>NZ_CM174415.1:5162500-5772442 GCF_057835005.1 Peribacillus sp. GL_122 | reverse complement strand
ACTTATCCCTCCTTTGCAAAAAATTTTTAATGATTGTATCTAAATGTATAGGCACAAATAAACTCATCGATTGCCGTCTTTATATTAATTTTGACAGCAAAGGTTCGGTGAGCTGTATAAAGGAATTTTGTGTTGTGTAATGTGAAGTGCCTAAAAACTATATCTTGCGCTGTACAACTTTTGTACAGACTACATCTGGTAAGCCAGTGCAGATTTGAATGTTTATTCATCAACAGGTATTTTAAGAATTATATAATAAAGAAGAAAAAAGGGTTTTCGACAATATCCACCATCTGTGGACAGATTAATATACACAGGTCGAATAAACTATCCACAAGTTATACACAGTCTGTGGATAAACGTTCCCTGTTGATAAAGTTATTCAGAGTGAAAACACAAATATAATATCAGAAATTCAGGCGTCTTGCAATGGGTTAGAAAACTTTATCCACAACTTACCGAGCTTGTGGGAAAAACTTTTCCACAGGCCATTGTTATGTGCAAAAGTCTATAAAATGGTTTGTGGATAGAAAAAAACATGTCGAATTTTATCCACAGACCGTGATTATAGCCTCGAATTAATTTAACTTGAACCAAGTTGTTCAAGCCGGAAGACGTGCATGTGACAGATAGAAAGTGATTCAGGTTCATTCATATTATTTGTCGAATTTTGTGTCGATCAAGAGAGGATTCATTGCGAATCTCATATTTGTGCCCATCGATAAAATGATGGAAATTTCCCTTTCCCCAAAAATTTCTATATCAGTTCGGAGCAAAATCATTTACAATAGGCTAGGTAGTAAAAAAAGGCCTACTGGACATTGAGCATTAAAAATGAAATATTTTTATGGATGAGGTTGACAAGTAGAAACCTCCATCTATATAATTGTAAAGACTGTCTTTAACTGTTATTCCTCAGGGAGGTGTCATATAATGAAAAGAACTTATCAACCGAATAACCGCAAACATAGTAAAGTTCACGGTTTCCGTGCACGTATGAGCACGAAAAACGGACGTAGAGTAATCGCTGCACGTCGCCGTAAGGGCAGAAAAGTATTATCTGCATAGACCACTGAAAAGTCTCAGTGGTCTTTTTTCGCAAAATAAGGGATTTACTGAGACTCAATTCATGTAATGAAGGTGTAAAAATGAAAAAAAAGTTAAGGATTAAGAAAGAGGACGAATTTCAGCTTGTGTTTAAAAAAGGTGAATCTTCTGCTAATCGGCAATTCGTTGTCTATGTCCTTGAAAAGCCGGGTCAGGATTATTTTCGGATCGGCCTTTCAGTCAGTAAAAAAATCGGGAACGCCGTTGTTAGGAACCAAATCAAAAGATACATACGGCAAGCGTTTTTGGAATTGAAAGAAGATATAGAAGAGGGTAAGGATTATATTGTGATTGCTCGAAAACCAGCGGCGGAGATGGACTTTTTCCAGGTGAAAAGCAGCTTGATCCATGTCCTGAAACGTTCTAAATCATTAAACTTTAAAAAGAAAAAACAATAAAGTCCCCTTATATCGAATAAGCACTCCTCGGATCATGTGGTTACTTGAGAAAAATGACATAGAAAATTCCGATTGTAAACTGTGGAAAAAGTGGATTGCTTTTCCTTGAAATCTTCTAATAATCAGTTCACAATTGTTTCAAAAAAGATTGATTGCAGTTAGGAGGAAATTACGGTTGAAAAAACGAATATTACTCATTATTGGACTAGCCTCGATAATGATGTTGTTAGCAGGGTGTACTGAAATCAAAGAACCTATTACTGCAGAGAGTGAAGGTTTTTGGAATTCATACATTGTCTATCCATTATCAGCCCTGATCATTTGGCTTTCTGAAGCATTTGGTGAGAACTATGGTTTGGGAATCATCGGTGTTACACTTATCATTCGCTTAGCATTACTTCCATTAATGATCAAACAGGTGAAAAGCTCGAAAGCAATGCAGGCCATTCAGCCTGAAATGAAAGAACTTCAAGCAAAATACAGCTCAAAAGATGCTGCCACACAACAAAAACTACAACAAGAAACAATGGCTCTATTTTCAAAATATAATGTGAATCCATTGGCGGGATGTTTGCCGATATTGGTGCAAATGCCGATTTTGATCGGATTTTACCATGCAATCAGCCGGACGGAAGAAATTGCTTTACATAGTTTTCTTTGGTTTGATTTAGGTTCCCCGGATCCTGTTTATGTTTTACCGGTCGTTGCAGGTATCACGACTTTTATTCAGCAAAAGATGTCCATGGCTGGAATGAACTCCAATCCACAAATGGCGGCACAAATGACGATGATGCTTTACATCATGCCAATCATGATTGTTGTTTTTGCTATTAATTTCCCCGCTGCTCTTTCTCTTTACTGGGTAGTTGGTAACCTTTTTGGTATCGTTCAAACATATTTCATCAAAGGTCCGGATCTTAGAAAAGCAGCTGCGGAAAACGCGGGAGGGGCAAAGAAAAAGTGAAAAAGGTAACTGCTACAGGACAATCTGTCGAAGAAGCAGTAAATTTAGCTTTAGCTCAACTGAACAGCACTAAAGATCGCGTGGAGATTGAAATAGAAGATGAGGGCAAAAAAGGATTTTTTGGTTTATTTGGTGCTAGGAAGGCCATTGTCCATGTGACATTGCCTGCAGATCCCATTGAAGAGACACTTGGGTTTTTGAAGAATGTCAGCGTGGAAATGGGAGTCGATGCACAAATTGATGTCACTCGTAAAGGGAAGAACGTAACATTCCATTTATCAGGTGATAAAATTGCATTATTGATTGGTAAAAGAGGTCAAACACTAAATTCACTTCAGTATTTAGCGCAGCTTGTTGCAAATCGATATTCGAAGCAGTTTTTGAATATTACTGTAGATGCAGAAGATTATCGAAATCGCCGCAATGACACTTTAGTCCAATTGGCTGAAAGAATGGCAAATAAAGCCATGAAAACAGGTAAAGCTGTTTCACTCGAGCCGATGCCATCCTATGAACGGAAGGTCATCCATAATGCCCTCTTGGATTATCCAAAAATAAAAACAACTTCAAGTGGGACTGAGCCATATCGCCACTTGGTCATTACTCCACTTAAATGAACCTTCTGCTTTTAAGCAGGGGTTCTTTTTTTAGGCCATGAAATCGTTGTGTGTTTAATGTTTTTTTTAAGTATTAATTCAACAATAACTGACAAAATTCTTTTTATATTCTCTTGATTCGTAAAGGGAATGGGAGAAAGGGAAGCGGGCGATATTTGTTATTCACATGTGGATAAGTTAAAATGAATATTACAGAATATGGATTAATTGCATGTGGATAACTCTTGGAGAGCAGGAGTATCTACTTTTTTTCATGAATATACTGTGGTATTGTAGTAATTTAGGGATTCGACGATTTTATTAACAGAAAAAAATAGAACCATCATTATATAAGAGGTGAAAGCATGGAATTCGATACAATCACCGCTATCTCTACTCCCTTAGGGGAAGGGGCAATCGCCATCGTTAGAATCAGCGGTGATGAGGCCATAGAAATAGCCGATAGGATCTTTAAAGGACCAGGTGGAAAAGGATTGCTTGAAGTGAAATCACATACGATTCATTATGGCCACCTTATCCAGCCTAAAACAGGTGAAATCATAGAGGAAGTCATGGTTTCGGTCATGATGGGTCCAAAGACATTTACAAGAGAAGATGTAGTTGAAATAAATTGTCACGGTGGAATCGTTTCGGTCAATCGGGTATTGCAGCTTATTCTCTCACAAGGTGCTCGTTTAGCGGAACCTGGTGAATTTACGAAACGGGCTTTTTTGAATGGCAGGATCGATCTCTCTCAAGCTGAGGCCGTTATGGATTTAATCCGGGCTAAAACGGATAAAGCCATGAATGTTGCATTAGGTCAAATGGAAGGCCGGCTTTCGAAATTAATCCAAAACCTGCGTCAGGAAATTTTACAAACCCTCGCTCAAGTCGAGGTAAATATAGATTATCCGGAATATGATGATGTCGAAGAAATGACGCATCGTTTATTTTTGGAAAAGGGCAGTTATGTGAAGAATGAAATAGAGAAACTGCTTCACACGGCCCAACAGGGGAAAATACTTCGGGACGGGCTTGCGACCGTTATCATAGGGCGCCCTAATGTCGGAAAATCTTCTTTGCTTAACAGCTTAGTTCATGAAAATAAAGCGATCGTCACTGATATTCCAGGTACAACACGTGACGTAATCGAAGAATATGTCAATGTTCGCGGTGTACCGCTTAAACTTGTCGATACGGCAGGAATTCGCGAAACGGAGGATATCGTCGAACGAATTGGAGTTGAACGGTCCCGTGCAGTATTAAAAGAGGCTGATTTAATATTGCTTGTATTGAATTATTCAGATGATTTCACTACTGAAGATGAGAAACTATTTCAAGCGGTTGAGGGTATGGATGTCATCGTTATCATCAATAAAACCGACCTTCCACAAAAAATCGATATGGCCAAGGTCAAGGAAAAGGCGGCATCCCATAAAGTTGTTACGACTTCATTACTGGAGGATCGAGGGGTCGATGAATTGGAGGAAGCTATCGCTTCTTTATTTTTCGAGGGTTCTTTAGAAACGGGAGACCTGACCTATGTTTCCAATGCCAGGCATATAGCTTTGCTGGGACAGGCATTACAGTCAATTGAAGATGCAATCGATGCTATTGAAATGGGTACACCGGTTGATTTGGTTCAAATCGATTTCACGAAAGCATGGGAGCTACTTGGAGAAATCATTGGCGAAAGCGTTCAAGATAATTTGATCAACCAATTGTTCTCTCAATTTTGTTTAGGAAAATAAGCGTAAAAGGAGGAAAAGGATATGCAGTACGAAGCAGGTAGCTATGATGTCATTGTTATTGGTGCCGGACATGCTGGAAGTGAGGCAGGCCTTGCAGCGGCAAGAGTCGGAGCTAAAACGTTGATGATCACCATTAACTTGGATATGGTCGCCTTCATGCCATGCAATCCCTCCGTTGGTGGGCCGGCAAAAGGGATAGTCGTTAGGGAAATTGACGCTTTAGGCGGAGAAATGGGAAAAAATATCGACAAGACCCATATTCAAATGAGGATGCTCAATACGGCTAAAGGTCCGGCTGTTCGTGCATTGCGGGCGCAGGCAGATAAATTTCTCTATCAACAAGAAATGAAAAAGACGATAGAAGACCAAGAAAATCTAACATTGATTCAAGGAATGGTAGAGGAATTAATTGTTGAAAACAACGTATGCACGGGTGTCATCACTAAAACAGGCGCGGTGTACCGTGCGAAGACTGTCGTAATCACGACTGGAACATATTTACGCGGTGAAATCATTTTAGGAGAACTGAAATATTCAAGCGGCCCTAATAATCAGCAGCCTTCCATCAGGCTTTCTGAACATTTAGAGCAGTTAGGATTTGATTTGGTCCGTTTTAAAACAGGAACGCCGCCACGCGTGAATAGCTCTTCCATAGATTACAGCAAGACGGAAATTCAGCCTGGCGATGAAATGCCGCGTGCATTTTCTTATGAAACGACAAAGTTTATAACGGATCAATTGCCATGCTGGTTAACGTACACGAATGAGGGGACACACCAGCTCATTGATGAGAATCTACACCGTTCACCAATGTATTCGGGAATGATTAAAGGAACTGGGCCGCGTTATTGTCCATCGATTGAAGATAAAGTCGTCCGTTTTAATGATAAACCAAGGCATCAAATATTCCTGGAGCCTGAAGGTCGCAATACAAAGGAAGTTTATGTGCAAGGTTTATCTACAAGTCTGCCTGAAGATGTGCAAGTGAAAATCCTGCAAACAATTCCAGGACTTGAAAAGGCGGAAATGATGCGCGCTGGATATGCAATTGAATATGATGCTATCGTTCCTACACAGCTATGGCCTACACTTGAAACGAAGAAAATCAAAAATCTTTATACTGCTGGCCAAATTAACGGGACATCCGGCTACGAGGAAGCAGCAGGACAAGGATTGATGGCCGGTATTAATGCAGGATTGAATGCAATGGGTAAAGAAGAACTGATATTAAGCCGTTCGGATGCCTATATTGGTGTTCTCATTGATGACCTTGTAACGAAAGGCACGAATGAACCATACCGATTGCTGACTTCACGTGCAGAATATCGTTTATTATTGCGTCATGATAATGCCGATTTACGCTTAACGGAAATTGGATTCAATATCGGAATGATCAAAGAAGAACGCTACAATCGATTCCTTATGAAAAAAGAAGCGGTTGAAATGGAAAAGGAACGACTGAAATCAAACTTCATCAAACCGACCAAAGAGGTACAAGAAGTCATTACTGCAAGTGGCGGCAGTGAGTTAAAGGATGGAATCCGGGCCTCCGATTTATTGAAACGGCCTGAAATGGATTATTCCCATATCCAGAAGTTGGCGCCAAGTGATGTCGAACTGAGTGATGAAGTGACGGAACAGGTCGAAATCCAGATCAAGTATGAAGGATATATCGAAAAATCCTTGCAGCAAGTCGATCGCCTGAAAAAAATGGAGAATAAAAAGATTCCAGAGAATATCGATTATGATGCAATTTCTGGACTTGCAACGGAAGCACGTCAAAAATTAAAGCAGGTCCACCCGCTATCAGTAGCTCAGGCTTCAAGAATTTCCGGTGTGAATCCCGCTGATGTTTCCATTTTGCTTGTTTATTTGGAACAAGGAAAGATTGCCAGAGTATCTCAGTAATGGAAATACCCGAAAAGGATTGAAAAGACATGAATATTGAACAGTTCCAACAAGCACTGCTGGAGAAAGGGATCGAGCTTTCTCCTCAACAGCTTGATCAGTTTGACACTTATTATCGATTATTGGTGGAATGGAACGAAAAGATGAACTTAACAGCCATCACTGATAAAGAAGAAGTTTATCTTAAGCATTTTTATGATTCAATCAGTGCAGCCTTCTATTTTGACTTTAACAAATCATATCGAATTTGCGATGTTGGGGCTGGAGCTGGATTTCCGAGTATTCCATTGAAGATTTGTTTCCCTGATATCCACGTCTCGATTGTGGATTCCTTGAATAAGCGAATTTCTTTTTTGAATCACCTTGCGGATTCCTTGCAATTAAAGGGAGTTTCCTTCTATCATGACCGGGCGGAAACCTTCGCCCAAAAACAGGAGCATCGCGAATCCTATGATATTGTCATGGCAAGGGCAGTAGCCAGGATGTCCGTTTTAAGTGAACTATGTTTGCCGCTCGTTAAACTGGATGGGACGTTCATTGCCATGAAAGCGGCTAGTGCACAAGATGAAATGGACACAGGGAAGAAGGCCATTTTTACATTAGGCGGAAAAATTGAAGAAATTCATCCTTTCACATTGCCAGAGGAAAATAGTGAAAGAAACATCATTACTGTAAAAAAAGTGAAGAAGACTCCTAAAAAATACCCAAGAAAACCAGGGACACCGAATAAGCAGCCTATTGAATAACCCTGTACGATGAGTAAGTTTTCATAGTAAGCGTAGATGATTCAGATATATGGCTGGTACTTGCCCTTATTTTCTTTTACTATAAATGTATGACCTTATTATTTTCACTCAATACTGCATTTGCCAACAAGAAGGCATTTTCGGTACATGTCAAAACATGTGCCCTGTGCTGGCTGATTCAGGGAAATAATTTTGGGCAAGCCGGCCGATAGTTACAATAACTGGCCCTCCATTCCTCATTATTGCCTTGATGGCGCCAGTCGACATGTTTTTTACAGCGAAGGGCCATATGTATAACCATGTCGGGAAATGTATGCAGGACTTGTCCTATAAATAGAGAATATGTTATTTGGGAGTTTTAAAAGGTGGTGTAGGAAGATGAAGCATCCTTTTTCGCGGTTCTTTGGGTTTGGCGAAAAGGAAGAAGAGCAACTAGAGATGGAGACACCTAGCAATAATAATGAAGAGATAAGAAAAATTTCCATTTCTGATATTGTGCCTAATCGATTTCAACCAAGGACCGTTTTTAATGACGATAAAATTGCCGAATTGGCTCAAACGATCCATACACATGGGATCATTCAACCAATTGTAGTAAGGGCTTATGGTCAGGGAAAGTATGAAATCATTGCAGGTGAGCGTCGTTTTCGAGCCATGCAAAAGCTTGGCTGGGAATTGGCACCCGCTATAATCAAAGATTTCACCGATACAGAAACGGCTTCCGTTGCGCTGATAGAAAACCTTCAGCGTGAAGAACTGACACCGATTGAAGAAGCTTTGGCTTATGGAAAACTATTGGAGCTGCATAGTTTAACACAAGAAGCTTTGGCACAAAGACTGGGAATAGGACAATCTACCGTGGCGAATAAGCTTCGGCTGCTTAAGCTGCCCCAGGAGGTTCAGGATGCACTTCTTCAAAAGCAAATTACGGAACGCCATGCCCGCTCGTTGATACCGTTGAAGAGTCCTGAAAAGCAGCTTAAACTGCTTTTGGAAATCATCGAAAAAGGGTTAAACGTCAAACAGACCGAAGAGCAGGTCGTCAAGCTCTTGAAGGGTACTGTGCAGAAGCCGAAACCTAAGCGAAAAGCGTTTAGTAAAGACATGAGGATTGCCGTGAATACCATACGCCAATCACTCAATATGGTTACAGACAATGGAATAAATTTGGATGCAGAGGAAGAAGAATTCGAGGAGTATTATCAGTTCACGATTAAAATACCCAAGAAAAAAACTTGAGTCCCTATCCTTACCCGCTTGGTAGTCTCCGATTACCAAGCTTTTTTTATTTTCGCGCTAAAACTGGTATTTCCACCTTGAAAAACATTCAACTTTTCCCGGATTTTTAATGCTTTTAGATATATTTCAAATTTTAAGAGGAATTTCAGAAAACGATTTCTTCCAGTAACATTCATGATAAAATAGAAAGAAATAAATGGATTTACGGTAAAAATCAATAGATATAAGCGTGATGAAGATAGTTGAAAGCGGGTGAATTCGTGGGTAAGATTCTCGCCATTGCCAATCAAAAGGGCGGTGTTGGAAAAACGACAACTTCTGTCAGTCTAAGTGCTTGTCTTGCATACATAGGACAGAAAGTCTTAATGGTCGATATTGACCCGCAGGGAAATGCGACAAGCGGTGCAGGCATTGACAAAGCCGATGTGGAACAATGTATTTATGATGTATTGGTTGATGATGTCGAGGCCAGTACCGTCATCATGGAAACAAAGGTAGAAAACCTATATGCCATACCTGCGACAATTCAACTAGCAGGTGCAGAAATTGAACTTGTTCCAACCATCTCAAGGGAAGTCCGATTAAAAAGGGCGTTAGAAGAGGTGCAGGGCCAATATGATTACATTGTGATTGACTGCCCTCCATCATTGGGTTTGCTTACGCTTAATGCCTTAACGGCCGCCGATGCAGTTTTGATTCCGGTACAATGTGAATATTATGCATTGGAGGGTTTGAGTCAACTATTGAATACGGTCCGCCTCGTCCAAAAGCATTTGAACCATGATTTGAAAATCGAGGGTGTGCTATTGACGATGTTGGATGCAAGAACGAATCTAGGTCTCCAGGTCATAGAAGAAGTCAAAAAATACTTTCAGGATAAAGTCTATCAAACCATCATTCCCCGCAATGTCCGTTTGAGTGAAGCACCGAGCCATGGAGAACCGATAATTATATATGATCCAAAGTCTCGAGGGGCGGAGGTCTATCTAGAACTGGCAAAGGAAGTGGTATCAAATGGCTAAAGGACTTGGCAAAGGACTTAACGCACTTTTCAACAGTGGGGAGATCAGTAAAGATGAAATCGTGCGAGAAATCAAATTAAGGGAATTAAGGCCAAATCCTTATCAGCCCCGAAAGAGCTTTCGGCTTGAAGCTATAGAGGAATTAAAGAAATCCATCATGGAACATGGGATATTACAGCCGATTATTGCCCGGGAAAGCATTAAGGGATATGAAATCGTGGCTGGGGAAAGGCGTTATCGTGCTGCCAAGGAAGCTGGTTTAAAGACAGTTCCGGTCGTTGTGAGGAAATTGAGCGAACAGCAGATGATGGAACTGGCGATTTTGGAAAACCTGCAACGGGAAGATTTGAATCCGATCGAGGAGGCTGTCGCTTATCAAACGCTTCTTGAAAAATTGGAATTCACCCAGGAGCAGTTGGCCAACCGGCTGGGTAAAAGCCGTCCCCATATAGCAAACCATGTTAGATTGCTATCTTTGCCTGAAGGGATTAGGAGATATATCTCCGACGGGGAAATTTCCATGGGGCATGGCCGGGCATTGCTAGGTTTAAAGAAAAAAGAGATGCTTAAGCCAGTGGCGGATAAAATCCTCAAAGAAGGAATGAATGTCAGACAGCTAGAGCAATATATACATCAATTGAATGATACCGTTTCACGTGAAACTAAACATAAGAAACAAGAAAAAAAAGATATCTTCATAAAGCAACGGGAGACAAGTCTGCGTGAAAGACTAGGAACGAGCGTAACGATAAAACAAAGCAAGAAAAAAGGAAAAATAGAAATAGAATTCTTTTCAAAAGAAGATTTAGAGAGAATTTTGAACTTGATCGATCAAGAGAACCTATCCTCTTAGATCACCTTATGAAAAGATCGTGACGACATATGCAGAAAATTAGGTGGATGAGATGGTATTATTAGGGGCTTTGGTGAATGGTGCCTGCATTTTAATCGGTTCGATTTTAGGAAGGTTTTTGCAACATATACCTGAAAAGATAAAAGAAACGGTCATGAGCGGTATCGGTTTGGCCGTCATGGTCCTAGGTTTGCAGATGGGCTTTAAAAGTGATAATTTCCTTGTTGTCATTTTAAGTATTGTCGGAGGGGCTGTCCTCGGTGAATGGATGAATCTTGAGGCCAGGCTGAATTCTTTAGGCAATTGGCTTGAACGCAGGATGAAAGCGAAGGAAGGAATTTCAATATCTCAGGGATTTGTAACGGCTACGCTCATATTTGGCATTGGGGCGATGGCCATCATCGGTGCCCTGGATAGCGGTATCCGGAATGATCATGACGTTTTGATAACAAAAGCGATCATCGATGGATTTACGGCATTGGTCCTCGCCAGTACGCTTGGCATAGGTGTACTTTTTTCAGCATTTCCGGTCATTCTTTATGAGGGGTTCATAGCGATTTTTTCAAGGCAAATCAATACGATGATCCCAACTGCTTTAATGGATTCCTTCATACTGGAAATGACGGCAACTGGGGGAGTCATGATTTTGGCAATTGGTTTGAATATTATCGGTCTGACCAAAATAAGGGTGGCAAATCTGCTTCCAGGCATAATGATCACCGCGATTCTGGTTACTTTCATGTATTATGTATAAAAAAAGAAGGAAGGGGCCATCCCCTTCCTTCTTTTTTATGATAAGAAAAAACCGATCATAGGGTTTTTTCTTGCTTGAATGACCATGTGAAAGGAGTGATGGAAGGTTTTATTGGATAATGATTTTGTGCTTCATAAATCCCCTCGGCAATGGTTTTGGCCATTTTTAGCACAAGATTAAGACGTGTGTTCTGCAAGACCATGAACTCCATGAATCCACTTACATTCACGATTCCTGTAATATGGGCATTTCCGACGGAAGGAAGATCTTTATTGACCCCAGCTCCTGGTTTCACTGGTCCCTGGCCGATTTGAACGATGCCGACACTTTTCATTTTCCCTAAGCAAGCATCGATTCCAACTATAAAGGGATTGGCATGCATCTTTTTGATTTCATTTAATTTTTCCTGTAAATTCATCGCATGTATAGGGTCATCCAGAGTACCATAAACATGGAATGAAGAAGAACCGTTTTCAGCTTTTTCACTAAGCAGAGTGCCGACAAGTGGTCCGAGTGAATCGCCTGTGGAACGGTCCGTGCCTATGCAGACGATGACGATTGGTTGGAGCTTTCCGGTTGGTAGGAGGTTGATTAATTCCTGGGAAATTTGCTTGGATGCATCCGTATCTTCATGCAGGATGCGACTCAATCTATTTTTATTATTATTAAATAGACTAGAATTCAGATTCATTGGCTCAACTCCTTTACTTTATTTGGTATTACAGTATACGGATAAAAAGGGGAAAATATACGGTATTTAACATCATGGATGAGGGAATTTTTTGTAGAACATGCAAACAGGTGAAGGGGATATGAATCGACGTTATCCTCTACCAATTGCTTTCATTTATACTTTCTAGTAAATAATTACTTTAATATTTGGGAAAAAACTTCTAATTCTTTTACCTATATACCCATAATTTTTTTGTACAGAAACCATTATTTATTGATAAAATAGAGAAAATCGCTCTACTTCATGGTTATCTCAATGCATGAAGGGTAGAGGAATACGTCTATATGGGAAAAAATCATATAGACGATATAAAAGATTTGCAGTTAATTGCATTAGGCAGGAGGAAAATATGGATCGCATTTATGATAACGTTACAAAAGAGATATTGGATGAAAAGATATGGCTGCTGTTGGGCGAGGGGATTATTAAAATCTTCCTTGTTCTGTTGTTATCGCGTATTATTATTAGAATAGGAAAGACTATTCTGAATAAATTTTTCAAAGCACGTTTAAGGAGTCCCATTCGGGTATCGGAGCGCAGGGAAGCGACACTCATTAAATTGCTTGAAAATATCATTACCTATGTCATCAATTTCATTGCCTTGATAATGATTCTGGAAATTTTCGGAATCGAAGTAATGCCATTACTCGCTGGTGCCGGTGTTCTCGGTTTGGCAGTTGGTTTTGGTGCTCAAAGTTTGGTCAAGGATATAATTACAGGATTTTTCGTTATTTTTGAAGATCATTTCTCGGTTGGGGATTATATTAAAATCAATAATTTTGAAGGGGAAGTCATTGAGATCGGGCTTCGTACAACGAAAATTAAAAGCGGTGCAGGTGAATTGCACTTCATACCCAACGGCAGCATCATCCAGGTCACGAATTATTCCATTTTAAATAGTATGGCTGTTGTTGATGTGACCATACCTAACGATGGATCGGTCGAGCGTGCTGAGAAGGTGCTGATTGATCTTTTAAACAGTATGGAAGGCAAATACGATGCATTGATCAAAACACCTGAATTTTTGGGAATTGAAAAAATTAGTCCTGAAGAAATCGTCTTTCGGATTAAAGCGGAAACAAAGCCGATGCATCACATTGAAATCAGTAGGATATTAAGAAATGAAATGAGTGCTGCGCTTGATTCAAGTGGGATTAAATCTACGTACAATGGCAGCGAGTCATAGGAATTAGGGGGCTCATGGTTATGGAAGAAAAGGAATTTGCACTTAAGGATATTGTGGAAATGAAGAAACCACATCCCTGTGGAGTGAATAAGTGGAGAATTATACGGCTCGGTATGGATATCCGGATAAAATGTGAAGGGTGCGGTCATAGCGTGATGCTGCCCCGACGTGAATTCGCGAAGAAAATGAAAAAAGTTCTGCAAAAGCATGAGGAATGATCATGCTTTTTTTTTGAGTGAAAGTAGTCCTGTCATCTCAATGATTTACTTGTCTTTTTAGGAAGCGAAATCTATAATTGGGAAAGGTTTAGGTAATTGGATGGTCTTTATAGAAGATCAGTTCTTTTCCCATATGTACGAATCATCTTGAAGGAGTGAAATATAAATGGCTTTAACAGCTGGTATAGTCGGTTTGCCTAACGTAGGTAAATCCACTTTATTTAATGCAATTACTCAGGCAGGTGCGGAATCTGCCAACTATCCTTTCTGTACGATCGACCCCAATGTCGGGATTGTGGAAGTGCCAGATCACCGTCTGCAAAAATTGACTGAATTGGTAAAACCGAAAAAGACGGTTCCGACAGCATTTGAGTTCACGGATATCGCCGGGATTGTAAAAGGAGCAAGTAAAGGAGAAGGATTGGGTAATAAATTCCTTTCCCATATCCGTCAAGTGGATGCAATTTGTCAAGTCGTCCGTTGTTTTGCAGACGATAACATCACCCATGTTTCCGGAAAAGTGAATCCAATCGATGATATCGAAGTCATCAACCTTGAATTGATCCTTGCCGATTTGGAATCTGTTGCCAAACGCATCGACCGTGTCGGAAAAATGGCCAAGCAAAAAGATAAAGCCGCTGTGGCAGAACATGAAATCCTTGTGGCTTTAAAAGAAGCATTGGAAGATGAAAAGCCTGCACGTTCCGTCGAGTTTACTGAAGAGCAGCAAAAAATCGTGAAGGGCATGCATTTACTTACAGCGAAGCCGACGCTTTACGTGGCGAACGTGAGCGAAGATGAAGTGGCGAATGCTGATGATAATGAATATGTACAGCAAGTTCGTGAATATGCTGCTAATGAAAATGCCGAAGTAATCGTGATTTGTGCCAAAATCGAAGAAGAAATTGCAGAGCTTGAAGGTGAAGAAAAGGAAATGTTCCTATCTGAACTTGGAATCGAGGAGTCAGGTCTTGATCAGTTGATCCGTGCTTCTTATAATCTGCTTGGATTGGCAACATACTTTACAGCTGGTGTACAGGAAGTGCGTGCTTGGACATTCCGCAAAGGAATGAAAGCCCCTCAATGTGCCGGCGTCATTCACACGGATTTCGAACGCGGTTTCATTCGTGCCGAAACGGTTTCTTATACCGATTTACTTGAAGCGGGCAGCCATGGTGCTGCAAAAGAAGCGGGTAAAGTCCGTTTGGAAGGAAAAGAATACATCGTTAACGATGGCGATGTTATCCATTTCCGTTTTAACGTTTAAGATTCAAAGACCCTACCATTCCATGTGGGGTCTTTTTTGAGACTTAAATCATTAGATTACAATTAATTGTAATAAGTCGATCAGTTCGTTGCAAAGCCTCTTTAACTATGCTATAATTTTATCTTGTGAGTAATTATAAATAATTGCTCCTTGCCCAATTGGGCCGCTTAGACCAAAAGGAGGTGACAGTGATGAGAAAATACGAAATTATGTATATCATCCGTCCAAACATTGAGGAAGAAGCTAAAAAAGCTTTAGTTGAACGTTTCAACACAATCCTTTCTGATAATGGTGCGGAAGTAGAAGCAAAAGAATGGGGTAAACGCCGTCTTGCATACGAAATCAATGATTTCCGTGATGGTTACTACATGCTTCTTAAAGTTAACGCTGAAAGTGCTGCGATTCAAGAATTCGATCGTCTTGCTAAAATCAGTGAAGACATTATTCGCCACATGGCTACTAGAGAAGAAGTATAATTCGATATTTAATATAAATTCTAATCTTGTTTCATAGAAACAAGATTGAAACCTAGGGGTTGATTCTGATGATGAATCGCGTAGTTTTGGTAGGACGCTTAACTAAAGATCCTGAATTACGATATACACCTAATGGAGTTCCCGTAGCTACCTTTACTTTAGCTGTGAACCGTGGTTTTACGAATCAGCAGGGTGAACGTGAAGCGGATTTCATTAACTGTGTAGTTTGGCGTAAACCGGCAGAAAATGTAGCTAACTTCTTGAAAAAGGGCAGTTTAGCTGGCGTGGATGGACGTGTCCAAACACGTAATTATGAAGGACAAGACGGCAAACGCGTATATGTGACGGAGATTCTGGCTGAGAGTGTTCAATTCCTTGAACCACGAAGCAGTTCAGCGGGTGAAAGAAATGAAGGCGGTTCTTACGGTGGAGGTCAAAGAAGTTATGGCAATAATAACGGAAATGACAACAATTCGTATGGACAAAATCCTAATCAGAATCAACGGAGCAATAACAACTACACTCGTGTAGATGATGATCCGTTTGCAAATGACGGTAAGACAATCGACATTTCAGATGACGATCTTCCGTTTTAAACAGCCGTTTAAAATGAAAATTCAAAAAGCAGGGAGGGAAATTTATCATGGCAATGGGTGGACGTAAAGGACGCGGTAAGCGTAAAAAGGTTTGTTATTTCACATCTAACGGAATCACTAAAATTGATTACAAAGATGTAGATCTTCTTAAAAAATTCGTCTCAGAACGCGGTAAAATTTTACCACGTCGTGTAACTGGTACAAGCGCTAAATATCAACGTAAATTAACGATTGCTATTAAACGCTCACGTACTATGGCATTACTACCATATGTATCTGGTGAATAATAAATTGGCACATTGAGGAGTTATCCTTAATGTGCCTTTTTTATAAGTTGTCACTTATGCCTGAAAACCGCTGAATTGCGGTTTTTTTATTTCAAAAGGAAGTTATCCGGACGTTTTCCTCAGAAAAAATAATCATATTCTAAAAAAGAATGTGATGTTTGAAATATCCTGGCCGTAACGGATACAATATAAAGATGGAGATAAGACATCAATAATAACAGGGGGTGAAATAAAGATGAATAGCGGGAGACGGATTGCTGAGGGCGGAGCCCTTCTGGCACTATATTGCATTTTATTGTTCATCACCATTCAAATCCCACTATTGGGTATTTTCACTACATTCTTTTTACCCATTCCATTCATACTTGTCACAATCAAACAAAAGTTATCGTGGAGCCTTGGTTACTTATTTGTAGCCTCGTTATTGTCGATCCTCATTGGGACGATATTGTCTGTTCCGCTGACCTTGCTCATGGGGGCAACGGGAATCGCGATCGGCTATTTTTTGAAAAAGGACAAACCGATGGCTCCTATGTTCATAAGCGCAGTCCTTGTCTTCCTGGGAGGCATTTTATTAATATATGCAGCTTCAGTATTGATAACGGATGTTAATTACATAGAAGAATCGATGAACATGGCTGAGGGGTCCCTCGAGAATACTATCGGCATAATGGATTCTTTTGGACAGGCACCGACGGAACAAGTCAAAAAGCGGTTGTATGAATCACTCGATATGATGAACACGCTGATGCCAAGTTTGTTCGTCTTGATGTCAGTCATCATGGTTTTATTGATTTTCTTTGCGGCGCATCCCATTGTGAAGAGATTCAGTGATAAGGCGTTAAAATGGCCCCATTTTCGAGATCTGCGACTCCCGAAAAGCCTTTTATGGTATTATTTAATTACGATGCTTCTTGCACTTTTTGTGAATACGGACAAGAACAGTTTTGTATATATGGCCATAACGAACCTATTTTTCATACTGCAGTTCTTCATTTTATTACAAGGATATTCCCTGATATTCTATATCGCTCATGTTAAGTCTTGGGCTAAGGCCATACCTGTTTTAATCGTGGTTTTTTCTTTGCTGCTGCCGATTCCGATTATTACGACGGCCGTGCGATTTTTAGGTATAATAGATTTAGGCTTTCCTTTTAGGGAGACAATCAAGAAAAAGGAATAGAAGACTTTTTTGTAAAACAGATGCTTTTAGGAGCTGAAACTATGCCATCTTATTTGAAAGAATACTCGATTAAGTCCCCATTGTATGGGGTGCTGGCCGCAGTCGTTTTACTTTTGGGCGTACTGGCTTATTATAATTGGGTTATTGCACTTGTTGGACTATTGATTCTTGCTGGTTTATTTTATTTAACATTAAGAATGGTAGAAAAAAAGCAACGAAAGACAGAAGAGTATATAACGACTTTATCCTATCGTTTAAAGAAGGTGGGCGAGGAAGCGTTATTGGAAATGCCGATTGGGATCATGCTCTTTAATGAGGATTATTACATTGAATGGACCAATCCATTCCTGGCTTCTTGTTTTAGTGAAGACTCCTTGGCAGGAAGATCGCTATACGATGTTGCGGACTCGATAGTGCCGTTGATCAAGCAAGAAATCGAGACAGAGACGCTTACGCTCCACGATCGGAAATTCAAGGTGGTCCATAAGCGTGATGAAAGGCTTCTTTACTTTTTTGATGTGACGGAGCAAGTGGAAATTGAGAAATTATATGAAGATGAGCGGACGGCAATTGCGATCATTCTTCTTGATAATTATGATGATTTGACACAGGGTATGGATGATCAGCGTAAAAGCAGCATTAATAGCTTGGTTACCTCACTTCTTGATAAATGGGCAAGGGATAATGGCGTTTTCTTTAAACGGGTTTCCTCGGAACGATTCATCGCTGTCTTCAATGAGCATATCCTTCATCAGCTTGAGAAGGGCAAATTCTCGATTTTGGATGAAATCAGGGAAACGACGGCCAAGCAAAATGTACCCTTGACCCTGAGCATCGGGGTCGGCTCGGCCGTGCCATCCTTACCGGAACTAGGTACGCTTGCACAGTCCAGCTTGGATCTCGCCCTTGGACGGGGCGGTGACCAAGTAGCGATAAAGCAAGCGAATGGAAAAGTGAAATTTTATGGCGGCAAAACCAATCCGATGGAAAAACGCACGAGAGTCCGTGCACGTGTCATTTCCCATGCATTGAAGGATATAGTCCTTGATAGCGATAAAGTCATTGTCATGGGCCATAAAAACCCGGATATGGACGCAATCGGTTCAGGGATCGGCATCTTGAAAGTTGCCCAGATGAATGAACGTGAAGGCTATATTGTCATCGACACCCAGCAGCTCGATAGCAGTGTCCTTCGTTTAATGGAAGAAATCAAAAATAAAGAAGAGCTGTATTCCCGGTTCATAACACCTGATGATGCATTTGAAATGATTACGGATGAGACCTTGCTGGTTGTGGTCGATACACATAAACCTTCCATGGTGATTGAAGAGCGGTTATTGAATAGGATCGATAAGGTTGTAGTCATCGACCATCATCGCCGCGGTGAGGAGTTCATCAAGAATTCATTGCTCGTCTATATGGAGCCATATGCATCTTCAACAGCAGAACTTGTAACCGAACTGCTTGAATATCAACCGAAACGCTCAAAGATTGATATGCTGGAGTCGACGGCGCTTCTTGCAGGTATCATCGTCGATACGAAAAGCTTCACCTTAAGAACAGGTTCACGCACTTTCGATGCAGCCTCTTATCTAAGGGCGCATGGAGCTGATACGGTACTTGTCCAGAAATTCTTAAAAGAAGACGTGGACACCTATATCAAACGTTCGAAGCTCATTGAGGAAGTCATCTTTTATAAAAAGGGAATTGCCATTGCCTCTGCAAAAACCGATCAAGTTCATAATCAGGTGCTCATCGCTCAAGCTGCGGACACCCTATTGACCATGGATGGCGTTGCGGCTTCTTTCGTAATGGCTAAGCGATCTGATGATACAGTTGGCATAAGTGCGCGTTCTCTAGGTGATATCAATGTACAGGTGATCATGGAAATGTTGAATGGAGGCGGACATTTAACAAATGCCGCCACTCAACAGGTTTGCTCCATTGATGAAGCTGAAAGTCGATTGAAAGCAGCTATTGATGAATATTTAGAAGGGGGACAAAAAGAATGAAAGTAATATTTCTGAAAGACGTAAAAGGTAAAGGGAAAAAAGGGGAAGTTAAAAATGTAGCAGATGGTTATGCACATAATTTCCTGTTAAAACAAGGATTGGCTGTTGAAGCAAATAATTCAAATGTAAAAACTTTGGAAGCCCAGAAAAATAAAGAAGAATCACTTGCAGCAGAAGAGCTGCAGCATGCTGAAGAATTGAAAGTGCAGCTGGAGAAATTAACGGTTGAACTATCTGCCAAAGCCGGTGAGGGCGGGCGTTTATTCGGTTCCATCACGACTAAACAAATTGCATCGGAGCTTCAGAAAAAACACGGTGTCAAGGTTGATAAACGTAAAATGGAGCTTGCTGAAGGCATCCGCACTTTAGGGCATACAAAGCTTCCAGTCAAGCTTCATCCTGAAGTCACTGCGACACTGACTGTGCATGTGAAAGAAATTAACTAATTTTAGCTGTTTCATATCTGTGAAAAATTGATAAAATAGAGATAGACGAAAAATGTGATTGGGCATGTTGTCCTTTCACTTTTTTCTTTTTTACTAGAAACATATAAAAGGTATCCTCTTAGAATGGGAGGTTTTAAGATATGATAGAACAATTTCAGGATAGGATTCCCCCTCAAAATATAGAAGCCGAACAGGCAGTGCTAGGAGCCATTTTTCTTGAGCCCTCTTCATTGACCGTTACATCGGAAGTTTTGATTCCGGAGGATTTTTACAGAAGCTCACATCAAAAAATCTTTAATGTAATGCTTAAATTGAATGACGAAGGAAAAGCTGTCGATTTGATTACGGTGACAGAGGAATTGGCTGCGACAAAAAACCTTGAAGAAGTTGGCGGAGTTTCTTATTTAAGTGAATTGGCCGGATCGGTGCCTACCGCGGCCAATATTGAATATTATGCCCGCATCGTCGAGGAGAAGTCATTGCTGCGTCGTTTGATCAGGACAGCGACCAACATCGCTCAGGAAGGCTACAGTCGCGAGGACGAGGTCGAGGAGCTGCTCGGGGAAGCAGAAAAAACGATCATGGAAGTGGCCCAGCGTAAGAATTCCGGGTCTTTTCAAAATATTAAGGATGTATTGGTTGCGACGTACGATAACATAGAAATTTTGACTACCCGTAAAGGTGATGTCACAGGAATACCGACAGGGTTTGCTGAACTGGATCGAATGACAGCAGGGTTCCAACGTAATGACCTCATCATAGTGGGTGCCCGTCCTTCGGTTGGTAAAACCGCTTTTGCATTGAATATCGCTCAAAACGTTGCGACCAAAACGGAGGAGAATGTAGCGATTTTCAGTCTTGAAATGGGTGCAGAGCAGCTCGTTATGCGTATGCTCTGTGCTGAAGGAAATATCAACGCTCAGAATTTACGGACAGGTTCCTTAACTGATGAGGATTGGCGTAAACTGACGATGGCGATGGGAAGCTTGTCGAATGCCGGCATTTATATCGATGATACGCCTGGTGTGAGGATTGGTGAAATCCGTTCAAAATGCCGTCGTTTGAAGCAGGAACATGGCCTTGGCATGATATTGATCGATTACCTGCAGTTAATTCAAGGCGATGGTCGTTCAGGCGACAACCGTCAGCAAGAGGTATCCGAGATTTCACGTTCACTCAAAGCGCTCGCTCGTGAACTTAAAGTGCCCGTCATCGCCCTTTCCCAGCTATCGCGGGGAGTGGAGCAGCGTCAGGATAAGCGTCCGATGATGTCTGATATCAGGGAATCCGGGAGTATCGAGCAAGATGCCGATATCGTCGCATTCTTATACCGTGATGATTATTATGATAAAGAATCCGAGAATAAAAATATCATCGAAATCATTATAGCGAAACAGCGTAATGGTCCAGTAGGCACGGTTTCGCTTGCATTCGTAAAAGAATATAATAAATTCGTTAACCTCGAACGCCGCTTCGATGACGATTCGATGTCTCCCGGCGCATAGGGAACTGCCTGCCATTTTTGCAATGGCGGGCTTTCTCTGTTTTTGGAAAAGGAAAGGGCCTTATGATAATAGAAAAAGAAATCAAAGGGTACAATAATGATTGACAATCCAAAACCCAATGTAAAACCGAAAGAATTTTCTCATATTTACGAACAAAGTATTTATTGAAAAGTGTATTGTTCGGATTTTGTATTGACTTCCAGTTTGGATTATTGATAAAATAGGTTTGTTTGATAAGAACCGGTTAAAATGATCGGTATTACGTGAACCTTTGGAGGTGCTTTATTCAGATGTCATCAGTTGTAGTAGTCGGTACACAATGGGGAGACGAAGGTAAAGGTAAAATAACAGATTTTCTATCCCAGAATGCGGAAGCCATCGCTCGTTATCAAGGTGGGAATAATGCAGGGCATACAATAAAATTTAACGGTGTTACCTATAAACTGCATTTAATTCCGTCAGGGATTTTTTATAGTGATAAGATTTGTGTCATTGGAAATGGTATGGTGGTTGATCCTAAAGCTCTTGTAGAGGAGCTTGCTTATTTACATAGCCATGGGGTGAGTACGGATAATCTTCGTATCTCAAACCGTGCACATGTCATTCTTCCTTACCATATCAAATTGGATGAAGTCGAAGAAGACCGTAAAGGCGCCAACAAAATTGGAACGACTAAAAAAGGAATCGGCCCTGCATATATGGACAAAGCTGCTCGTAACGGAATCCGCATGGCAGACCTTTTGGACCGTGAAATTTTCGAGGAAAAATTGTCTCAAAATCTTGTCGAAAAAAATCGTATGTTTGAACGTTTCTACGAAACGGAAGGTTTCAAAATCGAGGATATCTTGGAAGAATACTATGAGTACGGACAACAAGTGCAGAAATATGTTTGTGATACATCCGTTGTATTGAATGATGCACTTGATGAAGGAAAACGGGTATTATTCGAAGGGGCACAAGGTGTCATGCTTGATATCGATCAAGGAACATACCCATTCGTCACTTCATCTAACCCGGTTGCAGGTGGAGTTACAATCGGTTCTGGTGTAGGTCCTACGAAAATCAACCATGTGGTTGGAGTATGTAAAGCATATACAAGCCGTGTGGGCGATGGTCCTTTCCCTACAGAATTGCATGATGAAGTCGGTAACCAAATCCGGGAAATTGGCCGTGAATATGGTACAACTACAGGCAGACCGCGCCGTGTAGGCTGGTTTGACGCTGTTGTCGTTCGCCATGCTCGCCGTGTCAGCGGGATTACTGATTTATCATTGAACTCGATTGACGTATTATCAGGTCTTGATACTGTCAAAATTTGTGTGGCTTATGATTACAAAGGCGAGATCATTCATGAAGTTCCAGCGACTTTGAAAGCGATTGGCGAATGTAAACCAGTCTATGAAGAACTACCAGGCTGGTCAGAAGACATCACAGGTTGCAAATCATTGGATGAGCTTCCAGAGAACGCTCGTCACTATGTAGAGCGCGTATCTCAATTGGTAGGCATTCCTTTGACCACTTTCTCTGTCGGTCCTGACCGTAACCAAACAAATGTCGTGAGAAGCCCTTGGCGTCTAGCGTAATTCTTGAAAAAGGAGCTGGCTTTTTTGCCGGCTCTTTTCTTTCGTTATTAACATCCATGCTATTATATGTCACGTTCAGGAGGTCCGGGATACCGAATGAATGGATTAAACTGTTGGAAAATGAAAAAATATAAGAAAAAAATAATTTTATTTCAAAAAACTATTGCCTAAACTATATAAACCATGATATTATCAAAAGCGTCGTCACAATAGAACAAGCCATTAACAAGATACGGATGTTAAGTTAACATCCTGAAAAAAAACATTTCCTTAGTACGAGCCATTAGCTCAGTTGGTAGAGCATCTGACTTTTAATCAGAGGGTCGAAGGTTCGAATCCTTCATGGCTCACCATTTTTTCCGGCCCATTGGTCAAGCGGTTAAGACACCGCCCTTTCACGGCGGTAACACGGGTTCGAATCCCGTATGGGTCACTTCTTTATATAAATGCTTTACTGGTCCCGTGGTGTAGCGGTTAACATGCCTGCCTGTCACGCAGGAGATCGCGGGTTCGATTCCCGTCGGGACCGCCATTTTATTTTTTTCTAAAATAGAATATTTGGCTCAGTAGCTCAGTCGGTAGAGCAAAGGACTGAAAATCCTTGTGTCGGCGGTTCGATTCCGTCCTGAGCCATCCTTTTATAAACGCCTTTCCTTTTGGGCGTTTTTTTGTTTTGCGTCCAGATGTATTTTGAATGAAATCTTGTTAATAGATTGTTAACGATTTGTAACATACCAATTTAGACCAATTCGGCTTATTACTCGCTTTTAACCTTACTGGGCCTAGGCCCACTCCTTTTTCTGCAGTTTATTGAACTTTCCCCATTCCTATATTTATTGGTACATGTTGTCACGATTTATACAGTTCCATTACATTATGAAGTCTGTTTCTTGTTTTTTTTCTCAATATGGTAGAGTTATGAGTGATAAAAATCATTATAGAAATCAGTCATAAGCATGTGGATATTTAAATTGGACTAATAAATCTCAAAATAAAATTGATTAGTTTCTTAATTGGTGACTGAGCCGTTAAGGAGGACAATATATGTTTAGCTCAAAAGGCAAGGGGATCATCCTGTTGATGGTTTCCGTCATTTTAATGCTTGCAGGAAATCGGGCAACTGCTGCTGGAATATCGGAAACTGCAACCATACAGCATGTTTATCTTAACGATGAGTTCGTCGGAAGTGTGACGGACGAAACGGAAATCGAAAAGATTGTAGCCGATAAGGTAGAAGAAGCACAGGAAGATTATCCGGACTTAACATTCGATAAGGAGACACAGCTGACGTTTGTACCTGAAGAGGTATTCGATGAAGAGGTAAAAGAGGATCAGGCTGTTAAGGGAATTCAAGATCAGTTGAATGTGAAGGCAGAGGCTTATGAAATCGACATAGATAATCAGGCGGTCGCTTATGTTGCGTCAAAGGAAGATGCCGAGGACGTTTTGGAGAAAATCACTTTATTATATGTGAATGAAAAGGAATACGCTGAATATGAATCAGGTAAAAAGGAAAGTGAAAAAGATGCGGATCCGTTAAAAGAGCCAGGAAGTAGAATTCTGGACATCGAATTTTCACTTCCCGTCACGTTTAAAGAGACAATGGTATATCCAGACGAAATCAAGAGCGTCGATGAAACCCTTTCCATGATAGAAGAAGGAAAGGAAGGAACGACGAGCTATGAGGCTAAGGAAGATGAGGATCTTGAAGCCATTGCCACTAGCCATGATATGGACCTGGATCAACTGCTGGAACTAAATCCGGGACAGGATGAGAACAAAGGTGTTAAAGAGGGCGAGCGTCTTTATGTGACCCAACGTATCCCCTATGTGAACGTAATGGTAGAAAGAGAAGTATTTAAGGAAGAGAGGATTCCTTTTGAAAAGAAAGTGAAGGAGGATGACGAACTTCCAAAGGGCGAGCTCATTACTGAACAAATAGGGAATGAGGGGATTCTTGCGTTCACCTATAATGTATCCGAAACAAACGGAAAGAAAATCAGTGAAACAATCACAAAAAAAGAAGTCACGGAAAAGGCCAAAACAGAAATCACGAGAAAAGGCACCAAGGTCATTCCTTCACAGGGCAGCGGTACATATTCATGGCCTGCAGATGGGGGCTATATTTCCAGTAAGCAGGGTCAGCGCTGGGGGAAACTGCATAAAGGTATAGATATTGCCCGGCCAGCCACCAGGACGATAACGGCAGCAGATCATGGGATAATCGAAACTGCCGGAAACTCCGGAGGATATGGAAATAAGATAACGATCAATCATAATAACGGGTATAAGACAGTGTATGCCCATTTGGATTCAATAGATGTACAAGCAGGACAAAAGATTGAAAAAGGCATGAAAATTGGCATGATGGGTTCAACGGGGAACTCGACCGGTGTCCACCTCCATTTTGAAATATATAAAAACGGGTCTCTCGTTAATCCGCTAAACTATATAAGCCAATAATCGATGGAAGTCTTCGAAAATTATTCGAAGACTTCTTTGCTACATACATAGATGAGAATAATAGGAAAAAGGTGATTTAATGCCTATAAAATGATAAAGTAGAATAGAGACAATTTGCTTTCATTCCGGTGTTCAGCCCCTTTTATTGGGTATATATACGTAACTTTGCTAAAACTAGGTTGCCGGGTTGTGCAAGCAGAAGGAAAAGTGAATAAGGTCCCGGATAAGGACACGGTTTTTAATAGATTCAGTTCAGTTATTAAAAAGGAGATAAGTACATGGATAAAAAGATTCTGGTAGTGGATGACGAAAAGCCAATTGCTGATATATTACAATTCAATTTGAAAAAAGAAGGCTATGAAGTTTTTTGTGCTTATGATGGCAATGAAGCCCTCAAAATGGTAGAAGAACGGCAACCCGATTTGATTTTACTTGATATCATGCTGCCGCAGCGCGATGGCATGGAAGTTTG
Organism: Peribacillus sp. GL_122; assembly: GCF_057835005.1. NCBI lineage: Bacteria > Bacillati > Bacillota > Bacilli > Caryophanales > Bacillaceae > Peribacillus > Peribacillus sp. GL_122. The sequence goes on along the minus strand of NZ_CM174415.1, from coordinate 5,746,677 downwards.
CAGGGAAGTAAGGAAGAAGTATGAAACGCCAATCATCATGTTAACGGCAAAAGATTCAGAGATTGATAAGGTCTTAGGATTGGAGCTTGGTGCAGACGACTATGTGACAAAGCCATTTAGTACCCGGGAAATAATTGCCCGCGTTAAGGCGAACCTAAGACGTCAGCAAGCTGTTCCTGTTCCCGATCAAGAAAATGAACCGAAGGAAATTACGATAGGAACGCTCACTATCCATCCGGATGCCTATGTGGTATCCAAGCGCGGTGATACGATTGAATTAACGCATCGCGAATTTGAGTTGCTTCATTACTTAGCGAAGCACATCGGTCAGGTCATGACAAGGGAGCACTTATTACAAACCGTGTGGGGCTATGATTATTTTGGTGATGTGCGGACGGTCGATGTAACGGTCAGACGTCTTCGTGAGAAGATTGAAGACAATCCTAGCCATCCTGGCTGGATTGTAACTAGAAGAGGGGTCGGTTATTACCTGCGTAACCCTGAACAGGAGTAGTTTCTATGAAAAAGGTTGGTTTTTTTCGCTCAATCCATTTTAAATTTGTTCTGATTTATGTTTTGCTCATTTTCGTAGCAATGCAAATAATCGGGGTATATTTTGTTGGGGAATTGGAAGAAAATCTTGTTGGGAACTTTACGAAATCAATAAAAGGCCACGTTAACCTGCTTACCTACAGCATTGGTGAAGAAATGGAAAAAGAGAGGGGAGAGGAAGATCCAACCCTCGAAGAAGCGATTGATACGATATTGAAAGACCGGGATAATTCATCGAATGATATTTCGGAAGTACGTGTCATCGACACCCGCAGCAGACGCGTGATTGGAACTTCAGCCCCAGGTAACCAGGATATTGTAGGGAAGAAGACAACAGAGGTCCTTATTAAGAATACGCTCATTTATGGAAAAGAAGATAATGATATATTTCGGGATAAGAAAACAGGCAGGCGACTCTGGGTCCTTTCGACACCCATTGAAGCAAATGGGGAGGTCATTGGCGCCGTCTATGTAATAGCAGAGATGGAAAATGTCTTTGAGCAGATGGATGAGATCAATAGTATCTTCATGACGGGTACGGCCATCGCCTTGGTCATTACGGCCATCTTGGGGATCCTGCTCGCACGAACGATCACTAGACCTATGTCTGATATGAGAAAGCAGGCACTGGTGATGGCGAAAGGGAATTTCTCCAGAAAAGTTAGGGTATATGGCGATGATGAAATTGGCCAGCTTGCCGTCACTTTCAATAATTTGACCAAAAAACTTCAAGAGTCGCAATCAAGCACAGAAGGAGAGCGGCGTAAGCTGTCATCTGTCCTTGCCAATATGACGGATGGCGTAATTTCAACGGACAGGCGCGGTCGGGTGAACCTGATTAATGAACCGGCGGCACAATTATTGAATGTCTCGCGTGAAACCGTCATGAACCAACCGATCATTGAGGTTTTGGGGCTTGAAGAAGAATATAAATTTGAGGATTTACTGGAAGAGCGGGAGTCCGTAATCCTTGATTACAGCAAAAAAAATCGGCCTTTCATTTTGAGGGGGAACTTTTCGGTCATTCAAAAGGAAACGGGATTCGTTAATGGTTTGATTACTGTTTTGCATGATATTACAGAGCAGGAAAAAATCGAAAGTGAACGCAGGGAATTTGTTGCCAATGTATCACATGAACTGCGAACTCCGCTAACGACGATGAGAAGTTACCTGGAGGCATTGGCTGAAGGTGCATGGAAGGACGAGGAAATCGCTCCATCCTTTTTAAGTGTGACCCAAAATGAAACGGAGCGAATGATCAGGCTTGTTAATGATCTGTTACAGCTTTCAAAAATGGACAGTAAAGATTACAGGCTTAAAACAGGCTGGGTGAATTTCAATAAATTCTATGACCATATCATCGATCGTTTTGAAATGACGAAAAATGATGACATCACGTTTAAGCGTGATTTGCCGAAGGAAGCTTATTTTGTGGATATTGATGAAGATAAAATTACCCAGGTTCTCTATAATGTAATCTCCAACTCATTAAAGTACTCACCTGAAGGGGGTCAAGTGACTTTCCGCGTCAGGGCATCTGATGGCTTTATCATTGTGAGCATTACAGATCAAGGAGTGGGTATCCCGAAAAACGTCATTGATAAAATATTCGACCGCTTCTACCGTGTGGATAAAGCAAGGGCCCGTAACTTAGGCGGGACAGGGCTTGGTTTAGCGATTGCAAAAGAGATGGTCGTGGCGCATGGCGGGAAAATATGGGCGGAAAGTGTGGATGGAAAAGGAACTACCGTGTTCTTTACACTTCCTTACGAACAGGAAGAAGAGGATGATTGGTCATGAATTTTGAACGTGCAAAAAGTATAATACTGATTATTTTGGTTGGGACAAGCATTTTTTTGACATGGAGCATTTGGACGTACGAGCCTGAGTATGATCCATTTGAACAATCGTCGGAATTTATAAAGATTAAAAGCGATGTCCAGATTGTCAGTGATGTCATTAAACCAGTCAGTATCCTTTTCCATGGCAATGGGCAGCATTTCCAGACTTCCAATCCGGTGGAAATAAATGAAATGGAAAAAGAATTTTCGCAATGGCGCTTCAGCGGCATAAAAGAGGTATCCGTAAAAAGGCTGCAAAGGAAATTTGACGATTTTGTCCATGAAGATGGATCGATTGAAATCAAATTTTCCGATGATATTCCCATTGCCCTTTATAAAACGGTATTGAATATAAGGGATAAGGAAGTGCCTGAATTTTCGTTTGATCGAATCCTCATTAAACAAAAGGATATCAGTGGTAAAGAATCTGCCGTTTATTTTGTTTCCTACGATCAAGAGAAGATTTATCAAGGTATGGTCGACTCTAAAAAACTAAGGAATTTCATGGATTCATTTTATAGGGGTTCTTACGATGAGCACCCTGAATACACGGCCGAAACGATAAACAGCAAAAGGACGCTGTTCGTCCCGGAAAACCCAGTGGAGATCAACAGATTTGAATATTATATTGACGATTTGGATATTGGAAACCTGAAAAATGCTTTATTTAATAATCCGAAGTATGTACGCCAGGAACCCGTTTCGGTTGGTGAGGAATACACGGATGGAACAAGACTTATGACCGTCAATAAAGACAATTACTTAATTTCTTATATCAATCCGGCACAAAAAAGCAAGGGCAGTTCCAGTGACCTTCTGCAAAAAAGTATTGATTTCATCAATGATAATGCTGGTTGGGAAGATAACAATTACCGCTTTGCCTATATGTCGGAGAATGAGCAACGAGTGGTATTCCGCTTATTCGTAAATGGTTATCCGGCCTTCAATGAATCCGGAATGACAGAAATCGAGCAAATTTGGGGGAAAGAAGAAATTTATAGCTATGACCGCCCGTACTTTTCACTTGACTCAGTCCTCCCATCAGAAGAATCGGTAAAAACTTTAAAAAGTGGTAGAGAAGTCTTGAATCAGTTGAAATCGAAAGATAATATCGACTTCAAAAGCGTGGAGGACATCTCGATTGGTTATAGATTGAATAAATCCCTCGATTCCAAACTTGTAACACTAGTTACACTCGATCCCACTTGGTATTATCGTGTAGGCGATAAATGGTTTATTGTGCCTTTTGAAGAAGGAGGCGATCAAAGTGGATTGGAATAATACAAAGTCGATATTCATCATGGTTTTCTTTACTTTGAATATTTTTCTTCTTTATCAATTCCTGGAAAAGATTAATGACTCCCAATTAGAAAGCTTTACGGAGCCCCTTACGGATGAACTTTTGAAAGAAGATGAGATTTCAATAGAAACCCCACTTCCGAAACAAAAGTTGAAGGATCAATTCCTGATTGCCCAAAGCAAGACTTTCGAGAAGAAAGATATACAGCACCTAAAGAATCAAAAAGCAAAAATCATCGATGATAAGAAGCTTGTGGGTACATTTAAGATACCGGTTGGCATGAAAGCGGAAATTAATGCTGCAGACCTTGATATATTCCTGAAGGAGTATATATTAAATGGAAGTGAGTATCATTTTTGGAGCTATGATGAAATCAGCCAGACCATCATCTGCTATCAAGTGGCAGATAAAAAGATGTTTTATAATAATAGTAAGGGGAAGGTCACTTTATATCTGAACAAGAAGGGTGAAATCGTTTCCTATGAACAGATGTATTTAGAGGGGATCGAAAAATTCAATAAACCAAAAGAATTGGTATCTGCTTTAACTGCTATTGGAGCATTGTATCAGAATGGTGATATTGATCCTAAAAGCAAAGTCACGAATGTGAAACTGGGTTTTTATAATTCGCTGCAAACGACATCTGTGTCACATTTACTTGTGCCAACATGGTGGGTGGTCATTGATGACGAAACGGATCTCTTCGTGAATGCTTTTGATGGAGAGGTCATTGAATTGAATACAGAAGAAAAAATACTGGAGTGAGTAAAGATGACAATGCATTTTAGTGTTCTCGCAAGCGGGAGTACAGGAAATGCCTTTTTCGTGGAAACGGAGGATCAATCATTCCTTGTCGATGCCGGCTTAAGCGGTAAAGCCCTGGAAGCATTGTTTCAGGATATAGGCCGTGATATGTCGAAGCTATCCGGTATCCTTGTTACCCATGAACACAGCGACCATATTAAAGGTCTTGGCGTGGTTGCCAGAAAACATAAACTCCCGATATATGCGAATGCAAAAACATGGAATGCCATGGATCGATCAATCGGTGAAATTGCAACCGAACAAAAATTCACATTTGAAATGGAACAGGTCAAAACGTTCGGCAGTCTTGATATAGAATCTTTTGGCGTTTCACATGATGCGGCAGAGCCGATGTTTTACGTCTTTCATCATGAGGATAAGAAACTTGTGGTCATAACCGATACAGGGTACGTAAGTGATCGGATGAAGGGAATCATCTCGAATGCCGATGCTTACGTATTTGAAAGTAACCATGATGTGTCCATGCTGAGGATGGGAAAATATCCATGGAGCATCAAGCGCCGGATTTTAAGCGATGTCGGACATGTTTGTAATGAAGACGCTGCCCTTGCAATGAGTGAAGTGGCCGGTGATAAGACCAAGCGGATTTACTTGGCCCACTTAAGCCTTGATAACAATATGAAGGATCTAGCAAGAATGTCGGTGGAACAGACGTTAAAGACAAAGGGGATCATCGTTGGCGAACAATTTTCCTTATATGATACAGACCCGAAAAGACCAACGGAACTTGTTACGTTATAAATAAAAGGAATGGATGAGGGATATCCTTGTTCATTCCTTTTTTATTTTTAAAAATTTCAGTTCGTAAGTTACGAATCGGATTAAAAGGGGTACCGTTTGGTTAGAACTGTATAGGTAAAAGGAAAATGGCTGTATACTAGTCAATTTTACGTTTCCCCTTAAATAAAAGCATTCATTTTTTTAGAAAAAATTCGGTAATTGAGTATAATTGAGGGAGGATACCAAACAATAGAATTGCTATAATTTATTCCTAAAATGAGAGGATGGGGCGGTCTTGGGTTATTATGATCAGAATGATGAGAACCAAAATAAACGGAAAAGAGGCTATACGGGCTATTTTCTAGCCGGCTTGGGGGGCGTCATCATCGGGGCCTTACTTATTTTACCGGGAAGTGGGCTGTTAAATAACGATGATAACGAAATTACAACGGGGAAATCAACAGAGAATGAGCCCGCGGAGCAGTCCCAGCAAAACCTTACTCTTGATGTAACAAGTGCTGTCACCAATGCTGTTGATAAGGCCAGCGACGCAGTGGTCGGGATCACTAACATTCAGGAAACGAACTTCTGGAGTCAAGGGACCAACGCCGAGGACAGTTCGGCAGAAGCCGGCACTGGTTCTGGAGTCGTCTACAAAAAAGATGGGGGCAAAGCCTATATCGTCACAAATAATCACGTCATTGAAGGCGCTAATGAATTGGAAGTGACATTAAGTGATGGCACTAAATTGCCAGCTGAACTACAAGGTAGTGACCCATGGACAGATTTAGCTGTCATTGTCGTGAATGGCGATAAAATCAAAACCATTGCTGAATTCGGAAAATCCGGCAAATTGAAACCTGGTGAGCCCGTAATTGCCATTGGTAATCCATTAGGCCTCCAATTCTCTGGATCGATCACACAAGGGATCATCTCCGGATTGGAGCGTACAATAGAGGTGGATATCAATGAGGACGGACAAGTGGATTGGAATGCGGAGGTCATCCAGACCGATGCGGCGATTAACCCAGGTAACAGCGGGGGGGCACTCGTTAATATGTCAGGGCAGGTCATCGGAATAAATTCGATGAAGATTGCGGAAAATGCAGTGGAAGGAATCGGTCTTTCCATTCCGATCGATTCAGTTATACCGATTATTAATGATATAGAGGAATTTGGTGAAGTGAAACGTGCCTTCTTGGGTGTGAATTTGGCATCTGTAGAAGAGATTTCCCAATACCATCAACAAAATACATTAAAGTTACCAAGAAAAGTTACATTTGGCGTTGCAATAACAGGCGTTCAAAGCAACTCTCCAGCATCCAAAGCAGGATTGAAGGAATTTGACGTCATTGTTGGAATGGATAATGAAAAAATTCATGACGTTGTGGAATTACGAAAATACCTTTACAACGAAAAGAAAATCGGTGATAAAGTTAAAATCATTTATTACCGTGACGGAAAGAAAGAAACTACGGAAGTCAAACTTTCAAGCAGCGAAATTTAAAAGCACAAAAGGACAGGGGGAAAAAATGCCTCCTGTCCTTTCTATTTCCTTGCGATTTTCTTATTTTTTGTTACGATTACCTGTGGATATATACTTAAATTAAAGATCTCAAGTAACTTGTGGATAATTGGGAATAGAAGTACTGGGAATAATGAGTGGGAAAGGAGATATGAAGGATGAAATTATATTGCTGTCAGGAACACGTGGATATGGCGCTGGATGAAGTGGTATACGAATGTGAAACCTATCCTGTTTTAACGCTGGTTCCCGAAGAAAATCAGTTATCAACAACCTGTGAATATTGTCGAAACGTGGCAATATATCTAGTAGGGAACTAATATTCGCATACAAGATGTGGATAGATTTTGTGGATATGTGGATAACTATTGTGGATAACATGTTCGTAACATGTTCTTAACCTGTTCTTAACATTTTCCGAAGAATGAAGCGGCGGGTGGAATGGTTTAGATTCAAGCTTTTGGTTGTACGAATAAGCAACATAATTCTTTATCGGATCTGAACTAAGTCCAGCCCAATTTCTTCAATACACATTAAAAAATAATGAAAGTTACCGTTGCCGCTTTCAGGGGCAGCGGTTTTTATTTTAAAAGCATTAAAAATTGGAAAGGATATGCTTGTTTTGCTTATAGGCCACTGTAAGGTATGATAATAGGTAGGCAAATCCAACAATTGATAGTAAAAACATAATGAAAGCTAGAGGATATATATGAAAATAACGATTATTACTGTTGGCAAGCTAAAGGAAAAATACTTAAAGCAAGGAATTGCTGAATATACAAAAAGGTTAAGCGCCTATGCTAATATAGAACTTGTCGAAGTACCGGATGAAAAAGCTCCGGAGAACCTGAGTGCAGCGGACATGGACATTGTAAAGCAAAAGGAGGGTGAACGAATCCTGGCGAAAGTCAGCCCGGACACCTACGTAATAACGCTTGAAATCAATGGAAAACAGCTTACTTCAGAGCAGCTGGCCACTCATTTGGATCAGCTCGCTACCTATGGAAAGAGCAAAATTGCCTTTATTATTGGCGGGTCGCTTGGGCTTGGCACTGAGGTGTTATCAAGAAGTGATTATGCCCTTTCCTTCTCGAAAATGACCTTTCCGCATCAATTAATGAAATTGGTTCTAGTGGAGCAAATATATCGGGCTTTTCGGATAAATAGAAATGAACCATATCATAAATGATGGAATTAATTCCGGGGGAATTCCCCGTAAGGTTAATGGGTTAAAATATTAAATCTTAATGTAATGAAAAGAGGGTAACGAATGAATAAAGAGTCCATTTATGGTTTAACATTCGAACAATTGACATCATGGCTTTCGGACCGTGGCCATAAAAAATTCAGAGCTTCCCAAGTCTGGGAGTGGCTTTATAGAACACGTGTGACGAATTTCTCTGAAATGACGGATGTTAATAAAGAGTGCATAAAATTACTTGAAGAGCACTTTGTCATCCAGACTTTGACTGAGCACGTTAAGCAAGAGTCAGCGGATGGCACGATCAAATTCTTGTTTAAATTACAGGATGGAAACCTTATCGAAACCGTCATGATGAGGCATAAATACGGAATTTCGGTTTGTGTCACCACCCAAGTGGGCTGCAATATTGGCTGCAGTTTCTGTGCCAGTGGATTATTGGCCAAAAGCCGCGATTTATCCAGCGGCGAAATAGTGGAACAAATCATGAACGTTCAACTGCATCTGGATAAATTGGAACAAGGGGATGTTGTTAGCCATGTTGTTGTAATGGGTATTGGTGAGCCGTTTGATAACTTTGAAAATATGATAGACTTTTTGAAGGTACTCATGGACCATAAGGGTCTTGCTATCGCTGCTAGGCGTATTACTGTTTCGACGAGCGGTCTTGCCAATAAGATTTATGATTTCACTGATACCCAATTACAGGTGAATCTGGCCATCTCATTGCATGCACCGAATAATGAACTCAGGACACGGATCATGAAAATAAACCGAGCTATTCCGATAGAAAAATTGATGAAATCTCTTGATTATTATTTAGAGAAAACGAATAGGAGAATTACGATTGAATATATCCTATTGAAAGATGTCAATGACCACCAAGAAGAAGCCGAACAACTCGCCAATCTTCTTGAGGACAAAAAACATCGGCTCTATGTCAACCTGATTCCATACAATCCTGTAGATGAGCATAGTCAATACCAAAGAAGTGAAAAAGAGTCCGTTCTCTCGTTTTATGATACGCTGAAAAAGAGAGGCGTAAATTGTAAAATCCGCCAAGAACATGGAACGGATATTGATGCAGCTTGCGGCCAGCTTAGAAGCAAGCAAATCAAGAAAGCCGAAGCCCAGTAATCACTAAGAGAAAACAACAAAAAGAGGCCGCATATTTCGCGGCCTCTTTGGCATGATTTTATTATTTAGCTATTTCCTTTACCGAGGCGACTTCATACGTTGTAAGCTCGCTGCCTAGAATTGGAGATTCTTTTTTTGCTTCACCGGAACCTGGTTCAGGCCGTTTATGTGCAGCTTTGAATGCATCGCTATTTCTCCAAGCAGTAAAGTTATCAAGGTTTTCCCAGTACATATTTACGCTCAGTTCATCGTGGTCCGACAAATTCTGCGTTAATAATACTTCTACTTTTACGAAGCCTTCCGTAGTATCAAGTGGACCTGGCGCAGTAAATCCTGGGGCCATGACTGCACCCATCCCTTTTTTGACTCTGATTCTATTCGTTACGATTATCATAAATCAGCACTCCTTTTGGACATCGGTTTAGAAACTACACTCTATTTAAGCTTTTATATCATACATATTTTAGCATATTGAAAGAAGCAGGGTCCATTTTGATTAACTCAGATCATGATATCCAGATGACCATTGTTTTAGTGAAGACGGATGTTTCATTATATTGAAATAAGGCAATTGAATTTGGTTATTACAAGGTTTATCGATGCATATCGCGTATAATAGAACCTTGTATAAGGAAATTACGATTATGGAAACAATAAAGCAACATACTAAACAACAAAAGAGGCTGTCATATGAATGAATTGAGTTTTACTGATTATACATTAAGCGATGAAATTGTAAGGGCATTAGAAAGCTTGGGATATCAGCTTCCAACAGAAGTACAGCGTGAGGTGATACCAGTGGCGCTGGAAAAGAGGGATCTTGTCGTTAAATCCCAAACGGGAAGTGGAAAGACCGCTTCATTTGGCATACCGATCTGCGAAATGGTCGATTGGGAAGAGAATAAGCCTCAGGCGCTTATTTTAACACCGACACGTGAGCTGGCTGTACAAGTAAAAGAGGATATTACGAATATAGGCAGATTTAAAAGGATAAAGGCTACTGCGGTTTATGGAAAGCATCCATTCGCACTGCAAAAAGCGGAATTGAAACAAAAAAGCCATGTAGTCGTCGGAACCCCGGGGCGTGTCCTGGATCATATCGAGAAAGGGACATTCGCCTTGGAACGCTTAACCCATTTGGTTATTGATGAAGCCGATGAAATGCTGAATATGGGCTTCATCGAACAAGTGGAAGCCATTATTAAAGAGCTTCCGAAAGATAGAGTAACCATGCTGTTCTCTGCTACGTTACCTGAGAGTATAAAAAAGCTATGCAAGCAATATATGAAAGATCCTTTGGATATTGAAATCAAAGCAAAGGGTGTAACGACGGAGAAGATTGAACATGCTCTTATAGAAGTGAAGGAAGACGACAAGTTTTCCCTGCTTAGAGACGTCACCATCACGGAAAACCCCGATAGCTGCATCATTTTCTGCCGGACGAAAGATAGGGTAGACCAAGTATGTGAACAGCTGCTGGAACTGGAATATCCGTGTGATATGATACACGGCGGCATGCTTCAGGAAGATCGCCTTGCAGTGATGAATGAATTCAGAAGAGGTGAATTCCGCTATTTGGTTGCGACAGATGTTGCTGCACGCGGAATTGACATCGACAATATAACCCATGTGATTAACTATGACCTGCCAATGGAAAAGGAAAGTTACGTACATCGAACTGGAAGAACGGGCCGTGCCGGTAAAAAAGGAAAAGCCATTACATTTGTGACGCCGTACGAAGACAAATTCCTTACTGAGATTCAAGGATATATCGGTTTTGAAATCCCTAAGATGACTGTTCCTTCAAAAGAGGAAGTCTCCAATAAAAAAGTGGAATTCGAAGCGAAACTGGAAGCTCGTCCAAAAATCAAAAAAGATAAAAGTGAACAATTGAATAAACAAATCATGAAGCTGTATTTTAATGGCGGCAAGAAAAAGAAACTCAGGGCTGTGGATTTTGTCGGAACCATCGCAAAGATTGATGGAGTGAATGCAGAGGACATCGGGATCATTACGATTCAGGATAATGTTTCTTATGTGGAAATATTGAATGAAAAGGGACCGCTTGTCTTGAAAGTGATGAAAAATACGAAAGTAAAAGGCAAACTTTTGAAGGTTTCAGAGGCTTTTAAGAAGTAAGGTGTTGAATGGAAAGAAGCGGAAGCTTATCTAAACATGGTTAACCAATTAAAATTGGTTCTGTTTGTAGACAAAAGGGGTTCTATCTAATTTTAAAACAAAGTTAATTGGAACGTAAGGTGCGAGACTCCTGCGGGAAAAGCGATTCCAGGGGAGAGACCCCGAAGGCGCAATGGCGCCGAGAGCGGACCGCCCGCGGAAAGCGAGTGCCTAGAGTGGAAAACAACGTTCCTGTAGAAAAAAGTGGTGGAAGTTTTGAGAATAAACCTCCACCACTTTTTTATTGCTAAAAAAGCTTCTTTTATTTTTTTTGAAATTTTATAAATTCTAAATACATCATTGGGAAAACAATTACAAACATTATTATAAAACCTATTATTATTCCTACCAAACTTTTATCCTGAGTTATGGACATGGATACATAATAGAACGCTACACTCGTAATAATTAAATATAATAAATATCTTAAATACTTCATTTTGTTATATCAATCCATTCATTTTTTTACCAATCCAAAATCTAAAAAAGCCTCATTCTCAAAAGGTTTTCCAAAATATTCTGCTGAATTATAACTATGTTAACCCATTTGAACAAACAAATGGTCCTGAACTTATATTTACAGCAAAAATATGAAGAAAAATTATTAATATTAAGTATTCAGTTTATATGATAATAGGAAAACTCTTAGATAGACTTACTTTTTTATATGTTTTAATAACTCACTCGGAAATAATCCAAACTACGCCAGGATAATTCTACACACTTAGAAATAATTCGACATACCCCAAAATATTTCGACTCATCCATGAATAATTTGACTTCCACACTGATAATTCGACCTCCACCTGAAATAATACGTCCTCACTGGAATGATTTTTTGTTTTGAGAATGTGAAGTTTCTTTTTCTGAATTCTGTTTATTCGTCAAAATAGAGTGGTATATGAGGAAGGATAACGCAATTATTTCGAATCAAATAAATACATACAACACGATCTAATCTGAATTCTTAGACATGGAGGGGAATGAGTGGGATGACAAAAGCAAATGAAAACGGAAGAATCGATGAGCAAAGTAAGCGGCGGCAGTTGGATCAATATCGAGTGGACGATAATGGGAAAAAGATGACGACTAACCAAGGTTTGCGTATTTCTGAGGATGAGCATTCTTTGAAAGCGGGAACACGTGGTCCAACTTTGATGGAGGACTTTCATTTCCGGGAAAAAATGACTCATTTTGACCATGAGCGTATTCCTGAGCGGATTGTCCATGCCCGTGGATCTGGTGCTCATGGATATTTTCAGGTATATGAACCGATGGCCGAATTTACAAAAGCCAAGTTTCTTCAAGACCCTTCAGTCAAGACACCAGTATTCGTTCGTTACTCCACGGTGGCAGGTTCACGCGGATCGGCAGACTCGGTCCGTGATGTAAGGGGATTTTCTACAAAGTTTTATACCGAGGAAGGAAACTATGATTTGGTCGGAAATAATATTCCAGTATTTTTTATCCAGGATGCCATTAAGTTCCCGGATTTAATTCATGCGGTTAAACCGGAGCCTCATAACGAAATACCTCAGGCTGCGTCTGCCCATGATACTTTTTGGGACTTCGTCGCCAACAATGAAGAAACGGCTCATATGGTCATGTGGCATCTTTCTGATAGGGCCATACCGAGGAGTTTCCGGATGATGGAAGGGTTTGGTGTCCACACATTCCGTTTTGTAAATGAACAAGGCGTGGCCCATTTCGTTAAATTCCATTGGAAGCCTGTACTTGGAGTTAAATCCCTTGTCTGGGATGAGGCACAGAAAATTGCAGGGAAGAATCCTGACTTTCACCGCCAAGATCTGTGGGAAGCGATAGATACCGGAAATTATCCTGAATTTGAATTTGGCGTGCAAATGATTAAGGAGGCAGATGAATTCAAATTCGACTTTGATATCCTTGATCCTACTAAACTATGGCCGGAAGAACAGATTCCGGTGAAAATAATCGGAAAAATGGTATTGAATCAAAATACGGATAACTTTTTTGCAGAGACGGAACAGATAGCATTCCATCCGGGGCATGTCGTACCGGGTATTGATTTTTCAAATGATCCGCTACTCCAGGGACGTTTATTCTCCTACACAGATACCCAGCTATCCCGACTGGGAGGACCGAATTTCCATGAGCTTCCGATTAATAGGACGGTTGCCCATGTTCATAATAATCAACGCGATGGCATGCACCGAATGTCAATAAATCCAGGGCAGGTCAGCTACCACAAAAATTCGCTTGCAGGCAACTCTCCCGAACCTGCTTCGGAAGAGGAAGGCGGCTATGCACATTACCAGGAAAAAGTCGATGGCAGGAAGGTCCGACAACGCAGTGAAAGCTTCAAGGATCATTACAGTCAGGCTAAATTATTTTGGAATAGCATGACGGAAGTGGAGAAGGAGCATATTATTCAGGCTTTCCACTTTGAAGTGGGAAAAGTGAAAAGTAAGGACGTTCAGCAGCAAATTGTCGAGATGTTCAGCAATGTAGATGACGAACTGGCCAAAACGATCGCTATTGGAGTGGGCGTGAATCCTCCAGCCAACAAAAGTAAGGTCAAAATGGATTTGGCTTCTCCGGCTTTAAGCCAGGAGCAAATGAAAGTGAACACGGCCGCAACAAGGAAAGTGGCAATATTGGCTGCAGATGGTTTCAACGGGTCAGAGGTTAATCAAGTTTTGGAATCATTTAAATCGGCAGGGATAACGGCTGAAATCATCAGTAATAATCGTGGAGTGATTACAAGTTCTGAAGGACAGCAGGTTGAGGTGAATCAGACATTCCTGACAGCCGATTCGGTACTTTTCGATGCTGTATATGTGGCAGGAGGCCAGGAGAGTGTCGATGCCCTAAAGGCATCCAAGGAACCAATTTACTTTGTTGATGAAGCCTACAATCATTTCAAAGCGATTGGTGCAGGAAAAGAAGGAGCCGAGATCTTATCGAAGGCAGGCATCGTTTCCAATGACCCAGCCTCAGGCATTGTAGCTGTTACGGATAATAATAGTGGTACTGCCTTTATCGAGGCAATTGCCAAGCACCGTCACTGGAGTCGCGCTTAATATTGGATGAAAAACCCCCAGACTTGGAGTCGGGGGGTTTTTCAATAAAGACATTTCGTATCAAGCTACTTTGCTTTTTCTTCAAAAAGCGATGCAATGCCAACGATCACCTTAGTGGCCAGGATCATATTATCGACGGAAATAAATTCATATTTGCCATGGAAGTTCTCCCCGCCCGTAAAGATGTTGGGTGTTGGCAGGCCCATATACGATAATTGAGAACCGTCCGTACCACCGCGTATTGGCGAAATTTTTGGTTTTATATCGAGTTTCTCCATTGCTTCGTGGGCAATATCCACGATTTCCTTCACGGGCTCAATTTTTTCCTTCATGTTGAAGTATTGGTCGTGTAATTCAAGCTGGATACGGTTTTGCCCATATTTTTCTTTTAAATCTTCGATTACTTTTGTTATATATTCCTTGCGTTCATTGAATTTTTGGCGGTCGAAATCCCTGATGATATAAGAAAGCTTGGTCTCTTCCACATCACCGTGAAATGAAATCAGATGATAAAATCCTTCGTAATCTTCCGTATATTCCGGTGCTTCTGCCACTGGGAGTTTATTATGGAATTCCATGGCGATTTTGGCCGAGTTGACCATTTTTCCTTTAGCCGTACCAGGGTGAATATTCGTCCCTTTGATCAGGATTTTGGCCGATGCTGCATTGAAGCTCTCATATTCAAGTTCTCCAAGTGGTCCACCGTCCACGGTGTAGGCAAATTGGGCATCAAAAGCATCTACATCAAACTTATGGGGTCCCCTGCCGATTTCCTCATCGGGAGTAAAAGCAACACGGATTTTTCCATGCTTGATTTCCGGATGCTGGATCAAATAATCCATGGCAGTCATGATTTCAGCAATTCCAGCCTTATTATCTGCTCCCAACAGGGTTGTCCCATCCGTTGTAATCAAGGTATGCCCTATATAGTTCTTAAGCGAAGGAAAATCATCAGGTGAAAGAATGACATCCAATTTTTCATGTAAAGTAAGATCTTTGCCATCATAGTTGTCAATGACTTGCGGTTTTACATCTTTTCCAGTGAAATCTGTTGCTGTATCGACATGGGCCAAGAAACCGATTGTCGGGACATCCTTATTTGAATTGGCTGGCAATGTTGCCATGACATATCCGTTCTGATCAATTGTCACTTCCTTCATCCCAATGGATTGAAGTTCCTTGACCAATGCATTTGCCAAGGTCAACTGTCCGGGTGTAGAGGGGCATGATGGATTTTCCTCATTCGATTGGGTATCCACTTTCACATAAGAAGTGAATCTTTCAATGATTTCATTTTTCACTTTTCCTTCAACTCCTTTTGTCCCTTATCTTACCATGATTAATCGAAATGGAAAAATTATCTTTCCCTATGTGACATACAGACTTATTTCCAAATCTTCAAGGGTGGTGTCATCAGCAAAGAACAGCATATCCGCAAATGACATGCCGTTCTTTGCTTTGCCTTTTTAGAGTGGATTATTCAAGGCCCAAACCGATACGCTTTTCCCATGAACGGGAAAGGTCGCGAAACCATCTTCTTCAATGGTGATGTGGTCATCTCTATGACAAGTTAAATCACTCCAGATTTCACCGGCACGATGTTCACCGACGAACATCCTTTTTTCACTGTTGTGATCTCCATTCGAGATGATGACGGCGCAACCCGAGCCTTCTAGCTCTTCAACTCCGTGCCGGACCCAGCCTATCGTATTTGGATCATCAAAGTAGTCCGTCTGTTCCCCATAAGCTTTTTCATACCTAGCATATAAGAGGCGATCTAGAATGTCCTTTTTTCCAGGCACCGGAGAAGGCCCGCCAATTCCATAATAGTCTCCGTAAAAGACACATGGATAACCGCAAAGTCTAAGCAAGGTAAGTGCATATGCCGATGGTTTGAACCAGTCCTTTACCCAAGATTCCAGTGATTCATGAGGCTGGGAGTCATGGTTGTCGACAAAAGTGACGGCCTGTGCCGGATTGGTTTGGACGAGGGTATCATCAAAGATGGTTGAGAGGTCGAAGTCAGTTCCTGCGTTTGAGGCCTCATGAAATTTATAATGCAGGGAAACATCGAACAAGTTGAGGTCATGCTTGGTTTGCTCTAAGTAAGTTTGACAAGCTTTAACATCCGCCTTCCAAAATTCGCCGACCATGAAGAAATGTTCCTTTGTATAAGGAATGAGTTCTTGGAGAAATTCATTGATGAATTCATAATCGATATGTTTAACGGCGTCCAAACGAAAACCATCACACTTTAACGTATCAACCATCCATTTCCCCCAGCTAATCATTTCCTGACGAACTTCCGGCAGGCTGTAATCGATGTTGGCAAACATTAAATAATCATAGTTTCCGAATTCATCGATGACATGCTGATTCCAGTGCTTGTTTTCACCTGTGATTCGATATACACCCATTTTGTCGTTTTCGGCATCATAGTCTGTACCATTAAAATGAGTATAGTTCCACTTAAAATCAGAGTATTTATTTTTACGGCCTGGAAAATCGAATTTTGTCCAGCCTTCCATTTCAAATGGTTCTGAAATATCTTCCATACGGTTTTCTGGATTGACTTCAATCACTTCAAATTTTTCGGTTCCATCGGCTCCGGCTTTATGGTTCATGACTAAATCGATATAAACGCAAAGCCCGTAGTTATGACAGGTGGCTATTGCTTCCAGCAATTCATCTTTGGTCCCGTATTTGGTACGGACTGTTCCTTTTTGGTCAAATTCCCCCAAATCGTATCCGTCGTATATTCCATATCCATTATCCCCAACGGATTGCCCTTTCGTAACTGGCGGAAGCCAAACGCAGTCAATTCCTATATCCTTCAACTTGGAGGCTGCAAATTTCAATCTCTCCCAATGAGAACCATCTGCCTCAAGATGCCACTCAAAAAATTGCATCATCGTATGATTTCTTTTCATCCGTTTCCCCCCTGACACCGACACGTTTTTAACAAAAGTGAAACTGTACGATCGGATAAAGTAATAATGGAAATCTTTACCCCCTAAATTCAATTGATAAACAAGTGAACAACCCTCTTGATTGAGGTTCATTTACCTCTCTATTTTACTATTTTATACCAAATAAGGGTATTTTATATTAATTAGCAGTTAAAAATTAATCAAACGTGGAGGAATAACCCGGAAAATACCATGCGCCAATTCAATAAAAAAGGTATCCCGAATATTTTGGGATACCTCAGACTATAGATAATTCGAAGAAAAACGTTTGCCTACAGTTTTCTTTAAAAACTTCAAGGTGTTTTCAGAAATCCGCTTCCTTTCCGCCGACTGTCTGCCAAGCCTCCTCACGGCAAGCGCCTGCGGGATCTTTGCTGGCCAGTTATTCGGCAGGAGTGCCGCAAATTTCTTCAATCTAGTAGGGGTTTCAAAAAACAGTAAAAAAACATTAGTATACCCTAGTTAATCATGTTTAGGGATGGAACCATTCCTAACCCCCTTTTGCACCTTTTTCTAGAATGGAAGGGGGATAGTCTATTATCCTTTTTTACCTCTTCGTTTAAAGAAGTGGGCGAAAGCCATTGCCCCTAATAATAAGATTAGTAGCACGGAAGATAGAATGATCATATCTTTGGAGGAGCTAATGTTACTTGCCCCCTTTTGGCCCATGTTCCCGTTTATACCTGGAGGTGCACCATTCCCGCCGCGTTCCATGTCAGGGGGCCGCATGGCAGCCCCATTCTCGCCGCCGCCCATGTTTGGTGGTTGCTGGCCTGCATTTGCGTCATCGCCCATATTAGGAGCTCCGCCGCCCATACCGCTTTCTGTCTCGGCTTCCACAACCAGGTCTCCAGAAAGCTGCGCCAAGATGGATTCAGCACGTTGGACAGCGAAGTCAACCAGGGTTTCCTCGCCTGACGTTGCTTCTGTATACTCGTCCATTGTATAAAACTTGGTCGGATCCTTTTTCACATATGGTGTGATTAATGTGGAAATTTCAGTGGTCATTGCTGTCATATTTTCTTCAGAGAAAAAATCTGTAGCAATGTCGTCCAGATAATCATAATATTTTTCACGATACCCGTCGTTGGAAAGCAGGGCATTCAATAAAGGGCGATCTTCAAGGGCCGTACCTGAAACAGGCTCGGTAATGCTGAAGTTGATATTATTTTCATTCATGAAATTCGAACTCATATCCATCATTCCGCCACCGTTCATATTCGGTGCTTCCCCAAGGAGTTCCGTGTCAGCCTGCTTATCAGCATCGTCGTTACTCTCAGCCGTCGCTCCATTTTTTTGGTCAGCGGTCACTTCATTTTTATTTTCTTGATCGGATGCGCCCGCCTGTCGCCCGCCGCCTCCGGAAAAGCCTCCAAATGACATATTATAGTCCCAGGGAAGCATGGAAAAGATTCCATTCTCTTCATATAGATAGTAGTTATGCTTTAATGTGCCTTGATAATGATCGAGGTTGACGAGGGCCGTATTTGCTGCAAAGTAGCGTAATGTTTCATCTACATCCAAGACTTCTTCCAAATCCCCGCCATTATTGATAGCATCAAGCATCTTGATCATGGCAGATTGATCAGAATTTTCATTTGTTTTTAAGTTCAACCCTGTATAATCATCAATATCATCACTAATCCATTTTAAATCACTTCCGGTGCCATCAGGATAATAAAGGTCACCGTTGCCAGATGGAAAGTTATTATTCAAAAATGTTTCATTAATAGATTCAACGCCTAAATACAAGCCCCATTCTTTTCCGTTGATGGTCACGTACATATAGGAATGTCCGGGAGTTGCTATGCCCATCTTTTCCATAAGCTCATATGAAAGGTACTCCCTCATATACGTGGGATCACTATAATTATTATTTAAATCGAATTCTTTCAGGCCGTGTAAATTTTGATCTGTCTGATAGTAATTAAAATCTATATTCCAGCTGTAGCGTTCCGAATCTTCCATTTGGACAACAGAGTTTAAGGAAAGGTTCCCTTTGGTTCGAAACCCTACATTTTCAACTTTTTCCCCATTAATGGTCACATCGGATGCAACAACTTCCTTTTCGGAGGGGTTATCCAGGATGGATTCCAAATCCTCATCAGCCAATGTTATATCCACGGTTGTCACCTTACTTTGGTCAAAAACAGATTCTGTATAAGTATTTCCTTTAGTAGCTTTTTCAACTTGAAAATTGGGAAGGAAAAACATCACTGCTATAAAAATTATTATCAATAATCCACTGGTCGCTACAACATATCTTGTTTTTAACATGTCAAGGCTCCTTCCTCCTGTTGTCTTATATAGAGGGGTGGGCATGGATTTTTATGTCCGCCATCTATCTTAAGCTGTGAAGTTGCCATCATAACTTAACATGATGGCAGAGTGAACGCTGTTCATGTCCTTGACTTGATTTATGAATTCCGCATTATTATCTTTTAATCGAATTTCATATGTCACTTCGAGGTTATTATCCGCCATGACGGATTTCGATTTGACGGAATGCTTTTTCACCTTGTTGGATATCATTTCTTCTAACGTTTTTTCAATTGATGCATCTGAATATTTAACGATTAATAAAAATGGATTTTCAACAGTGATCCGATTGGCAAATATGAGCATCACGATACCTATTAAAATAGCACCTATGATAACCAGCGGAATTAGTCCTGCCCCGCATAAAATCCCGGATGCCGCTGCCCAGAATAGGAAGACCAAGTCCATGGGATCTTTGATGGGCGTTCTGAATCGTACGATGGAGAGGGCACCGACCATACCAAGGGAGATAACGATATTAGTTGATATGCCCATGATGATCAAGGCCGTGGCCATTGTCATTACGATGAGGGATATATTGAAATTGTGTGAGTACATCACACCGGAAAAGGTCTTCTTATAAATGACGTAAATGAACAATCCGATGGCAAATGCCAACAGTAATCCAATTAGGGAGTCAATGATTGAAAAACTCTCAGTCTTGTCCAAAAAGCTTGATTTGAAAATATCATTAAAAGTGGTGTTGGTTGTCGTCGTATCCATTTTCTATTCCTCCAAATTTTATGTGTTTGTTGCAATCAGCCGAATCTTCTGCTTAGTTGGTATTTTGAAAAAGCTGTTTTTCTAGTATCGATGATGGATAACAATTGTTTGATGATATCCGGAAGAAATTCGTCAAACTTTATTTCCAGGATTACATAATCTGGGTCTAAAGCATCGACCACGATTAATTCGGGATTCAGGAAATCCGTATTCCGATAGCTCGTTTTCACATTACTGTCAAAGGTGACCCGCACATTTCCGTACTCATAGATGAATACCTCCCTTTCATAGTCAACGACGGTTGTAGGCTTGATTTGGAAAAGGGTCATTTGAATGTATAAGTCCCTGAGGATATCCCTTGAATCCTCGGACATCCAATCTATATCCCCTGAACGAATCCGTTCGTATTCTCTAGCAGAAAGCCTGCACTTCTGTTTATAGGTAAGGTTATTCCGCTTACTCTTTTTTTCTAGATTGATGAAATTCGCATTATGATCATAAAGTCTAGCCCTGAACTTATCCCTGTGATAGAACCCCTCTGTTTTTTGCCGCAGGATTTTATTGTAAAAGTTGTCGAAATAAACACTTCGAATTAAATATTTCCCATCAAGCCCATGGGGATCAAGCTTCATGAAGTTTTGCAGATTTTTTCTTAATAAATGACAATCCGCTTTGGTGATTGCATGTTTGAGTTCCCGCCTTCCCTTTAAACCGTTCATTGTCGTTCCTCCTTTTCCATGATTTTTGACTGCGTTCAGCTTATAAATGGAATCTTAATAAAACCTTAAGAGCATTTTTTATATTCAATAGATAAATAGAGAATAGGCCCCAGTTTTAACCTTTTCTTAATTTTATTGGAATTTAATAGCAGAAAAATGAGTGAATTTACTCATTGAGAATAATTATCATTATCAGTAAAATGAATTTCATGATAATGATAATTATTCTCAATTAATTCAATACATGGAGGTTCACTATGGTAACGAACACGCTTACAAAAAATGATCAACTTTTGGAACAACAAAATACAAGGGAATCAAATGCGCGATCATATCCTAGAAGATTACCCATGGCGATCGATCAAGCGGAGGGAATTTACTTAACAGACATGGATGGAAAACGATATATTGATTTTCTTGCGGGGGCTGGAACATTAGCGCTTGGACACAATCATCCGGCAGTGCTTGAAGCAATGGAAAAAATTCTTAAGGACAAGCGTCCTTTGCATACATTGGACTTTACAACGCCGATCAAAGAGCAGTTCGTCGATGAAATTTTTGAATGCCTGCCTGAGGAATTCAGGAAAAATGCAAAAATTCAATTCTGTGGTCCTACTGGCGGAGACGCCATTGAGGCAGCACTTAAACTAGTAAAAACAGCGACAGGCAATAGAAGCATTTTATCCTTCCAAGGAGCTTACCACGGGGCAACGCATGCAACCATGTCAATCAGCGGCAATACAAAACCAAAGGAAAAAATACAAGGGTTAATCCCAGATGTACAATTCCTGCCGTATCCTTACCAATATCGCTGTCCTTTTGGAATAGGCGGAGAAGAAAGCCATAAAATCAGCAGCCAGTATATCGAAAATCTATTGAACGATCCTGAATCCGGATTATTGCCGCCAGCAGGAATGATTTTAGAGGCAGTACAAGGTGAGGGAGGCTCCATTCCAGCTCCAATTCCATGGCTTAAGGAAATCAGGAGAATAACGAAAGAGAAGGGCATTCCGCTAATTATCGACGAAGTTCAATCAGGTATCGGCCGTACAGGGAAAATGTTTGCCTTTGAACATGCAGGAATCGTTCCGGATGTTCTTGTACTATCCAAAGCAATAGGCGGAAGTCTTCCATTATCGGTGGTGATTTATAACAAAGAGCTTGACCTATGGTCACCAGGTGCACATATCGGTACGTTCCGCGGAAATCAAATGGCAATGGCAGCAGGAACGGCTACTTTAAAATACATGAAAGAGACGAATCTTGTGGAGCATGCCGCTAAAATGGGAGAAATATTAAAGGATATTCTTAAAGATTTGCAAAAAGATATTAAGCAGATCGGTGATGTCAGGGGCCGGGGATTAATGGTCGGTGTGGAAATGATCAATCATGAAGAACCGCAAAATGCGAATGGAAGCCATCCTGCTAATTCGCAACTTGCCAGTGCCATTCAACAGGAATGCTTTCAAAGAGGGTTGATTCTGGAGGTTGGCGGCAGACATGGAAGTGTTGTGAGGTTCTTGCCTCCATTGATCGTAACGGAATCCCAGCTTCGCGAAGCCACTGCAATTTTTGAACAAGCTGTTCGTGCAGCTGTTGCAAGAGGGTGAATGATCAATGATCGAAATGATAAATAAAACGGATTTTGCTTATTCTCGATTGTTCTTGAATAACGAAGAAGGTTTCAATAACTACAGCCAGTCATTAAAAATCATTGAAAAAAAGCTGACGGACTTTTTAAAGGGGAACGATTCACCATACTCTGGGAAAAAACCGTATGAAATCGAGGCAAGATTAAACGAGCTGTCCATTGCTTCTCTAAAAGGGAAGACAATGGAAGCAGTAGCGGATGAGCTGGAAGAGTTTGTTATTAACGACAGCATCAATGTACACAGCCCTACTTGTATAGGACATTTGCATTGCCCGACATTAATACCTGCCGTGGCTGCCGAAATGATTATAGGTACGTTGAATCAATCCATGGATTCATGGGACCAAAGCTCGGCGGCCACCTTCGTTGAAGAGCGTTTAATAGATTGGCTGTGCAGCCAGGTGGGGTTACCTGAACAAGCGGATGGGATTTTCACAAGCGGTGGAACCCAATCTAATTATATGGGACTGCTATTGGCGAGGGACGCTTATTGTAAGCGTTTCTGGGGTGTAGATGTTCAGCAGCAAGGTTTGCCAGCCGAGGCGAAAAAGTTGCGGATCTTATGCTCCGAGGCTGCCCACTTTACGGTCCGTAAATCAGCGGCACAGCTGGGGCTTGGTGAACAGGCTGTAGTCACGATTAAAACGGATTCAAATCACCGTCTGTCCATAGATGAATTAAATCATCAAATGTCGATTTTAGAGGAACAGGGTTTACTGCCATTTGCCATTGTTGCAACTTGTGGAACAACGGATTTCGGTTCAATCGATCCATTACACGAATTGTCCGAAGCTGCAAGGAAAAATGGGATATGGCTGCATGTGGACGCCGCATATGGAGGCGCGATGATTTTAAGTAAGGATTACAAAGAGTTAATCAGCGGAATTGAACGGGCCGACTCGATTACGGTTGATTTTCACAAATTATTCTATCAACCCATCAGTTGTGGTGCTTTTCTTGTCTCTGACAGCAACTCATTTCAATATATCCAGCATCACGCCGATTACTTGAATCCTCAGGAAGATGAAGCCGAGGGCATGGTTCATTTAGTCAATAAATCGGTTCAAACGACGAGAAGGTTCGACGCATTGAAACTCTGGATGTCATTGAAGGTCGTTGGACTGGATACCTTTGCCGAAATGATCGACTATACTTGTCATCTTGCACGTGAAGTGGCAGCGAAGATAAATAAGGAGGAAGGATTCACAGTATTAAATAAAGAACCTGAATTGAATGCGGTTGTATTCCGTTATAATCCCGAGGGAGAAAGTGATCAGTTAGTAAATCTATTAAATAAACAGATTCAGCAAGAATTACTGAAAAGCGGACGGGCATTTTTAGCAAAAACGCGTTTTGACGGACAGGTATATTTAAAAATGACACTATTGAATCCAATGACAAGCCTTGAACACATAGAGGGAATTTTAGACGAAATCCGAGTATTAGGTGAAATGTTCAAGATAATGGAGGAATGAAGATGAATGGTAAGCAAATAGCTGAAAGGGTGACAATGCAAAGCTTTCTGAATTGTTATTTCCGGGAAACCGGAAATTACAGTTTAGAAGAAACGAAAAACTGGCCGAATTTGGATGGGTCCATTCCGGATTCATTAGTAGTCAGTAAGCTCATGTCCCAAGATATTGCATTGCTTGTTCCGCTTAAATATTGGTCGGAAACGGGGCGTCATATTTTCAACTTCCCGATTTACTATCAAACGGCATCCAAACAAGTACATGAATTAGATTACGTGACAATGGTCTCGATCGTTTCTAAAGAATTATTGAATGAGCAGGGCCGGACGGATAGTGAAGATGAATTGATGCTGCGTGTCATCCTAAGCAGCCAAAATATTCAACGGTATGTTGAAGCAAGGACCGAAGACATTGATGCACTTCAAAGTCCTGATTTCACCTACATCGAAGCAGAGCAGTCACTTTTATTCGGGCACCTGTTCCACCCGACACCGAAAAGCAAGCAGGGCATTTCAGAAAAAGAGGAATGGATCTATTCACCCGAATTAAAAGGGGAGTTTCAGCTGCACTACTTCCTGGCAGAACCTTCGATTGTCATCCAGGATTCCAGTGATGTCCGATCGGCAAGTGAGATCATTAAACAGGAATTAGCCGGTGACTTGGAGATTTCCAGTGAATTCAGAGGAACGTATTGCCAACAGGAAAGCAAATTTATCATCATCCCGGCACACCCGCTCCAGGCAAAAGTACTTATCGAAAAAGAAGAGGTCAAGAGGCTGATCGAGCAAGGGTCACTAGTTTATGCTGGACCGCTTGGGAAAAAATTCACGGCCACCTCTTCATTTAGAACGGTATATAGTGCCACATCAAGATATATGTACAAATTTTCGGTTCCGGTTAAAATCACGAATTCCTTACGTGCAAATCTGCAAAAAGAATTAGATCGTGGTGTGGAAATTGCTAAATTAATAGATTCTAAAGTGGGCGACGATTTAAAAGAACGGCACCCCTCCTTCCGTATCATCAAGGACCCTGCTTACCTAACGATCAAAACAAGCGAGCAAGATTCGGGATTCGATGTTGATATCCGGGAAAACCCTTTTTATGAAAACAATAAACAAGCAAGCCTGATTGCCGGCTTATGTCAGGATAATGCCTATGGTGCACCATCAAGGCTTGGAGCGATCATCCGCAAATTATCAACTGAAGAAAACCGCAGTACCGAAGAAGTAAGTAAGGATTGGTTCAAAACCTATCTGTCAATGACATTAAAACCGATGCTTTGGCTTTTTGAAGAGTATGGAATTGTTTTGGAAGCCCATCAACAAAATTCCATCATTCAACTTCAAGATGGTTATCCAGCCACTTTTTATTATCGTGATAATCAAGGGTATTACTATTGTGAATCCAAAGTGGACAGGCTGCTGAAGATCTTGCCTGAACTAAGTGAAAAAAGCTTCACGATTTGTTCTGATGAAGTCGCTGAAGAAAGACTGCAATACTATTTCTTTTTTAATCACTTATTAGGCTTAATCAATAATTTTGGTACGGAAGGATTAGTATCAGAGAACAAACTGTTACAGCTCGTTCAGGAACAACTGGATACATGCAGCAGGGAAAGCGAAGATGAGGGTGTGAATCGAGTTGTTTCAAAGTTGCTTCATGCCCGGGAATTATCGTGTAAGGCTAATTTACTGACACGATTCCATGATATGGATGAGCTTGTGGGTTCACTTGAGACACAATCCGTTTATACAACGATTGATAATCCGTTCGCGCAGGGGGTTATGGCCGTCCATGAAAAATAGCTATGAAGAAATGCTGAAGGAACGTAATCAACAGCTTTCATTTGTCAAAGTTGAATTTGAGAGGGATTTGGATACATTGCATAAATGGATGCATGAAGATCATGTGATTCCCTACTGGAATTTGAATTTCACAAAAGAAAAATTCGCCGTTCATTTAAAAAAGGCATTGGCTGATACACACCAAACACTCTATTTAGGCTGTCTGGACTCCATTCCCATGAGCTATTGGGAATCGTATTGGGTAAAAGGCGATATCATCGAAGATTATTACGAATCCGAAGAGGGAGATCAAGGCATTCATTTACTCATAGGTGATCCGGATTATCTAGGAAAAGGACTGGCTTTGCCGTTTTTACGTGCAATGGTGAAATACCAACTGCTTTCTGCGAAAACAAAAAAAGTGATGGCTGAACCGGATATTCGAAATGCAAAGATGATTTACTTATTTGAAAAGTGCGGGTTTACCCCAATTAAAGAAATTGAGCTCCCTGATAAAACAGCATTACTTATGTCATGTACACGGGAGAACTTCGAGAGGAAGTGGAAGTATGGAGAAGCAACAATCTATCTATGACCTGGTAGGGATAGGGATAGGACCCTTTAACCTTGGACTTGCGGCCCTTTTGGAGAAAACCCCGGAGCTGAATGCCGTCTTTTTTGAGAAAAAGCGGGAATTTAATTGGCATGAAGGGATGCTGTTGGAAGGGACAACTTTGCAGGTACCTTTCTTTGCCGATCTAGTTAGCATGGCAGATGTGACAAGCCCATATAGTTACCTGAATTATTTACAGCAGCATGATCGGCTTTATCATTTCTACTTTCTTGAAAAATTCTTGATTCCACGAAAAGAATATAACGACTATTGCCGCTGGACTGCCCATCAACTTGATAGCTGCCGTTTTGGAAAAGCAGTGGAGGCGGTTGAATATATAGGGGATCAAGGTGAACCCTGCTATCAAATCAGTGTAAGGGATGCACAAACACAAAAGATC
The DNA here is from genome assembly GCF_057835005.1 of Peribacillus sp. GL_122. Lineage (NCBI taxonomy): Bacteria > Bacillati > Bacillota > Bacilli > Caryophanales > Bacillaceae > Peribacillus > Peribacillus sp. GL_122. The sequence goes on along the minus strand of NZ_CM174415.1, from coordinate 5,719,683 downwards.
GAAGTCTTTTATAGCCGTCATATAGTCATGGGAATTGGCAGCGCCCCGACTGTTCCATCGGCCTTTCATCCATATATGGGAGAGAGCATCCTGCATTCGGCCGACTATTTACGGAATAAAGAAAATGTCTTAAAGAAAAACTCCGTAACGGTTGTCGGGTCTGGACAGAGTGCAGCAGAGGTTTTTCTGGATCTGCTTAATGAGCAGGAGGAAAATGGCTACCAGCTAAACTGGTATACAAGATCCAAGGGGTTTTTCCCTATGGAATATTCAAAACTCGGGTTGGAATACTTCACTCCGGATTACCTTGATTTCTTTTATCGGCTGCCACAGGAAAAGAAGGATGAAATCCTTCCGAAACAGGATTTATTGTATAAAGGGATCAGTGCTACGACAATTGCAGCAATTTTTGACAAGATGTATGAAAAATCGATTGGAAATGCCGAACTTTCCATTGAACTTCGGGCCATGACGGAAGTTGCGGCAGTTACCCCCGCCGAAAATGGCTGGAGATTGAAATGCCGCCAGTGGGTAGAAGATAGCGAATTTGATGTGGACACAGAGGCGATCGTTTTTGGAACGGGCTATAAATCAACCCTTCCGGCATTCCTTGAAACCATGGAGGACCATTTAGTCCGCGATGATTTGGGGCGTCTTACAATAACGAAAGACTATCGGGTAGGAACGGCCATCCCTACACCAAATCACCTTTTCATTCAAAATGGCGAGATACATACACATGGTGTGGGTGCTCCGGATTTAGGCTTAGGGGCATTCCGAAATTCGATTATCATCAATCAATTGGCAGGTAAAGAAGTTTATCCATCCGAGCCAAAGGGTGCATTTCAGTCATTCCGTGTAAAAACACCCATCATGGCTTACTAAGAGAAAGGAAGGGGAGAATTATATGCAGTTCATAAATGAAGTGGAACAGGCGGTTTCAGAAAACAATTGGTCGATAGTAAACCAAAACCTGCTGGCAAAGATGATTTCTGAGTATATGTATGAAGATATGATCCATCCAGCTGTTCTGAACGAAAATGCAGCGGGAAACCTATATGAGTTAAAGATAAATGAGGGGAAATCTTATCAATTTTTGGCATCGCCCCGTCTTTTTGACAGCTACGAAGTACAGGCCGAGTCGATCCAGGTATGTGAAAAGGAAGGCTTTACACAGGCCAATGATGCCATTCAATTCATTTTAGACATCCAGCCATTAATTGGGATGACTGCAGAAACAACAGGACATTTAATCAAAGAATTCCATCATACGCTGCTTGCGGATCTCCAATTGCTATCCAAACCTGAACAAGATGCAGATGATTTAGTCGAACTGGATTATGCATTACTTGAAGGTGAAATGAGCGGTCACCCTTGGATTGCTTATAACAAGGGAAGAATCGGTTTCGGTTATGATGATTATTTGAAGTTCGCTCCAGAAAACCAGAAGGAAGTTCAGTTATCTTGGATTGCCGTCCATAAAACGAGGGGTGAGTTCAATTCAGTCGAAACGTTATCCTATAAGCAATTGATGGAGAATGAACTGGATGGGGAAACCCAAAAATCTTTTGCAAAGATATTGACGGAAAAAGGGCTGAACGCAGAAAGCTATTACTACCTCCCAGTCCATGAATGGCAGTGGAAGAATGTAATCATCCAGAACTTTACCGATGACTTGGCCAAAGGGCTGATCGTAGCTTTGGGAAATGGTCCTGATAAGTATCTGCCGCAACAATCCATCCGGACATTTGTTAATGTATCGAGTAAGGATAAACACCACGTCAAGCTGCCGATGAGCATTTTAAATACGCTGGTCTACCGTGGATTGCCAGCTGAACGCACGGTCATTGCCCCAAAAATCACAACGTATATAAAGAACATTTATGAAAATGATTCATTCTTGAAAGAACAATGCAAAGTAGTGCTTCCTGGTGAAGTCGCCAGTTTAAATGTTGATCACCCGTATTATTCCAAATTAGAGAATGTACCCTATCAATATTTAGAGATGCTGGGTGGAATTTGGAGAGAAAGCATATACAGTTATATGGAAGATGGCGAAAAGCCCATTACGCTTGCGTCCCTTTTACATGTGGACAGCAAAGGGAAACCATATGTAGAAAGCCTTATTGAAAAATCGGGATTGACTGCAGAAGCCTGGACAGCTCAATTATTCGACGTCATCCTATCACCATTACTACATTTTATCTATCAATATGGATTGGTCTTCTCGCCGCATGGTCAAAATACCATTTTAGTTTTGAAGGATTACAAGCCTCACCGTTTGGCCATCAAGGATTTTGTAGATGATGTGAACGTCAGTGATCAGCCGCTTCCTGAATTAAGCAGCCTTCCTGATGATTTAAGGAAAGTGCTAAGAAGTGAGACTCCCGAGGGGCTGGTTCAATTCATTTTCACGGGACTATTCATCTGTCATTTCCGATACTTGTCAACCCTTTTGATGAAGAGGTCCCTTTTGGATGAGAATGCTTTTTGGGAAGGCGTCGCTCAAACAATCCTTACACATCAGAAAAGGTTCCCTATGTTACAGGATCGTTTCGATACATTCAATTTCTTTGCGCCAAAATTAACGAAACTCTGCCTGAATAGAAATCGGATGCTTCAATATGGTTATAGCGATGGTGAAGATCGCCCGCATGCATCTGAGTTTGGGCATGTGAATAATGCCCTTTATGAAAAGTTACCTGCAAAAACGCTATAAAGTTAAACTGGCTCAGACTTTTGGGCCAGTTTCAGACAGTAGACAAACTCGTTGAAAATCGAGTTTGTCTACTGTTTTTTTTATGGCTTTTACAATTAGACCGTTGATTTACGCTCCAGGCACTCGCTTTCCGCGGGCGGTCAGGGAGCCTCCTCGGCTTGCGCCTGCGGGGTCTCCCCTAGACGCGCTTTTCCCGCAGGAGTCTCGTACACCCGTTCCAATCATCTTTGTTAAAAAGTTTATAGAGCGTTAATAGTTAACAAAAGGATTATTTTATCCTTTTTGGTCCAAATTTCTCAAAAATTATCTTTGGAATAGGGCTTGCCGTTCATATAAATTGGTGATAAGCTATTGTGTAAACGGTTACACAAAATTATTGAGGGTGATATATTGGCAACGATTCGGGATGTGGCAAAGGAAGCTGGGGTTTCTGTGGCAACGGTTTCCAGAGTTATGAATGGCAGTGGTTATGCACATGAGGACACAAAAAAGGCGGTCATGGCAGCTGTTGAAAAATTAAATTATAAACCGAATGAAGTAGCAAGATCCCTCTACAAACGGAAATCCAAATTGGTTGGTTTGATTTTGCCGGACATTACGAACCCCTTCTTCCCGGAAATGGCAAGAGGTGTAGAGGATTATCTGCAGCAATTTGGATATCGGTTAATTTTTGGAAATAGCGATGAAAAGAGAGATAAAGAAATAGAATATATTGATACGTTTCTGCAAAATAATGTAGTGGGCATGATTGCTTCAACTAGTGAAGAGGCCAATGAAAATTTCGATAACCTGGAAATTCCAGTTGTCCTTCTCGACCGTACAGCAGAGAAATTACCAGCTGTTTATTCCGATCAAAAGACAGGCGGTAAGCTAGCAGCACGCGTATTGCTGGATAGAGGCAGTACGAATATCGTCCTCATTAGGGGGCCAGTCGAAATAAAGCCTGTATATGAACGGTACATGGCAGCACTGGAGGAATTGAAACAAGCAAAAGTGAACGTGCAAGTCATGGATTCATCCCTAACACTTCAGGGCGGCCAAACTTGCGTGAAGCAGCTGTTCGAGCAATATCCGGAAACGGATGGAATTATTGCTTGTAATGATATTGTTGCAGCTGCCGCACTTCAAGAGATTTTAAAACGGGGAATACGGATACCGGAAGACATACAATTGATCGGCTATGATGATATCTCCTTCACGGCGTTATTGCACCCACCGTTATCGACAATTCGGCAGCCAGCCTATGAGATGGGGGCACAAGCGGCGGAAATGCTAATTAAAAAGATCAATCAAGAAAAAATGGAAGTAACACATAAAAAGCTCCCTGTTTCTTTTGTGGAGAGACAAACAACGAGAAGGAAGGCGGAGAAGACATGATAAGAATTGCAGTAGTGGGAAGTTCTTCAATGGATTTAGTGGTGACATCAGCTAAGCGGCCAATGGCCGGGGAAACGGTTTTAGGAGAGTCATTTATCACGGTTCCTGGAGGAAAGGGAGCTAATCAGGCTGTTGCAGCGGCACGTCTTGGTGCAGAAGTGTCAATGGTTGGATGTGTAGGGGATGATGTCTATGGAGAGATCATCTTGGAAAACCTGAAAAAAAATCATGTAAATACGGAGTATGTGGAACCGGTTACAGGTTCTGCTTCCGGGACAGCACACATTACCCTTTCGGAAGGTGATAACAGCATTATTGTCGTAAAAGGTGCGAATGATTTCATTACTCCCGAATATGTACAAAAGGCGAAAAAAGTGATAGAGGAATCGGACATCGTGATGGTTCAGCAGGAAATACCTGAGGAAACCGTGGAATATCTGGCTGAATTGTGCAACACGCTTCAAAAGAGATTACTATTGAACCCAGCTCCTGCCCGCAAGCTAAGCGAGGCTGTCATTCAACAGGCATCATTCCTTACACCGAATGAACATGAATTCGAGATACTATTCAATGGGAGAGATAGAACGAAAGTCTTGACTGAGTATCCAAATAAATTATTCATTACCGAAGGAAAAAATGGCGTCCGTTATTTTGACGGACATGAAGAAAAGGTCGTTCCAAGCTTTGTCGTGGAAGCGGTGGATACAACAGGCGCAGGGGATACATTCAATGCTGCCTTTGCCGTGGCTGTTGCAGAAGGAAAAAGTTTTGACGAATGTTTGTTATTCGCGAACCGGGCAGCCTCCATTTCCGTGACGAAGTTAGGCGCCCAAGGTGGCATGCCGCAAAGGTTAGAGGTCGAGAGGGGCTTTGAAGCATGAAACGTCAAGGAATCATCAATAGTTCAATAGCCAAGGTCCTGGTTGACCTTGGTCATACCGATTATATTGTCGTAGGTGATGCCGGGCTTCCGGTGCCACCGGGAGTTTGCAAGATAGATTTAGCATTGACGCCTGGAACACCATCATTTCAAGATGTCGTCCGGGCGGTTCACGAAGATATGGTTGTTGAAAAAGTTATCGCTGCCACAGAAGTGAAGGTTAAAAACCCGGAACAGCATCAATACATGGAGCAGCAATTCGGAGCAGCGATTGAATATGTTTCCCATGAGGATTTTAAAAGGCTGACAAGTAATGCGAAAGCAATAATCCGGACCGGGGAGACGACGCCATATTCAAATTGCATATTGCAGTCTGGAGTATTCTTTTAAAGAAATGAGATGATGAGCATGCAAATCGAAATGCACAATATTTATAAAGCATTTGGTCAAAACAAGGTATTGGAAGGTGTTCATTTTTCTTTAGAGGCTGGGGAAGTACATGCACTAATGGGGGAAAATGGAGCTGGGAAATCAACCTTGATGAACATTTTGACCGGGCTGCATAAACAAGATCAAGGAACGATTGAGATTAACGGTAAAGAAACCTCATTCAAAGATTCAAAGGAAGCAGAAGAGGCGGGAATGGCCTTTATCCGTCAGGAATTGAATATTTGGCCGGAAATGACCGTGCTGGAGAATCTATTTATCGGCAGGGAAATGGTGAATGCCTTCGGTGTCCTGAAGACGAAACAAATGAAAGCGTGTGCAAACGAGATTTTTAAAACACTTAATATTTCTCTTCCTTTTGATAAGGAAGCCGGATTTTGTTCTGTCGGGGAACAGCAAATGATTGAAATTGCCAAGGCGCTCATGACGGATGCCGAAGTCATCATCATGGACGAGCCCACAGCCGCTTTAACTGATAGAGAAATAGAGAAGCTCTTTGAAGTGATGAAGGGACTTACCAAAAAGGGAGTATCGCTTGTTTATATTTCTCACCGAATGGAAGAGATATTTGCCATTTGTGACAGGATCACCGTAATGCGTGACGGAAAAACAGTCGATACGAAAAGAATTGCAGATACAAATTTCGATGAAGTCGTTCAGAAAATGGTCGGGCGGGAGCTGGAGGATCGTTTTCCTCATCGTGAAGCGAATGCTGGCGACATAGTCCTTGATGTAAAAGGTTTAACTAAAAAGGGGCTTTTTGAAGATATCCATTTCTCGGTTCGGCAAGGTGAGATTGTTGGTGTAGCAGGATTAATGGGAGCAGGCAGAACAGAAATAATGCGCGCCCTTTTTGGTGTCGACCAAATAGACAGCGGTGAAATTACCATTGAAGGCAAAAAAGTTTTCATACGGAAACCAACTGATGCAGTTCGGCACGGCCTGGCTTTCATTACGGAAAATCGTAAAGAAGAGGGGTTGATCCTGGACTTTTCTGTAAGGGAAAATATCGGTTTGCCGAATCTCAAGAGTTTTGCTCCTGGCGGAATCGTAAAAACCGAAGATGAGATGAACTTTGCCGAAATGATGATTAAGCGACTTCACGTGAAGACATCTTCTGCAGAAACGGTCATCGGCAATCTATCCGGAGGAAATCAACAGAAGGTGGTAATAGCCAAGTGGATCGGCACTTCCCCTAAAGTTTTAATTATGGATGAACCGACCCGGGGCATAGATGTTGGTGCAAAACGTGAAATTTACGAATTGATGAATGAATTGACGGAGCGGGGCATCGCCATCATCATGGTTTCGTCAGAACTTCCCGAAATAATTGGAATGAGTGATAGAATCCTTGTGGTTCACGAAGGTGAGATTGCTGGGGAATTGTTAAAGCAGGAAGCGACGCAAGAAAAAATTATGGCATTGGCGACAGGAGGGAACTAGGATGAAACTTGAGGCTACAGGGAAAAGCGGGATTTGGCAGAAATTTGGTCCATTACTCGCCCTGGTACTTTTATTTATCGTAATAACCGTTTTAAATCCATCATTCATGGAACCGAATAATATTTTGAATTTATTGCGTCAAACCTCCATCAATGCACTTATTGCATTTGGAATGACTTTTATTATATTGACAGGTGGCATCGACTTATCCGTCGGTTCCATTTTAGCTCTATCCAGCGCACTTATGGCTGGTATGATGGTCTCGGGATTAGATCCGATTTTAGCTATATTAGTAGGGATTCTACTAGGTGCAATAATGGGTGTAATCAATGGGATTCTCGTTTCAAAGGGAAAAATGGCCCCTTTCATCGTGACACTGGCGACCATGACGATTTTCCGGGGATTAACGCTTGTGTATACAGATGGAAAGCCGATTACTGGAATCGGCGATTCTGAAATGTTCCAGATGCTTGGGAGAGGTTACTTCCTGGGACTGCCAGTACCGGCCGTGGTGATGGTCATCGCTTTCTTAATCCTATGGTTCCTGCTTCATAAAACATCCTTTGGCCGTAAAACATATGCCATTGGCGGAAATGAAAGGGCTTCCCGTATTTCGGGGATTAAAGTTGACCGAGTCAAGGTGGCCATATATGGTCTGGCCGGTACGATGGCGGCAATAGCTGGTGCCATTTTAACATCCCGTCTTAATTCGGCACAGCCGACTGCAGGCCAATCCTATGAAATGGATGCGATCGCAGCCGTGGTGCTAGGCGGAACGAGCCTTTCAGGCGGTAAAGGGCGGTTGTTCGGTACGCTGGTGGGTGTCCTGATCATCGGTACCTTGAATAACGGCATGAATTTACTTGGTGTATCCTCTTTCTACCAGCAAGTGGTAAAGGGTGCAGTTATATTAATCGCGGTCTTACTTGACCGTAAAAAATCATAAGAAGAGGTGTAATCAATGAAAAAAATAGTATCGATCATCATGGTTCTTTCTTTAATGGTCTTGGCTGCCTGTTCAATGGACTCTGGTCTAACAGATGATAAAAAAGAAAAGAAAGACTCCATGAAAGACGTGAAAGTCGGAGTCAGCATCTCTACTTTAAACAACCCATTCTTCGTTTCCTTAAAAGATGGCATTGAAAAAGAAGCAAAAGAAAAAGGCATGAAAGTCACAGTTGTTGACGCTCAAGATGATACGGCAAAACAAATTAGCGGAATTGAAGATTTAATCCTTCAAAAGGTTGATGTCCTTCTTGTGAATCCAACTGACTCTGCTGCAATATCTTCAGCCGTTCAATCAGCAAATGAAGCGGGTATTCCAGTTATCACGATTGACCGCTCTTCAGACGAAGGTGACATTGAAACATTCATCGCTTCCGACAATGTGGCTGGCGGGGAAATGGCTGCAGAATATCTAGTTAAAGAGCTTGGCGAAAAAGCGAAAGTAGTGGAACTTGAAGGGGTATCCGGAGCATCCGCAACTCGTGAACGCGGAAAAGGTTTCCACAATATTGCGGACAAGCAGTTAGATGTCCTTACAAGCCAAACGGCGGAATTCGACCGGACAAAAGGGCTTAACGTCATGGAAAATATCCTGCAAGGCAATAAAGACATCCAAGCGGTATTCGCCCATAATGATGAAATGGCACTAGGAGCCATTGAAGCAATCAAGGCAGCAGGAAAAGACATCATCGTGGTTGGTTTTGACGGAAATGATGATGCATTGAAATCAGTTGAAAACGGTGAACTAAAAGCTACAATCGCCCAACAACCGGCACTTATCGGTGAAGAAGCGGTTAATGCGGCTGAAAAAATCTTAAAAGGTGACAAAGTGGATGACACAATATCCGTTCCATTGAAATTGGTCACAAAAGAATGATTGTCTTTCAACAAAAAGAGTGCCGGAACTTTTCCGGCACTCTTTTTGTCGTAACAAATAAATGTTTTTAATCCAATTGATGTTATCTGATTGTGGATACCCAGCTTGAATTGGTATGAATGAGTGGTATAAGAAAGTGATAACGCTCTTCTGCAAAAGTAAGGCGGCCCTTGTCGGAACCGCCTCCTAAATCAACTGATTGCTAGAGTATACCTTGAGTCAGCATCGCATCCGCCACTTTAAGGAATCCGGCAATATTGGCCCCGACAACTAAGTTGCCAGGCGCACCATATGCCTCTGCAGCCTCTACACTGTTTTTATAGATGTTTTTCATGATCTCATGCAGCTTGGCATCGACATCTTCAAAAGTCCAAGGCATTCTGGCACTGTTTTGGGCCATTTCAAGTGCAGACACGGCTACGCCGCCTGCATTGGCCGCTTTTGCTGGTCCAAAAAGGATGCCGTTATTAAGGAATACATCAATGGCCTCGAGGGTTGAAGGCATATTAGCGCCCTCACCGACTGCCTTCACATTGTTTTTGATCAGTAATTTTGCTGCTTCTTCATCGATTTCATTTTGTGTGGCACAAGGCAGTGCGATGTCACATGGTACAGACCAAATGCCATAGCTTCCTTCATGGTATACAGCTTCCGGGTGCGCATCGACATACTCGCTCAAACGTTTTCGTTCCACTTCTTTTAGACGTCGAACTGTGTCAAGGTTCAGACCATTTTCATCATATATATAGCCATTGGAGTCGCTGCATGCAACAACTTTTGCGCCTAGCTGTGTAGCTTTTTCAATGGCATAAATGGATACATTACCAGATCCGGAGATAACGACAGTGCTGCCATGGAATTGTAACCCTTTGTCTTTTAGCATTTCTTCGACAAAGTAAACAGTTCCATATCCAGTCGCTTCTGTACGGGCCAAGCTTCCGCCGTAACTTATGCCTTTACCGGTTAAAACACCAGCATGGTAACTGCCTTGCATCTTTTTATACTGACCGAACAGATAACCGATCTCCCTTGCACCGACTCCGATATCACCAGCCGGTACATCTGTATCAGGTCCGATATAGCGAGCTAGTTCTGCCATGAAACTTTGGCAAAAACGCATGATTTCCGCGTCCGATTTTCCTTTTGGATCGAAGTCCGATCCGCCTTTTCCCCCACCGATCGGCTGGCCAGTAAGAGAGTTTTTAAAGATTTGCTCGAAACCAAGAAACTTAATGATACTGGAGTTGACAGTAGGATGGAATCGAAGGCCGCCTTTGAATGGCCCGATTGCACTGTTGAATTGTACACGAAAACCACGGTTGACTTGGACATTTCCCAGGTCATCAACCCATGAAACGCGGAAGGTGATCATTCTTTCAGGCTCAACCAACCTCTCCAATATCCCGCTTTTCATATATTCAGGATGTTTTGCAAAAACGGGGACCAATGAAAGGAATATCTCCTTTACGGCTTGATGGAACTCACTTTCGTGGGGATTACGCTCCTTTACCTGTGCGTATACTTGACTTACGAACTCTCTGGCAACTTGTAATTCCTCATGCTCGACTTCTTGTGAAGTGGTCATTGTTCTCTCTCTCCCTTAAGGTAATTTAGTCTTAAAATACAATTGAATAAGATATCAGTCTTTATATGATACTTTCATGATATAATTTAAAAATAAAACAAACAATCTGAATATTAGATAAGTAACATGCTGTTTTGATATGGAAGAGGGAGCTTAGAGTGGAATTAAGGCAAATCGAATATTTCATTGAAGTGGCAAAGCGTGAACATATGACGGAAGCGGCAGTGAACTTGCATGTTGCCCAGTCAGCTGTCAGTCGTCAAATCTACAATTTAGAAGAAGAATTAGGTGTGCCCCTATTTATCCGGGAAGGCCGAAAAATTAGATTGACGCCTATAGGACATACATTTTTAGCGAATATGGAACAAGCTATGAATATAATCGATCGTGCCAAGCGTGAGATGGCTGAAAGTCTGAATCCAGAAAAAGGGACAATTCGCATTGGCTTTCCCAGCAGTTTGGCTTCTTATGTATTGCCAAGGGTCATTTCCGACTTCAGGGAAAGTTATCCGCAGGCAAAGTTCACTTTGAAACAAGGTTCATATCGATACCTGATAGATTCGGTAATAAAAGGTAATATTAACATGGCCTTGATCGGTCCTCTGCCGATGAATGAAAAGAAAATCAAAGGTGAAACGCTATTTATTGAGAACTTAGTTGCCCTTTTACCAGAAAGTCATCCTTTGGCCTTGAAGAAATCACTATGCTTGGATGAGCTTAAAGGAAATCCGTTCATCCTATCTCCAAAGGGCTATGTTTTAAGGGATATCGTTATGAAGGCTTGCAAACTGCATGGCTTTGAACCGGAAGTGGCATTTGAAGGAAAAGATACTGATGCTATAAAAGGCCTGGTGGGGGCAGGGTTGGGTATAACCTTGATACCTGAGATTTCCTTGATTGATAGCTTGCCACGTTTTACGGTTAAATTGCCGCTGGAGGAACCGTCTGTTACCAGGACTGTAGGGGTCATCGTTCCAACTGATAGGGAACTGATGCCAACGGAGAAGTTGTTTTACCAATTTTTGAAGGACACTTTTGCAACATTGGAAGGTTTTCAATAGGAATAAGTTGCGTCTCTATTAGAAAAGTCATAAATCCAGCTAGTGAGAGAATCCTTGAATCGGGTTCTTTTTTTTGTCGCAAATGTATCGAAATATCTTCATTTTAGCACATCCTTAAAAGGGGTAATCTATTCTGAAATAATACAATATTAGTTTTTTCTTGTATAAGAATGTGTTAAACCTTTATTTTTGAAAACGCTTTTATTTTATTAGAATAAAAATACTTCTTACATTATCAGAAAATTCATGTTATTATACGAGCAGACATTATAGGTAGCGGTAATAGGCTTTTTTAAATGAAGACCTTAATTTTTTTTTCGTTTTTACTAAATTGAATATTCTGATAATTGATAAGGAGTGGAGATAAAGTGAGCAGGAAAGAATACATCAGCGATCGAATGTACAAGGCATCAACAGGGATAGCCAACGCTGTTTTGGTTACATTAGGGATTGGGTTATTGTTTGAATCCATAGGGGGATATTTAGGTTGGGAGGTCTTCCTGGCAATAGGCGGGGCCGCAAAGGTCTTGTTGGCACCGGCTTTAGGAGCAGGCATCGCATATCAGCTAGGTGGAAATTCATTAATTATCTTTAGCGCCATGGCTTCAAGTGCTGTTGGGGGTGCTGCCATTCATAGAACTGCTGAGGGTGCCTTCACGATTGTTACGGGTCAGCCGCTAAGTGCTGTCTTGGCAGCAGTAATTGCAACATATATAGGTAAGCGCCTAATCGGCAAAACGAAGTTGGACATCATGGCCATCCCAATGGGAGCAGTTCTTGTCGGTGGAGTTTCGGGATATGGCCTGGCTCTTGTCACCACCCCGCTACTGACGTGGATAAGCAGTCAAACCACCGCTGCGGTCGCAGGTTCTCCTTTAATCGGTTCAATGGTCATAGCCTTGGTATGGAGCATTTTATTGATGACACCGGCGTCTTCCGCTGCACTGGCGATCGCTCTGCAATTAGATCCCGTTTCCAGTGCTGCAGCTCTAATCGGATGTACCGTTCAGTTTGTCGGGTTCACTGTCATGTCTTATAAAGATAATGATATGGGCGGGTTCCTGGCACAGATGGTCGTTACGCCAAAAGTTCAATTTCCTAACTTAATCAAGAAACCATTATATGTAATTCCGCCTTTTGTGGCGGCAATCATCTGTGCGCCTATCGCTACCTTGGCATTCGATTTTCAAGTGCCGTATGAGCTTGGAGGCATGGGGTTAAGTTCAATGATTGCCCCGATTGCCATCATAACTGGTCAGGGGTTGTACACGTTCTTGGTTTATGTGGCAGTGGGTATGGTATTGCCAGCTTTGATCACACTTGCATTGCATCGGGTATTGAAGATGATGGGTAAAGTTAAGCCAGGTGATCTTCATTTGGAAGTTTCATAATCAAAGTTTTCTTAGAAACCAGCCTGGTTAAGGAACCGGGCTGGTTTTTATTTATAAAGGGATTAGGGTAAAATGGGGAGGAAAGCATTTGCATAGATAGGATGATATATATGGAAAAAGAAATAGATATAAAAGTGAAAGCTAAGTTCGTGAGTAAAATCGGCAAGGGTTTTCCCTTGATTGTTAAAGAGTCGATAGCCAACCTTAATGATCTTAAGGAAGAGGGGTCCTTGGTGCGTTTGGTGGATGAAAACAACCGCTTTCTGGCAAAAGGATACTATGGTAAACAGAATAAGGGCTATGGCTGGGTGTTGACCCAAAGAGAAGATGAACAGATCGATCAAGCCTTCTTTAACGGCAAAATCCAGGCAGCATCCGAATTCCGAAAGTCATTTTTTGAAGATGAGGAGACTACAGCTTTCCGCTTGTTTAATGGGGAAGGTGATGGAATTGGCGGTTTAATCATTGATCATTACGATGGTCACTATGTCATTAGCTGGTATAGCAAAGGAATTTATTCCTTTAAAGACTACATCATTAAGGCATTGCAGGAAACGGTCGAGGTTAAATCGATTTATCAGAAGAAACGCTTTGATACAAAGGGTCAGTACGTGGATGAAGACGATTTTGTCATGGGTGAACAGCCTGCATTTCCGCTTCTTGTAAAGGAGAATGGAGTACATTTCGCTGTTTATCTGAATGATGGGGCAATGGTCGGTGTCTTCCTTGATCAACGCGATGTCAGAAGGAAAATCCGGGATGAATACGCAAAAGGGAAAACTGTGTTGAATATGTTCTCCTATACTGGGGCATTCTCCGTGTTTGCCGCTTTAGGCGGTGCTGTTAAAACAACTAGTGTCGACCTGGCGAATCGCAGTTTACCAAAGACGATCGAGCAGTTCAGTGTGAATGGAATAGATCCCGAAGCTCACAATATCGTGGTAATGGATGTTTTTAATTATTTTAAATATGCAGTGAAGAAGGCCTTGAAATTTGAAATGGTCATCCTCGATCCGCCCAGCTTTGCCAAATCGAAGAAGTTCACCTTCAGTGCCGGGAAAGACTATACGAATCTATTGAAGGATACCATTTCCATTACGGAAGATAATGGGGTCATTATCGCCTCAACTAATTGCAGTACGTTTGACATGAAAAAATTCAGGAGCTTCATTGATGTTGCTTTCAAGGAAATGAATGGAAAATACGAGATCATGGAACAATTCTCATTACCGGCTGATTTTAAAACAAGCAGGGAATATAAGGAAGGCAATTATTTAAAAGTAGTCTTCATTAAGAAAATTAAAGGTTGAAAAAGGGCGTCCACAGTTCCATTAGAGCTGAGGATGCCTTTTTTTGAAAAATTGTTTCATGTGAAACGAACGGATATTCGGAATTCAAAGGTTTGGCCGTTCACTTTTCAAACCTTTCGATAAATGGAAAGATGGTTTCCTGCGAATGCTGTTAGCGATGCAAAACTGGGCTGCATAGTAGGTAAGCATGGTCAGTGGACCAGAATAGGCAACATCATCGATGAATTTGTTCCAAGATAAAATGGAGTCGGAAATCACAAACAGGACCCCGCCGATGATTGCAGCCGCATTTCCGGTCATGAATGCCGCCCAGCCCATGAGGGAGATGACCGTTACATAACAGATTACAGGGATGATAAGGTCATGTTCACCTTTTTCAATTAAAGAACGTACAATTTCACGGCCAATCCAAGTGGAGTAAATGCTAATCGGAAGAATCGTCGCAAATCGAAGCCATGAAAAGGTCCACAGTCTAAAGAATGCCGAAATATAGAAAAGGTGGCCGATCAAGAAGGCACAAAGCCCGATGACGAACCAGATTAACAAACCATCTCCAAGCATGCAAAAGAATAAACCAAGAAGTATGAAGGATTGGTAACGATCCCTTTTTCCCACATTTGTGCAGGCGTAGAGCAAAATCAATAACATGGGGATGACCTTGAACATGATTTTAATGATTAAAGGCTCTTCCGGTATAAAAAAAATATATAATAGTCCCGTGGTAAGGATTGCGGCAGGTAAGCATTTCATTAACATTCAAATCCCTCCTTCAATCTTTAATTCTATGTAAGGGAAAAGAACCCCTTGTCAATTAAAGTACTGTTTGAAAGAAAATCGTCAAAATGAAAAAAACTGACTCCCGATTAACCAGGAGTCAGTTCAGTTATAGAATCATACAGCTTCTTTAACGAATGCTTGTTTTAACCAGTTTTTCCCCTCAACAAGCCTTGTGACAAGCATGGCACAAACCGTGTTTCCTGTTGAGTTAAGCAGTGTAGCAGGAGCATCGATGATCGTGGATATAACGGCAATGATCGGCAGGACTTCAACAGGGAAGCCGAATACACTGAGAATCAGCATTTCCCCAATCATGCCGCCCCCAGGAATGGCACCCATAACGGCTCCAACCAAAAAGGCAACAGCAAGTATACTTAAAATGCTTGATATGCTTGTCATATCCTTTCCAAATAAGCTGAATAGGAAAACGATTTTCAATACCCCGCCGAATACCGAACCATCTTTATGAGTGTTGGCTCCGAGTGGGATGACAGTCTCCGCTATATCCTTAGGCACGCCCATTTTCTTGACAGATTCCAGATTGACTGGAATGGATGCGGCACTAGAACAAGTTGCAATGGCTGTAATGGATGGTGTCAGGGCATTTTTCCAAAATAGTTTAACTCCATCTTTCCCGCCTGCGATAAAGGCATACAAAGTGAAGAAGCCGAAATAATAAATCAAGGCCAAGAATAGATAAAGAATGAAAGTGCGGGCATAGCCTTCTAAAATCTGCGGCCCAAGCTGCCCGATTATCGCCGCAAAATAAGCACCAAGCCCAATTGGAGCATAGTACATGACGATTTTGACGACCTTCATCATGACAGCTGTACCTGCTGTCAAAAACTCGGTAATCGGTCTTGCTTTCTCACCGACCAGTGCAGTGGAAAGTCCGATTAATACTGAGAAAACGATAAGCTGAAGCATATTGCTTCTGGAGAACAGTTCTGGAAAATCGGACACAGTTACTGTGTTGACCAGTTGACTGAAGAAGGAAACTTCTTCGATCGGCTCTTCAGTGGAACTGTTTTCCATCAGTTCTTTAATGGCTGTCGTATCTGTGCCTTCCAAGGGATTGATGATGGTTGTCCCAATAAATCCAATGACCGCAGCCAAAGCGGCAGTTGTCAGGAAAACGATTACAATACTGCCCATGATTTTGCCAAGACGCTTCATTCCGCTCATATTGGCAATCGCTGAAGCAATGCTGAAAAATACCAATGGCACGATGATCGTGAACATCAGATTTAAGAATAAGTCCCCTAGCGGCTGTATGACCGAGGTTTTTTCCCCGAAAACCACGCCAGCTATCCCACCGATAATAATGGCAGTGAGTAATATTAAAGAGGATCGATAGTTTTTGATAAAGCTCTTCATTAAATTTCCGTCCTTTCAGGATGAAGATATCAATAAAAATATACTTCATTATCAACTCTAAAATCAGGTTTGACAATATTTTTTTATAGGAAGGAATGTTAAAAGGAGAAATGCAATAAATAATAATAGGGAATGGGTTGTTAAAAAATAGTGAAGGAGGGATAGAATGGCATTTATTGAGGTGGGAGAGGGCGTTCAGTTGTTTTATGAAGATAAGGGCCAGGGAAGACCGGTTATTTTTATCCATGGTGTGTGGATGAGCAGCCGGTTCTTTAAAAGGCAGCTTCCGTACTTTTCAGAAAAATATAGAACGATCTTACTTGATTTAAGAAGTCATGGCCAGTCAAATCATGTACATTACGGAAATACGGTCTCCGTTTATGCAAAAGATCTTCATGCATTCATAGGTAAACTGGGATTAAAGGATGTCATACTTGTAGGCTGGTCCATGGGGGCATTTGTCGTCTGGGACTATCTTAAGCAATTCGGTGAAGGAAATATACATTCAACCGTGATTGTGGACGAATTGGCCTCTGATTTTAAGTGGCCCGATTTTAATATCGGTGCATTTGATATGGACACGTTGATTGCCTTCATGACTGAAATTCAAACGAATCGTTCCCCATTTTTACAAAGCTTCCTTACCTCCATGTTCAACAATGAATTGTCTGCAGAGGATGCAAGCTGGATGCTTGGGGAAGTGACCAAGATGCCGGAATCCATTGCCAGTAGCATTCTATTTGACCAATCGATTGTGGACTATCGTGAATTCTTGCCAGAAATCAATATTCCGACACTTCTCTGTTTTGGAAGGCATGAAAAAGTCATTCCAGTAGCTGCAGGGGAACATTTGCATAAAAACATTCCGAATTCCAAACTAGTAGTCTTTGAAGATAGTTGCCATTGTCCATTTATGGAAGAAAGCGATTTGTTTAATGAAACAGTGGATTGCTTTATTCAAAAGGGAGTATAGTCGTACAGGATATGAAAAAGGGGATGCAGGGTTCGTGCCCGCATTCCTTTTCTTTATGGTTATTAATGAATTTTTCTACTAACTAAACGGTTTCGGCAAGAAATAAAGGGAATACTGGTACTAAGGGAGTCAGTAGTGCAGGTTAATGGAATTGATAAATTAAATAGGTAATATTTTTATATCCTTTTCACAGGAATTGGGCTATTATGAGGTGGATTTAAATTGGTATGATCGTTATCTGTTATTGAGAGAAACTCATGCAGGAAGTGATGGTGAGGATAAAATGGATGATCGTTTACCATACAATGAAATTATAGATGTATGTTTACTTGCAGGAAAAATCATGCTTCAGAACGGAGCGGAAACTTCGCGGGTGGAAGATACGATGGTAAGAATCGCTGCAGCGTTTGGATGCGGTGAGTCACATAGTTTTTCGACCCCTACAGGAATTATTTTTTCGCTGGATGGTATGCACCCAGCTTCAAAATTAATTCGAGTTTCCCAACGATCTACAGATTTACATAAGGTGACGCTGGTTAACAGTATATCCCGAAGCATTTCCAGCAAGGAAATGACACCGGAGGAAGCTTATCTAAGGTTAAAACAAATCGAAAAGGCCGGGATGGGGTATCCCATGTGGGTACAGGTCTTTGCTGCGTTTATAGCAAGCGGCTGCTTTTTAATCATGTTCCAAGGACAGTGGAATGATTTCATCTGGTCCTGTATAGCTGGAGGAATGGGATTCACTTGCCTGCTTTATTTGCACTGGTTACTGGAAGTTCGCTTTTTTGCTGAATTCATCGCCTCTTTAGTCGTAGGTTTAGTAGCTATGTTCTTTGTCCAGATTGGAGTTGGAAGTCATTTGGACACGATAATCATTGGAGCGGTGATGCCGCTTGTGCCAGGGCTGTTAATTACTAATGCTGCCAGAGATTTAATTGCAGGACATTTGGTTTCAGGTCTATCCAAGGGTGCGGATGCAGGTCTGACTGCTTTAGCCATTGGGGCAGGAATATCGGCTGCGTTTGTTTTCTTATGATTTTAGGGGAGGAAGAATGATGATTGCACAGCTTATTACAAGTTTCATTGCCTCAGCCGCCTTTGGAGTCATCTTCAATGTACCAAAGAATTCATTGTTTCAATGTGGTTTCGTAGGGATGTTAGGGTGGATATTATACTTTGTTCTGGTTGAAAATGAGATAAACAGCATCATTGCAACATTATCGGCTGCATTTATCGTTGCTGTTATCAGCCAGTATTTTGCTAAAAGGTATAAAACGCCGATCACGATTTTCAATGTATCGGGAATCATCCCCCTCGTGCCTGGAGGTTTGTCGTATGATGCGATGAAGCACTTTGTCGGAAATGATTTTTATGTCGCCGTTCAGTTGGCCGCCAAGGTCTTTATGCTGGCTGGTGCCATTGCGATGGGGCTGATCTTTGCAGAAGTCATGAATCAGTTAGTAACTAAGTACAATAAAAGGAAGTTAAGATTGAGAAGTTAGAGTGATTATTTTAAAACCTTCCTGATAAATATGTTTCTAAATAAAGAGAAAGGAGAGCAGGTCGAACACCCTGATCTCCTTTCTCTTTTTAATATTTTAAAATAATAATAAATCTAGCTTATATAGGATCTTTCATCCCAGTATTAGCAGTAACCAAAATCTCGTCGAATTTTTTGGCATCAGCTTTCTTGCTTGACAGAAGTGTTCCGACGATGGCTGCGATAAAACCAATCGGGATGGAGATGATGCCTGGATTGGCAAGCGGGAATAATGGCTCCCCAACGAATATTGCCGCTCCCTCTACAGGTGACCAGACATTGGGACTTAGGAACACAAGCAATAAAGAACTGACCAGTCCAACTATCATGCCCGTGACAGCCCCAGCTGTGTTAAAACGTTTCCAGAATACCGTGAAGACAATGATGGGCAGATTGGCACTGGCAGCGACGGCAAAGGCAAGTGAAACAAGGAAGGCGACATTCATGTTTTGGGCAAATAAGGCAAGGATGATGGAGAGGACGGATACTCCGATGGATGCCCAACGAGCAGCAACGACTTGTTCCTTGTCAGTGGCTTGGCCCTTCCGGATGATGTGGCCATAGAAGTCATGGGCAAAGGCAGATGCTGCCGATAGAACGAGGCCTGCGACAACCGCTAAAATGGTAGCGAAAGCAACTGCAGAGACAAAGGCGAACAGGAAGTCACCCCCAATGGCTTCGGCAAGCAGCGGAGCAGCCATATTCCCGGCCGCATTCGCGCCAATGATTTTGTCGTATCCAACAAAAGCTGCCGCTCCAAATCCCAGGAAAATGGTCATTATATAAAAGATGCCAATGATCCAAGTGGCATATACAACGGACTTTCGGGCTGTGATGGCATCTTTCACCGTAAAGAAACGGATGAGAATGTGAGGAAGTCCAGCTGTACCGAGTACAAGCGCTAAATTAAGGGATAAAGTGTCCAATGGATCCTTGAATTTGTTACCGGGGTTGAGGAAATCCCCGCCCAAAGGAGTGGCCGTTTTCATCTGCTTGAACATCTCGATCACGCTAAAGTCGAATTTCGCCAACACGATGATGGAGATGATGAATGTACCTGCCATCAATAAAACGGCTTTAACGATTTGAACCCAACTAGTGGCCGTCATGCCGCCGAATACGACGTATACGGTCATTAAAATGCCTACAATGATGACGGAGTAAAGATAATCAATTCCAAGTAAGAGTTTTATAAGGGCACCTGCACCGACTAATTGGGCGATCATATAAAAGGTTGAAATGGAAATGGTGTTAAGGGCAGCGACCCCGCGTACTTTCTTTTCATTGAAACGGGCAGCGATCATGTCCGCCAATGTATACTTGCCAAGGCTACGGAGCGGTTCGGCCACGATATAAAGAACGACCAGATACGCAACCAGAAAACCTATGCTATAGAAAAAACCATCAAATCCAGAGAGTGCGACCATGCCGGCTATCCCCAAAAATGAGGCAGCGGACATATAATCTCCCGCAATGGCCCAGCCATTCTGCCAGCCGGTAAGGCTGCTGTCCGCCGTATAAAAGTCCGCGGTCGTTTTGGTGCGCCGTGAAGCAAAATAGGTAATGACCAATGTTAGTCCGACAATGATTAGGAATAATATAAAAGCAAGTATATTCATTATGAATTCACCTTTTATCCTTTCGCTTCTTTAACGATTTTTTCCACTAATCTGTCAAATGTCGCAGCTTTTTTGGAATAGAGGATGCATAATGTCCAGGTCATGATAAATTGAGCAAAGGCAAAAATCCAGGCCCAGCTGATTGTCCCGAAAGCAATTGAGTTAAGAACTTTAGAATAGGAAGTTAGTATGGGTAAGGTGAAATAAAAGACCATGAAAAAGATGGATAGCGGGACGATGAAATTGCGTTTTTTCCTTAAGAGTTCTTGAAAAGATTGTGATTGGACAATCTTGGTGTAGTCCGTGGAAGCGCTTACCTCGGTTTCCTTAGCGATTGAATCGTTTGATGCCAAGTTGGTTCCCCCTTCATCATCATTGATTTGGATTTCATTACCAATTTCCGATAACAGTATCAGTATATAATTTTCAGAATATATTGTAAATTTAAATGCTGAAATTAAATCTTTTTTCGTTCGACATCGTTTTATTTTTTCGTACAAGCAAGGGAGTGTGCTATATAAACGAAAGATCATGGAAATCAAACACATGACCATTAAGGAAAAGTTAAGCTTCTTTCACGATACTGGTTTCAACGAAGGAAATCTGAAAGGAGAAAAGTGATGAAAAAGATGATAATGATATGTACGGTTTTAGTGCTGGCGATTGGGGGATGCGCTTGGTTTTTCATGAGGGACAATGCTGAGCCTGTCATTGCAAAGTCGGTGACCGCTACAGTTGAAAAGGGAGATCTTGAAGTTCAAATAAGCGGTTCCGGATCGGTCGCCGCTATCAATAGTGAGGACATCACTTCCTCTGTAACGGGTGAAGTGGATGAAGTCCTTGTAGAGAAGAATGAATTGGTTGAGAAAGGTGATGAACTTATTACCTTCACGGATGGAAGTGACCCGATAACGGCCCCATTCGATGGTACGGTTACAACAATGGATGTAGAAGAAGGGGATCGTGTATCAAGCAGTGAAGTGTTGGCACATGTTACGGATTATAAAAAATTGAAAACCACGATCAGTGTTGATGAATTGGATGTTCCAAGTGTTAAAAAAGGACAAACAGTTGAAATTAAAGCCAGTGCTTTTGAAGATGAAACATTTACGGGGGAAGTGACCAGTGTAGCAAAGGAAGGTACATATGAGAATGGAGTTTCTTCGTTCGATGTCACTATCAAAATTGACAAACCCGGCGATATAAAAATTGGGATGTCGACTGAAGTGAGCATTTTGACGAATAGTGTAAAAGATGCTTTATATGTTCCGATTGAAGCAGTCCAAATGGACGGTGAAGAGAAATATGTAAATATACAACAATCCGGTACAACTGAAGGAACTGCTAGTACAAAGACAGCGGTTGAGACTGGGATCAGCAATGATAGGTATATTGAAATAACTTCGGGTCTTGAAGAGGGCCAGTCTGTTTCCTTGCCAATTACCATCAATGAAAGCTCGACTGGAAGTGGCGGCGATGGAATGAGGGGAGGCCAAGGAGGCGAAATACGAATGCAGAGCGGCAGCGGAATGCCAAGCGGCGGGATGCCAAACGGTGGCGGAATGCCAAGCGGCAAGGGAGGTCAGTAAAATGGCGAAACCCATCATAAAAATTAAGAACATGTCTAAATCATATGAATTGGGCGGCGAAACGGTTAAGGCACTTCAAGATGTATGTCTTACAATCGATAAAGGCGATTTCATTTCGATCATCGGTCCTTCTGGGTCAGGGAAATCGACGTTCATGAATATGATTGGCTGCCTTGACAAGCCTGAGATAGGTGAATATCTTCTTGATGGAAAAGAAGTGGAAAAGATGAGGGATAATGAGTTAGCTGCCATTCGTAATATTAAAATAGGATTTATCTTTCAAAATTTTAACCTGTTGGCAAAACTGACAGCGTTGGAGAATGTCGAACTTCCCCTGGTTTATAGAGGGGCAAGCGTGAAGGAAAGAAGAGAAGTGGCCAATGCATGCCTTGATATGGTAGGCCTGAGTGACCGGAAGAATCATCTGCCGACCCAACTGTCGGGCGGACAGCAGCAAAGAGTTGCGATTGCAAGGGCACTTGCCGGTAACCCTCCCGTTTTATTGGCGGATGAGCCGACGGGGGCCCTGGATAGTAAAACGAGTAAAGAAGTGCTGCAGATGCTGAAAGAATTGAACGAAAAGGGACAAACAATCATTCTTATAACCCATGACTTGGAAGTGGCAAAAGAAGCGACTCGTGTCGTCCGGATACAGGATGGTCAGCTATTTGAAAACGGAGGTGATTGGATTGAATCTGAGCGAATCAATGAAGATGGCTATACGCAGTATCAAAACCAATAAAGTCAGAGCATTTTTAACCATGCTTGGGATCATAATTGGAGTTGCCTCCGTAATCGTTCTGGTTTCGATCGGGCAGGGTTCCTCACAGTCCGTTCAGGATGAGATCAATAGCCTGGGAACGAATCTGATAACGGTAAGTGTCACGGATACTGACTCCGTGGAGCTGACGGATGATACAATTGAACAGTTTAAAGAGCTGAACGGGATATCGGAAGTGGCGCCTGTGGTCACCGGACGCGTTTATGCAAAAAATGGAGAAGCTACGGCACAGGTTTCAATGACCGGTGCAACTTCATCCTACTTATCGGTTAGGGATCTGGAGCTCAGCCAAGGTCGGTTTTTGACGGATATGGAAACGGAATTACGCTCCAAGGTCGTTGTCCTGGGGTCGGATACAGCCAACACGCTTTTTGAAAATCAAAAAGCTGTGGATCAGAACGTGCTTATCGGCGGTGTTTCCTATCGCGTGATCGGTGTGCTGAAATCGGTAGGCACCTCAATGGGATCGAGCGGGGATGATGTAATCATTGCCCCGATCACCACTGCCGAAAGGGCTACAGGCAGCACGACAATCGGAACCGTATATTTAAAAGCGGAGAACGAGAATATCATAGATAGGGTGATGTACCAGGTCCAGGGTGCGATGACCACATCATTCCCAGAACAAAGTGATAACTATTCGGTGTCCAATCAAGAAGATCTGATGGATACAATGAGCTCTGTGTCGGATACGTTCACACTCATGCTTGGCGGTATTGCCAGTATTTCGTTACTGGTGGGCGGAATTGGAATCATGAATATCATGTTGGTTTCCGTCTCAGAGAGAACGAAGGAAATTGGGATTAGAAAAGCAATTGGGGCAAATCGGAAATCGATTCTTCTTCAGTTTTTAATTGAAGCGATGGTCCTGAGCTGCTTAGGGGGACTATTGGGAGTTGGAATTGGATTGGGAATCGCAAAATTGATTTCAGTTTTTTCAAGTTTAACGATCAGTTATTCATGGTCGGTAACACTGTTTGCCTTCTTATTCTCCATATTAATCGGGATAATGTTTGGCGTATTTCCTGCCAATAAGGCATCCAAGTTAAATCCAATCCAGGCACTGCGTCACGAATGAACATACAATTTGAGAGAAAGCAGGCGATTAAAAGCCCGCTTTCTTTTGCATATGAAAAAGGATAAAATCAACATATATATCACAATTGAGGCGGTTGGGAGGTACCCTGCATGAAGGTTTTGGTGGTAGAAGATAATGTTTCATTATTAGAATCGATCCGACAAATTTTGACAGATGAATATGAAGTGGATACAGCGGATAATGGGGAAGATGGGTTATTCATGGCTCAGCAAAGTATATACGATATCATCATTTTGGATGTAATGCTTCCGGGAATCGATGGATTTGAAATCGTACGGAAAATCAGGGAAGCAAAAATAGATACAAGTGTCTTGTTTTTGACGGCAAAAGATGCACTTGAGGATCGTGTCAGGGGATTGGAAATGGGTGGCGATGATTATTTAGTCAAGCCGTTTCAGGCACCGGAACTTAAGGCCAGGATTCGTGCCCTGCTTCGAAGGAGTGGCATTATATCGCTTGAGCAGCATGTGAAATACCGCAATATTGAACTGTTGGAAAAAGAAAAGGATATTTTGGTTGATGGAAAGGTCATTAAAATGACCTTGAAACAGTTTGAATTACTGGAATACCTAATTCAAAATAATGGAAAGATACTGACCCGTGAGCAGATTTTCGACCGCATTTGGGGGTTTGATTCAGATACGACGATTGCCATTGTTGAAGTGTTCATCCATCACCTTAGAAAAAAACTGGAACCTTTCAATTACCATAAAGATATTCAAACCGTTCGGGGTATTGGTTATATGCTAAAACAACCATAAGGGGATCATTATGTTCCAAAAAACACGACTTCAACTAACATTATTGAATTCTATCGTCTTTATTGTCTTAATAGCCATTTTAAGCAGAACGATTTATTTCTATACGGAAAATCAAATCTATAAGGATGTCAATGATTCACTTAAACAGGATTACAGGGATTTCAATAATGGAGGCATGCGAGGCGGACGTCCGCAAGGTGAGTTTCTTTTAGGACCTGGGCCAAGCGTCATCGTTTGGGGACCGGATGAGACGATCATTGAGCCAAGACTGAGTGTAGACAATTTTATTAAGGTTAATGAATCGGAATTTCACCCTAAAAGATTTGATGAGATTGAAGAAATATCGGTAAATGGGCAGACGCATCGTGCACTTTCCACCAAGGTCGATACAGAGTATGGAGAGATGACGGTACAATTCATCAGGAATGTGGATACAGAAAAAGAAATGCTCGATCGCTTGCTGCTCATATTGTTTGTTGGTGGGGGAATTGGAAGTCTAGTGGCGGTAGGCGCTGGCTATCTTCTGGCAGGACGGGCCCTGATTCCGGTCAAGAAATCCTGGGATCAGCAGCAGCAGTTTGTCTCGGATGCTTCGCATGAAATTCGAACGCCGCTTGCTGTCATTCAATCGCGGGCTGATTTGCTATTTCAATCACCGAACGCGACAATCGAGGAAAAAGCCGTTGATATATCCATCATTTCGAAAGAAGTCCGGCGATTGAATAAGCTTGTTAACGGACTTTTAACCTTGACCAGAACGGATTCGAATCAAATGGAAGTTAAGAAATCGAACTTTTTCCTTGATGACTTACTTTTGGATATCGTGGAACAGTATACGGATATAGCTTCTTTTCAAGAGAAATCAATTATTAGCCATGCTCCCGAACAGGTGGTGTTTCATGGCGATAAAGAGAGAATTCATCAGCTATTGGTGATCTTGGTGGATAATGCCATGAAATTTACCGAGGAAGGCGGGGAGATTTCCCTATCCTGCATCAAAAATGCTTCATCCATCATTCTTACTGTAGAGGATAATGGAAAAGGCATTCCGCAGGAAGATCTCCCCTTGATTTTTAACCGTTTTTATCAAGTCGAGCAATCCCGTTCAGCAAATGAAGGCTCCGGTTTAGGTTTATCCATAGCCCAATGGATTGTAAACACACATCAAGGGAACATCAAGGTTACAAGTGAACAGAATGAACGCACCCGTTTTGAAATCACTTTTCCGAGAAATCAAAGGAAAAATTAATCCGCCTTCAGATGCCATCCAATACGAAAAAGACCCTTACTTTTTTCCTTGTTGCTTAAGGAAAAATTAAGGGTCTTTTTAGATAATCATCTAATATAAATACATTAATTTTCGGAGGAGAAAACCATTGATGAAAAGACTTGGTAAGATACACTTTTTGGTTGGAATATTGGCCTCGGTCCTTTTAATGGTTCACGCAGTCATTGGGATCATGATGTATGTGGATGGCAGCGGCAATGAACCCGTGAATCGGCAGGCGATGATGGGTCAGCCTGCCGACCATAACACTACAGAATCGGATGATAATGAAAAACCGGCTAATAGCAGTGCGGCGACCGATGATTCAATTGCGGAAACGGCATCTATTGATACACAGGGCAATATGGGGACAACTCCCCAAGGCGGGCCTAATGGTTCTGGAACGCAAGGAGAGATGCCAAGCGGTGGCGGTTTCCAAGGCAGAGACTCTTTTGCAGGGAAATTTATCGACTTTTATCAAGGACCAGTCGGCTTGGCTGCATCCACCATCCTCTTTGTCATTGGAGGCTTTGGATTAGTCACATCGGTGATATCCAGAAAAAAAGCAGCCTAAAAAGTCAATAATATTTGAAGAAAGAGAAGGTTCCTTTCGAAGGGGAGCCTTCTTTTTTAATTCATGAACATTATTGTCACTAATTGTTATTTTAAAAAAGGGAAATAATAATTGCACTTAAAAAAATATTAGTTTAATATAGACTTCTAGAGAGGTACGTACATGTTTTTTGGATAAAAGAGAAAACGTTTGCATAATTTTTTTGAGGGTAACCTACTAGTAATGCACGATCATAAAATTCACCCTTAGTGGAGGCAGAATATATGAAATTTCTGATTGCAATTTTAGGGCTGCTTATTGTTTTTGGACTAGCTTTATTAGCCAGCAGTGACCGGAAGAAAGTTAAAATTAAACCGATCATCCTCATGGTGGTCATTCAGCTTATTTTAACTTATTTATTATTGAATACGAAGTTTGGTTTAGTGATCATCAATTCGATTGCCGATGGTTTCGGAAAACTTTTAGAATGGGCAAATGAAGGGATCACATTTGTATTTGGCGGGATTGTAAACGAAGGAGCATCGCCATTCTTTTTAAATGTTCTTCTTCCAATCGTCTTCATCTCGGCATTAATCGGGATTTTACAGCACTTCAAGATCCTTCCGTTCATCATGAAGTGGATTGGATTCCTTCTAAGTAAGGTGAATGGGATGGGTAAATTGGAATCTTACAATGCGGTTGCATCAGCAATAGTGGGCCAATCCGAGGTTTTCATAACCTTGAAAAAACAACTCGGTGCCATTCCGCCATCTCGCATGTATACGCTTTGTGCATCAGCCATGTCAACTGTATCGATGTCGATCGTCGGTGCATATATGACGATGATTGAACCAAAGTACGTTGTGACGGCAATTGTTATTAACATGTTCGGTGGATTTATCATTGCATCCATTATCAATCCTTATACAGTAACGGATGAAGAGGATATTCTCCCTGTTGAAGAAGGGGCAGAGAAGCAGTCTTTCTTCGAAATGCTTGGGGAATATATCATGGATGGATTTAAGGTTGCTATCACTGTAGCAGCGATGTTAATTGGTTTCGTTGCTTTAATCGCAGGAATCAACAGCATATTCGACATGATCTTCGGAATCAGCTTCCAAGACATCATGGGGTATATCTTTGCACCGTTTGCCTTTATCATGGGTGTACCGATATCAGAAACCGTGACTGCTGGCGGAATCATGGCGACGAAGCTGGTAACCAATGAATTCGTTGCCATGCTGAGCCTAGGGGAAGCATCAGCAGCCTTGAGCGATAGGACGATAGGGATCGTTTCGGTTTTCTTGGTTTCATTCGCTAATTTCTCATCTATTGGAATCATTGCCGGTGCAGTCAAAGGACTTCATGAAAAACAGGGAAATGTTGTAGCCCGTTTCGGCTTGAAGCTGTTATACGGTGCGACTCTTGTCAGCATCTTATCAGCGATCATTGTAAGTGTGATACTTTAATTAACAGATCTAACACAAAAGGGCACTTGGGTTTACTCCTAAGTGCCTCTTTTATATTTGTACAGCAAAAATAGAAAACGATTTTTGAATTTGAAGGCGTTTGGCTTGCTGGTATATAATACATAAAATGACAGGCATGAAAGGGGAGTTTTAGGATGACGATGGCTGGAAAAGAAACGGCTATCTTTGCAGGAGGCTGTTTTTGGTGCATGGTTGCTCCCTTTGATGAAATGGATGGTATTATTTCAGTGACATCAGGTTATACAGGCGGTAAATTTGCCGCGCCTAGTTATAAACAAGTGATTACCGGTTCGACTGATCATGTTGAAGCGGTTCAAGTGGTATTCGATCCATCAATCATTTCCTATAAAACGTTATTGGAGATATTCTGGCGCCAAGTCGATCCTACGGATGACGAAGGACAGTTCTCGGATAGGGGAAAGCAATACAGGGCAGCCATTTTCTATCTTAATGAACGTCAGAAAAGGGAAGCAGAACAATCGAAGGAAGATTTAATGATGAGCGGGCGGTTTAAGAAACCTATTGTTACGGGTATTCTACCCTCGGGGAAATTTTACGAGGCTGCGGAATATCATCAAGAATTCTATCGGAAAAATCAGTTTCGCTATGCATTGTATCGTAAAGGTTCAGGCCGGGATGCTTTCATTAAAGAAAATTGGCCTAAGGATAATGCACATCTTAGAAAGACCTTAACGGAGAGTCAGTTTCATGTCACCCAGGAAAATGGCACGGAGCCGCCTTTCGATAATGCTTATTGGGATCACTTTGAAGAAGGCATTTATGTGGATGTCGTTTCTGGGGAGCCTCTATTCAGCTCTCGGGATAAGTATGATAGCGGTTGTGGGTGGCCAAGCTTCACCAAGGCAGTCATGTCCGCAAGTGTCAATGAAAAAATGGATCTCAGCCACCGAATGACCCGGACCGAGGTGCGCAGCAGGGAAGCCGATTCACACCTTGGACATGTTTTTCCTGATGGTCCAAGTCCTAAAGGCACGAGATATTGCATAAACTCTGCAGCCCTTCGATTCATTCCTAGAAATGAAATGGAGAGAGAGGGATATGGAGACTTATTATTACTTTTTAAAATGAAATAACTAGTGAGATAGGGGAACGCAAATGGATAAAATAGATGAAAATTTATATCGATATATCCTTGATAATTCATCCAAGATTACGGAAAACTGGATGGCTTTAAGGGAAAAGCAGTCTGGGTCCATCTATTCAATGGACTCCAATGAGGAAATCGAAAAGCTTCTTAGAGAACAGAATACATTGACCATCAAGACAGTGACTAGTGCTTTACTTGAAGATAAAACTGCTTTTATCGAAACGATGGAGCAGTGGGCCACACTTGTCGCGAAGAGCAGGGTTGAATCGGACACCCCCATTTACGAAGTGTTGGAAGCGCTTAATAAGGTTCGTGAAACATATTGGGCCTTTATCACTGATTATATGCTAAAGGATACGGGGATAACGAAGGATATAATCATCCGGTGGAGCCGGATCATTAATCGTGCATTCGACCAGTTGAACCGTGAGTTCACAGAGCAGTATTACCTTTTGACAAAAGAACGTTTACTAGCTCAACAGGAGCTGATCAATGAACTGGGCGCACCTGTCATTCCCATTGTTGATGCCATTGCGGTATTGCCGTTAATCGGTGAAATCGATACCTATCGGTCAAAGGAAATTTTGAATGAGACTCCAAGCAAATGCATTAGCAAAAATGTCACTCACTTATTCATCGATTTATCGGGAGTCTCCCTTTTAGATACGATGGTTGCCCAACAGATCTATCAATTGATAAGTACCCTGAACCTGTTAGGCATTCAATCGACCATTTCCGGGATTCGTCCTGAAGTGGCCCGGGCATCGATTCAGTTAGGTCTTGATTTTAGTCTGGTTTCGACACATAGTACTCTTAAACAGGCCCTTTCCAAGCAAGGGATCAAACTTTACGAGAAAAAATGATATAAGGGTGCAGAGAATGAAAAAGAACCAGATCCCGCTAGGAATCTGGTTCTTTTCTGTGATTCTATAACTTGAATGAACTTTTCAACCCAACGATTTGGTTGAAGACCAAGTGATCGGCCGCAGTGAGTTTTGAATCAACATTATAATAGCCATGCCTGAAGAATTGGAATTTATCCTGAGGCTTAACATCTTTCATGTTCGGCTCAACAAATCCTTGTAAAATTTCTACAGATTCAGGGTTTACCCGGTCCAGGAATGATTTTTCTTCCTCTTCATCATTTTCCTTATCCAAGATTAAAGGCTGGTAGTTGCGGAATTCTGCTGAAACGGCTTGTGAAGCTTCGACCCAGTGCAATGTACCTTTTACTTTACGGCCAGTGAAGCCCGATCCGCTTTTCGTTTCAATGTCGTATGTGCAGCGAAGTTCAATTACGTTACCGGCTTCGTCTTTTATCACTTCTTCACATTTAATGAAATAAGCATGTTTCAAACGGACTTCATTGCCCGGGAAAAGTCGGAAATACTTTTTCGGCGGGTTTTCCATGAAATCGTCCTGTTCGATATATATTTCACGTGAAAACGGGATTTGCCGTGTGCCCATTTCAGGAACTTCCGGATTGACCTCAGCATCCAGCCATTCTACCTCGCCTTCCGGATAGTTGGTGATGACCACTTTAAGCGGATTTAGGATACCCATAGTCCGTGGAGCCTTCAGCTTTAAGTCTTCCCGCACGAAATGATCAAGCATTTGAGAGTCTACGACACCGCTTGTTTTTGCGACACCAATCTCTTGGCAGAATGCACGAATTGCTTCGGGTGTATACCCGCGTCTCCGCAAGCCTGAAACGGTAGGCATCCGTGGGTCGTCCCAGCCGTCCACGAAGCCCTCATCGACAAGCTGCTTCAGTTTTCGCTTGCTCATTACTGTATTGGTCAGGTTAAGACGGCCAAATTCATATTGTTTTGGCTTGCTTTCCATTTCACAATTTTCAACGATCCAGTCATAAAGAGGGCGTTGATCTTCGAACTCTAGCGTACAAATGGAGTGTGTGACTCCCTCGATGGCATCTTCAATTGGGTGGGCAAAGGCATACATTGGGTAGATGCACCATTTGTTGCCGGTATTATGGTGTTCAGTATGGGAGATACGGTATATGACGGGATCACGCAAATTGATGTTAGGCGAGCTCATATCGATCTTGGCACGCAATACTTTTGCACCGTTTTCGAATTCACCGCTGCGCATCTTTTCAAATAGTTCAAGATTTTCCTCGACAGTTCTATTGCGGTAGGGGCTATCTTTTCCCGGCTCAGTCAGCGTTCCGCGATATTCACGGATTTGGTCGGCATTAAGGTCGTCCACATATGCCAGTCCTTTATTGATGAGCAGCACAGCTCTTTTATACATTTCATCAAAATAGTCGGAAGCGAAGAAAAGGTTATCCCAGTCGTAACCGAGCCATTTTACATCTTCCTTAATGGAGTTGACAAACTCAATATCCTCTTTCAATGGATTCGTATCATCGAAACGAAGGTTAGTTTTCCCATTGAAATCATCAGCCACCCCAAAATTCAAAATGATTGATTTGGCGTGCCCGATATGTAAATATCCGTTCGGCTCAGGAGGGAAGCGGGTGATGACATGATCATGTTTTCCGGACTCTAGATCATCTTTTATAATATTTTTAATAAAATTCGAAGAGTTATTTTCCAACTGAATTCGACCTCTTTCATTTATATACTTCTTTTAATTTTACCTGTATATATACCATAAATACAGATATTTTTCCATGTTCGAGCCGGAATCAGGGTTTATCTGAAACAATTCATCAAGTATTTAGTTTGTACAATCAGAGCGAAAATATCCCTGAAACTTTGATCATGTAATTTAGGGAACCCAAAATAAGCAATACAGGAAGTCACGCCTGTATTGCTTATTTTAGTGATTTAGGCTCTATGACAAATTATTCTCGCTAATAGACAGATTTTAGGATGGAAATCAAAAGACTGTCGTTTGCAAAAATTCTTTTGTCCGCTCTTCTTTTGGATTGGTGAAGAATTCTTTTGGCGGGCCGCTTTCGACAACCCTCCCATTATGCATGAAGACAATCCAATCTCCTACTTCACGTGCAAAGCTCATTTCATGTGTAACGACTACCATTGTCATCCCTTCCAATGCAAGTTCCTTCATCGTGGCAAGAACTTCCCCGACAAGTTCGGGATCCAGAGCCGAGGTAGGCTCATCAAAGAGTAGGATATCAGGCTTCATGGCAAGGGCACGGGCTATGGCCACACGCTGTTTCTGCCCACCTGAGAGCTTGCTTGGATAGACATCCGCTTTATCTGATAAGCCGACTTTGGCAAGCAATGCTCTTGCTTCCTCGATTGCCTGGGCCTTAGGGACCTTTTTGACGTGAGTCGGTGCTTCGATGACATTTTCAAGCACGGTCATATGCGGGAAGAGGTAGAAATGCTGAAAAACCATTCCGACTTTCTCGCGGATTTTATTAATATCATGGGTACCCGGTTGGATTTCAGTTCCTTCAATGAGGATTTGCCCGCTGTCTTTTTTCTCTAAATAATTCAAACAGCGAAGCAGGGTGCTTTTTCCGGAACCGCTTGGCCCGATCAGACAGACAACATCGCTATCCAGTACCTTCATATCAATATCTTTGAGTACATGCAGGCTTCCATACGATTTATTTAAATTCCTAATGCGAATCATTTCTTTTTGTTCCATTTCAATTCCCCCTATCGATCACTAATGGAAAGTTTCTTTTCGAATAAATTGACGATAATGGTCAGGAATGCCACTAGAATCAAGTAGTAGACCGCTACAATCAGTAAATAAGTCATTTCATCGAAATTATTCGAACCTAACGTAGTCGCCACGTTAAACAGCTCATTCATGGAGATGAAGGCTGCCAGTGATGAATCTTTCAGTCCGATGATGAATTGGTTGCCTAGCGGCGGCAATGCGCGACGGAAGGCTTGAGGTAAGATGATTCTTCTTAATGTGAGAGAGTTGCTCATGCCAAGGGAGCGCCCGGCTTCCATTTGGCCTTTATCGATGGATTGGATCGTACCACGTAAAATTTCAGAGATATAAGCTCCATTATGGAAGGCCAAGGCAAGTGACGCCGCCCAGAAGTCCGGCAGTAAGAAGAGATTGCTGATACCGAAATAGAGTATGAATATCTGTACGATTAGCGGTGTTCCCCGTACCAGGAATACATATGTATCTGAAATCCATGCAAGAATTTTTATATTGGAAATTTTTAAAAGTGCAAATAGCAATCCGATGACGATTCCTACCAATATGGAGACTACCGTCAGTTCCAATGTGAGGAGCATGGCTCGGATGAATACGTCCGAGGAGTTAAATAATGTATCAAAAAAATGTGAAAAACTTGGCAATGTAATGACTCCCTTTCTATCAATCTTTATTCAGGCTTGGTTGTGATGTCCTCACCAAAGTATTTTTTGCTGATTTCCGCAAGCGTTCCATCTTCCCGGAGGTTTTCAAGTGCTTCGTTAATACGTGCAAGCAGCTGAGGGTTGTCGTTAGGCAGTACGATGGCCTGCTCGCTTCGTTCGATCAATTGCCTTCCTTCGACGTCGAAACCTTCCTTGGCAGCTTCCTTGCCGGTTACGAAGTCGGTGATGACGGCATCATGACGTCCTCCGCTCAATGCTTTCAGGGCTGTGATATCACTGTCATAGGTTTTTACATTGGTTGTATACTTTTCTGCTGTGGTTGCGTACGTGGAGCCTTTAGAAGCCGCAACTTCCTTTCCCTTTAAATCTTCGACCGTTTTAATATCACTATCTGAGCGGACGAAAATTTGAGGACCTGAGTAGTAATAAGGGGTCGAGAAGGCAACATGTTTACTTCGTTGTTCATTGATTGTATGACTGGCAACCGCGGCATCTGCCCGACCGGTTTTGACACCTTCCACAATACCTTTGAATTTTATCCGTTTAGGTACTGGCTCCAGGTCCAGTTCCTTTGCTATTGCATCGCCGACCTCAATATCGAATCCGGTTACGGTCATGTCATCATTGACATAACTGAATGGCTTGAATTCGCCTGAGGCAGCGAAAACAAACTGGTCCTTATTGATCAGCTTGCTTCCATCCTCCAGCTGGTCCTTTTCAGCACAGCCGGATAGAAGACCGAGAACAGCCAGAATGGATACAATGAATGTAACTGATGATTTCATGATAATTTCATTTCCCCCTTTGAAAAAAACTAATAGAATGGTCTATACCCTTATGAGGCAGTGTAATAACCTCATTAACTAGGGAAATTAAAACTGAAATAAAAAAGGGTGTCCAGAACATGCCGACATTTCATTCAAGAATCCCCTTCACTATGCATTTCATAAAGGTTCTCGACCTTTGCCTTCATTTCCTTCCAAATTACCGGTAATTTCCTGAAATAATGACAATTATTATTTGGTGGAGTAAGAAAATTCAGTTAGATTCAGCGCTAGAGATGAATTTGAAACAATTCATGATGATGTTTTAGACTCTATCGAAACCATATCTAATGAATGGGATGGGGTAAAACTGGAGGATTTAAAAAAGGGACCTCGTTGTCTGCCAACAAAATCCCGTATTGAATTGACTGACTTTAATTTTGCCCATGAATTGAAGTATAATATAGCAAAATAGAAGAAGGGCAGTTGGGAAAATGGTTAGCAACTTTGTGCAAGAACAGTTACAGGAGTTTCGCGAAAAGAATCAAGATAGAGGCCGATTGATTATAAAGTGTCCGGACCGGCCAGGAATTGTTTCGACAGTTACTGCCTTTCTAAAAGAATATGATGCAAATATTGTTGAATTGAGTCAGTATTCGATGAATCCTGAGGGCGGTACCTTTTTCACCAGGATCGAATTCGATTGTCCCGGATTGAAGGATAGGGCAGCGGATATGCAACTGGCATTCCAGGAAGTTTCGACAGCATTCTCGATGCAATGGACATTTAACCATGTGAGTGATCTGAAGCGGACGGCAATCTTCGTTTCCAAGGAACCGCACTGTCTTCTGGAATTGCTATGGGAGTGGCAAAGCGGGGATTTATTAGCTGATATTGCGCTAGTCATCAGTAATCATGAAGATACAAGACAAATTGTCGAATCAATGGGCATCCCATTTTATTACATTCCTGCAAATAAGGATATACGTAGGGAAGTGGAGACAAAACAGCTTGGACTTCTGGAAGAATTCAAAGTGGACCTTATTGTCTTAGCTAGGTATATGCAGATATTGACGCCGGACTTCGTAGCGGCCCATCCAAACAAAATCATCAATATACATCATTCATTTTTACCTGCATTCATTGGAGCACGGCCTTATGAAAGAGCTTATGACAGAGGTGTTAAGCTGATTGGGGCGACTTCCCATTATGTGACGAATGATTTGGATGAAGGTCCAATCATCGAGCAGGATATTGAACGTGTGGACCATCGTGATTCTGCTGGGGATATGAAGAAAATCGGTCGTTCAGCTGAACGCAGGGTGCTGGCACGTGCCGTTAAATGGCATTTGGAGGACCGCGTCCTTGTTCATGAAAATAAGACGGTAGTCTTTTAAAGTGAACCCCCCCTTTGTTCACCAAGGGGGGTTTTTAGGATGGAATTTAGTGAGTGCTAGTACGTGTACTCCACCCTTACTGAGGCAGTGATGTTCAATTCACCAGGCTGAATCGGGGTAGTCGCCATTTTTGAAAAGGTACTTGTTTGGTAAAGCATCGGTGTTGCCGTTTCAGATAGCTCTTCAACCTTATTAGGGACTGGGTTCAATGAGATTCCTAGTGTTCGGGCCATGGAGAGTGCTTTTTCGTATGCATTTTTTAAAGCGAGAGAAAGTGCCTGGTTATAGTATGCATCCGGGTTGGATAAAGAGAAGCGGATGCTGGTGATTGAATTGGCGCCGCTTCTGACGGCCGTGTCGATTATGCTTCCTATTTTCTCGATGTCGGTCGTTTGGGCTTGGATGATATGCTGGACTTTGTAGTTCTTGAACAATTCCTTTCCGTCAATATAATCATATTGCGGATCGATTCTGTAATCACTCGTTTTCAATTGCTCTTCGGGAATGCCTGCGGATTTGAGTGATGCGATGACATTTGCGATTGCTTGGGAATTGGCTTGCTGGGCCTTTTGCGGGTCCTTATCCTCTGTTATGACTCCTAGGGTGATTGTGGCTTGATCCGGAGCGGCAGATAGCGTCTCTGAGCCGGAAACTTTCAATGTATGTTCCTCGTTGCGGTAATGAACCCTATCAGGGGTATTGTATTCTTTCATTTTGACACCAGCCTTTTTTTAAAAGAGATAATCTCACCCCTATTGTACGAATTATGAACGGGAAACATGATTGAAATATCCCATTGTCATTAATTCGGTCGAATGATCACAAAAAAACACTCGGCCTGAACCGAGTGCGCGTTACTTATGAATGACTTGAACCCTGCCGACCTGGCCATCAGTCAATCTTACTTTAATTCCATGAGGGTGAGTGCTGGAGTTAGTCAAAATATCCTTTACAGTGCCGCTTGTCAGTTTTCCGCTGCGTTGATCTGCTTTAAGTACAATGTCCACAGAGGCACCTGGGGTAATGTCCTTCCGATTTTTACCGTTCATTTCAATTCAATCCTTTTCAGAGTTATTTGCAACCATTCAACCGTGCA
This sequence comes from Peribacillus sp. GL_122, assembly GCF_057835005.1. Lineage (NCBI taxonomy): Bacteria > Bacillati > Bacillota > Bacilli > Caryophanales > Bacillaceae > Peribacillus > Peribacillus sp. GL_122. The sequence continues at coordinate 5,683,090 of NZ_CM174415.1, read as the reverse complement.
GTAACTTCAGTATAAGGAAAACATCGGACCCAGTCGACTATTAGATAAAATCACTGTGACCATCAGCGTATTTTTTTCAATGGTTCGACAGCAGGGCCATTCAACACTTCACCAGCGATGGAGTAGCGGGAGCCATGGCATGGGCAATCCCAAGTACGGTCGCCGCTATTCCAGGCAACTTCACATCCCATGTGCGTACAAGTGGAATCGACAATATGAAGCTGGCCATCATGATCTCGGTAACACCCTGCCTTGTCTCCATTCACCTTCACGATTGCTCCTTCATCAATTCCTATGTCTTCCGGCGTTTTATGAATGACGGCCAATTTGCTTTTGATCAAATGCTTCGCTACATCAGCATTATCTTGGACTATATTCTTCATGCCTTTTAAACGGGCGGGGTCATACAAGTCTGCATAGCGGTTATCCCTTTGCAAAACCCGGTCAGTTAAGATCTTGGCCGCAATCGACCCATTCGTCATTCCCCATTTCGCATAGCCGGTAGCTATCAGAACATTTGGATTATTGGATGTCACTGGTCCGACGAAGGGGATATTATCCGGTGTCACAATATCTTGTGCCGACCAGCGGTAGGGAATGTCCTTCACATCGAAATATTGGGAACTGAAGTCCTTCAGTGCTTCATAATGCTCGATCATCGAGACTCCCTGGCCTGTTTTATGACCATCCCCGCCGACTAGTATAAGTTTTTCCCCATTGTCCAATTCCGTATAGCGAAGGGAGCGGGTAGGGCTGTCTGCACTGTAATACATCCCACCGGGATATTCCTGTTCAGTCCTGATTCCAAGTACATAGGACCTATCTACATGGACACGGGCAAAGTATAAGCCCTTTTCATCATTAAAAGGGAAGTGGGAGGCAACGATTACCTGATTGCTTTTGATTGTATGTCCAGTATCGGTCAGAACGGTAGGTGGATCGCCGTCTTCAATCTTCATAGCCGTTGTCCGTTCATAAATTTTGCCTCCACTTTCGAGAATTGTCGAAATGAGGGCAGTTAAGTATTTTAACGGGTGAAACTGTGCTTGATCTTTCATTATCACGGCAGCTTTAGAAGGGATGGAGAAAGGGATATTCTCTGAATAATCCCCCCGAATGCCGAGTTTTTGATAGGCTTTCAGTTCATTTTGAATTTTGATTTTATATTCATCTGTATTTGCGTAGACATAGGCATCCTGTGCAGTCAAATTACATTCAATGGAATGTTCTTCTACCAAGTCTTTGATTAGCTTCATTCCCTCTGCATTGGCTTCATAATAAAGTTTGGCCTTCTCTTCGCCATGGTCAGTGATCAATTGATCATAAATCAAGCCATGCTGGGCCGTGATTTTTGCTGTAGTGTGTCCTGTCGTTCCAGTTAGGATTTCGCCTGCATCAATCAGTGTGACTTTAACACCTTGTTTAGCTAGTAGATAAGCAGAAGTGATGCCAGTAATTCCGCCGCCTACTATTAAGACATCAGAGTTTATATCTGTTTCTAGTTTAGAAAAAGATGGGAAAGTTAACGCACTGCGCCAATAGGGTTCCGGAAATCGGGGAAGGTCTGTATTTTTTTCAGTCATTTGAATACCTCCATACAGTTCATTAGTAAATTGTCCATTTATTACCATACCCAAATCCGCTATTTATACGCTTATTTTTGTAAGAAGAAATATTAAAAAAATACATTATTTGGTTTGTTTACGATTACGTATACATGTAAACGAAAATAGATGTATTGTAAACAAAAACGCATACATGTTTACGAACACGTACACATGGCTATATATCAGGCGTACACATATTTGTTCCTATTGTAAACAATTCGGAAATTATAGCTACTATTAATGAAGCATTGACTATCGTGGAAACTTTTTCAGCTTCCAGAATCGTGGAGAGGAGGGCCGTTAAATATTTTAAAGGGGTGAAACTGTGCTTGGATCATGGAAGATTTACAAGGAATGGAGAAAGGGATTTCTTCTGCATAATCCCGCGAATGGCTAGTTTCGATAGGCTTTTAGTTCTTTTGGAATTTCACTTTTATATTCATCAGTATTTGCGTGAATATAGGTATCCATTGCAGTCAAATTACATTCAATGGAATGTTCTTCTACCAAGTCTTTGATAAGCCCATTCTTTCTGCATTGGCTACATAATATAGTTTGGCTTTCTTTTCACCATGTTTTAGTGAACAAACAAATCGTAAACCAGGCCATGCTGTGGTGTGTCCCGTTGATCCGTTAAGGATTTCGCCAGCCTCTATCAGTGTAACTTTAATACCTTGTTAAACTGAGTAATCCCTGTAATTCCATCGCCTACTATTAAGACATCAGAGTTTATATCTATTTCTAGTTTAGAAAAAGATGGGAAAGTTAACGCACTGCGCCAATAGGGTTCCGGAAACCGGGGAAGGTCTGATTTTTTTCAGTCATTTGAATACCTCCATACAGTTCATTTGTAAATTGTCCATTTATCACCATATCCAAATTCGCTATTTATACGCTTATTTTTGTAAGAAGAAAGAGTAAAAAAATACATTATTTGGTTTGTTTACAAAAATGTATACATGTAAACAAAAATATATGTAATGTACACAAATAAGTATACACGTTTACAAAAACGTACACATGGCTATATATAAGGTGTATACATACTTGTTCCTATTGTAAACAATTTGAAAACAATTCGACAAATATAGCTACAACTTATGAAGGATTGACTATCGAGGCAACTTTTTCTATCCTTAAAGGGAAAGCTTCACTTAAAATTTTTTTCTATAAAAAAGGGGATGTTTTTAGATGAGTTCTAGAATCGCAGCAGTAGACGTAGGAAATGATGCTATCAAGGCTATTTTTGGAAAGCTAGAGTCTGAACTATATATACCAAATGTCATTGCAAAAGACATAGAGGACCGTCCGGTCATTGGGATTGAGGAACTTGATGAAAAAAACCCATTGGAAGGGATTCATATTAGGGTCCATTCACCAGCCCTTCAAGATAATAATGCGATTTATCGCGTTGGGAACTTGGCGACAAAAAGTGATAATCCTACTGAATTGGATTTAGGAAGCAGTAAATCGGAAGAAGATCAAACATTAGTCATGCTTTTTGCGGCTCTTGCATTAGACGCTGCCAAGTTGGGGGACAACGATACATTCAAAAAAGTGAATAACGTTGTGGAAGCCAACTATACGCTTGGAACAGGGTTGCCACTTCGGGAGGTTAAAGAAGGGAAAGACGTCGGATACCGCTCGAAATTACTTGGTTCAGTCCACCAGGTGGAATTTTTAATTACTCCTAAATACCAAGGCATAAAGGTTAATATCAAATTTGATGAAGTGAAAGTCTATCCAGAGGGCTTTGCTGCATACATAAATTTGGTCATGGATAAAGATTTGAATATTATTAACCGTGAATTAATAGATAGAAGAATACTCATCCAGGATATCGGTGGATTATCGACGGATATCGCTGTCATTAAAAATCGTAAAGTTGACGATGACAAAGCACAAGGATTTAATTTGGGAGTAGCTGAAGCCCTTGAATCGATTCGTGAAGAAATCAGGAAGAAACATGGTGTCGAGCTGGATAGCAGGCGCGACGTCGTCGAAATCATCACGAAGAAAAATGATCGCAATCATATTATGGTTCGCGGAAGCAGGACAAGCGTCCATGATATCGTCGACCGCATTTTAGGTGAACTGGCCAAAAAGCAATATCGTCACCTGCGCAACGTATGGCAAAAAAATTCCCAAACGGAAATCTGCTATTTTGTAGGCGGGGGATCGATTGTCCTGAAAGATTACTTGAAAACATTGAATCAAAATTTCGATGGCTACAATATAGACTTTTTCGAAGATGAGCGGGAAAGCGTTTGGATGATGGCAAACGCCTATTATAAATTGATTTCGGATTTTAATCGCCGCCGGAATACAAAGGAACAGAATCAGTCACAGCAAAAGAAGAAAGAACAAAGAACGGGCTCCATTAAATAGGTGAGAGAATGAAAAAAACAGCTTCTTCTGAAATTAAAAGAGGACAAGCCATCACTTTTCGTATCCCTTCGGATGTATCAGACTATACGTTAAGACAGCTGCAGAAATTGAAGGAAACGGAAAGAAGGAATTTTTCCAGTAAAATTGCCGAGTATGTTCTCGATGGAGTCGGGCAATCCTCCCATCAGGATCGGGAAATGATTGCCCTGCCCATGCCGAACAAACTAAGCAAATCTCAGCGTGATTGGCTCAAGCATTCCCACTCAGAAGCTATGCTTGGAACGATTATGTACCACCTTTTATCCGATCCTTTACGCGCTACGGCCCTGCTTGCCTCTTTGAACAATAATGAACTGAATGAGGAACTGTATGTCCAGGCCGAGCCTGAAGATAAGGAAGCCGAGGAGGCCCCAAAATACCTGCCTAAGAAGAACCTGGATGACTTTGATTGGAGTTTGAATGAACCAGAACAACAAGTGGAAGATTCCGAACCGGAAGAGGAAAATCTCGACGATCTCCTGGGTGATTTTCTTGATCAAATGAACCAGTGAACTTTTGGAGGATATTTGACGATAAGTTGAATATCCTCCTTTTTCTTTTGCGGGGGTTAATGACACAAACCCCTTTGAACTAGACATCAGCCTTTTCCCGTAAACAACCGGGGAAAGGCTTTTTTTCGTGACGGATGTAACCCCCCCTTGTCATGGACAGACACATCCCTTCTATGAATAAACACGCATCAACCGGCCCTTCACTTTTCAATGGCGACGGAAGAAGGTTGTTTCCCCGAATCACAATCCGGCTACCCCTTTATTCCATACAGATTAGCCGTAAGCTTAAGCGACTGTTCCAAAATTAACACATGTTATGTTGATTTTGAGAAATGCACATTTCACTTCCCATGTAACATTAGATGTGCGCCCCCTCTTTTTTAGGTCGAATATGGTGTCTTTGTCATCAGTCTTCGGAATACGTAAAAAACTGTCAAAGAATAAAAAAAGACATTGGAGTTTTAGATGAAACGATTATATAAAATTGCAGGAATATTTACCGTGTTCACCATAGCGTTCATCTCCCTCCAGTCAACGGCCGTCGGGGCAAACGAAGTGTGCGGACCCACAACGGGAACGTTGATTCAGTTATTGGACAATAAAGGGAAGGTAAAACAAACGCTGTCACTAGAGGCGAACTATTCCACCACAACGATCCGGGCAATCGTTAATGAGGCCATTACGAGGGTTTCCGACTACCCGCAAGATGTATCGAATGGGAAAAGGGGAACGGTTCGTTTGTCAAAAGGCCAGTTCACGGCGAGTGCCTTTATTATGATGAAAGAAGGGGTCACATTAGAAGGGACGATGGAGAATGGAAGACCCGTCACGACAATGTGTACCCAGCCCTCGAGCGATTCTGTCACCATAAAAATCATGGTGAGCCATACGGGCGTCAAAAACCTGATACTCGATGGGAAACGACGGACGGAAGATCCCCAAACTGGGGAACCGAGGAACTATTATGCGGCACGGAACAGGGGCATTGAGGTTACCGCAATCGATCAATCCAAATCCACGGCGGATTTGGTGTCTGTCTATTCGACTGTAAGTGATTTGCAGAGGCTTCAAAATATCCTGATCGAAGATGTTCAAATCACCGGGTATGAGGGATTTGGCATTTACTTAGAACATGTGAATGGAGTCACGATTAAAGGGTCCGATTCGAGAAAAAGAAACAAAATGATCATAAAAGATATTGGATATGCAGGCATCGGCGGTTATTCTGCGAGTAACGTGACTGTTAGGCATGCGACAGTGAGAGATCTTGGGCCAGGGGAAACGGTGGGCAATACCAAACAAAGCTATGGCATCGCCTTTAGCCACCGGAAAGACAATGCGGGAGATGCCATGACTCAATCAAAGTTCCCGCGAAGTGACACTATTGCAGTCGATGGGAATGTGGTGGCGAACAACCCTGGATGGGAAGGGATTGACACCCATTCAGGCCATAATGTTTCCTTTACGAATAATGTCATCTTAAACACGTGTTTTCCAATCATTGTCGGGGGAATGGATTACATGGGAGGGGATATCTCAGCTTACCCACCCGGCAATATTACGATTGCAGGGAATAGAATCAATGGTGAATCCTTTAATGATTATGCGTATTACGATATAGATAAAAATGCCACAGTCAGCGAACGAGGCATTGCGGCCAACGGAACGCAATTCCATGATCTTACTGAAACAGAGATGGGATTCCTGCAAACGGTCGTGATTAAAGGCAATTATGTGAATAATGTCCAGGCTAATGTCGAGGAATGGGGAGGCATCAGCATTCATGTGACCAAAAATGCCCTTATTGAAGGCAATATCATTGAAAATTGCTTCAACAATGGGATTGTGATCCTTAGTTCCAACAAGTTCACCAAACTCAAAGGAAACATCATAAACCAAATTCATGAATCCGACGAAAAGTTCAGTTCAGCGGGCATCGGCATCAGAGGGTCGCATAATAACGGCAGCCCTACAAATGACTATGCCATTACCTCTATGAACATGAAAAATAAGGGGATTGAAAGGGATAATATATTTACCGATGTCGGGCATGAAATCCATGTACAAGACAAGACGGTTTACAACCGCCTGGATGACTGGCTTGCCATCTCGGCCTTCCTTGACTGGAACAAACCTAATGTGAGGAAAAAAATCATGCAAGAAATCCATCTGATGCACTGAAAAACAAGGGGAAGGACAAATCTCTAGTGGGTTTCAAAGTTAAAACGGCCCATTCTAAAAAAGGGACAGGTCACACCTATATTAAGTGTTACATTTGTTTTCTGGGGAAAGCAATAGGCACAGCATTCAGCTGTAAATCAAATTGAATCATATTGGGTAAAAGAGGAGGTGATAAAGTGAAGGTTCTTTATTTGCATCAATATTTCAATACCGATAAAGGCAGTACCCGATCTTATGAAATAGCTAAATTTTTAGTCTCTAAAAATAATAAAGTCACCATCATCACCGGAAATTCAATAGATTCGCGTGAGGGAATAAAGATCATATCAACCAAAACTAAATATAAACAAGAGTATAGTTACCTCAAAAGATTATTATCGTTTATTCATTATATGTATAAGAGTTTTTTTATTGGGGTGAAGGAGAAAGGGGTAGACGTTGTTTATGCTTCCTCGACCCCTTTGACGATTGGGTTGATAGGTATGCTTCTTGCTAAGGTGAAGCGCAGCGAATTTGTGTTTGAAGTAAGGGATTTATGGCCAGATATACCTATTGAGCTGGGAATCATCAGACATGAATGGTTAAAGAGAATTTTATTGAAGCTGGAAAGCATGATTTATTCTGCAGCTGATAAAATCATCGTGCTTTCGCCTGGAATGAAAGAAGATTTATTGAAAAAAGGAGTTAAACAAGAAAAGATTTCGACGGTTACTAACTTTGCGGATATAGACTATTTTTCACGGATTTGTTCCAAGGATAAAGAAGAAGCATTGGAAAAATTAGGTTTGAAAGCGAAGTTTATCTGTTTATATGCGGGTACATTAGGATTTATCAATAATATCGATTATATTTTACAGCTTGCCGAAAAGACTGATGACCCCGATATCGTCTATCTAATTGTAGGGGATGGAAAGGAAAAAGAGCGCTTAATTCAAGTGAAAGAGAGCAAGAAATTAAACAACGTCATTTTCTTGGATCAGGTATCTAAAAAAGAAGCGTACTTATTAATGGCCGTATCTCATATAGGTCTGTGTTTTGTACGGAATAATGAAATATTGGATAGGAATAGTCAAAATAAACTTTTTGATTTTTGGGCAGCCGGAAAACCGACATTAATAAACTATAAAGGCTGGCAACATGGGGTTATGACAAAATATGATGCAGGTCACGGTTTTGAATATAGTGAACGATCAAAGATGATAGAGTATGTAAAATCAATGAAAAGTGACAAACAAATGTATCTGAAAATACAAGGAAATATAAAGCGTTTAACCCTAAATTATGAGAAAACCAAATTGATTTCAAAGCTAGAGAGAACACTGTCTGATTTGGTTGTTAATAATCATTGAATAGTCAGGGGTCTTTCAAAAATTTGATTTATTTGTATGCCTCTTACTTAACGTGTAATGAAAGATCTGATTTTGGAAAAAGGATGGAGTTCTATGGAGACTATCGTAAATACAAAGCCAGTGATAACAGGTTGGGTAAAACGGGAATACCTCAAGAACATTGAGCACATTTTGGATTCTGGCAGGTTAATTTTAGGTGAGTATACCCGGAAATTTGAAGAAAGCGTCAGACAATACAGTGATTCTAAGTATGCTGTCGCACTTTCCAGTGCAACGGCAGCCATTGAAATCATTTTAAAGTATCTAGATGTTGAAGGCAAAGAAGTGATCATGCCAAGCAATACGTTTATTTCCCCAGTATATGCGGTGAAAAATGCGAAAGGAAGGGTCGTTCTTTGTGACATCAATTTAGAGGATTTCAATTTGGATTTAAATAGCCTGAAGAGCGCCGTGACTCCCAAAACGAAAGTTGTCCTAATTACGTATATTGCTGGAAAGATCCCTGATAACATCTTTGAGATTAAAGAGTTTTGTGATGAGAATGATCTTTATCTAATCGAAGATGCTTCACATGCTTTTGGTGCCGCTATAAATGGATATAATGCCGGGACAATTGGGTTTGCCGGGGTTTTTTCAATGTACCCTACTAAAATTGTTACAAGTGCCACAGGCGGTGTCATTACATCGGATGATATTGAGTTAATCAAATACTGTGAGTTGTTAAGGCACCATGGGAATGAAAATGGTGCAGTCAATCAAGTATTATCCGGTGACATGCTTCTCAGCGAATTCTATGCATTGCTGGGTTATCTGCAAGTTCAGGAAGCTTATGGCATGATCCGGGTCAGGCAGGAAATCTTCAGTTTCTATAAAGAACAATTGAATGATACTTTTCAAGTAAACGGTCTTTACTTCCAAGCTTCATCTGACCACAATGAATCTTCATTTTATAAAATTATCGTCATGTCTAAAAGCAAAGAGCAATGCGAAACATTTAAAAAGCATTTAAAAGAGGGTCATATAAGCACCGGGCATTGTTATGGGGTCCCATTACATTTACAGCCCACATTGCTAGAGGAATATCCCCTTGCATCTCTCCCGAATGCCGATAGATTTCGTGAATCTCATTTCACGTTACCATGTCACTTGGATTTGTCTGATGAGGATCTGAAATACATTGTAGCGAAATGTAAACAGGCAGTGGAACATGGTTGTTAAAAATAGGATTGGAGTGGTGGGGTCAGGTCCAATAGGTTGTGCAATGATTGATGCCATTAATGAAAGTTCAAATGGAGAGGTGATGGGAATTTGGGGGAGAAGATTCCATTTTGCCAAGGAGCTTGCAAAAGAAAAAGGAGTTTCTAAAGTTTATGGATCACTGAATGAAGTTTTTGAAGATGATGAGCTGGATACTGTTTATATAGCCACTCCCAATGCTTCCCATTATGAGCAAGCGATGGCAGCCATTGAGCATGGAAAGAACGTCATTGTGGAGAAAACGGCATTCATGACAGCTGATCAAGCCAATCGAGTTTTCGATGCTGCAGATAAACAAAATGTTTTTGTGTTTGAGGCGGTGAGATCTATTTATGAACCCAACTTTCAAATTTTAAAGAATGCCATAAAAAAAATAGGGAAAATTCATGGGGCAACCCTAAAGTACCAAAACTATTCCAAGCAGTATTCGGCCTTATTGAAAGGAGAAAAAGCTCCACTTTTCGATGAAAATCATGGTGGCGGCACATTAAGAACAATTGGAATTTATCCTATTTATGCGGCCATTCAATTATTTGGTGCTCCCCTTAAAAGTTTTTATTTTAAACAGCTGATCGTAAAAAACATTGATTTAGGCGGCACGTGCATTTTTGAATATAAAGATTATAAAGTAACCATGTTGATTTCGAAAATTAACTTAACGAATGATTCAATATCGGAAATTTACGGAGAGAACGGAACTTTGCGTTTTCACTCGTTATACGATATCCGCACAATCAGTTACCGCAGTATCATTAATGACATTGAAGAAATGATTAGTGAACCTATTAGTGATAATAGTTTGCTTTATGAAATCACTGAATTTTCAGAATGGATTTTAATGAAAAATGAAACAGCTTACAGGGAACAAAAGAGCATTACACTTAAAGCGATATCTATCATTGAACAAGCTTTAAATGGAGGAACATGATGAAAAAAATATTGCTAGTAACAGCACATCCGGATGATGCGGAAATTAGTATGGGCGGTACCATTCGTAAGCTATTGAACCAAGGACATTACATTATCAACATCATATTTTCCATCCCTTCGAATATCAAGGTCAGGAAACAAGAGGCAATAGAGTCATCAAAGAATTTCGGATATGAGGTACAGTTTTCTAATTACTGTGAGGGTAATAACGTTGAGGATATTCCTCTTCATAAATTAATAAAAGAGCTCGACAATATCATTGAAAAGATGAATCCAGACGAAGTCTATACACATTGGATGAATGACAGTCACCAAGATCATCAAAAATTATCAAAGGTGGTAAGAAGCTGTTTTAGGAAAAAACAATTTACCCTATATGAATTCGAACAAATCAACCAAAACAATAACATCGCTGCCAATCAATTTCTCCCGAATATTTATAGTGATATTACAGAGTTCATGGAAGATAAAAAACAAATGATTACCATGTTCCAATCACAGCTAACCGGTTATATGGGGCACTATTTAGTGAATGCGGAGCATATCGGCAGTTGGAGGGGCTCCCAAGTGAATTGTAAATACGCGGAGACATTCCTATTAATTTTTTCAAAAGAGGTTTTGTAGGTGGAAAAAAAGAAGATAGTCGCAATTCACCAGCCTAATTACTTGCCCTGGATTGGTTTGATTCATAAGGTTTTCCAATCGGATGTTTTTATATATTTGTCTGATGTGAAATACTCTTCAAGTAATTTTCAAAATAAGACATACATTCTAGGTGCTGATGGAAAAGAGTCAAGGCTAACTGTACCGCTTCAAAAAAAACCTGAAATGTTACATGAAAAATTAATCAGTTATCATTCCCAAAATCAAAAATGGAAAAGGAATCATTTGAAGCAAATTTCGCAAGTTTATAAAAAAACTCGCCACTTTCAAGATTTTTTCCCGCTGTTGGAAGAAGCATATCAAAAACAACACGCTTTATTAGTCGATTTAAATATTCATTTAATTGAATTGATCTTAAATTACTTAAACTATGAAGGAGAAACATACCTTTCCACTGATTTTAATACATCCTTTGGAAAAACAGAGAGATTAGTCAGCCTGCTTAAGCAAACCGATGGTACATGCTATTTAAGCGGGAAAAGCGGAAAGGATTACTTGGAAGAAGAATTGTTTCGTAAAGAAGGAATCGATCTCGTCTATCAAAATTTCATTCATCCTGTCTATTATGTGAAAAATGAGACAGAATGTGTAAAAAATTTATCGATTCTTGACTGGATCATGCACTGTCCGGCGGATCATATAAAAGAAACGTTAACTGAACGAATAAATTAGGCTAATCTGAAAAATGTAAATGAGTATAGAAAAATAGAGATGCGGCGTGGTTTGAGAATATGAAAATAAAAAATGAATTTATAAATAAAATCCTTTTATTATTAACAGGCAATTCAATTGCACAGCTTATTCTATTTGCAAGTTCTCCCATACTGACAAGAATATATAAACCAGAAGATTTTGGTGTGTTTTCAACCTATACGTCCCTTTTGGCCATTCTCATGTCATTTTCATCTCTTTGTTTAGAAAAGGCGATTCCTTTAGAAAAAAACCATAAGAATACGTTTCACTTGATTTACATTAGCATGTTTACGATTGCCGTTGTTTGTATGCTGAATTTGATTTTGAGCCTTTTTAATCTGTCGTTATTTCATCTTTACGGGATTAAGACGACTATTATGAATGACCTTTTGCTTTCAAGTGGTCTATTTTTTGCAGGGATATACCAAGTGTTGATTCACTGGTTGGTGAAAGAAGATAAGTTTAAAGGAATATTCCATTCTAAACTACTTCAATCGATTAGCAATGTTATTAGTCAGTTCTCGCTTACGTCCATTAATCACCTTTCTCCAGGAATGGGTTTAACTGCAGGAGATATAATTGGACGGGGAATAACCTTTGCGTACATTTGGCGATTTTTCTTAAAGCAAATGCATTGGCCAAAAGTGAACTATAGAAGAATCCGGTATTTGTTTAAAAAGTATGAGGATTTCGCCAAATACTCTACGTGGTCAACACTATTAAGCTCTTTATCTATGCAAATCATATTTTTGTTATTAATGCGTCTATACGGACCTGAAGTGACGGGTCATTTTTCCATGGCTTCAAAAACGGTAGGTATGCCCATTACGTTGGTGGGAGCAAGTATTTCAGCGGTATTCTATGCCGAAGTGGTAAAAAGCATTACAAATGATCCTGGAAGGGTTTTGAAATTATATAGAAGCATTCTTACTAAGTTAGCGATGATAGGCATACCGTCATTGATACTGTTAGCTTGGATTGCCCCAGGGCTCTTCAGTTTTGTTTTTGGGGAAGAGTGGCGTGTTTCCGGTGAATATGTGACGTTGATGTCAATCATGTTTATAGGCCAAGTGAATGTCATGCCAATTTCCCAAATACTGTATATAATCAAAAAACAACAGACTCAGCTTTTATGGGATGTTTCAAGGCTGTTACTGTCAACCATTGGAGTACTGGTCATTTTCATTTCAGGGGGATCGGCTGAAACAGCCATTTTATACTTTAGCATTTGTATGGGGGCCAGTTACTACTTTTTTGCTCTCCTTGGCTATAGGGCGATACATTCCATAGATCGAGAGGATAACCTAAAAAAATGAAGCTGATTCAAATGGGTCTGATAGGAATATACGTCTGCTTATTGGATATTTCCTACGTTTACTTTATTTCCCCTGAATATGCTTATATGGGATTTATATATCGACAACATCCAAGTGCAGTCATGATAGTAATTTCCATGTTTTTTATTATATTGCCAGCCATATTCATAAAAAATGATCTGGATAAGCCGTCGGAACTCGTTTTCTGGATTTTGTATTTTATTGTCTATATACCGGTAGTATGGGTCCCGAATTATTTATTTTCGCTAAAGCCTGATTATATATATACGAATGTCCTTTTGTTTTTTTGTTTACTTATCATCGGAAATGTTAATAGATTGCCAGCCATGAAGGTTAACCCTCCTAGTATTAATATCGGTCTATTAAAAGTCATTTTCGTTATAACATTATTCATTTTTTTTCTTTACATCTTCAAGGTTTCGGGTGGAATTAGTCTAAAGCCTCCCATAAACTCCGAGGATATCTATGATAAGAGATTAACCTTTCGAACAAAATTGACCCCTCTTGCAGGCTATATTATACAGTGGCTTGCAAAAGTATGTAATCCATTTATCGTGACCATTGGCTTATGCAAAAAAAAATATACCTATGTGTTTATCGGACTAGCGCTGCAATACCTTTTATACACCGTCAATGGATTGAAGTCCACTCTGTTATCAACTGGATTATTAATTGTTGTATTTATTGCTTTTCGGAAGAAGGGAAGGAACTTCTCCATCCTTTTTTGTGTAAGTCTTTGCTTGTTGTTAGGCATCAGCATTATTCTGGATGTTATCCTTGGTCAGGCATATTTATCCAATTTATTTGCCAGAAGGATGATCGTCACGCCGGGGTTGCTGACAACCTATTATGTAGACTTCTTTTCAATCCATCCAAAAGCCTTGCTGTCGTACAGTATTTTTGAAAAATTCATAGATCCTGTTTATGACAAGAGTCCGCCATACATTATCGGTACAGAGTACTTTGGCCGACCTGAAATGGCAGCCAATGCCAATATGTTCGCCGATGCTTTTGCTAATTTCGGTTATTTTGGATTCTTGATTTATACAGTGATCTTAGCAGCGATATTATGGCTTTATGATAGCCTGACGCAAAATGAAAAGTGGCAAGGCGTTGGCATAATCCTGTTTGTTGTACCTGCATGGTGTTTAGCGGATACTGCGCTTACAACAACGTTTGTGACAGGCGGGATGGTTTTTACTTTCGTTATCATGTATTTAATGTTAGGGTCAGATTCACAAAAGGGAGATAACAGATGAAGTTATTTTATAATATCAGTTCGGTGCATCCATGGAATGACACCAGGATTTATTTTCGGCAAGCCTTTTCTCTCGGGGAAACAGGAAAGTACAAGGTGAAGCATATAGCTATTAAAAATAATCTGATCCCAGATAATATACCAGACAATATTGAAGTTGAACTGTTAACTAAGCGATCTAGAAAAGGACGTATATTAAATTGGATTGCTCTGTACCGGAAGATTAAGAAGGATAAACCTGATGTGATTCAGTTTCATGATCCAGAGCTGCTGATTTTAATGAATATTATTAGAAGGATTCCCCATTATCATCCGGTCATTGTTTATGACATGCATGAAAATGTAACAAAGGTCCTTATGAGAAAAAAAATCCCCGAAATTGCATTGAGTATGTATCGTTATTCGGAGAAACAATTGCTAAGGGCATGCAGCGGGGTCGTGTTTGCAGAAATGACGTATAAAGATGATTATCGATTCTTAACTTGTCCAACAGTTGATGTTTATAATTACCCGAAAATTCTTTCAATGATAGAAAATACAGAAAAAGAAGATGTATTTACCTTTATCTATTTAGGAAGCATCTCTGATATACGTGGCGGGGAAACCATGCTGCATCTTGCGAAAAGATTAGTAGAATTAAAGAAAGTATTTCACATGAAGATCATTGGAACGGGCGGTGAAGCATACATCGAAAAATTGAAAACGTTCATAGTTGACAACGGCTTAGAAGATTACATCAGTCTAGAGGGTGTAATGGCTTTTGATAAAGCATTTGAATCCATCCAGAAAGCACATGCAGGCATGGCATTATTAGTTCCTGATCCTAATTTCATTGGTGGTAAAACAACAAAGTGCTTTGAATATATGGCTGCTGGCATTCCATTTATGGTTTCTGATTTTCTTATTCAAGATGTACTGGATAAATGGCGCTGTGGAGTGTCTGTCGATGTAGCAAACATGGATGAAATCGTTCAAAATGCTGTTTATTTAATGGAATCCCCTGAGGAGGCCGCAAAAATGGGTGAACTGGGGAAGGCCGCATATGGACAAGAATATAATTGGGAGAATGAAGAGGAAAAGCTGCGATCACTGTTCGATAAATTAAAATCATGTTTTTAGGAGGCATATCATGGGTTTATTTAAATGGTTCAATAAATTGTCATTTATTAATAACTGGGGGAGACTGGGCGGAATCCATGGAATAATCGTCATGTTTGTTTACCGGATAGGCAATATAATTTACTATAAAGTGAACATTCCAATCTTAAAACAAGTATTATGGATTATGTACCGCATGGTAGATTTGTTAATCATAAGACTTTTCCTGAATTGCGAATTTCCTGGGCAATGTCAAATTGGCAAGGATTTACGTCTGCCCCATGGAGCTAAAGGCGTTCTTATCAACCCATATTGCAAAATAGGAGATCATGTTACGATTATGCATCAAGTAAGTTTAGGACAAAATAAAGAAAGTAAAAAGGCACCTGAGGTTTGTGATTATGCGTATATAGGAAATGGCGCTAAAATACACGGTGGCATCCGAATTGGCACGAATTCGAAAGTGGGGGCAAATGCAGTTGTTTTGACATCCGTTCCCGATAATTGCACGGCAGTTGGAGTACCAAGTGTGATTAAAGGTAAAAAGATGGATGGCGTTATAAATTAATTGCACGTAAACGAATAAAGGAGTGTTCAATTAACATGAATTGAACACTCCTTTTTATTATCCCATGATGTCCTTCACGAAATGATCAAGCCAGGAAAATCAGTTGGTAAAGGAATAAAACGGCAAACATGTACACGAACGGATGCACTTCCCGGAATTTGCCCCTTGCCATTTTTAAAATGGGATAGGAGATGAATCCGAGTGCTATCCCGTTGGCGATGCTTGATGTTAAAGGCATGGCGACAATGACCAAAAAGGCTGGGAATGATTCGTCAAAGTGTGTCCAGTCAATTTCATTAATGCTTTTAATCATCATGCTTCCGACGATGATCAAGCTAGGTGCCGTGATTGCCGCTACATTTGAGACAGCTCCTATCAGTGGGCTGAAGAAGGCGGTCATTAAGAAAAGGATGGCCACAACCAACGCGGTTAAGCCTGTCTTGCCGCCGGCTCCTACACCAGCTGATGATTCAACTGAGGCAGCGGTCGGGCTTGTACCGAACATGGCACCAACAGTAGTGCCGATGGAATCTGCAAAGAAGGCACTGCCGGATTTTTCAAGCTTATTATCCTTCAGCAATCCAGCTTGACGGACTATGCCTAATAAAGCACCGGTCGTATCGAAAAGCATTACAAGCAAAATGGAGAAGACGACGCCATAAAGGCCGTAGTTAATGACATCGGCGATAGATGTGATTGGATTGGCGACGATAATCCCTTCAGGTAATGAAGGGGTGGAAACCAGACCGTTAATTTCCAATTGGCCTGTAAAGAAAGCGATTATGGCAGTCACGATCATTCCGATGAATATCGCTCCCTGCACATTGCGAACGATCAGCACGATCGTTATGACCAAACCAATCAATGTAAGCGCCACATTAGGATCCCTGAAGCTTCCAAGGGTAACCAGGTTGGATTCATGCTGTGTTACGACACCTGACAGGCGAAGTCCGATGAAGGTGATGAAAAGTCCGATTCCGGCACTGATTGCATGCTTCAAGTTATTAGGGATGGCCTCGATCAATTTAGAGCGGAAAGAGGTTAGGGATAAAAGGATAAAGATGATACCGGTAACAAAGACTGCAGAGAAGGCAACTGTGTATGAAATATCATGGGTTCCCAATACCGAGTATGCAAAATAAGCATTCAATCCCATTGCCGGTGCTATGACAATAGGGTAATTGGCTAATAGGGCCATGCTTAGGGTACCGATTATTATTGCGATTATGGTTGCCGTAAATGCCTGGTCGAATGGAACACCGGCATCAGAAAGGATCATTGGGTTTACAACGATGATATAAGCCAGAGTTAAAAAGGTTGTAAGCCCCGCAAGTACTTCCGTCTTAATATTTGAATTTCGTTCTTTTAATTTAAACATGCGGTCACTCCTTTTTTATATACAAAAAATCCTTGCACAAATCTACAAGGATGAGATGCTTACCCTTTATTTTAAAGTAAGTAGCTCGATTGGATAATCTTATAAATTATATTAGAAAAACAACTAAAGTACAATAGGATGAAAAATTTTAAGGTACAGGTTTTCTCGAAAATAGATAATGATATACTAACAATTAGCTTAGACTAAGGAATATGACATTAACTGAAGGAAGCTGTTACCATTTCAGTGGATTTATCAGTCAATTAAATGAAGAAATTCAGAAAGTAGGCCCATACATGACAGAATTCATCGACCTTGGCGTCAGCCCGGCGATTAACATGATATTAAAGCAAATAGGAATATCCGCCCCTACCCCGATCCAGGAGAAATCGATACCAGATATCCTTGCTGGAAGGGATGTCATCGCGAAGGCTCAAACGGGGACGGGAAAGACTTTGGCATTTTTGCTGCCAATCCTGGAAAAAGTAGATCCCGCTGCATCCCACATACAATCCCTGATCGTTACGCCAACCAGGGAATTGGCTTTGCAAATCACTGCTGAACTGAAGAAATTCGCTAATGAAATTGAAGGACTCCAAGTGCTTGCAGTTTATGGCGGACAGGATGTCGAGCAGCAAATGAAAAAGCTGACAAGAAACATCTCCGTGGTGGTCGCCACGCCAGGCAGGCTATTAGATCATTTACGAAGAGGCACCATCGATCTATCACAAACTGGAACACTCGTGCTGGACGAAGCTGATCAAATGCTACATATTGGATTTTTACCAGAGGTCGAAGAAATCATGGGACAGCTTCCAGAGGAGCGCCAAACGCTGCTCTTTTCAGCGACGATGCCTGAACAGGTGCATCAATTGGCCAAACGCTATATGACTAAACCATTAACTGCCGCTGTGAAGGCTGAGCAAGTAACGGTCGAGAAAATCAGGCAGCTTGTCATCGAGACCACCGATCGTGCCAAACAGTCATCATTAATCAACATGATCAAAGAAGAACAGCCATACCTTGCGATCATATTTTGCCGTACAAAACGTCGCGTTTCGGTTTTGAATGATGCCCTGAAAGCAGCTGGATTCAATTCTGAAGAGCTTCATGGTGACCTTTCACAGGCAAAGCGGGAACGTGTCATGAAAAACTTCAGAGACGCGAAGCTTCAATATTTAGTGGCAACGGACGTTGCCGCACGAGGACTCGATGTAGAAGGCGTGACACATGTGTTTAATTATGATGTTCCCGAGGATGCAGAAAGTTACATCCACCGAATTGGCCGGACGGGCCGGGCGGGTGAGAATGGCTTGGCTGTAACTTTCATAGCAACGAAGGATTTACAGCTTTTAAGCGAGATTGAAAAAGGGATCTCCATGAAAATCGAAAGAAGGACGATTGAAGGCGTGAAAATGTTCCAACCCGATGAGGTGAGGCAAAAAGGGAAACGCTATGAAGACTCTTCTGATGAGGGTACCCGCCGACCGCGTTCGGGCGGGGGAAGGAAACACCGGGAACGGATAGATACGAGAGGACCGAATCGGGGCAGTCACCGTTCTGTAAATCAAGCGGACAATCGTGAATTCGAGAGGGAGAAACCACGGGGAGGCCGGATGGAAAACAGCCGCGGGCCAAAGCGTGAGGATTCACGGGGAGGTCGGATGGAAAACAGCCGCGGACCTAAACGTGAGGATTCACGGGGAGGCCGGATGGAAAACAGCCGCGGAACAAAGCGTGAGGATTCACGGGGAGGCCGGATGGAAGACAGCCGCGGACCAAGACGAGAGAACCCGCGGGGAGGCCGCACAGAAGACAGCCGTGGATCAATGCGTGACAATCCGCGAGGAGATCAAAGAGACAGCCGTAGAGCAAACAGGACACAAGGGCCAAGTAATCTTAGAGGTGGATCTGGCAGCAGCCCCAATAGAGGGAGAAACCGGTAAAAGGGGGAGACGGGAGTGGAAAAGCCTTGGTTGGCAGAATATCCGGTTTCGCTGGAACTAGCGGGGAAATTGATAATGCTGCAGTTTCCGGAAATTGAGTTGAAAGAGATCAAGCAACTTGGGGAGGGCTTCGATAACACGGTCATACAAATCAATGGGCAATTTGTATTCCGTTTCCCCCGCCGCCCTATTGCGGTTACGTTGATTCAGGTGGAAAGTCAGCTTTTGCCTTCCATTGCAGGCACTTTTCCGCTTGCTATCCCTGAACCGATCTTTTTTGGGAAACCAAGTACACTGTATCCGTATCCTTTTACCGGTTATAAAATGGTAAAGGGACACTTGCCTGTAGAAGGATCAGTGGCAAATAAGGCCGAATCGGCAAAAAGGTTTGCTCATTTTTTGAAAGCTCTTCACAGTTTCCCTGTGGAAAGGGCTATGCGTTTAGGTGTGCAGCCAGATGGGATGATGAGGCTTGATGTATCCTATCGTAAGAAATCGCTAATGGAAAATGTCTCGAATCTATTAAAGCTAGGATTCTTTGAACAGGCGCATGCGGTTAAGGATTTTGTTGAAACCTTAGGTGAATTCGATGTTCAGCACCCGATTTCACTCGTTCACGGAGACATTCATATCCGGAATGTTTTACTTGATGACGAAGGCGTCCTTGCAGGTATCATTGATTGGGGAGATGTTCATGTCGGGAATCCAGCCATTGATTTCTCCTTTTTATACAGTTATTTCCCAAAAGAGGCGCGCCGAGGCTTTTATGAAATCTATGGTCAAATCGAAAAGGAAACAGAGAGCTTAGCCCGGTTCAGAGCCATATTTATGCTTGTAACATTACTCGTTTATGGCATAGACCGCCATGATGAAGAGCTGATTGCCATTACGAGTACCGGTTTGAAATTTGCTATAGAAGAATAATTGTCATGTTTTTTTGATGTTTAGGAGGTTCATATGAAGGCAAGTTATTATCATTCAATCACATTAATGGCGAACATGTTGGATCAAGCTAATATTCCATACCAATATACAGGTCGATCTGCTCTGTTCGTGCAAGGAGTGGATATTGATCAGTATAAGAACATCGATATTGATGTACAATGGGATGTCTTTAATGAGGCTTTAAATCTTTTTTCTGAATACTCCCCAACAAAGCCTGAAAGAAGTCCTGAGACTGCTTTCTTTCTAATGGATGTCGAGGGGGTTTCTGCCACTGTTCACTGCCGGTTTAACACGACTATTAAAACCGACCCTTATCGTTTGTCTATAAAGATGGGGGATATGGAGGTTTGGTGCAGGTCGTTATACAGTTATTTATATAACGAAGAAATGAGAAAGTACAGTATTGAGATTCATGCTTATTTATCTGCCGAGCAGCAGGGGTTCACAGAGGAAAATGAACAGGCGTGGAACCAGAACAATTATTTAGCGCTTGTCAATCGTTATGGAAATCCCGTGGAATTGGCATCAAAAATCAAGCAAAATCCAAAATGGAGACTGCACCCTTTTTATAAATATATGGGAGATATATCCGGTAAAAAAATTACTCATTTGATGGGATCGAACGGTGTTAAAGCAGTTGCCCTCGCCATATTGGAAGCTGAAGTGAAAGTTGT
Source organism: Peribacillus sp. GL_122 (assembly GCF_057835005.1). Taxonomy (NCBI): domain Bacteria; kingdom Bacillati; phylum Bacillota; class Bacilli; order Caryophanales; family Bacillaceae; genus Peribacillus; species Peribacillus sp. GL_122. Next base: position 5,662,267 of record NZ_CM174415.1, on the reverse strand, counting down.
TGATTTTTCCCAGGAAAACGCAATGTTTGCGAATGAGCTGGCCAGTGGGGCCAATGTCTCCATCGAGTATATCGTTTCGGATGTCCTTTCACTATCATCCGAGCATGAATCAGGGGATCAGGATTTGGTATTAATGGAGCTCGGTGTGCTTCACTACTTAATAGATCTGCAGCCGTTATTTGAAAAAATCAAAAAGATGCTGAAACCTGGAGGCCGATTCATACTGCATGAATTTCACCCGATTTCAACAAAGCTCATTACTTCAAAGGGTAAAAAACATAAAATCACAGGTAACTATTTCGCTCCGGCAATCGAAAACAATGAGGTCGCTTTTTCAAAGCATATGCCTGATGAGGAAAAAGGGAGCCTTTCAAGAGTTGTACAGCGTAAATGGACAATCGGGGAACTTATAACGTCAATAGGTCAATCAGGGCTTGTTATTAAAGTACTCGAGGAAGAACCGAATCATAAAATCCATGATATTGGGCTTCCGAAAACATATACCTTGGTGGCGGAACGAGTTTAAGGATGCAGTCAAAAGTGTTATGCATATAAAAAGGATGTCTCTATGCCTCAGATAAAAACATAAAATTTTAAACAATCAGGAGGGACCTTTTATGAGTAAAATTTATATCATTCATGAAAATGAGGAATGGACTGCCCATTTAACCAAAAGAATGAATGAGTTAGAACTTTCCTATGAAGAATGGCATCTTGATCAGGGTGTGGTGGATTTAACAGAGGAACCGCCAGAGGGCGTTTTTTATAGCCGTATGAGTGCAAGCTCACATACTCGTGGGCACCGATTTGCGCCTGAAATGACAGAATCTGTGCTAGCGTGGCTTGAACAGCATAATCGTACAGTCTTCAATGGGTCACGAGCGCTTCGTTTGGAGGTCAGCAAAGTCAATCAATATACGGCACTGACAAAGGCTGGAATTAAGACTCCGAAAACGATCGCAGCTGTAGGTAAGGAAAATATCATGAAGGCAGCAGAGAAATTAAATGTCGCTTCGTTTATCACGAAACATAACCGTGCAGGTAAAGGACTCGGTGTTCAATTATTTCACTCAGTAGAAGCATTGAAACATTATGTGGAAGGTCCAGAATTCGATGAGCCAGTTGATGGGATTACATTAATTCAGGAATACATAAAAGCGCCGGAGCCATTCATCACCCGTTGTGAATTCGTGGGTGGCAAGTTTATTTATGCGGTAGAGGTTGATACATCCGAAGGTTTCGAGCTTTGTCCGGCAGATGCATGCCAAATTGGTGACTTGTTCTGCCCGATCGGTGAAGAGGTAGAAGAAAAACCAAAATTTCAAATTGTGCAAGATTTTCATGATCCGATTATTGAAAAATATGAAGCGTTTTTAAAAGCGAATGAAATTTCGATTGCAGGAATTGAATTCATTCGTAACAGCGATGGTGAAATCTACACGTATGACATTAATACCAATACGAATTATAACAGTGACGCTGAGGAAGCAGCAGGCCAATATGGCATGCTTGAATTAGCGAAGTTTCTAGGATCCGAATTGGCGAAACAAAACTTGAACAAATAAAATAATAAAAAGTGATGCTGACTGAAAGGGGGATTTTATAACCATTTCAGTCTTTTTTGACATAAAAAGAAGGTGCCCCGTCTCAAGCGGGCACCCTCTAAATAGACCAAGTTAATTATTGTTCGACCATTCCTCAACATCCCATACTTTGGTAACCCAATCTTCATAGAAATCAGGTTCATGGCATACGAGGACAATCGTTCCTTTATACTCTTTCAATGCACGTTTTAGTTCTTCTTTTGCAACGACATCCAAATGGTTTGTCGGCTCATCGAATAACAGCCAATTGCTTTCGGTAAGCATAAGTTTGCACAGGCGTACTTTTGATTGTTCACCACCGCTTAAATGGCTCATCGGACGTGTAATGTGCTCGTTTTTCAAACCGACACGGGCAAGAATCGCACGTACCTGGGGTTGGTCCAGATGCGGAAATGCATTCCATACTTCATCTATCGGCGTCGTATTGCCTGCTTTCACTTCCTGTTCAAAATAAGAAGAAAAAAGGAAATCGCCAAGTGATCTTTTGCCGCCTAGAGGATCAATTTTACCTAAAATCGTTTTTAAAAGAGTGGATTTACCAACTCCATTACAGCCGACCACGGCAATTTTTTCTCCCCGTTCGATGGTCATGGACAACTTCGGAAGCAATGGGCGGTCATATCCGATTTCCATATCTTCACCTTCAAAGACATAACGGCTGCTCGCACGTGATTCTTTAAAGTCGAATGTAGGTTTCATTGCAGTTTCTGGACGATCTATACGTTCCATGCGATTCAATTGCTTTTGACGGCTCTTTGCGCGACCGGTCGTTGAGTAGCGGGCTTTATTTTTTGCAATGAAATCTTCCTGCTTTTTAATGAATTCGCGCTGTTTTTCATATGCGTTAATATGTTGGTTTTTATTTAATTCAGCGAGCTCAAGGAATTTTTCATAAGTTGCCGTGTAACGGGTCAGTTTTGAAAATTCAAGATGGAAAATGACATCGACGACGCCGTTCATGAACTCAGTGTCATGCGAAATTAATAAGAATGCATTAGGATATTCCTTTAAGTAGCTGCTCAGCCAGCGGATATGCTCTACATCCAAGTAGTTCGTCGGTTCATCAAGGAGCAGTACTTCAGGCTGTTCCAAAAGTAACTTGGCTAGTAAAACCTTTGTCCGTTGTCCACCGCTTAGGGCAGAGACATCACGGTCCAAACCGATTGCATCCAACCCTAAACCGCGTGCCGCTTCTTCAATTTTAATATCCAGATTGTAAAAACCGCCGGCTTCCAGCTTGTCCTGAATCTCACCCATTTGTTCCAAGAGTTCTTCAAGTTCTTCTGGAGTGGCCGCCCCCATTTTCTCTGTTACTTCATTCAGTGCTTTTTCCTGCTCGAATAAAGGTAAGTATGCATCTCTTAAGACGTCGCGAATCGATTTACCTTTTGAAAGTATCGTATGTTGATCAAGATAGCCATATTCGACACCAGGTGTCCATTCCACCCGGCCATCATCATGGATAAGTTGCCCTGTAATGATATTCATCATCGTTGATTTCCCGACACCATTTGCCCCGACTAGACCAACATGTTCGCCGGCCATCAGGCGGAAGGAAACATCCTTGAATAAGGTACGGTCGCCAAAGCTGTGTGCTAATTTATCTATAGAAAGTAAGCTCATTTATATTGAACCTCCCAATTAATTTGAAAAAATCCCTACGTTTCATCATACTAAAAACTGCACGGGATTGCTATCTAATCTATTAATTTACATATATGTGGGTACGGGGAGCCCCTCGAAGGGAAATCCTTTAATGTGAACCAATGGATCCAATGCCATGCTGTGCATTATCGCCCTGTCATAAATTATATGAGATAATAGAGGAACCAGTTTAAAAGCGAAAGGATGTTATTATGAGTAAAACAGTCGTACTGGCCGAGAAACCTTCGGTCGGCAGAGATATAGCTAAAGTGCTGAATTGCGGGAAAAAGGGTAATGGTTTTTTTGAAGGCGAACAGTATATCGTCACTTGGGCACTAGGTCATTTGGTCACCCATGCAGATCCGGAATCTTATGATGAAAAATATAAAACGTGGCGCCTTGAGGACCTGCCCATGTTGCCGCCTACTTTGAAGTTGGTCGTCATCAAGCAATCAGGCAAACAATTTCAATCGGTTAAAACACAATTGAACCGCAATGATGTCAAGGATGTCATTATTGCAACAGATGCAGGCCGCGAAGGGGAGCTCGTTGCACGCTGGATTCTCGAAAAAGCGAATGTAAAGAAGCCGATTAAAAGGCTTTGGATTTCCTCTGTAACGGATAAAGCGATCAAAGATGGATTTAAAAAGCTGAAGGATGGCAAGGAGTATGAAAACCTATTTGCCTCTGCTGTTGCAAGGGCAGAAGCGGACTGGATCGTTGGGATGAACGCGACAAGGGCTCTAACTACGAAGCACAATGCCCAGTTATCCTGCGGCCGCGTCCAAACGCCGACACTTGCGATGATTGCAAAAAAAGAAGAAGAAATAAAACAATTCCAGCCTAAGAAATATTATGGCGTTTCGGCAATTGCAGAATCCAATTTGCGCCTAATCTGGCAAGATGCCCAATCTAAAGATATCCGCACATTTGATAAAGCCAAGGCAGAAAAGGTTCTTTCAGCCGTGAAGGGGAAAAAGGCAGAAGTGGTGGAAGTGAACAAAGCCCATAAGAAAAGTTTTGCTCCTTCTTTATATGATTTAACGGAACTTCAACGGGACGCCAATAAGAAATTCGGTTATTCGGCGAAAGAGACGTTATCGATCATGCAGCGCTTATATGAAAGCCATAAAGTCTTGACGTATCCAAGAACGGATTCACGCTTTTTATCAACGGATTTGGTTGATACGCTAAAAGAAAGATTACAAGCTGTCAGCATTAAACCATATGCCCAGTATGCATCAAGGATCCTGCGCAGCCCAATTAAGGCCAATAAATCGTTCGTGGACGATAGCAAGGTCACTGATCACCATGCAATCATCCCCACTGAGCAAACGCCGCTGCCGGGAAAACTGAGCGACAAAGAATCGAAAATCTATGATTTGGTCGTTAAAAGGTTCCTTGCTGTATTAATGCCACCTTTTGAATATGAACAAACGACCATCACCGCAAAAATGGGGCAGGAGACGTTCATGGCAAAAGGGAAGGTCGTCCTGAAATCAGGATGGAAGGAAGTCTATGATCACCAATTCGATGAGGAAGAAGCTAAAGATGGCCTTGCTGAGCAACTGCTTCCGAATGTTCAAAAAGGTGACAGTTTAACTATTTCGGCTGTGAAACAAACAGAAGGTGAAACGAAACCGCCGGAACCATTCAATGAAGGGTCGCTTCTTTCGGCAATGGAGAATCCCGCTCGCTTCATGGCAGGGGAAAGCAAAGAACTCATCAAGACTCTGGGTGAAACTGGCGGGATCGGTACTGTTGCAACGCGTGCTGACGTTATTGAAAAACTGTTCAATAGCTTCCTGATCGAGAAGAGGGGAAAGGGCCTTCACGTTACCTCGAAAGGAAAACAACTTCTTCAATTGGCACCTGAAGACTTGCGATCTCCAGCTTTGACAGCTCAATGGGAGCAAAAGTTAACCGCGATTGCAAAAGGAAAGTTGCCAAAACAGGCTTTCATCGGCGATATGCGCGCTTACGCCAAAAATATCGTCCATGAAATCAAAAATAGTGACCAAAAATTCAAGCATGATAACGTGTCAGGTACGAAATGTCCCGATTGTGGCAAGCTGATGCTTGAAGTGAATAGTAAAAAGGGAAAAATGCTTGTCTGCCAAGATCGTGAATGTGGCCACAAAAAAGGTGTTTCACGTGTAACAAATGCCAGATGCCCACAATGTCACAAAAAGATGGAAATGCGCGGTCAAGGAGAAGCACAGACATTCACCTGTAAATGCGGTTTTCACGAAAAACTTTCTTCTTACAATAAACGAAGAGGGCAAAATAAAAATCAAAAAGTATCCAAAAATGAAGTCTCCAATTATATGAAAAAGCAAAATAAAGAAGAGCCGATCAATACTGCATTGGCCGATGCCTTAGCCAAACTGAAATTCGATAAATAAAAGAAAAGAGTCCTTCACCTTTAGCTCGATGGTGAAAGGGCTCTTTTTTATGGGCTTATTTGCAAGGAGCAGGTGTGGGCAATTTTTCTTGTCGGCAGGCCCATCACAACAAGGTTGCCGCTTGATGAAGTGGCGAAATTCATATAAAAGAAAAAGACGGCAGAAAGGGATGGAGCGCTCGCTCCATCCCTTTCCATATATCTTCTGTTAAACTTCATTCAGTACGGTGCCATGTAATTCATATTCAAGTGTTTTGTCAGTGTGTGTGTTTATCCGAATCTACTCGTATGAGCGTACTGAATGGCTGCTGATCACCCGGACTGAAAATTGCTTCATCATTCTCTGGATTCCATAGGCTGTAAATACTCATGATCAGTATCCTCCTCCTTTGGGTGAGAAGACTAGTAATTCCCTTCTTGATTATCATCTAACTCTTCAATTGACTCTAACGCTGATCACCGGGACTAAACACCGCTGCGTCATTCTCTTTGTTCCATTGGCTTCTGATTGTACTCATCATGCACATCATCTCCTTTGGTGAGAATGTCTTACAGTATTGGTATACCCGGATGGGACAGGTTAAAACATATATTTTTTAAAAAAACATGATTTTATTCAGAAATCCATGTAATAAATCAAACTTCCTTTTACTATTAAACAGTTTGAATTGTATTGTTCGTTTTTGTGCGGGGATGTTCTTATGTTTGACAGTTTAACAAACCCGGTCAGTTGGAGCATGCCACGTTTTCGTTGCCCCTGGTGGACTGACTTATAAAGTAACGTTCTATTTCAATGAATGTAAAAGCGAGTGGGCTTCGTACCCAGGCAACGTACAATTTCTGTAAGGGGGGCCTGGTTGATAAGTTGGGAAAAGCTCCGAACTCGTGAAAATTAAAGAACCTTTTCTACTATATTGACAAATCATTATTGTAAAGTGATATAATTTTAAATTGTATGCATGACGAAAAAGTAGGAGATAGAATCAAATGAATCAACCATTAATTAATATTGAGAGTAAATTCAGACCTGAGATCGAAGGGCTACGCGTTGTTGCGGCACTGCTGGTAGCGGTATATCATATATGGTTAAATCGTGTTTCTGGCGGGGTTGATGTATTCTTTGTAATTTCAGGTTTTCTTATTACCACTTCAATTGTTTCCACAATTAATCGAACAGGGGAATATCGTTTTAGGCCATATGTCACAAAGTTAATGAAAAGATTACTTCCTTCTGTATTTTTTATTCTTGCAATTGTTCTGGCTTTAAGTTGGTTTTTATTACCAAAATCAATTTTAGATAAAACTATACATGAAGTATTTGCCTCAATGTTTTTTTACCAAAACTGGCAACTGGCTATTTCGAGCACGGATTATTTAGATTCCAGCCAAATGAAAACACCGGTTGAACACTTTTGGGCTTTGTCCATACAAGGACAATTTTATATAATCTGGTTTTTAATATTCACTTTAATTTTATTTTTAATAAAAAAATATAAATTAACTAAAGTTAAAACATTAATCAATACTATTTTAGGGATATTATTTGTTTCTTCTTTTATATACTCAATATATTTAACCTCTGTCAATCAGCCATGGGCTTATTTCATTACGATGACACGTGTTTGGGAATTTGCTTTAGGCAGTTTGCTCTGTATCAATTTATCATCAATCAAGGTGAATAAATATATTGCTACCGTGATAGGTTGGCTCGGATTAATCGGTTTAATTTTAACTGGAATAGTATTCAATGTATCTGAAATGTTTCCGGGGTATATTGCCTTATGGCCAATGACCTGCGCATTATTCATTGTTTTGTCTGGCACATGCGATACGAAATTTGGTGTCAAACGCTTTTTAGGTTCACCTGTAATGGTGAAGCTAGGTGGAATTGCTTTTGGAATCTACTTGTGGCATTGGGTATTATTGGAGTTCTATCGTTATAATGTCCAGGAAACTCCAGGATTCATCGTTGGAACTCTTATTATCATTTCATCAATAGCCCTTTCGTTTTTAATGACTCGATATATAGAAGAACCAATCCGAAGCTCAAAGGATAATAAATTCTCATTCAAGAGAATCGGGATAATGGGCAGTGTGAATGTACTCTTGATTGCCTCTCTTTTAATTGGAGTATATATAGATAAAAATAAGCTGGAAAATAAAATAAACGATAAAAATTATCCAGGAGCGTTAGCTGTAAAAAACCCTGACGATATACCTGATCAAGAACCAATTCCGTCATATTCTGAAGTCTTTGATGATTTACCAAAAGCGCATTTGGACGGAAGTAACCAAGGGTTAAAGGAAAGTGACTTGAAAATTGGGGAATATGGCGAAACTGAAAATTACGATGCTACAATTGCCTTGATCGGCAGTTCCCATTCAGAGCATTGGTTAGGTGCCATATTAGAAGCGACAAAAGATGATAATTATCGTGTATTGAATATGACTCGTTCAGGTACACGTTTTTCAACAGGTTATGCCGATGATGATTTGAAAGGTATCTGGGTCAATAATGTTCTCGATTATCTAAAGGATTCAGATGTAGATCTTGTCATTTCTCACGCAACAGCTTCTGATACGCCTAATAATAAAATACAACAACAAATGGTTGATCAGCTGCAGTATGTTAAAGATGAATATGGTATTGAAGTGTTAGCGATTCGTGATGATCCAAGATATAGTTTTAACGTGCTGGAATCATTAGAAACAAATGGACTAGAAGAAACTACAAAAAAAATGAATTCAGTAGATAATCAGAAAGACGAAAGCTTTTGGAGACAATTTGAAAAAGAGAATAAATCCTTGCATAAAATTGACTTAACAGATTACTTCAAGGTAAACGGTAAATTTCAGCCCATTATTGGTAATGTTATAATTTACCGTGATAATAGACATTTAACGAATACTTATTCTGAAAGTTTCGGACCTATTTTTGAAGAAAAAATCAACGAGATAGGTTTAGTTGAAAAGTAAGTATAGCTAAAGGGTAATTTGTTTCAAGTATAATATTGCTTATCTTGATATAAAAAATCTGAGTTCTGTGTTTTACAGGGCTCAGATTTTTTTATATCTATAGGGATTGATGAAGTAGTGTTTACTTTGTCCAACCGCCACATAAATCACAGAAAAAACCCTGTTACTACACGGAAGAACCGCGTTGTAACAGGGTTTTTAATTAGCGTCCCAGATAGGAGTCGAACCTACGACCTACAGCTTAGGAGGCACTGTTTATTACAGTCTCCTTTACAGTAAGTTTGGACTGTTTATAAAAGCTATTATAACGGCAATTTCTGTGCTTTTACCGTAGACCATACGTAAATACTAAATAAAAGTGTCTGACGTTTACGAAACGATGTTTCCGACTTTTATTATACAAGCTTTAATCATTTTTAATCAAGGAATTAATTTAAAAGTACATGGACAGGGCATAAGGAGATTTGATTTGATGTGAAGAAAAATATGTTAATATTGCTTATGAAAGTATTGTTGGTAAAATTTGTTGATTTGAATTTACATAAAGGTTGTTTCCAATAAATATAATAAATGGGTTTGAAATTGTACAAATGAATTTTCATAAAGGAGAAAGTATTATGGAACCAATGTTACCACCCAGAACCAGAACACCAAACCCGCTAAAAAAGGGATTAAAAAAATTTACTAACAAAACAAAATATATGAAAATCATGGATACTCTTTTCTTTGTCGCTTTAATCCCTATAAGTACAGTAATAGTCATTTTTTTGATTCAAGGGTTTAATTGGTTCTATATTAAAACCGAAGGCATAATTCCAACTTCTCAGATTGCTAAAGAGTTAGGATTAAATCCAGGTCTAATTAAAGACCACTTTAAAAAAGAGGGGTAAAAGCTTTCAATGATCGCCAGAAGAAAACGTATGAGGAATATAATAATAAATAAAGACCCAATCATTCACATTTACCCATTCATAAGATATGGAAAAAAGGTGTGTTAGACTATGGGCCGTGATTGGCGTCTAAATGAATTTGGTTTCCGTAATCCTCCTCATCATGTTTACCTTTACCATTTTAGTCCTTTCCTTTACCATGATAATCCTTATCATGTTAATCCTTACTTTTACCATGTTAATCCTTACTTTTACCATGTTAATCCTTATTATTAGACGTAAGAGGTAAAGCCATCTTTTTTAAGGTGGCTTTCTTTTTATTTCAATTTATCTAATACGCTTCATATACTTTCTCACTGGTGAAAACTTATTGTGCTGATCTTTGATGTGTACGTCATCCAATTGCACATATTTTCTTGTTGTTGTGATATTAGAGTGGTCAACGATCTTCTGTAAGGTGAATAAGTCTCCGCCGTTTAGAATGTAATTTCGGATAAAAGTATGTCGAAATCTATGTGGATGTACTTTAGGTATTCCTAATGCAGTCCCAACTTTGTATAACCTTCTTCTGATTGTGTCACCAGTCAATGGTTCACCGTAAGCGTTCATAAATAGTGTTTCATGGTCTTCTCCGAAATACCCGATACATTCATCATGTAGCTTTCTAAGTTCTCGCATTACTTCACGGCTTACAGGGATGTGACGACCTTTGCTATTCTTATTTATTTCTGGTGGTATAAAGATTGATGATTCTTTAAAATCCATATTAGAAATCTTGGTTGAAATAGCTTCGTTAATTCGCATCCCAGTATCAAGCAACAGCAAAACTAGAAGCTAATCTCGCCATTCCCCAAAATTCCTTTCATTAAAGTAATTTAATATCAATGTAACTTCATCATCTGAAAAACCTTTTACTTCTTCTTCAGCATTTTGTTTAAGGTTCTTGATATTCTTCATAGGATTATCGGGTGTTATGTCTTCTTCAAACCAGAATTTACACATGGTTCGCAATGTTCGTAACCTGATATTGATTGTATTTACTGTTAAAGTAGTGGTTTTCTCACGCTGTTCATCGCCTGCATAAGCCCTCTTATTCTTTGAAAAAGTGATATATTCTCTTATTAAAGAAGGTGATAGATCGGTAACGTAATTAAAAGAGGGGTGATAAACAGATAAGGATTCCGTTAAATACCTAATGTGCCGTACATATTCGCCTAATGTTCGCTGTCGGACACCTTCAGCAACTTTTGCACGTAGAAAAATATCTAAGGCTTCTTGCAGTGTATATTCAATCGTGAAACTTTCAGTAGCCTTACTGTTCAATTTCCGTTCCTTTAACGCAGTTCCACGCTGTTTAATAACGTGTTTCTTCATGAAAAAAAGCACCTCCAGACATAGAAAATAATAGTGAAATGGAATATCACTGTTTCCTACGTACAGAAATGCTTTTATCCTACATACAATTTACGGCTTTTAACGGTCATACCAACAGAAAAAACCCTGTTACTACACGGAAGAACCGCGTTGTAACAGGGTTTTAAAATTAGCGTCCCAGATAGGAATCGAACCTACGACCTACAGCTTAGGAGGCTGTCAAAATAAACAGTACTTCCTTAGTTGTATTGGGAAAGCTAATAAATATTGATATATGAAGCATTTCAGCATTTTAACCGTGTACCATACGTAAATACTAAATAAAAGTGTCTGACGTTTCCGAAACAATGTTTCCGACTTTTATTATACAAGCTTTACTAGTTTTTTTACAAGATATTATTTGTTTATTATAGAATCAAGGATTTTTTCCATCCGTCTTGACCGAGTGACTTTATAAGTTTGGTTATTTTTACTTCATCAAGAAGAGGGTAATTTTCACCGTCATATAAACCTGACAGTGCCACCAACGTTCCATCTACATCTATTGGAAATATAAAGTTACCATTTTTAATAAAAAACACTTTAATATTTTTGTGTTTTTTTAATTCTTCTAAAGTTAAATCTTTATTAAGTTTAATTTGTTTTACAGCTAATCCACCATTAGAAATCATCATCTTTTCATCCGTCCTTCACATAAGTTTTTTGTCTTACTATTAAGGTACTTACGGTTCGGATGTGTTTTAGGACACCTGCCAAAAAGTTTTTTAGGATAAGGCTAATAATTTACCATTCATCATAATCGCATCATAAAAACCTGTTTCTTTCCCTATGAAACTTGTAATATTTTTCTGTTCTAAAACCATTTCTTTTCAGGGACATAGGTTCATATTTTTAAAAATAACTTAACACCCTAATGTAAATTTTACTATTAGTACCATATAATTGAATTAACTTAGAAAAATATTGGAGGTTAAGTAATGGAAAAGTATTAAATTCCGCCATACATAGAAAGATTTAGAGATGTACTATCGTTACAGCAACAAAGCGTATATAAGGATCCATAGTTTGGGTTGGTTGAGAATGACAGTCCCACAGTGGGTAGCGTAAGCAACCGATAGGTCGGTAGGATAATTACTCTTTCTAATGGAGGTATAGCATGTATTATGATTCAAAAGATTACTTACTCAGTATAGAAGTTTATCGTTCGAAATTGTTTCAATATTTGGAAAGTGACAAACCTTTAGTTCAATATTTTTATGACAAATTAGAATTTAATGAGTTTGCCGAGGGAAAAGAATTTTCATCGAATGCTTACAACGATGATAAGTATCATGGTTTTACAACTGTAGACTTAGTTACAACTTTAAGTGATTCATTACTCATATCTCTTTACGGCAAATATGAGTATCTTTTAACTTTATTATGTGAAGTGGTTCAGCAGAGTTTAGAAATCGGGATTAGTTATAAAATGATGAAGGGGCAAGGTATTATTGCTTCAGTAAAGTATTTAGATAGTTTACTGAATATTGATATTGAAAAATCTGATATCTATAAGAATAATATAGATTCTTGGCGAGTGTTACGTAATATTCTTGCCCATAATTATAGTGTGCCGGATGAAAAACAATACGTTCAATTGCTTAAAATAAATATTCATAGAACTGGTGAAACAGAAAGAGTCATTACAAGTATGAATGACTGTATTAGGTTGATTACTGATTTTGAGAGTTTTTATACTATGGTATTTGATACATTATTAACTATAGAAAATGAATAAAGCGTAGTACTCTTTTCCGTACTGGAGGGGCATCAACGATATGGAATTTGTTCAATTGGGTCAAGAATCCAGACCAAATGAAAAGTCCCCACAAATAAGGAAGGGACGGCTAGAACAATAGAGACTTATAAGTATTTACAGGTATATTTAGGTAAATCAAGGCAGAGGGGTTGAAGAATTTGGCAAAGGAAAATTATGTTGGACCCGAGTTTGGATTAGAGGCTTTTCATTGTCCGTTATGTGGGGTATTTAGCCATCAAGATTGGAATGAGATTACCAAGCATGGTCCCAATTATTATTTGGGTAAGCTTCAAGATGAGAGAGTACAATATATTAAAAAGAGTTCGGATTTTAATATTTGTTCATTTAGCGAGTGTTTTCATTGTGGGGAAAATACTCTTTGGAAAGGTCTTAATATGGTTTATCCGAATATTTCTATTGTGGAACCGCCTAATTCTGATATGCCGGAAAACATTAAAGCCTTATATAAAGAGGCTAGTTCTATAGTGAATCTTTCTGCTAAATCTGCGGCTGCTTTACTTAGATTGGCATTGGAGAAATTGTTAGTCCATGTTGGTGCCAAAAAAGGGAGTATCGATGTCATGATTCAAGACCTTATTGAAAAAGACATAATTACTGCTTCCGGTTCAGTAAGAAAAGCATTAGATACACTTAGATTGATAGGAAATGCAGGAGTACACCCAACAGGTATAAATTTAGATGAAGATCCCAGTGCAGCCTTACGGTTATTCAAAGTACTTAATTTTGTAGTAGAAAAGCTGATTTCAGAAGAAAAGGAAATGGCTGCTATTTACGCATTAGTTCCTGAAGGTAAACGAGAAAATCTTGATAAACGTCGTAGGGAATAGAGGAACATGCTATGACAAAGCTTTGTGCGTTTTGCGGGCGTCATTATGACATGGAGACTATGACTGCCCTGTATGAAGATGGTAAGACATTTGTTTTGTTCTATTGTGAGGGATGTTTGCCCACGGTATGGGATAACCTCTTTAATCTTCCGTTCAGGTCGCTATTTACGTGGGGGCACAAAGGCAGCGGTAAATAAAAATTAAGGGAGGGAATTAGAATGAATATAAAAGAACAGCTTAAAAAAATTCAACAATTAAGGATAGATGATGAAATCCAGATTTTATTGCAAGGAATGGATAAATTGAGTTTTCCTGCTATTACGAAAATCAGTGAATTTTGTGGATTTAATGCAAAAGATGATTTAGTAAATGACTTGCTTTTGGAGTACAGTAGGAGTGATTTAACCTTAGATGATTTAATCGAGGAACTGAAACAGGAAGTTATTAATAGGCAGAACAAACCTGAGGGGCATTCACTTAAGTTTAGTAGAGAGAAAAATTACATACCTGAAGCAGAGGATGACATCATATAAACGACAAAGAACCCCTGTTAAAGAGTTAACTGTACTGAGGATGTTTTTTTTAAGGTTGCTTTCACGCTGAAAGTCACGCTACTATTCAAATGGTATAGAATCGGGCATGGGGCAAATTTGGGGACAACAGAATTGTTTCTGCAAACACCCACCGTGACCCGATCTTTAATCTTTCTTTTATGATAGCCTTCTTTTTCCTTGTAATAGTGTTCTTTTAAAAACCATTCTCTTATTATTTAAGTTTTTATATTAAGTCTTTGTAGTAAGTGTATATAACGGGCAATATTTGCACTAGGGAAGTAACATTTATTCCCCATGAAGGTGCAAATAATGCCCTACATAATCCCTGGAATGAGGATTAATGACTTTTATAATCCCTACCGTGTGTGCTTATTGATTCCAGTTTTGCAGTCTTTGCCTATCATTTTCAGCTTCAATTTCAAGCTTGCTGATTTTAAGATCAAGTTCAGCTTTTAATCCTGGGACCAGTTTTTCCAGCACTTCCTTCTCGTGGGGAAGATTCACGTAATACCGATTTTTATTAGCATATCCCGGTGCTTTAGTTTTCCTAATTAGTCCAACTAATTCAAGCTGCTTTGTCGCTGCTTTGACAGTTCTGGGGTTAATTCCTGTCCAAATAGCTAACTGGTTTACGGTAGGGTAAGCATAAAGCTTTTGGTTGTTATCGTTCTTTAATAGCATGAGGTATACAGCTAGGTCATTTCCTGAAATGAGTCCTAACGCTAAATAATTGAATATCGCGTGTGGTACTTGTTCAAAGTTTTTCTCGACGTTTCCTTTACAACGGATATTTGCACCTGCAATTTTTGATGTATTGTTTGTCATGTTCAATCAATCCTTTTCAGTTTCAATAGTGCAAGATTTTCACCTTACCTATCTCCGCACTTGCAAAAAGGGAATGAAATGGGACATTTGATTTGAAGATTTTTTAAAATGTACTTTTTATGCCTCCACACGTCCATTCTGAGGCTTTTAAATTTAAAATTATTGTTAGATTAGGCGAAACGATAACGCCTCTGTACGTGGTGTTTACGTGGTAAATAGGGGGTGTTCTAAAATGAGTGAAATTGATGAGTTAAAGAAACTTATGGAGACCGTATTCAACGATATGGACAAACAGTTCGATGGAATCAAAGAAGAGTTCAAAAAGGTTAATAGTCGTTTAGATGAGGTAGAAAAAAAGTTAAATAAAGAAAATGGAGATGTTCTGGAACGTTTGAAACGGATAAATGCCAATTTAGAAGGGAATCAAAAAAGCTGAGGTGCTAATTACATAGCACCTTATTTGTATTTGTTAACCAAGTCGAGAATGGCAATTTCGATAAGATCGGACTTATTGAATTTTTGTTGGTCTGCGAATCTGTCCAATAATTCCCCAACTTCCTCATTGATGACAATCGTCTTCCGTACTTTCTTACCCTTTTCTAAAGTGACAACCCTCTGGTAAAGGTCATCTTTTCTACCAGGATCATCTTGTTTTTCATCAAGCACATATGCCCTTATCAGTTCCTTTAATATCGCTTTTTCTTCCGGCGTGAAGTCTATTTCACCTTCATTTCTTCCTCTATTCACATCAAATACAACAGGTTGTGAACTTGTAAGTGAAGTTTCTTTCACCTTGGGTGAACTTACGGGTGAAGTCTCAACAAATTCAAAGACTGATTTATAAAGAGGTTCTTCACCTTCCCCTACATAGTACCAGCCCTTTTGACCAGAGTTGCGATATTCATATCCAGCGGTATGTAAAACGGCTTTTAATTTCTTCTCACCAACTCCAACTTTTTCTTTTGCGACCTTGGCTATGGTATTCCCCGTCACGGACAATTCGTCTAATAACTCTTTAATCTTCATGGTTCACATTCCTTTCACACGCATATGAATCGTTATATCACACATTCTTCACATTAGTGTGAATACCCTTTTTCAATTAGAGTAAATTTTCTTGGACACCTGTAAAAAGTACCTCCACGACAACCTATAAAGTAGGCGGTCTTATTGTTCGCTACGGTTGAGGGTGAGGCAATTGCTTCACTCTTTTTGTTTTGACTAAAAAGTCATAGGATATGACGGAAATTAACGAGGTGAGTGAAATTAAAATCACAGTTGAAATGTTGCCTTATTTATATGCGTGTCGTGGGCTAAATCAGTTTGAATTTGCTGAAATCATCGGCGTTCACCAATCTTATTTATCTTTGGTTCAAGCTGGTCAAAGACCGATGACTCCACGCCTTGAAACGAAAATCGTACAGGGCATTGAAAAGCTAAAAATCAGTTCAGAGGAACTTCATCAGATTTCTCATATGGTTGAACTAAAGTCGAGGTGTTATCAATGAAAGAGAAGTTACAAAAGATTCTGCACGCTATTCTCGCTAAGGATATTGAAAACAGAATCCTGGCTGAACATACAAGCTTTAAGTCAGTAGAGGAAATCGAATTTAAAATCCATGAAATATTGGATGCTAATTATTCTTTAAAAGATCAGCTGCACGAACTAGAAAAAGAAGTAGCTAGAAATAAAGTGCTTTTAAATGTTTTAACTGAGGCAAAAAAACGAAAACAAAAATAAAAAGGTGGTAATTTTTATGTCAGAATTTAATCCGGATTTTATTAAAGCATTAGCACATGGTGACAAAGCGGCCCATGAACAAATTAAAGAGTTACCGTTAATTGAACGTATGGCAATAGGTACAGCTATTGAAAAGATGAGACGTGATGAAAACATCATTCCCATGAGTGGCGGAATGTCAATTTACGAACAAAAGAAAAGTTCTTATGTTGATGATGACGCTGTTCGTGAGGCTATGCAAAGACGCATGGATATTGAACGTGAGAACAGAGAGTTCCAAGAAAAGGCACGAGAAGAATTTATCATGGAACAAACTAGACTAGCTATGGATAGGGCACGTGCTGGCTTGCCTCGTAACGATAAATTACCACGATAAATTAAAACTATAATTAGAAAAGGATGGATGAAAATGTTAAACGATTTATTTTATGGAATGCGTGATATCAGAAACGAGTATAAAGAGGTTGGTGTAACTGCCACTAAAACGGGTGAGGCAATCAAGTCACTGGATAGACAATGCAATGTACGTGTGGATGTGGAAGGCTTAGAGGGTGATGCTACTCTTTCGATTAAGTTTGAAGAATCTAATGACGGGGTTACATTTAACGAGGTTGGTACTTTCCCTATTCCAGACGCACATCATGGCGTACTGTTCGCTTCGTTTAAAGATCATGTACGTTATAGCTTAATTGTAGGCGGTACTAATCCAAATATGAATGTGACGCTTAGTTTCTAAAGCAATGCAATATTTTCAATGACCTGTTGGCTTAATGCTAGCAGGTTTTTCTATTTTATTGAGGAGGTAAGGGGAATGAGTTTACTGGATAAAGCGACTCACAGAAAAGTTAAATCATTAGCAAAAAATAGCTGTGCCAGCTTCATAAATGGTGGCTGCGTGTTCGGTGGTCCATGTGACTATTTTACAAAATGCGGAAAGAGTATCTCGTGTGATTATTTCGAGGGTTCAGTGTTACCAGCAGATAAGGAATTGGAACAAGAATACAAACAGCAACACGGAATCAGCTATGTAGAGAAATCAATCGGTGAATATGAACGTACTTGCAAGCGGTGTAATGAAGCATTCAAAACAGATTCAAAGAACGTTTTAACTTGTTCAGATACATGTCGAAGGCAATTAAAGCAACAAAGGAACAGTATACGAAAAGTGAGTCAAAGTTAAAAGTAAGAATGTTGATTTGATGGGCTTTCTGAGGGGTTAAATTGAAGGAAAATGAAGGGGTAAGGGGTTTATACCTAAACCACTATTAAATTCATAAGAATCCCTCTATAGCAGGCTTTGTGAGTCAAAGTTAAATATAATCTTAAAGGGGAGAATTAAATGGAACAATATACGAAAGAACGCTACACAAACATAATGGTAATGCCCTTAGTTAGTGAAGGTAGCAATAATGTCATGTACTTTTACAAGAAGCCAACACTAAGAAATTGTAAATGCACTTTCATAGATGGTTCAGTGTACTGGCAGAAGATGCTTACCAATGACCAATTCAAGGCAATAAAATCTGAACCAGATAAACTTTACCTAGACCAACAATGTACCGTTTTAGCGGGTGTAACTAGAAAACAGAAAATACAGGAATGTAAGCGAATGGGGTTAATTTAAAGCCCCATTCTTTTTTTGTCCCAATCACATTATTCTTTTATATAGTTAACTAACTCAACTTTAATATCTTCAATTTCGTCACTATTGGAATGGGATTCAGAATTAGCAGGACCTATATTAGGTGCGTCAATCTTTAGCACCACACGGTCCATTTTAGGATTCTCACTCGGGTCTCCCACAAGTATTAACATGTCTAATTGAAACCAGCCAGAATCAGCATTGCTATCTTTTCCAACAGAGTTAGTTATCAGCCCTGCTTCATTTACTCTCATTGGATTTACAATCATTTGCTTTCCGTACTGATCTTTAACGATTTTATCTAATCTTGGTTCAATCAAAAGGAATAATATACTTTCGGTACTCATATACATGACCTTTTCATTCGTAAACATTCTAGGAACTTTTGCGTCCACTAAAGCACCATTGGAAAACATGAGTATAGACGTAAAGATTAAAACAGCAAACTTTCTCATTAGAATCACCTCGTCAAGTTAGTTGCTGGTTTAGTTTCCCTTAAAAGATAAAATTGATTCACCAAGATACAGAAACACTTTGGTGTAAGTTTTGTAAGCATCAGACGTGGTTAAGTTAATCGCTTAATTCCTCTTATTTTTTGGGGTGCCTATTGATTGAGGCATTCAGCAACATTAACCCGATCCCTATAATTGCGGCAAAAAAGGTTACTATGACGCCCTGCGGAGTTCTAACCACGACGCTATAGATGAAACATGCCGTGAACGCAATGACGATAAGGATGTGTATCAATCGGTATCTGGTCATTAAAGCACCCCTTTCCCACATATTGAACTTTCCACATTATACCATTTATCCCTAACCAAGCCCACCACAAAAATTTTTAGTGGGGAAAAGGTGTCCAACCTATCGGGATTTCTGTAAACACCCCTTCCCTGGTCAAATCGGCAATACAACTATCCAGCAAGATGTTTCTAATGTCCTTTAAATCCACTTCTCCAACACTGATTGTGACAAAAAGGTTTTAAAATGGTGCTAATATTATCCGGAGACTTGAGGATGGTATATTATGGTGGTTCGACCCCGGGATATCCCTTCACCATATTGGGACGTTAACGGATCTCATGGCAGCCGGACAAGGTCAAGGTGCATTGGGGTTAATCGCGTTCCTTTTCTAATTCTATTTTGATAGTCACTTTTGATAGTGCTTCAACCCTTATTCCTGCGTTGTCATTCTAGCACTCTCGAATGTGTTCAGTTTTGATTGTTCTATTATGGTGCTTACAATGTCGGTTAGACCTACTTATTTAGTATTTCTTTTATCCATTCTATCTTCTTTTCTGCTTTGTATTCATTATCAAAGTTATCCATAAATTCTTTTAAAACATACTTAAGCACTTCTGTATTACGTAAAGGTTTACTAATAGGGCTAAGGTTATTTAATTTTTGCTTAAATTCCTCAAAATCTTTATAAAAAGTCTCATTACATTTTAAAATGCAACTTATCGTATAATCTTCTCTCATGTATTTCCCTCCATTTCATGAAATAATATACCAATTTTCATGAAAAAATGCAATAAAATTATTTACATATGTATATAGTGTGTGTTATATTTAAATATTTTAAATTAATTTTAAGTTAGTTGAGTTGAGTTGAGTTGAGTTGAGTTGAGTTAAGTTAAGTTAATCTTATTTTTGTTGTCTACAAAGGTACACCATAATAGACGGTAAAGAAACAACCTAGATAGTGTCTATTAAGTCTTGAAAATAAACCTTTATGAACGCCTATAAACTAATTGACCTTTATGTACAGTTGGTGTATATTAAGCCTATCAAATAGAAACGGTGGTTTTAATCAGTGGGAATCAATTTTGCGTACATAAGAGTTTCGTCTAAGGAACAGAACTTAGACCGTCAATATGAAGCTGTAAAGGGCTATGTAACGGACGAGAAATACATATACAGTGATAAGGCAAGCGGTAAGGATATGGAACGTGAAGGCTTTCAGAACATGCTTAAAGCTATGAGGGAAGGCGATACACTTTTCATTAAGTCTATTGACCGTCTAGGACGTAATAAAGACCTGATTAAGAGTTACTTAGAACACTTCAAGAAAGAAGGGATCAGGGTTAAAATTATCGACCTTCCTACCACCATGCAAGACGTACCAGCAGGAAACGAATGGGTTATCGATATGATTAACAACATCATCATAGAGGTTTATACGTCAATGGCTGAACAGGAAAGAGTTAATATTAAACAGCGTCAATCTGAGGGTATTGCGGTTGCTAAAGCTAAAGGTAAGCATTTAGGTAGACCAGTTTTAGAACTTCCTAAAGAGTGGGGCAAGTTGTACAAGGAATGGAAAGCTGGAAAGATCACAGCTGTAAAGTTCATGGAAGAAGTGGACATGAGGAAGGCAACATTCTATAAGAAGGTGAAAGAATACGAGGCGACACTCTGACCAGTGTTTAGCCTTTTTTTATTGCTTGCAGGGAGGACATTGTGCGGGAAAAGGTTTTCAGGTTGGCTGTCTAAATAGGGCGTTGAAGCGGTATTTCGCACAATTTTTCACAACTCTCAAATTAAGGAAAGCTATATGTACCAATGCGTCAGCCCCTCTTAGTAGGCAATTTCGGGTTGTGCAGAGGGTATAAAAAAACACCCTGAAATGGGTGTTAAAACGGTAATGCGTTATATACTGTACCTGCCATACCTATTAGAGATTGTACTGTACTTGCATTATCCGTAAAGGCTTTGATTTTCCCCATGACATCCATGAATTTGGTATTTGCCTCTTCCTGATCTTTACTCTTCATGATTTCCAGTATTTCAACCATCAGTTCAAAGGTTTCAGCCTGTTTCTCGTTACTTGTTTGAAGGAGGGAGGTCATTTCCGTTAGTAGGGCAGTATTTTTCTCAATTCCCTGTAAGGAACTTAAGACAGATTCTTTATACTCTGCTTCTCTCTGCCTTTCCTCTGCCTTACTTTGTTGAATACTTTCCAGATTAGCCTGCATTCTGCTTGTATCGACTTCTGTGCGTTGACTAAAATCAGCGATTGGGAATTTTGACATTTTAAGTGATTCGAGTATTTTATTCGGTTCGAATGCTTCCTTAAATATCCCACTACTGTTTCTCATCTGTTCCAGCCACTTGGCATTGTCTTGTATCACCTTAGCTACCTCTTTACTATCCACTTGGTTTCCTCCTCCTGTTTCTTATACTTCAATTCGGCAGAGAGGTAGATAGTCCTGCTACCGGTAAATAAAAAAAGCACACTTAATGGATGCCTTAAAGTATTGTTGCGTTCATAAATTTATATCTATCTTTGCTTAATCTTAACTTTTCGCTTAAAGCCTCATTTACTAACTCGTCTAAATCTTTTCCTTGTGTTTCATCAATTTCAACAATTTCATATGAATGTTCTCTTTGAGGTAGCAATCGGTTGCCCACCTGTTCAAATTTTACATATTCAGCTTGTACTCTCATTCAACCATCCCCTTTTAACCTACTTAATTCGCCAAAAAGATTATTTACCTGCCCCCCATAAAAAGAAAGCACCCATGATTGGCTGCTTTAAATTTTTTACTATAAATCTTCTTCGTTAATCCTAAGGATTATAAATTTATTGTAATATTTCTTTGATGATAATTTCTGTTCTAATTTGAGTTGTTCTTCGCTTTGTAATTTTTTAAGGCGACCATCAATCTCATCATAGTCAATTATAATTTTAGCATCATCAATTGAATGGTCACTTCTTCGTCGAAGATTTAATACGTCTGATAGAATGGCAATCTTTGTTTGTAACTCAACTCTTTCTTCCTTGAATTTGTTCAATGTATCTATTAACTCTTCATTTTCTTTCTCTAATTCTTGTCTCCATGTTGTTAATAAGCACTTGAATTTTCGTTCATCTTCCATTTTATATTCTTGTTCTATTTCCTCTATTGATTTCATTTTAAGATCATCTCCTTTTATAATATATATTTTACCTCTTTATACATAAATAGGAAATATAAATATATTAAAAAAGCACCCGTAATGGATGCCATAGATGATTGCTATACTTTTTCTTCAGTTTCTTCAAAGTGACTATACGACAACTCTTCGTATATGATTTTTTTCAAGGAATCGACCTTTTTTTCTACCTTTTCTATTTCCTTACTTACAAAAGAAGGTTGGTATGCTTTTCCGATTAAGTATATATGTAAGTTCGATATCTCCCTCAATGTTCCCTTACAGGATGCTGATACCTCTTTTGATAAAAATAATTCATTTGTTCTAAAATACTCTACTGTGTTAAAAAGTTCAGTGCCGAATTTATTAAGTTCCCTGTTGTATATGGTTTCACCTTTAAGGTCTAATTCCTCAAGATTGTATTGTTTCATTTGTTGTAATCTGTATGAATTTTGCGTTTTAGCATCTTCAATTAATTCCTTAAGATTATATGTTTTATCAGGTTCTTTATTTAAACCGTGAAATGTTCCTAATATAAAAGTAAATTCAACCA
The DNA here is from genome assembly GCF_057835005.1 of Peribacillus sp. GL_122. NCBI lineage: Bacteria > Bacillati > Bacillota > Bacilli > Caryophanales > Bacillaceae > Peribacillus > Peribacillus sp. GL_122. The sequence goes on along the minus strand of NZ_CM174415.1, from coordinate 5,639,499 downwards.
ACTGACTTCGAACCTGATACAATCGCTTATATACCTCAGGATAAATGGTGTGTTTCTTTGTTGCATAAGCTTCAAAATCGAATAGCTTTCTACTTATGTCATACTTAGCCTTTTCGGTCATAACAGCCAATTCTTTTTTGTGATCTTCTAATTTCGTATTGAAATAGGAATCAATTTTCTTCTGAATAAGGTACTTAATTAAAAATCCGACTGCAACAATAACAGCAGTATAGCTAAAAGGTTTATAAATCCACTCCATAATGTCATTCCCCTTTTCACCTACTTAATTCGACAAAAAGGGACTCTAATCCTTCCATTCCTTTATTAAACGCCATATAAATCTAGAGTAAATGCCTTTACAGCGTTTCTGTTCATCTCAATTAAATTCATACTTTGCATCTTCAATCATTCTAATAATAAATTTGTACTCCTTAATGGAAAGATTATTTATATCAACTAATCTTCCCCCTCCGTCCCCGGTTATGGCTATATCATCCACAATTCCTTTATCATTTACAGTTATAAAATGCCGACCTTTATCATCAATTACCTCAAAACATAAAAATGTAGTTGTAGTATCCTCACCGTTACTTCGAAGTGAAGCTGGAAAGGCCTTAACCATTTTAGTCTCTCCTGAAAAAATAGTTCCATTCTTAATAATCGTTTTTGTTTTCATTTTGTATCCCTCCAAGTTTTTTTGGACTTCTTAAAGCCCCTTATGTTTAAGTACTTGCAATTTGATTTCACTTTAGGACATTGTATATAAAATATTTTTTTGAAATTCTAAACTAAAAACAAAGAGTGTTTATAATAGATCACCTTTCTTGAACCAAAAAAGCCAGGCTTTGAATTAACCTGACTTGAAATTCATATTATAAAAATCTAAACATACTCGGCTAAAGCCTCGCCTTCGGATTTTCACCCTCACTACTATAGATAAGATTCTTAGTGGAATTTGTTACTAGTGCCAAATTAACATGGAGAGGGGTAGCCGTTTTTGGCTATCCCTTGTAATGTAATTGGGAAGGTTTTATTATATTTATATTTATCTTTCTTATAAGGGAATACCCGAAAAACCCAGTGATACCAAGGGTTTCAGCGTTTGTTTGCTAGGCAGTGTCTAGCAATGTTTTATAGTAACAGTAACTAAATTTCATTATTTAAATATTGTTCCAACAGTGTTCTCATTCGTATAGAAGGAATATATACATGTATAGGCTGGTCAGTACGAATACGGCTGCGAAACAACCATTGAAGCAGTTCTGATAATGCGAATAATTCCACATTTATTTCTACCTCGTGTTTGCTAAAGAAGTTTTTTATCACAGGATTGGTATACCTGTTAGCTAAATAGATACATGTGCTTTTATGTTGATAATCATTAGTAGCACGTGCATTAACACTGACAAAGTGATCTTTTAATCCTGATGGCGTAACCTTATCCTTAAACTCTTGGAAGGTAGTCCACATGACTTCTTCTGTAGGAACACTGCATTTATGGCGATAAAAATTGTAGGCACTGTTTCGCATAAGCTTTTTTGTTTCAGTGTTCTTAGTCTTTTTCACTAAATCTGAGACACTAAGTGAAGAATGTTTCTTTCCAATCTTATTTATATCTATCTTATCTCTAGGTGATGAGTAGTAAATGTTGATTAGGTTCTTTAAATGTGAACGATTCTCTTCCTGATAAGGGATGTATGAAGAAAGTTTATATTCCTCATTTTTACATATTACAGATTTATAATTGTAATTGAGACCAAAAAGATCAAAGTAAGCACGTTGAATTTGTCCATTAAACATGTAAGTTAAGATAAAAACTTCCTCAAATGATTTAAAGGTTTCAACTGGAAACGTCCAATAAATCGCTATAGGTTCATTAGCCTCATCCTGATACATCATAAGATTGCCGGAATTAGCTAGATTACGGATCTTTTCGAAGTAACCCTGCTGATAGTCAACTTGTTCCCATGACACAATCCCTTTTTTGTCCACTTCAATAACCTTATTTTGTATTAGCATACTTAAATCATCTTTAGAAATCTTAACTTGTTCAATAACATCCATAACTTCATCCAAAATCAAAATGTAATTTTCCATCTCTAAAAGATCAATAACTTCACTATCCACACGTTTGAATAATGAGTGAGTGGAAACAATGTTTTCCCCATCAGCGATAAGTCGTTTAATATCCTCTAGCTTTGTTTCACCAGCACTATCACCGTCTGGTTGCTTAAAATCACGGTTAACAGAAGATAAAACTCGTTCTACTTCAGTTTTAAAAGGTGTAATGTAAATGAATTTTTGGTAAGTCGGTGCTTCATTCATATACTGAATTGCCCAGCTAGTTTTTCCACTCCCCATAATTGAATCGACAATGTTAATGTTTTTTTGAGTTGGTTTCAATAGCATATATAATCTCCCTCATCATGTCTGTTTTGTAAGAGTTAACTTACTCTCTTATCAACTTGCGAATTTCACATGAATTAGGACATATCTTTAAGGTAGTAATCTTAAATTTTACATAAGGTATGTTCTATATTTCCTTGATTGTCTTGACTTTTGGTTTTGAATTACTGCTGAATTAACCAGATTGTCTAGGAAACATTGGACAAAAGAATGATTACCTTTATAGCACTTAAAAAAATTAAGTACTATAAAAGCAGCCATTCATTAACACTGAATTGAACCGAGTTGTTGAGGGTTCCACCGTATCACCTTGTTTGAATGTTGTACTTTCATACTCAACAGACTTTTTACACGTTATGCTTGTCCAACGTGCCGAATATTATCGTTTGTCTGTTGCTACCTGCACCGTAATGCACCAAGCAACCAAACCGAACCGTTAATGGTCGTTCTCACCTAGTAACCACCAACAAACAAGGAAAGCTGTTAATGTGATTACGGTTGTTTTTTCTGCATTGGCTACAACCAGTACCTTTCAAGGTTAGATTTACTTGCTATTAGTAGGCATTCCAGCAAGAGGACGACTAACAGGATGCCTTAAAAAAGACAATACTTAATACGCCTTGCATTAACGAAATTTTTTCGATAAGATGAAGGTAATTAAAAGACTGATAGCTGTCCAGTTATTCAGTTTTATAGGTTTTGTTTTCTTGGCACGGTGCTGATGACACTGTGTCTTTTTCTGTTTTTAACGATTGCTACGCTTCATATACTTTCTCACTGGTGAAAACTTATTGTGCTGATCTTTGATGTGTAGGTCATCTAATTGCACATACTTTCTTGTAGTTGTGATATTAGAGTGGTCAACAATCTTCTGTAAGGTGAATAAGTCACCACCATTCAAAATGTAATTACGAATAAACGTATGCCTGAATCTATGTGGATGTACTTTTGGTATCCCTAATGCAGTTCCAACTTTGTGCAATCTTCTTCGGATTGTGTCACCAGTCAATGGTTCACCGTAAGCGTTCATAAATAGGGCTTCATGGTCTCCAAAATAAACGATACATTCATCATGTAGCTTTCTAAGTTCTCTCATTACTTCACGGCTTACAGGGATGTGACGACCTTTTCTGTTCTTATTTATTTCTGGTGGTATAAAGATTGATGATTCTTTAAATTCCATATTAGAAATCTTGGTTGAAATAGCTTCGTTAATTCGCATCCCAGTATCAAGCAAAAGCAAAACTAAAAGCTTATCTCGCCATTCCCCAAAATTGCGTTCATTGAAATAATTTAAAATCAATGTAACCTCATCATCTGAAAAACCTTTTACTTCTTCTTCAGCATCTAACTTAAGATTCTTGATATTCTTCATTGGATTATCAGTTGTTATGCCTTCTTCAAACCAGAATTTACACATGGTTCGCAATGTACGTAACCTGATATTTATCGTATTTACTGATAAAGTAGTGGTTTTCTCACGCTTCTTGTCACCTTCATATACCTTTTTGTCTTTTGAATAAGTTATATAAACTCTTATCAATGAAGGAGTTAAATCACTAACATGTTTAAAAGAAGGGTGATTAACTGTTAAATAATCTGTTAAGTACTTAATGTGATGTTTGTATTCTCCTAATGTTCGGTCTCGAACCCCTTCTGCAACTTTGGCACGAAGAAATATATCTAATGCTTCTTGCATCGTGTATTCAATCTTGAAATTATCAGTAGGCTTTCTGGTTTGCTTCCGTTCCTTCAAGGGAGTACCTCGTTGTTTAATTACATTTTTAGCCACAAAAAAAAGCACCTCCGAACATTGAAAACTTTTAGTGAATGGAATCACCATTGTTTCCGACATTCAGAAGTGCTTTTATCCTACATACGTAATACAGCCATTTACGGTTACATCAATAATTATTACCTGCTACAACACGGAGAAACCGCATTATAACAGGGCTTATAAACTTTAGCGTCCCAGATAGGAATCGAACCTACGACCTACAGCTTAGGAGGCTGTCGCTCTATCCTGCTGAGCTACTGGGACATATATATAAGTCGACGACTTATTTATTATATTTCTTATAGGCAAACTTTTCAAGCTTATAGCACATACTTATGAAAAAAATATTCATAAATGCTCAGCAGGTCACTATGCTCTCGTGTTTTCCTATTAATTCATTAAATGGAATACTTTATTATCCACTAGTTTTCTGATACTATTATACTAGAAAAAATTAGGGGAATGATAGTGAAAAGATATAGAGTTTTATGGATGGTGGCATTGCTGGGGATTTTAATTTTACCTGGATGTTCACAAGGGATTTTAGAGGGTATAGGCATAAAGACGGCTGCACCGATTGCGGAAGAAGACATTGAAGTGGTCGAAGCGGCTGAGAATGGGGCAGGGCAGGATTTGGAAGGCCAAATCGATACGGGAAACTGGGTAACGGCCGAGTCCGCTGTCCAGCTTCCAATCTTGATGTATCACAGCATTTCTGAAGGTAATGGCCTTCGGGTTCCAAGTGAGGAATTCCGAGCACAGATGGCTTGGCTTCGGGAGAATGGTTACTATACATTATCCCCTGAAGAAGCATACCTTGTTTTAACCGAGAATCGGATGCCAAGTGAGAAGTGCGTCTGGCTTACTTTTGATGATGGCTATACAGATAACTACACGGAGGCTTTTCCGATATTAAAAGAAAATGATATGAAAGCAACTGTCTTCATGATCGGTAAGTCCATTGATAAAGGTCATCACCTGACTGAAGATCAAATGTTGGAGATGAGCAGGAATGGGATTTCGCTCGAAAGCCATACCATCAACCATTTGGAGCTGAACCGCATGACTGCAGTGCAGCAAGAAGCGGAAATGGTTCAGTCGAAGGAGCTATTCGACCGTATCCTCGGCCAGGTCACGACAGTGCTTTCCTATCCGGTTGGCCGGTATAATGAAGAGAGTCTAAGGCTGTCAGAAGAAGCTGGATACAAGATGGCAGTCACTACCGAACCTGGGGGAGCTTCAAGGGACCAAGGGATGCATGCCCTGCATCGAGTTCGGATTTCACCCGGGTTATCAGTCGATGGTTTTGCGTCACTGATTGAAAATGCTTCAAAGCATTAAAGGTGGAAGGGTCATTTCGTACTTGTTCAGAAAAATCATATAATAATCGATTCTTACATGGTGTATAATGAAGGCAGTGAAAATTATATACATATGAACGATTTGGTGTCTTAATGACTTAAAAGGGAAGTTGGTGAAATGCCAACGCGGTCCCGCCACTGTATATGGGAGCTGACGGCTGTGTACCACTGTATGAGATATGGGAAGGTGCCGTTAACGATGACCATGAGCCAGGAGACCTGCCAGAATTCGTACACCTGTAACCTACGCGGATGGGAAGGTGTGTGGCAGACCCTAAGAAAGAGTCCGTAATGATATTGTTGCCATGCAAGCACCTTCCGTTTAACGGGAGGTGCTTTTTGTTTTGGGGGCATCTTCCAACCAATGCGTTTTTCTTTATTTAGGTGGGAAGAAATTAAATGAAAAGATTGTGGGGAATGAAAATGAAAAAGATTTTTGGTCTGATACTGTTAATGTTGCTTACTGCAGGCTTGATGGTTGGCTGCAGTGACGCTAAGGATGAAGGAAAAGAAAAGCAGCAAACGAATCATGCTCAACACGAAGCTTTCCCGATTACGATTAAAGATGCAACTGGGGAAAAAGTAACGATAGAACAAAAACCGAAGAAAATCGTTTCGTTGATACCAAGTAATACGGAAGTGGTCTTTGCACTTGGTTTGGGCAAAAAGGTCGTTGGTGTGTCCGACAATGATAATTACCCGGAAGAAACGAAAGAAATTGAAAAAGTTGGCGGAATGGAAATGAACACGGAGCTGATTGTCTCCATGAAGCCTGATCTTGTTCTTGCGCATGCATCAAGTGCCCATAATTCAAATGAGGGTTTACAGCAACTTAAGGATGCTGGAATAGATGTCCTCGTAGTCAATGATGCACAAAGCTTTGACCAAGTCTATAAGTCTATTGAGATGATTGGACAGGCAACGGGAGAACATGATAAGGCAGAAGAAATCGTTACGGATATGAAAACGAAACTCAAGGATATCCAGGAAAAGGCCAAATCCGTAAAGGAAGCGGATAGGAAGACCGTTTTAGTGGAAGTTTCGCCTTCACCGGAAATATACACACCTGGTAAAAATACTTTCATGAATGAGATGCTTACTATTATTTCAGCGGATAATGCTGCTGCAGAATTGGACGGATGGGCAAAAATTGATGAAGAGTCGATGATTGCTGCAAATCCGGATGTCATCATTACAACGTATGGTTACTATACGAAAGATTCAGTAAGTGAAGTGAAGGGCCGAAAAGGATGGCAAGACGTAAATGCTATTAAGAATGACCAAGTCTTTGATGTCCATTCAGACTTGGTGACCCGTTCCGGTCCACGTTTAATAGAGGGAGTAGAGGAACTTGCCAAATCAGTCTATCCGAACCAATTTGACAACTAAATGGGCGTTTGTTTATTTGATTGCGTTGTTAATTTTGTTATTCGCAATGACGATAGGCATTTCCTTTGGTTCGGTGCCAGTACCGGTTCCCGTACTTATGCAAATAATCGGCAAGGAGATTTTCCATTTGCCGATTTCTGCTGATCCGGATGTTATGCTTACGAATATCGTGATGAACATCCGCTTGCCGCGCGTATTGCTTGCGGGTTTGGTCGGGGCATCACTTGCGATTGCGGGTGCGGCTTTTCAGGGACTGCTCCGGAACCCGCTCGCTGATCCTTACACATTGGGTATTTCATCAGGAGCATCGGTCGGCGCCGTATTGACAATATTCTTGAATATTTCACTGCCGTTCATCGGTTTATATACTCTTCCGGCACTGAGCATCTTATGCTCAGTGCTCACGATGCTTTGTGTACTGACGTTTGCAAAAAAAATGGATCGATCGATGAAAGTGGAAACGATCATTTTAACGGGGATCATTTTTAGCTCGTTTTTAAGTGCCTTCATTTCATTGATGATTGCGCTGACGGGTGATGAATTAAGACAAATCATCGGCTGGCTGATGGGAAGCGTTTCAATGCGCGGATGGAATTACATTGCAATCATTTTGCCGTTTTTTATCATTGGTTCATTGATCTTGATCATGAATACAAGTGAATTGAATGCGATGACTTTCGGGGAAGACCGGGCAAAGCACTTAGGTGTGAATGTTAAGCGGCGGAAAATGTGGATCTTGATAGCCGGTTCGACATTGACAGGGGCAGCCGTTGCCGTTTCGGGGGCGATTGGCTTTGTAGGATTGGTCATTCCTCATTTTGTCCGAAAGATTTGGGGGCCTGACCATAAACATTTACTTCCGTTGTCATTGTTGATAGGAAGCGGATTCTTAATATTGGCGGATTTTGTGGCACGAACGATCATTGCCCCATCGGAACTGCCGATCGGGGTGATCACCTCACTTATCGGGGCACCTGCATTTGCGCTGATTTTATTAAAGAGACGGAGAGAAGGGTAAAAACGGATGCTTGAAGTAAGAGGGTTAACAGGTGGATATCATAACAAAGCTGTTTTGGACTCTGTCTCTTTTGATGTACATAAAGGGGAATTATTCGGGATTCTTGGTCCAAATGGCAGCGGGAAAACGACGCTTTTAAGCATGCTTAGCGGGGTGCTCGATTATAAAGGCGGAAGCGTACGGATAAGAGGTAGGGATTTGAAGGATTATTCGTCAAAGCAACTTGCACAGGTCATTGCTGTGCTCCCTCAACATTCCTCATTAGCTTTCTCTTATACAGTAAAAGAGACGGTCTCACTTGGGCGATATGCCCATCAATCAGGTTGGTTCCATAGTTGGTCCGCAGAAGATGAATCGATTGTCCAACGAGTTATGGAACAAACGGGAGTAGCTGATTTTCAGGATCTTCATTTTGAACGATTATCAGGAGGGGAGAGACAAAGGGTCTTGCTGGCACAGGCACTTGCCCAAGAGCCGGAAATCCTTTTTTTGGATGAACCTACGAACCACTTGGATCTTTCCTATCAAAAAGATCTTCTTGATCTAATGAGGAAAATGGCAAAAGAGCAGAAGTTGACCGTTATTTCAATTTTTCATGATTTGAATTTGGCAGGATTATATTGTGATCGGCTTATGTTGCTTGAGAAAGGGCAGATTCAGGTTGTTGATGTGCCGAACGAAGTGCTCCAACAGGAACGGATTCAGGATGTATATCATACGACGATCGAAAAACATCCACATCCCGCCCTTCCGAAACCGCAGATGTTCATCGTTCCGGAAAAGCATGGCCATGATACTATCCCATTGGAAATCGATGGTTCTTATTTGACAGTCGGTCCTGAAATGATTCAATTGGATTCTCCGATCCCGCTTAGAACGATGTCTTCTGGAGTGACTGGTTCAGGGACGGGCTGGCATAAATATTTTGTGAATAGGCACGTCCATCATGGCTATGATTGCGAGGACCATCATGTTGAAATGGCCGACTATTTAAAGACTCATGGTTTTGAACCTCAGGAAACGGTAGGGATGATGACAGCTGTCTATCTCGATACGGTTGCTTTCAAGCTACTAAGAGCTGAAGATTTCTCGGTTTTTATTATCGTGACGGCTGGTGTAGGCAATGCCATCGACGCTTCTTTAGCAGACCGGCATTCTTGGAGTTCCGCTCCAGGAACGATAAATACTTGGGTATTCGTAAATGGGCATTTGGCAGAAGAGGCTTTCATCCACAGCATAGTTACTGCGACCGAGGCAAAAGTAAAAGCCCTTCATGAGTTGCATGTCATGGATAAGGTGACAAATACATGTGCAACAGGAACATCGACAGACAGCATTTTGATTGCGGCAACTCAAAGAGGTGCAAAGCTTCAATATGCGGGCACCATCACTCCGCTAGGGAAGCTGATAAGTCGCGGTGTTTATGATTGTACAGTGGAAGCATTAAAGAATACTCGGAAACGGATTGAGGATTTATGATTTATCAGCATCTTTTTGCAGTTACGCTGGCGTTTTTCCTTGATCTATTAATTGGTGATCCGCCAAATTGGCCGCATCCAGTCAAATGGATAGGAACGATGATAAGCAAGTTGGATCTGGCATTCAATAGAGGGGCATATAAGAAACGGAATGGACTCTTCATGTTGATCATCGTCTTATCGGCGGTGTTACTGATTACTGGTCTTACCGTCTATTTGGCTTATCGGATCCATCCGCTTGCAGGTATCATTTGGGAAGCTGTTGTCATTTCTACTACGATAGCTCAGAAGGGCTTGAAGCAAGCTGGGATGGATGTTTGCCTTCCGCTTAATGAACGGGACTTTCCTGAAGCGAGGCTTAAGCTTTCCTATATCGTGGGCCGTGATACTGCTGATCTCGATGAATCCGAAATAGTCAGGGGAACCGTGGAAACCGTAGCGGAAAATACTAGTGATGGGATTACAGCACCGATGTTTTGGGCAGCATTTGGCGGTGCGCCGCTCGCGATGGTGTACAGGGCGATTAATACCTGCGATTCCATGGTAGGGTACAAAAATGATAAATATGGGCAATTCGGCTGGGCTTCAGCCAAGCTCGATGATATCGTCAACTGGATTCCCAGCCGCCTCACCGGATTCCTGATGTTGCTGAGCTCGAAATCCAGCCATCATGGATTTGGTGCCAGATGGAAGATATTATTCAATGACGCAAAAAAACATCCAAGCCCGAATAGCGGGTGGTGTGAAGCAGGCGTTGCTGCCATTTTGGGAATACAGCTTGGAGGCCGGAATATGTACAAAGGAATTGTTTCCGACCGTGCGAGGATGGGAGTTCCGCTTGTTCGATTGGAAGCAAAACATATACCAAAAACGATTACCATCATGCATCAGTCATCTTTTCTATTTCTACTGATGCTATGGCTAGGGGGACTTATTCTTGTTATTACCTTCTCATGGCTCTAATCCTCATTATCTTTACGAAGTGCTGGAAATCGAAATGCCTGAATCGGTTACCGACTTCAGTGCTAACATCAACCCATTGGGTCCGCCTTTACGCATAAAGGAACAGTGGTCTGGTTTTTTCGAAGGAATCCTTCAATACCCAGATCCGCATGCCATTGAACTGACAAAATCAATTGCAAAAAAAGAAGCACTTCCTGAGCAATCCGTTTTGATGGGGAACGGTGGTGCTGAAATAATCATGTTGGTAGCGAACGGATTAGCCAATCAACGGGTGCTAATCATTCAGCCGGCATTTGCGGAATATGCAGAAGCTTGTTTGGCAGCCGGAAGTAAGGTCGATTTTCACCAGCTTGATGCTCCTGAGTGGCAATTGGACTTGGATCGATTGATTCCCCGATTACCCGAATATGATGCAATTTTCTTATGTACGCCTAATAATCCGACGGGTGTTTCATTTAAGCGGGATACAGTTAGGGAATTGATCATTGAATGCCAAAAAGCGGATTGCCTGGTTGTCCTGGATGAGGCTTTTTATGATTTTACGGAGGATGCCTTTAGTTATGCTTCTTTAATCAATGTATTTCCACATTTACTCATTCTAAGATCAATGACTAAAATCTTTGCAATTCCGGGTTTGAGACTGGGCTATTTGCTTGCGGCACCTGACATCATAAAACGGGTAAGAAATTATAAACCGCATTGGAGCGTCAACCATGTGGCACTTGAAGTAGGGAAAATCTGTCTTGCAGAAGAAGCCTATATGAGAAAGACAAGAGACTATATTGCATTGCAAAAGCAAAAACTATTCCGGTTTTATGAGGAGCAAGGGTTGCATGTCTCCGATAGCACAGTAAATTTTTATTTGGTGAAAGATGAATCCTTATCCCTTTTCCCCTTTTTGCTAAAAAAAGGAATCGTACCGCGCCATACCTATAATTTTCCCGGTTTGGATGGAAGGTGGCTTCGGTTTGCAGTGAAGAGTGAACATGATAACGAAGCACTGATGGAGGGGGTAAGACAGTGGAGAAAGCAAGGCTCTGTTTTATAACCGGGGGTGTCCGTTCCGGAAAAAGCAGCTTCGCAGAAAGAAAAGCGCTGGAGTATGCACTCCAATCGGATGGGAACTTGCATTACCTCGCCTGTGGCCGTATCAGTGATGTGGAGATGGGTGAACGCATCCTTAGGCACCGGAAAGATAGAGAAAGCAGCCCGATTGCTTGGAAAACTTCCGAATACGCAACCGATATTACAAGAATAGGGGAGGACATTGATCAGGATTCCATCATTCTGCTCGATTGTCTGACAACCCTGCTTGATAACGAACTATTTGGCCCAGGTATTCCGCTTGAAGAAGAATTTTTAGATAGTGTTTTTTCAAAAATAATAACGGGAATCAATGAGATAAGAAAACAATCCAGCTGTTTAATAGTCGTGAGCAATGAACTGGTGCAGGAACCGATTTTCCAGGATGATTTCCTTCATATATACGGAAAAACACTGGGCCAGCTTCATCAAACGATCGTCGGGCAGGCCGATGAGGCCTATCTTGTAGAAGCGGGGATTCCGTTGCAAAAGAAAGGGTGCATGCAGGAATGAGCGGAGTGATCGGATTTTTAATTAACCTGCAGTTCTTTACGGTTTTTCCAATAAAGAAGCAGCTTCCGATGGAGAAGAAATATATTCACCGTGCCATTCAAACCTTTCCATTAGTAGGCCTTTTGCTAGGTTTGATATTGGGCGGTGTTTTGTATGCGCTCGTGGAATGGACCCCGTTGTCATCGCTTGCGATTGCCTTTTTCCTTTGGTTTTTGACGATGGCATTAACGGGAGGTTTGCATCTCGATGGCTGGATCGATGCAAGTGATGCTTTTTTTTCCTATCAGGATAAAGAGCGGCGATTGGAAATCATGAAGGATTCCAGGACAGGTGCATTCGGTGTCATCTCCGTCATAGTCCTATTGGCCGCCCGGTTTCTATTTATCTATGAAATTGTCGAAAGGGTAAATGAATGGACATACTTCTTGATCATTGCCCTTCCACTCTTAAGCAAATGTGTGATGGGTTATTTACTCATCCGGATGCCGCTGGCTAAAAAAGAGGGGCTAGGTGCTTTTTTTCAAAGTGCAGTAAAGAAAAGCAGTTTGCCCATTTATTGGCTGTACCTCCTATTAAGTCTGGCGATTGCCTGGAGCATCGATTTTAAGCTTGTCACCTTATTTTTCATCATGTGTCTGGCTGCGGTGTTTTTCCTGGTTTATATAAAACGTAAAATCGTCAGGTGGTTCGGTGGGATAACGGGGGATGTACTGGGGGCATCCGTGGAAGGGGTTGAGCTTTGGTTATGGCTGATATTGTGGCTATTACACTACTTCGCCATGGGCTGACGGAAGCAAATGAGCGAAAGGCCTATTTAGGCTGGACGGATTCCCCATTAAGCGTCAAAGGAGAAAAGGAAATACTGGAATTGAGAGGCTCTTATCCAATGTATGAAAAAATTCACAGCAGTGATTTGCTCCGCTGTGTGGAAACTGCACGACTGCTGTTTCCAAATGCAGTTCCGGTCAAAGACCCTTTGTTCCGTGAAATGAACTTCGGCAGTTGGGAAGGTCGGACGTATCATGAGTTGAAGACAGATCGAGATTATCTTAATTGGCTGGAACGTCCCATGGAGGCCCTTGTGCCCGGGGGTGAAAGCTATCCGGCATTTTCCGAGCGAGTGAATAATGGCTGGAACCATTTGACTGCCTGTAAGGAGAACCGAATTGCCCTAATGACACATGGAGGGGTAATTCGTGATTTATTGGTCCGCTATGCCCCGAAGGAAAAGTCCTTTTTTGATTGGGGAATTTCCCATGGCAGGGGATATGAGCTGATATGGGAAGACCGGGAAAGCTTAAGGAGGGGAGAACGCTGCACTTTGTTACAGGAGGCGCCTATAATGGGAAAACTAAATGGGTAAAGCAATTGTATGGTTTGGGAAATGATGTCCTTTGGCTATCCGGTTATCGAAAAGAACAGCCGGAATTGATTGATTTTCAAGGCAAGACTGTTGTATTGCAAGGATTGGATGCATGGATTCAACAAGATGCAGAAAAGATGGATTCAGATTCGATTCGAAAAAGATGGAAGGAAATCATGGCTGATTGGCGAATATGGGAGAAAGAAAAGGATGAACACAAATGCATTGTGATCGGTTCTGATATTTCCAAAGGCATTGTCCCGATCGAAGCAAAAGATCGCAGATGGCGCGATGCCTGCGGATGGGTCTTTCAAGATGTAGCATCCATATCCAGTCGCGTTGATATCATCTGGTATGGAATTAACCAGCGAATAAAGTAGAGGAGGCAATTGGGATGAAAATTTATACACGTACAGGGGATAAGGGACAAACAAGCGTAATCGGAGGTCGGCTTGATAAGGATGATATCCGTGTTGAATCTTATGGAACGGTGGATGAAGTGAATAGCTATATCGGTCTTGCGGTGACAGAATTGGATTCAGCGATATTTAAGGATGTACTGGCTGATCTAGAGAAAATCCAGCATGAGTTGTTTGACTGCGGCGGTGATTTGGCAACCGTTTCCGAGAAGGCCCCACAAAAGCTGACGGAGGAGGCCATTACCTATTTGGAAGAACGAATAGATGCCTTCATACTTGAAGCGCCGGAATTGGAAAAGTTTATCCTGCCTGGCGGCTCAAAAGCGGCTGCAACCATTCACATCGCCCGTACCGTTACAAGAAGGGCGGAACGGTTGGTCGTTTCATTGATCAAGTCTGGTGCGGCCGTTTCACCATTATCACTTCAATATTTAAATCGTTTGTCGGATTACTTCTTTGCTGTTGCACGTGTGATCAACTTCCGTCTTGGTGTGAAAGATGTGGAATATATCCGCAGCGCAAATGTATTCCGTGGAGGGAAAAGAAAGGAAAAAGAGTAAACATGGATGTAAGAAAAATTAGTGCAATTGCTATATTCATTGCCTTATCGGCTGTAGGGGCAATGATTAAAATCCCTTCCCCGATCGGGAGTATCGCTTTGGATAGTTTTCCGGCCCTTTTGGCGGCTGTCATACTTGGCCCGGTATCGGGGGCTATTGTAGCTGGGCTTGGTCATATCATTTCAGCGTTATTCGGCGGCATGCCACTTGGGCCATTCCACTTTTTGATCATGGTCGAGATGGCAGTCCTGACATGGATGTTTAGCATTTTATATACAAACGGAAAAAAAATAGGCGCATTTTTCCTCTTCTTTATCGGTAATGCCTTCGTTTTAGCCCTGCCTTTCGCATTTCTGATCAGCCCTGGTTTTTACACGTTATTGGTTCCGGGATTGACGGCAGCGACGGCGGTAAATGTAGTATTGGCTACCCTTTTACTGCCACGCTTGGAGCCTGTCTTGAAAAAAATGATTTTTAAAGATGGACTCGCAGAATGAGTGATTCATTGATTTTGCCATTCTCCGAATCAGATTCATTGATTATTTCAAGTGATAATAGCGGCGGAATCGGCCTGAAGGAAAAAGATCTTGTCCATGTCCCTTATGAGGTCGTTGGATATTATTCCTTTCGGGTTGCCGTCATGGAATGTTTGGGCGTTGGCGGGAGTCCAGTATCCGTCGTTCTAAATAATTTCTGCGGTGATCAAGCCTGGGAGGACTTGACCAGGGGTGTCAGGAAAGGGCTGAATGAACTGGGAATGGAGGATCTCCCCATTACAGGCAGCACTGAAAGTAACATGCCGCTTCTTCAATCAGCACTTGGACTTATGGTGATTGGTAAACGAGCGAATGAATCCGTTAAAAAGCAGCATCCTTTACGGAAAATAGCTTTGATCGGCAGGCCGCTCGTTGGAGAAGAAGTAATGGAACAGCAAGATTGGGTCGCGCCGTTATCTTTATATAAAAGCCTATGTGAAATGGAAGATGTTCAGGCACTTCCAGTCGGCTCAAAAGGGATAGCATATGAATGGGAGCATCTGGATCAATGTGGTGAAGGTGTTTCTGTGCATATAAGTAATAAAGTCGATATTGCAAAATCATCAGGACCGTCCACCTGCTTCCTCATTGCTTATCCTGAACAACTGGAGGAAGAAATCAAGCACCGATCCGGTACTCTTTTTATTGGTGAATGATATTTCATGACTGAATCAGGTATCGAGTTTAGTTCACAATGAACTGGTTCGATGCCTTTTTCTTTGAGAGCTTACCTTTATGGATTCCTTTCCTGATTTAGCGTGAATTATTGAATAAGATGTTTAGTTTTCTTGATCATTATCATGGCCAAAGTAAAATGGCACACATTTATTGCGTTACTTCTCGCCTCCGTCATTTTAGGGATCATCGCACGTATGGATATTCCGGATGTTGCAGATGCTGTTCAGACAGGGGCAGGTAATAATTTTGGTTAGATAGCACTCATTGTCAGTTTAGGTACCATGCTTGGAAAGGCGATGCGAGTCGGTGAAAATCGGAATTCCCATGTTAGCTGGACCTGCTTTTGGTTTCCTGCATATTTAAAAGAATGGATGTACAAGCACCCGAGGGGCTAGCGGATCAATTCTCCAATATACATAACCGTGAGCACCCAGGCTTCGGCATAACCTTGATCGCGGTTTTAATGCCGGTCTTATTAATAGGAGATTTCAGTGCTGTGTTTGGTGAAGATACAATATTGAATGATTGGATTGTCTTCATTGGAAAACCAATCATCGCCTTCATGGTTTCTGTGGTGGTTTCATTCTTTACATTAGGTTACGCTAGAGGTTTTAATAAAGTAGAACTAAACCAATTCATGGCCGCCTGCCCCGCCCCAACTGCATCCATTATCTTGATTATTGGAGCCGGCGGTGCATTTGAAAATGAATTGGGGTGAAGCCAGGATTTTGGATGATCAAAGTGCTTTTTAATTTAACAGGCGCGCAAATTTTAAAGTCTTGGACGGTTATGGATACGATTATATCAGTCGTTTCACTTATCCTAATCTTACTATTGAATTCAATTGTTTAAGAGAAAGGAGCTTGATGTAAATATGGGACAATCAGGTTATATGATGGGAATCGATATTGGTACGACGAGTACGAAGGTCGTTCTTTTTTCAAAAGGGGGGGAGGTTGTCCAATCTTGTTCGAGGGGATATCCTCTTCATAGTCCAACTCCTTCCGTTGCGGAACAAGATCCCGAGGAAATTTATAAAGCGGTCATCATTGCAATAGGCGAGGTCATGATTGCAAGCGGAATAGAAAAGCAAGAACTGGGCTTCATATCGTTCAGTTCGGCGATGCATAGCTTGATCGCAATTGGTAAAGGCGGCAACCCGCTGACGAATAGCATTACATGGGCAGATAATCGAAGTGTTGCCTATGCGGAGAGTTTGAAGGCTTCGGAACAGGGGATGCAATTGTATCACAGAACGGGAACACCCATTCACCCAATGTCGCCAATCACGAAAGTAATGTGGTTAAGAAATGAGCATCCCGGGATTTTTAACGAAACGGAAAAATTTATAGGAATTAAAGAATACATCATCTATAAATTTTTCAATGAGTATGTGATGGATTATTCGCTCGCTTCTGCAACGGGCATGTTCAACTTGAATGACCTGAAGTGGGATGAAGAGGCACTCGCCATTGCTGGAATTGGGGCTGACAAGCTGCCGACGCTTGTCCCTACAACGCATATCCTCTCAGGCTTAAGTGAGGAATTAGCCGCAAAAATGAACATTCATGCTGGTACCCCGTTTGTGATTGGCGCGAGTGACGGCGTGCTTGCCAACTTAGGGCAAAACGCAATCAAGCCAGGCGTTCTGGCAGTGACAATCGGAACGAGCGGTGCGGTAAGGACCGTCAGTGACCGGCCGCTTACCGATCCCAAAGGCAGGACATTCTGCTATGCCCTTACTGAGAATCATTGGGTAATCGGCGGACCGGTCAACAACGGGGGAATCACTTTCCGATGGGCTCGCGATCAATTGGGCCGTGTGGAAATTGAAAAAGCGAAGGCTTCGGGACAGGACTCCTATGAAATTCTGACGGATATGGCTTCTAATATTGCACCTGGTTCTGATGGGTTGATATTCCACCCGTATATGGCAGGGGAACGGGCACCATTATGGAGTGCCGATGCAAGGGGCTCCTTCTTTGGATTGGCGCTTCATCACACTCGTGACCATATGGTCCGGGCAGTGCTGGAGGGTGTGATGTATAACTTGTACAGTGTCCTTATTGCTGTAAAGGAGTTGACTGGTGCCCCCGAGAAGATTCATGCAAGCGGCGGATTTGTCCGCTCGAAGCTCTGGCGCCAAATCATGGCTGATATATTCAATCAAAACGTGACAATTCCTGAAAGCTTTGAGAGTTCGAGCTTAGGTGCCGCCGTTCTTGGATTATACGCTTTAGGCGAAATCGAAAGCCTTGATGAGGTTGAGGGTATGGTTGGTGAAACGAATGAACTTGTCCCGATCGAAGAGAACGTTAAAGTGTATGAAGAATTAATGTCGATTTATTTATCCGTGAGCAGGCAATTGGAAGGTGACTACAAGAGGATCGCTGATTTCCAAAGACGCCATTTAGAATAATTTTTAGGAAAGCACAGATGAATAAGCACTGTGCTTTTCTTTTTGCCCGGTATTTAAAATGGTAAGATGGTAGAAAACGATAAGGGGAATTTTCTTATGGGAGCCAGTAAAACGAATGCAATGCGAATTCTTGATAACAAACGTATAGAGTATGGCATGATGAGTTATGATGCCCGCGATGGAAAAATCGACGGGATCACTGTTGCGGACAAGATTGGAAAAGCGCCGGAAACCGTTTTCAAAACGCTTGTTACCCATAACGGACCGCAGCAGCTTTACGTATTTGTCATCCCTGTCGCAACCGAACTGGATTTGAAAAAAGCAGCGAAGGCCGCAGGTGCAAAAAAAATTGAAATGCTTGCGGTTAAAGATCTGCAAAAATACACAGGGTACATTCGGGGAGGCTGTTCCCCGATCGGAATGAAAAGGCAATACCCGACTTTTATTGATGAAAGTGCGACAAACCTGCCTGAAATCATCGTAAGTGGAGGGAAAATCGGTACACAGATCGTATTAAAACCGTCAGAATTCCTGGAAGTCACACAAGCGGAATCTGTAGCCCTAATAAAATAAACTGTTTGCCTTTAGGTATTCACCTATTGGGCCTTTTCTTCATACGCTGTCTTGAAGTTACATCTGTATTGTGAGGGAGAGTGTGAAAGTGACAGGAAAAGTGATGAATTATTTTGCTGGAGGCAATACGGCTAAAGGTTTTTATAGTTTATATGATTCCAATTTAAAAGGTCTGGAAAGATTATTCATATTAAAAGGCGGACCTGGTTCCGGTAAATCGACCATTATGAAAAAAATCGGCCAAGAATGGCTGGATAAAGGCTATGACATCGAGTATTTACATTGTTCGTCCGATAATAATTCCATTGATGGAGTAATCATACCGGCTTTGAAAATCGGGATCGTGGATGG
Source organism: Peribacillus sp. GL_122 (assembly GCF_057835005.1). Taxonomy (NCBI): domain Bacteria; kingdom Bacillati; phylum Bacillota; class Bacilli; order Caryophanales; family Bacillaceae; genus Peribacillus; species Peribacillus sp. GL_122. The sequence continues at coordinate 5,620,612 of NZ_CM174415.1, read as the reverse complement.
GACTGCGCCGCATGTGATTGAACCGAAGGCACCAGGGGCCATTGAGGAATATGTCAATCTAGGAGCTGCCTGGAACTCCCAGCAGCTGGCTTCTGAAAGAGCGGCCATCATAAAGTTGACGAATGCGAGAAGCAAGAGTTTCGAGAAGGCATATGCCCTATTCGCTGAAGCATTGAAGATTCATGATGAATGGGAAGACATTTATAAGGCAAATATTGATTTCGCAAAATTGAATGGGTTGACCAATAAATTGATAGAAGGCTTTTATAGAGATATCGTCCTTAATAAGAAGTCGGATGTTCGTCACCGATTCTTAGGTGCAGCTACACCAACGGGTGCAGTTGATTTCATCCCCAATATTACTGAGGGAATACAAAAACGGTACTTTTTAAAGGGACGTCCAGGTTCCGGGAAATCAACGATGCTGAAGAAGATTGCAAAGGCTGCGGAGCAAAGAGGCTTTGATGTGGAAATATATCATTGTGGTTTCGATCCGCATAGCTTGGACATGGTAATCGTCCGGGAGGTTGGGATCGCCATATTTGACAGCACATCCCCTCATGAATATTTCCCTAGTAGTGGAGGGGATGAAATCATTGATATATATAAAACGGCCATCCTGCCAGGAACAGATGAAATATATGCCGAACAGTTAAAGGATGTTTCCACTAGGTACCGGACGAAAATGAATGAAGCGACAGCAAATCTCGCTAAGGCAAAAGATCTGCATGATGAACTCGAAAAGATTTATGTAAAAGCAATGGATTTTACAGCCATCGATGACATTCAAAAAGACATCCACGAACAGATTATTGAACGGGCCCAAGATGTCGATAGAAAAACGATTCTACATTAAGAAAACAAACTGCACCTATCTTAATTAGGTGCAGTTTATTTATATAAATAATAGAATTTTTTAATGACTGAAGGCACACCAAGAATATATACGGGTTTGTTAAACGTGTTTATCCACGATCTTTCGGTTAAAATAGGGATTATATTGAAAAAAGGGGCCGATTGAATTGATAAAGACGATTGCGATTGATATGGACGGAACATTGCTTAACAAAATGCAAAAGGTCAGTGAGGAAAATAAACATGCCATCCAGAAGGCGCAAAGCGAGGGTGTGGAAGTGATCATTGCTACTGGAAGATCTTATGTGGAAGCTAGGTTTGCCTTGGATGAAGCAGGCATCGTTTGCCCTGTCATCTGTGTAAATGGTGCTGCCCTCTTCACGGAGGAAGGAAAAATTGCCGCTTCCAATCCAATGTCGGCTGCCACTGCTAAAATGGTCGCTGGATTCCTCGAAGAACAAGGGATTTATTTCGAAATATATACGAGTCAAGGAATTTATTCCAAAGACTATGAAAACGCAATATCTGTTTTGGTTGATGTATTCGTTACAGCGAATCCTGACATTGACCCTGAGAATATGCGGAAATATGCGGAGCAGCGTTTACAGCTTGGACAGGTAACTTCCATTTCCGATTATTCCGAGTTATTCAGCCGTTCGGATGAGGAATATTATAAAATTCTCAGCTTCTCAAAGGATTTAACTTTATTAAATCAAATTGCTTCGAAATTGAAAGGACATGGAGTTACAGTCACTTCATCGGGGCGTGAAAATGTGGAAATCATGAGTGAAACAGCACAAAAAGGTACGGCACTTGAAACATATGTGAATGGAAAATCCGGCTCGATGCAGGAAACGATGGCTATTGGGGATAATTATAATGATGTATCCATGTTTGAACGGGTAGGTTTGTCTGTCGCAATGGGAAATGCCCCGCTCGAAATTAAAAAACTGTGTGATGAAGTAACAGGCAAGAATGATGAAGCCGGTGTCGCGGAGGCCATTTTAAAGGTACTTAAACAGTCAGCCTATTAAACTCATGAATCGAAGGGGGGAAAGACTTTGAAAAAATTGCTCTTTTTTTCCTTATGGCTACATTGATTTTAACTGGTTGTAACATGAATGGCGACAGCAAAACCCAGCCGAATCCTGACAAAGAAGTGACGGGCACTTTAGGGGAGGATCCGGATGTGCTGATAACGAACCTGCAGGCCCCATGGTCGATCCAGAAGAATGGGGACACAATGTATGTGTCAGAGCGGGCAGGAACCATCGTTGAGTGGGACAAGGATAAGATGACACGGCAAAAGGTCAACCTTAAAAAGACATTGTCAGCTAAAGCGGAAGCTGGGTTGCTTGGATTTTTGCTAGCTCCCGATTTCTCTAAAAGCGGGCAAGCTTTCGCCTATTATACCTATGAAGAAGGCGGGGATTCAATCAATCGAATCGTCATTTTAGAAAAAAATGATGATAAATGGCAGGAGATGGAGACCTTAATCGACGGAATACCAAGCGGGGATTACCACCATGGCGGCAGGATCAAGATTGGACCGGACGATAAGCTATACGCAACAACAGGCGATGCAAGAAAGGCTGAAATCGCACAGGACCTAGATTCCTTAGGCGGGAAAATTCTGCGCATGAACCTGGATGGCACCATTCCGAAAGATAATCCTTTCGGGAATTCTTACGTCTATTCATACGGTCACCGCAATCCACAAGGTCTCGCCTGGGATGAAGCAGGACAGTTATATGAAAGTGAACACGGAGATTCGGCACACGATGAATTAAATAAAATTGATCCGGGTAAGAACTATGGCTGGCCAGATATAGAGGGCGATGAGCAAAAAACTGATATGATAACACCATTGGTTCATTCCGGTGAAAATACATGGGCTCCATCTGGCATGGCCTATTTTGACGGAAAGCTCTATTTTGCAGCCTTAAGGGGTGAAGCGCTTAAGAGCTCTTATGTAAAAAGCGGAAAACTGACTGATATCATTACGGGCTCAGGAAGGATACGTGATGTATTCGTTGATGAAGGATTTCTTTATTTCATAAGCAATAATACGGACGGCCGAGGAAATCCTGATGAAAAGGATGATAAACTTTATCGTTTGCCACTATCTAGCTTAAAAGGGAATATGCCCTGAAGTTATCAATGAGAAGCTCGGAGATGTGGTATTTGTGTGATTCAAAATAGTTTTCGAATGAAATCATTCCGCAACGCAAAGATCAAATATCGGAAGCCTCGCTTTTTAATAGCGGGGTTTCCTTTTTGTTTATAGCCTCGAAGCATCGACCACGAAGAGCATGGCATGGCCCCGATTTAACCAATACCGTTTCGCCAAACTCACGAGTATTCGCTCCAAATTCATGAGTAAAAGCGCGGAATTCACGAGTATTCGCTCGAGACTCACGAGTAAAAGCATGAAATTCACGAGTAACGCCCAAACTCACGAGTAAAAGCGTGCAATTCACGAGTATTCGCTCGAAACTCACGAGTAAAAGCATGAAATTCACGAGTAACGCCCAAACTCACGAGTAAAAGCGAGCAATTCACGAGTATTTGCTCGAAACTCACGAGTAAAAGCATGAAATTCACGAGTAACGCCCAAACTCACGGTAAAAGCATGGAACTCACGAGTATTCGCTCGAAATTCACGAGCAAAAGCGCGGAATTCACGAGTATTCGCTCGAGACTCACGAGTAAAAGCATGAAATTCACGAGTAACGCCCAAACTCACGAGTAAAAGCGTGCAATTCACGAGTATTCGCTCGAAATTCACGAGCAAAAGCGCGGAATTCACGAGTATTCGCTCGAGACTCACGAGTAAAAGCATGAAATTCACGAGTAACGCCCAAACTCACGAGTAAAAGCGTGCAATTCACGAGTATTTGCTCGAAACTCACGAGTAAAAGCATGAAATTCATGAGTAACGCCCAAACTCACGAGTAAAAGCGCGGAATTCACGAGTATTCGCTCGAGACTCACGAGTAAAAGCATGAAATTCACGAGTATTCGCTCGAAATTCACGAGTAAAAGCGCGGAATTCACGAGTATTCGCTCAAAACTTCCAATTAAAAGCATGAACCTCCTGAATTTTGTCCCGGAAGCAATGGAGAAGCTGAGGAAGCGGTGTGCATACGATTATTTTCGTACAGCCGAAAGCTAGACATTTCTAATGAATAGGTGTATAGTTACCTAGGTAACTACTTTTGCAGGAGGAATACCTTTGTCCTTTAATAATGGTTTTTTTCATCATAACTTACAATTTTCGAGGTCATTTACCAAAAAGTTAAATGAACAATTGGCCAAGGTTGATCTTTATCATTCCCAATGGTCGATTGTATATTATCTGAGTCAGTTTGGCTGTTCTACACTTGTTGAAATAAGCACATATCTAGATGTTGAGAAACCGACGGTAACCAGGACGGTAAATCGGTTGGAAGAACTTGATTTGATTGAACAAGTCCCAGGAAAAGATAAGCGGGAACGGAGAATACAGTTAACGGAGTCAGGTTTAAGGACTTATCACGAGGCCAAAAAGGTAGTTGAAGAATTTGAACTTCAATTAATGAGCGGTTTGGCTGAAGAGGATCGAGAGGCAACGTTACGAACGTTGATTTTCCTGAAGGAGAAATTAAAACAATAGTAAGGAAGAAGGATTGAAATGAATCAAAAACCGAAATTGTGGACGAAAGATTTCCTGATTGTTTCGTCTGCGAACTTTTTTTTATTTTTAACTTTTTATGTCTTGATGGTAACATTGACCATTTACACGATGGATAACTTTCATGCGTCGCAAGCACAAGCGGGACTTGCTTCAAGTATTTTTGTTCTCGGGGCTGTGCTTGTCAGACCGATTGCAGGGAAAAAAATTGACAAGATCGGCCGCAGAAAGATGTTGCTTGGATCATTGGTTCTATTCCTGGTTGCATCCATAGGCTATTTCCTGGTGAATAGTTTATCCCTCTTATTGATCGACCGGCTTATTCACGGTTTTGCTTTTGGCCTTGCCACTACCGCAACTGGAACGATTGCTGCAGATATCATTCCGAATGAGAGACGCGGGGAAGGTACTGGTTACTTTGCCATGAGTACAAACTTGGCAATGGCATTCGGTCCGTTTATTGGATTGCTGATAACACAGCATTTCAGTTATTCCATCATTTTCTATGCGGCCTCCTTATTTGCCGCATTTTCTTTAGTTGCCTCATTATTCATGAATGTGCCTGAAGGGGAACAGAGCGGAGTTTCACCACAAAAAGGATTTAAAATCAGTGATTACTTTGAGAAAAGGGCACTGCCCATTTCCATTTTTATCGGGTTTGCCGGATTTACCTATTCGAGCATCTTGTCCTATTTAACGTCTTTTGCAAAGGAAATGGATTTAATGGATGCGGCAAGTTTTTTCTTCGTCGTATTTGCTGTATTCCTTTTGGCGTCCCGTCCGTTTACAGGACGGATGTTTGATGTGAAGGGGGAAAATGCAGTTATTTACCCATCGCTCTTACTATTTGCCGTCGGTATGGTCATCCTCAGCCAATCCCATCATGGTATCACGCTTCTGATTGCCGGCGCCTTTATCGGAGTGGGGTATGGTACGTTCCAATCAAGCTGTCAAGCGATTTCGATTAAAGAAGCCCCATCAAATCGGATGGGATTAGCCACATCTACGTTTTTTACAATGTATGACTTCGGTATTGGTGTTGGCCCATTCCTATTGGGATTCCTTATTCCATTTACAGGGTTCAAAGGGTTATTCATAGGAATGTCGATCTTTGCATTCGTACTTATTGGCATTTATTTCTTGGCACATGGAAAAAAAGCCTCGGCAAGAACGAAAATGCAGCATGAGGAACGCTTGTCTGCCTAATTTTTTGAATATGATTGTATAAAATGAAAAAATTTGGGGATGCTAATATTATGATTGATTTTCCAAAGTATCCCCCTTTTCTCCGCCTGTAATCCACAGGCGTTTTTTTTATGCCATAAACAAAAAAACCGCCTATTGGCGGTTTCTTTAAAATTTATAGGTCCATAATCGTTCTTTGCGAATCCAGTCTAGAAAATCCGCATCCTGATTTTCGAATTTCTCTTTCCAATCGATCACCATTGCCTGTGTTTGCGAACGGTGGGCAGTGAATGCAGCTACCTTTTTTTCTTCGACGGCAGAGATATCCTGGATGATGTCAGGCTGTCCCAATTCGTCAATGCAGTTATTCGAGAAGGCGACACAATGAAGTTTAGGTCTCTCTTTCTCTTCCATTCTTTCCACGGCCCGAACCACAGCCCGTGCTGTCGCTTCATGGTCTGGATGGACACTGTATCCTGGGTAAAACGTAATGATCAATGAAGGATTCAATTCATTGATGGCATCGGTAAATAATGATGTCAGCTTTTCATCATCTTCGAATTCAATCGTCTTATCACGCAATCCAAGCATGCGTAAATCTTGGATGCCAATCGCATTTGCTGCATCGATTAATTCCTTTTTACGAATTTTAGGGAGCGATTCCCTTGTTGCAAATGGAGGGTTTCCTAAATTACGTCCCATTTCTCCTAAAGTTAAGCATAAATAGGTGACAGGAGTGCCCGCTTCTCTATGAAGGGCAAGCGTTCCGGAGACCGAGAAGGCTTCATCATCGGGATGTGGGAATATAACTAATACATGGCGTTCTTTTTCCAAGGTATATTTCTCCTTCCGTTCTACTTACAGTGAGTATGGTTATCGGTGAATGGGAGTTTTCATCGGAATTATATGATATATATCAAGCAAGTTGTCATCATTCAAAGGGAGTGGGACTGAGCTGCATGGAGACAGCAAGCTTTCCGGAAAAATCAAGGCCTGCCAATAGCAATCTCCCCTGTTCATCCAATTCGAAGTGGTTAACGCCTTCTGCATATACCCAGCCAATATTGAGCTTCAAGCCGATGCGGTAGGGTCCATCCCCAACAATCTTCCCATGTTCATACTGTATAAAAGCATTACGAATATAAGCACCTGCCGAAAAGAAAGCTTCATCTACATGAGTGGCATAGGCGCCATTTGTCGTTTCAAGGTGAAGATATACATCTTGTCCGGCGAAAGAATCAATGGCATTTTGCACCTCTGTACGGTCTATAGGTTTCATTCTATAATTTCCTCCTTAACTGGGCGGCTAGATAAGCTTTTCCTTCTTTCTATTTTACTAAATAAAAGCAAAAAAAGCGAAAAAGGCCGCTCGATGAATTTGAGCAGCCATTAATCTTGATGTTTTATTTTTGTGTTTTTTCCGCAATTCCATATTTATGGTATGCACCATGATTGACAGGTCCAACATAGTCATTCATCTTCCAAGAATGGCGAACCGCCTCGGTAATGAAGTCTTTAGCAATGAGGATAGCCTCACGCGGGCTTTTCCCTTCAGCCAATTGAGCTGCAATAGCTGCGGAAGAAGAACAGCCGGCACCATGTGTATTGGTCGTTTCGATTTTTTCTGATTCAAGGATTTCAAATTCTTTTCCATCATATAAAAGGTCGATGGCTTTATCAAGATCCAGCTTATTACCGCCTTTGATCAAGACATATTTTGCACCAAGTGCATGAATCTTTTCAGCTGCAGCCCTCATGTCATCAATCGTCTTGATAGGCGCAGTTCCCGCTAACTGAGCGGCCTCGAACAGGTTTGGCGTGACTACAGTTGCACGTGGAACAAGCAGTTCACGCAGAGCTACGGCCGTTTCAGGGTGCAATACTTCATCTTCACCTTTACATACCATAACTGGATCGATTACGACTTTGTCCAGCTTCAACTCGTCTATTTTACGGGCAACAAGTTCAATGATTTCCACTGATCCAAGCATTCCCGTTTTCATTGCGTCAATGCCGATTGATAAAATCGTTTCGATTTGGGCTTCCAAAACTTCTACCGGTGTAGGGAATACATTATGGGACCAGCCATTCTTCGGATCCATCGTCACGATTGTCGTTAAAGCGGACATACCGTAAACCCCGAATTCTTGGAATGTCTTTAAATCTGCTTGAAGACCCGCGCCGCCGCTCGAATCAGATCCGGCAACTGTCATAGCTCTTTTCATAGTCATTATGTGACCTCCTCAGGAGAATTAGATATCGATATTATCAGCATACCAGTTAATATCCTATTTTTAGAATATACCAAAATTTCTTTTATGTAAAACTTAGTTTTCACCCTAATATGAGTGTCTTAGAGAAAGAAGTGCAATGGCCTCGCATAAGTCATTTTTCGGACCTGAAATTCAGGAAATCGGATGGACGGGTAGCCTGCTTTTTTTGCTTTGGACCCTACTTTCCATCTTTTGAAATATAAAGCAAAGTTTGAGAAGGTGTCATTATTTTCAAAGTTGATTTAAAATAATATTTAAATATAGTGGACACATTTAGTATAGCTTTACCGTTCGATGCTGGATTAAACCCAAAAAAGGGAGGGAGATTCTTGTGGAATGGACAATGTTGCTTTTAGCTGGTGGGAAATCAAGCCGTATGGGAGTGAATAAGGCCCTGTTGACCATAGGCGGCGTTGTGAACATTTCAAGAGTGGCATCCGAATTGAAAAAGGTGTCAGAAAACATCATGGTCATTACGAATACATTTGAAGAATATCATTTTCTGCAACTTCCGCTAATTCCGGATTTACATAAAGGTCAAGGACCACTTGGCGGATTGCATGCAGGGTTGACCTCATCGAAAACGGAGCTTCAATTCCTTGCAGCCTGTGATATGCCGTTTGTGAGTGCAGATGCCATAAAGGATATCATTTCCCATTATGAACCTGAATTCGATGCTGTCGTTCCAGAAATAAATGGCAGGATCCAGCCGCTTTTTGCTGTTTACCATAAAAGGTGTCTTCCTGTACTGACGGAGTGTTTATTAAAACATGAATTAAAAATGAGTCTATTTTTGGAAAAGATTTCGGTGAAAGTCATGAAAGAAACCGACTTTAAGTTATATCGCAAGAATCCTGAACATTTTCAATATCTTTTTTTCAATATGAATACGATGGAAGATTATCAAGAGGCAGGTTATATTGATCAAACTGAATTATATATAAAGGATGGTAGACATGAATTATAATATTTCAAAAGAGCCGATTGTCATCCAGGAAGTGTTTGATAAAGTAGTCAAGCGGAATGCAGGTGCCGTCACGACCTTTATTGGTACAGTGAGGGAAATGACGAAAGGAAAAAAGACTCTCTTCTTAATTTACGAAGCGTATGAACCGATGGCCATCAAGAAATTGGAGCAAATCGGATCTGAGATCAAGGAACGTTGGCCTGATGCAGAAACGGCGATCACCCATCGTGTAGGTAAACTTGAAATCACGGATATCGCAGTGGTTATTGCCGTTAGTACGCCACATCGAAATGATGCATATGAGGCGAATAGGTATGCGATTGAAAGAATTAAAGAAATCGTCCCGATCTGGAAAAAAGAACACTGGGAAGATGGGGAGACATGGGTAGGAAACCAGTTGGAAACCGTTCCATATCCATCGGGGAAACCGGAAGAGGGGGATATTGATGATTAATGTACTTTTATTTGCCCAATTGAAAGATGAGCTAGGCAAAGAGACCCTTTCTATAGAAGGAAATGGAATGAGTGTGGCGGAGCTAAAAGGAAAAATGAAGGTGGATTTTCAATTGGAAGGTCTAGAAACCGTGATGACGGCGGTCAATGAAGAATTTGCCGATGATGACACGCTACTATCTGATGGAGATACAGTTGCTTTCATTCCACCAGTAAGTGGGGGCTAAAGCGTTCGGAAGGGAGGGTTCACGGTGAAAGAGCGATATTCAAGGCAGACTTTATTCGCCCCCATTGGTGAAGGGGGCCAATTGAAAATTATGAAGAAGCATGTCTTGCTTCTTGGTGCAGGGGCTTTGGGATCTGCTAATGCCGAGGCCCTTACTCGGGCAGGAGTAGGGAAGCTTACCATTGTCGACAGGGATTATGTCGAGACCAGTAATTTACAGCGCCAACAATTGTATACGGAACGGGATGTCGAGGAGAAACTGCCAAAAGCAGAAGCGGCAAAGCGTCATTTATTTGATATCAATCATGAAGTTGAAGTGAATGCCATCATCATGGACGCAACTGCCCAGAACCTCGAACAGCTGCTTGGTGATGTTGATTTGATATTGGATGCAACCGATAACTTTGAGACACGGATGATCATTAATGATTTATCACAAAAGCTTCATATACCGTGGATTTATGGGGCATGTGTGGGGAGTGTTGGCATGACTTTGACGATCCTTCCCGGACAGACTCCATGTTTGCACTGTTTGCTTAAAGCAATCCCCATTCAAGGAATGACCTGTGACACAGGAGGAATCATATCACCGGCTGTAACGATGGTAGTGGCACACCAAACTGCCGAAGCTTTGAAAATCCTTGTTGAAGATTTGGAATCGGTACGTCCTGCACTTGTTTCTTTTGATCTGTGGAGAAATCAATACCAAACCGTTAAATTGACAAAAGCGAAAAAGAAAGATTGTCTCTCATGCGGAGAGCAGAGGACATACCCCTTTTTAACACAGGAAAATGCAACGAAAACGGCGGTTCTTTGCGGGAGGGATACTGTACAGGTAAGACCGCCAAATCCTTTGGAACTGCAACTCGAGAAACTAGCCAAAGATCTGGACGGCAGCGGCTATTTGGTGAAATTCAATCCATTTCTTCTCTCTTGTGAAAAAGCTGGGGAGCGTATCGTCATTTTCAAGGATGGCCGGGCGTTGATTCACGGTACTAAGGACATGGTCCATGCAAAGGCCACGTACCAAAGCATCCTGGGATAATGAATATAAAAAACGAGGCTGCCGGTTAAGGAGCCTCGCTTTTTTATGAATCCATATAGGGTAATGGTTATCGGGTATTAGTGTGTAACCCCGTCTTTATTATCTTGTTTGGAAGCAACGATGACCACTTTTCCTTCGTCAAGCACTTCCTCGTAACGTTCTGCCTCCATATCACTAAGGCCAAGGTTGCTCATGCGGTTACGAAGTTCATCTCCGCGTGATTTAAAGAGATTTCCGACGGAATCAAGGAAACCTTGTTCCTTCATGCCTACACCTTCTGTATTTGTATTCTCGGTAAGGTGCTTTGAACGGGTTTTATCATGGGCAAACAAATATACATCATCTTTCGTATAACCTGATGTAACTAATTCATCGATTTTTTCCTTTGCTTGTAAACCGTTTTCTACTACATGTACTTGATACATATAAACTCCTCCTTGAATTTTAGTGAGATTCTCTTGAATATAGGTAAATGGAATCTTGCTTATTACAGTTGCTGTTTGGCTATAGTAGTATATAACCTCATTTGGGCACTGATAAACATTTATATAGAAGAAAATTTTAGTAAGTGGTGAAGCGGAACACCTTCTGAATGCGGTAGGTTAAGTATTTAAAGACAGGCAGTTTCTTCTGGTATTCACTGTAATCCACCGTGTATGTTCCATTTTGATTTGTCCAGAGTCTTTGAAAATAGCTATCGACGTCCTTGGAAACGTCCGCATCATTTGGAGCATGGATTTCAACATTCGCTTCAAGATTAAAATCATCTAGATTGCGTGACGTATAATTAGCCGATCCTCCAAGGATAACCGTTTCATCAGCCCTTTGGATCATCATCAACTTTGTATGGAACTGTTCTTTATCTGTTTTGTACCAGCGGATCGAGATATTTTCATCCCCCAGTTTTTCGAATTCGGCGGCAACCGGAAGATTGGGAAGCCCGATTTTTTCACTTCCGAAAGCGTTTTGATTCGGATCCAATATCATTTGAATCTTAACACCCCGTTTAGCTGCATCCGTTAATGCCTCGACAACCTCGCGATCGGCAATGTAGAACATGGCAAGATGGATGTGGTCACCCTTTTTTGCATCCTTGATTGCCTTAAGGACATGTTTATTGATTTTTCCTTCCGTTAGAAGTTGTACCGATATAGGTCCTTTATCTGCTGATGTCCCTTTGAACTCAGGAAATGACTTCGGTCCTCCCGAGAATTTCGAAGCGGCTTCTTCGGCTTTAACAAAATCTCCGATGATATTCCCATCCATCTGGAACGCAATATTGGAATGGAATCCACTTGCGTCATGAGGATTGGCAGATGAGATGATGGCCGTTTTTTCAGTAGCGACCACTTTTCTGTGATTGGCTTTGATATTCATCAGTCTAAGATAAGAACGCAAGGTGACCTTTGGTGCGCTTTTAGCCATTGGATTCACAATCCAGCCTTTCCCGCTTTCACCGAACCATTGGAAAAAGGTCCGATATACACCTGAATAGAGAGGATTCGGATCCCGGAGGCGGTCTAAGTTGGTAACAATGACATCAATGCCATTTTTCTTCATCGTTTCCAATGCCTCTAGCTGGTAGGCATTATAGGAAGTATTCACTTCATCAGTAATGAAAATAACCTGGAGGCCAGGTTTCTTTTTCTTCTGTTCAACCAGATTATCCTTCAGAGTCTCGGTTAGCTTCGGGAAGTTTATCTTTTCATCATAAAAAGCATTAAACAAAAACATGTCGATTACGATATAAGAATCAGCCTCTTCTATGGCTTGATTTATGGTTCGGAAAATTCGCTGCTCATGTTGCATATCCCCTTGTTCATCGTGATAGGAAAGGTCATAGATGAAATCGATATCCTCGACATGGTGAACCTTTCCTTCATAGGAAATACCATCGGGGAGAGTCTTGTAGCTGTTATAGACGATTACGAGTGCAATGACGATCAAAATGCTGACAAGCAGATAAAATCGTTTTCTTTTGTACCATTTTTTCATAGGGAATCCTCCAACATGGTTAAATTGCTTGCTAACTTTCTACTTTCCCACTTTTGGGGTATATAGAAACATAAATCGTAATCTATGGAAAAAGACAAGGCGATGTAGTTTGATATAATGTAGTTTCAAAAAGTGGAGAGGTGCTGTGGCAGATGGCAAAGCAGTTATTAACAAATGATTGGTGGCCTCTATTGAAAGAGGAATTCAAAAAAGAATATTACCAGGAGCTAAGGGAATTCATAAAGCAAGAGTACAGTCAGCAAGTCGTTCATCCCGATCAGGACGATATTTTCAATGCACTTCACTATACTCCTTATGAAGAAGTAAAGGTTGTCATCCTTGGACAGGACCCTTACCATGGCCCTGGTCAAGCGCATGGCCTTAGTTTTTCAGTTAAACCGGAGGTTCGCATCCCACCTTCTTTAAGAAATATTTTTAAAGAGTTACACACCGATCTAGGCTATGAGGTTCCGAATAATGGTTACCTAGTCGAATGGGCAAAACAGGGAGTGCTTCTATTGAATACCGTCATGACTGTTCGTGAGGGAGAGGCAAACTCACATCGCGGAAAAGGATGGGAAATCTTTACGAATCAAGTTATTCGCCTATTGAATGACCGTCCGAAACCTGTTGTATTCATCCTGTGGGGGAAACCTGCACAAACCAAAATCCCTTTGATTGATGAGACCCGTCATAAAATCATTAAGTCCGTACATCCGAGTCCGCTGTCGGCTTCCCGTGGTTTCTTTGGCACCAAGCCTTTTTCCACAACAAATCAATTGCTGATGGAAATGGGGGAATCCCCAATTGATTGGAAAATCTCGAACCGATGATATGGGCAAGAAAACGAAACGGGTGAATTGTATGGCGTGCCGTCATTTCTATATAACTTGGGATCCCAGTTTTCCAAAGGGCTGCCGTGCTTTTCAATTTAAAACATCAAACCAGCCTTCTCTTGATGTCTTTCATTCTTCAGGACAGCCATGCATGAAATTTCAGGCCAAGCCAATTAAGAGGTAGGAAATATGCAAGGTGTTTTCTTCTCTGATTTTTGCTATGCTAGTTATGATAGTTTTGACCTGTATATAGACGAGGTGGTAAAGTTGGATATTTCATCAAGACAAATGTTGGATAAAATTGAAGAGCTTGTTTTAAAAGCGAAACAGGCAAATTCAGAGGATAAGGTGCAGGGGTATGTAATCGCCATTAAGTCCCTTTGTGAAGTAATGGTGGATGAAAAAGCAGCGAACATCAGCATACCGAAGCCAATCACATTGACCCAGCCCGTTATGTCGGCTACACCGAATGTAGAACCGGTTAAAATGGATGAGGCCAATGGGGAGTCCTTGTTCGATTTTTAAATTAGGGAAGGGGAGCGAAATAATTGAAACTGTTCATCATTTTAGGTGCATTGAATGGGTTTATTGCTGTGGCACTAGGTGCATTCGGTGCACACGGGCTGGAAGGGAAAATTCCTGATAAATATTTAGAAACCTGGCAAACCGCTGTTCAATATCAAATGTTCCATGCGGTTGGTTTATTGGTAATCGGAATATTGGCTGGGAAGATTTCAAGTCCGCTGATCAACTGGTCCGGCTGGCTTATGCTAATAGGAATTATCCTGTTTTCCGGAAGCCTATTCGTTCTAAGCGTTACGCAAATCAAAGTCCTTGGTGCCATCACACCGCTTGGCGGGGTTTCATTCTTGGTTGCTTGGGTCTTAATGATCATTGCTGCATATAAATACTTGTAATGAAAAAAGTCATTCCAATATAAGAAGAGCCTCAAAATCAAATAGATTCTGAGGCTCTTCTTTATTGGATTTTCTTTACCTTGGCGAATAGGTGGCAAGCCCAGCGCCTCCAAATGGATATTCATATTCGATTTCTTCATCAAACGTTATATAATCTAAGTATACCATCGGGATTAAGTATCGTTTTCCCGTTTGAGGGTCGCTTATGATTAAGTGATCGCGTCCTGCAGCCTCAATGATTCCTTTGAAGATCTTGGCATTCCATTCCTTGTTGTTTTCAAACGTTGTATAAACAGTGGCTAATTTCCCTTTATTCAAACGCAAGATGTTCTCGATGTATGACTGTTCGACCGGAAGCATGCCAGGTATCTGTGGTCCGGAAGTGGCTGGACTCACCTGCATCGGCATTTGTTGTGGCGTGCCTGCCATAGTGGGCTGTTGTGGCTGGTATGATGGCTGTTGGTATCCTTGCTGCGGGTAACCTTGTTGCGGGTTAGGATTCTGCTGCCTTAGTTCAGGCTCATTATTCTCATAGGGGTAATAGGGGCTTCCCCCGTACGGGTAGTTACCATAAGGATTATTTTGTGACATTGCATTCCCTCCTAAATTCAAGGTTTAGTTGATGCTGTGGAATTTGGACAATCCAAGAGTGTGGACTGGGAGAAACTGTGCGATTTATAGCGACCGGTAGTATTGTATATGTTTTCTGGACAATCCCCGGGTGGCTTAAAAAACCACAATGAAAGTTAAGCGATACATAACGGCTGCCGTTCATGATATAAACCATACCCTCTTGCCGGCCAATGAATAGAAGTAACGTTCCTTCACCTCGCTGGAGTCAGGAATTGCCTTGATCAATTTTCCTGAAGCTGAATGGGACTGTGAAAAAATAAATTCATCACTATTGAAAATGTATGGGATGTGGATTGGATTTATTCCATAGCCGGGGAAAAATAAAAAGGAGGGGACGTAAAAAAAGCTTCCGGAAACCGGAAGCCCATCGTCTTATACGTATAGGAATGAAGGTACGTTTTCTTCCGGCAGGATATTGCCTACAAAGAAAGAACCAAATGCAGCGTAACGTGCACTCACTTCATCAAAACGCATTTCATAGATTAATTTTTTAAATTGAAGGACATCATCTGCAAATAGTGTAACGCCCCATTCATAATCGTCAAAACCGACAGAACCCGAAATGATTTGTTTCACTTTACCGGCATAACTGCGGCCAATCAAGCCGTGGGAACGCATTAAGCCTTTGCGCTCTTCCATGGAAAGCATATACCAGTTATCATCGCCATCACGACGCTTGTCCATTGGATAGAAGCACACATGTTTCGCTTTTGGAAGTATCGGATAAAGTCTTGAACGGACATGAGGGTTCTGGTAAGGGTCCTCACCATCTCCTCCAGCTAAGTAATTGCTTAATTCCACGACGGAAACGTATGAATAAGCAGGAACTGTATATTCCGCAAGCTTCGTTTTGTTGAATTCGTTTTCAATTGCATTCAATTCCTCCATGGTTGGGCGGGCAAACATAAGCATGAAGTCCGCTTTCTGACCAACGATGGAATATAGGGCATGGCTGCCTTCATTGTCGCTTTGTGTCATATTCCATTTATCCAGTAAACCTTGGAATTCTGAGATGGCCAATTGGCGTTCGTCGCTTGATAACGTTTTCCAAGAAGCCCAGTCGATCAGACGGAAATCATGTAAACAATACCAGCCGTCCAGTGTTTGTGCTGCTTCACTCATTACGATCACTCCTAAGTCTTATTATAACTTTAATATAACATAGTTTCAGTATAAGGAAATTTATATCAACCCGCAAACACCATCACTGTTTTTCGGTGTTCAAACAATTTTCAAATTTGCGGATTGGCAGGGGACCAAAGTGGCTGGAAATAACCTGGCTGCTAGAGTATTCTTAAAAGAAGACGACTATGAATTTTCACCGGATGGTTAAATATAGAAGGAAATAGGGAAAACGTATCTAAAAAAGGAGGAAGAGCCAATGGGTGATTTATTTGAAATATTGGAAGCGAAAGTTATGGGGCATAATTTAAAGATCGTTTTTCCAGAAGGGCTGGATGAACGGATTTTGGGAGCGGCAGCAAGGCTTGCCAAAGCTAAACTGGTGACACCGGTATTGATCGGGGATATCGGGTCGATTCAAGAGAAGGCAAAAGATATGAAAATCTCCCTTGATGCAATCGAAATATATGATCCGAAGAATTATATCATGATGGACGAAATGGTTGAAGCGTTCGTGAAGGTCCGTGAGGGTAAAGCGACCGAGGTACAAGCACGTGAAATCTTAATGGATGAGAACTACTTTGGAACCATGCTCGTCCATATGAAACAGGCACATGGAATGGTGAGTGGTGCAACGCATTCGACTGCCGATACGGTTCGTCCCGCCTTAAGGATCATAAAAACAAAGCCAGGCGTCCAAAAAACATCGGGAGTATTCATCATGGTCCGGGATGAAGAAAAATATGTGTTCGCGGATTGTGCGATCAATATAAACCCCAATTCCCAAGACCTGGCTGAAATTGCTATAGAAAGTGCGAAGACTGCACTAATGTTCGATATCGAACCGCGTGTGGCAATGCTGAGCTTTTCGACGAAGGGGTCGGCAACATCCCCCGAAACCTTAAAAGTGGCTGATGCTGTCGATTTGGCAAAAGAAATGGACCCTGAAGTAATTCTTGATGGGGAATTTCAGTTTGACGCGGCTTTCGTTCCTTCGGTAGCAAGAAAAAAAGCGCCGGATTCCCTTATTCAGGGGGATGCGAATGTTTTTATTTTCCCAAGTCTCGAAGCAGGGAACATTAGCTATAAGATGGTACAGCGCTTGGGTGGCTTCGAAGCGGTCGGTCCGATCCTACAGGGGCTGAACCGTCCGGTGAATGACCTTTCGAGGGGATGCAGTGAAGAGGATGTATATAAACTGGCTGTCATTACAGCGGCACAGGGATTTGTGGCGCAGTATCAATAGGCAGCTTGAGGATTAAATGTAGAGGGAGATTCGTATGAGTGAAACAGATTCATTATTAATGCAGCAAGAGTGGAGGATTATTGATCAATCTTCCGTTGGACCTCAGTTTCCAGCTCTGGAGTCCTTTGCGATGGATGATACATTTTGTGCTTCCGTAGGGGCAGGTAAATCAGCGGCCGTAGCCAGGGCGTGGGTACATCATCGAACCATCGTCATGGGTATACAGGATACGAAGTTGCCTTTTCTTAAAAAGGGTTTGGATCATTTAGAAGAACATGGTTTTCAGGCCATCGTGAGGAATTCCGGAGGGCTGGCAGTCGTGCTGGATGAGGGTGTTCTTAATTTGTCGCTCATTTTTCCTGAAAACGAGCAGAAAATTGAAATCAATCGTGGATATGATGCGATGTGGGAGCTTGTCCAATTGATGTTTGCTGATTTCCCGGTCACGATGGAGGCAAGGGAAATCGTCGGTTCCTATTGTCCTGGAAGTTATGATTTAAGTATAAATGGGCAAAAGTTTGCCGGGATATCCCAACGCAGGATTCGCAATGGCGTAGCGGTGCAAATCTATTTGTGTGTCAATGGAAGCGGGGCTGAACGTGCCAGTCTCGTGAAGGGTTTTTATGATGCAGCTAAAGGAAATGAAGAAACCAAATTCGCTTATCCCGATATCGTCCCTTCGGTAATGGCGTCCCTAACGGAATTGTTGGGCGTGCAATTGAGTGTTCAGGACGTTATGCTCAAATTCCTGCATGTATTGAAGGAACATAGCGAAAGGATATTCTCTGACACTCTTTCCGTTCAGGAATGGCCGATGTATGAGGCATACTTGACAAGAGTGATGGAACGCAATGATAAAGTATTCGATGCATTAAAGGATTGATATGAAAGAAGCCGTTCCGGTAATTCAGGAACGGCTTTTTTCATTAAATACGACTTTAGCATTCACTGAAACTTTAAAAGGCCTGTATGATAGGCGGAGATATTATTGATTCTTTCTTGAAACAATGAAAAAAAGAGCCTTGTCGGCTCCCTTTTTTAAGATAAACATGGGTGAAACGGCCTTTGGCATGTGGTTGATCTATTATAACTGAACCCCACATTATCTTATTACTCG
Organism: Peribacillus sp. GL_122; assembly: GCF_057835005.1. NCBI lineage: Bacteria > Bacillati > Bacillota > Bacilli > Caryophanales > Bacillaceae > Peribacillus > Peribacillus sp. GL_122. The sequence continues at coordinate 5,602,069 of NZ_CM174415.1, read as the reverse complement.
GCCATTTTTTCCAAATTGCCATTCCGGTCCATCTTGAACTTCGTTGCCGGACGTTCCTCTTCCTCTAACAAGACCAGCTTTCTTGCTCGATTCATGATATTCATCAAAGTTTCATAATCTTCCTGCATCAAGCCGCTGTTTTGTTCCAGGTGGCTGATTTTATTCTCCAAATCTTCGTTTCGCTTTTTCAGCCCTTTAATTTCAAGCTTCAATCTTTCATTTTCGGTTTTTAATACTTCAGCTTGAAGCATGCGGCCGTTCATAGATTCCAAATAGGCGATGACGGCATCAAGGCTCATGGCCGTTTCCAAAGTCACTGGTGTTTGCTGTGTCATAGGAGCGAGGGCTTCAGCCACAACGAATTCCTCTGCTGCTTCATAATTGGTAGTATCGACTTCGGACTTCAACTCTAGTTCCTCTTCTTGTACATGGGGAACCATTATGTCGGAAATCGTTGGGGACGGCGGTGTATAAAGAAGCCGTTTTTTCCCTCCTTGATCTTTTCCAAGGATCCTTTGCCGCTGCTTACGCTGTTTCTTGGCTAGGGAAAGCGCCTTATCATAATTATGGCGGACAACTGCATTCCAGCGGAATCCGCATGCTGCAGAGGTGCGATTCAACTTATCTCCTACCTCTTCAAAAGCATTAAGCTGAGTGCTGCCTTCCCGCACATGGCGCAATACCGTTTCAGCCAAAAGCAAATCATCTTCTTCTGTCCAGGCGTCTTGACGAACCTTCATTTCTACATACTCCCTTTCTGGTAACTTTTAAAATAAATAACTATATAAAATATCGTGTGGCAGTGATTTATGGAGTGTTCTACTAGCATTTTGGACAAAATCTGGATTTTTTATACAAAAAGGTTAAAAGGATACTAGTTTTTTGATTAATTACATCCTTTTACAGCGGCTGCCCTTTCCTTTTCACATGTTCAAGCCCTCTTGATATTCATAAGTAGAAGCGGTAAAATACCCTTTAGTCATATAAATGGATGAAAAATAGTTTGTCATGGAAAGGATGGTGACCGGAGGATGTCCAATGAATTCAGAGTGTGCGATGACTGCTTGGCGGTAAACATTAAAACATTGATCCCGCGTCTTGAAAAGCTTGATCCCGACGCGAAAATTGAAGTGGGCTGTCAATCCTATTGCGGTCCTGGCAGAAAGAAGTCTTTTGCCTTTGTCAATAACCGTCCAGTTGCTGCACCGACAGAAGACGAGTTACTAGATAAAATCAATAAAAAACTAAAGTAGGATCCATGATATATAGGTAGAGTGGATTGTTTGCTTATGATAAATGGAACAAGTAATCATCACCCAGATTCAACACACTGCGGTGATTTTTTATTTTCTTATTTTCAAGACAAAATCAGACCGAAACTTCCGTTTTCTTACAAAAGGACCCCTCTTACTAGCAAGGTGGATGTTAGGGTTTTTTGTCAAAACACGCTATAATGAGTGCATCGAGATTATGAAAAAGAGGGTAGTTCATGGAATATTCCGGCGAAAAATTACAAGAAGAAAAAGTATTCAAGGACCCGGTGCACCGATATATACATGTTCGTGACCGGGTTATATGGGATTTAATAGGGACGAAGGAATTCCAGCGTCTTAGAAGGATCAAACAGCTGGGGACGACTTATTTGACCTTTCATGGTGCGGAACATAGCCGGCTTAGCCATTCGCTTGGAGTATATGAGATTGTCCGGAGAATCGTGGATGATGTTTTCGAGGGCAGACCGGAATGGAAACCTGAGGAACGGTTACTATCCTTGTGCGCAGCACTGCTGCATGATTTGGGTCATGGTCCTTTCTCTCATTCTTTTGAAAAAGTGTTTGACCTGGATCATGAGCAATTCACACGGCAAATAATCCTCGGCGATACGGAAGTGAATAAGATCCTCCTTAGAGTTGGACGTGATTTTCCTAAAAAAGTGGCAGAAGTCATAGCGAAAACCTATAAAGGCAAATTAGTAGTCAGCTTGATTTCAAGTCAGATCGATGCTGATAGAATGGATTATTTACAGCGTGATGCTTACTTCACTGGCGTTAGTTATGGACATTTCGATATGGAAAGGCTTTTGCGTGTAATGAGGCCAAGGGAAGAACATGCCGTCATAAAGCAAAGCGGGATGCATGCGGTTGAGGATTATATCATGAGTCGTTACCAAATGTACTGGCAGGTTTATTTCCATCCAGTTACGAGAAGTGCGGAGGTCATACTTACCAAGATTCTGCATAGGGCGAAACATTTATATGAATCCGGTTATGAGTTTGCTCAAGAACCGCACCATTTTTATTCATTGTTCAAGGGAGAAGTGACTTTAAATGACTACTTGAAAATGGATGAAGCGGTGATGCTCTATTATTTCGAAGCATGGGAAGAGGAGAACGATGCGATTTTAAAAGATTTATGCACTCGCTTCGTTAACCGTAAACTATTTAAATATGTTGAATTCCATCCATCGAACAGTCAAATGAACAGGTTGATGGAATTAAGGACGCTATTCAAGAAGGCAGGCATCGATCCGGATTATTATCTTGTCGTCGATTCTTCTTCAGATCTGCCGTATGATTTTTACCGGCCAGGTGAGGAAGAGGAGAGACTGCCGATTCACTTGCTGAAAAATAATGGCGAAATTCGTGAATTATCGCGTGAATCCGAAATTGTCGATGCAATTTCAGGGAAAAGAAGAACGGATCATAAGTTGTATTATCCAGCGGATTTATTGCGTGATGAATCTACGAAGAAAAATATAAAAAAACAGATTCGCAAGCTTTTAGAGCTATCGGATTAAAGTGGTACATTTTTGGTGAGGAGTGACGAGCCTTGTTTAAGGATCATGCAAACATAATCAATGCAATTTCTACTGCAGGTGAAATCTCGGGTCGGAAAAAATTACAAAAAATCGTTTATATCGCAAAAAAGCTGTCCTTCCCATTTCATGAAAAGTTCCAGTTTCACTTTTATGGACCGTATTCGGAGGAGTTGACCTTACGGATTGAAGAGCTCTGCGAGATGGGTTACTTGAATGAAGTGAGGGAAAAAAAAGCAGGCTATTATCAATATTGTTATTCGATAACGGATGCCGGCCAGGATTTCCTATCCATTCAGGAAGTGGAGATGCCGGCACTCGAGGCATGCCTACTGGATATGAACGAACAGAATGCCCGGTTTTTGGAGCTGGTTTCAACGGTGTTATACTTCGACACGCTTGAAAAAGAGGAAGTCACCGAGAAAATTTTCACGCTGAAAAGCAAACAAAAATATACGCTTGAAGAAATTGATGAGGCATATGAATATATTGAGCAGTTAAAAACAAAAGCTAAGCCGAATTGATGGCTTAGCTTTTCCCCATTATGTAAATCTTATAAATCGCTTTTACGGACACCGGCTACTGCTAAATGATTTTTTGACATTTCTTCAATGAAAATCGTCACGGCTTCAGCTGGTGCGCCAGTTGTTTCCGTAACGGCTGCAGTCACCTTTTCGACTAAAGCCTTTTTTTGTTCGTCTGTACGGCCTTCAAGCATTTTGACTGTTACATATGGCATCTCTTTTCCCCCCTTCCTCTCTTATCTTGTAGTGTTTCACAATGGAAAAAGAATTGCAAGACACGGAAGTCAGAGTTTTTTCACTTCTTGGACTTTTGATGTATACTAACGGTAATAAACAATGGGGGAGAAGCTATCGATGGAATTCTTTGATCAAATAGAACGGTTTTTGGCTTATAGGTTGGAAGAGCTTCCATATGTCATTGTGTCACTGTTAATCGCATTTACGGTTCATGAATTTTCCCATGCTTATGTGGCCTATAAGTTCGGTGACCCGACTGCAAAGAATGAAGGAAGAGTCACATTGAATCCGATTTCTCATTTGGATCCGATCGGAACATTGCTGATATTAATAGCCGGATTTGGTTGGGCTAGACCTGTACCGGTAAATCGTTTTCATTTCAAGAATCCAAAATTGGCAGGAGTGCTCGTCTCTTTTGCCGGTCCGTTCAGTAATTTGATTGTTGCAATTTTGGGTTTTTTAATTTTTTACGGATTGCTTGCAGCAGGCGTTGGACCTGATTTACCGTTTTTCGTCGAGCCCTTCTTAAATATACTCATAAATTTAAATGTCCTTTTATTTGTATTTAATCTGATACCGCTGCCGCCGCTCGATGGTTATAGGATCGTACAGGATCTTGTTTCAGCGGACTTGCGGGCAAAAATGACCCAGTATGAACAATATGGCTCCCTGATTTTTTTGATTTTGATCATCACACCGCTGAGCGATTATACAATTAGACCGATTATGGATACCGGTATTAAATTTGTAGGAGGCATCCTGAGTCAATTTTTTTCACTTTTGTTTTTTTAACCAATAATAAGGAATGACAAACGATAAAGGGGGATACAAACATGGAAGAACAACCAAAGAAAAAGGTAGGCTTCAATATTATAAAAAACGACCCTACAGAAGGTCATGGCGGATATGGAGCAGGGGTTTTAACGCTCGATAATATCTCTCCGGTCATCATCGATGTGGATGCAGGTGAAGCAGAGGTCGATATCGGCGCGATGCATGCCAGAAGTGCAGTGGAAAAAGGGATCAAGTTTTTAAAAACTAAAGAGGAAGTCCCGAATGCTAAACCTTACTGGCTTGTTTGGGTGACCATTGAAGCAACTCAAAACGGTCCGCACTATGCAGGTGTGACAGCATGTGAAATGACGGTCGACAGGTCAATTAGACGCGGTTACAAATCGCTTCCGGAACATGTCAACAGGATGGATAAGTCGCTGAAACGAAAAATCATCGTCGAGGACATGGACGATAAATCAAAGCGTGTGCTTGCAGACTTCCTGAAAAATCATGATGCAGGAATGTGGGAGCGCTCTTCAGATCAGCTGAAGGAGTCATTGACGGTTTGAATCTCGTTTAATGGATGAAATGTTAAGTTTAGTGAAAAATGCACTTGTAGGAAAGCGATAAAATCAGTAAACTTAAAGACAGCAGTTTAGTCACTGTGGAACTAGGACAGAAAAACCCCCGAAGCCGCTGCCGGCTTCGGGGGTTTTTCGTTATCCCCAAGGTTTTAGGACTTTTTTGTACCACGGGGCCTTTTTATGTTCTTCTTCTTTTGGGGCATGTTTCGGATTCTCACCCTTAAAGTGCTCGGCACAGTATTCGACAGGCTCGGTGCCTTTAACATAATAAGTCAATCTTGAGACAGGACAATCCTTTGTGGCCAATTTTCCGCTTACGGGATTCACGTTTACCCCGATTACGTTTTTGGTTTCCTTAAACGCTTTTGCCGGTTTCCCTTGCAGGCCCTTCTCCATATAGGAAGCCCAGATTTTCTTTGCATAGCCTTTTTCAGCAGGGATCTCGATCTTTTTACCTTGATCATATCCAGTCCATACTCCTGCAACAAGCCCCGGTGTGTAACCAATCATCCAGCTATCCGTCGGGGTGGAGCCTGATTTGCCGGCATATGGGCGGGTCAGCTGGGAACTGATGGTGCTACCGGTCACTTTCGTATAGCCATTTAAGGTTTCATCGAAAACACCTGTAAGCATCTGGGTCATGACAAATGCCTTGTCCTCATCCAAAATCTGTTCCGGTTTCTCATTTTCATCAAAAATCACTTCACCTTTTTGATTTTCAACCTTTTTGATAAACACGGGTTTAACCTTTTTGCCGCCGTTAGCCAGAATGCTATATGCGTTCACCATTTCAATCGCCTTTACACCTGACGTACCGAGTGCCAGGGAAGGAACCGCATCCATCTTGGCCGTGATTCCGAAACGATGCGCCGTATCGACCAATGTCTGTTCCCCAAGGAACAAGTGCGTTTTTACGGCGAAGATATTATCGGAAAGAGCAATGGCCTGGGCCATCGTGATTTCGCCTTCCGCATATTGATGGTTATAATTATGCGGTGTGTAGGATGAGTGACCATCATCGAAAGAAAATGTAGTTGTCTCGCTTTTTAAGGTGGTGGACGGTGTGAAACCGTTCTCCAGCGCTGAATAGTATAGCAATGGCTTCATGGTTGAACCAGGCTGGCGAACGGCCTGTGTAGCCCGATTAAATGGTGACTCGGAATAATCTTTACCGCCGACCAGCGCACGGACCTCCCCGGTATCCGGATCCATTGCCACAATCGAGGCTTGAATGCCTGAAGACTTGGGTATGGTATTGGAAAGAACCTCTTCGGCAGCATCCTGCTGGGTTTCGTCCAGTGTGGTATAGACCCTAAGCCCGCCGAGCTCGATCGTCCGGTCATCCAAATGAAGCTGAGACTTTAAAGCTTGTTTGACGGCATCTTGGAAATAGGGAGCGGTCTTATTAGTGACCGTTCCGTGCTCGCCCTTTAATGTAAGGGATGTTCGCAATGCTTCCGCGATATTTTTTCCTGAAATGTAGTTTTTGTTTTTCATGGCTTTCAGGACAACTTTCTGCCTTGATTTCGCTTTTTCAAAGTTATCCAATGGTGAATAGTTTGACGGCCCTTTTGGTATTCCAGCCAGCATGCTCGCTTCAGGAAGAGTCAAATCCTTGGCATCCTTGCCAAAGTAATATTGACTTGCAGCTTGGGCTCCATATGCGCCGTGGCCATAGTAAATCGTATTTAAATAGCCTTCTAGAATTTCCTTTTTGGAGTAGTTCATTTCTAAACGTATCGTATAAAAGGCCTCATTAAACTTACGCGACCACGTTTTGTCATGCCCAAGAAACAGGTTCCTGGCATACTGCTGGGTAATGGTGCTTGCACCCTGGACTTTGGACATTGCCTTAATATCAGCAAGGATGGCACCGCCGATCCGCTTTATATCAAATCCGTTATGAGTGTAAAACTGACGGTCCTCAACGGCGACAGTCGCTTTGATGAGCTGTGGCGAAATCGACTCCATTCCGGCCCAATAACGTTTCTGGCCATTATCTGTTTCACCGATCACATTTCCATCATCACTATAATAGAGAGTGGACTGCGGCACGACCAAGGGGGGAGGACCTAATATTTTTGCATAAATCAGTAAAGAGAGAAGCAATACAAAGAGTATCGTGAGCCCGATTGCGGCAAGGATGATGAAGGCCCGTACATATTTAGTTGTCCTTTTAAATCGTTCGCTTGGAATCAATTCCATTGCTTTCACCTCTCTTATCAGGTAAGAATCTAGTATCTATTACTATTATGGAAAAAAAAGAAAATTTTAAACATAAGAACTGCATTTATGAAATTTATCTTGCAATTCTGCTAGATTCGTCTATAATTTTTCTAGCTAATGACTATACCGATTTTGGGGAACCTATAAGGTGACTGACAATATGAAATGGAAAAGGAGCGTTAATAAATGAGCATTTGGTTTACTGAAAAACAAACAGAGAATTTTGGTATTACGATGAAAGTGAATCGTACTTTACATACGGAGCAAACTGAGTTTCAAAAGCTTGATATGATTGAAACGGAAGAGTGGGGCAATATGCTATTGCTGGATGACATGGTAATGACTTCACAGCGCGATGAGTTCGTTTACCATGAAATGGTAGCCCATGTTCCTTTATTTACCCATCCTAATCCAGAGAACGTTTTGGTTGTAGGTGGAGGGGACGGAGGAGTTATCCGTGAAATCCTAAAACACCCAAGTGTAAAAAAAGCTACATTGGTGGATATCGATGGGAAAGTTATCGAATACTCAAAGAAATTCCTGCCTGAGATTGCAGGCATGCTTGAAGATCCGCGTGTAGACGTACAAGTTGGGGATGGCTTCATGCACATCGCCAAAAGTGAAAATGAATATGACGTGATCATGGTTGACTCGACTGAACCTGTCGGACCTGCTGTCAATTTATTCACAAAAGGTTTTTATGCCGGGATTTCCAAAGCTTTGAAAGAAGACGGAATTTTTGTGGCACAATCCGACAACCCTTGGTTTAAAGCGGACTTAATTCGCGATGTACAACGTGATGTGAAAGAAATATTCCCGATCACCAGCCTGTATTTAGCGAATATCCCGACGTATCCAAGCGGCCTTTGGGCGTTCACGATCGGGTCGAAAAAATATAATCCATTAGAAGTGACTGAAGACCGTTTCCATGAAATAGAAACGAAATATTATACAAAAGAACTTCATAAAGCAGCTTTCGTACTGCCTAAATTCGTTCAAGATTTAGTGAAATAAGGGAGGCATGGACCATGAAATTCGATGAAGCCTATTCAGGCAATGTATTCATTAAAAGCCACCCTGTTTTTGAGGAATCAGAAGCTGTACTATACGGCATGCCGATGGACTGGACGGTAAGTTTCCGTCCGGGTTCTCGATTCGGCCCTACCCGGATTCGTGAAGTTTCGATTGGTTTGGAAGAATACAGTCCATATTTAGATCGTGAATTAGAGGAAGTTAAATTCTTTGATGCCGGGGATATTCCATTACCATTCGGCAATCCGCAGCGCAGTATCGATATGATTGAAAAATTTGTCGACAGCTTGTTGGATGCAGGTAAGTTCCCAATGGGTATGGGAGGGGAACATCTTGTCACATGGCCAGTCATTAAAGCCATGTTCAAAAAGTATCCCGATATGGCCATCATCCATATGGATGCCCATACAGATTTACGTGAGGATTATGAGGGAGAGCCGCTTTCCCATGCGTCCATCATCCGTAAATCCGCAGAACTTATCGGCCCGAAAAATGTATACTCTTTCGGCATTCGTTCCGGTCTGAAGGAAGAATTCCAATGGGCAAAAGAAAATGGCATGCACATCTCTAAATTTGAAGTTCTTGAACCTCTGAAAGAAGTACTGCCGCAGTTAGCTGGTCGTCCTGTATATGTGACGATCGACATCGATGTTCTTGATCCTGCGCATGCGCCAGGGACAGGCACCGTAGATTGTGGAGGCATCACTTCCAAAGAGCTTTTGGCTTCGATTCATGAGATAGCACGGTCTGAGATTAATGTAGTCGGCTGCGATTTAGTAGAAGTGGCACCGATTTATGATCCATCCGAGCAAACTGCGAACACGGCTAGCAAGCTGATTCGCGAAATGATTCTAGGTTGGGTTCAAAAAGGTTAATGATGGAAGACTTGACTGTTCCCGTTTTTTAGCGGGAATGGTCTTTTTTTATCCATTCAGGAAAAGAATTTTACATCTGAAGGACCCTTTTTGAATAATTCCGCCCCAATGAGTCATTATTGCGTTAAAATCAAATGAATTGCAACAACATGATTTCGACAGTTTATCCTCACACTTTTGGATTTACACTTTATTTTCCGCTCCAAGTTGAAACTTCCTTGAAGAATATTTATACTTATAAAGTTAAGAACGACATGATGAAGGAAGTGTAGCTTTGACTCTTCATGATATAGATAAGCATGCTATTAAAGTGACTTTACAGACAAAAATCATGCACGGCTCAGAAACGGAAACGTATGAGCTGGTGACATTTGGTACAAAAATGTATAAAGGTGCAGATTTATATTTGCAATATAAAGAGGAAAATGAAGCCGGTCAAACACAAACGACCATTAAGCACAAACCGGATGAAACGATCCTGCTTAGAAATGGCGCCATTAAAATGAGACAGCTTTTCCGCCTGCAGGAAGCGACAAATGGACATTATGAAAGTATATATGGCAGGTTAGGATTACGGACGACCGCGAAGAAGATACATCATCAATGGGATGAACAGACCAAACAAGGGAAACTTGTCCTTAAATATATGTTACATATGCAGGGAAGCGAACCCGGTCAATATGAGATGACGATTTCCTACAAGGAGGAAGCATAGCGCATGAATATAGTAAAAGAGGTACAGGAAAAACTGAAAGAAGAGATTAAAGCGGCGGTCATTAAAGCTGGTTTAGCAACGGAAGAGCAGATTCCAAATGTTGTATTGGAACTGCCGAGAGATAAGACACACGGAGATTATTCCACGAATATGGCCATGCAATTAACGAAGATTGCAAAGAAAGCGCCAAAGATGATAGCAGAGGCAATCATCGAAAACTTTGACAACTCAAAAGCATCCATCGAAAAAATCGAGATTGCAGGACCTGGTTTCATCAACTTCTACATGAATAATTCCTATTTGACAGAATTGGTCCCTGTCATTTTGAAAGTGGATGAAGCATATGGGGAAAGTGACTTTGGTAAAGGCGAAAAAATCCAAGTGGAGTTCGTTTCAGCGAACCCGACCGGTGATCTTCACCTTGGGCATGCCCGTGGTGCAGCAGTAGGTGATACGTTATGTAATATCCTCTCTAAAGCAGGTTATGATGTTTCACGTGAATACTATATCAATGACGCAGGAAACCAAATTAATAATTTGGCCATTTCCATAGAAGCCCGCTATTTCCAGGCACTTGGCCTCGAAAAGGATATGCCGGAGGGCGGTTATCATGGCGAAGATATCATTGGCATCGGTAAGACGCTTGCCAGTGAATATGGAGATAAATATGTAAATGCCGATGAAAAGGAACGTTTTGAATTTTTCCGTGAGTACGGCTTGAAATATGAAATGGAAAAACTGAAAACGGACTTGGGTAATTTCCGTGTCGGATTCGATGTATGGTACTCCGAAACATCTCTATATCAAGACGGTAAAATTGATGAGGCACTCAAAGTGTTAAGGGACAGGGGCCATGTTTACGAGGAAGATGGGGCTACATGGTTCCGCTCTACGGAACTAGGCGATGATAAAGACCGGGTGCTTATTAAGCAGGATGGGTCTTACACATATCTGACACCGGATATTGCCTATCACCGTAATAAATTGGAGCGCGGCTTTGAAACGCTGATCAATATCTGGGGTGCAGACCACCACGGCTATATACCGCGTATGAAAGCGGCGATCGAAGCATTAGGGTACAAACGCGAGCAGCTTGAAGTGGAAATCATCCAGCTTGTTCACCTGTACAAGGATGGCGAGAAAATGAAGATGAGTAAGCGTACCGGTAAAGCAGTTACGATGCGTGACCTTATTGATGAAGTAGGTCTGGATGCAACCCGTTATTTCTTTGCGATGAGAAGTGCGGATACTCACATGGATTTCGATTTGGATCTTGCGGTATCGCAGTCCAATGAAAACCCGGTTTATTATGCACAGTATGCCCATGCCCGGATTTCCAGCATTTTACGCCAAGGTGTGGAACAAGGGATCAGCTATGAAGGCGTCACTGATTTCTCTGCCCTAGCTACTGAAAAAGAAGTGGAGCTTTTGAAGAAATTAGGAGATTTCCCGCAGGCAATTGCGGAAGCAGCCGAAAAACGGATGCCTCACCGCATGACGAATTATATATTCGACCTGGCTTCTACATTCCACAGTTTCTACAATGCAGATAAGGTTTTGGATGTTGAAAAGATGGAAAGAAGTAAGGCGCGTTTAGGACTGGTCAAATCCGTCCAAATTACTTTAAAGAATGCATTAGCTATAATCGGGGTTTCGGCACCGGAAAAAATGTAATGGAAAAAGCGGCTGTTTCTAACGAAACAAGCCGCTTTTTTTTAGGTTAATTAGCACTCGACGGCACCGCCGCTCACCCTTTTTACACCACGAACCTTAGCTATATCTTCAATCAGCTGCAACATTGCCCGATCCTTCATCTTGGCTTCGATCATGAAATCGACGTCCTGTCCAAGCTCCTTAAGCACTTTAAAAAGGGGCATGATGAAGTCCAAATCAATATAATCTGCATGCGAGCGAAATTCACCTGCCGATTTTGGGGATGAAATATGAATCTTTGGTATCGCTCCTGCTTGCCTCCAAGTGGTGAACACCTCGGTGAGCAGCTCGTTTAGCGGTTCATCTGAAAGGTTTGCTAGATGATGGTGGTAATCGAATACAAGTGGGATGCCTTCCCTCTTACATACGCTCAGGGTTTCAGATGCTGTATAGGTTTTATCATCATTCTCAAAAGTCATTCTTTCCTTGACGTGCATAGGCAGCGATTTAAGGTTGTCATGAACCCTTACAAGGGCGGACTCTTTATCACCATAGGCCCCACCGACATGGATATTGATGAAAGAGGTGTCCGCAATGCCCATTGCATCAAGCATTTTATAATGGAACTCCATATCTTTTACGGCATTTTGTGTAATCCCGGGCTTAAGGCTGGTAAACAGCGTAAACTGATTGGGATGAAAGCTGATCCTCATCTTGTGTGCAGTGGCCCAATCGCCAAGCTGTTTCCACTCTTTTTTAAAAGGTGTAACGAAATCCCATTCTATTTCGGGATGTGTGGCTAAAGGAACAATGGAACTGGACATCCGGTATATTTCTATTTGGTGTGCCGTGTTATATTGAAGGACCCTTAAGGTATTTTCAATGTTCTGCCTTGTCACATCCAGGAGTTTTTTCATTCCTTTTTCCGCGCCAAGTGAGCTATATCGCTTGTAAGTAAGTGTCTTAGCCGGAGAAGCTTCCCATAAACAGGTGGCATTGGATACGAATCCAAATCTTATTTTCATTATATTTTTCTCCTTGAGCAACGGGATGTCAAAGAAAAGGAGAAAGGATGGCAGCTAGCGATTCTTTTGCTGAACGGACTACATTCATGTTGGAAATCTCGTCCCCGTTTAGCGGCTTGGATTCGGCTAGGTCCACTGCCAACTCCTTTTCTACATCTTCTATGAATGTCCGGTCAAATACGATGCAATTGATTTCACTATTTAAAAAACAACTGCGTTTATCAAAATTAGCCGTACCGATATCACACATTATATCATCAATCAGAATCACTTTAGAATGGTAGAACCCTCTTTGAAATTGCATGATTTCAGCCCCTTCTTTTATTAGTACCCGGAAATAGGGAAAAGAAGCTTCCTTGACAAGGGCATGGTCTGAAATTTCAGGTACGATGATCGTAAGGGAAACATTGCGTGCAAGTGCTTCCCTTAATTCTTGAAATAAAGTTTCACTGGGAATGAAATATGGGGTCCCGATAATGATTTTTTTAGTGGCTTGCCGAATTATGTGTGTAAGTGACTGTTCAAGATCACTGCCATTCGTGACGACAAATTGCTGTGCCTGCGTCCCGGGTGTCAATGTCGGGAAATAGGCAGGCGTTCCTCTGTAATCCTCGTTTGTATCATAGAACCAATCCGAGAGGAAGACTTCCTGAAGGTCCTTTACACCTTCCCCGGTCATTTTTAAATGGTAATCTCTCCACGGGTTTAGCTTCTCCCCTTGGTTTATATACTCCTTACCGATATTAAAGCCGCCAAGATAGCCGATTTTTCCATCTATCACCGTGATCTTACGGTGATTTCTTTTTTGTATTGTATAGAAAAGGAAGGGGAGTTTCGGTTTAAAGCTGAAAGAAAAATGAACGCCGCTTTTAGTTAGTTCCTGAATGACTTGGCGGGACATCCCTTTACTTCCTACCCAATCGGCTAAAAGCCGCACTTCCACGCCCTCTTTCGCTTTTGACTGCAGTAACTTCAAAAAGTCCTTGCTGAATTTATCATTTTTTACAATATAAAAAAGGATATGGATGGAGTCCTTAGCTTGCTTTACTTCCTTCAAGTAATCATCAAACAGGATTTTCCCTGATGTGAATACAGTCATGTCGCTGTTCCGAGGCGGATATTTTATGTTGGCTGCGTGCTTCAAATAACGCTTATGCCCTACCTTAAGATCAACCCAGCACCAAGAGAAGATCAATAAAAATATAGAGGCAATCGTAGTGATTATCTTCAAAAAAATCCCCCCTAAATGATTATATTTAGTTTGGCTCTAATTCCCTGTTAGTAACCATTAAAAAGCGGGGAGAGGGTCCTCATTTTTTTAGAATGCAGAAGGGTAATACACGAAATTGTCGAATTATATAATTAAGGTCCAGAAAAATTAAATAGTTTTAGAAAGAAAAAAGTTGACTGAATGCTCATTCATTATATAATGGAATTAATTAAATTTCAGAAAAATGCCAAATTTCCCAAAATGGTACTTGGCATTTGCAATTTACTAAAGAGGGGGAAAGACTGCATGGAAATGAATGGTTTACTGTGGATCAACTTAGTTGCATTCCTGCTTGTAACCGCTTACGCCGCCGGTTTGTTTGTCTACTTGATAAAGACCCGTATAGCTTATATAAAACTTGGCAAAAAAGTGGAATTCGATAACCGTGTGAAAGATCGTCTTGTTAAAATCGGGGTTTATGTATTTGGACAGAAGAAGCTCTTTAAAGATAAAAAGAGCGGGATCATTCATGCCATGTTATTTTATGGTTTCATCTTAGTGCAATTTGGTGCACTTGACTTTTTCGTTAAAGGCTTAAGACCGGGGTGGCATTTACCGTTTGGCCCTGTTTATCCGGCCTTTACTTTCTTCCAGGAGATTGTGACGCTTACCGTTCTTGTTGCAATCCTATGGGCGGCATACCGCCGTTATGTCGAAAAGCTCGTTCGCTTGAAAAGGGATTTCAAAGCAGGTTTGGTTGTCATCTTCATCACCGGTATCATGATCACCGTATTACTGGGGAATGGAATGGGAATGATCTGGCATGGGCACGATGCGACTTGGTCAGAGCCAGTCGCATCAAGCATCGCTTTCCTATTCGGCTGGATGGGGACAACAGCGGCAACAGTCGTTTTTTATGTAGCTTGGTGGCTGCATTTACTGATCATATTATCTTTCCTTGTTTATATCCCGCAATCTAAGCATGCTCACTTGATTGCCGGTCCGATAAATGTATTCCTGAATCGACTGGACAATCCGGGGAAATTGAAACCGGTTGATTTGGAAGAAGAGGTTTTCGACAAAGAAGGCAATCAATATTACGGTGCCAAATATATCGAAGATTTGACGCAGTACCAAATGGTGGACCTCTATGCCTGTGTGGAGTGCGGGCGCTGTACGAATATGTGCCCGGCTACAGGTACCGGTAAAATGCTGTCACCGATGGATATCATAATCAAGATGCGTGACCATTTAACAAATACAGGCGCTGCCGTTACAACGAAGCAGCCATGGGTGCCATCTTTTGTTTTTGGAAATACGAAGGGAAATAAGATAGCTTTGGCTGGTGCCGCGCAGGGGGCGCAGGAATCTGCTGCAGCAACCGAGGCTTACAGCCCGAGCCTGATTGGCGAAGTCATTACGGAAGAAGAGCTTTGGGCTTGTACCACATGCCGGAATTGTGAAGATCAATGCCCGGTAATGAATGAACATGTCGACAAAATCATCGATATGCGCCGTTATCTAGTGTTGACAGAGGGCAGACTTGATCCTGATGCGCAACGTGCCATGACGAATATTGAGCGTCAAGGAAACCCGTGGGGACTGAACCGTAAAGAGAGGGAAGATTGGCGAAGCCTTCGGGAAGATGTCAGTGTCCCTACCGTAAAGGAATTAAATAAGGCAGACGAAGAATTCGAGTATTTATTCTGGGTAGGTTCAATGGGATCGTACGATAACCGTAGCCAGAAGATTGCCCTTTCCTTTGCTAAATTATTGAATGAAGCGGGCGTCAAATTTGCAATTCTCGGAAATAAGGAGAAAAACTCAGGGGATACTCCCCGTCGATTGGGTAATGAGTTTGTCTTTCAGGAGCTTGCAATGAAAAATATAGAAGAGTTCCAGAAGAATGAAATTAAGAAAATCGTGACGATCGATCCGCATGCATACAATATCTTTAAGAATGAGTATCCGGATTTTGGCTTGGAAGCGGAAGTGTATCACCATACTGAACTGTTAGCCAAACTTGTCAGTGAAGGCAGGTTGGTGCCTCAGTACCCGGTGAATGAGACGATTACATTTCATGATTCCTGTTACTTGGGAAGGTACAATGAAGTTTACAGCCCGCCGCGTGAAATCTTGCAATCCATTGATGGTGTGAAACTTATTGAGATGGAGCGTAACCGAGAGAAGGGTATGTGCTGTGGAGCTGGAGGCGGTTTGATGTGGATGGAAGAGGAAACAGGAAACCGCATTAATGTGGCCCGTACCGAACAAGCGCTAGCCGTCAGTCCAACAGTGATCAGTTCAGGGTGTCCTTATTGCCTGACCATGCTTTCTGATGGGACGAAAGCAAAAGAAGTTGAGGAAAATGTTAAAACGTATGATGTAGCTGAACTACTAGAAAAAGCGGTCATTGGTGAAAATAAATCGATTGCCTCTTAATTTAAAATGGAATTGCCTGCTTCTACCAAATGGGTTGGATCAAATGGAAGCAGGCAATATTTTCAAATATTTATAAACTAAATATTTTCATTTTTGAGAAAAATGTGTAATATAATATATTATTAAGCGCTTACAACACTATTTTTTTAACTCCAAATTGAGCGAGCGTTCAATCAATGTTACTTATAGGGGGAAATAATGATGGCGAAAACAGTGATTATTAGCGGTGTGAGAACACCTTTTGGTAAATTTGGCGGTGGCCTTAGCAGTTTGACGGCATCACAACTTGGTGGAATAGCAATCAAAGAGGCACTTGTTCGGGCAGGGATTGTAGGCAGCCAAGTAGACGAGGTCATCATGGGGAATGTGCTTCAAGCAGGACAAGGCCAAATACCGTCCCGCCAGGCAGCCCGTCATGCTGGATTGCCTTGGGAAGTGAAAACGGAAACCATTAATAAAGTATGCGCATCAGGACTTCGCAGTGTCACATTGGCTGATCAGATCATTCGCTTAGGTGAAGAGGAAATCATTGTTGCCGGCGGAATGGAATCGATGAGCAATGCGCCTTATATCCTTCCGAAAGCAAGGTGGGGCCTAAGGATGGGTGATGGGGAACTGAAGGATACGATGATTTCGGATGGACTTAGCTGCAGTTTTACGGGCGTCCATATGGGGACTTACGGAAACAGTACTGCCGATGATCTTGAAATCACCCGTGAGGAACAAGATAGCTGGGCTTACGAGAGTCATCAAAAGGCGATAAAGGCAATCGATGGCGGTATTCTTGCAGAAGAAATCATTTCCGTACAGGTGCCGGTACGAAAAGGCGAACCAATTACCATCGAACATGATGAAGCGCCAAGAAAAGATACATCTGCCGGTAAGTTAGCTAAATTAGGTCCAGCTTTCAATAATGAGGGGACCATTACGGCAGGTAATGCACCAGGTGTCAATGATGGGGCAGGTGCACTCGTACTGATGAGTGAGGAACGTGCGGAAAAAGAAGGGAAAACGCCTTTTGCCTATATTTTAGCTCATGCAGAAGTGGCAGTGGAAGCAAAGGACTTCCCTAAAACGCCAGGTTTGGTCATAAATGAGCTCCTGAAGAAGACAGGTAAATCGATAGAGGAAATTGATTTGCTTGAAGTGAACGAAGCATTTGCAGCGGTTGCACTGGCCAGTGGGAAAATTTCCAACATCGCGCCGGGAAAAGTGAATGTAAACGGAGGGGCTGTAGCATTAGGTCACCCAATCGGGGCAAGTGGTGCCCGCATCATCATTACGCTGATGCATGAACTGAAACGCCGCGGAGGGGGATTGGGCATCGCAGCGATCTGCAGTGGCGGCGGTCAGGGAGATGCCATTTTAATTGAAGTGCCTAAGCAAGGATAATAGTTTCATAGATAAATGAGGGGGGATTTTCATGGGCATTCAAAAGGTGATGGTCATTGGTGCGGGACAGATGGGATCTGGCATTGCCCAGGTCTGTGCAATGAGCGGTTATGAAGTTCTTTTACACGATTTAAAAGATGAATATGTAGAAAAGGGGTTAGGGACAATTACCAAGAACCTTTCCCGGCAGGTTGAAAAAGGGAAAATGGAATCCGGGGAGAAAGATGCAATCCTTTCCCGGTTGACTTCATCGACTAATTTGAAAAATGCGGCTGCGGTAGATTTAGTGATTGAAGCTGCGGTGGAAAACATGGAAATAAAAACAAAAATATTCGCCGAGTTGGATGAAATCACACCGCAACACGTCATTCTTGCATCAAATACTTCTTCGCTTCCGATTACCGAGATAGCCGCTGCCACGAAAAGGCCGGAAAAGGTAATTGGCATGCACTTTATGAACCCCGTTCCGGTCATGAAGCTGGTTGAGATCATTCGAGGCCTTGCTACATCGGATGAAGTTTATAAAGAAGTTGAAAAGATGGCTGAATCCTTGAACAAGGTACCGGTGGAAGTCAATGATTTTCCAGGTTTTGTAGCTAATCGGATTTTAATGCCGATGATCAATGAGGCCATCTATACACTATATGAGGGCGTCGCTACTAAAGAGGCGATCGACGACGTAATGAAAATGGGAATGAACCATCCGATGGGCCCGCTTACGCTAGCTGACTTCATTGGGCTAGACACATGCTTGTATATAATGGAAACCCTTCACCAAGGGCTGGGAGACGATAAATACCGACCGTGTCCGCTGTTAAGGAAATATGTAAAAGCTGGGTGGCTAGGCAAGAAATCAGGACGTGGCTTTTACGAATATAACTAATCATGGAAAGATGTGCAGCTATGGAGGGATGAAGGATGGATTTCAAGTTTACAGAAGAACAGGAAATGATGCGGAAAATGGTAAGCGCTTTTGCGGAGAATGAGATCACTCCTCATATCGAGGCAATGGAAACAGGCGTGTTTCCAAAAGCGATTCTGAAAAAAATGGGTGAGCTTGGTTTGATGGGAATTCCGATTTCAGAAGAATACGGTGGCTCGGGTATGGATTTCATGTCTTATATCATTGCCATCAATGAGATTTCCAAAGTAAGTCCCACTCTCGGTGTCATACTGTCCGTTCATACTTCTGTTGGAACAAATCCAATCGTTTATTTTGGAACGGAAGAGCAGAAGCGAAAGTATGTGCCTAAGTTAGCTGCTGGTAAATATTTAGGCGCCTTTTGCTTGACTGAGCAAAGCTCAGGTTCCGATGCTGCGAGTTTGAAATCGAAGGCAGTGGCAGTCAAGGAAGGCGGAGAATATCGAATAAATGGGTCCAAGGTTTTTATCACCAATGGCGGGGAAGCGGATGTGTTTATTGTTTTTGCTTCAACCGACCCTCAGAAGGGAAGCAAGGGAATCTCCGCTTTTGTCGTAGAAAAAGGGACGCCAGGCTTAATCATCGGTAAAGATGAACGTAAAATGGGCCTTCATGGCTCAAGCACCGTACAGGTAACGTTCGAGGATATGAAAGTCCCTACAGCCAATCTCCTTGGCAAAGAAGGTGAAGGCTTTAAGATCGCAATGGCCAACTTGGACGCTGGAAGGATCGGGATTGCCGCTCAAGCGCTGGGAATTGCTGAGGGTGCCATGGAACATGCTGTCCAATATGCAAAAGGCAGGGTGCAATTCGGCAAACCTATTGCGCAACAACAAGGAATTGGTTTCAAACTGGCCGAAATGGCAACGGGCATAGAAGCTTCAAGGCTACTGGTCTATCGGGCGGCTTATTTACGCTCGCAGGGATTGAATTGCGGTAAAGAGGCGGCAATGGCTAAGCTATTCGCTTCGAGGACGGCTGTCGATGTGGCGATTGAAGCAGTCCAAGTGTTCGGAGGCTATGGATATACAACGGAATATCCGGTCGAACGCTATTTCAGGGATGCAAAGGTAACTGAAATTTATGAGGGTACCAGCGAAATACAGAGAATGGTCATCAGTAAGAATCTATAATTACGAAAAATTTGGAGGGCATATTCATGCAATTTAAACTAACGGAAGAACATGAAATGATCAGGAAAATGGTGCGCGACTTTGCCCAGAATGAGGTGGCTCCGACTGCTGCCGAGAGGGATGAAGAAGAACGATTTGACCGTGAGATCTTCGATAAAATGGCTGAGCTTGGATTGACTGGGATTCCGTGGCCTGAGGAATACGGCGGAATTGGCAGTGATTACTTAGCATATTGCATAGCGATTGAGGAACTTTCCCGCGTTTGCGCATCCACTGGGGTGACTTTATCAGCCCATACTTCGCTCGCAGGATGGCCAATATATAAATTTGGGTCTGAAGAACAAAAACAAAAATACCTTCGCCCGATGGCACAGGGTGAAAAAATCGGTGCATACGGACTGACTGAACCTAGCTCAGGCTCAGACGCAGGCGGGATGAGAACGACTGCAAAGCTTGTAGGTGATGAATATGTTATCAGCGGTTCAAAAATCTTCATTACGAACGGCGGGATTGCGGATACATATGTCGTCTTTGCATTGACGGACCCTGAATCGAAACAAAAAGGAACGAGTGCTTTTATCATTGAAAAGGACTTCCCGGGCTTCAGTGTTGGTAAAAAAGAGAAGAAGCTTGGAATCCGTTCATCACCGACCACGGAAATCATCTTTGATGAGTGCCGGGTGCCTAAAGAAAATCTCCTTGGAAAAGAAGGAGAAGGCTTTAAAATTGCGATGATGACGCTTGATGGCGGCCGTAATGGAATTGCAGCCCAGGCTGTAGGCATAGCCCAAGGTGCATTGGATGCCGCGGTTGGTTATGCAAAAGAGCGCGTCCAATTCGGCAAGCCAATTTCTGCACAGCAAGGAATCGGTTTTAAATTGGCGGATATGGCAACGGGTGTTGAGGCTTCAAGGCTATTAACCTATCAGGCTGCGTGGTTGGAATCAGTGGGCCTTCCTTATGGAAAAGAGTCGGCGATGTCCAAACTTTTTGCTGGGGATACAGCAATGAAAGTGACGACGGAGGCCGTGCAAGTTTTCGGGGGTTATGGATATACAAAGGATTATCCAGTGGAGCGGTATATGCGCGATGCGAAAATAACCCAGATTTACGAAGGTACACAGGAAATTCAAAAACTGGTCATCTCACGAATGGTTACTAAATAAGGTTGAAACTGAGGTTTTCCGATGAGGCACTGCCTTTACCGGAATTCCCTTTTCAATTTCTTCAGAATGTCTTTGATAATTGAATAATGGGCTTTCAAAAGGGGTTTGGAAATGGAAAAAAGAGAGGTTCTTGCATCTGTAAAGGATGAGCGGCTGGTTGAAAAAAGGCGTACACAAATGATTAAAGGAGCGGTTACCCTTTTTAAGGAAAAGGGATTTCACCGTACGACTACCAGGGAAATTGCCAAAGCTGCTGGCTTTAGTATTGGCACGTTATACGAGTATATCCGAACCAAGGAAGATATATTATATCTCGTTTGTGACTTTATCTATGATGAAGTCCAGGAAAAGCTTCAGAAAGAAATAGAACAGAGTGATGGGACACTTGAAAGTTTGAAGCTGACGATCGCCTATTTTTATAAAGTGATGGATGATATGCAGGACGAAGTGTTGGTCATGTATCAGGAAGTGAAGGCCCTGACGAAAGATGCTTTACCATATGTTCTGAACAAAGAAATTCGGATGGTTGGCATGTTCGAAAAAGTGATAACGAAATGTGTCGAGAATGGGGAGCTCTCGTTAACGGAAAAACAAATAAGCCTTGTTTCACATAACATTTTCGTTCAGGGACAGATGTGGAGTTTTAGAAGATGGGCTTTGCATAAACAGTATACGCTTCAAGAGTATGTTGAACTGCAGACGCAATTATTGATTCAAAATGTATCGGGTTCCAAAAAGCACTGATATAAATAAGTTTCAATAAGGAGGAGCTATATGAGTACAGTTGAGGTGTATAAACCGAAGAACCATATTAGATTCGTCACAGCTTCGAGTTTATTTGATGGACATGACGCATCCATCAATATAATGAGGAGAATCCTTCAGTCCAGCGGGGCAGAAGTTATTCACCTAGGTCATAATCGTTCGGTAGAAGAGATCGTGAATGCGGCCATCCAGGAAGATGTTCAAGGCATAGCCATGTCATCTTACCAAGGCGGACATGTGGAATATTTTAAATATATGTATGACCTGCTGAAGGAAAAGGGAGCCGAGCACATTCGGATTTTTGCCGGCGGCGGCGGGGTCATCATCCCAAGGGAAATTAAAGAACTGCATGATTATGGGATTGCACGTATCTTTTCGCCTGATGAAGGGCGGGAATATGGGCTTCAAGGAATGATAAACGTATTGATGGAGGAGTGTGATTTCTCGACAGTCAAACCATCTTTACAAGAACGTTTTAATGAATTGATTGCCGGGGGAACAAATGCCATTGCCCAATTTATTACCTTTGCCGAAAATAGACTCGATGTTTCACAGGAATCAGCGGCAGCGGTGGAGAGTCTTTTTGAGCAGATCAAGACTTCCGAAAAGAAGGTTCCCGTTCTAGGAATTACAGGGACTGGCGGCGCTGGAAAAAGTTCATTGACTGATGAATTGATACGAAGGTTCATTAACGAAATTCCAGACGAGAGAGTCGCCATTCTATCTGTAGACCCGACCAAACAGAAAACGGGCGGTGCCCTGCTTGGTGACAGGATCAGAATGAACTCGATCTTTTCAGAGCGTGTTTATATGAGGAGCCTAGCCACGCGCCATTCAAAAAGTGAGTTGTCTTTGGCGATAAAAGATGCCATTTCAGTCGTGAAGGCAGCTGGCTTTGATTTAATCATCGTTGAAACGAGCGGAATTGGTCAGGGAGATGCAGAAATTGCCGAAATATGCGATGTATCCATGTATGTAATGACGAGTGAATTCGGTGCTCCTTCGCAACTTGAAAAAATCGATATGATTGATTATGCAGACTTGATAGTCATTAACAAATACGAGCGCAAAGGCTCCGAGGATGCAAAAAACCAAGTTCAAAAGCAATACCAAAGAAGCCGTACACTTTTTGATCAAGATCCATCAGAAATGCCAGTATACGGTACGATCGCTTCCCAATTCAATGACCCAGGCACCAATGCATTATTCGCTGCACTGATTGAAAAGCTTAATGAAAAATCAGGGACGGTTTGGAGTACGGCCTTTTCGAAAGAAGCGGATGTTTACAAGCAAAATGTCATCATTCCTACTGACCGTCGGTATTATTTACGTGAAATCAGTGATACGGTCAGATCGTATCATAAGCGTGCGGCTGAACAAGTACGTATTGCCCGGAGGCTTTTCCAGCTTGAAGGAGCAATTGATGCAATTAAGGAAAATGATAACAACGACGATATGGTGGCTTCTTTAGAAAAACTGAAAAAGGAAACCGCTTTGAATTTATCACCTGAATCTAAAAAAATCCTTTCTGGATGGATGGATTTAAAAGAAAAGTATGCAGGGGAGCAGTTTGTAACGAAAGTCAGGGATAAAGAAATCGTCACAAAGCTGAAAACCAAAAGTTTATCAGGTTTAATGATTCCGAGAGTATCACTGCCTAAATATGTGGATTATGGTGAGATCTTAGGATGGGTATTCCGTGAAAACGTTCCGGGCTTCTTTCCTTACACAGCTGGAGTCTTTCCATTCAAGCGTGAAGGGGAAGACCCGAAGCGGCAATTTGCCGGTGAAGGATCGCCCGACCGAACCAACAGGCGTTTTCATTATTTGTCAAAGGATGATACTGCTAAACGGCTTAGTACGGCTTTCGATTCTGTAACTTTATATGGTGAGGACCCTGATCACCGGCCTGATATCTATGGAAAGGTAGGGGAAAGCGGAGTCAGCATCTGTACGTTGGATGACATGAAAAAGCTGTATGCAGGCTTTGACCTTTGCCACCCCTCAACATCTGTTTCCATGACCATCAATGGACCGGCACCAATCATTTTGGCCATGTATATGAATACTGCAGTCGATCAGCAGATTCAACGGAAAGAAGAAGAGTTAGGCCGTCCCCTTACTGATGCCGAAGCTGAAGAAGTGCAGGCTTATACCCTTCAAACGGTACGCGGAACTGTTCAAGCGGATATTCTGAAAGAGGACCAAGGCCAGAATACATGCATCTTCTCTACGGAGTTTGCTTTAAGGTTAATGGGGGACATTCAAGCATATTTCATCGATCGCAAAGTCAGGAACTACTACTCTGTATCCATTTCCGGCTATCACATTGCAGAAGCGGGTGCCAATCCCATTTCGCAGCTGGCTTTTACATTAGCGAATGGCTTTACTTACATCGAATATTATTTAAGTCGCGGAATGAATATTGATGACTTTGCTCCGAATTTGTCGTTCTTCTTCTCAAATGGGCTCGACCCGGAATATACGGTTATCGGGAGGGTGGCAAGAAGGATTTGGGCGACTGTCATGCGGGATAAATATGGTGCGAATGACCGTAGCCAGAAGCTCAAATACCATATACAGACTTCTGGGCGCTCCCTTCATGCGCAAGAAATTGATTTTAATGATATCAGAACGACGCTTCAGGCTTTAATGGCACTGCAGGACAACTGTAACTCCCTGCATACTAATGCGTACGATGAAGCCATCACGACGCCTACCGAAGAATCCGTGCGCCGGGCAATGGCCATACAAATGATCATTACAAAGGAGCATGGTCTCTCAAAAAATGAAAACCCGATGCAAGGTGCCTTCATCGTAGAGGAATTGACGGATCTGGTTGAAGAGGCCGTACTGCAAGAATTCGATCGCATCAACGATCGAGGCGGTGTCCTGGGTGCAATGGAGACGCAGTATCAGCGCGGGAAAATCCAGGATGAATCGATGCATTACGAAATGAAAAAGCATACGGGAGAATTGCCGATCATTGGTGTCAATACGTATTTGAATCCTAATCCTCCTTCCGAAGAAGCGGTGAACAGCATGGAAATTGCCCGTGCAACGAAGGAAGAAAAGGAAGGGCAAATCATGAATCTCCGGGCATTCCAGGAAAGAAATAAAGAGTTCACGGATGAGGCGCTAACTAAACTGAAATTGGCAGCCATGAATGGGGAAAATATCTTTGCCGAACTCATGAACTGTGTGAGAGTGGCCAGTCTGGGGCAGATAACGAGGGCGCTATATGATGTAGGAGGTCAATATCGAAGGAATATGTAAACCAAGAAGGGGCTCCGAACGTTTAGGGGCCTCTTTTTTTAATAATTCCCCTCTTTTTTAACAAAATGAAGATTTTACCTTATAATTATTTGGAAAAGGGGCAAAAATGAAGAATCAGCCCTATTGGAGTTGAGAAAATGAACCTGAAAATGATTGGATTAATCATAGGTTACATTCTTGCCATCATTTTTTTATTTGAGCTGTATGAGCATCAATTGGGTGCCATTTCTTTTTTTATCCTGACGGTTGTCTTTTTTACGGCAGCATATCGTCAGAAATCCAAAAAGAAAAAGGAATGATATTTACCTTTTGGTTTCCTGTGAATGATAGACAATAAGGTAAATGTGTGAAAGTATCATATAGAACTAGCATAAACCCATTTAGATTGTTTATAATGGAGTATATGTCTAGCAGGAATTGTCGTTATTTTATCGAACTACTGTTTTAGATTATTTTTTTATGTGAAAAAACACGGAATTCAGTGTTTGAATAGAGAAGGGAAGTGCGGAATTTGAGTTTAAAACAATACTCAAAAGAGCAATTGTTGGAAATGTCCTTAATAGAGATGGCATATGATTTGTTAGTGGAAAGAAATGAACCGATTCCATTTAAAGACTTAATAAGTGAATTAGCTTCGCTGCACCATTTATCTAAAGCGGAAGTGGAAAAGAAAATTGCACAATTCTATACGGATTTAAATGTGGATGGCCGTTTCACTTCACTTGGAGACAATCGCTGGGGATTGAAAACATGGTACCCGGTTGACCAAATCGAAGAAGAAGTCGTACATGTTGTAAAACCTAAAAAGAAAAAGAAAGCCAAAAAGGCAGCTGTCGTTATCGACGATTTCGATGAACTTGAAGACGAAGACCTTGACTTTGAAGAAGATATCGATGATCTGGACGAGGATGAAGATGACGACGATGATGATATTCTAGGTTCTCCAGTCATCGACGAAGTGCTTTTGGATGATGACGTGGATGATGACGACGATCTGGAAGAAGAAATAATCGAAGATGAAGCATTTGTCCTTGAAGATGATGAGGACGAAGATGAAGACGAAGATGACTTGAATGAAGAGGATGAGAAATAAATAATCGCCCTTGACTTTTTGAGGCGAAATTTGTAGAATCATTTTTGGGCTCCTTAAAAAAGGACACAATGATTAAATTATATCGCTCCCTTACTTTTATTGTAAGCGGAGCGTTTTTGTTTTTAATGATGGAATGAATAAATGACATCATTTTTTTATTTTTAAAAATGATTTCTCGTAGAATTGTAAAAACTATAGAGAACATATTTATGTTTACGTCATTTAAGGAAATTTATTCTTGTTCATGTATCCTGCATGACTCTCACTAAAGACCTTTAAGTGATTAATGGTTTGTACTGGTTTACGGTTTTTAGCTTTTAACCGCTCATGTGGCGGAAGATTCGATTCAGGTTCCGATTTAATGATGTGAAGAACAGAATTGGAAGAAAACATTCTATAGGAGGATATAAGATGACAAAATATATTTTTGTGACAGGTGGAGTAGTTTCTTCCTTGGGAAAAGGGATAACGGCCGCTTCTTTAGGTAGATTATTAAAAAATAGGGGATTGAATGTTACGATCCAGAAGTTTGACCCTTATATCAACTTGGATCCTGGTACGATGAGTCCATATCAACATGGTGAAGTGTTTGTAACGGATGATGGTGCTGAAACGGATTTGGATTTAGGGCACTATGAGCGTTTCATTGATATCAACCTTGGAAAACACAGCAATGTGACTACAGGCAGAATTTATTCAACCGTCCTGAGGAAAGAACGCCGTGGCGATTATCTAGGTGGAACGGTTCAAGTCATTCCCCATATCACGAATGAAATTAAAGAACGCGTTTTCCGTTCAGGTAATGAAACGAATGCAGATATAGTCATCACTGAAATTGGCGGTACTGTAGGGGATATCGAGTCTCTTCCATTCCTTGAAGCGATTCGCCAAATCAAGAGTGATATCGGCATCAATAATGTTATGTATATCCATTGTACACTGGTTCCTTACATCAAAGCTGCTGGTGAAATGAAAACAAAACCGACACAGCATAGTGTAAAGGAATTACGCAGTCTTGGCATTCAGCCAAATATCATCGTTGCACGTACAGAAAGCCCGATTTCACAAGATATGAAGGATAAAATCGCTTTATTCTGCGATATCGATAAAAATTCTGTTATCGAATGTCTTGATGCGGATACACTTTACTCCATTCCTCTTGCGCTTCAAGCACAAAATATGGACCAAATCGTTTGTGATCACTTGCAATTGGACTGTGGCGAAGCGAATATGGAAGATTGGAAGGAACTAGTCAAAAAGGTTACTTCTTTATCGAAGAAAACGAAAATCGCGTTAGTCGGAAAATATGTTGAATTGCAAGATGCTTACCTTTCTGTAGTGGAAGCACTTAAGCATGCTGGTTACGCATTTGATGCAGATGTTGAAATCGACTGGGTGAATTCCGAAGACGTAACTAAAGAAAATGTTGCTGAACTTCTTCAAGATGCAGATGGAATCCTTGTCCCTGGCGGATTTGGAGATCGTGGAATTGAAGGGAAAATTGCAGCGACCGAATTTGCCCGCACGACAAAAAAACCATTCTTCGGAATTTGCTTAGGCATGCAGTTGGCGTCCATTGAGTATGCACGCAACGTCCTGGGATTGCCAGAAGCACATTCAGCAGAAATTAAGGAAGATACTCCAGATCCAATCATCGATCTTCTTCCTGAGCAGAAGGATGTAGAAGATTTGGGCGGAACACTGCGTCTTGGTCTGTATCCATGTAAGCTTATCGAAGGAACTAAAGCATACGAAGCGTATAATGACGAGGTTGTTTATGAACGTCACCGTCACCGTTATGAATTCAATAACCACTATCGTCAAGCTATGGAAGAGGCAGGATTCGTGTTCTCCGGTACAAGTCCAGATGGTCGTCTAGTTGAAATCGTTGAACTAAAAGATCATCCTTGGTTTGTGGCTTCTCAATTCCATCCGGAATTCACGTCGCGTCCTAACCGTCCGCAGCCGCTATTCCGTGACTTTGTCGGTATGTCATTAAAGTACGGTAAAAATCTTTAATAAAAAAACAGCCCATGTGGCTGTTTTTTTTGTTTAGGATGAAGATATCATTCTTCATCTTCATATTCTTTTATGATTTCTTCCAGAGTGAATTTAATCCCATAATAAGCGAAAAGAGCGGCAATGAGGGTAGGGTACCCATATCGATTTCCAGTTTCATCGGGAATCAATCCCCGTTGGATACGTAAATCAATATGAACGTCAGCCAACTCCAAAAGAGAATCTTCTTCAGAAGGGACGGATGTAGAAACTGCAACAAATGGTATATCTTTTTCCTTGAGTTGTTTTGCCAGCATCAATGCCTCTGAATCGTCCGAATGGCGGCTGAATATAAGAAATCGATCTTCTCTGGAAAAAGTTTCTCCTGATTCATATCTTTTTGCCTTAGGAAAGGGTTCTGCCCCATTCAAAGCCTCGGCAGTGACGCCCTGCATTTCACCAAAACCGTGAATGAACACAGAACCGTCCCCAACCGCAGCCTGAGCGAGCAAGCGTCCGGCATCCTCCATTTCAAAGGCCTCATTTTCAATCATTTTTTTAAATAAACCGCTTATCTGTGTCGAGAAAATTTTTAACATGATCAGGGACTCCTTTAAAAAATAATATACTTATTATAAAGGACTTTCCTTTGCATTGACAGGTTTCAGGGCTTTTGATCCAAAGGGCTGAATTTACTAAATCGGTCGAAAAAACAAAAAAATTAAAATTCCTTTTAGCCATATAGCAGGAATTTTGTTACAATTATCGAATATGAACATAGAAATCATGAAGGAATAAATGCGTTGGACCTAAAGTGATTTAACGCAATCTATGTAACTACCCTTTTTCGGGTAATATGGCCGAATAGGCTAATATATTTTATTGATGAATCGGGAAGCGGAGAGGTGATAAAATGCCAGGGAAAATATTGATTGTTGATGATCAATTCGGGATTCGTATTTTATTGAACGAGGTTTTACATAAAGAAGGGTATGAAACATTTCAAGCGGCTAATGGCATTCAAGCCTTGGAAGTGCTAAATAATCATTCACCTGATCTTGTATTGCTGGATATGAAGATTCCGGGAATGGATGGCATTGAGATCTTGAAAAGGATGAAAGTCGTCGATCCGGACATCCGGGTCATAATCATGACGGCATATGGTGAACTTGATATGATTCAGGAAGCAAAGGATTTAGGGGCAATGACACACTTTGCAAAGCCGTTTGATATTGATGATATTAGAAAGGCCGTTCGAGAATACTTACCGATTCAATCAAGTTAACGGTCTTGAAAATTTAATATTATTGACGGGGTAATTGCTGCGGCTATCTTTTTTTAGATGGGCCGTGTTTTTTTGGAATAAAATTTGAGGCATTGAATAGTGCTAATTGTTGCTGTTTTTTTGATGTATTGATATGCTAAAAGAGGAGAGATATTCTGATTTATAAGCGTATGCTACTTTCGTTTTAGGGAATATCTAGAAAGAATTAACTTTAAAAATCATAACATCCACTAGTAGGAGGAAATCAAATGCCTTTAGTTTCTATGAAAGATATGCTGAATAAAGCCCTTGATGAAAAATATGCAGTAGGTCAATTCAATATCAATAACCTTGAATGGACTCAAGCCATTTTAGCTGCTGCAGAACAAGAAAAATCTCCAGTCATCCTTGGAGTTTCCGAAGGTGCTGCCCGTCATATGGGTGGTTTTAAAACGACTGTCATGATGGTTCAAGGATTGTTGGAAGACATGAAAATCACTGTTCCTGTGGCGATTCACCTTGACCATGGTTCAAGTTTTGATAAATGTAAGGAAGCTATCGAAGCCGGATTCACCTCAGTAATGATCGATGCTTCACATCATCCGATCGAAGAAAATATCGAAACAACCAAGAAGGTTGTCGAATTCGCTCACGCACGGAATGTTTCGGTTGAAGCGGAAGTGGGCACGGTTGGCGGACAAGAAGATGATGTAATCGCTGATGGAGTCGTATATGCAGACCCTCAAGAATGTGAACAGTTAGTTAAAGAAACGAATGTCGACTGTTTTGCTCCAGCTTTGGGATCCGTTCACGGACCATACAAAGGTGAACCTAACCTAGGCTATAAAGAAATGGAAGAAGTACGGGATTTAACGAACAAACCTCTTGTTCTTCATGGCGGTACAGGCATACCTACGAAAGATATCCAAAAAGCGATTTCTCTTGGAACATCAAAAATCAATGTGAATACGGAAAATCAAATTGTGTTCACAAAAGCGGTTCGTGAAATTTTGAATAACGATTCCGAAGTGTACGACCCTCGTAAATACATGGTACCTGGCCGTGAAGCGATTAAAGAAACTGTAATCGGCAAAATACGTGAATTCGGTTCAAACGGCAAAGCATAATTTAGAAACGTAACATAAGGGTTCCATCCCATTAAATGTAGGATGATAAAGGCAATATTCCCATTGGGGGGCTCCCCCCTAATGGTTTCTTTTAGATGCAGGGCTGAATCCGGGCTCCATTTTTAGAACAATTAGAATTCAGAGGCATATAGGGAAGTAAAAAATCGATTACATACGGAGGATATTTTATGAAATTCTTTATAGATACAGCAAACATGGAAGAAATCAAACAAGCGCACGAACTTGGCGTTTTAGCAGGTGTTACGACTAACCCATCCCTTGTTGCAAGAGAAAAGGGCGTTTCTTTCCATGACCGGCTAAAAGAAATCACAAGCCTTGTTAAGGAATCCGTTTCTGCTGAAGTCATTGCGCTTGATTTTGAAGGAATGATGGCTGAAGCCAAGGAACTCGTTGCTATTGCACCTAATATCACGATTAAAGTGCCAATGACCCCAGACGGCCTGAAGGCTGTTTCAGCACTTACAAAACAAGGTGTCAAAACTAATGTCACGCTTATTTTCAGTGCCAACCAAGCTTTATTGGCAGCTAGGGCAGGAGCAACTTATGTATCGCCATTTTTAGGACGCTTGGACGACATCGGCCAAAATGGTTTGGATTTAATTTCGGATATTGCTGACATATTTGCGATCCATGATATCAACGCTGAGATCATTGCAGCTTCCATCCGCCATCCGATGCATATTACAGAAGCGGCTCTTAAAGGGGCACATATTGCAACGATCCCTTATAAAGTTTTATTGCAATTATTCCACCACCCATTAACGGATAAAGGGATTGAAGCTTTCTTGAATGATTGGAATTCACGCACTGAAGCATAATGCCTTGCCGCTAAGTCGCTATAGATTGCACCCTTTTAACAAAATTAACATAAATTAGAAATTTTTATCTTTTTTTTACATGAATTTTCTACTTTTGTGTAAACTAAAGAACT
This sequence comes from Peribacillus sp. GL_122, assembly GCF_057835005.1. NCBI lineage: Bacteria > Bacillati > Bacillota > Bacilli > Caryophanales > Bacillaceae > Peribacillus > Peribacillus sp. GL_122. The sequence continues at coordinate 5,570,869 of NZ_CM174415.1, read as the reverse complement.
AGATAGTAAATGTTGTCGGATTATGCAATTTTCCTGTGGTAAAATATTACTTTTGAAAGTAGCTTCTAAGTGCTTAGCGTGGAAGGGAGTTTATTATGGAAAAACTTAAAATTGCCGGTGGCTATCCTTTAAAGGGAAGCATTCGTGTCAGCGGAGCAAAAAATAGTGCGGTTGCCCTTATTCCGGCAACAATTTTAGCGGACTCTCCCGTAACGATTGAAGGCCTGCCTGATATCTCGGATGTACAGATGCTGAAAGCGTTAATGGAGGAAATTGGCGGTGAGGTATCCTTTGATGAAGGAGAAATGACAGTCAACCCAAGCAGGATGATTTCAATGCCTCTTCCCAATGGAAGGGTCAAGAAGTTACGTGCCTCTTATTATTTGATGGGGGCAATGCTTGGTAAATTCAAAAAGGCAGTAATCGGCTTGCCTGGAGGCTGCCATTTAGGACCCCGTCCGATAGATCAGCATATTAAGGGGTTCGAAGCACTAGGCGCTCAAGTGACGAATGAACAAGGAGCCATTTACCTTAGGGCGGACGAGCTTCGGGGAGCACGCATATATTTGGATGTCGTTAGTGTTGGGGCAACGATCAACATCATGCTTGCCGCCGTTTTGGCCAAAGGCCGCACTGTGATTGAAAATGCTGCGAAAGAACCGGAAATCATTGATGTTGCCACACTGTTGACCAATATGGGAGCGAAAATAAAGGGTGCAGGAACGGATATCATTCGTATTGATGGTGTGGAAAGTTTGCATGGGTGCAAGCATACGATCATACCGGATCGGATTGAAGCCGGTACTTTCATGATTTTAGCCGCTGCTGTTGGTGAAGGGATTCTGATCGATAATGTCATTCCCCAGCATTTGGAGTCATTGACTGCTAAATTAAGGGAAATGGGGATTAATATTGAAGCGGGTGATGACCAGATATTTGTCTCACCGGGAGAAAAATATAAACCCGTTGATATCAAGACATTGGTTTACCCTGGATTCCCAACAGATCTTCAGCAACCTTTCACTTCCCTTTTAACAAAAGCAAACGGTTCTAGCATGGTGACCGATACGATATACGGGGCACGATTTAAGCATATTGATGAACTGCGACGCATGAATGCGAAGATCAAAGTCGAGGGCAGAGCAGGCGTCGTCGATGGTCCTGTCCAACTTCATGGGGCAAAAGTGAAGGCAAGCGATTTACGTGCCGGAGCGGCTCTTGTAATTGCCGGATTAATGGCTGAAGGGATTACGGAAGTGACCGGGCTTGAACATATAGATCGCGGATATAGCCATCTTGTTGAAAAACTTTCGGGTTTGGGAGCGACGATTTGGCGTGAAGAAATGACGCAAGAAGAAGTGGAGCAGCTTAAAAGCTGATCCCTTTTCTTGTTACCTCATTGTGTTACTATATATGATATAATGTGTTATACTAATATATAAATAAATCATGCTAGTGTACATGAGGGGGAACCGGAAATGGAAAGAAGTTTATCGATGGAGCTTGTCCGCGTAACAGAGGCGGCGGCACTGAATTCAGCTCGTTGGATGGGAAGAGGAAAGAAAGACGAAGCAGATGATGCAGCAACAACTGCAATGCGGGATGTTTTCAATACTATTCCCATGCAAGGAACGGTTGTAATCGGTGAAGGGGAAATGGATGAAGCGCCAATGCTTTATATTGGCGAGAAACTTGGTACTGGTCTTGGGCCGCTAGTGGATGTTGCTGTTGATCCTTTGGAAGGAACGAACATCGTTGCATCTGGCGGCTGGAATGCATTGGCTGTATTGGCGATAGCCGATAAGGGGAACTTGCTGCATGCCCCGGATATGTATATGGATAAAATAGCTGTCGGACCCGAGGCTGTTGGTCAGATTGATATCAATGCTTCCGTATTGGACAACCTGAAAGCGGTAGCCAAGGCAAAGAATAAAGATATCCAAGACGTGGTTGCAACAGTATTGAACCGTGATCGTCATTCGAAGATCATTCATGAACTTCGTGAGGCGGGGGCACGTATCAAGTTGATCAACGATGGAGATGTAGCGGGAGCCATAAATACGGCCTTCGATCTTACCGGTGTTGATATCTTATTCGGATCTGGCGGGGCTCCAGAGGGAGTTATTGCAGCCGTTGCCTTGAAATGCCTTGGAGGGGAAATTCAGGGTAAGCTCGTTCCTCATAGTGATGAAGAAGTGGAACGCTGTGGAAAAATGGGCCTTAATTTAGGAAAAGTCCTCAGAATGGAAGACCTTGTTCGCGGAGATGACGCAATTTTTGCTGCAACAGGTGTGACTGATGGAGAACTTTTACGCGGTGTACAATTTAAAGGGCATTACGGTGAAACACAATCCGTGGTCATGCGTGCTAAATCTGGTACCGTTCGATTCATTGATGGGCGTCACAGTCTTAAGATTAAACCGAATGGTTTGATTGACTGATAGCGTTTTTTAGAAAAATCACTTTTAAAAAGCGAGCGGTTTCATCGCTCGCTTTCTCTTTAAAAAAATTTAAGTTGAATAATTAAAATAAAAAAAGTAAAATAAAGCTTGGTCTACTATTAATAATTTAAAATCTGCCCTTTCACTCCAAACTTCAAGAAGCCTTCAAATAATTTTCTTCTTTACATGTAAAAATGTATCATCCTTTCTAAGAAAACTCTGGTCGGGTACATGGATTGCGGTTTTTCTTCCATCTAACAAACCATTTCTTTTTCAGTATGGGTGAAAACGTTTAATTAATAAAAGTGTGGTGTCATAATGAATTTAACTATTTCTAATTTAGAAAACATGAAACTAAAGGATCTATATGAGCACGCGCGTGAATATAAAGTTTCCTATTACAGCAAACTTTCAAAAAAGGAACTTATTTTCGCTATCCTGAAAGCACAAGCTGAGCAGGATGGTCTCCTATTCATGGAGGGCGTTTTAGAGATCATACCTTCAGAGGGCTTCGGTTTCCTGCGTCCAATTAATTATTCTCCAAGCTCGGAGGATATTTATATTTCTGCTTCACAGATCCGCAGATTCGATTTGCGAAATGGAGATAAAGTGTCCGGTAAGGTAAGGCCTCCAAAAGAAAACGAGCGCTATTATGGATTGCTGCATGTTGAAGCAGTCAATGGCGATAATCCGGAATCAGCTAAAGAGCGTGTCCACTTTCCAGGTTTAACACCGCTGTATCCAAACAGGCAAATTAAACTGGAAACGACACCGAAGAACTTATCGACCAGGATTATGGATGTCCTGGCACCGGTCGGTTTTGGGCAGCGTGGTCTGATAGTCGCACCGCCAAAAGCCGGTAAAACGATGCTCATCAAGGAAATTGCCAATGCGATAACCACAAACCATCCCGAATCGGAATTGATTGTACTGTTGATCGATGAACGCCCGGAAGAAGTGACAGACATTGAACGTTCAGTCGCAGGAGACGTGGTAAGTTCAACTTTCGATGAAGTGCCGGAAAACCATATCAAGGTGGCTGAGCTGGTGTTAGAACGAGCCATGCGCCTTGTGGAGCATAAACGGGATGTCATCATTTTAATGGACAGCATCACTCGACTTGCCCGTGCTTACAACCTTGTCATTCCGCCGAGCGGGCGTACACTATCAGGGGGTATTGACCCTGCTGCATTCCACCGTCCAAAACGCTTTTTCGGTGCGGCGAGGAATATCGAGGAAGGCGGCAGCCTGACGATCCTTGCTACAGCATTGGTAGATACGGGTTCAAGAATGGACGATGTCATTTATGAAGAATTTAAAGGTACGGGCAATATGGAGCTGCATTTAGATCGTGCCCTTGCCGAAAGACGCATCTTCCCGGCTATCGATATTCGTCGCTCAGGCACTCGTAAAGAAGAATTGTTAATTCCTAAAGATCGCCTGGATAAACTATGGGCCATTAGGAAAACGATGTCAGATTCACCTGATTTCTCGGAGAAATTCCTTCGCCGTCTAAAACAGACAAAAGGTAATGAAGAATTTTTCAGTAAGCTGGATGAAGAGATGTCAGAAATGAAAAAGGGGCCAGCGAGCGTAAAACGTTCTTAAACCCTGTAAGAAACAAACAGTTGCACAACTAGTCTTAAGTTGTTATAATGAGTTCATGTGTTTTTACAATAAATGTGAGGGTGCTTTTCCCTCAACTTGAAGTATATAACTCTGTTTCGAATGATTCAGGGCATAAGGAGCTGAAAAGAATGAAAACTGGAATTCATCCAAATTATAAGCTTTCAAAAGTAATTTGCTCTTGCGGAAACACTTTTGAAACTGGTTCAGTTAAAGAAGAGATCAAAGTTGAGACTTGTTCAGAGTGCCATCCATTCTATACTGGTCGTCAAAAATTCGCTGAAGCTGGCGGACGTGTTGATCGTTTCAACAAAAAATACGGTATTAAATAAGCCGGACTTTTTAAAAAACAGGCAAGTATTTTTCTTGCCTGTTTTTTCTTTTCCATAAACAAGTAAGAATTTTTATAAAGCCGGGTCGACTTCAATTATGGCCAAGGGATCGACAGGTGGAAGGGAGTAGCTGTTTCCATGTATGTAATGAAACAAACAGGCTGGATCGAGCTAATTTGCGGAAGCATGTTTTCAGGTAAATCTGAGGAATTGATTAAACGAGTCAGCCGTGCTCAATTTGCTAAAGAGCAAATAGCTGTATTTAAACCAGCTATTGATAATCGCTATGCGGAAGAGGCTGTCGTATCACATAATGGCTCTTCTGTGATGGCAAAACCGATTGCCCATTCAACGGATATTTTTAAGTATTTGGACAAGCCCCTGGATATCATTGCAATTGATGAAGTGCAATTTTTTGATCATGAAATTATCGGGGTTGCCCAGCATCTTGCGGACAGCGGTTATCGAGTGATCATGGCTGGACTCGATCAAGATTTCAGAGGTGAACCATTCGGTCCTATGCCTGTTCTATTATCGCTTGCAGAATCGGTGACTAAGCTGCAGGCTGTGTGTGAAGTGTGCGGATCACCTGCCAGCAGGACACAGCGATTGATAGATGGGGAGCCGGCCTCCTATGATGAGCCGATCATCCTTGTGGGTGCATCGGAATCATACGAGCCCCGCTGCCGCCATCATCACGAAGTTCCGGGTAAGCAGGCTGTTGGGATCAAAGAACATATTTGAATGATGGTGCCCTATGATCCAATGAGATCGTAGGGTGCTTTTTTTATGAAGAAATGGTTGGGAATAATTATAAGTGGTGGTAAAACTGCTGTGGTTCATGACCAATACATGGAAGGGAAATAGAAGATAAATATTGCCCCATTTTGGGCAGGCTAACGGGGAAATGTTCTTCTTAACCAGTCAAAATGGAGGGAAAAAATATGAAATCGAAACTGCTTATTATGACGGCCTTTCTGCTTGCTGCACTAACGGCATGCGGCCAAAATGACAATGCAATAAATAATGATTCGGAATATGGGGATCAATCCCGTGATGGCAGGGATCTTGTTGGCAAGGGTTTAGATCAAGTATCCAATAAAGATTGGGACAATGAAACGGAACGGCCATCAGATCAGCTCCTCAACACACCGCATCATACATCCAATAATTCTCCATCCATGGGGCAGCAAATTGATGAAATCCGCGGAGTCATTGATTCTGAAACTAATTATGAGGCGGGCTCCGTTTGGTTTAATGGAAATACCATACATGTTACGGTCCATGATAAAGGCCAAATCAAGACGGAAAAAAAGAGAAAAGAGGAAATGCAGCGAATACAAAGTATGATAAACAGGGTTGTGCCTCAATATAATTTAGATGTAAAATTAAAGAAATAACGACATTTTTGAATCCTCTTTGACGTTGATTATTCACCTATACTATAATTAACCTAGAAGTGAACTGAGCTGGGGCACTGAGCTACTTATTTATAGTTAGAAAAGATGGATTACTTCCAAATCGTTTCAGATGTTTTTGGAAAATTTATGAGGTGAATAATTTGTTTGATCGTTTACAAGCAGTAGAAGATAGATATGAAAGATTGAATGAACTATTAAGTGACCCGGAGATCATTAATGACTCTAAGAAGCTAAGGGAATATTCTAAGGAGCAATCCAGCATTCAAGAGACCGCATCGACTTATAAAGAATATAAAGCGGTTCGTGAGCAACTCCAGGAAGCGAAGGCGATGCTGGAGGAGAAACTTGATGCGGATATGCGTGAAATGGTAAAAGAAGAGATCAATGAACTTGATGAGACCATAAAAGGCCTTGAGGATAAACTGAAAATATTGCTTATTCCGAAGGATCCTAACGATGATAAAAACGTGATCATGGAGATCCGCGGAGCGGCAGGCGGAGATGAGGCGGCCTTATTTGCAGGTAGTCTATACCGAATGTATAGCCGTTTTGCCGAGGTGCAGGGTTGGCGGACTGAAGTCATTGAAGCAAGTCCTACAGGGCTTGGCGGCTACAAGGAAATCATATTCATGATTAATGGCAATGGTGCTTATTCAAAATTGAAGTTCGAAAATGGAGCGCATCGCGTTCAGCGGGTACCTGAAACTGAATCAGGCGGACGGATTCATACATCAACAGCCACGGTTGCCGTGTTACCTGAAGCTGAGGAAGTGGAAGTTGAAATCCATGATAAGGATGTTCGTGTCGATACCTTTGCATCAAGCGGTCCTGGAGGGCAAAGTGTCAATACGACAATGTCAGCGGTGCGCTTGACTCATATTCCGACTAATACGGTTGTATCCTGTCAAGATGAAAAATCACAAATCAAGAACAAAGAAAAAGCAATGAAGGTTTTGCGTGCCAGGGTGTACGATAAAATCCATCGCGAAGTACAGGCGGAATATGATCAAAATAGGAAGCTTGCCGTTGGAACGGGCGATAGATCCGAAAGGATTCGCACTTATAACTTCCCGCAAAACCGCGTTACCGACCACCGTATTGGTTTAACGATTCAAAAATTGGATCAAATCATGGAAGGTAAACTGGATGAAGTCGTTGATGCATTAATCATGGAAGACCAATCTTCAAGGCTGGAAAATGCAGATGAGTAATTCTGCCGTGAAAGTGTTTGAAGCCCTTAAATGGGCTTCTTCTTTTTTAAAGGAAAATGATCGTGATGCCAATGCTGGGGAAATCCTGTTACAGCACTTTTTAAAACAAACCCGCTCCCAAATGCTGGCCAACCTTCATGATGAGCTTAGCGAAGCGGATTTTGGGCAATTTAAGGCCGCTATTGAGCTGCATGCTGAGGGAACGCCCATCCAATATATAATCGGCAGTGAAGAATTTTATGGACGGACCTTCTTTGTGAATGAAGAAGTGCTCATACCGAGACCTGAAACAGAAGAATTGATTTATTATGCTTTACGTAAAATCCCGGCCATTTTTATGGAGGGACAGAAGCTTCGTTTAGCTGATATTGGGACCGGCAGCGGCGCAATCGCCATAACGATGAAACTTGAAAAATCAAACTTGTTGGTGACGGCCACGGACATAGCGGAACCATCGCTTGAGGTGGCGCGGAAAAATGCCGAATCACTTGGTGCCGAAGTGGAGTTCATGCAAGGTGATTTGCTTTTGCCTTTCATAAACATAAACCAGAAGGTGGACGTCCTTTTATCGAATCCCCCATATATACCAGATGATGATCATGAATCCATGTCAGTAGTCGTGACAGGGCATGAACCGCATCGTGCATTATTTGCCGGTATCGATGGGCTGGATTTTTACCGCCGCTTTATGGAGCAGTTACCTCTGATCATGGAGGTGCCAGGGCTGATCGGTTTTGAAGTGGGCACTGGACAGGGTAAGGCGGTTGCCGATTTATTGAAGCGAACCTTTCCTGCCGCAGAAGTATCCATTGTAAATGATATTAATGAGAAAGATCGAATGGTCTTCGCTGTATTAAATTGATCCGTCTCTCCTTTTGAGACGGATATTTTTTTATGGAAACCACCCTCATTATCCTTTGGAATCTATATTTCCAGCAATCAACTTTTTTTATTTTTACTAGTTTAAGATAGCTGGAAAATGGTGAGACTAATTCATGTGAGGGGGCGAAGGCGATGAAAACTAAACATTTAGCCATTATTTATCTATTAATCTTAACTATAGGAACGATCGTAAGTATATATATGCCTAAAGCGGAGATGGTCGGTGCAGAAGCTACGAAGGTGATTCCGGATGAGGCGATTCGTCTGCGGATACTTGCTAATAGTGATGCAGAAAAGGATCAAGCGGTTAAACGGCTGATTAGGGATGAGGTAAATGAAGATATCACAAAATGGGTCCAAGAACTTACTTCTTTGGATGAAGCGAGGGATGTGATCACCTCGCATCTACCGGATATCCAAGCGACGGCTGAGGCAGTTATAAAGGAACAGGGTATGGAGCAGTCAGTTAAAGTCGATTTTGGACAAGCGGAATTTCCGACAAAACTCTATGGGCAGTATTTATATCCGGCAGGGGATTATGAAGCGGTGATTATCACGCTTGGGAAGGGGGAAGGCGCAAATTGGTGGTGTGTTCTATTTCCCCCATTATGTTTCCTGGATTTTTCAAATGGGACGGCTGTAAGTCAAAGTCCGATTGTCGAGGAAGAGGGTGAAGGATCCTTGAGTTCGGAAGGGAAGGCGTATGCTGCAACAAATGAAGAGGGTGCAGAGGAAGAAGTTGAAGAAGAAGTGCTGGTTAATAAGGAAAAAGGGCCCGAGGAAGTAGTTGAAGAGAAGGTAGTGGAGGAGAGCGTAAAAGAAGTACCGGAAGAAACGGTAAAAGAAGAGGTTACAGAGCCGGAAGTAAAGGAAGAAGTGACAGAAGCAAAAGATAAGGAACAAGTGACGGAGGAAGCCATTGATGGGAATGTTGAAGAAAAACAGGTGGAACTTGCGGCATCCAATAAACAAGGTCAACAATTATATGAAGGGGAAAAGGAGCCTGAGGTGGAAGTGAAGTCTCTGTTTGCAGAAATCTTCAATGATCTATTTTAAAAAGGGGGCAGATGCCCTCTTTTTTTAAAATCAGATAATTTTGTAAACATATCCACAGGGTTATTAACAAAAAATCAAAAAAGTCTGTCATTAATCATTAATATCCACAAACTTATCCACGGATTCGATGTGGTTATCCCCAATTTGTGGATAACACTTGAATTATGTGTATAGTTCTTTTATACTTTCAAAGTATATTTAAGTGAATTTATTACAATAATTTGAGAGAATCGTTCATATAAAAGCAATTATATAAAATAAGAAACGTTAAAAGGCGATGGTGTTCAAGATGAAAACGAAAATTTGGTCAGTGGATAAAAATGTGGATAATTTACAAAGTTATCCCCAGATTATACAATCAGCTGAATTGTTAAAGGCAAATCAAGTGGTTGCTTTTCCTACAGAGACCGTTTATGGACTGGGGGCGAATGCCAAAAATGATGAGGCAGTCAAAAAAGTGTTTGAGGCGAAGGGGCGTCCGAGTGATAATCCTTTGATCGTTCACATAGCCTCCGATGACCAGTTGTCAGGTATTGTAGAAGAGATTCCGGAACAGGCCAGGAAGCTAATGGCAGAATTTTGGCCGGGTCCTTTGACTTTGATCATGAAACGAAAACCGGGCCAGCTATCAAACCTTGTGACAGCTGGATTGGACACGGTGGCTGTCAGGATGCCAGATCATCAGGTTGCCCTAGGCCTTATTCGTGCAAGTGATTTGCCCATTGCGGCTCCAAGTGCAAATACTTCCGGGAAACCAAGCCCCACGTCAGCAAAACATGTTGAAGATGACTTGATGGGCCGGATTGCAGGCATAGTCGATGGCGGGACTACGGGTGTGGGCGTAGAATCCACAGTACTTGACTGCACTGTGGAAGTGCCTGTTATTTTAAGGCCTGGCGGGGTGACCCTGGAACAGCTGGAAGCGGTAATAGGGGAAGTCAGGCAAGATGTCGCATTGAAGAATCAGGAAACGGCGCCAAAAGCCCCAGGCATGAAGTATACCCACTATGCTCCGAAGGCCCCTCTATATTTAGTCAAGGGTAATCAAGCTTTCCTTCAGAAGCTTGTGGATGAAAAAAGAACTGACGGGTTAAAGGTGGGCATCATAACGGCTTATGAACATCAACAGGATTATAAGGCGGATTATGTGGTTGTCCCAGGTTCGTTAGCGGATTTACATACTGTTGCGACAGGCTTATATGATGCTTTAAGACAGTTTGACGATCTGGAGGTCGATGTCATTTTTAGTGAAATGTTTCCTGACCATGGAATAGGAGCTGCGGTCATGAACCGGCTTGAGAAGGCTGCAGGCCATCAAATCATCAAGGAACATGTGTAATAAGGACTGATTTATCCTTCTATTTCTTTTCGGACATGCATAACATGTAGTAGGCACGTCCGAGGGGGATTTGAATGAATACATTTGCTGGAGAAATCATCACCTTATTGCTAATGGCATTCGCATTGGGAATGGATGCCTTTTCAGTCGGCCTTGGAATGGGAATGTTTAAGCTAAGGTTGAGGCAAATACTTTTTATAGGACTGACAGTAGGCATTTTTCATATTTGGATGCCCTTGCTTGGAATGGGGGCAGGTCGTTTCATTTCAGAAAAATTCGGGACCTTTGCTACATACGCTGGCGGTCTGTTGTTGATCATTCTTGGTATACAGATGTTTATCCCTGGTAAAAAGGATGGAGCTGGTGTCAGGGAAAATAAGATGCTGGCTCCTGTCGGGAAAGGTCTATTCATTTTTGCTTTAGGGGTAAGCCTGGATAGCTTCTCGGTAGGATTGACACTGGGAATTTACGGTGCAAAAACGATTTTAACCGTTCTTTGTTTTGGGTTTGCTGCCACTCTATTAACGTGGGCTGGGCTTTTACTGGGTAGAAAAATGCAGGGCTTGCTTGGCGTGTATAGTGAGATTCTTGGCGGAAGCATCCTGTGTGCGTTTGGATTGAAATTATTGTTCTCTTTTTGATCCGCTTGAATTCATATCATTCCTTCCTCAACTGTTCCGATTACTGGGGCGGTTTTTATTTTTCTTCGGACATAATGACGGTGATTTTTTTGACTATATTAAACAGGCGATAGCTTATAATGAATAAAAAGGGAGGCGTTAAAAATGATCCGAGTATTATTTGTATGTACAGGTAACACATGCAGAAGCCCGATGGCAGAAGCGATATTGAAAAATAAGAATATTGCGGGTGTTGAAGTGAAGTCTGCAGGCGTGTATGCTTCATCAGGCCAGGATGCTTCGCTGCATGCTAAAAATGTATTGGTTGAAAATGACATTGTGCATAATCATCATTCAACGCCCTTATCCGAGAAGGAAATGGAATGGGCGACTCATATTTTTACCATGACGGAAGGGCATAAATCGGTCATTACCCGGGCATACCCCAAAATGATCGATAAGACTTTTACTTTAAAAGAATTCATTATTGAGGATAAATATGATAGAGACATAATAGATCCGTTTGGCGGTTCTGAAGGCATTTACCGTGAAACGTTCAGGGAGTTGCAGGAATTAATAGAAGAATTAGTGAAAAGGCTTAAAGAATAAACGGGGTACATAATGTGGTCGCTGCAGTAAAAGATATTACTAAGCTTGTTGCCCGTCAATGCAAAGTGCAGGATCAAGGCAGTCCCAAGGCTGCTATTGCAGAATAAGCATCTGCTGGAGCGGAAGAAGTGGCGGCTACGACAAGTGAACAAGCGCTAGTCATGGAAAATGTCGAAAAATCGGCAATGGAACTTAAAGTGCAAGCGGAAAAGGGTTAACAGGACCATTACCCGCTTTCACACTTGACATTTTACTGCAGGAAACCCGAGTCGGTTTCCTGCTTCTTTGCGGGGAAAAAGGATGGACATCCTTTATCTTTTCATAATTTTGTGACACAATAAAATCAAATGAAAAAGCTAGAGGAGGATTATGATGAAAGTTGCGATTGCTTCGGATCACGGTGGTATACATATCCGTGAAGAAATAAAGAATTTATTAAATGAGTTACAGATTCCATTTGAGGACTTTGGCTGTGAATGCAGTACGTCGGTGGATTATCCTGATTATGCTTTGCCGGTTGCTGAAAAAGTGGCGCGGGGTGAGTTCGATCGAGGCATTTTAATCTGTGGAACTGGAATTGGAATGAGCATTGCTGCTAATAAAGTCAAAGGAATACGATGTGCATTGGTTCATGATGTCTATAGTGCGAAATTGACCCGCCAACATAATGATACCAATATGTTAGCGATGGGGGAACGTGTCATTGGCCCGGGTTTGGCCAGGGAAATTGCACAAACTTGGCTTACTTCGGAATTTGAAGGCGGACGTCATCAAAACAGGATCGGTAAGATTGCGGAGTATGAAGGTAAACATAGCTAATTCTTATGGTTTTTTGGAGAGAACCCTTTTCTACCGATAGCAAGTTTTCTTATTGAAAGGATGCGTTTTCATGACAAGTGATGCTACATTTTCAAATGAGCTTGAGATATGGGAAAACCAGTTTCGGGAACTTTTACATGAGTTTCAAGAACAGACAGCTTTAAAAGAGAAACAGCTACTGGTGATCGGCTGCAGTACAAGTGAAGTGATCGGGAAAAGGATCGGTACTGAAGGGACGCTCGATGTTGCAGGGATGATTTTTTCCGTAGTTAGGGATTTTCAAGGGAAAACGGGTGTTCAGGTTGCATATCAATGTTGTGAACATCTAAACAGGGCCTTGGTTTTGCAAAGGGAAACCGCGGTTCGATATGATTATGAAGAAGTTTCGGTTGTACCTGTAAGAACAGCTGGGGGATCGATGGCGACGTACGCCTACCAACAATGGAAAGATGCTGTCGTCGTCGAACATATTAAAGCAGATGCGGGGATAGACATTGGGGACACCTTCATTGGCATGCATCTGAAGCATGTGGCGGTTCCAATTCGCTCTGCCATTAAAGAAATAGGACATGCACATGTGACCATGGCAAAAACGCGTCCGAAACTGATTGGCGGGGAGCGGGCCGTTTATCAGGACATTTCTGATAACAAAAGTTGTACTTAATGGGTAAGTGGGACAGCATTTCTCGGATGGGGAATGCTGTTTTTTAATTGAATGCGAGCGAAATCGTAAAGCTCTTCACAAAAAAAACATTACTTTATAGTGCTAATAGAATGGTGATTTTGCTTATGAAATATAGGGTGAAAGAGCTATTTAGCATTATTTCGATGTTAAATACGAACGTTTTTAAATAAAAAAACATTTAACGTTCGATAAAATTAGACTATCACTTCTAAATTAGACATGTTAAAATGGAGTAGAATTTTCTAATAACTATTGGTAAGGCTTTTTCATGCTTTTTTGAAGGCATGTTGCACATAAATACTAAAAAGCGAATCACGCACAATTTGAGGAGGAATTACGGAATGAATCGTTTAGCAAAGCAAGATGAGCAAGTGTTTAACGCAATTCAACTGGAATTAGGGCGTCAAAGAAGTAAGATTGAGCTTATTGCTTCTGAAAACTTCGTGAGTGAAGCTGTCATGGAAGCACAAGGTTCGGTCTTGACTAATAAGTATGCAGAAGGATACCCTGGAAAACGTTACTATGGCGGATGTGAGTATGTAGACATCGTTGAAGATCTAGCACGTGAGCGTGCGAAAGAAATTTTCGGAGGAGAGTATGTGAACGTACAGCCTCACTCTGGAGCTCAAGCCAATATGGCCGTTTACTTTACTGTTCTTCAAACTGGAGACACGGTGCTTGGGATGAACCTTTCGCATGGAGGTCACTTAACACATGGAAGTCCAGTTAACTTCAGTGGTGTTAACTACAATTTTGTTGAATATGGTGTAGACGAAAAAGATCACCGTATCGATTACAATGATGTATTGGAAAAAGCGCGTCAGCACAAACCGAAATTGATCGTAGCGGGTGCAAGTGCATATCCACGGGAAATTGACTTCAAGCGATTCCGTGAAATTGCAGATGAAGTCGGGGCTTATTTAATGGTCGATATGGCGCATATTGCAGGTTTAGTTGCGGCTGGATTACATCAAAGCCCGATTCCTTATGCTGACTTTGTAACGACAACCACTCATAAAACACTTCGCGGACCACGCGGAGGGATGATCATCTGTAAAGAAGAATTCGGTAAGAAGATCGATAAATCCATCTTCCCTGGAATTCAAGGCGGTCCGTTGATGCATGTTATATCCGCTAAGGCTGTTGCATTCGGCGAAGCGCTTCAAGATGATTTTAAAGTATATGCACAACAAATCATCGATAATGCTAAACGCTTGGGCGAAGGTTTGAAGAAAGAAGGGTTCACCCTTGTTTCTGATGGAACGGACAATCACTTGATTCTTCTTGATGTGCGCTCTACTGGATTAACGGGAAAAATCGCAGAACATGTTTTGGATGAAATCGGTATTACCGTGAACAAAAATGCGATTCCTTATGACCCGGAAAAACCATTCGTAACCAGCGGTATACGTATTGGGACTGCGGCGGTGACATCACGTGGCTTCGGATTGGAAGACATGGATGAAATAGCTGCAATCATCGGACTTGTTTTGAAAAATAATGAAGACGCAGCTAAACTTGAAGAAGCAAAACAGCGTGTCGAATCATTAGCGAACAAATTTGAATTATATCCTTCATTGTAATTTCGTAGCTGCTCCCTTTTAAAGGGAGCGGTTTTTTTGTATCTTATGGAAGGCCGGTGTTAGAAGAATCCGAATAGTGAAAATAGGTCTGACATCTAAACCTTTATTGAAGATTCAACCTTTTTTCTGTAAAATAGGTTGAAGTGAATTTTAAAAGACACGAAAATTTTTCTATTCGATTAGGGAAATCATAAAAAAGCGCAAAACTAAGCAATGGAATTGGAGAGATGCTAAATGGGAAAAGTTTATGTTTTCGATCACCCGTTAATTCAACACAAATTAGCCTATATACGTGATATAAATACAGGAACAAAAGAATTCCGTGAACTAGTGGATGAAGTTGCATCATTGATGGCATTTGAAATCACGAGGGATATGCCGCTGGAAGAGGTGGAAATCCAAACGCCTGTAAGCACAGCGAAAGTGAAAATGCTTTCTGGTAAAAAAGTGGGTATCGTCCCTATTTTACGTGCAGGCATAGGGATGGTGGACGGGATCATTAAGCTGATTCCTGCTGCAAAGGTCGGACATGTTGGACTTTACCGTGATCCTGAAACATTGAAACCGGTGGAGTATTATGCGAAAATGCCAAGCGATTTGGCTGAAAGGGAATGCATTGTCGTTGACCCGATGTTAGCCACTGGCGGATCAGCCATCGAAGCGATCCATTCCATTAAAAAGCGCGGTGCAGTCAATATTAAATTCATGTGTTTGATTGCAGCTCCAGAGGGTGTAGAAGCATTAAAAGAAGCCCATCCTGATGTTGATATTTATATTGCGGGTCTTGACGAAAAACTGAATGAACACGGGTATATCGTTCCAGGTCTTGGAGACGCGGGAGATCGTTTATTCGGCACAAAATAAGGAGAGAAACTGAGGTGTCACGAATGAATAAACCGATAAAAGTCATGACCATTTTCGGGACGAGACCAGAAGCTGTCAAAATGGCTCCCTTAGTACTCGAATTTCAAAAACACCCAGAATATTTCAAGCCGATCGTTGCTGTTACGGCTCAGCATCGCCAAATGTTAGATCAAGTTCTCGAACTATTTTCGATACAGCCGGACTATGACTTGGACATAATGAAGGAAAGGCAAACGCTTGCTGACATTACAACAAGAGCATTAAATGGTCTTGATTCAGTAATGAAGGAAGCCAAACCTGATATTGTTCTTGTACACGGTGATACAACCACAACGTTTGTCGCAAGTCTGGCAGCTTTTTATAATCAAATTGTCATTGGGCATGTAGAAGCAGGGCTGCGCACATGGAATAAGTATTCCCCCTATCCGGAAGAGATGAATCGGCAGCTTACAGGTACTATGGCAGATTTGCATTTTGCGCCGACTTCGAAAGCGGAGGAGAATCTGCTGAACGAAAACAAGAAGGATAATATCTTCGTAACGGGAAATACGGCAACCGATGCTTTAAAAACTACTGTACGTTCCACGTATTCCCATCCGGTTTTAAATGGACTTGGAGAAGACAGGCTCA
This sequence comes from Peribacillus sp. GL_122, assembly GCF_057835005.1. Lineage (NCBI taxonomy): Bacteria > Bacillati > Bacillota > Bacilli > Caryophanales > Bacillaceae > Peribacillus > Peribacillus sp. GL_122. The sequence goes on along the minus strand of NZ_CM174415.1, from coordinate 5,554,751 downwards.
TTTTGCTTACAGCCCATCGCAGGGAAAACCTTGGCGAACCCATGAGGAATATCTTCAGGGCCGTGAAGAAAATCATTGCTGAGCATGATGACGTTCAAGTGGTATATCCTGTCCATTTAAATCCGCTTGTTCAGGAATTGGCAAACGAAATTCTCGGGGGCGATCCGCGGGTTCATTTGATTGAACCGCTGGATGTATTGGATTTCCATAACTTCGCTTCAAGAGCCTATCTGATTTTGACAGATTCTGGAGGAATCCAGGAAGAGGCACCGTCACTTGGTGTACCTGTCCTAGTTTTAAGGGATACGACCGAACGTCCTGAGGGGATTGCTGCTGGAACCTTAAGATTGGCGGGTACTGATGAACAAAACATATATAATTTGGCACATGAATTGCTCACCGATCATGAGGTGCACGAAAAAATGTCCAAAGCTTCAAATCCATATGGTGATGGAAATGCTTCGGTCCGCATCGCTGAAGCCATCCGTTACTATTTTAAGCAAGCAGACATGCCACCAACTAGATTTGACTCATAAAAAAGGAAAAGCCATGCGCTTTTCCTTTTTTTATTTGCATACTCCAAGGTTGTTGAGAAAAGATAACAGCTAAGGGGATGATTATGTTGGGAAAGAAAACGTTCATAGTGTTTGTTTTCCTTTTTATATTTATTTATCAAAATGAAAAGGGATTGGCATCCGTCATTCTGCCGCCATTACCAAAACTATCTGAATCTAAGGAAGTAACGGTTGTTGTCACGATGGATAAGGTGTTTCAACGAAAAAAAATCGAAAAACTGCTTGAGAAATATCCATCTCTTCAATTACGGAATGTTTATTCAGTTGCCCTGAAAGGATTTTCCGTTCAGGGGAAAATGAATGAGATAGAACAACTTAAAAAGGAGGATGAAATTCAGGCTGTAACGGAAGTAACCGTTTATCAAGCGGTGTTGGATAAAAGTGTCCCATACATAGGAGGAGGAAGGGTCAGGGGTTTCTTTGATAAGGAGAATCACCGGATCACCGGGAAAGGGGTAAAAGTAGGAATCATAGATACTGGAATCGATTATACACATCCAGATTTGCAACGTGCTTATAAAGGAGGGAAGGATCTGGTAGATGGTGATGAAGATCCGATGGAAACCAAAAATCAAGGCGACCTGGATACATTACATGGGACTCATGTGGCAGGCATCATTGCAGCCAATGGAAAAATGAAAGGCGTCGCACCAGAAGCGGAGATATATGCATATCGAGCTTTGGGACCAGGTGGTGCAGGAGATACAGACCAAGTCTTGATGGCTATTGAGTCAGCCATGAAGGATAGGGTGGATGTATTGAACCTCTCTCTTGGCAATAACATCAATGGCCCTGATTTACCTATCTCCCTTGCGTTGAATAAAGCTGTGGAAAGCGGCATCGTTGCCGTGACATCCAACGGGAATTCCGGTCCTGCTGTATGGACCGTAGGCTCACCCGGAACAGCGGAAAAAGCGATTTCCGTTGGGGCATCGACTCCTCCCTTAAGGGTTCCGTATATGATTTACGGACTTGGATCGAAAAAGCATCAATCGCATTTAACCGTGTTTCAAGGTTCTAAAAAATGGAACCTGACGTTTTCCGAGGATGTCATATTTGGGGGTCTGGGTAATGAAAAGGACCTGAAACATGTTCGGGATAAGATTGTGTTGCTGGAACGTGGCACACTTACCTTCCAGCAGAAAGTATCCAATGCAGAGAAGGCAGGTGCAAAGGGGGTAATTGTTTATAATAATACAAGCGGGACCTTTACTGGAAGCTTGGAAAAAGAAATGAACATCCCAGCTGCTTCTATTAATAGAAGAGATGGATTACAGCTAAAGCAAATCATGGAGCAAGGGCAGAGCAAAACCGTTCAATTTGTTTATAAGAACGAGCAGGATAAGCTCGCAGATTTTAGCTCCAGGGGACCGGTAACCGTATCATGGGGAATAAAGCCTGACGTATTGGCACCGGGAGTGGAAATTGAAAGTACCATCCCTAAAGGATATATGTCCCTGGATGGAACAAGTATGTCCGCACCACATGTTGCAGGAGCATGCGCCTTAATCCTGCAAAAACACCCCGAATGGAACCCGGAGCAAGTGAAATCTGCATTGATGAGCACTTCCAAACCATTGAGGAAATCTAAGAATCAATTGTATCACACATATGAACAGGGGGCTGGACGCATCCGGGTCGACGAAGCATTAAAAGCGGACACGCTCTTGAGTCCAAGCTCATTGTCTTTTGGGATGTATACGAAAAAAGAAGGAATTGAAGAGCATCATGAAACGATAGTCATAGAAAATACCGGAACGGAAATGAGGAAGTACTCTTTCATGGTTCCATTGAAAGAGACGGGACTTACTTGGGAATTGCCGAAATCCCTTACTTTGAATCCGAAGGAAAAAAAACGGATAAAAGTGGGGCTGCAGGTCAACCCAGCCGAGCTTAAAAAAGGAGTCTTTGATGGATACCTCATTATAATGGAAGGAACCAAAAGAATATCCCTTCCTTATTTATATGTAAAGGAAGAGCCTGATTACCCAAGGATAATGGGATTTGATTTTGGCCAAGGGGACCAGAAAGGCACATATCGATACGAAATGTACCTTCCGCGTGGGGCTGAGGAATTCGGTATTGCCCTTTATGAGGAAGATAGCTTGAAATTCGCTGGATATTTGGATTGGTCCAAATCGGCACCTTCCGGTTTGATCAAAAAAGATGTATTGAAAAAGAACTTGCCGCCTAAGGGAGTGTATAAAGCGATAATCTTTGCGAGAAAGGGTGGAAGGGAAGATCGGATAGAAAAGACGTTACTTATTGAGTGAATAGAGGATAATAAGTAAAATAAAAAGGATGTCAATAGTATAAAAAAGATAATTTGTGAACAATTCGTTAATAATTACAAACCTGTGACAAATTTCACTAACCACTCATTGACATTGATTCTTGCCTATTGTATGCTAACTAAGGATGTAAAATGAGAGGGGTTTCATACGTTAATAACGTGTCAAATAGAAGCTAGTTTTTGACCTTCTATTTGGACTTGTTACGGGCAAATTCCCTAGCTAAACACAGATACTACAATATTTCTAGGGAGATTACATGACAAAATGCTAGAATTGGAAAAAATGTTCAATAGGCAGCTAAAATACATGTTGTATTTAATGGGTATTTATGTACTCGGGGTGGGCTTCACTTCACATGATTCAGTCTTCCAAGGATTATTGCTTGGAACAGCCTTCAGCCTATTTATATTCTGGTCAATGGTCAAAAAGAACAAAAAGTTCGCTCAAGAGGTTGCCGAAGGTAAGAAAACGCGCTCCCTTGGTAGTTTAACTAGAATGTCTGTAGCGGGTTTAGCTGCAATTATTGCATTGAGATATCCTGACGAGTTTCAAGTGGTCTGCGTGGTAGTGGGATTAATGACAGTTTACTTTGTCATTATGATAGATTATTTTATGCAAAACATACGTAGGTAGTAAAGAAGAGAGGTGAATACTGTTGAATCATGAAGCTCCTATGTGGGAATTTATGGATACTGGAATACATTTCAACTTGGCTAATGTTCTTATGATGACTATCGCAAGTCTCATTGTCTTCATTATTGCTGTAGCAGCAACTCGAAAACTTGCGATGAAGCCAACAGGAATCCAAAACTTTATCGAATGGGTTATGGATTTTGTGAAAAATATCATCAACAGCAATATGGATTGGCGTACGGGTGGTCAGTTCCTTATGTTGGGAATGACATTAATATTGTACGTATTTGTTTCAAACATGTTAGGATTGCCGTTCTCGATTGTAATAGGGCATGAACTTTGGTGGAAATCACCTACATCAGATCCAGCAATAACTTTAACCTTGGCAGTTATGGTAATGGGTTTAACTCATTATTATGGTATCAAGATGAGAGGCATGAAAAATTATGCCAAAACTTATGTCCAACCAATGGGTTTCTTGTTTCCGTTAAAGATTATTGAGGAGTTCGCTAATACGTTAACTCTAGGATTGCGGCTTTACGGGAATATTTATGCGGGTGAGTTACTATTAACTTTACTTGCTGGACTAGGAACAAGTGGTGTTGTGGGTGCAGCCACTGCTGCATTACCAATGTTAGCTTGGGAAGGATTTAGTATCTTTGTCGGCTCCATTCAAGCTTTTATCTTTACTATGTTAACGATGGTTTATCTTTCCCATAAAGTAAGTGACGACCATTAATTATAAATATTGTTCATTTTGAACATTATATTGATGAAAAAATAAAACAACATTTCAAGGAGGAAATTTATCATGACAGGTTCTTTAGGTCTTATAGCTGCTGCTATCGCAGTTGGATTAGGTGCACTAGGTGCGGGTATTGGTAATGGTCTTATCGTAGGGCGTACAATTGAAGGAATGGCTCGTCAGCCAGAAGCTCGTGGTATGCTTCAAACTACAATGTTCGTTGGTATTGCGTTAGTTGAGGCACTTCCAATCATCGCTGTAGTTATCGCGTTTATTGTAATGGGTAAATAAGATAACTTGAAAAAGTTCAATAATGGCGAAGATGATCCAAGGAGACCCTTCGCCATTGCTCTGTGTTAAAGTGAACATTTATGACAGTGATACTGTCAATCGAAAATACAGAACTTCAATAGTGAATCTCATGAAGGGAGTGAACCGAGCGTGTTAACAAGCAATTATGTTCTTGGTCAAGCAGCCCACTTTAATGGTGGGGATATCATATACCAGCTTGTAATCTTTATTATTTTGTTAGCGTTGCTTAAGAAGTTTGCATGGGGTCCTTTAATGGGCATCATGAAAGAACGTGAAGAGCATGTTGCGAATGAAATTGAAGCAGCTGAAGTTAGTAGAAAAGAAGCACTGAAATATTTAGAAGAACAGCGTGAAATCGTAAAACAATCTCGCACTGAAGCGGGACAACTTATAGAGAATGCTAAGCAACAAGGCGAAGCACAGCGCGAAGATATTATTAATCAAGCGCGTGCAGAGGCTGAACGTGTTAAAGAATCAGCAAAACGTGAAATCGTTCAAGAGAGAGAAAAAGCAGTTGCCGCCTTACGCGAGCAAGTAGCTTCATTATCTGTTATGATCGCCTCTAAGGTGATTGAGAAAGAACTTTCATCAGCTGATCAAGAAAAACTAATCAATGAATATATTCAAGAGGCAGGAGAAGGTAAATGAGCGATATAACTGTAGCAGGACGTTATGCTGTAGCTCTTTTCCAAATTGCGAAAGAGCAAAATCTCATTAACCAACTTGAAGAAGAGCTTCGCATAGTGAATGACGTTTTCACAAATGATAAAGAGCTATTAAACTTCTTGGCTCATCCTAAAATGACTAGCGATGCAAAAAATACATTGCTTGCAAATGCATTTGCAAGTCTTTCGTCTTCCGTTCAAAATACTGTAATGTTAATGGTGGAGCGTCATCGTACAGGTGAAGTGACTGCTATGGCACAAGAGTTCATTGAACTTGCGAATGAAGAAAATTCAGTTGCGGACGCAACTGTTTATACAGTTAATCCTTTAACTGAAGCTGAAGCGGAAGCTGTGTCTTCAGCTTTTGCTGCAAAAATCGGCAAACGTAATTTGCGTATCACTAATGTTACGGATAGCAGTATTCTTGGCGGCATCAAACTTCAAATCGGTAACCGTATTTATGACGGAACGATAAGCGGGAAGCTTGATCGCCTTAGCAAACAACTATTAGGTTAATATTCACAGATAGGGGTGAAATTCATGAGCATCAAAGCTGAAGAAATCAGTGCGCTGATTAAAAAGCAGATTGAAAACTATCAGTCGGAAATTAAAGTAAGCGATGTAGGTACAGTAATCACTGTTGGTGATGGTATCGCTCGCGTTCATGGTTTAGATAATGCAATGGCTGGGGAGCTCTTAGAATTTTCTAATGGTTCAATGGGATTGGCACAAAACCTTGAGCAAAATAACGTAGGTGTTGTTATTCTTGGACCATTCAGAGACATTCAAGAAGGCAGTGAAGTACGCCGTACTGGCCGTATCATGGAAGTGCCAGTTGGAGAAGAATTAATCGGACGTGTCGTGAATCCGCTAGGACAACCATTAGATGGTCTTGGCCCAATCGCTACAACAAAAACTCGTCCAATCGAAAGCCCTGCTACAGGTGTTATGGACCGTAAATCTGTTCATGAGCCATTACAAACAGGGATTAAAGCAATCGATGCTCTAGTACCAATCGGACGCGGACAACGTGAGTTAATCATTGGTGACCGTCAAACTGGTAAAACATCAGTTGCGATCGATACAATCCTTAACCAAGCTGACCAAGACATGATCTGTATTTATGTTGCTATTGGTCAAAAAGAATCAACAGTTCGTGGAACAGTTGAGACACTACGTAAAAATGGTGCACTAGATTACACAATTGTTGTATCTGCATCAGCTTCTCAACCAGCACCACTTTTATACCTAGCTCCATATGCTGGTGTGACTATGGGTGAAGAGTTCATGTTCGCTGGCAAGCACGTTTTAGTGGTATATGATGATCTTTCTAAACAAGCATCAGCATACCGTGAACTTTCCTTGCTTCTTCGCCGTCCTCCAGGTCGTGAAGCATTCCCTGGGGATGTATTCTACTTGCACTCCCGCTTACTTGAGCGTGCAGCTAAATTGAATGACACTTTAGGTGCCGGTTCAATTACTGCGCTTCCATTTGTTGAAACACAAGCAGGCGATATCTCTGCTTACATTCCAACAAACGTTATTTCCATCACAGATGGACAAATCTTCTTACAATCTGATTTGTTCTTCTCAGGTGTACGTCCTGCGATTAACGCTGGTCTTTCCGTATCCCGTGTTGGTGGATCTGCACAAATTAAAGCGATGAAAAAAGTTGCTGGTACATTACGTCTAGACTTAGCTTCTTATCGTGAATTGGAAGCATTCTCCCAATTCGGTTCTGATCTTGATGCTGCTACTCAAGCAAAACTTAACCGTGGTGCTCGTACAGTTGAAGTTCTTAAGCAAGATCTAAATAAACCAATTAAAGTTGAAAAACAAGTCATGATTTTCTATGCATTGACTAAAGGTCATCTAGATGATATTCCAGTATCGGATATCCTTCGTTTTGAAGAAGAATACTATGTGTTCCTAGATCGTTCTCATCCAGAATTATTAGATCACATTCGCACAACTAAAGGTCTTCCTGAAGACGCTGCTATCGTTGCTGCAATTAACGAGTTCAAAAAGAACTTCGTTATTTCTGAATAATAAGGTCTAACTAATTTATAAAGGGTGGTGAGAATGAATGGCCTCTTTACGCGATATTAAGTCTCGGATTACTTCAACGAAAAAGACGAGTCAAATTACAAAAGCGATGCAGATGGTATCTGCTTCTAAAATGAACCGTGCTGAAGCTAATGCTAAAGCATATGTTCCATATATGGAAAAAATTCAAGAAGTAGTATCAAGTATTGCGAACGGAAGTACGGGTGCATCTCATCCAATGCTTGTCTCACGTCCAGTGAAGAAAACCGGTTACCTGGTAATCACATCGGACCGCGGATTGGCAGGTGCATACAACAGTAGCATCCTTCGCCACGTTCATAAAACTATTCTTGAACGCCATAAATCCAATGATGAGTTCGTCATTATCGCAATCGGAAGGGTTGGCCGTGATTTCTTTGTCAGCCGTAATATGCACGTAGAGCTTGAAGTAACTGGGGTTCCCGATCAGCCGTCTTTCGCTGACATTAGCTCCCTTGCTAAATCAACAGTGAATTTGTATCTAAATGAACTGTGTGATGAGCTTTATATGTACTATAACCATTATGTCAGCCCAATCCAGCAGGATGTAACGGAAACGCAAGTCCTTCCTTTAGCTGACTTTGATACTTCCAATGCAGCATTGACTTCTTATGAATTTGAACCGAATGCAGAAGAAATTCTTGAGGTATTACTACCTCAGTACGCAGAAAGTTTAATTTATGGTGCTTTGTTAGATGGTAAAGCAAGTGAGCACTCTGCACGTATGACTGCAATGAAAAATGCAACCGATAATGCGAAAGAATTGATCGACTCGCTTTCATTGCAATATAACCGTGCACGTCAGGCCGCAATTACTCAAGAAATCACGGAAATTGTTGGCGGTGCAGCAGCTTTAGAATAAAATCATTAACGGGGACGGTCGGCCCGAACGAAGCTTGGCCGTTCCATAATCTCGATAGTCGTTATAAGCAACGTTAGGAGGGAAAACGATGAATATAGGACGCGTTACTCAAGTTATGGGTCCGGTTGTTGACGTGAAATTCGAAGACGGACAACTTCCTAAGATCTATAACGCGTTAAGAATCGAAAATACAGCGTCTGGTACAGGACTAACTCTTGAAGTAGCCCTTCAACTAGGTGATAATACAGTTCGTACTGTAGCAATGTCTTCCACTGATGGTTTAACTCGTGGTGCAGAGACTGTTGATACAGGAGCTCCAATTTCCGTTCCTGTAGGTGAAGTAACTCTAGGCCGCGTTTTCAACGTATTAGGGGAAAACATTGACCTATTTGAACCACTTACAGCAGAGGTGCGTCGTGATCCAATTCACAGACAAGCACCAACTTTTGAGGACTTATCAACAACAGTTGAAATTCTTGAAACTGGTATTAAAGTAGTAGATTTACTTGCACCTTACATCAAAGGTGGTAAAATCGGTCTCTTCGGTGGTGCTGGTGTAGGTAAAACTGTACTTATCCAAGAACTTATTAATAACATCGCACAAGAGCACGGCGGTATCTCTGTATTCGCTGGTGTAGGTGAGCGTACTCGTGAAGGAAATGACCTTTTCTACGAGATGACTGATTCTGGTGTTATTAAGAAAACAGCGATGGTATTCGGACAAATGAACGAGCCACCAGGTGCACGTATGCGTGTAGCACTAAGTGGTTTGACAATGGCTGAATATTTCCGTGACGAACAAGGACAAGACGTTCTTTTCTTCATCGATAACATCTTCCGTTTCACTCAAGCAGGTTCAGAGGTTTCTGCCCTTCTAGGCCGTATGCCTTCAGCGGTAGGTTACCAACCAACCCTTGCTACAGAAATGGGTCAATTACAAGAACGTATCACATCAACTAATAAAGGTTCTGTTACATCTATTCAAGCGATCTATGTACCTGCCGATGACTATACGGATCCGGCTCCAGCTACAACTTTCGCTCACTTAGATGCAACAACTAACCTTGAGCGTAAACTTTCTGAAATGGGTATCTACCCAGCAGTTGATCCATTGGCTTCTTCTTCTCGTGCTCTTAGCCCAGAAATCGTTGGAGCTGAGCACTATAAAGTAGCTCGTCAAGTTCAATCAACTTTACAGAAATATAAAGAACTTCAAGATATTATTGCGATCTTGGGTATGGACGAGTTAAGCGAAGACGAAAAAGTAATCGTGCAACGTGCTCGTAGAATTCAAAACTTCTTGTCACAAAACTTCCACGTGGCTGAACAATTTACTGGTCAAAAAGGATCTTATGTACCAGTTAAAGAAACAGTCCAAGGATTCAAAGATATCCTAGCTGGAAAATATGACGAACTTCCTGAAGATGCTTTCCGTCTAGTTGGCCGCATCGAAGAAGTTGTTGCTAAAGCAAAAGAAATGGCTTAATTAAAGGGACCTAGGAGGGAATGAAATGAAGACCATTAAAGTCAATGTTGTTACTCCCGATGGCCCAGTATATGATGCAGAAGTTGAAATGGTAAGCACTAAAGCTAAAAGCGGTGAGCTGGGAATCATGGCTGGACACGTTCCAACTGTAGCCCCGCTTACCATTGGTGCTGTCCGTCTTAAAAATGGAAGCAACACAGACTATGTAGCTGTAAATGGTGGCTTCTTGGAAGTTCGCCCTGATGTGGTAACCATTTTGGCTCAATCTGCTGAAAGAGCTGAAACTATCGATCTTGCACGTGCTCAAGCAGCAAAAGCCCGTGCTGAACAAAGATTGCAGAACAATGATGGATCAAATGATGCCAAAAGAGCTGATTTAGCGCTTAAACGTGCCATCAACCGAATCCAAATTGCAGAAATGCGATAACTTTAATTTATGAAAGCACCTGATCAAACCATTCGTGGTAAGATCAGGTGTTTTTTTATCCAGAAAGTTTTTGAGGATTATTGATATTTAATATCGGAATTAGGAAAAAAAGGTCGAATTATAGAGTAAAGTATTTTCCATTTTAAACCTTAACTCGTCGACATGATTTTATCCTAATGTTATAATGTATACGCTTACATTTATTGCTTCATACCCCCTCCTTTCACGTTGCTTCTAAAAGAATGTTACCCTGCATAATATTTAAAACGGTATCCAAAAAGAAGACAAGCAAATTTGAATTGTACCCATTTAACATGAATTATCCATAAAGGGAGATGAACATGGGACAGCTGCATATTTACCAAAATAATTATTTAATTGTATTTGTTTTCCTTTGTCTTGGCATTTTATTACCTGTGATCGCTTTATTTCTTGGTAGACTGCTAAGGCCGTATAAACCGACAGATATGAAATATACGACTTATGAAAGTGGAATCGAACCTTTTCAGGATTCAAGGGTTCAATTCAATGTCAGGTATTATCTATTCGGATTGATGTTCGTCATATTTGATGTAGAAACGGTTTTTCTTTATCCATGGGCGGTTGCCTATGATGAACTCGGACTGTTTGCTTTGATTGAAATGCTGTTTTTTGTCCTGATCCTAATGCTTGGGCTAATCTACGCTTGGAAAAAGAAGGTGTTAAAGTGGAATTGAAGTTGGATGAACTTACCCCTAAAGAAATGGAAGAAATGCGCCATAGTATTTTTTTATCCACACTTGAGCAAATAAAAGGCTGGGCTAGAAGTAACTCACTCTGGCCAATGACTTTCGGTTTGGCATGTTGTGCAATTGAAATGATGGGTGTCGGTTCCTCTCATTATGATTTGGACCGATTTGGTTCATTTTTTCGGACATCACCCAGACAATCTGATGTCATGATTGTTTCAGGAACGGTAACGAAAAAAATGGCTCCAATAATAAGTAGATTATACGAACAAATGCCAGAACCGAAATGGGTTATTGCGATGGGATCCTGTGCAACTGCTGGCGGGCCTTATGTTCACTCTTACTCAGTGGTCAAGGGGGTAGATCAAATTGTACCTGTCGATGTATATATACCGGGTTGTCCCCCAAACCCAGCTGCACTTATTTATGGGATCAATAAATTAAAAGAAAAAATCCGTTACGAGGCGAAAACCGGAAAGCGGGTGATATAGATGAGTGAAAAGGAGGACTTAGCAAAACAAAAAGCGGAGGCAGCGGCCAAGGCGAAGGCAGCCGCACTGGCCCGAAAACAGGCGAAAGAAGAAGCGGTGGAAAAGCCGGAAGGCGAAATGGATATAGCGAAACAAAAAGCGGAGGCAGCAGCCAAGGCGAAGGCAGCCGCATTGGCCAGAAAACAGGAAAAAGAAGAAGCGGTGGAAAAGCCGGAAGGCGAAATGGATATAGCGAAACAAAAAGCGGAGGCAGCAGCCAAGGCGAAGGCAGCCGCATTAGCCAGAAAACAGGAAAAAGAAGAAGCGGCGGAAAAGCCGGAAGGCGAAACGGATATAGCGAAGCAAAAAGCGGAGGCCGCGGCCAAGGCGAAGGCTGAAGCACTTGCCCGAAAACAGGCGAAAGCTGAAAGTGCGGAAAAGCCGGAAGGCGAAATGGATATAGCAAAGCAAAAAGCGGCGGCAGCAGCCAAGGCGAAGGCAGCGGCATTAGCCCGAAAACAGGCGAAAGCTGAAAGTGCGGAAAAGCCGGAAGGCGAAATGGATAAAGCGAAACAAAAAGCGGCGGCAGCGGCCAAGGCGAAGGCAGCTGCATTGGCCCGAAAACAGGCGAAAGCTGAAAGTGCGGAAAAGCTGGAAGGCGAAATGGATATAGCAAAGCAAAAAGCAGCGGCCGCGGCCAAAGCGAAAGCGGCTGCTGCTGCGAAGAGCAGGACTGCTGTAAAGGAAAGCGAGGAAGTTAACACCCCTAGCGAACTATCCCCAAATCAGTCGAAACTGGATCAAATCGTTTCTGCTATTGAGAGCCATGTAGGACAAGGGGCATTATTAGAGCACTATATTAATAGATTATCAAAAGATGTACCCACTTTAGTGGCTAATCCGGATACATATTTCTCAATAGCAAAATTTCTGCGGTACGATGAACAGCTTAACTTTTCGTATTTATCGGAACTTCATGGTACGGACTTTGAAACCCATATGGAAATCTATGTACATTTACATTCATTCAAAATGAACCAATCAGTTGCCTTGAAAGTGAAACTTGATAGGGATTCTCCCGTTATTCCATCATTGGTCCCATTATGGTCAGGAGCAAATTGGCCAGAATGTGAGGCGTATGATTTATTAGGTATTAACTTTTATGAACACCCTGATTTAAAGCGGATTTTACTTGGTGAAGAATGGAAAGGGTATCCCCTTAGAAAAGATTATCAGCCTTATGATGTGGAGGTGTAAGCCCAATGTTAAGGACGGAAGAAATGCTTCTCAATGTCGGGCCGCAGCATCCGAGTACACATGGTGTTTTTCGGCTTGTCATCAAGATTGACGGTGAAATTATAAAAGAGGCAACACCTGTCATTGGGTATTTGCATCGCGGTACGGAAAAACTAGCGGAAAATCTGCAATATACACAAATAATCCCATATACCGACCGGCTCGATTATCTAGCGGCAATGACAAATAATTATGTGCTTTGCCATGCTGTTGAGACAATGATGGGGGTGGAGATCCCCGAAAGGGCAGAATATTTGCGGGTTATCGCAATGGAATTGGGCAGAGTGGCAAGCCACCTTGTCTGGTGGGGTACATACTTGCTGGATATAGGTGCGACGAGCCCTTTCCTATACGCATTTCGAGAACGTGAAATGATCGTTAATTTATTGACTGAATTGTCAGGGGCGCGCCTTACATTCAATTATATGCGTGTCGGAGGCGTGAAATGGGATGCTCCTGAAGACTGGATTGCGAAGGTTGCCGAGTTTGTCCCTTATATGAGGGAGCAGCTTGCCGGTTACCATGAGCTTGTGACAGGGAATGAAATCTTTGTTAATCGGGTTAAAGGGGTAGGCATCTATACGAAGGAAGAAGCTCTGCAGTATTCGCTTAGCGGTGCCAACTTAAGGTGTACAGGTGTGGAATGGGATTTGCGAAAAAATGAGCCATATTCCATTTACGACAGGTTCACATTTGATGTTCCTACAAGGGAAGAGGGTGATGCCTTTTCACGCTATCACTGTAGAATGGAAGAAATCGAAGAATCACTGAAAATCATCGAGCAGGCGGTTGAGCAATTTCCAGAAGGGCCGATCCTTGCTAAGGTCCCTAAAATAATAAAGGTTCCTAAGGGTGAAGCATTTGTCCGAATTGAATCGCCAAGAGGGGAAATAGGCTGTTATATCGCGAGTGAAGGGAAAAAGGAGCCATACCGTTTGAAATTTCGCAGACCTTCATTTTATAATCTGCAAATTCTTCCGAAATTATTGGAAGGGGAAAATATGGCGAACTTGATAACGATATTAGGTGCAATCGATATCGTTTTAGGGGAGGTTGATGGATAAATGATCAAGGATCTTCTCCACTCCGCTCCAAGCCTGCTGAATTTTGGCATTTTTTTTGGTTTGGCAGTCCTGCTCCTGTTCGTCGTATTAGGGTTTGTAACCTATGGAATCCTTTCAGAACGAAAAATCATGGGATTCATGCAAATGCGTGTCGGCCCAAACCAAATTGGGGGGAAATGGGGTCTCTTGCAGACCGTTGCTGACGTTTTGAAACTTCTGATCAAGGAAGATACGATACCCAAAAAAGCTGATAAGCCGTTATATATTTTAGCTCCGGTAATTGCTTTTGCTCCTGCTTTCATGGTCCTTGCCACCTTGCCGTTCACCGATGCCTTCCAATTTGCGGATATAGGTGTAGGACTGCTTTATTATATTGCGATTTCCGGCATATCGACCATCGGCATCGTCACTGCGGGTTGGGCTTCCAATAATAAATATTCCTTGATTGGCGGAATGAGGGCAGCCGCGCAAATGATATCTTATGAGATCCCATTGGTGATGTCGCTAGTGGGAATCGTCCTCCTAACAGGCAGTTTAAACTTGAATGATATAGTTGCAGCCCAGGAAAAGGTTTGGTTCATTTTTCTTCAGCCGATTGCGTTTATCGTGTTTTTTATTGCAGCGGTTGCCGAGTTGAACAGGGTTCCTTTTGACCTTCCGGAAGCGGAATCCGAACTTGTTGCAGGCTATCATGTTGAATACTCTGGATTTCGATGGGCCTTCTTTATGTTATCCGAATATGTGTATATGTTTGCAATGGCAACGCTAACCACTGTATTATTTTTAGGAGGATGGAATTCTATTCCGTTTTTGGATTTTATTCCGGCTGCCATCTGGTTCGGTTTGAAGTTCAGTGCCGTATTCTATGTATTGGTCTGGATTCGTGTAACCTTTCCTCGTATAAGGGCCGATCAATTGATGGAATTCGGATGGAAAGTGCTGCTTCCGGTTGCATTAGCAAATATATTTTTGACGGCACTAATAAAAGAATTGATTAACCTTTTTTAGAAACATAAGCTGGTCGGAAAGCGAGGGATTTATATGCTTGGTTTAGCAAAAGGTTTAACCTATACATTAAAGAACTTGACGAGGAAAAAAGTGACCTATGACTACCCGAATGAGCCGCTTCCGCTCCCTGACCGATTCCGCGGAATCCAAAAATTCTATCCTGAAAAGTGTATTGTATGCAATCAATGCGTGACGATTTGTCCAACGGATTGTATTCAATTAACTGGTAAGAAACATCCGGACCCATCGAAAAAAGGGAAAATCATCGATACGTATGACATCAATTTCGAGATTTGCATTTTATGTGATTTATGTACGGAGGTCTGCCCTACAGAAGCGATCGTGATGACGAATCAATTTGAGCTGGCAGAGTATAGCCGTGATCATCTATTTAAAAATCTGGAGTGGCTGGATGAAAATGATGAAAATATCCGGAAGGTGAATAAAGTATGAGTTTGTCGGGTGAATTAATTGCCTTTATTGGTTTGGCACTCGTCGCGATATTAGGCGGGGTGCTGCTGATTACCTTAACAAAAGTGGTGCACATGGTAATTGCACTTGTTTTTACTTTCTTGGGCATTGCAGGCATTTATATGTTGCTTTCGGCTGAGTTTGTCGCCATTGTCCAAATCCTTATTTATTCAGGGGCAATCACGATCGTGATGCTATTCGGGATTATGCTGACAAAGCACCAGGAAAATGATGCACCTGCTAAAGGGGGCTGGGGGAAATTTTCCTTGCTCGCAGCGATTGCTGGATTCGCCGTGGCGGTTTATCTGGGGATTTATAATCTGGATATACCTGTACAGCCAACGGCCTTGCATGAGGAAAATACAAAGCAAATAGGAATCGAACTTTTTTCAAAATATGTGATTCCATTTGAAGTGATGTCGGTACTCCTGCTTGTTGCTTTAGTCGGTGCCATCGTATTGGCTAAAAAAGATGATGAGGAGGGAGATCGATCATGACGGGAGTTCCCTTGTCGGCTTACCTTGTATTGGCACTCGTTTTATTTTGTATAGGGCTGTATGGTGCCTTGACGAAAAGAAATGCGGTCATTGTTTTGATTTCAATCGAGCTGATGCTGAACGCCGCGAATATCAATTTAGTCGCCTTCAGTAAATTCGGGGTAACGCCATCCATTACGGGTCAAGTTTTTTCCTTATTCACGATTACGATTGCTGCGGCCGAGGCAGCTGTAGGGCTGGCTATACTAATGTCCCTTTATCGCAATCGGAAGACGGTCAATGTCGATGAAATGGAAATAATGAAGAATTGAAGGTTTATATAAATGAAGAAGGGGATTTGATACGATGATGGAGCACGCATGGCTCATACCGATCTTTCCACTCGTCACGTTTCTGGTTCTGCTTCTATCAGGCGGGCGGTTGCGGGAACGAGGAGCTTTTATAGGAATAATATGTACATTGGCTTCGTTTGTTTTATCGTTGCTTGTCCTGATAGAACGATTTAAAGAACCTACTTATAATATATCGATAGATTGGCTTTCCTTCGGAGGGACACAACTTACAGCCGGATTCGAAATCAATCAGCTTAATGCCTTGATGCTTGTGATCGTTTCCCTTGTCAGCCTGCTTGTCCAGATATATTCGAAGGGGTATATGAAGGGTGAAGTGCGATTCTCCATTTTTTATGCTTATCTGGGCTTCTTCACCTTTGCCATGCTTGGTCTAGTCATGGCACCTAATTTATTACAGCTTTATATCTTCTGGGAATTGGTCGGGGTGGGTTCTTTCCTGCTCATCGGGTTTTACTTTTATAAACTGGAAGCTAAGGCTGCAGCGAAGAAGGCATTCATCATGACCAGGATTGGGGATGTAGGGCTCTTAATCGGCATCATTCTTCTATTCTGGGAAACAGGCAGCTTTGAATATGGAGAGATCTTTCAAGCCTTTCAATCGGGCATGATATCAAGTGGAAAACTGACTTTAATCGCTATTTTGATTTTTATCGGTGCGGTTGGGAAGTCTGGACAATTTCCGCTTCACACATGGCTTCCGGATGCAATGGAAGGCCCGACTCCGGTTTCCGCATTGATACACGCAGCAACCATGGTTGCTGCAGGGGTTTACCTGGTGGCGGCCATGTTTCCGTTATTCATGGCTAGTTCTGCTGCGATGCAGGTCGTAGCAATAACAGGTGGAATTACAGCCATATTTGCCGCAAGCATTGCCATAGTGCAAAAGGATGTTAAGCGTGTATTGGCCTATTCGACAATCTCTCAGCTCGGTTTTATGATGCTTGCTTTGGGTACTTCGGGATATGTGGCCGGGGTGTTTCATTTAATGACCCATGCCTTTTTTAAAGCATTGCTGTTTTTGGCGGCAGGCAGTGTTATTCACGCTATACATACACAGGATATGGAAAAGATGGGCGGTCTATGGGGTAAGTTGAATTGGACTGGGCCGCTGTTCTTGACTGGCACTTTGGCGATATCGGGGTTTCCGTTGCTCTCGGGTTTTTTCAGTAAAGATGAAATTCTGATGGCTGCCTGGGAGAATGGTAGTTATATATTGTTTGGTCTAGCGGTGGTTACCTCCTTTTTAACTGCGTTTTATATGTTCCGGCTGTTTTTCATGATATTTGCAGGCGACTCGCGCAGTCAAGTAAAACAGGTCAAGGAATCACCTTCCATCATGTTAATTCCGATGCTCGCATTGGCGTTGCTTGCTGTAATCGGTGGGTATTTCCAAACACCGTGGTTTGGAACTTTCCTTGGGGAGTGGCTTGTGGAGGGAAATGAAACTCTTCTAGGCGCCAGCCATAGTGAGGGGCCCGTTTGGATCATGTTGATGGCCGTGCTTGTATCGCTGGCCGGGATATACCTTGCTTATATGATATACGCTAAAAAGAAGTTACCTCGGGAATGGCTTGTCAAAGAAAACTCCGGGGTATATAGGGTTTTGGAAAATAAGTATTATATAGATGAGATTTACCACCTTACTGCAGGTTATGCAATCAAAGGCTTTAGTATATTCCTATCTTATATTGAAAGGTTCATTATCGGTGGCCTGGTTTCCACTGTAACAAGTTCAATAGAAGGATTGGGGAAAATAGGGTCTAAACTGCAAACGGGACAGGTACAGCAATATGGCATGATAGCCTTTCTGGGACTTGCGGTACTGTTGGTGATTTTTGCAGTGACTGGGGGGTATCTAAGATGAATGTCTATTTGCTCTCGCTTTTAGTGTTTTCACCGCTGCTGGGCATAGTGATGGTTGCCCTTATGCCGAAAAAAGAGGAAAGGACGATTAAACAATTTGGCTTTTTCGGAACACTGCCTCCCCTTTTCCTCTCGTTCTTTCTATGCAGCCAATATTATTCGGGTGTGGCCCTATCCTTATTTGACATTAAGTTGAATTGGATCAGGTTTGGGAACTTGGAGATGTATGATCCCAAGCTCTTCACGGTTGACTTTGAGTTGGGGCTGGATGGATTAAGCCTCATCTTCATATTACTGACAACAATCATTTCATCACTGGCCGCAATCGCGTCCATTTATATAAAAAAAGATTGGAAAGGGTATTATTTGTTATTTTTGATCCTGGAGATCGGAATGCTCGGTGTCTTCACGGCAGAAAATTTGATCCTTTTTTTCATCTTTTTTGAAATGACATTGATTCCTGCTTTCTTTTTAATTGGTAGATGGGGCTTTCTGGAGAGGGAGAAAGCTTCTTATAGTTTTCTGATTTATAATGGCATTGGTTCGGCCGTTTTATTGGTGGCCATTTTGATTTTGTTTGCCAGGACAGGTACGACTAACATTGCGGCATTGACACAGATGATGACAATGGGCGGTGTTTCGCTTTTTGCACCCATATCCGGTTCGATGAAATATGGTTTATGTCTCGCCTTTCTCGTTGCATTTGCGATAAAGCTGCCCGTCTTTCCCCTTCACAGCTGGATGGTGCGGGTCCATGCAGAAGCACCTCCATCCATAGTCATGATACATGCGGGTGTCCTATTGAAAATAGGGGCATATGGAATCATCCGGTTTGGAATGGGGATATTTCCTGAACAATATAAAAGCTTGGCCTTTACCATTGTCCTGTTTGGGGTCCTCAGTTTTTTATATGGTGCATTTCTAGCGTTGGTACAAACGGATTTCAAGCTCGTTTTAGCTTACTCGTCAATCTCACATATGGGTATAGTCATGATGGGGCTGGGAGCCTTGAATGAAGCGGGCATTCAGGGAGCTATTTTTCAAGTCATCTCACACGGGCTAATTGCCGCTTTGTTGTTTTTCCTGGTGGGAGTGCTGTATGAGCGGACGGGAACCACGATGCTTCCTAAGCTTGGGGGATTGGCCAAGTCGATGCCGATTTTTTCAGGATTTATGTTAGCTAGCGGGCTGGCTTCACTCGGTTTGCCCGGCATGTCCGGCTTCATCAGTGAATTCATGGTATTTCTTGGCTTATTCAAAAGTCAGCCGTTGCTTGCGGCAATAGGTGTGATCGGGCTGGTATTAACCGCTGTTTATGTACTGAGGGCGGTCATGCTGATGACTTTTGGAAAAAATGATAGCTTGATAGAAACAGAGAAACGGGACCTTAGGGGCTGGGAGTTTTTGCCGGCATTGGTTCTTCTCGGTTTGATAATAACTGTCGGGGTATACCCAAATTTGTTAGGCGGGCCTCTTCAAGGAACGATTGAAGCCATGATGCTAGCTCTAGGGGGGCGATGAAGGATGGATTGGAACACGATGCTTTCTTATGATTGGGGAGCGATGATGCCGGAATTCATCATCCTTGGAACGGCCATGTTTCTTTCGATATTGGATCTATTCTGGCCGAAGCACTTTGATCGGAGAAAACTGGCATGGCTCGCGTTAACCGGAATCATTTTGGCATGTTTGTCACTAATTAGCCTGCTATCCTTTGAGACGGTCAGTATCTTATCCGATACGTTTCGTTTAGATTCATTTGCAAAAGCTTTTAAGCTGCTGCTTTTATTCGGAGCGGCCCTAATCATCCTTCTGGCTGAAGGATATGAACCGCGAGAGGGGCTGCGGGAGCACCGGGGGGAATTTTATTATCTGTTCCTGACCGCTTTGCTTGGAGCGATGGTCATGTCCTCAAGCGGTGATTTGATAACGCTGTTCGTTGGACTGGAACTTCTTTCACTTTCATCTTATATATTGGTCGGAATACGCAAGCATGATCGAAAGTCCAACGAAGCGTCCATGAAGTATGTGATAAACGGAGGCATTTCCACAGCGATCACTTTATTCGGAATGAGCTATTTATATGGAGTGACCGGTTCCGTCAATCTAGGCGAAATGAGCCGGACGATGGCCGCAATGACGGACGGCCAGCTGCAATACATTATGGGACTCGCTTTCTTCATGGTATTTGTCGGTGTATCCTTCAAGATAGCTGCCGCCCCATTTCATATGTGGGCGCCGGATGTCTATGAGGGGGCACCGACACCGGTCACAGCCTTCTTGAGTGTAATTTCGAAAATGGCGGGTTTCATCATCATCCTGCGCATTTTTCTCTCGTTATTCCTAACAGCTTCGGGTGATACGTTCGGAGCGCTCGACTTTTTGGAAAAGAATAATATCTATATAGCTTCATTGGCGGGGCTGACGATCATCATTGGAAATGTGGTTGCGTTAAGGCAGCAAAATTTAAAACGATTGTTCGCCTATTCAAGCATCGCCCATGCGGGTTACCTGCTTGTAGCAGTGGCAACATTGGGCGGGGGATATTTCCTGCTGGATACTGTCTGGTTTTATCTAATGGCTTATGTATTGATGAATATAGGTGTATTTGCAGTCATTCAGCTGCTCTCCAGTCAAAGTGGGTCAGAAGATATTAGCATTCTTGCAGGGCTGGGGAGGAAATCACCGTATCTTGCCATGGCATTCACCGTATTTATCCTGGCGCTTGCTGGAATTCCCGGGACGACAGGTTTCATTGGCAAACTCAATATTTTTCTAGGAACATTCATAACGGAGCCTGGACATTTTGTCCTTGCGGGAATCATGATTGCAGGAACCATTGTTTCCTATGTGTATTATTTCGGATTATTGGTGCAGGTCTTTTTCCGACCCATTCATTCGGAGAAGGTCATTAAAATTCGTCCGGGTCTTTACGCCGTGTTGATCATTTGCGTGATAGGCACCATTCTTTTCGGGGTGGCGCCAAATATTGCCTTTGATTTTATTCATGATCAATTTGGCGAATTTACAGACTTTATTTCGAGTAAATGATATAATGCCTGTATCAGAGGCTTGTTCCATTGGATCAAGCCTCTATTTACAGTTTTAAAAAGATATTTTGCAATTCTTCCTTTTAAATTCCAAATATGCAGGAGTTTTGTGTTAGAATAGAATTTGGGTGTCTTTTAGGAGGTATGTACATGTTTTCAGCAATGGGACAGCAGGCTTTAACAGGGATTATTGCACACTTGTTTTTCATCGCAGTTACCTGGTGGGCTTTACAGGCATTACATTTTGATAAAATGTTAAGATCCAATTCGGTCATCAAGGCCAGGGTTTTATATATTTTATTAACTGTTGCCATCGGTTCAGTTGTAAGTAATTTCTTCCTCGACTACCTGGGATTTGCAAACCAACTTCCGTATATGTTTAGTAATGACTGATAAGCTGTGAGAGTTTTCTTATAGCAAAATATGATTCTACTCTCTTGTATTCGCTTTTGCTTCCTGCCAGTTTAAGGGGAAGTTGTCACCAATTGTCGGAAAACTTGAAGTATGATCTCTCTCCTTATGGAAAGAATGTGTAAAAGGGGAGGGATTTAACATGTTTAATTTAAACAAAAAAATGTTAACATACATAGTATTTCTCGGTTTGACGGTGATTTTAATTGGGAATAGTACGATTGTGGCAGAAAGTAAACCAGATATAGTTAAAATGGTGGGACTGTTACAAAAAGATGAAGATTTGGACATAGGGGATTGGTCTGTACTCACTAGAGAAATAAATAAAGAGATTACAACTAAACAAGAGTTTGAAAGCGAAGTTACAGCTTTAAAACGAAAATACCCTCAATTTCAATGGCACCGGAAAGATGATGCTTCCGGCTGGAAGGCTGAGGCGTTAACTTACAATGTCGATTCAGGTCTGACCGAGTCTATCAAAATAATGACAACGGAAGAGAAATTTGATAAAGTTACCTATGTTATTTACGAAGTGGAGGGGAAAGAGTGGAAGGAAGCCAATGCGGCATTTTTTACTGCTACGTTCCAAAACAGGGTGAATGACCTATTTATAGGAACTCCTTCAATTTTTTCTTGTATTAAAGGGTCTATCAATGATAATATGGATTCGGTTTTAAACTCTAAAACTGAAGACCTGTTAGATATGTTCCAAGCAAGGGAAATTGAGAGTGTGCATGAAACAAACTTTACATCTATATCTGCACATTCAGCTTTGTTTAAACAACCATTGACAAAAGAAAAATTAAATTTGCAGTTTGGGCTACGGACAGAAGGATTGGGTGACCGAACGAACTTTGTAGTTGGCACACCAATCATAACGTTTGAATATTAATATAGAGAAAATGGACGCGGAGGGGAATACTTTTGGAAAAAATCATCGTCCGCGGCGGAAAAAGGCTTAGCGGGACAGTTAAAGTAGAAGGTGCTAAAAACGCCGTTTTGCCAGTTATCGCTGCAACATTATTAGCAAGTGATGGGAAAAGTATCATTAAAGATGTTCCTACGCTCTCCGATGTATATACAATCAATGAAGTATTGCGCAACTTAAATGCAGATGTTGCCTTTCATGACAATCAAGTAACTGTAGATGCATCAAGAGAGTTATTAGAAGAAGCACCATTTGAATATGTACGTAAAATGAGAGCTTCCGTTTTAGTGATGGGCTCATTACTAGCAAGGAATGGCCGGGCCCGTGTTGCTCTTCCTGGTGGCTGTGCCATCGGATCACGTCCTATCGACCAGCATTTAAAGGGTTTTGAAGCGATGGGAGCAAAAGTGAAGGTCGGCAATGGTTTCATTGATGCCGAGGTAGAAGGCAGACTTAAGGGTGCAAGAGTGTATCTTGACTTCCCGAGTGTGGGTGCCACTGAAAACATCATGATGGCAGCAACACTTGCTGAAGGTATAACTATTCTTGAAAATGTGGCCAAAGAGCCTGAAATTGTAGATCTTGCGAATCTCCTTAATAAAATGGGTGCCAAAGTCAGAGGTGCCGGTACTGGTACGATGAGAATCGAAGGTGTCGATAAATTATATGGCACTGAACATACGATTATACCTGACCGTATCGAAGCTGGTACATTCATGACTGCGGCCGCTCTTACTGGCGGCAATGTTCTTGTTCAAGGAGCTGTACCTGAACACCTTACTTCCCTTATAGCTAAAATGGAGGAAATGGGCGTTGAAATTCTTGAAGAAGAAGATGGATTACGCGTTATCGGTCCAAAAACCTTGAAGGCCATTGATATCAAAACAATGCCGCATCCTGGTTTCCCGACTGATATGCAATCGCAAATGATGGCATTATTACTGCGTGCTGAAGGAACAAGTATGATTACGGAGACCGTTTTCGAAAACCGTTTTATGCATGTTGAGGAATTCCGTCGCATGAATGCCAATATTAAAATAGAAGGTCGTTCCGTTATCGTTAATGGACCAACTAACATTCAAGGTGCTGAAGTAGCTGCAACAGATTTACGTGCCGCAGCAGCGCTCATCCTGACTGGATTGGTTGCAGATGGCATTACACGTGTTACAGAACTGAAGCATCTTGACAGAGGGTACGTGAATTTCCATGGTAAATTGGCATCCCTAGGTGCAGATGTGGAACGTATTAACGAAGATGTACCTGCTGAAACAAAAAAAATTGCAGATTTAAACGCATAAATAGCTTATAGAACCATTCACGTTCGAGTCATTGAACCGTGAATGGTTTTTTTTGTCTTGATCCGGATTCATCGACTACAGTTAAATAGATGTCGTTTTTCTATTCATAAAAGCTTGTCCTTCGACATACATTTGTTATGTAAAGATACCTGCTGGATACGATTATATACGGCAGAGAAAACAAGTGTAGGGAGGCTCAGGAATTTGAAAGCAATCAAACCGATGATCGTACTATTCATAGCAGTAGCATTCGTAATTATCATGATTCCGGCAGTGCTTGTGCTTCCATTTTCAAATGATAAGACAAGTGGGCAGTTGACCGAACAATTAGAAAAGAAAGTGAAGAATGAGGGTAAAGAGGTAGCAGCAAATGAAATGAGTTCCGTAGAAGTTGCCGTTTACCGAACATCTGCAAAAAAGATTGAAAAACTGCCGATTGAATCGTACTTGACTGGTGTGGTTGCGGCTGAAATGCCAGCGGATTTTGAAGAAGAAGCGCTGAAGGCTCAAGCATTGACAGCGAGAACTTACATTGTCAATCAGCTTATAAGCGAAAGTCGATTGGGCTTGCCGGATGGTGCCGATGTAAGCGATACGGTCATGCACCAAGTTTATAAGAATAATGATGAGCTGAAAAAACAGTGGGGCTCTGATTATAAATCGAAGATGCAAAAAATTAACAAGGCTATAAAAGAAACTGCGGGTCAAATTTTAACCTATGAAGGAAAACCGATTACTGCCACTTTTTTTTCGACCAGTAATGGCTACACGGAGAATTCCGAGGACTATTGGCAAGCTGATTATCCCTATTTAAAAAGTGTATCCAGTCCGTGGGATAAAGAAGAATCACCAAAATTTTATAATAAAGTTGTAGTGGATACTGCCGATTTTGAAAAAAAACTGGGTGTAAGTCTTTCTTCGGGAACATCAATAGGGACTGTCATTGAAAGAACATCAGGTAATCGCGTAGGTGTAGTGGAAATCGCAGGAAAGAAAATGACAGGAAAACAGATTCGTGAGAAGCTCGGGCTGACATCATCCGATTTTGACTGGGAGCGTCAAGGCAACCAGATTGTCATCACGACAAAAGGATCCGGACACGGAGTTGGAATGAGCCAATACGGTGCTAATGGCATGGCCAGGGAAGGTAAAACCTATGAAGACATCGTGAAATATTATTATAAAGGAGTCAAAGTTCAGTCTTCAAATAAGTGGCTGAATACGATGACAGCAAAAAAATGAGAGATGGGAATCCCCATCTCTCATTTTTTTGCGCTTAATTTTTCTATAATGGTCAAAAAGCCCCGTTCACGCTTGAAATAATGATATTGGACATGAAAATAGACTGCTGCTACTCCTATGATATCTTTAATGACGTCTATTAAGGTAGAGGAGCGGTATGGGACGAAAGATTGGTGGTATTCATCAATAACTCCGTAAAGGCAAGCCACAAGTGCCGCCAACAGGCTTAAACCAGGCTTCAGTTTTTGGTTTGCAGCAAGGGCGGAAACTAATAATATATACAAAAGGGCAAATTCGACCAGATGAAGTGCCTCTTTGATAAATCGGTCAATTGAGGATGAGGGAAGATCAAGAATCATATCATCGGGGTTGCTCGACATTATCCAAATGGCAATCATATATAGAAAGGGCAATAACGTTAACACAAGTTTAAAAGCTTTTTTCATGATTTAAACATCCTTCAACAGTAAGATACCAAACATTTTACCATTCTACGAATAAAATCGGTTTCATTTCCACAAAATAAATCTAAAAAATTTTTTTCCTGAATGTATATAATCTTAACAAAATGTTCAGAATGATTGCTGAGGTGATTAATATGAGAGAGGAAGAAAAGAAACCAACTTCCACAATCCGACGTATACTAAAACAACGTTGGGCATTATCAGCAATCTATATCGCAAGTGCAGCCATAATCTTAGCCGCGGCCTTCTTATTACAAAATAGTTTTGACGATTCAGCTAAAGATGGTAAAGAGGAATCAGCTGAAACAGGAAAAAACTATGGTGAGCCTTCTGTAGAGGTTAATAGTAATCTTGAGACAATCAAGATGCCTGTAGCCGATGCGGACAAAACGGTTATCAAGAAACAGTTTTATGATGTGAATGCGGATGAAAAGGCACAAGAAGAAGCATTGGTATTCTACAACAATAGATATGAGCAAAACAAAGGTATAGACATTGCAATGGAAGATGGAAAGACTTTCGATGTAAAAGCTTCCTTAAGTGGAAATGTAACGAAAGTTCAAGACGATGCGTTACTTGGAAATTTAGTTGAAGTAGAGCATGAAGATGGAGTTGTTACCCGTTATCAATCTGTTAAAGACATTAAGGTTGCAGTCGGTGACAAAGTGAAACAAGGACAAGCAATTGCTACAGCTGGAAAAAGCCAAATCAATGAAGAGGCTGGCGTACATGTACACTTCGAAATCAGAAAAGATAACATTGCTTTAAACCCACTTGATTTTGTTGATAAACAAGCTTCTGCGATTCAATCGGCAACTGAAGCTGAAGGCAGCGAACTTGAAGATTCAGCTAATAAAGAAGAAACACCTGCAGTCGAAGGGTCTGAAGCTGATAAAGAAGAAACACCTGCAGTCGAAGGATCTGAAGCTGATAAAGAGGAAACACCTGCAGTTGACGAAACTGACGAGAGCACTGATTTAGAGAGTGGCACTGATGAGGAAGGCTCTGTCCCTGGTGAAGATACAACTGAAGACAGCGATTCCTTAAAAGATTCGTTAAATCAATCTAATTAAGATTAAGATTTTTAATAAAATCAAAACAAAAACCTAGAGCGTTACGAATGACAACAACTGAAAATTTGGTAAAAGGAAGCCGTTCACTTTGAACGGCTTCCTTTTTTTTTCGAGGAAATATTGGTCAATATGCTGAAACCTTTGAATTTCTGACAAATTTCTCGGGAAATAATTTACGCTTAATGAAAATAAACAGATGAAAATCAGAAATATATCCAAACCGCCTGTCCCATTAGGCATATATTCTTAACCAAGCTAATAAGATGTTATAAACCATGCAAAGAGAGTGTTTGAGGTGAGGAATCGTTTATTACAAATTATCTAATAGGTGAATAATTCTATCTTTCATTGTTTATAGGGCAGCGGTATTCGATTCGAAAAATACGAATCTCATTTCACACTTCTCACATCCAATTTGGGGAGGTCGAGTGGTGTGCACGATTACATCAAAGAAAGAACTATCAAGATAGGAAAGTATATCGTGGAAACTAGAAAAACAGTCCGCGTCATTGCAAAAGAGTTCGGAGTCTCTAAAAGCACGGTTCATAAAGACTTAACTGAGAGGCTGCCGGAAATTAATCCTGATTTGGCTAACGAAGTGAAGGATATATTGGATTATCATAAATCCATTCGCCACCTTAGAGGTGGAGAAGCGACAAAGTTAAAATATAAACGTTCTGAAAGAGAAGAAGAAATCGTTAAATGATACTTGAATCATTCCGGCAATTGGAAGTGAATAGGGCAATCGGGGCAGAATAAGGGGACATGAAAGTGAATGTCAGCTTTTTTCTTAACCTTGATTGCGGTTCCATGCCGGGATTTTTTTTATGGGGAAATGCGGAAAATTTAGTACATAAGGCATCGATTTTTTTTACATATTGGCAAAAAAGGGAATAATAGTATTTATTAGTGTTTATTTATAATTCATACTTACTTGTGCCAATGCAATATGGTAAAATAAACAATTAGGACAGAAGTAGGTTATATGTGAGGATATTCAAGGAGGATTTAAGAAATGTTTGCTAGAGATATTGGGATAGATCTTGGAACAGCCAATGTTCTTATACATGTCAAAGGTAAAGGAATTGTGTTAAATGAGCCTTCGGTAGTTGCGATTGATAAGAATACGAACCGTGTTCTTGCCGTCGGGGAAGAAGCTCGTAAAATGGTAGGCCGTACTCCAGGAAACATCATCGCAATCCGTCCTTTAAAAGACGGTGTCATTGCGGATTTTGATGTAACAGAATCGATGCTTAAGCATTTTATCAATACATTGAATGTGAAAGGCTTCCTTTCAAAGCCTAGAATTTTAATCTGCTGCCCGACCAACATAACAAGTGTCGAACAAAAAGCGATTAAAGAAGCTGCTGAAAAAAGCGGCGGGAAAAAAGTATTCCTTGAAGAAGAACCAAAAGTGGCTGCTATCGGTGCCGGTATGGATATTTTTCAACCAAGCGGCAATATGGTCGTAGACATTGGCGGGGGTACAACGGATATTGCCGTTCTTTCAATGGGGGATATCGTTACATCTTCTTCTATCAAAATGGCCGGTGACAAATTCGATAATGAAATTTTAAATTATATCAAGCGGAAGTACAAGCTCCTTATTGGTGAGCGAACAGCGGAAAACATTAAAATCCAGGTTGCAACCGTCTTCCCTGGATCTCGTAATGAAGTCATCGATATCCGTGGGCGCGATATGGTATCGGGATTGCCTAGAACCATTTCGGTCAACTCGGAAGAAATTGAGGAGGCTCTTCGCGAGCAGGTTTCCATCATTGTACAAGCTGCAAAAAGCGTGCTTGAGCGGACACCGCCAGAACTTTCTGCTGATATCATCGACCGCGGCGTCATTTTAACAGGCGGAGGAGCATTGCTTCACGGGATTGATTTACTCCTTGCTGAAGAACTTAAGGTCCCAGTACTTGTTGCCGAGCAGCCAATGGATTGTGTAGCAATCGGAACCGGTATCATGCTTGATAATATGGATAAATTGCCACGGCACAAATTCAACTAAAAAGCGGATGGAAATCCGCATCATAAGATAGGGGTCTAAGGTTCAGACAAACGTGAGGCATAGTGAAAGTGCGTGCAGTTCTAGTACAGATGAGCAATAGGCCCTCTTCTTTTAATCGAGAATTTAACACCATTCCTTTAAATCTGACCTAGCCTACGATATAGACAAATTCTTCTGCCTAATGCTGTCCCTTTTCCTTAAGATACTGATGTTCATGACCGATAAGATAGATATGAGAAATTGAACGGGATAAGTTATGTAAATTGAGGAGTGAAGAAGATGTTAAGAGGTTTTTATACGGCTGCTTCCGGGATGCTTACACAGCAAAGGCGCACAGAATTGCTCACAAACAATATGTCCAATGCGAATACAACAGGGTATAAAGCGGATCAAATGAGTGTAAGGTCTTTTCCGGAAATGCTCATAAGCAACATAGGTGGTAAAACGGTTCCTACGGAGAGCAAATTGAGCATGTCTAACTTATCCCAGGTTGGGGGGCTCAGTACGGGTGTTTACGTACAGGAAGCGAATCCTTTATTTGCCCAGGGCACATTGGAGGAAACCCAGCTTAATACGGATATTTCCTTGGTTGATGAAAACCTTCCGATCAATGAAGAAACGGGTCGGCAAGGATCGGTTTTTTTTACTGTCCAGGATGGTGATGGTGCTATCCGTTATACACGTAACGGCAGTTTCACCCTGGATGGGCAAGGTTATCTGACTACGCCTTCCGGTCATTATGTATTGAACGAAAATAATGAAAAGATCCAGCTTGATGGCGATCAATTCACAGTAGCGGAAAACGGTGTTATTTTAGAAGGAAATGTTCAAATCGCACGTATGGGCATCGGTTATTCGGATGATCCGTCATTACAGCTCATGAAGGATGGGGAAGGCCTGTACAAGGCTGTGAATGATGGGGATTTACCTAGCGCATATGCTGCTGCAGATGTCGGTTTTTCTACTAAGCAAGGCTTTCTTGAAGGCTCCAATGTTGACCAATCGAGAACGATGACAGAAATGATGTCGGCATACCGCTCTTTTGAAGCGAGTCAGAAGGTTCTTCAAGCCTATGATAAAAGTTTGGATAAAGCGGTCAATGAAGTTGGCAGGCTTTAATTAAACAGTAGGGAAAAATGATTTTGGAAATTTGAACATGTAAGGGGAAAAACCATGAATCGGACGATGATGACGGCGACGAATACGCTGAACCAACTTCAAAGTAAAATCGACCAAATAGGTAATAATATCGCGAATGCGGACACGACCGCCTACAAAAAGACCCAAACGAGTTTCAATGACTTATTGACACAGAGTTTCAATAATCAATCGGGTGAGACCAAGGAAAAAGGAAGATTGACCACACCTGGAATCCGGCAAGGAACAGGTGCTATGATAAGCCAATCTCAATTGGTGCTTTCACAGGGAGCCTTAAAAACGACGGACCGCAACCTTGATGCTGCATTCACCCGGGATGACCAATTCTTCACCGTAAGCGTTCATGACGATAAAGGGGTCAATACAAGGCTTACAAGGGATGGGGCCTTTTATTTATCTCCTAATGCTAACGACCGACTGATGCTCGTTACCTCTGCTGGGCATAAAGTCCTTGATGAAAACGGTGAACCGATCCTCATTGAGGGGAATATTAAAGACATTAAGATTTCAGAAAATGGCTTATTGATAGTGGATACGGAAGAATATGGCGAAAAGAGTTTTGGGCTCGGAATCGTCTCGGTCAAGAAAACGCAATTTCTTGACCGGCTAGGCGGAAATTTACTTGGACTGCCCAAAAACTTCAATGCCTTGGGTGTTACTGAAGACGATATCATGACTGCATTAACAGGGGATTCCCGCAACCGGGCAGCAGTCCGTCAAGGGTCTTTGGAGTCATCAAATGTCGATCTTTCCAAAGAAATGACGGATCTAATCAATGTTCAGAGGTCTTACCAATTTCAATCCCGTGCTGTAACGATGGCTGATCAAATGAGCGGATTGGTCAATGGAATCCTTTAAGGTATCTGGTAAATAAAATGTCTCCCTGCGGAATTAGAGCAAATCGGTTATAATGTATTCATAACAAAGAGAATCATTCGTGCCGATCATTTTTGCATAGCTGCTGAATTTCTGGTGTATAGGGAAAATCAGTCGGCGAGTTTTCTTAAAAGGAGCTTTCACATTCTATATGGAACAAAATCGTGTAATGAGACAAGAAATTGAAGAAGAGATAAAGGAAGTTGAGGCGAAACCGAATCGTAGAATCAAGGTCCGTCTTTTGCCAATTTGGCTTCGTTTACTCATTGTTATTGGATTGATTTTCATTGCTGTATTATCCGGGGCACTATTAGGATATAGTGTGATTGGTGGAGGACATGCAATGGATGTTTTCCAAAAATCAACATGGACCCATATTATTGATATAGTGAACAAGGGCGCGTAGTTCCATGTTTTTTTGAAGTAGTTGCTGTCGTTATCGGATTTATATTACATGGCAACTACGCCTCTGTCTACATGGCAGGGGCGAGTTTATGTTATGTTAGAAATATTTTAGTCATAGGAGGAACATGTATGCTTGATATCACACAAATAAAGGAAATTATCCCACATCGTTACCCATTCTTATTAGTCGACCGGATCATAGAAATAGATGAAGGGAAAAGAGCGGTTGGATTGAAGAATGTCTCAGCAAATGAAGAATTCTTTAATGGCCATTTCCCCGATTATCCAGTTATGCCTGGAGTTTTGATTGTAGAGGCATTAGCGCAAGTCGGTGCTGTAGCCGTTTTGAAACAAGAAGAATACAAAGGACGGCTTGCTTTTTTCGCTGGGATTGATAATTGCCGCTTTAAAAAGCAAGTTAAACCAGGTGATCAGCTGCGTCTGGAAGTGGAAATAGTGCGTATGAGAGGGTCAATGGGTAAAGGGAAAGCAGTGGCAACGGTAGATGGAGAAACAGCATGTGAAGCCGATATCATGTTTGCTTTTGGTGACAAATAAGATTCATTTTCCGCGAAAGGGAAATGGAATGTTTTAACTATATTTATCGAAAAATGGTTTAAGGAATCGTGAAGCGGTGTATATAAAAAGCACTGCATTGCTTTTTTAAAGCAAGAGCCGTTTTTAGATCTTTCTATTCTCCCTTTGAATGCCGGACATTTTATATGTCCGGCATTTTTTAATGATTAAGCAAAGCGAATTTTTCTTTTTAAATTTAAAATAGGGCGCAAGTTATTTTCACATTCGGGCAAAATAACTAATGATAAAGAAAGAAGGGAGGTTGCCAAAAATGATGAAGAAAATTTTTGCACTAATTGGGGGATCTTTATTATCTATTATGTTCCTTGCTGGATGTGGAACGAATGATAATGACAACAATCCCGCACCAGAAGATGATAACAACATCATAGAAGATGATAACAATGATGTAAATGATAACAACGATGATAACGATATGAATGATAACGATGATGATGGAGTGCTTGATAACGGCGATAATAACGTCGATGATAACGTCGATAATGATGCGGATGACTTGATTAAAGATAAAAAAGACGACGACAATAAGTAATTAGCAGAATGACAAAGACTGGCTTAGGTAAGAAGAGGATTTGTATCCTTATTCGTCTAAGTCAGTCTTTTTTTGTGCATTCGATTAGGGATGGGAATTATGGGAAGGGTATTTATTTATTAGTTGCTAATTTAGGCTTTGAGCGGATTTTTTGCTTGAACTCTTTTATTAATTCATCGCCGGATAGACCTTTTTGGACCAAATCTTCAAGAAGGAGTTCAGCATATTTGCTCCGTGTTTTTTTGATGTGGCCAACGAATAAAAGGCTATAATGGTTGCCCACTTTTCTTATTGTTCGTAAAACCGTGTGGAACAAAGCCGGTTCATTGTCCTTTTTGGTAATGACTGCCTGGATATACACCTCTCCGTCTATATTGGGAAGTGAGGGTTGAAGCTTATTGAAATGATTTTCTTCTACAAAGGCTTCCAGTAACCATGTTCTGGCGTCGTTTTCTTTATTTATTATAAGTCCATCTGTTAATGCGATATCAATCAAGTTTAAATTTTCAGTAACAATTTGCAACGAGATCAATTTAAATGATTTCATCTAATTCCTCCGTTTCTTGCAAGAAAGAGCGGTATTACCTCTCTTAAACGTAATTTTGGTACATATCGATTTAATCCTTTTAAAGGTAATTATATCATACTAAAAAAAAGTCCCTTAATGAAATGAAAACCCAACATTTGTCTAAATTATGAAGGATAGAATAAAAATTTGCAAAATATTTAATTTTGTTAACTATTCGCTTTTCACCTGATTTTAATCAATAAAAAATGATTTTGCATCAATCCAAACGGTTTTTTATGAAGAAAAATGGTGTAATAAGACCATTTCCTCGATTTTTTAATCGATGGAAGAAAGAGTATGATTAAAGCATATTAAAGAGGAAGGAGTGAAAAGATGATTAACCAAGTTACCCTCGTCGGCAGGCTTACGAAGGATCCCGAATTAAGATACACACCCGATGGCAAGGCTGTTTCCAATATCACGTTAGCAGTCAACCGGAACTTCCGTAATACTGTCGGTAACTATGAGGCGGACTTCGTACAGTGTATCATATGGAAAAAGTCGGCTGAAAATACTGCTCAATATTGTAAAAAAGGTGCAACGATCGGCATAACTGGCAGAATACAAACAAGGAGATACGAAAATCAGGAGGGCAAATATGTATATGTAACTGAAGTGGTTGCCGAGAGGGTTCAATTCATTGGGTCTAAACAAAATGATGTTAAGCCCAAAGATTTTGAACATATTGGTTTATAGTGTTACGTGGAGGTTGGTATGATGGCGTGCCACAGGACGGAAGCAAGTTTGTTTTCAAGAAAATGTAAGAGTGGGTTTATCCCGACATGTGATGAAGACCCATGTGAAAACGTAGGACCGATCAATTTGATGCTTACTGCATTGGAAACAATAAAAGTATTTATATGACCATAATGAAAAATAAATGCACAGTTTTTCAGCACAATTTAGTCAAACTCGACAGTAGTATATAGATTATCTTTCATCCATTCATTCCCCAAAAGCTAATATAGCTTCTTCCCCGCTGGAAACCTCGATTTACCCTCAATAAAATCGAGTTATCTGATTTCCCCCTTGTAATGACTGCAAATAAGCAGTCATTTTTTTGTGCCAAAATGTGTGTAAAAGAGAAAAATAAAAAAATAATTCTGTTAAATTAGAATTTTTAGAAAATATATTGTAATATTTTAATTTTGATGCAATAATAAACCCAATAATATAATTGGAAAAAAAGTTATATATAGGAAGTGATTTGATGGACGAACCAATTATTAAGGTGAATGGGCTGCGAACCAGTTTTCGTACTGACGATGGGGTGATTCCTGTCGTGAATTCAATCGATTTCCATGTCAATCCTGGTGAGGTTCTAGGGATTGTAGGAGAATCGGGATGCGGAAAAAGCGTAACTTCTCTGTCCATCATGGGTCTGGTTCCTTCGCCGGCTGGTAAGGTGGAGGGGGAAATCCTTTTTAAAGGAGAGAACATCGCAAATGCTTCTGAAGCGAAAATGAGAAAAATTCGTGGGAATGATATAGCGATGATATTCCAGGAACCGATGACAAGCTTGAATCCTGTGTTCACTATTGGCGAGCAGTTGGTCGAGACGCTTCGGATACATAAAAAATGGAACAAAAAACAGGCCCGACATAGAGCGGTTGAAATGTTGAAGCTGGTAGGGCTTGGCCGTGCCGAGGAATTGCTCAAAGAATATCCGCATCAGCTTTCAGGTGGAATGAGACAAAGGGTCATGATAGCAATGGCCATGATTTGCGAGCCGAAACTCCTTATAGCCGATGAACCGACAACGGCTTTGGATGTGACGATCCAGGCACAAATCCTAGAGTTAATGAAGAATTTAAATAAAGAAACAGACACGGCAATCATGATGATTACCCATGATCTTGGGGTAGTGGCGCAAATGTGTGAACGTGTCATTGTCATGTATGCCGGCAAGGTGATAGAGGAAGGAAATGTGCAAACGATTTTCCAAAACCCTAAGCATCCTTATACGGTCGGTTTACTTCAGTCGATTCCTGATATGCGAATAAAGAAAGATCGCCTTTACTCGATACCGGGTAATGTGCCAAAACCTGGGACAAGCAACCTCGGGTGCCAGTTTGCCCCCCGGTGCTCCCATGCTATGGAGCAATGTATAAATGAGACCCCGTCTCTATTGAACTTCGATGAGGGTCAGCATGTTCGCTGCTGGCTGTATGAAGATGGGAAAGGAGCTGCCTTGCATGAATCAAACATTGGTTAAGGTAGAAAACCTAAAGAAGCATTTTCCAATCAAAGGAGGGGTTCTCGGAAAGACCATCGGAGAGGTCAAGGCAGTTGATGGTTTGTCTTTTTCCATTTATAAAGGGGAAACCTTAGGACTTGTCGGTGAAAGCGGTTGCGGAAAGTCTACGACGGGAAGGTTATTGCTTCGATTGCTTGAGCCGAGTGAGGGTAATGTTTATTTCGAAGGAAAGGACCTGACAGCTTTATCTTCCAGTGAAATGAGAAAGATGCGCCGTGAAATGCAGATGGTCTTCCAGGACCCATTCGCTTCCCTCAATCCCAGGCATACTATTGAAAAAATATTGGAAGAACCGCTCATCGTTCATGGGGTTAAAGATAAAAGGGCGCGAAAGGCCCGTGTGCAGGAACTTCTTAAGGTTGTTGGCTTAAGTAGTTACCATGCTAAGAGGTATCCGCATCAATTCAGTGGGGGCCAACGGCAGCGTATTGGCATCGCGAGGGCACTTGCAGTCAAACCCAAACTGATCATTGCCGATGAGCCGGTATCTGCACTGGATGTGTCGATCCAGGCACAGGTCCTGAATTTGTTGCAGGATTTGCAGGAAGATTTTGATTTGACCTACTTGTTCATTGCCCATGATCTTGGAGTGGTGAGGCATATCTCCGACCGTGTCGGTGTCATGTATCTTGGACATATAGTTGAATTGACGGAAAGTGAAGGACTTTATGAAGATCCGCTTCATCCATATACGCAGGCTTTACTATCAGCCGTGCCCATCCCGGATGTGGGATACAAAGGGGATAGGGTAATCCTGCAGGGAGATGTTCCAAGCCCATCAAACCCGCCCGAAGGCTGCCCATTCCATACGAGATGTCCGAAGGCGATTACAGGATGCAGTACGGAAAAGCCAATCCTGAATGAACATAAACCTGGTCACTACGTTGCTTGTCATTTATACAATTGACACGACGTATACATAAATTCGCAAATAATAAGGGGGAAGAATATGAAGAAAACATTGGCATTATTGCTGACTGGTATCCTGGCTCTTTCGCTAGCGCTTGCGGGATGCTCCTCGTCTACATCAAAAGAAAAAGATGATGGTAAAGGGGGATCGAGTGAAGCGAAGGGCGGCGTATTGATATACGGTAAAGGCGGAGACGCTGTCGGTCTTGACCCGGCTATCGTAACCGATGGGGAATCATTCATCGTCACACAGCAGATTTTTGAAACGCTTGTGAAATATGGGGAAGATGATACGGAAATCAATCCGGGTCTTGCAGAATCATGGGAAGTGTCCGATGACGCAAAAACATACACATTCAAATTGAAAACCGGAATCAAGTTCCATGATGGTACGGATTTCAATGCAGATGCAGTCGTAAAAAACTTTCAACGTTGGGCAAAAAGTAAGGATGAGGGTAAATTTGCTTACTATGCCTCCATGTTCGGAGGATTTGAAGGTGATGAAGGCCATGTTATCAAAGAAGTAAAAGCGATCGATGCCAGCACGGTGGAATTCACTTTAAACCGTCCGCAGGCGCCGTTCCTGAAAAACCTTGCCATGCCTACATTTGCAATAGCCAGTCCGGCTGGAATTGAAAAAGAGGGTGATGACTTCACTAAAAATCCATCTGGTACAGGTCCTTTCAAATTCAAATCATGGAAACCTGGCGATACGATTGAAGTTGTGAAAAACGATGACTACTGGCAAGAAGGACTGCCGAAACTTGATGGAATCACCTTTAAGGTCATTAAAGATAACTCTGCGCGTTTAAATGCTGCAATCAAGGGTGAAATCGACCTGATGGACGGGTTGAACCCAAGTGATATCAGTAAGGTTACAGGAGATGAAAACCTGCAAATATTCGAACGTGCATCCATGAACGTCGGGTACTTTGCTTTTAATGTTGAGAAAGCGCCATTCGACAAGAAAGAAGTGCGTCAAGCCATTTCGCATTTGATCAATAAAAAGGAAATCATTGATAATTTTTATGAAGGCACAGCAGAGCCTGCCAAGAATCCTATGCCGCCATCCGTTTCTGGCTACAATGATAAAGTCGAAGACTATGATTACGATGTAGAAAAGGCGAAAGAACTGCTGAAAAAAGCTGGGCTTGAAGACGGATTTAAAATGGACCTATGGGCAATGCCGGTACCGCGCCCATATATGCCAGATGGTCAAAAAGTGGCTGAGGCCATTCAAGCAAGTCTAAAACAAGTCGGCATCGAAGCGAATATCGTTTCGTACGAATGGGCTGCATATTTAGAGAAAGTGCAGGCTGGTGAAGCCCAATCCTTCATGATGGGCTGGACAGGCGATAATGGAGATGCGGATAACTTCCTTTATACATTATTGGATAAAGATAATATCGGCTCCAACAACTATGCCCGTTACGCAAACGATGAGGTCCATAAACTGCTGATCGAAGCTCAGTCCACGGCAGATGAAGCCAAGCGAAATGAGCTGTATGGAAAAGCACAGGAAATCATCCATGATGATGCTCCATGGGTTCCGCTTGTACACTCTTTACCGCAGTTAGCCGGATCTAAGACGGTCAAAGGGTTTGTTCCACATCCAACTGGTTCACAATCCCTTGTTAATGTTTCACTAGAAAATTAACCGTACGAACCGGGTAGTATGGAGTCTTGCATGCTTCCCGGTTTTGTTATGGAATGTATTTCAAAATGATCAAGGGCGCTTCGAAGGACCCTTATTTAAAAGGCGGGTGATTGTTTTGTTTTCCTATACCGTACGACGTTTAGGATCTCTCATTCCAGTGTTACTCGGAATGGCATTTATTGTATTCATGATGATTCGGGCGATTCCTGGAAATCCAGCACAGGTGATTTTAGGGCAGCAAGCAACGGAAGAGGCAGTCGCTGCAATGACAAAGGAACTAGGTCTGGATAAACCTTGGTTCATTCAGTTTTGGGATTATTTATCAGGTCTGTTAAAGGGAGACCTGGGTGTTTCGTTAAAAACGAATAGTCCGGTTTCTGAAGAAATTGGGCCATACCTAATGGCCACGATAGAACTGGCCTTGATCGCCATGATCATCGCCGTGGTCATAGGCGTGAATGCAGGGATAATATCAGCTTGGTTTCAAAACTCATGGTTTGATTATGTCGCCATGGTGATTGCGTTGATTGGTTTGTCCATGCCTATTTTCTGGCTGGGATTAATGGAGCAATACATCGTTTCAATTCAATGGGATTTACTTCCGACGACAGGGCGGGATAATATCAGGGATCCCGTTGAAGCCATAACCGGCCTGTATTTGATGGATACACTCATGGCTGGCAGGGTTGATCAGTTTTTCGAGGTGATCAAACATCTCATTTTGCCGGGGATTGCGCTTGCGACCATTCCGATGGCCATTATTGCAAGGATGACACGTTCGTCCATGCTGGAAGTTATGAGATCGGATTTTATTCGTACGGCTCGTGCTAAAGGAATGAGAATGTTTTGGGTTGTTTACAAGCACTCCCTTAAGAATGCCCTGATTCCAGTGGTGACGGTTATCGGCCTGCAGACAGGATTACTTTTAGGCGGCGCCATATTAACGGAAAACATTTTTGGGTGGCCAGGTATCGGTACATATATTTATGATGCAATACTATCTCGGGATTATCCGGTGATACAGTCCGGAATTCTCGTCATCGCCTTTTTGTTTGTCATGATTAATCTAGTTGTGGACTTGTTGTATGCAGCGATCGATCCTAGGATTAAGTATAAATAGGGAGGGAAACTCATGCCTGAAATAGCAACGAATACTTCGCCAATCCTTCCTCCAAAAGAGGCAGAGGAAAAAGTCATCTCTCCCTGGAAGGAAGGATGGAAAAGTTTTAGGAAAAATAAGGTAGCCCTTGTGGGTCTGGGGATTGTTGCATTTTTTATCTTAATCGCCATCTTCGCGCCCGTTATTGCACCATATTCATTTGAGGGGCAAAAGCTAAGTGATAAACATTTGGCCCCGTCTGCGGAGCATTGGTTCGGAACGGATGAATTTGGACGTGACATTTTGAGCAGGGTCATTTATGGCTCGCGCATATCAATAGGGGTCGGCTTCTTATCTGTTGCCGGATCTGTCGTGGTTGGGTCTTTTTTAGGAATCATTGCCGGTTACTACGGCAAGTGGATAGATACGATCATATCGAGGGTCTTTGACATCATTTTGGCCTTTCCAAGTATCTTGCTTGCCATTGCTGTCGTAGCCGTTTTGGGACCTTCCCTTCGCAACGCACTTATTGCCATCGCCATCGTCAATGTCCCGATATTCGGCCGGCTTTTACGTTCACGGGTCTTAACGGTGAAAGAAGAGGAATATGTAACGGCTGCGAAGGCAATTGGAATGGGGGATGGCCGCATTCTCCTTCACCACGTCCTTCCTAATAGTCTTGCACCGATCATCGTTCAAGGTACCTTGGCGATTGCAACTGCCATAATTGAGTGTGCAGCACTGGGCTTTCTCGGTCTCGGTGCACAGCCGCCAGCACCAGAGTGGGGAAAAATGCTTGCTGATTCCAGGGCGTTCATCATTCAGGCACCATGGACGGTTCTTTTCCCTGGCCTTGCGATCATGCTTACGGTACTCGGCTTTAACCTAATGGGGGATGGGCTGCGCGATGCATTGGATCCAAGAATGAAAAACTAGAAGTAAAAGGGTGATGTTAGTTTAACATCACCATCTTTTTGTCGTTTATCTTGTAAGTCTATTAAAATATGAAAAATAATAACATAATCCTAGTTCGGAATAGGAAAATAGTGACTATTACCCCTTAAAATCACCCCAAAAGTTGTGATACTTTTATACTCAGTAAGAATATTCCAAAAATTGATTATTTTAGAGGAGGAAAGTTCAGTGATTAAACGCAGCTTGTCCATTCTAGCAATCTTTCTATTAGTATTTACTGCAAGCGTTTCCGCAGCCAAGCTCCCAGATCCCCCGACAGGCTCAGGCGATGCAGGTAAGAAGAATCAGGAAAGTATTATAAAGCTGAAGAAAAATGATTTGGGGAAGAAATACAAAAGCAATGAGAAGGTCAGGGTCATCGTAGAGATGAAGGAAGCCCCGGCAATAGAAACAGCTTCGAAAGAAGGAAAACTTTTTAAACAGTTATCAAAAAATAAGAAACAACAATTAAAGTCCGAAAAGCTAGCTAATCAAAAGAAATTGAAAAAAAAGGTGAAAGAGAAAAAAATAGCTTTCAAGGAACTTGAAAGTTTTACGACAGTCGTCAATGGGTTCAGTGGTGAACTTCAGTATGGTGAAATCAAAAAGGTGGAAGCCATGCCTGAAGTTGCTGAAGTACATATTGCGAATGAATATGAACGTCCTGTAGAAAAACCCGAGATGCTTTATAGTAAAGAACTTGTCCAAGCCCAGGAAGCTTGGCGGGAATATGGATATAAAGGGGAAGGGATGGTCGTCGGGATTATTGATACTGGAATCGACCCATCTCACCGTGATATGGTCCTGAACGACGAGACTAAGGCTGAACTGACTGAAAGTGAAATAAGCGGGATGAAGGAATCTAGCCATCTATTAGGCAATTATTATACGGCGAAGGTGCCTTATGGATACAATTACATGGATGAAAATGAAGAAATCCTTGACCTTGGTGAAGGGGCTTCCATGCATGGAATGCATGTAGCAGGTACGGCTGGTGCCAATGGAGATGAAGAGAACGGCGGCATTAAAGGGGTTGCTCCTGAAGCCCAGCTGCTTGCTCTAAAGGTCTTCGGGAATGATCCCGACATGCAGACAACATGGGGCGATATATACATTAAGGCGATTGACGATGCCATTATCCTTGGGGCGGATGTGCTGAATATGAGCCTTGGCTCCACTGCAGGTTTTGTATCGGCAGAAGATCCGGAGCAGCAGGCGGTATCCAGGGCTGTTGATAATGGGATCCTCATGTCGATTTCAGCAGGAAACTCGGCGCACTTTGGAAATGGATTTGCAAACCCATCGGCCTCGAACCCGGATATTGGCGTTTCAGGTTCACCTGGGCTTGCTTACGATTCTGTACAAGTGGCATCGGTAGAGAATAACTATATGGATTTGGATGCAGCGACTTATGATATAAATGGACAAGCAGGTAAAGCTCCGTTCATGTCGGCTTCAAGCGTACATCCCAATACTTTGAAGGATAAAACACATGACTTGGTGGCTGCAGGTCTTGGGACGCCGGAGGAGCTTTCCAAAGTGGATGTTGAAGGCAAGTTCGTCCTCATCGAGCGCGGCACGCTTTCTTTTATAGAAAAGGCGCAAAATGCCCAGGCAGCAGGAGCGACAGGAGTCATCATTTACAATAATGCTGACGGATATATTTCCATGGCCACAGATCCAAGCATCACCATTCCTCAGCTGTTCATGTTGAAATCGGATGGTGCAAAGCTGAAAGCGGCCTTAACGGATGGCGAAAAGGTGAAGGTTACCTTTAATGGCGATAAAACAAAAGCTGTAAATCCAGAAGCAGGGAAAATGAGCTCATTCAGTTCATGGGGAGTCGCACCGAACTTGGATTTCAAACCAGAAATCACTGCTCCGGGCGGACAAATTTATTCGACGCTGAACAACGATGAATATGGAATGATGAGCGGTACTTCGATGGCGGCACCACATGTTTCCGGAGGCTCGGCACTGGTTCTTGAAAGAGTGGATAAAGAATTTAAATTAGATGGATCTGCCCGGGCTAATTTAGCTAAGAATCTGATGATGAATACTTCAAAACCATTAACGGATCAGGGTGTCGTCAATAAGGCCCTTGACTGGGAAAACCCTTACTCGCCTCGCAGGCAGGGAGCCGGAGTCATGCAGCTGCAATCCGCATTGTCAACACCTGCTGTTGTGACCGAGGCATTCACGAAAGAAGCGAAGGTTGCAATGAAGGAGATCGGCAATAAGTTCGCCTTCACTTTAAAGGTTGAAAACTTCAGCAACAAAGCGGTCAAGTATGATGTAAAAGGAAACATCCAAACGGACTATGCAATCCAGGGACAACTGGGTTATTCCGCTAATGAGCTGGAAGCACAGGAAATTAAGAACGCTTCGATTAAAATCAATAATAAAAATACAAATAAGATTACCGTTCCTGCAAAAAAATCGGTTACATTCGAAGTGAAAGTGGACATATCCGATGCAAAGGTACTTGGCGATGACCTTCAAACTCTTGTAGACATTGACAAGGTCTTTCCAAACGGATATTTTGTTGAAGGGTTCATTTCATTGAAGGATCCAGCCGATACGAATCCGGAACTAAATGTACCGTATGTAGGGTTTAAAGGAGAGTGGGACAAAGCCCCGATCCTGGATGGCACTAAATATGACAAAGAGTCTTTCTATGGCATGGCAGGAGGAGTATCGACAGCAGGTGAAGATTTCACTTATCTCGGCTATGACCCTGCGGGAAAAACATTCAATGGCAAAAATATTGCAATTTCCCCAAATGGTGATGGTGCACAGGATGACTTCGTGCCGGTCCTATCATTCTTAAGGAATGCGAAAAAGGTAGAATACAATATATTGAATGGTGAAAACAAGTCGGTCCGGAAACTTCGCACAGAGAATAATGTACGTAAGGACTATTATGATGGCGGACAAGGGACTGCATACACCCTGGATCCAGCCCGTAAATGGGACGGTAAAATCAATAATGCACTCGCTAAGGATGGGGTCTATTATTTTGAAATCAAAGCGATGATAGATTACGAGGGTGCGAAATGGCAGACGTTTAAAATGCCTATCAAAATCGATACGGTAAAGCCGACAGTCAAGATTTCGAAAAAAGGTAATGTATTGACCATCCAAGGTAAGGATAATTTGAATGGTTCAGGGCTTGCTTATTACGATGTACAAGTCGATGGAGCATCCATCATGGAAGAACCGCTCCCGGCGAATGCGAAACAATTCACCCTACCTGATGTAAAAGGGGATAAGGTTCAGGTTGTGGCAATAGACTATGCAGGTAATGAAAAAACGGCTGAAACCGAATTAGCAAGTGATTCGGCTCCGATCGATAATCATGCACCAGCTGTAAAGATCAAGAGTCCTGAAGCCTTGAGCGTGAACAATAAAACTAAAATCAAAATAACTGGAGAAATTGAAGAAGCGTCGGAAATAACGGAATTTAAAATCGACAATAAAACGGTACCTGTAACGTATAACAAGACGAATAATAAATATCAATTCTCATATGAAAAGAAATTTGTAGATGGTGTCCAAAGCTTCACGGTTAAAGCAACCGATAAATGGGATAACACGGTTTCCTTTAAACGGACGATTATGGTCGATGCAACAAAGCCAGGGTTAAAAGTTAAAGGTGTACCGGAAACTGTGGGAGCCAAAGGAAAGAATCCAAAAGTGGACGTGACGGTAGAGGATAATTTTGATGAAATCCGTCTTTACCTGAACGGAAGCGAAGTATTCTATCATGAATTCAAGGAACCATACAAAATGCGTGCCTACAAGAAGAAGATAGAGGATTTGGAGCTGCCGCTTAAAACAGGCAACAACAAGATTGAATTTAAGGTGACCGATCTTGCAGGAAATGAATCGAAGAAATCCTTTAACATCAATAAAGCTAAAAAATAATGAGAATCAGCCCTCTTATCCAAGAGGGCTGCAGTTTGTAGAAATAATGGATTTTACCTACAGTTTTTTTGAGGGTTTGTACAATTCGAGCGTTGATTTCCACTTCAGGCACTCGCTTTCCCCGCGGGCGGTCCGGGAGCCTCCTCGGCGCTCTTT
The DNA here is from genome assembly GCF_057835005.1 of Peribacillus sp. GL_122. Lineage (NCBI taxonomy): Bacteria > Bacillati > Bacillota > Bacilli > Caryophanales > Bacillaceae > Peribacillus > Peribacillus sp. GL_122. Next base: position 5,511,339 of record NZ_CM174415.1, on the reverse strand, counting down.
GCGCCTGTGGGGTCTCCCTTGGACACGCTTTTCCCGCAGGAGTCTCGTACCTTCCGTTCCTATCAACTGGAATGGTTTTTTAAAGAATACTGTAGGGAAACTCACTTTTCTTCATACAAAATGGGGTTCGGAATGGACTACCCCGAACCATGATTATAAAAAGAAGACTTGGTTATCCTTCATGAATTTTTACCTTTTAATATGGAATGAAACCCTCATTAAATTGAAGAAATTTGCGACACTCCTGCCGAATAACTGGCTGGCTGAGACCCCACAGGCGCTTGCTTTGATGAGGCTTGTCAGACAGTCGGCGGAAAGGGAGCGGATTTCTGAAATAATCTGGAACGTTGTTTAAAGAAAAAAACTGTAGGCAAATTGGCTTTCTTCGAATTTGTCTACAGTATGGGCCCTCTTATCCAAGAGGGCTGTTTTTACGAAATAAGATTTCCGGATTATGGATTTGAAGTATGAATTCTTTCGTGATGTTTATGGATTAGTTTGCTGCGTTTTCACCGTGCAAATATGGAAATCTATTAGTGAGGAAGTATTTTCATTATCAGGCAGGTATATGGAATGGTATGAAAGAATTAGGTATAAAGAACCTGTTGAAAGGAGGGTATCTATGAGTTATAAGAAAAAATCCAGCAATAAAGTAGGTAGTCTTGGAATTACAGTGAAATTCGAAAGGAGAGGAAGCGACAGTTCATATCTTACAAAACCGAGTTTCTTTGATGCACTTCAGCACGTCCATTCCCCCTTTGAAAAGGATCCCCGCTCAGATTCACTCTATCAGGATTTTCCTCTATGTCAGGGGGTAACCCTTTCTTTTTTTGAAAGAGGTGCTAAAACATCAATTAATTATGACCCCCACCAAGAAAAAATCATCATTGAGGAAAATTCAGGGACATATCAGCCGAATAAGGGTGAGGCGCTTACTGCAATCCTCGATTATATCATGATCAATCATGGCCATCACCATTCTTTTTTCATCATCCAGCAAAAAGGGCGGAACGTAAAAATGAAAGCTGCTAATCCGTGATATCATCTTCTGGAACTGCAGGACATTGTAGGGTATGAGAACGTGCGAATAAGTTACTTTACTCAATAAGGATGGAGCTGCCACGGCAGCTCCTCGATATGATGAGCGTTTCCTATCCTTCAAAATGTCAAACCATCCGCCGAATGATCTTTGATAGGGTTTGGATGCCATAAGCTAATTGATCCTTCGAGGCGTATGAATATGAAAGCCGTATATGTGTATGGTTATTTGGTTCGTATATGTATCCCGGATTAAGAAGTATGTTCTCCTTTATCGCTTGCTTGAAAAGGTTTGGATTCACGATGGGTTTACATAATTTTAACCATATATAAAATCCGCCTTGAGGTATTTGCCATTCAGCCAGTTCCTTAAAATATTGATCGAGAAGGGTTAATGTAAAATCTCTGCGATCTATCAACTCATGCCTTAGCCACTCTAAATGCCTTGAATATTGACCATTTGCTAACCATTCTGCCACAAGGTGTTGGGAAAGTGCACTGGAACCGTAATCCATTTGCATTTTAATGTCCGCTAAACGTTCAATCACAGTTATCGGGCCAGCAATCCATCCGATACGCAATCCGGGGCTTAAAGTTTTGGACATACTGCCAATGTGCAATACAAGGCCATCTGCATCAAGAGATTTTAAAGGCGGCGGTGGTTCTTTTTCAAACCACAAATCACTATATACGTCATCTTCAATAATAGGAATCTGTTCTTTTTTGCAAAGTGATAGGAGGTTTAGTCTTTCTTCTTTTGTCCATGTAGTATTTGTTGGATTGTTAAACGTTGGAACAGTATAAAACAGTGACGCTTTTTTCCTTCCATTGATGCGCTTTATTTGTGTCGGAATACTTTCCCGGCCTTGTATTGATAAACCTAATAAGTGCATGCCCGCAGATTGAAAAGGGTGAACGGAATTTAAATAGGAAGGGGATTCATGTAAAATCAACGATCCCTTCTGAAGTAAACCAACTGAAATCAACTGGAGTGCCTGAAGCCCGCCAGAAACGACCATGAGGGAGCTGGGACTTGCGTTGATCCCTTTTGTTTCTAAATAAACACTTATACATTGGCGAAGTCTCTTATCACCCTTGGGCTCGGAATAACCTAATGAGTGGGCATCAAATGAAGTGGATCGCAACGTCTTTTCGATTTGTTTTGTAGGCAATAGAGCTGGAGATAGTTCGCCCGTGCCCAATCTGATGATGGCGGTGTCCGTTTCATACTGATTAATGTCCTGAATCGTTTTTAAATTAGGTTCATGAAGGCCATTCCGGACATAGTTTTTCCAGTCGGGCTGTTTGCTGGAGACGAGCACATTCCATGTATTATTTGAAACGAATGTGCCGGACCCAATCTTAGTTTCCAATAATCCATCTGCAATAAGCTCATCTATGGCTGTGATGAGGGTACTTCGGTTTACACCAAATGAGTCGGCCAATGAGCGTTGTGATGGAAGCTTAGTACCAACCGGCCATTCCCCTCGTGTAATTTGTTGTTTGACCCAATCTACTATTTGTTGGTGAAGTGATTGGTCGGAAGTCCGGGTTGGCCTCCATTCGATAAACATGCGAAAACCACTCCTTTCATGTTCTATATTCATTAAATTGGTTGGATTGAAAACCAACCAATTGGATGGTTAATTCCTTTGTTGTTTTCATTATACTGAATATGAAGGGAGGGGGTATTCGTATGGGGCCATTTTTTCATGGATTATTATTGGCATTAGGGCTGATACTTCCGTTGGGAGTGCAAAATGTATTCATTTTTAATCAAGGAGCAATCCAACCTACAATAAAAAGAGCATTGCCAGCAACGATCACAGCTGCAATTTGTGATACAGTGCTCATTCTGTTAGCTATTTTAGGTGTTTCGTTGGTTGTCATGCAATATGATTGGTTGCGCCTTACATTAATCATAATCGGAGTTATATTTTTATTGTATATGGGTTTTCAGATTTGGTTTGCCAAATCGAATTCACAGTCAGGTGCCCAATCCATGCAGATGTCGACCAAAAAGCAAATTGTGTTTACTCTATCAGTCTCATTACTGAATCCGCATGCAATCTTGGATACGATAGGTGTAATCGGTTCAAGCTCACTTGTTTATTCTGGGAAAGATAAAATGATATTCGCCATAACGTGCATCTTTGTGTCATGGTGCTGGTTCCATGGATTATGTCTTGCGGGGCGATTGCTGAAAAAGGTTGATACATCCGGGAAATTCCTTGGAATATTAAATAAAATTTCTGCAATCATCATTTGGATCACAGCTCTCTATATGGTGAAATCGCTTTTTTGAATCATATAAACGTATTCGAACAAGACCATGCCAGGTATTCAAGGGTTTAAAAGTTACAGACGCTTATGTATAAAAAAAGGGGAATGCATATCATATATGCATTCTCCCCTTTTTTTGTCCTGAGTAGCTAACAACCTGCCCTCATTCATCTTCATATCGTGAGAGCGGGTTATTGAAGAGCAACCAAGTCCTTGATTTCCTCTGTGGAAAGTTCGGTGATCCAGTTGTCACTGCTGATGATCTCGTCGTTCAGGGCTTGCTTTTTATCAAGCATCTGGTCGATTTTTTCTTCCAGGGTCCCTGTGCAGATTAGCTTATGAACGTGAACGAAACGCTGTTGTCCAATTCGGTAAGCACGGTCGGTGGCTTGATTTTCAACAGCCGGATTCCACCAGCGATCATAGTGAATCACGTGGTTTGCTTCTGTAAGATTAAGTCCAGTGCCGCCCGCTTTCAACGAGAGTATGAAGATGGGGAATTCCCCATCTTGGAATCGGGTGATCATTTCATCACGCTGCTTCTTGTTCGCACTCCCGTTCAGGAATGGCACTTCAAAGCCATATCGTTTTTCCATCAATTCTTTAATCATATTGCCCATCCCGATATATTGTGTGAAAATGAGACAGCTTTCATCCTGTTCGCGGACAGCATCGATAATCTCGGTCAGCTTCTCGAGTTTGCCTGATCGGTTAGGTGCCTTCATGATGTTTTCCTTCTCCGTCTCTTTTAAGTAAAGAGCTGGATGATTGCAAAGCTGCTTGAGCTTATTCAGCATCTGGAGGATGATGCCTTTTCTTTCAAAGGCAGACAGTTGTTCGATATCAGTGAATGTATCTTTTATCAGTTGTTCATATAACGATGCTTGCTCGGTGGTAAGCGGTACGAATTCCTTTTGTTCTTGCTTATCCGGAAGATTAAGAGCGACTTCTTTATCGCGTTTTGTACGGCGAAGCAAGAAGGGCTGAATCAAACGCTGCAATTCCTTGATTTTATCCTTCTGTTCATCACGCTCAATGGTCGCCACATATTTTTCCTGAAACTGACCTAGCGTTCCAAGATAACCTTTGTTGATGAAGTCGAAAATCGCCCACAGCTCACTTAAACGGTTTTCCATCGGCGTACCTGATAAGGCGATATGATGTCTGCCGTTTAGCTTGCGGACCGCTTTGGATTGCTTTGTTTGAGCATTCTTGATGTTTTGTGCTTCATCAAGGATAACGCTGCTCCAATGGATGGTGGTCAGTTCAGCCACATCTTGGTGGGTCAGTCCATATGATGTTAAGACAATATCATGATCGGCTGCCAGTTTAGTAAATGCTTCACCTTTAGCACGATTCGATCCGTAATGAAGGTGAACTTTAAGTGAAGGTGCGAATTTTTCCAATTCCTTTTGCCAGTTGCCCAGGACCGATGTCGGGCAGACGATGAGCGCCGATTGTACAGAGACGGATTCGGGGGTAGTGGCAATGATCTCAGCCTCATCACTGCTCTCTGTGCTACTATCCTCTTCGACAATGATCGGTTCACTTTTTTGTTTATCCCTGGTGGCAGTGGGGAGCTCTTTACTCACTCCTTCTTTGCCTTTCACATGAAGTAGGTAGGCAATCATCTGGACGGTTTTTCCAAGTCCCATATCGTCGGCTAGACAAGCACCAAAACCATGCTCCCTTAAAAAAAGGAGCCAGCTCATGCCCAGTTTTTGATAGGGGCGTAAATCACCTTGAAGTGCATTAGGGACGGGCAGGATGGAAATGTTTTTGGTTTCCCGGAGTCTTCCAACCATTTTACGGAGCTCCTGGTTCAATTCAAATTGAATCCGGAGCATTTCGTCGTTTTCAGAATCGTCATCGCCATCGCCATCTTCATTTATGCCATTCAACAGTTCCTGCTGCAGCAAGTCAGTCAATTGGATGCCTTTTTCATTAGCTGTTTCCATCAGCTCCTGAATTTGTTTAATGAAAGCTGGATCAAGCTTGACCCATTGGCCGCGGATGAAGACAAGCCGCCTTTTTTCATTGACGAGCTCCTCGAACTCCGCCTCGGTGAGCTCTTTGCCATTTAATGAGAAACGCCAATCGAAGTCCATTAAAGCTTTTAACCCGACATAAGACGGGCCGCGGTTCGATTGGCTCTTCACTTTCGCCTTGACCTTCAATGAAGACTCCTTCAAGGCAAGCCACCACGATGGAAGGAGAATTTCGACGCCAAGAAACAGGAGCTTTTCGCTTGCGTCGGTCAGAAACTCCCATGCATCCGTTTCCGAAATCTCCCTTTTCAGACGGCCATTCTCCCCAAGCCACGGCACGACGAGTTGCCAGCGTTTCGTAGCACGCACCACTTCACTTGCATACTTATTCCAGCCGCGCGGCAGTTTTTTTCCTGTATATGTTTCAAGGATATTCTCATCCCTTTTTGAACGAAGGGTAACATCGAGAATCCAAGGCCCATTGCCATCAGGAGGCTCAGTTAAACGGAGACCTATGGTGAATGGCTTTGGATCGGGCAGGGTACCGAGCCATTCCTGCCAGCTGTCTTTGTCAAAAAAGGCCTGCAATTCTTCGGGAGAAAGTCGTGTATCCTTTAATGCCCCGACGGCTTCACTCCATTTATGCTGCATGGGTGAATAGTTTTTTAAATACATATTAGCGGCACCGTTATACCACTTTTCGATAAAAGTACGGTTTGTTTCCAGTTCAGGTGAAGGGAGATCCAAAGATATTTCTTCTTCCCAAAAGGAAGGGACGAATTCCTCTTCCACTTCTTCCGGCAGCTTCCAGCCGATGGAGTCCAACTGAAGATTAGTGAAATCCGGTACGGGGATTCCGGCTTCAATGGATTCATGAAGAACGGGCGCTGCTGATAGGCAAAGGGAGGATAACTCGGACCATTCCCATTCTATGAAGGAGTTAAAGCTTTCCCTAGCAAAAAAGTTGAGAAGTCCCCAAGCGTCAAGAATGAATACTTGATTTCCATCCACTATATCCGTAGTCATTTTAGTACCATAAAAGCTTGCGTCATCCCAGTTGAATAACAGCCTGCGTATATGATTCGTAGTGAGGAAGGTATTCTCTTCATTGACGACACCAAGGGCGTAAGTTCCGTTTTCGAGAGCCGCTATTTTGATTTTTAATTTCCCTGGATTAAACATCGATAAGCTTACCCCTTTTTAGTTCTTCTTGGAAAGCGCGAAGCCGTTTGGTTGAATCTGCTACATAAAGTATATAACGATCGAATACGTCTTCCTTTTTGCTCTTTTTATAAATGGTGCGCATCCTTTTCAAATAACGGACAGCTTGCTTATAAGCAGGCCGGTTTTTCAAAGAAACTTTTTCCTGGACCGCATGATAATAAAGGGGCAGGATTAGTTCCGGTTCTTTTGAGACCACTTCTTTGATGGATTCACTGCTGATTAAGTCAATGCTGATTTCTGAGTAAATATGCATCTCCACCCATTTTTTATATTGTCCTTGTTCAAAAAGGAAATTTGCATAGTTCCAATAGCTGTGCGGAAGGGTGGCCCTGTAAAATTTCTCAAGCAAATCGGTCCGTTTTAATTTATAACAGCAACTGTTAATTAAAGTCGTGAACGTTCGGACGAAATCTACCCGTTTATAATAATCGGATAAACCGGCAAGGAATTCCTGGACATTATTATTGATGAATTCAATAAAAGGGATGGCGCGTGACCGGTTGTCAGATTCAGCCAGGAGATTCAGCCAATAAAAAATGTATGGACAGGCTTCCTTCTTCAATTCATGAAGAAACTCAATCGCTTGTTTATCATGGCTCTCCAAAAGGGATAGGTGAATGGCTGCGAGGGAATAGGACGTCCTCTCAGTGGTGCCAATATACTTGTCGGGAAGTTCTTTATTGATTCGTTCCAGTTCCTCTTTACGCCATGAGGAGTTGGAGAATAAGTAGCTCCATATCTCCCGGTAGAGGTCGATCTTTTCGTATTCCAGGCCTTCTCCTCCATCCAGTAGTTTAGCTACATCTTCCTTGATGCTGAAAACGAAGGGATCAAAGGCGAAGGGCCTCGCTTGCCTGCTAAGCGGCTGTACCGATTCATGCAGCTCTTCTGCCAGGTCGACGGCAAGTGCATAAAAGACCCTGATCGTTTGCGTCTCACTTTTATGCAGCTGAATCATTCTTAGTGTCTGCTGCATCGTGCAAAATTGCGTAACGAAATGATAAAGCAACTTCCATTCCCTTTCCATTGGAGCTTTTGAGCTAAGGCGTTTAAAGTAAGTTTGTATATGATTTTCAATCATATAAGTAGCCTCGCCTATATGGGGCTCGACATGTTCCGCAAAGGCATCATTGACGAATTGCTTCCATGATGGGTAGCTTTTATCTAAGATGATGGAATTCCCCGCCGCCTGTTTAAGTAATTCACTTGCCCGTTTGACTTGCTGCAGTGCTTGGGCAGTTGAGGTGTTTTTTGGTGCTTTCCATTCGCTCAGCCATTCGGAAACACTAGCGTGTTCAGAATATGCAGAAAAGAAAACGGCCATTTGATGCCGGCATATGAACCTTGAATCACATGTACAGCTTCCATCCTGAGGGAAGAGCAGATTCAGCCTGGCCCTAAAGCGTGTCCCATCCTGTACCTCAGCCGCAATCGTATCCACCGCTTCTTCTTTAATATCGACGAGCCCCTGCCGGTATAACTGGAGCCCTTGATTCACCACATCCGAATCTTCCGGATCCCCGGCCTCCAAAAATTCCGCCAGCCGCTCCCCAACTAACAACAACTCCCGCTCCATACTCTCCTCCTTCAGGGACAAGCCCTGTTTACCAAAATTTATATTTTTTGTATGATCATGAACCATCAGTTCTTTAACTTATCGTAATCCCGCCCCCGGTTATTCTTGGGCCGTGCATATATTACATCCCGAGATCGATTGCCGGGCTTTTTCCATGGGCGTTCTCATTACGTTCTAAGACATTTAATCGAACAAACCATCACTGCTTCTAGCCGTATATTCATAAAAACCCTGTAAAAGTCAATATCGTCAAAAATCCCCTTGAATATAAGCGGTTCGGATATAAACAGGAATAACTGGCATTAACGTTAACCATGCCTGAAATCCTTCATCCTCATCACGCTTCACAAAACTAAGTGATGAGGGGCTGGAACCTTTTATTAATGTGCGTTTTTTGAAGCATCTCTTTATTATACTTCATTTTGGCTTGGAATTTAAAATGTAGAATGGAGGTTTTGAAAATGATGCGTGTGAAATTATACATATTCCTGGTGAATGGCTCAGTTTGTAGGCAAATGGGGTTCTATATAAAAGTTAAAACAAAGTTGACTGGAGCGGGTGCCTGGAGGCAACGTTCAAATTGTACATTCCTTAAAAAATTGGAGCCATTCCCATGGGAATGGCCAAAAATATAGAATTAATTTATTTTCATTTCATTCTTCCAACTGTCTAACTTTTTGTTTATGAATGTAACAAAGGTATGATTCTTTTGTAAATTGAATAGAAACGCTGACTTTTCCAAGTACTCTTTTGCCTCTTCAAAGTTACCTATGAGTTCAAAATTGTAACCTAAATGGTAGTGTAAATCAGCTAAAGCATATAATTGATCATGTTCGAGGCACCACTTTATGGCATCTTGGCAGCAGGCAATGGACTCTTCATATCGGACCAGGCGTGTTAACACTCTGCCAAAATTATAGGATAGGCGTGTCTTTAGCGTTTTATCCGTCAAAAAGGGTAGGGCTTTCAAGTGATCTAAAGCTTTCCTTAACAAGGCGAATGCATTTTCGTACTGTTCTTCGGCAACATACATTACACCAAGGCTGCTTAAGATTTCAAGCTCCCGTTCCGAATATATTTTGTCGGTCGTATGAGTAATGGCGATGGCCTGATTAATGAATTCTATAGCTTTATCTAAATCTTTATTTTTTTCATATTCGTATATTCCCTTGTGCCAAAGAATCAATTGATGATTCTTTTTATTCTGAAGAAATAGGGGACTGTTTTCCTCAGCCTTTACAATTTGCTGCATTTCCTCATAATTTCGGGTTCTTCTGGCTATTTTTAATTGATAAATCACTTCTTCAACGTAATCCAGCCTAGGGGTCATTCCAATATCGAAAAAATAGTTCACATCAACGCCTAAACGTTGGGAAATTAAGTAGAGGGTGGATGCATATGGATAGACATCGCCTTTTTCAATCTTGCTGATCTGTGCTTGTGTACAAATACCGGATGCCAACTCTTCCTGGGAAAGCCCGATTTGTTTACGTAGCTCTTTGATCTTTTGTCCAACTGCAAAAAAATCCATTTTGATTCTCCTTAAAATATGCCTAGAGTTATATTTTGTCATGAAAAATCGGTGAAAGCGGTATGTACAGGTCCTGAACGGTTTAAATAGAATCTTTAGTCGAAATTTATGGTTTTAAGAAGTGTGGTTAAATATAACTATAGAATTATTTTCTATTTTAACCAATATTTTTTTAAAAGAAAAGGAGGAATGACCTATGAAAAAAAGTACTAAAGCATTAGTCGTATCTTTTCTTATCATCGCTGCTTTTGTTATTGTCCCAAGCGAATTACCAGGCCTTTACGCAGAACTTCCAGGTTTATATAAATAAGTACTGAAGCTTCCCTATCAATCATTCAAGCATCTTCATTAGAAGATGTTTTTTTATTATTATTAAATGATTATTCTTTTACGCATATTCCTGTAGTTATAATTATCTATGAATGGGGAGTGTAAAGTCCATTTGTTAGGTGCGGAAGAAACGTGAGCGTAGTTTGTAACGCCTATTTCCTTTTAATGATTTTGTTATAGTGTAAATAACAAAACGGAGAGAGGTGTAAGTTTAACGATGGATATTAATATGAAAGTTCAACCCTCTTTTTACGATGATGAATGTGCCATTGTGTTTTCTTTTTATTTTGATAAGGCAACTAGGAATATTGGTGAAGCTGTAGTGTACACATGCAAAAAATCAGATCAAAAAGAATACAGCCAAGATCATATAGATACAGATATACAAGAAAAAATCGCTTATATTAGAGAGTTTTCCATTGTAGATGAATATCAGGCAACCTCGATGAAGAAAATTAAACATTTTTTGAATGTAATCGGTATCAAGAAATGTGTAAAGCACAACCTTCAGGGAAATGAAATCGCATTTTAAACGATAAAAACTCATGACATCCAACCCGTCATGAGTTTTTACCATTTAAATGAGAGTTTTGAGCATTCATCTTCTTTTTGATGAAATCGCTCATTTGTTTCCGTTCACTTGGTTTAGCGTTATTTGTTCTTTCAAAAAATTTAAAGTGTTGTTTATTGCTATCGGATTTCATGATGTCTCTCCTTTGCTTTTTTTATTTACCCATTTCTCATTAGTTAAAACGTGATTTTCATGATAAAGGGAAAAAAATAATGAACAAAAAAATTTTCGTTATTATTCCTATAGTTATATTTTCTTCTGGTAATCACTGTATATAAGGATTAATTAGATAATAATGAGTGGTAATGCCTAAATATGGAGGAATTTCGTGTTTTATCATACTTTAAATAAATGCTAAAATGGTCCGAATATCGGATTTTTCATTAGAAACATCAGTTTCTAGTACCCTAAAGTGAAGAGGGTTGCAGAACTCTTTTCGATGGCCCCCGAGCACTTGCTTGGGGGATCTTTTTTTATATGGATAATTTGTCCACTTTATTTCTATAATATGTTTCGTTTTGTTTGTATATACATGGGTAAATATAAGAAACAGATGAATTAAACCTATGTTTATCGCTGGTTTAATCGGAGGAATATATTTTATGGTTGCGACAGTAAAGAATGATCCCACAAAGCGAACTTTCCAGCAGTACATTTTTCCATTTGCGCTTGAAGGAAATATGATTGAAAAGTTTGTGAAAAAGTTGTTTGAGGACAATTTCGTTTTTTTGAACTTGAAAGATATGGAACAACAAAATCAATTTTACGGTGGCCATAAAGTTTCTCACCGTAAATTGGAAAAGTATTTCATGCCATACATCGAACCGATTTTATTTCCGGGTAATGCAAAACAGAAGGAAGGCTTGCGGCGTTTCACGAAAAAACTGGATATTGATTGTACCTTCGAATCACCCTATCTAAATACCCCATTTATTATTAACTCTATAGATATCTTCATATGCCCATTTCATATTGGCATGATGAATCTTCGCATTACTTTGCCTGAAGGGCTTTCATATGATGATGTGCTCTATTTTGGCGATACATTCCGAATCCTCGAACCGATTGCTGATGATGAAGAAAAAACGAAAGTAAGCTGTCGTGAAAATCAATATGAACAGGTAAAGGATTTCATCTTCAATGAACTATTGCCGCCGATTGAGGAATATATGGATGAAGAACAAGCGAACCCGACTTATTTTGGCAGTTTGCCCTTCTTCATCGATGAAAGAATGTACGTGGTCAGCTATACTGCATTCCCTGAGAATCGTGATATCACTAAAAATGATTTATTCCGCATCAGTGAGCTGAACGGGTATGACAATGATGGTGAGCCATATATTGGCGCAATAAACCCCGATTATATAGAAAAGTATTATCAAGAAAGGGTATATGACAGGTGGGGCAAGGAAACCTATTATGTAACTAGCATGTATCATTTCGCTTGTGTCACGAAAGCGACAGGTAAATTGGAACAGGAACTGGCAAGTGAAATGTATGGCCAGCATTTTTATACAGTGTTGCTTTTCTTCTATTATAAAATCGTACTGCTTAAATTGGCTCATGAACATTCCCAGATAGATGTGGAAAAAGATCAATCGGATACGGAACAGTTGATTTTCATGATCACTCAGTTTTCTGCAAAGTACTTATTCACTGAAGTCAATAGTACGGCAATCGGTAAGGAGCTATTCAAAAAAACGGATGAAGCCTTCAGGATTTCCGCTCTCTACAGAGAAGTGAAGGAAACACTTTCCTACCTTTATCAAAATCAAGATAAACTGTCTGGGAAAAGCAGTAATTATCTCTTGCAAATATTAACGATTTATACGGTTGTTTCCGGGATATTCGGAATGAATCTATATATTGAAGATTGGAAAGGGAAATTGCCGTGGAAAGCGTACATGAATTACACCTTATACGAGTGGGTAGCTGTCATTGTTACGACTAGCGGTCTAATCATTTCGGGTATCTTGGGCTTTTTCTTCTTGAAAAAATGGCTGCAAGAGAAAAAAAGCCGAAAAAAAAGAATGCTTTAATATAAAAGTCTTGTACACTATGTACAGGACTTTTGTTTTAGAAAAAACATGGTCAATTAGAAAAATGAAGAAATTCGGCGTGCAAAATCCCCCATTCCCCTAATATTTTGCTAAACTATAGGTATATCATTCTAACTATTCATTAGGAGGAAATCATGAAGAAACTAGTTTTAGTTTCCAGCTTATTGTTGATGAGCGTATTGTTTCTGGCCGGATGCTCGGATGAGCCAAGTCCTGAAGATCGCTTTGCGGCATACACGAAGCTTTGGAATAAACAAGATTTTGCAAAAATGTACGAGTATCTGTCACCTGAGACAAAGAAAGAAATCAGTGCGGATGAATTTGCGAACCGTTATGAAAAAATCTATACGGGCATAGAAGCCGACCAATTAAAGGTGGACTATAAACAGCCTAAAGAAGAGAAAAATCATAAAGATGGAGAAAAGGTAAGCCTTTCATATACCGTTGACATGTCCACTATGGCTGGTGCTGTCAGCTCTGACCATAAAGCGACACTTGTCAAGGAAGGGGAAGGCGAGGAAGAAAATTGGTACATCAAGTGGGATGAAAGCTATATATTCCCACAATTGAAAGCTGGAGAGAAGGTATCGGTTGAATCGTATCCAGCCATTCGCGGTGAAATTGTCGATCGAAATGAACGCGGCCTTGCCATGAATGGAACGGTAGCAGAAGTGGGGATCGTGCCAGAGAAAATGGCCAACGACTCCGAAACGGTTAAAAAGGTCGCTGGAATCCTCAATATGTCCACCGACGAAGTGAATCAGAAATTAAAACAATCATGGGTAAAGCCAAGCTATTTCGTGCCCATCAAGAAAATGTCAAATGATAATGCCGCAACCTTGGAAAAGCTATTGAGCATTGCCGGTGTATCTGTCAATAATACGGAAGAGCGTATATATCCATATAAAGACGCTACTGCCCATCTAATTGGATATGTCGGTGAGGCATCGGCGGAAGATCTGGAGAAATTGAAAGGAAAAGGTTATACCGCAAGTGACGTTATTGGCAAGCGAGGTCTTGAGGAAGTGTTGGAAGCACGGCTTAAAGGTGAACCTGGCGGTAAAATCTTTATTAAAACCGAAGATGGTGAAGAAAAAGTGATTGCTGAAAAGCCTGCTGAAGAGGGAGAAACAATTACCTTGACCATCGACGCCGAGCTTCAAAAGGATATCTTCGAGCAATATAAGGACGAAACTGGATCGGCATCGGCAATTGATCCGATGACAGGCGAAACGCTTGCACTTGTTTCAAGTCCGTCATTCGATCCTAATAAATATATTTTCGGGATAACAAAAGCGGAACAAAAAGCGCTTGAAGAAGACCCGGAAAAACCACTTTTGAACCGCTTCAGTTCGACGTTTGCACCTGGATCAACCATTAAGGCCATCACTGCGGCAATCGCTTTGGAAAATGGTGTGGATCCGAAAGAGTCGATCAATATCCAAGGGAAAACGTGGGCCAAATCGACATGGAAAGATCATTCCATTACAAGGGTGTCGGACCCCGGTGTTCCAATCGATATGGAAAAGGCATTAATTTATTCAGACAATATTTACTTTGCCCAAAAAGCTTTGGGGCTTGGAAAGGAAAAATTCACAAATGGACTCAAGGCATTCGGATTTGATGAGTCTTTGAATTACGATTATCCAATCAAAGCATCGAGCATCGGTAAGATCGACAGTGAGGGACGCTTGGCAGATGCCGGATATGGTCAAGCTCAAGTCCAAATGAGCACGCTACATCTCGCCATGACCTATTCAGCCTTCTTGAATGAAGGAAACATCCTGACACCTTCGTTAATAACAGGAGATAAAACAGAAAAGAAAATATGGAAAGAAAATGCGATATCAGCAGACCAAGCAAATCAGATCACTAAGATGCTGACACAAGTGGTGGAACATCCTAAGGGAAGCGGACATGGAATAGATGATCTTGGCATCAAAATCGCTGCCAAAACGGGAACTGCCGAAATCAAGGCATCCAAAAATGCTGACGGAACAGAAAATGGCTGGTTTGTTGCCATGGACACAGAAGACCCGGAACTTCTCATGGCATGGATGATGGAAGATGTAAAAGGACGAGGCGGCAGCCATGTCGTTGTCGATCATATGAAACCGGTGTTGAAAAAGTATTTGAAGTAAAGAAAAAAGTCATCCATCAGAAATGGGTAAAAATGCAGCAAGCATTTACCATTAAAAAGCAGGACATGGTTTCTTACATGTCCTGCTTTTATTTTTTCACATGTTGAGGATTCCATTTTGTTAAGACAATAAAGCTGGAATTGAAGGATAATGAGTCGTACATACAGAATGTAAAAAGAGTACCTGCAAGTAAGCCCGCGATCCAGGTGGTCCTGAAATCATCAGGGGTTTCTGCAGCTGTGACATCTTCCAGGCCGTTATCCATGCCAATGGATTGAACAGGATTAATTCAAAATTCTTTGAAAGATAAATAGAATAGGAATGAGGATGAAAAGCAATGAGAAGTTTAAGGTATTTGTTTATCGCTTTCTTTATCATTTTTTTTGCATTTCCTTCTCATGAAACAACGGCAGCGGAAGAGAATACAACGATGGAAGTGAAACTGAAGAATTATTTGGGGAATAGAACCAGCGTCAAAATAAAGGCAACCGGGGACTACAGTACTTCAGAGGGAGAGATATTCATTAAGGCGGGGGAAAATCTGACTTTGAAAGTGGAGTCGGGTAAACTTGCCGTATACAAAGGTTTTAAGAAAACGGGATCTTATGCTTCCTTTAAGGTTATGCCAGTTAAACCTGATGCTTCATTGTCCATAAACGGCCGTCCGTATCTTGGCTCATTTTCATTTACAGCGGAGGACGGTTACATCCGGCCAATCAATCATGTTTACATGGAAGATTATCTAAAGGGCGTTGTCCCATTGGAGATGCCCGCTCTATGGCATGCCGAAGCCTTAAAGGCACAGGCGATTGCCGCCCGAACTTATGCACTTCGCCATCAATCCGCAATAATTGATGATACGGTTTCTTACCAAGTATATGGCGGGGCTGCCGGTCACTATCGAACTAATTCAGCCATTGAACAGACAAAGGGCATGGTAATCAAACATGATGGCGAAATAATCGAAGCGTTCTTTTCCTCAAGCAATGGAGGAATGACCGAATCGAATTCAAATGTTTGGACAAGTGGCAACCCCCTTGGATATTTATCTATAAAAGAAGATCTCTATGATTCGAAAACCAATTGGGAGATAATGCTGGACAAGCAGCAAATCGACCTGTCAAAAATGGATTTATCTAAACCGGAAGAATGGTGGGCAAGTGTAGAGGAAAAAGATAAAACGGTTGTGCCGAAGCTGAAGGTTTGGCTGAAGAATAATGGATATGCGAATAAAGATATTAAAATAACGGAGATTCCCTTGTTAACATTTACAGATGAAAAAACGGGAGGCCGTGTAACGAAAGGCTCCATCCAACTGAATTTCTATGTAAGAGATCTCGTTGATGACAGGGGTAAACTTTTGCAGCAAACGGTTAAGCTTACTAATGTAGCGGCTTCCAAAATCAGGGGCATGGTGGGGCAAGAGGTGATGAAAAGCTATTTGGTTGACCATTCATCTACCAATCCTTCCAAAATCTCTATTGAAGGATCAGGATATGGGCATGGTGTCGGACTAAGTCAGTTTGGAGCGAAAAACAGAGCGGAAGCAGGCCAATCATATCAAGAGATTTTGTGGTTTTATTATCCTGACACAACTATAGAAAAGGAATATGGACCAGGTGCTGGATCTAAAACGGAACCTGTCGTAAAGGCGGAACCGAATTCAGTAAACATGAAAGCGGAGACGGATCATTTAAATGATGAGGTTGGAATCACATACTCCCTAAAAGAAGATGCTGTGGTAACACTCACGATTAAAGATAGTAAAGGGAAAGCCTTAGCTACCCCAGTCCGTGATCAAACAATGAAAAAGGGTACCCATTCTGCAATCTGGAACACAAAAGCGGTAAGTAACGGTACATATGAAGCAGAAATATCAGCAATGGACCGAAGCGGGAATGAAGGTTTGGCCACAATGGCGATTAAGATCAGTAAAGATACGTCGGCACCGAAAATAACCGATGTCAATACATCGGGTGATTATAGTACCGAGAAAGCGAACATATCCTATACAATTAATGAAAACGCTAATGTAACAGTGGAAATTAAAAACAGTAAAGGTAAGGTTGTTGGCATCCTTTCTGAAAGGCAGTTCCATAAAGGCAGACAATCGGCAACCTGGGATTTCAAAAATATATCCAACGGGATGTATACGGTGACAATCTCCGCTAAGGATAAGAGTGACAATCAGAAATCCATTTCAACGAAAGTCTCCATTAGGAAGACCCCGGGAATAGTGACAGCAAGCGAATTATATATTAAAGAAAATAAAAATGCATCTTCTGAAACGGCCGGGAAACTATACAGGGACCAAGCCGTAACGATCCTGGCTCAACAAGATGAATGGTATAAAGTGAAAAAGGGAAGCCAAATTGGTTATGTATTAAAAAAACATGTAAAGAAATGAATGGGGAGGACGTCAATTATGGCGTCTTTTTTTATAAATGGTATTTAGATTCTTCATCAATTTCACGAGTAAAAGGCGCAATTTCACGAGTAAAAGGAGCAAACTCACGAGTAAAAGGCGCAAATTCACGAGTAAATGCGCCAAACTCACGAGTAAAAGCGTAAAATTCACGAGTAAAGCGCAAATTCACGAGTAAATGCGCCAAACTCACGAGTAAAAGGCACAAACTCACGAGTAAACGCGCCAAACTCACGAGTAAATGCGCCAAACTCACGAGTAAATGCGCCAAACTCACGAGTAAAGCGCAAACTCACGAGTAAAAGGCCCAAACTCACGAGTAAAAGGCCCAAACTCACGAGTAAAGCACAAACTCACGAGTAAAAGGAGCAAACTCACGAGTAAACGCGCCAAACTCACGAGTAAAAGGCACAAACTCACGAGTAAATGCGCCAAACTCACGAGTAAAGCGCAAACTCACGAGTAAAAGGAGCAAACTCACGAGTATAGCGCAATTTCACGAGTAAAAGGAGCAAACTCACGAGTAAAAGGCACAAACTCACGAGTAAACGCGCCAAACTCACGAGTAAATGCGCCAAACTCACGAGTAAAGCGCAAACTCACGAGTAAAGCGCAAACTCACGAGTAAAGGGCACAAACTCACGAGTAAAGGGCACAAAATCACGAGTAAATGCGCCAAACTCACGAGTAAAGCGCAATTTCACGAGTAAAAGGCGCAAACTCACGAGTAAAGGGCACAAAATCACGAGTAAATGCGCCAAACTCACGAGTAAAGCACAAACTCACAAGTAAACGCGCCAAACTCACGAGTAAATGCCCCAAAACTTCGGAGAATGCCCCAAAACTTTGTTTTAACGACCTCAATAGAAATGTATACGGAAAAAATCCAGTTAATTTAGATAGAATTTTAAAAGAGGACTGAATGTATTCATTCCTCTTTTGTTTTATGTTGACCGGGTGTGAACGGAACACCGGCGGCTTTTGAGATGATTTTCGAAATATCCGTATTTTCAAGGACTCCATCGAAGGCTTCACTGCCTGGACCCGAGGCGAAAATGGGAATCATATTGGCTGTGTGCCCTCCTGTGGAACTGGCCGCCCGTATGCTTCGATCAGCTACACCCGCCTTATGATGCCTGGCGATAGTGCTTCCGATTTCCCAATCGATTTGATGTTGTGGATAGACAAGCGTTCTATTCTTTCTTACGTTATCGATGAATTGATCGACTTCCTGATCCGTAAGGGATATATGTGCATACTTCTTGAATGTGGAAACGACACTTTCTGGATTGATTTCATTATTTTTATCGAATGTAAGTTGTTTGGACATATATTCAGATGAAACCCTGATTTTTTTCAATGCAGTGATATCCATTGTTTCAGAAGCGGAGATCCCCATTGTTTCGTGGTCTGCAAGTACAACAATCAATGTATCATTTCGATTTTTTGCCCAATTTACAACCTCTTTCACGGTTTGGTCAAATTCGATCGTTTCTTTCCATATTCCAGTGATATCGGCTGCATGCTCCATATGGTCAATACGCGCACCTTCAGCCATCAAGAAGAATCCTTTATCACCCCTTGATAAAATATCCATCGCTTTGGATGTCATTTCGGGCAGGGATGGCTCTTGAGAATGTAATACTTCTTTATCCAGTTTAAAATTCATATAGGTAGGGTGAAATAACCCTAAAAGTTTTTCCGGTTTATTAATGGAGCTAAGTTCTTCTTTCGTCGTCGTAATCCCATAGCCAGCTTGTTTAAATTTAGCGCTTAAATCCTCGCCATTCTGCTTATCCGCCTCGAAATAGTTGGCACCTCCGCCGAGAATGACGTCGATGCGGTTATCAAATAGCTGCCTAGCGATATTCGCGCCACCTGTCCAGCGGTTAGGAACACTTGCACCAAAGGCAGCGGGTGTAGCATCGACTACCATATTGGTTGAGATGATTCCTACTTTTTTTCCATTGCTCTGAAACGCATCCAATATACTATCCACCTCGGAACCATTGGCATCGACACCGATAGATTCATTGTTGGTTTTTATACCAGTGGCAATCGCGGACCCTCCTGCTGCAGAGTCAGTGACGAAATTATTGGCGGAATACGTACGCATCAGGGCAACATGCTCCAGTTGTTCCAAATGTAGAACACCTGTCTTTCCATATTCCAATTGCCGGGCAATTTCTATGGCCCCTACCCCCATGCCGTCGCCAATCAGCAATATGACATTCTTGGGGGTGTTTTTTGTCTCTGCTTGAATAGGGGAGCTCATGTAAATAAAGCAAAATATAAGAACGAATAATCCGAAGAGATGCGGCTGTGCAAGTTTATGAATGAAATTCTTATTCATCTGTAATCCTCCATTGGGTGAAAGTCTTTCTATTATTTGTTTAAATCGATAAAAAAACCCCTCCCTGATATTCAGGATGGAGCTAATCTTTTTAGCGCTTTTAATGGAAGGGCATCCAGCCGCTTTATACGTAATTTATCTTTCAAAAAAAGAAAGAATTTCTATGATAATTAATAAACAGTAAATATTTAACTGATATAATTTAACTAAAGTTCAATTGAATTAATAGGAGAGAAAACCCTATGCTATCCAGTATGAAAAAGTTCTTCAAAGAAGGTTCTAAAGACTTAAAGAGAATTTATAAGTTGGTAGAAGATGTGAATCGGCTAGAGGGTAAATATGAAAGTTATTCAGATCTGGAATTAAGCGGAATGAAGGATAGATTTAAAAGCGTATTGGATGCTGGTGACAATATATTGGATATACAAGCCGAAGCTTTTGCGGTCGTGAGGGAGGCTTCTAAACGAGTATTGAATCTTAGGCACCATGATGTTCAGCTTGCAGGCGGTTTTGTCCTGAGTGAAGGGGGCATCGCACAAATGAATACGGGCGAGGGGAAGACGCTTGTCTCTACTTTGCCTAGCTATTTACATGCACTGTACGGTAATGGTGTCCATATTATTACGGCCAATGAATATTTGGCCAGACGTGATATGGAGTTAATGGGACAAATTCATGAATTTCTAGGGTTGACGGTTGGTTTGAATATTTCCCAAATGGGGCCTTCCGCAAAACGTGAAGCGTATGCGGCAGATATCACGTATGGA
Organism: Peribacillus sp. GL_122; assembly: GCF_057835005.1. NCBI lineage: Bacteria > Bacillati > Bacillota > Bacilli > Caryophanales > Bacillaceae > Peribacillus > Peribacillus sp. GL_122. The sequence goes on along the minus strand of NZ_CM174415.1, from coordinate 5,491,052 downwards.
ACGGCAACAGAGTTCGGTTTTGATTATTTGCGTGATAATATGGTTTACCGAAGAGAAGAAAAGGTTCAGAGAGGACACCGATTTGCCATCGTCGATGAGATTGACAGCATCTTGATTGATGAAGCGAGGACACCATTAATCATTGCGGGCAGGGCAAGCGACGGAACCGAGCTTCACCAGATCACGGCGCAAATCATGAAGACATTTATAGAAAATGATGATTACGAGATTTTCAGCGATTCAAGGTCTGCCTTTTTTACGGATCAAGGGGCTTCAAAGATTGAAGAGGCCTTTGGTATCGACAATCTGTATGGAATGGAACATCAAGAGTTATTACATAATGTTACACAGGCGCTAAAAGCCCATGCAATCATGAAATTGGATGTGGACTACATTGTCATCGATGGTAAGGTTGCAATCATCGATAAATTCACAGGAAGGGTGATGGAAGGGCGAAGCTTCAGTGATGGGCTTCATCAAGCGATTGAGGCAAAAGAAGGCTTGGAGATTTCTGAAGAGAATGAAACACAGGCCATGATTACCGTCCAAAATTATTTTCGATTATATCATTCAATGTCTGGGATGACAGGCAGTGCAATGCCATCAAAGTCTGAATTCCAGGAAATATATCAGCTCCCCGTCATTGAAATTCCAACGAATGAGCCCATCATTCGAGTTGATGAGGTTGATTTGATTTATAAAGATGAAACCAGCAAAATCAACAAAATCGTCACGGAAGTAAAACGGATTCATGATGGAGGCAGACCTATTCTGATCGGGACGACCTCCATTGAGCAATCTGAAAAAATTTCGTTTCAACTAGAGAAGGGGAAAATTAAACATCAAATCCTTAATGCGAAGACGGAAGAGGATGAAGCGGAAATCATTGCGAATGCCGGGCAAAAAAATCAAGTGATGCTGGCTACGAACATGGCTGGGAGAGGAACGGATATATTACTTGCGAATGATGTCAAGGAATTGGGCGGCCTTCATATTATTGGTACGGAGCGACACGAAAGCCGTCGGATCGATATGCAGCTAAGAGGACGTTCCGGCCGGCAGGGTGATCCTGGTTCAACACAATTCATCATTTCTTTGGAAGATGATTTGTTTGATTACTATGATGAAGAAGAAATCGGGCGTTATATCAAGAAAATCAAAACGGATGAAAATGGATTGGTGCTGAGCCCTGCACCCGATAAATTCGTAAAAATGGTTCAGGAAACAGTAGAGCAGATGCATCAATCAAGCCGTTACCATTTATTGAAGTTAGAACATGCATTAAATGAGCAGAGTAAAATCATCTATGCAATGAGAGATCGGATACTTGATATGGAGCCTGGACGGATGTCGGCCATTTTACTTGAATATATCGAAAAATACATTACTCGGCTTACAGTGAAATATTACCCTGAACATATGGTGGAACCTGATCCCTCTGCCTATATTGAAGAGCTTTCCTTTGTTTTCCCGTCGTTAGGTTGGCAGGCAAGTGATTTTCAGGATTTAGAAGGCCAAATTGAAGGAAAAGCGTTGGATGCTTTAAGTGAATTGGAATCGAGGCTGAGGCTGATGATCTTTCAAAACGATGCAGAATGGGGAAACCAGTTGCGTGCTTTCATGCTGCAGCATATTGATACAAATTGGATGAACCATTTAGATGAAATGAACAGTGTGAAGGAAGGCATTGGTTTAAGCGGATATGGTCAGCAGGACCCATATACACTGTTTGAAAAAGCGGCTCTCAGTCAATTCAACCTTCTATTAAGTAAAATTGAGTCGGAGATAAGCATCCGTTTTATGGAATATATGAAAAGCAATCAGAAAGATGCAGCTGCTTTGGAGGGTGAGGAACGATGAGTTTATTTGGAAAAAGGGATAATGCAGCTTCAGATGTACATGTGTTATTAAATCAGGATGACACCATTCATACTGCCCTGATGTTTCACAAAGGGTGGGAAATTTCCAAGCAAGAGGAATATGTATATAAATTCCACCATCAAAGGCTGCCTGCATTAAAACCGAACCAAATTTCAATATCCGGCATCAAGCTGACCAGGGTGGAAGATGATGTAATCATAGTGGCTTTTCTACGAAATTCAATAGAGAAAGCTGTCAGGTTTGATATCGTGGATTTACTGTTAGTTGATGGAGATGGGAAATTCCTCGCAAAAAAGACATTCGATCTTACAGAGCTTGGCGAGATTCCAGCACTTTCAAGCATGCCATGGCGTTTCTTATTCGAGGAAGGAGATTTGTTGGCGGAATCGATTCCTGATGAAGGTTGGAAGATTGCTTTTGAATGGAAGAGGAAGTAGGAAAACAACCGCATGATCTGGCGGCAACCGGCAGCTTTTTGCCGGAGTGCCAAAGCAAAGCCCTCATCCTTTTAGTGATGAAGGCTATTTGTTTATTAGGGAAGTCATTAGTGCCAAATATTTATGCCGTTTTCTGTGTGCATTTTCTCATAAATGGCAACGCTAAGTAATATTTATAAGTAATCTTCCGCAATCAGGCTTAACTAAGGCTTGGAAATAATGAAGAGGAAAGTGGCAGGAGCATGAAGAATAACCTGAATCAACGATTGAAGGAGAGGCTATTTGAGATATTGTCATTTTCAATCGTCGCCATACTTTTCATTTATACGAATGATAGGATGGGTAACGATCTTTCTATTGGGATCATTACGATAATCATCGGTGTTGCCGGTTTTATTGTCTATCTGAAGGAATGGATAACGAGTCGAATCGTAAAGGGCATCATTTTTTCAGTTTTCCTTCTTTCGATCATGCTCTTTTTCCTTGGGGACATCTGGTTTTATCGTTATTATTCGACACCTATAACGTCCTATATGTGGATGCAAAAAAGCAATCTGAATGGGCTAGGTGAAAGTATATTCAGTATGGTGGAAATGAAGGATGCAATCTTTCTTCTGTTAGGCATTCCAATTGCTGAATCATTTGTGAAGAAAAAATACCCCCTCAAGCATATGGCTCTAGTGCCGGCCGTAATATTCCTGATGATAGCAGGATTAAAGCCGGTCAAGAATATCCTTATCGACAAAGTAGATATAACCCGGCGTTATGAAGCGAATACCTTCTTGCGAAACTGGGGTCCTATCGGTCATCACGCATTGGATACGTATGCCTATTTTACTGACTCGGGAAGGCATGGAATGTCCTCGGAAGAAAAGAAGGCCGTTTCTGATTACTTCAATAAAAAGAAAAGAAAGGAAAATGTCCATTCCGGATCCTTGGAGGGGAAGAATCTCATTATCATCCAGGTGGAATCTTTACAGGCGTTTCCGCTATTTCAAAGTAGTGCCGGGCAGGAGGTCACGCCATTCATGAATGAACTGGCGAAAGGGGGGGTGTACTTCCCGCATGTATATCCACAGACGGTATTTGGAAATTCATCTGACGGAGAGCTTATCGTGAATACCGGACTATTTCCTTTAAAGCAAGGTGCGACCTTTTTTCGATTCCCTTATAATGATTTTCCGGGCCTTGCTAAGGAATTGAAGAAGTCGGATTATCAAAGTTTTGCTTTTCATGGAGATGAAGAAGACTTTTGGAATAGGCAGCATGCATATCCCTCGCTAGGGTTTGATGACTATCTTTCCATAGAGGATATGCAGCAGGATGAGATGATTTCGATGGGGTTGGGAGACCGCAGTTTCTTCAATCAAAGCTATGATTTCTTAAAAGATAAACGAAATCCCTATTACGCCTTTTTCGTTACTCTGACCAGCCATGTACCTTTTTCACTACCGAATGAACAGATAACATTGAAGCCTGAAGTTGGAAAAGAGAACAGTTACCTGACCAAATATTTTGAAGCCATTCATTATACAGATTCCGCCATCGGGGATTTCATAAAGAAGTTGAAGGATGACGGGAAATTGAAAGACAGCGTGATTGTCATATACGGAGATCATGATGGCCTATTTTTAAAAGATAAACAAGAGGTTGAAGCGTATTATGGCAGTAAAATTAGCGATGAAGAGTGGATTGAAAAATATATGCCCATTCCCGTGATTATTTATCAGGAGGATATGGAAGGAAGAACGATTGATAAGGTAGCGGGCCAAATCGATATTCTACCAACTCTATATGATCTGTTCAATATTAAGAGTTCTTCATACTTTGGAGAGAGCATGCTGAATGGCCAAGAGGGTGATGCTTTGGTATTGAAAGGGGATTATGGTTCTCAAATGAAAATAAATGGGGAAGGCAAGGTCGATGGATTTTCACCTGTAGACCAAAAGGAGATCGATCTGAGTGATCAAGTGATACGTTCCGATTACTTTAAACAAATTGGAAAAAAGGTAAAAAAAGAGGATGACTGATAAAAGCCATCCTCCATTCATTATAATCCCAGATGTGCTTTCACACGATTTTGGGCTTCAAGCTTTGTATCTTCTGGAACGATGTTGTACCAAACGCCATTTACCCGTTGATTGTCACCTTCGAGTGTATATTGTTCAATATTTTTGAGGGATGATTTGTAGTTATTTTGGATACTTAACATTTCATTGAAACTTAAATTGGTTTCCACGTTTTTACCTAGAGCTTCGAATATATCGTCATAATTGGTAAGTGTTGATAGGCTTGACCCTTTTTTCATGACAGCTTGGATAACCTGGCGTTGACGCATTTGCCGTCCATAATCCCCGCGGGGATCTTCTTTACGGATTCGGGAATAAATCAAGGCCTCTTTACCATTTAAGTCGATCGTGCCTTTGTTGAAGGTATATCCTTTATAGGCAAGGTCCATATCATTATCGACTGTGACACCACCAACGGCATTCACAATATCCTGAAAGCCTTCCATATTCATTTTGACATAATAATCAATCGGAATATCCAAATAGGCTTCCACTGTATTTATCGACATGGCAACTCCGCCATATGCATAGGCATGGTTCATTTTATCAGTTGTACCTTTACCGATGATCTCTGTACGCGTATCTCTCGGTAAACTCAATAACTCAATCGATTCCTTTTTAGGATTAACCGTCATGACGATCATCGTATCTGATCGACCTGAGTCATTTTTTCTTTCATCCACACCAAGAATTAGTAATGAAAATGGATCTTTGCTTTTGAACTTGATGTCCTCTACCCGCTTATCCGTTTTATGGGCTGTACCCTGCATGGTGCTGATCGCACCGGCTAATGATTGATAAACTGAAGCGCCATAAACACCTGCGCCAATGAAAAGGATAAGAAGGGTGAAGCCGATTATTTTAAACGTTTTACGTTTCTTTTTCTTTTTTTTATGTTCGGATCTCATTTAATATTCCTCCCTTAACCATCCCACAAAATGGAAGGTGTGAAAAAGTACCTAGTCGGTATTTTTAACTATACCTTTTTTTTGTCAAAAATAGAATAGTTTCTTTTTGTACTTAGAGTGCATATTTTCCTTTTTTTATCCAAAAAAACGAAGGATTCTAGAGAAACCGAATTCCTTCGTTGGCAAATCATTCGAATGTTTCGTAAATTGTATAACCCAGAGATAAAGAAACTATGATTCTTTTACATGAAATTGCCAGACTTTAATAGGAAAGTCTGGCAAGAAAATCTTATAAACTTCTATAACCGATGATTTTACTTTTGAAATAAGAGTTTGAAGTAGCACTGATAGTTACTCCCTTACTTGATGAGGCATGAATGAATTCCCCGCCGCCCAAGTAGATTCCCATATGGCTTACCACTGATTTATTGGAACCAGTTGCAAAGAAGATAAGATCGCCGCTTTTCGGTGAAGTAACTTTTTTACCCATATCATAATATGTGGAAGATGAAAGCCTGGGAACTTCATACCCAGCCTTCTTGAACGTATAGTAAATAAATCCGCTGCAATCGAAGCCTGATGGGGAGGCACCCGCCCACGAATAGGGTGTACCAATTAATTTCTTTGCTTCGGAAACGAGCTTGGCCACTTTGTTCCCCGAACTTGGGGCTTCCACTTTTCCAACATCGTTATTATCTGCAGGGGCAGTGCTTGCCGATTTACTTAATTTTAGTTTTTGACCCACTCTAATTAAATCGGACTTTAACGAGTTGATTGATTTAAGCTGGGCTACGGTCAAGTTGGTTTTTCTGGAAATATTGGAAAGAGTGTCACCTTTTACCACTATGTATGTAGACGAATTGGCTGGGGTCTGAGTCACATTGGATGGTTTGGAGCTGCCGGGTAAATCAATGGTAGTAGTGGTGGTTGATTTGGATACGATAAGTTTGGCGCCTGCATAAATTCTATCGGATTTTAAGTTATTCATTTTCATCAATTCAGCAAGTGTAAGGTTATGCTTGTTTGCTATCCTGGTTAAGGTATCACCTGGAACAATGGTATATGTGGTTTTCTTTGTTTTCTTCACGGAAACAGAAGAAGCATTTGATGTTGTTGTGGAGTTGGGTGTAATTAATTTCTGATTGATTCTCAAAAAGTCTGATTTTAAGTTATTAAGCTGTTTTAAGTCTTTTACCGTCGTATTATGCTTCTGGGCGATTTTACTTAAGTTATCACCGCTTTTGACTGTATATGTACCGGCAAGGGCAGGAGAAACAAAAGTCGAAGATAAAATGGCTAATGTCGAAAATGCGACAACACTTTTTTTCACGGTTTTCCACCTCTAATATGTCTTTTTCCCTATTCTAACAAATTAAACGGGAATAACCATATTACATTTTTGTTACAAGGGGGAAATAGTAGTATTTCCCTGGTTTATATTGGTGGGGTTTGAGTATTGTAATCTACAATATTTTCTATATTGTGAGTCTTTTTTCACATTGTTGAGCTTCCTGTTTTCGATTGTCATTTGCTGTAAAAATCCCCCTGTTTTTAGGGTGTGCCTACATCGAGGGGTTATTGAAAAAAATGAAAACCCACTTCGTTTTACGAAGTGGGCGGTTTTATTTAAAAAGGAAATCAACTAAATCCCTGCTTGAATTTCCCGTGGAGTATTCATTCCATTTTTGGTTAAAGGAAGCGATCTTCATTAATGAATGATCGGCGGTACGTATTTCCCTTAAGATCTCTTCCGTGGTAGATACCACGGGTCCGGGCATGGAAGAAGAGTAATCCTCCCAGAATCCCCGTTCCTGCACATACTTTTCTAAGTCATATGCAAAGAATATCATGGGTCTTCCCAAAAAAGAGAATTCAAATGGTATCGATGAGTAATCGGTAATTAAAAGATCCGTACTGATCAGCAGTTGATTAACGTGAAATTCACTATTTACAGGGTAAATGAATCCCGGGAATTTATCTTGTAAATCATGCTCTGCTTTTACAGCTGGATGCAGTTTTAGTAATAACGCATAATTTTCGCCCTGAAGTTCCTTGTAGAGCAATTCCAAATCAAGTGCAATCTCTCCGTTGTTCAAGCCGTCATTACGAAATGTAGGGGCATATAACATGATTTTCTTATGCTCAAGTTCTGGATACTTGGCCAGCAAAGCATTACGGGCAATTCTTTTTGATTCATCATTAAAAAAGAAATCGGTCCGAGGTATTCCGGTCCTTAGGATATGGGATGCCGGTAGTTGAAAACTTTCCTGATAAATACCGGCCATTATCTCTGAACCTGCCGTAACATAGTCAAATTTTTTATATACCTCCAAAAATCTTTTCCTTGCACCGGCTGAACGGTTTTGAATGGAAGGGTCTTTTGCCCCGAATTGCTTCACGGCCCCTGCCGCATGCCACACTTGAACACATGTCACTTGCTTTTTGAATGCAATAGCTGAAAGAAAGCCAAAATAATTATCGATGATAATCCATTTTGATGTAGCCAGATGATAAATCGATCGGATCATGGCAATGATATTTTTTGATTCAAACGGAAGGACGATGGTTTCCCCATCGTCCTTAACTTGTATAGAACTGCTCGATTTCATTAAAAAAACTTTTTGAACGGAAATGTCCTGCTTGTCCATTTCATCTGCGATATATTGGCAATTGTCCCCGAATGATGTGACAAAGGTCGTTTTGTCATATAAAGGGAAAAGCTTAAAGATAGAGAATAAAATTTTGAAACAAAAAAGATAAATCCCTATCGCGAATTCTTTAGCCATTAGTAACTTGTAAAAGGTCATCTTTAATTTGGGAAGTCGAAATGCCGATTGTTCTTGGAAGGTAGACCACTTCACAAACTTCGGATAATTCATCGAATTGGCCTTTCCAGTCATCACCCATTACAAAAATATCTACACCCTCACGTACGATGTCTTCCCTCTTTTGTTCCCAATTGTCTTCCGGTATAACTTCATCCACATAACGGATTGATTCAAGGATCATTTTTCTGTTTTCAAAGCTATGATAAGCTTTTTTATCTTTTAAAGCATTGAATTCATCCGTTGAAATGGCAACGATCAGATAATCTCCTAAATCTTTAGCGCGTTTTAATAGATTGATATGGCCCCAATGAAGCAAATCAAAGGTTCCGTAAGTGATTACTTTCTTCATTTTTATTCCTCCTTTAAGACTCTTAAACTGTTATTCAATCAAATTAATATATATTTGGTCTATTAGAATATGAAATGGAACAATAAAACAGGCAGCCAGCATTTCAATTCTGCTTGTTTTATTCCTATATTTTTTTTGGCAATGACATTCTCTAACTAATTATAACTTAATAGCTTTACAAATAAACCACAATTTTTTTACAAATAAACCACAATTTTTTACATTGATGATTATTGTTAATATAATTTTTTAAGCTAAAATAAAATGTTGACTAATTTGTCTTACTCAGCAGGGCATAATAAAGTATCTATAGAAATGCATGATTTATAATGAAAGGCATTTAAAAATAAGTTCATCAAATTACTTTAAGTAAGCTGATGAACGATAACGATATGATAAGAAAAATTTCATTATTCTTGCTGCAATCAGAATAAGCCATTCACAATTTTACCACGTTTAGGAGAGAACAACTAGAGGAGCATCATAAATCCCTGTTAATAGATGGGTCATATATAGGCCACAATCTATCGCTTCACATTTAATAGCCCGATTAATGAAGTGCAAGTATAAACAGTCGGCCTGTTTTGAAAGCGTTCACTTTGATGTCAAGAGACTTCTTTGCAATTAAGAAACATGTTTTTGCTATTCCCTTTCCATTCTGGCAACATGGAAGGACGTACATATTTACGAAATGTTTTTAGTTTTAGTATGTTCGTTTTCAACATTGAACTAACCAATATTGTCTTTTTTGTTTATTGGAGGAATTATAGGTAATTTATGGTAGGTTTACCTGTCTGTTTAATGATATTGAGGAAAAACCGAAAAAAGTTTATGATTTTAAAGTACAATAAATGATTCATTTTTATTTAAATAATAATTTGTTATAGGTGGTCTAAAATGATTAAAAAGCTTCTTGGAAAAGGGAAAGCAAAAAAAGCTCCTAAAATTAAGCTAAAACAAGTTCTGACCATTGCGCAAGAGGAAGATACGCTGTTGATAAAAGGGAGATTTTCAATAGAACATTATTGCGCAAAAGAACTATGGCTATATTCTAGGGAAAACGAAGATCAAAAAATAAAAATTGCTGAATCAGTGAGCTCATCTAAATTTGAGTTTAAAGTAGATATGAAAGATTTAATGCGGAAATTGGAAGATGATGAACCGACTGTATATGACTGTTATATAAAGGTTACCGTTCCGGTTGAAAAGCTGAGCAAAAAAACGATACTTAGTATTGAACATAAAGCTGAATATGTAGATGTGAACGAACAGGTTCATATCGAATATCCAATTCGCCTCGGGCGTTTTCAGGAAACGTACGTGAACAATTTGAGTATTTACACCTATGAAAATAAACAAAGTATATTTTCTATAACGAATAAAGGGAATTTATCTCTTTACTTCAATATGGCCCCTAAAATTTCGATTAAGTCTCAAATTGAAAAAATCCAAAACAAGTCGAAAACCATGCAAATTAATGGTCAAATTTTCACCAAGCATTCAAGAATCATAAAAGGTGAGGGACTTGTAAGAGGAAGGCAAAGTGGCAAAGAATATCAGGCAGATATATCTTTTATTCATAATGAGGAAATGAATATTAAGAAATATGGACTGAATCGTTATCTATATGATTTGATATTGGATCTAGAACGATTAGTCAGTGCGGATTTGGAAGATGATGTATATGACATTTACATGAAACTACATTTACATGATCAGGAAGAGCCGAAAATGGTACGCGTCGGAAGACCAACCACCAGAACTAAATTATTTACTAAAAAGACTGATGTCAGCTCGAATGATGGAGTTGCTATCGTCAATCCTTACTATACCTTTAAAGCATCCAATTTATCTTTGGAAGTGTTTAACTTCTCTACAGATAGTTATCGGTATTTAAAAAGGATGATGGGGTGGAGGAGATTCCTGACTTTATTTAAAAAGAAAAAGGATGTCTGGCTAGTTGGAGAAAGAACGTATAAAGCCCAGGATACTGGATATCACTTTTTTAAATATATGAGGGAAAATCATCCAGAAAAAGAAGTGTATTATGTAATAGAAGAAAATTCCGTGGAAGCCAAGAACGTCGAGCCCTTTGGAAATGTACTTTATTTCAAGTCAAAGGATCATATTAAAAAGACGATGGAATCGACACGTATCATTTCATCACATCACCCGGATTATTTATATCCTTTAAGGACATCTGAATTTAAAAATCGTGTTAAGGGGGTTAAGGTTTTCCTTCAACATGGTGTTATGGGCACGAAGAATATGGTGGCAAACTACGGGAAAAATGCAGTTTCCGGTTTTAGTACGGATGTTTTTCTAGTAAGTTCAGACTTCGAAAAGGATATGATTGTAACTGATTTTGGTTACAACGAAAAAGAAGTATTCGCGACGGGACTTTCGAGGTTCGACTCGCTGTTTAAGGATGATGTTTCAACACAGAGGCAATTATTGATCATTCCAACATGGAGAGATTGGATTACTTCCGATGAAATATTTTTGGAAAGCGAGTATTTTGAAAGGTATCAGAAATTAGTGAATCACCCGGTATTACATGATTTATCTAAAAACAATGGGTTTGAAATCATTTTTTGCCTTCACCCTAATATGCAGAAATTCACGTCTTATTTTAAGGATGCCCCAGTTAGGGTAATTAGCCAGGGTGAAGTGGATGTCCAAAGGTTAATCAAGGAAAGTGCGATAATGATTACGGACTATTCAAGTGTAGCTTTTGACTTTAGTTTCCTGCATAAACCGGTTATCTACTATCAATTTGATAGAGACCGTTTCATAGGAAAAAGACCGTCACATTTGGATTTGGATAACGATCTTCCAGGTGAAATCGTTGATGAATTGGATGAATTGTTAGGTGTATTAGCCGAATATGCCAATACTGATTTTGTCATGAAGAGGAAGTATATGGACAAGGCCAACCGTTTTATTAAATATCGCGATGTCCATTCTAATTCAAGGATATTCGAAGTGATTCAAAATGCAGAAAAAGATCAAAATTCACTAACTAAATTATATAACCATCCGATATCCAAACTCATTTTGAATCGGTTTAGGAAAAGTGATAAATATTTCCCTGTCATGAAAAAAGTTTATAAAATCATGTCCAGGGTTATCCCGGTTGACCGGAACCTTATTCTTTTTGAGAGTGGGATAGGGAAGCAATTCGCCGATAGCCCCAAGTATATTTATGAAGAACTGGTCAAAAGGGATAATAAATATAAAAAAGTTTGGGTGTATAATGGTAATTTACCGATAAAAGGAAAGAATACGAAGCTGATAAAACGCTTAAGTCCGGAATACTATTATTATTTAGCCAAAGCAGGTTATTGGATAAATAATCAAAACTTCCCTACCTATTTAAGCAAAAGGAAGGAAACGACTTATATTCAGACTTGGCATGGTACCCCATTGAAAAAAATGCTATTTGATATAGATAATATTCAAGGAAGAGACGATGGGTACTTAGATCGAGTGCATGGTGCAACGAGAACTTGGGATTATTTAATATCACCAAGTCCATACGCATCCAAGGCCTTCAGAAGCGCTTTCAAATATGAAGGCGAAATATTGGAAACGGGATATCCAAGAAATGATTTGTTTTACAGGGAGGATTCTTCAATAATTTCCAAGTCAGTGATGGAAAAACTGAAGATACCAAAAGGAAAAAAAGTCATCTTATATGCTCCTACATTCCGGGATAATCAAACTTCGAAAAATAATAAATTTGTTTTCGAGCTGAAATTTGATTTGGAAAGAATGAAGGAAGAACTTGGGGATGAATATATCCTGTTGTTAAGGATGCATGTTGTTATAAGTAATAATCTCAGCATCCCAAGCGAATTTGAGGATTTCGTGATAAATGTATCCAATTATTCAGATATTCAGGAACTTTACCTGATTTCTGATATATTGATTACGGATTATTCTTCAGTAATGTTCGATTTTGCTAATACTGCTCGGCCGATTTTGTATTACACGTATGATTTGGAAGATTACCGAGATAACATCCGCGGATTCTATATGGATTTTGAAAAGGAAGCACCAGGTCCATTTTTAAAAACAACTGAGGAGATTATCGAAACTATTACCAATATTGATGATATAAACATGCAATATAAAGAAAGATATGGTTTATTTAGAGAGAAGTATTGTGGAATAGAGGATGGTAAAGCTACCCAGAGAATCGTGGATAAATTTTTTAATGATTGATTCCTAAAATAAAGGGTATTGTTGCTTAAGTAACTGGTGAATTTGGCTGCCTGGTCGAAACGTCTATGTTACCTCTAGACATAAAAGGAGAGAGGAATCGTATGAATTTCTTGGTACGTCAAAAAGCGAGGGAACTTTTAAAAAGCGGTAATATTCAATTAAAAAATAGTCCTGAAAGCTTAAGAAATAAATTTTTAGGAAAAGGAAAAAAAGTCACAGTAGTCACTGCTGCATATAATGCTGAAAAATTCATCAGAAAAACGATTGAATCAGTGATCAATCAAACCATGGGCATAGATCAGATTGAATATATCATCATTGATGATTGTTCGACTGATGGCACAAATAAAATCATTCAAGAGTATACGGCTAAATATAAAAATATCTGTTCCGTTACCCTTCAAGAAAATAATGGGTCACCTGGGACCCCGAGAAACATAGGAATAGAATTGGGAACATCCAAATATATCACTTTTTTAGACGCGGATGACTGGCTTGCCCATGATGGACTGGAAAGCCTCTATAACATACTGGAGGAAACCGGTGATGATTATGTAGTGGGCAAAACGGTAAAAGTCGAATCTGAGTCAGAGAGTGTGATCGGGGAGTTTGCTTCCATTAAAGAAAGAAGAAGCATCACCCCAATGGATGTTCCGCACTTTTTTTATCATATGGGTCCAACGGCCAGGATGATGAATCTGCATATGGTTAAAGAAAATGAAATTGGTTTTCCGAATATGAAATTCGGTGAAGATAAATGGTTTTTTACTGATGTTTTCTTTAAAGTTAGAGCTGTATCAACTACTAAAAAACCTATTTATTATGTCAATAGAACTTCGGAAAACTCATCTTCTTTAACACGTGTTACGAATATGTTAGACAAAAGAAAAGCGGATGTTGGCATAATAAAGTATATTCAATCCAAGGATATTGCCATTGAATTGAAAAGGGTGGCTCTTAACCGGATTTATGAGTACGATATTGTAAAAACGTTCGACAGTCAAACCTTTGTGAAATCCAAGAAAAAAGAAGATTTTATTGAAATATTAGGGGAAGCCGTCGAAACTGCGAAAAACTTGTCATATGACTTCAAGAATGAATTTAAAGTACCTATTTATAAATTAGCACTTGAATTATTCATGGAGGATCGTATTGATGATTTCATAAAGTTGTTTGAATGGTTAAAGCGAGATTCCAATAAAAAATATCATATAAAAGATGGTTTACCTTATTATGAACTTCCATTTCTGGAAGATGAATATCGCTTTGTCAGGATACCGATGCTTGCCCGTGCACTGGATTCTTATATTATGGATAATGCCTACCACCAAAGTTTTGAGATTTATGGTGATGATATAGACAACATAGATTCTGTATTGATACGTGATAGGACAAGATTTGACAATGAAATCAATTGCGGAGTTCAAATAGAAGGTAATAGAGGCCATTTCACTGTTTCATTAGATGAAATTGATAAAATGGAAAAGTCGTTATTTACGGTGTTCATTCGCTACAATGATTATCAATTGGTGAATATTAAAAGAATCCTGAAAAATAAGATGACATATAATAAGAAAAATGTGGAGTTTTATACAACAGTGGCAAATAATTTGGGACTGGCAATAAAGTCTTTGGAGTAGCTGTTAGAAGTACACCAAAAATAAGCTCTCCCTTCTATTGGGCGAGCTTATTTTTAATTCGATTTATTAGCATGGTTCCATTATCATTAATCAATAAAAAGGGAGATCGGATATGTCAAATGAAAAAATACAAACCTCAAAGAGACCTTCCTTTCTATCGCTAGTTAAAAATAAGGCTAAAGCAATTTTTTTAAGAGGATATAAAGTGGCTTTTGCAATGGCGGGCACAGTATTGCCGGTAGACCGGAAGCTGGTTATTTTTGAGAGCTTTTTGGGCAAGCAGTATAGCTGCAATCCCCGGGCGATTTATGAATACTTGCAGAGTCACCATCCTGAATATAAAATGTATTGGAGCGTAGATAAAAGATATACAGCTCATTTCGAAGAGGCAGGCATCCCATATCTCAATCGTTTTTCGTTTAGTTGGCTGCTCAAAATGACAAGGGCCCATTATTGGGTAACGAACAGCAGGCTCCCGCTTTGGATTCCGAAGCCAAAGCACACGATCTATTTGCAAACGTGGCATGGTACTCCATTAAAGAAACTTGCGGCGGATATGAATGAAGTTCATATGCCTGGAACAACGACGGATAAATATAAAGAAAATTTCCATGCCGAATCAAGTAAATGGGATTATTTAATTTCACCGAATGCTTATTCCAGTGAAATTTTTGCCCGGGCCTTCAATGTCGATACTTCTAAAATTCTGGAAACCGGTTATCCTCGTAATGATATACTTTACAATGGGAATAATCGTGATACAATCGACTCATTGAAACAGAAGTTGGGTATACCAATAGAGAAAAGGATCGTTTTATATGCCCCGACTTGGAGGGACGATGAGTTTTATAGCAAGGGAAAATATAAGTTTGAAATAAAACTGGATCTGGATCGAATGAAACGGGAATTGGGGGAGGAGTATGTCATTTTGCTCCGTCTTCATTATTTGGTTTCAGAGAACTTGGATTTATCGGCGTATCAAGGATTCGCCTATGATTTATCCAGTTACGAGGATATCAGTCATTTGTATCTTATTTCGGATTTATTAATAACTGATTATTCATCCGTGTTCTTTGATTACGCAAATTTACGGCGTCCGATGCTTTTCTATGTATATGATATTGAAAATTACAGGGACAAGCTTCGCGGGTTTTACTTTGATTTTGAAAAGAATGCACCTGGTTTATTAGTCAAAACATCTGATGCGGTCATTGATAGTATCAAGACGATGAAATACGAAAATACCAATGATATCAATCATTTTCACGCGCGGTTTTGTGCACTCGAGGATGGCCAGGCTTCACGCCGTGTCGTAGAAAAAGTGTTTTTAGGAAGGTCTGTGTAATTTATGAGTTCAGCTTTGACCGTTTTAAAAGAACAAATCAATAGTTTTTATTTGGTAAGGCGTTTATCTGTTTATGAAGTGAAAAGTGCCAACAGCAATAACTACCTGGGAATCCTATGGGAAATCATCAATCCGATGATACAGATTGCGATTTATTGGTTTGTATTCGGCTTTATAATCTTAAATCGCGGTGAAAATTTCCTTCCATGGCTAATGGCAGGGATCGTTGTCTGGTTTTTTGTGAACCCTTCAATAACCCAAACGTCCAAATCCGTCTTTTCCCGACTGAATATGGTATCCAAGATGAGCTTTCCGATGAGTGTCATCCCTTCGTATGTCATCTTTGCCAAGTTGTATCAGCATTTAATGCTGCTGGGAGTCATCATCATCCTATTAGGTTTTACTGGATACCTCCCAACAGTCTATATCTTGCAACTGCCGTATTATATTGTTGCAACGGTCTTGCTGTTATTTTCGTTTGGGTTAATCTCTTCAACATTATCAACCATTATTCGTGACGTTCATAATATAATCGTGTCCTTAATGAAAGTCTTGTTTTATTTAACACCAATCCTTTGGGTATTGGATGCTAAGGACCATCCTGTTCTAGTCAATATCATGAAGCTGAATCCACTATATTATATTGTGGATGGGTATCGAGCTTCATTGTTGGGGGAATCATGGTATCTAATAGAGCATTGGGAATATACGCTTTATTTCTGGGCAGTCGTTATCATCTTGTTTTTGATAGGTTCCTCGCTGCATGTCAGGTTTAGAGATCGCTTTGTTGACTTTAAGTAAACTGGAAGTGAGAAAAGTTGGAAAAATCGGTAATAGTCAAAGATATAACGAAAAAATATAAATTATATAATAAAAACTCGGAAAAATTATTGGATCTCCTTTTGCCCAAAAGCTATGGAGAAGAGTATTTTGCTCTGAGAAATGTAAGTTTTGAAGCTGAAAAAGGCGATGTAATAGGATTTGTCGGGGTCAACGGATCAGGGAAATCCACATTGTCCAATATTATTGCAGGCATTATCCCGCCCACGGACGGAAATGTCCAAACCAACGGGAAAACGGCTTTGATTGCCGTTGCATCGGGACTGAATAATCAGTTGACGGGCAGAGAAAACATCGAACTGAAAATGCTGATGCTCGGATTCGACAAAAATCAGATCAAAGAACTTGAGCCTGAGATCATCGAGTTTTCAGAGCTAGGCAAGTTCATTGACCAACCGGTGAAATCTTATTCAAGCGGCATGAAGTCCAGGCTTGGTTTTTCCATTTCCGTGCATATTGATCCAGATATCCTGATTATTGATGAAGCCTTATCAGTCGGGGATAAAAACTTTGCTGAAAAGTGTTTGGAGAAAATGAACGAATTTAAGGAAAAAGGCAAAACGATGTTCTTTGTCAGCCATTCAATCGGTCAGATGAAGAAATTTTGCCAAAAGGCTTTATGGCTTGAATATGGAGAGTTAAAGGCATACGGTGCCATGAACGAGGTAATGCCGCAATATGAAGCATTCTTAAAAGAATATAACGCCATGTCTAAACAAGAACAGAAAAAATACCGTGAAGAACAAATGAAAAGGCGTAGTTCCGCACTGGTATGAAAGTGAAAAGCAGACCCGGGCTTCGGGTCTGCTTTTTTTAGTTCAGCACTTCATCATAAGCTTTCTCAAACCGCTCGGCAGCTGAAAGGTGGGAGTATTCGCTTTCCATTTTATATCTTGCTTTCGCAGCTAACTTTGTTGCATAAGCAGTGTCTTTAAGCAGAATGGAGATGGCTTGTGCAAGTGCTTCCTTATTTTTTTCCTCCACTAACAAACCGTCTTCACCATCAATGAGAATCTCTTTTAAACCTCCAATTGCGCTTGCAATGACGGGTGAGCGGCAACTCATCGCTTCTAATGCAGAAATGGAAGTCGCTTCTTCCACCCCGTGGGAATGAACGCTTGGGATGAGTACGATGTCCGATGCTTCATAGAGATTATGCATTTTCTCGAACGGCACTGAACCCAGGAAAAGTACGGAATCAGATATTTGGAGCCTGGCTGCCGTTTCCTCAAGACGGCTTCGCTGTTCTCCTGTACCTGCATAGACCAATACCGTTTCATGATGATTTTCCAGCACCTCCGGCAGAGCAAGGAGCGGGTAGATGACACCGTTCTTTTCCGTCATTCTTCTCGGAACGAAAAGCATCTTTTTATGCAGGGGTATTTGAAAGTCCCGGCGAGTTTGCTCCCGCTTTGCCATTTCCGGTTTGAAAGCAGACACGTCAATGAAGTTCTTGATCGTATCCGCCTCTATATGTGCCAAATGATTTATATAGTCTTTGATCCTTTGATCGACCGTCACCACTTTTGCAGCTGACTGATAAGCTTTTCTTTCCAGCTCCCGAATGATCAAATCTTCTTCACTATCCGGAAGAAGGGCGCCCCTGCTGACTGCCTCGAATGAATAATACCCATGGACGGTTTGCACCGTTGGTATCCCGGATTCGATGGAGGCGAGCGTTGCGAAAATATCTTGAGCATTTATGACATCATAGTTCTTTTTCATGGCTTTAATAGATGAAGCCAATAATTTTTGGCGTTGCCGGTCATTGAAAAGCTGGCCGCTCCCCTGTTTTACTTTATTTAATAAAAATCCTGGAGCCTGGGCGAGCATCTTCCTCTTGAAAGGTGGTAATTGAGAGAAAGATAATATGTCCACATTATGGCCCCGCGACATTAAACCCTTTTTTAACGTAGTGATATGGCTCGATAGCCCTCCTTCATGAGGGTAGTTGAAAATCGTCGTGATTAAAATGTTCATAATGGCACTCCTTCTAATGTATTACTTTGATGATCTGATCCTTTTCATCGCTTGCAGGCTGCTTACTTTAAAAAGAATGGATAATGCGAGATATAATCCGAATACCAGAGACGAGATGATCACTAATTCCATGATGATGGGCAACGTCATGGTAAGCGGATGGATCCAGAGAGCGAGTCCGTAAATGATGATTCCGATGATGGCAAGCTTGCTGCTTTCCTGAAAAACATCCCTGAAAGCTGCCTTGTCCGTTCTTTCTGTCTTTAGCCATAGGTAGCCGAAAAGGTAGAGAGATTGCAGGAGCATGGAAATGCCTGATGCTAAAGCGATTCCGCCGACGCCGAGATAACGTGATAGGACCCAGCTGAGCAGGACGTTAAGTAATACGGCAATCAGGCAGGAATACATGGCCACTTTCGTTTTCTTCAAGGCGTAGAAGGCATTCATCAGATAATCCCGCAGTGCAAAGAACGGGAGGCAAGCGGAATAAAAGATGAATGCCCTATAAGTCACCTCGGTTGCTGAAGCATCGAAGGCCCCGCGTTGGAAAGCCAGAGTGATTAAGCTGTTTCCGCTGATTAACATGACGACCATGAACGGAATCGCTAAAAATAATAGCGATTTCAATCCCTTTAAGGTCAAATTAAGGAAAGATTGATAACCTATAAGTGCGCGCTCGACGATTGAAGGATACAATACGGTAATCAGCGGCGTGAGGACAATGCTTAATGGCAGCCACAGCAGGCGATTTGCATAGTTCAGTGCAGATACGCTCCCTGTTTCGAGCGAAGTCGCGATAATCCGATCGACGACACTATTCAACTGGATCGCCAAAGCGGCGATGATGATTGGATAAAAGGTGTACAGTGTTTGAACGATCTGCCTTTTATGAGGCAGGAAAGCGACGATGGGCCGGATTCCGTATTTCTTCAATGATGGGTATTGAATAAGGAACTGGCTTGCTGCACCGAATACAAACCCCCAAGCCAATCCTTCAATCCCAAACGGAGCAGCGAACAATACAGTGGCTGCAATAATGACCGTGTTTTGTGCAGTTGAAGTGAGTGCCGGCAGAATAAAACGCTTATTCGCATTCAGGACCCCCGTCGCCATGTATGAAAGCGTGAAAAATAGTAAACTTGGCAGCATGATCCGGGTCAGTGACTCCGTCAGGGCAAGCTCGGAATCAGAGAAACCCGGGGCTGTCAACATGACGAGCGGCTTTATGAAAATCATGCAGGCAATGGTCAAGACTCCAGCTACCAGCATGAAGAAAGAGCCTAAAACACTGATGAATTCATCAGCTTTCAACGGATTGTCCGCTTTCTTTTCCAAGTAAATAGGAATAACGCCGGCCTGAAGACCGCTGCCGAGAGCCGTAAAAAGAATGGTTGGTATGAGGCTTGCCACGAAAAAAACATCTGCCATAGATGATGCCCCGAAATAGGCGGCTATGATCGATTCCCGCCCGAATCCGAGGACTTTTCCAATGGCTGCAATAATGGTGACGAGCCCGACCGATTTAATGACATGTGAAAGAGTAGGCATATTTTCAATCCTTTAAAATGATGTCCTTCTGTAAACAGATTCCCAAACAACTATAAAATATCAGCGTAAACGTTTTATCTTCGAGAATATTGTAGAAAAGTCCTGCTAATAATGCGGCCAACATCAGGCAGATGGTGAACGCTGCTAAAGTGCCATTTCCCGATTTTAGGATTTTACGGCAGGTGAAAAAGATGAATGCAAGAACTGCAATAAATCCCAGTACACCAGTTTGGACCAGAATCTGGATATATTGATTATCGGTATACATCCTTTCACCAATTTGGTATTCCTGATAAATTGGTGAGGAATAGGAAAGTGTGGCAGAATCTCCGAAGGTTGCTAGCCCGGTACCGATTATCGGGTGATCTGTGAAAATTTCAATTCCTTTGATTAGGACATATAACCGGCCCCATTCCGTACTTTGGTGCAGAGTTTTATCAGAGAACATTTCTGAAAAACGATTGGAGAGGGCATGTTCGTGTTCAGGAGAAGGGGTGCTGCCAATTACCACATTTTCCATGGGAATCGATGCGGATACCTCCACTTTACTTGATGCAAATAAAACTGGGTAATAAATAAGAAGCAGGCCGAGACAAAATGCTCCTACAGCATATTTGAGAAATAGTTTATTTCTAGTCCATATCATAAAGACAAGCGCCGAGAACCCGAATGCAATCATCGTTCCCCGTGAATAGGTAAGCAGTAACGTTCCGGAAAGCAGGATGGCTGCCAGGAAGACGATCCATTTATATTTTTTCAGCGACTGAAATAGAAAGAAACTAAGGAATAACTGGATGCTTAAGAATAAGGCAAATACATTAGGATTGGCAGGTGCTCCATAAATCCTCATTCGGTTTGTTGGAGAAAGATTCCACATTTCCCATGCATGGGGAAGCAGGACCGTACGTGAAAAAATTTTCTCCACCATGCCATGCAGGCAAAGTAAGATTGTAAATATTAGGATTACCTTTAAAAAGCGAAAGATATCCTTTCTTTCTAGATTTAATTCACCGATAATGTAAAGAAGCAAGAATGTAATAAGCAATGCACGGAGTTCAAATAGGATGGGGAGGATTCCCACTCCGGTTATGAGTGCAGCCCCGGCACCAATTAAACAAAACAACCAAAATGGCGCAGTAAAATGATATTTCGAAAATTGCCATTCGTTCTTTTTGAATCTTTCAATAAGCAAAGAAATGAATAAGGTGAGGATGATCAGGTCACCTGTATAGGTTAAGCCGCTATTCAGTTCCATCAATAAGGGACGGGCAGGGAAATAAATGAATAGAATTAATAACAGGTTTTTTTTATTTATACCGATAAAAATGAGCATCAGCGCCGTTGCCATGTAACCGGCGATAGGGTGAGGCACTGCCAATGGGACGAGCAGGCACAGAAATAGAATGGGTAACGATTGCTTTTCTATAAACTTCAATTGATTAACCACCTTTGAATCAAAAATCAAGTTCTATGATGTGTATGAAAAAATTTCTTGAATAATACCCCACCCTTTAGATGTATAGTACATATGAAAGGCTGAAGTGAAATGACAGAAAAGTTTGTTGAGATACTATCCATACCATTCATTGATAGCAATATGGATGAATTCATGAATGGAATGATCTATCCAAGATTGATGAATCAGGAAAAAACGTTTATCGTTACGGCAAATCCGGAAATAGTTGAGTATGCAAATGAACATCAGGATTATAAAGACATCATTATATCGGCTGATTACATCACTCCGGATGGCGTTGGTATTATTATGGCCTCTAAATGGCTAAATCAACCTTTACAAGAGCGGATTACTGGATTCGACTTGATGAATGAATTATTTCGGGTTGCTGATAAAAAAGCGCTGAAGGTATACCTGCTTGGAGCGGAGGAAAGCGTGATTGAAGCCGCGGCCCTGAAAGTAAAAGAATCATACCCGGGTCTCGAGTTGGTGGGATACAACCATGGTTACATTGATATAAAGGATGATGCCCTGCCTAAGTCGATAGCGGAACTTGAACCTGACATCATTTTGACTGCATTAGGGTTCCCTAGGCAGGAAAAATGGGTTTCCAAGCACTATGGGCTATTCAATAAGGGGTTATTCATGGGAGTTGGGGGAAGCTTTGATGTCCTTGCGGGAAAGGTGAACCGTGCCCCTGTTTTCTGGCAAAAGATGCGTCTTGAATGGTTGTACCGACTGATCCAGCAACCTTCGCGGTGGAAACGGATGCTTGCGCTGCCAAGATTCGTTTTAAAGGTTAGGCGGTTAAGGAAAACGGTGCAGCGTTCCTGAACATAAGGAGTGGACTGGATGAGGATCTTGCACTTAAACGCTGGGAATGAAACTGGCGGCGGAATGTTTCATATTATGTCCTTACTGAACCAATTGAATAAAGAGGAGTGTTTGCTTGGTGTATTTGAAGATGGTGAACTATACCGACGGGCCATGTCTTCCGGGATACAAACTGAACTTTTCAAGCAACATTCCAAATATGACCTTTCAATTTTGAAACCTTTAAGGGACTTTATCCGTCTAAATAATATAGACATCATCCATACACATGGTCCGCGGGCGAATATATATGGTGCCTTCATAAAGCGCCTCGTTAAATGCCCGTGGCTTCTTACTGTTCACAGTTCACCCCATCATGACTTTTTGGGGCAGGGTGTAAAAGGAAAGTTGTTTACGGGCCTTCATGTAAGGTCATTTCAATATGCCGATCATATACTGGCAGTTTCCGACCGCTTTAAGCAGGACTTGATTGACCAAGGAATCCATTCGTCAAAAATAACAAAGATCCTAAACGGAATTGACTTTGAAAAGGAATTGCCTTTCCCGTTTCAAAGAGAAGATTTCGGGTTTGGAAAGGATGATTTCATCGTCATCATGCCTGCAAGGCTTGAATCGGTGAAAGGTCATGAATTTGCTTTAGCGGCATTAAGTGAAGTGGTATCGGAATTCCCCCATGTAAAGCTGTTGCTTGCAGGGGACGGGAGCAGGAAATCCGCTCTGGAAGAGATGGTCTCGGAAAAGGGATTATCCGATCATGTGCACTTTTTAGGGTATCGTGAAGATTTAGAACGAATCTACCCGTTAGGGGACATCACATTATTGACTTCATTAAGCGAAAGTTTTCCACTGGTTTTACTTGAAGGAGCAAGGTCGGGTCTTCCGGTAATCACAAGTGATGTCGGCGGTGTACAGGAATTGATTCCCGATCGGGGCAAGGGCTGGATTACGGATATCGGCAATGTCGAACAGCTGAAATTGGCCATCTGCAATGCTTTAGAATTAAAAAAATCCGGGAACCTGACAAAGATAGGGGCGGATTTACAAAAATTTGCAAAAAACAACTTTTCTATAGAGATTTTAGCCAATAACGTATATAATGTTTATTTGAGGATGAAAAATTAAAATAAGCATTTATATATAGGTTTTCTTATAGATCGTTACCGGTATTAGATTTTTAGTTGAATTGAGGTGGTTTTTGATGTCGTTCCTGATGTTAATAGGGGCCTTGTTGGTATCCTTTTTATTATCCATTTTTTTGACTCCTTTTGTCGGAAAGCTGGCCTTTAAATTAGGAGCTACCGATAAACCGAATGAGCGAAAAGTGCATAGTAAAATTATGCCGCGCATGGGCGGTTTAGCTATATTTTTGAGTTTTTTCATTACCTTCTTGCCTTTCATGAATTATTTTAATTTCTGGAAGCAGCTGCCTCTTCTGGTGGGAGCCCTTGTCATCATTTTGATCGGGATGGCTGATGATATTTTTGAATTAAGAGCTGCACCCAAATTCCTGGGCCAGGTTTTAGCGGCCCTCATTATCGTATTATGGGGCGGTCTTGAAGTGGAATTCATCAATTTACCGTTCTTTATCGATACACTTGAATTTGGTGTTTTAAGTATACCGATCACAATTTTGTGGATTGTCGGCATCATTAATGCAATCAACCTAATAGATGGACTGGATGGTCTCGCAGGCGGTGTCTCAACGATCGCATTAGTGACAATTGCAACTATGGCCCTTATTAAAGGGGACCTATTTGTTGCTATGGTAGCATTGATCGTGATTGGTAGCACTCTTGGCTTTTTGAAATATAACTTTCATCCGGCAAAGATTTTCATGGGAGATACAGGCGCATTATTCTTAGGTTACATCATTGCCGTTCTGTCCCTGCAAGGGTTTAAAAACGTTACGATGATTTCATTGATCGTACCGATCATCATTTTGGGTGTTCCCATTTCGGATACATTTTTCGCGATTATCCGCAGGGTCGTCAATAAACAGCCGATCTCGGCTGCTGATAAATCCCATTTACATCACTGTTTGATAAACTTGGGATTCACTCATAAGCAGACTGTCTTGCTCATTTACGCTTTAGCTGCTTGCTTTGGCTTAGCGGCAATAATCTTTCAATTTGCAACGGTGTGGGGAGCTTTGATCCTTGTAACGGGACTCCTGCTGATCATAGAAATTTTTGTGGAGAAAATTGGTTTGGTCAATTCAAACTATCAGCCGTTGCTGAAGATGCTCAACTTTAAAAACAAGCCATGATTGTTTTGGAAATAGATTACTAGATTAGCTAAATTTGCTAGTGTATATATGAAAAGCCACCAACCGTTTAAATAACGGTTGGTGGCTTTTTTTGTTGTGTTGAGTGTGGATCATTTAAGGCTGTCTGTGAAGCATGTCATTTCATATAAGTTAAGCTATATGGAGGCGAACGCTTCAAAAAGGAAACCCCCACTATGAGTGGGGGTTTCACTTTATTCTTGTGTTTGTGATTGAGCGGCTTCGGTTTGATTGCCTTCATTCGGTCCCAGGTTCAAGTGGGATTGAAGCAACAGCTTAGTGTTCGCTACTGATGTATCGTTCAGCTGATAATAATAGGTTCCGTTAATGGTAGAATCCTGACCTTCAAGTTTGATGGTTTCAAGATTGAGTCCTTTATCGGTCGTTACATATTTTATGAAACCTTTCATTTGTGAGAATTGAAGGTTCGTTGTCATATTGTCACCGACAGCTTCCATTACGTCTGTATATTTCGTCAGTGATCCGGCAGAGGTTGCTTTGGCAATGATGGCTCTTAGGACTTCCTGCTGACGCTCACCACGTTGGATATCACTGTCCTTTTTACGTGTCCGTGCAAACGCTAATGCTTCTTCACCATCAACGGTCTGTAATCCTTCTTCGAGATGGATGGCATTCTTCTTGTCATGTGAATCGATTTCATTAATTTCATAAGGGACGTCGACTTCGATACCATCCAATGAATCTACGACATCGATGAAAGCATTAAAGTTCATGCGAACATAATAATCGACAGGGATATCGAATAACTCCTCTACGGTGTCCATCGTCGCTTTTGGCCCGCCGGCTGCGTGGGCCGCGTTGATTTTCGTGGTTACGCCTTTGGCTGGCACGTACACATAGGAATCACGTGGAATGCTTAATAGTTTGATAGATTTTTGATCTTTATTGAATGTGGCCAGCATTAAAGCATCCGAGCGGGAATTTCCTTTTAAGTCACGGTCCTTACTATCATCGATTCCTATGAAAAGGATCGAGAAATTATCTTCGAGCGGGTCGATCGCTGCATCTCGCTTTGCTGATGCTTCCACAGGGTCATAAGAATCACTGAATACATTCTGGGCTTTCATATACAGGGTTGCAGCATACGTAGAAGCTCCCAGACCAAGTACCAGCAGGGGAACAAGCAATAACCAAAGCCTCTTTCGCCTTTTTTTCTTTGTTTTTTTAATTTTATAAACACGCCTAGTAGTAGACATCTTTTTATTCTCCTTTTAAATAACGAACATCAGACATATATCGCTATTTTTCGAATCCTGCAGTTTATATTTCGTCATATATTACACCTAATTTTACAATGATTTAATAATTTCGTAAAATAAATATTTCTTTTCAATTATATTACAGCATAAAAAAGGAAAAATATGCAGGAGTTTATCAGGCGAATTCCTCTTCCAAATAAAGCATTTCTTCCTCAGTGATATGGCCTTGACCATTTGTCAGCTCTGTAATCCAAGCGGTATATGTCTCTTTTTGTGTTTCCTCAACATATACAAGGATATTGACCTGATCAAGGTACTGAATTTCCTTTATTTGATAAATGGAAGATCGCAATTCGTTTTCCAATTTTCCTAGCCAGGTATAGTCGACGGTTGTCGAAATGACCCGCATTAGTTTTCTTACGACCACACCAGTGGTATTTATTCCTTCTGAAGTCGCTTTGCTGTAAGCGCGAATAAGACCGCCAGCACCAAGTTTGATGCCGCCAAAATATCGTGTGACAACAACAGCGGTGTCTTTCAGTTCTTTTTTCTTAAGCACTTCCAGGATAGGGACGCCTGCCGTTCCGCTCGGTTCCCCATCATCGAGGGCTTTTTGGATTTGATTTTGTTCCCCGATCATATAAGCGGAACAATTATGTGTAGCATCTTTGTGCTTTTTCTTGATTTCCTGGATAAAGGCCTGTGCGGCATCTTCGGTTTCAACTCGGGCGATGTGGGAAATAAAACGGGATTTTTCAATGACGATTTCATGTTCGCCGCGACCTGCCACCGTTAAATATTGAGTGAGCATAACTATTCCACCTTCGTACTTCCTATTAGTTGATTTATTATAAGGCTTTGCGGAAAAAGTGGCAATGACGATTCATTTACATACCGCATGTGTAAAGAAACTTTAATATTAGAAAAAGCTGTACGTGTTATAATTAATTTCATTGCCTGTTATTGTTATTAGCTGGTCATATATGCTTAAAAGAATAACATTGTTGGAAAAACAAAAGTTCTGTGCCATTATCCTGGCTTTACTTTAACGCGTCCTCTCATTTCAGGGATTTTGCCATTTAATAAATGCATCTATTTCATATGATAATCAATGGAGCGGAATATCTCATTTGATTGAAAAGGATATTTTGTATTAGGATAATTGAAATGGCTTACTGCCTTTAATAGGCAGACTTAATGGCCGGGAATATGAGATGTATAGTAAATAGGTACATTTTATGGAAATCATAAAAGGGAATTAACGTATTTTTAATCATTTTTTGGTACAATATGTTCATGAAGGTTACTTCATACAAAATTTACCTGAAATTTAACCATTCATGAAAAAGGGAAAGAACTTTTTTCCATATACATAGTCTTTAAGACAATAAATTGTTTAAGTCTTTTGATTTAAGTGGAGGGATCTTAATGTCCATAAAAAAGGTTGATGCTAAAGCATTGGACAAGATCTTAGAAACAATGGTGAGCACTGTTAGTGAGAGTAAGGATGAAGTCTTTGATATCGGCGAACAATGCCGAAAGGATTTCGAGTCATTATCAAAAGAGCTTGATGATGTGAAAATCAGGGTTGCCATTGTGATAACCGACAGCGATGCATTGGATGCAAAAGCCAGGTTTGCTCGAAAAAGGCTTTCAGAAGTCAGTATGCACTTCAACCATTTTTCTGAAGAACAGGTGCGCGATGCTTATGAAAGGGCACATAAGCTGCAAGTCGATTTACAAATTAACCGGCAATTGGAGAAAGAGCTCCGTAATCGCCGGGATGAGCTTGAGTTAAGGTTAAGGGGTCTACAGCAGACGATCGATAAAGCGGTGCATCTCGTTTCGCAAATATCGGTAGTACAGAATTATTTGACACAGGATCTTAAATTTGTGGGGGAAGCCCTTCAAGAAGCGAAACGCAAACAGGACTTCGGCCTGAAAATAATCGAAGCCCAGGAGCAGGAACGTAAAAAGCTCTCACGTGAGATTCATGATGGTCCTGCGCAAATGCTGGCAAACGTCATGATGCGCTCAGACTTGATAGAACGAGTGCAACGGGAGAGAGGTCCTGATGAAGCGTTAGTGGAAATCCGCAGTTTAAAGGTCATGGTAAGGAATGCTTTATATGAAGTGCGCAGGATCATCTATGACCTTCGTCCTATGGCGCTTGATGATTTAGGCCTTGTACCTACCCTCAGAAAGTACCTGCAAACGACCGAAGACTATAATAATGGCGTGAATCTGAATTTCGTCAACCTTGGACAGGTCAAAAGGCTTCCTTCCGATATGGAGGTCGCTTTATTCAGGCTGGTTCAAGAGGCTGTACAAAATTCATTGAAGCATGCGGATCCAAAACAGATTCAAGTTAAACTGTCCATTTCCAAGGAGATGGTGACCGTCGTCGTCAAAGATGATGGAAAGGGGTTTGACTCTTCGATTCAAAAAGAAGGTTCATTTGGCTTGGTAGGAATGAGGGAAAGAGTCGAGCTGCTGGAAGGTGAAATGACGATCGATTCACAACCGGGGGCAGGCACTTTGGTATTTATACAAGTTCCCTACCATTTATAAATAATAGAGAATAAACATATTAAATAGAAATTAGGAGGAAGAAGCCGTTGAAGACTAGTATCATCATTATCGATGACCATCAGCTTTTCCGTGAAGGCGTAAAGCGCATATTAGATTTTGAATCATCCTTTGATGTTGTTGCCGAGGGTGATGACGGAAGCGAAGCTATGGACCTCGTTGAAACACATAAACCTGATGTTGTTATAATGGATATCAACATGCCGAACATGAATGGGATCGAAGCAACAAAAATGCTCGTGAACCGTTACCCTGAAACAAAAGTCATCATCCTTTCCATTCATGATGATGAAAACTACGTGCAGCACGCATTGAAAACAGGAGCACAAGGTTATCTTTTGAAAGAAATGGACGCAGATGCGTTGATTGATGCTGTGCGTGTAGTCGCTGAAGGCGGCTCATACCTTCATCCAAAGGTGACCCATAATTTAGTTAAAGAATATCGCCGCTTAGCAGCTGAAGAGGGTGCTGATCGTGATTCCGTACATACGATAGAAATCAGGAGGCCGCTACACCTATTGACTCGACGCGAATGTGAAGTGCTTCAACTTCTAGCGGACGGGAAAAGCAACCGGGCCATCGGCGAAACTCTATATATCAGTGAAAAAACAGTCAAGAACCATGTGAGTAACATTCTTCAGAAGATGAATGTGAATGACCGTACACAAGCGGTTGTACTAGCTATTAAAAATGGCTGGGTGGAAGTGAAGTAATTAAAGCGTTCGATAAGTCCGGCTCTTCAGATACCGCAATGCGTGCTGAAGGGCTGGATTTTTTTTGAATGGATGACTCGATTCAAATTCTCGGTTTCATATTTTTGGTAATGCAGAAGGCTATTTAATGCAAATAAGGGCATTTTCAGATAAAATGGTGAATATGATACAGAGTAAATTTTTATAAGGATGGTACTATTATGAAAACCGCAGTCGTAACAGATAGCACTGCATATATACCTAAGGAAATACGTGATCGTTTACATATACATATGATGCCGCTTAATGTCATTTTTTCCAATGAAGCTTACCAGGAGGAAGTTGATATAACTGCGGATGAGTTTTATGAGGAAGTAAAGATGCAGGAGAAATTGCCGACCACTTCACAGCCTCCAATCGGGAAGTTTGTCGAGAAGTTCGAGGAACTGCAGAAAGAATATGATGATGTTATTTCCATTCATTTATCGAGCGGCATCAGCGGAACGTATCAAGGAGCGGTATCTGCAGGTGAAATGGTCGAGGGAATTAGGGTTCATGCCTTTGATTCGGAAATCAGCTGCATGGTACAGGGGTTTTACGTGATCGAGGCGGCAAAAATGGCACTTGATGGTAAGGGTGCAGAAGAAATCATGGCAAGGCTCGAAGAAATGAAACCATCGGTAAGGGCCTACTTCATGGCAGATGACCTATCCCATCTGCAGCGCGGCGGCCGCTTAAGCAGTGCCCAAGCATTGATTGGCAGTTTGCTTCAAGTGAAGCCTGTCCTCCATTTTGTTGATAAAGTCATCGTCCCATTCGAAAAAATCCGTACAAGAAAAAAAGCGATGAAAAGGATTGCCGATTTACTTGGGGAAGACGCGTCGAGCGGCGAGAAATATAAAGCCGTCATCATTCATGCAAAACGGGAAAGTGAAGCTAAAGACTGGAAAGCCGAACTTGAAGCCCGATTCCCAAATGTCGAGTTCGACATCAGCTACTTCGGTCCAGTAATCGGAACGCATCTGGGCGAAGGTTCAATGGGGATGGGCTGGTATAAAATTTAAGCTGTGACGCCTTTACTAAGTGTAAGGCGTTTTTTTATGGAGCAAAAAGGAATCCGGGAGTAAAAAGCGAATGATAAGGAGGAGTGTAATTTATCAAGAAATGGAGGTTGCAGTTTGAAAAACATGAGCATTTCCCCCCCCTTATTCCCCGGAACTTCAGAACCATCTCACCGGAAAACACCTTTTGGCCTTCGAAATCCCCTTCTCCCAAGAACTTCTCGCAGAGCACCTCAAGAATGGGTATGTCTCGGAAACTTGCGGCGTGCAATCGGGGAACAGCAGTTTTAACTGTGTACGCTGCGGTAACAAAGATCAAACGTTGTTTTATACATTCCCTTGCAAGATTTGCAATCAAGATTGCACATACTGCCGCTCATGCATCATGATGGGACGGGTCAGTGAATGTGCAAAGCTTTATAGGTGGACCGGGCCCGGCATTCAGTTTACGATTCCTGAAAATGTTATGAGGTGGGCAGGCACTTTATCGGCAGGTCAACAAAATGCCTCCGACTGTGTCGTTGAAGCCGTGAACGGAAAAGATGAATTCCTGGTATGGGCTGTATGCGGGGCAGGGAAGACGGAGGTCCTATTTCCGGCGATTGAGGCAGCCTTGCATGCCGGGAAACGGATTTGTTTGGCAACACCAAGGACCGATGTCGTTCTCGAACTCTTCCCAAGGTTAAAAAAAGCCTTTCCCGCCATTGACGTCATGACCCTCTACGCCGGCAGTGCAGATAGACATGGCTTTTCGCCACTGACAGTTACCACGACACATCAGCTTTTCCGTTTTAATGAAGCTTTCGATGTCATCATCGTTGATGAAGTCGATGCGTTTCCCTACTCAATTGATGATTCGCTGCATTATGCGGTTAATAAATCGAAAAAGGTTTCTGCGGCGACCATCTACTTGACCGCCACACCTTCGAAACGGATGCAGCGGCAATACCGAAGCGGTAAATTGAAAGCCGTCATAATCCCGGCCCGTTATCATCGACAGCCAATTCCTGTCCCTGGAATGAAGTGGAGCGGCAATTGGCAAAAACTATTTCTTCAACAAAAGATTCCCCCCGCAATTAATGGATGGGTAAGTGAACGCCTTAAGCAGAACATCCCCTTCCTATTGTTTTTTCCAAGCATTCAAGTGATGGAGCAGGCCATTCCGCTGTTCCAAAGACTGTCCCCAAAATTATCGATTGTCCACTCCCGGCACCCTGATCGAAAGGAAAAGGTAATGGCACTAAGGAATGGAATGATTCCGGGATTACTGACAACGACCATCCTGGAACGCGGCGTGACAATTGATCGGTTGGAAGTAGCCGTGATTGGTGCTGAACATGAAGTGTTTTCTGAAAGTGCCCTCGTTCAGATTGCCGGCAGGGTAGGGAGAAGCCTTGCTAACCCTGCCGGGACGATCACCTTTTTTCATTACGGTAAAAGTAAAGCGATGGTCGAGGCGGTTCACCATATACAAATGATGAATAAAGATGCCATGAAAAGGGGGCTGCTCGATGAATAGATGTCTTGTTTGTGATGAGGGAATGAAGCAGGCATTGACATGGAGGAGCTTGCTTAAGCGGGCCGAGGCAAGGGTAATCTGCGATGGATGTGAGGGGAAACTTAATAGGATTACCGGAGAGACGTGTACAATGTGCTCAAGGCAGTTGGACAGGGAATATATAACCAGTGGCCTCTGTCTGGATTGTTCAAGATGGGAAAGGGACGGGGAATGGGGAGGCTATTTGTCGAAGAACATATCGCTATTTCATTACAATGAATACTTAAAAGATATCATTGCTAAATATAAGTACCGGGGGGATTATGCATTAACTGAGGTTTTCGCTCCTTTTTTGAAAGAAAGGTTAAAGGACATGGAATTTGACCTGGTAACGGCCATCCCGCTTAGTCATGAACGGCTTAGGGAGCGGGGATTCAACCAAGGGCAGGCTTTGGCAGATCTGATTGGACTTCACACGGTTGAGACTTTGACAAGAATCCATACGGAAAAACAATCAAAAAAATCACGGCAGGAGAGGATCTCATTGCCGCAGGTTTTTCAGGTGATGCAATCTGATTTGCTGGAGCATAAATCAATTTTGGTCATTGATGACATTTACACGACAGGCACAACTCTCAGGCATGCAGCGAAAGCATTGATAACGGCTGGGGCCAAAGAAGTATCATCCATCACCTTGGCTAGGTGAAACAGCTTATTTTAATGAACATCCCTAAAGTATCGCCGGGATTATTCGATATATACACTAAAGAATAATCGCTGTGATGGTGAAGGAGGGAACTCGATGGAAGTATTCAACTGTCCAAACTGTAATTCGTTATTCGTTATGACGAAATTCCGGGATGTATGCGATGCCTGTTATAAAGAAGAAGCCCAATATGATAAAGTGTATGCATATATTCGCAAAAAAATAAATAGAACGGCGTCCATGATGCAGGTGGTTACGGACACCGGCGTTGAAGAAACGTTATTAATTAAATTTGTGAGAACCGGAAAGCTGGTGCAGTTTCCCAATCTAGGAATTCCATGTGAAAGGTGCGGAACTAACATCAAGAGCGGAAGGTTATGCGGCAAATGCGGCGATTCACTGCGATCGGGTTTGCGGGCATTTGAAAATGAGGAAAAGCGCCTTACTGAAATTCAAGGAAATGATAAAAAAAATACGTACTACATGAAGGATGATCAAAAAGGATAAATCATGGAATCATGATGCGGCATTTGTTAAAATATTCGATATTGAGAACAATATTCGACAATGGGTGTCGAAGGAAAGATTACAGGAAACAATTAAAGAAATCCAAACCTTGTCGATAATGAAGATAGGGAGAATAACACAGTCCAGAGCCATTTTCATGTGTTAGGAATCAATGGGATTTATAAAATCGACCGAAGGAGAGGATCTGGAATATGAAAATCAATAACGTCGGTATGACAGGTGTTAACCCTTATAAACTACAAGCCAATAAAACGGGGAATATACAAGAATCCAAGGTCAAATCCTCGGATAAAGTTGAAATTTCTTCAGCGGCAAAAGAAATGCAGCAATCATCTCCGATTCTTGCTGCAAGACAAGCAAAAGTGGACGAATTGAAAATCCAAGTTGAAAAAGGAAATTATAAATTGAATGCACAAGCAACGGCTAAGGGTCTCATCGATTTTTACCGGAAATGAATTTTCAATGAAAAAGCTTGAATGAAGTGGACGGAGCCATTTTCCGTCCTTCATTTATGAGCGGAGGAGGCAGGAAAATGTCTGCACGGAACATCATCGGATCGCTTGAAAAATTGATCAAGCTTCATAAAAGCTTCAATCAATTGGCGATAAGGAAAACGGCCATTTTGAAAGCAAATGATACCGAGGCGATTACTGCCCTGCTGATTTCGGAACAAAAGCATATTAAAGCCATCAGTCAAACGGATAAGGAAAGAGAAAGGGCAGTCGAGGAATTTCTTGCAGCCAATGGAACGGTGGGACAGCCTGCCTCCATCCATACCGTAACGGAGCTGACAGGACCTGAAGAAACGGAAGTCCTTGCAATGCTAAAAGCGGAATTGATTGAAGAAGTGTCAAAGCTGAAGGAGAGGAACGGTTTAAATCAGCAATTGATCTATCAGTCCCTTCAATTCATCAATGTCTCTTTGGATATTCTAAGGCCGCAGAACCAGAATCTGAATTACGGGGATTCGGTTAGGAAAACGGCGAAAATCGGCATGGGTATGTTTGATTCCAAAGCATAAGAAGC
The DNA here is from genome assembly GCF_057835005.1 of Peribacillus sp. GL_122. Lineage (NCBI taxonomy): Bacteria > Bacillati > Bacillota > Bacilli > Caryophanales > Bacillaceae > Peribacillus > Peribacillus sp. GL_122. The sequence goes on along the minus strand of NZ_CM174415.1, from coordinate 5,457,106 downwards.
AGAAAAAAGATGGAGGTGCGAGCAAATGATTTCAACCTTTATGGGTCTTGAGACCGCCAAGCGCGGATTATCCACCTCTCAAGGAGCCTTGTATACAACAGGAAATAATGTGGCCAATGCCAATACATTAGGATATTCAAGGCAGCGGGTCAACTTGGTCCAGACGTCGGGCTTTCCTACTGTCGGTTTGAACAGCCCGCGTGTTGCCGGCCAAATCGGGACAGGGGTGGCAGCTGAAACGGTTCAGCGGATCCGCGACAGTTTCCTGGATGCACAATACAGGACACAAAGTAATAAAATTGGTTATTACGGGGCCATGAGCGAATCCCTGACGAAAATGGAAGGGATCATGAACGAACCGACCGACAGCGGATTAGCCGCCACGATGGAGAAGTTCTGGAATTCGCTGCAGGGGCTGACGGCCAATATGGAAAACTCCGGGGCCCGTGAAGTCGTTGCCTCGACAGGTGTCATGGTCGCGGATACCCTGAACTACTACTACAACTCGCTAACGAATGTTCAAACGGATATAGGCAATCAGATAAACGTCAAAGCGAACGAAATCAATACGCTCATCAGCAGTATTGATCAGCTTAACCAACAGATCAGTAAAGCGGAGCCGCATGGTTATATCCCCAATGACCTTTATGATAAACGTGATGTACTCGTGGACAATCTCTCGCAGCTTGTCAGCATTAAAGTGAATAACGTCATTCCGAAGGATTACGGAAGAGCCAGTGATGTGGCTACAGGGCTATACAACATCGAATTGATGCAAGAAGACGGTTCGTCTTTTGCGCCGCCCATCAATCTTGTCAGTGTTAACCAAACCGGGATGGCGGGAACATCGAAAGTTGAAGTTAGCCATGATAAAAAGACAGGTATGGTAGACGGATTGAAATTTGGTTCGAAAACATTGACGGATTACAAATTCTCGGGAGAACTATCCGGTTTGATCAAAAGCTTCGGCTATATTAAGGCTGATGGCATGATCGGCGGCGCTTATCCTGATATGCTGAAAAAGCTCGATAATATGACGACGGCTTTTGTGAATGAGTTCAATGCCATACATAAACAAGGATATGCCTTAGGTGATGACAACAATTCAACATTGAACTTCTTTGAAGTTGAACCTGGTAAGAGTGCCGCCCAAAGCATCAAGGTGAATAGTGAAATTGTTAAGGATCCCACAAAAATAGCCGCAGGCGGAAAAAGCGGAGGGGCATCCGGTGATAATGAAAATGCCAAACTCCTGGCTGACCTTAAAAAGAAGGCGTTCAGTGAGTACTCGACTAAAGACCAAAACTCTGATGAATTGACAGGAAGCTTCGACACCTATTATTCCGGTATCATCGGAAAGCTTGGCGTGGATTCCCAAAGCGCCAAAAAAAACCTTTCCAATTCTGTCGTGCTTGCTGCATCGGTCAATCAAAATAGGGAGTCCGTCAGTTCCGTATCCCTTGATGAAGAAATGACGGACATGATCAAATTCCAGCAGGCATACAACGCATCTGCAAGAATGATGACGATGATGGATGAAATGCTCGATAAAATCATAAACGGAATGGGTACGGCAGGCAGATGATAGGAGGGGACGAACGTGCGGGTAACGCAATCGATGCTAAACAATAATATGTTGAGGAATTTAAGCAGCAGTTACGAAAAGATGTCCAAGCTGCAAGAGCAGGTTTCCTCTCAAAAGAAATTCTCCAAACCATCCGATAACCCTGTTGCGGCCATGATGGGAATGGGGTACCGGACGACCCTCAATCAAATAGGGCAGTATCAAAGTAACATTGCGGAGGCGACCAATTGGATCGACAGCACGGATGATGCCATTACGGAAGCGGTTTCCGCCATGCAGCGGATTCGTGAATTAACCGTTCAAGGCAGCAATGGCACGTATGAAGGAGAACAACTTAAAACCATTACTGAAGAAATTAAACAATTAAAAGAACATCTCATAACTCTCGGCGACACACAGATTGGCGGGAAGTATATTTTTAACGGTCAGGATACGAATGTGAGACCATCGTCCGTTAAAGATGCGAATGGAAATACGGTGTATGGCACAGGGGACATAAACCTTGAAGTGTTTTCCGGGATTTCCCTTAAAATTAATACGGACGGTTCCAAGATTTTTGGTGATGCACTCGCTGCCGGCGGAAGCATCGACCGAACAATCGATGCACTCGAAAACGGCGGGGACGTGAGCGGGACGCTTGAAGGACTTGACACAACGATAAATACTTTCTTAGGCATGCAGGCACAGGTTGGCGCAAGGCAGAATCGGATTGAGCTGATGACGGATCGTCTCAAGCAGCAGGAGGTTTTTGCCACTGAAATCCTTTCGAAAAATGAGGATGTCGATATCGAAAAGGCGATCATGGATTTGACGACCCAGGAAAGTGTCCATAGTGCTGCATTAAGTATCGGAGCAAAAATCATGCAACCGAGTTTATTGGATTTTCTTCGCTAAGCTATTCTTAAATGGATAGCTTTTTTCTATAAGGAGTGTTGATGATGCAGATTCCACAAATCAGATTGCAATCCACCCCAATGAAGATTGGATTGAATATAGAGCAGCCTGTACAGCAAATCGAACAGAAGGCGGCGGTCCAATCTATCGAACAGCCGCAAGCCATACTGGAGATTCAAACGGCCCCAGGCAAGCTGACGATCGATCAGTCACAAGCAAGGGAAGACATGGATTTGAAAAGCCTCTCAAGAAGAGTCGATGAATTTGCGAAGCAGGGATATCAAGATTGGCTGGCGGGTATGGCAAGACGTGCCCAACAGGGAACGGAGCTGAGGCATATTGAAAAAGGGGGTAATCCACTCGCTGAACATGCCAGGCAAAACAGCATAGGGCCTGATAAGCAATTCAATCTCGGATGGATTCCCTCTCATTTCAGCGTGAAGCTGGACTACGAGCCTGCCCGAGTGGAGATTGAAGCAACCGTACAAAAACCGATCATTGATGCTCAAGTCAATGGGGCGAACCATACATACACACCAGGAAGTGTGGATGTCGAAATTCTACAAAAAAATGCGCTGGATATAGATTTCACCAAATTTATTACCGGATGAGATAGGGAAGTGAAAACATAGATGATCATACAAACAAAGTTTCATGGCGAACTAGAATTGGCAGAGAAAGAGATTTATGTATTTGAAAGCGGGATACCAGGATTTTTAGAAGAAAAACAGTTTTGCTTGCTAGCTTTGGATGACACGCCATTTTTCGTCCTGCAATCGATAGAAACAAAAGAGCTTGCCTTCATTGTAATGGACCCATTTGAAGTGTTTCATGATTACGAAGTGAAGCTTACGGATGAGGTGTTATCTTCATTACAAATTGAAACGGAACTGGAAGTCATCACTTTCGTCATCTTAACGATCCAGGACCCTTTCAATGAAACGACGGCCAATCTCCAAGCTCCCATCATCATAAACGGCCCCAAAAAAATCGGTAAGCAATTTATCATGAGTGCTAGTGAATACCGTACAAAGCACAGACTTTTTGAACCTCCAGCAGAACAGGAGGGGAAATGATGCTTGTATTGACCAGAAAACCAAATGAAGCGATCATGATTGGCGATGATATCGAAATTACGATCCTGTCCGTTGAGGGGGAACAGATCAAACTGGGGATCAATGCCCCTAAAAACGTCGATATCCATAGGAAGGAAGTCTACCTGTCCATCCAGCAGGAAAATAGGAAAGCCTCAAAAACAGAAACCAATTTTCTGGAAAATATAAATGAGTATTTCAAGAAAAAATCGTAAAATCCGCTAAATATGTTTCCAAGCAGGTCGATATTAACTATACAACGATGGGCAGTGAAATAGGCGACCGACTTATTCACTGCCCATCGTAAACAACCACATGGACGTGGGGACTTAAGACTCAAGGAGGAAACATAAATGATTATCAATCACAATATCTCAGCTCTAAACACGCACCGTCAATTATCAAGTGCAACGAATGCACAATCCAAATCCATGGAGAAACTAGCTTCAGGCATGCGCATCAACCGTGCAGGCGATGACGCAGCCGGTCTTGCAATCTCTGAAAAAATGCGTGGACAAATCCGCGGATTGGATCAAGCTTCCCGTAACTCACAAGATGCCATCTCTTTGATCCAAACTGCTGAAGGTGCATTGAACGAAACGACTGATATCCTTCAACGCATGCGTGAACTTGCTACCCAAGCATCAACGGATACTAATACAACTAGTGACCGTGGAGAAATCCAAAAGGAAATGGATTCATTAACATCTGAAATCAACCGTATCGGTAATACTACTGAATTCAATACACAGAAATTATTGAATGGCTCTAAGGATTCAGCAACTGCAGCTCAACCCGCAGTACCAGCTGCTCCTGCTAAGGCCGGTAGCGTAACGTCAACAGGAACATTAAGTACAACTGCAGGCGACACAGTAGTAGTAGATGGAAAAACATTTACAGTTGCCGCTGCTGATGATGCCGCTGCTGGAGAGTTCACAGATCTTGATGGATTAATTGCTGCTATTGGAGCAGATGCTGAATTAAGCGCTAAGTACACTGCAACTAAAGATGGCGGACAACTTAAACTAGAACAAAAGCCTGGAACTGAATCTGCAACTGCAGCAACTATCACTGGAACTGGCGGTCTATCTGTAGATGCTGCTGAAACTGTAGATGGGTCTGCTGAAGTAAAAGCTAAAGAAGCTGTTGAAGCTGGAGCAGGTCTTCAATTCCAAATCGGTGCAAACGAAAATCAAAGCCTGACACTTGAAATTGGTGATATGCGTGCAAGTGCTCTTGGATTGACTGGTACTGGTACAGGCTTCACAACTGATACAAATGTAAGCAATGGTACAGATTCTACAGGTGTTGAATCTGGCCTGGATGTTTCTAACGCTAAAAACGCATCAGCTGCTATTACAAAAATTCAATCTGCGATTGACACTGTTTCAGCAGAACGTTCTAAACTAGGTGCTAACCAAAACCGTTTAGAGCATACTATCAACAACTTAGGTACTTCTTCTGAAAACCTGACAGCTGCTGAATCACGTGTTCGTGATACAGATATGGCTAAGACTATGATGGAGCAAACTAAAAACTCTATCTTGGCGCAAGCATCTCAAGCAATGCTAGCTCAAGCCAACCAGCAACCGCAAGGCGTTCTTCAGTTACTTCGTTAATTGAATAGTTAGCCTAACAATAAAGGGTCTGACACTTTGTGTTAGGCTCTTTTATTTGTACTGATTGAAGGGTGCAAGGAACACTACGATGCAGAAAAAAGGGATTACTGACCCTTACAAAGTAAGGGACCATTCGTTTATCTACCACCAAGGAATCTTATGGCTACAATCCTAATAGAGTATGATGGTACTACAAAATACATAGATGAAGATGTCAGTAATTTGTATGGTGAATGACTGGTGAATACAGCTATTAATCACAAGCTGGATGGGATATATCCATTCCTAGTATGTTCGCTGATTCATTTGAATAAAAAGAGAAGTCCTATAATTAAATAGTCAGTCATATTTTTTTCCAAAGGTTTTTAAAAAAGACTGTAGGTAAAGGAGCTCTATCTAAATGTTAAAACAAAGTTGATTGGAAAGCGAGTGCCTGGAGTGGAAATCAACTAGACTCCAGTTATTCTTCTGGAGTTTTTTAGTAGAATCTCTTTTATAGAAAAAGATCATTCATGAAAAGTCTACAGTTGAAACCAAAATCAAAAAGCTTTACTAAATATAAAACTGTAAGAACCGATATAAAAAGTAAAGACATCATATTGGGGGCTATTTAGATGCTGGAGAGTTTGTCCGCGAATATTCTTTCCTCACAACTTAGAACAGCAATCTCGGAAGGAAACAGTTCATATTATCAGCGGGAAATGAATACGCTTGCCTATTCGGAGCAAAGTGTGGAATCTACTGATGAGCCTTCAAAAGAAAAGGTGCAGGAAATGGTGGATAGTTTGAACACCTTCCTGAATCCGACACATACGGCCGTTCGTTTTGAATATCACGAGAAGCTGAATGAGTACTTTGTCAAGGTAGTCGGTGACGTGACGGATGAGACGCTCAGGGAAATTCCACCGAAGAAGTTATTGGATTTCTATGCGGCAATGACGGAGTTTGTCGGCATAATGGTGGATGAAAAAATATAAGCGGGTGATTTATTTTGGTACGAATCAGTGGTTTAGCAAGCGGGATGGACATTGATGAACTAGTTAAGAGCATGATGCAGGCAGAACGGGTGCCGTTGGATAAATTAACACAGAAAAAGCAGTATTCCGAGTGGCAGCGGGATGATTACCGTTCGGTAAATACAGCTTTATCAGAATTGGATACGCTCATTCGTGATGGAATCGGGAAGCAGTCTTCTTTCATTAAAAAGAAGGTGTCGGTATCGAATCCAGATGCTGTATCAGTGAGAAATGTGAATTCGACCAGTGATTTTTCCGGGAATATACAAGTGAATGGACTTGCTAAAGCAGCAACCATGACAAGTACGGAAAAATCAGCTGTTACCGACCCCAAAAAGAAACTATCGGAATTGGGTTTCACGACACCACAAGATATTACGATACTCGCCATCAATAAAGATGGCGGTTTTGATACGGAAGTAAAAGGTGGAGTGACAGTGGAAAAACCGTACACGCTTACCCTTAATGCGGACGATACGTTAGAGAGTGTGATAAATAAAATTAACGCTAACTCGGGAGTGACCCTATTTTTCGATGAAACGTCCCAGCAGTTTTCCATCACTGCTAAAAATACCGGTGATGTTAAAGGTCGGCCTGAAATTGAATTGGGAGGCACCGGAGATTTTTTCGATACGTTAAAACTGGGCAGTAACAATGAAGGAGCTGGCGGCTCAAAAGGGGAAAATGCGTCCATTGTTTATAATGGACTGGAAATTTCCCGGCCTTCGAATACGTTTCAGATTAATGGAGCGGAAATAACGGTAAAGCAAAAAACGACCGATACAGTCATATTCTCATCAAAAGCTGATGTGGATGCCATCCTGGATACAATCACTCAGTTTGTGAATAAATACAATGAAGTCATTAAAAAGGTTCAAGATAAAACGGGCGAAGCGAAATATCGCTCCTTTACGCCGCTTACCTCTGAGCAAAAGAAGGCAATGACAGAGGATGAAGTGAAGTTGTGGGAAGAAAAAGCGAAGAGCGGAACGTTAAAAAGTGATTCGACATTAAAAAGTCTCCTGACCACAATGAGGTCATCTCTATACACCTCGGTGGATGGAATCACTGGAAAAAACAATCTCAGCAGTTTGGGGATCACCACGACCAAGAATTATTTGGATGCCGGTAAATTAACGATTGATGAGGACAAGCTCCGGACAGCAATTAGTGAGGATCCCAATGCGATTTATGATATGTTCATGGCCAACGGTTCGGAAAAGAGCGACAAAGGCCTCGCGCGCCGGTTGAGGGATGATATAGAATCATCGATGAAGGTGATTACTGAAAAAGCCGGAAAGGCCGGCTATGTTAATAACAATTTTACAATCGGAAAATTGGTGGACGGGCTGGACAAGAAGATCTCAACATTTGAAGCAAAGTTAACGAAATTGGAATCACGTTACTACAACCAGTTCACGGCGATGGAAAAAGCGATTCAAAAGGCAAACAGCCAAAGTGCATCGTTAGCTTCTTATTTTAGTTAAGGTAAGTTGGAAAGGAAGTTAAGTATGGCGATAAATAATCCATATCAATCGTATCAGCAAAATTCAGTCAATACAGCATCCCCGGGAGAGCTTACATTAATGCTTTATAATGGCTGTTTGAAGTTCATCATGCTTGGGAAGAAGGGCATTGAAGCAGGAAATATCGAAGCGAAGAATACGAACATCATCAAGGCGCAAAATATTATCCGCGAATTGATGGTGACGCTGAATATGGATATGGATGTATCCAAAGATATGATGAGTCTGTATGATTTCATGAACCGGCGTCTGATCGAAGCGAATATGAAAAATGACGTTTCTGCCTTGGAAGAAGTGGAAGGACTTGTTACTGAGTTCCGGAATACTTGGAAGGAATTAATTCAGATCAATCGAAAAAAACAATTTACTCAAAGCGGTCAAGTGTAATGGTAATTAGAACCTTTCATGATTTGACTGCTGAATTGCTTGCCGTTCTGGAAGATCGCACGATCACAGAGCGTGATGATAAAATAGAAAGAATCACAAAGCTGATTGATCATCGGGATGAGCTTCTTTCTCAAATCAAACCGCCTTTTACTGGTGAAGAACAACAATTGGGCCGTGCAGTACTGTTGCTCAACCAACAGGTCGATCACTTGCTTAAGCTCCAAAAGCAGGAGATACAGCGGGATATCCAGGAAATAAATAAGAAGAAACGATCGTCCAATAAATACACGAACCCGTATGAAAGTCTATCAGTGGATGGCGTATTTTATGATAAAAGAAACTGATTACCCTGCCGTTTGGATTCCAAACGGTTTTTATGTTATATATTTTTAAATTTTCTGTAAATAATATAGGCTTAATTTTTTCTTTATAGCATAGCATTTGATATAATGAAGCTAGGGCAGACATCAACCCTTTCCAAACCTTCCGACAATTGTTTCATTATTTCGACATATTTCATGATGTGTTTCTAAAGGGAACCGGAGGGGTATTGTAGAATCTAACTGTATAGTCTTAATTTAAGGAGGACTCACTTTATGAATTACAACGTACGCGGTGAAAACATTGAGGTAACTCCAGCAATTCGAGAATACGTCGAAAAGAAAATTGGCAAGTTAGAACGATATTTTAACAATACACCAGATGCAAATGTGTTAGTGAATTTAAAAGTGAACAATAATACATCTAAGGTCGAAGTGACGATTCCTATGCAGAATTTGGTTCTTCGCGCTGAAGAGGAAAATGCGGATATGTATGCTGCCATTGACTTGATCAATGATAAGCTTGAACGCCAAATTCGTAAACATAAAACGAAGGTCAACCGTAAGTTCCGGAACAATCTATCGACGACACCCGATGCATTCGCCTTCAATACGGATGTTGACGAAGTGGTGGATGAATTCGAAGACGATAATGATATTGAAGTGGTTCGCAATAAGCGCTTTGATTTAAAGCCGATGGACAGTGAAGAAGCGATTTTACAAATGAATATGCTTGGTCACAGTTTCTTCGTTTACACGAATGCGGATACTAATACAACAAACGTAGTGTACCGCCGAAAAGATGGGCGCTATGGATTGATTGAACCTAGTTAACTATTAATCTAAGATCAAAAGCACAACCCAGCCTCTGGGTTGTGCTTTTTTAATAGAATTCGTTGGCTGTTGGATTTAAAATTTTGTTCTCTAAAACATCGAAAAGTTCATTTAAAAGAACAAAAAAGTTCTTCATTAAGATAAATAGTCGGTTTTACCTTTTTAAACACCCCTAACTTTTGCACTATATTCGAATTGTTAGTTCTTTAAAAAGAACAACTAGTTATTTATAAAAAACAATTTGATTAAGGTGCAGAGGGATTGGATAATATGTATCAAAAGAATTGCCATACATGCCATAGGGCTTCTTTTAGCAGTGCGGAATATGGAAGGTGGCTTTGCCCGACCTGCGGTGAGGATTTAACTGCGCAAAAAGCCCTCGATGCACTTATAATTGAGAGAATCAATACACCCCAACGAAATATTAAGAGAAGCAATATTCACTATTATACAAAAAAGCGAAATTGAATTAGTCCATGATAAATTACCTGCACTATGAATTTTCTTAATTTTGTAATATTTTGTCGGATAAAAGTTTTTGCTTTTATGTGGATTACCGACATAAAATAGCAATATATGGAGTATGTATCCGTTATAATATGATTATAGGCATTGTATTTGGTAATAAGTACCACGACAAAGGCAAACTTATTGAAAGATTAGGGCGCAAAGGCACAGGTCTAAGGTCCTTGTGACTATGATGGCTGGTCTGCCTGAAATACAAAGAGTATTTTAGGAGGTAGAAGAGGTGGCTAATGTGGCAATGGATCAAGAATGGGTGAAATTGATTTCAGAAGCAAGGAGCTTGGGTTTCAAAAAAGAGGAGATCAGTGCTTTTTTGAAAAGGGAAAGCCTTGAGGTATCTTTTGAGGAGAACGATGGAAAATAGGTTTCGAACAAGATCGAGAACATCCCTATAAACAGTGGTTCGATTCATTAGCTGTTTATAGGGTTTATTTCTCCTTTAGATTCTGGAAAATCTAGCTTATTCAAACTGTATTCTTCAGGATTATGTAGGTAAACTAGTGCACTACCACTCTACTCTTCTTTATCTTTTCTCCATTTATTAAACTCGATGAATTCCCTGAATTGTTGTTTTGAAACACCTGAATTCATGGCTTCCTCAACGATTTTCATCCAGTCAGTGTCCAAGGTTTCCTTATTTGGTGCATCATAAAGCAGGGCATCAACAGGAATGTTAAGTACGGCGGAGATTTTTTCAAGAAATTGAATAGAAGGATTCGTTTGTAAGTTCCGCTCGAGCGAACTTAAATAAGACTTTGCCACACCCGCTTTATCGGCAAGTTCAGTCATCGACATTTTCTTTTCTTCTCGCAGTTTTTTTACACGTTCACCAATCATCAATACCACCTCGAAACATGTTCTATTTATCTTCCGCTATTTAGTTTCAGTAGCCCACCTTATCATTCAAAACATGACGCCTGTATGGTTGGATTACCTTGACATACTATCGCTAGAAGGACATAACACCTAATGGAAGGTTATGGATAATTCTCATTTACATATGGAATAGTGGGGAGTTTGCAACATATTTTTTATACTTCCTTCTATTTTAACAGTTTTACTCCTCATTTATCCATTGTTTTTCGCAAGAATTGAATTCAGGTCTATACCAGGTAAGTGACATGAAGTTGTACCTCTAGAATAGAAGTGGTAAAATTAAGCGTGCATTAGTAATAATAGAAGTTGTGTTTCTTCTTACTTATATGAATTTAGTCATTGAACGATCATTACCATAATAGAGGAGCGTTATTGAATGCTTAATATATTAAATAAAGTTTTTGATCCGAATAAGCGAGAAATCAAACGTTTAGAAAAAATCGCCGATCAGGTCGAAGCATTGGCTGATGAGACGGCTGCGTTATCGGATGAACAGTTGCGTGCCAAAACGGTTGAGTTTAAAGAGCGTTATCAAAATGGGGAAACCGTTGATGATTTGCTTGTCGAGGCTTTTGCGGTTGCGCGTGAAGGTGCAAAGCGTGCTCTGGGCTTATATCCTTACCGTGTTCAAATCATGGGTGGGGCATCCCTTCATGATGGAAATATCTCCGAGATGAAAACAGGGGAAGGTAAAACCTTAACATCCACCATGCCTGTTTATTTAAACGCGCTTACCGGTAAAGGTGTACATGTTGTTACTGTCAATGAATACTTGGCACACCGTGATGCCACCGAGATGGGTGTATTGTATGATTTTCTTGGTTTGACCGTCGGATTGAATTTGAACAGTCATTCTAAAGAAGAAAAGCAGGCGGCGTACAATGCGGATATTACGTACAGTACGAATAATGAGTTAGGTTTTGATTACCTTCGTGACAATATGGTGTTATATAAAGAACAAATGGTACAGCGCCCGCTGCACTTTGCTGTCATTGATGAGGTCGATTCGATTTTGATCGATGAGGCGAGAACGCCATTGATCATTTCCGGTTCCGCACAAAAATCGGCTCAGCTTTATATCCAGGCCAATGCGTTTGTGAGAACCTTAAAAAAAGAAACGGACTACACATATGATGAAAAGACAAAAGGGGTTCAGCTGACGGAAGATGGGATGAACCGAGCTGAAAAAGCGTTTAATATCGATAATTTGTTCGATATTAATCACGTTACTTTGAATCATCATATCAATCAGGCGTTAAAGGCGCATGTTTCCATGCATTTGGATGTGGATTATGTGGTCCAGGAAGGCGAGATAGTCATCGTTGACCAATTCACTGGCCGTTTGATGAAAGGCCGTCGTTACAGTGAAGGTCTCCACCAGGCGATCGAAGCGAAAGAAGGACTTGAAATTCAAAATGAAAGCATGACTCTTGCGACGATTACATTCCAGAACTATTTCAGGATGTATGAAAAACTTTCAGGTATGACCGGTACAGCCAAAACGGAAGAAGAGGAATTCCGCAATATTTATAATATGAATGTCATTGCGATCCCGACAAACAGGAATATCATTAGGGATGACAGGGCAGATCTTATATACGCGACAACCGATGGGAAATTCAAGGCTGTTGTGGAAGACATCGCCGAGCGTTATAAAAAGGGTCAGCCTGTGCTTGTCGGTACGGTTGCCATCGAAACATCTGAAGTCATATCCGCCTATTTATCAAAAAAAGGAATCCCTCACGATGTTTTGAATGCCAAGAACCATGAGCGTGAAGCGGAAATCATTGCGAATGCAGGTAATCAAGGCTCAGTTACGATTGCTACGAACATGGCAGGGCGCGGTACGGATATCAAGCTTGGTGAAGGAGTCAAGGAGCTTGGAGGCCTTGCTGTCATCGGCACGGAACGTCATGAAAGCAGGCGTATTGATAACCAGCTGCGTGGTCGGTCCGGCCGTCAGGGAGACCCGGGGGTCACTCAATTCTATTTATCAATGGAAGATGAATTGATGCGCCGCTTCGGTTCGGATAACATGAAAAACATGATGGCACGCCTTGGAATGGATGATTCTCAGCCAATCCAAAGTAAAATGGTGACAAGGGCCGTTGAATCCGCACAGAAACGGGTCGAAGGCAATAACTTTGATTCACGTAAGCAATTACTGCAGTATGATGATGTTCTCCGTCAACAACGGGAAATTATATATAAACAGCGTTTCGATGTCATGGAAAGTGAAAACTTACGTGAAATCGTCGAAACGATGATTACGGCATCCATCCAGCGAAATGTTGTAGCCTTTGCACCAATGGGTGATGAGGAAGGCTGGAATTTACAAGGCCTTGTGGATTACCTGAATGGTAACCTATTTAATGAAGGTTCAATCACTATAGCTGATTTGGAAGGAAAAAATGAAACGGAATTGGTTGAGTTCATTTTAGCAAAAGTGAAAGAGGGCTATGATCAAAAAGAAGAAGAGCTATCCGAAGAACAAATGCGTGAGTTCGAAAAAGTAATCGTTCTTCGTGCAGTCGATAGTAAGTGGATGGACCATATTGATGCAATGGAGCAATTGCGCCAAGGGATCCACCTTCGTGCTTATGGCCAGATCGATCCGTTACGTGAATATCAATCTGAAGGTTTCGCAATGTTTGAAGCCATGATTGCTTCAATGGAAGATGAAGTCGCCAAATACATCATGAAGGCTGAAATCCGCAACAATTTGGAGCGTAAGGAAGTCATAAAAGGACAAGCGGTCAATCCGAAGGAAGAAGACGGGGGAAAAGTGAAAAAAGCCCCTGCCCGTAAAAAGGAAGACGTTGGCCGAAACGCGTTATGCCCATGCGGCAGCGGTAAAAAATATAAGAATTGCCATGGTAATTTAGGCTAAAGTTAGGTGTATAATGATTATGGGACGGTTAAGTGTGAGGCTTGCCGCCTCTTTTCATGTTTAGTTTGCATAAAGCAATATATTTGCATATAGTTTGAAGAGGTTTATTTGTAATGAAGCGAATCCCTCTTCAGGGATTTTTTTTAACATACTTAATGAGGTGAAGAGAAATGGAATTAGCAGAAATAAGAAATGAACTTGAACGGACAGCGCAACGATTAACGGACTTTAGGGGGTCTCTTTGACTTAGATGAAAAAGAGGCACGAATCGCACAGCTTGAAAATGAGATGACACATCCCGATTTTTGGAATGATCAGCAAAAAGCACAAAATGTCATCAATGAAACGAATGCTTTGAAAGAACAAGTCAATCAATTGTCCGATCTGAATGAATCATATGAAAATCTGGATTTGACATATGAATTAGTGAAAGAGGAGAATGATCAAGAACTTTTGGCTGAGCTGGAAGAAGAAATCACGATTCTTTCACAAAAGATGAATGACTTTGAACTTCAACTTTTACTAAGTGAAGAATATGACTCGAAAAATGCCATTCTTGAACTGCATCCTGGTGCAGGCGGAACGGAGTCCCAGGATTGGGGTTCCATGCTGCTTCGTATGTATACAAGATGGGGTGAAAAAAGAGGATTTAAAGTGGAAACCCTTGACTACCTTCCAGGTGATGAAGCTGGAATCAAGAGTGTCACTTTAATTTTCAAAGGCCATAACGCCTATGGTTATTTGAAAGCGGAAAAAGGGGTCCACCGTCTTGTCCGGATTTCTCCTTTCGATTCCTCAGGGAGACGCCATACTTCATTCGTTTCATGTGAAGTCATGCCGGAATTCGATGATACGATCAATATAGAAGTACGCACGGAAGATTTGAAAATCGATACGTACCGTGCAAGTGGTGCAGGTGGTCAGCATATCAATACAACGGACTCCGCAGTCCGGATCACCCATTTACCTACGAACACAGTGGTAACGTGCCAAAACGAGAGATCTCAAATCAAAAACAAGGCCCAGGCCATGAATATGCTGAAAGCCAAATTGTATCAACGTGAAATTGAACAGCAACAAGCGGAATTGGATGAAATCCGTGGTGAGCAAAAGGAAATTGGCTGGGGCAGCCAAATTCGTTCTTATGTTTTCCACCCGTATTCCATGGTTAAAGATCACCGTACCAGTGCGGAGACCGGAAACTTGGGAGCGGTCATGGATGGGGATATCGATATGTTCATTGATGCGTACTTGCGTTCAAAATTATAAGATCAGCCAGTCGGACCGGTATCCCCGGTCCGGCTTTTTTTTATGATTGCCTTTTTAACGAATCTTCTGGCTGACATTTACAGGATGGAAAAGGGATGCTCTACCTCGTTCGGCCAATACTAGATAATAATGATGGTTCGAGGAGACTTATGCAAAATGAAGAAAAGATACCGGGAGCAGAAGCACCCTTTAATTCAAAAGTTAATGGAGTATGGATTGGTGATTGTCGGTTCGGCCATAATTGCCATTGGTTTTAATGTATTCTTACTGCCAAACCAGGTTGCATCTGGCGGGGTCAGCGGGATTAGCACGATTCTCGATTCAACTCTCGGTTGGGAGCCGGCTTATGTACTTTGGGGTTTTAATATCCCTTTGTTCATTGCGGGGCTTATTATCCTTGGAAGACATTTCGGAGCCAAGAGCCTGATTGGAACCTTGTTTCTGCCTTTAGTGGTATTTCTGACAAAGGATTGGGATGCATGGACGAATGATGCATTGCTTGGTTCGATTTGCGGGGGGATGATGGTCGGACTTGGGCTGGGGATCGTCTTTCGCGGGAAGGGTTCCACAGGGGGGACCGATTTGGCGGCACAGATTTTCCATAAGTATACCCATCTGTCATTGGGGACCTGTGTGGCTGTCATTGATGGAATCATCGTTTTAAGTGCTGCCATCGTTTTTGATATTGAAAAAGGGCTTTATGCATTAATAGGGCTATATGTGACAAGCAAGACGATCGACCTCGTCCAGATTGGATTGAACCATTCGAAGATGTCTTTAATTATCACGAATAAAGAAATGGAAGTAAGGGATGCTATCATACATGAGCTGGACCGGGGTATAACAGGCATATCCGGGTATGGCGGCTATACGGATGATACTCGTCCAATTTTGATGTGCGTAATAGACCAGTCGGAATTCACCAAATTGAAACAATTGGTGAAACTCGTTGACCCTAAAGCGTTTGTAATTGTAATGGACGCATCGGAGGTACTTGGGGAGGGTTTTAAACTGGATTGAAATTGGTATAATGTTCTTGTGCTGGTATAAATCAGAGGGGGTAAATTCAATGAAAGTGAAATGGTTAGCCTTAGTTTTGGGTACTTCTTTGGCCTTGGCTGCATGCGGCGGGAACGATGATGCTGCAGATAAAGAGCCTGCAAGTGAAAATAATGAAACGACTACGGCAGGTGCCGGTGATGCCGCTAAAATTTATGAAAACAAATGTTCAAGCTGTCATGCAGTGAATCTTGAAGGCGGCGTGGGACCGAATTTAACGAAGGTCGGTTCTAAGCTTTCGAAAGAAGACATCGAAAAAGTCATAGCGAATGGCCAAGGTGGAATGCCAAAAGGTATAATCCAGGGCAAGGAAGCGAGCATGGTCGCTGAATGGCTTGCTGGACATAAGTAATGATAGACGAAACGTCCTGCCTTAGCAGGACGTTTCATTTAGCCTCCTTAAAAACCTCGAAACAACTCACATTTAATCCCCTATCAAGCAATCAAATCCTGGAATTATTACATAGATGTTGATATATGTCTAACTGAAATGAAACTGTAATATTTTTTATGCTTAATTTGACAAAATATGATGTTATAATGTTTCTGTGCTCAAGTAAGAGAGATTCCTGTCAGATTTCAGTGAAAATTGTCGAAAAAGCTGTTGGTACATATTGATAATCCAAGCAAATTAGGTGGTTTTAGAATGATAGAAATGATAGATGTGAAAAAGACATATCCAAATGGCGTAATTGCCATTAATGGAATCAATGTGAAAATAAAGGCAGGCGAGTTCGTTTATGTAGTGGGTCCGAGCGGTGCCGGAAAATCGACCTTCATCAAAATGATGTATAGGGAAGAAAAGCCTACAAGCGGTAATATCTTGGTCAATGGCCTTAGCCTGCCAAGTATCCGCAATTCGAAAGTTCCTCTATTCCGCCGTAATATCGGTATGGTATTCCAAGATTTTAAACTCCTTCAAACATTCACTGCATATGAAAATGTTGCTTTTGCCATGGAAGTTATTGAAAAGGAACCAGAAGAAATCAAAAAGAGAGTCATGGAAGTTCTCGATCTGGTTGGCATTAAACATAAAGCGAGGATGCTTCCTTCAGAGTTATCCGGTGGGGAGCAGCAAAGGGTTGCAATAGCCCGTTCGATCGTCAATGACCCTAAGGTAGTCATAGCCGACGAGCCTACAGGTAATCTTGATCCCGAAACATCATGGGAAATCATGAACATATTTGAAGAAATTAATAAACGCGGAACTACGCTTGTCATGGCCACTCATAATAGGGACATCGTCAACAATATTAAACGACGTGTCATTGCCATTGAAAGTGGAAAAATAGTACGCGATGAACATCGAGGTGATTACGGATATGAAATTTAGAACATTGCTCCGTCACTTCCGTGAAAGTTTTAAAAATATTGGCCGTAATGGATGGATGACGTTTGCTTCAGTCAGTGCAGTAACGGTCACTCTAACATTGGTTGGCGTCTTTTTAGTGCTCATGATGAATTTAAATCATATCGCGGGAAATGTGGAGAAAGATGTCGAAGTTCGGGCACATATTGATAATGCGGCGAATGATGACGATATAAAAGCTATCGGTAAGCAAATTACGGAGATGAACGGCATTGAATCAGTGATTTTCTCTCCAAAAGATGAAGAGCTTACTAATTTAATAGATGATTTAGGAGATAATGGTGATGCTTTTAAACCATTTGAACAAGATAACCCATTAAGGGACGTTTATGTCATCAAAACGAAATCCCCGCAAGATGTCATCAAGGTGGCAAAAAAGATCGAAGGTTTGGAGTATATCCAAAGTGTTAAATATGGACAAGGCTACGTCGAGAAACTATTCAGCTTTGTTAATATTGCTAGAAACATAGGAATCGTACTTATTGTAGGCTTACTATTTACTGCAATGTTCCTGATTTCGAATACGATTAAAATTACCATTGTAGCCAGAAGAAAAGAAATTGAGATCATGAGGTTGGTAGGGGCGACGAATACGTTCATCCGTTGGCCATTCTTCTTGGAGGGTCTCTGGTTGGGAATCCTCGGTTCCATCATTCCGATAGGTCTGATAGCAGTATTCTACTACAATCTATATAAATATGCAGCACCGCAAATCACGTTCAAATTCATAGATTTCCTGCCTGCAAATCCATTTATTTATCAAGTTTCGGCCATCCTCATCGTAATTGGTGCCGTTATCGGGATATGGGGCAGCTTGATGTCCGTCAGGAAGTTCTTGAAAGTATAAAAGTGTATCTTTACTCGAAAGCCAAAAGAAGCCAGACATAGAGAGACGTTACAAGGCGTGGATGTAACGGGTTGAAAGGGGAAATGAAACGTTGAAAAAAAATATCATTGCCATGAATGCCTCCATCATGATCGGGTTGGGAAGCATTCTAGCGGCACCTTCGGTTTATGCTGAGTCGATTTCGAATTTAGAAAAACAGAAAGAATCCATCCAGGATAAACGTTCGGGTGTTGAATCGAATATTTCCGAAACGGAAAAGAAAATCGATAACCTGCAGGATAAGCAAATGACAGCAGAAGATCAAATTGCTACCATTGAAGCGAAAATTGCCGAGTCTGCAAAAAAGATCGATGCTAAAAATGCTGAAATTACTCAAACGAAAAAAGAGATCGAGGCATTGAAAGAAGAGATTAAAGTATTAAAAGAGCGGATCGCCAAACGTAATGAAGTTTTGAAGGAAAGGGCCCTTTCTTTCCAAGAGACTGGCGGGGACGTGAACTACCTTGAAGTATTATTCGGATCATCCAGTTTTGGGGATTTAGTTGACCGTGTCGGAGCTGTAGCGACAATCGCTGAAGCCGACCGCGATATTTTAAAGCAGCATGAGCTGGATAAAAAGGATCTGGAAGAAAAGCAAAAAGCCGTAGAAACGAAGCTAGCCAGTTTAGAAGTGGCAAAAGCTGAACTATTGGAAATTCAAAAGCAGCAAAAACAGCAGAAGCAAGAAAAGGATGCTTTGGTTAAGAAATTAAAGCAACAAACTAAAAAGCATGAAGACGAGAAGATGGGTCTAGAGGAAGAGAAAGCGAATCTTGCCGCCCAAGAAAAAGCGATCAAATCAGCCATCAGCTTAGAGCATCAACGTCTTGCTGAATTGGAAGCAGCTCGTAAAAAAGCGGCAGCTGAAGCGAAAAAACGTGCAGAGCAAGAAGCTGCGCAAGCGGCAGCACAAGCAGCTTCTCAAGCATCACAGGCAACCGATACAAAAAAACAATCCACTTCTTCAGGATATAGTGCAAAAAGCAACAGCTCATCATCATCATCTTCACAATCTTCGTCTAATGTAAGTCAAGCGCCAGCTGTATCATCTGGTACTTTCACTAGACCTAGTGCAGGATATGTATCTTCAACAATGGGTGAACGTTGGAATAAACAGCATGCCGGCATCGATATAGCTGCTAGCGGAACGGTTCCAGTTGTAGCGGCAGCCGACGGAGTCGTAAGCCGTTCTTACTTCTCAAGTACATACGGTAACGTCGTCTTCGTTACCCATTCAATCGGCGGTCAGCAATGGACTACTGTGTATGCACACTTAAGTTCTAGACAAGTAGGCGAAGGTGCTGTAGTTGCCAAAGGTCAACAAGTTGGCATCATGGGTAACACAGGACATTCCTTCGGTCAGCATTTACACTTTGAGCTACATAAAGGCCCATGGAATTATAGCAAGTCAAATGCTGTTAATCCATTAAACTATATAAATATTTAATACCCAATATATCAATGGAAAAACAGACAAGGATAAATTCCTTGTCTGTTTTTTTGTGTGGGGTCACCATTTTCTATAAGCATATTCTTTCCATTCCCTTCATATAGTGAAATACATATCAGGTCAGAAATGGGGATAAATATGGTCAAAAAATGGGTACTTCCTCTAGCAATCATCATGTCACTAGCCGTTGGAGCAGTGGGGGGCATATATTGGACAAGCCTTCCGGCCAAGAATGAAGCAATGGATGAAAGCCAAGAAATATCAAAGGATAAGGAATGGGCAAAAGTTGAACAAGCCTACGGTTTGATCGTAAGCCAGTATGTGGAACAGGTGGACGGTTCCAAACTGGTCGAGGGTGCCATCCAAGGCATGCTGTCAGCGTTGAAAGATCCTTATTCCGTATATATGGACAAGGAGACCGCTAAGCAATTCAATGAAACCCTGGACTCCTCTTTTGAAGGGATTGGGACTGAAATCGGAATGGAAGATGGTAAAGTCATCATTGTTTCTCCTTACAAAGATTCTCCTGCTGAAAAAGCAGGATTAAAGCCGAAAGATCAAATCCTTAAGGTGAATGGCGAGAGTGTGGAAGGTTTCGATCTGTATGAGACACGCCTGAAAATCCGTGGCGAAAAAGGATCACCCGTCAAAATGGAAATAAAGCGGGCCGGGGTGGACAATCCGCTAGAATTCAATATGGTGCGTGCCGAAATCCCGTTGGATACCGTATTTTCATCAATTAAGGAAGTCACCGGAGAACAAATCGGTTATATCGAGTTGACCACATTCTCGGAAAATACTGCGACTGATTTCAAAAAGC
The DNA here is from genome assembly GCF_057835005.1 of Peribacillus sp. GL_122. NCBI lineage: Bacteria > Bacillati > Bacillota > Bacilli > Caryophanales > Bacillaceae > Peribacillus > Peribacillus sp. GL_122. Next base: position 5,436,687 of record NZ_CM174415.1, on the reverse strand, counting down.
AGTTGAAGGAGCTGGAAAAGCAGGGAATCAAGGGCTTGGTCATAGATGTACGCGGCAATCCAGGCGGTCTTCTTTCCAGTGTGGAAATGATTCTTGGCGAGTTTATCACGAAAGACAAACCCTATTTGCAAATTGCGGAAAGAACGGGGGAAACACAATCGTTTTTTACAAGCCTTAAGAAAGCGAAAGATTATCCCATTGCCGTCTTGACGGATAAAGGCAGCGCCTCAGCCTCGGAAATCCTGGCTGGCGCGATGCAAGAGGCGGGAGACTATCCATTGGTCGGTGAGAAGACCTTCGGGAAAGGTACAGTACAGCAAGCTGTACCAATGGGTGATGGCAGTAAGATTAAACTTACGTTATATAAGTGGCTGACGCCTTCAGGGAACTGGATCCATAAAAAAGGGATCGAACCGACAATCAAAGTGAAACAACCGGAGTATTTTGATGCACATCAGCTGGCCGTTGAGAAGGTGTTGCAGCGGGATATGAATGATGAACAAATCCAGTATGCCCAAAGCATTCTGAAAGGACTTGGATTTGAACCGGGTCGTGAGGATGGATATTATGATTGGAGTACAGAAATCGCAGTAAAGGCATTCCAAAAACAATTTGGCCTGGATGTGACTGGTAAACTGGACGCTAAAACCGCAGCACATCTGGAATCCGCCATTCTGGATAAGATCCAGGATGAAGATAATGATATTCAGTTACGCACGGCTTTGAATTATTTAGTGAAATAAATTGATCGCACCGTTCCCCTTGGAGCGGTGCCTCTTTTGCATTTGATCGAGCCCCGCCTGCGAACATGAAGGCAGTATAGGGGAAACTTAAGATAAAGCTACTTTTTCTGCATCTTAATAGGCATGAAGGTTACATTTTTGATAGAATAGGAGGTAACTGACCAGAACGAAATTTGACAAAATTTTGATTACTTTTGAGGATGGTGGAAAGAAATTGACAACGGATTGGCTGACTGCATGCTTAATGGGATTAGGAAAACTCTTCCTTCATCCTTTGCTTTATGTTTCGATTGCCTATTGTTTATTCATCGGCTATCTTCGCGTTAAACGGGAACGCCATGATTTCAATACGAAGATTTACAGTTTTTCCATGGAGCTGCGTTCCATGTTACCTCAAGGATTGATATGGGGATTGATCCTTTCCTTCGTCACGCTGGCTACTGGACTAGCCATTCCTTTGGCGGCTCTGTTCATCATGGCAGTGGTTACGGTTTTGTCCATGCTATCCATGAAAAAGAGGTTTGTTTCCCCCGTTTACACAGTGGGACTCACCTTCTTGATCCTTTTCTTTTTATATGATAGTGATATCCAGCTGACTTTATTTCAGGATGCCTTTAATCAGCTGGATCGGTCCGTATATCCGACACTTGTTATTTTGATAGGGTTATTCCTCATTGCTGAAGGGTTTTTGATTGCTGGCAATGGAAGTGAAAAGGTCTCTCCTCAGTTGGAGGTATCCAAGAGGGGGCAGCCGATAGGTGTGTATGTTTCACAGCGAATCTGGCTAATTCCCATGTTCGTTATGATTCCTGGAGGACAACTTCCAGTGCCTTTCGAATGGTATCCGGTTTTTTCAATCGGGGACATGTCCATATCGCCGATCGTATTGCCCATTTTAATCGGCTTTAAGCAAAAAGTTCATGGGACGCTTCCGGAACTGGCCATTAGGGCGCAAGGCAAAAAGGTAGGAGCATTGGGTATTGTGATTACGATATTGGCGGTAGTTGGTTACTGGTACCCACCATTGGCAATCATAACGGCTGTTTTAGCAATCCTTGGTCGTGAATTCCTGCACTATACCCAAAAGGCAATGGATCAAAAGCTTCGTTTTTATTTTTCGAAAAGTAAGCTGGGTGTCCAGATCTTAGGCGTTATCCCTCAATCTCCGGCAGATAAAATGGGCTTGCAAAAAGGCGAGGTCATTTCGAAAATAAATGGGGTCGTCGTCAGGGAAGAAGAAGAGTTATACAGGGCGCTCCAAATAAACCGGGCACATTGCAAGCTTGAGGTCATCGATAATAATGAACAGATACGTTTTGTGCAAAGAGCTCTTTTTGACGGGGAGCATTACGAATTGGGCATCTTGTTCGTAGATGATCAATTAAAGGAAAGCGGACAAGTGGGTTAAAGTCACAAATGACACAGCAGCAGTTCGCATGAATGTAAAATAAAACGGCCTTTCTCGAATTCTATATCGAGAAAGGCCGTTTTCAGTAGGATCGCAATCCTAATTTATTACTTTTCAAGCATGATCTTTTCTATATCATCCAGCATTTTATTAGCTGCAATTACCCCGCCAGCTGTATTCCAAGTAGCGTCGCTAACCTCATAAGCTTTTCCATTTTTAACTGCATCAAGGTTTTTCCAAAGTGGATCATTAGTCCATTCTTTTGCTGTGCTTAGGGCCTGTTTGTCCCCTTCAGGAGCGTACGTGAAGTAGAAGAGAATATCTCCATCCATTTTAGGGATGACTTCTTTCCCAACCTCAATGGCAAGGTTACCTAATTTATTGTCTGCAGTGAAAAGTTCCTTCTGTTGTTCTGCACGTTTAAATCCTAATTGATCGAAAATCACTCCAGAGAATGAATCTGTGTAATAAATACGAGTAGTTCCAGCCATGAAACGAACAATGGAAACTTCTTGATTTACTTTATCACCCAATTTAGCTTTAAGATCTTCTGTGTGTTTATCGAATTCTGCAATTACGTCGTTCCCTTTATCTTCAAGGTTAACGGCTTTTGCATATAGTTTAAAATTTTCTTTCCAATCTCCTCTAAGCGTTTCCGAAAAGACGGTAGGGGCGATTGCACTTAATTTATCATATACAGCCTCTTGGCGTATCTTGCTTCCGATAATCAAGTCAGGCTTCAGTGATGCGATTTTTTCTAAGTTAACTTCATGTTCAACCCCAACAACTTCGACCCCATCCATATCATCTTTAATATGGTCGTACCAAGGGTCACCAAGCCATGATTGAACGGCACCAACAGGTTTAATTCCTAAAGCAAGCAATGCCTCAGTACCTTCATTTGTTAAAACGACCACTCTTTTAGGCGTTTCTTTCAACTCGGTAGTGCCCATGGCATGCTCAATTGTGTAACTTTTATCTTCTTTCTTGTCTTCAGCTTTATTTCCATCGGCTTTATCATCCGAATTCCCGCAAGCTGCTAGAAGGAAGACTGCAAATATTGTAAAAATCGTTAATAATGACTTAAATCTAAACATCTATGTATCCCTCCCAATTTTTCAGCAAATGATAATCATTCGCACTTAACAGCATCATCATAAAATGAATATACTTTTCTGTCAATATATAAATGAAAATGATTCTCAAATTCGTTGACATAATCCCATTACCACCAGTAAAATATTACTATACAAACGTGATTGGAAAGGTAACTGGATATGTTATTAAAATATACATGGCAGAAATGGATGGGGCTGTTCATTACCATTATTTTGCTGCTGTTTTTACTGTGCTCAAGCATTGTATACGGTTATACAGATACAACATGGAAAATGGCCATCGATGCTTTTACCCATTTCAATGGGACCAATGAACACATTGTCATTCAATCAGTAAGACTTCCGCGTGCCCTGATCGCTTCGGCAATTGGTGCAAGTTTAGCCATCTCGGGGGTTTTGATGCAAACGCTAACTAAAAACCCCCTGGCCTCTCCAGATATATTCGGGGTCAACGCCGGGGCGGGATTGGCGGTTGTCACTGGGGTCACCGTTTTTGGGATAAGCAATCTTCAAGTATTCACATGGCTGTCATTCATAGGGGCGGCCATAGCCGCGATAAGCATATATATGATTGGAAGCATGGGACGCGGCGGCTTGACACCGATGAAGCTGACATTGGCTGGTGCAGCTATGACGGCCATGGTAGCTTCACTTACACAAGGTCTTCTTGTTTCTAATGAGGCACTATTAGATCAAGTTTTGTTCTGGCTTGCTGGATCGGTTTCCGGCAGAAGTTTAGACAATTTAATTGCCGTCCTGCCTTATCTTGTCGTAGGTTGGGGCCTTGCCTTGATCATGTCCGGTAAAATGAATGTGTTATCAATGGGTGAAGATGTTGCAAAAGGCCTTGGACTGAATATAGTTTTCCTTAAACTGGTCCTGGGGCTGGCAATCATACTGCTCGCTGGCGGATCAGTGGCGGTTGCGGGTCCGATTGGCTTTATAGGAATCGTCGTTCCGCATCTTACCCGTTCTATAGTTGGCATCGATCATCGCTGGTTGATTCCGTTCTCTGGACTTTTCGGGGCGGTGCTTTTGATTGCAGCCGACGTCATATCCAGGTATATCCTGATGCCTCGAGAAGTTCCTGTTGGAGTCATGACAGCCATAATCGGGACCCCATTCTTTATTTACATAGCTAGAAAGGGGTTCAGCGGCCGATGAAGTCATATAAGAGCTTTCGTTTATTTAATGAAAAAATATCATTCTTGATGGATAAAAAAGCTATGATCGTGATTTTCATATTATTTTTAGTCACTTCACTAGTGTTTGTGATCAGTACTGGAGTGGGTGAAATGAATATAAATCCGTTAAGTGTCCTCCAGGTCTTTATCGGAGGGGGGACGGAGAGCGATCGGCTTATTATCCAATCTTTCCGCCTGCCTAGAATAATTGTTGCCCTGTTGGTAGGGATGGGCCTTGCAGTAGCAGGAGGGATCCTTCAAGGGATGATTCGAAATCCGCTTGCTTCGCCGGATATCTTGGGGATAACAGGAGGAGCGACTGTAGCGGTCGTTGGATTCCTGGCCATTTTTAGCGATAAGAATCATTCTTTAACGGTGAGCATCAATTGGCTGCCGTTAGCTGCATTCATTGGGGCGACGGTCGTGGCCTTTCTTGTTTATTCTTTAGCCTGGAAAAATGGAGTTCCCCCGATAAGGCTTGTGTTGATCGGGATTGGGGTGATGGCTTTAATGAAGGCACTCACTACGATGATGATGATTCTTGGCCCAGTCTATCAAGCGAGCCAGGCCAACCTTTGGATCACGGGGTCAGTGTCTAACTCCACCTGGAATAATATCGCTGTACTGGCACCATGGACGATTCTATTCCTGTTAATAGCCTTCCTGTATGCCAGGAATATTAATTTACAGGAGCTAGGCGATGACCTTGCAACGGGGCTTGGGGGACATGTCCAAAAACAGCGGTTTGCATTATTGATGATCAGCACGGCCTTGATTGGTGGTTCCACGGCATTTGCCGGCGGAATAGGATTTGTGGGATTAATGGCACCCCACATGGCCAGAAGGCTGGTTGGCTCGAGTTTTGGAGTGTTACTGCCCACTTCAGCTTTGCTTGGTGGCATCCTGGTTATGGTGGCGGATTTAATTGGACGGACCTTATTCTCACCTTTGGAAATACCGGCTGGTGTCTTCACAGCGAGCATCGGGGCACCATACTTCATTTATTTACTATATAAAACGAGGAATTCGTAAATCCGATAAATGTAGAAAGCAGCAGTCATCCTAGGGATGGCTGCTGCTTCTTTTCATTAAGCTTCTTTAGCTGCTTCGATTTCAATGGTAAGCGTGATTTGATCGCCGATCAGTACGCCGCCTGTTTCTAATGCCGCGTTATAGGTTAGCCCATAATCACTGCGTTTGACTTTCCCTTTTCCGCTAAATCCAGCTTTTTCATTTCCCCATGGATCTTTCCCTTGGCCTTCGAAGGTGATGCTGAAAGTTTCTTCTTGTGTGATTCCATTAAGAGTCACATTTCCGGTTACATCGTATTCATCTTCATCCGTCTTCACGATTTTTGTTGATTTGAATGTTAAAGTAGGATTGTTTTCTACATCAAAGAAGTCAGCGGAACGCAAGTGATTATCCCGGTCTGCATTGCGTGTGTCAATACTGGCCACATCAACGGTAAAATCGATTTCTGCAGTTGTTAGATCCAATGGGTTTGCTAGAATGCTTGCATCGAACTTATTAAAACTTCCTTTTACTTTTGCGATCATCATATGTTTTACGGAAAATTCAATAGCACTGTGAGTCGGGTCGACTGTCCATTTTGTATTTGTCATGTTTATTCCTCCTGATTATTAATCTTGAATTTATATATCTTTAATTTGAGATATCTTAACTTAATGCAATTATAAGAGGTGGAAGCAATAGTGTCAACTGAAAGTTTTCCTTAATTTTGAAAACATGAAAAACCCTGTGCATTTTATTGGGCACAGGGTTTTCAGACTGTAGACAAACTCGATGAAAATCAAGTTTGTCTCAGTTTTTATGAAGGTTTATAAAACCTCGAACGTCGATTTCCACTCCAGGCACTCGCTTTCCGCGGGCGGTCCGGGAGCCTCCTCGGCGCGCTTTTCCCGCAGGAGTCTCGCACCTTCCGTTCCAATCAACTTTGTTTTAAAATTTTAGGTAAAACCCCTTTGTCTACAAACTCAAACCCTGTGCATTTATGGAGCACAGGGTTTTCTCTTAGAAAGGAGAATAAAGCTGACACCTTAATTAATTGACATGTTCTTTCTCTTCTTGATTAGTCACTTTACTCGGCCAAAAAGCACGGCGGCCAAGTAGGGCGGTGATTGCAGGAACAAGGAACGGGCGCACAATGAATGTGTCCATTAACACACCAAGAGCAGTAATGAGCCCGAATTGAACCAATACTTGAATCGGAAGTGTGGCTAGAACGGAAAAAGTCGCTGCCAAGATTATTCCGGCCGAAGTGATGACACCGCTTGTTTCGGCAACGCCCTTTCTGATGGCCTGCTGGATTGGCATCGTTTCTTTCTTACGCCAAATGCTTGAAACCATGAAAATGTTATAATCCTCTCCAAGCGCAACCAGGAATACGAAAGAATAAAGTGGAATTGTTCCCTCTATGGCATCGACACCCATGAAATAGTGCAGGATTATCCAACCTAAGCCCATTGCTGCAAAGAATGAGAGAATTACTGTCCCCATTAAATACACCATGGCTGACACAGATCGCAAGTAGGCTAAGAGGAGCAGGGAAATCAGGACGATGATGATCGGGATGATCATGAACTCATCGGATTTTACGGTATCCTTTTTATCGAATTGCGTCGCAGTTTGCCCGCCAATCCAAACCTTTTCGTCAACGGAAGATATATTGGCGGCCTTCAATTCTTTCTCCGCCATTGTGCGGATTTCCGGAATGGAATCAATGGCCTCGATAGCATATGGGTTCAAGTTGAATGTGACCTCATAGGATTGCAGATCTTTATTGGATTTACTTGTGACTGGATCGGAAACACTTTCAACAATATTCATCCTCTCTAATGCCGGCGCTAAATCGATATCTTCACCATCCGTATCGATAACCACTGTGGCTGGTGCCAGTTCGCCCGGTGAGTACGAGTCGGAAATAACAGAATAGCCTTCACGGGAGTTCATATCTTCAGGGAAGGAAGAGAGAATATCATATGAATATTTTATTTGTGAAGAATATCCAGCTAAAACACTGAAGATGATCAGGCATGTAAGAATGACAGTCCATGGCTTGGTCGTGACGATATGACCAAGCCATTTACCGATGCGGCCATCTTTATGCTTTTTGACGGCTTTTCCCTTTTTCTTAGCCCGTGCTTCTTCCATTTCAGGAGTACGCGGAACGATCGGGAAGAAGGAAGCCCTTCCGAATACAGAAAGCAATGCCGGTACAAGTGTTAAAGCTGCCAGCATCATGATTAAAATGGACAAGCTGAATGGTACAGCGAAACGGTGGTAGGCTCCGTATTTGGCTACAAGCAATGTTAGCAGGGAGATGACGATCGTAAGTCCGCTCATCGCAATGGCGCCTGATGAATCTTTAAATGCGGCGATCATGGCTTTCCGTTTGCTTTCATGATTCCTTAATTCACTTCTGTAGTGAGAAATTAAAAATAGACAATAATCCGTTCCGGCACCGAATAATAATACGGTCATTATTGAAATTGCCTGTGAATCGACTGTAATCCAACCATGGTCTGCCATGAATCCAAGAATAGGGCTCGTGACAATATAGGCGAAGCCTACTCCGATTAGAGGAATGATGGCTAAAAGCGGGGAGCGGTAAATGAGTAATAAGACGACAAGTACAAGTATTACTGTCGCTAATAGTAATTTGAAATCAGCACCTGAAAATAAACCGGTTGCATCGACGGATATCCCTACAGGGCCTGTCACTCGAAGGGATAATTCATCTGAATCTGTCGGGACCTTGAATGGGTCCGATCCAATGCGTTCCGATACTTGCTCATTAATGCTTTCAAGATTTTTTTCGAGAATTTCAGTCTCGGTCTTTTCTTTAAAGAAAAGCGGCTGTACGAAAGTCGTTCCATCTTCTGAAACCGATCCTTGAAGAGCAGGCAACGGAATTTCATGAAGCGGCGGTAAAAAAGATTGCTGTGTCAATGGGTTATCTGTCAGTTCTTTGGAAAGGTACTGGATTTCAGCCAAGTCGGCCTCTGTCAGTCCACTTTCCCGATGCCATGTAAGGAGGGCAGGTAATCCAGAGGATTTTGGAAACTCTTCTTTAATAAGTTCATCAGCCATGACAGAAGGTGAGTCTTCGGGCAAGTCTGCGGCATTATTTGCTGTTCGATCATTTACGGCAGGCAATGTGAAGGTTAATGCGATTGCTGCAATTATCCATACAGCAATGACAACCCAACGACCGGTTTTTCCAGTCATCATCCTGCTAAGTCTTCCTAAAATTGATTCGGCCAATGAAGGCACCCCGCTTTTTGAATTTTTTATCCTTAGTTCATTATAATGGAGCGCTGTTGTCATATACAAAAATGGGTATGCTTCCTCCATGTTTCTACTAAATGCTTCAAAGCTTTCTTATCATTATATGATTTACACCAGTTGTTAATGGCATAAACATATGATCAGCGATATATAGGGGGAATTTAACTAATTTCAATTAAATTTGAAGATTGAAGAGTGAAATATAGGGAAAAGGGGAAAGTATAGTAGTATTATGGCTTTTATTAACAGAGGAGGGATATTTTTGTCTGATAAATCCAAAAAACCAAATGATGAATCGAAAGAAACATTAACGAACAGGCAAGGGCACCCGGTAACGAATAACCAGAGTCTTAGAACTGTAGGAAACAGAGGACCTAGTACACTTGAGAACTATGATTTCCTGGAAAAGATCAGCCACTTCGATAGGGAGCGTATCCCTGAACGGGTGGTGCACGCCCGTGGTGCAGGTGCACATGGTTATTTCGTTCCGACCGGTAAAGCGGGGGAAGAGCCTATTTCAAAATATACGAGAGCGAAGGTTTTTCAGGAAGAAGGTAAAAAAACCCCGGTATTCGTGAGATTTTCATCTGTTATTCATGGAGGGACATCCCCGGAAACGTTACGTGATCCCAGGGGATTTGCGGTTAAATTTTATACGGAGGATGGAAACTGGGATCTTGTAGGCAATAACCTGAAAATTTTCTTTATCCGTGATGCCATGAAATTCCCGGATTTGATTCATGCCTTCAAACCCGATCCGGTCACGAACATTCAGGACGGCAGGAGGATTTTCGATTTTTGCTCGAGCTCACCTGAAACATTCCATATGATTACCTTTGTGTTTTCCCCATGGGGCATTCCAGCTAACTACCGCATGATGCAAGGGTCAGGGGTCAATACTTATAAATGGGTCAATGAGGAAGGGAAAGCGGTGCTTGTCAAGTATCATTGGGAACCGAAACAAGGGATCAAGAACCTGACACAGCAAGAGGCAAATGAAATTCAAGCTACGAATTTCAATCATGCCACACAGGATCTATATGAAGCGATCGAACGCGGGGACTATCCTGAATGGGATCTCAACGTACAGATCATGAGTGATGATGATCATCCTGAGTTGGATTTTGATCCGCTGGATGATACGAAAATCTGGCCGAAAGATGAGTTCCCATGGCTGCATGTTGGTACGATGGTTTTGAATAAAAACCCTGAAGACTATTTCACTGAAGTCGAACAGGCTGCATTCGGCACCGGTGTCCTAGTGGATGGACTGGACTTTTCTGATGACAAGATGTTACAGGGACGTACATTCTCTTATTCCGATACACAGCGCCACCGTGTTGGTGCGAATTATCTGCAATTGCCGATTAATGCTCCAAAGAAACCAACAGCCACGAATCAGACTGGCGGACAGATGCAATATGAAGTTGGCAGAGGCAGCCAAAGCCCCCACATCAACTACGAACCATCAACTGTCGGCGGCTTGAAAGAAGCCAAGCAGACGGGCAAGGAGTATACACCTATGGTGGAAGGGAAACTTGTTCGTGAGACAATCGATCGCCAAAACAATACGAAACAGGCTGGTGAAACATTCCGTGAATTCGAGGATTGGGAAAAAGACGATTTAATTTCCAATTTAGTGGCGGCATTGGCTCCTGCCGACAAGCGCATTCAGGAAAAAATGATAGCTCTTGCCGAAGAGGCCGATGAAGAGTATGGCCGCAGATTGAAAGAGGGACTGGCCGCGGCTTCTGAACATACGGACTCTTCAAAACCTCTGGGTGGGACGGATAACCCTGAGGACGCCGTTAGAAAAGGACATGAAGCGGATCCATATTGAGTGGGCTGAAAAGAAGCAAACTTCCCTTTAAAGGGGTTTGCCTCTTTTTTTTATGGGCATAATTGGAGGATATGTGGAATGCTCTTCTGATGATGCCTTGAAAATCAAGTAGGAAATTGATTGGCAAAAAACTTGATAATCATTTAAACTGAAACTACTCTATTTTTCTCTTATAAAGGAGATGAAAAAATGATTAAAATTCTTTCTGCCCTTTTCCTTCCTTGTCTTCTTGTCATGCTATTTTCAAGAGTCACCTATAACAATGTCGTGGGCCTTGTTTTAACTGTTGCCTTGATTACAGCTTCTGCATATAAAGGTTATACGCATACAAACTTATTGATCATCGTCGATGCCTTATCCCTGACAGTGGGATTTTGGTTATCAAAAAGAATGATGAAACGTACATCCAAGAGCGCCTGACACTAAAGGTGCTTTTTTTGTACTCAAACATGTCATTCCCCTCAACACATCATGAAGTCCATAAAACAAAAATAGAATGGATGTTCGCTTATTGCTGGTTTGTTTTAAGGCTAATGTGGTAGAATGTGTATATATGCTTTATTAAACCGGAATAAATAGAAGGGATATAGGCATGTCCCGTTTTCATATAAAAATATTTCAATAGGAGGCTATGCTTGGTGAAGGATAAGTTTGAGTTAGTCTCAAAATACTCTCCTCAAGGAGATCAACCGGCAGCGATTGAAATGCTGGTCGAAGGGATTAAGGAAGGCAAGGAAATGCAGACGCTATTGGGGGCAACGGGGACAGGGAAAACGTTCACCGTTTCCAATGTGATTCAAAGAATCAATAAACCGACTCTTGTCATTGCCCACAATAAAACGTTGGCAGGGCAGCTTTACAGTGAGTTCAAAGAGTTCTTCCCTAATAATGCCGTTGAATACTTCGTTAGCTATTATGATTACTACCAGCCAGAGGCTTATGTTCCATCCACGGATACATTCATCGAAAAAGATGCAAGCATCAATGATGAAATCGATAAACTGCGTCACTCGGCAACCTCATCTTTGTTCGAAAGGAAAGATGTCATCATCATTGCCAGTGTTTCGTGCATATATGGGCTCGGTTCCCCTGAAGAGTACCGGGAGATGGTTGTTTCCCTCCGAACAGGCATGGAAATAGACCGGAATGCCTTGCTGCACAGACTCGTGGATATTCAATATGAGAGGAATGATATTGCTTTCCAACGGGGGACCTTCCGCGTTCGCGGCGACGTGGTCGAAATTTTCCCGGCTTCACGTGATGAACATTGCGTACGGGTCGAGTTTTTCGGGGATGAGATTGACCGCATCCGTGAAGTCGATGCCCTGACTGGTGAAATTACTGGTGAACGGGAACATATCGCGATTTTCCCGGCTTCCCACTTCGTAACCCGCGAAGAGAAAATGCGGATAGCCATTCAAAATATCGAAACGGAACTGGAAGAGCGATTGAAGGAATTAAGGGAAGATGAAAAACTCCTTGAAGCACAGCGCTTGGAGCAGCGGACCCGTTATGATTTGGAAATGATGCGGGAAATGGGCTTTTGTTCAGGGATCGAGAACTATTCCCGCCATTTAACCCTTCGTCCCTCAGGTGCGACACCATACACTTTAATGGATTACTTTCCAGAGGACTTCCTATTGGTCGTGGACGAATCACACGTAACCCTTTCGCAAATCCGCGGAATGTTCAATGGAGATCAGGCGCGGAAGCAAGTGCTCGTCGATCATGGCTTCCGTCTGCCGTCTGCAAAAGATAACCGCCCGCTAAGATTTGAAGAATTTGAAAAAAAGGTACATCAATCCATATTCGTTTCTGCAACTCCGGGACCATATGAACTCGAACATACGCCAGAAATGGTTCAGCAGATCATCCGTCCTACCGGATTGCTGGATCCGACGGTAGAAGTGCGGCCGATTGAAGGGCAGATAGATGACATGATCGGTGAAATACAGGAGCGCGTCAAAAAGAACGAGCGTGTGCTCATTACGACCTTGACGAAAAAGATGTCCGAAGATTTAACTGATTATTTAAAGGAAATCGGCATCAAGGTCCAATATCTTCATTCGGAAGTGAAGACCTTGGAAAGGATAGAAATCATCCGGGAACTTCGAATGGGCAAATATGATGTACTCGTTGGAATCAACCTTTTAAGGGAAGGCCTGGATATACCGGAAGTGTCGTTGGTGACCATTCTGGATGCCGATAAGGAAGGGTTCCTTCGCTCAGAACGTTCGCTTATTCAAACAATGGGCCGTGCAGCCCGTAATGCCAACGGTCACGTCATCATGTATGCAGACCGCATCACGAATTCGATGGAACTTGCCATCAATGAAACGAGGCGGCGCCGTGAAATCCAGGAAGATTATAATAAAGAGCATGGAATAATGCCTCAAACCATTCAAAAGGATATCCGTGACTCCATAAGGGCGACTCATGTAGCCGAAGAAGGCGAAGAGTATAAAGAAGACCTTGCGCCAAGCCTCGCGAAGCTCCCTAAAAAAGAGCGTTTAAAAGTGATGGAGAGCATGGAAAAAGAAATGAAGGAAGCGGCAAAGGCACTGGATTTCGAGCGAGCTGCCGAGCTGCGTGATTTATTACTAGAGTTGAAAGCGGAAGGGTGACGAAACATGGCAATGGATAAAATTGTGATAAAAGGCGCCAGGGCCAACAATTTAAAGAATATTGATATCACGATACCGAGAGACAAACTTGTTGTACTGACCGGATTATCCGGATCTGGAAAGTCTTCCTTGGCTTTTGATACGATTTATGCAGAAGGGCAAAGACGTTATGTAGAATCACTATCCGCTTATGCTCGTCAATTCTTAGGCCAAGTGGATAAACCGGATGTCGATGCGATCGAAGGTTTGTCACCAGCCATTTCCATAGACCAGAAAACGACCAGTCGAAATCCTCGTTCAACCGTAGGGACTGTTACGGAGATCTATGATTATTTAAGGCTGTTATTTGCACGGGTCGGCAGGCCGACCTGTCCGATCCATAATATTGAAATCACCTCACAAACGATTGAGCAAATGGTGGACCGCATTCTTGATTACCCTGAGCGAACCAAGCTTCAGGTATTGGCACCGCTTGTCTCGGGCAGAAAAGGGACACATGCAAAAGTCTTGGAGGAAGTTAAGAAACAAGGATATGTCCGCATTCGTGTGAATGGGGAAATGCATGATCTCAGCGAGGAGATCACTCTCGAAAAGAATAAAAAGCATTCAATTGAAGTCATCATAGACCGGATCGTCATTAAAGAGGGTATCATGGCGCGGCTCGCAGATTCATTGGAAAGTGCTTTGCAGCTTGGCGAAGGCAAAGTCATCATTGACGTCATGGGTGAGGAAGAGCTGCTGTTCAGTGAACATCATGCTTGTCCATACTGCGGATTTTCGATTGAAGAGTTAGAGCCGAGAATGTTCTCCTTCAATAGCCCATTTGGGGCATGCCCAGATTGTGATGGCTTGGGGGCGAGGCTTGAGGTGGACCGTGATCTGGTCATCCCGAATAACGAATTAAGCCTCCGCCAACATGCGATTGCACCATGGGAGCCGACGAGTTCTCAATATTATCCGCAGCTCCTTGAAGCGGTAGCCAACCATTATGGGATAGATATGGATGTGCCCGTTAAAGATTTACCGGAAGAGAAGATGGATAAGGTCTTGCTTGGTTCAGGTAAAGATAAGATTTATTTCCGCTATAAAAATGATTTTGGAAGAGTGCAAGAAGGATATATTCCTTTTGAAGGAGTGTTAAGAAACATCGAAAGGCGCTTCAAGGAGACGAGTTCAGACTATATTCGTGAGCAAATGCAGAAATATATGTCAGAACATCACTGTCCGACCTGTAAGGGTCATCGATTAAAAAAAGAGAGTCTTTCCGTGCTCATTCAAGGGGTCCATATAAGTGAAACGACAGCTTTATCAGTGGAAGATGCGTTAGTATTTTTCGATGAGCTTGATTTGACTGAAAAGGAAGCTGCAATTGCGAGATTGATTTTACGTGAAATTCGTGAGCGGCTCGGTTTCCTGGCTAATGTAGGTTTGGAATATTTGACGTTGAGCAGGGCAGCGGGAACATTATCAGGCGGTGAAGCGCAGCGTATACGATTGGCTACGCAGATCGGTTCCCGATTGACGGGAGTACTCTATATTTTGGATGAACCTTCAATAGGGCTGCATCAGAGGGATAACGATCGATTGATCGAAACATTGAAGAATATGCGCGAAATCGGGAACACCCTGATTGTTGTCGAGCATGATGAAGATACGATGATTGCTGCGGACTATTTGATTGATGTTGGTCCTGGAGCAGGAGCGCATGGAGGGGAAATAGTGGCCGCTGGTACTCCGGAAGAGGTCATGAATAACCCTAAATCCTTAACGGGCCAATATTTAGCAGGGAAGAAATTCATTCCATTGCCATTGGAACGCCGGAAAAATGATGGCCGTGTCATTGAAATAAAAGGTGCCAAGGAAAATAATTTGAAAAACGTTAATGTGAAATTCCCACTTGGAGTCTTTACAGCCGTTACAGGAGTCTCTGGATCAGGGAAAAGTACATTAGTGAATGAGATCCTCCATAAATCGTTGGCTCAAAAGCTGAATAGGGCAAAAGCCAGACCAGGCGATTTCCGTGAGATCAAGGGAATTGAGCATTTAGATAAAGTCATTGATATTGATCAATCACCGATCGGCAGAACCCCACGATCGAATCCAGCTACCTACACGGGTGTATTCGATGATGTTCGTGATGTATTTGCCTCGACTAATGAAGCGAAAATCCGCGGTTATAAAAAAGGAAGGTTCAGTTTCAATGTGAAGGGCGGCCGTTGTGAAGCATGCCGAGGTGATGGCATTATCAAGATTGAAATGCATTTTCTTCCAGATGTCTATGTCCCATGTGAAATCTGTCATGGGAAACGTTATAACCGAGAAACTCTTGAAGTGAAATATAAAGGGAAAAACATTTCCGACATCCTCGATATGACAGTTGAGGAAGGCGTTAGTTTCTTTGAAAATATCCCAAAAATCAAACGGAAGCTACAAACGATTTATGATGTTGGTTTGGGTTATATCAAGCTTGGACAGCCTGCTACCACTTTATCAGGCGGTGAAGCGCAAAGGGTGAAACTTGCTTCTGAATTGCATCGCCGTTCCACTGGGCGCTCCTTTTATATCTTGGATGAACCAACTACCGGACTTCATGTCCACGATATAGCAAGGCTGCTCCAGGTTCTGCAGCGGCTGGTTGACAATGGGGATACAGTTCTGGTGATCGAGCATAATCTGGATGTCATCAAGACGGCGGACCATATTATTGACCTGGGACCGGAAGGCGGAGATAAGGGCGGAACAATCGTCACTTATGGAACACCTGAAAAAATATGTGAAGTTTCCGAATCGTATACGGGAAAATACTTAAAACCTGTACTTACCCGTGATCAAATTCGTATGGAAAATTGGATTGAAGAAAAAGAAACTCAGCATGAACATGCTTAAAAGAACAAGCCATCAGGCTTGTTTCTGTTTGTAGAAAAAAGGGGGTTCGGAACGGTCTCATTCCGAACCATCATTAAAAAAAAGACTAGATTATCCTTCATGTTTTTTTACTGTAATCCATTGGAATGGTTTTTATAAAAAACTGTAGGCAAACCGGCTTTTCTTCAAGTTTATCTACAGTCAGGAACAAGCCATCAGGCTTGTTTTTTTGTAGAAAAATGACGGTGCGCATTTAATCAATCGTTTGATTAAAGAATAGGAAAACAAGATATTTCCGGGGAAATCATACATCTTCCTTTTCGGAAATTGTCATTTCCCTTTGTCGAATGATGGGAAAAACGGTATTTATGAAACTTTTTAGATATCTGGGCGTATGTATGAATAAAATGATAGAAGAAAGCGAGGAATGTTCATGCAGGAGGAAAGAAAGAAAATCTTAGAAATGATTCAGGATGGAAAGTTATCAGCGGAAGAAGCCATGGGCTTATTGGAAGAATTAGATAAAGCCAGTCAGGAAAGTGAAGCTAAAGAGCAGAAATTGCAAAATGAATTATCGACGGTAGTCGTGGATAAGAAAAGCGAGGGAAGCACTCAGGATACGTTTAAGAAGAATATCCAGTCATCGAAAGAAAAGATTATTGATTTCGTTGAAAGTGCTTTTAAGAAAATCAAAGAAACGGACCTTGATTTCAATTTTGGGAAATCTGTGGAGGTCAGTCATATTTTCCAGCATGATCATGATTTCCTGAATGAAGTTGATGTGGATATAGCAAATGGGAAAATAAAAATCGCCGCATGGGACCATAATGATGTCAGGGTTGAATGCGAAGCTAAGGTATACCGTGTGGAAGATATAGAAGAAGCCAGGAAGAACTTTTTGGAAGAAGTCGATTTCACTATTGAAAATGGAAAATTGAGGTTCAAGGTTCGTGAAAAATCCATAAAGGTTGATACGATCATGTACATTCCAAGGAAGGAATATGAGGATATCCATATAAGGATGTTCAATGGCGCAATCACGACTGAATCATTGAAATCAGAGAACCTTAAAGCGAAGACGGCGAATGGTGCCATTCATATCATGCAGGTTACGGGTGATTCGTGTGAGCTTGAAACAGCTAACGGGATGATCACCATTGCGGATACCAACTTTAATGACTTGGAAGCCGAGACCCTGAATGGAGCGATTAATGCCGATGGATACTTCAAGAAATTGGATGTCCAAACTTTCAATGGGGAAATCATCTGTACGAATTCAGGGATGGATTGCGATTCGATCCATGCTAAGTCAATCACTGGAAAAGTCCAGCTGACCCTGCCAACAGGTAAGGCGATCGAAGGAGAGTTGAAATCAAATTTAGGAAGCTTTAATGTAACTTTGGAAGGGATGACCATCATCGAAGAGAAAAGTGATGTGGTTCAGAAGGTCCTTAAGTTTAAGACGGTTAAGGAAGAGGTTCCTGTGCTCCATGTTTTTGCAGAAACCAAGACGGCAGCGATAACGGTTTCCTGAAGAAAAAGAAAGCACGCTGATATAACTGGCGGGCTCTGAATGTAGGCAAACTCGGTGAAAATCGAGTTTGCCTACATTTTTTTAGGGCTTGTACAATTTGGATAGAAATTATAACTAAGGAGTTGAAGGTGTTGCTTTGGAGTTGGTTTGGGAACATCATTTGATGAAAGATACGTTTTCTGATGCCTTTTGTGTACAAAGTGAGCCCGCCAATATAAACTTGCGGGCTTTCTTAGGATTCATGTAGTTTCATCTCATCTCTTTCCTGTTCACGGAGACCTTCCCGCTTTCATAATCCGGGTGCAGTGAATAAAAAAACAATAAATCGATAATGCTTTGTTTGGTTATTAACAGAAAAATGCTAAAATAGAAAAAGTATCTCGAAAAATAGCAACGCTCCAAAAGGAGGAAAGATATATGGCAAAAGTCCGTACAAAGGATATAGTAGAAGCGTTCGGTCTAGAACTTATCAGTGGGGAAGAAGGAATTAACCGACCAATAGTCACGAGTGATTTATCTCGTCCCGGACTTGAAATAGCCGGTTTTTTTGATTATTATCCCGCGGATCGAGTACAGCTTTTAGGTATGACGGAGATGTCCTTTTTTAATCGGTTGAATGAACCGGAGCGAATACAGAGGATGGAAGAGTTGTGCAGGGACTTTACTCCAGGCATCATCATTACGCGTGGTCAGGAAGTGCCGATAGAATTGATCGAAGCTTCTGAGCGGGAATCCGTTCCTGTGATGAGATCTAATATGAAGACAACAAGGTTATACAGCCGTCTGACCAATTTCCTTGAAAGCAGGTTGGCACCAACTACTGCTGTTCATGGTGTATTGGTGGATATCTATGGGTTAGGGGTGTTGATCACCGGGAAAAGCGGAGTCGGTAAAAGTGAGACAGCCCTGGAATTGGTGAAACGGGGTCATCGTCTCGTAGCCGATGACTGCGTCGAAATCAGGCAGGAAGACCAAGATACGCTAGTAGGGAATGCCCCAGATTTAATCGAACATCTTCTTGAAATAAGAGGATTGGGAATCATTAATGTAATGACACTTTTTGGAGCTGGTGCAGTCCGAAGCAATAAAAAGATCTCAATTGTCATCAATCTGGAACTATGGGAAAAAAACAAGCAGTATGACCGGGTTGGTCTTGATGAAGAAAAAATGAAAATCATCGATACGGAAGTGACGAAAATTACCGTACCTGTCCGTCCAGGGCGAAATTTAGCAGTTATCATTGAAGTGGCAGCCATGAATTACCGCCTGAAACGAATGGGTGTAAATGCTGCGGAACAGTTTTCAGATCGCTTGAACCATGCCATTGCAGATCCGGAACATGATGAATTTTAAAAGGTTATAGGAAAAGAGGGGACAAAATGGAACAAGGAATACAGCCGCTGAATCCAATCGCGATAGATCTAGGCCCCATCCAGGTACATTGGTATGGACTGATCATCGGTTTCGGTGTGTTATTGGGTCTTATTATCGCTTTGAGGGAATCAGAGCGAAGAGGTCTTGATAAGGAAATATTTACGGATATGATTTTGTTTGCTGTCCCAATCGCGATCATTTGTGCCCGTATTTATTATGTGATCTTCCAATGGGAGTACTATTCACAAAACCCGGGGGATATCATAAAAATATGGAATGGCGGAATTGCTATACATGGTGCGTTGATTGGATCGGTGCTGACTGCCATCGTCTTTGCCAAGGTCAAGAAAGTCTCATTCTGGAAGCTGGCGGATATTGCTGCACCGAGCTTATTGTTGGGGCAGGCGATTGGCCGTTGGGGTAATTTCATGAATCAGGAAGCGCATGGGGGAGAAATAACAAGATCATTCCTGGAAAATATGCATTTGCCTGAATTCATCATCAATCAAATGTACATAAACGGTACGTACTATCACCCGACCTTTTTGTATGAATCGATTTGGAATATCGCTGGTGTCATTATCCTCTTAAGTTTACGGAAAGTGAACTTGCGCAGGGGGGAACTATTTTTAACCTATGTAATATGGTATTCCATCGGCCGTTATTACATTGAAGGATTGCGGACGGATAGTTTGATGCTGACGGAGTCACTGCGTATCGCACAAGTGATCTCGATTGTGTTAGTAGTTGTAGCCATTGCTTTAGTGGTCTATAGAAGGGTCAGCGGGCATGCAAACAAACGATATTTAGATGCATAGGGAATATGTGTAAAGGGAGAGGGCATAGTGATAGTAGATTCGATTAAAAAGGGACTTCTTTCAGGCTTGAACACAACTTGGTCTTTGGGGAAAGTGATATTTCCAGTCACTTTGATCGTCACTGTGCTTCAATATACGCCTGTATTGCCATTCATCATTAACTTGATAGCGCCTTTGATGAATCTCATCGGTCTTCCAGGGGATGCGGCAATTCCGCTTGTGTTAGGGAATTTCCTGAATTTATACGCGGCGATCGCTGGCATATTAACACTTGATTTGACTGTGAAGGAAGTTTTTATTATCGCTATGATGCTATCTTTTTCACATAATTTATTGATCGAGTCAGGTGTGGCGATGAAAACCGGTGTCAAGCTGTGGATCATCCTAACAGTACGGATCGGGCTTGCCCTTTTATCAGCGATCGTCATCAATCTTGTCTGGCAGGGCGGATCTGAAATGGCCCAAGGAGTGGCTATTGGGGAGGCTGCAGAGATTAACGGAGCAGGTGCAATCCTCCTACATGGTGTCCTCCAAGCCCTTTCAGGAATCGGTCAGCTGGCGGTCATCGTTATTCCGCTCATGGTGGCGGTTCAAATCATGAAAGATTTAAAATGGCTGGAAGCCTTCTCGAAAGCCCTGGCTCCCTTCATGAAGGTCCTGGGGATGAAGCCGAATGCTTCCATGCCTTTCGTTACAGGCCTGACTCTCGGTTTGGCATATGGGGCGGGCGTAATGATTCAAGCCGCTAAAGAAGATAATGTTTCGAAGAAGGATATGACGATTGCGTTCATCTTTTTAGTTGCCTGCCATGCTGTTGTAGAAGACACACTGATTTTTATTCCGCTGGGGATTCCAGTCTTGCCGTTGTTGCTTATTCGGCTACTCACTGCCATTGTTTTAACGATGGCCGTTGCGTATATATGGAATCGGACTGACAGGGTACAGAGAAAGGAAGCTGTATATGAACAGTAACATAACTACATTATTATTTGATCTTGATGGGACGCTGATCAATACAAATGAATTAATCATCGCCTCTTTTACGGAAACTTTAAACCACTTTTGTCCCGGAAAGTTCAATCGGAAAGATATCATTCCATTTATCGGACCGACTTTGGTCGATACTTTTTCTTCCATTGATCCAAAACTAGTGGATGAAATGATCGCTTACTATCGGGAGCATAATTGGAGGAACCATGATTTGCTTGTCACACAATTTGACGGGGTGTATGAAACCGTTCAAACGTTGAAGCAGAGCGGTTATAAATTGGCAGTCGTTACGACAAAGAAGCGTGATGTCGTCGAAAAGGGCCTGCGTTTAAGTAAACTGGATCAATTCTTTGAAGTGGTGGTCACACTGGATGAAGTAGAAAAGGCAAAGCCGGACCCAGAGCCTTTGGTAAAAGCTTTAAATCAACTCGGTTCGGTTCCTGAAGAAGCGATCATGATTGGCGACAGTTATCATGATATTATGGGCGGTAAAAATACAGGTACAAAAACGGCAGGGGTCTCATGGTCCATTAAAGGCCGTGAATTCTTGGAAAGTTATCACCCTGATTATATGCTTGAGCAGATGGCGGATATATTGAATATCGTTGAGGTTGAAAAACTCACGGAGGCTAGAAAATGAGACGCACGTCCCGCTATCCAGTTGAAGGGGCTAATTCACTATGGCATGTATATAAGACCGTTCCATTCTGGAAAGTCGTAAAGAATTTTGTGGTGATACAGCTAGCGCGTTATACGCCTTTTCTGGGCATGAAGAATTGGCTATACAAGACTTTTTTACATATGAAAGTAGGAAAGCATACTTCGTTTGCCTTAATGGTCATGCCGGATGTGATGTTTCCGGAAAAAATATCGGTTGGAATGAATACTGTCATTGGCTATAATACGACGATCCTTGCTCATGAATATTTGATTCATGAATATCGTTTAGGAGATGTAGTCATTGGTGATGAAGTGTTGATTGGAGCCAATTCGACCATTCTTCCAGGACTTTCAATTGGTAATGGGGCGATTGTCTCTGCGGGGACGCTTGTCCATAAGGATGTTCCGGAGGGAGCTTTCGTCGGGGGAAATCCAATGAAAATCATATATACCAAAGAGGAAATGCTTGAGAGAGATCAGCAAACTTCCTTATGAAAAAGGACTTGCCCATATATGTGGCAAGTCCTTTTTAATGGCATTTTGGGTATAACGGAGTCAGTTCACTCTTTAGATGCTCTATCACTTCGTTGATTGATACATTTTCCTGGTTCACCGTTGCTTCATACGTTTCTTTTAAAATTTGAAAAAACCTTTGCTGTGCCTGTTCATCCATGTTGAGCTGTCCTCCTATCATCTATTAAAGATTTATGAAGAGGGGGCAGAATAACTTCAGCCCCGCATCTCATTTACCTATCTCCGATTTCAATAAATCGGCAACCAATACGTATCGTTCCGGTGCACTACCAATATATGAAAAAGGATAGCAGGTTGTTACTGTAAGTGTGGCTTTAGGCTTGGGAACGATCACGGTACGGTCATCTGCATCGACGATACGAACCTTCCTCACTTTATATGTAAACGTACCGGCTTCTGTCTTGGCAATCAGCAAGTCACCTTCGCCGACTTCACCTAAATCTCTGAAAATTGTATCTCGGTGACCGGATAAAACGGAATTATCCTTTTCACCGGGGAGGACGGACCCCGCATAATGACCGACGCCCTTTTCGAGTTCATCTTCGTCCGTTCCGTGATAAATTGGAAGTGTTGCCTCGATTTTTGGAATATAAAGCTCACCCATCAAATCACCTGTCTCCGGTCGTTCTTCATATAGTTCAAGCCCAACGGGAATATCAGCTTTCGTCTTCGGTTCGGGTAGCTTAGCCGTCGCTTCCAGTGTGTCAGATATATTCCATTTATATAAGGCATAGCCTTTTAACAGCGTATAGGCATTTGTCGTTGTAAAATAAAAACCTAAGGTTAAAATGCAAACAGCAGTGATAAGTAACGTTTTTTTCTTATGCTTGGATTGCCTATTTTTGCTCATCTTAATTAGTGAATCTCGCTTTTCTGATTAATCCGAAAGCGATACCCATCAACATTAAACCGATTAAAGCACCGAATAAGTAATTACCAGCCGTTTTAGGAAGCACTCCGCCTTTTTCCGTTTTATGTTCAGGTTTTGTGGGTTTTTTCTTTTCTTTTTTTACCTCAACCACTTTAGAAATGACCTCAGTGGACTGTTTAATGTCATTACCGGTTTCTTTCACTAAATCTGAACCGATCATTTCACCTGTCAATGTAAAATCTAGCAAAAAATTGCCGTTTAAATCATAAATGGAAACTAGTAAACTAGCATTCGTCAATTCCTTAAGCTGGAATAAAGCCTCAAGGGATAGGTTTGTCGTGACACCATCCTGAATTAAGGCGAATTTGAATTGAATTTGCAGCAAGCTTTGAAGATCATTATATATAGAAAGCAATTCTGCCACTTGTTCAGCAGATAATTCATCAATTGTTTCAAAATACTCGAGTTGATCCATCCGATCGGAGATCGCCATTAAACGAGCTTCAAAAGAAGGGTCTTCGACGATAGGTAAAAGGTGGTTCATGAATCTGTCCAGCTCTTCGTCTGTAAGGCCAATCTCAGTAAAGAGACCATCCATTAAATCGATGATCTCTTCATCATCATATTCCATCTCTTCCTCATCATAATCCATTTCTAAATCGATGATATCCTCAATGTCGTAAAAGAAATGGAAGGTATCGATGATGGAATTCCCCTCTTCCAGTTCACCGTATTCTATTAATAATTCCTTAAGTTCAGCTTCTGTCATTTCATATTGTTTAAGTAGATTCTGTATGGTCTCAGGAGTGACGGTCGGTCCTAATGTATCACGCAACTCTTCTACCGATTTCAGTTCATTCAATGATAAGTCGTAATAGGATAAATACTCTTCCAATTCTTCTTGCGTCATTCTAACTTCAGAAAGGTATGCATTAAGCTCATCCTGGTTGATCTTAGTTGCCGCAAAAGCCTTCGTTCCGCTTATACCCAGTGAAAAAAGAACGATAAGTGCCACAAAAAATGAAAAAAATTTCTTCACTCCCATTTCCTCCTAAAATTTTATAATATTACCAAACTCCTAAATATTATAAAACAGCTAAACCAAAAGGTATACATTAATAACAATGAATGGCTAAAGATAGTAAGAAATATTCGGGTAAAAAGGTACAACTCTTTCCATTTGGACTTAAACCGGTCATGAAGAATATCCAACACCGCCGTTGTATTGAAGTAATGGAATTAGGCATATTTTCCTTGACGTAAGGTGGGGGCAGGGGTAAACTATTAATAACTTCAACCTACTACCATATTAGCGAACTAAAGTGTTCTAGTAGAATATTGTGATTATTTATATTATTATGTCAGTTTATTTGATACTATTTTTATATGTTGTCCGAAATTTGGATTTAAGCGTGAAACCTTGGAAAGATAAAGGGATAAACAAAATTAGGAATGGGTGCATCGGTTTTTGCCCATAGGCGGACCGATTGGATATAGATAGTAATCAAAATTTCAAAAGGATGTGCAGTCGTGACAAAGCCATTTATGTTTGAAAAACCATTAGGCATGAGAGATACATTGCCGGTGCTGTATGAAACGAAAGTGTCGGCCAGAAATAAAATGAGTGATGAAATCAAGAAGTGGGGCTATCAATTTATTGAAACGCCTGCTTTGGAATATTATGAAACAATTGGCGATGCTTCGGCAATCTTGGATCAACAGTTGTTTAAACTTCTTGATTCCCAGGGGCATACGCTCGTACTCCGTCCCGAGATGACAGCTCCCATTGCACGCGTCGCAGCATCCAAACTGTTAAAACAGCAAATTCCGCTTCGCCTGGCCTATTCCGCGAATGTATACCGCGCACAGCAGCGTGAAGGAGGCAGGCCGGCAGAATTCGAACAGATTGGCATTGAATGCATCGGAAATAAGTCTATAAGTGCCGATGCTGAAATGATTGCCCTGCTTGCGGATGCTCTAAAGGCTGCAGGGCTTCAGGAATTTAAGATTTCCATTGGACATATCGGATTTCTGCAAGAATTTTTCTTAAGCATTCTAGGTACGGAGGAAAGAGCCTCTATATTAAGGAAGTTTTTGTATGAAAAAAATTATGTCGGTTATCGCGAGCATGTTAAATCACTGCCGCTTTCATCCATTGATAAACAACGGCTTATCGAATTTACCTCATTAAGGGGCAGTGAAGGAACCCTGAACAAGGCGCTAGGGTTGGTTGAAAATAATAAAGGGCAAGATTCTTTGGCTGAACTGAAGGAATTGTCTGCGCAGCTGAAAGAATTTGACGTTGAACAATATGTGAGCTTCGACTTAACATTGGTCAGTCATATGAGTTATTACACGGGAACTTTATTTGAAGTGTATGCCGGGCAAGTGGGTTCGCCAATCGGCAATGGCGGCCGGTATGATAATCTGCTTGCGAAGTTCGGCTGGAATGCTTCGGCCACAGGTTTTGCAATCCGGGTGGATCGTCTTGCAGAAGCTCTTGGGGAGCCGATCCAGCCTGTCGCGCCAGAATGCATTTTATTCAGTCCCGAACGGAGATTGGAAGCAATACAATTTGCAAGAAAAAAACGCGCCGAAGGGAAAATAGTAACGATTCAAGATATTACGGTCGTCCAGAATGTCGATGCTTTTACACGGACATTTTCTGAAGTTCATTTATTCGTAGGGAATGGGGGGAATGGAAAAGATGAATAATAGCTTTTTAACGATTGCCATGCCGAAAGGGAGAATATTTGAAGAAGCGGCAGAGCTGTTAAGAAGGGCCGGTTTTCGTCTCCCTCCCGAGTTTGATGATTCCCGGAAATTGATCCTTGAAGTGGAAGAGGAGAATCTGCGGTTCATTTTAGCAAAACCGATGGATGTCGTAACATATGTGGAACACGGTGTCGCTGACATTGGAATTGCAGGGAAGGATGTCATGTTAGAAGAAGAACGTGATGTATATGAGTTACTTGATTTGAAAATCAGTGCCTGCTACTTGGCTGTAGCTGGATTGCCTGGTACGAAAATAAGTGACATCGCCCCCAAAATAGCCAGTAAATACCCGAACGTTGCTTCCAGTTATTTTCGCGAGCAGGGGGAGCAAGTTGAGATTATAAAGTTGAATGGGTCAATTGAGTTAGCACCGTTAATCGGTTTAGCTGAACGAATCGTCGATATCGTTTCAACGGGGCGGACATTGAAGGAAAACGGTCTTGTGGAATATGCGAAAATTGCCAATGTGACTTCGAGGCTGGTAGCAAACCCTGTCAGCTATCGAATTAAAGAAGCAAGGATTACCGAAATCGTGGAACGGCTAGCAGAAATTATTGAATAGTAAAGAATCGCTAATGAGGTGAAGGTATGAAAATAGAACGGTTTGCTGAAGGGATTTCACTGAAACGCTCGGTTGAAGCAGGTACTGCCGATCAAAGAAAAGCGGTTCAGGATATTATTTATGATGTCAGGAAAAGCGGAAACGCCGCTTTACATACCTATACCGAACGTTTCGATGGTGTCAGTCCAGGGGAATTACTTGTATCGGAACAGGAAATGGAAGAAGCGACGGCGGCCTTAACTGCTGAGCAGCTTGATATTATTCAAGAAGCTGCAAATAATATTCGAATGTTTCACGAGAAACAAATTCGAAATTCATGGTTTACGACTGATGATACGGGAACGATGCTAGGACAAAAATTGACACCTCTTGATGCTGTAGGTGTTTATGTACCTGGAGGTACAGCTGCATATCCTTCGTCAGTATTGATGAATGTGTTGCCTGCGAAGGCCGCAGGGGTGGAACGGATCGTTATGGTTTCCCCTCCAGGAAAAGATGGGAAATTATCGCCAGCGGTTTTGGCAGCTGCCAGAATTGCCGGAGTGAAGGAAATCTATAAAGTTGGCGGGGCCCAGGCCATAGCTGCTCTCGCTTATGGGACGGAAACAATTAAGAAAGTGGATAAAATAGTGGGTCCGGGAAATATATATGTGGCGTTAGCAAAGCGTGAAGTATTCGGTGATGTTGCCATTGATATGATAGCAGGTCCAAGTGAAATAGCGATATTGGCGGATGAATCGGCCATCGCTGCAGAAGTTGCGGCAGACTTACTATCACAGGCGGAGCATGATGCCCGAGCATGCAGTGTTTTGGTGACGACGTCAACGTCACTTGCAGAAGAAGTGGCAGCAGAAGTGACCAAGCAGGTGGCGTTACTTCCACGCCATGATATTGCTGCAGCATCCATAAGGGATTACGGACGAATCGTTGTATGCGGGAATATGGCAGAAGCTGTTGAAGCGATTAATGAACTTGCACCGGAACATTTGGAAATTGTGGCTAAAGATGCACTTGAAATCATGGCTAAAATCCGCCATGCCGGGGCAATCTTCATTGGCCGCTTTAGTTCGGAGCCCGTCGGGGATTATTTTGCAGGTCCCAACCATGTGTTGCCTACAAATGGAACTGCCCGTTTTTCCAGCCCGCTGAATGTGGATGATTTCCAAAAGAAATCGAGCGTCATCATGTATAGTGAAACAGCCTTCCGCAAAAATGCAGAAAAGATCGCAGCATTTGCCCGGATGGAAGGACTTGAGGCTCACGCCCGTGCCATTGAATCACGTGGTGTGAATGAATCCGGGGAAAAGTCCTGAATTATTAAAATAAGTGAAATCGCTGATATAAAGACTTTTGACATGCTTTTACATCTTGGGAATTGAGGAGGAGTTGTAATGGAACGTTTTGCTAGTGTGGAGCGAAAGACGAATGAAACGGAAATAAGCTTGAAGTTTGGTGTGGATGGGGAAGGTAATTCCTCCATTAAGACGGGCGTTCCGTTTATGACGCATATGCTGGATTTGTTCACGAAACACGGGAAGTTTGATTTGACTGTAGATGCAAACGGGGATACAGATGTGGATGATCATCATACAACTGAAGATATTGGCATTTGCTTGGGGCAGACGTTATTGGAGGCCCTTGGAGACAAGCGCGGGATAAAGCGTTACGGAAATGCTTTCGTACCTATGGATGAAGCACTTGCCCAGGTTATCATTGATTTAAGCAATCGTCCGCACCTGGAGTTCCGGGCTGAATTTCCTTCGCAAAAGGTCGGTACTTTCGATACTGAACTGGTGCACGAGTTTCTTTGGAAGTTCGCTCTTGAAGCCAGGATGAATCTGCATGTAGTCGTTCATTACGGACACAACACACACCATATGATCGAAGCAATATTCAAAGCGCTTGGACGTGCATTGGATGAAGCTACGACCATCGATCCACGTGTCAAAGGCATCCCTTCGACGAAAGGAATGTTGTAAATGATCGGGATCGTCGATTATGGCATGGGGAATTTATTTTCCGTAAGCAAAGGGCTGGAGCGCCTTGGTGCCGATTCATTCATTTCCGATGACCCAAATGAACTTTCAAAGTCGAATGGGATCATACTTCCCGGCGTTGGCTCTTTCAGGGATGCCATGAGTCTCTTGGAAAAACAAAAGCTGGATGAATTCCTGAAGGAATATGTAGCCGATGGAGGGTATCTTTTAGGCATCTGCCTAGGTATGCAGCTTCTCTTTGATGAAAGTGAGGAAAATGGACCTGCAAAAGGATTATCCCTCATCCCAGGTAAAGTCGTTCGTTTTAAAGGAGTGGATGCGAATGACCAGGTTTATAAAGTGCCGCACATGGGCTGGAATCGTCTTGAATTTAAACAGGCGTCACAAGTGAATGAGGGACTGGAAGAGGAACATGTTTATTTCGTCCATTCTTACTACGTCGATACGGATGAATCATTCGTTACCGCTTCGGCGACGTATGATGTGGAAGTGCCGGCGATCGTCGGTAAAGGGAATGTATTCGGCATGCAGTTCCATCCGGAAAAAAGCGGGAAGATGGGCATGTCACTCTTGAGAAATTATCTGTCATTAGTAGAAGGGAAGGAAGAAGCATGAGCAACTTTACTATTTACCCGGCGATTGATATGCGCGGAGGAAAATGCGTCCGCTTAATCCAGGGAGATTACAATCAGGAAACCGTTTATGGCGATTCCCCCTTCGATATGGCTAAAAGCTTTGCAGACCAAGGAGCCGATTGGATACATATGGTCGACCTTGACGGAGCTAAAGAGGGAGTGCGCATCAATGATTCATACGTAATTAAAGCTGCAAGTGAGTTAGGGGCCCGCATTCAAATCGGCGGCGGCATCCGTACGGAACGGGATATAGCCCATTACCTGGATAATGGAGTGGAACGTGTCATTCTAGGCAGCACGGCCGTTTCAGACCCTGATTTCACTAAAGATATGATTAGGAAATATGGAAGCCATATCGCAATCGGGATAGATGCGAAAGATGGCAGGGTAGCCACTCATGGTTGGCTTCAAACTTCTGGAACCCTTGCGATAGATCTTGGTAAATTACTGGCCGATGCTGGTGCAGAGACCTTTATCGTGACTGATATCGCGACGGATGGCATGCTTTCAGGTCCGAATGTGAAAGGTATATTGGCCATGGCGGAGGCAACTGGTAAAAACGTGATCGCTTCGGGAGGCATTAGTTCACTCGAAGACCTTGTCACCCTCAAAGAGTATGAAGCCCAAGGAATTGCAGGGGCAATCATTGGCAAAGCAATTTATACCAATCGCTTTACTGTAGAAGAAGCACTAGAAAAGGTGCGTGGTTAAATGCTCACTAAACGAATTATTCCATGCCTCGATGTAAAGGACGGGCGCGTAGTTAAAGGTATACAATTTGTTTCCCTTAGGGATGCTGGAGATCCGGTCGAACTTGCATCCTTTTACGACCAAGAAGGTGCCGATGAGCTTGTCTTCCTTGATATTTCCGCATCACATGAAGGCAGGGAAACGATCGTCGACGTCGTTCAAGCGGTAGCGGGCAGCTTGGCAATCCCGTTCACGGTGGGCGGCGGCATAAATTCATTGGCGGATATGAAGAAGATCTTACGAGCCGGTGCCGATAAGGTATCCTTAAATACAGCAGCCATTCTGCGCCCTGATTTAATAAATGAAGGTGCTGATTATTTTGGTTCCCAATGTATCGTTGTCGCCATAGACGCCCGATATGATGAAGAGCTTGGGTCATGGCGCGTCTATACCCACGGCGGTCGGAAACCGACTGAATGGGAAGTGATCGAGTGGGCGAAGGAAGCCGTAATCCGCGGTGCAGGTGAAATTTTATTGACAAGCATGGATTGTGACGGCGAGAAAAAAGGGTTTAATGTCGCTTTGACAAAAGCGGTATCTGAAGCCGTTTCAGTGCCGGTCATCGCCTCAGGCGGGGCTGGTAACGCCGAGCATTTCCAGGAAGCCTTCCAAGAAGGAAAAGCCGACGCAGCATTAGCCGCATCGATTTTTCATTATAAAGAAACATCCGTCAAAGAAGTCAAAGCGTTTCTCAAACAACAAGGAGTGGTTGTACGATGAATCTTGAAACTATTAAATACGACGAAAAAGGCCTGGTACCGGCAATTATTCAAGATGCAGGAACCGGCGAAGTGCTGACACTTGCTTACATGAACCAAGAATCGCTGCAATTGTCGATTGAAAAAGGTGAAACGGTCTTCTTCAGCCGTTCGCGCAATGAATTATGGCATAAAGGGGCGACCAGCGGCAATACCCAGAAAATCATCGAAATGAAGTATGACTGCGATCAAGATGCATTGGTCGTTCGGGTCGCTCCTGCAGGTCCTGCTTGCCATACAGGGGCAACAAGCTGTTTTAGTGAAACGATTTACCGAAACAGTGAAGCCAGACAAGACGTGAAGGCGAATGTGTCTTTCTTGACGGAATTGGAAAGATTGATTGAAAAAAGAAAATCGGAAATGCCTGAAGGTTCATATACTACCTACCTATTCGATAAGGGCGTTGATAAGATCCTGAAAAAAGTCGGTGAAGAAGCGGCAGAAGTGATCATTGCTGCCAAGAACCGGGATGCAGAGGAACTTTCGATGGAAAGCGCCGATCTCCTCTATCACTTATTCGTTCTTCTTCGGGAGCAGGAGTTGCCTTTCCAAGCAGTGCTTGATGTATTGAAGGCTAGACATGCCGATAAGGACGAACCGAAAGAAACCGAATGAATGGTGATTGCCCTCTGTCAATTGAAGGGCTCAGACTGAAGACAAACTCGATGAAAATCAAGTTTGTCTTCAGTTTTTTAATGGCTTGTTCAATTTGGACGTTGATTTCCGCTCAAGAAACTCGCTTTCCGCGGGCGGTCCGGGAGCCTCCTCGGTTTGTGCCTGCGGGGTCTCCCCTAGACGCGCTTTTCCCGCAGGAGTCTCGCACACCCGCTCCAATCAACTTCTGCAACGAAATTTTGGTGAATACCATACCTGAGATTTGAAGGTGTTGCTTTGTTCGGGACCATCATTGATGAAAGAGATATTTTCCAACCCCTTTTATCTACTAACTGTGCCCTCCGTCAATAGAGGGCTTTTTTGTATTTACGACTAATCTTGAATCCCCATTTGGCTAGGGATATAATTCGATTTTTTCTTAAAGAAAGCATGGTAATTACCGTTTTCCATTTTCTTGAATTGTTCGGCAAATATTCTCCAATATGTTATAATACTATGGTTAATCAACTTGTAGATGGAGGATTACATGAGTAAAGACTCTAAATTTGGCCAACAGGCAAAAATTCTAACTTTTCACCCAACAGGTGAGTATTATTTCACCAAGGGTTTAAAAGCTTATCATAGACGAGAATTACCTAAATCAAAAAAATACCTGGAACGTGCGCTGGAACTTGAACCGGCTGAACCGATGATAGCCTGTCAATTGGCAATCACCTGCTCGGAAATCGGTGAATATAATTATTCAAACAACCTATTGGAAAACATCTTGGATGTGATGGATCCCTATATGTCCGAATGTCATTACTTCCTGGCGAATAATTATGCCCACTTAGGCATGTTCAAGGAGGCTTATCGTCACGCCAGTGCTTATCTTGATAAAGAAGAAGACGGGGAGTTCAGCGATGACGCAGAGGATCTGCTTGAACTGATAACTTTTGAGTCGGATGAGTCAGAAGAAAACCCCTTTAAGCATGATGGGCTCATTACCAAACAGGAACAAGCCCGTGAGTACCTGGAATCAGGCAATTTCCCGAAGGCAATCGAAGTCCTGAAAGAAACGATTGCCGAGTACGAGGATTACTGGTCTGCTTATAATAACCTGGCACTTGCCTATTTCTATCTTGGTCAAGTAAATGAAGCTTTTGAAACACTTGATGAGGTACTGGAAAAAAGTCCGGGAAACCTGCATGCGCTTTGTAACCTTGTTGTTTTTCATCATTATCAACAGGATGAAGCGAAGGTTGAAGAGCTCATACAAATGCTGGAGAAAATTCGGCCGATGCTATCCGAACATCGTTTCAAGCTTGGAGCGACCTTCGCTTTGATCGGAAACTATGCTTCTGCATTTAAATGGCTGAAAGGACTCCAAAAGCAAGGGTTCGAGGGAGATGGAACCTTCTACTATTGGCTTACCATTTCCGCTTACCACTTAGGCCATGAACAGGCTGCCAAAAAGGCATGGAAAAAGGTCGTGGAAATGAACCCGGAAAAGGAAGGCATGGAGCCTTGGGGAGATATGAATGCAACTTCAGATGGTTTTGAACATCATTTTCCTTCTATTATAAAAAGACTGGAAAGTGAATTCATCGAAGAAAGGCTGTTTGCCATTTTCCTTCTGAAACATTCGGTTCATAAACAGAAGCTATTGAAAAATCAGGTCCTCAACCTAAACCAGAATTTCACTGATTTGGAACGTGATTATGCCGAACTTGTTCAAGTTCCTGCTAAAGATCGCCAATTAACACCGATTGATTTTGCCGATCGTACAGCTGAGTTATTATATCGGCATTTCCAACCGATACAATTAAATGAAGCCGGGCTCTATTTAATGTGGTTTTCCGTCTTCATCGAAGCGGTGAAATCCGAGCAGAAGTTAAATAATCCAGCAGGCTGGGCATCTGCTGTGGAGTACGTGTGGAATCAGCTTAAAAATGAGAAGGCGAGCAAACAGGCAATCGCAGACAAACATCTCATATCGGTGTCCACCTTATCGAAGTACGTAAAGTTGGTTGAAAACTTACTGGGATGAGCAGATATTTGGACGAAAAATTATTTGTTATATAGGATAATAGGTAGGGAACACTAACCGTAGTGAAGGTTCCATTTGTAATGGAATATGGAGGAGTGAAAACATGTCTGAAAAAATTTATGACGTTGTTATTATTGGAGCTGGTCCTGCAGGGATGACGGCGGCTGTCTATACATCACGTGCGAACCTTTCAACATTGATGTTAGAACGCGGAGTACCGGGCGGACAAATGGCCAATACTGAGGAAGTAGAAAATTATCCTGGATTTGACACAATACTCGGACCTGAACTTTCAACGAAAATGTTTGACCATGCAAAGAAATTCGGTGCAGAGTATGCCTATGGGGATGTTAAGGAAATCATTGACGGTGAAGAGTATAAAACGATCAAAGCCGGTTCCAAGGAATTCAAAGCACGTTCAATCATCATTTCATCTGGTGCCGAATACAAGAAAATCGGCGTTCCTGGCGAAAAAGAATTGGGCGGCCGCGGTGTATCGTATTGTGCAGTTTGTGATGGTGCTTTCTTCAAGCAAAAAGAACTGTTCGTTATCGGCGGCGGAGACTCTGCTGTTGAAGAGGGTGTGTACTTAACCCGTTTTGCTTCAAAAGTGACGATCGTTCACAGACGTGACGAACTTCGTGCTCAAAAGATTCTTCAAGATCGTGCATTTGCCAATGAGAAAATTAACTTCATCTGGAATCATACTTTGAAGGAAATCAATGAAAAAGGCGGCAAAGTCGGCGGTGTCACTCTAGTTTCCACTGAAAACGGAGAAGAGACAGTGATGGACGCAGACGGTGTATTCATTTATATCGGAATGCTTCCGCTAACTACACCATTTGAGAACTTGGGCATCTTGAATTCCACAGGCTATATTGAAACGAATGATCGGATGGAAACACGCGTCCCTGGTATTTTTGCTGCTGGTGACGTACGTGAAAAAACATTGCGCCAAATCGTTACAGCTACAGGCGATGGAAGCATTGCCGCTCAATCCGCTCAGCATTTTGTTGAGGAACTTCAAGAAAAATTGCAGCCAAAGGCTTGATTTCAAGAATATACAATCGTAATTCCGTTTTAACGACGTTGTAACACGCGTGAAATAATAATTGGGTATAGTATGGGTAGAAGTTGACCCCCTTTAATTATAAACGTTTAAGGACACAGATTGAGTTTCTGTGTCTTTTTTTTTGTTTTCCGGCTTTGAGACTATATCTTTTGTTCCAATTTTTAGGGTGTTTTTTAAATGGTTTTTAATGTGAAGTAAGCCAGCCCTTTGCATTTAGGCAGCGAAAGCGGAGAAGAATAGGAGTTAAGCAGGATCAAGGCTTGCCTATGTGATTCCTTGCGAATGAATATTCCCCCAATGCAGGAAGTTTACTTTATTGTTAGCTCATTTCAAAAATAGTATAATGATAAGATATACTAAACATAATCTTTCATAATGGTAAGAAGATGAAAAATACAACTTGTTTGAACTATTAGCATTTATAAATCGCTAAATGGATATCTAGCGGCGGTTTAAGGATATAAACTGAACCTCTTCAATATGGGGGGAAGGTTTCTATAGTCGAGCAGATCCAATTGAGGTGAAGAACGTGCAACGTGTCACAAACTGTGTATTGATAAAAGATAATCAAATCCTCTTATTGAAAAAGCCTAGACGCGGATGGTGGGTAGCCCCAGGCGGCAAGATGGAACCTGGGGAATCTGTACGCGATGCTTGCATTAGGGAATATCGCGAAGAAACGGGCGTTTATTTAAAAAACCCTTCCATCAAAGGTATTTTCACCTTCATTATGAAGGACGGAGATAAAGTTTTGTCAGAATGGATGATGTTCACTTTCTTTGCAACGGATTCCGATGGTGTAAATGTGGATGTTTGTGAAGAAGGGGAACTTAGCTGGCATCCGGTTGAAGATGTTAAAAAGCTGTTGATGGCTGAAGGTGATTTTCACATCCTGGACTATATGGTTCATGGAAGTGGGATCATCTATGGAACATTTACCTATACGCCTGAATTTAAGCTACTTTCTTACCGATTGGATCCAGGTTAATTTTAAAATATAAAAAAAGATATACATGGGGGCGGAGAAACTATGAGTACAGGGCAGATGAGTGAAACGCAATTGGTCATCATTACCGGAATGTCCGGAGCAGGTAAGACAGTGGCGGTTCAAAGTTTTGAAGACCTCGGCTTTTTTTGCGTCGATAATTTGCCGCCCACGCTATTGCCAAAGTTTTTGGAGTTAATGAAGGACTCCGGGAATAAGATGAATAAAGTGGCCCTTGTCATGGATTTAAGGGGAAGGGAGTTTTTTGATTCCTTATTTCTTGCACTGGATAATTTAACGGATACAGCTGCAGTATCACCAAGAATCCTTTTTCTTGAAGCTGATGATGATTCCTTGGTACGCAGATATAAGGAAACGAGAAGGACCCACCCCCTTGCTCCATTAGGCCGGCCATTGGAAGGCATTAAAATGGAACGGGAACTTTTGGACGAATTGAAGGGAAGGGCTCAATTGATCTTTAATACTTCCCAACTGAAACCGCGCGAATTGAGGGAGAAAATCGCTTCGGAATTTTCTGCCGATAAAAGTGTCGGTTTTACAGTCAATGTCATGTCGTTCGGGTTCAAACATGGCCTGCCCATAGATGCCGACCTTGTGTTTGATGTACGTTTCCTGCCAAATCCATATTATATTGACCATATGAGGCCAAGGACTGGCTTGGAACAGGAAGTGTCGAGTTACGTTTTAAAATGGAGTGAGACGCAAAAGTTCTTGGAAAAAGTGACCGATCTGCTTGCATTCATGCTTCCATATTATAAACGTGAAGGGAAGGCACAGCTTGTTGTTGCGATTGGATGTACAGGCGGTCAGCACCGTTCAGTAGCGTTGACGGAGTATATTTCAAACCACTTCAAAAAGGATTACAGGGTTCAAGTATCACATCGCGATATCGAAAAAAGTAAGGGGAAAGCAGATGTTAAATAAGAAGAAACAACCTAAGGTTGTGATCATTGGAGGGGGAACCGGCCTTCCTGTTTTGTTGAGAGGGTTAAAGAAGCATCCAGTGGATATTACGGCAATCGTTACGGTAGCTGATGATGGTGGCAGTTCAGGCCGCCTTCGCGAGGATATGGATATCCCCGCTCCGGGGGATATTCGTAACGTGCTGGCTGCGTTATCGGATGTAGAGCCCCTTGTTGAACAAATGTTTCAACATCGCTTTCAGAGTAAAAATGAGTTGTCCGGGCATTCGCTGGGGAATTTGATACTGGCGGCAATGACCTCGTTGACAGGCGATTTCGTCCATGCGATCCAGGAAATGAGTAAATTTCTTAATGTCCGCGGTAAAGTGCTCCCGGCTGCCAACCAAAGTGTAGTTCTCCATGCGGAGATGGATGACGGAACGATTGTTACAGGAGAATCCAAGATCCCCTTCTCAGGAAAGAAAATAAAAAAAGTTTTTCTGTCTCCTCATCATATAAAGCCGCTCAGTGAAACTCTCCAGGAAATCAAGCAGGCAGATCTTATTGTCATAGGTCCAGGAAGTCTATATACTAGCATTCTGCCTAACTTACTTGTCCCTGGCCTAGGAGAAGAGGTTGCCCGTTCCAAGGCTAAGAAGGTGTACATTTGCAATTTGATGACACAAGCCGGCGAGACGCTGGATTATAGTGCGAGCGATCATATAAAAGCGATATATGACCATATGGGAAATGCATATAT
This sequence comes from Peribacillus sp. GL_122, assembly GCF_057835005.1. Classification (NCBI taxonomy): domain Bacteria; kingdom Bacillati; phylum Bacillota; class Bacilli; order Caryophanales; family Bacillaceae; genus Peribacillus; species Peribacillus sp. GL_122. Next base: position 5,399,955 of record NZ_CM174415.1, on the reverse strand, counting down.
TGACAGGATACTTGTTAATAATGAGGAAATACCAACCGAGATTCAGCAACGCTATCAAGCTGAATATGCCAAACCGGTCATGTATGATGTGGAAAGTTTAAAACGGATGGGTCTTGAAATCATACAAGAACGCATTTTCAGCTATGAGGGGAATGTAATACGCCATGACACGAAAAAAGTGGCGGATTTGCTTTATAATATGCTTGTAAATGAAACTAAAAGCCCCATAATACCGTAGATATAAGCGGGGACGGTTTTTTGATTGATAAAAATAGATTACTTGCGTTCGATTGGGGGTGAAATGGATGTCTTTTGCTTCAGAAACGAAAAAAGAGCTTACTACATTAGAGGGAAAGGATTGCTGCGGCAGGGCGGAATTATGTGCGCTTATCCGGATGAACGGATCCCTTTCATTTTCTAATCGGAAGCTTGTTGTGGATATTCAAACTGAGAATGCTGCGATTGCCAGAAGGATTTATACGCTGCTGAAAAAAAGTTATGAGGTCCAGGTCGAGCTGTTGGTCCGTAAAAAGATGAAGCTAAAAAAGAATAATGTATATATTGTCAGGATGTCATCCGGAGGGCAGCGGGTTTTAACCGATTTGGAAATTTTAGGCGATGGCTTTGAAATTCTCCATGATATATCCGATACTATTGTTGGGAAGAAATGCTGTAAGCGTTCTTACCTGAGAGGTGCATTTCTTGCGGGGGGTTCGGTAAATAATCCGGAAACGTCTTCCTATCACCTCGAGATTTTCTCACTTTATAAAGAGCACAATGATGCCCTGTGTGAGCTAATGAATAAGTTTGGCTTGAAGGCCAAGACGCTTGAACGCAAGAAAGGGTACATCATTTATTTGAAAGAAGCCGAAAAAATTGCCGAGTTTTTAAGTATAGTTGGCGCCCATTCAGCTTTATTAAGGTTCGAGGATGTACGGATTGTCCGTGATATGCGTAATTCAGTGAATCGGCTTGTGAATTGTGAAACAGCCAATTTGAACAAAACGATCGGGGCCTCATTGCGCCAGGTTGAAAATATCCATTATATCGAGGATACGGTAGGACTAAGCATTTTACCGGATAAGCTTCGGGAAATTGCGGAGCTTAGGATAGCGTTTCAGGATATAACCTTAAAGGAACTTGGGGAAATGGTATCCGGGGGAACCATCAGTAAGTCCGGGATTAATCACCGATTACGAAAGATTGATGAAATAGCTGACAAGCTCCGTGGGGGAGAGGCTATTGCTGCGAAAAAATAAAGCTAATAGGGGAGATCAAGATGGTGGAAAAACAAGTTGAGGTAAAATTGAAGACGGGTTTGCAAGCGCGGCCGGCGGCTCTTTTTGTACAAGAAGCTAACCGCTTTCATTCAGATGTTTTTCTTGAAAAAGAAGGAAAGAAAGTGAATGCAAAAAGTATAATGGGGTTAATGAGCCTTGCCATCAGTTCTGGCGTGTCCGTTAAGTTAATCGTCGAAGGACGCGATGAAAAAGAAGCGTTAGAGGCATTGGAAGAGTTCGTTCAGCAAGAGGGTTAAAAGAAAAGGATGCCTAAAAGTGCATCCTTTTTTTTATAATGTAAAAAAGGCTCCGGAAGTCGCTTAAGGCGATCTCCGGAGCCTTTTGTTGCATAATTATTTAGAGTCTTTTTTGTCATCAAGGATGCTGCGCGTGATGACTTTGTCAATCAAGCCATATTCAAGAGCTCTTTCGGAAGTCATGAAGTTATCACGTTCCGTATCTCTTTGAAGGACTTCAATAGGTTGACCAGTACGTTCTGCCAGGATTTGGTTCAGTTTATCTTTCAAGTGAAGGATACGGCGGGCAGCAATTTCAATTTCCGTAGCTTGACCTTGAGCTCCTCCAAGCGGTTGGTGAATCATGACTTCACTGTTTGGCAATGCATAACGTTTGCCTTTTTCGCCAGCAGCCAATAGGAAAGCGCCCATGGAAGCGGCCATACCGATGCATACTGTGGATACATTAGGTTTGATATATTGCATAGTATCATAAATGGCCATACCGGAAGTGATGCTTCCGCCAGGACTGTTGATGTATAGAGTGATATCTTTTTCAGGGTTTTCCGCTTCTAAAAATAGTAATTGAGCAACAATGGAGTTGGAAACATTATCGTCAATTGCACTTCCTAGCATAATGATCCGGTCTTTTAATAAACGGGAGTAAATATCGTAGGCACGCTCCCCACGACTTGTTTGTTCGATAACTGTAGGAATTAAATTCATGTTCATTTCCTCCTTCGATTAAGAGAATCATTTAAATTCTTTATGTATGTATGATACACTTTTTGGTCAATTTAGGTCAAACAAAACAAACCCTTTAATGGATAATTTGTTCGACAATTTTCTGGCTAAGGCTCCTTCCTGATAGATTACTTTATATATTATGCCGCACAGGGATGAATTTCCACATTACCCATAATACCCAAAAGACAAAGTTTTAAACCTGATAACCCTTGCAAAGAAGGGGATTCTATCATATAATGAAGTCTGTTAAAAAAATATTATCTATTACGCCCTCGTAGTGCAACGGATAGAACGCAAGCCTCCGAAGCTTGAAATGCAGGTTCGATTCCTGCCGAGGGCATTACCAATCTTCTGCTTAATAAAGTGGGGGATTTTTTATTGGGCATTTTTAAGCGGTTCCATAAGATTTTTGGAGAATTTACTCGTTTTCCGTAATATTCCATCGAATCCTGTGATGTTATTCCTGCCTTGAAAATATTACCCAACACTATTGAAAAATGGTGATTTTTCAATAAAAGTAGTTGTTAAATTTGCGTTTCTAACATATAGTATTTAAAACAAATAAACTATTCAGAAAAAATTCGTAAGCGTTTTCATGGGTTTTTGTGTAGAATTTTCTCCTGATAATGTAAAATGGAGTGGGGGAGGGATGAATCGATGAGTATGAATATGAAAGCAGGACTTTTTCAACAGCAAACATTAAAGATGGCAATGACCCAGGAGCTTATGCAAGCTATTACATTGCTGCAATACTCCTCGCAAGAGCTATCGGCTTTTCTAGAAAATAAAATGGTGGAGAATCCATTACTGTCCATAGATCAGCCAACATCTTCTATATTTCAGCCAACTTTTGACCGGAAAAAGGGTAAACGGACTCTTAAAAATACGTATGATGCCAACTATTGGATTGAACAGATCAGTGAAGATACTTTATCGCTTGAACAGCATATCATGTCCCAGGTGAATCACCAGCAGTTTTCAGGTGAGCAGCAGAAGGCAATGCTTCTATTAATTCATAACCTTGATGAAAACGGTTACTTGAGGACTCAACTGGATGATATATGCGTCCCAGGCATATCTCCGGCCGTTTTGGAAGAGAGTCTCTCGATATTACAGGAACTCGAGCCGCATGGCATTGGAGCGAGAAACCTTCAAGAGTGCCTTTTGCTTCAGGTGAAAGCAGAAGGGGAGAACCTGCTTGCAGAATCGATCATAGAAAATCATTTCCTCGATTTTGCTGAAAAGCGTTGGAAAGACCTAAGTAAGAAAATCGGTGTTACAATGAAGGAGATTCAAGAAGTCTTTGATTATGTCCAGACGTTGAACCCGCGTCCGGCTTCACTCTTTTTTCAGGAAAAGCCTTCTTATATAGTGCCGGATGTGGTCGTGGAAGTTCGGGATGGCATGCTGCTTGTTGGGAATTATGATGGTAACACACCCAATCTTAATGTGGATAAAGGGTATTTAAACCGAATGAAGAGCCATAAGGATCAGGGAGTTCAACGGTTTATCCAGGATAAGTGGCAGGAATACCAATGGATCTCCAGAGGGATTCAACAAAGAAAAGAAACTATATTGAAGGTCATTCAGTGCATCGTCGAAAAACAGCCGGCGTGCTTTCATCATGGCCTGAACTATTTGAAGCCGATGACGATGAAAGAAATAGCTGACGAAATTGGTATACATGAGTCCACAGTAAGCCGGGCGGTTAAAGGGAAATACGTGCAGACACCATTTGGCACGATAGAGATGCGGATATTTTTCACTACTTCTTTACAGTCAGTCGGCCTTGATGAGGATATGTCGGGCATGCAAGCAAAAAAGAGCCTGCAGGCAGCCATCAATGGGGAAAATAAACAAAAGCCGCTTTCGGATCAAGACCTGGTAGAACGGTTGAAAGAGGAGCATGGAATTATCTTGGCACGCCGAACCGTTGCCAAATACCGGGAACAATTAGGGATCCCTTCTTCATCTAAACGAAAAAGATATGATTGAAAAGGATGAGTGGTTTGGAATCAAATGCGTTTGTTTTATATAGTAGGGATAAATGCCCGTTATGTGATAAAGCCAAGCGGGTACTTGAAGAAGTGAAGGCGGAGTCGGGCATAGGCTATAAGGAAATCGATATCCATACCGATGATGATTTGCTAGAAAAATTCGGGCTGATGATTCCTGTCGTAGAATGGAAAGATGATATCGTTCAATTCGGAAATGTTGATAAATCAGCTCTAAATAGGCTTTTGGAAAAATAATTTTTCAAATCATTTGAAGAAACATTCCGTTCCTGCTAGAATAAAATATGTAGCAGGAATATTTTTTTGTTTTAAGTGGGACAGAAAATGACTACGCGGGACATTAAATGTCCAACTTAACTTTTTAGGAGTTTTAAATATGCGTACATTACTCGAGGTACAAAGAAAATTATTACCAGATTTCCTTCTGGTTATGCAAAAAAGATATGATATCCTGCGTTATATCAAAATGATGCAGCCGGTTGGAAGGCGCAGTCTGTCCGTGAGCCTTAATTTGACAGAACGGACGCTTAGAGGCGAGGTTGATTTTCTGAAAAGTCAGAACCTGGTTAACATATTCAGCTCTGGCATGACGCTGACTGATGAAGGGATTGAAATCCTGGATAAGTTAGAAGGAATAATGCGTGAAGTAATGGGTATAGACATAATGGAACGGCAATTGCAGGATTTATTACAAGTGGATGAAGTCATTATTGTCTCAGGAAATTGTGATGAGACCCCATGGGTGAAAAAAGAATTGGGTAAAGCTTGTGCAAACCGTATGAAACGAGAATGGAACTCAAAGAATATCATTGCGGTTACTGGCGGATCCACAATGGCCGAAGTGGCTGATTCGTTGTCACCTGATGAAGCGTCGAAGAAATTGACATTTGTCCCGGCCCGCGGGGGAATTGGTGAAGCAGTACAGAATCAGGCCAATACGATTGTTGAAAAAATGGCACAGAAGGCACAAGCCTCATACAGAGTGTTATATGTACCCGATCAATTAAGCGGTGAGGTTTATGCTTCATTTCAGAAGGAACCTGCAATTAAAGAAGTGATTTCCCAAATCAAATCTGCCGATATGATCATTCATGGAATCGGTGATGCCATGGCCATGGCTGAGAGAAGAAATTCTTCGCCAGAAATGTTAAAGAAGCTGTTAGATGGAAATGCTGTAGGAGAAGCATTCGGTTATTATTACGATGAAAACGGTAAAGTTGTTCATAAAGTTTTGACAGTCGGCATCCAGTTAGATGATCTTAGCCCTGAAAAGCGAGTGATAACTGTGGCAGGTGGCAAAACTAAAGCAAAGGCTATCCGTTCCTACATGAAAGGCGCACCTTCATCAACAGTGTTGATCACTGATGAAGCGGCGGCACAAGAGTTAATTCAGGGGAATTACACCCCTTAATATATTTGCGAACTTAAAAGGAGGAATTTTTCATGGCAGTAAAAGTTGGTATTAATGGTTTTGGACGTATTGGACGTAATGTATTTCGTGCAGCATTGAGTAATCCTGGGGTAGAGATTGTTGCTATTAACGACTTAACGGATGCTAATATGTTAGCGCACCTTCTTCAATACGATACAATTCATGGATCTCTTAATGAAAAAGTAACAGTTGATGGGGAGTACCTTGTTGTTGATGGTCATAAAGTCAAAGTATTGGCTGAACGTGATCCTGCACAATTAGCATGGGGTGAACTAGGAGTAGAAGTAGTTGTAGAATCTACAGGACGTTTCACAAAACGTGCAGATGCAGCTAAGCATTTAGAAGCTGGCGCGAAAAAAGTAATCATCTCTGCTCCTGCATCTGATGAAGATATTACAATTGTCATGGGTGTAAACGAAGACAAATATGATGCAGCAAACCACCATGTAATCTCTAATGCTTCTTGTACAACGAACTGCTTAGCTCCATTTGCTAAAGTGCTTCATGAACAATTTGGAATCAAACGCGGTATGATGACTACTGTTCACTCGTATACAAATGATCAGCAAATCCTTGATTTGCCTCATAAAGATTACCGCCGTGCACGTGCAGCTGCCGAGAATATCATTCCTACAACAACTGGGGCGGCAAAAGCTGTTGCACTTGTTCTTCCTGAACTTAAAGGGAAATTAAATGGTATGGCAATGCGCGTACCTACTCCAAACGTGTCTGTAGTCGACCTTGTTGCAGAGCTTGAAAAAGACACAACAGTTGAAGAAGTTAATGCAGCATTCAAAAAGGCTTCTGAAGGCGAATTAAAAGGAATTCTTGAGTACAGCGAACTTCCGCTAGTATCAACTGACTATAACGGTAACCCATCATCATCTACAATTGATGCCCTTTCCACAATGGTAATGGAAGGAAACATGGTTAAAGTATTATCTTGGTATGATAATGAAACTGGATATTCTAGCCGTGTTGTTGATTTAATCGACTATTTGGCTAAAAAAGGATTGTAATTAGAATAATAAAAAAAACCTCACCAAGGTGAGGTTTTTTTTATCACACCTCTAAAAAAACTTGGCAGAAGATGATATTATTAGTAAGTCATTAATCAGTCAAGCGTTTACATTTCTTGTTTTTGGATAATTTCCTGGAAACCGACTATAATGAAAAAGAGAAAAAGGGGAGTTGGGAAATTTACCCTCTCCCTTTTTGACTAAAGGAATCAAAAAGTATGATAACAATATCTAAGGGGGTTCTTGGATTATGAATAAAAAGTCGATTAGAGATATTGAATTAAAGGGGAAACGCGTATTTTGCCGTGTTGATTTCAACGTTCCGATGCAGGACGGAAAGATTTCGGATGATACGAGAATCAAAGCTGCACTGCCGACGATTTCCTATTTGACAGAACAAGGAGCTAAAGTCATCTTAGCCAGCCACCTTGGCCGTCCAAAAGGACAAGTAGTTGAAGAATTGCGTTTAGCACCTGTTGCGGAAAGACTAAGCGAACTTAGTGGCAAAGATGTGCAAAAGGCAGAAGAAGCTTACGGCGAGACCGTTCAATCAATCATTGATAACATGCAAAATGGCGAGATCCTGTTGTTGGAAAACGTTCGTTTCTATCCAGGAGAAGAGAAGAACGATCAAGAATTGGCGAAGTCATTTGCTGCACTGGCTGATGTTTATGTTAACGATGCATTCGGAGCTGCGCATCGTGCACATGCTTCAACTGAAGGAATAGCACACCATCTCCCAGCTGTTGCCGGATTGCTGATGGAAAAAGAGCTTTCTGTACTAGGAAAAGCCCTATTCAACCCAGAACGTCCTTTTACAGCTATAATTGGCGGAGCAAAAGTAAAGGATAAAATAGGCGTTATCGAAAACCTTTTAGAGAAAGTCGATCACTTGATCATTGGTGGTGGACTGGGTTATACATTTATTAAAGCGCAAGGTCATGAAATCGGTAATTCTTTATTGGAAGAAGACAAAATAGAATTAGCCAAATCTTTCATCGAAAGTGCAAAAGAAAAAGGCGTAAAACTCCATTTGCCTATCGATGCAGTCGTAACGGCTGAATTTTCACCTGATGCAGAGGCAGAGAATGTCGATATCGATGCTATTCCACATGATAAAATGGCTCTTGATATCGGTCCAAAAACAAGTGATTTATTTGCGGATGTAATCAAAAGTTCTAAGCTAGTGATTTGGAATGGACCAATGGGTGTATTCGAGTTCGATAAATTTGCGAATGGAACGAGAACGGTTGCTAGTGCCTTGGCGGAAGCAAAAGATACGTACAGCATTGTAGGCGGGGGGGATTCAGCCGCAGCTGCAGAAAAGTTTGGCCTGGCTGAAAAGATGTCCCATATTTCAACTGGCGGCGGTGCATCTCTTGAGTTCATGGAAGGCAAAGAGTTGCCTGGCGTTGTGGCCTTGAACGATAAATAAGATCAATCCGTTACATATTTCAACTTTAGAAGGGATGAGAAACCAAATGCGTAAACCGATTATTGCAGGAAACTGGAAAATGAATAAAACACTATCTGATGCGACTGCCTTTTTAGAAGAAGTGAGCAATTTGATTCCGAAGCAAGATGTAATTGATACGGTTGTATGTGCTCCAGCTTTATTTTTGGATCAGCTGGTTCAAGAAGCAAAAGGAACCGATGTGAAAATCGGGGCGCAAAACATGCACTTTGAAGAAAGCGGTGCTTTCACAGGCGAAATCAGCCCAATCGCATTGGCTGATCTTGGTGTATCCTACGTCATACTTGGTCATTCTGAGCGCCGGGAAATGTTCAACGAAACGGATGAAGCCGTTAATAAAAAAGCCCATGCCGCTTTTGCCCACCAGTTGACCCCGATCGTTTGCTGCGGTGAAACACTTGAGCAAAGGGAAGCTGGCGAAACGAATGATTTCGTAGGCAGTCAGATTGAAAAAGGCCTGGCAGGATTATCTGACGATCAATTGAAACAAGCCGTTATTGCTTATGAGCCGATTTGGGCGATTGGAACAGGAAAATCGTCATCTGCTCAAGATGCAAATGAAGTTTGTGCGCATATCCGCTCAGTTGTTGCCGACAAATTTTCAAATGAAGCAGCTGCAGCCATCCGAATTCAGTACGGTGGCAGTGTAAAACCTGAGAATATTAAAGAGTACATGGCACAACCTGATATAGACGGTGCGTTGGTTGGCGGTGCAAGCTTGAAATCCGATTCATTTTTACAATTGCTGGAGGCTGGTCACTATGAGTAAGTCGCCTGTGGCACTTATCATCTTAGACGGTTTTGGCTGCCGTAACGAAGAAAAGGGAAATGCTGTTTTTCATGCGAAAAAACCGAATTTTGACCGTTTTTGGGAACAGTATCCGCATTCCCATTTAACTGCAAGCGGGGAAGCGGTCGGCTTGCCTGCAGGTCAAATGGGGAACTCGGAAGTGGGGCATTTGAATATCGGGGCAGGACGGATCGTTTATCAAAGTCTGACCCGTGTGAACCTGGCTATCCGTGAAGGCGAGTTTGCACAAAATCCAACTTTGGTCGATGCCATGAGCCATACCAAAGAAAAAGGCACAGACCTTCATCTTTTCGGTCTTCTTTCAGATGGCGGCGTGCACAGTCATATTGATCATATGTATGCCCTGCTGAAATTGGCCGCAAAAGAAGGAGTTAAAAATGTATATGTACATGCATTCTTAGATGGCCGTGATGTCGGACCGAAAACGGCGCAGGGTTATATTAAGGAAGCGGAAGCGAAAATGAAGGAAATCGGTGTTGGTCAGTTTGCGACCATATCCGGAAGATATTATTCGATGGACCGTGATAAGCGCTGGGAACGTGTGGAGAAATCCTACCGTTCGATGGTGTATGGTGATGGCCCTGCTTACTCTTCTGCAATGGAATGTGTCGAGGATTCCTACGAACATGGTATATTTGACGAGTTCGTGATACCTTCAGTCATAACGGCGGAAGACGGTAAGCCGGTGGCAACGATTAAAGATGATGATGCCGTAATCTTTTATAACTTCCGTCCAGACCGGGCGATCCAGATTTCCAATACGTTTACGAATGAGGATTTTCGCTCATTTGACCGCGGTCCTGGACATCCAAAGCATCTCCATTTTGTCTGCTTGACACATTTTTCGGAAACAGTTGACGGATATGTTGCATTTAATCCGACAAATCTTGATAATACATTAGGGGAAGTACTTTCCCAAAACCAGCTAACCCAGCTTCGTATCGCTGAAACTGAAAAATATCCGCATGTGACGTTTTTCATGAGCGGCGGACGTGAAGAGAAGTTTCCTGGTGAAGAGAGGATTTTAATTAATTCTCCGAAAGTCGCTACATATGATTTACAACCGGAAATGAGTGCTTATGAAGTGACGGATGCATTGGTGGAACAGATTGAGGCTGATCGTTTTGATGCCATTCTCTTGAATTTTGCCAACCCGGACATGGTTGGTCATTCAGGGATGCTAGAGCCTACCATTAAAGCGATTGAAACAGTGGATGAATGCCTAGGCAGGATTGTCGATTTAATCGTCTCAAAAGGCGGTACAGCAATCATTACCGCTGACCACGGAAATGCTGATGAAGTCGTAACGCTTGAAGGCAATCCCATGACAGCCCATACTACGAATCCCGTGCCTGTCATTATCACTAAAAATCAGGTAACATTAAGAACAGGTGGTATCTTAGGCGATTTAGCTCCAACGATGCTTGATTTGCTTGGAGTCGAAAAACCTGTTGAAATGACAGGGAAATCCCTATTATCTAAATAAAATTGTGATTAGGAAAAGGAGAGATTTATTATGCCGTACATCGAACATGTATATGCACGCGAAGTGCTAGATTCCCGTGGTAATCCAACAATAGAAGTAGAAATCCAAACAGAGTCCGGATACTTCGGACGTGCAATCGTACCATCAGGTGCTTCAACAGGGGAACACGAAGCGGTTGAGCTTCGTGACGGAGATAAATCTCGTTACCTGGGTAAAGGGGTACAAAAAGCAGTCGATAATGTAAATGATATCATTGCTGAAGCTGTCATCGGTTTGGATGTAACGAACCAAGCAGGCCTTGACCTTACTATGATTGAATTGGATGGCACTGAAAACAAAGGAAACCTGGGAGCTAATGCAATCCTTGGTGTATCAATGGCTGCTGCCCATGCCGCTGCGGAATTTTCAGGTTTACCATTGTATCGTTACCTTGGAGGGTTCAATGCGAAACAACTTCCAACTCCAATGATGAACATCATTAACGGCGGATCACATGCCGATAACAATGTTGACTTCCAGGAATTCATGATCCTTCCTGTAGGCGCTCCTAGCTTCAAAGAAGCAGTTCGTATGGGTGCTGAAGTATTCCATGCATTGAAATCTGTCCTTTCTGCCAAAGGCTTGAATACGGCAGTCGGCGATGAAGGCGGCTTTGCGCCAAACCTTGGTTCAAACCGTGAAGCACTGCAAGTCATCATCGAGGCAATTGAAAAAGCTGGCTACAAAGCAGGCGAAGATATCTACCTTGGTATGGACGTAGCTTCATCTGAATTCTATAACAAAGAAACAGGCAAATATGATCTTGCAGGCGAAGGCCGCAATGGCGTTACATCCGAAGAAATGGTTGCTTTCTATGAAGAGCTAGTGAATGAGTTCCCTATTCTCTCCATCGAAGACGGCCTGGATGAAAATGACTGGGAAGGCCACAAACTTTTAACGGAACGCATCGGTTCTAAAGTTCAACTTGTTGGTGACGATCTTTTTGTAACGAACACGAAAAAATTGGCTGAAGGCATCGAAAAAGGCATCGGTAACTCCATCCTGATCAAAGTGAACCAAATTGGTACACTGACAGAAACGTTTGATGCAATCGAAATGGCTAAACGCGCAGGCTACACTGCAGTCGTTTCCCACCGTTCCGGTGAAACGGAAGATGCAACGATCGCTGATATTGCCGTTGCAACAAACGCAGGACAAATCAAAACTGGTTCAATGTCCCGTACAGACCGTATCGCTAAATACAACCAACTTCTTCGCATCGAAGACCAACTTGGTGACTTGGCTGTATATGGCGGCTTGAAATCTTTCTATAACCTGAAGAAGTAATTATCAAGCATAAAATACGTCCGAACTTTGTCATACAAGGCACTTTTGGACACTTTGAGTTATGTAGTACATCAACTCGAACTTAGCAATACAAATGTTTAGTATCAACCCCTGATTTATAAGTGAGTGAAATCGCTTATGAATTGGGGGTTTTTGCGTGTTAATACAGGACTTGTTGAAAGAATTTACATTTGACTTACAAATTAAAAATTATTCCAAGCGAACTATCGAGACCTACAATTACAAAATGGTATGGCCCATTGGATATTGATATTGCTAAAGATATTGACGATAAGGTCAACTTGTTAAAAGAGGAATTGGGAATTGGATATTGGATAGCCAAAAAAGGCAATCATCCAAACTCTAAGGAGTTTATAAAAAAACACAAGGAAATCCACGCATATTATGGCATTCGCTTTAAATATGATGCTTACTGTGCTTATTTAACGAAAACTGAAAGTAAAGTTCGTGAAAGCCTAGAGCTGCCTAAAACTCAAGATGATGCAAAACTTGTGTTCGATATTGTGGCTAGAAAATATAATTTGCAATTAGCAGAAAGGCGACAAATCAACGGTTTCGGTAAAGTGGACAGAGCAATACATCAAGCAAAGATAGATGGAAAGTATGTCCCACAAGCCACGCTTGTTTATGATTACATGGTAGATGGTCATGAGCTGGATGTTAAAAACACAGACGAAAAATCTTATATGCCAAACTTTTAGACCGTTCCAATAGGAATGGTCTTTTTTAGATTGACAGCATAATTTTGGTACTTCATACTTCTATAGTAATAGATGTAACGGAATATTTAGTTAATTATGAGGACGAAAGCCATGAAACCAGAAATCTTATCAACAGCCATCGAAACGCTAACAGGATTGTTTTTCCGTAACAATAATGAAGGAACTGACTTTCTTTCCAAACGCACATTGGACCATTATATAAACGACCTTGATTTGCTTGGTGATATCAACTCTGTAGCTGTGGAAATTGATAAACAGCGAGCGTGGGCTCTCATTCCCAAGCTACGATTATTTGACAGCAAGAGCGCTGATGAAATCAAAGTTGCTTTAGGTGGGTTGGGATATACCGATGCTGAAATTATTGCCAGTGACATAGTATTTGAGGAGTGGAAAAAATCTCAAAAGCACTGCCAATGATTTTAAAAGGAGGAATACCGATGTGGGGACGATACCTTTGGAAACTCCGATTGTTATTGACCATTCCATATTTGTTATTTGCGATATTAATGTTTTCGTCCATTGGCAACGATAAGGATTATGGTTATTATTGGATGGCATTTGTGGTCTATGCGATTGTTTCCAATATCATCCTTCATAAAATGGAAAAGAAAGAAAAGATGGAAAAGGAATGAATTTAAGGAGGTAAGCACTTTACCTCCTTTGCCAATTTCATAAATGGAGGTGGATATTATGGGGCTCAAGAACATTTACAAAAAATCATTGTCTATGGTTCTGGTACGGGCTGGACATGACATTCATCATACTATGCCCAATCGAAACAACAAAAAATACCAAGTGTTTGTTTTCATCCATACCGATGAATTAATAAAAGATTTACTGGAGTTAACCAAACGGGAGGTGAGACAATGACTGAACGTTTCTCTATCGCTATTATAATCTCCTGTGTAGCTGTAGTAATGGGCATACTGATTGATTTAGGAATGCTGTATATTGCATTCATACTTCTTGTAATTTGTGTATTGGCTGTTCTTCCCGTCAAGTGGTTTCGTGATTGGTTATGGAGTGACTAAAATATGCTGGTTGTACATCAATTGAATATAAAAATTCAAAAATTGGGAGGTATGTCACCAATGAAAAAATACATAAATATAGTTGGAGCATTGGGCTTAATCGTTTTGATTATGGCAATGCCATTTTTCTACACAACCATTTTTTTGGGTAGTTTTATCTTGGACCCAACACCGCATACGAATCCTCAGCCTGGCCATGAAGACCACAATGCAACAAAAATTTGGGAGGGTATGTCAAAAGAGGAATATCAGAAAATTAAATACGTAGAAGAACATAAATATAAATATGAAAATGAAGAACCTGCATTCAACCCAGATGAATCATCAAGTTTCAACCTATTTGAAGTTGAAAATAAAAACGATGAATATTGAAGGACCCCGCCAATTATGCGGAGTCCTTTTTTCGTTGCTTAAATATGCAATGCTCCAAAATTAGGTTTCGTTCTTTCAGTCTTTGAAATCCATTCACCCAATTATTTTGGGATTCTGCTTCTGACGAGAAGATGGATTCTGCACAGTAATTTCTTTTCACCTCCCATACAATGTGAGAATACACATTGTATGGGAGGTTTTTTTGCTTATAAAGTTAGCCGTCCAGTCACTGATTCCGGCTTGGTTCAGGGCTGATAAAAGGATTTAATCAAACGTTTGATTAATATAAAAAAAGGTGCCGCATCCGGGCACCTTTTTTTATTTATTCGATACAGCTTCCACTGGTACGGCATTATAGTATTCTTCTAATGTAATCTTCGCTTCAAAGATTTCAGTTGCGGTAGCCACACCAACATAACGGATGTGCCATGGTTCGTATTTATACCCTGTGATGTTTTCCTTGCCTTCAGGGTAGCGGATGATAAATCCGTATTCATGTGCATGTTCAGCAAGCCAGGCCGCTTCATTCGTATCACCGAAGCAGTCTTGTGCAGCGCATGCACCATCGTGGGTCGTGACATCAATCGCTAGGCCCGTTTCATGCTCGCTTGTCCCAGGCATTGCGCTGTAGGTTTTCGCTTTTTCTTCCCCGTCCTTAGCCACATAGTTATTAAAGACGGTGATTTGTGTTTGGTGTGAGCGGTATGCGGAAACGCCGGCGAAGTGCATGCTGTCTTTTTCGGCAGCTTGGAACATTACTTCAAGAGCCTTCCCCGCTTCTTCGCGCATCATTCTTTTTTCGATTTTATCTTGAAAGATGAAATCCACTTTTGGGTAGATGAGGTCAGCGGGTTTGTAATCTTCAGGAAGACTGTATTGTTTATTGACAAGTACAGGTATGCTTTCCGGATTGGCTAACGTCTGAAGGCCAGCCTGTGCGGGTTTAGCCGTTTCATCAACATCCACCTGGCGTTGGGCCGATTCTTTTGAATCATCATTCTTGTCGGTTTCTGTCCCCGTCTCCGTATCCTGGGAGCTCGGTTGTTCTTCTTTTTGCTCTTTTTCATGATCGCTTGTCAGGTCTGATGAACAGCCAGCCATCAGAATGAAAGATGATAGAGCGGTTGCTGCAAATATAGGTTTTAACATTTGAAAGGCCCCTTGCTTTTAATATAAGATTTCCAATAAAAGTAGTTTTGAAAAATTATCGTGATAAGTAATCCCTTGTTAATTCACTTTGATATTTATCTAGAAATAAGCCAATCCAGACGACCATCAATAAAAATGGATAATCATTACGAACTGCGGTTTGCACGACGGGATCAGACCAAAAGTTCGAAAGGAAACCAGATGACATCCTGATTGTCTCGAATGTGACAAGGGCGTGAAGCGATAACCAAAGAATCGTAAGGGTATTTGTCCCAAACCCAATGACCGCTGCTATGACGCTCAGCAAGGCGGCTGCTGCCCCGATCAGGAGGACATGGAAGTTGGATTGGAAAAAATCGGTACCGCTATTGGAAAGTCCATTATAAATAATAGCAGTAAAATAAACGGTTGTCGTGATATATGCAGCAAATAATAAGTATCGATTTCCGTGATACTTTGCCAGCAGCAATAAAATTGGTGATAGGATGATTAATAGGACACTGATAAGATTGCTTCCGCCTGTCCATAAAGAATAGCCGGCAACCGCCGAGAATAGGATGGTCAGGAGATCAAGAATCCGAAGTATGGACTTAAACATGTTGACACCTCTTTCTCTATTTATGCAAATTATCTCAAACTTTGTTTCAAAAAGAAATAAATGACTATGGGTTTTTAGGAATTCTTACCATCATAGTATAACAAAGATTGTGGATATTTATTGGGTGTGGTAAAGTTAAAGTAATTGTTTATTGGTTCTTCAGGAGGTGTAATTGCATGCATGCATTTCTCATAACGCTTTTAGTGATTGTCAGTATCGCCCTCATTGTGACGGTATTGCTTCAATCAGGTAAGAGTGCAGGTTTATCGGGTGCGATTGCCGGCGGTGCTGAGCAGCTATTCGGAAAGCAAAAGGCACGCGGTTTGGACCTAGTTTTACATCGTGCAACGATAGTATTGGCGATTTTATTCTTTGCTTTAACTTTACTTGTTGCTTTCTTTGATGTGTAATGGATCAAAAATGAGTCTAGCTAATTAGCTAGGCTTTTTTCTTTGCACAATAGTTGCATGAATAGATATAGTGATTTTAGTACTTAATTATAGGATAGGGATATTTTGAATTCTATTTACTGATAAAGGAGTTTGAAGTCATGAAAATCAAGCTGCAGCAGCCCTTTACTTTTGAAAGCGGAAAAAGGGCTGTCTTACTTTTACATGGATTTACGGGAAATTCGGCGGATGTACGGATGCTTGGCCGTTACTTGGAGAAACAGGGATACACCTGTCATGCCCCGCACTATAAAGGGCATGGAGTTCCGCCAGAGGAACTGGTGAAAACGGGTCCGGAAGATTGGTGGAAAGATGTCATGATGGCCTATGATTTTCTTAAAAGCAAAGGCCATGAAGAAATTGCTGTTGCCGGACTCTCATTAGGAGGCGTATTTTCTCTTAAATTAGGTTACACTGTACCTATAAAGGGTATCGTATCAATGTGTGCGCCTATGCATATTAAAAGTGAAGAAATGATGTTTAAAGGAGTATTGGAGTACGCCAGAGAATTTAAGAAGTATGAAGGGAAAACTCAAGAGCAAATAGAGCTTGAAATGGACCTCCTTGCCGATAAACCGATGAATACATTGAAAGCCCTTCAGGAATTGATAACGGATGTAAGAGAGCACGTCGACCTTATTTACGCTCCGACATTTGTCGTGCAGGGCCGGCATGATGATGTTATCAATCCAAAAAGTGCCGATATTATTATTGATTCCATTGAATCACCGGTCAAACGAATCAAGTGGTATGAAGAATCCGGCCATGTCATAACTCTTGATAAAGAAAAAGACCAGTTGCATGAAGATGTATTGGAATTTTTAGAAAGTCTGGATTGGTCCGAATAACAAATTTATTATACCCTGAATAGGAGGGTTTTCATGGAAGATAACATTCAAGAACATATTAATAAGCTTCTGACATACATGACGGATGAAGCGTATAAGCCGTTAACGGTACAAGAACTGGAAGAGGCTTTGAAAATCGAAGACTCGGCAGATTTCAAGAATTTCGTTAAGGCTTTAGTAAAAATGGAAGAAAAGGGATTGGTGGTCAGAACGAGAAGCAATCGTTACGGCCTGCCGCAAAAAATGAATTTGTTCCGCGGTAAATTAACGGGACATGCAAAAGGATTCGCATTTGTGACACCTGACGATAACCCAGGAATGGATGATATTTTCATTCCGCCAAATGAAACGGGCACAGCGATGCATGGAGATGTCGTCATGGTACGAGTGTCTTCGGAAACATCGGGCTCAAGGCAAGAAGGCACGGTCATCAGAATACTTGAACGCGGAATTACACAAGTGGTCGGTACATACTCCGAAAGTAAAAGTTTTGGTTTCGTCATCCCTGATGATAAAAAAATCGCAAGCGATATCTTCATCCCACAGCACGCTTCACATGGAGCGGTAGAGGGCCATAAGGTTGTCGTCAAGCTTACTTCCTATCCTGAAGGACGCATAAGTGCTGAAGGCGAAGTCATTGAGATTCTGGGGCATAAAAATGACCCTGGTGTGGATATTCTTTCCGTGATCCATAAATATGGTTTGCCAATGGAGTTCCCGGAAGACGTAATGGAGCAAGCCAATGCCGTTTCGGATACCATTCAAGAAAGTGAAATTGGCAGCCGCAGGGATTTGCGCAATGATGTTTTGGTCACAATTGATGGAGCAGATGCAAAGGACCTGGATGACGCCGTCACTGTTTCTAAACTTGAAAATGGCAATTACAAGCTGGGTGTTCATATTGCTGATGTCAGCCATTATGTGGAGGAAGGATCTCCAATCGATAAGGAAGCTTTGGAAAGAGGGACGAGCGTATATTTGGTGGACAGGGTCATTCCAATGATTCCGCATCGTTTATCGAATGGCATTTGTTCCTTGAACCCACAAGTCGATCGTTTTACACTCTCTTGTGAAATGGAAATCACGCCAGATGGCAAAGTCGTCAATCATGAGATTTTTGAAAGTGTCATTAAGACGACGGAACGTATGACCTATGGCAATGTGAACAAAATCCTTGTGGATAAAGATGAAGAACAGCTCGAACGCTATGAAGCGTTGGTGCCAATGTTCCAGGACATGGAGAAGTTAGCGGCCATCCTTCGTAAAAACCGGATGAACCGCGGTGCGATCGACTTTGATTTCAATGAAGCGAGAGTCATCGTTGATGAAGAGGGCCATCCGACTGATGTGGTTTTACGTGAAAGGTCTGTTGCGGAAAAGCTGATTGAAGAGTTCATGCTTGCGGCAAATGAAACCGTTGCAGAGCATTTTCACCGTCTTGACGTTCCGTTCATCTACCGTATTCATGAAGATCCAAAGCCGGAAAAACTGCAGCGTTTCTTCGAATTCATTACGAATTTCGGATATATTGTACGGGGATCGGCCAATGACGTCCATCCTAAGGCGTTACAGGAAATCATTGAGGCAGTTGCCGGTAAACCGGAAGAAACGGTCATTTCAACCGTCATGCTTCGTTCCATGCAACAGGCGAAATATGATCCGGAGAGCTTAGGTCACTTTGGTTTATCTGCTGAGTTTTATACACATTTCACATCGCCGATTCGCCGTTACCCGGATTTGATCGTGCACAGGTTGATCAGGACCTACTTGGTGGAAGGTAAAATGGATGAAGCTACGAAGGAGAAATGGAATGCCAATTTACCTGAGATTGCCGATCATACATCGAAACGTGAACGTCGCTCAGTCGATGCTGAACGGGAAACGGATGATCTGAAGAAAGCGGAATATATGCTGGATAAAATCGGCGAAGAATATACCGGGATCATTGGTTCGGTTACGAATTTCGGGATGTTTGTCGAGTTGCCGAACACCATTGAAGGACTTGTCCATGTCAGCTTCATGACAGATGATTATTACCGCTTCGATGAGCGTCAGCTTGCAATGATCGGGGAGCGTACCGGTAATGTGTTCCGGATTGGCGATGAGATCGACGTACGTGTTTCCAACGTCAATAAAGAGGAACGCGCCATCGATTTTGAAATCATCGGCATGAAGGTAAGCCGTCCGCGTCCATCTGGCGAGAAGAAAATATTCAAAGCCAATTCAGGTGAACGCAAACGCGGCCGAGGCGGCAATGGGGGACGTAAGGAAGGAAAAGGCGGCGACCGTAATGGAGATTCGGCTTCTTCTGGAAGAAAATCGAAAAATAAGAAAAAATTCTTTGAAAATGCGCCAGCTGCCAAGCGCAAGAGAAAACCAAAAAAGAGATAAAGATTCAGGCGTGGGGATGATCATTTCATCCTCTCGCCGCGATTGGATGTAAAAAAGGGGAGAGTTAGATGCCAAAAGGCTCAGGTAAACAACTAGCACAAAATAAAAAAGCTTATCATGATTTTTTTATTGAACAAACGTTTGAAGCGGGAATCGTTTTAAAAGGGACAGAAATCAAAGCAATCCGTGCGGCCCGAGTGAATTTGAAGGATGCCTTTGCTAAAATAGAAAATGGTGAAATTTATCTTCATAATATGCATGTAAGCCCTTATGAGCAGGGAAACCAGTTTAACCATGACCCGTTGAGGACACGGAAGCTTCTTTTGCATAAAAAAGAAATCAGTAAACTGATCGGTGAAACAAAGGAAACAGGTTACACCATCGTCCCGTTGAAAATGTATTTAAAGAATGGCTTTGCCAAAGTTTTAATCGGACTTGGAAAAGGGAAGAAACAATATGACAAGCGTGATGACTTAAAGAAGAAGGAAGCGAAGCGTGATATTGAACGTGCTTTCCGTGATCGTCAGAAGATGTAAAACTGCCAAGACCTTACAATTGATTTTTTGAACCAATCTGTTATAATTAATCCTGTACCGATGACAATTGAATATCAGCCAACTTGCTGACTATTCTTCTCTCGTACGCTCCATTTCTATCATGGGGACGTTACGGATTCGACAGGGATAGTTCGAGCTTAAGTTGCGAGTCGAGGGGATCGGCCTCGTTAAAACGTCAACGCCTATAACTGGCAAACAAAACAACAACCTAGCTTTCGCTGCTTAATAACAGTCGATAGCTGTTCCTCCCTCCATGGCCCACGTGGTAGGGTAAGGGACTCACTCTAAGTGGGATACGCCGGAATCCACCGTCTGAGGATGAAGGAAGAGACCAATCAGACTAGCTGCTCTGCCGCCTGTCGATAGGCTAATGAGTTCGCGAAATGCGAATATATCGACTACACTCGTAGAAGCTTAAGTGCCGTTATGTCTGGACGTGGGTTCGACTCCCACCGTCTCCACCAATACATATATTGGTGGTTTTTTATTTGTTTTTTTATTTGTTTTTGTCGAAAAATCGATAAAACGTATAATTCGCAGATAAATCAGGAGTTTTCGCAGATATATCTCCATTTTCGAAGATATAATCCCGATTTCGCAGATAAATTGTACAATCGCTATCATTTAAAGGAATATTCCCTTCTGGTGTAGAATCATTTGGGAGAAACCAAGATTGGAGCGATGAAATTGATTGTAAAAAAGCGAAAAGTTCCTCTTGCCATCCGCAAATTACGTGCATTAGCGAGCAGGCTTCCTCCGAATCACCCTAAACTCCCCTTAATCATGAATGATCTCAAAAAAAGGGAAGCGGGCCATAAAGGGGAATGTTCCATTGATTTTCCATTAAGCTTTCTTGAACCGAAAAGCTATTACATCTTCCACGACTTAAGGCTGCAGGATCAATCCCGATTTTTTCAACTTGATACCTTATTAATCTCCAAGAAATATGCGCTTATTATTGAAGTGAAGAACATTGCAGGGGCAATCTATTTTGATCCGCATTTCAACCAGCTCATTCGAACGATAGAAGGCAAAGAGACGGCATTTCCAGATCCCATCGTACAAGTCAGCCGCCAAGAATCACAGTTAACCTATTGGTTCTTGAAAAATGGTTTTCCCTCACTTCCAATCCACTCTTTAATTGTCATCAGTAATCCCCAAACAATCATCCGTACAGCTCCTAGTAACCATAAACTCCACTATAAAGTTATCCATCGCGATTCACTTCCTTATAAAATTAGTCAAATGGAAGATTCCATAACAGACTTCAGTTTTAGTGAAAAAGATCTGAAAAAGGCAGTTCGAGTAATGAATAAACACCACATCGATGCGGACTTTTCCATTCTGGAACGATACAACCTTACCGAAAAGGACATAATAAAAGGAGTGATATGTGAGAATTGCGAGGGGAATCAGTTATTTAGAAGGCATGGCACATGGATTTGTCATCAATGCCAATTAACCAGTAAAAAAGCACATATCCCCGCTTTACGAGATTATTTTTATCTATTAGGCTCGACCATAACGAATCGGCAGTTGAGGGACTTTTTAAACATTTCCTCTTCATCCAGTGCAACGAGGATCTTGCAATCATTGAGTCTGACAAGCAGTGGTGCGAATAAGGGGAGGGTGTACAGCCTGTATTTTGAGGATTGATTTGAGCCCACGCTTTAAATTATTTCTCTATATTTACATCAACATTTTGGAAATCCTCCAGAATAATATCTATTACTGGAGCTTGATAAGCTAATAAGATTTTTTTACTTAGGCAATATGTAATTCTTCAATTTCGATATTTTTTATATCCGCCACTTTTTTTCCCATTTCTTCCTTTGTGGGATAATTTTTTGTGCCGTAAACGCACATGAAAAATCTATCTAACTCACTAACCTCTTGCTCTGTAAAGCCATTCGGGGCCATACTATCATGTAATTTAAAAAATGCATGCTTCAATAAAAACAATTCGTATCCTAATTCCTTAATTTTTTCTTCTTGATTCATTAAATCATCCACTACAATGCTAATCTTATCCAATACGCTATACTTTTGCAGCAACTAAGCCATTACAAAACAAGCAAATGATTCATATTTTTAGCGTAGTTGTAGCTTTATCGTTCCATCAATTTTTAATGCAATTCAGGGATGTTCAACGTGTTTCATATGTTAGCATTTCATCCAATATAGAACAAAGACTCAAAAGAAGTTTCTCTTGAGTCTTTGTTCCGATTCTATTCTTTTAATTCCTTGCCCATTCCCTTTAGGAAGTGGACGCCAAAACCGATCGCCCGGTTTATGTCTGGGTCATTCAATGTTTTCATTAAATCCAAAACTCCGATCTTCTTATCGGTCTGAAGGAATTTGTTTCCTTCATCGATTCCTGCAAGTGCACTGTTTAGCAGTTTCGTGGATTGTGCGGCATCGGCATTCATCAAGGCTCCTGTTGCCCCCATAAGGGTATTGATTAGGTTTGTGACAGGTTGCCTTGTGATTTGTTGAAGAGCGATTTTTGCAATTTGTTCTTTTCCTTGAAGCATGGAGGTCGCGGCTTCGAATACTCCCGAGTCATTCAGTTCATTGACGATTTTAAACATATTGTTTAATGCATCTTCATTATCGGTGATCAGCGTTTTCAGTTCTTCGAGTTTTTGTAGCTTTATTTCTTCCTCAGTAATGGGATTATGGATTTCCGTAATAGGAGCTGCCATGATCTTCACCCTCCTTGTTTATTTATCTGTTAAGTGAACATACCCTGGACGGGCCCACTTACGTTCAACCTCGACACCATTTTGAGGGTGACGTTTTTTGTTCCTTGGATTGGTACCCGGTAATGGGATGTCTCCGCTTGCGCTTAATACTTCCATGCGGACCATCGTCTGTTTGTAGGCAGGCGTGCTTGTGCGTTGATCATAGATAGGACCAGTCAGGAAGTTGATGGCAGAGTCTTTATCGACTGAGTTCATCGGTAAAAATAGCTCATTATTTTTCACACGGTCTGTGATCAGGGCTTTTAATTTAACGGCTCCGAATGGGGACACTAAGCGAACGAGTCCGCCATCACCGACTTTACGTTCTTTTGCAAGTTCTGGTGATATCTCAACGAAAATATCAGGTACTTTCGATTGGATTCCATTGGATTTGTTCGTCATATTGCCTTCATGGAAATGCTCAAGCATGCGTCCATTATTGATATGAAGGTCATATTCTTCCGGGAATTTATGGGGTTCCACCCAGTCAGCCAGTGCAAAGCGCGCTTTCTTATCAGGAAAGTTGAAGCCATCCACATAAAGAAGCGGTGTGTTTGAGCCATCATGGCTTCCCCAGAGGAAGCTGTTCCATCCTTCCAGCACCTCGTAATTCGCTTGGCTGAATATCGGTGACAGGCTTGCCATTTCATCATAGATTTCACTAGGGTGAGTGTAGTTCCAATTTGCACCTAAGCGATTGGCGATCTCTTGAGTGATTTCCCAGTCCGCTTTAGAATCTCCTATAGTGGGAAGGGCTTTATATAAACGCTGTACACGGCGCTCAGTATTGGTGAACGTTCCGTCTTTTTCAAGAGATGGAGCTCCGGGTAATACCACGTCGGCATATTGGGCTGTCCTTGAAAGGAAAATATCCTGTACAACAAAGAAATCCAATCCGGATAATACTTTATCAACATGGTTTGCATCCGCGTCAACAAGTGCCATATCTTCTCCGACAAGATACATGGCCTTCATGTCGCCTTTTTCTATCGCTTTAAGCATTTCAATATTGTTCAAGCCAGGTTTGCCATCGATTTTCACTCCATAAGCTTTTTCGAATTTAGCACGTGCCACGTCATCGGTAACATGCTGATATCCTGGAAGCCATGTTGGAAGGGTACCCATATCGCAAGCGCCCTGTACATTGTTATGGCCGCGAAGCGGATAAGCTCCCGCTCCTGGACGACGGTAGTTACCCGTAGCCAATAGCAAGTTGGAAATTGCCGCTGAAGTATCGGAAGCACCGGTGTTTTGTGTAACGCCCATTCCCCAGAGAATGCATGTTCCGTCTGCATCGCGAATGGTCTCAGCTATTTGGATCAATGTTTCTTTTGAAATACCTGTGTGTGTTTCTGCATATTCCAAGGAATATTTCTTAAGAACTTCTTTATAATCTTCGAAGAAGTTAACATTTTCATTGATGAATTCTTGATCATGCCAGCCTTGATCGATCATATATTTTGTAACCGCCATCAACCAAACTTGGTCTGTTCCTTGTTTTGGACTGATATGGATGTCGGAGCGCTCGGCCATTTCGTTTTTGCGGATGTCAGCTACGATCAGTTTTTGTCCGTGAAGCTTGTGTGCCCGTTTTACGCGTGTCGCCAGTACGGGATGGCCTTCTGCAGGGTTAGCCCCAACGATGATGACAAGACCTGCTGCGGCGATATCTTTAATCGTACCAGCATCTCCGCCCATGCCGACTGTACGGAACAGTCCGTCTGTTGCCGGGGATTGACAGTAACGCGAGCAATTGTCGACGTTATTCGTTTCGAACATTTGCCGTGCCAGTTTTTGAATCACATAGTTTTCTTCATTCGTGATCTTTGATGAGGAAATGAAGCCTACTGAATTCCCGCCGTATTGCTGTTTGATCGAACCAAGTCTGGATGCAACTAAATCAAGTGCTTCATCCCAGCTTGATTCAACGAATCTACCATTTTTCCGAATCAGGGGCTTGGTCAAACGTTTTTCCGAGTTTACGAAGTCCCAACCGAATTTCCCTTTGACACATGTGGATATCGCATTGACGGGTGCTTCATGAGTAGGTTGGACTTTAAGAATTTTACGCCCTTTTGTCCAGACTTCGAATGTGCATCCTACCCCACAGAACGTGCAGACCGTTTTTGTCTTCTTCGTCCGTGTATCACGCATTGCCGCTTCAATCTCCGAAATGGCAAAAATCCCGCTGTATCCAGGTTCCACTTCTTTGACAAGGTCAATCATTGGTTCAAGCATATCGTTTTTCAAACCTGACATGAAGCCTGCCTCACCCAGCATCGATTTTTCCATTAATGCATTGCATGGACAAATGGTTACACACTGTCCGCAGCCTACACAAGATGAGTTATTGATTTCCGTTCCTTCATCCCAGATTACCCGGGGGCGTTCCGCTTCCCAGTCGATGGACAGCGTCTCGTTGACCTGAAGGTTTTGGCAGACTTCGACACATTGACCGCATGCGATGCATTGATTGGCATCATAGCGGTAAAATGGATGGGACATATCGACGGCACTCAATTCCACTTTAGGTGTGTAAGGATATTTTTGGTGTTCAATTTCCATTAATTCCGCTGTGTTATGCAGTTTGCAATTTCCGTTATTATTATCACATACAGTACAGTATAAAGAATGGTTTTCCAGGATCCGGTCCATGGCTTCGGTTTGGGCTTCTTTTGCCTTGCTTGAGTCCAAGGCAATATCCATGCCGCCCGCTGCTTTTGTCGAACATGATCGGACGAGTTCCCCATTAACTTCGACGATGCATGTGTCGCATGTTTGGATCGGATCCACTTCAGGAACATAACAAATCTGTGGATGAGCTATCTCATTTTGGTTGATGACCTCCAGTATTGTCGCTCCTTCATTAGCGGTATAATCCTTCCCATTGATTTTGATGGTGATGTTTGAATCGCTCATTATATTTCCCCCTTTTATAGCCAAAAACACGAAAAAAAACCACCATGATCACACCTCCGGCTCTGAACGGAAATGTAGGTCATGGTGGAATAGTTTAATAGCAAAGCTTGCCAATATACCAATCCATACCATAATGGATAATTTTTAAAAAAGATAGGACACAACAGTACACTATTATGCTCCCAACTTTCCTCTTTGATATTATACCTTTAATTTTAACAAGAAACAATCCTGGAAAGAGGTTATCATTCCCAAATTCCTTTCGTTTTTCTTCGCGTTGATTTATGATAAGAAAATTGAGAACTTAATTTTCTTGAATTGGAGTGACGTAACGGTGTCAAAAGTTATCCATGAATTCAATGATATGATTCGTAAGCTGCGCAAGGAACTATTCGGTAAAGGACCAGAACGCATACACACGGTTTTCGTGGAAAATATGGCCGTTTCTACGTTATATGGGAATTTGACTCCTACGGAAATGTTCATATCAAGATCGGAGGAAGGAAGGGACATGGTCCATTCTGCACGTACCAAAATGGTTCAGGATGTGTATTCGGAGAGTCCTCCTGATGGAATGGAAGAACTGGTTGGAGCTAAACTGGTCCATTTGTTTTCAGATATCAAAATAAAAGAGAACATAGCGATTTCCGTATTCGTATTTGATAAGGATATAGCGGACATACTCAACGGGCATTGACCATGTTCCTTACACATTGGTCAATTGGCTCCTGGATAGTAAAAGGAGTGGGAACATGAAAGCGATTGAAAGCAAGAGGGACATCATCCGGATAACCAAAGGCAACATCGAGCGGACGGAAGATACGATCGTAACGGAGTATCCCGTCACTGTCAAAATAAATGGCCAGGAATTCGTCACGATGGTTTGTACACCTGAATACATCGAGGATATGGTGATTGGTTATTTGGCTTCGGAAGGCATCATTAAAAAATATGATGAGATAAAAGAAATCTGGGTCCAGGAAAAAGAAGGCTTTGTTCATGTGAAGACAGATAAAGTGAATCCCTACTTCCAGGACTTTCAAAATAAGCGGTATATTACATCATGCTGCGGAATGAGCAGACAAGGGTTCGTCTTTGTGAATGATGCATTGACTGCCAAGAAAATGGATAATGTTTCGGTGAGACTGACTCCCGATGACTGCTTCCGCTTGATGAAGGATTTACAAAATTCCGCTGTTACCTTCCAGAACACAGGAGGGGTCCACAATGCCGCTCTATGCGATGTCGATGGCCTCGTATTAAGCAGGATGGACATCGGACGGCATAATGCCTTGGACAAGATATACGGCCATTGCTTGAAAAATGGTATTTCGATAGATGGGAAAGCTATCGTGTTCAGCGGCCGGATTTCATCGGAAATTCTCTTGAAAGTGGCGAAAATCGGCTGTGAACTGATACTCTCGAAATCCGCTCCAACCGAATTGGCCTTGGAGTTGGCTGAAGGATTGGGAATCACCACGGTCGGGTTCATTCGTAATGATTCACTGAATATCTATACATGCCCTGAAAGAATTCAATTGAATGACTGAGCGTCCTCCGCTTGAAAGATGCTGCTCCTAAGGCGGGCTGGAGAATGCGCTTTGGGAAAGTCCTTGCCGGCATGGCTGGATATGCCAACAAGCCTTTTATGGCATGTAACACTGTATCGCCTGCGGATTCAAAAGAAATATTATACTCACCAATCTACTGGTAATAAAATCCAAGTAAGTTATTTGAATTAATCGAAAAATTTGAGTATGACAGAGTTTTGGAGAAAATATCTTATGTTCGAAATCATCAAGGTTTAACAGTAACAACTATTGGAGAGGATGATTTACTAACAGAAGCAGTTTCAATTTGATGATAAACATAATTTGGTATGGGAGCGGAAATACAAGAAAAAATTAAATGAACTTGACTCACTAATTTATTAGTGGGTCTTTTAGTAGTTTCAATATGAAACTACGTAGTACCAAAACAAGTAGTAGAAAATTTTCTGATAGTTATAAACGAGCAGAAAACTGTTCATTTATTCCTAACCTTTTGCAATATTTTGTGTATTATTCACAATGTTTTTATTAGAATCCTTTAAAACATCTTCAACAATTGGTTCTATGAATGGTTTAATATTTTCTTTAACTCGTTGCATTTTTCCCTTTTATTACCATATGACTCATATGTTACAACTGCTGCTGCTAATGCGGTTGGCACTGATGATATTTTAGGATTGTTTAACTCTATGAATCCACAGCTAGTAGAAGGTGCAACATTTATTATGAATCGTAGCACTTTTAATACTGTATCTAAATTGAAAGATGGCAATAACAACTACTACTTGGTAGATATGAAGAATGGCAATGGATACAAGTACTACACTGTTCTTGGATTACCAGTACAAATTTCCGATGCTATGCCTGACATTTTAACTGGAAATAAAGCGGTTGCTCTAGTTAACTTGGGTCGAGCTTATGGAACTCTTGTTAAGAAAGGTATTGAAATAAAACATATTAGTGGAGATACTCAACAAGCACTTCGTGGTTCTCAATTGATCGTTGCTGATATGTATCTTGATGGAAAAGTCATCAATGATCAGGCTGTAAAGTTATTGAAAATTAAATAAGATTAATAAATCAGAATGGGAACGGTTTTTATACCGTTCCCACTCTCTCCTTTAGCTCGATGATTAATTTCATCGGGCTTTTTTATTTTTTGGCTCTATTAAAGAATGTTGTTGATTTTCTTGATGAATTAACGGGGCAGATTAGTTCTATATTAATTTAATGTTTTGTTATATGCACAAATATGTATTTATCAATTGGATATTATTGTATTAGGAATGAACCCCTTCAAAAATTAACAAAAAACCCAAAAATGCTACGGAAGTAATTTGTGGGTTTTTAAGAATAATTTGGTAAAGGGTGAATTTTATGTTATCTTAAGAAAGTATTTGTAATATTCAAATGCTATCTGTAAAATATATAGGAGTGAAGTAAATTGAAAAAAACACTTATTTTAGGAGTAACAACAATGTTAACTTTAGGATCTTTAAATGGATCTTTAGCAACTATTGCTCATGCAAATGAAAATGAAAATCCTTCAAACAAAATTACAAAATTAGCAAGAGCTTCATTAACTAAAGTTCCTTCAGACTCTATTTTAGAAGTAGCACCTTATGTTCATAAAGATGATCAGGGCTTTTTATATGTAGATAGTAATATCCCAAGATATATATATATTAAAAATAAAGTAAAGGTTTTGGAAAAATCTTTTAAAGATATTAATAAACAAGTAGCAAATGGTCAAGTGGTAATCAATGATGATTTATCTATCACTAAAAAATCTGATTTCACAACTTTTGCTAGTAAGGGCTATACTTCCGAAACTTTTTGGTGGGGACAAAGAGCTAAATATACTAATGCACAAACTAAATCAACGGTTAAACAATTAGAAAATGCAGGACAAGATATAGGATTTCTTGCAGCTGCACTAGTTTGGCTTCCTGCTATAGGGGGTATTACAGGTATTTCAGCGGCATATTGTGGGAAGCTTGCGAAATCAATGAAATCAAAAAATAATGGAAATGGCGTTATTCTAGATATGACTTGGGCTTTGGTATATTCAGTTAAGTCTAGATAAAATGAAGCTGTAAAAATTGGTGGTGATTGCATGTTTGATCTGTATCTATTATTTTTAGTTATTTTAACTATTATATATATTTATATATTTTATTCTAAAAAAATTAAATTCAGAAAAAGATATATTTTAATATACCTTGTTTGTATATTATTTTATGTTTGGATACTCAAAACAAATTCCCTTTAACGTAAATAGGCTTGTAAAAAAGGAATTGTGTTAGTTCCATAAGATGTACTAAAGAAGACCACTTATAGGTGGTCTCTTTTATTTGTTCAAAAATCAACATTAATCTTTAACAAAGCCATTTTTAAAATATCTAATTTGTTTCTTAGTAAAGGAAATAAAGATTCATTGATATGCCCAATTAATGTTTGACCTTGAAGAGTATGAACAGCAATTACTTAATAGTGAACTACAAAGTCAACAAAATGATAACTCTACCTTCCAACTAGTGCTAAAGAATAAACAAGAAGAGTTGAACCATATGGAAACTGGAATGGATCGTCTAATGGATTTATATATTGATGGTTTACTTGATAAAGATCAATTAAAAGCAAAGACGGATAAACTAAAATCTCGAATTCAAGATAAAAAGGATGAAATACGTTCCATTGAACGATCAATTGCGGTTGTTAATAATGAACGAACTGATGAAGAGGGTCTTCAAGCAATTAAACAATTTAAGGAAGCGTGGAACACCGCTGATATTGGTAGGAAAGAATTGAACACACTTGCTAAGGAAATTATTGACCGAATTGAATTGATTCGAGAAGGTAACAATGTGGACATCAATATTCAATTTTTTTGAGGACACCCAAGGGTACAATTGGGTGTCCTTAATTGGTTATTTATTTAGGCTAAATCCATGAAGGTTTAATGTGAATATCATTTATATGTCTAGATAAACCATCTAAATCTGGAAATAAGGAAAAGTGATTAATACCATTCAATCTTAAGAAATGGTAAACGTCCTCCCTAATTTCCAGGGGCAGGTTAATCCTTTTAAGTCCACCATTTTTATACAGAATATCTCCAAACTCAGATTCCAAAGGTTTTAGAGAGTTTCCTTGAACAGTAAAAACACCGTGTTGAGCAACAATTCTTTGATTACTTTTGTTTGGGAAAATTGCACGGGATTTTAAATTTAATTCAGAATGCTTTTTAATAAAGTCA
Organism: Peribacillus sp. GL_122; assembly: GCF_057835005.1. NCBI lineage: Bacteria > Bacillati > Bacillota > Bacilli > Caryophanales > Bacillaceae > Peribacillus > Peribacillus sp. GL_122. Next base: position 5,369,519 of record NZ_CM174415.1, on the reverse strand, counting down.
TTTTTAATAGGAAGTTTTATTTGTGATACTCCAATTGACTCTTGATTAAGCTTTTCTGGGTTTATCATCCAAATACAACATTCTCCTTTATTCCAACCAAGTGTAGCAAAAAATAATGCTACAACGAAACTTTCTGACCAATCTAGAAGTCTGGTTCTTAAACCATGATGTTGCATAGAGTAAACAATTGTCCAATCATTTCTTTCTTCTAAATCCTGTAAATATCCTAGACTCTTAAAATAGTGGAACATTTGTTGTTCCAATTCAATATATTCTTTTATTTGTGTCCCGATTTTCAATCTAAATAAGCCAGAATCTAATGAGTATGTAGAATTGCTGTGCCCTCTGAACCATACCAATCCTGAATTTAATTTTGAAAAGTCATCGACTTCATCCATTATATCTTTCCACGATGCTGAAAACCCCACAAGATAGTCCCCCTTGAAAATATAAATTTTCTAAAATATATTATATAATAAATATAGCAAATAGGAAAAAATGTAAGGAGAAAACAAAATTGGGAAAAAAACAAGGACTAGCAGCTATACAAGTTATTCAAGGTAAATATAAATTTTATGTTGTGTCAATGCCTTCTGACACTTTAAAAGAAACATGCTTTACAATTACTCGTGAAGATGACCCAGTAAAGGGCTTCCAACGTAGACTTGACGAAAGTCGTGCTGAAGAAATAGCAAAATATATCGACTGTGGTGAAGGTTCAATTCCGACTGCAATTATTTTGGCAGCTCAAGATGAGGCTAACTTAGAGTATAGCTCAAAAAGTAAAACAATTTCATTCACTCCAGAAAAAAATGCATTTTTAATAATTGACGGTCAACATAGAGTCTGGGGATTTATCAAGGCAGAGACTTCAATTCGAGTACCAGTAATAATATACGAAGAACTATCTAGGGTCGAAGAGGCACAATTATTCGTTGATATTAATTCGAATCAAAAGGAAGTACCCAGAGAGCTAATTTTAGATGTGAAACGACTTCTTCAGAAAGAAAGTGAAGAGGAAAGACGTTGTAGTGAAATTTTCGAATTTTTTTATGAGCGGAAAGATAGTATTTTAAATGGTTCTTTAGCTAGAGCTGAAAGGGAAAATGGGAAAATTACCCGAAGGGCTTTTAATAAATCAATATCTGAATTATTGTCAGATATGCTTCAAGAAATACCTAACGATGATTGTTATACAATAATTAATAATTACTTATCTGCTTTGAAGCAAGTGTTTATTGATATTGATGATACAGGAGAAGATATCATAACTAGAGTAACAGTATTCCAAGGTTGCATGTCTGTTTCAAAATATGTAATTGAAAAAACTAATAGCCTACATAATGGGCGATTAACGATAGATTCTTTTACTGATACATTAAGTGTATTGAAGCAAAACTTACCAAAATCTGTTGTTCAAAGACCCGGGAATTCATATAAAAGAATAGCCGACCATTTACTTAATGCACTAACCAAAGTTAGTTTAAGACCAGGAATTATAAGCTTTGAGTAATTTTAAAATGAAGAAGAAGAAACACCATTAAGGTGTTTTCTTTTTGTAGAAAAGGAAGCAGATTTAATAAATTTGAGATAAACTACATTCGTTCTTCCTTGAAAATCCTAATATTTGAAGTCACCCAATACAATAAGGCAAAAGGAGAAGGTAAACTAGTGTTCTTGTCTATATGTTATTTCTAAATAGAGGTATCGTAAATTTACATGCCTTTTATGGTACAGTTTGGATAAGACATTCAAGGAAAAAGCGGTATCGGGGGAAGGGTTATGAATGAAAGGGATTGGCATATTTTAAAGGTGTTGCATGAGCATAAGAACATTACTAAAACGGCGCAAAGTCTATATATATCGCAACCTTCTTTAACGAAACGAATTCAACAAATAGAGAAGGAGTTCAATCTAAAGATTGTGGAGCGGGGAACAAGGGGAGTGCAGTTCACCCCTCAAGGAGAATATTTGGCCAACTGTGCAGATGAGATGCTGATCAGGCTCCGGCAGATAAAAGAGACAGCGTTCAATATGGGCCAGGAGATCAGTGGGACATTAAGGCTGGGTGTTTCCAACTATATCACGCTGCATAAATTGCCAGGCCTGTTGAGATTATTTCGTGAGCGATATCCTAAAGTGGATTTCCATGTGACCACTGGTTGGAGTAAAGAAGTGCTGAACCTCATTTACAAGGAAGAAGTGCATGTAGGGATCGTTCGGGGGGACTATCAATGGGCAGGATCAAGGCACCATCTTTTTGAGGAAACGATTTGTATTGCTTCCAAGGAAGAAATCGAAGTCCGTGACCTGCCTTTCCTGCCGAGGATCGATTATGGGACGGATGCTTTATTGAAAACAATGATCGATAATTGGTGGAGAGACAATTTTTCAGGACCGCCTTTGGTTGGGATGGAAGTGGACAAGGGTGATACATGCAAAGAAATGGTCAGGAATGGCCTGGGATATGGCATCCTCCCCAGTGTTTTATTGGAGAAAGACCAAAATCTCCGTCAAATGGACCTCAAGGATAAGCAAGGTAATCCCCTTATCAGGAATACGTGGATGTTATATCATGAAAAGTCGCTGGAATTAAAACTGGTCAAAGCGTTTGTCGAATTTGTCAAAGACGTCGATTTCATGAGTGATATTTAACTGGAAGCGCAGAAATCTCTGTGCTTTTTTTGTCATTCCTTTTTTGAATGGATAACGATAATTTATTGGTATTTTAACTATGGTTATCCCGGGATTATGATAGATGGGAGATGTAAATCATCAGGAATTTGCCTAAGGAATGGAGAGGAAGTCAAGTGAGTGTCCTGTTTCTGATCGTATTGAATGTCATTGTGCCGGTCTTTTTCCTAATAGGGGCTGGGGCCATCCTGCATCGTAAATTCAAGTTGGATATGAATACGCTGTCTAAATTGAATCACTTCCTGCTCATGCCGGCCATTAGCTTTGTCAATATATATCAAAGTAAAATGGGCGGGGGAATGATTGTCCAGATATTCAGCTTCCTTGCCCTTCAAGCAGTAAGCCTCATCATCGTGAGTACAGTGATTGCTAAACTTGCCAGGTTTGATCAAAGTCTTTCTGCCACGTTTAAAAATAGTGTAGTCCTGAATAACTCAGCCAATTTCGGGTTACCCGTCAGCCAGATGGTTTTTAATGGGAATCCTCTTGGCCTGTCGATCCAAGTCATCGTGATCATTTTTCAAAACTTGTTGACCTATACCTATGGATTGATGAATTCCGTTTCCGTCCATACAAAAAGTGCGAAGGGCGCCATTCGCGAGTTCTTGAAGAACCCCGTCATTTATGCTTTATTACTCGGTTTTCTATTACATTCCGCTTCTTTCGACATTCCGCTGTTCTTATGGACCCCGATTGAAAATATCGCGAGTGCTTTCATAGCCATTGCCTTGATTACATTGGGTGCACAGAGTGCCTATTTGAAAATGACGCAATTTCCGCTTCCGCTTATCCTTAGCTTGATTGGCCGGTTAATACTCTCGCCATCCATCGCATTCCTGATCATCCTCCTGCTGGGCCTGGAAGGGACTGTCGCTCAGGGATTATTTATCGCAAGCTCATTTCCAACTTCGAGAAACAGCGCATTATTCGCTTTGGAATATGACAATCATCCGGAGTATGCGGCACAGGCAGTCTTGATGTCGACTTTATTCAGCAGTATAACGGTAACGGTGGTCGTATATCTATCAAAAATACTATTCTAGCAGGGCTGCTCATAATGGGTGGGCCTTTTTCCCATGTCTCCTGATAAAACTTTATGAACATTATAGAGGTTATGGAATTTATGCATCTTAGGTTAATAATCAAAGAAAAGGAAGATATTTTTGTAGAATTAAGAAAACGCTTTCAAAAGGAGGATTATTATGTTTTCTCGTAAAAAGATTTCAGCGGTCATATTGGCGGGTTCGTTAGCTTTAAGTCTAGGTGCATGCAGCAGTTCGGATACATCAGGAGAAAAGAAAGAAAGCACAGGCTATCCGAAAAAAGCCATAACGGTCGTTGCTCCATCGGGCGCAGGCGGGGGATGGGATTTAACCGCCCGTTCATTTACAAAGGTCTTGAGTGAGACAAAACTGGTGAACCAGCCATTGACCGTCGAAAACAAACCCGGTGGCGGGGGCGCAGTCTTCATGGCGGATTATGCAACACAGCAAGCGGATAATAATGACATGCTGTTCGTGAATTCACCGCCTGTCATCATCAATAACCTTAAAAAAGAAGGGAACAGTCCTTATGGATATAAAAATACGACCCCTTTAGCGCAGCTGACAAAGGATTATGGGGCAATAGTGGTAAAGGCGGATTCTGAATTCAAGGATTTGAAATCAGTGCTGGAAGCGGTGAAGAAAGATCCGCGTAAGCTGACCTTTGCAGGAGGATCGGCTCCTGGATCAATGGATCATTTGATTTCCATTCTTCCAGCCTATGAATATGGCTTGAATCCAACTGAACTTAAATACGTTTCGTACGACGGGGGCGGGGAAGCGATTACAGCATTGCTTGGCGGTAATGCAGATGTGATTGGAACGGATGCATCCAGTGTCAGGGAATTTTTAAAAGCAGGGAAGATTAGAGTGTTGGCCGTAACCTCGACTGAACGTTTGGGTGGCGATCTTAAAGACATACCGACGGCAAAGGAACAGGGTGTTGATGCTGAATTCACGATTTGGAGAGGGGTTTTTGGACCTCAGAATATGTCTGATGAAGCGAAAACCTATTGGGACGGAACCATTGCAAAGCTAGTTGAAACTTCTGAATGGAAAAAGGAAGTGGAAGTTCAAGGATGGGAACAGGAATATAAAAATAGTGAAGAATTCAGTAGGTTTTTAAAAGAACAGGAAAAACAGGTGCAACAATTATTAGAAGCTTTAGGCATGGAAAAATAATCGGGGAGAAGGAGGTGCTTTCACCTTCTTCTTATTTTCTGAAATGGAGGGATTAGGATGGACGTGAAATTTGATCGCTTTGCATCTGTAGCCTTTCTGGCTGTCGGGGTGCTGTTCATGATAGGAAGCAGGAAACTGGCCAGTTCTTCTTATGGAAGTTCGGTAGGACCGGACATTTTCCCTTTTGTATTGGGGCTCGTTCTTGCTGTTTTAAGTATTCGCCTGTTCTATGAGGCATTTCGGAGCAAGGTGCAGGAATCGGGTAAGGGAAAGCTGGAATATAAACCCTTCATCATCATTCTGCTCTCCACCTTGATTTATATTTTGACATTGGAAACGATAGGATATGTCATTACGACCTTTCTCTTTTTGTTTGTTTGCTTTCAAACGATGGAACGGAATAAGTGGGTGACATCGCTCATCATTTCCGCAGGATTTTCCGGAATCATCTATTATTTATTCGTGAATGTATTAAAGGGAACACTGCCGGGTTGGCCAATCTGGTTTTCATAAAAGGAAGGGGGATGTGAAGTGGGCACTTTTGATTATTTAATGCATGGATTTGAAACAGCACTAACTTGGTATAACATCCTTTTTGCATTTGTCGGAGTCTTGATCGGTACGGCTGTCGGCGTTTTGCCGGGGATCGGGCCGATGAGCGGCGTGGCTCTTTTGATTCCGGTAACCGCTTCGATTACAGGGGGACTTCCACCAGAGCAAGCGGCAACAAGCGCCATCATTTTACTTGCAGGTGTTTATTATGGAGCGATGTATGGAGGGTCGACAACTTCAATCCTATTGAATACACCTGGTGAATCTTCTTCTGTCGTCACCACATTGGATGGTTACCAAATGGCGAAAAAGGGAAGGGCCGGTAGTGCTTTATCCATTTCGGCAATCGGTTCCTTCGTCGGAGGGATAGTCACCCTTATCGCCATGATTGCCTTGGCTCAGCCATTATCGACGATTGCCATTAAATTCGGTCCGGCGGAGTATTTTTCGCTCATGCTTCTAGGGTTGGCGGCCGTCAGCGGCCTCGCGGGAAAATCAGTAACCAAGGCACTGATCATGACGGTTTGCGGTTTGTTGATCGGGACGATAGGAATCGATAATGTATCCGGGATCGCCCGTTTTACATTCGACATTCCTTGGCTGTATCAAGGGGTCGAATTCCTGACAATCGCAGTCGGTCTATTCGCACTTGGAGAAGTATTCAAGACAATCTTGGAAAAAGAAGAGGATGACGGGGAAATTGCAAAGATCAAAAATTTGATTCCTTCCAAAGAAGAATTCAAGGAATCCGCGGGTCCCATTGCGAGGGGGTCGCTCTTAGGTTTCTTTGTAGGGATCCTGCCGGGTGCAGGGGCTACTCTTGCATCTTTCTTCTCATATCTTATGGAAAAACGGATTTCAAAAAAACCTTGGAGATTTGGTACAGGGGCGATCGCTGGGGTGGCTGGACCTGAAACGGCCAATAATGCGGCATCTGGCGGAGCGATGATTCCATTATTGACGCTGGGAATTCCGGGTTCCGGTACAACGGCGATTTTAATGGGTGCGCTCATGATGTACAATGTTCAGCCAGGTCCATTATTATTCGAGGACCATCCTCAGGTGGCTTGGGGGCTCATCGCCAGTATGTTCATCGGGAATCTGATGCTCCTCATCCTTAATCTCCCGCTCGTTAAGGTTTTTGCGAAAATCATAGAAACGCCAAAGAAATATTTGATTCCGATCATTATCGCGATTTCCATTTTTGGAGTTTATGCTGTACAAGTATCGACTTATGATTTATTGCTATTATTAGGATGCGGGGTCTTGGGATATTTCTTAAGTAAAAATGATTATCCAATCGCCCCATTGGTATTAGGACTGGTTTTAGGACCGATGATAGAAAATAATATGCGCAGGGCCCTGACGATATCCGATGGGGATTACAGTTTGTTTTTCACTCGGCCGCTTTCCCTGACATTCCTGATCATAACGGCATTATGGCTGCTCATTCCGGTTTTGCTTAAGAAGAGAGGGAAGGATGTTGTCATCAATATTGAAGGTTAACCCGTATTTTCTGAATGTTGTGAAAAAACTCCTTTTTTAAAGGGGTTTTTTTTTATATGATGTAAGTAGAGGTGATTGAATGCGTTTACACACCAAGTTGATGCTGGGCATCTGTACGTTAATCATCTTAATGGGCGGAATCTTTGAAGTTATTTTTATAAATATCCTGGAAAATAACCTGAAGCAGGAAACAGGGGAAAAAGCATTGTCGGTTGCCCAGACCATTTCTTTGCTGCCTGATATTAAACAAGCTTTTCGAACGGATAATCCCTCTGTAATCATCCAGCCCATCGCGGAAAGGATTCGCAGGCAGATCGATGCGGAATTCATAGTAATAGGCGATAAGAATGAAACACGGCTGTCCCATCCAAATCCCGATATGATCGGGAGGAAAATGGTAGGGGGAGATAACGCCGAAGTGTGGGATGGGAAATCCATCATCACGGAGTCCACTGGGACATTGGGTCCTTCCATAAGGGGGAAATCCCCGATAATCGCAAATGAAAAAGTCATTGGAGTCGTCTCTGTTGGCTACCTTCAGGATGATATTGAAAAAGAAGTGTCCAGTATACAAAGAAAGATCGTCTGGATCATCTCTTTTATATTAATCGGCGGTTTATTGATAGCCTTTTTCATTTCATACAATATAAAAAAGGCGATATTGGGTCTGGAGCCGAAAGAGATCGCCTGGATGTTTCAAGAGAAGCATGCCATTTTGGAATCCATTCACGAAGGCATCATTGCCATTGATGTTCATGGGAAAATCACGGTCGTCAATGAAACGGCGCATAAAATCCTTCATATCCCTAAAGACGTCATGCTTCGCGGGCAAAAAATTGAAGAAGTCATAACGCAAACACATTTGCTAGATGTAGTCAGCACGGCACGGGCCGAGTATGATCAGGAATTCATGATAGACGGTGAAGTTTTTTTGGCAAGCCGGATCCCCATTTTGAATGGACAGGGTGAAATCATCGGTGCCGTTGCAAGTTTAAGAAATAAATCGGAACTATCCAATCTCCTTCAGGAACTGTCACATGTAAAGGCATATGCAGAAGGGCTGAGGGCCCAGACACATGAATATTCGAATCGGCTCTATACACTGCTAGGCCTGATTCAACTCGGTTCATATAAAGAAGCAGTGGATTTCATTTCGAAGGAAGTCGATGTCACCCAAGGCTTCATTCACTTTCTAATGAAGGAAATACCTGATCCGATTATTGCTGGGTTCATCTTAGGGAAGGTAAGTTTAGCGAGCGAGCTGAAAATTGATTTTACAATTGATAGAGAGAGCAGTTTTAAAGATATTCCGTCCGAATTAGATCGGGATTTATTAGTGACGATCATCGGCAACCTCATAAATAATGCCTTCGAAGCTGTACGGGCAAACGATAGGGAGGAAAAAAGGGTATCGTTGTTCGTCACGGACTTGGGTAAAGAGTTGATCATAGAGGTTGAAGATAATGGAAAAGGGATGAATTCAGATGTTACCGAACTGATTTTCCAGAACGGCTTTACGACGAAAAGCCATCAAACCAATTCAGGTATAGGTTTGAGCCTTGTTCAGGAAGCGATAGATGGATTAGGGGGGGATATCACTTTTTCGACGAAAGAAGGGGAATATACGATATTTACTGTAGCACTGCCAAAAAACAGAGGGGTGATTTCATGATGGCCAATCGCGATATAGAAGTTTTAATCGTAGAAGATGACCTGCGGATTGCCGAAATACAAAAGCTATTCATCGAAAAGCTTGAAGGTTTTCAAACGATTGGGATCGCCTCAAGCTATGACGAAGCCAAAAGCTTCATTGAAATCATGCAGCCGGATCTATTGCTGCTCGACATGTATTTTCCGGATATGAATGGGCTTGATATCCTGAAAGAAATCAAGCAGCAAAGCAAACAAATGGATGTCATTATGATAACGGCTGCTAAAGAAATCGAAAAAGTCCAGGAAGCTATCAAAATCGGCATATTTGATTATATTATCAAGCCTGTCGCATTTGAACGTTTCAAGCAGTCCCTACTCCGATATCAAGAGTATCACATTAAGCTGTCTGAATTGGAAAAGGGCAATTTTCCCGTAACGCAGCAACAGGTTGATAAGCTTTTGCGAAAGGATATGAAAGAAAAAGAGAGAGAACAGGCTTCACTGCCAAAAGGGATCGATCGGATGACTTTGGAGAAGGTGATGGTTGTGTTGGGGAAATCCTCCCCTGGGTTAACTGCCGAAATAGTGGCAAAGGAGATCGGGGTGAGCAGGACAACGGCAAGACGTTATCTGGAGCACTTGATGTCAGAGGAAAAAATTGATGCCGATTTAACATATGGCACGGTAGGACGTCCTGAACGGGTGTATGCCATCAAGTTATAAATGGGTTCGCCAAGCGGCGGATCTTTTTTTATTGGATCGAATAAATGTCAGGCATTTTCTTGGAATCAGATTGATTGGATTCATCGTCTTTTTTTGAAGTGTAAAAATGATGAAAGAGGAAAAAATACGTGTGAGAAGTGTTGAAGCAGACAAGTATATGACAAGTGTCATGGCAGGGAATTGACGTTTATGACTATAGAAAATCGGTTATTATTCCTATACTTAAAGAAGAGATGTAAGTATAACCACTCCATTCCTATATATTATGAGGAGGAAATCATGAGTAATCATAATCATAATCAAAAACAATTGAGAAAAGATATTGCCCCTTTTGAAAAATCCAATACTAAATCAAGCGTGAAACAGCTTATAAATACATTTCCGCCATTTTTCCTGTTATGGTTTTTAGCTTATCAAAGCTTAACCATTTCATACTGGCTGACCCTTTTATTTGCCGTCCTGGCTTCAGGATTCGTAGTCAGGATTTTCATCATTTTCCATGATTGCTGTCATCAATCGTTTTTCAAAAGCAGGAAAGCGAATGGCATCCTGGGTACAATCAGTGGAATCGTTACATTATTTCCGTATGAACAATGGAAGCATAGCCACTCCATACATCATGCAACGAGCAGTAATTTAAACAAACGCGGTACAGGAGATATTTGGATCATGACCGTTGATGAATATATCGCCGCTTCATTCTGGGGGCGTCTGGCTTACCGTTTATATAGAAATCCGATCGTCATGTTTGGATTAGGTCCATTTTATCTATTTCTTGTATCGAACCGTCTGAATAAAAAGGGCGCTAAAAAGAAAGAACGGATGAATACGTATTTGACAAATGCCGCAATCGTGGCAATTTATGGTTTTTTATGCTTGGCTATCGGATGGCAGGCATTCCTGATGATTCAGGTACCGATGCTTTTTGTAACGGGATCACTGGGCATCTGGCTGTTTTATGTACAGCATCAGTTCGAAGATTCTTATTTCGAAGAGGAATCGGAATGGGATTATGTGAAGGCTGCCATTGATGGAAGTTCTTATTATAAACTTCCAAAGGTTTTGCAATGGGTAACCGGTAATATCGGTTTTCACCACGTGCATCATCTTAGTCCAAGAGTGCCAAACTATAATCTGGAAAAAGTCCATGATTCCACCCTGCCATTGCAGCAGGCAACGACAATCACCATTAGTTCAAGTTTAAAATCACTACGCTTCCGCCTATATGATGGAGAAAACAAGACGTTTGTAAGTTTTAAAGAGATTAAGGAACGTCTAAATGAAACAAAACCTAAGGTGGAAATCAATAATAAACGTCCAAGTCTTCAAGAAAAATAAATAGTTCATCAAAAACCATTCAATTTCCATTGGGTGGTTTTTTGATGAAACTCCTTAGTATATACTAGGGTAAAAAGAAATAGAGGCGGCGCCATGCAAAGTTGGTATCATATCTTTCCGAAAAACACAGGGCTGAGCCCTTATGTCTGGATCATTTTTTGTATCCTACCTTTTTATTTCATCTTCAAATCCTCTTCGATGTTGGAGATAGTCTTTGGAATCGTCATGATCATTTTGTTTTTCATATCATATGGTCTCTCATTTGTTTCGAAGGGATGGCCCGTATACGTATGGACGGCGATACAAATAGTCATATCCATATCCATGACCATATTTTTCAGCTATATTTACTTTTCGCTTTTTTTAGCATTCTTTATTGGGAATGTTCAAAATAAGGTTGGCTTTTTCGTATTATATTCGATCCAGCTATTGGCTACCATCGTGTCTGTCAATATTGGATTCATCATGAAAGACCCTACATTCTTTTCGCAATTTCCCTTTATGCTCATTTGTGTGGTAGGCGTGATCCTGCTCCCATTCAACACATATAATCGAAATAAACGGGGCAGGCTGGAAGAACAATTGGAGGACGCACATAAAAGAATATCAGAACTTGGCAAAATGGAAGAACGTCAGCGGATTGCCCGTGACTTACATGATACACTTGGACAAAAGCTGTCTTTGATTGGCTTGAAAAGTGACCTTGCAGGGAAATTGATCGATTTGAATCCGGAGTCGGCCAAGAAGGAAATCAAGGATATCCGTCAAACGGCGAGGACGGCACTCAAGGAAGTACGTGAAATGGTGTCGGAAATGCGTGGGGCCAAGCTTAGCGATGAAATCATCCGGGTCAAGCAAATATTGAAAGCGGCAGGGATAGAATTCAATTTGGAAGGCACCACGGAATTGAAAGATACCCCATTGCTTGTTGAAACGGTTTTAAGCATGTGCTTGAAAGAAGCTGTGACCAATATCGTCAAACATAGCGGTGCCGACTGCTGTCATATCGTCATTGAAGAATTACAAACAGGAGTGACGATCACAGTGAAGGATAATGGAGTGGGGCTTTCACATAGATCAGAGTTTTTTAAAGGCAATGGGCTTCAAGGAATGAAAGAAAGGCTCGAATTCGTTAATGGCAGCCTGGATATTCAATCAACAGATGGAACGACACTTTATATAAGGGTTCCGAATGCTATAAAAAATAATGGATAGGAGGGATTGACATTGATTCGAATCGTAATTGCCGAAGATCAGCGGATGCTGCTTGGCGCGCTAGGTTCCATCCTTGATTTGGAAAGTGACATGGAAGTTGTAGGAAAAGCGAGCAATGGGGAAGAAGCAATGAATCTCGTCAATCAATTAAAGCCGGATATCTGCATAACCGATATTGAAATGCCAGTTAAAACCGGGCTCGATGTAGCGGAGGAAATCAAGGATCAGGGCCACCAATGCAAAGTCATCATTTTGACCACTTTTGCACGTCCTGGGTATTTTGAAAGAGCCAGAAAGGCAGAAGTAGGTGGATATCTGTTGAAGGATAGCCCAAGTGATGAACTGGCGAACTCGATCCGTGTCATCATGGATGGGCGGCGCGTTTATGCTCCTGAGCTGGTGGATATGGCTTTCGAAGAAGAAAACCCTTTGACTGAACGAGAGTGCCAAGTGCTCAAATTGATCGCGGATGGTAAGACCACAAAAGAAATCGCAAGCCAGCTTTATCTGACTAATGGAACGGTTCGTAATTATATATCGGTCATCCTTGATAAATTGGATGTAAGCAACCGCGTTGAAGCGATTGTAAGATTCAAGGAAAAGGGCTGGTCAAAAGATTGATCAAAGGCAAATCATTTTTGGCGCATTTAATGGCGGCTTCTCAAATCGAAAAAGCACAGTGTCAGGATTGGAATATGGTATATTAATTTTTATTACATACAGGAAAGGGGAAGACCATTATGCAAAAGGCTACATTTGCTGGAGGCTGTTTTTGGTGCATGGTGACACCATTTGAAGAACTACCGGGGATTGGGGGGATCGTATCCGGTTATTCGGGAGGACATGTTGAAAACCCGACTTACGAGGAAGTGAAGACGGGAGCTACGGGGCATTATGAAGTCGTGGAAATCACTTTCGATCCTCAGTTATTTCCTTATGAAAGATTGCTGGAACTATATTGGCAGCAAATTGATCCAACCGATGATGGCGGTCAATTCCATGACAGGGGTAGCCAATATCGGACGGCCATCTTCTATCATGATGAAGCTCAAGAAAAACTGGCTCTTGAAGCGAAAGAAAAGGTAGCAGCGAGCGGGAAGTTCCAGAAACCCATCGTAACGGAAATCCTTCCTGCCCAAACCTTCTATCCTGCCGAAGAATACCATCAAGGCTATCATAAAAAAAACAAAGATGATTATAAAGCGGACCGTGCGAAATCGGGACGCGATGAATTCATTGACCAGCATTGGACCGGTGAATGAAATGGATCATTATTAAACGATCCAGTTGATTGAAGAAATCCGCTCCCTTTCCGCCGACTGTCTGCCAAGCCTCCTCGCCGCAAGCGCCTGTGGAGTCTTGGCTAGCCAGTTTTTCGGCAGGAGTGTCGCATATTTCTTCAATCAAATGAGGTTTCATTAAACAATAAAAAACCCAAAGTGCAACCATTTCTTAATCAAGTCAGGGATGAGACCAGACTACAGTCTTTTCTTTAAAAAGCAATCCAGTTGATTGGAACGGAAGGTACGAGACTCCTGCGGGGAAAGCGTGTTCAAGGGAGACCCCACAGGCGCAAAAAGCGCCGAGGAGGCTCCCGGACCGCCCGCGGAAAGCGAGTGCCTGGAGAGGAAATCAACGCTCTAGCTGTTATCAAAGATCCGCTCTCTTTCTGCTGACTGTTTACCAAGCCAGTTATTTGGGATGAGGCCGTTCCGAACCCCATTTTGTCGACAAACTGTGACTATGGAAATATTCCATAGTCTTTTTATTATGGTTATCCATTGATACCTAGGCTTTTATTATTTAGCTATGGGGAAATTCTTAATGATTGTGAGGAATGTGTATGGTGTCTGTAAAGACCCTCTTGGACTTTTCACATCCGGTTCTTTTTTTTGACCTTTTTTAAAGGCACAAAAATTAAAATCATTATTTCATGCGGAGGGTTCAATTTCTCATGATATTTTCATATTTCTTCAGTACACTAAGGGGTAGGTGGTGATGATCATGAATAAAAGAATTTTAATTATAGAAGATGAAGAAAAAATTGCGAGGGTTCTCCAGCTGGAACTTAATCATGAGGGTTATCAAACAGAATCGGCATTTACCGGAAAGACAGGGCTGGAAAGGGCAGAAGCCGAAGAGTGGGATTTAATCTTATTGGATGTGATGCTGCCCGAGCTGAATGGCATAGAAGTACTTAGGCGTTATCGGAAAAAGAATGGATCGACACCGGTCATCCTTCTAACGGCAAGGGATGCTGTGCCAGACAAGGTGAATGGCCTTGACCATGGTGCAAATGATTATGTAACGAAACCGTTTGAAATTGAAGAGCTGCTTGCACGGATCCGTGCTTGTTTCCGTACCAATGTAAGGGAGTGCCAATCAGAAGGGGAAGTGGATGAACTAAAGATCCATGATCTGAAGTTGAACCTTGGTACAAGGGACATTCACAGGCAAGGCAAAAGGATTGAGCTGACTTCCCGCGAGTTCGATTTGCTGGTTTATCTTTTGCAAAATAAAAATCAAGTACTTTCGAGGGAGCAAATCCTGACACATGTATGGGGATATGATTTTGCAGGGGATACGAATGTGGTCGATGTGTATATCCGTTATTTACGCAAAAAAATAGATTATCCCTTTGAGCTGCAGCTCATATATACATACCGTGGTGTAGGTTACAGCTTGAAGGAGCCAGTATGAAGATCCGGACGAAAATCCAAACGTATTCCAGTCTTTTTTTAAGCGTCATGCTTATATTGTTGAGTATCATCGTTTTAATCGCCTTCCTTTGGATATCGGTAGAGAGGGAAAGGGATCTGCTTGAAGATCAAGCCTCATTAATTGAAGAAAATATCCTGACGAAAGATTTGATTTCCGGTGATCCCGATTTAATGGAGCCGTATATCCCTGACGATGGAATGGTGCGGATATTCGATACTGATGGAAGGTTGGTAAAATCATTTACCGATGAAGAGGACCTTGAGGGGCTTGCGATTAAAGCCATTAACGAGAAAGGTTATGATTTTACCAAAGCTGACGGGGAATATGTAATGACCTACCGTTATCCTTATCCTGATGAAGGGAAGAAGCTAGGGATGATCGAGGTCACACAGCCGCAAGATACCCTCCTTGATAATTTATCGACGCTTGCCCTCGTTTTAGGCGGTGCATCGCTTTTTGTCATTCTTTTATCCATTCTTGCCGGTAAGTGGCTGGCCAACCTGATCCTCAAACCGATATCGATCATGAGCGGAACGATGAACGATATTGAGAAAAGCGGGGAATTCAAACGGATACCGCTATCGGATCAATCAAAGGATGAACTGCAGGTGATGGGAGTGGCATTCAACAGGATGATAGAAAGGCTGGAGCGGAATTATAACCAACAGCAGCAATTCCTTTCAGATGCTTCACATGAATTGAAAACACCGATTACGGTCATAGAAAGCTACTCTTCCTTATTGAAACGCTGGGGAATGAAGGATGAGGCGATTCAGGAAGAGGCGGTGGAGGCAATTCATCATGAAGCCGTCCGGATGAAAAAGCTGACAGAACATCTTCTGCAGTCTGCTTCCCAAACGGAACCTTCAGCAGATGTGGAAGGGAAAATAGAAATTATTTCGTTTTGTGAAGGGATTGCCCAAACATTCAGAAGGACGGTAAATCGTGAAATAACGATAGAATCAGAGTTTAAGGAAATATATGCAATGACCATTTCCAGTAAGCTTGAACAGGTGATTGTCATCCTATTGGACAATGCTATGAAATACAGTGAATCAAATATTCAGATCATGATAAAACGGCAGGCCGATGAAATTTTCATCGGTGTGAAAGATCACGGTGCAGGGATATCACCGGAACATCTCCCACATGTATTTGAACGTTTTTATCGCGTGGATTCATCGAGGGCAAGGAAAACGGGAGGCAATGGACTCGGGCTTTCCATCGCCCGGACGCTGGTCGATTCATTCGAAGGTAAATTGGAGATTCAAAGCGAAGTGGGAGAGGGAACGTTGGTGACGATTACTCTTTCTCATCAAATTCTAATCTAACGCTCATGTTCGTTTCATGAAGGATGCTTATTATTAAGGTAACAACTTAAAGGAGGAATTCATTCATGAAAAAACAGTGGAGTACGATTAAAGAAGGTATCATTCAAAGGAAAAAGGTGATCATGACGGTGTCCATGGCCTCCGTTTTACTTTTCGGCGGTGCTGCTGGAACGGCGGTATATGCAGTCAATAAGGGTAACCTATCCGAGGATGAGGCTGTCAAAATGATTTCAGAAAAACTAGGCGGGGAAGTTACTCAATTTGAAAAGGATTGGGACCAGCCGATGACCTATGAGATGACCGTTAAAACGAAAGAAGGCTATCAAGAAGTTGACGTTGATGCTGAAAAAGGAGAGATACTTTCTCAGGAAATGGAAGACGGAGACGATGACGATATGAGCACACAACAAGCGGCGGAAACTGCAAAAATCAACAGTGATCAAGCCGAAAAGATTGCCTTGAAAGCGGTGGATGGTCAAGTAACGGACATGGAGCTTGATTCGGAGAATGGCACCCTTGTGTACGAGCTGGAATTAAAACAAGGACAAAAGGAATATGATGTAGTGGTAGATGCCACCACGGGAAAAGTATTGAAAAACCAATTGGATGATTAATCGATGGTAATCTGTGATCTAAGAATGATCATGAACTGAAGTGCATGAAAGGATTTGCCGAATGGCAGATCCTTTTTTTATGCCATTATGAATCTCAAGCGAAATTAGGGAAAAAGAAGAAACTTCCCTTAGATGAAGAGGCGGATGGGGGGAGAAACCACCGTATAGCTGATGACACTTTAAAAATATTTGCGGTTATAAAGGAATTAAAAAAAGGAATCGCGAATAGGGGCAATAAGGAATCTTATACAATGGAGGAATAGTAATGGGAGATTTGGAAATCGCACTGTCATTAAGAGGAAAAAAAGAATTCGGAAAATCCAATCGATTAATGATGGATTTGGCAAAGCAAAATCCCGGTGATGCAGTCATACAGTATCAGTGTGCCTGGAGTTTGGATATTCTCGGACATGAGGTAAAGGCGGTGCCCTATTATGAAGCGGCTCTCAAATTAGGTTTGCCGGAGGAGGAGGCAAAAGGGGCCTGCATAGGATTGGGGAGCACATATCGCACCATAGGGGAATATGAAAAATCAAGACAGACATTGGAATCGGGGCTGGCGAAGTTTCCTGAGGATAAGGCTTTATTGGTATTCAGGGCCATGGCTTTTTATAATTTGGGCCAACACGATCTTGCAATGGAGTCTTTATTGAAGATAATTGCCGAAACCTCTAAGGATCGAGACATACAATCTTATGCTAAGGCGATAGAATTTTATAGTGATAAACTGGATAAAGTTTTCACATAATAGTGATCATCCCCAAACTATCCACAAAGCCTGAATAAAACAAGTTATTATTACATGTCCGAAATGAATTAATCAACAAATATGACGGGAAATTTCTTGCTTTTAGCACATTTACGGATAAATGAATGTGGATAACCTCGGATTGTGGATAACTTTCCGGTGTTATTCACTACTTTTCCACAGGTAATCCACATATTCACCCTTATATGATAAAAAAACTGGCAATTAAGTCTTCAGGAACTTTTTATTGTAATGACTTAAGGCTAAAAGGGGATAAATATAGCGATAGCTATGATAATGTATATACAAAAAATCGGCCATTCCCTGGCCTGCAGGATAATCATTGGTCCAACTGTCCTGCTGACCTGCACGGATGAGATAGGCAATGCCTTTTTCGATTTCGGCTGTCGGCTTTTCGGATGCCGATATTAACGCATCCACAGCCCAAGCTGTATGTGCCAGTGTACTTTCTCCGAGGGGGATATATCGTTGCTTAATATCACTGTAACAAGATTCACCCCAGCCACCATCTTCATTTTGAATTTTCTCCAACCAAGTTAAGGCTTTTTGGATGGATGGATGTCCAGTGGCTTGCCCTGCTGCCTTCATGCCGGTCAGTGCAGACCATGTGCCATATAGATAGCAGATGCCCCAGCGCCCATACCAGGAGCCGTCACGCTTCTGGTCTTTCAATAGCCAATCCACCGCTCTTTTACTGACTTCTTCCGGCTTCTTCATATTTGTATAGTTCCCGAGGAATTCCAGCGTTCTTCCTGTCAAATCAGCGGTAGAAGGGTCAGTCAGGAGATATTTCGAACCCTCTATAGGAAGAAGATGCAGCCATTTATTGTCGTTATTCCGTTCGAAGGCTGGAAATCCGCCATCATCATTTTGCATGGATATCGTGAAGGAGACACCGCGCTGCCAGCTGTCCCGATTATCCGGTTTTGCTTGCAGTTGCTTAGCCAGCGCCCGCAGTGAGGTGGTCGTATCATCGACATCCGGATTCATGGTATTGAAATCCGAGAACCCCCAGCCGCCTGGAATCGTGTTGGGATTATGGATCAGCCAATCTCCATACATATAATGCTGGCGTGACAGTAAGTACTGATTGGCGGCCTTGACCGTTGGGTCTTTGGGAGGTATGCCAGCTTCTTGAAGGGCGTAGCTTATTAAGGAGGTATTCCAAACATGGGGCGTCGTGAACTGGATATGTGTGTGTCCCTCAATGGAGCAGGCCATCCCCTT
Organism: Peribacillus sp. GL_122; assembly: GCF_057835005.1. Taxonomy (NCBI): domain Bacteria; kingdom Bacillati; phylum Bacillota; class Bacilli; order Caryophanales; family Bacillaceae; genus Peribacillus; species Peribacillus sp. GL_122. The sequence goes on along the minus strand of NZ_CM174415.1, from coordinate 5,350,951 downwards.
CAGACCGGCAATGGCCTTTAGTATCACTGGATCCTTTTTCGAATATCCAATTGAAAGGAGGGCAAAGATCATGAAAAAGGTAGAACCGAAATAATTGTACAGTGTCCCGTCTGGTTCCAGCCTGTCGAGCATGAACCTTTTCGTTGAATCCAAGGCTAAGGAATGTAAATAATCGGGATAACCAATCAGAGTTTTGACGCCTGTTTGAAGTTTGGAAAAGAAGGAACGATATTCCTCGGTACGATACTCTTCCCATGCATGCTCTTCGGAAAGGTCCTCCCTTGTTTGAAATAATTCTTTTAAACTTGGCGTGTCCGGGGTTTTGATCTGAAACTTTTTATGGCCAAGCAATAGCAATGGAATCATGTTGACCCGCCAATATACGGAAAGATCATAAATGCTGACGAAAAAGGTCGGAGGAAGTAAGACCACTTCGAGAGGAATGGGGAATAGGCGCGGCCATTGATATTGTCCGGTAACAGTAAGCATCATTTTCGTTAACATTTTGGCCTGTTTGATGCCACCCTTGGAAAGAATGAATTGTTTGGCTTTCCTCATATGGGGATCGTTCTTATTGCGGAGTCCGCTAAAAAGAAGGCCATAATAAGCCTCGATTGTAACCGTAACATTGCCGTCCTTCTCGTCTTGGAAAAGTTTCCATGAACCGTTTTCCGTTTGCTTGCTTTCGATTCTTTTTACTAAAGCCTCCATAAGAGGAGCATCTTCCATATCTAAAATTTTTAATAATATGATCATATAGGCATCTGCCGTTATCCCGGTGTCAAAGGGATAATTCCACGAACCATCAGCGGATTGGTCTTGTTTCAAGCGATGAACAAGGCGATTTATTTCCAATTGTACATGTTGGTTCAATGACTTTCCTCCTCTAAAAACACATTTTCCGTTTATATGTATATTCAAAACTTGTCGTCGCATTCAAGAAATCATGTCAGGCGCCTCGTCCCGCATGAATAAAGGAGGTGGAAACTAAAAACGCTTTGGCAATGAAAGCTGCCGAAGCGTCATTTAGATACTATGCATCATTTAACTGGTAAGGAAGAAGGCTGCATATAGCGGTAAATCGGCAGTTCTTTTCCTTTATCAGCCGGGATGAAATTGAATGTCACATAGCTGTCAATGCCTTCAGGTTCGAGGGCAAGGGGGATGAAGTTGGCATCAGGCTGGGCCATGTCGAAAACATAGCTTCCTTTTGGGAAATCCCGAGTTGTTGAAGTAACGGTTGTCGTGACTTCCCTTGTGGAATGTCCGCTTTCCAGTTCAGCGGAAACTTTTAAATCCTTGACCCTATAGCTTTCAACAGCTATTTTCATAGGTTTTTTTAATTTTTTAACTTCTACTCCCAATAACTGAAGTTTCTTGGCGATATTTTCATATTCCGGTGGAAGGATATAGGCTGTCGGACGATCTCTAACAAGGGTAGGGTAGGCATCGGTAGAATCCAGCCAATCGATGGAGGCATCGGCCATTTTAGCTTTCGCTAAATCGACTACTGTCAATTTTTGATCCTTAACCATTTTATTTTCACTGGTGATGACAATTTTATCGTTATCATTTGCTTTTCGCCCTTTTTGCACGACTTCAGTTTCTGCCTGTTTAACGGCCTTTTTAACTTTAGTGGCCTGTTCAGCTGCCGTTTTGATGAAGGCTGCCTGGGCTGTAGCTTGTGCAAAAACACGTCGTTTAAAATCCGTACGGCCGATATTGATTCCCCTCGTTTCAATTAAATAGGTCATTGTATTTTTCAAACCGAGGGCGTTTCGGCCAATCCGGGCTTCTGTACTTCCTTCTGTGGCAGTAAGGACTCCATCATCAGAAGTAGCCAGTGTATAGTAATCGTGGTAGGAAAGCTTTTCTTTTTCCAATGCTTTAAAAACATTCGGTAAAAGCAGTTCATCGGAAGCTTTTCTAAGCTGTTTGGGAATATTTAAATTCTTGGCTGAGGAGATGAGTAAATCATAGGAAGCGATCGATCCATTTGCTCCCACTTTTTTCAGTGGGGCGGGATTCACTGTATATTCATGTACATCCAGAATGACTTCCGGTTCATAATCATCGATTGACTGATGAATCGTCTGTACTTCAGGATACTCCACTTTTAAGTAATCCCTATTCGCATCCATGTCATTTGCGGTATATCGTTTGAAATAATAAGAGCCATCAGGATTGACGCGTGGAACGATGGCAACATTCACTTTATCGAGGACATCACCAAGCTTGCCTTCAGCCAGCCATTGTGCAAGGACTAATGTTGATTCACCTGAAGCGGGTTCATTGCCATGGATCTGACCTTGAATCCAAATCAATGGTTTATGTGAACTCTTATTCGGTCTTTTTGAATCCTTGCTGAAAAGAAGCATAGGGATGTCGCGTCCTTCTGTGGATTTGCCAATCGTCTTGAACTGGATGTTCTTGTATTTATGGGAGAGGGACTTGATATGATCCAACATTTCTTCCTGGCTCGTAAAGGCGATCTTGTTTTGCTTAAAGGCAGGGGTGTTGAAAGATACATTAGGGTCAGGGAAAAGGTGGGAGAGGTTATCTGGTTGAATGTAGCTTGGACCATTTCCATAATAAGGGGTGAATTCTTCTGCTTCGGCTATGGGGTTAGGCAATCCAGTGACAAGACTTAGTGTTACGGCTGATACGATGGTAGGAATGATTTTTTTCATGGACGTCCTCCTGTCTATCTTTTTCCATAAATTATCATATATTAAGCTATTTATACAGTGAAAACGTAGGAAATAGTGAAAAACAGGAAGTAACGACTAGATTAATAATTCCATAGCATAATTCCCAATTCCTTTTAATAGATGTTCACCACCTGTATTCTGTATAATTACAGGTGGAAAGTCAAAATGATACGGATCAAGCAATTTGATTGGCCCGTATCATTTCAATACATCATGTAACTTATTTAAAAGGTCCTGTGAATCTTCGCCACTCATTATCTGGCCGTTCACTTTCGCATAGGGGGTTTTCTTACAAAGTTTACACTCACTCAAACATTCATATTCCTTATATTGAATCCTTGGATTCGCTAAGAACTTACCATAATCAGCAACTGTTTGTTCATTAAGGAAGCGGTCAAGATTATTTTGGCAAAATTCAATCTGGATTTTCGCCTTTTTTAAGAACACTTTGGATAGCAAGTTTTTCATCATATCGCTTCTTTCATTGGAAGAGTAAATATTTGTTATTTTGATTTTATCACTTCCTGTAACGAAATGCATGATTGTTCACCCAAATTCATGACAATATGACTATTCGGAGAATATCAAAGTAATTCCCTTGTATATATTGACACATGTCTGAGAAATGATAGAATAAGAGTTAATGATAATGAATCTCATTATCACGAATGGGAAAACCTTGTAACTATTGCGACTTCATAATTTCTATTTCAATAGATGACTTTGCGATAGTCTTTATTCAAGTATCTTTAATTAAAAATATTATCGCTGTATTAACTGAGATAGGAAGAGTAGGAAATGTAGATGAAGATAAGATATTTAGTCATGGCGTTAATTGTTTTATCATTTACGTCATTATTCATTGGCGTAAAAGATATTACCCCTCTGGATTTATTGGATCTAAGTGATGATAAAGTGCAAATCATGCTGCAAAGCCGTTTCCCCAGAATGGTGACCATAGTCATTGCAGGTATTGTGATGAGTATAAGCGGTCTGATCATGCAGCAATTGAGCCGCAATAAATTTGTATCCCCGACGACTGCCGGAACCATGGATTCTGCAAGGCTTGGACTTCTTCTTGCCATTATCATTTTTCCATCGGCAGCACTTATTGAGAAAATGGCATTCGCTTTCATATTCGCTTTGGCTGGTACATTCTTGTTCATGAAAATTCTTGATCAAGTGAAATATAAGGATACGATTTTCATTCCATTGGTCGGTTTGATGTTTGGCAATATCGTCGGATCCATCTCGACTTTCTTTGCCTATAAATATGATTTAATTCAAAGCCTCAACACTTGGATGAATGGGGATTTCTCGATGATCATGTCGGGAAGGTACGAACTTATATATGTAAGTATCCCTCTAGTCATTCTCGCATACTTCTTTGCCAATAAATTCACTGTGGCAGGGATGGGTGAGGAGTTTGCTATCAATCTAGGACTCAATTATAAGCTTATCGTCAATTTTGGGTTAATCATCGTTGCTTTATCCTCAACTGTCGTCCTGTTAACGGTGGGAACGATTCCTTTCATAGGCTTGATCGTACCAAATATTGTATCCCTTTACCTTGGTGACAATTTGAAAAAGAGTCTTTCTCATACAGCATTGCTAGGGGCAGTATTCCTATTGATCTGCGATATTCTGGGCAGGATCCTCATATATCCATTTGAAATCCCGATCGGACTCGTGGTTGGTGTGATAGGAAGCGCCGTATTTATCTATCTGATACTGAGGAGAAAGGCATATGAATAATAAAATTAGAATCATTATATTAGCTATTCTTGCAGCAGCTTTAACGGCAGGTTATATCTTTTGGGACCTTGGCCCGAATTGGGATTATGCACTGCCAAGAAGGGTTATCAAAATCATCGCCATCATCGTGGTTGGTTGTGCTATAGCTTTTTCAACAGTGATTTTCCAGACGGTCACGAATAATAAAATTCTGACACCAAGCATATTAGGTTTGGACTCCATGTATATGCTGATCCAAACGGGAGTGATTTTCCTCTTCGGTTCAACGCATATCATGATCATGAATAAAAATCTTAATTTCCTGATTACACTTGCGGCCATGCTTATTTTTTCCAGCCTGCTGTTCAAGTTCATGTTCAAGAAAAACCGCAATATTTACTTCCTATTGCTGATCGGCATCATCTTCGGAACCTTATTCGGCAGTATGTCTTCATTCATGCAGGTATTGATTGACCCGAATGAGTTTCAAATCATTCAAAATAAAATGTTCGCCAGCTTCAATAATGTCAACACGGACCTGTTGACGCTAGCTATTATCCTCATGATAGCGGCAATGATATATTTCATGAGATTTTTGAAATATTTAGATGTCATGTCACTGGGGAGGGACCAAGCCATAAACTTGGGTGTGGATTATGATTTTGTCACGAAGCGGGTTTTAATCGTCGTTACGGTTTTAATCTCCATTTCGACTGCCCTGATCGGTCCGATCACGTTCCTCGGATTACTTGTTGCAAATGTGGCATATCAATTCATTAAGTCCTATCAGCATAAACATATCATCCCGGGTGCCATGCTGATCAGTGTGATTGCCCTGGTCGGCGGCCAATTCATTGTGGAGAGGATCTTTACGTTCTCCACCACATTAAGTGTCATTATCAACTTTGTTGGCGGTGTCTATTTCATCTATCTTCTATTAAAGGAGAATAAATCATGGTAGAAGTGAAAAATTTATTCAAAAAATATAATAGTAAAACGGTTGTCGAGGATGTTTCCATTGAAATAATGAAAGGGAAAATCACATCCTTCATCGGTCCCAATGGAGCGGGGAAAAGTACCGTCCTTTCGATGATCAGCCGTCTCATTACCCGGGATTCGGGAGAAGTCCTGATCGATGGTAAGGATATGGGGAAATTCAATAGCAATGAACTTGCGAAAAAGATTGCCATCTTAAAGCAGGCTAACCACATCAATATCCGTTTAACGATTCGTGAACTCGTCGCCTTTGGCCGTTTTCCTTATTCACAAGGAAAGCTGACCAAAGAGGATTGGAAATACGTCGATGAAGCGATTGAATATATGGAACTTGCCGACATGCAGGATAAGTTTCTTGACCAGCTTAGCGGCGGGCAGCAACAGAGGGCCTTCATTGCCATGGTTATTGCTCAGAACACGGAGTATGTACTACTTGATGAACCCCTGAACAATCTTGATATGAAGCATTCCGTCCAAATCATGAAGGTATTGAGGAGGTTGGCCGATGAATTAGGGAAAACGGTCATCATCGTCATTCATGACATTAATTTTGCATCCTGTTATTCCGACTATATTGTCGCATTGAAGGATGGCAAGGTTGTTCATAATGGACCTACCGAGCAAGTCATCAATTCCAATGTATTAAAGGAAATCTATGATATGGATATTGAAATCCAAAATATCAATGACAATAAGATCTGTGTGTACTTCACTTAAGACAATTCCATTTGGTTTTAAATTACTTCAGTATTCGTAGCCGTCCCAGAATATCTCAAACGCTCATTAGGCTGTTAAGAGTTGGCGGGCGCCCAAGACTTTAGCCGCCTCCTGTTCATATGGCAGGGAAAGTGATGAAGGTGAACTCTGTGAAGGTGAGGATTCAATATGTAATTTTAAATAAAAAAATACTTTTCGAGGTGACCATAATGATTAAGAAATTATCTTTACTGCTTTTGGTTGCAATGCTGGCTGTAGTGGCTGCAGCTTGTGGATCAGATAAGGAAAAAGAAGAATCAAGCGCGAAAAAAGAAAATGCTAAAAGCGAAGAAATTACAGTTAAGCACCAACTAGGAGAAACGAAAGTAAAAACAAACCCTGAAAAAGTCGTTGTATTCGATATGGGTGCACTTGATACTCTTGATAAATTGGGTGTTGAAGTGGCAGCTGTTCCTCATGATGGCCTTCCAAAATACCTTTCTAAATATAAAGGTACAACTGAAAATGCCGGCGGATTAAAAGAGCCTGACTTCGAAAAAATCAACGAAATTGCTCCTGATTTAATCCTTATTTCTGGCCGTCAATCTGAAGCATATGAAGAATTAAGCAAAATTGCCCCTACTGTTTTTGTGGGTGTAGATACAACAAAGTATATGGAATCCTTTGAAGAAAACGTAACACTTTTAGGTAAAATCTTCGATAAAAAAGACGAAGCAGCTAAAGAATTGGCAAGTGTTGAAGAAAACATTAATGCTTTAAAAGAAAAAGCCCCAACTGACAAAACTGGTTTAATCGTTCTTTCAAGCGGTGGAAAAGTAAGTGCTTACGGACCTGATTCAAGATTTGGAATCATCCATGATGTATTCGGAGTACCTGCAGTAGATGATAAATTGGAAGTATCGACACATGGTCAAATTATTTCTTTCGAATACATCGCTGAAAAGAATCCTGATTACCTATTCGTTGTAGATAGAGATGCGGTTGCCGGTGATGGAGCTAGAGCGAAAGAAACTGTTGAAAATGACATTGTGAAAAATACAAAAGCATTTAAAGAAGGTAACATCATTTATCTAGACCCTAACTACTGGTACTTATCAGGCGGCGGTTTAGAATCTGTTGACGCTATGGTTAAAGAAATTTCAGAAGGCATTAAGTAATATAAATAAGGAATCCTGTCCTCGATCGAGGGCAGGATTTTTATTTTTTATAATAAAGCTGGATGAAACAAATATACTAACAAAGGGGACGAAAAGATGACTTGCAAAACACAGGTAAGCTTATAAGGCGCCACAACCCCCATTAAGGCGAATGGAAAAGACAAGACCTATATTCAAACCTGTTACCGCTGCTATGGTCATATGGGCTGCTATCGTAAGAAAATAACCCTTCAGCCAATATGGAAAAATTCAGTTTCTTCCTATTATAATGTCATTTGCTCCTTTCCGGTTCAAGGAGGGGTTTTAAAATTGTAATTTAAGTGAACTTTGGTAAATTGAATCTTTTATGGATGATAAAAATAATCCTGGAAAGTAAAAATATAAACACAATATAATCATCACTTACAGGAAAATTATTTGAAAAAAGCTAATTAAATATGCCGGAGGGGAATGATGTCGATATTACGCGAAATCCATTTGTTAGTTTATGGGATTTTAGGGTGGCAGGACGCAATGATAAACGGGTCAAACTTTTGCAGGCACGGATTTTGGATGGGGTATCAAAAGTGAGGAGGAGAGATGCATCCATGTAACCGGCTATCCATTTTTAACTGTCGAATTATCGGGAAAGAAATCCTGGATATATCTATAGCTTTAAATAATTGAAGATTTATATCTTTACATATTTTGTAATGTACTGGTTTTTTTATAAAGCTTCGTTTATAATGGTAAAAGCCTGAAGGACGTGAAACTAATTAGTGACTGTCACCCGCAGTCACCCCAAAAAGTTACGGTGATATTTATTGGATTAAGACATGGAGTTCCTATATATTTGTTATAGGTGCGCTGAACATTCAAGACGGGCGAAACTCTGTTATTTTTTCAAAGGCTTGTTCATAAGCTAAAGAAGTGTTCTGGATATAAGAGTTATGGATGTGACAAAAGGTGGTTTTCACAATCTTGACTATCCAAGTGAAAGAATGCTATTATAGGGTTTCCGATTTTCCGTCTTTTGTAAGTTTGTAAAAATTTATATAAATAAACCACTAGATTAATAGAGGTGAAAGCATGAATAATTTTCTAAAAAAAAGCCGGCATTTATTTGCAGATAACATACTAGGCTTTTTCTTTATTGCAGTAGTCTTGTTTTGGATAAAAACTTATATTGGATATCGAGTTGAATTTAACTTAGGTATTGAGAATGGCCTGCAACAGTTCTTACTGTTCATAAACCCAATTAGTTCAGCCATTTTATTCTTTGGCTTGGCATTACTGGCGAAAGGTAAAAAATCGTTTAAATGGATTATTCGGTTGAACTTATTGATGTCCTTATGGCTATTCTGCAATATAGTATACTACCGTTCATTTACCGATTTCATTACATTACCAACCTTGACACAAGTGCAAAATAATGCCGGGGATTTGGGACCGAGTATTTTAGAATTATTTAAACCCCATGATGTATTTTATTTCCTTGATACGGTCCTTTTGATCGTGTTGTACAGATTCAAAGACTTTAAAGTGGAAGACTTCAAAGTCAAACGCCGTACAGTTGGAATGGTTTACCTAGCGGGACTTGCAATTTTCGCAATCAATTTGGGACTTGCTGAAAAGGATCGCCCGCAATTATTATCAAGAACATTCGACCGGAACTATATCGTCAAATATTTGGGCATGTTCAACTATACGGTTTATGATGCCGTTCAGAATACTAAAACATACGCTCAGCGTGCGACTGCAAACAGCACCGATATCGCTGAAGTCGTCAACTATACGAAGGCAACAAGCGCTGAACCGAACCCTGAATATTTTGGTGCAGCCAAAGGTAAGAATGTCATCTACCTGCATTTGGAATCCATGCAGAATTTCTTGATCGATTATAAATTGAATGGGGAAGAAGTAACGCCATTTCTAAACTCACTTGCACATGATAAATCAGATTTCATGCACTTTGATAATTTCTTCCATCAAGTAGGCCAAGGTAAAACGGCTGATGCAGAATTCATGCTTGAAAATTCCCTGTTCGGTTTACCACAGGGGGCAGCATTCACAAACAGATCCCAAAATACGTATCAAGCAGCACCAGCGATTTTAGGACAACAAGGATACACATCTGCTGTGTTCCATGGTAATTACAAATCTTTCTGGAACCGGGACAATATGTATAAGTCTCTTGGTTTTAATCAGTTCTTCGATGCAAACCATTATAATATGGAAAATAAAGAGGAAGTACTAAGTTATGGATTAATGGATAAGCCTTTCTTTAAAGAATCGATTCCTATGTTAGAAACGCTTAAACAGCCTTTCTATACAAAATTCATAACAGTATCTCATCATTTCCCATATGCGATGGACCAGGAAAAAGCAACAATCGGTAAACAAACTACAGGCGATGCTTCGGTTGATAATTACTTCCAGACTGCACGCTATGCCGATGAGGCGCTTAAAGAGTTTTTCGATTATCTGAAGGAATCTGGTCTATATGATAACTCGGTAATCGTTATGTATGGTGATCACTATGGTATTTCCGAAAACCATAAAGAAGCCATGTCAAAAGTGCTTGGCAAGGATGTTGGAGCATTTGAGAATGCCCAATTGCAACGTGTACCATTATTGATCCATGTTCCAGGAGTTGAAGGCGGGGAAATGCACCAATACGGAGGACAGATCGACCTTCTCCCGACTTTATTGCATCTGTTAGGAATCGAATCTAAAGATTATGTACAATTCGGTTCCGATTTATTGTCAAAAGATCATAATGAAGTAGTACCTTTCAGGAATGGTGATTTTGTCACACCAGATGTCACTTCCATTAAAGGTAAATACTACGATACTAAAACAGGGGAATTGGTCGAGGAAAATGATGACATCCTCAATTATAAAAAGAGAGCTGAAACGATGCTCAATTTATCCGACCAAGTAGTGAACGGTGACTTACTCCGTTTCTATACTCCAAATGGTTTTAAACCGATAGACCCTACTGATTATGATTACACATATGATGAAGAAGGTTCAAAGGAAGACAAGACCGATAAATAAGGCTAATGAAAAGAACAGGCAGGAAGCCATCGCTTCCTGCCTGTTTTTTTATGCGTTAGATCATGCTTTATTGGTCATCATGGCAATATACTTTCTTATTTCATCAGGCTTCCCTGCATATTTTTCAGCACGCTGTTCATCTTTCATGATTTTATCCTTTGCTTTGGTAAGGATTTCTTCACCCATGGCTTGTGGCACGACCACGACTCCATCTATGTCCCCTATGATAATGTCCCCTGGAAAAACTGTGACGCCCCCACAGGAAATGGGGATATTGGTTTCTCCTACACCTGCCTTGCCGCTTGAGGCAACCGTTGTCCCTTTGCTGAAGACAGGGAAATTCATCTCTTTAATGGCTTCAAGATCGCGAATGACTCCATCTACTACGAGGCCGCCAATTTCCATGGTCTGCATCATGCCGACAACGAAGTCTCCTGCTATAGCCCGGTATGTATCACCTTTGCTGTCAACGACTATTATATCCCCAGGCCTTGCTTGTCCGATTGCTTTTAACACGGCTGAATTATCACCAACGGGCATCTGTACAGTCAAAGCTCGTCCGGCCATATGAAATTCTTCCTTTAAGGGTTTAATCGCTGATGCCAGATTGCTCAACCCTTCCATTGCATCAGAAATCGCCGTGGTGGGCAAATTCCTGAACTGTTGAATGAGAGTATCCATGATTATGATTCCTCCTTAAGAGTTAATGAATATAGCCTAATTATACACAAATTTTGTAATTTTCTAATAGTTTTCCGTTTGATAAAATGGTAAATGTAGTGTAATCAATATATGAAGGGGAGGGAAGTTCTGCTGTCACAAGGGGGTTCAAGTCAAATTCCTTTTTAATCAATCGATTGATTAAACTTTAATAGTTCATCATTATGAAGAGTTTGAAATCCAAGTGTGCACATTTTTAATTCAATGCGATAATTTCAGAAGAGTGGATATAAGGTGTTAATGGAAATAGTGATTTCCACCGTAGTACTTCATATGATAGTAAGCATAGAAGGGGTCCTATTAATGTTCGAGTCTCCATGGCAGTTTGATCCGTGCATGAACATTCTTCTAAGATCAAGAGAAGAATGTTGTTGCATATCCTCGGTGTTTTCCTGATTTGGATGGGGGTGTTAGTGAACCAGTGTGCGGGAGGTCACTAATAATCTTCAAAGCAGGAGCAGAATCAAGACGGAGGTTGCCAATGTAAGCCAAAGGGGGCTGAAAACTTCTGGATGAATGATTAAAAAAATGATTCCTGCAATAGTTGCAGCCTGCTGTATGGTCATATGTCTAATGAAGTGTATTCCAGCTTTAAAACAGGCTTTAAGCAGAGGCATTTGATTCATTTTCATTCCTCCTTTTTCTATCAATAATATGACCAGGCATAAAAGAAAATACATGGGGATTCGTTTTCTGCCCAATTATTACGGGTATAGTAAAGGTGAAATAAAAGGAGGAATCTAGGTGATCATTGTATATATTAGTCTTGCCCTCTTTATCGGATCGATTATCTATTTAGCGTTTTTTGCTTTTAAAACATTTAAGGATTCCAAACCGACAATTGAAAATGTGACTGAAACCGTTACACGCATCCAGGCCAAAACGGACCAGATTAAATCGGAGACGGACCAACTCGCCATGACACAGCAAGAAATCACTGAAGATGTTCAATATAAAAAAGAGGCCGTACAATATACGGTTGATGCGGCTAAAGAAATACCTGAACCCTTTAAAAATATTTGGTTTTCAATAAAAGGTGACAAGTGGAAGCTTAGAAACAGAAGCGATGCATAAGTGTTTGACCGATTTAAAATGTACATGATATAGTATGGAAATAATAAGTTTCTAGGGTTCCTCGGTTGGATTTTACCGGAATGGTCCAAGAGAAACGCGCAGGAATCTGCGTACACGGAGGGAAAAAAGCCCGGGAGGTTATGATTTATGACCTTTCGGGCTTTTTCTGTAATTGGAGGGAAAAAGATGGCTTGGATTCAATTGGTGATTGCCGGATTATTTGAAGTGGTATGGGCGACAAGTTTAAAGTATACTGAGGGTTTTACGAAATTATTGCCTTCTATCATAACGATTGCCGGTATGGTCATTAGTTTTTATTTTTTATCATCGGCGATAAAAACCCTGCCTATGGGAACAGCGTATGCAATTTGGACTGGAATAGGGGCTCTGGGGGCTGTTCTGGTTGGCATCATCGTATTTAACGAGCCTAAGGATGCGATGCGTTTGGTATTCGTCGGTTTAATTTTGGTGGGGATTATCGGCTTGAAGGTCACTTCTTCTGAATAATCTCTTCACTCCTCGTAAATAGTAATGTTAAACGATATTAGAGGAGTGAAGAAAATGAATTATAAAGCGATAGTATCAAGTGCGATGATGGCATTAGTGATTACAGGTTGTTCTCCTAATGATAAAGAAGGTGCCAGTGAAAATCTTGGCCTGAATCGTACCCATCAAGATAATTTAGATAATCCGATGAGAGTAAGTGACACAAGGCAAAATGTTAATGATATTAATAACAATAATGATATTAATAACAATAATGATATTAATAACAATAATGATAACGGTAATGGAATAAATGATATGAGGGTCTCCAAGGATATCTCAAATCGAGTCGAAGGCTTGAAGGAAGTAAGTAACGCAAGTGTCATCGTTACTGAAAATAATGCCTATGTAGCGGCAGTATTGAAAGACGGCGGAGATAAGGATATCTCCAATGACCTTAAAGAAAGGATTGCTGATGCAGTAAGGGGAGCCGATCCATCGGTAGACCAAGTTTATGTGTCGACAAACCCGGACTTTGTTCAAAGAATGAAAGGGTATGCGAATGATATTCAGAATGGAAAACCCGTTGCAGGATTCGCTGAAGAGTTCCGTGAACTTGTAACACGGATTTTTCCAAGCCCAAGGTAATTGGTAACGGTAATGAATTAAGACGAAAGGACTTATCCGGTGAATTCCGGATAGGTCTTTTCCTATTTTAAGGATTTAGGTGAATCATGACTAACTTTAAATAGGGTGGTTACAATAATCGAGTGAACTAAAAAATTTTGGAAAGGCAATGGGGGTGGAATGGTGAGGTTTTTTAAGGACAGGAGGGAAATGGATGCAGCATCCTTTCAGGTTACTTCCAAGGATTTTCAGGAACTCCTTAAAAAGTTTAAAGCATCTAATGATTTTCTTACCTTCCAATTCCCGGATGATGATGGCTATATCATCTCCTACTTCAATTCACTGGTAAGTGCACAACAGCTCCATGAACAAGTACTTGCTGCCATATTGAATCATCCAAAGCAGGATCTTAAGCAATTAAAAAGCGATATTCCAATGGAAGATATGCAATTGACTGCTGATATAAAAGATATTCAAAGGTTGGTATTGGCCGGATCGGTCATGATTCAATACAAGAAAGATGATGAAATGTGTTTATTGATTCCATGTGTTCATAGTGTGAAAAGGCAAATTTCCACACCTGAGTCGGAGTATACGGTCGTTGGGTCCAAGGAGGCCTTTGTTGAATCGCTTGATTCGAATTTGAATCTGATCCGTAACAGGCTGCCCACTCCAAAATTGCAGTCCAAGGAATTTCGGGTCGGGAGCATCTCGCAAACAAGGTTAGCGGTACTATACATAGATGGGATAGTAAATCAACAGATCATTAAGACAGTCATGCAGAGAATTGAAGATATAGAATATGATACGATCGTCGATATTTCGTTTGTAAGCCAGATGATCACGGATAATCGGAATTCGATGTTTCCGCAACTGATTGATACGGAGCGGCCTGATCATCTGGCCAGTGTATTATCGGAAGGGAAAATAGGGATCATGCTGGATGGATCTCCTCATGCATTAGTTGGTCCCAATACCATCATTTCGTTCTTTTCCTCATTTGAAGATTATTTTCAAATTTGGAATCTTGGCACCTCATTCCGTTTGATTCGGCTTTTCGCAGTGCTGTTTTCCGTTTTATCATCACCTCTGTATGTTGCCGTTTTAACGTATCATTATCAAGTGATTCCAACAGATTTGCTGCCCATCTTAATATCATCCAGGGGTGTGATTCCTTTTCCGCCGATATTGGAAGCGATTGTGCTGGAAGGGACAATCGAATTGCTGAGGGAAGCAGCGGTCAGGCTGCCAGCTAAGGTTGGCTCCACCATCGGCATTGTTGGCGGTATAGTCATCGGTACAGCCGCTGTGCAAGCGGGATTTGTCAGTAATGTCTTGTTGATGCTTGTCGCTTTGGCTGCCTTGGCTTCATTTACAGTGCCGATTTACCAAATCAGTAATACCATCCGCCTTATCCGCTTCCCTTTTCTAATTGCAGCCCAGTTATACGGTTTGTTTGGAATAGCTTTATGCAGTGCATTCATATTAAGTCATTTATTGAAATTGACTTCGCTTGGCAGTCCCTATTTAGACCCGCTTTACCCGTTAAGAATTCATGACTTTAAAGATAGTCTGATTCGCCTCCCTTTTTCAAAGCAGAAAAAACGCCCGCAATTTCTGCGGACGGAAAATCCGCTAAGGATAAGGAAGGAGGAGGAAACTCCAAACCCCCCTAGCGATATTGATGAATAAGGCATAGAAAGCGGTGAGAAGGTATGGAAGTCAAACCAAATGAAACTAAACAAATATCTCCATTTTTTGTTTTTTTCCTCATGCCCGGCATGCAGATTGGAGTAGGGATATTGGGGTTTGAACGGATCATAGTGAAAGAGGCTGGCCAAGACGCATGGATAGCGGTCCTCATATCAGGGTTGATCATAAATGTTCTGCTTTGGATGTGTTTCAAGCTTTTAGGCAGGGGGCCCCAAACACTTGACTTGGTCGCCATCCACAAAGATTTGTTTGGTAAATGGGTCGGAAATGCTTTCAATATTTTATTCATCCTCTACTTTATAATGATCTCCATCATTCTTATCAGGACTTATTTAGAAGTCATTCAGGTTTGGATGTTCCCTGGTGTCAATGTCCTGATGCTAATAACCATCATTCTTATTCTCGTGTATAGTTTTGTGGAGGGAGGTTTCAGGGTCATTACCGGTTTTTGCATAATCGGGCTTATTATCGGATCTCCATTATTCCTATTGAATTATTTCCCATTGAAGTACGCCCACTTCGAAAATTTAGGTCCTTTTCTTGATCATTCCTTTTTGGAAATCATGAAGGCCTGTAAGAGAATGACCCTGAATTACCTTGGTTTTGAATTACTCCTCATTTATTACCCTTTCATTAAAAACCGTGAAAAATCCCAAAAGTGGGCCCACTTAGGGGCGTTGTTTACTACGGCGACATATTTAGTATCCATAATTGTTTCATTAGCCTACTATCATCAAGATCAGCTAAAAGATGTAATTTGGGCAACTTTGACGTTATGGAAAATTGTGGATCTTCCATTCATTGAAAGGTTTGAATACATAGGGATTTCCGTTTGGCTGTTCATGGTGCTGCCGAATGTTTGCATAGGAGTTTGGGCAGCAAGCAGAACAGCGAAAAGAGTATTTGGATTTAGACAGAAAAGGATGGTAGTTTTCATTCTGCTTATCATCTTAATATCCTGCATTTTTGTGGATAATCGCTATAGAATCGATAAGTTTAACACGATCAGTTCGCAAATAGGTTTTTATATCATTTATTTGTATCTTCCTCTCTTATTCATATGGCAGTCGATCGTCTATAAAGTCAGGGGGCATAAATCATGAAAATCCGACTTCTCCTGATAACATTGGCAGGTTTCTTGATGACGGCTTGCGGCGTGGAAAAGCAAATATTAGAAGATATTTTAATTGCTGAAGTCGTAGGTTATGATGCCGAAGACAAAAAAATCAAAGGTACGGTAGTTGTCAGCGTTCCTAAGCCTGGGGAGGAAGCAGATCTAGGTAAAGAAGTATATGAAGCGATCTCCCATGATATAAAGGCAGCCCGCCAGAAGGAAAATGCAAAAACACCATTCCCGATTGCCGGCGGGAGACTGACAGTCATTCTCTATGGTTCAGAATTGGCAGGTATGGGGTTGAATGATTATGTCGATACATATAGGCGTGACCCGATGGTGGGAAGGAATTTGTATTTAGCGGTCGTTCATGGCAAAGCGGAGGATGTAGTTAAAATGGAGCCGAAGTTGATCAAAACTCCAGGGGTTCAAGTGAAAGAGCTGATCGAACAGAATATTAGGACTAATTTGCCTGATGTAGATTTGCATAGGTATTTATATGCGTGTCATGGTAAAGGAATCGACCCGGTCTTGCCCTTATTGGAAACGGCAGGGGATCATATACGGGTAAAAGGGATCGCCTTGTTTAAAAAGGATCGTTATATTGGTAAATATATTCCTTATGAGGACGGATTTTTATTTAAAGTCCTTACTGAAAACTTTAAGATGGGGAGTTATGAAATTAAATGGAAGGAAAATGACTTTACAGATATTAATAACGTGGAGTCACGTGTCCATTATCATATTTCGGATGCAAACCAAGATCCCAAGGTCAGGATTGAAGTGAAATTAAAAGCGAGTCTGCTGGAGGTCCAAGGCTATGACTTGGGTAAAGCGGTCGACCTGAATAAAATAGAGGCCAGGGCCGAGCGTGTCATTGGGAAAAAATTAAATGAGATGGTGACTATGTTTCAGGAGAACCATATCGATCCGATTGCAATCGGTGATCACGCTAAAAGTAAAACAAGAAATTTCGATCAGAGGCATTGGGAGAAGGCATATCCCTATATTCCAATCGAGGTGGATCTTGATATTGAAATGATTCAAACGGGAATAGCTGAATAAAAGTAGAATATTCTGAAGTTTCCCCCTTTATAATAGGGGTATTGGTGTAATGATTATATCAATGCGGCTAAAGAGGGGGAAAGGCATGGACAAAGCATGGTGGAAAGAGGCAGTTGTGTATCAAGTGTATCCAAGGAGTTTTATGGATAGTGATGGAGATGGGATAGGGGATATAAACGGGATCTTGATGAAACTCGATTATTTACAAGAGCTGGGTGTGAACGTGATATGGTTATCCCCTGTTTATCAATCTCCCAATGATGACAATGGGTACGATATCAGTGATTATAAATCAATCATGACTGAATTCGGGACCATGGCCGATTTCGATAGGTTGTTGAAGGCGGTTCATGAACGTGGAATGAAGGTCATGATGGACCTGGTGGTCAACCATTCTTCAGATGAACATCCGTGGTTCAAGGAATCACGATCTTCAAAAGATAATCCGAAACGTGATTATTATATTTGGAAACCTGGCAGGAATGGAAAAGAACCGAATAATTGGGAGTCCATTTTTAAAGGTTCAGCATGGGAATATGATGAGGGAACCGATGAATATTATTTACATTTATTCAGCAGGAAACAACCGGATTTAAACTGGGAGAACCCTAAGCTCCGTGAAGAGATCTACAGCATCATGACTTGGTGGCTGGATAAGGGTGTCGATGGCTTCCGGATGGATGTCATCAACTTCCTTTCGAAAGATCAAAGCTATTCAGATGGAGCCGTTCATCATGAGAAACAGCATGGCGATGGAAGCCCCTTTTTCCTGAATGGCCCGCGCATACATGAGTTTTTGCAGGAAATCAATCAACGGACACTTTCTGGACATGACGTGATTACGGTTGGGGAGATGCCAGGCGTCACACCGGAGGAGGCGCAATTGTTCACAGGTAAAGATCGTGGTGAGCTACATATGGTCTTTCAATTCGAACATATGGATTTGGGGAGCGGACCAGCAGGGAAATGGAGTAATGATAAGTGGAAGCTTACCGATTTAAAGCGAATTCTTTCCAAGTGGCAGACTGGTTTGGAGGGGGATGGCTGGAACAGTTTATACTGGAACAACCATGATCAGCCCCGGATTGTCTCAAGGTTTGGTAATGATGGAAAGTATCGTATTGAAAGCGCAAAGATGCTTGCAGCTTGCCTTCATATGCTTCAAGGGACACCCTATATATATCAAGGAGAAGAGCTGGGCATGACCAATGTTGCATTTGAAAGCATCGATGATTACCGGGATATCGAAACATTGAATTCATATGACGAACTCGTCAATTCACATGGCTGGTCAAAAGAGCGGATGATGTCAGCCATCCACGCCCGCAGCAGGGATAATGCGAGGACACCGATTCAGTGGAATGACTCCCGGAACGCAGGATTCACGAAAGGGACGCCTTGGATTAAGGTTAATCCCAATTTCCCCGAGATTAATGCAGAAAAAGCCTATAATGATCAGAATTCCATTTTTCATTTTTATAAAAAGCTTATCCAATTACGCAAGAAACATGAAGTAGTCGTTTATGGCCGTTTTGAACTGCTATGGCCGGATGATGAACGAATATTTGCCTACACGAGATCGTTTGAAGAAGAAAGGCTTTTGGTTCTATGCAACTTTAGAGAAGAGCAGGCCTCCTATACTTTGCCTGAAGAACTGCAAGCATATTCAGCCACTAGGCTGATCGGCAATTATGATCAGGAGGAAGTAGGAATCTCCAGCAAACCTCTGCGTCCATATGAATGCCGTGTTTATCATTTGAAATGAAAAAAGGACCTGTTCTCCTTAGAACAGGTCCTTTGTGTATTATTTTGATTTAAGGTCACATTCCTCTAGGGGAATGATTTTCGTTTTATGCTTGATTTTATAGCCGAACCATAGGACGAAAAATAAAATTAAGCCAATGTAGGAAACAAACATTGAATTCCAGTCGATCCCATCGCTGCTGAAAGCTTGATAGCCTTGTCCGATGATAATGATAATACAAAGGACAAGTGCGAATATAGGCCCGAATGGGAAGCCTTTTGCCCGGAATGGTAAATCATTCATATCAAGGCCTTGAGCTGCGTAAGCTTTGCGGAACCGATAATGGGCAATCGCAATCCCGACCCAGGTGACGAATCCCGCCATGCCTGAAGCGTTCAATAACCAGATATAAACGACGCCATCACCGAAAAATGAAGCTAAGAATGCAACGCAGCCTACTAAAGAAGTCACGATAAGTGCATTCACGGGTACTCCTCTTTTATCTAACTTGCCTAGGAATTTCGGTGCTTTCCCATCACGTGCCAAGTCCCATAGCATACGGGTTGAAGCGTACATGCCAGAGTTACCGGCAGAGAGTACGGATGATAGAATGATCGCGTTCATGATGGATGCAGCAAATGCAAGGCCGGCCCGTTCAAATACAAGCGTGAATGGACTTACGGCAACATCTTCACTCAATAAACGTGAATCGGTAAACGGAATGATCATTCCAATTACAAAAATGGCAAGGATATAGAATAAGATGATGCGCCAGAAAACGGATCTGATCGCTTTTGGGATATTTTTTTCTGGATCCTCACTTTCACCAGCAGTCACTCCAAGCAATTCCGTTCCTTGGAATGAAAAGCCGGCAGCCATGAATACGCCCAGGATCGTGAAGAACCCTCCGTTAAAGGGACCTTCGCCCATTGTGAAATTGGAAAAACCAATTGGGTCTTTCCCACCCATGATTCCGAGAATGATCAGAACACCCGTGATCAAGAAAATGATGACTGTCACGACTTTGATCATGGCAAACCAGAACTCTGTTTCCCCGAAACCTTTAACTGACATGTAATTGATAAGAAACATAGTGATTAACGCAATGGCACTCCAGATAAATGAAGGGCTATCCGGGAACCAGAACTTCATAATTAAGACAACGGCAGCCAATTCAGCGGCAATGGTGATTGCCCAGTTATACCAGTAGTTCCAACCAATCGCAAAACCGAAAGACGGATCGACGAATTTGGATGCATAGACACGGAACGAACCGGCCACTGGCATGAACGCTGCCATTTCTGCAAGACTTGTCATTAAGTAATAAACCATGATGCCGATGACCGCGTATGCCACCAAAGCACCGCCGGGACCGGCTGAATGAATGGCCCCGCCACTTGCTAAAAATAAACCTGTTCCAATCGTTCCACCTAATGAAATCATCATTAAATGACGCGCTTTCAGGCTCCTTTTCAGTTCAGTAGGGCTTGATGGTGATTGTGAATTTGACAATTGATGTTACACTCCTTTTTATTGGAAGGGAACGAAAAATAAAAAAACAGCAGTCGAAAAAGATCGACGGCTGTTTATAATAAACCCGTTTATCCTTCCGAAGATAGCTCCCCACGCTTTTTTGAAAAAACGTGACAGTGGTGTTCCTGTTCGGTAACACCGCCAGCGAGAATATACATGGAATATACCCTAACTTCGGCAACTTATCCTTTCAAACGGAGTCTTGAATTTTCCAGAATCTCGTCCGTTTTACTTTTATAAGCTGCAGCCTCTAACTCATCGGTAAATGAGGAAGTATTCAATTTTCTAAAATCGTTGCGTCAGCTTGTAAGTGACGTCGGACGATAGTGCTCATGAAATTCATGCAATCGCAATAGATTGCTAGTAATTGAGTAAACTTTACTATATCAAAATTATAAAATAATCTCATGAATATCGCAATGATTATTTTGTGTGGTTATTTTTTCCTAGTTAATGAATGATGGGCAAGGAAGATTTTAAATGACGATATACCAAAATAAAGCAATGTGATAACTAAACGGTCCTCCTTTTTATAAGGGCGTAGTCCAGTTTTACATGTTTGACCACTTCAGGATTCTCAAATAGGTCCACTGCCATTTTCCCAATCCATTCCAGCGGTAAGGAAATGGTCGTGATGTCGAGCATTTCACTCAGGCTATCATTATTGAAACCGAGAATGGCCACATCTTCCGGGACCCTTATACCCGATTTCTTAGCGGTAAGAATGAAGCCTGCCGCCGTGTCATCATTCGTGATGATGATGGCTTCAGGTTTATCTATCATCGAATTCCATTCCTGAAACAATTGTTCACCGTCTTTGATGTGATAACTGCCTTCAAACAGCCATTCTTTATTGTTTATCAGTTGATGTTTACTCATGATATCGTTAAAGGCCTTTGTACGATGGGAACTATTTCTGCTCTTTTTACGGCCGAGGCTGTATCCGATTTTCTTATATCCTTTAGCAATCACGTACTCAAGGGCACAGGAGAAAGCTGCATAATGATCAATGCTGATGGATGAGAATTCAGCCTGGGCTGTATCTTCACATAAAATAATCGGTCCGTATTTTTGATAATCCAAAAGGATTTTCATTTCCGAAATCCTTGAACAAACGATAATGCCATCGAGCTGCTTCATTTGCAGCATATTAAAAGCCTCGATTTCTTTCTCTCTGTCATAGTTTGTTTGAAAGATGACGATATGACAGCCAATTGCATTTGCCTGTTTAGTGATTCCGTTAACGATTGCCCCGTAATATGGGTGATTGTTGAAGGGGATGATGATGCCGATAAGATTTGTTTTACCTTTTGAAAGATGAATGGCATTTATGTTTCTCGTATAATTCAAACGATCGATGGCTTCTAAGACGCTCTTTCTTTTATCGGGGCTTACATATGGATGATCATTCAATACACGGGACACTGTTGAGACAGATACACCGGCACATTGAGCTATTTCTTTAATATTTGTCATGGTATCACCGTTTTTTCTTTTTTTATATTGTACAGTATGAAACCCATTTCAGGGCAAGAGAACAGTGCGGGGCTGCTGAAGATTTCTCAAATAAGGTCTTGTTCTGGTATGGGTTTCATCCTTTAAGATTGTTTTAAGTCTTAGAGGAGGAGGAGATCATGATGTTCCAAACTTTAATCACCCTTTTTGTGCTTTGCGGAATCGAATTGGGATTTGCTTACTTGGCAATTTCCTTGAAAAAATGAGTGGCAATGCACATGGAATGCGTGAAATCCGCGTTTACTCGTGAATTTTGGCACTTTACTCGTAAAATTCACACATTTACTCGTGAATTTTGGCACTTTACTCGTAAAATCCGCGCATTTACTCGTGAATTTCACACCGTCCCGAAATAGCCCCCATAGTTTATATTCACCATTAAGACCCCACAATATAATATAACTTCAGCGTTAGTTTCATGTACGGAATGACTGACTGTCAGGAAGCTCCCTAGTGGAGCTTCCTGACAGTTTTTTGCTGTGTGTAAAAGTCATTGTCCTTTTTTGAAATGTTTGAAAAAATAGTTTCACTTTTTTTGTATATTTGTGTATAGTATAAAATAAGTTGTGCTCGGGAAACTTTTTAGCCTTTACGACAATGTAAAAAAATTTACACTTAATTTTGCACATGGCAAACTATTTTAGAAAGATGAAAAAGGGAGGGAATATGGATGGGTTTTCTGAAATCTATTGGGAGCGTGCTTGCTGCATTGCTGATTTTAACGGGGTGCGGCAATGATACGGTCGAAAGTGATAAAGGCAATGGTAAGTTGAATGTCGTTGCAACAACGGGAATGATTGGAGATTTGGTTGAGAATATCGGCGGTAAACATGTCGAGGTCACCAGTTTAATGGGTCCGGGAGTCGACCCCCATCTATATAAAGCGACGCAGGGTGATGTTAAGACACTGGATTCGGCTGATATGATTTTTTATAACGGTGTGCACCTTGAAGGGAAAATGACGGATATATTTGAAATGATGAGCAAGGATAAACCGACGATTGCCGTAACGGAGGACTTCAAGGAGAACCAACTTCGCAAAGTGAGTGCAACGGAACATGATCCCCACGTATGGTTCGATGTAAAGCTTTGGATCGTTGCGGCGGAGGCAGTTAAGAAAGAATTGATTGCTAATGATCCGGACCATGAAGCAGAGTTTCGTGAAAATTATGAAGAGTACGTCCTGCAATTGGAGGAACTTGATAAATATGTTCAAGACGAAATTAATAAAATACCAAAAGATCAACGGGTGCTCGTTACGGCACATGATGCTTTTGGGTACTACGGTCAGTCTTACGGACTTGACGTAAGAGGTCTCCAAGGGATCAATACATTATCGGAATATGGATCAAAAGATGTGACGGACATGCGGAATTATCTTGTGGAGAACAAAATTAAAGCGATTTTCATTGAGTCAAGTGTACCAAGGAAGGCCATCGAGGCTGTCATACAAGGAGCAGGTAAGCAGGGGCACAAGGTGGAAATCGGCGGTGAATTGTTCTCGGATGCCATGGGTCAAAAAGGGACGGAAGAAGGAACGTATATCGGAATGGTCCGTCATAATACCGACACAATCGTCCGTGCTTTGAAATAAGGGGGAGAAACTATGAATCTAGCAGCTTTGAAGGTCGAGAATTTAACGATTGCTTATCATAAGAAGCCGGTTGTCGAAGATGTCTCATTTGAGGTGCCGGAAGGGAATTTAATCGGTATCATTGGTCCCAATGGAGCAGGGAAGTCCACATTGATAAAGGGGATACTCGAATTGATCCCCAAAATATCGGGGCAAATCACAATAAAGGGTTCTACTTATAAATCGATGAGGAAGAGTATCGGCTATGTACCACAACGGGAGTCAGTGGATTGGGATTTTCCGACCAACGCACTCGATGTCGTGATGATGGGCAGATATGGTCATCTCGGATGGCTGAAGCGACCAGGTAAGTCCGAAAGACAGAAGGGGATGGAGTGCCTGGAAAAGGTGGGGATGGCTGAATACGCTAACCGTCAGATCAGCCAGCTATCAGGTGGACAGCAGCAACGGATATTCCTGGCCCGTGCATTGGCACAGGAAGCGGATATTTATTTTATGGATGAACCGTTCGTAGGGGTGGATGCCGCAACAGAGAAAGCAATCATACAATTGCTGATGGAATTGAAGGAAAAAGGCAAAACCGTTCTGGTTGTGCACCATGATCTATCCACTGTGAAGGAATATTTCGACTGGACGATGTTATTGAATAAAAAGGTGATGAAAATAGGTCCGACGGAGGAAGTATTCATTCCCGAACACTTACAGGCAACATATGGAGGCCGCCTAGCGATACTATCAGACACGAAGTCCGGCCTTTTATTAAAATGAGGTGTACATGATGAACATACTGGATATTATTACTGATCCAAATACAAGGTGGATATTGCTTGGCACGATGTTCCTCGGATTAAGCAGCGGGGTCATCGGCAGCTTTGCCTACCTCAGAAAGCAGTCTTTACTTGGCGACACGCTCGCACATGCAGCGTTACCCGGTATCTGTGTCGCCTTTATGTTAACTGGAGTGAAATCCACTTCCTACTTTCTAATAGGTGCTGCCCTGGCTGGCTTAGTGGCTGTCTTCTTGATCAGTGTGCTAACGAGATACAGTAAGATCAAGCAGGATGCGGCCTTGGGAATCGTCTTATCTTCCTTCTTTGGCTTCGGAATTGTCATGCTTACACAGATTCAGCAGAGTGAGTATGGAAACCAGAGTGGATTGGATACTTTTTTATTTGGGCAGACGGCGTCAATGGTCATGTCAGATGTATATATGATGATGACGGTTTCCTTTATTCTCATTTTCACTTGTACCGTATTTTTTAAAGAGTTCAAATTACTGTCCTTTGACCCTGGGTTTGCTAAGGGGATGGGATTGCCGGTTGTTTTTCTGGATTATTTCATCATGATGCTGATCGTGGCAGCTGTGGTGATCGGTATCCAGGCTGTAGGCGTCGTATTGATGGCATCTTTACTGATCACGCCTGCGGTTTCTGCGAGGTATTGGACTGAGCGGCTGCATATCATGGTCATCCTGTCTGGTATATTCGGAATGTTGAGCGGTGTGTCTGGAACGTTGATCAGTACATCGGTCAATGATTTGCCAACAGGACCGTTAATTGTCTTATCCGCGACGGTATGGTTTTTCTTTTCCATGCTTTTTGCACCTAAACGTGGACTGCTTTCATCTATATGGAGAAGGGTATCGACGAAAAAGAAATATTCTCTAGAACAGAATAGAAGGAAAGGGAGCCACTCATCATGAATGATTTTTGGATTATTTTAGTCGGAGCATTGGTGGCGAGTGCTTGCAGTGTATTAGGATGCTTTTTGATAGTCAGGAAAATGACGTTGATTGGGGATGCCATCAGTCATTCCGTTTTGCCGGGAATCGTATTGGCATTTTTAATAACCGGGACTCGTGACTCTGTTCCGATGCTGATAGGGGCAGCTGCTCTCGGTTTGCTCACCGTATTCTTGATCCAGCTTTTCCAATCGTCGGGCGTTCAATCTGACGCAGCGATCGGGATTGTATTCACTTCACTTTTTGCAACGGGGATCGTACTCGTGAGCTTGTATACGCAACAAATAGATTTTGACCTGGAACATGTCCTTTATGGAGAAATAGCCTATACTCCCTGGAACACGATGACAATCGCGGGAATCGAAGCTGGACCAAAAGCTGTTTGGATTGTCGGCAGCTGCTTTATCCTGAACCTCATACTGATCTTCCTTTTCTTCAAACAGTTTAAACTCGTGTCATTTGATCCATCACTTGCGGCTGCAATGGGAATTCCTGTACTGTTCTTTCATTACTTATTGATGAGCCTCATTTCACTGACAACTGTAGCTTCTTTTGATAGTGTAGGTTCCATTTTAGTAGTTGGAATGCTCATCATACCTGCGGCGACGGCCTATCTGCTCTCAGACCGTTTAAGCCGCATGATATTGGTCAGTATCGGGGTCGGGTTGCTAAGTTCCGTCATCGGCTACTATTCAGCCACCATTTTGGATGCCTCGATATCAGGTTGCATGGTGGGATCGGCCGCCATATTATTCGGATTGGCCTTTCTCTTTTCCCCAAGCCATGGATTGGTCAGCAGATTGCTGAAACGGAGAAAATCAAAGGAATCACATGCATAGTTCCCCCTGCCTACAGGCTTCTTGGAAATAACTCCATGAAGCCTGTAAACAATTCTTCGATATAGTTGTGATTTTATTTGTTTAAAGTATAATGAATAAGTGTATTTATAGATGTATCGCAGGAGCCTTTTTAAGGGAGAGTTAAGTATGGAAGAACAAAATAAATTTTCATCTCGAATAGATTTTTCTTTGGTCACAATATTGCTGTTATTATGCGTTGGAAGTTGCCTAGCAATCTATAGTGCCCAAACGACTGGACAGTACGCTGAAAACTTCTTAATGAAACAAATTTTTTGGTATATAGTGGGGATTGGAATCGTATTAGGGTTCATCACACTGGATTCGGACCAACTGAAAAAAATCTCTTGGTATGCCTATGGATTCGGATTATTTTTGCTATTTTTGCTGATCATTATGCCAAGTAGCATCGTACCTAATATTAATGGTGCAAGAAGCTGGTTCGTCATTCCGGGAATCGGTTCGATTCAGCCATCGGAATTCATGAAGGTTTTCCTGATTTTGGCTCTAGCCAATGTCATATCGAACCATCATCTCAAAAACACGCTGAAAACGATTCAAACGGATATCTGGCTGCTTATTAAAATCGGTCTTGTGACCGGTGCGCCCTTATTGTTAATCATGCAACAGCCGGATTTGGGTACCTCGCTTGTCATCATGTCAATCATGCTCGGAATGATTTTCATATCAGGGGTAACATGGAAGATCCTGCTGCCGATCGTATCGGGAGGAATTGTCGTCGCTTCCACGGTCCTGTACTTTGTACTTTGGAAGCCGGAAATCCTGGAAAAATACCTAGGGGTAAAATCCTATCAATTCGGCCGTATCTATTCTTGGCTGGATCCTTATAATTATGCCAGCTCCGAAGGATATCACTTAACCAGATCCTTACTGGCCATCGGCTCCGGTCAGACAACGGGCAAGGGAATCGGTTCGAGGGAAGTGTATTTGCCTGAGAGTCATTCGGATTTCATTTTCAGCATCATCGGTGAAGAATTCGGCTTCATCGGATCAAGCATCATTATTTCCTTGTTTTTCCTATTGATTTACCATATAACAAAAACGGGAATGGACACGAAAAATAACTTCTATACATATATCTGTGTTGGCGTTATAAGCATGTTGACGTTCCACGTTTTTCAAAATATCGGCATGACTGTAGGCCTTTTGCCGATTACGGGGATTCCGCTTCCATTTGTCAGTTATGGAGGAAGCTCGCTAATGGGGAACATGATGGCCATGGGCTTAATATTCAGCATTCGGTATCACTATAAGAAGTATATGTTTTCAACGGATATCTAAAAATAAAGCCGGCCCCCCATGGGCCGGCTTTACTTGTAGCACAAAAACAAAAGGAGCAGAATCCACCCCCCTGAATGTTTGCTTATTGAATGTTCGTTCCAGATGGAAATTGATTTTTATAACCGGAAAATTGTTGATACGATTGGCCTAAACTGGTTGCTTGCGCCTTTTCTAAACTATACCAGCCTTTTTCGAACATAAGGTTATAGAGTTCTCGCTGCATTTCCTGATTTTCTTTGGAAACGGAGAAAATGTCTTGGAATAATGCTTGGTTACTCATTTCATGCAGGGCAACGGAAAGGGAGTTACAAAAGTACTTTTCAGTTGTGAGCATATCATTTATAAAATCCCTGTCATTCATTTGCGGTGTCTTTGCCACGGGAGATTCAGGGTTTTGGACTTTGTTTTCATTGGGCATCAAGAACCCTCCTTTACTGGTATTGTTGTTGAACCTGGTTTTGATCCGGGTTCAAATGTTTCAAAATGGTTTCGTAATGGCGTTGATGCATGAGTCCGCACCGATTTAACGCATCAATGATTTGCGGGTCCTTGCATTGAGTGGCAAAAAAATGTGCTTTTTTAACCGCATTAAGATTCCATGCAAGCATATCCGTTAAGTATAAGCTATCTTTCACCGAAACCATTTCCGGCGGCTGTTTCATAAAGCCGGTGGACTGCTGTAGGCTGTTAAACGAATTTTGCTGTTCCATCATTCTACCTCCTTAAGTGTTCTTTAAACGAGCTTAATTTTCCCTTCATGAATTTTTTTTATTCTTGATTCTAAATATCTGAAAAATGAATTAAATGGTAAAATAATCTTGTGCATCTATTTTCCAAAATGATTTGGAGGGGAATGCAGATGGAAAGAGTTTTGAAAAATCTATTCCTTTTTTTATCAAAGAATAAAGGCATGACAAAGGCAGCGAAAAAATACGGGCTGCGGTTTGGGGCATCTCGTTTCGTGGCAGGGGAATCCTTGGATATGGCATGTGAAGTGATTGTAGATCTTAACCGGAAAGGGCTTGCTGTCACCATTGATTATTTAGGTGAATTCATTGAAGATGAACAAGAAGCAAGGAAGATGGCAGATGAGTGCATCGAAGCGATCCGCATGATCGGCACAAATGAACTGGATTCACAGTTATCCCTGAAGCTGACCTCAATGGGCCTGGATGTGTCCGAACGAGCCGTAATGAATAACATGCGGAGGATCTTAGATGAAGCTAAGGCCCATCGTGTTTTCGTGACGCTTGATATGGAAGATTTTCCTCGCTGTCAGCCGACTTTGGATGTATTCAAAAACCTTAAGTCTGAATATAATGAATTAGGGACTGTCATCCAAGCTTATCTGTATCGGACTGAGAAGGATATTGAGGAACTGGATGCATACCAGCCGAATCTAAGACTTGTTAAAGGAGCTTATAAAGAACCGAGGGAAGTGGCCTTTCCCGAGAAAAAAGATGTGGATGAGAATTTCAAGAAAATCATCAAGAAGCATATGCAAAATGGCCATTACACAGCCGTTGCCACACATGATGATAAAATCATTGATTATACGAGGGACTTGGTCAAAGATCAGGGAATTCCCCTGGATCGTTTTGAATTTCAAATGTTATATGGCATCCGCACTGAAAAGCAGCTTGAACTTGCTAAAGAAGGATATAAGGTAAGGGTGTATGTTCCATATGGTACGGATTGGTATGGATATTTCATGCGCCGCCTTGCGGAGAGACCTGCCAATATTGCTTTCGTTTTAAAAGGCCTATTCAAGAAATAGGAAGCGAGAGCCGCCCCGGAGAAGGGACGGCTGCTCAAATTAAGAAGGATTATCTTTTGAACTGATTGTTCTGGCTGTTCACTTTATTGATTCCATGTTGACGTTCGGCGCCAGGTCCGGCATTGCCTTTAACGCTTGCTGCGCTTACGGCTGCTTTAGAAGGATTATCTTTACGCTTCATTATATAGGTCACCTCCTACCCAGTTATTTTTTACTGAACGGAGGAGAAATAACCTAAAGAACCCGGAGAAAAAAATTTTTTTTCCTGTTTAATCATTGCGGAATTTCCAAATATATTCTATATTAGTAATAAGAAAAAATATTCAAAATTTTTTTAAATTAAAAATGAATGAGCATTCATTCAATAAATTGCGTAAGGGGGATATAAACTTGGTTCGACAAATACGAAAGGCTGCTGTTCTAGGGTCAGGAGTTATGGGATCAGGGATTGCTGCACACCTTGCTAACATCGGCATTCCGACTTTATTATTGGATATTGTACCTCGTGAACTCACTGAGGATGAAAAGAAAAAGGGACTTACATTAGATAATAAACAAGTGCGTAACCGCACCAGCCAAACTGCGATTACGAAACTTTTAAAACAGAAACCAGCTCCGCTTTCGGCTAAGGGAAACATTGCGTTGATCGAGGCGGGAAACCTGGAAGATGATATAAGTCGTTTAAAGAATGTCGATTGGATCATCGAAGTGGTCGTTGAGAAGTTTGAGGTTAAGCAAAGTGTGTTTGCCCAGGTTGATCAGCATCGTAAACCGGGAAGCATCGTTTCATCGAATACATCCGGAATCTCAATCGAAGCGATGGCAGAAGGCCGTTCGGAGGACTTTCAAAAGCACTTCCTGGGAACCCACTTCTTCAATCCGCCGCGTTATCTTAAATTGTTGGAAATCATCCCTACTAAAGCAACTTCACCAGAAGTGCTCGAATTCATGAAACGATTCGGCGAAGATGTACTGGGAAAAGGTGTCGTCGAAGCAAAGGATACCCCTAACTTCATCGCAAACCGCATTGGAACTTATGGTTTATTGGTCACTTTGCGGGAAATGCAAAAAGGCGGATACAGTGTTGGTGAGGTCGATTCGGTTACAGGTCCGTTGATTGGAAGGGCAACTAGCGCTACTTTCCGGACACTTGATGTAGTTGGATTGGATACCTTTGCACATGTTGCCAGAAACGTATATGACCAGGTGGATGGAGAAGAAAAAGAAGTTTTCAAAATACCTGATTTCATGAATGAAATGCTTAAGAATGGGTGGCTTGGAAGCAAGTCAGGCCAAGGTTTTTTCTTGAAAAAAGGCAAGGAAATCCTTGAACTGAATCCCGAAACCCTTGAATATGATGCACGAAAAAGATTAAAAACGCCTTCCATCGAAATGGCTAAACAGGCCAAGGGCTTGGAAAATAAAATGAAAGCGCTTGTTTATAGCGAAGACCGTGCCGGCCAATTACTTTGGAATGTTCTGAATCCAGCGCTTGTGTATTCTGCCCAGCTGCTTGGGGACATCGCGGATGACATCGTGGCGATCGATCAAGCGATGAAATGGGGCTTCGGATGGTCCACAGGTCCCTTTGAAACCTGGGATGCGATAGGGATAGAAAAATCGGTAGCCCGAATGGAAGCGGAAGGCATCACCGTTCCGCAATGGGTGAAGGATATGCTCGCTAAAGGAATCACTTCTTTCTATAAAGAAGAAAATGGCATTGTTCACTATTATGATGATGGTGAATATAAAGAACTTGTCGAAAATCCTAAAGTGATCAATCTTAAAGCGATCAAGAAGCAAAAAGGCGTAATCAAGAAAAACAGTGGTGCAAGCTTGATGGATATCGGCGATGGAGTGGCTCTTCTTGAATTCACTTCACCGAATAATGCAATCGGTCTGGATATCATACAAATGATCAATGCGGCGGTCGACGAAGCGGAAACGAATTTTAAAGGCCTGGTCATCGGAAACCAAGGAAAGAATTTCTGTGTAGGCGCTAATATTGCAATGATGTTGATGGAAGCGCAGGATGACAATATTTTTGAACTCGATATGGTCATCAGCCAATTCCAAAAGGCGATGCTTAAAATTAAGTACAGTGCAGTTCCCGTAGTGGTTGCCCCGTTTAATATGACACTTGGCGGGGGTGCTGAAGTGTCACTTCCGGCAGCCCGCATCCAGGCAACGACTGAAACGTATATGGGATTAGTGGAAGCTGGCGTAGGTTTAATCCCAGGCGGCGGCGGGACTAAAGAACTTTATGTGAAGACGTTGAAGAATATGCCGAAGGGCGTTGACTTCGACTTACAGAAAGTGGTTAACCAAGTATTTGAAATGGTCGCCATGGCAAAAGTTTCGACCTCAGCCGAGGAAGCGAGAGAGAATAATTTCCTTAATTCAGCTGATGGAATAAGCGTGAATGCGGATCATCAGCTATATGATGCGAAACAGGCGGTACTTTCCATGCATGAACAAGGTTATACCGCTCCAGCCCGCACAAAGATCCCTGTCGTAGGTGAAACTGGCTATGCCACACTTCTATTAGGGGCGGAATCCATGCGCCTTTCAGGATTCTTATCAGATCATGACCTTGTCATAGCCAAAGAGCTTGCATACGTCCTGGCAGGAGGAAAACTCCCATTTGGCACGGAAGTAGATGAACAGTATATCTTGAACCTAGAAAAACAGGCATTCCTAAAACTGATTTCGACTCCGAAATCCCAGGCAAGGATGCAGCACATGCTTGTTAAAGGTAAACCGCTCCGTAATTGATGAATAGATGAAGATATGGCAAAAAACGAAGATTAATAGATCGATAGCTTAAAAATGAGTAAGGGGGATCCTCATGAAAGAAGCGGTAATAGTAGCTGGAGCAAGGACTCCGGTAGGAAGAGCGAAAAAAGGTTCTCTTGCTAGTGTACGTCCTGATGATTTAGGGGCTCTTGTTGTAAAGGAAACGTTAAAGCGGGCAGGTAAATATGAAGGCACCATAGATGACCTGATTATCGGTTGTGCAATGCCTGAAGCGGAGCAAGGATTGAACATGGCGCGTAACATTGGAGCATTGGCAGGATTGCCTTATACAGTACCGGCCATAACGATTAATCGTTACTGTTCAAGCGGGCTGCAAAGTATCGCTTATGGAGCGGAAAGAATCATGCTTGGCCAAAGTGATACAGTCATTGCAGGCGGAGCGGAATCCATGAGCCTTTTGCCAATGATGGGCCATGTAACACGTCCGAACGCGAGACTTGCGGAAACGGCACCGGAATATTATATGGGCATGGGTCACACTGCTGAAGCCGTTGCAAAAAAATACGGCATTTCCCGTGAAGATCAAGATGCATTTTCTGTTAGAAGTCATCAAAAGGCGGCTAAGGCCATTGCAGAAGGAAAGTTTTCCGATGAGATCGTACCGGTTGAAGTGACCCTCCGTTCAGTGGGACCAGATCTTAAATTAAAGGAAAAATCATTTACTTTTACACAGGATGAGGGTGTTCGTTCAGGCACGACCGCTGAAGTGCTAAAAAAACTAAGACCTGCATTCTCTGTTACAGGATCCGTAACAGCTGGGAATTCATCACAAACGAGTGATGGTGCAGCCGCGGTCATGGTCATGGATAGGGAAAAGGCCTCTTCATTTGGGATGAAACCGATGGGTAAGTTCCGTTCCTTTGCTGTAGCAGGAGTACCGCCTGAAATTATGGGCATCGGTCCAATTGCAGCCATTCCTAAAGCTTTGAAGCTAGCGGGTCTTGAGTTATCGGATATTGGTTTATTTGAATTGAATGAAGCCTTTGCTTCCCAATCCATTCAAATTATCCGTGAGCTCGGATTGAATGAAGAGATTGTCAATGTAAATGGCGGAGCCATCGCCTTAGGCCATCCACTGGGATGTTCGGGAGCAAAATTGACATTAAGCCTGCTTCATGAAATGAAGCGCAGAAACCAACAGTTCGGAGTCGTGACAATGTGCATCGGCGGCGGAATGGGTGCTGCTGGAGTATTTGAATTATTGGCGTAATCCCACGCCTCCCGGAAGCTGTCATGCTTCCGGCGGGTTTACCATCTTAAATACTTAGGAGGAAATGACATGTCAAATCAAACTACAGGTAGCCTCATTAAAGGCGGAGCCTTTTTAGTGGAAGATATTACGTATGATCAAGTGTTTACACCGGAAGATTATTCTGATGAGCATAAAATGATTGCCAAAACTGCCGAGGATTTCGTAGTGAATGAAATTCTGCCGCAGGTTGAACATTTAGAAAACCATGAATTTGACCGTTCCGTTAAATTACTGAAGCATGCAGGAGAAATCGGTTTACTTGGTGCTGATGTTCCCGAGGAATACAGCGGATTGGGTCTTGATAAAATCAGTTCGGCATTGATTACGGAAAAAATGGCGCTTGCAGGCGGGTTCGGAATTACACATGGTGCACATGTAGGTATCGGGTCATTGCCGATCGTATTATTCGGGAATGAAGAACAAAAGAAAAAATACCTCCCTTTACTGGCAACGGGTGAGAAGATTGCTGCGTATGCCTTAACGGAACCAAGCTCAGGTTCAGATGCCTTGGGAGCAAAAACGACGGCGAAATTGAATCCAGAAGGAACACACTATATTTTAAATGGTGAAAAACAATGGATTACAAATGCAGGTTTTGCAGATGTCTTCTGTGTATACGCCAAAATCGACGGCGAACAATTCTCCGCTTTCATTGTTGAGCGTGATTATAAAGGCGTATCAACTGGTGCTGAAGAGAAGAAAATGGGGATCAAAAGCTCATCCACACGTACATTAATACTTGAAGACGTACATGTACCAGTCGAAAACCTTTTGGGTGTAGCCGGAAAAGGGCATGTCATCGCTTTCAATATCCTGAATATCGGCCGCTATAAATTAGGCGTCGGTGCGGTCGGCGGATCTAAACGTGCCCTTGAGATTACAGCTGCTTATACGAATCAACGTCAACAGTTCAAAACGAAAATTTCCGATTTTAACTTGACGAAAGAAAAACTTGCAACAATGGCAGCTAAAATTTATGCAGCAGAAAGCTCTGTATATCGCACCGTTGGCCTTTATGATCAAAGACAAAGCAAATTGACGGATGAGCAAGTGAAAGATGGAAAATCAATGGCGGCTGCAGTTGCTGAATATGCCATTGAGTGTTCATTGAATAAATTCTTCGCTTCCGAAGTATTGGATTATGTTACGGACGAAGGCGTACAGCTTCATGGCGGCTATGGTTTCATGCAGGAGTATGAAATTGAAAAAGCATATCGCGATTCACGTATTAACCGGATCTTTGAAGGTACAAATGAAATCAACCGATTGCTTGTCCCGGGAACTTTCCTGAAGAAAGCACTTAAAGGGGAATTGCCGCTTCTTCAAAAAGCTCAAGGCCTGCAAGAGGAATTAATGATGATGATGCCGGAAGAACCTGGCGATGAGCCACTGGCACAAGAAAAAATGCTTGTTAGGAACGCTAAGAAAATCGGTATTTTGGCAGCGGGCCTAGCGGCACAGAAATACGGCAAAACTCTTGATCAAGAACAAGAAATCCTCTCTAACATTGCTGATATCGCATCCCTTGCCTATGCAGCTGAATCCGTGGTATTGCGTACGGAGAAAGCCATTGCATCTACAGGCCTGGAGAAGAACAAACAAAAAGTGCTTTACACTGAAATCTTCGTTCAGGAAGCTTTCAATGAAATAGAACAGCATGCAAAAGAAACGTTAATTGCGGTGGAAACAGGCGATACTCTTCGCATCATGCTTTCGTCGCTCCGCAAGCTGACAAGACACAATCCGATCAATGTCATTGCGAAAAAACGTGAAGCTTCCGTCAAGGTAATCGAAGCGGAAAAATATGCTCTGTAAGCAATGAATCAGAATCTGTAAAGGGAATGCCCGTTAAGGCATTCCCTTTTATTTACTTTGATGAAATCGCATTGGAAATTCAAAAGATATTTCGTTGTATTGCTTGCTGAAAACGGGTATTCTATTGATAGGTGGTGAAATGATGGGCTTAACATTATATTGGTACCCAAAATGCGGCACATGCCGTAACGCGAAGAAGTGGCTGGATAATCATGAACTGCAATATGAAGCGATCCATATAGCGGAAAATCCGCCTTCGCGAACAGAAATTGAACAACTATATAAAATCAGCAATTTGGAATTGAAGAAGTTTTTCAATACTAGCGGTCAAAAATATCGGGAGCTGGGCTTAAAGGATAAGCTGAAAGAAGCTTCTGAAGCAGAAATGCTTGATATATTGTCCACGGATGGCATGCTTCTGAAAAGGCCGATTGTTACAGATGGCACCAAAGTGACGGTAGGTTTCAAAGAAGAGCAATTCGAACAGGTTTGGAACTGAAATTTCACAAAATATTTGGTTAATTCCTTACTTAAACAAACAATCTACCTTATAATGTAATAGATAAAATAAGATGTACATATGGAGGGTTAATAATGACAACAACACCAAAAGAACTTCGTTACACTAAAGAACATGAATGGGTCAAAACGGAAGATGGAACAGTGCGCATTGGGATTACAGCTTTCGCACAGTCCGAGCTTGGGGACATCGTATTCGTTGAGCTTCCGGAAATCGGCGATGAATTGAAAGCGAACGAACCATTTGGAAGTGTTGAATCCGTTAAGACCGTTTCTGAGCTTTATGCACCTATCAGTGGCAAGGTTGTTGAAGTAAACGAAGATTTAAGTGACAACCCTGAATATGTAAATGAGTCTCCTTATGAAAAGGCATGGATGGTCGTGCTTGAACCATCTAATAGCAGTGATATTGAAAACTTGATGAGCGCTGAAGAGTATGAGAGTTTAATCAACGGTTAAATAGAAGGAGAGGGGGGACTGAAAAGGCCTGCTCTCTTTTTCATTTTGTACAGTGGCAGTTGCGCACATAATTCGTGAGATGGAGTGATGACATGGAGTGGGGCGAATTCGATAAAGTGATCATTGTAGAAGGCAGTTCCGATAGAAGAAAAGTTGCCTCCGTTTTAAATGAAGATGTGGAAATAAGATGTACGAATGGGACCATATCATTAACTAAGCTGGATGAATTAGTGGATGAATTGATGGATCGTGATGTTTATCTCCTTTTTGACGCAGATGAATCAGGAGAAAAGCTGCGGAAGCAGTTCCGAAGGGAAATGCCGGAAGCGAACCACCTGTATATTAATAAAATGTACAAAGAAGTGGAAAGCTCACCCGAACATCATATCGCAACTGTGCTACTATCTGCCAATATGAATGTGAAAATGAAATTTTTAAGTCAAAGGGTGAACGACTAATTGATGCAGGAATGGAAAGAAGAAGAGTGTAAGCTTGCTGTTGAAAATGGGGAAACCTTTTGCTTATATTTATATACGCCTTTATGCGGCACTTGTCAGGTTGCATCCAAGATGTTGACGATATCCTTGGAGCTGTTTCCAGAATTGAAGGCAGGTAAAATGAATATGAACTATGTCCATGCAATTGCCGAATCATATGAAATCGAAAGTGTGCCTTGTTTATTGCTTTTCAAAAAAGGAAAGCTGCACAAAAAAATATATGCCTTTCAATCCGTTCCTTATTTGTACGGATTGCTTAAGGAAATCAGCTAAGAAACCAATCAGAACCGTGGTTGGTTTCTTTGTTGCGGACATTTGAACGCGAGATCGGAATTAAACAAAGAATATTCTAACAATTTATTGACTGATTTATTCTAAAATGCTATATTTTGAATTAAGTAATGGCAGAATTTAATAGTTCTTATCAAGAGTGGCGGAGGGACTGGCCCGACGAAGCCCGGCAACCGGTATAAATTTTATATACGGTGCTAATTCCAGCAGAGTGTTGGCTCTGGTAGATGAGGTGTGTTCTTGAGACCTCTTCTTGTTGAAGTGGTTTTTTTGTTTATAAAAGGCCAGATATCATATAATTCCAACTAAATCCATAGAAAAAGGTGAAATCATATGTCAGGGAAAAAGTTGCGTTTCGAAACATTGAGTGTTCATGGCGGTCTGCAAGCTGATGAAACAGGTGCACGTGCAGTTCCTATTTACCAAAGCAATGCATATTTGTTCAAAGACACCGACCATGCAGCGAATTTATTTGGCCTAAAGGAGAATGGCTATATATATACACGGCTTCATAATCCCACGGTCAGCGTTTTTGAGGAAAGAATGGCCTTATTGGAAGGCGGTATCGGCGGGTTGGCAACAGCAAGCGGAATGGCTGCCATCTCACTTTCAATCCTGAACATTGCCGCTGCAGGTGACGAGATTGTTTCAGCCTCTACATTATATGGCGGTACGTATAACCTTTTTGAAAATACTCTTCCCAAGTATGGGATCAAAGTGAAGTTCGTTTCTCCCGATGACCCTGAAAATTTCAAAAGGGCGATTACGCCAAGAACTAAAGCCATTTTTGCCGAAACGATCGGTAATCCAAGTTTGAGGGTGCTTGACATTGAAGCGGTAGCGAAAATCGCCCATGAAGCCGGCATACCTTTAATCATTGATAATACCTTTGCAACACCGTATCTTTGCAGACCAATTGATTTTGGCGCGGACATCGTCATCCATTCCGCTACAAAATGGCTTCTGGGAAATGGAACGACACTAGGCGGTGTCATCGTGGATGGAGGGAAGTTCGATTGGAACTCGCCAAACTACCCTGGCTTCACGGAGCCTGACCCAAGCTACGACGGTCTTGTATACGCCGAGGCAGTAGGACCTGCCGCATTCATAACGAAAGCCCGAGTTCAGTTACTTCGAGACTTAGGCCCTGCGCTAAGTGCCCAAAGTGCATTCCAGTTTACGCTTGGACTTGAAACGCTGCATGTAAGGATGAAAGAGCATCTATCAAACACCAAGTCTGTCATTAAATATTTAAAAAACCATCCTGCCGTGACTTGGGTTTCGCATCCTGGTGATGAGGATCATCCCGATAAAGCCCTTGCGGATAAATATTTACCTAAGGGAGCCGGGTCTGTCGTGACTTTTGGAATACAAGGTAATCGCGAAGCTGGGGCAAAACTTATCAATTCGGTGGAATTATGGTCCCATGTGGCGAATGTAGGGGATGCGAAGAGCTTGATCATCCACCCAGCCAGTACGACCCATCAACAATTGAATGAGGCGGGTCTTGCGAAAGCGGGTGTGCGCGCCGATCAAGTCCGTTTATCCATCGGGATTGAAAATGTAGACGACTTAATAGAAGATTTGGAGCAGGCAATTGAAAAAGCGACGAATATCGTTTCCTTGACTTCCAAAACGCTTTAACCAAAGTTCCTGTCATTCTTGAACTAGAAATAATATACATTGCGCTCCTTTTTTATCTATGATAAAATTTCTCCATACTAAAGAACTTAATGATGTACAAATATTCTATATATTAGCTCTTATCAAGAGAGGTGGAGGGATGTGCCCGATGAAACCCGGCAACCGACAAGGAGATTTCCTTGGAAAGGTGCCAATTCACACAAAGTTTAATTACTTTGGAAGATGAGAGAAAGGCCTGTTTCTTCACCTGCCTTTCTGCTCATGCAGAAAGGTTTTTTCTGTTTTAATGAGGAAAACATGTGCATGATATGAGAAACAGACTAATAATGTAGAGAAATCAACTAAGTTCATAGGTTTTATTGGATAAAAGAGGTGAGGATTAATGATTACATTGACGAAAGTCAGTAAGCTGTTCCGAACAGGAAAAGGAAACAGTGAGACGATCAAGGCTGTAAATAATGTGAATGTTGAAATAAATAAAGGTGAGATTTTCGGTATCATCGGATACAGTGGAGCGGGGAAAAGTACTTTGATCAGAATGCTCAATGGATTGGAAACTCCTACAGAGGGATCCGTTGTGGTGGCTGAGAAGGAAATTTCAAAAATTAAAGGGGCTCAGCTACGTAAGGCCCGTCAAGAAATCAGCATGATTTTCCAACATTTCAATCTATTATGGTCAAGGACCGTTCAGGAAAATATTTCTTTCCCATTGGAAATTGCAGGAGTTTCTAAAACTGAACGGACCAAGCGTGTGAACGAATTGATCAAGTTAGTCGGACTGGAAGGCAGGGAAAAGGCCTATCCTTCACAATTAAGCGGAGGGCAAAAGCAAAGGGTGGGAATAGCCAGGGCTCTGGCAAATAACCCTAAAGTGCTGCTGTGTGATGAAGCGACATCTGCCTTGGATCCGCAGACTACCGACTCCATACTCGAATTGCTTGTTGACATCAATCAGCGCCTAGGATTGACGATCGTCTTGATAACACATGAAATGCATGTAATACGTAAAATCTGTCATCGCGTCGCCGTAATGGAAAACGGGCAAGTTGTTGAACAGGGTCCTGTCCTGGATGTTTTCAAGAATCCTAAAGAACAAATGACGAAGCGTTTCGTGCAGCAGGTAACGGAACCAGAAGAAACGAAAGAAACGATGGACCATTTGCTCGAACGTTATCCTGCAGGCAAAGTGATTCAATTGACCTTTGTAGGTGATCATGCAGAAAGCCCGTTGATCACCAAGCTTGTACGAAACTTCGAGTTGGATGTCAATATCGTTCAAGGTAAGATATCCCAAACAAGAAGCGGTTCATATGGAACATTGTTTATCCATCTTGATGGCACAGAGGATGAAATGCTCCGCGCAATCGAATTCATTAAAGCACAGCAGGTAGGCGTGGAGGTGATTACTCATGCTTGAAGAATTATTGCCGAATATTGATTGGGAAGACATTATTGAAGCAACGAAAGAAACGCTCTACATGACAAGCGTCTCTGTAGTGGCAACCTTTTTTATAGGCATAATATTAGGATTGATCCTGTTCCTGACAGGGAAGGGTAATATGTGGGAAAACCGGGTAATCAACGGGGTCATGAGTGCTATCGTTAATATATTCCGTTCCATTCCATTTCTTATTTTGATCGTGCTGCTCATTCCTTTCACTAAGGCACTTGTCGGTTCAATGATCGGAGAGAACGCTGCATTGCCGGCACTTATTATCGGTGCGGCCCCATTTTATGCGCGTATGGTTGAAATCGGCCTGCGTGAAATCGATAAAGGTGTAATTGAAGCCGCTAAATCTATGGGGGCAAAAACGAGCACGATCATTTGGAAGGTCCTTCTTCCAGAGTCGATGCCTGCCCTTATTTCAGGAATTACGGTAACATCGATTGCATTGGTTGGATATACCGCAATGGCCGGGGTCATCGGCGCAGGCGGACTTGGTAATCTAGCCTATTTGGACGGCTATCAAAGAAATCAAAATGACGTTACGCTTGTAGCGACGATCGTTATTCTAATTATCGTCTTCATAATTCAAATTATTGGAGATGTGATTACATCTAAATTGGACAAAAGATAAAAGGAGATGAATAGGATGAAAAAGTTTTTAGGATTTGCATTAATTTTAGTGTTATCTATCGCTTTGGCTGCTTGTGGAAGTGAAAAGGATAAAAGCGGCAGTGATACAGAAAAAGAATCGAAGAAATTAGTTGTAGGGGCATCTAATGTTCCGCATGCTGAAATCCTTGAGGAAGCTAAGCCGCTTCTTAAAGAAAAAGGAATCGAATTGGAAATCGAAACATTCCAGGACTATGTTTTACCGAATAAGGCGTTGAATGATAAGGAATTGGATGCTAACTACTTCCAACACATTCCTTATTTAGAAGGGCAAATTAAAGAAAATGGATATGACTTCGTCAATGCTGGCGGAATTCATATCGAGCCGATTGCTCTATATTCACAAAAATATAAAAGCATTGATAAACTTCCGGAAGGCGCAACAATTATTATGAGCAGCTCTGTTGCTGACCACGGACGTGCGTTATCTCTATTAGAAAAAAATGGCCTGATTACATTAAAAGAAGGCATCGATAAAACGACAGCTACAACGAAAGACATCGTTGAAAATAAGAAAAACCTTAAATTCGATGCTGATTATGAAGCGGCCCTGCTTCCTAAAATATATGAAAGCGGCGAAGGCGATGCTGTTTTGATCAACTCAAACTATGCAATCGACGCTGGCTTGAATCCATTGAAAGATTCAATTGCGATTGAAGATTCCGAATCACCTTATGTGAATGTCATCGCAGTAAACAAAGGCGATGAAAATAAAGAAGAAATCAAAGCGCTTGTAGAAGTGTTGCATTCTAAAAAAATTCAAGATTTCATCCTTAAGGAATACAAAGGTGCGGTTGTACCGGCGGATAAATAATTCAAGAATGGCGGCCTGATTTAATTCAGGCCGCAGTTTGTAAACAAAAAGGTTCCGGAATGTTCTCATTCCGGAACCTTTTGATTTTTTATTGGATTTGAAGCAGTTAAAGCGATTTGTACTCACGATAGCCCTCTTTATTTGTTGTTGAGTGCCGATGGGCAGAGATAACAACCAAAACGCTCATATTACAAATAGGCATGGTTGCGGAAGAATATTTCTTTTGTTCGAGGACGTGTACAGAGTAAAGCTGGTGTTTTGTTAGTTGCATCTGCGTCAACCAGCTTCAGGTTTTCCAACTTTCTTAATCACTTGTTCAACCAGATGCTCTTAAGAAACGACTATCATGAGTATTTCCGGGTGTTACTATCGTCCTCAACACAAATCCGTTACGGTCTGTCGCAGCATAAATGAATAGGCAAACTGTTTTGTTCGTTCAGCTTTTACATAATGCGTCGCTCATAATTTTTTCCGAACTTAGAAAAGTGAGGCACTTTATCATGGAAACCTTAACCGGCATGGAACGAATAAAGACTGTAGGTGAAAGTGATTCTATCTGATTGTTTAGTCTTAGTGGATTGGAACGGAAGGTACGAGACTCCTGCGGGAAAAGCGAGTCAAGGGAGACCCCGCAGGCGCAAAAGCGCCGAGGAGGCTTCCGGACCGCCCGCGGAAAGCGAGTGCCTGAAGTGGAAAGTAACGTTTAAATTTTGAAAACCTAAAAACTAAAAAACTGTAGATAAACTCATTGATCAACCAGTTTGTTTACAGTCTGCGGCCTAATTTAATTCATTTCATGTTTAATCAGAAAAGTAAAGGGTAAGAGATAATGAAAGCATTAAAATGATACACAAATTTGAAAGGATGGTTCACTATCAATACTCTAGATTTAAATGTAACAAGCGAAATGGAAAAGGCGATGCAGTCTTCACATGGGGTTGGCTACAGTGAGTACAGTAGAAACTTAGACCTCCGTATCGAGGTCGAGAAAGAACGGGATAGGGAACATGTAAAGTGCAATAAAATGGTCCAGGACCTACAACGCAAAATTCACGGATAAGCATATAAAAGAGTTCTTTAAAAGATCGGTCTGTAGAGGTAAAATGGAAAGTGGTCCATAAATAAGGGGTGCCTTATTGGATAAACTTACATAATGCCTGACAGTCCGTTTTTTTTTCTTTTTAAAGCGGAACGTTCATACCTTGCAATCGAATTCTTTGAACATATATTAATAAGGATGGAGATTTGCTGAATAATAAGATAATTTTAACAAAAGCTAAAATAAGTATGAATATGCAGGAAACAGGCTATATCTGTTAGTATTGTAAGAATAGGACGGGTTTTTAACATGACAGAAGTGGAAACCCTTATCTATTTAGTTGATTCCAAATTGGATTTGTTATAAAATTGGAATGAGAATAAAGTGAGAATGCTTTTACGTAAATTACAGTAAAGAAAGTAATCCTTACTTTCTGGTAATAAAATTGGAATTAGTTCACGGAGGTATTATTATGTCAGCTTCTACATTAACGGTTAAAGATCTTCACGTATCAATTGAAGGTAAAGAGATTTTAAAAGGGGTAAACCTTGAAGTCAAAGGTGGAGAAATCCATGCGATCATGGGACCAAATGGAACTGGTAAATCCACTTTATCATCAGCAATCATGGGTCACCCTAAATATGAGGTGACTAGCGGAAGCATCACATTCGATGGCGAAGATGTATTGGAAATGGAAGTAGACGAGCGCGCTCGTGTCGGTCTATTCCTAGCTATGCAATATCCAAGTGAAATCAGCGGTGTTACAAATGCTGACTTCTTGCGTTCTTCCATTAATGCACGCCGTGAAGAAGGCGATGAGATTTCATTGATGAAATTCATCCGTCAAATGGACCAAAAAATGGAGTTCCTTGAAATGGATGAAGATATGGCGCAACGCTATTTGAATGAAGGATTCTCTGGCGGAGAGAAAAAACGTAACGAGATTCTTCAATTAATGATGATCCAACCTAAAATTGCAATCTTGGATGAGATTGATTCAGGTCTAGATATCGATGCACTTAAAGTCGTTTCAAAAGGAATCAACGAAATGCGCGGAGAAGACTTTGGATGCTTGATCATCACTCACTACCAACGTCTATTAAATTACATCACTCCTGATTTTGTACATGTTATGATGCAAGGACGTGTCGTTAAATCAGGCGGTCCTGAACTTGCTGCCCGCTTGGAAGCGGAAGGTTATGACTGGATTAAACAAGAATTGGGCATTGAAGACGAAACTGTTGGCGAAGAAGCGTAAGTAGGAGGATTTGCAATGACTACAGAAACGAAATTACCGTTTGAACAAGAGGATATAAGCTCCTATTCAACTAAAAATAATGATCCAGCTTGGTTATCCGAGCTTCGGATTCAAGCGTTTTCTGAATTAGAAAAGCTCCCGATGCCAAAGCCGGATAAAACGAAAATCGATAAATGGAATTTTACTTCTTTCCAGACCCATACGGTTGATAGTGAAGCTTTTGCCTCTTTAGAGGAGCTTCCGGAAGAAATTAAATCCATCATTGAAGAAAATGAAAACTTATACATTCAACGCAATAATACGCCGGCACATATCAATCTGTCAGCAAATGTGAAAGAACAAGGCGTCATTTTTACGGATATTTTAACAGCGGCTCGTGACCATGCTGAGCTCGTGCAAAAATATTTCATGAAAGACGGCGTTAAGATAGATGAACATCGTTTAACGGCACTTCATGCTGCATTAGTTAATGGAGGAGCATTCCTTTATGTTCCGAAAAATGTAGAAATCAAAGAGCCAATCCAATCGGTATT
This sequence comes from Peribacillus sp. GL_122, assembly GCF_057835005.1. Lineage (NCBI taxonomy): Bacteria > Bacillati > Bacillota > Bacilli > Caryophanales > Bacillaceae > Peribacillus > Peribacillus sp. GL_122. The sequence goes on along the minus strand of NZ_CM174415.1, from coordinate 5,306,681 downwards.
CCTATTGGATAATCCAGATACTACACTTTTCAACCATGTCTTGATCGTAGCGGAAGATAATAGCTCTGTCACATATGTAGAGAACTACTTCTCAAGCGTTGAGTCTAACGAAGGGGTTGCCAACATCGTAACGGAAGTATTTGCAAATGCGAATGCCAAAGTGGAGTACGGAGCGGTCGATACCCTTTCTAAAGGCTTCACGACATACGTTAACCGCCGTGGAGTGGCAGGTCGTGACGCTCGTATTGAGTGGGCACTTGGCCTGATGAACGATGGAAATACGATTTCAGATAATACAACATATCTAATGGGCGATGGCTCTCACGGTGATACTAAATCCGTTGTAGTCGGACGCGGGGAACAAAAACAGAACTTTACGACAGCGATCATTCATTATGGCAAACGCTCTGAGGGCTATATCCTTAAGCACGGTGTCATGAAAGAATCCGCATCCTCCATTTTTAATGGAATTGGGAAAATAGAGCATGGCGCTACAAAGTCTAATGCCGAACAAGAATCACGCGTATTGATGTTAAGTGAAAAAGCACGCGGGGATGCCAATCCAATCCTCTTGATTGATGAAGATGATGTAACGGCTGGCCATGCTGCTTCCGTCGGTCGTGTCGACCCGCTTCAACTGTATTATTTAATGAGCCGCGGTATTACTAAGAAAGAAGCAGAAAGACTTGTCATTCACGGATTCTTGGCCCCTGTTGTTAACCAGCTTCCAATTGAGGGAGTTAAAAAACAATTAGTAGCGGTCATTGAAAGGAAAGTACAGTAATGAACCCATACGAAATTCGTAAGCTTTTTCCGATATTAGATCAAGAAGTCAATGGTCAGCCATTAGTTTATTTAGATAGTGCTGCAACCTCTCAAAAACCGGCTGCAGTGATTGAAGCGATTGAGCAATATTACCGCGGATACAACTCGAATGTTCACCGCGGGGTGCATACACTTGGAACAAAAGCTACGGATGCGTATGAAGGTGCACGTGAAAAGGTACGTAAATTCATTAATGCTTCTTCTACAGAAGAAATCATCTTTACAAGAGGCACAACGACTTCTTTAAATACTGTAGCAAGAAGTTACGGTGGTGCAAATATTAAAGAGGGTGACGAAATCGTCATCTCCTATATGGAGCATCACAGTAATATCATTCCGTGGCAGCAGCTTGCCAAAGAAAAAGGCGCTGTATTGAAGTATATTCCGCTTCAAGAGGATTGCACGATTTCCCTTGATGATGTTAAGGCAACAATTACGGACGCAACGAAAATCGTTTCCATCATGCAGGTTTCGAATGTGCTTGGTGTTATCAATCCTGTGAAGGAAATCGCGAAAATTGCCCATGAACACGGTGCTGTAATGGTAGTCGACGGGGCGCAAAGCACGCCGCACCTAAAAGTGGATGTTCGTGATCTTGATTGTGATTTCTTTGCCTTCTCTGGACATAAAATGGTCGGTCCAACAGGTATCGGCGTATTATATGGCAAAAAAGAACTTCTGGAAAAAATGGAGCCGATTGAATTCGGCGGAGAGATGATCGATTTTGTAGGTTTGCAGGAGTCTACATGGAAAGAACTCCCGTGGAAATTCGAAGGCGGTACCCCAATCATTGCCGGCGCCATCGGCATTGGTGCTGCAATTGATTTCTTGGAAGAAATCGGCTTGGATAATATTGAACGGCATGAACATAAGCTCGCCGCTTATGCAATGGAAAAAATGTCAGCAGTCGAAGGGCTGACCATATTCGGTCCTAAAGATGCAGAAAAGCGTGCGGGTGTAATAACCTTTAATATTAATGACGTACATCCACATGATGTCGCTACCGTTCTTGATGCAGATGGAATTGCTGTCCGTGCCGGTCATCATTGCGCACAGCCATTAATGAAATGGCTTAACGTATCATCGACAGCAAGAGCAAGTTTCTATCTATATAACACGGAAGAAGATATTGATAAGCTCGTATCCGGGCTTGTTAAAACGAAGGAGTATTTCAGTAATGTCTTTTGATAACCTAGATACACTTTACCGACAAGTCATTATGGATCACTATAAGAAACCGCGTAATAAGGGCATGCTAGAAGATGGCAGCATGACAATCGATATGAATAATCCAACTTGCGGCGATCGGATTCGTTTAACGATGAAGATTGAAGATGGCAAGGTCAGCGATGTTAAATTCGATGGTGATGGTTGTTCGATATCCATGAGTTCGGCTTCCATGATGACTCAAGCCATTAAGGGCAAAGACGTTGATACTGCCCTAGCGATATCCGAGACTTTTTCCTTAATGATCCAGGGAAAAGAATACGACGATGAGATGGACCTTGGGGATATTGAAGCCCTACAAGGTGTCTCTAAATTCCCAGCCCGAATCAAGTGTGCTACCTTAGCTTGGAAAGCCATGGAAAAGGGATTGAAGGAATAATTAAATTAAAATGAGCTGTTGTAATTCAGCCATTTGAAATGGAGGAATACGAGCTATGGCAAAGAAAATGCCTGAAATCGGCGATTATAAATATGGCTTTGCGGATAAAGATGTTTCCATCTTCCGTTCAAAGCGTGGTCTGACAAAAGAAATCGTGGAAGAAATTTCTCGAATGAAGGATGAACCGCAATGGATGCTTGATTTCCGTTTGAAATCATTGGAGCATTTTTACAACATGCCAATGCCTCAATGGGGCGGCGACATGCAGAGCCTGAATTTTGATGAAATCACATACTATGTTAAGCCATCAGAGAAATCAGAGAAATCTTGGGATGAAGTTCCTGAAGAAATCAAACAGACTTTTGATAAATTGGGAATTCCTGAAGCCGAACAAAAATATCTTGCCGGCGTATCTGCTCAATACGAATCAGAAGTGGTTTACCATAGCATGAAAGAAGAATTGGAAGATTTGGGTATCGTGTTTAAAGATACGGACTCGGCACTTCGTGAAAATGAGGATATCTTCCGTGAGCACTTTGGAAAAACGATCCCGCCCACTGACAATAAATTCTCTGCATTGAACTCGGCAGTTTGGTCAGGCGGATCTTTCATCTATGTACCAAAAGGCGTTAAAGTGGATACTCCGCTTCAAGCTTATTTCCGGATCAACTCTGAAAACATGGGGCAATTCGAACGTACGCTAATCGTTGTTGATGAAGGCGCATCCGTTCACTATGTAGAAGGTTGTACAGCTCCTGTTTATACAACTAACTCCCTTCATAGTGCGGTTGTTGAAATCGTCATTAAGAAAGATGCTTACTGCCGTTACACGACGATCCAAAACTGGGCAAACAACGTGTTTAACCTGGTTACGAAACGTGCGGTTTGTGACGCTAACGCAACAATGGAATGGATCGATGGTAACATCGGTTCCAAATTGACAATGAAATATCCTGCTGTCATCTTAAAAGGTGAAGGTGCTCGTGGTATGACATTATCGATTGCCATTGCCGGCAAAGGCCAACACCAAGATGCTGGAGCAAAAATGATTCACCTAGCTCCAAATACATCTTCAACTATCGTATCTAAATCAATTTCTAAACAGGGCGGTAAAGTAACATACCGTGGTATCGTTCATTTCGGACGTAAAGCGGATGGAGCTCGTTCCAACATTGAATGTGATACATTAATCATGGATAATCAGTCTACATCTGATACGATCCCTTACAATGAAATCTTGAATGATAACATTTCCCTTGAACACGAAGCGAAGGTTTCCAAAGTATCTGAAGAACAATTGTTCTACTTGATGAGCCGCGGAATTTCTGAGCAAGAAGCAACGGAAATGATCGTAATGGGCTTCATCGAACCATTTACAAAAGAACTTCCAATGGAATATGCGGTTGAAATGAACCGTCTGATCAAGTTCGAAATGGAAGGCTCCATCGGATAATAACCGACTGGCCTGCCTGTAAGGCGATTTAGGATAACCATTCATACAAAAGCCTGCCGGGTCTGACTGGCAGGCTTTTTGTTTTGATATTCACACCCTTATACCAAAGATTAGATATGGCTCAAAAAGGGTAAAAAATAATAAAGAAGAAGTCCAGTAATTGGGGCCTGTCCCAAAGGAGTGATGATGCAGATGATTTATGTTGGTGTGACCGGTTGGGGTGATCATGATAGTTTGTATCATGGCGGTGTGTCCCAGCGTGATAAACTCAAAGAGTACGGTGCACATTTTCCCGTTGTGGAGGTGGATGCCTCATTCTATGCAATCCAGCCAAAGAGGAACAGTGAAAAGTGGGTATCCGAGACGCCAGCATCATTCCAGTTTGTCGTTAAAGCCTATCAAGGGATGACAGGACATCAGCGTGGGGAAATCCCATTTGAAAGTAAGAAGGAAATGTTCAAGGCATTTTGCGACTCTCTGGAAGCTTATCAGAAGTCCGGCAAGCTTGCGATGGTCTTATTTCAGTTTCCGCCATGGTTTGATTGTAAACGGGAAAATGTGAATTACCTGCGATGGTGCAAAGCTGAAATGGGCGATATTCCAGCTGCCATTGAATTTCGGAATCAAAGCTGGTACAGGCCCAATGTATTACAGCAAACTTTGGACTTTATCGAAAAGGAAGGCTGGATCCATACTGTATGCGATGAGCCGCAGGCTGGAGAGGGATCCATTCCTGTCGTTCTGCATGCCGCCGGTAAAGATAAAACCCTGATACGCTTTCATGGCCGTAACCTGCATGGTTGGCAAAGGCCTTCCTCAGGTGATAATTGGCGTGAAGTCAGGTACTTATATAGATATAATCATCAGGAATTGACAGAATGGGTGGAGAAAATCAGGAAATTGGAAAAGGAATCCAAGGAGATATATGTCCTGTTCAATAATAACTCAGGAGGAGATGCCGCTGATAATGCCAAACAAATGATTGAGTTGCTTGGTATAGAATATGAAGGGTTGGCTCCTAAGCAGCTTGGTTTGTTTTAAGGGGAATTATATAATTAATAAAGAGATGATGTGACAAGCTAGAGAGGTAATATCCTCACAAACAGGTAAAGGCGGATTTCTTCATGGTATGGTTAGTATTAGTTGGTATTGGATTATTAGCGGGAGCAATCGGCGCTCTTGTCGGTCTGGGCGGCGGCATCATCATTGTGCCTTCTCTTTTATATTTAGGTACATCTACGAATATTATCGATGAGCTGACTCCTCAGGTCGCCGTAGGTGTTTCAACCGTAATCATGATTTTTACCGGCTTATCTTCTACTTTATCTTATTTAAAACATAAAGTGGTGGATTATAAGGCTGGCTTAATCTTTTTTATTGGCAGTGCACCTGGTGGAATAATAGGGGCTTATGTGAATAAAAACCTTAACGCCGAAGCTTTTTCATTGTACTTTGGAATTTTCATGGTTTTCATGGCTATCGTGTTATTAGTGAAAAATCGTTTGAAGCCAATGCTTTTCAAGCCTGGAAAAGGGAAAATAGTGAAGACGTATAAAACAGAAAATGGACATTCATTTTCCTATGGTTACCATCCCCTGTTGGCTGTATTGATTTCTTTTGTCGTGGGATTCAGCTCCGGGTTATTTGGAATTGGCGGTGGGGCCTTAATGGTTCCCGTCATGATGCTTCTATTCTTCTTCCCTCCGCATATGGCTGTTGCGACTTCGATGTTCATGGTATTTCTATCTTCCATCACTAATTCGATTACGCATATTTCTCTTGGGAATGTAAATTGGCCATATGCTTTTGCCCTGATTCCGGGTGCTTGGTTCGGTGCTAAATTTGGCGCATTCATCAATACGCGCCTAAAGAGTGCATCGCTGGAAAATATGTTGAAAATAGTGCTGATAATCATTGGTTTACGTCTTATATATCAAGGTATTACAGGATAAACGAGGAGGAGAAATGATGTCAGAAATCATTCATTTGTATCACACCAATGATCTCCATAGTCATTTTGAGAATTGGCCTCGTATTGATAAGTTTCTTAAAGAAAGAAGACAACTTCATCAAGAAACGGGAGAAGAAGCGATCATACTGGATATAGGCGATCATGTGGACCGCTGGCATCCATATACAGAAGGTACGTTGGGTAAAGGAAATATTGAACTGCTTAATGAAGCGGGCTACCAATATGTGACCATCGGCAATAATGAAGGGATCACTCTACCTCATGATGCATTAGACTCCTTATATGATCATGCAAAGTTCAAGGTCTTGGCAGCCAATATTTATTACGGTGATTATGAAAGGCCGGAATGGGCGCTGCCATATTGGATACATACGACGGTAAAAGGCACCAAAATTGCCATGATAGGTTTGACAGCTTTTTTTCAAAAGTTTTATTCTGCGTTGGGCTGGGAAATAACAGAACCATTCGTGGAGTTAAAGGCACAGCTCGAAAAGGTCAAAACAGAGGCGGATGTAATCATCATCCTTTCCCACCTGGGCATCCATGATGATGAGAGGATGGCAGAGGATTTTCCGGAGATTGACATCATACTTGGCGCGCATACCCACCACATCCTCCACCAAGGTAAATTGATTAATGATACACTCCTTTGCGGTGCAGGGAAATATGGTTTCTATGTTGGACAGGTGGAAATGACCGTCAATCAGGAAAAGAAAGTTAGCCATAAGAGTGCCATTCTTTATGATACCAATGACTTTTTGGAATTGGAGAATGAACGGTCATGGATTGAAGAGATACACCAGGCCGGAGGGGAAACACTAAAACAGGTTGCAGTGGATTTACCCGAAGCACTGGATAATGATTGGTTCAAAGGAAGTCCTTTGACTGAACTACTTGGGGATGCCCTAAGGGAGTGGACTCAGGCGGATTGTTCCTTTTTGAATGCCGGTCTTCTGCTCGAAGGGCTGCCCAAGGGACCTGTCACAAAAGGGGATATTCACAGAATCTGTCCGCATCCCATCAATCCTTGCGTCGTTGAAGTTAATGGGAATGAATTAAAAGAAATCTTAATGCAATCGAGAAATGAGGAGTGGCCTCATATTCAGGTGAAAGGTTTCGGTTTCCGCGGAAATATCATGGGAGCCATGCATTATGATCAAATTGAATTTAACGAAATGGAGAATGGAATCGTAAAAGGGATACTTATAAAAGGGGAGAAACTGCAGGCAGATAAGTCCTATAAACTGGCAATACCTGATATGTTCACGTTTGGGCACTTCTTTCCAAGTATCCAGCGCTCCAATCGCAAGGAATACTTACTACCGGAATTCTTACGGGATATCCTTTTATGGAAGCTGGAAAAAATATACACAAACAACAAACTCTAAATCACGGTTTCGCCCTTTTTTTCATAAAGTATCGGGAAGAGAGGGGCGAAACCAATTGATTAACATGATACCAATAATTCTTGATAATCATACATTCCTAGCCATTTCTGTCCGACTTCCCAAAACGAATTTACTTGCTATCGCGTCCGAAAAAGGGTATATAATGTGCGGTGCGTTAGATGTTGGACTGCTGAATGATAAATTGAGAGATCGTAAAATCCTTGCAGGAAGGGCCACAGGAGTTAAATCGATTGAAGAACTATTGGAAGCGCCGCTTGAATCAGTTACCTGGGAGGCTGTGGAAAAGGGCATTCATCCAGGAATGATTGGTAAAGAGGCATTAATCAAAATGATTTGAAAAGGGGGGCTTTCTTTTTTCCAGAAGGGGGCCTTATTTTTTTATCAAAGTAAATGCAGATATTTTTTCAATAAATGCGTTCAAACAGATTCATTTATCAAAATATTTTCCGATAATCCTAATAAAGGAAAGAAACGGTTTGATTTACAAATATTGAACAGGGAAATGGAGTACAAGTATGAGGCTAGCTATTACAGAGTCCCTAAGCCCTGGAGCAAGGCTCGGTAAACACATCTATAATGAGCGGGGTCATATCCTATTGTGCGAGGGTCTTACATTAACGCAGAGAATGATCAATCGACTGGTGTCCCTTAATATTCCCTTTGTTTACATTCAAGATTCCAGGACGGATGACATTATTCCAATGCTCCCAGTGTCAGGGAAACTACGAAGAGAAGCCATTAATACGATTGAAACTACTTTCCTGGACATGAAAAATAAAATGAACCTTGCTGGGTCATTCACGATAGAGCAGGCTAACGTCAAGTTCACTCAAATAGTTCGGAACATCATGGGCGAGCTGAAAAGGAATAAAGAGTTAATGACTTTATTAGCTGACGTTTATACATACGATGACTATATCTTTACTCATTCCTTCAATGTGACCTTATATACCCTGGCAATCGGCATGGAATTGAATATCAATGATAGGAATCTCGAAATTCTTGGGCTGGGAGCGATTTTACATGATGTCGGCAAAATGCTCGTGCCTTTGGAAATCCTCCATAAACCCGGTAAGCTGACGGAAAGTGAGTTTGAACAAATCCAAAAACATGCCGATTACGGATTCCATCTAATCAAAAATGTTCATACCGTTTCCCTTTTAGTTGCGAATTGTGCCTATCAGCACCATGAACGGTTAGATGGTTCTGGATATCCCCGTGGGATAAAAGGGGATGAAATCCATTATTTCGGCAAGATCATTGCCGTTGCCGATGTGTTTGATGCCGTGACTTCCAACCGGGTTTACCGTAAGGCCATGCTGCCGCATCAGGGATTGGAAGTCCTTTATGCCGGAGTCGGGAAAAAGTTCGATAATATGATCATCGAGGCTTTCCGCCGGGCGGTTGCCATTTATCCTAATGGTCTATCCGTTGAATTGAATGATGGAAGGAAAGGGGTAGTATCCGCTCAGAACGAGGGGATAGGAGACCGCCCCATGATAAGGATACTTGAAGAAGATGGGGAGCAAATCAAGGAGCCGTATGAAGTGGACTTGAATAAAAACCTGCATTTGCTTATCATGAAATGTCTCAATATACAAGAACCAGCCTAACCTCAAGGATAAGCTGGTTTTTTCATTCCTTGTTTTCCTTCATGATGGGAGGTGCCACCGAACTGTTTCCGTTACTAAAATAACTTGGAACATCACCTTCGATCAGCAGGCTTCCGACTGTCACTTCCTGACTCACCTTGGTCTCCTTTGTGAAAGAGGGGATGACGATTTGAATATTGACATCAAAATCCACAATCAATTCATAATAAACATTATTGATGCCTGCGTTTGTCAGTTTTGTCCTCAAATCCGATTCAACATTCCCGATGACCGACATTTTCACTGGGATTTCAGGTCCGTAATTGGAAAGAAGGTTATTCCCGGTTACGACACCAAATGGTATATAATAGACCACACTTTTATATTGTTCATCATTTATTTTGGCTGAACCTGTTTTAAAAGGGTTTCCCTGTTTGATGCCAAGCTTTTTTTGAATATCATTCGTAATGTTAGCCCGCAATTCACTGTATATGACCGGATTGAAGCTATAGGAAGAACTGGAGCCCTTACCACCCTTGTTATTGGTGATGATTTTGTTCATATCAATCTTCGCTATATTCTCATCAACCGATTCATGAATCGTTTCCGTTGCAATCCGTTTGATTTCATATTCGGCTACACTCATGATCACGGGTTCGATTGATTTGTCCACGTACCAAAGAGTCATGATGCTTGATATGATAAACAGGATAAATGAATAGAGAAATACTTTTCGGGTGGGAAGAGGCCCCTTTTTTCGGAATTTCTTCGTTCGAAATCTTTTTCGGAACACGCTTTAGCCCCCTTTACTAATAACTATGCATTAAGTTCAGGGGTTTATGTTCGAATCAAAAAAAAGCAGCGTAAAATTCACGCCGCTCACTTTTGCTTTTTAGACAGATCTTTCCTTTCCCACAATCTTAAATAGGGGTAAGGGTCAAAGCTCCATTCTGTAATTCCATTGTCTTTGTACATTCCGTAATGAAGATGGGGGGGGAATTTTCCGGAAGTTCCTGGAGGGCCGTAACCTGTACTGCCGACACCTCCGATGACTTGTCCGGGCTCGACGATTTGTCCGACTTTCAACCCTTTGGCAAAGCCGCTTAAATGGGCAAAGTAATGATAGGTATTATTTAAATCCCGTATCCCAATCCGCCATCCGCCAAATTTATTCCAGCCTTTCATTTCGATGATTCCATAGCTCGTGGAACGAACGGGAAGGCTATAGTCCGCAAAAATATCAGTGCCCTCATGGATTCTCCTTCCGCCCCATCCACGAGCGCTTCCCCATGTATTTAAGTACGTATAATGAGTTCGTACTGGAACCGGGAAGGCCTTTTCATGTAGATCCAACCGGCCATATTTTTTATAAATCTCGGCATTGCCGATAATGATGCTGACGGCTTTATCTCGTTTATAATAATCCCACAAGCCGATCCGGATATTATCTTCATCAGCACCATAAGATTGGAGATGCTTCGAAAAAGCATACAATCGATCTGTATCAGTAGTGATATCAGCTTTGCCATCACCATTTCCATCCTGGCCAAACCCATCAAAAAATGTGATCGTGAGCGGGTTCACGTCGTTTAAGTCAGGATTGAGGGCCCCGCTCCACTTTGAAGGCTCGATGTGGATGCCTATCAAACCCTTTGCCGGCTCTAAATCCCTTCGTGCAGCCCTGAGGCTGTGCTCATATTGATCAGCTCCAGCAAGGTAATACCACGGGATTTGGAGGGCGGCCTCCATATTTTTATATAGCTCCATTCTCCCGGCATAAACATCTGGGATATCGGCAGCATTAGCCGCTTGGCCTGGTGCATTCAAAATAAACAAACAAGTTATGGTAAGAAGGAATAATTTTTTCAACGGGGCAGGCTCCTTTCATGACATTTTCCGTATTTAAAAGACATCAGTCCATCCATCTTTTATAGTTTTGCTGATTTAGCTATAAACATGAAAAATAAATAATGGGAAACCAACTATAACTTGTATAAATGCTTTTTTATTGTTAAAGTAGGGTGTGTTAATTTCTATAGAATGGAGTGGCATTTTCATGTCTTCTACAAATAAAGAAATTCTTCGTAAACCAGATTGGTTGAAAATAAAGCTTAATACTAACGAAAATTACCTCGGTTTAAAAAATATGATGCGCGAGAAAAACCTTCATACTGTCTGTGAAGAGGCAAAATGTCCGAATATTCACGAATGCTGGGCAGTGAGAAGGACGGCTACTTTCATGATCTTAGGTGAAATCTGTACAAGGGCTTGCCGTTTTTGTGCTGTTACAACCGGACGTCCGAATGAATTGGACTGGGCTGAACCGGAGCGTGTTGCCGATTCCGTCGTTTTGATGAATTTAAAGCATGTCGTCATTACAGCTGTTGCCCGTGATGATTTAAAGGATGGAGGCGCTGAAGTTTTCGCTGAAACGGTCCGTGCCATCCGACGCAAAAATCCATTTACATCAATTGAAGTATTACCGTCTGATATGGGCGGGGTGTTTGAAAATATCAAGACTTTGATGGATGCTAAACCAGATATCCTGAACCATAATATAGAGACTGTCAGAAGTTTATCCGACCGTGTACGGGCTCAAGCCAAGTACGAACGTTCATTGGAGCTTTTAAGAAGAGCCAAGGAACTGTATCCGGAAATCCCGACAAAGTCCAGTTTAATGGTAGGTTTGGGTGAAACTCGGGAGGAAATCCTTGAGACCATGGATGACCTAAGGGCTAATAATGTGGATATCATGACGATCGGCCAGTATTTGCAGCCGACTAAAAAGCATTTAAAGGTGCTGAAATACTACACGCCTGAGGAGTTTGCCGAGCTGAAGGAACGTGCATTGGAAAAAGGCTTCAGCCATTGTGAATCCGGCCCGCTTGTCCGTTCATCCTACCATGCGGATGAACAGGTTAATGCTGCGGCAAAACATAAGCAAAACAAAGGTGAAGAATTATTGAAATAGAGTGAAATAAAGGACCGAAAAAATTCGGTCCTTTTTTATTAAGGGTTATCCATTTTTTGATGGATGTTATCGTGATGATCTCTTTTATCGTTAACCATTTCCCCGTTTTCATTTTCTTCGTCACTCATTTTGTACCCTTGAGGCGACTTCAGCATTCTTTTGATGGTTTGTTCGATCGTATAGTCGATCCCTTTGCTGCCGGATTTCAATGTAGAGAAGTTCTCGACATCTTGGGCAAGGGTTTGATAATCATCACTGACGTAGACATGATAGTAGCGAGGCACGATGGACATGGCAGTGCGTTTGACTTGGTCTGCGGTTTCTGTCCGATCCTTGGCATTGGTATCATATACGACAAGCACTTCCTCATCAGTAACGAGGGTAGCGGCATCATTGACATTTGGAATTTGAACACTCAGTTTAGAAATGACATCAGAAAGTTGTTCACGGTCAATGGAAGCAGCTTTGTTGGAAATGTTACGGCCATCAATGGTTGCACTATTAGTGCGGGTAAAACCAAAATCATCACTTTTATTGTCATTATTACGATAATCCTCATCATAATATTGAGTTGGATTATTTACGTTTGTTGGGTTACCGGCATGGTTTTTTGCACCCATCCCCTGATCTTTTGCTTTATCAGCACATCCGGTTAGTGCAATAATCGAGCTTAAACCTATCGTTATTATTGTTTTTTTCATCAATAACACCCCCGTAACTTTAGGATGAACATATTTCTCTATTTTTCGCTTAGTAATTGATGGGGAATCAGTTATAATTTAAAGAAGGAATGTATATATGAGAGGTGAAAACAATGATTAACATCAATAACATGACCTATGAAATAATTGAGAATGAAAGGGAAGGCTATAACGAAGAAGCGTTTAAGGCCAGATACAGTGAGATTTTAACGAAATATGATTATATAGTAGGGGATTGGGGTTACGGGCAATTGAGACTGCGTGGATTTTTTGATGATAATAATCAGAAAGCGACCTTTGATACGAAAATAAGCACGCTTAGTGAATATTTATATGAATACTGCAATTTTGGCTGTCCTTATTTCGTCGTGAAGAAAATAAAGAAATAAAAAGGCCAGAATTCACTCTGGCCTTCCTTGTTAAGAGCTACCATATCCTTTATATGGAGGCTGTTCATCTTTTTCTGAATCATCATGTGTCGGATGAGCACCAGGATATTGTCGAGGTAAATCTTCGTGCAACGATTTATTTTCATAATTAAAGGCACTTTGATATCGTTGCCCTTCCTGCCACGGGGTGTTTTTATTCTGAACTGGTGCATCTTTTGCTATGGCTGATCCAAAAGGTCCTTCGGGAAATTCTTCAGGAATTAAATAATCCCTCTGTTTTTCGACATTGGAAAAATCGTGGTATTCTTCTTTGTCCAAGATAATCCCCCCTCATGTAATCGATCTTACATTCAGTAGGTTTCCCGTTTAAGATAAAAAACTTCAGCACTCAGACGATTTCCATTAAAAAGTGACGCAGTTCTTCGGCTTCCGCTTCTGATAACTGAAAGGCATGCTCAAGATAGCCTTCCTCTTCTAAATCATCAGGCCCAATAATCGCGAAACGGTTACTCTGCATATTTAAAACAAGTTTCTTTCCATAAAAACGATCGGTAGTCGTAATGGCCAGGTCGAATCTTGATTCCTCTCCCATGAAGCTTATGAACCGGGTTTTTGAATCAACGACGTCATTGTATAAATAAAAACGATCTTCCATAGTATCATTCCCTTCTTAACTTCACATTTGTAGTTCCATCATAACAAAGTGACTTCAATAGGGGAACAGACATTTTACGGGGCTTCTGCATGAGAACCTCGTCGCTCCTCATGATGCTCCGGCAATCATAAGCGTTCATCGATTAAATGAAAATGGTAAGAATATAAATGGGATCGTGAATTGGATTTCTTGGAGTTGCTGTCGGGAAATGCACCCATAGAAAATGGCAATGTGTAACACACCCGCTTCTGTTAGTTATTGGATGGTACAATGGTTGTGGTTGAAGGAATTGAGAGTAAGGGAGAAGCTATGGTATTATCAAGGAATAAGGTTGGTGCGGCACAGGGTTTTAACTATGCCGCTCATTCAACCAATGATTCCCTATATCATCTTAGATCAGAAAGGATCTGGAAAAAAATGTACTTTGTAGACCGCCAAAAGATTGAACAAATATTAGGTTTTCTTGAAAAGCAGCTTGGACTTTTTGAAGGGCATGATAATTGGGATGGAGATCTTTCGGAACTTATCGCTGAAAGGCTCATACAAACTTCCATCGATTCCGTGTTGGACGTAGGAAATGCGGTAATTGATGGTTTTATTATGCGTGATCCAGGAAGTTATGAAGATATTATCGATATCCTTCAAGATGAAAAAGTCATTTCTGAAGAAAAGGCGATACAATTCAAAAAGGTCTTGCCGCTAAGGAAAATGCTGGTTCAAGACTTCATTGAAGTGAATCACACAGAACTGCATGCCGTATTTTCGGAAAATATCGAGGCATTCAAGCAATTCCCGGATTTGGTGAGGAACTATTTAACAAATGAATTGGGACCTGTATCAGCTTTTAAAAACTAGCAGCGTTAGGAAGGCGAATTCAAATGAAGTCGTATAAAGGATATTTAATTGACTTGGATGGCACCATGTATCGCGGAACCGAACAAATTGCGGAAGCGGCAGGGTTTATTAATGACCTAAGGAAAAGGGATATCCCTTATTTATTCGTCACCAATAATTCATCCCGGACTCCGGCACAGGTGGCGGATAAATTGAGAAGCATCGGCATATCGACGGAAGATGACCAGGTTTTCACGACAAGCATGGCCACTGCCAATTACATAGCTGAACAAAAGAAAGATGCATCGGTTTATGTGGTAGGTGAAGAAGGCATCATAGAGGCTCTTAAGGAAAAAGGAATGAAGCTTGTGGAAGAGCATCCAGACTTTCTGGTAATGGGCATCGACCGCGGGGTCAATTATGAAAAGTTGTCAAAAGCCTGTCTTGCTGTAAGAAACGGCGCTGTTTTCATTTCGACCAATGGTGATATTGCCATTCCCACTGAGCAAGGCCTTTTACCGGGGAATGGTGCCTTGACCTCCGTAGTTTCCGTTTCGACCCAGGTACAGCCGATTTTCATTGGAAAACCTGAATCCGTCATAGTAGAGCAAGCTCTAAGAGTATTAGGGGTACCTAAAGAAGAGACAATCATGGTTGGAGATAACTATGATACGGATATCCTTGCCGGCATCAATGCAGGGATCGATACACTGCTTGTACATACTGGCGTAACGACAAAAGAACGCTTAAAGCAATATAAGGAGCAGCCGACGCATGTGGTGGACACCCTCGACTTATGGCGCTTCGAATGAAAAAAACCAGGCCTGCGAATGCAGCCCTGGTTTTTTTATGCCGTGAATATCATATGTTTACTATTCCCCATTTTCGGTTCTATGGGCAAGCCGGCTTGAAGCGGCAGCTGCAATTGCCCCAACGATATCATCTAAAAAGGTGTTCACCTTACCCGTGCTTTTATCGTTTAAATATTTTAAGATACCCGGCTTTTGTTTATCGATGAAACCATAGTTGGTAAAACCGATGGATCCATAAACATTCACAATTGAAAAAGCCAATATTTCATCGACCCCATATAGGCCTTCATCTATTTCAATGATGCTCTGCAAAGGCTCCTCGAGCAGTTTTTTCTCAGCTAGAATATCCAACTGAATGCCGGTAAGGATGGCATTTTGGACCTCGCGTTTTGAAAGGACCCGTTCGACATTGTGAAGGCAATCGGACATTTGGAGATTTTTATGGTAGCCAGATTGCAAATACATGACAAGCTCAGCGATATCCTCCAATTTCACTCCTCGTTCAATTAGCCATTTTCGAGCCGTTTTCTCAGACATTGATTGTTCAATATTAGCCATGTCATCACCCATTTCTCTATATTAAGTTCTAATGCAGGTAGTTTGATTTGATTAAACTGAAAACCCACGGAAGATGTTTTGATTGGAATTTCTAATAAGGTTTCGATAATCATTCAGAAAACGGGTTATTCCACATATATATAAGTTTATGATGTCCAATATTTCTATTATATCCATTTGATGAAGGGGGTCATTCCATGATAGAAGAAATCATTTTTAATAATTATGGTATACAGGTGGAGCTTGAAGAAGCCAATGTCAGGTT
The DNA here is from genome assembly GCF_057835005.1 of Peribacillus sp. GL_122. Lineage (NCBI taxonomy): Bacteria > Bacillati > Bacillota > Bacilli > Caryophanales > Bacillaceae > Peribacillus > Peribacillus sp. GL_122. The sequence goes on along the minus strand of NZ_CM174415.1, from coordinate 5,290,639 downwards.
TCCAAGCTTCCGTTCAGGGAATATGGTGTACAGTATCGTTCCCATTGAAAATATGGAGCAAGAGGAATTAGTGGAACGTTATAAAATGTCTCAACATCTGATTTCACAAGGTGATCGTCACGTATCCGCCTTTGTCCTTGCCAATCATGGAAGCTATGTTTCGGAAGCGGATGAACAATTATTCATCCTTCTTGCCAATCAGGCATTGGAAGGTCCGAAAAATTTCAACCCAGGAAGACGTCTGGCAAGATTCCATCAGCGTGGGAGAACTATTAATGATACGATTCGAACATGTTCAAGGATTGGTAAATGGAAAGAACTCTGGGAACAAAGGATCGATCAGTTAGAAAAGATTTGGCGGGATAAGCTCAACGCCCATCCTGATAACCAGTTTGAAAAATTATTTATTGAAACCTTTCCCTATTATATGGTCCTAGGTGAAAATGCGATTCAATATTTAGTCGACACGGAAATCGATGAAACCCCGCAAATTGTCGATAGTGGAACGGTATGTTATGAACGTTTTTTACATGATACCTGGAAAAGCAATAAGTGGATGAAAAATCCGTTCGATTGGGTATTTGACCACGGAACAAGGGATGTCGCGGAATGGGTGAGGGAACATTATTTTCAAAATGTGCATACCCATCAGCGGGGAATTGCCCATTTCTTTCACGAATATCAGTCCATAGAACCGTTCTCCAGCTTTTCGGCCCGGTTATTATATTCGAGGATGCTATTTCCCATTCATTACTTTGAAACTGTGGAAGAGTATTTTTCAAAAACGACGGAATCAAGGTCGAACCAATTGGAGGATAAAATATCTTCGATCACGAAATCCTCCCAACAATATGAGTCCTTCCTCAAACATTTTTATGAATTGGCAGAGGTCCCTGCCAAGCAATATGATTTGCCTAAAATTGACTGGATTTAGATAAAAACAGGAAAGAAATATGATTCATCCTTACTTACTATGTTATGATAATAACAAGATTTTTTAGAATAATTAGATATTTGATCACTACGGAAGGATGGGACCATGAAAAGATTGATGATGGCCGCCCTTATAGCCTTTTTAATCTTCCACACGGCAAATCTTGCGAAGGCTGAAACGAAAACAGGCTGCGAAGCAACTCAATTCAAGATTGTCATGAAGTCTGAAGCGGATGTGAAAGAAAAGGCGTCGGCTGCAAGTAAAACGTTAAAAACCTATAAGAAAAATAAAGAATTAACGGCAAGCGGAAGAACTGGAAGCTGGTATAAGGTCTGTCACTCAAATAAGACCGCATATATCAATATGGCAGATGCAAAAGAGGTTTTCAGTTCCGGTGAAAAAGCCATTTTGAAGAAATTCGATGGGAGAAAGGGCGTTAACCAAGTTGTATCTGTGACAGGTAAAGCGATGAGTGATACGAAGGTCACGATCCAAACTTATGAGAAGAAACAAGGGGAATGGCGCCGGGCATTGAAGAAGATGGAGGGTGTCATTGGGAAGAACGGCTTCACGAAGAGCAAAAAAGAGGGTGATGGGAAATCCCCGGTCGGGATTTATTCATTTGGTACGGCCTTTGGAAGCGAAACGAAGCCGGCAGGAGTGAAAATGAGTTATAAGAAAACGACCAAATATGACTACTGGATTGATGATCAGACATCCACGGATTATAACAAGTGGAAAACCTATAAAGGAAATCCTGCAGGTAAATGGAAGTCTTTCGAAAGGATGAATCATGAACTCTATAAGTATGGGGCAGTCATCAATTATAATACGGATCCCATCGTAAAAGGAAAAGGAAGTGCAATCTTTCTTCATATATGGAGAGGGAGTACAAAACCGACGGCTGGATGTACAGCCACGGCCGAAAAGAATGTCGTCAGTTTACTGAAATGGATGGATCCCGTGCAAAAGCCACATATTGTAATGGGTACAAATGATTCATTGAAGAGCGTTAAGTAATAATGAACAAAATGGTTTCCCATAAAAAATTTAGCTTTACCCGTTCTTACTCGTTCAAGGGATGGACGAAAAAAGTTCGTGCATCCATCTTTTCTAACTATTGATAATTATATGAATTAAACTTATAATGTCTACTATACAAATACAAACGTCTTCTTCAGGCAAACAGTTTTTAAGGGGGAACCAAAATATGAAAGCCATCTCAATCGGTTTATTGGGGTTAGGTACAGTTGGATCAGGAGTCGTACAAATCATTGAAAGCCATCAGGACAAGCTCATGCACCAAGTGGGCTGTTCCATATCCGTTAAGAAGATACTAGTCAAAGACACGACGAAGGAGAGGCTTGTCGAGATCGATAAAGGTATGTTAACTGACAATCCTGAGGATATCCTCTCGAATCCCGAGATTGATGTTGTAATAGAAGTGATGGGTGGAATCGAAGAAACACGCGGTTATCTGATAGAGGCAATAAAGAATAAAAAGCATATCGTTACGGCCAATAAAGACCTAATGGCTTTATATGGACCTGAATTGCTGGAATTGGCCACAGAGAATCAATGTGATTTGTTCTATGAAGCAAGTGTTGCAGGGGGAATTCCGATTTTACGCGGACTTGTGGATGGATTATCTTCTGACCGCATCACGAAAATGATGGGAATCGTCAATGGAACGACAAACTTCATTTTAACGAAAATGAGCAAGGAAGGCAGAGCTTATGATGACGTATTGAAGGAAGCTCAGGAGCTGGGATTTGCTGAAGCCGATCCGACTGCCGATGTAGGCGGTTTGGATGCGGCCCGTAAAATGGCGATCCTTTCCACACTCGGGTTCTCCATGAACATTGGCTTGAATGATGTTGAGGTACAGGGCATTACCGAGATATCCGAAGAGGATTTGAGATATAGTAAGAAGCTTGGTTATACAATGAAATTGATCGGCGTCGCTTCGAGGGCAGGGGATAGAGTCGAAGTAAGTGTCCAGCCTGCACTTCTTCCTGAAGCACATCCTTTAGCATCGGTAAATAATGAGTATAATGCGGTATACGTTTATGGGGAAGCCGTAGGGGAAACGATGTTTTACGGACCGGGGGCTGGCAGTCTTCCTACTGCGACTGCAGTCGTTTCGGATATGGTGACGGTCATCAAGAATATGAGGCTGGGCGTAAATGGCCGCAGTGCCGTTTCACCTCAGTTCCCGAAACAATTAAAAGATGCGACTGAGATTTTCGCTAAGTTCTTCATTCGATTACATGTTCAAGATGAAGTTGGCGTTTTAGCCAAAATCACGAATTTATTTGCCGAGCATGGGGTAGGATTCGATAAAATCCTTCAATTGCCTCTGGATGAAAAGGAATCTTCCGAAATCGTATTGGTTACGCATACTGCCACAAAGGCTGCATTTGAGCAAATAATACAGAAATTAAATGATTACAATATGGTAAGAGAAGTGAAAAGCACATACAGAGTTGAAGGAGAGGACATCAAATGAGCTGGCAAGGACTTATAAGCACGTATAAAGATTTTTTACCCGTTAATGAAAACACACCTGCACTAACCCTTTTGGAAGGGAATACACCTTTAATCAGACTGAATCGATTATCCGAAGAGTGGGGAATCGACTTACATGTAAAATACGAAGGGGCAAATCCAACTGGGTCGTTTAAAGATCGCGGAATGGTCATGGCCGTCGCCAAAGCGATAGAAGAGGGCAGCGACACGATCATCTGTGCTTCCACCGGGAATACATCAGCAGCTGCAGCAGCTTATGCGGCCCGTGCCAACCTGCGCTGTATCGTTGTCATCCCGGAAGGTAAAATTGCCATGGGCAAGCTTGCCCAAGCCGTTATGTATGGAGCGGAAATCATCTCGATCGAAGGGAACTTCGACCAGGCTTTAAAAATCGTCCGTTCACTTAGTGAGAGCTCACCGATAACTCTTGTGAATTCGGTCAACCCATGCCGGATTGAAGGGCAGAAGACAGCGGCTTTCGAAATTTGTGATGCACTTGGCTCGGCACCGGATATTTTGGCTCTTCCTGTCGGGAATGCAGGTAATATAACTGCTTACTGGAAAGGGTTTAAAGAATATAACGAATCGAAACAAACGGGCCTTCCTGAAATGAGAGGGTTCGAAGCTGAAGGTGCGGCTGCAATTGTCCGGGATAGCATCATTGAAAATCCAGAAACGATTGCAACAGCCATCCGGATTGGAAATCCTGCAAGTTGGAACTTCGCTGTTGAAGCAGCAAATGAATCCAAAGGCAAAATTGATGAGGTGACAGACGAAGAAATTCTGGAAGCCTATCATTTCCTTGCTAAAAAAGAAGGGGTATTTGCAGAGCCGGCATCTTGTGCTTCCATTGCAGGTATCTATAAACAACTAAAAAGCGGTGAAATCAAAAAAGGAAGTAAGATTGTTGCTGTATTGACTGGAAATGGATTGAAAGATCCGAATGTGGCTGTCAATACTAGCACGATTCAACCGACATTGCTGCCAATGGATGAAGAAGTCATTTTAGAACATCTGCAGGGTGTGAAGCAGGCATGAGTGCAGAATCGGAGATGTTCTTGATCCGTGTACCAGCAAGTACGGCCAACTTAGGCCCAGGATTCGATTCCATCGGCTTGGCGTTAGGCCTTTACTTGGAAATACACGGATCTTCATCAGATCATTGGGAAGTCGTTCCGCTTTCAGAGGAAATGTCTGTTTTTCCAAGGGATGATCGTAATTATATCGTCCAGATTGCCAAGGAAACGGCGGCTTCCTATGGAAAGGAACTATCCCCATGCCGGCTTTTCGTCTCTAGCGAAATTCCGCTGGCTCGGGGTCTTGGAAGCAGTGCCTCTGCCATTGTGGCGGGGATTGAATTGGCGAACATCGTTGGTGAACTTCATTTATCCGATGATGAGAAGAATAGGCATGCTTCCATCTTTGAAGGGCATCCGGATAATGCGGGGGCATCTGTGTATGGTGGATTGGTCGTGGGCCTTCATACGGATGAAAGAACGGATGTCGTGTCGTTTCCGATCGAGGGAGTTAAGGTGATTGCTGTCATTCCCAATTTTGAATTGCTTACTGAGGATTCAAGAAATGTCCTTCCGAATTCGCTTTCCTATAAAGATGCGATAAGCGGAAGTGCAGCCGCAAATGTTTTGCTGGCGGGAGTTCTATCAAAAGATTGGAAGCTTGTTGGTGAAATGATGCAAAGTGATCGCTTCCATCAACCATATAGGGCGGAGTTGGTCCCTCATTTAGCGCTTATAGAAGAAGTTGTCCTTAATGAAGGCGGATTTGGTGCAGCACTAAGCGGAGCAGGACCAACTGTTTTATGCTTGGCATCGGCAGAAAAAAGTGAAAGTTTGCTCACTGGATTGAAGGAAAGGTTTCCGGAATTTCTTGCGAAAGAATTGGAAATCGATAATGATGGCAGTTATACGGCAATCCTTTCAGAACAGGAAAAAAAGGAATTGAAATTTTTGGAATCGTAAGCCATGTTCATATACCGTCCAATAAAAAAGCTGACTCGCGTCAAGCCGTATCAATTCATTTGATAGGGCAAAAGCCGAGTCAGCTTTATTTTTCATACAGACCAGGAAAAGTTCCGGCCTGTATGAAAAAGGTTGAACGTGTATAGATGAAGTAATCCTTCATCCATACGCTGCATGTTATTTAAAGGGCTATTAGAAAACTTGTTCAACTTCCACTACACCAGGAACTTCTTCAAGAAGGGCACGCTCAATCCCAGCTTTTAGCGTAATGGTCGAACTAGGACAGCTTCCGCAGGCTCCTAGTAATCGTAATTTTACAATTCCATCTTCTACGTCAACTAGTTCACAGTCACCGCCATCACGAAGAAGAAACGGACGAAGCTTATCTAGGACTTCTTGAACTTGAACTTCCATTGTTTGTTCAGACATTGCAATCGACTCCTTTCCTAATCATATTATAAAGCGAAGGTAGTAAAAAATCCAACTGTAACTTTGCGGAAATATAATCTATATTATTCTGGTATGATGGAAACAGGTGAAGTTTTTAAACATTATTCAAAATGAAGCAAATATACTAAAATGAAGGAGGAAGATTATGGTAATTAAAGAAATTGAGATAGAAGTGTATGGAGCGGAGCAAATTTGCGCGAGTTGTGTGAATCTCCCTTCTTCGAAAGATACCTGCGAGTGGCTAGAAGCCGCTTTAACGAGAAAGTTTCCTGAGCAGAAATTCAAAATATCCTATATAGATATGTATAATCCCCCAGAAACGCTGAAGCAAAAGAACTTTGCCGCGAAGATGATCGAAGAAGATTTGTTTTATCCACTGGTCCTCATCGAAGGTGAAATCATCGCAGAAGGAAATGTGCGTCTCAAAAAAGTGGTGGAAACCATGGAAAAATACGGATATACGATGCAAGTGTGATATATAATGGAAGAAATAAGAAAAACTGACCCAATGAGCTGCATGCAGCTCATTGGGTCAGTTTAACTGTATCATGGGTTGGAATCAACCGTTATGGTATTTATACATCCAGAGGATGCCTGATTTCATTAGGCGTGCCACTCTGCCTGTGATTGGGCGATTTGCAACAAGACCAAAACCTTGTTTCTTCCCAAGGGAACCTAATGTTCCTTTTAATTTCATTGTAGGGAAGCTTTCCGGAAGTGGTTCATTTGCCCATTTCTTCACAAGAACTTGGACGATTTGCTCTGCTTGGGACTCCGCTAATTGAGCACTAGGCGCATGAGGCAGGCTCGCACAGTCACCGACGACAAAGATGCTGTCATCATTAGGTAGGAAATGCTGAGGAGTCAGAACAGCTCTTCCTTGACGGTCCTTTTCAATATCCATATCGCGGATGATCTTACTTGGCTGAATTCCAGCTGTCCATACGATGACGTCGCTTTGAACGGCTTCGTCGCCATTATAAAGAAGGTTTGGCTCAACTTTCGTTATATTTGAATGATGGACGATCTCGATTGTATGTTTATCGAACCATGATTCAACAAAAGTACTTAATCTTTCTGGGAATGCAGATAGAATATGCGGTCCACGGTCGAATAGCTTGACGTTTAAATCTGAACGGCTTTCAATCAATTCACTTGCAAGCTCAACACCACTCAGTCCGCCACCAACGATAGAAACGGTTGCACCGGCACCTAAATTATTCAAAGCTGAATATGTGCTTCGTGATTTATCGATTGTTTGGATACTGTAAGTATGTGTGTCTGCACCAGGAATATCGTGGTATTTATCTTCGCAGCCAAGGCCAATGACTAAATCATCATAAAAGACAGGATCTTGATTTTCTATAATGACTTGTTTATTTTCCATATCGATGGAAAGTACTTCTCCGTATACGTTCTTCAAGCGAGGATGTTCAGGAAATGCAACACGGATGTGCTGATCTGGAATGGTACCTGCTGCTAAAGCATAATATTCCGTTTTTAAGCAGTGATAAGGATTACGGTCGATAAGCGTGATGCTCACATTTTCAGGAAGCTGATTAGGCAGCAATCTTTGCAACATGCGCATACCACCATACCCGCCACCAAGTATGACTAGATTCTTCATATGATTTTTCCCCTTTATTTGATCTCTTGAAAATTTGATAAGCATTTAACTATAGGATTCCCCCAAATGGTCCCCTTTAAAGTTTAAATAAATATATATACCCCAATTAGTAACAAGAATAAAAAATTAGATAATTTTCTTTTTTTACGTACCCCGACAAAAGTATAACGAATATAAAAGGAAATCACAACCGATATCTTGAAATCGGCTGATTTTTTATGCGTAAATATTGACTGTATACGGGAAAAGTAATAAGATGGTTTGTTAGTAACTGTGAGGTGAAACAATGTACCCGATTATTGAATTTTGTGTAAGCAATCTGGCCAGTGGCGCTCAGGAGGCTCTGGAAAGATTGGAGAGGGATCCGAATTTAGATATCATAGAATATGGTTGTCTGGGATATTGCGGCAGATGCTCCAGTAACTTATATGCTCTTGTAAACGGTGAAGTGGTTTTTGGTGACACAACGGATGAATTGGTGGATAAAATATATAAGTACATTGATGAATATGAAATGTTCTAATCATCAATGGCGAATTAAAAGGCTGTTCCTCGATGGAACAGCCTTTTTAATTATCAGTTTTGCAGCATTAGTATAAACTAATTATTTGGTAAAATAGGTGGGGGAATATGAATATTTTCAAGCTGGAACATTGAGCGTGGGAATTTCTTTGGTATATACTATAAAGAGAAATAGTTCTATCTCACATATCAGAAGAAGGAGGGATTTATTGTGAGTGAAGTTGTTCAAATAACGGAAGCTGCCGCTTTTCAGATAAAAGAAATGATGAAACATAATGGCGAAGAGGGTTCATTTTTAAGAGTGGCCGTTAAAGGCGGAGGCTGCAGCGGATTATCCTACGGAATGGGTTTTGAACAAGAGCCTGGGGATAAAGATAGCCAGCTGGAACAGTTTGAAATTAAGATCCTTGTTAATGCCGAGGATGCAGATATATTGAATGGAACGGTAGTTGATTATAAACAAACGATGATGGGCGGAGGCTTTACGATTGAAAACCCAAATGCTATCGCTTCATGCGGTTGCGGGTCTTCCTTCAAAACGGCAAAAAACGCCGGTACACCGGAGAACTGCTAAGAAACTCCAATACTTTAGAAAAGGGGGGCACTTTTACAAGTGCCCCCTTTTTAATGTTTAGTTGATATTGTACAGGGCCTCTTTGATTGGGAGGGTGCCGCTGAAAATCTCGAAAGTTTTATTGAATGTTTTTTCCTCTGTGACTGATTGGGCAAGAACGGCGGCGACATCGGCCCTTGGAATGGATTTATTAGTATGATCCACTTTCTCAGCCGCAAAGATTTTTCCGATGGCTTGTTCATTTGTCAAAGCAACCGGCGGGACAATCGTGTATGTCAGCCCGCTTGCTTTTAAATGTTCATCGGCATCATGCTTTGCTTCGAGATAATGTCGCATTCCTGCTTGGGCTTGTTCCGGATTATCAGAACCGACAGAGCTTAACATGACAAAACGTTTGATACCCTTCTTCTTGGCGGCATCAACTAGTTTAATGGCTCCATTCTTATCCACAGCTGTCGTTTTATCCGGCCCTGTTTTTGGTCCAGATCCGGCGGCAAAAATGATGGCTTCCATGTTATCCACTGCTTTATCCACATTTCCCTCTAAATCTGCAAGGATTGGATGCCCGCCGAGTTCTTTTATCGTTTGAGCCTGTTCCTCTTTCCGGATCATCCCGTATACAGTCATTTGCGGATTTTTTGATAATTCCCCAATGATCTGTTTTCCGGTCGTTCCGTTGGCTCCTGCAATTAAAATATTCATATATGTGCATTCCCCTTTCAGTGCTTATCCTACTCTTTACCCTTAGAATGACAAGGATAAGCACTGTGGATAACTAATGGAAATAAGTTATCCACAATCATCGAATTGGGGACAACAAAAAACCCGGCAGTGAAAGCCGGGTTTTTGCGTGATTTTAAAACATGGAAGAGCTGTGCATCGGCTGAACTTTGGCTTTTGGGTCAATATATTGTTTGGCGTGATTGACGGCAGTGGGTGCCTCACCAAAACCACTTGCAATCAATTTTACTTTGCCATCATATGTTGCAATATCACCTGCAGCATAAATTCCCGGGATATTCGTTTCCATTCTGGAATTCACCAAAATACTGTTCTTCTGGATATCGAGTCCCCATTCCTTAATGGGACCAAGGGAAGAAACGAAGCCGTAGTTGACGATGACTGCATCTACCTCCATCGTCTCTGTATCTTCACCATTTGTATCCTTGATGACAATTGTATGGATCCGTCCGTCTGTACCAATCAACTCTGAAGGTATGTATGGAGTCTTTATTTCAACTTTTGAATCTTTAAGTGTTTCTACACTATGTTCGTGGGCACGGAATTTATCCCTTCTGTGTATGATGCTCACTTTCTCGGCGATGGGCTCCAGCATCAGGGCCCAGTCCACTGCTGAATCCCCACCTCCGAAGACCACCACTTTTTTGCCGGCAAAATGATTGAGATCATCGATAAAATAGTGAAGGTTACTGCTTTCATATTTTTTTGCATCATCAATTTCGATGCGGCGGGGTTGGAAAGCCCCATTCCCAGCTGTGATGATAATCGTTTTGGAGTAATGGATTTCTTTATCAGTCGTTAACTTGAAAACTCCATCGGCTTGCTTTTCCACTTCTTGAACGGCCTGCTCCAGGACAACATCCTGCTCGAACTTTGCCATTTGTTCTTTCAAATTATTCACTAGCTCCTGAGCGCGCACTTTGGGGAAACCAGCGATATCATAGATGTATTTCTCAGGATAAAGGGCCGACAATTGTCCGCCTAATTGTGGTAGGCTCTCGATGATTTTTACGGATGCCTGTCTCATTCCCCCATAAAATGCAGTGAATAATCCAACTGGGCCTCCGCCAATGATGGTAATATCATAAACTTTTTCATTAACTTCCAACGTTATCCCTCCGATATACTAGGTTTGCTGAAATTTATTCTCTTATTTTAACATAGATGATCTTTTAAAAAACGGGTAAAGTTAGAAAAGTGAGAAAGTTTTGACTATATATAGGCGGTTTTATGATGAATGTTCTTTATTCTCTTTCAAAAGTGGGTAAAATTACTCTTTACCAATGTTAAGCATATCGTATAAATATGGTTCGGAACTGGGTGAAAAGTAACGCTTTTTGGCTTTATTTTAACCCGAAAAAGTTCGGTTTGTTACTTGAAAAAGGTATGGAAAAAGACTAATATTTACTTATACATCATTTGGTAAAATTTTTATGAATTTTTTATGACATTTATGAAGTGTTACGTGAAATACGTCACAAATGTATAAGAGTGCTTTTTATAATGGAAATTAATAAGATAGACAATATATTTTAGTTATGGAAAGCATCACAAGAAAATATCGTAAAGGTGGACGAATACTTTTGAAAAAGCCAACTATCGTTGTTTTGGGAGCAGGTTATGGTGGATTGATGACTGTTACTCGCTTACAGAAGGCATTAGGTCAAAATGAAGCAGAAATCGTATTAGTTAACAAAAATGATTACCACTATGAAACAACATGGCTGCATGAAGCATCCGCTGGAACTCTACATCATGATCGTGTGCGCTATCCAATCAAAAGTGTCATTAACAGCAAAGTTAAATTCATCCAGGACTCTGTTTTGGAAGTGAAAACAGAGAACAAAAAAGTCATCCTTGAAAACGACGAAATTTCTTATGATTACTTAGTGATTGGACTTGGACCGGAATCGGAAACATTTGGAATCCAAGGGCTGAAAGAATATGCTTTCTCTATCTCTAACGTAAACACTGCACGAAAAATCCGTGACCATATCCAATTGCAATTCGCCACGTACAGTACTGAGGTCGAGAAGAATGAAGACCGCTTGACGATCGTTGTTGGAGGAGCAGGATTTACGGGTATCGAATTCCTTGGCGAATTGGCTAACCGTGTCCCTCAACTTTGTAAAGAATACGACATCGATTTCCAAAAGGTCCGTATGTACTGTGTGGAGGCAGCACCAGCCGTCCTCCCTGGCTTCGATCCGGAATTGGTGGATTATGCAGTATCTTACCTTGAGAAAAAAGGTGTGGAATTCAAGATCGGTACACCGATCAAGGGGGCGACTCCCGAAGGCATCATCGTGGCAAAAGGCGAAGATGAAGTGGAAGAAATCAAAGCCGGGACCGTTGTATGGGCAGCTGGCGTACGTGGAAACTCCGTGATAGAGGCTTCCGGTTTTGAAGCTATGCGCGGACGTATCAAAGTGAACCTTGACATGCGGGCACCGGGTCATGACGATATTTTCATTGTGGGGGATTGCGCTTTGATCATCAACGAGGAAATTAATCGTCCATATCCACCTACTGCCCAAATCGCTATGCAGCAAGGTGAGGTCATTGCGAAGAACCTGACTAAATTGGTTCGTAATGAAAGCGACCTTGAAACGTTCACTTTCGAAAACAAAGGAACGGTATGTTCACTTGGTGAAGACAACGCGATTGGTGTTGTTTTCGGCAAGAAAGTTACAGGTAAGACTGCATCATTCATGAAGAAAATGGTTGATAACAGAGCGTTGTTATTGATTGGCGGAGCTTCCCTTGTTGCAAAAAAAGGTAAATTCAACGTCCTTTAATTTTTTCGGTATATAAAATAATGGCCATTTGGGGATTGTCCCTGAATGGCTTTTTCATTGGAATCTCATCCATCGATGAGTGTGTCATAGTGGAGTATGCACTTTTCTTAAGTGGAATATAATGGGGATAAGAATGATGAAGCTGCATCAAGAAAGTCCTTACCTTTGGCACTGTTTGGAGTTTACACTAATTATAAAGAATGTGGGGGAAGGATTTTGGAACGATGCAAAAATGTTTGGCTGGCAGTGTCCGGCCTTGTGATATCTGATAAAGGTGAGTGGCTGGTCGTGAATAAAAGGTATGGCGGATTGAAAGGGCAATGGTCGCTTCCGGCAGGTTTTGTCAAAAATGATGAAACCGTCGATGAAGCTGTCGTACGGGAAGTGTTGGAGGAGACGGGTATTCAAACAGAAATCGAAGGCATTGTAGGAGTGAGAAGCGGAGTCATCAAAGGGGATATAAGTGATAATATGTTGATATTTTTACTTAAACCGGTCAGTTTTGAAGTAACCGCTCAATTGGATGAATTATATGAAGCTAAATTTTATGACCCTGATTTACTCATGCAGGAGGGGAAGCAATCTTTACTATTAGAACAGCTTTTAGCTTTTAAAAAGGAAAGAATGCAGACGATGCTTGACGGGTTGAACCCGGGAGATCAATTTGGATATACATCATATAAATTATTCATGTAATTTGGGTAATTATCTTTTCTTCGGCATTATTTGGTATAAGTCGTTGACGCAGCAATTATTTTTTCAGTAAACTAAAGGTGTCGCTTTTAAGGAGGGTCAAGAATAACATGCCATTGCCTGTTTTAATTATCTCAATACTCTTATTTTTCATATTGTTTTTCGGAATTGGCTTTTTGCTGAATATGCTCTTTCGTTCTTCTTGGATCATGGTCATCTTATTTCCAATCGTCTTCATCATCATTGTCAATGAAACAAAGCTAATAGAATATTTTAGAAATCCGGGAATCTCTTTTTCCAATCTTGGAACGAGCCTTACATCCCTTCATACGGCAGACATCATTATTTTATCAAGCGGGCTGCTTGGCGCGGTTTTAGCGGGTGTGGTCATCAGGATTCTAAGGAAAAAAGGATATCAAATGTTTTGATAATGGAAAGGGCCGTCATTTATGGACGGTTCTTTTTTTGTAAGAAAAATTGTATCTTTCCATGCTTTATGAATACTTTCACTCTGGAAAGGGAACAAATATCCTTGTGAGAGGAGTGGAATTAATACATATGAAGATTGTAAAGGCATTATTTTTGAGGGTTGCTATTATCATATTATTTATCTTGGCCATCGAATCAACCTTAAATCATGTTTTTGGGGCTGTGCCTGAAGATCATCCTTTTGAAGAGGCAATGAGACAACATCGAATGCTTGGTCTCGAATATAAAGCGATCCATAGTGGAGGTCAAGTGGCAACGCTAATGGCATCGGCATCCACGAGCAATGGTCCCACGACGATAGCGGAGGCAATCGAGCTCTCGAAATACCCGAAGCATGAAGTTTTGGCTACAGGATATACAGCAGGGTATGAATCGACAGGAAAGTACCCGGAAAGCCCATCCTATGGAATCACTTATTCAGGGGTGAAGGTGAAACGGGATCTGTTTTCCACCATTGCCGCCGATCTTGCCGTATTCCCTCTCGGAACCATCCTTTGGATTCCGGGCTATGGTTATGGGGTTGTAGCGGACAAGGGCGGTGCGATCAAAGGAAACCACCTGGACCTATACTACGAAACGGTACAAGATGTATACGAGAACTGGGGCAAGAAAACCCTTGAAGTATATGTTGTGCAAAAAGGGAATGGCGAGTTATCTGAAGAGCAGTTAAGCAAGTTGAATGAAACCAAGATCAAGCAGGTATTCAAGCCGAAAATTGCTGAGAAAACATTAAACGAGAATGTAGCTTCCTTTGCTTTTTAATGATTGATGGACAAATCGGAGAAAGTGAAGGTGAAAGGCTGCCTCGATTGAGGCAGCCTTTTTGATTGTCTGTTTCAGTTGGGACGCCCTTAGGCCATGCTTTTGTAGGCTTCAGGATGCAGGGTCTTTGCCAATTTGTAAAGACCATCCAGCAAACGCGGAGAAGGCCGGCAGAATAATGGTTCTTCCATGATGTGAATATTGTTATTCCGGACGGCCTTCATATCAGACCACCCTTTCCGTTTCTTGACCAGCTCTGGGTTTACTTTTCGTAAAGGGACACCGACCCAAGCTAAGCAAATATGGTCGGGATCCTTTTTTTGGACATCTTCGGAAGTGACTTGAATGCTTGCCATGTCTACATCTTCGAAAAGGTTATATCCTCCCGCAAGCGTGCTGATCTCGGATAACCAATTAACTCCCCCTGGGCTGAATAAGGGATTAGGCCACCATTCCCAATACAGGGACGGCTTTGTTTCGATTTTGTCGGCGACGTTTTTATATTGAAGGATGGCATCACGGAATTTGGCAGCCTGTTCCTCTGCTTTTTCCTTAAGGTCCATGGCCTCGCCCAAGGTCAGTAAATCTTTTGCGATATCTTCAAGTGATTGCGGGTTGAAGATGATATGGGGGATGTTCCGTTCTTTTAACCCCTCAATATTTTTTTCCATGCCCGGTACACTCAGTGAAGCCAGCACCAAATCGGGTTTTAGTGATTCAACATGATCGATGTCAATCGATAAATCGGGCCCAACCTTAGGAAGGTGCTGTATGGTTTCAGGCCAATCAGAGTAGTCATCGATGGCGATCAGCTGATCTTCAATCCCTAGATATGTGCATAGTTCCGTATTGCTGGGGCAAAGAGAGATTATTTTCAAATTGAACACCTACCCTTGAAAGATGAAAAAGTGAAGTGCCAGTGCAATGAATACTCCGGTCAAGGCTCCGAAAAATACCTCGATTGGCTTATGGCCCAACAGTTCCTTTAATTGTTGCTGTTTCTGTTTATCTTCTTTTTTCTGCCAGTTCTTTGCTTGCTCGACAAATGTATTGAAGTCGGTAACGAGCTGGTTCAAGACGGCTGCCTGTTCTCCTGCCTGCCGTCTCACTCCTGTTGCATCGAACATCGTGATGACTGCAAAGATCGTGGCAACCGCAAATACAGGGGAATCCATTCCGGTTTCGATCCCTACCGCTACGGTTAGGGCTGACACGGCCGCAGAGTGGGAGCTTGGCATACCGCCTGTGGAGTTAATGAGTGACCAGTTCACTTTACGAAATGCTATGAAGTGGATGGGCACTTTAATGAATTGAGCAAAGAAAATGGCAATCAATGCTGCGATTAAAGGGAAGTTGAGTAATAATTCCAAGAGTATCAGCCTTCTTTCTAGTTATAAGTAAAGATGAAATCCATATCTGGGTAAATACATCCTGCTCGGAATAAGGCCCTTATTATTAGTTCCATTCAGTCCTGTCGATTCCCTGCTGGTAATAGCAAAATATGATCTTTCTTATACTATTACTCTAAAGTCACCCATTCTAAACAATATCCCTTTTTATTATTATTTACGCGGGCCTTATTCGAAAATTTTTGAAGATTTCGTTATAATGAATGTAATTGAATGGAGGAGGTAGCAGAATGTTCACAGTAAAAGGTTCCCTGAATATAGATTTGATTGACGAATGCCTGATTCTAGGCGTATTTGACAGACCCGTAAAATTTACAGGCATAGGAAAAGAAGCGGATGAACGATTAGACGGCCAGCTAACAGAGTTAGTGAAAGCCGGAGAAATCTCTTCCAAGAAAAAATCGGTGGTCAAAATACATACATTAGGTAAATTAAGCGTAAAGAGATTGATTTTTGTAGGGTTGGGCAAGGAAAAGGAGCTATCCTTTGAAACCCTCCGCGAAGCGTTTGGGAAGGCGCGTAAGACGATTAATGAATCCAAGATTACGACTCTTTCGATCGCTTTGGATACATTCACGACTGAAAATCTGGATGCATTGGACGCAGCGCATGCTTGTTCCGAGGCTTTCGAACTTGCTTCCTATAAATTTGACGGATATAAGCAAAAATCGAACCAGGTCGAAAAAAGCCTCGAATCGATTACGGTTTACAGTGAATATGATCAAGAAGAGGTCGGTGCCGCGCTTCATGTAGGGAGAATCTTCGGAAGGGCGACGAACTCAGCCAGAACATTGGTCAACACACCAGGCAATTTGTTGACTTCCACTGATTTGGCGGATTATTCATCCGCATTGGGCGAACGTTATGGTTTTGAAGTGGAGATACTCGAGAAGGGAGATATGCTCAAGTTGGGAATGGGCGCACTCCTTGCTGTCAATAAAGGTTCGGTCGAGCCTCCGAAAATGATCGTCCTGAAGTATCAAGGTAAGGATGAATGGAAGGATGTTATCGGGCTGGTCGGTAAGGGCATCACATTCGATACGGGTGGATACTCATTGAAAACGAAGGCTGGAATCGTTGGGATGAAGACGGATATGGGCGGTGCGGCGGCAGTTTTAGGTGCAATGGAAATTATCGGTGAATTAGGACCGGATCAAAATGTCGTGGCTGTCATTCCATCCACTGATAACATGATCAGCGGTGATGCATTCAAGCCGGATGATGTGATCACTGCCATGAGCGGCAAGACGATAGAGGTATTGAATACGGATGCGGAAGGCCGGCTGGTTTTGGCGGATGCCATGACTTACGCTAAACATCATGGTGCTGACTATCTTATTGACGTTGCCACTTTAACGGGCGGTGTAATAACGGCGCTGGGCATGGATATGACGGGTGCAATGACAAATGATACGGAATTCTATGAGCAAGTGGTCAAAGCCTCAGAGGAGGCCGGGGAGCCCATTTGGAGATTGCCGATTACAGAAAAGGATAAAGAACGGGTACGCAATAGTAAAATGGCGGATTTGAATAATTCACCTGGAGGGGCAGGACATGCGATCATGGGCGGGGCCTTCATCGGCGAATTTGCTGAAGACACTCCGTGGGTTCATCTGGATATCGCCGGAACTTCCACAACCTCGAGCAGCTCCGAATTGTGCAGGGCGGGGGCTACCGGTGTCATGGCACGAACGCTTGCACTATTGGTTGAAACCTTTGAAACGAAAACAAGATGAACCCAAATATCCGAAGCCGAAAATAGGCTTCGGTTTTTTTACCAAAAGAGTGTGGTGGACGTTATACATCACTCCATTTCAAGCTGACGATGATATGACAATTTTCTTCTCCCGCTTTAGGATAGAAATCAAAACGGATCCCATCGGGGTTATACGTGATATCAGGTTCGTTCTTAATTCCTATCTTTCGGATCATATCGATCACGACACTCTTTTCCGATGCTTGGGCAGCAGTCATCAACCGGTTCGAGAAAGGCTTCGATGTGGCTAAAGTATCCATGACTTTTTTTACATCAAGCATTAAAGATTGCGAGGTCTTTGCCGATTTAACCAGCAGATCTGGGTTGGGTGCCGAGTAGGGACGCAATGTTCCTTCCCGCTCCCGATTCATATTCATTGCCCCGACGTGAGGCGGAAATAGAATAGGGTCATAAAAAAAATAAGGGAAATCCTCCAAAAGGTTTCCGTCCTTTCCTTAAGTCTGTCTATAGACACGTTTTCGTTATACGTTAAAATATGTATAAAGGCCAGCCGATATGATAGCGGTTTGTGAATGACCTTTCATCTGCAAAAAAAAACTTCTTGAAAATTATGACCAAAGACACACTATTATTTGTAAACTGCTTCATTGACAGGTATAGTGTATAGTAATATACTTACTTACCTAAAGTAAGGAGAAGGCACACTATAAATTATAAAATAGGTGATGTTAACATGAAAATAACCGAGGAAACAAAAAACCTTTTAATAGATAAAATGAATATCATCAAAACTCCGGGAAAAGCTGATATATGCCTTGTGGGGCCTGTGAACCTGCCTGTTGAACAAGGAGATTTCTCAACGGTTTTCCAATGGTATACATGGCTTCAGCTTGACGGCGCGGATAATGACAAGGAAGCGGTGCTTGATTCGCTTTCGGAAGCCAATCTCGCTTTTGGACAGCAATCCTCCGTATTGGTGTATGGAGATTTTAAAAATTCCGGGGATGCACTTGTCCGGATGCATAGCATCTGTCACACGGGTGATATCTTCGGCAGTAAACGCTGTGATTGCGGCTACCAGCTCCACCAATCGATGAAGATGATAGCCGAGCATGGGTGCGGGGCCATCTTTTACCTTGCGGACCATGAAGGAAGAGGGATCGGCCTGTTTTCCAAGTCTCTTGCCTATTTGCTTCAGCAGGAGGGTTATGACACGGTCGAGGCGAATGAGGCTTTAGGATTCGAAGATGATACGCGATCTTACGAGGGAGCCATTCGAGTGTTGAGCGAACTGCGCGAGGATCCGGTGACTTTAATCACGAACAACCCGAAAAAGCTGGACGCCCTCATGAAGCATGGACTTGCGGCAAAGGACCATATTCCGCTTTGGGGCGGTTTGACGGAAGATAATAGTTTCTATCTGGATACAAAAGTTAAGAAGTCTGGACATATCCCCCAAAAGAAGCCAACTTTGATTGTATAAGGAGAGCTATAGTATGAATGATGATCAATATTACATGAAGCTGGCACTGGATTTGGCGGCCAGTGCAAAAGGAAAGACGAATCCGAATCCAGTGGTCGGTGCAGTCATAGTCAAAGACGGTGTGATAGCTGGGACAGGAATCCACCGTAAAGCCGGTGAACCGCATGCGGAAGTACATGCATTCAAAATGGCGGGTGAGTATGCAGAAGGTGCAACGCTATATGTGACTCTTGAGCCTTGTTCGCATTATGGAAAGACACCTCCTTGTGCAAATTTGGTAAAAGAATCAGGTGTGCGGCGAGTTGTGGTGGCTACTCAAGATCCGAATCCGGAAGTAGCGGGCAGAGGGATATCGATCATCAAGGATGCGGGCATTGAAGTGGAAGTTGGCATCCTGGAAAAGGAAGCTCAAAGGCTGAATGAGCGTTTCATTCACAATATGCTGACGAATCGGCCCTTTGTCATATCGAAGTATGCGATGACGCTCGATGGAAAACTTGCAACCCACACAGGCCATTCAAAATGGATAACAGGGGAACAATCACGTCATTCCGTTCATTTGCTGCGTGATGAGGTGGATGCCATTCTTGTTGGTATCGGGACTGTATTGGCCGATGATCCATCACTGACGACCAGACTTCCGGAAGGCGGAGGGAAAAATCCGATCCGGATCATTTTAGACAGTGAATTACGTGTTCCCTTGGATGCCAATGTTGTACAAGTATCAGATGCGAAAACCTTGATCGTAACGCATGAAAATGCATCCGCGGATAAAATGGACATTTTACGTGAAAAAGGGATCGAATTCATTTTCGTCCCTAAAAACGAGACGGGACTGAATCTAAGGGTTTTGATGGAAGAACTATATAAAAAAGGGATTACGGATGTCTTGCTGGAAGGCGGAAGCGAAGTGAATGCCTCTTTCCTTAGGGAAGGGCTCATCGATAAATACTTGATTTATATAGCTCCTAAACTATTGGGCGGAAGAAACTCACTAACACCGTATACTGGAATGAATGTTGATACGATGGATGAAGCGATGGATGTTTTCTTCTCTGGCGTGGAAACGTTTGGTGAGGACATACGCATCACGGCTTATCCTAAATAAAAATAGACAACAGGTGAAGAGGCATGTTGGTTAAATCAGATGTATGCATAGTAGGTTCAGGACCTGGAGGAGCCCTGCTGGCCTACCTATTGGCCAAGCAGGACATTTCAGTCGTATTGCTTGAGAGGCATTCTGAAGTTTCAAGGGAGTTCAGGGGCGAGTTCTTGAACGATGAAGGAGAGGGCATTCTTAAAAAGCACGGTTTATTCGAGAGTGTGGAAAGACTAGGCTTGCTTAGGATGGAACAAATTGAATATTGGAATGACGGCCAATTATTCAAAAGGATATTCCCTGATTGGCCTGTCGATCATGTTGGGATACATGTCCCTCAAAATCATCTGCTTACAGCTATATTGAATGAAGCTGAAAAGCTGGACTCTTTTCAATTGATGATGAATACGAGGGTTACGGACTTGATACAAAATGAAATGGGCCGTTTTACGGGTGTCAAGGCTCGAAATGGCGGAAATGACCTGGAAGTGCAAAGTTCATTGATAATCGGAGCGGACGGCAGATTTTCCATCGTTCGAAAAAAAGCGGGAATTCCAGTGGAGATTAAAAATCATGGTTATGATTTACTGTGGGCAAAAATTCCAGCTCCAGAGGGATGGAAGCCTTCGATCAAGATGGCATTGGTCAATGGCTCACAGGTTGCCCTCTTCACTCAGGCTGGAGGTTTCATCCAAATTGGCTGGAATATAGAACATGGTTCGTTTCCCCATTTGCGAAAACAGCATTTTGATCCGTTCATTGAAGATTTGCTTTTATCCTTTCCTGAATTAAAAAAGGTTGTGAGTGAAAATATCCGCTCTTGGCATGACTTCATTTTATTGGATGTTTACAGCAGCTATTGTGAAACATGGACAAAGGATGGCGTTGCTTTATTAGGTGATGCAGCCCATACGATGACACCTACAGGTGCGTTCGGACTCAATTGTGCCATGAAGGATGCCGATATATTAGCCGAGCTTATTTCTGGATGCATCCTGCAGGGGGATACTGGTTTCCTGGGGCTAAAAATGGCTGAGCCAAAAAGAAAAGCCGAAATTGAAAGATTACAGGCCATTCAGGTGGACAAGGAAGTTTCCTTCGCATCACAGTTTGCCGCCGCTTATGTTTAAATGGGAGTGAAGGATATGAAATTCGGTTTTGATATTGACGATACCCTTATTAACTTGAGGGAGTTCGCGTTTCATCTTTATAATGAAAAGCTTAATACGAACATAGAGATAACGAAATTCAGAGCTTTAAAGACGTTGGAGATCCATGAAGCTTTCGGGCTTGATAAAGAGGCTGGGGGCAAGATGTGGAACAGCCTTGCCGAGGAAGTGTATTATTCATCCTGTCCAGCCTTCGAGGGCGCAGTGGAAACGCTGCAGGAGCTTGAACGCGATGGTCATGAAATCTATTACATCACCGCCAGAAAAGCGGAGCATGGTGAACGGACGAAAAAATGGCTGATTGAAAACGGCTTTCCGGTTAAGGATGACCATTTTTACTGCGGTATGAAGGATCATGAAAAAATTGATACGATCCGCAAATTGGAATTGGATTATTATTTTGATGATAAACCGGCAGTGCTGGAAACTTTATTGGATATTCCAACGAAAGTGTATGCAATAGATAACTCCTATAACAGGGAATTGGATATTCCAAGGCTGACAAGCTGGCTTGAATTAAAAGAAATCCTCTCCAAATAATACAATTCATATTATTGACGGATGACTTAATAGACTTGGGTCATCCTTTTTTTGTATACTGATATGAATAGTGATTCATTTTTTTGATGTACATGGTAAGAAAAAAACATGAGAGTTAGGGGTAATGGGATGGAGAGAAATATTGAAAAGTCATTGATAGGCACGCTTGGGATAGAAATGAAAGAAGTCGGTGATGGGAAAGTCATTGCGACGATGCCTGTGGATGAACGAACTAGGCAGCCGTATGGTTTATTGCATGGGGGAGCTTCTGTTGCCCTTGCGGAATCTGTTGCAAGTTTTGGCGGCATGCAGCTGGTGGATAGTACAAAACAAGCTGTCGTTGGCCTTGAAATCAATGCCAATCATGTAAGGGGCGTCCGTTCCGGTTTTGTTACCGCAGAAGGGAACATCATCCATCGCGGGAGGACGACGATGGTATGGGATGTGAAAATCCATGATGAAGAGGATCATCTTATCTGCGTTTCACGCTGTACATTGGCCGTTATCGACTTACCAAAGCCAAAGTGAATCAAAAGAACAATCCAATAAAGTGGTGTAATGATTCTACAATGTCCGGTTTAAGTATAATATGGCAAAAGATTATTGTATGAAAAGAGGTATTTTTATGCTGGTTGGACATATACAAGAAATCACCCGTCATCCTGTAAAATCATTCACTGGTGAACAGGTACAGAAAACGAGGGTGATGGATTATGGACTATATGGAGATCGCAGTCATGCTTTTAAAGATAAAAATGGGAAATTCCTTACGATAACCCAAGTCCCGGAAATGGTCCGTTATCAAGCTGCTTTTTCTGGTGAGGAAACCCTAGACCAATATCCGGAAATCAAGGTGAAGACCCCAACAGGACAGGTGCTGACATGGGGAGGGGAAGCCTTTCATGAGGAAATGGAGCGGTTATTAAACCAGGAGGCTACCACCATTGTTTATCCGCCTGGACATATCCCATTGGGGGCGATTGAAGAAGAAAACATCCTGCTTGTCAGTGATGCCTCGATTGGCGAATTGACAAAGCTTTGGGGAAAAGAACTCGATGGCAGGAGATTCAGGCAAAATTTGGTGCTATCTTTAGTGAACAAAACACCCTTTTTAGAAGAGCAATGGTTCGGAAAAAGGATTCTAATCGGAAATGAAGTGGAATTGGAGATCAAAAGGTATTGTGAGCGTTGTATGATCATAACGGTCGATCCAAGCGATTCCCAGAGAGATCCAACTCTCCTGAAAACTGTCGTCAAGGAAAGGAATAATCATTTTGGCGTATATGCCTCGGTCATCAAAACAGGTGAAATCAGAGTGGGCGACCAGGTATTTTTAAAGGATTGAGACAGAAAAGAGCTGCTCCTGTAATCAGGGCAGCTCTTTTGCAATGGCAGGAATCAGCGGGTTTTCTTTAAATCATCCTGGACACTCCGATCCCACATCTTGACGCCAGAATGATATGCCGAGCGATTGATTAAATGCCCGGCTACAGGGCCGGTCATGAAGATAAAGATGATCGCGAGCACGACCCGGAAATCGAAATGGCTATGTTTATAGTAAAAATATAACAAGGTGCCGATCAGGATGAACATGATCCCAAGTGTCGAGCATTTTGAGGCAGCGTGATTTCTTGTATAGACGTCGGGCAGCCGGATGATACCGAATGCCGAGACTAAAAAGAGAAAGACTCCCATTAAAATGAATAGGGCCGATAGGATTTCAACGATTGCGGTCATCTTCGATAATCTCCCCTCTCTCAAGGAATTTGGCGAAAGCGACCGTTCCGATGAATGATAGGATTCCGAGCAGAAGAATGGCTTCCAGATATGCACTTGTATCCATGACAATGGAGGCAAGTGCAACGATTGCGATAAGATTGATTCCCATCGCATCGAGTGCGACGACCCGATCCGGTACGGAAGGCCCTTTGATTAAACGGTATAAGAATCCAACCATGGAAAGCGAAACACCGAGCAGCGCGATTTTAAGCATTAAATCGAACATTATTTGCTCACCTCCATAATCGCTTTTTCAAATGTATTTTTAATGCTGTCCACAGCCTCATCTTTGTCGGCAATATCCATCGCATGGATATAAAGAATCCGATTATCTTCCGATACTTCAACGACAAGTGTTCCTGGTGTCAACGTAATTAAATTCGATAGTATCGTAATTTCCCAATCCTTGGTCAGTACCGTTTCAAATGCGAATATGCCAGGTCTAATATCCAGGCTCGGTTTAAGCACGGCCTTAAGGACGCTAATGTTGGAAAGTATGAGTTCCCTTGCGAATATGAGCAGCAATAGAACGACGGCATTCACCCTTTTCAAGTAAAAACGTTCATTGAAAAAATGACGGAAGACGAACATGATGCCGAGCCCCAACATATATCCGATGATAAAAGTGCTCCCGTTAAACTCATTTTTCAAAAACATCCAGATAACCGCAAGGAACACATTCAGTAAAATTTGGAATGACATCAGGCACTACTCCTTTAAAACCGCTTTGTTATAGATTTCGGGATTCATTAATGAATCCACAGCTTGTGTAATGAATGGGTAAATCGATTCAGTTCCCACTCCGAATAAAACGGAAATGATAACAAGTAGGACGGCAGGGACCAGCATTTTATTAACCGTTTCATTAGTTAAGGCATAATCAGCTTTCGGAGTTCCCCAAAAGCCATTCATGAATATTTTCATGACGGAATATAGGACCATCAAACTTGAAAGTAAGACAATGGCCATTCCAAAGTAGGCCCCTTTTTCGGCAGCTCCCTGAAGAATCAGGAGCTTGCCGGCAAAACCGCTGAACGGCGGTATACCCGCCAATGATATGGCAGCTATGAAGAAGGTCCATGCAACGGCCGGGTATTGCTTGATCAAGCCGCCCATGTCTCGTAAATCATCCGATCCGCTGATTTTGATCATAATGCCAACAAGCAGGAAGAGTGCAGCCTTGATCAGCATGTCATGAATGATATACAGAATGGAGCCTGATAAGGCCTGTTCATTCATGACGGAGATGCCGAACAGGATAACTCCGACGGCGATGATGATATTGTAAATGATGATTTTTTTTACATCCCAATAGGCTATCGCACCAATGACACCGATGATGATGGTCAAGATGGCAAGTATCGCAAGGAAAGTATGGGTGAAATCCTGGTCATGATAAAACATGAGTGTATAGGTCCTGAAAATAGAGTAGATCCCGACCTTTGTCAGCAATGCACCGAATAGGGCCATCACGGGAATGGGTGGAGCATAATAAGACCCAGGCAGCCATTGGAAGAGCGGGAAAATGGCTCCCTTCAAACCGAATACGATCAAAAAGCCAATTGCTATCACCGAGACGATTCCAGGCTGGTTGACTTCCGCTATCCTCTGGCTGATGTCCGCCATGTTCAATGTTCCTAGAACTGAATAAAGGTACGCCACCATGATGACGAAAAAGGAAGAGGAAAGCACATTGACGATGATATACTTCAATGATTCCCTCAGCTGAATTTTCGTCCCTCCCAGTACAAGCAGCACGTAGGAAGCCATCAGCATGACTTCGAAGAAAACAAATAGATTGAAAAGATCTCCCGTAAGGAAGGCGCCGTTTACACCAATCAGCAAAAATTGATAAACAGGATAATAATAATGTCTTTCACGTTCCTCCCCTATGGAGTGAAACGAGTAAAGCAGTATGGCCAATCCTATGATATTTGTGGTCAGTACGAGCAGTGAAGAAAGCATGTCTGCGACGATCACGATCCCGAATGGCGCATCCCAGCTGCCGACACCTAAAGTCAAGATCCCTTGAGTATGGACCGTAAACACCAAATAAAGGGAAATCGCAATTCCCATAAGAGAGGAAAAAAGGGATATCCCTCTTTGCAGCTTGATTTTTTTTGCAAAGAAAATGAGAAAGATGCCTGTGAAAAGCGGCCATAAAACAGGCATGAAAGTAAGATTATTCATTCGCTTCGGTACCTCTCATTTCTTCCATGTCATCCGTACCGAGTTCCTGGTAGGTCCGATATGCAAGTACCAGCAGAAATGATGTGACCCCGAAACTGATGACGATTGCCGTCAAGATAAGCGCTTGCGGAAGCGGATCGACATAGGATGCTGCTTCATCACTCAGCAATGGAACGGAACCGCCTTTCAAACCGCCCATCGTCAAAATCAAAAGGTGGGCGCCGTGACTGAGCAGCCCAGTACCGATTATGATTCTTAAAATGCTTTTGGAAAGCATTAAATATGTCGCACACATAAATAGTATTCCAATGACAATAGCCATTAAAAGTTCCATTATTCACTCTCCCCTATCGTTTGAATAATGGTCATCGTTACACCAACAACCACAAGATAAACACCCAGATCAAAAAGTACCGCGGTATGAAGCGAGATGTGCCCAAGAAGCGGTAAATCAACATAATGATAAACATGTGTCATGAGGGGCACCCCGAATACCAGCCCCCCGGCTACGGTCAGGCTTGATATGAACAAGCCTGAACCGATCATTAACTTATAGTCAATCGGCAAGATGCCGGTAACGGTCTTAATGTCGAAAGCGAGCAACAGCAGGACTATGGCGGCTGAAGTCATTAACCCGCCGACAAACCCGCCTCCTGGCGAATAATGCCCGCCTAAAAAGATGGCAACCGCGAACAGCAGGATAACAAAGGCGGCGACTTTCGTAACCGTTTGTAGAATCAGGTCATTTTGCTTCATGATTTATCTTTTCCCCCCGTCAAACGCAATTTGATCATCGCGAATATTCCGAGCGCAGCGATGGAAAGGACACTGATTTCAAACATCGTATCAAGTCCGCGGAAGTCTACGAGAATGACATTTACGACGTTTTTTCCGCCTGCTTCCTTATAAGCATTTTCAAGATAGTAATTTGATATGGAATCAAATAGTTTATTGCTATGTGCCGATAAGGCAATCAATGTCACGATGACTCCTACACCAATGGATATCAAGGCGTTATTCAACTTGAATGTCATCCGTTCTTCCTTTCTGCTTGCCATTAACGGAAGGTGGAAGAAACAGAGCAAAAACAGGGATACCGAAATCGTTTCGATGACTAGTTGAGTCAGGGCTAAATCCGGTGCCCGCAGCAAAACGAAAAATAAGGAAATCGCATAACCGACCGCTCCTAAGATGATAATGGAAGTTAAACGGGATCTTGCAAACAGAATGGCGATCGAGCCAAACACGATGATCGCTGCTAATACCAATTCATATAGGCCGATCGGGGCAAAATTCCCTGTATCCAATTTAAATGCATCCTTCCAATAGAGCGTAAACCCTAATGAAAGAATGAAGAAAAGGAAGATTGAAAGCAAATATGTCCGAATATAACCTGTCATTAAAAATTTCATGATGGAAGATGCTGAGCGTTCGAGCCCTCTAACCCCGTTATCATACAAAGCATTCAGGGAGATACGTTCAGGAATCCACTGAGTGATCTTCTGCCACTTCGGAAGCGTTTTGTATAAAAGGATTCCAAATGCTATGATGCCGACGGTCATCCATACTTCAGTATTCAATCCATGCCAGAAGGCGATATGGACCTGGAAATCGGGACCCGTCAAGCTTGGCTGTATGCTTGCTACCGCAGGTTCAATGATTCGTGAAGATAGCAAGTTTGGAAAAATACCGAAAACGATGACCAACGAAGCAAGGATGATCGGGGATATCAGCATCCCGACCGGTGCCTCGTGGGGCTTCTTGTCCAATAGTTGCAACTGAAGTTTGCCTGTAAAGGGTTTGAGCACGACGATCATGCTATATATAAAAGTGAATACACTGGCTACCCATGCCACCACAGGGAAAAGGACCCCCCATGTCTCCATATTGAAGATATTCAATTCCAATACATTCACCATGCTGGCCAAGAACATTTCCTTGCTCAAAAAACCATTGAAGGGCGGAAGTCCAGCCATTGAAAAAGCACCTATGACAGCGACGGTGAAAGTGATCGGCATCAGCTGCATCAATCCGCCAAGCTTTCTAATATCACGTGTACCGGTTTCATGGTCAATGATGCCTGCAACCATGAAAAGGCTGCCTTTAAAGGTTGCATGATTAATCAAGTGGAATACTGCAGCAACCGTGGCTGCCAAGTATATATTTTCCCCCAAAGATTCATAATGGAGGGCCGCCGCACCAAGTCCCAAAAGCGACATGATCAATCCGAGCTGACTGATGGTGGAAAAAGCGAGAATCCCCTTTAAATCAGTCTGCCTGATTGCAGAGAATGAGCCCCAGAACAGGGTGATCAATCCGGCGATCGAAACGAGCCAGAACCATAATCCTGATTCGGCAAAAACAGGGCTTAATCGGGCTACCAAATAAATTCCGGCCTTGACCATTGTGGCGGAATGAAGGTAAGCACTGACCGGTGTCGGGGCTTCCATCGCATCAGGAAGCCAGATATGGAACGGGAACTGTGCGGATTTGGTGAACGCGCCAAGCAGCACAAGCAAAAGTGCAGGAATGAAGAGCGAGTGGTCCATAAGTTCCCCGCTTTGGGCAATCAATTCACGAATGCTGAATGTGTTCCCCATAATGGAAAGGAGAATGATGCCGCCAAGCAAGCTTAAGCCTCCAAGCACAGTGATCAGCAGGGATTTCTGCGCCCCATAACGTGAACGCTCCCTTTCATTCCAATATCCTATCAATAGAAAAGATGATAAACTCGTGAATTCCCAAAATGAATAAAGGACAATTAGATTATCGGATAGGACGACACCAAGCATCGCTCCCATGAAAAGCAAAAGGAAGACGTAAAATTGGTTCAGCTTTTCTTTCTCTTTGGATAAATAGAAAATTGAATACAGAACGACGAGTGAACCTATACCTGTAATGAGCAAGGCGAACAAAAGCCCTAGTCCATCTATATAGAAATCAACATGAATTCCGAGAGAAGGGATCCATGTAGCGCTTTCCATAATGATATCCCCTTGTTTGGTCAAGGAAATGAACCTTGAAAAATAGGTGAAAAGGAGAATCGGTAAAATCAATACAAACCATCCTGTATGTATTTGTCGAAATAGTTTGTATAATATTGGTACAATAATTGCTAATAGAAACGGTGATAGCACCGCCCAATGAAGTAAAGACATAAACTCCCCCCTTTTTAAAAACGAAGTCAGTCGTCTTATTATGCTTTTTTTGAGCAATCCTAGACGTTAGGAAATCTTCGCTGAATATGTATTTTTTTATCGAATACTTGCCTCGCTTAAAAGTATAACGCAATTTATGTGGGTTTGCATGGCTTTGAAAACGGTGAAGGCCAACTTAAATGAAGTTTTATATATAGGTAGAAAAGGAGGGGGAAACGACCTGAAAAATTTATTAAAAAAATTTTTTCAAGGGTGAATTAGTAGAGTATCCATTGTGAAATGGTGGATTATCTAGCATAATATAGGATAAAAGACGCATGGATGGAGAAGTCATGAAAAACACATATTTACTTAGCTATTTACCAATCATTTCAATCTTATTATTCAGCCTCTCCTTTGCCGTTTATGGGGAAATGCAAATGCTCAAGTTATTTGGGAATTTGGGAATCTACCAAGGGATGCTTGAGTTCTTTTCTGAAACCGGCATCAAGCTGGCGCTGCTGATCGTATTGCTCCTATTATTCTTCATGGTTTTTGCTGCATTGAAGCTGATCTCCGATACGATATTGGAGCTGTCTTTATTATTCTTTTCCAAGGATTCGGAAGGTAAAGCCCTGAACAGTGTAAGAAAGGGATCTGTCATATATGTGATTGGCGGTGCCTGTTCATTGTTCAGTGTTCAATTCATCATCGGGCTTGGGTCGATCTTTATCGCAACGAATGTCGCGGCTTTAATTTATTTTGTCAATAAGTTAAGCTCGAGCCTGAATTTATCGAGGCTGGTGGGATTGGTCTTCTTTCCAATCTTCGCTTGGACGGCACTGATTTCAATAGTCGCTTATGCGGGATTGAAGCTTTATAACAGCGTTATTGCAAGTCTTCCCATATAGCAAAAAAGAAGGTGCCATCATCGGCACCATACAGACTGTAGATAAACTCGATAATCATTGAGTTTGCCTACAGTTTTTTTTCTAAAAAAAGTTCCAGTTGTTTTCAGAAATCAGCTCCCTTTCCGCCGACTGTCTGCCAAGCCTCATCAAGCAAGTGTCTGTGGGGTCTCGGCTAGATAGTTATTTTGCAGGAGTGTCGCAAATTTCTTCAAACTAGTAAGGGTTTCATCCATATAAAAAAGTAAAAAAACATGGAGTATAACCATGCCTTGTTTTAAAATCATAGTAATAATTCCCTTGATAAAATCGTTCAGGGATATCGACAAACCAAGAAGGTGACATCTCGGCACCTTCTTTTTTCACTCGGCAGTCTGGCTGATATCTTTCCAAATCAATACATGGGGTGATTGTGAATAAATGGATTGTAGATTGGATGGTTTGTCCCTTCCAACCCAAACCCCCGTTGTATAGTTTGCTGTCAGACCGACAAACCACATGTCTTTCACATCATTGGTCGTACCGGTTTTACCGCCGACATAATCCGTAGGAAAGTAGGCTTTGCGGGCTGTCCCGGAAAGGGTTGTTTCGTGGAGCAGCTGCCGCATCTTGGCTACGGTGCTTTTATTCCATATCTCCTTGGAACGGTCTTTCCATTTATAAAGGACTTTACCTTCTTGATCGGTGACTTTAGTAATGGCGCGCGCTGGCTGATAGTTTCCGTCATTGAAGGAAGTATAGGCATTCGTCAGTTCAAGGGGACTCATGCCATATTCGAATCCGCCTATGGCCGAACTTGTATGGTGGTCTTTTTCGCTCACCTTTTTAAAGTCGAAAGCATCCAGGTACTTGAAACTCGTTTCCACCCCCGTCTTTTCAAAAAGTCTTATGGCGGGTGTGTTATAGGATTGAGCGAAGGCAGTTCTTAGTGTGACCATCCCGTAGCTGTCGCCGCTATAATTCTTTGGGCAATAGCTATTGCTGCAATAGCTTGCTCCGCTAACGAGCTGATTGATGTCAGCATCCGTTTCTTCTAAATAGGGAGCATAATCGAGAAGTGGCTTAATGGCTGACCCTGGCTGCCTATAGCTTTGGTATGCCCGATTGAAAGAATTTTTTTTATAATCCTTTCCCCCAATCAAAGAGACAAGCTCGTGCGTATGATGCTGTATAACCACTAAAGCTCCCTCGATATCATTGACACCGAGTTTTGATTGAACAGCAGTCTTTGACTGTGTTTGCAGTTTAGTATCGAGGGCGGTATGGATGGTTACACCGGAATTCAAAAGCTTTTTTACCCTTTTATCCAGCTCGGCTTCCGCCTGCTTACGTATAGCGACATCGGGACTTTGCAGGGAATTGTCGAGACCCTCGGAGGATGCCACCAGGTTTTTCAATTCCTGATGAACATACGTCACGTAATCGGGATATAAGTCGACCGGGGTGGACAAGTCTAATTTAATCGTACTTTTGATAAGCTTTTCGTACTCGTCCTGTTCTAAATCACCTTCGGCCACCATTTGTTTCAGTAATCTCTCCTGACGCTTTTTCGTCGCATCGAAATGTTTAAGAGGATTATAGTTTTCCGGATTATTGGGGATTGCGGCCAGGAAGGCAAGTTCCGCCTTGGATAACTCTCCAGTAGGTTTACTGAAATAATATTGGGAAGCAGCTTCGATTCCATAAGCTCCATTACTGAAATATATGGCATTCAAATACAGCTCCATGATTTCCGGTTTTGATTTTTTTCTCTCTATCTGATGGGCATAAATGAGTTCACTGAGTTTTCGGTTATACGTCCTATCATGTGAGAGATAAACATTCCTGGCCAGTTGCTGGGTAATGGTATTGCCGCCTTGTTCGATTGTTTTATTTTGTGAATTGATAAGAAGCGCCCTGCTTATGCCGGATATGTCAACGCCTGCATGATCATAAAATTTCTGATCCTCTGTAACGATGAACAGATTTTCCAGGAAAAGGGGGATGTCTTCAAGTTTTAGGTAAGTCCGTTTCTCACCAGTGGAAATTTCACTGATGACCTTTCCATTTGCGGCCTTCATGTAACTATTCTGAGCCAGTTTTATCGATTCAATGGGAATTTGCTCGTCGAGTACATGATAGGGAGATTGTGCTGAGGACCACTCCTGATAAGAAAGGAAAATGAAAAGGATCAATATGGGAACTAAGAGGAAAATCGTGATATAACCAAGATACGTGCGCATAGTTCAACTTCCTAACAAATATATTTTTAGTATGTCCTTGGATTGAAGGGATGAAAATGGTACTTTTGGTTCATTCATCCATCATAATCCAAATAAGGTAGACAATAAAGAGTTTTGGGTAAATTAGGTATGACGTCAGATCCGTATCCGAATGGTGTGTTACGATCCTAAGAAAAAAACTTTCTAAATCTTCTGTTATAATGAGAAAAAACCATTTTTTGTTTATATGTTGATGTCAGGAATATGAAGGGGGTCATAAAAATGGAGGAACAACAGCAATATGTATTCATTGATTTTGAATTTACGATGCCGGAAGGAAAAGCCAATCCAGTAGGGTTTTATCCGGAAATCATTGAGGTTGGTTTAGTCACCGTCATTAATGAGACCATTCAGGAACAATTCTCATCTTTTGTTAACCCGATGAAATTTCCAGTTTTGACGGGAAGATGCAAGAAGTTCTTGAACATTGCACAGGATCAGGTGGACCGGGGGATTTCATTTGAAGAGCTGGTCACTTTATTGAAGAAAATAGATGAGCAGCACCCGACGACGATTGTTACCTGGGGAAATATGGACATGAAGGTGCTTCGCCAGAACTGTCAGAAATCAGGGTTGGATTTCCCTTTTTCAGGGAAACAAATTGATCTTTGCCTGGAGTATAAACGCTTTTTCGGGGATCAAAACCAAACCGGACTTTGGAAAGCTGTACAGGCCTATGGCAAAGAAGGGACAGGCAAGCATCACAGGGCGCTGGATGATGCCATTACGACATATAATATCTTTAAGTTAGTAGAGAAAGATAAAAGTTATATGAAAAATCATGAACCGACGACAATTGGCGATCGCATTGATTTATCAAAGGTATTGAATCATTTAGCGTTATAAAAGCCAAATCATATACTACTGATTTGGCTTTTATCATGCTTTATTTGAAATAATCAGCCGCTAGATCTTCAAGCAAGTGTAAGCTTTTATCATTCCACTCCGTTTGGGCTTCGCTTAAAGTGCTTTTCATTTTCTCAACTGCTTCTCTTAAGGATTCCTTATACTCAGGAATCTCCTCATCAAAGTTCCTTACCATATTCTTTGGTACATTGGTTTGCTCCCGGAATGCAAGAGCACGCCGCTGATGGAACATGGACACTTCCGTTTGCTTCGGGTTATGAAGATCTCCCTGCATGGGATGCTTCAAGACAGCCAACACTTTAACAAGATATGCAGCAGGTCTGATATCGGTGACTTCCCCGATGTATTTTCCAGTTTTATATATGGCGGTAACCTTATCGCCGATCTTAAAATCCTGTTCTGACATTTCCCTACCACCTTTCTTTTAACTTCCTTCATGATACATAAGAACAACGATTTTTCACAGCGAATTCGTTCAATTTCGTAAAGATGCTTTTTTTATGAAAATCGTGTAAAGTGTACAAATGAAGATGAAAAATGGTGTTTCATGCCATTTTATTTTAAAAAGAAAGAGGTTATATACAATGACAAACTTTCCACAATTAACAAGTGAAGTTTTGGAAAATGAAAAAGCGGTCATCATGCAAACGACGATGGGCGATATTAAAATTAAACTATTCCCTGAACTGGCTCCAAAGACAGTGGAGAATTTCTTGACACATGCTGAAAACGGTTATTACGAAGGAATCATCTTCCACCGTGTCATCAAGGATTTCATGCTTCAAGGCGGAGATCCGACAGGGACTGGAATGGGTGGAGAAAGTATCTGGGGAACTCCATTTGAGGACGAGTTCTCCATGCAATTATTCAATTTGCGCGGAGCTCTTTCCATGGCTAATGCAGGCCCAGGAACAAACGGAAGCCAATTCTTCGTCGTACAAGCCCAGCATGTGGACAGCAGGATGGGTGAGCAAATGAAGCAAGCCGGTTATCCGGAGGAAATCATCAGTGCTTATATGGAACAAGGTGGCACACCATGGCTGGATCATAAACACTCTGTTTTTGGACAAGTGGTCGAAGGCATGGACGTTGTTGATACGATTGCTAACGTGGAGACAGTTGCGGGAGACAAGCCAGCAGTGGACGTGGTCATTAAAGGGATCACCATTTTATAAATGAAAGAGAAGCGGGGGGGCTTACTGCCTCTCGTTTTTTTAGGTTTTAGTGGATTAGGCCCACTAGTGGATTGTTCTGGTAATTGATATAATGGGATAATGCAGTTTAATTCCCTATCAGGAAGGATGTATCGGATGGACTTTCTCAATCATGCTTTACTGGGTTTGTTTCTTTACTTTCCAGAAGACAAGACTGAATATATCTCGGCTGGTATAACTTGCTTCATTTTTTTAGTGGCAGCCGTTTTTACGATGAGGGCAATTATAAGATATTCAAAGAAGGAAGAAATGAAAACCAAGCAATTCGAAGATGAGGTCACAAAAAGGAACCAGCGAATCAAGGATGATACCATTTCTTGATCCCGGAAGATGCCAGCAATCGCGAGCCCCGTTTTTTGATATTGATTATCTGAATATGAATGGTATTATGTTTTGTTAGAAGGTCGTGAAGAATTAAATGTTCCCTTATCAGCATAAGCATTTTATACTATAAACATAGAGATAGAAATTTTGGGGGCGTAATTGGTTATGCAAATCATAGCGAAAAGAATGATTGCGGCAGATACGGTTAAGGATTTTTTCATTCAGCATTGGGAGACGACTCAAGTCGTTTTTTCAAGAGGCTTGTTTCATTATGCGGAACTTGAGGGTTTTGGGGTGATGGACGAGAATGAAAAAATCACGGGGTTGGGAACATACAAATTATCCGACCATGTTTGTCAGATCATCTCTTTGAATAGTGAGCATGAGAATCAAGGTGTGGGCTCATCGTTGCTTTATGTGATGGAAAATATCGCTAAAGAAAAAAATTGCCATACTATTAAAGCGATTACAACGAACGATAATTTACAGGCATTGAAGTTTTTTCAAAAGCGTGGTTATGTCATTTCGGAAATCGTTAAAAATGCCGTTGAAGAATCACGGAAAATCAAGCCCGAAATACCATTTTACAGTTTTGATGGAATTCCGATCAGAGACGAGATAATACTGGAGAAATACTTATAATAAGGTGAAATTCACCTGGATTTTGATAGGGGGAATAGGGATGTTTAAGAAAATGGCGGCGGATGCCCTTGGTCTTAGTGATATTGGAAGTGTGATTAAGCCTGCCGATTATGACAAGGTGGATGCAGATGACTATATCATGCATGAAGATGGGGAAAAAATTTATTTCCTGATCAAATCAAAAACCGATGAGTATTGTTTTACGAATCAAGCTTTCATACATTTGGACGGCACAAGTGCCATAAGCAAAAAGCGTACACTTACAAGGTATAGCTACAGCCAGCATAATATTTCCAACGCTACGCTTGAAACCGCAGGGACCGTGGATTTGGATGCGGAAATTAAATTTTCGATCGGTGCAAAGACTTTCTCGATTGATGTCCATAAGAAATTCATTGAAGAATTAAAAGACTTATTCAAATCACTCGTGAAAATATCGGAAATTTGCCATGAGAATGAGTATGCCCTTCAATATGCCCAGCAAAGCGTAAACCTTGCTTCTTCCACTTTGAACCAGGTTCGCACTGATGGAAGCCAAATGGCTGCAAGTTTCAAGGAAATTAATTCTGCAGCTTTCGAATGGTTGATGGACAGCCGGAAAAAGTACCATGTTAAAGATTTTGGATTTGTTTTCGAGAAATATATCAATAATTAAAAAAGGAGGCGAACACGGAATGATGTGTCCGCCTTCTTTTTTAATTATTCAAATCACTTAAGCCAGGGTTATGTTCATTAGGCATATCCGGCATTTCAGGGACAGGGAATACTTTTGGCGGATCGGTAACAGCAAGGTTTCCTCCATTTCGGCTCGGTGTCTCCCCTTTGAAAATCTCGCCGATTTGTGTTTGGTCCAACCGGAAATTGATTTGGGCACTATGGTAGCCTAAATCCACATATTTGCGGCATTCAGGATACATAATTAGGTACAGGGAAGATTTCCCCCAGTCAACCCCAAGAGTCTCTAATGCCTTGGCAAATGCATTTTGGTGGGCATTGTCGCGAACCATTAAAAATGCCAGTGTTTCGCGCATCGATTTATTGGAACTCATTTCATAAATCCTGGACTTTTGCAGGACTCCCGTGGATTCAAGCATGACATTGTTCAAAAGGTTAGCCACAAGATTACCGTGATCATAAACCCATGAACCATTCCATGGATTGCCGCAGCATCGACGGGCAGGGATGCTTTCGCACCGATGATGAAGTGATGGGGGTTTGCGCCGCCTTTGATGACTTCATCCAATGGGGCGCCATCGATAGCGGAATCTCAGACATATTCCCGCCAGCACCGCAGCTGGTTGATGGTTGATTGGACAAGTTCAATATGGCTAAGTTCCTCCAAGAAAATCACGATACTGTTTAGCCTTGCCGCGTAAGTTGGCGCTTTGGAAAGAATACTGCATCATCGTCCGCATTTCACCGAATTGTCCTCCAAGCGCTTCCTGAAGTACTTTTGCTGCATTCGGATCAGGTTTATCGGGAACGATCATATTGTAAGTCTTCTTTATAGAAATACAAATGGAGCCCTCCTTAAATTTATATTTCTAAGTTAGCTTCTGTTATCTGAATTAAATTATCCCTAAGGTAAAAAGTACCTTTATGGAATGGCGGGAAGAGAGAAATACTAGAGGGAAGAACGATTTTGAAAGGATGTTGCACATGCTATCCAATCAGCAGATTAAAGAATTTCAACAGCAATTGCAGCAAACGAAGCAAGAGTTGGAAGACCGATTAAATGATTCAGGCAACCACGATTTAAGAAGAAGCTTGGAGGATTCGACAGGTGAGTTATCGAGTTACGATAATCATCCCGGAGATGAAGGAACCGAGTTATATGAACGGGAAAAGGATTTGGCCCTTTCCGAGCATGATCGGGATGAAATACGGGATATTGAACGAGCGCTTTCCGCCATCGAGGCAGGTGAGTATGGAAAGTGTGTGGTTTGTTCAAAGGAAATACCTCTTGAACGTTTGAATGCCATCCCTACCACTACTTATTGTGTCGAGCATACCCCATCGCAGGAAACTTCGGACAATCGGCCGGTGGAAGAGGAAGTGCTGGGACCCCCATTTGGAAAGTTTGATTATGATGACCGTCACGAATCGGTTGCATACGATGCGGAGGATTCTTGGCAGGATGTTGCCAGTTATGGAACATCTGAATCGCCTTCCGATTTTGTAAATCCGCCAAACGATTACGAAGATATGTATGTCGAGTCCGAAGAAAATATCGGATATGTCGAAAATTATGAAAATTTTGTTGGTGTGGATCTATACGGTAAAGAGATAACGGTTTATCCGAACTCCCAATATGAAGAATTGAAAGAAGAACTTTTTGAAGAAAATATTCAAACCTCGTTTGGGGATTTGCCACGATATGAGCATGATCCTTATGTCGATGAAGAGAAAGTTTGAAAAAGAAGAACCAGGATTCTAAGCCTGGTTCTTCTTTTTATTTATGAAAACGCCAATTTCAAACGTTTTAGCCCTTCCATCAGGACGCTGCGTGAACAACCGAGATTCATTCGGACGAAACCTTCTCCGCCAGGTCCATATTTTGAACCAGGTTCCAATGCGAGCTTCCCTTGATGGATCAGTCGATCCTTGATTTCCTTGTCGGTCAATCCAAGATCACGGCAGTCAATCCATAAAAGGTAAGAGGCTTCCGGATGCATGACATGCAGTGAAGGAATTTCAGCAGCAATGAATTCCTCTGCCACTTTTATATTTTCCTCAATGTAGCCAATCATGTCTTCAAGCCATTCCAGGCCCTCTCGATACGCGGCTTCCATTGCTGTTAAGGCAAAGATGTTAAGACCATGGAAGGCCAGTTTCGTTTGCGCCTTTTGCAGTTGCTTCTGCAATTTTTCATTACTGGCAATCAGGAATGAAGCCTGAAGGCCGGCAATATTGAATGTTTTGCTTGGCGCCATCAATGTAACGGTTATGTCGGCCAAATTTTTTGAAAGCGAGCCGATCGGATAATGCCTTGATGTTTTATGGAATAAGTCAGCATGTATCTCATCACTGACGATGACTACATTATATTTTTCACATAACTCCCCGATTCGTAACAGTTCGTCCTTTGTCCAAACGCGTCCGCCAGGGTTATGCGGACTGCAAAAAAGGAATAGTTTCACTCCGCTTTTCAGCTTGTCCTCAAAATCGGTGAAATCAATCTCGAAGCGGTCCTTTTCCGTGATAAGGGGACTATTGACCACTACCCGGTCATTGTTTTTGATCATATCAAAAAATGGGGTATAGACTGGAGATTGTAACAATATTTTATCGCCCGGGTTCGTGAATGCTTGGATTGTTGTACCGATTGCAGAAACGACGCCAGAGCTAAATGAAATCCACTCTTTATCGATTTGCCAGGAGTGCCGGTCTCTAAGCCAGCTTTGAATTTCGGTGAAAACCGTTTCAGAAGGGACCGTATATCCGAAAATTGGATGGTTCAAACGTTCCATCAATGCCTTTTGAATGCCCTCAGGAGATGGGAAGTCCATATCGGCAACCCACATCGGGAGAACATCTTCGCGCCCATACAATGATGTGAGCGAGTTTTTATCCCATTTTGCAGACCCTGAATTTTCCCTGTTTATTTGTTCTTCGAATATTGACTTGTTCAAAATATCCACCACCGATAAAATTTGTCATTTCGCGAAAAGCCTGTTGTTATGATACTATGAATTCATGTTCTTTGAAAATATTGAGCAGGTGATGATTACATGGATACACAGCAAATGAATTTAGCGTTGGTTGCCGTATTGCAAGAATGGGACCCATTCAAGATAGGATGGGATCTTTATGAGCCGGAAATTGCAGATACGGTCGTAGCCATCCGGGATATAGATGACCCAAAGGAACTGGCGGAAAAAATAAAATCCATTTACGAGTTCTCGTTCGATGAATCCGT
This sequence comes from Peribacillus sp. GL_122, assembly GCF_057835005.1. NCBI lineage: Bacteria > Bacillati > Bacillota > Bacilli > Caryophanales > Bacillaceae > Peribacillus > Peribacillus sp. GL_122. The sequence continues at coordinate 5,251,883 of NZ_CM174415.1, read as the reverse complement.
TCAGATGAAAAAGTGCCTGGAAGTTGCACAAAAGCTGCTCATCATAAAAAATGATGCCAGCTGTTCGATCTAAAGGTAAAAAGGGTGTACCCAGAAATCAGGGGCACCTTTTTACGTTGTTTTTTTGCTCTATACTCGTAGTTTGTGCAGTTTACTCGTGGTTTGTGCAGTATACTCGTGAATTTGCGTGATTTATTCGTGAGCTTAAGTGATTAACTCGTGAGTTTGCGCAATTTACTCGTGAGTTTCGGCGATTTACTCGTAAGTTTTGGTGATTTACTCGTGAGTTTCGCCCATTTACTCGTGAGTTTACGTTGGGGTGGCCACTCCAATAAACCCTTTAATTAATTGATACACTTCTTCCGGTTTCTCCTCTGGAAGTAGGTGCCCGGAATCCTCAAGCACAACAAGCTTGGAATTAGGCAGGTCTTCATGGAGCCTTTGGCCAATATTCAATGGCACCACTCGATCATGCCTTCCCCAAATAAGCAGGCATGGTGTATGAATATCACTAAGGTCCTCCTTCAACAAATCGACTTCCTTATCCCGAAGCATCCTCCCTAATGCCCGGAAAATATCATGCTTCTTTATGAAGGGCCCTAGATATCCCTGCCGCATTTCATCGTCAATCATGGCCGGGTCATGGACGACATTTTTCAAATTCTTTTCGATACCTGATTTTTGTAGATACCGTTTTATCCCGAATGAAAAGAAAGGCAGGTAACTGACCATCTTCATTTTCTCCGAATAGCCGGGCTGATAGCCTGAACCGGCAAGAAGAATGGCATGGTCGACAAGTTCGGGATATGATTTGATGAGCTGCAGGGAAATTTGCCCGCCCATGGAATGGCCGATGGTGCTGAATTTCCTGATGTCTTTTCCCTCTAAAAACATAACGACGGATTTAGCGATGTTCCGGAATGAATATGTATATCGATAATCTTTTCCGCTTTGCCCGAATGGCGGGAGGTCTATGGAAATCACATTGTATTCCTTGATTAAATAGGGCACTAATTTACGGAAACTGAAGCTCGACGACAAAAATCCATGAAGCAGGACAAGGGTGGGGAGGGAATCATCGATTCGGTCATATTCAAAATAGATTTCCATATTACCCACCCGTTCGACGCCTTTGATTGTATGACTTTCCATAAAAGCTCCTCCTCCGTTATTGGTCAATGATAAAAATCCACGTTCCCCTTAATATTCCAAAAAAGGTCCTTTAATACTGTTGCATAACAGTAATTGTAATAATAACGATGAAAAAAGACAATTACTATAACAGGTCACCAACCAATTTTGATATAATAGTGTAAGTTTATCCTGACAGAATAGGACTTATTAAATTATATTGTCATATAGGTTTTTAAAAAAGTCTAATAAGGTAATTCGTGAGACTATCTGCCAGCCAAACCATCACATCTAAATTAGTGAATTCCAAAAGGGGGGTTTTCCAATGCACTTGAATGAAGAGGAATTGGAAGTCTTGAGAATCATTGAAAATAATAGCCGGATTGATATGAAGGATTTGGCTAAAATGACCGATCAATCAGATTCGGACATTGAAATTACATTGAAGAAATTAGAAGATATGCGGGTCATTGTCCGTTATTTAACAGTCATTAACTGGGCTAAAGTGGATGAATACCACGGTGTCACAGCGATGATCGATGTAAAAGTCACTCCAAAACGCGGCGTCGGTTTCGATGAGGTCGCAAAAAGGATTTACAAATTCAAAGAAGTCGAGTCCGTTTATTTAATGTCTGGGGCTTATGATCTTTCGGTCATTGTCGAAGGACGTTCGATGAACGAAGTGGCAAGCTTTGTTTCGGAAAAGCTTTCGACACTGGATTCCGTCATTTCTACGACGACTCACTTCATTATGAAAAAATACAAGCATGATGGCACCATTTTCGAGCAAACTGAAGAAGATAAAAGGATAGTGGTGTCTCCATGATTAAAACGAGTTATGTTTCAAAAACGATTGCAGAGCTTAAACCATCAGGCATCCGCCGCTTTTTCGACTTGGCAGCCAATTTGGAAGGGGTCGTCTCCCTTGGTGTGGGTGAACCGGATTTCGTTACATCTTGGGCAGTAAGGGAAGCGGCGATCAACTCCTTGGAGGAAGGGTATACCTCTTATACGGCCAATGCCGGATTATATGAATTAAGGTCGGAAATCAGCGGGTACATGGAGAAGCAGTTCCATGTTTCGTATAGACCGGAGGATCAAATCATTGTCACGGTCGGAGCAAGCCAAGCCCTCGATATTGCCTTGAGGACCATTTTGAATCCGGGTGAAGAAGTCATTGTCGTCGAACCTTGTTTCGTCGCCTATGCACCGCTTGTGACCATGGCTGGGGGAATACCGGTCACGGTCCAAACATCCAGGGAAGATGACTTTAAGTTGACTCCCCAACAACTCGAGGCGGCGATCACGCCTAAAACGAAGGCCGTTTTAATCTGTTCACCGAATAACCCGACGGGAACCCAACTTGGGCAGGAAGAATTAGTGATGCTTGCTGACATCGTTAAAAAGCATGACTTGCTGGTGATTTCCGATGAAATCTATGCAGAACTTGCTTATGATGAGACATTCACTTCTTTTGCTGCCATTGACGGCATGCTTGAGCGGACAATTGTCATCAATGGGTTTTCGAAAGGGTTTGCGATGACTGGATGGCGTCTTGGGTTCGTTTGTGCACCTAAGGAAATTTCCGAGGCGATGCTTAAGCTTCATCAATATGCGATGATGTGTGCACCGACCGTTGCACAGCACGCTGCATTGGAAGCTTTAAAGCACGGAATGCAGGATGTGGAGGAAATGCGTCGCAGTTATCGGCGGAGACGAAATTACATCGTGAAATCATTTAACGAGATAGGCCTGGATTGCCATAATCCTGGCGGGGCTTTTTATGCTTTTCCTTCAATCGAAAAAACGGGGTTGACTTCGATGGAATTTGCTGAAAAACTTCTGACGGAAGAACTTGTAGCCGTTGTGCCGGGTGATGTGTTTGGGGAAAGCGGTGAAGGTCATATCCGCTGTTCCTATGCATCCTCCATGGAACAGCTTCAAGAAGCGCTTAGAAGGATGGAACGTTTCATGAAGAATCATTGCAAATAAAAGCAAAAAAATAGGGATCCGGCCGTTCCAAGCAGCCGGATCCCTTTCCATAGGGGGAATTAGAAAAAAGAGTTAATCTAATGGATTAACATAGAAAGTGTTAATCATAGTATATCCAGTACCCTGAAAAAAAATACACATACTACGACCTTTTTTTGAATTAGGCTTGTGTTTTATATAAAGTATGCATAACATTCAGAATTTGTTCTTCGCTAAAGTCCTTGGCTGTTCTTAGAATGAGCTCCGCTTTTTTTGTTCCGATTTCTTCAATCAGCTTTTTTATGTCCTCGTCGATCCCATCATCGTTCCCAGTTTGGGCATCCTTCAGGAATTCTGAAGCTGGAATGTCAAGAACGGTGGAAAGCCGTAGAATGGTTTGTGTATCTGGAACCGATTCACCCGATTCATACTTTTCAATCTTCTTCGTGCCGATTCGTAATTTCAAAGCCAGTTCCTGTTGAGTGAGGTTGTGTTCTTCTCGGTATTGCCGAATGTTCTTCGCGATATTTGACATAGACAGACACTCCTTAGGAAATATATTTTTTTATGTAATTATTTTACCATATTATTACTTAAGGAAAGAAAATGAATATGTAGGTTTTGTGAAAAAAATGCCGCTTCGAGAAATATCGAAACGGCATGTGAATGTTAAATGAGATTAGTGGACTTAAGGAATACGAGTATGATCATGATCGGCACGATGTAGCGAATCAGGAAATACCAAAGTTTAAAAAGTGATCGGCCGGAATCAGCGCCAGACTCGAACTCCTTTTGTACCTCGATCCTTTTCATTTGATAGCCGATGAAAAGGGATATGAACAAGGCACCGACTGGCAGCGCGATATTGCTTGTCAGATAATCGGCGAAATCGAATATGGATAAATTGAAAATCTTCAGATCCGAAAGCACGCCAAATGATAATGCGCTAGGAATCCCAATCAGGAAAACGGTGATACCAGCTATCCAGGAAGCCTTCTTCCGCTTTGCAGCATCACCCTTGATCATGGCTGCAACGACGATTTCGAGAATGGAGAATGCCGTCGTAAGGGTGGCAAATAATAATAATATGAAGAAAATGAACATGAAGATCCCGCCAAGCGCCATTTCATTGAATACGGCCGGCAACACGACAAAAACCAGTCCAGGCCCGCTTGAAGGGCTGAAACCCAGTGCGAAAACAGCCGGGAAGATGACCAAACCTGCCAGCAAGGAAATGAAGATATTCAGTCCAACTACCGAAAAGGCCGATTTTGTAATATCTTCTTTTTTACTTAAATAGGAAGCGTAGGTTACCATCACGGAAACACCGACACTTAGTGCAAAGAAGGATTGGCCAAGTGCCAATAGGATCGTTTCCCCTGTTAATGCGGAAAAGTCCGGCTTCAAGAAGAATTTAACACCTTCCATCGCTCCATCCAGAGTCAAGGAACGGATAAGAAGAATGATGAAAAGTATGAACAAGGAAGGCATCATATATTTATTAGCCTTTTCAATTCCCTTGGAAACGCCGCCTTGCACGACCCAAATGGTAAAGACCATGAATAATAACTGAGCGATAACCGTTTCATATGGATTACTGATTATCGTATTGAAGAAGTTCCCATATTCTTCTTGCGTCAAGTTTGTGAGAGAACCTGTAAAGCTTCTTGCCAAATATGAGATGATCCAGCCTCCAACAACACTGAAGAAGGAAAGCAGAATGATTGAAGCGACGACACCGCCATATCCAATCAACGCCCAAGGCTTTCCAGGGGCGATATGTATATATGCGCTAATGGCATCTTTCTGTGCATTGCGGCCAATCGTGAATTCCGCTATTAATATCGGTGCACCGATAAGTATGGTGAATAAAATGAAGAGCAGGAAAAAGACCCCTCCACCATTTGCCCCAGTCATATATGGGAGCTTCCAGATGGCGCCCAATCCAATAGCGGATCCCGCGGCTGCCAGGATGAACCCAAGTTTTGAAGTCCATTGATCTTGTTTTGACATGATGGAAAAACTCCTTTAGATGTAAAGAATATCTAGCTGTATATTACTTTTTTTAAACATTTTCTCATCTTACTATGATTATGGGGAATTGGATAGTGTTCCACTATTGCAATCTTTAGAAAAATAAGCAAATATTTTAAGGGGAATAGAGGTTATTTGCAAATTTTTAGGATAAGTTATACATAAAGAACTTATAATATTTATTATTTCCAAAAAACAAACATTTTTAATGAGTAAAATCCCAAAAAGTATGGTATACTTAACTTTGATTATTTTCCAATTATGTGATATAATTTTTTATTGCGTGAAAAGACGAAAAAATATATATAAAATAGGAGTGTTACCATGTCTGAAAAATTCGAAATTGGTGCGGTAGTTGCTGGTAAAGTAACTGGTATTCAACCATACGGTGCATTTGTTGCTCTAGATGATTCAACTCAAGGTTTAGTTCATATTTCTGAAATTACTCACGGCTTCGTTAAAGATATCAACGAACATTTAAAAGTGGGCGATGAAGTGAAAGTTAAAGTGCTTTCCATCGATTCAGCTGCTGGAAAAATCGGCTTATCGATCCGCGCTACAGAAGAAGCTCCTGAGCGTACTGAAGCTCCGAAAAAAGCTCCGAAAAAACGCCAAGCTTCTGTTAAAGCGACATCTCACATTGAATCTACTGAAGGTTTCAACACATTGAAAGACAAACTTCAAGAGTGGATTGAACAATCTCAACGCGAAGACTTAATCAAAAAATAATTTTGGGAACCGGCAGATCCTTCGATCAGCCGGTTTTTTTTGTCCATTTCATGGCCGGTAGTGGGCACATGAATGAAATAAAGCCGGGTCATGTGTTTATCCATGGTCCGGCTTTATTTTATAAAACATAAACAATGTCGATGACATCAACGAGTCGGTTTAGTTTCAGGCTCTCTGGAAATTTCAGGGCTTGGTTTAAAGAGAAGACCAAGATTAATGAGACCGGCAATTCCAACCAATCCATAAACGATACGAGCTAATCCAGCATCTTGCCCTCCGAAAATCGAAGCGACCAAGTCAAATTGGAAAAAACCTATTAATCCCCAGTTGATTGCCCCTATTATTGTAAGAACAAGTGCAGTTCTTTGTATTCCACTCATTGTACTGCCTCCTTTTTTTTGAAAAAATCAGTTCTTTATTTATCATGCTTTTTCATCATGTAAATATGCATCACTACAAAAGTTCCGGGCGGATATTTTGTATTTAAATGGAACATTGGTCATAATGAATAAAAGAAAAGCTAGCACTTGCACTTTGGACAATTCAAAAACGGAGTCAATATGGCATTAAAGGAGAGATATCCATTGGAGAATTACACTTATAAAAATCCTACTAAAGTCATTTTCGGGAAAGGTCAGCTTGAAAGCTTAAAAACTGAAATTCCTGCGTATGGCGATAAAGTTTTACTTGTATACGGTGGAGGAAGCATAAAGAAAAATGGCTTATATGAAAAAGTGGTCAATACCTTGAAAGTGATCGATGCAGAGGTGCACGAGCTTTCCGGAGTTGAACCGAATCCACGCATCTCGACAGTCCGAAAAGGTGTTGATCTTTGTAAAGAACATGGTATCGACTTTGTCCTTGCTGTTGGGGGAGGAAGCGTCATCGACGCTACAAAGGCCATCGTTGCGGGTGCTAAATATGAGGGGGATCCATGGGATCTTGTCATTAAGAAGGCACCAGTCGAAGAGGCGCTTCCATTCGGAACGGTGCTGACTTTAGCTGCAACCGGCTCTGAGGCGAATTCCGGATCTGTCATAACAAACTGGGAAACGAAAGAGAAATATGGATGGGGAAGTCCATTGGTATTTCCGCAGTTCTCCATTTTGGATCCTGAAAATACTTTTTCAGTACCAAAAGACCAAACGGTATATGGAATGGTCGATATGATGTCACATGTGTTCGAAACGTACTACCATCCGGAAACGCATGCGCCGCTTCAAGACCGTTTTTGTGAATCGTTGTTATCGACGGTGATTGAAACGGCACCTAAACTATTGGAAGACCTGGAGAATTATGAGCACCGGGCTACTATCCTGTATGCCGGAAACCTGGCCTTGAATGGGTCGCTTGGGGTCGGTTACAGCGGTGATTGGGCAACGCATAACATTGAACATGCCGTTTCAGCTGTTTATGACATCCCGCATGCAGGAGGATTGGCCATCTTATTCCCAAATTGGATGAAGCATGTGCTACATGAAAATGTCACACGCTTTAAACAAGTGGCAGTCCGTGTATTCCATGTAGATCCTGAAGGTAAGACAGATGAGGAAGCGGCCCTTGAAGGCATTGAAAGACTTAGGTCATTTTGGAGCAGCTTAGGGGCGCCGACCAATCTTTCGGATTATGGCATCGATGACTCACAATTGGAAGTCATGGCTGATAAAGCGATGAGCAGAGGGGAATTTGGAAGATTCAAAGTCCTGAACCGTGAAGATGTCCTTGCCATTTTACGGGCTTCATTATAAACGAGTGATATGATCCTTTCTCCCGCTTTGTCAGGTGGGAGATTACTTTATATGCATAATTCCTTATTTACTTGATCGATTTCTTGATTATGAGAATTACATCAGATAAAGTGAAAGGGAAACTAAAGAATTCAAGGAGGAATTTGAATGGCCCATATTCGTTTCGATTATTCAAAAGCCCTGCCGTTTTTCGGGGAGCATGAAATTACCTATTTACAGGATGCTGTAAAAGTGGCACACCATTCCCTGCATGAGCAGACAGGGGCAGGCAATGAATATCTTGGCTGGCTTGATTTACCTGCCAATTATGATAAAGAAGAGTTCTCAAGAATCAAAAAAGCGGCCGCGAAAATAAAAGAAGATTCAGAAGTGCTGCTGGTTATCGGAATCGGTGGATCATATCTGGGAGCACGGGCAGCAGTTGAGATGCTTCAACATAGTTTTTATAACATTTTACCGTCGGATAAAAGAAATGCACCGCAAATTTTATTTGTGGGTAATAATATAAGCTCTACATATATGCAGGACGTAATGGACCTATTGGAAAATAGGGATTTCTCGATCAATGTCATCTCTAAATCCGGTACGACCACGGAGCCTGCACTGGCCTTCAGGATTTTCCGAAAACTGCTGGAACAAAAATACGGCGTTGAAGAAGCTAAGGGCCGCATTTATGCTACCACTGATAAAGAGAAGGGTGCATTAAAAACGGTAGCGACGGAGGAAGGTTTCCAAACTTTCGTCATTCCTGATGATGTTGGCGGACGTTACTCGGTCTTAACGGCTGTAGGGCTGCTTCCGATTGCGGTCAGCGGGGCGGATATCGATCAAATAATGGAGGGAGCCGAGCGCGCTAGGGTGGACTTCAGTTCTTCCGAGTTAGGTGAGAATCAGGCATACCAATATGCGGCGGTTCGGAATATCCTTTACAATAAAGGGAAAACGATTGAAATGCTGATAAACTATGAGCCTGGACTTCAATACTTCTCTGAGTGGTGGAAACAATTATTTGGGGAGAGTGAAGGAAAGGATCAAAAAGGAATATTCCCTTCATCGGCTAACTTCTCGACTGACCTGCATTCATTAGGGCAGTATGTTCAGGAAGGACGGCGTGATCTTTTTGAAACAGTCATCAAAGTGGAAAAGGCCCGTCATGAAATCTTGATTGAAGAAGCGGCCAATGACTTGGATGGCCTGAATTACCTATCAGGTGAAACGGTGCAATTCGTGAATAATAAAGCATTTGAGGGTACGCTGTTAGCCCATACGGACGGTGGCGTTCCAAACCTGATCGTAACGGTTCCGCAACTCGATGCTTATACTTTTGGCTACCTTGTATATTTCTTCGAGAAAGCTTGTGCAATGAGCGGATACTTACTGGGTGTAAATCCATTTGATCAGCCTGGAGTGGAAGCCTATAAGGTGAACATGTTTGCTCTTTTAGGAAAGCCGGGTTATGAAAAGAAAAAAGCGGAGCTCGAACAGCGCTTATAATATAAAAGGCATCAAGCGGGAATAACATCCTGCTTGATGCCTTTTTTGTTGAAAGTTAAAGCAGTGCCATCAAGGAAGCGATGAAGAGAGAGAAACTTCACAAAAGCATAAGGGTGGCTTGGAAGCCAAGTTCCTTTCGCCAATCGAGGGAACAATAGGCCCGGTTTTTTTAATGCATTTTGGTTAAGCTAATAGAAAATTAGCGAAAGAGGTTTTATACAATGATTAAAATTTCTTCTCAGTTGGAAGGGAAAACATTCGGTTTGTTCGATCTGGAGACGAAGTTAAAACCGGAAGGATATGTGATAGGCGGGGGATGGGATTATGACCACGGGTCTTTTGATTATAAGATTGATGGCAGTGATGGCTACCAATTCTTGCGAGTCCCTTTCAAGGCTGTTGATGGTTCACTCGATAAGGATGGGGTAATGGTCGAACTATTACAACCGTTTTTGTTATCTCATAAGTACGAGGACGGGATGGATGATGAAGGAAATATCGGAAACCTCTCCGCTTCCTTCAATCAGTTTGCTGAACCTGAAGATCCGGATGCCGAATTTCCGGAAAACTATATCTCATTAGGAAAAGCGCTTGTCCGTGATTTGGAAAAGCTTTTATTACATTAATCTTCAATGATGAGCAAGGTGTCATCACGATGTATGATTACATCTCCAGGGGGCTTGATCAATGTCTTGCCTCCTGAAATGATGCCGACCAATAAAATGTCTTGATCGAATAGCTTAACGTTCAACTGTTTAAACGTCAATTCATGCCAGTCATCCTGGACGGGCAGCTGCTTGATGTTCAAACCATCCCGCTCTTTTTGCTCTTCGGCTTCCGCAAGGATCCCCTTCGATAAGCAATCCTGCATATATTCACTCGCGAATTTATTCGTTTCCACGATACCGTCCGCCCCTGCCCGTAAAGCATTTTCCTTTTGTTCATGCGTTAATATTTCCACAAGACAATATACATGAGGATTCAGCCCTTTGACGGCCAGCAATGTTAATATCGAGAACATATCCGTTTGCAGCTCGTCTTGCTTAAGGTCAGCCGTGATCAGGACGCGTATGGCTTGTTTTACATTTGCTTTCTGCAAAACGGAATCCAATGTAGCTTTTCCTTGGATAAAGTGGATATTCGTTCTTGGAAGCGGGTGCTTTTGCAGCGTATCATCTATAAGGACAATGGATTGATGATGTTTACGATCATGAATGTTTTGGATGATTCTCTGGGAACGGCCATTCCAGCCCACAATGATAATATGACCGCCGCCGCCGAATACTTTCTTTCCTGTTAGAAATTGCTGCTCATTGGAAATGGAAATCTTTGCAATGTACGCAAAATAAGAGGTAATCAGGCCGGCGCCTGACAAAATGAGGACCATTCCAATGACTTTTCCAAGATTTGTAACGGGAGTGAAATCCCCGTAACCAACCGTTGACATAGTCACGATTGCCCACCAGATGCCATCAAGTAAAGTAGGGAATCTCTTCGGCTCCACAAAGTGTATCAAGACTCCGAATGAAAGTAAAAATAATGCGATGGTGGATAGCAATCTGATGAAACGCGGAAATCTGGGAACGGTGCTGATGAATGAACCGATTCGAATCATGTTTTTCACACCCCTTAAGCTGTTCCTTTTAGTATGTTCAAAAAAGGCTTGGCTCATAAGGTTGCGGACAGACAAACTTTGAATGATGAATATTGGAAAGTTGCCATTCGGTTTCGGGTAAATGATAAAAGCCCTCCGGTGATGTCGGAAGGCTTTTATGGTTGAGTCACGTATCCTGAACTGGACTTCATGCTCGATGATTGATTATATGCCAGTTTGCGTTTCGGTATTCCTTTATCTTTTCTTAGACCCTTCTCCGGACGTTAAAGTTATCACTGATGAGCAGCCAGTTTTGAGGGAAGGCTAAGCCGAGCTTCCAATAACTCATTCCCCTTAGGTTCAGTTCTTTGATTAAATCGAATTTTGCCTGAATGGATCTGGCATCTTCAAACCACACCTCATGGCGCCTATCCTCTATATCGGTATAGTTGAAGTGCGGGGCCTGTGCGGTTTCATCATACTCGATGGCAACATTATTGGCCGCCGCAATCTGGATGGCCTGCTGCGGACTCACGGCCTTGGCAGTGGATCCCTGTACAAAAGGCAGGGTCCAATCATAGCCATATAGATTCTGCCCCATCAGGATCTTGTTTGAGGGAATATCGGTGACAGCATATTCGAGAACTTCCCTAACAGGTCCAATAGGAGACACAGCCATTGCCGGTCCTCCGCTATATCCCCATTCATAAGTCATGATGATAACGAAGTCGACGATTTCACCATGTGCTTTATAGTCATGTGCCTCATACCAACGGCCTTTTTGCTCTGCACTTGTTTTAGGGGCAAGTGCCGTGGAAATGAACCATCCTTCTTTCTTGAATCGTTCCTTGGCTTTTCGGAGAAATTGATTATACGCTTCTTTATCGGCCGGCCTTAAAAACTCAAAGTCAAAGTGAATATCCCGGAATCCATATTTCTTTGCCGTTGTAACGATATTGTTCAGGAACTTATTCTGAACGGAAGTATTCGTTAAAATGATTCGCCCAAGCTCATCGCTGAATTGGTCATTTTCCTGATTCGTGATGACCATCATCAGAACATTTTTATTTTCTCTGGCGATGGCAGGGAATTCATTGAGCAAAGGCTCTTTTAAGGAGCCGTCACGAAGCGCCTGGAAGCTGAATGGGGCTAAGTAGGTTAAATAGGGCCCGGCTTCCCTGGCGGCCGTTTCAAGGGCCGGTGCAACCGATGTACCCCGCGGCTCGACATAACCGTTGAATTCGGCGGTCCTTTTCTTTCGTGCCGGAATATAGAGCCGGTATCCAACGGATAGGTTTTGATTTTCGGAAATGCCATTTATTTTTGCCAATTCTTGAACAGGGACATCAACTTTTTGAGATATCGAATATAAACTATCACCCTGTTGAACGAAATAATAACTGCCGACGATTGGAATGACAAGGGCCTGCCCCGAAACAAGATTATTTGGGTTAGGGATCTTATTTGATTCGACGAGCCTGTCAACGGTTACGCTGTATGTCTGGGCGATGCCATATAACGTCTGGCCTGGCCTAACCACATGTATTTGCAATTCTTTTCCCTCCTACTGAAAGTTTCCTAACAGTTTATGAGCATAAAAAGAAATTCATGATAAAGAGCTTAGGTTTGAGAGACGGTAATCAAAAAAATTCAATAAATTGGCAATAATAATTTAAGCTTAAAATGCTAATTAATATTAGTAGGAGGTGAAAACACATGGCAAACAACAATAACAGCAATCAACTAGTAGTAGCTGGTGCAGAACAAGCCCTTCAACAAATGAAGAATGAAATCGCTAGTGAATTTGGTGTAAACCTAGGTGCTGACACTACTTCTCGCGCTAACGGATCAGTTGGTGGGGAAATCACAAAACGTTTGGTTCAAATGGCTGAACAACAATTAGGCGGATATTCTCGTTAATTAACTGAATAAAAATGGATTAGAAAGAGAAGGAGCATCGCTCCTTCTCTTTCGCATTGTTCAGCTAGTTGCCTGCCATGCCTTTAAAATCTTGATTGCCTTTTCAGGGAAATCGGTCATGATGACGTCGACTCCCAACTCTGCCAGCTTGACGATGTCGGCTTCATCGTTGGCGACCCAAGGCCGGATTTTATATCCAAGTTTTTTCGCTGTTTCATTAACTGCTGGAGTCAGGCTGTTTTTATCTGGATGGAAACCCGATTCTTTTTTATCACGTAAGATTTCTTCGAAGTTTTCAGGAAGCCCCTCGAACAATAATGCACGTTCAAGTTCTGGAGCAAGCTTCTTCACTTTTTCAATCGATTGATGGTTGAAGGAAGAGAGGATCACCCGCTTTTCCATTTGATATTGATGAATTAAATCAATGATCTTCTGTTCAATTCCTTCGTAAGCGAGTTTATCCGTCTTGATTTCGATGTTCATCAATAAAGCATTTCCCTTAGCCCAGTCGAAAACGTCCATTAAAAAAGGAATCCGCTCCCCAAGGAATTCACTGGAAAATTTGCTCCCGGCATCAGCCGTTTTCAGCCTTTGTGCTGAATGCTCTTTTACATAACCAGTAAGGGTGGTCGTTCGATCAAGTGTTTCGTCATGGATGATGACCAATTCCCCATCAGAACTGAGATGGACATCGAACTCGATCCCTTCAGCCCCAATTTCTGCCGCCTTTTGAAATGCAGCCATGGTATTTTCAGGATGCGTTCCCTTGGACCCCCTATGGGCAAAAATAAGTATGTTTTGCAAAATTATCACATCCCCTTTAAACTTTATCTTGAACCCTATCATACATGTATCAATGAATTGTTTCAGCAATGTTTAATAGACAATATTTTAAACAACGAGTAAAATACATATGGTATTTCCATAAATAGGTGTTCGAAATATGAGGTGAATAAAATGAATATGTGGGAAATTTTTGTTGCAGTTATCCTTGGTCTTGTAGAAGGATTAACTGAATTTGCTCCTGTATCGTCTACAGGGCATATGATCATCGTCGATGATTTATGGTTGAAATCGACCGAGATCTTCGGGAGTGAAGTAGCCAATGCCTTTAAGGTGGTCATCCAGCTTGGTTCGATACTCGCCGTCGTCGTGCTCTTCTGGGGACGGTTCATGGACTTGCTTGGGTTAAGGAAGTTGAAAGATACAGGTGCTGTGAAGGGACCAAAGCTTAACCTATTGCAGATATTCATCGGATTGCTGCCGGCTGGCGTTTTAGGTCTATTATTCGAAGATTACATTGATGAACATTTATTTACGATGAAGACGGTCATCGTCGGATTGTTCCTTGGCGCGTTATTGATGATTGCTGCGGATAAATTCCGTCCAAAACTGACTGCAGAAACGGTTGACCAAATCACTTATAAACAAGCTTTCGGTGTAGGGTTAATTCAATGTTTGTCACTGTGGCCGGGATTCTCGCGTTCAGGTTCAACCATTTCCGGAGGAGTGCTTTTAGGAATGAGCTATCGCGCTGCTTCCGATTTCACGTTCATCATGGCAGTGCCGATCATGGCTGGTGCCAGTCTCTTGAAAATCGTGAAATATTGGGAGTTCTTCACGCCTGAAGTTCTGCCATTCTTTATTGCAGGTTTCATCAGTGCATTTATCTTTGCGTTATTCTGTATCCGCTTTTTCTTGATTTTAATCAATAAAGTTAAATTGACTCCTTTTGCCATTTACCGGATCGTCTTGGCGGTTGTGCTTCTATTCATTATTTGGTAATACGAAATGAAGCGTGAAATAGGAGAGGAGCCACCCCGTTGATTCGGGGTGGCTTTTTTTGTGGCCGAAAAAATACGGGAATCACAGAAAATTCATCACGAATGATAATTGAGTTTTATGGTTTTTAATTCGTTATTATCAAGGTAATTATCAATAAATCCTTTTGTAATAAAAAAATATTCGGTTTTTGATGCAGTTTCAGACATAATTAGTAAAAAAAATATAAATGAAATAATGCTCCCTGAGCGTAGTGATACCAACGTGTTTGAATATTTTTTGTAATATTCAAATGATTGCATAAACTATTCTCGTATAATTTGTATGATATAATTTTAGTATAAATAAAGTACATGTGTACACCTGGGGAGGACAACATGGGAAATGACCAATTGAAGAAAACGGTTGGCTTTTGGGTTGGAACATCAATTGTAGTTGGTACAGTTATCGGTTCTGGTATTTTCATGAGACCTGGTGACGTGCTTGAGTTAAGCGGTAATTCAACCATGGCCTTATTAGCTTGGCTGATTGGCGGCCTGATTACCCTTGCAAGCGGGTTGACGATTGCGGAAGTGAGTACACGTATCCCTAAAACGGGAGGCTTATATGTCTATATGGAAGAAGTGTACGGAAAAGCGTGGGGATTCCTATGCGGCTGGGTTCAGACATTGGTATATGGACCTGCAGTCATGGGCGCACTCAGTTTATACTTCGGGTTATTAGTCGCAGGAATATTTAATATCGCTTCTGGCTACACTTTGGCGATAGGGATTTTTACGATCGTATTTATTGCAGGCATGAATCTTCTGGGGACAAAATACGGCGGTATCATCCAAACCTTATCGACCGTTGCTAAATTAATCCCCATCATCTTCATAGCGGTGTTCGGTATCGCACAAGGTGATATGCCTGTATTCAATATCGATAGTGAAAGTTCAATGAAAATCAGTATGGCCGGTGCGATTTTGGCTACGCTCTGGGCTTATGATGGCTGGATGAATGTCGGCTTCATGGCTGGGGAAATGAAAAACCCGCAGAAAACGCTGCCGCGGGCAATCATAACGGGATTAGTCGTGGTCATGGTCGCTTACTTGGCTGTGAACCTTGCCATGCTTCATGTATTGGGGGCGGAGGGAGTCATAGCTCATGGTACGAATGCAGCGAATGTTGCGGCAACGCTTTTATTCGGTGAATTGGGCGGGAAATTGATATCAATCGGAATTGCGATTTCAATCTTCGGTTGCTTGAACGGAAAGCTTTTGACCTTTCCGCGCATTACCTTGGCGATGGCGACTGATAAAATGATGCCAGGCCATAAACAAATCGGAAAAATATCGCCCAAGTTCAAAACGCCTATAAATGCGACGATATTACAAGTGATCATTGCAATCATCATGATGGTTGCAACAGACCCTGACAAACTTACCAATATGGCCGTATTCTCTGTCTTCTGCTTTTATGGATTAGCCTTCTTTGCGGTCTTCATCTTACGCAGAAAAGATCCGGATGCAAAAACTTATAAAGTACCATTTTACCCATTCATCCCCATCGTGGCGATTGCTGGTGCAATATATATTGTTTTAAGCACATTAATCCAAACACCTTTAAATGCCCTGTACTCGGTGATCATCCTCATTATAGGAATGCCTGTGTACTGGCTGCTTAAAAAAAGTGAGCGGAATGATAAACGGTCATATTAATGAAAAACCCTTCACTGCATGCAGTGGAGGGTTTTTTTAAAAATTGCTGGAACGAAACTTTCCCTTTGGACAAAAGTGGCGAAATAGACAACTCGGGAAGTTCGTATTAACATAGGGGGAAAGTTAAATAGTGAAGGGTCTGAACAAAAGTGAATTATATCGAGCCTGCTGGTAAATCATTCAGGAAAACAATCTTGGCTTTATTTCTTGGTAGCTTTGTAACGTTTGCGGATCTGTATAGTACCCAACCGGTCATACCGGTTTTCGCAAAGCAATTCGGAGTCTCTCCTGCAATGGCAAGTCTTACATTATCTTTTGCAACAGGAACGCTTGCCATCTGTTTATTGCTTGTTTCCTTTTTCTCAGAAAATATCGATAGGAAAAAAATAATGGGGACGGCCCTCACTCTGTCTGCATTGTTATCCATATGTGTCAGCTTTATCCAGGATGACCTATACATCCTTATCGCAATACGGGCGATTCAAGGAGCGGTGCTTGCAGGTTTCCCGGCAATTGCGATGGCCTATATCAATGAAGAATTTCATCCGAAAAGCCTGGGCTATGTGATGGGGATCTATGTGAGTGGTTCGAGTATCGGCGGATTGGCAGGCAGGCTGATTGTTGGGGTGCTGACCGACCATTTTTCATGGAACATAGCGATTGGAAGCCTTGGGGCTTTAAGTTTGATCATCAGTCTGGCTTTTTGGTGGATGCTTCCGCCTTCGCAGCATGCCATCCGCGTAGGGGCCTCATTTTCGAGAATCAAAACCTCCCTTATTAATAACTTAAGGAATGGCAGACTAGTACTATTATTCGGCATGGCCTTCCTATTAATGGGCTCGTTCGTTACCGTCTATAACTTTGTGGGCATACCTTTAATGGGACCGCCATATCATTTATCTCAAACATTGATAGGCTTCATTTTCATTATCTATCTTGTGGGGACATTCAGTTCCACATGGATGGGGAAGCTTGCCGATCAATATGGTCGGAGGCATGTACTTCTTATCGGAATCGCAATCATGCTGATGGGCGCCCTTTTAACCTTATTGGATCCGCTTTTGCTTAAAATAATGGGGCTTGCATTGTTTACATTTGGTTTTTTTGGAGCTCATTCAATTGCGAGCAGCTGGGTCGGAAGGTTGGCTGATAAGAATGAAAAGGCACAAGCGTCCGCTTTATATCTCCTGTTTTACTATGCGGGATCAAGTGTAGTGGGGGCATCAGGCGGTTTATTCCTGATGAAGTTCGGCTGGGGAGGGGTCATCTCGGCTGTATCCATTCTGATCATCCTGGCGGCCGTTTGTGCAATGATGGCTGGAAAAGTGAAAACCGTTTAAATAAAATGATCTTTTCTATCATGTTTTTCCGGAATCCTGAATATAATCTAGTGAAAATGGATATTGAATAATAGATTGATAAGAGAAGAGGGTAATAGATAGAGTGAAACGAAAAGCAGTAATTCTCATTGGGTTAATAGCCGTTTTAATTATATTATTCGTTGTATACTTAACAAGTCCGGGCAGATTGGAAAAGGTGGAGATTGTTGAAAAATATTATCCTCATTTCTCCGATGGCAAGGCAGTCGGTTTTAAGACGAACGAAGTCATTGATGTGACGGAAACCGAAGAGGGATCCAATTGCGCAATGAAATTCAACAATGGGAAAACGTTGGAAATTGATTGTGACCGTTATTTAACATACAAAATTGATGAAACAGTCTATATTACTACTGAAGGGAACCATGTGAAGGAAATCCGGAGAAAAAGGTAGAGGCTATCAATATTTAATGACGGAAGAGCTGGGTTTGCATAATAAAGCAACTCAGCTCTTTTTTTATCCACTCAAAAACCCAGACCGTTTTGGACTGGGCTTTTTCATTTTTTATCTTTGGTTTTACTTTTATCCTTTTTATTACGCCGAAGTACATCCATGATTCTGCGGCTGTTATTTTTACTGTTTATGAGTTCGACTAAATCGCTCATGTTTTCAGATTCAAAGTCTTTTTGATCTTTTTTCATGATAATCCCTCCAAGTCATATATCATAATACCCTTATGTAGAAAAGGGTAAACGTCTATTATCATATTGGCAATAGAAGGATTTTATATCCTTAACCATTCATTATTTGATAAAATGTATAAAAGCCCTGTATGGGAGGTCCATATGGAAGAATTAAGAATGATCGGTGAAAAAATTGAAAAATTTAAATATATCTTAGTGGAGCATATAGAGTTGTTTGAAGAAGAGGAACCGCTCTATGATTTTGAAACGAGTAAAGAGGTACGGTCAAAGCTTATTCAAATACATGCAGATGCCTTGATTCATGGAAAGGCACAAGCGATGGAAAGTATGAAAATAACGGGTATGGAAATAGGTAAGCGCATCGTGGATATGGGCATTCCTTTAGATAAGAATATTGAGGAAGCTCAGCTGATACGCAATCTTTTCTGGAGTTTCATTGAAGAAGAAGTAAGCAATCGCTATTACTCCATCGAAATTCTGCTAAAGGCAAGCTCGATAATAGATGCAATCCTGGACCAATTCATACACTGTGTAAGTATCAGTTACGTGAATCATTATAAAGAAATGGCGAAAATGGCAAACGATTCTTTGCGGAAGATAAAAGAAAACCAAGAAGTCATGGAAGAACTGTCCACCCCGATCGTTCAGACCGTATTAAAGGATGTGCTGCTCTTGCCATTGATCGGACGCATTGACGATTGGAGAATGGAGTCGATGCAATCGACTGTGCTGCAAAAATGTGCAGATTTGCATGCGGAAGTAATAATCATGGATTTCTCGGGAATTACCTTTACGAAGGAAAGCAATATGCTCTCCCTGCTGGATCAATTAGTGGGGGCACTGGCGTTGATGGGGACGGAAACGATTTTTGTCGGCTTTACTCCTGATGTCGTGAAAGAGATCGTCACACTTGATTTTGCAAATCGGGTAAAAGCCTTTCTATCGTTCAGGCAGGCTCTGGAATATCTGTTTAAACAAAGGGGACTGGCTGTTCGGCCAGTATGATGGAGGTATCCTTTTTCAGGGTATCTTTTTTCTATGTCAGGCTAACATTCCAGCAGCATTCATATTTTATCGCCCATCGCCATTTCTCCATGTTATAGTGAAATGACGTCGGCGGACATGTTGATCTTCATTTGTATTAAATAGGACATGTAAAGCGTGTAAGGAAGGTGGATGAAGAGTGTTTTTCAAGAAAAGTGAAGAACCTGATCATAACGAAAAATGGTATTGTGTAGGAATCATGACGGATAAAGGGCTGGAGGATGAAGAATATGATGTTTTGTCCAAACGCATCCTCGACTCAGTCCAAAATGTCTCGGTCATATCGGACTTGGTAAGGGTGGAATGGGATCGGGATAAATTGCGAGCCTTGAACGAACGTTTTCAGGACCCTTCATTTTCCGACCCGTGTTTTATCATTAATGAATTCATACCAGAGGATATAAAAAGGGAAAGAAAACTTCTGGAGAAAACCAACAAATGGAAGAGACTCTTTGGACTCCTTTCCCCGATTGAATACATGGAAGCCGAGACGAAGGCGGCCCATGACTTTGATAAGGCTCTCTTTTATACAGACGATGCAGATAAAGTGATTGAATACATTCTTGCAAATAGCTAGCATCCCCTGCCACATCGATACATTGTATCGGTGTTTTTGCATTTGATTCAAAGTTTATCGGTACAATTTCGCGGTAGTAATTCGACTATAAGCGGGATGATTCGACTTTACGGCACTAATTCGACCTTGCTCGGAATAATCCGTCCTTGTGCGAGTAAAGTCCGACCTTGCGCCTTTCCAACCTTTCGGAAATAAAAAGAGAGAATGTAAGGAAGTTGGTAGGAAAGATGGGGATAAACGCGGAATATCTAAAATAGAAAAAAAGAGAGTTTTAAGGGGAGAGGAAGATGAAGCGATGGAAGTTGCCATACCTCAGCAAAAGCCAAAACGGAAGTGGAGAAAGCGTGCGCTATGGAGTTTTGGTATCCTGATTATTCTTTTGCTGTCCGTTTTGATAGCTGCAAATGTATTTCTTTCAAGATCCTTGCCGGAAACAAAGGGGGATATATCGCTTCCAGGTCTTTTGGAACCGGTTACAGTGGTGAGGGATTCAAGTGGGGTCCCGCATATCAACGCAGCGAATGAACATGATTTGTATTTAGCCCAAGGGTATATCCAAGCACAGGACCGCTTATTTCAAATGGATTTAAGCAGGCGTCAGGCGTCAGGAAGATTGAGTGAAGTGATTGGTGAGAAAACCGTCAAAAATGATAAGTATTTCCGCACACTTGGCTTGAGGCGGGCGGCTGAAGCCTCTTATGCAGCATATTCAAGTGATGGGAAAGAAGCCTTGGATGTGTTTGCCGAGGGGGTAAATCTTTATATCGATGAATTGAAGGAGAATGGGAAATGGCCGGCGGAGTTCACTCTGCTTGGATACGAACCAGAGCCTTGGACACCCGTCGACTCGCTGACCATCGGTAAATATATGGCCTTTGATTTAGGCGGGAACTGGGAGGATCAGGCGTTTAGGCAGTATTTGCTGCAAACGTTCCCAAAGGAAAAAGCATATGATTTATTTCCTGATTATCCAAAGAACGCTCCATATATCATCAGCAAGGAAGAACTGGATATTGAAAAAAGTTTTGCCGGGGCCGTTATTCCTTATGAATTCAATGGCAGCAATAATTGGGTCGTTTCAGGCAAGAAAACGGATTCCGGTCAGCCGTTATTGGCGGATGATCCCCATCTGGGATTAGCTACACCATCCGTTTGGTATCAAATGCATTTGGAGGCCCCGTCAGTCAATGTGAGCGGTGTTATTTTTGCGGGGATTCCGGGAATCATACTAGGTCATAACGAAAAGGTCGCTTGGGGTGTGACCAATACCGGTCCTGATGTTCAGGATCTGTATATCGAGAGGAGGAACCCGGAAAACGAGAAAGAATTCTCCTACAAAGGTAAATGGGAGAAAGCCGATATCTTGGACGAACCCATCAAGGTGAAGGATGGTAAAACACTTGACTATCAAGTGACGGTTACCCGCCATGGACCTGTGGTCTCCGAGTTTGCCGGGAAAAGCGGAAAAGATACCGTGCTTGCATTAAGGTGGACGGCACTTGATCCATCCGCCGAGCTTGAAGCTGTACTGAATATGAATAAAGCGGGAAGCTGGAAAGAATTCGAAAAGGCCCTCTCGAAATTCGAAACGCCGGCACAGAATTTCGTCTTTGCCTCAACCGATGGGACCATTGCCTATAAGGCGAATGGGAAAATCCCAATCCGGAAAAAAGGCGATAGTATGCTGCCTGTACCTGGCTGGACGGATGAATTTGAGTGGAAAGGCTTTATTCCCTTTGATGAACTTCCAAAAACGGTGAATCCGGAAGAGGGATTCATTTCGACAGCGAATAATAAAGTCATCTCGGATGATTACCCTTACCACATCAGCAATAACTGGGCACAGCCGTACCGTCAGATGAGGATACAGGAGTTTTTAAAAGCCAATAAAAAGCTTACTGCCGAGGATATGCAAAGCCTGCAGATGGATAAGGTGAATTTGCAAGCCAAGGAGTTTGTTCCTCAATTCGTGGATGTATTGAAAGGTCCATCGGGGAAACAGGAAGACCAGGCACTAACGATTCTGAAGAAATGGAATCATATTGATTCCGTTGATGAAGCGGCACCGATGATTTTCAATGTCTGGATGAAAAAAATAGGGGATGTTCTGCTTACGGAAGAAATACCGGAAGAAACCCTCAACCTCTTTAATGGAAGGCGTTCGGCCGTTGATGAACTACTAAGGCGGGCGCTGGACGGTAAACCGGGCCCTTGGATTGAAGAGGCAGGCGGACTTGAGCAGGTGCTTGCCAAGTCGTTACAGATGACGTTAACGGATCTTGAAGAATCACAAGGTGACGATATAACTGATTGGGAATGGGGAGAATATCATCAGGTCAGGTTTAACCACCCGCTATCGAGTGTAGTCCCGTTAAATTATTTATTTAACAGCGGCGGCGGAATACCGGTAGGCGGTAGCAGTGTCACCGTACAGGCGGCGGCATTTTTAGATGATGGAACCGTTAATCACGGTGGCTCCTGGAGATTCGTCATCGACCTAGCCGACATGAATCAAGGATATCACCTCGTTGGCCCGGGTCAATCAGGTAACGTTAAAAGTAAGTGGTACCATGATCAGCTTGATGATTGGGCAGAAGGTACTTATCACAAGACCACAATGGATGATCCAAAAGGGGATAAGCTGACATTGAAACCATCATACTGATATTCAGAAAAAAAATACCAAGTCCAGCATCCTTGCTCTGGACTTGGTACTTTTTCATTGTTTTTGCTTAGTAAAGAATTCTGCAAGGAACTCCTCAAAATTAGGGGCCTCGATTGCTGCGATTTTTTCATATGATTCAATGATCTTGAGTTTAATTTCTTGCTCCAGATCATTTCGGTCTTGATAGTTCGTGTTTTTTAACGATTTTTTTATTTTAGGATTCAAAGAGTCTATGAGATCCAACAATTCTTCTTTTGACAGTTTTTTATCCACAATGGCTTTTCTCCTTTCTAACATATACCTCATCCATATAGTGCTTTCGAAGTTTTTTTAAAGCTTGTTTACGGATGCTTGAGATATTCTGTGGCGACTCATGGAAATAGGCAGCAATTTCCTTGTTGGATAGGCCGTAGGAAAAGATCATGGTCAATACCAGGCTTTGTTTGACTGTTAACTTCTTCAAGGCTTTTATCATCTCTTCATCACTTATGTGTGAAGCGAGTTCATTCGTTTCCCCCATCTTTTCAAGTTGACCGTCCAAGGTGCCGATTAGATCGATCAATCCGCCAGTATCCCTTGGTGTCGCATCAAGTACCATTCGATAGCGTTCCCGCTGCTTCCGTGCCCTTTTATCAAAATCAACAGAGAAAAAGTAAATTAAGGAGCACATGTATTTGTATACTTTAGCCCGGTAATAGAAAATTTTGAAAGTCTCGTTCAGATGACCAATGTTGTAGGTTGAAGGGGAATCAAGAGTTTCAGTGAAAATCTTTAAATGCTCTGGGTTCTGTAAAAATACTTGAATGATCGGTTGTTCAAAGAAAGATGAGTACTGTTGCTGCAGAAACTCCAATGAATGAGAAAAAAAATGAGAAGTTAATTGGTTCATTGTTATCCCTCCTTTAATTAATAAAGTGAAAGACAAGGGGAATAAATCAATTATATAGGAACATTCGTTCTTTTTTCCATAAATCAATAGTGCTAGATTGATTTTTTTAAACAAGTTTCACTTTAGATATCAGATACAAGAAAAGGGGTGAAGAGGATGATGATTGAGGATGCTAGTATGTGGGTTTCATTAGTTAGCGAATTTGGCTATCCATTCGTCGTTTCTATGTTTTTGCTCTTCCGCTTCGGTAAACAATTAAAAGAACTGACAACGGACGTAGAGAACTTAAAAAAGTCCGCTCATAAAACGAAAAAACGATAACCTCAGGACGTAATGTGCCAGGTGATAAACACCGAATTTCGGATTCTATTCTAAAAAGGGTCCGGAATTCGGGTATAAAGAAATGGGTACTCTGAAAATCAAGACTTAGTTAAATCCCTCCTTTAAACTCAAGTAAAATAATGGTAAACCATTATTTGGAATATAGCACAAAATAGGTAAAAAATAATCATCATTTGGAATCATTTTACTACTATAATTCATCCGACAATGGAATTAGATAGGAAATCCTCCCCTCGTACGATTTTAGTTTTATGGATTAAAGTGAAAATACTTTTAAAAAAACAACATTCATCAATAAACTTATGAATAGTATGCGGCATCCAAGTAAAAGGGTGCTGCTTTTCTTATTTTTTGGTAATAAACTGATAATATGGAAAAGGGGTGGATAATTTGAAGGATAAACAGCTAGAAGATATTCGAATCCTACAGCAAGAATGTGAACGTGAAGGTTTTACTTTAAAGCTGAACTGGGAAACGCTTCGCAGTCGAAATGGTGTGCATAAGAATGATTTTTTTCACTATGATGGATTGAAGCTTGTTGGTTTTATTGGTCTTTACGATTTCGGAAACAAAGTGGAGATATGCGGGATGGTGCATCCTGATTACCGGAGGCAAGGCATTTTTACAAAGCTGCTGGAAGAGGCTATAAGGAGTGCCGTGGAGCGCAACTATAAGTTGATTCTCTTGAACTCACCTGCCCAATCCCATTCAGGGACAGGATTTTTGAAACAGCTCCCATGTGAGTTTGCTTTTTCTGAGTTTCAAATGAAGTGGTCCGAAACGGAGCTTGACGATTATGGCGATGCAGTCGTTCGCCCTTCAAGGAGAGATGATGAGAAAACGGAAATTCAGCTGGATATTCAATGTTTTCAATTTACGAAACAAGAGGCGAAGGATTATTATCAGCGCATCCTATATGAGGATACTCTGAAAACCATGATGATTGAAAAGGATGGCCGCGCGGTCGGTAAAGATCCGTGTTGATCACTCAGACCGGGAAGCATGGATTTACGGATTTTCCATTTTGCCAAAATATCAGGGAAAAGGACTTGGCAGAAAGGCATTGAAAAAGGTAGTAGCCGAACAATGCCAGCTGGGATATGATATTTTTCTCGAGGTCGAGGCGACTAATGAGCATGCTTTAAGACTCTATGAATCTTGTGGATTCAAAACCATCCAAAGACAGGATTATTATCAATACAAAGGGACGACAAAGAGTTAGGGGCTGGGATGATGTTGACATTATTCATTTATAACTGGCAGGTGCGAAGTGAGTGGTTCAAATGGTGCAGGGCCATGCCGAGTGAGGAACTGAAACGGCAGCGCACAGGAGGGATGGGCAATATACTGAAGACTCTTGCCCATATTATCGATGTCGAATGCAGCTGGATCAAGGCCATACAAGGGAAGCCTGATGTCGCGATCGATTTGGACGCTTATGATACGATCGAAAAAGTGGAAGATCTATCTATCCGTTATCATTCTGAGGTCATGGACTATTTAAACTCGCATTCAATTGATGATGAGAATGGAATGATTCAGCCATCATGGATGGAGGGGACATACGAAAAAGGCAGGATACTGCGCCATCTGATAGCACACGAAATTCACCATATAGGCCAGCTGTCCATCTGGTCGAGGGAAATGGGCATCGAACCGGTATCCGCCAGTTTAATAGATCGGGCTTTATAGGCTTTATACTTTAAAACTGGTAATGCAAGTTGCATTACCAGTTTTTTATATTGAAAGGAATTCCGAGGTTTTTTCAAAATGTTTCATTGAAGTATAGAGTCTAAGAAACTTATCTTTGATATCTATCTAAGCTAGATTTTTATTAATAGGGAACTTTCTCCCTAAGGATTCAATGCTGATTATATACTTGATTGAAGGTATAACGAGCTATGGACTCTGAATGGAAATGGTTAAAAAGTACCATTTATTCAAAATTCGTAATATTACGGTAAATTTTGGCGCTTATTCGACAAAATCATGATATATTATTCTAGCATTTTACAAAAAATAGAAGGGTTGTGAAGTATGTCGTTCAAGATGCATGTTAATAAGATGCTCGCCCCGATTCTTGCTGTGAGTTTGGTTGCAGCCCCATTTACCGTACCGGGGGAGACATCTGCCAAAGAGTCTAATAAGAAACCTGTCACGACTGAACCATTTATCATTACAGCTCCTACTGTTAATTACACAAAAGGCACAAAAGCGACTGTAACGGTCACACCGAAAAAAGGGAACAAAGGAAATGAAACCGTTGTCTTCCAATTGATGAATGGGAAGAAGGTCATTTCACAGTCAGCCATTGAGGCGGATATTAAATCGGCCCAAAAGTTCTCCGCGTACTTCAATTCGTACAAATCGGGTTATTGGGTCAAAGTATCGGTTGTCTCCAAGTATAACGGCAATACTAGTAACTTCGGCAACAGCCTGGCAGCCTCCGTTTCGGATGCACCATTTGAACTAAGGATCATGGAAACGACTGATATACACACTAATCTGGTGAGCTATGATTATTATAAGGATGCCGTATCGGACTCGGTCGGCTTTTCGCGCACGGCTTCTTTAATCAAACAGGCACGAAAAGAAGTGAAAAATAGCGTTTTAGTGGATAACGGCGACCTTATTCAAGGGACCCCGCTAGGTACGTACAAAGCGAAAATAGCGCCACTGAAAAAAGGTGAAGTCCACCCCGTCTATAAAGCGATGAACTTGCTTGACTACGATGTGGCCACGTTCGGCAATCATGAATTCAATTATGGTTTATCTTATTTGGACGAGGCCATCAACGATGCGAACTTCCCATACGTCAATGCCAATGTTTATAAAAAAGATAAAGACAATAATCCAAAGAATGATAAAAATAAATATACTCCATATAAAATCGTCACGAAGAAAGTGAAGGACATCAATGGAAAAGAAAAATCAGTGAAAATAGGCTACATTGGATTTGCCCCTCCGCAAATCATGGATTGGGATAAAGCGAATCTTGACGGTAAGGTCATTACAAAGGAAATCGTCACGACAGCGAATAAATATGTACCTGAAATGAAGAAAAAGGGCGCGGATGTCATCGTGGCGCTCACACATTCCGGGTTTAATGGCGACACCAAGAATACCGAGGATGTCATCTACTCATTAAGCAAGGTATCCGGCATCGATGCCATCACGTTCTCCCATACGCATAAGGTCTTTCCGGCACAAGATGAGGCTTCTTTAGACAGCCTATTCAAAGATGGCCAAGGAAAAATCCTTAAAGGCGTGGATAATAAAAAGGGTACCATCAATGGTGTACCAGCCGTTCAAGCAGGATATGGCGGCAGTAATCTCGGGATCATCGATCTTGATATCCAAAATATCAAGGGAAAATGGAAAGTCGTCAATTCCGATTCATCAACACGGGCAATCAACGACAAAATTACAGGGAAAAAAGCAGCTGAAGATGCGTCTGTCGTCAAAGCCGTGAAGAAGGATCACGAAGGAACGATCAAGTATGTTAACACGCCAATTGGAACGACTACAGCTCCAATTCATAGTTATTTCGCCCTTGTGCAAGACGATCCTTCCGTACAGGTCGTGACGAGCGCACAGAAATGGTATGTAGAGAAATACATCCAAAGCAACCGCCCAGAATACAAAGACCTGCCCATTCTCTCTGTAGGGGCCCCTTTCAAAGCAGGTCGCAATGGAGTCGAGGAATTCACCGAAATCAAGGAAGGCGGACTGACCATTCGCAGCGCCGGTGATTTATATTTATACGATAATACATTGAAGGCAATCAAGATCAAAGGGTCTGTGGTTAAAGAGTGGCTTGAGATGTCTGCAGGGAAATATAATACAATCGATCCGGCCAAGTCCGAGGAACAGGAGCTGCTTAATGGAAAGTTTGCCGTCTATAATTTTGATGTGATTGACGGCGTCACGTACCAAATCGATGTCACCAAGGCTCCGCGCTATGATGAAAAAGGGGTAAAAGTGTCGGATTCCAGCAGGATTGCAGATTTGAAGTATAATGGTGAACCAGTGGATCCGAATCAAGACTTCATCGTCGTGACGAATAATTACCGTGCTTCGGGCGGGGGGAACTTCCCGGGAGTCAAGGGCAGCGAATATGTAGTTGACTCTGCGGATGAAAATCGCCAAATCTTGATGGATTACATCACACAAGAGGGTGAGATCAATCCAACCGCTGATAATAACTGGTCGATCGCCCCGATTTCAGGCAAGGTGAACGTTACCTTCACCTCATCACCAAAAGGTGCGGAATATTTAAATGAAGACAGCGCGATTTCCTATACAGGCAAAAAGGATGATAAAGGCTTTGGCATTTACAAATTCAATTTGGGGAAAGAAAACGTCAAGGTGCAACTGCTCGGGATCAATGATCTTCACGGCCAGCTTGATACCACCTCCGATTTTGGCGGTATCAAACAAGGGCGTGCTGATTATTTAGCTGCGCACTTGAAGCAGCGTAAAGCTGAAAACCCTGAAAATACACTTTTACTTTCGGCAGGGGATGCTGTTGGGGCAAGTGCTCCCGTTTCTTCATTGATTCAGGACAAACCGACGCTTCAGTTTTTGAATAATATGAAATTCGATGTCGGAACTGTCGGGAACCATGAATTCGACAAAGGGGTAGAAACCCTGATGGCTCAAATCAATGGCGGAAAGTCGCCAACATCCGATGTGGTATTCGATAAATTGAACTTCCCGTATGTAGTAGCCAATGTCGTATATAAAGACACGAAAAAACCGATTTTGGACCCTTACGTCATAAAAGAGGTCGGCGGAGTTGATATTGGGTTCATAGGTGTAGTCACGAATGCCACACCTCAAAAAGTAAGTCCGGATGGCATTAAGAATGTGGAATTCATAGAACAGGCACCTGCCGTAAATAAGGCGGTTAAAGAGTTGAAAGAAAAAGGCGTCAAATCGATTGTGATCATCTCACATGACCCAGGCACGGAAAAGGAAGGGGTCATCACAGGCGAAGTGGCTGATCTTGCTAATGCCGTGGATGATGAAGTAGATGTGATCTTAGCCGGAGATAATCATGCAAAGGTCAACAACTATGTGGATGATAAATTGATTGTACAAGCTTACTCTTATGGAACGGCTTTTGAAGATGTGGATTTGGAAATCGACCCAAACACAAAGGATATTGTTAAAAGATCAGCTGAGATTGTTACGGTTACACAAGATGGCATCACGCCTGATGCCGGGACGACGAAATTCATTAACGACTACCTAGACATGTTCCCCGAGTTGAAGGCCCCGCTTGGGACAACGGATGAGAAAATTTTAAGAGCTAATGCCTATACACAGGAAACGGGCCTTGGGAATTTAATTGCCGATTCGATGAAGGCAGATTTGAATTCCGATTTTGCCTTCATGAACCCAGGTGGAATTCGTGCAGATATTCCAAAGGGGGAAGTCACTTTTTCCGATTTAGCGAAAATCCAACCGTTCGGAAACGTATTGGTTAAGCTGGAACTGACTGGAGCAGAAGTGAAAACGCTGCTTCAACAGCAATGGGTCGTCGAAGGATCTCCGAAAACTTTGCAAATTTCTGGACTTAGCTACACAGCCGATTTCAGTAAACCTGTCACGGAACGTGTCACCTTATTGAAGAAAGCGGACGGAACGCCGATCAAGGATACCGAAACATACACGGTGGCCGTCAATGATTTCATGGCTAGCGGCGGTGATAACTATACCGTCCTGAAAGGAAAAGAGCGTGTGTTTGGACATGCTGACCTGGAAGCATTCGTTAACTATGTGAAAGAAACCTTTAAAGGCGGGAAGATCACGGCAGAAATCGAAGGCAGAATTACGAATATCAATAATTAATTTAGGTTTACTCGTAAATTGATCATTTACTCGTGAAACTCTAAAGAGAGCGCCCCTTAATACAAGGGGCGCTTCTTTATGTGATTAATTGTTTCTGAAAATGGAAAAGTTCAATCCTAATGCGAAGGTGACCCATGCTATGTAGGGAATCATCGCTAAACCGGATGCACGGTCTATTCTATAAAACTCGAATGCCGTTAAAGTAATCAGGGTCAGCAGTGCAGCCATTTCAATAAAGGCTGTTCCGCGCAATCCCCATTTGAAGAATAAAAAAGACCATAAGAAATTCAACCCTAGTTGAGTATCATAGAGGCGTTCAGCGGACTTCGATTTTTTTTCTTTGGATGCAATGCGATATTTCGCTATTCCCATAATGGTATAAAGGCTTGTCCAAGCAACGGGGAAAGTCCAGGAAGGAGGCGCAAATGCAGGCTTCTTGAGTTCATCATAAATTTCTTTTGAATTCCTTGTGGCGAATATACCCACAAGTGAACCTCCGACCACAGGTACCAATAAACTTTTAGCGAATTTTCCGTAGTTCATAATGAATTCACTTCTTTCTTCATAACTTGGATGTTCTTATACCTTTACCTTTTCATATGAAAATAAAACATGGCCTTTAATGACCAAGTGTAACTTTCTTCCAAATTATACGTCGGTACTATTAAGAAAAGGGGGAATACCGATGAACCGTAAAACAATGATGCTTATGTTCTGTTTGTTACTTTTACTTGCTGGATGCAGCAGTAATGAAAAAGATGATTCAGCATCTAAAGCACAGGATGAAACGGCGGACAGTAAAATGGACGCTTCAATTTCCGGGAATAAGGTGCAGGAAGAAGCAGCGGAAAAGGAGGGGATGACGGATGAAAGAAAGGTCATCCATCAAGCCCAGCTTGAGCTGAAGGTGAAGAACCTTGAAAAAGCACAAATGAAGATTGAGAATAAGGTGGCTGAATATGGCGGATATGTGGTCGAGTCCAATGTATACAGGGAAGATGAAGAACTGGTGGAAGGAATGATCACTGTTCGGGTCCCTGAATCCCATTTTCAGGATTTTCTGGCCGATAGCGAGGGCGAGGCTTCAGAAGTGGTCGGAAGGACTGTGACAGGACAGGATGTAACGGAGCAATATGTAGATCTAAAAGCAAGATTGAAATCAAAGAGGGCAGTAGAGGAAAGATTACTTGCATTCATGAAGGATGCTGAGAAGACGGAAGATTTACTGAGAATATCATCCGATCTTGCCGTGGTGCAAGAAGAAATAGAACAGCTGACCGGGCAAATGAAGTATCTTGAAAACCAAACCTCATATTCGACGGTTACCATCACGTTATCACAGGACCGGATAGTTGTGCCGGGCATTGATAATAAGGAATTGAATACATGGGAGAGAACGAAGAAACAACTTGCAACGAGTGCAAATCTATTACTTAAAGCGGGTTCAGGAATCATTGTTTTCATAATAGGAAACTTGCCTATCCTCATCATTTTAGGCGGAGCTGGTGCGGTGGCTTATTGGGTGATCAAAAGAAGGGGTAGTAGGTGAAAGGCAGAAATAGAGGGTGCCAATTAGATTGGGCACCCTCTGACATTTATCTATTCCGTTTATGCAAGCCAGTCACATAATACAGGGCTACCAACAGTAAGATCCAAATCGGACCAACGATTAGAGCGATTCTTGTATCTGCTGAAAAGCCGAGTACTACCATTACAAATACTAAAAAGGCTAAAGTGAAATAAGAAGTGAATGGGAAAAGCGGCATTTTGTAAGACAAGCCTTGCTTTTCTCCCTGACTCATTTTCCGTCTAGACATGATCTGTGTGACAAGTATGGTTCCCCATGTCCAGAGGGCACCGAATGTAGCGACACTTGTGACGTAAGTGAAAACTTTATCGGCTTCCATGTAGTTAAGGTAAACACCGAAAAGAAGCACGACAGCCGAAACGATGATGGCAACGCCAGGAACGCCTGACTTTGTAGTACGTTCGAAACTTTTTGGTGATTCACCTTGCTGCGCTAGGTTGAATAACATTCTTCCTGTACTGAAGATCCCGCTGTTACAAGATGAAAGGGCTGCTGTCAGTACGACAAACTGAATGATTCCTGCTGCGCCTGGTATACCGATTTTATCAAACATCATAACGAATGGGCTGTTTTCTCCATTCATTTCATCCCATGGAGTGATCGATAAAATGACTGTCAGAGCTAAAACGTAAAAAAGTAAAATCCGATAAAAAACGGTATCGATGGCTCTTTTTAAAGATTTTTCAGGATTTTTAACTTCACCTGCGGTTACTCCAAGCATTTCAATTCCCAAATAGGCGAACATGACCATTTGGAAAGAGAGGATGACACCGGAAATCCCATTAGGGAAAAACCCTCCATGTTCAACAAGGTTGCCGAATCCGACCGCGATTCCGCCGTTCCCCAGTCCGAAGATGATCATTCCGAAGCCAAGGACGATCATAAGGATGATCGTAATGACTTTCACTAAGGCGAACCAAAACTCCAATTCACCATATGCTTTTACAGCAAGAAAGTTAATCGTCGTCATGATGGCAAGAGCGGCTAACGCCCAAGCCCATTGCGGGGTGTCAGGGAACCAAAATTGCATATAGATTCCGACTGCCGTAATTTCAGCCATACAGGTGGCAATCCAAACGAACCAGTAATTCCATCCGGTTATGTATCCGGCAAGAGGACCGACAAATTCGCTAGCATAGCGACTGAAAGAACCTGCGACAGGATTTTTAATCGCCATTTCCCCTAGTGCACGCATGATAAGATAGATCATAAGCCCGCCAATGGCGTAGGAAATGATGATGGCTGGGCCGGCTAATTTAATCGCAGAGGCCGAGCCGAGAAATAAACCGACTCCAATGGCTGCGCCAAGAGACATTAATGCGATATGTCTTTCTTCCAAACCTCTATGCAGTTGAGATTCTTTGGAGTTTTGCATAATTTTCCCCTTTTCTATGTTGGAGTTTAATTTTCTCTATCTAGCATTTTATCACTAGTAGAGGAGAATACATATAATTTATTGATTTTTCACATAATATTACAACTAAATAATATATTTTAATAGGAAGAATGTAAAGTAAAAAATGAAAACGCTTACTACAAAGTGGTTCAATCTGTTTTCCTCGTATATATAATCTTTCAAAAACTATTAGAATGCTATTCAAACAAAATATAATTATGTGATTTTTCTAAAAATTTAGACTTTTTATGATGGAAAAGCTGGCTCCAAAATAAGGAACAGCATGTTCGTTCCATCATTGCCAGATGGCGGAGGCCAATTCAGGATGATCTACGAAAGGGTTGCGATTATGCTGATACTGATTATAAATGACCTCATTTCGGTTAAGCTCGAAGGCATCTACAGGATTTTCTGTTCATACCACTCCAGTAAGAAGCCATTCCATGAATCGTTTGATACTGATTTCCAGAGAAGTCGATTTATATGTAAAGTGAAGCTTTGCGGAATTTAGGGGAATTGCCCGGGAAATAGCGAAGGCTGTTATGGAAATGAAAATGATACGAAAAACCGTCAGCATTCGACTTACTGTTTCAGTATGTAGATCCTAAAAAAAACTGTAGACAAACTCGATTTTCATCGAGTTTGTCTACAGTTTTAACTAACAGCATGCTACTGATGGTTTTTTTTACTCTGTTTTATAAGAAGACTTTGAATGAAACTCAATAACAATGATCCGATTAAAGCTCCCCAAAAAGAATTTATTACAAAGCCACTGACGGCATAGGAAGTGATTTGGAATGTGAAGGCATTGATAATGAAAGAAAACAACCCGAACGTCAGGATGGTGATCGGCAATGTGATAAGTAGGAGAATGGGTCTAACCAGCAAGTTCATGATCGATAATATAAAAACCGCCAGCAAGGCTGTTCCGTAAGATTTAATCGTGATGGAGTCGAGAAGCCAGTCAATAACGAGCAATACCAGCCCGTTGATAAGAAAACGCATTATTATGTTCATGAATAACTCCTCCTGAAGACACTTTACTACAAGTCATTATACTAAAATTTCATGAATTTCAGTTATATGTTTGCAGAATTGTCACAAAAAAAGAGGAATACGATATGTATTCCCCCAGAACCGAAAGGACCTTTTTACTTAAAAAAAGGTCCAGTTGATTTCAGAAATCCGCTCCCTTTCCGCCGACTGTCTGCCAAGCCTCCTCGGCACAAGCGCCTGTGGGGTCTCGGCTAGCCAGTTATTCGGCAGGAGTGTCGCAAATTTCTTCAATCCAATATAGGTTTCATCCAATATAAAAAGTAAACGATGAAGGATAAGCAAGTCTTGTTTTAAAAACACGGTTCGGCTACAGTCTATTCATTTAAAAAGGTCCAGTTGATTTCAGAAATCCGCTCCCTTTCCGCCGAAAGAACCCCCATTTGTCTGCAAAATGGGACCCATTAGGTTCTATTTAGTTGTTGGCAATGATTCTTTCGAATTCACTTAATTCCAATGTGTTTTTCAATTTTGGGTTGGTGTTTAAGGAAAGCAGAGCACTTTCGATGAGAAAGGTTCGCGGTTCAGTGTTTTGTAATAATTCCTCTTGGATAAAGTGAATCAATTTTAAGTTTTTGACCCTTTCCGCTTCATCATCTTGGCATAGCCTTAAGATCATCTTTTTTAGGCCATTTGCAGAGTGCAGGAGTGCTGTATGAAAATCCTGCTGTGTATGAAAGCACTCAGGCAGCCATTGCTTGATGAGATCGGGTTCCAATAGCTGTGCTTTTGACGTGCTGACATCTTCGAAAATCGATTTAATCCTATCAACACAATAACGGATAATTTCAGTAGGGTTGAAATCGGGCTCTTTAGCCAAGGCATTAAAATGAATCGTTTGATGCATCATCCCCGAGTAGAGAATGGCACAGTCCAAAATATAAGGTTTTTTATCAGCACCGAAAATGTCCAGAAACCGTTTTGATAGCCAATGGATATGCTGGAATTTAGCATGAGTTATGAAGTTCTTAAGTTCGGTATCATTTGAAATCATTACTTCTTCATATAAGAAAAAGATTTTATTGTTTTTGTTGGAGTGCATTTGTAATTCGGATTGTTTGATGAATATTTCAATATCTGCAAGGTTTTGCCCAATCAGCAATTCATTCCGCTCTTTTTCGAATTTTTCTTGCGAAGTCAGGAAAACTGCCTTAAGCAATTCGCTTTTAGAAGAAAAATAGTTATAAAATGTTCCTTTTGAAATGCCGCTATAATCTAAAATATCCTGAATGGAAGTGGCTTGATAACCCTTTTCAATAAATAATTGGTGTGCATATTTAACTACCAGTTGTTTGCGCTCATTCATATATATCACCCTTACTCTTATTGGACGGTCATTTTAACGTAATAGTATCTTATTTTCTATACGAACACAAACCAGTATGTTTACAATTTCTCCAGCAAAATAAGGGTGAAGGCCTTTTGTTTCAGTCCGTTTATGAATAGTTCTGCTGAAGATAAGGTTCACAAAAGTCAGTTTCTATGCCTCCTTCTATTCGTCATGTAAATAAAGCCTGATGTAGTGAACAAAGTCACAGGAGATCATTTCGGTTTGTTATAAGATAAATAGAAGGAAATAGGTAAAGTTAGCGCAAAGTATCTATGAATATTCGTTATCATTCTCGATTACTAACCCATTGGTAGGAGAAATGATAAAATCACTTGTCATGAAGGATTATTGGTTATGAGGGTCGTATACCATTATTAGGAATTCTATTATGCCTATAATTTGTTCCGTCAACGTTTATAGATTTTGAATTCTCCATATTACGGTTGGAGGTGAAGTCATATCATCAACGAAAAAATAATGAATTGATTATTATATTAAAATTATTATAAATAAGTATTGATTTTTTTCTAAGAAGCTTTATCATTATATACATAAATATTAATGAAAAGGTGGTTCAATTATGTCGAATAAGAAAAACCTTACTACAAGCTGGGGAGCGCCAGTAGGAGATAATCAAAACTCGATTACTGCCGGCGAACGCGGCCCGGTACTCATTCAGGATGTACACTTATTGGAGAAACTAGCCCACTTCAACCGTGAACGTGTGCCTGAACGTGTAGTTCATGCGAAGGGTGCCGGTGCATTCGGAACTTTCGAAGTAACGAACGACCTTTCTCAGTACACGAAAGCTAAACTTTTCAATGGTGTGGGCAAGAAGACAGATCTTTTTATCCGTTTCTCCACAGTTGCAGGAGAATTGGGTTCTGCTGATACAGTCCGAGACCCGCGTGGATTTGCTGTTAAATTCTACACGGAAGAAGGAAACTACGATATCGTCGGTAATAATACGCCTGTATTCTTTATTCGCGATGCGATTAAATTCCCCGACTTCATCCATACACAAAAAAGAGATCCTAGAACACATTTGAAAAACCCTACGGCTGTTTGGGATTTCTGGTCACATTCACCGGAATCTCTGCACCAAGTGACGATCCTGATGTCCGATCGGGGCATTCCTGCTACACTTCGTCATACACATGGTTTCGGAAGCCACACATTTAAATGGGTGAATGCTGAAGGAAAAGGCGTTTGGGTGAAATACCACTTCAAAACAGAACAGGGCATCAAAAACCTTGATGTGGATCTAGCTGCAAAATTAGCAGGTGAAAACCCTGATTATCATACGGAAGATCTTTTCAATGCCATTGAAAAAGGGGACTTCCCTGCATGGAAATTATATGTTCAGATCATGCCTCTGGAAGATGCGGATACATACCGTTTCGATCCATTCGATGTGACGAAGGTATGGTCTCAAAAAGATTATCCGCTGATTGAGCTTGGTCGCATGGTATTGAACAGAAATCCTGAAAACTACTTTGCTGAAGTAGAGCAAGCCACGTTCTCACCAGGAACATTCGTACCGGGAATTGAAGCTTCCCCAGACAAGATGCTTCAAGGACGCCTATTCGCGTATGGAGATGCACACCGTTACCGTGTGGGCTCGAATCATAACCAGCTTCCGGTGAACCGTCCGAAAGTGGAAGCGAGCAACTATCAGCGTGATGGCTTCATGCGTGCAGATGACAATGGCAAGGGATCTGTTTATTATGAGCCGAATAGTTTTGGAGGCCCTGGCGAAGCAACGGAAAATAAGGTCACTCCTTTCGAGGTGACTGGGCAAGCTGCACAAGTCGGTCATAATAGTGATGATCACTACACTCAAGCAGGTGACTTATACCGTCTATTGAGTGAAGAAGAGAAAAGTCGCCTTGTTGACACGATCGTGGGCGCAATGAAACCTGTGGAATTGGAAGAAATCAAGCTTCGTCAAATCGGTCATTTTTACAAAGCCGATCCAGAATACGGAAAGCGCATAGCTGAAGGTTTAGATTTGCCCGTACCGCAAGAAGCGTAAAATATGGGACTCCCAATCTATTAAATGAAAACAGGCATCCATTCATGAATGGGTGCCTGTTTTGTTTGTTTATGGAGGGCTCCGTTATATAAATGACACCCGACAAGTTCGGTAAGAATATATAGTTATAAATGTTTGTAAGGAAGTCATGCTGTCAGATTAATTGGGGGCCAGTTACTTAAATTATCGGTAAAGGGTGGAATTTATGACTAGTAAAAAGAATCGGGTGTTAGTAGGCAGTCCAATTTACAAGAAATACAGCTCTCACTTAAATGGTTGGATGGGGAGGGAATGGAGCTTGGCATTTTCTTAATTGATGACAAGCAAATTGCTCGAAGATTTCAGTCAGGAGCAGAACAATGTCAAAGCAATAATTAAATCGAATCAGCATACATTTGGTTAAGAGGAGGTGCAGTATGGACGTTTTTGTGCGGCAAAATGATTCCTTGTGGTATTATAGCCAATTATTCAAGGTGAATTACCAACTTATCATTGATTCCAATAGTGGGATTGATCCACTTGCACTTATGATTGGCCAACAAATCAAAATTCCTGGCTTTACGACGACCAGTTATAATATTAAACAAGGTGATTCGTTATGGGCAATTGCCAGGTCACGTAATCTTTCATTGGATGCCCTATTTTTGGTTAATCCCAATCTCAACCCGAATGCCCTGCAAGTTGGTCAGACAATTTCTGTGCCATTAAGGATTACGTGGAGGCTAATTCAAGGAAACCGGGAATATGATTATGAGACGATGATGACCGATGTAAGACGGTTGAAAACTATCTATCCATTTATTAAAACCTCCCCGATCGGAGACTCTGTGCTTGAAAGGGATATCCCTGAAGTGCTGATTGGAAATGGTAACAAACGAGTTCACTATAATGGTTCCTTTCATGCGAATGAGTGGATAACGACGCCTGTGATCATGACCTTTTTAAATGATTATTTACTCGCAATCACGAATCAGGCAGACATCCGCGGTCTATCTCTGTTTCCCTTTTATCAACAGACGATGCTGTCGATCGTCCCAATGGTGAATCCGGACGGAGTGGAGTTGGTTCTTAAAGGCCCTCCTGCAGATGAGTCATTGAGGCGACGGCTCGTGGAATGGAATAATGGAAGCGAAGACTTCTCTGGCTGGAAGGCAAATATTAACGGGGTGGATCTGAATGATCAATTTCCCGCCAAATGGGAACTGGAAAAAGAACGCAATAATGTAACGGAGCCAGGTCCGGCAAATTATTCCGGGGAAGGGCCGCTTACACAGCCAGAGGCCATTGCAATGTCAGAGTTGACAAGAAAACGTGATTTTGGCAAAGTCCTTGCGTTCCATACCCAAGGAGAAGTCATTTATTGGGGGTTTGAAGGTTTGGAACCGCCCGAGTCGGAAACGATAGTCAATGAGTTTGCAAGGGTCAGTGGATATGAGCCTGTCAAATCCGCCAATAGTTACGCAGGGTATAAGGATTGGTTCATTCAGGATTGGCGCAGGCCGGGGTTTACCGTGGAGCTGGGCAAAGGAACGAATCCCCTCCCTATATCACAGTTCGATGAGATTTATCAGAAGTCGCTTGGAATTTTCTTGGCGGGGTTATATATGTGAATTTTGACCAAATGAAAAAGCTCAACTCCGTTACCATGGGGAAGAGCTTTTTAGTCTTATAAACTATTAGACTTGAAACGATGAGGGCTGCTGCAAAAAATAAGTAAAGTCATGCTTTACTTATCGATTGCATGAATGACACGCTTTTTAGCCTGAAATTAACGGACATTCTCCATGTCCCAATAATATTGCAGCCCTTAACAAAAGGAATTCTAAAGTTTTACGGTAAGAAGTTTGACTTCCTTAACGCTAGTATTGGCCCCACCTACGCCAAATACTGTGACGGCCACGCATGCCATCCAACCTAATTTCATTATAATAGAAAGCGCTTACATTTTCAAAAATAATCGTAATGCAAATTTCGACATTCGCATAAGTGTCCCTTACCAGTAGGATGAGAATGGGCGTATTACTGATAAGGGCACTATAAGATTCAGGTTAATCTGCAATGAACTCCTGCAGCTTTTTTGTTAGTCCGCCACTGCCAAATTTAATGAACTTTGTCTTTCCGGCTGCTTGTGCCGGGGGAGCAGCAAATTCCAAAAAGGCTAATAGGTTGATCCTTCGGTAAAGTATATGGTCGATGCCATATTGATAGAACCAATTATCGATTGCATTGTAAACCCCTCTATTCAGGGCATATTGCTGCCGGCACCATTCGAAGAATAATCTGTCAGGCAGATTGATGTACTTCATATCCTCAAAGCGGCCATTTTTCTTCTCATTCAAAATAGGGAAAATGGGCCTTACCAATTCCTTTTGCATAGTGTATTTCCTCCCTTATTGATAAAAACGAAAAGGCTCCCTACTCATGTTGAATAGGGAGCCTCCAGTGAACTGGTCAGCGTATATATTTTCATCTAGCATAATGCTTATTATTCCTATTTGTCAAGTGTGTATTTAAAAAACTTAAATGAAATACGTTTGTTTAATGTTTTTGGTGCATTTTAAATGAAAATACGAATAAATATTTATGTTTATTCATTTATAGTTCGTATATAATGATTTTGAGGATATGGAGGAGGAGAGACTGAATGTATAAATCGAAAAAGATTTTATTATTGGGCTCGGGTGAATTGGGGAAAGAGGTCATAATTGAAGCACAGAGACTTGGTGTGGAGACCGTTGCTGTAGACCGCTATGAACATGCACCTGCCATGCAAGTGGCTCATCGCAGTTATGTGATCGATATGCTGGATGCGGAACAACTAAGGGGAATTGTGGAAAAAGAACAACCCGATTTGATTGTACCGGAAATCGAAGCCATCGCTACATCTGAATTAATCAAATTGGAAGAGGAAGGCTTTCATGTCATTCCGACGGCAAGAGCGGCTAAATTGACTATGGATCGTGAAGGAATCAGGAGGTTGGCTTCTGAAACCCTGGAGATTCCGACCGCAGCCTACAAATTCGCCGATACATATGAAGAATTTGTCCAAGCTGCCAAGGAAGTTGGATTTCCCAATGTCGTAAAACCGCTGATGAGTTCCTCAGGTAAAGGGCAAAGTGTGTGCCGCACGGAAGGTGACCTGGAGGATTGCTGGAGGATCGCGATGGAAGGCGGCCGGGTTCAAAATGGACGGGTGATCATTGAAGAATTTATCCGTTTTGATTCGGAAATCACGCTGCTTACTGTCCGGGCCATAAATGGTACCATGTTTTGTGCCCCAATCGGTCACATTCAGCAGGGCGGGGATTATATTGAATCTTGGCAGCCGCATAATATGACAGAAGCGCAAATCATGGAAGCGAAAAGAATTGCCCATGCTATTACGGATGAACTTGGAGGGTACGGATTATTCGGGGTTGAGCTTTTCCTTTCAGGGGATAAAGTCTATTTCAGTGAAGTTTCCCCACGTCCTCATGATACGGGACTAGTGACTTTAGTGACTCAGAATTTGTCCGAGTTTGCCCTGCATATTCGGGCGATTCTAGGATTTCCCATCCCGGAAATCAAGCTGATCAGCCCAGGTGCCAGCCGTCCATTAAAAGCGCAGGATGAGTTATCGGAATATTCTATAGTCGGTGTTGAACAGGCTTTGGCTTTACCTAATACACAAGTGCGTCTTTTCGGAAAACCTGTTACAAAGGCAGGTAGAAGGGTCGCAGTCGCCCTGTCGACTGCCGATTCAATCGAGTTGGCGAGAGTGAATGCGGCCCGTGCTTTGGAATGTTTAGTTGTAGAATGAAGTAATCGTGCAAAAAGCCCTTTGAATGGAGAGCTTCAGTTTTGTCGACAAAGGGGGGCGGAAAGGGATCGGATTTCTTTAATGTCAACTGAAACGTTGATTCCACTCCAGGCACTCGCTTTCCGCCCTAAAGAAAAATTGTAGGCTGGTCTCATCCCGAACTGTTTAAGACTAGTTTATTCCATGGTTTTTTACTCTTTTATAAAGCTCCTATTAAATTGAAGAAATTTGTGACACTTCTGGCGAATAGCTAGCTAGCCGAGACTCCAAACGCGCTTGCTTTGATGAGGTTTGGCAGACAGCCGGGGGAAAGGGAGCGGATTTCTGGAAAAACTGTAGGGATAGGCAGTCTGACTCTGAAGCACCCTGATAGGGTGCTTTATTTTCTTTTGTCCATTAATTTTTTAGCACTTTCAAATCACCCTGATTTGAAGAAGTTAAATGAAAGATCACTTACCCACGCTGGTGTTAACTCCGCTAAACCCTGTAACATGCCCCACTACTGGTGATTATTCTCCAACAACCAACATCCCTCATAAAAGTGGCATGCAATTCCGTGACATGTCTCCTTTACTTTGTCTTAACAATTATCCTGCTGCATTTTTACATTGCCTTGACATTGAGTTCATCTTCTTCACCTATAGTTTAATTAAATAGAAAACATTAAAGGGAGGCTATTCATTTGAATCGCACATGGAGTAAAAAGGTATTGCCCATCACACTGGCTTCTGCATTAGCATTTGGAGGTTTATCATGGTCCGCTGCGGATCGTGTTTCGGCAAAGGATAAGACAAAAAAAGAACCGGAAATCAAGAACGTGATTTTCCTGATCGGTGACGGCATGGGTGTTTCCTATACCTCCGCTTACCGGTATTTAAAAGATAACCCTGGTACGAAGGTGGCAGAACGGACAGAGTTTGATAAATACTTGGTTGGCCAGCAGATGACTTACCCAGAAGACTCTGCACAAAATATAACGGATTCAGCTTCAGCTGCAACGGCAATGTCTGCCGGAGTGAAGACTTATAACGCTGCGATTGCAGTGGATAACGATAAATCTGAAGTCAAAACCGTATTGGAAGCAGCAAAGGAAAAAGGAAAAGCGACGGGATTGGTTGCCACTTCAGAAATCACTCATGCTACACCTGCATCTTTTGGCGCCCATGATGAAAATCGGAAAAACATGAATTCAATCGCAGACGATTATTATAATGACTTAATCAAGGGAAAACATAAAATTGACGTCCTATTGGGCGGTGGGAAGTCCAATTTTGTCCGGCCTGATGTCAATTTGGCGAAAGCCTTCGAAAAAGACGGTTACAGTTATGTGACTGATAAAAATCAAATGCTTAAGGACAAAAATGAACAGGTCCTTGGTTTATTCGCTTCTGAAGGACTTCCGAAAATGATTGACCGCCCAAGTGAAACGCCTTCTTTGTCAGACATGACAAGTTCGGCGATCCAGCGCTTGAATAAAGACAAAGATGGATTCTTCCTTATGGTCGAGGGAAGCCAGGTCGATTGGGCCGGACATGATAATGATATCGTAGGTGCAATGAGTGAAATGGAAGACTTTGAAAAAGCATACAAAGAGGCCATTGAATTTGCGAAGAAAGACAAACATACCTTAGTGGTGGCTACTGCGGATCACTCTACAGGAGGATTCTCGATCGGGGCAAAAGGAATATATAACTGGTATGGTGAACCGATCAAGGCAGCCAAACGCACCCCTGACTTCATGGCGGATGCCATCGTCAAAGGGGCCGATGTTGAAAAGACGTTAAAGCAATATATTGATCAAAATGAAGTGAAGCTAACTGACGGTGAAATCAAAACGGTAACAGAAGCTGCCAAATCAAAGAATGTGACGAACGTCGATAATGCCATCGAAGCCATATTCGATAATCGGACCAATACTGCATGGACTACCGGGGGACATACAGGTGAAGATGTTCCGGTCTACGCATATGGACCATATAAAGAACGGTTTGCAGGACAGGTCGATAACACGGATCATGCCAAAATCATCTTTGATCTATTAAAGAAGTAAAAAAACTTCAGGGAGGGATTCAATGAACAGACTGATGATTGGTGCCCTGTTATTAACTGCATTTGGTGCTCTTAATACACAACCAGCTTACAAAGAAGAAACGACAGCTAAAGAAAAAACAGAGGAAGTTGCACGACCACTGGTAAAAAAGGATGTCTATGTTCCGAATCCACAGCTTCCTGATGATATAAAATTGAACCAGATCGGTCAGAACGTTTCCGATGCAAAAGGCGAATTAACTTTGAAGGCCTATAAAAAAGTGAATGAAACAGTGAATGTTGGCCCGATCGAGGTTAAGGTCAAAGAGATGAAAGTGATGCATGCCACTCCGGATTACAGCATGATTGATTTCTTCCACGGCTATACGCATGATGAAGATTTCGATATCGTAAAAATGAACGTGGAAATAAAAAACAATACGGATAAAAAAATTAATTTTTCCCCAGTTGCTTTCCTTGAAACGGACAGAGGAGAACATCTGACATGGGAAGATGATATCTACTTAGAAGAACTTGCTGGTGAAATAGAAGGAAACGGTTCAAAAAGCGGAAACATTGGTTTCATTCTAAATGATGGAAACATAAAGGGCATATCCGTCATGACAAGTGATGCGGTGGATGAAGAAGGGGAAGTCCTTGCAAAAGGCAAGTCAGCTGAATTCGCTTTTTAAAGAATATGTATAAATGCCTTGGAAAAATAAAATACTAGAACAAGTGATGGAGATTACTATCACTGAACGGAATATCCAAATCCTAATGATGAGGTGACACAGAATGAGCTATAAAGATCAATTAGATCCACATTCTCAAAAGTTTCACCATAATTGGACAAGACCTAAGCGTTCAAATTCTCAAGTTAATGGCCACACGCAAGAATCACAAACAAACATTATACTAAGAAGCAATGCAAAGGCTCACAGGTGGTAACGGATATTTCAGACAAAGAAGGAGGCTCCCAGCGAGTCTTCTTCTTTATATTTAATCCAAAACCGATCAAGGCATACATGGCTTTTCACTCATAATTATGATACCATTTACCTTTAAGATTGAAGTGATAAGCTTGGCGTGAAACCGGAGTTTCGATTCCGATTGAAAGTTTCACTTTATACAAATAGAGGACGTGAATTGTAATGATTAAAATTGAAATCCCTGCAGCGGATATAAGCATCAAACAAAGAAAGCAAGTTATAGAAGGAGACGAAGCTGTCATTCCTGAAATTTACGGGTTTATCGATTTTCATTTGATTCCCCGTGATAAAGGCGGCATCATCTTGTTTTACAATGAGAATGATGAACTGATTTTTGTCGGTAAGGCCCGTAAATTAAGACCAAGGGTCAAGAAGCATTTCGAGGATAATGTTTCTCCGATTAAAGAGCATCGTAATGAAGTCAAGAAAATTGACATTCTTTTAGTCGAAGACGCTATGGAACGTGAAATCTATGAAACGTACATGATCAATAAGCTTCATGCTAAATACAACGTCGACAAAGTGTTTTATAAATAAGATGTACCTATGAAAAGCTGACTGCTTATGCACTCAGCTTTTTTGTGTGCAAACTTAAGTTTACATATGTCAAAAATAATTTCGTACATTTACAGCTGCTCCATGCTAGGTTAACAATGTTGGTTTATATTTAGAGTATTCCAATACATTCTCAGGAGGAAGCTATTGAAGAAAATACTTTGTAAAAAGGTGTTAGTTATCTCGATCGGGACAGTGATTGCTTTTGGGAATTTAACGTGGTCCGTGTCACAAGCTTCTAAACTGGCGAAACAGAGAGAAATTGAAACTTTTGAACAAAAGACAGTAAAATCTTCAGGGTGGGAAATGGCGGAATAAACATAGTGACTAATAATTTTTTTCTCGATTTGCAACAAAGAAAAAGAAAAATGTATTGGAAAATGAAACGTTGTTGATGATCAGCAGCTTGTCAAACGTACATTAAATGATAAAACTCAATGGAGGTTCATTACACATGATGTTATGTGTGATTGGGCTTCCATTTAATTTTTGTTTTAATTTCATGAAGAATGTCAGCACCTTTCATTTATCCGTGATTCCCTGTAGCAGTATTGAAGCAATCGTGATTAAATTTGTCAGGAAAAGTATTCGGGGGTAATTTCGAAAAAAACTTGCAAATAGTAATGATTACGTTTTATTATTAAAGGGTGTTTTTACATGAGTGATAGCTTTGGTATATAAATCGTAATGATTATGATTTATGCGAAGGT
This sequence comes from Peribacillus sp. GL_122, assembly GCF_057835005.1. Lineage (NCBI taxonomy): Bacteria > Bacillati > Bacillota > Bacilli > Caryophanales > Bacillaceae > Peribacillus > Peribacillus sp. GL_122. Next base: position 5,206,900 of record NZ_CM174415.1, on the reverse strand, counting down.
ATCAGGTAAAGGAGTGGGAAGCGATGGAGATGAAGAAAATTCCGGTTACGGTATTGAGTGGATACCTTGGTGCGGGAAAGACGACGCTTTTGAATCATATTCTTGAAAATCGGAATGATCTGAAGGTTGCCGTCATCGTTAATGATATGAGTGAAATCAATATTGATGCTTCTCTGGTCAAACAGGGAGGGTTTACCCGGACGGATGAAAAACTGGTGGAAATGCAGAATGGCTGCATTTGCTGTACGCTTCGTGAGGATTTAATGATTGAAGTGGAGAAATTGGCGAAGCAAGGGGACATTGATTACATCGTGATTGAATCGACTGGGATAAGCGAACCGGTACCTGTAGCCCAAACCTTCTCCTATGTTGATGAAAGCATGGGAATTGATTTAGCGGAATATTGCCGGCTTGATACGATGGTCACCGTTGTTGATGGGTATAACTTTTGGCAAGACTTCACTTCCGGAGAAACACTTATTGACAGGATGCAGGCAACTGATGCTGCGGATGGCAGGGAAGTGGTCGATCTATTAATAGATCAGATAGAGTTCGCCAATGTCATCCTGTTGAATAAAATCGATCTAATTGATGCTGAAGCCGTTGAGGAATTGAAAGCGGTTCTTCAAAAAATGAATGCGGATGCGAGGATCATCGAAACAAATCATTCCAAGGTGCTGCTAAAGGATGTATTGAATACCCATTTATTTGATTTTGAAGAGGCGAGCCAAGGAGCCGGCTGGATAAAGGAATTGAATGAAGAGCATATTCCGGAGACCCTGGAGTACGGGATTTCTTCCTTCGTTTATAGAAGGAAAATACCTTTTCATCCCGAGAGGCTAATGGAGTGGTTAGAAAACTGGCCCGTACAAGTGGTGAGGGCAAAGGGCTTCCTTTGGCTGGCATCGAGAAATGATACGGCAGGCTTGCTGTCGCAGGCAGGACCGTCATTAACTTTACAAGCAGCCGGTAAATGGATTGCAGCATACCCTGAGGAAGAACAGCGCCGAATTTTAAAGGAAGCACCTGAATTATTGGAACGGTGGAATGCAGTATACGGTGACAGGATGACGGAGCTGGTGATGATTGGCATTCAAATGAATCAACAGGAAATCGAAACTGAATTAGATCAATGCTTATTAACGGAAATCGAGTTGCAGCAGGATTGGTCTCTGTATGAAGATCGATTGCCTGCATTTACGGAAATCGTTCATTAAAAAACGTTAGGAGGAAACAAAAATGAGAGTAAACATTACTTTAGCATGCACAGAATCAGGGGATCGAAATTATATCACGACGAAAAACAAGCGGAATAACCCGGACAGGATCGAATTGAAAAAGTACTGTCCGCGATTAAAGAAACACACGCTACACCGTGAAACAAAGTAATTTTGAGGTTTAAATCGTAATGATTATGTTTTATTGAAGAGATGGATGTAAAAGGCGGGAAGTTCATGTTGGAATGGAGCATTATTGGCGGAGGCATTCAAGTATGACGATGGCTGCATTGTACGGAATTCTTTTCAATGCCATATTTACGTTCTCCATCCATACAATTGGTGAACATGCTCCCGATATCGAAGAATATATCGGGAGCAAGACAGACAGCGGAACGAATTGTGAATAGTTTATAGAATCTATAAAAAAAGATCTTTAAAAAGGAGAATATAAATGGCGAAAAAATCCAAGGTGATAAAAGCGGAAAAACAGCTGGCAATGGTCAAAAAGTATGCACAACTTAGAAAGGAATTGAAGGAGAAAGGGGATTATGCCGCATTGGCCAAATTCCCGCGTGATTCCTCGCCGACAAGGGTCCACAATCGTTGTGGAGTAACGGGGAGGCCCCGTGGATATATGCGCAAATTCAACATGTCACGTATCGTTTTTAGGGAGCTTGCTCATAAAGGGCAACTGCCGGGTGTCAAGAAGTCAAGCTGGTGAAGCGGGGAGGTGAAAGGTGATTTAATAGTCTTTCTTTCATTCACTTTTTATGGAAATCATTCATAAGAAAAGGAGCCTATGTTGAACAAGGGCTACTGGTAAAAGAAGGTTTTTAACTGTAAACTTTGTTGAACATTGACGAAGCGGCTTGTAGAGTGAACGTTAAAAAAGCAGAAGTCTCTAAGACTCTGCTTTTTACCTTTGGAAAAATTCAATCCACTCTTTTTCCGGGCCATATACGTAGAAATAGCGATAGCCATTTGGAAGGGTGACTATCTCTTCATCAATCAGCTCAGTGTTATCCAAGCTTTTGATCCGGGCATATTCTTCCTCGATATCATCCACGGTAATGGCAAAATGGTGGATCGTTGCTTCGGATGGCAGTGTGTCGCTATATCCCTGAATCAATTCTATTTCTGTTTCGTCCGACTCTTCGTAACCCAGGAATGCCAGTTCGATTACCCCATTAGTATGAGTCATGCGTGCTTTTAATTTTAAATCCAGCACATCTTGATAAAAGGCGATGGATTTTTGAAGATCTTTTACAACGACGCCAATGTGATCGACCCTTTTCACAGCCAAGAAATCTTCCTCCTTCATTATATCCAGATGCAAAATGCTAATATTAGTATATGTAAGATTATTCGGAATTAAATTACATTTTTATAGGCGTTTTTAGATAATTTTTTAAATGATGTTAATATAGGGAAAGTATTGGTGAATACTGAAAAATGATAAATGGCTTATGTTATAATATTTTTCTTCCATAATTTTTCTTGATAGATTCTATTCCTGGAAAGAATGAAATTAAGCATTTTCCAGGGCCAAAATTTGTTTCTAAATGGAATAGTCGATATACTTATTGAAACAACTCCATTATAAATGGATATGAAAGGAGAGGTAGTATGGGAAAAATTCGTGAAGGTGAAGTTTTCACCCTTACTGATGACAGCGATGAGGGCCATGAAGTTGAGGTTTTAGGATCATTGGATGTAGAAGGAACGGAATATGTAGCAGTAGGTTTGCTTGAAGATATTGAAGAGGATACAGATGAAGATATCGATATTTTCTTTTTCAGGGTCGAAGGCGAAGGTGAACTGCTCGATATCGAATCGGATGAAGAGTTCGAAAAGGTATCATTGGCGTTTGAAGCGGCATTTGAAGCGAAAGAATGACAAGATAAAAGACGGCACATTGTGTGTCGCCTTTTTTTTATGTATAAAGAAAGTATCGGCCCCGCCTTCGCCAAATACCATGATAGCCACGCGTGCTATCCAGCCTTACTTAAGTATAGGGTTGTATTATTGATAGGACGTGTACTATCTATGAAGATTTTGTTAATAAACGGAGTATTTTTCCATCTCCAAGACATAGGATAAAAAAGTGGAGGTGATGGAATGGCCGTTGTTAAGCACACGGATGCCGATATTGCCTTATTGGCAAGATTGCTTAGGGCGGAAGGTGAGGGTGAAGGTGATCAAGGCATGTTGATGATCGGTAATGTAGGGGTCAATCGGATTAGGTCGAATTGTTCCGATTTCATAGGGTTGAGGACGATTCCAGATATGGTTTATCAGGAGCATGCCTTTGAAGCTGTACAGAAGGGGTATTTTTATCAGCGGGCAAGGGATAGGGAAAAAAGGCTTGCGCGCCGGAACGTAAATGGTGAAAGGCTATGGCCCTCGAAATTTAGCCTATGGTACTTCAGGCCACCGGGAGATTGTCCGGCAACCTGGTATAATCAGCCCCTGGTTGGGCGTTTCAAGCTTCATTGCTTTTATGAACCAACAGGTACAGAATGTCCGAACATTTATAATACATTTTAAGGAGGAGGCTGAACCTTATGGAGGTTTGGCCTCTTTGTGCATCAGTCTTTAACTAGGAAAAATCATATGATAAAACTGGCAAATGATTTACTGATACTGTAAAATTGAGACTGTAAATTTCCGGATAAGAAAGGAATAAAAAATTGATGAGTAAAAGGCTTATTAATTATGGACAAGGGCAAATGGGAGTACAGCCGGAGGATAATACCGAGAAATTTAAGTCTTTCATGGAGAACAACCCGGACGCCATTTCCATTGTTGATCTGGAAGGAAAGACCCTTCAAGTGAATGCAGCTTTTGAAGAGTTTTTCGGTTGGACGAATGATGAGCTCATTGGCATGCCGTTTCCTATTATTCCTGATTTCTTGAAGGAATCAGTCAATGAATTGCATGACCAGATTAAGGCAGGGGTACAAAAGAAAGGCTTTGAAACGGTCAGGCTAAGGAAGGATGGCCAGTTAATCGATGTAAGCATCTCCCTGTTCAATATTCGGGATGATGAAAATGAGCCGTGCGCTCTGGTTTTCGTTTATCGGGATATCACAAATCAAAAACTTGCTGAAGCTGCCTTGAAGGAAAGTGAGCAAAGGTATCGCAGTTTAGTGGAGGTGTCACCTGAAGCGATTTTTGTACATCGCAATGGGATCATCGAGTATATGAATCCCATGGGGGCAAAAATGCTTGGGATGGATAGTGTGGAAGATATTATCGGTAAATCGGTTTTTCAGTTCGTTCACCTGGAGTCCCGGGAAAGTGTACAAAGAAGAATCGATATCATGAGAGATGATCATCAGGCGGTTGGTTTACTGGAACAAAAGTTCATTCGACTTGACGGACAAGTATTTTATGGAGAAACACTCGGTCTTCCGATTATTTATAAAGGTCAACCGGCCATACAGGTATTCTGCAGGGATATTACGGAGCGTAAAAAGACCGATGAGTTGCTCTGTAAATCCAATATGTTATCAGCGGTAGGACAGATGGCTGCGGGTATCGCGCACGAATTAAGAAATCCATTAACTACGGTCAAAGGATTTTTACAATTATTAAGGGAAAATCCTGAGCAAAAGGACTATCTTGAAATGACGGTCAGTGAAGTGGAAAAAATTGAAACCCTGGCCAATGAATTTTTAAGTTTAGCAGAGCCTGAAGCGAAGGTTTGTGAATACATCCAGCTTAACGATATATTGGATAGTGTGATTACGTTAGCCGAGTTACAAGCGATTTTGAATGATGTTGAAATCATCAAGGAATATAATACGGATTCGGCATCTGTCTTTGGCGAACCGAATCAGTTAAAACAAGTATTCACGAATGTCGTCAATAATGCGATAGAAGCCATGCCGAATGGCGGCAAACTTCATATACAGTTACACCATGGAGGAGACTCTGCGATGATCCGATTCATTGATTCAGGCTGCGGAATCTCAAATGAGCGCATGGAGCATCTAGGGCAGCCTTTTTATAGCACCTCTGAAAAAGGAACGGGGTTTGGGCTCATGGTCAGTACTAAAATCATCCATGAGCATAATGGGGAAATTCATTTCAGCAGCGAAGTGGGAGAAGGGACGATTGTAGATATCAGTCTTCCCATCAATGAAAGTTCACAATGAAAGTGACGAGAAGCTATGCTCTCGTCACTTTTTTGGTTTATAGCTTAACGATCGTCCTGCCTCTTGCTTCCCCTTTTAATAGGGTAGGAAGGACGTCAGGCAATTCTTCAAGTGTAATTTCCTGTTGAATGAGCTGTTCTAATTTTTCGAGTTTAAAGTCGGTGGCAAGGCGATGCCAAACTTTCAATCTTGTATCCATCGGGCAATTGACTGAATCGATCCCAAGTAGATTAACCCCTCTTAGGATGAATGGAAAGACGGTGGCTGGCAGGCTTGTACCAGCTGTCAATCCACTGACCGCCACAGCTCCGCCATACTTGATTTGGCTAAGGACTGAAGCTAACGGTTCACCGCCGACGGGATCTACCGCCCCGCTCCACTTCTGTTTGCCCAGTGCCCGCAGCTTGCCATTAAATACATCTTCACGCGATACAATGGTCGCCGCGCCGATTTCCTTCAAATATCCATGTTCCGAATCTTTTCCTGTACTCGCCTCAACGGAATAGCCAAGTTTGGAAAGGATCGAGACTGCGAAACTGCCGACCCCGCCAGTTGCACCAGTGACGAGAACGCTCCCTTGCTCAGGGGTGAGGTTATTTTCTTCCAGTCGCAGAACCGATAAGGCTGCAGTGAAACCGGCCGTTCCGATGATCATCGCCTCTTTCATTGTAAGGCCATCAGGAAGCGGGACGATCCACTCTGCAGGAACGCGGGCAAATTGACTATAGCCCCCTGATTGGGAAACGCCAATTCCGTAGGAGGTCGCAATGACTTCGTCTCCTTCTTTAAAGCGGGAATCCTCAGATGAAACGACAACACCAGCCATGTCAATTCCCGGAACGATCGGATAGCTGCTAACAATGTTTCCATTTGGAATTGCTGCAAGGCTATCTTTATAGTTCACACCGGAATAATGAACACGGATGAGCACTTCCCCTTGAGGTAGATCATCAAGTGATAGTTGCTGAATGTTAACGGTGAATTGATCATCTTGCTTGTTCACGACTAATGCATCAAATTGCTGTATCATGGTTCGTTCCCCCTTATAATAATGAATCTACCCCATTATAAAAGAAAAAATATAGGAATGTATAATGATACAATTCGAAATAAGTAGCGCTTGCTTTTCTTTCTGCTTCTAAAAATGGTACTATTAGATTTGATTCAGTTCATATTAAAGGAGATGTTTTACATGGCTAAAAAAGGATACATACTTATGGCAAATGGAGAAAAGATCGAATTCGACCTTTTCCCGAACGAAGCACCGAACACAGTGGCTAACTTCGAAAACTTAGCAAACACAGGTTTTTATAATGGTGTAGTCTTTCACCGTGTCATCCCTGGTTTCGTAAGCCAAGGCGGAGATCCAACAGGTACAGGTGCAGGCGGAAGCGGCAAGCAAATCAAATGTGAAACAGAAGGAAACCCTCACAAACATGAGGCTGGAAGCCTATCGATGGCACATGCCGGAAAAGACACAGGCTCAAGCCAATTCTTTATCGTGCATGAACCACAACCGCATCTTAACGGTGTTCACACAGTATTCGGTAAAGTGACATCTGGACTTGAAACAGCCAAAGCTATGAAAAATGGCGACAAAATGGAAAAAGTCGAAATTTTTGACGCTGAATGATGAAAGCGAAAAGAGGGGGCATTATGCTCCCTCTTTCTTTTTGCACTGATCATGAGTGAAAACAGGGGAATGATAGAGTCATTTTGGCGTCATGCTTTCAGTGAAACGATATTTGACCTCTGTCAAGGTTTCTGAAATATCCCATAATCTTTTCGAGGTTTCTTCATTATATAAGGAATCGATGATATCATCTTTTCTCGGAAAGCCTTTTCTGCTCTTCTTTCCATCGGGTCCGATATACTCCCCGCCTGTTAATGTTGGTTCCGTTGCGGCATAAAGGGTAGGCAATGCTCCCATACTCGCCGGCTGGGTGATGGTTTTCGAAAGAAAATGCACGAATCTATTTATGGGTTTGCCAGATCCGCGAGACATGAGATTAGTATGGGAAAGGCCCGGGTGACAGGCAATGCTTATTGGGTTTGCATCATGCTGGTTGAATTTATTCTGTAATTCGCGGGCGAAGAGCAGATTGGCCAGCTTGCTTTGCCCATAGTATTTCATCGCTTTATAACCGTTTTCACCATTTAGGTTTTCGAAATCTATAAATCCATTGATGGCGGCCAAGCTGCTCAATGTGACCACACGCGATTTTGGCGTAGAAAGGATACGCGGAAGAAGGAGTCCTGTCAAAGCAAAATGACCAAGATGATTGCTGCCGAATTGCAGTTCGAAACCATCTTTCGTCTTACTGTATGGCGGAATCATCACACCTGCGTTATTGATGAGGACGGAAAGAGAGTCATAGTTTTCCTGAAAGGAATCAGCAAAATGCCGAATGCTGCTTAAATCACTTAAATCCAGCTGCATCACGTGTACAGTTGCTTTAGGATGGACCGATAAGATTCTATCGACTGCCTTTTCACCCTTCGAAGCATTCCGGACTGCAAGGATGATCTCTGCCCCCTTACCGGCCAGTGCAAAAGCCGTTTCGAAGCCAATTCCACTATTTGCACCAGTAATCACAATGGTTTGCCCCGATACATCTGCCATTTCTTCGCCATTCCACTTTTCAATCATCCAATCACACCTTCCCACACAGTCTATACCTATCATATACCCAAATAATTCCTATATGTCACATTCTGTGGCGGGAACATGTGCTGTATTCTATTTTTTTAAAAAAATTAGCCGCCCATTAAATAATCCATTATATTTTTCAAGATCAGAATGACGGTTACTATGATAAATAATACCCTTACATATGCCACTCCCTTTTTAATGGCGAATTTAGATCCGGCCAATGCACCTGCTATCATGGAGATCCCCATCGGTATTCCATAGGAAAAGTTGACGGTATCAAGGAATATGAACATGATCAGTGCTGCCAGATTGCTTCCGAAGTTCAAAAATTTTGCATTTCCTGCAGAGTGCAAAAAATCAAAGCCAATCATTAAAAAGGCAAACAGAATGAAAGATCCCGTTCCAGCGCCCAAAAACCCATCATAAAAACCAATGGCAAATATAGCTAACGCAAATAGTGCAGCCTTTTGCCATGTGAGTTTATGGTAAGTCGAGTTCTGTCCCCAGTCCTTTTTAAAAAAGGTATAAATGGCAATAGCTATTAATAGGACCAAGATCATTGGCTTTAATAATTCAGGCGAGACGAAATTAACAACCCAAGCGCCTAGCAGGGAACCTATGAAAATCAGTGGAAAAAGTTTGGAAACCAATCGAAAATCAACCTTACCTGAGCGAATGAAGGCAATGGTACTTGTTAAAGACCCCATGGAACTTGCTAGCTTATTCGTTGCGATCGCTTGAGAAGGGGGAAGTCCTGAAAATAATAAAGCGGGTATGGAAATCAGGCCCCCGCCGCCTACCACAGAATCAATGAATGCTGCCAAAAATCCGAAAAACATCAGCAGCAAGAGTGTTGAAATATGTATATCCTCCATCCAAGAAGCCTCCGTATAAATGGCGTTATGGCTGAAATGCTTGTTATGCTGAAGCCATAACCCAAGTTTTTCGTTTAGTCACTATTTAAATAGTAACTAATAAAAGCCGTTCTGTAAATAAGAACATTATGAGTCATACCATTTGAAATCGAATAGATTTCGATAAGAGATTTGGTATGATAGGCATATAACTTACTAAAAGCACTAGGAGGTACTATGCAAGATATCATTCAAAAACTACAGTCTCTCGGGTTTAGTCAATATGAAGCAAAGGCTTATGTTTCTTTGGTTCGCCAAGGTCCAACCAGTGCCTATCAAGTAAGCAAGGAATCAGGAATTCCCAGGGCCCGCATCTATGAAATATTAAATGGACTGCAAGAAGAAGGAATCGTCTTAAAAGAGGAAATCAATGACTCGATACAATATTCACCGCTACCAGTCGATGTGTTTCTGGAATCTGTCCAATCAAAATGGAACGATACCTATCAATCCATCAGCCATACACTGAAACAATTCGAGAAAATCGAACCGATGTCCGACAATCGTGTAATGACGCTTAAGGGTGAAGGGCACATCCTTTCCTTTTGCCGTACTTTGATTCAAAAAGCCGAGAAAAGGGTGGTGGTTTCCTTATGGGACGAGATGTATGGAAAACTTGAACAAGAGCTAAAAGGGATTGCTGCGCATTGCACTCTCAAGGGGATTGCATTTCAGGTTGAAAACCCATTATCAGGTATAGATATACATCGCAAAACAAGCTATGTGGAAAATATCGGAGAAAACAAATGGTTCATCTTATCCATCGATGGCAAGGAGACGATTTACGGCCCTTCTCCGGAAACGAGAGAAACGGCGTTCTACACAGATGATCCCATTCATATCAATTTTCTCGAAAATTACATTTGGCATGATATCCTCGTTAACCGCTTGGTTAAAAAGGATGAAGAAGATACCGAGAATTGGATTTCAAGTGAAAGAGAACGTTTTTTCTCCCTATAAGAAAAAAAGCTGATATCCCCATTGCAGGGAATATCAGCTTTTTTATATTTGTACCAAAGTGTCATTCGGATAAAAGGGTTTTAGGAAATCTAATGGCCGTGGGCAAGCTGGATTTATCTCGATAAGACCTGTAAGACACAATCGGATGATTATGCGCTTGAACATCCAACTGAAGAACCTGTGAGCTTTTCATTTCCAAATAGTACGTAACGTCTTCTTTTTGTAAATGATAAAAAGAAAAAGGTATCCCTAAAAGGTTTTTCCTGATTAGTTTTGTTTCAGGCTGATTGATGATGTGCTCACTCAATTCCGCTATCGTAACAGGGGTTGTTCCTGTAAAGGCTGTTATTTTTTCTTTTGCATAATCGACTGCATGACTGAAGGTGACGGCAAGATTCTTCAACATTCCGTTCATGGGGGGGCATCTCCTTTTAATTAGGCTATGATTGTAGTATGGTGCGTGGCTAATGCTTTATGCAAAAAAAATACGCATTGATGATATAGAATTGACACTTTATGAACATGATTAAGAAGTGTGCATTGAAATCAAAAAGGGCAATCAAGGAAGGACAGAGAAAATGTCAATGAAGGTCAAATCATGAAGAATAAAAAAATTTATATAGGCCTGCTTTTCATCGCAATCCTCGCTTTTTCAATATTGTTCATTCAGTTGAATATCAATGTGAATTCCAGAGCGGAAAAAGGGAAAGACGCCGAAGCGGATAGTCATGAGAAAATAGAACAATTGCTGAAAAAAATGACGCTTGAAGAAAAAATCGGGCAGCTTATGATGGTCGGTTTCAAGGGAACTGAAAAGGGCAATGAAATTACGGAACTTATCGAACAAAAACATATAGGAGGCGTCATTTATTTTGACCGCAATATGAAATCACCTAAACAAGTGGCCAGGTTATCCAATTCGCTTCAGCAAACGGCCAATCAAAGTACACATTCGCTTCCGTTGATGGTGGCCATCGATCAGGAAGGCGGGGACATCATCAGGATGAAGGAAAGGGTATCGCCACTCCCTGCGCAACAGGATCTTGGAAAAAATGCATCTATTGAAGAAGTGTACAAAGTTGCCAAATTGAATGGAACAGAACTTGGATCCATGGGGATTAACATTAATTTCGCCCCTGTACTAGATCTATCGCAAACGGATAAACGTTCATTTGGGAAAGATCCCGAAAAGGTCTATCAATACGGAAAGAAAGCCATTCAAGGCTTGAACGATGTATCGATAACTGGTGCATTGAAGCACTTTCCTGGAAACGGACGCAGCGAAATCGATCCGCATGTCGAAACATCCTCCGTGGAGGCAAACCAACTGGATCTGGAAAATTCGGATATTTATCCTTTCAAGAAAATCATAAGTGAAATGGATAACCAAAAGTTTTTCGTGATGGTGACCCACATTAAATATCCAGCCTATGATAAAGAAAAACCAGCAAGCCTTTCTAAAATCATCATAGAAGAACTGCTTCGTGGGAAACTCAAATATGAAGGTCTTGTCGTTACCGACGATTTGGAAATGGGTGCTGTGAACAAGTATTACTCCTATGAAGAGATGGGGAAGCAGGCAATCCTTGCAGGAGCTGATTTATTACTTGTCTGTCATGAATATTCCCATGAGCTTGAAGTATATAACGGATTACTCCAAGCAGTGAAAGCAGGGGAAGTTCCAATCGATAGAATTAACGAGTCAGTGAAAAGAGTGCTGACATATAAACTTTACAATATGAAGCAAAAGAAAGCTGACCCGGATCAAGCTGAAAAAGTGGTGAAAAATCCCGAAAGCATAAAGTATATTGAAAGCCTGGGCGATGATGAATAAAAGCGAAACTACTCTCTCAAAAGGATGCTTTTGTTTAAATCAGCTGATAGAGGGAATACTATATATGACTAACTTGAAGGAGGAAACTAACATGCCATCAAACAAAATGCTTGGAACCGTCCTGATAGGAGCAGCCGCATTTTTAATGCGCAATAAGAAAACCCGTGAAAAAACCATGAGTCAAATAAGGTCCTTAGCGACACCGGAAACCATTGATAAGGTTAAGAGCCAATTCCAATCAATAACCAAAACAAAATCAAGTAACCCATCCGTACGTTAAGGTGAAATAACCCCATTAAAAGTTTTAATGGGACCTGACTGTAAATTAGTGAAGAACTAGTTTACAGTCATTTTTTTCTTGAAAAAAAGTGCCAGTTGATTTCCGAAATCCGCTCCCTTTCCGCCGACTGTCTGCCAAGTCTCATCAAAGCAAGCGTCTGTGTCGCACATTTCTTCAACCTTGAGAGGGTTCATTCGTATAATAAAATCATGGTTCGAGGTGAGAGCATCTCGAACTTTCTTTTGTCGTCAAGCTGTCCCCATTAAGTAGTTCTTAATGGGGCTTTTTAATTGCTTAACATCCTTTTGGTGAACGATTAAAACCCAGCAGTGAATTCATCAAGCCGGTAAAAGGAAAAAGGAAAAGCACCCGTTTCTTTCGAAAACCTTGGAAAGGTTTTTCAAAAGTACAAGTGCTTTCATGAATGGTCAATGATCATTCAGCTTCATCTTCACCGTCATTTTCTTTATTGAACCAAAGCGGATCCTCATTATCGACTTCACCATTATAATTAATCAGGATTTCTTCTCCTGCTTTTATGTCGGTGTAAGCAAAGAAATCAAACGTATGATTCTTGAAGTTTATGTCATACGTAGCGTTGGGTGTATAAGAATGATTAAACAGCATGCCATAACCTAAAAGCATGGCAGTATGATTAATTCCATATTCAAACGCATAATCAGCCAGCAATGTCTTCTCTATGAAAACATGCTCCTCGTTCGGATAAGCAATGACAGGTGCCTCATGCAAAAGCTCACCTTTTTTAATGTCTCGTGTTGCGAATACGCCTCTATTGAACTCACCATCACTGAGTGTGGAAGTTTTAACTTCAATCATGTTCGTCACCTACTTGTTCTATTCAATATAGTCCAGATCATCTAAGCTTGACAGTTAATAAGAAGAAAAGCAACTATTTTACGGAATTAATCAATTTTAGCAAACGGCACGATTGTTTTTTATTGAGGCTCTACCGGTACCGTAGGACGGAATTCGTCACATGAAGGACGAAAAAAGGTAGCGAACGGCTGAAATAATCGGGAGACCCGTTTATCCATTACAATAAAAAAACACCTCCGCTAGAAGTGAAGCTAGGGAGGTGTCGGTCATATAGGTAAATCCCTTAATTCACACCGACAGCTGTAAAGGCATTTTTGACAGCTGTGACTTCTGCACTGCTAGAACCGTATAAATCAGAGGCCGCTTGTACGACTGCCGCCCTGGCTTGTGAAAATGTCGACGAGGAAGTTAAATAAATCGTGTTTGCCCGGTAAAAGATGGTTCCCAGTTTATCGATGCCAATCCCGGATACGCTCACACCATGGTGAGTTCCGCCGGCAGAAATCAAATAGGCCGCCTTATTGATGATTCCGCTGTTCGTGTGGACTCCGCCGTTATCACCCGTTCCCGTATAGCGGTTCGAATAATGGTCAGGGTCACCATTCAATGTAGGATTAGCCATTGAACGGAGTGCATCACCGGAAATGTTAGGTGTGTAAATATCTTCTCCGACCAAATAATCGGCTTTGGCACTTTGGTTCTTGAATTCGACGACGGTGCCAAATATATCAGAAATCGCTTCATTCAAAGCACCGGATTCATTCTGATAGGTAAGGTTCGATTCCGAGGAAGTCACGGCATGCGTCAGTTCATGTGCAACGACATCCAGACCGCCGGACAATGGGATGAACGTCGTGCCATCTCCATCACCGTAAACCATTTGGGTGCCATCCCAGAATGCATTATTGTATCTTGAGCCATAATGAACGGTTGATTTCAGGATGGTTCCATTTCCATCATAAGAGTTCCGTCCAAATGTCGATTTATAATAATCATAGGTTTTACCTGCATAATAATGGGCATCAACCGCAGCTTTATCGGTAGAAGTAGTGAAAGCGTTTGTCGTGTTGGAAAAGAGTGTACCAGGCAATTTTGAACGGTTATTGGCATTATAAGTGTAGATGCCTTTACCGCGTGTATTGTCCTGTAAATAGTATCGGCCGCTGGATAAGGTAGTGTTCAATGACACGGTATTGTTTAAGACGCCGGTGCCCGTTCCGACGGAATTGGTCCCCGTCACTTCATCTAGTGTATTAAATTTATTCAGGATTTTACCTGTTTTGACTGATATGAAATAATTATGATTTCCTGGTTCAGGACTTAAGAATTTCAAATTGACTTTATATACATAATCGGCCTTGCCTTCATTTGCGTATACATATAGGTCAGATTCAGGTGATTGTTCGTAGGCAGGAGTGAACCCAAGATCCGCTTCAGCTATTTTGATAGCTTCGGATTTACTGATGCCTTTTTTAGCCTTTTTCCCTAATTTCGTGTTTAGATTGGCTTCAACCGTACCGGACACGACCGTCAATACACCTTTAGTATCAATCAATACCGCTTGTGTGGAATTCCATACAGGTACGCCTTTATAGGTTTGTTGCAATTTAAGGACGGTATTGCCTAGTTCATCCTTGCTTTCTTTCTGGATCGTGAAGGAGTCTTTCGCCTTTTGCTTTTCTAGCTTGTAAGACTTTTTGTTTTCATCAAAAAAGGTAAGAATGATATCTTCTGCAGTTTGCTTCGATGGGTCCGTAAGTTTCCCAGACTTGAATTCTAGCGAATCCTTATGCTTATTGTACTTTTCAACACTCAACACATTTTTTGCCGCTAAAGCTTCTTGATGGGGAATGGCAGAAAATAATAGACCGAGAGATAGTGCAGTTCCTAAAAATACCTTACCTTTCATAACACTCAACTCCTTCATGAGAATAACCTCATTTTTGCATCGTTTCATATTATTTACAAATGGAGAAAACTCGCAAAAAATATGACATTTAAAGGAATAAAATGGAGAAAAATGGATTTTGATAGAAATATTCTCTGAATATATTCTTTTAGTAATATTTGGAATGTATTTAAATTGAACCAAATGAATAAAAGTGCAAAAAAACATGGCATAATGTGCAAAAAAATGTGGCGTAAAGTGCAAAATATTTTGTCTATTGAGGGCGTTTTTTTTGATAATTTGTTGAAATATTGCGTTTTATAAATTTGGCATGAAAATTGCATATATTCAGAAAAGGAATTCGAATTGTAAATTAGATCTATTTGAAGTCTATGAAATAGGAAAATTTATTAAATGGATTTCCCATATATGAAAGCGCTTATATAGAAAGGGATGAAAAATTATGATACCAAAACAAGAACATGACATCGTTCAACATCCTCCGCAGCAAGAAGGACAAGAACTAAAGCGCGGTTTAAAATCCCGCCATTTAACGATGATTTCCATTGGCGGGGCTATTGGCACCGGGCTGTTTCTTAGCAGCGGGGCAGCCATTCATACAGCTGGGCCAGGCGGCGCATTACTTGCATATGCCTTAGTTGGGGCAATGGTTTACTTTGTGATGACGAGCTTAGGGGAACTGGCAGCCTTTATGCCGACAAGCGGCTCATTCAGTACCTATGGAACGAAATTTGTCGATCCGGCATTTGGTTTTGCCTTGGGATGGACGTATTGGTTCAATTGGTCGATGACGATAGCGGCAGAGTTGGCAGCCTCGACAATGATCATGAAATTCTGGTTTCCGAATAGTCCATCATTGTTATGGAGTTCATCATTCTTGGTGCTCATTTTCCTATTGAACTATTTATCCGTTAAAGGATATGGGGAAGGGGAATACTGGTTTTCCTTCATAAAAGTAACAGCCATCGTTATTTTTATAATCGTCGGGCTGCTAATGATCTTCGGCATTATGGGCGGCGAAGCAGTAGGTTTTAAAAACTTCACCGTCGATGACGCTCCTTTCCCGGGTGGGTTCATGGGTGTCTTCATCGTATTCATAGCAGCTGGCTTTTCTTTTCAAGGTACCGAAATTGTCGGTGTGGCTGCCGGGGAAAGTGAAGATCCTGCACGGAATATACCGAAGGCCATTAAAAGTGTCTTCTGGAGAATCTTGCTCTTTTACGTATTGGCGATCTTTGTAATAGGGCTGCTTATCCCTTATACGAACTCAAGTTTACAAGGTGATGACGTCATGGTAAGCCCATTCACGCTCATTTTTGAAAAAGCTGGAGTGGCCTTTGCCGCTTCGCTTATGAATGCCGTCATTTTAACAGCGGTATTATCTGCAGGTAACTCAAGTCTATATGCATCAACGCGTATGTTATACTCAATGGCAAAAGATGGACAAGCACCGCGTATTTTTGCAAAACTTAATAAACGCGGAGTACCGGTTGCAGGCATGATTTTGACATGTTCCATCGGCATGCTGGCCTTTTTAGCCTCCGTATTCGGTGATGGTAAAGTGTATATTTGGTTAATGAATGCCATTGGAATTACAGGATTTATCTTTTGGCTCGGCATTTCCATCAGTCATTACCGTTTCCGGAAAGCATTCATCGCTCAAGGCCATTCATTGGAGAAGCTGCCATATAAGGCATTATGGTTCCCGATTGGACCGATCTTTGCCATTTTAATTGGCATGATCGTCATCCTGTCCCAAAATATCCAAGCATTTTTCTCAGACCAGATCGATTGGGGCAGTGTTATAGCTGCATACCTGGGAATCCCGCTTTTCCTTGGTCTATGGTTTGGCTATAAGCTGGTAAGAAAAACTAAATTCGTTAAACTTGATGAAGTGAAATTTGACTTTGACAAAAAATATGAATGAACAAGCGTAAAGTAAAATCAGCCGGACAATGTAGTTTAAAATTGTCCGGCTTTTACTTGTTTTCTATGTGCTCATTAACAAAAGCCAGGAAGCTGATTCCTGGCTTTTTATTTTTATTAAATGGAAATTTATACAAAAATTCCAGGCGGTGTTATATGATAATCGTAAACTTTGCTAAATTGCATGTACAGAACGACGGGAAAGCTTTTACTATTTTCAATGGAAAGGGAAGGTGCACGGCTGATGACCTTATTGACTCATTTAAAAGTATTGGACTTTTCAACGTTACTGCCAGGCCCATTTGCCACTTTGATGCTAGCGGATTTAGGAGCGGACGTTTTGAAGGTAGAGAGGCCGGGAGCAACGGATTCATGGGGTGTGAACCAGTATCTTAACAGATCGAAGAAGTCGATCACACTTGATTTAAAACAATCTGAGTCCATCGAATCCGTAAAAAATCTAGTGAAGGAATACGATATCGTCATTGAACAGTTCCGTCCAGGCGTCATGGAACGCCTAGGGCTGGGCTATGAGGCATTAAAATGGATCAATCCGAAGCTGATTTACTGTTCCATCACGGGCTTCGGCCAGACAGGTCCCTATAAAGACCGACCGGGACATGATATCAATTATATTTCGATTGCAGGCTTATCAGGCTATTCCGGTACGAAAAAGGATGGCCCGGCAAAAAACGGAACCCAAATAGCAGATCTTGCCGGAGGATCACTGCATGCTGTTATCGGTATATTATCTGCAGTCATTCACAGGGAAAGAACGGGATTCGGCCAAGCCATCGACATCAGCATGACCGACTGCAGTTTTGCCTTGAATGCCATATCCGCACCCCTGAATTTACAAGGGGGCCTCGATCTTGAACCAGAAAAATTGATGTTGAACGGAGGATCCTTTTATGACTTTTACGAAACGAAAGATGGACGATATTTTTCGGTAGGAAGCCTTGAGCCCCCTTTTCGAAAAGCCTTATGTGAAGCAATCGGTGCACCCGAATTGTATGAACTGAGCATGAAAAGCGATGAAGAAAGCGGAATCAGGTTTAAAACGGCCGTCCGACTGGCTTTCCTTGAAAGGGATTTTCATGAATGGCAAGAAATATTCGCTGATTTCGAGGCCTGCGCAGAACCAGTGCTGACCTTCACTGAAGCGGCCGAACACCCCCAATTGAAGGACAGGGGAATGATCGTCGAGGTACCGGACGGAAAAGGAAATGCCCAGAAGCAAATCGCCTGCCCGATCAAAACATCGGTTTTCACCCCTGAATATAAACATGCAGGCTTGAGGCCAGGACAAAACAACTCAGAAATTCTTCACACCCCCAATCGCTAAATAAAGATGTAAAGGCTATCACTTTTCCGAGTTTTTTTGGAAGGGGATAGCCTTCTTTTTGAAGGTCGAATTAAGTTGGAGATAGGTCGAAATAAGCGGAGGAAGGCCATATTAAGCTGGAAACAACCCAAATTAAGCAGAAGGAGAACAATAGCACTTGTGGAAAGCAACATATGACTACTGTGAAAAATTTACCAGTTATAACTAATGTGGGCAGGGTATCAGAGTAGCATCCTGGTAAGGAGGGTTGCTTAAACATGTTTGGTCTCTCTGATATCATTAAATTTCTATTTTCCTTTTTTTTGATCATGCCGATCGTTACGCTGATACATTTGAGCGGGCATATTTTCTTTGTTACGATCTTTGGGGGATCAGAAAAGAAGATCTTGATCGGTTGTGGTAATAAACTTTTCGCCTTTCGGAACATAGAGGTGAGGAAATATTATTTTTGGAATGGGACTTGCGAGTTCAAGGGATTGAAACATGATAATCGATTGACGAATACGCTGATATATTTAGGGGGGGCTATCTTTAATTTAGTCAGCATGCTGACCATCTATAGTTTAGTGTATCAGAATATCCTGGACAGCTCGGTGATCTGGTATCAATTCATCTATTTTTCTTTCTATGTTATGTTTTTCTCCTTGTTTCCGATGTATTTCTCGGACGGGTCGCCTAGTGATGGGAAGGCTGCGGAATTGGCCTTGAGGAACAAGCTGGAAGATAGGGTGACGGATGATATATTTGTGAAGAAAATGGATGATGATGATAACTGCAAGTAAAAAGGGGACGTGCTGGTGACCGTTCTTTTTTTTTTGCTTTCAGCTTTAGGATTCATCATAAGGCTAAAATCTAGCCTTATGATGAATGTTTATATAACGGTCTAGGGTTTTATGGATTGTGCTATTTTACTGCTTGACGATGAACTTGAAAGGACCAGAACAATGACCATGGCAATGGCAACCCCTGTTGCAGCGATCCAGGTTATGGAAGCAAGGGATACTTGTTCTACAGCAACACCGCCAATTCCAGCACCTGCCGCCATGGCCAATTGCATCATCGACTGATTCAGACCGAGCATGACTCCTGATGATTCAGGTTCAAGGGTCGCTAAATGATATTGCTGTGTCGGCCCTGATGACCATGCTGCGAACGACCATAAGGTAAGGATTATCAAAACGCCCATCAATGAATTCGTAACGATGGATAACATGATGATCATCATAATATGCAGAGCCATACCGCCAATTAGTGTAAATGATACACCCCATCGATCCGTACTATAACCGCCAAACTTTGATCCAATCAAGCTTGCGATACCGAATATAAGCAAGGCCGTGCTAAGTAGAGAGTCACTTATCCCTGATACGGATAGCAGGTAAGGGGATAGATAGGTATAAGCTATCGAATATCCGCCAAGCCAGAAGAAGGTTATCGATAATCCAAGGGCAACTTTCCTTTTTTTAAGAAGGGCCAGCTGCTGGAGAAGTGGTACTGGTTTATCCCCTTTGGTAGGAGGAATGGTAAAGAATAAAACGATCATGGCAATCAGGCCGAATAGGGCGATTCCGCCAAAGACGGATTTCCACCCGAATGCATCTGTCATGATTCTTCCGAGAGGTACGCCAATGATAAGGGAAGCTGTAAACCCCATGACAACTGTCGCAATAGAACTTGCTTGTTTATCTGGCGGAGCAAGCTTAGCGGCAATATTCAGAGCGGTGACTACAACCAATCCTGCACCAAGTGCCATGATTATGCGTGCAAATAGAAACGGTCCAAAGCCTGGTAATAGAAAGGCAAGCAGATTGGCCACTACGAATAGTCCAAGGGAATACAACATTAATCTTCGTCTGTCTAAACTTGCTGTTAAAGCCATGAGAATGGGTGTACCGATTGCGTAGACAAGGGAGAAAATTGTAATGAGCTGTCCTGCGGCAGCAAGGGTCACTCCAAGAGAATCCGCAATCTTATCCAAAATTCCGGATATTATGAATTCGGATGTTCCTACTAAAAAACTGATAATCGCTAACATGTAAATTTTCCATGTATTAAGCAAAATAGATTCACTCCTCATTAATGATTATTAATTTTATATAAAGACATATCGCAATATGTTGATATGTATGAATAAAAAAATAAACATATCGCGAAATATCGAAATGTTAGAGAGAAAAATGAACCCAACCCTCTAAGGTACGGATCAGGTTCATTTTCATACTTCTTCTTTCAAGAAATCAGTAATTTTTGAGATTGCCTCTTCATCTCGTTTGTAATACGTAAACTTTCCTATCCGCTCCGTTTTAATCAATCCTGCTCTAAGAAGCATCGAGAGGTATTGAGAGGCCGTGGACTGGGTCATGTTTAATTTTTCCGTAATCTGACTTACGCAAACGCCGGTTTCCTTCATGTCTATTCCCTCATGAGGGGTGAAGTGGAGTTCAGGCGCCTTGAGCCATTGTAAGATTTGCAACCTGGATTCATTGGATAATGCTTTAAATATCTCGATTGTTTTCATACATTTCATTATATCGAGAATTATCGATATGTCAAATAGTTTTATCATTCATCGTTAGTTTCATAAATAGCAAAACTTGATACCGTTATCTAAAGAGTCATTAAAGGAATGGAAATGTATTATTGCAAGAACCTAATCGGCTCCCTTATAAGTGCGGCCGATTAGGTTGTTCAAATCCTGTAAATCAGAATTAAAGTCTCCGCTAAAAAATCATTTCCATACTTCTTTTGCTACATCAACGACGAATTTCAGCTTTTCCCATTGCTGTTCTTCGGTCAGCTTGTTGCCGTGATGGGTGGAGGCGAAGCCGCATTGCGGACTTAAGCATAATTGTTCGAGAGGAACGAAGTGCGAGGCTTCTTCAATGCGTGCCTTAACAGCTTCCTTGTCTTCGATTTCTCCATTTTTTGAAGTGACGACACCCAGTACGACCCGTGCTCCGCCATTTGGAATGTATTCCAATGGTTTGAAATCTCCTGAGCGTTGATCATCATATTCCAAGAAAAATCCATCCACTGTTTCTTTTGCCAATAAAGTTGGGGCGATACGGGCATAGCTTCCTTCAAACGCCCAAGTCGACTGGTAGTTCCCACGACATAGGTGTGTAGTGACGACAAGGTCTTCTGGTTTGCCTTCCAATGCGCCATTAATTACGCGAAGTGCAAGATCGATTAACTGTTCCCTCGTATATTTTCCATCTTTGAACTGGAAATCTGGAGCTGAAAGTCTGGCAATATATACATCATCCAATTGAAGATAACGTACACCTGCTTCATAAAAAGCCTTCAAAGCATGCTGATACGCTTTGATGATATCATTAGCATAGTCTTCAATATCAGGATAGATGTCTTCATTATGAATGCCTACAGCAAATAATTGATTTGGGCTGGGAATGGTTTGCTTGGCAACGGCGCGTCCGTTCACGATTTTGTTCAATTCAATGAAATCGCGAATGAAGGGATGTTCAGGATTGAATGAAACCTTCCCGGTATTGCGAACGTTATATCTCTCTGTTTCCACACCATCGAATGTGAGACCTTTTTCAGTCACATATCCCTCGATGCCATTTAAATGTTCGAGGAAGTCAAAGTGCCACCATGTTCGTCTGAACTCACCATCCGTCACGGCCTCTAATCCAACTTCAATTTGTTTTTCGACAATCCGATTGATTTCTTCGGTTTCAACTTCACGAAGCCGCTCTGCTGAAATGGTACCTTCCTTAAATTGCTTTCTGGCAATATGTAAACGTTCTGGTCTTAATAAACTTCCGACGTGATCGGCCCTGAATGGTGCTTTCGTTAATGTGATTGACATGTTGCATTCCTTCTTTCCTTTTAAAAATAAAAAACCTCTTCTTAAAAATAAGAAGAGGTGTTGGCAGCAAAGCTATATACTCTTCTTATCTTCAAGTTTTTACACTTCTGGAATTAGCACAGTACATGATCAGTCTGTTGCTGAGGCATCAAAGGGCCAGTCCCTCCACCTCTCTGGATAAGAGTTGTCTATTAAATTAATTATGACTATACAGATAGTTTTTATAAAGGTCAAGTATTGAAGGTGGAAGATTTCGAATATACCGATTATTAATATGGGTTGAAAAGTTAACTACATCAAGGAACCTGGCATATGCTATAACCGACGTTCTGTATGAGCGGCAGGAGGGGAATGCAAGGATGAGTACATTCAGTCCATTCAAAAATGGCATACCGATAACGGTAACTGAAGCCATGATAGAGAATATCTTAAGAATGAAATCATATGGTCAGGATATTAAAGTCGAGATTACGCCAAAGCATATAGTGCTTTCCGGAACGATGGAAGTGAAAAAAATGATGTTTAAGAAAAACGTAGCTTTTCGGATTACATTAAAACCGGTTCATGTGGAAAAAAGAACGATTGTATTTGAATTAGTGGAAATGGAACCAATTGACAGGAATTTCATCAACCAAAGGATATTTAACAGACCTCCATTTTTTGAATTTGAAAAAAGAACGATCAAAATGAATGTTAATGCTTGGAGCATCGTGAGAAAAATTCCCGTTGGCACAATTAAATCGTATGAACTCGTCGAAGGTGCATTGAAAATGAAAATTACTTTATGATGGAGTTTACATACATTCTTAGCCGAAAACTATAAAGGGAGTGACAGGTATGATAGTGTTATGGTGACATTGGTCATGAAAAAAATGTGTTTGATAAATCAAGCTCTTTAAAATATACTAAATGACTTGAAGTTTTGAGTTTTTCTGGGAATGAGGAGGATAATGATGGATCAGAAGATTTTGCCTGCTTCAGCAAGCATGAAGGATTTCGAAAGATTTTTAGAAAGTTCCTATGAAATAGGTGTGTTTCTTGATTTGCATATATCACAATTGAAAAACGTAAGTATGATGGCAAAGCAGCATAATAAGAAAATGATTTATCATGTCGATTTGATCCATGGCATAAGAAGTGATGAGTACGCGACAGAATTCATTTGTCAGGAATATAATCCATATGGGCTGATTTCAACTAAATCAAACGTTATATTGAAGGCGAAGCAAAAGGGAGTCATTGCCATCCAGCGAATCTTTTTAATAGATTCACATGCGCTTGAGAAAAGTTATAAGCTGGTGCAGAAAACCAAGCCGGATTATATCGAAGTATTGCCGGGCGCTATGCCATGGATGATAAAAGAAGTGAAGGAACGATTGCAGACACCGATTTTTGCAGGCGGCCTCATACGTACTTCGGATGAAGTCATGAACGCCCTTGATGCTGGAGCGTCGTCAATCACCACTTCCAAAACTGAATTATGGGATATCGTTTAATAGGGGAAATTAAAAAAAATCACAGAAAAATAGATTAATTTTTTACAAAATATTGACAGCGTTTTCATTACCTAGTATATTTTATTATACAAGTTAATATATGTGACGGAGACTAGGAGATTCACAACAGATCTATTCATAATTTATTTTATGAAGATAGTTCTGCTGTGGATCTCCTTTTATTTGTTGGCATGGTTTAAAAATTTATCAGGGGAGGGGTTTTATTCATGACTCCATTTTGGGGAGAAGTGTTAGGTACGATGATATTAGTTTTATTCGGAGCAGGCATTGGGGCTGGTTCATCCTTAAAGGGTTCCTATGCAAAAGATGCCGGCTGGATCGTTATCACGATTGCATGGGGATTGGCTGTTACGATGGGTGTTTTTGCAGTGGGGTCCATAAGCGGGGCGCATTTAAACCCGGCAGTCACAGTAGGGTTTGCGATTATTGGGGAATTTCCTTGGAGTGATGTGCCCGGTTACATCGTTGCCCAAATGATTGGCGCAATCCTTGGAGCAACTCTAGTATTCCTGCATTATTTGCCACACTGGAAAGCTACTGATGATCCAGGAGCGAAGCTTGGTGTGTTCGCGACTTCACCTGCGATCCCGCATACATTTTCAAATCTATTAAGTGAGATGATTGGAACTTTCATCCTTATTCTTGGTTTATTATTTATAGGTGCCAATAATTTTACAGAGGGACTAAATCCATTCGCAGTCGGGTTATTGATTGTCGTGATCGGGATGTCTCTTGGGGGAACGACAGGATACGCGATTAACCCGGCACGCGATCTGGGGCCGCGCATCGCTCACTTTTTGCTGCCGATCCCGGGTAAAGGCAATTCCAATTGGGGCTATTCATGGATTCCGGTCGTTGGACCGATTATTGGGGGTTCACTTGGTGCCGTTTGTTATAAAGCATTCTTTATGGGAGAAATAACAGCAGGATTTTGGTCTGTTTTGGGTGCAAGCCTGGTACTATTGATATTAGCCTATGCATTTGGTAAAAAGCAGTCACATGAATTGGAAAGCAGAAATATTGCCAGTTAATTAAAAGGAGGGGCATACACAATGGAAAAATACATTTTATCATTAGATCAAGGAACAACGAGTTCGCGGGCGATTTTATTTAACGAAAAGGGGGAAATCGTCCATTCCTCCCAAAAGGAATTCACGCAGCATTTCCCTAAACCAGGCTGGGTCGAGCATAACGCCAATGAGATTTGGGGATCGATCCTGGCGGTGATTGCCGGTGTACTATCTGAATCCGGTGTAAAGCCAGAGCAAATTGCCGGGATCGGGATCACCAATCAGCGTGAAACGGCAGTCGTTTGGGATAAGGAAACAGGTACCCCTGTCTATAATGCGATTGTATGGCAGTCCAGGCAAACAAGTGAAATCTGTGATGATTTGAAGGAAAAGGGACTTAATGATCTATTCCGGGATAAAACGGGATTGTTGATAGATGCTTATTTTTCCGGAACGAAAGTGAAATGGATCCTCGATAATGTGGAAGGGGCCCGGCAAAAGGCGGATGAAGGCAAGCTGTTATTCGGTACCATCGATACTTGGCTGATCTGGAAGCTATCAGGAGGCAAGGCCCATGTAACGGACTATTCCAATGCATCCCGGACATTGATGTACAATATCCACGAACTGAAATGGGATGAAGAACTGCTCGATATATTGACTGTACCAAAATCAATGCTGCCGGAAGTGAGGCCTTCCTCTGAGGAGTATGCACGTACGATCGAATATCATTTCTTCGGCCAATCGATTCCGATCGCCGGGGCAGCCGGTGATCAGCAGGCAGCATTATTCGGCCAAGCCTGCTTTAATGAAGGAATGGCTAAAAACACGTATGGAACAGGCTGTTTCATGCTCATGAATACAGGAGCCAAGGCTGTCAGTTCCGAACACGGGCTATTGACGACCCTTGCCTGGGGACTGAATGGGAAGGTCGAATATGCACTGGAAGGCAGTATATTCGTAGCGGGCTCCGCAATCCAATGGCTGCGCGATGGCCTGCGGATGCTTCATGATGCAAAGGACAGCGAAGCCTATGCAAAACGGGTGGAAAGTACCGATGGAGTATATGTGGTACCGGCTTTTGTAGGACTTGGAACTCCATATTGGGACAGCGAAGTGCGGGGAGCCGTTTTTGGTTTGACGCGTGGCACATCCAAAGAACATTTCATTCGTGCCACACTTGAATCACTGGCATATCAAACGAAGGATGTCCTTGATGCAATGGAGGCGGATTCAGGAATCGAGCTCCAGACATTAAGAGTGGATGGCGGAGCAGTCAAGAATGACTTCCTGATGCAATTCCAAAGCGACTTATTACGGGTGCCCGTCGAGAGGCCGACCATAAACGAAACTACAGCATTAGGAGCTGCATACTTAGCTGGCCTTGCTGTCGGGTATTGGAAGGATCAAGAAGAAATCTCCCGGCAATGGGCGGTAGACAAAACCTTTAAACACTCCATGGAAGAGCAAAATAGTGAAAAATTATATGAAGGCTGGAAAAAAGCTGTACATGCCGCTATGGCATTTAAATAAAAAACAAGATGTATTCTTTCTCAAACGAGCTGGAGTATGCTATAATGAAATCAAGTTAATAACTCGGCCGGAGAACAGGAGAGACCATGAATGCGTTATCGTTAATTCGATAATGTCATTTATGGTCTCTTTTTTTGTTTTTAATGGCAGATTAGGGATATTAATATCTATATAAACTATGCGAACAAATGAACCAATTGAATATATTGACCAAACTCACGAGTAAATGTGCAAAATTCAAGAAAAAAATAGAATGCAATACTTAAAGGAGGAGTCAGGCATGAGGTTTTCAAATATATATCGCGAAGAAACGATCGAACTTCTGAAAAAAGAGAAATATGATGTGGTTGTCATTGGCGGGGGAATTACCGGTGCAGGGATCGCCCTGGATGCAACGACCCGTGGAATGAAAGTGGCTTTGGTTGAAATGCAGGACTTTGCAGCAGGTACTTCAAGCCGCTCGACAAAACTTGTTCATGGCGGATTGCGGTATTTGAAGCAATTTGAAATAAAAATGGTTGCCGAGGTTGGTAAAGAGCGGGAAATCGTTTATGAAAATGGACCGCATGTTACCACGCCGGAATGGATGCTGTTACCGATGCACAAAGGTGGCACCTTCGGGAAATTCAGTACCTCCATTGGCCTTCGAGTATATGATTTCCTTGCGGGGGTTAAAAAAGCTGAACGCAGGAAAATGCTTTCGGCGGAGGAAACACTAAAACGGGAGCCGCTCGTTAAGAAAGAGGGACTGAAGGGCGGAGGCTACTATGTTGAATACCGGACAGATGATGCACGTCTGACGATTGAAGTGATGAAGGCGGCTGTCGATAAAGGTGCAACACCGATAAATTATACAAAAGTGGAAAAATTGTTATATGACAATGGCAAGGTGAACGGCGTCCAAGTTGCCGATTTACTTTCAGGTGATTCTTATGAAATATACGCAGACAAAGTTATTAATGCAGCAGGTCCATGGGTCGATTCCATTCGTGAGAAGGACCAATCGAAAAAAGGGAAAACGCTGAAGTTATCCAAGGGTGTTCATGTGGTCATCGACCAATCGAAATTCCCGTTGAAGCAGGCGCTTTATTTTGATACGCCTGATGGCCGGATGATTTTTGCCATCCCGAGAGCCGGTAAAGCTTATGTAGGGACTACGGACACTTTTTATGATGGTGATCCTGCAGTGCCGACCGTTACTTCCGAAGACCGTGCCTATTTATTAAAGTCGATACATTATATGTTTCCAGAATTGAACATTACGGGTGATGATATTGAATCAAGCTGGGCTGGAGTGAGGCCGTTGATTCTTGAAGAAGGGAAAGATCCTTCCGAAATATCAAGGAAAGATGAAATTTGGGAGTCCGATTCGGACCTTATCACGATTGCGGGAGGGAAATTGACCGGTTATCGCAAAATGGCAAAAACGACGGTCGACCTTTTGGCAGGGAAGCTTGCCCAGCAATCCAATAAAACTTACCCAGCCAGCAGTACTAAAGGAATGCCGATTTCCGGTGGGGATGTCGGGGGATCAAGCAACTTCTCCGATTATATCAAGCAACATATTCAAATGGGAGTTGACTCAGGGCTTGCAGTTAAGGACTCCGAAGAAATATTGGCCATGTACGGGTCCAACGCACCTGTGATATTCGATATCGCAAAAAGCGAAGGAGACGGAGGAGCAAGCAGTGGCCTTCCAAAGAAATTGTTCGTACAGCTAAAATACGCACTAGATCATGAAATGGCCGCAACTCCAGTGGATTTCTTCTTCCGCAGGACGGGGACGCTATTATTCGATATCGATTTAGTCCAAACGCATAAACATGGAGTGATCGATTATATGGCTGGATATTTTGGATGGACGGAATCAACAAAAATGGAGAGGACCAATCAATTGGAACAGGAAATATCGGGTGCGATTAGAGTATCTTGACCTATATGCAAAAACATGACGCCGGCGGAATCGCTGGTGTTTTTTTCATGGCCCTTTTCTTCTTTCGCTCATCATCCTGGCGGCACTCCGCAAAGTGGAAGGACTATTGAAACTCTTGGTCTTAGCAAACTATCGAAAGAGGAAATCATGGATTTCGTTCTTACTGGGACGCATAAAGTGAGTCCAGTAAAATCGTAACAAAGGAAAGAAACTGTTACCCTATAAAAAAAATAATAGAAGAAACATGTATAAGGAGAGAGGAAAACGGCAGACCTAGCCGCGTTTCTTCTCTCCTTAGCTTGTTGAATCTCCCGAACTCAAAAACCGGGGACGCTCTTTAAGATCTCTGCTTTATAAGCTGTAAATCGATGTATAGTTGCATTCTTGAATGAAAGTCATCAAAATCGATTGAGGTGAGATCGGTTATTTGATTCAATCTATATTTCAATGTGTTGGTATGAATGTATAGCTGTTCAGCTGTCGGTTTAATCCTGCAATTGTTAAACAGATATATTTCCAGTGTTTGAAGGAGTTTGGTTTGGCTTTCCTGGTCCTTCTTTTGAAGAATCTCTAAATCCGTATTGATATAATTCGTTTTAGTATGATGGTTGGAGATCATTTCGAGGTAACGGAAAATCCCAAGCTTGCTATATTGGAAGGGAAGCTGTTCAGGTTCACCGATGAACTTGGCTGCGTTGATCACTTCCAGGGCTTCGAGATAGGATTTTCTTAATTGAAGAATGGAAGAGTACTCATTTCCGATTCCCGGGAATACCTTTTTGTCATTGAATTGGGAAAGAACGGTGTTCGTTAAATCATTGGCGCTATCGGTAAGCAGGTCTTTCCCTTTTCCGTTACTGCCAATCAAGACGATGATCTTCAATTGGTTTGTGAATACATGTGTAAAATGATTCAATGCATTGGCGAATAGACTGACTGTATCCGATAATTCATCGAAATGTTCCGCATCGGATTGAGCGATGGTAAAGACATTGACAAGGAAAGTTTCCGGAATGAGAAGACTCATATTGGCGGCTTCCCATTTTATTTGATTTTCCGTTTGATAGACTTCGTCAATGACCTTTTGATAAAACTCATTTTTTTCTTCATCTTTTTTCATGTTTATCTGTTTTTTCTGATAAAGGAGCTTGCCGATATGATGGGAAACTTCATGTAAAAATTCCAAATCGGAATCAGTCATCATTTCCGTTTCTTGGACCCAAATGAATCCGAAGACCTGTCCTTTGTGAACGGCGCTCACAACGACTCTTTGATTTAATCCGATTTCCTCGATTTGTTTCACCCTGAATGGATGTTCCACGGTTTTAAGCTGTTCGACAATGCCCTCATCCATGAATTTTTCCAGAATTGGAATCGGCCAATGCTTTGTGAAGATGGTTTGCCGATTGGCTTGGTCGAAGTGTTCGATATAATATGAACTATATGCCAGCAATAAAAATTGATCATTTTCGATGACGACTGGTTTTTTTAAATAAGTGCTGACCATATCCGTTATATCGTTGATGTTTGTGAGAGTCAGGATTTTTTCTAATGACATATATGGCCCCCTGTAGATTTTTGAAGTGTATGACAACTTAGTATAATAATACTTTTAAAGTTATGATGTGTATAGGGGCAAGAACAAAGAAGGAACGGTATATGTAAAAATACCGTTCCTTTTAAGGGGATTTATTATTGTTTTAATGTTCTTTCGAATTCTTCGAATTGATCTTCTACTTCTTTTGATGGTTTCGCTGTTAGAAGACTGACCAGGACGATGGCAATCAAGCTTGCGCCAAAACCAGGAATCATTTCATAAAGTGTATCGGATAATCCGGCCATGGACCAGAAGATTACAGTAGCGGCACCAACGACCATCCCTGCTAATGCTCCCCATCTTGTCATCCGTTTCCAGCAGAGGCTTAGTAAGACCAATGGACCGAATGAAGAACCGAATCCAGCCCAAGCATACCCGACAAGTCCAAGTATCGTGTCATTTTTCTCCCAAGAGAGAATGAGAGCGATGATTGAAATGATCAGTACAGAAAGCCTGCCGAGGAAAACAAGTTCTTTATCTGAAGCGGAACGACGGAAGAAGGTTTTGTATATATCCTCCGTTAAAGAGCTGGCTGTAACCAAAAGCTGCGAAGAAATCGTGCTCATGACGGCTGCCAGTATTGCTGAAATCAAGAAACCAGTAATGAATGGGTGGAATAGTATTTCCCCTAACTCTATGAAAATCGTTTCAGGATCAGCTAACTTCAGGTTGTTCTGGGAATAATACGTGATTCCGATGAATCCTGTCAACATCGCACCGACACTGGAGAAAATCATCCAGCCCATCCCGATATTACGGGCTTTCTTGATTTCCTTAACAGAACTGATCGCCATAAAGCGGACAATGATATGAGGCTGTCCGAAGTAACCCAGTCCCCATGCAAACAATGAGATGATGCCTAAAAAGCTCGTTCCTGTGAAAATGTTCAATAGAGCTGGATCAATGGAACGTGGCGTGTCGATCGAAGGACCGAAACCGCCAACATGGAAAAGGGTGACAATCGGTACAAGAACCAAGGCGACGACCATGATGATTCCTTGAACAAAGTCTGTCCAGCTTACTGCCAGGAATCCGCCGAATAAAGTATAGGCGACGACGACACCTGTCAAGATCCATAGACCTGAGTGGTAATCAAGGCCAAATGTACTTTGGAATAAGACTCCGCCGGATACCATTCCGGAAGAAACGTAAAAGGTGAAGAATATCAGGATAACCAATGCCGAAATGAGCCTTAAGATCCGTGAGCCCTCGCCAAAGCGATTTTCCAGGAAAGCGGGGATCGTAATGGAGTTATTGGCGACTTCCGTATAAGTTCTCAATCTTGGTGCAACATACAGCCAGTTCGCATAGGCTCCTAACGTGAGACCGATTACAATCCAGATGGAACTTAGTCCTGTTGCGAACATGGCACCAGGCATACCCATTAAAAGCCAGCCGCTCATATCCGCGGCACCGGCGCTTAATGCAGTGACAGCAGGTCCAAGACCCCGGTCGCCCAGCATATAATCATTTAAATTGGAAGTCCTTTTGTAAGCGAAGTAACCGATTAAAAGCATGCCAGCCATGTAAATGCTGATCGAAATTATTAATGCGTAATCCATAAAAGACTCCCTTCAGGTTGAAATAAGTAATTTTTTGTTTTAAAAGAGGAAGCAACCTAGTTGTCACTTCCTCCATTTAACCTCATTTTGGTTTCCGTATCCATGATGGGAGATACATAACCATAGTGTGTTTCAAATCATCTTCAAATTGCTTAATCGAACATTATCAGAATGTTTCGGATGTTGTTTTGGCTTGCATATGAAGCTGCAAGTAGTCCGGTCCGCCTGCCTTGGAATCAGTTCCAGACATGTTGAACCCGCCGAATGGCTGATAACCTACGATTGCGCCAGTACAGCCGCGGTTGAAATACAAGTTCCCTACATGGAATTCTTCGCGTGCTTTTTCCATGTTAAGGCGATTTGTCGTAATGACAGCCCCAGTCAAACCATATTCAGTGTTATTGGCAATCTCAAGAGCTTCGTTAAAGTCCTTCGCTTTTGTGAAGGCAACAACTGGTCCGAAGATTTCTTCTTGCATCAAGCGGGCTTGCGGATCGACATCAGCAACGATTGTCGGCTGAACGAAGTAGCCTTTAGAGCTATCTCCTTCTCCTCCAGTCAGAATGCGTCCTTCTTGGTTCCCGATTTCAATATAGCTCATGATTTTGTCAAAAGCAGCTTGATCGATAACTGGTCCCATGAAATGATTTTCTACAGGATTACCAACTGTTAGTTGTTTTGTTAATTCAACAGCGCGATCTAATACTTGATCGTATACGTCTTCCACGATGACAGCACGGGAGCAAGCAGAACATTTTTGTCCCGAGAAGCCAAATGCAGATTTCACGATCGATTGAGCGGCCAATTCAAGATCTGCCTCTTTGTCGACGACGATCGTATCTTTTCCGCCCATTTCGGCAATGACACGCTTCAGCCAAATTTGGCCTTCGTTCACTTCAGAAGCACGTTTGTAAATGCGCAGACCTACATCACGTGAACCTGTGAAGGAAATGAAACGTGTTTTAGGATGATCAACCAGGTAGTCGCCCACCTCGGCTCCGCTTCCTGGAACGAAATTCAATACACCTGCTGGAAGGCCGGCTTCAAGCATCACTTCAACGAATTTCGCAGCAACGATAGGAGTAGTCGAAGCTGGTTTCAACAGGATTGTGTTACCAGTAACGATAGCGGCAACAGCTGTACCTGCCATGATCGCAAATGGGAAGTTCCAAGGAGAAATGATGATGCCTACCCCTAATGGAATGTAATCATAGCGGTTAAATTCACCCGGACGGCTTTGAACAGGCACACCATCTTTAAGCGTCAGCATTTGACGGGCATAGAATTCAAGGAAATCGATCGCTTCCGCTGTATCCGCATCAGCCTCATTCCAAGGTTTTCCCGCTTCTTTCGTCAATAACGCAGAGAACTCATGCTTGCGTCTGCGAATGATGGCAGCCGCTTTGAACAAAACGTCAGCACGGATTTCCGGCTTCACTTTTTTCCAGCTTTCAAAAGCGGTTACAGCTTCCTGCATGGCTTTTTCAGCAAGATCTCTGTTCGCTTTCGATACTCGGCCGATGACCTCTTGCTTATCTGCAGGATTATATGAAACGATTTTCTCATCAGTCGTCACTTTCTCTGCCCCGATATAAAGAGGGTAGTCTTGCCCTAAGTAGCCTTCAACAGTTTGAAGTGCTTCCTGATATGCTTTTTTATTTTCCTCGTTTGTAAAATCAACAAATGGTTCGTGTTTATATGAAATCATTGAAAATCACACCTTTTAATAGAATTTTTGTAGCATTAGTAATGTTGAATGTATATTTAGCTTCTGACCATCCCTTTGAAGGCAAAGGCAATATTGGATGGCCTTTCTGCAAGCCTTCTCATGAAGTATCCATACCAATCCAGACCATATGGTACATAGACGCGCATTTTGTAACCTTGCTTGACCAATTCGTATTGAGTTTTGTTTCTCATGCCATAAAGCATTTGAAATTCGAATTGTGTATTCGGGATGTCGAACTTCTTAGCCAGCTCTTTTGTATATTCGATGATTTTGTCATCATGTGAGGCAATGGCCGTATAATTTCCGTTAAGAAGACTTTGCTTAATCAACTTTTTATAGTTTTCGTCTACATCATTCTTTTCGGGAAAAGCCACCTCGGCAGATTCCTTGTAGGCACCCTTTACGAGACGCAGGAATGGCTTATATTGGCCAAGGTCCTCCAAATCTTTCTCTGTGCGGAATAAATATGCTTGTAGAACAGTACTTATGCAGCTGTATTTTTCTTTGAACTGTCTAAAGATATCGATAGTTGCCTGACAGCGAACTTCATCTTCCATATCGATCGTGACCATGACTTTATGTTTTTCGGCTGTATCAAGAATTTTCGTCATATTCTCAATCACGAGTTTATGATCGATATCAAGTCCCAGAGAAGTCATCTTCAGAGAAACCTGTGAATCAAGTTTTTCCCTGCTGATCATTTCGATGGTTTCGATGCATTCTGCCGTCCGTTCCTGAGTCACTTCCTTAGAATCAACGAATTCCCCAAGATGGTCTACTGTAACAGACAAGCCGCTATTGTTAAGTTGTTTAATGAATTTAATGGAACTTTGGAAATCAGTTCCCCCAATGATCTTTCCAGCAGCGAAATTTCCTCCGCTTTTTTTAGCAATATTATTAAGCAGATTATTTTTAGATAAAAATAAGAAAAAGTCCCTTGTAATGGCTTCCATATAAAGCGCACCCCCTAAGAAGATGTATTTCAATAAATTAAGCTTACGGTTTTTCGACAAAATTCTCAATGTTCTAAAAAAACAATAATTCTGTCATTTGTTTGTCGGTTTTGGACAAATGAAAAGGTTTACATTGTTTCTTGTTTGTTCGGATGAAACGAAGGTTTATATTTTAACTTAAAGAGAAACGCTAGAGGTAGAGCCTTTATTAGTAAGCAATGATGTGAATGACATCAATAAATACGTTTAAAAGTGGAACCTCGACCATAATCATCCAATGCGTTATAATGAACCTTATTTAACAGAATGGGACAAAGGCCAAGAAAAAACGATAAATGTCAGAAATAAAATGAATGTAAAACCGTAAAATTAAGTCGCATCGGCAAGCCGGGGAGGATAAGGAATGATGGATGCTGTACTTGAAGAACTTAGAGAAACATCAGGATTGATAATAGGATTAATCTTGGCCCTGGTAATAATGGGTCTGATCGGTTATGCCCTTACGAATGTACATGAATCGATCGTGTCACCTGTGGTTCAGTTCATAAAGAAAATGGTTAGTCGAAAATAGCTTAAGCGGAATACATAACCTTTTGTCCCTAATCGATAACAAGCCGTTGTTTAAAGAAATCGCTGCAGGGCTTGTTTAAAAGGGACAAAAGAACCGCAAGATATACATATCATCTAAAAACCCCCGCTCCTAATGGAAGTGGGGGTTTTCAGACTGTAGACAAATTCGGAAGAAAAAAAATAAAAAATATAACCGAAGAAATCATGGTAATAATTCCTCGGTAAAAGCGTGCAAAGGATTCGGGACCATTCCGAACCCTATTTATTGAAAAACTGAAAACCCCTGCTCCTAATGGAAATGGGGAATTTTAATTTTCAAATTCGGGGGATGTTGTTGAATCTCATTTAAATCTTTTTTACCTAATAATTTCTTCCACGGAAACTCTACGGACATAAGTGAACTTTGAAAAGTTGGGGGAAGATGGACACGCAGTATCAGGCAATGATTTCTTTTTAGGTGACTTCAAAGTGGGGGGCGCTTGGATTATGGGTGCATGGATAAGGAGGGCATGAACAAGAATTGAACAAATACATTTAGCCCCGGCCATTACGCTAGGGCCCTTTTTGTTTACAAATCAAAGTAGTCATCTGCCTTTGCGCCAGCATCTATGCTTCGAACCGCCTTCATGATTTTCTTTAAAACCCCGGCTGACGGTACATACTTAGGATCGCTGCAAACTCTGCTAATCGTATTACGTGAGATTCCTGATGCACTTACAAACTCCTCTTGAGTATATCCGTGCTTATCGATTAATTTACCGACCTTGCTCCGCAGCTTTCTCTTCCCGAATCTAAACATTTTGATTACCTCCTAGAATTATTTACTAGCAGTCTAGTCAAACTATCACAAAAATATACGCATAGTTTCGCAAATATTTGGTAATACAAACGGTTGGTCGGAACAAACGATATTTGAAAAGCGGTTCTTGTGGAAAAGTTATGACAGATTGTATGATGAAGCTCTAAGTTCTTTGAATTTATTTCCATTTACATTATAATAATAAAAGGGTATTTGTAAGCGAACACAGACTGGATAAGGTAAGTAAATGGTTAATTCATATGTTACTTAGGAGGGAATCATGGGAAGATTAGTTCATTTCGAAATTCATGTGAATGACATGGAACGGGCAAAGAAGTTTTATGGTGAGGTATTTGGATGGTCATTTCAAGATTGGAGTGAGTATGCAGGTATGCCTTACTTTGGAGCGGTAACTGGCGATGAGAATGAACCTGGGATCAATGGTGCTTTGATGCAGCGTCAAAGTGCTCCGCCGGAAACAAACCAAGCTTTAAATGCATTTGCTTGTACAATGGGTGTGGAAAATTACGATTTAACGGAAGCTAAAATTATTGAGAATGGCGGCAATGTCGCAATGCCTAAATATGCCCTGCCTGGTATGGCGTGGCAAGGATACTATATTGATACCGAAGGCAATTTATTCGGAATTCATCAACCCGATGTGAATGCAAAATAGATTTGATAATAGGTGAATTAAAACATGAAATTACAAGACACGGCAGGCATGCTTGAAAGTCTACGCAATATCTGTCTTGCATTGCCCGAAGCTGCTGAATATATTGATGGTTTCGGTCACAATACTTTTAAAATCAATGGAAAATCCTTCGTGATTTCAGGTGAAAGCGAGAAAGGATTCAGCTTGTCGTTCAAGTCAGATCGAGAAACTCAAGAATTATTGCTACAGAAAGAGAATTTTTTCAAAACCCCATATATAGGTCATCACGGTTGGGTTTCTATTCAAAATCCGGATAGGGAAGACTGGGATGAATTGACCTATCTAATTAAAGAAGCCTATTTACGTGCGGCACCGAAGCGTTTGGTTAAGAAATGGAATGAGTTGCATAAAAAGTGAAGAAAGGCGGACGATCTGCCTTTCTTTATTTTTTAGGTTCTTTTATCAGCTTTACAGGTACTGATAGACAAAAAATGTCCTCATCTATACACATAAAGTTTAAAGAAAAAAGCTCCTATTCTATTGGACCGGCCAAGAGAGTCTGTGTAAAAGAGACTCCGGCATTTCAAAAATATAAAGAGGCATTGTTGTCTCTCATCAGAAGAAAGTTTAAAATTAATTTCAGTTTTTTTACAAAAGATTGATGGCTATCTTCGTGTATCATGAAATAAGCAGCTATCTTCAAAAATCGCGAGTATCAATCAGGTTTGATTGACGGAAAGGTGGTGTATGGTTGAAGTGAATGTTGAATCTTTTTTTTCTGAAAACATTAAATCGGCACTTAAGAATGATCCGCCCGGTGCATGGATGCCAGATTTGCCAGATGGTTGCATTCGCTTGAGTTCAGGCTATCCTGATCCTGCTCTTGTTCCTGCTGAGGAGCTCAAGGCAGCTGTAGCCAGACTTCTTGATGAGGAGCAGGATTTGCCGCTCCATTATATCGGAAGTCCGAGAATTGCAAGACTAAAGCATCAAATCCAGAATAGATTGGGAGAGCGTGGAATTTGCATTTTGGAAGATCAGCTTTTGATTACATCAGGAGCTTGCCAGGGGATTGATCTTATTGCCCGCGTCTTTCTTGATGATAAAGCGGTCGTAGCGGTAGAGTCTCCCACCTATATGGAGGCTTTAGAGATTTTTCAAAACTATACGAAGCAGATTATTAGTATACCTATAGATGAACAAGGACTCCAAACGTACCGATTAAAAGAAATGCTGGATGAAAGGAAACGTACAGGTCTAACCCTCCCGCGTTTTCTATATACAATCCCAACCTTTCAAAATCCAACTGGGACGACTATGACAATTGAGCGCCGGAAGCATTTATTGGAGCTTTCCATCGAGTTTGATTTCCTCATAATAGAGGATGATGCATACGGAGAATTATCCTTCGATAAAAATCCGGTGCCAATAAAATCTTTGGATAAATGCGGACGAGTCCTCCAAGTTGGGTCATTATCCAAGGTTGTTGCTCCAGGAATGCGGATTGGATGGATAGCAGGAGAAAGTGAATTCATTAAGGCTTTAGAGTGGTTTAAAAAAGATTTAGACCATCCATTTGCTCAAAGTACAATGGCTGTATACTTAGAAAATACCGATTTTGAAAAACGGCTCGACCTTCTAAAAGATGTGTATCGTTCAAAATGTACTGCGTTAATCCGTGCGATGGAACAATTTCTTCCAGAATCTGTTTCCTGGTATGTACCAGATGGTGGTTACTTTGTATGGTTGAGAGTTCCAGGTGTTGATACTTCGCATCTATTATCACAGGCACTAGCTGAGGGTGTTTCATATGTTCCAGGGAAATACTTTTTCTTGGATCAAAACGATGGAACCGAGTTTCTCCGGCTCTCGTTCAGTTATGCCAATGAGAAAGAAATAAATGAGGGAATTCGAAGACTAGGACAGCTTATCGCATCTTTTTTTCATAGATTGTCCTGAAAGATTGTTAGTTAGTTAATCATTGCAATGGTTAACACTCCACGCTATTTCGAAGCTTTTTTTATTGAATTTGAATGCGCCTGCTTCCGTAAAGGAGGTAGGTGCATTTTGTTAATAAAAGGATTCATTAACTCCGTCGCGATGTATTTCCAAACATGCAAGAAGAAGTGGCTTTATCCGCTCGTTTATTTTCTTGTAAGCCAAAGAAAAAAACCCTTGCTACGCAAGGGTTTTCGGATATGGAGCATAGCGGGATCGAACCGCTGACCTCTACGCTGCCAGTTATCATCTATTACGAAATTAAGCGTCAAGTCTTTCGAAAGTCACACGTCTATTTATATCGTTAGGAACTGTTAGCCGCAATAGTATGGTGCTTCTATCTCCGATTTATTTGCAACGAAATGACCAATGACCCAATTATTCGCCCTCGAAATCAGTTACACCCCAAGTTTGGTCATAATCATATCCGTTGAAGTAGATATCCAAATCGTGAAACAATCGGTGAAGTTGAACCATTGCGTCACGATTATCTTCTTTGAATACGACGTTCGCATATTCTTCGATTTTCTTGAAGTCCGCCGTTATTTCTTTGTTCTTCACTTTTGCACCCTTCAACGCTTGAAGCACGTCTTCGGCATTCGCTCGTTGTGACCTATATTCCGCCGAATTAACGCCACCATAACCAAGCGTATCGTTCAAGAATGAATGAGTATCCGCAATGAACGTGTGACCGTCCCCGCCGTCCGCCAATGTTACAACGTCCATTGCAATCGGTGTGTTCACGACTTCTTGGTCAACGTCTTGGGGGATGTCCCCTTCGTCCGCTGCCGCTGTTTCATGTTTCTTTTCGATCGCTTTATAATCATTGACGTTTTCTAATACTGCGAAAGTTCCCCAAGTACCCAATCCGACAACAATTGCAATCCCTATTATCCAACCGAGAATTTTTTTCCCTTTCATGCAAATCGCCCCTATGTAATTTCCTTTTTTAACCGTAATATAAATAGATTCATATTTTAAGGAATATTCAAAAAATAAAAAACGGGCCAAACCGTCATGAATTGATTCTTTCATCCTTATATGCGACTAACTTTTCGATAATGGTTTCGACGTTGAATCCAGATACTTCGTTGCTTGGCTTTTCGGATCAAGCGATTCTTCCAGCGGGAAATCTAATTTCGACAATACCATTAAGGCATTGTATTGATCAATTCGGTCAATCGGCGTACCCGTGTCGAAACCAAACGGTTCAAGGTTGGCGGCTTCCCCTTCATTCATTAGTCGGATATGTGCTTCGATTCCTTGAACAGGTAGTCGGTCGTACAAATACTCCGTGATTATCCGATTCTCCTTTCGATTGATTAGTTTCTTCTATACGATTATTTATCGTAAAGAAAAGACGTGTTATCGGTTTGTTGGTATAGCTGTAATTCATTCAAGTCAACGAAACAAGTCAACGAAAACGAAAAACGCCACGAACGTTGTCGTGACGTTGATTTCGTATAAAGTATGGAGCATAGCGGGATCGAACCGCTGACCTCTACGCTGCCAGCGTAGCGCTCTCCCAGCTGAGCTAATGCCCCGAATTGAGGTACAATAATTATTTTATCGGATTTTGGTGAAAAGTCAATATTAAATATGAGATTTTTGTAAAAATGATAAAAAAACCGTTTGAGGGCAGTCAAACGGATCAGACTATAGACTTGATGAATCGAGTT
This sequence comes from Peribacillus sp. GL_122, assembly GCF_057835005.1. Classification (NCBI taxonomy): domain Bacteria; kingdom Bacillati; phylum Bacillota; class Bacilli; order Caryophanales; family Bacillaceae; genus Peribacillus; species Peribacillus sp. GL_122. The sequence continues at coordinate 5,167,495 of NZ_CM174415.1, read as the reverse complement.
AACCTACAGTTTTTTTGTTTATACGATAGAGACCTGCCGCAAAATGTATTCATTACACCAATGAAATCGAAAGTAGGAGGGTGGTTCTTTTCATTGGCTTTTTCAACATTAGAGATGCAGCCAGCTATCATTAAAGGCAAAAAATCATTACCACTAAATAATAATTGAATTTGATCTTGTTAATCCATCTCTGAGTTTATTTTTTCATCAGATCAAAAATATCAAGGGCGTTTATGTGTTCTATTTTCTAATTTATACAATTTTTTGGGCCACTTTTCTGCGTTCCTGATTCCTTGTTCTTGCGCTTATTCCTCAAAAATCTTTTTTTTCAATACATACCAGACATTATTGACGCCTTGCCCATTTATATCACCTGCCTGTTTATCTTTCACATAGTAATAAAGTGGATGCCCTTTATATGTTGTTTGTTTTTGTCCGTCATCTCTTATGATTGTTTTAAAGTCTTTTTTGTCGAATCCTTTATTCGAGATGATGTTATCTGCATGGAATGGCGGCCAAATTTCAAGACATTGGCCCTTGCAATTACTGACATTAGAATCATCTTTTGTGAAGTGATAAAGTGTCATTCCGTTTTGATCTGCCCCATACTTTCCTACTTCGTCAGATTCTAGTGTTTTAAGCTTATATTTTTTTTGCTTATCCTGAATTATATCCGTGATGGCATATGTTTTAGCGTCAACACGTGCAATGGAGAGATCCCGATTCAATACATAAGCCTGATCCCCGTCATGGCTAAAGACAATTGCTTGCCTTGGTTCATTGAAACCCCCAATTGTTTTAACTACGCGGTGATCAGCGACATTGATCACGTCAATCGTATTATCAGCTTTGTTGCTTGCGAAGAGGAGTTTATCATCAGGCGATAGAGCCGCGCCATATGGCTCACGTCCCACTTTGATTTCACCCTTTATATTACCGTCTAGTGTATCAACTGCGGAAACGCTGTTGCGTCCGCTGTTCGCGGCATATAATGTTCCTCCATCAGCGGTAATCGAGATTCCGCGAATACTGGAGAACCCTGATATTTCACGAATGATTTTTTTTGTGGTGGCATCAACGATGGACACTTTATCTCCTTGAAAGTTCGTGACAAAGATATATTTTCCGTCTGAAGAGACTTTAATGCCTTGCCTTGGTTGGGCGAAACCTGTAATGACGTCAATGGGTTTTCGTTTTTCCAAATCGACGACCGTGACGGAATTGTGTGCTTGATTGTTCACATACATTGTCTTTCCATCCGGACTCACAGCAGTCCCGAATGCACCTGGACCAACGACAACTTCATCTTTCAAGGTGAAATTTTTAATGCTGTAAAACCGAAGTGTACCGAGCGTACTGTCTGAGACGACAAACTCTGAACCACCATCAATAAAAACGATGTTTCTCGGTGAACCGAAGCCGTCAATCTTTTTGCGCAACTTGCCTTTGGCGAGATCATAGACCAGGATGGAGTGTTCACGGCTGTCTGAGACAATCGCTAGTTGCTCATCAGGACTTACGGCAAGGGAATTGTTGGTGATGTGGGTGTCAAAGCCTGTCCCTAACACCGGGCTTTCACCTTTAGCAGAAGAAGCACCAATTACATTTGGTATAAAAACCACAAATAGTAAGGTGATAATCCATATACTTATTAACTTCATTTTTTTAAACATTACTCACCTCGAAAAAATTATTTTCTTGATAATTGTTTAAATCCCTGTCAATATCTTGCTGGTTGTCCTGCCCACCTTCCTTTGAAATGTTTAATCAAGCCGGAGTTCGTCCTTTCACTATATATAAACGTATAGAAAAGGATATCGGTTTGAATATTTTGCGAATTTAAAATATATGTATGTAGTGGACCCCTAAAATAAATAATGGATCAGGCCACAGTGAAGTAACTAACACTAGACTTTCTCACTGACCTGTCCATATATGCATGGTGTTGGATTTGGATGTTAGAGATAAAACCTGAGGATTGCGGAAGTTTCGATTGGTTTATGCAGGCAAGACTTAGCCATTAATTTAAGAGGATGCCCAATTGGAATTTGCCAAGGGTCAAAAGTGGTCTAACATAGTGGACTCGTTGAGGCACGATCTCTTAATATTGTGGGAAATTAAAAGGGGTTCGGAATGTTTAATTCCGAACCCCTTTTATCTAGTGAACTGTTTGAGGGTAGTCAAATGGTTTTTTTATCATGTATTTTCGATCTCTACCCTTTTAATCTCCTTGAGATTGGAGACGGTGTAATACACTTCCGATGTTCTGACTTTATGATCGACCAGAACTTTAAGTGTCAAAAGGTGGTTGTCATTTGCCACATCTTTGATTCTAAGGTTTTTGATGAATATTTTTTCGTCTTTGATTTTTTTCAGTACAATGGCAATGTCATCTTTATTTTGTACGACCAGCTGCAGAAAGATTTCTTTTTGCCGTAACCTCTTCGGTCCGAGCCAGGTGACGATTGCGGGCACCAATTCGACACTAATGATCAATAGGATGACGCCGGCTATTGCTTCGAGAAAAAATCCTGCTCCAACGGCGATTCCGATTCCCGCCGCTCCCCAGATGATGGCGGCTGTCGTTAATCCGGATATGCTGTTGTTGTCCCTCCGGAGAATGACGCCTGCACCGATAAAGCCGACACCGGAAACGATCTGAGCCGCTAGACGCAAGGGGTCCATTGTGATATTTACGTCGTTGCTCCCCGGGAACTTATAAGCGGATTCCATGGAAACGATCGTTAATAAACAGCTGACGATTGAAATGACCAGGCTTGTTTTTAATCCAACGGGTTTTCGTTTCATTTCTCGCTCTAGTCCGATAATTAGTCCAAGGAGAGCTGATATCCCCAATTTGATAAGGATTTGCAGTTCCGATTGAGGGTCGAATGTCCATTCCATTTTGTTTCACCACTTCCGAATTATTATCGAATAATAAGATCGTCTGTTTTCTAAAAAAGACTACCCTAATAATTTTAACATAGTAGAATAGAGTTCAATGAAACGTAATTCCGTTGAAAGGAGGAATTTAAGTCAAATGCCAAAATTGAATCCTTATGTAGCGTTAGCGATCGGTGTGGCATCCGTATCGTTTTCGGCCATCCTTGTTAAATTGGCTACCGCTCCATCGGGTGTTATCGCCTTTTACCGTTTATTATTTACTGTTCTTCTTATGTTGCCGGTTTTCTTGGTGAAATACCGTCATGAACTTAAATTCATTAAAAAAAAGGATTGGCTGTATTCGATTGCGGCAGGAGTGTTTTTGGCTTTCCATTTTATTTTATGGTTTGAATCGCTTAATTACACATCGGTCGCGAGTTCAACTGTGCTTGTCACCCTCCAGCCTTTATTCGCTTTTGCCGGAGCCTACTTGTTTTTTAAAGAAAGGTTTTCAATGAAGGCGATATTGAGCGGCGTCATTGCGATAGCAGGCAGCCTTGTCATTAGCTGGGGTGATTTGAGAATCAGCGGTATGGCGCTTTGGGGAGATATTCTTTCGCTTATCGCATGTGCGCTGGTAACCGGTTATTTACTGTTTGGTCAAAATGTTCGCAAACGCATCTCTTCTATAACATATACTTTTGTCGTGTATGCAATCAGCGCTGTCGCATTGTTTTTATATGTGATCTTCAAAGGAGAGGCATTGGCGCCTTATCCTGCTTCCGATTGGATCAATTTCGTTTTGCTTGCCATTTTCCCGACTTTATTAGGGCATTCTTTATTCAATTGGTCACTAAAGTGGTTAAGCACTTCGACGCTTTCGATGGGAATTTTACTTGAACCGGTGGGAGCGACAATTCTGGCTTACTTCATATTAGATGAACCGATACTCTGGACGCAGGTCCTTGGAGGTACCATCATATTGGGTGGTTTGATGTTGTTCTTAAAGGATGAAAAGAAAAGCAAGGTAAATAAAGAAGCGCAAGTTCCCGTATAAAAGCAGTAAGTCTCCCGACTTACTGCTTTTATTTAATAGGGGAGAAACAAATAGGTGATCCGTGTAAAAATCAAAGCAAAAGTAAAGCTGAATAAAAACGTCGTACCATTCACCTTGCCTTTTTCTCTGCTGAACTTGATGGCTTCATAAAAAGCGGTACTGAATAAGTAAAGGGCCATACAGTAAGAAATGAGTAATCCGATTAATGTGAGATTCATTGCTTCACCTCATGGAAAAAAGATATCTATATATGTCTATTTGTGTTTCTTTGGAAATATGCTTCGTTTATTCATAATACATGAGCTTGGCTTGGAAACGGTGTGATGGTGATGTAAAGAATATATAGAAGGGAATAGGTGAAAATGTTTTTTTTGAAAAAGTTTTAAAAAACGTATTGCAAACATTTTTAGTACATGGTATATTATTTCTTGTCGCTAAGACAACAACTTAAACAACTAACAAGTTGGAAAAAACATTTTAAAAAAGTTGTTGACGAAACGTGACAGAATGTGTTACATTATAGAGGTCGCTTCTGAGAGAAACGACAACAAATTGCTCTTTGAAAACTGAACAAAACAAAGCGCCAACGTTAAATTTTAAGTGAGCACACACTATCAAAAAAGCAAATGAGCAAGTCAAACATTTCTTCGGAGAGTTTGATCCTGGCTCAGGACGAACGCTGGCGGCGTGCCTAATACATGCAAGTCGAGCGAATCGATGGGAGCTTGCTCCCTGAGATTAGCGGCGGACGGGTGAGTAACACGTGGGCAACCTGCCTATAAGACTGGGATAACTTCGGGAAACCGGAGCTAATACCGGATACGTTCTTTTCTCGCATGAGAGAAGATGGAAAGACGGTTTACGCTGTCACTTATAGATGGGCCCGCGGCGCATTAGCTAGTTGGTGAGGTAATGGCTCACCAAGGCGACGATGCGTAGCCGACCTGAGAGGGTGATCGGCCACACTGGGACTGAGACACGGCCCAGACTCCTACGGGAGGCAGCAGTAGGGAATCTTCCGCAATGGACGAAAGTCTGACGGAGCAACGCCGCGT
>NZ_CM174415.1:407500-5160000 GCF_057835005.1 Peribacillus sp. GL_122 | reverse complement strand
CTAAACGTATCACCGAAGCTGTGGATTGACACCATTAGGTGTCGATGGTAGGAGAGCGTTCTAAGGGCGTTGAAGTCAGACCGGAAGGACTGGTGGAGCGCTTAGAAGTGAGAATGCCGGTATGAGTAGCGAAAGAAGGGTGAGAATCCCTTCCACCGAATGCCTAAGGTTTCCTGAGGAAGGCTCGTCCGCTCAGGGTTAGTCGGGACCTAAGCCGAGGCCGAAAGGCGTAGGCGATGGACAACAGGTTGATATTCCTGTACCACCTATACATCGTTTGAATGATGGGGGGACGCAGAAGGATAGGGTAAGCGCGCTGTTGGATATGCGCGTCCAAGCAGTTAGGCCGGAAACGAGGCAAATCCCGTTTCCATTAAGGCGGAGCTGTGATGGCGAGGGAAATATAGTACCGAAGTTCCTGATTCCACGCTGCCAAGAAAAGCCTCTAGTGAGATGTAAGGTGCCCGTACCGCAAACCGACACAGGTAGGCGAGGAGAGAATCCTAAGGTGTGCGAGAGAACTCTCGTTAAGGAACTCGGCAAAATGACCCCGTAACTTCGGGAGAAGGGGTGCTTTTTAGGGTGAATAGCCCAGAAAAGCCGCAGTGAATAGGCCCAGGCGACTGTTTAGCAAAAACACAGGTCTCTGCGAAGCCGCAAGGCGAAGTATAGGGGCTGACACCTGCCCGGTGCTGGAAGGTTAAGGGGAGAGGTTAGCGCAAGCGAAGCTTTGAACCGAAGCCCCAGTAAACGGCGGCCGTAACTATAACGGTCCTAAGGTAGCGAAATTCCTTGTCGGGTAAGTTCCGACCCGCACGAAAGGTGTAACGATCTGGGCACTGTCTCAACGAGAGACTCGGTGAAATTATAGTACCTGTGAAGATGCAGGTTACCCGCGACAGGACGGAAAGACCCCGTGGAGCTTTACTGCAGCCTGATATTGAATTTTGGTACAGCTTGTACAGGATAGGTAGGAGCCTGAGAAGCCGGAGCGCTAGCTTCGGTGGAGGCGTTGGTGGGATACTACCCTGGCTGTATTGAAATTCTAACCCGCGCCCCTTATCGGGGTGGGAGACAGTGTCAGGTGGGCAGTTTGACTGGGGCGGTCGCCTCCTAAAGAGTAACGGAGGCGCCCAAAGGTTCCCTCAGAATGGTTGGAAATCATTCGTAGAGTGTAAAGGCACAAGGGAGCTTGACTGCGAGACCTACAAGTCGAGCAGGGACGAAAGTCGGGCTTAGTGATCCGGTGGTTCCGCATGGAAGGGCCATCGCTCAACGGATAAAAGCTACCCCGGGGATAACAGGCTTATCTCCCCCAAGAGTCCACATCGACGGGGAGGTTTGGCACCTCGATGTCGGCTCATCGCATCCTGGGGCTGTAGTCGGTCCCAAGGGTTGGGCTGTTCGCCCATTAAAGCGGTACGCGAGCTGGGTTCAGAACGTCGTGAGACAGTTCGGTCCCTATCCGTCGCGGGCGCAGGAAATTTGAGAGGAGCTGTCCTTAGTACGAGAGGACCGGGATGGACGCACCGCTGGTGTACCAGTTGTCTTGCCAAAGGCATAGCTGGGTAGCTACGTGCGGACGGGATAAGTGCTGAAAGCATCTAAGCATGAAGCCCCCCTCAAGATGAGATTTCCCATGGCGCAAGCTAGTAAGATCCCTGAAAGATGATCAGGTTGATAGGTCAGAGGTGGAAGCGTGGCGACATGTGGAGCTGACTGATACTAATAGATCGAGGACTTAACCAAAGCTTTAAAAAAATGAAATACCTTCTTATTATCTAGTTTTGAAGGAATGAAAATTTCTTCTTGCATTTTCTCAAAAAGACGTTATAATAATATATGTCTTGAAAAAATGTTAAAATTGTTTGGTGACGATAGCGAAGAGGTCACACCCGTTCCCATTCCGAACACGGCAGTTAAGCTCTTCAGCGCCGATGGTAGTTGGGGGTTTCCCCCTGTGAGAGTAGGACGTCGCCAAGCAGTTTCATATGGAGGATTAGCTCAGCTGGGAGAGCATCTGCCTTACAAGCAGAGGGTCGGCGGTTCGATCCCGTCATCCTCCACCATTTTACACCTGCCGGTGTAGCTCAACTGGTAGAGCAACTGACTTGTAATCAGTAGGTTGGGGGTTCAAGTCCTCTTGCCGGCACCATTTTAAGATAGTACAAGCACGAGCCATTAGCTCAGTTGGTAGAGCATCTGACTTTTAATCAGAGGGTCGAAGGTTCGAATCCTTCATGGCTCACCATTTTATATGCGGGTGTGGCGGAATTGGCAGACGCACCAGACTTAGGATCTGGCGCCGCAAGGCGTGGGGGTTCAAGTCCCTTCACCCGCATCTTTCATGCGGAAGTAGTTCAGTGGTAGAATACAACCTTGCCAAGGTTGGGGTCGCGGGTTCGAATCCCGTCTTCCGCTCCACTTTTCGTATGTGCCGGGGTGGCGGAACTGGCAGACGCACAGGACTTAAAATCCTGCGGTAGGTGACTACCGTACCGGTTCGATTCCGGTCCTCGGCACCATCATAATATGCGCCCGTAGCTCAATTGGATAGAGCATCTGACTACGAATCAGAAGGTTGTAGGTTCGACTCCCGCCGGGCGCACCATGTTTTTATTGCGGGAAGTAGCTCAGCTTGGTAGAGCACTTGGTTTGGGACCAAGGGGTCGCAGGTTCGAATCCTGTCTTCCCGACCACGTGATTTTTAATGAATGGGGCCTTAGCTCAGCTGGGAGAGCGCCTGCCTTGCACGCAGGAGGTCAGCGGTTCGATCCCGCTAGGCTCCACCATTTTTCAATCAGATACTTATATTATATTGGCGGTGTAGCTCAGCTGGCTAGAGCGTACGGTTCATACCCGTGAGGTCGGGGGTTCGATCCCCTCCGCCGCTACCAATAAATATAAGGACCTTTAGCTCAGCTGGTTAGAGCAGACGGCTCATAACCGTCCGGTCGTAGGTTCGAGTCCTACAAGGTCCACCATATTCACTTTTCAAAAGCCATGGAGGTATACCCAAGTTCGGCTGAAGGGATCGGTCTTGAAAACCGACAGGGGAGTCAAATCCCGCGGGGGTTCGAATCCCTCTACCTCCTCCATTTTTTCAAAAAAGCAACAAGTTGTTTTGAAACACCCTTACATAATGGATGTGGACAAAACGATATACACGAAAACTTGATGCAAATCGTTTCATTATTACCGTCGCGGGGTGGAGCAGTCCGGTAGCTCGTCGGGCTCATAACCCGAAGGTCGCAGGTTCAAATCCTGTCCCCGCAATTATTAGGTCCCGTGGTGTAGCGGTTAACATGCCTGCCTGTCACGCAGGAGATCGCGGGTTCGATTCCCGTCGGGACCGCCATTCTTTAAATTTGATACATATGTGGCTCAGTAGCTCAGTCGGTAGAGCAAAGGACTGAAAATCCTTGTGTCGGCGGTTCGATTCCGTCCTGAGCCACCATATTTCAAAAAATTACGGCGATTGTGGCGAAGTGGTTAACGCACCTGATTGTGGTTCAGGCATTCGTGGGTTCGATTCCCATCAGTCGCCCCATTTCGCGGGTGTAGTTTAGTGGTAAAACCTCAGCCTTCCAAGCTGATGATGAGGGTTCGATTCCCTTCACCCGCTCCAAATATGGGCCTATAGCTCAGCTGGTTAGAGCGCACGCCTGATAAGCGTGAGGTCGATGGTTCGAGTCCATTTAGGCCCACCATATTCATTGTTCCGCAGTAGCTCAGTGGTAGAGCATTCGGCTGTTAACCGAACGGTCGTAGGTTCGAGTCCTACCTGCGGAGCCATGGGGAAGTACTCAAGAGGCTGAAGAGGCGCCCCTGCTAAGGGTGTAGGTCGCGCGAGCGGCGCGAGGGTTCAAATCCCTCCTTCTCCGCCAGTTGGCCCGTTGGTCAAGCGGTTAAGACACCGCCCTTTCACGGCGGTAACACGGGTTCGAATCCCGTACGGGTCATAACAAAAAAGGAAGCATACATTCATGTATGCTTCTTTTTTTCATTTCTTTTCATTGATATAACTATCTTTTTGTTTATAGGGAATGTCTCCAAGATTGGATTCTATATTTTCTTCTTCAAGTGTATCTTCATATTCCTTTTGCTTTTTGTTCGTTATATTCACTCTATTTTTTCCTTCGATATTATTTGCGGCAAATCCTTCATAGTCTTCAGGAAACCCGTTCGTTTCATCCTCGGTTTTATAAAGGTCATTATAATTATCATGATCTCCTGTGTAATCGGATGGTGTTTCGGATGTACCGAATTTGGCAACTTCACCAAAGCTATCTTCTTTATCCACCATTTTGATTCCATGACGATTTTCAAAATGATCACCCTTGGATGGAATCAGTATTTCCTCTTCCACAGGCCGGTCTTGTGAAAGTGGCCGTTCTGGGGCGTGCTCGACACAGTAGAGGGTGCTTGGGATCGCTTCAAGCCTCTCGATGGGGATTTCCCTATTGCAGGTTTTACAATGGCCATACGAACCTTCCTCCATGGCTTTCAAAGCTTCATCGATTTTCTCCATTTCGGATTGTGCATGCTCATCGAGTGCTTGATTCCGTTCCATCTCGAATAGTTCGGTTCCTAGGTCAGCAGGATGATTATCATAGGCTGATAATTCCCCTACGGATTCGGTCTGGCTTTTCTCCAGAACGGATTGTTCATCATTTTGAATTCTATTACTTAGCTCATTTTTTTCTTGAAGCAGTTCTTTTTGAAATTTTTGCGTTTGTTGTTTCGTTGCCATATCGGATTCACTCCTTCTAAAGTCTAAATCTCATTTTATAATGGTAGGATGGTTGTATTATCTATTACCCGAATCGGGGTATAGGAAAACAATATGGAACGGATGATAGAAAAAAAGGACTGAGCGATGAGCTCAGTCCTCGGAGATTATATAAGATAGCTGATGAATAATCCAATGGCCATGAGTAAGCCAAAGAAGGTGTTCGTTTGTGCCGTGGCTTTCATTGCTGGCACCATCGTGATCGGCTGCGTTTTACCTACGAAGCCTTTGATTGCGGCCAGGGCTTTCGGGATGCTTAGGAAGGCAAGGAGGATCCACGCCGTTACGCTTCCGGTAAGGACTAGCCCAACTAGCCATAGATAAGAGAAGGCGAACATGATTGCCATGAATGTCAAGGCGTTTTTCCGACCCATGACTACCGGCATCGTTTTGCGGCCATGTGCCTTATCTCCGTCATGGTCACGTAGGTTATTGGATAAGTTGATCAATCCGACCAATATTCCACTTGGAATGGCAATTAAGATAGCTGTTGAAGAAACATCACCGGTTTGAATGAAAAAGGCGATCAGGATTATCAAAAAGCCCATGAACAATCCAGAAAAAAGTTCCCCGAATGGTGTATATGAAATGGGCAGGGGGCCGCCTGTATAAAGATAGCCGACAAGCATGCAAACCAGTCCTACTGCAGCAAGCCACCAAGATGATGCGGCACAGATATAGATTCCAACTATCAAGGCGATGGCATACATGCCAAGGGCCAAGTTCATGATTAGTTTGGGGGTCATCCCATGACGGACGATCCCGCCGCCAATGCCTACGGATTCCTCCGTATCCAAGCCTCTCTTGAAATCATAGTATTCATTGAATAAATTGGTTGCAGCTTGAATCAGGATACTTGCAATCATCATGGCAGCGAATAATAACCAATTCACTCCATCTTCCAAAAGTGCAATAACAGTTCCAAGTAAGACTGGGACAAAAGCTGCGGTTAGTGTATGTGGACGAATTAACTCCCACCAAATCTTCCAGGTCCGTTTAAGGGGAAGTCCGTCGTATTCTGTTTGCATTATTTCTCTCCTCAAAATCATTATTGGTTCTCTCGAAATTATAACAAATATTGAAATGTTGCACAAAAGGTAATCCTAATAAATACAGGAAAAGTGGGCAAGGGTGATATTTGGAATTCATGGATGGGGCATTTCCAGAATCAAGGATATTTCTCTACATTCGCTAAGATTCATATAATAAGGAAAAAAGCAGGAAAGAATCGTTTGGTAAAGGGGCGTTTTATTGACATGAGGTTCAAGGGAGGTGTATCTTTAAATAGGTTAAAAAGCTTTTAAAATGTACATTTGGGGGGATTTTTTTGGCTATCTCAGAGGAAACTGAACAGTTTCAGGGACTGGCTTCAGCTATACAAAAGGCGAAGGACTTGAATGATCAAGTTCTATTCAGTCATATTAAGAAAGTTAATTGCAACAACCCCCTTTCATTTTATCAAGCTGGAAGAGAACGGTACGCGGGTGAGCGCTTTTTCTGGGAGGACCCTGCAAAGGAAATAACCATCACCGGTTTAGGCAATGTTAAGAAACTCAAAGCGGCATCGAATGCCGAACGTTATAGAGAAGTCGAAAAGAGCTGGATCAAACTGCAGAATACTGCTGTCAAAACAGGAGTGACCGATGTAGAAGCGACAGGTCCTATACTGTTTGGGGGCTTTTCTTTTGATTATGAAACTAACAGTACACTCCTGTGGAATCAGTTCGGGGACAACCTGTTTTATATACCTGCCTTCATGCTGTCAATAGTGGGGAATCAAGCTTACTTAACGACAAACTTACTTTGTTCGCCTGATGATTCAGAAAAACTCTTCATAGATATGATAAATGAACGGGAAGCTTTCCTTTTCGAAAGCTTGGATGGCAATGGATCGGGTGCAAATTCCCTTGTTATGCAGAGGGAAGTCGAACCTGAGAAATGGAAGCGGACGGTCGAAGAGGCTGTTCAGGAAATCAAGACGACAGATCTCGACAAGATCGTTTTGGCAAGGGAGCTTAGACTTGGTTTTGAACGTTCCATCGATTCAGGGAAAGTGCTTGAACAATTGATTGCTGAGCAGCCATTAAGCTATATTTTCAGTTTGGAGGCTGGCGGTGACTGTTTTGTAGGTGCCACCCCTGAACGTTTAATTAAGAAACAGGGAAATGAAGTTTTTTCAACATGTCTTGCCGGATCGATGGGGCGAGGGAAAGATGAGCAGGAAGATGTTTGTCTTGGTGAAGAATTGCTGCATGACCAAAAGAATTTACAAGAACATCAATATGTCGTGTCGATGATATCCAATGCTTTTGATTCTGTATGCGAAAAAGTGATGGTTCCTGCCGAACCGACACTTATGAAAAACCGTCATATCCAGCATTTGTACACACCGGTCCGTGGTATATCCAAGGAAGGTGTCACGATTTTTGAATTCGTCGAGAACCTCCATCCTACACCTGCTATGGGCGGACTTCCAAAAGAAAAGGCCGTTGTCCGGATTCGGGAAATGGAAGATCTTGAACGCGGCTTTTATGCGGGTCCTTTAGGTTGGGTGGATACGTATGGAAACGGGGAATTCGCTGTAGGGATACGTTCTGCCCTAATACAGAACAATGAGGCATCCCTCTTTGCCGGATGCGGGGTAGTTGAAGATTCGACTCCCGAAAGTGAATTCCGCGAAACAGGGATTAAATTCAATCCGATGTTAAGTGCTTTAGGAGGAAATCTTAATGAATGACCGAGATGCATTGACAGCGTATGCTGCTTCATTCGTCGATGAGCTGGCACAAAATGAGGTGAAGCATGTGGTGGTGAGCCCAGGTTCACGATCCACGCCCATAGCTTTGTTGCTAGTGGAACATCCTGATATCGAAATTCATATTAATGTGGATGAGCGTTCGGCTGCTTTTTTTGCCCTTGGTTTGGCTAAGGCCTTAAAAGAACCTGTTGGACTTCTTTGTACGTCCGGTACAGCCGCAGCAAACTATTACCCGGCCGTCATTGAGGCTTTCTATTCAAGAGTGCCGCTTATTGTACTTACCGCTGACCGACCGCATGAATTGCGTGATGTCGGAGCCCCGCAGGCGATCGATCAGATACATCTTTACGGGAGACATGTAAAATGGTTTGTCGAAATGGCACTTCCTGAAAGCACGGATGGGATGATGCGGTATGCCAGAACGGTCGGTGCAAGAGCAGTGGCTACAGCGGCAGCTGGACCTGCAGGGCCTGTACATTTGAATTTCCCGCTTCGTGAACCATTGATTCCGGATCTTGAGAAAGCAAAGGAGTACAGACAAAATAAAATGACGCCTGCAGTGTTGATTGACAGTGGAGAACGGTCACTGTCCGCATCACAAATAGAAGCTGTGGCAACTACATTGTCACAAGCTAAGCAAGGTATGATCGTATGTGGCGAATTACCGCATCCAGAGATGAAGGAGGCCATCGTCGCATTAGCGGAAAAACTTGCTTTTCCTATACTGGCTGATCCCCTTTCACAGTTAAGGAGCGGAAGTCACGACAAAGCTGTCATAATTGATGCGTACGATACGTTTCTACGCGATGAAACGGCTACAGCGGCTTTCAGGCCGGAAGTGATCTTGCGTTTCGGGGCAATGCCTGTTTCTAAACCCTTATTGTTATTCATGAAAAAACAAAAACAGGCAATCACTTTGGTCGTCGATGGCGGAGCAGGCTGGCGTGAACCAGCCGGATTGGCAACGAATATGATTTACAGCGAAGAGAAAGATTTTTGTTTAAAAATTGCTGATAAAATTATTGCTTCCCCCGATGATGAATGGCTTCGCTTATGGCAGACCGTCAACGGAGCGACGAAGGATGCCCTGGCCTCCGTCAGGGATGAATCGGAGTTAAGTGAAGGCAAGCTGTTCGCCCTGCTTGCTGATATGATGCCATTGGAATCGACGCTGTTTGTCGGGAATAGCATGCCCATACGTGATTTGGATACTTTCTTTTTGAATAATGGAAAAGGAATCAAAACTATGGCAAATCGCGGTGCGAATGGAATCGATGGTGTCGTTTCAACTGCTCTTGGCGTAAGCACGGTATCGGAAAATACAGTGCTGGCAATCGGGGATTTAAGCTTTTTCCATGATATGAATGGCTTGCTTGCGGCAAAACTTCAAAAACAAAATATCACGATATTGCTGATTAATAATGATGGCGGCGGCATATTCTCCTTCTTGCCGCAGGCGAATGAGAGGGAACATTTCGAAACGCTATTCGGCACGCCTCATGGGCTTGATTTTTCCCATACTTCCCAGCTTTATGGCGGTAAATACAACAAGGTGCAAAGTTGGGATGAGTTTGAGAAGGTATTTACGGAGTCATTCGAAATGAAAGGTCTTAAAATCATCGAAGTACCGACAGAAAGAGAGTCCAATTTACAAAAGCATCGAAATTTGTGGAGCTTTGTTTCCCAGGAAATAAAAATGGTGTTAGACAGGGAAATATCATGAATATTGTCAGCAAGGATGTCAATTATGCTGTTGAAATAACGGGAAATGGAGATCCTCTTGTACTTTTACATGGATTTACGGGAAATCGGGATACATGGAAATTCCTCATTCCGCTACTGAGTGACAGGTATACCATGATAATGGTCGACATCATCGGTCATGGCATGTCTGCGTCACCAGCCGATCATCGAAGGTATGAGATGGAGCGTGTGGCTGAGGATATCAAGTATATTTTGGATGTGTTACATTTCCCGAAAGCCCATATCCTTGGATACTCGATGGGCGGAAGGCTCGGATTGGGATTTGCCTGTTTGTATCCTGAGTATGTTGATACACTGATATTGGAGAGCGCTTCACCAGGCCTATTAACAGAAGAGGAACGGGAAATCCGAAGGGAAAATGATAGGAAGCTTGCCGAACGGATTCATGTAAATGGCATGGAAGCGTTTGTGGATCGATGGGAAAACATCCCGCTATTTGAAAGTCAAAAACGGTTGTCGGCCAAAACCAGGTCGGTCATTCGGGAGCAGCGGTTGGCAAATGACCCTGCCGGCCTTTCCAATAGCCTTCTTGGTATGGGGACAGGCAGTCAGGCTTCATACTGGGAACAACTGCAAACTCTTGATTTCCCTGTGCTTCTTGTAACCGGTGAACTCGACCGTAAGTTTTGTGACATTGCGGACTCAATGAAGAGAAAGCTGAAGCGGGCTGAATGGAAAATAATAAATGATGCGGGACATGCGATTCATGTGGAAGTTGGAGAAAAGTTTGGTAAAATAATAAGTGAGTTTTTAAAGCGAAATAAAAGGAGGAATTAAGGTGACGATACAATGGGAAACAATACGTGAGTATGATGAAATTTTGTATGAAAAATATAACGGGATAGCAAAAGTGTCCATCAACCGACCACATGTACATAATGCATTCACTCCAAAAACGACAGCTGAAATGATTGATGCATTCGCAAGGGCGCGTGATGATTCAAGCATTGGTGTCATTATTTTAACGGGTGTAGGCGGCAAAGCATTCTGTTCAGGCGGAGATCAAAAAGTACGCGGAAATGGCGGATATGTAGGTGAAGATAACATTCCGCGTCTAAATGTTCTTGATTTGCAACGTTTGATTCGCGTAATTCCAAAACCGGTCGTAGCCATGGTTGCAGGATATGCAATTGGTGGCGGTAATGTCTTGAACGTGGTATGTGACTTGACGATTGCTGCTGACAATGCAATTTTCGGACAAACTGGACCGAATGTGGGAAGCTTTGATGCTGGTTATGGTTCTGGCTACCTTGCACGTATCGTGGGTCATAAAAAGGCGCGCGAAATCTGGTACCTATGCCGTCAATACAATGCACAAGAAGCATTGGATATGGGATTGGTCAACACGGTTGTACCTTTGGACGAATTGGAAACGGAAACGGTTAAATGGTGTGAAGAAATGCTTGAGAAGAGCCCGACTGCACTTCGTTTCTTGAAAGCGGCAATGAACGCTGATACGGATGGCCTTGCAGGTCTTCAACAATTGGCTGGTGACGCTACACTTTTATACTATACAACAGAAGAAGCAAAAGAAGGCCGCGATGCATTCAAAGAAAAACGCACTCCGGACTTTGGGCAATTCCCTCGTTTCCCTTAATGAAACGCGTGAATCGATGAGACTGACAGCTTGGCGGAAAATCGCCGGGCTGTTTTCTATATCAAAATGGAAGAGGGTAAGCAGCAATGGCAGAAGAAAAGTTGCCGAACTGGCTGAAAAATCGGGCGCATCTTTCACCGGATCGCCCGGCAATTGAGTTTGAAGGTCATACGTATAGCTTTCTTGAACTGCATACATTATCGGAGAAAATGGCTGGTAAGCTGGCAAGCATTGGTTTGGGCGCTGGCGATTCATGTGCGGTTTTGCTCCGTAACCATATTGATGGTGTTGTCGTTATCCATGCATTACTTTATCTCGGTGTGAAGATTGTGATGCTGAATAATAAGCTAACGGCAAAAGAGCTGTCCTGGCAGATCGGGGATAGTGAAACTGCCTTTTTGGTTTCAGAAGGCTCCTTCTCCGGCAAACTCTCTGATATTGGTGAGATTCTCCCCGAATTGAACCTTCATTTAATGGAAGAATTGCCGGATGGCACTGCTGAGATACTTCAAGAGTTTTACCTTGAGGATACCGCGACGATCATGTATACATCAGGTACGACAGGAAATCCCAAAGGGGTGATCCAAACATTCGGCAACCATTGGTGGAGTGCCGTCGGGTCTGTTCTGAACCTTGGATTGCATGAGGAGGATTCGTGGTATTGTGCGGTTCCCATCTTTCATATTAGCGGTTTATCCATCCTGATGAAAAATGTGATTTATGGCATGAAAGTCGTTTTGGCAGAACGTTTCGATGAAAGGGAGGCAAACCGGAGCATCCAGGAAAATGGCGTGACGATCATTTCGGTCGTGACGGCGATGCTGAATAGGATGGTGCAGGATATGAAGGGAACAAGCTATCCGGAAACCTTTCGCTGTTTCCTGTTGGGCGGCGGCCCTGCACCCGTCCATTTACTTGAGGTATGTAAGGAGAAAGGGATTCCCGTCTATCAATCATATGGGATGACCGAAACGTCTTCACAGATTGTGACACTGGCACCGGAGTATAGCATGACAAAAATCGGCTCGGCGGGAAAACCTTTGTTTCCTTCGCAGTTACGGATAGAGAAAGACGGAACTATGTGTGAACCGGGTGCAGTGGGCGAAATCGTGGTTTCAGGTCCGAATGTGACGAAAGGCTATTTTAATCGGGTGGACGCTACACAGCAGGCCATCACCGATGGATGGCTTTATACTGGGGACCTTGGTTATCTCGATGAGGAAGGCTTTTTATATGTGCTTGACCGACGCTCGGATTTAATCATTTCCGGCGGTGAAAATGTCTACCCGGCCGAGATTGAAAATGTCCTTAGTAAGCACCCTGATGTTTTCGAAGCGGGAGTGACGGGGACTGACGATGAAAAATGGGGACAGGTCCCACTTGCCTTTGTCGTCTTGCATCAAGGTACAGAGCTTGATGAGAGCGAACTGCTGGAATATTGCAGGGGATATTTGGCATCTTATAAAATTCCCCGGAACGTGATTTTTTGTAAGGAGCTTCCCCGGAATGGCGCAAGCAAGCTTTTGAGACGGGAACTGAAGAAGGAAATGGGGGAAGGGAAATGAAGTTATCCTCCATTTCCCTTAAGCTCATTAAGGCGCCTTTAAAGCGGTCATTCAAGACGCATCTCGAAACGGTAAGCGATCGGGAAGTGATAATTGTCGAAGCCATGGATGAAGACGGATTGATTGGATACGGGGAAGCTGTCCCTTTTACAAGTCCTTGGTATACCGAGGAAACGATCAAGACATGCTTTCATATGTTGGATGACTTCTTAATCCCGCTAACATTGGCCGGTCAGATCATGCATCCTGATGAGCTCCCGAACCTATGGAGCGGAATCAGACGGAATGCGATGGCGAAGTCAGCTTTAGAGCAGGCAATCCTCGATTTATATGCGAAGCAGAAGGGAGTCTATCTCGGACGGCTGTTTGGCGGCGAACGAAGTGAAGTGGCCGCTGGTGTAGTCGTTGCATCCAATGATATAGAAGACGCGATTCTTCAAATCGAGGATTTTTCCGGATCTGGTTATCAGCGTTATAAAATAAAAATCAATCCAGAAAATGATCTTGAGTTTTTAGGGGAAATACGTCGGGCCTATCCTGATATCCCGTTAATGGCAGATGCCAATTCAGCGTACAGTCTTGATGACATCCCACATCTTCAGAAGCTTGATGTGTTTAAGCTGATGATGATTGAGCAGCCGCTGGGACATGACGACATCGTGGAACATTCATTTTTGCAGAAACAGCTGCAGACACCCATTTGCCTTGATGAAAGCATAAATTCATTTCATGATGCCAAAAGTGCGCTGTCGCTCCAGAGCTGTGGGGTGATCAATATTAAGATGGCTAAAGTCGGCGGCTGGATGGAGGCTGTAAGAATCCATGATCTATGCCTGGGTAATGGTGTACCCGTTTGGTGCGGCGGTATGATTGAATTTGGCATATCACGTGCACATAATATCGCACTTGCCACATTAAAAGGGTTCACGATTCCCGGTGATATATCATCTTCATCTCGTTATTGGGAAGAGGATATAATCGATCCCGAAGTCATTGTTGAAAATGGCATGATCCAAGTTCCCGATAAAGCTGGAATCGGTTTTGCCATCAATGAAAAGCGGTTAAAGGAATTGACTACATATAGTAAACTGTACAAGTGAAAACATCAAAAGAGGTGCATTACCGCCTCTTTTGATCAAATATTGATAATCCTCCTTTTTACCTCCCACGGTCTATGTAACTCACCCATTTAGTATTTTTTGGACAGGAATCCCACCCTTTTGGTAAATGATTTTAATAGATAAATAACAAATATCAGTTTGAGGTTTCGATTGGCATTCCGGCTAGCCTAGGCTCTGCTGGATGCTTGTGGCGAGGCAGGCAGTCGGTCGCAACCCTAAAGATTTTAGAAAATTCATTTAAATGGCCGGATAAACCATATTTTTTTTCGGAAAATGGGGTTTTGTCTATTTTTTCTTTATTGGATTATTTTGTATAATGGAATTAAATGAATGGCAACCAAGGGAAAGGGAGGGGAGAGTGTATGAAAAAACCGTACCTAATTGCGGAAATTCTACTGAGAAGAGGCATGCCTGACTATGTTATAAAAGAAGTGACGGCTTTGCAGGAGTGCGAGCTGTTTCATTTGAAGAGAAAGTGGGGCCTCTATGACCGGAAGACAGGTGCGTAAAGAATGAAAGTAAAAAGGGAACCGTTCCGAGCCGGTCCCCATGCGTTTTAAGGTTTTTTAAGCCGGTACCTATTGACAGGGCGGCCTATGCTGCCATACTGTACGTCAAGCTGAAGGACTTCTTCGCCATGCAGGTATTCAAGATAGCGCCTTGCTGTAACTCTGGCGATACCAATCCCATCAGCCACTTCTTCTGCAGAAAGTGACCCAGGCTGGGTCTTTATGAATTTCGTCACCTGCTCAAGAGTCGCGCCATTCAATCCTTTGGGAACATCATATTTCGGACTCGCTTCAGAATGTGTTTTATTTTGAAAGAGAATTCGGTCGAGCTGGGTTTGAGAAATTTGATGGTCAGGTTCAACCTCCATCCGAAAAGCGAAGTATTGTTCCAGCGTATGTTTTAACCTATCGAATTTAAATGGCTTGATTAAATAGTCAAAAGCCCCGTTCTGCATCATTTTTCGGATCGTTTTCTGATCATTTGCCGCTGAAATGATGATGACATCCACATCAATTTGCTCTTTTCTGATTTGATAAAGTGTATCAACCCCGTTTAAAGAAGGCATGAAGATGTCCAAAATGACAAGGTCAGGATTAGACTGCCTGATTTTTACCAGACCTTCAAGCCCATTTGAAGCTGTATCAACGACTTTAAAGGCAGGCAGGCGCTCGATGAACTGTTTGTTGACCTCTTGGACCATTGGGTCGTCTTCAATTAAAAGTACACGAATTTCGTTAGTCATTTTGGTTCTCCTCTATATCGTGCATCGGAAAAGAAAGAAAAAAGCTTGTTCCTTCGTTAGGGCGTGTCGTGAATTTCATTTCGCCGTTCGCTTTTTTTACAATTTGGTCTATTAGATAAAGACCAATTCCTGATCCTTCCGCACCTTTTGTTGTAAAACCATACTCGAATATATCTTTATGAATGTCCTCGGGAATACCGGGTCCATTATCCTCAAGCACGATTTGACAATGAAGTTCATCCTGGTAGATGGATAAATAAACTTGTTTTGTTTCCTCAGAACAATGCTTTAACGCTGCGAATGAGTTTTCGATCAGGTTTCCGATTATCAAAACAAAATCGTGATGATCCAAATCAGCGGGGAAGCGGTCCAATTTCGTGTGCTTGTCCATGATGAGCTCAATTCCGAGTTCCCGTCCCAATGAGATCTTGCTTAATATCAGCCCCACTAAATTATCATCGTGAATGTGCTTCGTTAAAAACCTGGTCAATTCCTCTTGTTCTTCCGTGATTTGAAAAATGTAATGCAGCGCTTCGTCAAGATTACCTAGCTGGATCAATCCGGCTATCGTATGAAGTTTGTTCATATGTTCATGGTTTTGAACACGCAGGGCTTCAACGAATGCTTTGACACTAGTCAACTCTTCAGCTAGCTTCGTCACATCGGTGCGATCCTGGAAAATGGCCACAGCACCGATCGTTTTATCCGCAATCTTTATCGGTACCCGGTTGCTTACAATATTCCTGTTTTGAACGGAGATTTCCTGATTGAAGATGGGAGATGTCCGGTCGAGCACTTCTGGGAGACGGGTATCGTGTATAATATCATTGATATTCTTGCCTATGACTTCACCGTTGATATTGAATATTTGCTTAGCCTTTTCATTGAAAATCGTGATTGTTTCATTATTATCTATGGCGATGACCCCTTCATGCATCGCATTGAATGCGGCTGTCCTTTCAACCAACATCCGTGAAATTTCATGTGGTTCAAGTTGAAAGGTCTCTTTTTTTATCCTTTTTGCCATGAGCCATGAGCCGCATACCCCGAATAGAAGTGTAAGGACCAGGATGATCGCGATTTCGCCTTTCAGATCCTTGATTAACTCCGGTATCGTAGGCAAGATATTCCCTACAAGAACGACGCCGATTTGCTCTCTATCTTTATCAAGGATCGGGACAAAGGCGCGGACGGAAATGCCAAGTTCGCCAGCCGCCTTTGAAAGATACTCGTGCTCAGCGAACGCAGCGCTTTCATCACTGCTTTCCGAAGGGGTCCCCAATTGGCTGAACACCGGATGGGAATAACGTATATGCTGATTGTTAAGCACAACTATATAATCTGCTTGATGGATTTTCCTTAAGTTTTCAATAATCGGATTGAGCTGCGTCCATCCTTCGGGCTCACGGACCAATTTTTGTACTTCAGGGAGTTCGGCAATGGTATGGGCAGTGATCATGGATCGTTTGCCGATTTCATCTTCCCTGACCGAAACGATGTTTCCGAATATAAAAATCCCGCCTATTAGTATCGAAAAAGCGACGATTACGAATGATAGCAGGGTGATTTTAATTTGAATGGGCATATGAAAGGATTTATCCATTGTTTTTCCTCCATTACTTCTATACTTTATAGTAACAGAATTTCTATCGCTTTTCGCTATTTTTCGCGCATTGTATTACGACAGTAAAAAGCTGTGATAGAATAGTGATAATGTGAAGTGAGCGGTGAGGAGTTGTCGGTATGCGTGCATTATGGGGGTACTTATTATTAATTGGCCTGGGGCTGTTGATAGCAGTGTATATATCGTTTCAATCATTCTTTACAAGCTTCGGTTTCAATTTGCCGAAGGATGAGGAGCAGATCGGGATGAAGGATCAAATCGTGATTAAGTTCAGTCATGTCGTTGCCGAAAATACACCTAAAGGGCTAGCTGCGAACCGGTTTGCCCAACTTGTCGATGAATATACAGATCATCGGGTCAAAATTGAAGTTTATCCTAATCAGTCATTATATAGTGATCATGAAGAAATCGAAGCATTACAAGAAAACAAGGTGCAGATGATTGCTCCAACTACATCTAAAATTACGAGCATATCAAAGAAATGGATGCTATTGGACCTTCCTTACGTCTTTCCAACGGACGCTGCGTTGCAGGAAGCATTGAATGGGGAAGTGGGGGAAGAGCTGCTTAAGCAGCTGAACACCATCGATATCGAAGGACTCGCATTTTGGTCGAATAACTATAAACAGATTACAAGCAGTAAACCGATACGGCATCCAAGTGATTTTGCAGGAAAGAATTTTAGAATCATGCCAAGTGCAGTCCTGGAAAGCCAATTCAATCATTTTGGGGCGACAACTTCTGAGCTGGAGTTTAATGAAACGTTTAAAAGCCTTGAAATCAATGAAACGGACAGCCAGGAAAACACGATTTCGAATATCTATTCCAAGAAATTATATGAGGTGCAAAAATATTTAACGATCAGTGATCATGGCTATTTAGGGTATGTCGTCATGATAAACAAGCCGTTTTGGAACAAACTCCCGTTGGACATTCAACAGCAAATCCAACGGGCGATGGATGATACAACGAAATGGCTATGGATCAAATCAAATGAATTGAATCAGGAACAGCTTAAGGAAATCCAGCAAAAATCGAATATCGACATCTATAAACTGTCAGATGAAGAAAAGAAAGAATGGATGGATGAGATGACCGTCATCTATCCGGAATTCGAATCAACGATTGGAACCGAATTGATGACGAAGATGGAAAAGATCCGTGAAAAGCATTTAAAGGAATAACGAAAACACTCATTAAATAGCGGGGACAAAAAAAGAGCGGACCCAATGGGCCCGCTTTTTTTCCTATTGCAATGCAGTTTGAAGTGTCTTAACATTCTTTTCCATTAAACTGAAGTAATCTTCACCGGCTTCGATATCTTTATCCGTCAACACGGAAAGGTTATGGAGCTCAAGTGATTTCGCTCCCATTTCCTTTTGGATGATCTCGGTTAGTTTAGAACTGATATTTTGCTCAAAGATGACGTAGTTCAAGTCTTCTTCTTTAGCCATGGTTACGATTTTCCCCAGTTCCTTTTGAGAAGGTTCGTTTGAAGATGTTAGTCCTGTGACGCCAATTTGTTCCAATCCATAGCGTTCCTCCCAATAACCATATGCAGAATGGGAAACGATGATCTTATTGGTACGGCCCGACTCGATCGTCGTCGCGAATTTTTCATCAAGTGCCTCAAGCTTTTCGGAAAGCTCGTTGAAATGATTGTTGAAATATTCTTCCTGCTCCGGCATTTTTTTCGTTAATTCGTCCTTGATGGTTTTAGCCATGTCAATGGAATAGATGGGATCTAACCACAAATGCGGATTAACGCCCCCATGGTCATGACCGTCTTCTTCATGTGCATGTTCCTCTTCGTGTGCATGCTCATCAAGATGAACCGTTTCGCCCACCGCAATCGTACTGACGCCTTCTTTGCTTAGAATTGGTTCAGCCTTGGTTACAAAGCCTTCTAGATTATAGCCAATATAGAAAAATAGGTCTGACTCAGCCATTTTTACAATATCTTTTTGAGAGGGTTCGAATGAGTGTTCATCCGTTCCGGGAGGATAAACCGTCTCGACATTTACGTACTCCCCGCCAATGGCCTCCGTGAAGTACTGTAAAGGGTAAACCGTCGTATATATATTTAAGGCATCCTTGGTTTCTTCTTTACTCGATTCTCCCTTTGAGTTGCCGCAGGCTGACAGAAATACCGCAGTAACAAGGAAAAGTGAGAGCAATGCTCGGATTTTCATATGAAATGCTCCTTTATAATTCGTATTGATTACGATTTGAATGTTATGTGGTAAAAACGAAATGATTACGATTTGACTTCTGTATGATACAAAAGATTGCAAAAGAAAGCAAGGTTTTTTTCTATTGGTCCTCACTTTTTTCTTTTTTTTCAGGAACAAGGTCAATGCCCCCTGGATGAAACGGATGACATTTAAGAATCCGGATGAGTGCTAACCAGCTTCCTTTTATCGGTCCGAAACGATTGATCGCTTCCAAACCATAATGGGAACAAGTTGGGTAAAAACGGCAGGTAGGCGGTTTTAATGGAGAAATAGCAACTTGGTAAAAACGGATGATTCCCATTAATATTTTTTTCAACACAATGCTTTCATCTCTTTTCGAGTAAATTCGCTACCCTTCATTATAGCATATTTTCTAAATTTCCAATAAGGGTAAAAAAGGAATAAGTATATAGGTATTCCGATTGATATAATAAGAATTAATTTTAAAGGATGAAATATATTGTTATTCAAGGTAAAATAGAGATGACATACAATTAAGGAGTGAATTAAATGCCTTCAGTTGAAAGCTTTGAATTAGATCATAATGCTGTTAAAGCCCCATATGTTAGACATTGCGGTGTCCATAAGGTAGGAACAGACGGTGTTGTTAATAAATTTGATATCCGTTTTTGCCAGCCCAATAAACAAGCGATGAAGCCGGATACGATCCATACCCTGGAACACTTGCTTGCATTCAATATCCGTAAGCATTCCGAGCGCTACGATCATTTTGATATAATCGATATTTCGCCAATGGGATGTCAAACAGGATATTACCTTGTTGTCAGCGGTGAGCCGACAGTGACGGAAATCATCGATGTTCTTGAAGATACATTCAAGGATGCTGTTACAATTACCGAAATTCCAGCTGCAAACGAAAAACAATGCGGCCAAGCAAAATTGCATGATCTTGAAGGGGCTAAGAAATTAATGAATTTCTGGCTTGCACAAGATAAAGAAGATCTTCATAAAGTTTTCGGTTAATAAAAAAGTTCCTGTCATATTTGTGACAGGAACTTTTTTCATTTTTCGGGTTCTTCTTTTTTTCCCTCATCCTCAGGCAAAGAATCGATGGGATCGACTGTATGCTTGTAGCTGTAACCCTTTCCGATTGTTAGGACCGATAAGGCCAATACAATCAGAATCACAATAATGGATATGACTAAAACCGTAATCATACATCACAGCTCCTATCGTTCACAATTTAGATTCATTTTAGCATAAGAACCGAGTCAGAAAATGTTTCAATTTTGGAATAGAGGGAATTATAAAGGTATAACCAACTTACGGAGGTAGATATTTATGGCTCAGAAAAAATTAGGAACTTTAGTGAATAAGGAAATTGCAAACTTCAGTGTTCTTTATACGAAAATTCATAATTACCACTGGTTCGTGAATGGACCGCACTTCTTTGAACTTCACCAAAAATTGGAAGAGTTATATAAAGAAGTGACATCCAACTATGATGAATTGGCTGAAAGGTTATTGGCCATTGGTGAAAAACCGGTTGCCACCCTTAAAGAGTACATGCAATTAACGACGATCGAAGAAGCGACAGGTAATGAAAATACAGAAGATATGGTTCAAAGCGTCATCAGTGATTTTGAGAAGCTTTCCGAAGAGTTCCTGGAAATCATCGCAGTTGCCGAAGAAGAAGATCCGGTTACGGCTGATATGCTGACAGGCATGAAGAAAAGCTTAAACAAACATGCTTGGATGCTGCGAGCGTATTTAGGACATTAAGATATAGGAAATGCTCTACTTCGGTAGGGCTTTTTTTCTGGTTAAAACAATAAAAAAGGCATCCATCAAAAGAGGGACACCTGACAAGGTATGTATTAATGAATATTCCTTGGCGGAAAATGTGTAGGTTTCGTGTCGTTCAAACTATTTTGAGCGAACTTCCCTTTTAACGTTTCAATAATGTAAAGGCCCATTAAATTGGTCAGTTCTTGATCATCCATCTCTTGAAGCAATTCGAAAATTTCCTTGCGGTCAAGTTGTTCCAGAACCGCAAAAGTAAGCATATCAATATCTTCTTCATCACCAGTCATCTTATCACGGTACATATTGTATAATTCTTCAATTAACTTCAAAACTCTCACCTCACATTTATTAGAAATCCGTTATCTCTTTATATGTAGGTTATCAAAAAAACCTCTGGGTGCATATAAAAATCTTAAGGGATGCTTGGGCTTATTATATGTTTTACCCTTTGAAAGATACTTTAATCTATTATTTAACATCTTTGTTCTTCTGTAAACAAAATTTTCCATCGTATGAAGTCGGGAAATACGTGAAAAATAAGCGTAGGATATATGGAAAGGGTGGATGGATGTGTCTGAAAACAGGAAAAAATATTACATTTGGCTTCCAAATGGGCAGATAACACAAGACAGGGAAAGTTCTCCATGGAATTTCGAGATCGAGGCGACCGATAATGAAATCATCAAGTTACGTGAATTATTTGATTATAATTATTCAATAGGCGAAGAAAATTTTTACCGGGCACATGTCCCATACCTTCAATACCATTTTGACCGTGAAAATGATAAACAGGATATCACACTCCAAAAAATTTACGAAATGATTTATGCTCTAGGTACTGATGAAGGAAGACGGCATATAGAAAGCATGGGGATTTTACAGGCAAAACCAACAGACGATGGCCTCGAATATTGAGGGTCCATCGTTTTTTTGATGTGATGCAGATTCTGGCTGGATAGTGGTTTTTTTTACCCATATAATGATAGAAGGGACATAGCATTATTTCTTATATGGAGAGAAGGGGAAAAATGAAACGTTTTCTTGATAAGAACGGATATAAGGTGGAATACTCCGAGGATCCTGTCTTTGGAGAGTCTTGGCATGTTTTTGTGCTAAGCAGATATAAGGGCAGGTGGGTATTGACCAAACACAAAGAGCGGGGATTGGAGTTCCCCGGAGGAAAGCGGGAAGCAGGGGAATCGATTGAAGAAACGGCCATAAGGGAAGTGTATGAAGAAACAGGAGGCTTGGTGGGCCAGCTGCAATTTTTAGGACAATATAAAGTACATGATCCAGTGAAGCCATTCGTTAAATCAATATACTACGCTGTATTGCGTGAAGTAGAGAAGAAACAGAATTACCTGGAAACGGAGGGCCCGATCTTTTTGGAAGCATTGCCGGATGTACTCGGTGAGGAGTTTAGCTTCATCATGAAAGACGAAATTGTACCGTTGAGCTTATCAAGACTGGATGACGCCATTTTGCTGAGAAACGAGTAAATCTGCCGGAACTCACGAGTAAATGTTCGAAACTCACGAGTAAATCGCCGGAATTCACGAGTAAATCGCTGGAATTCACGAGTAAATCGCTGAAACTCACGAGTAAACGGTCGAAATTTACGAGTAAATGACCGAAACTCACGAGTAAATCGCTGAAACTCAACTAAATTCATGTTTTATCTCAGCATGAATGAAAAACTGCCGAGGGTTATCGGCAGTTTGGTTAGTCTTTGATTAATTTTCGCTCGAGCAGTTCTACTAGTTGATACATGATTGTGGCAAAGACGGCAATGATCATCAAGGCAAGCATCACAAGGGTAAAGTTGAAGACTTGAAAGCCATAAATGATGAGGTAGCCGAGTCCTTTGGCCGAAACAAGGAATTCCCCTACGATGACGCCGACCCAGGAGAGGCCGACATTCACTTTCAATGTCGAGATGATCGTTGGGAAGGAGGCGGGTAATATGGCTTCCCGAAAAGCTTGTGTTCTTGTGGCGCCAAAAGTTTGGAGTACCTTCAGGTAGTTCGGGTCGACTTCGCGAAATGCGGTGTAGACGACGATGGTGGTGATGATGATGGAGATGATCGCCCCCATCGAGATGATGGATGGAAAGCCAGGGCCGAATGCTACAATGATGATGGGGCCGAGTGCCACTTTCGGCATGGCATTTAAAATGACGAGATAGGGGTCAAGTGTTTTGGATAATCTTGGCGACCACCAAAGCAGGGATGCCAGGATCGTTCCAAGCAGTGTCCCTATGATAAAGCCGAGAACGGTCTCGAATAGCGTCACTCCGGAATGGGATAGCAGTGTTCCATCACCTAGTTTCTGTATGAAAAGATGCCATACTTTAGTTGGGGAGCTGAAGATGAGCGGATCTATCACTTCCGTTCGGGATAAAATTTCCCAACTGCTGAAAAAAACGATGAAAATCAGGATCTGATAAAAGCGGATGAGCCTGTTTTCTTTTTTTAATGAGGTTTTATATTGGTTATGAAGCTGTTCAATATTCAAGGCTCTCAAGCTCCTTCCAGATTGTTTGGAATAGCATCGGATACTGTGGATGGTTTCGTGCATGGAAAGGCGTGAGTTCACACAGTTCATCGGGCACCTTGAAGATTTTGTGCACGCTTCCCGGGTTCGCGGAAAACAGATAGATGCGGTCGCTCATTGCAATGGCTTCACCGATATCATGGGTGACGAGCACGGCTGTCTTTCCGAAGGATTTCAGGGTTTCAAAAACAAGGTCTTCCAGCTTCAGCTTCGTTTGGTAATCAAGAGCCGAAAATGGTTCATCAAGCAAAAGGATTTTTGGGTCGACCGCCAGTGTCCGTGCCAGTGCGGCCCTTTGCCTCATTCCTCCCGAGAGTTCGCGCGGATATGATTTTCCAGTGCCTCCCAATCCAACGTCACTTAAAAGTTTCAGCGTTTTTATTCTTTCAAGGCCTTCATCTTTTTTAATCAGTTTCAATCCTAATAATATATTTTCTTCTATCGTCTTCCATGGAAATAGATAATCCTGCTGCAGCATATAGCCGATTGAAAGGTCACTGTTGGCTTTCAGCGGTTTGTTTTCGAGCAGGATCTTTCCTGCAGTGGGCGGAAATAGCCCGGCGATGATGGAAAGCAGGGTGGTTTTTCCGCAGCCGCTCGGACCTAGAAAAGAGACGAATTCACCTTTTTCAATGTCGAGGGAAATGTCCGCTAGTGCGGTCGCTGCCGTCTGATTTGAAAAATAAGTATGGTGAATGTCTTGGATTTTTAAAAAGCTCATCGGACATCCTCCTTACCTTTAGCTATGCTATTTTGTGACTTCTTCAGCAAAATCGGTATTGACCAGCTCATCATGGCTTATACGTGAAGGCAGCTCGCCTGCTTCATCCATGATGTTTTGCAGATTGTTCCATTCTTCTTCATCAAGAATGGGGTCTGTGGCAAAGGATCCTTGTTCTTTGTAGCGGTTGATAACTGTTTCCATCGTCTCGATATTGGTATCTTCAAAATACGGCTGAATAACTTCGGCAATTTCGGCAGCATCATTTTCCTGAACCCAATCCTGTGCTTTCTTCAATGCCCTCGTGAATTTTTCGACAGTCTCTTTGTCTTCTTTCAAATAGCTTTCCTTAGCCATATAAACTGTATAGGGAAGATGCCCGGACTCAGTGCCGAAAGAAGCGACGATATAGCCTTTTCCTTCTTTTTCAAAAACACTGGCCGTTGGTTCGAACAGTTGAACGAAATCGCCGGTTCCGGAAGCGAAGGCAGTTGCGACATTCGCAAAATCAATATTCTGGATGAGGTTCAAATCTTTTTTCGGGTCTATGTTATGTTTTTTCAATACGAACTCGCCGGCCATTTGTGGCATTCCGCCTTTTCGCTGGCCTAGGAATGTAGAGTTTTTCAGCATATCCCAATTGAAGTTGTCAATTTTTTCACGTGAAACAAGAAACGTTCCATCCGTCTGTGTTAATTGAGCGAAGTTGATGACAGGGTCTTTCGAATCTTGTGCCTGAACGTAAATCGATGTTTCAGAGCCGACGAGAGCAATATCCGCACCATTGGACAGAAGCGCGGTCATCGTCTTGTCTCCGCCTGCCGTCGTTTTCAAATCAATGCTTAGACCCTCATCTTTAAAAAATCCCTTTTCAATCGCTACATATTGCGGTGTATAGAAAAGGGAGTGGGTCACTTCGGCAACCCTGACCTTCGTTGTTTCCTTTTCCTTGTTGCCGCATGCTCCAAGCGGGATCACCAGCATGCACAGAAGTAAAAACACGACACCTGCTTTACACCATTTTTTCAAAAGTCCTTCCTCCTTGATATATAGGTATTTTGCCTACATTATCGTATGAACAGAAGAAAAAAATGTGAATGCCTCTCAGGGGATAAAAACAAGCGGATGTTTTACAATAAGAATAAAGAGAAAGGAGAGTGGAAATTGGAGAACGGAACGATTATTTCAAAACGGCGGTTTCCATCACCGCATCCACGAATCCATCTTTATTCAGTCACATACATATCACAAGGCCTGAAGGTAAAGGGGCTTCTAGCTGAACCGGTTGATGGCGAAATACATGACGCTTTCTTATATTTACGCGGCGGGATAAAAAATGTCGGCAAGGTGAGGCCTGCAAGGATCGTGCAGTATGCTGTAGAAGGCTTCATCGTTTTTGCTCCTTTTTACCGTGGTAATCAAGGAGGGGAGGGAGATGAGGATTTTGGAGGCGAAGATAGATTCGATGCGATATCAGGATTCAATCTTCTTGAACAGCACCCCCGGGTGAACAAGGATCACATTCATATCCTCGGATTTTCCCGTGGCGGCATCATGGCGCTTTGGACTGGGATATACTGCAGGAATGCAGCGTCGATCGTCACATGGGGAGGTGTGTCGGATATGTTTTTAACATATGTCGAACGTGTCGATATGCGTCGGATGATGAAGCGGGTCATTGGCGGAACACCTAAAAAATGCCCCGAGCAGTATGAATACCGTACGCCATTGTTTGCAATTGAGGATTTGAATGTACCCGTTCTGATCATTCATGGTGAAAAAGATGACAATGTCGCCATTGAACACGCGTACCGTTTGGAAAAAAGGTTGAAAATGCACGACAAAGAGGTCGAAAGCTGGTATTTTCCTCAATTCACGCATTACTTCCCACCCGCCGTGAACAGAAAAGTAGTCGAAGATTTAACATCTTGGATGAAAAGTAAAACCGAAAAATGATAGAATGAAGTATATATTGGCAAGAGGAGGAGATACACATGGGCATGCCTATGGAGCTAAATACCATGATCGTTACAAAAGGGAACGAAACCCGTGAAGAAGAAAACATTTTTCGGCTGTCGAAAGATGGTTACAGGTTATACCCTATCGATATTCCAATCGATGTCCGCAAGACGATTCAATCTGACTCAAGCGGAACAGCCGTTATCCAAAAAATTGAATGGACAAGTGAAAAGACCATCATTACGTACCAACTACTATCACTGAACTCAACTAACTAAATAGACAAGCGCTTGCCGGGAATCGTCTCGCAGCAAGCGCTTTTTTTGATTGTGTTGCATAATTCGACCTGTGCGCCAATAATAGCACCAACGCTCCAATAATCCGACATGTGCCCAACGAAATCGGCCGTAAACTCCCATAATTCGACTTACACGCCAATATTCCAACCGACATCTTATCAGCGCGAAATCCCTTGTGGATTCAATCTTCGAAATGATTGTCATTAAAAGAATGGTAAAATGGTGTAAAGCGCATGAGGTTGGGTGATTTGATGATTTTAGTGAGTTCTTGTTTAGCGGGCCTTGATGTAAGATACAATGGTACACACAGCTTGGATGATGGAATTATGGAATTAGTGAAGGAGAAAAAGGCGATAGCGGTTTGTCCAGAGTTGCTTGGCGGTTTTTCGACACCGAGGGATCCTGCGGAGATAGTTGGCGGTGAAGGTGGGGATGTCCTTGATGGAAAAGCGAAGATCATCGAAAAGTCGGGCAGGGATGTAACGGATCTGTACATAAAGGGAGCGAATCTTACATTATTGAAAGCCCAGGAGGTAGGGGCGACGCTAGTCGTTTTGAAAGAAAATAGTCCATCCTGTGGAAGTGCCACGATTTATAATGGGGAATTCAAGGGGGAGAAGAAGGTCGGGAATGGGGTGACCGCGGCTTTGCTTAGGCGGCATGGATTCACGGTCATTTCAGAGGAAAGGTTATACGATTATCTGGATGAAAAATGAGTAAGGCATTATAGATAGTGCTTTTGAAAGAAGGGGTATACATGGAGGATATCAATCTCTATACTTTGCTATTTTTAATACTTGCGGGTTTTATTGCCGCATTCATCGATTCCGTTGTGGGCGGGGGCGGATTAATTTCCATTCCGGCTTTATTGTTCACGGGGATTTCGCCTTCAGCGGCACTTGCCACTAACAAGCTGGCGGGTACAATGGGATCTTTAACGAGTACGATTTCATTCATTCGGGCTGGAAAAGTGGATTTCAAATTCGTCATCAAGCTGTTTCCGATTACTGTGATTGGAGCGGCGTTAGGAGCATACGTTGTACATTTCGTTTCCGCAGAGATACTGAAGCCCCTCATTTTGATTTTGCTGGTCATTGTCGCGATTTATACGTTGGTAAAAAAGGATTGGGGTAAAGATGCAAAGTATAAAGGGCTGAAAAGGAAGAAAATGATTCTTTTGATAGTCATAATATTTGCGATTGGCTTTTATGATGGTTTTCTTGGACCAGGCACAGGTTCCTTTTTATTATTTTCATTTTTGATTATCGGGTTTGATTTTGTCCAGGCTGCCGGGAATGCAAGAATATTGAATTTCGGGAGCAATATTGCCGCACTTATCATTTTCTTATCTATGGGGACCGTCAATTTTGCCTATGGAATTCCGATGGGTCTGGCAATGGTCGCAGGAGCATTGGTAGGAACGAACTTCGCAATTAAGAAAGGTGCTTCCTATGTTCGGATATTATTCATTTGCGTCACGATTTTATTGATTGGAAAAAATGTCCTTAATTATTTTCATGTGTTATGATGGATGGTTTCCGCGAATGATTCCTATTAAAAATGGCCGGAGATACTAAGCGTATTTGTGGCCATTTTTACATTCATTTTGTGAAATTCAAGTCTGAGTGAACACCAAATTGATCCTTGACCTTACCTGATTTTTCATACTAATCCTCCTGTTTCGTGTCATGACTATCAATTCGGCAGGGAGATTTTATCCTCCTTATCAAAACAAACTTCGCAGATGAAGCTTCCTTCATTTTTTAAATATGCCTTTATTTCAGTCATCCCTTTACGCTTCGGATAACGCATTTTCACAAGAACGACTTCATCCCCCTTAATTTCTTTACCACATTTACCACACTTGGGATCTTCCCCGAACATCTAAACACCTCCCAGTAATTTAAAGTTATTGATCTACCCAAACTATCACATAGGTATCTAACATTTTCAAATTCAAATTAGGATTAGTTTTGTACTCATTGTTTTAATCTGGCTGAATAGAAAAAGCCTGCCGCTAACGTGACAGGCTTTTCTCATTATTCTCTTGTGCTTTTTCATAAAGGAAGGGGGGATTTCATTCCGCAATGCTTTAACAGGATTTCGACAATCCGCTGTGAAGCGAATCCATCTCCATATGGGTTGGAAGCTGTCGCCATTTTTCTATAGGCCTCTTCGCTTGTAAGCAGGTTATTGGTCAATTGATAAATTCGTTCTTCTTCAATCCCTGCCAATAAGAGAGTGCCAGCGTCGATTCCTTCCGGACGTTCTGTCGTATCGCGCAGCACGAGAACGGGAACGCCTAGTGATGGGGCTTCTTCCTGCACACCTCCGGAATCTGTCAGGATAAGATGTGATCGCGCCGCAAAATTATGGAAATCAATCACCTCTAAAGGTTCTATTATATGCAGCCTATCATTATCGTTGAAAACCTCATGAGCGATTTCGCGAACGACTGGGTTTTTATGAATGGGGAAAACAACTTGGATATCCCCGTGTTCATCAAGAAGCCGTTTCACGGAACGGAATATTCCTTCCATTGGTTTTCCGATATTTTCACGGCGGTGTACGGTCATTAATAGCATTTTATCACCATTCAACCCGGAGAGAATCGGATGAATGTAGTCTTTTTGTATCGTTGTTTTCAAGGCATCGATGACAGTGTTGCCGGTAATATGGATATAATCATTGTTTTTGTTTTCCGCTAGGAGATTTTCAGCAGCCTTCTTGGTAGGCGCAAAGTGCAAGTCAGCCAAGACTCCGGTCAACTGTCGATTCATTTCTTCAGGGAACGGTGATTGCTTATTCCAAGTACGGAGACCAGCTTCAACGTGACCAATCTGTATCTTATTATAGAAGGCGGCCAAGCTTGCGATGAAAGTTGTCGTTGTATCCCCATGAACGAGGACGATATCCGGTTTTATATCTTTCATGAGCGAACTCAATTTTTCAAGCCCTCGAGTTGTAATCTCTTCTAATGTTTGTCTATCCTTCATCATATCCAAATCGTGATCTGGCTTTATTTGAAAACATTGCAAGACTTGGTCGAGCATTTCCCTATGCTGGGCGGTGACCACCACGATGGTTTCTATTTCTTCTTGATGCTTTTTCAGTTCCAAAACGACTGGTGCCATTTTGATAGCCTCTGGTCTTGTACCAAATACGGTCATGACCTTTATACGTTGTTTAGGCATGCTCATTTCCTCCTCTTCTGAATGTCTCCCCCATTATAACGGGAAGTTCATGGGAAATATAAAAATGAAACAATAATTAACAGAATTTTTACAATATTAATAAGGACTTTATATTTCTTTAACCTTCAGTTAATATCTGGCATTTACAATATAAAGCAGGAAGCATAGCTAAGCAGAATAGAGGTGATAGGCGAATATGAAAAGCGTCCTGATGATCGTACAAAACTTTTATCCGGAAATCGGAAGTGCGGGAAATAGAATGAAAAATATATATCTCCATTTGAAAAGAAACGGATTTGAGGTAACTGTCATCACATTGAAGCCGAGTTATCCTAATCAAAGTTTATATCAAGATACAAAGTTTTGGGATGAAGAAAGCATTGAAGAAGATGTCATCAGGATTAAACCGGACAAAGTGAAGAGGTATACAAGCAATATGGGGAAGCGGTTGCTTCATTATCTTGAAGCGATGTGGCTTTTCATTTATACAATTATCCGTCTCGAAAAAAAATATGATTATGTGTTTGCCACGACCCCGCCGATCTTCCCGACATTTGCGGCGTTGATCGCCAAGAAGAAGATGAAGGCGAAACTCATTACCGATGTCAGGGATTTATGGCCGGAATCGTTGATAGGAGTTGGGGTATTCACTAATAAGTGGGTTTTGAAAATCGCTTTCTTCCTGGAAAGGAAGCTATATCGGCATTCGGATTTTATTATCATCAATAGTCCTGGTTTCAGGGATTATATCGTTGCAAAGGGAGTCAAGGAAGAGGCCATCCAATTCATCCCTAATTCGCTTACTGCGGATGAGCTGACGTTAAAGAATTTGCTTACACCCGTATCGGAAAAAGTAATCAAAGTCGTTTATGCGGGGAATATCGGACTGGCTCAGGACTTGAAAAAACTGATAGCCGTGGCTGAAAAGCTAAGGGAACATAAACGAATCGAGTTCTCGATGATTGGATATGGATACCGGATATCCGAAGTAGAGAAGGAGATAAGCTCTAGAGGGCTGACTAATATTAAGATGATTAATGCGATGAATCGAAGAGTGACCCTTCATGAAGTTTCAACGTCCCATATTGCCTATGTGAGCTTGGTTGAAAAAGAAGTCTTCAATAAGGTTTTGCCTGGTAAAATCATCGATTATATGTGTGTCGGAAAACCGATTGTCGGTGATGTGGACGGCAGGGCCAAGAAGATGCTCAAAGAGGCGAAATGCGGGTTGGTGGCAGAGAGCAGGAATGTTGATGAAATCTGTCAGCATATCTTGACCATGGCCTCAGATCCAGCTCTTCGTGAAGAACTGGGGGAAAACGGTCATCGGTATGCTAAACAACATTTTCAATGGTCTAAAAATATTAAAGGTCTCATCAATGTGATGGAGGCGTCAGGCTGAAAAATCCGGAAGTGGAGGACAACATGGCGAAGAAAGTATGTATGTTTGTGTGGAATCACTTTACAAACGATGCAAGGGTCCTAAGAGAGTGCACAGCACTTACTGAAGCGGGGTATGAAGTCGATTTAATTGCCATTCATAACTGGAAGATCAAGGATTTGCCCAAAAAGGAGAAACACCAAAATGGTTTCTCCGTCACTAGGGTGAATAACCGCTGGGAGGCTCTTCATAGGATTCTCAGGATCGTAGGCAAATTGAAGAAAAAGAAATTTGAAATCGTTCTATTGGCCTTATTGGTCTGGAATACGTTGTGGAACTTGAACTTGATCAACGGCTGGCTGGGATCGGGAATACTGTTCGGTTCCCTTGCACTCCTTGCGATGGGCACCATGATCATCACTAAAACGAAGCTGCCGACCCTATTAACAAGGAGCTATATTTTTGGTCAAATGATCTATCATGGCCGGAAAAGGAAATATGATTTTTATCATTCGAATGACTTGAATACGCTCATGCAGGGAGCGATCAGCAGTAAATGGTTGAGAAGAAAAAAGCTGATTTATGACTCGCATGAGGTACAAACGAGCAGAACGGGATATAATAGCCGAATTTACGGGATGATGGAGAAATTCCTATTAATGTTCGTCGATGAAATGATTGCCGAAAACCATACGAGAGCTAAGTATAACGAAGACTTATATGGTCTGTATCCCAAGGTGGTCCATAACTACCCGATTCCAACCAATCCTGAGGAAAGTACGGCAGTGAATTTGCATGAGCTGCTCGATTTGCCAGAGAATGAACCGATATTGTTATACCAAGGCGGCGTGCAAATGGGAAGAGGGCTAGAGCAATTGGTTGATGCTGTACCGATGATCGAAGGCGGGACGGTAGTTTTTATCGGGGATGGAAGGATCAAGGACGAATTAATGAAAAAAGTAAGCGACATGAATCTGGAGCATCGTGTGAAGTTTCTGCCGAAGGTTCCGGTCGACGAGCTGCTCCATTATACAAAAAATGCGTATTTAGGTTTTCAGATATTGAATAATGTCTGCTTTAATCACTACTCCGCATCTTCAAATAAATTGTTTGAATACATGATGAGCGGTGTGCCTGTGGTTGCCTGCAGCTTTCCTGAAATTCAAAAGGTTGTCGATACGGAAAAAATCGGTGTGTGTGTCGATTCACATGATCCAAAATCAATTGCCGAAGGCGTCAATTACTTATTGAAACATCCAGAAAAAAGGGCGGAAATGAGCAATAACTGCCTGAAGGCACGACAAAAATACAATTGGAAACAAGAGAAGGAAATCTTTATCGAAATCTATCAAACAGCCTAACAAATGTGAGTGTAGCAGAAAAATAGATAGGAGTGGTTTATATGAAACTTTGTACAATCGGACTTGGTTATATAGGACTTCCGACTTCTTTAATGTTTGCGAAACACGGTGTCGATGTTGTCGGCGTGGATATCCATCCTGAGATTATTTCCAATTTGAATAGCGGCAGGCTCCATATTGAAGAACCAGGTTTGGAAGAGGTATTGCAAGAAGTGCTTATTTCCAATAAGTTCCGAGCTGCGTTAAGTCCGGAACATGCGGATGTTTTCATTATCGCGGTGCCTACACCAAATAAAAAGGACATACACCAATCTTGTGATTTAACTCATGTCATGGATGCAACCTCCAACATTCTTCCTTTTATCAAAAAAGGGAATGTCATCATTATCGAATCGACGATTGCGCCAAGAAGCATGGATGATCATATTAAACCGATGATCGAGAGGACGGGCCTTACCATCGGAAAAGACATTTTCCTCGTTCATTGCCCGGAACGTGTTTTACCTGGAAGGATTCTTGAAGAGTTGGTTCATAATAACCGTATCGTCGGGGGCATCACGGAAACATGCTCATATAAAGGAAGTCTTGTTTATAAAACCTTCGTTCAAGGGGAGATCATTCAGACGGATGCGAAAACGGCTGAAATGTCCAAACTGATGGAAAACACCTTTAGGGATGTCAATATCGCCCTTGCGAATGAGCTGACGAAAATCTGTTTCGAGCTGGACATCAATGTTTTGGATGTCATATCGATGGCAAACAAACACCCTCGTGTCAATATACACCAACCAGGACCTGGAGTTGGCGGCCATTGTTTAGCGGTCGATCCGTATTTCGTCGTTGCAAAGGCACCAGAGTATGCGAGAATCATTAAATTGGCCCGTGATACGAACGTATCGATGCCTTATTACATCGTTAATTCCGTAAGGATGATGCTAGAGGGGATCCGGAAGCCAAAAGTAGCTGTTTTCGGTCTTGCGTACAAGGGAAATGTAGATGATATTCGTGAAA
Source organism: Peribacillus sp. GL_122 (assembly GCF_057835005.1). NCBI lineage: Bacteria > Bacillati > Bacillota > Bacilli > Caryophanales > Bacillaceae > Peribacillus > Peribacillus sp. GL_122. The sequence goes on along the minus strand of NZ_CM174415.1, from coordinate 5,127,047 downwards.
GTCCCGCCATTGATGTCGTCAATATCTTGATGGGGATGGACAACATGGATGTAGCCTTGCATGACCCTCATGTCCAATCCGGAAAGATGCCAGTCGTATCTGTGGAAGACGCTGTAAATGATGCCGACTTGATACTTGTCCTGACTGACCATGATGAATTTAAACAGATGGATTATGATAAGCTATCGAATCTCATGAGCAATAAATTGATATTGGATACACGCAATTGCATTGATGCAACTAAAACAGATGTCCCGGTGGCCAACCTGGGCAATATATATCAATACAAAACGATGTCCATGAAAAAAGCCAGGAATAAAGCGATCATCTAAAAACTTGGACAAACATCGTTAATGGAATAAGGATAAAGGGGGCGCTGACTATGACAGTGCCCTTTTTCCAATGAAGAAAAGGACCATGCAAGAGCTTGGTCCTTTCAGACTGTAGAAACGTGCCAGTTGGTTTCAGAATTCAGCTTCCTTTCCGCCGAGACTGTCCGTCTGCCAAGCCTTTCGCCGCGGGCATCTGGCGGGGTCTCGGCAAGCCCGTTATTCGACCGCAGACGCCGTCTTTCGCCATATACGGCATTAATCGACCGCAGACGCCGTGTCTTTCGCCATATACGGCATTAATCGACCGCAGACGCCGCCTTTTAGCCATATACGGCATTAATCGACCGCGGATGCCATTTTACGCCCTGCCCAGCACTATATTCGACCGTAGACGCCATTTTTCGCCCTATTTGGCTTAAAACCATGAAGAAAAACATACTCTTGTTTTAAAATCAATGTTCGGGAAGAGACATTTCTTGTCGACAAACAGAAAGGACCAAGCAAGAGCTTGGTCCTTTTGTGTAAAATTTATTAAGCTGTCGGTCCGCCAAGTTCCTCGATTTCACTTGGAACGCTTTTGAATTTCTTGAAGTTTGCACGGAATTGAGCGGCAAGGTCTGTTGCTGCTTCTTTATAAGCGGCAGGATCTGCCCAAGTCTTGATTGGTTGAAGCACTTCATCAGGAACACCAGGAACATGAAGCGGGATATCCAAACCGAAGATATCATCTTTGATCGTTTCGATGTTCGCTAATTCACCTTCAAGTGCAGCTTGTACCATTGCACGAGTGTAAGCAAGTTTCATACGGCTTCCAGTTCCGTATGCACCGCCAGTCCATCCAGTGTTGACAAGGTATACCTTTGCATTGTGCTCGTCAATTTTATCACCAAGCATCTCAGCATAGCGTGTAGCTGGAAGCGGTAAGAATGGTGAACCGAAGCAAGTGGAGAATGTAGCTTCCGGTGAAGTTACGCCTCTTTCAGTACCAGCCAATTTACTAGTGTATCCGCTTAGGAAGTGGAACATTGCCTGTTCTTTGGAAAGCTTGCTGATTGGAGGCAGAACGCCTGAAGCATCAGCTGTCAAGAAAATGATTGTATTTGGGTGTCCTGCAATACTTGGGTTCACGATGTTATCGATCGCTTGCATTTGGTAAGCAGCACGAGTGTTTTCAGTCAATGAACTGTCATCATAGTTCGCTTCACGTGTATCCGGATCAACAACAACATTTTCCAGTACGGCACCGAAACGGATCGCATCGAAAATTTGTGGTTCTTTTTCACGTGAAAGGTTGATCGTTTTAGCATAGCAGCCGCCTTCGATATTGAATACGCCGTTAGAAGACCAGCCGTGCTCGTCATCGCCAATCAGTTTACGGCTAGTGTCTGCAGACAAAGTCGTTTTGCCTGTACCGGACAGTCCGAAGAATAAAGCGACGTCCCCTTCACGTCCTACGTTAGCAGAGCAATGCATTGGAAGGATTCCAGCCTCTGGAAGTAAGTAGTTCATGATCGAGAAGATCGATTTTTTCATTTCTCCTGCATATTCCGTTCCGCCGATCAGGATGGTACGGCGTTCAAATGAAACGATGATGAAAGTTTCGGATGCAGTTCCATCAACTTCCGGGTCTGCTTTGAAGTTAGGTGCAGAAAGGATTGTGAATTCAGCTTCGTGACCTCTCAGTTCCTCTTCGTTTGGACGGATGAACAACGTATGGGCGAAAAGGTTATGCCAAGCATATTCATTAACAACACGGATAGGAAGACGTGATGATTCGTCTGCACCAGCGAAACCTTTAAAAACAAAAATCTCTTCTTTTGCTTTTAGGTAGTCAACTACTTTATTATATAGTTTATTGAACACATCTTCAGAAATAGGCTGGTTCACTGAACCCCAATCGACTTTATCTTTAACGGATGCTTCTTCAACGATATATTTATCTTTAGGTGAACGACCTGTATATTTGCCAGTTTCAGCTTTTACCGCACCGGTTGATGTTAGAACGCCTTCATTTCTGCTTAATACTTTTTCGACCAATTGAGGAACTGAAAGTTGAGTTTGCACATTGTTTCCTGTTAATAATTGGTGTAACTCATTAGAAACGTCTACAGAATTCATATATGAGATACCTTCCTTTGTTTAAGTTTTTAGATTACAATTAGTATAACACATTCATCTAATTAGTCTATACTATTTCTTTTAATTTGTGATTATTTTCAGTTGGTTGCGTTAATCATTTTAATCCGGCAGGAACCGATTCAGGATAATCGCATAAACTTTCATGAAGAAAATTTTATTTTAATAGGAAGTAAGTAAGCAATATATGTCTAAAGGGAAAGTCAGGATGTCGTTTCTTTTCGGATGCTCTTTACATTATTATTAATGGCAATTTACAACATTTCTATTCGTATTTTGCATTGTAAACCCTTCTAGGACGTTGTATCAACATGTTTTTTCAAATGAACGCCATTCTGGGTGGAAATGTTCTTTTTAGAAAAGCATTGACAAGTTCCAGCCAGATACGATAATATCTTAAATTGTACGGATTCTCTTATCCCGAGTTGGTGGAGGGACAGGCCCTTTGAAACCCAGCAACCTGCCATATTGAACTTGACTCCAAGATCGCTCGCCGAAAATAAAGCGAAGGTCTTCAAGGAATAGTGGTGATGGTGCTAACCTGAGCAAGGTAAAAACCCTTGAACGATAAGAGTGAAAGGATAGAAGACAGAATGTTAAACCTTTCCTCATTTGCCAGGGAAGGTTTTTGTGTTTTTTAGTAAGTAATTCTGTGTCTATAGTTGAAACTAATGAGGGAAACGAGTTCCGTAAAAATCAGGCTTTTGCCTGCAACATACTAACTTCCAAGGAGGAAATATGATGTCAAAGAAACGTCTATTTACTTCTGAATCTGTTACAGAGGGCCATCCGGACAAAATTTGTGACCAGATTTCAGATTCCATTTTAGATGCTATCCTAGCTAAGGATGCAAATGCACGTGTTGCGTGTGAAACTAGCGTAACTACAGGTCTTGTACTTGTTGCTGGTGAAATTACAACGTCCGCTTACGTGGATATTCCGCGTATCGTTCGTGATACGATTAAAGGAATTGGCTATACACGTGCGAAATACGGTTTCGATGCTGAAACTTGTGCCGTGTTAAGTTCCATTGATGAGCAGTCTGCCGATATCGCAGCTGGTGTCGATAAAGCATTGGAAGCTCGTGAAGGAAACATGTCAGAGGAAGAAATCGATGCAATCGGTGCAGGGGACCAAGGTCTTATGTTCGGATTTGCTTGTAATGAAACAGAAGAGCTTATGCCGCTTCCGATTTCATTGGCACATAAACTTTCATTCCGCTTAGCACAAGTTCGTAAAGATGAAACTCTTGCTTACTTACGCCCTGATGGTAAAACACAGGTAACTGTGGAATATGATGAAAATAACGTTCCTGTACGTGTTGATACGATCGTTATCTCTACACAACATGATGCAGAAATTACGCTTGAACAAATTCAAGCCGATCTAAAAGAACATGTAATCAAAGCAGTCGTTCCAGCTGAATTGATCGATGCCGATACTAAGTACTTCATCAACCCGACTGGCCGTTTCGTAATTGGCGGACCTCAAGGAGATGCTGGTCTTACTGGACGTAAAATCATCGTTGATACTTACGGCGGATATGCTCGTCACGGCGGCGGTGCATTCTCTGGTAAGGATGCTACTAAAGTTGACCGTTCTGCTGCATACGCTGCTCGTTACGTTGCGAAAAACATCGTGGCAGCCGGCCTTGCCGACAAAGCTGAAGTTCAATTGGCATACGCAATTGGTGTGGCAGAGCCAGTATCTATCTCAATTGATACGTTCGGAACTGGTACAGTTAGCGAAGAAGTCCTTGTTGACCTAGTTCGCGCTAACTTCGACCTTCGTCCAGCAGGTATCATCAAAATGCTTGACCTTCGTCGCCCGATCTACAAACAAACAGCTGCCTACGGACACTTTGGCCGTACAGATGTAGATCTTCCATGGGAACGCACGGACAAAGCAGAAACATTAAAAGCACAAGCGTAATCCATAAAAAAGGTGTCCCGCAATTAGCGGGGCACCTTTTTTATGGATTGATTTTGCCTTCTCGGGAATAATTCAAGAAATCCCAAAGAAATTCAACTTACGTGCAATACGCCGTGAGTAAGGGGCGTTTACAAGTTTGTTTGGGTCAACTACGAGTGAGTTAGAGCGGTTTACTCGTGAGTTTGTAACGTTTACTCGTGAATTAGAGCGTTTTACTGAGTTAGAGCGGTATACTCGTGAATTAGAGCCATTTACTCGTGAATTAGAGCGGTATACTCGTGATTTTGTAGCAATTACTCGTGAATTAGAGCGGTATACTCGTGAGTTAGAGCGGTTTACTCGTGAGTTTGTAGCAATTACTCGTGAATTAGAGCGGTTTACTCGTGAGTTTGAAGCTTTACTCGTGAATTAGAGCCATTTACTCGTGAGTTAGAGCGGTTTACTCGTGAGTTTGTAGCAATTACTCGTGAATTAGAGCGGTTTACTGAATTAGAGCGTTTTACTCGTGAATTAGAGCGGTTTACTCGTGAGTTAGAGCAGTTTACTCGTGAGTTTGTAGCAATTACTCGTGAGTTAGAGCGTTTTACTCGTGAAATTGAGCGGTATACTCGTGAGTTTGAAGCTTTACTCGTGAATTAGAGCCGTTTACTGAATTAGAGCGGTTTACTCGTGAATTAGAGCGGTTTACTCGTGAGTTTGTAGCAATTACTCGTGAATTAGAGCGGTTTACTCGTGAGTTAGAGCGGTTTACTCGTGAGTTAGAGTAGTTTACTCGTGAGTTTCAGTACAATACTCGTAACTTTCAGTCAATTCATTTTATTCGTTCGGCCGTTTTATAGTATTGGCCTTTTTCGGCGTATTCACGTACGATGCGTTCCATATCCTGGCGATCTTCTTCGTTGATTTCGCGAATGACTTTAGCTGGACGTCCGAATGCCAACATGTTCGGTGGTATGACTTTACCTTGGGGAACGAGACTGCCGGCACCGATGAAGGCCCCTTCGCCGATTTCGGCTTCATCTAGTACGATCGATCCCATGCCAATCAAAGCTCCTTTGCGGATTTTACAGCTATGTAAAATGACCTGATGGCCAATGGTTACTTCATCCTCGATGATCAATGGATTATTTGGGCTTTGGTGCAGGATGCTGTTATCCTGTATACTGACCTTTTTCCCAATGATGGTTGGGGATACATCACCGCGAATGACGGAATTGAACCAAATGGATGTTTCGTCGCCGATTTTGACGTCACCTGTCACGACAGCATTTTCAGCAATATAAGCGCTTTCAGCGATTTCAGGTTCTTTGCCTTTATACGGATAAATAATCATTTTCAATCATTTCCTTTCCGAAGTGAATGTTTTTATGTATTATTTTAATATACCGTATGCAAATACACTTGGCTATTTATAATAGCAATGTACAACTTGTTAGATTTCTTTTTTGTCGAAAATCACGAATATGGTTATAATTTATATATATTATTTTGACTATCATGGATCGTATACATCAAGTGAAAAGTGAAAGGGGGATTTCGTATGTGGAAATGGGAGACAGAAGGAGACGCAAAGGGCGTCATTGTCATCATTCATGGGGCAATGGAACATCACGGACGTTATAAGTGGGTAACACAAATGTGGCTTTCAGCTGGATACCATGTCGTCATGGGCGACCTTCCTGGGCAGGGTATGACAACTCGCGCCTATCGGGGACATATCGATTCCTTTGATGAGTATTTGGACGAAGTGAAAAGCTGGATAGAAGAGGCTTACGAATATTCGTTGCCGGTCTTTTTACTTGGACACAGCATGGGCGGTTTGATTTCGATACGCCTTCTTCAGGAAGAGGAATGGGACATTGCAGGGGTGATTCTTTCATCTCCATGCTTGGGCCTCGTGACGAAGCCGCGGAAGTTCCTTACAACCATCTCGCATGGTTTGAACATCGTGATGCCTATGTTCAGGGTAGATTCCGGATTGACACCTGAAATGGCGACGAGGAGTGCGGAAGTTCGTGAATCCGATAGAAACGATACATTATATATCACAAAGGTTTCGATTCGCTGGTATCGGGAGCTTGCACAGGCCATGAAGGATGCTTTTGAAGAGATTCCTGAATTTCAGGATGTGCCGCTTTTGGTCATGCAGGGCGGAGATGACCGAATCGTGAATAAGAAGGCGGTTCGTGAGTGGTTTAATTATAACTTGGCCAGTGAAAAGCAATATAAGGAATGGCCGAAGCTTTATCATGAAATCTTCAATGAACCAGAGCGTGATGATGTATTTCAATATGCGCTGAGTTTTGTTGAAAACCGTTTAAAGATATTAGGGTATGTCGTTTGATCAGTACATACTGTCACGATAAATGAAAAAGCTGCCGAAGTTAGATCTCGGCAGCTTGTTTTTATTTGGTTCAGCCTGCGTTTTTAAGCATTTCGTTCGATTTGATGACCGGTGCCCAGAAAGTAACCGGATACATAAATTGGTTTAAATGTGTAAGTTCTTTTTTATTGGATAATGCGGTCGATAGAAGATAAATGGATTTGAAGGTCAAGTCATTGGCGAATAGGTCCAAAAGCGTCGCTTTCATATTCATGATTGCTTCATGGTTTTGGGTGGAAATCATTAAATCGAGCTGTGGCAGGAACTTATCAAAATGATGATCGAATTGTTTGAGGTCCTCCATGGTTTTTTGTTTTTCTGTCAACGAGTTAAGCGAGCTGACAAAATTCCCGTATTGCTCACTTGAATCCCTTTTGATTTTTTCAGTCAGTATATCCGTCAGTATTGAAGTAGGCAAATGTTCCATCTTCTGCACCCTCTTATCTATTTTCTATCATTATAATCATTATAGACGAAAAATTCAAAAAGTTATGATTGGTAATTCTGCTGCCTGCGTGTTGGGGTTGAAAAAACACCGTTCGTATTGAACGGTGTCAAAAGTCTTTCATCTCTTTTCAATCGCGACAATGAATGGCGGATTGTTTGCTTGGTTGATGAACCCGTATTTCAGGATATGGGCTTTCTGTTGAGGGAAGTTCTCTACATAATCCATCAATGCATCCCGTTCTTCCGATCCCCCCGGATGACCATGGTAAATGACGAGGATGATGATGCCTTCAGGCGCCAGCAGTTCGAACAGCTGTTCAATGGCTGATATCGTCGTATCGGCTTGGGTGATGATTGATTTGTCTCCGCCAGGAAGGTAGCCTAGGTTGAAAATGGCACCTGTGATCTTTCCGGAATGTTCTTTCCTGATGTATTTGCTTATATGTTCATGCCCATCGTGAATGAGGGTGCAGCGCTCTTGTAAATTCTCCGCGTTCAGTTTCGCCGCTGTGGTTTGGATCGCTTCTTTCTGAATATCAAAACTATAGACATGTCCGTTTACACCTGTAAGCCCTGCAAGAAAGGCCGTATCAAAACCGTTGCCCATCGTGCCATCTATGGTTATATCCCCGGGGCGGACCGCTTTTTCCAGCAGAATCCTGGCGAATGGCAAAACTCGATCAAGCTTCATGATTGTACCTCCGTGTGATGATTTTTTCCCTGCCAGCTATTGCGGCGTTTCAATTCGGCGTCAATGGCATTCAAGACATCCCATTTATTAACGCTCCACATTGGACCGATCATCAAATCGATCGGACCGTCACCCGTAATGCGGTGAACGATCATTTCTGGAGGGATTATTTCGAGCTGGTCACATACCAGGCTGACATAATCGTCACGGTCAAGAAACTCGAGCAGGCCTTTTTCATATTGTTTGACCATCGGTGTTCCTTTTAATAGATGAAGTAAATGGATTTTTATCCCCTGCACATCGAGTTTGGCAACTTCACGGGCTGTTTCCATCATCATGCCGTAATCTTCCTGAGGAAGGCCATTGATGATATGGGAGCATATGCGGATGCCATGTTTGCGCAGTTTATCGACGCCTTCTTTGTAGCAATCGAAGTCATGGGCACGGTTGATCATCGTTGCGGTCTTTTCATGAACCGTCTGGAGACCAAGCTCCACCCAAAGGTAGGTGCGTTCGTTCAATTCCGCTAAATACTCGACTACATCATCTGGAAGGCAATCCGGGCGTGTTGCGATCGAGAGTCCGACGACACCTTCCTGGGTCAATACACTTTCATATTTCTCGCGAAGCTCTGCCACGGGTGCATGCGTATTCGTGAACGCTTGGAAATAGGCCATATATTTTCCATCTTTCCATTTATGATGCATCCGTTCGCTGATCTTCTTAAACTGGACGTCGAGGGGTTCAACCCTGTTGCCCGCAAAGTCACCAGAGCCTGAGGCACTGCAGAAGGTACAGCCGCCATGTGCGACGGTCCCATCACGGTTCGGACAGTCAAAACCGCCATCCAGGGCAACTTTAAAGACCTTATGTCCAAAATGTTCCCTCAGGTGGTAATTCCATGTATGATATCGTTTGTTATCCGTTGCATATATAAACGGGTTTGCTTGATTCAAATCAGCAACCTCCTAAATAAAATAAAGCGCAACATATATTATACAACATTCTCGCAGCTAGGTCTTTTTTTGAAAAATAAGCGTATACTGTATACTTGAAGGCTAAACATTTTGCTGCTATTTCCAGTATATCTTTGAATGACTATATCCAATCGGGAGCTGATGGACATGACCGGTCAAGTTGAAGAAGCAATTAATCAAATGAAAAAGAAATTAGCCGAAAATAATCAGGTGATCGAAGTAAATGAAGATGGGTTCATATACAAAGCCACTTGCACCTTCAATTCACCTGCTTCGGATGAACAAATTCATTCCTTTGAAAAGAAAACCGGACTGCTTCTGCCCGAGGATTATAAGGAGTTTTTAAAAATAACCAATGGATGCCGTCTGTTCGATAATGTGGAATCGGGTGGGGAAAATGATTTATACAGTCTGGATGATATTATTAATTACACATATGAAAATTCCTACGAGGGATGCTATAAAGTGGCCTGCATTTATCAAGATAATATCGTCATCGATGGGGAAGCCGTCGCTAAAGGCGATAAGGAGTATTTAATGGTAAAAGGCCATATCGATGATTTTGAAGAAGGCGAGAAACTCCATATGGGCTTTGCCGAATGGATCGAGCGGTTCATTTCACATCAAGGGGAAAAGTTTTGGGATAAAGGATGATTGCTCAAAAAAAATGATAATCCACTCGTTAATTGCTCAAACTAATGAAGATGATTCCGAATCATCCAAATGAGACGCGAAGGAGAGGGTTTGTAATGGCAACCAGACAATCCGTCGATCATTTTTTAGAGCAATGTGAAGGAGCTCTCCATTTTGCAGAGTATGAATTTAACGAAGCCTCACGGCAGGAGCATTATGATGATGAACAATTTCAAAATTCGCAGAGGTATATCGAAGAGGCATTGACGGATATGGAACGATTATACAACAGCGCTAATGCCCAACAACGGGATATGCTTACTCGGATGCAGCAGCAGTTGAATGAATTGAGGAATGAAATGATTTTACTGCGACATTAAAGGGAAGCAAGGGAGCTATGAATGAATAGCTCCCTTTTTTTGCACAATTTTTCTTGAATTCGCATATATAATGAAAAACCTGTCGATAATGTTTATGTACGGCTATTGCAATTATCGGTGAAATTGACTAGAATGAAATAAAATGCAATATTCTCATAAAGACTATGATGAGGAATAGTAGCGGTTTAAACCAGTAAAGAGAGTTGACGGGTGGTGCAAGTCAACCTGGGATGGTCGTGAACTCGCCTTGGAGTCCCGGGTGTGAAGGTGAAAAGTAATGCCTGGCGTTTCAATCCATGTTACGGATGTTTTAAGCTGGGCGGATTTTAGCTATCGCCAATGTGGGTGGTACCGCGGGAAGATATACATAATCCTCTCGTCCCTATTTTGGGATGAGGGGTTTTTTATTGTTTTTTTATACGGAAATTAGGAGGAAATCATATGAGTTTTGACCATAGAAGCATAGAAACGAAATGGCAAAAGTATTGGGAAGGCAATAAGACATTCAAAACGGGTGAAGAAAGCGGCAAACGCAAATTCTACGCCCTGGATATGTTCCCGTATCCTTCAGGGGCCGGTCTTCATGTAGGGCACCCGGAAGGTTATACGGCAAGCGATATCCTGGCACGGATGAAACGGGCGCAGGGGTATAATGTATTGCACCCGATCGGCTGGGACGCTTTTGGACTTCCTGCAGAGCAATATGCGATCGATACGGGAAATGATCCGGCTGAATTCACGGAGCACAACATCAACACGTTCCGTCGCCAAATCAAAGCCCTTGGTTTTTCTTATGACTGGGATCGCGAAATAAACACGACAGATCCCGACTATTACAAATGGACGCAATGGATCTTCTTGAAATTATATGAAAAGGGCCTTGCATATATTGATGAAGTGGCCGTTAACTGGTGTCCGGCACTTGGCACGGTATTGGCTAACGAAGAAGTCATCGATGGGAAAAGTGAGCGTGGGGGCCATCCGGTCGAGCGCCGTCCGATGAAACAGTGGATGCTTCGTATCACGGCGTATGCAGACCGCTTAATCGACGATCTGAATGATGTGGATTGGCCGGAAAACATCAAGGATATGCAGCGTAACTGGATTGGCCGTTCCGAGGGAGCAGAGGTTACATTCAATATCGATGGCTTCGATGAAACATTCACGGTGTTCACGACCCGTCCGGATACGTTATTCGGTGCAACATATGCCGTATTGGCACCTGAACATCAGTTTGTCGATAAAATTACGTCAGCTGATCAAAGGGCGGCAGTTGAGGCCTATTTAGATGAAGTGAAACATAAAAGCGACTTGGAAAGAACAGACTTGGCAAAGGATAAATCAGGCGTGTTCACGGGGGCTTATGCCATTAACCCGGTAAACGGCGAAAAAATGCCGATCTGGATTGCCGATTACGTGTTGATCAGCTACGGAACAGGAGCAATCATGGCCGTTCCTGCCCATGATGAGCGTGATTATGAATTTGCAGTCAAGTTCGACTTGCCAATCAAGGAAGTCGTAGCTGGCGGAGACGTGACAAGTGAAGCATATACAGGCGATGGACTTCATGTGAATTCGGAATTCCTTGATGGATTGAATAAAGAAGAAGCCATTACGACCATGATCAAATGGCTGGAAGAAAAAGAAATCGGAACGAAGAAAATAACATACCGCCTTCGCGATTGGTTATTCAGCCGTCAGCGTTACTGGGGTGAACCGATTCCAATCATCCATTGGGAAGACGGCACGATGTCTCCAGTGAAGGAAGAAGATCTTCCGCTGATTTTACCGAAAGCTACGGACATCAAGCCTTCAGGTACAGGCGAATCACCACTTGCGAACATATCGGAATGGGTGAATGTAACGGATGAAAACGGACGAAAAGGGCGCCGTGAGACAAACACGATGCCACAGTGGGCAGGCAGCAGCTGGTACTTCCTGCGTTATATCGATCCGGACAACAAGGAAGCACTTGCAGATCCTGAAAAATTAAAAGAATGGATGCCGGTCGACATTTATATCGGCGGCGCAGAGCATGCGGTGCTTCACTTGCTTTACGCTCGTTTCTGGCATAAATTCCTGTATGATATCGGTGTCGTGCCAACGAAGGAACCATTCCAAAACCTATTCAACCAAGGAATGATCCTTGGCGAGAATAATGAAAAAATGAGTAAATCCAAAGGGAATGTAGTGAACCCGGATGATATCGTTGAAAGCCATGGTGCCGATACACTTCGCATGTACGAAATGTTCATGGGGCCATTGGATGCTTCGATTGCCTGGTCCACAAACGGATTGGACGGTTCTCGCAGATTCCTTGACCGTATCTGGCGTTTATTGGTCAACGATGACGGTACGATCACAGATAAGATGACAGAAACGGATGACACGGGCAAGCTCGAAAAAGTCTATCATCAAACTGTTAAAAAAGTGACCGAGAACTATGAGGAATTGAAATTCAATACGGCGATTTCACAATTGATGGTATTCATTAATGATGCTTATAAAGCGGATTCGCTTCCTAAAGTATATGTCGAAGGCTTCGTAAAACTGCTTGCACCAGTTGCACCGCACATCGCCGAGGAAATTTGGTCTAAACTGGACCATTCCGAAAGCATCACATACGGAACATGGCCGGCTTTCGACGAAGCGAAGTTAGTGGATAACGAAGTCGAAATCGTCATCCAAATCAACGGAAAAGTCAAAGCGAAATTAATGGTTCCGACTGACACTACGAAAGAAAAACTGGAAGAAATCGCGATGGGTGATGATTCCATCAAAGAACAAATCGATGGGAAAACCATTCGTAAAGTGATTGCCGTACCAGGCAAATTAGTCAATATCGTCGCAAACTAAATAAAAATGATTGCAAGCTGTCCCGCATATTTTTACTGCTGGGGCAGCTTTTTTTCGCAGTCATTGGCCGGCCATAGGAAATAGGTCATGTTAGGATTTTCACCGATTTGAATCTATCGGATGTTGGCAACGACTATCGTCATGAGATGACCATCGGAACTCAAATATCTTGCTTAATTGGTACATGTGAATCATTTTTCGGCTTGATGGACAAATAAATCAAGCATTTGACATAAAAAAGGGAAAAAATTGGTTGATAAAATTTTACAGTGTGATAGTTTGGTATAGTACTGTTATTTTTTAACCAATTATTGGAGGGGAAACCGTGAAATTTAAGAATGTGAGTCGAATTACGGCGTATGTACTAATTTTTGCACTGATTTTCAGCTTGATGGTACCGCTAAATTCTCAAGCTGCACCTGCAACACCCATTGAAAATGTAAAAACGATCAAAAATGGGGACACTCTGGACGGAAAGTTTGAAAAACCGGATGTTCAATGGTATCAAATCAGTCCCACAACAGAAGAAATACAAAAGTTCTCCCATATTGAGTTCGAAGTCAATTCGGACAAAATCTTGAATATCTCCGTATATCAAGATAAAGAAAAAGCAGAAAAAGATGAGAGCAATTATATTGTCTCTTCTTATCCTGATGAAAAAGCTGTAATCGATTTCCCATATGCTTGGGAAGGCACATATTATGTTAAAGTTGAATATTTCGGCGATACGGATGATGAGGGAAATCCGATCCCGGATGCGGAAAATGTAGCTGAATACTCCATCAATGCGCATTCAGTAACATTGCCGCCATCTGCCGGGGACGAAGGGGAGGATCTCGAATCATGCCCGGTTGAAGTGAGTGTAAACGATAAGAAAACGGGAGAATCCATGTTGAAAACACTCCGCGTGTTTAGAGATGAGGTTCTCACGAAGTCGCCTGAGGGACGTACCCTTTCCTCTTTATACTATAAAGCTTCGCCATTCCTGGCTCTTCATCTTGCCGGGAATAAAACGGCAAGGGAAGCCGTTTATAATCACTTAGTCGAGGTTAAGCCCCTTATTGAGGATCTTAATGAAAATGGAGCAAGCAGTACGGCAGTCATTAGCAACAAGCAGCAAGAAGCGATTAAGGCCTTATTCAAAAAGTCGACAGACGTCGCTCCAGCCGGATTGAAAAAGGATATGGAAGCCATTGCAAAGAAAGTCAATCTTGATAAGCTTGCAGGTGAAAGAATCGTCGATATCGCAAGCAAAGCGGGAATCGAACTTCCGGCTTCGAAAAATGTAAAGAACAAATATATCGTCAAACTTAAACCAGGGAAGTCATTAAGCGCTGTCCAATCCAAGGTAAGTGGAAAAGGATATGGAACATTATCGGCACCTAAGCAACAAGAGGTTCTGTATGATGATATGTATGTAGTAGAGTTAAAGAACCAAGCTAAAATGAGCACAGCAGCACTATCCGGTATCGAAAAACTTCCAGAAGTGGAATATATCGAACCGGTAAAAACGTACAAAGCATTTTCTGCCGACATACAATCACCGTATCAATGGTCTTTAGATAATGCCGGTGGGGAGGAAGGCATAAAGGGAGCGGACATCGATAACGAAAAACTGCAGAACCTTATTAAGAAACGTAATTTAAAAGATACATTGGTAGCGGTCATCGACACAGGTGTCGATGATTCACTTGCAGATCTACAGGGTGTCGTTGAAATGGAGTCAGGTAAGAACTTCATCGATAAGAAAGAAAAAGCAATCGATGACAATGGCCATGGTACACATGTATCCGGAATCATCGCTGCCAAAGCGGATAATGGATATTCCATGCAAGGAATCAATCCAGTAGCTAAAATCATGCCTGTGAAGGTCTTGGACTCTTCAGGATTTGGAGACAATGAGAAAATTGCACTAGGCATTAAATATGCCGTGGATCATGGTGCAAAGGTCATAAACCTTAGCTTGGGCGGAGAATATAGCAGGACGATTGAATATGCCTTGAAACATGCCGCTGCCAAGAATGTAATGGTTGTCGTAGCAAGCGGTAATGATGGGATGGATGGTCTTTCTTATCCTGCATCATCTAAATACGCCATATCCGTCGGTGCAACCAATGCCCTTGATTTAGTATCCGATTATTCCAATTATGGATCGAAATTGGACATGGTCGCTCCAGGGACAGGCATCCCGAGCCTTGTGCCTAATGGGAATGTTACCTATATGGATGGAACATCAATGGCAACTCCCCATGTTGCGGCAGCTACAGCTCTGTTATTATCCGGAAACCCTGGGTTGAAAGTGAATGAAGTAAGGGAAATCCTTCATGAGACATCGGAATATGTCGCTTTTGAAGAAGAAGATAATGTAGACCCTTATGAGGACTATCAACCAGAAGATGGAGAAATCATAATCCCGGAAGAAGAACTGCCTGTCGGAAAAGATTTAGTATCTGGATATGGAAGGCTTAATGCGTACAGTGCTCTTAGTGCAGTGGATTTACAAGCTAAAGTCAACCTTGTGATGGATACGCAAACAAAGCTGACTGGTTCAGCTAAAAAAGGTTCAGTAATCGAAGTGAAAAGCGGAAACAAAACGCTTGGTAAAGGAACGGCGGCAGCTAACGGAACGTTCACCGTTACTATTCCGGTCCAAAAAGCTGCGCAGCAGCTTACTGTGAATATCTCTGATTCTTCTAAACTAGCAGTATCTTCAATCAAAGTATTCGTGAATAAGGGTGCAACCCCTAACAAACCAACTGTTAAAGCTTTGAGTGACAAAGATACGTATGTAACG
Organism: Peribacillus sp. GL_122; assembly: GCF_057835005.1. Classification (NCBI taxonomy): domain Bacteria; kingdom Bacillati; phylum Bacillota; class Bacilli; order Caryophanales; family Bacillaceae; genus Peribacillus; species Peribacillus sp. GL_122. Next base: position 5,111,486 of record NZ_CM174415.1, on the reverse strand, counting down.
GGTCAATCGCAAGCGGACATGAAAATCACGATCAAAAATAGCGCAAAAAAAGTGATTGGTTCAGGTAACACGGACAGCAAAGGGAATTTCAAAGTGAAAATCAGCAAGCAAAAGGCTGGCACAAAACTTTCAGTCACAGCTACAGACTTAGCAAAACGTGAAAGCAAGGCGGCAACCGTGACTGTTCTCGATAAAACAGCCCCAGATGCACCGAAAGTGAATGAAGTAAGCGATAAAGCTACTTCAGTAACTGGTAAAGCAGAAATCGGTTCAAGCGTAACCGTAAAGTACAGCAATAAAAACATCGGAACGGCAAAAGCTGATAGTAAGGGGAACTTCTCCATTAAAATCAGCAAGAAAAAAGCAGGGTCCGCATTATACGTCTCAGCAAAAGACAAAGCGGGCAATACAGGAAAAGCAGCAAAAGTAACGGTTAAAGATAAAACCGCTCCAGGTGCACCGAAAGTGAATGAAGTAAACGACAAAGCAACAAAAGTAACTGGTAAAGCGGAAATCGGTTCAAGCGTAACCGTGAAGTACAGCAATAAAAACATCGGAACGGCAAAAGCTGACAGTAAGGGGAACTTCTCCATCAAAATCAGCAAGAAAAAAGCAGGATCCGCATTATACGTCTCAGCAAAAGACAAAGCGGGCAATACAGGAAAAGCAACAAAAGTAACCGTTAAAAAATCTAAATAGCAGTGAAGGCCGTTTAACTTACATGTTAAACGGCTTTTTTTGTGAGAAAACGAATGAAAACACCGCTCGATGATGAGCGGTGTTTTTGCCTGTGCGTTGCCATTGCATGATTTCAGATCTGGTGTTTCGCGTTTTAATTCTGAAACTTCACATACTCGCCGTTCTTATATCATTAATCTGTTCAATAATAAATTTCAGGAGGAATTTTATGAAAAAAGGGAGAGTAATAGCAATAGGTACTATTTTAGCTTGCTCAATTGGGTTAGGAACGCTTTCGGTTGAAGCTGGGAATGAGAATTCGGGATATTCCTTTACGATTAAGAAAGAGCAAGCGAACACATCTACAGGTACAGAGTATCGCCAAACGACTACAGAACGGAATACATGGAAAGTGAGAATGTATAAATCAACAGAAGGAACTAATACGGTAACGACGTATTGGCTCGAAAAAAGCAACGGCACGAACGTATCTCCTTCAGTGAAAGCTACAGCTGGTAGCGGCGGTTTAAATAGTGGGCGCAATCATTATGTTAAAGGCAATGCAGGTGCGAATGCCGCTAATGTTAGGTTAACGGCTGAGAATAATAATGTAAGTTCTAACAGCTATTCCGTAAACGGATATTGGGATGAGGAGACAGGGAGAATATTACCTGGACAGTATAAAGAATCATACACCACGGAATATAATAAATAAAAAATGATGAGCATTGTGAAGCCACCTTGGAGGATTGTTGATTCATGGTGGCCTTATAAAGGGAGACAAAATGAATAGTTATTATTATCGATTAACAAATAATAAAAAAACAAAGTTCATCGTTTTATGTATTGTGGCGATTGTTATTATTGATATTTTTATTTTGATCGGCAATGTTTCAGAGTCATGGATCATGCCCCATCTAGCCACTTTTTTAGCGGCAAGTTCATTAGGTCATATGATGCAAATACTACTAATCTGGTTTTTGCCCATTTTTCTATTGATCATGTGCGCCGACAGCTATATTCAAGACTATAAAACAGGCTACCGTTATATCGTAGCGACCACAAAAGGGCGATATTCTTATTATAAAACGATGTTATTAGGAAATATGTCATTTTCCTTTTTAGTGATGGTTGGTTGCTTATTATTTAATATGCTCATTGCATATATGGTTTTCATGAATGGTGAATTTGACACTGGGTTGACCCCAGATTTATTTCCGGAAAATCCTTTATATACACTCGCCAACAAAATACCTTTTGTCACTAATGTGATTTATATCATCATTTTTGGATTTTTCACTAGTTTATGCGCAGGGATGGCTACCGTCCTTAGTTGGTGTTTCCCCGATATAAAGTATACGTATCCGTTAAGCTTTGTTATTTGGTTTTCACAAATTTTAGGACTGAATTATTCATTAGCAATGATCATCCAGCCTTTTAACGAAGTGACCTTGGAAGCTTTCATTTTGATTTTCTTTAAATCTACCGTTCTTTTTTTAGCGATCATCACGGTCGGGTTCATTTATAAGGTGAAACGTGATGAAGTCTAATCAAAAAAAAGTGTATGTATCACTGCTGCTTGTTCTTTTATTTGGATGTTTATGGATGACCTATAATATTCATTATTTAAAAATAAAACAGCTAGACCCAGCGTATCTATTGATCAGTGATGTAAGTGCGAGTGTAGAAGGCTATCTCTCGGTTAAAAATTTATTGATCACATATATTATTCCTTTGTTACTATTTTATCGTTTTTTTATTGAAGATGAGCATCCACACATTATCGTTCGCTTAAAATCAAGAATCGACATGTATCGGAGACGGAGCATCCAAGTTTTTATAAGTTCGTTTATCTTTGCGTTCATCATCTTAATGATTAATTTCGCAGCTGTTTTCTTATTTGATAGATTTCACTTTATATCATCAAAATATTGGAACTTATCTCTTCTTAATTTAGCCCTATTGACGTGTATATATTTCTCGATTGGCCTGCTTTATTATTTGATTTTTGATTATTCCAATTCAATCATTGCGATGGCAGCGACCTTTTGTATTTGTTTTTTCTTATATGTGATGAAGAGTCAGCTGAATATTGCTTGGGGCCCTGCCAGCTCCGCAAATGTTATCGATCCTTTATTAAGCAGCGGAATTACAGGATATTATTCGCTAATCATGATTGGAAAAGAGTTATTGCTATCAATTGTAATGATTTTACTTGGGCTATTTGCGATCGAGAAAAAAGATTTCATGTTTGGTGTTTCTGATGACTAAACGAATTTTCTTAACCATGTTGATCGTAATTTTGTTACAAATTTTATTATTTCATTATTTTGATGGCTCTAAAGCCGATCTTACGGGATATATGATCGTTAGCGGAGTTCCGATCAGTAATAAATTTGTTGTATTGGGAACATGGTATATGTTCTTTGCTGGATTGAGTTTTTTATCGTTAGGTTATTTGCGGCAGTATATTTCCGGTTATGGAATATACCTGATGATTAGGGAAAAAAGCAATGTGAAACTTGGGTTTAGAAGAATCGGGAACTTAATTAACCTTATATCTGAGTTATCTTTAATCCAACTTCTTTTCTCTATCGTATTCGCTTATATAAATAATGAGGATCAGGCCTTTTTTTATGAGGATATAAAATCATTCATCTTTATCGTAGGTCTTTATATTATGTCCAATTTTGTCCTTATTTTTATTCAAATGGCACTCGAGCTTTACTTAACGGAACAAGTATCTTTATTGTTGATAAATGTTTATGTGCTTTTTTCGGTCACTTTAGGCGGAGTTCTTTTATCAGTTCAAAAGCAGACATGGATTTTATATTTTTTGATTCCCAATTTCGGAATGTATGTAAGGGTGGATTTACCTGAATCAGCTGGATTATCGCCGGTACTTGCTTATATGGTTTTAACTGTAATAACAATCACTTTAAGTGTTTTATCATATATACGATTAAAGAAAATGGATTTAACTTAATGAGGTGCACAATGACAAAAATACAAATTAGCTCTTTAAATAAACAGATGAAGAAAAAGTCTCTCTTACATGATATTAATTATGAGTTTAGCGGCGGAAAAATATATGGTTTATATGGAAGAAATGGCTCTGGAAAAACGATGCTGCTAAGAGCTATTGCAGGGTTAATCATGCCGAGCTCAGGTGAAATTTCGATAGATGAAAAAATACTACATAAAGATATTTCATTTCCTTCTAATATCAGTGTCATTATTGAAAACACTTCCCTGTTGCACCAGTACGATGCCTATACAAATCTGAAAATATTATCAAAAATCAGGAACATCGCCACTGATGAGGATATTGAATTGGCAATAAAAAGAGTCGGTCTTGATCCTGATTCAAAAATGAAGGTAGGAAAGTTTTCGTTAGGAATGAAACAACGTTTAAGTGTCGCCCAAGCTATCTTTGAAAAACCGGATATTTTATTATTGGATGAACCAACAAATGCAATCGATGAAGAAGGCGTCACTCAAGTCTATCAAATCTTGAAAGAAGAAAAGGAGCGCGGCACACTCATCATTTTGACAAGTCATCATAAACAGGATTTAGAAATGTTAGCGGATGAATATATAAACATGGATAATGGAGGAATCGTTCTTGACACTAAATAAAAGAATGGCAGCATTAAGCTTACTCGTATTAGTAGGCGGATTCCTTATATATAAAGTGTACTTTGTTTCATCAGCAGTTAGTGCCGATAATAGAAATACGGAAAATAATGCAGCATCCTATAAGGTTTTGGAATCACAAAAAATCATTGTCGGTAAAGGTATCGATCCAGGCTATTATGATATCAAAGCCCTCGATAATGAAACGGGATTTTTTGGTGATAAAATGCACAAAAATGCCGTTTTACATGCAGTGCCCGTTCATATGAATGGGAATTTCTCGATTAAAGGAAAAATGGAATTCAGGCCTTCTGAATTTGAAAAACTAGAGAATAAGGATCAAAAAATCATCATTAAAAATCCTGGTCATTATGTGGTCGGTACAGAAATACAGGCGGGGAATTATGTACTATCAAGGACAAACGACAAAATCCGAGTGTTTGTCGATATAAAAGATGAAACGGAAACCGAAAGTTTGCAAACCATTCAATGGGAAATAGATGAAAAAGTAAAAAAGCCAATCGAAGTTGAACTGAAGAATGGGTATATCATATATATCGATAAAATGGGAAAAGATGGTTATATATCAAATGAGAGTGACCTGTTATTGGAGAGAAATAATGAGGATAGTGAGTAATTTAATGGGATTAAATACTTTAGAAAATATTAGGAATCCAGCTCAAAAATGGCGGATTCCTTTTTTGAAATGCATATACCTATGACGGGATTTTCGAGGGTCCATATATCCGCCGTTTATTTGATGTCCGAGAGAGCTTGCAATGACTACTGCTGCAAAGAGGAGGATGATTTTCTTCAATTAAATATCTTCTTTCCGGTTTTTTATTTTTAAAGATTACACCCAAATGCCTCTTCCTTCAACCCCCTTTTTATGGATGTCGAATTAATTGTGACAAACATTAAATGACCTTTTTTAACTAATGTATCAAAGATAAAGTAGCTGGTATTAATTTAGAAGTGAAAGACTTTATAGAGATGAGAATAATAAGAGGTTGTCAATTTATGGGAGTCAACCTCTTGGCGGACTCTCATTTGCTTTTGGATCGCCAAATCCACCACTTCGATCTTGAATAGCTCTTAAAGCATGAGTTTTTCTCTAGCTTGATACAGGATATATGTAATTCGTCGGGCGGCTAATTGGGATTACTGTAAGGCTAGGGAGATGACTGTAAGGGGAGGTCTTGATGCGGTAAATAGGGCGGAATGAAAAAAACAATTAAGGGGCAAGTTCGATTTAACTTGCCCCATAATTTTTCAGCTCATTTAGTGAATTCACTTCTCAGAAGATAGACGACATCGTATTTCTTCAACTCGTCCATATGGCCATCACTATCATCATAAAAATCAGTGGAAAGTGAATGTATGCCTTCATTTCCGCTTGAATAACAAATACTCGCCAATGCAAGCTTGTTGGTGCTGTTTATTTTGAGGTTCCCAGCACTGCCCCATACGCTGGACTCCATTTCACCAATGGTTTCAGGATAAGTAACTGTATCCGTACCATCGTCGTTTTGAATGCTGATGTTGAACATCGATTGATTTTGATCAGCAACCGTTTTGGAAGTCGTAAAGATGATTGTCCCATTATCTTTGATGGCAGTTGTCATGCGTCCCATTTGAGGTTCGACAAGTTTGCCAAATTCATATTTTTCGACCCAGACGGACATCTCCTCGTATGTATCATCAACATTGAAATCGATAAGAAAGGAATGTTCACTTGAATTCTCCAGGATGGCTTTTTCCCTTGCCGTCAACTCAGGAACTGAAAGGTTATTCCCGGATTTTGGCTCATTAGCCTTACAGGCGACTAACGAAAATGAGATCAGGGATAGGATGATGGATAAAAAGATCTTCTTCATGATTTTCACCTCTTGAATACTATTTGCCTAATTAAAACCAATTCTTATATATTATAACATTATAATAAAAAACGGAATCGGAACGCGGCAAAAAGGCAAGCAATCGATATGCTTGCCTTTTTGTTGCATTTAGAATGGTTGTGAAAGAGCTTTATTGGCATCATCGACGTCATTTTGAAGCAATTGGTTCAAGTCGTATGCAGGATAGAGGTTTCGTTCATAAAGGTAGTGGAATATCTTGGCATGGGTATCGATGGCTCCATATAAATGTTTCTTAAATACTTTTCGAAGGGAAGGGGTGGCTGTTTCAGTAATGGCACCTGCATAATTTTTGATGGATGATTTGGCAAAGCCAAGCAATTCCCCGGCAGCAACGGCCGATGCGTCATCCCTTGTTACATCGTCATCCCGGCCCGTCTTAGGCGTCAATGGGTAAAATTGCAGCAGCTCCATGATGTTTTGGGTAAGGGAATCGATCGTTTGCTTATATATCTTTTTTAAAATGGGGTCTTTTATTTTCGGATAAGCTTTTTTGAATTTCATAAGAGCATTGGACTGGGCGGCGACCAATTCATGAAGCTCGAGTGTTTCATGCCAAGCAAGATGTGAATGGGTGGGTTTCATGTATATTCCTCCTGAACGAATAATTGATACGTTATTCGAACAGTGGGCTATAGGTAAGTTGTCCCATCTACCTTCACATTCACAGTTTAGAAGGATCGTCATGTTTTATTGATATTGCTCGAGAACAGAGAAGAACTTCTTGGCAAATTGGTAAAAAAGTTTTTCTGATGGTGCCAAGTCCCTGTTTTTGGGAGTGATGATGCCGACAGTCCGTTTGACTTCGGGTGTATCGATCGGGATTTTGACAGTCAGTCTTGGAATGACTTCATAAAAGGTACTGTCAGGGAGCAGACTGACTCCGATTCCGGCAGATACGAGCCCTTTTATGGAATCCATGTCTTCACCTTCCGAGGCGATGTTCGGTGCGAAACCGGCCGCTTTGCACGCTTCGAGAGCGATAGTGTGAAAGATGTATCCTTTTGGAAACAAGACGAAGGGATCATTTCGCAAGTCACTTAGACGCAGACTTTTTCTTTCGGCCAATGGGTGCGTTATCGGCAGTAAAGCGGAAATGTTTTCCGTGAACAGGATATGACCTTCGATATCTGGATCGTTTGTCGGGATAGGTCCAAGGAAGGCTAATCCGATTTCGCGATTTTTGACAGCTTCCTTTAAAGAGGAATAGGATCCCTGTCTTAAGTGGAAGCCGATATTCGGCTGCTCATCTTTAAAAGCGGATATGACGGTAGGGAGTAAATGGGTGGAAAGGCTTGTCGGGAACCCGATTTTAATGCTTCCGTGTTCAGGGTCCAAAAACTCATCAATTTGATATTTGGCATATTCTATCGCCTGTATCGCCGTTTTTGCATGAATCAAGAAAATTTTACCAATTGGGGTTAGCTGGATATTACGGCCGATTTTCTCGAACAACAGAACGCCAAGCTCATCTTCCAGTCTGGAGATTTGCCGGCTGATTGCTGATTGTGCAATATGCAGGTGCTCTGCGGCCTCAGAGACGTGTTCCCTCTCGGCGACTTCAACAAAATAACGTAATTGTCGTAGTTCCATTTATTCATCCTCCTGGCATTCATCTCAAAGTGAGATAGATTCTACTAGAATTATATATTGTTTATATCGATTTGAAAACCTAGAATAAATGTAAGTGATATAACGGTGTAAGAATACGATGGGGGCGATTAATATGACATACAATCAAATACCAAAAGCACAAGGGCTCTACCATCCTGAATTTGAACATGATGCATGTGGGATCGGTTTATATGCTCATTTAAAAGGGCTTGCTACACATGACATCGTCAAACAAGGACTAAATATGCTGTGCCAATTAGATCATCGCGGCGGACAAGGCAGCGATCCCCTTACAGGAGATGGCGCAGGATTAATGGTGCAGATTCCTGATGAATATTTCAGGCTGGCATGCCCGGAAATGAACTTGCCGGCAAAAGGACGCTATGGTGTAGGCATGCTCTTTTTCTCTAACAATGATGATGAACGGAATGAAATCGAAACTCGTTTGAATGCATTTATCGAACAGGAGGGCCAAACGCTATTAGGCTGGAGAACGGTTCCAGTTGATGCAACGAAAATCGGGGAGGTCGGCAAGGAGACATGTCCGACGATCCGCCAAGTATTCATCGGGGCAAGCGTTGGGATGACAGATGATTTAGCTTTTGAGCGTAAATTGTTCATTATCAGAAAACAAGCTGAAAACTGGGCTCGTGAACGCGGCAATCGTTTTTATTTTGCCAGCCTTTCAAGTGCTACGATCGTATACAAAGGATTATTGACGCCAGAGCAGGTGGATGCTTTTTATCTTGACCTTCAACAAGAGTCTTTCGTTTCGGCTTTCGCTTTAGTGCATTCCCGCTTCAGCACGAATACTTTTCCTAGTTGGGAACGGGCACATCCAAACCGTTATCTGATCCATAATGGCGAAATCAATACGCTTAGAGGTAATGTGAATTGGATGAAAGCGCGTGAGCAGCAGTTTGTATCGGAAGCATTCGGGGATGACCTGCAAAAGGTCCTACCTATTCTGGATATAGACGGCAGTGATTCCTCGATTCTTGATAATGCACTTGAATTCTTCGTGCTTGCCGGCCGTAAACCGGCACATGCGGCGATGATGCTCATTCCTGAACCGTGGACGGAGAATCCGCATATGACGAAGGAAAAGAAGGCATTTTACGAATATCATAGCATGCTCATGGAGCCATGGGATGGTCCGACGGCCATATCCTTTACGAATGGCAAGCAAATCGGTGCCATCCTTGATCGAAATGGTTTAAGGCCGGCAAGGTATTATGTGACAAAAGATGATTACATCATTTTCTCATCCGAAGTCGGCGTGATCGATGTGGAGCCGGAGAATGTATTATATAAAGATCGTTTAAGCCCAGGCAGAATGCTTTTAATAGATTTAGAGGAAGGCCGTATTGTTTCCGATGAAGAGATCAAGTCGGAAATGGCTCAGGAAAATCCATACCAGCAATGGCTGGACGAACAGCTTGTTCAATTGCGTGACGAAGAACCTGTGCTCGAAGGGGAGCCGTTGAGTGATTTGTTATTCAGGCAAAAAGCGTTTGGATACACGTATGAAGATGTCCAAAAATATCTACTGCCGGTCATTAACGAAGGCAAAGATCCACTTGGCAGCATGGGGAATGACATTCCATTAGCGGTCTTATCAGATCGCCCGCAATCGCTATTCAACTATTTCAAGCAATCCTTTGCACAGGTAACCAACCCGCCAATCGATTCGCTTCGTGAACAGATCGTCACGTCAACGATGACATTTCTGGGTGCGGAAGGAGATTTGCTGAAACCGGATGAAACGAACAGCCGCCGCATTCAATTGGATTCACCTGTTTTGACGCCAGGTCAAATGCAGCAGTTGAAAGAAAATGCCTATCCTGAATTCAGGAGCAAAGTCATTCACACTTTATTTTCAGAAGATTTAGAGAGTGAACTCGATCGCATCTGCCGTGAAGCGGAACAAGCGATCGCTGATGGTGTCAGCCTTTTGATATTATCTGACAAGGATATGAGCAAAGAAAAAGCTGCGATTCCTTCCCTGCTGGCTGCGAGTGCCCTTCATCAAGAGCTGATCCGTCATGGGAACCGTACGAAAGTGAGCATTATCGTTGAATCGGGGGAAGCAAGGGAAGTCCATCATTATGCGTCCCTGATCGGGTATGGAGTGGATGCGATTTACCCGTACCTTGCTTATGAAACATATAAGCAGGCGGTATTGGAAGGCAGTTTGTCCATCAGCTACGAAGAGACGGTAAGGAAATATGTACGCTCGTTGACAGAAGGCATTGTAAAAGTGATGTCGAAAATGGGGATTTCAACGATTCAAAGTTATCGCGGCGCACAAATTTTCGAAGCGGTCGGAATCGGTGCTGAAGTGATCGAACGCTATTTCAGCGGTACGGCATCGCAGCTTAGCGGGATCGATTTGGAAACGATCGCAGATGAAGCGTTGATTCGTCATAGGAAAGCTGCAGTCGATTCACTTGACCAAACTCTTGAAAGCGGAAGTGATTTTCAATGGAGAAAAACAGGGGAACATCATGCTTTCAATCCTAAAACGATCCATACACTGCAATGGGCCTGCCGGAAAGGCGACTATAATTTATTTAAGCAATATTCAAACTTGGCGAATGAAGAGAGACTCGGGTTTTTAAGGAATTTATTCTCGTTCGATCAAAAACGCCAAAGCATTCCCATAGATGAAGTGGAATCCGTGGAATCCATCGTCAGCCGATTCAAAACGGGCGCGATGTCATTCGGTTCATTGAGTCAGGAAGCACATGAAACATTAGCGATTGCGATGAACCGTTTAGGCGGAAAAAGCAATAGCGGTGAAGGCGGGGAGCACCCTAGCCGTTACCAACTGGATGAAAACGGCGATGACCGCCGCAGCGGAATTAAACAAATTGCATCCGGTCGTTTTGGAGTGAAAAGCCACTACCTTGTTAATGCCGATGAACTTCAAATCAAAATGGCGCAAGGTGCAAAGCCAGGTGAAGGAGGCCAGCTGCCAGGGAACAAAGTATATCCTTGGGTCGCAGAGGTCCGTGGTTCCACACCAGGTGTCGGCCTGATTTCACCGCCTCCGCATCATGATATCTATTCGATTGAAGATCTGGCACAGCTGATCCATGATTTGAAAAATGCGAACCGTGATGCCAGGATCAGCGTCAAGCTTGTGTCAAAAGCAGGCGTAGGCACGATTGCAGCCGGTGTGGCAAAAGGAGCCGCAGATGTCATCGTTATCAGCGGGTATGATGGCGGTACGGGGGCATCACCAAAAACGAGTATCAAACATACAGGTCTTCCTTGGGAGCTGGGCCTTGCCGAAGCACACCAAACATTGATGCTGAATGGCCTGCGCAGCCGTGTAGTCCTTGAAACGGATGGAAAGCTAATGACGGGACGCGATGTGGTCATGGCAGCTATCCTTGGAGCGGAAGAATTCGGCTTTGCTACAGCACCGCTAGTGGTTCTTGGCTGTGTCATGATGCGTGCTTGCCATTTGGATACATGTCCAGTCGGGGTAGCTACTCAAAACCCTGAGCTTCGCAGCAAATTCACAGGAGATCCGGATCATGTCGTGAATTTCATGCGCTTCATCGCTGAGGAAGTGCGGGAAACGATGGCTGAGCTTGGATTTAGAACACTGGAAGAAATGGTCGGCCGCACTGATGTTTTACAAGTGAGCGAGCGGGCACAAAACCATTGGAAAGCGAAGCATCTGGACTTGACGACACTTCTTTTCCAACCGGAGGGGATACGCACGTATCAACTTCCTCAAAATCATAAAATTGATGAATCCCTGGATATCCGTGAGATTTTACCGGTTGTGGAGCCTGCTTTGAATGATCAAACCCAGGTGGATGTCAGCTTCCCGATTACAAACGTGAATCGTGTGGTCGGAACGATTGTCGGCAGTGAAGTATCCAAACGCTATGGGGAAGAAGGGTTGCCTGAAGATACGATCACACTTCGTTTTACGGGATCGGCGGGCCAGAGCTTCGGTGCGTTCATTCCTAAAGGGATGTCGATGTATTTGACAGGTGATGTCAATGACTATGTTGGGAAAGGCTTATCTGGCGGAAAGATCATTGTCACGGCACCTGCTGGCAATCAGATTGAGGCTGGGGACAATGTAATTGCCGGAAATATCGCCTTATATGGCGGAACAAGCGGCGAGGCCTACATTAATGGCCGTGCGGGAGAACGATTTGCAGTACGGAACAGTGGAGTCAACGTCGTCGTTGAAGGAATTGGAGACCATGGCTGTGAGTATATGACAGGCGGACGCGTGGTCATTCTGGGCGACGTCGGCAAAAACTTTGCGGCAGGCATGTCAGGCGGCATCGCTTATGTACTTGCTGATGATGCAAAAAAATTCAAGGCATTATGCAATGGTGAAATGATAGAATTCGAGACGCTTGATGATATGGATGATGCAAACGAGGTAAAAGAAATGCTTTACAGCCACGTTCATTATACAGAAAGTGCCAAAGCATCGTATGTTCTGGAGAACTGGGCGGATTTCGCTAAGAAATTCGTAAAAGTCATTCCGAAAGATTACAAACGGATGATCGAAAGCATCAATGAGCAGAAGCGTGCAGGGCTAACGGATGAAGAAGCGATCATGAGTGCATTTCAAGCAAATGCCGTTCAAGATAAAAAAATCACTAAACAAGCTGTGATGCAGTAAGGAAGGGGAGAGAAAGATGGGAAAAGCAACAGGATTTATGGATTACCCGCGAGAAAAACCAAAAGACCGGAATCCTCTCACTCGTTTAAGCGATTGGAGAGAATATACAGCTCCTTTCTCTGATGAAAAGTTAAGTACACAGGGAGCGCGGTGTATGGACTGCGCCACCCCTTTCTGCCATATGGGCATGGAATTGAACCGGGTCACAACAGGCTGCCCGATTCATAATCTGATCCCGGAGTGGAATGATTTGGTGTACCGCGGCAGATGGAAAGAAGCATTGGACCGTTTATCGAAAACGAATAATTTCCCTGAATTCACCGGGCGCGTCTGCCCGGCCCCTTGTGAAGGGTCTTGTACGGTAGCGATAAGCGATCCTGCCGTTACCATCAAGAACATTGAACGGAGCATCATCGACAAAGGATTTGAAAATGGCTGGATCACGCCTCGCATCCCTGAAAGCAGGACCGGCAAGAAAATTGCCATCATCGGTTCAGGCCCGGCAGGATTGGCGAGTGCCGACCAGTTGAATCAAGCAGGTCATTCGGTCACGGTTTATGAACGCTCAGACCGTGCAGGCGGGCTATTGACATACGGCATCCCGAACATGAAACTTGAAAAAGATGTCGTTGCACGCCGAATTAAATTATTGACCCAGGAAGGCATCGATTTCATTACCAATACAGAAGTAGGCAAAGATATAACTGCCGAAGAACTGCAAGATCAATATGACGCAATCATCCTTTGCACAGGTGCCCAAAAGCAGCGTGACCTGGTAATTGAAGGACGCGAGGCATCAGGCATTCACCTTGCAATGGATTACTTGACGACTTCGACTAAAAGCCTGTTGGACTCCAATTTTGAAGACGGCAAGTTTATAGACACTAAGGGGAAGGACGTCATCGTCATCGGCGGCGGGGATACAGGAGCTGACTGTGTCGCAACTGCCCTTCGCCAGGAATGTAAGAGCGTCGTACAATTCGGGAAGCATCCAATCCTTCCGACGGCACGTACATCTGATAATATGTGGCCAGCCTACCCGAATGTATTTTCCCTTGATTATGCGTATGAAGAAGCGGAAGCGAAATTCGGTGCAGATCCGCGTCAATATTCAATCCAAACAAAAAAAATCGTAGCCGATGAAAATGGCAACGTTAAAGAACTGCACACAATCTCAATGGAAAAAATCAAAGGTGAAGACGGAATGTACATTTTCAGGGAAGTTCCAGGAACTGAAAAAGTATGGCCTGCACAATTCGTTTTCATCGCAATCGGTTTTGAAGGAACCGAAATGCCGCTATTAACTCAATTTGGCGTAGAAACAGTAAATCAAAAAATTGATGCCGTCCATGGCGAATACAAAACGAATGTCGAAGGGGTTTTCGCTGCCGGAGATGCAAGGAGAGGGCAAAGCCTCATCGTTTGGGCAATCAATGAAGGCCGTGAAGTAGCGCGAGAAGTGGACCGCTACTTGATGGGCGCAACGGTATTGCCTTAATAGAAAAAAAAGAAGTGCCATATGGTGCTTCTTTTTTTATGGTGGGAAATATGGAATTCACGAGTAAATGGTCAAAACTCACGAGTAAAACACCGAAACTCACAAGTAAATGCCCCGAATTCACGAGTAAAGCGCCGAAACTCACGAGTAAATGGTCAAAACTCACGAATAAAGCGCCGAAACTAACAAGTAAGTGCACAACTCACGAGTAAAACGCCCAAACTTACGAGTAAATGCCCCGAATTCACGAGTAAAGCGCCGAAACTCACGAGTAAAGCACCGAAATTCACGAGTAAAACGCCCAAACTCACGAGTAAATGGCCGAAACTCACAAGAAAGTGCACAACTTTCACGAGTAAAGCGCCGAAATTCACGAGTAAAACGCTGAAACTCACGAGTAAAGCGCCGAAACTCACAAGTAAGTGCACAACTCACGAGTAAAACGCCAAAACCCACGTGTAAAAATACCGTATTGATGGGTATACAAATTAGGCGAGCAGTATATAAATACTGTTCGCCTAATTTACTTTCAGTCAGCTTCTATAGTCAGCTTCTATAGTCAGCTTCTTGAAGAACGCCAAGTGATGTGTGATTCAGTGCATGGACAGCTGCTATTATTTTCTCTGTCTCTACTTCATCTCCTATGGCTTTATGCAATTTTTCTATTAGCTGGGGTTTTGTTAATGGGTTTCCAGGACTTCCTTTAGGGGTATCGATTCGTTTCGATAGTACATCCCCACTCGTTGTGGTCACGGTCACAATTGTAAATCGTCCCACTGGGAGTGCTGCTTTGGAAGGCTTGATCTTTGCATCCGTCTCCCTATTTACTTTTTGAAAAGATTTTCTCCATGAATGGGGAATAGGTTTCGATTCAAAAGAAGCAAAGGTCAGGGGTTTGCCTGTAAGCGCGAGCCATACAATATACTCAATCGAAAATCTTCCTTCTTCACCGGTGGAAGGGTTATGGTGAATCAAAGCGGAATCACCATTTGGAGGAAAGCAAACACTCACCGATTCAATATCTTCTTCCGACAAATCGTACGTCTTATGTAAAAAGACAGCTGCATCAGCGCCATGTGTCGCAGCAGAACAAAAAGGGTACTGTTTAAACCATAATCCTGGTGTTACGATCCGCCATGTCTTTCCCCAATCCTCCGTCAAATCGGGAACTCCATTTTCTGCATATACCTCAAAGAATCCATTCTTATCATTCAAAAAGTCGGGGTTGCTATGTAAACCCATCCGAATCCAATCTGCGGAATCCACAGCGTTTTTAGCAGCAATCCCTACATGGAGCGGCTTTACTACAGTGCCAAATTGGAGTCGTAAACCCGCCGATTGGGTAGCGGCAAGACTCATGGTTTCAGCTATTAAGCGTGGTGAGTATTCCCGTAAATACGCAACCGCACCAGCTGCAGCTATTACGCCAAGTGTAGCTGTATTATGCCAACCTTTTGTATAATGATAAGGGTTCATTGCTTCTCCGAACCGAGCCATGATTTCCACACCAACCACATAGGCAGCTAAAAAACGTTTCCCGGTCATTTCAGGTTCTCCAACTGCTAACAAAGCAGACAAAATGACTGCGCTTGGATGACCTCGTACATCTGAATGTACATCATCATAATCTAGTAAATGAGCTTGAAAGCCATTGAAGAGTGCGGCCTGGGATCTTGTTGCATGTATGTGACTTCCAATCAAGTAACTTGTCCCATTTCCGCCTTCTTCCAAAATGATTTGCTTTAAAATCGTAATTTCCTTTTCGGATTTCGTTTGATAGGAAACAGCAAGATAATCAAGAAGTCCTTCGATTGCAGCCTGTAATACTACTTCATTTACCAACGGATTGGAATGATAAATCATTTCAGATAACCTTTCCGTGTTCATGCACTTCACTTCCTTTTTTGCCTGGCAGATCCGTCCGTTTCGTCTCCCATTTGCCGTAAAAAACGCTGAGTTCGCGGATTAAGAGAATGCTCAATCACTTGTTCTGGGGTGCCTTGTTCGATAATATGTCCGTCTGCCATGAATATGACGTGGTCAGCAACTTCCTTCGCAAATTGCATTTCGTGCGTCACGATCACCATTGTGGTATCCTCTTTCGCTAATTCCCGTATTACTTGTAAAACCTCATTAACCAATTCGGGATCTAGAGCGGAGGTAGGTTCATCGAATAAAATGGCATGTGGTTTTACAGCTAATGCTCTAGCGATACTGACACGCTGCTGTTGTCCGCCAGATAAGGTAGCGGGGTATTGGTTGGCTTGTTTTTCCAAGCCAACCCGTTTCAATAAATCCACGCCGATTTGAATGGCTTCCTCTTTTTTTACCTTTTTGCTGACAAGCAAAGCTTCAATCACGTTTTTTAAGGCCGTTTTATTTTTAAAAAGGTTATAGTGTTGGAATACCATCGCTGTTTGCTGTCTTAATTGGTACGCGTCTTTCTCTTTATATTTTTGGGTATCCAATTTTACATCCTTGATTTCGATGGTGCCGCTGTTGGGCTTTTCCAACAAGTTCAGACAGCGTAATAACGTTGATTTTCCAGAACCTGAAGGGCCAATAATGGCGACAACTTCCCCGGTTCTTATATCCAAGTCAATATCGTTCAATACTTGTTTATCATCAAAATATTTAGATAAGTTTCTTACTTTTATCATATGATCACCTTCTAAGTGGTTTGCTGAGCCAAATTTCCAGGTATTTTTGTATCCAAGAATAAAGAATAACCAATAGCCAGTAAATCAAGCCAACCACTAAATACGTCTCGAAAAAGCGCATGTTAGCGGATGCAATAATTTTTCCCTCTGCAAATAGTTCCGTAATTCCTAATGTAAAGGCAAGGGACGTTTCTTTAATCAAAGATATAAATGTATTCCCTGTTGCTGGCAATGCATTTAATGCAGCCTGTGGTAATATGATTCGCGAGTAAATCTGCACTCTTTTCATGCCAGTTGCAAGGCCCGCTTCCATCTGCCCTTTGTCCACGGAATTCAATCCAGCTCGGAAAATTTCTGCTAAATAAGAGGATTCTTTCAAACTAAATCCAATGATTGCCGCCGTCATTGCTTCCATCGTTGACAACGACGGGAATAACTGTGGTAAACCGTAATAAATGATGAATAATTGTACCAATGTTGGCATTCCTCGGAATAAAGAGATATATAAGCCTGCCAATTGTGTGATTCCAAAAATATTGCTATTTCTTATTAAGGCTACTACAAGTCCGATAATAATGGCTAAAGCCATCGAAATGATGGCTAAAACCAGAGTGATTGGAATAAATTTTGCGATTTGCAGGGAAATTTCCAACATATATTGTAAATCAAAATTCATAATGCTTTAAAACCTCCGCTATGCTTATTCGCCGGAATTCTTGGTGATGTCTTCACCAAAATATTTATTGGACAGCTTCGCTAATGTACCATCTTCTTTAAGTTTTTTGATTTCTGTCGTGAATTCATCATTTAATTTTTTGCCTTTTTCTGTTTTGGTAAATGGATACCCTACATTTTCATAGGCCACTGGATCACCGACTAGTTTTAACGGAAGATCATTTTTCTTTATTTCTGCAACCAGGATTGGGCGGGAATTGATATATCCATCTACACGGTTGTTAATGGCATCTTGCATCGCGCCATCCCGGGTTTCATAGGTTCGTATTTTGATATCGCCATTTTTATCATACTTTTCTAGGTTTGTGACATTATTAGACCCCAGCACACCGGAAACGGTTTTGCCTTTAAGATCAGCCAAACTTTTAATATCATCGTTTTTTGTGCTTGATACAATTTGTGCACCATAATAGCTATATGGCTCTGTAAAATTAAATTGCTCTTGGCGTTCTGGTGTTATAGCAACGGCATTCGCAACGGTGTCCAATTTACCTGATCCCAATTGCCCCATTATCCCACTGAAATCAGAAGTGACCCACTCTACCTTGTAACCTAAATTCTTGGCGATGAGTTCTGTAAGTTCTACGTCAAAACCTATTAATTTACCATCCTCTTGATAACCATTTGGATAGCTTTGGCCAGTGGACCCCACTTTAATTGTTTTTTGTTCGGAATCATTGGCAGCATTCTCTTGTTTTGAATTGCCACATGCCGCAAGTACTAATATGAAAAGTAAAGAGATTCCAAGGGAAAGAATTTTTTTCATCGTTATTTTCCTCCTATTATTAAGTGGTTTGATTATGTTTTTCAGTCCAAGCTTGATATTGTCCCGGATGCAAGATTTTCCTTAAATATATTGTGAGATGACCTTTGCCTAAATCTTTTTGCCCGATCTCTTCAAATCCACTTTTTTCGTACATTTCCTTTAGCCATGGATGATTATCCGCGGTTCCGAGCGTAACCGCGGGGGCTCTCAGTTGCTTCTTCAAAATTTCTTCTTCGAGCCATGACAGAACTTTTTTCCCTATGCCTTGACGCTTATATGCAGGGTTTGTAGCGAACCAGCCTATGTGTGGCAATACGAGCGGGCCAGGATTAGGGCCCCAAGGTAACCGAATCGAAACGGTCGAAATAAATGTCCCATTTTCCTCCAGAACATATACCTTATTTTCTGATATATGCTTAATCGCTTCCTCTCTCGTGGCGGTTGCCGCAGAGAAGTGAATATCCAACTCTCTTATACTCGCATAAGCATCCAATGTTAACTGGAGGAATTTATCCACATCTTCTACACGTACTTCACGAAATATTTGACTCATCTTGCGCCTCCTATACTCTATCTAGTTAATTCCTCTTCGGTTCGGTGATTCTGTCTATGAGATCAGCCAGGTGTAAGGTGTTTAAAGCTTATGGTAATATTGGTTGGCCGGTTTATCCAGGCCAAGATTCCCTCGTAATGTGTTACTTTCATATTTAGTACGGAAAATTCCTTTCGATTGCAGTTCAGGGACAACAAGTTCTACAAAATCCGTTAAAGAATCAGGCAAGAGGGCTGGCATGATATTAAAGCCGTCAGCCGCATCTCCATTCACCCAATCTTCAATCTTATCCGCAATCTGCGTTGGTGTTCCAATTGCTATATGATGTCCACGTGATCCGGCAACCCACTGATATGTCTGACGTAACGTCAAATTTTCATTGATCGCCCGTTTAACGATCAAATCATATTTACTTTGGATGCCATCTACATGTTCTGGTAGCGAAATATCAGCAAACGGAGTATCCAAAGGGATGTTCGAAAAATCCACATTTCCAAAATACCTTCCCATAACAGCCAATCCTATTTCGGGAATGATCAGCTCCTGCAATGCCTCGTACTTTTCTTGGGCTTCCTTCTCGGTCTGTCCCACAATCGGGAACAAACCTGGCATGATGCTCAAGCTGCTTTTCTCCCGATTAAAAGCGGCCAATTGACCTTTTAACTCATGGTAAAATGAGATCGCGTCCTCCTTGTTCTCCTGGGCAGTAAAGACAATCTCTGCGTGCTTTGCTGCAAGCAATTGCCCAGCGCCAGAAGAGCCTGCTTGTACAATGACCGGATGCCCCTGAGGGGAGCGGGAAATATTTAATGGTCCTTTTACATTGAAAAACTCACCTTGATGATTGATTTCATGAAACTTGCTTTCATCAATGAATTGGCCTGTTTCTTTATCGATGACCAATGTATCGTCTTCCCATGAGTCCCACAATTTCTTGGTAACTTCAACAAATTCAGTCGCCCTTTTATAACGGAGACCATGTTCTAAATGTTCTGATTTATTGAAGTTTACTGCAGTAGAGGCAAGGGACGTTGTGACTACGTTCCAGCCAGCGCGGCCGGAGGTAATATGGTCTAAAGAAGCAAATTTCCTAGCCACATTAAAGGGTTCTTCGTAAGTGGTGGAGGCCGTTGAAACCAAACCAATATTGGAAGTCGCCGAGGCTAGATAAGATAACAAGGTCAATGGCTCGAATCGAGTCAGAATATTAGGATGCGAGTCCTTTGCAACTGACAAACTATCTGCCAAGAATAATAAATCAAATAAACCTTTTTCGGCAGTCTGGGCCAACCCTTTAAAATAATCGATGCTCATATTAGCTTTCGGATTGGCGTTAGGATGTCTCCAGGAAGCAACGTGATGTCCTGTTCCGGCCAAAAATACACCAAGCTTTACTGTTTTCTTTTTCATGCGTCAATTGCTCCTTTATGTCTTCACTTTTAAACGCAGGGGATTTATAATATAAATATCCTTACTGGTTTACTATGAATTAATGCTGAAATAAAACCCGCTTCCAGTTTAGAAGAGGGTTCCTTCCGACTATATATATCCTTACTTGTTTTCTACTATAGAAATTGAATCCTTTTTTGGATTGATACGTTAATATAATATAGAAATTAAATCAAATGGTAGCATCTTATATAATAAATTGTCAATGTTAAATATTCGGAATATACACACTTATAATTTCCGGGAATTCATTGTTATGATGCTCAGGATGCGACCAAATTAGAACTCGTTCTTTACACGTTTATCAAATAGCTTATTTGATAGCTGCTTCACTTGATATTCCTTGGCTATTAGCTTTCGTTCTTTACTATTCGGATTTTTAAGGAGATGGACAACCGTTGATCATAAGCAATGTAGAATTGGAAAATTATTTATTGGAATTCAGACGCGATCTTCATATGACACCTGAATTATCAAACCAAGAATTTGAAACGACTAAAAAAATTAAAGAAGCGCTTCAATCTCAAGATATTAAGATACTTGATTTCCCATTGAAAACTGGTGTCGTAGCTGAGATAAAAGGGAGTAAGCCGGGTCCTACGATAGCACTTCGCTCCGATATTGATGCTTTACCAATTTTAGAGCAATCTGAGGTGGATTTTCCTTCAAGGCACATCGGCGTGATGCATGCATGTGGTCATGATTTTCACACTTCCGTCATTTTAGGGACTGCTTTTTTATTAAAAAAAGAAGAAAGAGATCTTTCCGGAACGATTCGTTTGATTTTTCAACCTGCGGAGGAAACGGGACATGGAGCAAGTGCTTTAATGGAAACCGGTGTGCTGGAAGATGTGGATGTGATTTTTGGCCTTCATAATGATCCGACATTGCAAGTTGGGGAGTTAGGGACAAAACATGGCGCACTGACAGCGGGAGTCGATCGCTTTGAAGTGCATGTTAAAGCAACTGGCTCACACGCGGCCAAACCGGAAGAGGGAAATGATCCTATTATCATAACAGGACATATTATCTCAACGTTGCAAACCATCATCAGCCGCAATGTGGCACCAAAAGAGTCCGCGGTTTTGAGCATCACTCAAATTCATAGCGGTTCGACGTGGAATGTTATCCCGGATAGTGCATATTTGGAAGGAACCGTCCGCACCTTCAGTAAAACTCAACGAGAGTTCATCCAGAAACGTATGAAACAAGTCCTGCACGGTATAGGTGAAACTTTTGATGCAAATGTTGAACTATCATGGCATCCTGGCCCGCCATCAGTTGATAATACGCCTGAATGGGCAGATTTGGCGCTTCAGGTTGGAGACACAGCAGGTTACACGACAAAAACCTTGGAAGCTAGCTCAATAGGGGAAGACTTCGCTTTTTACCAAGAAAAAATACCAGGTGCTTTTGTAATGATAGGGTCGGGCGGTCCATATGACCTGCATCATCCTAAGTTTATAGTAAATGAAACGGCACTTTTTCCAGCTGCGTCTTATTTCCGCTTATTGGCTTTAGAAGCGTTAAAAAAAATCCCTGAATGAAAATATTAGAAGAGAAGGAGGTCCAATCATCAAAACTTATCCATTGAACGAGTCGGATCGTGATTTAATAGAAGCTGCAAGTGCAAAAATTAGGGATCTTTACGAGGAAAATAGGCATCATGTTGGCGCTGCACTAAAAACGAGTTCAGGAAAAACCGTTGCTGCCGTACATATTGAAGCATATATTGGCCGGGTTACCGTATGTGCAGAAGCCATTGCTATCGGCAAGGCGATATCGGACGGGGAAAAGGGATTCGATACAATCGTGGCGGTTAAGCATCCCTATTCCGATGATGAAGACAGAGCTTTAAAAGTGGTTAGCCCGTGTGGGATGTGTCGGGAATTAATCTCGGATTATGCAAAAGAGTGCTTTGTCATACTGAATGTTAATGGGGAAACGGTAAAGACGAAAATCGGTGAACTGCTGCCGTATAAATACACGAGGGATTCATGATAAATGCAACGGAAACCAACACGCTTAGGAGAATTCATAAGCGTGTTGGTTTATTATTTCAAACTAGATGGCAAGTATTGTTCACAGATGATGATATCATCATCTTTTAGAACATAAGGATGTGTTTCCAACAATATGGTTTTCAGGTAGTCTGGCATCCTCTCACCTTTGTACGCACAAATTAATGGAAACGACAGCAGATTTACAGCTTCATCTACTGTTCTCTCAAAATCCTCTATGATATGCAGCGGTTCTTCCATGGTTGCCCATTCAACATGTGCCCATGATCGGAAAGAAATTTTATTTTCCACATAGTGCTGTACCGTTTTATTAAAGTATTCTTCGATTGCAGGAGGATGATAACTGCCGCTTGAACAATAGAAATCGAAGTTGTTCACAAAGTGAATGAACTCCATTTGATCTTTCGTAAACCGAGTGCTCAGTTCTTTATGAATGATGGGGTAAATACGGTCATTTTCAATAAGAATGACATAATCTCCCGCTGCGATGCCCTCTTGGATAAAATTCAAAACTTGTTTAATATAATTTTCCATTTCATTATAGGAATACAGCACATGAACGTTTTTTTTGTCTTCAAACAACTGATTCATTTTGCTTTTCAATATATCATTCCTTCTTTCATGTATCGCTTCAATTATACTTGAATTCCATAAGCAGGACAAAATGAGAATTTTTTTAACTGACGGCTTCGGTGCTTGACAAAAACAAAAAAGCAATCCTTCGCCATTGAAGGATTGCTTTTCCTAATTATTTCAGCCGCTCGATTAGGTCGGTCATTTTATCCAAAGTCGTTACGTTCTGGTTGCATTTCATACTGTCCAGACAAATATAATTACCTTTTTTTATGAATGTCCCTTGGACGGTTCCTTTTGTTTCAGACATGAACATCCCTACTTCTTCAAAGCGGCTGCATATGGCACAGATCCCTTTTTTGTTGGCAGGTTTAATGGTTCCATGCAATCCGGTGAGTTTATTATGATGGGGTGCAATGATGAATTTCTTTCCGGAACCGACATCATCCCATCCCAAGTATGAAATCTCTCTCAAATCAATGTTTTCCAACAAAGGGGCTTTTAATTTCTTTGCTTTAGGAAATAATTTTTTTATCGTTTTTTCGGTTACTTCTTTAAATGGGATTACAAATGGCTTTACCTGTAAGAGAAAGACTTCGGCTTGTGCGGGATCTTTAATGGTATCTACTGGATCCAGCAGTTGTTTTTGCTCTTCGCTCAAGGCACTGAATAAGCTTAATACTCGTTCTTTGGCGACTGTCTTCAGGGTGTTGATTACATCCTTATCGTTGGCCGTCGCGTGTCCATTTATGAGAATCTGTGTTTGGGATTTTATGAAGTTATACTGCACGCTCCTGATAAAAGGTTCCATTTTCTTCACTCCTGTTTCTGTTGCTGCGATACATATTACGTTTTTATTTACTTTACAGAAAATGCATCCTCATTAAAAGGGGGAAAACGACTAAGAAACATACTCGGCATACAAATAGCACTGATATCATTATCAGTGCTACTCATGTAATCCTATTTGGAATAAACGATTTTCTTGATGGTTTCCGCGGAGAGAAAATATTCCTCTGCTAATTGATGGATGGTATGACCGTCTTTGAATGCGTATTTTATATAGGCATTTCGGTCATCGATCAATTCCCTTGAGCCCGAACGGGTTCCCCATTTGTGATGGGCCTTTTCAGGTTTAGGGATATATATGGTTTCACCTTGCACATACTTTTGAATTTCAACGATCAGCTTTTCAGGCAAAACGGCCGTCGCTTTTACATATTTCATTTCTGCCAGCCCCTTATTCTTTTTTAAGAATGAAATAAGGTGCAAAGCCGAATATTAGAAATGATAAGGCGGGCGATTAAGTTTAGCTTAATTCAACCCCATGCAAAGTATCGCCTCCAATACTAGGCTTTGCATGAGATGCTGCAGAAGGTGGCATTAACATTCTTATTGCCATCTTTACACCTCCCCGTTATGTCCCTGAAGAACACGTATTGTTCTTATTATAAAATATATAAGGGTGGTTGCCAAACTATTTCCAATGTTAAAGATGAATCTGCGGGCTGATTGTTTGATAATGTTCTGAGTCCATGAAATAATTTGAATGGAAACCAAACTAACCATTATGGGAGCTGACCTTTATGAAAGTATTCGTAGTTGGGGCAAATGGGCAGATCGGTAAATATCTTGTAGATTTATTAAAAGATAGCCCGGAACATAGTGTACGGGCAATGGTTCGTAAAGAAGAACAAAGTAGGCATTTAGAGAAAAATGGAATTGAATCTGTCGTCGTGAGCTTAACCGGATCGGTGGAAGAGATTACGAATGCGGCAAAAGGCTGCGATGCCATCGTATTTACAGCAGGATCCGGAGGAAGCACTGGTGCTGATCAAACGCTGTTGATTGATTTGGATGGTGCTGTTAAAACGATCGAAGCGGCAGAAAACTTGGGAATCGACCGATTCATCATGGTGAGTGCTTTTCAGGCCAATAATCGCGAAAACTGGAATGAAGCCATCAAACCGTATTATGTGGCCAAGCATTATGCGGATAGGGCATTGTTACAAAGCGATTTAAATTATTCCATCATTAGGCCAGGCGGTCTGGTGAATGAACCGGGGACGGGCAAAGTGGCCGCCGCCGAAGAATTGGAAAGAGGTTCGATTGCCCGTGAAGATGTGGCTCGAACGATTTTTGCTTCTTTAACTGAAGAAAATACCTACAAGCGTTCATTTGATTTAATCTCTGGTGATACTGCAATCGCGGAAGCATTAAGGAAAATTTAACGAAAAAAAGGAGGCAGGGTCACTCAGGGGGAGTGAGCCCTGCCTTATTTAATTCCTTCAATATGCTTGATGACCTTCGCTGGGTTTCCGCCGACAACAACGCCTTCAGGAACATCCTTTGTTACGACTGCCCCTGAAGCGACAACGGAATGATTCCCTATAGTTACGCCAGGATTGATGATGGCCCCTCCGCCAATCCATACATGATCCCCGATCGTAACCGGTTTTCCGTATTCCACTCCAGAACTGCGTTCAAAGGGATCCAGCGGATGTGTGGCTGTATAGATATGCACTCCGGGAGCCAACATGCAGTCCCTGCCAATTTTCACTTCACAAACATCCAAAATGACACAATCGAAATTAGCATAAAAGTTTTCCCCGACAGAAATGTTGTAACCATAGTCACAACGGAAAGTGGGTTCAATATATACATTTAGCCCAGTGGAACCTAAAAGCTGTTTCAGCAGGGCAGTTCGTTCATCCCCTTCGCTTTCCGTTGTCTGGTTGTATAACCGGGTCAACTTTCTGGCATTTTCCCTATCTCTTACTAATTCCGGATCAGCGGCCATGTAAGGTTCCCCGCTCACCATTTTTTCTTTTTCAGTATTCATGTTAATTCCTCCTATTTTCTTGTTTTTTAGATAGTTTTAATGAATATCTGAATATTAAAATATTTTTTCTGCAAAATAAATTGCAGTACTTTTTACTCAACTTTTCCTTTGAATCTGAATGCCTCGCTCATTTTCTTAAAAAGAAGTAAGAAAAGAAAGATTTTTCCGAATAATTAATGAAATAACTTTGACAAACTTTCTGCCTGATTTTATAGTAAGGAGAGTTATGGATGATTGATAGTTTCATAAAGGTACATTTTAACAGATAGGTAGAATACGTTCGCAGTTCTTGTCACTTTTTTTACAGGAAATTGATGGACAACTCTTTTCTTCGTTAAGATAATCAACACAATGGAGGGCTCTATATGACACAGAAAGCACCACTTTCTTTTATCATTGTAACAGGGTTAATGCTTTTTGCTTTATTTTTTGGTGCAGGAAACTTAATTTTTCCTGCCATGCTCGGGCAATCCGCGGGGACTAATTTATGGTTGGCCAGTTTAGGATTCATCATTACTGGGGTGGGTTTGCCATTCATTACAATATTGGCATTTGGTTTTTCGGGAAAAAATGATGTTCAATCGCTTGCGAGCAGGGCACACCCGTTATTCGGCATCATCTTCACAGTCGTTCTTTATTTGTCTTTGGGACCGCTTTTCGCACTTCCTAGAACGGGGAGTGTATCCTATGAAATAGGGATTAAACCTTTCCTTTCTAATGATGTCGGCTTTTTACCATTGCTGATATTCACGATCATATACTTTGGAATTGCCTGTTTATTATCCATCAATCCATCAAAAATGCTGGATATCGTCGGGAAAATATTAACACCATTATTATTGATTTTCATCGGGATCCTCATTGTGGTCGCCATCATTAACCCAATGGGTGAAATCCAGTCACCAGTGGCTGATTATTCAGATAATTCTTTCTTCAAGGGATTCAAAGAAGGATATTTGACTATGGATACGCTGGCCGGATTTGCATTTGGGATCATAGTCATCAACGCAATCAAAGATAAAGGGATAACATCAAGAAAAGAAGTGTTAGGATTTTGTATGAAAGCCGGCTTAATAGCTGCCACTTTGTTGGTGATCGTTTATGCGTCTATAACTTATGTCGGGGCAACAAGTGTGGAAAAGCTCGGTCAGCTGGGTAATGGAGGAGACGTTTTGGCTCAAGCCTCGAATCATTTTTTCGGATCGGCTGGCGCTGTGTTGTTAGGGTTGATTGTGATCGCTGCATGTCTAACGACAAGCATCGGTTTGATAACGGCTTGTGCTACGTATTTCAATAAAATACTGCCTGCTGTATCGTATAAATCATATGTTGTCATTTTTTCTGTTTTTAGTGCGGCTGTTGCCAATGTAGGTTTGACCAAGCTCATTTCCATTACAGTGCCTGTGTTAACGGCTCTTTATCCCGTAGCGATCGTTTTGATTGTTCTAACATTCTTCCATTCCTTTTTCAAAGGGAAATCGGAGGTATATTTAGGAAGCTTATTATTAACGGCCATCATCAGCATAATGGATGGAATAGTGGCATCAGGCATTAAAATGGAATCTGTTTCGGACCTTTTCACTCAATACCTTCCACTATATAGTGTAGGAGTAGGATGGGTGATTCCAGCCATCATCGGCGGTGTATTGGGCTATATGATATACCTAATGAAAGGTGACCCTAAGGAAGCCTATTAAGGGTCATCAGAATGAACTTCGAATAACGTTGCCTCCAGGCACTCGCTTTCCGCGGGCGGTCCGGGAGCCTCCTCGGCGCTCTTTGCGCCTGTGGGGTCTCCCTTGGACGCGCTTTTCCCGCAAGAGTCTCGAACACCCGCTTCAATCAACTGGATTGTTTTTTAAAAAAACTGTAGTCTGGTTTCATCTCGAACCTTGATTAAGACAAGGTTACAATTTTTTTTTTTATTATTATTTTATAACCCTTATTGGATTGAAGAAATTTGCGACACTCCTGCCGAATAACTGGCTAGCCGAGACCCCACAGGCGCTTGCTTTGATGAGGCTTGGCAGACAGTCGGCGGAAAGGGAGCGGATTTCTGAATCCAAGCTGGAACGTCTTTTAAATAAAAAACTGTAGGCAAACTAGCTTTTCTTCTAGTTTGCCTGCAGTCTGGGAGCTGTCTTGATGCAGCTCCTTTTCTTAGTGTTTGTTTTTAATGGGAAAGAGCCTTAAAATGTTCAGAAAGGGGTGTAGGAACACAATGATCAATCGATTACCAATAGAAATCGCAAATATATTACAAGCAAGCAAAAAAAATCCTGCTCAATTCGAGGAATTGATCAGGAGCGGCGGATATCTGCCTCCCGAGATGGAGCTGATGGTGGATGCCATCACGGCATTAAGCATGGGGAAGAATATCCTTTTGAAGGGTCCGACAGGGGCTGGAAAGACAAAGTTTGCCGAGACATTATCGAATTTATTCAACCAGCCGATGTTCAGTGTCAACTGCTCAGTCGACTTGGATGCCGAAAGCTTATTGGGCTTTAAGACATTGGCTTACAAAGAGGAAAAACAAGTGATAGAATTCGTACCTGGACCAGTGACCAATTCGATGAATCACGGTCACTTCCTATATATAGATGAAATCAACATGGCAAAACCGGAAACTCTGCCGCTTATCAATGGTGTGCTTGATTACAGAAGGACGATAACGAATCCGTTCACGAATGAAGTCATAACGGCAAAAGATGGCTTTAATGTGATTGCTGCAATCAACGAAGGGTATGTCGGTACAGTGCCGCTGAATGAAGCGCTAAAAAATAGGTTTGTCGTAATTGAAGTTCCTTATATCGAAGGGGAGCAGTTAAAGCAATTGATAGAAACCAATACAAAGTTGAAGGATCCAAGAAGCATTGAATTGTTCGTTAAACTGTCGAGTGATTTGATAAATGCCGTGAATCAAGGGAAGGTGGCTGAAGATGCGGCATCGATCAGGGCTTTGCTTGATGCTTGCGATCTGAGTGTGTTGATCCCGCCGAAACGGGCGATTCTTCGTTCCATAGTGGATAAGTTGGACGAGGAACGGGAGCGTGAGTTTGTGAAGAACTTGGCTGACACATTATTCTAACTAGGAGAATGCCTCATGAAGTATATCCGTTTCAATGATTCAATAATAGATACGGCTCTTTTTTTACAGCTGCAGGATCTCTCGACTGTTTTATCCGGCATTCCTGAGCTGGAATTCGAATACAATTATGGTTCCTTCATTGATCTTATCGAGAATAAGGTCACAGCCAGCCATTTTTGGGAAAATGGCAATAAGGAAGTGAAGGAAGCGGGACTGAAAACGGACGTGCTCCTTAGGACGATAGGTACGCTGCATCATTCAACAATCCAGAGCATGAAGGAGTACCAGGATATCATCGGGGAAAGTTCGCTTCCGAAGTTTGCAGCCCAATTATTCGCTTTACTGGAAGACTTGCGATTGGAAGAATTGGTGAAGAAGGAAAGGCCAGGCACGAAAAAATGGTTTTCGGTAAGAGGGGCTTACCTTAAACAATATTTCGAAAGCCAATTGACGACGAATGTCACAAGAAGTTTTGCACTGGATGAATTATACTGCCTCATATATTTACTGCTTCAATCTGACAGGCCGGACCCGATTTTCCCAAGAGCCAATGTAAGGCAGCTGGAAGAACTGGAGAAACTCAAGCCGTTCATCCATTCTGTCTTTGAAGCCACTAAAACCAGTGACATCACGAGGATTTGTGAGCAAATCGTTTTCCGTGTGAACGATGGATACGAAGATACGATGAATGAATATTTCATCTTTCCCATTGCAAATGTGGAAAAGTATAAGGCAAATACCTTATTTGATGAACTGACTAGAAATGATGAACTGTTGAACGATGATACAGAAGATGCAGATGAAGAAAAAAGTGAGTTCATTGATGAAAAATTCTCGACATGGCACCGGGAGAATAAGAACGGCGAGAGTAATTCGACTTTTCTTCAATTTGAATTGGAGCAGGGAACGAAAACAAGTATGATGGGCGGAGGTGCACGGGAAGCGGAAGATGCCGACCAAGCACTGGCTTCCATCCAGGGTTCATCAGGGGAAAGTAAACAAAAGGAATACAATCAGCAGGAAACGCTGGAGAAGAAACAAACGAATATGGGCAAAAGTGGTGAACATCCATTTGGTGAAGAAAACAAAGACGTCGTTCAGGTAATTAAGGAAGCGAAAATACCAACACTTACGGAAGAGAAACGCTACCGTGAATTTGTTGCGGATATCGAACCGTTCAAGAGAAAACTCTCCAGTACAATTGAAAAGACACTGGAAAATAAAAAGAACGCACCAAGAAAAGATTTGGTTTTTGGCCGCTTATCGAAGAAATTACTGCCGCTTGTTTTTGAAGAAAATCCTCGGGTCTTTTATAAAAAGAACCAGGATTCAAATGAAATGGATGCCGTATTCACATTGCTGATCGATTGCTCCGCTTCCATGCATAACAAAATGGATGAAACGAAACGAGGGGTCGTCCTGTTTCATGAAGTACTGAAAAAATTAAAGATCCCCCACTCAATCGTTGGATTTTGGGAAGATGCAAATGAAGTGAGAGAAGGATATCAGCCGAACTACTTCCATGTGATCCAGTCCCATTCCGATTCTCTTTATCTAAACTCAGGAGCTAAAATCATGCAGCTTGAACCAGAGGAAGACAACAGGGACGGATACAGTATCAGGGTTGCCGCAATGGAATTGGAAAAAAGGCGGGAAAAGAACCGGTTCTTGCTCGTGTTTTCCGATGGTGAGCCGGCAGCAAGCGATTATGATCAAAATGGCATTGTCGATACACATCTTGCTGTTTCGGAAGCCAGGAAAAAGGGCATAGAAGTCATCGGCCTGTTTTTAGCGGATGGAGGCATCGAGGAAAGTGAAGAACTGACGATGAAAAACATCTATGGAAAAGAGCGCCTAATGATTCCGAGTGTAGCTGAATTGCCAGAGCAATTTACACCGCTGTTAAAAAAACTGCTGCTGAAGACCATATGAGAAACGAAGTTCCCCCACTCGTCATTTAAAACGGGCAAATGCATTTGATTAGAATATTAGTAAAAAACGCAATAGGATTCAATGGATCTTACTGCGTTTTTTTTTGTAATGGAAGTTATTTGAAGTAAGTGAATATATTGGTGGAAACTTGAAAGAACGAATGCGATTCTTTTGGCGGGATTAGGGTAAATCATAAATGAGGAAGTGATCGTTTTGATGAATTTACTTTTTATGTTGCTTTATTTTATAATCATCGTTCTTGTTATTGAAATATCGGTTACCTTGCTGAAATTGACTGGATTAAAAAGCACAGTGGCCAGATTTCAGGTTATCTCCATGCTGACGGGTACTGGTTTTACAACTGACGAGTCAAAATCCATCATTGATCATCCTGTTCGAAGGAAAATAAGCATGTTTTTAATTTTATTTGGTGCTTTCTCACTTGCTGTCATCATTTCATCGATCAGTACATTGCTTACGGATGATCTGCGCTTGATGGAGTTAAGCATCATTATAGGAATACTGGTGGTTCTAGTCGTATTAGTGAAATCTCCATTCCTGCATAATAGAATATCGAATAAGATGAAAAGTGAAATGTACAATCATTATGAATTATGGGAACACCCGATAGAGGAGGTCCTCTTTTTAGAAGATGAAGACGTGGTCATGGAAATCGATATTTATGAGGACTCAGAATTCATAGATGTCAAAGCCTTTGATGTCATATCACAGGGAGCGGACATCAATATCTTATTTATTGAAAGCGGAGAAGTGAAAATCAGGAAAGAGTTATATGAGTATAAAATCAAATTAGGCGATAACCTCTTTTTATATGGAAATAAAAATGAGATAGAAGACACATTCTCAAAAGAAATCGAAGAGATGAAGAAGAAAAATAGTACATCGGAGTGAAAAGAATCCCGGCCTTATATTAAGGCTGGGATTCTTTTGAAGATGGGCCTCATTAATGTTTTTTATTCGGTAATTTCTGAGCGGGATTCCCATTGCCTTGACGGCGGAAATTGCCTTCTTCCTTTTTTTGCTGCTCTTGAATGCTTTCAACAAATTCCTTAGAACTTTTCATTGAATGTACCTCCTCCGTTTATTTTCTTCTTTACTATAACCAGAAGAGGTGAAATTCATGAGTATGGGAGATAAAGGGCGACTCTAGGCTGATGGTAAAGGGAGAAAGGTGGTAAAATATGGACTGGAAGGATGTTTATTAAATCCTATCATGAAAAGAAAGAAGGGAAATGAGTGGAAAATCGGTTGGATGGAAAAGTTGCCTTGGTTACAGGTTCATCAAGAGGTATTGGTCGTGCTATAGCGGAACAGCTTGCTGATTTGGGTGCAAAAGTGGTGATCAACTATTCAGGCAGTTCTCAAAAGGCATATGAAGCGGTTGAAGGTATAAAGAAGAACGGCGGGGAAGCGGTAGCTATCCAAGCAGATATTAGCCAAGTTTCCCAAATTATAAACCTCTTCGAAGAAACGCTCCAAGCGTTCGGGAAAATCAATATTTTAGTGAACAATGCGGGACTGATGATAAATAAACCACTTTCCGAAGCAACGGAAGAAGACTTTGATAAACAGTTTGCAGTGAACGCCAAGGGGACATTCTTTGCTTGCCAACAAGCTTTGAAATATATGGAGACGGAAGGCAGGATCGTCAATATTTCAACCTCCGTAATAGGCCAGATGTTTCCTTCGTATAGTATGTATGCCGGTACAAAAGGGGCAGTTGAACAGTTCACAAGACATCTGGCAAAAGAGTTCGGCCCAAAAGGGATTACGATCAATGCAATTGCTCCAGGACCGGTTAACACAGAGCTGTTTAATGTAGGGAAATCGGAGCAGCAAATCGAAGGGATGAAAAAAATGAATGCCTTCGGACGTTTAGGTGAAACGGATGATATTGCCAATGTGGTTTCGTTTTTAGTAAGTGAACAAGCGCAGTGGGTTACGGGTCAGACGATTAGGGTCAATGGCGGATTCATTTAATTTAATTGCTTGTAATTCAACTAAAGCAACGTAATAAT
Organism: Peribacillus sp. GL_122; assembly: GCF_057835005.1. NCBI lineage: Bacteria > Bacillati > Bacillota > Bacilli > Caryophanales > Bacillaceae > Peribacillus > Peribacillus sp. GL_122. Next base: position 5,078,823 of record NZ_CM174415.1, on the reverse strand, counting down.
CCAACGTTGCTTTAGTATTTTGTAATATCTTTAATTTGAATTTAACCATTCCAGTGAATTGTTTGAGCGATGATCAAGAAAGCGCCCGATAAGATGAACCAGATAAAAAACAAGGGCAGGTAAAAGCGAACCCATTTTTGCCAGGCGACTCCTGCTAAGGCAAGGGTGGCCATGAAATAGCCAGATGTTGGATATAATATATTACCGATCCCGTCTGCCAGCTGAAAAGCTAACACGGCTGTTTGTCTTGTAACACCGATGATGTCGGCCAATGGAGCCATGATGGGCATGGTAACTAAGGCCTGACCGCTGCCGGAGGGAATTAAAAGACTACATAACATTTGTACAATGAACATGCCAAGAGCGCTAAACACAGCGGGGAAGTCGCCGACAAGATTACCGAGACTATGAACGATCGTGTCCATCACTTGACCATCCTCCATAACAACAGCGACAGCTCTTGCAACACCCACAATCATGGCACCGACCAAAACTTCTCGAAATCCGTCATTAAATCCTTCGCAAATTTCCGATAAGTTTAACCCGGCAACTAAACCGACAACGATTCCCATGATAATGAAGAGGCCTGCCATTTCCAACATAAACCAACCTTTTGCTAAAACGCCATATACGAGTAGGAACAAGAAACCGACCGTTAAAATTAATGCAATTTTCTGTTTTTTATTCACCTTATATATTTCAGATCCAGGCTTATTTAAGTATAGCGTCCGTTTGGCTTGATCCTCATCAAATACAAAACTACACTTTGGATTATTTTTAACCTTTTTAGCATACCGCATAATGTAAGCCATCCCTGCAGTAACAAAAATGATAAAAGCGATAATCCTTAGCTCGATACCGGAATATAGGGGAAGACCTGCGATTTTTTGACCTAACCCAGTGTTAATGGGGTTAAGAAAGCCTGTCATGAACCCAGCGGTAGTTGCGACTAAAGCTACAGAGACGGCAACCATAGAATCAAATCCTAAGGCAATCATTAGGGGGAGGATGACAGGTACATACACTAAACTTAATTCCTGTGTTCCAATCAAACTGCAAATAATAGCAAATACTACTGTGAGGATAGGAATTAACATCATGCTTTTTGTCGAAAATCGCCTTGCTAATCTATCCACTCCTATTTCAATAAGTCCTGTTTTCCGTAGTACTGAAAATATTCCTCCGATGATGAATGTGAAAAAAACGATCTCCCCTGCAGCTACCAAGCCTTTTGGTATAGCTGTCATGAAGTCTACTGGAGTAATAGGTGTTTGTTCAACGAGTCGATAGGAATTTGGATCAATCGTCAATCGATCCTCAGGACCTGGAATTCGCTCATAAACACCAGCAGGAACGAAATAAGTTGCGAGTGCTGCAAGGAAGATAAATACGAATAATATGACATAAATATGCGGCATATTAAACTTCTTTTTTTTGAATTTAGTCACTTCATCGATACTGACAATTTTTTTCGAATCATTTTCAAATGCCATTATTTTTCCCCCTTCATCTTTAGTTTATTAGCATGTTTATTCAGGTGTTATGTTAAGTGACATCTTATGTATCTATTTATTACATATTAATTTAATGATTATGGATTGTCATTGTTCATAATCACTAAAAATAATTTGATAAATTAGATAATATGAATAATTCGAAAATATTAGGAGATGGAAAAAATTTTGTTGAACAGAAATACAAATTAAATAAAAGGGCTAATTTAGGGATGTTTTTTTATAGGGGAATACTATTTAAATATCGCTATCTAATGTAAGAATACATCACATTAGAATATTTTGAATATTGACAAAAATAAAGGCGAAATCTATAATAATATCCATGAATAAACATTTATTGGAGTTTTGCCTATGGAACGGACAATGACTGTCCGAGAATTATGTGAGATGCATACTCATTTACTGGACAAGGATATTCAGATTCTTGAAAATCTATCAACGAATTTATCGTTAATAGCGAATTTGAATAAAGCGAATGTGTTTATCGATTGTCCGGTGCTTGAAGGGAAGCATGCCATTGTCGTCGCAGAGGCATGCGGACATTCAGTGAAATCGGTTTATGATCATCCGGTTGTCGGGAAATTTGCCTATGAGGCTTTTGAACCGGCAGTATTTTATGTATTGCGGACCGGTAAGGACATGTTCGTGAATCGGGCATTGACTCAAGAGGGAGCAATGGTCCAGCAAAGTGTCGTTCCAATCAAGGGGGAATGCAATCGGGTCATCGCCGTTTTGATCATGGAAAAGGTGATTAATGAAGAACCTGAAACTTCAAAACAGTTTGATAGGCAAGATCAACAAAATTCCTTAGTTCCTGAATTTATCGAGGAGTCCATTTTCCTGATTAATAACCAAAACCGGCTTGTCTATACGAATCCTGCTGCCATTAATCTAGTATCGGATATATGTATGACGGACTGTGTTTTAGGTGAATCCATTTTCGATTATTTTCCTGGCTTTGCCGATGTTCTTGCTTCAAAAGAGGACATTTTAATGAAGGAAATGAACATTGGTAAAAAGATTTTTCAAATAAAGAAATTCCATTTGGGCAACAAGAATTCCGATGAAACGTTCATCATCATCCGGGACCTGACAGAACTGCGGGATAAAGAGAGAGAGCTGATTAGCAAGTCAGTGGCCATTCGTGAAATTCATCATAGGGTGAAGAATAATTTGCAGACAGTCGCCAGTTTACTTCGGCTGCAAATGAGGATAGGAGCCCCTGAAGTAAGCAAGCCCCATTTATTGGTCAGTTTGAACCGGGTGTTAAGCATATCGTCGGTTTATGAAATCATTTTGGCAAGCAGTCAGGTCGATCATGTGGACCTGCTGGAGCTTATTAGGAAAATTGGCGATATGATCGTTCATACGGAGGGTCATGCCCGTCAAAGCCTGAGCATTGAATATAGTGGTGATGAGCTTCATTCCATTGATTCCGACATTGGCGTTTCTGTCGCGCTGGTTGTGAATGAGCTCATTCATAATTGTGTGAAGCATGCTTTCAAGGAAGGGACGGAAGGGAAGATTGCCGTATGCTTTCAAAAGGATGGTCCTGAATTGGAAATTCAAGTAAAGGATGATGGCATCGGATATTCACCGGCAGTGAAATCAACTTTAGGGCTGGATATCATCCGCATGACGGTGGAAAATGATTTGGATGGGGAGTTTTCGATTCATCGGATTAAAGAAGGTACCCTGGCTTCTGTAAGATTTCCATACAAGAGGTAGGTGGGAGAAGTGGTCAAGAGGATTTTGGTCGTGGAGGATGAATCGATTGTTCTGCTTGATATAACGATCATGCTCAAGGATGCAGGCTTCGATGTGGTAGGACATGCCCGTAACGGCGAGAAGGCGATTGAATTGGCACATGCACTACAGCCGGATCTCGTTTTGATGGATATCAAAATGCCAAAAATGAATGGGCTTAAGGCTAGTGATGTGATATCCAATACCTTTCAGATTCCGGTCCTGCTTTTAACTGCATTCAGCCAGCGTGAATACATTGACGAGGCGAAGCGCGCGAATATCGTCGGATATCTTGTAAAGCCAATTACGGAGGCGAATTTGATTCCGGCGGTGGAGATAGCTTTGCTGCAAGCAGCCAATACAAAGAAGCATCAGGAACGAAATGCTCAATTGGATGAAACGCTCACAAATCGTAAAGTCATTGAAAAGGCAAAAGGAATTATCATGAAAAGGAAGAATGTAACGGAAGAAACCGCTTACAATAAGCTGAGAAGGCTAAGTATGGATAAGCAGCTTTCCATGGAGACGGTGGCACGTCGAATCATTGCAAATGATCAAAAACAAGTAAATAGATGAAGCAATGGCGCTTTGATGGACCAAAATGGTTGAAGGCAGGCATTTCTGCCGAGCAACCTAAGTTTGGGCTATAAGAGGCGTCTTTTTTATACCCTTTTTTTAAGTCGATAGGCCAAAATAAATCGGAATTCAGGGGGAATATGTATGGAGATGGTTGGTAAGTTCGTTATTTATATCATTATGGTGTGTGCCGTTGTCGGTGCTATTGCATCGATTAAAGACAGTGAGCAAGGCTTGGGCAAACAGTTCATGGAAGGTTTGCATACCGTTGGCCATATATTTATCCCGGCAGCTGGAATCATGGCCTCGATCCCTTATTTATCATGGTTCATCGATAAAGTATGCGGCCCGATTTTCGCTGCGATCGGTGCAGATCCCGCCCTCGCCGCAACAACGATTTTGGCAACGGATATGGGGGGTTACCAATTAGCGGCCGAGCTGCAGCAATCATATGAAGGCTGGATCATGGCGATGATTGTTGGATTCATGTCTGGGGCAACGATTGTATTCTCGATTCCAATGGGACTTGCGATGCTGGAGAAGCGTGATCATAAATACATGGCACTTGGTGTCATGTCAGGAATCCTGACGATTCCGATTGGCGCTTTTATATCAAGCGTGCTGGTGGTGGCAACGAATTCGAAAATCCGAGAAGTGATTTCCACGAATGCGGATTCTACATATGAATTCGCGTTGAGCTATTTGAAAATTGCCCTGAATCTTTCCCCTCTTCTTATTTTTGTGGTCTTGCTCGCGCTAGGTCTTTATTTCCTGCCGGATTTGATGATCAAAGGTTTCATGTGGTTTGGAAAAATATTGGATGCCGCTATCAAACTTGTACTCGTGTTTTCAATCGTGGAAATTTTCACCGGACTGTTTTCCAATGTACTTGGTGCTTGGGGTTTCCATCCGATTATGGCCGATAAGGCAGACCAGTTCCGTGCCCTGGAAACGGCGGGGTATATCGGGATAATGCTGGCAGGTGCTTTTCCAATGATTTACCTGATTCAAAAATACGCAGGCAAACCGCTTGAAGCGATGGGCGGCAAAATCGGGCTGAGCAAAGCGGGGAGTGCAGGGATATTAGCCACGGTAGCCAATATATTAGCAATGTTCAAACTTGTTAAAGATATGCCGCCGAAGGATAAGGTCATAAACATTTCCTTCGCCGTGTGTGCGGCCTTCCTATTAGGGGATCATTTATCATTCACAGCCAACTTTCAGCCCTCCTTGATATTGCCGATCATTGTCGGCAAGCTATCTGCCGGAGCGATTGGAATCGGTCTTGCTTACTGGCTGTCCGTTCCGAAAGCTTTGGAATTGGAGGAAAAGGATCGTGAAGCAGGAATTATCGGTGTAAATGAATATAAAACGAAAAACGAGGAAGAAAACAGCAATGAAATCCAAGTGGTGTAAAACTGGGGTGTGATTTTAATGAATGAACAGGTGGAACGAATCATCAGTGCAGGAATTGATATTGGCACCAGTACGACGAAACTTGTCATCAGCGAGCTTTCGCTTAGGAATGTGGCGGGTGGCGGACAGGTGCCAAAAATTGAAATTACCGAAAAGAAAATTCTGTATCGAAGTCCCATTTTCAGGACCCCGCTTTTATCCGATACGGTAATTGATATACCTGCTGTTCAAAGAATGGTGGAAAGTGAATACCATCAAGCCGGGATCACGATCGATAACATACAAACAGGGGCTGTCATCATTACCGGGGAAACGGCAACGAAACAAAATGCAGAAGAAATGGTTTACCGGTTATCTAAAGCGGCGGGGGAATTCCTTGTAGCTGCAGCCGGTCCGGACTTGGAGGGAATCATTGCCGCCAAGGGATCGGGTGCCCATCAACATTCCATAAAGACAAGAAAGACTGTAGCGAACATAGACATTGGCGGGGGAACGGCGAATATTGCCGTATACCGTTCCGGCATGCTTTGCGGAACTTGCACACTGCATATAGGAGGCCGTTTGGTGGAGTGGGAGGGAGCGAAGGTGAAGGTTGCTCCTTCAATAGGGAAATGGCTGAAATCAAAGGGGCACTCTCCTATGAATGGTGATGGGGCAATCATTACAAATGAAATGGCGAAGGTGCTTTCGAGGTTTTTGTCTGGTTCATTCACAAAAGAAGATGAACTCCTTTTAGTGGGGAAGGAGCCATCATGGGAAGGACGAATCGATGTGTTGATGTTCTCGGGAGGTGTCAGTGATTGCATCTATCATAAAGAACGAGAGGACAAAAGCTTCCGGGATATCGGCATGATGCTTGCCGCCTCTATTAAGGAAAATGAAGAATTGGCTGCATGGGAGTGGGAACAGCCCGTTGAAACGGTTCGGGCGACTGTCCTTGGAGCAGGCGCACATACGACTGAAATAAGCGGTGCGACCATTGAGGTGAATGATTCTCATCTGCCCGTTCGCAATATCCCGGTCTATCGGGTCGATTTTCAAGGCGTGATTGATGATGTAACGGCGAGAATGGCACATGCTGTTCAGGATGCAATCACGATATACGACGCCTTGCAGGAGGGCCTGAATTTTGCCTTTTATTTAACGAATTTACCTTATCAATCATTTCGGGACATTCACCAGCTCGCAGTCGCTTTTACCGAGGCTTTGATGCAAAAACCGAATCGGCAGCAGCCTCTGATCATTGTCATGGATAGTGATTATGGGAAGGCACTTGGTCAAACCATTCTAGCGAACCAACCGGATCTGCCGGTCATCTGCATTGATCAGACAGAAGTGGAACATGGTGATTATTTAGATATAGGAAGGCTGCTGCGGACAGGGGTCGTTCCGGTTGTAGTAAAAACGCTAACCTTTCACAGTTAGGAAAAGGAGGATTATACGATGAAATTATCCACTCAATACTTTGGGGAAATCCATCAATTCAAATCGTTGAAAGAAGTCATGGCCAAAGCGAATGAAGAGAAATCAGGAGATAGGCTTGCGGGAATTGCAGCAGATTCGGTCCAAGAAAGGATTGCGGCGAAAGCGGTGCTTAGCGAATTGACCTTGGCGGACATCAGGAACTATCCCCTGCTCTCCCCGGAAGAGGATGAGGTGTCGCGGATTATAGATGGTCTCATCAATGGAACCATCTATCAATCCGTGAAGAACTGGAGCGTTGCCGAGCTGCGTGAATATATTTTGAGTGACGAAACGACCGGCGAGGATTTAAAGCGATTAAGCAGGGGATTGAATAGTGAAATGATTGCTGCGGCAGCCAAATTAATGTCGAACCTCGACCTTATCCATGCAGCCAATAAAATTGAAGTGCTCACCAAGAATAATAGCACAATCGGATACAAAGGAACGCTTGCTTCGCGCCTTCAGCCTAACCACCCTACCGACAATGTCGATGGCATGCTGGCTTCTTTAAAAGAAGGCCTCTCCTATGGAGTTGGGGATGCACTCATTGGAATCAACCCTGTCGATGATTCGGTCGAAAGCGTAAAGCGGCTGCTTCATGCGACACAGGATGTCATCCAGAAGTGGAACATCCCGACCCAAAATTGTGTGCTTGCGCACGTGACCACGCAAATTAAGGCCGTACAGCAGGGTGCGCCTGCCGATATGATTTTTCAAAGCATCGCCGGAACGGAAACGGCCAATCGCTCTTTTGGAATCAACGTACAATTGCTCGAAGAAGCTAATGAGGTCGCGAAGGCCTATGGGACCGGCACAGGTCCGCAGCATCTTTATTTTGAAACGGGGCAAGGCTCCGAGTTATCGGCTGAAGCGCATTTCGGAATCGATCAGGTGACGCTTGAAGCCAGGAACTATGGATTTGCCCGCTATTTTGATCCGTACATTGTCAATACGGTCGTCGGATTCATCGGACCTGAATATCTATATAACAGCAAGCAGGTCATCCGCGCCGGGTTAGAAGATCATTTCATGGGAAAAATGCATGGACTGCCGATGGGTGTGGATATTTGCTATACGAATCATATGAAGGCGGATCAAAATGATATCGAGGACTTGGGTGTACTTTTAGCGGCGGCTGGCGTGAATTTCATCATCGCAACTCCGATGGGGGATGACTGCATGCTAAACTATCAGTCTTTGAGTTATCACGATATAGCGACTTTAAGGCAAACGATGGATAAGCGGCCTGCCCCATTATATGAAGCCTGGTTGGAGAAGATGGGGATTATGGAGAATGGAAAATTAACGAAGCGTGCCGGTGATCCAACTATATTTAACCATTAGGAGTGGATGATATGGGAATGAATAATAAGGAAGAATTGGATGCCTTGATGGCGAAAACCCCTGCGCGGATAGGTGTGGGAAGGGCAGGGACCCGGCCGAAAACGGATTCTTGGCTAAAATTCCGTTTTGATCATGCGGCGGCCGTCGATGCTGTATATGGTGAAGTCAGTGATATTCTTTTGAAACGCTTGGATTTATTCAAGGTGAAAACGAAGGCCGCTGATAAGGAAGTCTATTTACGGCGTCCGGATTATGGCAGGAAGCTTTCGGATGAAGCAAAGCGGTTGATAGAAGCCAAATGCATAAAGGCCCCAACGGTTCAAATCATCATTTCCGATGGTTTAAGTGCCAAGGCGATCGAAGAAAATGTGGAGGATGTCTATTTATCCTTCAAACAATCTTTGGCACTGGCAGGTCTGAATACGGGTACACCTTTTTATATTGAAAAGGGCCGGGTTGCCGTGATGGATGATATCGGTGAAATCCTTGGACCTGAGGTCATTGTCCTGTTGATCGGTGAACGGCCTGGTCTAGTCAGTGCTGAATCATTGAGCGCTTATATTTGCTATAAACCACGTTTGGGCACGATTGAAGCAGAGAGGATGGTCATTTCCAACATCCATAAAGGAGGGATTCCCCCGGTTGAAGCTGGAGCGCATCTTGGCACGGTCATTCAAAAGATCCTCAAATACCAAGCGAGCGGCATGTCCCTTGTGAAGAAGGAACATGAAGAAGAAAAGCGTGAAAAACTCGGCTGAGAAATAAAGATGGAGGTGCGCATTACTCCACTCAGTTTGTAGGAAAAAGGGGGTTCGGGATGGTTCCGGATGATGATTAAGACTAGGTCGTTGGTTTCCTCTCCAGGAACTCGCCTTTCGCGGACGGTCCGGAACGCTCACATCTCGAACCATTATTTTAATACATGACTAGATTATCCTTTATGTTTTTTTACTGAAATCAACTGGAACATTTTTTTAATAGGCTCTGTTAAAGGATGTTGTTGATTTCCTTGATGAACTAACGGGGCAGGTTAGTTCATCAAGGAATTAAAGAATACCACTGTCTAATTTTTTCCTTATATGTTAAAATAAAGAAAATGAAATTATGAAAAGAAGGGTTAGTTTTGATAAAAACTGTATTTGTAGGTTTATTATCATTTATCTGTGTAAGCATAATATTTTTATCGATCGGATATTTGTTTGATTTTAAATTGTTAATGTTTAGTTTTTACGAAGAAACTTCAACAGGGTTCGAACTTGGAGGTTCAGTACTTCCTTTTATTATCGGGATAATTTGTAGCTATTTTATCGGTAATTACTATCAAAAAAAGAAAATATAATTATTAAGCTAACGGGTGCGTTAGCTGAAGATCGGAGCTGTCTATAAGGCAGCTTTTTTGTATGAAAATATATTCGTGAAAGGCCATACAAAATAAGCCCACCATATTCTAATTTTTTGAAGGACGTAAATGTGCCATGTCGTTATATTAACTGGTTATGCAGTTTGTTGTTCAGATGGAGCGATTGTATAGCCTTTCTTTTTTAGGTATTCGATCATTTTTAATTCTTTGTTATTTTGTTTTTCTTCAAGGTAATTTGAACCTAGTTCATGATAGGGTTCTCCTGTTTTTAAGATGTTGTAAGCAATCGTTAATAGTAAATGAGCAGAAGCGATTCGTCCCTTCATTTTTCCCTGCCGTTTGGTAATCCTTTTTCGATGTGAAGCAATTCGATTATTTTGCCTTGATGTAGCTAGTACACACTCTACAGCCATCGTTTTCAAAGCTTTGTTCCCTTGTGTGGTTTTACTCGTTTTTTTTTAGGGACTCACACCAGCCCAAGAGGCAAGATGTTTAGCCGACTTAAATACGGACATATCAACGCCCATCTCTGCAATAAAAGTAGCTGCGGCAGCTTTGTTCACACCAGGTATACCATCCAATAATTCTACTTCCTTACGATATGGGGACAGGAGTTGATCGATTTGTTTTTCCAATTCTTCTATGGCTTTTTCTAAATAACTCATATGTTCCCAATGGTAACGCAACATATCACGGTGATGACGGCGAATACGACCATTAATTGCACTGGCAATGTCAGTAATACTTGCTTTTGTTCGCCAATCCACCATTTTTCGAAGACCATCGGTCTCTATTTTTTCACCGTTTAGAATCGCTTCAAGGATACGGCGTCCCGATACACCAAAAATGTCTGATAATACGGATGTTAGCTTGATATTAGCATCTTGAAGAATTTTGTGAATGCGATTCTGCTCTGAAGTGCGATGATGAATCATTTTTTTTCGATAACGAGTAAGATCTCGTAAATCACGAATATCTTCCGGTGGAACAAAATTACTTTCAATAAGTCCACATCTTAGAAGCTTGGCAAGCCATTCGGCATCTTTCACATCAGTTTTGCGCCCTGGAACATTTTTGACATGTCTGGCATTGGCAAGAACAAGGTGAAAAGAACCTTCAAGTATATTCCATATTGGTTTCCAATAGACTCCGGTACTTTCCATCACAATATCGGATACCTGAAGGGTAGCTAGCCAATCACTTAAAGCCAAGAGTCCCGTTGTTGTAGTTGAAAACGTTTCAATAGAGGTTTTTGGCTTTTTATCTAATGGACCAAATAATACACAGGCTACTACTGTTTCTTGGTGTACATCTAGGCCAGCACACCGTTCAATCATTGCTTCCATAGGAGAATCACCTCAAAAAAAATTAACAATACATATGACAGGAGATTTGTTACAAAAATTTTTGTATACGTACTAGCAGTACACTAAATGGTTCTTCAATACTGTCACAACCAGTTTCTTATACAGGGTATCTTCCTTAAGATCCACCAAAAAAAGTTCAGCCTGGTTGTATTGTTATCATCCATTATCGTCAAGGAGTTAAAGGGTTAGACTCTGTTTTGAGTTTAGATTTTCGTAGTAGATGGTGGCGGCGAGGAGCGCTGCCATAGGAGTTTCTTATGGAACTAACGGGGCAGGCTAGTTGCATAAAGGGAAAAAAGAATGCAATAGTTTTCATTTTACTTAAAAGCTGTAAGTTATTATAACTAAGCATTTATATTACATAAATAATGACATGACTGTAGGATATTTTTCATACAATATTTTTGGGGTGAAAAAATGGCAAGAGCGAGTTACCGAAGTTCAGACGTTGACTTAATGGCAAGGATGATGAGAGCTGAAGCCGAAGGTGAAGGACAACAAGGAATGTTATATGTTGGAAATGTAATTGTGAATCGTCTTGTAGCTAATTGTTTAGACTTTAAAGGTTTAAGAACAATTCCACAAGTCATTTATCAAGTACAAGGAGGAAATTATTCTTTTGAAGCTGTTCAAAAAGGGAATGTATTTTATCAAAGAGCGAGAGGTATTGAAAGAAGATTAGCAGAACAGAATTTGAAGCACTGGAGACAGCATCCGGCTAGATATGCTCTTTGGTATTTTAATCCATATGCTCCATGCCCTCCAACATGGTATGATCAACCTCATACTGGTCAATTTAAAGACCATTGTTTTTATGAACCAAAACCTGGAACATGTGATAGTGTTTATAGAGGTTAAGCTTACTCTTTGAGTAAGCTTTTTTACATATTTAAAATATTTATACAATATAAAACTTTTAGTAATAGTTTTTATCTAAAAAAGTAAGATTGTGAATTATTGTACTTAAGCTAACGGGTGCGTTAGCTGAAGATCGAAGCTGTCTTTTAAGGCAGCTTTTCTTTATGAAACTAAAGGGGCAAGATAATCCAATAAAAATATACAAATTTACTATATTTGGTAAAATAGATTAAAGGAGAAGGGGGGGAATCATGAAAAAATATTTAGGGGTTATTTCGTTTGCTTTTATTATCTTAGTTATTTGTTTCTTGGCTGCAGATATAACTCGAGTAATTGAAACTGGAGTAACAACTTTTCGTGTATTAATGATATGCGGAATCATTATATCTCTCTCTTTCTCTTTTCTCAGTGAGAAAGGGATTTGGAGAAAATTAGCTCTAGGTCTCAGTATATTTGTTGGTTTATTTTACTTTATAGCCTTCGAATTAATGAGATTAGTATTCCAGGGTAATGGATTTTAAATTGTTTATTCATCTAGGTGCTTTACTTCAATAAGAGAGTTGCTTCGGCAGCTCTTTTCCTTATGGAACTATCGGGGCAGGTTAGTTCCATAAGGAGTGCTATTATAAGACCTATCGTAAAATGCCAAAAACGATGTGCATTGGTGGGCAGAATTATATCCTCTGACGTATTTATATTACCTCTCACTAAAATGCCTTACAGAGCCATTTAAGTGGTAAAACATTTCCACTTTTCAGTTTTTTATTCCAGAAAAAGTGTTATTATTTGTTAAATACATAATATGAGGCGGGATGCTTATGAATGATAAAACTCAGTTATCTTTAATTTTGCTCTTAATATCTCTGGCAATATCAATTTATTTTTGCTTTTCGGAAGGCTTATTAAGGGGTGGATATGAATTAGCTGTAGATGGTTTTGTAGTAGCCAGAGCCTTAATGATTATTTACACATTACATTTATTAGGGAAATTAGGAGATGTTATTATTAATAATAAAAAAGATTAGCTCATGGCTAATCTTTTTTTTGTTTTATAGATTGATGGATTAAATACTTCAATAAGGGAGGTTGCTGAAGCAACCTTTTTCTTAATGAACTAACAGGTGCGTTAGTTCTATAAGAAGAAGTAAAAAAAGTCGATTCCTTAACGTAGAGGAGATCGACTTTTTATCCTAGATATACCAGTATTACTTTAACAACACTTTAAATGAATCATGTTGCTGAAGAGCCTCTGACAATTAACTTTCATTCTACGTATTGTTGACTTACTTTCTATTTCAACAGAAAGCTGTGTTTTTCCGCGAATTTACTTAAAATAAGGAACCTTTTTCAAAGCCACATAAACTGGAACGGCAACGATAATTCCTAATATATTTTGAACGAGATCTCCAGGTATCGAAGCTAAAGGTGCAATCCAATTACCGTATAGAATCCCTTCACCAATATAATAAACAGCTATCATAAATGGAATGGAAACGATTGTTGCTATTACATTGAAAGCAATGCTAGTACCGTTGCGACCCTTTGACCAAGCGATTTTACCAACTATATATCCTTGCAAACCACGCGCCACAATGGTGATAGGTGCCCACAATGTCCACCCTCCAACTATATCAAATAACCCCATTCCTATCGCACCAGCAAGAGCTGCTTTTTTAGGACCAAATAAAATAGATGCAATAAAAAGCATAGCTGTTCCTAGATGAACTAACCCTCCATTTGCGGCAATTGGCAGTTTAATATTCAAAAAGAAAGTAGATAGGAACACAAGTGCAATCAACATTGCGGTAATAATTAAATCCATAGTTTTTTGACTTGACCTTGAATAACTTTGTGTATTTTGCATATCTGTAAACCTTCCTAACTAGAATTTTCCTATGATTTTAGCAAAAGACTGGTGTCTATAAAAGTGTCAATTTATTAAAAAACTATGAGGTCAGTTGATAAAAAATACAGATATTATACGTATTGAAAAGAGAGAGGAGATGACTGTTTTTAGCTGATTTATGATAAGATAAATAAAGTTTAAAGTGGATAGGCCATATGGAGGTTATTATGAAAAAAGTTGCTGTACTACAGGATTTATCATCTTTTGGAAAATGTTCATTAACAGCTGCAATTCCGGTTCTTTCGGTCATGGGCGTGCAGGCATGCCCTTTACCAACGGCCATATTGACTGCGCAAACCGGATATCCAAGTTTTTTTTGTGAAGATTTTACATCCAAAATGAAATACTTCATAGAAGAATGGAGCAAGCTTAATGTAACCTTTGATGGAATCTATACCGGCTTCGTTACTGGTGAAGAGCAAATTAATAATATTTTCCATTTTTTAGATAAATTTTATACAAAAGAAACCATTTTACTTGTTGATCCAGTAATGGGGGATATAGGAGAAGTCTATAAACTTTTTACCGATGAATTACTGGTTCTTATGAGAGAACTGGTGAAGCGTGCAGATGTCATTACACCAAATGTTACAGAGTGCTGTTTATTAACCGGATTGTCTTATGAAAAGCTGCATAGCTATTCAAACGAAGAGGACTATATTAAAGTGATAGAAGAAGCTGGGAATATGTTGCAGCAAGAAACGGGAGCTCAGGTTATCATCACTGGAATGAATCCACCTTCAGCAGATTCAGAGAAGCAGTTTATCGGAAATATGTATTTGGACGGAAGTAGAACCTTTTATAGTGCGACGCAGTATAACGGTGAAAGCTATTCAGGTACTGGTGATTTATTTGCATCTGTGATTATGGGAAGCATGATGCGTGGAGAGAACCTAGAAAAATCCGTACAGCTCGCAGTGGCATTCCTGACAGAGGCTATCAATGATTCCTCCTTGGAGCAAATTCCTAAAGTAGAAGGAGTTAACTTCGAAAAATATTTACGAATGTTATTATGAATGCTTTAAAAAATGGAGTAACAAAGTGCGTTAGCTGAAGATCGGAGCTGTCTTTAAGGCAGATTTTTCTTATGGAACTAACGGGGCAGGTTAGTTGAATAAGGTAATATTTGGATTAAGATAGATATAAGTAGAAAAGTTAATAACAAGGGGTGATTTTTTGGAGAAAAATATTGGGGATGTAGATTTTTTTTAACAAGTAGTAAAAAGACTTTGCAAAAAAAACAATATTTCCCCTCAGAAACCTAAATTTGAAATCATCGAGAACGTAATGGTTATTAGCATTAAGAACCATTTAAAAGATGGAGTAGACTTAGATTGTTTTAATATTTTAAACCTTATTTTCCGAACAATTGGACCTTTAGAAGAGAGCTGAACAAACAAGAAATAGAATTATTGAGGCTTATGCAGAGTGTCAAGGCATTTTATTTTGATTATAGCAATGAAATGAATACCATTTGGCGATGAATTATTTTACTAAGTTTTTAATGTTTTTACTGATATATGCAAAGTTAGCAGTACACTAATAAAGTAATAAGGTTTACTTCAGTAAAATAAGGTATATTATATTTGTTGAATAGATTCTCTTTAAAGACAAGAAAAGTAGGTGAAAAAAGTGGGAAAATATCAATTGGATACCAAAGGTAAGGTAGCTGTGACAAAGTTTCATGAAAAACAGAAGCCTGCCAAATTTGATAAAAAGCAGCAACTTGAAAAAATACGTGCGGAGTATTTGAAAAAGAAGCAAAAACAAACAGATAAATAATATGAACGAAAACATAGGAAGACTAAAATCTCCCTATGTTTTTCTTATTCGAAGTTCTTTTTTCAATTGATGATAGAGTTTATTATTCCCATAAATTTCAGATTCGGTGACAAAAAACTCGTCATCAGATATCCATTCCTCACTAAAAATTTCAGTAGCAGAATCAATAGACCAGCCGTTATTTTGGATACACCAGTAATCTGCAGCAGAAATTTTTAAAACATTTGGATACTCACTTGGCTTAGGCAGCTGAATAAAAAGATAAGTCTCGATCTTTTCAGCAAGATACTTTCTCAACACCCCACACTCAAAGAAAGTCAGGGAATACGTGCTTTACATCAATAAGGGAGGTTGTTGAAGCAACCTTTTCTTAATGAACTAACGGGTGCGTTCGTATTATAAGGTCGACCAGTAAAAATTACTGGTTGACCTTTTTTTAATAGAATCTATTATATCAGTAGCCAGGGTAGGACGTACGGGTGCGTGGGACTTGATCCCGTGAACTAAACTGTCCGCCCCCTACTTGTAGAAACATGTTTGAGGCTGGTTGGGACGCAGATCTCGTATAACAAGCGAAGCTATGACACTACATGGAGGACTAGGGGTACTGGTTAGTAAGTAGAGGAGGAAAAAACAATGAATCCAGTTGTTGGTTTGGATGTGGCAAAAGGAGAGAGCCAAGTTCAGGCATTTTTAGATCAATCTAAACCGTATGGGAAGAGCTTTTCAATGAAGCATATCAAAGAGGAGTTAGAGCATTTTTTAGAATTTCTAAAAGAAATTGAAGAGGTGACAGGGCAGATGCCTATGGTCATTTTAGAGTCTACAGGGCATTACCATTCTCCTGTTATTCAATACCTTGAGGAACAAGGGATTCCATATATCTTAGTAAATCCGATTATTTCTTATCAGGCAAAGAAGTCCAGCTTACGGAAGGTAAAAACGGACGCTATCGATGCGTACCAGTTGTGTGTGCTGTATTACAAAGAGGATTTAGAACCTCATAAAATTAGAGGAATTCAGCTATTAGACCTTCGGAATTTGTCCAGACAACAGGAAATCGTAACGAATATGTATGTGGAGGCTAAACTTCAGTTTCACACCATTTTAGCTCAAGTGTTTCCTGAATACCGGAAGGTTTTTGGGGATCTATATTCAAAGGTTTCTTTATTGATGTTAAAGGAATATCCTACTTCAGAGGCGGTATTAACGGCCGGAGAAAGTAGACTAGCAGAGAGTGTAATAGAGTTCTGTTCTAGCCGATCGGGTCAATGGGCATGGGAAAAAGCAAAAAAAATAATGGACTCCGCGTCTCGAAATCCATTTCAAATAAACGTGTATCAAAGTCACGTAATCAATCTTCGTATGTATATTGAGTTGCTTTTTCATTACCAGGGACACCTCTCTGAGTTGGAAGATCGTATAGTGGCCCTGGCAAATGAACTGGAAGAGTATAAGATCATCCAATCGATTCCCGGTATCGGAGAAAAAATCGCAGCCACGATTATCTCTGAAATTGGTGAAATCGATCGGTTTAATCACCCGAAAAAACTGGTTGCCTTCGCTGGAGTAGATCCAAGTGTTCACTCATCAGGTAAGTTTACGGCAACCATTAATCGTATTACGAAAAGAGGTTCGAGCAGACTACGTCATTCTCTGTATCTTGCCGTACTATGCGGCATAAGAAGTTCAAGGAACAAAAAGCTTAAAGCATTCTATGATAACAAAAAATCAGAAGGAAAACCTGCCAAAGTGTCAATCGTTGCCTGTATGAATAAGTTGCTTCATTGGATTTATGCTTTATTAAAGAGAAAAGAAACGTTCCTAGATTTAGCCTAATTAACGGTTTTGTGAAACAGAGAAAAATCCTTCCAAAAGGGTTCTGGAGGGTTATTTGGCATGGCCAAAAATAGTATATCATAAGGGAAATGAAAATATTAGAGAAAGATATTGACATCCTATTAGCTGGTTTAGTTCCATAGGATGCACTTAAGAAGACCACCAAAAGGTGGTCTCTTTTATTTGTTCAAAAATCAACATTAATCTTTTAACAAAGCCTTTAAATAAAAAAACTGCAGGCAAACTCGCTTTATGCGAATTTATCTACAGTCTGGGGGGAGCGAATCGCTCCTCTATTTACTTGTCCCTAAATTCCATAATCCTAACGGGTTGTAGAAGGGATGGTCTTCTTCATATCTAAAGTCCTGAAGGCCCGTCAATATAAAGTCGGGTGCATCTTGTTGAATGCTAAAGGTTTCGCCATTCTTAAAGAGAGGACGTTCACCTAAATGGTAATAATTAAATGTGTTAAGCAGGGCAGCCGCCTCTTTCGGACTCATCGTGTTAAGTGTCACGGCATCCGGAAGACCAAAAGCTTTCATTCCGAATGAACAATAATAATCTTCCTCTCCGATGATCGTGACAAAATGGGCATATACCGAGAGAATATCGGGGCTATGATGAAGATGCTGCCAATCTTCCTTTGAATGGGCAATTCCAGCCGTTTCTATTTTCACTGCCATTCCGCCTGCCCTTAGGATCGCTGCCCCGGCATCGATCAAATCGATAACAGTTCCGGTATCGGATACATCGGCTATTATATAAACGGTAAAGGTATGGTCATTGATCTCCTCTAATGCATTTTCCGAAAAGGCGTCTTTACTGGCGTAGGAAAAGCTTTCTTTCAAAGTGGGTTCATAATCATGGATCTCAGCCTGAAAAGTAATGTTCTTATCGCTGTTATGAAAAACATTCCCGGTTAACAGATACCCTTCGCTTTGGGAAGCGACCGTTTGAATCAATTCTGTCCGGTCCTTCCATTTACCGGGTATCCCGATGATGATTTGGTTGTCCTTCATGGATCATCTCTCCTTTCCGTTCACTTCATACTATACCAATGCTGATGTTTTCCAAAGTAATTCATATAAAATAGCGCAAGGCTCCGATAAATGCCAGTGATGGATGTGCAGGACTTTTTCAAAATTATACAATTGATGTATAATATAATCTAGTAAACGTATAGCCTATCTTCAAAGGAATTCCCCTGTTGGGTTTTCTCATAGGGCCGTATCTTAATAATCTATTCGTATATATCAATGATGAAAGAGAGTGGAATATAATGGGTCGTAAGTGGAATAACATTAAAGAAAAAAAAGCGTCAAAAGATGCTAATACTAGTCGGATTTATGCTAAGTTCGGACGGGAAATATATGTAGTGGCAAAACAAGGTGAACCAGATCCAGAGTCCAATCAGGCATTAAGGGTCGTACTTGAGCGTGCGAAAACGTACAATGTTCCAAGAGCGATCATTGACCGTGCTATTGAAAAAGCCAAAGGCGGTTCGGAAGAAAACTATGACGAACTTCGTTATGAAGGATTCGGTCCGAATGGTTCAATGGTCATCGTGGATGCATTGACAAACAACGTGAACCGGACGGCATCTGATGTGCGTGCCGCATTTGGGAAAAATGGCGGGAATATGGGAGTCAGCGGATCTGTTGCTTATATGTTCGATGCAACAGCTGTCATCGGGATTGAAGGTAAGACGGCTGATGATGTTCTTGAACTGTTAATGGAAGCGGATGTTGATGTACGAGACATCATTGAAGAAGAAGAAAGTGTCATCGTTTATGCCGAACCTGAACAATTCCATGCTGTACAACAAGCATTCAAGGATGCAGGAATCAGCGATTTTACAGTGGCCGAGCTGACGATGCTTGCCCAAAATGACCTAACCCTTCCAGAAGATGCTCAAGCACAATTCGAAAAAATGATTGATGCATTGGAAGATTTGGAAGATGTTCAACAAGTTTATCATAATGTAGATCTTGGTGAATGATAAAATGAGCAGACCTTTGCTATATGATCAAAGGTCTGCTTATTTTATTTGAAAGGAAAGAGCCTGTTTACGAATCACGAAACAGGCTCTTTCCTTTTGATTATTCTTTTATGGTGATTCCGGAAAGTTCACGGTCTTTCTGTACCTTTTCCAATTCTGAAATTGTGACCAGTTGATATCCTTGGTCATGCAGTTGCTTGATGATTTTTCCTGCAGCCTGGGCGCTAGTTTGATAGATATCATGCATTAATATGATACTGCCATCTTTGGCTTTGCTCATCACTTTGTTTACGATTTTCTTTTCATTCCGCTCTTTCCAATCTTCGGGATCTACATCCCAAAGTGTGACTTTCATATCCTCCATGAATTCACGCACATTATTGTTAATCGCTCCATATGGGGGACGGACGAGATTTGGCTCAGCACCTGTAGCTTTTTCTACAGCGTCTTGGGTCTTTTCGATTTGACTTTTGATTTTGTTCTTGCTTAAGCGCGTCAGCTGCGGATGATCCCATGAATGGTTGCCGATCTCATTTCCTTGCTGCAGCATTTTTTGCAGAACTTCCGGATAGTGCTGTACGCGGCTTCCAAGCACGAAAAACGTCGCGTGTCCATCATACTTGTTCAGGTCTTTAAGAATGGACGTGGTATAACTTGGATGCGGCCCGTCATCGAACGTCAAGGCAATGACCTTTTTTGAAGGGTCGATCCATTCATTTTGCACGGGCAGTTTGGCGACGATATGTTTCGGCTGCCATTCCTTTACACGATCCGCATTCAAATCTTGACTTTGATATGAATCTAGCAAACTATCTTTAAAAAGTTCCTTCTTGATGGCTATTGTATGGGTCTTAGTTGAATCATCAGTCTTAACGTAGAATACAAGCGTATTTTTCAAGACTGAAAAAGAATTGAAGTTGGCTGCCTTCAGTTTGTTTTCCTTTTTAATGAGACTGTTTGAAATGCCTTCTTCTTCCTTCTCCGTTAACTCTTCAAAAACAATATCGGATAAAACGGATAAATAATCAGTATCCGTGGCAAAGATGTCTTCTATGGAGAGCTTTTGCTGAGATGGAATATCATAAGTGAAGATCTGGGATCCAGACTGCTTCTTTCCTTCCACTTGCTCATATTTATCGAAGGAAATTGTAATGGTCTGTTTGCTGAAATGGAGGATCGTATAAGTGAGGTTAAGCTCGGAAGCTTTTCCATCGGATGCTTTCCATTTCTTTTCATAATCCTTAATTTCTTTCTTTATGTAGGCTTCTAGCTGCTTGTCGATATTTTCTAAATGCAGAACGGGCCTGCTGGCTGAATACCCGCCTTTCGTATTATCTTTCACATACGTTTGAATATCGGCTTCTGGGTAATTTTTATCAGTTGTATAGGCCGAAACGGTTCTTTTCTTATCAAAAGCAAGGCTTTTGATGGCTAACCCCAACGTTCCCACAGTAGCTGTTAGACAAAATAGAAAAATAAAGACTTTTTTATAATTTAATTTACTCATGATGCACTCCACCTCGATAATCATTCTACTATATAGACGCGCCAAAAGCCTTAAAAGTTTGTAAAAAATTTCATTTTTTTATATTTATATATTTCCTTGTTCATTTTCAAACTTTTATGGCTGCATAAACGTCTATCCTTAGTACCCAGGATACGTAATTTAAATGTAAGGAGCTCTTTCATGCAATGAAAAATCTAGATATGAATCAATTAATCGCGGCCCGGATAACCGAACGGCAAGAAAATTTGTACAGACTTGCTTTTTACTATGTTAAAAACCAAGAGGATGCGCTTGATATTGTACAGGAATCAATCAGGAAAGCACTGGCCTCCAGCAGCAAAATCAAAGACGCTGCTTCTATAGATAGCTGGTTATATAAGATCATCGTCCGAACGGCACTGGATGTTTTGCGGAAGAAAAAGAAACTGACCGTCGCCGATGACGAAACAATAGAATACTTACGCAGCGGTGAGGAAGATCACTATCCTGACCTGGATTTGCAAAAAGCCCTTGAAGGACTTTCGGTCAAGTACAAAACGGTAGTCGTTCTCCGTTTCTTCGAGGACCTGAAGCTGGAAGAGATAGCGGAAGTGCTGGAAGAGAACGTAAGCACGATTAAAACGAGATTATATAAAGCATTGCAACTATTGCGGATCAACATGACTGAACGGGAGGAAACGAAAAGATGGAAAAAAAACTAAAAGATCTGCGGGAAGAATATCTTAAAACACCGATACCAAAGGAATTGAATGATGTCGTTCAAGCGGCCTTGAATGAAAAGCCCAGGAAGAAGCCAAGGGTTGGCAGGAATATCCTCATGTCAGCGGCTGCAGCGATTCTGATTGTGACAGCTTCCGTAAACATCAGTCCGGCAGCGGCGAAAGCCATGAGTGAAATCCCGATAGTCGATAAGGTCATCAAAGTGATTACCTTCGTCGAATGGAAAGAAGAAGCGAATAATTCCTCGGCAGTAATCAAAACACCTGCCATATCCGGTCTGGAGAATAAACAGCTCGAAGATAGCTTGAATGAGAAATACTTATCGGAAAGCAAGCAGCTTTATAAGGAATTCACGGACTCCATGTCAAAACTGAAGGAAGGGGAAAAGGGCAATATGTCCGTGGAAAGCGGATATGTGATATTGACGGATAATGAAACGATCTTATCCGTACAGCGTTATACGGATAAGATTTCTGCTTCCAGTTCTACAGAAAGTCAATTCGATACAGTCGACAAGAAAAACGAAGTGCTATTAACACTAAATAGCTTATTTAAAGATGATCGTTATCTTCAGGTGATTAGTGAGAACATCAAAGAACAGATGAAGAGGCAGATGGCAGAAGATCCGGAAAAGATATATTGGGTCGAAGATGATGACCTTACTGCATTTAAAGGCATCGATGAAAACCAAAACTTTTATATAAACGAAGATGGCAAGCTAGTCATCGCCTTTAACAGCTATGAAGCTGCGCCGGGATATATGGGGGCCGTCGAGTTCATCATCCCGACAAAGGTGCTGTCAGACCTTCTTGTGGGCGATCAATATATCCATTAAAACGGCCTTATTTGTAATTCTTATGACGGACGGGAGTTTTTTAAAACGAGGTCCTCACAATACCCATTAAAAAGACGAACCAACGTTACTTGATCACAGTAACCTTGGCTCGTCTCTTTTTTGATCGAATTTCATCTGATCCAGCTCCAGCCTCATTTTTTTCGTCTCCATAAGAAAGTTTTCATGTTTAAGTTTTTCAAGTTCCAATTCAACTTTCAGCATATTGTGTTTGGTCTTTGACTGTTTCTCGAAATGGCTTGTCAGTATGGCGATTATAGGGATGGAAAAAATAAGCACAACAGTTATGATCCCTAGCATTATCGTGCCTCCTCATTTTTGGTTATATCTATTATACGGTGTATTTAACGGTTGAAGTTGTTTTTTTCCAAAATGGGTCTCCCCATTTTTCCGATTCTCATTGCATGTGCATGGCAAACAAAGAGATATGAAACGTAATACCATTGTTGAAGTTAGGGCAATATATCTTTGATGGCAGCTCCCTATTAGACTATATGGGGTGTTTTTAACTGCGAAATCCGGACTTTGGCTTGCATGGTGGCAACCCTCTTCTATTTATTTTGAAATTAATTATTTAAATATACTAAATATTTATTTACAACAGAGAAAATAAAAGTTATTATACAATAATAAAAGGAGGGCTAGGTATGGCAACGATAAATAAACAGAAAATTGTGGATAGTGTACCTCAAAAAGGTTTTTTTGGAAACCCTAAAGGATTATTCACCCTTTTCTTTACTGAGTTCTGGGAGCGTTTCTCCTATTATGGCATGAAGGCAATTCTTGTTTACTATATGTATTACGAAGTTTCTAAAGGGGGACTAGGTCTTGATGAACCCACAGCCCTTGCCCTTGTATCCATTTACGGATCTTTAGTATATATGTCAGGTATAATTGGCGGATGGCTTGCCGATAGGATCTTCGGGACTTCCAAAGCCGTATTTTACGGTGGTATCTTGATCATGCTCGGGCATATTGTCCTTGCTGTACCAGGCAGTCTCTCCATGTTCTTTGTTTCCATGGTACTCATTGTTCTTGGTACTGGTTTATTAAAACCGAATGTTTCAAGCATTGTCGGTGAAATTTACGCGGAAAATGACGAACGCCGGGATTCCGGTTTCAGTATATTCTATATGGGTATCAACATGGGTGCATTCCTTTCACCTTTTGTTGTCGGTACAGTCGGAATGGACTACAGCTTCCATCTTGGTTTTGGACTTGCGGCAATTGGTATGTTAATTGGACTCATCGTCTTTGTTGCAACAAAGAAAAAGAACCTGGGCCTTGCTGGAACTCTTCCTGCGAACCCATTATCACAGAATGAAAAGAAAAGCGTATTCACTAAATTGGGGATAGCTGCACTTATCATAGCTGCCATCATCGGCATCACTGCCGCTAAAGGCATCTTAACGATTCAAACCTTTATTAATCTTGTAGGTATCCTAGGGATCGTTATTCCGACCCTTTATTTCATTTTCATGTATCGCAGCCCTAAAACAACTTCTGTTGAACGTTCACGCTTGATTGCCTATATTCCTTTGTTTATAGCAGCTGTCATGTTCTGGGCGATTCAAGAGCAAGGTGCAACAATATTGGCAAGCTATGCAGACAAACGGACACAGTTGAATTTTGCTGGAATAGAAATAAACCCGGCATGGTTCCAATCTTTGAACCCTTTGTTCATCATTACCCTTGCACCAGTATTCGCATGGTTATGGATTAAACTAGGAAAGCGTCAGCCGACCATTCCTCAAAAATTCTCAATAGGCTTACTGTTCGCCGGTTTATCATTCCTGGTGATCCTGCTTCCTGTTTATTTCGGTGGATCGGACGCATTAGTCAATCCGCTATGGCTTGTACTTAGCTATTTCCTTGTAGTACTTGGAGAACTTTGTTTATCTCCTGTTGGACTTTCAGCCACTACAAAATTGGCTCCGGCCGCATTCTCGGCACAAACGATGAGCCTGTGGTTCCTGGCAAGTGCAGCAGCACAAGCACTGAACGCACAAATCGTCAGATTCTACACTCCTCAAACCGAAATGGCTTATTTTGGAGTGATCGGTATTGCTTCAATAGTCCTTGGACTGGCCCTGATGGCCTTATCACCAAAGATTCAAGGTTACATGAAAGGCATTCGCTAACACTTAGCAAGCAGTAAAAGAAAGATGACCTCCGAATTAAACGGGGTCATCTTTTTTATTATTATTTCATTCCTTCTAGCTATAGAACGAGCTGGTCCTGCTTAGCATGTATCTATTTAATATCACGGGTGGAGGGGGCAAACGCCCAACATATCCGGCTATTTTTCATTTCGGCAATTGGTCTTTTATTCGTTTTAGTCTTTGTATATATTCCTATTTTCATAGTCATTTGAATTTAACTCTATCTTTGCACACCTCTGTTTTTAATCGCAATAATTGAAGCCGCAATAGCAAAGGGAAGTAAAAAGAAAGCCAGTATTCCATATCCAGCTCCTTCAAACCCTCTAATGTTCACAAAACCAATGTAAAACAAAATAATTGAAGTTATTACGGTTAATATGCCTGGTAAAAGCCTTATAAATAAAGATAAATGTAATTTCCTAAACCACCACGCCAAAAATACTACTAACATTCCAGGGACACAAGCAACCAGGAGTGGAACTCCCAACATCATTTTGTAACCTCCTCAAATATCTTATGTAAATGATACCATAATAAGGAAGTCTTTTCTTTTTTATTTAAATAATGAAAGAGACAGCAGGGGGTAGCTGCCTTCTTCAATTTAATGTGGCTTTATAAAATAGGAAAAAACCATGAAGTATAACCTAGTCCTGTTTTAAAATCACGGTTCGGGATTAAACCATTCCGAAGTCCGCTTTGTCAACAAAAGGGTTTCTATCAAAATTTTAAAACAAAGTTGATTGGAGCGGGTGTTCGAGACTCCTGCGGGAAAAGCGCGTCCAAGGGAGACCCCACAGGCGCGTAGAGCGCCGAGGAGGCTCCCGGACCGCCCGCGGAAAGCGAGTGCCTGGAGTGGAAATCAACGTTGCGATACTCATGCCGAATAACTGGCTAGACGAGACGAGACCTCGTAGGCGCTTGCTTTGATGAGGCTTGGCCTACAGAAAGGGAAAGGAAGAAACCGGATGAGCCCTGCTCTTCCGGTTCCTTTTTGAATCAGTTTGCTGCTGGAATCAATCCTTTATGAATGGAGACTTCCTGGATGGCACGGTAGACGGTTTCGACCATGAAATCGAGTTCTTTTTCTGACATGGAAAGGATTGGCATCATCGTGATGACTGGACCAAGTTCCCGGATGATCAGGCCATTTTCCCGTGCTGTATGGATGATCCCGGAAACGACGTTCTCTTGGAGGGTGAACGTTTCTTTTGTTTCACGGTCTTTAACGATTTCCACTCCAATCATGAAGCCGCGCTGGCGAATATCGCCGACGATCGGAAGTTCGTATAGCGCTTGCAGTCTTTGTGATAGATATTTAGATCTTTTCTGGATGTCTTTAATGAGATTGCGGCTTTCCATCAGCTCGATATTCTTCAGGGCCAGTGCACAGGCTAGCTGGTTTCCTGTATAGGTGTGGCCGTGATAGAAGGTTTTATGCTCTTCCCGTTCTCCCAAGAAGGATTGAAAGATCTGCTCGTTCATGATGGTGGCTGCGAGTGGCATATATCCCCCAGTGATCCCTTTGCCCATACACATGATATCGGGGACGACATCTTCCTGTTCGCAGGCAAACATTGTACCGGTGCGACCGAATCCTACGGCCACCTCGTCACAAATTAAGAGGATATTGTACTTTTTGCATAATTGTTCGACCTCTTTCAAAAAGCCCTGGGGATGGGTTATGATGCCTGCTGCTCCCTGTACCAGCGGTTCAATGATCAATCCTGCAATTTCCTCTGATTGTTCTTGCAGTAACTTCTCCAGTTCCTTCAAGCAATGGTTTTTCACGGCTTCTTGATCCCCGTACTCAGTCATGTGATAGGCATATGGTGAAGGGGCGGAGATCCGTTGAAATAAGAGGGGCTTAAAGATTCTATGGTATAGATCCATGCCGCCCACACTCACAGCTCCGACAGTATCGCCGTGGTATGCTTCGTCAAGTGAGACGAATTTGTTTTTATTCTGATGTTTGACGGGATCGATATTCTGCCAATATTGATAAGCGACTTTAAGAGCGATTTCCACAGCGGCAGATCCCGTGTCGGAGTAGAATACTTTCGATAAAGAACCAGGAGTGATCTCTGCCAGTTTTTTTGCCAGTAAGATCGATGGTACATTCGCAGATCCAAGCAGCGTGGAGTGCGCGACTTTATTCACTTGTTCAATAAGGGCGCCGTTTAATTCCGGCTCGTTATGCCCGTGCACATTCACCCATAATGAAGCATAGCCGTCGAGGTAGCGTTTACCATCCACATCAATCAGGTAGCTGCCTTCGCCGCGCTCGATGATCAGCGGTTTACTTTCCCGATACGTTTTCATTTGCGTGAACGGATGCCATACATATTCCTTATCCCATTGTTCTAAATCCTGACTGTTCATGCTTTGAACACCTCTTTCAGTTGTTGGGTATAATTTTGATCACCAAGCAAATTAAGGATGCATTTCCTCAAGTCTTTTCTGACATCGGCCATTGTTGGGATGCAGGCGAGACCATTCAGCCCAGTCAGCTTTTCAATGGTTTCGATATTGTCTTGATGAATCCGATCTTCTGGCCGGTAATGATTATACAAAATGGTTTTCACGTTTATATGATGGACTTGGGCATAAGAATGGGTCGTCACGACATCATGAATCGCCCCTAAACCGCTTGTGGATACGAAGAGGACAGGCATGCGGCAATCCCTTATGAAATCCGCCGTCATATAGAAACCTTCCGTCCGTTCAATGAGCGGCACAGCCAATCCGCCAGCGCCCTCGACTAATACGATGTCATACATTTCCTCAAGTTCATGAACCCTTTCCACGACTTTCTTCTCATCGATTTGACTACCAGTTAATTTAATCGCCAAATGTGGGGAAGTTTCGGGCTCCAGTGTGTAAAACCCTGATTCCTTTACACCGAGCTCCTGCTCAAACCAAGATATATCCGGGTATGTATTATTTTCCTCATTGATTCCAGTTTGAAATGGCTTGAAGATCGTGACGCTTTTTCCCAATGTTTGAAGCGACAGATAGAGCGCACTCGTGACGATGGTCTTTCCAATATCCGTGCCAGTTCCGGTTATAAAGTAGGCTTGGCCCATGGATGATTCAGCTCCTTTACGTTTATATATTTTTCAATGCGCGGACGTACTTGTTGAATGATGGCAGCACATAGAATGCATAGCATTAAATCACCGGGTACAGGTAATAAGAAGCCGTAAAGAATCGTTTGGTTGATTGAAAGCGGCGTTTCCACAATCCACTTCATCGCACCATACAGCCAGATGCAGCCGAAAAAGTAAACTGTCAGCAAAGAGGCGGCATTAGCAAAGAATATGGAACGAATCGTGGAGAGGGAAAACCGGTTGATCAGCCATCCATTTACATAGGCTCCCAGTATATATCCGAGCAAATAGCCGAAAGTGGGTTTGAATATGTAGCCGAATCCCCCGCCTTCAGCAAACACGGGCACCCCGATAAGTCCGATCAGGACGTAGCATAACTGACTGAGCATCCCAAGCCGGGGCCCCAATAATGCGCCTGCCAAATAGACTGCCAGAATTTGCAGTGTGAATGGTATGTAAGGGATAGGTATCTTAATAAAGGCGCCAATGGCAGTTAACGCGGTAAAAAGGGCCACATAAGAAATCGTCCTTGCTTTCAAGTTTTCAACCTCCTTTTTAGAAATGGCTGGCAGAATGCCCACTATTAGTTTGCCTGATTCTCATTTTATATGTCAACTAATTTATATATTTAGTTAACATATAAAATGCCAGCTTTCCTAGGATTTAAAGGACAGACTAGGAAAATATTGAAAAAAGACCATTGAATAATATTTTGTATGTATGTTATTATTCAATCGATATGTTAACTTAAAATATTTAAGGTTAACATATTAAAAGTTTTATTTTGTCTTGAGTGTGCAAAATGATCCAATCCGTTCCAAGGATCAGGTAATTAATCGCGGAAGATTCATGGGAAGGAATATAGAACATTAAAAGAAAAGAGGGATTAGGTTTGGAAACATTGGTTAGGGATTGGAAGATGTTGGCGGAGAACGTTATCAAAGGATATAAAGTGACGAAGGAAGAGGCATTATCCATCGTACAAGCCCCAGACGAAGAGGTTTTGGAAATTCTGAATGCAGCCTATCTCATACGTAAGCACCATTATGGGAAAAAGGTTAAATTGAATATGATCATCAATACAAAGTCAGGATTATGTCCGGAAGATTGCGGCTACTGCTCGCAGTCAATCGTTTCGGAAGCCCCAATCGATAAATATGCTTGGCTGACTAAAGAAAAGATTGTCGAGGGAGCGCAAGAATCAATTCGTCGCAAAGCGGGTACTTATTGCATCGTTGCGTCCGGCCGACGTCCTACCAACAGGGAAATCGATCATGTCATTGAAGCGGTAAAAGAAATACGCGAAACGACGGATCTTAAAATCTGCTGCTGTTTAGGTTTCCTGAATGAGGAACATGCCGGCAAACTGGCGGAAGCAGGCGTTCATCGCTACAACCACAACTTGAATACATCACAGGAGAACTACAGCAAAATTACATCGACACATACATATGAAGACCGGGTAGATACAGTTGAAGCTGTGAAGGATGCCGGAATGTCCCCGTGTTCTGGTGCCATTTTCGGTATGGGGGAATCTGAGGCGGAAGCGGTGGAAATCGCCCTATCCTTACGAAGCCTTGATGCAGATTCCATTCCTTGTAATTTTCTTAATGCAATTGACGGAACGCCGCTTGAGGGAACTTCCGAGTTGACCCCCACTAAATGCCTGAAATTGATTTCGATGATGAGATTCGTTAATCCGAGTAAAGAAATCCGTCTGGCCGGCGGTCGTGAGGTCAATCTCCGTTCCATGCAGCCTATGGCACTTTATGCAGCCAATTCCATATTCGTCGGCGATTATTTAACGACAGCCGGTCAAGAACCCACAGCCGATTGGGGAATCATCGAAGATCTGGGATTTGAAATTGAAGAATGTGCTCTTTAATTGGATTTTTTAAAAAAAACACCCTTAGGGTGTTTTTTTCAGTTTGTCGATAAAATACTGTCTTATGAGACCCTTACTCGATTTCTGAAATGAACTGACTGTTTTTTTGAGGGTTTGTTAAAATAGAACGTTGATTTCCACTCCAGGCACTCGCTTTCCGCGGGCGGTCCGGGAGCCTCCTCGGCGCTCTTTGCGCCTGTGGGGTCTCCCTTGGACACGCTTTTCCCGCAGGAGTCTCGTACCCTTCGTTCCAATCAACTTTGTTTAAAAAATTCAGATAGAAACCCATTTTTCGACAAAAGAAGGTTCGGATTGATCTCACCCCGAACCATGATAATAAAACAAGACCAGATTATACTTAATGTTTTTTTTCTGTAACCCTTATTGGATTTCTGAAATCATCCGAACACTTTTCGTTTTCTTCGAAGTTGTCTATAGTCTGGGTGTTTTATGATTTTACTGTAAGCGGGCTATTGGTCTGTCAATCTTTACAAAAATAAAAAAATAATTGATAAGTGAAAGTAATGAAAAAAAAATGCTAAATTGTAAGGGGAGGTTTTTTAATGAATTACCTGAATACAATAACATTTGCTGCATTGTGGTAAATGATTATGATAAAGGGAAAGGATTAGTATTGGTAATATCAATAATGAGAGGATAGTTTTGTGTGATGCATATATGGCTGATTAGTTTTATTATTTTATTATTGCTATTAATCTTTTATACGATTATCCCAACGGTGGTTATTCGTGTAAGCAGTCTGGGAATAACAAAAAAAATCAATTCGAATAATGGGATTGCGCTAACTTTCGATGATGGCCCAAACCCTGAATATACAATAAAATTACTTGATCTTTTAAAAGAGTTTGAGATAAAGGCCACATTTTTTGTTGTTGGCAATAAAGTGAAAAGTAATCCTGAGATTATTAAAAGAATGAATGAAGAGGGACATACTATCGGTATCCATCATTTTCATCATGTTTCAAGTTGGGTGCTATCACCAATCCATCTACGGAAACAGTTGGAAATGACTGAAAAGGCGATAAATGAAGTTACGAATGAAAAGGTTGTTTTTTATAGACCGCCATGGGGCCATTTTAATCTATTCACCCCAATTTTCAGTAAGAAATATAGAGTGATAATGTGGTCCGGCATCTTTGGGGATTGGAAGGCCGAAAATTGCAAAAATACTCTGCTTGATCAACTGCGAAGCACTTCGACGGAAGGTTCCATCCTGTTGCTTCATGACTGTGGTGAAACCTTGGGGGCGGATAAAGAGGCACCAGGCTATATGATCGAAATGTTAAAAATTTACCTGCAGGAGAGTAAGGAAAAGGGAACACGCTTCATTACTTTAAAAGACTTATAACTAATTCTGGGGGTATTATGAATATAGATACGCTTTTACATTTTATTGATTCATATGGATACCTGATCATTTTTCTTTTTTTATTCTTCGGCATTGTGGGAGTGCCTGCTCCAGAAGAATCACTTCTATTCCTAATTGGGGTGTTGGCTGTCCAAGGTAAGCTCTCACTAGGTTTGGCAATGCTGTGTGCAATTCTCGGCGCCTTTATCGGAATGCTTGCAGCTTATGCATGCGGAAAATATGTGGGGTATCCATTTATAAATAAATATGGAAGATTCATTGGGATTACGAGTGAACGCTGGGAGAAAGCAAAGAAAAACTATACGGATAATGCACAAAAAACCTTAGTATTGGGATTTTATATTCCGGGTATAAGACAAATTAGTCCATATTTTGCAGGGATCTCATCTATACCCTTTCGGAAATACTTCCTATTTTCCCTATTAGGCACTTTACTCTGGACCGTTCCTTTTATAGTGGCCGGTTATTTTGTGGGGGATGCTTTTGATGTTAATCCTAAATATGTTCCATATTTAGGTGTTGTATTTTTAATTATTTTCGTACTATATGTTACTATCAAATACATGAAAAAGAGAAAACAAATGTCCAAAAGTTGAGTCGGCTCCTTATTATAAACCGTTGGAAATGAAAAAGGATTTGTTCAACGATATTTTAGGAGGAAGATATCATGAGCTATATATTTTCGTGTTTTCAGAATGATTTCTTAGGAGATGACACATATGAAGAAGGTTTTGTTTTTACCTCTCTTTCGAATGCAGTCGGGACATCATCAAGTTGCAGAGGCATTAATGGATATGTTAAAAAAGCATTCAAATGGGATTACTTATAAAAAAATCGATCTAATCAGTTATACCAATACTTCTTTAGAAAAAATCATTGCAAGCAGTTATCTAACATGGATCCGTTATGCGCCGGAAACCTATAATCTTGCCTATAAGAATCTGTTTTATGTGCACTCGCCAAAGGAACGGATATTTAAATGGTATCAGCAATTATTCATGAATAAACTGGAACAATTGATAGCTGAGGAAGAGCCTGATTTAATTGTGTGTACACACGGTTTCCCTTCCTACCTTTTGAGTCAGCTAAAGATAAAAGGGAAGTGCAGCACACCGGTAATAAACGTGTACACGGACTTCTTCATTAATAATGTGTGGGGAAGCGAAGGGATAGACGCCCATTTTCTTCCTAGTCAAGAAGTAAAAGAAAAGCTGATGAGCATGCGTCAAATACCAAAACAAACGATGATGGTCACTGGCATACCCGTGCACGAGGAAATCACTAAAAATGCTTCTGTTCAAAAAAACACAGAACGGCCCAAAATATTGATATCCGGAGGAAATAGCGGTCTGGGAGGGATTTTGAACTTAGGTGATGAGTTAAAGACTTCAACCGACTTTGATTATTTAGTTCTTTGCGGAAATAACAACAAGCTGTATGAAGAACTCGATACATGGAACTTACCTCATATCAAGCCATTGCCTTATATCTCCTCAAGGTCTGAAATGAATAGGCTTTATGAAGAAGTTGACGCAATCGTTACGAAACCAGGCGGTGTCACGATTAGCGAAGCATTGCGAAAAAGGCTTCCCATTTTTGTTCACTCCAGGCTTCCGGGGCAGGAGGAAATTAATCTGCAGTATTTAAAACAACAAGGACTTGTATTTAAACTTAATCAGAAAACGCCTTTTGAAAAACAATTGCTGAGTATATTGAAAGATCAGAAAAAAATGAAAAAGTGGAGCACATCCATAGAATCCTATCATAAGGAAATAGAGTTGGAGAAACCTGAGGGAATAGTGGAGGTCATGAAATTGATCCTTAACCTTAATCAAAATGGTACGCCTTCCTATCTAGCCCGACAGCCCAAACTCCTTTATAGCTGAGGTTATTGTGTTCCCCGTAAGAAAAGGCTTTTTATGCTAGTCTTCTATTTGGAATTGCCAAAGATATATGAACAGAAGAACCCGAAAAAAGGCTTCAAAGGGGGTGATTTCAAATAGAACCGTTTGAAATCATTGACCATGGCTTGATGCATACGTAACAGGAAGGCTGCTGAATCAGTAGCCTTCCTGTTTAATATGTCTCGTATATGATAGAGCCTGTCTGAGAAATATCATAATCGCCTAAAGCTTTGATTTCAGCTTGAAATGGATTCGATGATAAAATCCTCTTAACAACGTTTATGAGCTCTTCGTTTTTCGGAGATTTTAAAATAACAAGGTCATAACGTTCTGTAATTAATGGGACAAAGTCAACTCCAACGATTTTTGCAGCTTTTTCAATTCCCACACCCACATCCGCTTTCCCCGCAGAAACCGCTGAAGCCACACTTAAGTGGTTGGTCTCTTCGTTTTCATATCCCTTAAGATCTTTAGAAAATATTCTGTGAATCCTTAGCTGCTCATCAAGAAGAATTCGTGCTCCCGATCCTCTTTCCCGATTGATGATGGCCAAGTCTTTATGTTTTAAATCAGTCCAATTTGTGAGGCCAAAGGGATTTCCCTTTTTAACATATAAACCGGCTTTCCTTGAAACAAGATTAAGTAAAATATAAGGATAACCGACCAGAATCTTTTTTATATAAGGAAGATTATATTCCCCAGTATCTCCATCAAACATATGCAAACTAACGATGTCGGCATCCCCATTGTACATGGATATAAGACCGCTTAGACTTCCTGTGTTAGATCGTAATGTTTTATAGCTGGAGTGCTTTTGAATGTGCTGACCTAGTATATCCAACACCATGTCTTGCCCGCTTATGACAAGGTTAAGGGAATCCTTCACTTCGTTTCCAGGGAGTTCGGCAACAGGAGCAGGGGATTTACTGGATTTATGGTTATTAATATACAACTCCAAATCTTTTGCATCCATTCTCATCTGCCTTCCCACACGGAATACTGGGAGTTCCCCTTTTTTAACAAGATCATAAATTGTCAATTTAGATACCTTTAAAAGCTGTGCCACTTCCTCGATCGTATAGGAAAGCTCTTTTGACATGTGCATCCCTCCGTTCTTTATTGTATCTTAGAGTCCTTAAAAAAGTAAATTCACAGCAAAAAGGGCATTGATTAAAACCTTTTATACGACTTATACTAGTTATAATTAGATATAACTAATTATAACTAGTAAGGAAGGAAGAGGGACTTTGAAAAAAATATACCTTATGATTTTTTCGGTTATGATGCTTGTGATAGTGGGGGCAGGGTGTTCAAGTGATGAAGAAAAAATCGCAGAAAAGCAGACGCAACAAGCTGACGAGAAAGTGGAACTGACGATTTCGGCAGCAGCAAGTTTGCAAGATTCCTTAAATGAAATAAAGAAGTCTTTTGAAAAAGAGAATGCAAATGTGAAAGTTCATTATAACTTTGGAGCCTCTGGAGCGCTTCAGCAGCAGATATCCCAAGGAGCACCTGTTGACCTATTTTTCTCAGCTGCAGAAGATAAATTTGATAAATTAGTAGAGGAAGATCTTATTGAAGAGAAAAACGGAATCGATTTAGTCGGCAATGATCTGGTACTGGTGGTGCCAAAGGATTCCAAAAAGGGAATCGGATCACTGGAAGACCTCACTAAGGCCGCTAAAATTTCGATTGGCACTCCAGAGTCTGTACCGGCAGGGCAGTATGCGAAACAAACTTTGGAAAACATGAACCTCTTTAAAGAGGTTGAAGATCGATTGGTATATGCCAAGGATGTCCGGCAGGTGCTTACATATGTGGAAACGGGGAACGTGGACGCAGGACTTGTTTATAAAACAGATGCCTTAAGCTCAGAAAAAGTAGAAATCGTTGCAGTGGCTGATAAAGACTTGCACGATCCTATTATCTATCCGGTAGGTGTGATTAAGGAAAGTTCGCATCCTAAAGAAGCCCAACTATTTTACGAGTATCTCCAAAACAAAGATTCAAAGAAGGTTTTTGAAAAATACGGATTTGGAAATTTGAATTAATGCCGCAGTTATGTAAAATAAAGATAAATTTCATTCTATAACAAAGGCCACCAATTTGGTGGCCTTTTCTTTTGTGCGTCCGGCATGGGTGCAATCTATAGGGTGAAACCCGAATATGAAAGCTATATCAAGTAAATGTAGGAGATAGATCGGGGAAAGATTGTACTTTTTCCCAGAGGTCTGTAACCTGTTCAGTGATGGACAGCTGAATTATCAGAACTTGACCTACCTCTACTCCACAACTTTGCTCTCATCTTTTCTTGTTTTGGTCAAATAGAATACCAAGCCTAAGATAATTACGAGGAAGATCAAACTGGTTCCCGTCGTACCTAGACCAAGGCCACCCTTATCATGAGGTTGTGACAGATAGTCGCCAAGAGAGGCGCCGAGAGGACGAGTCAAGATGTAGGCAATCCAGAAGGAAAGCACTGTATTTAGTTTGAAACCGTAGTGGGCGATGGTCACCACCCCAATCAATGCCGCAAACATAAGTGCTGACTTCCAATAGCCCATGTTGAGACCTTCTGCTATGAGATCACCAGCTGCGGTACCCAAGGCGAAGGTGAACAAGATGGCCAACCAGTAGAACGCTTCTCGTTTGGACGTGTAGATAGAGTGAATGGACAGTGTCTTCTCACTCGCATACCAAGCCGCAAACGTCGCAAGCATCGCAACTGTGAAGATGATAGTTGTGGTCACCAGACTGACCCCAAGATTGTCCACGAGGTTGTCGGTAATTAGCGTGCCTACAACGCTAATCATCACTACCGTAAACCAGTAAATCCTTGGCACATACTTACTCGCTTTGAATTGGAAGAAAAGCGTTATGATCAAAAGGACACTCATGATTAAAGTTGTGTTGGTCAAGCCCAATTTCAGATTTCCAATCAGGAAGTCTGCGGCCGTCTCGCCCACAGTGGTTGCCATTATTTTGATGATCCAGAAGTAAATGATGACTTCCGGAACCTTGTTCAACATCTGACGCCCGATGGATGGGCTTTTTGTATCATTCATTTATGAATCCTCCTTATCTTCTTTTGTTTTATTTCGTTTTCGATAAAACCTTATTGGATAGTTCTTTTGTTCGATATATTCACCATATCAAGTCAACCTTAACGCAACTTGAAAAAAGGATTAAAAATCAATTAAAAGGCGAAATTAAAAGCAAAATAATGCTAAATTGTAGAAAGAGCATTTCAATAATTAGTAAAAGCGAGTAAAATGCAGGACTTTGGAGCAAATATAGAAGGGTATTGAATTATAAGCGGACGACAATTTTCTGTATTTAGGATGGAACTAATATTCCTAGCTAAATTCGATAAATACATGTGGATGTGGCTTCCTTTCCATATTGCACTCAAGTAGGAGGGTTTTAAATGAAACAGCGTATTTTGGTTGTAGAAGATGAAGTCCAGATAGCAACGATATTAAAGATAGAACTCGAGTACGAAGGGTATGAAGTGCTTGTGGCCCATACTGGTAAGGCGGGGTTGGAAGCTGCATTACAGGGGAAATTAGATTTAATACTTTTAGATGTTATGTTACCTGAGATGAATGGTATTGAAGTTTTAAGAAGAATACGAAATGAGAACACCTTACTGCCAATCATCCTATTAACAGCCCGTAATATTACGATGGATAAGGTGACGGGACTAGATCAGGGAGCCAATGACTATATAACGAAGCCTTTTGAAATCGAGGAGTTATTGGCAAGAATACGTTCTTGTATTCGTCAGAATTCAATAGCTGCCAAAGCTTCAAAAGAAGAGGAATCGATCTTATCAATTAAGGATCTATTCATTAATCTCGATACTCGGGAGGTTAACAGGGGCGATTTTTCTATAGCGTTAACCCCGAAGGAATTTGATTTACTCGTTTATTTACTATCCAATAAAAATAAAATAGTGACACGAGAAAATATCCTGATTAATGTATGGGGTTATGAGTATGAAGGGGAGACCAATGTAATCGATGTGTATATCCGTCATTTAAGAAAGAAAACGGAAGAAGGTTTTTCTGATCCGACGATTATTCAGACGGTAAGAGGAATTGGCTATACAGTAAGGGAGAATTAAGTAATGAAAATTACAACAAAAATTAACCTGATTACGACAGCTTGGATACTCTGTGTGTTGGTTGCAGTCAATGCTGTTGTATTTATTTCTTTTATGAAAATTACTGTAAATATGGAAGAGGATATATTAGTTCACAAAGCGCAAAATATTATTGCTGAAATTCAAAAGGATGATTCTCCTCAAGAGATAGAAAAAAAATTAACGACATATTTAACGAATCATTCATTTATACGGATTATTCAACCTGATTCTCAAATTAGTAGCGAAGTATCCAGTGACCCTTATTTGATTACTAAATTTAAAGGTGAATTTTCAAGCGAACAAGAATCGCAAAGAAGCACAATTAGACAAGCGAAAAAAGAAGAACAAATATTAATTGTTAGGGTACCTATTCTATCCGAAGGTAAAGTTGTTGAAACTTTAGAAATTGGTGATAGATTACTAGGACTGGAATTAGGGAAGGATGTATTACTTTCCATTCTGACATTTTGTACGCTATTAGGGGCGGGGTTATCGTTGCTAGGCGGCAGGTGGTTATCGAATGTAATTATGAGACCTATTTCCAATATGATTAATACGATGGAGGATATTGAACAAAGCGGTATACCAAAAAAAATCATCATCCAACATGAAACAAAGGATGAACTGCAAAAAATGGCTGTTACATTCAATCGGATGATGGGCAGATTGGATGCAAATTTGGATAAACAGAAACAATTTATTTCGGATGCTTCTCATGAAATAAAGACCCCGCTTACGATTATAAAAAGTTATGCTGATCTACTGCGTAGACGTCGTATACAAAACGAAGAGAAAGCATTTGATGTTATCAATGTAATTCATTCAGAGGCAACCCGTATACAGAAAATGACGGAAAGGCTGCTAGAATTAGCCGATACAGAATTGGAAAATACTTTGGATTATAAATCATTGAATGTAATAACTTTATGTCAGAACGTGTTTAATCAATTCAAAGAAGTCTATGATCGGGAAATAGATTTTCATTATCAAGAAGATTCCATTATGGTTATAGCAGATGAATTGAAGATAAAACAGGTGATCATTATCCTTTTAGATAACGCAATCAAATATAGTACAGACAAAATTGATGTGTATGTAAAGGATCAGTTAGACTCTACGGTCATTAGGGTAAAAGATTATGGGATTGGAATACCTGAGAATGAAATAGAAAATATCTTCGAACGTTTTTACCGGGTGGATAAGGCTAGAAGCCGGGAGACAGGTGGAACAGGGCTAGGTTTGTCGATAGCCAAAAATATAATGAATCAACATAATGGGGAAATTAAAGTGGTTAGTACCGATGGAAAAGGAACAGAGGTGGTATTGTCCTTACCCAAAAGGTAATCTGCTACTTGCTAAATGATTAAGAAGGCGCAAGATAATTTGCCGCTAAATACAAGAATGAGGTGTTCTGTGAGTGACATTAATATGATGATTAGCTTGAGTATCTTATTATTGCTATTTCTCGTTTATACGATTGTCCCAACGGTATTTATTCGTGTATGCGGACTGGGCATAACCAAAAATATCAAGAGGAATAATAGGATAGCCCTAACTTTTGATGATGGGCCTAACCCTGAATATACGACACAATTACTTGACCTTTTAAAAAGGTATAAGATAAAGGGTTCGTTTTTTGTTGTGGGCAGTAAAGTGAAAAATAACCCTGATATCATTAAACGAATGCATGAAGAAGGACATACAATTGGAATCCATCATTTTGATCATATTTCAAGCTGGGTCCTTTCGCCATTTCATTTAAGGAAACAGTTAGATATGACTGAAAAGGCCATAATGGAATGTACCCATGAAAAAGTCACTTTTTACAGACCTCCATGGGGCCATTTTAATATTTTTACGCAAATTGCCAGTAAGAAATTTCAAGTGATCATGTGGTCAGACATTTTCGGAGATTGGAAAGTGGAAACATGTAAAAATGACCTACTTGATCAATTGCGAAAAACGTCAACAGAAGAAGGTTCCATTCTCCTGCTCCATGATTGTGGGGAAACCTTGGGGGCGGATAAAGAAGCACCTCGATATATGATTGAAGCCTTGGAAGTTTACCTACAAGAAACAATAAAAAAGGGAACACAATTTATTACATTAAAAGACTTATAAACTGATTCGAGGGGATTTTATGAATATAGATAGTATCTTACATTTTATTGACTTATATGGCTATCTTATCATTTTTCTTTTTTTATTCATGGGCATTGTTGGAATTCCCGCCCCAGAAGAATCTCTTCTATTTCTAATCGGAGTCTTGATTGGACAAAATAAGCTCTCTTTTGGTTTAGCCATGCTGAGTGCATTTCTTGGAGCCTTTATAGGGATGCTTATCGCTTATGCATGTGGGAAATACGTTGGGTATCATTTTATAAAAAAATTTGGAAAATACGTGGGCATTACAAATGATCGCTGGGAGAAAGTACAGGGAAAGTATATGAAAAATGTCCAAAAAACAATTGTGTTTGGATTTTATCTACCAGGAATAAGACAAATTAGTCCGTATTTTGCAGGAATCAATCATATCCCCTTCTGTAAATTTCTCCTCTTTTCCCTGCTAGGCACGGTTCTCTGGACTGTCCCTTTTATAGTGGCAGGGTATTATATGGGCAATGCCTTTCATATAAATCCGGAATATGTTCCACTTTTAGGTGTCGTATTCATAGTTTTTTTATTGATATACGTTTCTATCAATTATATGAAAAAGAAAAAAAAGAATGCCCAAAAATAGGCCCACTTCGTAAGGATGATCCCCATCCCGATTGGAATAACCAGTTTCTACAATTGGTTTTCTAATCGGGCTATTTAGTTTAGAGAAGGGGACTTAAGATACCTTGAACGTATCATTAAAAATTGATTAAAAAGAAAGTTTTTAACAAAATCAGTGATATATTGTAAGAGGAAAAAAGCTCTTGAACATGCAAATAGTCTTTTTTCTTAGTATGTAATCATCGTATTAAAAGAATGATTTCTATAGGAGATGACATATATGAAGAAGATTTTGTTTTTACCTCTCTTTCGCATGCAGTCAGGACATCATCAAGTTGCAGAGGCCTTAATGGATATGTTAAAAAAACATACAAACGGAGTTACTTTGAAAAAAGTGGATCTGTTAAGTTATACAAGTAACTCTTTAGAAAAAATGATAACAACTGGGTATTTAAAATGGATCCGTTATGCACCTGAAACCTATAATCTCGCTTATAAAAACCTTTTTTACGTTTCCTTGCCGAAGGAACGTTCCTTTAAATGGTATCAATATATATTCTTGAAGAAAATGGAACAATTGATAGCGGAGGAAAAGCCAGATTTAATTGTGTGTACACACGGGTTCCCTTCCTATCTTTTAAGCCAGTTGAAAATAAAAGGGAAATGCAATATCCCAATTATCAACGTGTATACGGATTTCTTTATTAATAATGTGTGGGGAAGCAAGGAGATTGATATTCATTTTCTTCCTACCCAGGAATTGAAAGAAAAGCTAATAATCAAGAATCAAATACCGAAACATAGCATGATGGTAACTGGTATTCCTGTGCATGAGGAAATCACTAAAAGAGCCCGTGTATTAAAAAACGCAGATCGCCCCAAAATTTTAATCTCAGGAGGAAACAGTGGCCTGGGTGGGATATTGAATTTAGCTGATGAGTTAAAGAAATCAACTGACTTTGATTATTTTGTACTTTGTGGTAACAACAAAAAGCTATATGATGCAATAGATACGTGGGATTTAGCTCATATTAACCCATTACCTTATATCTCATCAAGGTCAGAAATGAACAAACTTTATGAAGAAGTGGACGCAATCGTTACGAAACCCGGCGGTGTCACCATTAGTGAAGCACTTCGAAAAAGGCTACCGATTTTTGTTCATTCAATGCTTCCAGGACAGGAGGAAATTAATCTACAGTATTTAAAAGACCATAAACTTGTATTTGAACTCAATCACAATTTATCATTTGAAAAACAAATACTCAGTATTTTAAAGGACCATAAAAAAATGGATCAGTGGGATATATCCATCGAATCTTATCAAAAGGAAATAGAGTTGGAAAAACCTGAGGGAATGGTGGAAGTAATGAAATTGATCCTTAATCTTAAACAAGCAAGTAAGCCGTCATATCTAACCAATCAGTCAAAAGTTATTTATAGCTAGGGGTAATTCAGTTCCAGTAACATGATGTTAAAATTATCTGTTCTGTATTTAATGAATCGACGGGAAGATTCGTTTAATCAGCAGCAATTTGTAGCGGGCGCCATTGGGTGATCTACAAGGGGAATTATCAACAACGGTCGAGATTTTTTTAAGAGAAAAGCTGAAAATGAAAGAGGGAAGCTGATTTATGAACGACTTTATCCAATCTATCCTACTTACACTTATGGATTATGGGTACCTTGGAATTACCCTCGGTCTTATGATTGAAATCATTCCTAGTGAAATTGTATTATCTTATGGAGGCTTTTTAGTATCCCAAGGAAACATCAGTTTTATAGGGGCGGTTATTGCCGGAACAATTGGTGGAACCATCGCTCAGATCTTTGTTTATCTAATCGGATATTATGGTGGAAGACCATTTTTAGAACGATACGGAAAGTATATTTTCATACACAAGAAACATATTGAGCTATCGGAATCCTGGTTTACTAACTATGGACCAAGTGTCATTTTTACGGCTCGGTTCATTCCGGTTGTCAGACATGCTATTTCGATACCAGCAGGGATTTCTAAAATGTCTTTAATAAAATTCACGAATTATACGCTACTAGCCGTACTTCCATGGTCTGTGCTTTTTGTATTCCTCGGGATGAAGTTAGGAAGCAATTGGGGACAGATTAATGAGATGGCCAAGCCCTATATCCAGCCAATCGCAGTAGTTGCAGTTCTTATTATTGCAGGAATGTTCATTCGCGGGTACATGAAAAAAAAGAAAAACAAAGTTTTATGAAGTTTATGGATTTAAGGAAGGGTTGTTATGAAACATAATAGGATACTTACAAAAGCCTTTATAACAACAGGAACCGAACCGATAAACGTGAAAAACTTCACAACGAATCATCGATATTGACGGTAATAGCTTTCCAAGGGGACATTCGATGGAATCAGTTGGGTTTTATAATATGAATTAATTAAAAAGACCACCAATTTGGTGGTCTTTTTTTATAATTTATGAGGAAATAGATTGGTATTTCTTCCTTTATTTTGAAACTTTATCATCCGTAATCCGTATATGATGTGAACGATAGTAGTGAAAGTGAAAAATCAACAAGGCCACATTTAAGAAAACACCATTTGAAATGGATGGGGTTAAAGGTCGTTGTTAGGTTTCCTCATAATATTAAGATTCTTTTATTTGTAAATTTGATTAAGGGAAGGAATATAGAAGCAATAGAATACTTATAAATAGTATAGAAAATGTATTAGTAATATTTTTTAATAGGACAAATATTCAAATGGCAATGGAACTACTTAACTAACATGTACTAGCCCTTAGAAAGGATGCTTTCATTCATGGAAATAAGGAAACCAACTGATTATGAACTTCAAAAGGTTGTATCACTTTCGCCACAAGCTGTTTTTGACGGCACATTAGGTGAAGTGAAGCCAACTAAACAAAAAATCAAACAACTTGTTGAACCACTGCTTGCAAAAGGGAGTTAATGTCATTGCGATAGAAGAAGATCAATTAATGTGGATTCTATTAGGAGCAAGTAAAGATCAGTTTACGGATAAGATGAATGGATTTATTTATGAACTTTTTGTAATAGAAGAATACAGAGGGAAATGTATTTCTAAGAGATTAATGGAGTCAGCAATTGATTTTCTAAAACAAGATGGGCAATCTGAAGTCCGTCTAAGTGCTTTTGCCCAGAACAAAGCTTTTAAGCTCTACGAAAAAATGGGCTTTAACATCAGAACCATTACGATGAGTTTGCCGTTATGACTCTTTCAGTGGATGTTTCGCAATAGAGGAATATGTACTTGGAGGATTCCTTAGTTGACTATGGGCTGATAATCCTGATAAAAAAGCAGATTTATTACATAAAAAAGGATAGTAATTAACCGTCCTAAAGCTTTTATCTATTAGTGTTAGACCTATTTACAGGGGGGATAAAAAAGTGAATGAAGCAATAATTAGTTTTCTTATTATTGTAATGTTGATCATTGCGTTCACATACGGTCTCATAAGACAAATACGGCAAATAGTTAGTATCAGAAAAGGAAATAAATCAGATTATGTTCATTACAAAAGAACAGTAGTTGGAAACTATCTGAGTTGCATTTCATATGCGGGTTTTCTTATTGCCTATATCTTAAATGTACTTCTTGCATCACGTATTATACCTAGTGTATTTTTTACAAGTGATAACACCAGTTTCAGTTGTTTTAGTTTTTTTGCCTTACTATTGATTGCGAAATTTGGAATTATTCCTAATGATTCAAAACAGGGGGATTTACAGAATTGATGATGTCAGAGGATGTTCAATATTCTTATGAATACAAATACGTAATTAAGAAAGAGGAAATATGAAAAAAATTCCGCTAACACTATTAATCATCGGAATATCCATTACCTTTGTCTTAAGCTTTGCCATGCCAGAGTTGGCAGGCAAAGTAAAAAACGATATAAGCTCTATGAAAATCCTATACTCCTACAGCGTTACAAAGTCATTCTTGGAACAAACCGAAGAAACAATCGAAATGGCATCTGTACCTCTGGGTAAAATAAAGACCCAAGATGTTAATATCCGCACAGATGTTCAGCTTGAAGAAACACCACTGAATATTCAGGGTGTAGTGAAGGAAAACCTAAACAAGCCAGAAGAGTACAAACACGAAGTCACCTTAACTGGCCCCGAAAAAGGGTTTACCTATCGGAAATATTATCTTACCAAAAATTACGATAAAGGAACTTACACAGTTATACGGACTAATAAAATAACTGGAAAAGAAAAGGAGTATGCCGGAACGTACTATGAACCGAGTACTCAGGATCCAATCATCGCGTGGTCACGTGACAAAAAGTAAAAAAGGTATGTGATTGATGACAGCTCTTATTACTACGCTTATTCCATTGTTACAATAGATAAAAACGATAGTCTAAAACAAGACCCCCATTCTAGGGGGATTTTTTAATTAATGAACATGATTAATATGAAAGTTGGGGGAAAAATGGAAAGACCAGTTTTGATTGAGAATTACAACCCTAATTGGGTTACTGAGTTCGAACAGGAAAAAGCAAAGATTAAGGAAGTCCTAAAGGAGAAGGTGATAACAAATGAAACTAGATTATGATTCACAGTACATCAGGGGCATCTACCTGAATAGAGACCGAATATCTTCGTATGACCATTTCCCCCTTGACCTGCCGGTTATCAAGCACCTTCAAGAAGTGGCTTTTCATCCCAGTGTTACATATGTTATCGGGGAAAATGGAATGGGAAAGTCCACTTTGCTGGAAGGCATTGCGCTTGCGTATGGCTTCAATCCGGAAGGCGGAACGTTGAATTTCAATTTTTCCAATTATGATTCACATTCCAATTTGGACGAATACCTCCGTTTGAAAAAAGGCGTGTACAAACCGAAGGATAATTTTTTCTTTAGGGCGGAAACCTTTTATAATTTAGCTACGAATATAGAGGAATTAGACAGGGAGGCATCGTTCGGTTCGAAAATCATCGATTCCTTCGGTGGAAAATCACTTCATCAGCAATCTCATGGGGAATCGTTTTTTTCAGCTTTTGTAGAACGATTTCAAGGCAATGGATTGTATATCCTCGATGAGCCTGAAGCTGCTTTGTCGCCATTGAGACAAATATCGATGCTGGCCAGGATAAATGAGCTTGTTCAACAAGGCTCCCAATTCATCATTTCCACCCATTCTCCGATCATCATGGCCTACCCGGATGCTAAAATCCTCCAAATTTCAGATGAGGGTATGAGTGAAGTGACTTTAGAGGAGTCCAATCACTATTTGCTAATGAAACAGTTTTTTGAAGATA
Source organism: Peribacillus sp. GL_122 (assembly GCF_057835005.1). Lineage (NCBI taxonomy): Bacteria > Bacillati > Bacillota > Bacilli > Caryophanales > Bacillaceae > Peribacillus > Peribacillus sp. GL_122. Next base: position 5,033,964 of record NZ_CM174415.1, on the reverse strand, counting down.
AAGATCGGCTGCTGCATCATCTATTCGAATGAGATTTTTAGAATCTCCTTTAAAAAAACCCCGATTGCACTGCGCATTCGGGGTTTTCATTTTGTTGAAATTCATTATTGACAGTTTAAGTGTATTACGGGTATAGTACATCTATAAGGTGTATGAACCACTTAGTACATACACGTAAGACACTATGCATATCTTTTTTTAATAAATAGGGGGTGGTTTTAATGAACGTAAATACCCGGGAACCGGTATATCTGCAAGTCGTTAGGCATTTTAAAGAACAAATAGCCATTGGTAAATTCGTGGCCGGACAGGAAATTCCCTCCCGAAGAGAACTGGCGGCTACATTGAACATAAATCCTAATACTGCTCAAAAAGCGTATAAAGAAATGGAGGAACAGGGCTTGATTCATACTGAACGAAATTTTCCCAGTCAGATCACGACGAATGAAACGATTTTACAGGCTGTAAGGCAGGAATTGATTTTGGCAGCCGTCGATACGTTTGTCGATGCGATTCGTCCGATTAATGTACCAGTTGATGAACTGCTTCGTGTGGTTAAAGAAAAATACTCGGAAGAAATAAGGGAGGAGGAAGAAAAATGATAGAAGTAAAAAAGATCTCCAAGAACTATGGCCGGAAAAAGATCTTGGATAGTGTTTCATTTACAGCCAATAAAGGGGAAGTCACCTGCCTGATCGGGATAAATGGTGTCGGTAAAACGACAACACTCAAAGCGATCATGGGATTGACGCCATATAAAGGTGAAATCCTGATCGATGATCAAAAGATGACTAAGGACAGTTATGAAAAAATCACCTTCATTCCGGACGCACCGACCATGCTTCCGCAAATGACCATTAAACAGGCCATGGTTTTCATGTCGGATTTCTATACGTCCTGGAATCCGGAAAGAGCTAACCAACTGATGGGGTTTTTCAAGCTTAAAGGGGAAAATCGCATTTCGGAATTGTCAAAAGGGAATACAGCCAAGCTCAACCTGATGCTAGGTCTGTCACTTGACGTGGATTATGTACTGATGGACGAACCATTTTCGGGAATCGATATGTTTAGCCGCGAGCAAATTGCCGATGTCTTTGCGAGCCACCTTATTGAAGATAGGGGAGTCATCATCACGACCCATGAAATCGGTGATATTGAACATTTAATCGACAAGGTCATTTTATTGGATAACGGTACAGTGCTTAAAGAGTTCAATACAGAAGAAATGCGGGAAGAGGAAGGAAAATCCGTAGTCGATGTAATGAGAGAGGTGTATCAATCATGATGCGATATATAAAACTAGTGAACTTTGAAATCAATCGATTCAGTAAAATCTATATTAGCTTATTGTTGATCACCTTGGTTTCGCAATTTGCAGGAGTGATCTTCATAACGAAGAGCCTTCTTAATGATGCCAGGGAGATTATTTCAAATGAAAAACTATCGGAAGCCGCTTATATTGCCAAGTATGGAGGCATTGATTTTACCCATATCGCCAATACCCTCTTGTTTGTAGGACCGATTGCGCTTAGTGCGGTTGCCCTTATTTTTTACATTTTCCTTATTTGGTACCGTGATTGGTTTGGAAAAAATACATTCATTTATCGCTTATTGATGTTACCGACATCCAGGTTTTCGATCTTCCTTTCCAAAGCTACGGCCATCTTCCTAATGGTGTTAGGAATGATTGCTTTCCAGATCATCATTTTACCAATGGAAAATGCGCTATTTAATTCAAACGTACCGGAAGCGTTCTTGAATATGGAAATGTCAACTTCCACCATCACGAAATTCAGTCCGATTTTGGCATTGATCATCCCGAGTACCTTCACGCAATTCCTGATTTCCTATGGCATCGGTCTTATGATCATGTCGATATTATTCACGGCGATCATGTTTGAAAGGAGTTTCCGTATAAAAGGGATCATTTTGGGCTTGGTGTATTGCGGAATCGCTGCTGTGTTGTTTTTAGCTCCAGTTTTCGTAATGGAGTTTGGGGATTTCTATTTTTACCCTAATGAATTATTTGGCCTGCTGCTCGCATTGGGAATCATCGTGACGGGATCATCGGTTTGGCTTGGTTCTTGGTTATTGAAAAATCGCGTTACCGTATAACAACAACTATTAAAGGAGAGTGAACAAGGTGAAACGTTATTTATGCAGCATCATTATTGGAATGGTTGTCATCTTAAGCATCGGGACCTATTATGTCAAAGTAGCTTCCTCCGCTTCCAGCCTTCCAAAGTATACGTTCAAGACACTGGAAGGCAGTGATAAAGAGCTTGATCCGGTGATCATAAATGCTACGCTTCAAAATGGGAATTTTTATGAATCATTAAGATTTGAATCCAATACAACCACATATGCCAGTGAAAGTTCTTACTTGGAGAACTTAACTGGAGGACAAGATCATCAAATTGAAAGATTAATAAAAGAGCATCGTTCGTTTATGCGTGGCAAGGATTCGATTAGTTCTTTATATGAAGACGATGATTTTCTGGCTTACGCTTGGGTGAATAGCGAATTTACGAATAACGGGAAAATGGAAGCGGAGTTTGATATCGGTTTACTGGAGAAGAAAGACGAAGAAGAAACTTCTTTCCAAATTGAACTTCCCGATCAAGAGAGAATCATGAATGTTGATGTCAGGGATGTGCAGTTGGTCCATTCAAAACTGCAGGTGTTAACGATGATTGATGTGAATTCAAACAATGAAAAGCAAACGAAAGAAGTTCATCTGTATACGATCGATTTAGCTAATAAAAAAGTCTTGAGCGATAAAACCCTTTTATCTGAAACCTTTACTTACCCTAATCAAGTTGATTTTGAGATGCCAATTGATGTTGCTCCCTCCCGGCCAAACAACATGGTTTTAATTTCATTAATTAAAGGAGTAAATCATGAGGAGGGTCCTTATGAGGAAAAACTAAAAGAAAGCAAGCTGTTATCTTATAATTATGAAACGGAAAAATTAGAAACGGTTAAAAAAGGATCGCTTAGCCTGGACATGGCAAGATCAGGATATGCAGACGGGAAAAACCTTTATGCAGTTGAAATGAAATCAGGTAAATATCGCATTAAAACATTTGACCTCAGCAGTCAAACGTTAACGAATGATACGGAGCTTGACATAGCTGCTAATAAGGAAGAACAATATACTGCTGCCTTTAAAAACGGGCGTGTGTACTTCCTATTAAATGAAATGAATCAAGAGGGCAAATCAAGCAAGCCTGCCAAACTTCTGATAGCAGATTTAAAGACTGGAAAGACTTTATATAAAGGTGAAACAGTCATAAATAAAAAGAACAGCAAAAGTTTTGGACTTTATTTTGATGACTTGGAAATAAAATAAGGACCTATTATCAATGAAAAAAGGATATCCCCCAATGGGATATCCCTTTTTTTGATTATCATTTAAATGGAAGCCAAGTTCGTTCTGGCTGCACGTTCCTTCTTGCCGTGCAAGAAGTAGTAAAGGACGGAGGTTGCGATGACCACAACGCCCAGGATTACATAAAGTGTGCTGTAACCTGTTACTGGAATGATGAATCCGAGAATATAAGGGCCGAATCCAAGTCCTGCATCAAGCATGATAAAGAAGGTGGACGTTGCCATCCCCATTCGGTGAGGCGGTGTAAGTTTAACGGCAATCGCCTGCGAGCTTGATTGCATATTACCGAATCCAAGGCCGATGAGGAAACCAGCTGCCAGTAAAGTAAAACTATTCGTTGTGATACTTAAAAGCAGCAAGCCGATCCCGAAAAGCATGAACGCCGGATACATAATGAAGTTCGATCCTTTGCGGTCCATTAACGGTCCAGAGAAAGGACGTGATAACAATACAGCGACTGCGTAAACGACAAAGAAGAAGCTTGCTGTATTGACCAGATTGATTTCGATGGCATAGAAACTGATGAAAGAAAGGACGCTGGAATAACAGAATGCCAATAACAAAGTAATGATTGAAATGGGCAGAGCCTTAGGTTCAATGAAATTGGAAAGCTTGAATCCTTTGCTTTCCGTAACTTTTGCCGTCACTTTCAATGCCGGGACATAAAGGAAGAATGCAGTAATTAAGCTGATCACCCCTAAAGCCAGGCAGAAACTGAAAATCACTTGGAAGCTTGTATGTTGAGCCATATACAGACCGATGAAAGGACCGATTGCCGTCGCAAGTGTCGCGCTCATGCTGTAATAGCCGATGCCTTCTCCCTTTCGTGTTGCCGGGATGATCTGCGCGACGATTGTTCCTGTCGCAGTACTCGCCATCCCCATCGCCATCCCATGGATCAGGCGGTTAACAAGCAGGAAGCCAATTCCGAGGTCCACAAAATATAGAAGTGTTGTCAAAGTGAAAAAGATCAAACCTATGAATAATGTTTTCTTGCGGCCGATTGAATCAATGAAACGGCCAATGAACAGACGTCCGATTAACGTCCCGATTATAAAAATACCCGATATGAGTCCGGCTTCGCTTGTAGAAGCATCCAATTCATTAACAGCATAGATGGCAAGTGTGACCATCAGTAAATAAAAAATTAATGTGATGAAAAAATTGATGGACGAAACGATGACAAAGTCCTTCGTCCACAGTCTGGCTCTGGATTGATCCATGTTATTATCCCCTTACTTTATAATGTTATTTCTTATTTCGCCCATGATACGTATGGCTGCAAGTTGTTCCTCTTCAGTGATTCCTTTCAAGATATCCTGTTCGTATTGATCGATTGTCACGCGGACTTCGCTGTAGATCTTTTTGCCAAGCTCAGTAAGCCGCATTCTTTTCTCGCGTTTATCTTTACTGGGCACATGCTCGACATACCCCAGTTCTTCCAAGCGGGCAATGGTCCTCGTAATCGTTGGTTTTTCCACACCTTGATAATTGGCAAGCTCTACAAGCGTTGCCGAATCATAATTGAATAAGAAATGTAAAATCGACCATTGCGCCCTGTGTAAATCATGCTTGCCCAGCTGGATATTAAGATTATTTTCAAACGGACGGTACAGCAGCAAAAATTGCTGAAAGAACTTTTGGTAAGTCTCTATCAGAAACACCCCTTATACACAATATATAGTTACCTTTAGTAATTGTTACCCTCGGTAACTATAATAACAAAATAAATCCATTCTGTCCACTCGGATTTGTATTTTGTAAAATCACCAAACTCATGAGTAACGCCCATTTACAAGTAAAACGCCGAAACTTACGAGTAAAATAGCAGAATTCACGAGTAAAAGGCGGAAACTCACGAGTAAAAGCCAATTCACGAGGAAAGGCGAAAACTCACGAGTAAAAGCCAATTCACGAGGAAAGGCGAAAAATCACGAGTAAAAGCCAATTCACGAGTAAAACGTCGAAACTTACGAGTAAAACGCCAAAATTCACGAGTAAAACAGCAGAATTCACGAGTAAAACGTCGAAAACTCACGAGTAAAAGCCAATTCACGAGTAAAACGTCGAAACTCACGAGTAAAACAGCAGAATTCACGAGTAAACGCCAAACTTACGAGTAAAAGGCGTAAAACTCACGAGTAAAATAGCAGAATTCACGAGTAAAAGGCGTAAACTCACGAGTAAAGCGCCAAAATTCACGAGTAAATGCCTCAAACTCACTAGTAAAAGGCGTAAACTCACGAGTAAAACGCCAAAATTCACGAGTAAATACCTCAAACTCACTATTAGAAGGCGAAAACTCACGAGTAAAAGCCAATTCACGAGGAAAGGCGAAAAATCACGAGTAAAAGGCCCAAACTCAAGAGTAAAAGCACCAAATTCACGAGTAACGCCAATTCACGAAAAGCGATAATGAGGAGAGGAAGAGAGTTGTCAAAGGGATTTATTCATCATATTGAGCTGAATGTTTCAAATTTAAATAGGACCGTTGATTTTTGGGGCTGGTTTTTGGAGGAAATGAATTATGAGCCATTCCAGGAGTGGGAAAGCGGGAAGAGTTGGAGATTGGATGATATGTACATTGTTTTTGTACAAGCGGAAACAAGGTATCTTGACATTCCCTATCATCGGGGACAAGTGGGTCTTAACCATTTAGCCTTTCACGCCACCTCCCGTCATCAGGTTGATGAGATCACCAGGAAATTAAGGGACAGAGGAGTTACCATCCTCTATGCCGACAAGCACCCATTCGCCGGTGGGAAGGAACATTATGCTGTTTACTTTGAAGACCCAGAGGATGAAAGTTGAATTGGTGGCACCTTAAGTATTTTCGTTAGTTGGTAAGATGAAGGAAAATGGCAAAGCAACTGTACTATATGATAAATAAAAGCTAACGACATCCATCTTTAGCTAGCCCTTAATCAGGTATTAATAATTATTATATGAATAGGGATAGGAATTGCCGTTTCCATTTTTCGGATTTTCCTCATGTTTCTCTTGTTCAATGTGTTCAACCTCAAGGGTAATGGCATGAATTAATATAAATGCACCAATAACTTGAATCCAGCTACCGACCAATAGAATCTGTTCTCCAATTACACTTTTTTCGTTTAAAACGTAAATATTACCGATCGCTGCTAAAAAAGAGCCTAAAGAAATGAAGCTATTTCCTGTAATTGCAAGGGCCCTATAGGATGAATCCTCTTCAAGAAATGCACCTACTGCTTCAAAAGCTGCGCCAAGACCTTGGACTCCACTGCCAAGGGTATCTATTTTTGTTCCCTCTTCCTCAGCACCATTTAGTTCAATACTTACTCCAACTGCATTTGTACTATTACCAGCAGCCTCAAGCCAAGCACCGAAGATGGTATATATTTGTGCTAACTCCCTCTCAGGTTTAAACAGCTTAGTTCTCCCGATGGCCTGCAACGAATTTCCGAATGCTTCAATCCCATTTCCTTTTACGATTAAATCTTTCCCCTGATCGCTATGGGTGAAAGTTTGCTGGGTCTGCCCGATTGTATCAATAAGTGAACCAATACCTAGTATCCATGCTCCTGAAAGAAGGAGGTCTTCTCCACGAAATGTCATATTCCCAAACGCTCCTTAAAAGAGGTTATTTTATATTATTCATAAACCAGTGTATGTTTACATATTGCTTTAACCGGCATATTTAAACATAAACCAATTATTGGTATAATGGCAGCTGGAGGAGATGAGATTGACTTTTAATAATTTTTTGCAAATGATAATCGCTGCATTTTTCCTTTTACTTTTTTCACTTTGTACCTGGTATGAAGGAAGCGAAATTCTGGATAACCCTTGGGAATGGAAGTATTCCACGCATTTCACACAAGTAAATGATGATCATGCGATGGATGCAAATGATATTTCGAATTTCGATTATTTCGTGTATGCCGCAAAATTCAAACCGTTATTTCCATTTCTTATGGTCCTTGCAGCATCGTACTTAATCATACTTACGGGATATATCCTATTCAAAAGAAGTATTAAAAAAATGGCTCTTTTCTTGTTGGGGTTGGGTGTCCTTTTTCTGCTTTCAACTGGTTTTGTATCCAATTCCCCAACTGTGGGAGGGAATATCTTTCAAGCTTTCTTTCTGATAGGCGGTATGATGGCCATAATGGGTGCAGCGCTATATTATTTCCTGATGCCAACAGGATTACATACTGAAGTTTAAAGTTAAAAAGCTGCCGATGAGGCAGTTTTTTTTTTGCAAAATGTTGATGGAAGATGACACAAAATAACGAAAAATAATAGTCATTTTTGCGAAATTCTTAGATTGAACTTCACTGAAATATAGCTTACGGTTAGTATATTACCAGCGGTGGACCCATATCGGTTCAGACCTTTAAAATATAAATCATACCGTTTCCGGTAAAGAAGTGTGATGCAGTTGGAAAAAAGTTATCCAGTGATTGAAGAAATAAAGTGAAAAGGTGATAAGATGTCAGGCAAAATCAGAATTGAACAGCCAAAGATCCCTCAAGACTTAACTCAAACGAACTTTCAGGAAATATATTATCAAGATGAGCCTTATCTGGATTCATGTATCATATCCAATTGTACGATCGATAGAGAAAAGATGGACAAAATCGTATTATCACAGGTAGTTTTTAAAAATGTGACATTCAGCGATGTATCATTCAGGAATATCGAGCTGACGGATGTCATTTTCGATCATTGCGATTTGACAAATGCCGATTTCATGGGCGGCTCGATTCATCGGGTGGAATTCAAAGAGTCCAAACTATTAGGCATTAACCTGTCTGACGCGAGTTTAGGGAATGTCTACTTTGAGAATTGCAACTTGAATTTAAGCGCTTTTGGTTATTCCAGTTTAAAGCAAGTGAAGTTAGATCATTGCTCATTGGAAAGTGCTGATTTTTATGAGTGTAAATTCATCAAAGTGAAGTTCGAAACATGTAGATTAAATGAAGTGAACTTTTCCCGGACACCGCTCAAAGGAATTGATATTAGCAGTTCTACATTTCAAAGGCTTACCGTATCCATGGAAGATTTAAATGGATGCGAAGTTTCCCCGGACCAAGCGATAGTATTTGCAGCCATGCTGGGCCTGAAAATTAAAGAGTGAACCTTTTAAGATGAAAAAATGACTCAATGGAGCTGACACGAGTGACCACCGAATTTGGTGGTCCTTTTTGAGTTGGCATGTCGCTAATTGTTGGAGTAGTAAAAATGGGCAACGTGTATATGAATATATGATTTTGAAAAGTACGGAATGTTTGCACAAATGCAGGATTACTTTACAATATTTGTTAGGTGGAAGGGGGATTAAACGTTGATTATCAATAAGGTCACTTTGTATAGTCATGCATGGGATGAAATGCGGAATTTTTATGTTGATGTGTTAGAATTTGAGTTACTATCGCAAACTGATGATGTTTTTGAAATGAAGGCAGGGGAAAGTGTGCTTGAAATCAAAAAATATCATCACAATGAAAAGCCTTTTTATCATTTTGCCATGAACATTCCAACCAATTTATTTACTTCGGCAAAAGCATGGGCGAAATCAAAAGTGGAATTGACTATAGAAGATGATTATGACGAAGTTTATTTCAGCTATTCTGATGCACATGCTTTTTATTTTACAGACCCTTCAGGCAACATTGTCGAGTTCATATCGAGATATTCCGTATCACCCAAATCCGAAGCTAAGTATTTTTCAGCTCAAAACGTCCTGTGCATCAGTGAAATAAACATTACGACAGATGAAGTCAGGACCTTGGGAAACCAGTTGATCAGTAATGGTGTACCTGTAAGGAATGGTGAAGGAATAAGTGAAGATGGATTGAATTTCATGGGGGAACATGAAGCAGGTTCGTTTTTACTTTTAGGTCCAAGGAAACGGCGGTGGATTTTTTCGAATAAAGAGTCGGAAATCTTTCCGCTTTCGATAGTCATAAATCAGCAACTGGATATTTCAATGGATGGCAAAGGAGTTATGGAATTGAAAAAAGTGGAATGATATTTTGGTCATACACTTCATTCGACCCATTGATGTATCTCCAAACCACCATTTAATCTTATTACTGATTCAAGTATAAACTTGTTACCATTAATACCGGCTTTCTTTAAATAAGCTATGATAAAGCATAATCTGATATTTCTTCCTTAAGCGATAAGGACAAAACATAAATATATACTTGCTAACTTACTATCCTCACAAACGTCAGTTAGCTGTATATATTTATATTTTTACTTAATAAATTCTCTAAACTCATCAATATAGAAAGCTACATAACCACAATTTGGGCATACAGATGCTTTAGGGTTTGCAGAAACACTACTGAAAAGTCCTTTCTTTTGACTAATCTTTATCCCATACATTCCGCCTTGAACATTTACTTGGCAATCATCTATCATTTCAGTTTGGCACTGATTACAAATTCTTTTCATTAAAACACTCCTTTTTAAAATACTTAAGTAGAAACACTCAGAATTCGACGTTTATAATAACATAAATATCCAAAATAACTTATGATATAGTGCAATTACATAAGAAAAGTCATGTTTAATAGAGGAAGAATTGATAACATATATTTTAACAGCACCATTTTTATGTTCCTAGCCTAACATACAATAGCAGTGAATACTGCAGCATAACTCAAGGAGCCAGCCATGAAAAAAAGAAGTTTATTGATAGCATTGGGCGTGATCGTTTTTGGGATCATTGCTTCGATAGCATTGGTACCTCAAACCAAACAGAAAGAGCTTGTCGGTAAAAGGGCATTTCCTCAGCATACTGTCTATCAGGCGGGTACGATAAAACCTGACAATGTTTCACAGGAGGAGTTGGATGCTGCCGTAGCGAATTTTTATAAAGCCTGGAAAAATGAATATCTTAAGCAGCCAGCTGATGAAAATGATCAATATTATATTTTTTACAATGATAAAGGATATGCAGAGCCCAAGAATGCAGTGACCGTCTCTGAAGCGCATGGGTATGGGATGATGATAACGGCAATCATGGCAGGCAGCCAGGACAAGCATTACTTCGATGGTCTTTATCGTTTTTATAAAGCCCATGGAAGTGATAATGACCCTTCCTTAATGGCATGGCAGCAAGTTAAGGATAAGGCGGGTAAAATCATCAATACGCCAGAGGACGCCGATTCAGCAACTGATGGCGATATGGATATCGCCTATTCGTTGTTATTGGCCGATCGCCAGTGGGGAAGTGAAGGGGAAATCGACTATCTTGCCAGTGCAAAGGACATCTTGGCTGCGATCATGTCGAATGAGATAAATCGGTCGCAGTCCCTGGTTAAGCTAGGGGACTGGGTGGAAGATAAAGATGGGGTATACGGACAATCGACTCGTTCATCTGACCTTCTTCTTAATCATTTTAAGTCATTTGAGGCGGCAACCGGGACTGATGGATGGAAAGATGTAACGGATAAGGCTTATGCGGTCATTCATTCGATTTATGAGGAGAAAAGCGGCAATACAGGTCTCATGCCGGACTTCATTGTACAATCCAGGGGAGAATACCAACCGGCTCAAGCTGATTTTTTAGAAGGGGAGAATGACGGCAATTACAGCTGGAACAGCAGCAGGACCCCTTGGCGCTATACACTCGATTACTTACTGACTGGTGATGAAAGAGCCCTGCCGCAATTAAAGAAGATGAATGATTGGATTAAAGCGGAAACGGATGGCAATCCTGAAAATATCCAATCCGGCTACACGCTGAGCGGAAGAGCTGTGGAAGAAGGGAATAGTACAACCTTCGTTGCTCCATTCATGGTGAGTGCCATGGTTGATTCCTCCAACCAGCAATGGATCAACGAATTATGGGATAGGACGATACAGAAACAAGACGATGATGACTATTTTGCCAATACGATAAAATTACAGACAATGATCGTGGCTTCAGGTAACTGGTGGGCGCCGTGATTCAATGAAGAAAATTAATTAAAGAGAAACAGGAGTTTGATGAGAATGATGAAAGTCACACCTTTCTTGATGTTCGAAGGAAATGCGGAAGAAGCAATGAATTATTACACATCTTTAATCGAAGGATCGAAAATAACCAGCATGATACGGTATGGTGCCAATGAAGCAGGTACAGAGGGGAGTGTCATGCAGGCCACCTTTACCTTGAAAGATCAGGAATTTATGTGCATCGATAGCAATGTTAAGCATCAATTTACGTTTACACCTTCGTTTTCAATATTCCTTACATGTGATAGTGAAGAGGAAATTGACAGGCTTTATTCGAGCTTAGCTGATGGCGGACAAGAGCTTATGCCATTGGGTGATTATTCCTTTAGTAAGAAGTTCGGATGGATATCTGATAAATTTGGTGTTTCCTGGCAACTTACTCTCCCAATATGAATGATGTGAAAAAAGCCACTGGATAGTGGCTTTTTTTCAGTTTGTTGACCAAAGGTGTTCGTAAGGCGTGGATGGTCGAAAAATTGCAAACCATGATTTTTAAACGAGACCTGGTTGTACTACTGATTTCCACTCCAGGTACTCGCTTTCCGCGGGCGGTCCGGGAGCCTCCTCGGAGCCTTTGCGCCTGTGGGGTCTCCCTTGGACGCGCTTTTCCCGCAGGAGTCTCGCACACCCGCTCCAATCAACCTTGTTTAAAAAATCAGATAGAAGCCCTTTTTTCGACAAAAGGAGGTTCGGAAGTGTTTCAGCATGATCCATCATGTTTTTTACTGTAACCCTCACTAGATTGAAGAAATTTGCTTCACTCCTGCCGAATAACTGGCTAGCCGAGACCCCACAGTCGCTTGCTATGATGGTGCTTGGCAGACAGTCGGCGGAAAGGGAGCTGATTTCTGAAATCACCTGGAATGTTTATTAAATAAAAAAACTGAAGAGACTCTTGTTCCCTATAAGGGATGAAAAAAATTTTTACTTGTAAAATTTTTTTTACTCATTAACAAGGATTCTCCTATCAACAGCACGTTGATGCATCCTCGATAATAAGTTTTGCCCAACTGCTTTCCTTGATATATACCCCATTCACTCCGGTTATTTCTGAAAATTCCAACATTGGCATGCGGATTGCTAGATTAAAAGTAATATCACATATTGACGTCGGCAGAAAGGGGGACTATGTAACTGCGGCTACGCAGGTGATGAAGCAAAGATATCAATCTTCGTGTTACCACATTTAGTTCATATCATTAGACAAGAGGAGAATCTCATGAAACCAGTTTATTTTCTTTCTTTAATTCCTGTAATCGCCATACTTGGCGGGCCTTTTTGGGCTAATAGTATCGAACCGTATATTCTTGGCATGCCGCTATTCTTTTTCTGGAACTTTTCGTGGCTGATCTTTACCGCTTTAGTCGTTTTTATCATTTATATACTAGATCCCAAGAATAAAGAGAGGGAAGAGAAATGAATATTGCGATCATCATTATTTTCAGTTTCCTGTTGCTGTCACTTTATTTAGGGATTAGGGCAAGAAAAGGCAAGGACATGGACCTTGAACAGTGGACAGTCGGCGGACGCGGGTTCGGCCCTTTCATCATCATGATTTTACTGGCGGGAGAGATCTATTCCACCTCCACTTTCCTGGGCTCCAGCGGGTGGGCATATGGTATAGGCGGTCCGGCATTGTACGGAACGGCGTTCGCAGCATTGGGCTACCTGTTTTCTTATTGGATTTATCCTGCCATTTGGAGCTACGGAAATAAACACAAGCTCATTTCACAAGCAGACTTTTATGTTAAAAAGTACAAAAGTCCGTTATTGGGGGTACTTGTTTCAATCGTCGGTGTTTTGGCCCTGGTACCGTTTTTGGTGCTGCAATTAAAGGGTCTGGGAATCATCGTTTCGACTACTTCCTATGGTTCGATTTCCCCGACGGTCGCCGTTTGGATCGGAGCTGTTTCAGTTACCGTTTATGTGATGATTTCAGGTATCCATGGATCGGTTTGGACAGCTGTTCTCAAAGATATCATGATCGCTTTGGTCGCGTTATTTTTAGGGATTTACATTCCGCTTCATTATTTTGGCGGAATCCAGCCGATGTTCGAAGCAGTTAATGCCGTCAAGCCTGATTTCCTGACACTACCGGATATGGGGATGAGTGCTTCATGGTTTATATCCACGATCATCTTGACGACGTTAGGTTTCTATATGTGGCCGCAAACATTCGGTTCTGCATATACAGCTAAAAGTGCTAAGACATTCCGTAAAAATGCGTTCATCCTTCCGCTTTACGGAGCATTATCTGTCGGTGCGATCTTTGTCGGCTATGCCGCCATCATTAAAGTTCCTGGGTTGCAAGGGTCGGATATGGATCTTGCGCTTTTGAAGCTTTCGATCAATACCTTCGATCCTTGGTTTGTGGGGGTCATCGGGGCAGCGGGTCTATTGACCGCCCTTGTTCCAGGCTCGATGATTTTAATGAGTTCAGCGACGCTGCTTGCCAAAAACGTGTATCAGCATTTTTCTCCTTCCGCCTCGGATAAACAAATTACGACCATTGCCAAGTTGCTCGTACCTGTTCTTGCTCTCATTGCCGTGTATTTTACTTTGACAGGAGGGAATACGATCGTGGCCCTTTTATTGATGGGATACAGCATGGTGACTCAATTATTCCCATCTTTCATCGCCAGTCTCCTGCAAAAAAACTTCGTGACGAAAGAGGGTGCGTCAGCGGGCATCATTGCCGGTTTAGCCACTGTTGGGTATACAACCATAACAAGCGCTACAATTGGGACAATTTTTCCGGCATTGCCGCAGGCCATTAAAGATTTGAACATTGGTCTTGTCGCTCTCCTCATAAATGTGATTGTAATGATTGGAGTCAGTCTTATTGCAAGGAAATTTTCCAAGGATAATAAAGGTGAATTGGAAGCTGCTTGATTATTTTGGATTTTAATAAAAAGATGATCTAAAAAGAGAAGGGTCACATTAGTGGCAGGCGGCCGTCATGATTGGATCACTCCTGTAGAGGCATCCATTCTCATCGCCGAAAAGATTCCTGACAGTGAATTGATCATTTTTGAAAAAAGCTGTCATTATCTTTTCATTGATGAAAATAGGGAGTTCATTTCAAGGATTTCCTCTTTCATAAACGAGAGATTAGAACTCCAAGAAATGGCGGCTTTGCCCAAAGCATAGAAAAGGTACATGAACCGGGCAAGAGTTAGATGGATCCAAGATAAACCGTTTGTGCTGTAAAGGAATTAATTATATATTAATCCTTGAGTACATTAATTCATGGATTAAAGTATGATGATAAGAAAGCCCGGAGGAGACGATCATGAAAAATATCAATACTGAACAAGAATACCGTGAACAAATCAATCAAGAGGGACTGACGGTCGGGATTTTTACTACAACATGGTGTCCGGACTGCAAACGTTTAGACATGTTCATCGATGAGATCACTCAAGAACATCAAGACAAACAGTGGTTTACAATCGATCGTGACGAGTTCCCTGAGATTTCTGAAGAGCAAACGGTAATGGGAATTCCATCACTATTAGTATTTAAGAATGGGGAAAAGGTTGCACATCTGCACAGTGCAAATGCTAAAACTCCAGAAGCGGTCAATGAGTTTCTAAATGACCTATAAAAAACCTTGAAAGGTGAACCCCTTATTATGCTGTCATAAGGGGTTCACTTTTTTTTAGAAATTTTTTCTAGAATTAACTTGATTTCTATGATGAAACGGGTTTTAATTAGAGATACCAAATATCCATTATGGATATCAGACATCCACATAGATACTGAAAGAGGTGAACTGATTTGCAATTAACAAAAGGGGTCGAGCAAGCTATATGCATCATTGTTATCCTCTCCACCCAGGATAAAAATGTACCGCTTTCGTCTAATGAGATCAGCAGGCGATTGGAGGTGTCTCCTTCTTATTTGAAAAAAATCATAAGGAAATTGGTCGTTAAGCAGATAATCACTTCCGTTCCTGGTAATAATGGCGGCCTTACTCTTGCCAAAAGTGTAGATAAGATTAAAAACCTTGAAATTATTGAGGCGATGGAAGGCCCCATTTCGATGTTTCCGGATACGGGACTTATAGAAAAAGCGTTTAAAGATGGAGAGTATGCAGAGAAGGGGATGGACGTCCTTCGTCGGATGTTTTCTCGGGCGGATCAACTTTTGATAGAGTTCTTTTCCAGCCAGACAGTGGCAGATTTGCTGAAAGAAAGCTTTGGCACCACGGACATACCGACTCTTAATTGGAATTCAACGTCATTGAGTGATGTACTGCGTGAAAAGAAAGGTGAAATGAAGTGAACATGCTTAAACAAGAATGGAAGCTTTTCCTTACAAATCGAAAACTTGTCGGTGTCGCAATCGTTTTACTGTTCGTACCGATTATTTATGGGGGGTTATTTCTTAGTTCCGCTTGGAATCCATACGGGAATACAGGCAAATTACCTGTTGCAGTCGTGAATAAGGATGTGAAGGCGGAATATGAGGGTAAAACCTTAACAGTCGGTAATGAGCTAATCGAGAATTTAAAGGAAAATGATGATTTAGAATGGCATTTCGTAACGGAAAAAGCGGCGAAAAAAGGATTTGATGATGGTACATATTATATGGTCGTTACCATTCCTGAGGACTTTTCGAAAAATGCTGCAACCGTCATGGATGATAAGCCAAAAAAAATGAATTTGACGTATGACGTGAATCCTGGACGCAGTTTCGTTTCTGAAACGGTCGGAAAACAGGCAACGAATAATTTGAAAACGGAAATTGCCGAAAGTGTCACTAAAGAATATGCGGAAGCGATTTTCTCCCAGCTGGATGAAATCGGAGATGGATTCAATGATGCAGCAGATGGGGCATCAAAACTGGATGACGGTGCAAAAAAACTGCATGATGGAAACAAAGAAGTGACGGAAAATCTGAATAAATTAGCTTCCAGCACATTAACTTTTAAAGATGGAGCGAATAAACTTCAAATCGGCGTCGGCGAGTTTTTGGAAGGAGCCAACAAGCTTGAAAGTGGCGCGTCGGAATTAAATAAGGGAATTTCACAATATACTTCCGGTGTCGGTCAGTTACAAAAGGGTGCGGACGAACTTGCATCAGGCACAGGGGAATTAACTAATAATAGTGAAGCACTTATACAAGGTTCATCCCAACTTTCCACTGGGATCGCCAAAGTAGTTCCAGGAGCGCAAACTTTAAATACGGGATTGGCACAAGCGCAAACAGGCAGTGCGAATTTGAATGATGGGTTGAATCAATTATCACAAAATGCAAGCCAGCTGACGGACCAATCGACAGGAATTCCAAAATTGGCAGCAGGTCAGCAAAGTTTAAATGAGGGAATCAATAAACTGGCAGAAGGAGGCCAGGCGTTAAATGACGGCCTGAAAAAAATGGATGGCCAATTGCCCGCAGAAGAACAGCTGAGTCAGCTTAAGCAAGGACTGACAAGCATTCAAAGCGGTGTAAATCAATTGCAAAAAGCGGTTCCTGCAGGGAGCAGCGCGTCCGGTACCGTATCTGGCATTACTGATGACCTCAATAACAGTCAAGCGGCCTTAACGGAACTTCAATCAACAATTGCGAATAATGGTCAGAGCACGATCAATGCCGTTCAAAATACGGAAGCATTCAAAGGCATGACCAGTGAACAACAATCCGAATTAATCGGGGCCATTCAAAATGAACTTCAAAACCAAGCGGAAGCACAAAAACAAATCGCATCGACTCTTGCTGCAAGTGTATCCGACTTATCAACGCAATTAAAGGATAAAGTAATGCCTGTATTGAATGGATTAGGCCAGCTTCCAGAACAAGTGGCCAATTTAAATAATGCGGTGAATAAAGTCAATCCAAACGCCGTTTCAGCGTTAAACGGATATACGGCAATAAGGAACGCACTTGAAGAACAATTGATTCCTGGTGCAACCCAATTAAATGGCGGCTTGAATGAGGCTGTTGAAGGCAGCAATCAATTAACGGCGGCAACACAAAGTTTAAATGAACGGACACCAGAATTAGTGAAGGGAATCAACCAGTTAGCACAAGGCGGTTCCTCGTTGAATAATGGCCTATCAAAACTAACTGAGGGATCTGGTCAGCTGGTTGATGGAGTTTCACAACTTCAAGCAGGGTCAACCTCCTTTGGGGATGGTCTTGAGAAGTATGCTTTTGGTGTTAGCCAAGTTGGCGAAGGGGCAAGCAAACTTGCTAGTGGAGCCAATGAACTGAATGCCAACTCAGCTGCCTTGAACGATGGCTCATCAGCACTTGTTAAGGGCACTGAACAATTGGCAAGCAATCTGCCTACTTTAAGCAATGGAGTCATCCAGCTTGCCGATGGGGCAGGTAAGATCAATGAAGGTTCATCAGCACTTGCTGAAGGTTCCGGTAAATTGGGTGATGGCATATCCTCACTTAAAGATGGAACGGTCGAGCTATCGGAAAAACTCGGTGATGGAGCAGAAGAAATAAGTGAAAACAAAACAACCGATGATAATTACAGCATGATTGCTGAACCGACACAGGTTAAGGAACAAAAAAGCAGTGACGTGCCGAATTACGGTCATGCACTGGCTCCTTATGTATTGTCTCTTGGCTTATTTGTAGGAGCTATAGCCTTCAATATGGGATTCCCGACAGGCTTGCCTTCCACAAGGCCTACTTCAGGAGTGGCATGGTGGTTCAGTAAATTTACGGTCCTATTTATCCAAGCGACGCTTTCAGCATTAGTGTTGGATGCGATCATGATTTGGGGAATGGATTTACAGGTCGAGAACATGGGGCAATTCATTGGGGTTTCCATACTGACTTCCCTTACCTTCATGTTCATCGTCACCTTCTTGACCGTAGGATTTGGAAATCCGGGTCGTTTATTAGCGATGATATTCCTTGTATTACAGCTAGGTGCAAGTGGAGGGATGTTCCCCGTGGAACTGACCAATAACTTCTTCAGTCATGTTCACCCGTTCATACCAATGACATACTCTGTCATGGGCTTCCGTCAAGCGATGAGTACGAGCCTTGGAGCGGATGCATTGACAACGAGTATAGTGTTCCTTACTGGATGCATCATTGTCTTCAATCTACTACTATTGCTAACGATGGTCATCAGGAAGCGCAAAGAACACAATGTGGAGATGGATGTATAAACTAATGAAAAACCCCCCGGTGCAATGCGCCGGGGGTTTTCTTCATTATGATGGTTCATCCGTGTCCTTTTCTTTATCGATGACTTTCAATCCATTTTCCCCTGAATTTTCAATCACATGTTTAAGGATGGATAATTTGTTATCCCAGAATTGATCATAAAAAGAGAGCCACTGTTTCAATTCCGCTAAAGGTTCTGGCTGAAGCCGAAAGCGTTTCTCTCTGCCTACCTTCCGGCCACTGACCAATTCAGCTTCAGAAAGGATATGAAGATGCTTGGCAATCGCTGTACGGCTCATGGAAAAGTGAGAAGTGATTTTCGAAATGGGTAAATCCCCTTCAGCAAGCAATTGCAGGACCTTTCGGCGGGTTGGGTCGGCGATAGCCTGAAATACATCATGCTTTTCCGCTGCAGACACTTAGCCCTCAACAACCTTTTTAAGTTTTGCATGAACGATCTGTTCCCAGCCATGATCCATTCTATCGCGAATCACTGAGCTTTTTTCATTCGGTTTCGGAAGAATCGTTTCAGGCTCTTTCCAACCACCATGAATAAGGGTAAACTCCGTTTTGCCATCCAGTTCTTTTAAAATGAAGGAAATGAACCAACCGTCCGTATCCCAACTGAATGAAAGACGATGAGGAACATCTAACTCCGTTACCTTACAAGGAGATGGACCAAAAGGTGATTGCACATGGAACTCATGTCCCACTTTCGGTTGAAAATCATTTGGCATGAACCATGAAGCTATGCCCTCTGCAGTCGAAACTGTATCCCAAACTTGTTGGATAGGGGCTTCAAGAATAATCGTCTTCTTGATATCCTGTAGTGTATGTTGATTTTCCATACTGATTCTCCTTTTTAACTGAAAATATGAAACCAATTGGTTTTGCTTTGTTGATTATATAAAACCTTTTGGTTTCATGTCAATAATTTGTTTCAAGCGATTCGATTTTATTCATTGCAGGATGCTTAATTCCCCAATTCTTCAATTTGTTTTGCCAATCCTGTTATATTATCGATTGATTTCATTATCTCTGAATCTTCCAATGCCTTAGGGTCAATTTGGCCATTTTCAATATTATTCAGATATAATTCAATTCCATCCGAAAGCTGTTGATTCGAGCTGACGATCTTCTCATGGATGCCTTCAGCGATTTGGGGTGGTTCCGTTGCATTGAATTCTTCAATCTCCGTTTTCATCAATTCCAGTTCTTTTTCAAGATTTGCTCTTGCTTCGGCATTCGTGACGGCGTCCTGTGACAATGCAGGCACCTCATTGGAAAATTCCTTAACGGTATTTACATACTCCGTCGCATTATCTGCATACTCCAATGATGAATTGACTTCTTCTAAAGCAGAGCATCCGCTTAATGTAAGGATGGACAGCAGAGCAATGGTCATTATTTTTTTCATATATGCCTCCAATGTGATTTTTTTATAGTAAGGATCAGATGGGCAGAAATCTCTTTTTATAAATCGCTGCAATGGAATTCAGTATGAAGCTGGGGATCTTCTTCGGAAAAAATGACTTCGAATAGAAAAGGTGAAATGCACTTTTCAAGTCGTGCCACTGATTGCAGGATTTCACTTGCTTAAACCTTGCAACGTCAATGATCTTCACCTTTTTTTCGGAAGTGATGAAGATGTTTCGTAAATGGATATCCGAAGGGTTCAATCCCTCTTTCCTTGCCAATTGCAGGGCATGGTCTATCTCGGCAATGTTTTCTTCCGTTATCGGGATTCCCAATGTTAAACATTCAAAAAGAGTGTTGCCTTCAATGTGATCTATAACCAGGTAACTTACCCCCGCATCATATAGGGTTGGATAGTATTCGATGGATTGGACGGTTTTGTATATTTCAGCTTCAACTTTAGCTGTGTGAGAATGATCCGGGAAAAACACTTTTAGTGCCTTATTGGTGGAATGTATTTTGAATACATATGCGCTGCGGCCTTTTCCGATAAGTGATAAAGATGGGTCGGCATCAAGCAATATATGCTTTTTATCATCGGAAATCTTAACGCTTTGAGCTAATTCATTATAGTTCTGCATACTTTTCACCTCTATTGTGCAATTTTTCGAATCAAAAAAGACGGTATAACCGATTATTGGTCATACCGTCTTTAAAAAAATTAAAAGACCTCACCAAATAATCGGCAAGGTCTTGCAAACAACTAAAATCAGTTGCCAATAAAGCCGAGGATTCAATCCTGTACTGACGACTTTATTGTATAGCTACTCCCCTTAACAGAAGGATTCTTATAAGTTATATACAGTAATTATATAGGTTATTGCCTCGATCCGTCAAATACTAAGGATCGTGTGCTCACCTTTTATGTATATTCGGTAAATGCAGAAAGATGCTCGTCTCATAGGCATTAATTTGAGTGGTAAGTAATTATATCAATATACTTTATATTCATCATTTGCTTGCCGGGTAAGCTTCTTTGCGAATATTTCTATTTTATTACTTAAATGTCTATTAGTTTACTATTATGTTACAATCTTCTTTATCTCCCTATAGATCTAAAGGAATATGATATATTTTAGATGAATGAGCATATATGCCTATATTATTATACTGATTTTAACCGATATTTAAATAAATGTTAAAAACATAATTCTTTAGTAGGGAGAATGAGATGAAGAAATTAATTATACCAACTTTCTGTTTTGCAGTGTTGTCTACAGTTGCTTTCGAAGAAAAAATATCTGCAGCTCCACTACATGCGGAACAGGCCAGTATTGAGGACTTCATGTTTGTACATGTAAGTACCGGTTCGCTCAATATGAGAAAAGACGGGGCGGAGGATGCAAGCATAGTTGCAAAGCTGGCAAATGGCACACAGGTAACGGTGTATTCGGAGTCCAAAGGCTGGGCGAAGATCAAAGCCAATGGAAATGATGGATATGTCAGTACGAAGTATTTATCGGCAACGAAGCCAGGGACTTTAACGAAAAGTGCAGTAACGATTAAAACGACAACAAAATATGTGAATTTGAGCACAGGTTCACTGAATATGCGAAAAAACGCCAGTGATAGTGCCGGCATGGTCGCGAAGCTGACTAGGGGCACACAGGTAACGGTGTATTCGGAATCCAACGGCTGGGCGAAAGTCAAAGCCAATGGAAAAGATGGATATGTCAGTACGAAGTATCTATCGGCAACGAAGCCTGGAACGGTAACCAAAGCTGCGGCGACCGTTAAAACGACAACGAAATATGTGAATGTGAGCACAGGTTCACTTAATATGCGGAAAAGCGGGATAGAAAGTGCCAGCATAGTCGCAAAGCTGACAAGAGGCACACAGGTAACGGTGTATTCGGAGTCCAAAGGCTGGGCGAAAATCAAAGCCAATGGAAAAGAAGGATATGTCAGTACGAAGTATCTATCGGCAACGAAGCCAGGAACGGTAACCAAAGCTGCGGTAACGGTTAAAACGACAACGAAATATGTGAATGTGAGCACGGGCTCCCTCAATATGCGAAAAAGTGGAAAAGCTACCGCAAGCGTTGTCGCCATCCTTTCTAAAGGGACGAAAGTGACGGTCTATTCGGAAGCTAATGGCTGGGCGAAAATCAAAGCCAATGGTAAGGATGGATATGTCAGCGCCAAATATCTGTCTGCTTCAAAGCCAGGATCGGGAGCAACGTCAGCCACACCTGCAAAAACGACGACGAAATATGTTACGGGTTCCCTCAATATGCGAAAAAGTGGAAAAGCTACCGCAAGCATAGTCGCCATCCTTTCAAAAGGAACGAAAGTGACGGTGTATTCGGAATCCAATGGCTGGGCCAAAGTCAAAGCCAATGGAAAGGACGGGTATGTCAGCACCAAATATCTATCGATGGCAAAGCCAGGATCGGGATCAACGGCAGTAACGTCTGAAAAAACGACAACGAAATATGTAAACGTAAGCTCTGGAACGCTCAATATGAGAAAAAGCGGATCGGAAAGCGCGAGCATAGTCGCAAAGCTGTCAAAAGGAACGGAAGTGACGGTCTATTCGGAATCCAAAGGCTGGGCCAAAGTCAAAGCAAATGGAAAAGACGGCCATGTCAGTGCCAAATATCTATCGACAACAAAGCCAGGATCGGGATCAACGGCAGTAACGCCTGAAAAAACGACAACGAAATATGTAAACGTAAGCTCTACTGGAACGCTCAATATGAGAAAAAGCGGATCGGAAAGCGCGAGCATAGTCGCAAAGCTGTCAAAAGGAACGGAAGTGACGGTCTATTCGGAATCCAAAGGCTGGGCGAAAATCAAGGCCAATGGGAAGGATGGGTATGTCAGTGCTGACTTTCTTTCAACGACAAGGCCTGAAATGGACTCCAAACCATCCATACCTGAAAAAACGACAACGAAATATGTAAATGTCAGCTCGGGTTCACTGAATATGCGGAATAAGCCGTCAGAAAGTGCTTCCGTCATTGTGAAATTGGCAAGGGGTGTAGAGGTAGAAGTCATCTCGGAATCAAATGGATGGTCAAAAGTTAAAGCGTATGGCGGAGAAGGTTATGTCAGTACGCAATATCTATCAGCAACGAAGCCTGGTTCTTTACCGGGGCTGAATCCGGACGGAGAAGAAAACACGTTAGTTAAATATGTAAATGTGAATGATGGCTCCAGTCTGAATATGCGGTCACAAGCATCAGCTTCCGCTTCAATTATAGCCAAGCTTGTAAACAATACGGCCGTAACGGTGTATTCAGAATCTAATGGCTGGTCAAGAGTCACGGCCAATGGAAAAACGGGATATGTCAGTACGCAATATTTAACAGTCAAAGCACCGGAAGGTCCAGGAAGTTCGAATGGATCGATAATCAGGATCGATAAAGAGTATGATCTTACGATGGAAAAGATGGTTGAAATTCAAATGGCCGTAAATGGTCAAACGGATAAAAATTATAAAACCTACATACGTGAAGATGGATTAACTTTAATCAATTCTACAAAAGGTACGGTTAAAGGAACCGGATGGCGTGTCAGGGGCGGAGCTGGATCTAATTATTGGGTAGTCGGCCCTGTCAGCAATAATCAATCATTGAATATTAAATCAAAAGTAAAGGGCTCTGACGGATACTATTGGTATGAGGTGGACTATAACAAGACATGGGTAAATGCCAGTCCGGAAGATATAGAATATAATCTTAACCCAAATAATTTTGTGAATGATCCAGTCAAATCATTCCAATTCGTCAAGCTCTCTCAAGTCACCAACATGAACGTTTCTGAAGTGAATAATAGAATCCTTTCAGGTAAAGGGATTCTACAAGGCCAAGCTGTAACCTTCACTGCGGCAGGGGAGAAATATGGGGTCAATGAAATCTACCTGATTTCACATGCTTTGCTGGAGACCGGGAATGGCACTTCACCGTTAGCTACTGGCGTAAAGGTTAACGGGAAAACGGTCTATAATATGTATGGAGTGGGAGCATTTGACGGAACGGCGCTAAGCAGCGGCGCTCAATACGCCTATAATGCTGGCTGGTTCACTCCGGAGGCGGCCATCATAGGCGGTGCCGAATTCATCGCCAAAGGATATATCTCTGCTGGACAGGACACGCTTTACAAAATGAGATGGAATCCTACAGCCTCAGAGAAATATGGATATGCTTCACACCAGTATGCGACTGATATTGGCTGGGCAACAAAACAAGTGAAACAGATTTATAATTTGTATAGTTTACTAGATTCCTATAAATTGATGATTGAAGTTCCTAAGTATAAATAAGAAAACGGCAAAAAACACATGAGTCAGACTCATGTGTTTTTTTTGCTATAAAGTTTTATCCTTTTCCAGAATACCCCTAACGACATCTTCGATCGTTACCACTCCCAATGCCTTTTCCAAGGCAAGTTCCGCAACTGAAAAGATGGGTTCTATTGTATCTTGTATATTTCTTCCAACAGTGCATGCTGGATTAGGATTTTCATGGATTCCAAATAATTCTTTATCGGAGGCAACGTTGACAGCCTGGTAAACATCAAGCAAAGTGATATCCGATAATTCCTTGGCCAATGTTGCTCCGGCGATACCCGGACGAACGTTCACTAAGCCTGCATTCTTCAGCATGCCGGTGATTTTTCTGATTAAGGCTGGGTTGGTGTTTACACTTTTTGCAATAAAATCAGAAGTGTTAACGCCTTCTTTGTTTATTTCTAAAAGAGATAATATATGGATCCCTACGGAAAAGCGGGTACTGATGGACATCTCTTTTTTCTCTCCTTTAAAATCTCTATTCTTATATAGTATAAATTATTTAACATGTAATTCAAGTGGTTACAAGTTATAATGGCCTGCAAGAATAATATTTATCCATTAACCGTATCCTTGTCAAGTAACGCCGTTTCTGCAAAGGCAAAAATAAAAAGTATGTGTAATTGACAAACCAGCATGGTGAAACTTATATTATAACGTGTAAATGAATCAGTTACAGGTGAAAGCAACAGGAAGGGGGAATCGAAATCGGCCGCTATGGCTGGAGAAGGAATATCGACACAATTACAAGTGATGGAGGTATATGATGGCTAATAAAAAAAAGGGTAATCAAAAACAATCTTCTGCATTCACGTTTTGGATGATAGGGTTAATTGCTGTAATCATCATTGGCTTTATATTTTTGGCAAATGGGAAGGACGAAGATACAGCCGTTAATGAAATCGATTATAAATCACAGCCTTATTTGGGTGAAAAATCAGCACCTGTCCAAATAGTGGAATTTGGTGATTATAAATGTCCAGTATGTAAAACATTCGAGGAGCAATTCTTTCCTTCTATACAAAGTGAATTAATTGATACAGGAAAAGCGCAATTTTATTTCATGAATTATTCGTTCATTAACGTCGATTCAACCAGATCCGCTAAATTTGCGGAAAGTGTTTATCAGGAATTAGGAAATGATACCTTTTGGAAATTCCATGAGCTTCTGTACGATAAGCAGCCAGAGGACCTGAAATATGAAAAGGTAGATGTGTTTACGGACAAATTCTTAGAAGAAACATTGAAAGAAATCGCAAATGACAAAGATGTGAAAAAAGTAGTTTCCTCCTTTAAAGCAGGTAATTCCGAGGACCAATGGAACAAAGATATGGACTTGGCCGACGAATTGGGCGTTTCTGGAACTCCTTCCTTATTTGTCAATGGCAAGAAGTTTGAAGGAAATACAATTGATGATTTAGAGAAAATGGTTGATGATGCAGCGAAGGAGAAATAGTGATGAACAAGCCACTATTATTTTCTTGGATCCTATCGATCATCGCCACTGCCGGAAGTCTCTACTTTAGTGAGATTCTCCATTATGTACCCTGTACCTTTTGTTGGTATCAAAGGATCTTGATGTACCCGCTCGTTATTTTATTGGGCCGTGCCTTTTATGAGCAAGACCTGAAAATTTACCGATACATCCTCCCATTATCGATTTTGGGCATGTTGGTGTCAGGGTATCACTATAGTCTGCAAAAAATCCCAGCACTGAAGCATTTTGAAATGTGTCAAAGCGGTGTTCCCTGCTCAGGTGAGTATATAAATTGGCTAGGATTCATCACGATCCCGTTTTTGGCCTTTATCGCGTTTACTCTCATCACTATCTGCATGGGACTGCTAATGAAAAAGAAAAACAGCTAATTTAAGCGCACCATTCTAAAAGGAATGGTGCTTTTTTATATATATCGACGAAAAACTGCAATATATCGAAGAAAATTCAGGATATTTCTCAGGAAATAGCCATATATCGACGAAAAACCAGGATATATCTCCGGAAATTGCAAGATATCGACGAAAAACCAGGATATATCACCGGAACCTGCAATATATCGACGAAAAATCAGATATATCTCCGGAAATTGCAAGATATCGACGAAAAATCAGGATATATCTCCGAAACCTGCAATATATCGACGAAAAATCAGGATATATCTCCGGAACCTGCAATATATCGACGAAAAATCAGGATATATCTCCGGAACCTGCAATATATCGACGAAAAACCAGGATATATCACCGGAACCTGCAATATATCGACGAAAAACCAGGATATATCACCGGAACCTGTAAGATATCGACGAAAAATCAGGATATATCTCCGAAACCTGCAATATATCGGCGAAAAACCAGGATATATCTCCGGAAATTGTAAGATATCGACGAAAAACCAGGATATATCACCGGAGCCTGCAATATATCGACGAAAAACCAGGATATATCACCGGAAATTGCAAGATATCGACGAGAAAGCAGGATATATCTCCGGAACCTGCAATATATCGACGAAAAATCAGATATATCTCCGGAAACAGCAATATATCGACGAAAAATCAGGATATATCTCCGAAACCTGCAATATATCGACGAGGAAGCAGAATATATCACCGGAAACAGCAATATATCGACGAAAAACCAGGATATATCACCGGAAATTGCAATATATCGACGAAACTCGAATATATCTCCGAACTCCTCAAAATAATAAAGTTGACAAAATGGCAACCTGTAACTTATATTATTACATGTAAGCATTTAAGTTACAATTAAAGTTTCAAAAACAATATATAGGAGGAATTTAAAATGAAAATCGGTATTATTGGTGCGAGCGGAAAAGCTGGAAGTCTGATTTTAAAGGAAGCGTTGACTAGGGGACATGATGTTACGGCCATTGTCAGGGATGAAGCTAAAGTCCAAATTCAAGGAGCATCCGTACTGGAAAAAGACGTATTCGATCTGAAATCAGAAGATATTAAAGGATTCGATGTGATAGTGAATGCATTTGGCGCTGCTCCAGGGAAAGAACATCTGCATGTCGAGGCAGGAAAAATCTTGATTGAGGCTATGAAAGGGGCTCCTCAAACTAAACTGATCGTTGTTGGCGGAGCTGGAAGCCTTTTCGTTGACGAGGCAAAAACGATCCGCGTGCTGGATACGCCAGAGTTCCCTAAAGAATACTTTGCAACAGCCTATAATCAATCCAAGAACCTTGGCGATCTACAAAATGCCACAGGCATCCAATGGACGTTCATCAGTCCTTCCGCCTTCTTTGATCCGCAAGGTAATAGAACAGGTCGGTATACACTGGGTAAAGACAATCTTCTGGTAAACTCAAAGGGTGAAAGCTATGTAAGTTATGCCGATTTTGCCCTTGCAGTACTTGATGAAATTGAAAACCCGCAGCACATCAACCAACGCTTTACCGTTGTTGCCGAAGCTGAATAATTTAGTGGACGTCGCTCCTTGTGGTGACGTCCATTTTTTTACGTTGAAATGGCCGAATTATAGGCAGACCTGTTGATCGCAACAGATCCGGATGCAGACGACTCGTTAAAAACGAATGAAATGATAAGTGGAGCTAAAAAATCAGGTCCTTGGACCTACCATCTGTATAGTGAAAAAAAATAAGGCCTTTTCCTGAAATATCGGGGAATGGCTTTATTTTTAAGCGGGATATTGCATTGGATGGAAGTTTTAACTATGGGTGAATTTACAAAAGAAGGGTATTTTTTCTGTTAATATATTTACAAAAAACGAGTCTATGTTACTATAAAAAGGATGATTCAGAAAAATTTGGTGTTTTTTGTAGATTTATCTTAATATGAGGGAGTTACAAAGTATGAAAAAAGTTAAAAAGGCCATAATTCCTGCAGCGGGATTGGGAACTAGATTTTTGCCCGCAACGAAGGCAATGCCTAAAGAAATGCTGCCAATAGTCGATAAACCAACTATTCAATATATTATAGAAGAAGCTGTGAAAGCGGGAATTGAGGATATAATCATTGTCACAGGAAAGAATAAACGAGCGATAGAAGATCATTTTGATAATGCTTACGAACTAGAGAATAATTTGAGGGATAAAGGGAAATTCGATTTATTGGAGAAGGTGCAATACCCATCCAATTTAGCTAATATCCACTATATTAGGCAAAAAGAACCGAGAGGCCTTGGACATGCTGTTTGGTGTGCACGTAATTTTATTGGTGATGAGCCTTTTGCCGTCCTTTTAGGCGATGATATCGTGGAAAGTGATGTGCCCTCCCTACGTCAATTAATCAACGAATATGATGCGACAGGTTCGTCCATCATTGGAGTGCAGCCGGTAAATGAGAACGAAACACATAGATACGGCATCATTGACCCGCTTACGCAAGATGGCAGAAGATACGAAGTGAACCGTTTCGTCGAAAAACCAAAACAAGGAACGGCACCATCCAATTTAGCCATCATGGGAAGATACATCCTGACTCCGGAAATATTCGATTTCCTGGCCAAGCAGGAAACAGGAGCTGGCGGTGAAATCCAGCTAACGGATGCCATCCAAAAACTGAATGAAATCCAAAAAGTCTTCGCTTACGATTTTGAAGGAAAACGCTTTGATGTAGGTGTTGTTGATGGTTTTGTGAAAACGACCATTGAATTTGCCCTGCAACGTCCTGATTTAAGAGACGATATCATAAAAGTAATGGAAAATATCCTCGAACTGCACAAGGCAGTGGACAAATAAACTTTTACTGCCCATTCATAAACTTTTAATTTAATAGAGTAATCATTTTAAAAAATCTCCAACTATTGATCATTCATAGTTGTTATTTTGGGTTAATGAACGGCAAACATAATTTTGAATGGTGAATATAAATCGATAAAAGGGGAGCCTATTTAGTGAATAAGAAGGTAATAAAAAGAAAAGTCGATTTCCTTAAACAGCCTATCGCCAATTTCTTAATGAAGGAAAACCATCAGCGAGTAAATAGATATGCAAAGTATTATGAGAGATTAAGCGTGCAAAAAAACACAATACTATATGAGAGTCGTGATGGAAACAGTATGACTGACAGTCCATACGCGATGTTTAAATATATGCTGGAAAATCAGGACTATCAAGATTTTATGCACATTTGGTCCATCCAGGATTTCAGTGTCCTCTCAGGTGTAATGGCGAAGTATAAGGATATGCCGAATGTTCAATTTGTTCAACGTAATTCAAAGGAATATTTAAAATGGTTGGCAACGAGTGAGTATTTAATCAATAACTCCACATTCCAGTCTTTCTTCATCCCTAAAAGCGATCAAATTTACATCAATACCTGGCATGGAACGCCCCTTAAGAATATGGGCTTCGATATTCCCGGTAACCCTTCGGTCTCTCAAAACGTCGTTAGGAACTTTTTAAGTGCGGATTTCATTTTGAGCCCTAATGCCCATACTACCAACATATTTACACATAGCTATAAGTTAAATGGATTGTATAAAGGTGAAATCATAGAAGAAGGATATCCGAGGATCGATTTGACGCTGAACACGAATCCGGAGGAGTATAAGGATTATCTAAGAACGCTAGGTTTGAAAATCAGTGATGCTAAGGAAAATATTTTATATGCCCCGACTTGGAAGGGGACGAATCTGGCCAAAGTAGATAACGATCTTCTGCAAATCATTGCAGATATTAATGATTTACAAAGTCAAATCGGTGAACAATATAACCTATTCATTAAGGTGCATCCATTTTTATATAAAGAAGCTGCCAAGCATTCGGAAATCAAGGATCGACTAATACCTGACCATGTGGATACAAATGAATTGCTTGCTGCAGTCGATTTGCTTATCACGGACTATTCCAGTATCTTCTTTGATTACCTTGTTACCGATAAGCCAATTCTGTTTTACACATGGGATACGGACGTTTATGCTGAGCAAAGGGGACAATATCTCCAAAATGACGAACTCCCGGGACCGATGCTTTTTAACTCAAAAGAATTGGCACAGGCCATTAAAGATATTAAAAATGTGAAATCGAGATATTCCGAAAAATATAAAAAAATGCAGGGAAAATTCACGAACCATGAGGATGGAAAAGTAACAGAGAGAATAGTCAAAAATATTTTCAATAAGTCTACGAAACAACTGAACACAATTACCAGCCTGGATTCCGCAAAGGAAAAAATATTGATTTATCCGGGTGGATTGAGGG
Organism: Peribacillus sp. GL_122; assembly: GCF_057835005.1. NCBI lineage: Bacteria > Bacillati > Bacillota > Bacilli > Caryophanales > Bacillaceae > Peribacillus > Peribacillus sp. GL_122. The sequence continues at coordinate 5,003,481 of NZ_CM174415.1, read as the reverse complement.
ATAACGGAATTACATCTTCTTTCCTTAACTTAATGAATAATATTGATTACGATAAATATGATGTCAGCTGTTTTACTGCCACTCCTCACTCGCACGAGGTTTTGAAAAATATGGGCAAGGTTAATAAGAATGTACGTTTTCTATTCAAACCTGGCTTGCCTGTGTATAAATTTTTGGAAGTCTACAAAGATAAATTCATCCATAACAGAGGGGAAAGAGGGTTCTTAGGGAAGAAGCTTTACCCGGAAAATGCCTATATTAGAGAGCATGCACGTTTATTCGGTAAAACGAAGTTTGATTTTGTGATTGATTTTAGCGGTTATAGCCATTATTGGGCTAAATATCTGCTGGCGGCAGATGCAAAAAAGAAAGTTTGTTATATGCATAATGATTTGCTTTCTGATAGTGAGCGTATCATTAATGGAAAGAGACCTCACCGTATTAATCTACGAGGTATTTTTTCGGTATACAATCGATTTGATAAACTTGTAAGTGTTTCTGAGGGAACGATGGAATTAAACCGAAAGAATCTATTGGAGTATGCAGACTTCGATAAATTTGATTATGTAATGAATTCTATCAACCCGGATAAAATCCTTCAAATCGAGTCAAATGAATCTGAAGTTATCGAAAATGATGAAAAGGCATTGATCACAGAAAACTTCAAAGCAAGGGCGATATTAAGGGATGTTAAGGATAATCATGTTTGGAATACCCTTCCGGGAATTTCGAATGCCACTCAATTTCCACTGGAAGAACGATTTGAAGGTGCTGAAATCGTGATTTCGAGAAAGGCCTATGCTAATCAGAACACTTTTTACAAATTCAGCCATAACAATCAAATCATTGGCTGGATTAGTGAAGAAGCTGTGGAGCTGTTGCCAGACAGCATCATTTATGAAAAAGAAGTGGATAAAATTGCCAGGTTAGTAAGACCTCGATCAAACTATATTTGGTCGTTGCCTTATAAGGTTGAAGGAACGTACAAAATTTCTGGCAGTCATGATTTTAAAGGGATCATTGTAAACGTCGATAAGGAAGCAAAAACCCAGCATTCGATTTATAGCAGAATATCTGTAAAAGATAAGATAATAGGCTGGATAGATAATTCGGCTTTATCCATGCTTGAACATTGTACAATCAATGAAGACATGAGCTTAAATGACAAGCTGCAAATCATGATGAAAAGAAAGTATATAATATCCAGAAACTATAAAAACAATAAAAAGTTCATTGATAAGATTGAGAATAGGACGCTGAAGGAAATAAACACGGGTAATCAGAAGTACGGAAAAATAACTAATCCGGAGGAGCATACGATCTGGACGAAGGCTTATCCGAACTACAAGGCTAAAAGAGTGAGTAAGGCAATCGATTTTGAAGGGCAAATCGTCAGAATCATAAAGTATAACAGAACCAACAAAGGCGGCTATTACCTTTTCGAAATCGATAATAAGAAAATTGGCTGGTTAAATACGGGGGCATTCGAAGTCATAGAAGAGCCAATCCTGTTAAAAGAACGGGAAGTGCGCGGCACTGCCGAAATTAACTTAGGTGATTATAATATTTGGGATAAGCCTTATGGGCTTCAAGATGCCATGGTCTTGGAAAATGGGCCAAGCTTTAATGGCCGGATCGTGGAATTCGATAAAGAATCGGTTACCCAACTTGGCACTTATGCCCATATATTATTGGACGGGATATCTATAGGCTGGATCGATAAACAGGCGTTAAGCGTACAAGAGGTCCATGGATTGGAAGTGAATAATCAATTCGTTCCATATCCTGATAAAAATGATTTTAACTTTGTCAATATGGGAAGATTATCACCTGAAAAAGGCCAAGATAATTTGATTCGTGCATTCGCAGGCTTTCATGAAAAACACAAAAATAGTAAACTGTATATTTTAGGACAAGGACCTTTAAAGGAAGATTTGCAGGCAATCATTGATGAGCTGGACTTAAATCATTCCATTCATCTTTTGGGCCAGCTTGAAAATCCATTTTCGTTCATGGAAAAATGTGACTGCTTCGTTCTTTCCTCACATTATGAAGGGCAGCCTATGGTATTATTGGAGGCAATGACTTTAGGAATGAAAATCATGGCTACTGATATAGTGGCTAACCGAACCGTTTTGGAAAACGGTAAATATGGTTTACTTGTCGAAAATAGCATAGATGGACTGGAAAAGGGCTTATCTACCATGGTTAGTAATGATAATCCTAAACTAGCGAAGTTTGATTACACCCAATATAATGGATTGGCCATGGAAACCTTCAATAAATGCTTATAAAATGAGGGAGGTCCTTATAATTAGACCTCACACTAAATGCATATATAGGTTGAGAAAATTGGCAAGAATTCATTTAAGCTTAAAGTAAAAGGGGAAATTCTATATGATTTTGGTCGTTGGCGGTGCAGGATATATTGGAAGTCATCTTGTAAAAGAGTTAGTGAATACTGAAGAGGTTGTCATTCTGGATAATCTCTCAACCGGTTTTCGTTCGCTGGTCGATTCGAAGGCCATCTTGGTGGAAGGAAATTTAGGGGACGAAGCGGTCTTGAATGATATATTCCTTAAGTATCCCATTAAAGCTGTTATGCACTTTGCTGCAAATAGCTTGGTTGGGGAGTCTGTCCAAGATCCTTATAAATACTTTGAAAATAATGTAGGTGCAACTCTTACATTGTTGAATACCATGCTCAAGCATGATGTTAAGAATTTCATTTTTTCATCAACGGCAGCTACTTACGGGATACCGAATGTTGATATGATTGATGAGGATCAGCCAACCAATCCGATTAATCCATATGGCCGCTCGAAATTGATGGTAGAGCAGATCTTAGGAGACTTCGCAAAAGCATATGGACTTCATTATGTCGTCTTGCGTTACTTTAATGCGGCCGGAGCACATGCATCGGCAGAAATCGGTGAAAGCCATGATCCGGAAACACACTTGATTCCGATTATATTACAGCATTTATTAGGTCAACGTGAGAAGATTTCCGTGTTTGGTACGGACTATGACACAGAAGATGGCACTTGCATCCGTGATTATATCCATGTAACGGATTTAGCTCAAGCCCATATAATCGCGCTTCAAGCCCTTTTATCCGGAAAGAAGGATACGGCCACCTACAATCTTGGGAATGGAAAAGGATTTTCGGTTAAGGATGTAATCGACACTTGTGAAAAAGTCACGGGAGTGAAACCGACCATCGAGTATGCAGACCGTCGCCCTGGAGATCCAGCCCGTCTTGTTGCTTCGGCTAATAAGATATATGAAGAACTTGGATGGAAAGCATCGATAGATTTGGAAGAAATCATTGAAAGTGCGTGGAAATGGCATAAATCACAATTGAAATAAAGGCCCGGATAGATTAAAAGTTGTTTCAGACTGTAGACAAACTCGAAGAAAAGCGAGTTTGCCTGCAGTTTTTTTATTTGTAAAAAGGTTGCAGTTGATTTCAGAAATCCGCTCCCTTTTTGATTCTATGTTTGTTTAATTAATTATCGTTATTAAACAGACAAGTTTAGCATTAGTATTAATATCTATATAACTTTGTAAGCTCACAAATGTTTTTTAGGGGGGATAGCTTGTCCATCGAGCCTGCTTGACGGTTGCTTGATGCAACCTCTAAAACTTACAGTAGCGCCTTCGGGTAGAAGGTTCCTGAGCATAGGGGATAAGAGTGCCTTCCAGCCGTTTCAATGCTTCACCTCAGCAAGTCAAAAACCCTAAAACCAGTCAAGCATAATTAGCTAAACGGAGGTTAGGCATTACCACTACATAATCTTATATTTACTATATAAGGGTAGCTTCAGGAAAATGCGGATTTACAACGTTAAGCACATTTTCCGGACGCTACCCCTATATATCTTTGGCTCATTAAGTTTAACTATAGCATTGAACGCGACTTTAAATAACATGTATCAAATGTTTCCCCACTTTTAACCCCAGAAATATGATCTAGGAACAGCACATAGAATAGTATAGAAATACTGCAGCTAATACTGGACATGGAGGGGATGTATTTATATGAGTACCAGAATAATCCGGCAGCTGATAAGGTCAAGGCAACAGGAATTAGTCGAACTTGCTGCTTCATTTATTCGAATTCCAACTGAAAATCCATCGCCCGAGTTTATGAAGCAGTCAGCAGAAATGGGACGCCATATTAGCCGATACCTAGCAGCAAAAGGGTTCTTGATTACCGAGCACCGCCGTAGCGAAAATGCGCTGGTTACTGTGGTCTGTGATGCTCCCTTAACCAGGGTACCTGGTCCACGGCTCCTATTTTGTGGACATACAGATGTCGTACCTGCAGGCGATTGTTCACATTGGACCTTCGATCCTTTCTCAGGAGAAGTCAGAGCAGGTATGCTTTTGGGTAGGGGAGCCTCCGATATGAAAGGAGGCTTGGCATCACTGGTTTTTGTGGCTGGACTACTTCAGGAGTTCGCCCCCACTCTTAATTTGAAAGGTAGCCTAGGAGTTATTGCCTCTCCGGATGAAGAGACTGGCGGCATTGAGGTGGCCTCGCTCCTGGATCAAGGATTGATTAAGGGTGATGCTTGTCTGATTGGTGAACCAACGGACCCCCACCATCCGAATGCCGGTGAAAAGGGCAAGGCATGGATGCAGGTGATCATACCAGGTCAGACAGATCATGGCAGCCTACAACCGCTTTATGGAATCTCGGCCGTACGAAGAGGGGCAGCCGCGGTCGAAGCACTAACCAAGCTATGGGAGCTCAAGGCAACGCCTCCGGCAGAGCCTTGTCAACTTTTGTACAATACTGAGTGGCTCCTATCTCAGCGTCTAGGAAATCCCTTACTGTCACAGTTACTTTATCGTCCCTCTTACAATCCAGGTGTAATTCAGGGCGGAACAAATGTGAACGTCGTCGCAGACAAGTGTATCATTAAAGTGGATACCCGGGTTCCATTCGGTATGAAGCCCGAGTTTGTACTTGATGTCGCTAGGAATCTTGTTAGTGCTGTAGCGCCAGGTGCGGTTGTAGAGCCAATGGTACCCTGTACTAACCCGAACTGGACCTTAGAGAATCGTCCAATTGTCAGGGCCATAGAACTGGGAATCCAGAGTGTCCTTGGAATGGAGGAACCCGTCTTCAGCGTACTTTTGCTTGGTTCAAGTGATGCCAGTCACTTCCGGCGCCATGGCATTGATACCGTCCTTTACGGTCCTGGGCTGGAACACACTATCCATGGGTACGATGAGCGGGTTTCAGTGGAGAACTTAGTAGAATCTGCCGAGATATATGCTGAGGCGGCAGTCAAATATCTTAGGTCATTTTAAATCTATTTTCACTAAACTTTATGCAGGTTAATGATGCAGGGAATACTGCACGTGCTACTGTTAAGGTTCTCTTTCAAGGTGTATATGGTGGTGGTTATTGGTGGGAATATTATATACTCGTTGGTATTAATTCTTTAGTTCAATGACTAAATACTTTAATACAACTTTCATTTAACTATCTCCTTTTAGGAATTCGGTTAGTATATCAAACTTTGTTTTTCCAAATGACGGCTAAAAAGAAGAGATCGCAAACCTCGCCTGCGATTCATAAAATCGGAGCTTGCAAGTGAGATTCTTATTTGTCCATAAATAAAGTGGTGAAAGTTTAATTCTAAAACTCCACCACTCTTTTATTTTCTTCTTTGTCTTCTGTCTATTTCCAATATTTTTTCTTCTAACTTTTTTCCGCCGTTGACGCAGTTATTCGACCTACCTCGCACTTTATACTAAGCCTGAAGTGCTTTCTGTAAGGATTTTTTCATGGCTTTTACAAAATTCTGGCGTGTTTCATCGGTTAATTCCAACAGGGAAAGATAGGGGTTTAGATCTTCAAGTTCTACTAATAAAAGTTCACCTTGTTCATTCCGGCAGGCATCAACGCGTTGGATTCCCCAATCAAGATTGTTCCATTCAATAAATCGTTTAGCAAAGGCCAGATCTGCTTCAGTAGGTTTATATTCTTTTAATTCCCATCTTTTCTCTTTGTCAGGCGCATAGAGGGCATACTGAAATTCCGTATCGATAAAATAAAAAGAGACTTCATACTCAAAGTTGATAAATGGCTGCACCAATGTGTTCTTTGATTCTGAATCCATTTTATTTCCCAATTCTTCTTTCGTGGCAAATTCCAAACCGATGGAATCCGCGCCATCTTTCGGCTTAACTATATACATTTCCACATCAGGAAGTTTATTTAAGGATTCAAGTGTATCGATGGTCGGAATGACAGGGAATTGAGCATTCGTCAGTTCAATTAAGTATTCCTTCCCGTTCATATCAGCCTTTCCAACAAATGAATTGTACGTTTTCAAATAACCAGCAGCCACTCTGTTACGGAATGCTAGATACTTATCTTTAAAATTGGCGACTGGACCGGCATTTCGAAATACGATTAGGTCAAAATCCTTTTCAAACGTTTCAATGTCTTCAGGATGGCATAGTACTAATTGAAAATCTTCTCTAAGTTTCGAAGTAAGGAACAAATCCTCCTCATAATAATTTCTTCCTTTTGCTTCATAGTATAAATCTGTTACGAATAATAGTGTCTGCATTATTCCTGCACCTGCTTTTCCGTTATTTTCATTGATTATGATAAAAACAAAAAATCCCGTCTCATTAAGAGACGAGATTTTAACTCGCGGTACCACTCTTGTTTAATAAAATGCTTCGAGAGCACATTACTACCCTTTACAAACGCACAATAGTACGTTGTCCCATATAACGGGGGAAACCGGTAAAGCTTACTGAAGATTGGGCTTTACTTCTCGGGGATGATTTTCGGTTATATTCTGGACACTGGCTTTCAGCAAAGCACCAGCTCTCTTTGGAACAGAAGCTATAACGTACTCCTTCCCTTCATGGAATTTTACAATTAGATGAATTTGAGTAATTGTACAATAGTCAGAAAATAAAATCAATGGTCGTTTCACTAAGTATAGGACGAAAGAGGGATTTTGATGGAGATATAGAATTACTATTAAAAGAGAAGCACCATTCATTTAATAGGAGATGTTAGATTTGAAAATGGTAAGGGTTTTTCATTACGATGCGTTCAGTAGTAAACCGAATAAAGGAAATCCGGCAGGTGTCGTTTTAGATGCGGATGGACTGACGGAAAAGGAAATGCAGGATATAGCGCTGAAGGTGGGGTTCAATGAAACCTCTTTTCCCATGAAGTCCGATATTGCGGATCTTAGAATCCGTTATTTTACACCAGGACACGAAATGAATCTCTGCGGTCACGCGACAATGGCTACCATCCATGCACTGAAGAGCAGGGGATTATTGGATAAAGATGAGCTGATGATTGAAACAGGAGCAGGAATATTGCCAATCAAGATCCATACGACCGCGGATCAAGAGGTATACATTACGATGAAGCAGGCCGCGCCACAGTTTGAAGAGTTTAGCGGAGATAAGGTCGGCTTGGCCAGTTCCCTGGGACTTGATATAGAAGATCTGGAAAATGAATTACCTATTGTTTACGGAAGTACAGGCTTATGGACTTTACTGGTTCCGGTAAAAGAACGCGATTCATTCAAAAGGATGAAGGCGAACAATAAACTGTTTCCGCAATTATTAAAGGAAATGCCAAGAGCTTCTGTTCATCCCTTTTGCCTGGAAACGTATGATAGTGATGCCCATATGCATGCCAGGCATTTTTCCTCGCCATTTTCAGGTACGCTTGAAGACCCTGTTACGGGAACGGCTTCAGGTGTAATGGGCGCTTATTATGCAAAATACATAAAGGATGGTCTTGAAGATGAGGTGCACCTGTTAATCGAACAGGGACATGAAATCGGGAAGGATGGGAGAGTTCGCGTTACGGCTACCAAAAACCATGACATATACGATATTGAAATCACCGGGAATGCTGTCTACGTTAAAGAATTTGAAGTGGAAGTCTAAAGGTTCATGCAGAGGAGGATGGGCGGTTGAATGATAATCATATAAAAACCCTGTGCTAAGACTTTTCGTGTCTTAGCACAGGGTTCTTATTGAATCATTCTCCCATGCTCATTCCTTTTAAAACGACCGCAGTCAGAAACACGGTCACGCAAATGATTGAGGTAGATACTTACAATCGCTATCGGTAAAGTCAAACCCTCCTTTAGATGATGGTCACGCCGCTAAGATCAACCTTAGCTCCAGGTAAAAAGTTATAAGTGAGTTTATCCATCGAAGCTCCAGTAAAGTCGATTTTCTTTAAATCGGACATCCGAAATTGAACATTGATGAGTGTGGCATCGCGAAATGATGCCTTTTTCAATGAAGAACCCTCGAAAATGGTTTGTTTGAATGTTTCCTTATCAAAAATAAGACCTGATAAATTACAGCCTTTAAAATGGGTTTTATTATAAATGCAGTTCTTGAAAGTTACTCCTTTTAAATTTGCACTTTTAAATAAGGTACTGGTTAAATTGGCGTTTTCAAAGATGCAATTATTTAAGTTAGTGCTTTTAAATGTGCTGTTCGTCAGGTCGGAATGACTGAAATCAGAACGGCTTAAATCGCAGGAATTAAATTTTCCATCATGCACCGAAACCGAGCGGAAGTCGGAATCCAATAAGCGTTGCCTGGAATAGTCCATGCTTATCGCCTGCTCAAGCACATTGTATTGCAGATTGAGCGATTCCATGAGCTCTGATACTTCCCCAATCGAATCCACAGTCAGCTTATACGCTTCCTGCTCACTGGCACCATTCCTTCTATGGTCATTGTATTTTTCCAGTAAGTTTTGCAGCAGTTCTTCTTCCAATTCCTTTGCTGTTTTTGCACTTTTGTACGGGGCAAAAATGTTATGAACATGTGCATTCAGTTTTTCAATCACATTTCATCTTCCTTTCTTACAAGAGGCGCTCAAGTATTCGCTTGGCCTGCTCCCAGTCATTTTTATTTTGGATATATGTGTCTTCCCCGATCGGGGTGATTTTGTAATATTTCCTTCTCCCGCCTTGTGTGGCATCTCCCCAATAAGAGATGATGCATCCGTCCTTTTCCAGTCGTTTTAAGCTGGAATACATCGTCGCTTCCTTAATTTCATATTGCTCATCCGAATCCATATATATCAGTTTGCTGATTTCATAACCATATTTATCGCCACTTTGCAGGAGTTTTAGAATCATCGTATCTACATGTCCGCGAAGCAAGTCAGAGGATAGTTGTCGTTGAACCAAATCCTCACCTCCTTTGGTATATCTTATAGTATATTACTATGACAGTCAAGGTAATGTGTTTGAAATGAATCGCTCAGGTGTAATGTCTGCATTAAAGCGGGCAGGGAAGCGCCGCATGGAGATTAATCTTACTAATTAGCCAGATATAATATCCGCTTGAAAGGGATATTTAATGCTTTATAGAAAAAGTAAGCAAGGTGGTGGGGATGTTGAATAATTCGTGGAATAAAGTGATTTATAAGGTTTGGTCGCCGATTTATGACAAAATCTTCAATTCTTATCTCTTTTTAGATGCCAGGAAAAGAATATTTGAAGAGATGCATTTTCAAGATCATGCAAAGGTTCTGTTTGTGGGCGTAGGTACGGGGGCCGATTTGGAGGTGGTCAAGAACCTTGACCTTGAGATAACGGCGATAGACCTGTCAGCCGATATGCTAAAAAAAGCGATGGGGAAATTTGATAATACATCGATCAATTTTCTCGAGATGGATGCACAGCATATGGAATTCGATAATGAATCGTTTGACTATATAGTGGGAAGTTTGATTCTTTCCGTCGTACCTGATGCCGATGAATGCCTTCAGGAAATGATCAGGGTTTTAAAAGGCGAGGGAAAAATCATACTATTCGATAAGTTTATCTCTAAAGATGAAGTGCTTTCACTACCCAAAAAGCTTCTGAGACCCATCATAAGGTTTTTAGGAACGGATATTGGCTTGCGGTTTGAAGACTTGTTCAGTAGACATGATAAGAGTGTGAAAATTGAAGAAGATCGACCGGTCATGCTGAATGGAATGTATAGGAAGATAATCATCAGTAAACGTATGTGATGGAGGAGGCATGTTTCAGAAGTGGATCGGGAGTCAATTGAAAAATCCGAAAGGACCCCTATCCAAATTGAATAGCAATGGAAATGATACTATTCTGGAAGTCGGAATCGGAAATGGCTCCACATATCCAGATTGGCTCAAGTGAACATTCTTGGCAAAAATTAAGGTGCCGACATTTCAGAAGAGATGGTCAAAGTAGCAATGAGGAAGAATAGGGAGCGTCTGAATGCCATATGTTACGTATTTTTGATGCAGCTGTTACATAGGCACAGGCTGAAACCAGTATAATTAAATGGTGGGGTAAAATGGGAAGAGGTGAAGGTATTGTCGGAGACGATTACAACCTATGAAGATTTATTGAATATGCTGGACTCGTTATTGCGTGAGCCAACTGCATTCTGGAATGATTTTTATGAAGACCGTGAAAAGGGGGTCCCCTTTTTCGAAAATTTCCCTGATGAGAATTTGGTTACTTATTTTAATGGTGGGTTAATTGGGCCAGGAAAGGTTCTTGAGCTTGGATGCGGACCTGGGAGAAATGCCATTTACCTTGCTCAAAAGGGCTGTTCCGTTGATGCGGTGGATCTTTCGAAGGAAGCACTGGACTGGGGAAAAGAACGAGCGGCAGAAAAGAAAGTGCACGTGAACTTCATTCAAAGGAATATATTTGATTTGGATATTGATGAAGGGCAATATGACTTCGTGTATGATTCAGGTTGTTTTCACCATATTGCTCCACATCGAAGGATCAATTATTTGGAGATGGTGAAAAAGGCGTTAAGGCCTAAGGGATTGTATTCGATTACTTGTTTTGTCAAAGGCGGTATATTGGGTGGTGCAGATCTTTCAGATTGGGAAGTATATAGGCAGGGAAGCCTTAAAGGCGGATTAGGTTTTACTGAAGAAAAACTCAGAATGATCTTCAAGGAATTTGACGTGCTGGAAATACGTAAAATGAGGAAAATGGAACAATCCGATGAAACGTTTGGGGTGCAAGGCTTATGGACGGCCTTATTTATGAAAAAGTAATTCTCATAAGATGGGCGAAATGGTGATGAACGGAGGATCTGGGAGCAGGTCCTTTTTTGTTATAAAGAAAAGGGAGGATTTGTTAAAGAAATATAAAAATGGTAAACAATAATAATGAAATGCTTTTTGGGTGAACGCAGATTTACCAGAATAATAGATGTAGGTTCCTGCAAATTTTTTTAAAAAAAACAGTGGTTGTATGGTTTCAAAAACAGCTGGGAAGGTATATGGAAAGAGGGGACCATTGGGTATCAGGTCATGACATTTCATGTATTGAAGAAATTATCTTCGATGCTTACTTTGATGATATTTCAATAGCCTGACAATGCTGATTTCTGTAATTAGCTGCATTGGATTTATTGATTACTGAGACCAATTGGAATGCTATTTTATAAAAAAAATAGGTGGAGAAACTTATGCATAGAAATAAAGAACTATATTCCTTTTTATTGGGTGTGGCAGGACAATTAACTGAGGATTGGTACGCAACATTGAATAAGAACGATAAGGCGGGGGTTTATAGCTCAACCGATCTCAAAGTGATTAAAAAACTTAAGCAGCAAAATAATGAATTCCATTTACGTTTCTTTCAGGTCTTTGTTACAGAAGAGAGGGAATTCTTTAATTGGCTTGGTGATTGGATTGAAGATATCGGTCAGGATGAGCAGCATTTAAACACACCCATCTATTTTATATTGAGGGAGTTCTTTCGAACGCAAGAGCAATACCTTGATTATATTGACCGGTTTGTGGGATTGCATGGAGATAAATATACGCAGGAAGAAATAAATTCCTGGTATCGGATAGTGGTGAAGGTGTTCAGTGAAGTGATGGAGAGGTTTACGGAAGCGAATCATAGATATGCCAATAAAATCATGAAAGCCCAACAGGCAACGATCGATGAATTGAGCACTCCCATCATTTCCCTTAAAGATAACACGGCTTTGCTTCCCCTGATAGGCGATATTGACACGACTAGGGGCATGTCCTTGCTTGAAAACACATTACAAAAGTGCGCTGAAAAAAATGTCACAAGGCTTTTCATTGACCTATCGGGCGTTCATGCAATTGATGGTGCATCCGCTCACCAGCTGTCACAATTGATTGAATCCTTACATTTGATCGGTATTCAAACAACCCTTTCAGGACTTCGGCCGGAAATAGCCATGACTGCCGTTAAGCTTCATCTGCCTTTTGATAAAGTGACGATAAAGTCCACTCTTGCCCAAGCAATCAGTACGATAAAATAATACATACATATCCAGGGCATAGGGATGCTCGTTATAAATATCATCGAGAAGACCTCCATATGGCGGTCTTCTCGCATGTATAAGTGATGCTGCATTCAAATAGGTACAGGGCCCATAAAGCAAGAGCCGGAACCTGTTGGATTATTCAATATTGGCAAAGACGGCTAGATCTTCTTTATTGCCAACCACTAAAAGTATATCATTTTCATGGATATCCTGATCCGGTGAGGGGGCTATGATGATTTCTCCATTACTCACGATGGCAATGACGCTGATATTATATTTTGCCCGTAGATCAAGCTCCCTGAGGCTTTTTCCCTTCATGCTCATGGGGAGGATGATTTCCTCGATATTGTATTCTTTAGAGAGTTCTATATAGTTCAGCATGTTAGGGGACAGGAGTTGATTCGCGACCCGCTCCCCCATATCCCTCTCAGGATAGATGACCCAGTCGGCCCCGACTTTAGTGAGCACCTGACCGTGATTTTTATTAAGAGCTTTGGCAATGACCTTATCTACCCCAAGCTCTTTTAAAAGCAAGGTAGTTAAAATGCTCGATTGCATGTCATTTCCGATGGCTACGATGACACAATCGAAATTACGGATTCCGATTGATTTCAATGTCTCTTCTTCAGTCGTATCCGCCATGATAGCATGGGTAACGCTCAGTTCCGCATTCTCGACTCTTTCCTCGTTGACATCAATACCCAATACCTCTTGGCCAGCCGTATATAATCTATGGGCCACACTGGTTCCGAATCTGCCTAGACCGATCACGGCATATTGTCGTTTTCCCATCTTTTACACTCCTTCATTTATGTTTAACCAATCATGATTTTCCCTTTTGGACGTCGGAACGGATCTGGTTTGCGCCTCATAGCGATGGCAAAGGCCAAAGTCAAAGGACCCACACGGCCTGCAAACATCGTGAAAATGATGAGCATCCGGCCAACCGGTGATAATTCAGGGGTCAAACCCATTGAAAGTCCCACGGTGGCAAATGCTGAAGTGGCTTCAAATAAAATCATCAAGAAGTCACTTCCGCTTTCAGTGATGGTCAGCAGAATGGAGATGATTGAAACCATGAATACGCCAATGAATGTAACGGACAATGCTTTAAAGATCGTTTCACTCACAATGCGGTGCCGGAATAATACCACATCACCCTTTCCTTTAATCTGTGACCAAACCGTTCCGACAAGCGTTGCCAATGTAGTCGTTTTAATCCCGCCGCCAGTCGATCCGGGTGAAGCCCCGACGAACATCAAGAAAATGATGAGCAGTAATGTAGGCTGAGTTAAATCAGGGATATTCAGCGTATTGGAGCCTGCCGTCCTTGGTGATACCGATTGAAATAATGATGACAGCATTTTACCCATGAAAGATAAAGGCTGCAATGTCTTGGCATTGCCGAACTCGAATAAAAAGATTAAAATTGCGCCGGCAATCGTAAGTGCCAAGCTAGTCGTCAGAACAATCTTCGTATGTATGGATAAACGATGGGTATCACGGTATTCGTATATTTCATTCATCACGATAAAACCTATTCCGCCAAACGTGATGAGGAAGACGACCGTAAGGGTCACGAAGGGGTCCGATACATAAGGGGTCAAACTCTTGAATTCCCCCATTAAATCAAAGCCGGCATTATTGAAATTCGATATGGAATGAAAAAACCCGTAATAGATTGCTTTGCCGATTGGCATGTCAAAAGAAAAGCGAATCGATAGAATAAGGGCACCCATGCCCTCAATGATTGCCGTGAAAATTAAAAGCCGTTTCACTAACCTGACTACACCTGCCATGGATAGATTATTTAAGGATTCCTGCAAGAGTAACCTGCCTTTTAAAGAAATCTTTTTGCCTAAAAGGAAAAAGAAAAATGTCGCAAATGACATGAACCCTAAACCGCCTATCTGTATCAGTGTTAAGATGACCAACTCACCAAAAGTGGTGAAGGTCGTTCCTGTATCCACTACGACCAGTCCTGTTACACATGTAGCGGAAGTCGAGGTGAATAAAGCATCCAGAAAAGAAAGACCATTTCCATTTTCTGTGGAAATCGGCAGGGTTAATAAATAGGCCCCAATAAGTATCAGGATGGCAAAGCCTAGTACAAGTATTTTGGGCGGATCCAATAAATTTTTTTTCATTCTCAAATGATCATCCCTACCTAAAAAAATTGTGTGAAACTGTATGTGATTTTAATCATCAATCTGCTTTCAGAAATCTTTTTAAAGGCATAATAAAAAGACCAGCGAAAACTACGAACAGTTATTTTGCCACAAAAAGCGTGCAAAAAAACTCCCGAAATAGGCGGTCTTATGACCTCCTTCGCTTTAGCCGACGAAGTTAGCTGACGGGTAGGATGGCGAAAGAGCTGATCTCATCCCTTCTGCAAGGCAGAATTAACCCCAATTGATTGGGTCCTCCGTACTCAATTCCCTTGAGTTTAGGCCGAAATGCATTAAATTGATAAACGTATTCTACTCCCATCATTTAGCAGTTGTAAACCCCTAAATCGTAAAAAAATATTTCTTTAACAAGACTGAAAATTTACGTTTCATTTACATTTTAAAAACGTATTGACAAATATTAGTTAGCACATTATGATAGGTTCGATTAATCCGATTATGATAACCAGCATCGATGTACTTTATTCAATACTTTCAAGCAGAACACACTATTTGCCAATCAAAATTTGTAATATATATTATGTTTCTTTTGTAAATGATAAAGAAAAAAAGCATTGCATTCGTATTTAAAAATTCAACACATTTTATTAAAAAGGCGGGCAATTATGGAGAAGACGTTCAATAGATATGTTATTAATGCTACAGGCAAGGGTGGCCAGACATATTTAACACAATGCCAGGATAAAGATGCACTAAGGAAATGGATAGCCGATCATGAGGATCAAATCATCATGGATGAGTTAAGGATAACGGATAAGAAAAAGAATCCGTTTTTAAAATTGTTTTCCCTAAGGTAAATCAACAAAATCCTAACATCATTAGGTATTCAATTATGAAATCCCTGTGCTCTATCCGGGAACGCTGAGCGAAAAATCCATATCTTGTTTTGCTTTTAAACTCATTTATTTTAAATGAGTTTTTTTGCTATGAGCATCTCTAAGAGCAGGTATTATTCCGTTGGTGATATAGGAGCGGAAGCCAAGATGTAATCAGATTTAAAGGTATGTTGATGGAACATGCCTTTGATCGTTCATTGTATGAATGTGCGCAATTGGCTGATGAAGTTCAAGATTTGAAAATGGATTTTCGCCATTTCTTCCGCCGTCTGCTCTTCACAATTCTCCAGCCACTCCTGTATCACCCCTAAAATCGCCGATGTCATGAAGGCGTGCATATACATGCGGAATGCTTCATCTTTAGCTGCTGGATGATGGCTGATCAAACGCTCCAATAGTACTTCACCGAATACGCGCTTTATTTTTTTCGCTAAAGAAGGATCGCCCTTATCACCAAGAATGGCCCTCAAAGCGTGGGCATGCTCACTGATGAATTGAAAAATCGCTATGAAGGGCGGGTAAAGCTGTTGTTGATGAAGAGCCATAAAAGCCTCTTTCGGCAAAATGGCAGTAATGCGAGTTTGAAGTTCATTTAACAATTCCTGCTGTAAGTGATCCATCAATTCATATTTATCTGTGTAATGCAAATAGAATGTGCCCCGATTAATGTTGGCGCGCTCTGCAATTTTCTTCACTGATACATGTGAGAACCCCTCTGCTTCAACGAGTGCAATGAAATGATATTGTATCTGCATTTTCGTCTTTTGTACCATATCCTCATGAATCGATGCCATGGAATGTCTCCTTCACTGAACATTTTTCCAAATGTGTTGATTGTATTAGACCAAATGCTGCCTTAGAATGATGATACACTCAACACCGTGTTAATTAAAGAGGGAGGATGTGTGTACATTGAAAAACGCGATTTCCATTGAAGGAATTGCCAAAGGTTTTCATCAGAAAAAGGTCATTCAGCCATTGAGCCTGAATATTGAAAAAAGCGGAATTTTTGGCTTGCTAGGTCCATCCGGATGCGGAAAGACGACCTTGATTAAAATGATTGTCGGATTGATTAAGCCCGATGCGGGTAAAGTCACGGTTCTGGATCATGAAGTGCCAAATGAAGCACTGTTAATGGATGTCGGCTATATGGCACAGTCCGATGCTTTATATACAGAACTGACGGGAGCTGAAAATCTCGAATTTTTTGCGAAGCTATACCGTTTTTCGAAAAAGGAACGAAGGGAACGCATTCAATATGCAGCTGAAATCGTACAGTTGACGAATGACTTGAATGTTCGGGTTGCGCATTATTCCGGGGGAATGAAACGCCGTCTGTCACTGGCGGTTGCACTCATCCAAAATCCGGCGATTCTCATTTTGGATGAACCGACAGTAGGAATAGACCCTTTGCTGAAACAATCAATTTGGCAGGAACTTGAGCGTTTAAGTAATGAAGATCATAAGACGATTATCATCACGACGCATGTAATGGATGAAGCGGAACGATGCGATAAACTGGCGATGCTGCGTGAAGGTGAAATCATCGCGGCAGGAACCCCGGCAGCTTTAAAAACGCAATTTGCCGCGGAAACGCTTGATGATGTTTTTTTAAGGATTGGAGGTGGCCAAAAATGAGAATTGCCTCTCTAGTTACTCGAATTACACAGCAGCTGCGCCGGGATCGAAGGACACTCGCTTTATTTTTCCTGGCTCCATTGCTCATTTTAACGCTCATGTATTTTATTTTCGATACAGAAGCAAGTGATTTGAAACTCGTTGTTACAGGCAGTGATGAAACCATGGTCAAAGCATTGAAACAAGCGGATTTTCAAGTAACGGCTGCTGAGGAATTTTCACAGGAAAAAATGATTGAAAATGATTCGGATGGCTGGCTGCATATTGAAAATGGCAAAATGAAACTGACACTATTGAACGACGAACCATCACGTGCAAAGGCCATTCAAATGCAAATGATGCAGGCTTTGCAAGGGAATGAAAAAAGCACTCCTTCAATTGAGAAGCAATATGTATATGGGGATGCCAGCACAAAAGGTTTTGATACTTTCAGTCCGATGCTCGTCAGCTTTTTCGTTTTCTTCTTTGTATTTTTAATAGCGGGGATTGCGCTTTTGAAAGAGCGTACAAGTGGTACATTGGAACGGCTGCTTGCCACCCCGATTAAAAGATACGAAATTGTAGCGGGCTATGTGATCGGATATGGCTTATTTGCTCTAGTTCAAACCATAATTGTCGTCTTATATGCTGTCAATGTATTGGATATCGTCCTTGTTGGCTCCATTTGGCTCGTTTTACTGACGAATATACTGGTCGCGCTCGTTGCATTATCGCTTGGTACATTACTATCGAGTTTCGCGACATCTGAATTCCAAATGGTACAATTCATTCCGCTGGTCATCGTGCCGCAAGTATTCTTTACAGGGATTTTCCCATTGGATGGCATGTCAGACTGGCTGCAAAAAATCGGCAAGATCATGCCTCTCTATTACGCCTCGGATGCCATGAACGGCATTATGTATAAAGGCTTCACGTTCAATGAGGTATTACTGGATCTCCTCATTCTCCTTGCATTTGCAGCCGTTTTTATCACCATCAATATTATTAGTTTGAAAAAGTACCGTGCACTATGAATTTATCATTAAACAAAAAAGCGGGATTCCCGGAACATGGGGAACCTGCTTTTTTGTTTTACCGGAAGAAGGCCGAATTATCCTTCCCATCGGTTGATTTATTCGAAAAGCGTCCCCTCGACGGACGGTTTTCTACTGACAGGTTAATGCAGTATGTTGACGGGTTCTTAAAGTTGTCCTAGGATATAAGCATATGCAATGATTTGGAAAGAAATAGAAGGGGGGAGTTATATGTCTCTAAAATCGGTCATGCTTTCCCTTTTGCTGTCGCAAGCATTGTTTTTGTGCGGTTTGCCTTTTTTCCTTCAGCTCCGATTATATTTGAATCCTTTAGTAATCATCGTTGTCTGGTTTTGTATACTTCTTTTCGTTTCGTTTACGGTTCTTTTTTTTCGAGGTGAAACGGTCCGAATTCCGCGCCTTTTGTGGCAGGCAGTATTGTTTGGCTACAGTTTATCATTATTGGTTTTACTGTTCTTTCGGCCAGAAGGGCAGGTATATTCGTATAATTTGATTCCTTTTTCTACGATTCTTTTATATTTATCGAACGAAATGAACGGGCTTGTGTCATTTTATAACCTTAGCGCCAATGTGGGGCTGTTCATTCCATTCGGGCTGTATTTGTTGTCCAGGGAAGGGAAAGAGCCCTCCGCTAAAAGGAAATTGCTTTATCCATTACTTTCGATTTCGAGCATCGAAATCTGTCAGTTTGTTTTTCGGCGCGGCAGTTTGGATGTCGATGACCTTATCCTGAATATGAGTGGTGTTTATCTGGGGTACTTTCTGTATCCATTGTTCACGAGAGTAGCAGTGTTCCGTTCTGGAAAAGTAAAAGGATGAGAGGCAGTACAAATATTTTAAATGAAAGGGTGTATTTCCATGTATAGCACTTTAGAAGAATTATCGAGCCATCCGGTGTTTCATTATTTTGCAGCCATTTCCAAAATCCCGAGAGGATCGGCTAATGAAAAAGCGATCAGTGACTATCTGGTTCACTTCGCTAAGGATAGGGACCTGGAGGTGATCCAGGATGAGGCGCTGAATGTTATCATCAAAAAGCCTGCCACAATTGGATATGAAAGTGCACCTACCGTCATTATCCAGGGGCATATGGATATGGTTTGCGAAAAGAACAAGGGTACGCTTCATGATTTTGAGAAAGATCCGCTTCAATTAAGGATTGTGGGAGACATGTTGTATGCGACGGATACAACATTGGGGGCGGATAATGGAATTGCTGTTGCGTATGCTTTGGCATTATTGGATGCAAATGATATTCCGCATCCTTCTCTTGAGATAGTCATAACGACTGAAGAAGAAACGACAATGAACGGTGCTCTTGCCGTGGATCCGGCTCACTTCAAGGGAAAAATGATGATCAATATCGATTCGGAGGAAGATGGAAAGCTGCTGGTCAGCTCTGCAGGAGGAATACGCGTTCGGCAGGTCCTGCCAATCGGATGGGAATTGGCTTCTATTGTTGATGCTGTATCTTATAACATCAGGATTAAAGGGTTGAAGGGCGGACACTCCGGTATGTCCATCCATAAGGAAAGAGGGAACTCCAATAAACTTTTGGGCAGAGTATTACATGGATTAACGACAGACTTCCCTTGCTACATACAGCAAATGAACGGGGGCCTGAAAGGGAATGCAATTCCTCGTGAAGCAGAGGCAACTGTACTGATTCATGCAGAAGATGTTCAGAAGATAACGGAGAGACTCCAGCAATGGGAAAATACTTATAAAAATGAACTGCAATCTTCTGACCCTGAAGTATCGATCAGGTTTGAAAAGATTGAAACCGTTTCTTCAACCGTTTTTTCCAAAGAGACGGTGACTAAAGCCATTTCCTCCTTACTGGTAATCCCGCATGGCGTTCAAGGAATGAGCATGGGAATAGAAGGATTAGTGGAAAGTTCGACGAATCTAGGTGTCGTTACAACAAATGAAGCGGAAATGATATTCGAAAGTGAAATCAGGAGTTCGGTCAAAAGCATCAAATATAATATGGTCACGCAAGCAAAGGCGATTGCCGACATGCTTGGGTGCGAGCTATTGGTTGACGCGGATTATCCGGAATGGCCCTATAATCCTGATTCGAAACTCAAGAAATTATTTGAAGAGACATACAAAGAAAAATATCATGAAGATATTGAAATCATCGCTGTGCATGCAGGGATCGAGTGTGGGGTATTCATAGATAAGTTACCAGGATTGGATACTGTTTCAATCGGACCGGATATGTTTTCCGTACATACACCTGAAGAACACTTAAGCATCCCTTCGACCATAAACAACTGGGAATACTTTGTTTACACATTAAAGAGAATGAAGGATTTATAAACAACTGCAAGTTTGGGGAACAGGTAAAATGATAATTGAATAGATTTTGAGACATCCTATCGTAAACGATTTGATGTCTCTTTTTTTTGTTGAAATAAGGAACAGCACGAGGATATGGAACATGTTCAATTCCATAAGCCTAGGAAAAAATATAATTGAAGTTATATTAATTTTAGAAAGAGTAAGAAAGAGCCATTAAAGAGAACCAGTCTATCAAAGGCAGATATTATCCTGTTTTGTTGACTTGATCTGCAAGTGAAAAAAGCGTTTACAATTTTATGTAAACGCTTTATAATTCATTTGTACCTATAAATTCATACCAATGAATTTAATGTATACTTATCAATCTGAATTAAAAATGCCAGAATTCCCTTTAATTAAGGATGGAAGTCATTAATGAAGAGTAGCTTTTGAATTCAGAACATTCTGTTTTTTATCCGATCATCATCTTCTGAATTTTAGATTAGCAGAAACATATTTCATATCTTTCTTTAAAGGGGGTGACATGCATCTTCATTTCGTTTTGAGATTTACCTGGATCAGAAGCAAAAAGTAATTTAAATCAAATAATGGAGGAGAAAAATGAGAAAAACCATTACGATAATAATTTTGTGTATTTTTACCTTTACTTTGTTCGTCGGGAATATATCAGGGACAGTCAAGGCGAAGCAAGCAGGGAAACCATTATATATGAACGAGAAGGCACCTGATGAAGAAAGAATCAAAGATTTGTTAAAACGAATGACAATCGATGAAAAGGTCGGTCAGATGATCCAGGCTGAGCGAGCCTCAGTAACCCCAAATGATGTAAAGGAATATAAATTAGGTTCGGTATTAAGCGGGGGAGGTTCTTTTCCGGATGGAAAGGAGGAAAACAGCACCCGTGAAAAGTGGTCAAACTTAGTGGATTCATATCAATCCGGAGCTGTTTCTACCCGATTGGGCATTCCACTATTATATGGAGCAGATGCTGTCCACGGTCATAATAACGTAAAAGGCGCTACCATTTTCCCGCATAATATTGGTTTAGGTGCCACTAGGAATACAGAATTAATAGAGAAAATTGGACATGCTGCCGCATCAGAAATCAAATCTACAGGCGTGAATTGGACGTTTGCCCCGACAATGGCCAATGTCCAAAACATCCGATGGGGAAGAACGTATGAAGGGTTTGGAGAAAACTCAAAACTCGTTGCCAACATGGGTGCAGCCTATATTGACGGGCTTCAAGGCAAAAACCTTAAGAAAACGGAAAATGTTTTAGCTACCGCTAAACATTTCATTGGTGAAGGATATACAAAAGGCGGAGTCAATCAAGGTGATGTAACTGAGTATACAGAAGAAGAGATACTTAAGAATGACAAGAAGATATATGAGGAGGCTATTGAATCAGGGGCCAGAACGGTGATGGCTTCTTTTCATAGTATTGAAGGGTTGAAAATGCATGCGAACAAACGGCTGCTTACCGATGTATTGAAGAAGGATATGGGCTTTACGGGATTTGTCATTTCTGATTGGTATGGGATACAGCAAATCACGAAGGATCAAAATGGGAATGCGGTTTCCGGGTTAAAGCAGCAGATTGAAGTGGCAGTGAATGCTGGGGTCGATATGTTGATGCAGCCTGAAAACTGGAAAGAGACACTTAGGCTTACAAAAGAACTGGTGAATGAAGGTGGAATTTCAGAAAAAAGGCTAGATGATGCCGTTACACGGATTCTTCGGGTCAAGTTTGAGTCTGGTGTTTTTGAAAAACCAATGACAAATCCAAAGTTGGCTAAGTCATTTGGGTCTGAAAAGAACAGGGAAATAGCGCGTCAATCCGTCAGTGAATCTCTAGTCCTATTAAAAAATGATAAAGTGAATGGTAAACCGATTCTTTCTCAATTAAAGAAAATGGACAAAATATTTGTGGCAGGCAGAAGCGCTGATGATATCGGAAAGCAGTCGGGTGGCTGGACGATATCATGGCAAGGGAAATCAGGTGATACGACTGAGGGTACGACTATTCTAGAAGGATTAAAAGAAGTTGGTGGAAAACAAAAGAAAATCACTTATAACAAACATGGAAGAGGAGCAAAAGGAAATGATGCTGCTATCGTTGTTGTAGGTGAAGAACCATATGCAGAAACTGATGGTGATGCCACTGATCTTCATTTAAATCGAATGGATCTATTAACATTGGAGAATGTCCGCAAGGCAGATCCGAATATTCCGATCGTTGTCGTATTAGTATCCGGCCGGCCGATGATCATTACGGATGAAATGAAAGATTGGTCAGGTTTGGTTGCAGCGTGGCTTCCTGGTACTGAGGGTGCAGGAGTTGCAGATGTCTTGCTCGGTGGTGAGGAATTTTCAGGTAAATTGCCAGTCAGTTGGCCTTTCTATTTGGAAGCCTATGAAAATAGGGAAAACAAAAAGGATCATTTTATGTTTAATTATGGATATGGTCTGACGAAGAAGCAGGCCACGCCAAAGCTGCCTGAAAAACCAGAGCTCCCTGAAAAGCCTGGCTTAAAAGTACCAGGGAAAATTGAAGCAGAGGATTTTGCCGCCCAATACGGATTGCAAACGGAAAATTCATCTGAAGAGTCATTAAATATGGGGTATGCGGATGCAAGAGATTGGTTGGAGTACGAAATAAATGTTGAACAGGATGGCCTTTATCAAGCCGATTTTCGTTATGCGGCCAATCTAAGTGGTCAAACCGGGATTAATATCGTTAGCGAAGAAAAGAAGCTGCTTGGTAAGTTACGAGTCGGATCCACTGGAGGATGGCAAAATTGGGACACATCTACGGTTGATGGCGTCATCTTGAAGAAGGGTAAACAAAAGATCAAATTTGAATATATCGAGGGATCATTGAACTTAAACTGGTTCGATTTTAAGCGGGTTGGCAATATTCCGGCAACACATCCTCCGACTGAGGATGTACCCGCAGAAGTTATTAAAGCAAAGGCAGTTGAATCATGGATCACGAATGAACGGGAACCAAGTGATGTTGCTTGGTACTTTGATTCTAGGTATCAACCAGATGATAAGAAGTTATCCAAGCAGGAAAAATTGGACATCACCAAACCGGATGCATCCAATCTTACCACCATAAACATTGATCCGACCAAACAATACCAAAGCATATTGGGAATCGGTTCTTCAATGGATGAGTCGACCGTTCATAATTTGACGAAAATGTCCCCTGATAAGAGACAGGAAGTTCTCGATAAATTGATAGATCCGGATAAAGGCATCGGAATGAGCCTTATTCGAACAACGATTGGCACATCTGACTTCACGGCACAGGAATTTTATACGTATGACGACATGCCGCCAGGGAAAACGGATGTCAATCTGAAGCATTTTTCAATCCAAAAGGATATTGATTATAAGATTATTGAAACGTTAAAACAAATTAAGGAAATCAATCCGGATGTTACATTCTTTGCCTCCCCATGGAGTCCTCCAGGCTGGATGAAAACGTCTGACAGCATGATCAAAGGACAGGTGAAAGACGAATACCTGCCAATCCTGGCAAAATATTATTTGAAATACTTTCAAGCCTATAAGAAACAGGGAATCGATATAAGTGCAATGACCTTGCAAAATGAACCGATGCTGGAGATTGAGTACCCGAGTACCAATATGCCTTACAGCCAGGCAGCGGAATTAGCGGCACTCCTAAGAAAAGAGCTCGATAACAACGGTTTCAAGCATGTAAAACTTTGGGGATTTGATCATAACCCAAGTGATACAGGAGCATACGCGGAACAATTGTTAAAAGATAAGGGAGCCTATGATGCTTTAGATGGTACGGCTTTCCACGATTACGGCGGATCCTTGTCTGAAATGACTAGATTACACAACTTATTCCCACAGAAAAACGTGTATTTAACGGAGCGTGCAGTTTGGGGAACGTATGGCGCGGATCGAATTGCGCAATACATGAGAAACTGGGCGAGGAGTTATAATTCCTGGGTGGTCATGCTGGATAGCGACATTCAAACGCATCAATGGGTGGGTCAGCCGGATCCTACACTATTGATTCAAGATTCAGCAGATAGGGATAATTACTGGTTGACTCCGGAATATTATTTAACTGGGCATTTCTCCAAGTTTGTTAAGCCAGGGTTCACTCGTGTTGAAAGTGATTATGGTTCTTCGGATACGGTTACAAATGTAACATTCTTAAGTCCTGACCAAAAGACACTTGTATCTATAGTTATCAATCAATCCTATGAACCTCAAAAATTCAAGTTCATTAGCGAGGGTGAACAAATCAAGGGTGAGCTGCCGGCCAAATCCGTGGCTACTTACCAATGGCAAAGATAATGAACACCAAGATTGAAGGAAGGGGCCAATCAAAAAGATTGGCTTCCTTTGTTGCTGAATAAAAACGCAAGAAATTATTTGAATAGATAGAATATAAGCGTTTACATTTCCGTGTGTACGTTTTATACTATATTCATACCAATGAATTTGTACCAATAAATATAAATCATTCTTATGAAATGGAGGGGTATTATAGATGCCTTATACTTCTGAAGAAGATGTACAGATGATCATATTTGGCTTGATTGCTGGAGCGGGAGATGCCAAATCCAACTTTTATCAAGCGATTTCCCTTGTGCGGGACCATAAATATGAAGAAGCAGAGGAATTGATACATCAAGGGGAAGCAGCCTTAATAGAAGCACATAAAGCCCAAACTAGATTAATAACAAATGAGGCAAATGGAAACAAAACGGATATTGGCATCTTAATGATTCATGCTCAGGATCATTTAATGAATGCCATTCTAGTGAAAGAACTATTAAACAATCTAATTTCGATGCAAAAAGATATAAATGCATTAAAAGAAAAATTGGAGGGAAATGAAAATGGTTAAAATCGGTTTGTTTTGTTCGGCAGGAATGTCAACAAGTATGTTAGTGACAAAAATGAAAAAAGAAGCTCAAGCAAATAGTTTGGAAGTAGAAATCAATGCATATCCAGAATCTGAATTGGAACAGATCGCAGATTCAATTGATGTGGCTCTATTAGGACCACAAGTTAAGTTCCTTCTGTCTAAAGCAAAAGCCGTTTGCGAACCGAAATCGGTTCCTGTCGAGGTGATAAATACAATGGACTACGGCATGATGAACGGCAAGAAGGTTTTAGAAACCGCATTGAATCTAGTGAAAAAGCAATAGTGGGAGGTACAACATGAAATTTCCAAAAGACTTTTTATTCGGAGCTGCATCTGCATCATATCAAGTGGAGGGTGCCTGGAATGAAGATGGAAAAGGGCTGAGTAATTGGGACGTCTTTTCAAAGATTCCAGGTAAAACATTCGAAAATACAAACGGTGATGTAGCGATTGATCATTACCATAGATATAAAGAAGATATAAAACTAATGGCAGAAATGGGATTGGAGTCTTATAGATTTTCAGTTTCCTGGGCGCGTATCATCCCGGACGGTGACGGTGAAATAAACGAAAAAGGAATCGAATTTTACAATAATGTCATAGACGAATGCTTGAAATATGGAATCGTCCCGTTCGTTACACTATACCATTGGGATTTACCACAGAATTTAGAAGCAGACGGGGGCTGGGTGAATAAAAGAACGATACGTGCATTCGCTAAATACGCCGAGGTTTGTTTCGAGGCTTTCGGTGACAGGGTTAAACATTGGATAACTTTTAATGAAACCGTTGTATTCTGCACATTAGGATATTTGAATGGAGCCCATCCACCAGGACTTGTAAACGATCAAAAAAAATACTTTCAAGCTACTCATAATGTATTCGTGGCTCATGCTGAAGCCGTTCAAATCTATAAAAACTTAAGGCAATTCGGCGAAATTGGCATAACACATGTTTTTAACCCCGCTTTTAGCATTGACGGCAAAGAAGAAAATATTTTTGCCTCGATGCATGCGAATCACTATCAAACATTTTGGTATTATGATCCGATTTTAAAAGGGGAATATCCAAGTTATGTAGTGGATGCCTTAAAGGAAAAAGGCCTGACACCTGATTGGACAGAAGCAGAGTTGACTTTGTTGAAGGATACGGCTGATTACAATGATTTCATGGGCTTGAATTATTATCAGCCAGCAAGGGTAGCCAAAATTAATGGAACGATTGAAAGCACGAAAATTGATCGTGATAAGGCGACCGGAAAACCTGGCAACCCATCATTCGACGGTGTATACAGAACGGTCATGATGGAGGATAAAGTATATACAAAATGGGGCTGGGAAATTTCTTCTGAGGGGTTCTTGGATGGCTTAAGGATGCTGAAGGAACGTTATGGCGATGTAAAACTTTATATCACTGAAAATGGTTTAGGCGACGAAGATCCGATCATAGAAGGTGAATTTGTCGATGTCCCAAGAATCAAGTATATTGAAGAGCATTTAACAGTGATTAAAAGTGCAATAAGTGAAGGAATTAACTTAAAAGGCTATTATGCTTGGTCAGTCATTGACTTATTAAGCTGGTTAAACGGCTATAAAAAACAATACGGTTTTATTTACGTGGATCATAAAAATAATTTGGAAAGGAAGAAGAAGTTATCGTTCCATTGGTATAAGCACATTATTGAAACAAGAGGAGAAGAGCTATAACGCTTTCAGTCATCATGAAAAAGACTGACCTAATCTATTTCCAGGATAAGGTCAGTCTTACTTAGTAAGGATTATTCACTATTGACTAGGAGGGGTAGTTATGTCGCGTATTGAAAAACTATTCGAGAAAATGATGCCTGCATTCATGAAATTTTCAAATGCAAAAGCAACCGTCGCACTTAAGGATGGTTTCGTACTTACGATGCCATTGACACTTATTGGCTCCATTTTCTTATTAATAGCAAACCTGCCGATCAAGAATTGGAATGAAATCATGGCTAATTTATTTGGTGCAGATTGGATGGTGCCATTGAATCAAGTTACAGGAGCCACTTTTGACATTCTTGCTCTCATAGCCGTTTTTGGAATCGCTTACTCCTATGTGAAAACAAGCAATATTGAAGCCGTTCCAGCAGGGATAATCGGTATCATTTCATTTTTGATTCTCAGCAATTCATTTGTTGAAAGTCCTTCTGGGGAAGTGGTTGGCGGAGTCATTCCTAAAGCCTGGACAGGCGGACAAGGGATGATAACATCCATATTGGTAGGGTTGGCTGTCGGTGCGATCTACACATGGTTCATCAAAAAAAATATCAGGATCAAAATGCCGGAAAGCGTGCCATCTGGTGTTTCAAATGCCTTCTCGGCATTAGTTCCTGGATTTGTGATCATGTTATTATCGATGTTCATTTTCCTCATTTGTGATAAGATTCAAGGCGTATCAATGACTGAAATCATTTATAAAGTATTACAGATCCCCATGCAAAATCTATCAGATACATTACCTGGAATCATCATTATCATGGCATTAATCTCCATTTTCTGGTGGTTTGGATTACACGGTCCGAATATCGTGATGGGAATCATGGCACCTATTTTAACTTCAAATGCCTTGGCGAATCAAGCTGTCATAGATGCCGGTAACACGTTGGCCGTAGGCGGAAATGCAAAAATCGTTACGGTTCAGCTAGTGGATATTTACGCGAAATTCGGTGGTGCGGGCATAACATTAGGTTTAATTGCAGCAGCGCTGCTTGTCGCTAAATCACAGCAAGTGAATCAGTTATCTAAAATGTCGCTGGTTCCAGGTATATTCAATATTAATGAACCAATCATTTTCGGGCTACCCATCATATTTAACCCTTTAATGATCGTTCCATTCGTTTTGGTACCTGTCATTGCCGTATTGATGACGTATTTTTCAATTATTTTAGGGTTTATCCATCCATTTACAGCGGTACAGGTCCCGTGGACAACCCCGCCAATCATTTCAGGCTTTTTATTATCGGGATGGCAAGGGGCAGTCGTCCAACTAGCTATATTGGGTATGGCTACCGTGGTATATTTCCCATTCGTTAAAATGCTTGATAAAGTAGCGCTGGAACAAGAAACCCCAATTGAAAAAGTTAGTTGATTTAAAAAGAAACAGAGGTTTCTTTACAATCGTTATGAAATAAACTATTGTAAAGAAAACCTCTCTTTTAGTCTAAACTATTGTTCGAAAACGTTCGAAATCATTATGTATAGAGGAAGGTATATGGAAATATGGGTGTAAAGTATAGAATGGTCGTAGAACAAATGGAGAAAGAAATATTAGATGGAAAATATACATTAAATACTAAGTTACCTACTGAAGAAGAGTTGATGAAGAAGTTCGATGTCAGCAGGAATACCATAAGAAAAGCAATCAATATATTGGTTGAACAGGGTTATATATATCAAGTTCAAGGAAGCGGCATATTCCTAAGGGAATTTTCCAGACCTGGCTGTATTTCGATGAAGGATATGAATGGTTTGACCAAAGAGTTTGCAAAGGATGAAATGACAAGTAAAGTATTGAAGTTGGAATTAATAGAAGCTGATGAAAAATTGGCCGAACAAATGAAATGTAATGTGAAAACCAAAATCTATAACCTCAAACGGGTTAGGTACTTAAATGGTGAACCCATTGTAATAGAAGAGTCCTTTTTCAATAAAGACATCATTCCCATTTTAAATAAAGAAATCGCAAATGGTTCCATTTATGAATATATAGTCGAAGATTTAAAGCTGAATATTGGTTTTGCAGATAAAATCATTTCGTGTGAGAAACTAAATGACGATGATGCAAAGCTTTTGGACTTGCAACCAGGAGATCCGACTTTAATTGTTGAAAATACGGTCTTTTTAAAAGCAGGAGTCGTTTTCGATTTTTCAATTGAGAAATATAATTATACTTCCGCCAAACTATTAACATTGACCACGAATTAAAATGGGCTTTCGGGATCTGAATGGAAGAGTCGAAACAAAAAAAGAGCGACTGCATTTCTTAGCAATCGCTCTTTTTATTTATTTTACCTGGTTCTATAGTAGTTTTCAGCTGTGTATATAGGCCAGCTCCAAAACGGTACACCTTGTGAAATAATGTAGCGGTCCAAGAAGATTTCAAAATTAAGATTCAGAGAGGATAGTTCTGTAAACTCCAATATATGAAGGTAATTTGGATCCTCGGCCTTTAGTTTTTCTTTATCTAATATTAGAAAACAATCTTCCAATAAATGTCCAATCGGAATCCCCTGTTCACCTATAATCTCAAGTTCTTGAGCCTCTTTTACTTCATTTAAACTAAATAAATGAAGACCGCCCCCTATGTTAACACCGTCGTCATCGATCAATTCATATATTCTTGCCCCATTATGGAGTGTTAAGAATGCCTTATAGTCTTCAGGAAGCTTGATATTGTTTTCACTTTCAAACATTTCAACTTCAGTTGTCTTTATTGGAGCATTAAAAGAACAAGAAACGTTACCAACCTCGCCTTCGTCTGATACTGTCTTCATTTGGTCTTTCTTATTCAACAATTCTTTTAGTCCCGACAATGTATTATGTATAAAATGACTCAATTCACTAATCCCTCCATAACGAATGATTATTACTAGTTCTAATCATAATATAACAATAATTACCAATTTTATCATTGAATTATTGATATGCATCGGAAATTTCATTTAACAGAAAAAAGAAATTTATAGCGGAATTCATGAAACGGAAAACTTTGTCCATCGTATATTACATATATATGGGAAAATAAGGTGGGGTTAAGCTTCAAGAAGATTATAGATGGGAAAACTGATTAAGGGGTGAGAAGGGGAATCTATGCAAAAAAGGGTGAAAAGAAAATTATTTCATTTATATACAGGCGAATTGATGGCAACTGTGATTTTTGCTGTACTGTGGGTTTCGTTTCTGATGCAACATGATTGGACCGATTCCTACTTAACCTCATTTTCATCTGTTTATGCGTTCGTCCTGCTGGAATTTATTTTGCTTCAAGGAAGTTTATATTGGTTTCTTAAATGGAAACGGGCAAAAGAAAACGATTACGCCCATTTACCTTATACGCAATTACGGATTTTTCTATTCTTTAAAAGGGTCAACCTATTCCTTATTGCCACAGGAATAGTAGTCTTTTTTTATCAATTAAAAGCAGTTGAATCAGGAATTTATTGGTATCTATTTCTTTATGTTTTTGCCATCATCGAGCATATTAATTACTACCACTTCAGGCTTTCCTATCAAAGTCCAGATGAAATGAAAGAACTCATTCGCCAAAGAGGATTAAGGAAATCCATTTTGGCAAAGGAATTGAATGAGCTTAAAAAAGATTTTACGGTGTGAATCGATTCACACCGTTTTTTAAGTCCGCGGTTATGGTTCATTTCTTATTTTCCCCAACTATCCCATAAAATAAAATCTTCATGATATCCTCAGTCAAAGGCAGGATGCTTTGATAAACCTCTTCCCGTTGGATATATTCATTCATCGCTTTTATATAAAATAAAATCGCTTCATTGGATAAATTTGGATCAACATATCCTTGTTCCTTCCCTTGGTTAAACAGATCAATAAAGCGTGGCAGAGCCTTTTCTGTATATATTTTTTCCATGTAATTGACTCCGGAAGTGTATTCCCTCATTAAATATTGATAAAAATCTTCATGAATTTGTTTCGCAGTTTCATTCTTAGTAAACATGATTTGCTTTATTTTCTCAGGGAAAGCCATGTTGCTATTAAGTATTTGTTCAAATTCATCCAAGGCCTTATTTGTATAATGAATAAAAACCTCATGAATCAAGTTATGTTTACTTTCGAAGTAATTATATATCGTTACTTGAGATACATTTGCTTTTTTGGCTATTTCTCCAATAGAAATCTTTTGGACACCATACTCCATGAATAAAGCTAAGGCAGCCTCTAGTATATTCAGTTTTTTTTGTTCCCTGCGGCGTTGAAACCCGTCCATTTATTTCACCTCAACTTTAGTTTAATTAAAAATATGTAATAGAACAATAAAATAAGTTCATAAACTATTGTCAGGAATTATTATTTTATATATTATGAACTAAATCAATTAAAATATTTCATAATTTCTTTCGTATTTAATCCAATGAGGAAGAGGTGGATGAGGAATGTCAGTATTGAAAACAACGGATTTAACGAAAAAGTTTGGAAAGTTTACCGCTTTAAATGGGGTGAACATTGAAGTGAATAAAGGTGAGGTGTTTGGATTCATCGGTCCTAATGGTGCTGGAAAGTCAACAACGATCCGTGTGTTGCTAGGGATTTTAAAAGCGACGGATGGGGAAGCGAAGATTTTTGGTATGGATGCATGGAAAGATGCCGTTGAAATTCACAAGCGGATCGCGTATGTTCCAGGAGATGTGAACCTATGGCCCAACTTAACAGGAGGGGAAGTTATTGACCTATTTGTTGAATTACGCGGGGCAAACAATAAAAGCAGACGTGAAGAACTTATAAAAAAATTCGATTTGGATCCTTCCAAGAAATGCGGGACATATTCAAAAGGAAACCGGCAAAAGGTTGCTTTGATTGCTGCTTTCTCATCTGATGCCGACCTTTATATATTGGATGAACCAACATCAGGTTTAGATCCATTGATGGAAAGAGTTTTCCAGGAATGTGTGATGGATGCGAAAAATGAAGGAAAAAGCATATTACTTTCCAGTCACATTCTTTCTGAAGTGGAAAGATTATGCGATAAAGTGGGCATCATTCGGCAAGGACAAATAATTGAAACGGGAACATTGGATGAGTTACGTCATTTAACGAGAACAAGCTTGCTTGTCGAAACGAAGCAACCTATCCCTGCTTTAGGGAATGTAAACGGTGTTAGGGATATCGTGAAGAAAGATCAAGCACTTTCATTCCAAGTGGATACAAATGAATTGGATAATGTCATGAAGTATATAAGCCAGTTTGGAATTGTGAAATTGGAAAGCGCGCCGCCTACATTGGAAGAATTATTCATGAGCCATTATGAAGGCGAAAGGAAGACTTCTGATACTGGGGCGGGAGGTGCGTTATAATGGCGAACCAGTCCTATCATAATACAGGAAGGCTCTCCCGATTCATCGTACGGCAAGATCGGATTCGGATCCCTGTTTGGATAATTTCCCTATCGGTCCTTTCATTTATGGTTGCAATGGCATTCACCGATCTGTATCCGACTGGGATAGAAAGGCAAACCATTGCAGAAACGATGAGGAACCCTGCAATGACAGCGATGGTGGGGAAAGGTTACGGTCTGGATGACTATACAAACGGAGCGATGATGGCGCATCAAATGTTACTCTTAACTGCTATGGCTGTGGGGATAATGAGTATTTTACTTGTTACGCGCCATACACGCGCAGATGAAGAGGACGGCCGCATCGAAATGATCCGTTCTTTGCCGGCTGGCCGGTTGGCTAATTTATTTGCAACCATTTCCGTATCGTTTGGAACGAATGCATTGATCGTGATAATAACGGGTTTCGGATTGTATGCCCTGGGAATTGAAAGCATGGATTTGGAAGGTTCCCTTATGTATGGAGCAGCTTTAGGGGCAACAGGTATTTTCTTCTCGGCGATAACGGCATTATTTGCTCAGCTTACGGAGAGTGCGCGAGGTACGATTGGATATTCCATCACTGTATTGCTTCTCTCCTATCTTATTCGGGCGATTGGGGACGTTAGCAATGAAACCCTTTCCTGGTTTTCTCCATTGGGTTGGGTTTTAGGTTCAGAAGTATATGTGAAAAATTATTGGTGGCCCATCATCCTTACGATCGGTGCGGCAATCACTTTGGTTGTCCTATCTCTATATTTGAATGGCATCAGAGATTTGGAAGCTGGATTCATACCGGCTAAACCAGGCAGGAAATATGCTTCAACGTTTTTAAAAAGTCCGCTTGGCCTTGCGTTAAGGCTTCAGCGTATAGGATTAATTTCGTGGGCAGCCGGGATGTTCATTTTGGGAGCATCTTACGGTTCCGTTTTAGGTGATTTGGAATCCTTTTTTGCAAAAAATGAAATGATGGCCGAACTATTGACGCCTGTTGAAGGCTATTCGCTGACAGAACAATTTTTGACGATGTTGATGTCAGTCATCTCCATGATTTGCACCATACCGCCTTTAATGGCGATGTTAAAGCTTAAAGGGGAAGAAAAAAAGAATCGTACTGAACATTTACTGAGCCGCGCTGTATCACGTACAAGGCTTATGGGCAGCTATTTTATCATCTCCGTCATGGCCGGTTTTCTCATGATTACGCTTGCTGCAATCGGTCTTTGGGCAGTCGGGAATTCGGTGATGGATAAAGGGATTGCTTTCGGCACTTTATATAGCGCAGCAATGGTCTACCTGCCTGCAATGTGGATCATGATTGGTCTCGCTGTGCTGTTTATTGGCTTTGCACCGAAATTATCTGGCTTGACTTGGCTTTACTTGACATACTCAATCTTAGTCGTTTATTTAGGGGGAATGCTTCAATTTCCGGAATGGATGGGTAAACTAACACCATTTGGCCATATTCCGAAACTTCCTATTGAAGAGATGGACTTCATGAAGGTATTCATACTTACCATCATAGCCATAGTATTACTGACTGTTGGCTTTATCGGATATAACAAACGGGATATCCGGGGTTGACGATTCAACTATGATTCTATTAATCCTGCAAAAAGCCTGGTTTCTCGGTGTTTCAATGAGAAATCAGGCTTTTATTGGTTTTCAGCCATGGGGCAGCAATAATAGTACACCTAGCGCAATGATGATAAAGAATAAATAGCTTTCGAATTTCTTCGCAGGAATTCGCTTATTCATGAAGATTCCAAGGCCAGTCGCCAGTAATATGGCAGGAATGGAATAAACGTAGAGAATTAATGAATCGACTGTCCACAGTCCGCCTAGCGCATGCCCCATCACGACAAGGATTCCGGATATAAGAAAATGGGCTTGCAATGTTCCTCGGAATCGATCCGGACTCCATCTTCTTAAAGTTCCATAGACGACGACCGGCACCCCATTAAAGTTATATGCACTGCCAAGGACTCCCGACGCAAAACCGAACGGCCATACCCAGCCCTTCGAGGTGAGTAACGGTTTATCCACAGCCTGGAAAAGTTTTTGCTTAAGAAGGGAGTATCCTCCATATGCCATCAAAAAAACACCGAGTGCAGAAGTGATGATCATCGAAGGTGCGTAATGGAGCAAAGCGAGGCCGGCTGGTATGCCGATGACCGTTGCAAGCGCGAGCCTGATTAATACCGAACGTTCGATATGACGCCATCCGCTAACGACGGTTAGTGAGGCAACGGTAAGACCTGCCAACCCAATCAGGGAGACCGAAGTATTAAGCGGAATGTGAAGTAAGGCAAGCAAGGGCATGCTGACTATCGCTTCACCGAACCCGAACATCGTCCGCATCAAGGCGCCGATAAAGACTGCACCTACCACCAATATGATGCTGCTGATCGTCATTATTTAACCTCCTGAAGCAAAAATTCACCCTTCTGTAATTATACCATACCAATCGGGTTTGAGTTTAGTGGAACTATGTTTTGGAACAGGTTATTTCAGGCTTGGATTGCTCTCTGTGACGTGTTTGGTATGTGTTTTAATGGGGAGATACATACCGTTGTTTATGTCGCTTAGGAGTCAGAAATAGGGCTGGAAAGGCGGGTGTATATCTTGAGGTGTTGATTTATTTTACAGATTAATAGAGGTAACGAAGGATTGTTTGTTACTGGCTATACTTATTAGGTAAGCATTTTTAATTTAAAGAAAAAGTCATAGCCGTTCATTGGATTCGAACCAAGAAAGGCTATGATTGCGTTCACCTTTTATCAAGTTTAGCAGATAGATAATTTCCGGCGAATTGGACGGATTGAACAATGATGATAAGAAGGAATACGGTTGTTATCATGATGTCAGTTTGAAAACGGTAGTATCCATAACGAATGGCCAAGTCGCCAATTCCCCCGCCTCCTACGACCCCGGCAATAGCTGAATAGGATATGAAAGAAACGGCAGTAACAGTGAGGCCTAACAGGAGACCGGAACGCGCCTCTAATAATAAAACTTTGCTAATGATCTGGAAGGGAGATCCGCCCATCGCAACAGCAGCCTCAATTGTTCCTTTAGGCACCTCACGTAAAGATTGTTCAACAAGCCGAGCTAAAAACGGAATGGCCGCTATCGATAGTGGAATGGAGGCGGCTAGCGGACCTACAGATGTTCCCAATAACGTTCGTGTAAATGGAATAAGAGCAATCAATAAAATGATGAATGGGAATGAACGGACCGTGTTGATCATTGCATTTAAAACGTTATTTAAGATAGTCTGTTCGAGTAATTGTTCCTTTGAAGTCAAAAATGTAAGGAAACCAAGCGGAAGGCCCAATAAGATGGCTGCCAATATCGCTATTCCCACCATTAAAAATGTTTGGCCTACACCTAAGTAAATCTCAGGGAGTAAGGAAATGATATTATCAAACACTTACCTTCACCTCTTCAGATTCATGTTTTAATAGAATTTTACCGATTTTTGTTGTGGGTATGGTTCTATTATCCGCTAAGTTCAATTCCTCCATGATTTTCCCATTTTCCATGACCGCCACCCTATTTGCTAACCTTCGAATTACATCCATTTCATGAGTCACGATCAGGATGGTCACACCATAGGTTTCGTTTATTTTTTTTAGATAGGCCAGGATGGATTGAGTGGTTTGTGGATCAAGTGAAGAAGTGGGCTCATCACAAAGCAATACATTTGGTCTTGTGCTTATGGCACGGGCAATCGCGACTCTTTGCTTTTGTCCGCCAGAGAGCTGAGCTGGATAATGATTTGCCTTATCAGATAAATCAACGATTTGCAGGGACTCGGCAATGATTTTGGCGCGCTCATGTTTTGGTACATTGGCAAGTTCCAATGCGAGGCTGACATTTCCTTGCACCGTTCGATTTGCCAAGAGGTTGAAATGCTGGAAAACCATCCCGATTTTATTACGTGCTTCCCGAAGCTGTTTGCCAGATAAATCACTAAGGATCGAATCATTTATCGCAATCGTACCTTCCGTAGGCTTTTCTAGCAGGTTGCCCATGCGCAGTAAAGTAGATTTACCTGCCCCGCTAAAACCGATGATCCCATATATTTCATTTTCCTTAATATCAAGATTTACATGGGAAACCGCAGTGAATAATTTGTTTTTGACAGAAAAGGTTTTACAAACATTATTAAACTTTATCATTCTGAACCTCCGATCTGCATGCGTTATATATCTTTCATTTAAAATAATCAGGTCGGTGAAAGCCTTCAAACTCTTTATTGCTTTCAATCGCTTTTTGAAAGTCAGGGGATTGGTAGGCGTCAATGATTTCCTTCACGAATTGCTTGTCTTTATCTTCGGTTCTTACCGCCACAAAATTTTGGTATTCAAATGGGGGATCTTCTAAATAGATGGCAGAAGATAATTTTCGGTCGGATACCAAGATGGTATATCCATTGGCTACTGCATAATCTACATCAGGCAAGATTCGAGGAACTTGAGCCTGTTCCACCTCAACAAATGAAAATTTCACCTTTTGATCCACGATATCTTTTTTTGATACAGTCAGGGGATCGTATCCCTTTTTTAATTGAAGCCAGCCAATTTGTTCAAGCATTCTTAATGCTCGTGCCACGTTAGCGGGATCATTAGGGATTGCCACTTTTTGCCCCTCCCTCAATTCATCCTTGCTTCCATGTATGTCTGAATATAACCCCATAGGTGCTGTAGGGACTTTAATGGTTTCGGTAAGTTCCAGTTTGTTTTCATTGATGAAATTCTTGAAAAATGCAGTATGCTGAAATACATTAACATCGATTGAGCCTTCCGCTAAGGCAAAATTTGGTTGGTTCGGGTCACTGATTTCCACATACTTAACGGTATATCCTTTATTTTTCAGGTAGGGTTCTATTCCTTTTTTCACTTGGTCACTATAAGGGCCTGGAGTGAAGCCGAAAATAATTTCTTTCTTATCTTCACTCGCGGCTTTTTCACTGCCGCTGCCGTTGCAAGCTGAAAGCAACATGACGAATAATAGGGACATGATGATAAACAAAAATGAATTTCTCATCTGGAATTCCTCTTTTCTTTTTTATGGGTCCATTCTTTTTTTGGGAATAAAAAAAAGCATGAACAAGGTTTGTTCATGCCGCCGGTTATCCGGTAGGCTTTCATAGTATAGTTTTCCAATTGGAATAATTAAACTATAACAAGATTGTTGATTATTTATCAAGTATTATTTTTTTCTGGTTATTTTTGGGTAATTAGTTAAATCATACTTGACCAATTAATTTTATCGGATTATGATAATAAACATAAAAAAATAGCTTATCGGACAACCGAGAGCCCTTGTTAGGAGTCAGTTCCATACTCCTTCAAGGGCTTTTGTATTATCCAAGGAGGGGTTATTGCTTAATGAAGGTCAATAAAAGAAGACGGCTTGCCGAAAGTTTGAAAGATGGAAGAACTGTTTGGCTTGATGGAAAGAAAATAGACGATCTATATGCCCATCATGCTTTCACAGGCACCTTAGACACATTAACACATTTGTTAGATATGCTGGATTCACCTGAGGAACAAAAGATTGTCGGGTATGAAAGTCCAAAAACAAAGGAATTTGTTCACAAATCTTTTCTTATCCCCAAAGATATGGAAGAGCTGATTGCAAGAAGAAAGGCTTTTGAATTATGGTCGCGGAAAACTTATGGAGTGATGAGCCGATTATCTGATTATGCGAATTCGATGGTTACAGGCTACTACATTGATAGGGACTTCTTTAACCAATATGATTCAGGATTTTCCAAGAAAATCACGGAATACTATGAACAGGCCAGGGATGAACGACGTATTGTGATTCAGGCCATACTTGATCCTCAGATCGATAGGTCAAAGCCAGGTGATGAACAGGAAGATGCTTTATTGAAAGTCATAAAGGAAACGGAGGAAGGAATCGTTGTTAGAGGTGCGAAAATGATTGCTACAGCTTCCCCGTATGCACACGATGTCATCATCATGCCGCATCAGAAACTGACTCCTGATAAAACAGAGCAAGCAAATATGTGTATCATCCCATTGAATCTTCCTGGCCTGCAAATTGTCTGTCGTGAATCATTCGCCTCAAAAGATCAAAAGAAACATCCATTAAGTGCACAATTTGATGAAATGGACGCTGTTTTATTATTTGATGATGTGTTGATTCCTTGGGAACGTGTACTTATAAGGGGATCCGTAGAAGGGGTGTTTGAAGCGCAGCGGCACCAGCAATTAAACTGTCTCGCCCATCATCAAACGGTTGTCCGATTGCTGACGAAACTTCAATTCGTTGCAGGGGTGGCTACGGCCATCGCTCAATCTATCGGTGTCGATCAATTCTTGCAAGTGAAGGAGAAGCTTGGTGAACTATATACCCAAATCGATAGTATAGAGGCGTTGCTTATTGCCTCGGAGATTCAAGGATCACTAAACGAAAAGGGTGTTTATCTACCTGCTCTCGTACCCTTGCAAACGGCACGAAATCTTGGAACCCGCCATTATCCAAGAGCGATCGAGATTTTAAAACAAATCGGGGCAGGCGGTTTTATTCAGCTCCCTTCTACAACGATCGAGGACAGCAACGAACTCATTCCATTATTAGAAAAGTATTTTAGAGGAGCGAATGTCGATGCCGTCACTAAAACGTCTTTATTTCAAGTAGGATGGGAACTGATAGGAAGCACACTGGGATCGAGGCATGATCTGTATGAAAGGCTGTATACCGGGGATCCCATTCGAACCTTCGCTATGCAGTATGAAACCTATGATAAAGAGCCATTAAAACGAAGACTCCACCATTTTTTGGAGGAGGTAAATGGAAAGGGGAATCGTGATGATCGAAAACAATCGGTATCTTCAACGACTTAATGATGGGAGAAATATCTGGTTAGATGGAGATATCATCAAGAACGTAGGGGAACATCCTGCATTTAAAGGAACGGTCCATACGATTCAGTCATTGCTGGATTTACAAACAAAAACAGGCAGTAAATCCTTGCTGACATACAAGACGGAGGAAGGACTTGATGCGAACTTGTCATTCTTCGTTCCAAGGACACATGAGGATCTGGAAAAAAAACGTTTGGCGTATCAGCATTGGGCCGATCAGACTTTTGGAGTCATGAGCCGTCTATCTGAATATTCCCGTTCCATAATTACTGGTTGGTTCGCAAACCGTTCAGAGTATGAAGATGCACATCCAGGTTTTTCAGAAAAAATAGAAAGCTATTACTATCAATCCCGTAATCTTGATTTATTGTCAACAGTTGCAGGGCATGATCCACAAAAGGATCGCTCAAAAACATTAGTGGAAAAGAAACCGGGGATTTTACATATCAGCCGTAAAAATCGTGAAGGAATCTATGTTCGCGGTGCGAAAATGATTGCGACAGCTGCTCCATATGTTGATGAAATTTTAATCTTTTCCTATCACAAGAGAGGGGAAAATGAACGTGAATTCGCAAATGTTTTCTTTGTTCCTGTCAATGCCAAAGGTTTGCATATCGTTTGCAGGGAGTCGTTTGCTGATGAACGAGAGGAGGATCATCCGCTAAGTGCACGTTTTGACGAAATGGATGCCGTCTTGATTTTTGATGATGTATTCATCCCTTGGGAGCGGGTGCTTGTTCAAGAGGATCCTGAATTTGCATGGAAGCTTCGTTGTGATGCCCCTTCATCACTGCTTAGCCAGCATCAAACTGTAGTGAGGCTTGTCAGCAAACTGGAAAGTGTCGCAGCAATCGGAAATGAATTAGCGGAAACGGCTGGTGCTACACAATTTTTACATGTGAAAGAGAAGCTTGCAGAATTGATCATCCAGCTTGAAACCATTAAGGCATTACTACTCGCTTCGGAAAATAAAGCGAAAAT
The DNA here is from genome assembly GCF_057835005.1 of Peribacillus sp. GL_122. Classification (NCBI taxonomy): domain Bacteria; kingdom Bacillati; phylum Bacillota; class Bacilli; order Caryophanales; family Bacillaceae; genus Peribacillus; species Peribacillus sp. GL_122. The sequence goes on along the minus strand of NZ_CM174415.1, from coordinate 4,963,248 downwards.
GCATAATGGCATAATGCTTCCTGATCAAGATTTTTTAACGACAGCCAGAAATCTGGGAACGAGATTCTACCCAAGGGCATTGGAAATCATCCAGCAAATTGGTGCAGGAGGACTGTTACAGGTCCCATCCAGCTTGAAAGAATTGGAAGGTCCCATAGGTCCTTTGTTAAAAGAGTATTACCAGGGTACAGAGACATCTGCCGAGGATAGGACCCGATTAATTAAATTGTCGTGGGATTTATTAGGGAGTCCGCTTGCATCACGGCATGAATTATATGAACGATTTTATTCCGGTGACCCTGTCAGAACTTATGCTGCACAGTACACCAATTATAAAAAAAAGCAGAATCTCGTAGATTATGCTTATGAGATTTTAAAATAAGGAGGTTTTATAATGTCTGTGCATTTTTACTGGTATGTGCCTACAAATGGCGATGGAGAATACTTAGGACTAAACGAGCCGCAGAGGAAACCCACTTTGGATTATATAGTAAATGTTGCTAAAGCGGCAGAAGAGGCTGGTTTTGAAGGAGTTTTGATTCCAACAGGCATTCCTTACCTAGATTCATGGATAGTGGGCTCGGCCATCATTCATCATACAAGAACGATCAAGCCATTGATCGCCTTTCGCCCAGGATTCATTGCTCCTACGGTTGCCGCAAAAATGGCCGCGACCCTTGACCAATTCTCGGAAGGGCGAATGCTTGTCAATGTAGTTACTGGAGGTTCGGCAAAAGAATTGGGGCAGGATGGTGACTTCGTTGAACATAATGAGCGATATGCCAGAACAGGTGAATTCCTTGATGTGGTACAAAAATCATGGACGGAAGAAAAGGTGAATCATATAGGAGACTATTTCACGGTCAGCGATGGAGTATTGAATCCAAGCATCCACCAAAGTCCGAATATTCCGATTTATTTCGGTGGTTCATCCGATGCAGCAAAGGAAATTGCCGCGAAATCTGCCGATGTTTATTTGCAATGGGGAGAACCAGCGGAGCAAATTGAACAACAAATCAATGATGTCAAACAGAGAGCCAGGAAGTATGGTAGGCAATTGGAATATGGTGTCAGGATTCATGTGATTGTTCGGGACGAGGAGAATGAGGCATGGGAAGCAGCGAGGAAAATAATAAGCAGAGCAGGCAGGGGATCTTTGGAAAATATGAATCATTATTATGAAACGACAGATTCGGTGGCTCAAAAGCGGATGAATGAATTAACGAAGAACAAGGAACGTTTTGGAAGATATGGTTGGTCGGGAATCGGGAAAATCAGAAAAGGAGCAGGCACAGCCATCGTAGGCACCCCTGAACAAGTGAGGGAAGGCCTGCAAGAATATATCGATATTGGCGTAAAGCATTTTATCCTATCAGGTTTTCCACACTTGGAAGAGGCAGAAAGATTTGGGAGAACGGTGCGGCCATTATTTGGAGAAAAGGTTTTATGAGCAGGAAGATCCCGAAAACTAAGGAGGGAAGGATATGAAATTTTCAATCTGGGGAGCTAATTTATCCGGCGGTTTCTTACGGGCAAACGTAGAACAAAATACGGATGGAAGTATGGAATACAATCGTAAACTCGCAAAAATGGCAGACCAGCTACAAGTTGACTCCATCCTTTATGCAATTCGCTATGTTGGCAGTATTGGAGGTAGCACGGCGGATAGAGGGCAACTGGATCCTTTATCGGTTATTACTGCTTTGGCAGGGGATACCGAAAACGTTCATTTCATTGCTGCAGTTTTACCAGGTTTCATTCATCCTGCAACCCTCGCTAAAGTAGGTTCGAGCATCGATATTATCTCAAAAGGAAGATTTCACATTAATTTGGTCAGCGGCTGGTTTAAAGAAGAACAAGAAATGTTTGGGATAGAATGGATTAAGCACGAAGAGCGATATAAACGTTCAAGGGAATACCTGGAGGTTTTAAAGGGATTGTGGACGACCGATCATTTTTCTTATCAAGGAGACTATTATCAAATCAATAATGCTATATTGGCACCGAAACCTATTCAAAAACCATATCCACCAATCTATCAAGGCGGGAATTCACAGGATTCCCAAGAGATGGCGGGGGAATTATCCGACTATTACTTTATGAATGGGGCTTCCATAATAGAGTTGCAAGAACAAATGGAATATGTGAAGGCTGTAGCACGAGAACATGGTCGTGAAGTGAAATTTGCCGTTAATGCTTTTGTCATTGCCAGAAAAACGGAAGAGGAGGCAAAAAGCGAATATCAGTATATTATCGAACGCGCAGACGATACGGCAATAGCACAGTTTAAAAACCGTAAAGATACAAAAGGAATGTGGAAAAATGCGACTTCAATTAGTGATTTTGTAGCCAATAATGAGGGATTCAGGACGGGGCTAATCGGCAGTTACGAATCGGTTGCGATCAAAATCCAGGAACTTCAAGCGATCGGAATCGATAAGATCCTACTAACTTTTCGGAATGCACTACAAGAATTACCGGACTTTTATAAAAACGTAAACAATCGTTTGGAATCAGAGTTCATAAAGAAATAAATATGGACAAGGAATGTTGGGTCTTAATCGAGGACGCAGTATGGAACTTTGGGTGAATGGTAAAACACTGAAATACGAAAGACTGCCATATGGTGGTCTTTTTCATTTTAATGAGATAAAGAGAACTTAAAAACAAGACTAGATTATCTTTTACTGTTTTTTATGAAACCCTCAATGAATTGAAGAGAGTTTCCTTTGGATTCTCTGTATGCACCTAATAAATACGTTTCTCCTAATTTTAATTCTACTTTATCCTCCCCTATGGCATAATCCCATCCACTAAACACACAACAGAATGTATTTTGTCTATTTTTTGTTGGGGGTGAAGTTACATTTGGTGCATAAAGAAAACCTAAACGAGAACCATTAGTATTTATTATTCCAAATCCTGAATTTCCTTTCTCTAAAATGGGGAACAAAAGTTATACGCAATAAGAGCGAAAAAACTAAGAATACTGGAATGTTGATCGCAAAAAAACATATTAGGGCTATCTAGGGAATAAAATGAAAGGAATATTTTGAAGGAAAGTGGGGCAGTGCATGTGAAAATCCATGTGGTGAATAGGGGGGATTCTTTGTGGGGAATTTCCCAGCAATATGGTGTCAGTACCAACAGAATTGTTCGGATCAATGGCCTTGAAAATCCAGATAAGCTGGTGATTGGCCTAGCACTTTTGATTCCTGATCCTTATCTTCAGTACAGGGTTCAGGAAGGGGATACTCTAAATAAAATCGCAAATCAGTTTGGAACTACGGTACAGGAAATCATGCAATCGAATCGCATCACAAATCCTTCTGCTATCTATCCAGGGCAGAGACTAACCATCCCGGTTATTTATCATACCGTAAGGGAACGAGATACCCTTTATGATATAGCAAGACGTTATGGAACGACAGTTCAAGCCATTATGCAGATGAATCGGATTACAGATCCGTCCAATATTCATATCGGACGGATAATAAGGATTCCCCAGAAACCAAAACCCATCATTGATGTAAATGGTTTTACAAATGTTTACGGGCAAGTAGGTGCGGAGCAGGTACGTGAAGTAGCCTACGATTTGACCTATGTAAGTCCATTTGGTTATAGAATGAGGAAAGATGGCAGCTTAGAAGTCATAGATGACACCCCGACGATACGGGCGGCACAGTCAACTGGCGTCATACCCATGATGTGCATAACGAATTTTTCCGCCACGGAAGCGGGAACTCAGCTTGCACATACGATACTTTCCGATTTAAGTTTAGTGGAAAAATTATTAACCAACGTCATAAATACGATGAAAAATAAAGGGTACCGTGGATTGAATATCGATTTTGAAAGTGTAGCACCAGAGGACCGTGATTTCTATAATCGCTTTCTCCAAAGAGCGGTGGATCGATTGCATCCTGAGGGCTACTTTGTGTCATCCTCCCTTGCCCCAAAAACTAGCGCCAATCAAAAGGGAGCATTAGTTGAGGCACATGATTATCCAGTTCATGGACGGCTGCTCGACTTCGTAGTGCTGATGACATATGAATGGGGTTACCGAAAGGGGCCGCCGCAGGCAATCTCTCCCATTAATGAAATAAAGCGTGTCCTTGACTATGCCGTAACGGCTATACCAACAAATAAAATCTTCATAGGATTTCAAATTTATGCACGGGACTGGCTTGTTCCTCATGAAGAGGGGCAGGAAGCAGAGACTTTCGACATGCAGGAAGCCATCAGACGCGCCGTCCAATATAATGCAGAAATAAAATATGACGAGACAGCTCAATCACCTTATTATAGGTACAAAGATAATCAGGGGCGCACACATGAAGTTTGGTTTGAGGATGCACGCAGTGCTAAAGCCAAATTCGACCTGGTGAAGATTTACAGGTCAAGGGGTCTCAGTTATTGGGTACTTGGTTATCCTTTTCCCCAGAATTGGGAACTGCTTGGGGATACATTTATTGTACGGAAACTGTAGGGTGTTTTTTTACAGCAACGTGGATCACATATAATTAATATAGTGATGGACAGCTTTTTTTATAAAGCTGTCTCAGTTTTTATGAAGGTTTATAAAACCTCGAACGTCGATTTCCACTCCAGGCACTCGCTTTCCGCGGGCGGTCCGGGAGCCTCCTCGACGCGCTTTTCCCGCAGGAGTCTCGCACCTTACGTTCCAATCAACTTTGTTTTGAAATTTTAGGTAAAACCCTTTTACTACAAACTCGGACAGCTTTTTTTATAAAGCTGTCTATTTTAGTGATTTCGAAATGCACTACAAGAATTACCGGACTTTTATATAAACGTAAACAATCGTTTGGAATCTGAGTTCGAAAAGAAATATGGACAAGGAATTTTGGATTTTAATGAGAAAGAGATCTCTTTAAAAACAAGGAAATGTGTTCTTCATTGTGGAAATGTATTACGGACAATCCCATTTAAGGAGGCATTTTTTTGGAATTAACCATCATTAATACGTTTACAGATCAACCTTTTAAAGGAAACCCTGCTGCTGTCTGCCTTCATACCGGGGAAAGTGACAGCGAGTGGATGCAGCGAATGGCTAAAGAGATTAATATGCCTGTCACTGCGTTCATTCACCTTCATAAAGCTGAATGGCAGCTGCGTTGGTTCACACCTTCCATTGAAATCCCGATTTGTGGACATGGGACGCTGGCAAGCTCTTTCTTTTTGTGGGGTAAAGGATACACCCCAAGGGCTCGACCGATTGTCTATCAGACGAAAAGCGGGCTTCTCACTGCAAGATTCGTGGATGGAATGGTTCAATTGGAGTTCCCGTCATTAATCGAGCAGGAGACCGCTGCCCCTGAATTACTGATAAAAGCTTTAGGTGTTGTGCCTGTGTATGTTGGACAAAACAAATGGGATTATCTAGTCGAAGTTCAATCAGAGGAAATCGTAAGGAATATAAAGCCGGATATAGATTCCATTGCCCAATTGCCGATTCGGGGAATCATTGTAACGAGTCGATCGGATAGCAGTGAATATGATTTCGTTTCACGTTTCTTTTCCCCTGCCCAAGGCCTTGACGAAGATCATGTAACGGGCTCGGCCCATTGTTGCCTGGGACCATATTGGAAAAGAAAGCTGGACAAAAGTATTTTTATAGCCTATCAGGCATCGGAAAGAGGAGGACTATTGAAGGTTGAAGTAACGGAAGACACAGTTAAACTTTCTGGCCATGCCGTGACAATATTCGAAGGAAACTTAAACATTTAATGCAGGGGGAGGGAGGCTGGGTGCAATCCTTCTTAATGAAGGATCGCGCCCGTTGCCCTTTTTCATTGTACAAGAATCGAAATGGCACTATACACCAATAACAAAGCCATGACTACATTAAACTGACTTCTATACTTTGATAATAACGTTTGAAAAACCGAACCGAACATACTCCAACAGAACGTACTCATAAAACCGACAAAAGCCAGAAATAATGAAAAGAATAGTAAGCTGAAATTTGAAGAGTGATAAGGTAGGATGAAGGTCGATATTGCCGTGATGCCATAAAGAATGCCTTTTGGATTTATGAATTGTAAAAGCATGCCCGCTATAAAACTGTTGTTCTTGTCATCATTATCGTCTTTAGCTTTATTTGAACTTGAAATGATTTTTATGGCCAGATATAGCATATAAATTGCACCTAGGATAGTCATGATAAATTCAATCTTCGGTATGAAATTTTCAAGCAAAACATTAAAATAACTACACAATAACATGATTACAAAAAAACCGGCACCTACCCCGAAACAAAATTTAATCGTATTTTTTAACCCGTACTTGTTAGCAAATAGCATTGCCATGATGTTATTTGGACCTGGAGTGAAACTTGTAACGAAAACAAATAGTAAAAAAGATAGTAAATGCATGGTTGACTCTCCTTTGTATGCTATAATGACCAAAAGTGACATTATAACGACTTCCTTTTTATTGTACAATGCCGACGTTATATTGTAAATAAGGAGCATTTTTATGGAAGAAATAAATTTTATTATTGCTAACAATTTAAAAGCCATCAGGGAAAGTAAGAAATTAAGTCTGGAAAAGGTTGCAGAATTAACTGGAGTAAGTAAAACGATGATCGGACAAATAGAAAGGGGAGGATCGAGCCCTACGATTACAACAATTTGGAAAATAGCCAATGGATTGAAGATTTCATTTTCTTCATTAATAAATAGCCCGCAGCCGGATACAAAAATCATTTTAAAAAGTGAAATTCAATCTTTAACTGAAGATAACGGCAAATATCGAGTTTATCCCCACTTCCCCTTTGAAGATGAGAAGCGCTTTGAAGTATATTCAGTCGAGATAGAAAAAGGTGGATTCTTAAGTTCCGATTCGCATAGGGAAGGAACGGAAGAGTACATAACAGTTTTTGAAGGGGAACTGACTGTACGTGTAAATAACGAAGAATATACAGTAAGGAATGGTGATTCTATCAGATTCAAGGCTGACAGACCGCATGCCTACCATAATTCAGGAGAAACAATAACTCGATTAAGCATGATCCTGTATTATCCAACTTAAAAAAAGGGAGTAATGTTGCCTCTGCTTAGAAATTAGCGACACTCCTGCCGAATAACTGGCAAGCCGAGACCTCTACAGTCTGGGAGAGATTTAAATCTCTCTCTTTTTTTTGCTTTTCGACAAATCAGGTATAAAGACCATGAGTGGTCACAAGGTAAATCAGAACTATTTTACCATTAAATCATTTTATTGATATATCATCTATCAAATAATGGGTATTTTGGGGTGATTATAATGATAATATTCTGTTAATATTCCGTGTTGTATTGTAAATTTGTTTTAAAATTGGATTATTTTGTTGTAATATAGGAGATACACGAATCTTTAGAGGAAAAAAGTAGGGTGGATTTGTGGATGGATAAGTAAATTTGTCGGGATTCATTTTTGGGAAATTGTGTAAATTCTATGGATAAGTTAGCAGAATGTTATGTCAGTATATAACTTATGGGGGGATTAACTATAATGGGGAAAAAGAAAATCGTAAAAATTGCATCAGCTACCATAATGGCTGCGACAACGATCGTAGCGGTAGCGCCGGCACCTTCTGATGCTGCCACTAGCCTGAATAGTAAAATCAAAACGGCCAAGGCCGCCATCAAAAAACCATTCGATACCTATTTTTACACTTCTAAACTCGCTTCAGTGTCCACTGTTGAAAAACAAATCAAATCTGCTAAACAAGCAAAAAAAGACATCAATTCTACCATTAAAAAATCAATGTTAAGCAAAAAAGAAAAAGATGCCAAATACAAAGAAATCGAAGCTTATGATAAGTACATCACTCGTTCAGAAGGCTATGTAAAAGGATATAAAGCGGCTGAGAAAGCAAAAGCTGCACATGGCAAATCGATTGGCGCCCTTACGAATGCCATCCTTGCCAAGAAATCAATAGATATCAGGAATCAATACGAGGCACTGGATAAAGCCGTGAAAAAGGCAGATAAAGATATTAAAGATACTGTTTACGGTGCGAAAATCGAAAAGCTCCTATACGATAAATTCACTAAATCGACCAAAATAGCTTTGAACGGTGACCTGAAAGTTCCGTACTACTATGAAAAAGCTGCATACTGGGTGAAGAAAGGTGATTTAAAGACCGCGGACAAGCGGATGCAAACGGTTTCTTCGCAGTTGAAAAAGGTCAGCAAAACATCCAAGCTCGGAAAAGCCATACATGCCTATGTTAAAGAAGTGAAAGGTAAGTATGATGATGCGGTATATGCAGAAAAGAAAAAAGAAGTGGCAAAACGGGTCAATGCCTATGTAGCTCTTGCCAATGGGGAACTTAAAACGAAAGAACAGATAAATGCAGCTAAAAAGGCGAAAGCAGCCATTAATTTAAATGGAATCAAGGAGTCGGACAGAAAGGAATTCCTGGCGAAAATGGCATTGGCGGATAAGAAAGTTGCCGCAGCCGAAGAAGCCTTGAAAAATCCAGCGAAGGCGATCACCCTTTCCTTGATGCATACGAATGATACGCATGCCCACTTGGACAATGTGGCAAAAAGGGTGACGGCTGTTAAGGAAGTGCGTAAGAGTAAGCCGCAAGCTCTTTTGGTGGATGCTGGTGACGTATTCTCGGGAACTCTTTATTTTAATGAATTCAAGGGGCAAGCGGATCTTCGCTTCATGAATTTAATGAAATATGACGTCATGACATTCGGGAATCATGAGTTTGATTTGGGATCAAGCGCCGAAGGGCATCAAGCTTTGGCTGACTTCATAAAAGGGGCAAAGTTCCCATTTGTCAGTTCGAATGTAGACTTCTCCAAAGATGATAAGTTCAAGGGGTTATTCTCGGACTTGATTTCAAGTAAGCCAGAGCAAGGGAAGATATACAATGGGATCGTAAAACAAGTGGATGGCCAAAAGGTAGGGTTCTTCGGGCTTACAACTGAAGAGACGAAAGATATTTCAAGTCCTGGAAGTATAGAATTCGAAAACTATCTTGAAGAAGCCGAAAAAGCGGTCAAGGCGTTCAAAGGCATGGGAGTCAATAAGATAGTTGCCGTATCCCATATTGGTTACGATGACAATGCGGCTTATGACAATGATTTAACATTGGCTGCTAAGGTCAAGGGCATCGACGTGATCGTGGGCGGACATAGCCATACGCAGTTAGACGCCCCCGTTGTTGTTGACAAAGATGATAAAGGGAAAACGAAAGAGCCGACTGTCATCGTTCAAGGATATCAGTATAGCGACTATTTAGGAACGATCGATGTGAATTTCGATAAGGATGGCAAGATTGTCGGACAAGCCGGTAAGCTGATTAAGCTTTCTGAAAAACAGGATGATGCCGAAGCGGCAAAAGTGCTCGAAACATACTCCTCGAAGATTAAGGAGCTGAAGGAAACGAAGACTGGTGCAACAGCTGTGAAAGCCTTGGAAACACCGCGTGATGCAGGAGATGAGACGAAGCCGAGTGTTCGTAAAAATGAAACGGAACTGGGCAATTTAATTACGGATGGAATGCTAAGTAAAGCGAAAGAATTCAATAAGGATACGGCCATAGCCTTCCAAAATGGCGGGGGCATCCGCGCTGGCATCGATCAAGGTGAGATCACTTTAGGGGAAATCCTAACCGTTTTACCGTTTGGGAATACGTTAGCGACGATGAAGCTTACGGGTGCAGAAATCAATGAAGCATTAGAGCATAGTGTAAGCCTCGCTCCTAAGGAAAATGGCGGCTTCCTGCATGTTTCCGGAATGAAATTCAGCTACGACAGTTCGAAGGAAGCAGGCAATCGTGTCACAAAGGTTGAAGTCCTTGGACAAGATGGAACCTATTCCGAATTGGATGCAACGAAGGAATATGTCGTGGCGACCAATGCTTTTACAGCCAAGGGCGGAGATGGATTCACCGTTTTCAAGAAGGCTTATGAAGAAGGAAGGGTGACGGATATCGGACTCGCTGATTGGGAGAATTTACGAGATTATGTAGGCGGGCTGAAAACTGTCGATCCAAGCATTGAAGGACGCATCAAAGATGTTGCCGGAAGCAATACAGATCCGACTGTCGTATTGGCTAAAGACTTTGGCGGAACGGCTGATGCCCCAAAAACACATGAAGGTAATGTAGTTGTAGACATCACGGATATCGCTTCATTGGAAAATGCAGTCGTTAAAGGGAATCTTACATTAACAGGAACTCCTCCGGATGACTTTACTTTTTCACAGGTTACGGTCGAGGGTAATTTGGATTTATCGGGACTTAACGGTAAGACCGTGAGCATGAGCGGTGTCACGGTGAATGGCGAAACCATTCTTTAAGCGGTATTCAAATGATTGCTGAGCCTGCGAAAAAAAGTTGGAGGGGTTGAGATCTTGAAGAAGAACGGGATAAGCAAGCTTTTCTTTGCCATACTGATTGTGCTGTCAACGGTTTTGCCAAATGCAGCCGCTGCAAAAGCGGAAGGGACAATATCGGTAATGGAAGCGATTAATAATAACAGCGGAACGGCGACGGTGAAGGGATATATCGTCGGTACAGCTAAAAGCGGTACAAGCTATCAGCAAACATCGCCTTTTACTGAAAGTACCAACATAGGTATTGCGGATAGTCCGGATGAAAAAGATGTTAAGAAAATCATGCCTGTCCAGCTTCCAGCCGGAAATATCCGAACGGCTTTGAATTTGGTCGAACATCCGGAATTACTTAAAGCTCAGGTGACGATTACAGGGAAGCTGGAAAAGTACTTTTCAGTTCCCGGCCTGAAATCCGCAACGGATTACACGATCATCACTGATGGAGGAACAACTCCTGAACAGCCTGATGTGAAGGTTCTGGACTCCATTGGCGAGGCGCGCACGAATACCCAAGATGTAGTGCAGGTCGATGGAGTGGTCACCACAGGGCTTGGTTATTGGGGAGGAAAAGGCTTTTATATCCAAGATGAAACGGCTGGGCTATATGTTTATGGTTCTTCCTGGCCTGAGGATGTAAAGCAAGGGGATAAGGTTACTTTAATCGGAAAAGTATCCGCTTATAATAAGGAATTGCAAATCCAACCAACCTCCCTTGAAGTGGTTTCTTCCGGGAATGAACTTCCTGAAATCCAAAAAATTGATGCATCTGGGGTCAATGAGGAAACACAAGGTGAGCTGGTCACCATTGAAAAAGCGACCATTACAGAATTGGCTGCATCGGGAACATACGGAACATTCGAATTCAAGGCGGAAGATACTGAAGGGAAATCTGTTATCGTTCGCCATGATAACCGGACCGGTTCGAGTTATGAAGAGTTCGTGAGGAACTTTAAAGTAGGGGATGTCATTTCCGTAACCGGGATCGGATCAAAGTTCAATGACACGTATCAGTTGAAGCCGCGTGGCATTGAAGATTATGAACTGGTGAACAAACCAGCCGTATACACGGATATTTTCCCTGGTACGGTTAGTGAAAATACAAAAGTGTCACTTGAATCTGGCTGGGAAGAAGCGAAAATCCATTATACGCTGGATGGATCCTCACCGACTTCTTCAAGTGCCTTGTACACAGAACCGATTATTTTAACGAAAGATACTGTCATCAAGGCAATCGCTGTCAACGATAAGACATCGGAAGTTTTCACTTTTGCCTATACCGTTACCAAAACCAATGAAGTGAAGATTCGTGACATTCAGGGGATGAATCATTTTTCATCATATGAAAATCAACTCGTCTCAGGTGTGGAAGGTGTCGTCACTTATGTAAAGGATGCGAATAACTTTTATATGCAAGATCCCAACCCGGATAAGGACTTAACGACTTCCGAGGGAATACTTGTGTACAACAAAGCACATGGTCTGAAAGCGGGAGATCATGTCAAAGTGGCAGGTAAAGTCGCTGAGTGGTATATCGAAGGATACGCTGAAATGAAAACGACGGATCTGCCAACAACTGAATTGACCAATACGACGATTGAAAGGCTTGGCACTGCAGCGATGCCAGAACCGATCGTCATCGGAAAAGATGTCATTCCGCCTTCCGAGAACATCGATGATGATAGATTGACAGATTTTAATCCGAGCGAAGACGGCATTGATTTCTACGAGAGTCTGGAAGGAATGCTCGTTCAAGTATATAACCCGAAAGTGGTCGCTCCTCAAGACTATGGTGAATTGGTCGTGATTCCAGGGAATATGGAAACGACGACTGCAGTTGGGGGCGTCAAAATAACGGAAACGGATTTCAATCCTGAAAGAATTACCCTGGATATAAATGATGAATCATTTGCAGCGAAAACGGGTGATTTCTTTGATGGCTCGGTCACGGGTGTCATCAGCTATGGATATAGCAATTATAGGGTAGTGACGGATAAAGCCCAGCTGCCTGCGTTAAAGGATGGCGGAACGGCCCGGGAAGTGACATCCTTAGAGAAGGATGCTGATAAGCTATCGATCGCTTCCTATAATATCGAGAATTTTTCCACTCAAACAGCTAATTCTAAAGTCGAAACGATTGCAACATCCATCATTACTAATCTTAAACAACCCGATATCATCGGCGTAACGGAAATGCAAGATAATGATGGGGCAACGGATAGCGGGACAACGGATTCTGCTCAAAGTGCCAAGAAGTTAACCGACAAAATAAAAGAGCTGGGCGGACCTCAATATCAATACATCGATATCGCTCCAGAAGATAAACTTGATGGCGGGGCACCCGGCGGTAATATCCGCGTAGGCTTTTTATATAATGTCGACCGTGTCCAATTGACTGAAGGAACGAAAGGAACGGCAACACAGTCCGTGGGCTTCAAAGATGGAAAACTTACCTTGAACCCTGGACGAATTGAGCCTACCGATCCCGCCTTCACTTCAAGCAGGAAGCCTTTAGCCGCTCAATTCGAATTTAAAGGCGAAAGCGTAGTGGTGGTGGCCAATCATTTTAATTCCAAGGGCGGTGACCAGCCTTTATTCGGCAAAAACCAGCCTCCTGTCCTTTCAAGTGAAACGCAAAGGCTTCAAATTGCCTCCATTGTCAATCGGTTTGTCAGTGATATCAAGTCACAGGATGCCAAAGCGAATGTCGTCTTGCTTGGAGACTTTAATGATTTTGAATTTTCGGCTCCGCTAAAAACATTAAAGGGCAATGTTCTAACCAATATGATCGAGAAAGTCCCTTTTGAAAAACGTTATTCTTACACATATCAAGGCAATTCACAAGTACTGGACCATATCCTTGTATCGAATAATATGGCGGAGGCGACAAAAGTCGATATTGTCCATATTAACTCATCCTTCATGGAAGCTCATGGAAGAGCTAGCGATCATGACCCTGTACTGATCTCAACCTCTTTATCTGAATCAGGCGGAGTTGAAACTCCTGCTCCTGAAAAAACGTATAATTTAACAAACGTTAAAACAAAAAGACTTACGATTGCTTCACCTAGTGTTTTGATCGATCTTGATGAAACATCCAACATCGAAGAAGGTATCTGGTTAAAAGGTTCATATGCTGTACTCAAAGGCCTTGGTCTGAAGAATGCTGCAGTGACGATAAAACCGGATAAGGAAGGTGCAATCATCGATTTTGGAGGCATGGCGGTGAAGGAAGTCATCATCGATAACGCCAATGTAAAAGAAATCAGGGGCGCTGAAAATGTTCAGAAGTGGACGGTAACAGAAGGTGTCGACACATCGAATATTAAGTTTGTCAATTCGAAAGGGGAAGCGATTGCTTCCCCTTTCGACCCTAAAGAAAATCATGCGCCAGTCGTATCGAAAAACCTGGAAAATCTTGAAGTGAAAGCCGGTTCCAAGGTCACCATCGATTTGAGTGAGCACTTCTCAGATCCAGATGGAGATGAACTTACCTTTTCATCCACTATCGGTACGGTCGCCGGCCAGACATTAACCCTTCCTGCAAATGAAGCAGGAACATACCTTGTCGCAGTCAAGGCCGAGGACCAGCAATCGGAAGCGGTTGCCCGTTTCACGTTGACCGTATCGAATGATAAGCCGCTTGAAGCTTATTACGAAACGGCGGCAGGAAAAACGGGAACGGAATTGAAATCTGTTCTGCACTCGATAATTAAGGGTCATACGATGTTATCTTATGATCAAGTGTGGAATGCCCTTAAAGAAACGGATGAAGATCCGGTGAACAAACAGAATGTCATCTTGCTTTACTCTGGAAAATCCATCTCGAAGAACGCGAATGGGGGCAATACCGGACAATGGAACCGTGAACATGTTTGGGCAAAGTCCCACGGTGATTTTGGGACAAGCAAAGGTCCCGGGACAGACCTTCATCACCTCCGTCCCGCTGATGTAACAGTGAATGGTAAACGGGGCCACCTTGATTTCGACGAGGGCGGTCAAACATATAGTGGATGTGAATGTAAGTTTGATTCAGATTCATGGGAGCCGCCAGATCATGTTAAAGGCGATATAGCAAGGATGTTATTTTACATGGCCGTCCGATATGAAGGAGACGGCGAGTTGGATCTTGAATTATCCGATACAGTCAATACGTATCCTAAGCCGCTTCATGGAAAGCTATCGACACTTTTGAAATGGAATGAACTCGATCCAGTCGACGAATTCGAGAGCCATCGCAATGATGTCATTCATGACTGGCAAAATAACCGCAATCCATTCATCGACCATCCTGAATGGGCATCCGAAATTTGGGGTGCCGCTAAATCCATCGATGAGAAAAAGGCAAGTTAAAATCGGAGATAGAAGGGAAAGCAGCCTGATGGCTGCTTTTTTCATGCTTTTCTACAAATTTAATGATTAAAAGGTTAATTATCTTAATATACCGAAAAATCAAATATTGATTTCACGTTAAATGATAAATATTTTGGTAGGTATGTTATGTAATATATGTTAATATGGGATATGCAATGAAAGGGTTTTCATTGCAGGAATGATAAAAATATTTTAATATAGTAATTATGCCGCTTTTTGATCTTCATTCACCCTAAAAAGACGGTTAAAAAATATATTGCCAGAAATGGGGCATTACACGATGAAATACAGATCTGCATTCGATATAATCGGTCCCGTCATGATTGGACCTTCAAGCTCACATACAGCAGGAGCTGCCAGAATTGGCAGAGTAGCACGGACATTATTCGGAAAGCAACCGAAGAAAGCCATTATTTCTTTATATGGCTCTTTTGCAAAAACATACAGGGGACACGGTACGGATGTCGCTGTCGTAGGCGGGATATTGGATTTCGATACAGATGATGAACGAATCCCTGCCTCTTTAACGATAGCGGAAGAAGCTGGCATGGAAGTTACCTTTACAATCGAGGATACGGTGATGGATCACCCTAATACAGTCAAGATCAGGCTGTTCGACGAAGATAAAGAATTGGAACTAGTCGGGATCTCGATTGGCGGCGGAACGATAGAAATAACGGAATTGAATACGTTCAAGCTTAAATTGTCGGGTGAAAACCCAGCCATTTTAGTCGTGCATAACGATGTATTTGGAATCATATCTTCCGTTTCGACAGTATTGGCGAATCATGAAATTAACATTGGGCATATGGAAGTTTCACGGAAAGAAAAAGGTCAAATGGCCCTCATGGTGATTGAAGTCGATCAGAAAATCAAGAGCGATGTCATGAAGGAAATTGAAGGATTGGAAAACGTGTCGCAAGTCATAAGGATGGTTGAATGATAAGTGCTGGCATAGATATGGAGGTAAAAACATGTTCCGAAATGTAGCAGAGTTGGTTGAACTTGCTGAAAGTAAAAATGTAAAAATCGCGGAAATCATGATTTTACAAGAAATGGAGTTCTCGAGCCTGTCGAGAGAACAGATCATTGAAAAGATGGACAGGAATTTGACAGTGATGGAACAAGCGGTGGAAAGAGGCCTGAAAGGTGTGCAATCCGTTACAGGTCTAACGGGCGGGGATGCCGTTCTTTTGCAAAATTATATCAAGTCGGGCAAGGCGCTCGCAGGCAATTTATTATTGGATGCCGTCAGTAAAGCGGTTGCGACGAACGAAGTGAATGCAGCAATGGGAATGATTTGTGCCACTCCGACTGCCGGTTCGGCAGGCGTTGTTCCCGGGACATTATTTGCCGTGAAAGAAAAATTAAACCCGACCCGAGCAGAGATGATCGAATTTCTTTTCACTTCCGCTGCCTTCGGTTTCGTGGTCGCAAACAACGCTTCCATTTCTGGAGCGGCTGGTGGCTGCCAAGCAGAAGTGGGCTCGGCAAGTGGAATGGCCGCGGCTGCGATAGTAGAACTGGCCGGCGGTACACCGAGCCAAGCCGCAGAAGCGATGGCGATCACATTGAAAAATATGCTTGGACTGGTTTGTGATCCAGTGGCTGGATTGGTTGAAGTTCCTTGCGTGAAACGTAACGCAATGGGTGCATCCAATGCGATAACGGCAGCTGATATGGCACTTGCAGGCATTACGAGCCGCATTCCATGTGACGAAGTTATCGATGCCATGTATAAAATAGGATTGACCATGCCGGTTGCACTTCGAGAAACGGCAGAGGGCGGCCTGGCTGCGACTCCTACTGGGCGTAGATTGGCAAAGGAAATTTTCGGTTCATATAAATAAACATTCAGTCCCATTAACAACAGGTTTGTTAATGGGACTTTTAATTTGTCTTCAACGTGGTCATTTTGTAAATGAAAAAAGGAAATTAGAGGAAGATGGAGGGATTTGGCGTTTATGTACACGGAGATAGAAACAGCAGTTGAAAAGTCTGAATTATCAGTGAATATGGAGCCATAGCAACTTTGTGAGTTATCACTAACAATGATAAGATGAGTACGAAATTTACTATGGGAAGGATTGATTCTTCATTAATTTTCTCGAATTAACGTACACGTCGGCAATGGAAAAAGCGATGTTTCAGGCTCATGGAATCAGCTATGCACAATATGCTCAAAAACTGGAGCAACGCATGATGGTTGAACAAGAACGGGAACAGGATTATCTACAAAGCAGGCGTATAACAGAGGAGATGAGAGCCAATCTCTTTTTGGGGAGTTAATTTCGATCTACGATATCGATGACATAAACGAAACAATCAGGCACAAGCGAAAGGGCAATCTAAAAGATTGCTCTTTTTGTCCTGCTCTAAAAGGTAATTTCCATTTAAAAGAAGGAAACAACACTTTTAAATAGAATGTACGTTCATGAAGAGGAGGATGATCTTGGTGGAGAGAAGAGCATTACTGGTATCTGCATTACCGGGATATGAAGAGGAAATTGGGCGGTGGTTATGGTGTTTAGAAGAGGTTCGCCGTACGCTTATAGCGGAATTGACTGGAATCAGCCAAAATTTACTCGATTCGAAAATCGATGAAAGGCAAACGATTGGCTCGCTGTTATATCACATAGCGTTGATAGAGGCAGATTGGTTATACGAGGAGGTCCTTGTTACGGAATGGGATTCGGAAATACGCGCATTGTTTCCATTTGGATGCCGTGCTGAAGATGGCTCCCTAAGCCAAATTGAAGGACAAACATTGGAAGAACATTTCTACCGCCTCAATAA
Organism: Peribacillus sp. GL_122; assembly: GCF_057835005.1. Taxonomy (NCBI): domain Bacteria; kingdom Bacillati; phylum Bacillota; class Bacilli; order Caryophanales; family Bacillaceae; genus Peribacillus; species Peribacillus sp. GL_122. The sequence continues at coordinate 4,945,719 of NZ_CM174415.1, read as the reverse complement.
GGTACGTGAAGTATTTCTTTCAAACTTTCGCACAATGAATCTAACGGATTGGCGTAAACCGAGGGTGCTTGAACAATATGACGTCACACCTGAATGGGTCGTTTACCATCTGATTGAACATGAAGCACACCATAGGGGGCAGATTTTTCAATTGCTGAAGAAATTACGGAATGAATGAATCCTGCAGAATAACTGGCTTGCGAAGATGATGCTTGGCAGACAGTCGGCGGAATGGGAGCGGGTTTCGTTTTTTAAAGAAAAAAACTGTAGGCAAACTCGCTTTTCTTCGAATTTGCCTACAGTCAAATATTCCTGGACTGATTTTATATCGTTTAATCTATTTGGTGATTATGACCGAATTTCGAACGTAAGACGCTGCTGGCATACCCAATGAATCCTCCGACAATGGCTGGGATGATCCATCCTAGTCCTGCCTCATACATAGGAAGGATTGCGGTGAAGAAATCATTGATGAATGAAATGTGTACACCTGCTCCATTTAATCCATCGAATAAACTGACGATGAATGTCAAAAGTAAGCTGCCTTGATAAACTTCAGGTCTTCCTTTAAAGAAAGAATGAAGAAATGTCAAGAAGATCAAAACAATCGCTAATGGATAAATGGCTGTCATCACCGGTACAGAAATGGCAATTAACTGGGTTAGTCCAATATTGGCTATTATTGCACTAAATATGGATAAACTTATGGCAATTGTTTTGTAAGGCAGATTTGGAAATAGCTTATGGAAGTATGTCGAGCAAGATGTAATGAGTCCCACGCTTGTCGTTATGCAAGCCACTGTGATCATTAATCCTAATAATAGCCCGCCATATGCTCCAAAGTAATAATCCGAGACTTTTGCCAAGACAATGCCTCCATTATCCAAGCGTCCAAGTTCTCCAACGCTTGAAGCACCCATATAAGAGAGAGCTGTATAAATGGTAGCAAGGATAACGGCCGCAATCGCAGTCGCTTTTCCACAAACAATCATTATTTGTTTTTTTGTTTTAGCACCTTTTTCTTTAATGGCATTAATGATGATGATGCCAAAAACAAAAGATGCAAGAGTATCCATCGTCAGATAACCTTCTCTAAACCCATTGAAAAATGGTTGAACCATATAGTGCTCGGCAGGTGCTTGAAAATCTCCAATTGGATTGACGAAAGCCACTACCACAAGGATTCCTATGAATGTCAACTTGATGGGTGTCAAAACTTTCCCCACAATTTCGACAATTTTCGCAGGATTGAGCGAAAGAAGGCACGAAACCGTAAAAAAGATGATAGTGAAAATAAGTAAAGGCAGTGGACCTGAATCTTCAGGTAAAAAAGGTTTTACACCGATCTCAAAAGAAACGTTTCCTGTTCTAGGCATTGCGAATAATGGACCAATGGCTAAATAAAGAACAGTTGTGAATACAATACCAAAGACTGGATGGACGCGGCTCGCTAATGATTGTAAGTCATCTTTTCCAGAAAAACCGAGTGCCAGCACACCGAGTAACGGTAATCCTACTCCTGTGACCAAAAACCCTGCATTAGCCGTCCAGATATTCGTACCTGCTGATTGACCAAGCATTGGCGGGAAAATTAAATTCCCTGCCCCGAAGAAAAGGGCAAATAACATGAACCCAATCACAACTATAAATGATGATGGTACCTTATTAGACAAAATAAACCCTCCGAAAAAAACCAAAATTTGCTATTTTAGAAAATTATTAAATTTTCTAAAAATTATACACAGACTAATTTCAAGACCGTATCGTATTATATCTAAATTAAATTGATATTTCAATATATTTTTTGTTTTTTATTATTTCCCCTGATGATCAGTGGTCCGCCTTTACCTTATTTTGAACATTTATAGGCTGCTCATACTAATGAAATTCATTTTTTAACAAATGAAATGTAAAAGGAAATGAGGGTGCTGACATTAAAAAATTTCTTAGCTTTTTGTTGTTAATCGCAGTGTTTTCAGTTGCAGGTGCATGTAACAAGGAAGTGGTCAAAGAAAACGGTGAAATGACAGAGAGGAGCCCTGTTAAAGAGGGTAATGCGGTCAAATTGGAAGAGGCAGAAAAGTTATTTAAAGGCTATTATACTGTACGATATACCATTAAAGATCCAGCGAATCCTCCTGCCTTTAATGAAATTGCAGAAAGAATTAAAGGATATTTATCAGAAGATGAATATAATGCCCAAATTCTTAACCGTTTTTATTCTATGCCAGCACTGGTAGCCAAAGAAATCAAGAAAAGCATCGAAGTGCAAAGTGTGAAGCTTGAAGAACAAAGTATTAATGAAGATGGTACAGTAGATTACACATACACAACGGTATTTAAGGTTTATGACGAGAATTCATCCAAGATTTATAAGAAAGAAGGAGAACTCACGATAACCATCATTGATAATGAATTAAAAGTCACCCGTGATTGGAGCAGAGGGATAAAGATTGACGGTTTAGACGGCGGACTTTAGAGAGGGAAAATTAAGGGGGTGTTTTATAATGGGATCAGCTTTTGAAAAAATAGTGGGATTGTTCTTTGAAAAACGGAAACAAAGTAAAAAAGATGTTTTCTTACTAATTTTCTTATTCGGGCTTTCTATAATAAGTATGGTTGAGTTTTTCACGGATATGGACTTATTTTGGTTATCTGACATTGTATTAATTGCAATCATTATTCTTTCTGCATTCATATATTTTGAAGGAAAAAGAAACAGGGAAAATGATATATAAAATTCCAGATCTCGTGGAGTAAGGGGGCAGAAATGCTATTGAAAGCCCGGTAGCTAGGGATACCTATAGAAGAAATTAGAGAATTCTTGAATCAATCGCAATCACTGTGACCTGAATAAGGTCTTTTTTTTATTTCATTTTATAACGTCAGAATAAGTGGAAGAAGGCATATTACACAATTTCACTCGAATTGTGCACTAACGCACGAATCGTAGTCAATTGGTCATTGAAGATATCCTGTTCCTGTTTATAATGTTACACAGATGCTCCTTATTGCACATGCATGCAGTTTGTTTTTGGGGCATCGAATTCATTACAAAAAAGGGGAAAAAACATGAAAAAATCAGTAACGTTTAAAAATGGTCATTTAAAGATGTCAGGGAACCTTTATTTACCTGAGAGATTTGACGAAAGCAAAAAATATTCTGGAATTGTTGTTGTACATCCTGGTGGTGGAGTAAAAGAACAGACTGCAGGGTTATATGCACAAAAGCTTTCTGACAATGGTTTTGTTGCGTTAGCATATGACGCATCTCATCAGGGAGAGAGCGAAGGAGAACCACGTTTGCTTGAAGATCCGAATGCCAGAGTAGAAGATGTGCGTTGTGCAGTGGATTATTTGATAACTCTTCCGTATATTGATCAAGAAAAGATTGGAGCACTTGGTATTTGTGCGGGTGGCGGTTATGCCGTAGCTGCAGCTCAAACTGAACGCCGCATCAAAGCTGTAGCGACTGTGAGTGCGGTGGACATCGGTGCTATGTTCCGAGGAGAAGGTAGCATTGAAACACAATTGCAAACACTTGAGGCGGTTGCTAAGCAGCGTACTGCAGAAGCAAATGGAACAGAAGCGCATTTCCTTACTTATGCACCTGATACGCTTGAAGAAATTGATGAAAATACACCTGTACTAATGCGTGAAGCTTTTGACTACTATAGAACGCCTAGAGCACAGCACCCTAATTCTCCAAATCGATTCCTATTTACAAGCATTGACAAACTCATGGCATTCTCGGCATCAAGCCAAATTAGCACAAACCTGACTCAACCTATGTTATTGATTGTAGGAACCGAGGCCGACACACGCGGTTACAGCGAACAATTCCATGAATTGTCGAATGGACCAAAGGAATTGTTCCGGGTTGAGGGTGCAACGCATATTGCTATGTATGATATCCCAGAATATGTAGATCAAGCTGTAACTAAGTTAACAGAGTACTTTGGCAAGAATCTTTAATAAGAAAGTAGCATCCAACATGTTTTAAAAAAAACGGAAGCTTGGTATCATTAAGAATAAAGCCGTTTTCCCAGTACTTTCAGGAAAACGGCTGTACCTTATAGCACAAGGTTTTTCAAGAAAGTTTGGTGACTCTCACAATGTCTATCGTGGATAGAAGAATACTCAAATCTCAGGAAGCAATAAAAAAAGCTTTTATTGAACTGATGTCTGAAAAGAATTTTGATCAGATTACGATACAGGATATTGCCGACAAAGCGAATGTTGGCCGAAGAACTATTTACTCTCATTACCTGGATAAATATGATCTGCTCGATAAGCTCATTGAAGAGCATATTAACGAGCTAAGAAAACTTTGTGAATCCTCATCTGAATTGAGTTTTACAGATGCTCTTCTCATTTGGTTCGAATACTTTGAAAGTCATTATTCCTTCTTTTCAACCATGTTGGCAGACAAAGGGGCACCTTTTTTTCGCAGTCGCTTTCTTGAGCTTGTCATCGAAGAAGTACAGAATGAAGTAGATGTAAACAAAGGGAAAAATCAAGGATTAAGTAAAGATGTTATCATTCAATTTTTTGGAGTAGCTATTGTAGGGATAGTAGAATCTTATTTCACGAATGGAATACCTGATCCGCCTCAAGTCTTGGCAGAACAAGTGGGAATTTTGTTAGAGAGGAATTTATAATATTAGGCGTGCCTGCAGAACCGGGACGCCTTTTTTCTCTTAAACTAATGGGTGCTTTATTTCAATAAGGGAGCTGCTTTGGCAGCTCTTTTTCTTATGGAGCCATAGGGACAGCTTAGTTTAAGGGTGATGTCTAAAGGGGGCAGGTTTGGTGGATTTGATAGACAATAAAAAATAGTTTGACTTTTTTTACAACTATGTTTATATTTGGTTTAATACTAACTACCGTTAGTTAATATGGTGCAAAAAGTAGGTGTTAGAAATAAAAAGTAAACTAATGAACTAAAGGTTGTAAGCGATTACACTCTGCGTTTGTAAAATTTGTATGAAATGATTTTTATTTAAAACCAGGAGATGATACTTATGAAATATCCACTTACACCAGATGTAAAGCCAGAGTTTTGTACAACAGGAACTTTTATGCGTTTAGCTTCCCAAAAGCATGATGCAAAGCTGGCAATTGTAGGTATGCCTTTTGATACAGCAGCTTCTTTTCGGGTGGGAGCCAGGTTTGCTCCTCAAGCCATTCGCCAAGCATCCATGACCCTGTTTCCTTATCATCCTGTTCATGAGGTATATCCTTTTGAACAAATGAATGCAATTGATATTGGTGATATCCCTGTTATTCCTCATAATATTCATCGGAGTTATGATTTAATGAAGGAATCCATGTATGAATTGATGTCTAAAGGAGTCATACCTATTGGATTAGGGGGAGATCATTCTGTCACTTTAGCTAGTTTACGCGCGGCGGCAAAGGTATATGGCCCTGTAGCCATGATTCATTTTGATTCCCATACAGATACTTGGGATACATATTACGAGGAAAAATATTGGCATGGATCTCCTTTTATTCGTGCACACGAAGAAGGTTTGCTGCAGACGGATAAAGTATTTCAAATAGGAATCCGAGGCACGTTAAACCACTCTGGAGATTTACAGGCAAGCCTTGATTTAGGTTATCGTTTGATTACAACTGGTGAACTTTCCAATCGAGGATTTGAAGATGTTTTGAAAGAAATCAGAAAAACTATTGGCAACACACCTTGTTTCTTAACATTTGATATAGATTTCGTCGATCCTTCTTTTGCTCCAGGAACAGGTACGCCTGAAGCAGGTGGTTTTAGCAGCTTTGAAACACTAAAAATGATACGTTCCCTAACTGAATTTAACTTTATAGGATATGATATGGTTGAAGTGCTGCCTTCATATGATCCAAGTCAAATCACTTCACTTTTAGCAGCAACACTTGTACATGAATTTGCCAGCCTCGCTGCATTAAGTGCGAAAGAAGATAATTGATAATTCACTTCAACTATTTAATAAAGGAGGTAGCTCTTTGCGATGAAAGGATTACCCGAGCTTAAGCGTTCACTTAATACAAGATATGTAATTGTATTTGGACTTTCCTTTATGGCGCCTGTGACAGTCTTTAGCACATATGGTATCGCTATTGATCGTACCCATGGAATGGTTCCGACGGCATACATAATTGCTTTAATCGTTATGCTATTCACTTCATACAGTTACGCAAAAATGGTTCAGGTATTTCCCACTACCGGTTCAGCTTATACCTTTGTGCAGAAAGGAATTAATTCACACCTTGGTTTTCTGGTAGGATGGGTCATTTTATTGGATTATCTTTTCAGTCCTATGATCAGTGCTTTACTTTTTGGGATTATGGTGAATGCTTACTTCCCTGGTGTTCCTATCATTGCAGTTATTATTTCATTTATTATTGCTGTGACAACCATTAATATTTTTGGTATTAAGGTTGCTGCAAATGTGAATACCTTTTTGGTAATATTTCAATTTCTTTTTATCATTATTTTCAGCCTTCTTTGCATAAATGGACTTTTAGCAGGAAAAGGTACCGGGGAGTTGTTTTCTAAGGATCCTTTTTTTAGTCCTGACGTGAATTTTAATCATCTACTCTCAATTGTACCGCTATTATGTTTTAGTTTTCTTGGGTTTGATGCGGTTACAACATTAGCTGAAGAAACCAAAAATCCCAAAAAAACACTTCCTAAGGCCATTTATGCTACGACATTAATTGGAGGGTTATTATTTGTTGCATCTACCTATTTTGCACAATCGATTTTCCCGAATTTTAATGCTTTTAAGAACCCTGATACAGCTATAGTGGATATCATGATTTATACCGGAGGTAATTTACTGAATAGTTTGTTTATTTCTGTGGTAGTGACATCTGCTACTGCTTCTGCTATTGCCTCAGGAGGAAGCGGAGCAAGGATTTTATATGCAATGGGGAGAGATAGGGTTCTGCCTAAGAGGATTTTCGGGTATGTTTCCCCAAAATATCAAACGCCCATATTCAATACCTTGATCATTGCTTGTGTAGCCATGAGTGCTGTTTTTTTGGATATAGCAACAGCTACTTCTTTCATTAACTTTGGAGCCCTGTTTGCTTTTACATTTGTTAATCTTTCTGTGCTCATCCATTATTTTGTGAGACAGGAGCAGAGATCTCCTAAAAGCATCATTTTATATTTACTTCTTCCCTTAATAGGCACCGGTATAACCATATTGTTTATGACAAAGTTAGATATCCATTCTTTAGTATTAGGGATTACTTGGATGTCAGTAGGGTTCATTTACTTATTGTACTTAACAAAAATGTTTAAGGAACGTCCACCTGAACTGAATTTTGAAGAGCAAAAAGAAGAATTCGATGTAAAGCTAGTGCAATGATCCATTACTGTTTTATTATTTTGAATGAAAAGAGGTAACTACTATGGCTATTAAAAAAGCAGATATTGTTCTTTCTAGTGATGCTATTTTCACGGGGCTTACACATGAGCCAACGTCTGGTGCAATTGCTATCTTAGGTGACAAAATCATGAGTGTAGGATCAAAAGCGGAGATTGAACCTTTCATAGGAAGTACGACAAAAGTATTTAACTATGGAAATCAATTAATTATGCCTGGATTTCATGATTTTCATCTGCACATTATGTTTAGTGCACTAAGTTTAAATAGCATTAATTTATTTGATGCCAGGTCAGCCCAAGATGCAGCTGCAAAAGTACTGGAATTTTCTAAAGGTTGTTCTGAGGATGAATGGATTATAGGTATGCAATGGGACGCAGGTTATTGGCATGATAAACAAGAGCCCCATTATAAAATACTCGACGCTGTTATTCCAGATCGTCCTGTCGTTCTTTTTCATGCTGAAGGTCATTATACATGGGTAAACAGTAAAGCCATGGATTTAGCAGGAGTTACTGAGGATATACGTGATCCGGATTTTGGTCGGTATGAAAGAGATAAAGATGGTTTACTTACGGGAATTTTCTATGAAGATGCTCAACAAATCGTTTTAAAAGAGGCATTACGGTTAACACAAAATAAAAAAGAAACGATTTTAAAAAAGTTTTTACAATTGTTATCCCAATATGGAATAACTTCTGTAAACGATTTGTATGCACCGATAGATGACTTCATTCAAGACTATGACCTCTATGAAAAATTGGATAAGCAAGGAGAATTAACGACTAGATTTCATATCACTCCTGAATTGGATGGCAATTTGGAGAAAGCTCAGATACTGAGAAATAAATATGAATCAAAGAAACTTCAATTCTCAGGATTAAAGCAGTTTGTTGATGGAACAGTCACGGGTCATACAGCTTACTTCCTCAAACCTTACTCCGATCAATTGGATATCTGTGGTCATCCAGCTCTAGATCCAGAAGTATTGATTGATCGAGTTGTTAAAGCAGATGAACTTGGATTCAGAATCAGGTTTCACGCTATTGGAGATGGGGCAATTCGTTTAGCTTTAGACGCTTTTGAAGAAGCTGTACGTAAAAATGGAAAAAGGGACTCAAGGCATACAATTGAACATATTGAAGTAATCGATCCGGATGACATTGAACGTTTTTCAAAACTAGGAGTCATTGCCTCCATGCAACCTGATCACATGGCTGCTTCATCAAGAGAGGTATATTCTTCAATTATAGGTCCTGAAAGGGAAAAAAATGTTTTCCTGACGAAGTCGCTATTAAATTCAGGTGCATCCTTAGCTTTAGGAACAGATTTTCCGGTTTCTATCTCATTAAATCCAATGCGCCAAATATATACGGCAATTACAAGAGTTGATAGTAGTGGAGATCCAAAAAGCACATGGCATCGTGAACAAAAGCTTACTTTGGCAGAGGCATTGCAAGCATATACATATGGCTCAGCCTATGGATGTTTTAGAGAGCACGAGCTAGGTACAATAGAAGCGGGAAAACTTGCTGATCTTGTGGTTTTAGATAGAAATATTTTTGATATTCCTGAAAATGAAGTGCTCAAAACGAAAGTGGAACTTACAATAAACGATGGGAAAGTTGTGTATAAAAGCGAAGAATCCTCTTTATCCAGCATATTCTAATTCTCTTATCTTTTAGAGAAACAGAGGTATCAAATATTTAGTTTAAAAAAGGAAATGAGTTTATAATGATATTAACTAACGTTAGATAGTTTGGGGGCTCATTATGACAAAAAATGAAATTAAAAACATTTCCTTAACTCTTTTTACTAAGTACGGATACGAGGGAACCGCTTTATCGGAAATTGCCAAGAGGGTAGGTATACAAAAACCCTCAATCTATAACCATTTCAAGAGTAAGGATGACCTTTTCTTGTGTCTTTTTGAAGAAATTCTCGAAGAGCATATACATCAGGTCGAACAATTTGTCGAAGAAATAAATACACTCTCTTCTGAAGAAAAGTTAAAGCACATCCTTCTTGATACTTGTAACTATTATAAAAACCATGAAGATAAAGCAACTTTTTTAAAGAGAGCGATGATCTTTCCGCCGGAACATTTGAAGCACATATTAAATGATAAATTCCTTAGATCTGAAAAATCATTTTCTTCTCTCTTACATGATATCTTTTTAGAGGGAATTGACAAAAAAGAAATACGCCAAGTGAAAATCGAGAACTTAATCATGTCCTATCTCTGTTTGATTGATGGGGTATTCATGGAATTTTCTTATTATGGAAAAGAGAACATGGAACCAAGAATTCAGAATATATGGGAAAATTTTTGGTATGGACTGAGCGGATGATACGTTAATACAGCTCATACTCTAAGAACTATCAAATTGGCATACTTTACTTGCTCATTCCGATTAAGTATGTAAGGGTTTATACAATGATTGTCGTTGATTTCCACTCCAGGCACTCGCTTTCCGCGGGCTCCCCTGGACACGCATTTCCCGCAGGAGTCTCGTACCTTACAATCCAATCAACTTTGTTTTAAAATTCAGATGAAACTCCCTTTGTCTACAAACTGGAAAAAATGAATAATAAAAGCTATGTGTTTTCACATAGCTTTTATTATTGGTTATGTGATTGGGCCAATTTCGCTGCCTTCGTTGTAGTGCCGCCAAGTAAACTTACAATTCCTTTGACTTGATCCTTTTGATTAACTCTTCAAACCAATATATTGTGTGATCTGTTCTGGTCGAAAAATAACCAGCCAAAAATTCACGAATATTCTCGTTGCCTTTAGGTTCTGGCTCGAAATTCCCAAGCTGCTCCCAAATAGCCTTGATGGACTTTACTTTTTTTTCTAATATATCTACTACTTTGTCCCGATCTACATATTTGATGTTGGCTAAACAAACAATCATATCCTTGATTTCATCCGCACTTTCAAATAATTTATAGATCTTTTTGGGGAGTTCTTCGCGACCCTTATCCGTAATCGCAAATACTTGTTTATCAGGCCGATGTTCTTCTTTTATCACTTCAACTGGTTCGACTAAACCTTGTTTTACCAATGATTCGAAATGGTAGTACAGTTTACTTTCAGTTAACCCGCCTAGGCGATCCAATGGAATGGGTTCTGAAAGCTGTTTTTTTAATTTATAAGGATAGTTTTTATCCTCCATCAGCTTGCTCAATATAAAAATTTGGATGGACATTTTCTACGCTCCTTTAAGAAGTATTATCTCCTTATTGTAGCAAAACTTAAGCTGTGATTTCAGCCGCTTTCTTTTCAACTTCTGTTTCAGAAACCTGTCCTGGCATCGGTTTTTGTATAAACGCGACAATAGCCATGTTAATTACCATCGCAACGGCGCCAACCGCAGCCATTGACCAAATATACGGACTTGGACTGATGCTTCCATATAGGTTTGCAAAGTACGCTTGCACCGAGTAATACATCGGGGAAATGTGGCTCATCCATTCATATGGTAAATGCATCATATCACGTGAGATGGTGGCACCATTTGCGATTGTTTGCATTAATAAGATCGGTAAGTTTAAAATCATGCCGCCTTCACCCAATAAGAAGATTAAAATCGCGGTGAAATTAAAACATACCATATAGTTTAGTATTTGTTGACCCACTATACCGAAGAATAGGTCACCGCTTGGCTTGTCAATTAAATATGCTACACCTACAGCAATGAGTGATGAAACCACAGCAATCAATAACGCAGTTAATTGCACATAAATGAATAAACGTGTTTTACTAGCTTTTCCACGGCTGGCTCTAAATGCACCCACTATTTGCATCGCCCCGATCATCGCCCCGACATAACCGGCCATTGTCAAGAACATAGGCAGCATATTGTTATTCATGCCATCTGGTATTTCATTGATTGTAACCACATTTCCTACATAGGATTTCTCAATCTTTTCCGCTAATTCAGCGGCTTGCTTTTCAGGTACATTAAAGTTCATCAATACGCCCTTGGCAGTTTGTTGTGAGAATTGTGTGCTTAACTGATTGTTAATTTCAGTTACGACAGAATTCATGGTAGAAGAAACGGCTGTTGCCCCTGCCTCATTGATTGTAAAGTCAATGCTTGATGACGCTTCACCTTTTTGCATATTCGCAGAGAAGGTTTTCGGGATGTGTACGACTAATGCTAAGTCATTTTTCTCTAAATCTTTTAAGGCTTGTTTATTGGTTATATCCGTCTCTATTTCTTTAAAGGGTAAATTTTCTTTTAACTGATCGGCAATCATCGCACCATTTTCCCCGGCATCATCATTGATGATGGCGATAGGTAATTTATCGACATTTCCTGGAATGGCTGTATACCCAGGCAAAAAGATGCCTAGCATGGCAATTGCATAGAATATCCCCATAAAGATTGCCGCAGATGCACCTCTTGTTTTTAAGAATGCAGTAAATTTCATATGTTGAATCCACCCTTTTGATTTAATTTCAGTGTTTTACTCAATTTAAAGTACTCTAATTAAAGTAGTTTAAATGGAGTACTTTGTATTTTATTTTATTTTTTTCAAAAAGTCAATTCGAAAATTTTATGTTTTTTTATGTATATGAAAAAACTCCCAACAAAGCAGAACGTTTAAATCTTCTACTTTGTTGGGAGTAACTATTACATTCTTTGAGGAAGTTACAATAAAGTTTGCTTCAAACTGCCCCGTTAGTAACATTTTTATTCTATTGAATTTTCAAAGATTTTATTGTTCGTGAAGAAGAACTGTACTTAGTTTGGCAGATTAGCATTCCAAAAGGTTCAAAGAAGGAATCCAGAGATGTGCAGTCTTCTTTTTTATCAGATTTCGTTCTTCAAATTATCAATGTCAAAAGCATATTGTTCTATTTAACCGTGTTGAGTACGTTTATTTAACCGTTTAATGAATCGCTTAAATTCGTAGCTATCTATTTAGCCTTAACCATTTTCCTGGGATGGATGTCATTGCTTTTGTGGTCAGGATTCGGCTCGCTGTTCAAAGATTTTTTTGCTAAACATGACAAGTCATTTCGGTTAATTATGTGTTTGTTATTGATTTACTCTGCCGGTACAATTTTTCAGTGATTACCCAAAAAGGAGCAACAGTAACTCTTGCAGCTAACGGGTTTGGCTGAAGAGCGGAGCTGTCTTTATGTTTATAAACGAAGCATTCTTATTTTATAAACAATGACATTAATGCAGGCTTTTTTTCATACGATATATTTGAGGTGAAAAAATGACAAGAGTAAGTTACCGAAGTTCAGACGTTGACTTAATGGCAAGGATGATGAGGGCAGAGGCCGAAGGTGAAGGATTACAAGGAATGTTATATGTAGGAAATGTAATTGTTAATCGTGTTAAAGCAAGTTGTTTAGACTTTAAAGATTTAAGAACAATTCCACAAGTCATTTTTCATGTACAAGGAGGAAATTATTCTTTTGAAGCTGTTCAAAAAGGTAATGTATTTTATCAAAGAGCGAGAACTGCTGAAAAAAGATTAGCAAAACAGAATTTGGATTATTGGAGACAACATCCAGGGAAATATGCGCTTTGGTATTTTAATCCATATGCTCCATGCCCTCCAACATGGTACGATCAACCTTTTGCTGGTCAATTTAAAAATCATTGTTATTATGAACCCAAACCTGGAACATGTGAAAGTGTTTATACCGGTTAGGCTGTCTGGAGGCGGACTATTATTTCATTTCAAGGAGCTGATCGGCAGCTCCTTTTTTTATGCAACAAACGGGTACTTCAACAAGGAATTGTGGATTGTATGGTAAAATAAAGGAAAATAATGGCGCGTTGTTTGGGGGATTTTTAGTGAAGGATATTATATTTTTTGTTGTTGGGTTATTCATTCTCTACATAGTTATTGAAACAGCAGTAAGAAAAGGAATTAATAGTTCAATTATTGGTCAATTTCTTGAAAAAAAGTATGGAGTTAAAGCAGATAAAAGGTCTTTTCTTGATGATGATTTAGATAATGATAAATAAAACGGATTGGAGGTTGCTGCGGCAGCCTTTTTTAATTTAAGGCTCTGTTAAATTTAAATGTTGATTTTTTATATAATAAATTAGGGGAACCTTCATTTGTCAAGGTTCCCCATTTTTTTTTTAGCTAATGCCCCCGTTTGTCCAACAAGAGGAAAGAACGACTGCCCATAAAAAAGACAGCCGTCCAGTCTGAAATATCAGTGTGTTTAGTTAAGCGAAAGTGTTTCTATATATATGTCAGCATATCGTCTGTTTATTTGATTTTCTCCGCCAACTCTAAAATAATTCCCTCTGGACCACGAACGTAGCATAACTTATAACTTTCTTCATATTGCTGTATTTCACTAAAGATTTCCGTGCCCTTCTTTTTCAATTTTGCAACAATAGCTTCAATATCTTCAACAGCAAAGCAAATATGTCGGATACCCAGCGTATTTGCAAAAGGTTGCTGAATATCTTTTTCATCTGACGGCGTATAAAATTTGACTAGCTCTATCCATGCCTGACCATCTGGCATCCCCAATCCTACACATGCCGTTTTAACATCATTAAGCCCAACTATTCGGTCCAACTGTTCTCCATCCAATTCCCATTCCGCTTGCACTTCAAGTCCTAAATCAAGAAAAAACGCTTTAGCCTCTGAAAGATCATTTACGTTTATACTCACATGATCTATTCTATTGATCTTCATATCTCATACCTCCTTGAGATCAAGTGCTCATTGCAGAATTATTCAACAAACTTATTGCAAATTCCTGTCACGATTGTTAAATAAGCACTATACAGCGAATTTTGATAAGCGTAAACTATCGTAAGTATCTGTCATTTCAAAGACAAATGATGATAATTGAAAATCTTTAATATTGTGCTTTGTGTTTTCGTTACTGCGGCTATCGACAAACAAAAACCAGGCTAGGTAGTTATCAAGGTACTTCGTTGCGACACCTTTAAATCGGTTTATGAATTGTTTCAATCGGGAATGGAGACCATTAACGTTTTGAATATGATATAAGCCCTTAATAACGTGTTTACCATCGTTTGATTTAATTCTGTAATTCTCAATGCCTTTTTTTTTTGCCTACGTTTTATAGGCTCCCCAAGCATCTGTTACAAAGCGAGTCTCCCTCATTTCATTGATTAAACGTCCACCGACAGAGGAAGAAGGATCAACATAACGTTTTACCCATAGATAGACTTGTTCTTTTTATGTAAGGGTTAATTTATCAATGTGATTTAATAAATTGCTAAACGCCTTGTCCATCCTTGTAATCTCCACGAACACTTGTTCCTATGTTAATTATATAAGGGAATCAGGGAGGTTTCAATTATCAACATTTACCTTTAACACAGCCTAATTTAAAACAGTAACTAGTTAATTATGAACTCTTTTATTAAAACAAATTCAACAAGACAACAATAATCTTCCACAAACAGACGCCATTTTGTGGAACAGCACATTTATTCAGCGTCTTTCCCAGTGCGACGAAATTCGGCGTAGTACACCTTCCGTTTTTCTGGTTCGGATTCAATATTTTCGATAAAAGCTGTTTTGGCTTCCTCCAGTAACAAGCCCTTTAATACCCGAAGCTTTATTGGTCCTACTCCTGGCAACTTATCAGATATATGTACTTCGAAATCCCCCAGCCGTTTATAAAAGCGAATGCTGCCAAGCCCGATTCTTTCCACTTCCCCCAAGGTATATGCAAATTCAAATCGTTGCTGAATGTATGAAGATACCTCAGGCAGCCCTAAACCTTCATAGAGGGGAGGGAATTCGTGGGAAACTGGAGGTTTTTTGAATGATATTGAAGAAATCTTCAAATGGATACTCCTCCTTTGGTGGAATAAAGACAGACATACGTTGCTTATATTATTGTGCAATGCCAATTTTTTAAACATCCTTACAGTGGTCGTGCTTTCCTGTAGCCAGGAAGTGATGATTATCGCTTTTGAAGATAGAACAGGCATCGTGAAGAATTGTACTTAAACTGGAAGGTAATTAGATGGTTATATTACATAATTAGAAAAGAGGCCTAAATGATGACCGATTTAAACCTGCGTAACACTCATGTACTTAGACGGTAGTTTTGCTGACAAATGGTAGTTTGTTATAGTATAGGATAATGGTGATATATTTGATGGGCAAAATATTAGGGGGAAAACTCCGAAAAGAAGGAAGTGCTAAGCGATGAATTTAGAGATGGTTATGCAGGAACTTGAAGCCCTTGGCAAGGAACGAACTAAAAAAATGTACATATCCAATGGTGCGCATGAGCCGCTTTTTGGCGTGGCTACAGGCGCTATGAAACCAATTGCAAAGAAAATAAAAATAAGTCACCGTTTAGCTGAAGAGCTTTATTCCACGGGGAACTACGATGCAATGTACTTTGCAGGCATTATTGCAGATCCAAAAGCCATGACTGAGTCGGATTATGATCGTTGGATCGATGCTGCGTATTTTTATATGCTGTCCGATTTTGTAGTGGCCGTAACTTTAGCAGAGTCGGATATTGCACAAGAAGTTGCTGATAAATGGATCGCAAGCGGTGAAGAGCTGAGAATGTCAGCGGGCTGGAGTTGCTACTGCTGGCTTTTAGGGAATCGGCTTGACGTTGAATTTTCAGAAAGCAAGATTTCCAATATGCTTGATATTGTGAAAAATACGATTCACGATTCGCCAGAACGAACGAAATCCGCTATGAATAATTTTCTATACACCGTGGGGATTTCATATTTGCCACTCCATGAAAAGGCAGTCGAGACTGCAAAGGCAATAGGAATAGTAGAAGTCAAACGGGACAAGAAAAAAAGCAGTTTTCTTAATGCTTACGAAAGTATTCAAAAAGAAGTCGATAAAGGAAGGCTTGGTTTTAAACGCAAATATGTAAGATGTTAAAAAAATGGCCTCGCATAATGATTGGATACAAGAAAATATCCTTCTTAAACTAAACGTGTGCTGTACTTCAATAAGGAAGGCTGCTGAGGCAGCCTTTTTCTCTAGGTCTAATTGATGTTCATCTTATTTAAATAATGGAACTTAATAAAGTTAAAGTGCTAATACAATCAGGAGGAATTTTTCAATGGCTTTGTCCGAAATGAATAGTACATTGTTTAGAATTGTTAATAATCTAGGTAAACAATACACGGATTTAAATCCTTTCTTTGTATTCATCGCTGAATACATGATTTTTTTCTTAGTATTGGCGGTCCTGATGTTTTTGTTTTCTCGAAGAAATAAAAATAGAATCATGGTAATCTGCGCATTTATTACATTAGTTATCTCGGAACTATTGGCAAAAATAGCAGGGCAATTCCACTCGAATAATCAACCATTTGCTGAGTTGCCAAACGTTAATAGGTTAGTTGAAAAAGCAGTCAATAATTCCTTTCCAAGCGACCATACGATCATATTCTTTTCATTTTGTATAACCTTCTGGTTGTTCAAAAGGGGTTGGGGGATTTTATGGGTGATTTTGGCTGTACTTGTAGGTATTTCGCGAATTTGGGTAGGTGTCCATTATCCAGCAGATGTTCTTGTCGGAGCCATCATCAGTATCGTTTCAGCCACGATCGTTTACAAAATTGTTCTTAAGTTAAGTCTGACTAAGAAATTTTTGGGGAATCAAGACGAACCATCCATCCTATCTGCCCTATCCGAACAAAAGAAAGGTAAGTCTAAGGACTTTTAAAAAAGAGCCTTAATATACTACGAAATTAGCAGACCAAATCGATCATTGCTTCACTTGTACTTTTGGGTTTTAAGTCTAGTTTAAAGAACCGAACGGAAGAAGCAAAAAGCAAATGGAGCAGGACAGAAAATGATGCTTTTATCAAAAGAAAACGTTCTGATGTTCTTCTTGAACAATTTTTAAACTAAAAGGCTGATAGTTAAACAAAGGGTTGCTGCGGCAACCTTTTTTTTTAGGGAACTAATGGGGCAGGATAGTTGAAGAATTATGTTTAACTATAAAAAAGAATAACAAACAACTAAGAGGTGATTGTATGAAATATACTTGTCCTTGCTGTGGATATAAAACATTAGATGAAGAACCGACGGATACATATGCAATTTGCAAAATATGCTTTTGGGAAGATGATGGTGTTCAATTTCGAGACCCTGATTACGAAGGCGGGGCAAATGAAGTTTCATTATGGCAAGCACAAAAAAACTTTGTTAAGTTTGGGGCATGTGAAGAAGGATGTATTGATTTTGTAAGAAAGCCAAATAAGAAAGATATAAAAGACCCTAATTGGAAACCGTTTATTTAGATAAAGTTTTAAGCTAACGGGCACTTTACTTCAATAAGGAGTTGCCTTGGCAGCTCATTTAACAGAGCAGGTTATTGTGTGGAAAACAAAATATTGCAAGTTAATATGTTCTTGCTTAATTTTCATTTTTGTAAA
Organism: Peribacillus sp. GL_122; assembly: GCF_057835005.1. Taxonomy (NCBI): domain Bacteria; kingdom Bacillati; phylum Bacillota; class Bacilli; order Caryophanales; family Bacillaceae; genus Peribacillus; species Peribacillus sp. GL_122. The sequence goes on along the minus strand of NZ_CM174415.1, from coordinate 4,927,925 downwards.
GGGGGAAGAAAATGTCACAATCATTGATTTTTGATATGGATGGTACATTATTTCAAACAGATAAAATTTTAGAAATATCCCTTCAAGAAACATTTGATCATTTGAGAAATTTAAGTTTGTGGGAGCATAAAACGCCTATTGAAAAATACCGAGAAATTATGGGAGTACCTTTACCAGTTGTATGGGAAACCTTATTACCTGAACATTCGAGCGAAATCAGACAACAAGCAAATGAATTATTCCACGAGAAATTAATTACTAATATTAATGTAGGTAAAGGTGCTTTATATCCGGATGTAAAGGAAGTTTTTGACCATTTAAAAGATAATGACTGTGCAATATACATAGCAAGCAATGGGCAAATAGAATATTTAAATGCAATCGTAAAATATTATCATTTAGATAATTGGGTTACGGAAACATTTAGTATACAACAAATACAATCTCAAAATAAGTCAGATTTAGTACATACAATAGTGAACAAATATAATGTTGAAAAAGGTGCTGTAATTGGTGATCGATTATCAGATATTAGAGCAGCAAAAGATAATAGTTTAGTTGCTATAGGGTGTAATTTTGATTTTGCTCAAGAAAATGAGCTTGCACAAGCAGATATCATCATTAACAGCTTAGTTGAATTGAAAACAGTTTTATAAAAATTAAATAACAAAAGCAATAAGGGAAATAAGGCAATAAGGTGCGTTAGGTGAAGATCAGCGCTGTCCTTAAGGCAGCTTTTTCTTTTTGCAACAAATGGGGAAGGTTAGTTTAAGAAGATACATCGATCTGTATTATTGAGTGCCAGCGCATGTTATAATGAATAACTTACGATAATTACTGTTTTTGGACGGATGCCAAGTAAAGCCTCCGCATAGCGATAAAATATGGAGGTGTAAGAGATTGAATAAACAATGGACAATTGGCAAAATTAAAGAATTTGTTGAGAACAATTCGGAAAGTAAGTTGCTATCGACGGAATACCACGGTTTTTCTCAAAAGTTACTATTTAAATGTACATGTGGTAGCAATTTTGAAAAAACGTTTACGAAGTTTAAAAATAATAAACAACGTAAATGTGACGTGTGCCAACCGCCTAAAGCTGCACGATAACGGATAGTGAATAAACGAAGTGCTGATTCCTTTAAGGGAAGTTGGCACTTTTTTTAAAATAGGGTAATAGAAGTGGATTTCCTAAGGGGAGGTCTAGAAGAATTATTCCTTCTCAAAACTAGCGGGTGCGTTAGCTTTAAAAATGGGCTGTCATAAGGCAGCCCTTTTTTATGCAACTAAAGTCTCAGGAAAGTTGAGATTAATGGTATAATAAAAGATGGTGTGTGGAAAGTTTTTCTAATAGTGAGGTGCGGAATGAGAAGTTTGAAAAATAGAAAAAAAAGATCCGAAAAAATATTAAAGACCCTAAAGGTACCAATAAATAAACATTTACCCTTAACGGAAAATGAAGAAGAAGTTTCTCTTAGAACAAAGGAAGAGATCATTAACAGAATTATTCCATTAGCGATAGTCTCAGCAAAAGCGATGGAGGCTCCGCTAGAAAAAATTGAGGAATTTATTGAAAGGTATAATGCAAATGAATTATTCACAGAAGAAGAAAAAAAGTTTTTAATGAAAGAACATCTGAATCAGAACGAGCTGATCCAGTACTCTTGGAAGCTGGAATGTATTTGGCTTCTGCTTTGGTCTGTAAATCTAATATCCGATATAGATGTTCCAGCCGATACGTGTAATGCTGAATATGTTTTTGAGACGGTTTTTCTTCATTCTAAACAAGAGTTGCTTGATAAATCCTCTATAAAACCAACCAGTGATATATTAGACAGCCTTGATTTTATTTATAGAGCACATTGGGCGGTACGAGAAGCTCAAATAAATCATTTGGAAGTTCCATCATCTCTAAATGAAGGCGTTGTATATGAAAGACACTACACTCTTAATTGGCTAGTAAATTATATGGATCAAGAATGGGAAGAAATAAGTACAGATACATAAAAGCACAAATTCTTTTATGCTCTCATATCAGGGGCGAATGATCAGAGTTTACTTCAAACAAGGAAGGTTGCTGAGGCAGCCTTTTTCTTATGGCACTAACGAGACAGGTTAGCTGGATAAGGGACGAATTACCAGTACAAAAGTTTTCATATTTTGAGATAATCAATAAGCACCAAGATTTTGAATGTAATAGGGTGTATTAGTTGTAATTGTATAAATGAAATTAAGTGAACATTTCATGGGGAATGTATTACTAGGGCTACCAATCGGAAAATTTATTGCAGCCTATATAAGGCAATACACAGATAAAATTATAAATAAATTGTAGGTTCCATAAAATACATAGTTAAATAATTTAATCTTATTGAACTAAAGGTCGGTTTAGTAGAAGATGGAGTTGCGACGAGAGCTCTTTTTTCACGTAAAAGAACAGGCATGTTATAGTATAGGAGAACCGGATTTTATTTTATCTGAGGTAATCTTTATCATCAAAGGAGTTTTTTCATAATGCATGTGCTACAAAAAACACAAAAAATAGTTCGCTATCAGAATCAACAGGGCAATATACATTACGGTATTGTTGAGGATGAGATGATATTACAACTGTCTAGCAGTTTTGCTGAACTTGTCAACAAGGAAATAAAGTATGACGGGGTAGAGCTGAAATATAGTGACGTAAAAATTCTGGAACCTGTAAAACCTTCGAAAGTTGTTAATTTCGGCTGGACATATGCAGGTCATGCAAAGGAAACAGGGGGAGAGGCAAACCTTGTAGAACCATTTCTCTTCTTAAAGCCATTATCTTCGCTTATTGCAGACAAGGAGAAAATTATCCTTCCTCCAAACGAGCTATCCAACCAAGTGGAGCTCGAAGGGGAAGTAGCCTTGGTGATTGGAAAGCGCGGAAAAAACATCAAAGAAGAAGATGCGCTTGATTATGTGTTCGGTTGCACGATATTTAATGACGTCACAGCAAGAGATCTTACAAAAAAAGATCCACAGTTTACGCGGGGCAAAGGATTTGATACATTCGGACCTTTGGGACCGTGCATCGTTACCGGGGTAGATCCCACTAATTTGAGGATTGTGACCACTTTAAACGGCCGCGTTGTCCAAGACGGAAATACCAATGAAATGTCTCTAAGCATTCCGTTTCTAATCAGCTGGCTTTCACAGGTAATGACACTGGAGCCAGGTGACATTTTGGCTACGGGTTCACCATCTGGCAGCTGCCCGATCAAGTCGGGGGATGAGGTCGTTGTTGAAGTCGAGAACATCGGTCGATTAACTAATGATGTTCAGTAAGATTTGCCAGCATTCTTAATAACCACGAATGATAAATAGTTAGTAAAGATCGGAGCTGTCTTTAAGGCAGCTCTTTTTCTTATGGAACTAAAGGGGCAGGTTAGTGAGCACTCGAGAGATATAGCTATCATACTGAGGAGTTGGACACTATTAAAACTAAAATTGTTCAAATGATGAAATATTTTGCTACTTCCATTGACATTTGTTTTGAAAAAGATTAACATGAAATCAACTTCACATGAAGTTAACTTCATGTTAAAAAAACTTCACTCCAGGTGAATAAGTTGGTTAGGAGAGGTATGATTGAAAAATCTATTCATACAGCGTTTTTTAGTCTCAACTGTGATAATTATATTGGGAATCATTCAAATAATTCTCGATACATCACTAAGATCAAATTTTGGTTATATTATAGTATTCCTAGGTGGAATAATTTTGTTGTACTCAACAATTTCTTACATTACATCCCGTAAGAATAAATCACTAGAAAAGGAATTATCGAAGGAGTACGACGAAAGAGATGCTTTAATTGATGGGAAAGTTGCTCGCTTTTCCTTGCATATTCTTATGTGCGAAATTTTTATTCTTATGTTTATAACTAATTTTGTCGTTATCCCAACAAATACTGCATTATTTGTTGTCTTAGTATCATTAATGATTAGTCAAATTGGGTCTAGAAAGTATTACAATCTTGTCCTTTAATTCGGAGGATTTATGAAAAATAGAGTAAAAGAATTGCGAATAGAAAATGGAATAACGCAACAACAATTAGCTGATAAAGTAAGTGTATCTTCTAGAACAATCATCTCATTAGAAAAACAAAAGTATAATCCATCTGTGCTACTTGCGTATAAAATAGCATCAGTTTTTAATTTATCAATTGAAGAAACTTTTATTTTTGATGAGGATGACAAATAATACATTTCACCAAGATGCACATATTAAACAAACAACGGAGGAACATAAATGCTTATTGTATTATTTATTTTTGGGGCTGTTTTAATAGTTTGGGGTATTTATCGTATGAAAACAGATGATGGCTTATTTGGAAAAAACCAAAAGAGTAAAAACATATTCAATTTACTGCTAATGGGAGAAGCTTCAGGATTAGGGCAATTTTTGAGTGGAATTCTATGTATTATTATAGGGATTATCGCATTTATTTTGAAGTAGTTATATATAAGAATTTTCAATTTTTCACTGAAATATTGTGAATGAAATCACTTAAACAAACGGGTGCGTTAGTTCATTAAGATATGAGATACTTGAGGATCCTAAGCGTAGGAAATTCGGGGTTTTATTTTTCATAAAATGTATTATCATATTTTTTCGCGTTTTGTTGTCTGGACCATAATTAGAGTCCTCAAAATAGCTATCATTCCCCAGAAATAGGAATCAAATTTGAAGAAGCCGACCAATAAAGGTCGGCTTTTTTTATACTATTTTTAACAACAGGCTCCATATCCGTAACCGCCGCTGTAACCGCCGCTGTAACCGCCGCCGTAACCGCCGCCGTAACCGCCGCCGTAGCCGTCGCAGCCACCAACAAAGCTAGCTCCAACAATGATTAAGAGTATAAACAAGACGACTATAAAGGCGAAACCTCCACCAAATCCAAAACCGTCATCACAACTTGATTCACAACGTGACATATAGAAACATCTCCTTTTTGTTTTTAAGGAGGAAATTAATTAAATGGGTAATATCACTTTATGCTCTAATTAGGAAAATGACACAATAGTCTCCATCTCTGTTCATAGGATAAAATGTTGGAGGTACCTCTTATTGAGCTAACAGGTGCGTTAGCTGAAGATCGCAGTGGCGGCCTTTTGAAAGTATGATTATCTAAAATCATACTTTCAATAATATCCTCAAAAACGCCCTTGTTCCACTAACATGGCAGGTGAGAAGTTGATCCGGCATTATCAAGGCTGTTTCAGCGTGTTTTTATTGCCGTTGCGGAGTCTATATCCGGATCTAGTTAAATACCCAAGAATTCACACGAAGTCTAACATATTATTTATTATTGTGTTTAAAAAATAGAGGAGGGATTATGTTGTACACAGAATTACAATACCAATGGAATCAACCTCAACCAATAGAAAATGATGAAAGAATTATATTTGGAGGATTCGGCCCTGGCATGGGCATGGGATTCGGCCCCGGCATGGGATTCGGCCCCGGCATGGGATTTGGCCCCGGCATGGGATTTGGCCCTGGCATGGGATTTGGCCCTGGCATGGGATTCGGCCCCGGCATGGGATTCGGCCCCGGCATGGGATTTGGCCCCGGCATGGGATTTGGCCCCGGCATGGGATTTGGCCCTGGCATGGGATTCGGCCCCGGCATGGGATTCGGCCCCGGCATGGGATTTGGCCCTGGCATGGGATTCGGCCCCGGCATGGGATTTGGCCCTGGCATGGGATTTTGAGGATTTGGTTTCCCCGGCATAGGTATGGGTATTGAGAAAGTCAGTTAACATTAAAATTAACGAATTATATCTAGATGATGCTGTCCAAAAGAAAACTTTTGGGTAGCGTTTTTGCTTTAATTTTTTTATCTAGCTTATTAAGCTTACCAGTGGCGTTGATTCAAGAAGAAGACCCCGTCTTGGAAATCTTTTTAATGAACGAAAATTTATAAAATCAAACATTCATTTTGCTTATTTCATTGAATATTTTAAATATTTTGTCTTTTATACTCTAACCAGGATAAAAAATCGGTAGTTAGTCTGCCAAGCTTAAAGAAAATAAGCTCCCTTATTTTCTTTAAGCAAAGCATGTAAAAGACTATGAAGTATTTATAAAAAGTAGGTGAAAACATGACATTAGATTCTCAACGTATTATAGCCTTCCCTGGAATGGGTATGGGTGGTTTCCCTGGTATGGGTATACCAGGGTATGCTATAACCTCGATTATTTTCTACTAGTTGAGTTGAATGAATAGGTTTCGATTTATTATACATTTGACATCGATTTGCGCATTTAATGTAAAAATGAAAGAAATCATGTTACAGTCCGAAAGAAATAGTGAGAAAAATATTTAGTGTCTTTTTTTGTTTTATGTTCAAATAGGGATTACTCAGTGGAGATTGTGAAGGTTTGTGCTTAAACAAAAAGGTGCGTTAGCTTAAGATCGGAGCTGTCTTTAAGGCAGCTTTTACTTTATGCAACTAAAGGGTCAGGATAGTGGGATAATTGGGATGATAGTCCACCTCTGTTTGTAAAACAATTTACATCGATTTGTGGAATTTAAAGGGTAAAAGAATCATATTAAATTATGCAAAGGAGGAGAGTCATAAAATGCAGATTATCAACAATTATTTTCGTGAGCGTGTGAGTATGGTGTACATGATGACAAATAATGAAGTAATGAATCAAATCATTGCCTTTTACAGGGACATGAATGGAATGCTCACATTTGTGGGTGCCTACCCAACTCATGGTAGAGGTACTGGTTCAAAGGAAGTCTCCACTGCAACTGCAAACGATGGCATCGACCCTCTTGCGTCACAAGGCGCCCTTACTTTGTCTCGTGATCGGCGTTTCCTACTTGCTGTTAACGCCGGTGACAATAGTATAAGTAGTTTCATCATAACCGACTCCGGAGCACTTGTTTTCATGGATGTGAGGCCATCAGGAGGTGCTCAGCCCAACAGCGTAGATGTGTTTGGTAATATTGTCTATGTTTCCAATGTAGGGAATGCCGCTAACGATTTTGCTTCCAATATCACTGGTTTTCGCATAGATGAAAACGGACGGCTTACTCCTATTCCCGAATCCATCTATTCTCTCAGTACCGTCAATGCTCAGCCTGCTCAGGTTCTCTTCACTCCTGACGGTAGCAAAATCCTTGTATCCGAGCTTACTTCAAACCATCTAAGTGTATTTCATGTGAATCAAAAGGGTACGCTTACAGGGCCGATCGTTAATGATTCTTATGGTCAAGGGCCATTGGGTGCATATTTTCTATCGTCCGGAATCCTCTTAGTTACAGAAGCTGTTTCAAATGCGTTGTCATCTTATTCATTGAGCAATGACGGTATCCTTCAGGTGCTCAGCGGTTCTGTACCAAGCGGTTATATGACTGCTTGTTGGGTTGTAACAACGAGAGATGAACGTTTTGCATACATTACCAACACTTTAAGCGGCACCATCTCGACATACCAAATTGATCCCAATGGAGCACTGTCAGTGGTAAAGCATATTACCAGTACACCGCCAGGTACAGCACCGGGTCTTCCGATGGATGTTAGAGTGAGCAGAGATGGACGGCATTTTTACACCCTTAACGGAAATCAGGGAACCGTTTCAGTATTTAATATTCAAGATGATGGTAGTCTAGTAAGATTGCAGGTTGCTGCCTGGACTAACATTCCTTACTTTGGTTCGCAAGGTTTAGCTGTTCTTTGATTCTATTGGGTTCACCATACTGTGTGGAATAGGAAAATACAGGAGTTGCTAAAAGCAAGGATGCCGACATATTGGTAGCTTTTGTTATAAGACACCATAATTGCCGGCAAGATTGTGAAGAAATGTACTTAAACAAACGGGTGCGTTAGCTGAAGATCGGAGCTGTCTTTAAGGCAGCTTTTTCTTATGGGACGAAGGGGCAGTTTAGTTGAAGAGAGGTTTTTAACTTGTGTTCAACAATCTGGCCATATTCTAGAATAAGGAAGGAAATTAAAAGGTGCTTCTTGAATTGTAAGTCAAGCCAGAAAAAAAGCAGGATTATTTAAGAAAGATAACATAGTTTTTAATTATTAAATTATAAGATTTTGTAATGAATGGAGGGATTTCAATGGATTTGTATTACGAAGTTAATGGTAATGGTCATCCTGTGGTTCTTCTTACTGGTGGTGCTGATGTACGGAACTGGACATTTGTCGCATCTCTTTTATCGAAACACTACAAGGTCGTTGCTTTTGACGGACGTGGGACCGGGAAATCATCGTCCCCTTTAGAAGATGTCAACCCTGTTGAAGATTTGCTGTCGCTACTTGATCATCTAGAAATCAATCAGGCGACACTCATCGGTCACTCAATGGGTGGCCAAATTGCCACTGAATTCGCTCTGAATTATCCTGAAATGGTTTCAAAACTTGTTTTGCTTGCGCCTGGATTATCTGGGTTTAGCTATTCAAAGGAATTTGAAAAGAATATGAAGAAGATTCATGAAGCCGCTCCCGATATCGATAAGATGGTTGAGCTTTTGCTCAGTGATCCATCGTATCGTGTTGTAACGGTGAGTCCTCACCGGAATTTGATGGTTCAAATGCTCAGGCACCATATGAAGCGAATGTTTGATTGGCCGGCTGTTAAATTGATTTGGCCGCAACCACCGGCCATCGAAAGATTAGGAGAATTGACGGCCAAAACATTATTGATAATCGGTAAGGAGGATTCACCCGATAACCTTCGTGTTGCCAATTACTTTCGAAAGCACTCAGACGCTCGAATCATAGAAGTTCCAGGTGCTGACCATATGGTCAATCTCACCCATCCCGAGAAGCTGTATCGTCAAATTACTAGTTTTATGAAGGAATGAAAAGTTTACTATGCCAAGGACTCCGGAAAATCATTCGTCAGTTTTGTAACTTATCTAAACTATAAAACGAGCGACAATATAATAGTAACAGTTCAATTAAATGTAGTAAAAACTGATAACGATAAAGAAACTAAAAAGTTTGCATTACAGTTCAAAGGAAAAGATTATAAAGCTGTTGAAAACCTTGAATATAAGATTAATGCTCCTAATTATGCTTGGGGTATGGGCGATATTGAATTGAATAGTACTGGTGAATACAAAACACATAATAATGAAAAAGGTGAATTTTCTACGTCAAAAACTGATGTTATCGATATAGAAGTGAAGTGGAATGGAAAGGTTAAAAACTTTTCGTTAAACAATAAGAAGTAACCTCCAACCTAATACATCATGTTAATAACTTTGACTTCTACTTTTTTCTGTTCATAAGATAAGTTTTGTAGGTACCGCCTTTTAGCTTATATAAGAAAAAACCGAAATTACTGATGTTTGCGGTTCATGAACTTTATTTAAGTAAGATTGATGAAGATGTCGTAACCAAAAGATGTTTGAACATAAGAAGCTTTGGTTATTTTTAACTATTTTAATAATTAGTTTATTCTGATATTATGAAAGGGATAAAGATTGGAGGAGGAAATAACATAAAAAGCTTATTTTCAATCTTAAGTACCTTTGTGTTAGTTCTGGTAGGTGGAATGGTATTAAGTACTTCTTCTGCTCAAGCAAGTGTTCCTCAGTATTCTTTTCAAACAGAAGATGGAAAATGGGATGGTGAAATTGGAAACCCTAACAAAGGCAGTGACTTAGAGGTAGAACTAGTTTCCCCAATCTATTTAAAGACGTCTTCTGGAAGTAAGTTATTGACTAATTATAGTAACTTATGGGCTCGTCTCTGCAATGCTAGTACTGGAATGTGCACAGGCTATCATAGCCTAGCAGGTGGAAATACATTATTCACAGATATGAAAATTGGTAAATTTTATGTTGATGTGAAAGATGGATATTCCTCTGGCAAAGTATATGGAAAACTACAAATTATTTTCAAATAACTTGTATTATTTGCTACTCATTCTCAATGGGTAGCATTTTATTTGAAAAGTTTCGAAAATAAATTATATTTAAATATTTTTGTATAATTTACTATCATTGAATTTTACAACTGCCCTTTTTTCCAGAAAAGAAGGGAAGCTTAATGACATAACTAGCACGTTCACCAACGCTACAAAGGGTACGAGCCACAATAATACAAGATACAGTAAATGTTATTTGTGTGACATGAAATATAGTTTGATACTTTGTTATTGAACTAACGGGTGCGTTTGCTGAAGATCGGAGCTGTCTTTAAGGCAGCTTTTTCTTATGGCACTAACTGTGCAGGTTAGTGAAAGAAGGAATTCGCTTTCAAAACTAGAATTTAAATTAATAACTAATGGGAGAGGAAGGGGATTCTTATGATAATAAAGGGTTTTGGAGGAATCTTTTGGAGGACTAAAAATATAGAGGATATAAAAAAATGGTATAGTAAAGTCCTGAAAATGGAAATTGATAATTGGAATGGTACCATTATTACACCACAATCAGGCAATGAAACTATCTTTTCCTTCTTTTCTGAAAATGACCGCTATTTTCCAACAGAACAACAAGTGATGTTAAACTTTCAAGTTGAAAATTTGGATGACAGTATCAAACATCTAGAAAAAATGGGTGTACCCCTTGTTATGGAAAAGGCGATTAATGAATTTGGAAAGTTTATATGGATTGAAGATCCAGAGGGAAGACGGATAGAGCTTTGGGAGAAGTAAAATGAAGGTTGCTGCAGCAACCTTTTTCTTATGGAACTATCGGGTCAGTTTAGTTCATGAAGGGCAAATGAAAGTTTATGTCGAAATAATAAAGAGATTTGATTAATTGTAAAAGAGGTATGATAATGACTGTTTCCTTAAATCAAATTTCCACAGATGAAAGGCATATTCTTAAGAATTTATATTCCCTTTATTTACATGACCTTTCGGAGTATACCGAGGGTTTAAACATATCATCAGATGGTTCATTTGAATTTGATTCATTTGAATTAATTTGGAAGAGGGAAGGGTTAACACCATATTTTTTGAAAAAAGATAAGATAATTGTAGGGTTTTTATTACTCTTGGAAAGGCCGTTTTTAAATAAGGAATATGATTACAGCATTAATGATATTTTTATTTTGAAAAAATATAGAAGAAAGGGTATTTCCATTGCATTATTAAAGGAATTGTTTAAACAAAAAAAGGGTTGCTACTTTGTTGTTGAATTAGCCAAGAATATTCCTGCCGTTATATTTTGGAGGAAGATTCTTAATACGCTAAATATAGATTTTGAAGAAAAAAAGAAAATTATAGATGATGAAGCATGTTTGATGCAATCCTTTCAAATTTAAACCGGATTATTAACTAACAGGTGCTTTACTTCAATAACAAGGGTTGCCGCGGCAGCCTTTTTCTTATGGAACGGGGCAGGTGCTTAAAATGTTACTAATGTGATGAACAAATTAGGATTAATGCACTTTTTTTGAAATTATATTTCTATAATGGTTCAAACTACAATTATGTGACTTTAACTTGTTAAGAAAGCATGATACGGTTCTTTGTCATGCAACTCTACAGTTGCTTGTTATTGACAAGCAACCGTAGAGTTGCTTATACTCGATATATGAATTGGGACAAAGACGCTATATTCAAAGCACTTGGAGACTCGACTCGGCGGCTTATATTAGACGAACTGTCCGAACGCAACGAGCTGACGTTGTATGAACTTACGGTACGTCTCATTATGAAGCACGACATTTCCATTTCGCGACAAGCGATAGCTAAACATCTTTCTGTATTGGAAGATGCAGGGCTCGTAAAATCAAAACGAAAGGGAAAGTATCGAGTAGTTATATTCAACAACGAACCACTTAAAAATTTGCTAAAAGGATGGATAGAGTAATTTTATAAAATCGGAACAAGACTTCTGACAAATGTGTGGGTCCGTTTTCTTGCAGCCAGATTGTTAGCACAGGACCATGCGTCACAAATATCAAAGGAGGCAAAACATTATGAAAATCATTGTTACCAGCATATTCGTACAAGACCAAGACAAGGCACTGGAATTTTATTCAGAAAAGCTGGGATTTGTAAAAAAGCATGACGTTCCCATGGGGAAATTCAGGTGGATCACGCTTGTTTCTCCCGAAGCTCACGACGGTACCGAGCTTTTACTCGAACCGAATGAGCATCCTGCCGCACAGGAGTATCAAAAGAAGATATTTGCCGAGGGCATCCCGGCAACAATGTTTGGCGTTGCAGATATTCATAAAGAGTACAAACGATTATTGGAAAACGGCGTGAAGTTTACTATGGAACCGACAAAAATGGGCGAAGTCACAATAGCTGTCTTCGACGACACATGCGGCAACCTTATTCAGATATTGCAGCAGTAACTTTATGTAGAAATAGATGTAACCTAGTTCTATTTGTTTGTTTTAAGTTGGGTGAAGTGTTTTTATCAACAATTAAACAGTTTTATGTTAACCCTGTCCTAATTTTAGGACAGGGTTATACATGTTTAAGATATTGTTCTCATTCTGCAATAGAAATGTACCATTGTGGATCACCTAAACTAACAGGTGCGTCAGCTGATTAAGGAACAATAAAAGATGTAAACGGGATTAATAATTTATTCTTATAACTTTATAGTAATTCAGTATTTTACTGAATTGCGAAAAAGTGATACAGTTTTTGGTATAATTACAAATATTTTTAAATGGGAGGTTGTCTATGGAAATGTAGAATCAATTTTTAAAAGCCATTTCTTTTTTCTCATTCAATAGTCAAATGAGAATGGAATGATCTATTTATTGACATATTGTGTGATGAGGCTATTAATCTTTCGGTCAGGGAGGACAACATATGAAAAAGTTTTTTGCTTTTCAAGTATTAATAGCACTGTTTATTGGAGCACTTATCGGACATTTTTTTCCTGTACTTGGCCAATCCTTAAGACCAATTGGCGACGCTTTTATTCATCTTATTAAAATGATTGTTGTGCCTATTGTTTTCACCACTATTGTCATTGGGTCATCAGGTGACGGAAACATGAAAAAAATGGGTTCATTAGGACTTAAAACAATTATTTGGTTTGAATTTATTACCACTCTGATTTTAGGTTTAGGTCTTATACTAGTTAACACTTTAAAGCCTGGTGCCGGGCTCAATTTGTCCCACCTTGCTCAAAAGGATATCACACAATTAAATGAAAGCGTTACCAAAGTTGTCGATTTTAAAACGATGCTTGTTAACATCATTCCAAGCAACATTGTTGATGCGATGGCAAAAAGTGATTTATTAGCTGTTATATTCTTCGCTATTTTATTTGGTGCAGCTGCTGGAGCAATTGGCAAAAAGTCAGAGCCGGCAATGAAGTTTATGGAATCAGTTGCAAATATCATGTTTAAACTGACACAAATGGTCATGGTAACCGCACCGATTGGTGTACTCGCTCTCATGGCAGCCTCTGTAGGTCAGTATGGCATTGCCCTCTTAATCCCTATGGCAAAGTTGATTGGGGTTGTGTATCTTGGGCTTGCTATTGTTATTTTCGTTCTATTCCCAATAATTGGTTGGTTCTTGAAAATTTCTTACTTTAAAGTGTTTCGAATGGTATGGGATTTGTTCCTTATCGCTTTTTCTACAACAAGTACGGAAACCATTCTGCCTCAGTTAATGGATCGAATGGAGGCATACGGTTGTTCGAAACGCGTTGTTTCATTCGTTATTCCTTCTGGGCTATCACTGAATTGTGATGGTTCGACATTGTACCTTTCTGTTTGCTCTATTTTCTTGGCACAAGCATATGGCATCCCGATGGATTTTGGCCAACAGTTGATTGTAATGGGGGTTCTCGTTGCAACCTCAAAAGGAATTGCTGCTGTTCCATCCGGTTCGCTAGTTGTCCTTTTAGCTACCGCATCAGCAGTTGGGCTTCCTGCAGAAGGCGTCGCAATTATTGCAGGAATTGACCGTGTGCTGGATATGGCACGCACTGCTTGTAATACTCCTGGACATGTTCTCGCTTGTATTGTGGTTTCGAAGTGGGAAAAAGAGTTCCGTCAGGGAGAATGGAAAGCTCAAACCGAACAGTCAAGCATTCGGCAGGTGCCACCAACATTTTGATGATACGTTAAGCAGCATCATTACATCAGAAGAATTGGGAAAAGCAATGATACAAGTAGCAAGGCAAGGACCGAACATTCTCGCCCCATTGTTGAAAGTCATGAGTTAAAACTAATGATGGGGTCTGAATAGTCATCTTGAAGACTTTTTTTGAATTGTATAGACATTGATCAGGAAAAAACGTTAGTGAAAGTTGAGAAATAAAGTCTTCCTTCACTAACAGCTGCATTAGCTTAAAATCGGAGCTGCCTTTAAGGCAGCTTTTTCTTATGGAACTAAAGGGGAAGGATAGTTCAGGTACAGGGAACAGTTCGGATGGACTTGAGGAGGGCTACTTAATGGTCAGTAAGAAGTCCTTCGAGAATTTGAGGGGAAATGGTTCAATGGAAGCTTCATCATTATTAAAGTTCAATTTATTGTTTCTATTAGTGTATAGATTATTTCTATAATTCATCACTTCGTATAAAAATTATAATAAAGTTAAGTATTAAAAAAACTATATTATAAAATTTAAATATAAGTGGTGAAGAAAATGCAAAAAGTAGTTGGGATTATTGGAGGAATGGGACCATTAGCAACTGTTGATTTAATGAATAAAATTATTTCTTATACACCTGCAAAGAAAGACCAGGATCATATCCATATTATCGCGGACAATTATTCACAAATACCTGATCGAACAACAGCTATTTTGGGAAAGGGTACAGATCCTACTCCTTTTATTGTACAATCGGCACAAAGGCTAGAAAATGCTGGTGCGGATTTTCTGGTAATGGCTTGCAATACTGCTCACTTTTACTTTAAATCAATAAAAGAATCCGTTAGTATCCCGATTCTACATATGCCTTTACAAACAGCTCGCTTTTTACACGTAAATAATATGAGGAGAGTAGGTTTGTTGGCTACTGATGGAACAATAAATACAAAACTGTATCAACAAAGTTGTCAATCCTACGATATTAATGCCATTGAGCCTGATAAGCAAATGCAAAAAGAAGTGATGGAAGGAATATATGCTATTAAAGGGAGTGATTTGGAGAAGGGGCGTTTTTACCTTTCAAGAGTAGCTGATAAATTAATAAAAAGAGGGGCAGAAGCTATAATAGCAGGTTGTACAGAAATCCCTCTTGTACTTAAATCATCCCAAAATATTAGTATTATTGACCCAACAGAAATTTTAGCCAAATCGGCAATTAAAACAGCTACTGAGACAGAATCAGCTAAAGCAATTGGGTAAATTAGATAGACGTAATGGTGAACTAAAATAAGGAGCAGTAAATATGAATATTGAAAATATTGAAGCCTTCATTTATGTTTGTCAACTAGGTAGTTTCAATAAAGCAGCCGAGGCTCTTTATTTAACTCAACCTTCTGTAACAGCACGTATTCAATCCCTTGAACGTGAAATTAATTTAAAGCTTTTTCATCGAAATGGAAACAAAATTTCTTTAACTGAAAAGGGAGAATATTTCTTTCCACACGCACAAAAAATTCTTCAATCTTATCAGGAAGCAAAGTACGGATTACAACAAGTAACTGTACCTTTTGAGCTAGTACTTGGGAGTGCTTTGTCCATTTCCAACAACATTCTCCCTGATATTTTGCCAGCTTTTAAATCTAAGTTCAAGGATGTTAGAATCAAAATTATAACAGGACATTCTAAGGATATTCTACACAAGGTCCTTAATAAAGAGGTTGACTTTGGCATTATACGAACAGAAACCCCCCCTCAAGTAGAATCAATTCGTCTTTATAATGATCCTATTAGCCTTGTTGTACCTTCAAATCATCCTTTTTTAAAAGAAGAAAGAATAACAGTAGAGGATGTAAGTAAACAGCCTCTAATCTTTTTTGATTATGGATCTATCGATTGGCTTATCATTCATCGTCTATTTCAAAGTAATGGTGTAAATCCGAATATATATGTAGAAGTTGACAATATGGAAACGGCTAAAAATTTAGTATTACAAGGTCTAGGCATTAGCTTTTTACCTGAGCATTGTGTAAGGAAGGAAATAGAAAATGAAGAGTTATTTAGAGTAGAAATGACTCCTCCTGTGAAAACGAATATTAGTATTGACTTTATCTATTTAAAAGGTAAAACTAAATCTGTTTTTATGGATTTTTTAAAAAATAAAATGTTTGAAAAACAATAAACGAATGATGTGTCAATCATGTGCAGGAGGTTCTTCGGAGCGTATTGGACGAAGGTCCTTTAGAGTGGACACAAACCTTATGTTGAATATGCTCTACAATAATTAAAAATAAAAGAAGACGGTACAGTGAGAATCTTATAGAAATTCTCGCCGTACCGTCTATTTTAAAATGAACATAAAGTTTTTGAGGCATTTCAAATGTTTATATAATATTACCAACTATTTTTCAAAACTATTTTTCCTATCGCCTTTCCAGACTCCATGTACTCATGGGCTTTTGAAACCTCATCAAACGTAAAAATGTTTGGATCCACAAGCGGATGCAGCTGCTCTTCCTCAACCAACCGAGCAACCTTTTTCAAAATTTCTCCATAATGCTTATGCATGTCCTTGTTTAATATCTTCAACAACATAAAGGTAACATGCAGAGATAGTCCCTTTGAATGCACTGGCGAGAGGTCATGGGTCGAACGGGTAGCAATGGCTGCTACCGTTCCATGTACAGCGGCCGCCTCAAAGGAGCGATCAAGGTTTTCTCCTCCTACCGTGTCAAACACAACGTCAAATCCTTTTCCGTCTGTATATTTCTGTACATAGTCGTGAACGCTTTCTTCTCGATAATTAATAGTTACATCTGCACCAAGGCGCGTGCCAATCTCCAGCTTCTCTTGCGAAGAGGCGGTTGTATAGACTGTCGCGCCTCCCCATTTCGCCAGTTGAATGGCAATGTGTCCTACACCGCCGGTCGCTGCATGGATCAGTATATCCTGTCCAGGGACAAGATTTGCCCGATTGAATAATGCTTCCCATGCGGTAATGGCAACCAATGGTAAAGCTGCGGCTTCTTCCATCGTCAAATTTTTCGGTTTGTGAGCAAGTAAATCGACATCTGCTAGCATAAATTCTGCAAGTGCACCGCCAGTACCCCTAAAACCACCCGCGCATCCAAACACTTCATCGCCAACTTTAAACTCAGTTACTCCTTCACCGACTGCAAATACCAAACCTGCAACATCTCCATGTAACACTGCCGGAAACTCGGGGGAAACGGCTGGAACTGCACCAGCACGGACTTTCGTATCAATAGGATTTACACTTGTAGCCTTGACTTGAAGAAGTACATGTCCAGGTTTTAGTTCAGGTTTTGAAATCTCTTTAAATTGAAATACGGAGGGTTCACCAAAAGATTGAATAATTTGTGCTTTCACTTTAGTCACTCCTATTTATTTTTTTGGTATATGTCTCATCACCGATTCATGTTAAGGATGAATACACCCGGGGACATTACCATCAGACCTTTTTAGATACATCTTTAATGATTAATAGTTAAAAGAACGAATATTTAGTCTTCTCTTGCAAAACCAATGATACTTTATATAATATAAAATTAAAAGTACGTACATTTTTGTTGAATAGGATAAAATTTGTTATATAGTATACAATTTGATACTAAAAAAGATTGGGGTGTCAATATGAAGGACTTTAAAACGGAAAAGTGCCCTGATACCACTGCTTGTCCTGTTGCAGTTACTGTAGATGTGATAGGAGGCAAATGGAAAGGGATCATATTATATAACTTAATATCCGGCCCTAAACGTTTTAACGAGTTAGGGAGACTTATGCCCTATACCACAAAACGCATGATAACGTTACAACTTCGGGAATTGGAACAGGATGGTATTGTACATCGTGAAATTTATCGAGAGATTCCTCCAAAAGTTGAATAATCTCTTACTCCCTTTGGGGAAACATTAAAACCAATTATTAACCTAATGTGAGATTGGGGAGATATGAACGGAAATGAGGTATTAATGAAACGAAAGATCTCAGAAAATATGTAGCATCAATTGGGGTCTCCGCCGACCAAACCAGAAAGTTGGGCTTTCAGCATATCCATGACAAATGTTTTTTACCAAGAAGATATAAATATAAAAACGATAATAATTGGATGTAATATGAAGTTAAGAAATTATAGTCTGAAATATTGTACTTAAACTAAATGGTCAGCCAGTAATATTTTCTTGCAGACTTTATAATTTGAACTTTACTTCCTTAACAATTTTTAGTCCGCTGGGTTCTATAGTAGGATTCTCTCCTGTCTTTTGGTCCAATTCAATTTTGTTTTTATACAGCGGGTATTCGCTCTTAGGGAAAAATATATACTTTTCTAAAATAAATTTATTTAATAAGTAATACTTCTGACCATGAACGGGTTCTCATATTAGGAGGGGGAGATGGACTTGCTTTACGGGAAGTTCTTAAATATCCCAAACTAAAACATGTCGATCTTGTTGATATTGATCCTCTGGTGATTGGACTTGCAAAGACAAATCCAAAATTAATTACTCAAAATAATTGTTCTTTACTGGACGAAAGGGTAAATATTCATTCTGAAGATGCAAAGAAATTTATTTTAAGAGAATTGCAGCCCTACAAAGTAATAATTATTGATTTTCCAGATCCCGTTGACCCAGTCATTAGCTCATTATATACAATTGAATTGTTCAGTCAAACAGCAAAAATATTATCGAAACAAGGTGTGTTAGTTTGTCAGTCTAATTCACCAGAAGATACACTAACAGTATTTTGGAGTATTGGTAAAACAATTAATATGGCCGGTCTTAATACACTTGAATACAATGTTATTGTCCCCTCTTTCGGCTTATGGGGATTTCATTTAGCATCACATTTCAAGCTTCCAAGAATTATTCCGAGTATTTCTGTCCAACATCAAGCTCTAACTTCAGACATGCGCATTTGTTTACTATTCCTTCGTTAATTAAGGAGGAACGGGGAAAAGCAGTTATGAATTGCCTCAAAAATCTAAACTTACACAAGTTGTATAAAAACGAAATAGAAAAATGGTGACCAACCACCAGGTTTTTTAGAGACCATAAAAAAACACTTTTTAGTTTTGCTGCTTAAAATGACTCCGGTAATGCGCCGGGGTCTTTTTTTTTGTAACTTTCTGGGTACATTCGTTTTAATAATCCGCTAAACGGCGATCCACTCTTCAGTAAGTTCATTAAAGTTGGACTATCCATTACACCAATTCATCTGTTAGATGCTGAGCGAATTTCTCACATGGATTTAGCGCCATCTCTTTACCCCTGGCTATTCAATATCCTTCAGCTATCTTAAAAGGCGTTCTCTGCTTCGAATAAATCAGGAATTTCAGTCATTTAACTTCAGGAAATTCTAAAGGTTAGTGCATATACACATTTTTGATGAATTTCAATCTTATTGATAGAAGATGGACATTTACCACGACACAATGTCATTCCATGACACATATACATACAGGGTAAATGATTATATAGGAAGGGGCAACATTATGAATAAGGAATGGTTAACTAATTTGGTTGGGAAAGTTCTAAAGGTAGATAGAGGAGGGCCAGAATCTCGGACAGGATTATTATTAGGCGTATACGATGATCACTTAGCGATTTTAACTGAGCAAGAAGGTGTTATATATTATAAAATCGACCATATCAAAAGTATTACCGAGAATGTAAAGAAGGGGCTCCAATTTCAACTGGAAATCCCCGAAGATTTTACTTTTAAAACAGCTGCAACTTTTAAAGGCTTACTAGGTAACCTCACAAATCAATGGGTAAATATTAACCGAGGCGGTCCCGAGAAGATTGAAGGCGTACTTCATGATACTAATGATGAATATGAATTCGTAACGTTAGTACTAAACGAAGAAGTTATTCGCCTGGCAATGTTCCATATCCGCAGCATCAGTTACGGGGCAAGAGTAGAGAAACAAAAAGAAGATGAAAAATCAGAAAATAATAAAGACGGTGGAAAAGCGGAAAAAAGTAAAGATAATAAAGCAGGAGAAAAAGAAAAATAGTATATCCCATAAATGATGTGTCGCTTCTGGGCAGAAGCGGCCATCCAATTAATAAGGGGGACTCATCAGATGAAAAAACAAAATTTTCAAGAGGCACTTAATTCACTGATAGGTTTTAATATTAGTATTATTTCCGATGATAAAAACGTTCATGATGGGGTGGTACTTGATGTGAAAAGCGACTTTATTGTCATTCAAATGAATCCAGATAAACAATGTTATTTTAACTTAAATCAGGTTTATGCCTTATCAAAAAACACCAAAGAATTCCAGGCTCAAATACTTGACCACGAACCAACACAGAAACAAAGTTTTACAGAATTAATAAATGAACTCAAAGATCATTGGGTGACAGTAAACAGAGAGAACAATCTATCCTTTGACGGATTTTTAGGTACCATAACTAATAATTATATCGTTTTAATAAATAAGGATAAACAAATTTATGTCCAATTATCAAATATACTCTATATTTTCAAAGGGATAGATAATCAGGAATCTTCAGAGAACAAACAACAGGAAAATAAGGGCGAAAATAAACAGTCAGAGGCAGATCAAGTTAAGGAAAGTGATTCCGTGTTGAAGGAAGACACTGAAGTTAATTCCATAGGAGAGGAAGAGCCGGTTGAACAGAAGCAAGAACAGGACATTTTAACTATTGGAAAAGAAGAACCAGCTTCTGCGCATCCGGAAGTTTTATCCGACGTGAAAGAAGAACCGACTGTTCAATCTACAGTAAATGAAGTGAACAAAGTTCAATTCATGGTAAAGAAAAGTACGGATAAATATAAGATACAAAAATCCCCTGAAAACAAGAATAAAGAAAGTAAGAAGGAAATACCTTCAGAAACTAATCCTGAAATAAGTGCACATCCGGAAGTTTTATCCGACGTGAAAGAAGAACCGACTGTTCAATCTACAGTAAATGAAGTGAACAAAGTTCAATTCATGGTAAAGAAAAGTACGGATAAATATAAGATACAAAAATCCCCTGAAAACAAGAATAAAGAAAGTAAGAAGGAAATACCTTCAGAAACTAATCCTGAAATAAGTGCACATCTGGAAGTTTTATCTGACATGAAAGAAGAAGCAACTGTTCAATCTACAGTAAATGAAGTGAACAAAGATCAATTCATAGTAAAGAAAAGTACGGATAAATATAAGATACAAAAATCCCCTGAAAACAAGAAAAAAGAAAGTAAGAAGGAAATACCTTCAGAAACTAATCCTGAAATAAGTGCACATCCGGAAGTTTTATCCGACGTGAAAGAAGAAGCGACTGTTCAATCTACAGTAAATGAAGTGAACAAAGATCAATTCATGGTAAAGAAAAGTACGGATAAATATAAGCAACAAAAATCCCCTGAAAACAAGAAAAAAGAAAATAAGAAGGAAATACCTTCAGAAACTAATCCTGAAATAAGTGCACATCCGGAAGTTTTATCCGACGTGAAAGAAGAACCGACTGTTCAATCTACAGTAAATGAAGTGAACAAAGATCAATTCATGGTAAAGAAAAGTACGGATAAATATAAGAAACAAAAATCCCCTGAAAACAAGAAAAAAGAAAATAAGAAGGAAATACCTTCAGAAACTAATCCTGAAATAAGTGCACATCCGGAAGTTTTATCTGACGTGAAAGAAGAACCGACTGTTCATTCTACAGTAAATGAAGTGAAAAAAGATCAATCCAATGTAAAGAAAAGTACGGATAAATATAAGAAACAAAAATCCCGGAAAAAAAAGAAAAAAGAAAGTAAGAAGGAAAACACTTCAGTAACTAATAAAAAAGATATTCAAGAGTCAATCCAAGAAAACTTGACTGAAGAATTCAGGAACTCAAGCCCTCAAGAAATGAACGAACAATCCGCAAAGAAAAATGATTTAAAAGAAAAAAGGAAACTGATAGATAAGAAATGTTACGAATTAATGAAGTCCACTGAAAAAATGTATGCAGAAAACGAAATTCAAAAAACAGAATATTATTCATTGATGAAATTTGCTGAAAGAATGCAGGGGAAAGTGAAGGCAAAACGGTTAAAGCCTTAAAATACAATTCAAGGCTAATTGAAAGGAGGACATGGAATGATGATTTTGTTTTTTTCTGTACTTGGGGGAGTCTCCTATACCTTTTTTGTAAAACCTCAAAATCAAACCACTCCTGATACCGTAAAAATTACACCATCCAAAAACAAGGCGGCGGAGGTAAATGCTTAGTTCACAAATTGTCTTGATGTCAAATAATTTTTACTTTAACTATTATTCTCATGTTATGGAGACCATTTGGGATTAATGAAACTATACCTACTACAATAGGGGCATTGACAGTATTGGTTGCAGGCATTGTTCCTTGGATGGATGTTTTAAATATATTTGATATTATCAGGGGCGCTTCTTTAACCATATTATCCACCATAATGTTGTCTATTGTACTTGAAAGCATTGGTTTTTTTAGGTGATTGCTTTAAATATCATCATCAGGTCTAAGGGGGTTCAGGGGTTAGATTATTCGGCTATACTAATCTCCTATGTTTTTTCATGACAATGTTTTTCAATAACGATGGAAGTATCCTTATCACAACACCTATCATTATTCACATTGTAACGTTACTAAAGATTAAACCTCAACAAAAAATCCCCTTTCTAATATCAGGAGCTCTAATTGCAACGGCAGCGAGTGCCCCAATAGCAGTAAGCAATATTTCCAATTTGATTGCACTAAAAATTGTAGGACTGAGCCTTAATAGTTATATCAATTTGATGTTTGTTCCTTCAATGATAGGGATTTTAACAATCGGATTATTACTTTATCTATATTTTAAGAAGGACCTTCCAAGTAAAATTCCCAGTGTACCTGTAAAATGTGATAAAACCTTTTCACGCTTTGTGCAAACTCATCCACTCGATGTTAAACAACAATCCGAAGAAAATGATTGGAAGTTGTTTAAAATGAGTTTTGCAATCGTCATTTTAACTCGGGCGAGCTTCTTCGCGCTTACACCATTTGGGGTTCCCTTGGAATTGATCGGTATGGTGGGAGCGTTCCTTTTGATATTTCTGAGATGGAATAAAACCAAAACTGGTCTTAGCGATATTGTAAAGAAAACACCCTGGCATGTTCTTTTATTTGTTTTCAATATGTACGTGCTGGTATATGGTTTGAAGAATGTTGGCTTGAATGATTATATAGTCAGCAATTTAAAACCCTTAATTATGGACAGCCCATTCAACGCAACTATGATCATGGGCATATTATTAACTATCCTATCCAACTTATTCAATAATCTTCTTGAAGTTATGATAGGGACTTTGTCGATAACAGAGATGGGATTGGATCCTCACCTTGTACAAATTGCTTATCTTGCTAACGTGAATGGAAGCGATATAGGTGCTTTGTTAACGCCTGTTGGAACGCTGGCTACATTAATTTGGATGTATATATTGAAAAAACACTCCATCAATATCTCCTGGGGGAAGTATCTTAGAGTTACCTTTTTGATAATTCCTTTTGGGTTAATCGTAAGTTTAATCTCGCTGTATTTTTGGACCACTTGGTTATTAAAGTAGGAAGGAGGGGTGATTATGAATAAAATCTTACAAAAGCTCAGAGGAGAAACAATTAAAATAGAAATTTCCGGAAAAAAATATTTTTTCGGTACACTGGTTGATACTGGTATTGATGTAGTGGTTATCTTTAATGGACAGGATTTTGTGTATCTTCCAATAAATCATATTCAAAATTGCAAAGTAAATACTATGGAAAACGAGGAAATTTACCTTCCTGTAGACTCACCTGGAATTGAAGCTGAGGAAGAATTATCACTACGAAAAACTCTTTTATCCGCGAAAGGGATGTTCACGGAAATATACGTAACTGGTAACCAGCCTTTACACGGTTATATAACAAGGGTGATGAATAATTACTTTGAATTCTATTCACCAGTTTATAAGACTATGTATATACCTTTATTTCATTTAAAGTGGATTATCCCATACACAGACAATCAAACTCCTTATGGTTTAAGTAACAAGGATCTTCCTGTACATCCATCAAAACTTTCAATGGCAAGAACCTTTGACGTACAAGTGGAAAAACTGATCGGTAGCTTAATTATTTTTAATATAGGAGAAAATTCCAATTTAATTGGACAAATTAATAAGTTAGAAGATAATTTTGTTGAACTTATTACGGCAAGGGAGGAACCTGTATATTTAAATCTTCATCATATTAAAACAGTTCACCTACCCTGAATTAAAGGCAGCAAATATGCTGCTTTTTTTGATATTCCTTTTCTAAAGCGTAAACAAGGTGAGAATATTTTACGAAATCCCACTTCTGGTGCTTGAAATAAATCTCTAAATTCTATTAGTAAGCTGATTTTCTTATTGCCATAACGTGCGTTAGCTAAAAATCGGAGCTGTCTTTAAGTCAGCTTTTTCTTATGGAACCGGGGCAGGATAGTTACATAATGAATACCTAAATATTAGATCTAATAATATTGTTGGGAATGATGTTATCCATAAAAAACAATTTTTTGGGACAGAATAAAAAGAAATAGGATTGAAAGAGGACCGGTGCTATGGTTTCTTTTTTTAAACAAAAAGGACAAATGAAGAAACGCAAGAAGCAAAAGATAGACGAAAAAGAAAAAGATCAATCTATAATTAATACACCCCAAAATATTGACAGCTCTATAACAGCCAATCTGGATATCGTGAAGCAAAAAACAGGAAACAGCCCGGATATCGTTATACGAACGTTGAAAACTAGTCAAAATCCTGAGATTAAGGTGTCTATTTTGTATGTACAGGGTCTGATAGACAATCTAAGTGTTACAGATTTTTTAATTGAATCCATCATGAAAAATCCTCATCTAAAAGAAAAGTTACTTCCACATGAAGCGCTGGAAGTGATCTCTAAAGACGTGGTTTCACTCGGCGGTGTAGAACCCGTCACGGACTGGGGAAAATTATTTTTGTCATTATTATCAGGGGATAGCGTCATTTTTGTTGATGGCATAAACATAGCCCTGGTTGCCAGTACAAAAGGGGGAGAAAGGCGTTCTGTTCAGGAACCAAGCACAAATTCAGTGGTCCGTGGGTCAAGAGAAGGGTTTACTGAATCGAATGCAACAAACATAGCCCTGGTACGCCGCATCATTAACAGTCCGGATTTATGGATAGAGTCGATGAAAATAGGCACTGTGACAAAGACGGATGTTTCCATAATGTATATAAATGGGATTGCAAAAAAAGGAATCGTCGAAGAGGTCAAAGAGCGCTTAAAAGGAATAAATATCGATAGTATTCTTGAATCAGGATATATTGAACAATTGATAGAAGATCAGGTCATGACCCCATTCCCTACTCTTGATCATACAGAAAGACCTGATAAGGTCGCTGGCAATCTCCTTGAAGGAAGGGTAGCCATTTTTGTTAACGGAACGCCTTTTGTCTTGTTGGTGCCTGCGTTATTTATTCAATTCTTTCAATCTGTCGAGGACTACTATGCTCGCTTTGATATAGCCTCAGCTATACGTTTTTTACGTATTTTTATTTTCTTTATTTCGCTAATTGCCTCGTCTGTTTATGTAGCAGCTACAACGTATCATCAAGAAATGATTCCAACAAAGCTGCTCGTCATTCTTGCAGCACAACGGGATTCCGTTCCTTTTCCGGCAGTTATCGAAGCATTCATCATGGAAATAACATTTGAACTCTTACGAGAAGCAAGCTTAAGGATGCCCAAAGCCATTGGGGCGACTATGTCCATTGTTGGTGCCCTGGTGATTGGGCAGGCGGCAGTTCAGGCTGGAATTGTTTCACCGGCAATGGTCATCATGGTATCGATTACGGCCATTGCAAGTTTTGCGACCCCTTCCTATACCATGGCAACTGCTGCTCGCTTGCTGCGGTTCGTATTTATCATTTGCGCAGGTGCAATGGGTTTTTATGGTATGAATTTAATCTTTTTTGTCGTCCTAGTCCATTTATGCAGCCTGCGTTCCTTCGGAGTTCCTTATATGTCACCATTTGCTCCGCTTAATCCGGAAGGACTAGGCGATACATTCTTCAGGAGACCAATGTGGGCGTTTAAAAAAAGACCCGAATTTTTAAGCTCCAATACTAATCTGAAAAGAGAAGGCGATAATCAAAGGCCACTGCCTCCTACATCACGTGGAATGAAGACTTCTAACATGAAGAAGGGTGACAGCACTGAACCGTGATATGCTTTTACAAAACGGGTGCGTTAGCTTAAGATCAGAGCTGTCTATAAGGCAGCTCTTTCTTTATGCAACTTAAATGGAAGAAAAAATTACGACTATTAAAGTAGATGGTTCAGAGGAAATATTAAATGAATTTGAGCTTAGTTAAATAATGTATTCTTACAGAACTATCGGGCCAGGTTAGTTATAGAATTAATAAGGTGAAACTCACCTTAATGATAAAATTAGATTAGTTGCATCATTAAAGGGGGAGAAGGATGGAAATTCGTTCAGTGAAAGGGTCTGATTATTATGCAATATCGCCACTGATCAATGAGTGGTGGGGCGGAAGGCAAATGTCTGATATGTTACCGAAATTATTCTTTGATCATTTTACAAATACAAGTCTCATTGCCGAAAAGGAAGGGAAAATAGTCGGTTTCCTAATAGGGATTCTATCTCAATCTCAATCTGATGAGGCATATATTCACTTTGTTGGCGTACATCCTGAATACAGAAAAAATGATATCGGAAGACATTTATACAATCAGTTTTTTAATGTCGTTCATCAAAATGGTCGCATTATTGTCCGTTGTGTAACGTCTCCTGTCAACAAATCCTCAATTGCCTATCATCTCAAGATGGGATTTGAAATGGAAGAGGGAGATAAATTAATTGATGGTGTTTCAGTCCACTCTGACTATGACGGACTAAATCAAGATAGAGTTTTATTCATGAAACAGTTATCAAACTACGGGGACTGGCAATGAAATCCTATCCTTAATGAACGAAGGTCGGCCAGTATAAATCACTGGTCGACCTTTTTTCATAGAACTTATATAGCGGGGCTGTTAGCTAAAGTGTTTATTATTCATTGCTTATCTTTTTCTGCATGAACGTTTTTTCTTCCGGATTTTCTTTATCCTCGTTCACATTTCCTTTTTCTTTAAAGATTGCAAATCCTGTTAGTGCGTAAATGATGGCAAGAATAGGTGTTAAGACGGCTTGATAAGCATAAGGGAAAAAATCCAAAGTCGAGACTCCCAGTACCCCTGATAAATAAATGGCTGTTAACGACCAAGGAACGAGATAGGAAAACATGGTTCCGCCATCTTCTAATGTTCTGGAAAGGACGGTTAGCGATACGTTATGTTTTTTATAAGCGGATTTAAACATTTGACCAGGCAATATTATGGACATATACTGGCTTGCTGTAAGCATATCTGTCACTAATCCTGAGAATAAGGTTGTTAAAACAAGACTTCGTGCACTTTTGATCGCATTCTTAATGCTGCCTAGAATAGCACTTACAATCCCTGTTCTTTGTAATATTTCTCCAAAACCGAGAATTAAAATAGATAGAGTAACAGTCGGCATCATGCTTGCTATACCGCCTCTATTAAGTAAGTTGTCGACTTGTTCGACACCGGTTTGTATTTGGAATCCTTTAGATAGTGCGGTGAAAATGGTGTTTATATCATAATTTGTTTGAATTAAAGCAGCAGCAATCACCCCGCCTAAGGCTGATATTAATAAGGCAATTAATGGGGGAACTTTCTTGGCAGCCAATAAAATCGTTATAACCGGTACAAGCAGCAAAAAGGGGCTGATTACAAAGTGTTCAGACAATGTATCTGTAATTAAATCTATTTTGGTCACATCCAAAGAATTATGGGAAAACTTCATTCCCTGAATTCCATACAAGATGGTACTGATGACTAGTATGGGGAGAACGGAATAAAGCATGGACCGAATATGGCTCGTGAGTTCAACACCCGTAACTGCCACTGCCAAGTTAGTAGTGTCGGCAAATGGCGAGATTTTATTTCCAAATATGGCCCCCGATACAACCATACCTGCCGTTAATGCAGGTGGTATTCCCATTCCATAGCCAATGCCCATAAATGCAACCCCGAGTGTTCCGGCTGATGCATAAGCGCTGCCGATAAAAAAGGAGGTAACACATAATATCAGAAAGCCTGATACTAAAAACACGGTGGGAGACAATAATTTTAGTCCATAAAAAATAATGGAGGGAACAATCCCCGAAACAATCCAAGAACCAATAACCATACCTACACTCATTAAAATCAACACGACCAGCAATGATTTCTTGCAACCATCAACAAAATATTCTTGCAGTTCCTTGCCTTTAAATCCCTGTGTTAATAGAACGATGGAAATTGCGATCGTTGCGACAATAAATACGATATCAGTAGGCAGTTTCAAAATGCCGTTACCGATTGATAAAACCGTTATCAATACAAGAATAGTCAGCAATGCCACCTTGAGTGAAACCTTTTTTTCAACTTCATTCATGGATTTTTCTCCCCCCTTAACACTTCTTTCTTTTTAAATGGTTGATATGCTAACTCATTTTCATCGGTAATTTTGTAGTTGTAGCATTAGGTACAAAATCGAGATCATTGCGATCCTTTAAACCCAGTGCTTCTTCCGGAAATGTGAATTCCCTGCCTTGAACGACACATGTTTCTTCATGTGTAAGAATGCCTTTATAAACGGTTAAGCTTCTTCTTAAGTATCCATCTCTCCTGCATGCCTCGGCTACACCGTTGTTCGCGATGGACCTGATATGAGGCAGGACGGCTGCAGCATAGGCTTTAGAGGCAGTATGTGGTGCAGCTCCTGGTATATTATCGACTCCGAAATGTACTACGCCGTCTAACACATAAGTAGGGTCTGCATGTGTTGTCGGTTTATAGGTTTCAATTGCCCCGCCTACATCCGCACTGATGTCTACAATCACTGAACCTTTTTTCATGATCTTTAACATATCTCTAGTAATTAAATGATCTTTTCTATGTTTTGGCCATTTAACACAATTGATGACTAAGTCTATATCTTGAAGGACTTTTTTGATGCTTTGTTGATTGGAAATCATTGTGTTTACATTTTTTGGGAAAATTTCTTGGCAATGTCTTAATGCACCTATATTGATGTCCATTAAGGTAACGTCAGCACCTAAGGCGGAAACAATTTCTGTAGCTGCCTTTCCAACGATTCCAGCACCAAGGACCAGGACATTCGCTCCCGGTGCGCCGCCGACTCCGCATATAAGCTGTCCGTTTCCTCCATTAATACTAAGCAAATGATAAGCTCCCATTAAAGCGCCTAATTTGCCTGCAACTTCGCAATTCGGGGAACCGTATCTATGGGAATCCTCTGCCGTAAGCGCAATAACCTTTTTCTTCATTAATACGTCCACTTCTTCTCTGTTTGAAGCCGGATGGAGGCAGGCGAAGATCAATTGATTTTCCCTCAACAGCTCATATTCTTCGGGTGAAATTTCTTTAACTTTCACAATAAAGTCGGCTTCCTTATATATTTCGTCCATGGTCGGACTGATTTGGGCGCCTGCCTCCACATACTCCTCATCAGTGAAGCCGGCCTTCAAACCAGCTTCTGTCTCGATCAACACGCAATGCCCATCTCCGACTAACTCAGCAGTTTCTATTGGTGTAAATACAACGCGATCTTCTCCAGCCTTGATTTCCCTCGGCATACCAATTTTCATACAATACCCCTTCTTCCCAGTTTTTTATAGAGAGGAAATGCTTTTTGTTACATCTGTAAACTAAGCAAGAAGTATGCCAAGAGATCTCATCATTTTCCGCTGTTTTATGCAGGAAAATAAGAGTTTCGCATTATGATAATGTCGATTTCAGATAGTGAAAATGATTGAATTGTTAATATTTAAGCAATGGATGTTATATTTTGGGCACTTTCTACATCGTTTATTTGTCCATTGTTAGCTTTTGGGCACTATTTCGTACAATCGGATCTTATTTTGCAAAGTCTGTCTTGGTATTTCGAGTAATTTAGCTGCTTGCGATACGTTGTTTTTGGTTTCATGGATTGCTTTTTCGATCATGTTCTTTTCTAATCTGGCAACAGCATCTTTTAATGGTTCAATCTGAAACTCTTCTTCACAATGTCTAATGAAATTTTTCACACGCTCTTCAATATCTTTCATTTGAAGTGTATCTTCCCATTCATCTATTTGATTGATCGCAAATTCAACAATATGTTCCAATTCCCGTACATTCCCTGGCCAGTTGTACCTCAAGAGAAAGTCATATACTTCTTTGGATACGTTGGTAATATTTTTGTGAAGCAGCACATTATATTTAGAGATGAAAAAATCCAATAAAGGCTTAATATCATTTTTCCGTTCACGTAATGGCGGAATATTGAGCGTCATTACACATAATCTGTAATATAAATCAAGCCGCATATCTTTATCCTTTACACAATCTTCAGGGCGTTTATTGGACGCCGTGATTATACGCACATCAACCTTTCTAATATTTCTATCTCCTAATCTTCGAATATATCCGTCCTGCAGTACTCTTAATAACTTGGACTGGAGATGAATGGGCATCGAGTTGATCTCATCCAGGAAAATGGTTCCTCCTTCCGCTATTTCAAATAAACCTGGATTATTTTCTGCTCCTGTAAAACTTCCTTTTATTGTACCGAACAGAATACTTTCAATTAAGGCTTCCGGAATGGCTGCACAGTTTTGCGCAATGAAAGGCTTTTCTGCACGAGTGCTGGCATTATGCAGTGATTGGGCAAATAATTCTTTTCCTGTTCCTGTTTCACCATATATAAAGACGGGTGAGCTTCCTTTAGCGATTTTTTCGG
This sequence comes from Peribacillus sp. GL_122, assembly GCF_057835005.1. Classification (NCBI taxonomy): domain Bacteria; kingdom Bacillati; phylum Bacillota; class Bacilli; order Caryophanales; family Bacillaceae; genus Peribacillus; species Peribacillus sp. GL_122. Next base: position 4,896,985 of record NZ_CM174415.1, on the reverse strand, counting down.
TTAAACGCTTTAAATTCTTCATTTCCTCGTTATCAGTAATAATATCTTTTAGTGTATATTTGGCCCGTTCCGGCCGAATATTTTCCAGTAATCGTTTATCGCCTTTAAACATTTCTGAATTGATTTCGATTACATTATTAGGAGTTGAATCTTCTTTACTTCTTTCTTTCGACAATTCAATTGCTCCAATAATTTTCCCATGGGCCCTGATTGGTAAAGAAATATTTGTGGTTTCAATTTTCCGTCCCATAAAATCAACAATTTCTTGCTTGCCTTTAAAAATAGGGCGACCTGTTTTCAGGGCATTTAATAATGTGCTCGATTTTTCATTCAACGTAGGAAATACAGAAAATAAGCTTTCTCCTAATATTTCCTCCCGTTCGAGAGTTTCAGAGTGAAATCGCGGATTAAATTTGATTGTAAATAAGATTGTCCCTTTATTATCGATAATGGTAATGCCATCAATGTATTTCAGTTGATTCAGAACCTCATAATTTTCCAATCTGTTCATTGTTTTCTCCTCCATAATAGTTGTCTGGTATTGTAGGTGATTTTCTTCTGCTTAGGCAGATCTTCTTTTATGGTCCTATAGAAACAGGTTAGTTCACATAAGATAAGATATAATTTGGATTAATATACAAAATTTTAATGAAAATAGAAAGGAAGCATGAATATGATAGAAATGCTGCCACTGACATCGGAGAATTTGGAGCAATGTATTGAACTCTACATGAACGTGTTTAATCGTGAACCATGGAATGAAAGTTGGACATATGAAACGGCTAAAGAGAGACTTTCCGACTTATTGCATACGCCTAAATTTCTTGGCTTTTTATTTCAGGTTGATCACAATGCTGTTGGTTTTGTTGCTGGAAATAGTAAGGTGTCTTATCAAGGTTTAACTTTTTATTTGGCAGAACTTTGTGTAAATAATGAAATGCAAGGTAAAGGGCATGGCTCAAAGATGCTTCAATCTTTAGAAGATGAACTGCAGAAAAGAGAGATTAAAAGTCTATATTTATTAACTGCTAATGACGGGCTTGCAGAAGCATTTTATCTGAAAAATGATTATATTGTAAATGAAGATCGGGTGGTTATGAAGAAAAATTTATAATTGTATGAATATTACTGTTTTGAAAAATAGTCAAAGGATGTGATGGAACATTGTCGAAATCTGTAAAGTTGTATCAATTAAGCCGAAAAATACATAAATGGACTGGATTGGTTTTATCCGTTTTTTTTATGTTCATCGCAGTCACAGGCCTCGTGCTTGTTTATATGTTACCACTCGGAGTGGCTGATGAGTTAAGGACGGGGAAAGAGGCGGGTCCAGATCAAGCGATACCTATGGAGAAGGTCGTGTCCATTGCTACGTCTCAGGATCTTCCAGGTGCAGACTCGGTTGAAGATATATTTAGAATTGAATATAGACCAAGTGCAAATGTGTACCAGGTTCGCTTTAATAATGGTCAAAATGTTCAAATAGATGTGAGTACGGGAAAAGTGTTATCCACAAATCCAGATTACTCGACGTTCCTCATCACTTTGCATGATGGAACCTTCTTTGGTGATTGGTATAGATACAGTATCCTCACAATGACCGGTTTATCCTTAATCCTGCTGTCATTTTCAGGGTATTACATGTTCGGGTATCCTCTTTATAAGCGTCTAATGGCAAAAAAAAAGCAACCTTAATATGAGGTGGTAGAGTGTCTATAAAAGGTTTGAATCACTTTTTATTTTCAGTTTCTAATTTAGAGAGATCCATTGAGTTTTATCGAAATGTTTTTGATGCAAAATTGTTAGTTAAAGGGATAAACACTGCCTATTTTGATTTGAATGGAATGTGGCTTGCCCTGAATGCAGAAAAGGATATACCCCGTAATGAAATAAGCCAATCATACACACATATAGCATTTTCCATAGAAGAAGCTGACTTTATGAACATGTACGAGAAACTAAAGGAATTGAATGTAAACATCCTGTCAGGACGTCCAAGAGATGAAAAAGATAAGAAGTCCATTTATTTCTCTGATCCAGATGGTCATAAGTTCGAGTTTCATACAGGTACTTTACAAAACAGAATAGATTACTATAAACAAGAAAAAGCTCATATGGAGTTTTTCGACTAAATTAAACTATGAAAAGGGGAATCTTTGTGAAAACTATTGGCGGAATGAGCTGGGAATCGTCGCTGGAATATTATCGACTCATTAATGAGGAAGTAAAAGCCAAATTGGGAGGATTGCATTCAGCCAAGTGCATTTTATATAGCGTGGATTTTGAAGAGATCGAACGCTATCAAGCTGACGGAGATTGGGAAAGTTCCGGTAAATTATTAGGCGATGTAGCTCTGTCATTGGAAAAGGCAGGTGCCGAAATGATTGTGATCTGTACAAATACGATGCATAAAGTGGTTGGATATATTGAAGAAAAAGTCAGTTTACCGATTTTACACATTGCTGATTCAACCGCAAAACAAATTAAAAAGTCCAAAATCAGTACGGTTGGTTTACTTGGCACTAAATATACGATGGAGCAAGACTTTTATAAAACACGAATTGAGTCTAATGGTATCAAGGTTTTGATACCAAATGACGAGGATAGAAAAGTGATCAATAAAGTAATTTATGAAGAATTATGTTTAGGGGAAATCAAACAATCATCAAGAGATCATTACAAAAAGATTATCAAGGGGTTAGTGGATGAAGGAGCGGAAGGAATAATATTAGGCTGCACCGAAATTGGATTACTGGTAAAACCAGAGGATTCAGAAGTGCCATTATTTGATACGGCCGCAATCCATGCCGTTGATACTGTTAATATGGCATTGGAAAAATGAATTGATTAGACACTGAGCTTCAATAAAAGGGGTTGCTGCGGCAGCCTTTTTTTTTGTGGAGTTAAAGGGGAAGGATAATTCAGGTAATATGTAACCAAATAAATGGAATTATGTGTTAAAGTTTTACTAAGAAGACTGGGGACTCTGTAAAGGGAGATAAAGATGAGAAATGTAATATATATATTTATTACTAGTTTGATTTGGATATTATCAGGAACTTTTTTGTTCATCCATAGTAAGGGGATGTTGAATGTTAGTCCTTGGGGGATGCACAATTTTGTTAATATAACGATACAAATAGCAGTTATTCTATTACCGGTTATTGGGCTATTTTTATCCATTCTTATTAAGAAAAGATTCATAAAGTACGTAATGACTTTAGGATGCTTAATAAACATTTATTATCTCTCCATCCCATTTATCTTTGTCTGGTTACATTACTTTAAGGTCATTTAATACAGTAGTGATTTTCAGGAAAATTAAACTAACAGGAGCTTTTCTTCAATCTTTAAACATATTCTATAATATTGTGCTTAAGCAGCTAATGAGGCAAGTTAGTTCAACAATGGGTTAATGCATTTGAAATGAATTTATATTGCAGTAAAGGAGAAGGTTGGATTTGATTAAGATTGATACAGTTTTTTCATATGTTCTTCTCGGTGTGATAGTTTTTTACGCCTTGGAGTGGGGAGCTGCTGGTTCAGGTTTCGGGGTACTTGTTGGAGGGAGTTTTGGTTTACTTTTATATATAGCTAATCATATTAGTAAGAACCAAAAAACAATGGATAATACGGAAGAACCTGATGACAAGCAATAAATATTATTTATAAGCTAACGGGCGTTTTACATCAATAACAGGGTTGCTGTGGCAGCTCTTTTTCTTGTGGATCAATAAAGATATTGCTTAAAACCACTATCATCTGTACATAAGTAAAAAAAGTAAAAGTGGGTGTTCTAGATATATCCCATTTCGGTTATGGAAAGTAGACAGCAATGTGGATCAACCGAGATGAGGAGACAGGGTACTATATGCTGACCGAGTGTTTTCACCAATGGGGATATGACTTTATCCCTTTATAAATTGTTTGCAAAGGCTTTGATTAAGGCTCTTTGTACGAATGTAGAGATGAAAAAACAAAAGGGGAATAAAAATGAAAGATATGCTTTTCACAAAGCTTAAATCTGTTTTGATTGTCAGCATTATTTTCGGAGGATTCTTTCTCCTATTGGAACTTCGAACAGGTTTGCCAATCTATTTTATATTCGCGATGGTATATGCCTTCATAGGAAATGTTGTTTACGGGTCACCCGTTTCCTTTCTTTCGGATTTTGTAACAATGAAGATCGGAAAGAATCGATTTATTTTCGCATCCTTGTTCTACCTGTTGTTCGGTTTTCTGCCCTCCATATTTTTAGGAGAACTCGGAATTTATGCGGTCATCTGCTCTTTTCTCTTCTTCTTATCAGAAGAATGGCAGAGAATGAGAAAACACAACAGGGGGATAAAGCCGGCCAACAAGGTAATAATTACGAACACGCTATCTACTGTTATCCTATTCTCTTTAGCATTATATGGGTCAATGACTGTCTCGGGTCAATTGTTTGAAAAGCATACAAATGAATTCTATCTCATTCCAAAAGGGTATGAGGGTGAAGTTAGAGTGGTGTACAATATCAAGGATGCTCCAAGACCTAAAAAAAGTGAAGACTTTGATATTTATCGAATTAATGAAAAAGGTTACACACTCAGCCCACTTCCTGAAAGAGAAGGGATTATCAATAATCAATATTTTTATATTGATAAAGAAGGAAATAAAGAAAGAATTGATGATTCTTGCATTAATCTTGGAGGTTCGGAAGGTGTACAAATAGATGACTACGAGTACTCCAGCTCCTATTTTACTGTAACAAATACACATTGCAGTGAAACGTTTAGTACAGATGGAGACCCTAATTTACCACGGGGAATCTCGTTAGAAGGGATTATTAAAGAAGAAGGATTGGATAAACCTAAAAACTAGATGGGATTTTGTCCTGATTATGATACTTAAATATAGTCCGCTATTTAAAGAGCGGGTGCTTAATTTCAATATTGAGAGCTGCATCGGCAGCTCTTTTTTGTATGGAACTATAAGGGGCGGGTTAGTTAAAAAAGAGAAAAGCCTATTTTATGTCGCTTTTGATCATCTCGATACCAGATAGTCCTGCATTTGGATAAATATGATATAAAAGCATGGCATGGCGGATTATGAAGTCATAGTTAGGGCTATAAGAGATGGGTACCCAGTTGTCAATTGAAAGCCTTGACGACTAACCTATACATACTTTGAATTGCTTCGACTAAATGTGGTACTACCTGATCTTTAGTAAAATTTCTTAACACATCTATTGCATGATCATATACTCCATAACAATTATCTATACTGAAGGTCATCATAATAGGTTCAGTTTAACTAATATGAGGATGTTCCTCAAAATACTCAATTGCACTTGCAAACTCATTTATCATTTCCTCAGTTAAATCATTATCATCGGGCATAGGAGCGCATTTTTTAAGTATGGAAAGTGCTTGATCTTTGTTCATAATTTTCACCTCTGTTTCATTGTATCTCATATACATCCTTAGTTCACATAACGACACAAGAAGGAAGCAAGCGCAGAAAGACACCCCTTACGGGATCAGAGATTTCTTTATTCCCCTGCTTTCTTCTCTAAGCAGGGGACCTACCAACCAAAAGAGCTATTGTAAGCAAAAAAATGAATATTTTTCTGTTTTTGTATCAAAATAATTAATGTCCAAAGGCTTTTCGATTTCTGGTGAAGTTAGTCTAATGTTGTTGGAACTGTTTCCATTAGAAGACAAAATTTCATTTGGGATATAATTGAAAAAACACCCGAAATCTGCTTGTGCCTCAGTTTGACTTTATTTCTCATTCTTGAATAATGGTATCCCATGGAGATGACAAGATAAAATGAAATTTAACAAGAAAAAAATTAACTTTGTAGATATTCAAAAAGCGAAGAAAAGTGTGTTTGCTACAGGGGTAGGAAACGCTATGGAGTGGTTTGATTTTGGCTTATATTCCTATTTAGCTGTTATCATTAGTCAAAACTTTTTTAGTGCTGTTGAGAATGATGAGCTAAAATTAGTGTTCACCTTTGCAACATTTGCGATTGCCTTTTTAATGCGCCCAGTAGGCGGTATCATATTTGGTAAAATCGGAGATAAATTAGGAAGAAAAGTCGTTTTAACAACCACGATTATTTTAATGGCTTTTTCAACATTACTAATCGGTTTATTACCTACATATGATCAAATCGGTATATGGGCACCTATACTCTTATTAATAGCTAGAATTATTCAGGGTTTTTCAACTGGTGGCGAATACGCTGGTGCAATGGTCTATATAGCAGAATCTTCTCCAGACAATAAGCGTAATATGCTTGGAAGTGGATTGGAAATTGGTACGCTCATTGGTTATATATTCGCTTCAATACTTGCCAGTACACTCTTTATCACTCTATCTGATCAACAGATGGCCTCATGGGGTTGGAGAATACCGTTTCTACTGGGCTTACCTTTAGGGCTTATTGGGCTGTACTTAAGAAAAAGTTTAGAGGAATCACCGATTTTTGAAAATGAACTTTCTGATGATGAAGTCCAAGAGGAAAGCTTCCTATCTATTTTTAAAAATCACAAAAAAGATATTCTTGTATGTTTTGTAGCTGTTGCATTCTTTAATATTACAAGCTATATGCTATTATCATACATGCCTTCTTATTTAGATGAGATTATTGGATTATCTAGTACAGTAGGAACCCTATTAATTACGATTCTAATGATTATTATGGTGCCACTTACTTTAATGTTTGGAAAGCTCAGTGATAAAATTGGAAATAAGACTGTTTTCTTAATCGGAACAGGCGGATTAACCCTATTATCTGCCCTTGCTTTTTATTTAATAAACTTGAATGCTTTAGTATTTATTTCGTTAGGTATTCTAATTCTAGGTGTTCTGCTTTCAATTTATGAAGGCACAATGCCTGGATCGTTACCAACCATGTTCTATACTGATATTCGATATCGGACATTATCAGTGACCTTTAATGTCTCAGTTTCAATATTTGGTGGAACTACCCCATTAGTTTCCACATGGCTAGTTCACCAAACGGGGAATAACTTAGCACCTGGTTTCTATCTAACAGCCGTGAGTATTATTGGATTTTTAGTGATATTATTCTGGTTCAAAAGTACTTCAGGAAAATCCCTAAAAGGTTCTTACCCAACAGTTGCTTCTAAGTCTGATTATCAAGAAGCTGTTGAAAATCCAAAAGATTCCCTATGGTGGAAAACGGAACAAAGAGAAAAATAAACGGAATTAAAAAGCACATTCAATGGGATGACTACTCGAAAATACAGACACTCAAACATGAGCGTCTATATTTCGGGTTTTTGTTTTGCTTATTGTATGCAGACATTGAATTGATTTAGCGTCTATTTGATGAAAAAGCTACCGAAAAAATATTGTACACGAATGCATTAAAATGGTACTTTAAGTAATTAAGCCATAAGATTTAGAATGAAAATTTAAAGTTTGTGAGTGAGTACACTTAAACTAACGGGTGCGTTAAGTGAAATAAGAACCACTAAAAATAATAAAAATATTTTATAAAAACTTTTTAATAATTGACAAGAAAAGAATCCATTTTGATCAATCTTTTTTCAAAATGGATTCTTTTTTATTTACGTTAATATGTGAGTTTAGGGGGAACCTTTGATTAATCTTTATTACAACAGAAAACTATCGGAAATAAAAATTTATAGAAAAAGACTATCTTAAAAAAATCATGGTCTTATTCAGTGCTCACCAACTTTGATTAGGGCTTTTCACTGATTGATTTCGTTATCTGACGTTCGTTAGGTATTTTTCGTGCACATAACCTGTTCCCTTACCGTACTGAATTTTGTACCAAGAATTGCTCTTATTAATTACAGTAACAATTTGGTTTTTCTTCAAAGAGCCAAGAATTTTCCCTGATGTGGCTGGCTTGGAACGGACATTCAACTTCGTAGCATTGACCTTACCAGCCATATTCTTCGCTGCCGGTTTGTTTAAAGTGTAGGAAGTCGTCGTTGTACGTTTGTTCTTGCTTGGATCAATCGCTGTAATGGTAAACGTATACTTTCCGTTCGATACCTTTGATACATTCCATGATGCACTTTGGATACCAGCATTTTTTGTAGAATTATTGGTTAGTGTCGCCACAGTTTTGCCTTTTGCATCTTTTACTTGAACGGTTACCTTCGCCTTTTCATTAATCTCATACTTCAAAGCAACATTACTCGTTTTTGAATCATATGAGGTTTTTATATTATTAATGGAAGGTGCCGTTATATCGGGTTTCATTAAAGTAAATGGAACCGTTGCCGAGCTTTTATTTTGATTGCTGTCGATCGTTGTAATTTCAAATGAGTACTTACCGTTCGAAATCTTTGATACATTCCAAGATGTCCATTGGACACCGGCGTTTTTCTCTACATTATTGATTGGAGTAGATAGGATTTTGCCTTTTGCGTCTTTTACTTGAACGGTAACCTTTGCTTTTTCATTGATCTCATACTTCAGGAAAACTTTATTCGTTTTTGAGTCATATGAGGTATTTGTATTTTTAATAACTGGAGCCGTTGTGTCAGGCTTTGTTATTGAAAATGGAACAGATGCTGAACTAGTATTATTACTACTATCAATCGCTCTAATTTCAAAGGTGTATGAACCGTTGCTTGCCCATAAAGCATCCCAAACGGCTAATTGCGATCCTGACGGCTTTTCGTCCCCTTTAACAAGAGTAGCGACGACACGCTCTTTTTCATCCTTAACTTCCACTGTCACCTTCGCTTTTTCATTCGTGACAAAGGTTAAGTTGACTTGGTTTGTTTTAGTATCGTAATACGTTTTTATATCTTTAATCGTTGGTGCTGTTTCATCTTTAGGTGCAGGGTCTGGAACTGGTGTTGGGATTGGCGTTGGAATGACAGGTGCCGGTTCCGGCTTTACTGGTTCCACTTCCTCAGGTTCTGGCTCATAAGCTTTTCTTAAGCTTGTCCCTTCATAATAGAAAGCAAGAATCTCGCGATACGTATGTCCCTGTTCGCCAGCCTTTTTCGCGCCATACTGACTTAATCCGACACCATGGCCGAATCCCTTGCCTGAAACGTTAATCGTATCCCTTGCAGTATCCACTTTGTCTACTAAAAAGCTTTTCATGAAGCTCAGACCAATAATGTCTCTAATTTTCGAAGCCGTTACATCTTCTAATATTACACTTTGCTGTAGCGCTTTCCCCTTTTCTTTCACCATAAATTCAATTGTAATACTTCCTTTACTCATCCTGCGGCCACTTGTTGGTGCATGAAGGGAAAAGAAAGGAACAGCCGTAATTTTAATGTCTTTACCTGTATAGCCATTGGACTGTAGCCATGATCTTATATTAGAAATTTCTGGTGTTTTTTCGGCTTCCTTCGTAGTAGCCCACCATGCATCTGCATTTGTCAAATCTAAGTTTGTAAGGTCTATTTGTTGCTTTTTCACACTAAAACTCCACACAGCTTGTGGATCATATGGATCGTCTTTGACCTTTAAATATGGTAGCTCTGTGCCGACCCAAACATTTTTGTTTGATTCGGTTTTTCCTCCATTGCTAGAGGAAAAAAAAGCATCTGAGCCTATATGTAGTTTATCACGATAACCAATGACCTGACCTTCTGTTGCTTTAACAGCTTTGGTTGAATTTTCGTGCCAAGCGTAACCACCGTATACCTGGTAACTCATTGTGTCATCGGGTGTTCTGTTGATGTAGCTCATCGAATAGGTTCTTGCTGCAACAGACTGTGCCTTTAAGGCTTCTTGATTCCATAAAGCCGGCATTTCAGCTGGAACGACTCCTTTTAAGTAATCTTCAAGACCAATCGAGTTAAAAGGGCGGATGAATTTCCCATCTTCCATAATAAAACGGAAACTTCCTAAGTATGGACGGCCATTAATCGAAAGTGGACCGTTCCCTGTTTCAGGTTTCACCTCAATTTCAGAAGCTTTGCCTATTTCTTTTGAATCTGTCAGGACAACAATGTCCGTACCGCTGACCCTCAACGTGTACTTCTTGTTCGATTCTAGTTTTACATTTGCTAGATTCGTAGTGTACGTGACTTCCGGTTCGATGGTAAGCTCGGATTTGTTACCAAGATAGCCTTTTAATTTTACCTTAATGATCGGATCGGCTGCCGCCTTAACTGATATATCTGGAAGTAAAAATAGCATGAGAACGAGTGTAACAAACATCCATATTCCAAACCGTACCTTTTGCATTGAATAACCTCCTCTGAATATGAAAATGTGCAAAATAATAGTATACCATCCATAATTATACACGAGTTATATTTTACTATTTTAGGAGTCCCACCTAATGGCCATCAGAGTACAATCAGTAAAAGATGAAAAGACGGCATTTGCGTTATATTCAAATGTTTTTTTCTAAAATCTTTAAATGAGTGAGAAAAGTCTATTATTATAGGTCTTCCATATTTGCGAAAATAACTATAACCTCAATTTGTGGAATATCTGGTACCGTGGGTCTATGCAAAAGCAGGAGCTGCGATTATGGATTTAAAGTTTATAAGAGTGAAAAGGGTGAAGGGGCAACAGGCAAAGGACCAGTCAGTGGACAACTTTAAATGAAAAATGTCATTTAAAGTTGTCCATAATTTTAAGAAAGGGATAGAGGCAGTCGGATTTGAAGATTGGAGCTTATATACTCCTTATTTAAACACAAAGAAATCACCATTTTTATGAAAGGGTAGATTAAAACAAGCGTAGTGTATTCAAACTGTTCATTAAACCAAAAATCCCCTACTGCAAACCTTCATAATAACAACCTCAAATTCATAAAATTGTTTATATAGATTTATTAAAAATTAGCCATAATTAAACAACCAAGTATCAACCTAAAAGGAGCTGGTTAATTGTTAAATCTATTCCTAGAGTTTTTTGATATTTTGGTTACTATAGCTGACGCACTTATTTCTTATTTTCGGGATAAAAACAAGAAAAAAACCAGATAGTAAAATTACTCTTTTTACGTCACAATATGTGTCAGCTCTACAATAAGCCTTATTGAACTAAAGGGGCAAGATAGTTGTATAAGGAATTGGTTTATTATGGTATTATATTTAGGTTATTGTCTTTAACACTCAATGTTAGGGTGGATAATTTATTCGTTCGAAATTTACATTCATCTTTTAGGAGGACATACTTTTGTTTAATTTTAAAAAAGTCACTGTAGGACTCCTTGTTATAGGAATCCTTGCTGCTTGTGACAATGAACTAGACTTTAAAAATGAATTAGTAGATACTCCTCAACAAAACGAGGTTCAAGATTCCACCCAACAGAACACAGAGCCTTCTTACGATGCACCAAGGTATCATATGACGGGCGGTTGGACAAATGGTGAATATTACATAATGATTAATGGTAGCAGCGACATCAAAGGATCTGCTAAGTATATACTGCAAAAAATTCCGAAAGAGGGAAAAGAGAAAGTCGTAAAGCATTTACAGTTAACCGAATCAACCGGAAATAAGCTAACTGCTATAATTTATAGTGAAGATTCAAATAAAACTTCATTTCTAACGTTAGAAATGAACAAAGAAAAAACTGAAATTACTATAACGATGCCAAATGAAAAACCCGTCACTTACAAAAAAACAGATATTATGCCATTCGAATTTAATCCTGAATATGTATGGGGAGAATAAAACCAAAATAAAAAGACACCTCATCAACCATAGTGGTAAGCTTTGTTATTGAACTAACGGGGCAGGATAGTTGAATAAGCGTAGTTTCTTAGTAAGACGATGATTTTGTAGAAACGCGTAGGTAATTTTCAGAAGATTTCCATTAAAACCTCGTTGGAAAAATGTATAATTAGATATATCATTCACAAGTTTATTAAGGAGGTATAATATTATCAATCTAATTAATGAGGTTGAATCAAATATTGATTTAGATATTGAGTGGATAAATTTAATTCTTTTAGCTAAAGAATCTGGTATATCTATTGATAAAATTAAAGAATTCTTAAATCAATCTTCGGGACCTCGATAAGGTCCTTTTTATTTTCACCTTATAAGCTGTTGCACAGATTGTGTCAACTCTACAATAAGGCAGGTTGCTGAGGCTGCCTTTTTCTTATGGCACTAATGGGGCAGGATAGTTCAACAAGCATAGTCTCTTCGAATTGTGTGGATTATTTCTAAAAAAGTGTTTTAATGGTAAAATTAGTTAGGGGTGATTTTATTGAATAGTAATAAAGGTTATAAATTTAATTTTATAGTTTCTTTAACTTTTCTCATTTTAGGTTATATTTTCATAAATATCTTCACCAATATAGTACCTACCATTATTCTTTTTGGTTACTTCTTTCTGTACTACCTCATTAGTGGCCTTTATCGCTTATCCCAACATAAGAAACAAAGCAGATCGAACTCATATAATTAATTTTCATACCGTCTCATTTGCGTCACAGTTTGTGTCAACGCTTCAGTAAGTCTTATGCAACTACGGGTGCGTTAGCTGAAGATCGGAGCTGTCTTTAAGGCAGCTTTTTCTTATGGAAGGAGTGGTTTGTATTTATGGCAATAACAAAGAAAAGATTTTTCATTAGTTATATAGTGGGTTTCATACTCATGTATATTGCTAGCTCTGGTCTGCAATACTTCAGGGGGCAAACGATAAATTGGTTAGAGAATTTAGCATACGCATTCTGTTTCGTAGCATTTCATTCCCTTTTTAGTTGGTTATGGGGAGATTTTGATAAGAAAAAAGCCGATCACTAATACATAGTTTGTGTCAGCTCTACAATTAGTATTATTCAACAAACAGGTGCGTTAGCTGAAGATTGAAGCCTGTTTTAAGGCAGTTTTTCTTCTTTAGCTAACAGGTGTTATTGCTTAATATAAAAATCTACTAATCTAGTATAATAGTTCTTCTTTTGTCTATACTGTCAATTAATAGGGTATAGATTGGAGAGAAACAAATATGATCTTAACTGATGTATGGGGTTTATATAAGGCAGATAAGCAAATCCAAGGTTATTCTCCACAAACATTAAAGGCCTATTACGTCCAATTTAACTTGTTGGTGAATAGTTTTGGAAATATATCCATTCAAGAACTTTCAACTAATTCTCTTAAAGTTTATCTCGGAAAAGCAGCTGAAAAGCTTAAGCCATCCAGTCTGGGTCACAGAATTCGATTTATTAAATCTTTATTTAGATGGGCTCAGGATGAAAATTTAATTAATGGAAATCCTGCTTCCAAAATCAAGGAACCAAAATTAGAATTAAGGGTTCCAAAATACTTGTCTGAAGAAGAAATTGAACATTTGCGGGAAGCATGTCATACAACATTCGAAAATGCTTTATTTGAGTTTATGTATTCAACAGGATGCAGAATTGGTGAAGCAATAACTCTAGATAGGGCCTCAATCAACTTCTCTAATCAATCAGCAATCGTTTTAGGTAAAGGGCGTAAAGAACGAGAAGTATATTTCAATACCCGTTGTGAAATATGGTTGAAGCGATATTTAAGTGAGCGAAAAGATCATGAGGAAGCACTATTTGTGACAACACGCGCACCCCATCGAATGAGTATTTCTCAAGCGAGGAACATTTTAAAACTGGTAGCAAAGAGAACGGACATAAAAAAGAGCATTCATCCCCACCAGCTTAGACATAGTTACGCCACAAATTTATTAAATAATGGAGCCCCTCTAGAAGTGATTCAAAATTTAATGGGTCATGAAAAAAGTGAAACCACAAAAATTTATGCATATCTAAGTGGTGCAATGCGGAGAGACTTGTATAGAAAGTATTTTTAAGGGACCAAGGGTCCTTTTTATTTTGTTGTTCTTAATAAACTATCGGGGCAGGATAGTTCATTAAGGAATACTGTTAAGTGACATTAAAGTCGTTTAAAAACGTCAGTCATGTTATTCCATTAAAGGACCATTTAATCGAATAACTTATTTTAAAGTGCAGATGAGATTGTGAAGGAATGTATTTAAATTGGAAGGTTCAAGAAGAATATAAAAAAGGACAGTACATGAAAAACTTGGATACTGTCCATTTTCCTATCATTACTTTTTCAACCCAGCCGCAAAGTAGGGACCATTAGCCGTAATGGTCGTTAGGATACGAGCCATTTCTTGAGGGGATTCTTTCCTGCCACTTTCCAACCATTGTTGAATTACCCCTATTATTGCAGTTCCCATATAAGAAGCTAAATATTGTCCTGGTACAAGGAAATTTTCTTCCTTTATAAATGCGTTTGGATTATTTCCATAGAGTGTTTCCCACATAAATTCTTTCAGTCTTGTTTGAAACGATAAATCCCCTTTTGGACCTAACACAGCTTTCATAAATCCACTATTTATATTTAAATACTCAAATAATGAAACTGTTAAGGAAAATGGTGTCAAAGTCTGAGAGTCAGTTTCAAGCGCGGCAATAACACTTGGGAAGTTTTGCTTTGTAATTCTGGACATATCAAGCATAATTTCCTCCTCGCATTTAGTCATTAAATCAAATTTGTCTTGATAGTGTGCATAAAATGTACCTCTATTTATTTTCGCCCTAATTGTTATGTCTTTAACCGTAATTGCTTCGAACCCTTTTTCATTTATTAATTCTACTAATGCGTGTCGAATTGATTCTTTTGTCCGAATGACACGTAAATCAGTATTACTATTACGCAAGCAAATTCCTCCTTCCTTTTACCCAACACAATTATTAAAGGTGTTCCGTAACCAACACATTTGCCATTTTTAATTATTGAACAGAACCTAATTCAATTTTATAATTTGAAAAGTAATACACAACAGGTTGTTCTTTATTATAAGTTAACATCTAGGAGGGATACAGCCAACTTTTAACAAAAATATATGCTAAGCAAAATTCAACATCATCTAATCTGTATTTTTTCACTCAAAGTTGGGAGGCTACTTTTAAGGAAATTATAGGTTACAGCGATGAATTTTTAATGAAAGGAAGTAGATGTAAAATGAACAAATTCTTGGGTCGTCCTGATCTGAAAACGACACATCCCAATGACACTAAACCAGGTTTGAACAAAATAGTCATGACTACGGCGCATTATGGAAATCAAGAGATGATAATGGAGAAGGATGTTCCCATCAAAATGCGGGATGGGGTCACAATATACGTCAATGTTTTCCGTCCGAATAAGCCTGGGAAGTTTCCGGTGGTAATGAGCATGGATCCATATAATAAAGATGGCTTACCCCCCTATGATACTTTTCGTCAAGTCTGGCCGACGGTAGGTACTATCGTTACATCTCTTTTTGCGCCATTTGAGTCACCTGATCCCGGTTTTTGGGTGCCAAACGATTATATATTGATTAAAATCGCAACGCGGGGTAGTTCAAATTCGGAAGGTGACCTCTATCCTTGGACGAAAACGGAAACTCAAGATTATTATGAAGTCATCGAATGGGCCGGCGTTCAGGAGTGGAGCGATGGCAATGTGGGACTAAACGGTGTGTCATATCTGGCCATGACCCAATGGCGGGTGGCCGCTATGAATCCGCCTCATCTGAAGGCGATCATCCCGTGGGAAGGGACTTCTGATCTGTACCGGGAATGGTACTTTCACGGCGGAATACCGGAAACGGTTTTCTCAGCTGATTTCGAGAAGTTGCAACATACCCGGTGGCCAAATAACAACATAGAAGAAATGGTAGCGGCGCAAAAAGAACATCCGTTACTCGATGAGCACTGGGAGGAAAGACAGGTTACATTGTCCGATATCAAGGTACCCATGTTTGTTTGCGCCAGCTGGTCCACCCAAGGGTTGCATAACCGCGGTACCTTTGAAGGCTTTAAACAGGCTTCATCCAAAGACAAGTGGCTGCTGGTTCATGGCCGTAAGGAATGGGAAACCTACTATTTGCGTGAATCGCTGGAACAGCAGAAGGAGTTCTTCGATTATTTCCTGAAAGGCATTGAGAATGATTGGATGGGTACGCCTCGGGTACGCTACGAGGTCAGAGAGAAATTCTATAAGGGACACATTCGCACCGCGAATGAGTGGCCGATAGCCCAAACAAAATATTCCAAACAATATCTGAATGGCGAAGAAATGTCCCTGCAGCAAACCCCTGTTCAGAACGAAACCAGACTCACCTATAATGCCGAGCCTGGTCAGACAGAAAACAGTGATTTAAGATTTAAATTTACCGCTGACGAGGACATTGAGCTCACAGGAAATATGAAACTCAAGCTCTGGGTCTCTGCCGAAGACACGGATGATATGGATATTTTTGTTGGCATTAAGAAGTATGACAGACGAGGCAATGAAGTGTTCCTTCCAGATTTTAACCATATTGAAAACGGGCAGGTGGCCAATGGATGGTTGAGAGTTTCCCATAGAGAGTTGGATCCTGAAAGATCTACTCCTTATCAGCCTGTACTTAAGCACAAGAGATTATTGAAGCTTAATAAAGGCGAGATTGTGCCATTAGAAATTGAAATATTACCTTCAAGCATTCTCCTAAGAGATGGAGAAAGTCTGGTGCTGGTTATAAAAGGAAGCGAGATAATCATCGAAGAAAACCCATCAGGTGATACAAGGCGTTATGGGCACACGGAAACAGTGAACAAAGGAACTCATTCGATTTATACCGGTGGAAAGTATGATTCATTCCTTCTGGTACCTGTGATTCCTAAGAAAGAATAGTGAAAGGCTGAGTCCCATCAATTGTTGTAAATTCCGCTGGAGGGATTCAGTGAAACCTTCCCTGCAGGTAAGTTAAAAATACGTTTAAGCAGGTCATATCCGAAGGCTTAGCGTATTTTTTCGTTAACATGTTGACGGTATCCCTTTAAAAAAGGTGAAGGAATGTCTCGCAGAAAAAGGCGATAAAGATCTGGCTTCTATGAGTTGAATGGTTGATTTTGTATGAATCATTAATTCTTGATAGGGCATTGGGCTCTCTTAAATCTTTACGTATGTAAGACTTTAGATTATTAGATTAAAGATAGAAAGGGTGATATATCGTGTTTATTACCTATAAATCCTCTCGTGAAGGAATTCTAGAAATAATAGAAAAATTCGAGAAGGATTGCTGGATCAATATGACCGCACCGTCAAAAGAAGAATTGACAGCGGTATCTCAACTTTGTAATATCCCAATTGAATTCTTAAGAGATCCGTTAGATTTAGAAGAAAGCGCTCGGATTCAATATGATCAAGAGACGAATTGTACGTTAATTATTAATGATTTTCCAACTATTGATATGAATCACGGTCAATTTGATTCCTATATTACCATTCCTATTGGAATCATCTTAGGAACAGATTACATTGTTACGGTTTGCAACCAATCGACTAACTCTTTAGAAAATGTAATCAAGAAAAATGTTAACACTTCAATGAAGAGTCGTTTTGCATTAGAGATATTATTTTCAATTTCAACTCAGTATATAGAAAAATTAAAACAGCTCAACAAACAACGTCTTAAAATAGAGAATAATTTGCGTGATTCATTGACGAACAAGCAACTCTATGACCTAATGGAGATTGAAAAAAGTTTGGTTTATTTTCTCACATCATTGAAGGGTAATGGGGATATCATAACCAAATTATTTCGTGCGAATTCCGTAAAGTTATACGAAGATGACAAAGATCTTCTAGAAGATGTAAAAATTGAAAATAATCAAGGAATTGAGACCACAGAATTATATACAAGAATTTTGAACAGTATAACTGGGTCATATTCTTCGCTAATATCGAATGAATTGAATAATACAATGAAAACTCTTACGTTATTTACAGTCTTTTTAACACTTCCTACACTTGTATTTAGTTTTTTTGGTATGAATGTTACTTTACCTATTGCTGATCAGGATCCCTTCTCTTGGATGATTATACTGATAATAGCATTAATTTTTATTGCCTTGATCGGATTGGCACTATGGAGAAGGAGGATATCCTAATTTGTTACGTATAAGTTAAAAAAGGCAGTCGATTCAAAAATAAATCGGGCTGCTTTTTTATTTGGTCTGGCTTCAACAATAAAGCTTGTGAATAAATATACTTAAAGTAAAGGGGGCTTTAGTTGAACTAGAAATAAGTGTTTTTTAGGTTCGAGGATAAATCTAAGTTATTCAATTAAAGGGCGCGATTCTTTAATAAGAATCGCTTTTCTTAATGAACTAACAGGCTTTACATCAATAAGAGAGTTGCCTTGGCAGCTCTTTTTCTTATGGAACTATCGGGGCAGGTTTGTTCAATAAGGGACTTGAGTACAATCTGCTAAAATAGTGTTGGTTTAAAATAAAGTTTGATTAAGAAAGTGTCACGAACGTTGATTTTGTAATAGAATAAGCCCTTTTATTTTGAAAAAAGTTTGATCAAAATAAGAGGGCTACGTTTTTCTATTTAATTCATTTTTATTACAAAGTTTGATTACAATTTTTTATAAACACTACATCTTTTTTGTAATATAAGCTAACAAAAAAACTACTTTTTTTATAAGAATAATATAGCTATCGGATTGTCGACTAGATACCTAGCAAAAAACTATCATTATCAATGCATAATCAAAAAGTAAATTGCGAAAAGGTATAAAGAAACATTAAACCACTTAATTCGTCTTTCTGTAGTAAAAATATGGTAATAACGAAATTGCCCCAAGGATAGCTAAACAAGATCCAATCCATAACGGAGATACAAATCCATATCCTTTACTGATTCCAAGACCACCCAGTGACGAACCAATAACAACACCCAGAGTAATAAAAGAACTATGAACGGTATTTATCATTGTTCCATTACTAGCTGTTTTCATTACTCTCGCAACCATTGCAGGATTCAATGCTACACCAGTTAAACCAATAAAAATCATCGAAATAACCGCAATGTATTTATTCTCTGCACCTAAAGCAAATAAAGACAATGCTACTATTAATATAATCAATCCGCTCATCAGTATTTTCGTTGTATATTTATCAGCAAACTTGCCAATCACTATATTCCCAACTACCGTCGCGCTACCATAGAGAGCAAGTAAATATGGAATACTTGCACTTGTAAAGCCTGTGACATTTGTAAAGATAGGAGTGAAATAACTAAATGCTGCAAACGTACCACCAATAATAAACATACTTGTTGTGTACGCTGCCCAAAGATGTCTGTTTTTAAAATGCATAAGTTCGTCTTTCCAGTTCAGTTGCTCTTTGTTTGATAATGATGGTAGCAACCACTGAATCATAATCCCTGATACTAGCACAAGAACAGAAACAGCCCAAAAACTAATACGCCAACCAAAATATTGCGAAATAATGGTTGTTATAGGTAAACCTAATACAGTTGCAACCATTAAACCTGCAAGTACAATTGATGCAGCTTTTCCCATTGAATCAGAGTGAACCAATGTTGTAGAAAAGGAAATCGCAACTCCAAAAGCTGAAGCTGAAGCAATACCAGTTATAATACGTGAAATCATCATAATATCATAGTTCCATGCAATAGCTCCTAGCGATTGACCGATTAAAAATATAAACATTAAAAACAATAGTGCTTGTTTGCTACGCATTCGTAAGAGAATTGCAGTTAAAATGGGGCCTCCTACCACCATTGCTCCTGCATAAGCTGTTATTAAATAACCAATAGATGATACAGAAACCTGGAATGCAAGAGCAAGTTCGTTCATCATACCTGCAACCATAAATTCTGATGTAGTCATACAAAAGATTGCTAAAGCTAGTAAATAAATAATCGATGGCACAAAAAACCACTCCTAAAATATTTTTGTAATGTTCGGTACAAAAATAGTGCTAAAAAAGAGCGCACTAAGCGCCAAAAATAGACTCCAATGTTCCTTTGATAACCTGTTCAGCTAACATTCGATTTTGCATCGATACATTAAGAACACGGAATCCGTAATAACTGCTTAAAAGCAGACTTGCTAATTCTTCAGCTGATTGATTTTTTGAAATTTCACCTGTTTGCAATCCTTCCTCCATCACTGTTTCAATAGCTTGTTTAAGAAACTCAACATGCTTTGAGAAAATTTCTTGTACCATTATATCGTTTTTAGCACGTTCTACACTGGCATTAATCAATAAACATCCTTTTTGATCAATATTCTCAAAGTCTTCTTTCAATGCCCATTCAAAAAAATTACTTAATCGTTCTTTAACTGGAATTGGAATATCTAACAGTTTCTTTTGTTCCCTAATACCAATTTCATGGTAACGTTCTAATACTTGTTTATACAGTTCATGTTTACTGCCGAAAGTATTGTATAAACTTCCTTTTCCAAGTCCTGTATCATTGCATAAATCTTGCGTAGAACACCCCTCATATCCTCTTATCCAGAATGTTTTCATTGCAACATCTATAATTGAGGAATAATTAAACTCTCTGGGTCTGCCACGATTATTCAATCTTATTCTCCTCTCATTTTAAAGATAACATTAGTAGAATACACTTTTTGTACCAATTGGTCAATAAAGATATTTTATTATAACTCTAAAATAAAATTTGATTATTTTAGATTTCGAATGATTAAAATAACCCCTTATCAAATGCAAGTGTTATTTTTAATCAAACTTTATTATAAATGATCAATCTTTATTTTAAATAATCGAACTTTGTTTTAAATGATCAATCTTTTTTATAAACCTACAAATAGTTAGAAAATGGGCAGGGAAGGGTGAAGTAAATGTGTGGAATCAATTTCATTTTAGCTAACACCTATAAAGAAGCGTATAAGGAAGAAACATAGGTAGAGTTTGAAGAGGGAATACACTCATATCTTTTAAGCAGGGAAAAGGACTCTAATAATGAGTTTGGTTTACTTCTAAATCTTAATATTTATGGTGAAACAATATTGTATGGAGAAGAGATTAATGAATTAATAGGTATATGTGATAGCGTAATTAATAAATACAAAGGAGAGGACAAAGAACAAAAAGTTAGACGTTTTGCTAAAGAATTAAAATTTTTTTGCATAGAAGCGTTACAACGTAAAAAACATATATTTGTCATAGGTGATTAGTTTTAAATAGTTTTAAACTTGGTGCGTTAGCTCAAGATTGGGGCTATCTTTAAGGCAGCTCTTCCTTTATGCAACTAACGGGGCAGGTTAGTTCCATAAGCGTAGTTTATTCGTACTGTGTACTTATAGTTTGTATCATTTTGAATAAAATTCACTTATAAAAGCCAGATTATAAAAATGAGGAAAAATGAGTGATACAAATGAGGGTCCTGTATGAACCAAGCTGGTGTTAATGAAAAGTATAAGGTATCGCCATTTTATGTGTTTTTTTTAGTGCATTCTATGCAAATAGGATTAGGCGTATTAAATTTTCAAAGAGATTTAGCTAAGGCGACGGGAACGGATGGCTGGATTTCCATACTCCTAGCCAGCCTGATTGTTCATATATTAATTTGGCTTATATATAAGATTTTTAGCATTGTTCCTGGTGATATCATTTCTGCTAATAATTATGCATTGGGTAAATGGATAGGGAATTTCTTCAGTCTCTTATTCATTATTTATTTTTTTGTCCTTGGAATGACGATCATTATCGGTTATATAAATGTTATTCATGTTTGGATGTTTGATGAGGTACCTTCTTGGGCGTTTGCTTTGGCTTTCCTGATCCTGATTTATTATATAAATACGGGAGGGTTCCGAACTGTTACAGGGATCGCCTTTTTAACTGTAATCGTTTCATACTGGCTTTTATTTGTACCATTATATGGATTTAAATACTCTGATTTCTCCAATTTCCTTCCTGTTTTCGATCATACTTTAGTCGAAATAATGAAAGGAACTAGAAGCGTTTCATTATCAATGCTTGGTTTTGAAATGATCCTGATGTTTTATCCATTCATCAAGAATGCTGAAACATCAAAAAAGTATGCTCACGGAGGAGCTTTGACAACTACGTTATTGCTACTATTACTTTATTTTATTTCAACAGTCTTTTATTCACAGAAACAGTTGGCCCTTACCATATGGCCAACACTCACATTGTCTAGTGTCATTGAACTCCCCTTTCTTCAACGTTTCGAATACATAACTATTTCTTGGTGGGCCATTGTTATCATAAGCAATATGGTCATTCCTTTGTGGGCTGCCAGCAGGGGTGTCAAACGCTTATTCAATGTCCAGCAAAAGTATCCTTTATGGGTAATGTCCATAATCATAGTACTTATCAATATGTTTTTTTTCGAAGTCGATTCTTTATATATATTAAATAAAATAATCAATCCATACAGCGTGTGCTTCCTTGCTTTATACTTGCCTCTTCTTTGGGTTTTGATAAGCATAAAAAAATGGAGGCAACGTTTATGACAACGTTTTTTTATAAAAGCAGAATAAAATGCAAGATATTACTTTGATTATTCTTTTAATTGATGCTATTCCACAGAATTTCCATCATCACAGTTTGTGCCAACTCTGAGATAAGTCCTATAGAACTAACGGGTGCGTTAGCTGAAGATCGGAGCTGTCTTTAAGGCAGCTTTTTCTTTATGGAACTAACGGGGCAGATTAGTTGAACAAGGGTAATTCATAATTTGAATAGAATATGTAGAGTGTAGGTTCATTTGAAGAAAATGAGGTGGATAACATAAAGAAAATTCTTAGTTTATTGTTTTTGTTTGTATTGTTTATTGGTGTAGTTGCTTGTAACAAGGATGTGGTCAAAGAAAACGGTGTGGAAACAGAGGGGAAACCTGTTAAAGAGGAAAAAGTGGTCAATATAGAAGAGGCAGAAAAATTATTTAAAGGTTATTATACAGAACGATATACAGTTAAAGACCCATCCAATCCTCCAACTTTTGATGAAATCGCAGACAATGTTAAAGGTTATTTATCAGAAGATGAATATAAAGCTCAAATTGCGAACCGTTATTATTCATTACCAACAATGATATCCAAAGAAATTAATAAAAGTATTAAAGTACAAGATGTGAATCTTGAAGAACAAAGTAAAAATGATGATGGGACAATAGATTACACATACACAACGATATTTAAGGTTTATGACGAGAATTCATCTGAAAATTATGAGAAAGAAGGAGAGCTAACCATATCAACTACAAATAACGAATTAAAAATAACTCGTGATTGGAGTAGAGGGGTAAAAATTGACGGTTTAGAACAAGGTGGACTTTAAGAGCTAATAGAACTAACGGGTGCTTTAGCTGAAGATCGGAGCTGTCTTTAAGGCAGCTTTTTCTTATTGAACTAAAGGGGCAGAATAGTTGAAGAAGAACATAAGAAAAACAGTGCATTTGTAAAAACTAATTTCTATTACTTGAATTCTGGGTGGTTATAATGACAAAAAGATTTAAAACTATTTTAATGACGCTATTCATAATATTATTTTTATTTATGGCTGGTAAACATCTATTGGATTTCTTATTTGAGGATATGTGTGGAAACGATATTAAACAAAAAACCCCTTCTCCCAGTGGTGAGAATGTGGTTTACACTTTCGAAAGAAGTTGTGGTGCGACAACGGGATATTCACCCCAATTATCGATTTTAAATAAAGATGATGATTTCCAAAATGAATCAGGAAATACATTTAGGTCAGATAAAGATTTTTCGATTGAATGGCTTAATGAAAAGAACCTAAAAGTTATCTATGATAAATCTTCTGAAACTTCCGAAATGGATAAAAAGGTGAATGGGATTAAGATTAAATATGTAGGTAAATAAAAGCCTGGTATATTCTTTTAAGTTATTAAGCTAACAGGTGCTTTACTTCTATATGGGGCTGGAAACAGCTCCATTTTCTTAGTGAACTAAAGGGGCAGGTTAGTTTAACTGTAGTGTTACAAAAAAGATTGATCATTTAGAATAAAGTTCGATAATTTATATTAAAGTTTGATAAAAATAACCTCTTTGGATTCTCAACCGTAAGAGGTTATTTTTTAGTTATGCTATTTATTGAGTTTGGGGTTTCTGTTGATAGTTTTTAAATTTCAATCGTGTATATGAAATAATGCCGGACAATAAGAAGAAGCTGATAATCGTTCCTTCACGAATATTGATTGGTAAATTGTATAGTAGTGATATTGTTATTGATAGAATAATGGAGAATACATCGACACAATATCTGTATTGAGAGAAAGGGCGTTTTGTTAAATCAGCTATTCGTAAACATAAACTTTCAATAGGAAAAGGAATAATATCTAATGATAAAATAATGCCTGTTGTTCCACCGGCTAGTATCGCACCGAAAATAAATAGTCCGATTCTTAATAAATAATTCTCTATGTGAATCGCACCGAAAATAGTATAGAGGAAAAAATTAATGACCATTCCAAAGAACAAGATGGAAATGAACATCAAAGTAAATTTTCTAAAATCCTTTTTTTCACATAGTAAGATATATCCGATTAGAAAAATGAGATTTGCAATGATTGTAATTGTGCCAACTTTAATGGAAGTCCATTCAGATATGGATAAATTCATCGCATTAAAACTGCTGACACCAACATCAGCTTTTAATGTAAGACTAATGCCGATAGCACTTACTATATAGAATAGAATCGATTGAATTACTTTTTTCATGATTATTCCTCTAATAAGTCCATTATTTGCATTAAATTTGGTATCGTATATGTGCTCTTAGGTGAACATGATTTAGGCATGCTTCTCTTAGGGTTAAACCATACACAATCAATTCCGACATTGATAGCTCCTTGAATATCCGATGTTAAACGATCACCTATCATTAAAAATTCTTCTTTACGGCTTGTATGCAGGGCATCAAAAATATAGTAAAAGAAATGGGGATTCGGTTTTTCATAACCAATTTCTTCGGAGATAAAAAGTTGCTCAAAATATCCTTGTAGCTTGGCACCTCCTAATCTTTTTCTTTGAGTCTTTCCTACACCGTTTGTTCCAACATATAATTTATAATCTTGCTTACTTAAAGCATTTAATAATTCATGTGCATGGGTAACGGTCTTATGTCCTTGGTTTAAATGTTCACGGTACATAGCTTCAACTTTTGCTCCGTTTTCATCTATATGAAATTCCTTCAAAAAAAGTGAAAAACGCGTTGTCAGCACTTCTTCACGAGAAATCAAGCCTTCCTCTAATTGATGCCATAATCCATCATTAATGCGCTTATAACATGCAATTGTTTGTTTGTTATCGGGCAACTCGTACAGCGTAATAATTTGTTTTAAAGCCTTTTCTTCTGAATCTTGAAAATCAAGTATCGTATCATCTAAGTCAAAAATAATATGTTTGTATTTGTTCATTCCAATCCACCTCTTGGTAGTAATATATCGAAAGGAACAATATAATAATAGGAGATATCTCATATTGAGGTGATAAAATGGAAAAAATCAATTTGAAGGATTACGCTGAAAATTTTGTGGATATATATAATGATATTCAAGAAACTTTTCCGAAAGCAGTTTTACATCAGGCTTTTATTTGTAAGTTTTCTTCTAATGAATATATAGTGCGCTTTGATGAAGATATTCAGTACTTATTTTTATTATTGGATGGGCGGGCAAAAATATATATAGTACACGAAAATGGAAAACGTGCGCTGATTCAGTTTCTAAAGAAAGATGATTTTATTGGTGAATTATCCTTGATTGAGGTGGAAAAGAATTTAAAAGATGTTGTGGCAATAAATGACTGCACTTGCTTAGCGGTTCCATTGGCTTCATCGAAAGAGCATCTGTTAAATGACAATCGTTTCCTCCATAATTTATCAAAATATTTAGGTGATAAATTACTTAAAAGAACGGATCATTACACAGCTATGCAGGATTATGAATTCAAAAATCGATTGGCCAAATATATTCTTCAAATAGAAAACGATGGATGCTTTCAAGAGAAGCATACCGAAACAGCAGAATACGTGGGGGTAAGCTATCGACATTTATTATACACACTTAACCAATTCCAGGAAGACGGATTATTAGAAAAAAAAGGAAGAAAATATTTTATCATTAATAAAGAAAAGTTAGAAAGATTGAGTTCAAAAAAGGATTAATTTAGTATGATTTGATAACTTGAAATATAAACAAGTTGTTACACTTTTTTCTTATCACAGAAACGAATACTGCTTTGCTAAGATACGTTTTCAAATTTTTAAAAAAGCTAATTGAATATTTACTACCACCATTAAAATTTAAAATTAACCAAATCTTTTGCGTTTTTTCATTCAACCAAAATCTTTAACATAGCCTAATAAAATAAAAATATTATTAAGGTGAATTAATATTCTGTTTGTGATGTTCCTCACTTAAACTAACGGGTGCGATAGTTCATTAAGATATGAGATCCTTGAGGAGTCTAAGCGTAGGAAATTCGGGGCTTTATTTTTCTAAAATGTATTATCATAGTTTTTCGCGTTTTGTCGTCTGGACCATAATTAGAGTGTTCAAAATAACTATCATTCCTCAGAAATAGGAATCAAATTTGAAGCACCGACCAATAAAGGTCGGCATTTTTCATACTATTTAGCAGCAGCCTCCGTAACCGCCCCCGTAACCATAGCCACCGCCGCCGTATCCACCGACAAAGCTAGCTCCAACAATGATTAGGAGTATAAACAATACGACTATAAAGGCGAAACCTCCACCAAATCCAAAACCGTCATCACAACTTGATTCACAACGTGACATCTAGAAACATCTCCTTAATTGTTTTTAAGGAGGAAATTAAATAAATGGGTAATATCACATTATGCTCAAATTAGGAAAATGACACAATAGTTTCCACTCCATCTCTGTTCATAGGATAAAATGTTGGAGGTACCTCTTAATGAGCTAACGGGTGCGTTAGCTTAAGATCGGAGCTGTCTTTAAGGCAGCCTTATCTTTATGAAACTATTTAGGCAGTAAACACTTGCTACTATTATAGAGAAACGATGCAAAAAATGGTCACCAGGAATATCTGGTGACCTTATTGTATGAATGGCAATTTTAGATTTATTAAAGAGCAGTGAGCTGCTGCCTCAACATCTGTAAATTTATTTTAGCTTCAGACATAATATCTTTCATTAATCTTTCAACGGTTTGACTCTTGGCTAATCTTGGACTTTGTCCAGACCAGAGGGACATGAAATCTTGATTATTTTGTCCACTGGACGTTTTTCTAATTACTTGAGTTAATAGGTTTTGAACAGGAAAATCGGGTACAAGCAATTCATGCTCCAGCATATCTGCAATGAATTTGTTTTTAATACCTCTTGCCCATTTACCAGAAAAGGCACGAGTAAAGGTTGTCTGGTCTTCATCAACATTCAAAATGGCTTCTTTATGTACCTTATGTGCCCCACTTTCTATACAAGTCAAGAAAGCTGTACCCATTTGTACACCTTGTGCTCCTAAGAAGAGTGAAGCCATTAATCCTCTTCCATCCATAATTCCTCCTGCAGCAATAACAGGTATGCTTACATTGTCAACAGCCTGCGGAATAAGTGACATTAAACCTACTAGGCTCTCCTGATGACCATCAATAAAGTTCCCGCGGTGCCCGCCAGCTTCACTGCCTTGCATAACAATCATATCCATTCCCGCTTTTTCATTTTCAACGGCTTCCCTTACCGTTGTAGCTGTTCCTATAAGAGTGATGTTATGCTGTTTTAATTCATCCATCACTTCCTTAGGAGGAATACCAAATGTAAAGGAACAAATAGATACATTCTCTTCAATGACAACCTTAACTTGTTCAATGAAGCTTTCATAAATTTTTTTATACTCAGGAATGTCAAAGCTGTCTGTTTGTTCTAAATTTAATTGCTTACGAATGGTGTGTAAAAGCTGGTTAGCTGATTGGACTGCGTCAGGCGTTACGTTAAATTCGTTTGGCACGAATAGATTGATGCCGAAAGGATTTGAAGTTAACTGCTTGATTTCTCTAATCTGCTCTCTCGTTTGTATTGGTGTCTGATAGCCTGCTCCGATCATTCCAAGTCCTCCAGCATTGGATACCTCGGCTACTAAATCCGAAGTGGTGATCCCGCCAGCCATAGGAGCTTGTATAATAGGATTCTTAATCTTCAAATGCTTCATCATTTCATTATTTAACATCAATGACTCCCCCAATTTTGTATATTAATCCTAATTAATTCTCTTCTGTTTTTTTTATATTGGATGGATGAACGTTAGGGTTGATCTCGAAATGAATCCCACTTGAAAGCAAAATTGCCCCAAAGAAGACAACACTTGCTGCGCCAATAAAAGTAGCATTAAAATCATGTGTGAGTGATGATAAAACCCCAGCAAGAGTTGGTCCTATCAACTGTCCA
The DNA here is from genome assembly GCF_057835005.1 of Peribacillus sp. GL_122. Classification (NCBI taxonomy): domain Bacteria; kingdom Bacillati; phylum Bacillota; class Bacilli; order Caryophanales; family Bacillaceae; genus Peribacillus; species Peribacillus sp. GL_122. Next base: position 4,868,762 of record NZ_CM174415.1, on the reverse strand, counting down.
ATAGCATAAATAGCGGTCAAAATGCCAATCGTCCGACTGCTATCAGATGGATTCATTTCCCGTCCCAATGTTGTAGCCAGGGTGGTGATACCCATAAACGTGGCTCCAAATAATAAAGCACTTATGACAAAACTAGTTTTTGACATCCAAAAGGCTGGCATCGCAATACCAAAGGATTGCAGAGCCATTGCAAGCACTAAAGATTTAATGAATCCCCATTTTTTAGCTAGTAAAGACCAGATGAGACACGATGGAATCGCAGCCAATCCCACCATCATCCAAACTAAGGTAGCACCATTATGAAAGTATGTGGTCTTTTCAGCGATGGATACGATAAACGTTCCTGTAACAATGTAACCCAATCCTTCTAAACCATACGCAATAATCAACCATATAAGCCATTTAGCGGGAGGCACTTTTACAATCATAGCTTGTTTATTTTTCTTCTCGACAACGGTAGGGGTTTCATCGAGCCAGATCCATACAAAGATCGCAAGAATTCCACTCACAACAGCTAATCCTATCCATGTTCCTTCCCACCGAAATAAATGGTTTAAACTCGGAATCATTAGACTGGATAAAAAGATTCCCAAACCTACTCCCCCATAAAAAATCCCCGACCAACTGGTTTTTCTTATAGTTGCAAGTTTATCTAACACGATACCGGAGGCTAAGACCAACACAAACGCACTGGCAAACCCTGATAGAAAGCGAAGTCCATTCCAAAGTAAATGAGAGTATGAGAGACCCATTAGGGCAGTGGTTAAGATACTGATGATTAGACTTATTCTTAACAAAATGGTTCTATACTTCTTAAAAGGAATGGCACCTGCTAAAATTGCTCCAAGCAAATATCCTGCGTAATTACTGGATGCTATATAACCAGCAACTGTATTTGATAAAGAAAGTTCTTTTTGCATAAGGGGAAGGATGGGAGTATATGCAAATCTTCCAATCCCCATAGCAATGATTAAAGAAAATATTCCCCCTATTAAAAAAAGATAAGATTGATTTTTCAAAGATTCTCCTCCAATGAAATTGTATACGTTAAGCATACCTTTATAGCTATAATGAACCTGTTAGAAACTGTGCTTCCCCTCGTCCAAAACTCCAGTCAGCATCGCTGTTTTCTGTTATAGAAACCATCAAGTCCTGTGGAGAAATCCCACAGTCCGATTCAAGTTTATGAGCAAGAAGTGAGTATAAGGTTTCTTTCTGTTTTTCAGTTCTTTTTTTACTTACAATACTAATGATCACTAGGTCTCTGCTTCTTTTAAACCCCAGTCCGGTATCCTCGATTATTAGCTCATGCGGCGGGTGCTGATGAACTATTTGATAACGATCACTTTCAGGCACTTGGAAAGCTTCCACCATCGCATGGTGAGCCGAATCCAATAATTTTTTTAACGTTTCTTCGTTTCTTCCTTCTACCAAATCAAAACGTAATAATGGCATTTTGTGTATCTCCCCTCAAAAGAAATAATGGTTTTAGAGTGTCCAATTGAAATGTAGGATATTATAAGCATATCTTTTCTTTGCTATATGGTATAATACTTAAAATTTATATTTGGTATCACTCATAATGATGGCTAAAGGATAAATCAACTAAGGAGAGATTATTTTGGATTTGCATTCATTAAAAATTTTCCAGAGTGTTGCTAAGATGGGGAGCATTTCTCAAGCAGCAAGGGAACTTCAATATGCACAGTCAAATATCACGATGAAAATACAGCAGTTGGAATCGGATCTTCAAACAACTCTTTTTTATAGACATAATCGCGGCACTGCATTAACTGACAAAGGAAGCATGTTGCTAACATATACAGAAAAAATATTCGACCTCATAGAAGAAACCAAAAATATGATGAATGATGATCAAACACCTAGAGGTCCGTTAAATATTGGTTCAATGGAAACAACCGCAGCAGTTCGCTTACCAGTCTTGTTTTCAAAGTATCATAAAGATTTTTCGGAGGTCGATTTAACTTTAAAAACAGGCTCCACTGAACAAAATATTCAAGCAGTCCTTCAGAATGAATTGGACGGAGCTTTTGTGGCTGGACCCATTAATCACCCCGATCTCATTCAGAAAGAAGTATTCGAAGAGGAACTAATTCTCATTACAGATACAGTTCATCCTCCTATATCTTCTATCGAAGATATTCAAACAAGGACGCTGCTTGTCTTTCATGCAGGATGTGCTTATCGGGAAAAGTTTGAACTATGGTTAAAACAAGAGAAGATGATACCAAATAAGATAATGGAATTTGGCACTATAGATGGGATCATCGGCTGTGTCGCAGCTGGTCTAGGTATAAGTATGCTTCCACAAAGTGTTATTGCAAAGCATGAACAAGACGGCCTTAGACAACATTCAATTCCGAATCTAAACGGAAAAGTCAAAACAGTATTCATTTATCGAAAAGATAAGTATGCACCTGCGTCTTTAATGAATTTTATCAATATGTTAAGTGATGAGGAGGAATTGTTAGATAATGAAAGGTTAATTTAAGCGGGGGTTATATTAACAGGTCCATTACTTCAATAACAGGGGTTGCTGCGGCAGCCTTTTTTTTGTGGAGTAAAAGGGGCAGGTTAGTTTAATGAAAATAATCATGAATAGTAAAACAACAACTGAATAACTAAATTGGTATTTTTGTTGACATGAAACATATCCTAATGTTAGGCTATATTTATCATAATGTTAGGATAAATAATTATAGGATAAAAAATAGTGAAATAAATGGAAAAGGGGAGAGAAATAATGAGTGTATTGTCAATTATTCTTCAAGTTATATTAGGATTGGGATTCCTAATGTTTGGATTTATGAAGTTCGGATCAAAGCAAATGGTGGAAGGGTTTAAGCATTATGGGTATCCAGGATGGTTTAGAGTGTTTACAGGTATGGCAGAAGTCGTTTCAGCGGTATTGGTTATCGCAGGTATTTGGAATGAGAGTTTAGCTGCATGGGGAGGATTATTCATTGTAATAACGATGATTGGTGCCGTTTTTACTCATATTAAAATGAAAGATACTGTAAAACAAATGATGATGCCGATCATTTTATTCATTCTTGGATTAGTGGTTCTACTTATAAATTTCGGAGCTTTGCTTGGATAAATAGCCAATTGACCTATAGGAGGGTTAAAAATGGAAATTAAAATTATTAAACCAGAAGATCAAGCACACGGGCAGTTTGATGACGGAAAAATAAAAGAGCAAAAACCGATTGGCTTTTCTGGAGAAGGGTCTCTAATAAATCGACTAGGACCATTATTTTACTGGGCTTGGGGGCATTCTCAAGAACATGCAGAAATTGGGCTGCACCCACATCAAGGTTTTGAAATCATCACCTATGTGATAAAGGGTAAAGCTTATCATCGGGATACACTTGGTACGGAAAGTGTTGTAGAAGAAGGGGGAACCCAGCTCATGCAAACAGGCTCCGGTGTGTATCATGCAGAAGCATTAAAAGAACCATCGGAAATCTTTCAAATCTGGTTTGAACCGCATTTAAGTCAGGCTGTAAAACGTACACCGTCTTATTCACAATACGACTCCAATGATTTTTCTATAACGGATAAAGATGGTGTGAAAATAAAAACATTACTAGGAAATGATTCGTCAATGAAAATCGTGACAGATGCTTCGATGTGGGATGTAATCATTCCAAAGGGAACAGTATATACTCATGGCATTTCATCGGATCGTATATTAGCTGGTTTAGCCATCAGGGGCGATGGAGCATTTTCATTAGACACGAATGAACCCACTCGTGTAGCAGAAAAAGATTTTGCCATCGTTCAATCAGGACAGGGCGGAGACGTAACAATTCAAGCATTAGATAAAGACTTTAGAATCTTCCTAATTGAAGTTCCGACTGAAGTTGATTATCCTTTATACAGAAAACCAAAATAACCAATTGTAATTTCAAAAGTTAGTTGTAATAGGAGGTTCGGTGAATGTATCAAGGAGATCAACAAAGCCAGATTGATTTACGTCTTTTCCGTATCTGGCTTAAGGCAAGTAAAACTATTTTTGGTCATGTCGTTAAAGATATTGAAAGACACGGGATTAGTTCAGAGAATTTTATGATTCTGGAACTTCTTTATAATAAGGGACCCCACTCCATTCAAAAAATTAGTGAAAAATTGTCTATTCCAAGTGGGAGCATCACTTACGTTGTGGATAAACTTGAAAAAAAAGAATTCGTTAAAAGGGAGCCAAGTCCAACAGACCGCCGAGCTTCAAACGTAGTTCTAACTGACAAAGGACAAAGTTTATTTAAAGAAATCTTTCCCCAACACGTTGAAGTCATATCTAAAAATTTGTCTTTTATAAGTAATGAGGAAAAAATACAGTTAGCGAATCTGCTCAAAAGGCTTGGACTAGGTGCACAGGATTGAGATAACCAAATAAATAAAAACACACCACAGAGGAAGAAAAATAAGCGATTGTAAAGAAGCAGAAACGGTGCGTGCACCATCTTCAAAACAATACCTTACAAACAAAGACCGTTTAATTTCGGTCTTTTTTTTTGATTAGGCTAAGGTTGAATTTGTAGTTTTTGAAGCGAAGATTTTAAGTTTTGAAAGATTTAATCATTTCATCTGCTCAAGCAATTCATACCTAAAAAGACTATCATCTGTACATAAGTAAAAAAGAAAAAGAACAATCTGGCCCTTTATTTGAAGAAGAATGGTACCTAAACGATATTAATTTTAGATTACAAGGGTGATTAGGAGTTTGAGGTTTTCAAGTATTGTACTATGATAAATTTAAATTATTTGAGTTGGGAAGGGTATGGGACAGTGACCATACTCTTACAGAATTACCTAAGGAGTGATAAAATGTCACGTGTTTTATTTATTAATGGTGGATCAGAAGGACATATCAATCCAACTCTTGGAGTTGTGCAAGAGCTTATTTCGTGTGGAGAAGAGGTAGTGTACTTTACGATAGAAGCTTTTCGAGAGCGTATTGAGAAGACGGGAGCTACTGTACGAACATTTGACGGTGAAAAATTTATAAAAGCTTTTATCTCAGGTGGAAGAAATTATTTACTCGAAAGAATCAACGGTCTTTTACGTACGGTAGATATCGTCATACCTAGCGTTCTTGAACAGATCAAAGGAGGGCATTTTGATTACATCATCCACGATTCTATGTTTGGTTGTGGACATTTACTTGCCAAAATCCTTAAGCTTCCTGCAATCAATTCTTGTACTTCTTTTGCGCAGACAAAAGCATCATTCGATAAAATGTTGGAACAGCTTTCTAAAGAAATCCCTACAGAAATAGTTAAACGTATATACGATGAATTTCAAAGCCTGAAGGGAATGGTGAAGGGGAAATATGATGTGGAGATCCATTCTCCTTACGAAGTTTTTTGTAATCCTGCACCACTTACAATCGTTTATATAACTAGGGAGTTTCAACCTTTTGGAGAAGCATTCGACAAAACATACAAATTTGTAGGTCCATCCATCTCTTCACGATTAAAACAGGATAACTTTGACCTTGCTGCTATCAAAGGAAAAAGTCCCATTTACATTTCACTCGGGACAGTTTTTAACCGTGCTGTTGATTTTTATAAGCTTTGTTTTGAAGCATTTGGAAATATCAATCACACGGTTGTAATGTCGATCGGTCAACAAACCCCACTAATTGATTTAGGAGAGATCCCCCAAAACTTCATTGTGAAAAAATATGTTCCACAAACGGAAGTGCTAAAATACACTAAATTATTTATCACACATGGTGGTATGAATAGTACCAATGAGGGACTCTACTACGGGGTTCCGCTAATTGTAATCCCACAAAGCGCGGATCAGCCAATTATTGCTCAACAAGTTGCCAATATCGGAGCAGGTATTAAATTACAAATGCAAAGCTTGAATGCAAATCAACTGCGTGAGGCCGCAGATCATGTGTTAAACGACCCATCTTTCCATAAAGCTGTTTCAAGTATAAGGGAATCCTTTCAAAAATCGGGTGGATATCACAATGCGGTTGATGAGATTTTTGAATTTAAAAGTCAATATGATATCTAAATATTAAAATTTATCAGCTGCCATTATCGGTGGCTGATAAAAGGTTTTGAAAAACATCAACCGAGAATGTTTCAAAAGAAAGATATTACGTCAGGGATAATTTAAACCTTGTTAAACTAACAGGTGCTTTAGCTGATGATCGGAGCTGTCTATAAGGCAGCTTTTTCTTTATGCAACTAACGGGGCAGATTAGTGGAATAAAAAGTGAATTAATCCATTATTATCTGTATTATGTTAACTGCATAAATCAGTTGTACAGAGATAATAAAGTTGTTTAATTTGCAATTATTTTGCGGTAATGAAATTAAATATCAAATAAAGGAAATATCTTCTTGACAGTCGAATATTAGCCTAGAACCATAATTAACTATTCCGATGAGGAGGATTCTTGTGCGTCCACGCCCATTATCTATTGAAAATCCAGAGTATGATAGGTATGTTAGTCTTGTGCCAGATGGAGATATTGAAGAAATACTTAGTAAGCAACGAACTAAGACCATTACCTTCTTGAGCAGCATATCAGAGGAGTCAGCAAGGAAGGCGTACGCACCAGGGAAATGGACTTTAAAAGAAGTGATTGGGCATTTGGCCGACGTGGAACGTGTGATGTCGTATCGAATGCTTGCCATTGCACGAAATGAAAGTGCACCACTCCCAGCAATGGATCAGGATCAATACGTTTCTGCGGCAAACTTCAACAAATTATCCTGGGAGCAGCTACTAGCTGGTTTAGACATGGTACGCTCCAACACGTTAAGTCTTATTTCAACCATTGATGATGCAGCGTGGGATCGTTATGGAACTGTAATGAACAGCCCAGTTTCGATAGGTACTTTTGCATATGGCATTGTCGGGCACGAGTTACACCATATGAAAGTGATTAGTGATAAATACTTATAAGTCTTTTTCTATTAATGAAAAAACCTAATTTCTCATTTAATGCTGAGAAATTAGGTTTTTTAATATTGAAACTTCCTTAACGTTGTAAATCCGCATTTTCCTGACTCTACCCCTTAATGAACTAAAGGGGCAGTTTACTTTAATAACCACAATATTTCTGTATGGAAAATCAAACAAAAAATCTTCCAAGGCGGAAGATTTTTTTATTTTAAATTGGGATATCCTTGCTAGCCCAAAGCCCAGTACCTCATAAACATCAATTCTCATAGTTTCTTTAAATCATCATTTAATTTCCGTGCTTGATTTTTGAAGTAAAGATAAAATGCAACCCAAAAGATCGTATAGACGACAATGGAAATTAAGAGTGTTAACAAAATGTTGGTAATATTAAATGGAATCCAGCCAATCGTGAGTGCCAAGATGAGGTATAGGATTATGATGGTTAAAAAATGGAGAATCGTCTGCTGGGATAGTTTCAAATTCCTGTTTTCAAAGTATAAGGGACTGACTGTAAAAAACCAGCCACAAAGAGCGGAGCCGATGGAGTTTTTCAAAAATAATGGTCCATCTATCATTTCGAAGCCACCGAAAAGGATATATAAATTGGTGACTAAAACCGCAATAAAGCATCCGAAGAAAATACCGATAAAACTGCGGATTATAAATGTTTTCATTCTACTTTCCTCCTGTTCAATTTTAGAGCTTCTTTAATCGCAGGGACATAGGTACGAGACACATATTCTTTCTTTCCTGATTTGAAGTAAACGCAGAGTGTACCATTGAATAATGCTTCAAAACGGCTCAATTGATTCAAATTGGCGATAACCGATTTAGACAGACGGATAAATTTTTTAGAAGGGAGCATGGACTCGAGCTCATATAATTTCTCTTTTAAAATAAAAGAATCTTTTTCTGTTACGGCGATAATATGATCGTTTTCGGTATGAAAATAGTGGATGTCATCCGGTTTGAGAATATGTTGCATTTCTCCCTTTTTTCCAATCAGGAATTGTTGCTCCCTTCCATAGATGCAGTCAATTAGTTCCTGTATATTTTCATCCAACTCAGGACCTTCGATGGTAACTCTTGTTTCTTTAAATGCTTTGTCAATATTAAGGAAAAGTTTCAAATTTCAGACACCTCTTTTCACCTAAAATCCTCTCATTGACTTTCTAATTTATTGTATGATGAAATTCCTTTCTAGTCTCCGTAATTCCAGTAAGTGGAAGAAAAATGAAGGGTAACTTGTGGAAAATAGTTGGTGACTTACATAAAAGGAATCATATGATCCGTTTAACGAAAACAACAATTTGTTGAGGTAGTTATAAAGAAGGCCATAAAACCTTCAACTGTGAGAGAGGAATGGTTACAGTATTTTTTGATGAGTATTATTCATTACTTTGTGAAGTATTGTACTTAAAGTAACGGGTGCGTTAGCTGAAGATCGGAGCTGTCTTTAAGGCAGCTCTTTCTTTATGCAACTATCGGGGCAGATTAGTTGATTAAGAAAAAGAAAGAATAAAAGGAGCTATATCATGATAAAAGGTTTATACGAAGCACATTTACCAGTAAGTAATATAAATCGTTCAATTGAATTTTATGAGGGACTTGGTTTGCAATTTGATTACAAGGTTGAAGACAGATTGGCTTTTCTATGGATTGAAAAAGATAAAAGTTGGTTGGGATTATGGGAAACAGTTACATTACCTACAGGAGTTGCATTGAATGAATATGGTTGGCTACCGGCACCTATCTGTTAAACAATGATTTTGATTTTTCTTCTGACTCAGGAAGCACATTTTTGATCAAACTTTTGAAAAAGGGATTGTGTAAATATTTACCGAATATCCTGTTAAAGAACGGTCTCGATTAATTGCTATTATTCACATAACAATAAGGAGTGGTAATTATTACATTATCAATTGTACTTCAATTATTATTAAGTTTTGTGTTTTTAATGACTGGTTTCGGAAAGATTTTAGGGACTAAAATGCAAGTCGAATCTTTTGAGCATCTTAAATTTAAAAAAGAGTTCCGGGTAGTAACAGGGTTAGCGCAAATAGTTGGTGTAATCGGATTGATTATAGGTATTTGGTATCCGGGTGTTGCATCATTAAGTGGTATCTGGATTGGAATTATTATGATAGGTGCAGCCGCAGCACATATAAGGGTGAAAGACCCATTTAGCAAAGCTGTGCCTGCAGTTGTATTGTGCATAGTCGCTTTTTTTATCATGCTATTGAATATCTCCGAACTGACTAAATTGTTCTGAAATATTTCATAACTGAATGAAAACAATCTCGATTAATTAAGTAATTTCCTTAATGAACTAAAGGGTGCTTTAGCTTAGGATCGGAGCTGTCTTTAAAAGGCAGCTTTTTCTTTATGCAACTATTGGGGCAGGATAGTTGAAGAGTGCTGTTTGACCTTTATTCAACAATTGGGCCAGATTGTTTAGTAGTTTTAGGGAGGTGTTAAAAGATGGAATGGTTTACTTTTTTTGTTTTTCCAGCATTCACTTTAGGTGGAATAGCTTTAGGGCTCGCCCTTCACTCAATCAAAAAAATAAAGAACATGGAAAGGAGAGTTGAGGAATTAGAAAATAAAAATAAATAAATCTATGACTTTTGTCAATAAAGTGTCCCAGCTAAACTTTAAGTGGATTTTTACAATGATTATTCCATAAAAGGGCGCGATTCTTTAATAAGGATCGCTTTTCTTATTGAACAAACGGGGCAGGATAGTTGAAGAGTGCTGTTTGACCTTTGTTCAACAATTGGGCCATTTTGTGGAATAACTCTTTAAAAGGAAATTGAACATTTATGTAATAAGAATAAAAAGAGCACCAATAAAAATATGAAGGTTTTTAAAAACAATGAGGTATACAATTTTCATTGTATATCGAGATTTACCACTTTTAAGAATAAATGAATTTGTTAAAGGATGTCCAAAAATCATCTTCCCAATTATGTAGAATCGAACACAATAAAATATAATGAATAATTAGAAGGTTGTTCGAAATGAAAATATGGAACCATTAAGTATGACGGGAAGGAATTATAATTATAGTACCGGGGAGTTTTAAAATGGATATTCAACATCTTAAATATTTTGTAGAAGTAGCCAAACAAAAGAATTTTACGAAGGCATCTGAGAGCCTGCATGTATCTCAGCCTTCCATTAGTAAGATGATAAAAAGCCTGGAAGTGGAGCTTCAAGTGACGTTGCTAGATCGTTCGGAGAGAAAAGTGGAGCTGACAGATGCGGGCAAGATTGTTTATGATCAAGCATTGAAAATTTTGCAGATGATGGAAGATATCCATTCTTCTGTAAACGAAGTCGTTCATGTAAAAAAGGGAACCATTAAAATGGGATTAATGCCGACTTTGGGTGTAATGTTATTTCCGAACGTGTTGGCTGATTTTAGAAAGGGTTATCCGCAAATTGAAATGCAAATGGTCGAATTTAGCGGGAAACAATTAGAACGAAAAGTAGTACAAGGGGAAGTGGATGTGGGTATTACCGTATCATCAGTTGACTCTGAAGTGTTTGGATCCATCCCCTTATTCAAAGAAGAACTAGTTGTCATTGTTGACAGGGATCATTGGCTGTCGGAAAGAAAATCAGTACTTTTATCCGAATTAAAGGAGGAAGCCTTTATTCTTTTTACCGAAGACTATGTTCTGCATGATGTGGTTATGAAGGCCTGTTTGCAATCGGGATTTGAACCTAATGTAGTCTACAAAAGTTCCTTATGGGATATCGTTGGAGAGATGGTAGCGGCACAATTTGGGATATCTGTTGTTCCTAAGTCGGTAGCAAACCGATTTAAGGATCAGGTTTCTATTGTTTCTATTACTTCACCTCAGGTTGATTGGGAATTGGCATTGATTTATAAAAAGAATAAGTATCTTTCCTATGCAGTTCGGGAGTTCATTACTTATCTTCAGGAAGGAGAAACCTAACTATAACTTCATGGAATAGTTTTGATGTCTTTTATATATTTTGCGAATCGTGAATCTCCAAGTAGAATGATCTATATTACATATTGTTCTATTTCGGAGGTGTTGCTCTTGAAAAAGGGCTTAACAATTTTATTGCAAATTGGGGTTATTATTGCATTTACCTGGATCGGTGACTATATTGTCTCTCTTCTTCATGTACCTATTCCAGGAAGTATTATCGGGATGATTTTATTACTCTTCGGTCTTCATTTACGCTTGATTAAATTAAATTGGGTGCAAGCGGGGGCTACGCTTATTATTTCCGAGATGATGTTATTTTTCATACCGGCAGTCGTTGGATTTATGGAATATTCATGGATATTTGGCATCAAAGGCCTAAGTATTTTATTCATTGTTGTTAGTGGCACAGCACTTATGATGATAGCAACAGGTGTCATCTCCGATAGGATTTTAGAAAGAAAAGACGGTGAAGCAAGGAAATGGTTACCAAGATCTTTTATGTAATTATTACTGTCCTTTTTTATTTTTTGGCGAAAAAGATTAATCGGAAAAAACCAGGATTGTTATTTTCACCAATCATTCTCACTCCTGTTATGCTCATTGTTCTCCTTTTGATAATGGATATACCATACAAAGAATATGCAAATGGCACTTTTCCACTAAATAAATTGTTAGACGTTGTAACCGTTGCATTAGCCATTCCATTGTATCGAAACTGGTCGTTTCTGGCGAAAAATTGGCGCGTGATTGTATGTAGTCTTGCAGCCGGTTCCTTGATTGCTGTTGTTTCTGGCATTTTATGTACTTACCTGCTTGCAATGGGAAAGGATTATATGCTCAGTATCATTCCTCGAATTGTCACCATTCCAATTGCTGTCAGTTTGTCTGAATCCATTGGAGGGACTCCTGCCATAACTGTTCTTTTTAGTATGTTGACATGCTTTGTAGGTGTCTTCATAGGACCAGCTATAATGAAGCACTTTTCCATTAAGCATCCATTGTCTATCGGCATGATGTATGGTTTGGGTGCACAGGCACTTGGGACTGCAAAAGCGTTTAAAATCGGGGAAAAAGCGGGAACAATCTCCAGTATATCCTACATTCTGACTGCCATCTTTACAGTCATCTGGGCATTAATCCTAACACCTTTTATCCATACTTTGAACGTGTAGGAAAATTGGTGCCACCCCTTACATTAATATAATGTATTATTACATTAAAGGGCGCGATTGCTGAACAATGAGCAGTCGCTTTTTTACTAGGCGGATCCGAATAGTCCTAAAAATAATTAGATGTAAATAATTAAGAGACCCAGCTAATCTTCTGATGTGAAGGTAGCTGGGTTTTAAAGTTGGATGTGCAAAATAACACGAGTTTTGTAATAAATAATAACTTATTTATGAAATGTTTGCCAGCACTCGGGCCAGATCATTGAACAACACCTTTAAAGAAAACTGTATATTCATTGCTTCCAAAACGGAAGGGTTTTCTCTTTCTGTATTAGAGAGCATGTCTAATGCTACAGCTGTAGTGAGATATGATATAAGATATGGCCCTAATGAATTAATTGACGATGGAGAAAATGGAGTTGTAGTTCAAAAAAATAATATAGATATGCTAGCAGACGCGATGATTTCATTGTTCAATCATCCGAATGCAACCATAAAGATGGGGAAAGCTGCTTTAAAAAAGGTTGAAAGAAATTTCAACCAAGAAATTTATGCAGATTCTTGGGAACGTGTTGTTAGGGCAGCAATTGAAAATCGTCAATTGAAAAATAAAAACATACAATTAGTCAAACAAGATTAATATCGAAGTTAAACAAACAAAAAACAGCCAAGTTCATGTGAAAAGGCACGAGGAGTATCTGCAGATAAGAAAGCAGTTAAGGCAACTTTCACTAAATTGTTTGCTGCATAATCAATAGCCCTTACTCGTATTGAGTAGGGGCAATTTTTTTGAAGGCTATGTTAGTGGTGTTGTTAAATTTCTTAATGAACTAAATGGGCAGGATAGTTCCATAAGGAATACTAATATTAGATCTAACGAGGAACTTATTTTAAGGAGGAAAACATGAGCTTAGAGCATGATTTTTACCTTATTTCTAAGACAACTGATTTAAAAGTCAGTTCTATAAAAAAACGAAAAAATCTCTAATCTAATCTTTTAGAGATTTTTTAAATGCAAAAACACAACTTTTATTTAGTTAATAAGTCTAAGTGATAAAGTGTAGGAGTGATTCAATTAATGCCTCCTTTAGTTGAACAAGCTTCTAATAACTGTCCTTAAATTAAATCACTTGTACTCCAATTATTTATTTATTATTTCTTTGCTGTAGTAAAAATAATGCTAGACCAATTAAGATGAGTGCGATTCCTATACCTTGTTGTAAAGAAATGACCTCATCCAAAATGAAATATGCGAGTATACAAGTTCCGATCGTCTCTCCTAATATGCTCATTGAAATAACTGAGGTACTTAGCCATTTCAACAACCAATTAAAAACCGTTTGCCCTAATATCGTTGCAATAAACGCTAATCCAATAAAGGACAACCATGTTTGTTTGGAATAATTGACGAAAGAAGTTTGCTGGCTGAAAACAAAAATACTTAAAAATAGTGCGCTACTGGTATAACCGATGATTGAATAAGGGATAAGAGATAATCTTTTACGAACATGCTGGCCAATGAAGAAGTAGGCCGTTATAACACCTGCTGCAATAAAAGCAAGTATATCGCCAAATAATGCCTGGCCACTAATTTGAAAATCTTGCCATCCAATGACAATACTTCCTGCAATCGCTACGAGACAGCCCATTATAGCGCCTTTACTGAAGTGCTCTTTGAATAGAAAGTAACCGCCAACCATCGAAAAAAGTGGTTGTAATGTGACGATGACAGTCGAACTTGCTACTGATGTGTAATTTAATGATTCAAACCAAAATAAATAATGTGCTGCCAGAAATAAACCTGAGAGTAATCCAAGTCCCCATTGTTTTTTTGACAACGAACGTATTTCTTTACGGTTCTTTTTATTTACTAATAAAAATGGCAAAAGCATTACTGCTGTAAAAAGCATCCGATAAAATGCTGTAATTGTCGCAGGTGCATCTGCTAATTTCACAAAGATTGCTGAAGTAGACAATGCAAATACGCCCAAAAATAAGATCGTGTAAGAAATAAGTGGTGACTTCAATACTGTTCCCCCTTGACGTTTGTTTACTATAATAAAAATAATATATTATAATGTACAAATGTAAGTATAAAATATTTATGTTATTGGAAAAAGAATTATTTCTCCATGTTTAGAATGTCAGCACAAAAGACATCAAACATACATTATTTTAAAAGGGGCATATGCCATGAAAAATCATCGCTTAGGACAAACAGTATTAAACTATCGTAAGAAGAATGGTATGACAATTCGTGAGTTTGCTGATTATGCGGGAATTAGCACATCACTTATTAGCCAAATTGAAAGAGGACAAGGGAATCCGTCGTTAAGTGTACTAGAGTTAATTGCAAAAGCACTAAACGTGCCACTATTTACTCTGTTTGTTAATGAAATTGATACAGATTCCCTCATTTCCAGAAAGCAAGATCGAAAGAAAGTATATCGAGAAAATAGTGATCATATTGTATATGATGTATTAACACCAGATTTTATGAAAGCACATATTGAACTCTTAATGATGGATTTGAATGCACATTCTACTACTACTGAGAGTCATTACTCACATGACAATAAAGAAGAGATTGCTGTGGTTATGAAAGGTCAAGCATATGTTGAACTGGAAGGAACCGAATATTTTTTAGATGAAGGAGATGTCGTACGTATTCCACCAAATGTTAAACACCGATTTTTGAACAAGAGTGATGAACCTAATCATATTTTATTCGTACTAACCCCATCATTAGTTTAACACCTAAAACTTGGTAAATAGTATTAATCGGGCAGTGTGAATTTGTTAATTACTATAAATATTCCAGGATAAATTCTATCTTCTCTTTTCGCAATATTAGTTTTGTTTTTACTAATAAAACTAGTGCAATCTATTAGACGGTAAAACCGTCTTTTTTTATGTCACTATCGGGGGAGATTAGCTGAAGAGCGGTGACATATAAAGGTATTGTCCTTTTTACATAGAATATTTTAAGAATAGCAGGTGAATAAATGGGGGACATATATGGAAATTTGTTTTATCGGTGGCGGAAATCACAATAATAATGAATTAGGTGAAGTGTTTCTGGAACTTTCAAAAATGATTAAACCCGATGCTAAGATTTTAATAATCCCTTTTGCTACTGACAATTCCAGGTATGAAAGTTGGATGGCAAGTATCAAACAAGCTTTTTCAATAATGGATAATGTAAGCGTTGAATTATTAAACGAAGACCTTTCGGACAAAGAAATGAAAAGGTCTATAAAAGAACATGTATTTTGTACTTTATTGGTGGAAAGCCAGAAAGGTTAATTCATGTAGTAGAGGAAAAAGGACTTGCTCCAATTATCAAAGACTTACAAGGTTTAATCATTGGATATAGTGCGGGTTCATTAGCTTTCTGTAATGATTGCATAATAACAAAAGATAAAGACTATCCAGAAACGGTAGTGATCAAGGGCTTGGGGTTAGTTGGGTTTAGCGTTGAGGTCCATTACGAGGATAATATAGATGGAGAATTAATCCCCCTATCAAATGAACGAAAAGTATATGCAATACCGAATGGAAGTGCAATTTTCTCCAAAAACGGGGAACTATTTAAAGTAGTAAATGATATTTATTCCTTTCAAAATATGAAAAAGGAAATTGTGACCACCTAGGTCTTAAAGAACCAACAGATGCTTAATCCCCAATTGGAACAAGGGTGGCGGCGCAGATTAGAGAAAAGGAGACTGCATTGAAAATAAATTTAATGATCTTCATTACATCAGTAAAAGAACAAGAAAAGGGTATATCAATGATGAGAACATTTGAATCTGATATTCGTCCTGTTAAAGGGGATATAATCGATGATCCAGGATTCGATTCAGGATTTCATAATGGATATGAAGTTGTAAAGGTTTCGATCAATTATGCTTCGAATGAATGTTTTGTTTCGCTTCAC
Source organism: Peribacillus sp. GL_122 (assembly GCF_057835005.1). Taxonomy (NCBI): domain Bacteria; kingdom Bacillati; phylum Bacillota; class Bacilli; order Caryophanales; family Bacillaceae; genus Peribacillus; species Peribacillus sp. GL_122. Next base: position 4,852,737 of record NZ_CM174415.1, on the reverse strand, counting down.
CCGCTAGCGTTGGAAATTGAGGAAATCAAGATGGAAACTTATATAGAAAAACTGGAAGCACACGGTTGGCGTGCTGTCTCAAAAGAGGAATTGAAAAGTATGTAAAAAGGTAAACCCATAAAATTGACGTAAGGAGCATGTAAATGGAAAAATACTCAACAACCACTTTAAAGATGACAAGAAATTTTGATGTAGTGCCAGAAAGGGTTTTTGATGCATGGCTGAACCCTGAGATGATGAGACAATGGTTTTTTACATTGGAAGGGACAAATAAGGTGGCAAAAAATGATCCTCAAGTGGGAGGTACTTGGGAAATTATTGATCATCGCGATGGAAAAGATTATCGGGCGATAGGGGAGTACCTTGAAATGGACTCTCCCAATAAATTAGTGTTCACTTTTAAAATGCCGCAGTTCAGTGAATCAGAAGATACAATTACAGTTGAGCTGAAAGAACTTCAACAAGGCTGTGAAATGACATTTTATCAAAACATCATCGTTCCTCATGAAGAAAATTGGATAGAATCCGATATCGAAAAAGCTCTTGGGGAGTATCACGATGGATCTGAACATGGCTGGAACTTAATGTTTATGGGTCTGAAGGAATTAATTGAAACTGGGCAGGTTAGCTATAAAGGCTAATAGTATAATTCGATTTTCAGAGAGGGATGGGACAATGGAAAGTAAATGGCCAAATGAAATGAAAGTAGCACAAATCCGGGTTGCACGTCCTACTGATCAACTAAAAAAGGTTGTAAACTTCTATTGTGAAGGATTAGGCTTGAAAAAAATCGGTTCTTTTGAAGGGCATGAGGGATATGACGGCATCATGATTGGGCTTCCTGATTCCAGCTATCATCTGGAGTTTACTCAGCATAAAGATGGCAGTCCTTGTCCTGCCCCATCACAAGATAATCTGCTTGTCTTTTATATTCCTGAACGTAAAACCATTGAGGATATCACGAATAGATTGAAAGGTATGGGGTATGAACCGGTTTCTCCGGAAAATCCATATTGGGAAAAATCCGGTGTTACCATTGAAGATCCGGATGGTTGGAGAATAGTTTTAATGAATTCGCCCGGCATAGGAAATTAAATTTCGAATTAGCAATGGAATAAAACGACCGAAAAGCACCATGCTTTTCGGTCGTTTTGGGTTTATGAGGACATAGTAATCCCGCCATTGATGTGTATGCACTGTCCCGTTATATAAGCACCTTCATCAGATGCCAGCAGCACATATGCGCCTGCATGATCTGCCGGCTGCCCAGGGCGGCCAAGTGGTGCCTCGGTACCGAACTCGGCAACGGATTGTTCGTCGAACGTCGCCGGGATGAGCGGAGTCCAAATCGGGCCTGGTGCCACCATATTGACCCGGATTCCTTTTTTAGCCACATTCTGTGCAAGGCTGCGTGTGAATCCGACGATTGCCCCTTTTGTCGCTGTATAATCCATCAAAGTTGCATGTCCTCTATATGGGTTGATCGATGTTGTGTTGATGACTGAGTTGCCTTGTTTCATATGAGGAACCGCATGCTTGTTAAACTATTGATCTAGTCATATTTAGCCGTTAAAAAGTACGGTTAAACATCACGATTCCCATCGATTATCTCTGCAAGCGATTACAACAATATCGAAGCAATACAGTAAGGAAGGAATTACGGTGTTGGAAGTTGAAATACATTCTAATAAAACTTTCAGGGGTGTTAATGTGAATTCGATAGAAACAATACAAGAATTAACCAATAAAGAACAATGGTTAGAAGCCTTTCCAATCATGAATCAGCTTCGTACTGACTTAACTCAAAAAACATATCTGGAGTTACTTGAAGAAATGAGGAAAGATGGATACTGTTTGTTTGCTTTATATAAAGATAACCAGGTTGTATCATTGGCTGGTTTAAGCTGGAGAGTGAACTTTTATAATAAACGTCACGTGTTTATTTATGACCTTGTAACAGATTCAGCCCACCGTTCATTTGGATATGGAGAGAAGTTATTGAATTATATACATAACTGGGAGAAAACGGAGCCGCATATGTGGCATTGGAATCTGGAGTCCGGCGAAACGATGCCCACCGTTTCTATGAAGAGAAATTAGATTATAAAATAGCGATGGAAAAGAGCTGAGTAATCAGCTTTTTTTATGTTGGAGAACAAAAGTAGTAATGAAGTGAATGTAAGACACATTGTCCACTATGTGTATTGGGTTAAGAACATTTGTTAATCAGAATAGAACAATAAAAATTCGCGAGTAAACGCCGATTCACGAGTAAACAGGCGAAATTCACGAGTAAATCGCTGAAACTCACGAGTAAATCAGCGAAATTTACGAGTAAATCGTTAAAATTCACGAGTAAATTGCTAAAACTCACGAGTAAACGCAGTTTCACGAGTAAATCGTTAAAACTCACGAGTAAATCGTTAAAACTCACGAGTAAATCGTTAAAATTCGCGAGTAAATTGCTAAAACTCACGAGTAAACGCAGTTTCACGAGTAAATCGGCTAAATTCACGAGTAAATCGCTGAAACTCACGAGTAAACAGGCTAAACTCACGAGTAAATCGCAGATTCACGAGTAAATCGTTAAAACTCACGAGTAAACGATTAACGGGAGTCGTTTTTCTGAATTTTGGTTTGTTTCAATACAATTGGCTGTATAAGAGATGGAAGAAGGCAATAATTTTCCTTTCATAAGCAGTTATTGGAGCTGGCGGATTTTGTTCATCGGAATCAGTTTATGAATCATTTTTACAACTGTAAATTCATTCTTTCGCTAAAAAGACCTATTTGAAAATTTTTGTAATGATTTATTTAGCCTTGGACATACTTAATTAAGATATCAAAAAGTAACATTCATTTAAGGAGGAAACCCAATGGCTAACGAAAATATACAAATGAAAATGGAGCATATTTGGCAGGATACATGTGGATCATGGGAAAACTGTACCGAAACCACAATTCAGTCATTCTTGGCGAAATCGCAAGAAAGCAATATAGACCCGCAATATTGCATGAGCTGGGTGGAACAACATAAAGCCCAAATACCTGAGTGGAATGCCGTTTCAAAAGTGTCGCTTGACTGGGTTAATCAACATACCTCAACGGGTTCACCCATTTCAATCAAGGAAGATTTTTAAAAAGTTAATTTTTTCTGCTTATGATTGGCACGAACTCTACTATGTTTAAGAGGTGAAGATATTGTCAAATAACGAGGAACAAAACGGCAAATCAAATACTTGGCAAGGTTCAGAGCATAATAATGACCCAGATTACAGAGTTAATGCTTGGGATGAAATGAATGGTGAAGATAAATTTGTACAATCAGCCATCCAAGAGGAATTCAATAATCCAGTAATCGAAGAAACGATCTTGAAGTTCAATAAAATAGCGAATGAAGAAGAAAAGGAAACTTGATTTTGGACGCGCCCCTATAGGGCGTTTTTTTTTGAGAAGGAAGAAGGAGCCACTAATAAAAAATATCTTTACCCTTGTAACCATAAAGATTTATAAAAAAAGAATGATATACAAATAAAGGGAAAAGGCATTTTGGTATCGTATAAAGCATAGTATAAATCGTTTTTATTAATAAAGTTAGCAATATCATTAATGGGAGTGAAGATCATGGAAGCATCAGTAGAGCGGATTTTTTCTGAGGAATTGGTGAAATTGGCTGGGCATTTTTTTCAAGTGAATGCTGGGGATCCGGTTAAACTTGGAGATGCAGAGAACTATGTATTTGAGGTTTACAGGGATGGAAGTCCATACATTTTAAGGATGACACATCAATCACATCGTACAAAAGGTCAAGTGCTTGCTGAGTTAAAGTGGATTGAATATTTACAGAATAATAGTAGTGAAATTCCTAAAGTTCTCTCTTCGAAAGAAAATAACTTGGTTGAAATTGTAAAGGGTTCGGATGGTACGGAATTTTATTGTTGCCTGTTTGAAAAAGCTCCTGGTGTAAGGATGAAAGTCACCGATGAAAATTTCGATGAACCTTTATTTTTTGAATGGGGAAGAACGATTGGCCAAATGCATAAACAAACAAAAAATTATCAGCCTGAAACAAAATATAAAAGGCTGGATTGGCATGAAGAGGAACTATTGAATGCCGAACTCTATCAATCCGATGTTCCAGAGCAATTGATGCACCAACAAGAATTAATCAAGAAGAAATTAAATGCCCTTCCAGTTCATCAAGATAATTTTGGATTGATCCATTCTGATATACATAACGGCAATTTCCATTTTCATGAGGGGAAGATTCATGTTTTTGACTTTGATGACTGTTCTTATCACTGGTTTGCCAGCGATTTGGCCATACCTCTGTACTATCTGATATGGAGCTTGGAACGTGAAGGGGTAAAAGGGCTCGATGAATATGCCGCCAAGTTCATGAGGGAATTCATAAAAGGCTATGAGACGGAAAATATCCTGGCACCTGAAGAATACGAAACGATTCCTCTATTTTTAAAGTTAAGGGATATTACGTTATATAATTTTTTTCATAAAAAGTATGATTTGAAGAATGCGGATGGTCAATTATTCAAAACCGTCAAAAATATCGAACAAAGAATCATCGAAAGCCGTCCTATTGTTCACTTCGATTCGAACATGGTTCATTAAGGGGGATTGGAATGTCAGAAGTGAAAAATTACATCATTCGGACCGGTGAGTTGGAAGATGCAGAATCGGTTTTGGATGTACAGAATTCCGTTATTTCCGAAGGAGAGTATTTTATTGCGGTATCGGAAGAGTTCAATAAAACACCAGAACAACAAAGGGATTGGATACGAAGGTTATTGGAAAATGAACGAGAAACCATCATCGTGGCCGAAATAAATGGTGAAGTCATTGGATGGATAGGATTTCAATCGGAAAATAGGAAGAGAATGTCTCACAAGGGCTCATTTGGAATGATGATCAGGAAAAATTACAGAGGGAAAGGAATTGGAAAAGAGCTTTTAAAAGCGTTATTGGAATGGGCAGAAGCAAATCCGTTTATTGAAAAGGTGAGCTTGGGAGTTTTTTCAACAAATCAGCGGGCAATATCACTGTATAAAAAGATGGGATTTGTTGAAGAGGGCCGTAAAATAAAGGAATTTAAGATGAGCGAACGTGAATACGTCGATGATATTATCATGTACAAAATGGTTTGAACAGACCAAAAGAGCATGAATTAATTCAATACATGCTCTCTCGGTTTGGTTATGTATCTATTTTTATATGAAAACGATGTGTATGTCACGCATCATTTAATTATCTTCACGTTCACTTGCTTTCTTCCCCACGTTAAAGCATCCGCTTCACTCGCGATGAATACATCGATTCTGTTTCCTTTGATGGCGCCGCCCGTGTCTGCAGCGATTGCTCGTCCATAGCCTTCGACTTCAACGATGGAGCCTAGCGGAATAACGTTCGGATCGACTGCTATCAGTTTGGCATCATCATATTTTTTTAGGTCAACGCCCATTCTTGTAGTGCCTGAGCATCCCTCGCAGCTCGCTGTATATGCTGTACTTGTTACCGTTATTTCTTTAACGGCAGAGCTTGCTAAACTTGCTCTTTCTTTTAATTTACTGAAGGTCCGAGCACCGGCTATTCCATCAGCGGATAATCCCTTTTGCTTTTGAAAGTTGATGACGGCTTGCTTTGTACCTGTTCCATAAATGCCATCGATCGTTGATGTGTAAACGTCCCAGGCCTTCAATAATCTTTGCAGTTCAGCTACAGGTCTTCCCATATCCCCGCTTTTTAGTACCTGTATTTTCTGATTCGTTTGTGTTCCTGCTATTCCATCGACTTTCAGTCCTGATTTTTCCTGATATTTCTTTACGGATTCTTTTGTAATCGGTCCGTAGTAACCTGTTGCTTCGTGATAGGGAAAAACCCCTTTTGTCAGTAATAATTCTTGTAAGTCTTTAACATCACTATTACTCATTCCAAATGAAAGTGTGCGATCCAAAGCAGCGGCTTCGCCTTTTGTTGGCATGCAAACTCCTAGAATGAATACAGAAGCCGTTAGGATCGTTAATAAAATTTTCTTCATGTTTATCCTCCTCGTTGTTTCCTGCAATAAACGATTCGTTAAACTATCACTCTTTTAGGCGCAGTTAAGGAAAAACACCGCGAAGGCACTAAGTAATTGTTAAAACATGTAACATATAAAAAAGAAATGAGGCGGACATCGGGTTACCATATCCTTAGTGATTAACTAAATATGGAAAATTATCGAGCTTCCCGTGGAACGAACGGAACCGTTTGGTTGAACAAGGGAATTCATTCATGTACGTTTATGTTAATAGAAATTCCATTTCAAGGTTAAAGGGGGAAATCATTATGATTAAAGCAGTTATTTTTGACTTTGATGGTTTAATTTTAGACACAGAAACGGCTTGGTATGAGGCTTATAAAGAAACGATGGCTTTTTATAAATCTGATTTGCCTCTTGAACATTTCGTAAAATGTATCGGAACGGATAATACTGAACTTAATCAGTACTTCAAGGATCAGCTGGGGGAAATTTGTAATATTGAAGAAATTGAATCCAGAGCAAAAAGCCTTCATGAAGTCAAAATGAAAACATCACAGGCACGTGAAGGTGTAAAGGATTATTTAGAAGAAGCAAAAAACAATGGATATAAAATCGCCCTCGCTTCAAGCTCGACAAAAGAGTGGGTCACTCATCATTTGGGGGAACTTGGACTGTTAAACTATTTTGAAGTTCTTATCACAGGGGATGATGTTGAAAAAGTAAAACCTGCGCCTGATTTGTATGTAAAGGCAATTGAAGTCCTGGGCATTCGGCCCACAGAAGCCGTAGCATTTGAAGATTCGTTAAATGGGCTTCAAGCGGCCCTGACTGCAGGATTAAAGTGTGTAATCGTTCCTAACCCCGTGACGGAAGCTTTAGTTTTTGAAAATCATCATTTACGCCTCCGATCAATGGGGGATAAGAGCTTGTCTGACGTAATAAAACATATTGAGCAATAAGCGTTCGAACGAAATTATAGTATGATAAAGGAATGAAACCACGCCGAAGATGGCAGAGTCTTCGGTTTTTCCGGTTTTTAATGAATTGGTGGGGAGGGTGACATTATGGAATTGCAAACCAATGACAAAGGAGTCCGGCTGCGGGAGGTCAAGGAGAGTGATCTTCCTCTCTTTTTCGAGCAGCAACTAGATCCTGCCGCAAACTATATGGCTGCTTTCACATCCAAGGATCCATCAGACAAAGTGGCTTTTTTGACACACTGGAAGAATATCTTATCGAACCGGGATATTCAAAAAATGACCATAATCCACAACGGATGTGCAGCGGGCAGCATTCTCAAGTTTGAACAGTTCGGTAACCCTGAAGTTAGTTATTGGATCGGGAAGCAATATTGGGGTAAAGGAATTGCTACAGAAGCACTGCTCAATTTCTTGCCGAAAATCAAAGTCCGCCCTCTTTATGCTCGTGCAGCCAAGGATAATCTCGCATCCATCAGGGTGATGGAAAAATGCGGATTTGAAAGATTCGATGAAGACAAAGGATATTCCCATGCAAGAGGGGAAGAGGTTGAAGAATTCATTTTGAAACTTGAATCAGGAAACCCCAGTTAAGATAAGAATATAACAATATCGTTTAACCTATGAGGAAACGGGTGACATACAATGGGATATAAGATTTTTTCCATCATTTTTATTTTATGCGGTCTTTTTGTAATGTGGTTCGCCATTTTTGGCAAAAAGAAAGAGATCAAAGAGTTCGGCTCCGGAATACCAGTGAATTTCATCGATGTAATTTTAATGATGATATATAGGCTTTTACCATCTATTGTTAGAAAGATCCTTCTTTTTGCATTGGGGCTGGCCATTTCCATCGGCTTTACTTATATATTGCTCAACTTGTGATTATCCGTAAATTTTCCTGATTAGATAAAATAACCCTGAAACTTTATTCAAACAAAAACGTATTAAAAGAAAAAGGTACATAGGAGTTGTTGCTGTTTAGAGGAAAAAAGTGATGGCAGTGTTTATGAAAATGGGAGCGGGAAGTTGACGCCGGCGGAAGGTTTTAATGAGAGTTTGATGTTATTGCGCAATAAGGATCGGACGGGAAATGATCATGGGGTAAAAGAACGATGAAATTCAAATCTATTGATTGCAGCTGTGCATATTTCTAAATGGAAGAATATCAGTATAGTAATAATATGCATAATATGGTAATGTAGGATTTGTGTGATTTTGGAAAAAATGAAAAAAGGAAGGTATTATATGTCTGAATCGGTTCTTAAGGTTCAATCCTTAACTAAAAAAATTGGAAAAGCAACCATTGTGGACAATGTTAGCTTTGAAATAAAAAGTAATGAAATATTTGGTTTGCTTGGTCCGAATGGGGCTGGTAAGACCACTATCATCCGTATGATCACAGGTCTCATTAATCGTACGGGCGGTACTGTCATGATCAATGGCAGTGACCTCGATAATGATTTTGAAGGCGCGATGAACCAATTGGGGGCCATTGTTGAAAACCCGGAGTTTTATAAGTACATGACAGGCAGAAAGAATATCCTGCATTATGCCCGAATGTCATCCAATGACATATCCAATGAGAGAATAGAAGAGGTCATCAAGCTTGTCAAACTGGATCATGCCATCGATAAGAAGGTTAAAACCTATTCATTAGGAATGCGTCAGCGCCTTGGCGTGGCACAGGCCATTTTACATAAACCGTCGTTATTGATTTTTGATGAACCGACGAATGGCTTGGATCCACAAGGGATTCGCGAGTTTCGTGATTATTTGAAAGTACTTGCGAGTGAAGGCGTCGGGATATTGATTTCATCACATTTACTATCGGAAATGCAATTGATGTGTGATAGTTTTGCCGTTATCGAAAAGGGAAAACTGATACATACGAAAGAACATATTTTAGATGAAAAAACCGAAACGATCAATGAAGTTTCATTCACTGTCAGTGATGGGAAGCTAGCTAATAAAATCCTTCAAGAACAGTTTGGGGATATTACGATTCTGAAATATGATGCGAAGACAATCTCCGTATCGGCAACTCGAGAACAAACGGCCAAAATTAATAGGAGTTTTATTGAAAATCAACTCGATGTCTATGAAATTGGCATTACTAGAAAATCACTGGAAGATAAATTCTTTGAAATCACTGAGCAGGAAATGAGGGAGTCTGTATGATGTCCTTAGTAAAAAATGAATGGATGAAAATCTTCTCAAAAGTATCAACTTATATATTCATCGCTTTTCTTTTATTGGCAGCATTAGGGGCTGCAGTCATCGATTATAAACTAAGTCCCGAAGAATCGGGTAAAGATTGGAAGCAAGAATTAAAGGCAGATATACAAGAACAGGAAAAGGCTTTGGAAGCTAAGGAAATCAGTGAAGATGAAAAAGCCGCGATCATGGATGAAATCAATCTCAACAAGCAACTGTTGGCTGATAATATAAACCCTGACTTGAACACGAATTGGACCTATATGGCGGAATGGACTACATCATTAACATCATTTGTCACTTTATTCGTCGTTATTGTTTGCAGCTCGCTCGTTTCCTCGGAATTTTCGGATGGCACCATTAAACAACTGTTGATCAGGCCTTATAAACGTTGGAAGATCCTACTTTCCAAATATATTACTTCCTTGTTATTTGCAGCGTTATTACTTGCGAGCCTACTTATATTCAGTTATCTAATCGGAATCATATTCTTTGGCAATGGCTCGTATTCAGACAAAATCATGGATCCCGCATCTTTCGGTGAATTCAGTCCGGTGGTGGTCGGCGAATATTTCGTGGACATGATCGTTTACTGGATACCAGGATTCTTGGTCATCACGACCATCGCTTTCATGCTAAGCACATTATTTAAAAACCAAGCACTTGCAGTAGGTATATCCATTTTCATCCTATTTGCTTCCTCGACATTAAATATGGTCATTCAATCATTCATCGGCAAATACGAGTGGTTAAAATTCGTTCTATTCCCCCACCTTGATTTAAGGGGCTATATTTCCGGAACCATGGAAATGTTCGATGGAGCTACACTTGGATTTTCAATGAGTGTACTCGGCATCTATTACCTTATCTTTTTAGCGCTAACTTTCTTCTTCTTCCAGAAAAAAGATATCACTAATTAAACAGTCAATTACCGGAAAAACCGAAATCAGTAGTTGATTTCGGTTTTTCTTATGCAATATAGAATGCATGAGCCAGTTGCTGCTGGATAAAGTGAAACCTTTATCCAAATTTATCCGTATAAGATAATATGAGGATATTTAGTAGGACATAGGGGTGTAAAATGAAAAAAAATAAGGTTCTGTTAATAGGGCTTATAGGATTCTCTTTATTTCTAACCGGCATGATCATTTCACAATGGACAATTGTTGGCGTAGTGATCGGGATAGGCGGAGGATTCATAATGGGAATCAGTTCCTACCTGTTCGCTAGTTAGCAGCTCCATTTACAGAATAGTCGACCCACGGAAATAATCCGATAGAGATGGAGTAGATTCAAAGATGGGAAAAATGCATGATAAACGAAAGTTAATAATTGTACTTATTATTATTGGAACAGCATTAGGTTTCTATGTGTACTCGGCATTCTCTGAAAAATTGACAAAATCAACAGATTTGTCCGATGAATCTATCGGGGGATTTAAGGTTTTGGATAACATATCGAGTCCAGAATTTATTAGGGAATATGGAGAACCCATCGATCAAGATAATAATAATGCATATGATTATTATTATTGGAAAGGCGGGTTAAAAACGGCCTCTATCAATACAGACGAGGATAAAGGGAAAATTAAGCGGTTAATCATTTTAAGTACGGACGACGATCTATTTGAAAACTCCCTACAAACAAGCAAAGGTATTAAATTAGGTAGTAAGAAAGCGGACGTTCTTTCGAAGTATGGAGATCATTATTATAAAAGTTATGAACAGGGAGCGGATATTATCGGCTACATTGACCATAAACAGAATATTACTTTAGAATTTTGGTGTGTTCAAGGTGGAAGGGTTGCTGAAATACGATTGGATGATGCAGAGGTCATGTAATGTTTTTTCTCGAGTGTCCTCGATTAATAGGTTTGACTGTTTAAGAAAGCGATGCGATAAAGAGTAGATTATAGGAATTAATTTCCACTTTTTTATAAGTTCTGAAACCATTCATTACTTTATCCGTATATTTAATTAAGTACGGTGCTGGACCGGTATTTATATATAGATTGGGAGATGAAGGATCATGAACGAAAAGGGTTGCATGAAATGCGGAAGCAATGATGCTGCTAAGAAGGACGTAGCCATGACAGGAACAGGATTGTCAAAAATGTTCGATGTCCAGAATAATCAATTTACGGTTGTGTATTGCAAGAATTGCGGTTATTCGGAGTTTTATAATAAGCAATCATCTGCAGGCAGTAATCTGCTGGATCTATTCTTCGGATGATCACTGCACGAAAAGAATCCCCTTTTTCAAAGGGGATTCTTGTTTTTTTCATAAAGTCAGCTCATTACCCAGTGAAATGGTCTTGAACGACTTTTGAAAATTCCTTTGCGACGGGTGAAAGGTCTTTAGACGACTTCATGACCAATCCAATCTCCCGGGTAAGTTCCGGATTCAAGGGCAGGCTTTTGATCTGTTCGGGCTTTTCCGGTAATGCAAGGTCGGGCATTATCGTGATGCCTAATTTTCCTGCTACCATTGAGAGCACCGTTTGATTGTCTTTAATGTCGTATGAAATGTTTGGTTTTAGCTTGGCTTCAAGGAATCTATCTTCTATTAGTGTTTCACAGCCGGATCGCAGCATGATGAATGGTTCATCAACGAAGTCCTCTAGGTTAATTACGGTTTTCCCTGAAAGTGGATGGCCTTCGTACACGACAGCTGATAAAGGATCTGTTAGCAGATGGATGAATTCCACGTTCTTCACTGGTTTAGCTGCAAAGCCGATATCCACTGTTCCTTCTTCGATCCATTTTAAGATTTCCTCATATCCACCTTCATGAATCAGCAATTCGATATTAGGGTATTTTTCTTTAAAGGCAGAGAATAGCTGCGGTATGAATCTGGCAGTGAAGCTTGGAAAACTGCCAATCGTTATTTTCCCGATTTCCATTCCATTCACAGCTGCAATTTTTTGTTCGATATGTGCGAGGTTGGCAGCGATGGCCCGCATATGTGGAATTACCTGCTCTCCCGCAGTCGTGAGTGTTACACCTTTTCGGTCACGCTTTAATAAAGTCACACCAAGTTCCGCTTCAAGCGCTGTAATGTTATGGCTCACACCTGATTGAGTCAGTCCGATCCGGTCTCCCGCTTTCGTAAAACTTCCGTGTTCAACAACATGTAAAAACACTTCCAACTGGAAAAAATTCATATGCCCCACACCTTTCTTGTAAATAAATTATACATGAGAATCTCTAATCCAAGTAATGAAAAACATTCATTTTACTTATGATGTGACCGAGAATACAATAAGATTACAAAAATAAAATACGAATGGGTGATGGAAAAATGAAACGGAAATACGAGCGAATTTTTTCACCATACACGCTTTCTAATGGAACGGTTCTTAAAAACAGGATTGTAGTTGCGCCTATGACCACTTATTCTGGTCAAGAGGATGGCTTGGTTTCTGAGCAGGAATTGGCTTACTATAAAAGAAGGGCAGATGGACCTGCCATGTTCATTACTGCCGCTGCCGCCATTTCCCCTGTTGCTACAAGCTTTCCCCGGCAAATGAAAGTATATGATGAACAAAGCATCGCAGGACTCACACAGCTTTCAAAAACAATCAAATCAAAAGGTGCAAAAGCCATTCTCCAGCTTCATCATGGCGGAAGCGAGAGCCTTCCAAGCTGTACAGGCGGAGAAAAAATGGTTAGTCCGAGTGGCATCATCGCAAGCGTTTATAAAGAAATGGGCGGGGAATACATTCCTAGGACAATGAGCCACACTGAGATTCTATCCACTATTCAAGACTTTGGAAGAGCCACCCGCCATGCCATTCGTTCAGGATTCGATGGCGTCGAAATCCATGGAGCGAATGGATATCTCCTTCAGCAGTTTTTCTCACCACACTCTAACAGACGGAGAGATCATTGGGGCGGGAATTTGGAGAAAAGAATGCATTTTCCACTTGCCGTCATCGCGGAGGTGAAGCGGATCCGTGACCTATACGCAGACAAGGAATTCATTATTGGGTATCGCTTCTCCCCCGAAGAACCGGAAGAAGGCGGATTGAAAATGGATGACACAGCTGCATTGGTGGATAAATTGGCAAGTCAAGAGCTTTCCTATATACATCTTTCTGTTAAAAATGTCTGGTCCATCCCCAGAAGCGGATTGAACATGGGGTTAACAAGGACTGAAATCATCCGTGATATCATCGCTGGCAGGACCAGTTTCATATCACTTGGATCGATTCATACTCCAGAGGAAGCAAATGCTGTGCTTGAGAAAAATATACCGCTTTTCGCATTAGGAAGAGAATTACTGATGGAACCGGACTGGGCCGCCAAAATAAAAGAGGGCAGGGAAGACGAGATCATGACGACATTGCGGCGCGATAGCAGGTGTACATTAATGATTCCAGATCAAATGTGGGCGAATATCATCACACGTGACGGCATGCCCGAGAAATGTTAGTATGAATGTAAAAAATGGGAATTTCTTGAGGGGAAATTAAATGAATAATATAGCACTTCTTCAACTGTCTCTAGCCATGACGATCTTTGGTTCTGTCGGTTTCTTTTCAGAACTATCAGGACTTCCGGCATTGGAACTGGTTTTTGTTCGCTGCATCTGTGCTGCCATTTTCTTATGTGCAGCATGGATGATTACAGGACATTTCAAGAATGAAATATGGAATTCCAGAGAGGTAATGCTCATCATATTTTGCGCAGTGACCAACTTGTTAAACTGGATATTCCTTTTTAAATCTTTCGAACTGATATCCGTGACAATAGCCATTTCGCTCTATCATTTAGCCCCGATCATTGTACTCATTATCGGGAGCTTCATCTTCAGGGAGAAAATGAGTTTATTCTCCATCCTGGCCATTTCACTTTGCTTCACTGGCACATTATTCATTATGGGAACAGATGGATTTCGATCATCAACCCCTGAATGGGAAGGGATCATTTATGGGATCATTGCTGCATTTTTCTATGCGGCAACGATGCTTTTAGGAAAGAGCATTTCAAAGACAAGTGTATACGCGACAACTTTTCTGCAAATGTTCATTGGATTTCTATTACTGATTCCTTTTGTCGATTTTTCAGTCTACACAACGCTAAAATCTTCCGAATGGTTTTATACTGTACTTACCGGCATCATCCATACAGGCGTCGTGTATCTTCTGTTTTTTAATAGTATCCGCCATTTGCCTACAAATGTAGTATCTTTCATGATTTTTGTCGATCCGGCAGTGGCCATCCTTTTGGATATTCTGCTTTCAGGATTTCAGCCGGACAGGATTCAAATCTTGGGTATTTCATTGATATTTATTGGGGTGCTCTATTCACTTAAGACGACAAAACCGAATGAAAATGATGTCGTGCAAAAAAGGCCACACACAATGTGAGGCCTTTTTTCTTTATGGTTTTTCTATCAATCTATTGATTAAAATGATATACATCCCAAATGTCGGGGGTTTCTGATCCAAGGTACCAAGCAGATACACCGCCTAGATGATTTTGCTTTACCAGGTCAATACGGAGCTTCATCGATTTTTTATCTTCTATCCATATTTGATGCTTTTCCCCTTTGGAAGTATACTCCACGTAATTTTGTTGAGTCTTTTTATCCCATACCTTTTTAAGTTTATGAGATGAAATGATTTTGTTGACCTCTGCCATGGTACGGTCATGGCTTTTCACTTTTTTGGTCGATAAATCGGTTACCCATTCTCTCGTATAAAATGGTACAGCCAATATGATCTTATGGGCGGGTACTTCTTTCATTAAAAGCTTAGTTCCTTCTTTGATCCAAGGTAACGAGGAAACGGACCCGGCTACTGGGCTCCCTCCCCAATGCTCGTCATAACCCATTATGATGATGTAGTCTGCTATTTTGCCAAGTGCTTTCCTATCCAGACTTTTTGACCAAAAAGGGTCTTCATTTTCTCGGGTGACATCCACGGATACTTTAATTCCATGCGGTTTTAGTGCCTTTTTCAGTTCGCCTATGAAAAGTACAAAGTCCTTCTTGTTTTTTGGATCGATGTTTTCAAAATCTACATTTATTCCATCACTTTTAGTTTTAACAAGTGAATCACGTAAAGTTGATACTAATTTCTGGCGTTTTTTTGTATTGCCTAGTACAGAACCAGTTAAAACAGGGTCAAATTGATTTCCGATAAGCTGCCAAACTTGTTTTCCTTGCTTATGGGCGTTTTGGACGAATTTTGCATCCGCAGAAACGGAAACGAAATTACCGGAATCCTTCAGCGTATAGGAACGGGGAGATACTACATTTAAATTAGGTTGTTTAATTTGTTGGGTGTAGTTTTCTTTCGATCCATTATGCGTCCAGCCCATGACGATAGGTTTTTGCGCCTTTTTTTGAAGCTGGGATGTCTTTATCCATCCCTTTTTACCATCAAGCAATTGAACTTGGTAGTAATAATCAGGAATCTTCAATTTTTGGCCAACTTTAAGGGTAACCGTATGTAAGTTGTTTAATTTCGTCAAATCACTTGTGGTTACCTTATATTTAGTAGAAATCTTCCACAATATATCTCCTGATACAACCTTATGGATCTTATATTTCTGGGGAATCTTCAGGTTTTGGCCAACATTTATTTCGGTCGAAGGTAATTTATTTTCTTTTTGTAACTCACTTACTGAAACACCATATTGATTTGCTACTTTCCATAATGTGTTTCCAGCCTTTACTTTATGGATAATAGGCCCCGCGGAATCCCCAACGGAAGAAGAAATGACGGGAAACTCCTCGCCCTTTTTTAAGGGCTTTAATTGAGTGGAACCTAATTTAGGAGAACTAAAAACTTTTGTATTGTCCACTTTAACAGAACCTATGTAAAGGGTTTTGTTTGATGAATTACCATTGGTTGGAAAGAGACATGCACAAAGAAGGCTTAATATAATAAAACATCCAAAGAATTTTTTCACAATTATTTTATTCCCCTTTGTAAAATTTAACTTTACCAGTTTACTATGGAGAATCGTCATAAAATAGAGGTACATTGTGGAAAGGCTCTATATAGAAGAAAATAGGGAATCTAATTACGATTCTGTTTGTAGTTCCACTCTAGGGTAGATCGAATTATTTTTGCTTACTGCTGGGAATGTAAGCCTGATATTGACAGTCCCGTTCTTAAAGTAAGGCTACCTGTTATTTCAAGATAACGAAATCCTAAACATATGAACAGGTTAATCAGTTTTTTCTGGTTGGCCTTTTTTACGCTTGCCGTTGGAAATGACTTGTACATGACATTTGTCATCTTCTAGTCATGACACCTGGTACTAATAATTTCAGGTTGATTTCTTTATAATATGAAATAACGACAAATAAAAGGAAGTGCAATTAAATAATGACCTTGCAAAATACAAAAAACTTGAAAAAACAAATTGCTCCTTTTGAACAATCAACGACAAAGCAAAGTATATGGCAGATCGTCAATACCTTGGGGCCGTTCATTATTTTATGGTACCTAGCATATATAAGTCTTTCCGTTTCTTATTGGTTAACTTTAATTCCAGCCGTGATTGCTGCTGGCTTCTTGACAAGAATATTCATTATTTTCCATGATTGTACGCATCATTCATTTTTCAAAAGCCGCCGTGCGAATAGAGCAGTCGGTACGATCATGGGTGTTTTGACTTTATTCCCGTTTGATCAGTGGGGGCATGAGCATTCTGTGCATCACGCAACAAGCGGTAATTTGGATAAGCGGGGTACAGGAGATATTTGGACCCTTACGGTAGATGAATATTTGGCTGCACCGCTTAAAATTCGTTTTGCCTATCGTTTTTATCGCAATCCATTGGTTATGTTTGGTTTAGGTCCAATTTATGTATTCCTTCTTAAAAATAGATTTAACCGTAAAGGTGCTAGAAAGAAGGAGAAAATGAATACGTATTTGACGAATGCTTTAATCGTCGTATTAGCAACATTGCTTTGCCTGGCAGTAGGCTGGCAGTCGTTCCTTCTGGTACAAGGTTCCATTTTCATGATTTCTGGTTCAGTGGGCATTTGGCTGTTTTACGTCCAGCACACATTTGAGGACTCTTATTTTGAAGAAAATGAGGAGTGGGAATATGTATTAGCAGCAGTGGAGGGAAGTTCTTTTTATAAGCTTCCAAAACTGATGCAGTTCCTTACTGGTAATATCGGTTACCATCATGTTCACCATTTAAGTCCAAGGGTACCTAACTATAAATTGGAAATGGCTCACAATAATACGCAGCCTTTAAAGAACGTTCCAACGATTACTCTTGCGACAAGCTTGCGCTCACTCCGTTTCCGTTTATGGGATGAGGAATCCAAGAATTTTGTTAGCTTCAAAGACATAAAATATTTAACGAAAAAAAGCGTTTCCGCTCAAGTGAAATCTGAACTGTAACGTTCATGTATCATTTCAGACTCCCTTATTAATCCTTGGATTTTGGGGAGTCTTTGTTTCATATAAGGAACTCGATAAAGGAGAGAACTTAAAATGATTCGAATTGTCATTGCAGAGAATCAGCAAATGCTGTTAGAGGCAATAAGTTCTCTACTCAATCTTGAAGAAGATATAGAAATTGTCGGGCAAGCCAGTAATGGAGAAGAAGCGATGGCCCTTGTACACCAATTACAGCCTGATGTGTGTATCATGGATATGGAGATGCCTGTAATGAACGGACTTGAGGCAGCAGAAGCATTAAAGTCATTTGAATGCAAAGTGGTCATTTTAACGACATTTCGAAGGACTGGTTATTTTCAACTCGCATTAAAAGCTAATGTAAGTGGTTATTTATTGAAGGATAGCTCGGGTGAAGAGTTAGCCTGCTCGATTCGCGGCATAATGGACGGCAAGCGAATATACTCCCCAGAACTTATAGATGAGTCTCCCAGCAATAATGGCCGGGAAATGGGAGTGTTAGGGCTGTTAGCCGATGGTCAATCCAAAATGGAAGCGTCTAATAAGCAAAGCGACACAATAGGGACCGTAAGGAAATATTTTTCGACCATCAAGGATAAAATGAAGTTACCGGCTGGTTAGGATTTGTTTCCTAAATCCTGTTGACACGTTTTTTTAAATTGTGTACGATGGATTAAATTATAATATTGAAAATTCTGTGATGAAGAGAGTAGTTCATTTCGAAATGGAAAGCGAGTTAGGGATGGTGGGAGCCTAATGCAGGACGGATGAATGAAGCGCACTTTGGAGAAATTTCTTGAAACGTTTAGTAGGGAACATCGGGGAGTCACCTCGTTAACAATGGAAAGTGGTCACAATTTGTGGCAACTAGAGTGGTACCACGGGAATTCATGCTCTCGTCTCTTATTTAGAGGCGGGGGCTTTTTTGTTTAGGAGGGAAAATGTCGATGAATAAACCAATTGCAGAATTGATTTCAACTGCTTTGAACAATGAAATGCCAGCAAGTGAAATAGAAAAATTAATGGAAAAGCCTAAATTGATGGAGTTAGGTGATGTCGCCTTTCCGTGTTTTACTCTTGCAAAAAAATTCAAAAAATCGCCTCAAGTGATTGCATCTGAAATAGCCCAACAATTAAACAGTGATTTGATCCAAGAAGTAAACGTTGTGGGTGGTTATCTGAATATTTTCGTCAATCAACAGATGGTGACGGAAAACGCGCTGCAAACGATATTAAGGGAAAAGGATCAGTATGGTTCACTGCAGCCTGTACAGGAAAATGTCGTGATTGATTACTCATCCCCGAATATTGCCAAGCCTTTTTCCATGGGGCACTTACGCTCAACGGTCATAGGGAATGCACTGGCTAACATTGCCGGAAAAAATGGCTACAATGCCGTGCGTATTAATCATTTAGGAGATTGGGGCACGCAATTCGGCAAGTTGATCGTCGCGTATAAGCTGTGGGGCGACAAAGAGGCAATTGAAGCTTCGCCGATTCAGGAATTATTGAAAATCTATGTGAAGTTCCATGAAATAGCTGAAACGGATGAATCGTTGAATGAACAAGCACGCGCAAGTTTCAAGTCGCTTGAAGATGGGGATGAGGAAGCACTGGCATTATGGAAATGGTTCAGGGATGCGTCCTTAAAAGAATTTGAGACGATTTATGATTTATTGGGCATCCGTTTTGATTCCTATGCCGGAGAAGCGTTTTAC
The DNA here is from genome assembly GCF_057835005.1 of Peribacillus sp. GL_122. Classification (NCBI taxonomy): domain Bacteria; kingdom Bacillati; phylum Bacillota; class Bacilli; order Caryophanales; family Bacillaceae; genus Peribacillus; species Peribacillus sp. GL_122. The sequence continues at coordinate 4,833,396 of NZ_CM174415.1, read as the reverse complement.
AATGACAAAATGGATGCTGTTGTCGGGGAACTAAAAGAAAAGGGCTTGCTTACCCTATCCGAAGGTGCCTATGTCGTGCAATTGGAAGATATGCCGCCTTGTTTGATTACGAAAACCGATGGGGCGACACTTTATGCGACGCGTGATTTGGCTGCAGCCATGTATCGTAAAAAACAGTACGGGGCGAAGAAAACATTTTATGTTGTCGGGAACGAACAATCCCTGCACTTTAAGCAACTTTTTAACGTCGTTGAAAAAATGGGATATGATTGGTCAAAAGATTTGCAGCACGTAGCATTTGGCATGATGTTAAAAGACGGCAAGAAAATGTCGACACGTAAAGGGAAAGTCGTGCTGCTTGCGGATGTATTGGCAGAGGCAATCGAAACTGCGAAGCGCAATATTAAAGAAAAAAATCAAGCGCTTGAACAGAAAGAACTGGTTGCAAGACAGGTTGGTGTCGGAGCGGTAATCTTTAATGATTTAAAAAATAACCGCATGAACGATATTGATTTTTCATTAGAGCAAATGATGAATTTTGAGGGAGAAACGGGTCCATATGTACAGTACACATTTGCGCGAATTTCCTCATTGCTTGAAAAAGGTGAATTTAAAGAGCAGTCCATCACTTTTGAAGCTTTAGGAGAATATGCGTGGCCGGTCATCCAGATGTTGGAGCAATACCCGATCATTGTCCAAAAATCATTTGAACAAGCCGATCCATCACAAATCGCGAAATTCAGCTTGCATTTATCGCGTGCATTCAATAAGTATTATGCACATACGAAAATCTTGGTTGAAGATGAATGGAAACAAATGAAGCTCTCATTCGCTTTTTCCGTAGCGATTGTATTAAAGGATGCGCTAAGTTTATTGGGAATTTCAGCGCCGAATAAAATGTAAGTTAAAGAGTCCTTGCATTAGCGAAGAAAACTGAATAAAAAAAGAATCCATTTTGATCAATTCTCCTTCAAAATGGATTCTTTCAAAATAAAATGGAAGCAAAAAACGCCTACTCGATGACATCGAACCATAACGGGGATTTATTATCAGGTTCACCATTGTAATTGATCGTTATTTCCTCGCCAGCCTTTATATCTTTATGTGCATAAAAGTCTATCGTTAAATCTTCTAAATTATTATCGAATGTCGCATTTGGAGTGTATGAATGATTGAATAGTGAACCATTTCCTAAGGCAATGACAGTTTCATCGTCATCTCCCCAATAGAAACAGTGAGGAAAGAGTGCGGTTTTCTTTAGATATTTCCATTCATGTTTGGGTGAAATGATGACAGGTGATACCTCAATGAGTTCATCTTTTTTAATATCCCTTGTAGCATATACTCCCCTGCCATACTTCCCCGTATTTTTAATGCAGATTGGTGACACGGAAGCAACTCCCCCTTTTCGGTCCTGTTTGGCTATCAGTTGTGTCGTGGCATTTTTTTCATCTAGGCCACCAAGGTGCTTATTTAAGTAATCACTGCGTTTGCGGATGAATTCGAAGATGAATTCCGGTTCTTTGTCGAATAGATCAATCTTTTTCTTTTTATATGGATCAAGAAGGATGTGGGGGCGTATGCCCTGGTGCAGTGGTAATACTTTATTTTCCATATGCTTCACAGTAAATGTGGTTTCCAATGTTTCAACCAAGAGGTCTTTGTAGAACTTACTGTATTCCGGAACCTGCAAGAGCAGAGGAATAAGGTGGTTTGTCTTTTTCCCTCCGATAGGGACATATGTGTGCTCCATGATCCCCCCACTGACTTTGCGTCCCCAAGTGGCATCGTAATCCCAAGGAATGATTTCAAATAACTTCGTTTTACTATTGCGATATAGTGCATAGTTATGAGTGAAACCGTCGTTATTCATGGTGCAAACGGCTCCAACCAGCCAGCGTAAGTATTTATGGATATCAAGATGCTGCGAGACTACTTCAGGAAACTTTGCAAGTGGGGTGGTGTTGATTTTTTTGATGAATTCGATTAGATATTCATCATCGGCGGGTTTGCCAAACGCTTGTTTATAGCCTGACGTAAGGGAGTCTTTCGCTTTCCCGTCCCTTTCCAATGAAAAGTTGGCATTATTGTTGACAGCATAATAAATCGGGCCGGCAGGAAGTCCTCTTTTTTCTAAAAAAACCCCATCGACGGAATCCAATTGTAAATACACACCTTTAAACGTGCCATTTCGGAATAGGTTGATGTGTTGGCTATGAGGGGAAAGGACACCAAGGTCTTGAAAGAAATCGAGTGAGAGTTTATTGCGAATGAGGGAAGGATCCCTGTATTCTGCATTGAGATGGATTTTGTGGGCGCCAAAGAATCGTTCTGGCTCGATGAAATCAATCCAATAGGATCTTTTCCGGAATTTGCGGGTATAAGAGCCCCGATAGGCAATATCGATAACATAAATGTCGTTTTCTACTTTCAAATGGGCGGGAATAGGGTCATCGCTCCAAATATCCGCACGTAAATCTTCTAGATCTTCTTCTTCTATCATTAAGAAATAAGATGGAATATGATAAGACATACACTCACCTTCCTTCCTTGTATAAGTTGTTTTATGGACAGTCTTGACCTTAATGAAGCCGTAATATCATAAAATACTTCCACTTGATCAATCAGGGATTAATCAAGCTGAAGCATTTTATATTTGACTATCTATCTTCTTCTTTTTTTGCCACGTCCAGTGGACGAGCTCTTGATGAAGTAGATGTTGTTGTTGTATATGTGATACCAGTAGTTATGATACCAGTAGCTGTGTTGCCAGTAGTTGTGCTGCCAGTAGATTATTTTCCAGTGGATTTATTTCCAGTGGACTTGCTGCCAGTAGAAGTGCTACCAGTAGAAGTGCTACCGGTAGATGAACTGCCAGATGAAGCTGCTTTTCCTTTTTTCCCTTTCGGCATACAAACTCCTCCTTTAATAAGGTTAATTTTATGATATGCAGTATCGTACATACTTGAGCGTCAGTTAATGACAAACGGGCTAATAAAAATTAACGGAGAGGATTTAGGAGAGTTGCCTAATCCCAGGAGATTTATAGAATGGATAAGCAACAAAATGGAGTACCGTCCATTGTTAACATCTTTCGTCAATCATTGCATCATGATCAGGCATTATAATAAATTCATGAAAAAAATGCCCTTTAATCCCGATGACCGGGAAGAAAGGGCATGTACCGCGGACATATCAATGAACTGGATGTCACGTCACGGCTATAATAAATTAATAAGCCAAGCTGAATAGGGCTTTGATGTGTGATAGATAGCGAACATTACTTGCTTCTTTCATCAATGTAGCCGGAAGGCCTTTAAGGGAAGTGTTATTGGCCCCAACGGTTGCCACCGCATCCTTACGGCCAAGGCTCGCAAGTGTACCTGAGTTTACAGGTGAAAATTCTTCAAGTTTCTTGCCTTCAAAGGCTGCATATAGGTTGTATCCAACAAGCTCACCCATTTGCCAAGCATTTTGTGCAGTAGGAGCGTATGGACGGCCGCCTTCTGGAGGGAACGCAACGGCACTGTCCCCGACAACGAATACGTCATTATGGGATTTGGATTGCAAATACTCATTAACGGTCGCTTTGCCGCGATCCACTTCAAGGCCGGATTCGCCTACGATTGGAAGAGCCGCAACTCCGCCTGTCCAAACAAGCGTATTGGCCGTTATCGTTTGTCCATCTTTCAATTCGATTTGATTTCCTTTAACACCCGTTACAGGCAGACCTGTCAAGAATTCAACGCCGCGTGCTTCCAAGCTTGTCATCGCACGTTCGATCAAGTGGTCAGGCAGGACCGGAAGGATTTTTGGACCAGCTTCTACAAGCTTGATTTTCAAGTCCTTGAAGTCCACTCCGAATTTTTTGGCGATTTTAGGGAAATGATCCACGATTTCACCGATTAACTCGACGCCCGTCAATCCGCCGCCGCCGATCACGATAGTTGCGTCCGCTTCATTATTCGTTTGTGCAAATTCGCGGATGCGATCTTCGATATGTTTGTAAATCTTGTTTGCATCGTTTACGGATTTCAAGACCATGCTGTTTTCCTCAAGTCCCGGAATGCCGAAGAATCCTGTTTGGCTTCCTAAAGCAACAACCAGGGCATCATAAGATAAAGTGGAACCATTGGCAAGTTTCACTTCTTTGTTATCGACTGAGAAAGAATCCACTTTGGAAATGATAAGGTCGATATCTTTTCCTTTGAAAAGTTTTTCCAACGGAATGGAAACAGCTTGTTCAGAAATGGATCCGCCTGCAAGACGGTGCAATTCAGTGATGATTTGGTGTGTTGGAAATTGGTTCACCACTGTAACCTGTACTTCATCTTTTTTGTAATATTCACGTACGGATAAGGCAGATAGCAATCCAGCGTAACCTGCACCTAAGATGACGATTTGTTTTGACATAGTTAATCCCCCGTCCTTACTGATTGAAAGTTTATCAAATTATTTTTGGTTTTTACGTTCTGAAGAGACTTCAAGAAAAGCTTGGGCGAAACGGAAAAGTTTTTGTGCTTGAGGGTCTTTCATCATTCTTAACAGACCAAAAAGACCGATCACGTCATGATTCACTTCAGCACGATCCTTAGCTTCGATGGCAGTAGCCGCAAGCCCTTTCACTGAATCGACTACAGGTGTCGCGATCTCCGAAATGGCGCTGACCGTATCGTTTTTCAAAACATCATCAGTCGCAACCGATTGAGCGAAATCATAAGACTTTGTTAAAATATTCACTAACTCAGTTAGTTTTGGTAACTGCTCAACTAAAGTGTTCAATGATTCCTGAACCTCAGGGTTTAATAATTGGTCCAGTACATCTAATTGTTTTTGGCTGGCATTAAGTTGTTCAGTTTGTGATTGGGTAATCGTTTCTGACATATCCAATTCTCCTTTGCAATAAGCATTTTGTTGATGTAAATAGAAAAACTTGTAAAATATTACACAATGTGTGGCAAGAAAAAATACTAACAAAAATGTAATAAAAGCTAAACTATAGTATATCCCTTTAGTTCCATGAAAACAGCTGATTTTAAAAAAAAGATTCATAAAATAATCTTTTCTCGCTTATTTAAGTACAGATTCTGCTGGAAGGTTCCATTCTTTACCTAAAATGGACTTTGAGGGTGTCTATCATCATCGCCTGTCATACATATTTCCATCTTGATTTGCCATCCTAAATGATGGAGGTGAAAAAATGTGACTGATTCAGAATCTAAACTTACAGACGAGAATGATGATAAGAAGTTTCATAAACTGGTTGGCAGTATGGAATATACTAAAGCACAACTATCGGAAGGCATGAATGGAATTTCTGAAGTTTACCTCAAAAACAGTGAGGAAGGCACATCGGAAACACCTGATAATGTTGTGTAAGCATAGCGAAACAGTTATGGTTCCTTAATTTTACTTATTTTTGTAAACTTCTTACCCTTGTAAGTTGTTTGACTATTCTAAAAAATACCCTTGACTTTATGGTGGATTGACGTAAGATAAAGTATATAGCCATAGTGAACAGGTAGTTTTATCTAGCAAATACTACTCTGCCATCGCCTTAAATGGACTTGGTGATTTAAAAGATGAATTCTATAATAACTGTCGAATCTAATAGACTTCGCCGCCCAGCGAAGCTAAACCTAGATCAAAAACCAGTTATATCAATGATTTTTTATTGATATGACTGGTTTTTTTTATTTCATCATTCATCTTGTCCCTTTTTTGGCCTAAGAAAATCCAGCGGCTGGCTGACACTCTTTCACACAATTAAGCGGTGAAATGGGCACGAAGCAATGTCAAAAGGTATAAATTATTTTAAATCTTGTAGCAGGGGTGGGAATTAAATGATAGGTACGAAGCAAACTAGGCTCGCAATTGATGTAGGAGGAACATTTACGGATGTGTTCGTTTTTGATGAAAGCACGAAGGAAATTTCAATCACGAAAACGTCGTCGACTCCTCTGAATCCAGAAATCGGCATTTTGGATGGAATTGCAAAGGCGGAAATAGATTGTGAAAATATTAAAGTGTTTTCCCATGGTACAACAGTGGGCACCAATGCCTTGATTGAAAGGAAATTGCCAAAGACAGCATTGATCACATCCGCTGGATTTCGGGATGTATCGGAAATCCGCCGAGGAACCAAGCTTGAGTTATGGGATACATATGATGATGTAGCCAAACCGTATATCCAAAGAAGAGACCGTTTTGAAGTGGAAGAGCGCATCGATTTTGCAGGGAATGTCTTGACGGAAATCAATGAAGAGGAAGTACGGTCACTGGCAAGGAAATTAAAAAGACGCGGTACCGAATCAATTGCGGTTTGCTTCATGAACTCGTATGTAAATGGAAGCAATGAGGTGAAAGTGAAACGAATCATCCAGGAGGAACTCCCGGAAGTTTATATATGCATTTCAAGTGAAGTCCTTCCTGAGATTTTTGAGCATGAGCGCATGAGTACGACGATCGTCAATGCGGTTTTAGGACCGACTGTCAGCAACTATATTAAAACCCTTGAAGGTGAAATGAATAAACGGGGGTATGAAGATGACATATTAGTGCTTCACTCCGGCGGAGGGGTAATGACATCCCAAACCGTACCCCGTTATGCGGCAAGGCTGGCAAGTTCCGGAATCGCTGCAGGTGCTATTGCCAGTAAACATATCGCCCAGCTTTGCGGGTTCAATAATGCAATTGGGCTGGATATGGGAGGAACGAGCACCGATATTTCCTTGATGCATGAAGGTGATTTGCGGATTACTAAAGATTGGTATATCGAGTATGGATATCCGATTGGATTCCCAAGTATCGAAATCTTGACGATAGGAGCAGGAGGCGGAAGCTTAGCTTGGGTGGATGAAGGCGGTTCTTTACGCAATGGCCCTCAAAGTGCAGGCGCGGTTCCTGGACCTGCTTGCTATAGCAGGGGTGGCGTGGAACCGACCAATTCCGATGCCAATATTGTATTGGGACGGCTTGGCACAAAACTATTGGATGGACAAATGGAACTTGATAAACAAAAAGCGATTGAAGTCGTGGATAAGATCGCCAAGAAATTCGATTATACGATTGAAGAAGCGGCGAATGCCATCACACGGGTGGCCAATGCCAATATGTGTGATGCGCTAAGGCTGATTTCAGTCAGAAGGGGATACGACCCCCGCGACTTTGCACTTGTGGCTTTCGGCGGGGCTGGACCCTTGCATGGAGCGTACCTGGCCAAGGAAATGGAAATCCCGACTGTCATCATCCCGCCGCATCCGGGTGTTGCCGCCGCAATGGGATGCCTGTTGGTCGATGTTCGTCATGATATATCCAAAACCTATGTCAAGAACGTCAAGGATGTATCGTTAAAGGATTTAGAGAAGGAATTCATCGGAATGGAAAAAGAGGCAGCGGAGTTATTGCAAGAAGAAGGGGTCGCTAAGGAAGCTTCCACATTGGTGCGCTATATTGACATGAGGTATTTGGGACAGTGGCGTTCATTGGCGATAGAAGTCGATTGCCCGATTTCTTCATTGGAAGAGACCCTTGATCGTTTCCATCAAGAGCATGAACGGGAATTTTCTTTCTCCGATAAAGAACAGACTGTGGAAATCTACGGGCTGCTCGTTACGGCTATCGGAACTGTGCCAAAACCTGAATTCCCGACTTATGAACCAGGGGGCACACTTGCTGATGCCTTGAAGGAAACGCGTGATGTCTATTTCGAAGAGGAAGGGTATGTGAATACGAACGTGTATAACCGGGAACTCATTCCGGCCTTTTCTGAAATCTCGGGACCTGCCATAGTGGATCAGCTTGATACAACGACTGTCATTCCGCCAAATTTCACGGCAAAAGTTGATAAATACAGAAACTTGATTCTTTCCCAAAATAAATAAAAAGAGGTGGATTTCATTGTCGAATAAACAGTTAATTGACCAATCTGGAGTTGGAACAGGTTTAGATCCGGTGACATTTGAAGTGATAAAAAATGGCTTCGTTAACCTTGTAGATCAGATGGCTGAACAAATCCTTCGGACATGCTATTCCTTCGTCATTTATAATCGGGATTTCAGCTGTGCGCTTTGTGATGCAGAAGGAAATACAGTCATGCAAGGGACGCAGGATATTTCGGTTCATGTAGGAACACTGCATCTAACGGCAAAGGCGGTGCTCGAGGACTTCGATGGTGATATCCATCCCGGGGACGTATTCTTGGTCAATGACCCGTATCGGGGCGGTACTCATTTCAATGACACACGGGTTCTCTTGCCAGTCTTTCATGAGAACAAGCTCATTGCGTTCACGCAGACGAATGGCCACTGGGCCGACATGGGGGGCTCGACACCTGGCTCCTTTGATATCAATGCCAAGGAACATTTCGGCGAGGGAGTAAGGATTCCGCCTCTAAGGATATATAGTAAAGGAACATTTTTAAAAGATGTCGTCAATGTGCTCGTTTCGAACATGCGCGTCCCTGAGGAACGTGTCGGCGATCTTCGTGCTCAAGTGGAAGCGGCCAAGGTAGGCGAGCGCCAGTTGTTTGCCATCATCGAGAAGTATGGAATCGATACGACTTTGTCTGCCTTTGCGGAAGTTCAGAATTATGTGGAGCGATTGGCAAGGGCCAAGGTTGCGGCTTTACCGAATGGAACCTGGGAGACCGTTGATTATATTGATATGGACCCGGAAGCCGGAGACGGTCTGATCCCGATCCGGGTTAAGATGACCATCACGGATGACGAGATCCATTATGATCTTTCTGGATCGCATTCTTATATCGGATGCTTTTTGAATGCCGGTTTCGGGGCATCTTTATCAGCAGCATACTCGGGAACCAAGACATTCTTTCCTGAAATACCTTTGAACTCCGGCTTTTACAGAGTGGTGAAGATCGAACTGCCGGAAAACTCCGTCGTCAATGCCCCGGCACCGATTGCCGTAACCGGTTTTTGTTCAGGGGCCTATGAAAAAATCATGAGTGCGTGCTTCGAGCTCTGGTCCAACATCATGCCGGAAAGAGCGATCGCATGCTCATTTAACCTGGAGTATTTACTTATCGGCGGTTGGGATCAACGCCAGGAGCAAGATAAATACTTCATGTGGTATGACTGGATGGCCGGCGGTCATGGAGGACGCTATGACCGGGACGGTGTGAACGCCACTTCGCCGACATTCGGTTTGGGCCTCAGTGTACAGCCTTGCGAAGGGCAAGAAAGATTGTCACCTGTCGTGACGATGAAGCATGAAATCATCACCGACTCTGCCGGGCCGGGGAAATACCGCGGCGGGTGCGGTGTAGAAAAGGGCGGAACACTCACGAATGTCAAAAACACCGTCATGTCCTATTGCTGTGACCGTTCCCGTTCAATAACATGGGGGATTTTTGGAGGGCTTCCTTCTTCCCCGCATGGAGCATGGCTGAATCCGGGTAAAGAAGACGAACGATATTTAGGTGCGATTTTCTCAAATGTGAAGGTGCAGCAAGGAGATTCCTTTGTACGCCCATCCGCTGGGGGCGGGGGACTGGGAGATCCGCTTGAAAGAAGTCCCGAAGATGTCTTGGAAGATGTTATTGATGAGTATGTTTCAATTGAGCGAGCCAAAAAAGACTATGGAGTCGTGATCAAGGAAATCGATAAAGATCTCGATTTATTCGAAATAGATGTTGAAGCAACAGAACAAGCTAGGGCGTATATCAGGAACAACCGTAAACAATGGCTTGAGGAAAACATAGAAAGCGTGGAAGATAAATTCGCCAATGGCGAGCTGGATAGTCTGGATGTCATTCGCCAGTATGGTGCCATCATCGATTATGCAACGAATAAAATCCTGCCAGAATCAACAAAACAGTTCCGTGAATCAATGAAAACCCGTTCATTGGCTTATTGGAAGTAACGTGAAAAAGGTTCCGAATTCATTCGGAACCCCTGACTGTAGATGAACTCGAAAAAAACGAGTTTGCCTGCAGTTTTTTTAGTTGAAAAAAGTTTCAGTTGATTGGAGCGGGTGTTCGAGAACCCTGCTTAGAAAAGCGCGTCCAGGGGAGAACCCGCAGGCGCAAAGAGCGCCGAGGAGGCTCCCCGACCGCCCGAGGAAAGCGAGTGCCTGGAGCGGAAATCAACCTTAATGGAAGCCCATCAATTCCTTCACATGTTTACAATTATCTTTGGAAGTGAGCATTTCCAAGAGCGTAAATGCAACGTCAAATCCTGTGGAAGGATTGTAGGATGTAATGATATTGTCCGTGACGACAATCGGTTCATTAACGACAATCGCACCAAAATCTTTTAGCTGCCCCTGTCTCTTACTGGTTGGATGATTGTATGTAGTGGCCTTTCTTCCATTCAATATCCCGCTTTTTCCTAGTGGTAGAGAGCCTACACAAATGGTTGCTATGATTTTGTTATTATCATGAAAATACTTGATCACATCAAGAAACCTCTGATCATAAGCATCCTCATAGAAACCGGCTTCTTCAAAACCTCCTGGAATGGCCAAAGCATCGAAGTCATCAAGGTTCACTTGATCGAGGGTCAATTCCGGCTGCACGATGAAATTCCATGTGCATTTCAATTGTTCATGAAGTCCTACCGTAACCAGATCAGTCGTACCATCACCCTCTAATTTATTCCAGCCCAATACATCTGTAAACACACTTGCTTCAACCGCTTCGAATCCATTGGATAGCAGCATCAATACTTTTTTCATCGTGAATCCCCCTTATTTATATTTGTATTTATTATATAAAAAGCGAATTCCCTAATACATATTATAAATTACGTAATCATTTCTTTTCTGTTTATTTTATAATGTATTTAGGTGAATTCTATTAATAATAAAAAGTGGGAGTGATTGAATTGGATCGAACGGATAAAAAGATACTTTCCTTGCTGGAGAATAATGGGCGCATGTCCATGAAAGAACTGGCACAGGAAGTTTCCTTAACGGCTCCAGCAACGAAAGAACGTGTGAATAAATTAGAGGAAAGCGGAGTGATAAAAGGATATAAAACGGAAATATCACTTGAAAAACTTGATAGGAGCATAACGGCATTCATATTATTCGAAACGGATAGATGCAAAGACTTTTATCAATTTAGCTTGAACCATCCGGAAGTACTGGAATGCCACCGGTTAGCCGGTCAATACAGTTATTTGGTTAAAATAAGTACATTTTCCATGGAAACGCTGGAAGACTTCGTCGATGAAGCCATTAAATATGGGAAATCGTCCACCCATCTGATATTTTCTTCCGCATCGAAAAATATTTTTTCAGGTGAGGAGATGTAACCGGTTTTAACCCATTTACTATCCGTATTTTTAATATAGGAGCAATTAGCAGGAAAAAACTCCACCAATATAGAAAGTAATTAGTAACAAAAATCACAGTTGGAGTTCAAAAAGGGAGTGGGGAAGAGTGAGTTTTGTTTATGAGGAAGAAAAGATAATGGAATTCCTTTTGCAGAATAAAAGTGAGTTTGAAGAATATCTTTTATCAGAAGCTGTCAATGTCAGGGGTAAAATTGAAGAAATTCTGCTGATTGGAAATGTCGACCTTTTGAATAATGCCCATAAGCTCATCCGTTATATAGTGGAACAGAATGAAACGGATATGATTGCATTTGCCGAACAAGAGGGAGTTACGTGGGCAACCCACTCTTTGACGCTTTCATTCAAGCTGGAATGGATTCAGGCCATCCGCAGAACGCTTTGGACATTTCTTTATAAGTTCGAAAGTGCAAAAGTAGTGTTCAGTGAATCCAAAACCTTTTTTGAATTAGAGAAAAAAGTGAATGAAAAGGTTGATGTATTTCTTAAATCCTTTTTCGTCAGCTACTCCGATTACAAAGACAAATTGATTCTGGCTCAGCAAAACTTGGTGGAAAATCTATCCGTCCCGATCATTCCAGTCACTTCCACTACCTGCGTTCTTCCATTAATTGGTACAATCGATAATACACGTATACAAATAATCGAGGAAAAAGTATTGCAGGAGATAGGTAAACTGCGGATACAGACCTTGATCTTGGATTTATCCGGTATCATCGAAATGGAAGTTGAAATCATTAATGATTTATTGAAAATCCTCGATGGAACGGCAATGATGGGGTGTAAAGCTATAGTGACAGGATTACGCCCTGAAGTGGTAACGAAAATGATCCGTTCAGGGGTTCAGATCGAGAATAGAGCAGAAACAAAGGGTACGCTGCAGCAGGCCTTGAAGGACTATCTTGTAGTCACCTAATCGTGAGGTGAAGTCGCCATGTTTTGGTGACTTTTTTTTATAGGTAATTTGGAATATCAAGGAAATGGTTTTGCTGTTTTTTTCGACTCGGATAAGTAAATGGAATGGGGAAACGGATGCTCCGATGCCGTTGAACCGAATGAGCTTGGTATCAATATGAAGAGGGTTACAGACTGTAGAAGAAAATCCAGTTTGCCTACAGTTTTTTTATTGAAAAAAGTACCAGCTGTTTTCAGAAATCCGCTCCCTTTCCGCCGACTGTCTGCCAAGCCTCATCAAAGCAAACGTATCCGGGGTCTTGGCTAGCCAGTTATTCGGTAGGAGTGTCGCAAATTTCTTCAATGGAACCCTCTAAAGAGGTTTTCTTTATTTCACTTCAGCAAAGAATACACATATGTATCATGAGGGATACCGTTTTGGTAAATATAACTCCTTAATATTCCTTCCTGGATGAAGCCCAGCTTAAGCAAGAGCTCACTTGATGGCTTGTTTTCCAGGAAAACGACCGCGCCGATGCGGGTTAAATCAAGGTCGTTGAAACCGTAAGCGATAATTTCTTTAAGAGCTTCTGACGCAAATCCTTTACGCCAATGTGCTGGATGGATTTCATAACCGATTTCCGCCCGTCTGTATTTGGGACTGTGGGCATGAAAACCGATGGTACCAATCAATTCCTGTGTATCTTTTCTTTCAATCCCCCATCGGATTGCTCGTTTTTCAAGATAGTTTTTCGCAAAAGACGTTATGGTGTCCTTTGCCTGTTCGACATTTTCCAAAGAATCCTGGCCATAAAAGCGGGTGACTTCATCTTTTGATAAGCATTGGAAAACAGCTTCCGCATCACTTTCACGAATTTCCCGAAAGCGTAACCTTTCTGTGTTCAATACAGGAAACATTTTTTTCCCTCCTTATATATCAGTTTTACATCTATTCGGTCTCCGCGATGGTTTTTCCTTTATTATGAAGCGCTTATTTTGCCGGTATTTTCGGTGGTAATCGGACAAGCTAACAATAGTTCAACATAAATAGCTTTGAATGAAGGGGAGATAGATCATGGGAAAAAAACATCGTAACCGTACCGGTTCACCGAAAAAGAATAACCATATTCCGAAAGCGGACATCATTGCAGAACATGAAGCACACGGTAAGGAATATTCTGCGAATAAACGAAAGAACGGCCCTGGTACCAATACAGATTGAGTAAACTTAGTGACCGCTCTAGCCTTTAAGGGAGGGCGGTTATTTGTATTTCTTGCCAGCAAAGGGTTCATCCTATATCTTAAAGAATGAAGAAGCATTGAAGGGAGTTAGGATGATGAAAGCACTTGTCTTTGAAGATTTCGGCGGGCCGGAAGTCCTGTCTGTAAGGGAAATTGCAGAACCTGAACATTCAAAATCAGCCGTGATCGTTCGAATGAAAGCAATCGGATTGAATTTTGCTGATGTATATAGAAGGAAAGGGAATTATCATTTGGTGGGTGATCCCCCATTCATTCTAGGTTATGAGGGGGCAGGGGTCATCGAATATGTTGGGGAAGATGTCCATCATGTGAAAGTCGGTGATCGTGTCGGGTTCGCTGATGTTCCCCATGCCAATGCGGAGCTGGTTTCAGTTCCAGCTGATAAACTGTTACCGCTGCCTGAGGGCATTTCCTTTGAAACGGCCGCATCCGTTTTACTTCAAGGATTGACTGCCCAATATTTAACTCATGACAGTCATCAAGTTAAAGCAGGTGAAACCATTCTGGTCCATGCTGCTGCTGGTGGAGTCGGTCAATTACTGACACAGATGATCAAGATGAAGGGCGGTCAGGTCATTGGCTTGACCTCATCAAATGATAAAGCGGCTGTTGCTAAACAAATGGGTGCGGCTCATGTTTTCCTTTACGGATCGGACTGGGTGGATTCCATTATGGATGTAACCGGCGGTAAAGGCGTTGATGTCGTTTATGAATCAGTGGGACAAACCTTGATGGATAGTTTCAAGGCGACCAAGACTGGAGGAACTGTTGTATTTTTTGGGATGGCAGGCGGTGATCCTGAGAAAATCGATCCAAGAATGTTAATGGATACATCGAAAGCATTAATAGGTGGAGACCTTTGGAACGTCCTGACTACCCATGAAGAACGGACAAGAAGAACAGCAGAGCTGTTCCAATGGATTCTGTCAGGGGAAATCCTCATCAAAGAACCGACTCTTTTCTCGTTGGAAAATGGGGCGGATGCACATAGACTTCTTGAAAGCCGGAAAAGTTCGGGGAAAATATTATTAATGCCATAACAAGTCATGAGGGCTTTCCATTCTAAATGGGGCCCATTTCTTTTACCCGTATAGCGGCCTGCCTAGATTCAACCCCTTATTCATACTGATGATCAAAACCTTTTTCAGTTCCTTTATATAGACCCATTCTTAGACCCTTAGAATAACTCCATATAAATGCCCTCGCCCATGCAGGGGTCATGGCCTGCCGTCAAAAAAAACTTCTGCCCAAGTTCCCTTATCCACAAGATCCATATGCAACACACGAATTCAGGGGAGAAATCCACAATGTGCCAATCACTAAACTACAATCGTCATTCTGCAATTCACAGTCGGTTTTCGTTACAAGCAAAAAAAGAGAACGGATCCGTTCTCTTGGAAAACAAATGACATATTAAAAGGCTTAAACCGTGTGGTTTTAAGAGGAAATGGAGAGAACGTCGAGACGCTCCTTTTGGATAGCAAAATAGGATTGGAGGGTTTCCTTTTTCTTAGTGAGAGGGAAGTTCCGGACAGCCGGGGAAACTGCATGATTGCCGAATTTAAGCAGCAAGGTCAACAGCCTGTCCAACTGGTCATATGTATCGTTTCTAATGCGTGCCATATATTCGGCCGCGACCTGCTTATCATAATCGGTACTTTTCCTTTTTCCTTCTGCCCGGAATTCTTCTGTCACTGTCTTTACACGGGAAATGAGCCATGTTTCGCACCAGTCGTTCAGCACATGACGGATGAAGTCTGCTTGATGATACTTTTGGAGAATGGGCTTGATATGTTCAGCCATTTCCAAATCATTCACTTGCCGGCAGAGAGCTTTCTCGGAGATGTTTCTATGAAAATGAACGCGTTCAAGCAGGCTTTTGATGGATTCTGCCTGGTGGGCATACTTGACCATCTGTTCCAATGTTTCATTGTACATGATCTTGCTTAAATAAGCAGAGGCTTGTTTTGGGGCAAGAAGTAACTGCTCATTGGCAGAAATCGCCTGGCCAAATTTCTTAAGAGAATGAGAATAGACGAAACGGGCTAACTTCTGCAGTTCCTTTTGGATATCATTGGAGATGTTTTTCGTTTCCTGCAGAAATGAACGGAAAATATATTTGCCTGCCCGTTCCAATTCCTTGCATACAGAATCATTGATATGCCCAATGTAGCCAGAGTTAAAAATCGTTCTCCGCAACCATGTCCGTTCCGCCCTATTTTCCTTATATTGCTCCAAGACGCCTTCGGTAAAGGTGAATACCAGAATTTCTTTCTTTGAAAAAGCCCTGCTTGCAAAAGAAATCGTCACTAAATGGCCTAAAGCGTCATGGATGGCATCGACTGCATCCAATAAGCGCTTTCTCGTGAATGGCGAGTTGGAATCAGGAACGATTTCATTATAATCGAATAGAACTTCTTCAGACTTCAAAACAGACATTCGGAAAGCGCCCATAAGCAGCAGCCGTTTTCCATGAATTGTTAAGGCTTTGAAAGCATCGCAATAAAAGAAACGGTATTTCTTGCAATAACGGTCCGTCTTCCTGTTATAGCCAAGATTACTTGCAGGACCAAGGTTAAACTTATATAAAGTATCTTCTCCTTGATGAACAGGCACAAACACTTTTTTTAGTGATCCTTGTGGTGCGGTGAATTTATTGATGATCTGCCTTAAGTACTTTTCTGTCGTTCCTACTCCTCGGGCCATCATATGAAGCGGGCTCTGGATGACCCCGTCCCAATCACTGTGGAGCAAGGCGTACAAACACGTATCGAATTCAGTAGAAGATACATTTCTTAATAGGTATTGGTAAGTTTCTTCATAAATCATAAGGCTTCGCCCCCTTTGGCACCCATCCTTTTCTAGAGTCTATATAAACATTAAATCGATAAAAGTAGCATCGTAGGAGTAAATAATATTGGTAGTTTTCTTACGTTATTTCGATATATTTTAAAAATAGTAAATTAGTTGTACAAAAGTGATAAAATAGGTAAATGGAAACATACATGACAAGGAGAGATTTTTAAAACCATGATACTTTCACTACTCGTTTTCATCTTGAAAGGAATTTTATTGAAAATGCCATTTGCCATATTGGGACTTTCCTTGATTCCGCAGAGATGGATAAACGCAATCACCAAAAAGGAAATACCTTTTTTCATTGAACAGGTGCTGAGACTTTTAGTTTCTGCTGCCGTACTGTTTTTCGTTATCGATATCATGCTGCTGGATCTTACTGCCGCTGCATTCTTTTCGAGTTTTGCCATTATTCTAGGGCTCATTCTCATCATCGATTCAAGAATGTATATGTACAGTGCCAGTGAATCTTCAAGTACCCGACGGAATCGGAGGGGAAATGAAGCTTTGATGCAACCAAAAACACCTTGGAACGTACATTTCAACAGTTTGATAGGTGTCGTTTTGATATTAGCATGGGGCATCATGCAGTTTTACTCCATCACTTTTGCCGCTGATCTGCATGGGTTGGCGAAGGTCGATAAGAAAAAAGAGCTGGAAGAAGTTCAAGATATAAAAACCATGCCGTTTGTTACAGTGAAAATGGCTGATGCAAAAGGCGATGCAGCGATTAATAAAATAGAAAATGCATCATATTTCACTGAAGGCGAATACCGTCTAACCAATATCAATGATGAATTGGCTTATACATCACCCATTGAAATGGATGGGTTTTTGAAAGCCGGGAAAGCGGAATACACGCCAGGTTATAATCTGATTTCCGCCGTATCGACGGATAAAGGGGCGAGTACTGTCAAAGGGAAGATGCTATATGCTCCCTCACAGTACCTCGATCATGATTTGGAAAGGACCATCCGCAAGGCATATCCGAATAAAATCATCCATGATTCATATTTGGAACCGAACGAAGATGGAAAGCCTTTCTTCGTAGCTTCAGTCGGACATTATTTGAAATACCGCAGCGGTCCCGTAGTCGACGGGGTGGTATTGGTAAATCCGGAAACAGGGGACACGAAATACTATCCAAAAGGAAAAGAACCTAATTGGGTAGATCGGACTTTCACATTGGAAACAGCCCTGGAATATTGGACCTACTGGGGAAAATATGTTCACGGATGGAAAAACCAGTCCTTGATTGGGCCGAAGAAAGATGTCCTGATTCCTAATGAGGATAATATGCAAGTTACGTTTAACGAAAAAGGCGAATTGATTTATGTAGTGGACTTTACCCGGGCTAAATCAAAAGGCAACTCCAAAACCCTTGTAGGTTATGGTGTTTTCAATGCCAAAACCGGTGAAATGACGTACTATAAAGGCGTTACGTCCGTTCTGACTGGAAAGGAGGCAAAATCCAACGCAAATGCGAGTGAGTTTTTGTCTAAATATCCAGGCTGGAAAGCCACTAATGGAATTTTCTATACGATTTACGGTGCTCCCACTTATGTAATTCCGGTTACAAAGGGCAGCAAGTTCCAAGGTGTGGCGATCGTTTACGCCAATAGCGATAATCCCCAAGTGGTCTTTGGGAAAACGAAAGACGAAGCTTTCCGCAATTATAAAAAACTGATTGCCTCTTTAGGGAAAGTGAGTGGTGTGACGCCTCAAAAAGGCTTTGAGATGAAAGAAATAAAGGGGAAGGTAATAAGGATCAATGATGCCAATCTTTCAAATGGATACGTATTCCATTTGATCGTCGAAGGCAATGCCAAGAGGTTCTCGGTGGACCCTGGGGTCAACGCGCTATCTGATATTGTGTTGACGAATGTAGGAGACCGGGTTGTGCTGAAGGTGATGGATATGGAAGAAGACATCGTTCCAGTCGATGAATTCACTAATCTGGACTTGCCAAAGAAATGATAATGGACCGGGTGGATACCTGCTTGCCGTCCTCGATATAAACATGAAAAAAAAGCATTGTTATCAGCAATGCTTTTTTTCATGTCTTCGAATGATTGTCATTATAAGTCCGATAGATTGAATGAATGGATGGATTCCATATAATATCCTTTTTGAATGACGGCTTTTATTGCAAAGTGCCCATTTATCCGTTTCCGCACTCGGTACAGCAGTGAAGCGATTTCTTCTGCCGTCACAATTTGCTCGGGATCACCGACTCTCTCTGGCCATACATGCTGGACAATCTCTTCTTTTGAAATAAGGTTGTCCAAATTTTCATAAAGCAGCTTAAAGCAATTGAATTCCTTTGTCGGCATTTTAATGGGTGCTTCTTCATTGATGATCACGGTCTGAAGGTGCTCATTGATAGTGACGGTTTGCTGGAAATCGGGGTTCACCGGAGTGAAATCCCGTGTTAAATCGTTGTCGATGGAAATCATGAATTCAATCAGTCCATTGATCAAAGTAATGGAATCCCCCGGTTCAATGTGACGGGGATTTCCCGGTACGAGCGGCATCTGGTTCACCGAGGTACCGTGTTTGCTTGCCAAATCCTCAATGAAGAGTTGTCCTTCCTCCATATAAATCCGGCAATGTTCCCTGGAAACGAAGTCATTGTAAAGCTTGAAATCAGCTTTGGAGTGTTGGCTTGCACGGCCGATCAGCAAGCTTTTCCCTTCAAAAACATAAGCGAATTCCTCGGTTTGGCCTTTGTGCAAGGCTCTTAATACAACCTTGAAAGTTTTATAGATCATTCACTTCATACTCCTTAAAAAGTCTGAATATTTAAATTATTTTTATAGATTTATCATTTTGGCTACATGGCTGTTTAGTGGATTCAATTTTATAATTATAAATTATCAGTCGCTTACTTACTAACGAAAAATGAAAAAATACAAATTAGGCATAAAGCCATTATAACAAAGTGGAATGAAGGATGAAGAAGAAACTCTATTTTTGCTGATGTTGGCTTTGACTGTGGGAGGAGTGCTTCCTCAAAGCCGGCCAGACGGCACCGGAAGAAGTTTGCGATGAAAATGTACCTTACGCTTGTGGAAAAGGAGTTGACCAAAGGTGAGTATGTGGAGAGATAGGATAAATGCCTTCAGCATCCTGCTGATGATCATTAGTATGATAGTATATATTATTTTTCCCCAGCCCTTTACACTCATTCTGTACTGTATATTTGGCATTGCCTTTATCAGCCTGACTTTACTGAATTAAGTCTATCCTGGATTGGAAGAGGGAAAGAAGAAGATAGAAAAAGGTGGGGGAGCATGGTGAAAACATCAAGACCCATATTTTTTAACCTTTCAATCGCTTTTTGAGAGGTTTCTTTAATAGTATCCGCGACAGCAATCACGTTGGGTTAGCTTGATGGGCATGTGGCGGTACCCCATTATACAAAAAAGTACCCTATAGGTAGACTTTTTTAGTGTCTACTCTATAGGGTACTTTTTAGCAGAATACTCACGCTGTTTTTAGTAGGCTAGATTTCAAATTCGTGGCTAGTCCTGAACTGTCTTGGCGTAACGTCTGTATGTTTTTTGAATACTTTTGTAAAGTAACTCTGGTCATTAAAATTAAGTATGAAACTTATCTCTGATACAGTATAATCGGTAAGAATTAGAAGCCTTTTTGCTTCCTCGATACGCTGCCTCTGAATATATTCACTTACTGGAATACCCGTTTCCTTTATGAATAACTGTGACAAATAGCTTGGATTTAATCCGGTGTGCTCACCAAGGTTTTCCAGGGTTATCTTCCTATATAAATGCTTAAAAATATAATTTTGACAGGACAATACCGGTTTAGAAACAATTTGCCCCTTATTTCTTCGCTCGACATCAACAAATTCAAGAAGTACGTCAATAATGGCATTTTCTACCTTATAGATTGCTTCTAATTCTTCAATATGCTGAATGTGCATATCACTCATTGTATATGCGGTTTCCCAGTCTAAACCTCCGTTTATAGCGGCTCGTGTCCAAAGCGTAACAGCAGTTATGGCAAAATTCTTCCTGCTTCTTAAATAGCTTTGTTTGGATAAAGTTCCAATCGATTCCTTAGGGAAAGACAGATAGGCCTTTAACGCTTCATCCTTTTTTCCAACCTTAATGAGGTGGTACAAATTTTTCTCAAAACTCGGATCCATATGGAAGAATTTGTTTTCACGCTGATTCGACACTATGACATCAAGATGGTCGGTTGGGGTAACTTTGGGTGAATAGATATATGACTGCTCCAATACTTCGTTCACCTTAAGAGTTTTCCCACAAACAAGGTAATAGAGGAGCGTTCCGATATAAGCCAGCCTCTTTTGGTTAATCACTGGGATATTCTCGTAATATTGGAACCACTGATCATGATAGTTGCCTGGCACCTTGTTATCTATTATAAGGATTTTTTTGGATTCCTCGGTTAATCCTTTATAGAAAGATGGTCCAATCACAATGGTTCCCAAAGATGGATGACCAGGCAGGCGTAGAATAAGAAAGTGCTCCAAAAAATTAGTCATATGGATAGCCGGCAATAAAGTTCCTTGGTAAAAATGTGTAATTTCACCAAGAAGCTCTTCAATCCCTTCGAATAAGGGATTAGCTTTAAAAGTTTCAGGTAATTTAATTGTGACTTTTTTATTCTCATTTAAATAAAAAACAGGTAAGTCGAATGTTTTGAACATAAGATTACAAATATATGGAATATCCTTCCTGTTAACCATTCTATTCATTTTCATATCACTTGCCTTTTTTTAGATAACTTATTTGTTTTAAATAGATATATCAAAATAACATTAGCTTCCTGTAAAAGATCCAAGCCCCATAGATAATGGAATAGCCTATTATTGATTTATAGAACTCTACTTTTTCCGCGCCAATAAGTCGGAAATAATACTCTTTCTAAATTCTTCGAATGATTATTTTGACCCGTTTTTTTAAAAATCTGTATAATTTTCAACTTACTAACCTTTAATATAAAACCCTTTCATTTCACCAAAGTCCAGTTTTAACAAATAATAAGGATTATGAAGCAAAGTTAGGCATTTTCACCTGTTTCCTTCGACACCTTGAAATTATACCAAATACCTACTAATTATACCATATATATTAAATATTGTTCTGTAACATTTAGAAGGCAATAATAATTTTGAAAGAGGAGCTGGAAAAATGGTTGGTTTATTAGATGGGAAACGGAAACTTACCGTACTAAGCCTTATTTTTACTTTAGTTCTTAGTATGGTAACTATTCCACTGACGACATCTGCTGAGGCAAATTCGTTTCCGTGGATGAACAAGGAACTTTCTGCTGAAGAAAGAACTAATTTGTTGGTGGATACAATGACACTGGAGGATAAAGTACATTTTATCACCGGTAATTTGAACAATTATTATGGCTTTTATAATAAGGGAGAAGAGAAATATGGGATTCCCGCGTTAACAATGGCAGATGGGCCTGTCGGGGTCCGGATTGCAAATCCGGATGTGCAGAATAAACAATCGACTGCTTTGCCTGCTGCGATTGGATTAGCTGCAACCTGGAATACGGAAACGGCTAAAAAATATGGGGAATTACTTGGGAATGAAGCATTTAATACAACACACAATGTATTGTTAGGACCTGGATTAGATATTGCTAGAAATGCTTTTGGAGGAAGGAACTTTGAATCCTTAGGAGAAGATCCATACTTACAATCACAAATGGCTACAAATTATGTGAATGCGGTTCAAAACAACAATGTATTAGTTACAGCGAAGCATTATCTATTAAACAATCAAGAAAAAGATCGCTTCACAAGTGATTCACAAGCAAGTGAGAGAGCAATAAACGAAATATATGCAAGACCTTTCGCAAGTGTGATAAAAGATGCAGATTTAGGTAGTGTGATGTGTTCCTTTAACCAAGTAAATAGTATGTATGCTTGTGAAAATGAAGATATCCTAACGAAACTATTGAGAGGAAATCTAAATTTTGCTGGCTTTGTCATGAGTGATTACGGGGCAAACGTAAGTACTTCAGAATCAATTAATGCTGGGTTGGATCTTGAAACGCCTGGAGACCCTAATGGTTTATGGGGCGATCACTTAGTACAAGCAGTGAAGAACGGAAAGGTAAGTGAAGAAACAATAAACCAAAGTACGTATCGCATTTTATATCAAATGTTTGATAAAGGTTTATTTGATAACCCTGTGCAAAATAATGAAATTGACGCAAAAGCACATGGTGCAATTGCTCGACAAATCGCTGCAGAAGCAATGGTTTTACTTCAAAATAAAAAAGATGTCTTACCGTTAAATACGGAAAAACTAGATTCAATTGCTGTAATCGGACCGGATGCAGATACTGCTTCTGCTGCGGGTGGGGGTAGTTCTCTTGTGAATCCTACTTATACTGTAAGCCCACTTGAAGGGATTAAAAACCGTGCAGGGAAAAATGTAAAAGTAGAATATGCGGCTGGAACAGATCCAATTAGTGCGGGAGATATTCTTCCAGGACCAAATTCTGTACCATCTGCATTCCTAAAGCCATCAGCTGATGCAATAGAGAATGGATTAAAAGCAGAATACTGGTCGAATAAAAATATGGAAGGCGACCCGGTCTTTGAACATACAACAAAACAAGTTAACTTAAATCTAGGATTTTATAATTTCGAAGGCTTTAATGCTCAATCTTCTAAATTAGATAAACTTCCTACAAATTTAAATGGCATGATGTCGGCAAGCTATACAGGAGTAATCAACGTACCAAAATCTGGTGAGTACAAACTTTCTACCACTAGCTATGGTTCTAGTAAAGTATATATTGATGGCAATCTTGTTATAGATAATGCTGGAGAAGAACTTGGCACTGAAGAGAAAACTGTAACATTAGAAGCAGATAAAAACTATGATGTTAAGATTGAATATAAAACAGATTATCCAAATGCTTCTAGAAATGATGATGGCGGTCAATTACGTTTCGGCTGGGAAGCTGCTGACGATGTTGTAGATGATAATATTGCTAATGCAGTTGAGCTGGCGAAAAAATCAGATGTAGCTGTTATAGTAACAAGAACGTTTGATAGTGAAGGTTATGTAGATCGTTCCGATATGGAATTAACAAATAACCAAGAACAACTTATCAAAGAAGTTGCAAAAGTGAATAAGAATGTGGTTGTTGTAAATGAAAGTGGTATTGCTATTGAAATGGGAGCTTGGAAAGATAATGTTGCTTCTATTGTACAAGCTTGGTATCCCGGACAAGAACAGGGGAATGCTATTGCTGACGTATTATTTGGAGATGTAAATCCATCAGGTAAATTACCTGTTACTTTCCCAGTCGATGAAGATTCAACACCAGTATCATCGGAAGAACAATACCCTGGTATCGACGAAGTGTCAAAATACACGGAAGGTATT
Source organism: Peribacillus sp. GL_122 (assembly GCF_057835005.1). NCBI lineage: Bacteria > Bacillati > Bacillota > Bacilli > Caryophanales > Bacillaceae > Peribacillus > Peribacillus sp. GL_122. The sequence goes on along the minus strand of NZ_CM174415.1, from coordinate 4,809,656 downwards.
TTTGTAGGGTATCGTGGCTTTGAAAAAGCTGGGATAAAGCCAGCCTTCTCCTTTGGACATGGTTTATCTTATACAGAATTTGGCTACAAGAATTTAAAAACAAAGGTAACCTCTTCAAAAGACTCAGAAGAACCTACCTTTAAAGTATCATTAAACTTACGTAATACAGGCGATGTAACCGGATCAGAGGTTGTACAAGTGTATACTGGCAAACTGCCAACAGACGTAGAGACTGCGCCAAAACAATTAGCAGGCTTCCAGAAGGTAGAATTAAAGCCTGGTAAACAAGAAAGAGTAACTATTAAACTCGATGCAAAAGCCTTCGCTTATTATGATGAAGAGAAAAATGAATGGGTAATGCCTTCGGGTCAAGTACCTATTTACGTTGGTAGTTCTTCTGCTGATATTCGCTTAGAAGGTAGTATTACTGTTTCCAATGATAACAGTAAGAATTTTAATCAAGTGAGCAATGCAAATTCAGATAAAAATAATCTAGCAAAAGCAAACACGAATAAAGCAAACAAAAACAAACGTATTAACGCAAGTAATAGGGACAGTCTATCTAGAAGATAATCCTTTTCCCCACAATGAATTTACGTTCATGTGGGGAATTTTTTTCAGATGAGGTGAGAAAATGAATTCCTATCGGAAAAGAACGATCTTAATCCTCCTTCTCCTGGTGTTATTTATAATGTTTATTAGTCGATTCAATTCTTATCTTGAAAGGGAAGAAATTTCGCAGGAAAAAGAAGTTTCTGTTTGGCTTACGACTGGTGATCAAAAGAACTTGTTAACTAGTAAATCCCCTATTCTTTTTTCAGACAAGGAAAAAACAAATGTGCAAACTATAACAATTGATCGTAATACAACTTATCAAACAATGGACGGTTTTGGAGCAGCCATTACTGGTTCTTCTGCCTATTTGATTCAAAAAAAAATGGATGAATCGAAGCGGGAATATTTATTAAATGACTTATTCACCTCTAACGGAATTAATATCAACTATATTCGGCATACCATTGGGGCTTCTGATTTTTCTGTAGATGAGAATGGGAATCCAAGCAGCTACACATATAATGATACAAATGGTGAGCTGGATTTGGAACTAAACCATTTTTCCATCGAAAAAGATCAAGATGTAATTACTACCTTTCAGGCTGTCCTGGCAAAGAAAAGAGATATTAAGATTGTTGGATCTCCATGGACAGCCCCACCCTGGATGAAATATGGTGTAAAAATATTCAATGGCTGGTACTTAGACTATACCAATGAGGAAATATATAGAGCCTATGCTAATTATTTTGTTCGTTATGTACAGGCCTACGAACAAAAAGGGATTCCTATTGATAGCATTACCATTCAAAATGAGCCTGAATTTACTTCACCCAATTATCCGACGATGAGCATGAGTGCAGAAGAACAGGCGAAATTCATTGGACATTATTTAGGTCCAGTATTTGAGTCGAACGGTATCGAAACGAAAATCATCTCCTATGATCATAATTGGGAGGGGGCTTTAGATTATACTACAGCTTTGTTTCAAAATGAGGACGCAAAAAAATATACAGATGGTACTGCGTTTCACTGTTATGAAGGTACTCCGGCTGCAATGACCCAAGTCCATACAAATTTTCCTGATAAAAATACTTATTTTACCGAATGTAGCAGCGGGGAATGGAGCGAAGACTTTGGGGATAATTTAAGCTGGCAAATGTCCAATATTATTATTGGCGCCCCTCGGAATTGGGCAAAAAACGTATTGATGTGGAATATCGCACTCGACGAAAATGGAGGGCCCACAAATGGCGGCTGCGAGAACTGCCGTGGGGTTGTAACGATTAATCAAGCAACCGGTGAAGTTAAGAAGAATGTAGAATACTACGCCATTGGACACGCCAGTAAATTTGTTGGGTCTGATGCCGTTCGGATTGCCTCCACCACATACCTGAGAACAATTGAAACCGTAGCCTATCAAAACCCTGATCACTCTAACGTTTTAATTGCCTCAAATCCAAGTGAAAAAGATCAAGAATTTCAAGTGAATGATGGAGGGGCATTCTTTACTTATACTCTTCCTCCTAAAAGTGCTGTTACTTTTACCTGGGAGTCGAAATAATAAGTTTATTTATACTTTGATGCAATCAAGGTAATAAATCAATGGAGACAAAAAATTAATTCCTGGTACCAAGGCATTCGGATATAGATTAGTGAAAAGTGTGGATCCAAAGTTTTAAAGTAACCAACGTCAGCGTTTTTGCCTTCGTGCCAAGTTTTTAAGGTTATCCTTTTCAACTTTTAGGATTGTATCCATTTCCGGATTTAGCTTATCAAGGGGTACAGCCAACATTTTAACAAAAATATACGCTAAGACAATATTTGGAACAAAAAATCTGATTAGCCCTACTCTAAGGGCAATCAGATTTTTTAATCAAAATGAAATTACATTTAAGTAAACCATTGCAAAACTAGGAGCACATATCATCCAACAATATTTATCAATGTTTGTATATTTTCGGCAAGGAATTCTTTGTTCTTTTCAATACCACGTTTTTTGCACCAAGCTACTCCACTAAATGCGTGGTAAAAAGAATAAAAAGGTAGAAAAGTTTCTAAATTTGGCAAGGTCCGGATGCTTTTGTATCCCAATATAAAATCCTCTTTAGTCTCTGGGTACACGTCCCATACATATTGCTTTATCTTTGTGAAGTCTATTTCAGATGGACCTCCATGCGCACTTTCAAAATCAATAAGCCCAGATATCTTTGATTCATTAAGAACTAATATGTTACCTGGACGAAAGTCCATATGAACTACGCATGGACCATCCACTTCCTGATGTCGAGACAAAACTTCGTTGTAGTAAGCGATACATTTTTTCAATAAATTAGTATCCAGTATCTCCGAACATGGTGTTTCTAAATCTTCTAATTTATGACGAATATATAGCCACCAATTATTACCTTCGACATATTGAAAACCTTCTTTTGTGTCATGCCCAAACCCTGGCATTTTTATATTATGTAACCTAGCTAATAGACTTCCGAATCCTCCACTCGATTGGCAAGTTTCTGTTCACCTGTTTGGGAAAATCATAGATGATATAAAAAAGCCTGCCGAATCGACGGCAGGCTTTTTTTTACAAGCTAATTTTATAACGTTACTTTCCTTGTTTTATGATAAAAATAATACTAAAAGCACATATTTCTGTTATATTTTTAACTAAATTATGACTTTTATAATTAGAAATACCTATAAAACTAAAAAAATATGGTAATATTAATCAGCAAAGTAAGGAGGTGGAATTATGAGAGAGTTTTTTAAAATTATGAGATATTCTATGCTAGCGGTTGTTATTTTCTTATCTAGTAATTTTGTTTCAGGTAATATCAATCAGGCTTCAGCAGTGACAAAATCTACAAGTAATTACCAACAATACTATTCTTGGGTTGGAGTGAAGATTTTTAAAACCGGGGTCTTAGGCTGGTATGATTCTAATGGAAAAAAAGTTACTAAGCATAATAAAGTTTCTCAACAGCACAGTACAGGTGTAGCATGGTCTTTTAGTAATACTCAGTCATATTGGACTTCTACACTTAATACCACACAAGCTAAAGCTTATTCTCAGGCAAAGTTTGTTCTAGGAATATCATCTAGTAGTTTCTCAATTGGACTTCAAAGTACGACAAAAGGTATAACTGCTACAGGAAAACCTTAATGGATATTTAATTTCTATGGACAATTTATGCTAGATTAAAGGTATTTAATATTTAATCTACATAAGTTGTCCTATTTAATACTAAAAAAGAGGATGCTTATGAAGACAATAGAAGTGAATAATTTAAGTAAGGAATATAAAAATACTAGTGCTTTAAATGATATAAACTTAGAAATAAACAAAGGAAGGGTTGTCGGATTATTAGGCAAAAATGGGGCGGGTAAAACAACGCTAAATAAACTAATTACTGGACTGATTTTTCCTTCAGCTGGATCAATCAAAGTGTTAGGAGAAGTCCCAAAAGGGGGGCAAAAGAAAGTTGGCTTTTTATCAGAGAATATTGCCCTTTATCCCAAATTAAGTGCTAGAGAAAACTTGGAAATCTCCATATTACAAGAAGGTAATTCCCCTAAAAGAGATCAAATTTCAAAAATATTAAAAACAGTTTCAATTCAAGATACAAGAAAAAAGGCTAATGATTTTTCTTTAGGAATGAAGAGAAGATTACAATTAGCTATGACTGTGTTAGCTAACGATAGAGAGCTTCTTATTCTAGATGAACCAACAAATGGATTAGATTTAGATGGAGTTTTATGGCTGAAAAATATGATCCTAGAATTAAAAAATCAAGGGAAAACCATTTTACTTTCTAGTCATTCTATTCTTCAAATGGAGGATGTTTTAACTGACTACATTATTCTTAACAAGGGTATACTTGCTGATAGTGGTGAAATGACTATTCTAACTGAAGGGATACTTAATATTGAAATAAGAATTGAAGAAATTGAAAAAGCAAAAACCGCACTCGTGAAAAAAGGATATTTGTATAACCAACATGGTAATTTTATAGTGATTCCGTTGAAGATAGATTATATGCATTACTTAAGAGTATTAAATGAAGAAGACATATATCCTATCTCGTATAATTTAAAAAAGAAATCACTTGTAGACAGATTCCATCAGTATGCTGGTGGTGATAATGATGATTAGCAAGAAAGTGCAAGGTGAAAATTTAAAACTAAAAAAAGCAACCGAACTCATCTCTATAATCTGCTTATTTATTGTTTTTTTCTTACTTATGTTTTTCCAGAAAGCATTTAATAGTGAATCTGGATATTACACACCAGAGTTGTTGTCTATACAATATATGAGTTCGTTTAATTTATTACTGTTATCATTGGTAGGTTTTATTCCTGGATCAGTATTAGGTGCTTATATTTCAGGAGTTGATTATAAGCACAATACAAATGTTTATGTGATTATAAATATGGGCCGAGTTCAATCTGTAGTTATCAAAATAATAACATTATTATTAGGGATAATGTGCTTAGTCATACTTATGATTTGCCTTGGAGTGTTGGAGGGTTTTTTTGTAGATAATCAACGGCCTTTTTATATTGAGTGGAAAATGCTTTTTGCACAATTTTTTTGCTGTTATATTATTCTTTTGTGTTCATCTATGATCGGATTTTTAGGAGCTACATTTACTAAAAGAGTATATGGTGGAATTTTAATTGCAATAGTTTTTCCTATATTGCTCGAAAGATTTTCGCTCTATGTACCGATGCTTAAGTATTTTAATTTGAATGAATATTATGCGTCCTTGATAGGTCATTCATTTAAAAATATGGCAGGTGATCCTCAAATCCAATTTAGTAATTTAACGTCGGTTTCTTATGGGAGTAGTGTGTTTATAATTACGGCCATTATTTTATTTATTTTAATTATAAATATAATAATTGTTGTAAAAAGAGACTTCAAGGCATAGGGGATATTAAATTATGAAAAAAATTATATGGGTAATAGGTGCAATCTTGCTGCTTGGTCTAATCTTGATAAATATTTCATCAGAAGATACAGGAACAATGGCTACGGATGGAATTGAAATTAATACAACATATTTAAAAGATTCTGAAGATTTAGTAGCCGATATGAGTATATCTGGCAACCTTCGTAAAGAGAAAACGCTTGATATAAAAACTCTTTTAAAAGAAGATAATACTATTTCAATAAAGAACGATCAATCTGGTAGTGAAATCGAATGTATAGTAATTAATTCAAATGGAAAAAAAGTATTATCTGAAATAATAAAAGGAGATGCAATTTGTTCATTTAAATCATTTTCTGGAGTAGGAAATGTCAAATTAGTTTTAAATGGTGGGAAACATGACGCAATGATTATTATTAATGGGGATGAGATTAATAATGAATAACTGGTTAAAAGCAGAATCTATAAAGATAAAGAATAATATTCTGCTATGGATTAGTCTAGGTCTAACCTTTTTATTTATGATTTATATAGTTTTTGATCCATTTCCATATGTTGAATTAAAGATATCTAGTTATCTCAGTTCAGTTTTTTTATTATCACTAACGGTTTTCGGTACAATAACGTTTATTATTTTAGGTGCTTTTCTTAGTTATGAGGAGTATTCATGGAATACATTACATTTACTTATCGGTTCTTATAGTAGAATTAAGTCATTTTACTATAAATCATTATATATTTTACTAGTTAGTTTTTTTATAACTGTTTTGACTACTTTTCTTAGCTTAGTATTGCATATTTATATAGGAGTGCCTGGAGAAATATTTAGTCTTCAAGTATTTACACAAATTTTTGTAGTTAGTCTAATTTGTTTTTTTTGGGGAGAACTAGCGTTTGTTCTTTCTCTTATAACTAAAAATGTTATGTATAGTGTATTGATAGTGTTCTTTATCAGTTTTTTTGAACCCGCAATCTATAGTCACGTTAATGAGGAATTACTTAAATATTTAATTGTTTATAATCAGAAAGGTGTTTTAGCTCTAACCTTCTCTAACTTAATTGAAGGGAGTTATATCATTGTTCCTGATTTAAATTACCCTTCATTAACATGGAGTATCTTTTTTCAATTAGGTTTAATTGGTGCTATTCTTTTTATTGGGTACCAGTATATTAAGAAATGTTCAATCACTAGTTAATTTGTATTAGATTTAATGCATTTTTATATACCTAGTCCGATGGCTCACTTATAGCAGGATAACAAGTGAAATCAATCGAATGATGATAAGGATTAAAAAAAATGCAGTGCATTTTAAAGAAAATCATAGTTTTCTCCATCTTAATTTCTAAATTATCACGCTAAATCGCAAAAGTGGAAATGGTAATCGACAAGCAGGAACCCATTAAGGGGCACTGCTTTTTTTCATTCTAAGGGACCGATGAGGATATTGGCGCTTTACACAATCGTTTTATGGAATCCCGGAAGGCGCCAATGATTTTACATGACTTTAAAAGAGCCATTTTTATGCAGAAACGGTATAATTAATTGGCAGAAGTAGACATTAATATGGACTGCAACTGAGTTTTATCACGTGTTTTAATATGAATCTTGAGAGAAAGAACATTTATACAAAAGTCAAAATAAGAAAAGGAGAAACCATGACTAATGAAACAGGTTGGAATTTAGACAATAGCTATGCGCGTCTTCCGGAAAAGTTTTTCACGAGCACGAATCCGACTCCTGTACGTTCACCGGAGTTGATCATTCTGAATGAACCTTTGGCGGATTCTCTTGGTTTGAACGTTCAAAAGCTTCAAAGCGAAGATGGTGTGGAGGTGTTTGCCGGAAACGAGATTCCCGAAGGTGCTTCGCCTCTTGCACAAGCATATGCTGGGCATCAATTCGGTCATTTTAACATGTTAGGGGACGGCCGGGCGATATTGCTTGGCGAGCAGGTCTTGCCAGAAGGCGAGAGGGTCGATATCCAGCTGAAGGGTCCAGGAAGAACGCCATACTCCCGCGGGGGCGATGGCCGGGCTGCACTTGGACCGATGCTGCGCGAATACATCATCAGCGAGGCGATGCACGGGCTCGGCATTCCTACCACCCGAAGTCTGGCAGTAGTGACGACCGGTGAAACGGTAATCCGTGAAACCGGGCTGCCGGGTGCCATCATGACCCGTGTGGCTTCGAGTCACCTTCGTGTCGGAACCTTTCAATTCGCTGCAAAATGGGGCACGCTCGAGGAACTCCGGACACTTGCCGACTATGCCATTAAGCGTCATTTTCCAGACATTGAAGCCGATGAAAGCCGTTATCTCGCGCTGCTGCAGGAAGTGGTCAAGCGTCAGGCTGAGCTTATCGCCCAATGGCAGCTGGTTGGCTTCATTCATGGGGTGATGAACACCGACAACATGACGATTAGCGGGGAAACCATCGATTATGGCCCTTGCGCCTTCATGGATGCCTATGATCCTGCAACGGTATTCAGTTCAATTGATAGACAAGGCCGCTATGCCTATGGCAACCAGCCGGTTATTGGGGGATGGAATCTTGCACGATTCGCTGAGTCCCTATTGCCGCTGTTGCACGATGACCAAGATCAGGCCGTAACACTGGCACAAGATAAGATTACTGTTTTTAATGATCTGTATCACTCTAATTGGTTAGCGGGAATGAGGGCAAAACTGGGGATATTCAACGAAGAGACTCAGGATGAAGCCCTTATTAATGGCATCCTCAGTATGATGAAGAAGCATGGTGCCGACTATACTAATACGTTCCGTGCTTTGACCTTTGATAAAGTGGAGGACACGGTCCTTTTCGGTACACCGGAATTCGCTCAGTGGCAAGAGCTTTGGCAGGCAAGACTGGGCAGGCAGAAGGAATCGAAAGAATCTTCGAATCAATTGATGCAGAACAGCAATCCTGCAGTGATCCCACGGAACCACCGGGTGGAAGAGGCGTTGGAAGCGGCAGTGGAACAAGGGGACTACAATGTGATGGAACGGCTTTTGGATGTTCTTGCAAAACCTTATGCACACTGCGAGGAACAAGCTGAATACGCCGCACTGCCTGAGTCAACAAAACCATACCGGACCTTTTGCGGTACCTGATTATAATGGAGATTATGAAGGAGCTCCCGAGATTGAAGTTGATTCTTTGTCAACTTCAATCTCGGGAGCCGTTTTTGTTTATTTAGTAAAAAAGTTTTGTTTGAAGAATGTCCAGGGCACGGTCAATATCCGCTAAATCTTCCTTTGATGCATGTTGCAGCCGGCTTTGGAAACGGGATTCCACGATTGCAAAAGCCTCGTTCATCATCATTTCCCCCTCTTTGGAGAGGCGGATGTATTGTTTCCGTCTATCTTCCGAATCACTTATTTTTTCAATTAAATTCTTTTCGTTTAATTTTTTCAGTTCACGGCTCGTGTTAGGCATGGAGATGTGCTGACAGTCACTGATTTCACTTGGTGTGACAGGCTGACTGACTGTTATATATTCAAGAATTTTATATTGTACCGGCGTGATGGAATCGGATTTGGCGTTTTGGGTCAATTCGTGTGTCACTTGATGTACGGAAGTTGTAAATGTGACCATTTTTTCAAAAAGAGCTTTTTTGTCCATAACTTTCACCTCTCTTGTGAAGATATCAAAAGTGTTATCAAAATACAATTATCATTTGACAATAAAAATGGTGCTGTTATATTATTGTTATCAATTGATAAGTAAATAGGGGGGTACGTCATGAACGTGCTGGTCATCTACACATATCCAAATCATGAAAGCTTAAGCCATGCTTTTTTAGAAAAAGTCATCAAAGGCAGTAACGAGAACCCCAACATAAAGGGGCTGCAGGTCTTGGATTTATATGAAGAGGGCTTTAATCCGCTCTTGGAGTTCAATGAGCATAAACGAAGGCGTGATATGCATCGTGATCCTCAGCTTGAAAAATATAGAAATCAAATTACCTGGGCCGACAAGATTGTCTTTGTCTATCCAATCTGGTGGGGGAGGCCTCCGGCAATGCTGATGGGATACATTGATCAATTATTTTCTGCGAATTTTGCTTACAGGGATAAAAAGGGCTTGTTCCCAGAGGGTCTTCTAAAGGGAAAGTCGGTCGTATGTGTGTCCACTATGAAGGGACCTGCAAAGTATCCACTTCTCTGGTTGAATGATGCGCATAAAATCTTGATGAAAAGAGCGTTATTCAATTTTGTCGGAATTAAAAAAGTGAAGTTTTTCGAATTCGGTAATATGGAAAGCCCAAAGGGGAAACAGACTCAAAAGCTGGAAAAGGTTTATCGGTATTTCAGAAAGGTGGCAAGCTAAGTTATTCCGAGATTAATAGAGGGATTTCAGATGTAAACAAACTAGATAATAATTGATTTTGCCTACAGTTTTTTTATTTAAAAAAAGTTTCAGTTGATTTCAGAAATCCGCTCCCTTTCCGCCGACTGTCTGCCAAGCCGCATCAAAGCAAGCGGCTGTGGGGTCTCGGCTAGCCAGTAATTCGGCAGGAGTGTCGCAAATTTCTTCAATCCAATAAGGATTACAGCAAAAAAAACATTAAGGATAATCTAGTCTTGTATTAAATTCATGGTAATAATTTCGGATTCAGGATAAGATCCTTTAAGATCCCCAGTAATGGCTTGTACAATTTGTACGTTGATTGGAAGGTAGGGGCACTCTTTCCGCGGGCGGTCCGGGAGCCTTTTCTAAGCAGGAGTCTCGCACCTTCCGTTCAATTAACTTAGCTTTTTTCTACAAACTGTCTTGATCTATAAAGATTAGGCTTTTTTTATTTGTGTGATATTGAATTCTCTCAAGACCTGCGGAGCCAAATACACGCAGAGGTGATTACATAGTTTGTTATGTAACCACTTTGCCATCCGCCTTCTTAATCAATCCCGTTTTGTTTTCACGGACCTCCATTTGTTCTTGATGAGGGTAAGGATCATACAAATCACCATGATCGTCAATGAAGCCAATCCGCTAAACCATATGCTTTGGAATTCACTTACATAAGGCCGGATGATGTATGAAGCCACAATGGCCAGGACCGCGCTTATCGGTATGTAATCAGCGACTTTCCCTTTGCTGAATACGATAACCAGTATTGGGGCCAGCAATGCCGAATATATATTGCCTGAATAAAATAAGAGCTCTAATAGGTTTGGGGAATAGAAGAGTGTAGCAACGAAAACCAATCCTCCGATACAGATTGAAAGCAGGCAGGCCATCCTTATTTTTTGCTGGTCGCTTTTTTTTGTTTTTAGTGGTTCAAGAATATTGGCTACGATCAGGCTTACCAATGAATGCAGGCAGGCACCGAATGTTGAGGTGATTGCACTGAAAGCGCAGAGCACAAAAAGGATGAAAAAGAATGGTGTCGTTATTTTGTTTGCCAATCCAGCCAGGATCGAGTGTATATCAGTGAAGCCGCCCGTAAAGATAACCATGATGAACAGGGATGAAAAGGAGAGCGGGAATATGATCCAGATAAGGCCGGATAAAGAGAATGTTAAGGGAACCTTTTTCATTTCCATCATGAATAATCGCTGCCATGATGTCAGGTCAAAGAAAAACTGGCCGAACCCGACAAGAAGTCCTGCTAAAAGAAAACTCCATAGATCATACTTATTGATTACGAGCATGTATGGATGGTATAAACGAATCCCATCATAAACAGGCTGAATCCCTTCCTTGACGAAAAAGTATAAAGGAATCAAGATTACCGCGGCAAACATGAAGATGACTTGAAAAGCTGCGAGTCCATGAATGAGCTTTAACCCGCCGAATCCAGCATAAAGGACACAAAAACCGAAAAAAAAGAACAATCCGACATAGAGCGGGGTATCGAAAAGAAACTGACATAGGGTGGACGCAGCCATTCCCTGAATGAATAAGATGTGTAAACTGGTTATGACCAGAATCACGATCAATATCCAATATCCGAGGGGGTGAAGCCGGGCTTTTAAATAGTCCCCGATGGTCAACCCCACGGGGAAATCCTGCCGAACCCTTTTCCCGATGAAGCTGAACATGGACAGGGCGATCGCTCCCATCAGGGCGTATCCGATCCCTCCGAAAACTCCATACTTCACCATCGATTCAGGGGAGGATAATATTGTGGTTCCTGTCACCCAGCGTGCCAGGAGGGAGATGATCCCTAAACCCATCCCGATTTGAATGGGGCCTTGTACGTATTCTTGAAATGTACGTGATCGCAATGTTCATTTTCCTTTCTCGCGGAACTCCTTGGGCGTGATTCCCTCTATCTTCCGGAATAAAGTGCTGAAATAATGCTGGCTATTGAAACCCGAGTTTTCAGCAACGTCTGATATGCTCCAGCTGGTGTTATTGGTTAAGGCCCTTTTAGCGGCCTTTATTCTATAGTGCATTAAATATTCCGAAAAGGAAGTGCCGACTTCTTCATGGAATTTCCTGCTTAAATAAGTCGGATTGGTATGCACTTCACGAGCGATGTCCGAAAGGGAGAGTTTTTCGGCATAATTTTCATGAATGAATGAAAGCGAATGGTGAATAAGGGTTGAATAGTTATGAGAAGATTCCCTTTTGTCATACTTGGCCAGGACTTTATGCAAATCACTTTCTATTACGGGTTTCGTTAAATAATCAACAACGCCTATCCTGATGGATTGCTGGGCATAATCGAAACTTTGATGCGCGGTCACCATTATGATTTCGACTTCTTTGTTCAGTGCCCTTAGGTCTTCACCAAATTCAAGACCAGATCGCCCCGGTAGATTAATATCCAGGAAAGCGAGGTTGATTTTATGATTTTGGTTGAGGGTCAGTGCCTGACAGGCATCAGCAGCTTTGTAAAACTTCCAAAAAGGGTAGATGGACTGAATCATATATTCCATTTGTTCAAGGACCAATGGTTCGTCATCAACTAATAATACATTCATTCCGGCTCCGCCTCCTCCAATTTCTTATCAAAAACAAGTGGCCATGATACCTCTACCTTAGTTCCCGATTCATTAGAAGCTATATTCAATTGTGCACGGTCATTAAAATACAAATATAAACGTTTTTGGATATTATCCAGGCCATGGCCGCCTTCGTCCGTAACGGAAGATTCATTTCCCATTAATCCATTATCCGCCACTTCCAGATATACCATCTGCGAATCCAGATAGAACCTGATATGCAGCAGGGCTTCACCCACTTTTTTTTCCAAACCGTGTTTAAACGAATTCTCCACCAATGTCTGGAGAATGAAGGGTGGGACCAGTGCGATTGATAATGGTTCTGGGCACTCCATGTCAATCTTGAGCCGATCACCGAAGCGAAGGGTCTGGATGTCGAGATAATGCTGGGTATACTGGATTTCCTGGGAAAGGGGGATCAACGGTTCTGATGCTTTATATTTGAATTTCAGGAATTGCGAAAATGCCTCTAAGGCCCGTATCAATTCAGCCGTCCTGTTAAGGCGGGCCAAGCCCAGTATGACGTTCAGTGTATTGAACAAAAAGTGTGGCTGGATTTGCTGGTTCAATTTATTATACTGTGCTTCTTGCAGTGCTTGCTCCAGGCGGATCTCTTTGTTTTTATTTTCAAGAAGGTCGATCCTTTTCTCGAATATGAATAGAAATAAAAGAGCGATAGCTCCCATGATGGGAGCTAAAATGAAGAGCATGATAATTAATGTGAATCCTTCGTAACTTAGCATGGAGAACCTCTGCTGGTTATATTTTTAAATAACTTGAATTATTCTGTTTATTAGTATCATACTAAAGACCCCTTCGGAAATCTACAGGTTATGACACAATGTGACAAGCCACTTGATGATTTTGTGCCGATCTTTTTAGTTCAGGCAGCTGTGTTTTGCAGATATCCTGTACAAAAGGACACCGTGTATGGAAGCGGCAGCCGCTTGGAGGGTCGATGGGTGAGGGGACATCACCCGTCAATAGGATCCGTTCTCTTTCATGCACAGGATTCGGTACTGGGATGGCCGATAGCAATGCCCTTGTATATGGATGCTGCGGCTGTTCGAAAATGGACTTTTTATCGGCTATTTCGACTATCTTTCCGAGATACATGACCATTACCCGATCCGAGATATGTCTGACCACGCCTAAATCATGTGAGATGAAAAGAAAGGTAAGGTCGAACTGGCGCTGTAAGGATTTTAATAAATTCAGCACTTGCGCTTGAATGGAGACATCCAGTGCAGATACAGCTTCGTCACATATGATCAATTTTGGGTCCACTGCCAGAGCCCGCGCAATGCCGATCCGCTGTCTCTGGCCGCCGCTGAATTCATGCGGGTATCTTTCCATGGATTCCGGTCTCAGCCCGACATGTCCCAATAATTCTTCAATCCGGCTCTTTCGGTTTTCTTTAGGTACTACATTTTGGATGGCCAAAGCTTCTCCGAGAATTTTGCCGATCGTCTGTCTCGGATTAAGGGAGGCAAATGGATCTTGAAAAATGACTTGCAGATCCTTCCTGGTACGCCTCATTTCTTTTTTTCCTAAACTCAGTAAATCCTTATCCTGAAAGTGAATGCTCCCGCTTGTTGGTTCATCCAAACGAAGGATGGCCCTTCCGGTAGTCGATTTTCCGCAGCCGGATTCGCCGACTATGCTTAAGGTCTCGCCCTGATGGATATCAAAGGTAATATCATCAACGGCTTTAACATGATTGATGGTTCTTCCGAAAAACCCGCCCTTGATCGGAAAATATTGTTTCAATTGATCCACTTTAAGCAGAACCTTTTTCTCTGCAGCTGGTACACCCATCATTAAATTCCCACCTTCTCTTGAGCGTCATATTCCTTCTCCCATTGGGGGGTGAACATCCAACAGCTGACCTCGGTGCTTGGGCCGATAGCCTGGAGATCCGGTACGGCCTGTTCACAAATGCCCCTCGCATGTGCGCAGCGGGGAGCGAAGCTACAGCCCTTGGGCATGTTGTAAGGACTTGGAACGGTCCCGGGGATTGTAGTCAGCTCTTCCTGGTCCATGTCCAGACGCGGAAGGGAGTTCAATAAGCCAATGGTGTATGGATGTTTTGGGTTTGTGAATATTTCCTTGGCTAAAGTGTATTCGACGATTTTTCCTGCGTACATGACGGCAACCCGGTCACAGGTTTCGTATACGACACCCAAATCATGAGTGATCAAAATGACAGCCGTCCCGAAATCCTTTTGCAGCGTCTTGATCAGTTCGAGGATTTGAGCCTGGATCGTCACATCAAGTGCTGTTGTAGGTTCATCCGCTATTAAAACCTCAGGGTGGCAGGCAAGTGCCATGGCAATCATGACCCTTTGCCTCATTCCGCCGCTTAGCTCATGCGGCTCCTGTTTTGCCCTTTTTTCGGGTGAGGGGATGCCGACGAGCCGAAGCATGTCGACCGCTTTATTCCATGCTTCCTTTTTTCCCAGCTTTTGATGGAGCCGGATCGCTTCTGCAATTTGTTCTCCCGCTGAATATACGGGATTCAATGATGTCATCGGCTCCTGAAAAATCATCGAAATTTCATTCCCGCGTATGGACCGCATCTGTTTTTCAGACTTCGTAAGCAGGTCCTCCCCTTTAAAAAGGATGCTGCCACCGGCAATCTTGCCGGGTGGCGATGGAATGAGCCTTAATAACGATAGTGATGTTATGCTTTTCCCGCTTCCCGACTCCCCGACGATTCCAAGCGTTTCCCCTTTATTAAGGGAGAAACTGATTCCGTTGACTGCTTTACTCGTTCCTTCGTCAGTGAAAAAGTGGGTCTGCAGATTTTTTACCTCCAGAATTTTATCATCAACCTGTTTCATCATCATACCTCCTTAGTTCAAGTCTATTCTTTTGTTAAAGTATCGATAGAGGACATCCACTGCCAAGTTCATGAATACGAAGATAACGGAAGCGATGAGGACCCCGCCTTGGACCATCGGCAAATCCCTCGTTCTGATTGCATCGACTATCAATCTCCCAAGTCCATTGATGGCAAAAACGGACTCTGTCAATACGGTGCCGCCAAGGAGTGCACCGAACTGGAGGCCAACGACTGTAATGACGGGGATTAGCGCATTTTTCAGGCCATGTTTATAAATGATGATATATTCTTTTAATCCCTTGGCTCTTGCGGTCCGGATGTAGTCCTGGCGAACGACTTCAAGCATGCTCGACCTGGTCATCCTGGCTACAATGGCCGCCCCTCCTGCCCCAAGGGTTATGGCTGGGAGTATCATGTGCCTGAAAGTTCCCCAACCTGAAACCGGAAACAAATGAAGGTTAACGGAAAAGAAGTAGATAAGCATGAGGCCCAACCAAAAACTAGGTAACGAGATTCCCAGTAAAGCAACGATCATGATGGAAATGTCAGCTGCCGAGTATTGCTTGGTAGCCGAGATGATTCCTGCGATCATTCCAAGCACGACGGTTATGAAAATGCTGGCAAGTGCAAGTTCAAGGGTGATGGGCAAACGGACCATGATTTCGTCCAAAACAGGGCGGCTGCTGCGGAGTGATTCCCCAAAGTCACCTTGAACGGCATGAAGGACATAGTCAACATATTGATAGAGGATTGGACGATCCAAGCCAAGCTCATGCCGCAGCGATTCAATTGTTTCTTTAGTCGCTCCTTCACCTGCAAGCAGTGTTGCCGGATCTCCAGGTACCATTTGCATGATGAGGAAAACAACAAGACTTACTCCCAGTAAAACCGGTATGGTTTGAAGTACCCGTCGGATAATAAATACGAACATTTTCTCTCCTCCTTATTTTTTCATTCTTGGATCCAGGGCATCTCTAAGTCCATCCCCGAAGATGTTGAAACCAAGTACCAGTGTTGATATCGCTATCCCCGGAAACAAAGCGATGTGGGGGGCGCTGAACAAATAATCCCGACCGCTGCTCAGCATCGCTCCCCATTCTGGCGAGGGCGGCTGGGCTCCCAGTCCGAGAAATGATAATCCGGCTGCCGACAGAATGGCCGTTGCCAGACGTAATGTGGCTTGAACGATGACAGGTGATAGAATATTCGGAAAAATATGCTTGCATATGATTGTGAAATCAGTGGCTCCCAATGCACGAATGGCATCGATATATTCCAGCTTCCTGACTGACAATGTGGAACCGCGTACAATTCGGGCAAACATCGGTATGGAAAAGACGCCGACCGCTACCATTACATTGATTAAACTTGGACCAAGGGCACTGATGATGGCGAGAGCAAGCAATATTCCCGGGAAAGCCAGCAGAACATCGACAATCCTCATAATGACGGTATCGATCCATCTTCCGTAATAACCAGCTGTTAACCCGAGGAGTATGCCAATGAACGCCCCGAAGAATACAGAGACAAACCCGACCGTTAATGAAAGCCTTGTCCCATATAATAATCTGCTTAAAATATCCCTTCCCTTATCATCCGTACCCATCCAATGTTCGGCTGACGGAGGCTGGAGTTTGTTGACTAAATCAATTTCATACGGATCCTGCGGTGAGATCAAAGGTGCAAAGATAGCCAATAAAATATAAAAAAGTACGATGTACCCGCCTATCAATGCCAATTTATTTCGTTTGAATTTTTTATAAAAGGCTTTCCAGTGTCTTAGTTTCGGAGATTTTCTTTCGTTTACATTCAATTCGGTATTATTGATTACGACCTCTGGCTTCATTGGACTTCCTCCTTTTCTTTCATTCAATTTATTCAAAAAAGGAATTGAAGTAAATATGATGCGGAAAAGCAGTAAAGATAATTAAAAAATGAGTAAAGATTCTGAAAATATAAAATTTCATTTTTTTTTATAATTTACAGTAAGCCCGATGTACTCATAGCTGAAAGTTACTTGGAGAAACAAAGGGAGGATGAAAAGGGAGGAAATAGAATGAGAAAAGGTATGATTGGGTTGCTTTTTGCCTCTTTATTAGGCATCTCATCCGTTTTATCAGGATGTGCAACAGAACAAACCGGCAGCAAGGAAACAGAGGAAAAAGCGGAAGAAGGAGGAACGCTGATCGTCGCGCGATTATCTGACGCGACTACCCTGGACCCTCATTTCATAACAGACATTCCATCTGCAAACGTCATTTATGAAAAGGTTTATCAAACATTGGTCATTCCTGACAAAAACATGAATCCTAAACCGCTGCTCGCAAAAGAGTGGAAACAGCTGGATGATGTCACTTGGGAGTTTAAATTGCAGGAGGGAGTCAAATTCCATGATGGGGCCCCATTCAATGCCGAAGCGGTGAAAACAAATTTCGACAGGATACTGGACCCGGCAACAGCTTCGCCGCAGGCTGGTAAATTGGAAATGATCAAAGAAATTAAAGTCGTTGACGAAACGACAGTACAATTCAAGCTGAAATATCCTTATGCTCCGCTGTTATCGATTTTAGTGAGTAATGAAGGAAGCATCATCAGCCCTAAAGCGATTAAGGAAAATAGTGACAAATTGGCACAAAACCCCGTTGGTACAGGGCCATTCGTTTTTAAATCGTGGAAGCCTGGTGAAGAAATCACACTTTCGAAAAACAAGGATTACTGGGGAGATAAGCCTAAGATCGATGGGGTGGTATTCAAGGTTGTCCCTGAAGATGCCACGAGGATTGCGATGATTGAAACGGGTGAAGCACATGTGACAGATCAAGTGCCAGTTACCGAGATTGATAGGATCGAAGCGTCGGGCACGATGGATTTATATCGCACGGAGGGACTTGCAGTTGAATACTTAAGCTTCAATGTTAAGAAAAAACCTTTTGATGATGTACGGGTCCGTAAGGCGGTCGCTCATGCCATCGAGGTCGATTCCATTATCAAAGGGGTTTATAACGACGTCGGTACGAGGGCGAATTCGACAATGAGCCCAAAGGTGTTTGGTTATGATCCGGATATAAAAGGCTACGACTACGATATTAATGAATCGAAGAAGCTCTTGACTGAAGCAGGGGTCAAGGATGGTTTGGAGTTTACATTGACGACGAGTGATCGTAAGGAAAGGATCAATATGGCCGAGGTGATTCAATCCCAGTTAAAAGGAATTGGAATCAAGGTCAAGATTCAAGTCCTTGAGTATGGGGCTTACATTGACGCGACAGCCAAGGGCGAGCACCAGGTAGCGATAGGCGGCTGGGGCAATGCCACCGGGGATGGAGATTATAATCAATTCAATCTTTTCAATAGCAAATCCCAAGGTGCTGCAGGAAATAGTTCATTCTACAGCAACCCGGAAGTGGATAAATTGATTGAAAATGCACGTAAAGAATCGGATGGCGATAAACGTAAGGAACTATATTCCAAGGCACAAGCAATTGAAAGGGAAGAAGTTCCATATGTTCCTATCCGTAACTATGAACACCTGGCCGTATATGGCGAAACGGTTAAAGGACTTTGGCTGAATCCGGCAAATTATTTAATGCTTGATGACGTAACCGTGAAGTAGGAATTCATCACAAAAGGAAGGCAGCATAAGGATGTTATGCTGTCTTCTCAATTAGGAGGGAAAAATATGATAGATTTACTGCTAATCCATGGGACCGTGATAACCATGGATCAAAACAGGAGAATTCTGCCGGATGGCGCCGTCGCCATACATCAAGGAAGGATTTTAGCCGTTGATTCCACCGAAAATCTGAAATTGCAGTATGAGGCTGTAAAAGTCATCGATTGCAGCCATCAATGCATATTGCCGGGGTTGATAGATGTTCATGGTCATGGGGGACATTCCATGTTCAAAACGATCGCAATGGAGAATATTGATTTTTGGATGCCCATCATGACGAATGCGTACAAGCATTTTGTTACAGATGACTTTTGGTATTACGAAGGAAAGCTATCCTCACTTGAGAGATTAAAGGCGGGAGTGACAACTGGGGTGAGCGTGTTAGGATCCATGCCGCGGTCCGATGAACCGATTTTTGCCATCAATCATGCAAAAGCATACGCCGAAGTGGGGATCAGGGAAGTGGTATGCACGGGTCCTTGCAACCCCCCATGGCCCCATTCGTTCAGCCGGTGGATTGACGGAAAGAGAGTGGTAAAGGAAGTTTCTTATGAAGAAGTGCTACAGGGGGCGGAAGCTGTAATCGAGGCGCTGAACCATGCGAATGAAGACCGCACGAGAGCCTTCATTACACCATTTGTCATCGTGACATCCGTGGATCCCTCGAATCCCACATCTCCTGACAGGCTTTATGGGCTGACTGATCATGACCTTTATCAAGCGAAGAAAATAAGGGAGATTGCCAGGAAATATAACACACGCATTCACTCTGATGCCTTTGGCGGAATGATTCATTTAGCGATACAGGATAAGGAAAATGCCCTATTGGGTCCAGATGTCCATTTACAGCACTGTCGGGGCATTTCCTTCGATGAGGCAAGAATACTGGCAGAAACAGGTACCAACGTCAGTGCATCACCTGGATTTGGCCAGGTTCATGCCCGTACCCCGATAACTGAATTATTGGAGATGGGTGCAACTGTGGCAATCTCCACGGATGGGACTTCCCCTTCCACAAGTTTCGATATGTTTCAGGCAATGAGGAAAACACAGTTTGTTCACCAGGCAGCGCTTAGGGACTACTATTATTTACCGCCAGGCAAGCTTTTGGAAATGATCACGATAGATGCTGCGAAATGCATTGGCTGGGATGATGAAATAGGCTCCATTGAGATCGGGAAAAAAGCGGATGTCATTACGGTCAATCTGCATCAGCCTCATCTGACCCCTGAATTCATGCATGTACACAGGCTTGTATTTCAAGCAGTGGCGAATGATGTGGAGCATGTCATCGTGGATGGGAAATTGATCATGGAAGGGAGGAATGTACGGACGGTCCATGAAAGTACAGTGCTTGATGAAGCGAATGAGGAGGCCTTTTCAACGATAAAGCGTGCGGGGCTCGAAAAGTATATGCAACCGACGAAATATTTCTGGGGCCATGCCAGGGCATATGTAGATGAAAAGCGATATGACGAAAGAGAAGACGCTGCCGCAATGGTGAAAGGGGAATAAGATGAAAACCAAGCTTAAAGGAAGATATGTAATTGGGTATGATGGATGCGATCATGTCATTTTGGAAAACGCAGAAATCATTTATGAAAAAGACACGATTCTGTATGTCGGAAAAAATTATCCAGAAGAAGTGGACGAGGTAATGGATGCCGGTAACGCCATTATCAGTCCCGGGTTCATAGATTTAAATGCATTAGGGGACATTGACCATGATATTTTACATTTTGAAGCCGATGCCGACAGACAGAAAAACCTTCTCTGGTCAGAGAATTATATAAAAAGCGGACATCCTGAATTAATGACCGAGGAAGAAGAAGCTTTTAAATCACTATATGCTTATTCACAACTCATCCTTCATGGCGTGACGACGGCGATGCCCATTACTTCCGTTTTTTATAAAAGCTGGGCAGAAACCTATGATGAATTGGCAGCTGCGGCAGAACATGCAGCTGGATTGGGGTTAAGGATTTACCTTGGTCCGAGTTTCCAATCAGGAATGAGAGTCGTCCAGCCTACCGGGAATATTAAACTACATTGGGATGAAAAAGCCGGGGAAGCGGGATTAAGGAAAGCGGTCGAGTTTGTAGAAAAATTCGATGGAGCTTATGAAGGCATGGTCAGAGGGATGCTTGCCCCAGAACGTATAGAGTCCCAAACGGCAGATCAATTAAAGCAGATTAAATATTACAGCGAAAAATTGGACGTACCGATAAAGCTGCATGCTGCACAAGGAAGTTTTGAATTCAACACCATCTGGAAAGCCCATCAAGTTACACCGATCAGATATTTGTACGACCTTGGCTTTCTCGGTCCAAGAACAGGGATCCCGCATGCCCACTTTGTTTCAGGATATAGTAAAGCGAAATATGGACAGGGTGATGACTTGGCGCTGCTTGCTGAAACGAATACAACGGTGATTCATTGCCCTCTGATCATTGGGAGGCATGGGGAGGCGTTAGAATCTTTTGCTAAATATAAACGGGCTGGGATCAATATCGCCCTTGGAACGGACACATTCCCTCCTGATATGTTCCAGAATGTCAGGACAGGCAGCATGCTCTCACGGATGGTGGAAGGAGAAACGGAAGGCTCTGTCTATGCCGATTTCTTTCGGTCAGCCACAATTGATGCGGCCGCTTTTCTTGGTAGGAACGATTTAGGACGCATCGCAGCGGGGGCCAAGGCGGATATCATCGCGATTGACTTGGACAGTTTTCATATGGGGGTAATCGATGATCCCATTCGAACCATGTTCGTAAGCGGGTCTGGAAGGGACGTTAAATTATCCATCATAAATGGAAAGGTAGTCATGAAGGATCAAATAATCCCCAATCTGGATTTAACGGAAATCAAATATAAGGGACAACAATATTATAAGAAGATGAGAAGAGGATATATGGAAAGAGATTATCAGGAGCTTCCCGAGAAAGAATTGTTTAAGCCATCATTCAAGGTCGTGGAATCGTTAAGCGAGACGGAAGCGATTTATGACAACAAGTAAAGAAAATGAAAAACATAGTAAAGATATTCGAAATAAGTAGTCAGAATATTTCCTATAATTAGATAAATGTTCGAAAAATGAAATTGGGAGGTAGAAGACCATGGGGTTAAAACGTGGGACAGGTAAGCTTTTTCTAGTCATGATCATGGCTATCATCATTACGGGCTGTTCTTCTAAAAATGACGTAAACACAACGGCAAGTGATCCGAACCGGGCATCAAACAAAGGGGGGACATTGGTCATTGCCCGCTTATCCGACGCTGAGAATTTGGATCAGCAGTTCATGTCCACGATTAACGCCGCTAGCGTCACTCACCATAAAGTCTATGAAGGTCTTGTACAACGGGATGAGAATAGTGAGATACAGCCAATGCTAGCAGAAAAATGGAAGCAAATAAATGACACGACCTGGGAATTCAAGCTTAGGGAAGATGTAAAGTTTCATGATGGCACGCCATTTAATGCAGACGCAGTAAAAAAGACGTTTGATCGACTATTGAATCCGTTGGTAGCTTCTCCCAGGGCAGTAGTGTTCGAAATGGTAAAAGAGGTGAAACCGGTTGATGAATTTACCGTGCAATTCATTTTAAAGGAGCCATTTTCCCCTCTCCTTTCCATATTGGCGAATCACGAAGGCGGAATCATCAGTCCGAAAACGATTGAAAAGTATGGCAAAAAGATCATCCAGGAACCGAATGGAACCGGTCCTTTCGTTTTTGATTCATGGTCCCCAGGCCAGGAAATCACATTGACGAAAAACGACAGCTATTGGGGAGACGAGCCAAAAGTGGACAAGGTCATCTTCAAGGTCGTCCCGGAAGACTCCACGAGGATATCGATGATTGAAACCGGTGAAGCGCAAATCGCAGAGCCTCTTCCTGTAGCTGTCATGGACCAGGTTGAATCTTCACCGGCAATGGATGTTTACCGCAGTGAAGGGTATGGTACCGAATATTTAGGTTTCAATGTCAATAAAGAACCGTTCAATGATGTAAGGGTCCGTAAAGCCATCGCCCATGCCATTGAAATGGACTCGATCATCAAGGGTGTCTTTAATAATGTGGGAGTGAAGGCGAACTCCTTGATGGGCTCTAAAGTATTCGGTTACAACGAAGATCTCGAAGCCTATGATTACAACCTGAAGGAAGCGAAGAAACTGATGGCCGAAGCTGGATATTCAGAAGGCTTGGATGCAACCATCCTGACAATGGACAGTAAAGAAAGAGTTAACTTGGCCGAGGTCCTGCAATCCCAACTAAAAGGTATCGGGATTAATTTGAAGGTGCAGGTGATGGAGTACGGTTCGTTCGTTGAACAAGTGAATAAAGGGCAATCGGAAATGTTCATCATCAGTTGGAGAAACGCGACCGGGGATGCCGATTATAATCAATATAATCTATTTCATACGGAATCACAGGGAGCGGCAGGGAATACATTCTTTTACAGTAATGAAAAGGTTGATCGTTTAATAGATGCCGCCAGGAAGGAAAAAGAAGAAGGGAAACGCAAAGAACTGTACGCAGAGGCACAGGAAATCGAGATGGGTGACACCCCGTATATTCCTGTAAGGGTCATAGAAAATGTTGCTGCAGTAGCTAAAGAAGTAAAAGGATTTTCAATCAGCCCTTCAGGTTATCTGGAAATAAATGAAGTAACGATAAAGTGATGGGGAAATAAGAAGAAAAGGTTCATCCATTAGGGTGAGTCTTTTTCTTTGGCACAATAAGTAAAAATAACATAAAAACGAGTAAAAATTCTGAAATTATTTGTTGATTTTTAGAACTATAATGAAAGTGATGCATATTCAATCTGGAGTGGAAGGGTGAGTTTAATGTCTCAATCGTATTGGTTGACGAATGTACGCTTGGAAAATGGTTTTACTTATAATGAAAATGAAACGATCACCGGCACTGAAACCGGAAATTACCACATCAAGATTGAAAATGGAAAAATATCCTCGATTTTATTAGCGAAGGAATCGATAACGGATCAGGATCCACAGCATGATGTTCACGGTCTCCTGATGGTTCCCTCGTTTAAGGAAATGCATATCCACATTGATAAAACCTACTATGGCGGTCCGTGGAAGGCTTGCATGCCTGCCATTAATGGCGTGAAAACCCGGATAGAAGAAGAGCAGGTCTTACTGCCAGAATTATTGCCTACTGCTAAAGTAAGAGCGGAAAAAATGCTGGATTTATTATTGGACTTCGGATCTACCCATATACGCACACATTGCAACATTGACCCCGTTATAGGTCTGAAAAACTTGGAAGCCACCATTCAGGCACTGGAAGGATATAAGGATAAATTGTCGTATGAAATCGTCGCATTCCCACAGCATGGACTATTACGCAGCAATTCCGTCGGTTTGATAAGGGAGGCCATGAAGAATGGCGCGAATCTGGTAGGCGGCGTGGATCCCGCCACCATTGATGAAAACATAGAGCGATCACTTGAAACAATCATGGATATCGCGGTTGAATATAATTCCGATATCGATGTCCATTTACATGATCCGGATCACCTTGGACTCTTCACGATGCAGCGCCTCGCTTCACTGACTGAGGACGCAGGCTGGCAAGGAAGGGTCACGGTTAGCCACGCAAGCGGTTTGGCAGATCTTTCAGTCCCGGAGGCAACAGGCATAGCCGAAAGGTTTTCGGAAACAGGAATATCGATTACATCCACAGTGCCGATCTTCAGAACGATTCCCATCCCCCTGCTTCATGAAAAAGGGGTGAAAGTCGAATTAGGTAATGACAGCATCACTGATCATTGGACACCCTTTGGCATCGGGGACAATCTGGAAAAGGCCGGTCGCCTTGCCGAGAGGTTTCGCATGATTGAAGAACGTTCCTTAGCGCAAAGCCTGCAATTCATAACAGGAGGGAAGACCCCATTAAACCAAGACGGGGTCAAGGCGTGGCCTAATGTCGGGGATGAGGCGAATATCGTGTTGCTTGATGCCAGTTGTTCTGCGGAAGCGGTGGCTAGAAGGGCAAAGCGTGCCGCTGTCATCTTCAGGGGCAATGTTGTTAGCGGATCTATTTCATCTTTTGAGACGACAGGTGTTTAATCTTCTTTTAAAGAGAGTGATTTGATGAATGAAGCATACTGGCTTACAAACGTTACACTTGATAGTGGATTTGTTTTTGAGAATGAACGAATTGATAGGACGAAGACAGCTGCATACAACATGTATATAAAAAATGGGATCATAAAGGAATTGCAATTGGCTTCAAGTATGCCTTTGAAAACGGATGATCCTGTTCACGACGCGGGAAAGCTGCTTGCACTTCCTCCTTTCAAGGAGATGCATAACCATCTTGACAAGACTTATTTAGGACTGCCATGGAAGTCATGCACTCCGGTTCCGAATTTAATCGAACGCTTAAAGTTAGAAGCAAAAGAGCTTGCTGAACTGGCTGAAACCGGTCGGCTCCGGGCTGAACGGATGCTTCAATTATTGTTAAGCGGCGGGGCGACGCATGTAAGGACGCATGTTAACATCGATCCATACATCGGTATGAAGAACTTGGAAGAGATTCAAAGCGCATTATATCGTTTCAAAGGGAAAATGACATACGAGATCGTAGCTTTCCCGCAGCATGGACTGCTAAGAACGAATTCAAAAGGGTTGATGAGACAAGCGATGAAAGAAGGAGCGTCTTTGGTGGGCGGCCTGGATCCTGGCGGCGTGGATAATAATATAGAAGCTTCCCTATTTGAAATGGTCGATTTAGCCGTTGAATTTGATGCAGATATTGATATTCATATACATGATCCCGGTCATTTAGGTTTATATACAATCAAGAAATTGGCTTCTTTGATCGATGAAGCAGGGTGGAAAAACAGAGCGGCCATCAGTCATGCTTTTGCACTTGGTGATGTTTCAATAGGAGAATCAAATGAACTGGCCAGTGAATTATCAAATCTGGGGGTAGCCATCATGTCTACAGTTCCGATCAACAGGGTCATTCCCCCGATTGATTCACTGCATGAAAAAGGTGTCCATGTTGCTCTCGGATGCGATGGCTTTTATGACTCCTGGTCCCCGTTCGGTACAGGAGATATGCTGGAAAAGGCTGGCCGATTGGCCGAGAGGTACAACTGGAAGGACGAGTATGCATTGTCCCAATCGCTCCAATTCATTACGGGAGGGGTCAAGACACTGGACCCTGAAGGAAATCGTTTATGGCCGCAAGTGGGAAATGACGCAAGTATGGTTTTTGTGGATGCATCATGTGCTGCCGAGGCGGTTGCCAGGAGATCGAAACGTGCTGCGGTTATGGTCAATGGAAATCTGGTTTACGGCGGACTCGATCGCGAATCTGCCTTGAAGTCGAATTGAAGGTCTATTTCAAGAAGGGATGAAGATCATGAACACAATCTATTGGTTAAAGAATGTTCGTTTGGAATGTGGTTACCGGAAAGAGAATGAAAGAGTTACAGGAACGATGACCGGGCTATTTCATCTGTTGATGGAGGATGGAAGGATCACGAAGATTGTCAAAGATGGGGAAGCCATACATGAAGATTTGCCTGTGGAAGATGCAAAAGGATTGCTGGCGTTACCATCCTTCATCGAAAAGCATGTTCATCTTGATAAGACACTGATGGGGGATGTTTGGAGAGCGTGCACTCCTTCTTCAAGTGTCATTGAACGCTTTGAAAATGAGAAGAGGGTTTTGCCTTCCATTGCAACAAGCACATGTAAACGTGCTGAATCTTTACTGGAAATCCTTTTAGCTTCTGGCTCTGCACATGTACGGACTCATGTTGATATTTATCCGGAAGTGGGATTGCAAAACTTAGAGCAGGTACAACAGGCGCTTGCTGGCTATTCTCATAGACTCAGTTCAGAAATCGTCGCATTTGCGCAGCACGGATTATTGCGGTCCGGTTCTGTCAAGCTTGTCAGGGAGGCATTGCGAAACGGAGCAGGAATTGTCGGGGCGGTGGATCCAGCCACAGTCGATAACAATATTGAAGCATCGCTGGTTCAATTGATGGATTTAGCAGTGGAAGCTAACGCTGATGTGGACTTGCATTTGCATGATCCAGGCCATCTGGGCACGTTCACAATGAAGCGTTTGGCAGCTCTGACCAAGCAGGCGGGCTGGGAAGGCAGGGTAGCATTAAGCCATGCTTTCGGTATCGGGGACGTATCCAGGGAAGAAGCCTATGATCTGGCTGACATTCTTAAGGATGCGGGGATTTCCATCGTCACCAGTGTCCCTATTAACAGGCAGATGCCCCCTGTCGATTTATTACATGAAAGAGGGGTTGAAGTATCAGTAGGAAATGATAATATCTTTGATGTATGGTCCCCTCTTGGGAATGGTGACATCTTGGAGAGAGCAGGAAGGCTCGCAGAACGTTTCAAATGGATTGATGAAGTCTCACTTTCCCGGACACTCGGGTATATAACCGGCGGAAAAACCCCGTTGGATGAAAAGGGTAACCAGGTATGGCCGAAAGCGGGAGATGCCGCAAGTCTGGTGTTAGTTGACGCAAGCTGTTCTGCAGAGGCAGTTGCCAGGCGTTCTGAACGTAAAGCGGTCATTTACAAAGGAAACTTGGTTTCCGGTTCACTATATAAACAAAAGCAGTCAATTGAACGGTAAGACTAAACCAAAAAGGATTTCTGGATACTTCCGGATTTCCTTTTTCGTTTTGGTTATGGAACGGCTTCCGCATCCATGTACTTTTACTTGCTTATGTTATATGCTGTGGAAGTGATTTTTTTCTATATTGGTTAAGGACTCCCTCCCATGTCATTATCGTTATTCCACCGAAATATTTTAAACGGACTGGCTTCTGCTTGTCCATTTGCCTTCCAGCCTTAGTCAAGCAAACAATTTAGCAGGGAGCCGCAGTCTTTGTTACTATTAATGGTAACGTTATCATTTCGCATGCGTCTGCAAAGGTCATCTGACCTTGATCATGTGTCCAGCAATGGCAGCTGACCATTCTGTAACCGCGTTTATTAGCATGGTGCTTTCCTATCGCCTTTTTCAAGGGAAGGGCAATTGAAATTCACCATGAGCTTCAAAAGTATCATGTTTAAAGGAGATGGAATCTATGAAAAGTTGGAGATCTTCTGTGACTCTATTTTCTTCTTTTCAATGGTTGTTTTTTATTTTTGCAAATACGGTAGTAGTGCCCATATCGATTGGAGCAGCTTTTGATCTTCCTCCCAATGTTACGGAAATGACCATGAGAAGCTCGCTCATTTTCACCGGGATCGCTTGCGTGTTTCAGGGGTGGAAGGGGCATAAGTATCCACTTATGGAAGGTCACTCCGGTCTATTGTGGGGAGTGATGCTGAATTTAGGGTTATCAGCACCATCAATAGGGCTCGGTTATGCAGAGGTAGGAGGGGGAATTGCTACTGGCCTCATTGCAGCTGGTGTCGTGACCCTCATTATTGCTGCCTTCAACCTGATTTCTTATGTTCAGAAGATTTTTACCCCAATGGTCATGACGGTTTATTTATTCCTTCTGACGTTCCAGCTCATCTTTGTCTTTTTCAAGGGGATGCTGGGGATTACGGAGAATGGGGAAATTAACATCCCGGTCAGTTTCCTATCAGTGGGGATTGTACTTTTAGTAAGTATATTAAAGATAAAAGGACCAAGGACCATAAGCAATTTCTCCATATTGATCGGGATTATGGTGGGATGGATTTTTTACGAGCTGCTATTTCCGGAGGCCGGGGGAGAAATGGGATCGACAGGTGCCGCTTTTTCACTTTTCCCATTAGGTGCTCCAAATCTGGAATTCGGGATCATAGCGATTTCCTTTTTTGCAGGATTGCTGAATTTGTGCAACACCTTCGCTTCCATTCAAGCCGCATCGGAATTAATCGGTGATGAAGCTGAACACAAGCAGTATCGTAATTCTTTATTCATGACTGGCGGTTTTACCATTTTCGCCCCGTTGCTTGGCCTTGTTCCGTATACACCTTTTACTTCATCCATCGGATTTTTGCAGAGCACTCAAATCTATGAGCGGAGGCCCTTCTTGCTTGGAGGCATGTTATTGACCATAATTGGGCTCATTCCTCCTTTCATCTCTTTCCTGGCCACCATGCCGATAACAGTCGGGAATGCAGTATTGTTCGTTGCTTACCTTCAGCTGTTCGGTACGGCTTTCAACAGCCTCAAGGGTCAGCATTTCACTTCAGACACGATATTCAGGCTTGCCGTACCAGTATTGATTGGAGTGAGCTTGATGAACATCCTGCCTAATGCATTTTCGAATGTTCCCACGCTTTTACAGCCATTTTTGACGAATGGGCTCATAATGGGCGTCTTGATATCAATCGTGCTGGAAAAATCGGTGAACTGGAATCGTTATGAACAGCTGCAGAACTAATATGACTTCGAAAGTAATGGCTATACATAAAGGATCCTCCTATTGAAATAAGGAAAACGGAAATGCCAAGTGACTTGTAAGAACTTAATTTAAGAGGCGATCAAGAAAACCGGAAGGGTGTTAACCTTCTGGTTTTCTGTTTTTTCAGTGATCATTCAGGTATTCATCGTAAACGGTCATTGCTGAAATTAGGCGCTATAATCAGTGGCATTACCCACTCCCCTGACATATTTTGTTGGAGGAAGTATTTGACGTGGTGTTAATTCCCTGACCATTTCGTTCAGATTTCCTGTTCTAAGCACTACCTTATAAATAATAAACGGAGGTTATATAAAATGTATGAATTTCAAAATCAATTGCAAAACCTTAATGTCGATGATTTCCAGGTAAGCCAGCCAATTCTTTGGGATCAAAACCAGTTCCAGCAAGGGTATTCTGCTGACGATTCCCGACTCTTTGGTTTCGGTTTTGGTTGTTTTGGTTGCCTTGGTTGCTTTATTGGGGGCTGTGGGTTCGGTCGTTGTGGAGGTTGCGGAGGTTGCGGTTTTCGTTGCGGAGGTTGTGGTCGCTGCGGAGGTTGCGGCGGTCGTTGCGGACGTTGCGGTCAATAAGGTTTCAGGTCTTATAAAGAAAAGTCCCTGCTTTGCTGCAGGGACTTTTCTTTATAGCATTAGACATAAGGGACAAATTGTCGTACATAGGATTAAAGTGAAGTGCTGTGCTAAAAGCAGTACTTAGAATGCATCGGGTTAGGAGGAGCGGAATGGTGAATTTGACCCCTTCTATGCGTTTGAAAGTGAAGAGAGATACGTTTTTTCTTCCGGAACCGAATAGAGGTGTGTATTTCAGGAATAACATAAGTTCGTTCCGTATGGAGGGCAGTTCGATCGTCCAGTGGATTGAAAAGCTATTACCGATGTTCAACGGGAACCATACATTAAGCGAGTTGACGGATGGATTGCCTGGCCCATACCGGAACAGGGTGATGGAAATTGCCGAGGTTTTGTACGGTAATGGGTTTGTACGGGATGTAAGTCAGGACAGTCCACATCAATTAAGGAATCAAGTACTTGAAAGGTATGCTTCACAAATCGAGTTCCTGGAAAGCTGCGGCGATTCCGGGGCGTACCGTTTTGAAACTTATCGAAAGAAAAAGGCGTTGGCTATAGGCTCTGGCCCATTGTTCCTTTCATTGGTGTCCTCGCTGATTGAATCCGGATTGCCCGCATTCCATATCTTCATTACGGACACGGTACCGACCAATAGAAAAAGATTGAAGGAAATCGTGGCGCATGCGCGTAAGACGGACGACGAGGTTTCCATAGGGGAGGTCGTGCTTGAAAAGGGAGAAGAGATTGAATGGCAGGAGATCGTGCAGCCTTTTGACTCAATTTTATATGTGTCACAAGAGGGTGATATAGAGGAGTTAAGAGAACTTCATTCGGTTTGCAGGCAAGGGAAAAAGATCCTGTTTCCTGCATTGATCATCAATCAAGTAGGCATGGCTGGTCCGCTTGTCCATCCGGATTCCAAGGGGTGTTGGGAGTCAGCTTGGCATCGTTTACATCAAGCTGAGCTGGAAAAGAATCAGGCACCATCTTCCTTTTCCGCCACGGCCGGAGCGATGTTGGCCAATATAATGGTATTCGAATGGTTTAAAGACGCTACAGGCGTTACGACAGCAGAACAATCCAATCATTTTTATCTGTTGGATATGGATACAATGGAGGGAAAATGGCATCCGTTCATTCCCCACCCGGGAGTGACGGGAAAAGGGACTGCTGCATGGATTGAAGATTTTGATCAGCGGCTTGAACAGAAAGCGGACCCGAGTGAGCCGGGGAAGGTGTTTATGTATTTCAGCCGGTTGACATCCTCGGAATCCGGGATCTTTCATCGTTGGGATGAGGGAGATTTAAAACAGCTGCCGTTGGCCCAATGCCGAGT
Source organism: Peribacillus sp. GL_122 (assembly GCF_057835005.1). Classification (NCBI taxonomy): domain Bacteria; kingdom Bacillati; phylum Bacillota; class Bacilli; order Caryophanales; family Bacillaceae; genus Peribacillus; species Peribacillus sp. GL_122. The sequence continues at coordinate 4,778,352 of NZ_CM174415.1, read as the reverse complement.
TCAGGTTGTTGATCCGCTGTCGTCCGGTCCGGCCGAACTACTGCCAGAAATTATCCGTTCAGATCTGACGCATGAGGAAGCGAGAACGGAATCCGGTCTTTCAGGAGTTGAAGCATATGTATCCCGAACACTCAGCCAGCTCATTCCGACTCTTACACCGCTTCAGGGGGCAGACGATATAAAGGAATCGGTCGGTGTCGGAGCAGGGGAAACATTTGCTGAATGTGTTTGCCGTGGACTGCAAAGCTGTTTGGATAAAGAGTTTGACAATAAGCGGTTCAACCAGGAGAAACTCGTGTCGGTGCAGTTGGCTCAAGTGGAAGATGAACGCTGCAGGTATTATCTACAAGCGCTGACCCGGCTGCAAGGAGAGCCGATCATCGCGTTGGGTGAGGAAGTGTCCGGTTTCCCGGTAGTTTGGGCAGGAACGAGCGACGGCTGGTCCGGAGCTGTCGGTTTGAATGTAACGATCGCATTACGGAATGCCTTGCAGAAGGCCGTCATGAAAGTCCAAAACCAGACCGTTTGCTTAACAGCCCCAGGTATAGTGGCATCGCCTGTTCTTGAGGAAGAAAAGATGCCCCTGAATCTTGTGATTCCTTCTTGCGAGGTGAAAGGGAATTCCGAACTAGTACAGTCGGCCATTCAAGTTTTGAAGAAGAACAGTAAGCGAATTTGTGTTTTCGAATTAAATCTGGAACCTTTCTTGAAGGAAGAAATGGCAGGAGTGTTTGGGGTGTTTTTGCGAGAGGAGGAATCAGGGTGAAAACTGACGTATTGGTTGTCGGGGAAGGAGTGTTGGCCGACCATGTTCATGGGGACCTGTCCGGCCAATATCAGGTGAATCGCCAAACCGATTTTGAGGCAGGAATACCGCAAACGACGGCTATGGTCCTTCTGCTACAAGATGCCTGGAATCCAGCTGTCCATTTAAAGGCGGAAGAGGTGATAAGGCAAGCGGGAATTCCATGGCTGCGGGGGTTCGTATCATTTGGAGAGGGAGTGATAGGTCCGTTGGTGCGCCCGGATGTACCTGGCTGCTCACAGTGTGCGGACCAAAGGCATCTCATGGCCGGGCGTGATCGAAAAGAAATGTGGGAAATCCGCAAACAGCTGGAGGAAAATGGGGGGATAGATCGTGATGCGGCTGCATCACGCACAGGCCTTTTACAGATGGCCCACTTGATTTGTGCAGAGGTAAGGAAGGCGATGAAAGGAGAATGCGCCCGTTCGGAAGGGCGTGTATCAATCATCAACTTGAAAACGCTGAATGGCTCGTGGCACTCATTTTTACCAGATCCATTGTGTCCGGTTTGCTCAACATTACCTGATGACTCGAAGGAGCGTGCTAGGATTTCGTTGCAGCCAAGTCCGAAAATCAGTCCCGACAGTTACCGTACCCGTTCAATGGAAGAGCTGAATGAAGTTCTGGCCAAGGATTACTTGGACCATCGCACAGGTTTCTTGAATAATAAAATGATCGACCTTGTGCCGCCATTTGCCGATGTAAGTGTTAATTTGCCTTTATTCATAGGAGATGAGGGGGCGGCAGGCCGTACTCTCTCATATGCGGTCAGTGAGATGACTGCCATATTGGAGGGATTGGAAAGGTATTGCGGTATGGAGCCCCGCGGTAAACGGACAGTCATGCATGACAGTTACAACAACCTTAAAGATTTTGCGCTCGATCCGATCAGGATAGGGGTACACTCGAAGGAAAATTATGCACAGCGGGATTTCCCGTTTCAACCGTTTAATCCTTACCGCTCGATAGATTGGGTGTGGGGCCACTCATTTTTGCAAGAGCGGCCGATCTTGGTCCCGGAATTGCTTTCCTATTACAGCTTGGGCTGCGGTCATGGGTTTGTCTATGAAACTTCCAATGGCTGTGCTTTAGGGGGAAGTTTGGAGGAGGCCATTTTCTACGGCATCATGGAAGTGGTCGAACGTGATTCGTTTCTTCTGACCTGGTATGCGCAGCTGCCCCTCACACGCCTTGACCCATATTCTGCAAATGACAAAGAACTTGAGCTGATGATTGACAGGGCGAGGGCGGCAGGGGGGTATGATATCCATTTGTTTAATTCGACCATGGAACATGGTATCCCGAGTGTATGGGCGTTGGCTAAAAACAGGAAACAAAAAGGATTGAATATCATATGTGCGGCAGGGGCGCATCTGGACCCGATCCGGGCCGTGAAAAGCGCGGTCTTCGAGTTGGCTGGTATGATGCTGACACTTGACGATAAATTGGAAGAGAATCAGGATGAGGTTGAGAAAATGCTGCATGATTCTTCACTGGTACGGAAAATGGATGATCATGGCATGCTGTACGGTTTACCGCAAGCCGAAGAGCGACTGCAGTTTCTGCTAGATGATGACCGCCCGATGCGAACATTCGCTGAAGAATACGGGGAAAAGGTGAACCATCCGGACTTGACGGAAGATTTGCAGGAAATTCTTCAGGAGTTTCGCCGAATGCAACTCGAGGTGATTGTGGTGGATCAGACGACACCGGAAATTGCACGGAATGGATTACATTGCGTGAAAGTGCTGATACCGGGGATGCTGCCGATGACATTCGGCCATCATCTTACCCGCATAACGGGGCTTGAGAGAATACTGAGGGTTCCGATGGAACTTGGATATGCTGAACGGCCGCTTGAATTCGAACAGCTCAATCCGCATCCGCATCCTTTTCCATAAGCGGTGATTTAGGAGGTTGGAGGATGAGTCTAGAGGCATTTTTGCACAATTTGCATTTTGATATCGAAAAGGCAAGTCCGCCAGATTGGGAAGTGGATTGGGATGATGCACCGCTGAAGTATAAGCTTTACCGTGACTTGCCTGTTTTTCCGCTATCACTGGAGGTGCCACTGACGCTAGAGGGGTGCGGCGGGTCTACAAAACAGGACCTTAAAGGAATCGGTCATTTCCTCTGGTATGCATATGGCCTGACCCAAGTCAGTCAGGTACCGAGTTCCTCGGAATCTGAGGAACTCATGCAGTCATTCCGGCGTTTTCCGCCATCAGGGGGAGCTTTGTATCCAAGCGAATTGTACGTGTACTTGAAGATGGAGGGATTACCTGATGGTGTATACCATTATGATGCGGCACACCACCGGCTGGTTTTGCTGCGGGAAGGGAATTTTGATTCATATATAACAAAAGCTTTGGGTGAAAACTTTGATATGTCCGCATGCTTTGGCACGGTTTTTGTATCGACGATGTTTTGGAAAAACTTCTACAAATATAATAACTTTTCATACCGTCTGCAAGGTCTGGATGCAGGCGTGCTTCTTGGACAGTTGCTCGAAGTGGCGAAACGGTTTGGAATCGCCGCCGGGGTGTGCTTCCAATTCCTTGATCGGGCCATCAATCATCTGCTCGGGCTTTCGGAAGAGGAAGAGAGCACGTATGCGGTGATCCCCTTATCGGCAGAACCTTCTTTTAGATTTAGAGAAGAAAGGAGTATGGACCGGCCTGTCACTTCAACGGAATTATTGCCGGAATTGACGGATATTCAGCCTGAACACTATGTTCGGTCGCAAAGGATCAGGGAATTTCCGATGCTAACTAAAATGAATGAAGCATCCATGATCGAATCCACCCAATCATTCCGGCGGATCAATCCAAAGAATGGGGCGAAATCCGAAGGACATATTGTAGCCCTTCCTATCGTGAAGCGGCTGTCCTATGACTTAGCATCAGTTTGCCGGAAGCGATTTTCACCTGAAATGGACTTCGTACTCGGAAAAGTCAGTCAATGGCAGCTGGCTGCTCTCCTGCAGGAGGCAACCGCTTCGTTCTCCTATCGAAATGACTTGGATGGAAAAAACGAGAACAACGAAAATCGCGTTTCAATATATGCATGTTTGTATAATGTGGAAGACATTCAAGATGGTGCATACCATTACGACAGCACGACACATTCATTACAACAGATACAATCAGGAGATCAGCGGCTCCGATTGCAATACGGAATGTCCCTCGATATCATGAATTTTCAGCAAGTGCCGATTTGCATACATGTAGTTGGCGAGCGGGACCATTCCAAAACGCAACTTGGATATAGAGGATACCGCATCCAGCAAATGGAGGCGGGGATGCTCGTTCAGAAATTACTGCTAGCTTCGTCAGCCCTCGGAATGAACGGGCACCCGCTGCTCGGCTTTGATGTGAATATGTGTGATGAACTTTACAGGATAGGCGGTCCGAGGAAAACGAGCCTGATCCAAATCCCGATCGGATACTATCGGGATCGCCCTTGGCTGAAGGGGAGTCTGCATAGTTGAAAAAGATGAAACGAAAGCCTCCATTTCATTTAAGGAAATGGAGGCTTTCGTTTTTATTTTGCAGTACAGCTTTTATCCTAAAAGTGCAATAATCTCGGCTGAAGATTATACTGGAATAAAAGGTTTTACTGCTTTTGGGAATGAATAGGTATATAAAGTTAATAATTTAGTACGCTTTTAACTAAACATTTTAAAGGATGTAGCTTATGGAATGGAAAACTGACAGAAAATCCAAGAAGCCTTTATATAAACAAATAGCGGCTTACATCGAGAATGGCATTGCTGATGGTACATTTTTATTGGATAAGCCGCTACCGTCCGAACGCTTCTTGGCAAGTGAACTGGGAGTTAACAGAAGCACAGTTGTTGCGGCTTATGATGAATTGGAAGCAAATGGACTGGTTGAACGAATCAAAGGTAGCGGCACGATGATCAGCAAGGATATTTGGGGAATTACACGAAAACGTATACCTAGTTGGAATAGATATATCGAAGCGGGTTCTTTTTTGCCCAATATGCCAGTAACCCAAAGAATACGTAAAGAGACGGAAGGGCATAACCTTATTAACTTAGCTAGCGGGGAGCTTTCTGAAGACTTATTTCCAGTCCACTCCTTACGTGAAATCATTTCTAATAGGTCCTTCATTGGTAGTTTGGGTTATGATCACCCTCAAGGCAATGCGGTTTTAAGGGAAACGATAACCAATCATGTTAAACAGTATAGGAGAATTGATACGCATCCATCTTCCATCCTCATTACTTCTGGTGCACAGCAAGCCCTACATCTGGTAGTCCAATGCTTGTTAAAGCCAGGAGATGCCGTTGTTTTGGAAGATCCATCATATAGTTACAACCTTCCCATCTTTCAATCCGCGGGGCTAAGAATTTTTCCTTTACCAGTTGATAAAGATGGCATCAACCCGGAGGATTTACTGGAACTCCATAAAAAACATCGGATCAGGATGATTTTTTTGAACCCTGTATTTCAAAATCCTACAGGAACTGTCCTTCATATCAACCGTCGTAAAAGGATTCTGGAACTTTCATCCGAATATGGAATACCGGTCATCGAAGACGATCCTTATAGTTTAACTTCCTTTGCCGGTGAAGAAATTTCCACTCTTAAATCGATGGACAACAACGGAAACGTTTTATATATAAGCTCTTTGTCAAAAATTGTTGCTTCCGGATTAAGAATTGGGTGGATTATAGGACCGAAACCCGTTATAGAGAGACTATCTGATGCCAAGCAGCAGGTTGACTTCGGCCATGGCTCATTCACTCAATGGATAGCAAATGATTTTTTGGATTCAGAGTATTTTCCTGCCCATATTGCCTACTTAAGGGGGCAACTGGAAAAAAGAAGGGATGCAATAGTTTCGAGTCTTCACGAATTCCTGCATAAAGAAGTTGAGTATTTTTCGCCAAATGGTGGAATTCATTTGTGGTGTAAGCTGAAGGTGCCATTGAACGAAATAAAGTTACTTGAGGAATCCATCAAAAGGGGAGTCATATACGTTCCCGGTTCAACATTAGGTACAAATAAGGAATATGTACGCTTTACTTTTGCAAGGGAAAATGAGGATTCCATTCACGAAGGCATCAAAAGGTTTGCAGAGGCTGTAAAAAGTTTATAATGATATTCTTTCATATTCACGAGAGAGAATCATGATGATTCCATGATTCCAGACTGTAGACAAACTTGTTCGGTTTGCCTGCAGTTTTTTAATTAAAAGGTTCCGGTGATTTCAGAAATCCACTCCCTTTCCGCCGACTGTCTGCCAAGCCTCCTCGGCGTAAGCGCCTGTGGTGTCTCGGCTAGCCAGTAATTCGGCAGGTGTGTCGCAAATTTCTTCAATCCAATAAGTTCGTTACAGGAAAAAAACATGAAGGATAACCTAGTCTTAAACATGGTTCAGAATGAGACCGGCCTGCAGTTGGTTCTTTTAAAAAACGTTCCAGTTGATTGGAACGTAAGGTACGAGACTCCTGCTTAGAAAAGCGCGTCAAAGGGAGACCCCGCAGGCGAGCGCCAAGGAGGCTCCCGGACCGCCCGCGGAAAGCGAGTGCTTGGAGTGGAAATCCACATCTAAATTGTAACCATACCCTAGGAGTTGAAGGTGTTGTTTTGGGTCAGTTGTTTCAGGAACATCATTTAAGTTACGTTTTCCGACCCACTTTTGTCTACTAACTGGAATCATGACAAATTCATGATTCTTTTTTTGTCTTTTTCGAGTAAGCAAGTTAGGTCAGGAGTTGCCACAAGACGTGGTATCTTAGCCATTCCTTCAGAGAAGCTGTGCACCTTTCTATGTAATTAACGGAAGAATTCAGCAAGTGGATGGTGTAAATTTCACTTGATTGGCTGGTCCTAAAATTGGTTGTTCTTTTATTATAGAGAAGTAGGGTTTTCTAATATAATTACGAAGTGCGATCTACCTGGCCTATTTAATTTTGACCTGCCAATTAGGAACGATTTTTTATGTAGTTACACTACGATATACGATGAGAATCGGAATAATTTGAAATGGTTCAAGGAAATAGATAATAATATGGGGAGGCGTTGAATCATGACGATAAGCGTAATATTAGTAGTAGCCATTAGTTTAGTTGCCCTTGTTGGCACCCTTTCGTTAGCGGGGAAGAGTGATAGTGATTATTCTGCGGCAACGAGAGGGAATTTGTTGAACCTTAGTTATATTTATATTGGTCTTGCCCTAATATTAACTGTGGGCATCATTTACTTCGTAATAAAATTAGCCTAAGATATCACGTGAATGATTATTATAAAAGCATATCAAAATGCATAGAAATATAGGCTTAGTTGTATAAAACTCATGTTTTGTACGAGTGATTTACAAGACATACTCTATTTGTAGGAAATTGTGAATTTGTTCACATATGTGGCGGAAATGTGAACGAAAAGAATCTGATTGATACGTGAAAAAATCACCATTGTAAGCTGAGTGAACAATAAGCACGTTAATAGAACGGTCATTTCAAAGCAAACTGACCGCCTCTTTCAATTAAACATTAAATTATAACGTAGCGGAGATGATGAAATATGACAGTGCCTGTATTGATTTTGACAATTATCTTAGGTTTACTTAAATTATTAGTTACCTGCCTTCCAACCGATGCAGTGAATTGGATTCTGAGTAAATTTAAAATGCATTCAGAAATTAGTGGCGCGAATGCAATTGTAACCTTTGATGGAAAACGTTTGGAAGGTGAAGACAAAATTCAAGTAATTAATTATTTTAACGAAGCTAAGTTTTTGAAAAAAATTCATATATTCCCAGGGAACGAGCAATTGTTTTTACATCCAGAGAACAGTGGGATTCCAATAATGATTGATACTAAAAGAGGAAAAAATGATGTTCGATTATTTGTGTACATTTACAACGACCATGTGGATGTAGTCAAACAGTACAAGAATAAAGTAGTTGCGTATAGTCTTCTTTCCGAAAGCCTCCAAGAACGTTCCATGCCAGTAATAGGGATTTAGTTTAAAAGGAACATAAAAATAGACGTCTTTTAAAGTGGACTGCACCCCAATTGTTAGTAACATCTAAACAATTGGAGATGCAGTTTTTTATATGATTCGTGTATGGGTAAGTAAATGTACTTTTTACGGATCGTCCGAAAGTCAGTCATTCTCGGTCAATACCTTCAAAGTCTTTTCCCTGATGCTTATCCTGTTTTTATAATCTTTAGCAACCAACTCTGTATATATTAAATCAAAAAGTAATAGCAGCGGAAGCAATGGAGAGATGTTTTGCCCCATATGCATGCTGTTCTTGCTCGTGACCAATAGCGATATATCGCCAAGCTGTGAGAGCTCGGAATTCTTATCTCCAGTAAAGATCAAGATGCGTGAGCCTTGCTTCTTTGCGATTTTAACTGCAGAAATCACTTCTTTCGTTGTTCCGGAAATGGAAATGCCGATGACAACACTATTCTCGTTACTTAAAGCTGCATCCATCATTGACTGGTGGGGATCTGTAATAGCTTCAACAGTTAAGCCGATACGGAAAAACTTTGACTTGAACTCCTGGGCCGCTATACCTGAACTCCCTATTCCATAAACATGAATCTTAGTTGCCTGTGTAAGGTAAGATACAGCTTTTTGGATATCGTCATATGTGGTTATATGAAAGGTATTATCAATGATACCTAAGTGATCTTGATACAGTTTAGCGAAATAATCCACCTGCTTGATATTCTTCATATTTTTCGGTGTATTTCGGAGATCCACGAACCGTTTTAACTCATGCCTGAACTCATTGAACCCGGAAAAGGCTAGTTTCTGGCAAAAACGCGTAATGGTTGCAGGTGAAATATGAAGCTTTTTAGCTATTTGACTAATGGTTAACTGACTTACTTCTTCAGGGCGCTGCAGAATGTAATTGGCCAATTCTTCTTCTGTTTTGGTGAATTTGTCCATGCTGCACTCAATGCCATATATGAGGTTTTCTGCGAGATATTCCATTTGATCACCCATTTCAAATTTCTTATATGTATTCATAGTTTAATGTATCCATTAGGGACGTCAATAACCTGAGGAACCATGAATCGTAAAAAAGACCCAGACTGTTGCCAGTCTGGGTCTTTTCATTACTATGTGCAACGTTCTATTCTTGGATAGCATCCACGAATCTTTTAGTGATTTGCTGCGGCCTGGTAATGGCACCGCCAACTACTACTGCATGGACATTCATATCCAATACAGAGCGGGCGATTTCCGGTGTTATGACATTTCCTTCCGCGATCACTTTCGCTTTTTTCACTGCTTTTACTATCTCTTTGAGCACTGCATAGTCATCCTGATATATTTTCTGGCCGAACGTTTTGTCCGTATAGCCGTATAAAGTGGGCGCTACAATATCGAATCCTAAATCGTCAGCGAATATGGCTTCCTCAATGGTGGATACATCCGCCATTAGTAAAACATCGGGATATTTTGCTCTTATTTCACCATAAAACTGCTTTAACGTTTTACCGTCCGGTCTTACCCGGGATGTAGCATCCGTCGCAATGATTTCCGCTTTGGTTTCCATCAATGCATCAATTTCGGCCATTGTGGGAGTGATATAGACATCGTTTTGTCCATACACCTGTTTAATGATCCCTATGACTGGAAGGTCCACATTTTTCTTGATTTCCATTATGTCAGCTACAGAGTTTGCGCGAATGCACTTCGCACCGCCTTCTTTGGCAGCAATGGCCATGCGTCCCATAATAAAAGAGCTGTGCAGCGGCTCATTCTCCAATGCTTGACATGATACAATTAAGCTTTTGTGAATTTTATCCAGCACCTGTTGCATGTTTAACACGTCCTTATCGTTATCTATGTTCTCAATGACCCAAGTATTCTTCCACTTCATTTTTGATGATCGTCACTTGGGGACCGTAAACTATTTGAATGCCATTTCCTTTTTTAACGACGCCTTTTGAACCGGTTTGTTTAATGACGTCCTCTTTCACCAATGATTCATCCTTTACCGTGACACGCAGACGGGTTGCACAGCAATCGACTATATCGATATTTTCCTGTCCGCCTAAACCATTGACGATGGTCTGGGTTCTCTCTGATGCGGTTACTTGTGTAACGGCGGCCTGTTCATCATCTTCACGGCCGACCACTTTCAAATTCTTCTTCCTGATCAAGAATTTAAAAGTGAAGTAGTATAGGAAAAACCATGGAATACCGACGAGCAGTACATAAATCCAGTTTGTTTTACTGATACCCTGGAGTATCCCGAATAAAGTAAAATCAATAAATCCTCCAGAAAAGGTTTGACCGATCGTTATATTGAATATATCTGCCATCATGAAGGCAAGTCCGTCAAACAAGGCATGAAAAACATAAAGGATCGGGGCGACAAATAAGAAACTGAATTCAAGCGGTTCGGTGATGCCTGTTAAGAAAGAGGTCAAGGCAGCTGAAAGAAGCAAGCCGGCCACGACTTTCTTATTTTTAGGTTTAGCGCAGTGATAAATGGCCAGTGCAGCGCCGGGTAAACCAAACATCATCGTGATGAACCGTCCGGACATGAACCGGGAAACACCCTCATAGTACTTGACGGTAGTCGGGTCGGCCAATTGCGCAAAGAAGATATTCTGGGTCCCGCTGACAATCTGCCCTTTAATCTCCATCGTTCCGCCTAAAGCTGTTTGCCAGAAGGGAAGGTAGAAAATGTGGTGCAACCCTAACGGCCCGAGCATTCGTAATATGAATCCGTAAAAGAAAGTCCCGATCGTACCTGTGCTCGTTACCAGCGCACCTAATTGGTTTATGAAAAGTTGGAAATAAGGCCATACGATAAAAAGCACGGCTCCAACCAAGATGGACGCGAAGGAAACGATGATCGGAATGAAACGGGAACCACCGAAAAACCCTAAAACTTGCGGAAGCTGAATTTTATTATATTTATTGTGCAAAAGTGCGGCAACGATACCTACTACGATACCGCCAAACACACCGGTCTCCAGTGTTTGGATCCCGACCGCCATTCCCTGTCCGGCACCTGCCAAATTCTCTTTGGCAAGTTCCCCGTTTATTTGAAGCAGTGCATTTATTGAACTGTTCATGACGAAGTAGCCGATCATGGCTGCCAGTGCAGCGGTCCCTTTATCCGAACGTGCCAGTCCTACTGCAACACCTACGGCAAAAATGACCGGCAAGTTGCCGAATACGATGCTTCCTGCAGAACTCATGATCGTGAAAATGGCCTGCAGCCAAGCAAAGTCTAAAAAAGGATAGGCCTCAACTGTATTTGGATTGGAAAGAGCACCGCCAATTCCCAGCAATAAACCGGCCGCTGGCAAAACGGCAATCGGGAGCATAAAAGATTTACCGAACTGTTGCGCTTTCTCAAAAGCTTTCTTCATAATAATTCCTCCCTCATTTAACGAGCCTTTGATACTCTCTATTTTTAATCGCTCTATACTAACTATATTAAATCCAGATGATAGCGTTTTCAATGCGATGCAAGGTTATATCAATTGTTTTCAATCCTGCGCTTATTTCTCTGAAAAAGTTTTCATTAATAGAAGTGCTGGATCGGATATAAAGTTATATAAATATATTGAAATCCCCATATGCTTATTTTTATAATTCGTGTATTGGTCAGTAAATGTACTATTTAATTAAAAAAAACATTTTTTTTGTGTGAAATCCGAATATTATCTTGTGCAATTAAAAAAAAGTATATATAATTACCTCAAACGATAGTTTGGCAGGTGATAGTCATCTTACCGATAAACTCTAACGAAACGAAGAAATTGCTTTCTCATATGTATAATGAGGTATCGAAGGAATTGTTCGGCTTTGGTACGACGCTGCTGAAGGTTACTGTTGAGCAGAATGTGATTACATTCCAGGCCAAACATCGACGTGCCCCGCGCTCTGAAGCTTTAGAAGGGGAAGTTCCCAGCCTGAAGCAGGAGGTTGACTTCCATATGTCCCTGCTTTATAAAAAGAAATTGAAACAAAAGCTGGAAACGCAAACAAATTGGGATATTGAAGCTGTCCTGAGGGATTATGACTCAGCGACGCAGCTGGCATTCACCAATATTGTATTGAAGGAAAAAATTATATAATCATATAAATGGATTTCCCTTCGGATTTATCTGAAGGGAACGCCACTAGAGAGCCAAATGATAAGTTTTATCTTTGTTTACAAAGAAAAGACAATCTTGGGTAGAATTTCAATTCTATTTAAGATTGTCTTTTTTTACATTTATATCAGTAAAAAGGAAATTTTAAACAATATAAAATTGGAGGTTTGAATGATGAAAAAAATATTGATGATGTTATCGCTTTTCACATTAGTTTTAGCTGCATGCTCTTCAAAAGAGGATGGAAAGGAAAAACCAGCCAAATTAGTCGTTTCCACTTGGGGATTCGCCGATGATTTCTTCCGTCCGGAAGTCTATGAGCCATTTGAAAAGGAGCACAATGTCGAGATTGTCGTTGATTCAGGAAATAATGCAGATCGATTGAACAAAGTACGCCAAGCGAATAGCGATGTGGATGTTATCTATTTATCTGATTACTATGCACAGCAGGGCATCGATGAAGGGTTATTTGAGAAAATTGACGATAGCAAAATTCCGAATATTGATAATATATACGACAAAGCAAAAGCGCCGAATGGCGATGACTTTGGACCAGCCTATACGATTGCACAATTTGGCATTGCCTATAATCCTGATGAAGTGAGTAAACCGATCACCTCTTGGAAAGATCTTTGGAGCAAGGATTTGGCAGGGAAGATCACAATCCCATCCATCACTTCAACAACTGGACCGATGTTTTTGGATGCCGCTTCAAAAGTTAGCGGAAGTGAAGAGTTCAATGAAGATAAAGCCTTCGATCAAATGAAAAAGATCATGCCGAATGCGGTTAAGGAATATGGACAAACATCAGAGTTCGTCAACATGTTCTCGCAAGGGGAAATCGCTGCAGGCCCGATCATGGAAATGTATTTTGGTGATTTACAGGAAGCCGTTCCTAATGCTAAGTTCATTTCCCCTGAAGAAGGCGGCTACGCAGTGATGAATACGGTGAATATTGTTAAAGCCAGCGATCAAAAAGAATTAGCCGGCGAATTCATGAATTACATCTTAAGCAAGGAAGTTCAGGAAAAATCAGCGAAAGCGAAAGTGGATTCTCCTGTCAATACGGAAGTCAAGCTCTCTGAAACGGAAGCGAAAGGCTTAACCTATGGAGATGACGTCATTAACAGTCTGCGTGTATTGGACATGAAGTTTGTAAATGAAGACTCTAAACAATGGATTGATCGTTGGAACCGTGAACTTACACACTAAGAAAGAAACGAGGTGTGCTTGATGAAGAGAAAAATGATTCTTGATGTGGATACGGGAATAGATGATGCGATCGGGATCATTCTTGCTGTTAAAAGCCGTCAATTCGACATATTGGCGGTAACAACGGTGAACGGGAATGTATCGCTTGATACGGCCACATTGAATACATGCAAAATATTGGATTTATTGAGTGAACAGGACATTTCAGTCATAAAAGGGGCCGATAGCCCAATTATCAGGAGCCCCTATTTTGAACACCGGATCCATGGCGAAGACGGGATTGGCGGAGCCTTGAAGGATGTGCCAGTCAAAAAGCAGCCTGATGATGGATTTGCTTCTGATTTCATCATCAATTCCATTTTGAATTTTCCTGGTGAAGTGACGCTTGTCATGACGGGACCTCTTACGAATTTGGCCTTAGCGGTGAAAAAATGTCCGCAAATCACCAAGCTCGTTAAAGAAGTCATTTTCATGGGCGGAGTTGTTCAAGGGGTTGGCAATGTCACGCCAACCTCCGAATATAACACTTATGTCGATCCTGAAGCAGCCAAAATCGTTTTACAGGCGGGATTCACATCCATCACGCAAGTTGGTCTTGATGTCACGAGAAAGGTTTTATTGGGTGAAGAGCATATCCAATTGATTCAAAACGATGCACTTGCTGACTATATAAGGGAAAGTACATCAGATTATCGGAAAAGGTATTTTGAACGTAACGGTATATGGGCCTGTGCGATGCATGATCCATTGGCTGTTGCCATTGCTTTGCAAGAAGATCTTGTCACCAGAGAAGAATATTATGTGGATGTGGAAACAAAGAGTGAGCTTTGTGACGGACAGATGGTTTGCGACTTTCAAAATAGGCTGATGAAGCCGCCAAATGCGCATGTTTGTCTGGATGTCGATGCGGAAGCGTTTTTCGACCTGTTTATTCGCATAATCAATTCATAAATAATACGAACAGGGGGTTCCGAGGTGAAAAAACGCTATCTATACCTGTTGCTGTTTCCAGGCGTTCTATTTTTAACGATTTTCATGATCATTCCGATCCTAATGACGATTGGCACGACATTTTTTAATGAAAACGGCGGCTTTTCCATACAAGGATATCTCGATTTTTTCCAAGATCGATACTTTATTGAAATTCTGCTGACGACACTTAGGGTGAGTCTGTTCACGACAATCATTTGCATTCTATTAGGATTTCCAGCAGCTTATTATATTTCAAAACTGAAACAACGAAAAAAAGCCATCATGCTTTTGCTGACGATCTTCCCGCTATTGACAAGTCCTGTGGTCCGCTCATTCAGCTGGATGGTGATTATCGGTAAAAACGGTGTGGTGAATAAATTGCTCATGGGCATGGGATTGATTGAAAAGCCGCTTGATATTTTATACACGCCTACGGCCATCATCATCGGATTGGTCCATTTATTCCTGCCATTGATCATCGTAACGCTGGTGGGTGTGATGGAGAACATCGAGACTGACTTATTAAAAGCGGCGGAGAGCCTTGGAGCATCAAGGTTGGCAGTATTCTCGAAAGTGGTCATCCCGCTTTCGGTTCCAGGTTTGGTCATTGGCAGCATCCTTGTTTTTGTAGGGAGCTTCACTGCCTATACAACGCCTGCTTTATTAGGCGGGAAACAGCGGGTCATTTCGACATTTCTTTATCAAAACGCGATTACATTGAACGAATGGCAAGTGGCATCGATTGTCGCTACCATAATGATTGCGGTGACCGTCCTTATCATATCGATCATGAATGGTTTGGCAAAAAAATTAAATCCAAAGGGGTAGAGGTGTATGCAGGAAAAAAATCGAGGATTGGCCCTGTTTACTCTCCTGGTGTTCCTTTTTTTACTAGGGCCTTTGCTTATCATATCCGTTACGTCATTTGAAGGCGGAAATATTTTGAAGTTCCCGCCAGAAGAGTTTTCTTTAAGATGGTATGAAAATATTTTTAATGTGGAAATGTTTTTGGTCGCTTTTAAAACGTCCATCCTTGTTTCACTGGCAGGAAACCTTTTGGCACTGTTACTGGGAGTGCCGGCTGCCTATGCATTAAGCCGATTCGATTTCAAAGGGAAAAGCGTGATTAATGCATTTTTCGTTTCTCCCATATTAATACCGGGAATTGTGCTTGGCTTTGCGTTTTTACGTTATATTGTGGGGACTTATCAGCTTCCGATTTATGCGGCCCTGTTTGTGGGACATACTGTTATCATGCTGCCGTTCATCATCCGCGTGATCTCTTCAAGCTTATCAAACTTTGACTTTTCCATTGAAGAAGCGGCGGAGAGTCTCGGAGCCAGTAAATTGGGCACATTCTTTACAGTCGTCCTTCCGAATATAAAATCAGGAATTCTTGCGGCAGTCATGATCGCCTTCTTGGAATCCTTCAATAATGTAGACATTTCAGTTTATATGACAGGCCCTGGGGTAAGTACGTTTCCGATTCAGATGCTGACGTATGTGGAGAACTATTTCGATCCTACCATTTCGGCCATTTCCGTATTACTCATGTTCATAACGGCTTTCTTCATGTTTATAGTAGAACGGCTCATGGGATTGTCTTATTTCACAAAACGATAAGGAGGTAATGATGGATGGCTTTATTCACTTTACAAGATATATCTGTAGCATATAACAAACAGAATATATTAAAAGATTTCAATCTTGAGATTGAAAAAGGGAAACTGGTATCCCTTCTTGGCCCGAGCGGCTGTGGGAAAACGACGACCCTGCGTTTAATTGCCGGGTTTTTACAGGCGAACGAAGGGAAGTTTTTATTCAAGGAAAAGGACTATACGAAAGTGCCCGTCAACAAGCGGAATTTTGGCTTTGTGTTCCAAAACTATGCATTATTTCCGCATTTGTCGATATTCGATAATATTGCATTCGGTCTTCGTCTGAGAAAGAATTCTAAAAGTGAAATTGAAAAAAAAGTAATGAATGTACTCGAAATCGTTAATTTAAAAGGGTTTGAAAAGAGATATCCCCAAGAGCTTTCCGGAGGGCAAAAGCAGCGGGTTGCGATTGCCAGGGCGCTGGTGATTGAACCGGACATCCTATTATTTGACGAGCCATTGAGCAATCTTGATGCCAACTTAAGGGTGAATATGAGGGTCGAGATTCGCCGTATCCAACAAGAGCTGGGGATTACAACGGTATATGTTTCCCATGACCAGGAAGAATGCTTTTCGATATCCGACCAGGTGGCGATCATGAATAAAGGGATCATAGAGCAGCTTAGTGATCCTGCGACCATTTACAAATATCCTGAAACCAAATTTGTCGCAGACTTCATCGGCTTCAAGAACTTCATTGACTTCGATAAGCGGACAGATCATCAAGGTAAAATTGAACTGAACAAATCCGGATACTCATTTGTGCTGCACAAGGATGCACAAATGACCAATACAACGGGAAAAATAGGCGCCATCAGGCCGGACGATCTGTTGATCAGGGAAAAAGATAACACTGGAGCTGTTCAGGAAAATAGTTTATCTGGCCGGGTTAAGGTAAGTACCTATCTGGGAAGAAGCTATCAATATGTCGTTGAAACTCCAATAGGGGATTTCACCGTGAACAAGGAAATGGCGGAATCCTATCGGACGGGTCAGGAAATCATCCTTGAAATTCCGAAAAACCAGATGGTGCTTGTTGACTAGCTTAGGAGGGTAAGTTATGCGAATGGATATGCTTGTAAGAGATATCAACGTGTTTAACAGCTATTTTAAAAGATTTATTAAAGGGAATGCAGCCATCAAGGATGGAAAGTTCTATTATATTGGAGACCGGGAATTGGATGCCTTCGATGTAGATCGAATCGTCGATGGGCAAGGGAAGTATATGGTTCCAGGCCTGATCGATATCCATCTCCACATTGAAAGTACGATGGTGACGCCTGCGACTTTTTCCTACGGGTTAATCAAGAATGGCGTGACGACGATCGTGCCGGAACCGCATGAAATGGCCAATGTTTTCGGAATTTCCGGTGTGAAGGAAATGATCAAAGCTAGTAAAGATTGCGTAGCGGATATGTTTTATGCCATCCCGAGTTCCGTTCCTGCCACATCGATGGAAACAACAGGCGGTTCTATCGAAATAGATGATATAGATGAATTGATGCAAACGGAGGACATTAAATGTCTCGGCGAGATCATGAATTACTATGAGGTCATAACCGACCCGGATTGCAAAACGAATAAGATTTTGTCCCATATCCGTTCCCGTTATCCAGATCTGATCATAGAGGGGCACGTTCCAAAGCTGCTCGACTTGGACTTGCAGAAGATTGTTTATGCCGGAGTGAATTCAGATCATACACACCAGACCGTGGAAGGGATGGATGCGAGGATCGCTGCCGGAATGTTCATTGAAATTCAAGAAAAATCAATGACTGAAGAAGTGATAGATTACTTGAAGGAAAATCAGGTGGATGAGCATTTCTGCTTTATCACCGATGATGTCATGACGGACTCTTTCCAAAACAGAGGACATCTGAATGTCCTTTTAAAGAAAGCCATTCAAATGGGGATGACTCCGGAAAAAGCCATTTATGCATGCACCTATACACCTGCACAGCGGATGAGGATGTATGATCGGGGCGCCATTGCACCTGGAAAAACGGCAGATTTCCTGCTGCTATCGGACTTGGAAACATTTGAAATCGAACAAGTATACAAAAAAGGTGAGCTTGTTTATGAATCTTCACGGCCATACGTGCAAGAAGTGAAAGAAAGACAATTTCCTGGGCATTTCTATCAAAGTGTGAAGCTAGCCGAACTTACGGAAAACGATTTTACCATCACAATCCCGGATATGCTTGAACGCAGCAAGTGCCGGATCATAAACGTGCAGAATGGTTCTACTTTCACATCTGAAACCCATGATCGCCTAGATGGGAAGAATGGTCAATTATGCTGGGAAGAAAGCCCTTATGGCTTAATCGCCACATTCGAACGATATGGGAAAAACGGTAATCGGGCCCACGGGTTGATCACCGGCGATGTCTTGAAGCGTGGAGCGGTAGCCACAACCTATTCGCATGATAACCATAATCTTTTGGTGATTGGCCATAATAAGCAGGATATGATGATTGCCGCTAACGAAGTCATAAGGAAGCAAGGCGGAGTCTGCTGTGTTGAAGACGGCAAGGTCCTATCCATGATTCCTCTTCCGGTAGGGGGAATCCTTTCCGAAGAGCCAATGGACATCGTATCAAGGCAGGTTCAGCACCTGACAGATGCACTTAAATCGTTAGGCTACGAACATTATAATGTCATCATGTCCTTAAGCACCTTATCACTTCCTGTCAGCCCGGCCCTGAAAATAACCGACCATGGATTGATCAACGTGAATGAAGGGAAAACAGTCCCTCTCATAATGAGTGAAGCTTAAACCGCAAAGGGGATTATCCAATGGATAATCCCCTATTTTTAATGGCTAAACAGGCGTCAAATGTTAGCTGCACTTGTAAGAAGCACACTCTCTTATCGTATTTCATTTTCATATAATTACCATATTGGGAAAAATGTGATAAAATAGAGGGACAACTGAGGATAGAGTGGTAGGTCACAGTTTTGCTTTTCCATCTAATGATTGATGGGGAAGGAGGTGGCCGCATGATTCATTTCTTATTGAACTTAATTACTGATATGGGTAAAGAGATATTTGTTGCTGTAGCAACCAGTCTTATCCTGTCTGTGTTCGCCAAGAAACGGAAAAAGAACCACTCATCCTCCCAAGATGGCAATGGTTCTTCTTCTGACGATTAATTAAGTTAGTTGTGACCAACCACTCTTGCTAGTTGTCAGCCTCATGTTAGCGCATGGGGCTGTTTTCAGTTTATGTTAATATAAGGATAACATACCCCCATTTTAAAGTAAATATTCAGACACTGAAATGGGAGTTACTTATCATTTAAAATCATGGGCTTGGCGCATTTTTGTTTTCTTGAATGGAGTGATCCATTGATCGACTCTTTTAATGAATTATACAACTTTGGAGAACGCAAAAAATAAATTGACTCTTTCTTACTGATATGGTATGTTAATTCCAATCTAAGAAAAGGTGTGGTGTTTTATGTCGGGAGTAGGTATCAACTAATTTAGTTGAATAAGGTATTTAATCACTGATATGTCAGTGGATTAAGTATGCCTTTTTTCACAGTGCAATTCTGCATTGTGAATACCTACCTTAAGACTGCTTCCTTTTCCATAAATCGTGTAACATGCAGGTGTTACGGCGAAAAGCATGGTGGGATTTGTCCTATCATGCTTTTTTGTGTACGCAGGTCTATTCGAGCTGCCCAATTTGTTATCGATTTTAGGTACTTATCTATAGATAAGGCCGTGCCCGCAGGAGCTTTCTACTCAAATGGCTTGTTCATTTGTAAAGGTAGGGGGACCATTGCGGGCATTTTTTGGATTCGGGAATTTTAATCACTCACTCATTCAAGGAGGATCATTAGATGAATACAATGACTTATGAAAAATTACAATATATCCAACTCAAGGAAATGGTGAAAAACCATTGCGTAAGCGGTTTAGGAAAAGCGTTATTGGATCAGCTTAAGCCGAGCAGCACTTTGAAAGTCGTAAAAAATCGTTTGAACGAGACAACGGAGGCAAGGAACTTACTGAATGCGGAAAGCCATATTCCCTTGAAAGGCATTTCACATATTGGACTCCATATCGACAAACTGGAAAAAGGAATGATCTTGGAGCCGTCAGAGTTAGTGGCGATAGCAGACTTCTTAAGAGGCTGCAGGAATATCAAGAAATTCATGACCGATAAAGAGTTCTTTGCACCAACACTGCATTCCTATGCCCGCTCCATGACTGAATTCAGGAGCATTGAAGAAGAAATCCAATTCACTATAAAAGGAAATGCTGTCGTTTCCGAAGCAAGCAGGGACCTGAAACGGATCAGGAACCAAATCATCAAGACAGAAAGCAAAATAGAGGAACGGCTGAATAAGTTCTTGAAGAGCGGAGCCAATAAAGAGTTCATTCAGGAATTTTTTATCAGTAAAAAGGATGATCGTTACACCATCCCGATCAAAGCCTCCTATAAAAATCAAGTGGCCGGAACGATCGTGGAAGTATCTGCAAAAGGGGCTACCGTGTTCATCGAACCTGCTTCGGTGACGAAATTGAATGTAGAATTGGCCAGTTTAAAAGCGGAGGAATCGATGGAAGAGTATCAACTTTTGGCCACATTATCAGGAACGGTCTTCGAACAGCTGAAACCGATCAAGATAAACATCGAGTTAATCAGTCAATATGACATGATCTTCGCAAAAGCAAAGTTCAGTAAAAGCATGGATGCCATCGAACCGAAAATCAATGATCATGGCTATATTCAATTAAAGGGCTGTAAACATCCCCTTTTACCTCAGGACAGCGTACCTTTGGATTTTGAAATCGGTAAGGACTATCGCAGCTTGATTATTACAGGCCCTAATGCCGGGGGTAAAACAGTCGTCCTGAAAACGATCGGCATCCTTACATTGGCCGTCATGTCAGGGCTGCATGTTGCCGGGAAAGAAGGGACGGAGCTTGCCGTCTTCGATCAGGTTTTCGTCGATATCGGTGATAATCAAAGCATCGAAAATGCACTGAGCACGTTTTCATCGCATATGAAAAACATCTCGGAAATCATGGGGGAATTAACCAATAACTCCTTACTGCTGTTCGATGAAATCGGGAGCGGAACGGAACCGAATGAAGGAGCCGCATTGGCGATCGCCATCCTTGAGGAATTTTATCAGAGGGGCTGCATAACCGTTGCGACAACCCATTATGGTGAAATCAAGCGCTATTCGGAAATACACAGTGATTTCATGAATGCAGCCATGCAATTCAACAGTGAAACACTTGAGCCAAAATACAAGCTGTTGATCGGCCAATCCGGGGAAAGCAATGCCCTCTGGATAGCCCAAAAAATGAATGTCCGTGAAAAGGTTCTGCAAAAGGCAAAGCTCTATATCGACAATAAAGACTACGACTTGGAGCGTGTCCAGGAAAGTAAAATCAAAAAAGCGAAGCCAACGGCCATTCCTAAGGAAGCATCTTATGAATATGAAGTCGGTGACAAAGTGAAGGTAAGCGAACTGAATGGATATGCAATCGTTTATAAGAAAAAGGATTCATACAATAATGTCGTCGTTCTTTTCGAAGATACCTTCAAGGAGGTTCATGCCAATAGGCTCGAGCTTGAAATAAAGGCCGTCGATTTATATCCTGAAGGCTATGATCTCAATACTTTATTTGTCAGCTATAAAGAAAGGAAATTGAACCATGACCTTGAAAGGGGATCGAAAAAGGCATTAAAGAACGTAGCAGCGGATATCCGGAAGAAGCTTGGTGAATAAAAAGAGTTGGATTTTAAACGGGAAAAACCAAATCCTGATGATTTATGAAATTGTAATATAGCGGTTGTGATAACCGTGTTCCACCAAAAAAAGTTAGACATCGGCAGGGTATGAGTTCTGTTTTAACAGGGCTCATACTTTTTTTGCCTTACTTTCTCGTGTGGAGAATGAGGATTAGGCTTTAGACGCAGATATGAAAGGCATTAAACATTCAAAAAATGTAAAGAAGGAGTTTTAATAGTAATCAAGTTTAATGGTTTATTCAAAAAACGAGAACAACAAAATTAGAGATGAACGATAAAATAAGAAAGGGATACATACAACATCTCGAAATAAGGTTGTTACTATCACCTAAATATTTAGCTTCTTACATTTTTGGAATGATCAAACATCTTTAAAATAAAAATTGCACTTAGAAAAAGTACTGGAATTCCTACAACAAAGTAATAAATACCTTTGGGCATATACATATCAAAGAAATATAAAAATAATACTACCCAGATAAATAGGACAATAAATTTTTTTGATTTTTTCATTATTAATCAATCATCCTTTGAATTTAATAAAAATCTATCCAATCAAAGCAAAGCCGATTACTCCGTTAAGGTTAAACACCCAAATACCTAGAATGAAAATTACAGTTTGCTAATCCTTGTTTCCAAAATAAACTATTTTTTTAGTCGGTGGGTTCCAAAAATGACCAGTACAATTTCAGAAATGATACGGCCCCTGTTTAGAGGGAGCGTTGTCGTCGTTACTTTCTCGTGTGGATCGTTACCAGTCAAATTATTTCAAGAAAAGATTTCGGCAGTATGATCATCGTTAGGTGAGGTGAAAAAAGTTTGCGGTTTTTCGTAGCTTGAGTTACAATCAATTACGGATATTAAAAGTCTGTAATAGTTTTAATTATGAGGTGCATCAATGAAGTATTCAAAGGCAACCAATTATGCACTACATACAATGGTGCATTTAACAATGGAACCAAAAGGTCAGGCGGTAAGCGTGGATCAGCTGGCGTACATGCAGGATTTGTCCCCGACGTACTTGTCGAAGATTTTGACGAAGCTTGTGAAGGCTGGATTAATTGAATCAGTGCCAGGGGCAAAAGGCGGCTACAGTATTTCACGCCGCGCGCAGGACATTTCGTTTCTGGATGTTATTGAAGCGGTGGAGGGACAGTCGGTGCTTTTCAACTGTGCGTTTGACCATGAAGAAAGCGAGTGTTTAATTGAGCGCGTGATGATCGAGGCGGAAGGCAACATGAAGAAAGAACTGGCTGGACGAACGATTCAAAGCATTGCGGAGCAGCGTCAGGAAACAAAAAAAGAAAAATAAATTTTTTTACACAAATTAAGGACATTAAGGGTCTTTAATAGATTTTATAAAGAAGGAGTGTTTTATGTGTTGGATTGTGTAATTGTTGGTGGAGGACCTGCAGGACTGAATGCCGCATTGGTCATGGGGCGTGCTGGACGGAAAACAATTTTGTTTGATGAGGATAAACCCCGTAACCGGGTGACGCAGGAGTCGCACGGATTTATCACACAGGATGGGGTAAAGCCGTCAGAGTTCAAGAAGCGGGCAAGAACGGATGTCCAAAAATATCCGTCCGTCTCCATTAAGGAGGAGCGGGTGGAGATTATTGAAAAATCCAGTGGTGTGTTCCGAATTCAAACGAAAGGCGGAACGGATTACATGGCGAAAAAAGTGCTTCTCGCAACAGGTCTTCGGGATGTTTTGCCGGAGATTCCAGGCATACAGAATGTATACGGAACGAGTGTTTTCAGCTGTCCGTTTTGTGATGGCTGGGAAATGCGGGGCCAAGCATTGGCGGTGATTGCAGAAAATGAACGGGCTTTTCATATGGGAAAACTGCTGTCAAACTGGAGCGGTGATGTAATTGTGTTTACAAATGGCTATCAGGTGCTTGATGAGGAGAAGGATATCTTTGCTAGGCAGCACGTAACAGTCGTGGAAGAAAAGATTGAAAGTCTTAAATCGAAAGGAGGGAAGCTGACATCGATCCGGCTGCAAAACGGACAGGAAATCAAAAGGGAGGCAGGGATTGTGGTCACAGAATTGGTGCAGTCTGCTCCTTTTGCGGAACAGCTCGGCTGCGAGATCACTCCAAACGGCGGGATTAAAGTGGATTCATTTGGACGAACAACGCTTGAAGGAGTATATGCATGCGGAGATACATCACTCAGCACGCCTTCTCAGCTGGTGATTGCGGCGGCGGAGGGCAATAAAGCGGCGGCTGGAGTCATCATGGATTTAGTTGAAGCTGCATTTCTTTTGGAGGCATAAAATCCTTGATTGCATAAGAGTATTTTTCAAAAGAAAAAGATCTTTTCGTAAAGATTGTTGTTTTTAAAACGAAACTATTTAAGGTTGATTGGAGCGGAAGTGCGAGACTCCTGCGGGAGCAGCGGGACAGGTGAGACCCCACAGGCGTTCACGCCGAGGAGGCTCACCGCCCGCCCCGCGGAAAGCGAGCAATGGAGGGGAAATCAACCACACCGCATTATTTGGTGAATAGCAACAAAGTATTCCAAAGAAAAAGAGCTAATATTTGTAAAGGAGATTGAGGTATGACAGAATTCTGGGAATCAAGTTTTATAGAAAATCAAATGATGTGGGGATTTGAACCTTCAGACTCCGCAATCTTGACAAAGGACTTTTTCCTTGAGAATAAAGTTGAGGATATTTTGATTCCTGGTATTGGATATGGCAGAAACGCAAAGGTTTTTATTGATAATGGAATAAATATAACAGGTATTGAGATTTCAAAAACAGCGATTGATTTGGCAAGGCAAAATGGGCTTAATATTAGTATTTTTCATGGTTCAGTAACCGATATGCCTTTTGATAACAAACTTTATGATGGTATATTTTGTTATGCACTTATTCACTTATTGAATAATCGTGAGAGAGAAAAGTTTATTAAAGATTGCTATAATCAGTTAAAGCCAAACGGTTATATGATTTTTACTACTATTTCAAAAGAAGCGCCGATGTTTGGAAAGGGCAAACAACTAGATAAAGACTATTTCGAGATAATGGAAGGGGTAAAAATGTTTTTTTATGATTCCGATTCGATAAAACAAGAATTTGGGAAATATGGATTGATAGAATCTTCGGAAATTGTCGAGCCGCATAAGAATATGGAAAACAAACCTCCATTTAAATTTATAATGGTAAAATGTCAAAAAGAACTATCATAAAAAATCAAAAATAGTGAATTGTTAATTGATAAGGCTTATGAAGTGCTTACGCATTAGCCATAAAAAGGGCATGTTTTGATCAATCATTTTTCAACGCATGCTCTTTTCTATTTGCTCGCGGCCGCGGAGCGAAGGTAAGCGAACTGTGGATATGCAATCGTTTATAAGAAAAAGGATTCATAGATGATGACGTCGTTCTGGTTAATCGTACAAAAAAAGCCTATCTAAATGACAGGCTTTTTTGCGTTGTATCGCCAAAAGTCTATTTTACTTAATTCTTTTACTTCTATCATGATAGAGATTAATTAATTCTGCATTTTGCTCATTCATCTTTTTCACATTCTTATTAATCGTGGCCAATTCCCACAGTACAGCTAATCCAAAGATTAGCATAAGCGTCAAGTAATCCATTGTTGTCCTCCCAATTGATGTTTTGTACCTTTATAATTAAGCGATTCTTTTTACTTTCCTTGGATTCAATTCTTCAACTTGGGAAGGCGAGTTTTTTCTTTGATAATAATTGTTTTGAATCAATGCATATATCACTAAAAAAGTTCCCAGTAATTCGAATGATGATAGTGATTTTCCTTGGATAAAAACGATGACCAACGTGGTTATTGGAACTAAATTGATGAATAGGATTCCATTGATCGGCGTTAAAAGTTTAATGCCTAAATTCCAGCTTAATAGGGCAATGGCACCGGGGAAAATAATCATGAAAATCATTTCGCCATAAATGGATTGCATAACCTCTGCTGTAGGCACGGACAGGCCCAGTACAGTTGCAAAGAATGTTATGATTCCTGATACAGATGTTCCTAAAATGCACGTTAAAGTCGAATAGCGGAGTGTTGACCATCCACTAAACTGGTTGCCGCCCATCGTATATATAACCCATCCTATAACCCCAATAAGAATGAAAAGGATAGGAATGATGCTGTCTTTCAATAAAAATAGGAATGATAAGTTTCCATTGGTAATGACAAGAATGGCCCCTATTAAGGCAAGGAGCATACTGGCGATGGTATATTTCATGGGTCTTGCATTTTTGAAAACCCACATTATCATAATTGAAATCATAGGCATTAATGATTCCATGATGGAAGCAACAATTACCCCGTTATGGCCCAGTAAGTCTTGACCTGCGAAAATGAGAAAGTTGTATACAGTGAACGCCATCGTTCCAAAAAACAATAATTTCTTTCCTTTCCCTTCCAGGCTAAAAGACTTCTTCCCCTCTTTAATTAAAAGCAATATCCCTAAAATTACGCTAACAGCTAAATATCGCAAAAAAGAGAAATAAAAAGGATCAATATACATTAAGGCCCTTTCTGCAACTGGAAACATCGCTCCCCAAGAAATGCTGGCTGTCAAACATAAAAGTGCACCGATTAAAACTTGATTTTTTTTCATAAAAGCTTCCCCTCAAAAATAATGATTGATTAAATTCCTATACACACCTTATGATAAAGTCATTATCATGTAAAATGACTTAAAATGAATATAATCATCATTATTAATGATAGTTGAAAAAGGGGGGGCACTTTTATGGAAATGCGGGATTTGCAAATATTCCAGTGTGTCGCTAAATATGGCAGCGTAAGTAAGGCGGCTGTTGAATTGAATTACGTCCAATCCAATGTAACGGCTAGGATTAAGCATTTAGAGCAGGAGTTACGGACGCCTTTATTCAATCGACATAAACGTGGTATGTCTTTAACTGCAGAGGCTAGAAAAATGCTTGAGTATGTAAACAAAATTTTGCTTGATGTGGAAGAACTCAAGCAAGTATTCCTGGATAGTGAAACACCTACAGGGATATTGAACATCGGTACAGTTGAAACGGTCAGCGATCTTCCCAAGATTCTTGCCTCTTATTATAAACAGTATCCAAATGTCGATTTATCCATAAAGGCGGGGATAACCGAGGATTTAATTAAAGATGTTATCGAACATAGGCTGGATGGCGCTTTTGTTACAGGACCGATTAAACATCCGCTCATTCAGCCATACGATGTGTGTACAGAACAACTTGTTTTAGTTACAAGAAATGAAACATTTAACCTTGAAGAAATTATAACAGAACCATTTTTAGTATTCAGTCAGGGTTGTGGCTATCGCTCTAAACTGGAACAATGGCTGAAAGAAGAAGAAGTGATGCCCAAAAGGATCATGGAGTTCAATGTATTGGAAACGATCTTAACCAGCGTGACACTCGGCCTTGGCATTACCCTCGTACCACAATCAGCGGTAAATCACCTTACAGCCACTGAAAAAGTGCACGTGCATGCAATTCCGGAAGAATACGGCAATATCTCGACTGTCTTCATTCACCGTAAAGATGCCTATATGACAAACTCCATGCGAAGCTTCTTACAAACCATTGAAGTTCATCATGACAACCGATTTAAGCAAAATCTTGGATACACTCCTGAGCTAATATGAAGGAAGGGGAGCAGCATATTCTTTACATAGAATGATGGAGGATAACTGAAACCGATTATTAGGCTGCGAAACTATTAGGGGCTTAAAGGAGTCTATTTCTTGTGTCGTTGATTTGTATGAATTTTTTACATCTTTTGAGTTACTAAAAATTTTAAAAATAAAGAGCGCACTAAAGAAAATAACCGGTATCCCTATAATAAAATAAAAAAATATGGGGATACTGGGCCAGCGGTATAGCATAGCAGTGGTATTTATTATTGCTTCGGTTTCCTTATGTTTGGTTTACTAATCTTGTTACCTCTAGAAAGTATTTAGCATTAACCATAGGTGAATCTAACGCTAACTTGGAAAAGCATTTGTGAATTATTTAGACAAAAAGCCAACGATTTCGTTGGCTTTTTGTCTGTACGTTCATTTCAATTATCATACATTCAAATTAGAGAAAAAAATACCCTTCTTAAACTAAACTGGTTGTTTAGCTAAAGAAAAATTGTATTACTTTTCATCAATTGGGAAAATATATAAATAATAACAAGAAGGAGGGAACAAAGATGGAAGTAAATATGAGTGTTGAAGAAGTCGTGAATCAAATTTCTGAATTAGTAAAAAAAGAAGGGAAGCCACCTCGAAAGAAAGAGGTAAAGAAGTCAGATCCGGAGTTAATGAAAAATGCATTGTATTATTTTCCTAGTTGGGATACTGCAGTAGAACAGAGCATTGGATCTTAACCGTAAACGATACATAAACATTTATTTTTCAATTAGTATATATAAGGCAAGGGAAGTTATGAAGGCCGCCAATTGGCGGCCTTTTGAACGTGCGATTCTTTACATTATCATACATTCAAATTGGTTTTAAAAAGTACTCCTTATTCAAACTATCTATCGAGTAGTTTAGTTGAATAAAGATATGACGCATCAAAGGATTCCTTTTCCATCCCTAAATTTGAATTGCACAGTTACACCTTAAGGAATAAGTAATTTAGCTGTTGGTCGTGTGGAATCAAAAACATGTTCAACATCAAAAAATTGTTCTAATACATCGTTTTCAACAGTTAACGCTTCACTCATCCGTAAGCCATCGACATTAATACGGGCTTGCCGGAAATAATCTTCCCTAATTGAGACCTCAATTGTGTTCACTACCTTATTGGGCAATGCAAATGAAATCAACTAACTTTGCATATATTGATTGTTCCTTTATCGGGCGCTTTTCCTGAACTGGAAAGCGTCGTCTTTGTTATAGAAAAAAGAGATATTAAATAATGCCTTATTGTGAATTGATACTTATTAACTTAAGGGTAGTTTTTCCTTGAAGCATAGAGTAACTTTTTTACATATGGAGCCGTATAATAATTTGTTAAAACACATGAAAAGAGGGTTCCAATGAAAAAGATATTGTTGATTTTGGCAACCGTTTTTTTGGTAACAGGACTTAGTGCTTGTAAAGGAGTCCAGGAGGGAAATAAGGAATCTCCACCAATTTCAGAAAAGCCAAATGATAATCCTAAGCAAACCGACGGGCAAGATGAAGATCCTCCAGGTGAATCGGTCGATGATCCGACAAAAGATCGGCCAAATACGAAAACGGATATGATCATATTAGAAGGTATGGAAGAATCATTCCAATTCACGCTTCATCATAGTCAGGCATTGGGATTCTCAACCTACATCGTGGATGACATGGTTGTTGAAGAGGCTAGTTCTGGTGAAGGAGATGCAATGATTGTTTTTGCGAATTTTGCAGGCAAGAGAAATGAGGATGCCAAAGTTCAGATATTTTCCAAAAGTGAGGGTACGAATGCGACAATAGAAGAACAGGCAGAGTTTGCGAGGGAAGTTGTGATAAGCAACGACTTTGAGATTGAACAGCGATCTGATAATGCGCCTAACCGATTTGATTGGTCTGAGGTCGAATTTGACATTAGTCAGAAGGGCAGTAATTATTCAATATTGGGTACAGTGTCGGTTTTTCAACATGGCGACCGCGTTTACTATGCGATAGTTCAATACCCGGAAGATTATGAAGAAGGCTTCATACCGCGGGTTGTAAAAATGTTTGATGATATCGTATGGTATGAAGCACCTTGATAAATGAGTATCCGAAATTGGGAATAATTATCGATTTTGTCTACAGTCTGGGAGCAGCTCTTTGGCTGTTCTTTTTAAGTTGTAGATTGTCTTCTTTAAACCGGGTGAAGAAGGATAAATGATTGGTTTAGAGAATAGTTATGGAAAGGGTCATACAGCTCAAAAAACGAATTTGATAGAAAATAGGTGAAGCAAGTGGAGTTGGATACATTATATAAGACATATCAACCTTTTCTTTTTTCCATCGCATACCGGATGCTTGGAACGGTTACCGACGCAGAAGATATCGTCCATGATTTATTCCTGCAGCTTAAGCTTGATACCGAACAAATTAAGGACATGAAAGCATATCTTGCGAAAATGACGACAAATCGCTGTCTGAACTTTTTAAATTCAGCCCGTAAGCGAAGAGAGGTTTACACAGGACCTTGGCTGCCTGAACCTCGGGTAAACGAAACAGAGCAGCCTTTAGATAAGGTTGTAACGGATGAAACGGTTGCATATGCCTTCCTCGTTTTGCTGGAACAGCTTTCACCTGTTGAAAGAGCGGTTTTCGTGCTTAGAGAAGCATTCGCTTACAGCTATGAAGATATTGCCGAAATGCTGGAAAAGAATGAAGTGAACTGCAGAAAGATCTACAGCCGGGCTAAGCGGAAATTACAGAATGATCTGCCAGTCCATCCGGAGGATACGAAACATGTCGATCTTTTGGCAAAAAAATTCATAAAAGCATCTACGACAGGAAACTTTGAGGAGTTTTTGGAAATCCTTACAGAAGATGTTGTCCTTGTTACTGACGGCGGAGGAAAAGTGCTTTCTGCATTAAATCCGATTGTAAACAAACAGCGCGTATCCTCCTTTCTTAAAGGAGTTTCTGCAAAAGGAGGTTTCATAGGAGAACTTCTTCCGGTGATGGTCAATGGTCAGGAAGGAATCTTGCAAATGAAAGAAGGAAAGCCCGTCAAAGTCATCTGCTTTGAATTGGATTCAAAACAAAAAAATATCCGAAAAATCTTTATTGTTACCAATCCCGATAAATTAAATCATATTCCTGTTCCTTAATAGGGTAGACTGAGGGCTCATAACGGGCTCTCTTTTTTGTATGTCACAAATCAAACCCCTATTTTGTCTTATAAGTGGAACCAAAAAGATTTAATGGAGGAGATAGACATGGAACAACGCATTAACTACATGAAGACAAATCGGGAAGTGGTCAAATTAATGATGGAATTGGAGGAATACAAGAAAACAACGGGAATCGATAGCAAATTAATCGAATTGATTAAAATTCGCGCTTCTCAAATCAATGGCTGTGCGTACTGCTTGGATATGCATACAAAGGATGCCCGGGCAATGGGTGAAACGGAACAAAGAATCTACTGCTTGAGTGCTTGGCGTGAATCACCATTCTATTCTGAACCGGAAAGGGCAGCGCTGGAATTGACGGAAGCGGTCACGGCCATTTCTGCAAACGGTGTACCTGATGAACTGTATGAGCGGGTCCGCCTTCATTTTGATGAAAAACAATATATCGATCTCATTACCATCATCATCACGATCAACGGCTGGAACAGATTGGCCATTTCAGCTAAAAGCATCCCCGGGCACTATAAGCCTGTAATGCAAAAATAACTTTGTTATTAAAATCCCTTGAAACCGAATCAAATGATACTTCATCATCATGTCCATTATTGTTTCGCAGAAGTTTGCTAAAAACTTAATGCTGAATTAATAGATGAATCCCGTTAAATCAACATTCATGGGTAAAAACTGAGATCAAATCGCTTAAATAAAAAACAATAAAAAGCCACGTTTCATACAAAAACGTGGCTTTTTATAATCATTTTTCTTTTTTATAAAAGCGTTCACCCGTATCAGGATTATAATACACCCTTGTTTTTTCTCCAGTCACAGGGTCTATATTTATTTCATCTGTCGAATGAAATCCATCAGGAACTTTTACACCGTGATTACGTTTGAACCGTTTATCATAGATAAAGTATCCAAGTAGAATGCATAAGATAACTATAACAATTTGTAATATATAGTACCCTATGATGAATTTCATTATATTGCCTCCACAATAACGGCAGTTCCATATGCAACAATTTCACTCATATTTTTACCGATTTCCCCAGAATCATATCTCATCATTACAATTGCGTTTGCTCCCATTTGATTGGCATTTTTAATCATACGGTCCATAGCTTCTTTTCTTGAATCTTCAAGCATAGCTGTATATTGCTTGATTTCTCCACCTACTAAGGATTTTAACCCTGCCATGATATCGCCGCCAATCCCTCTGCTTCTTACAATTAGTCCAAAGGCGGGTCCTTTCACTTCTACAATTTTGTAACCTTCAATTTTTTCTGTGGTAACTACCAACACATTAATCTCCTCCATCTTATTTACTTTATTCTTTTAAAATTTCTCTTGAAATTTCCTGAACTGAAAGTCAGTCCACAATATCATTTATATCTATGTGCTGTGAAGCCCTATTCCCATAAACAAAAGGCATATCATCAGCCATTGTTCTACCTTCATTGAATAATGATTACCTTTTTATCAAGCACAAATTTACTACCATTCCTTTAAATTTTAACATAATATAAGCTTTATCCTTTTTAACACCTAGCATATTTCGAGTAAACATAAAAAATCCCATTTCGCAGAAAAGAAATGGGATGAAATTTTGATTTAATTGTTATTTGTGTGTAGATTCAAGAAGCCAATTGGAGTATCAATGAAATGAACCCTAGTGAATAAAAAAATCTGAATCTTCTTATCATAATTCCTCTAAATAGTCGTTTTTTATCTTTATTTCATTAAGAATGTCATACAATTTATTTTCATAGTATAAGCAGATTAATTGTGATCTGGAGGTTAAATCCAATTCTTCAAACAGTTTATTTATATAATTACGAACTGTAGAAACACTTATATGCAGATTGTCAGCTATTTCTTTATCTCTGAGACCTTGAGTTATATTCTTTATGATTCGCAATTCAACTGCATGTTGATAGTCCCTGGTAATTAAAGATGATGTGTCTGTTTTTATTATTTCTTCAATTAATAGTTTCTCTCGATGCACATGTAACTCGTAGGAGATTTGAATGGCCAGCATTTCAGAAATCATTTTGAAATTTTCACTATCATCCGTTGTGATTATACCTACATAACCTTGCAATTCCTTATTTTTAATTTCATGAATCGGGGAAGATATAACACTAAAATCCTTCCCGAAGATTTGATTTTTAGTTTTTACAGTAGTATTTTGCAATGAACTTAAAACAAATGCGTTATTTTCAACAGAATCATTAATAATCAATTTACTTAAATCTTTTTTTTCAAAATTACTCTTTGAGTATAAAACATTTAGCTCTTTATCAAAGATAAAAAAAATAGTCTCAAAATTGAATTTGAAATTCTTAATACTGTTCAATACTTTTTTACTGATATAAATGATTTGATTTTTCAATTCCATATTCATACCTCATACTTGTTCCTAAAATGAAATAACTTGTTTACTCTCCTCGTTTCACAATAAACTATTTTTGGTTGTGGTGGGTTCCAAAAATGACAACTGCTGTTTCAGAAATGATACCGGGGTATGACTAACCTTTTCGGATCCCCCAAAGGTAATTTCGAGAGCGCAGTTAGGGCAATTCTATTAAATGTAAGAAGGGCTTGTTTTGATTAATCTTTTTTCAAAACATGCCCTTTATTTCATTACAAATTATTTTATTTAAATGGATATATTTGCATCCAAGGTGAAACCATAACCGTAGCATTCATCTTACCTACTATAGTTCTAACTGGCTGCGGGAACAGCAATTCGAGATTTGGAAGTGAATGTGACCGATAAAGTAAAGATAATAACCTGAGGAGTAAAATCAATGTGGGCAATGATTGGAACAGTGTTTACTGGAGCTGTTATTTCATATTTCGAATTACCTCAACTTATTAAAAATAAATGCTGGAGGGAAATCTCCATTTATGTTCTATTGCTTTTAGTTGGCATGACGTTGAGTATTTTATTAATCAAAAATATTACCATTCCTAATCCCTTAGACTGGATAACAATATTTTATGATCCCTTCACATCTTTCATGGAACGGATTCTGTCTTAGGGGGGGACTGATCATGCTCGAGAAAGGAAAAATTAGCTCCGGGGAATTTCTTATATTGGTCATCATATTTACGATAGGAGGTTCGATACTTAATGTTCCTGCTCTACTTGTCACGTTAGCAAAGCAGGATGCCTGGATTTCCTATATCATAACTACGCTCATCAGTTTGTGTTTTGTATTCTTATATAATAAATTAGCCTCTATTTATCCATCTAAAACTTACGTCGAAGTTAATGAAGAAATATTGGGGAAATGGGTTGGGAAAATCTCGGCACTGCTCTTTCTTTTTTATATTTTATACCTTTTGTCTGCTTTATTGTATGAAATAGGGAGTTTTTCCACGACACAAATTTTGGTTGGAACTCCTATCGAAATGATTATGGTTCTTTTTTTATTGACAAGCATAATCGGTGTAAGCTTAGGATTAGAGGTCATCAGCCGAACTGCATCAATCTTTTTCCCTTGGATAGTTTTTATGCTTTTCATGTTATTTTTACTTCTTATCCCTGAGATCAAATTAGAACATATACAGCCTATTTACGACGACGGCATGAAACCAATTATTAAGGGCTCATATCACATTTTAGCGCTCCCGTATGTACAGCTCGTTTTCCTTTTAATGATCATGCCATTTGTAAATGAAAAGGATGAAATGAAAAAAAACTTTTATCGGGGAGCATTATTAGGAGGCATCGTTCTATTCTTGGTGATTATTTTCAGTATCCTCGTATTGGGTATTGATATAACAGCACTGCAAAACTATCCTTCTTATAGATTAGGAAAGAGGTTGAGTGTGGGTAATTTTTTGGAACGTATTGAAGTCATTGTAGCCGTCATTTGGATTCTTTCCGTGTATTTCAAGCTAACGATTTGTTATTATGGACTGTCTCTGGGGTTAGCTCAAGTACTTGGATTAAAAAATCACAAAATTCTTCACTTCCCATTAGCATTTATCATTCTTGCCTTCTCCATCATTTCGCATCCAAATACAGTAAATAGTCGAAACTTTACTTTAAAAGCATGGACGCCATTTTCCTTAACCATTTGTTTTCTGCTCCCGGTGTTATTGTTAGTGATAGGAAGATTGAAAAAAAAGCGTTCTATTTCAAAGGCGACCAAAGGATGTTAAAAAAATTCAATTACTGCATAGCTTTCATCTGTCAGGAACTTCTATGACGATAACCTTGTTAAATGTCTACCTGAGGATGGTGACACGTTTCTATATAAAGAATCAGTGATTTCCTTCTATTGAAAAAGCCTTGGTATTTATAGGCTTTTTTTTTTGAATGATCATACCGGGATTGAACCAACCACTGCCTTCTAATGTTCCCTATGCTATTTGAAGGCGTATGTCCTAAATGTTAAATGGAGGTTCCATGTTCTTGGATTATCGGTGTTAATCGTAAAAACAAAATTCGACAAGGATTTCATGGCTGGTGTAAGATGAATGAAAAAGCCAGAAATGGGGTGAATGCTTTGGTTGATTTATTACCGTCGCTGTTTGAAAAAGTGGGAATCATCGTAATTGCCGCATTCTTGCTTTCCTATATGAAACCGTTTCGACAAATGATAGGACATGAACATGACATGTCAAAGAAAATCATGTTTATCGCACTTTTTGGGACGTTCGGCATCATTAGTAACTATACAGGGATCGAAATCGGGAATCATGCCATGCCAGAGGGGAATTGGCATGCTGAGATTGCTCCCGATAACGCGATTGCCAACACAAGGATTATGGGCGTGGCTATCGGCGGTTTGCTGGGAGGACCATTTGTTGGGTTGGGAGTAGGTTTGATTTCGGGGCTTCACCGTTATTTTCTCGGGGGTTTTACGGCGGGGGCTTGTGCGATCGCTGCGATTTTGGCTGGGGTTTTATCGGGTTTTTTGGGGAAAAGGCGGCGAAAGAATGGGACGATCACTCCTTGGTTTGCCCTTCCCATTTGCATGGCATTGGAAGCGATCCAAATGGGCATCATCCTGGTGACGGCCAAACCATTTGAAAGGGCGTGGGAGCTCGTACAAGTAATCGGACTGCCCATGATCATCATCAACGGGTTCGGGACTTTACTATTCATGCTCATCATTCAGTCGATCACGAGGGACGAAGCACGGACGCGGGCCGTACAAACCAATCTTGCGTTCCTGATTGCGGATCAGACTTTGCCCTTTTTCCGGCAAGGTCTGAATCAAACTTCATGCAAACGAATAGCCCAAATCATCTTGGGGCTGACTGAAGCCGATGCCGTGGCCATTACCAATGAACATAGCGTACTTGCCCATGTGGGTGCTGCGTCCGATCACCATGTCCCAAAGGTTGGAATAGCGACAGGCTTAACGAAAAAAGCCCTTGAACAAGGGAAAATCATCGTGGCCAAAACAAAAAAGGACATTTATTGTTTTCATGATCAATGCCCATTGCAGGCGGCAGTGGTCCTGCCGTTGCAGGTCCAACAGAAAACGGTCGGGACTTTGAAGATGTATTTCAAGCATCCGGATAAATTAAGCCAAGTGGAACAAGAGTTAGCTGAAGGGTTGGCAAAACTATTTTCCACTCAATTGGAACTCGCTAAAGCGGAAATGCAAACGAAATTATTGAAGGATG
Organism: Peribacillus sp. GL_122; assembly: GCF_057835005.1. NCBI lineage: Bacteria > Bacillati > Bacillota > Bacilli > Caryophanales > Bacillaceae > Peribacillus > Peribacillus sp. GL_122. Next base: position 4,742,345 of record NZ_CM174415.1, on the reverse strand, counting down.
CTGAAATTAAGGCCTTACAGGCACAGGTCCATCCTCATTTTTTATTCAATGCAATCAATACGATATCCGTTCTATGCCGGACGGATGTCGAGAAGGCAAGAAATTTATTGCAGGAGCTCAGTGCCTTCTTTCGTTCTAATTTACAAGGTGCCCGACAAATACTTGTGCCGCTGGAAAAGGAATTTGAGCATGTTAACGCTTATTTATCACTGGAGCAGGCGCGTTTTCCAGATAAATATCATATCAACTTTCGAATCGAACCAAGGCTTAAGGAAGTTCTCATCCCTCCATTCACATTACAGCCACTTGTTGAGAATGCGGTACACCATGCATTTCCACCTGTGAAAGGCAAAGGTGAAATCATCATTCACGCATACTTTAAGGACGATACGATGCGCATTGTTGTGGAAGATAACGGAAAAGGGATTTCAAGCGGGAGAATAGATGAATTGGGTAAGCATGCTGTAGAATCGACTAAGGGTACAGGAACGGCCCTTCATAATATCAGTGAACGGCTGGAAGGGATCTATAAAGGGCAGGCCAGCCTCTCGATCGCAAGTGAACCGGGGCACGGAACACAAGTGAAAATATCAATACCACTCAACGAAAAAGGAGCATATGTCAACGATGATGAAAGCATTTATCGTAGAGGATGAACCACTGGCAAGAGATGAATTGAAATATCTATTGAAGAGAAGCAGGCAAGTCGAAGTCGTGGGAGAGGCCGAGGGGATAGAAGATGCCATGAGGGATATCTCCCGACTTAAACCTGAACTTGTCTTTTTGGACATTGAGCTTGCAGAAGGCAATGGCTTGCATTTGGCTAAGCAATTGGCGGAACTTGACCCTGCACCTTCGCTCATATTTGCGACCGCTTATGATGAGTTTGCCCTCCAAGCTTTCGAGTTATATGCATTTGATTATCTATTAAAGCCATTTAATGAAAAAAGGATTCGTCAAACATTGGATAAGCTCATGAAGCAGCGGCAAATCGGGAAAGATGAATCCAGTACAGCACCTCCGGCCAGCCGTACGGCGGTGGAACATACAGGTAAATTGGCTGTATCGATAGATGATCGGATCGTTTTGATCGACCGGGATAATATTTTGTTCATAGGACTCGTGGAAGGAAAGACGATCATTAAAACCGAAGAAAATGAATATAAAATCGGTGAGCCCCTCATCGTGCTTGAAAGGAAGCTCGATAATCGCTCATTTTTACGGGTGCATCGCGGTTTTATCGTGAATGTCATCCATATATCTGAAATACAGCCTTGGTTCAACTCGACTTATAATCTCATTATGAGTGACGGATCAAACATTCCGGTAAGCCGCACATATGTGAAGGAGCTAAGGCAACTTATCGGTTTTTAAAAATTTTCATAATTCTGCATTTTACCTTCTTCATAATGCAATCCATCCCTCGATATCTGCATTATAACTTGAAAACCCATTGAAGCCGCTTTCATTGTGATATCATTTTTTTACGATGTAAGAAATAGAGGGGGTTCAAATATGAATGCGGTTACAATTGTCATAGGCTCCATTTGTATATTAATGATTGCCTACCGTTTATACGGGACATTCATAGCACTCAAAGTATTAAAACTCGATGATTCCAAGCCGACTCCGGCCCATAAATTAGAAGATGGAAAAGATTATGTTCCAACAAATAAATGGGTGGCATTCGGCCACCATTTTGCAGCCATTGCAGCGGCCGGTCCTTTGGTGGGTCCGATCCTTGCTGCACAATTCGGCTATTTGCCAAGTTTATTATGGCTTTTAATCGGGGCTGTAATCGGGGGAGCCGTCCATGATGCCGTCGTGCTTTTCGCGTCGATGCGGAAAGACGGCAAATCCCTTTCGGAAGTTGCGAAAGAAGAACTTGGACCTGTAGCAGGCTTCTGTACAGGACTCGCGATGCTTTTTATCATTACGATCACGATGGCAGGACTTTCAATGGTCGTTCTGCATGCTTTGGAAAATAATCCATGGGGGACGTTTGCAGTCGGGATTACCATTCCCATCGCCATGGGTGTTGGGCTTTACCATAAAAAAACCGGCAATCTGAAAGGTGCGACCATCGTCGGGTTTGCGCTTATCATGGCCGCTATTTTACTTGGTCCGAACATTCAAGGAACGGCACTTGGTGACTTATTGACACTTGAGGCGAGCACACTTGCCATCATCTTGCCGATCTATGCTTTCTTCGCTGCCGCATTGCCTGTTTGGCTGCTGCTGGCACCTCGTGATTACTTGAGTACATTTATGAAAATCGGTGTTTTTGCCGCATTGATTATCGGCGTTTTCGTGGTGAATCCAGAAATCCAGTTTCCTGCGTTTACCGAATTCATTAATGGCGGGGGCCCGATTGTAGCCGGACCCGTTTGGCCATTCATTTCAATAACGATCGCTTGTGGGGCGATTTCAGGATTCCATGCATTTGTCGGCTCGGGCACAACTCCAAAAATGTTAAACCGTTGGAGTGATATCAAATCCGTCGGTTTCGGAGCGATGCTTGTGGAATGTGTCGTTGCCATCATGGCATTGATTGCTGCGGTTTCGCTGCAGCCAGGGGATTATTTTGCGATTAACTCTTCACCTGAAGTATTTCAAACATTGGGTATGGAAACCGTGCACCTTAACGAACTTAGTGAAGAAATCGGCATTAACCTGGAAGGACGGACAGGCGGTGCAGTTACCCTTGCTGTCGGCATGACCTATATTTTTACTGAAATTCCCTTCTTTGACAAACTGGCTTCATTTTTCTTCCAATTCGTCATCATGTTCGAGGCGGTGTTCATATTAACCGCAATCGATTCAGGGACACGTGTTGCCCGTTACTTAATCCAGGACTTCTTCGGGGAGTTCTATAAACCATTAAAAAGGGTAGACTGGCTGCCGGGTAACATCTTCGCCAGCGCGTTAGCCTGCTTTATATGGGGATACCTGCTTTACTCTGGGGACATTAGTTCGATCTGGGCACTCTTTGGCGTATCCAACCAGCTCATGGCCTCGATTGGACTCATCATCGGTGCGACCGTCGTATTGAAAATTGCAGACAAACGCTGGTATATGTGGACATGCCTCGTACCCCTTGCCTACTTATATGTAACGGTTAATGTAGCAGGGTACTGGATGGTCAGAAACGTTTACCTGAACCCGGACTCTGCAGGATTCAGCATCTTGAACGGAATATTATCGATCACCATGTTAATCCTGGGCTTGATCATTCTGGTTGCCGCCTTGAAAAAATGGCGGGAGCTTTGGAAAATCCCTCAAGCAGAACTACTGAAAAGATCAGCATGAGCATAAAAAATCCGGGCGGAAGCTGCCCGGATTTTTGTTCGCTGCGAATGTTAGAAAATGCCCTCAATACCGTTTCCTTAAAATTAGACACAAAAACCTGAAAAAGGAAAGTATCAATAACCCCAACTTTGTTAATGATAGCAAATGAGGAGGTGTGATAAGATGGCAAAAGATGTTCTATGTGAAGTAAATAATTGTAAATATTGGGATTCTGGAAACAAATGCAGTGCTGATGCTATTTATGTTGTAAGCCATAAAGGGAATCAAGCATCAAATAGCAAAGAAACGGATTGCAAAACATTTGATCCAGAAATTTAAATCATCGGGGGTAACCATCAACTGGTTACCCTTCTTTCTTTTTATTATTGATAATAAAAATCATTTTCATTCAGAATTCTAGAAATTCATTTTATTTTTCTTCCTGAAAAGGAAATTTTGGCGATAAATTTGCAAGTTTGATCGATAAATTCAAGAGTTTGATCGATATATACGTGAGTTTAGGCGAAATCCTCGAGAATTGGCGCTTTACTCGTGAGATTGAGCGCTTTACTCGTGAATTTAGCTGTTTTACTCGTGAGATTGAGCGCTTTACTCGTGAATTTAGCTGTTTTACTCGTGAGATTGAGCATTTTACTCGTGAATTCGCACATTACTCATGAATTTGAGCACTTACTTTTGAAATGGTGAGCCCATCACCGATTGGAATTAGCATGGATTCCAGTTGAGGGTGATTGGCAACCGTTTCATTGAATGCCTTCATGAATGCAGTGTGACGTTCAGGTTCAGCATCCGGATCTGCGACACTGCCCCTCGCAAGTACGTTATCCATGACGATTAGAGCATCCGGTTCTGCCAGCTTAATACAATATTGAAGGTAATTTTCATAATTGTCCTTGTCAGCATCTATAAAGAAAAAATCAAATTTCTTGTTATCATGAAAGAGTTTTTCAAGGCTTTGCAGAGCTGCTCCGGTCATATATGATACTTGATCGCCGAAGCCCGCTTTGGTTAGATTGCCATAAGCTAACTTTGCGTAATCATCCTTTAATTCAAGGGAGGTTAATTTTCCTTCGCTGCCGAATCCCCTGGCAAGGCAAATCCCGCTGTAGCCCCCAAGAGCGCCTATTTCCAAAACATTTTTAGCTCCTGAAATGGATATAAGCATTGTAAGAAGTTTCCCGGATGAGGGGGATACCGATATGGACGGCATTCCGTTTTCTTGTATGGACGTAATGACTTCTTCCAAAAGGGCATCTTTGGTATAAAACACTGAATCGATATAACTGTTAATTTGTTTCATTCATTTCCATTCCTTTCTCACTATTATTGGAAGTTTCCTTTTCTTCACTTTTCTTATCGGCTGCTTCATTTTCTTGTATTTCAAATAATTGAATGAATTCGTTGATTAACATATCAATGGCTTTTAATTCACCGACTAAGATTTGATTAATGGATTGAAACTCTGGTTTATCTAACTGTTCCTTAATGGTTGAACGTTTAACATTCATCATTTCTAAAAAAGCAATGGCCCTTCCGCGGCGAAACGTTTTTGGGCCACGATGGTGTGAACCATGGTCTTTTCCTTTGTGATGGCCTTCTTTTTTGAGTTTTTCATTTCTCATGTTAAAACCTCTTTCCGTGTATACATATGTATACACTTCTTTCTCATGTTGAATGTATACATATGTATACAAAATGTCAGCTGATAATAGAATAGAAAAATCAAATACCGTTTATAAAAAGTTTGTCTAAATTGTGAATTCGTTATTTAGAGAGGCAAAAAAGTACTTACATCCAAAGAATTTTTTTTGTTATAGTAACAAATAGACCGGTTGGTATGGTGGGGGTGTGCTACGGAAATGGATACAAAATCGTTGATAATCGAAAAAGCAACGATTCTTTTCCAACAAAAAGGATATAAAGGTGTTGGACTAAGCGAAATCTTAAAGGTATGTGATGTTACGAAAGGTTCGCTGTATCACCATTTTCCTAATGGAAAAGAGGAATTATTAATCGCTTGCCTTCATTCTTTGAATGAAGTAATTACGACGGATATCGTGGATATTTTTGAACGGTATCCGACAACGTTAGAAGCGACAAATTACATGATTGAAAAGTTAATCGTCAATTTAGAAAGGGAAGGGACGATTACGGGTTACACATTTAGCAGCATGGTAAGTGAAATGGCCACATTAAGTGATCCTGTACGAAGTGCTTGCGCCGAACTATATGTGAAAATTCAAGGGATTTATTTTAATAAGCTTATGGAAGATGGATTTTCAAAAGAGTTGGCTTCCAATATTGCATTGATGATGACAGCCTCTATCGAAGGGGCAATGATGCTTTGTTTGGCCGAAACATCGGCAAAGCCGCTAAAAGTAATTTCGCAATTGTTACCCAATATATTGAAGGAGTTTTAACAAGTGGATAATAAAAATATTAAAACAGGACCGATAATGGCTGCTCTTTTGGTAGCAGGCTTTGTTGGGCTATTTAGTGAAACCGCATTGAACATCGCCTTAGGTGAATTGAGCCATATTTTTGGCGTGGATGCGACGACGATACAGTGGCTTGCAACAGGCTACTTTTTAACGCTTGGTATTTTAGTGCCAGTAACAGGAATTTTAATGCAAAAATTCACAACACGCCAAATGTTCATGGCGTCTTTATTTTTTTCGATCATCGGAACGGTCATCGCTGCAGTAGCACCGGTTTTTAGCGTGTTATTGACGGCCCGTGTCATTCAGGCAGCTGGACTGGCGATCATTTTGCCATTGACGCAAAATGTCATTTTCACGATTTTCCCACCGAATAAACGCGGCGGGGCAATGGGTGTGATGGGCTTAGTCATCTTGGCGGGTCCAGCATTCGGTCCTACATTGGCAGGAATGATTTTAGATACGTTATCATGGCCTTGGATATTCTGGTTTACGATTCCATTCTTGTTATTCTCCCTTATCTTCGGCTATATCTATATTCCGAATGTCAATGAAACTCGACAAGTATCAATCGATATCTTGTCAGTTGTATTATCGACGATTGGCTTTGGTGGAGTTGTATACGGTGTAAGTGTAGGCGGGGATCATGGTTGGACGAGCATGACGGTAATTGTCACGATCATTGTTGGATTGATCGCCCTAATCCTTTTTGCAATCCGTCAGACAAAGATGGAAAACCCGATGTTAAATTTAAAAGCATTCAAATACCCACTATTTGTGCTAGGTCTTGCGATGAACATGATTACATTCCTTAACATGTTATCGATGCTGGTTGTGTTACCAATGTATATGCAAATGGCGTTATTGGTTTCTGCGTTCGCCACTGGGCTAATCATGCTGCCAGGCAGTCTATTAAACTGCGTTTTTGCCCCGATCATCGGCCGGCTGTTCGATAAATATGGACCTCGTGCCGTAATTACACCAGGAACGATTCTGGTTGTCATTGGCTACGGGCTATATGCAATGTATGGAACGGACACAGCACTATGGATCATGGTTGTTACGCATATCGTGATGATGCTTGGCATTGGCATGGTACTCGCTTCAGTACAAACGAATACATTGAATGCATTGCCAAAACAATTCTATCCGGATGGCATCGCGATTACGCAAACATCACAGCAAGTATCAGGGGCAATTGGGATAGCGGTCATGGTTTCGCTATTCTCTGCGAAGCAAAATGGCTACTTGACTGATGTGGCAAATGATTTACCGGCAGCAGCAGCATCAGGTTCATCACTTGTATTTAAAATTAGTTTGATTTTCGCCATCGTGAATGTGGTGCTTTCACTGTTCATGAAAAAACCGAAGTAACAAAGATAAAAAAACAGATCACCATTCTAGCAGGTGATCTGTTATTATTTTTGAACTTTACTAAGTAAGTCCAAAAGCTGTTGTTTTTCCGTCTCATTCAAGTTGGCAAACTGTGAAGCCTGAAAATGCTCTTGTTTTGGAACAACTTCATGAAAAAATTCTTTTCCTTCTTCAGTCAATGAAAGGTATTTTGTTTTCCATTCCTGTTCCCGTTTAATCAATCCCAACTCTTCCATTTTCCTTAATAGTTGAGTGATATTGCCTTTTGTCACAAAAAGCTTGTTTGCCAGTTCTTGCTGAGACAATCGTTCATAGGAACCCACTTGGACCAAGATATCGAATTGGGCTGCCGATAGATTCCATTTCTTTAAATGTTGATTGGATTCCCGGATACTCTGGTTATATATTCGTGTTATTCGGAACCATAACATTAAACCCAGTCGTTCCTCATTATTAGATGCGGAGGGATTCGCTGTGTTTTCTTTCATGAATGTCACCCCTTCTTTCTTCGTCACAATCAGTTTATGAATAAACCAATATGGTGTCAAATGCAAAAACTTCCATCTTCGAATCAAAGAAACCAGTATTATCTATTGATACTGGTTTCTTTGATTCCTTTATTATGTGGTCGTTAGTTTAGCAAAGATGATAAAAAACAGTGTTAATTCGCCTATTATCACAATATTCGGTACCACGACAAACAAATTAAAAATAAAAAAGATAGCTAAAATCCCTAAAAATAATCCTAAATGATATATTTGCAACCGCTGGTGCTTATGTCTATATTGATGGAAAACAAAAGTGGCCGACATGAAATAGAGCAATACGGAACCGAAAACAAAATAGAGGATAAATGAATAATGGACCTCATGTAAAAACAATAATCTGATGGCTGCTGCAATCATGCTTATAGACATTAAAATAAACAGATGACCGTAAATGATGATTTGGCCGGAAGATTGTACAGACTTGTCGACTTTTTTCTCCATGTTATCGAAATATTGCCACCACATGGCTATTATCAGGGCAAATGAAATGATGGAAAAGGCTATCGAATCCCAATTTCCTTGTTTAGGTTGAATGACCGCAAGAGTGCTTACAAGAGCTTCCCCAAAGAGAATGATGGTAAATAGACCAAAGCGCTCCAACAAGTGGGCCGTATTTGTAGGAACCTTTTCTAAGCACTTTCTTCCAAGGATTGGGACAATGATATCGATGAGGATGCCCAAATACAGCACTGCATATCGAAGCCAGGAATCAAAAAGGACGGAGAATAATGAAATGGCGATTCCAATCCAAAAATACCTTCCCAAAAAGAGTGCTGCCTTTTTTCGAACTCCCTCTTCTATCCGCTGTACAACAAGATATTGGATGGCAGTCACGGCTCTTAAGCCAATATAACCAATTAAAAAAGAAAGATAATAAGGATCAAAATCAACAGATAAGCTTGATGTCATAATGAGGACAAAAAACATTTGCAGTATCAAAAATAGCCGTTGATGAAATACATCCTTTCCAAACCGGTTAATAAATATGGTTTGCCCTACCCAAGCCCACCAGATAGGAATAAAAATCAACACGAACTTTAATAAATATTCTGGATGGATATATCCATCTTCAACATGCAGTAAAACATGAGTGGCGCCCGCAACGGCCGCCACAAATAACAAATCATAAAAGAGCTCTAGCCATGTAACTTTCTTTTCATCCATTTCCGCACTCCTCCCAATCGCCTTATAGTTTATAGTATGTTGTAAATATTCAGAAAATGGAAGGGGGACTTTGGTGCATGCAATTTAGAATTCATGATCCATTTTAGGAAGTTCTTTTTACCCAGCTATTATGTTTTTCCATATTTAGTGATTAGGAATAACGTCACTTTTTTGATATTGGTAGATTATGGTACTATAGGAGATGATTTCAAACAGGGAGGGAAGTAGATGACCAGAACCATCGGCCTTATTTGCGGCAGTTTACGGGAAAATTCTTATAATCGAATCATTGCTCAATCATTGACAGATATGGTTGATTCTTATCAATTTCGCTGGATCGAAATTAATGATCTTCCGTTGTTTAATGAAGACTTGGAAATAAGTGGCATTCCAGAAACAGTGACGTCATTTAAATCCGCCATTCAGGACGTTGACGGGATCATTATCGTGAGCCCAGAGTACAATTCTGGAATACCAGGCGTATTAAAAAATGCATTGGACTGGGCATCAAGACCTCGGAAGTCCGCTGTTCTTACCAAAAAACCAGTTGGCCTGATCGGAGCTACTCCTGGGGGAATGGGCACTGCATTTGCTCAAATGCAAATCAGGCAAATACTGGAGGCCATGCAAGTTCATGTTCTTCCATTTCAAAAAATGCTGATATCGCAAGTACATAAAAAGATTGATTCTGATCGGAAAGTGCTTACTGATGAACAAACAAAACGTTATCTTGAGCGTTATTTACAACAATTCATTCATTGGATCGATCACACTCCAGTTCTAGATTAATTAGCCATAATCAATGAATCTTATTATATATATGATTGACAGGCTATAAGTTTATAGATAAACTTATAAATAACAGTCAGTTAAGTTATAAACTGATTGCAACCAACGAAGGGGTTGGGGGAATTTCCCTACATATGAACTTTCTTCGATAGCTTTAATAAAAGGAGGACTTTAAAAATGTCTGATCTCTATTCTCGTATTTCCAAAGATGATGCTGCCGTTCTACTAGTGGATCATCAAACCGGTCTTATTTCAGGGCTAGTGCGTGATTATGGTGTTGATGAATTCAAGAACAATGTTATGGCTCTTGCCAACACCGCAAAGTTTTTTGATTTGCCAGTCATTTTAACAACGAGCTTTGAAAACGGACCAAACGGACCGCTCATGCAGGAATTGGAAGAACTCTTTCCGCACGCACCCAAAATAGCTCGGCCTGGACAAATTAACGCATGGGATAATGAAGATTTTGTTAAAGCAATCGAAGAAACTGGAAAAAAACAACTAATCATCGCGGGCGTGGTTACGGATGTCTGCGTTGCTTTCCCGGCACTTTCCGCTTTGAACGCTGGTTATGAAGTATTTGCTGTCACTGATGCTTCTGGAACTGTCAGCAAACAGGTAGCTGATGCTGCTTTAGCGCGTATGGCCCATGGCGGTGTGCAGCTTATGAACTGGTTTAGCGTAGCGTGCGAATTACAACGTGATTGGCGCAACGATGTCGAAGGTTTTGGTGCATTACTTTCCAGCCAGCTTCCTGGTTATCAAAATATAATCGGAAGCTATAGGGGAGCTCAGCGCGATTTCAGCAAGATATAAAGATAACGCACTGATTGAATGAAGGAGGGGACATTTGTCCTTTCTAGTTTGTAGACAAAAAGGTTTCGGAATGTTCTCATTCCGAAACCTTTTTAATTTTTTACCGGATTTGAGGCAAGGCTGGTTGTCCTACCCGTTCGTAATCGCAGGTGTTTAATAAGCTGCAGCATTCAAACAAAAATGAATGTACCATTCAAAATCTCATTTGAATAGTTAGAGGATCACCTTTGTAAAGTCTTCTTTTTGTTTATCGTTCTTTGAACCACTTTTTTATCATTATGCATTCTCCAATTAATAAACCTACTAGAACACAAGTAATACCTATAAAATAATCTGGGTTTTCAAATAGAATTTCGGCAAGTATTGTACCAATAAAAATCCCTAAAAGAATAATAATATATGATTTATATCTAAACCTTAGGTAATTAAACATGAAAATACAATTCCTCACTTTTTTAGTTTGTATATTATGTATTGTAGTCAAAATATTTTGAATTTACAAATAAAAAGAGGTGGTTTTACCTATGGTAAAAGAGATTTTTAGTCTATTGGTTGCCTTTTTCATTATTTTCAAGTAGTACTATAGTATTTGCTTCTCAAGAACATGAAAAGCAAGAAGTATTGTTTGAAGGAACTAGCGAGGAGACTCACTTTAATAGTGTTGAAAACGATAACTTCATCATTTCAACAGTTACAGATGCAGAAGGGAATCAGATTACTGAAGTAAAGATTAATAAATTAACAAATCAGTTGGAAATTGATGGTGTGAATTTGTCTAAAGAAGAACAGATAGAACTTAATAATTATGTTGAATATGTTAATAATGAATATATTTCCGATAGTGAATACTTCGTTTCAGCAGAAAATGAGGTTCCAGTTATAGAAATGGCCTCAGCTAATGCGTGCAAGTATAAAAGTCTGGGGACGTATTATGGAAGTTCAGCTGTACCTAAAATAGGTGTTTCAGCATTTGCAGCATATCTATCTACTATTACGAAAGCTCCTTACAGTTCAGCTTTAGCAGCTGCAAGTGTTGTTGTTGGCGCTGTTCCAAATATATATTACTCTTTGAATGGTGCTCAATGCACATCTGGTAAGTACTTATACAACAAAAGAACTGTGAAATTCTTTAAAGACAAGGCACGTAAAATACAAGTAGGAAAAACAAGTGTGAGTTATCAAAAAAGAGCTAAGTAAAATAGTAATCTGGAACATTACTTGTGATTTATAAACAGGTCCTGTTGGCATATTTCTTAATAGTTATAAAAAAGTGGTGGACGTTTAATCTCAAAACTTTCACCACTTTTTTTGTTTGTTTTAAAGAGTGTGTGCAATTTCATTTTAATACTGCATAATGCACTTTTAATTCACCCGCTTTTCTACAAGGCAGAATGGTAATTGACCTAGCAAGGATGCGGTACTGTGCACAAATGTTTAAAGAGTATATTATTGTGCAGTACCTATGACAACATTCGGACTTAGAAACGCTACATTTTTAATAAGAAGTGAGATATCGTAGAAGCAGGGAGAGGGATTGAGAATGTTTTTAGATGAAAGAAGCGCCAATTTACTAAAACTATTACAGCATTCGCCCATTACAAAAATGAAAGAACTTGAAGCCCAAACAGGTCTGACGAGAAGGCAAATCCAATATGGTCTGAGCAAAGCGAATGACTGGCTCCAATTTCATGGATATCAACCGATTCAATATAATCGTGAAATGGGCTATTCCTTTTCTGAAACGATCAGGGATGAAGAATTGAATGTAAAACTGACAAAACGCAATTATATATTTTCAGAGACAGATAGGGAAAAAGTTTTTTACCTCATGATCTTGTTAAGCCCAGAAGAATTGTCCGTCTATCATTTCCAGACGATCACCGGGCTTTCACGTAATACGGTGTTGAAGGATTTAAAAAGACTTAAAGAGAAAAACAGGGACATATCGCTCAAGATCCAGTATTCCAAACAAGATGGCTATGTGGTGATTGGGGAAACCCGAGTAAAGAGATATATCATTGAACGTCTCGTGCATGATGTACTGAACAGTCCCAATAGTGAATTGATCATGGAGTGCATATGGGGAAATCATGAAAAGCAAATCAGCTCGATCCGGTTACAGCTTGAAAGGATCGAACGTAAATTAGGCATCACCTTTACGGATGAACGGCTTCATGAACTGAGTTATTTATTTCTATGTACTGATCAGCTCATAGGAAAAGGGGAAGAGTTACAGGCAGACCAGAGCTGGGCGCCGTTTGTTGCGACGGAAGAATACAAAATGGTTGAGGAAATGACCAGAACGAATGCCTTTCAATCAGTATGGAGCGAAACGGAAAACTTATACGCCACCTTACATTTACTGAGCATGAATCGAACGAAGGATATTTCGCCTCTTAAGGATGATGAAGCCATTCAACACCTTTTGCAGGAAATCGTGGCAGAGTTCGAGAGGCTGGCATTTGTTCACCTGAAAGACAAAGAACAGCTATGCCAACAATTATACGTTCATTTTAAACCGGCATATCATCGCCTGCGGTATGGTCTCCCGCAAATGAACCCGATGACGGGACGGGTGCAGAAGGTCTATCCTGAATTGCATCATTTGACAAAAAAATCCCTGTGGGTGTTGGAGAAAGAAATTGGCTGTCCGGTATCAGAAGAGGAAGTCGCATACTTCACGGTCTATTTTGGCGGATGGCTGCGCAGGCAAGGGACGACATTGGATGATCGAAAACGGGCAATTGTCGTATGCCCGAATGGCATTGGCATCAGCAATATCCTCATTTATACATTGAGGGAATTATTTCCGGATATATTGTTCCTGGACGTTCTGTCCGTAAGAAATGCGGCTGAATACCCACTGTCGTACGATCTTGTTTTTTCAACGGTGCATATGAGAACAAAAGCGGCATTATTCGTTGTACCGCCCATTTTGGAAATGCAGGACAAACATACATTGCGCCAGCAGGTCATGCAGGAATTGTATGGATATACGACGGAAAGTGTGGATGTTGCTGCTTTATTAAAGATCATTTCCAAGTATGCAACCATCCATGAACAGGATCAGCTTGAAAAGGCTTTGAAGTCGAATGTGTATACCCATACACCAAAAATAACCCAATTTTCTTTAAAGGAGGCAGAGAAGCCTGTGTTAGAAGAACTCCTCAATATGCAAACGATTCAATTACAGCCGCATGTTTCCGATTGGAAAGAAGGCATTCAAGTCGCGGCCAAGCCTCTCGTGGACTTAGGAACCGTAGAGGAACGATATGTGGATGCCATGATCGAGGCGATAGAAACGAATGGACCATATGTAGTGATTACGCCTGGAGTGGCGATTCCCCATGCACGTCCGGAGCAGGGGGTCAGGTCTTTATCCATGAGTTTGCTGAAATTGGATGAAGCCGTGGACTTTGCGCCGGATAAACCGGTACGGCTGATTATCATTTTGGCGGCAGTGGATAACGATTCGCATCTGCGGGCATTGATCCAGCTCACTCAATTATTGAATGAACCAGCCAATATAGAAGAAATTTTAAGCACTTCAGATAAATCGGTCCTTATGGAGTACGTTCATAAATATTCAAAGGAGGAAGCGGAATGAAAATCATGGTAGTATGCGGGAACGGATTGGGAAGCAGCTTCATCATGGAGATGAATGTGAAGAAAGCATTGACGGAAATGGGTAAGACGGCCGAGGTGGATCATACGGATCTGGCATCCGCAAAAACGGTTCAGGCGGATATTTTCCTGGGAGCGGCGGATATTGTCGGTCAGCTGGATGATGGAAGCCGGACGATCGTCACATTGGAGAACATGATGAGCATCCCTGAAATCAAATCTAAATTGGAAATGCATGTAGGATAAAAAAAGGAGAGATTGATATGAAGAAAATCATGGTAGTATGCGGAAACGGATTGGGAAGCAGCTTCATCATGGAGATGAATGTGAAGAAAGCGTTGACGGAAATGGGTAAGACAGCCGAGGTGGATCATACGGATCTGGCATCCGCAAAAACGGTTCAGGCAGATATTTACCTGGGAGCGGCTGATATTGTCGGTCAGCTGGATGATGGAACCCGGACGATCGTCACACTGGAAAACATGATGAGCATTCCTGAAATCACATCGAAATTGGCTTCACATCTATAAGAAGGAAACATAAAGAAGAGGGGGAGAGGCAATGCTGGAACTTATCATGAATGACATCTTGGGTACACCTTCCATACTTGTGGGGCTGTTTGCCCTCATTGGACTGCTGTTACAGCGGAAATCCAGTGCGGATGTTGTATCTGGAACGCTAAAAACCGTCATGGGCTTCATTATCATTGGAGCGGGAGCGGCAGTGCTCATTGGCGCCCTTGATATATTCAGTAAAATGTTCGATCATGCATTCAATGTACAAGGCGTCATACCGAATAACGAAGCCATTGTCGCAGCCGCCCAAAGTGATTTTGGGACTTCGACTGCACTAATCATGGTTTTTGGTATGGTTGTCAATGTTTTGCTGGCTCGTTTCACGCCATTTAAATATATATTCTTAACGGGACACCATACCTTATTCATGGCTTGTTTACTTGCAGTCACGCTATCGGTCGGCGGGCTCAACGGATTTCCGCTTATCTTGGTCGGTTCCATTCTATTGGGAGTATGCATGGTGATGTTCCCAGCCCTCCTTCAGCCATACGTACGGAAGATTACCGGAAGCGATGATTTTGCCATCGGCCATTTCGGGACAATCGGATATTTTGTATCCGCGACAGTTGGAAAATGGTTTGGAAATAAGGAAAAAACGACGGAGCAAATCAAGGTTCCTAAATCTTTAGGATTCCTGAGGGACACATCAGTTGCTGTATCGCTTACGATGACGATGTTCTTTGTGATCGTCGCATTGTTTGCCGGACAGAACTATATTGAAACGGAATTATCCGGTGGTTCGAACTTTATCGTATTCTCTTTCATCCAGGCGATAACATTTGCTGCAGGAGTCTACATCATTCTTGCAGGGGTACGGATGTTAATTGCTGAAATCGTCCCTGCATTCAAAGGGATTGCCGATAAAGTGGCGCCGAATACAAAACCTGCATTGGACTGTCCGACTATCTTTCCATTCGCTCCAAATGCAGTGATCATCGGGTTCCTATTCAGTTTCTTAGCTGGACTATTATCCATGTTCCTCCTTCCGGTACTTGGATTGAAAGTAATCGTTCCGGGGCTCGTACCGCATTTCTTCACCGGAGCTGCAGCAGGTGTATTCGGAAATGCCACAGGAGGCAGACGCGGAGCGATGCTTGGATCCTTTGCCAACGGGCTCATCATTAGTTTCCTGCCGGCAATACTCCTGGTCTTCTTGGGGGATGTAGGGTTTGAAGGTACCACATTTGGTGATTCGGATTTCGGTGTGGTCGGTCTCTTGATCCTAAGCGTCATGAAACTTTTAGGATTATCCTAAACTGTTATACTGATAAGGTAAAGAAACAAAAATAAATGAATGAAACCAACAGCCTAAGATCTTTATAGATAATGGGCTGTTGGCATTTTCATCATCATTTGGATTTTTGAGGTGATTTGCATGAACAACAAAGCAATTGTGCTCGATTTGGATGGCACGACATTGAACGAAAGAAATACTGTGAATGAAACGCTGGAACAATACATAGGCGAACTTAGGAAAAGTGGTAAGCTGATTTTCATTGCGACAGGAAGAACACTGGAAGAAGTGAGGGACGTTTTACCGTCCGGCATGGAAGCCGATGGAATGGTGACCGCCAATGGAATGTCAGTATTTATCGGAAAGAAACAGATTGTCGAACACGCCCTGTCGACGGAACTTGTGGAGGAATTGGTCGCCAAAGCAGGAGCGGAAGAGATTTTTTACGAAGTTCATCCGAACGATGGAACACGGATGGCATTACTAAAAGATAAAGACTATATGGTTAAACAAGGTTTGATTCCAAAGCCTGAGACAGTCGATGAAAATGAATGGCTATCAAGACAGGATGCAGTGGAAGACAAAATAAGATGGTCAGAACAACTGGATATAAGCAGCGTAGCCAAAATTTACTTCTTCAGCAATGAAATGAATACGATTCGAAAATGGAAAGCGGAATTGGAGAAAATCAAGCATTACAATGCCTTTACCACAGCTTCCTCCACCCATCATAATGTAGAAGTGACCGTGGAAGGCATCACAAAAGCAACAGGCGTTCAACTGCTGCTGAAGCATTTCCAGCTAGCACCGGAAAATATCCTGGCAGTAGGCGATGGCGAAAATGACCTCCCGCTATTTAAACTCGCCGGGCATTGCGTTGCCATGAAAAACGCCACGGACCTGGTCAAAGAACAAGCCGATGAAGTGACGGAGCATTCATATCGAGAAGATGGACTGTATCGCTTTTTAAAGGGAATGTTTCACTAAAATAGCCTGGAAGTCAAAAGAAGATCCAATCTTGTTTGTGAAATTTGAACGTTGAATGGAAGAAATTTGCGACACTCCTGCCGAATAACTGGCTAGCCGAGACCCCACAGACGCTTGCTTCGAGGAGGCTTGGCAGACAGTCGGCGGAAAGGGAGCGGATTTCGAAATCAACAACGAACTTTTTTAAAATTGTATGCATGTATACAGTCTGGAGCCCACTTTAGAGATGGGCTCTTCTTTCTATAGGAAGCTAAGATAGGCAACAAACGCTGTTTCATTCAATTTAAATCCTCCCATTTTGGGAAAAGAGCATGCTGACGCAACTCAAAACCCAAAACAGTTCCATAACTGGAAGTAAAATTTTAAATATTATGATATATTAAAGGGAAATCATAATGTTTATATTGATATAAATACGTTATTTTAGTTTCTTAGGATAACAATTTCTAGACGTAGAAAGGATTAATGAAGCATGAAGAGAGTGACGACAGAAGATGTGGCAAAAATAGCGGGTGTTTCGCAATCAACAGTTTCCAGGGTTTTAAATGATTACCCCTATATTAAGAAAAATACGCGTGACAAGGTTCTTGCTGTAATTAATGAGCTGGGATTTACAAGGGATGAAATTGCCAGAAGCCTCGTAGAAAAAAGAACCAAATCAATAGGTTTAATATTAGGAAGCATTTCAAATCCATTCTTTGCGGAAACGGCGGAAGTCATCATAGAAAGGGCACAAGAATTAAAATATGATGTCATCGTTTACAACACTGGGCATAAAGATGAAAACTTGGAACAAGCCATTAATTTGCTGATTGGCAAAAGGGTAGAGGGAATCATCCTTACAAGCGTTAGTAAAAATTATACTGATAAAATCAAAAGGCTACATGATAATGGATTTCCCGTATTATTATATAATAGTTTCCTCGATATCAAGGACGTTAACTTTATCGTAATGGACAATAATAAAGGTGCCAGGCTCGCTGTTCAGCACTTAATAAAATTAGGACATAAAAAAATAGCGAAAATATCCGGACCATCCAAATACTTGGCGACTTATGAGCGAACGGTTGGTTATAAAGAAGAGCTGATGGAGAACGGATATGAAATTGATGAAGGTTTGATTTTCAATAGCGAATTTTCCTATGACAAGATTTATTCATTTACAAAAAAACTGCTGAAGAAGAAGGACAGGCCCACTGCAATCATAGCCGCATCCGATCAGATGGCTCTCGCAGTCCTAGATGCAGCTTCAAGCCTGAATTTGAAAATCCCTGCTGATTTATCCGTTGTTGGGTTTGATAATATAAGATTGTCCGCTAATGAATTTATAGGACTGACCACAATATCTCAACAAATGGATCAAATGTCTTTAACAGCATTGGAAAAATTAATCTCTCTCATAGAAAATAAAGAAACAACATCTTCATCGATACAAATTTTCCTTAAGCCTGAACTGATGGTCCGTAAAACAACAGGGCCAGCTCCCATAGAAGAATAAGGGTAAAGGCCGGTTTTGGATTGGACCTTAAGTGTTTTAACACTCCTTTAAAAAAATCGGTCATTTTTAAAATTTTTAGGCTTATTATTATTTTTACTATTTACAAAAGTCAGAAAGTTGTTTATATTTTAATTTGTAAACGCCAACAAGCATTTTGTTCCATTTTGAATACGTATTCAAAATAAAAATGCAAAATGCCTGAATGTAAAAAAATCGCCTCGATGAGGTAAAGATAGGTGATAGATTGGATATAAATCATTTATTTAATTTAAACGGTAAAGTGGCCATCATTACAGGAGCAAGTAAAGGAATCGGTAAAGACTTAGCCCATTTGCTTGCGCAGGCTGGGGCCGATATAGCGATAGTTGCCCGCAATAAAGAGCAACTCGAAGAAGCGGCACATGAAATTGGGCAAACCGGTGCAAATGTTTTACCCGTTTCATTTGACTTAACAAAGGTTGATGAAACGGCGGAAGTAATGGAAGGCATATACAAACACTTCGGGAAGATTGATATTTTAATAAATAATGCAGGAATAAACGTAGCAAAGCCAGCTGAAGTGTTGACATCGCAAGATTGGGATACAGTAATGGACATTAATTTAAAAAGTGTATTTTTTACGAGCCAAGCTGCAGGGAAGTATATGATCGACCAAAAAAAAGGCAAGATCATAAATATGTCTTCACAAATGGCATTCGTCGGTTATTATAAACGGGCTGCATACTCCTCCAGCAAAGGAGGAATAACACAGCTAACGAAAGCGCTTGCGATAGAGTGGGCTCCGCATCAAGTCAATGTCAATGCCATTGCTCCCACTTTTATTGAAACACCGATGACCAAGCCGATGTTTGAAGATGAAACGTTCAAAGAGGAAGTTTTGAGCAGGATTCCGCTTGGCAGACTTGCTAAAACGGAGGATTTATTTGGCGGGGTGGTATATCTGGCATCAGATTGTTCAGATATGATGACAGGTCAAACATTGGTGGTTGATGGCGGTTGGACTGTCTGGTGAGTTTTTTTGAATACGTATTCAAAGGAGGGTGAAAAATGTCTGCTGCTCAAAATGTAATCCATGATTTTCGAATGCCGACAGTTTTCCGGGTTGGTGTTGGTGCATTTACGACGTTAGTAAAGGAAATAGAAGAGCTGGGAGCAAAGAAGGTTGCGATTGTAAGTGATATAGGTCTTGAAAAAGTGGGCGTTGTTCAAAAAGTTTTGGATCACATTATGCCTCTTTCCATACCAACCATCACATATACGGAGATTTCGGGAGAGCCGACGTTTCAGCTATTGAAGGATGCCGTACAAACGCTAGATGCAGAAAAATGTGATTTAATCATCGGAATCGGCGGGGGAAGTGCACTGGATGTAGCGAAAGCAACAGCAGCTTTATGCGGGAAAGGCGATATAACAACTTATATAAACGGCGAAAAAGTGGTTGAATCAAGAACGGTCAAATGCATTCTTTTGCCGACGACTTCAGGAACAGGTTCGGAAGTGACGATGAATGCCATTTTCGGTGATGAAGAGCAGCAAGTAAAAAGAGGGATCGTAAGCCCGGTATTCCTTCCGGATGTAGCGATCATCGATCCGGAATTGACCATTTCCTGCCCGGCACGAGTTACCGCAGCATCAGGGGTGGACGCCTTTACACATGCTATTGAATCTTATATTGCCATCAAGGCTACACCGCTCACGAAAGTTTATTCAGAGAAAGCGATGAAACTATTTCCTGCGAACATTACGAGAGCTGTCCATAACGGAAATGATTTGGAATCTCGAACCGGGATGAGCTGGGTAAGCTCGTTAGCGGGTGTGGCTCTAGCAAATGCAGGGGTTGGAGCGGTTCATGCACTGGCATACCCACTAGGCGGTAAATATCATATTGAGCATGGAGTCGCAAATGCCCTTTTAATGCCATTTGTTTTCGAAGTGATTGGGAAAACATGTACGGAAGAAATGATGGATGTAGCGTCCTTTTTACAGCTGGGTGATTTCAAGACACAACCAAGCGAAGCGTTAAAGGCAGTTGTTGATTATATGTATCAGCTTCTGGAAGATCTTGATTTACCTACATCGTTATTAGAACTTGGGATTGAAGAGGACTCATTACCGATGCTGGCGGAACAGGCTGCAAAAATTGATCGCTTGCTATCGAATACTCCTTATAAGCTAAATGAACAAAAGATTCTCGGAATCTACCAAAGCGCCTTTAAAGGAAGGGTGGGAAACTAATTGATCACGACCAATTCCGATAAAAAGAGATTATACATTGGCGGGGAGTGGCTGGTAGGAAAGAATCATTACGATCTTCTATCACCTTATTCCGGAAAAATGATTGCGCAAGTGCCTTTGGCAGAAAAGGAAACCGTTCTAAAAGCGATAGAATGTGCTGAACAAGGTGCAAAAGAAATGAAAAAGTTAACTGCCCTTGAGCGCTCAAATATATTAGAACGTGCAGCAGGAATTTTTAAGGAAAGACTTGAGGAATGTGCACTAATACTCGCCAAAGAAAATGCTAAGCCCTTGAAAGCTGCAAGAGGAGAAATTTTACGCACGATTGAAACATACAAGTTCGCAGCAGAAGAGGCAAAACGGATCCATGGTGAAACGATTCCGATGGATGCCGCTAAAAATGGCAAAGGCCGTTTTGCTTATACAAAGCGTGAACCGCTTGGAGTTATTGCGGCCATCACACCATTTAACTTTCCATTTAATTTAGCGGCACATAAACTTGGTCCTGCCTTTGCTGCAGGCAACTCAGTCATTTTAAAACCAGCTTCACAGACACCGCTTAGTTCGTTAGCCGCAGCTGAAATTTTTGAAGCAGCAGGTTTACCTAAAGGCGCCCTGAATGTTGTCACAGGTAAAGGAAGCGTCGTCGGCGATGTATTGGTCACTGACCCGAGAATTAAAATGGTTACATTTACAGGAAGTGTCGAAGTCGGTTTGGGAATCAAAGAAAAAGCGGGCTTGAAAAAGGTGACATTGGAGCTTGGTTCAAATTCAGCTGTCATTATTGACAGTGCTGATGACTTAGATGCGGTTGCACTGCGCTGTGCAGAAGGTTCCTTTGCCTATTCAGGCCAGGTTTGCATCTCTGTCCAACGCATTTATGTACAGGAAGATTTATATGAGGCATTTTTGCAAAAGTTTACAGAAAAGACGAAGCAACTTAAATTGGGGGATCCGGAGTCCGAAGATACAGACCTTTCCTCGATGATCACGATTAATGAAGCAAAACGAGTGGAAGGGTGGATCGAATCGGCTAGGAAGGCTGGAAAGGAAATCGCATATGGCGGTCAAAGAACAGGTGCAATCCTTCAGCCAACCATTATCAAAAATGCAGGGCCCACACATGAAATAAGCTGTCAAGAAGCATTTGCCCCAATCGTTTCAGTGAATTCCTATAAAACATGGGATGAAGCCATCGACCGTGTGAATGATTCTTTATACGGTCTTCAAGCAGGTGTATATACGACTTCGATGCTAAAAGCATTTGATGCTGTTGAAAGGCTTGAAGTCGGAGGTGTCATCGTAAATGACATACCATCCTTCAGGGTTGACCAAATGCCATATGGCGGTGTGAAAAACAGCGGGACTGGCAGGGAAGGTGTTAAGTATTCAGTCGAGGAAATGACAGAATTAAAACTAGCCGTCTTCACCCTCTAAATAGATATGTCATGCAAATTGAGAAATGAAAAAATTAACGAACACGGAAGGGGAAACTAAAATGTCAGTACAAGAGCCTAAAGTAAAAAAAGCAGTAACGAATGAGGAAATGGAAAATAATTGGATTGTTCGTTTTGATCAAATGAAATCAAAGGGAATACCGTTAATGTTCATTGATAGTATCATTCCGGGTCACCAACGCATCAACTATACATTAATAGGCGATACAGCAAGTGAAAATGATAATTTCACACCTGAAATTACCGAGCCGCATGGTTTTCAAATTGGAATGGTGAAAGCCCAAAAAGGAAACGGGCCTGCTTACCATACGCATGATTACATTGAATCCTTCCTACCTCTTTCAGGAAAATGGCGTTTCTACTGGGGCAAGGGTCCAGATGAAATTGATGGCGAAACGATCATCGGTCAATGGGACTTAATTTCATTACCGCCAGGCTTATGGAGAGGTTTCGAAAACATCAGTGAAGAAGATGCTTGGATCTTCGCCGTTCTTGAACAACATAAAGTATTTGATGGAAAAGACCCTTATTGGTCGCCAAAAGTGATCAAGGATGCAGCTGAATATGGATTTTTTGCCAATGATTTAGGCAAAATGATTAAACCGGATAACTTTGAAGAACTTGAAAAGGAAATTGCCGATAAATTGAAAATGGGTGAAAAATAAGGATGGATAAAGTACCGCTCATTTTGCTTCCGGGTACACTTTGTGATGAACGTCTATGGGAAACTGTGAATCTAGCAGATCTTGCCGATGTGAAAGTCTGTGATGTGTCGAAGGCTGATACTATAGAAGGAATCGCAAAGTCGGTATTGGAAGAGGCCCCTGATAAGTTTGCACTTGCAGGCTTATCACTTGGTGGCATCATTTCTCTGGAAATCATGCGCCTTGCACCGGAACGGGTCATGAAATTGGCATTGCTTGATACAAACCCAAATCCTCCAACCCTGGAACAAATCGAAGGTTGGGAAAGGTTCATCAATATGGCAAATAACGGTCAATTTCTGGATATTACAATCAATCACCTTCTGCCGGTGTTAATCCATCCAGACCGTAGAAATGATGAAGCATTAGTTTCCAAGATTATCGATATGGCTGAAAAAATCGGTATTGAAGGGTATATCAATCAGTTAAAAGCAGTGATGACGCGTTCGGATCAACGTCCCATCCTTCCTGCCATTGAATGTACGACCATGATTTTGGCAGGAAGGGAAGACAGGGTATGTCCCCTGCATATGTCCGAGTATTTAACGGAAAACATCCCGACGGCGAATCTTGAAATCGTAAGTCATTCAGGACATTTGAGTCCTTTGGAACAGCCTGAAAAAGTAAGCGCTGCATTGAGGAAATGGTTGTCAGGTGATTGAAATGCCGGGAACTGAATGTGATCTTTACAGCATTGAACGAGTCAGTGGAAAGAGAGGGAAGACGATGAAGAATAATGCCATAAAGGAAAAAATCAAACGTGGGGAACAAGTTCTTGGTGCCTTTTTAGGGATAAATTCCCCGCCATTAGTCGAAATGCTCGGTTATGCCGGCTTTGATTTCGTCGTAATAGATGACGAGCATGGTGCATTCAGTCCATCCGAGCTTGAAAACATTATCCGTACGGCAGATTCTGTTGGGCTTGTCCCGATCGTCCGGGTTTCATATGACCCTTCCAGTATTCAAAAGGCTTTGGATCGCGGGGCAAAAGGTGTACAAGTACCAATGGTCAATACAAAGGAAGAGGCTCTTGATGTAGTTAAGCGAGCTAAATTCCCTCCATATGGAAATAGAGGGGTATCGTATTCAACCAGGCCAGCGCGTTACGGAAAAGATAGTGGAAAACCCTATTTAGATGAGAGTAATGAAAATGTTATGATAATTGTGCATATTGAAACGCTTGATGCAGCCAGCAATTTTGAAGATATTGCAACAGTCCCTGGAATTGATTTGGCATTTGTCGGTTCCACAGACCTCTCGGTGAACATGGGTTATCAACTGGAAGGTGCAAGTCATCCTGAAGTGCAAAAGGTCATCAATGAACTGTTCATAAAAGGTAAAGAACTCGATGTGCCAATTGGTACCGTAGCCAGTAACAGCGATGCTGCTAATGGGGCTTTTGACAAAGGCGCAAAATTTGTTTGCATCGTGTTAAATAATGTGATTACTACTGCGTTATCAGATGTTATCTCAGCAAGCAAGGCCACTCAATCTGTTAAATGACTTTACAAGAAGTCCTGCATTTTGACGAATTTACTTTATACGAAAAGGATGGGTATTATGGCAGAAAAGAAGACAGGTTCAATTGAAGTAGCTCCAAAAGAAGAAAAAACAGCAAAGAATACAATCCAACCGGTCAAGAATTCAGCAAACTTCATCTTCTATGCTGATGCTGAAGACGTTAATATGCTCGATACGAAAGATGATTATGATTACATTAATATAGAAGAAACGAATCAAAAGAAACAGAGGATGAACGGTTTTAACCCAGAATACAATAACATCGTTGATTATATTGTGAAAATCACACGTCAAATCTGGAAAGAGAAAGACATCGGGCTTATTTATGATACGTATAGCACAAGCATATCTGTTCATAAAGGGTTGATTAATAGCCATGGGGTTAACGAAGTCATTTCAGGTACGCTGCAAACATTGCACGCTTTTCCGGATCGGAAAGGGCTGGGATGGAGTGTAATCTGGTCAGGGGATGATGAAGCAGGGTTTTTCACTTCACATCGAGGACGTTCTGTTGCAACGAACCTTGGAGATAGTTTATACGGTCCTGCCACCGGAAAGAAAGTGATGTTCAGAACAAGCGCCGATTGTATGATTTTAAATAATAAGATTTACGAAGAATGGCTTGTGATGGATACATATCATCTTGTCCTGCAACTCGGATTGGATCCGGTCGAGTTTGCTAAAAAAATGGCTAAAAGTACGCAGAAGCTTGCTCCGGCTATACAGTTTGGATTTAAAGAGACAGCAGAAACGGGACTTCCTCCAAAACTATTCACTCCATCTTCTGATGAGTTCGAAATAGGGGAGTTCATGCAGCTTGTATTCAATCGAATTTGGGCTCGGCGCTCATTTAATTTTGTTCGGGAATTTTATGAAGAAAATGCAGTCGTTCATTATGTCTGCAACAAGGATGTAATCGGAGTAAGTGAAATTCAAGGAATGTTCATGAGCCTCTTTGCCTCCATTCCGAATGGGAAAGTGATTCTTGAAAGGGTAACTTGTAATAGGCGCGGATCTGATAGTGATTGGGATGTAGCGGTTCGCTGGAGAATACAAGGAGTGCACGAAGGAACAGGATACTTCGGAGCCCCTAGCGGAAAAGCCATTGATATTGCGGGCATCAGCCACTATAAAATCCGTAATGAAAAAATTTCGGAAGAATGGCTATTGTTTGATGGAATGGAAGTGTTGCGTCAGATCTATTTGCCTGATGAAAATGAATCACAACAAGATGGTGAATCCACAATCGATGATGGGAATTTTACCGGCGTATCTTGATAGACCAGTTGACGGCTGTGCTGCAGCCGTCTCTTCACTAAACAACGATTAGGGGGAAAATAGGATGGAATATATAAAGAAAGCGGACGTATTTGAACAGACCTCTTCACATGAAGTAGAACAAACGGTGAAGTCCATTATTGAAAATGTAAAAGCAGGCGGGGATGATGCCGTCCGGGAATATGAAAAAAAATTCGGTGATTCCGATCGTCCGGTCCGGGTTAGTGAAGAGGAGATCGAGCGTTGTATCAGGACTCTTCCTGAAGAGGTAAAAGTGCTGATTGACCGGGTCGTGGAAAGAGTATCCGATTTTGCTAAAGCACAGTTGAGCTGCCTAACTCCATTCGAAAAGGATTTTGGCGATGGGATCAGGATGGGGCATAGAATCGTACCGATCGAAAAGGTGGGGGCTTATGTTCCAGGAGGAAGATTCCCGTTATTATCATCAGGACCAATGGTCGTTGCCCCAGCAAAGGTAGCAGGAGCAAAAAGGATCGTTGCCTGCAGCCCGGCCAATTATGAAGGCGGCATCCATCCGGCAGTTTTATACGGCTTGCTCCGCTCCGGTGCTACAGACATTTTTGCAATTGGCGGGGCGCAGGCCATTGCCGCCATGGCATATGGAACCGAATCCATCCCGGAAGTGGATATCATCGCTGGACCAGGAAACCGGTTTGTAGCAGAAGCAAAACGACAAGTTTTCGGTAAAGTGGGCATAGACCTTATTGCTGGACCGAGTGAAGTGATGGTCTTTGCTGATGATTCAGCGTCACCTACGAAAATAGCAGCCGATTTACTAGCACAGGCTGAACACGATCCGTACGCACGGGCCATTCTTGTCTCAACGTCCCGAACAGTTGCCGAAGAAACTGAAAAAGAAATCGAAGGCTTTTTGAAAACCTTCTCACCATCTTCCCCTGCACACGAATCATGGGAAAAAAGAGGGGAAATCATCCATGCTGATTCATTACAAGAAGGACTGGATATTTGCAATGAATATGCCATTGAACATTTACATTTGCATATCAAAAATAGCCGCGAATTGATGGATAAACTAAATAACTATGGATCATTGTTCCTTGATGAAGGCAGTTCCGTCGTCTTCTCTGACAAAGTCTCTGGAACCAACCATACATTGCCGACTCAAAAGGCAGCAAGATATACGGGGGGACTTTGGGCAGGAAGTTATGTGAAAGTCATGACACATCAAGAAATCACAGGCCAAGGCATTCGATTCCTGGCATCCCATGCGGAAGATCAATCTGAAATTGAAGGCTTGGAAGGCCATAAATTATCGGCCACTGTCAGGTTGACATAAATGTGCTTCTAAATGATAGGGATTGCTGAAAACGCATTCAATTAAGGGCATGCTTCTGGTGCAGCCGCTTGGAAGAAATAGATACTCCCATTCTGCCTGAAATGTCGGGTGGATGGGCTGTATCAACCCTGGAAAGTATATGAGAATATGTGTAAACATTAATAGCATCGCCTTTCTGTCTGGTGGGACGAAAGGGAGGGGGATTGAAAGGATGGAATATATGAACAAAACTAATAAAATTAATAATCGGAAAGAAACCATCTTATTCTTTATCATTAGCTTGTTGTTCTTTGTCACCATTACGGCATTTGATCCATTTATCTCCTCTTATGCTAAAGATCTTGGGTTCGATTCAGTTGTGATAGGCAGTATTATTGGAATTTCAGGGATTGTTGCTTTATTGACACGACTTCCGGTAGGTGTATTTTCGGATATGCTGCATAAACGAAGATTGTTTATCCAAATGGGGTTGCTGATAACCATCGTAATGTGGACGCTGGCCTTTTTCATACCAAGTTCAACAACATTGTACCTTGGGAAAATTTCGGACGGTTTAACTGGTTCCACCTGGGTTATTTACAATGTTATGTTCGCCTCATATTTTGGTGTGAAGGAAGCTGCAAAAGCAGTGGCGATATTGGGTGTTGCATCGCCGGTTGGTTCCATACTTGGGACAACCATCGGTGCAGTGGTGGCCAATAGTTATGGGTATCGGTATAGTTTTTTAGTTGCGGTGGCCGCCGCCATACTTGCGCTTGTTTTAACCTTTTTCACAAAAGACCTAAGTATTAAAGGGGTAAAAGTTAAATACGATAAGAAAATACTTGTCGAGCAAATCACCGATAAAAAAATCTGGGTCATTTCTGTTTTGGCAACGATTGCTTTGATGGTCACCATTGGAACAAGGGATACGTTCACACCTTTAGTCGCAACCGACCTTGGAGCAAATCCACTATTGATTGGCATGCTGGCAAACACTCACCTGATTATATATGGTTTAGCCGCCGGATTATGTGGAGCCCTTTTTTATAAAAAAATCGGTTTAATGAATACAGCGATTTTGGGAGCGGTTTTACAAGGGGTCATCATCATATTGATTCCTTATGCTGAAAATTTAACGATGCTTTTTCTATTACAGGCATTTCAAGGCTTCGGTTACGGATTAATCTTTACGGTCGTCACTTCCTGGGCTGTTGAAAATATCCCGGAGATTAAACAATCCACGAGAATGGGCTTGTTCCAAAGTTTATATTCTGCTGGAATGTTTTTAGGACCCGTCATAATTGGCATCTTGATTGAAGTGTTTTCAAGATCGACAGGCTACCTGATCATGGGTGCATTATCAATTGTTTCTACCATTCTTATTAAAACCTCCATAAAACGCCCAAAAAAAGAAGCTACAAATGAAGAATATCCTCTTGAAGAGATGCTGATTGAAAGAAAATAGATTCTTTGAAAAGGCAAGGCAAGGAGAGCAGACCTTAACGGGTTTGCTCTTTTTTTACTTTTTTTAAAGTTCAACTTCACGTAAACAATAAAATTCATGCAGGTTGCCTTAATGGCCAAAATGATTTTTATTCACAAAATTTTATTAATATTGACGGTATCAATCTATGACTTTATCATAACAGCAGGATAATGATAATCATTTTCAATTATGAAGTATTCGTTGGGTAAGAAGTTAAATAGGTATAGATGACGGAAAGGGTGCGGAAAATGAGAGAATCTAGAAAAGTAAGAACGTTTGGGGGAGGAGGATTGATCCTGTTATTCACGATTATGATGATGTTATCAGGATGTAATAATTCTCAAAAAACAACAGAAGCAGAGAAGACATCTGCCGAAACAAGTAATCAAGAAACAAGGACGATTAAGCATGAAATGGGAGAAACGGAAATTAAAAATACTCCTAAAAAAATCGTTACGCTTGAGTTATCTTTCGTTGATTCTTTAAATGCCCTAGGGATAAAACCTATCGGGATTTCAGATGACAACAAAAAAGATATGATTACAAAACTTGTAGGTCAAGAAATGGATTATACGTCTGTAGGAACACGTGAGCAGCCTAATTTAGAGGTGATCAGTTCTTTACAGCCGGATTTAATCATTGCAGATGCTGAGCGGCATAAAGGGATTTATAAAGATTTACAGCAGATTGCTCCTACCATTGTCTTAAAAAGCCGGGAATCTACATATCAAGAAAACTTGGATTCTTTTAAAATGATTGCAAAGGCAGTGAATAAGGAAGATGCCGCAGAAAAAAGATTGAGCGAGCATGAAAAAACGATTAAGGAACTTAAATCGAAACTTACTGTTGATTCAAATATGACGGTTTTACCTGCAGTTGTACGAGATACTTCATTCCAAGCTCATACTTCTTCTTCTTATGATGGAGAATTGCTTGAACGCATGGGATTGAAAAATGCCATTCAGCAGGAACAGCCACATGCCGAGATGAACTTGGAGCAGCTTGTCGAGATTGATCCGGATGTGTTGCTTCTAGCGAATAATGAGGGTAAGTTACTTACTGATGAGTGGAAAGACAATCCTCTTTGGAAAGACCTGAAGGCTGTAAAAAGCGGACAAGTGTATAGTGTTGATCGAGATTTATGGACGAGATACCGTGGTGTTGTATCAGCGGAGGCCATTGCTAAAGACACTTTAAACATGCTTGGTGAAGAATAAAGGAACAAAAGCGAAGTAAGAGATCCCATTCTTACTTCGCTTTCCATTAGGTTTAAATTTAGTTAGGAAGTGTGTTGTATAGCGATGGAAACTGTAGCTAGAAGTAAACTGAAAGTGTATTGTACCGCTATCGCTGGAATCGTTTTGCTGATTTTAGGAGTCCTGACGAGTATTTCTGTGGGAGCGGCCGATATAGATGCATCAATGGTTTTGAAGTCCTTTTTTGATGCCGACTCGTCCAAGGAACAAACTATTATAAGGACCCTTCGATTGCCCCGGGCTTTAGTTGGAGCATTGGTCGGTGCCAATTTAGCGGTGGCGGGCGCTCTCATGCAGGCTATTACCCGAAATTCATTAGCTTCTCCACAAGTGTTTGGTGTTAATGCCGGTGCCTCATTTTTTATTGTGTCCGCGTTCGTTTTCTTTCCTAACCTTTCTTCCGTATCTCTAGTTTGCGTTGCATTCATTGGTGCAGCAGTGGGAGGGATGGCAGTCTATTCTTTTGCTTCGGGAGGAGGTATGACCCAAGTAAAGCTGGCATTGGCCGGAATGGCTGTTCACTTTTTTTTATCTTCTTTAACGCAAGGCATGATCATCTTTAATGAACAAGCGAAAGATGTGCTCTATTGGTTAGTCGGGTCTATTAATGGGAAAACATGGACACACGTTAACATGATTCTTCCTTGGTCTTTCTTCGGGCTACTTGTCGCTGCCTTGTTCTCTCGATCTGTTTCTATCCTTGTTTTAGGAGAAAATATGGCGCAGGGACTTGGGCAGCGGGTGTACCGAATCCGTATTTTGGCAGGAATATTGGTGATCATTTTGGCAGGATCTTCGGTTGCCGTCGCAGGACCGGTGGGCTTTGTAGGATTGATCATTCCTCATATCGTCAGGAGACTGGTGGGCGGGGATTATCGGAGAATCATTCCTTTTTCTGCATTATTCGGCGCTTTACTCTTGGTTTACGCAGATATTCTCGCCCGGTTTATCGCTTATCCTTTTGAGTCGCCGGTTGGCATCGTAACAGCTATAATCGGTGCGCCATTCTTCCTTTATTTAGCGAAGAGAGGGAGGAATATTAAGCAATGAAACTAAAACGGACATTTGGGTTGAAATCAACTTTGCACCCTTATTCAATTCTCCTGATGCTGACGGTTACCATGCTGATTTTAGCATTGGTGAGCCTGGGCTTAGGGGCCATTTATATCTCACCTTTAGAAATTCTCCAAAATTTCCTTGGAAATGGCATGCAGAGCCAGGCGTTCATTCTGCACAACTATCGCATACCACGTATTTTAATTGCCGTGATAGTGGGGGCCGGATTGGCAACGGCTGGAGCCATTCTGCAAGGGGTCCTTCGAAATCCGTTGGCTTCTCCAGATGTGATTGGGGTAACAAAAGGGGCCGGTTTGGCAGCTGTTATAGTCATCGTTTTATTTCCGCAATCGCCCATTATCATTCTGCCTCTTTCAGCTTTTATCGGAGCGGCGGTCATGGCGGCAATTTTGATGATATTTGTTTATAAAAAAGGAGCTCAGCCAAATACAATAGCTTTGGTAGGAATTGCTTTAGGGGCCATATGTCAAGCGGGGATAGAGTATTTCATGGTCAAGTTCCCGGATGATGTAAACACGACACTGCTGTGGTTGACTGGCAGTCTATGGGGAAGAGGATGGGATCAAGTATTCATTTTGCTTCCATTTCTTGTCCTTGTCCCGGTATTGATTGCGTTAACTTCTAAAATGGATGTACTTAGCCTTGGCGACGATATAGCTACTGGTCTCGGTGAAAGATCAAAATTACTGCGTTATATGTTGTTAAGTGTTTCTGTCATATTAATCGGAGTCTGTGTAGCTGCGGTTGGTTCCATCGGGTTCATAGGTTTAATTGCCCCCCATATCGCACGGAGGGTGGTAGGATCAAAATTCAAGCTTTTGCTTCCTGCTTCAGCTCTTTTCGGTTCCATCCTTCTACTCGTTGCCGATAGCCTGGGAAGAGGATTATTCCCTCCAATAGAAATACCCGCGGGAATCATCACTGCGGTGATTGGAGTGCCATATTTTTTATATCTATTACGCCGAGAACGAAAAATAACATAAGGAAGGCTGAATATCATGACAACATTATCAGCAGAGCATCTTTCCCTCTCTTATGGATCAACTCAAATCATCGATAATATCGATTTGGAAATTCCTGAAGGTAAGATCAGTATAATCATAGGTTCCAATGGTTGTGGCAAATCTACCATTCTACGGTCTCTAGCCAGATTATTAACACCTCAGCAAGGCACGATCTATTTAGATGGAAAAGCCATTCATCTTCAATCTTCCAAGGATGTGGCAAAGAAATTGGCTATCTTACCCCAAGCTCCGGAAGCTCCTGAAGATATAACCGTTAAAGAACTATGCTATTATGGCAGGCATCCGCACAAAGGCTTATTTTCCAGACAAACCTCGGAAGATCATGCCATTGTCGACCGTGCATTATCCGCAACAAAAATGACGGAATTCGCTGATCGGACATTGGATGCATTATCTGGAGGACAAAGGCAAAGGGCATGGATTTCGATGGCTTTGGTACAAGAAACCGACCTATTACTGTTGGATGAACCGACAACCTATCTGGATTTAGCGCACCAAATTGAAATATTGGAATTACTGCGCGATTTAAACCTCACTCATGGGCGCACGATCGTCATGGTACTGCATGATTTGAATCAAGCGGCACAGTATGCCGATCATCTGATCAGCATCAAGAAGGGGAAAATCTATAAAGAAGGACCGCCTGAAACGGTCTTTACAAAAGAGATGATCAAGGACGTCTTCGGACTGGAATGCTGCATTATTGAAAATCCTGTTGATCAAACGCCCCTATGCATTCCAATTGGTTTATCTCAAGATCAGTGAGATGCATTTAGAGTCAGACTATCGAGGCAAAAAAACATCAGGGGGATTTCAAATCACCCTGATGTTTTTTTATTTATCATGTATCTTATTTATTCCCTGGAGCAGGTTGGTCGACCCCTTTAATTCTATGTCTATGCCCATCTTCTTCTGTTGTGTAAAAATCGTAATAGTGAACGTGCATTCCATTTCCAACCGGAATGGGTGGTCCCGAATAAGCCTTATAATAATGGGTATGTCCATCCTCAAATAACACATATCCTTCAGTATAATGAATATGTTCTCCCTCTTGTGATGGAATTGGCGGGGAAGTTACATCTAAACATTGATGGACATGGCCGTCCGCTAGGGAAGTATAATCAACAGATCCATGATTATGATGTGGTACGAACCCAGATACAAAATCATCTTTTCCTACTTTATTCAATCTCTTCACCCCTTGTATAAACAAACGTTTTATAAACCATATGCTTGGAAAATTAAGAGGATTCATAACGACAAATTTATGGAAAGAGGATTAAAACGTGGAAAACCACAATGCATCAACATAAATCCAGAGTTAAAAGCTCTTAAAGTGCCAGGTGGGATCAGTTTAAATGATTAAAGGAGGCTTATTATCTTGGAAGCCAAATGTGTTAAATTCTATGAGTTCGGGAATCCGCAAAAGGTTTTAAAAGTTGAAAATAAATTTATTCAAAGTCCTTCCGAAGGGGAGGTCCTCGTTCGGATGACTACACGTCCCATTAACCCGTCTGACTTGCTGCCCATTCGCGGTGCATATTCCCACCGAATTCCCTTGCCTTCCATACCTGGTTATGAAGGGGTCGGCAATGTAGAAGAGGTGGGGCCATCGGTTTCGAAAGAGCTGATAGGCAAGCGTGTTCTGCCTTTGCGCGGTGAAGGGACCTGGCAGGAATATGTTAAAACATCTGCGGATTTGGCCATCGTCATTCCCGATTCGATCGAGGATTATATTGCAGCGCAATTATATATAAATCCGATAACCGCATGGCTAATCTGTACAGAAGTATTGGCATTGAAACCGGGTGATGTATTACTTGTAAATGCTTGCGGATCTTCCATCGGCCGTATCTTTGCCCAGTTATCCAAGATACTTGGATTTAAGCTGATTGCTGTAACGAGAAACAGTAAGTATACGGAAGAACTGCTTAAGCTTGGTGCTTCATATGTGATCGATACGTCCCGATCATCATTGCATGATACCGTGATGGAATGGACGAATGGGCGCGGAGCGAAAGCGGCCATAGATTCAGTGGGGGGCATCGATGGTTCAGAGCTAGCTTTTTGTGTTCGGCCTAATGGCATCTTATTAACGATTGGCCTTTTATCAGGACAGTCTGTAAATTGGGCAAAAATTTCACAAAGGACAAAAGTGAATGTTCAAATGTTTCATCTTCGGCATTGGAATCAGCAGGCTTCCATTCAAACTTGGCATGAAACGTTTAACCTTTTGATGGGTTTCATTAATGATAAAAGATTGAAGTTCATGATGCCGGCTTCCTACTACAGCCTTCAAGATGTGCAAGAAGCCATTATTGTCCCGAGCAATGGAGGGAAGATTTTCTTAAGCAACTGATTGCGCATGCTCAATTGCAAAGGCGGTTTGCTGATTGAACGGATATATTGAAGGGGTCATTCATCTTGGAGCTCTTCCAATAGGTTCCTAAGGTAAATGGAAATGGCCCCTGATAATATGGAATTACTTGATTACCTGTAAGGTACTAGTTTAGAATGCGGAATAGAACATGTTGCTACATGATACGACTTTGGAGGAACTACTTATGAAAACAATATATGTGAATGCTACATTTTTTACTATGGACAAGGAAAATCAAATCTTTGAAAACGGCATGATGATTGTACAAGATGATACCATATCCTACGTCGGCCAGCATGATGAACAACAATTGTCAGATGCAGATCAAGTGGTCAACCTTGGCGGGAAATGGATCATGCCAGGCCTTGTGAATGCCCATTCGCATATTGTAATGACCCTTTTACGCGGTATCGGGGACGATATGCTGCTGAAGCCATGGCTTGAAACGAAAATATGGCCGCTTGAAAGCCAGTTTACAACGGAAATCGCCTCTGTAAGCACTCAGCTTGGCATTATGGAAATGATGAAATCGGGAACCACGACATTTTCGGATATGTTTAATCCTAATGGAATAGATGCAGGTGCTGTCATGGAGACGATAGGCGAAACAGGAATGCGCGGAGCCTTTTCCTACACGATCTTCAGCTTGGGTACCGAAAAAGACCAAAAAGCGAACCTCATGGGGGCAGAAATGTTTTCAAAAAACTATAAAACGTTTGCCGATGGCCGCCTGACTACCATGGTCGCACCACATAGCCCATATGCCTGCACACCTGAAGCAATCATGGAAAGTGCGCGGATTGCAAAAGAGAATGATTTGATGGTGCACATCCACGTATCGGAAACGGACTTTGAAATCCTCGACATCGAAAAACGTTACGGATCCCGTCCTGTCGAGCACCTTCGCCGTCTAGGTCTGTTCGACCAGCCTACCGTGATGGCACACGGTGTGGTTCTCAATGACGAAGAGCGTGCGATACTAAAACAGCATGATGTTCGCGTTGCCCATAACCCAATCAGTAACCTGAAGCTTGGATCTGGAATTGCCGATGTCGTCAGCCTTCTTGATGCAGGCATTAAAGTGGGAGTAGCAACAGATGGCGTCGCCTCCAATAACAACTTCGATATGTTCGAAGAAATGAGGACAGCTGCATTACTGCAAAAAGGAATCTATAAGGATGCCACTAAATTTCCTGCCCAAACAGCACTCGCCATGGCCACAAGAATGGGAGCCGAAGCGATAGGCATGGGCCATACAGGATCACTGGAAGTTGGTAAAAAAGCAGATTTCATCACCATTTACCCATATGACAAAGAACACCTGCAGCCGTTGAGTGAAGCCTATTCGCACCTGCTTTATGCAGCACGCGGAAATGATGTATGTGATGTATACATCGATGGCAAAATGGTCGTGAAAGAAAGGCGCTGCTTAACGATCGATGAAGAAAAAGTAATCGCCGAAACGAATCGTCTGCAAGGTACCCTATCACGATAACACTGATGGGAAAACAAACGTATGCACAGAAAAAGGAGCTGCCATTTGCAGCTCCTTTTTTTATGGACTCAATGATGCAGATGGGCTGTGGGAGTGATGTAGGACGGAATGATCTTTCTTGAGGC
This sequence comes from Peribacillus sp. GL_122, assembly GCF_057835005.1. Lineage (NCBI taxonomy): Bacteria > Bacillati > Bacillota > Bacilli > Caryophanales > Bacillaceae > Peribacillus > Peribacillus sp. GL_122. The sequence continues at coordinate 4,706,650 of NZ_CM174415.1, read as the reverse complement.
CATTATTATTCGGTTTTAGTAAGGAATAGTTCGCATCGAATGGCAGTCAAAAAGGAATTACCGCTAGTATTGTGGAATAAATTGTTCTTAACACTTAGAAATCCGTCGTGAGTCCAGTTTCTTGGAAATATGGAAACAAAGTAAGCCAGTTAAAAATATTAATAAGAAAATAGGTATGGCAAAAACGGTTAAAAACGAAAAAAAGAAAAAAATGCTGCTGACCGCAAATATTAACCAACTGGTAATCAGCAAGCAACTGGATAAAAAATCTTTGACAGCATGGATCATAGAATCACCACCGTATGAAAATCGACGTATTAATTATACGCTATTTTCCTAATTTGTTATTTAGAGAGAAAAGGAGGACAAGATGAATGGAAAGTGAATCTTCGTTGTTAAAAGAGCATTTGTATGAGCTGGAGGAGAAATTGTTAAAAACTGAAGTCCGTACATCACCAGAAGAGCTTTCATTATTATTGAAAGATGATTTCCTTGAGTTCGGCAGTTCGGGTAACATATGGTCTAAAAGCGATTTTTTGGGGCAAGAGGGAGCCGGAGCGGTGAAAATGACACTAAGTCAATTTGATATGCATCCATTGTCTGAGGATACCGTGTTAACTACGTACCGGATTTTTGATGAAGATAAAGAGGAACATACCTTAAGGAGTTCAATCTGGAAATGTACGAATGGAAGGTGGCAAATGTTTTTTCATCAAGGCACAAAAACGAAAGGGCCCAGTTAAGCCTATTATTTATGAAAAAAATATCATAAAAATGCGTAAGTAAAATGAGGTTTGCTTGCTTAAAAACTATTTTACTAAAATGATAGAGGTGAATGAAGTTGATCTTTCGTACCATTGATACGGACAAAGATAAAGATATTATCATTAAATTCAGGAAAGATTCCTATGTTGTAAGTTTTGGATCTGAAGATGGTTTTGGAGATGAAAATACATATCTGCAACGAATGAAAGAACGGGTCCGCAAATTTCCGGATGGACAGGTGATCATTGAAAAGGACCAAGAACCGATTGGACAAATGGAACTTCAAATTCGTGAGTATGAAGGAACGGAGATTGGCTATGTGAATCTTTTTTATCTTATTCCCGATTACCGCAGTAAAGGCCTTGGCAAGGAATTGGTTCACTACGCAGAAAACTTTTTCAGGCAATTTAATGTATCCGAATATCATTTAAGGGTTTCTCCGGAAAATGGAAGGGCGATTCGTTTATATACGAAATCAGGCATGATGAAGATAAGGGAAGAAAATGAAAAATACCCTGTATGGAGAATGAGTAAAACATTATAAAAACGAAATAAAATTATATTAATATAATTTAAAAACCATCAATTCACTATACTATGAAAATGTTTAGAACGAAAAAAATATGGTTGACTTTAGAGAAATTAGAATATATAGTGAAGGACATAATTAAATATAACGTTAATTCTTATCAAGAGATGTGGAGGGACTTGGCCCTATGATACCTCGGCAGCGGGTTTTTACTTTTGTAAAAATACTGTGCTAATTCCAACGGACGAAAGTTTGAAAGATAAGAAGGAGCTTTTCTTAGATAATTAATTTAAGAGTTTACTCTTTTTTATGTCTAAAAGAGGCCTCTTCTGTCTGATGACGGAAGAGGCCTCTTTTGTTTATTCAAAATGTATATGGTTATTTGGATTATTGGTGCATTTACTCATAAATTCCAAAAATTCAACCCTAACATTATGAAACTTTGCAAAGCTCTTCTCTGGATAATGAATTCGTACAAATAAACAGCATGGGGGGAGATTGGATGATTGAGTTTCAAAATGTCAAAAAGGTTTATCAAACAAAGAAACAGACTGTCGAGGCTTTGAAGGGCATTAATTTGACAGTTGAAAAGGGGGATATATTCGGTGTAGTCGGTTATAGCGGGGCCGGGAAGAGTACGTTGATCAGGTTGGTCAATTTGCTTGAACATCCTTCAGATGGTTCGGTGATTGTTGGGGGCAAGGATTTAACCAAATTGAACGCGAAGGAATTGCGGGCAGAAAAGAAAAAAATCGGGATGATCTTTCAGCATTTCAATTTGCTAAACTCAAAGACTGTTTTTGATAATATCGCCATGCCGCTGATTTTATCGGGAACCCCTGGTAAAGAAATCAAAAAGCGGGTAGGCGAGCTGTTGGAGTTCGTTGGCTTATCAAGCAAAGCAAAGAGTTATCCGGAACAATTATCCGGCGGTCAAAAGCAGCGGATCGGCATTGCGAGAGCATTGGCTACAAATCCATCGATCTTATTGTGTGATGAAGCTACCTCGGCATTGGATCCACAAACAACGAGTGCAGTTCTGCAGCTCTTAAAGAAAATCAATAAAGAATACAATATTACCATTCTGCTAATCACTCATGAGATGTCTGTCATCAGGGAAATTTGCAATAAGGTAGCGGTCATGGAGGGCGGATGCGTCGTTGAACAAGGTTCGGTTTTCGAAGTGTTTGCGAAGCCGCAAACGGATATTGCAAAAAACTTCGTGAGAACGGTCATACATGACGAAATTCCACAAAGTTTCCTAAAAAGCATAGGGTCCCATATCCCGATTATTTGGAAAATTAATTTTATTGGGACTACTTCGGGTACTCCTTTACTTTCAACCATCTCGAAGAAATATGATGTTCATTTAAGTGTCTTATCAGCCAATATTTCTGAAATTCAGGAAACGCCTTTCGGGAATTTGATCATCGAAGTGACCGGGAACAAAAATGAGGTGGACAAGGCTTATCAATATATTAAAGATGAGGGGATTCTCGTCCAGGAGGTGCAGATAAATGGGTAATACGCTTTGGGGAATGGAAATAACAGCAGATCAGCTGTCGACAGCTTTCGGTGACACACTTTATATGGTAGCCATCTCATTGGTATTTTCCGGATTGATTGGGCTTCCGCTCGGTATCCTGCTTGTCATTACAAGAAAGGGTCACATCCTGGAGAATAAATGGGTCTTTAATGTATTGAACCCGATCATCAATATATTGCGGTCGGTTCCTTTCATCATCTTGCTTGTAGCACTTATTCCGTTTACGAGAATGATTGTAGGCAGTGCAATCGGAACGAATGCGGCCATTGTTCCGCTAATCTTTTACGCGGCTCCTTATATCGCCAGGCTTGTGGAGAACTCCCTGTTGGAAGTGGACAAAGGGATCATCGAGGCAGCTCAGGCGATGGGGGCGACGACATGGCAAATCATTTATCGCTTTTTGATTCCCGAGGGACTCAGTTCGTTGATCCTTACATTTACAACAGCGACAATCGGGCTTGTTGGATCTACGGCCATGGCAGGTGCCGTCGGTGCAGGCGGGGTCGGAGATTTAGCTTTGGCTTACGGTTATCAAAGGTTTGATACGATGACGATGATCGTCACAGTGGCGGCGCTCGTGATCATCGTTCAATTATTGCAATCCACCGGGAATTTTGTTTCAAGAAAAATCAGAAGAAGATAAAAATAACAGGAGGTAGGAGAAATGAAGAAAATCTTATTAACGATCATAGTATTGGCATTGGCCATCGTGTCTGCAGCATGCGGGAAAGAAGAAGGTGCATCAGGCGGTTCGGATGATGTGAAAACAGTAAAAGTCGGTGTCAGCAGCGGGGATACAAGAACATGGGAATACATTGTCGACATAGCGAAAGAGGAAGGGCTTAATATCGAACTGGTCACTTTCAATGATTATATCCAACCGAACCTTGCTTTAAGTGAAGGTGAAATTGATGCTAATTCATTCCAAACGGTCGCTTACTTCGATGAATTCGTTCAAGATCAAAATCTAAAATTAGAGGCCATCGGGTCGACTGTCATTGCGCCTATGGGCCTTTATTCGAAAAAACATAAAAATCTCAAAGATCTTCCGGATGGCGCTACGATTGCCGTTCCGAATGAAGCAACAAACTTTGGTCGTGCACTACTTCTTCTTCAGGAAGCTGGATTGATTACATTGAAAGAGGAATTCAATGGATCGGGATCATTGGAAATCATTAAGGAAAATCCGAAAAACTTGAAAATCCAACCTGTTGCTGCAGGCAATACACCGCGTCTATTGGATGATGCCGATGCTTCAGCCATCAATAATAACTTTGCCGTCGAAGCAGGCCTTACTTTAAAAGATTCTTTATTCCATGAAAGTAAAACGGCGAAACCATATATTAATATCATTGCAGTTAAAAAGGGTAATGCCGATCGTCCTGAACTGCAAAAATTAGTGGAGCTTTATCAATCGAAAAAAGTGGAAGCGTTCATTGAAAAAACGTTTAAAGGAAACACCATTCCTGCATATGTTTCTGTAGATGAATTATTGAATTACCAGGATGCTTGGACAAAACCAGCTAATGAAAAATAATGATTTAGAACAAGTGAAGGAATGCCGGATGGATTCAAGGTGCCTATCCGGTTCCTTAAACCAAAAAGGGGAGATTAGAATATGGCGAGAGAATTAGTGCAGAAGCAGCATCAGCAGATCATTGAAGATCACATCGACCTTCATTCCAAATTATATATCGAAACGAGTCAAGCCATTCATGCCAAACCCGAAATTGGGAATCAAGAATTCTTCGCTTCGGATACATTAACCGGAATACTTCGAAATGAAGGATTTGAAGTGACCCGCAATATAGCCGGACATGAAACAGGATTCATCGCCAAAAAAACCTCTTCGAAGAAAGGACCCACAATTGCCTTTTTAGCCGAGTATGATGCATTGCCGGGTTTAGGTCATGCTTGCGGCCATAATATCATCGGCACAACGAGTGTTGCAGCGGGCATTTCCTTGGCTCAAGTGCTGGAGGAAACGGGCGGAGAGGTGATTGTTTTCGGAACGCCGGCAGAAGAGGGCGGCCCGAATGGAAGCGCAAAAGGCAGCTTTGTGAAGCACGGTCTATTTGATGGGGTGGATGCGGCAATCCTTATCCATCCAGGCGGGCAAACGCGTGTCACAAGTCCATTTTTGGCAGTCGACCCCCTTGATTTTCATTTTTACGGGAAGTCAGCACATGCAGCAGCTGCACCTGAAGAAGGCGTGAATGCACTTGACGCGGTGATTCAGCTGTTCAATGGCATTAATGCTTTGCGTCAGCAGCTCCCAGCCGAGGTCAAGATTCACGGAATCATCACTAATGGCGGGGAAGCGCCTAACATTATTCCTGAATATGCTTCCGCCAGGTTTTACATTAGAGCAACAACATGGAAACTTTGCCAAGAAGTATCCAATAAAATACGTGCTGTTGCCGAAGGGGCAGCACTTGCCACAGGAAGTACGGTTAAAGTTGAACGTTTCCAAAATGAAGTACTCGATTTTGTCATTAATCCAGTCCTGGATGAACTGTTAAAAGAAGAGCTGGCTCAATTAGGGGAAGCAGTGGGTCCTCGAAAAGAGAGTGGCTTTGGTTCGACGGATGCTGGTAATGTAAGCCATGTAGTGCCGACAGCACATCCTTATATAAAAATTGGCCATGATGAGCTGATTGCCCATACGAATGAATTCCGCGACTGTGCCAAATCTCCTGCTGGAGACAAAGCCATCCTGACCGGAGCAAAAGCCCTTGCACTTACAGGGTATAAATTGATTTCGGATAAAGACCTGTTGGGTAAAGTGAAAGCAGCATTTCATGAAGCGAAGCAAAAATAAATAAGATGCAGGAAAAAAATTGTTGACTGCGGATCACAGAGTTAGTATTATAAAAATAATAATACCGAGTAATTAAATAGGAATTATAGGTTAATTGACCGGAAAACCGGAGACTTTTCTTTCATGTAAAGAGGTGTCTCCGGTTTTTTTTGTGAATGGGCAAGTGGAAAGATTCTCTTTCAATACATCCTATAAAGGGGGATTTATCATGGGGATATTATTACGTAAAGCGATTGAGAAAAAAAGAAACTTTCTAATCAACAAGTTGATTAACAAGGGAGTTTATAAAAAGAATGACATCCATCTTTTTGAATTAACCTTAACCGATTTAGAGAATGAATATATTAAAATAAGTAAAATCGAAGAGAAGGAATCCGATGATCATTCCCCCTGTCTGAGGATACATCATTTCATATAAAATCAGAATAAAAGGAGAGGGTGAAATGAAGAAGGGCGTGGAAGAAAGGCGGAAAGAATTGATCTATAAACTTATGATCCATACTGTAAATAAGAGTGTGGAACAGCTGATGAAGTTAACCTTAAAAGAATTGGAAATAGAATATAAAAAGGTTCAAAATGACTGTCATCCCCATAGTGATGCAGGTTCGATACAATGGATCAATGCAAAACGGCATTAGGCTGAATGTGGAACCTTAATTCTTCATAAAAAATTTCATCATTTTGCTAACGGCTTTCTGTGCTGATTCTGCATGATAGTTTGAGTTGTAAGGGTCGCTGAATCCGTGTTTTCCGCTGAATTTATGAACTTCGACATTCTTTATTTCCAAAGCTGAAATTAACTCGTCCACATTAAATGACGGCTCTTCTAATGGGAAAAATAGCAATGCAGGGCATTGTGGCGCTAATTCCGCATAATTCCTAATACGCGAACCGTAGTAACCAACTAATCCATCGACACATTCTTCCTCACTGCACAGCCAAGCTACAGTTGCCCCTGCACTGAATCCAAGAATGAAAATCTTTTGGTATTCATCTTTAATATCCGATAATATTTCCTTTATTTTATGTAAGGCGCCTGTGAAACCTACGTTCTCCATAAAATGCCGATAAGCAGCTTCCTCTTGGGAATAATCAAAAGGCGTCTCACGTTCTAACAAATCCGGGCAGATCACATCAAAACCCTGTTTTGATATTGACTCACAAAAACCCTGCATATGTTGGTTCAGTCCATATATTTCGTGAATGACAATAATGACAGTATCGGACTTTTTCTGTATGTGCAGCATGTTTACCCTCCCTAAAATAAAAGCCAACCAATTTTCATCCTTAACAATTACAAATCATAAGTACATTACCATCAGGATCTTGAAAGTTAAAATAAGCAAAATCTCCAATACGCTCTATTTCTTTAACAATAGATATGTTATTACCCTTAATGAATTTATAGGCCTCGTCTATATCCTTTACGTAGAAATTAAACAATACATTATTGGATGGTTCGAATCTAAAATCAGGATCAAATGTATGGTCGTCTAACGTTAATCCAGTTTCATTTGTTATAGGAATATTGTAAACAGGAGATTCTACAGAATCACTATTATGAGGAATGCCAAGGAGATTACAATACCATCCAGCTGATTTCTTTAAATCTTTAACATGAATGAAAATATTGTTAACTTTAGGGTAAATAGGAGAATTTATTGATTTCATACTTTACCACCTTTCATTGAACCTTACCTAAGAATTCAACGAATCTCCATAAAAAACCTTCTTTAATCATTGAGTAGCTGCACAGAAACTCCTATTTTTTTAAATGCGTGTCAGCCTTTTCCCCTTGTATATTACATAAAGAAAAGGCTGCCATAAAACAGCTCTTATCGTTAGCTATATTCCAAATGCGTAGTACTATTTAAAAATCTTATAAGTTTGTATGGATGATCAGTATACTCAAGAAGATGTATTCCTGTATTATGAGAATTGAACCACACATCATTAATTGCGGGTGGTAATTGAAGAAAGCTTTCAATTATTTTAGTAATCACCCCTCCGTGGGATATAATGGCAATTCGTTTATAATTTGCACTGTTCTCTCTAATATAAGAAAGAACATTTTCAGCTCGTAATCTAAAATCTGAATTTTTCTCCCTATCCTGCATCTCTCGTAAATCTTCCAAGAATGTTACTGGACATTTGATAGTATTTGATAAAGTTTCGGCAGTTTTACTAGCACGAAGCAAGGTACTTGACCAAATGTATTCTGGTGGAAACTCTTCCGAGACACGTCTGCACATTTTTTCTACTTGTTCAATTCCCTTGATGGTTAGTGGCAAATCAGTAGTTCCTTCGTAATTTTCTTCTAGAAAATCGTCTCCTGACTCACCATGCCGAATTAATAATATCTGCAAGATATCACCTCGATTTTGTTTATTTATTCCAATTTATAATTCTATTCAACTTTAATAAAACCTTTAAAAGAATAAAACTTGAGCTATTAGTCATAACTCTAGTTATAAGATCGTATCATGTCCTTTTTTCACACGAATATATGATTGTGGTGCTTTTAACAAGTAAACTTCCTCACTCCATGAAGATAAGTAAAGCCTCCTAGTTTAATTCCACCTTGAACAACCATAACAACCACGTGACAAAAATGTAAGATAATGGATTAAACTGTTAGGAAGAACGATGGAGATTTACTTCCTTTCTCTTTAATATGTAAGAAAAAGAGGAAGGTTGGATATGAAATGGATTTTTTTGAGCTGAATATCAATGTATTTAGAATGATCAATGACTTAGGGAAACAATACGCTTATTTAAACCCTTCTGCCATTTTCATTGCCGAGTATATGGTTTTTTTATTAGCTTTAGCTGTCATCGTATTATGGTTCACTCGAAATGAACAGAGTAGAATGATGGTTGTTTGTGGGATGGTTACGTTTGTAATAGCTGAAATGATGGGGAAAATGGCAGGGAAATTGCATTCAAACAATCAGCCATTTGCTGAATTGACCAATGTTAATAAGTTAATTGAAAAGGCAGTGGATAATTCATTTCCAAGCGACCATACCATTTTGTTTTTCTCGTTTTGTGTCTCCTTTTGGCTTTTCAAAAGAGGTTGGTGGTTGTTATGGATCATGCTGGCTTTCCTTGTTGGCATTTCCCGTATTTGGGTAGGTGTCCATTTTCCGGCGGATGTGCTGGCAGGAGCTATCCTAAGCACCATTTCAGGATTGGTGGTTTACCTTGTTGTTCCTAAAATAAGTTTGATTCATAAATTATTAGGGGGTTATGAGAGGTATGAACAAATGGTTCTAGCCCCGTTAACTAAATCAAAGGAAAAAAAATCAAAGAATTTGTAAGCGGAATCAAAATAAAAGGGTTGCCCAGGCAGCCTTTTTTTATTGAAAGAAGTGTATTGGTAAATACAAAAATATCCACATTATGATACTGGTGGTAAAATAAACCGAAAGCAATCTATCGCAATGGGGGACGTAATATTGATTGATATCCAAGAAATCAAAGACATTATCAGGCATCGCTATCCGTTTCTTTTAGTTGATAGAGTTTTGGAATTGGAAGAAGGAAAGAGAGCGGTGGCCATTAAAAATGTCACAGCAAATGAAGAGTTTTTCAATGGGCATTTTCTAAATTACCCAGTGATGCCAGGTGTATTGATTGTGGAGGCATTAGCACAGGTAAGTGCTGTTGTTATGCTTACAAAAGAAGAAAATAAAGGGCGGATCGGGCTTTTGGCTGGTATCGATGGATGTCGCTTTAAAAAGCAGGTAAGGCCAGGGGACCAATTACGTTTAGAAGTAGAGATTACTCGCTTGAAAGGTCCAATCGGTAAAGGAAAAGGAAGGGCTACTGTCGATGGAGAAACTGTATGCGAGACAGAGCTCATATTTGCTTTTGGTGATTGATCTATCATTTGCAATAACGGGGGAATGATGGTGATGCCGATAAAAAAAGCCTACGGGTATGTGACAAGAATCAAAAATGGAGAAACACAGGTATTGGTTTTTCAACATCCCATTAGGGAAGCGGGGATTCAGATACCTAAGGGAACAGTGAAGCCTCAAGAAGATCCTTACCAAGCAGTGATTAGGGAAATGAAAGAAGAAACAGGTCTGGAAAAATTTCATGTGGAGAAATTAATTGCAGAAGATTTTTGGGAGAACGTTGATGGTGCCATACATAATAGATATTTTTATCAAATACGTGTATACAATGTTCCTGATGAATGGGATCATCAGCCAACGGGTGGAGGAGATGAAGAAGGGCTGACATTTCATTTCTTCTGGATCTCATCCGAACATGAAGTGCAACTTATTAAAGGGCATGGAGATTATTTAAACCTGATATTCAATTAACCCTTCAGTGCGCAGCAGTTTATCACAACTGGCCAAGGTCATTATTGATCTTGGCCGGTTGTTTATTAATGGTCAGGTTTGTTTTTCGGTAATGAAAGTTTTTACGGTTGGCGGTTCATATGTATTAAATTGATCAAGCAGTCCATTTGGGTCAACATCTACCAGCGCCATGGAACGGAATTTTTCATGCAGGAACTGTTCGTCGGACATATGATTGAATAAAGCGACCAAAGGATCATAATAGTGATTGATATTTAAGAGTCCGCAAGGTTTTTGATGAAGACCAAGCTGAGCCCAAGTGAAAATCTCAAAGAATTCTTCCAATGTTCCTGGTCCGCCTGGCAAGGCCATGAACCCGTCTGCAAGCTCAGCCATTTTTGCTTTTCTTTCATGCATGGATTCCACGACGATCAATTCAGTTAAGTTCTTATGGGCTATTTCTTTTTTTTCTAGAAATTCTGGCATGACTCCAATTACATTTCCGCCTGCTTCCAGAACGGAATCTGCAACTGCACCCATGATTCCTACACTTGAGCCTCCATAGACAAGGGTAATTTTACGATTTGCCAGTTCCGCACCCAGTTTTTTAGCCTCATCTACATAGACAGCAGATGCACCTTTGCTTGATCCACAAAATACAGCTAGACTTTTCAAAATATCACATCTCCCATTTAGTAATCTTCCCTTCTTATCATACAAAATTCAGGAAGATTTGTTAAACTTGAATTATCTAACTGAAAGGTGGATGAATATGAACGTCACTGAATTTCAACAATGGGTAAAAGATTATTATGAAGCACGAGGATGGTCAGAATTGGACATTTTCATTCGCATCGGCTTTTTGGCAGAAGAAACTGGCGAGGTGGCACGAGCCATTCGCTCCCTTGAAATTGGCAGGGATAGACCTGATGAGGTTATTGGTTCGTATGAAGAAAACAAACAGGAGTTAACCGAAGAATTGGGAGATGTGCTAGGAAACTTGATTGTGATTGCGAACAAGTACAATATCCCATTGGAAGAAGTGTTCAATGCCCATAAAAAGAAACTATCTGACCGCTATTATCATGCATAAATTCCTTTGATTCAATTGATTAACATGAAAATCATCCTGTTTTTAACTTGAAGAGCTGTGACTATCAGCTTTTTTTATGGGCAAACAATAGTTTGTGGTACCCATTTAATTCCTCAAAAAGAAATAATTTCAGACTTTTATCCCCCTCCGTTAACAAATAATTCACAAAATATGGGTAGTATGCGCGATTGAGATGGGATTTTATTGGGTATACACTTACACTAAAGAGGAATGAACATTCATTCCGCATCTTGTAAAAAAAGGGGTGAATCATTATGATCACTGCAATAAATAAACGAGACAGTATAGTATCTAGCGCTTTAGTGCTATTCGCAGAACGGGGATATGATGCGACAACGATCCCGATGATTGCTACATCGGCAGGAGTTGGAGCGGGTACCATTTATCGTTATTTCGAGAATAAGGAAGTGCTGGGCAACAAGATCTTTCAAGAGTACTTGGATATTTTCACTGAAACGGTCAAGAATGGATTTCCTCATGATGATTCAATTCGCAATCAGTTTCACCATATTTTTAAATCAATGGTTCACTTTACAACCGAACAGGACCAAGCACTTTATTTTATTAAAATACATAGTGGAGCCCATTTTTTAAATGAAGATAGTCATGCTAGCTTTCAAGGGCTATTGGATATATTTAAAAATTTCTTTGAGTCAGGAAAAGAGAAAAAAGAAATAAAGGAGCTTCCTTCTTCAGCGTTGATTGCCATCATTTATGGAGCTTTTCTTGAGCTTGAGCGACTGGTTCGCATCGGGGAGTTAGAACCTGAACCAAAACTTTTGGCAGATGTGGAAGAAAGCTTTTGGGATGCAGTCCGATTGCACGCTTGAAAAATTTTTAACATGTAAACGGAATGAACGTTCATTCCGCATTCTAAACTATTGTAAAGAGGTGCTAATAAAATGGAAAACACAACTCAGTTTCCACAGCCAAAGACATATGGCCCCCTAGGCAGCCTGCCTATTATTGATAAGGATAAGCCGCTTCAGTCCTACATGAAGCTGGCACGAGAACTTGGGCCGGTTTTTCAGTTTCAATTTCCGGGTCGAATCACTACATTCGTATCAAGTGCTGCCCTCGCAAAAGAAATTTGTGATGAAACAAGGTTTGATAAGAAAGTCGGTCCAGCCCTTCAAAAAGTGAGAGCGTTTGGTGGCGATGGTCTTTTCACAAGTGAAACGACGGAGCCGAATTGGAAAAAGGCCCATAACATCCTGCTGCCCAGCTTTAGCCAGCAAGCAATGAAGGGATATCATGCCAAAATGGTGGATCTTGCTACCCAACTTATTCAAAAATGGGCCCGCCTGAATCCGGCTGATGAGATAGATGTTCCTGAAGATATGACACGATTGACCTTGGATACGATCGGACTCTGCGGGTTCAATTACCGTTTTAACAGTTTTTATCGGGAGACCACCCATCCTTTTGTCACCAGTATGGTGCGTGCGTTGGATGAAGCGATGAGCCAAACGCAGCGGCTTGGCATCCAAGATAAACTGATGATCAAATCTAAAAAACAATTCAGGGAAGACATTCAATATATGTTCTCTCTAGTGGATGAATTGATTGCTGACCGAAAACAAAATGGTGATCAGGGAGAAGATGACCTTCTTTCCCATATGTTGAAAGGAGTAGATCCCGAAACGGGCGTATCACTGGATGATGAAAATATTCGTTTTCAAATCATTACCTTTTTAATAGCTGGGCATGAAACGACGAGCGGTCTCCTATCGTTCGCCATCTATTTCCTCATGAATAACAGAGACAAGTTAAGAAAAGCGCAGCAGGAAGTCGATGAAGTGCTGGGTGATGATGTTCCTGATTACAAACAAGTGAAAAAGCTGAAATATGTCCGGATGGTGCTAAATGAAACGCTTCGTCTGTGGCCGACAGCTCCAGCGTTTTCCGTTTATGCGAAAAAGGATACCATGCTGGGTGGAAAATATAATGTGAAGAAAGGTGATGTGTTCTCGCTGCTTATTCCCGAGCTTCACCGGGATCCATCTGTTTGGGGTGATGACGTTGAATCGTTCATTCCTGAGCGGTTCGAGGATTTGGATTCCATCCCTTATCATGCTTATAAACCGTTTGGAAACGGGCAGCGCGCCTGTATCGGACAGCAGTTTGCCCTTCATGAAGCGACACTGGTGCTCGGCATGGTTTTACAGCACTTTGACTTGATTGATCATGAAGAATATCAATTGGATGTTAAAGAAACTTTGACTCTCAAACCGGACGGATTGACCATGCGCGTTTCACCGAGGAAGCCGACGATGTCATTTACCGCTGCTTCTCCAGAATCAAAGTCAGCGGACAAAGGAGCCACGGTATCTCCAATCGAATCAGCACATGGGACACCATTACTCGTCCTGTTTGGATCAAATATGGGAACAGCGGAAGGGGTTGCTCGTGACCTTGCCGAAACAGGGAAGCGACAAGGCTTCAATGCCGTGGTTGCCCCTTTAAATGATTACACCGATCGACTTCCCAAAGAAGGAGCTGTTCTTATAGTCTCGGCATCTTATAATGGGAATCCCCCGGATAATGCAGGTGACTTCGTTTCATGGCTGAAGGAAAGCAAGGGTAACACATTGGATGGTGTTCACTATGCGATCTTCGGCTGCGGGGACCGCAATTGGGCCAATACGTACCAACGCATTCCAATCTTCATTGATGAGCGGCTGGAACAAAAAGGAGCAGTGCGGCTGTCAGAAACAGGCTATGGAGATGCAAGCGATGACTTTGAAGGGGATTACGAGAAATGGACAGAAGTCCTTTGGCCGAATCTTGCCGAAACCCTGAACATTGAAGTGAATAGGAATGATCGGGCAGTCAGCTCGATTACGATGAACTTCGTAAGTGATGTGAGCGGAACACCACTTGCCCGCACACATCATGCTTTTACTTCCATTGTTAAAAGGAATTTTGAATTACAACATGTAGATAGCGGAAGAAGTACACGGCATATAGAATTAACTCTGCCAGAGGGAATACATTATCAGGAAGGCGATCATCTCGGGGTTCTTCCGCAAAATCCATCGGAACTTGTCGAGCGAGTGCTCAGTCGATTTAACCTAAAAGGCCAAGATTACGTGAATCTGACTGGGGATTCCGGAAAAGCTGCTCCTCTTCCTACAGGAAAACCGGTAAAACTAGAAGAATTACTATCAAACTATGTGGAGTTCCAAGAACCCGCCACCCGGTCTCAAATTCGGGCGCTTGCCACTTATACGGTATGTCCTCCACATGTAAAAGAGCTTGAAGATCTTCTTTTGGACAGTACCTATAAACAAGAAATCCTGAACAAGCGCATAACCATGCTTGACCTTATTGAAAAGTATCTTGCATGTGAAATCCCATTTGAACGTTTCCTGGCTTTACTGCCACCTTTAAAAGCAAGATACTATTCTATCTCAAGCTCACCGCTCCACAACGAAGGAGAAGCAAGTATCACCGTCAGCGTCGTCCGTGGAGAAGCTTTGAGCGGAAACGGGGAATACAAAGGAATTGCATCGAATTATTTGGCAGAACGCTTCCAAGGAGACAAAATAGCCTGCTTTATCAATACGCCGCAATCCAATTTCCAACTTCCAGAGAAAACAGGAAAACCAATCATCATGATTGGCCCTGGAACAGGAATTGCACCATTCAGGGGATTCATACAGGCACGTCGCGTTTTGAAAGAAAAAGGTGAAACTTTAGGGACTGCTCACCTTTACTTTGGATGCCGTAATCCGGAACACGATTTCCTCTATCAAGAAGAACTCGTGCAAGCCGAACAAGAAGGCCTTGTAACACTGCACACCGCTTACTCAAGATGTCCCGGTCAAGAAAAAACATATGTCCAGAACAGATTAGCGGAAAACGCCCATGACATCCTTCCTTTATTAAAAGAAGGAGGACATCTATACATCTGCGGAGACGGAAGCAAAATGGCACCTGATGTTGAACGAACACTAATCGAAAGCTATATGCATTTCTATCAAACATCGAAAGAAGAAGCCACAGTATGGCTGCAACTATTAGAGGAAAATGGCAAATATGCGAAAGATGTTTGGGCAGGAGCATAAATAGGAGGTGCAGCGATTCTTAAGGGAATCGCTGCTTTCTTTATGCGGCAATGATAAAAAAACGAATTCACGAGTAAAACAGCAAAACTTACGAGTAAACAATGTAAATTCACGAGTAAAACAGCAAAACTCACGAGTAAATAGCGGAAATTCACGAGTAAAATGCGAATTCACTAGTAAACAGCGCAAACTCAGGTATATATCGCTCGAATTCACGAGTAAATGCGCTGAAAATAGAAGAATTGGAACTAATGGGGAGTGCATTCATACATTGGCGGAGAGCGTTTACGGATTCTTTATTCATTGTTAATGTTGAGAAAAGCTAAAGTTTTTATTAGTGGACAAATTGTATTAAAATGTTTGGTTAAGATCTTTCCTACTTATATAGACCGAAATATAGTGGGAAATTCACGAGTAAAACAGTACACGGCCATGTGGTTAATTGAAGATAAAGGGGTCACTTTGAAAAATGTTTAAGTATACGGTTTGTTTTGTTAAGAAGAATAATGAACTACTCATGCTTAACCGGGAGAAAGCTCCTATTATGGGTGTTTGGAACGGGGTGGGGGGCAAAATCGAGAAAGGTGAAACACCTGATATAGGAGCACAGCGTGAGGTATTTGAGGAAACGGGCATAGAGGTAGAGACCTTTTTTTCTAAAGGAACGGTTACCTGGGTAACTCCAGAAGGTGAATTGGATGGAATATATGTATATTTGTATATGGCGGATGAGGATTTTATATATGAAACACCGAAAAAAACGCGGGAAGGCATTCTTGATTGGAAATCCATTGATTGGATACTTCACCCGCTTAATCTCGGAATTGCTGAGATGGCTGCGCAGTATTTGCCGGTTTTGTTGAAAAAAGAAGGAAACCATGCATTCACTTACAAAAATGGCCAGACATATATTTCATGAACCAGCCTTACTTAAAAAGGGATACTACCTACCTAGTATCCCTTTCAATAAGTCAAAACTCATTCTCGAAGATCGTCCCCTTTTTGAATCTTGAACCCTTAAAGGCAAACTTCATCAGGAAAATATAGGCAATGCCTGCCACGACAACGCCGATGATCCAGGCCAGCTCGACTTTTATAAAGGCAGCGCCGGCGCCGATAAGCATGGCGAGCAGCGCGCATGGATTATATCCTGCAAATGGCCCGTCTTCTCTGTACAAATCGGCAACATTCATTTTTTGCTTTCTTAATATATAATATTCGACTAATAAAATCGAAACGATCGGACCTAAAAATGCGGAATAAATCAGAATGAACAAACCAAGGCCCTTCGCCGAAGAATCCTGTACAAGCACCCAAGGGAATGAGCAAAAAGCAAGAATTCCGGTTATGATAACGGCAACCTTATATTTCAACTTTGTAAGCAAAGTAATGACATATGTTGGCGGAATAATATTGGCAACCATATTTACCGCAATTGCACCTATTACGATAAATGCCGAAACGCCTACTGTGATATAAGGATTATCCACCACAATGGCAAACGCCTTAACGGGATTGGAAATGCCGGTAGCGGACGCGAGCATTACACCGATTGTCAGTACGAAGCCGTATGCCAGTGAAATGGGCGAAAAGTACAAAAAACCTCGTTTTGCATCACTTATGCCAGACTTAAGCTCTCTTGAATAGTCCCCTGCGCTTAAAAAGATAGCTGCATAATTTCCTAAAAACATCATGATGAAAGCAAAGAACGGCAAGCCCCATGAGCCTTCAGCGTGCACCCATTTTTCCGCGATGACCTCGCTATGTGATGTAAGCAGAATGCCAAATACATAGACTAGCGCTAACATGATAACGATGGATGCAAGCATTTCCACCCATTTGATGGCATGGAAGCCATACAGCGAAAGTACAATTTGCACCAATTGAATCACGACAAAGCAAATGACGGCATTATCAAAAGCACCACCCGTAATGACCTTCACGATTTCATTTAAAGCGGTACCGCCGATCCAACTTTGAAATCCGTACCAAATGATAGCCGGAATTCCACGCAAAAGTGATGATATGATGGAGCCTTTCATTCCGAAGGACATTCTGAGCTGAACAACATAGGGGATGCCCGTCCTGTATCCAATCCTATCATTTAAAGCAAATATCACGGAAATGATGGCGATGGCAATGGCTGCTGCAGCAAATGTCTGTATGATATTCAACGTTGCGGTTCCCGCTACGACCAAGCTGGCCCCCAGTGTCATATTCCCTAAATTGACGCCGTCTCCAATCCACATGAATGTATAGGATATCGGGCCAACCGTCCTATCTTCTTTTGACCTCGGCTTCAGAGATTCATCCAAATCCGCAGCATGGTGGAACTCCGCCTCTTCTAAAACTTGTCTTTCTAGATATGTAGACAATTTACACTCAACTCCCCTTCGTAGTGTTATATGATATGTCTGATGATGTAATGAAAACTAACATGAGAAAAGTATACAGGTTTCGTATTTAGGAATCATTAGAAAAAGTGTGAAATTTCAGATATTTTCTTGTGCTTTTTAACTAAAGGAATATCAGTTATCCTTGTAATTAACTGAGGTTATATGAGCTGTCTCGTGTTTTGTTTGCAGTAGGTAGGTTGCTGCGGCAGTTTTTTTCGGAAAAAACGCGGGGCAGGATGGGTAAAACAAAGCCTTGAATTTCATCAAAAAAGGGTGCTAAAATTGTTATATCAGTGTGTAGAGATATTGGTCGTTTTTATTGACCAAAAATATATGTCTCACGATACGTCTGCCATCTGAAATATTTTTAGTGGAGATGATCATATGCACGAAGAAACAAGATTACCGCGAAATGGAAAAGACTTTGTATTATTCTTAGCGATTATATCAATACTTTCAGTCAACATTATCGCATTTCTTATTATGGGATTTAAATTCGGATTCAGTAAAGAAGTGTATTTTGAAACGTTACAAGTAATTCCATTTGTTTGGATTTGTGTCATTTTATTGGTACCACTTGTTGTAAATCCACTTGTTAATAAACTCGTACAAAAGTTTATTGAACCTACGGACGGTTTTAATGCAAGAGTGTTATTCACGATATTATTCAGCGTAACCATCCTGTCCATTTTACTGACGGTTATCGGATCTTGGATTGGCATGGGAGAAATTAGTTTGGAACCGATTCAAACGTTCTTTTATGATTGGCCGCGTAACTTTTTCATCGCATTTTGGGTTGAAGCTTTGATCGCACAGCCGATAGCAAGATTCGCAATGAAAAAAGTACATGAAAGCCAGGCCCGTAAAGCAGTAAATGCGTAAACAATCAATTAAATTAAAAGCCCTTACAGCCGATTGGTTTTATTAAAAAACCAATCGGCTTTTTATTGCAGAAAAGTGGGTTAGTGAATGAAGGAAATTCCATTTTCTACACAATGAAGAGGTGTTAACTGGTATGATTTAAAAAAATAGTACTTAAGGGGAAATATTCTTGAAAATAGTTAAACTCATCTTAGTAATAATCGTTCTTGCTTTATCAGCCTATCAACTAATTACTAGAAATTTCGAGTTGATGCCGTATTCTATGTTGTTCTTGTGCGCACTTATGTTAGTAATGGGATTAGCCGAATTTCAAAAAGATAGAAAAGGAGTATTTTTGGGGTGCGTTGTTGTCTCATTGTTTCTTTTCTTTGTTTCCATACAGGGTTTCTTTTTGAACTAACAGGTTCTTTACTTCAATAACTAGGTCGTTGCATCGCCCTTTTTGTTACGCAATTAAAGGGAGATTTTGTTAAAATTAATAGTTGGATAATATATATAATATTCGGTTATCACAAACGGGAGGTTGGATGAGGAAATGAAGATAATAGAACTGCCAATTGAATTTGAATTTAATGGGCAAAAAAACTACATTAATCCTAGCTTGATTATAAGGAAAAATGAACTAACTTTGGTCGATACAGGTTATCCTGATTTTTTACCTTTAATTGAATATGAAATTTTAAAGAATGGTTATGAATTGAAGAATTTAAAGAATATAATCATTACTCATTATGATATTGATCATATAGGTTCCTTATATGATTTTAAGGAAAAGTATCCTTTGATTAACATTATAGCTAGTGAATTAGAATCAAAATATATTAGTGGTGAAATGAAGTCAGAGAGATTGGTTCAAGCCGAAGGAATGCTTGAAAATATGCCAAATCAAGATATCGAATTCGGTAAATGGTTTATACAACAATTAAAGAAATTGAAGCATGTTTCAATTGATGAAAAGGTACATGATGGTGATTTGATTTTAGATAACGAATGTAGAGTAGTAGCAACACCAGGGCATACTTCAGGGCATATTTCATTATATTTTCCAAGTTTAAATAGTGTAATATCAGGTGATGCAGCTGTTAAAGAGAATCATGAATTGGGCATTGCTAATCCACAATTTTGTTTAAATGTCGAGGAAGCAGAACAGTCTTTAAGAAAGATTAAAGATCTTAAAGCTGAAAATTACTATTGCTATCATGGTGGGACATTCACTTTACTTTATGACGGTTATAAAATTTGATTTCCACTTCAGGCACTCGCTTTCCGCGGGCGGTCCGGGCTTGGCAGACAGTCGGCGGAAAGGGAGTGGATTTCTGAAATCACCTGGAACGTTTTTTTAAAAGATTCGATTTTTCGATCTTTGAATCAGTTGAGATACTGTTTTAATATGTCCAATCCTATTTTTAGCTCATCAAATGAGTTTGTAGAAGATAATGCAATACGCAAGTACATATCAGGGGTGGTCTGCCCGCTTTGGAAACGATTGGAATGAAAAACTCGAATACCGCGCCTTTTCAGATCCGTTTCCAGCTGTAATGCATCGTTATGTCCATGGATTGGAAGCCAACGATAAAGACTGAGAGGATGTCCAACATCCTTTCTTAAAGGAAAATATTCCGAATAAATATCATTTGCAGTCTGTGAAAGCTGTTTCTTTTGAGAAACAATTTCATGAGCCTTTCCTGATAGGATAAGCTCTGTAATAACCTCTGCATCAAAAGAAGAGGTCTTTACATTTATGTTGAAAATGGCCTGGGAAATTTTCTCGCGCAATACATCCCCATAGACCATATAGGCAACCCTTAATCCAGAACATATTGACTTAGAGGTGCCGCAAATATAAACGCTCTGTTCTGGAAGCAAATGGTACATAGGCTGCCGGTAATCGGAGATAATGCCTGCCGTCAGAAATGCATGGATATCATCCTCAATCAAAATTAAACGATGCTTACGGATGACCGCAGCTACTTCTTGCTTTCGAATATCTGACATCATGATTGTGGTTGGATTGTTGCAAGAGGGCATCAGAAAAATGCCGTTAATATTTATTTGACAACACTGCTTTTCAAGTTCGTCCGGCAGCATTCCGAACTGGTCTCCGGGAATGGGCACTAACTTAATATGGAACATCTTTGCCAACTCGATGAAGTTTGAATATGTGTATAAGTCGGTTGCAATTCTATTACCAGGCTCAAACAATGCAGCCAAGGCAACTGCCAATGCATTTTGGGCACCGGAAACGATTGCCATATGCTCTTGATCCGCGTGAATGCCGAAAGATTCCATCCAGTTTAGGGCTGCTGTTTTTTGATGTGGAATACCAGTCGGATCGTTGTAATTCAGCAGCTGCTCCAAATAACTTTTGTTCACAGTTTTTTGAATAGTTTCTGATACAATATCATTGGTTTGCTCAAAAGATGCCACAAAGCCAAGATCAATGCTGTTTGCCGTTTTATCCGCGGAAATGGTTATAGAACGAGTGGCATTGGGAGCCACAAAGGTTCCGCTTCCCGTAACGGCATATATTAATCCCTTTGCCTCGCATATTTTGTAGGAGCGGGTAATGGTGGTGAAGTTTAAATCAAGAAAATCTGCCAATTCTCGTTGCGGTGGCAACTTTGTTCCAGGTGCTAAAAAGCCATTTGTTATATCTTGTTCAAGTAATGATGCAAGAGATTTATAAAAAGGACGCTTTAATGCTTTCTTATCAGGTTTCCAAGACATTGGATAATTGTCAAATGAATTTACTGGCATACTTCACCTCAACGATCTTATTCCATACAATCATATCATTTTTTGTATGGAATTCTAATAATGAAACGGGATGATTTATATAAAGGAATATCTATCGGTACCCACATTTTGATGAAATGGGGGTATTTTTTAAATTGTAATCCATACAATTAACTTGTTTTTTGTACGGATTTTGTATGTTAAATTTAAATAAATTTAGCCATCAGGATGTGAAATATATGAAAAAAAGAACTCAAATGCTAACTGCATTTCGTGCAGCCTTTCCGTACACAATGCCCATTTTTGCAGGCTTTTTATTTTTAGGCATCGCTTATGGAATCTTTATGAATTCATTAGGCTTCAGTGCGATTTACCCGATATTGATGAGTCTAACAATATTTGCAGGATCAATGGAGTTTATTGCAGCCAATTTATTGCTTGTCGCATTCAATCCGATTAACGCCCTTTTTCTAACTTTAATGGTGAATGCACGGCATTTGTTTTATGGCATTTCCATGCTGGATAAGTACAGGGGGACCGGGAAGAAAAAGCTGTATCTGATTTTTGGGCTTTGCGATGAGTCTTTTTCCATCAATTGTACCGTTGATGTTCCGAATAATGTAGACAAGGGCTGGTTCATGTTCTTCGTGACATTGCTCAATCATTCCTATTGGGTGATAGGATCGGCGATTGGCGGCATTTTTGGATCCCTTGTCAAATTCAACACAGAAGGACTCGATTTTGTTATGACGGCTCTCTTTGTAGTCATTTTCATTGAACAGTGGATGAAAGAGAAAAACCATCATAGTGCCCTCACAGGGCTTGGACTGTCAGCAGTCTGTCTTATTATTTTTGGCGGAAGCAATTTCATCATCCCTGCTATGTTTTCAATTTTGGGGGTACTCACCTTACTTAGAAAGCCATTAGAGAAAGTTGAGGTCAAGACCATATGACAATGGATTTAACACAGCAAATCATTACAATAGCAATGGTTGTTCTTGGCACAATGCTTACAAGGTTTCTTCCATTCATCGTTTTCCCATCAGGTAAACCCACACCGAAGTATGTACAGTATCTCGGTAAAATACTGCCATCCGCGGTAATTGGGCTTTTGGTCATTTATTGTTTAAAGGATGTAAGCTTACAATCCGGAAGTCACGGCATCCCTGAATTTATGGCGATAGCGGTAGTTGCCCTGCTTCACATTTGGAAGAAAATGATGCTCCTTTCCATAGCGGGGGGAACGATTGTCTACATGATGTTGGTGCAATTGGTTTTTTAAATGGATAATAATTAGCACTTCCAATACACGTCACAATTACTGATATCGATGGTACTGAAAAGGGGTAGGTAATGGTGAAGAAAAAAATTGATGAATATCAAATTCATGAAAAACACTATGAACAAATTCATGCGCATGTGAAAAACGATCCGTATGCTCAGTCGTTAGGCATTCAGTTAACGAAATTCGAGGCAGGTACTGCAGAAGCAACTTTAGAAGTGCAAAGCACTATGGTAAATGCATATGGAACGGTTCACGGGGCAGTCATTTATGCTTTAGCAGATCATGCTTTTTCAGTAGCCTGTAATGCATATGGCAAAACATCATTAGGCCTCTCGACAACCATCCAGTTTATTGAATCAGCTAAACCCGGAGACAAGATAGTAGCCCTTGCAACGGAAATTAAACGAAACTATCGGACAGGATTTTATCGAATAGACGTCTTTCATGAGGAAAACCTGATTGCAACCATGGAGGCAGTGTCATACCGTAAGGATCATTATTTTATTGAACTTGATGAACAAGATTAAGCAGTTCAATAGTTATTGTTCAGAGCTGTCCTCAAGACAGCTTTTTCTTATGGAGCTAAAGATTGCTGTTTGTTCTTTGTTCAACAATTGGGCCAGATTGTTTAGCAAAGGAATCTCCAATAATATATATTTTGAACGTTGGTAACTTTGTGAAAAAAGGGGTATTGTACCAAATCATTTACATTGCTTTTATTTTGCGAGAAAATAAAGGTACAATTAATACTTATTTAGCTTATGGATTATAGACTATAAACGATTTGAGGTAGGAAAAAATGATTGCAAAAACAGAAGAGGATTTTAATGGTTTGAAGGAAATTGGCAAAATTGTTGCCTCCATTAGAGATGAATTGGTACAAAGAACAATTCCAGGGATAACGACCAAAGAACTTGATGATATAGCCGGAGAACTTTTAGAAAAGGCAGGTGCAGTTTCAGCTCCAAAAGGTGAATATGATTTTCCTGGCTATACTTGCATTAGCACTAATGAAGAAGTGGCACATGGTATTCCAGGTCTTCGGGTTATTCATGAAGGGGATCTAGTGAATATAGATGTATCTGCTTCAAAGAACGGTTATTTCGCAGATACAGGAATCTCATTTGTAGTAGGGAAGGGTGACGAAGTATTAACGAAATTATGCGACGTTGCTAAAAAGGCATTTGAAGCAGGTCTTAAGAAAGCAAAACCAGGTTCCAAAAAAAGCAGAATCGGAAAAGCAGTATTCGAAACAGCGAGACAGCATGGATTCACTGTTATCAAAAACCTTACAGGACATGGTGTTGGACGTAGAATACACGAAGCACCTGACCATATTTGTAATTATAATGATCCATGGGATAATGAACTATTAAAGGAAGGGATGGTTATCGCATTCGAACCATTTATCTCAACCTTTGAAGAAGAAGTATTCCAAAAAGAAGACGAATGGACCTATGCAACAGAAAAAAGCTATGTAGCTCAATTGGAACATACGATTATCCTTACTAAAAATGGTCCGATTATTGTCACACTTTAATTCAAGCATAGACAAAACGTATAAACATAAGTAGTTCGTATACCGTGTAGGAAATTTAAATGGGGTAACGTATAAATTCGTAGAATGTTACTCGCTCTAAAACAAGAAGGATTCGATCACCCACGCAAAAATAAGGGAGTTGCTTTAGCAGCTCTTTTTCTTATGGAGTTAAAGGGGCAGGGAAACCTGGCAACTTTATTTGGAAACTATGTTAAGATTAGGGTATTGTTGTTTTGAAAGGCGTTGGAATAATTGAGTCGAGTCAATCCAAAAACAAAGATCTACTTTTGGCTATCTGTTACACTTTTACTCTGTGGAATTGTTTCTTGGATACCTTATTTGGTCTTTAAAATGGAAGAATCTTATGGGATGTTAACATTTGTTCTTAACCCAATTGGAGTAATATTAGGCTCTTATTCAAATAATAGATTAATAGCTTTTAGCAATTTATTTATGGTCTTTAGCTTTATTCCCGTTATGATATTTGTATATCTAACAAAAGGGTACATTCCTATGTGATTGTTGGGAGGGTTCTGACACTCCATCAAACGTTCAGGTGCAATAGCAGTTAATCAGATCTGTCATATAGGCAGATTTTTCTTATGCAACTAAAGGGGAAGGCTAGCATTCCTGCAGTCTACAGTACAGTTTTTTGAGGAAAATTCGAACGTTGATTGGAACAAAGGGCACGCGCTTTTCCAGCAGGAATCTCGAACCTTCCGTTCCAATCAACTTTGTTTTAACATATAGATAGAATTCCTTTTGCCTACACTCTTTTTTGTTTTATAGCCACGTAAATTACTTCTGTTTCTCTAACGCTATTTTCAACCCTTTTTGATAATATTGCTTCATCATTTCTTCAGGAACCATGCTACCGCCAGTCCCCCAAATAATATGTGTACCATTACTCATCTTTTCCGTTAAATGATGCTTCTGTAAATAATCAATGCCCTCTTTACATAATTTACTTGGTCCTATCATGCCTGCTAGTGCTGAAGGTTCTAAATGGATCCCTTCTGTATCGACTAGTTCTTTTAGCAATTTATATAACTGTTCATCGCTGACCGTATAATTGCCGCTTAAAAAGGGTTCCATCGTTTTACCGACAAACCCGGATGGCTTTCCAACAGCAAGTCCATCCGCGTCTGTTACATTATCGATGCCAACATCTTGTACAGAAACTTTATCATGAAGTCCAGTCATTAAACCGAGAAGCATGCATGGCGAGTGGGTAGGTTCTGCAAAGAAACAGTGAATATGGTCTTGATACAATAATTTCAAGCCAAAAGCTACGCCTCCAGGACCACCACCTACTCCACATGGAAGGTAAACAAACAAAGGATGATTTTCATCTACAATTATCTCTAGCTCTTCTAATTGTTTCTTCAAACGGGATGCAGCCACTCCATATCCTAAAAATAGGTCGTGAGAATTTTCATCATCCACAAAATAACATGTTGGGTCACTATCTGCTTGGATTCGGCCTTCCTCTACAGCTTTACTATAATCAGCTTCATATTCAATGACATTGACATTTTTGCTTCTAAGCAAGTCTTTTTTCCACTGTTTTGCATCAGCTGACATATGAACGGAAACGTTAAAACCTAACTTTGCACTGATGATGCCAATACTAAGTCCTAAATTTCCAGTCGAGCCTACTGCGATTGAATATTTTGAGAAAAGGGTTCGGAACCTATCACTATCTAAAATCGAATAATCATCTTGAATTGTTAACAATTGATGTTGGAAAGCTAGTTCTTCCGCATGTTTGAGAATTTCATAAATCCCGCCTCTTGCTTTAATGGATCCTGATATAGGAAGGTGACTATCACATTTTAGTAATAATTCTCCTAATATAGGTTGTTGATGATCCTGTTCCAAGGACTGCTTCATGGCAGGAATTCTCACTAAAGGTGATTCTATGATTCCGTTCGTTCCTTTTGTCTCAGGGAAAACTTTGGCGATATATGGAGCAAAACGTTTCAACCTTTCCTCTGCATCTCTTACATCTTCTTGAGTAAGGGGGGATTTTTTAATTCCTGTTTGAAATTTTTCGACATTTGGATTGAGCCAAAATACTTCTTCCGTCGAAATGAGCTTATTTAATAAAGGATATTTGTCTTTCCATGATTGTAATTCTTTGCTTTCAATCTCTTTCATCTGTTTGATCCTCCTCATTTTCTTGTAACAAATTGTTTGGTAAATTATAATTAAATAAAATTTAGTACAGTTTAACACACAATCATCTCGATGTTAATTTATATTAATTTTATTTAAGTGTGATTTAATAAGTCGTTAAGGAGTAGCAGTTATGGAAAATATAGATATTGGCAAGAAAGTTGAAAAATATAGAAAAGCTAAAGGATTGAGTAGTAGAGAGTTAGCAAAATTAGCTGAAATTACACCTTCAATGTTAAGCCAGATTGAAAGAGGTTTGGCGAATCCTTCTATTCAAACCTTAAAGGTCTTAGCTAAAACCTTGAATGTTCCAACATTTAGTTTTTTGCTTGAAGAAACGATTACGGAGGATTTAATCGTTAGGTCCAGTAAACGTAAGAAAATGATCATTGATAATTTGTCTTATGAGTTATTGTCACCTGATTTTACGGGTAATTTGGCAACAGCGATTATGAAAGTTCCTCCGAATATTTCCTCGTCAGAAAGCCCTATAGAACATAGAGGAGAGGAAGTAGCATTTATTTTGGAAGGGAAAATCAAGCTGTATTTAGGTGAAGAAGAATATATATTGGAAGCTGGTGATAGTGTGAAAATACCAGCAAATTTCAAACATAAATGGGAAAATAATTTTAGTCAGAATGCAGCTGTATTATTTTCAGTTACCCCGCCTGCGTTTTAATGAAAAGATTTTAAAATGTAATGTTTTTTCACAATTGGGCGCGATTCTTTAATGAGGATCGCTTTTCTTATGGAATAAAAGGGACAGATTAGGTGTAGAAGGACTATTACATGAATAATAGAATAATAATAAATGGAATAAATATTGAACTGTAGGTCCGGGGTTCCTTAAAAGTTGCTTGATTTTAATAATTTTGAATCAATAAGGAGAATTTTAGTATGAAAATAAAATGGTTTGGACATTCTGCCTTTTTACTAACATCCGAAAGTGGAACCAGGATTCTTATCGATCCATATTATCGCTTCATCCGTTACCGTATGCCGAGTGTTGAACCAGATATAGTTGCCGTTACACATAATCATTTCGATCACAATAAAATTCAAGCTGCAACAGGTGAATACTTGCTTGTTAATGAGCCGAAGGAATACATCCGCGAAGATGTAAGAATTAGTGGATTTAAGACATTTCACGATAAGGTAAATGGCGAGAAGAGAGGCCCCAATATTTTATATCTTTTCCAAATGGATGGACTAACTATCTGTCACTGTGGAGATTTAGGGCATATATTATCAGAAGAACAAGTAAATGAAATTGGAAAAGTAGATATTCTCATCCTTCCTGTAGGAGGTACATTCACGATTAATGCAATAGAAGCTGCTCAAGTGATGCGTCAATTGAAATCCACTATTACAATTCCCATGCACTATAGAACTAAGGCATTGCCGGTTGTTGGCCTGATGTTTTCAAAGGTAGATAAGTTTCTTCAGATTTCCGGACAGCGAACAACCGAAGTTAAGACATTGGATATTTCCAAAGAAAATTTGTCAGAATATGCTGGGGTCGTAACTATGCTGTATGAATGAATGGATAAGAAATCCTGTTTATGCATTTTTTATTTATAACGAGGGCAGGGTAGTTCAAAAAGAAAAAGGGAAGATATTAATCAATGACGTTGAATCAATTAGACTTCCTCTTTATGTTATAAGGAGATAGAATATAAATAAAAAGGTGATTACAATTAAAAAAGTAAAAAGTTTCCTATTTTTTCTTCTTGGGTCCATATCTCTTTTGATAGGTATTGCAGGGACTGTGTTACCAGTTCTGCCGGGCGGTCCGTTTTACTTATTTGCTGCTTTTTGCTTTGCTAAAAGTTCCAAGACGATTGAAAATTGGTTCAAACGCACCTCATTATATGAAAAATACGTTGTAGCATTCTTGCAAAAAAAAGGTATGACTCGAAAAGAGAAAATCAGAATCAATATAATTGCCGATTTCTTCATCGTAATTTCTGTATTTTATGTGGACATCCTGTTAGTGAAAATCTTATTGATAGTGCTCGCCCTCTACAAACATTATTATTTCATTAAAAAAATTAAGACAATTGACCCGAACAATACAAAACAAAGGGCTTTTTGAAAATCCCATTCAAATAACGGGTCCTTACTTCAATAAGAGAGTTGCTTCGGCAGCTCTTTTTCCTATGGAACTAACGGGGCAGGGGAGTAAGAAAATCAATGTATTTTGGATAAGAAGGCCGCCAATTGGCGGCCTTTTGAATGTAAAAAGTGCCCTTAATGAGGTCTTCCCACATAACCATCTAGTTAAAATTTCATAACTCCTCCAGAATGAAATTTTTGGGCTCGTTTGTAAAAAAACATAAGCCCTTTTTCGTTTGGGGTGGATTGTTTACTTATGCAAATGGGCCCGCATGAAGTGGGTGATGCATGCCTTAACTCAGTGAATCAACTCCTTTCGTATGTGTGTTGTGAATTTTCAAAAAATAATATTGCAAAATGCAAACGATTCAAATAAAATCAATTTAAGGTAATTACGTTTTTTTGACCTTAAAATAAATCTACAATTGAGCTAATCCTTTTTGGCTAAGCTAATTCCTGGTTGTTCGTTTGGATTTTGTTCCATCCATTAGGTAAAGTCAGCTTCCCGAAGTATTACCTTAAAAATTTGAAAGGAGCTAATTATTTTAGGTACAGTACTAAGCTATCCATGTTTGCAAATAATAATATACCCCATTAAGAGAGAGGGAATTTCATGAATCAAGAACGATATTTGAAAAAGAAAATGGGCTTTTGGTCACTTACTGCATTATCTCTTGGAGGAATTATTGGATCAAGTTGGCTTTTTGGACCATGGAATACGGCAAAAATGGCTGGGCCAGCTGCTATTATGTCTTGGGTTATTGCTGCATTCGTCATTACTCTAATAGCTCTTGTTTATGCTGAATTAGCAAGGGTAAGGCCAGAAACAGGTGGTTTAGGTCGTTATCCCCTTTATTCCCATGGGAAATTGCTTGCTACAGTGACTAGTTATTCGATTTGGCTTGGCTACTGTGCCACTGCACCCGTTGAATCATCGGGAGTTATTCAATACGCTAATGAGTTCTGGCCAGGCCTATATGATATATCTAAGGAGCAACTAACGACAACAGGAATTCTAGCATCGACTGTTTTAATGGTGTTCTTTGTTGTGGTGAACTATTTTGGAGTGAAATTATTTGCTGTCACGAATACCATTATTACCACGATTAAATTTATAGTACCTGTCCTAACCATCATTGCTTTTTTTATGACAGGGTTTCATGAAGAGAATTATACAAGTCATGGGTTTGCCCCTAATGGATATGGCGCAGGATTAAGCGCAATCTTAACTAGTGGTATATTTTTTGCCTATACAGGATTCGGGAATGTGGTAATGATGAGTGGCGAGGTGGTAAACCCAAGACGGAATATTCCGCTTGCTCTTATCACATCGCTGTCAGTCTCGGCAATTTTATATGTTTTACTTCAAATCGTTTTTATAGGTGCCGTACCGCCCGAAATGCTAGCTAATGGTTGGAGTGGAATTAAATTTGACTCTCCATTTGCGAATTTAGCACTTATGGCGAATATGGTTTGGCTGTCCTGGACCATTACAGCGGACGCAATGATTTCCCCAACTGGATCGGCGCTTGCTTATACAGCTGGAACTTCAAGACATGTTTTTGGAATGGCGAAGAGTGGATTCCTTCCTTCTTATTTCGGAACTATTAATAAAAGATTTGGAGTCCCAACACGTGCACTCACTCTCAACTTCCTCATTGGGTTACTTTTCTTGTTCCCTTTAAAGAGTTGGACCGCAATTGTAGCAATCGTTGGAGCAATTGGGATTTTTAAATACGCCTCAGCATGTGTCACAGTAATGGTGTTTCGTAAGGTTGGTTTGACAAAAGACAACGGTATCCCAGGCATGAATTTTATTGCTCCTTTAGCCTTTGTATTTGCCACTCTACTTATTTATTGGACAAATTGGAGTAGGGTTCAACTTGCAATTTGGGGATTAGCAATTGGAATTGTTGGATATTTAATTACTCATTTTATCAATAAACATAAATCGATGGAAATTATTGGTGGGATCTATCTCGTCATTTATATTCTGATGCTCGTTGGGATATCATCAATCGGAAATTTTGGTGGTAAGGGTATTATTCCAGAGCCATTTATGTCTTACATCGTGGCAATAATAGGATTCGTTTTTTACTATTTTGCTGTTTATAACGGAGTCTGGTACATGCGGAAAAAGGGGAATGTTCAAGAATTGCTGGATATGGATAACAATTAAATGCAACTTCATTTTACAAAAGGAGAAATGGTTATGAAGCTTTGGGGTGGACGTTTTAGAAAAGAAGAAAATAAATTAATGGAGGACTTTAATAGTTCTCTTCATGTTGATATGAGACTTTATTCTGAAGATATTAAAGGGAGTATTGCACATGTAAATATGCTTGTGAAATGTGAATTGCTTACCAAGGAAGAAGGAGAAAGTATTATTAAGTCACTTCTTTCTATATTGGAAGATATCGAGAGCGGAACATTAGTGATCGAAGGGGATTTTGAAGATATTCATAGTTTTGTTGAAGCAACATTAACAGAACGAATAGGTGAAACAGCAAAAAAACTCCATACAGCAAGAAGTCGAAATGATCAAGTTGCTTTAGATATCAGGCTTTACGCTAAAAATAAGGCGTTAGAAGTGATTGAGTATATTGAAGAACTTCAAAATAACCTGGAAGAAAAGGCAAAAGCAAACAATGTGATTATGCCCGGATACACCCATCTACAGCGAGCTCAAGTAGTAACTCTTAAGCACCACTTAATGGCCTACTTTAATATGCTGGATAGGGACAGAAAAAGAGTTCTTAATGCAATTGAAATTTTGAACGAAAGTCCACTGGGGTGTGGAGCATTGGCAGGGACAACTCATGTTATAGACCGAGAAATGACAGCAGAGGAGTTAGGATTTTCAAAACCTATAAACAATTTCCTCGATGGTGTTAGTGATAGAGATTACCTATTAGAGTTAATGTCTAGTTTTTCGATCATCATGATGCATTTAAGCAGATTAAGTGAAGAACTGATTTTATGGAGCAGTCAAGAGTTTAAATTTATTAGTATTGATGACGCATATTCTACAGGTAGTAGCATTATGCCTCAAAAGAAAAATCCTGATGCAGCAGAGCTTATAAGAGGAAAAACAGGAAGAGTATATGGTTCTCTTACTTCACTTTTAACAACTATGAAAGGGTTACCATTGGCTTATAATAAAGATATGCAGGAAGATAAAGAACCATTTTTTGATGCATTGGATACAGTTTTGTCTTGTCTAGAAATTATGTCCAATATGATTTCTACCATGAAGGTGAATACTGAAAATATGAAAAAAGCTGTAAAATATGGCTTTCTCAATGCAACAGAAGTCGCTGATTATTTAGTTAGCAAAGGGGTTGCGTTCAGAGATGCCCACAGTATCGTTGGTTCTATTGTCATTTATTGTGAAGATCATAATAAAGCAATAGAAGAGTTGACTCTAGACGAATTGAAGAGCTTAAATCCATTACTTGAAGGGGACTTATATAACTTTATTGATTATCAAAATATATTAAATAAAGGCATTAAGGTGAACTTGTTAAAATAATCTAGTTTTTTCCAATTTAAGAGCTATTGCATAGAGGATAAGTACGACCTATGCTAATAGCTCTTTATATTTTTTAAAAACACATAATCAAACTCCCCTTTAAATCAAGAGATACAATGTCTTGTGATAAATGTTTTTCCAATAGAAGAAGGATTAAACTTTAATTTCTCTCATTTTAAAGATAAGATTAAAGTAATTAAGTTTTTGAACTAAGGAGAAAAATATGTATAAAATTGGGGTAGTTGGTCCTAATTCATCAGTTGAGCGCATTATTAATTTAGGTAAAGAATATGAGTCGATCATGGAATTTAAAGCCTACCCATATGAGGATTTCAGAGAAACTGAAAAAATCGTTTTGGAATTCAATAAAAATGTGGATGTCTGGTTTTTTTCAGGCCAAATTTCATATATGGTTGCAAAAAATACTGTGGGAATAGGGGAAAACCTATTATATATTCATCATACTGAATCAGGCATCTATAAAAGCCTTTTGCATATGGGATATTTCCAAAAGGAATTTTTAAGTAAAGTAAGCATCGATGAAATAACTACAACCCATTTAGAGCAGGCGTTAAAACAAATTGATATTACTCCAAAAGAAATGTATATAAAAAACTTCAATGTTAATTCAAGCACGGAAGAATTAATTGCATTCCATCTTGATTTGTGGAAAGCCGGAAAAACGGAAGGTGCAATAACTTGCTTCGAGGCTGTATATCTAAATTTAAAAGAAGCAGGACTACCAACCTATCGAATATCTACAACTGATATGGAAATTCGCCAATCATTAAGAATTCTTGCAGAAAAATCGAGAACTTTTTACTTTAGAGACACCCAAATTGGTGTTCAAATTATTGAAATTGAACATTTTGAGAAAATATTTGAGAAAGCTAAAAGCTCGTACCATCTACAATTTTTAGAGATAAAACTAAAAGAAACTCTTCTTAGATTTTGCGAACAATTGGAGGGGTCATTAGTTGAGAAGGGAAACGGCCGTTACTTTATCTTTAGTACACGGGGTACAATTGAATCCAAAATCAAAGATTTAAAAGATACTGTCTTTCTGTTGTCAAATGAATCCAATGCTACTGTAACCGTAGGAATTGGATATGGTCAAACACTTCACTCAGCAGAAATAAACGCTCAGCGTGCCATCCAACTTTCAAAAGAAAAGTCAGAGAAGGGCATCGTCATTGTACAAGAGGACGGAACAATGATCGAGTCTGCGGGTGAAGAGGAAGAATTACGTTTTTCTTACCGGATAGATGACAAGGATTTTATGGAAAAACTAAAAAAAGCCAAAATAAGTGTGAAAAATTATAATAAATTATATGCTTTAGTTAACAGATTGAAACTGAACGATTTTACAATAAAAGATTTAACAACGCATCTCTATTGGGATGAAAGCAATGCACGGCGTATTGTAGTAAGTTTATGTGAAGTTGATTTAGCAGAAATCATTGGTGAGGAATCTTATTCTTCTCGAGGAAGACCAAGTAAAATTTATCGTTTAAAATAGCACCCGTTTTTCGGGTGTTTTTAGACTTTTAGTGTTTATCCCTGCTGGAAGTATTAAACTAGATCTTAAAATAACGCATGATTTTACCGTTATATTGCCAAAGGACTTCTATAAAGAAAATGAAATACAAGATAGATCGGCTATTTAAAGGCATCCATTACGGGTGCCTGATTTTTTTATGTGAACCTGACAAACTGCGAAACTAGCCCTGTAATTCATCCAGGGAGAAACGTAATAAAAAAAGTTAACCAATTTAGTTAACTTAAGGACCATCTATTATTTTAAAAGTGTAAAAGAATATCTTTGCGGATGTTGTTTCAACATTCTTGTTGCTAATTGGAACAATAAACCAGTGACATTTATTATTTTAAAATATATCTTAAAGCTGAGGTGTTCTATATGACAAAACTAAATAAAGTAACGTTAAACAAAAGATTGCTAACTACCGGTTTCGCTTTCATTATTTTATGTGCAGGTTTAATCGGTTTTAAGCATGCAAATATTAAGGGGTTAGAACCAAGTGTAGCCAATGCAGCAACTGTAACCTATACAGCAACTGCTAACCTGAATGTCCGTACAGGTCCCTCTACTGCTAATAAAATTATAGCAACGGTTAAACAGGGCACAAAGTTAACGGTTACTGGAAAAGATGCGAGTGGATGGCTAAAGGTTAGCTTAAATGGTCAAACAGGTTATGTTAGTAGCCAATATGTAAAAATATCAAACTCTTCATCTGGCTCTAGTACAGCAACTGTAACTTATACAGCAACTGCTAACCTGAATGTCCGTACAGGTCCATCTACTGCTAATAAAATTATAGCAACAGTTAAACAGGGCACAAAGCTAACGGTTACTGGAAAAGATGCGAATGGATGGCTAAAGGTTAACTTAAATGGTCAAACAGGTTATGTTAGTAGCCAATATGTAAAAATATCAAACTCTTCATCTGGCTCTAGTACAGCAACTGTAATCTATACAGCAACTGCTAATCTGAATGTCCGTACAGGTCCATCTACTGCTAATAAAATTATAGCAACAGTTAAACAGGGCACAAAGTTAACGGTTACTGGAAAAGATCCAAATGGATGGCTAAAGGTAAGCTTAAATGGTCAAACAGGTTATGTTAGTAGTCAATATGTAAAGGTATCCAATCCTTCATCTGACGCCATTCAGGTTGTTGCAAAGCCTGAAAGTATTCCAGTGCTAGTCAATAAAAAAAATAAGCTACCAGAAAACTATGTACCAAAAGACTTAGTATATACGTCGATACCGTTTACTTTTAAAGAAAAGACAGAAAAAAGAAAAATGCGAAGTGAAGCAGCTGCTGCCATTAGCAAATTATTTGCGGAATCCAAGAAGCAGGGAGTAAGTCTTCTCGGTGTATCTGCATACAGATCACATGCTACACAAGTTGCTCTATTTGATTATTATGTAAAAAGGGATGGTTATGCCAAAGCAATCACATACAGTGCATTACCTGGAACAAGTGAGCATGAAACAGGCCTTGCTATTGATGTGACAGGAGGAAATGGTAAATGCGCGGCACAGGATTGCTTTGGAGGTACTAAAGAAGCAAAATGGCTCCAGGCACATGCAGATGATTATGGATTTATTATCCGATACCCTAAAGGAAAAGAATCAGTTACTGGTTATAAATATGAACCATGGCATCTTCGATATGTAGGCAAATCAATAGCTCAAACTATTATGAGCCAAGGAATTACTCTTGAAGAATATTATTATACTAGAGCCGTTCAAAACTAAAGAAATGCTCCTAAAGATATATTGGTTCTAGTGCTAAAACTTTAATACACTATACGCAGTGGATAGCCTCATCAAAAACTTGATGAGGCTATTTATATTTAGGTATACTACCTAGAACTGATTATGTAAAAGAGATAGACAAATATTGTGCTTTTCTTATAGAACTAACGGGTGCGTTAGCTGAAGATCGGAGCTGTCTTTAAGGCAGCTTTTTCTTATGGAACTATCGGGGCAGAATAGTTGAAGAACGAACATGGTTTTTTATGGTAAAATCAACTTAATTATTTTCATTAAGGAGTCTACCTGCAATATGAAATTAGATGATAAAAAGAAAAAGATTCAAATGGAATATAGGGAGAAATTACAGCAAAAGAAACAGAATAAAAAATTCACACTTGAAGCAATCGTAGTTGCTCTTATCATTTTTCTATTCATTGTTTTAAATTCAATTTTTAAAACCTTTTAACTGTTTTTTATGTCATAGCTTGTGTTAACTCTACAATAAGTCTTATTCAACTTACGGGTGC
This sequence comes from Peribacillus sp. GL_122, assembly GCF_057835005.1. Classification (NCBI taxonomy): domain Bacteria; kingdom Bacillati; phylum Bacillota; class Bacilli; order Caryophanales; family Bacillaceae; genus Peribacillus; species Peribacillus sp. GL_122. The sequence goes on along the minus strand of NZ_CM174415.1, from coordinate 4,671,018 downwards.
GTTAGCGCCATAAGAAGGCCGCCAATTGGTGGCCTTTTAAAAGTATGATTCTTTATATAATCATACTTTTTTTCTTGCTCCCTCTTTTTAAACAAAAACTGTGACATATGAGAAAGGTAAATTAAAAGGTATGAGCCCGGTACAATACCGAGCTCATGCCCAACGTGCTGCCTAACGAAATAACCTGTCTAACTTTATGGGGTCAGTTCACGTAGAGGAGATCGACTTTTTAGGTTGGAATTCTCTTAGAGTATAAAATTTCCGATATGGGAGGTATAGTGTTGTTCCTGTCGTTCGTAAAAGTACATTTTTGCGAACGGCGCATTTTTTTATAAAATCACCTACTTTTAACGTCCGTTAAAGTATGGATAAACAAAGTGGGAAAAATTTTGAACGAGAACAATATCAAATGTTAAAACGAATGATCCGGAAAGGGGATGTTCTTTACATTCATTCACTGGATCGTTTTGGACGGAACAAGGATGAAACCCTTAGATTCTAAGACTAAGTGTTTTTATTTGTCAGATTGACTTAAGGTTGTAAATGAGAAAGGTGTCACGATTGTTTGCTTAATTGGCTAGTAATTTTGTTCTTAATCTTGACATTTCTTTATCCATTAAGGAAGAAGCTTTGGCAAGCTCAATTAGCTGCTTTTGAGCATCCTCTGGTATAGTCTCGCCTTGATATTTATAGTTTAGTTTATGCTCGGTTGATGCCCAAAAATCCATAGCGGAAGTACGAATTTGTATTTCTGCAGGAACCCATATTATTTCGTTGGATAGGATGACTTGGGTTTCTACAATCAGGTGCAAACTTTTATATCCGCTCATTTTCGGGTCCTGAATATAATCCTTTACGCGTATCATTCGAATGTCTTCACGTTGCTCGATATGCTCCTTCAACATATATACGTCATCAATAAAACTTGTGACAATTCTAACTCCCAAAATATCTCTTATTTCATTCCTCACCGCTTCTTGTGTTAAAGGAATTTCTTTTCTTTGTATTTTCTCCACTAAAGAACTTAATTTTTTCATACGTGTTTTCATATGTTCAATAGGAGAATAGCCATGTTGTGTTTTCCATTCTAAGTCAATAACCTTGAAATCACTTTCTAATTCATGTAATGCCATTTGGTAAGGTAAAAAGAACCCCCTCCAATTGTCTAATACTTTTTGAATAACCTCGATTTTCATCTTTTTTTTCAGCATGTCCACAGCCCTCCTGTTATTATTCTGTTATCATAACCAAGATACCCTAAAAAAAAAGCAACTTTCCATTTTTGTGAAAGTTGTTTTACTGATTATTTATCAACAGAGTGAATAAGGTTGTGAAGAAATGTACTTAAACTATCGGGTGCGTTAGCTTAAGATCTGGAATGTCTTTAAGGCAGTTTTTTCTTTATGGAACTAACGGGGCAGGTTAGTTGCATAAAATAATGGGAAATTGACCCAAATATAACTTGTTTTATGTTAGCGTTTAAGGAACATACTTTTTCAAAGGGGCTTATTATGCAAAAGACATTTATTGTTGTTTCTTATTCGTTATTCTTTGTACCTCTAATTTTCATTGTGAATTTTCTGTTTGATATTGTTACACTTGAAAAGATAGAAGGGTTGCCTATATTTTTCCCTTTAGTATTTTGTCTTTTTGGACTTTTCTTCGCTTCAAAAGCACATAAAATCCAAAAGGATGTTTTGACGATTGGTGCTATCATTGTAAATTCGGTCTTATTATTTTTTCCTTTTGTATATATGATTTTAGGAACAGTGATATTTGGTGTTTAAGTTTTAGATAATACGATGACATTTCTTCAATAACAGGTGCTTTACTTCAATAAGAGAGTTGCTTTGGCAGCTCTTTTTCTTATGGAACTAACGGGGCAGGATAGTTGAACAAGGATAATCCACAATTTGAATAGAATATGTAGAAAAACAAATAGTTGTTTGGATTTGGAGTATCGATCCAAATAACAACCTATGAAGGAAGGGTAAGTAAGATGAAGAAAATGGTTGGTTGGACACTTACTTTAGCTACGCTTTTGATAGGAGGAGTCATTTATTATTTCATAACGTTATCTCTATACGAACCATCAAAAGATTCATTTGACTTCCCAGTTCCTAAAAATGCTGAGCTAGTTCAGGAAAATGAACAAGGGAAAAGTTATGATTGGTCAAAAGCATCGGAAGAAAATGGCATACCACTTGGATATGAATTAGTCCTTAAAGCGAATGGATGGAAAAAGGGAGAAAGAGAAGGGGCTTCCGTTTTTTACACAAAAGGAAATCATAAAATAGATTTGATTTCTACAACGAAGCATTTAAACATCCTTAAAGTGAATTAATATAAAGAAAATATCTTATTCAGCTAACGGGTGCGTTAGCTGAAGATCGGAGCGGAGCTGTCTTTAAGGCAGCTTTTTCTTTATGCAACTAACGGGGCAGGTTAGTTCAAAATCAATTGTGGGGAACCGTATCACAAGTAGGGCGAAATATGGGCCTTAAACGCTTGCGGTCTCGGGAGTCGCAAGCGTTTATTTTTGATTACCCGCGAAGACCGTCGCATAGGATCGAAACGATGCGGTCCGGAAAAGTCCCGTCGTCCCCGGTTGCCTGCAAGATGCCGATAAGAAGGACTTTGATATCCTCAATGCGAGCATCAGCCCGAACAGAGCCGCTTTGTTGGGCACGGGCGAGAAGATTGTCAATCCCTCGCCAAAAATCCCTCGCAACCTCCGAACGTCCAGCGTCTATATTCAGACTGCTAACAAGGGCATCGGTGATCGCCTTGTTTGCAATCCCCTCGCGTATGATTCTTGCAAAATAATGAAAGAATGCTTCGCCCGGGTCGTCGTGGTAAAGCAATTGATTTGCTTCTTCGATAAGACGCGCCTTGTGGCTGACAATAACGGCCCCAAACAAATCTTCCTTGGTCGGGAAATGCCGATAGACGGTACCCACGCCCACACCGGCACGTCGGGCGATTTCATCCATCGAGACGGAGATGCCTTCGGTCATAAAAACCCTATGGGCGACATTGAGCAGCTTATCCCGATTTCTTTTGGCATCTGCACGCAATGCCTTCTCGGGAGTCGTGGCGACGACGGAATCGGTGGTGTCACCGTCTCCAGCTGAAATTTTATTTTTAGACATCTTGGGATAACACCTCTTTATAAATATTACATCACTTGCGATTTATTGACAAACGGAGAGCGTTCTCCGTATAATCATAAACGGAGAGTGTTCTCCGTTTATGACGGTGAGGTGATTCGCGATCGATTCAAGTGTGTCCCCCGAAATGTTTCAACTCGAACGCCGTAAATACAACTCGTTGAAAAGGAGTATAAAAACACATGCAAAATTCATCAAGCAAAAGCGCGCTGTTGGTCATGGATATGCAAAACAGCGTCGTGTCGCGGTTCGTAGACAGCGAAAAGACACTGCTTCCGTTCCAAAAGGCAATTGAAGCCGCACGCAGTCACGCTATTCCCGTTATTTTCGTACGTGTCGCATTTCGCGCAGGTTATCCCGAGATTAGTTCTAGAAACAAAATGTTCGCGGGTTGCCGGTAGGGCCGGAACAGCGGCGGCTCCGGAAGTGACGATGCAAATTCATGAATCCGTGCAGCCTCGGCCGGACGAGCCGATCGTGACCAAGCTTCGAGTGAGCGCGTTCGCCGGAAGTGACCTTGAGGTGATCCTTCGGTCCCGCCAGATCGACACGCTGATTCTCAGCGGTATCGCCACAAGCGGGGTCGTTCTATCGACTTTACGGGAAGCAGCAGATAAAGACTTTGGCCTTACGGTTCTTTCCGACGCCTGTATCGATGCCGATCCCGAGGTTCATCGCGTTCTAACCGAGAAGGTGTTCCCCCATCAGGCCGAGGTGATACCTGTCGATGCGTGGGTGGCTTCTTTATCCAACTAACTCACAATCGTGTTGCGCCCCAACTCACCAACGGCTCCTAGCATCTGAAGGGCGAATTTACCTATGGACTGAAATTTGGGACCAGTATTCAGAAGTGTGAGAACGAGTTATTATTTAGGACGCACTTCTTGCAATAGAACTTGTGGATTGCGTTCTCAGAACCCAGCCGAACTGCAAAAGGCACCCAAATATAGTAAGTTTGTTTAATTAAGCTATATAGGAAGCGGAATCGTCCTGCATTCGTCTTATCAAGAAGCTTGACGGCGAGAAGAAGTGATGGGTCCGAGAGATTGAACTAACGGAGTACGATAGTTAACGAATATGGTATATGAAAGCTGGCTTTCCTTAGTGTACAGGAATCCGGCTTTTTAGCTTTCGACATTATGCTTAACGTACAATTTTACCGAAATGGTACGGTGACCCCTTATGGGCTATAATAAGCAGTTTTGCATTTCTATCTAATAAGCCATGTTTTCATTAGTCGATTCTTATATTTTCGATCTTCAACAATCGGGAGCTATTCTTTAAGACTCACTAAAAATAATCAAAATATTTTATAAAAACTGTATACTCAATCACAAGAAAATCCATTTTGATCAATCATTTTTCAAAATGGATTTTTTTATTTACGCTAATATGTGGGTTAAAGAGGACATATTGATTAATCTTTATTTCATAGCTACAGCAGTTAAAACATTTCATTAACTTCCCATGATTCAACTATTTGATGCGCCATCCTTGGATCATATCCTTTACCCATCAGATAGGCAATAGCTGCAATTTCCATCATTGCATGAGGGATGGATGTTTTTTGAGCTTCGTTTAAACCATACTGTACCCATGGTCCAACCTGTGACAGTGTTTCTTGTTTGAGATGGTGTGGGTTAGTGTAAGAAGGATACACAATATTACATCCTTTCAAAATATAGTTAAATATCACTATCCTATATTATGCACCTTAACTCATCCCGTGTTCGATAATCTCTAATTTTATAGAATAAAGTTATGAATCAAGGATTACCTTTTTCAACAATAGAGGGAGGTTAGTTTAAGTGAGGAATTTTATAATCATTTCTAATTGAAATATTGTAACTTCCTCGAGAAGAAAAAATCACCCTAAAAAAACTAAATCAGTTTCAAGCTAAAAGTGAATTTTTTGAAATTGGTTAAACTAGTGGTATCGATTGATTCTTAGAGATTTACGAAAAAAGTTGACAATGTCCACTAATTACAATAATGTATTAGTGGATAAAGTCCACTAAAAAAGGAAGTCAAGAATGAATATAAGTAAAAATACCATGGCTGATATACGGCAATTCAATAGATTTTATACGAATATACTAGGTGTATTGGATAAGCATATTTTGGATACCGGATATTCTTTCACTGAGGCAAGGGTAATTTTAGAAATCGGTTTGATGGAGCAGTGTATAGCAAACAATTTAGTTGATAAGCTGGAAATCGACCGCAGCTATATGAGCAGAATAATTAACAAGCTGAGTAAAGATGGACTGGTCATGAAGGAAAACTCGACCTTGGATAACAGAACTAGTCTGATTCGGTTGACCCCTGAAGGGATGACTCTTTTTAACCAGCTTAATGAAAGATCTGATGAACAAATAGTGAGATTATTCCAAGGATTATCACAAAATGAAATAAAAGAAATCCATGCTTCTATGATGTTCATTCAGAAAAAATTAGATAGTTTGGGGAGAATATAGGATGATACGTTTTGAAAATGATTATACAGAAGGTGCTCATGAGCGAATTCTGAAACGATTAATAGAAACCAATGAAGAACAAACACCCGGATATGGAGTGGATGAACACTGTGAAAAGGCGAGAGCTTACATTCGAAAAGAGTGTGATGCGGCGAATGCAGATATACACTTTTTAGTAGGGGGAACACAAACGAATACAACTATCATCGCTTCAATTTTGCGGCCACACCAAGGTGCAGTTGCTGCAATTACCGGGCATATCGCGGTACATGAAACAGGAGCAATTGAAGCCACTGGTCATAAAATACTTACTTTGCCGAGTGATGATGGAAAAATTCAAGCTGAACAGGTGAAAGAATTATATGATGCTCACTGGAATGATGTTACTCATGAGCATATGGTACAGCCAGGCTTGGTTTACATTTCTAACCCTACGGAAAATGGAACGACTTATAGTAAAGCCGAATTGGAAGCATTAAGTAAAGTTTGCCGGGAATGTGGTTTGCCATTGGTATTGGATGGAGCTAGATTAGGGTATGGTTTGGCTTCAAAAGACAGCGATTTATCCTTGGCAGATGTTGCAAGGCTATGTGATGTGTTCTATATAGGGGGAACGAAAGTTGGTGCAATGTTTGGTGAAGCGGCAGTCATCATGAATGATGCCTTGAAAAAGGATTTCCGGTATTTTATCAAGCAAAAGGGAGGATTACTGGCTAAAGGGAGACTATTGGGGATCCAGTTTGAAACCTTATTTGAAGATGGCTTATACTATGAAATTTCTAATCATGCCGTGGAAATGTCAATGATGATTCGAGAAGCATTTGTTGAAAATGGATTTTCATTACGATATGATTCCACATCAAATCAGCAGTTTCCCATTTTGCCTGAAGATGTAATTTTGGAATTAGGCAAAAAGTATTCATTCTCCTTCTGGGAAAAGGTCGATGCTACACACAGTGCTGTGAGATTTTGTACCAGTTGGGCTACGAAAAAAGAACATGTTGAAATGCTGGTAGAGGATATCAAGGCAACAAAAGGAGAAAAAAATGGCCACGAAAGAGTTATATTCAGACAATAGTTATCTAAAAGAATGTTCGGCAAATATTGTTTCGATACAAGACCGGTTTGTCGTGTTCGAGCAAACCATTTTTTATCCAGGTGGCGGTGGGCAGCCTTGTGACCGAGGGGTTATTAAACAAGGTGATGAAACTTATAATATATTAACAGTAAAAAAAATAGATGGTGAAATCATTCATGAACTAGAACGCCCATTACAGGATATTAATCAAACGGTAGAAATGGAGATTGACTGGTCTTGGCGGTTTCAGAATATGCAGTATCACACATTATTGCATGTCATTTCAGGTTATTTATATCAACATTACAATGCTTTAGCTACAAGCAGTCAAATTGAAAAAGAACATGCGAGATTAGAGCTGTCTTTTTCTCCTGAAATAATGGGAGAAATACCATTTGAACTATTAGAACAATCGATAAAGAAGGTACTGGCACACCCCCATAATGTTTACACGAAAACAATTAGCAGGACTGAGGCAGAGCAAAAGGAGGGGTTATTAAAACTGTCATTAATTTAATTCCAGCTTCTCTTAACGAAATTCGAATCGTTCAAATAAATGATATTGATGAGCAAGCATGTGGCGGAACCCACGTCAACAACACAAATGAAATTAAAGACTTTTCCATTATGAAAATTCAACAAAAAGGTCCCACGAAAAAAAGGATTAAAATTCAACTATTGGATTAAGTTCTGCTATCCCTTCTTTTATCAATGAGGAATATACGGGAATAGTTCCATAAACGGCAGCATCAAATAGAACAATATTTTTATCCCAAGCTGCAGCTGCCAATTGTAATCCAATTAACGGGTGCTTTACTTCATTACAAGGAGCTGATCTGCAGCTCCTTTTCTTATGCACCAAAAGGTCAGCTATGTTGAAGAAGACCAGTTTGCTTATGGTATAGTTTATTAAATTTAGATTGTAGTTTTATAGGGGAAATTTAATGTCAAATAAGTTGAAAGATGTAATGGGATTGTTTTTTGAAAAAAGTGAGAGTACAAGACCATTTACTCTGATTAGATATTTAATGATAATATTAATGGGCTTGAATTTAATATTAGGGTTAATAAATGAGTTTAATTTTAATTTCATAAAATATTTATTAATCTTATTAGGAACTGGTTCAATAATAGACGCATTCGAAAGACTCTTAAAAAAAGAAAATAAGAGTTGGCTGTTATTAGATTTGGGTATTGCGTTTGTATGGTTCACACTATTTTTTTTGTATTAGCGAATTAACAGGCCTTACTTCAATAAAGGAGTTGCATCTGCAGCTCTTTTTTTATGGAGCTAAAGACAGATTGTTCAACAATTGGGCCAGATTGTTGAGGAACTTTTTAAATCGAATAATAAAAAACAACCAGTCAAATAACCGGTCGTCTTTTGGCCTTGGATTCAAGTATCGTTTTAATTGACAGTAAACATCCATGAAATACCGAATTTATCCTTCAACGAACCGTGAAGTTTCGCAAAGAATGTTTCATGAAGATCCATATGTATAGATCCATCTTCTTTTAAAATGTTCCATGCCTTTCTGGCTTTTTCCTCCGAGTTAAGCTCCACACTTACAACCACTTTGTCACTATCATTCAATTCGCGTTTTGAATCAGAACCCATAATAAATCCATCTTCTGTTATTCTTATTTGTGAGTGTAGAACAAGTTCTTTATCACTCTCTTCAACAGGAAAGTCTGGACTTGAAGGGAGCTCACTATATTTTTGCATCGCAATAAGTTCCCCGCCAAAAGCCTCAATATAAAGTTTGAAAGCCTCTTCGCATTCTCTATTAAACATTAAATACGGTTTAATCATTTTCATTCTCCTTTGAATTAAGATTGGATTCCTTAGTGATAACTGCTACCAAGATTGTCTTCTTATCAGTATATACGAACATAAGTTCTGTTTTCAAGTAAAAACTTCTATATCATTCTTTTTTTATTAAAAACTTAAACATGTATCATTATGTACAAAAATATCATTTTTTTATTCTCCACGTGAAGGAATATAATTCTAATAAAACGTGGTGTAAAGATGAATACTACATTATTAAGTGCTCTTGGTCGTCGAATTTATAAGCTTCGTTCAGAACCCATTAAGGCATTAAACATTTGGTTGGAACGGTATCGTGAAATATGGGAAGAAAAACTCGACAGCTTGGAACTTTATCTGAAGGAGCTACAAAATAAAACACAATAATCGGAGGAATAAAATGTTTACAAAAACTGAAATTACCCGAAGTTTCAACGCTACTCGTGAGCTTGTATTTAAGGCATTTACCGAATCAGAACATCTGCAGAACTGGTGGGGCCCAAAAGGATGGGCTTTTAATATTTCCAAGTTTGAGCTTCGTGAGGATGGTGTCTTACATTACAGCCAGGCATCTCCTGACGGTAATGTAATGTGGGTCAAATTCGTTTATCAAGAAGTAAATGCTCCAGAGAAACTTGTTTACACCTCTTTCTTTTCTGATGAAAAGGGTAACATCGTACGTGCTCCTTTTAACGACAGCTGGCCATTGGAAATTCTCAATACTTTTACATTCACCGAGCATGAAGGTAAAGCAGTACTTACGATGATTGGGACACCTGTATCACCGACTGAGGAGGAAATGAAAACTTACGAGGAGTCGCAGGAAATGGTACAGGCGGGCTTTTCAGGAACCTTCGTTCAACTCGCTGATTACCTCTCGAATATTTCTGAAAACTGATATAGATCGATGAAGAACAAAAAAACAATGAGAACACTGTTAATAGCAGTGTTCTCATTGTTCTTATTAAAGGGCACTTTAATGGGGTAACGAAAAAAGCCCGATTTCTTAATATAGAAATTGGGCTTTTTAATATTGGAATTCATTATCATTTTAAATTGCATTTTCATGACGATTGCATTTTTTGTAGTCAATTGTCTTGTGGAATTTTTCTTCCTTTAATCATTGATAAAAAAGAAAAACTGTGGTAAATTTATATAGTTATACACTGTTAAGTGATTTTTATATAAATCATCCCTATTATAATTATACTTCATAAAATCCTTTTCAGTCAACCCCTAATTTTTAAAGGAGTGTTTGATGAACATGGAACTTCGCCAGGAGCAAGAACGAGCGAACGCAATTGGTTGATCAGATGAACAATTTTTGTCATAGAATTCGTCTTGGTATTGAGCGATAAATGGGAGGGAAAGAAATGAAACCATATGTACTAGAGTTTCGGGAGATCGATAAAACGCAACTTTTGCTCGCCGGAGGAAAAGGGTCGAATTTAGGGGAACTATCGAAGATTCATGGAATACAAGTGCCAGAAGGATTTTGTGTTACGACAGAAGGTTATCAAAAAGCCCTCGAACAAAACGAAGCCTTCTACGCATTGGTGGATCAACTATCTCTGCTAAAAGTAGAGGATCGAGATCAAATTGGTGAAATCAGCAGGAAGATTCGACAAATCATTATGGAAGTAGAAATTCCTTCCGATGTTGTGAAAGCAGTTGCTCACTATCTCTCCCGGTTTGGCGATGAACATGCTTATGCAGTGCGTTCTAGTGCGACTGCTGAGGATTTGCCACATGCCTCTTTTGCTGGTCAACAAGATACTTATTTAAACATCATCGGTAAAGCAGCAATCTTACAGTATATCAGCAAATGCTGGGCTTCCCTGTTTACGGATCGCGCGGTAATCTACCGTATGCAAAATGGATTTGACCACAGACAAGTTTATTTATCCGTTATCGTTCAAAGGATGGTTTTCCCACAGGCTTCAGGGATTTTATTTACAGCTGATCCGATTACTTCTAACCGAAAGCTGCTATCGATCGATGCCAGTTTTGGACTTGGAGAAGCACTGGTCTCTGGCTTGGTATCTCCCGATTGTTATAAAGTAAAGGAAGAGGAAATCGTTGATAAGATGATAGCAACCAAAAAATTGGCTATCTATGGACTAAAAGAAGGCGGAACAGAGACCCAGCAGATCGATCCCGATCAGCAAAAGACTCAAACACTTACTGAACAACAAATTTTACAACTAGCACGTACAGGAAGACAGATCGAAGCTTATTTTGGTTGCCCACAAGATATCGAATGGTGTTTGGCTGATGATACATTTTATATTGTCCAGAGTCGGCCGATCACTACTTTATACCCCATCCCTGAAGCAAATGATAAAGAAAATCACGTTTATGTATCTGTTGGTCATCAACAAATGATGACTGACCCCATAAAACCATTGGGAATGTCGATATTCCAGTTAACATCATTTGGACCCAGGTTTAAAGCTGGTGGAAGGTTGTTTGTTGATGTTACACATAGGCTGGCTTCACCTGACAGCAGAAAAATGTTATTAGATGCCATGGGACAACACGATCCGCTCATGAAAGACGCACTCATTACCATAATAGAGCGAGGAGATTTCATAAAATCTTTACCAAATGATAAGCAAGAACAGAGTTCCGGTAAAAGCAATAAAAGTGTGTCTTCTGCGGATTCTAGGGCACAAATCGAAAACGACCCGACCATCGTTTCTGATTTGATTAAGAGTAGTCAAACATCGATAGAAGAGTTAAAACAAAACATCCAAACGAAATTAGGATCGGATTTATTTGATTTTATTCTGGAAGATATCCATATATTAAAGAAGATTTTATTTGACCCACAAAGTTCAGCTGTGTTTATGGCTGCTATAGATGCCTCATCATGGATCAATGAAAATATGAACGAGTGGTTAGGTGAAAAAAACGCAGCCGACACCCTTTCTCAATCTGTACCAAACAATATTACTTCGGAAATGGGTCTGGCGCTATTGGAGCTCGCAGATGTGATTCGTCCTTATCCAGAAGTAATTGATTATTTACAACATGTAAATGATGATAACTTTTTGGATGAACTGGTTAAGTTTGATGGTGGACAGGAAACCCAAGACGCTTTCCATGATTATCTCCGCAAATACGGAATGCGATGTACCGGAGAAATCGATATTACTAAAACTCGTTGGAGCGAAAAACCAACTACACTCATCCCTATGATTCTCAGTAATATCAAAAACTTTGAGCCTAATGCCAGCGATCGGAAATTTGAGCAAGGGCGACAGCAAGCTTTGAAAAAAGAACAAGAGTTATTAGATCGATTGAAGCAATTACCGGATGGTGAACAAAAAGCCAAAGAAACAAAACGAATGATAAGCCTAATCCGGAATTTCATCGGTTATCGGGAATATCCAAAATACGGCATGGTTAATCGTTACTTCGTTTATAAGCAGGCTTTGATGAAAGAAGCCGAACAGCTCGTGCAAGCCAAAGTCATTCGTGAAAAAGAAGATATATACTATCTCACTTTTGAAGAACTTCACGAAGTCGTCCGCACAAATAAATTGGATTACCAGATCATCAGCAAACGAAAAGACGAGTACAAATTATATGAAAAACTAACTCCTCCACGTGTTATCACGTCTGATGGTGAAATCATTGTAGGTGAGTATAAACGAGAAAATCTCCCAGCCGAAGCTATTGTAGGTCTACCTGTTTCTTCCGGAGTTATTGAGGGACGTGCGCGTGTCATCTTAAGCATGGAAGATGCTGATCTAGAAGAGGGAGATATATTGGTCACCCCCTTTACCGACCCTAGCTGGACACCATTGTTTGTTTCCATAAAAGGTTTAGTTGCCGAGGTTGGTGGACTGATGACCCATGGAGCAGTTATCGCACGTGAATATGGCTTACCGGCGGTTGTCGGGGTGGAAAATGCCACCAAGATAATAAGAGACGGGCAACGAATTCGCGTGCATGGAACAGAAGGGTATATCGAAATAATATAATTCATTACATTTAAATCATAAATAAAGACCATTCGCTTTCACGTAGTAACCAAAGCCCAATTTCCCGCCTGTAACACCGGGAAATTGGGCTTTTTTATATTTGGATTTTAATAACGTCGTAAATTCGCAGTTTTCTATTCAAGTGATGCTATTTCAGCATGTTCGTATGGATGGGAACCATTCCGAAAAAAAATCGTTTCCATGTACTCACGATAGCCTCTGGTATTAGGCCCTATTAACCCGTTATAATACCCTATTTTATTAGTATTCTAACTGTAGTATCTTTGTTTGACAGAATACATAAATAGGGACAGTCCCACACAAACAACCCCCGCAGAGGAGGCCTTACAAATGAGTGAAGAATCAATACTAATCGTGGAAGACGAAGAAAAAATCTTAAGACTGCTTGAATTGGAGCTTGAAATCGAAGGCTACCAAATCGGAAAGGCAATGGACGGAAATGAAGCCCTTAAAGCGTATCGATCAGGAAAATGGGATTTGATCTTATTGGATGTGATGCTTCCAGGCATAAGCGGGATCGAACTGCTTCGGAAAATTCGTATGAAAAACAATTCCACTCCAGTCATCCTGTTAACTGCAAAAGGCTCGGTTGAAGATAAAGTTTCCGGTCTTGATCTCGGTGCGAATGACTACATTACTAAACCTTTCCAAATTGAGGAATTGCTAGCCCGAATTCGTGCGGTTTTAAGAATGCGGACTGCTGTACCTTCAATAGAAGATGAGGACGATGGATGGCTCAATACCGCTGATTTAAAGGTGAATGTCAAAACACGCGAAGTCATTAGAGGTGAAAGTCAAATTGCCCTAACGCCGAAAGAGTATGATTTACTTCTTTATTTACTGAAGAATAAGCGTCAAGTGCTAAACCGGGATCAAATTCTGGAAGCGGTTTGGGGGTATGATTTCTATGGAGAAACAAACGTTGTGGATGTGTATATCCGATATGTTCGCAAAAAGCTCGAATTTGGCTTTGATACGCCGCTTATCCATACTGTAAGAGGCGTTGGTTACGTCATGAAGGATGCAAAATGAGACTTCGGAAGAAAATAAATTTATATACAGCGGTGTTATTCATTTTCCTGCTCCTTTTAATGAATGTTTCCATTTATTTTGTATTCAGTAATCTGATGATGGTGAATGAACTTAATCGTGCGAAAGCGGAGACAAAGAAAATTTCCTTTGATGTTAGTAAAAATGTTAATGATATTTCACCAAATGATTTACTTCGGGCCTATCTGCCTATAGATGGCATGATCGGTATTGTAAACGAAGGTCAACGAAAAGGAACAGTCGTTACATCCAATTCTGAAAAACAATTAAGCAATCGGGATAGTAGCTTTTATCCGGGTGAGAAGAGCGCGATCATCACTTATCATCAGAAAAAGTATGTATTCGTTTCAAACCCGATCGTTTGGGGCGATGGAAGTGTAGTTAATCTACAAATCACCAAAAGCATTACAGCTACTGAGGAAATGCTCGCTGTTCTGCGCATCGTATTAATCGCTGTAACGGTCATTGCCATGATACCTGTTCTGATATCAAGCACCATTCTTAGTAACTTCATCGCCCGTCCGATTCGATCGATGATTGATACGATGAAGGAGATTCAAACAAGCGGCCAATTTAAGCGACTTAGCCTAGAGGAAAAATCAAAAGATGAACTTGTGGAAATGGGGAAAACCTTTAATCACATGATCGATTTGCTGCAAGCTAACTTCGAAAAACAGGAGCAATTCGTATCGAATGCTTCACATGAATTAAAAACACCGCTAACAGTCATCGAAAGCTATGCAAGTCTTTTGAAGAGAAAAGGGTTGGAGCGTCCTGATTTGTTTGCTGAATCAATAGAGGCCATCCATTCTGAAGCCATAAGAATGAGAGAGATGACAGAGGAAATGCTCCTGCTAGCAAAGCATCAGGAAAAATGGAATATAGAGAAGGAAACCATCATTCTGAACGACATCATTGCAGAGTTAGCGAAAGTGTATAAAAATGCGTACAATCGAACGGTGGAGATTTATAGTGGCGATGCAATTGAAGCAGTAACGGACATTCAAAAGTTAAAACAGCTTTTGTTCATTTTTTTAGACAATGCAAGAAAGTATAGTGACGAGCATATCGCAGTCTACATAGGACAAACAAGTGATGAAGCATATATCCGCATCGAAGACAGAGGGGATGGAATTCCAAAGGCTGAATTGCCAAAAGTGTTCGATCGCTTTTATCGTGTAGATAAAGCGAGAAGCCGAAAGCAAGGCGGATCAGGATTGGGGCTTTCCATGGCAAAGGAAATTGCTGATGCAATTGATGTACGGATTGAAATGGATAGTCTCGAAGGCAGGGGAACGATCGTCACTCTTTTATTTAATTAAGTCTCTTAAATAGTGAATTCTTATATAGTCTCATTTTATCAAGATTAATAAAGTTAGAATGACGTTGGATGGGGGTTACGATGAAGAGTAGAAAAATGCTGATAACAGCTGGATCAACTCTCGTTTTTGGGCTGCTATTATTCGTCGGATTTCAATGGTGGGCTCCATCATTATCCGCGGAAAGCTTGACGAAAGAAGAAGTGAACCAGACGGCAAAGGATAAATATCCTGGAACCATTATAAAGACAACGAAAAGTGAAGGTGAAGAATATCAGATTGAAATGCAGCTTGAAACCGGAGTGTATCAAATTAGGATGGATGCGAAAAGCGGTGAAGTTCGTTCACTAAAAAAAGAAACCATAGTTCATTCAGCTGAAGAAACGACGGAAAGCATACCCCAAAAGCAACTTACCCAAAAAGAAATAAAGGCCCGTATTTCCTCGCAAGGTGATCTGGAACAAATTGATTTTGTGCAGGAGAAAGACAATTCCTTTTATAAAGCAGTGGTAAATAAGAATGACGAAAAAATCACATTAATACTCGACCCATATACTGGAGCTATTATTGACTCGACAATGGTGGCAGATAGTATCATTACAGAAAAGGAAGCAATTGCGATTGCGGAAAAACATGTAAAAGGAACAGGTGACGATACAGAATTTTATCAGCCCCCAGATCAGACACCTTATTATTTGATCGAAGTTGAATTAGAGGATGATCGAGACGCGGTCGTCCAAGTGGACGGCTACACAAAAGAAGTAAAAACAATCACATGGGAAGATGATGAAGAGAATGATAATGATGGCCCTGAAAACTAATTAAAGGGTTTATTAATCAAGACGCAATGGAACAAATCATAAAGAAAGGGTGATGCCTATTAATGGGCATCACCCTTTTTGGCTTAGGTGAGTAAGAAAAATGCAAAAGAAAAGAGAAGAAAATGTAATAATTCTCACTAATTTCTAATCCTTCTATCATTTAACTCTAATTTAATATCTCTAACATGAAATAAAGCACCAAATGATAAAACAGAGCCAAATAAATTGGTTGGATGAAAGGCATCTGGATTATTGTACATAGAACATTTCCAACATATTTCAACGAGAAAGGAGAATAAGTAATGTCAGTTATTTCTAGCATTCTGGATTACAACAAAACGTTTGTTGACCAAAACAAATATAAAGAGTTTCAAACGACAAAGTATCCAGATAAAAAGATCGTCATCATAACATGCATGGATACCCGTCTGTTGGAATTGCTTCCAAAGGCGATGGGTTTAAGGAATGGAGATGCGAAAATCATTAAGAACGCTGGAGCTATTGTTTCCCATCCTTTTGGCAGCATTATGCGCAGTATCCTTGTCGCTATTTATGAGCTGAAAGTGGAGGAAGTATGTGTGATCGGACATCACGGATGCGGTATGGTGGGGCTTCGATCCTCTTCACTTCTTGATGCCGCAAAGCAGAAGAAAGTCAGTCAGGAGCATATTGATGTCCTTACAAACTCTGGTATTGATTTATCAAAGTGGCTGTCAGGTTTTCAATGCGTAGAGGAGAGTGTAACGAATAGTGTCCGCTTGATCGAAAATCATCCATTATTACCGGAATCCATTGCCGTTCACGGTATGGTCATCCATCCCGAAACGGGTAAATTGGATCGAATCATAGATGGATATAGCAACGTTATCAGCAAGGACAAAATACATATTCAATAAAAGAAGGAGCGATAAAATGATGGGATCTAGCAGGCTTGAAGGATACAACTTAGGCCATTTTCAGAAAGACCTGGTTGCCGGGGTGGTAGTTGGGATTGTAGCGATTCCTTTGGCGATGGCTTTTGCCATTGCTTCTGGAGTAAGACCGGAATACGGACTGTACACATCCATTATTGCCGGAATCATGGTCTCCCTTTTTGGAGGATCCAAATATCAAATTGCAGGCCCGACTGGAGCCTTTGTCCCGGTCTTGTTCGGTGTGGTCATGCAGTACGGATATGAAAAACTGTTAATCGCCGGTTTCTTGGCAGGCATCATGATTTTTCTTATGGGTATATTCAAACTGGGAAGATTCATCAAGTTTATACCACGTCCAGTTACCATCGGCTTTACTGCTGGTATTGCCGTGATTATCTTCTCTGGGCAGATTGCCAATTTCTTTGGGCTCAGTAACTTAAAAAAAGAAGAAGCCTTTCTTTTAAATATGAAAGAAATCTTATTGAACTTCAATACAGTGAATTTCTATAGTGTACTGGTCGCTATCATAAGTTTAACTCTCGTCATACTGACTCCAAAATATGTACCGAAAATACCTGGAGCATTGCTGGGCTTGCTTGTATCAACTCTAGCAGCCAGCTTATTCTTTCCAGGTCAGGTAGCGACAATTGGCTCGGCCTATGGCGCCATTCCTAACGCATTGCCCCAATTTCAGTTTCCCCTAATCACTGGCGGCCTAGTGATTGAACTTCTTCCGGCTGCTTTGGTCATTGCCATGCTTGGAGGAATTGAATCACTATTATCAGCTGTAGTGGCAGACGGCATGACCAACAGTAAGCATAACAGCAATAAAGAGCTGATGGGGCAAGGATTGACCAATATGATTACGCCTTTATTTGGAGGCATTCCAGCTACAGGTGCCATCGCGCGTACAGCAACGAATATTAAAAACGGTGCAGTTTCCCCTATATCAGGTGTGATTCATGGGCTGGTGGTATTGCTCGTGTTGGTCAGCCTGGCTCCATATGCTTCGGCGATTCCATTGGCCAGCATGGCCCCCATTCTTATGTTTGTCGCATGGAACATGAGCGAACGAAAGGAATTTTCGCATATCTTAAAAGCAAAAACCATGGACTCGATCGTATTGATCGTTACCTTCGTGTTAACCGTATTGATTGACCTGACAACAGGCGTCGGGATCGGATTACTATTAGCGATTCTATCTTTCGTTAAACTGATGAGCGGTACATTGAAATTATCCAAGGTATTACCAGATCCAGCTGATAAACTAGTTAAACCAGAAATGGTGCAACAAGGTTCAAGCTGTCCGCAGATAAACATATATACGATAGAAGGACCATTATTCTTTGGTTCGATCGAAAGGCTGCAAGAAGAAATCGAAGAAATAATGCTTTCGAAACCTAAAGTCCTCCTATTAAGAATGAGCAATGTGCCATTTATCGATACATCGGGAGAAGCGCTTCTCACCGAAATCGTGAAGCAATTCAAGTTTCATAATCTACAAGTGTTGATTTCCGGGATTCAACAGGAACCAAAAGAAATGCTGAAAAAAACTGGATTCATTAAACTGGTAGGTGAGGAACAATTCTTTTCCAGTACGGGTGATGCCATTAATAAAGCTTTATCCATACTGGATGAGAACCGTTGTAAAGGATGTAAACAGTTTTCTTTTGCTGAATGTACCGCACTCTCTCAGCAAGTCCAAAAGCCTGCGTTATTAAAACAAAAAAGAAAACGGGAGATAGGTTTAACATGACTCCGTATGTTAATTTCCACTCCAGGCACTCGCTTTCCGCGGGCGGTCCGGGAGCCTCCTCGTCGCTCTTTGCAACTGAGGGGTCTCCCTTGGACTCGCTTGTCCCGCAGGAGTCTCGTACCTTCCGTTCCAATCAACTTTGTTTTAAAATTTAGATAGAACCCCTTTTTCTTTGATTATAAAGTCTGCCTATTACCAATGGTTTATCAGATATCTTTAAGACAAAGCAAAACGCATGCCCAAGAATTTTGAGCATGCGTGAACTATTATTCTTTTATGATATCCAACTCTTTCAGCGCATCAAGCGTAATCGTTTTGGCTTTGCTTCCGCTGCCGTCCAGGTTCGTTGCGAAGGCCCATTTGCCTTTGTCCGTTTCGATGTAACCCACATACCAGCCCAATCCCATATCAGAAAGGCGTGTACCGGTTTTTCCATGGAGGACATATGAGTCTGCTTCTTCATTGATCATGATTCTCTTAACGGTTCTCATATGTTGCTTATCGATAGGCAGTTTTTCCTCTACAAGGTTTTCGATGAATTGGACTTGTTCCCGGGCAGAAATCTTTATGCTGCTGTCGAGCCAGAACTGATCGATCCCACCGGAGATATCACGATTGCCGTAATTGATCAGGTTCACATATTTCTGCATGTTTTCCGCCCCGATATCGCGGGCCATTGCTTGATAATACCAGATCACGGAATGCCTCATGGCTGAAGCCAACGTATGATCTCTGTTCCAATCTTCAAATTCCCTTATTACGCCATCCCAGCGCTTCACTTCATATTCATCGCTCACCGCTTTTGTCTGTAAGCCGATTAATGCATTCGCGACTTTGAATGTCGATTCTGGAGTGTAGCGTACTTTACTTCTCTGTTTGTTATAAATAAATACTTTATCATTTTTTAAGTTTTGGAGAACCATCGTGCCTTCCGCACCATCGAAAGACTCCCCGATATCCAGTTCTTTCACCTTTTGATCGTTTGCGCTTGCATGAATTGTGCCCATGGAACCAGTGACTAGCAGGACAAGGATGAAACATAAAGTTTTAATTTTCATTACACACTCTCCTTTAAGGCTGGATTGATCGATCATCAGAAGTAATTTCCATAAAATAGGTTGACAGCTAAAGTATACCTATTCCCGATAAAAAACGAAACCTAATTCTTGGATTCTATCTAGATAGTATCAATCAAGGAGGAATGCAGCAGGTAGCTAATGAATATATAGAGCAAACGATAGAATGGGAGGAATCTATCTTGAAGGTTAACCAAAGAAAAATTAATGGTAATGAAAAGGAAATTACATACACACATATTGAAAACGGAAGTCCAGCCGTTTGTTTTATGTTTTCAGGTGCGGGGTACACGTATGAGAAGCCGTTATTCTATTATTCAACAATGATGATGCTTCAAAATCAGTATGATGTCGTGCATATTCATTACGCTTACGACCAGGATATTTTCAAGCATCCATTGGTAGATATCACAAAAGTGATCGTTAATGATATTAGTCCCGTCATTACGGAAGTACTTCAAAATCATGAATATCAAGGAACAGTGTTTTTAGGCAAATCACTTGGTACAATACCTATCATCAACGGAATGATGAAAAATGAGCGGTTTATGAATGCCAAAATGATTTTGCTCACGCCACTATTGAAGTTCGATTCGATTTTTGAAGGGTTATTGAGCAGCAACCATTCAGCACATATAGTTATAGGAGAAAAAGATCATCATTATATTCCAGGTAAAATTGAAAGGATTGAAAATAAATCGAACATAAGCATGGATAAAATCCCACATGCTAATCATTCTTTGGATATTGAACCATTGAATACTTCAAGGTCGATTACCATGCTAGAAGGTGTAATAAATAGAATGGAAGAGTTCTTAAAAAAATGACTCTCTTTATATAGGTTAGCGAAAAAATACAAATGGGATACAATCCACTAACGGGTGCTCGGGTTGGTGGAGAGGAAAAATGTTATAATAAAGGTATTGTAGCTGGTTTTATGAAAGGAGAAATCATGGAAGGAACCAATACTTTTCATTCAATTGATGAATACATTATACAATTTCCCGAAGAAGTTCAGGAGATATTAAAAACTTTAAGAAAAGTCATAAAGGATGCAGCGCCGGAGGCAGAAGAAAAGATAAGCTATCAAATGCCTACCTTTGTTTTATATGGAAATCTGGTACATTTCGCTGCCTATAAAAAACATATAGGTTTCTATCCAACTCCAAGCGCGATCACTGCTTTTGAAGCTGCATTATCTGAATATAAATGTTCAAAAGGGGCCGTTCAGTTTCCGCTAAACAAGTCAATTCCTTATGAATTAATAACCGAGATGGTTATATTTAGAGTGGAAGAGAACAAAAAGAAGAAAGCAGAAGGGAAATTGAAAAAGAAAAAATAACAGAAACAATTATCGGAATTCACTAAATATTTAACATTTGATTGTGAGATTCAAGACGATAGAGAAGGGTGGAAATAGTATGTTCAAAAAATTATTCAGTAAAAAAGAAAGTGTGGAACAGCTGCTTGCTCCTATTAATGGACAAGTAATAAATATTGAAGATGTTCCGGATCCGGTGTTTTCCGGTAAAATGATGGGGGATGGAATAGCGATACTTCCTGAGGAGGGGTTGGTCGTATCTCCAATCGATGCAGAAGTAATCCAGGTTTTTCATACTAAACATGCACTAGGCCTCCGTACAAAGCATGGCATTGAATTGTTGATTCATATTGGACTGGAAACAGTTAACCTTAAAGGTGAGGGATTTGAAGTCCATGTCGCAGAAGGGCAAAATGTAAAAGCAGGAGACAAGCTTGTAACATTTGATATCGATTTTCTAAAATCCAAAGCTCCAAGCATCGTAACTCCGATTGTTGTCACGAATGGCGAGCTAGTTGAAAAACTGGAAAAAACAAATAGTACCCAAGCGAATATTAACGAAACGGAGATTATGAGTGTTTATTTGAAGTAACACAAAAGGTGGTCAGGTGCCTTTTAGTGAAATAGAGTCTTCTAAACAAGAAAAACAGTCCTTGCTGGCGTATGTTGGCAAGGACTGTTTTTACTACAGCTGCAAGACAGCTTCACTTAGCACATTGGCTATTCCAATTGCACATGCCCTAAATCACTACTAAAAGTTTTAAGATCGTTAATTAACTGGTTAATATTTTGGCTTGGACCGTTATCATAAAGAGCATTTCTAAATTTTAAGTACTTAGTTCCCTTTTCTATTAAACTATTCAATAATACATTTTCAGGGAATCGTAGTGTGGATTTCTTAGGAATATCATTCCATTCCTTGCTAGCGAAACCATGGTACCATGTAAATGATATGGCAGGATTTTGTTCCATTAGCCTTTTCATTTGCCAATCCATAGAGCGTTCAGAAAAGCCAAAGTTGCCAATACCGGTATTTAAACAATCATACATTGCCTGTAAAATGGAAAGCCAAATACCATCAACATCATCCCAATCATAAAAGCTCGAGAGAAATTGACCTTGATAAGATATAATGACCGTGCCGTATAAGGAAGTTCCTTTTGAAGTAAATAACTGCTGATTTCCCAGTTGTTTAGCACTTGAGTGATGGATTGGGATAAAATCTCCGTTAGCTAATAAATGTTTATTAACAATGGCATCATAACTATTTTTTGATATATATGTTTGAATGGTAACCATCTATGAACCACCTATCCCATACGGTAATGTTGTCGTTTCCCATCTGTATTTGACCTGTGCTGCATTTGCAAAACGAGGATTGCTCTTACTTTCATAATAGGTGATGCTTCGAGCGGTTGGTTAGCTATCGGAGGACGAAATGATTGGGCTGAATCCTGGTAAAATAACTGGAATCAAAAACAAAACAAGTAAAGAGAAATGTTCCGGATACTTCATGTTTGGATGCTATTTTTCATATGCTTACCTCCTTGAAATTATTTAATTTTAGTAAAACATGGAACTATATAGTTTTTATTTCAAAAAAGACAAGGTGTGTTTTAGTTTTGAAACCATTTGGTATTGCAAATGGGCGGCAGTCTGTTGAAGCAACAAGGGAAGTGGCAAATACTCCTTGAAAATTTTTAAGGTAAACTCCCAGGACGTTTTATAATTGAATCATCCTGTTTAATATTTGAGATAAACTTTTAGGCAGGTGAATTATGGAGGTTGTATCTGCTTAAAGTGAGTGCAATGTATGCTGCAAGCAGGATAATCGAAAAATGCAGCGAATAGTAGGTGTGTGAACAAATAAATCAAGCGAGGGTGAATTGGATGGGAGTTCAAGCAGAAAAGATTTTTGTAAACTTGCCTGTTAAAGATTTGGATGCCTCAGTAGAATTTTTCACAAAGGTCGGATTTGAGTTTAACGAGCAAATGACCAATGAAAATGCAACATGCATGGTTATCAGCGAGTCCATATATGTCATGTTATTGGTGGAAGATTACTTTAAAACGTTTACTAAGAAAGAAATCCCGGATTCTGCAGCGAGTACGGAAGCCATCGTCGCCCTGTCCGTTAAAAGTAAGGAAGAAGTCGATGAAATCGTGAATAGGGCACTGGATGTTGGCGGAAAGCCTTTCAATGAAGCCATTGATCATGGTTTTATGTACGGTTGGAGTTTTCTGGATATCGACGGACATTCTTGGGAAGTATTTTACATGGACGAAAGCGGATTTAATCAAAATTAAATTAAATGCAAGACACAATCCTTCGTGAAGGACTGTGTCTTTTTTTGAAGAGTTAAGTACGTGATCTTATCTGAAGCTCATTAACAATACAGGGCTAATGTCTTTCCACTCATAAACCAATAGATTCAAATCTGCGCCAGCCATTTTGATTTTTTCGGTTTTAAGCAATTCAGCACCAAATGCCTCATAGAAGTATCGAGATTTATTATCTTCAAGCACCTCAACGAAAATTGTCTTAAATCCCAGTTCGTCGTATTTTAAAAATAATTCTTTGATGAGTTTCTTACCTAGCCCCATTCTTTGAAAATTTTCGAGGATATATATCGCAGTTAAATCACCCGAATCCTCAACTTTATTATTTTCCCTTTTCCCGCCACTTATGAATCCAACTATTTTCCCCTCGTTATTTTCAGCAACATAAACATAATTTTCATCATTGGATATATTCTTTTTCCATAATTCCTTCCTTTGCCCATAAGACAGATTATCTAAAAAATCACTCGGCATTATATCTTTATAAGTGGTTCTCCAGCAATCCACATGGACTATTGCTATCCCTTCCGCATCAGCCACCGTTGCCTCTCTTATTAGCATATTGATTCCTCCTTTTTGAAGTTTGCTATACTCCCTATTTTTTACTAATATCATAATAGCTTAATTGTTAATAATTAACTATATATGATACTATTGCCTATAGTTTGTTTAATGTGGGAGAAGGTATAAGATGAAGCGGATTTTCCGTAGTAAAGTATTTTATTTATTAATCTTCTTGGTTACCTTGGGGATTGTGCTGGTTATTAATAATGACAAAGAACCGACTGAGAAATTAACTGAAGATGAATTTTTTACAACTTTAGAAGATGGGAAAGTGACATTTTTAAAGGTGGAGCCACAAAATAGTGTTTATGAAATAAGAGGTCAGCTGGTAGGGTATGAAAAGGATCAATACTTTATCGCGTCTGTACCAGATAGTGAAGTTTCGCTAGACAAAATGAATAACGCCGTAAAGGAACATAATATAGAAAAAATTGAGTTTATACCAGAAGACACAGAGACAAGCGGATGGGTCACCCTTTTTACAACGACGATTCCGTTCGTAATTATTTTCATCCTGTTTTTTGTCATTTTACTATTTACAGTTGTAATAAAAAGATTGAACCGTCCTAGATAATAATGAAACTCTCCATTTTTTCGGAGATAAACCTGTAGAATTCGTCGATATATTTCTCATTTCGGAGATAAACCTGTAGAATTCGTCGATATATTTCTCATTTCGGAGATAAACCTGTAGAATTCGTCGATATATTTCTCAATTCGGAGATAAACCTGTAGAATTCGTCGATATTTCTCAATTCGGAGATAAACCTATAGAATTCGTCGATATATTTCTCATTTCGGAGATAAACCTGTAGAATTCGTCGATATTTCTCAATTCGGAGATAAACCTATAGAATTCGTCGATATATTTCTCAATTCGGAGATAAACCTGTAGAATTCGTCGATATATTCCAATTTTCGGAGATAAAACAATAGAATTCGTCGATATTTCTGGTGAGTTGTGGCTTCTGCAAAAAAAAAGAAAATGATATTGAAGATTGCTGAATAGTTTGATAGAATAAAATAAATGAAAAAGACTATGTGCAACTGGCGAAACACGGATAACCGTGAGGGAACACATAGTGTCGTAGCCGTTCGCCTGGGCAGAGGTAAGGGATTTTATCCCTTGCCTCTTTCTGTATATTAATAGATAGTGAAGGTTTAAAGTATGCAGATTTTCATGGGCTTAAAAATCTTGTCAGTATTTTGAAATTTCAAAACTATCATAGTCAAAAGAGGAGCAAACAAAATGAGCACATTACTTTTAGAAAAAGTCAAAACAATCAAAGCGTTAAATAATATTGCCGAAAGCGGGCTGAATGTATTCAATAAAGGCGATTTTAAGGTCGACAATGACAGTGAAAACCCTGATGCGATCGTTCTTCGCAGCTTTAACATGCATACTATGGAATTCGGCGATCAGTTAAAAGCAATCGCAAGGGCAGGAGCTGGAGTCAATAATATTCCGGTCGACAAATGCACCGAGCAAGGAATTGTCGTTTTCAATACACCTGGTGCTAACGCAAACGCTGTAAAAGAAATGGTGCTGACGTCATTAATGGCTTCATCTCGTAACCTTTTTGCAGGTGTGGCCTGGACAAAGACGCTTGAAGGCGAAGGAGAACAAATTCCAAAGCTTGTTGAAGCAGGAAAGAAACAATTCGTTGGTAAAGAAATCAAGGGGAAAACTCTTGGCGTAATCGGTTTAGGTGCGATCGGTGCACTTGTAGCGAATGATGCCCTGGATTTGGACATGGATGTCATTGGGTTTGACCCGTTCATCTCTGTTGATACAGCTTGGAACTTGTCCCGCAATGTACAGCGCGCCATGACGATTGAAGAATTGTTTGCAGAATCTGATTATATTACAGTACACGTTCCATTAACTGACGACACAAGAGGAATGTTTAACCAAGAAACATTCAGCATCATGAAGCCGGGCGTCCATATCTTGAATTTCTCACGCGGCGAGCTAGTGAATGAAGATGATATGCAAGCTGCACTTGAAAGCGGAAAAGTAGGCAAGTTCATTACTGACTTCCCGAATGAAAACGTGTTGAAAATGAAAAATGTCGTTCCGATTCCGCATCTTGGTGCCTCTACACTAGAATCAGAGGAAAACTGTGCCATCATGGCAGCTCGTCAGTTGAAGACCTTTTTAGAAACAGGGAACATCAAGAACTCTGTGAATTTCCCAAACACTTCTCTTCCTTATACAGGAAACCGTCGTGTGGCAACTTTCCACGAAAACGTTCCGAACATGGTTGGGCAAATCACACTGGCTGTATCTGGCTTTAATCTGAACATCGCTGACATGGTTAACAGAAGCCGTGGGGAATATGCATATACGATCATCGACATTGACGGTGAAGTAAACGGCGATATCATTCCTGGCTTGGAAGAAAAAATCAAACAAATCGAAGGCATCGTTACAACTCGTATTATCTAATTGAGATGATAAATGGTGAAAGCCTCAATTCCTTTAAGGAGTTGGGGCTTTTTTTAGGATTTATTAATGATTTTTGAACAAAAAAAGCCACTTATTGTGGTGATCATATTACACTGACTCACGTGTTGAGAACCTAGGGTCTACAACGAACTCAGCCTGGCAAGGGTTATATCGAAATTCTCCAAGATAAAAATCTGTCATGGTTTCACCTCCGTTTTTTCTTCATAATGTACAAACAACATCAAGTAGATTGCGAATAGAAGATGCAAATAAAGTGGAATATTCTTATCGTTTTGAATGGCAACAAATATGTAAATTCCATATAGCAAAATTGGAATGGTTAAAAGGATTCTGAGCTTAGTCATATGTCATCCTCCCATTTATCCTCAAATATTAATACATCAAGCATTTGAGCCACTTGAAAATCCTTTTCTGCGATTGCGTTTATTAAACTTGTACAATTATTTTCCCTAAGTACATCTGCTAATAATTGTAAATCCATTGTCATTACTGCTGGTTTCATAGTTTCATCCTCCTAATTTACCAAATATTCTGTCACTTCTGTTACTACAATAGTATGAAGTACAGGGAAAACGCTGTCAATCTATATTCCATCTGTACTCATTTTGAATTAATGGATTCAATATTTATCTACCAAAATCACTACCTCATATATATATATATACTTAGTGAGATAGGTAAAATGGTACATTTCCATATTCAGAAGGCACCCCCCAACAAGGGAAGCATTGCGTTCAGCTGAACACTAGCGAAGATGCCAGGGAGCAACTTATTGCGAACCTGAATCATTGGAGTCACTGGTGTGCCTCCTTGCTTCCGTTCACTTCATTGCATGGCCTTTTTCCTTTGGGAAAGGGTTTGTTTTTTTGCCCTCCTAACTTTTAAAATATTATTAATAAAATGATAGTATATGCCTTATTTTTTATGTAGCAGTGTAAATAAGTTATGTAGGCATCTGGATTACATCAAAATGTATTAATGTGATGGGAAATTTATTTATAACATTTGAAAAGATGACGTATCAAAAGTAAAAGAATCGCCCCTATGAAATACAGAGACGATTCCTTATGTTAAACACCCTTTCCACACAGAATGGATTACCCTAAATTGTTCTTCCCAAAAAATTCTGATGCTGATGAAGGATATTCGATGTTAAAAAAGCTCCAACAGGAGGTAATTGCTCGGTATAGGCGCTACCGCTAGCAGGAAATTGATTCAAAGCTATATCAGTGGTGGCAATCCAAGACCCAGATTCACCTGCTTGCAGAGAGGGAGGTTTCATAAGAAAACGTCCTTGTAGAATAAAATGCCGAATCCTAATCTGGTTATCATCAATCATGGTTAAATTGCCAGAGAATGTGGCATAAGGTGAATCAAATGAGATTTGTTTAGTGCTTTCATTCCAAAATCCATTAATCGGAATAGGTGTACCCTGAAAATTAATCGTACCAATTACCCTATTAATAGAGTTAATGGCAAGTGTACCCCAAATGATCGTTCTGCCAGCTATTGAAGAGTGGATACCCCATACTGATGGGAATGGAAAGCTAACCGAAGCAGTACCCTGTGAAGTTACCAATGCTATGCCCTCCCTTAAAGGTGGTTTATGTTCTGAGGAAGCTCCCTTGTTTAAAGGAACAATCCAGTATATGCAGCACGAACAGAATAATCCAATAAACAAAGGTGAAGTATTACATCCCTGCCTGTAAATGCATTCTCTCCGATCCATAAAAAATCCGGTCTTCAATTGAAAGCCGGATTTCAAATAAATTTATTAATGATGATGTTCATGACTTTCTTCTTGTTTTTGGCTCCCTTTTTGCAAGAATTTCAATTCACTTTCAGACAGTTTTCCTACGATAAACTGTTTTTTAGGCATAATGATTGAACCATCGTTACTCGCATGTACTTTTATATAGTATAGGCCATCACTATCAAAGTTTTTACTTAAAGTATAAGTACCGTTTCCCTCTTCCTCAGCTTGTTCCATACTATATTTGAGCGAGCCATCTTGTTTCCATATCTCAAAATGAACAAAATCTGCGTTTTCAACCTTTTTACCACCTTGAGTAAGAACAACCTTCATGGTCTCCTGTGTATTAGCTGAAAAGGATGCTGGTATAATTATTTCAGCTTCAAGTGGTGTCTCTTCTTTGTATAGATTAGTGACATCCTTTTCAAGTGAACAAGCACTTAACAATAGGCTGAAAATGAAGATTAAAGAAATACATATATTTTTTTTCACGGCAAAAGCCACCCTTTACATTTCGAATTATGCATTCAAAAACTTCTTTACTGCAGATATTCTTTTGATAATTAACCAGTCAATTAGCCAAACAACAATAAGAGACAAACCAACCAAAGGAAACAAAATTCCTAGACCTATTAACAGAAAAAGAAAGAATTTCATGTTCTTTATAGGAGGGGCTTTTGGTGCACCTAATCCTTTTTTCGGCTTTCGCTTCCACCATAAATAAAAACCACTAAATGCAACAAGCATAATTCCTATACAAATAAGAAGGCTGATTATTTGGTTAATCAAACCAAATTGAGTCCCTTTATGCAAGGTAATCCCCCAAGCAACTATTTTTCCTATTAAACCGTAATGCTCATAACGATAATCAGCTAGAACTGCACCGGAATATTGGTCAATATGTATAGTTGCTTCACCTTGTGCTTTTGGTGGAAAAGCTGACAATGTATAAACGCCATCCGTTTCTTGTGGAATATTTATGCTATAACTTGGATGCATGCCCTCACGATTCGCTATCGTGACAACATCATCAATGGAAAGTGGGATAAAGCCTTGAATATCTGAGATTGGTACATCTAAATTTTCTGCTGCCCAAGGAACATCTGCAATGTCTTTTGTTTTAATTAAGGATGTTGGAGCACTTCCAGTCCATATGGAAGGAGGATACCCAGATCCGGAATTGGTAGCCGCCGATTGAAAATTACTTCCCCAAAAACCAGACCAAGGCAAACCTGTCATAATTAAAAATAACATTCCTGCTGATATCCAAAAGGCAGGTACTGCATGTAAATCTCTTCTGAAAGTATTTTTACCTTTATTTATTCTTGGAAAAAGAACACCAGAAAGATTTAGTTTATTTTTGGGATACCATAAATAAAGACCAGAGACAATTAACACAACTGCCCAACACGCAGCTAACTCTACAATTCTATCTCCCAAGGTGCCGGCCATCAGTTCACCATGAATTTCTTCGATTTTATCCATAATTCTGTCTTCATCATTTAACTCTCCAATAGATTTACCTGTATACGGATCTATAAAAATGGTAAGAGACTCATTATTAGAAGTTATGCTTACTTCGCTTGAACGAGATGCATTTTCTCCGGGATGATATTTTGTCACCACTGCATCAGGGTAAAGTTTCTTCACTGTCTCAATCTGCTGGGATGCTGGTATCTTTTCTCCTTGCGGAATAACCTCTTGGTAGTTTTGATAAAGCACTTGTTCAATCTGTGGCTTAAATAAATAGATTGAGCCAGTAACTGCCAGAATAATAAGTAAGGGTGCAAAAATAATTCCAGCGTAAAAATGCCATCTCCATACTGTTCTATACAGAGAGGTGTTTTGTTGTTTAGTTTCCATTTATACAGGACCTCCAAGTAGTACTATTAAATTCACCTATATAGATGATAAAAGGAAATTGTGAGAAAAATATGAAATTTATATAAAAAAAGGAAGTTTGTATTTGTTAAAGATGAAATGGTCATCGACTAAGAAGAACAACTGTAACTAAGGAGTGAAAGAGTAGGATGGAATGGAGGGAAATGAGGGAAGTGCGGCGAAAGTAATCTATAGAATGTGTTGAAGATAAGCAGCACTATTGAAAAAAGAAATTGTATAGATCGTAAAAAAACTTTAAAGGAGTGACGAATATGCATAATAAGGATCGTTCCAAAGAGTGTCAGTGTTTCATCGTACCTAACTACATTCTTGAGAATATGGCACAAAATGAAGTGGAAGAAGCACGGATCAGTTTAGCGAAAAGCCGTCAAATGCGCAGGCGCAGAATCTTTAAAGAATATGATATTGACGGTGTTGTCGCTTTAACGGATGCAGGATCTGAACGTCAAGGTGAATCTGCCCGCCATGTTTACGATTGTAAAGGGGGAACGAAACTCCGGCAGAATGAGGCTAGGAAAGAAGGAGATCGATCTAGTGGAGATCCTGTCGTTAACGCTGCATACGATTATAGCGGAGTTGTGCGTGACTACTTCAAGAATGTCTTGCACCGCAATTCTATTGATAACCAAGGCCTTGATCTCATTCTGAACGTTCATTATGGGAATAAATTCACGAATGCCTATTGGGACGGGGATGAAATGGTATTTGGTGACGGCGATGGGGTCATCTTTAGCAATTTTGCCAATTCACTCGATGTAATTGGACACGAACTGACACATGGGGTTACGCAGTTCACAAGTGGATTGGAGTATGAAGGTCAGTCCGGGGCTTTGAACGAACATCTTTCAGATGTGTTTGGAGTTGCCATTAAACAATTTCACTTAAAGCAAACGGCAGGAAATGCCGATTGGCTAATCGGTGCTGATATAATGGGACCAACACTGAAAGGGCAGGCACTCCGTTCGATGAAGGCGCCAGGTACTGCATTTGACAATAAGTTAATGGGTAAAGATATTCAGCCTGATCATATGAAGAACTTCTATAAAGGAGAACGCGATAATCATGGTGTCCATATCAATAGCGGCATACCAAACAAGGCCTTTTATCTAGTATCCATGGAGATCGGAACGGACAA
The DNA here is from genome assembly GCF_057835005.1 of Peribacillus sp. GL_122. Classification (NCBI taxonomy): domain Bacteria; kingdom Bacillati; phylum Bacillota; class Bacilli; order Caryophanales; family Bacillaceae; genus Peribacillus; species Peribacillus sp. GL_122. Next base: position 4,640,052 of record NZ_CM174415.1, on the reverse strand, counting down.
GGCGGCATTGATCTGGTTCAATGCGATGCAGAATTTATTTGCAACGGCAAATTTCAATCAATTCGTGCAAATTGTCATCAAAGCAGCGCAAAAACTTGTTGATAGCGGAGAAGTGCCTGAAACAGCTATAGGAACAATTGAAAATGCTTTTAAAGCGGTTGGATTGCCTGAGTAGTCATATTCCATGAATAGGAGGACTCATCTAACATGTATATCAAATTTAGCTGCATAGGGGGATTTGCCAACCTCGACTTGAATTGCCAGATAGATACGGATGAATTGCCGAAAGAGCAAAATGAGGAATTGCAGAACTTAATGAAGACAGCTGACCTTCCTAATGCTGCCGAAAGTAAAAAAGTAAAAGCGCAAGGGTTCGACTCGTTTTCATACCAACTGGATATAGCAGATGAAAAGAAGAAGCAGTCTTTCTCGTTTACTGACATAACAGCTCCAGAGGACGTGCGGCCCTTATTGGATTATTTACGGAATTTAGCGATTGAAAAAAAGATGGCAGAATAACCATATCAAAAAAAGTCTATCATCAAGATAGACTTTTTTTGACGTGTCTTAAAACTTCACAAAAATGTCATTTCATTTCACTTTTATATGAATTTTGGCTGTTTGTTCTCTAAATGGACACAAATTAACAAGGAAATAGCAATCTGAGCAGCAGATTTTAAAAGAAAATTCGAGATTTTTTATAGAGTTAGCCAATCAAACAGGTAATGCAGTCACAAAAGGGAACGAATTTGGAAAGAGGAAAAAATAGAGCAGTTTTACAAAAAAAGCATAAAATAGGATAATAGTCGCGTGGAGGTGAATGACATATCAAGAATGAAAGTGACGATAGACGAAAATAAAAACCCCTAGGTGAGTACGTCCTGGAAGACATCACCTAAGGGCTTGCGAGCAGGAGTATACCTGCCTCTATGTCCAGCATACTCCATAAAAAGGAATAGGGAAATGGGGAGTGAATGGTAGGATGATACGAAAAAACTATTTATTGAATATGGAAACGGTAGGAATGATGGAGCATTACGATTCTAATGGTGTGGAGATGACCACGGTAGTGGAAGGAGAGAACACATACCATGTTGCCCAACCGCGACAGGAAATCCTGAATAACACGCTGAACCACTTTGGACTGGATCTGGATGGCGGACTTGCAGCAGCCAAATCCGTGCTTGGCGGTAAATACAGACTGCCTGTCTGCATAAACGCCCAGCTGGGAATGGTCTGGTTCTCCTCCCGCTCTTTCCGGAAAAGAGGAGGGATCTGGTTTTCCTACATCCACATTCGTGATCTCGAGGAAATGAACGAAAAAGAAACCTTGGTCCACACAAACTACGGACATTGCCTTCCTGTTAACTTAAGCAAAAATCAGCTCGCCTTCAAAAGGGACCAGGCATCCTATCTGCATACAACCTTCCATGAACGCTCTTTAGGCAAAAAGAACTTTTATTACGAACCGGGAAGCGGAATCACCTTTTGCAAAGAACCTGGGGAGGTCCAATACAGGGTGAAAGGGAAGGAATAATTAAATCAATGAAAGGAAGACCGCCGAATTGGCGGTCTTTTCTTAGGAGTAGATCAAGTGAGAGCGGGTTTTATTTAAGAAAACTCTAAATATGGAAATATAGTTATTGTAAAAAATGGAATGATACATTATGATTAGTAAAAAGTTAATTTTTAGGAAAGGAAGTACATATTTTGAAACGACTATTTGCTATTTTACTATCTTTTGGACTAATTTTAGGTCTCTCGTTTGGCGCGAATGATGTTGCCAGTGCCAAAACAAAGGTGAAGACGTATAAAAACTGTACAGCATTGAATAAAGACTACAAAGGAGGCGTAGCTCGTACATCTTCCGTTAAAAATAAAGGAGGAAAAACGAAATACAAACCTCACGTTTCAAAGGCGCTATATGATGCCAATAAAAAAAGCGATCGTGACAAAGACTTGATCGCTTGTGAAAAATAAGGATTATTCTAAGAGACCTTTTAAAAGAAGGTCTCTTTTTATTAAGATTGCTGCTTTACATAAATGGTTGTAGAAAAATAATTCAATTCTCCATAAAAATGCCCCACCTCGATCCTGGTAGCAAATTGTGGAGTAGTCTCCGAATTACCGGGGAACCTTCTATAGCATGACCGTTTGGTGTATTGGCACCAGCGGTCTTTTTTATGCTTTTATTCGAAAAATGAATAAAAAGCTAAAGCCTATACAGGTCTTTAGCTTTTTTTTCGCGGTTAATCTTCCACTAACCCAATTTAAGACATCTTTTTTATCTTTCAAACCGTCCAAAATGTGTATTTTCTCGATTTATAAGTGCATCACCAAGATTGATTCTGCTCATAAGTCTCTCATGGTCCGAAGGAAAACGCTCTTTAATGTTTGCAACTCCCTCTATTGTTGGGATATTACCATTAGGCCTAGGACGTTCTTCTCTTTGAAATCCGGGGTTCAAACTATCATCAATCATTACAGGTCTGTCAATTGTATCGTTGTCATCATTATTATTAGTTGGGTCTCTATCAAGGTTCCCGGCATTATTAAATGGATCATTGTTATTATCTTGTGGCATACATTTCACTCCTTCGCTTATATTATCCGCTGATGGCATTAATTTATTCGCACGCTGTACTAATCCCTTATCCATATAGTAACGAATCCTGTCTTTTCTAATCCGTAACAACGCCAATTCTCTTGAATTGTCATCAAGTACGAAGGGCCAAAAGGTTTTTTTTATGAAAGGATATTAAAAAAACTTATAAATATTATTATTGACTTACATTTTAAATTGTCTTACAATTTCAATGTAAATAGTCAAAACATTCAATTAAATGGAAGGGGAGCTTTTTTTACGAGCTGATTCACTTCAACATGAAGCACGACAACATACTGCAGCGTACACTTTATGACATTCGAAAATGTCATAAAGTCTTGTCATAATTTCAATATCTGTATGTCTAGAGATATCAAAGTATCAATGCTTTAGAAAAAATGAAAGCGAATACATTACTCGTTGGAATGGAGTGAATAACTTGAAAAATCAATCAAACCTTGCTGAATCTACTGTGATTGTTCCGGAGGTCGTAAGTAAGAAGCCAAATTTCATCACGAAGTTTAAAACATCTTATGGTCCGGGGATTCTTGCCGTGTTAACGTGGCTTGGAGCCGGAGACCTGGTAACTTCATCGGTTGCCGGGGCAGATTATGGGTATAGCTTAATGTGGATTTTAGCTCTGTCATTAATCCTTCGTTTTCTTATCGTTAATGTTATCGCCAGATTCCAGCTCTGTAACACAGAGGGGTTAACCATACTTGAAGGATATGGACGCATTCATCCGTTTTTCGGTTACTTCATGTTTGGTTATGCATTAATAATGGGTCATCTTTTTAATGCATATATGATTAAGGGAGCGGGAGAGGTTTTATCGACCCTATTCCATGTTAATCAGCCATTCTTAGCTTCAATGGTAGTTGTAGGATTAGTTTTTATGCTTATTGGCAGAAATATTTATAATAGAATTGAAAGTGTAATGAAAGTGCTTTTGGCATTATTGACCATTGCCTTCTTGTTCCTGGCCATTCAAGCAACACCGGATGTGGGGCAAATCATTAAGGGAACTGTTGGTTTTAGCATTCCAAGTGATACTGGTGTTCATGGAGCATTATTGGTAGCGATTTCAATTATCGGTGCAGTGGCAGGATCGATTTCGAACTTTGTTCATCCATATTTCATGAAGGAAAAGGGCTGGACGAAACCGAGTCATGTAAAGGTTCAAAGAAATGATTTGCTGTTTGCCATCGCAGTTTGCATCGTGATTAATTTGGCCATTTGGGTGGTTGGGGCAGAAATTTTAAAACCGAATGGAATTCATGTGGAAACGATTGATGACTTGGCAATGGCATTACAAATGTCGTTAGGACAATTTGGCTGGTACATTTTCTATCTTGGTGTATTTGGCGTATTGTTCGCGAGTGTAGTAGGCAAGTCAACTGGTTTTCCTAGATTGATAGTAGATGCCTTTTACGTAATAAATAAGGATCGTCGCGAAAAGTACAATGGTAAATATGAAAAAGATCCAATGTATAAATGGGTTATGATTTTTGTATTGGTTACCCCAATCATTTGGTCCATTCCCGGCATGCCTGGTTTCATCGCACTGACAATTGGCGTAAATGCAATAAACATAATCGGTTTTCCTATTATCGCTATTGGGATGCTGGTGCTATCAAATAAAAAAAGTTTGATGGGAAAATATAAAAACAATTGGTTCGAAAATATTATTCTATCTTTAGCTTCCATTTTAGCGGTTTGGTCCGCCATTCAATTAGCTACAACCTTTTTTTAAATAATGGTAGATTATAGGTAGAGGTATTTCAAAATATTTGTGTCTGCATTTGATCCCGATGGGGTCCTACTTTATTGGAAGTGAGGGTATCAATGATGAAACCGAAAGTAATCATCTATAAGAAAGTCGATCAAGAAGTGTTGGATTATGTTCGAGAGACTTGTGATGTCGTTTATTTTGAAGGTCTTGACTCACAAAATTACCCTGAATTTCTTCAAGAGCTGAAGAACGCACAAGGTATATTAGGTTCAGGATTAAAAGTGGATAAAACTATACTGGACCAAGCACCGCAATTAAAAATCGTCTGTAACTCATCAGTTGGTTACGACAATTTGGATATAACCGAGTTATCCAATCGAGGAATCCTTGCCACGAACACTCCTGAGGTATTGAACGAAACAGTCGCAGATACGATTATGGGCTTGATGCTGTCCACAGCGAGAAGAATGCCAGAGATGGATCAAATGGTAAAATCAGGGCAGTGGACATCGAATATCGGAGAAAAATCATTTGGGTTGGACGTCCATCATAAAGTATTAGGGATTATCGGGATGGGCGGAATAGGCTCTGCCGTTTCAAAAAGGGCCCGTTTTGGATTCGATATGAACATCCTATATCACAACAGATCTAGAAATGAAGAAGCAGAACAAAAGTATGGAGCTACATACTGTTCTCTGGAAGAACTGTTAAAGCAATCTGATTTTGTCTGCTTGATGACACCGCTGACTCCCCAAACTGAAAAGATGATGGGGGAAAAAGAATTCAAGCTCATGAAAGAGACTGCCCTCTTCATCAATTGTTCAAGAGGGAAAACAGTGGATGAAGAAGCCTTGATCACTGCGCTTAAAAACGGTGAAATTCACGCGGCAGGACTGGATGTCTTTGTACAAGAGCCCGTCCAGGAAGACAATCCATTGCTTTCCATGAAGAATGTCGTCACTTTGCCTCATATCGGTTCCGCAACATATGAAACCCGCCTGAAAATGGCGATGCTGGCAGCAACCAACCTTGTAGCCGGATTACAGGGAGAAACTCCGCCTACTTTGATTAAAGCTGGCGTAAAGGTGAAGTGATTTCTTAAACAGCTTTTATAAATTAAGATGGATAGCCTTATTTGGGGCTATCCATTTTTTAGTTCCGGATTATTCAATATTTTTACTTCTTCTGCAAAACAAACAAGCCCTCACTATAAAGGAGGGCTTCAGGCTGTAGACAAACTTGTTACTATAGATTTCCGCTCCAGGCACTCGCTTTCCGCGGGTGGTCCGCCCTCGGCGCTGCCTGCGGGGTCTCCCTTGGACGCACTATACCCGCAGGAGTCTCGAACGCCCGTTCCAATCACCTTTGTTTTAGAATCAGAAACCACTCTATAAAGGAGGGCTTCAAGCTGTAGACGAACTTGTTACTATAGATTTCCACTCCAGGCACTCGCTTTCCGCGGGTGGTCCGGGAGCCTCCTCGGCGCTGCCTGCGGGGTCTCCTTTGGACGCACTATTCCCGCAGGAGTCTCGTGCCTTCCGTTCCAATCAGATTTGTTTTAAAATTAGAAGCCCTCACTATAAAGGAGGGCTTCAAGCTGTAGACGAACTTGTTACTATAGATTTCCACTCTAGGAACTAGCTTTCCGCGGGGTCTCCCTTGGACGCACTATTCCCGCAGGAGTCTCGAACGCCCGTTCCAATCACCTTTGTTTTAGAATCAGAAACCACTCTATAAAGGAGGGTATGATCCTATGAAATCTTTCTCAATACGTACGGTATGATTTATATGGATATAGTTTATGCTACGTCTGATTGTTTAATGGAATCAACGTAATGGTTTGCTTTATCCTGGTCAAATTCGCCTTCCCACTTCGACATGACAATCGCCGCCAATGAGTTCCCAACGACATTAACCGCTGATCTTCCCATATCCAAAATTCGGTCGATACCGGCAATGAACGCAACACCTTCCAACGGCAGTCCCATTGAACCAAGTGTTGTTAAAACAACAACGAATGACGCCCCCGGAACGCCAGCCATTCCTTTTGACGTTAACATCAATACTAGTAACAGAGTAATCTGTTGTGTAATGGACAGATCAATACCATACATTTGTGCCACGAAAAGTGAAGCAAGTGCTTGGTAAATCGATGAGCCGTCTAGATTAAACGTATAGCCTGTTGGAATTACAAAAGAAGTAATGGATTTCGGGCAGCCAAACTTCTCCATTTTGTCCATAAGCCTTGGTAATACCGACTCTGAACTTGCTGTTGTAAAGGCCAAAATCAGTTCATCCTTTAACACTTTCAGGATAACAAAAATGCTTGTCCCAGACATTTTCGCTATAATTCCAAGAATGACGAACACGAAGAATATCATCGTCACATAAACAGCAACTACCAGGTTCCCTAAAGGAATTAATGTTTCGATACCAAATTTGGCAACAGTTACACCAATGAGTGCAAACACACCAAAAGGGGCAAATTTCATGACTAGATTCGTCACCCAAAACATAACTTCCAACACACCTTCAAAGAATCCAAGAATAGGCTTTCCTTTTTCGCCTATCGCAGCCACACCTAAGCCGAATAAAACAGAAAAGAAGATAATCGGTAATAAATCCGCTTGAGCCATTGATTCAAATACATTTTGAGGAACAATATGTGAAATTGTTTCACCAAAGCCACTGCTTCCAGCCGTCTTTGTTGTTTCTTCATATTTTGAAATATCACTTTTTTCAAGACTGCTTGTATCTAAACCAGTCCCGGGATGGAACAAGTTTGCCGCCAGTAATCCAATAACAATGGCAATTGTGGTGACAATCTCGAAATAAAGAAGGGTCTTCCCGCCTAATTTTCCTAGTTTTTTAATATCGCCGACTCCCGCTATTGAGACCACTAATGCAGCCATGACGATCGGGATGACAATCATTTTAATTAAATGAATGAAAATATCGCCGATAGGTGCCATAATGGCCATGGCTGTTTCATTACCATGGAATAAAGCACCGACAACGATACCTAGTACAAGTGCAATAAAAATTTGAGTAGCTAAGCCAAACTTTTTCATTTTAATTCCTCCTATCATTTTGTTAACGCTTTCATTTTTTAGATTATTTTAAGTTTAAGATCAGCCTACCGGAACCTACTGAAACCTACTGATATTTACAAGTGATAGAAAAAATAAAAATTTCAGTTAAAACCCCTCTCTCTTTTTTACCATTTCATGTGTTATGTTTTTATAAAGTGACTGGGGAGGGACCGTGTTGAAAAAGAGTATAAGGATATTATTATTGATTATGATTGCGGTGCCTCTTGCGGGTGAATTCAAGTTTTATCCCTTCGAGGGTACATTCAGAGTCAGTTTGGGAACCCCCGTCTTTTTCTTGTTTTTGCTATGGGGGAGGGGGATCCACCCGATTATTGCAGGCATTTTAACGGGGATGAGTGTGTTTGTTTTTCGTTTTTCACTGGCTGTCGGAATACGGGACATATCTGTTGAGGAAGCGATGTATCTTCATTTTCCCGCCTTTTTCTATTATTTCATCTACGCGTTCGCATTTCATAAGACTAAATTGAACGAACGCCACGATCAGCCTTTAATGATCGGGCTTTTAGGGGTATTGATCGAGCTTTTTGCAAGTGTATCCGAAATGGCAATCCGTTCCTTCTTGGCGAATCAGGACACACCCTTGCTAGCCATTGACCAACTCGTTTTAATCGCCTTTATTCGAAGCTTTTTCGTTCTCGGCTTTTTTAATATATTAAAGCTGAGAGAAGCAAAATTCGCAGAAGCGGAGCAGCGCATGCAAAAGGAACAAATGCTGCTTTTCATTTCAAGTTTGTATGAAGAATCGGTTCAACTGAAGAAAACGATGCAAAATGCGGAAGAAATCACCCGTACTTGTTATGACTTTTACCGTCGATTAAAATCAGAGGGGACTAATGGAAGTGATGCGCAAACGGCGTTGCAGATTGCTGGTCTCGTGCATGAAATCAAAAAAGATAACCAGCGGATTTATGCGGGGCTGTCGGAACTCATGTCTTCCGAAAACCTGCAGGAATACATGAATATCGAAGAGCTTGGTAACATCATGATCGTGTCCAATAGACGATATGCTGAGTCCCTTCGCAAAGATATTTCATTTTCCTTGCATATAGATGGTGACCATCCGCCCTACCATGTATATATGGTATTATCATTAATAAATAATTTATTGGCCAATGCAGTGGAAGCGATCAAAGAAGAGGGATACGTATCATTGCATGTGAAAAGGAAAGATCAATTCGCGGAGTTTTGCATCAGTGACAATGGCCCCGGCATTGCACCGAAGCAGAAGGAAGTCATTTTTACAGCAGGATACACAAAGAAATTCGATGAGGCGGGAAACCCTTCGACAGGAATCGGGTTATCGTATGTGAAACAAACTGTTGAAAGATTTGGAGGACAAATCAGGTTAATGGATAACTATAAAGAAACCGTATTCATCGTAGAACTTCCGATTGCTGCGATTATGGAGAAAGGGTTAACGAGATGAATTATTTCATTATAGATGATGATCCTGCCATTCGAGGGATGCTGACAGAGATGATTGAAGACGAAGATTTAGGTAAAGTTGTGGGAGAAGCAGAAGACGGATCGTTAGTGAATAATGGCGTACTGTCTTTTAAAAAAGCAGACATTGTCCTAATCGATTTGCTCATGCCAATTAGGGACGGAATTGAAACGATCAGGGCTCTTGCTGATGGATTTCAAGGAAAGTTTGTGATGATTTCGCAAGTGGAATCGAAAGAACTGATTGGAGAGGCGTATAGATTAGGGGCGGAATACTACATTACAAAACCGCTGAACCAAGTTGAAATTTCATGCATATTAAACAAAGTGAACGAGCGAATACTGGTGGATCAATCGATCCAAGGCATTCAAAAATCGTTGAATGTGTTTACGGGCCGCCCGAAGTCTTCGAAAGTGTCCTCCTCTCATACAAAAAATATTATGGAAGCCGGACGTTCCTTAATTTCCGATTTAGGTATGATTGGCGAAGGGGGAAGCGAGGATTTACTAAACATTTTAGGATTCCTTCAAAGTGAAAAGAAAAGACTCGGTTCCGCCTACACGTTTCCATATTTAAAGGAAATTTTTGCTGGGATTGCTGCTGAAAAGCTGGGAGATCAAGCGAAAGAGGCCGAAATCCAGAAAGAAATGAAAGCCTCTGAGCAGCGTGTCCGCCGCGCTCTTAACCAGGCCCTCATCCATATCGCTTCATTAGGATTGACGGATTATATGAATCCAAAATTCGAAGCCTATTCATCCACATTTTTTGATTTCTCGGAAGTCCGCAAAAAAATGCTGGAGCTAGAAGACAAAAGCAAAAAAGTAAGCAGCCAGAGCCGTAATAACATGAAAAAGTTTATCCAAGTGCTGTTTATGGAAGCAAGACAGATGATGAAATAATAAACCAGAAACACAAGTGTAATAGATTGAAAATTCACAAAAACATTTTCATATTTTTCAATGGAAGAAACAAAAAGACAAATCCGTTTATATGGATTTGTCTTTTTATTTCTTCGTTTTCTAATAGTTGATTATTTCCATCGCTCTAACTTCGGGATGCCTCTACTAAAAAACTTAGCAATAAATTTGGGCATTTTCATATTTTCCATCATATGATTTTGAACAAATTTTTGCATTTCTATCGCAGTAATATTTTGAGTGAATTCACCATTTATATAACAATGGCTGCAATATTTAGTACTTTTACTACCATCTTTTTCAGTTCCTCCACCTAATTCATCCTTAGATAGTGGCATTCCACAACTCTGACATGCTTTATATTTTTTCATTATAAATTCTCCTGCAAAAAGTTTTATTCTAAACATTATCTAACAAACAAAATTAAGTCAAGACAATATGAATCACATATCATCGAAACGACGAATCAACTGTTGATGTGGGTGTTGCGGCTATTATGAAAGGCAGGACTAGCGAAGCTTTAGGCCTAAATAATCATAAAAATAACCAGTCAAGCTACTTGCTCAACTGGTTATGGCTTTATATGCTAAATTAGAGTTTAAAATGACGATTTATTATGGCAACTGTTGTGCAATATACATTGATATAGTTCTGAAAATGTGATAAATTAGTATAGAAACACATTTATCAATATACTATAACAGTTTATCCCTTACTATAAGTATAAGGTAAAGCTCACCTCTAGTCAACCCCTATTTTTATTTTTTGAAGGAGTGTCTGATATGAACGATGAAATTCGGCAGGAGCAAGAACGTTTGGACGGGGTGATAGAAACAATTACGAAACAAATCAGCAAAATTGAAGGAGAAACTTCCCAGCGCAGAAAAGAAGTTGTTAATATCCGTAAACACTTTTGGGATGACCTCAAGGTTAATATGGATACTTTCGATGATTACCTCGAGACCATCATTGGCTTAAGGCAACAGGCTCAAGCCTTGTCAGAACGCGAAGGCGCACATAGATATTCCTTCAAGAGGTTGTCTACACTGCGCCGCATGCAGGAAGTACCTTATTTCGGTCGTATCGATATCACTGAAGAAGGGTCCGAACTTACGGAACATATTTATATCGGGACCTCCACTCTTACTGATACAACAGGAGAAAACTTCATTGTCTACGATTGGAGGGCTCCGATTTCGAGTGTTTATTATGACTATCCTCCCGGCCCCGTACAATACTCTACTCCAGGAGGCATGATTTCTGGGATGTTGGAGAAAAAGTGGCAATATATCATCAAGGGAGGCGTTATCGAATCAATGTTCGATACGAGTCTCACCATTGGAGATGAGATTCTGCAGCAGGTGCTTGGCAAAGGAACAGATAAGCATATGCACAGTATTGTGTCCACCATTCAACGGGAGCAAAATAAGATCATCCGGAACGATCGCGGACGTCTGCTCATTGTTCAAGGTGCCGCTGGCAGCGGCAAGACATCAGCTGCCCTCCAACGGATCGCTTACTTGCTTTACAAGAATCGGGAATGGCTAAAAGCCGACCAAATCATTTTATTCTCTCCTAACTCAATGTTTAATAACTACGTATCCAATGTGTTGCCCGAACTTGGCGAAGAGAATATGCAGCAGGTAACATTCCAGGAATACTTGGATCATCGTCTGACTGACTCGTTTCAAGTTGAGGATCCTTATGAGCAATTAGAATTTTTGTTGACTGCAGCGGATGATCCTTCCTATAGCACTAGGACAGCGAGCATCCAATTTAAGGCATCGATTCGCTTCTTTGAGATAATTAAATCATACAGACAATCACTAGAACTTTCTGGAATGATCTTTAGAGGGTTAAAGTTCCGGGGGAAAACGCTCGTCTCCGCCAAACAAATCTCAGAAAGATTTTATAACACAGACACCACCCTACGTTTTCACAATAGGGTTGAAAAGTTGAAAGACTGGTTATGTGAGATGCTTGATGAAACGGAAAAGTCTGAGTTGAAAAAACCTTGGGTCCAGGAGGAAATCGAGTACCTTAGCAAAGAAGACTATCAAAAGGTATACACCTACCTAGAGAAAAAACGCGGCCTTAATGAAGATTCATTTGACGATTATGAGAAAGAGCATAAAATGCTCACGCGCATGATTGTTCGCAACAAATTGAAGACGTTACGCAAACGGGTAAAGGCACTTCATTTTATCAATATTAAGCAAATATACAAGCAACTTTTTGACGAACAAATACGGAGTGAACTGTGGAATGAGGGTGAAACACCTGTCGAAAGGGAAATATGTTTATCAACGCAAAAAATGCTGGACGAAGGTAAACTGCATTACGAAGACGCGACTCCATTTTTGCTGCTGAAGGAGCTAATTGTAGGATTTCAGACGAATACTTCTATAAAATACGTGCTTGTAGACGAAGCACAGGATTATTCTCCATTTCAATTCGAGTTTTTGAAACGGTTGTTTCCATCTGCAAGGATGACCGTGCTCGGTGACTTTAACCAGGCAATCTTTGCTCATGCCAGCGAACGGGTGGATTTCCAGACTCTTACCAGTTTATACGGAATAGGTGAAACCGAGAGTATAACCTTGGATCAAAGTTACAGATCCACAAAGCAGATTATAGAATTTACACGTGAACTAGTTCCTGAAGGCCATCGAATTAAGGCATTCGATCGTGAAGGCGAGAAGCCTGTACTGACTCAAGTGTCCAGCCGTGATGAATTGCACCACAATATCGTTTCTAAAGTCAAAGACTTACAAAGTCGTAAATATAATACCATCGCAATAATATGTAAATCCGCTGCCGAAAGTGCCGCTGCATACGATGCCCTTAGTATCCTCGGTGAAATTAAACTCGTACAGAAAGGCACAAATGAATATGAACAGGGTGTTGTTGTCATTCCGGCTTATTTGGCCAAGGGCATCGAATTCGATGCTGTCATCATTTATGATGCATCTGTGCAAACATACGGTGATGAGAGCCTGCGAAGATTGTTCTACACCGCATGTACCAGGGCTATGCATGACTTACACATATATACGGTTGGCGAACCCAGTCCTTTCTTGCAAAACGATGCAACGAAGCGTTTACTACTGACATATTAGCGCTTCCTTTTTTCTCCTTTAATTTTATTGTTCTTTTATCAAATACTATAAAGAATCTTTAGAAAAGGAGGAGATGAATTGACTAACGAGAAAGAAAACAGATCTGTAAGACTTGATCAGGCGGAAACGGGAGAAAGTCATGTGACTGGTGCATCAACAATTGAACCAGTTAATGATGGTCATTATCATTATCCAGGGCCCGTGGAAGAAGGCTATAGTGGAAATACAGGAAGAGCAGTACAGCCTGCCGGGAAAAAAAATCGCGATATTCCTCAGAACAAAGACACATTTAATTACACTCGTCTTTTAAAGTAGGACCTTCCAACATACAGCTTTTTTGAAACCTGTGTAGACTTTGGTTCTATGCAGGTTTTTAATTGGTTACCACCTCGTTTTTAATTTACAACAGTTCGGACATAATATACTTGGAGGTGAAGGAAATGAGTAAAAAGACAGCAGGAAGAGGCCGTATCGCACCAAGTGTTAACCCGCAGGGACATGGAAAAGATGTCGAATTCTCCACTGAGCCAAAAAGTGATCTTGAAAACAAGGCAAAAAAGTCCAATACAAAATAAGCGCATTGGGCAAAAATATGGTCATACTTCATAAAGAATGCCCTTCTCTTAGACGAGAGGGGCTTTTATAATCTATAAGAAGGCTCAATTTGCATGGAATTGGAAAAATATCCAACACTAAGCCCACGGTTTTTGTCGATGATTAATAGGTTTTTGGAACAGTGAAATGTGAAAGAATGGCAGGATGGAGCTGCCTTTTAAAAAAATGCCAAATACATTTGTCGCTGTGCTAATATGAAAGACTGAGCTTAATAAAATGGAGAGGAGTTACAAATGAAAATAAATCGATTAATAGCGAACAATATAAACCATTTAGATGCAGCACTGCCAGATGATCAATCATTAGGAATTGCTGGTTTATCCGGTTCCGGGAAAACCACTTTTTGTCAAACCATTGGGGAAGAATCCAAGAAGCGTCTTGTTTCCTTATTGCCCAAGTCTGAATATCAGTATTTATTTCCCAATATTATAGAAACCAACTTCAGCGCCATCAAGATGGAAGAAATGCCGCTTGTCCTTTTTCTCGGCAAATCATCCATTTCAGCCAATCCCCGTTCAACCATTGGCACACATACTGGTGTGTTTAAAGAGATTCGTGTTTGTCTTGCTGAAAAATTCAATCTTTCTCCGGAAGTTTTTTCCTTTAATAATGCCTTAGGCTGGTGTCCCAGCTGTAAAGGACGCGGTACGACGAAAAATGTCGAGTGTCCTAAGTGTGAGGGGAAACGCTACAATCAAGACGTCGAGCAATATACCATTGAATTATTAGATCGCCCGCATACAATTTCCGATATCAACAACTTAAGCATTGAAACAATCCTTTCACTTGCAGAGACATTACATATTAGTGAAGCTAAACAGCATATTCTCCAAAATATAATCAATATGAATATTGGCTATTTAGGCTTGAACCGTATAATGGGGACAGTGTCAGGGGGAGAATTAACCCGGCTATATTTGGCCGAATTCATGGCAACAAGTGAAAATACCGTGATCATCATTGATGAAATCTCCGTCGGTCTTGATCATCAAACCCTATTAAAAATTTTGGAGCAGATTGAGCAATTAGGTTATAAAAATCAAATTTGGCTCATTGATCATTCAGACACGGTGTTAGATAGCACAGATGAACAATTATTCTTTGGACCTGGCAGCGGGAAATATGGTGGGAAAATTGTTGAGGAATCACCACGTCCCAAACCAATCAGCTGGGAACGAAATGAAGCAACGCCAACGGAATACTATCAATTTCAGGATCTTTACTGCCGTAATATTCAAATGGAGGAAATCCGGATTCCCAAGAATAGGCTCGTTACCTTTACGGGTGAGTCAGGATGCGGTAAATCTACACTTGTCAATGAATGTATCTCCAAGGATTTTCAGAAGCGGTATCCAAAGGATAAGCTGGTCATGGTAGGGCAGGACCGAAACAAATCGATTACAAGTCGATCAACCGTTGCGACGTTTCTTGATATTAAAAAGAAACTTACCAAATACAGTGATGAAATTGATGATATTTTTCTGCGTTCGATTGAAGATATCATCGAAGAATTGCCAAAGGAAGACATCGCCCATAAACGCTTGAGCTTATTGATCAAACTTGGGCTTGGTTATTTGACGTTAGAAAGAAAAACACAAACACTATCGACGGGTGAATTTCAATGTGTCCACTTAGTTTCCGAGCTATTTGCGAAGACAAGAAACCCACACACGCTGTTCATTTTCGACGAGCCTTCAAAAGGGTTATCGCAAAACATTTTAAACCAATTCATCGATAGTGTCAGGGTCATCCTGGAGGATGAATCCGTCTCCATCATCATGATTGAGCATAATGGTTATATGCTGGAAAGCTCGGATTATATCGTTGATTTTGGTAAAAGACAGCTTGAACCTGTCCAACATCTCGACGTTGTCAGTCATGATGAGCATTATCGTCACAAAGACAGTGGAGATCGAGTGGAGCCATTGCAAATCTCTTCCACACTTCGGTCGAAAAATGGCATCAATTATTTACAGAAAAACCACCTGGACTATTTCAAAAAGGCAGAGAACGTCTATAAGGGCGGCATTTTAAAAAGCTTATCACCAATCGCTCGTGTGATTTATGGGGAGTACGAGTCAGACACGATTGCACCTGTCATCGCCATCGACCTTGAACGGCACTTGTACAGTCAATATACGTTTCTTTATGAATTGGGCGGAATGATCAACCATATAGTGACGGCACATCCGACCAATAAGGATACAAGAAGCTTTGATTTCTATTCTGCAGAAAATCATTGTCCGAGCTGTTCAGGGCGTCGGGTCATTGAAAAATTTGACATTGATGTCGTCATTCAAGATAAAAACGTGCCATTCTGGGATGGCTTATTACATCCAGACGTGATGGAGGTATTAAAATATTATCAACATTCAAAGCTGCAATTCCTGTTTGATGAGATCAAGAATGAACTCGGTCACGACATTAGTAAAAGCTATAATGAGATGACAGATGCCGAAAAGCACACCTTCTTATATGGGTATTGGGAAAAGTCCTTTTACGATAAAGCAGGCAAGGCATCGCGAATTTGGGAAGGATTCAATTTCATCATTGGGCGTTATATCTTCGTATCGAAATCAATCATTAAAGAGCAGATGAAAGAAACAAAAGAGATAATCGCCTGTCCTGTCTGTCAAGGAACGGTCCTGAACCATCATAAAAAACTGACATTTGGTGATACGGACATTCGCGAGATCATCCAACAGCCGATTGATCAAGTCATCAAAATTGTCGGGAAGCTGCCAGAACTGGAAAAACTAAAAGCAATTGTGGGCGGCGATATCGCCCTTACTGATGATGTCTCATTCCTTCCTAGGGAAACAAAAGCAGCGTTGAAAATGCTCGAACTAGAACTAGCAAGCTTTGTCGGCTATGAAGTGGTTTTACAAAATACCCAACCATTCTGGGACAACATTAAAGGCAATATCGAAGCAATCAGCAGCAAAAATCAGATCACCATCTGTGACTTTGCCAATATTAACGAAACAAGAGAAACCATTATTGATAAATATTTCACCAATGGCAAATACAAAAAACTAACCTATGTTTATGAAGCATTTGGCTACAAAAAAATCGTTACCCAAATCAATAAAATTAAAGCAAGTCATAAATGCCCGTTCTGTAATGGCAAGAAAGTCATTTCAGAAGATAACCTCCATGACGGCGTATATAAATTAACAATACCGTGTGTGAGTTGTCATGCCAGTGGCATCAATGATGAAGGGCGTAAAGCAATCGTCGAAGACATCGACGTACAGACCTGGCTGACAGGGAAAGTAAGCGATGTTGTGGCTGAAAGTGAACGTACCGAGGCCGTTGCCGATATCCCCATTTTCGCCCGAATTCGTGAGCTGAATAAACGAGATATGATGGCGGTTTATCAATGCCTTGAACAGAAAAAGTGAATTTGACAGCACTCTATTGAAAAAAGTCCGCCGATAATGGCGGACTTTTTTTATTATCTTGCAGAATAACCTTCTTGATAAACGGGAAGTGTTACTGAAATCGTTGTTCCCTTATTCAAAAGGCTAGTTATATGAAGTGTGCCATTCATCGTTTGGATGGTCTTAACAGCTACCATTGATCCCAACCCTGTCCCTTTTTCTTTGGAACTGTAATAAGGTTCGCCAAAACGATTTATTTGTTCTTTGTTCATGCCTATTCCATTGTCACTTATTTCAATAATGATGTCGAAATTATTTATATAGGAAACAATACTAAGTTCCCCGCCGTCTGGCATTGCCTCTATACCATTTTTAATCAGGTTAAGGAAGCATTGCTTGAAATGTTGAACATTCCCCCGGGTAATGCCTGGAGTCAACTGTTCAGATATAGTAACTAAATTCATGCTAGCCAATGGTTTTATCATTTCAAGCACATATCCTATTTCACGGTTAATTGAAATAGGATCCACTTTTTCAATTGCAGGTTTTGCAAACGCTAAATATTCACTAATAATGGATTCTGCACTATTAAGCTCTCTAACGACATGCTCTATATATTGTTCTTTTACATCTTGAGTTAGATCATGAGCTTTTAGCAGTTGAACAAATCCTTTCACAACTGTTAAAGGATTTCTTACTTCATGTGAAATACTAGCTGCAAGCTGACTGACTACCTCCATTTTTTCAAGCCTTATCATTTGTGTCCGAATTAAAATGGCATCTTTTAAAATTTCCATTATATATACAGCTATAGCGATAATGAAAGGAGGGAGGATGATAAAGTAAAATACGTACGCCTCCGTTATTCGAAAATAATCAGACATACCGAGTGAAATAGAGCTGGTTAGTATTCCTAGAAACAAAATTAATAGTATGGAGCTATTCAGCTTATTTTTTCTATTGAAATTTTTGAATTTGGAAGAAAATAGAGCCGTTATAATAAAGATAACGATATAAACAATTAACGTAAGTAAATTGAAACCATAAAAAGCAAACCTAAAAGTTAATATGATGACTAACAGAGCAGCCCCTACAGGCCAACCACCATAAAGTGTCCCTATTATAAAAGGAATTTGCCTGAGATCATGGACACAATATTCATCTATATAAATAGGAAACTTCATACATAATATAATAGGAATGCTCATGCATGCAGTAATAAGGGTCTTGCCATACTGACTTAACCTTTTGCCATGATCTAATAAAATGTAATAAATCAAAATACTTACTAAGATATAAAATAGGTTATCTAATATGTTTTGATTAATATAAATAAAATTCATAGGATTCTCCTGAAAAAGTAACCGTTTCGTTTATTATACAAGAATAACACCAAAAAAGAGAATCTTAATAAGTAATTTATTTACAGAATGACATTTAAATTAAAAAAAAGAGTTATTTATTGTATCTAGGTGAAAAATGAAACTTATTTAACGATTTATCAGTTGGAAAGTTGGTTTTACATAATAAAGGAAATATAATGAAGGTAGAGGTGATTATCATTGAAAAAATGGACAAGAGAAATAGAAATAAACGCACCGATTGAACACGTTTGGAAGTTTCTTGATGGTTCTGTAGAAAATATGCAAAAAATAATGCCTCAAGTAGTTGAACAGAAGCCCGTTAAAATAACCGAAGAAGTGGTTGGGAGTGTATATCGCCAAAAATATCGAGAAGGAAAACGAACCGAAGAGTATGATATAGAAACATTGGAATATTTGAATGAAACTAATGAGAAAAAGCTAAAAGTGGGCTTTATACTTGCTAAAATGTTTGAAATTACAGCTTTTTATGAACTAAATAAAATCAATGACAATAAGACTTCCTTTACATATACAGTCACCAGTCGCCCATTAAAGTGGTTTTTGAAATTACTTTTACTATTTGCCACCGATAAAGTGGTCGTTGAATTTTTAGAACGTGTCAAAAAGGTAGCTGAAGCAGAAACAAGTGGATCGTGAATGAATGAAGTCAATCTTCCGCATTATAGGGGGCATACAACTTGCCTATGTTGGAGGGTGTGCTTTGATCGTTTCATTCCACTGCAGGCACTCGCTTTCCGCGGGCGGTCCGCCCTTGGCGCTCTTTGTACCTGTGAGGTCTCCCTTGGACACGCTTTTCCCGCAGGAGTCTCGCACACCCGCTCCAATCAACTCTGCGTGAAAACAAAGTTGACACAGCAACATAGTTAGAAAAAAATCCATCTTTTTTCAAGATGGATTTTTTTATTTGTGGGAAAAAGGCATCACATGAGAGGAGTAACGGGTTCACAGCTTTTTATCCCTCTTACTAATTTAATTGAGTAATTAATTTTTAAACCCTTTTTCGGTGAATCACAGAAACGATTCCATATGTGAAATTCCTGAATTCAATTTTGAGACCTATCAATCTGAATTTATGGTTATTATGCCATTATAGGAATGAAAATCAAAAATGGGAGGAGGAAAAAAGAAAAAACAGTTGATGATTATAGGTAGTTTATGTTTTTTGAACAATTGAATGCTGTATTTGCTGAGACAAATTATAAGTGAAGATGTAAAAAGAAGTATGGAAGCATAACTTTTTTGCAAAAACGTTAATGTTTATTTAATTTACCTAATATTCAATACTATTAAAATATATAGCCTTTGGGGGACTATTCATTGAAGAAGAAAATGGGAATAATAGTAACAGCAGCATCTTTAGTTTTTATGTTTACGATACCAATGAGTGCTTCAGCAGCCACAGCTAAAACATTATCTTGGAATCTTGTAGACTCTGGGAAACACATGGATTGGGATGGTAGTACAAAATATCAAACTCAGTTTAATGCAGGAGTTAAAACATGGAATGGCTTTAAAAGTGGGGTAATTAGAAAAGATTCGGCAAAGGTAATACAAGATGTTGCGATTTCTGATTATAGTGAAAAATCAAGTGTTGCAGGAGTAACTTCATCTCAAGGTTCTATAAGGTTTAATAAATATGTAATGGATACTTTAAGTGCTACAAAAAAACAAAATGTGGCAACACATGAATTAGGACATGCATTAGGGTTGGCACATAATACATCAAGTGATGTCATGTATAAATATGTTTCTACAAAGACATCATTAAGTGCAAATGATAAAGCGTCTTATACCGCTGCTTATAAGAAATACTAACAGGAAGAGGAGGGGGGGAAAAATGGGTAAGAAAAAAGTTCAGTTACTTGCTTCACTATTATTTATAGTTAGTCTTTCTTTGGTAGTTTCAGCTTGTTCTAATTCCAAGAAAGATGTAAGTTCGGAGGATAAAAAAAATCTAAAGGTAATTCAAATGGATGGTACTTTTGCTGTAGATGTGGATGATCCAAATGAAACTGTAGGTGATGCAGATTACGTTTTTATAGGCCGAGTCGATGAAGATGTTGACACTCTATACAAAGATCCTGTAACAATTGAAACTAGTGACGGTGCTAAAGAGATTTCAACACCGTATACAAATTACCAAGTTACTGTCCTGCAAAATATAAAGGGTGATTTAGTTACAGATACTTCCATACCTATTCAAAAGGCTGGAGGGATAAATGAAGATGGCTCTTCTGTTGTTTTGTATGAAGATGATACATTACCGGAAGAAGGAAAATCATATGTGTTTTTAGCGTATGCACAAGATGATGGTTCATTATTAGTATCAGGTCCAAATTCGAATGAATACATTGAAGGTATTAAGCAAGATGTGACTAGTGAAAAAATGGAAAAAGGTAAAGCTTCTTTGAACGAGGAAGCCACAGAGGTAGTTTCTGAGTATGAAAATGCATATGAAAATGAAATACCTACAGATAGAGACCGTTCAGAATCTGAATTTGATAAAGAGCAATAAAAATTTAAAAGCAGGTGCATTATGGGTAGCAGGTAAGGTAGCTAATGATAACACAAAAAATAAGAGGTATGTGCATTATGAAGCAATGAGAACTTCAAACTCTAAGGGGCTATGGGTTGGTCCAGGTAGATCTAAATCGAAAGCAATTTCAAGATTTAAAAGTGGATTAGATACTTGGAGTATTGGCTCATCAAATGCACTCAGTATAGCGAAAGGTGCTTCACCAACTGGACGATATAGATTTGATTCAGCACATACTGCTGGTAAAGGAAAACGTACATTTGCACATTATCATCCTCATGAATATGGTACTCACTCATTCTACGGAGGAGGTAAAATCTGGTAATTTATCAAATTAATTTACAAAGGAAGTATTCTATGGAAAAAAATACGACTTCGCGAATTTATTCCCTCCTAAAAGAATTGAGGAAGTAGCTTATATATTAGAGCATGATTTAGACGGAATAGAGATTCCTAAAGAAGATGAACGTATAAAATATATACTGGCTGATCCTTATGTTCCAGAAATGAAGCTAATTAAAGGAGTATATTTAATCTATAATAAAACGATACTAGAATTACTCACAGGAAAAATTCATTCTATTAATAGCTATGAATTTAGATGCCCTAAGAAAAAGAATAGAAAGATCTCAGATACAGACATAGAATATGCACTGGACATGGCAACAATTGTAGTACTTGCAAGCACAAATAATAAAATACTCACGACCTATTTTATTAGTGGTTCTGCTGAAAAACTAAACAGTATATTAAACTTATGTATTGGCTACTCCAAAGATTTAGAATACGATGAATATAAAGCTAGTTTACAAAATTTTAAAAATGATATTGAAATAGTTAGTCAGATGGGATTATTAGATAAAATACTTGGAAATGATTCTGGCGTAAGTTAAGTAATTAAAGATTTCTGTATATTAAATAGTTAAACACACCCAGGTACTTTTATGGGTGTGTTTTTGTTCGGTCTCCACTAGTAACTACATCCAATGTCATTTTTATTCAGAAATTTCTTTAGCACCCTCTTCATGCCAAGAAAGTACTATTCCAATCATAACTAGTTAAGGTAAGTGTCCTCATTCATATAAACATACAATAACCTGATGAAATGTTCCAGTAAATGTAAAGCTACTATAGGCTAAGCTGAATATTAATCATTGAAGTAGTTAGCAGTGGAGCTGTATGTAGCAATGGATGAAAATCATGCGTCTGTAGTGAGCAGTGCGGTTAAAAACCAGCCTCCGAGACTTAGTGAACATCACCATTCTTTGCGGCTATTTTTATGATTAACGATCCATCGTTTCTATTTTCAATGTCAAATAACCGCCGTAGCGACTTAATGAAGTAGTTGGAAAAGAATAGGTCACCATGAGTTCCTTCTGGATTTAACTCAAATAATAGACCGCAACATGTACGAGCTTCTGTTATACCTCAATCTCCATCCCGATGTTCCGTTCGTTCGATTGGCGGTAAACACCTTTTGCGACAGCGAGGTCAAAGTAAGCAGCACCGACTGATTTAAAGAAGGTAATTTCCTCTTCATTTTCCCTGCCTGTTTTGGTCAGCATTACAAGTTCAAAAAGCTCCCCATGAATATCATTAAACGACCAATTTCCCCGATCGGCTGCAGAAATGAGTTCTCCTGCTTCATCCTTCACGCCCGCTAAATCGTCGACGATAATTTTAGCAGCGCGTGATACCGTGGTATTATCCACTTCTTTCATATAAGGCAAATAAGACCCGACCCCGTTAATGTGTGTACCCGGCTTTAAATCCTGCCCATTAAATACAGGCTCGTTCGAGCGGGTTGCACAGCAAATAATATCTGCTTGACGAACTGCTGCTGAAACATCTTCGTAAACCTCAAAAGGAACGGTTACTCCGAATGCGCGCAGCTTTTCACCGAATTTCTCCGCTTTCTCTCGTGTGCGATTTACTAATAAAATACGCTCAATGTCCCTTACGGCTAACACACCAATTGCTTGTTCAAATCCCATAGCTCCCGTTCCGATGATCGTGAGAACCCGGGCGTCTTTACGAGCAAGAAAGTCTGTGGCAATGCCGCTCAATGCCCCCGTTCTGAGACGTGTTAAATAGGAGGCATTCAACAATGCTAAATGTTCGCCATTTTCTGCATCAGACAGTAGGATGACCCCTTGTGTTGTTGCCATCCCCCTTGAAGGATTCTTCGGGAAAATGGTAACGACTTTGACCGCCGAAACCTCTTCAGATAAATCAGCGCTTGGCATGTAAAGTGCCGATGCTTCGTGTTGAGGGAAAGCAAGAACGGTGCGATGAGGGTTGTCTATTTTTCTAGCACCATGTGCATGCAATACGGCCGTTACATCCGCTATTGCGTCTTTCATTCCATATGATTGTTGAATTTCCTTCTCACTTATAACCAACATTTCAATTGTCCTCCTTGAAGTAAAAGAACCATAGATTACATGGCTCTAGTATTATGCGTTTCGTCTAATTTCTGATTACTGCGATCCTTAACTGCCCAAATCGCTGCCAGTGACAGGACAGATGCAAAAATAATATAAATGGCGACAGGAACATAGGAGTTATTAAACCTATTAAGTAAAGCCGTTGCAACTAGCGGCGCAGTTCCTCCTGCCAGAGCTGCCCCGATTTGATATCCAAGCGTGATGCCGGTATAACGGATCTTTGCATCGAAGATTTCCGAGAACATCGTTCCAAGAACAGCTGTGATGGGAGCCCAAATTACTCCTAAACCTATCACTGTTGCAACGATTAATAGCAGTACCGATTTTTGCTGCAGCAACCAGAAGTATGGGAATGCAAACAGTGCCATCCCAATCGTTCCGCCTATAAACAGCTTTTTGCGGCCAATTGTATCAGATAATTTCCCCATGAATGGTATTAAAATCGTCGTTATAATTGTTGCAATCATGACTGCAGTTAATGTAGCTGTCCGTGAGAAACCGAGATTTGAAGTAGCATATGATACTACAAATGTGCTGAAAATATAAAATGGCGCTGTTTCTACCACTTTGGCTCCCACGGCGATAAGCACTTCACGCCAATAATTCTTAAGAGTTTCAACAATCGGCAGTTTTGGAACTTCTCCGGATTCCTTTACTTTTTTGAATGACGGAGTTTCATCAATTCCTTTACGAATCCATAGGCCAAAAAATACAAGCAAAGCACTAAAAATGAATGGTATACGCCATCCCCAAGTCATGAATGCGTTTTCAGGAAGCAGTGTCATAATAGATAAGGCAATGGTTCCAAGCAGCATTCCTATAGTAACACCCATCTGAGGAATAGCTCCGAACAAGCCCCGTTTTTCAGCGGGAGCATATTCAACGGCCAATAAAAGCGCGCCTCCCCATTCACCGCCAATTCCCAGACCTTGAACTAAGCGCAACGTGATTAATAAAATCGGCGCCCAAATCCCAACGGCTTGATACGTAGGAAGAAGCCCCATCCCAAATGTTGCGACACCCATTAAACTAAGCGTTAAAACAAGTGTTTTCTTTCTCCCGATACGATCGCCAATATGGCTAAAGATCACTCCGCCAAAAGGCCGGATGAAGAATGCTAACGCAAAGGATGCATAGGAAAGCAACAGCCCTATTGTCGGATCCTCATTCACAAAGAATAGCTGGTTAAACACGAGAGCTGAAACGGTCCCATATAAAAAATAGTCAAACCACTCAATCGAACTTCCGACTAAACTCGCGATTAAAATTCGCCGCATTTGTTTCTTCTCCATCTTGAGTCACCTCTTTAAAATTGAAGTGTCACTTCAATTCATTATTTTCTTTATTTTAAATAATTAAAAATTTTCTGTCAATAATTTTTCATAAGTTATTAATGACGGAACATTCATCAAAATTTGTCATGTATAATATAGCTAGATACTATGTAAAAAAGGGGGCATCCCTATGCCTTTTGATTCAATCGGAAATAAAATGAAATCATTGAGAAAAGAGCGAAAACTAACATTAAAGAGCCTTGCTGAACAAACAGGAGTTTCGATCAGTTTTTTATCACAAGTAGAACGGGGAAAATCAAGCGTCACATTAGAGTCATTAAAAAAAATCGCTGATACATTAGATGTCAGCCCAAGTTACTTTTTTTCTGAGGACCGCTCCCAAGAAAATTCAGATTCGAATCATGAACAATTTCATTATCAGAATTTATCCAACGGCATTCGTGATGCTGTTTTTTCTCCTATTCTTGTCACCTTAAAGCCAGGAGAAAACAAAGGAAGCGCTTTTTCCCATAGCGGACACGAATTTTTATTCATTATCGAAGGGAAGTTAACCGTGGAAATAGAGGGAGAGAGAACAGAACTCCATGAACAGCAGTCGTTCATGTTCGATGCTAGAAAAGCCCATTACTGGTTTAACTTCTCGGATAAAATTGTCCGGTTTTTGGTGGTGTCGTCGAAATAACGTCACGGTGTTCTGGAATGAAAGTATGTTCAGTTAACGAAAAATGTCGTACAAAAGGATAGATGTAAACAGGGATTCCTCACTGTTCATCTATCCTTTCTTTTTACCTTGTTAAATGTGTGACAGTAAATAAAATTATTAAAGCCGGAAAGAATGGGAAGTTTTCCATAAATGAAAATCCTGAATTCAATTTTGGAATCTATCAATCTGGATTTATGGTTATTATGCTAATATAAAAGATTAAAAATGGAGAGAAGAAAATGAAAATACAGTGGTTGATTTGCCTAGGGAGTTACTCGAGGAACTTGAAGGTATTTATACCTTTTAAGAGAACCATGTATGAAGTAGAGTTTGAACAATTTTAGAGAAGCACTTGTAATCGGAATTTTATGGATGAAGGTAGAGACTTTGGATTATCTGAATTAAGTTTTTTCTCACTCATCTTTACTAAGCGTTAGGGGGACACCATATTGACAAAGTTTTTATTATCAATATTAGGTGGAGTTTTAATTGGAGGAATTATATGTTACCTTTTTATGGATTATGAGACTTCGAACTATGTAATTCAAAATTATTATGGACTTGATGAGAAAGAAATTAAAGAATGGGATTTTTCTTATATCACACAAGCTGGCTTCATAATTTTGATAACCACTCTACTGATTTACTTTTCTTGGGTCGTAGTAGAAAAGCGTGTAGATAAAAACAAATAGAAGTGAAAAATCATTAACATTATTAATATATTGATGTTTATTGAAATGTGTTATCGTTACTATGCTAGATGGCAGTTACATGATGGAGTAACGGATTTAAGTAGAAATAAAAGTGGGAAAACTTTTAACCCTGCTGCTGGTTGGGCCCACTAAAGAGAGGTAATAAGTTTACATGAATACAACTTTTAAAATAATTCTTTTAATATTACTGAGTATTTTAATAGTGGTTCAAATATTTATGACGAAAGCAGTATTTGATGTTGTCGACCAACTGACAAATATTTCTCAGACATTACCTGGTATATTGGACCGATAAAGATGTTAAAAAGACGACATTGCTATTTTAATTGTCCGTGTTTTTGGACAGTCATAATTATGAATAAAAATAATTTTAATAGGGTTAAAGGTCAATACTGGGGCGGCCAACATCGGAATACAAACCTTCCACT
Source organism: Peribacillus sp. GL_122 (assembly GCF_057835005.1). Taxonomy (NCBI): domain Bacteria; kingdom Bacillati; phylum Bacillota; class Bacilli; order Caryophanales; family Bacillaceae; genus Peribacillus; species Peribacillus sp. GL_122. The sequence goes on along the minus strand of NZ_CM174415.1, from coordinate 4,613,617 downwards.
TTATACATGTTCTTAGAATTTAGTACCGTGGCAGCCATTACTTATATTAAGGTCTGACATCCAGAATAAGTTATTTTTATAAGGGGAGCATAAGATGCTAATTGAAAGTATGAGTGATTTTTTTTATGAGCCATTATACATACCTATTTTATTGATACTGCTTGGATTATTATATTTAGGTATTTTAGTATATAGTTTTACAAAAATTAAGTTTAATATCATAGGATATTTTTTAATAGGAATATCTATAACAACATATCTCCTTGTTGGATTGTATATGACCGGAAAAGGATATTATTTAGACGGACACGCTCCGGAAATGTTGCTATTTGGAAGCTTTGGTTTTTTAGAGCTTGCTTTGTTAACTTATCCTTATATATTCCTTACTTTGGGGGTAGCTCTTGGGAAAAAAGGCGAATAATTCAGGTAGTTTATTTCTTATTTTGAGAATTGAAAACCTTACTTTAGTAAAATAGGACTCTCTAAATGAATTTCGTGCCGGGTCTGTTGTGAAGCAATCGATTAAGGCTAATTAACCGTTTCGTTTTTATTTTCGATGCCAAATAACCAACGAAGTGATTGAATGAAGTAGTTAGTAAAGAATAGGTCATCATGAGTTCCTTCTGGACCTGACGCAAATAATAGATTAGATTCCAAATAGCCTTCCTTGATAAATTCAAGGTGGGCCTTCTTCGTGTAGTTAACCATATGCTGTTGAATCGTTTCTTTATAAATTCCCTCTAATTCCCCAACATATAAATAGAGCTGATGATCTTGACGATTCATAGTTGGTTTGATAAAGATATTTCCTTGTCGTTCAATCTTTGCCCCTTGAAGATAGCGAAGAACATCCTCGTACCAAAAGGAAGCGGATAATGAGATATATTGATGGAATACATCCGGATAATAATAGGATGCGAAAATCGAAACAAGTCCTCCTAATGAGCAGCCGGAAATCGCTGTATGTGAAGGTTCAGGATTCGTAGCATAATGGGCATCTATATATGGCTTTATTTCAGTTACAACAGTATGTAAATAAATCTGTGCTTGTCCTTCAAAGGTAGGAGCATGTTGTGCAAGTGATGGTGCCTCCCACGGCGTATAGTCATTTTTGCGATCAATGGGTTCAATTCCAATAACGATAAGCGGTTCAATTTGACCTGAAACAATTAAATGATCGATATAGTTTGCAGCTTGCTTGGCAGTTTCTCCACCATCATGCATATAGATCGTTCGGTATTTCTTGGTATGATCGTAACCTGAGGGTAAGATGACACATACCTCATAGTTGGCAATTTTCTCATCAAGGTATTGAATCATGTATTTTCCTCCGCGTCCTTTAGAAAATTCGTATTTTGAAGAAAGTAATTGATAATGATAACCATTATCAATTATAATACACTCTCTATTATTTTCAAAGGAATAATCCGATTAATAGAAATAAAGGATGATGATAATGAAATAATCACTCATATCTAAGAATGGTAGCCAATAGAAAGAGGGAGCTTAATATGGTTGGAAGTCTTTAACTGTTAATTTGTGTCTTTGCATTAGGTCCTCATTAGTTGATAAAATGATTTATCAGCTGTGTTTCTTTGATGAAACTATAATGAGGAGCGGTATGCTTATCTTTCAACAAATAGAAAGTGGGATTTTATGATTAACCTGGATCAAGTGAGTAAAAAATTTTCACAGTTTCAGGCCATTAAGTCTGTTACTTTAACAATACCTAAGGGTGAAATTCATGGAATAATCGGAGCAAGTGGAGCAGGGAAATCAACGTTGCTGCGGTTAATGAATTTGTTGGAGACCCCAGATGCGGGCGAAGTGGAGGTAAACGGCCAAAGATTGACAAAACTGAACAATAAAGCACTTCGAGGGGCACGGAAGTCGATTGGCATGATCTTTCAGCATTTTAATCTTGTGGCAAATAAAACGGTTTATGACAATGTGGCGGCCTCTTTAGAACTGGCAAATTACCCAAAGAAAGAACGTCGGAACCGTGTTGTAGAGTGTCTTCAATTTGTCGGATTGGAGGGTGAGATGGAGAGATATCCTGCACAATTAAGCGGGGGACAAAAGCAACGTGTTGCCATTGCAAGGGCATTGGCAAATAACCCGCAAGTGTTATTATGCGATGAACCGACTTCCTCCCTTGATCCAAGTACAACGGCTGAAATATTAGACGTGCTAGAGGACATAAACAAACGCTTCGGTGTGACGATTGTCATTGTTAGTCATGAGCTGGATGTCATTAAAAGTATATGCAATCGTGTATCGATTATGGCAGATGGAGAGATTTATGACACGGTCTTAATCGAACCAACTGGGATTCAAAAAAGGGATAATCGTCCAGAATACTTTATCGAACAATTAGCAGAGAATGGTGGGCGAGGCCATGCCTGAGATTTTAGTTCAATATGAGGCAGAAATTTGGCAGTCAATTGGAGAAACCATTACCATGGTTGGTGTGTCCATTTTAGCTGCGATTTTGATTGGATTGCCTGTCGGGACCTTGCTATTTCTTTGTAGGAAGGGTCATTTGCTTGAAAATCCGTGGGCTTTCTCGATTTTAAATTTACTTGTGAATATTATCCGTTCATTCCCATTTTTGTTATTGGTTGTTTTTTTAATCCCGTTTACAAGGCTCATAATCGGCACAGCCATTGGTACAGCATCTGCTTGTGTTCCATTAGCGATCATTGCCATTGCCCATTATTCGCGATTGGTCGAGCAATCTTTATTGGACGTGCCAAAGGGAGTGATCGAGGCAGCCATATCTATGGGGGCTTCTGTAAAGGATGTCATATTTAAATTTCTTTACGTGGAGGCTCGTTCAGGACTTGTCCTCGGACTAACAACATCGATTATCAGCTTTATTTCCTATTCAACGATCATGGGAGTGGTCGGAGGCGGCGGTATCGGTGACTTTGCCATCCGGTATGGCTATCAGCAGTTTAAAACAGAACTAATGATTTATATGATTATCATTATGATTATTCTAGTACAGCTTATCCAATTTATTGGAACAGCTGTAGCCAGAATGATTGATAAAAGATAAATAATGGAGGGAAACATCATGAAAAAAATACTCTTTCTCATGACAGCAATCATGTTGCTTTTAGTAGGATGTGGAAAGGCGAATGAAGTAAAAGAGAAAGAAAATGCGCAGAATCAAGAGAAGGAAGAGGTAACATTGAAAGTGGCATCACTCATTCCCCCAATGACGGAAATTCTTGAGCTTGTTAAACCAAAGCTAGCAAAGGAGGGCATTAACCTGGAAATGGTTGTATTAGGTGATAATGTGCAGCCTAACACCGCACTAGCCGCAGGAGAAGTGGATGTGAACTTCTTCCAACACGTTCCATATATGGAGGAATTCAATCGAAACAAAAATGCCGAGCTTGTACCAGTGAAACCCATTTATTTTGCTAATTATGGTGTGTATTCCAAAGAATACGATTCAATGGATCAATTGCCAGAGGGTGCCGTTATTGCCATTGCAAATGATGTGTCGAATATTGATCGTTCATTGGCATTGCTAGCACAGCATAAAGTTATTACTTTAAAGGAAAAAAAGGGTCCATACTATACAATGTCTGATATTACTGAGAACCCTAAAAACTATAAGTTTAAAGAAGTGGATTTATTAATGCTAGCGAGAACGTATGATGAAGCAGATGCGATAGTAATAACACCCGCTTACGCAGCACCGCTTGGTTTGACACCAAAAAATGACGCTCTTCTCACAGAAGGTGTTGAAAATGACTTTGCGATTACATTAGTGGCACGCAAGGATAACGTGGATTCTGAGCCAGTCCAAAAGCTGGCAAAGGCTATGACAAGCCCAGAGGTACGCAAATTTTTAGAAGAGAAATATAGTGAAACGGCCATCCCGGCATTTTGATTTTGATACAAAGAAAGGGCTATTCCTTCAACAGGAATAGCCCTTATTTACGTATTAGTTTAAAATACTGTCCAGCTTGCCAATTTTTTGGCTCCTGGACAGACTATTTTTGTTCAATATTACAAAGCTTAAAGAAATATTCTATTAGCCCATCCTCTTTATACTAATAAATATTTACTTCATTTTTAATCCGTCTAGTAAAAAGTCCCTTCAATTCTTGAATAAATATAGAAACTCTTCTAAAATATATTTAGTCCATAATTTTACAGTGAATAAAAATATTACATACAAATGAAATCTAGTTATAAGAAAAGAAGTTGAAAGGACTTTCAATAATGTCTATGATTTACGAATCTCAAACACTAGTTTCTGCCATGCAAACGCGTGTCGGACAATATAAGGATCTGAAAGAACAGCTCACTGAATTAAAAAAAGGATTTGAGAGTATCGTTCATTTGGACGATGAGCTGCAGGGGCAAGGCGCAGAGGCCATTAAAGGGTTTTACAAAGCACAGATCGATGTCGTGGATTCTTGGCTGCGTCTGATCAATCGGCATGTTGCCTTTTTAAGTGGAATTCAAGGAGATACAATCGAAGCTAACCTGAGTGAAACCGTGGTTACGGTCCCTTTTTTAGAAGAAGAGCTGGAGAACGCCAGTCGAAATTCCAAGGAAATGGTCACAGCCCAAAAAAATGATCTGAAAAAAATATTGGCTGGAATTGATGATATCATTCAGTTAGAACCTTTTTCCGATGATGCGTTCTTTGAGAATATGGAGAAAGCTGAAAGGAAACGGAACCAAACGATAGACAAAGTAAACGAGATCGATCATAAGTGGACGGCTGAATATGCTAAATCCGAAGCGGACCAAGCGGCAGTGGCGGCACTCATGGAGCAATTGAAAGTATCCAGTACAAGAGGAGGAGTAGTATCCCCTCTCTATTTTAATGCAACAGCTTATAAAAATAGTGAAGCATATAAAAACCTAGAAGTTAGGAAAAAAGAGACCGCGCAATATCTGAATGTTAAGAAAGAGGAAGCAGAGAATCGCCGGATCAAAGACTTGAAGGCGCAACTCGATCATGTAACAGATCCGGATGAGTTCCTCAAAATCGCCAAGCAGATCGGGTATGAAAACTTAGCGCCCACCCAGCAGCAATATGTTATGCAGCTAGAAGCATCCAAGCAAACGGCAGACATTACCAAAGGAATCGGCGTAGGCCTTTATGATGTAGGAAAAGACTTTGTGACGGGAGTTTGGGACTTTGTCACAGATCCCGGGGAAACGGTTGAAGGTGTAGCAAATTCGATCATGCACCCGATAAAAACCTATAAATATATTTCCAAATCCATCTCCGACTCATATGAACGGGATATGGTAAATGGCGATGCCTATTCGCGGGCTCATTGGGTATCCTATGCCCTTGGAACAGTTGTCACATCAGTAGTTGGAACAAAAGGCGCAGGAGCTGTAGCGAAGACTGGGGTAGCCACTACAAAGGCCGCTGCAGTAAAAGGCGTTACGAAGGCAAAAGAATTAGCCTCAATTCCTAATCTATTGCCTTACAATCCTAAAAACCAACTGTCGTTGGCAGGGGGAGTACCTTATAATGTGGTTAATGGTGCGGGGTTAAGAGATCAGTTAATTTCTATGGCGAAAGTGGAGTCTCAAGTCAATGGAGATGGTGGGAGAAAGTTTACTATAGATACTATGAGGCATGTTTATCATGGAGAGATTAATCGACGTGGGAAAGCTGTTGGTTATCATCACGAGAGTATGATGGGTGGTAAAATAGTTCCAGGTACAGAAAAGAAACCTGATAAAAACGGAGTTTATATGGCGAAGGTCGAGATTGATGGTGTTAAAAAAATAGCAGATTCAAGTTTCTTCCCAAAAGAGTGGAACCGTGCCGAAGTATTAAAAGCTATTAATGAGGCTTACCAATCTAAAGAACAAATCGCCTCAAATAAATATAGGGGTATTACTTCATCAGGTATTAAAGTAGAAATGTACTTGAATAAAGATGGATCAATTGCAACTGCATATCCATTATATAAAAAATAATATAAAAGGGGATCAAAACGTATGAAATATTCATATGAGTTTAAGAAAGATCCATTTGGCGATTTAGGAATAATTTTGCCGGAAGAAATTTGTCTTTTCTCAGATTTCATTGAGAATATTGCAACAGTAGACCAAGTCGATGAATATATAGAATATATCGAAAAGGTTTTAAACGGAACATATGAGGACTTTGAAATTGAATTAAATGCTACAAGTGTACTCATAAAAAAAGATGTAACAATTGTTGAGAACTTTTTTAGAATTGAAGAACCTCATGAAAATACGATAGAAACAAATCAATTTATAGAATTACTATTAGTATGGCGAGATAAAATTCCAGAAATATTCAAAGGATAAATTATGCGGACCTCGATTGATAAAGTCAGTCGAGGATTTTTTATAACTTATATAGAGTTGTAAAGTTGCCCGAAAGGAATGAAAGAAACAGTATAAATATCATCATCTCAAGGATTTCAAAGTATTAGAGGTGGAGAGCCTTGCAATACGATATCTAAGATTAGAAGGGTGATTTGGTTGAATTATTCTAAGTTACAGGAATTTATAAAGGAATATGGTCAAGGTGATGATTTTACTGGTGGAGTAAGTGAAAACAAAGTAAAAGAAACTGAACAAAAATTACAGGTCTCATTACCGGAAAGTTACAAGTGGTTTTTAACTACCTATGGTTCTGGTGGGTCATTTGGTGTTGATATTTTAGGAGTGGCTAAGTCAAATATAGCTCCTGTTGTTGTTAACACGAAGAGTTTTAGAGATTTAGGATTGGATAAGGAATTAGTAGTCATTGAAAGTGCTGGAGAGTATGTTTATTGTTTATATACAAGCAAAATGGAGAATAATGAGTGCCCAGTAATAGCGTGGAATAGACTAGGGGGACTTGATGACTGCAATACAGCAAAGAACTTTTATGAGTTTTTATCACAAAGGTTATTGAATGCAAAAGAAGCATGGGAAGAAGATTTTTAAAATGGATAACTAGAAGTAATTTAGAAATGGGATCTCGTCATCCAATGGGATATGTTTTTTAGGTTTATGTGAAACTTAATTGGGAAGATAAAATGTATTGGGAAACGCTGGTAGTCGTCTGAAATGTGCATAAAAGGATGTGGTTATAAATGAATAATGATATACCTCTTAAATCAGAAACCCCAATATTAGGAACAGACCATACTATTTTAGATTTCTGGCAATGGGGATTTTCAAAAATATTAACAAACAACCTAAGGGGAATTTTTGCTGAGTTTTTAATTGGAACTGCTCTTGGCTGTTTAAATCCATTACGAGTTGAATGGGACGCATTTGATTTAGTTTATAAAGACATGAAAATTGAGGTAAAATCTTCTGCGTATATCCAAGCATGGCATAAAGAAAAATATTCAAACATCAGTTTTAGTATTGGGGCAAAAAAAGAATATGATTATGAAACAAATAAATATAGCCCGACTGTAAAACGGAATGCAGATATATATGTCTTTTGTTTACTAAAAGAGAAAAACTTAGAATTAATTGAACCATTAAATATGACACAATGGGAATTTTATGTTGCATTAACTAAAGACTTAGATATACATTTTCCCCAGCAAAAAACAATATCTTTAAATTCACTCAAAAAAATAACTCAACCAAGTACATATGAAGAATTAAAAAAGACAATAGATGGTCTATTGTAGGGGTAGTTACATTTATAGGGAACCGGTAGGTAAATGAAGCTGGAAATAAGGTAATGCACAAGGTCTTAAAGTAAACGTAGCGGACGAACCAAAAGCAGCCATTGAAAAAGTAATGCTAGAATAAGTCACGGTGATAAGTCATTACCTAGCGGTAAATCGATATTCTTAATTTTAAAAGAAGAAGAAAGAAGCCTTCCTTCTTCTTTTTATTTATATCTAATTTACCCTATTTAAGGTTAAGGTGAACCTTATCATAAGTATAATGAGAAAAGCTTTATCTTTATCAAAACACATTTAAATATATCGTTATTTTCTGATAGTTATAATAATATGAAATTAGAAAACAACTATTACAAAAGTGGAGGAAATATGGAAATAATACTTGTAATTTTATTTATACTTATATTATTAGTAGCTCTATATTTTATAGATGCCCAAAAAAATTATGAAGATTTTCCTTATTTTGTGTATCCTGATGGAAATGATAAGGTTTTTTTTGTATTTAAATATTACATATGGGAATTAAATAAAAAAGAACAGCTAAAAAAGATTTTTAACCAGTCTAGCATAGTTGAAGTTGAAGGCTTTAATTACCAAATTACACATGGTGGTTTTATATACAATTCATCGAATGATGTATTTTTTGAAAAAGAAATTAGATATTATGGAAAGCCATTATTAGCTCAATCAACCGTTAATTACAATAACGTGATTATTAACCAATATGGTAATGGACGTATTAGTCTAGATTACAGCACCAATGTGATTAACAATGAGATAATTGAGATTGAAAACTATCTATCCGAAGATCATATTGTTAACATTGAAGATATAGAAGCAATAGAACTTTTTTTAGAAAAGGTTAAAAGTAACCAAATTATTGAAAAAGAAGAATTGAGTATGATATATAAACTGTTTATGAAATATGAACCGTTAGCTAGTTTCGGTTTAAATTTAATAGGTGCTATTCAAAACTTTATTAAGTAAAAGCCCAAGTAGTTAAATGCAAAATATTAAAACCGTACCTAAAAACATCATCCATAGGGGATGGTAAACAAAAAAGCATTTCTCATTAAAGAAGCGGAAATTAATTTCTTTAAAGAAAAACTAGTAATTGAAGTAAAGAATGACAAATATGAAATGGAATGAGGCAGTTGACTTGTAATCTTATTTAATTGGAAAGTTCTATGCTATCATTATCTATGCATTGATCTATGTTTATTACATTACATTAAATTTATATAAATCTAAAATTTTCTATCTAAAACCACAGTCAGGAGCTAGTTATGATCATCGAGAAAAAACTAATCGTTAAATAGGATAAGGGGAATTAATGACTTAATTTCTTCAATAAATGAGTGTGAAAAATTTTATTTCAGCGTATCTTTTATTAATTATTGTGGTGTTCAGCTTTTGTTGGATACTTTTTAGGAAGCGGAAAAATTGGGAGTAAAGGGGATGATTATTACTTTTACTTCTTTGAATTTAACTGAAGCAAAGGCTCTAAAGAAAATAAATGAGTTCAGTAATATCCATTTGAAGATATTTGAAACAGATAAGGCGATTAGTTTTCATACGAAAGCCTATATTATCGAATTTAAGGATAGTTATAACGTGATTATTGGTTTCTAAAACTACCCTTAAGAGTAATAGTGTTTGGAATGTTGAGATTATTGCTAAAGAGGAAGCTTAATTTCTTAAAGCTTAAACACGAACTTATCTGGATCAGTAAGTAAAAATCTAATCGAAAAAAAACTGCCAATCCTAGCAACAAGTGGAACAAAGGTAGAAGAAGTGCTAAATCACCACATCCTAGCAAAAATGAAACAAACCATTTAGAAATGGCTACAGCCATATTCCTAGTGACGGTGCAGTAGCTATTACAGGTGAAGAAATCCATGTTATAGGCGGTATTAAATTGTTTTTGGCTAGCCCCTATTAAAAGGTGCATTTAATAAAAAATCTTTAAAAAGCATCATTTCACTTGAAATGATGCTTTTTAAAGATTAATTGATTTGAAATCTGGCTGACCTCGCCAATTAGAAATGTTACTAAAACTTGAATTCAAGTTTCGTTTATCATCCACTTTAGGTACCAGTTACTTAACTATACTCCCGATAACTTTGTTTTTTAATTCCTTAAGGGAAAAATTACCAGAGGATAAGTGTTTTTTTGATGATGATAAGTTATTAATTATTGAATTTAATAAGGAGTTTTATTAATGGAAATGTTGTTATTGTCAAAATCGAAATGATACATTATGATTAGTAAAAAGTTAATTTTTAGGGAAGATATTACATATTTTGGAGCGTACATATAAATTAGGACTAGTTTTGGTTCTCTCGCTAGAAGCCGATGCCAAAAAAAGGTGAAGACATATAAAAATTGTACGGCATTGGATAAAGGAGGCGTAGCTCGTTTATATTCCGTTATAAATAAAGAAGGAAAAATGAAATACAAGCCTCTCGTATCAAAGGTACTATATGATGCCAATAAAAAAGCGACCGTGATAAAGACTTGATCGCCTGTGAAAAAAAATATTTTTGCACGTCTTTAAATGAAAGTTCAAAATGTGTAATTTAGACAATAAGAAATGAAAAGATAAATCCTTTAATTCAGTTTATGGTAAAAGGTTAATCATCAAATTTTGGATTGAGTGTTAAAAGATAAATAAACTGATGAAAATATATGGAAATAGGAGAAGAAAAATGAAACTGAAAATTCATTCCCATAATTTTGCTGAGAATATTCTAGCTCAAGAGCCATTTAAACAAACATATGATGAGCTATTGAATATTTGCAAACAAGCCCCAATTCCTATATATAAAAATAAATCCTCGAATCAAAAGAAACTGGATGTAATTCAACAAATTATAGATTCATATTTAAATATAAGACTAAAATTCGATGGCTGGAACCATGATGAGCATTTTCCTGTAAATGATAAGGAATATATAACGATTGATTATAAAAAAAATGTTTCAACCGAGGAACAAGACTACAATATTCATCTTGAAGTTGAATTTGGAAACGTAGCGAGTACATATAGGAACTATTTTAAACTCCAGTTTTTAAATTATAAAAAAAGTAATAATATTGGTGTGTTAATATTACCTACGGAAAGTTTATCAAAGCGCATAGACAGTGGAATAGCAACATACGAAAAAACTGTGGGTGAACTGGAATCGGCTAACGGTATATTTAATTTCCCAATTTTAGTGATAGGGTTAGACTATAATGAAGAAGATGAACTACCACTGAATACAGGTGAGCTCACATTGAAAGAACTCCAAAGCAAATCCAATATTAAGCATGAAATGTTTGTTAGGGATTTTATAAAGAACTTAAAGCATGAATAATTAATGGATGAGGTCATGCTAAATAAATAGTAGTAAATGATGGCAGCTGACCTTTGGTTGGTTGCTTTTTTTGTCTTAATCAAAAATTGGGTAAATATTAAAGGATTTATTCTTGAATAATTCATATGGAATTCGTATGACATATTAAAATGATTGTACAACAAACTTAAACTTTGGAAAACAAATGGATTATTACTCTAGGACCATTGTAAACCGTTTGCTATAATTAAACATGAAACTATAAGTATATAGTTTCATGTTTAATTTTTTCAAGGTAGAAAATGATCAGTGTTCATTTTTTTGAATATATATTTTTATAGGCTTTTAAAAAAATCTAAAGACATACTGAGGTGTTTTAGTAATTGCAGAATAATAATTTTGGATTTTTAGAGGGGAAGTTTCCGAAATTAGCGGAAATTGGTCGGCAGATTGAAGATGTCTTTTATAATGATCCACAAACGGTTTTAATAAAAGGAAGAATATTTTCTGAAGAGCTATTGAAGGAAATTGCTAAGCAACATGAAGAGCTTGAAAATATAAGCTACTTAAAATTGGTGGAACGGATCCAGCTTCTAGAGAAAGAGGAGATTTTAACAAAGGATATTGCAAGATCTTTCGATACAATCCGTTATTTAGGGAATAAAGGAACACATGAATTCATTGATAATGATTTGGAAAATGCCTTCAAGATGCATAAACGGTTGTTTGAAGTATCAGTTTGGTTCATGGAACTTTATGGGGATTATTCATTTGTTGCACAAAAATATAAATATCCTCAACCGAAAAGTGATTTAAATATATTTAGTGAACTTGAGGAAAAGACCTCAAGCTTAGAGAAAAAATTGGAATTGATATTGACAGCATCCAAAGCGGCTGCTGCGACAGTTGAAACTGAGAGCGAAGTTCCTGTAAATCGGGAAAGTGCGCCACAGCCTAATCTCGTATATGAAAAAGAAATAAGTGACCAATTTGAATTCACGCTTAAAGAAGGAGATAGTTATTTACTTAAAGAGCTATCGAAACTAAAGGAATCTTCGCAAGAGGCAATCGAGAATTCAAATCAATTTAGTGGTTTTAAAGAATATTTACATGTAAAAAGGTCTATTCAAGATGATTTGGAGCAGGCATTGAATAGGTCGGTAAGTAGGAATCAGGCTCAGTTGATTTTCTTGTGTGGAAGTGTTGGTGATGGAAAATCACATTTGCTGGCATATTTGAAAAATAAGTATCCTGACTTGGTAAATCAGTTCAGAATTCATAACGATGCCACCGAGAGTTTCGATCCGCAAAAGAGTTCTTTGGATACATTGGCTGAAATTTTGAAGCCTTTCAGTGATGAAAAAATTAAAGGTGCTCAAGATAAGTTGATTTTGGCCATTAATTTGGGAGTCCTGAATAACTTCATGGAATCAACTTATGCGTTGGAAAACTTCCAAATATTATCTGAATTCATTAAAGCGGCCAATGTCTTTGAAACTTCAACCATTACGGAAAACAAAGAGAATGACAATTTTCATTTAATTAGTTTTAGCGATTATCAACCCTTTGAATTAACGGCAAGTGGATCTGTTTCGGAATATTATTCAACCATATTAGAGCGTTTAGTGAATAACACGGATGAAAATCCTTTCTACCGCGCGTACTTGAGGGATAAGGATAGTATCAAGGGTTTCTTTATCACTAACTATGAATTACTGATGTTGCCGGAAATCAGGGAAGGAATAGTGGATTTGCTGATTCAGGCTATCATCAAACATAAAATGATTATTTCAACACGATCTTTACTCAATTTCATTCATGATATCATGGTGCCGGCTAATCAGGAAGTGGATTATATCAATTCTGATGCTGTTCAAAAGACTGAAGGTTTACTACCTTACCTTCTATTCGAAGGAAGGGAACGCTCCCATTTGCTGTCGGTGATATCAGCATTGGACCCAATTCATAAGCGTACGGATGTAGTCGATCAAATACTGATTGAATTGAATAATTCATTGGATATTAAAGAAACCTTTCAAAAGTATATTGACCTATCTACCCTTGGAGATTGGACAAAGGAAATAGATAGAGTTGGAGCATTCCATGATTTAACGGAAGCCTCTCGCCATCTGTATAATAAGGCGTTAATCCGCTTGGCCTATTTTTTAGCCAATGAAGTGAAGGAAGTCTTTGTAGATAGCGAATACAAAGAATATCTTTCATATTTATATCATTTTAATATAGGGGATAGGAATGGTTTGAGGAGGATAACTAATTTATTGAAAGAATCCATTTTCCTTTGGAACGGTACACCAAAGAATGATTATGTATATATCGATAAATCGAATGAAAATATTCAAGTGGCACAATCATTAATGATCAAGCCTTATTTTGGACACTTGGAAAGTAGTGGCGATGGTGTATTAAATAGGTTTCATTTGACGATTCGTTTAGCTTTTGGTGATGAATCAAAGAGAAATCCTTTCTTTATGGAGATTGATTATCCTTTATATGAAATGCTGGTTAAGTTGTCTAAAGGATACCGTCCCAATAAGAAAGATAAAGAAGATTGCATTCAATTTGTTGAATTTATAGATAAAATCATGCAGCACGGTAATAGGGAAAAGGAGTTATTATTCGTAAACCTTCAATCCAATAAAGCGTTTAAATTGATTTATGATGATGACTACGAAGAATTTACGTTCAGAAGGGATTAAGTGATGGTTGAGCAGAAAAATTTACAAGAATTAAGAGATTCCTTATCTATCAAGCCTAATAATGCAGGACTTAAACATACAATCAATCGTAAGAGCACTTTTTTACCATTTACCACAAGAGGTACGGAGCGACCTAAATTCCGCAAGGGATTTGAAGGCGTTTTAGGTGAGTTTACCCGTAATATTTCATCAAATAATTTGAAGGAAAAGTTGAATCTTGAGGATTTAATTAAAAATATCAGCAAGGTAGTCGATGTTTCAGAAGAAGATAAACCATTCTTTGAACAAATACTTCGCCTGTTTTTACAAGATAAAAAGGGGAATATAAAAGTGTTCCATCCACACGTTTTTCAATACTTGCCCTTTAATGAGGGGCCGGAAATGAAAGGGGAACAGGAGATAGCGAAATTTTTGTCCGATGTATTGATTGAAGCGGATAAGGAATTCGGGAAAATGTTTGAAAAGAATTCATCCGATGATTTAGTGGCGAAATTAGTATTGCATCAACTTGTCGGGGTGGAGAAGACAGATGCTAAAATTAAGTATTCAAGCAAACTTCCATACATTTCGAAGATGTTTAAAGAGGATTTCTTGTTCTTGGTGCAACATGAGGATTACTTTAAAAGTCATTATGAAATATTCTTAAGCTATTATTACTTTTTGTATATCACCCAATTGACTTTAAAGGTTTCTCAAAAAGGAAAAGGAAAACTCGATTCAAACAATGAAGTTTTTTACACTTTGGATTGGGAAGCAACGAGTAAAAATCGCAAAAGCTATGGTTATGGTTATCAGATGATCAAGGAAGCCGCACGTACTCTATTAATTGATATCAATAGTTTAGAGCATTTGAACTTCCTGATGGGCACTGATGATTCCCAGAGTTATTCTGAACTGCAGCTGACATATGAACAGTTGCCTTCGGAAGAAAAAGAGGTGCTATTGGGCCTGCTTAGTCAATGGATAGTGGAGTATCGTTTTCATCTAGCTCTACCCGAACAAAACTTACCTGAGAATTTAACATATGAAGATTTGGTTGCAAAGTTATATTCAAGCATTGAAGAGGCATACGAAAAGCCGACGATGCAAGGTCCACGAAATCGGTATAATTTGTCAATTGAAGAAATCGGAAAAAAGTTCTTCCTGAAAACAAGGGGTTCATTAGGTTACATGTTGAATGTTAGCCAGGATTTATTATTGTTGTTAACTGCACTAAGTTTAAAAAAAGAACGAAAGTCATTAAAACAGGTTTTCCTGGATTTGGAACTCCGAGGCATATTTTTAGATAGATATTCTCGAGAAGAAATCGTTAAATTATATGATAAATTGAATTTGTTAGACAAAAAGAGTGATAGTGGGGATGCCCAATATGTTAAACCAATTTTATAAATACCTATCAGAGAAATTAATCAATTATTTTAATCAAGTCACTTTACAAGGTGGAGAACGCTTTTATCTGCAATTTGATAATGAGGAACAAGTTAATGCGTTTTACGAATTCTTGGAATCTGATGAAACATCAAGTATTTTTAGATATCAGCATCATCAAGGCTCTCCGTATACAACTTTTTCGCTTCAATCCGGAAGAGTAAAGATTGTCGTTGCGGCAACTTCCGAAAATGTGACCCCCGATTTCTTGGTAACACTTCGTAATCAAGTGGGGGAACAGAAGGGAATTTGGTCAGGGACGGCATTACTGAGCATTTGTCATGAAACACTTGACAGTATAAGGGGTGGAAGTAGTGACTTACAAAAAGAGGGGATGCCTTTCAATGTAAAGTCAATATTAAGGACTTTGAAAGAAGAGATTGAAAAAAATAAGTCCCTTGCATCCGATCAAAAAGAATTATTGAAATTTCACCTTAACAAAAAATTGGAAGAATCTTTTATTCAATCATCATTATGGGATTATGAAGAGATACTAGGCTTCCTATCACAAGGACAGATAAAAAAAGAAGACTATTCCCATTTAGGACTTTTTTATGACGGGAAATTGGACCAGTATCCTCAAAGCCAAATGAAAAAAAGATTAGAAGAAAACTATTCTTTATTCGAAAAAGTACAACATATACATGAATATGAAAACCTTCAAAACCAATTGGAAAAAATATTTGACGATAAAGGTGTCCAAGCCTTGCGTAAAGAAAGTTGGAATGAACTGGACTATGGATTTGTGAAGGAATCAGCAGAAAATGTAGTAACTGGACGGACTCTTGGTTATATTGAAAAGCCGAAAAAGAAATCCAGTGAAGGATTATTCTATTGGGAGAAGCCTCATAAAGATACCAAAGTTGGCCAAAGAAAGCGGCATTTGATTGTTTTCAATACAACAAAAGAAAGTGAAGTAAACCTTACCTTTGAATTTGATGAGTGGCTAAAAAAAGAATTCATTCATAAAAAATCCGAAAACTTGTGTACCGTATCAGGAAAAAAGCTAGTGATGTCTTTATCTCATGAACCTAATAGTACCTCTTTCCACCAAGTCGTCTATACACATAACAATCAATCGAAATCCAAGTATGATTTCAATGTTGCCATTGTTGAATGCGACCAGGATTTCTTTGGGGAAATTAAAACGTTATATGAAGTCAATAGTAAAACCAAAAAGATTATTTTAAATAAAAAAGACGAAATGATTACCTTTGGCGATAAAAATTTTGGTGTGAAGGAAATATTCGTTGAAGAAGAAAACCAAGTCATCATGGAATCGAATCAAGGGATTGAAATTTCAAATGCCTCTTCGGCTTGGAATGATGATAACTTACATTTCCAAATACAAAAAAATGGAGCCCTTATTCCATTTAATATAAAGGAAGAAATCTCTAGGGTAACTCCTATTACGGGAAGCAGAATATGGAAACTTAAAAGGGAACAGTTAGAGGATTTCCATTATGATGTCGAAAATAATAAGCTAAAACAAAACACACGTGAGTTTTCAGCACGTGAAGAAATAAAAGTATATTTATTGGATGAAAAAGAGTGGGTGGGTAAAGGACTTTTTCATGCGAAGCGAGAGGTGACTGGGCTCGAAGGTTTAAGTCTGGACTTAAACGTGGAAATTGAACAGGCTTATAACGAATTGCTAAGGTATTATAATTCGCGAAACCTATTACCTAGTCTTTCATATATGAACGAAGAGCTTTTCGATTTATCCTTTAAGTACGTAAATTCTTTCATTGAATTGATATCGGGGATTCAGGAGAATGTAATTTTGGCGGAACGATCCAAGAACTTATTTAAACTTGGAACGATCATAGAGGAAGATAAAATTTCATTTACACCTTTACACCCTTTAAATGTAGCATATCAATTGGAAATCCATAAAAGGTTGAAGAATGAGCCAATAGAATCGCATATTTTGGATAGACTGCATCCCAATAACCTGCTTCCATATATTTATGGGGAGGATAAAGAGATCTATCGCCCAATAAATCAAAAAGATGCTCCAGAATGGATGATTTATGAGCCGATGCAAAAAGTGGCAATAGGCGAATCAAATGCGTTTCTAGCTAATGTAGTGGAGGAAAAATTAAATCAATTCGTACAGCACTTCCCTTTTTTATTTTTAAAACAATCAAAATCACCCATTCAAATTAATGTAATTAACATCAGTAATGACCATGAGGTAGTTAGAGGACTCATCAATTTCATCAAAAAGCAAATTGATAAAAAAGGTGCATCTGAAATCGTTCCGATTGAAGTTGCCCTGTATGAAGATAAAGCTACCGTCAGTGCCTTCGAAAAATTTTCCATGAATGACGATGTGGAAGAATTTGAAGCGACCTTTAATGTATCATTGACTACAAAAAAATTGGATGCAGTCGATGTTTTAAGGTTAATTCGGGAAAACGTGCTCTATTATAAACCATTGAATGCAAATGAATATGGCTATGCCCATATTTCCTTTTATAAAATGATATCGAATGATTCACCAGCTAAAAATAAAATACAGGATATAGATACAGGCTTGTCATTGAAAGGGCTTCTATCATCCATATCATTCTTGGAAACGGAAAAGGATTATCGTACTGGTTTTGGATTGAAGAACGCTGAACATCAAACCAATGAACTTATCTCTATTGCCATTTGTTTGAATGAATTAGCTAGCAACCTTGATAGCGGGGGTACCAACCCTTATCGTAAGGATGAAACAATCGTTACAAGAACAGCCAATTATGATGAAGATATACTAAATCAATTATACGATACGTCATATTGGGTCACTTTTATAGAACCTAATGTCGATTTGAACTTTTTCCAAAATGCATCCCGGAACCTATTGGTAATCCATTATAGTGATCAATATTCGTCCTCCACACAATATGATGCAATCACCGTTACGGATAAATCAGCACAATATAAATTAATAATTGAGCAATATCTAGCTGGTAAGGAAATCATTACTAATCCACCTCAAATTGAAACGGCAATTCGTGGTTTTAATAGCTTAAATGGTGAGTGGCTACTCCGGATAATTGGCAGTAAAGGACACTTTTCCCGAGAAAAGTTAAGTATCATTTCAGCGATACGCTATATCCTCAGTACTTTGGATCACGAAAACATTTTTTGGGTGCCTATATCATTGGAGGAAGTATTGCGTATTGCAGGAGCAGTAAGGCTAACGAAAAGTGAAGGTGTATTTTCTGCGAAAAACCTTAATGTCAAAGGTATGCATAGTGATGATTTGCTTTTGATCGGCATTGAAACCAGAGGTGAGGATACCTTTGTGCATTATTATCCAGTAGAAGTGAAAATAGGTTTTAATCAAGAATCGACCATTGTTAAAGCAAAAGAGCAAATAAACAAAACTCAACAATTGTTTAAAACGCAATTAGCCAAATATAATGAGGATGACCAAGCATTATTTAAAAATGAATTCTTTAGGAATTTCTTCATCCAATTGTTATTGTCTAATGTTGAGAAATTGATTGATAATGATATCTGGCCCGAAAAGGATTACTCCCGAATCCATTCCCTGAAAGAAAAATTGTTGAATGATGATTATCAATTAAGTAATCATCTCCAACCGTTTATCGGAAAAGGGGCGGTGTTATCCTTTAAAAAGGAACAGACATGGAGATCTGTTAGACTGGATGATGATATTTTGGTCGTCGATTTAACTGAGGATGATGGATATTCAGGTATGATCACTGAGATTGAAACCCTTAAAACGAATATTAGAAGTGCAAAAACAGACATTAAACCAGAAAGTTTACTGTTCCATAAATATCGATTTAAATTAGAGGATAACCCTGATTCAAGGTCTGATGATATTATAGGAATACCTGGTATTGAACCACCGAAACCAGAACCAAAAACAGAACCAGAACCAGAACCAGTTATCGTGGACCCGAGTATTCCACATATTCCTGAGTTGAAGGATGTTAGGGTTCTTTTAGGAACTGTAGAAGGGTCTGCAAAAGAAGTGTACTGGGAATACGGTCATCGTGAACTAGCAAATCGCCATATTTTGATTTCAGGAAAGTCAGGGCAGGGAAAAAGTTATTTCATCCAATGCTTATTATTGGAATTATCGAGAAGCGGGATTTCCAACATCATTTTTGATTATACGGATGGATTTAAAAATTCTAAACTTGAGCCACAATTCAAAGAACAATTAAGTGGTAGTCTGGAACAATTCCTGGTTGCAAGGGATAAGTTTCCAATCAACCCTTTCAAGCGTAATCAAAAGGAACTTGACGAGGATGAATACATGGATGAGGATAACACGGACATTGCCGAGCGAATTAAAGGTGTGTTCTCGTCGGTATACAAAGATTTGGGAATCCAACAGCAAAATGCAATTTATGAAGCTGTACTTCGCGGGTTGGATAAGTATGGGGACAGCATGAATTTAGAACTGCTCTTAGTGGAACTTGGAGAGGACAATGCAGGTCCAGCCAAAACTGCACGGTCTCAAATCAAGCCACTTATAGATAAAAATCCATTCAAGAGCGATGGTGAATATAATTGGGGAGAAATTTTATCTCAAAAAGGTAAAGTGTGCATAGTTCAGCTAACTGGCTATAATCGGGATGTTCAGATGATGATAACTGAATTCATTTTGTGGGATTTATGGAATTATCAATTAAATCATGGAGATAAGACTAAACCTTTGGCTGTCATTTTAGACGAAGCCCAAAATTTGGATCACCGTGAAAAGTCCCCAAGCGCTAAAATTTTATCGGAAGGAAGAAAGTTTGGCTGGTCAGGTTGGTATGCCACTCAATCATTCAGAGGTCAATTTACCATCGATGAAATTTCCAGGTTGCAAGGTTCGAGCCAAAAAGTTTACTTTATGCCACCTGAAAATGAAATTAGTGCAATAGCCGCTAATCTTGCTCAAGATAGTCATGCAAGAAAAGAATGGGAACGCAAATTATCCACATTAAAAAAAGGGCAATGTGTCGTCTCGGGGCCTATGCTTCAGGATGATGGTACATTTAAACATAGTATGCCGATTGTCATTGATATAAGTTCATTGGATGAAAGATTGAAATGAAATACAGAAGGCTCCTGTTTTCTAGGAGCCTTTTAATATTTTTATTCTGGTTATCGTCCTGATGATGCAAGCCTTTTATATTGACTCATTTGCATGGTACCTTTTCTTTCAAATCTTTCAGTAATGCTGCGGCATTTATATTATTTCAATTTCCATATTATTGGTGTTTAAAATGGAATCTAAAATTCTTTTACTATTTCTTCTTTACACTTTAAAATGATAGAGATAGGATATATAATATTAAACTATTATATTCAGTATTAAAAAGATTTATATAAAATATTTAGGTAAATCCTTGATTCTTTAGGGGATTATCATTCATTATAGGTATAAAAGCCGAAAGGATGTTCGGTCATGATAAATGCAATTGAATTGTTTGCGGGGGTCGGGGGGTTTCGGCTTGGCCTAGAAGCTGCAAAAGGATTTGATGTGGTTTGGGGTAACCAATGGGAACCATCAAAAAAATCACAGGATGCTTTTGATTGTTATGCAAGACGGTTCGATAAAGGTGCTCACTCCAACGAAGATATTACAACAGTGGACGAAAAGATGTTTGTGAATAAAGGGATTGAATTAATTGTAGGTGGATTTCCTTGTCAAGATTATTCAGTTGCCAGGGGCCTTTCCGGAGAAAAGGGAATCCAAGGTAAGAAAGGAGTGCTCTTCTGGGAAATAATGCGGCTAGTAGGAGGAATCAGGCCAAAGTATATCTTGCTGGAAAATGTGGACAGATTATTGAAGTCCCCATCGAAACAGCGGGGAAGGGACTTTTCCATCATGCTGGCAAGCTTCAGGGATATGAATTATTCGGTTGAGTGGAGAGTCATCAATGCCGCGGAGTATGGACAAGCCCAGAAGCGACGCAGGGTCTTCATTTTTGCAATCAGGAACGATACGCCGTATGCCATAAGCAGATTTAACGAAGGTGAAGCCGCCATGCTGCATGAGCGAGGTTTCTTTGCAAATGCATTCCCAGTGAAGTTGGAAATTTCCAAAAAGCATAAGCCCGATTGTTTCATGATGGAAGAAAATCTTTTGGAAATATCGGATTCATTTTCGAAGACTTATTTGAATGCAGGGATAATGAGAAATGGCAAGATTTATACTGAACAACTGGTTCCCATAGAGGAGAAACCACGTATGTTAGGTGAAATATTACAGTCAGATGTCGATGAAAAGTATTATTTGAACGAAAATGCAATCAACAAGTTTAAAGAGTTTAAAGAGGCGAAAAAGATTGAGAGGATCGCTGCGACTGGACATAAATATACCTTCTCCGAAGGTGGGATGGCTTTCCCGGATGCTTTGGATAAGCCTGGTCGTACGATGCTGACAAGTGAAGGTACTGTGAATCGGAGTAGCCATGTGGTGAAAGACCCTGAAACGAAAAGGCTTCGCATCCTGACACCTGTTGAATGTGAACGATTGAATGGATTCCCTGATCATTGGACAGAAGGAATGTCCGAACGGATGAGGTACTTCTGTATGGGAAATGCTTTGGTTGTCGGGCTGATTGAAAGAATGGCCAAGCGAATTCTCGAAATCGAGGAAGAAGATGCGGAAGCCATTAAAGCTAATCCACAACAACTACAACTTAGTATATATTAAATTTTAAATGGTTCCTGGCTAATGGTCAGGGACCATTTTTATTCGTCTGCCACATCTTCCTTGGCCTTATCGATGAAATTGGTGATTTTTTCTATGGTATTATCAAAATCTTTCCTTATTTCATGCTCCCAGATTCGTAAGATATGCCAATTTCCATCTGTAATATTTTGTGATTTCTAAATCGCGTTCCTGGTTTCTCTCAAGCTTCTTCACCCAGAAATCAACATTGCTCTTCGGCATTTTTCCATGAAACGGGCAAAAGTGCCAAAAACACGAATCGATGAATATGACGACCTTATACTTTTTGATGGCGATGTCTGGTGTTCCCATCATCCCCCTGACATTCCTCCTGAATCTATATCCCCTGTGCCATAGTTCATGTGAAACGAATGTTTCCAGCTTCGAAACGGCTTTTATTGATGACATTATTTTACTCCGGGTTTCTTTTGTCTCTGGTAATCGTGCATGATTTGCCATTTGAAGAATCCCCTTTCAGCAAAGAAGTGTTGTCCTTTACTTTATTAGTACCAATCCTTCCGATATATAAACATCATTAATATTTATATAACTTGACTAACTTACAATTTAAGGTAAAAGAAGAAATAACCTGTATATAAAATTTGATTCATATATAATGGTATATATGCACTATTTTGGAGTTTAATTAAGGGGGGGACCCATTGGTAGATGATATAGAATATTCCTATGTTTATTATATGGACCATAAAGAGGCAGGGGAACAGAAACTTTTCCTATACAGACTTCTGAAGAGGGGAATAAAAGTATTTTTATTCACGAACGGAAAGATAGATTTTGCTGAATATTGCGAAATTGGTAAATACAAAAAGGCGAAGTTATATCAGGAGATGATCCGTATTGGGCATCCCATTCAGAAAGCAATCCAGATTAAGGATGGTCAAGGACTCGATCACCTTGATTCAATTATAGCTACCTTTCCAGATTTTAATGTGGAACAATATCGAATTGAACATGCACCCCATGAGAAAAACATAATGGCGAAAGCTGGCGCCGGCACGGGAAAAACGACAGTCATGATTGACAGAATACTCTATCTGTTATTGAAAGCGAAGGTTGACCCTGCTGAGATTGTCATGATTACTTTCACCAAGGATGCCGCACATAATATGTCTACAAGATTAAGAGAGAATCTTTTTAGGCGGTACCACCTGACCGGCCAACTGGAATTGTTAACTGTGATAGAGAATTTAAATAAGGTCCGAATACAAACTATCGATTCATTCTGTAAATCTCTTTTGAAGGAAATCGGTTCATTAAGGGGCTTCGGGTTGAATGTACGATTACGCAGTTTCAAAATGGATAAGAAGAAGTGGATTGAAGAGGAATTGGATTCCTATCTCAAGGCAGAATTGGCGAATGGAGAAGAGAGCATACAAGTTCTAATCTCTCCACTGAAAGTATATGAGTTGGTCGATACCCTTCTTAGCTTTTGGGAAAAATTCGAACAAAAAGGTTTTTCCACAGATGAAATCCTTCATGAAGTGGAGTTTGGTGAGGCGGATGGACCCCACCAGAAGATGAATGACCTGATTCAGACTGTTATCAGGAATGTGGAACGAAGGTTTGCTATCGAAAAAGAAACGTTGAATGCTGTGACTGTCAATGACCTGACAAGGCAAATCGATCAAATAAGGAATGACCACGGTATGGAGGCTTTTCAGAACTTATCCAATCCGATTTCGTACCTATTCGTGGATGAATTCCAGGATAGCGATGATGTACAAATTCGACTGATAGGCACAATTCAGGAAGCATTTTCGGCAACCTTATTTGTGGTAGGGGATGTCAAACAGTCCATTTATCGGTTCAGGGGTGCAAACCATACTGCATTCACCAGGTTGAAGGAAAAGCTCGATGAACGCGGAGTGGAAATCGATGATTCGGAATACGCGTTGACGAAAAACTACCGGACAACTAAACCTCTTCTAGGGCAAATGGGTGAATACTTTACACAATGGGGTGAAAAAGGCTTTCTGAATTATGGAATGGAAGGTGACATTCTGCAGGGAGTGAAGGACGACAATCGGGAAGAACCACTTACTATAGAACGTAGAAGAGAAGATACGAAGGAAAACATGAAAACATATATCATGCCATTTGTTAAGGAAAGGTTCAACATACTGAAAGAATCAAATAGCCAGAAACCAAGCGAGGATAAAGGGAAGATGGCTATATTGACAAGGACCATCGAAGAGGCAAGATTAATGGATAAATGGTGCAGAGAATTGGGTTTGATGGCAAAACTTGAAGTCGGAGGCGGTTTTTTCACCTCGAAACCTGTGAGACAATTTTTCTCCCTTGTCTTGGCCCTTCTATATCCGGATAACGGTAAATACTTAGCGAACCTAGTTTATGGACCATATGGACAGGCCCAACAATATATCTTGCACAAGGTCATCTCAGTAGAAGGTCATGACCAGGATGCGATTAGTGCCATTAAGGGGGCCACTAATTTCCCCTTTGAAGATTATGCTAGTCGGCTAGCTTACCAGCCTGTTCTTTCTGTTCTCAGGTCGGTCATTTTGGAGAGAAAACCTTATGATTGGGTATTTTCCAGGAAGGTAGATGAATTGAGGAATAAAGCTTCCTATGAATACACGGATGATTATATTTTTCAGGAGGCTGCTGGGTATGCGAATAATTATGAGCTTGCAATAGGTAAGCTATTTGAAATGTTGCATCAAAAATTTTCTGAAGATTTCGTATCCCTTTATCAGATAGCTTCATGGCTGCAAGTGCAGATAGCAACTAACCGTGATGAAGAAGATTTAATGATGACGGATGGAAAAGTCATGGATTACATTCATATCTTGACTGTCCATCGAGCGAAAGGACTTGAATTCGATACGGTCATTATACCGTTCACGGAAAGGCCTTTCACCACTTCTTTTAGTAATATCATTTTTGATGAAGCAAGGAAAAAGATAGGCTGGAAAATCAACAAGCCTGGGTATGGATTGAAGGAAAATATTAATTTCCAATCCATGAATATCCTTGAAGACCGAGAGTCGATTCAGGAAGAAACCAGATTGCTTTATGTTGCAATGACAAGGGCAAAGGAAGAACTGGTCATCATCAGGAATATGAAAAATGATTCCTTTAACTGGACCTGGTCGAAACTTTTAACTCAAAATTAGATAGGATGATAGATGTGAGTGATACAGTTCGTGTAGTTACATATGAAAATCCATACACCTTTCATTTACTGCCTGACTTTCAGCCCTATATGGATACTGTACATATTTGTGCTTCGAGCTCTCTGGCACAAGGAGTGAAAAGGAAGAACCGAATACTTCATGCGTATTCCATTGGGGAGCTTATGAAGAAGTTTTATCCAAGATGGAATGATACAGAACATCGTTTCAACCAATATTCGCGACTGTCTGACCTTTTGCGTGACTGGGAAGATGCAGAGAATGCAAAAGTCATCCGTTCATTTAAACGCAATAAACTAAATCTGCTTATCACGATGAGGAATTTGACGGAAATTGGGTTAAGGCCGGATGATATCCTTGATTTTTCAAAAAAGATAGAAGAAAAGCTTTTCTGTGATGTCTGGGAGAAAATGATTCCTGACTTTACCCCGTATATCGTAGACTCCGAGCTGAATTTGAAAGGTTATGAAACTATCTTTCAGGTTTTTTTAAATGAAGATTTGCCGATCAGGAACAAAACGATCGTGCTCCATGGTTTCTATTATATATCGCCAGGGCAGCATTACGTCTTTTCAAAATGGAAGGAAGCGGGGTTCGAACTTGTATTCATTAATCTATACAATGAACAGTTTCCAGAAATCTTTTCTTTTCTGGATGAGAATTTTTCCGAAAAGTATGGATGGGCTAAACGAGATGATTGGACCTTGACGACAGATCCATCAACATTACGGAGTGAACGATTCGCCTCGGTTTTACAAGGGAATGTATTGGATGGAAAGTTCGAAGGCATCCATGAAAAAGCATATGAATATATGATAGAATTCGTCGGGGATCTGGAGGATGGCGTACATTATGTATCTCCGAGCAATGATCAGCTACAGGAACGGATTCGTGAATTTAGGCCAGAGGCTTATGAAGGAGAAAGTCATTTTCTGTCTTATCCCATCGGACAGTACCTGCTCCATTTACATTCGATTAGTAATGAAGATAAAGGTAATTATTTTTTGAACGATAAAATCCTAATGGAGTGTTTTTCCTCGGGCTGGCTCAATTATGGGACAGACAATGCCCGAGATTATACGGAGCAACTGAATGCCATCCTCCCTTATTTCAGGAATTGCGAGAACATCGATGAATGGCGCGATCAGATGTTGAGATTGCAGGCTGCCAAAAAATCTTCTTCCCGTTCGATAAAGAAGAATCACTTGAAGAAAACGGATCATTTCAAGGCGGTCAGAATCAATCCTGTATTGAGGTTCTCTTTCTTTTCCGTCACCCTAAAGGATTTAAATGTTATTAAAGGGTTCATGGAAAAGCTTATTTCTGATGCCAAATGGTTAGTGAACATCGAGGAAGAGCGGATTACCATCAAGACCCATTTTGACAGGGTCAAAAAGCTGCTGGATGAATCGGGTGTGAAGAATTCATTTCTAGGTTCAGTGGAAAGGGATTTGGTTAATCAGTTAGAAGGAATGCTGATGAGGCCAGTAGAAGATGGCCGTACATATCATGTCAGCGATCTTGCTGAAGCCATCGTCGTCTATCTAAAGAATGGATTCGAGTTAGAATTGGAGAATGAAAACGAAATGAACGACCAGAAAGTGTCCATTCAAAGACTCGAACAATTGGATGGCCTAATTCTGTTGAATGAGGGAAAGGGATTGCACCTTTGCGGAATGGATGAAAAGCACTTTCCGGAAGATAGTTCGCCTATGCCATGGCCGCTGTCGGAACAATTGATAAAGCGGTTGAATCGTCCAGCGACTGATATGTACTTATATAGAAAGGGCAATCAAGGGGCCTTTGCTAAATACCTGTTTTATTTGGCGTTATGTTATGAGGGGCAAATTTCAATTTCATGGATTAGAAATTGGGATATCCATGAGCAGTTGGAGAGGTCTGTTTATGTTCAGCTGTTAGGGTTGGAGAAAGAGGCGAATGCTGGGAAGACTAATTATCAATATTCGCCGATTAACATTCAACCAAATGATATTGAGATGGCGACCGTGCAAAATAAGCTTCTGAGTTTTCCAAGGGAAGAATTCGTAGAGATGTATTTATGCCAGCGCCGATTCTACTATAGTTCCGTCGTGTATGGCTTTTCTAGTTTCCGATCACCCTTTCACCAAGAGTTTCTGGTTGGGAACCTGGTGAAAATCTATGCTGCAAGTGGACAGGGTAAGTCGGAAATCATAGATATCCTCCAAGGGTTGTTTCCCTATTTCACCCGCATACGTCTTCGATTCATCGTCGAGGAAAATCTGAAGGAGAATTATGTACAAGGTATGAGGAAATATGGGTTAGGACGGAGGCTATATTATGAAAATCTTGAATATCCGACAAGCGCGATTTATTTTCAGTTTTTGACACATCATGGGGCTTTTCAAAATGAAAGGTGGAAGGGTTCATTCGAAATGATGAACGGCAGGAAGGTTAATAAACAAGACATTGATCAATTCATCTCCCCAAAGGATGGCCTTCTGATTGAAGCGACCCCTTCCGAGTTATGCAAGCTTTGCCCTCATAATGAATATTGTGAGGATGCTCTTTATTCCACGGACATTTCAAAAAAAGGGTTTGATGACATTGAGTGAGTTTTTATTCAAGGAAGCATATGAATTGAAAATGAACAAGGCCTTCGACTTGCTTGAAAAGGCGATGGAGAAGACTCCTTCCATAGAAGAGGACATTTCAGAAAAAACTGAACGATTTCTGCAAAACATCGAGTTAAGCGAGGAACAGCAAAAAGTGGCTAAAATGAATTCGACCCACCTTCTGGTAAAAGGATCTGCGGGAAGCGGGAAGAGCATCACCCTCCTGACAAGAATGATGCAGAAAATGTCGGAAGATTTCGGAAAACGATTCTTGTTTGTATCGTTCAGTCAGGAATTGGTGAAGGATGCGGGAAACAGGTTTTTTAAATCAAAATATCATGACGCGCTGCAGAAACAAGGTCATGAAGTCCAATTCATGACCTTTCATGAACTAGCGTATCAATTATTAAAATCGATGGGAATCGAGGTTAAATTATTTCAAACATCCCACAGGAACATAAATCATAAAGATAATAACACAAAGGGGATGATGCTAAGGATATTGAACCTTCTCGATACGGAAGAGTTCGAAGGATACCCTTCCATTCACACTATAAAGAAGACAAAAAACACTGCATTTTTAATGGACGAATTCGCTTGGATGAAGGGGAATGGCTTCATCTCAAAAGATGATTATCTTACCTGTGAGCGTAAAGGGCGTGGAAAGCTGCCGAACCTTTCTGCCAAACAACGGATTACGATTTACCGCCTATTTGAGATTTATAGGGAGGAACAACAGAAAGATTTTAAAAATAGGATTGACCGGGAAGATTATGCCCTCTTAATTATGGAGAATCTTAACAAGTTGCTTAATTCGGAGAAGTTCGATCATATTTTTATAGATGAAGTTCAGGATCTTCAACCAATGCAGCTGAGATTATTAGTTGCAATCAACAAGGGTACATTGACATTGAGTGGGGATGAAAGGCAGCGAATTTATAAAAGCAGTCCTTTTTCCTATCAATCACTTGGCATAAAAGTCCAAAGTGGGAACAACGTCGTATTGAAGCGTAATTGGCGGTCAACTTACCAAATCATGAAACTGGCAAACTCGTTGAATTTTAATCGACCGGATGAAGACTCCAAGTATGACGACGAGAAATATTTTCCAAGGCAGGGAGAAAAGCCACTGATTAGGGCCTTTAAATCCTATAAGGATATGCTTACACAGGTTGGCAAACAAATCATGGACATTCGCAAGAGTAAACCGGATTCTACTTTCGCCATCATCCATCGTCAGCATGACATCCAAAAGGAAGGAGATATGAAGACTTTTTTTGGACGGTTTTTTAGTACAAAGACTTATATTAAGAAGATAAACGTAAATAATGCGACGAGGCATGTAGAGGAACCTAAAATCTACTATCTTGAAGCTAAGGCTACGAAGGGATTGGAGTTCGACTATGTCTTTATACTGGACTTCAGCATCTTCTACTACCCGCATAAAGACGAAATAGACGATTTGAAAAAAATAAAACAATTTCGTTCCGAGGCCTTCCTTTCCGATAAAAAGGAAATTGAAGAAAAAGAAAAGCGAATCTTATATGTTTCTTTGACGAGGACGAAACAAGAGGCTTTTCTCTATTTCGTAGCCAGTGAGGATCCGGAAAAACGTATATCAACCTTTGTTAAGGATTTTTCAACAAAAGATTATATTGCTAAAGGATTTAGTAAGACAAAGATATAAAAAAATTGAGTGCAGATTGGTAAATGGCAATTATTAAGTGAAACCTCAATAAAATGTTTTAGTGTTTCTTACACGCAATTTACTTTTTAATAGTGGGCAAGGTATTAGTTTTAATAATATTTCTAAGAAATTAAAATTAGCAAAGTCAACACTCATTTAATGGTCAAGATTAGATATAACAAAATTTTTAGGCAATCGAACTGGAAGCTTTGCAAGAACAGCCTTATCTAACAAAAAAAAATCAAGGATTAAAGCAGAACTTGAAAACCGACCTTTTCTGTTATCCAAGACAGACAAGACCAAATTAGAACCTTACTGATTGCAAACATGTTTACTTTTCTTTAAAAGTAGTTATCTCAATTGTTAAATAATGGTTTATTGTAAAAACAATAAGATTTAGGAATAGAACATTAGAATAAGGGGAGAGCCAAACCTTGCACTAAGGTTTGGCTCTTTTAAATAAAGAAAAGAATATACTTTGAATTAAAATCTTCTTTTATATCCCTCGATTACTCTCTATTATAAGGTGGATGGGCTTTATGATAATGTCTTCTTTTATCTTTTCTATATCAAAATTTAAAGAAATTTAAAGAAAGTTCTACCACTCTGCCCACTTTTCCATATCGCCGTTGCACAAAAAAAATTTCGTTGTCCAAAATATTCTAGGAATATTTATACAAATAACATTTAATGTAGTAAGTATTTAATGTAATATAATATTAGATTTTCAGAATAAATACATATTTATAGACTGTTTAGGAGTGAAAGTGATGAATATAACGCCACGCGGCATGAGTGTAATGAATTTATACCAACTATATCGAAGTAAGTGTTTATTTGTAAATAGAAAATATCAAAGAAAACTGGTATGGACTCGTTCGGAAAAAGAGGCACTTATTGATAGTGTCTTATCACAATACCCAATTCCATTGATCCTTCTTGCAGAAAAGGGTATTAATACTAGTGGTCAAACTACTTATGAAATAATAGATGGGATGCAACGATTAAATGCCTTGTTTAGTTTTATTGAAAATGAGTTCACTGTTAATAAATTATATTTCGATGTATCCCAGCATCCAACAGCAAAAACTCTTGCGAAGGACGGAGTATTTACTCCTGTTGAATTAAAAGAAGGAATTAATTTGCTTGATGAAAAAAAATGTGCATCATTCTTAGAATACCAACTACCTATTTCTACTTTCCAAGGATCAGAAAAAGAAGTTATAGAGGTTTTTGGAAGAATCAATTCTAATGGTAAGCATTTATCTCCACAAGAGGTTAGGCAAGCAGGTACCACAACTGTCTTTTCTAATTTAGTTAGAGAATTGAGTGCAGAAATTCGAGGCGATGTATCAAGAGAATTACTCTCTTTAACCGAAATGCCGGAAATTAGTATTGATTCTAAAAATATAGCTCTTGGATATGGAATATCAGCTGATGAAACTTTTTGGTGCAATCAAGGAATTTTAAGAGTTTCCCATGTAAGGGATAGTGAAGATGAACAACTTATAGCCGATATCATATTATCTATTGCATTAAAGGAACCTTTTTCTGCGAGTAAGGATAATTTTGATGACTATTATCAAAATGATAAAAAGAAATTGGAGATAGAATCAAAAATAGCAACGTACGGGATAGAAAATCTAAAAAATGATATTAAATTGTTGTTTGAAAAAATACAAAATCTAATTTCTTTCGGATATACAGAAAGGAATTATCTGAAAAACATTTTAAATTCTAAGGCTGGAGGTAATGCAGTAAAGGAGCCCTTTTACACACTTTTTATGGCAATGTATCAATTAATAATTGTTGATAACAAAGAACCTTTTAATATTCAGGGTATTTTAGACAGTTTAAAAGATCTTGCCTCGCGAATTAAATCGGGTAAGAGTATTTCTGTTACTAATAGGAAAGCAAATATTAATCTGACTATTGGTTTAATTCAAAATTGCTTTCAACAATCATCACAAACCCTTAGGAACATGGGAGTACTAGCAATTGATTTCGAAAATTACTTACGATTCTCAAAGGTCGAACCACCCCATTATGATTTCAAACAGGGTTTTTATACTCTTGATAAGGGTAAAAGGGTATTTGATGAAAAGAGTTTCGAAAAAATTATTCATAATATTTCTGCTATGGCTAACCTTGGAAAAGGCAGGGTAGGGTATCTTTTCATAGGTGTAACCGATCGTGAATCTCATACATTAAGAGTAGAGGAAGTAGACGGAATTACTGCTCCTAGAGTTGGAGATTATGGAGTGGTTGGCTTAGAAAGAGAAGCTGAATTAAAAGGGGTGAGTTTGGACCAGTATATATCCTTTATAACGACTAAAATTAATAATTCCTCTCTTCCCGAATTAGTGAAGTCTAATATCACCTCTAATATGAATGCGATTAATTATAGAGGTAACATGGTACTGATGTTAGAAATTAAATGTGGGGATGCTCCGTGTTGGTATGGTAACGAAATGTATGTTAGAGATGGAGGACAATGCAAAAAACTAAATGGTTCGGATGTCGCTCTAGTTTATTCGAGATTTATGTAAAATATACTTCGCTTAACGAGTAAAGTTTCAATAGAAGCATATTATGCACAGGAAATACTTTGTGTGGTTATTTATCTGTGCATAAAGTTCTAATGCGGTTGTTGAAAGGAAGGCGAAGTATGGGTATTGAATTGCGGAATATTTAGGGTAAAGAACAGATGTTTTATCCGAACATTGTCTCTGTTGTTAAACCAAGTGTTTGTCCATTTATGAATAGTGCCTGTTCCAAGGTGAATAATGGGAACCTCCAGTCTGTTCAGTTAGAAAGACAGAAGGGCCGAATGGATAATTTGTGAGCAAAATAAGCCGACGGGACAATTCCGTCGGCTTATTTATAATAATTCCCTAAACACATTAAGGATGAATCGTAACCATTGTCCCGATTGGAACGATCCTTGATAATTCCTCCACGTCCCGATTATGCATGCGAATACAGCCTTTTGAGACGGCTTTACCGATCGAGCTGGGATCATTCGTTCCATGAATGCCATAGTGTTCTTTTGATAAACTCATCCACATTGTACCGAATGGGCCTCCGGGGTTTGGGGATTTATTAATGATGATGAATTGTCCTACTGGTGTACCGAAAAGCATTCTTCCAACAGCAATCGGATATTGTTTTTGCAGTACTCCATTTTTTAGCAGCTTCAGATTACGATTGTTAACGGACACATCGATCTGAAATGGAATGGTATCAGGAGGGGGAAAACCAGGGATCATGATGGGTTGACCAGGATAAATGACATTTGGATTGATGGTCGGGTTAGCATTGATGATTGCCGATAGCGGTTTCCGGTAGTCCCTGGATATCTGTGTCAGTGTTTCACCTGGTTTAACTGTATGAATCAGTCTGAACACCTCCATAGGTTATAGTTGTCATGTTTCATTCTATGTGATTTTTCAAAAGTGTTTCGTAACTCGCTGTTATCTGTTTTTAATGAAACTAATATGTTAAGTAACTTAGCCGAAAAGAAACCGAAATGAACTTTTGATAAAATAAGTTTTTATGGAGCTGGATTTTTTGTTAGTTAAAGAGGGGGAATAAAGGTGGAGGAACATGTGAAAAAGGCTTTAGTAGAATGGAATGAAGAAATCAGTGATGTGTTAAATGGGATAGAAAAAGAGTATGAAGAAGTTAAACGTGATCTTCAGGTTTATTCCTATAAATTCAATATTACCAAGCAAGTTGTACAATCCACTATAAATGATGAAATTATTCGAAACATCCGTGAGCTCTATCATAAACCTTTTGAACAAAAATTGAATGAATTGAAAGAATCAATAAAAGAGCTGGAAGAAAAGAGAAAGGTTTTTCAAATGTTTGTCGATAAAATTGAAAAGGTTAGTGAAAGAGAAGAAGGAAAACCGCAAATATCAGTCATATAAGGTACCGAAGGCTAGGATAATCATAGCGACTCTACTATTCTATACACAAAAACCATGGCAGCGAATATAACTGCTTTTTTTTGCTGGAATTTGCAAAAAGCGGCCCCTTGTTTACCCCAACATCTACCCGGGTACACTATCTTATAAAAAGGAAATGGGGAATTCTATGTGGAATGCGGTCTTTTGGGGAGGGGTTTCGGGTTCTGCTGTCCTGCTTGGCGCATTAGCCGCCATCTTCATTCCGATAAAGAAAAACATCATTGGCTATATTATGGCTTTTGGTACGGGTGTATTGATTGGTGCAGCGGCATATGAGCTGCTTGCTGATTCGGTGAGTGATGGAGGAATCTGGGCGACGGCGATCGGATTCATAACAGGGGCCGCCGTATTTACCGCGTTGGATTTTCTTATTTCCAAAAAAGGTGCGGATAAAAGGAAACGGTCCAATAATAGCTCTTCGAAGGAAGCGGGCCTAGCCATTTTCATCGGGACGGTGATGGATGCCATACCGGAGTCGATCATGATTGGCGCAAGTTTAATAAGCGGTGGCTCGGTAAGCTGGTTATTGGTCATTGCCATCTTCATCAGTAATATTCCGGAGGGGCTCTCAAGTACAACTGGTCTGCTCAAAAGTGATTATTCGAAGAAGAAAATCATGTTGCTATGGTTTTCCGTCCTGATCATTTCGGCACTATCCTCGATGTCGGGCTATCTATTCCTCGATCATGCCCCGGACTATATCCTGGCAGCGATGGCAGCATTTGCAGGCGGCGGAATCATCGCCATGATTGCCTCGACGATGATGCCTGAAGCATATGAAGACGGAGGACCGATGACGGGGATATTCACCGCAGCCGGCCTGCTTATCTCTTTGGTTCTGGATTCGATGTGATAACGAAAAAGTGAGATTGTCCCCTTGGAAAGAAAGGGGGCAATTTTTTTTGTGTAAATCTATCATAGAAGGAAATGCGCAGGCGAAATAAGGAAATCTATCTCTAAAAAAGAATTGCTGGTGTTAAAATATCATTTCAAAACATACACTCTTCATATAGATTTTTAGACATTGAGGAGATGTTAGAAATGAACTTCGAGATGCAAATAGCGAATATGTTGGCTGATAATATAAATGGTTTCATTACATTCGTCCGGGAAAATCATGAAAATGAAAACAATTGCTTTTGTTTAAATAGAGATAAATTGTATCAATTGAAACTTCTTGTTGAGGAGTTTAAGTTTCAAGTATTGGCAGATGAACTTAAACGAATCAACAGGTTTACCTGGGATGAAAACTACACGCATTTATTAGTTGATAGATTCAGGAAAGGGATGGGCATCATTGAAGAGTACGTTGAAAATAACTACAGTGATTTATTCATTTTTACCGCAAGACTTTACACGTTGAATAACCTCAGCTTATTATTTTGTAAGGAGGAAGAATCGGGCACAGTCTTCCGCGAATAAAAGAAGAGCACATATTATCGTATATAATATGTGCTCTTCTTTATTTCATTATAGGGATAGTTGACCAAAAAGATTCTCATTCTTTTATATGCTCCGAGCCCGGCCTTATTTGCTTGGCATAGTAGAGATATATTTTTTGACTACTTCATAAACATATTCTTGATTGGCTGCTGCTGTATTAGGGTTATATTTACCGCCGTTCACTTTATTATTGGACAGTACTCGTATACCTAAGAAGGGAACATCGTAAGCTTTGGCGATTTGTGCTGCCGCAGCTCCTTCCATTTCTTCAACAGATGTACCATATTTCGTATGGAACCACTTAATCCGATCCACTTCATTATTCCAAACGTCTGCAGAACCGATAGTACCATCGACAACCTTACCTTTTGTGTAAGTATCTTTAACTGCATGAGCAGCTGCAAGTAAATCCTTATCTCCCTCGTAGAAGCGTGGTTTTTCAGCGTTAGGATCTTCTCCTGCACTTCCTTCAGAAGCCATTAGGTCCATCGGTTTCCAAATGGTTGGATCAATTCCTTGGTTTTCAGTTTTATCTGCTGTTTTTAATGAACCTAGGTTTACCGTTCTTTTTCCTAAAACAATATCAAAAACGTTTAGGCTTGGATCATGTCCGCCTGATGTTCCTTGATTGATGATGGCAATAGGGTTATATCTTTCAATGGCCAATGCTGTAGCGGCAGCTGTGTTTTCCATCCCTTTACCTGTTTTTGCAACGATTACAGGATAATTGTCTAAAGTTCCAATGTAAAATACAAAATCTCCTGATTTTTCTTCTTTAACATTTTTTAACCTTTTCGCGAAATTTTCAGCTTCGATTGGCATTGGACCTTGAATCATGATAGGCCTTTGAGTCTTTTTTTCGACCGTTTCATTTTTGGAAGCAGAACTGCATGCTGCAATCACCGACACGAAAAGTAATGTAATGATTCCTAATATAGTGTACTTTTTGAACATGTTTTTTCTCATATAATTTCTCCTTAAAACATATTTATTCGATTGTTTGATACACTCGCAGTTGCGGTCAAAGAAAAAGGTCCAGAACGGCAGAATGATTACTGCCTTCTAGACCTACGATAGTCAAAGTAAAGGTGATTAAGCAAAATGATTATAATGCTAAATCATTAGCTGCTCAAGAAAGCGGGCAGCCGAATACTTTAACTCGTAGTCTAGTTCTTTCACTGGGAACCAGGTAGAAACGCTCAGACCATATTTCCGAGCATATACGAGTAAATTACGATTATTACTTTTCTAATATAACAAACAAATGATAGATAATCAACAAAAAAGTGAACAATAAAATATAAATACAATTTAATGTTCGGATTTAAGGGGAGCGGTTCGTTAAAAACGTTGATTGGAACGTAAGGCACTCGCTTTCCGCGGGCGGTCGGCCCTCGGCGCTCGCCTGTGGGGTCTCCCTTGGACACGCTTTTCCCGCA
This sequence comes from Peribacillus sp. GL_122, assembly GCF_057835005.1. Classification (NCBI taxonomy): domain Bacteria; kingdom Bacillati; phylum Bacillota; class Bacilli; order Caryophanales; family Bacillaceae; genus Peribacillus; species Peribacillus sp. GL_122. The sequence continues at coordinate 4,577,460 of NZ_CM174415.1, read as the reverse complement.
GGAGTCTCGAACACCCGCTCCAATCAACTGGAGCGTTTTTTAAATAAAAAAACTATAGGCAAACTACTTTTCTTCTAATTTGGCTATAGTCTGGAGGGGGTCGAAATGGCTCATCCGGATTCATGATTACAAGACTATGGTTTTCTTAATAGTTTTTTTATAACCCCCTCATTGGATTGAAGAAATTTGCGACACTCCTGCCGAATAACTGGCTAGCCGAGACCCCACAGACGCTTGCTTTGATGAGGCTTGGCAGACAGTCGGCGGAAAGGGAGCGGGTTTCTGAAATCAAACTGGAACATTTGCTAGAAAAAAAAGAATACCCCTTCAGATCCAAATGTCCAAGGGGGGATTTTTCATGTTCATGAGGCTAGTTAATACCTGTTTAATATTATGTCAGGGTTTATCGAGGAACAGTTATGACTACATTTCCCTTTTTATGTCCTTTCTCTACATATCTATGAGCCTCGGGAATCTGTTCCAGCGGGTAGCATTTATCAATGACCGATTTTATTTTTTCAGTTTCGATAAGCTCCTTGAGAAGTAATAAATCTTCCGTAAGTACCTTTGCTATTCCTTGTCCTTCGACGGACACGTATCGCCCGTTCGGGGTCAGTGCCTTCTTGCAAGTGGCTTTCGAGCTTTTCCCGACTGCATCAAAGATGATGTCATATCGCTCTTGTCTTTCCGTGAAATCCTCCTCCGTATAATCAATTACCTCATCTGCTCCCAATGATTTTACCAATTCAAAATTAGCGGCACTGCATACTCCGGTAACTTCTGTTCCAAAATATTTGGCTAGCTGTACGGCTGAAGTTCCTACTGAACCGGATGCTCCGTAGATAAGGACTTTTTGCCCGTCCTGGATATTGGCTTTTCTGAAAAAATGCAGGGCTGTCGTTCCCCCAAAAGAAATGGCGGCGGCTTCCTCATAGGTCACATTGGCAGGCTTTATAGCTATTTGGCCGTCTTCAGGTAAGCATGTGTATTCGGCATGAGCTCCAAAATTCATTCCAGTCATGGCAAAAATCTGGTCGCCTTTTTTGAATTTTTTCACATCCCTGCCCGTTTCCTCTATTTCCCCGGCCAGCTCCACTCCGAGTATTGATTTTCGCGGTTTTCTAAGCCCCAGGAAGATTCGCATCGGCAGCCATAATAAGAGGGGGCTATTGAAACTCCGGACTCTTATGTCCCCTGAAGCCACTGTTGCCGCGTGGACCTTTACCAGGATTTCGTTGTCCTTGGGCGTTGGTTTTGCCACCTCTTGGAGTTCCAGTACATCGGGTGAACCGTATTTTGTGCATACCATTGCTTTCATCGCGAGTCTCCTTAGTTTTTAATACAATCTTTTAATACTATGATAGAAGCTGTAATATAAAACTACATGTAAGCGAAACGGAAGAAACTTTTGTATGAAGCTTAAAAGCAGCAGGTATTTGTCCGGCATCGGTCAGGGGCAAGTGTCTCGCTGAGCGGTCGAAACCTTATGTTGTTATAACAAGGGAAATTCTATAAGACAAAGGAGCTAAAAGTATGGCCATTAACGAAAGACCGAGAAGAATAGTTTTAGATTTAGCAGTTACTTTAGATGGATTTATTGAAGGGCCGAAAGGGGAAGTGGACTGGTGCATTATGGACTCTGAAATGGGGTTCATTGATTTCTTAAATCAAATTGATACTATTTTTTATGGGAGAAAAAGCTATGATTTATGGGGACAATATTCTCCAGAAAATGAGGTATCTGATACTGAAAAAGAAATGTGGAAGTTAGTTCATGGCAAAGAAAAATTCATGTTTTCCAAAACAAAAAAAAGCACTGATGATAAAGTAACAATCATAAATGATAATATTGTTGAAGAAGTAAATAAATTAAAGAAAAAGCCTGGTAAAGACATCTGGCTTTATGGCGGGGCAAGTCTTATTACAACTTTTATAAGATTTGGGCTGGTTGATGAATTTAGGTTATCTGTTCACCCTGTTGTTTTAGGGGATGGAAAACCTTTGTTTATTGACATGAAGGAGAGATTGAATCTAAAACTGGTTGATACAAAAAGATTTTCCTCTGGCGTTGTTCAACTTTGCTATCATCTTAATGAAGGGTAATTGAAAAGCATGATGATAGGCTTAAAATTCATATGTAGATAAAAAGAGAGTAACTCCATTTTTAAAAAATGGAGTTTTTGTATTTGCTGTTAAATAAGTATTGAAGGGATATATTTATCATGATGAATTCACGAGTAAAACCTTGAAATTCACGAGTAAAACCTTGAAATTCACGAGTAAAACCCCAAAACTCACGAGTAAATGCTTGAAATTCACGAGTTAACCCCCAAAACTCACGAGTAAATGCTTGAAATTCACGAGTAAATCCCCAAAACTTACTAGTAAAACCATAAAAAGGTATCCATACTTGATGTGTGGATACCTTTTTTTATGCATATTGCCATTTATAAATTATAAAATGTAATATATATGTTGCAAAAAGTAAAATAAATCATATAATAAGAGTAATCAATGGAATTAAATGGAGGTCGATCGATGATGGATTTATTTAAACGAAAGAAAAAGATCACGGATGAGCGGGTTGAGCATGTAAGAAATAAAATTTATAAAGAAATGTATCACGTCATCTTGGCCATTTGCCTGGTGAGTGTGCTTTTCAAACTATATAAATATGGTGCAGGCAGCGGGGAGCTATATCTGGAATTCGTGATCATTGTTGCAGGAGGGCTATATTACTTAGCTCGTTCCATTTTCTTAGGTGTACTCTGGGATGAAGTGGAAATGCATGACCGCACAAGCAAAACACCGATGAGCAGGAAGACGATTCTTGGTTCGGTTACTTTAGCACTCATCATCGCTATAATCATGGGGGTGAATAGTGCTGTATCCTATGCGGATGGCAGTTCCCAGGGCGTATGGTATTTTGTATTGGTATCGTTTGTATCCGTTATGATCTATTTGCCGATTTTACTTTTGTTTTTTGGTGGTATATACTTGCTGGCGAAGAAAATCGGAATGAAAAATAGCGAAGATAATAAGAAATTGTAGGTGGCTTCCCTTGAAAAATATAAAACTGAAGCTTGCGAGAGTAGAAAAGGACTTGTCACAAGATGAACTGGCCAAAATTGTAGGCGTTTCCAGGCAAACGATAGGATTGATTGAATCCGGAAAGTATAATCCCTCATTAAGTTTGTGTGTCGGTATTTGTAAAGCATTATCGCGAACATTGGATGATTTGTTTTGGGAAGAAGACTGATTAGGGTATCCATTGACTTGGATATCTTTTTTTTAGGAATTTATCATCAAAAAATGGGGGAAGGTATAGCATGTAAGCAAAAAATCTAACATTCGAGAGGGATGGTTTGATGGATCGTACGATTGGTTACTTACGTGAGATATTATCTAACTATACGGACCAATATCCTGAAGCACAGGAAATTTATAATAAAATCAAAAGCGGACATTTTCATTCTGAAGAAGAACTCGTCAATAAGCTATCCGGTAAAGAAGCCAGCCTCCTTAACCATATTCTTCCTCAGGAAATCAAGCATGCGAAGGAAGCTAGTGATACGGAACGGGTCACGCAATTATCAGAGGTATACGAACTGATTATTATTTGATAAAACCTTGTCCATGATGATCATGGACAAGGTTTTGTTGGTTTTTTTATTCCATTTCACTAAGTGAATCCATATGACTGGCGATCATGGCGATGATCGTGCTTGCTTCTTCCTTGCTGAAAATGAAATTCGTTTCATCCTTTATCAGGTCATTATCCGCTGTCCGAATCCGGTTGATCCGTTTCAGCACACCATCACCTGTTTCCTGAACGATACCGAATTGATAGGTGACCTCCACTTCATTATCCTGGATATAGGCGGTCACTTCAGGCGTTTCCCAATCTACATCGATTTCGTATATATCGGAATCTTCGCCGTCTGGATCATACAAATCATCATTTTCATCATCCATATCCATAGCATATTCGTAATCGGCATCATCCTCTTCCAAATGGTTATGGAAGCTCTCGTGGACAGCATCGACGATATCTTCAATGTCTGCAAGGATGACCTTGCTGACCTGCCCTAGGTCCGGATCGAACGATTCCATATAAAATTCTTCATTATACGGATCAAAAAACAGCGTGGAAAAATAATCCCTCTCATTGTCATCAAGCTCTGTATAAAACTCGATCCGTGGATGCTTCGACCCGCGCTCCACGATCATACTGCCATTACGGTCGTATTTCTCACAAATTGATTGAAGATGATCCTGCAATTCCCCGCTAACTCTGTCAAACCATTCTAATGACATCAACATCCACATCCTTTCGTGATTATTATTTCCCAGAAAAGGCGAACATGACGTGCCATTTAAAGCCAAATGCAATTTATCTTCCCATCAAAAATGTCAGTTATAAAAAAATAATTCAAAGGGAAAATAAGCTGAATGGCAAAAACGGTATTTGGATTTATTTTATGAAACAAGCAACGGGTCTCAAGAATTGCTGCAACAATGAATGGGTATTAATTTATGCTTCCCTATACCTTTCAATTATAAAGTCAATAAAATACCTGCTGGCTATTGGCAACACCCTTTTATCCTTATACGCCAAAGTAATTGTTCGAATAATAGAAGGAGAGATAGCTTTCGTAACAATATTATAGGGACATTTATTTAAGAGAAGTTTCGGTAAAATCGAAATGCCAAGCTCTTGTTCAATCATGGACATAATCGCATAGGGATCAAATACTCGGTATTGTGTATCAGGTTCAAAATTGTACTGTTTAAAACCTATTAATGGTTCATTTATAACACCCTCATCCAACAGAATATAATGATCTTTTAGCAACTGTTTCAATGATACTTTTGTGGATGATGCTAAAGGATGGTTTACTGGCATTACAGCCAGCATTTCATCTTCCTGCAAGGGTATCGTAGTTAGATCCGAAACATTTGAATTCACAAAGCCAAAGTCTACGCTTCCTTCTTTAATCCAATTTGAGATTTCCGTATAATTTCCTTGATGTAATTCGAAATGAACAGTTGGGTAAAGTTCCTTGAAATCTTTGATCAATCCCGGTATCCAATGACATGTAACACTGGAAAAGGTGCCAATTCGAATAAGGCCGCTTTGCAGTCCCTCCATCTCTTTATGCTTCTCAGTCAGTTCCCTATGTGAATTACAAACCTTCCTGATATATGGCAAAAATTCCTCGCCATCTGGTGTCAGTGTAACGCCCTTTCGGGAACGTAAAATAAGAGTGGTGGAGAGTTCTTCCTCTAATGAATGCACCATTTGGCTAATGGCGGACTGAGTATAGCCAAGTTCTTCAGCAGCTTTTGTGAAACTGCCTGTTTCTATGGTTTTGATAAAAGCATAATACTTATTCAACCCCGCTAACCCCTTTGCATTAGTAATTCTAATAGATCTATTATAAAAATTGGTTTTACTAATGTAAATGGAAGAAATAAAATATAGTTATTATTAGATCAGGAGTTGAAGTAGAAAAATAATGAGTATTAACGTTAAATACAGAAATATTATTTATGCATTTATTATGGCTTTTAGTATGTCCATTTTTATTTCATTTATATTAGTCTCAATAAATAGTGGTTATGATCATATATTCTTATCTACATGGTTAAAAACTTGGTCACAGGCTTTTATCTGTGCTTTCTTTGGAGCTTACTTTTTTCCGAGAGTAATACAACAAATAATGAGAAGAATTAATTTTGTAGAAAAACCGCCAATAATTGAGAAAGATTTTTTAGTGAGAGAAGAAGACAATAGATAATGGCCAGAAGGAATTAAAATTTCGGTAAGAATGTGGATATTGATTTAAAGGATTTCCTGAAAAATAGTTTATAGAGCTGCCCAAATGATGGGGAGCTTTTTATGCGTTTCCTTGAAAAATTTCAAGGCCATGCTACTTTAACCCTGAAAAAGTTTATATAGAGTGTGAAAGGGGGTGAGTGATATGGCAAGTCAGATTCCAGTATCAAGTACGTTGCGGATCGATTTTGAGACGGGGTTAAATGAAAAAGGGGCTCTCGTTTTTAAGCGGAGAGCATTTTCGAACATCAAGGTCGAGGCGACGGCGGATCAGTTGTTTTCGTCAGCTGTGGCAATCGCAAGTGTGCAGAATTATCCAATGGGTGAAGTGACCCGGGTGGATACGTATTCATTGATTGGCTAAACAGTTTTGGAGAGATGTCGTACGAGGGGGAGGTGATTTGAAATGGCTAAAGTACTGGAATTGATTTTCGTTACGGAGGAAGGAAAGTCAGCGACGGTTTCCGTTGATAATCCGAAGGAGCCGGTCGAGGTAAATACGGTTAAACTGGCAATGGAAAAAATCATTGCGGGGAACGTGTTCGTTACATCTTCCGGGGATTTCGTCGATTTGAAGGCGGCACGCCTTGTCGAGCGGAATGTCGAGGAAGTGGAACTTATCTGACGGACGGGAAGGTCATCTTGTTGGACACCCTGGAAGTGAGGTGAATAAAAGTGGATCAAATCCTGCCATTTGTCAGTGATATTGGGTTCCCGATCATTGTTACCCTTTATTTGCTTCATAGGATTGAAACGAAATTGGATACTTTGAATGAAACCCTTGTGGAGCTGCCAAATCGCCTGCGAGAAGGGATTCCCAAGTCAGGTTAAGGATAAGCGGGGAGCATCATGAGTGAAATCATTCATGATGCTTTTCCTTTTGAAATGGAAAAGTTTTAATAGATGCTAGTTTCATATCAAAACTATCGGGTATACATAAAACTGTAGCTAGTTCATCAAAAATCCAAACAATAAGGAGGAGTTTTAATGACTAACAACAATGATAAAATGAGTCGTGAAGAAGCAGGCCGTAAAGGTGGAGAAACAACAGCTAAAAATCATGATAAGGAATTCTATCAAGAGATTGGCCAAAAAGGCGGAGAAGCAACATCCGAAAATCATGATAAGGAATTCTATCAAGAGATTGGTCAAAAAGGCGGAGAGGCCACATCCGAAAATCATGATAAGGAATTCTATCAAGAGATTGGCCAAAAAGGCGGAGAGGCCACTTCCGAAAATCATGATAAGGAATTCTATCAGGAAATCGGCGAAAAAGGCGGAGAGGCACGGGCCAATCAACGAGATGGTTCCGATGATGGAAAAATGAGCCGTGAAGAAGCAGGACGCAAAGGCGGGGAAAAAAGCCGTCGTTAAAATATAATCCAGGAAACTCATAAATGACCGAGGGAAGTAAACATTCCCTCGGTTTTTTTATGCCATCCCAATGGAAATAACCTTCACAGCACATTACAAAGTGTGCTTGGAAATTAAAGTGGGTAAAGAAATAACACCTAGAAAAGAAAGAGGTGATGAAGAAGTTGATCGTCCATTATTCATTTCCCCGTTTAAAAGTAGGCGGAGTTACATTCACTGCACGGCATTCATTGCTTGCTCTTGGTCTTGCGGGCATCGCTTATCTCATTTCGAATAAGAGGAAGCATCAAGCGGTATTCAAAACGGCTTCAATGATGTGTAAGATCGAACGGAAAGAAGATTCCATTAAGCTTATTTGGCCTGATGAAGGTGGTTTCTATCGGGTATTTAGGGGGAAAGATCTGATTTACAGCGGCCCGGAGCCAAGGATGGCAGATCGGGGACTGACTCCAGGAACCATCTATACGTACTCCATAGATAGCTTGAATGAAAAGGAACAGTCAGTGAACAGGATGAAAATACAGACATCAACGACCGCCGAGAATAAAAAAGAGGATAATATCCTTTTGGATTTGGTATTCACCACGATTGTCGCAAAAGGCCAAGCCAGCCTGGAATGGGAGCCCATCAAGGGAATAAAAGAGTATTGGGTTTACCGAAACGGCGTGGATATTGGGAAAGTGGGTGGATGTTCCTTCAGTGATCGGAGTATTAGTGAGGATCAGGAATACACATATACCATTAAAGCAAAGCGGCCCCTTCCGCGTTCAGAGCAGGAGTCCTATGCCGTGAAATCCCTTGTAGCGAGTATTGTCGGAGCCGTAAAAAAAGGATCATCCCAAGCACAGGCAGCGATCGAGGAAATAACGAATACGAAAAAGATAGGACCTGTAAAACAGCTTTTGCAGTCAGTTGAAAACGATGTGGAAGGTAAAAAGAAAAGAAATTGGCAGCTGCGCTATTCCACCTTTCTACCGGAAGAGTGGCTGAAAAACCCCAATCTTGCCTCAAAGGTTCCCTATTTTAAAGGAGACAACCGCGGGTTTGATCCTGGATCACCCCGATACAGGACTAGGGTCGATGTGTACATTCACGAAAAGGAAAGTGAAGCCGAGATTGGATTTACCAAAGCAGTCGGGAAAAGCGAGGCCTACAATCATGATGGGGATTTCCTCGAAGCAGGAGTGGCCTCAGATGTAGACATTGTAGTGAAGCATGTATTATCAAATCATGAGAAAACAACGATTCAGCTGACACACTCTGTAGGCAACCCAATCATCATTTCTCCTGCCGTTGATTATAAAGTGATCGGGACCTTTTACCGAAATGGCGAAATCAATATAGCCGGGTATCATGATCAGGCACCGCATCACGAAGTCTACCTAAAGGAGGCAGATGAACAGAACTGGGAACCCTTGCACGTAGCGGAAAACAAAGGGCTCGAAATGATGGCGCATCCAACGGCCAACCATTTATGGAGATACTCCACATTTACACAATGAAAGGACGAAAAGCCAATATCGCTGATCGTCCTATTTTTGAACATTTCTAATACAACAAACAAAAAGGACCTCGAATACTTGAAGTCCTTTTTGCTTGTTGATGAGGTCTTTTTTATAAAAACCGCTTTCGAACACTTGGCGACGGCAGCATACAGCTTTCTTCTTTCTTTCCGAACCATTTGTAACGATTCCTGGCAATGAAATCATAAACGAAGTTCCGGATGAAGCTTGGAACGATGATGAAACCGTAAAGTAATTTCCAGGCCCCTTGTAAGCGGCGGCAAATCCTCAAGGCTGCAGACGATTTATAGTAGGCCTTATCCCTTTCGATCAGCACCATGCTATCTATATCTGCAGGAACATCATACTTCTTCAGCAACTCTTGTCCCGCCTCACTTTGAAGTGAAGCGTAATGAAAAAGCCCCTGCGGATCCCGCTTTATGATGAACTGGACACTCGAATCGCAAAAGTTGCATTCACCATCAAATAAAATGACCGGATTCATGAACATTCCTCCTATAGAGAGACGTTATCATACTCATGCTTCTATAATACACTACCCGTTTTGATAAGGCGAAAACGTATGGAACTGCTTGGATTTACTAAATTTTGGAGGTGATTATTACGGGTGCGTGTGCCATAAGAAGGCCGCGATTGGCGGTTGGACCCCTGGTTTAAGTCTCTGTTATCAAACTGTTATTTTCCATTAACTATACTGTAAAAAAGCTGTGATATGGTAGATACTCCAATGAATTTCCTTTAGTAAAAAAGCCGGCAATCCTTTTTTAGAGGAAAGCCGGTTTTTTCATTCAAAGCATAATTAAGGATTAGGAGATATAACGAGCAGTTTCTTTAGAGGAGGTAGGATTTAATGAAACGTGATCCTTATTTTGATAATGCGAAAGCTGTTTTAATCGTACTAGTGGTTTTGGGACACACATTAGCTCGAATGGTAGAAGAAAACGAATGGATTTTAACTATTTATTTGTTTGTTTTTTCATTCCATATGCCAGCTTTTATTTTAGTATCCGGCTATTTTTCAAGAAAGATAAAAAGTAAAAAGGACCTCTGGGTGCTAATAAAGAAAATATTAATTCCCTATGTACTATTCCAGGTGATTTATACCTTCTATTATCAGAAGTTATTTGATGAACCAATTGAATTCACCATTTTGACTCCGAGGTGGGCCTTATGGTTCTTAATAAGCTTATTCTGTTGGAATATATTATTGTTTATATTTTCCTCCAGGAAATATGGAATCGTTTTTTCAATAATTGTATCTCTAATAATTGGTTACATTGGTGAAGTAAATGAATGGTTAAGTTTGTCGAGAACGTTCTTTTTCTTTCCTTTCTTTTTAATTGGACATTTTTTAGAAAAAGATCATTTTGAATGGGTTAAAAAGAAAAGTAATGCCCTAATCGGCTGGGTTGTACTAGGGTTAATCTTTACCGGTATTTATTTCTATGGTGAAATGACTTGGAGGGAATGGTTTTATGGTCGTTTAAGTTATAAGGAATTAATGGAAGGTTCCATTGCCCTCGGTTTTATATATAAGTTGATCGTTTATTTAATCATGGGAGCAGCAACTTATTGCTTTTTTTGTATTGTTCCTAAAAAGCATACATTTTTTACTGAATTAGGATCCATTACATTAGTTATTTATCTTTTTCATATGTTTATTCTGGAATATGTTTATAACTCATTTATTTATGATTGGATCAAAGAAAGTGGCCAATATTATGTTTTATTAGTCATATCTGTAACTATTATATTTATATTATCAAGAAAGCCGATTGTAAAAGTGGAATGTATGTTATTAGGAATGAAAATGAAAACATAACAGAATTTTAACACCTATAAAGTAAATAACCCTCAGTTTGAAGGGTTGAGTTAGTAGACAAAAGGGGTTTTACCTAAAAATAAGACTAGATTATCCTTAATGTTTTTTTACTGTAATCCTTATTGGATTGAAGAAATTTGCGACACTCCTGCCGAATTACTGGCTAGCCGAGACACCGCAGCCGCTTGAGGCGAGGAGGCTTGGCAGACAGTCGGCGGAAAGGGAGCGGATTTCTGAAATCATCTGGAACGCTTTTTAATTAAAAAAACTGCAGTCAAACTCGTTTTGTTAGAGTTTGTCTAAAGTCTGAACCCTTCAGTTTGAAGGGTTTTTTTCATGAAAAGAAATTACCAAGATATTTGATGTTCTACAAAAAAATCTATTTAAAGGGGATTAAATGGAGGCTCCACTAAAAGGGTTACGACCCTTATAAAGTTATTTCAGGAAAGAAAATGAAGGCCATTAACCGAAATGTTTCCAAAATTATTAAAGGGGAATTACTTTTGTATTTCACTTTCAATAAAACATCTTTTAACTTTCAGATTTATTTTATTATGACTATATAGAATTTTACTATCATTAAAGGAGAGGCATATGAAAAAGTTTTTCTTCATCTTCATCTTGGCTTTAATCCCCTTCGCCTCTACGACTGTAAGTGCAGAATCTGACTTACCTCTCAATAGTGAGGCAGGGATCATTATTGATGCGAAAAGTGGGAATGTATTATACGAAAAAAATATGAATAAAAGTATGTATCCAGCCAGTCTAACGAAAGTTGCCACTGCTATATATGCTATAGAACACGGGGATCAGGACGAACTGGTGACGATAAGTAAAAAAGCGGCGGAGGCAGACGGTTCTTCGGTATTTATTGAACCTGGGGAGGAAATAGAGCTTTCCAAATTAATTGCAGGAATGCTAATCAACTCCGGAAATGATGCAGCCATCGCAATTGCCGAGCATATGTCTGGTAGTGAAAAACTATTCATGGAAGATTTGAATGAGTTTTTAAGAAAAGAAGTAAACGTCACCGATACTCATTTTACGAACCCCCATGGATTATTTGACAAAGACCATGTAACGACAGCCAGTGACCTTGCGAAAATTACCCAATATGCAATGAAAAATGAAACTTTCCGTGAGTATTTTGGAAAGAAGAAGTTACCATGGGAAGTGGAAACATGGGACACAACTCTAGTTACCCATCATAAAATGTTAAAAGGCGAACTCCCCTATAAGGGAATAACCGGCGGGAAAACCGGTTTCGTCAGTAAATCCGGTTACACCCTGATTTCTACTGCCACTAGGGGAGAACAGGACTTGATTGCCGTCACTCTGAAAGCTCCTTCAGACAAGGTTGCCTACTCTGATACTGAGCTTTTATTCAACTATGGCTTTGAAAACTTTAAATCAGCCAAAATTGATAAAAAAAGCAAACTTTATTCAGCGGACTACTCTAATTCCTACATGCTGAACGAAGACTTATACTATACTCATTTAATTAGTGATGAACCTAGTCTAAAAACGAGTAATGATGGAATTCTCTCAATCATGAACCAAGAAGGGGAAGCAATAGAATCCTTTGACCTTAAAACGGTCGCTGATGTCAGGAACACAGTATTGCCTGCCTCGATTAAAAAAGAAGCAATCGATGATGAGCTACTAAATTTTATGTCTCATCTCAAGGATAGAGAGGCTTCGTCATTTTTACTAAAAAAATCACCGCATGGAATCAGAGGCGTTGTTGCTTATACATACCCCGGAAACTAAAGGGGAGCTTATAAATAATTAAAACAATAATAGAGTGCACTTATCATTCATGACAAATAGGTGTACTCTTCTTTTTATGATGATCCCAGGACAGGAATATTCTTATAAAGATACCGCAACCGAATTGGAAATGGAGTATATGACCATAATAGTGTTAAATAAAACTATTAGGGATGATTTCATGATGTATATCTATAATGATTATGGGGGCACACATACCACATCTTTGGCTGCCGCATATCATTTAAAACAATTACCTCAATCGGAAAGAAAATTAACTTCGGAAGAAATATTAAATGTAAAATATTTTAATAAATTAACGAAAGAAGATGCTGGAAAACTAATTTTTCGCGGTACCGATGAAGAGGGCAACTCAGTTTATACAATTGGACATAAAAGAGACAAACTTGTGGTTCCAGCATTAAAAGAATTGACTTTACTACTAGAAGAAAAATTTCATTTTAACGAAAAAATAGTATTCTCCAATACATCCCCAACTGTACCTATTGCTATGTCTATAGGGGGATATTTATCAAGAGCATTAAAAATTGATTTTATAGGTGTACCATTATTGCTTATAGGTGCCAAACAATGCTGTGATAATATTTTTCGGCTGGTTGAAAATACGAAACAAATAGGGAAAGCAGCGAATGGGGAAAAAGTGATTATATTGGAAAATGAAATATATAAGTAATACTATTAAAAGTTTTATCTCTGTTAGTAAAAGATTGCTTTGCGATAGGAATTCGTTTTTTTTGAAATGGCAGGTTGTTAACTTAATTAGTAATTCAAGTCAACAATTGATGTTGGCTTTTTTTGTTACGCTTCTAGATGGATCTGTGCTATGGAAGAGGTGGTGCTTGTTCAATGAACTTAATCGAACAATAAACCACCACCCGAAAGTGGAGGTTTATTATTGAATCGAGGGAATTACTGTTCCTGTAAGCTGGTTACAGAAACGCTTTGTTTTCTATTTGGATCATCAAGGGGATGGATTGTAGCTATTCCATTTTGTTCATCCACATGCTCAATGTAGATACTTTCCTCATTATAGGTTACATTAACCATATTTGGTGAAGAAGCAATTTCTTCTGCTCGTTGTGCGTTCATTTTAGCCACCTCCTTTGAATTTGCAACATGTATAATATTTGTTCAGAATTACTTAGATATACTTGTTGTAATTAAAATTCTTCCAAGAATCCCTTACACACTTACTTAATTAACTGGGCGTCAGCTGAAGGTCAAGTTATATTTAAGACAGCTTATAATCATTTAGACTAACGTGGCAAGCTAGTTCAAAAGATTAAAATCAGTGGTTTGATATAATTACAGAAAATTAAAAAAGTTTTAGGGGGATGTAAAAATGAATATTAAAGGTTTTGCGATTTCTACTAATAAAAAGTATTTGGATGTAGATTTAATACATAATTTTTTGAATCAAGAAGCTTACTGGTCAAAGGGAATACCAAAGGAAACAGTAATAAAGTCAATTGAAAATACGACCTTATGTTTTGGGGTTTATAAAGGTGAATTAGGTAATGAAGGTAGTGAACAAGTTGGATTTGCAAGGGTAATAACAGATTTAGCAACACATGCATACCTTTGCGATGTGTTTATATTACCTGACTATCGTAAATTAGGATTATCAAAATGGTTAATGGATGTCATCACCAACCATTCTGAACTGGAAGGGGTTCGCAGGTTTATGCTAGCAACTAATGATGCACATTCATTATATAAAAAATTCGGTTTTAATCAGATCGATAATCCAGAGCTATTTATGCAAAAAGTCCGTAAATCTCCATTTTAACAATAAGCATATTTTCATTAACGGGTGCGAAAGGGATTAGACCCTGCATAATCGTGCACAGAATGTCGGATGATTCGTTTAAATTCCTGCTATTCTTTTGATATAAGGAGGTCATTGAATGGATTTGCTAAAAAATATGAATGGTGCCATTAAATTCATTGAAGAAAATCTTACGAACGAAATTGACTTTAAAGAAGTTGCAAGGCTAGCTTATTGCTCGGAATATCATTTTAAAAGGATGTTTTCCTTCCTTGCAGGTATTTCACTATCCGAGTATATCCGCCGAAGACGACTTACACTTGCAGCGTTTGAGCTAAAGGGTAACAACATAAAGGTCATTGATATAGCGATAAAGTACGGGTACAGCTCACCTGACTCTTTTGCAAGAGCGTTTCAACATTTGCATGGTATCACACCATCAGAAGCGAGAAGTAACGGCCATTCACTTAAAGCCTATCCACCGATGTCCTTCCAATTATCCATTAAAGGAGGCAGTGAAATGAACTATCGAATTGAAGAAAAAGAAGCATTTCACATTATTGGAATTAAAAAAAGAGTACCAATCATTTTTAACGGGGTTAATCCAGAGATTGCATCTATGTGGAAAAGTTTAGACGAGAAAACGATAAATGAACTTAAAAACCTATCGAATGTCGAGCCATTGGGGCTGCTTAGTGCATCTGCGAATTTTTCCGAAGGCCGGTTGGAGGAAAAAGGGGAGCTTGACCATTATATCGGCGCAGCGACAACGAGGGAATGTCCAGATAACTTAACACAGCTTGAAGTTGATGCATCTACATGGGCAGTATTCGAAGCGGTAGGTCCCTTTCCTGAAACACTGCAAAATGTATGGGGACGTATTTATTCCGAATGGTTTCCATCCTCTAACTATGAACAAAGGGAAGGACCGGAAATCCTTTGGAACGAAAATAAAGATATAACCTCACCAACATTTAGAAGTGAAATATGGATCCCCGTTTTGACAAAGTGAGGATGGACGAAAGATTTATTCGAAAAGCTGTCTTAAGGCAGCTTTTTCTTATGTAACAAACAGGGCAGGATAATGGAATAAGGGCTAGGTAATATTTTCTATAACGAGCTATATTGATGGTTAGAAAGTGCTTATATAAGGAGATTGGGAAATGCCTGTTATTGAGTATCAACAATTTATTAAAGCACCAGTTGACATATGTTTTGACATTAAGAGGAGCGTGGATATCCATACAAAAACTACTAAATGGACTAAGTAAACCTTATGGCGGGCAAACAGATGGATGGGGAGTAATGATTGATTAATAGCTGTAATTGTTATAAATTACCGGTTCTTAATGAACGAACGGGTGCTTTAGCTGAAGTTCGGAGCTGTCTTAATCACCGGCACCCTGAACGTTAGCAAATGGCTCGGCTCAGCGGTACAACCGTGTAAGGCCCGCGGATACAACCGACCTTTAATTATAATTACGGTCAAATCTTTTGCAGCGATTTGATTTTTTTATTTGTTTTTATAAGAATAACATAAACAGAACAGATGTTCCAGTATAAAAGTGTAAAATTATTACTTTTTATTAAAATCAATCTGGTAAAGGGTATTGTTGATTCTCTTGAAGACTAAAGGGGGAGGATAGTTGAAGAAGCACGTCGAGCCAATAAATCATATTTTCTTAAGATGTGCGGGAACAACTTCCTTGAGAAATTTAAAAGGTTATTTAAAAAATGTTGAGCAGAATCAGATTGACGATGGGTATGTATTTGTTTCAGAAAGGGTTAATAAGAAGAATAGTTGAATTAGAGAGGCTGGGAGAAGAATGGAGTATATTTCTTCAAAAAAAATGTTTAGTTGATCAAAAGGATTATTTAAAAATAAAGCAGTTGGCCATTGGTTTGTAAAAAAAAGGATAAAAAAGGTATTTATCTTGTTTGCAAAAATAACAACAACATTTATTGGCATTAACCTATTTTTTTTATTCCACTAACAGGTGCTTTACTTCAATAAGGCAAGTTTTGAGGCAGCCTTTTTTTATGTCACTAAAATACCAGGGGAGCAAGACAGCCGAAGTGTTTTCGAACTACGTAATATAGTAGCTAACCCTGTTCCTTCTTCAGCCGAAGCTGGGAACGTCAAGTTGGTTCATGGCTCGGCGATATTTTTGAACGAGATAATTGGATTCCCAAATGGTCTAGTGGGGTTGATAAAAAAATTCCGGTGATTTTTGTGTCATTATCCTAATTAGAACATAACATGAATTAACCCATTTAATTTTTTCCTCCTAAAACGAATAAGGAGATGTTTCTATTGTCAAGTTGTGGTCATGAATCAAGTTGTTGTAATGATATTGGTGGATTTGGTGGCGGCTTCGCTTTTATAGTCGTTTTGTTTATACTCTTAATCATCGTTGGAGCTTCTTGTTTCGGCGGAGGTTACGGCGGAGGTTACGGCGGCGGCCCCGTACAAGGATATGGCGGTTACTGCTAAATAGTATATAAAAAAAGCCGACCTTTATTGGTCGGCTTCTTTTATGACTAATTTATCGCGAAGTTACCTTATGATTGAATCGATAATTTCATCCCAATCTTCACTATGAATCTCATGTCCCGATCCATCAAGAGTCACTAATTCTGCATGAGGGATGGCTTTTGCAAGGGCAAGTCCGTGCTCATATGGCAAGGCTGGATCTTCTGTGCCATGAATAATGAGGACAGGTACGGATATCTCACCCATTCTATCAAAATATTCGTCTCCGCCAGCAAGCAAAGCATGATTAAATCTGCTCGGTAGTTGTTTGGCGCGGTCCGCCTCTCTTTTTGCCAGTTTATACATTCTTTCCTGCTCATAAGGTTTGGAACCGGCTAAAGTTTTCCATCCATCCGCAAGAAAAGCGATGACCGCCTCCCGATTTGACCAATCCATGGAAGCACTCTTCGCATGATGATCCAATATGCTTTGGTCCATTGGCGGCAGTTTTTCCATTACAGTCCCGAACACACTTGATGCAATTAGCGTAAGCGTAGTTACGCGTTCCGGATATCTTAATGCAAGAATCTGGCCGATCATACCGCCTAGGGACATCCCGACGATAGACGCCCGCTCTATGGAATAAGCGTCCAGGACACCCGCGGCATCGTCAGCCATGTCCGTTATTGTATAGTTGGAGGTACCGGGTTCATAACTGACCGATCGTCCGAGATCCCGATGATCGTACCGAATGACAAACCTCCCCGAATCAGCGAGGCGAAGACAGAAGTCATCATCCCACCAGTCTAATGAAGACATCGCTCCCATGATCAAAAGCACAGCAGGGTCCTTATGGTTTCCAAAACTTTCTGTACATATATCCACTTTATTTATTTTCAGTATCTGTTCACTCATGTTTTTTACCTCCGTATTAAATATTATCTTATAGCCGTTATCATGGCGCAGATCAATAAATTCTTTCCGGAGCATGATGATTGGCCTGCGCTTTTAATTATCGCAGTCTAACCCACTTAATAATCATGACGAGGCCTCCTTTTATATTTGTGAAATGGGAATTATCCCTATATTACTGTAACATGTGCGAAATCTTTGCACCACCAAATTTTTCCACAATTCCAAGAAGACAGAAAACCCCGAATACAGAGCACCTTTTTGGTGTCATTTATTCGGGGTTTATTGCAGATGCATTTTCCACTTATTGAGCTGTATATCCGCCATCTAACACGACTGCCTGGCCTGTGATGCCCCGTGCTTTGTCGCTTGCGAGGAAAATGGCGTAGTCGGCAATTTCACTTACATCGAGTAAGCGGTTTTGTGGGACAAGTGGATAGATGACCTCTTCCAAAACGCTTTCTAGCGGGACTTGTCTTGTTTTCGCCAGATCCTCCAATTGACCGCGGACGAGAGGTGTGTCTACGTATCCTGGGCAAAGGGCATTGACGGTAATGCCAAAAGAGGCGCTTTCCAAGGCGGCGACTTTCGTTAATCCGATTACACCGTGTTTGGCACTATTGTACGCTGCTTTGTTGGCAAATCCAATCAGGCCGTTAATGGAAGAGATGTTGATGATTCTGCCGAAGCCTTGTTCTTTCATGATCGGCAAAACGTTCTTAATTGAAATGAATGGCGCGGTCAGCATGATTTTGATCATCAGTTCGAATTTTTCAGTTGGAAACTCCTCGATTGGAGCAACATGCTGAAGGCCGGCGTTATTGATGAAAATATCTATTCGTCCGTATTTGTCTTTAGCTTGTTTGATTAGTTGGATAATATCCTCTTCACTTGTTACGTCTGCTTTTAAGCCGATAACTTCCAAGCCTTTGTTCCTTAGGTCTAAAGCAGCTTTTTCAACTGTGTTTTGGTCAAGGTCGGACAAAACGACCTTTGCGCCATTTTCAGCGAATATCTTTCCAATCTCAAAACCGATTCCTCTAGCAGATCCGGTAATTATCGCCACTTTATCTTTAACCATATTACATTCCTCCAATAAAAAATGTAATGGTCCAGGTCTGTCATTTTATGTCGTAAATAGGGAATATTTCACAAGGTAAACTCCGTTGGAAATATAAAGGGAAGGTTATAAAAAATATGGTTTAGGTTAATGAGTAAGAGTCTATCATGATTTTCAAGATAAAAAAAGAATTTTATTTCCCCCTATCGTTGGCATAAATATTGCATAGATAAAAAGGTGAGTAAATATAGGTAATTGAAACGGAAAGGGGAAGCTGGATGATTAAAAAAATAGCCATTATCGGTTCAGGTGTAATGGGGAGCGGGATCGCTCAGTCTTTTGCAGTTAGCGGATATTTCGTCACCATTAACGATATAAAGGAAGAGTTGCTTTACCATGCCCAAAATCGAATTTCTGAGAATCTATCACTGCTCATTGAGGAAGGGACCTTGACTGATCAGGAAAAGCAAGGTGCTTTAGCGAATATTACGTATAGCGTAGATTTGGAAGGGGCTGTAAGGGATGCTGACTTTATCATTGAGGCGATTCCGGAAGTCCTCGAGCTGAAGTTAAATCTATATCAGCAAATGGAGGAAATAATAAAACCGGATGCCATTGTTGCTTCAAATACATCGACCTTTCCGATTTCTCAATTGATGGAGAAGGCCTTGTTTGCGGACAGAATGGTAATCACGCATTTCTTTAATCCTGGCCATTTGGTTCCGTTGGTTGAAATTGTTAAGCATGACGAAACAAAGCCCGAAATCGTCAAGACAACAATGGATTTAATGCGTAAAATCGGCAAGTCTCCGATTCTCTTGAAAAAAGAAATAGCAGGATTCATCGCCAATCGTCTTCAGACTGCCTTGATGCGCGAAGCCTTTTATCTATTGAAAGAGGGCGTTGCCGATGCTGAGGATATCGATACGGCGATAACGGCTGGACCAGGTTTTCGATGGGCATTTACTGGGCCGATCGAGATTGCTGATTTTGGCGGACTGGATACATGGCAGCGCGTTTTTGATAATGTTTCACCGGTATTGGATCAAAGTAAGGAAGCCCCTGATTTGATTCGTGATTTGGTGGCTAAGGGAAAGCTTGGGACGAAGTCGGGAGAAGGGATTTTTACGTATGAAGGATCTGCCGTTTCCCAGAAAATCAATGAGAGGGACCGTAATTTTATTAAACTGGGAAAATTAAAAATGGAGAAGGAGGAAGTATTATGAGAGAAGTAGTGATTGTAGGGGCAGCAAGAACACCAGTTGGTGCGTTTGGAGGCAGTCTTGCCAATGTGTCTGCGGTTGAATTGGGAGTTGTGGCCGCCAAGGAAGCGATTAAGCGGGCAAATATCTCGGCTGACATGATCGATGAGGTATTGGTAGGGAATATTCTATCTGCTGGATTAGGGCAAAATGTGGCACGTCAGGTTGCGATTCATGCAGGGATTCCGGAAACAACGCCGGCCATGGCCATTAATAAACTTTGCGGATCTGGCCTCCGTACGGTAATAATGGGAGCGCAATTCATTGCCCTTGGTGATGCTGATGTGATTCTTGCCGGGGGGATTGAAAGCATGAGCAATGCTCCATATTTACTTCCAAATTATCGTTTTGGACAGAAAATGGGTAATGCCGAAGCAGTCGATTCCATGACATATGACGCCTTAACGGATGTTTTTAATCAATATCATATGGGCGTGACTGCGGAGAATATCGCCGAGCAGTGGGAAATCAGCCGTGAAAAGCAGGATGAATTTGCTTTAGATAGCCAACTGAAGGCTGAAAAGGCACAGCTTGAAGGAAGATTTGCAGATGAAATCGTACCTGTTGAATATAAACGCAGAGGAAAGACGGTCTTGGTGGACCAAGATGAACACCCGCGTCATGGGCTGACGATCGACCAGCTAGCGAAGCTGCGTCCTGCTTTTAAGGAAAATGGAACGGTTACGGCAGGAAATGCATCCGGAATCAATGATGGGGGTGCGATGTTAGTCCTGATGTCTAAAGAGAAAGCGGACGAGCTGGGACTGGAAGCATTAGCAACCATTAAGTCATATGCAAATGCCGCGCTTGATCCGAAAATCATGGGATACGGTCCAGTGCCTGCGACAAGAAAAGCTTTGGCAAAAGCGGGATTGACAATAGATGATCTTGATTTGATGGAAGTGAATGAAGCCTTTGCGGCCCAATCACTAGCCGTGCTTAAAGACCTTGAACTGAAGCCGGAGAAAGTGAATGTAAATGGCGGTGCGATTGCCCTGGGTCATCCGGTAGGTGCTTCCGGTGCCCGCATCTTAGTGACTTTATTGTATGAAATGAAGCGCAGGGATGCAAAAACCGGACTTGCCACATTATGTATCGGTGGCGGACAGGGAACTGCGCTGATTGTGGAACGGTAATGACTTGGCCTCATTTTCCTATGATATAATGGAGGAAACTTCAGACGGGTTAAGGAGAATAGGAATGGCCAGCGATAATAAAACTATTCAATTGGAATTAGTGAAAGCGATATTGGAAGAATTGCCTTTCGGTGTTTTGGTATCGAAAAACGAAACAGAAATCGTTCTCTGCAATCGCGTATTATCCGAGGCTTTTGCTGAGAATGAATTTGATCTGCAAATAAATTTGATTATTGAAAAAAATCTTGTGCCAGCTGTAAATACTCCGATCCGTTTGAATGATAATAATGGAATTGTCAGAAAAGCCATCATTCAAATGGGTGATGAGGAGTATCAGATTTATCTCCTGTTATTTACAAATAATAAAAGTGATTTTCTTAATATCGATAATCATGAAGAACTTCTGTTTAAGGATATTATCGAATTTGCCTATGACGGCTTGGTGATGGTCGATACGGAAGGGTATGTCCAAATGCTGAGCCACGCTTATGCGGATTTTCTTGGCGTCGATCAGGAAAGCTCCATAGGGAAACATGTAACGGAGGTCATTGAAAACACCCGTATGCACGTGGTCGCCAAAACTGGCAAGCAAGAGGTCGCTGAATTACAAAAAATTAAAGATAATTATATAATTGCGACCCGCTCCCCGATAAGGAAACAAGGTAAATTAATAGGGGCGGTCGGAAAGATTCTTTTTAAGAATGTCGGGCAATTTACCGCTCTTTCCAAACGGATAAATTCACTTGAAGTAGAGCTGAAAAAGTACAAAGGTGATTTTCGCGAGAGAAATAAGGCCTCATATACGTTTGATCATTTGATGGGGAGAAGCACTGCTTTCATGGAAGTAAAAGGTCAAGCCAAAATTGCCGCTAAAAGCGACTCGAATGTGTTGATTTTGGGCGAAAGCGGAACAGGTAAGGAGCTGTTTGCCCATTCCATTCATAATGACAGCAGAAGGGCCATGGGTGTGTTTGTCAAAGTGAACTGTGCCGCCATCCCGGCAGAGCTGCTGGAGTCAGAGCTATTTGGCTATGAAGAGGGTTCTTTCACTGGTGCAAAAAAAGGCGGAAAAGCAGGTAAGTTCGAAGCGGCTGAAGGCGGAACGATTTTTCTCGATGAAATCGGTGAGCTGCCACTGCATATGCAGGTGAAGCTGCTCCGTGTTTTACAAGAAAAAGAGATCGAGAGGGTCGGTTCGACGGGAAGCATTCCGATTGATGTACGGGTAATCGCTGCAACGAACCGTAATCTGGAGGAAATGGTCTCGAAAGGGGAATTCCGACTTGATATGTATTACCGGTTGAAGGTCTTGCAAATCCAGGTTCCTTCCTTGAGGGAGCGACCGGAGGACATTGAAATACTGGTAAATCATTTTGTTGAAAAGTACCAGAACCTCATGAAAAAACGCGTAACGGGTATGAGTGAACAAGCTTTACGGCTGTTGCGTCTTTATAAATGGCCGGGTAATATCCGTGAGTTGGAGAATATCATTGAACGTGCAATGAATATTGTTGAAGAAGGGGAAATGATACGTTCCAAGCATCTCCCTAAAGAAATAACGGGTCATAAAGAATCAGTATCGATCCGCACTTTAGCTGAAGTAATGGATGAGACCGAACGGGCTGCAATAGTTTCATGTTTGGAAATGACTTCTGGTAATAAATCGGAAACGGCAAAGAGACTCGGAGTGAGTCGAACAACGCTGTATGAAAAAATGAATAAATATGGTTTATGAATATAGAAAGTACCCTTTTGCCAAAGGGTTCAGACTGTAGACAAATTCGAAGAATATCGAGTTTGCCTGCAGTTTTTTTATTTTAAAAACGTTTCAGGTGTTTTCAGAAATCCGCTCCCTTTCCGCCAACTGTCTGCCAAGCCTCATCAAAGCAAGCGCCTCCGGGTCCCGGCAAGCCAGTTTTTCGGAAGGAGTGTCGCAAATTTCTTCAATCCAATGAGGGGTTTATAAAAAAACAATGAAGTAAACCTAGTCTTAATCATGGTTCAGGATGAGACCAGCCTACAGTTTTTTCTATAAAAAACAGTTCAGTAGATTGGAGCGGGTGTTCGAGACTCCTGCGGGAAATGCGCGTCGAGGGAGACCCCGCAGGCGCAAGCCGAGGAGGCTCCCGGGACCGCCCGCGGAAAGCGAGTACCTGAAGTGAACGTTTAAACAGCCCCTCCAAAAAAAACAGTAGGTACATTAGTGCATATTTTTCACTAGCAAATATTCGGGAGTGTTAGGAGATCCGTACATAAAATGAAAGGAAATATAAATGGTGTAAGAAAAGGTTTACACTTTTTTGAAGTTTATACGTATGTGTACTGAAACCTTGACAGTTTTAAGGGATTTTATTTATAAAAAGGGAAATAAAATGTTTGAAAAGGCATTAAAAGATGTGATTTTTCATTGTACTTAAGTTGGCACAATAATTGCATAATTACTTTAGTGAATGGCCTATCTGTCATTTTATATTGTGTTTCCACGTAAAATGAAAGGGGATTTCGTAATTCAGCAGATTGTTGAAAGCGTTCTCAATAATTGGAAACCACTGAGGAAGATCATTCAGCTTGACTTGGGGAAGGCAGGCTTGGATGGCAAAAGCGGAATAATTGAAAATATGGAATTTAGGAGATTAATAGTTTTACTTAAGGGCTTCCGAAATTATTTTGGGGCAAGGGGAGAAAAGGGGGAATTGAGTTGGTGATTCAAATTTTAGCCATTGTTGTGGCGCTGGGACTTTTAATCTTTTTAGCCTACCGGGGCTATCCGGTCATTATCATAGCGCCGATTGTTACTTTATTGGCGGTCATTCTATCCGGTGGGCATTTGCTGCCGAGTTATACAGAGACATATATGACGTTTGCGGCTAACTATATAAAAGCGTTTTTTCCGATATTTTTATTAGGGGCCGTATTTGGAAAAGTCATGGAGATGAGCGGTGCAGCTGCATCCATTGCCAAGACCATCGTAAAATCACTAGGCTCAAAGCAGGCCATTCTTGCTGTGGTGCTGGCGTGTTCGGCGCTGACATACGGCGGGGTTTCATTGTTTGTAGTGGCATTCGCCGTTTATCCATTTGCAGCGGCAATTTTTAAAGAAGCAGACATTCCAAAAAGATTATTGCCAGGAACGATAGCATTAGGCGCTTTCACTTATACGATGGATGCCCTTCCTGGAACACCTCAGATTCAAAATATCATTCCAACGAATTATTTCGGAACTGATACCTATGCAGCTCCAATAATGGGGATTATTGGCGCGATCATGGTATTCACTGGAGGAATGCTCTGGTTAGAGCGTCGCCGTAAACAAGCGTTGGCAAATGGTGAAGGCTACGGGGAAGGACATATTAATGAACCAGAAAGTGCAGAACAGCAAAACCTGCCTAACTTTTGGCTGTCCATCGTACCGCTCATCCTTGTCGTAGCGTTTAATTTTGCTTTCAGCCGGAGTGCCATTTCGGTTAAGCACTGGTATGATGCATCGATGTTGAAGGAAACTTTCAACATTGCCGATGTAAGCACAGTCACTTCATCATGGTCTTTGATTGTTGCATTGACAATCGGTATTATTGCAGCGATGCTTCTGAATGTTGGACGTATCAAGGTCAAATTGGCAAGTGGATTAACAGCTGCGGCAATGGGATCATTGCTTGCCATATTCAATACTGCATCTGAAGTTGGTTTCGGGAATGTGGTGAAAACTCTTCCTGGATTCTCGGTCATTCAAAACTGGGTGTTCGATGCAAGCGGCAATCCACTCGTATCCGAAGCTATCGCCGTCAATGTGCTGGCAGGGATTACCGGATCCGCGTCAGGTGGACTTTCGATTGCGTTAGAAGTAATGGGAAGTCACTATTTGCAGGTGGCTCAAAGTGTCGGAATCACCCCGGAAATGCTTCATCGAATTGCATCCATGGCATCTGGCGGAATGGATACGCTCCCTCATAATGGTGCCGTCATTACCTTGCTTGCCATTACTGGACTGACACATCGTCAATCTTACAAGGATATCTTTGCGATTACGGTTTTGAAAACAGTGACCGTGTTCATCATTGCTTTTGCAACTTCACTGTTTATTTAATAGAATAGTATTAAGAATGGAGATGATGGAAAATGAGTAAATTATTAACATCTTTTGATGGCGCTATTCAACAAATCGAGGATGGAGCAACCATTATCGTTGGCGGATTCGGATTAAGCGGAATACCAGAAAAACTAATCTTTGCTTTGCGTAACAAAGGTGTAAAGGATTTGACGATTGTCAGCAACAATTGTGGAGTCGACGATTGGGGTCTAGGTCTTTTGCTTGAAAATAAACAAATCAAAAAAATGATCGCTTCTTATGTAGGGGAAAATAAGTTATTTGAACAGCAATTTTTAAGTGGCGAGCTGGAGGTCGAGCTAGTTCCTCAAGGAACGCTGGCCGAGCGTTTAAGAGCGGGCGGAGCGGGAATTCCTGCCTTTTATACAGCTACAGGAGTAGGAACGGAAGTCGCAAAAGGTAAAGAACATAAAGAGTTTGATGGCCGCACATACATTATGGAAAAAGGAATAGTCGGAGATTTTGCCTTTGTAAAAGCCTGGAAAGCAGATCATTTCGGTAATCTTGTATATCGGAAAACGGCAAGGAATTTTAACCCTGTCGTTGCCACAGCAGGGAAAGTCACGCTTGTCGAAGTGGAGGAGCTCGTGGGCACAGGAGAGCTCGATCCAGATGAAATTCATACTTCAGGGGTTTATGTACAGAAAGTGCTTGTAGGAAATGATTATGAAAAACGAATTGAAAAACTTACAACTGCTAACGCATAAAAAGGAGGAGTATTCGAATGACTAGACAACTAATTTTAGAACGGGCCGTTAAAGAAATCCAAGATGGTATGTGTGTGAATTTAGGGATTGGAATGCCGACCTTGATTGCCAACATGATTCCAAATGACTTTAATGTCATGCTTCAATCGGAAAATGGCTTACTGGGAATCGGGCCTTATCCACAAAAGGATGAAGTCGATCCGGATTTGATTAATGCAGGAAAAGAAACAGTAACGGCAAAATCGGGGGCATCATTTTTTGATAGCGCTGAGTCGTTCGCGATGATTCGCGGCGGCCACATCGACCTGGCCATTTTAGGCGGGATGGAAGTTTCCGAGAATGGGGACTTGGCAAACTGGATGATTCCAGGGAAGATGGTAAAAGGAATGGGAGGGGCGATGGATCTCGTCCAAGGCGCAAAACGAATTGTTGTCATAATGGACCATGTGAACAAGCATGGGGAATCCAAAGTGAAAAAGAGCTGTACATTGCCATTGACGGGGGAAAAAGTCGTCCATTGCCTGATTACCGAACTGGCTGTTTTTCAATTTACAGAAGCTGGCATGGAATTGATTGAATTGCAAAATGGCGTAACACTTGATGAAGTGAAAAGTAAAACAGAGGCTGACTTTAAAATAAGCCCCTCTATTGAAATTAGAGCGTAAGTTAAAGAGATTAATAAAATAATTCATTAATAGACTACTTTCATTCGCAAAATGGGCGAACGGAAGCAGTCTATTTTTTTTGTCGTAAGGCTGTCATATGTTGGGGGTATTCTAACAGGGGGAGTTTATGCAGGATCGAAAAATGTCGTTTCAGATTATAGAACAAAGGGATTTTATCCAATTTTATAACTAAGTTGATTGGAACGGAAGGTGCGAGACTCCTGCGGGAAAAGCGTGTCCAAGGGAGACCCCGCAGCGCCGAGAAGGCTCCCGGACCGCAAGCGGAAAGCGAGTGCCTAAAACACTCGAAATTTACAGCCCCTCCAAAAACTGTAGGCTACAGTCTGAGACCGCAAAATGTGGTCTCTTTTATTTGGTTTAAAAATCAGCAATATGAAAATTTTCCATCCATGCTACTTTTCCATTAAAAAGGCTTATATAAAGCCTGATGGGAACTTAAAAGGAGGGATTACATTGACGGTAGCATTACGAACATTATTGGATCGATCAGTGAAAAAGATGGGCAAAGGGATGAATCCTGTGGTGAAGGCATCAGCATTGGAAATGGTGGAACGTGCTTATACTGAAGGAATCAATGTACAGATAAGTGCAGGCCATCGCTCTTTGGAAGAACAAGCTGCGCTTTATGGTCAAGGACGAGTTTACAGCTACAATGGAAAAAACTATAGCAATCTTGCTAAACCTATTGTGACGAACGCTAAACCAGGACAATCTTTTCATAATTATGGACTGGCCATTGATTTCTTCATTGTGAGTGATGATGGCAAGAGGGTGATATGGACAGTTAATTCAAAGTGGCAGCGCGTGGCTGCCATAGGTAAGGATTTAGGCTTTAAATGGGGCGGGGATTGGAGTTCATTCAAGGATTATCCCCACTTGGAGATGACAGGCGGGTTATCTTTTACACAGTTACAAGCAGGAAAAGAACCGCACCTTACCTTCAAACTAGAAAAAATGGAAATGCCGAAAACCAGCAAAGGAGATAGTCATATAATTTCGATACAAAAAACGTTAAATAGCCGATATAAAACGAATATTGAGGGTGATGGGTTTTATGGTCCCAAAACTCGATCGGCCCTTATAAAAGGTTTACAAACGGAGCTGAATAAGCAATACAATAAAAAGCTAGTTGTCGATGGGAAATGGGGACCTAAAACCAAGACTGCTGCCGTCACCATAAAAAAAGGCGCTAGCTGCAATATCACATGGATCTTGCAAGCAGCGCTCTATATGAAAGGATATAACCCTGGGCCCCTTGATGGAGAATTCGGAAAAAATACCGAGACGGCATTATTCAAATACCAAAAGGCATGTAAGGTTTCTGCTGATAAGCTTGCAGGTCAAGAAACATGGAATGAATTGCTTACTTGATAGAGAATCAGATCACTAAACATCTAATGTGAATGAGAAATGATGGCGGATAGGATGCCATCCGTCCAGCCATGGGAATAATTCGACTTTCCCGGGAAATAATTCACCTAAACCCAACATGATTCGACATAACCCGGAATAATCCTTCCTTCACAAATCCGCTATTCATCTAAAGAATTCATTCAAGTTCCAAGCACCAATCATTGCATCGCATAAAGCTTCCTGGCGGGTATTCGAATTCACATTCGGAGATGAGGTTGAATTTAAGCTTGCGGCAAATTGCGTTTGATGCAGAATTATTGATCGAAGGGAATGCGTGAATGTATTTGTATTTTCGTTCGGCTTTGATTTTCTCTATCATTGCCTTCACGGCATGAGATGCAATTCCTTTACCTTGATATGAAGAGAGGACGCTCCAACCGATTTCGTAAACATTTTCATCGTTCCACACTGTTTGCCAGTAGCCAACGGAACCGGCTGCCTCTGTCTCTCGAAACGTGTTGATGCTAAACATGCACCCCTTATCTCCAATCTGTAGGTACCGTTGATGGCGTTTCATGATTTGTTCATTACTTTCTGGTCCGCCAAGATGTTCCATCATTTCTGGGGCATTTAGTTGAAAAAGCAATTCAAGGTCTTTATCTTCCCACGGTTTAATTTCTATTTTAGTTTCTTTGCTTCGTTCTGAAATCCGACTCACCCCTAAATTTTATATTTTCTAATATAATCTTCTTGGCATAATGCGAGATTCCTTTTTTTGAACTTATTATTCTATTACTTTTGTATTGAAGTTTGATTTTAATAAGAATAAAGAGATGAATGTTTCCCATTAAATGCTATAATTTACAGGTGATTCTATCAGATGACAGAGAACGGAGATGAAGAAATGAAATCTTCAGTAAATCAGTTTTCCACTCAATTTGAATGGATATTGAATGTGATCAATGTGGGTGTCCATATTGTGAATAAAGATGGGGACACGGTATTTTACAATGAAATGATGGCACATATCGACGGGCTTGATCGTGAACATGTGCTGGGGGAAAATATTTTTCAGCTTTATCCTTCATTGACTGATGAATCCAGTACGCTGAATGTAGCATTGGAAAAAGGCAATGAAACGATTGAGTCCATTCAAACATATGTCAATTTAAAGGAGAAAAAAATAACGTCGATCAATAGTACGTATCCTTTGTATGAGGATGGTGAAATTATAGGGGCAGTGGAAATCGCAAAGGATATTACGAAGGTCATGAATATGTACGACCAAATTGTCGATTTACGTTCCCAGCTGGCCGAGACCCATAAGAAAAGTAAGTTCTCTGAAGGGACGGCGACCTATCATTTTAGTGATTTGATTGGTAACAGCCCTGCTTTTCAGCAAGCGATTTCATTGGCGAAAAAAGCGGCCCGTACCCATTCCCCAGTCATGATTTATGGACCTACCGGGACAGGGAAAGAACTGGTTGCGCAAAGTATACATAATGTAAGTGCTCAGCGAAATCAGCCTTTCATCGCGCAGAACTGTGCAGCTGTTCCAAAGGAATTGATGGAGGGGCTGCTGTTCGGCACGACGAAAGGGGCTTTTACAGGAGCTATGGATCGCATGGGCATTTTTGAACAGGCAAATGGCGGAACTCTTTTCCTTGATGAGCTGAATAGCCTCGACCTCGGTCTGCAGGCAAAATTACTGCGAGTGCTTCAGGAAGGTGAGGTGCGCCGTGTTGGAGGTTCGAAGGAGCAGAAGGTTAATGTGAAGATCATTGCTGCGATGAACATATCTCCAGAAGAGGCGTTGGAGCGGGGAATCATTCGCTCGGATTTATTTTTCCGCCTGAATGTCGTGACGATCCAAATGCCTTCTCTTTTGGAGCGTAAAACGGATATTCCGGAAATCGTCAATCACTTTATTCAAAAGTTCAACAAATCATTTTTTACCGAAGTGCGCGGGATCAGTCAAAAGGCGATGCAGCGGCTTCTTCAATATCAATGGCCAGGAAACATTCGTGAACTGGGACATGCCATCGAGTTGACCTTTAACGTCATGGACGCAGGGGAAGATATGATTGATGAACATCATCTTCCTGCTTATCTTTTCCCTTCAGGAAATTATGCTGCAGCAAATGCGCAGAGCCATCCTTCCCCATTGAAAAACAAGATTGATTTACCTGTCGTTCTTGAAGAAATGGAAAGGGAAATGATCATCAATATGTTCGAGAAATATAACGGAAATATCAGCAAAACGGCAGAAGCCCTCAATATTAAAAGACAGGGACTGCAATATAAGTTAAACAAGTACGGCATTGAAAAAGTTTATACGGCAGGATCGAAGGAATCAAAGTGAATGCAGGTTTTTTCACTTTCTTGATCATGTTGTAACGAAGAGGGCTCTTGTGTAAAGAGACCCTCTTTTTTGATTTTTTACTTGGCGCAAAGAATCTGGCTGCAAAAAATTATGCGTATTGAAAAATTTCTTGCGACTTTAAGCTCGGTTTGCCCCCTTTTGCCTATGTTTTCCTTGTTATTCATGTTGGCATCATTCTTGCGAGAGTATATATATAAGTTCTTACAATAAAGGGGGCATTTTAAATGAATTTGATGGGAATGGATGTAAAACATAAAGAATACCTAGGTGGACGCAGGCATTATAATGATATCGAATTGTGGAAGGATGTAACGGAAGAGCAGTGGAATGATTGGATCTGGCAATTGACCAATACGATTAAAACACTGGATGATCTGAAAAAGGTCGTCAACTTGACACCGGATGAAGAGGAAGGAGTCCGGATTTCGACTCAAACGATTCCGTTGAACATTACGCCTTATTATGCTTCATTGATGAATCCCGATGATCCTCGCTGTCCGATTCGTTTACAGTCGGTACCGCTTTCGGCAGAAATGAACAAGACTAGATATGATTTGGAGGATCCGCTGCATGAGGATGAGGATTCCCCTGTTCCAGGATTGACGCATCGATATCCGGATCGCGTTCTATTCCTTGTAACGAACCAATGCTCCATGTACTGCAGATATTGTACGCGACGCCGTTTTTCAGGTCAGGTTGGCATGGGTGTTCCCAAGAAGCAGCTTGACGGGGCGATTGAATATATCCGTAACACTCCTGAAGTGAGGGACGTGCTGATCTCTGGTGGAGACGGCCTGCTTATCAATGATAAGATCCTTGAATACGTATTGAGTAACTTACGTGCCATCCCGCATGTGGAAATCATTCGGATCGGAACACGTGCACCGGTCGTTTTCCCGCAGAGGATTACAGAAAATTTATGTAATATTCTGAAAAAGTATCATCCGATTTGGTTGAATACGCATTTCAATCATTCACTTGAACTGACGGATGAAGCGAAAAAAGCATGTGATATGCTGTCGATGGCAGGCGTGCCGCTTGGTAATCAGGCAGTCATCCTGGCTGGAATCAACGATAGTGTACATATCATGAAAAAGCTTATGCATGACTGTGTAAAAGCAAGGGTAAGACCTTATTACATTTATCAATGTGATCTATCTGAAGGGATTGGCCATTTCCGGGCGCCGGTTTCAAAAGGACTGGAAATCATTGAAGCGCTGCGCGGCCATACATCAGGATATGCAGTGCCGACCTTTGTGGTGGATGCTCCTGGCGGAGGCGGAAAGATTGCCCTGACTCCGAATTACCTTCTTTCGCAAAGTCCGGATAAAGTCGTTTTACGGAACTTTGAAGGAGTTATCACAAGCTATCCGGAGCCGAAGAATTATGTTGCCGGCAGTGCGGATGCTTACTTTGATGAAGTGTATGGTACTGAGGATAGGAAAGAAGCCGTCGGGATTTCAGCTCTGATGACGGACGAGAAATTCAATTTGGTGCCAGAGGGCCTTCGTCGTCTTGACAAGAGAAAAGCGTATGAAAGCACAGATGAACATGC
Source organism: Peribacillus sp. GL_122 (assembly GCF_057835005.1). Lineage (NCBI taxonomy): Bacteria > Bacillati > Bacillota > Bacilli > Caryophanales > Bacillaceae > Peribacillus > Peribacillus sp. GL_122. Next base: position 4,545,711 of record NZ_CM174415.1, on the reverse strand, counting down.
TTCCTTGAAGGATCGCCGTGATAAACGGGATGAAATGAAGGAAAAATTAAGGTTATCCCAAGAAAAAAAGAACGCCATGGCCGTTAGTGGCTCTGTTAAATCTGAAGGCAAGGAGGAATGAAGATGGATTGCTTGTGGTGCAACACCCCGAACGTGGAAGAAAGTGAAAAGAAGGATTGTTACTGGATCATGCCTGACGGGAAACGCTCTATAAAAGTCCTTCAAGTTCCAGCCGTGAACTGTCCTGAGTGTGGAATCTATGTGTCTGATTCGATGAATCAAAAGGTGGATGAAGCCTTATCTATATATGATGTGAGTGAATATCCTGATGAGTTCACGTATGATCAGCTTCTTCAGGCACCTATCAAAAAATTATTCAATTGGAAATAGAATGCCGGGAGAAGCGGATGATATGCATCTCTTCTCCCGAATTCTTTAAATAAGGGGGGTACATAATGCCAGTTCAAAAGCTGCCTTTTTTCACCCAAGTGGAGACTGGGGATTGTTATACGATGGAACTCTATCATGATCATGCCAATCAGCGCTTACGCATGGATGATTATCGGGGAAATATCAAAAAAGCGATCGATCGGGCCCTTGCCATCGCAAAGGAGCAGGGCTTCACTAAAGTGATACTTAAAGCCAGAAATGAAGATCTATCAGCGGCATTGGGTCAAGGATTCATGCTGGAAGGCATATTGAGCAAGTATTTCAAAGGGAATGATGCTTATTGTATGGCCTTCTATTTAACGGATGAAAGGCGAACAAGCGACTTTTGGGTCAAGGAAGATAAAGTCATCCAAGATGTAAGCAGGATTCCTAGGGTGATGGAATCTCAGCAAATACCTGAGGATTATATCCTCCGGTTTGCTACGGTTGAAGATGCACAAGAGCTGGCGAAGTTATATGGTGCCATTTTTGAGACCTATCCTACACCGATGAATGATGAGCGATATATCAAGAAAGTGATGGAGGAAGGCACGATCTTTAGTGTTATCGAATATGAAGGAACCATCGTGAGTGCTGCATCCGCTGAAGTGAATGAGATGTATCACAATGCTGAATTAACGGACTGTGCAACGATTCCCCAACATCGAAAGCATGGTTTCATGAAGGTGCTCATCTCCGCATTGGAACAAGAATTGTTCAGGAAAAATATTTATTGCTCTTATTCATTAGCGCGATCATTGTCAATGGGCATGAACGCAGTCTTTCATCAGCTGGGATATGAATATGGAGGCAGATTAACGAAGAATTGCAATATTTGGGATAAGTATGAGGACATGAATATTTGGGGTAAAGATTTATCCGTCAAGTAGGAGGATTGTTTCTATGGCTAAATACACTTGGGTTGATAAAGAAACTTGTATTGCGTGCGGGGCATGCGGTTCAACAGGTCCTGAGATTTATGACTATGACGATCAAGGGATCGCTTTCGTCATCTTGGACGATAATCAGGGTATTGCCGAAGTTCCTGAAATCCTGCATGATGACATGCAAGATGCTATGGAAGGCTGCCCTACCGAATCCATCCTGATTCAGGATGAGCCTTTTAGTTGGTAAACTGGTTCTGGAAATTAATTGATTAATAGAATATTGCACAGTGGGTACGAACGTTAAAAGGAGAGATGACATGACACGCAATTATTTGATTAAGCCTACTTTAGATCATGACTATCCCACTATCTCTCATGGGAATGGAATTTATCTTTATGATATAGATGGAAATCAGTATATAGATGGATCATCAGGAGCGGTCACAGCAAGTATTGGCCATGGTGTAGTAGATGTTGTCGAGGCAATGACGGAGCAAGCCCGCAAAGTTTCTTTTGCATATAGGTCTCATTTTACGAGTGAAGCCGCAGAGGCATTGGCCAAAAAGCTAAGTGAGTTGGCTCCTGGGGATTTGAATTGGTCATTTTTCGTGAATAGTGGATCGGAAGCGACCGAAACGGCGATGAAAATCGCGATTCAACATTGGCAAGAAAAAGGGTTTGAGCGAAAAAATCGCATCGTCTCCAGGTGGACGAGTTATCACGGGATCACGATGGGCGCTTTATCGATGTCCGGCCATGTACCAAGAAGAAAGCGTTTTGTTCCGCTATTGGAGGATTTCCCTAGCATTTCGGCTCCCTACTGTTATCGCTGTCCTTATAATAATGAAACTTCCGGATGCAAGCTCCAGTGTGCAAATGAACTGGAGACAGCCATTCAAAGGGTTGGCTCCGAGAATATCGCCGCCTTCATCGCAGAACCGATAATCGGGGCATCCGCTGGTGCTGTAACACCGCCGGATGGCTACTATCAAAGGATTAAGGAAATCTGCGAAAACTATGACATTCTCTTTATCGCCGATGAGGTAATGACAGGAATCGGACGGACAGGAAAAATGTTCGCGATGGAACACTGGGGAGTCACTCCGGATATCATCGCATTGGGTAAAGGAATGAGTGCCGGCTATACTCCAATGGCAGCCACAATGGTTACTGACCGTGTCATAGAGCCCATTTTAAAAGGCTCGAAATCAATCATGGCTGGACACACATATAGTGCAAACCCTCTATCTGCGGCCGTTTCATTGGAAGTGCTTTCCTACATTGAGGGAAATGACCTGGTTCAGGCAGCAAAAGAGAAAGGTCAATATCTGTTTAAGAAGCTGCAAGGATTGGCTGAGAAATTCGACATCATTGGTGATGTAAGAGGGAAAGGGCTTCTCCTTGGGCTTGAGTTTGTCTCCAATCGAATTTCAAAAACGCCATTCGACTTGCAAATCGGCCTGACTACAAGGCTTGTCAATAAGGCTTTTGCTAAGGGGCTGTTGATCTATCCTGCTGCAGGTGCGATTGAAGGAATTGCTGGCGATGCGGTTATCATATCTCCGCCATTAATCATTACGAATGAAGAAATCGATACCCTCGTCAAGATACTGGAAGCTTCCCTCGAAGAGTTGCAGCAAGAATTGCACACGGAAGGTTTGATTGAGGACATGCAGGCTATTTAGGAGGAACGATATGAAGCAGGTCATTATGAAGAAAAACAAAATTGTGGCCATGGAAGAAGCATTAGAGCATATTTCCGATGGATGCACACTCATGTATGGCGGGTTTGGCGGAGTGGGGACTCCTCCGACACTCGTACAGGGTATCCTTGACAAGGGCGTCAAGGAATTGACCTTGATTGGCAATGATACTGGATTCCCTGACATCGGCATTGGACGGCTTGTGACTGCTGAAAGGGCAAAGAAAGTGATCGCCTCGCATATCGGTTCTAATCCTAATGCCGGCAGGCTCATGACTGAAGGAAAGCTGCAAGTAGAATTTTCACCGCAAGGTACATTAGCCGAACGGATTCGTGCTGGCGGTGTAGGCTTAGGCGGGATTTTTGTCGATGTCGGGATTGGTACGATAGCCGAAGAAGGCAAGGACAAGATGGTGATAGAAGGAAAAGAATACTTGGTGGAAACCGCTTTGACGGCTGAAGTCAGCATCGTCCATGCCAAAAAGGCAGATTCGCTGGGGAATTTAGTGTACGACAAGACTGCATGTAACTTCAATCCGCTGGTAGCGATGGCTGGAACCTTCACGATTGCGGAAGTGGAGGAAATCGTTCCTGTAGGCGAATTGGATCCTGAATGTATTGCCACACCAGGCATTTATGTAGATATGGTGATTCCGACAAAAGGGGTGAATTGGAAATGGGCATGGCAGTAGATGTACGAAATCGCATCGCGAAACGCGCCGCCAAGGAAATCCATGACGGATTGATCGTCAATTTAGGCATCGGCATCCCTACCTTGGTGGCCGACCATATTCCTCAAGATATCCATGTGCTGTTCCATGCGGAAAACGGAGTTCTCGGTACGGGGCCAAGCCCTGATCCCGGGCAAGAAGATCCTGCCCTCTGTAATGCGGGAGGGTTCCCGATCACCACTGTAATGGGAGCTTCATATTTTGATAGTGCAACAGCATTTGGAATGATCAGGAAAGGATACATCGACATCACCATCCTTGGAGCCCTGGAAGTCAGTGAAAAAGGGGATTTGGCGAATTGGATCGTCCCAGGAAAGCGGGTGCCGGGTATGGGCGGGGCAATGGAGCTTGCCCAGAAAGCCAAAAAGGTGATCGTCCTGATGAATCATGTGAATAAGCAGGGTGAATCGAAGATATTGAAGGCATGCACGCTTCCATTGACGGCAAGGCAGAGTGTGGATTTAATCATTACGGATATGGCTGTCATGGAGGTTACAGAAGCGGGGTTGGTGCTGAAGGAAGTCATGGCGCCATATACCGTGGATGATGTGATAAGGAATACAGAGGCGACATTGAAAATCCATGCTGCTGTCAACACCATTGAATAGGTAAGAGGAGGAAAAAAGCATGAATGAGGTTGTCATCGTTGCTGGAGCGCGAACTGCAGTTGGATCCTTTGGCAAATCACTACGGAATGTTAAAGCTACCGAATTGGGCCGTCAAGTATTGGAAGGTTTAATGGATAATTCCGGGTTAGGTAAAGAGAAGGTAAATGAAGTGATTTTCGGACATGGCTATGTCCACGGAGGCGGACTTAACTCGGCCCGTATTTCGTCGCAGATGGCTTGTTTCCCACACAGTGTCCCAGGCCACGTTGTAATCAAAGCATGTGGATCAGGTTTAAAGGCCATTACCACTGCTGCTTTAACTATCGCTGCTGGTCAAGAAGACGTAATCATTGCCGGCGGAGTGGAGAGCATGAGCAATGTGCCTTATATCGTGAAAAATAGATGGGGCGGTAAATTTGGAAACGTAACGATGGAGGATGCTCTGCTGGCAGATGGATTAATATGTTCCTTGGGAAATGAGCATATGGGAATAACTGCCGAGCGCTTGGCTGAAAAATACGGTATCCGTCGTGAAGAACAGGATCAATTTGCTTATCAAAGCCACAAGAAGGCTTGGAAAGCTATAGTAGAGGGTCGCTTTGATAGAGAAATTATTTCGCTTAAAATCAAGGATCGAAAAGGACTTCAAATCTTCAACCATGACGAAGGGGTACGCGAGGACATTCATCTAGATCAACTAGCCAGTCTTCCAGCAGTATTCAAAAATGAAGGAACCATTACGGCAGGAAATGCCTGTCCTATGAATGATGGAGCTGCAGCTGTACTATTAATGTCAAAGCAGCAAGCAGAAGAAAAGGGATTAAAACCGCTCTTGAAAATAAAGGCTTTCGCCAGTGCAGGAGTTGAACCTGGAGTTATGGGGATTGGACCCGTACCAGCGACTCGAAAAGCATTGGCAAAAGCAGGTCTATCTTTAGAGGATATCGGACTGATTGAACTTAATGAAGCCTTTGCTGCCCAAGCACTTGCAGTGATCAAGGAGTTAGATTTGAATCAGGATATTGTCAATGTCAATGGAGGGGCAATTGCACTTGGTCACCCTGTAGGAGCAACAGGTGCAAAATTGACAGTCACACTGATGCATGAAATGTTGCGTTCACAAGTTAAGTATGGAATGGTAACGTTGTGTATGGCAGGTGGGATGGGACTTTCAGTAATCTATGAGAATATGTGTAATTAAGGAGGATAAATGTGCCGGATATAAAAAAACGGATAAACCAATGGATCAAGGATCATCGGGAAGAAGGAACAACCCTATTGCAAAAAATGGTTCAAGCCCCAAGTACGCAAGGAAATGAAGCAGGGGCACAGGCCATCGTCGCCCAAAAGCTGCAGGAAATGGGTTTGCAGATCGATAGTTGGGAACCTGACGGCGGCGAGCTGAAAAAGCATTCTTATTTCTATTCTCCACGCAGTGAATTTTCCAACAGCCCCAATGTGGTAGGTATCATGAAAGGGACTGGAGGCGGACGTTCCATCATTTTGAACGGACACATCGATGTGGTTCCGGATGGGGACCGGGAGCAGTGGGACGACGACCCTTATAGTGGAGCGATTAAAAATGGAAGAATGTTTGGTCGCGGTGTAACCGATATGAAGGGTGGAAATGTATCGCTAATCCTTGCGATGCAGGCATTGAAGGAAAATGGCATCCAATTAAAAGGAGATGTCATTTTTCAAAGTGTGATTGAAGAAGAAAGCGGTGGGGCCGGAACCTTGGCGGCCGTCCTGAGGGGATATAAAGCAGATGCCGCCCTGATCCCTGAACCGACGAATATGAGGATCTTCCCGAAACAGCAGGGTTCGATGTGGTTCCGAATCCATGTTAAAGGACGGTCAGCCCATGGCGGAACAAGGTATGAAGGCGTTAGTGCGATTGAAAAAAGCATGACTGTCATCAATCATATTCGTGCCTTGGAAGAAAAGCGAAATGCACGTATCAGTGATCCGCTTTATCAGAACACGCCTATTCCGATTCCAATCAATCTAGGTGTCATTGAAGGCGGTAATTGGCCGTCATCCGTCCCTGACCTTGTGAAAATCGAAGGAAGGATGGGCGTTGCGCCGGAGGAAACGATGGAGCAGGCGAAGGATGAAATGGCGGCCTGGTTATTACAGCTGGGGGAAGTGGACCAATGGTTCAAGGAAAACCCGCCCGTATTGGAATGGTTCGGGGCACGCTGGGTTCCAGGAGCAATTGATGTAGAGCATGAACTGATGAATGCGCTTGTTCATCAATATCGGCAAGTTGCCGGACAGGACCCTGTCATTGAAGCCTCCCCTTGGGGAACGGATGGGGGATTGCTGACACATGTCGGTGAAACGCCTGCAATCGTTTTCGGGCCAGGAGTAACCGAGGTTGCACACTATCCAAATGAATACATCCTGCTCGACAACGTGTTCTCAACAGCCGAAATCATTGCCCTTACATTAATTCAATGGTGTGGAATGGAGCCTGAGCAAGATGGGGTCACCCAGGCCGGGAATAGGGAGACGATACCAGGCAATGGCAATTAAACTGGATAGTATCCCAGCAAGTGAAGCGAACTATTAAGACTTTCACAAAGCGGTTGTTAAAAACTCTTTTATTTCTTGAACTTTTAACTTTAAAAGAAAATGAGGTAGGAACCATATGGACATGAATCTCATTGATAATCAAGAACCGACAGTTAAAAGGAAACTGAAAGCAAGGCATATGACCATGATTGCCATTGGCGGTTCAATAGGAACCGGATTATTCCTGGCAAGCGGGGCAACCATCCAGAGCGCAGGGCCCGGCGGTGCCCTTGCTGCCTATGCCTGCATTGGAATCATGGTTTATTTCCTTATGACGAGCTTAGGGGAAATGGCGACATATATGCCTGTGTCGGGATCATTTTCCACCTACGCCACACGCTTTGTTGATCCCGCATTCGGCTTTGCACTTGGCTGGAATTATTGGTTTAACTGGGCAGTCACCCTTGCCGTGGAAATAGCTGCTGCAGCCATCATCATGAAATTCTGGCTCCCTGATGTACCCAGCCTTATATGGAGTGCATTATTTCTTGGAATCGTCTTCACCCTCAACGCCCTATCCATTAAAAGCTATGGTGAATCTGAATATTGGTTTGCCTTAATAAAAGTCATTGCCATCATTTGCTTCATCATTATTGGTTTATTGACCATATTTGGGGTTTTTGGCGGAAAGGTGATCGGATTTGAAAACTTCACCATGGACGAGGCACCATTCAAGGGAGGATTTTTATCGATCATCTCAATCTTTCTTATCGCGGGATTTTCTTTTCAAGGCACGGAACTGGTTGGTATTGCTGCCGGGGAAAGTGAGAATCCCGAAAAAAATGTTCCGAATGCGATCCGCCAAGTATTTTGGCGCATCCTATTGTTTTACATCGGAGCCATCCTGATACTCGGCCTCTTGATTCCATATACAAGTCCAAGTTTGCTGAACGGGGATGTCAAAAACATTTCTGTAAGCCCTTTCACACTTGTCTTTGAACGGGCAGGACTGGCATTCGCGGCATCCGTCATGAATGCGGTCGTATTGACTTCCTTACTATCCGCAGGGAACTCGGGACTATATGCATCAACGCGGATGTTATGGTCGATGGCGAAAGATAAACAAGCTCCCCAATTCCTCGCCAAAGTCAATCGCAGGGGAATCCCGATGAATGCTTTGATTCTAACGGCATTAATTGGCGGGCTCGCCTTCTTGACATCCATTTTTGGGGACCATGTATTTACATGGCTATTGAATGCATCCGGGCTAACCGGCTTCATCGCCTGGATTGGTATTGCAATTAGCCATTATCGCTTTAGACGTGCATATGTTGCACAGGGCGGTGATCTGAACGAATTGAAATATAAAGCAAAATGGTTTCCGCTCGGTCCGATCCTATCATTCGTCCTTTGCATGGGTGTCATTGCAGGGCAGAACTATCAAGCATTCCTAAGCGGCAGCATCGACTGGTATGGCGTCGCCGTCTCCTATATCGGATTACCGATATTTCTGGCGATCTGGTTAGGATACAAGATTTATCACAAGACCAAATTAATATCATTAAAAGATTGTCAATTTGATAAATCAGATGTGGCTTGATATGAATAGATAAAATCCTGAGATCCCTTTGGGGACTCAGGTTTTTTTTATGGACTTTAATTAGACGATATCGGACGAAAATCCAGTTATATCTCCGAAAATAGGATTATATCGACGAAAACGGCAATTATATCGTCGAAAGTAGAAATATATCGACGAAATTCCAGTTATATCTCCGAAAATAGAGATATATCGACGAAAATCCAGTTATATCGACTAAAGCGGCAATTTTCTATTAAAATTCGCATCATGGTAATTTTTTCAATAAACCATTTTTTATAACTGAATAATTGGGGAAGGTGTGCAATACTATTAATCTATGTACTTTTATTACTGTGGATGAAAGGAAAATGAGGATGAAAGAGGCTTATCGCGGTTCTGGAATTGGAGTCATTTTCATGGCGGTCTTCGGTACACTGTGGGCAGGTACTGGTATAATGGGATTGCAGGGGTGGGGGGTTCCCTACGTGGAACTCGCAGCCATAATCGTAGGAATCATAATGGTTATCGAAGGCATTTCATTAATTCATGCATCACAAAAAATGTCCAATCAAGTTTCAGAAAATGGGGCTAGGCGTCTGAAGCGTATCGGATTTTTGTTTAATATGGTCTTCATTGCCGAAGCGGTGCTGATTGGGATTGCCATTGCCGTCTGTAACTTGATCAATCAGACCGATCTTATACCGGGAGTCATCGCCATTATTGTAGGGATTCATTTTTTACCTTTGGCGTCACTTTTCCAAATCAAGGTTTACTATGCAACAGGAGTGCTTCTCTGTTTATTGGCGCTTATCACATTGCTTATTGTGCCAGATACTGTCATGTTTGGGGAGCATCAAATCCTTGCACCGTTATCATTGCTCGGCTTTGGATGCGCGCTAATTCTTTGGTCCACTGGACTTGCGCTATGGCTTAGATTAAAGAAATCAAATCGAACGATAGCCGATGAAGATTGAACCAATCAAAAAACCCGTCATGGCAAACGGGTTTTTCATTTTGATTAATTTTTCATCCAGGTCAAGAGCCTGACAATTTGAAATGGTTCATTCCAAACGAGAATGAAACTTAAAAGAAAGAATGCAGCCACAGCCAAAAATTTCGACTTTCCTTTTTCATTTTTATACATGGCCCCGAAACTGCATAACATACCAATAACTAACGCACCGAATCCCGAAATCATAAGCTGCTCGGAGGCTTTTGGTAAAGCAAGGGAACAGCAAAATGATAGTGTACCAATCACTGCAAATACGATAGACCAATTGCTTAAACGTTTCATAGAGACTCCTTTTTTACTAATTATACCAATTCGGTGTTTGCAATGAAATTAAAAAATTTGAGGTTGTCACTTATGGGAATATATTGTAATATATATAACAATATAAAAATCCATTTTCATTTTAGAAGCATTGATAAGGACATGAATCATTTTTACGGTCTTCAGAGAGGGAAGAGAAGCTGCGAACTTCCTGGCTTAGGAAAATGTTTTACCGCCTTTGAGCCATATCGGTGAACAAGAGTAACTGATATCGTCTAAGCTGCGTTACAAGCTCCAGAGCCATGAGTGTTTCTTGCTTATGGGAAATTGGGTGGAATCACGGGTATAAACGCACTCGTCCCTTACTTAGGGATGGGTGCGTTTTTTATTATTATAATTATTGCCATGATAAGGACATGAATCATTTTTACGGTCTTCAGAGAGGGAAGGGCAGCTGCGAACTTCCTGGCTTAGGGAACTGATTTACCGCCTTTGAGCTATATCGGTGAACAAGAGTAACTGATATCGTCTAAGCTGCGTTACAAGCTCCAGAGCCATGAGTGTTTCTTGCTTATGGGAAATTGGGTGGAATCACGGGTATAAACGCACTCGTCCCTTACTTAGGGATGGGTGCGTTTTTTTATATATAAAAATATTGCCATGATAAGGACATGAATCATTTTTACGGTCTTCAGAGAGGGAAGAGAAGCTGCGAACTTCCTGGCTTAGGAAAATGTTTTACCGCCTTTGAGCTATATCGGTGAACAAAAGTAACTGATATCGTCTAAGCTGCGTTACAAGCTCCAGAGCCATGAGTGTTTCTTGCTTATGGGAAATTGGGTGGAACCACGGGTAAACGCACTCGTCCCTTACTTAGGGATGGGTGCGTTTTTTATTACTTAAAAAGGGGTGTTTATGTGATGGGTGAAAAAATGATTAAAGTTCAATTCCCGGATGGGCAGCAAAAGGAATATCCGCAAGGGATGACAGTGGAAAGTGTGGCAGGGTCCATCAGTTCAAGTTTAAGGAAAAAGGCAGTAGCAGGAAAACTGGATAAGCAACTGGTTGATCTAAGTCACAAGCTGAATGATGATGCAGAACTATCGATTTTGACTCTGGATTCGGATGAAGGATTACAAGTATTACGACATACATCGGCGCATGTTTTGGCGCAGGCAGTGAAAAGATTGTACCAAAATGTGGAATTAGGAATGGGGCCAGTCGTGGAAGATGGTTTTTACTATGATTTTAAGTTAGACCATCCTTTGAGCCCAGAAGATCTACAAGCTATTGAAAAAGAGATGGAACATATCATAAGTGAAAATCTGGAAATCAAAAGGATCGAAGTGACTTATGAAGAAGCTGTGAAGTTATTCGAGGGCAGAGGGGAGTCATTCAAGTTGGATATAGCAAAGAACATCCCTAATGGTCAAAAATTAACGCTCTATCAACAGGGGGAATTCGTCGATCTTTGCAGAGGGCCGCACCTTCCATCCACATCATTTGTAAAATCGTTCAAATTGACTCGTGTATCTGGTGCCTATTGGCGGGGAGACAATCAAAATGAAGTTCTTCAAAGGGTGTATGGCGTGGCATTCCGAAAGAAAAAGGATCTACAGGAATACTTTGAATTCCTGGAAGAAGCAGCCAAACGTGATCACCGTAAATTAGGGAAGCAGTTGGAGTTATTCATGTTTTCGGAGGAAGCCCCTGGAATGCCGTTTTATTTACCGAAAGGGCAAATCGTTAGAAATGAATTGGAGAAATTCTCGCGGGAGCTTCAGACTGAAGCTGATTACGACGAAGTTCGGACTCCTTTCATGATGAACCAGCGGTTATGGGAACAATCGGGTCACTGGGATCATTACCATGAGAATATGTACTTCACTGAGGTGGATCAAACAAAATTCGCGATGAAGCCAATGAACTGTCCGGGTCATATGCTTATTTTCAAAAACAGTCTTTATTCTTACAGGGATTTGCCAATCCGGATGGCCGAATTCGGTCAAGTCCACCGTCATGAATATAGCGGTGCATTGAACGGGATGCTGCGGGTCCGTACATTTTGTCAGGATGATGCCCACATCTATGTTCGGCAGGATCAAATCGAAAGCGAAATTAAACAAGTGTTTCATCTGATTGATAAGGTGTATCGCACTTTTGGATTCGAGTATTCCGTGGAGCTCTCGACGCGTCCAGAGGATTCAATGGGCGATGATTCCCTTTGGGAAGCTTCTGAAACAGCCTTGAAAAATGTTCTGGAAAGCATCGGGATACATTATCAAGTAAATGAAGGGGACGGAGCATTTTATGGACCGAAAATTGATTTTCATATTAAAGATGCATTAAAACGAAGCCACCAATGTGCAACAATCCAGCTTGATTTTCAAATGCCCGACAAATTTGATCTGAATTACATCGATGAAAATAATGAAAAAGTTCGTCCGGTCGTCATTCATCGTGCCATTTTTGGATCGATCGATCGTTTTTTTGGAATTCTGATAGAACACTTTGCCGGTGCTTTTCCGGCATGGCTTGCCCCGGTGCAAGTACAGATCATCCCTGTCTCACAAGTTCATTTGAATTATTGTTTAAAGGTTCAAAAAGAACTGAAGAATCAAGGCATAAGAGTGAAAATTGATGATCGGAATGAAAAGCTGGGGTATAAAGTCAGGGAAGCACAGTTGGGAAAAATCCCATATATGCTGATTCTTGGAGATAAAGAAGAGAAAGAAAATGAAGTGAATGTCCGGAAATACGGGGAACAAGAAGTTGAAAATGTCGCAATAGAAACGTTCATCAAGAAAATGGCCCAGCAAATAAAAGAACGCAGCATCTAACAAGAACGCAGCCTAATCCGGAACTCACGAGTAAATGCACGAAACTCACGAGTAAATGCACGAAACTCACGAGTAAATGCACGAAACTCACGAGTAAATGCGCGAAACTCACGAGTAAATGCTCCTTAGATAATGTTTGGATAAAAAAAGACAGCCGAATAAATCCGGCTGTCTTTTTTCTATCTACAAATCCATACCCAGCCAACGCCCGGAATGAACTGCTGGAAACAGTTACGACCCGGGCTGCCGTGCCCGCCGCCAGGGCAGGTTAATCCTAGGTATTGTAATCCAACTATATCTGTATGATGAACTTCATTTGGAATGCCACCTTCAAGTATCTGTGCCATACCAGTAGCATTATTTCCCCATTAAAATAAAGGTGTGCAAGGTGTTACCCCAAAAAACCTCTGAAACAATGACCTTGTCGGCCTGCGTTTAAATGGCTCTGAATAGTGGTTACTGGAACCAGTGTTTGTACTGGCAGTCTGTCATCATAATAAGGCAAATTAGCATAAGAATTATCGTAATAATATGGAACAGTAAAGTATGGAACATTATAAAAGTAATAACCGTGATTATACTTTGTGTTTACCCTTTCAGGCTATGAACAATGGGGGATAAGTGTCCGGCATGGACAAAGAAGGATAATAAAATAGGCGGCCTGTTTTATCTATTTAATACGAACTCACGAGTAAATGCTTATGTAAATAAAACCTTGGCTGCTTGGATGGCAAAGTAAATGCCAATCCCTATAAGGGATATACCCGAAATGATCGAGATGCCCATTAGAATGGGTTTGGATAAAAAGCGTCTGAAGGTGCTGGCGATGATGGCCATTGCGAAATCCCAGGTTAAGAGGCCGACAAGGATACCTGAACTGTAAAAAAGTAAATGATCCATATCATATTTTGAAGCGGAGTTTGCGAGAATGGATCCATAAATCCCCAGCCAAAACAAAATGGATAAAGGATTCGAAAGGGACATGATGAATCCTGTCAGGAATGAAGAAAAAAGGGAATCTTTCGCTTTTCGTGCATTCACTTCAATCTTACCTGCACTTAGCAGACTTTCGATTCCGGTATAGGTCAGGACGAAAAATCCAAAAAGCCATAAAAATGTCTTCATGAAGGGGTTGTCCAAAAAGTGGACGACACCGAAAAAGACGAGGGCTATAAAAACAAAATCCGCTAAAATGGCACCCCAGCCAAAAATCCAGGCATGCCAAAAACCCTTCTTGATTCCTTTGTCCAATTGAGCAGCGTTTATGGGTCCGATAGGAGCCGCCAGTGATAAACCTAATAATACATAGCTGAAAAAAACACCCAATTCATCACCTCATCGTTTGATACATCTTCGCTTATTTGAATGTATTCAAACAATTGGACTTGTACCACCTTTTTAGTCCTTTTTTGAGTGGGTACGGTGAATCATAGTCTCGTTTGCTGTTCACCTAGTCGATAACAAATGTAAAAAAAAAGAGAAGAATATTTTAAAGGTCAAAAGGGGTAATTTTGGGAAAAGCGCTACTGAATAAATCCATCAAAGCTATAACATAATAATTTAAGACATCTAAAAAATGATGCAAAACATATTGATTTCACAAATGGTTACCTTTTATGCAATAAGTTGCTTTTATAATGGATGAGGAGTGTAAGTATGGAAGGTCATGAGAAGCAAAATAAAGATGTAAGCGTGTGGTGCCTGATCAGTATGGCATCAATTCCATTGGTGATGACACTTGGAAATTCAATGCTTATCCCGGTTTTGCCCATTTTCGAGGATAAGGTGGGGATATCTTCATTTCAATCAAGCATGGTAATAACAAGCTATTCCGTTGCATCCATTTTTTTAATTCCCATAGCAGGTTATTTATCAGATCGATTCGGACGGAAGATGGTGATCCTGCCAAGTCTGATCCTAGCCCTTATTGGTGGCTTGGTCGCAGGTTATGCTTCATGGAAAATGGAAAATCCCTATACATGGATCATCATCGGGAGGGTATTGCAGGGGATTGGGGCATCTGGTGCCTCGCCTATCATTTTGCCTCTGGTGGGGGATTTATACAAGGATGATGATGAAAAAACGAGTTCTTGTCTGGGTATCATAGAAACCTCGAATACATTTGGGAAAGTGCTTAGTCCAATATTGGGTTCCCTGTTTGCTGCATTTATCTGGTTTTTACCATTCTTCTCGATTTCATTCTTCAGTTTAATATCTATTGTCTTGGTCTTTTTCTTTATAAAGGTACCAAAGGAAAAGGATGATCCGAAGAAATTCAAAGAATTTTGGCAGGATACGAAAAAAATATTCAAGCAGGAAGGAAAATGGTTATATACAGTTTTCCTGATTGGTGTATTTGTCATGTTGGTTTTGTTCGGCGTTCTTTTCTTTTTGTCTGATAATCTGGAAAAAATCCATGATTTGCATGGAGTCAAAAAAGGTTTAGTGATAGCGATCCCGCTATTTTTCCTTTGTGTGTCTTCTTACGTTGCAGGGAAAAAAATCAAGGGTGAATTACCAATCATGAAAAAGATCATCATGATTAGTATAATTGTCCTTTCAATCAGCCTTGTTTTTGTCGGTTTTACTAAAAACAAAGTTTTCCTTTTATTACTCGTAACGAGCTTGGTTGGCATAGCAATTGGTGCGTTATTGCCGACACTCGACGCAATCATCACTCAAAATATAAAAAAGGAACAGCGGGGGACGATAACCTCCTTCTACATGTCATCCAGGTTCATCGGAGTTGCGGCAGGCCCTCCGGTCATGTCCCTTGTCATGAAAAATCATCTCAATTTGAGCTATATCATTACAGGGATCATAGGCATAGGCATCGTCTTGATTGTTTTGAAATTCATTAGTTCAGACAAAAAAGAAGCTGCTGCATAATAGGATTCCATAGAAATTCTCCGAAAAAGCCGGGTTTTCCCACGGCTTTTTTTGTTTGTAACACACAAAAAAAATCAATACAGGAATAGAGATTCTTTAATTTCCTGTTTTTTGAACGGATTCATCATGTCAGTGACCAGTCCATTATCCATTTTATTCTGGTTGGGTATATATGGATCTGTTTTAGCTAAAACGGCTTCAAGCTATGGGACCTCCCAACTTTCCATTTATAGCGGAATGATTTTCTTGGTCTAACCTGCCGGGATTTTTTTGTGGCTGCATTAACGAATGGATTTAGCAGGTTTTTAAATGAAAAAAGCTTAATGGCCATTTAGATCATCTCTGGATTATCTTTGATCGGCTTAGGTGTTTATTTTGCATATCAAGGCATTTCTGCCATCGTATCATAATGCTTAAGCACTTCAATTCTTATTCGGGTATTTGATTTATCATTTGGTAAACTTCTTCCTTGCATAATTCATTGTGGCATTATCAACACTATGAATGATGGAAGGGGGGATTGTTATGACAACAAAAGCCAATTGCAGTTCAGCGAAAGGGATGGCTGCTCAAAATTCCAAAGCATCTGGTGAACAACAAGGCGATATGAAATGGTGGCAGCTATCATTGGTCGGTGTCGGCTGTACGATCGGGACTGGTTATTTTCTCGGTTCGACCATAGGGATTAAAACGACGGGGCCATCCATTGTATTTTCATTTGTATTGGCTGCACTAGGTACATACATCGTTTATAATCTGCTTGCTAAGATGACGGCTGCCGATCCCCAAGAGGGTTCTTTTTGTTATTATGCCAATAAAGCATTTGGACGATGGGCTGGCTTTAGCTGTGGCTGGAATTATTGGTCCTCCAATATATTGATCATGGGAAGCCAGCTTACTGCGCTTTCGCTATTATCTCAATTTTGGTTCCCGAAAGTACCTCTGTGGCTATTTGCATCCGGTTTTGCAATTGTTTCGATCGTGGTGGTATTGCTGGGGACAAAAGGGTTCGACAGAGTGGAAAACATACTTGCGATAATTAAGACGGCAGCGATCGTTATGTTTATCATTATTGCAATATGTGCGGTTTTCGGCTGGTTTGGTCTTGATGGAGGGAAACCGCCCTCATTCCCGAATAAGTTCAATGAATTATTTCCAAAAGGGCTAAAAGGGTTTTGGATATCCCTTATCTATGCCTTTTATGCGTTTGGCGGCATCGAGGTCATAGGACTGATGGCGATGCAGCTTAAAAAGAAGGAAGATGCGCCAAAGGCAGGGACGATCATGCTCTTTGTTCTTACCATCATATATGTAGTTTCATTGGGGTTAGCAGTAACTATGATTTCATTAGGAGCATTCAGTGAAAAAGAAAGCCCATTCGTTTCGGCATTGGACAGTTATCACCTGGCATTTTTCCCGCACGTTTTTAATGGTGCGATCATCATTGCCGGTTTCTCGACGATGACCGCTTCACTATTTGGTGTTACCAATCTATTGGTAACGCTCTCTGATGATGGGAATGCACCCGCATTATTCATGCAAAAGATTAAGAAATTCAAGGACCTTCCACTGCCCTCACTCGGTCTTGGAGCCTTGGGACTTTTAGGATCAATCATCACTGCCTTGCTCCTGCCAGGCAAGATTTATGAATACATTACAACATCAGCTGGAATATTACTTTTGTATAACTGGGCATTCATCATTCTCTCCTCTTTTAAAATATTGGAAAATAAGGTTTGGAGTAAGATTACGGCCGTTTTCGGACTTCTTTTAATTTTAGCCGCCGTAAGTGGCACCCTGCTAGAAAAAGAGATACGTCCAGGGTTTTTCATCAGCCTTTTATTCATCGTGATTATCGGTCTTGCCGCCGTTTTCATGAAGTTCAAGGTTTGGAATAAGAACAAGGCGATGGCCGCAAAAGCGAGTAAATCAGGGCTTGATTGAAAAAAGGAACTCGACTATACGAAGTCGAGTTCCTTTCGATTTGGCGCTAAACTTCAATGATGATCGGAAGGATCATTGGTTTTTTCTTAGTTTGAGTAAAGAGATATTGCCCAAGTTCCTTCTTTATGGTTTGCTTAATGACGTTCCACCGATATATTTTTTCATTTTGTAAGTCGTTGACCGTTTTCGTGACAAGACGGTTCACATGCCTAAGGAGGTCCTCGGAATTTTGAACATAAACAAATCCCCGGGAAATGGTATCGGGTCCTGATACTATTTTTCTTTCCGTCTTGCTTAGTGTTATGACGATCACGAGCATTCCATCTTCGGAAAGCTGCTTACGGTCCCGCAGAACGATTTCCCCAACATCACCAACGCCAACACCATCAACAAAGGTATTGCCTGCAGCCACCTTTCTCGTTTGACGGGCAACGGAGTTTTCAATATCCACCACATCGCCGTTATTGATGATGAAAGTATGGTCCTTCTCCACCCCGACAGACTCAGCTAGTAATCGATGCTGGTGCAACATCCGATACTCACCGTGAATCGGTATGAAATACTTAGGTTTCATCAGGGTAAGCATGAGCTTCAACTCTTCCTGATAGGCATGTCCGGAAACATGCATGCCCGTTACAGTCCCAGAACCGTAAATGACTTTGGCACCAAGTTGAAACAGGTTGTCGATGATACGTGAAACATCCCGTTCATTTCCGGGTATTGGAGTGGAGGCAAGAATCACTGTATCATCAGGCAATATACTCATATCCCGATAATTCGAACTGGAAAGGCGGGAAAGGGCAGCAAATGGCTCTCCTTGACTTCCAGTACATAAAACTGCGACCTTTTCAGGAGCATAATTATCCACTTCTTGTGGTTGGATAAGCATCCCATCAGGAACCTGGAGGTAGCCGCGTTCAATGGCAACGGATACGACGTTCACCATGCTTCGTCCAATCAGGGCGAGTTTCCGGTTTGTCTTCTGTGCAGCGTTCACAACTTGTTGAACGCGATTAACATTTGAAGCGAAGGTCGAAAGAATGACTTTCTGTTTTGCCTGCATGAAGGCTTCTTCAATATGGCTGCCAACCAGATGCTCCGAGGGGCTTGAGCCGGGGCGTTCAGCGTTCGTGCTTTCAGATAATAAAACCAGTACACCTTCACTCCCGATTTTGGCCATTTTATGAATATCGGGATACTGATCATTCATGGGAGTCAAGTCAAACTTAAAGTCCCCTGTATGAACGACCGTGCCTACGGGCGTATGCATGGTGACTCCAAGGCAATCGGGTATACTATGATTCGTTTTGAAAAAGTCCAGAACCATCTCCCCAAATTCCAACCTTGAATCCGAATCGATCTGGATTAATTCCGTATCAGCCAAAAGGTTATGTTCTTTTAACTTCAATTCAATCAAACCAAGTGTTAAACGTGTGGCATAAATGGGTACATTCAATTTTTTCAAGAAATAAGGGATCCCGCCAATATGATCTTCATGCCCATGAGTCACAATTAAAGCGTGGATCTTCTCCTTATTCTCCTGAAGAAAGGAAATATCGGGAATGATCAAATCGACTCCTAATAAACTTTCATCAGGAAACTTTGCACCACAATCAATAATGACGATATCGTTAGAATATTGAACCACGTACATGTTTTTACCGATTTCGTTCACTCCGCCCAGAGCCAGTATGGACAAAGCATTCTCTTTCACACTCAAGTAGATAGACCTCCCTTTATGATGATAAGGATAGTGTTTCCTTAGGTCCCTTTTATAAAACCAACTCTTTTTTTAAAAACAGGGCAATTCAAAAAGCCATAAAAAAACACCTACCGTTTTTGGTAGGTGCGTGTATCTTCACTATTCATCGGCTCAAGCAAGAATCGATGCTTTCTTCAAAAGTCTCAATGTATGCTTGGAGCTGTGATGCATATCCAGTCTTCAAAGTGAGCAGCAAACTTTCTATCAAGAATTTTCGCGGTTTGTCGGACTGCATCAGCTCATCTTGGATAAAGTCGACCAATTCAATGGCTCTTGTTCGATCTTCCTCGCAAGGTAAAGCCTTGTTTATCGCTTTTTTCAATTCAGTGGTGGAATGAAGCAAATCATTATGGCAAGAATCAAGGTGGTTTGTAAAGTTTGGAAACCACGTATCCATTAGTTCCGGATCAATCGATCTGTTCCCCGCTTTCAGCCACTTCATTGATTAAATGGACTATGCGGTTCATGCAATAACGGATAATTTGTATGTCCGGTGTACCGGCGGGATTGGCACGATAACTAAAATGATTCATGTGGGTCATCATCGAATGGAAGATAATGACGCTATCTAAAAGATAGGGTTTTTTGCTTACCCCGAATATATCGATAAATCGGTTATACATCCAGCGTATGCTCAACAATAGCGTGTTATTGATGAATTGTTTTAATTCTTCATCGTTGGAAACACGGACTTCTTCGATCAGGATAAGCAATTTGCTTTGCTTGTTCACCATCATCTGCAGTTCGAGCTGCTGGATGAAAATTTCAATATCGGCGGAATCTTGACCAATCAACAGTTTTTCCCGGTCATGGCGAATCTTTGTATAGAAGGAACGGAAAATGGCTATAAATAATTCACCCTTGGAAGGGAAATAATTATAAAATGTACCTTTTGAAATTCCGCTGCCATCTAAAATGTCCTGGATGGACGTGGCTTGGTAGCCCTTGTCAATAAACAGCTTATGAGCCGTATCGATAACATTCTGCCTTCGATTATTCATCATATCACCTTATTTTCATTATACTGCTTGTATAAATGTAATCGTACTCTATTTTTCATCACAGCACAAACCCTTATTTAAACCAGTAAATTTTTATTGCAAAAAATGAACTAGGGGTATATTATTGATTTTGTGAGTTTGGAATATACCGCTCGTCTAATTAAATGAACCAATAGTTTGAATGGAGGAATAGATAAAAAGTGAGTACTGCACAAACAAATGAAAAAAAGGGTTCGTATGGCATTTTGGCCATACTGATGGTCGGGGCGTTTATAGCGATACTGAATTCAACCCTTTTAAATATTGCACTGCCATCAATCAAAACAGACCTGGGAATCGAGACTTCCACAGTTCAATGGCTGACAACGGGCTATATGCTTGTGAACGGAATCATGATTCCGACAACAGCCTTCTTAATAAGAAAATATTCGGTACGTAATCTGTTCCTGACAGCCATGCTCCTATTCTCAATCGGGACGATCGTTGCAGGTGTAGCGCATACATTCCCGCTATTATTGAGCGCACGTATGGTTCAGGCTGCAGGTTCTGCAATTATGATGCCGTTATTAATGAACGTGCTTTTAACTGCATTCCCTGTTGAAAAACGGGGCTCGGCAATGGGATTATTCGGTTTAGTCATGATGTTTGCCCCTGCAATCGGGCCGACGCTTTCAGGCTGGATCATCGAACATTATGATTGGAGAATGCTATTCCACTTCATCACTCCGCTTGCTTTACTAGTGCTTATTCTCGGCTTCTTTAAGCTTAAAGACAAAAAGGAAAAAGTCGATATTAAAATTGATAAATTATCGGTCATTCTTTCAAGCTTAGGCTTTGGCGGCCTGCTTTATGGATTCAGCTCTGCAGGTAGCAAAGGCTGGGATAGCCCTTGGGTATATGGAACATTGATTGTCGGTGCCATTTCCCTGATCCTTTTCATTACACGCCAGCTGAAAATGGAAACGCCGATGCTTGAATTCAAGATCTTCAAACATCCGATGTTCGCTTTATCTGCAACGATTTCAATCGTGTTGAATATGGCCATGTTCTCGGCGATGATCTTAATGCCGATGTATACACAAACGGTCCGTGGCATTTCACCATTCGATTCAGGATTATTGATGCTGCCCGGTGCACTATTGATGGCCCTCATGTCACCGATCACCGGAAAGCTCTTCGATAAATTCGGTGCGCGCGTACTTGCTTCGCTCGGCTTATTTATCACCGTGGTCACAACCTTTTTCTTCAGTAAGTTATCAATGGATACTTCTTATACACATATTGTGATCCTGTATTCCGTCCGTTTATTCGGTTTATCCATGGCCATGATGCCGATCATGACAAATGGATTGAACTCGCTGCCAGCACGTATGAACCCGCATGGTACAGCCATGAATAACACGCTGAACCAGATTTCAGGCGCAATCGGTACAGCATTGCTTGTTACGGTCATGACAAACCATGCCGCTTCTTCCGGTGAGGATTTAATGACCAAAGCGATGAGCAAACTAACAAGCCAGCCCACTGCTGAAATGATGGAACAAATGCAGGCCCAAATCGGAATGCAGGCGATGCTCGATGGAATTAACTTCTCCTTCCTTGTATCCACCTTCATTGCTGCTGTGGCACTGATTCTGACATTATTCATTAAGCGCGCATGGCCGGCTGAAGAAAAACCAGCTATGAAAAAAGATCAAACCGCTTAAATGAAACAATAAAAAAGCCCAATGCCACCTGAATAGTTCAGGCAGCATAGGGCTTTTTCTTTTAAGTTTAGCCGACTTTAATTGTTTTACCCGGTGATTTTCACTTGTATATAAAAAAAGCGCAGTGCCATTTGCACTGCGCTTTTTCAGATCAAGATGTCACTTCCTCTGAAGTTACTTTTGCATGCTGGATATGACTGGCTATCCAACCAATGATCGCTGCAAAAACGAGATAGGCAAGTAAGATCCAAATCTGCGTTCGCAAGTTTTCCCAGCCGCCTAATGAGATGACCTCTTGAAGTTCCTTTAATGAGTGGGCCATAGGTAGAAATTGACCGATTTTCGTCAATAATGACATGCCCAGTTCACCTGGGAATGTTCCGCCGCAGGTCGCCAATTGGAACACGAGAAGGGTCACGGCTGCGAATTTGCCCACCACTCCGAATACGGTCACCAACATAAGAATGAATGTCATGAAGGTAAATGAAACGATGATGCTTGATAGAATGAATACAGGGACACTGGCCACGTGTAAATGGAATCCAAGAAGGACGACTGCATCCACTAGAAGTGCCTGTATCAAGCCGATTACATATACCAGCATTAATTTATTCGTGAAATGAACGGTTCCGGTAACCTTAAGATTCTGCCTGCGGCCAAGCGGCAGAATATTGGAAGCCATGATGCCGCCTACATAAAAGGCCAATGACAGAAAATAAGGAGCAATCCCGGTTCCGTAGTTAGGTACTTCAGATAAATTGGATTGTACCAATTGTACGGGTTCAGAGAACATCGAAGTTGTCGAATCGTCGTACTGAAGACTGGCCGTTTTATCGGCAGCTTCATTAAGCTTGGTGGATAATTTGCTCGAACCCGTTTCCAGTGAAGCCAGTCCGTCTTGAAGTTCCGTCGATCCACTGGCTAGCTGGCTGCTTCCGCCGGCTAGCGATTCGATTCCGGCATGTAAAGTGGAGAAACCATTTTTCCATTTAAATAATCCGTTCACCAATTTTTCAGAACCCTCGTTTAATTGCTTGGCACCCGAGGTAGCTTGTGCCATTTTATCACCAAAAGCATTCATCCCGGTTTGAACGGTTTCTTGTCCATCAGCCACTTTGGCAGCACCTTCGCCCAATTGCTTTTGACCGGCATGTAAAGTGGTGGCTGCTTCGGATAAACCTTCTGATAGGGCAACGATTTGCTTGAAGTCTTGATCCTTTATTGCATCAGGATGACTTTTCATATAGGCATCCAATTGTTTTTTTAGAGTATCCGCTGTATCGGCAGCCTGTTCTTGCCCTTGCATCAATTTTGCATTTCCGGCTGACCAGTTCTCAACACCTTTACTTACTTCATTCATTCCATTTTCCAATGAGTCATGTGCATCAGATAGCTGTTTCATGCCTGAATGCAAGTTCTGGGAACCTGTTGATAATCCTTTCGCACCATCTGCTAAGGCCTCTTGTCCATCCAAGAGCTTGGTGCTTCCTGTTTGTAACTTCTGGACGCCATCATTCAAATCCTGGATACCATCATTCAATTTCTCGCTGCCGCTTTTCGCATCCGCCGTTCCTTGATGAAGCGTTTCCGCACCATCCCCGGCATCCGCCAAGCCGTTAGAAACGTCCTGGAATTTCGAAAGGATGCCTTCAGAATAGACCTTCGTAATGCTTGCGTTGATTTTTGCCGTCATTTTTTCAACAGCAGTAGAGCTGATCTGTGAAGCAACGAAGTTCTTACCTGGATTGACAGTATACAAAAGTTTAGCCGTTTCCGGTTTTTTATCCATTAAAGTCGTGACATTTTCCGAAAAATCTTCCGGAATCGTGACAACCATATAATAGGTACCTTCCTTAAGACCCGTATTTGCCTCCTTTGCCGTGACAAAGTGAAAATCCAATTCTTTCTGCTTTTTCAATTGTTCAACGAAATCAGCTCCAGCCTCGACTGGCTTATCGTCCATTTCCGAACCTTTATCGAGATTGACCACTGCCACAGGGAGCTGATCCAACTTCCCATAAGGGTTCCAATATCCTGCCAAGAAGAAACCTGAGTAAATCAATGGAACGACCAGAAGGAAAATCAAGGCGATTCTCCCATGTTTATGTTTCCACATTGCTTTTATATCTTGAAATACAAGTTGTAAACCTTTCATTATTTGAGCCTGCCCTTTCTAACTAAGAGATTATTTCATCATAATGGCTTTTTTAGATACTGTATAATACATAATTGATTATGTAATAATAGATTTAAATCTATGTGAAAAGAGTGGAAAAATGGAAATATTACAGCTGCAGTACTTTCAAACCGTAGCACGGCTGGAACATATGACGAAGGCTGCGGAACAACTTCAGATTGCTCAGCCATCCCTCAGTAAAACCATTTCCCGGCTTGAAGAGGATTTGGGAGTCGCACTGTTCGATAGGGAACACCGGAAAATCAAGCTCAATGCAGCCGGACGAATTTTCTTGAATCGTGTTGAACGCGCTTTTGCGGAACTGAATGAAGGGAGGCGCGAAATAGTGGAATTAACAGATCAAGACCAAAAGAACATCACCTTGGCCGTTACCATTCCCAGGGTCCTGCCTGATTTATTGGGTACATTTTTATCTCAATACCCGGACGTCCGTTTTCAACAATTCCTAAAATCCATATCATCCATGAAGCAGCTTCTAATAGAAGGAGAAATCGATTATTGCATATCATCCGTTCCGATTGAAGGCCCAGACTTAAAGTGGGAACCGCTGATCACCGAAGATATATACTTGATCGTGCCCCCCAATCACCGGCTGGCAGGCAGGGAAAGCATTACACTCCAAGAAGTGAAAGATGAACCATTCATCAGTATGAACACAGGCTTCGGGTTCCGCAGCCTCACCGACCAATTTTGCCTTGAAGCGGGATTCGTCCAGCATATCGCATTTGAAGGAGATGAACCTGCTGTCATCTCGGACCTTGTCAGGAAAGGGTTGGGAGTCGCCTTCGTATCAGAATTGACATGGCTCCATCAAACCGGGTCATTATC
Organism: Peribacillus sp. GL_122; assembly: GCF_057835005.1. Classification (NCBI taxonomy): domain Bacteria; kingdom Bacillati; phylum Bacillota; class Bacilli; order Caryophanales; family Bacillaceae; genus Peribacillus; species Peribacillus sp. GL_122. The sequence goes on along the minus strand of NZ_CM174415.1, from coordinate 4,520,815 downwards.
CCATAAAATCCGGATAACCGAACCTGCTTGTCAAAGAACAATAGGGCTCGGCTGGTCAGAAAAACGCTACTTCACCCCAGTAGCCAAGCAATTTAGGTTATTTGTCATGGATTACTTCGCTGCCGCCAACTCCGCCAGACCAAAGAATGAATAAATGTGGTGAAGGTCGAAATAATCGGATGAAGACAGGAATGAATCGCCGTTAGGACGAATTAATGGGTGAAGGCATAAAAAGTATAATTTAATTTTAGAGAACATAGTATTTTAGGAGGTTTTTCTTAAATAGATCGGGGTTAAAAATGACCAATTCCGATCCTAGGAGATGAATGGAGATGGAAATACGGGTTAATCAAATTGAGTTGAATGGACACACGTTTCAATACCGGGAGAGCGGTGATGTTTCTGCACCGCCGCTTGTTGTTCTTCACGCGCTGGGTAAAAGTGCAGAGTCATGGGATCAAGTGGCTGCCGCATTAGGAGAAAATTATCGTGTATTAGCTTTAGATCAACGGGGACACGGTGGGAGTGCGAGAACTAATACATACACTTTCGAATTGATGTGCGATGATTTGCTTCAATTTGCGGATGCGCTGAATTTGGGAAGATTTTCGCTAATAGGGCATTCCATGGGGGGAACAGTTTCCTATCTTTTCTCGCAAACTTTTCCTTCGAGGATAGATAGGTTGATTGTCGAAGATACGCCTCCACCTTTCTCGGATGAACCAGTTGAGGTTCCTTCCCAACCTTCTGGCCCTCTGCCGTTTGATTGGCAGGTTGTGCCTTCGATTCTACAGCAGCTTAATGAACCCGATCCCGAATGGTGGGCACGTCTTACCGATATTATGATGCCGACGCTTGTTATAGGGGGCGGGTCGAGCCATATACCCCAAAATAAATTGCAGGAAGTTTCCGAGCTTATTCCGAATTGCGAATTGGTGACGATAGAGGATGCAGGACACTTTGTGCATGAAGATAATTTATCAGCTTACTTGGCTGCCGTAACAAGGTTTCTTTCCAAAGGGCCAGCGCATTAATGAGATAGGAGGGTTGCCGATGCAGCCCTCTTATTCCTGCTTAAATGTATGGTTTATTTTATAGACGGCATTTACCGATTTATTATTAATGATTTCCAGTAACTGTTCAGCCATATAGTCAGCGCTGTATTTAAAGCCGGTGTTGACCCATTCGATGATCATGCCTAATATCGCATATGCTTGGTAACTGGAGGCAAGTTCTGTATTGATTTTAGGGTTCGGCCGGTAATCTTCTAGGTCCTCCAATGGAAGTTTCTTTAATTCATTACAAATCCTTTCCAGTAATGTAGGCCATGCATTCGACTTTAGGATGAGGGTATAAATGTTTGCATAATTAGCTACATGTTCAAATATTTTGATCACTGAAGCCGTTAGTTCATTGATGGTGAAAGTTTCAACATTTTTATAAGGTTCCCGGTAAGATATGATCAAATCGGCAATTACATCCTCCATGACCTCTTCAAGCAGTTCCTCTTTGTACTGATAGTGTTTGTAAAATGTACCCCGATTAAGGTCGGCGCGTTCTACAATGTCAGTAATCGATATTTCCCTGAAATCCTTGTGTTGCATTAATGATATGAGAGATTCCTTCAAGGCCAGTTTGGATTTCCTGATCCTCCTATCAATCCCAGTGTTATTATTGGACATTTTCTTCACCCTTTGTTCGTTATTGCCCTTTTAATGAACATAATGAACACTTTCTGTTCATTGTTCAACATCGAGGTCATCATTTGCTGATTGTATAAGCTTATTGAAACTAATTATACTATAAAGGAAGTTAGTTAATGAACATCTGTACAATAAGTATCACTTCACTAGAATGAATGGGGGAGTTCAAATGAAATTACAAGACAAAGTTGCAGTAGTGACAGGCGCAGCATCTGGCATGGGGAAACAAATTGCTATAGATTATGCTAGAGAAGGGGCTAAAGTCGTCGTATCGGATTTAAATCTTGATGGTGCGAACGAGACAGTAGAAGAAATAAAAGCGAATGGCGGAATGGCCTTTGCCATTAAAACGAACGTAGCGGTGGAGGAAGATATTCAACATATGATCGATACCACGGTCAGTACGTATGGTACGGTGGATATTTTGGTGAATAACGCGGGCATCATGGATGGCATGGAACCTGCTGGAGACATTGAAGATTCTAGATGGGATCGGATTTTTGCCATTAACACGACAAGCGTCATGCGTTCGACTAGAAAGGTATTGCCAATCTTTTTAGAGAAACAAAAAGGGGTCATCATCAATATTGCTTCTGCTGGCGGCTTGTACGGTGCTCGAGCAGGCGCAGCATACACTGCCTCTAAGCACGCAGTGGTTGGGTTCACAAAAAACACGGGCTTCATGTATGCCAATAAAGGGATTCGCTGCAATGCAATAGCACCAGGCGGAGTTGAAACCAATATCGGTTCCAGCATGACGAATATCAATGAGTTCGGCATCTCTCGCCAACAATTGGGTATGGCCATCAATCCACGCAATGGAAAACCTGAGGAAATCGCTAAAGTGGCTTTGTTCCTTGCTTCAGACGATTCCAGTTTTGTAAATGGTACTGTCATCACGGCAGATGCTGGTTGGAGTGCATATTAAGCAGTAAATTAAAAAGAGGATGGTCAGAACTTGGGACTGATACATGCATTCCTGCTAGTAAGCAGGGATGCATTTTTTTTGAGTGGAGCCTTGGAGGGGGATTGTGGTTAGCCAACAATTTGCAAGAGGAAGGTTTCGACTTCATCGGGGAACATTTTCATTTCAATCGAAAGTGGATAAGCTGGGGCTGGATAGTTCAACTACTATCCAGTTTTTTTAAAAAAATTATGCTATCAATTGGATTTAAAAGATAAGTAGAACTCTGAAATCTTGGAAGCAAAATAGGTTCCCTGAAAAATCCACTTTCCCTATGAAATTGGATCATTGAGTGATCCATTAGTTTGCTGCGATTACTTCCATCTTCCACACAAACGATATATTAATTTGCGTGAGAATATTGAAGGACTTTCTGACGGACGTAATCAAGGTGCTTGTACATTTGACTGAATGCTTCATGTGGATCATGCGCTGCAAGTGCCGCATAGATGGCTTTATGATACTTTACAGTCAGTTCCCGTTCCCTGAATTGTATCAGGCTATTTATTTTATTATGGGTAATCAATAAGGAATCGATCATGCCTTCAATAATGGGATTGTTCGCACTTAAAGCAATGATCTTGTGGAATTCTTTATCGGCCTCTCCATAATCGTTGTCTTCACTATTGGCAATCGTGTCAATCGTAACTTGCAGTTTCTCCAACTGTTCGTCTGTGATTTTCTCGGCAGCCATTGTTACCAGTCCCAACTCCAATGCCATTCGCGCTTCGATGATCGCTGGTAAATTATCCGTAGCCAGCGCCAGCATGACAGAGAATGGATGTGTACCGATTTTATCGTTAAAAAAGGTTCCTTCACGCGTTTTCCGTGTAATGACTCCTAGTGTATCAAGTGCACTGAGTGCCTCCCGTAAAACAGGTCGGCTTACTTCAAGTTCTTTCATAAGTTCCATTTCAGGAGGCAGTTTGTCGCCCGCTTTCATTTGTCCGCTGACGAGCAGATGCACGATTTGATCCACGACTTGTTGTGAAAGAGTGTTGCGATGTACCGATTGTACGCCTAATTTCTTTGACGATTCTTCCATTGTGTAACCCCTTTTCTGTTAAATCCTTTATGTATTTATACTGTAAGACTAATTATATAATATAATACACTTATTTGCATGTGAGGAAGAGAAGATCTATACCCCAAAAAAAGTAAAATGCGCCGCTCTAAAGAGAGAGACGCACGCATTGTTGGAAAAAATCATCTGACAAGGCAAGGTGATTTTGGATTGAACTCCCATCCGGAAATCAGGTATTGCATCGCCATTGAATCATCACGGGCACCAAGTCCTTTTTGTTTATAAAGCTGATGTGCCTTCTCGATTTGTTCCATATCCACTTCAATTCCAAGTCCGGGCTTGGATGGGACATCGACCATTCCGCCGACAATTTTAAAAGGTTCTTTCGTCAAACGCTGCCCATCCTGCCAAATCCAGTGGGTATCGATCGCAGTGATTTTTCCTGGTGCGGCTGCAGCAACGTGTGTAAACATGGCAAGCGAAATGTCAAAGTGATTATTCGAGTGTGATCCCCATGTCAATCCCCAGTCGTTGCACATTTGAGCGACACGGACGGAGCCTTGCATCGTCCAAAAATGCGGATCGGCAAGAGGGATGTCCACGGATTGAAGTTGAATGGAGTGCCCCATTTGCCTCCAGTCCGTTGCAATCATATTAGTAGCGGTAGGAAGGCCCGTTGCGCGCCTGAATTCCGTCATGATTTCCCGGGCGGAAAAACCATTTTCCGCTCCGCATGGATCTTCCGCATAGGCTAAAACATGATGTTGATCCCGGCAAAGTTCAATCGCATCCTTAAGCAGCCAGCCGCCATTTGGGTCAAGGGTGATCCTGGCTTCAGGGAAGCGTTCCGCAAGTGCCGTCACCGCTTCGATTTCTTCTTCCCCGCGCAAAACTCCGCCTTTCAGTTTAAAATCATTGAATCCATAGCGAGAGTGGGCGGCTTCTGCCAAGCGGACAATCGATTCAGGTGTGAGCGCTTCCTCATGACGGAGGCGAATCCAGTCATCTGCCGCTTCAGGCTCGCTTAAATAACCAAGATCCGTTTTATTGCGGTCACCTACATAAAATAAGTAGCCCAGCATTTCCACCTTATCACGCTGCTGTCCTTCGCCGAGAAGGGCTGCAACAGGAACACCTAAATATTGGCCGACTAAATCTAGAAGTGCCGCTTCCAATGCTGTTACGGCATGGATGGCTATACGGAGATCGAACGTCTGAAGGCCGCGGCCTCCAGCATCCCGGTCCGCAAACTGCTTACGGATGGTATTCAGAATGTTGTTGTATGTCCCAATGGACTGGCCGACAACCAATTGTTTGGCATCCTCGAGTGTTTGGCGAATTTTTTCGCCTCCAGGAACTTCACCTACACCAGTATTACCCGCATTGTCTTTCAGAATGACAATGTTCCGTGTGAAATAAGGAGCATGGGCACCGCTCAAGTTCAGCAGCATGCCATCATGGCCTGCAACTGGAATAACGCTCATTTCTGAAATTACCGGTGTGCCGATTTTTACATTATCCTTAAGCATTTGATTGTTCATAATTCTTCCCCCTACCAGAATATTTAGTTAACTATGATTTTAACTCTACACGTTTAATTTCACCAACAAGGAATAAATAGCTGCAAATCGCGACAAGAGCATTGGCACATACGAAGACTAGCGCCCCATTAAATGATCCTGTCGTGGCAATGATGTATCCGATGATAATCGGTGTTGTAATGCCTGCAATGTTACCGAATGTATTGAAAAGCCCGCCACTGACACCGGACATTTCCTTTGGTGAGGTATCGGCCACTACCGCCCAGCCGAGTGCCCCAAATCCTTTACCGAAAAATGCTAGGGCCATAACGAATATAACCACCCATTCCGTATCTACATAGTTTGCAGCTACCAAGCTCATCGATAGAAGCATCCCAACAACAATTGGCAATTTTCGAGCGACAGTCAATGAGAATCCCTTCCGTAACAAGAAATCCGAGAATGTCCCTCCGAGAATGCCGCCAAAAAATCCACAAATGGCTGGAAGGGAAGCGACGAGTCCAACTTCAAGAATGGTCATGCCTCTTTCTTGTACAAGGTACACAGGAAACCATGTAAGGAAAAAGTACGTTAACGTCGTAATGCAATATTGTCCGAGATAAACACCTAACAGCATACGGTTTGATAAAAGCTGCTTAATATTATTCCAGTTGACGCCCTTCTTTTCCTCGTTATTTGTAGTGGTTTGATCCATATTGATCAAAGCGCCGCCTGCTTCGATATATTCAAGTTCAGCTTTGCTGATGCGCGGATGTTCCTTTGGGCCATATATCGTTTTCAGCCAGAAGAAAGCGACGATGATTCCTAAAGCGCCCATAAAGAAGAAGACGTATTCCCAACCAAATTTATACGTAATGTAACCCATGATTGGTGCAAAGAGAACGGTTGCAAAATACTGTGCTGAATTGAAAGTGGCAGCCGCGGTTCCGCGTTCATGGCTTGGGAACCAGGTAGCAACGATGCGGCTGTTGGCCGGGAAGGAAGGAGCCTCTGCCAATCCAACTAAAAAACGCAGTCCGAACAATACCATGACAGCCGTTCCGGCAGAACCGAGAAATCCGATAAATCCTTGTAAAAGCGTAAAGGTAGACCATAGCGTGATACTCCAAAAGTAAACTCTTTTTGAGCCAAAACGGTCCAAAAGCCATCCACCCGGAATTTGTCCAGCTACGTAAGACCATGCAAAAGCGGAGAAAACATAGCCCATCATGACTGAATCGAGACCAAGCTGACCAGACATGTCCGTACCTGCGATTGATAGCGTAGCACGATCTGCATAATTCAGAGCGGTAACCAAAAAGAGCATGAAGACAATGAACCATCGTGTCCGTGTTTTTTTCTGGGCATTTGGCAGTTTAGGAGATGCTTGAAAAACTTTTTCTTCAGCGTTCATATACTCACTTCCTTAAACGTATTTAATTATATTTTTTAGTTGATACCGCTTACAATGTTGGCCGATTCTCCCTTCGTGAAAATTCTAAATATTTAGTTTTGTCCAATGGTAAGACAAATAAAATTGTTTGTCAATGGCTTTTTTTATAAATCGTTTTTCATTTTTAGCACCTTAATTATCGTGTTTTTTTGTATATATTAGAAGCGAAATTATTGTGGGATGAGGTGGTGGTTTGATTTTTCAGAAAATAAAAAAAATACGATTGACCAGACGGTATATTTGTCTTACAATAAAACAATAATACACAAGGAGGAATAGAAAATGAATAAAATTCGCAAGGCACCTAAAGGGATTCTCGGATTTCCCGTAGCACCATTTACAACGAGTAATAAGCTTGATGAACAAGCACTTGCTCGTAATATCCAATTTTTACTAGATGGAGGACTCGAGGCTATTTTCGTAGCATGTGCAGCAGCGGAATATCCATCGTTAAGTAAAGAGGAATATGAAGCGATGATAGAGGTAGCCGTATCCGTTACGGCTGGAAAAGTCCCTGTATACACAGGGGTAGGCGGGAATATTCAAACTTCCCTGGAACTTGCCAGAATATCAGCGGATAGAGGGGCAGACGGATATTTAATATTACCTCCATATCTTGTTACTGGAGAACAGGCAGGTCTGGCGGCTTATTTCAAAGCTATCGCAGAGAGTACAGACTTAAATTCCATAGTATATCAGCGTGATAATGTTTCACTTTCAATTTCAACTTTGGAAGCGCTTGCTGAGGTCCCGCAGGTGGTCGGCGTCAAAGACGGTCTAGGCAATATGGAGTTGAATGGACTCCTTACACAAACGTTCGGAAAGCGTTTCGGCTGGCTGAACGGAATGCCGCTTGCGGAAGTTACCATGTCGGCCTACGTCCCACTTGGCTTTGACTCTTACTCATCCGCGATATCCAATTACATCCCGCACATCTCACGGAAATTCTATAATGGCATTTTGAGCGGAGATCAAGAAACGGTCAAAGAAATTTACCAACAGGTCATCATGCCAATCAACAATATTCGCCGTCAGCGAAAAGGGTATGCCGTTTCTCTCATTAAAGCAGGTATGGAGATTATGGGAATGCCGGTTGGGCAAACAGTCAGATTACCAATTCTTCCGGTGGAAAAAGAACATTATGCAGAAATGCAAACGATATTAGAGAATGCTTTAGATCGTTTTCCAAAAGAAACACCAATTCAATCAATCTAATAAGGGCGGGATTATATATGATAACTACAGTTCAAACAAAAACGTATCTTAACTATATTAATGGTGAATGGGTTACTTCCATTTCAAATGAAGTTGAAAAAAGTTTAAACCCGGCAGATAATCAGGCAATTGTCGGATTTGTACAGAAATCTGCCAAGGAAGATTTGAACCTGGCTGTGGAAGCGGCGAAAAAGGCGAAAGACAAATGGCGCAAACTAGCTGGTTCAGAGCGCGGGGAGTATCTATATAAAGTAGCGCATATTCTTGAAAAGCGGATTGATGAAATCGCAGAATGTGCAACACGGGAAATGGGTAAGACCTTTGCAGAAACAAAAGGGGAAACGGCACGCGGTATTGCGATCCTGAAATACTATGCAGGAGAAGGAATGCGTAAAGTGGGGGATGTCATTCCATCCACAGACAGTTCAGCGCTTATGTTCACGACGCGCGTCCCGCTTGGTGTAGTGGGCGTCATTACACCTTGGAATTTTCCAATCGCCATCCCGATCTGGAAGATGGCTCCTGCTCTCGTTTATGGGAATACGATTGTGGTGAAGCCAGCCACCGAGACGGCCATCACCTGTGCGAAGATCATGGAGTGTTTTGAAGAAGCAGGTTTACCGGCGGGTGTTATCAATATGGTCACAGGGCCGGGCAGTGTCATCGGGCAGGGCATCGCCGATCACGAAGATATAAACGGCATTACCTTTACCGGCTCAAACGGCGTTGGAAAAAGGATTGGACAAGCCGCGTTAGCACGAGGAGCGAAATACCAGCTTGAAATGGGCGGGAAAAACCCGGTAATCGTTGCAGCGGATGCGGATCTTAATCTGGCTGTAGAAGCAGTCATTACAGGCGCGTTTCGTTCGACGGGGCAAAAATGTACCGCGACAAGCCGTGTCATCGTTGCAGCTGAAGTTTATGAAGAGTTCAAGCAGTTGCTGGTGAAAGAAACGAAAGGCATTTCCATCGGGGATGGATTGGACAGCGGGACATGGATGGGACCATGCGCTAGCGAAAATCAATTAAAAACGGTTCTTTCCTATATCGAAAAAGGAGTCGAGGAAGGCGCTACACTTCTAACTGGCGGAAAGCGTGCTGAAGAAGGCACACAGGCTAATGGCTTTTATGTAGAGCCTACGATTTTTGATAACTGCACGTCAGATATGACAATTGTACAGGAAGAAATTTTTGGTCCGGTGATTGCTTTATTGAAAGCTGATTCAGTTGAAGAAGCCCTGCAACTTGCGAACAGCGTCGAATACGGCCTTAGCGCTTCGATTTTTACAGCCAATATCCAACATTTGCTTTCATTTGTTAACGATATGGAAGCGGGATTGATCAGGGTCAACGCCGAGAGCGCAGGCGTTGAATTGCAGGCACCATTTGGCGGCATGAAAAACTCCAGCTCCCACTCCAGGGAACAAGGAGAAGCAGCAAAAGAGTTTTTTACATCCATTAAAACGGTGTTTGTAAAATAATATAACGTGAATGCGATCAATAGATAACGTTTCGAATTAATGATTAGAGTACTTATGAGGTTAATAAATCTGGAAGGAAGTTAAATAATGAAATCGCACGGATCGCCAATTATTACAGATATGAAGGTTATTCCAGTAGCAGGCTATGATAGTGCGCTGCTCACACTAAGTGGCTGTCATGCTCCTTATTTTACTCGTAATATTGTTATTTTAGAAGATGAAACGGGGAATACAGGTATCGGTGAGATTCATGGCGGCGATGATATTACTAGAATGATAGAAAGTTATCGTCCATTTGTAGTAGGACAAGAGATTGCCGATTATAGAGGTTGTATTACTGCCATACGTAAAGGTGGTTTGAGTATAAAAGGTGACTCTGGTGAAGGGTTGCAAGGATTAAATTTAGCCAATTTGAAATTTGTTGTGCAAGCGGAAGCTGCTGTTGAATGCGCCATGATGGACTTACTTGGTAAATTTGTTAATAAACCAATTGCAGCATTACTTGGCGATGGAGGCATTCAACGGACAGAAGTTCCTTTCTTAGGCTATTTATTCTATATCGCGGATATGGAAAAACTCGATCTTAATTATTTACGTGAAACACAATTTAAGGATGATTGGGATCGCGTTAGACGAATTGAAACATTAACAGCTGAAGGAATTGTCGCTCAAGCAAAAGCAGCTAAAGATCGTTATGGATTTAAGAGTTTCAAATTAAAAGGTGGAGTGCTTCGTGGAGAAGAAGAAATGGAAGCGATTCAAGCTTTACATGAAGCATTCCCTGATTCAAGAATTAATCTTGATCCAAATGGTGCATGGTCATTGGAAGAAGCCATTAAGCTTTGCAAAGGTAAAGGAGATATACTTGCTTATATTGAAGATCCGTGTGGTCCTGAAGCGGGATTCTCTAGCCGTGAAATAATGGCTGAATTTAAGATTGCCACCGGTCTGCCTGTTGCCACAAATATGATTGCGACAAATTGGCGTCAATTCCATCATGCAGCAGCACTTAGAGCAGTCGATATTGTGTTAGCTGACCCTCATTTCTGGACATTGAATGGCAGTATCCGTATGGCACATGTATTAAATGATTGGGGCTTAACATGGGGGTCGCATTCCAATAACCACTTTGATATTACATTGGCGGCATTTACACAAGTAGCAGCTGCTGCGCCAGGAAATATTTCACCAATCGATACACACTATATTTGGCAAGATGGCCAAGAATTATGTGATGATCCATTACAAATTATAGATGGAATGATTAAACTGCCTGATAAACCAGGTTTAGGTGTAGAAATAAATATGGATAAAGTGATGAAAGCAAATGAATTATATCGCAGTCTGCCATATCATGATCGTGATGATTCAACTTCTATGCAGTATCTAATTAAAAAGTGGAAATATAACTCTAAGAAACCATGTATGGTGAGATAAACTTTTCGATTTAAATGAATGGTAATTACCATGAGTAAAAGAATGAATATCTCAATCTATTAAAGATGAAAATATTAACATTCTACTCATGGTAGTTGCTAAAAATACATGGATTGTAAGCCCTTACTTGATTACAATTCATTGAGAAAAAATAAAAGGTATTAAACTGAAACCATTTTTCTGAAAATCAAGAAAAAAAGGAGGAAGCTTATGAACAGTAGCGGTGCTCAACGCATCAACAATGAGACTGAACATCCTAAAAAAACCAATGTGCGTTTTACGATACTTGCAATGTTATTTATCGTGACCGTCATTAATTATATTGACCGTTCTGCTTTGGGTATAGCTGCTCCAGTAATGAAAGAAGACCTTGCTTTCGATGCAGTGAAATTAGGTGTTGCTTTTTCAGCCTTTAACTGGGCATATACTGCATTTAACATTCCAGGAGGTTGGTTACTAGATAGATATGGAGCACGTAAAGTTTATGGTGTTGCTTTATTATTATGGTCCACATTTACCTTTTTTCAAGGATTTATCAGCACCTTACTTGGATTATTCATTTTAAGATTCTTGGTTGGTATTACTGAAGCACCATCTTTTCCAGGGAATAGCAGATTGACGACGATGTGGTTTCCACAACATGAACGCGGACGGGCGGTATCGATTTATAACTCTGCACAATATTTTGGATTAGCACTTTTCACGCCAGTCATGGCATGGATATTACAAGAGTTTGGCTGGCACGATGTTTTCTTTGTTGCAGGAGGATTAGGTATCTTTGTAGCCATTTTATGGTTTGCATTTGTACGTGAACCATACAACCATCCACGTGTAAATCAAGCAGAAATCGATTATATTAATTCAGGTGGAGGGTTAGCAAATAAAGAAGAAAAAAGAAAAGTGAACTGGTCTGATATCCGTCTTTTGTTGTCAAACAGACAAATGGTCGGAATTTATATTGGTCAGTATGCGTTGAATACAATTGTTTGGTTTTTCTTAACGTGGTTCCCTACATATCTCGTAACGGAGAAGGGTTTATCTCTAATTCAAACAGGTTTTGCAGCATCGGTACCTTATATAGGAGCATTTTTTGGAGGTATCGTTGGCGGGGGCATTTCCGACAGATTATTGAAAAAAGGAAAATCGCTCGCTGTTGCACGTAAAACACCGATCATCACTGGGTTTCTTTTATCCAGCACAATCGTATTAGCTAACTTCACTTCAAATATTTTTCTTCTTATCCTAATCATGTCCATTGCCTTTTTCGCGAAAGGTTTGGCAGGTCTTACATGGTCTCTTGTCGGTGATATGGCACCAAAAGAACTTATTGGTTTAACTGGCGGTATTTTTAATACCATTGGGAATATCGCAGGTATTGTAACACCACTTGTCATTGGCTTTATTTTAGCCAAAACAAATTCCTTTAGCGGTGCCCTGATCTTTGTTGCCAGTGTATTGTTCATAGGAGCTCTATCCTACATTTTCATAGTAAATAAACCTGAAAGAATCGTATTGATAGATAAAAATTAACAGAAGAAAAGAAAACGAACTTTTGAAAAAAAATACGTACGTTTGAATGAAGTTCCCTAAAAGCATGAGGAATATAATTTAAGCCATTTTAAAATATATCTATATTAGACAATATGCTAGCTTTATTATATTGAAAGGGTTGGTAAAGTGGATACGAAAACGCAGCTGACAGAGGTACCGCTTTATATTAAGGTAAATGGGATGGACAATGTCGCCATCGTTGTTAATACGGGGGGCTTGGATCAAGGAACGGTTTTCCCATGTGGGCTTGAATTGAAAGAAAGAGTACCACAAGGTCACAAAGTAGCTTTAATGGATATATTCGAGAATGAAGCCATCATACGCTATGGGGAAGTTATCGGTTATGCAGCTAAATCAATCGGTAAGGGCAGTTGGATTGACGAGTCACTGGTGATGCTGCCGGCATCTCCAGATTTAAAGGAATTACCGGTGGCAAATGATATACCCAAAACTTTGCCCCCACTTGAAGGATATACATTTCAAGGATTCCGCAATGAAGATGGCAGTGTTGGAACCAAGAATATATTAGGGATTACAACAAGCGTTCAATGTGTAGTAGGCGTGCTGGATTTCGTCGTGAACCGGATAAAAAAAGAGCTTCTTCCGAAGTATCCCAATGTTGATGATGTTGTCGCCATAAATCACAACTATGGGTGCGGAGTCGCAATCAATGCACCTGAAGCGGTTATTCCCATTCGCACGATACAGAACCTTGCGAAACACCCGAATTTCGGCGGGGAAGCCTTGGTAGTTGGACTGGGGTGTGAAAAACTGTCTCCAATGAGGATAAATCCAAGCGGGGACGATTCAGATATCATTTCACTTCAGGATCAGCAGGGATTTGCGGGAATGGTCCAATCAATTATGGAAATGGCCGAGGAACGTTTAATCAAGTTGAACCGCAGGCAGCGGGAGACGTTTCCGGTTTCCGAATTAGTCATCGGCACGCAGTGTGGAGGAAGTGATGCATTTTCCGGTGTGACAGCTAACCCTGCAGTAGGATATGCTACAGATCTGTTAGTTAGGGCAGGGGCAACCGTTTTATTTTCTGAAGTCACAGAAGTGCGGGATGCGATTCATCTATTGACGCCCCGTGCAGTGAATGAAGAAGTAGGGAGAGCGTTAATAAAGGAAATGGATTGGTATGATAAATATCTTGCTTTAGGTGAGGCCGATCGAAGTGCCAATCCGTCGCCAGGAAACAAAAAAGGCGGATTGGCCAATGTAGTGGAAAAATCATTAGGCTCCATTGCCAAATCCGGAGGCAGCCCCATTTCAGGCGTACTGGCTCCAGGTGAAAAAGCAACGGAAAAAGGGCTGATTTTTGCAGCTACACCAGCTAGTGACTTTGTTTGCGGAACGCTGCAGCTCGCTTCCGGCATGCACCTTCAAGTTTTTACAACTGGAAGGGGCACACCTTATAATCTGGCAATGGCTTCCGTCATCAAAGTATCTACACGAAATACATTGACCGAGCAATGGAAAGATCTGATTGATATAAATGCAGGAACTATCGCTACAGGTGAGGCAGCCATAGAGGATGTCGGGTGGGAAATATTCCACCTCATTTTGGAAGTGGCCAGCGGTAAAAAGAAAACCTGGGCAGAGCATTGGGGCCTGTATAATGATTTGGCACTGTTCAACCCTGCGCCAATTACCTAATAATGATTTACTAAGAAGGACTTCCTTTTAAAAGGGGGCCTTTTTTTGTTGGTCCAATTTTTAAAGCTGTCATTATTTTTCCTCCAGAAAAGAGGACCGCCTAACTTTTAGTTGAAGTTATTATGAAAGGTTGGTTTCCATCATGACGAAAAAAGGGCGATACTGAACTGGAGGGATATTATGGTCACATTCAGGAATGCGACAGTAAAAGACTTAAGTGAAATAGTACGGATGCTAGCGGATGATGTATTGGGGAGGGAAAGGGAACGCTATGAAAATCCCCTTCCTGAAAGCTATCTAAAAGCATTTGCATCCATTGATGCAGATGAGAATAATGAATTGATCGTAGCATGTCTTGGTAAGGAAATCGTTGGGGTGCAGCAAATCACGTTCACTCCATATATTACCCATCAAGGCGGTTGGAGAGCAACGATCGAAGGGGTTCGGACGGCATCTTCAGAACGAGGGAAAGGCATTGGAAGCAAGTTGATTCAATATGCGATTGACCGTGCCAGGAAGCGGGGCTGCCATATCATTCAGCTGACGACCGATAAAAAACGGGAAGAAACGCTGCGATTTTATGAACGTTTAGGATTTAAAACCACTCATGAAGGCATGAAAATGAAGCTTTAATTCACCGTCTTTTGACCCCTTTTTCTGTGCACAACAATTTGTCTGGTATTATATGTTAAAATTATTTGTGAGATATTAATAGATGTGCAGGATCTGATGAAAGGGTGTGCTCGATGGAAAACGAAGCATGTATTCAGAAGAGGTACGGTGTAATTAGTTTTACTTCATTCATCATTGGAATCATTTGCTTTTTTACTGTTTTTATTACACCTATTAGAATGGAAAATATCGGGAGCATGACGGGTCATTATATAACTTTTTTCCTTACGATTGCCGGCATCGTCCTCTCTGTTATAGGAATTTTGAAGAAAACGGAGAAAAAAGTGATCCCGATCATTTCTTTGGTTTTTTCCTCGTCATTCTTTATATTTTGGGTTATCTTCATCACTTTGTTGTTAACTGGGGAAATAGAATTACCCAGTAGATCAATAAGATAAAGGGATTGAACCAGAATGGTTATGAAGCTTCTGGGGAGATAGATCTGACAAAAGGTGGTTTTTCAATGATAAGAGGTTTATATGAAGCACATTTACCGGTTCGTGATTTGAAACGTTCCATTGAATTCTATGAGGGGCTTGGTTTGCAGTTAGATCATAAGGTTGAAGACAACCTGGCTTTTCTATGGATTGAAAAGGACAAAAGTTGGTTGGGGCTTTGGGAAACGGAAAAAGTGGAGGTTGAGTATCATCCCTCCCTACGGCATATCGCTTTTCAAGTATCATTGGAAGATCTAAAGAGCTCAGTCGCATGGCTTGAAGATAGAGGCTATGCGCCAAGAGAGGCTTTTGGATTTAAACCAATTGAACCTTTCGTGATGCCTCACGGGGAATATGCCCACGCTAAAATTCACTTTAATGATCCAGACGGAAACAGTTTGGAGTTTATTAGTAAACTGGAGAATCCAAAAAAAATCACGAATCGTATGTATTTAAGTGAATGGGAAGAGATAAATGAATACAGAAGTAAAAAAAGCGAATGACAGATGGGCGAAAATTTTAAGAATAAGAATGGGAGAATCATAGAATGAATGTCAAAGCGGAATTATATTGGAATGAATTTTGGCAGGGGAAAGACGAAGAAAAACCCCAGGCAGTCGGTGCATGGCAATTCGGGGCCGATCCCGATCATTTGGCTCAATTAGTGATGGATGGGAAAAAAACGGCTACGTGCTCTGGGTATGTTTTTTATGAAGAAGAAAATGAACCATTACCATCCGTGGGTGATTACAGCATTATTTTGAGCAGTGAGGATGAGCCCTTAGCCATCATACAAACAGTGAAAGTCGAAGTATTGCCCATGAATGAAGTGAGTGAAGAGTTTGCGATTGCAGAAGGGGAAGGAGATCGAACCTATACATACTGGTGGGATGCTCATGAAAAATGGCTGAAAGAAGAATTGCACAAAATAGGCCACACCTTTAAAGAAGATATGCTGCTGGTTTGTGAGCGTATTGAATTGATACATGTAAAGTGAATGCAGATGGTTTTTACGGAAGTGAGCAATAAGTGTTTTCGTTCAGTGATTTGCTATAATGGGTCATTGGATTAAAAAACTTATAGAAAGATAGGTATTTGCCATGAAAAAGAAACTGATATTCATTGGATTGGGAATCCTGGTTGTTTTCCTGCTATTGTTTGGTACGTATAAATTAATGAATTCGAGAACATATCAGGTATTCGGAGGATTGACGGATAATGTCGAGACGAATGAAAAAGTGGTCGCTTTGACTTTTGATGATGGCCCATCGAAAAATGTGAATCAGATCCTACCGTCATTGGCTAAATACGATGTGAAAGCTACATTCTTCCTGATTGGTAACGAAATCGAAAAGTACCCAGAGGAAGCGGAGAAAATAGCGGAAGCAGGACATCAGATTGGGAATCATACGTATTCCCACAAGCGAATGGTTTTTAAATCGCCTTCTTTTATCAAGGCGGAAATCGAGAAAACGGATAAATTAATTCAGAACTCCGGATATAAGGGTGGAATTGACGTCCGGCCACCAAACGGGAAAAAAATCATAGGTTTGCCTTATTATTTAAATGAAAATGATAGAGAGACCATTACCTGGAATCTGGAACCAGATAGCTATTACACTTCCGCTTCTGACAAAGTGAAGTATGTGAAGGATAATATAAAACCAGGTTCAATCATCCTGATGCATCCGATGTATGATGATACGGGTAAAGAACTTCAAGCGATTGAAGGGATCTTACAAGAGTTAACGAACGAAGGGTATACATTTGTAACGGTCAATGAACTTCAAGAAATGTAATTTCAAAAAAATCGGGTTGCTGCGGCAACCCTTTTTTATTTGATACAGAATAGTACAAAACGTGGGCTGCATATTGTTTCTTAACGGAATTCGTTATAAGGGCATGCATTCGCATGAATGTTTCCTTAGTGTTAATAAAGCAATTTAAAATGGGGCTGGTTACTTGTATCGAAATAAATATACCGCTCTGATCATCATTTTGTGTTTCCTGTTATTCCTATTTCTTGTCGTGCTCCTTTTTCGCCACATCACGGTATACTTCGTTTATAGCTCGGGCATCGGCCCGTTATTGTTTATCGGGGTAATGGTTTTGGCTATCGTTATGCTTTTTTTCAAAGGATATAAATAGGTTTGTACAATTTGAACGTTGATTTCCTCTCCAGGCACTCGCTTTTCCCGCAGGAGTCTCGTACCTTACGATCCAATCAACTTTGTTTTGATATTTAGATAGAACTCCTTTTGCCTAAAAAATGGAGGCTGCTGCGGCAGCCTTTTTTATGTGGAAAAAAGTTCTCCGTATCGAGAAACATAAAAAAAATAAAAATCAATAAAAAATTAACACTCCAACATTAGTAATATATGGTAATATTTGAAATGGAATTATTTTCTTATAAATTATATTCAGGGGTGATTAGTACGTGGAGTTTTTTACTAAGTGGTCATTTAAGAACAAGGCTGCCGTATCATTGGTAACCATTTTTATTTTGTTGATAGGTGTTGTCAGTTATTTTAAACTGCCGATGGAATTTTTACCAGCTGCTGATAATCCACAAGTTACGATTATCACAATGGGGCAGGGAACCGATTCGAAAACGATGGAAGCACAAGTTACAGATCCGATTGAAAGAGCAGTCACTGGAGTTAAGGGAAAGAGTTCAATTTACTCCACCACGGGAGATGGATTTTCAAAAGTAGATCTATTCTTTGAAGCCGGATCGGATATGAAACAAGCGAAACTTGATGTTCAAGAGGCTTTAGGCAGTGTAGCATTGCCACAAAGCATGACAAAGCCTACTGTTACACAGTTAAATACATCTATGATTCCCATTTCATTTGTTTCCGTTACTTTTAAGGATGGATTAACAGCTGAAAATATAGACTTTACCAAGAAGGAATTAGAGCCTCTGTATAAAGATATTAAAGGGGTTTCGGATGTACAGACATTTGGGGTTTCCCAATCCGTTCTTTCAGTCAAAGTGGATAATGAAGAATTGGCTAAAAAGAAAGTCTCCATTCAAGATGTCATGAACGTCCTTAACGGTCAGAATGCAGCTTTGGCCGTAGGCGAAAAAGTGATTGATGGGAAGGCAAGTAACATCAAGGTTATCGGGGATTTAACAAGTATTGAAAAATTAAAAGCGTTAAAGCTCACTCCAAATGTCACACTTGGAGAGATAGCAAAAGTTGAAGAAGCGAAGGATGGCAACCTCATCAGTCGTTTTAACGGAAAGGAAAGCATTGATTTAAGCATTATCAAGGACAGTCAATCAAATGCTGTCACAATCAGTAAAGAGGTTGAAAAAGTAGCTAAAGAAATTAATGAAAAGTATAGTGACCAGAAATCGACCATTTATTTATCTACAGCTGATATGGTGGAGACTTCCGTTCAGACGATGGTAAAAGAAGTTCTGCTAGGTGCGCTATTCGCCACGATTGTAATCATGGTCTTTTTACGGAATGTACGATCTACATTCATTACAATCGTATCCATACCGCTATCTCTTGGCTTTACGTTATTTTTGCTATCATTGTCGGGAGTGACGCTGAATATTTTGACGCTGGGCGGTGTCGCTGTAGCGATCGGGCGCTTGGTGGACGATAGTATTGTTGTTATTGAGAATATTTTCCGGAAAATGCAGCAGGAGAAGATTTCAATCGAATTGGTGATGGGTGCAACTAAAGAGGTGGGAGTGGCGATAACAGCTTCAACCCTTACTACTGTAGCCGTTTTCTTGCCGGTTGCTTTATTGAATGGAGGACTTCAAGAGTTTCTTCTTCCATTCGCTTTGACTGTCACTTATTCTTTGCTGGCTTCTTTAATTGTGGCATTAACGGTCGTTCCGTTAATGAGTGCAGGATTGCTGAAAAGGACGGAGCTGCCAAAACATCGACCGGCCAAGCGTTTTACCAAGCTGGTTACTTGGTCACTAAACCATAAATGGGTTGTCTTGATTGTTGCTATGCTGTTGTTTGTCGGTTCCATTGGTACATATTTTGCCATGCCAAAAGGGGCGATTGATAATTCTTCAGCAGACTATGTCTCCGTGACATTAACTTATCCAAATGATCAGCCCTATGAAAAAGTGAAGGAAAAAGCGATTGAACTCGAAGAAACGATGCAGGGTATGAGTGAAGTGGATAATATTTTCATGCAATTAGGTAACTCTGCCGAATCAGCACAATATGGCGAAGTCACATCACCTACAGAAGCAATTTTCGGCATCCTGGTGAAGGATAAAGCAAATGTAGATTCAATCCTGAAAAAGATGGAAAAGGAACAAGAAAACTATCCTGATGCGAAGCTTACGGCCACCGCTTCCTCATTTATGATGGGGGCATCAAAGACGAACATTACGATAGACGTGATCGGCAGTAATGTTGAAGATTTGGAACTGACGGCCAATAAGGTCAAAGAAAGTATAAAGGATATTAAAGGAATTGAAGAAGTAACAACGAACCAAGACGAAAAGAAAACCATATATTCATTCAAGGTAGATCCGGCTAAAGGCAATACAGAACAAATTGGTCAGCAATTAGGTATCATGCTTAATAAAACGCCTATCGGAAATATAACTTTACAGGATAAGCAGACACCTGTCGTCCTTGAACCAATCTTAGATCCTAAAAAACCAGAGGATTTAAAAAGTATTCCGATCATGACAGATGGCGGTCTAGCCCCAGTCTCAAAGGTCGCTTCTTTAAAGAGCGAAGAGAGTGCAACAACGCAGTTCCATAAAGATGGGGAAACATATCTTCAATTGACGGCAACGGTAGATCCGACTAAGCTTTCCGATATTGCAAGTAAAATAAATCTTGAGATATTTGGAGATAAGGAGAACAAAGGTCTTGATATTCCGAATGATGTAGAAATTTTAGTCGGGGGAGCCAGTGCTCAGCAGACAGATGATTTTTCCGATTTGTTCCTTACGATGTTAATATCAATCGGCATTGTCTTTTTAATCATGGTTATAACATTCAAATCGATCAAAGCACCGATCGCCATTCTATTTTCCTTGCCATTCGCTGCCATTGGAGCGGTATTAGGATTGGTTATCAGTCGAATTCCAGTCGATATTACAGCACTGCTGGGTGCTCTCATGTTAATTGGAATTGTTGTGACAAACGCGATTGTGCTTCTGGATCGAGTCAAACAAAACGAAGAAAAAATGATTATCCGTGATGCGATCGTCGAAGCGACAGCTACAAGGTTCCGTCCGATCATTATGACGGCTGTAGCAACGATTTGTGCCATGCTGCCACTTTTATATAAAAAAGCGGAAACAGGAAGCTTGGTTTCACAAAGTTTAGCGATCGTTGTCATTGGCGGGCTAGCTGTGTCTACACTGCTCACACTTATCGTCATTCCATGTATATACGAATTGCTGCACTATAAAAAATCGAAAAAACAGAGAAAGAAAAAGAGAGAACCCGTTAACGAACAAATCGAGATGTAATAATAAAAAGTTTGTAGTGAAAGTAACGCTTTCTCTACAAACTTTTTTTCTAAAATAGTACATGGTTTTACGTTTTTTAAAAATAATGGTTGACTTTCTTTTGACCTGTAACTAAAATGGTTACAGCAGGGGATGATATAATCGGCTGTGCAGTTACTAATTGCAATGTTCTTATATTAATATTTTTTTTGGTCTGTGTTGTAACTGATTCGATTACAAGTTTAGCCAATGATGAAAAGTGAGGGAATATATGATGACAGTGAAAATTAAAGCGTATTCTGATTTTATATGTCCATTTTGTTTTTTAGGTAAAGGTCCTTTGGACGAAATCGTGGAGGAAAAGGATGTAGAAGTGGAATGGATGCCATTTGAATTGCGACCAAGTCCATATTCCAAAATTGATCCATGGAATGAACCCGATAAGTTGAATTCATGGGATTCTTACATTCTCCCAGTTGCGAAAAAACTAGGAGTGGATATGCGTTTACCCCGTGTCTCCCCGCATCCATATACACATTTGGCGTTCGAAGGGTGCCATTTTGCAAAGGAGCACGGAAAAGGGAACGAGTTCCACAACAGAGTATTTACAGCGTTTTTTCAAGAGGAACAAAATATTGAAGATATTGAAGTATTGACAAAATTAGCGGGTGAAGTTGAACTTCCTGTAGATGCTTTTAGAGAAGCATTAGTGTCACGAAAGTATCGGGAAGTGCACCAAGAGGCACTAAAACATGCTTATGAAGAAGCAGACATCAGAGCTGTCCCGACGTTTATTATTGGTGATGAAGTCATTCAAGGACTAGCCAGCAAAGAAAGGTTAGCGCAAGTCATTGAGAAGGAAGAAGCAAAAAATAAACGGAATGAATTTGATGGCTTGCAATGTGATGGTAAGGGGAATTGCTAAAAACCTTTTGAGGATTAAATGAAATTAAATAAATCATAATTTGGAGGAATCAACATGTCAGCAACTACAACAAATTTAAAAGAAGCAATTATCAACCGTCGTTCCATCCGTAAGGTGAAAAAGAACGAAAATATTACGAAAGAAAGAATTAATGAAGTATTAAAAACGGCTTTACATGCACCAACTTCATTTAATATGCAAAGTGGTCGAGTGGTGGTAGTGATGGATGACGAGCATGAAAAGTTCTGGGATATTGTAAAAGAAACACTTCGTTCCCGTGTTCCGGAAGAGAGCTTTGCGGCAACAGTAGAACGATTACAAGGGTTTCGTGATGGAGTCGGTACCATTCTATTCTTTGAAAATCAAGAAACAATAGAACAAATGCAAGTAAAAGCACCCTCCTATAAAGAACAGTTTCCATATTGGTCCCATCAAGGAAATGCTATGCTACAGTATGCAATATGGATGACTTTATCAGCGGAAGGTATAGGGGCATCTTTACAACATTATAATCCAATTATTGATGAAGAAGTGATGAAGACTTGGGATCTTCCAGGGAAATGGTCGTTGATAGCTCAAATGCCATTTGGTGAGCCGAATGAACAACCAGGAGAAAAAACGTTCCTGCCTTTCGAAGATATTGTGAAATTTTATTAATTCAAAGATTTAGGATTGGGATACTAGATTAACCAAGAGCGCGTTTACTCTTAATGAGTAAAACGTGCTCTTTTTATTTGAAGAAACGTTCCGGAAACATTACAGATACAAGGAAGGTGAAGCGAAAATATGCGTTCCTTATATTCATCCTGCATATAATAGCGGAGGCAAATAATTGACAATGAGAATCATTTTCATTTATAGTGAGATGTGTAATGAAAGTAATTCTCAATTAGGATGGTGATATAGATGAAGGTATTCATTGGTTATGTAAGTTTATCCGGTAATACCGAGAAAATGGCTATAAACATAAAGAATAGAATGAAGGCTGTCGGCTGTGAAGTATATATGGAAAGATTGGATACTGTTGAAGTTGATGCCTTAAAGGATTTTGATTTGGCCTTTATTGGTTTATATACATGGAATCTTGAAGATTTACCGTATGAAGCACACGAGTTTTATGAAGAAATTGACCAAGTGGACTTTGCTGGAGTGAAAGTCGCATTCTTTGGTGCCGGCGACTTGACCCATTCGAAACCTTTCGCCGCGATAGATATCCTTTCTGATAAAATGAAGCAATTTGGATTTGATGTATATGATCGAGTATTGAAAATACACCATGAAAGCAGTACATACGAACAATTAAGGAAAAGTGAAGACTTTGCAGAGCATGCCCTTATATGGGGAAGCAATAGGAAGAAGTGGAGATTCTTCATGTGGGATCGGATGCTAGGCAGCCCAAAATACCAAAAGTCAGCATTTTTGTTAAGGAGGGTCCTTGATGATTACCCAATTAAGTTCAAAGGCAGAAGCAAAAAAAGAGGAACTTATACAAGAACTTCTGAAATTAGGGATTTTTAAAAAATATAATAAGCAGCTATACGAGCTTCCGATAGTTGTTTTACAATAGGAATTCAATCACTTGAGAGGTGAATTAAAAAATGTCTAGAAGAAGGAAATCTTATACTGAACTGCTAAAAGAAAACCGCGAACTTCTGCTGCATGACAAAATGGAAGTGGAACGCATCTATACAAAAATCGACCAAAAAGCCATCAATGAAAAAAAGGGAAGTAAGCAAGTACAATCATAACTAGTTAAAAATGAAAACCGAAATCCTTTTTTGATTTCGGTTCAGTCGATAAAATGAGCTTCTGATGTTTTATTGAGGGTTTGTAAAATGATTTCCACTCCAGGCACTCGCTTTCCGCGGGCGGTCCGCCCTCGGCGCTCTTTGCGCCTGTGGGGTCTCCCTTGGACACGCTTTTCCCGCAGGAGTCTCGAACACCCACTCCAATCAACTGGATTGTTTTTAAAGAAAAAACTGCAGGCAAACTAGTTCTATATGTTTTTTTATTATTTTATAATCCTTATTGGATGAAGAAATTTGCGACACTCCTGCCGAATAACTGTCTAGCCGAGACCCCGGAGACGCTTGCGGTGAGGAGGCTTGGCAGACAGTCGGCGGAAAGGGAGCGGATTTCTGAAATCAAGCTGGAACGTCTTTTAAATAGAAAACTGCAGGCAAACTAGTTCTATATGTTTTTTTATTATTTTATAATCCTTATTGGATGAAGAAATTTGCGACACTCCTGCCGAATAACTGTCTAGCCGAGACCCCGGAGACGCTTGCGGTGAGGAGGCTTGTCAGACAGTCGGCGGAAAGGGAGCGGATTTCTGAAACCAACTGGCACGTCTTTTAAAAAAACTGCAGTAAAACTGACTTTTCTTAGAATTTGCCTACAATCGGAGGTTCGGAATGGTCTATCAAGACCAATGGGTAATAGTCCAGAATTATCAAGAGCGACCAATGGATGAGATAGTTAACCTTTTTTGTACCTTAAATAAGCAAATCATATATATAATAACGAATACACCAAATGATAGATTATCTAATCTTTGTGATATAGGAAATAATCAACAAAAATCATTGGAGTGGCTAATAAAAGATTATCTAGAACATATGGAACATCATATTAACAATCAAATTCTAATTAAAAAATAATGATCTATATAGATCACTATTTTTTATCGTTTTTCTTCTCAATTTTTCACTTTTCGTAACAGCTTGTCATGAAGTTTGGACAAGGTGATCAATACAAGGATAGAGCCGATTAAGGTTAACGACATATCCCATTGTGCGTCCCAAATATCACCCTGTGTTCCTAAAAATTCTTTTGAAGCCTTTCCGCCTTTTGAAATGATGGCAGCTAACCATTCGATGATTTCATATAAGGCTCCAATGGCAAGCGCAAAACTTAATGTGACAGCAAATAACCATGGTCCTTTTGTTAGTGGGGTTTTACGTATTACTATTTCTCTAATCACAATCGCAAATAAACCTTTTAGGAAATGTCCAAACCGATCATAGTGGTTCCGGTTTAGATCGTAATGATCTTTTAGCCAATTAAATAAAGGGACTTTTGAGTACGTATAATGGGCCCCGATGAACATGGTGATTGAAAGAACGGCAATAACGAAATAGGATAATGTAGTGAGGCGGAATTTATTATATGTAACAAGTACAAAAATCAGAAACACAACGGCAGGAAGTACTTCCATTGTCCATATCAAGTATCCTTCAGGCTTAATGACTGACCAAATAAAAACGGCAGTGACTAGCAATAGTAATATTAAATGAATCAGTATACTTTTATTTCTTCCCAATTTTTTCACTCCATAAATTTATGATCTGTACAATAGTATAAGATTGGAATTTTCTACATAGTACTTGATTGATTGGTTTCGTTTTTAAATAGAAAGAATCAAACAGTTTGTGTATGGATAAAACGCTTTATCCTTTCATTTAAATCATTAGCCGCTTTTGTAGGGATCTGATGCTTTGCATGATCAATGAATTTTAATTCCGTACATGGCAATTTTTCATGCAATAAATTAGCGTAATGATGCAATGGTTTATCTTTTTTACCATAGATCAGTAAAATTGGCAGGTTGATTTTCTCTAGCTGATGGGTACAGTTATAATGCAAACTATAATGGTAATACTGCTCGATATTTCTGGCATCTCCTTTTAGGGCTTCATTAAACATTTTGTTGAACAAATTTTCGGTATTTGAATTACTCCATGAAATGGATAGCGCAAGAATTGGAACTGCGTCTTTATTGGCAAGTGATATTCCTAAAGAAATCTTTTGCTTTAAATATTTATCCCTCACTTCAGACATTCCACCTATTACAATGCCTCCTAGAGCCCTATCGGCACAACTCAGCAAATATTCCAATACGATGGAGCCGCCGGTCGAGTATCCGCATATGATAGCTTTTTTTATTTTTAAATGATCCAACAAATGTTTGATATCTTCTATAATCAGGGGATAAGTTACTGGCAGTCTTGAATACTGACTTCTTCCGTGACCCCTAATATCAAAAGTGATAACTTTGAACTCTTCGGATAATTCCTCCATTTGGTATTGGAAATTCACACTTGTCAGTACTGGAGGATGAATAAAAACAATAGGAACACCGTTTCCCTTAACAGAATAATACAAGCTAATACCTTCCACATCTAACATTGGCATGAATATTCACCTCAATAATCTTAAATCATTTTCCACTAGCGCTGAAAATGAAATTCCCATTCGAGAGTGCTAATATCCCTCCTAAAAGAATTTTCCCTTTAAAACATATTTTTATTACTAATTGTGTCGGTAACAAGCATCTTGAATTTTTTGGGTTCTTTTGAACAAGATATAAGAGTTCAGGAAATGAACAAAAATATATAAAATAAGGTGATGTAAATGAAGGCAAACATGGATAAAATTTTGCCAGTTGTCGCTTCGGTCGGAGTAGGTATTGCTACTTATCAGATGTTGAGTGGGAATGGCGGGAAAATGAAAAATATGGTGCCGCTTGCCACTAACTTGATGGGCATGGGAACTGGGATGCAAGGGCAGAATCAACAATAGCCATAAAATCACTAAAACAAAATAATCCCCTTTTGGGGATTATTTTGTTTTAGACAAGAAAAGGGACCTCCATCATATAAGCTTAATGAACACCGTGGATACTATTTACCATTTTTTATAATTTAAGTAATAAAACACCAATAAAACAACTCCATACGTTATAATGAATGGGCTCCAAGGATAGTGTCAGAAACCTGCCGGAGTGATCAAATGAATGGAGGTTATATGTGTTGAAGAAAAAATTATTGGTCATTATTCCAACAGTTGCCCTGATGTTGGCCCCACTAGGAGCGGGAACTTCAATTACCCACGCAGCATCAAAGGAGAAAATCGAAACGAAGGCGGAAACGCGACCGACCCTCAGGAAAGGCTCACGTTCGAGTTATGTAAGAGACTTACAGCAAAGCCTTAAAGATGTTAAATATAATGTAGGCGTTGATGGGATTTTCGGTACCCAAACACAAAATGTGGTAAGGGAGTTTCAAGTGGATCATAACTTGAGTTCAGATGGTATCGTCGGTCCGCTGACATGGGCTGCTTTAGATGAAAATAAGGTGGAAAGAAAACAGTTTACGGAGAAAGACGCGATTGCGTTAGGGAAGAAGAAGCTGGGTAACAAGATTATATTCAGCGGTGATGGCAGATTGCTGAAAGATGGCAAAGGAAAATCATATTACAATTTTAAAGCTGCTAATAAAGATTGGATCGATCAAGGCGGCACAGGAACGATTGGGTGGTTCCACATTTATAAAGATGGCCGTGTAGTGGAACAATAAAGGGATATACATGCAAAGAATGTTCTCACTTTATGTGGGATTTTTTTTTATGTAAAGCATGGATATAATAAGAAGACTAAATACATCTATTTTTGGCTATAAATAACATGAAAATATAGATATAATAGTAAATGTACAGCAATTTGGTATAGTGGGCAGCGGTCACTCCTTTTTAGAAAGGGGGTGTCGCTGGTGATTTCTATTATGGACGGACTGATGCTAATGATTTCATTCGCCTCTTTAATCGTCGCAATAATCGCGGTTACATTAAAAAAGTAACCCCCTCCATACCATCCGGCCAGATGTATGTAGAAAAAGGGTTACTTTCATGATTGAGTAGCTACTGACTTACCACAGAAAGCCGCTGCTCTTTATGCAGTTTGCTGTTCATTAAGACGCTGGTTTAACCAGTGTCTTTTTTTTATATATGTTAGTTATCATTATTATATCCTCATTTTACCTATACATTCAACTATAAAACATGCATAGAGCATCGATTGGTTTCTTTACGTACATTCAAGAGTTGCCTGGGGAGCTCTTGGATTAACGAAGCTTTTGGTAAATAATTAGATTTTCGTTAATTTCCCGCCGGCTTCCAGTTTGAATAATTTCATTCCTTTATAAGATACAATCGAAGGAATCAAACAAAGCAAGGCCATCGGTAAACAATAAAGAAGATAGAAGTGCCCTCCGTTTTCCAGCGAGGGAATAAAGGCTAAAGCAACTAAAAGTAAAGTGAAAAAAATGATCGCGAAAATCCCGAAAGATTGATGATAGAATGCATGAATTTCCCTTCTTCGTTCCTCTTGGTTGGGTAAGGTCTTTACTTCTTTGTGCGTTCGAAGGAATAGGTACAAGGAGAATATTAGAAATAAAGCGGAACATGGTAAAGCGATCGAAAATAATGAAACGTCAAGAATGGAAAGATAAAAGCTGGATAAAAAGAAAACTTCTGACACCCCTAATGCAAAACAATAATTGAAGATACTTATTCTATCAGGTTGTTTAAGCATGAAATCCCTCCTTCTATATCATATTATGCAACTGCTTTCGCGTTCACCACTTTGTCACATTTAAAAAGAAAAAAAGTGCACCAAGAATCAAGCAAAGTGGGTTTGTGGCATCGCTCGCTAACTAGTCAGAATTATCAAGCATGCAGATGTTGAATAGAGTCTTTGCATATTACGAATAGTAATAAAATATCGCTTGAAGGGGAGAGTGCTCAATGACTGTAAAAACGGTAATAATAGGATTTCTGCTCGTTCTTCTATTATATTTGCTTTATGTAGTGGTGACGGCAGTGTTTCTTTTCCCAAAAGCAGAAAAAGAAGAAAATAGGCCGATTAAACATGTGGGTGCATATATGGGTGAGAAGGAATCCACCGTGGATCGTGTCCTGCTTCTCGAAGACGGTTATGAGTCGGGACTCGCTCGAATGCGAATGATCCAGGAAGCCCAGCATTCAATCGATATTGCCTACTATGCTTTTGGAAAAGGCAAATCAACCGAACTTATTATTGGAGCCTTGATCGAAGCGGCCGACAGAGGTGTCAAAGTCCGAATTCTTTTGGATGGAATATCTCATGGACTCAGAGGTCAATTAAGCAGTGCCCGTTATGCATTGGCTTCGCATGAAAACATTGAATTAAGATATTACGAAACCGTTAAGCCATTTAAGCCGTGGACCTGGCATAATCGCCTTCATGACAAAATCATCACTGTAGATGGAAAGTTGGGCATCATCGGAGGGAGAAATATCGCCGATAAGTATTTAGCCAGCAAGCCGCCGAGGGATTTTGTCTATGACAGGGATGTACTCATTTTCAATGCTAAAGAGGAAAAAGATAGTGTAATCGTTGAAATGAAGGACTATTTGAATGAATTATGGAACCATCCGTATACGAGCGATGTCTTTTCAGACCTTTCGAAAAGGCAAACGGAAAAAGGGAAACGTGAAAGAGATGCATTGGTGAAACAATACAGCTTAGCTTTACAAACTGAAGCTGATTTCGTTAATCCAGCCGTCGATTGGAGCAAGGCTACAACACCTACTAAAAAAGTGTCCTTCATTCATAATCCAATCGAACGTTTCAATAAATACCCTTTTGTGTGGAGATCTCTATTGGATATTGCGGCGAATGCCAATCAATCGGTATTTATCCAAAGTCCCTATATTGTTCCTGCGGATGCCTTAAAGGAATATGTACCGAAGAAGATGGATTCAAAGGCTGATTGGACGATACTTACCAACTCGACGGCATCTACCCCGAATGTGATCGCTTTTTCCGGATACTTAGAGCTTAGGGATAGTATCGTTGAGACGGGGGCAAGGCTTTATGAATATTCAAAGCCTTATTCTTTGCATGGTAAATCGGTTGTCTATGATCAACGATTAAGTGCAGTGGGTTCCTACAATTTGGATTCTCGATCTGCCTTTTTAAATACAGAATCGATGGTGGTCATCGATAGTGAAGCATTTGCAGCGCAGTTGACAGGAGCCATCGAGTCGAAAATCTCGAATAGTACACTCGTTGCTGACAATAAAAAATATATAGAACCACCTGAAGATCAGAAAAAGGAAGAGTCTTTTGTTAAAGCCACCTTTATAAATGCCCTCTCGAAAATTACGGTATATTTGAATAGGTTCATTTAAATGATGACGAAAAGACAGCAATCTGAGTAATTGTTGTCTTTTTAGCCTTTCGCGGAGTTTATCTTATGAATGCATGTGTAATTTGCTATACTTGAGCAAGCTAATCACAACTATCGTAAGGAGAACAGAAACATGCAAACACTACAGCACCTATCGAAACATATTGCCTACCTGCCGCCAGTTCAGGAAACGGATCGCCCGGTACTTGCCGCCGTTACGGGAAACAAGAAAACGCTCATCATCGATGCCGGTAACTCTGTCCGGCATGCACAGCTCTTTAAGGACGAATTGCTTCGGAATGATATAAGCGGGAATTTCCTCGTTCTTACCCATTCACACTGGGACCATGTATTCGGGCTGGAGAATATCAAGATTCCGGTGATTTGTCAGGAAAAAACATACACAAACATTAAAGATATGCAGCAGCTTTCATGGGAAGATCAAGCCCTTGATCAACGGGTCGAAGAAGGGACGGAGATTCCCTTTTGCGCCGATGCAATCAAATTGGAACATGGGACGAATAGAGAGATTACCTTCCCCCTGCCTGATATCATCTTTGAAAAAACGATGACGATCGATCTCGGCAATATAACCTGTATCATTGAACATGTTGGCGGCGACCATGCCAAAGATTCCTGCATCATTTATGTACAAGAGGAAAAAACACTATTTATGGGAGACTGCCTTTATGCCAATCTTTATGCTGAAAAATGGAATTATACGGCTGAACAGGCGTCGCTGCTCATTAAGAAAATTGAAGCCTATGATGCCGAAACATATATCCTCTCCCATCATGCTCGGCCTTGCACAAGACAGGAGATGGAGGCGGAGCTTAAGCTAATGAAAGAATGTGCCAGAACCGTGGTCGAACATCACGGAAACCGAGATTTAATGGAGCAGGAACTGGCTGAAGAATTAAAGCGGGATTTAACGGAGGACGAGCTCGAGACGATTGGCTTTTTCGTGAATGGGTATGTTGAGTGATTTAAGCACTGAAGAATACAAAAAGTTAAACACTTTATTATAAAGGTTTGGGTGGGTATGAGTTCGATATTATGGAGCTCATACCCTTTAATTTGCCCTTTTTCCGCAACAGTCCAACAATAAATCGATAATAATCGTTAACAGTACTGAAACAATAAGAATGGATAGGAAACCTGAGATAATTTTCCCTGCTTTTGCTCCTCTATCATCGGGATGAATATGACCAATGATAAAGGAGGGGATGAAAAATATAGCCGAATAGAACATTGTATAATGAATACCTGAATCTCCATTTGACCAGGCGCTAAGTCCGATAGTATTTAAAATATTATCTCCAATGCAAGGGTTACCGCCGAATTGAATGGTAAACAATATTCCGATTAAACATAGCGCAAAAGAAAGTGAACCTAAACCGATATTCTTTGTTTTCCTAACTTCAATAGTTGGCATGTCATTTTCTCCTTGTATAAAAAACCAAATTATGGTTTTTTTATTGTATCATAACTCAGCTAGTACTTAAATCGCTACACCTGTATCAGAACCAAAATATAAAAAAACTGCACCTCCAATTGTTAGAAGTTGTCTAACGATTAGGGTGCAGTTCAAATTAATTATGAGCTTTTTCCAGAGCTAGCTTAATCCCGAAACCAATCAAGACCGTACCGGTTATACCCTCGAAAATCGCTTGGGTTCTAGGCTTTTTCATAAAAGCACTGATCTGGTTCAACAGATAAATATAAAATACAAACCACAACGCAGTTAACACGGTATACGTTATGCCCATGATCAGGAACGGTAAAAACGTATCATTTCCCGGATTCACGAACTGAGGCAGGAACGTTAAAAAGAAAACGGCCACTTTAGGATTCAGCAGGTTGGTAAGGAACCCTTGTTTAAAGCAAGACTGGTTTTCGTACTTACTTTTGACGGACGTTTCAGCCGCTGCGGCCACTTGCTTATTCCTTAATCCCCATAGGGTCTTGAAGCCTATATATACCAAGTAAACGGCACCGACATATTTGAAGATGGAAAATAGTAAAGCGGATTTCACAATGATTGCTGAAAGTCCGAACACGGCAGCTGATGTATGAATAAGCAGGGCACAACATGTGCCGAACATCGTTTTAAAACCTCCCGACGTTCCCACGGTAACGGTGTTCTTTGTGGCTATTGCTGTATCTGGACCAGGTAAGATGATGAGAAGGATACACATGATGATGAAGAAATAAAAGTTTTCCATATTCGGACCTCCACTCTTGGTGATGAATTCTGAAAATTATAACATAGATGTACTTGGTTTAGGGAAAAAATTTGATAGTTAATGATTACCTCAATAGAAAGGAGGCAATAAAAAAACAAGCCAAATCATTTTTTGATCTGGCTCGTTTTTTACTGTTATATGTTAGGGTAACTTTTTCAACACAGCACGTACCGGACTTCCATCTGCTTCAACTAATGGAAGAGGGAGGGCGGCCAACTCATAATTACCCGGTCCTATACCGTCTAGTACAAGACCTTCCAAAATGTGAATTCCATGACCGGCAAGTTCATGATGTGCAGACAGTTCTTTACTATCCAATGGATCTACTGATGGTAAATCAAGACCAATAAGACGAACGCCGTGTTCTGAAAGATATGCCGCTAATTCTGGTTGGATATGAGGAATCGTTTGTGGAAACACACTCCGATTCTTCCATGCATCCGTCCGAATTAACAGACGGGTAACGCCTTGCAGGTCTATACTGGATAATTCATTGACACCGATGCTTGTCTTGTTAGGTAAATGGATAACTCGGGCACTTCCCATATATAAGTCGAGATCCAAATCAATTACTCTTTTTCCATCGTCATCAAAATGAAATGGAGCATCAATATGGGTACCGGTGTGGATACTCATATTGATTTGACCTACATTGACAGATCCACTTTCTTCTTTACTCCAATTGACTTTGTATAAGAAAGGTGTATCTCCAGGCCAAACTGCAACGTTTTCATCCAGACGTTGTGAAATATCAATCCATGTCCCCATGCACCTTACCTCCATCTCTTCTGGCTGTTTTTTGAATATCTTATAGCTTCGTTCTTAGGCTCCATAGTTCTGGGAAAAAGTGTTGATCCAGTGCTCTTTTTAAATACGTTACACCTGATGATCCGCCAGTACCTTGTTTATTACCAATAATTCTTTCCACCGTGGTCATATGATTAAAACGCCATAATTGCTGTTGATGGCCGATGTCCACTAACTTCTCGCCCAGCTCATATAAGTCCCAATATTGCTCAACATCGCGGTAAACTGTCAGCCACGCCTCTTCTACACTGGCATTTGGTTCATATCTTTGCGACCAATCCCTGCTGATGGCTTCTTGATCAATAGGTAATCCGCGCGCCACAAGTGCATTGATCGCCGCGTCATAAATACTTGGCTCATGAAGGGCCTGCTGCATTTGCTCGTATAAATCCGTTTGGTGCTGATAGACTGATAGCGTATGGACATTTTTGTTTCCTAATGCAAATTCAATCAAACGATTCTGATAAGATTGGAATCCGGAAGATTGTCCCAGTTTATCCCTGAACTCCATGTATTCTGCCGGCGTCAAAGTTGAAAGGACATTCCATGACTGGATCAATTGCTGCTGGATCCTCGAAACGCGCGACAGCATTTTAAACGAAGGTTCCAACTTGTTTTGGCGGATGGACTCAGTTGCTGCTGTCAACTCATGTAAAATGAGCTTCATCCATAGCTCACTCGCTTGATGGATAATGATGAATAGCATTTCATCATGATGATCGGAACACCTATGTTGACTAGTTAAAATCTTATCAAGGTGGAGATAATCTCCGTAAGACATCGATTTTTGAAAATCGGTTTGAATTTCTTTCTCTAAACCAGTTATTGTTTGTTCATTGTTATCCATATTCTTCATTCCGCAATCTCCTCACTTTTCCATATGAAAAACTATTTATTCCGTCATTCTATTCTATCTTCTTTTCCAGGGATTCTTCCATTACATTATGGTTAATATTTCTTCTTTTTGAAACAAAATAAGCAACAGTTAAAAATAGTAACCAAGGTATCCCGAATTGAAGCATAATCTTGAAATCTGTAAACCATGTTGTAATCATTAAGCTGAATAGAAGAACGGCTCCCAGTATCGTTAAATATGGAAAACCGATCATCCTTACCGGTAATTTGCGTCCGCCGGTTTTCTCCCATTTAACCCTGAAAAACAAATGGGAAATGAAGATCATGAGCCATGTGAACATGGCACCGAACATGGAGATCCCCATCATGAATGCATAGGATGAACCAGGAAGTAACGCATGAACGCCTGCCGCAATGAAAATCCCAGTTGTAGAGACAGCAAGTGCTTTTCCCGGAACGCCCCTTTTGTTTAGCTTTCCTAAAAAGCTAGGTGCATGTTTTCCGCGAGCCAATGAAAACATCATACGTGTTGAAGCATAGAGCTGGGCATTCATGGCAGATACTGCAGCCGTTAAAATAATAAAGTTCATGATCCCGGATGCACCAGGAATGTTCAAGA
This sequence comes from Peribacillus sp. GL_122, assembly GCF_057835005.1. NCBI lineage: Bacteria > Bacillati > Bacillota > Bacilli > Caryophanales > Bacillaceae > Peribacillus > Peribacillus sp. GL_122. The sequence continues at coordinate 4,486,783 of NZ_CM174415.1, read as the reverse complement.
TTTCCATTACTTTGACGAATGGACTTTCCTCGATCCCAGCCGTTTTCCACGGAACGATCATCAACATGATGCCGATTGTCAACACATAGAAGGTGGATAAACGGAACACGGTCGCTTTTAAGGCTTTTGGAACAGCTGCATCCGGATCTTTTGCTTCTCCTGATGTAACCGCTATCATTTCAGTTCCAAGAAAGCTGAATAAAGAAATAAATACGGCTACCCACATTCCCCACCCGCCAAATGGGAAAAAACCGCCTTCATTTACAAAGTTCTCAGGTCCTATATGCGGCTGATCGGAAGAACCGAATAGTACATAGGATCCAAGAAGGATAAAACCAACAATGGCACTAATTTTAATGAAGGAGAACCAATACTCAAATGTAGCGAATGTATTCACGCTAGTAGCATTTACATAAATCAGGGCACCTGCAAACACCAAAATCCATACGATTCCCGGCACGGTCGGAAACCAATACTTCATATACACGCTGACTGCACTTACCTCAACCCCAACAGCCAAAACATTGGCAATCCAATAAGAATAGCGGACAAGATAGCCAGCCATCGGAGTCATGTACTTTTCAGCAATGGCCCCAAAAGATCCTGAAGTGGGATGGGCAACCGTCATTTCGGCTAAACAGCCCATCAACAGTAAAACAATGAACGCCCCGAGTGCATAGCTGAGCAATACACTTGGCCCTGCCGCTTGAATGGCAAGCCCGCTGCCAAGGAATAGCCCTGTCCCGATGGCACAGCCCATTGCGATCATTGAAAGCTGATTTGTTTCCAGCTCACGTTTTAATCCTTTTTCTGGCTCATCTTTAAAGTTCAATTGAGTTTTTTTGTTCTCCATAGTTCATCCCCTTTTTATCAAAAAAGATTTTATCCTGCCTTAATTAACTAACCATTTGAGGGATGAGCCCCATCTGGCGGAATCCCATGTTATGCGACCACTTCACGCTCATTCTTGAATTTTTCATATTGTTTTTCTGACATGATTTTCTTGAGTATTTGTACAACTTCCCAAACTTCTGCGTAGGAAGTATATAGTGCAACCGGAGCGAGACGAATGATGTTAGGTGCTCGGAAATCGGGAATGACACCGTTCTCTTTCAATGCCTTGCATATCCGTGCAGCTTCTTTATGCTCAAGGCTTACATGGCCTCCGCGGCGTATGTCTTCTCTAGGAGTTCCAATGAAAAACCCCATGCCTGCCAATTCGGATTCGACTAAATCCATTAAATATTGGTTGATTTTCAGGGATTTTTCGCGAATATTCTCGATTCCCGCTTCAATAAAAATGTCCAAAGACCCAATCAAAGGTGCGCAACTTAACACATGCGGCGTGCCGATTTGATACGCGCCTGCTGATTCAGCTGGTGTTAACGTATGTTCCATATCGAATTGTTTATCTTTTTTGGAGCCGAACCATCCAGCCAATCCAGGCATCGTTCCAAAATGTTTTCGATTTACATATAAACCGCCAACACCGCCAGGACCGCCATTTAAATGTTTATAATTGCACCAATAAGCAAAATCCACATCCCATTCGCTGAATGAATGCGGAATGGCACCGATAGAATGACATCCGTCAAATCCGATTACTATTCCTCTTTTATGAGCTTCAGCAGTTAATCGTTTCATATCCAATATTTGACCGCTGCGATACAGGACTGTTGGCAAGATGATCAATGCGATGTCATCTGTCATTGCTTCGATTATGTCATCCTCTTCAAGAAATCTGCCATCCGAGCTTTTGACGCGGATGAGATCGGTTTCCGGATCGTATCCATGTGTACGCAGTTGACTTTGAAGAGCATAAATATCAGTCGGAAAGGTTAATTCATCTGCTAAAATTTTTGTGCGCGTACCTTCAGGTTTATAAAAAGTGGCAACAAGCTGATGCAGATTTACAGTTGTGGAGCCGGTTACGATAACTTCCTCGGGAGAAGCTCCGACCAATGGGGCCATCTTCGCACCCAATTTCTCAGCCATGAAAAACCATGGGTGATTCCCTTGCGTCCATCCATCAATCCCATGTTCCTTCCAATCTTCCAAAGATTCCAAAAGAGTACGTTCAGCCCTCTTCGAAAGAAGCCCCAATGAATTTCCATCCATATAGATGGAATCCGGCTTTAAATAAAACTCTTCTCGAAAACCTTTAAGTGTATCTTTCTCATCCATTTGTTTAGCGTGATCCAATGTGTATTCAGAAACCATAATCATCCTCCTATATTAGTATTCTAAATAATTCTAGGAGAATCGTACCAAAGAATATGACATCATGTCAATAAGTTAATTCAGAAAATTATAAACATTAAACCGAACTTTCCAACAAATGTTTTTTATTTTATGGAAATCCTTTATGCTAGAAGATAAGGGGAGGAATAAGCATGGAGAATGGCAAAGTAGGGGATAAACGGCATTTACGCTCGATCATGACACGGCAAAAGTTATTAGAAGCTGCAAAGGAAACATTTCTTGAAGAAGGTTATCAAGCTGCGCTTATTTCCCAAATGATCAAAAGGGCAAACATTGGATACGGAACGGCCTATGTTCATTTTAAAGGAAAAGAGGATCTGTTAATTGTATTAATGGAAAATGTAATGGAGCAATTTTATGAAATTGCCGAGACCTCTTTCTTTCCAAAATCAAAAGACGAAGCAAAACATATCATAAACAGACAAGCTAATGCTTTTTTGAAAATGGCAGAAGCTGAACGCAATATGATGCAAGTTTTCGAACAGGCCATTGGGATCTCAACCATTATTTCAGATAAATGGAAAGCGATCCGCATGAAGTTCATTCAGCGAATTTCAAAGGACGTCGACTATGCACAGCAAAATGGGCTGGCAAGAGCTGAACTAAACCATGAGCTAGTGGCAAGAGGGTGGTTTTTCACAAATGAAATGTATCTATGGGAAATTGTCCGAAACGAACATCAAAGTTCTGTCGAAGAAATTGCTCAAACCATCACCTCAGTTTACGTCGAAGGCTTGTATTTGTAATGATAATAGCAATTCACCAATCTTCCGGTTATATCGGAAGATTTTTTTATATTCAAGGCTTTACAGCATTAAGCATTCATCACAAAAACACTAAATTCACGAGTAAACCGGCGGAATTCACGAGTAAACCGACCAAACTCACGAGTAAAGGCGCAGAATTCACGAATAAACCACCCAAACTCACGAGTAAAGGGGCAGAATTCACGAGTAAACCAGCAGAATTCACGAGTAAACGCCAAACTCACGAGTAAAACCGAAAAATTCACGAGTAAACCAGCAGAACCCACGAGTAAACGCCAAACTCACGATTAAACCGGCGGAATTCACGAGTAAACCGGCAGAATTCACGAGTAAACCGGCGGAATTCACGAGTAAACCGACCAAACTCACGAGTAAAGGCGCAGAATTCACGATTAAACCGGCAGAATTCACGAGTAAAGGCGCAGAATTCACGATTAAACGCCAAAACTCACGAGTAAAGGCGCGGAATTCACGAGTAATTCGACCAAACTCACGAGTAAACCGGCAGAATTCACGAGTAAACGCCAAATTCACGAGTAAAGGCGCGGAATTCACGAGTAAACCGCCCAAACTCACGAGTAAGCCGGCAGAATTCACGATTAAACGCCAAAACTCACGAGTAAAGCACTCAAACACATGATCAAAACGCCCTCATTAGCGTGGGACTTACAGCGTCTACGCCTTAAGTCTTACTAGAAAATATAGCTAAGGCTCATTATACGAAGTTGTAAAAGTAGATAAGATATAAACAAGGAAAGGAGGACGAAAACAATGAAGAAATTTGGTTTATTTATTGTAGGACTGATCGCCTTATTTTTTTTACTGGCGAATGTTGGTCCATTGATCAGTCTGGCGATTTGCTTGGCGATCCTATACTTTGGATTCAAGCAGTTCATGAAGTCCGAATCGACAGGGGCCAAGATTGCATGGGGGTCCGTCTCCATTATCGTGCTGATCATTTCTATTTCCCATATCCCGGCAATATTGGGATTGGTGGCAGCTTATGTTCTTTACCTAGTCTATAAAAAATGGAATGAAAATGATGAAAGTGCATCATCGAAAGAAAATGACCCATTCTCAAATTTTGAAAGAGAGTGGAAAGAGTTGAATAAGAACTAATAGAAGGGATGTAATTGGAATGGGTAATTTATTTTCAAGAATGAAACAAACGATTTCAGCGGATTTTCACGACTTGTTGGATAAAAAGGAGCAAAAAAATCCAATTGGAATGTTAAATCAATATTTGCGTCAATGTGAGCAGGAGGCGGAAAAGGTCGGTAAGCTGCTTGAACGTCAATATCTTTTGAAAGAAGAGTTTACGCGTGAATATAATCAAGCGCAAAATCTGGCTGAAAAACGTAAGCATCAGGCTGAGATTGCCAAGCAGTCGGGAGAAACGGATTTAATGGAGTTTGCTGTAAAGGAAAGCCTGCACTATGAAGAGCGAGCGCTAAGTTTGAAGGAGGCGCATAAAAGTGCAGAGGTTCAGTTGGCTGAACTGGAGCGGAAATATGAAGAAATGAAGCATAAGCTGAAGGATATGCATCTAAAGCGTCTGGAGCTGATGGGCAGGGAAAATATTGCCCGGGCAAACAACCGGATCAATCGGGTTTTGGATGGGGGCAGATCCGAAGCCAAACCGGTAGCGATGTTTGAAGAAATGGAGCATTATATCGATCGCATCGAGCACCAGGTCCATACTGATTATAATCGGCATACGATCGATGCCAGGATTGTCCAGCTTGAAAAAGAATTGGAACAGAAAGAAGCGTAAAGTTTTTTTTAGGCATCGCTGTTATCCCCTGACCTTTTGGAATGGAGGGCGGGGGAAAACGGGCTGTCAGAACATGATAATTTCATGGTATTCTTAAAAGGCACGGGTTCCTGTGCCTTTTAAGAATATCGTGATCATATAAAGGGGAGGCGAACCGATGTTGAACAAGATGAAGACGGACTATATGGGATGGATACTTCTCATCGGAGTCGTCCTGATTTTTTTAGAGATTGCATTTAAGGGTGGAGGTCTCCTTTTTTCCTTCGCTTTTTCAATAGGATGCATCTATTTAGGCAGGAAATTCACAAAACGGACAATCGGGAAAATCCTATTTTTTATAGGGTTGATTTCGCTTATCATCAATGTCTTGAATATGTTCGTCTTTAAATTTTTCCTAATGGCGATCCTCATTTATCTTTTGTTTTTATATTATCAGTCTAAAAAGAATCCTGATTGGGTCAGTCCCATTTTAATCAATGATGATTCGGACGAAGAAAAGATCAATAAGGAACAATTGCTGAAAACCGAGTACCTTTTTAAAAATAAGTTTTTCGGTCATCAACAGACGGCCGAGCAAGTATATGAATGGAATTCCGTGAATGTTCAGGGCGGGGTCGGTGATACGGTTATCGATTTAAGCAAAACGATTTTACCGAAAGGCGACGCTGTCATTTCCATCAGGAATATCATTGGCAATATCACTGTTCTCGTACCATATGGCATCGAAATCAGGGTCCATCATTCTGTCATTGCAGGCAGAGCGAGGATTTTTGAAAATAAGCCTGAATCCAGGGTCTTTAATCAAATTTATTCCTACCAAACGGAAGGGTTCAATGAAACGGATCAAAAGGTTCATATCATCACTTCAATCTTAGTTGGGGATTTAGAGGTGAAGCGGATATGAGTATACTGACACGGCAGATATTGACTGCCCTTGGTGTTGCTTTCGTTCTTTCCCTTGCCTTGCCGGCGGCGGTTTTCTTCATCTTTCCTTTATCCGACTGGAGCTTATTGTGGGAGAAAGTGGTCATGGGCTTACCCTTCGTCATATTCCTGCCAAGTCTGGTCATGACGGTAGGGCTGATTTATGGAGTCGTTTCGGGAATGTTTTGGAAGAGGCAGCTGGAAAGGGTGGATGAAGGGCTGTACTTACTTGAACAGGGCCGCTTACCTTCGCAACAGGAGACGTATCCGGTCCAAGAGATGGCTAAAATGGTGGAAAGGATGCATCTAATCCATAAGCAAATCAATGAACAGACAAAATTATCACAAAAAATGGCGAATGAAAAGGCCATTGATCAGGAGAAACAGATTCAGGAAATCGTTTCCCAGGAACGAAACCGTTTGGCGCGGGAACTGCATGATTCAGTGAGCCAGCAATTGTTTGCCGCTTCGATGTTCATGTCGGCCATCACTGAGTCACAATCCGATATGGAAAAAACGGAAATGAAACAATTCAAGGTAGTGGAAGAAATGATCCATCAATCCCAGCTTGAGATGAGGGCGTTATTGCTTCACTTGAGGCCTGTTGCATTAAAGGGAAAATCTTTACATGAAGGAATGAAGGAGCTTCTTTTGGAATTGGCCCAAAAAGTGACGATGGATATAAATTGGAAGATGGAGCCCGTCACTCTGGATAAGGGGATTGAGGACCATCTGTTTCGGATTTTACAAGAATCGATTTCCAATACACTGAGACATGCAAAAGCGAGCTCGCTTGAAGTGCTATTGATCGTTCGTGATGGGCTGATCATTTTACGGATAACGGATGACGGCATCGGCTTTAACGTCGAGGAGTCAAAAACGGGATCATATGGTCTGCAAAACATGCATGAACGGGCTGTTGAATTAGGCGGGACGATGCAACTTGTAAGCGTTCCGAATAAAGGAACGAAACTTGAAGTGAAAATCCCATTATTAAATGCTGGAGGTGATCATGATGATTAAAGTATTATTTGTCGATGACCATGAAATGGTAAGGATAGGGGTATCGGCTTATTTATCTGCACAGCCGGATATCGAAGTGATCGGGGAAGCGGACAATGGCTTGAAAGCTGTCGAACTGGCATTGGAATTGCGTCCGGATATCATTTTGATGGATTTAGTGATGCCGGAAATGGACGGCATAGAAGCGACGAAACGAATTATCGAAAAATGGCCTGAAGCAAAGATCATCATTGTGACAAGCTTCCTGGATGATGAAAAAGTGTACCCGGCATTGGAAGCCGGAGCGACGAGCTATATGTTGAAAACATCAAAGGCCAGCGAGATTGCGAGAGCCGTCCGTTCCACTTTCCAGGGACAAAGCGTACTTGAACCTGAAGTGACGGGAAAAATGATGGAGAAGTTACGTCGCCCAAAGATTACCCAGCCTCATGATCAATTGACAAACCGAGAAATGGAAATTTTGCTGCTGATGACACAAGGGAAAACGAATCAGGAAATTGCGGATGAACTATACATAGCCCTGAAAACAGCCAAAGTGCATGTCAGCAATATATTAAGTAAGCTTGCCGTACAGGACCGCACGCAAGCAGTGATTTACGCATTTAAACATTCGCTCGTTCAAGAAGAGCAGTAAAGAGCGTCTATTTACCAATAGAGGAAAGTTTGCTATATTTAGGTAAATATCCCATCCTGTAAAGTTCATTCAAGGTTGCTGATTGCAGCCTTTTTTTTATGGATAACGGGAAAAAGGCAGGTGAAATGATGTTAAGAGTTATCTTAGAATTATTCCGTATAATCACCATTATTTTCGTTATTGGAATGATAATGGGGTTCATCATTAATTCAATCTATGCGATTTTTGGTATAACCGTAGAGAATACCGCAGGCGGATGGATTGTTGGTATGGCAATTTTCCCATTACTTTATGTACTCTATAAAAACCGGCTTCAATTTTCAGGGTTCTATAAAAATGGTGGACAAGTAAAACTCTCAAACAGGACAACTACTATACTGCTTTGCTTCTCTGTGCTAATGTTAACGGTTGCCCCTTTATTTCGCTAACGGAATGCAAAAAGAGCATGTTTTGATCAAAACATGCTCTTTTTTATACGATTTTTTTGATTATACGGCTTCCTCTGCGGTATCGAGCCTCTTGCCGTAAATCCGATAAAGAACCAGGGCAAATACCATTCCTATAAAGGAGATGGAGGAGATGAACAGGTAAAGGGTCTTGCCGCCGTAAGCCCCATATATGGCTCCGCCTATATAAGAAGCAATGATTCCCGAAACCCCGAAGAATAGCAGCGCCAGTACGGTCTGGCCTGTGGCACGCCATTCCACCGGAACGATCCGATACAGATATTGGATGGCCGCCGAGTAGAAAATCGGGAAAGTCAATATCTGCATGACTTGCAAATAAGCTAATAGTTGTGGATCGGTAATCCACGCAGAGATGAAATAACGGATAAAGAAAAACGCTGCTGCAAACGAAATGATGATGATTTCCTTACCCTTGCGAAGCCACCAAAAGCTTAGTGCGAACACAATGATTTCACTTCCGGCCGCTAAGAACCAGGTCAAGCCTACAAGCTTGGCACTTCCTCCAAGTTCCCGGATATACACTCCAAGGAAAGTATCGTTCATCCTTGCTGGAACAGCACAGATAAAGACTAATAACAGAAAGAGAAGCGTCTCTTTATTGCTGAAAAAATGCTTCAGGCTGCTTAAGGTGACTGGTTTTCCCGAAACGGGTGCATCAGGCATCATCCAGCTGATAATGAAACTGATCAATCCTATGCCCGCAAAAAGAAAGGCCAGGCTGTTCGCTCCGAAATATGACATAACATAGCCGGTGATCAGCGATATGACCGCATAACCCAATGCACCATATGTCCGGATGGAACCATAACTGATCCCGGATTTCTCTGCCATCGTAAAGTTAAGGCTTTCCGTCAGGGGATCGATCGGCATCAGAAAGAAATATAGCAGCATGGCAAACAGGATGAGCTGAAGATAACTGCTTGAATCATAGAGGAAATAACCGATTACGCTCGAGAAAAAGATGAGTAACAACAGAACTTTTCGTATCGTCCTTGTTTTGTCGCTGATCATTCCCCATAAAGGCTGGGTGATGAGGGTGACAAAACCTCCTGTACCGATGATGAACCCGATTTGGGCTGGACGCAAACCTTGATCAGCCAGATAGACTGGGAGAAACGGAATGAAAATGGCAAGCAGTCCAAAATATAAAAAGTTAAAACCCTTTAATAATCGTATTGCTTTCATAAAAAATATGATACCTCACGTGTTCTATAGATTGATTTCAACCTTGTTATTGTATCATTTATGACAGAATTTGAAAAAATAGTTTTAATTTTTATGGATGAAAATAGAATGATAGAGTTGGTTTCGAGGTTAAATTTCACTTTTTAAAAATGGATGTTAATGATAGGATTAACGCTTATTGTTAATTAGAGGGGGTGATATTTAATGGATCAAGACACAAAAGTGATTCAGGAGTTGCAGGAACTGAAGCAAAAAGTAGGTCATCTTGAAGACTTATTAACGCAGCAGAATAAAAGGGGAAAAGCAGGACTCTTTCGAACCTTCATGGATGCAGTAGTCTCATTGCTATTTGGATTAATTGTTGTAGGACCGGTTATTGTGATTGTCGTTGGTGTCCTGATGGTGGCTGCATCATGGTTAGGGATGGAGTTTTAAAAGTTAAGGAGAGCCTGGGCTTGTGTTAATTGTTGGTTATTCCAGCGGGGGTTAATGATGAAAAAGCCACGGTTTTGCTTTGATGGGGAAGGAGACCGTATGATTCATTTCTTATTGAACCTAATTACAGATATGGGTAAAGCACTTGCATCAACTTTATCTTAAATAGTATTTTACGGATTACATATGGCTGGCTCAACACGATTTCCGATGATTGTTTCTTTTGAAATATTATCCTAAGAAAGTTATTGACAAATTTACTTCGAGTCCGTATAGTATTGGATATTATTAAAAATATTCAGATATAATTTAATTTTTGAAACGCAATGATCAGGAGTAGTAAAAGCACATTATTCGGTAAAGAGAGCTGCGGGTTGGTGCAACGCAGTCCAATGATACTTTGAACTTGCCTGGGAGTGGTAAAGCGAAAGATAGGAATTATCCATTCTTTTGTTTTAACGATTGACCTTCGTTACAAGGTTTTTAAAGCAGGGTTCTAGAAAAGAGCCAATAAGAGTGGTACCGCGGTAAGCTTAAGGCATATCGTCTCTTTCTTCATTTGATTATGAAGGAAGAGACGATATGCTTTTTTTGATTTTTGGGAGGTAAGGATATGGAGACGGACAAACGGAATTTACAGAGGACAATGACTTCAAGGCATATTACGATGATGGCATTAGGCGGTGCCATCGGGGCAGGTTTATTTAAAGGAAGCAGTTCAGCCATTGATATGGCAGGCCCTTCCGTAATCATTGCGTACTTGATAGGGGGCATCATCCTATTATTCATCATGCAAGGTTTAGCTGAAATGGCGGTCCGCAATAGCGGTGCACGAACATTCAGGGATTTGGTCCAATCGATTTTAGGAAAGTATCCTGCCTATTTCCTGGATTGGATCTATTGGAAAATGTGGGTATTGAATATCGCGGCCGAATCAGTGGTTGCGGCGATTTTCCTTCAATATTGGCTGCCGGGATATCCAATCTGGATACTGGCATTAGCTGTTTCGGTTTTAGTTACTGCGGTTAACTTGCTGTCGGTTAAGGTTTTTGCTGAAACGGAGTACTGGCTTGCTTTAATTAAAATAACCGTCATCATTGTGTTCATCATGGCTGGATTATTGTTGCTGCTCGTTACTTTTGGTGATCATACAGCCGTCGGTTTTTCTAACTTGACTGAGCATGGCGGTTTCTTTCCGAATGGATCGACAGGTTTGATCACGGCGATGCTGGTGGTAATCTATTCATATGGCGGTACGGAAATCATCGGGGTCACATTAGCTGAAACGAAAAATCCTGAAAAAGTGGTTCCAAAAGCCGTTCGCAGTACATTGATCAGGATCATTTCTTTCTATATCATTCCTTTTTTCATCATCGTTAGCTTAATTCCTTGGAACGAAGTAAACGGGGTGCAGGAAAGTCCGTTTGTAATGGTCTTTCAAATGATTGGGATTCCTGGTGCCGACCATATTATGAACGCCGTTGTTCTATTAGCGATCATTTCATCGATGAACTCCGGGTTGTATGGTTCATCCCGCGTTCTGTATACACAAGCCGTGGATGGTCGCATTCCGAAAATCTTTTCCCGTTTATCCAAGAAGAAAGTACCTGTTCCCGCAATATTAATGTGTACTTCCGCTTTATATGGCGGTGTACTGATTTCCTTATTTGCTGGAAGCAAGACCTTCGATTTCCTAATGGGTTCGCTGGGATATACCGTATTATTCATCTGGTTGATCATAGCTTTCGCCCATTTGAAATCACGTAAACAACAGTCCCAAAAAACAAGTGCCTATTCGGTAAAATGGTTCCCGTATACGACTTGGGCTGCGATCATCGCTTTAATAACGATCCTGATCGGAATCATTTTCACGACATCCATAATCGTTACGATCATTACACTTTGCATCTACATCTTCATATCATTGACGTTTGTATGGAAAAAACGCCATAACAAAATCTAGAGAAAGCGTGGGTATCGCTTTTGCCTTCTCGCATAGAAGTTTCAGTTTCAAGCCATGGTAGCATGCCATGGCTTTCGTTATGTATTATTGGTCTGGTGAAAAGTAAGAGATATCCATTTTACTAGTTCATGGGAATCATTAACTTTAGCAATTAAAGAGTTAATCTAGTGAAAAATGTTGTATAATAATCTTTGGAAAAAAACCAATATATTGAAAGCCGGAGCGAGCTATGAAAAACAATTCCATACTATCCTTTCACCCGTTATATTATTTATTACTTTTGGTGATTACTAGTTCCATCTATTCAATCATCAATCAATCTTCAGGTCATGCTGTCGATGTTACGACTATAATAGATAGGGAGATTCCCTTTATTAAAGAATTTGTCGTTCCTTATTTACTTTGGTATCCGTATATTTATGGATTGCTGATTTACTACTGTTTTGTTGACCGAAAGCACTATTTCGTAGGATTAGGCAGTTTGGTATCGGGGAAACTACTCTGTTTTCTTGTATATTGCCTTTGGCAATCGACAGTCCCGCGTCCAGAAGTGGTGGGCAACGATATCTTTGCCCATTTAATGAGAATCGTCTATAGTCATGATCAACCTGTCAACTGTCTTCCCAGCATTCATGTACTGACTACATTCATCATGATGATCGTCGCCCATAAGCGGAAAGAACAGCACAAATGGGAGTATGCAAGTGTCACTGCATTCGGAACTCTGATTATCCTTTCCACACTATTTACGAAACAGCATGCTGTATTGGATGTACTAGCAGGGATACTTCTTGCATGTGGGGTATATGCAGCTGTCCAGTATATGTTCCAAGCCCTATCGGCTTATCAGGCCAATCATTACGCAGCAAGGCAAATTAAAAAATGAATCACAGTTAAGCCACTGTAAGAATATTAGCTCCCATGAGCTGATAAGTTACAGTGGTTTTTTGTGTATTAAAAATTTGGATATTTATGTTAAATTATATATGATATTATTTTTTTAGTCGAATTGAAACAATGGCGGGAGGAAAAGAATGCCACATCATCTTAATCGAATTGCTGAAGACTTGGTTAAAGCGAAGTTGGAAAATTATTGGTCGGGTTTTGAACTTGTTGCTTATGCATTATATGATAAGAGAAATGTTTATCTATTCAATCATCCCAAATTCAGTAACAATCCACATTGTGCATATCATACTTTAAAGTGGGATGTACATTTTACTGGCGACACAATTATTTTGTATGAAGAATATCCCACTGCAATTGTTAATATGGATTCGTATGAGGATTATGAAGATTTGTATTCAATAGTGGTTCACGAATTATTTCACGGCTATCAGTATATTAAAGATGAAAAACGGTTTCCTGATGAAATGATGGGAATCACATATCCGTTGTCAAAAGAAAATGTGGAATTGCGAAATCAGGAAAGAACAAATCTTTATCATGCGTTGTTGGAAAATAACATAATTAAGAAGAAACAATGTCTTAATGCTTTCATTGCACTAAGGGAAAAAAGAGCAGCTAAGGTTGAAGAGTACCTAACATATGAAAAATTGATTGAAACCATTGAGGGACCTGCGTGGTATGTCGAATTAAGGGCTTACTCCGAAAAAGGCCCGCTTGATTACCATTCAGTTTTAAAAAAGTATGCACAACAACTAATAAACAAATATGAATCTACTTCTAGTATTAGAAGTAGTTGTTATAGTTCCGGTTTGTTTATGTGTTTGTTACTTGAGGAGCTTTCACCAGGCTGGATGGAAAGTTTTTTTGATAGAGAAGAAACATTATATGACCTATTAAAACAGCATACCGGTGACTATATGGAAGATTCAATAGCTGATGTGAAGATAAGTTCTGAAACAGAGGAAGTCGTTAATTTTGCCATAGAAAAGAGAATAAAAGCATTTGAAGAGTTTAATGAACAAGCAGGAATTCATCTATATATTGAAGGGGAAATAACTGCTGAATCCTTTGACCCGATGAATATCATCCTATTAGAAGATAAACTTTTACATAAGAGCTTTATAAATGTAAGAATGAACAACCAAGATTTTCTTATTCAACAACCTGTTATTGCCCATGTTGGCAATGGAATTAAAAACATAAATAAATTACACCTGATATTAGGGAAAGCACCCATTGAAAACATTGATTCGCTTACAATTGATGATGTTGGAGAAATAAAGGGAAGATATAAGAAACAAGAAAATATCTGGCATGTACTTATTTAAAATGAATTACATCGGTGCTTAAAATGAAGCATGGAGATCAATACCCCGTTTGGGGGGTGTCTGCTAACATAAATTTGATACCGACATAAAAAAAAGCATCGAACCTCCCATACAGGAAGTCCGATGCTTTTTTCTTTTACATTTCAGCTTCAATTTTCAAAGACGATTCTTCGCTGAACTGTTCCTTATCTAGGTCGCCTGTTATTTTACTAGTAAGAATACCGGAAGTCATGCTTCCGCTGACATTCACAGCCGTTCTTCCCATATCGATCAATGGCTCGACGGAAATCAACAATCCGGCCAAGGCGATTGGCAAGTTCATTGCGGATAATACCAGGATGGCAGCGAATGTTGCTCCTCCGCCTACACCTGCAACCCCGAAAGAGCTAATGGCCACGATGGCAATCAACATGGCGATAAATGAAGGCTCCAGTGGGTTGATTCCAACCGTTGGAGCAATCATGACCGCTAACATGGCCGGATAGATTCCGGCACAGCCGTTTTGACCGATCGACAAGCCGAAGGATCCGGCAAAGTTGGCAATACCTTCCGACACCCCTAGTTGTTTCTGTGTTTGGATGTTCAATGGAAGAGCTCCTGCACTTGTTCTTGAAGTGAAGGCAAACGATAATACCGGGAACGCTTTTCTTAAATATACGATTGGGTTCAATCCTGCAAGCATCAGCAATAGCAAATGGATGAGGAACATGACAATCAGGGCGACATAAGAGGCTCCCACGAATTTCCCCAATTTCAGGATGGCATCCAAATCACTCGTAGCTACCGTCTTCGTCATGATCGCCAAGATCCCGTAAGGTGTTAAACGAAGGATCAATGTTACGACACGCATGATGATGCTGTGCAATGTATCTACTATTTTAGCAAAAAATTCAGCATGTTCAGGCTGCTTCCGTTTGACTCCTAAATAGGCAATCCCAAGAAATGCAGCAAAAATTACAACGGAAATCGTTGATGTCGGACGTGCTCCCGTTAAATCAAGGAACGGGTTGGATGGAATCAATTCAAGGATTTGCTGCGGCATCGTTTTATCCTGAATCGTACCGTATGTTTCCGATATTTGATCCCCGCGGCTTAACTCCGCTTCCCCTTGCTCAATTTGAACGGCCTCCAAATTGAATACAGTTGCCGAGGTGATCCCGACAGCTGCTGCAATCGCAGTCGTTCCAAGCAGGATTCCGATGATCAGGACACTGATCTTTCCAATATTGCTAGTCAGTTTCAATCTTGTGAATGCTGATAAGATCGAAATGAAGACAAGCGGCATGACGATCATTTGCAGGAACTTGACATAGCCGGAACCTACAATGTTAAACCAATCGACCGATTTAACGATCGCTTCTGACTGAGGTTCATAGAAATACTGCAAAAGAAGTCCGAATACGATCCCTAAACCAAGTCCAGTAAAGACCCTTTTTGTAAAGGAAACATGCTTCTTATTCATGTAAAATAAAACGCCTAAAAGAACGAGCATTATGGCAAGATTTAAAAACACATAACCAATCATATATATTCCTCCTAATTCCGATTAACCAAATAAGAATAATAAATATCTGAAGACTATGATACATCATCCGTTGATTTTTTACCAGAAGAAAATAATTTATTTTTGACTTTTCAAGTAATTCATGTATATATCTCTATTCACGAACTGGGTTAGAGGGAACAATAAAGAGGAGGCTGGAACAAACTAGGTACAAATCTTCCATTATATACATTTAACAGGGAGGATAATCCCTTGGTTTTCTTGAATGATATATCAGGTCGCATATACTTAGCATTTTTTGAGAGGATGAAGGAATGATGGATATATACATTCACATGCTAAATGAACAGGATGCACAAGCGTTATTTGCATTTGAATGCAATAATAGAAGGTTTTTCGAGCAAACGGTGCCAGGCCGGGGAGATGATTATTATAGTTTTGGAACGTTTGAGATCAGGCATAAGGAATTATTAAAAGAACAAGAAGATGCCATCTCCTCTTTTTATTTAATTAAGGATGGTTCAGGCATAATCGTGGGCAGGATTAACCTTGTGGATATCGATCCCATTAATGGTACGGCTCATGTCGGTTACAGAATCGGTGAAAAGTTTACGCAAAAGGGGATAGCGAATGAAGCTTTAAGGCTTTTGGTTAATCTGGCGCCGGAATTGAATGTGACTCAAATACAAGCCAAAACGACAAGCGACAATATTGCCTCCCAAAAGGTTTTAGTGAAAAACGGTTTTGAACGGATTTCGATTAATGAGGAAATTAGTGCGGATTCGGGTCAAAAGCTAATGTTCTACCATTATAGTAGGAACCTTTAAATCCATTTTCTTCTATTAATAGACCGCATAAAGTGAAAAGGATTTAAGAGATGAAGAAATAATCTCAAGATATTTTCGCGGCAAAAGATTTCATTACTTAAAAGGAGAAAGGATAATATAATATGATAGAAGGTTTATATGAAGCCCATCTACCCGTCAAGAACCTGGCCATCTCTATGGTTTTTTATAAGAAAATAGGCTTGAAACTAGCTTGGAGGGATGAAGATACTGCCTTCTTTTGGATAGAAGAAAACAAAAGCTGGGTCGGATTATGGGAAGGGAAAGAATATCAAACTCCATACCACCCTTCAATAAGGCATATCGCATTTCGGGTATCTTATGAAAATATGAAAAATGCATTAACTTGGCTCCAATCCCTAAAAATTGAAGTGGTCCCTTTTGGAAAAAGGACATCGATTGAACCTTTTGTTCGGCCGAACCAAGGAAACGCTTCCGTCTATTTCAATGACCCGGATGGAAATAGTCTCGAACTCATGTGTTCGGTAGAAGTCCCTGATGCATATAAGCATATGACTGAAAAACTTTCAATTGAAGAATGGGAAGAACTAAATTCTATAGAAGAAAACAAAAAAATCTACTAGTATGAAACGATTGGTTTTATTTAATAGAAGGAAGTGTAAGTATTGTTTAATCAATTAACGAATAACGATAGTATTCTTAATCATTTACGTGCAGACTGTGAGAATTGTTTTGGTTTGTGCTGTGTAGCTTTGCCTTATGCAAAATCAGCAGATTTTTCATTTGATAAAAATGGAGGTACACCATGTTCAAACCTGCAATCGGATTATCGTTGCGGCATCCATGAAAATCTCAGAGCAAAGGGATTTAGGGGCTGCACGGTATATGAATGCTTCGGTGCCGGTCAAAAGGTATCTCAACTCACATATGATGGAAACGATTGGAGAGACAACCCAGCGTCAGCAAAGGAAATGTTCGATGTGTTTCCTATTATGCAACAACTTCATGAAATGCTTTGTTACTTAAATGAAGCACTGAATTTAGAAGATGCGAAACCTCTTTATCAAGATTTGCAGGCTGCTTTTGAAGAAACGGAATATCTCACTAAGCAAAGTCCAAAGTCCATCATGGACCTGAATGTACCAGCTCATAGAGCGATCGTTAATGATTTACTTCTGCGCACAAGTGAACTCGTACGTGCAAAGGTATCATTTAATAAAAATAAAAATCAGAAAAAACAGAACAAAATAGGGAGGGGAAGTGACCTTATCGGTGCAAAGTTGAGAGGTGCTGACCTTAGGGGAGCGAACTTAAGAGGAGCTTTACTTATCGCATCCGACCTCAGAGAAGCTGACATGAGAGTGACGGATCTTATCGGTGCAGACTTTAGGGACGCTGATTTAAGCGGTGCCGATCTCACCGGGAGTTTCTTCATCACACAAGCACAGATTAACTCGGCTAAAGGTGATACGAAGACAAAATTACCGCTCACATTAAACATTCCCGATCATTGGAGGTAGAAGTAAAGCCAAGATCGGAAGCTAACTTTCATGCAGCGTAAACGCATCATGAATGAAAATGGTTTAATTCACGAGTAAAAGGCGCAAATTCACGAGTAAAAGCGTCAGACTCACGAGTAAAAAGCACACATTCACGAGTTAAGGCGTCAAATTCACGAGTAATGGGGAAATTTAATACATAGATTTAGCTTTAATCCTAAGCTTTTACAAAAAGTGAACTCTATACTAACATGCGATTCTTCATTAGGAAGGATCGTCTTTTATAATTGGGCGGAAAACTTTCATTTTTCCATTTGACTCTGACGTTGCGTAATACCTTAAAGTAAATGATATCGAAAGGAGGTAAGAAGCAGTGGCAATGAAAGTGAAAGAGCTAGCCGATTTAGTTGGCATTAGTGTGCGGACACTGCATTATTATGATGAAATCGGGTTATTATCTCCAGAGGAAATAACAGATTCAGGTTATCGCCTTTATTCGAATGATAATCTTGAGATGTTGCAGCAAATCCTGTTTTTCAGGGAACTTGGCATGCCGTTAAAGGAAATAAAGCAAATGATAAGCAGCTCTTCGTTTGATAAACAAGATGCGTTAAAGCAACATCAAAAAATGTTACTGGAGAAACGCAGTCAGCTCGATAAATTAATTGAGACGGTCGAAAAATCGATTAAGCATATGAAAGGGGAAATTCAAATGACAAATAAAGAAAAATTTGAAGGATTTGACTTCAGTCAGAATCCATATGAAGAAGAAGCCCGCAAGCTTTGGGGGGATAAAGCTGTCGATGAATCGAAGGCTAAAGTGGCGGGCATGTCCAAGGATGCACAGAAAATTGTATCGGATATCTATATAAAACTTGCTTCAATCCGAAAAGACTCTCCCAAGTCGGAGGAGGCACAAGAGCTAATTAAAGAATGGTATGATTGTTTGAACAATAACTTCGGCACATACTCACTGGAAGCTTTCAAAGGATTAGGTCAAATGTACGTGGATGATCAACGCTTCACCAAAAATATCGACAAATACGGTGATGGTTTAGCAAAATTCATGTGTGATGCGATGGGGCATTTTGCTGACGCTAACAAAAATTGAATCGCCAGATTAGATGGAAGGTTGCTCCGGCAACCTTCTTATTTTATGGCTAAAGGGACAGGCAGTTTAAGAAGCTGTATACTATAGTTATGGTAATATTTATAATATTCCGATTTATAGAGAATAGGGGGAAACTTATGGAGTTTAGGAATGCCGCCTTTAACCTCGGGAAAATCAATGATGTTGATGGAAGTAAAGTGGCTGTTTTTAATGGAGATGCCATTTATACAAGCATCGTCACTAAACTTCGGGCCGCAGGTTGTGTTTTCGCCGAGGAAGAGGCCCGGTTGCTCATCATCGCAGCAGGGACAACGGCCGAATTGGCCGGGATGGTGGATAGACGGATAGCGGGTTTACCCCTTGAGCACGTCATCGGCTGGGCGGAATTCTGCGGTATCCGGATAGAAGTTGACCTCGGAGTCTTCGTACCCCGCAGACGGACCGAGTTTTTAGTCCGCCAAGCGGCAGCACTCGCTATGCCAGGAGCAGTTGTGGTGGACTTGTGCTGCGGCACGGGCGCGGTTGGCTCCGCTGTGGGCGATGTTCTCGAAGAAATCGAGTTGTACGCCGTCGACATTGACCCAGCCGCGGTGCGGTGCGCGCGTCGTAACGTCACTTCAGTCAATGGTCAGGTATACGAAGGGGACCTCTATGAACCGCTTCCGGCCAATTTACGGGGACGTGTTGACGTACTGGTCGCAAACGCACCATACGTCCCTACTGAGGGAATCGGTCTTTTACCCCATGAAGCGCGCATGCATGAGGCGAGGGTGGCATTAGATGGCGGGTCGGACGGGCTTGATG
Source organism: Peribacillus sp. GL_122 (assembly GCF_057835005.1). Lineage (NCBI taxonomy): Bacteria > Bacillati > Bacillota > Bacilli > Caryophanales > Bacillaceae > Peribacillus > Peribacillus sp. GL_122. The sequence continues at coordinate 4,467,388 of NZ_CM174415.1, read as the reverse complement.
TCCAGAGAAGGGTGGCGGCTTCGGCAACACTTTGGCTGGCACCGGGCTCCCATTTGTTAGTCGAGACCAGTGAGCGGCAAGCGATGCAGACCGTAGAAATCTTTGCTAGATACGGGGTGATGCCACGGGTGGTAAAGTGTGAAGAACTGGACGCCACTGTCGTAATTGGAACAAGACCCGCACTCTAAAGAAATGTTTTTAGAGGCGCTTTTTCTTATAACGATTGGAACAAAGAAGTTATGTGCGGCATTATTTTTTTGGTTTTAGGACTCGGTCTATTAACAAAAAAAGAGATCTGCATCATAAAAGGGACCAAAGAAGAGGTCCCTTTCCGACATTATTTCTTTAGCATGTTTACGATTTCCTTAGCTTTTTCTAATGTAACTCCTTCAATGATACTGTTGTTTTTTCGAACAGCCGTACCGAAATGATAGTGACCGGTATGCAGTTCGGAATGGATAGCAAGGATATTATCCTTATTTAGACCGCTTCCAACCAGTATCGCTATGTCGCCGCAGACTCTTTTCATTTGTTGAATCGTTTTCATGCGGCTGGGGAATTCCCCATGCCCACCTGACGTCAATATCGTTTTGATTTCTGGATATTGTGCCAGCGTTTCAGCTGAAATGACTGGGTCGTTTGTTTCATCGATGGCTCGGTGGAATGTAATCTCCAAACCTTCACATACCGACAATAATTCTTCGAGGTAAGGTCGATTGATTTCATTTTTTTCATTTAATACACCCAATACGACCCCGTTCGCACCGAGTGAACGAATGATTTGGATATCCTTTTTCATAATTCCCAAATCTTTTTGAGTATAACAAAACGACTGGCTATGAGGCCTCACCATCACGTTGACTGGTATCTTTACTGAATGGACGACAGCTTCTATCAAGGCGTGGCTGGGAGTTAATCCCCCCTCGGCCAAAGAACTGACAAGCTCGATTCGGTCTGCGCCGGATTCTCCGATTAAAATGGCATCTTCTATCGTTGTGGCAATGAATTCAATGTACATTGGATTTTCCTTCCTGCATGCAAGTGTTATAAGAATAGCTTGTATAAGATTATTAAATCCATTAAGAATAGGAAAGTCAATTCATTAATAGATATCATGACCTCTCATCAAATACCTGCACTAGTTTTCCTTAGCTTTTCTCAAATGGAATTTCTTTATTTCTCATATTTATGAAACGAAATGAACATTCGAACGTATAAAAAAAAGAATATATTCAATCGTATATTTGAAACTGGAATGTCTGGCTAGGTAATTAAATGAAAATCATCATGACGGAGGTTATTTAATTGGATAAAGAAAGTAAGGAAGTAAAGAAATCGAGGTTTTACAAAGTAGGGATGGGATTCCTGATCATTTCCCTTCTCACTTGGATCATTCCTGTCGTAGCTCCTTTTACGCCATTTTCAACTGCGGCTAAAGCGGGGGTCATAACAGGTGCGATCGTCTTTGCGGAAGTCATGTTTTGGGCAGGCGCGCTTTTGGTCGGGAAAGAAGTGGCTGCTAAATATAAAGGTTATTTAAACCCGAAGAATTGGAGAAAAGAAAAAGGGTGAAGCAGTTTTTTATAAAAAAGGGCTGGTAGTGAAGCTCCATGGAAACTGAGTTGTTGAAAGTTTTCGATTCCGATCGCATACAAGCAGGTGTGGCTTCAAGTGAGGAAGTACATAGATTAGGGCATTGGCCTGTTGGTTTTCAGTAGGGAAGCGGACGTGGATTATCTATATCTTCAGCATCGCTGTGCGATGAAAAAAGATTATCCGAATCTACTGGATATTACGGCTGCCGGCCATTTACTCGCTCATGAAACGGTATACGACGGATTCAGGGAGATTAAAGAAGAAATAGGCATTGACGTTTCCTTTGACGAGTTGGTTCCAAGAAGATTTCATCAACAAAGAACAGGCAAACGTCTTTCTATATGAAAGTGCACATAGCTTCGATGATTTCACACTGCAGCCAGAAGAGGTTTAGGGAATGGTGAAGGTTGCGCTGAATGACTTCGAAGGGCTATGGACCGGAGCGGAGGACAAAGTGAATATTAAGGGATTTGAAATGAATCACGAAGGCCGTATGATGATGATCGATCGATCGGTTTGTTGGGCGGGATGAGTTCGTTCAGCATGATCTTTCCTATTATGAAAGCATCATTAGATTGATCAGGGAAAACCTCGCTAAATGAAAATGAAGCCCCGACAAAACGATTCGAGTTTTGTCGGGGCTTTTTTAAGATTAAGTACTTCGACCTGTATCTTTTCCGGGGAACCGCAGCCTATTGGCTCGTTTTGTCACAGTTTGATACGCATATGTCCTTAGTTGTTACCTTATTTGTCCTGAATTGCTCATAGGGATATTGACTTTGTCTCTGTGGTGATTCAGTTGATAAAGCGAGACATACCAGACTGTAATAGTGATGGCAGGCTGCAAGTTAAAGAAGGTTTATGTAGTTTTTCATGAACTAGGGAATTTATCACTTGTAAGAATATTACAAAATTGTAAGATGAACAGTGTACAAATTTTGTTAAGGGGATGAGTGAAATAATGAAAAAAATGGTTTTAAGCATTTCATTTTTTGTAGCTTCTTTAGTCCTTTTTGGCTCCCTTGATCTTTTTGCCAGCAAAGCATCAGCAGAAACACACACCTATGATGGAAAAAGTCCTTACTATAATAGTTGTGCGAATAGCGCAGTCACGAAGAAGTCCGTGAAAATTTATGCCAACGGCGGCTCTGCCAATTTGGAGTTGAAATTCAGCACAACATGCAAAACGGCTTGGGCAAAGATAACTCTTAGCAGACCGGCTAAAATGGATGGGGAGGCAACGGCATTGGTTGTTCGAAATACTGATAATAAACAATTCAGCTGTGCATCTCCTGGAGGAAATGGTGAAATAAATAAAGGTCAAACGACTTGCTATACACCAATGGTATATGATTTAGATCCGCGAAAAGCAAAAGCGGTCGCTTTTTGGCCATATACAGCAGGTGAAACCGGCTGGTATTAATGAAAAAGGAAAAGCCTTCATCTATTTTTATGGAAAGAAAGGATGAATGAATTGAATAAAAAGCTTAAAATGATAGGTTTATCCATGGTGATGACACTGTCGATGTTTCTTGTCGACTTTGGGTTTGGAAAAAATCAGGCTCTGGCCGAAACACATACTTATGATGGAAAAAGTCCATTCTATAATAGTTGTGCAAGTTCGGCGGTAACGAAGGATAAAAAATGGATCGATTCAAATTCGTACGTAGAATTGAAATTCAGCACTGTCTGTAAAACCGCTTGGGCAAAAGTGACCGTGACACGCCCCGCCGTATACAACCATGAAGCGGACGCCAGGATTGTCCGAAGTACTGATGGTAAGGCCTATACATGTGCCAGTTCTGGGGGCAATGGTGTTGTGAACAAAGGGCAGATCTCGTGCTATACACCAATGGTATATGATTATGACCCGCGTAAGGCACAGGCCCAAGGGATACATGCAATCCCTAATAGTGATGCATATAATAAAGCTGTGACCATTTGGTACTAAAAAACAAAGGCAAAAAAGCATCCGTATGGTCGGATGCTTTTTTTTGCGTTCAGTTTGTACTCACACTTTCATTTCCGCTTCCAAATGAAGTAGATATTGTTTCATCTCCGTACCTCCACGGTAACCGGTAATGTTCCCGTTTTTTCCGATAACCCGATGACATGGTACCGTGATCAGAACAGGATTGGCACCAATGGCCGTACCGACCGCCCGAACAGCTGCAGGTCTTTGGATGATTTGGGCAATATCGGAATAGGAACAGGTTTTTCCGTAAGGTATTTGATTCAGCGCTGCCCAAATTTCTTGTTGAAAGGGCGTGCCCTTTACATCTGTCGGAAGAGAGAAAGTCTGCCTGGTCCCTTCGAAATATTCTTGGAGTTCTTTTAGATAGGGTGTTAATGCTTTTTCATTTTCAAAAAGTCTCGCATTTGGAAAGCGTTTTTGTAGCCAAGACTCCAGTTCCCCGTACGTTTGACCGGGAGAGCCTACATAGCAAAGCCCTTTTTCCGTTTTGGCCACATATAACTGCCACCTATCATAATGCAATATGGCCCAATCAATGGTTTGTTCTTTATCATTCTTCACTTTCTTCACGCTCCAAAGCTTGAGTTTTGAGATAAGCTTTCCGATATTCTGAAGGAGTATTCCCCATTTTCCTTTTGAATAGCGTCATGAAATAGGGTGTACTGGAGAACCCGACAGCCAAGCCTATTTCATTTATCGGCTGTCCGGACTTTTCCAGCAGCCACGTTGCTTTTTCAAGGCGTAGGCTTTGGATGTATTCAGTGGGCGATATCCCCTTCACACGCTTGAATGATCGTTGTAAATGATAGGGGCTGCCGTGGGAAATATCCGCCAATATGTTCAGTGTGAGAGGTTCGCTGTAATGGGTGTCGATCCATTCGGCAATTTGTTCAACCCATTCTTCTGTCGGCAAATTCAATCCTTCCGGCTTACATCGTTTACAAGGCCGGAAATCTTCTTCCAAAGCCATCATGGCATTTTTGAAAATCTTCACGTTTTCCTTATTAGGCACCCTGGATTTACAGGAGGGCCTGCAAAAGATGCCCGTCGTAATTACTCCGTATAAAAAATGATCATCATATGCTGCATCACAATCTATAATAGCTCTCCAATATTCATTCGGGAAATCTGCTTTTTTTGGATTCAACATATCACCTCTGTTTTTAGTATACAAGAAAGGGGTGATATACAAACATATTGATAATATAAAAGCAAGATAACGAAATGATTCAATAATTGAAAAGTTTTGGGAGATGACTATGGATAGGGTTGCTCTGTTAAAATAAGGGAGTTAAATGAAAGCGCAAGATAACGTATCCATTTTTCATTAGAATAAAGAGAATAGGACAAAGGAGGACATTATCAATGGATGAAGGCATGCTTGAATTGAGGATTCATGCACCAAAGGAGTTTAGTTTTTCGGAAAATCTTAAATACCTATCAAGATCCTCCAATGAATGTCTGTTCGATATTGTTGATCAAAAAATTTATCGAGCACTTGTTGTCGAAAACGAGACACTCCTAGTGGAAATCAGTGCGATGGATGAAACGAAACTGACCGTTCGGTTTCCAGGACGAACTGCACCGATGGATAATCAGGTAAAGGATGCTGTTTCCCAATACGTTCGTCATTGGTTCGATCTTGAGACAAACCTGCTTCCTTTTTATGAGCTGGCCCAAAATGACCCTTTATTGCACAAGCCGGTAAGCCAATTCTTCGGTTTGAGAAATATGGGCATCCCGGATTTATTTGAAGCGATTGCCTGGGGAATACTTGGACAGCAGATTAACTTGACATATGCCTATACCTTGAAACGGAGGCTTGTGGAGGGATTTGGTGATTTTGTTGAATTCGAAGGAAAGCAATATTGGCTGTTTCCAAAGCCTGATGTGATCGCGAAATTGACGGTCGAGGATTTTGCCGATTTGAGGATGACGGTGAAGAAGTGTGAATACTTAATAGGAGTTGCTCAACTGATTGCAGAAGGGGAACTTACTATAGAAAAGCTGTTAAATGCAAAGGATGTAAAAGAGGCCGAAAAAATGCTGACCAAAATACGGGGAATCGGTCCGTGGACAGCGAACTATGTCTTGATGCGCTGTTTGCGTTTTCCCGCAGCCTTTCCCATCGATGACGTCGGGCTGCATAATTCCATGAAACTGGTCATGGAAACGGAAGCAAAACCAACGAAAGCGGAAATCCTGAAACTATCGGAAGCGTGGGCCGATTGGGAATCCTATGCGACCTTCTATTTATGGAGATTGCTATATTGACTTCGTATATATCTCTATAATCGGAGATAAAACAGTAAAATTCGTCGATATATCTCTAAATTCGGAGATAAAACAGTAGGTTTCGTCGATATATCTCTAAATTCGGAGATAAAACAGTAGGTTTCGTCGATATATCTCTAAATTCGGAGATAAAACTATAGGTTTCGTCGATATATCTCTAAATTCGGAGATAAAACTATAGGTTTCGTCGATATACCTCTATTCGGAGATAAAACTATAGATTACGTCGATATATCTCTATATTCGGAGATAAAACTATAGATTACGTCGATATATCTCTATTCGGAGATAAAACTATAAATTACGTCGATATATCTCTAAATTCGGAGATAAAACTATAGGTTTCGTCGATATATCTCTATTCGGAGATAAAACTATAGATTACGTCGATATATCTCTATTCGGAGATAAAACTATAAAATTCGTCGATATATCCCTAAATTCGGAGATAAAACTATAGATTTCGTCGATATATCCCTAAATTCGGAGATAAAACAGTAGATTACTTCGATATATCTCTAAATTCGGAGATAAAACAGTAGGTTTCGTCGATATATCTCTAAATTCGGAGATAAAACTATAGATTACGTCGATATATCTCTATATTCGGAGATAAAACTATAAAATTCGTCGATATATCTCTATTCGGAGATAAAACAGTAGATTACGTCGATATATCTCTAAATTCGGAGATAAAACTATAGAATTCGTCGATATATCTATATTCGGAGATAAAACAGTAGATTACGTCGATATATCTCTAAATTCGGAGGTAAATCAGTAGATTACGTCGATATATCCCTAAATTCGGAGATAAAACAGTAGATTACGTCGATATATCTCTATATACGGAGATAAACTGCATTTCCTGCCCAAACACCTTGAGTCCATATATCATAACTTATTACATTCAATCTTATAGAGGTGAATGACCATGTATATGTACCCAACGTATCATTATGAAGATCAAGTTTTTCTTGAACGGCAGTTTCCCGGTCTATCCGGCATTCCAGGCATACCAGGATCACAGGGCTTTCCAGGCCAACCCGGTTTTCCCGGTGCGCCTCAATTTCCAGGTCAACCAGGACCACCGCCGAGTTCGCAAGCACCAACAGCTCCCCCGCCAGCGTTTATCCCTCAACAGCAATCGGCTTCAACATTTGCCGTAGATCCAGGTGCCATTTCGTTTTGTCTGTTCAGGAATACTTTTATATGGCTAAACAATGGTGCGAGTTTCTGGTATTACCCCATTTTCGTCGGTCCGCGTTCTGTTGCCGGCTTCAGGTGGAATGGCAGGTTCTGGACGATTTTTGGTATCGATACAAGACAAATCAATTCATTTAGCTGTTTTTGAAAAAATGCTCAAAGGAGATGTTTCCTTTGAGTATTTTATGTTTCAGATTGTTTTGCTTTCTTCCAATACAAAAGGTATGGCAGCAAGACAGAAGCAGCACTATCCAAAGAAAAAGATCATTAAGGGAAATGCCTATCGTTGATCGACCCCCTAAAGCGGTCAACACACCGACTAGGGAAAGGAGATACATGGTGTAAAACAACTGCGCCTTGATCCTCACATCATGATCGGTGTGACCATCTTTCTTAAATAGGACACTGAGAAATAAACCGATCATAACTCCAAGAAGTACCTCGGGTGAAACGATATGAGATAGAAAACTTACTGAAAAAAAATCATTAATAAGCAAAAGGGTGATGATGATCATATAAATCATTTGAAAAGGAATCAAGAAATTCATTTAGCACTCCTTTTTTGTTAAATTATACCTTGTTTTGTTATTTAAATCCTTTCATTTTTGAATGTGGAGAAATAAAAGGCCAACAATGTTCAATATTTAATAGAAATGGTAAAATCATTATGCTCCTATAAAATTTAGTGAATGAAAATGAAAATAGAGGATGCTGTTGAATATGAGGAAAGTATCGATTGAAACCAAGATTCTCGGGTTAGTCTTATCGTTGAGCCTGTTTTTGATTATTTTATTGACGACTACTTTTTCCTATATGGAAGGAAGGCAAATAGCGAAGGATAAAGGTCAATTGGCGTTGGAACTTTCAAAGACGATTAGCTTCATGCCTACTGTTACAGAGGCCTTTGAAACGGATGATCCCGCTAGGACAATTCAGCCGATTGCCGAAAAGATCCGCAGGGAAACAGGGGCTGAGTTCATCGTTGTCGGGAATAAAGAGGGAATTCGCTATTCCCATCCGCTTGCTTCCGAAATTGGGAAGCGGATGGAAGGCGGGGATAATGCAAGGGCCATTCAGGAAGGCGAATATTATGTTTCCGAAGCGGCAGGATCCCTCGGTCTTTCCATTCGGGGGAAGTCACCGGTATTCGATGCGGATGGAAAAATAATTGGAATCGTCTCCGTCGGTTTTTTAGTCGACGATGTCCGCGCCCAAATTTTCAAGGACTTGTCCAAAGAGATGATTGTATCTTTAGTGGCCATCATGATATCGATCATTGGCAGTTATATGCTGGCAAGGAGCATACGTAAAGATACTTTGGGGCTGGAACCATTTGAAATCGCCAATTTATATAAAGAAAAAAATGCAGTGCTTCAATCGGTAAAAGAAGGGATTCTGGCCATTGACCAAAATGGGTTGATTACCTCGATGAATCAGCCGGCAAAAAAATTGCTGGATATTCAAGAGTCCGTTCGCCATTTGAATGTGGATGGCCTATTTCCTTCGAAATATTTATTCGAAGTGCTGAAGTCCGGTGAACCGCAAGTGGATAAGGAGATTTCATGGAAAGATAAATCCGTTATCGTCAATTGTACGCCAATCTTCGATAGTGAAGGGGTAAGCGGTGTTGTCGCTTCGTTCCGTGATCGAACGGAAATTGAGGAAATGGTCAACACATTATCGGAAGTGAAGATGCATTCAGAGGATTTAAGGGCACAAACCCATGAGTTCACCAATAAACTATACGTCCTTTCAGGTTTGATACAATTAGGCGAATATGATGAAGCAATAGATATGATTCAAAGCGAAACATCCGAATTGCATTCCCTGAACCGTGTCGTGTTCGAACAGATAAAAGATACAAAGGTACAAGCCCTTTTACTTGGAAAGATAGGGAAAGCATCGGAGAAGAAGATCATCTTTGAAATAGACGCACAAAGTTACCTAGAGAAACTGCCGGATCATATAAAATTGTCACAACTAACATTGATTCTAGGCAATATTATCGATAATGCACTTGAAGCGGTTTCAAGCATGGAAGAGCCGCTCGTGAAATTTTTCGCCACAGATATCGGAAATGATATGGTATTTGAAGTGAGTGATAACGGAAAAGGAATACCTGAGGATGCCATCGCCCATATTTTCGATCGGGGTTTCACTTCGAAAAACAGCGGAAGTCCGAGTGGTTATGGACTTTCGAATGCTGATCATGTCGTCAAAGAGCTGGGCGGCATCATCGAAGTTTACAGCGAGGATGGAAACACCATATTCACCGTGTATCTTCCTAAAGAACAGTGAGGAGGGAAAGAATGCTGAAGATAAGAGCAGTCATCGCAGAAGATGATTTTCGTGTAGCGGATATCCATGAAAAATTCTTAAAAAACTTTGATGAAATAGAAGTGGTCGGAAAAGCTGTCAATGCAAAAAAAACGCTTCGGATCTTGGAGCAAAAAAGCCCGGATCTGCTTTTGCTTGATGTTTATATGCCGGATCAACTTGGTACAGACCTTCTTCCGGACATACGGGAAAAGTTCCCGAATGTGGATATCATCATGATTACCGCGGCAACGGATAAAGACCAACTTGAAAAGGCGCTTCACTATGGTGTAGAGAATTATTTAATTAAACCAGTGGAAATGAAGCGTTTCAACCAAGTTATCGAAGAGTATCTGAAGAAAGTCCATCTGATGAAATCCAAACAAGAGATAGATCAGGATTTTGTTGATCTCATTTTGAATAAGGGAACTGCGATTGCGGAAACGAACGATGGGCCGGCCTTACCGAAAGGGGTCGACGAAATCACTTTGGCGAAAGTGATCGAGGTACTTAAAGCAAGCGATATCGGTTTGTCTGCTGAGCAAGTGAGCGGCCAGATCGGCGCTTCCAGGACAACCGCGAGACGCTATCTGGAATATTTGATATCCGTTAAGAAATGTAAAGCGGAAGTCGTATACGGGGTAGTGGGAAGACCTGAGCGAAGATATTATAAAATTCAATAGAATTAAGTGTGAAGCACCTTCAAGATTGGAGGTGTTTTTTTTATGCATGCAAGAATTGAAAGATTTCAAAAAAAGCAATATATGTCAAAAAAACGATGTTTTAATCTGTTATCTTATTCTTAAGGAGGTTCGGAAATGAGATACAGTCCCATCATCCAAAAAACGATTGAATATATAGAGAATAGCTTACAAGAGGAATTGTCCTTGGAGAACATCGCACGATTCGCAGGTTTTTCGAAATTTCATTATCATCGTATTTTTCGCAAGGAGGTTGGTGTGACCGTATCAGAATATATTCGATATCGAAGGATCGCCAATGCAGCTAACATGCTGCTTTATACAGATGAAAAAATAATCGACATTGCTTTTTATTACCGCTTTGAAACACAAGAATCCTTTACTCGTTCATTTAAGAAATATTATGAACTGCCGCCAGGGCAATATCGGAAACTCGTAAGTAAATTAACCTTGCAAAAGGAGGAAATGACGATGAAAAACGAACAATTATTAAAAGGGTGGAATTTAAGCGGGAGTCATCCATTCAATTATAAAATGGGAATTGACCGGGAGACTTTCCATAAAGGCCAGGCATCAGGTTACCTGAAATCCGTCACTGCGGAATCCAAGGAGGAATTTGCAACGATGATGCAACAATTCAATGCGGAAAATTACCTTGGTAAAAGAATGAAACTGTCGGGTTTTATAAAATCAAAAGATGTTGATGGATTTTGTGGTTTATGGATGAGGGTGGATAATGCCCTTCATGATGTTTTGCAATTTGACAATATGGGGAATCGGCCCATCGTTAACGATACGGAATGGAACCATTATTATATTGTCTTGGATGTACCTGAAAACAGTGCAATCATTTCATTCGGGGTCCTTCTTTCAGGGCGTGGCAAAGTATGGATCGATGAACTGGAATTCGAGGAAGTCAGTAAAGATACACCAACGACCAATATAGATTACGGAAGTGACCTCTTGGATGGACCGGCAAATCTATCTTTTGAAGAATAAATGCGCAGTAGCATGCCTTTGCCGGCGATAAAGATATAGTCAAAGTTTTCTTAATAATTGCAATCATTTCTTTAAAGAACCCGCCATTCAACCCGGGGAGTGGCGCCGGTTCAGCCTCGAAAAATCGCTTCCGTGAACACAATGAACAAAAATAACAAAATAGTTTTAAAACACAATAAATTGAGAACGCTTACAAATGAAGCGGTTTCATATACAATTTACCTTATTAGAAGATAAGGAGTGATTGATATGCTCGCTTTATTAGGATACTTAATGATAGTAGCGTTTATGATTTTAATTATGACAGGGCGACTTTCAGCCATGATAGCTTTGATTGCAGTACCAAGTGCCTTTGCACTTATTGGCGGGTTTGGCGGTAAAATGGGTGAGATGGCGCTGGAAGGGATCAAAGACGTTGCGCCAACGGGAATCATGATTTTATTTGCGATCCTTTTCTTTGGCATTTTGATCGATGCTGGCGTTTTTGATCCGATCATCAATACGATACTTAAAGTTGTAAAAGGAGATCCAGTGAAAATTGCGATCGGCACGGCAGTTCTGGCTTTGCTGATTTCCTTGGATGGAGATGGTACAACCACATATATGATAACGATTTCAGCCATGCTTCCGCTATATAAACGGATTGGTATGAGACCGCTTGTATTGGCCGGTATTGCCGTTTCGTCATCTGGAGTCATGAACCTTCTTCCTTGGGGAGGACCTACAGCACGGGTGATGACCGCTTTAAAACTTGAAATGTCCGATGTTTTCACTCCTGTCATCCCAGCGATGATCGGCGGAGTCCTGTTCGTCCTTTTCATGGCATATTGCCTGGGTAAAAAAGAAAGAAAAAGGATCGGGATCATAGAAGTCGATTATCATGTTATGGCACAGCAAGCGGCTGCAACGGAAGATGCTTATCTTAAGCGTCCTAAAATGATTATATTCAATTACGCATTGACTCTTACATTGCTGGTGGCGCTGATTATGGAACTTATGCCTTCAGCGGTTCTGTTCATGATAGGTTTTGCCATTGCCATTACGGTTAATTATCCGAAACTTAGTGATCAAAAAGAGCGTGTGGCAAACTATGCGGACAATGCTTTATCTGTAATTTCGATGATTTTTGCAGCAGGTGTCTTCACTGGAATCCTTGCCGGTACGGAAATGGTCGATGCCATGGCAAACTCTTTGATTCAGCATATTCCAGAACAAATGGGTGCGCATTTTGCTGTCATCACAGCCATCATCTCAGCACCTTTTACGTTCTTCATGTCTAATGATGCATTTTATTATGGTGTGCTCCCATTGCTTGCTAAAGCGGGAGCTGCTTATGGAATTGACCCTGCCCTGATCGGCAGAGCTTCACTATTAGGGTTGCCCGTCCATCTATTAAGCCCGCTTGTTCCATCTACCTATCTATTGGTTGGAATGGTAGGGGAAGATTTCGGTGCATTGCAGCGTACCTTCCTGAAATGGGCATGCGGATCGACGCTTGTCATGATAGTGGTATGTGTCCTATTGGGAATCATCCCGCTATAAAGACCTAAAGAGTCCCGTTCGCCAAGATGCGAACGGGACTCTTTTTTGTCTTTATCAAGCACTGAATAAATCTGGAAAAGTGAGATACATTATGTTTGTCTTCTCTTTCGCGACAAAGTTAGCTTTTACTTTTATTGAATGCGGAAGGTACGTACCTTAAGATTAAAGGAAACTATATTAATATGAAGGGAAGAGTGCAAAATGGCTCACTTTAATATAAAAGTTACAGTTCAAAAGTTCGGTAACTTTCTAAGTTCAATGGTCATGCCGAATATATCAGCTTTCATAGCATGGGGGCTAATCACTGCCCTATTCATCCCATCTGGTTTCCTGCCAAATGAAAGCCTTGCCAAAATGGTTACACCGATGGTTACGTTTTTACTGCCGCTTTTAATTGGGTATACGGGTGGTAAGCTAATCCATGACCACCGTGGCGGCGTAGTCGGTGCCATTGCGACAATGGGAGTCATCGTCGGATCTGATATCCCGATGTTCCTTGGCGCCATGATAATGGGACCGTTCGGCGGATATGTCATCAAGAAATTCGATCAATTGATTGAAGGGAAAATAAAAGCCGGTTTTGAAATGCTTGTTAATAATTTCTCAGCGGGGATAATTGGCGGCTTATTGTCCATTCTATCCTTCTTGGCCATCGGGCCTGCTGTAGACGTATTTACAGGCTGGCTTGTAGCAGGAGTCGATTGGCTTGTCGGTACAGGTTTACTGCCGTTGACAAGTATCCTGATCGAGCCTGCCAAGGTATTGTTCTTGAACAATGCCATCAATCATGGTGTACTATCACCAATCGGTGTAGAGCAAGTTAAACAAACAGGGGCTTCAATCCTGTTCCTGCTGGAATCGAATCCTGGACCGGGTATCGGCGTATTGCTTGCCTATTGCTTTTTTGGAAAGGGAACGGCGAAGAAATCGGCTCCAGGAGCTGCCATCATTCATTTCTTCGGCGGGATCCATGAAATTTATTTCCCTTATATCCTAATGAAGCCGATGTTATTTTTAGCCGTCATTCTTGGAGGCATGAGTGGGGTTTTCACATTGGTCCTACTAGGCGGAGGATTGTTCGCTCCTGCTTCTCCAGGCAGCATACTTGCCATTACAGCAGTAACTCCGCATAATGCGGGCGCATATATTGCTAACTTTGCAGGCGTGATCGTAGCCGCCCTTGTTTCATTCATCGTCGGTGCATTCATCCTGAAAACAGGAAAGCAATCTGAAGAGAATATTGAAGATGCCGCGAAAAAAATGCAAGAAATGAAAGGCAAGAAAAGCTCTGTTGCCGATGTATTCGCTTCAGATCCGGGAACGATGCCAACGAACGTCAGCAAAATAATATTTGCCTGTGATGCTGGGATGGGGTCAAGTGCGATGGGAGCTTCGCTGCTTCGCAAGAAGGTGAAGGAAGCCGGATTGAATATCACCGTTACCAATACGGCGATCTCGAACATTCCTGCTGATGCACAAATCGTCATAACACAGGAAGAGTTAACTCCAAGGGCACAGAATAAAGTGCCGAATGCTTATCATGTATCCGTCGATAATTTTCTATCGAGCCCTGAATACGATTCATTGCTTGCACGGCTTCAGGACGATGGCACCGATGAGCTGCATGAAATCGTCGAAGATGCTGAAGAGAAGGTTCCCGGTGTTCGTGAACATTCAATCGAGCCTGGCATCAACGTTGATGAGCAGGATGATAATGAATTGCTTCGCGAAGAAAACGTCTTCCTTAATCAACAATTCGCCAATAAGGAAGAAGCGATCCGCTTTGCGGGAAGAGCTTTGGTCAATGCAGGTTACGTTAAGGAAAGCTATATTGAAGCAATGATTGCCCGTGATGAATTGACTTCAACCTATATGGGGAATGATGTAGCCATTCCGCACGGAACCGAGGAAGCTAAGAAAGATGTCCTTAAATCTGGATTTACCGTTCTACAAATTCCTAATGGAGTCGACTTTGATGGCCAAAAGGCACGATTGATATTCGGCATTGCCGGCAAGGACGGTACACATCTTGAAATTCTATCTGGCATTGCAGTTACCTGCTCTGAGATGGAAAATATCGAAAAGATGGTTAAAGCCACATCAGCCAGGGAATTGATGGATATTATAAATGTCGGAAATAATTAAATAAACTTAACCAAGAATAGAAAAGCGTTTTACGCTTTTCTATTCAGTATTTTCTCGTGTTACTCCACCAGAAATGAGTTGGTAGCATGTATATTACTTCAAGGGAAAAAGCAATCATAGAATTGATCATAAAAACTTCTGGAAAACATACAGCCTTATCCATTGCGACACAATTGAATGTTAGTGTCCGGACTGTTCAACGTGATCTGAAGTCCATAGAAAAAATCCTGCAATCATTTGAGTTGCATTTAACACGAAATACACATGAGGGACTGACCATCGACGGGAAGAATGAACAAGTCTTTCGGCTTGTACAGCACCTGATGGGCAATCATCCAATCGATCAAACGCCACAAGAAAGAAAGTTGCATCTCCTGTTAGCTTTACTGCAGGAAGAATCATATAAAACTCAAGTTCTTGCGGGGGATCTCGGTATAAGCATTACGACTCTTACAACCTATTTGGACGAACTGACTGAATGGTTAAAGAATTTTAATATCGTGATTACGAGAAAAAGGGGAGTCGGAATAGAGCTTGCCGGCACTGAAGAAAATAAACGGAAAGCACAGGCCGCCTATTTTTTGCACTTTTTTAATGAAGAGCTGATTGAAAGTTTATTTTTGTTGCAAGAAGGAAAATTCCCAGAAGCGAAAATCCTCGACTATTTCGATCCCGAATATCTTCAGGCTATCGATGGGGTGCTGTTTTCCACTTTTAACAGTGTCCATTCTCGATTGGCGGATAGCGGGTATATAGGGTTAATTGTACATATTTATGTAACCCTGCAAAGGAATGAAAGCCAATTTTTTTTGGAGAAGGACTTCAAGAAAATAAGCGAACTTTCCGATGAGAATAATCTCATGAATAAAATAGGCAAGGAACTCAGCACCATGCTGGAAGTCTCTTTTACCATCGATGATATAAGCTACCTGGCAGCCATCCTTAAAGGTTCCAAGCTTCATGCGGCGGATGCTGTTCCATATGACAGTGTGTTGCTTGGCCAGCTGATAAGAAACCTGATAAAAGATGTTTCGGCACAACTGCAAATCGATTTGACCAAGGATTTCCCATTGTATCAAGGGCTCCTTGCCCATATGGAACCATCGCTTTTCCGGATCAAACAGGAAATGGGATTGTACAACCCCTTAACCGAAGATATTAAACGAAAGTATCCGGTTCTCTTTTTGGCAGTAAAGACCAGTCTGGAAAAGGGATTCAAAGAAATAAGAGAATTTCCCGAAGATGAAATAGCCTTCATCGTCCTGCATTTCGGATCTGCATTAGTGCTACGGGAGGAAGAAATATCAATAAGGGCACTCATCGTTTGCCCGACAGGTATCGGCACGTCGAAGATGCTTGCAAGCCGGATCAAAAAAGAAATCATCGAAATCGAGACTGTAGAAATCAAGACGATCAAAGACATCCAGCAGCAGGGCAGCCTGAAAAACTATGATGTGATCATTTCTACCGTCCGGCTTCCGTATATCGATAGTGATTATATTCTTGTATCCCCTCTTTTGAGTGAAGAGAATATATTGAACATCAGGAATTATTTAAGGAAGAATATCGAAAACTTCACGAAGAATAAGCGTTATGGCAGTCATTCAGCCCATAAGGATACCGTGACCAAAAAAGAGGATGGCGAATTGAAAGAAGTGCTGCAGGAATTGAAAGATGCCCAGCAGAGCATCGAGTCAATCATGGATAATTTCCGGTTTTATCGGCTGCCGCATCTTAAAGGACATCCAGAGATCATCGAAGAAATGGTCAGAATGGCTGAAAATGAATCACTGCTAATGGGTGCGGATGATGTAATCGAATCCTTGAACGAACGGGAAAAAAAAGGTGGTTTAGGCATTCCTGGCACTGGAATGGGCCTTTTCCATACGAGACACAAGAATGTGAAAGAACTGATATTTCAGGTGGCCCACCTGGAGGAATATCGACTGGTCAAAGGTATGGATGGAAATGAAGTCCATATGAAAAATTTACTGCTGATGCTGGCACCTGAAGAATTGAGTGTGAAGCAGCAGGAAATCGTCAGCTTAATAAGCTCAAGCTTAATTGAAAGCAATGAATCCATCATGATTTTTTCATCTTCGGACGAGGAAATGATTAACAGAAGGCTGGAAGCCATATTTTTGGATTATTTATATACTAACTTGATAAAGGGATGATTGTAATGAAACAAGCAGTACATTTCGGTGCAGGAAACATTGGAAGAGGATTTATCGGAGCACTCTTTTCACAATCTGGATATCATGTGACTTTTGTGGACATAGCCGATCAAATCATCGATCAGTTAAATGATAAAAAGCAATACCAAGTCAAACTGGCTACTGATCAACAAGAATCCGTAACAGTAGAAAATGTTTCGGGTTTAAACAGCTTAAAGCAGGAAGAGGAAATCATTAAAGCAATTTCCGAAGCAACCTACCTCACTACTGCTATCGGTCCCAATATTTTGCCTCATATCGCGCCTTTAATTGCAAAAGGATTAGCCTCAAGGGTAAAGGAAACCGATGAAAAATTATATGTGATCGCTTGTGAAAACCAAATATCGGCAACAGACCTTTTAGAAGGCTACATTCTAGAAAACTTGGATCAAGATACAAAAGAAAAACTAGCCGATAAAGTATACTTCTTTAACTCAGCAGTCGATCGCATCGTTCCTATCCAAAATAACGAAGGATCACTCGATGTTTTGGTGGAACCTTATTATGAATGGGTCGTTGAAACGAATAAAAGCATTCCTGCCGTGGAAGGGATGACCATTGTAAAAGAACTCGCTCCGTTCATTGAGAGAAAACTGTTCACCGTTAATACAGGACATGCCGTCATTGCTTACCTCGGTTATCTCAAAAATAATAAATCGACGATTGACCAATCATTGGAGGACGCAGGCATTGTAGAGCAAGTCAAGAAAACCTTAGGGGAAACGGGCGCTTATTTAATAAAGCAATACGGTTTGGATGCAGATGAGCATCAGCAGTATATCGAAAAAATCATTAATCGATTTAAAAACTCCTACCTGAATGACTCGGTGAATAGAGTCGGCCGTTCACCGCTGCGCAAGCTCGGGCCAAACGACCGCCTCGTGCGCCCTGCCGTAGAAGCTAAAAAAGCCGGACTTTCCTATACTAATCTGGCGAAAGCGATAGCCGCCGCTTTACTCTTTGATTTTAACGAAGATGAAGAAGCCCTTAAACTGCAAACGATGATCAAAGAACACGGTATAGCTACAGCACTTAAAGAAGTTAGCGGATTGGACGAAAATAGCGAAATAACCAAAGAAGTTTTCAACCACTACAACAACTTGAAATAAAAGCCGAAAACTCCTGAAATCTTTTTTCAGGAGTTTTTTCTTAATCAAAAAGCCAATTATATATCAGATAAACTTTAAAACTTAAAAAAACCTTGTAAACAGTAATCATTACGTTTTATAATGAAAGACAGTCAAGATAAGAGGGTTTATTTAAGGTATAAATCGTAATCATTATGATTTGTTTGAAAGGAGCTTTTTTATGAGATTAGGTTTTACAAAATGCGGATTAGTGCAGTAAATCAAAAGTTAGTTGTTATTTCTTAAGATTTTGGGTGCTATTGCACGAGATTTAAGCTGTTACTCACGGGTTTAGAGCCGTTACTCGTGAGTTTGGAGCATTTACTCGTGAGTTTGGAGCGTTTACTCGTGAGTTTGGCGCATTTACTCGTGAGTTTGACGCAAATACTCGTGAATTGGTGTTCAAACACGAGTTGGTTGATTTTACACAAGATTTTGAAGGGGATTGCACGAGATTTAAGCTGTTACTCACGGGTTTAGAGCGTTTACTCGTGAGTTTGATGCATTTACTCGTGAGTTTGGAGCGTTTACTCGTGAGTTTGGAGCGTTTACTCGTGAGTTTGGCACAAATACTCGTGAATTGGTGTTCAAACACGAGTTGGTTGATTTTACACAAGATTTTGCGGGTATTGCACGAGATTTAAGCTGTTACTCACGGGTTTAGAGCGTTTACTCGTGAGTTTGATGCATTTACTCGTGAATTAATGTTTACTCTCAAGGAGCATTACATAGTTTGATTTCGGATAGCTACTGGCAGTGCGTTGCCTGGTTTGTCATGATAGTAAAGCAAAGCTGCGTTCTAAATCGTAATCAATACGATTTTGCAACAGCCATTAAAAATAGTTGAGGTAATGGAGGAAATCTATCGTGTTCAGAAAATGTAAATCGATTTTTATTGTATGTTTTTCATTCTTTCTTTTGGCTGCTTGTTCCACCGAGTCTGCGAATGATGAAGTGGGAGGGGAGAAGGGAGTGAACTTGCTTTTTAATTTTGCGGCTAGCTCGCTTGATCCGAATGTTGATACTAGTTATGTGTCACTAAGGGCTGGGATCACTGAGACATTGGTGCATCTCAATGATGAGGATTTGACCATCGAACCTTGGCTGGCGAAAAGCTGGGATAGCAAGGAGGGTCAGTTATGGAATTTTGAGTTAAGGGAGGGTGTGACTTTTCAGAATGGAAAGCCGATGGATGGCGAAGCGGTAAAGGCTTCCTTGGAGAGGGCGATGAAGGATAGTCCGGCGATAAAGAATGCTTTGCGCATTGAATCGATTGAAGCGAATGGGAATGCGCTGACCATTAAGACGGAGGTTCCCTTTCCTGAGTTTCCTTCTGAATTGGTCCATCCAAATACATCGATTATTGATGTGAAGGAACGTGACTATATAAACAAGCCGATAGGAACAGGGCCATTTGCCGTTTCGAAATTCATACCTGGTACGGCTGTTGATTTAATACGGTATGAGTCTTACTGGGATGGAGCCGCAAAGCTAGAGAGAGCCAGGTTTTCGTTTAATGAAGATGCCAATGCACGGTCCCTTGCCCTTGAATCGGGAGACGCCGATATTGTTTTCCGTCCGGAAGTGGAAAGCCTGGGAAATTTAGAGGCGATAGATGGTGTGAAGGTTGAATCGACATCCACTTTCCGAGTACATCAAATGACGATGAATTTGGAACGTAAAGCACTGCAGGACATACAAGTCCGAAAGGCGATAGATGCCTTGATCGACCGTTCATCCATTGCTGATACGATTTTACATGGTCATGCAGAAGTGGCAACAGGGCCATTTCCGTCCACTTTCTCTTTTGCTCCGGACTATCCGAAAAAAGTGAATGGAATGGAAGCGGCTAAGGGGTTTCTTGATCAGGCGGGATATAAAAAAGTTGATGGTGTCATGCAAAAAGACGGCAAACCGTTAACGTTTACACTTCTTACATACAGTTCACGTGCCGACCTGCCGTTAATTGCCCAAGTTTTTCAATCTGATGCCGGCCAGTTGGGGATTGATGTGAAAATCAAGCAAATAGAAATCCCTGAAGAGTATATGGCTGCCAATCGCGATTGGGATTTAACGACCTACAGCAATTTAACGGCTCCGCGCGGGGATGCCGGCTATTATTTAAATGCTACCTATCATCCAAAGGGAGCCTTGAACTTCAGTGGGGCCGATGATGATCACCTGACGTCCCTGATTGATAAGCTGAACGTAACGGTCGAGCAGGAGAAGCGCTCGGATTTAGCTGAGGATATTGCGATGTATGTTGATGAACAAGTGTATAATTCTTTCATTTTACATCCGAATACACTTGTTGCTTATGATGCTGATAAAGTTAAAAACTGGATTACTTCGAGAAGCGAATACTACATGCTGACGAATGAACTGGATGTGAAGTGAATGTTCAGCATCTTAGTGCGGCGATTCATGGAGGTCGTGATTTTTGTCCTTGTGATTACATTCATCTCTTTCCTTTTTGTTCGGCTTGCTCCAGGGGACCCGGTTCTCTCGATACTTCAAGTGGATGATGTGTCGATCACAAACGAACAAGTCAATGAGCTTCGTGAAGAATTGGGGTTCAATGATCCGCTGTTAGTGCAGTATGGCGATTGGTTTAGGGACTTTATCCAATTGGAATTCGGTAATTCCTATCTGACGAATCAGCCTGTGATGGAGATGATCATGAGCGGGCTGCCTGCAACACTTGAGCTGGCGGTTGGCGCTTTGTTTGTGATGCTTGGTATAGCCATTCCATTAGGTTCGCTTGCTGCCTTGTACAGGGGAAGCTGGATTGATCAGATAAGCCGTGCTGTTTCTTTGTTGGGCGCATCCATTCCTAGCTTTTGGCTGGGACTGCTCTTGATGGATTTATTTGCGGTACGGTGGGGGGCCCTTCCAACAATGGGCAGGGACGGATTTCGTTCTTTGATACTGCCATCAGTCACGTTGGGGCTGGCCATCACAAGTGTGTACGTCCGTTTGCTGCGTTCGAGTTTGATTGATTCCCTCAGTCATGATTTCATCAGGGCTGCCCGATCAAGGGGGATTTCGGAAATGCGGATATTCTTTGCCCATGCATTTCGTTATAGCCTGCCCCCGGTCATTACCGTATTCGGTGTCAGCCTCGGCAGCCTGATCGGCGGTGTAGTGGTGATCGAAGTGATTTTTGCCTATCCAGGCATAGGTAAGATGGTCGTGGACTCGATTCGTTCACGGGATTATCCAGTCATCCAAGGATACCTGTTGGTCATGGCCATCATTGTATTCATGGTTAATAGCGCCGTGGATTTATCTTATCGCTATTTAAATCCGGAGCTAAGACTGAAGGAAAGGAAGCATGGAAAATGGAGTTAGTTATCAAAAAAAAATCCAAAAGGCGCTGGAGAATGACCATCCTTTTTACGGTGATGGCTGCAGTCCTTGCCGTTTCGGCTTACACCTTTCTTATCCTGAAACATGATCCCGCACTGGTCAATCTCGGAGAAAGGCTATGGCCGGCGAGCATGGAACATCCGTTAGGGACGGATCATCTAGGGCGTGATGTATTGACACGTCTTCTGCTTGGCGCCCAGCTGACGGTTGGCTACGGTCTCTTATCTCTGTTTGCCGCTGTTATCATCGGCGTCCCGTTCGGGGTGATTGCCGGTTTTAAAGGAGGTCTTATCGATCGGACCTTCATGCGCATTGCAGACGCATTTCTCGCATTCCCTGATACGATCGTTGCCATTGTGCTTAGTGGCTTATTAGGGCCAGGAATCGAAAATCTCCTGTTGGCAATCGTTCTAGTGAAATGGGTGAATTATGCCCGGCTTGTGCGAAGTACGGTGATCACCGAACGTCGGAAGGATTATGTCACTGCTGCTAAAATCAATGGATTAAGTTCATTTGGGATTATGCGGAAGCATCTATTTCCGCACCTTATCGGGAACGTGCTTGTATTGGCTAGCCTTGATTTAGGAAAAATCATTTTGCTCATATCTTCCTTATCCTATATCGGGCTCGGGGCGCAGCCGCCGGCACCAGAGTGGGGAGCCATGCTGAATGATGCCCGTCCATACTTTCAATCGAATATGTTGCTGATGATTTACCCGGGGCTCGCCATCGTATTTGCCGTCCTGCTATCCAACATACTCGGTGATTATTTGCGCGATGCATTCGATGTGAAAAAGGAGGTGGGATCATGAGCATTTTATCCGTGAGGCAGCTAAATATCATGGGAAAGCAAAATCATATCGTCAAGGATCTTTCATTAGATGTGCAGGAAGGTGAGTGGTTCGCACTTGTCGGACAAAGTGGGAGCGGCAAAAGCATGACGGCCATGGCAATATGTCAGCTGCTGGCACCCAATCTCCAAGCGAAGGGGGAAATTTGGTACGTGGAAAAGAATCTTTTAACGCTATCTTCCTCTGAAATCAGGAAGATTCGCGGAAAGCGCCTGGCATATATTTTTCAAGATTACCAGGGTTCATTCACACCGTTCCTTACTATCGGTCAACATTTCGACGAATATCAGCGAACACATTTGAACCTTTCCAAAAAGGCAAGGAGGCAGCAGGCGGTCAAGGCGCTCATATCGGTGGGCCTGAATGAAGATATCTACGGCAGATATCCTTTTCAATTAAGCGGTGGGCAGCTTCAGCGCGTATCCATTTCGATAGCCCTGCTGCTTGAACCGGATATTTTGATAGCGGATGAACCGACCACAGCCTTGGACAGTGTATCTTCCTTTAAGGTCTTACAGCTGTTATCAAGGCTCCAAAAAGAAACCGGATGTGCGGTCTTATTCATTACCCACGATTTACGTCATGTCAGGAAGTATGCGGATCGCATTGCGGTCATGAGAGACGGTGCCATCATTGAGACCGGTGATAAAAATCAGGTATTAAATCATCCGCAGCATGCTTATACGAATAAACTGATTCAATCATCGCCATCATTGAGCAGAATTCCATTTAAGCTTGAAGGAGTGTCAGGATGACTTTATTAGACGTGCGAAATGTCCATAAAAGCTATGATAACGGAGTGGAAATACTAAGGAACGTGAATTTCAGCATCGAAAGGAAGGAATGCCTCGGGTTAGTGGGAGAGAGCGGCTGCGGAAAAAGCACACTGGCAAGACTCATCCTTCAGATTGAATCTTTTGACCAGGGCAGCATCCTATTTGAAGGAACCGCGCTGCAAAACAAAAGCGAACGCGGTTTAAAACCGTATCGTAAGAACATCCAGGCCGTTTTGCAAAATCCTGCATCGGCCTTGAATCCAAAACTAAGGATAAAAGATTCACTAATGGATCCATATCTTCAATTTGGCAGCCAGGTCAATATGAAACATTTTACGTATACAGGTGAAGCGAACTTTATCAGACAGCTGCTGGAAACCGTGGAGCTTCCAAAGAGTTTTGCTGAACGTTACCCGCATGAGCTAAGCGGCGGACAAAAGCAGCGGGTGACCATTGCCCGCGCGATCAGCATTGAACCGGCCCTCATTATATTGGATGAACCGGCTTCAAGCCTGGACGTTCTGTCACAAGCGGCGGTGCTGAAATTGTTAGACGGGCTTCGGGAGACTTTGAACATTTCTTACCTTTTTATTTCTCATGATCTATCGGCTGTACAGGAGATGAGCCAACGTATCATGGTGATGAAAGGAGGGGGGATTGTGGATTCTTTCGAAAACGAACAGCTTTTTTGCAGCGATCGCCATTCATACACAAAAGAACTGATTTCGATGTTTGAATAAGTTATTATTTGATTTTTAAATCGTGATGAACGAGTTGCTTCGGCAATTCGTTTTTATTTAGGGAAAAAAAGATATTCCTATAAACTTACTTGACATTATAAACTTATTAAAATATAATAACTTACATAAAGTAACTAACAAAAGGAGAATTCATACATGAATAAAAATGATGCAGGTCAAGTTTTTTTAAGGGTGATTTTAGGTCTTACTTTTTTCATTCACGGAGTTTCAAAGTTTCAAGGGGGCATAGGGAATACGGCTGGATTTTTCGATAGTCTTGGCATTCCTGGCTTCATGGCATACATCGTTGCAGGAATCGAATTGATCGGTGGAATTGCGGTTATACTGGGTTTGGGAACACGAATCGTTTCCGTCCTATTTGCGGTCATTATGGCGGGGGCGATCTTCACGGCAAAATTACCTGCCGGTTTTCTTGGAAACGGGCAAGTGGCGGGCTACGAACTGGACTTGGCGCTGCTGGCCATGTCTGTCTATCTAGCGTGTGCAAACCGCACGGTTGTTTCTTTGGATCATTTGATTTTCAATAAAAAAGGGAAGTGACAATATGGATAAAAATTTTCATCAAAAACCAATTACTTTTGTTGGCGAAGTCAGTATAAATGTTTTGGATTTGAATAAGGCCATTCTGTTTTATCAAGAAATCATCGGTCTTCAAGTATTGAAGAAAGCCGACCGGCAAGCTGTTTTAACGACAGACGGAAAGACCCCGTTGCTGACACTTGAGCAGCCTGCGGATGTGATTCCGAAAGAAGGGCGGACGACGGGCTTATATCACTTTGCCCTTTTGCTGCCAAGCCGAGCCGACTTATCGATTTTTTTACGACATTTACTTCAAACGAAATATCCATTTGGAGCGGCGGATCATGAAGTGAGTGAAGCGCTGTACATTACCGATCCGGATGGCAATGGCATTGAAGTATACTCTGACCGGCCATCCACTGATTGGAGATGGGCCAGTGGGGAAGTCGCTATGGGCACGGATCCGTTGGATGGGAATGACCTTCTGGAAGAAAGCGATGGTGAGTGGAGCAAACTCCCTGCAGGTACTTTAATGGGGCATATACATCTGCATGTAGCGGATTTACGTAAAACGGAGGAGTTTTACATGCAGGGTCTTGGGTTTACCGTTGTGAATCGATATGGAGGAGCGCTCTTTACTTCAACCGGCGGATATCATCATCACATCGGGTTGAACACATGGAATGGCGTTGGCGCCCCAGCTCCAAAGGAAAATAGTGTGGGGCTGAACTGGTATACTCTCGTTTTTGCAGATGAAGATGCGAGAAACAAAGTAACGGAGCAACTGAAAGGAATCGGAGCTGCCGTCACGGAAAAAGAAGGGTTTTTCGCAGTAACAGATCCATCTGGCAATGAGATTCATTTAGTCGTCTGAATTTAAAGCAGAAAGCAAGGGTGAGGATAATGGGATTCTTAAGTAGATTATTTGGAAATAAAGAAACCGCGGCAGGGGAGAATGAAAAAATGACAAAAGTATTATTCGTTAAAGTGAATGATCGTCCAGCAGATCAGGCAATCAGCTCGAAAATGTATGACACATTCTTAAAAGCATATAAAGAGACACACCGTACAGATGAAGTGACTGAGCTGGATTTATTTAAAGAAGAACTTCCTTACTATGGAAATACGGCGATAACCGGGTTGTATAAACGCAACCAAGGTCTTGAACTGACAGCCGAAGAGGAAAAGGCGGCCGAACTGGTTGACCAATATTTAAATCAATTCCTGGCCATGGATAAAGTGGTATTCGCTTTCCCTCTATGGAACTCAACGGTTCCAGCACCGCTAATCACATACCTTTCCTATTTGGCACAAGCCGGTAAAATGTTCAATTATACGGCGGAAGGTCCTGTCGGGTATGCTGGTGATAAAAAAGTCATGCTATTGAATGCCCGCGGTTCTGATTATGCATTAGAAGGAATGGCTTCTGCTGAAATGGCCGTGAATTTAGTGAAAAATATCATTGGCCTATGGGGAATCAACAATCCTGAGGTCGTGGTCATTGAAGGCCATAATCAGTATCCGGATCGGACACAAAAAATCATCGCGGATGGTTTGGAAAACGTTGCAAAAGCGGCTGAAACATTCTAATTGCGAGTGGAATGAATAGCAGGCAAAGAAGGCCCTCCATATTAATGGGGGCCTTTTTTGTGCGGGAATGATGTTATTTGACCTGATACTTTTTCAAGCGATATTGAAGGCTTTGGCGGCTAATATTCAATGCCTTGGCAGCTTGGGAGATATTCATGCCATGTTCTTTTAAGATTTTCTCCAAATATTGCTTTTCAGTATTGGCGATATAATCATCAAGAGATAAGGTCGACTCCTGTAAATCTCCATTTGCATGATTCTCTTTTCTTTCGGGATGAATGTCTTCCAAATGGGCTTTCTTCCTAAATAAAGTCGGAAGGTGGGTGATGGCAATTTTTGTATCGCCAGGTTCCATTAAATTCATGGCCCCCTCAATGATATGTTCAAGTTCCCTTACGTTCCCGGGCCAGTCGTAATCATAAAAAAGCGAGTAGACCTCTTCGCTGATCCCTTCAATATTCAATTCGAACAGCGCATTGAATTTCTCGATGAAGGATTGCGCCAGCAAGGGAATATCCTCTTTCCGTTCACGAAGAGGCGGGATGAATAACGAAACGACACTTAATCGATAATATAAATCCTTTCGTAAATGATCATTTGCAATGGCATCTATTGGATCTTCATTTATCGTTGCTATGACCCGTACGTCAATATTTTTATCTTTTGTATCCCCAACACGGCGAATCGTCCTTTCTTGAAGGGCCCTTAATAATTTCGCCTGCATATTCGGATTTAAGGAATTGATTTCATCAAGAAGGATGGTCCCGCCTTGTGCCTGTTCGAATAAACCTGGCCTTTCAATCGATCCGGTGAAGGCCCCTTTCTTCGTACCAAAAAGAATTCCTTCAATAAGACTATCTGGCAGGGCAGCACAGTTTTGGCTGATGAAAGGATGTGTCGAACGGCTGCTGCCATTATGGATGCTTTGGGCAAAGAGTTCTTTTCCCGTTCCCGTCTCCCCGACAATGAGGATGGAGGATGCCGTCCTGGTCGAACGCTTGCTTTTTTCAATGACTTCCAAGAAATTCTCACTCGTTCCGATGATGCTGTCAAACGTATATTTCGTATCGCCTTTATTCAAGATATTATCTTTAATGATTCTTTCAAGATTCGTTATATCCTTTGCCACTTCAATGGCTCCGATGATATTTTGATTCTGATCCAAAATAGGAAACGTATTATTGATTGTTGTAATTTCCTGTCCGAGATTATTGAAGTAGGTCTGCTTCGAGTTTTCGGTTTTCCTTCCAGAATGAAGCGCCCGTATTAATGTGCTCTCTGTTTCTTCCTTGAATATAAAGATCTCGTGAATCTTTTTCCCTAATACCTCTTCTGAATCCATGCCTTCTATTTCAGCCATTTTCTTGTTATATATAATGGTCCGCCCTTTTATATCGATTATATGTAACCCGATATCGATTACGTCCACTAGTGAATGGAGGATGGTTTGGAAACCTTCTATTTTAATGATTTGATCTAAATGCATGAATGCCTCCCGTTTTTCTTCTTTTCTTAGAGCTATTGTAGAGGAATTGAAGCAAAGGCGCAAATAAAATTTGCACAGCAAGAATATTTTGCATTGAAGTGCAAAGATATTTTGCGGAAAAAGTGCAAAAACGCTGTTTTTTATGGTTTTTCTAGTTGGCATGAATTTTGCATTAATAAAAAGTGTAAGGTTTAAGCGACAAAAATAGGGATTAGAGCAAAAAATAATGGCATACTATGTCAATTTTGCCCCAAAAGTGCTGAATTTCATTGCATTTTAAAAGAAAAAACATTATTTTTTTCGAAAAAATGAAAAGTTGGCACGGAACTTGCTTGATTAATAAGGGAGAAGTAAAAACATAAACTTTAGGGAGATGAGCCATAATGGTCCAACCATATAAACACGAACCATTTACTAATTTTAAAATCGAAGAAAACAAAGAAGCTTTTCAAGCGGCATTGAATGATGTAGCTAATGATTTAGGGAAGAAATATCCGCTGATCATTAATGGGGAAAAAGTGTTTACTGATGAAGTCATTACCTCTGTAAACCCAGCAAATAAAGAAGAAGTTATTGGAACTGTATCCAAAGCGAATAAGGATCTTGCTGAGCAAGCTATGCAAGCGGCAGATAAGACATTCCAAACTTGGAGAAAAACTAACGCGGAAGTGCGTGCAAATATTTTATTCAGGGCTGCAGCCACCGTTCGGAGAAGAAAACACTATTTCTCGGCACTATTGGTTAAAGAAGCAGGGAAGCCTTGGAATGAGGCGGATGCAGATACAGCGGAAGCTATCGACTTCATGGAATACTATGCACGTCAAATGCTGAAGCTTAAAGACGGCATGCCAGTGGAAAGCCGTCCGATTGAACATAATGCTTTTAATTATATCCCACTTGGTGTCGGTGTCATCATCTCACCTTGGAACTTCCCGTTTGCGATCATGGCAGGCATGACGACGGCTGCTCTTGTTTCAGGTAATACAGTCTTATTGAAACCGGCCAGCACAACACCGGTCATTGCAGCTAAATTCATCGAAGTGTTGGAAGAAGCGGGCTTGCCTGCAGGAGTCGTGAACTTCATTCCAGGAAGCGGTGCCGAAGTGGGCGATTATTTGGTAGATCATCCTCGTACACGTTTCATCAGCTTTACCGGATCTCGTGATGTTGGAATCCGCATTTATGAGCGTGCTGCAAAAGTTCATGAAGGTCAAATCTGGTTAAAACGTGTCATTGCTGAAATGGGCGGTAAAGATACGATCGTTGTTGATAAAGAGGCTGATCTGGAATTGGCGGCACAATCAATCGTCGCTTCTGCATTCGGATTCTCCGGTCAAAAATGTTCTGCTTGTTCACGTACCGTCGTAGTGGAAGATGTATATGACCAAGTCTTGAATCGTGTTATTGAATTAACGAAAGAAAAAATCGTCGGGGAACCAACGGATGTAAACAACTTCATGGGTCCGGTTATCGATCAAGCAGCTTACGACAAAGTCATGAGCTACGTTGAAATCGGTAAACAAGAAGGGAAACTTGTTGCAGGGGGAGAAGGAGACAATTCAAAAGGTTTCTTCATTCAGCCAACTATCATTGCCGATGTGGATGAAAACGCACGTGTCATGAAAGAAGAGATTTTCGGACCAGTGGTTGCATTCTGTAAGGCAAAAGATTTCAATCATGCAATCGAGATTGCCAATAACACGGATTATGGATTAACGGGTGCGGTCATCTCGAACAATATTGAACATATTGAACAAGCGCGTGAGGATTTCCACGTAGGTAACTTGTATTTCAATCGCGGCTGTACTGGTGCCATTGTAGGATACCAGCCATTTGGCGGATTCAATATGTCAGGTACAGATTCAAAAGCGGGCGGTCCTGATTATTTAGTTCTTCATCTTCAAGGAAAAACAACATCTGAAACGCTATAAATTTTAGGGGGAATCAACATGACAACATTAACGGATAAATTAATCGAGCAAACAGAACAATATGGTGCAAACAATTATAATCCACTTCCAATCGTCATTTCGAAGGCTGAAGGAGTTTGGGTGGAAGATCCTGAAGGCAACAAATATATGGATATGCTTAGTGCCTATTCAGCAGTGAACCAAGGCCACAGGCATCCGAAAATCATCGACGAATTAAAAAAACAAGCTGATCGCGTAACATTAACATCCCGTGCATTCCATAGTGATAAATTAGGCCCATGGTATGAAATGGTTTCTCGCATTACGCAAAAAGACATGGCATTGCCTATGAATACGGGGGCTGAAGCTGTTGAAACAGCAATCAAGGCTGTTAGACGCTGGGGTTATGATGTTAAGGGAATCGCAGAAAACCAAGCTGAAATCATTGCTTGTGTCGGGAACTTCCATGGCCGTACAATGGCAGCGGTGTCCTTATCATCCGATGAGGAATATAGAAGAGGCTTCGGACCGATGCTGCCAGGGATCAAGCTTATCCCTTACGGCGATCTTGATGCATTGAAAGAAGCGATTACACCGCAAACGGCTGGATTTTTAATCGAACCGATTCAAGGTGAAGCGGGAATCATCATACCGCCACAAGGATTCTTAAAAGAAGCTTACGACTTATGTAAAGAAAATAATGTCCTATTCGTTTCTGATGAAATTCAGTCAGGACTTGGACGTTCAGGAAAAATGTTCGCCTCTGACTGGGATGGAGTAGTTCCGGATATGTACATTTTAGGTAAGGCGCTGGGCGGCGGGGTTTTCCCAATCTCTTGCGTAGCTGCAAACCGTGAAATCCTTGGCGTATTCAATCCTGGTTCCCATGGTTCTACATTCGGCGGCAATCCATTGGCATGTGCGGTTTCCATCGCTTCATTGGAAGTTCTTGAAGAAGAGAAGCTTGCGGAACGTTCATTGGAGCTTGGACAATACTTTATGGATAGTTTAAAAGAAATCAAGAATCCAATGATTAAAGATATTCGCGGCAGAGGCTTATTCATCGGAGTCGAATTAACAGAAGCAGCAAGACCTTATTGTGAGCAGCTTAAAGAAGAAAAACTGCTATGTAAAGAAACACATGATACAGTTATCCGTTTTGCTCCGCCATTAGTGATTACAAAAGAAGACTTGGATTGGGCAATCGAACGTATTAAAAGAGTTTTATCCTAATATACCTATGAGGTGAATTCCATTGAGTACAACTGTCAAAGAAGAAAAAGAAACTGCCAGCTTGCTTGATTCAACACAGGTCGTAATCAAGGAGGCGCTTGATAAGCTTGGCTATTCTGAAGAAGTGTTCGAGCTTTTGAAGGAACCTCTTCGGATGCTGACCGTCCGGATTCCAATTAAGATGGATGACAATACGACGAAGATTTTCACTGGATACCGTGCCCAGCACAACGATGCTGTCGGTCCGACGAAAGGCGGAATCCGTTTTCATCCCGAAGTCGATGAGGAAGAAGTCAAGGCACTTTCAATGTGGATGAGTTTGAAATGCGGAATTGTGAATCTGCCATATGGCGGAGGAAAAGGCGGCATCATCTGTGATCCGCGCCAAATGTCCATCGGTGAATTGGAAAGGCTTAGCCGTGGATACGTTCGGGCAATCAGCCAAATAGTGGGGCCGACAAAAGATATTCCGGCCCCGGATGTTTATACGAATTCACAAATCATGGCATGGATGATGGACGAGTACAGTAGAATAAGAGAACACGATTCTCCTGGTTTCATTACAGGTAAGCCACTGGTACTGGGCGGTTCACACGGTAGGGAAAAGGCGACTGCACAAGGTGTCACCATCTGTATCGAGGAAGCGGCAAAGCGTAAGGGCATAGAATTGAAAGGTGCACGCATCATCGTTCAAGGGTTTGGGAACGCAGGAAGCTTTTTGGCCAAATTCATGCATGATGCAGGTGCGAAAGTGATTGGTATATCGGACGCATATGGTGCCATTTATAACCAGGATGGTCTGGATATCGATTACTTACTTGATAAAAGGGATAGCTTTGGAACGGTAACGACACTATTCGATAATACAATCACCAATCAGGAACTTCTGGAACAAGATTGTGATATTTTAGTGCCTGCTGCCATTTCCAATCAAATCACCAAAGAAAATGCACATCTTATCAAAGCCCAAATTGTCGTGGAGGCAGCGAATGGACCTACCACATTGGAAGCAACCAAGATCTTGACGGAACGCAATGTGCTTCTCGTACCTGATGTATTGGCAAGTTCAGGCGGTGTGACAGTTTCTTACTTTGAATGGGTTCAAAATAATCAAGGTTATTATTGGGAAGATGCTGAAGTCCAAACCAAATTAAAAGAGTTATTGGTCAATTCATTTAATCAAGTATACGAAATGTCCGAGACAAGAAAAGTGGATATGAGGCTGGCAGCGTATATGGTGGGTGTCAGAAAAATGGCAGAAGCCTCAATATTCCGTGGCTGGGTATAAGCTTTAGTCAAATAATGGAGAGTGGAGGAGTGATTCCGTGTTAAAACCGATTCATACCATCGAGTGTGCTCAGGATGGGACCGTCGAACAAGTTTACGTTCAAAAGAATTCCTATGTTTATGAATGGGAGAGGCTCTTTTTAGTGAAAACGGATGATGGGAAATTGATTGATGTTTCAATAGGTGCCAGCGGTCACATTACTGAAATTAATGTTTCGGCAGGGGATCCTATTAATAGAAAGCTTCCTTTAGCTTTGCTCCAAGACGATTTTGTTATAACTGGCTCTGATTGATTATAGGAAAGAGGGTGTTCCAAAGGCGGAAGCGATTTCCGCTTTGGGATGCTCTTTTTTTGTTGTGATCATTTAAATGGTGATGATAAAGCCAGGAAAAAGTTTGAAAAGAAAAAACGCCCTGTTTCATGGTAAAATATCAGAATGATTGGACAATGCATCAAGCAGTTTCAAACCAAAAAGCTACAAAGTGAATGGACCGATCTGCGGGAATTGTCTTGGGTTGAATATGTAAAGTTGAGAGGAGGCTCGAAGGGTGAATATGGATGTGGATATATTCAGGCGATTAACCGATTTTGATAATGTTTTGGTCGTAGATGATAAAGGGATGATCATTTTTTATGATATGGCAGATTTAAATGTCCTTAAAGAGCTTGGGATAAGGCCGGAAGAATTCATGGGGAAGAGTGTCACTTCCTTTTATAAAAACATCACGAACGAAAATAGTACGCTCATGAATGTGCTAAGGACGGGAAAACCGTTATGTAATATAAAACAAGAGATGATTACCAAAACGGGAGAGGTCATCGAAACGATCAATTCCACATTTCCGATAGCCGAAAACGGTAAAATCATTGGGGCCGTGGAATTCTCTAAGCGATTCTTTTCCAAAGATGCCATCCAACATTTGGACAAATATTCGAGCCATAAAATCTTCAGGAGAAATAATACCGTTTATACGGTCGATGATATAATCACGGTTAACCCTAAAATGGAAAGCATTAAAGATAAACTTGGAAGGATTGCGCTAACGACCTCAAATGTGTTGATCGTTGGGGAAACGGGCACAGGGAAAGAACTTATCGCCCAGGCGATCCATAATTTAAGCGATCGATTTGGAAAGCCCTTCATTTCACTTAACTGCAGTGCGGTTCCTGCAAGTTTATGGGAAAGCACTTTGTTTGGTACGAATAAAGGGAGCTTCACCGGGTCGGAAGATATGCCGGGTCTATTCGAACAGGCCGAAGGCGGAACTTTATTTCTGGATGAAATCAATTCCTTGGATATTGATCTTCAGGTGAAGCTTCTGAAGGCGATAGAAGAGAAAACGATCAGGAGACTGGGCGGAAAGAAAAATATCCGCTTGGACATTAGGGTGATTTCAGCAACGAATGAGGTACCGGATATTTTACTGGCTGAGAAACGGCTGCGGGAAGATTTATTCTATAGAATTGGTGTCGTGCAGATTGACTTGCCAAGTTTGATGGAAAGAAAAGAGGATATAGAGGTCCTTGTGAATCATTATCTGAATTTTTACAACAATACGATGAATATATATATAGACGGTGTTCAGGATGAAGTGCTCCAATGCTTCAAAAGATATCCATGGCCAGGGAATATCAGGGAATTGAAAAATGCGGTCGAGACGGCATATAATCATGTCCAGTCCAGTAGAATCACTCTTGATGATATTCCTGGAAGAATCAGAGATTATACGGAAGCTCCAATGGCTGAAGACAACAATCTTAATGTGGATTCCTTAAAAGATGCGGTTCAGCAATATGAAAAAGAGATCATTGTGCGTCAATTGAAAAACACGAATGGGAAAATTGCGGAATCTGCCAGACAGCTTGGCATCTCCAAACAATTATTGAAATATAAAATGGAAAAACATAAATTACGGTAAAAATTTTTTTACGCTAGGGGGAAAAATTTCACCACTTCTTAATGGATTTGGATAATCAAAGGGTCAAGATTCTATACGCTAAATAGAATCGTGGCCCTTTTTGCCTTGTATGTAGCGTCATAGGTTAGTATGGATAAAAACTATTAAGATTGGCACGGAATTTGCTTAATACTTAATAGTAGGATAGGCGTATTAAAAGATGTTTCATTGAGTGATAAAAAAAATAGAGGTGAATGGATGAATACAAACAAGAAAAAAGTACGTGACAGCCTTATTTTTGGTTTTGCTTTATTTGCCGTATTTTTTGGGGCTGGCAACCTGATTTTCCCTCCGTCGATCGGACTTGTATCAGGGTCGGATTGGCCTGTGGCGCTAGTTGGCTTCATTCTTACGGGAATCGTACTCCCTATACTGGGAGTTGTGGCGGTACTGAATTCAAAAGGGAAATTCGAAGAACTGACAAGGCCGATAAGCCCCTGGTTTTATAAGGTATTCAATCTGGTCGTCATGATAGGGATTGCGATGCTCGTCACTGTACCCCGGACGGCCGCTACGACCCATGAGATGGGGGTTCATACATTGTTCCCGAATGTACCATCTTTCGTGACGATGATCGTTTTCTTTGGATTGAATTTTTATTTTGCCAGCGATCGATCCAATCTCATTGATAAAGTCGGACAAGTGCTAACGCCTGCTCTGTTCGCGATTCTTCTTTTTATCGTCATCAAAGGCACTTTCGACCCATTGGGGGCGCCTGTAAATACGGAAATTCAAAATCCGTTTGGCCACTCCTTTTTTAGCGCTTATCAGACGGGTGATGTGTTCACGGGCCTTCTTTGTGCCTCGGTTTTCATTGGCTCGATTGCAGCAAAAGGATATGAGGAACCTTCCAAAATGAAGAAAGTGGTCCTGAATGGAACCATAGTGGCTGGTTTTGGGTTGCTCATCATATACGGAGGGCTTCTGTATATCGGTGCTACAGGAAGCGGGTTATTCCCGGAGGACATGGAAAGTGCGCAGCTGGTGACGGGCCTGGTTTATAATCTGCTTGGTGATTACGGCACGATTGCATTGGCTATAGCAGTTTCATTAGCGTGCCTTACCACCTCGATTGGAATAACTGCTTCGATAGCAGACTTCCTTAGCGGGTTGACGAAACAAAAAGTGAGTTATCGCAATTGGGTGATCGTCGTTTGTGCCACTGGAGTGTTGATGGGGCTAATGGGTGTCGAAAAGATCATTGACTACTCCGTACCGTTATTCATGGGAATTTACCCTGTTTCGATTGTGCTTGTCTTACTTGGCGTTTTCCGCAGATACATACCAAACGCGGGAGCCTATAAGGGGTCGGTCCTGGCCACTTTCATCATCAGTTTATGCGAAACATTGGAAAGCATAGGCATCCATATGGGATTCATGAATGATTTCATTTCCATCATTCCATTCAGTTCGTATGGGTTTGCCTGGCTCATTCCGGCAGTACTGGGATTCGTGGCGGGAACGTTCATCCACGGAAAACAGGCTCAGGAAATTCCTTCAAGCCCCATGAATGGCGAAAACCATTCATCTTAAATGTTGTGAAACGGCATAAGTTTAAGTGTGGAAATAAATGGAGGGTTAAGCTTTCATCATTTGATTTTACTTATTAAGGAGAGGGAAAGTATGAATGCGAATAAACGAAATATGAATTTTATTTATATAAATGGAAAAATATTTACAGCGAATCCGAAACAACCTTATGCGAGTGCCATGGTTGTTCGTAATGGGCGCATCGAGTGGGTTGGAGAACAGTCAGAGACAGATGGAATGAATGGGGAACGGATCGATCTTCTAGGGCGGCGGGTACTTCCCGGACTAATTGATGCACATCTGCATCCGCTATTTTTAGCTAAGGCAGCCAAGCAAATTCCATGTATGCCCCCTGTCGTTGAATCGATTGAGGATTTGATCAAGGCTGTTCATGAACAGTGTAAATCCCATAATTTAGGCGATTGGATTGAAAGCTGGGGATATGATGAAGGGAAATTGACCGAAGGACGGTCCCCTTCACGCTACGATTTGGATAGGGCGACAACGGACGTCCCTGCTGTCATAACCCGGACCTGCGGCCATATTATCGTCGTCAACAGCAAGGCATTGGAATTGGCCGGGATCACGAAGGACACGCCAAATCCAGCAGGGGGGGAGATTGACAGGGATTCAGAAGGGGAGCCGACAGGGATATTACGGGAAAATGCAAAAGAATTGGTCAATAAAGTGATGCCGGTTCAAACATTTGAAGAAGAAACAGATGCTCTTGCCGAACTGAGTCCCAAATTATTATCGCATGGGATCACTGCAATCACTGAACTCCTGGCAAGGACCCAGCCGATCGATTACTTGGATATGTATAGGGCAGCAAGCGAAAAGGGCCTAAAGCAACGTACAGTTTTATACTATATTTGGGAAGATATGAAAAATGATATGATCCTAGATAAGGGTAAAACAAACAGAGAAAGCCAGAATCATATAGGTGGGGTTAAGTTATTCTCGGATGGCAGTGTGTCGGGTCAAACGGCGTGGGTCGATCCGCCATTTTTAGGGGAAGAAAAGAACCATGGCATACAGATGACATCAGAGGCAGAGTTGTTAAGTGCAGCTGAAGCAGCCAGGAAAAACAATATTCAATTGGTCATACATGCAATGGGGGAGCAAGCGATCGATTTGATCGTGAATACCTTTTATGGAAAAACGGGATGGATCGCGGATGGTCCATCGATAAGGATCGAACATGCAGCCATGCCTACAAAGCAAGCACTTCAGCGGGCAGCTGAAACGGGTATCGCTTTTGTTCCCCAACCAATCTTCTTATATGCCGAAATCGAAAGCTACCTTAATAATCTGGGTGCAGATCGCACAAGGCGAACCTACCCCATCCAATCCATGTTAGAAGCAGGCATTAAACTGGCATTCTCTTCAGATGCACCTGCAACGGCATGGGTCGATCCGGTCAATCCGTTCGTTGGAATCAAGGCAGCCGTAACTCGTGTTGCCTATGACGGTACGGACACAGGTCAGGATCAGCGTGTAGATGTGCCTACTGCGATTACACTATACACGCGGGCAGCTCAGGAGATAACGAGAATCCCGGATGTCGGCCAGCTCACTCCGGGCTATCATGCAGATTTCATTGTGCTCGACCAAGATATTTTGGCGATCAGACCGGAGGAAATCGATAGGATTACAGTGGAAGAAACCTATATGGGCGGTTCTTTGGTTTATCAAAAAGAAAAGACGATAACTAAATAGAAGAAATAGGGACGAAAAGGGGGCAGGTTTCCTTTTCGTCCCTTTCACTTTCTTGGTACGGATGTTCAATAGTAGTAAAAAAAATTTTACGCTAGAGGGTAAAATTTTTTACACTTCCATGCGAGGAAGCCTGGAATCGATGTTGCCGTTTGAGTGTATAAGGCGCAAAGGGTTTGCTGAAATCCTATTTTTCAAGGAGCGGGAAGGTTAATTGCAGGAAATTAATAATTGGCACACAACTTGCTGATTTACTGGATGGATAGATCTTATAGTTCATATTTGAGGAGGAAATGGTCATGCAAAGTTTGAAGTTATATCCGGAAATAAAAAGTGTAAGAGAAGATGTGATTGCTTGGCGACGTCATTTTCACCAGCATCCGGAATTATCTTATCAAGAAGAGAAGACATCGCAATTCGTATACGAAACCCTGTTGTCCTTTGGAAACCTTGAAGTTACACGTCCGACAAAATACAGTGTGATGGCCCGCTTGATTGGTACACAGCCTGGAAAAACATTAGGCATCCGTGCAGATATGGATGCGCTGCCGATTGATGAAGAGAACTCTTTCGATTTTAAATCCAAAACACCAGGTGTCATGCATGCTTGCGGTCATGATGGTCATACGGCGATGCTTCTTGGTACGGCGAAAATCCTTTCCGGAATGAAAGATAGCCTGAAAGGTGAAGTCCGCTTCTTTTTTCAGCATGCCGAAGAGTATTTTCCTGGGGGAGCGCAGGAAATGGTAGATGCAGGCGTTATGGAAGGTGTGGATATCGTGATTGGTGCCCACCTCATGTCCACCTTTGAAGTCGGGAAAGTTGGCATCGTGTATGGCCCGATGATGGCTGCGCCGGATGGTTTCTTTCTGACCATCAAAGGAAAGGGAGGCCATGGTTCTGCACCTCATGAAACGATTGACAGCATCGCGATCGGTGCCCAGGTCGTTACGAATCTTCAATATATCGTGTCCCGCAATACAGATCCGTTGGACAACTTGGTTCTCTCCATCGGAAAGTTCGTTGGAGGGGAAGCGGCCAATGTCATTGCAAACTCCGTAGAGATTAGCGGGACGGTTCGAAGTTTTGATTTGAAATTCCGGGAATCCATGCCAATTCTTATGGAAAGGGTAATCAAAGGCATTACGGAAGCACATGGTGCCTCTTATGAATTTAACTATCTAACTGGATATCGGCCAGTCATAAATGACAATGAAGTCACCAAGCTCATTGAAGAAACTGTCCGTGAAGTTTATGGAGAACATTCTGTCGACCATCAAAAACCGACGATGGGGGCTGAGGACTTTTCGGCTTTCCAACAGAAAGCACCTAGCAATTATTTCTTGATAGGAGCCGGGAATAAGGAAAAGGGAATCACCTATCCCCATCATCATCCGCGTTTTACTTTTGACGAAGATGCCATGGAGTACGGTGTTAACATTTTTATCCATGCTGTTCGGAAAATTTTAGGTTAGTATTAAATGAGTGGCAAGGTCTATCTGGGAGAAGGAAAATAGAACTAGATTAACGAAAGTACTTTTAACGATAAATACAAGCGCCTTCGCTGACCGTACACCCTCCTAACAGGGTATGGTTTCGCGAAGGTATTTTAATTTGGAAGGGCATATTGCCATATTCCCCTTCATAAACTGTTATGGAACAAACAAGCCAGTAGACCAAGGGCAAGAAAGGAGTTGATCATGGTTGCTCGAAACCGGTTCAACCGCTTGACTCTATCCGTGTGAGCTTTCTAGGAATTTAAGCCCGCGACTAGAAATATTATGAGATTTAGACATCAAATAAATAGTGGTTTTTCTGAATCTATCCATATTTACAATAAAGGAACATTCAGAATTCTGCCGTTTAAAAAAGGGGAGTTAAATCAGAGTATGAGAATCTCAGAATTAAAGAGGAAAGCCCTTCAGTCGTTGGGAGGTAAATGGGGAGTAACTGTTTCGCTTATGTTGCTCTTGTTCTTGATCAACCTCATTTTACCTTTAATTGTCGAAGTGATCGGAAGCGGTGGGTTTTCACAATGGCTCATGCAGGAAGAAACACCATTATGGACTGATATCTTCAGCATGGTCTTTTCCATTGCCCTAATCCCGCTTACCATTTCAACCACTTGGTTCTACCTGAATTTGGTTAGGGAAGAAAACCCTGATATTCCAGAAGTATTCGCTATCTATAAAGATGGAAAAACCTCTTTCAAGCTTATTGGGGCATCCATCTTACAAGCAATTTTCATTTTTTTATGGTCATTATTATTAATCATTCCGGGTATCATCAAGGCTATCGCTTATTCGCAGCAGTTTTTCTTATTGAAGGATCATCCTGAATACACGGTGCTTGAAGCCATTACAGAGAGCAGAAAAAGAATGAAGGGCTTGAAATGGAAGTATTTCCTTATGCACCTAAGCTTCATCGGGTGGGGCATCCTTTGCATGTTCACGCTGGGAATTGGTTTACTATGGTTGATTCCTTATGCAGGAACAACAACTGCTGCATTCTATAACGAATTAATTGTGCCTCAAGAAGATATTGACGACGATCAACAAATAGAGGGATAAAAGATCAACCGATAGCAAATAGCTATCGGTTTGAATTTGTAGACAAAAGGGGTTTTACCTAAAATTTAAAACAAAGTTGATTGGAACGGAAGGTGCGAGACTCCTGCGGGAAAAGCGCGTCGAGGGGAGACCCCGCAGGCGCAAGGCGCCGAGGAGGCTCCCGGACCGCCCGCGGAAAGCGAGTGCCCTACGTTCCAATCGACGTTCGAGGTTTTATAAACCCTCATAAAAACTGAAACAAACTTGATTTCATCGATTTTGTCTAAAGTCTGCAACCGATAGCAAATAGCTATCGGTTTTTTATTCCCGATTCTCCTTAAAAAGGTTAAATTGTTCATTTTTCCTGGTGTATAATAGAATATTGAGAATGCCATTTAGGGGGATTACATAGTGAGTGGTTTTAATATTGCGGATCTGATATACCAATTGTTGTGCCTTGTATTTCTAATCCTGATAATCGTTGGGACCGTATCTCTTTTCCGTTCCATGAAGCAACGTAAAACCAGACTGGATATCATGGAAAAGAAAATGGATGATTTACATGAACTGATTAAAAGGGGCAAAAATTGACGGCAGCATCGTTCAGACTGCAGGCAAACTCGAAGAAAAGCGAGTTTGCCTGCAGTTTTTTTATTTAAAAAACGTTCCAGTTGATTGGAGCGGGTGTTCGAGACTCCTGCGGGAAAAGCGTGTCC
This sequence comes from Peribacillus sp. GL_122, assembly GCF_057835005.1. NCBI lineage: Bacteria > Bacillati > Bacillota > Bacilli > Caryophanales > Bacillaceae > Peribacillus > Peribacillus sp. GL_122. The sequence continues at coordinate 4,427,018 of NZ_CM174415.1, read as the reverse complement.
AAGGGAGACCCCACAGGCGCAAAGAGCGCCGAGGAGGCTCCCGGACCGCCCGCGGAAAGTGAGTGCCCTACGTTCCAATCAACGTGATTTTACAAACTCCGGTAATTATAAAATAATCTATACTGAAATAACTTAGTAAAAGCACTGTCTCCGAATTTGAAAAAGAGGATTGGATTTTGAGCATCAATTGAGAGACATAAAAAAATAGAAAAAGAAAGTAAATTGTAAAAAATAAGCAGTTTTACATAGGGGTGTTGGGATTGTGGTGCAAATTTCATGTACGGCTGCTGGTATGGAAGATGCATGGTTTGTTGCGGCTTTTTACCCTATAATGGAATAGATGTGTATTTAAGGATTCGGTGAAAAGTCTATCAGGAATGCTCGACCCTATAACAAATCGACGGAGATGGAGAATGCTGAACATTCGATCCTTTTGTTAGGTAACTTTTGAGAAGTGGGAGGAGTCGGTATCATGAAAGAAGTTATTGCAGTAAAAGAAATTACTAGGTTTAAAACACGGACGGAGGAATTTAGTCCGTACGCTTGGTGCAAACGGATGCTAGAAAATGACCCCGTGAGTTATCACGAAGGAACGGATACGTGGAATGTTTTTAAATATGAAGATGTGAAGCGGGTTCTCAGTGATTATAAATATTTTTCAAGTGTTCGGAAACGGACTACCATATCGGTTGGTACGGATAGTGATGAAGGTTCTGTGCCTGAAAAGATCCAAATCACTGAAGCTGATCCACCTGAGCATAGAAAACGCCGTTCACTGCTTGCCGCAGCATTCACACCTAGAAGTCTTCAAAACTGGGAACCTCGCATTCAGGAAATTGCAGATGAATTGATCGGAGAAATGGATGAGGACACGGAAATCGATATTGTGCAATCATTGGCGAGTCCGCTTCCGATCATTGTCATGTCGGATTTAATGGGCGTTCCCTCAAAAGATCGTTTATTGTTTAAGAAATGGGTGGATATCTTATTCCTTCCGTTTGATATAGAAAAACAAGAAGAAGTAAATGAATTAAAGCAAGTGGCAGCAAAAGAATACTATCAGTATTTGTATCCGATTGTAGTGCAAAAACGATTAAACCCGACAGATGATATCATCTCAGATCTATTGAAGTCAGAAGTGGATGGGGAAATGTTTACGGATGATGAGGTTGTCCGGACGACCATGCTGATTTTAGGAGCGGGGGTCGAGACAACAAGTCATTTACTGGCCAATAGCTTTTATTCCTTGCTATATGATGACAAAGAAGTGTATCAAGAGTTACATGAAAACCTGGATCTGGTTCCGCAGGCGGTCGAAGAAATGCTCCGTTTCCGATTCAATCTTATTAAATTGGATCGCACCGTAAAGGAAGATAACGATCTATTGGGAGTGGAATTGAAAGAAGGCGATAACGTGGTTGTTTGGATGAGCGCAGCTAACTTGGACGAAGAGATGTTTGAAGATCCTTTCACCCTTAATATCCACCGCCCTAATAATAAGAAACACCTTACCTTCGGAAATGGCCCTCATTTCTGCCTGGGAGCGCCGCTAGCCAGACTGGAAGCAAAGATTGCGCTAACTACATTCCTGAAGAAATTCAAGCATATTGAAGCGGTGCCATCATTCCAGTTAGAAGAGAATCTTACCGATTCAGCAACCGGGCAAACTTTGACATCACTACCGCTTAGGGCGTTCCCTACAGTTTAAAAAACGAAAAAACCTTGTGCACTAACCTGCACAAGGTTTTTTTCTTTTTAGTAGGGAGGCATGGCATACATGTTCCTGCCACTTCCTGAAACGTTCGACAGGAAATCTTATAGTAACCTGAAGTTGAGGTGACAATGACGAATAGAGTAATATGATAAAGTAGCAAATTTTGTGCCAGGCATGTTCCCCGAATTAGGTTGGCTGGCAATCAAGCATTTACATGCATCATGCAATGAAGAAGATATGATAAAATAGAAAGTTCCATATGAAACGGTTTTAAAAAGTGAAAGGATGTTATGATGAAATTAAAGCAGCAATTAACCATTGCCTTTATAATAAGTGTACTTTCTTTAATCGGGTTCAGTTTCATGGCATTTACCATAAGTGCAAATGAATACCTGAAATTTGATGAAGATGTGATTTCCTTGGTGCAAGGATTTGAATCTCCCCTTCTGACGGACATCATGAAGTTCTTTACCTATATAGGTTCAACCGGTTCCATATTCATCCTTTCCTTGGTCATTTTGTTTTTCTTATATAGAGTTTTGAAGCATCGTCTGGAACTAGTCCTATTCACTGCAGTCATGGTTGGTTCACCTCTTCTCAATTTGATGGTTAAGCTATTCTTTCAACGCGCCCGTCCCGATTTACATCGGCTCATTGAAATAGGGGGGTACAGTTTCCCAAGTGGACATGCCATGAATGCATTCTCTTTATACGGTATTCTCACGTTTCTGCTATGGCGTCACATTACGGCTAGGTGGGCAAGGATTCTATTGATTCTGTTCAGCATGATGATGATCCTCTCGATCGGTATAAGCCGAATATATTTAGGGGTCCATTATCCTAGTGATATCATTGCCGGATATTTGGCGGGTGGTTGTTGGATTGCGATTTCCATTTGGTTTTTCCAAAGGTATCAAGACCGGCGGAAGAACAAAGATCGTTAATAAAGAGAACAAGGTTATTGCAAGATAACCAGCCGGCAGGTAACAGGCCAGCTGTTGATTCAAAAAAGTTAGGAGCGTATTAAATGGAAAACTGGATTACGGAATTCATGAATGATTTTGGGTATATGGGAATCTTTCTATTAATAGCATTGGAAAATATTTTCCCGCCGATCCCGTCTGAGGTCATTCTTACTTTTGGCGGTTTCATGACGACAACAGCGAATATGACGATTATGGGCGTCGTGATCGCATCGACTATAGGGTCAGTGGCAGGGGCAGTCGTCCTTTATGGAATTGGTTTACTTCTTGATGTGAAGGTTATTGAAAAGTTCGTGGAAAGGTGGGGCCATATTCTTAGGTTAACGGTATCGGACGTCCACAAGGCGAATTCATGGTTTGACAAGTACGGGTCATGGACCGTGTTTTTCTGCAGACTGGTTCCGCTTATCAGAAGTCTGATCTCGATTCCGGCAGGCATGTCCCATATGAGCTTTTGGCTCTTTCTGCTTTACACAACATCCGGAACATTAATTTGGAACATCATCTTAGTGAATATCGGGGCAGCTGTTGGATCTTCGTGGGAAGATATTGTAGGGTATATGGACATTTATTCCAACATCGTTTATGCGATATTGGCCTTGCTATTCATTATTTTCGTTGTTTTGATTTTTAGAAGGAATAAAGGCAAAGTATAATTTCAGTTTAGTTGATTGGGCCGTTAGAGTCGGCACTTTCATTACATAACCGAAATGAACACCAAAGGCTGTCATTGCGACAGCCTTTTTCTTATGGAAGGAAGACAGCTGAACTCAGAATAAAGGGGGAGTGCTTTGGACAAAATGAGTGAAACGAAAAAGGAATGAGGTTCGGTGCTATGGCTTCTTTTTTCAAACAAAAGAGACAAGTTAAGCAACAAAGTGAAAAGAAAAAGGAAGATGAAAATCAATCCAAAAGCAAAACGCCTGATTATATTGAAAGTTCCATTTCTGCCAATCTGGAAATCGTGAAGAAAAAGACGGGAAACAGTCCGGACATCATTATCCGAACGCTGAAAATCGGTCAAAATCCGGAGATGAAAACAACTATCTTGTATGTGCAAGGCCTGATTGATAATCCAAGCGTTACGGACTTTTTAATTGAGTCAATCATGAAAAATCCTCATCTATCAGAAAAAATGCTTCCACAAGAAGCATTGGATATAATCTCTGAAGACGTGATTTCGCTCGGTGGTGTAGAAACCGTCAAGGATTGGGAAAAATTGTTTTTGTCATTATTATCAGGGGACAGCATCATTTTTGTTGATGGTATAAACATCGCCCTGGTTGCCAGTACAAGAGGAGGAGAAAAGCGCTCGATTCAGGAGCCAAGCACGCATTTGACTGTCCGGGGATCAAGAGAAGGGTTTACGGAATCGAATGGAACGAACATCGCCATGTTACGCCGGATCATCAATACCCCGGATTTATGGATAGAGTCGATGAAAATTGGCACGGTGACAAAAACGGACGTTTCCATCATGTATATAAATGGAATTGTCAAAGAAGGGATCGTCGAGGAGGTCAAGAAGCGCTTAAATCGAATTAACATCGATAGCATTCTTGAATCAGGATATATTGAACAATTGATAGAAGACCAGGTCATGACCCCATTCCCAACCCTTAACCATACAGAAAGACCGGATATGGTCGCAGGAAATCTTCTGGAAGGAAGAGTGGCTATATTCGTTAATGGATCGCCTTTCGTCTTGATAGCCCCGGCAATATTCGTACAGTTTTTCCAATCTGTCGAAGACTACTATAATCGCTTCGACATTGCTTCAGCCACACGTTTTTTACGGATCATCGTTTTCATTATTTCTATAGTCGGGCCAGCTCTCTATGTTGCAGCCACGACTTTTCATCAGGAAATGATCCCAACGAAGTTGCTGGTCATCGTAGCGGCCCAAAGGGAAACGGTTCCTTTGCCTGCCGTCATTGAAGCGCTTCTCATGGAAATGACCTTTGAAATATTACGGGAAGCAAGTCTTCGGATGCCAAAGGCTGTTGGTTCGACCATGTCCATTGTCGGAGCATTGGTCATCGGGCAGGCGGCTGTCCAGGCTGGTATCGTATCGCCGGCAATGGTCATCATCGTCTCGATCACGGCGATTGCCAGTTTTGCAACCCCTTCTTATTCCATAGCGATTTCTGCCCGCATTGTGCGGTTCGGATTCATCATTTGTGCCGGCACTTTAGGCTTTTATGGGATGATTTTAGCCTTTTTCATCCTTATTGTCCATTTATGCAGCCTGCGTTCACTTGGCGTTCCTTATATGACACCGCTCGCCCCTCTGAATCCGGAAGGGTTAGGCGACACATTTTTCAGAAGACCTATGTGGGCGTTCAAGGAAAGGCCAAAATTATTATCCAACGAAAATAACCTGATAAGGGAAGGCGATAATCAAAGACCTCTGCCTCCTGAATCGCGTGGAATGAAAACTTCTGACGAGAAAAAAGGTGAAGGCAATGAGTCGTAAAAAGCTACTTCTGTTCTTGATGTTGATCTCTACTACATTCACCTCCGGCTGTTGGGATAAAAAAGAGTTAAACGAAATGGCCATCGTCTCGGCAGTTGGACTCGATAGAAATAAAGAAGGAAAGCTAGTGGGAACGTTCCAAATCATTAATCCAAGCAATGTAGCGGGAGCTCTTCAGGGCGGCGGCGGAACAAATCCACCGATATCCATTTATAGGGCCACCGGCGATAATGTGCTTGAACTGGATAGTATCGCTTCAACTAAAATCTCGCGGGATATGTATTTTGCCCATGCCAACCTGATTGTCATAGGTGAGGAACTAGCAAAAGAAGAGGGCCTCAACGATATTTTCGACGCATTTGAGCGCTCACCGGAATTCAGGGCAACTACGAGGATCGTGATTGCCCGGGGTGTGAAAGCAAGGGATATTGTCGAAGCATTAACTGCAATCGATAAGGTATCTGCTGAGAAAGTCATTAAGACGATTGAAACCACTGAAAAAATTCAGGGGGGAAATATTAGCATTAATCTCCAAGAAACGATCAAGAATCTGCTTAGTACCGGGAAAGAACCGATAATAAGTGGTTTTACCGTGAAAGGAAACACAGGTAAAGAAGATAAAATGGAGAATACCATGTCCACGGATATTAAGGCAAACCCTAATGCAGCAGGGATAGGTGTTTTTAAAGATGGAAAATTGATTGACTGGCTGGATGGCAATAAGGCAATAGGGTCAATGTGGGTATTGGATAGGATCAAAAGTACCCATTTAAACATTGATTGGGAGGATAAAAAAGACGCAGTCACCTATCAGGTGATTCGTCAAAAAACCAACGTTTCGATAAAAATGGAAAATGGAAAACCTAAGGTATTTATAAAGGTCCGTGCAGAAGGAGATATCCGGGAGGTGAATGTTCCTTTGAATCTAACCGATACGCATGTTTTGATAGATATTGAAAAGAAGTTAACCAAGAAATTAAAGAAGGAGATGGAAGATGCGGTCGTTCGGGCACAAAAAAATAAAGCCGATATTTTTGGCTTTGGTGAAATCATGCACGAAAACCACCCTAAAGAATGGAAGAAAATCGAAAAAAACTGGGACGATGTTTCTTTTCCTGAACTGGAAGTAGATGTGCAGGCAGAGACTTTCATTCGCCGTACTGGATTACGTAATAAGCCGTATCTTTCGAATATAAAAAAGAATGATCAATAATGGAAGGGAAGTGGCATCCTCATGGAAAAGGCAAAAATCAGCGGTTACCAGCTGTTCGTCCTTATTTTCCTGTTTGAAATGGGCAGTGCACTTTTGGTTCCGCTTGCAGGTGAAGCCAAGCAGGCTGCTTGGCTAGTCATCCTTATTGCGATGATAGGCGGATTTTTATTATTTTTCATTTATTATGGCCTTTTTCAATACTACCCTGATCAGCTGTTAACAGAGTTTGTAAAACAGATATTGGGGAATTTTCTAGGCAGTATCGTAGCTTTTCTATACATCCTTTATTTCATCTATCTTTCTGCAAGGGTGCTGAGGGATTTCGGAGATACACTGCTTACTTTTGCCTATCCTCATATTCCGTTATTTTTTGCGAACGCTGTATTCATTTTAGTCGTGGTGTTTACGGTCCGTAAGGGGATAGAAGTATTGGCGAGGACGGGGGAACTATTCTTTGTCTTGGAGAATTTACTTTTAATGACCTTCATGCTTCTAATTATTACTTCAGGCATGATCCATTTAAACAACTTAAAACCCATTTTTGAAATTAGCGGGACAGAGATGTTGAAAATGGGTTTCACTAAAACCGTATTCTTTCCATTTGGCGAGGTCATAGTGTTTTTAATGATTTTTCCTTATTTGAAAGAACCTCAGCGATTGAAAAAAATTGGAATGGGGGGCTTGGCGACAAGCGGTATTTTTCTCGCGGTAATAATGGCCGTGAATATTGCTGTACTAGGTGTGGACCTTACAACACGTTCACAATACCCTCTTCTTACCCTCATTCAGTCCATAGAGGTCGCTGGCTTTCTTGAACGTCTCGATGTGTACTTCTTGTTTTTATTGATGATTGGCGGGTTCATCAAGATAAGTGTATTTACTTATGTAGCGGTATCGGGTACGGCGAATGTTTTCAATGTTAAACAGCCCTCCAGACTTGCTTACCCTGTTGGCATGATCATTTTATTGATTTCGATCATTATATCAAGCAGCTATACGGAACATATCTATGAAGGGCTAGGTGCCGTACCACATTACATCCATCTGCCATTTCAGGTGATCATCCCATTGCTTCTCTTGATCATTGCCTTTTTTAAGAATCGAAAAAAAGGAAAACAAGCACCAAAATAAGTTCCTAAAAGGTGGATTTGATGAGAAATGAAAATCTTTGGTATTACAGTTTTGATCCTAGCCCCTTTAGTGGTCATAACTTTAGGTATGGATATATTATTGGGATTTGATTTGGATAATTCAATGAAGCACGCCTTTAACCCATTTTTGGTGAAGGACCCCGTTGAATTTATCCTTTTTCTCATTCTTCTTGTATTCCTTTTGTTCAGCTTCTTTTATCGAAAAAAAAAGAAAGGCAACACCAAAGGACAACAATGATGCCGCAAATTCCCGGTGCTGAAATAGAGATGAACTCCGAATATGGGAGTTTGTCTTTTTGCTTTTTTACAACCCCGTAAACCCATTTCATAGTATGATGATAAAATGAGCTTATTTTTCAGCGGAATGTAAAATCACTCAACAAAAAAACCTCGGAAGGAGGACGGCGATTTGGATATCAAATTAAATCAAAAAATCATAAAAGACATGTGCGGGGCCGTCTCCTTCAAAAGAGGGGAAGCTTTTCATCGTGCCAATAAAGTGACATTTGAAAGTTACCGTCCTGATGGTTGTGAAGCAACGGTTAAAGGAAAGGAAGACTTCCATGTCACGATTGAAGTGGATGCTGTCGGCGGATTTCAGACGAAATGCAGCTGTCCTACGCTTGCTTCCTTCCAAAGGGATTGCCAGCATATTGCAGCCGTCCTGCTGTCGGTTTACGACCATCAGCGAGATGGAACGATCCCTGAGGGCCTAAATGCAGACAGTACTGATGCTTCAGCCAATAAGAAGTTGTCAGAAGGCTTGCTGACCCTTTTCAATAATCAGCCTGTACGCAAAAGCGGTCATCAGCGCCACTTTGAAATAAGAAAGATGCTTGAAGCGGAATTTACGTGTAAACCAGTATGGATGGGAACGGATCGATATATGTTAGGACTGGAAATGAAAATCGGTTCTTTCAATGTGGCGAATGTCCGTGATTTCCTGAAGCGAGTTAAAGAAGGAAAGCCTGCCCAAGTGTCCCGTTCATTTATATATGACCCGGTGCTGCATTGTTTTCAGAATGAAAATGATTCCGTGCTTCAGGAGCTCATTACAGTGATATCTGATGAAAAAGTCTATGTTGACGCCCTGACGGATAAATCTGAATATACATTGGACAATCACTTATTACTTTTGCCTCCATCTTCTTTTCGAAGGCTTGTCCCCATCCTTGAAGTAGCTCCATCGGTGAAGCTTGCCTATGGTGGCCTTACATTCAATGGCTTTCGTTTATCAAACGGACCGCTTCCTTTACAGTTTGACTTTACCGAAAGCGAGGTCAAAGGTTATCAACTGAATATTAAAAGGCTGCACGAGATGATCGTCATGAATGCATACACATTGGTTCTATTTGAAGGGGAATTGGTTCAGCTCGAAAATGAGGATTTCCACCGCCTTTCAGAGTTAAAGCAAATGATGGAGGATTCGGGGATGAATCAAATTCCAATCCATCATGACCAGCTGGAATTATTCATGGACAAAGTGGTACCAGGTTTGAAAAGACTGGGTGAAGTCCATATAGCAAGATCCATCACTGAAATGTTTTTGAAGACTCCGCTGGTTGCGAAGCTATACTTGGATCGTGTGAAAAACAGGCTGCTTGCGGGGCTGGAGTTCCATTATGAAAATATCGTGATCAACCCTTTGGAAAAACAGGAATCCAAGGTTATAAGGGATGTAGAGAAGGAGGCGGAGATACTAAAGCTGATGGAGGATAGCCAGTTTGCCAAGACGGACGGCGGCTATTTCTTGCATAACGAAGAGTTGGAGTATGAGTTTTTGTACCACATCGTTCCGAAACTCCAGAAGCTGGTACAAATCTATGCCACGACCGCTGTAAGAAACCGAATTTCCCGTGGGAATGCTGCACCGCGCATTAGGGTGAAAATTAAAAAGGAACGTACTAATTGGCTCGAATTCAAATTTGAAATGGATGATATCCCAGATAAACAAATACGTGAAATCTTAGCAGCGCTTGAAGAAAAAAGGAAATACTATCGTTTAAGGAATGGATCGCTGCTTTCCCTTGAAACAAGGGAATACGAGGAAATCAATCGATTTCTAAATGCACTGCCCGTACAGGATGAAGACTGGGAAAGCAGGCTGAACATGCCAATCGTAAAAGGGCTGCAGCTCCTTGATTCCGTTAATGACAGCCAGACATTCACAATGGAAGAATCCTTCCGGCAGTTTTTGGATAACATCAGGAATCCGGGCGCCTTGGAGTTCGTGGTGCCAAATAGTCTGGCCCCGATCTTGCGCGAATATCAAAAAAACGGCTACAAATGGATGAAAATACTTGCCCAATACGGTTTTGGCGGGATTCTTGCTGATGATATGGGTCTGGGGAAAACATTGCAAAGCATCACCTTCATTTTATCCGAGCTGCCTGACATCCGTAAGAAGAGGATTCCGGCGCTTATTGTCTGCCCATCATCATTGACCTACAATTGGCTGAATGAATTCACTAAATTCGCTCCGGATATCCAAGCCGTCGTCGTGGATGGCGACAAGACGGAAAGGACGAAGCTGCTTAAGGAAGTGGGTGACGTGGATGTAGTGATCACCTCTTATCCATTGCTCCGGAAAGACATCACGTCGTTTGAAAAAGAGGACTTCCATACGGTGTTCTTCGATGAAGCTCAGGCCTTTAAGAACCCAGTGACACAAACGGCACGAGCGGCCAAGAAGATAAAAGCGGCACATCGCTTCGCATTGACTGGTACGCCCATCGAGAATTCACTAGAAGAGCTCTGGTCCCTTTTCCACGTCGTATTCCCTGAACTATTCATGGGGTTAAAGGAGTACAGCAACCTCTCAAGGAAGCAGATTTCCCGCAGGATCCGTCCATTTTTGCTGCGGAGAATGAAAGAGGACGTACTGGCGGAACTACCGGAAAAAATCGAGTCGCTGGAATCGATGGAACTGCTTCCTGATCAGAAGAAACTGTACGGCGCCTATCTGGCGAAGCTGCGGCATGATACGCTGAAACACCTGGACAAGGACACCCTCCGGAAAAATCGGATCAGGATCCTCGCAGGCTTGACCCGGCTTCGGCAAATATGCTGTCACCCCGCCTTGTTTGTGGACGGATATAAAGGCAGTTCAGCAAAATATGAGCAACTGATGCAAATTGTCGAGGAATCGAAGCATTCTGGAAGACGGGTGCTGATTTTCTCGCAATTTACAAAAATGCTTCAAATTATCGGCAGGGATTTGGCCATGAAAGGACAACCCTTTTTCTACCTGGATGGACAAACTCCATCAAAGGAACGTGTTGAAATCTGCAATCGGTTTAATGCAGGAGAACGGGATATATTCCTCATTTCATTGAAGGCGGGCGGTACGGGTCTCAATCTGACGGGTGCTGATACAGTCATTCTATATGACCTTTGGTGGAATCCGGCAGTTGAAGAACAAGCAGCGGACCGTGCCCATCGAATGGGGCAGAAGAATGAGGTTCAAGTCATCAAACTTATTGCCCGCGGCACAATCGAAGAAAAAATGAATGAACTTCAAGAAAAAAAGAGACACCTTATTGAAGAAATCATCGACCCTGGGGACAAGTCGCCGACTGCCCTTACAGAAGAGGATATCAGGGAAATCCTGATGATATAAGGAGGGGAATCCGGTTACGCAAATCAGTAGACAGGAACAATTTATGAATTGAATAGTTTAGTCATGGAGCATTTCTTTGTAATGAGGAATGCTTTTTTTCTTTTTTTAATGGTTCTGTTAAAGGATGTTGTTGATTTTCTTGATGAACCAACGGGGCAGGTTAGTTCAACAAGAAACACAATAAAATTTATGGTGTTCACATAATGTATCTTAACGGAAGTACGAAAAACAAAATCCCTTTGCCGCACAAGCGGTTTTTGCATAGGGAAATAAAATCGATTGGCACCAGAATTATTTTGTTTGATTATATATTCTTGATTTATGGCCTCTTGTCTATCCATTGTTTTCATACCAACATATTTTATAGTAAGAGTGTTAAAAGGAGGGGATTTGAATGTTTTTTTGTGATAGAAGACGCCGTTGTGATCGATTTGATCGATTTGATCGTTGTGACAGATTTGATCGATTTGATCGTTGTGACAGATTCGGTCGATTTGATCGTTGTGACAGATTCGATCGATTCGATTGTAGAAGAAGATGTTTTTGGTGATTTAACCCTATAACTCAAATTACAAGCTCTGGTTGAGCTAATGACTGATCTATAATCTTTCAAAAAAACTACCAGATATAATTATCTCGGTAGCTCTGGATGAACACCTATTTCACAGCTTAATCCTGTTCTTGGATAGTTATCTAATACCTCTTGCACATGACGTTTCACGTCATCTATATTTATTTCAGTTAGCAGGCACCTCTGTGTCTGCTACATTATTTTTAGAATAGGTTCTTCAACTAAACTGGCCAGTTCGTTGAAGAACCTATCAATTAGTTTACATAAGAGATCTTAGAAGAAGTAACAATCAAAAAAAGTTTGTAAAGGTACACCTTTACGAACGGGTGCGTTAGTTCCATATGATGCACTAAAGAAGACCACTTATTAGGTGGTCTCTTTTATTTGTTCAACAATCAACATTAATCTTTAACAAAGCCTTTTTAAAAGAAAAGGATATTTAGGTAACAATAATAATATAATAAAAAACAACAATGTTTTATTGTAAAACGATAAATCATATGTTAAATTAAATTGACTAAAAATAAGTGAGGTGCTTTTTATGAAACTAGGAACAACACTCTTTTTAAAGATAGCTGTTATTTTTATTGGAATTCCGGTTCTTGCCTTGTGCATCTTTTTTGTGCCTGAGATAGCGAACTTTGCAGCAGAATTATATCCGGATATGGCTTATTTGAAATATCTTGTTTTTATCGATTTGTATGCATCGGCGATACCTTTTTACTTTGCTCTATATCAAGCCTTTAAACTTTTAAGCTATATTGACAAGAACAAAGCTTTCTCGGAATTATCTGTAAGAGCGTTAAAGACTATAAAAAATTGTGCAATCACAATCAGTGGCTTGTATGTGTTAGGCATGCCGCTCTTTTATCTCATAGCGGATATGGATGACGCCCCTGGTATCATATTGATCGGAATGGTCGTTATTTTTGCTTCATTGGTGATTGCAGTCTTTGCTGCTGTTCTTCAAAGGCTTTTACAAGAAGCCATCGATATAAAATCAGAAAATGACTTAATAGTCTGAGGTGAATAACTTGGCGATTATAATCAATATTGATGTGATGCTGGCTAAAAGGAAAATGAGTGTTACAGAACTTTCGGAGAGGGTTGGAATAACGATGGCCAATCTTTCCATATTGAAAAACGGTAAGGCAAAAGCGATTCGATTAACAACTTTAGAGGCGATTTGTAAAGCTTTAGAATGTCAACCCGGAGATATTTTGGAATACCGAAATGATGAAGATACCCAAGATTAAAAAAGTGGAAGAAAAGAAAGATTTCATCAAAGGGGAGTTACTCATGAATTTAACCATTAAAAAAATGGAGGCACCAATCATGAGAGCACTGAAACAACTCGTTCGTTTTGGTTGGGAGCAGGCTTTATCATGCTTGTTTCCTGCCGTTATTTTTGCCTCTTTGGCTATTACAAAATTCATACCGCTTCCCTTCCTGCCGCGGTATGACTGGCTGCTCATCATCTGCCTTCTGATGCAGTGGTGGATGGTGCGTTCCGGGCTTGAAACAAAGGATGAACTAAAGGATGAACTAAAGGTTATCACATTGTTCCACCTTATTGGACTTGCTCTTGAACTTTTCAAGGTACATATGGGCTCCTGGACTTATCCAGAGGAAGGATATTTCAAAATTTTTGGAGTGCCACTGTATAGCGGATTCATGTACGCAAGTGTAGCGAGTTATCTTTGCCAGGCGTGGAGGAGATTAAAGGTTGAACTGGTCAAGTGGCCACCGTTTTTGGCCGTGGTAGCTCTTGCCGCTGCGATTTATTTGAATTTTTTCACCCACCATTATTGGATCGATGTTCGTTGGTGGTTATCTGGACTTGTCATCATCGTCTTTTGGCGATCATGGGTCACATACGAGGTTGGCGGAACTCGTTATCGTATGCCAATCGCACTTTCATTCGTTCTCATCGGATTTTTTATATGGATAGCCGAAAATATTGCAACATTCTTTGGAGCTTGGGAATATCCAAACCAAACCGATGCATGGAGTCTCGTTCATCTAGGAAAGGTAAGTTCATGGCTCTTATTAGTGATTGTTAGCTTTCTTATAGTAGCGACGCTAAAACAGGTTAAGGGGAAAGATTCCACTAAGATGGATGCAAGTCAATTTTTATAAAAAGAAATTCGGCCTTCTCGTGAAAAACAAATTAGGTGAAAAGACGGCACATAATGAACATATATGCGCCGTCCTTGATTTTCTAAATCTTTTATAAAGAATTGTGGTGTCCTATTCCTTTTTTCTTCTGAATTTCCACGAAAAATGACCATCACTCATTCCTATGAAACAAGTTTTAATCCCACTGCTGCGCCAAGGACCATGGCTATAAAAATGACCCTTCGCCAATCTTTGGATTCCCCGTATAGGAGCATCCCGATTATCGCTCCGCCTGATGCGCCGATCCCTGTCCAAATAGCATAAGCCGTCCCCATCGGCAAGGTTTGCATGGCATAAGCAAGAAATAGGAAACTTGCTCCGAATCCGATGAATAACAGCAGCAAGGATTGCCAATTACGGTCTTTGTGCAATTTATTTATCATCGCAACCCCAAACATTTCAAATAGCCCCGCTAAGATTAAAGAGACCCAAGCCATTAAGATTCATCCCCTTTCTCAGCTTTATCATCAGTCACTAGTTTCAAGCCGATCACTCCTGATAATAAGAGGAGAATCAATAGCGTCTTGCTCAGCTTGAAGGATTCCCCAAAGAAAATGATTTCGGAAAAAACGGTCCCGGCCGTCCCCATACCGACAAAAACGGCATATACCGTTCCGACAGGAAGCTTCCTGCCAGCCATTATCATCAAATAAAAACTGATGATGATCGAAATGACCGTTCCAGACCAAGTCCAAAAGTCATCTGCATGTTTTAAGCCAATCACCCAAAATACTTCAAAAAAAGCTGCAATGAATACTTTAATCCAGTTTGTGCTCATGAATACCGCACCTCCAATTTTATTCTTTACCAAAAAAACAAAAAAAGCCCAAGAGATAACCGTTAAACAGTTTCTCCCAGGCTTTTATCCTTCCGTGGCACAGCATGCTGTGAGTTTTCTCTCGGACCAGACCAGCAATAGACGCACTGCGGAACCCTAGAAAACCTTTGACATATGCAATTACCTTTCATTATACATACTTTTTGAACTTACTCAAGGTAAAAGTTTAATGAAAAAAATGGGTGGTGAGCTTTTTGCCGCACTAAAAAATCATCAATTTATCATGACATATCAATGTAAAAAAAGAACATAGTCAGGTTCTGTTTTCATGTCGAAAAAGCCCCGATAAGATTTTGGGGCTTTTTTTGACCTGCTATTTAGGCACTCACTATCCGTTTCCGGGATGGACCTTCTTTTTTATGTGATACATAGCTATGCAGGATCATTCCTATGATGACGATAAAGATGCCGAACCACGATAACGGAGAAGGAATCGGTAAAGATAGGAACAGTAATTCGCCAGCCAGTGCAAAAAGGACCTCCATCGATTGTGTAGCTTCAACGGAAGCTAATTTCTGCATATTTCCGCTTACCAAATCGGTCGCCTTGAAAAAAAGGACCGTGGCGATGACTCCAGAAAATAGTGCTACCAAAAGGGATTGGAAACTTTGCATCTTCGTCGGCGCCCCCACTGTAAAGAAACCGTACAATGAAAGCAGAAACCAGAATGGCAGACTCGCCAAAGTCATTCCCAATACCCGCTGATATGCATCCAAACGTCCTTCGGATACTTCCATCATTTTGCGATTTCCCAAAGGGTATGCAAACGAGGCGATGACGATTGGAATCACTCCCAGCCAAAGATTGGCCATTGAAATGTGCTTGGTGTGTTCAAGCTGCATCAGGATGATTCCAAGCAGGATGATCATGGACATAAGGAGGCCTTTCACGGAAACCTTTCCTCTTTGCCTTTCGAGCCCATCTTTCGTTTGGACATTCTCAAAAAACAGCGGCGCAAGTAATGCACCCGAAATGATCGTGATTTGCCAAGTGCCGGCAATTAGCCAGCCAGGTGAGTAGGCGGATGCAAAGCATAAAGGAGCATAAAATAACCCAAAACCGACAAAACTCCAAAGCAGCCAAGGACCCGGCTTTTCTCTCATCACTCGTAAAAGGGGGCGCAGATTTTTTCTGCTCAATACGATACACAACAGAAAAGGCACCATAAAGATATAGCGCAGCGAAGCACTCCATATCCAACTTCCGCCAGACAACTCCATGGCCTGATTTAAAACAAACGTAAATGCAAAAAAGAAAGCGGAACAAATACCTAATATAATCGGACGCAATTGACTCACCTCAATCTGTTTTATGAGTCAATAAGACTCTGGAAGCATGGCGATCGTTTCGGCTTTCTGAAAAATTTTTCAGAAATATCCACTGTGTCAAAAGCGGAATGAATTTTCGGAATATTATAAGCGATCAATTTAAATTGTCCTTCAAAAGCAATAGAAAATCAACAGGATTCTTTTAAGCTAGTGAAATTCATTCTCCGTGATTCGACATGGAATGAAAAGAATGGCTTTTGGAGTTAAATGAAGACGTTTCCATTTTACCATTTCATTTAACAAAATGTACCAACAAAAAAAGCGAGAAACGCTGTTATGACACGGATTATGAAGGGATTACTAATATTTTTTATAAAAATCATATAGAGGCAGATAATATACGAAGATACGAGAATTGACGAATATGGTAGGGAGTGGTATCTTTATAAAAGTGCAAATAATGTCGAATGGTGACGAAATATTAAATGCAACATTCGCAAGAAAGTTAGTGGGGTAAATTAAATGAAATCTACAGGTATTGTACGTAAAGTTGACGAATTAGGGCGGGTAGTCATTCCAATTGAACTGCGCCGAACATTAGGAATTAATGAGAAAGACGCTCTGGAGATTTATGTAGAACAAGAGCGCATCATCCTTCAAAAATATAAACCAAACATGACTTGCCAGGTTACTGGTGAAGTTTCCGATGACAATATGAAACTTGCTGACGGTAAATTAATACTTAGCCCTGAAGGTGCCGAACTTCTAATTAAAGAAATTCAAGCCAGCATGGAAACTGCTAAATAATTAATATACTAGATACATAGCATCCAAGTGTAGGGAAGGTTTTCCCTACACTCTTTTTTATATTAAATGGAGAAAAAATAAAAATGGTTTGATTCACGGACGAAACCAATTTTTTCATAAAGTTTCTGTGCATTTACATTATCCTTGCCTGTCTCCAGTGAAACCCCTTTGGCACCTGTTTCGCGTGCAAACGTGATGGCCGCGTTCAATAACTCCTCGCCAAATCCCTTTTTACGGGCGGACTCCTTCACGAATAAATCATTCAATACCCATGACCGCATCATACTCACAGATGAAAAAGAAGGATATAATTGTACAAAACCAATAGGATTTCCTTCGTCATAGGCCATAAAAACCACAGACTCCCCATTTGTCAGCCTTTCCCTTAAAAACTCCCTTGCGCGACCAGGATCGGATGCTTGCTCATAAAACACTCTGTATAAATCAAAAAGTTCCGTCAGTGATTCCAGCTCATGTAATGTAGCCTTCTGTATACTCATAAATGGCTCCCCCTAATAGTTATAATACCCCTAATTTACCATTTATTTATGCTATCCGAGAAATTCAGGAGCACATTTTCCAGCGCCAAAAATCAGGATGGAGCTCAAAAAGGCGCCATCCTGATTTTATTTCATCATGAAAAGGGCTATTAAACCCAAGTTGGGCAGCAAACTCATGGATTATAAGCGTTTACTAGTGGAATGCAGCAGCAAACTCACGAATTATAAGTGTTTACTCGTGAGTTTAGAGCAAATACTCGTGAGTTTGTGCAATTTACTCGTGAGTTTTGGCGATTTACTCGTGAGTTTAAAGCAAATACTCGTGAGTTTGTGCAATTTACTCGTGAAAATGGAGCAAATACTCGTGAGTTTGCCGATTTACTCGTGAAAGGAGCATCATCAAATTGGGCCCTAAAATTACAAACCAAATACTTCATTACTCGAGTGGTTTAGCTTCTAAACCGCCTGTGTTAAGGATGTGAACCTTTACGTTTATATCATGTAGTGAATCCTTATCTAAGTAATCCTTCGGCTCATTTAAATGATTCTTTTGCCAGTATTTTGTCTCTTTGATATAAAGGATTTTTCCTAAGCTTAAAGGGTCTGCGTTCTTTTGAATCCCTGTCATGAATGTTGTTTGGATTTCTTTTTTTATTTGGCTTTCGAATTTTCGTTTTATTTTATCGATATCCATTTGGGTATCAAGCCCCAGAATTTTACCTGATACGTCAACGTCAATATCGAATTTGTACTTTCCATCCTTGAGAACAGGCTTTACTTGATGATGCGGATGGGAGAAAGATGCATAGATGTCTTGCTTATTCATGTTAATGTTTACGGGAGTTTTGTTGGTCCTTTTATTGAGCCAGCGTAAACCGCTCAAATCTTTTTCAGAGAACCAGGGCTGGGACACTTTATAATAAATGACAAATGCACCATCCATAAAGAGACTTTTTCTTTTTTTATCTTTTTCCTTCCATACTTTATCGTTCCAGGAAATGGAGGGCAGGATGGTTGTGGAAGCTTTTTCCCGTTGATTGGAATAATACCTTTGGACCGTAATGGGTTGGATGAATGATCGATTCCGGTAGACATCCTCTGGTAAATATAATGTCGTGTATAAAGGCGATAAATTAAAATAACCATTAATGGAGAAAAGCTCATCCATGGAACTTTTTGTCGCAAAAATATTGGCTGAGTACCTAAGTAATTGGTTTCTGTATATATAATCCACTATTTCTGTACTTTGCTGCTTCAGCACATTTTCACTGATGACAAATGTGGAAACATGCCCTATATAGAGAGACTGTTGAGTATTGCGCATTAGTTTATTAATGGCGATCGAGATGGAACGCGCTTTTTGTTTCCCTACATATACGGGCGGGGCTTGAGTGGGCTTTGCCTCCGTTTTAGCTACCGCAGAGAAGTCCACAAGTTGCGTATATACAATGTACTCCCCATCTTTGAAATCTATCCCGATGGCCGTTATATAATGAAAGTCCTGGATCGTTTTTTCATCCCAGCAGCCTGAAAGTAATAGGAATAAAGGGATGGTTAATAAAATATTGCAGATGCGGAACATGGTCTTACTGCCCCTTTCTGGTCTTATCATTAGCAGCCAAGGATCGTTTGCTCATGGAATTCCATGGTCTCATTACGAATGAATCCAGTAGTTTAGTGAATCTTGGCGGGTTCATTCCGCCAATATATGAAATCCCGAATGAATCAAGCCTGGATAGTAAAGTGACAATAGAAAGGAAACCGATTATCGTGCCGTAGATTCCATAAATACAGCTTAGTAACAGCACAAACATGCGCAGAATCGTTACGGCCCCTGTTAAAGACTGGTTTACAAGAGTATAAGATGCGACAGAGGTTACGGCAGTAACCACAAGCATGGTTTGTGAGGTCAGTCCGGCCCTTATCGCGGCATCACCGACAATGAGGCCGCCTACAACAGCAACTGTCTGTCCAACCGCTTTAGGTAACCTGACTCCGGATTCTCGAAATAATTCAAATAAAATGAGCATGAGAATGAATTCCATCGTGGCGGATAAGGGAAGTCCAAGCCTTGAAAGGGTGATGGTGGCCAATAACGGGAACGGCACCTGTTCAATGTTGAAAGCGGAAATGGATATCCAAAACCCCGGCAATAAAACGGTAATGACAAGCCCCATAAAGCGAAGAAGTCGCTCAAGACTTACAAATAGATAAGGAAGATTCGAGTCTTCTGCTGTTTTTATTTGCAATAATAATGTAGAAGGAGCCACGATTATGGTTGGCATTCCGTCCACGATTAGAATGAATCTTCCTTGATTGAGTGCTTCTACAACAAAATCAGGGCGACTTGTATAATGAGTGAGTGGAAATATACTATATTTACTATTTGAGATCAATTCCTCCAATTGCTGGCTGCTCACCAATATATCAATATCTATGGAGTTAATCTTGGACCTCACATTTTTGACCAGTTCTTTATCAATGATGTCATCCATGTACATCAGTGCGACTTTCGTTTGACTGCGCCTGCCGACAATAAAGTCTTCATAGGCAAGCGATTTTGTTTTTAGCCGCTTTCTGATTAAAGCGGTATTCATGGATAAATCCTCGACAAATCCATCTCTTGGTCCTCTTACAGAGACCTCGAAGGAAGACTCCTCAGGCTGTCTGTTCGGAACATTGGACAAATTTATTGAAAATAACTTTTGGGTTGATGGAATGAATAATAAGGCATTCCCGGAGAAAATCAGCTGCTGGACGCTATTGAAGTCGCTATCAATCGTCACTTTAGTCAAATCTACCAATGGTTTTAGCTTGTTGATTGCCTCCTCTTCATCGATTCTCTCATCCAATTCCATCATTTTGTTTAACTTTTCCAAAATCCCCTCGTTTAGTAAACTGATATCGGTCATACCCGAGCAATAAAAGATAAGGACAGGAATGGGTCTTTCGGTTTCTCCGATATAAATCGTGTCAAACATGATATCCGAGCTTGAACTGAATAACTCCCGAAATGTCTCCTCCCTTAATTCAGGCAGGGTTGGTTCATTTTTGGATCGTTTCATTCTCATGTCGGTTACCCTCCTTCGAACTAATGAACGTGCCGATAAACAAAAAGGCGGACAAAAGTAATAGGAAATAAAAAGCACCAGGATAATAAAAAGTTTGGGTCACATGCAAAAACTTGAAATTACTGAATGGTACGATGGAGATGACGACCATGAGAAAGCCGACAGCGAAAAGAATTCCTACCTTCATTTTTTCCGTTTTCCTATTAAAGATTTCGGTTATTAAGAATAATGCCAGTGAAACACGGATATAGGCACCAGCAAGCCATTGGTAAATGGAAAAGAAATCTGTATGTTCGATATATTTTCCAATAGTCAGCAGACGCCACTGTTCATAGGCAGGGTACCTCATGGCTTCGGCTAAGGTCGGTCCGAATTCAGCAAGTGCTGCTGTTAATGGACCTAGAAGTAAAAACACTAAACCGAGGCATATGAAAACCAATACTTTTCGACTGATTTTATCAGTAAGCTTTTCCTGGAAAAAAGCGATTAAAATCAGTTCGGCAAGACCATAACCAGAATACTTCAGGGCTTTAACGCCATGAAAATAGCCATTCTCGAAAAGGGGAAGGAGGTGGCTATAGTCTTTTGTCGGCATATTTCCGGTCGCAACAAAAATGCCAAGAATGACGACAATGGGTAATAATACAGAAGAGCAAATGGCGATGGAACGCATACCTGAATGGGCAAGGAAGATGCATAGTAGTGTAAACGGAATGATAATCGCTAAACTTGGGGTTTCAAAAAGGAAGCTTGTAGTGATCCAATCAATCGTTTCCTTGGTGGTGGCCAAAACAAGGCTGATCAGATAAATCACGATAAAGAATAAAACGATATTTTTAATAGGTTTTCCAAATCTATATTCAAGCCAATCCGTCAGGGATTGATTATTCATATTCTTGATTATCCTCGATAATATGTAGACCCAAATCGGTATCAATCCAATAATAAGGATAGAAAAAAACCAAGAATCCCTTCCGCCGGTGGATAGAAGGAAAGGGATCAAAATAACGTGATTAAGAAGGCCGATTGATAAAAAGAAGATGCTAAGGGTTTGTATCGAACTGATTTTCTTCAAGATGATCCTATCCCCATTTCCATTGTCTAAAGAGTGGATTGATGCACATGCCATTCTTTTGTTATGGTTGCTAAATGTGGAAATAGTATACGTGATAATGATTGGATTAATATTCCTGAGTATTAATGAAAGCATGTGCAGGCTTGCAAAACAAAGAATTGCCGGTAAAAAGGATTTGTCTCAATTAATAAAGAATATATACTGGATGCTTTTTTTATTGAACATCAGGGGGAATGAAGATGGATTTAAGATACCCGGTTGGAAAGTTTCAGTTTGAAGGGGAGATTACTAGTGGTGTAGCCGAGGGGTGGCTCAACGAGATAAAAGCTTTGCCTCGGATGCTGCGGGAAGCGGTAAGTAACATGAATGATGAACAGCTTGATACGGCTTATCGGCCTGGAGGATGGACGGTGCGTCAAGTGGTGCATCATGTTGCTGATAGTCATATGAATGCGTTTATTCGTTTTAAATTGGCCCTTACGGAAGAAAGTCCAGTCATTAAACCGTACGAAGAGGCGAAATGGGCTGAGCTGCCTGATTATGATTTGGCGATTGAAGTTTCTCTATCACTAATTGAAAGTGTACATATCCGGATGTGCAAACTTTTATCGGGTCTTGACGACATGGGCCGAACATTCATCCATCCTGATTCAGGAGAGGTGACGGTCGGTGAAAATATAGGCATTTATGCATGGCACGGACGCCATCATCTGGCTCATATTACTTCTTTATCAAAGCGCCAGGGATAGTGAATATGATTGTATCACCTGAAAGGTTGTGATTAAGTGAATGCTGAGTTGAAAATCGAACAATTAACATCAGTCCGCGACCACATTAATGAACTTTCGGATCTTTTGATGCAGGTGGTGAAAGATGGCGCGTCCATTGGTTTTTTACCTCCCATGAAACGGTCTGAGGCCATTGATTACTGGAGTGGTGTCCTAAATCCTGATGTGATTCTGTTTGTCGCTAAATTAAAGGGTGAGATTGTCGGGAGCGTACAGTTACATTCATGTTCAAAGCAAAACGGCGGCCATCGTGCGGAAATCGCAAAATTAATGACGCATACTGGTTATAGGCGAAATGGAATAGGACGTTCACTCATGCAAGAGGCTGAGAAGAGGGCCAAGCAAGAGGGACGGACATTATTGGTCCTGGATACAAGGGAAGAAGATCCTTCTAACGCCCTGTATACTTCATTGGGATATATTCAGGCAGGCAGGATTCCTGATTATGCGAAATCTGCAAATGGTGAATTCCATCCAACCATTTTTTATTATAAAAAAACGAATTGAATGGGGGAATGTATATGCAAGCTGTAATCGAAAAACGGGGTAACGGGATTATTGCAAGATTCGATCGCCTGTTCAATCATTCGGTGGAAAAGGTATGGAGTGCTTTAACGGAGAATGATAAGGTGGAAAAGTGGATGTCCAACCTGGAAATGAAGGACCTTCGAAAAGACGGGACCATCAAATTCAATTTCAATGATGGGTCAGGGGAATCTTTTGATATGAAAATAAGGGATTTCCGGGAATCCGCCGTATTGGATTTTGATTGGGGTGACGGCTGGGTTCGTTTCGAGGTATCCCCTGAAAAGGATGGATGCTCATTAGTATTGAAAGAATCCATCACGCCGATTAATGATCATACATCAAAGGATTTGGCAGGCTGGCATGTTTGCCTCGAAATGTTGAGTGATTTACTTGCTGGTCATCATCAGGACTTCCCGATGGATGAATGGGAAAAATGGCATAAGGAATATACGGCCGCCGTCGAACGACTTGATGGATGAATGGAATGCGTTGGATACAGAAGACGGCCTAAAACCGAAGTGATGCTTCTGCTATGAAGGAAGTTTTTTGTTGATATACCAGTTGGTGCCAGAGGCTACAAAAAACATTCAAGCCATCATCCAAAGCATTCTGTCGGATACAGAGGAATTGCTGAAAACGACCAATGAAACGAATCAAATCAGCAAGGATCAGAAAAATGCCCTGATCACGGTAAGTGAAGCCATGAAAGAGCTGGAGGATTCCGCAGGAGGATATCCAATTCAATTCAGGAAGAAACAAGATCCATTGAAAGCATCAATCAACAAAAAGAAACGGTAATTAAAGTGATAGAAGAAATCACCGCCGTATCACAGCAAACGACAGCTTCATCAGAAGAAATTGCATCATCGATGGAGGAACAAGCCGCTTCATCCAATGAACTTGCTGAATATACACAGCAGCTTACACAGTTAATAAATGATTTGGAGGATACGCTGGGGGAATTCCAGATAAAGAATTAGAGGAACTGAAAACATAAGCGTTGCAAAGGGGAGGCCACGAAAGTGGTTTTCCCTTTTTTTGTTAGATTGTGTAGGGACTTAACCATGATTCCTTGAACGGGGCATCTCTCTTTAGTGGATAAAATCACTAGAAGTACAAAAGTACAATTTAGAGGGACTAGGCAAGAATCCATGCTTATTTTACTAAGGGGAATAATATATAGGAATCGGACAAGTAGGGTCCAATGGCTCAAGGCCCAAAAAGGGGAGAACAACATGCATTTCGAAATTGGAATGACTATTTTTGTGTTCGTCACGACAATGATAGTTATATTATGGAGGCCAGGAGGTATCAATGAAGCATGGCCAGCTTCAATCGGTGCAATGATAATTTTATTGACTGGCACAGTATCCCATGGCGATATTTGGGATATCTTCAATAAAATCGGGGGCGCATCGATCACCATCATGGCAACGATTGTCATGGCTGTAATCTTGGAAAGTTTCGGCTTTTTTCATTGGGCGGCTGCAAGGCTTGCCATCCTGGCTAGAGGATCGGGGTACCGCCTATATTGGTACATTCAATTATTGTGCTTTTTAATGACCTTGTTAT
The DNA here is from genome assembly GCF_057835005.1 of Peribacillus sp. GL_122. Classification (NCBI taxonomy): domain Bacteria; kingdom Bacillati; phylum Bacillota; class Bacilli; order Caryophanales; family Bacillaceae; genus Peribacillus; species Peribacillus sp. GL_122. The sequence continues at coordinate 4,402,666 of NZ_CM174415.1, read as the reverse complement.
TCAATAACGACGGCAGCATCATGATTACGACCCCCATCTTAATCTTGCTTCTGAAAAATCTCAGATTAAAACCGCATGAAGCCATCCCGTATCTTTTGAGTGGAGCATTGATTGCGACAGCTTCGAGTGCGCCTATTGGCGTGAGTAATATTGTTAATTTAATCGCTTTGAAAATTGTGCACATGACGCTTTATATGCATACTGCCATGATGTTTGTACCTGCTACTCTGGGGTTGATCTTTATGTCATGGTTAATGTTCGTAGTGGTCAAGAAAAAATTGCCCAAGAAATTACCGAATAATTATTATGACATTGAGGAACGTTTCTTTACTAAGAATTTCCACCCCTTAAAGGGAAAAATGACGGTTGAAACAAAAAGGCAACGCACAAAATTCATGTTGAAAGTTTTGCTCTATGTGTTCGTGGTGCGCTGTTTACTCTTTGTAGCTTCTTATTTATCCATTCCAATCGAGTGGGTAGCTGTACTTGGTTCTTTATCTTTACTGATCTGGAGATGGTATCATTTACGGACAAATCCTGTCGATATCTTAAAAAAGACCCCATGGCACATCCTGATATTCGCATTCTCCATGTATGTCATCATTTATGGACTCCATAATGTAGGGCTTACAGCCATGCTCGTACAGATATGCGAACCGATTGTAAACCAAGGGCTACTGAGTGCGAGCTTTGTCATGGGAGGATTGGTTTCGATTCTATCAAACATTTTCAACAATCATCCAGCATTAATGATAGGTACCATTACCTTAACGGAAATGGGACTTGATCCGATCACATTAAAAACTATCTATTTAGCTAATATAATCGGTAGTGACATGGGATCCTTGTTATTGCCCATCGGTACTCTTGCCTCACTTATCTGGATGCATATCTTGAAACAAAATAAATTGGAAATAAAATGGAAAGATTATTTAAGCGTATCCCTGATAGTCATACCAATAACGACAGTGGTGACACTGCTCTTATTATATTATTGGGTGCAAATGATTTTTAGCTGAATAACCCCCTAGGAGGAGATAGTAATGAGTGATGCGTTTGCATTACTGGGTAAACAAATTGATGTTCAACTCTCAGGTAAAAAAACTTTCAAAGGAATTCTAACTGATCTGAGCACAGATATTCTAGTGTTGTTCAATGGACAGCAGTATTTGTATTTTCCAATGCTGCACGTCCATCGATTCAATCTGAGTACAGAGATAGATAACGAGATTAAATATCCTATAGAGTCCTCCATGATGGAAGACATGGCTTCCATTTCCTATCGTAAAACGCTAATGAACGCAAAAGGGGTTTTTTCAGAAATCTATGTTGAGGGGCACATTCCTTTACACGGTTATATCACCAATGTTTTCAATGATTACTTTGCGTTCTACTCGCCTGTATATAAAATGATGTATGTATCGCTGCATCACCTTAAATGGCTTACTCCGTATAATCAAAATGCCACACCCTATACCCTCGGTAAAGAGAATTTTCCCGGCAATCCTTCAGGTGTGCCAATGCTTCGTTCTTTGGAAGACCAATTAAAGAAAAATGCAGGAAAGCTTGTAGTATTTGATGGGGGAGAGGACCCTATGAAAATCGGGGTGATAAAAAAGGCTGAAAACAACTTGGTTGAGTTAACGACAGCCAGCGGGGATAATGTGTTTTTGAAGCTTGCACATATTAAAACGGTGTACATGCCATAGTTTCATAGAAACGAGGGGAAGGGCATTTAAGCTTTCCCCTTATTTTCTTTGCTAGATGATGGGTGATACCAACGGATTCGGGTTCCTGATCAAAAATCCATCGCCTTCGTAATCAATTTCCGTTTGATCTGTAAAATGGGAGTCCGATGGGTCGAGCAACATTTTTATATCATGTAAAACGAGTATTTCCTCGTGCTCTTTTTTAGAGATTGCCAAGCTTAATGTATAGTTCATCTGGTTACAGCAAGGTCTGTTTATGCCAAACCTCAAATACGTTTCCCCTACCAAACTATGCTGCATATCTTTAATTGCCTGCCGGGCTTTCTCTGTCATTTTTATCAAAATGTTCACTCCTATATCGTTATCCACTTCATAAATAGGGCAAGCCGTATATGCACGTCATGACCGGGATTCCTCTAATCTAACTTTACCCATTCTGCATAAAGAAATAAATCCTCTAGGAATTCTTCGATTCCCAACTTTTCTCGGGTGGGAGTGTTTTATTGAATCAGACTGATGATTTCATGTGAAAAAATAGGCTAAAGGTTTCGTTGGGTTCGCCGATAATATTGTTGTCATGAGCATTAAGGCACATTCATTTGGGTGGATGATAGGATAGAAGATTCATATGATGGGATTTACTTGAACATCGTAAGATTAAAAATATTTCAGCGTATAAAGGAAGGGTTAAAATGTTTAATCGAAAAATAAACTTTATGATACTTACGTTGGTATTCATGGTTTGTTTCACTTTTTTACCTGGCTTAAAGGCCGAGGCTGCAGATCCTGTGCATACTGTAATCTCTGGCGAAACGGTAGAATCGATTGCCAGGACATATGATATATCGGCTGAGCAATTAATGGAAACGAATGGTTTACCGGATGATAAGTTATTTGCGGGACAAAAGTTGACAATCATTCAAACGGCGTATACTCCTTCCATCTATCAATGGTCGGAGAGAGGAAAAAAAATTGCGAGATATGCGAAATCCTTTATAGGGTTTAAAAAGACAGCTGGAGAAGAGACGCCTGAAAAAGGGTTTGATTCGAGCGGGTTGATTCATTGGGTGCTTTCCCAGCAAAATGTGCCGGTTGACCGTTTGACAGTAGATGGTTTTTATAAGCAAGGGATGGATACAGCCACTCCGAAAACCGGGGATATTATATTCTTTCTGGAAAAAGACAGCTTAAAGGTAGTGACCGCAGGTATTTATGTCGGCAAAAACCAATTTGTCAATTCAGGATATGGCGCAGAAACGGTTCAGGTGAGATCCACTACAGAAGATTACTTTGCAATATACCAAGTGGCGTACAAAACATACACGCCAAAAGGGGAGCATATCGTCCAAACGGGAGAAACGCTTAAAAGCATATCGGAGAATTACAGCATTTCCATGAGTACGATCAAAAATCGTAACGCGTTAAGTACTGATGAGTTGATGCAAGGGCAATATCTTCAACTATACAGCAACCCGTTATATCCGTTTTATGTAAACGAGGTGGCTGCATATGATAAAGCATACGATGTCATCAAGTATGCATACACTTTACGCGGATTCCCCTATGTTTTCGGGGGAGAAGATCCGATGAACGGAATGGATTGCAGCGGCTTCATTTATTGGGTCATGAAGGAGCAGGGTCTTTCAGTTAAACGGGGTTCCGCAGAGGATTACTTCTCATTGCTGCCCAAAATCGAAAATCCAAAGGCAGGAGATTTAGTATTTTTTAGCGACACAGGAACAAGGCTAGGTGTGACCCATGTAGGCATATATCTAGGTGATGGCCGTTTTCTCCATACAACGGAAAACGCAGGCGTTCATATCTCCAACCTTTCGTCAGGTTATTTTGCCGATAAATTCGAAAGCTTCGGTGAAGTTGAAAGCCTTATGGACTAAGAAGCTCATTCAACCTGTTTATATTCAAGAGTCGCTTTTTCAATGGCGGTAACAAACCGTTTAAAAAGATCACATGGATTGTCCCTGTTCTTACTGGTAAAGTTATCACCTTTGAAAAAGCTTTTTCTAAGCTTTGTGGAAAGTTCCAATTGCACGCCTGCACCCGTCTTGGATGTGTTGGTGATGTTGTTTCCTTTCATGCCTGAAAGGTGCTGCGGTGCATGATCAGTTTGAAATCCAGCTTTGTTGAGGCATTGCTGAATAAGGTTCTTATAGGGTTCATTCCTTCCGCCAATGTAAACCAGCGCATTATGTACGTCGTAGTGTCCATGGATAGAAAGGGTGGTCTGAGCGTTCGCTGCCATTGAAACGCCGCCCGGTTCATTGAACAAGCAGGATGTTATATGGAGGACCTGGTTCCCCCTTGGTTTAAGACCTTCGAATAGATAGGTGCTTGCACAAAGTCTCTGTCCAAGTGCGGCTGCAATCTCGCTAGTTCCCGGTTCGATGTTCCCGCCGTGTATGGCTAGAATTGCGATATCAGGATTCCTGTGATGAACGATGATGCGGTAATCGATGTCTTCTTGTTCATTTTGCTGCAGTTCAATAAAATCAGTATAGCTATTTTCTTTCATGGTTATCCTCCATATCTGAAGCGTAATTAATCTTCCATATCCGATGACGGCAAAAATAAAAAAAGCGGGGATACCCCCGCTTTTTTTATTCTTCGACAGTCGTATACTGTTCTATTTTCTTTTGCTCTTCGGGTGTTAAAGTTTCTGTCCGTTTAAAGATATTCATGGTCACAAGCAGGGCTGCTATTAGAAAAACGGGTATAACCCAGCTTGTTATTTTTTTTACGATATTCATATTCTAAGTCCCCTTATCCATCGCTAAAATTCATATGATATTTAGAAAAGGAGGGGCTGGATTGCACTCTTATTGCTGGGCTTTCCAGCTTCCATTTCTTCTTTTATCCCCAGCTCCGGATACTTGTCCATTTTTCTCGTTTTTAACGAGTACTTGAACCCCGCCGTAATACATGGGGGAAATCTTCTGGATGACTTCAAATCCTGAATCTTCCAAGTCTGATATTATTTCATCCGAAAGCCTGGATTCCGTATAAATCTTCTTTCCATCAAAGACGAACCGATTACGGTCGATGATATCCTGAAATGAGCCTTCATTCTCTGTATAAGAATAAAGGACCTGCATCAATACTTGAGGAATCCTATCGCCGCCTGGTGAGCCGATTCCGATCGATTCCTGCCCTGGTTTCTTGAGAATGGTAGGAGCGGTGAACGTTCTTGACCGTTTATATGCCTCTTGGGCGTTCAAGCCGGACCGGAAATTTTTCAATTGATCGTTAAGGAAAAATCCATTCGTATAATCACCAGATCCGAAAAAGTTACTGAGCGTATTTGTTGCGGAAACGACAGTGCCATACTTGTCCATGATCACAAAATGTGTCGTACTTTCATGTTCTTCGGAACCATTCGATTCTTTATCTTCCCATTTTTCACTTTTGATCTTATTTTTAAGATTGTCCAAGTGAATGGGGGAGAGCAATTTTTCCGCCTTAGAGTGACTTATTCCATCTCCAATATTGGCGGACCGATCTTGATAAGCGGTATCTGTGATGCCCCCCAAGACCTTCATATAAGTTGATTTGCTTGAAGAATCACCGAGGTTCATTTCCTCGGCGAGCTTTAACATTTCAAGAACGGTAATCCCGGAAAAGGGCGGAGGGGCGGTAAAAGCATCATAACCGGCAAATGTTCCTTGGACCGGCTTACGTTCTTTCACCTCATAGCGCTTTAAATCCATCAAGTCGATATCTGTTTCCCTTTTAATATCCCGTGCAATTTCCCCTTTATAAAAACCATCAGGACCTTCCTTTTGAATCTGCTTCAATGTTTCAGCAAGTCTTTCTTGGACAAGGGTTTTGCCTGGTTCAATGGCATCGCCCTCAGGATAAAATAATGATGTCCCATCGGAAGATATCCTTGGCTGAGCTGCTTCTAAGCGCGATGATAAAATCTCATCCACTTTAAACCCGCCTTCAGCCAAGTCGATCGCCGGCTGAAGAAGATCAGCCATTGGTACGCTCCCATACTTATCACTTATAACCTGCATGCCGGCCACTAAGCCAGGAATCCCTGTATCGTGTCTTGAACTTGGGTCTTCCGGAGAGGATTCACGATAATCGATAAAATTGGGTTCGCCGGATTCCGGTGCAATCAGCATACCGCCGCCGCCGCCCACGCCAGATCCAAAAGGTTCAACTACACCTAATACATAAGAGACCGCAATGGCGGCATCCGCCGCCGTTCCACCATTATTTAATATATCCATCCCGACATCTATTGCGATTGGGTTTGAAGAACTGACCCCATATGATTGTTCCGTTTTACTCTCTATCGGATCATTCGTGTCAGAAATAGGGGGTGTCTTCGAACATCCAGCAATATATATTAGTATGCTTATGGGAATGAGCACTTTTCTCGTCATACGGTTAATCATCGATTATTCCCCCTTCTCGTTGAGCTTCCAAGTTGTTTCTCTTTTCACATAGTAGTATCCAATCGATCCTTACTGAATGGGCTGCATGTCCTGTTGTATAGCTTGTGTTGCCTTTTTCTCTTGTGCAGCTTTCTTTTCCTTTGCTTCTTTCGCTGCCTTTGCTACTTTTTCTTCTTGCTCACGTTGTGCCTTATGGTCGATTACCTTCTTGTGATCCATGGTAATCTCGATGCGATCCTCTTTTTTCGACCATTGGGCGTTTTCACTCGTTTCCTTCGTCAACTGACGGTATACACGTGATTTGTCGATTGAAGAGGTAGCTGGCCTTGGTGTTGCTTCTTCAATTTGCAGTGGAACGACATCGATTGTAGCTTTTCCGTCTTCCGCTAAATGGTATTGAACCATGGCTGAATCCTTTGTGCGTGTCCAGCCTTGATCGAATATGAAATTTCCTAAACTATAGAAAATGATTCCATCTTTATACACATCAAACGATTGAAGCACGTGTGGGTGATGGCCGATGATGATGTCAGCCCCAGCATCGATGATAGCTTTAGCCAAGTCCGTTTGACGGGCGGTTGTAGATGTTGAATACTCTTGTCCCCAGTGCATATTCACCACAACCAAGTCTGCATTGCCTTGCTTGGCATCCCTTGCTTTGCCGATCATTTCAAATAATAAATCAAGGTTGGAGTTCAATAGTCCGGCTTTATCACTTTTTGACACGGCATCCTTACCGTAAACATCTGTGAAGCCAAGTGTTGCGACGCGTACGCCATTAACATCCGCATAGTCGATGCTATTTTTAGCTTCCGTAGTGTTCGATCCAACACCGACATAGTGCATATCCGTACTTTTGAATTCATCAATCGTATCAAGAAGTCCTTGTTCTTCATAGTCCATCATATGGTTATTGGCCAAATTCATTACTGAGAAGCCAGCATCTTTAACAGCTTCCACACCGCTAGCATTGGAGTTTAACCGTATGGGCGTATCCGCTCCCTTGTAGTTGGATACTTCTTCTTTTAAAGCGGTATGTTCATAATTCCCACTGACATAGTCTGAATGGGCAAAATAGGGCTTCATATAACGGAAGAGGTATTCATACCCGTGCTTTTCCGCCACTTCTTCAACATAACGTCCCATCATCACATCACCGACCATGGTCATAGTCAATGGCTGATCGGATTTTGAAGCGGTTGTTTTCACTTCCTCAGCCCGTCCCATCCAAGTGGTGATGACTAAAGCGATTAGTAATATAGGTAGTATGATTCCAGTGTATTTAAGATTCTTTTTCTTCGTGCGTTTAATAAAGATAAGTGTTTTTTCTTTTGCATTTAAAGTCCGTTTCATTTTTTGCACCTCAGAATAGGTAGTACACGTTCATTAAACCGAAAGTCAAGCCGGATAATAAAAGCGTGCTGCCAAGTGTCAATGGCATTCCTTGTCTTTGTATGGTATTCGCTATCAATCCGGGTACGATTATACCGATTCCCCGAAACTCGAATATTTCAAATGGCATGACAGGGTAGACTAAGTCCAATAGGAGTTTCAAGCAAATCCCGGTCACCATCATGGCTGCGAATTTTCTTCTTCCATATAAAATCACCCATCTTGAAAGGCCGTGAGTGACGATCAAATAAGTTACGACACTAATGATCAGGATGGTCAGCATGATTTCCCATTGGTCAAATACTAATGCCAAATAACCTGGCACGATAAGTCCTGCGGGTACGACACCCGTCTTTTCTGAAAATATAAGGCTAAGCGTTACTCCCAGTACTAGGGCTACATATAAATCCGATCCAAACATTAAGGTTCCTCCTACTTAACTTGCTTTTTGCTTTGTTTTAGATTTCATGAATGCTTCAATTAAAGGTTCCGCTGCACCGTGAATATTCCCGACACCGTAGACGATGCGATTTTTCATCAATGGGCGGAGGCGGGCCACGATTTCTTCAGTTGACCAGTTTTCTAAATCCCAATATTCTTTTGTATCCAATTGACCTTGCTCGAATGCCCGAGTGATCGGTGATGTGGTTTCACCAATGGAAATGACGATTTCAGATTTTATGTAAGGCAATACATCTCTAGCAAACTGCTCGGTACGGTCCACGCGGTCGGGACGGCAATTCATGATGACGATAGGAGGTTCTGTGCTGTATCCGAACGTATTGACACGTTCCCAAATGTTCAGCGTCGATGACGCGTCATTTGCAGCAAAGCCATTGACAAAGAAAGTTGGCTGGATGGGATCCCCGAATTTGGTGATCCGCATGGCACCTGGATCGGGATGCGCATTCAACATTCCGCGAAAAGCTGTTTTTTCATCAATGCCCAAAGCTTCCGCAACGGCCAAGGCCAGTGATGCATTATCAGGAAATACCATATAGTCGAATTCGCGTAGAAAATCTTCCGAAATTCTCGAATTGTCTGCAACGATCACTTTTGTATTGCGTTCTTTGGCAATTTGCTTGAAAAAGTCCAAATATTCACTTTCGATAGTTATTAGGTGACCATTATAGGGAATAGTAGCAGTGAAAGCTTCAGCAACCTCATCCAAAGTCGGTCCCATGACATCCATATGGTCTTCCAATACATTCACGATTACGCCAATGTTTGCTTGGATCATTTTGTTTTGGAAGATTAGTTGATAGTCAGGCTGTACGGCCATGCACTCACAAACCAGTGCTTCCGTGCCTAAGTCGGCAACTTCTTTAACTACACGCCGCTGTTCTCCTATGTTGGGTCCTTCCGGGCGGCGTACAATCGGTTTTTCCTTATCGGTAAACCAATAGATCATTCTTGCTGATGTTCCGGTTGTTTTACCTACTGTTTTGTACTTAGCTTCCTGGATCACACCTGTAATTAGACGCGTTACAGTCGATTTCCCCCGAATCCCATTCACATTCACACGTACCGGGATGGAGTCGAGACGCTTCTGATGGCGTTTTTGTTCGAAAATACCATAGCCAAGCAAAAAGATCGCACAAATAAATATCGGTGCCATTTTTTAACCTCTCTTTTTTTCAAATATTTGAATTACTGAATACACACTACATGATTTTAAACTTAATAGGCAAGGGCTAATTATTTTATCGTAATATAGTTATTATCAGCTTTTTCAAATAAATGTATATTGGAGTGTAATAGTATCTAATGGGATAAATTGTTTTATGAGTACAAAGTTATGGCTGGAAATCGAGGGAATACTCGGTTATTTTACACTAAATTATGGAAAGTTTAATAAAAAACCATTTTGGTCAGAATCAAAGTAGTTTTATGAGCATTTGAACCTGATTCCTAATGGCTATATTTGAATAATATTTGTTTTTTAAAAGTGACGTTTATTACAGTTCTGTAATTGTTTATACCCATTGTTCGACATAAACGTAACAATATTTATGCATTTGTCATTCAATGTAAGATATTGCATCTAACGACTCAATTAGTTAAACTCTTTTGAATTTGGACAAAGATGAGTAAAAGAACACATCTCTTTTTTTTTATATTTTCCGGTTTTTTCCTCAGAGAATACCCACGGACTATAATTGATCTTTTACCTGAAACATGAAATAAACTAAAGTTAACCCATTTTTTTAAAAAAATACCTAGTTTCTTCTATAGATATAGTGTTTATATAAGAATGCAAAATAAAAAAAGCTCAGAAGCATATCTGAGCTTTCGGTTTATATATTGTTAATGAATGGAATGGTCACGAATCTCCGTTTATCATGGAGATTTAACGTTCGTGGGTCTTGAGCTGCAGCATTGGTAGCTGATTATGGAAGGAATCTGGTTAACTGGATTTCTTTCTGTCAGAAATCTCAAGGTTGGAGCCCTTTTTACCGCCATCAATCACATAAAATCTAGGAGCTAATCTCCTTCTTTTTCTTTGATTGTCAGGATTCATCTTCATATAATTTTCGTATTCTTTGCGAAAGAATTCTTCGGTTTCCCGTTCCAGTGCTTTTCTTTCGTTAAAATCTGTTATGAATTTGAAAAAACGTTTCATATGAATTCCTCCTTATGGGGGTTAAAAGGTCTTAGTTTAATAGTAACATATCATTAGTGAAATTTAACCTTATTTACAGATTTGGAGTAGAAATCGTGTTTTTGTGTGAATAAAGTTGTGAACGGTTAGATTCGAGAGAAAGCATGCAATGGATCCTTACTGAGTAGAAGTGCCCGTGCATGGTGTTGAAAGGAAATGTCGGGATTTGCAGTAGCGGTTATTGGAAGTGATGGATATTTAAGTTAAAATATTCCTTTAATTAATTATACACTAAATATTCTGAAAATAAAGGAAAACATTCACTTCCAGCCGCTTTTGATAGATTTGCTTTTTAATGATTTATTATTGTGTATAGTTATTTATTCCCCGAATATACGAAAATGAAACAACCTATATAATGGGAAGGAAAAGCAATTTCCCGCATTCATGTGACGGGAAATTGCTAGTGTCATAATTGGAATTTCTTAACCTGTTCAGTCAGCAGTTCTGCCGAAGATGCAAGTTCACTGGCATGATGCGTGATTTCATCCATTGAAGAGCTGGATTGCTGAGCAGAGGCGGAGACTTGTTCGATTCCAGCCGCGGACTCTTCAGAAACAGCTGCGATATCTTCGATAGCCTGATTGATATTTTTGCTATTTGTGGAGATATAGTTCAATTCGTCTGTTATATGCTGTATTTTCATTTCCATATTCCCGACAGAGTGATTGATTGTTTCAAAGGTTTGGCCTGTGAGCGTGATCTGTTTCGTGCCTTCATCCACTTGTGTATAACCATCTTCCAGGGAGTGGACGACTGTTTTTGAATCCGTTTGAATAGCGGAGACAATATTGGTGATATCCCCAACGGAGTGTGTGACCTCTTCAGCGAGTTTCCGCACTTCATCGGCGACGACGGCAAAGCCCTTGCCATGTTCACCAGCACGAGCGGCTTCTATGGCAGCATTCAGCGCCAATAGATTGGTTTGATTGGATATATCCTTGATGACCTGCACAAGCTGTGAAATTTGCTGCGATTGAGAATCCAGTCCTTTCACTTGATCTACGGCATTTTTTACAATCCTATCAATACATTGCATCTGTTGGACTGAACTGCGCATTAAAGTGGTGCCCTCCTTGGTCAAGGAAAGGATTTCGGTTGAACTTTTAGCTACATCCACTCCTTCTAGGCGGGCCAACTCGATCCTGCCGGTGAAATCATCCATCATCCGAACCATTTCAGCTGCCCGGTTGGCTTGTGACTCCGAACCTTCCGAAAGTTCATACATTGTAGTCGCTATTTGTTTGCTGCCCTGCTGAACTTCATTTGCTGATTGAGTCAGATCCTCACTTTGGTTGGAAACGGATTCGGACACAACGAGCATTTTTTCGATCGTATCACGAAGGTTTTTCTGCATTTGGTTGGCGGATACCGTTAATTCGCCCATTTCATCATGTGACTTTTGCTCCAGGGGCTTATGATTCAGCTCTCCGTCAGCCACCATTTTCATCCTGTCCCTGATTTTAAGGAGGGGGGTGGTAATGAGGTTGGCAGTCACAAGCGCCAGCAGAAGACCGATAAGGACTGCCGCAATGGATATGATGATACTTGTCGTCTTAACCGATTTCCCGCTTGCGATGACGGTTTCACCAGAAGTGACAATCAATTCCTCGCGTTCAGATGCAAGCTCCTTGAAACCCTCCATTACTTCATTGCTGATTGGTGCCACTTCATTTTTGAGTATCTCTTTCGCGCGCTCTTCATTTCCCTTTTCATATTGTGGAAATACCCGGTCTACAATCATCGTCCTCCAATCCACGCTTTTCTCGATCAATTCCTTCGCATTATCAGAATCGCTTAAAGCGAGGAGATCCTCCTGGAGGACCTTGCTGTCTTCGGTATATTGTAAGAACCTTTCTTTATAACTCTCGTCACCATATAGAATATAGGCTCGGGCGAATGCGGTTCTTTGTGCTAGATTATATAGCAGTTTTTCATCTTGGATAAGAAGCGGAAGTTCCTTTTCGATGATATCCTGGGAATATACCAGAGACTTGTTGCTGCTGTAAATGTTGTATGCTCCTAAGATGACACATAAAGATATGATGAGTGAAAATGCCAACAATACCTTTCCTTTAATGCTTTTCAAATTAATGGACCCCTTTATCGATATTTTATTCACACTATTTTATCGGACGGATAATGGGATATTTAAGCAATGAAAAGATAACCAAATTTTCCATCAGATCTAATATTCACTAAATATAATCATCTTGATTTATTATCGTTTTCAAGTTACTATTGACTTGGAAAAATATAATATTCCGCGTTAAGGCGGAAGAGGTTCTAGCTACCCTCTCAAAAAAACTAAGGAGAAACAGTGCTCTATTCTTAGGGTGCTGTTTTTTTCCGTAAAAAGGAGTTTTATAGAAATGAAGAAGAAAGAAAAGGCAGTGGTTGTATTTAGCGGAGGTCAGGACAGTACGACGTGCCTGTTCTGGGCATTGGAGAGATTTGAGGAAGTGGAAGCGGTGACGTTCGATTATAATCAGCGGCATAGCTTGGAAATCGAATGCGCTCAAAACATTGCCAAGGAATTGGGCGTGAACCATCATATCCTTGACATGTCACTGCTGAACCAGCTGGCACCGAATGCATTGACGAGAAGTGATATTGCAGTGGCGGACGGAGAAGACGGGGAATTGCCGTCGACGTTCGTACCAGGGAGGAATTTGCTGTTCCTTTCGTTTGCCGGAGTGCTGGCGAGTCAGATTGGCGCTAAACATATTGTCACCGGTGTTTGTGAAACGGATTTCAGCGGATATCCTGACTGCCGCGATGTATTCATTAAATCGTTGAATGTGACCTTGAACTTGTCGATGGACCAGTCATTCGTGATTGATACGCCGCTTATGTGGCTTAATAAAGAAGAAACATGGGAGCTTGCGGATCAGCTTGGTGCATTCGACTTTGTCCGCGAAAAGACCCTGACTTGCTATAACGGGATCATCTCCGACGGCTGTGGAGATTGTCCGGCATGTAATCTGCGGAAAAAAGGACTGGATGATTATGTAAGCAGACGGAAGGTGCTTTCATGATGTACGGTTTTACTATAGTGGATAAACTCCAAAAAATAGATGAAGATATTCAGCGCAGCCAATTGAAGTATACAAACAAGAGGGTTCTCGTGAGTAAGGAATTCACCTTTGACGCGGCGCACCATCTGCATGACTATGAAGGAAAATGCAAGAACCTGCATGGCCACACATATAAGGTCATTTTCGGATTGAGCGGGTATACGGATTCACGCGGTTTGATGATAGATTTCGGGGACATCAAGGATATATGGAAAAATGAAATTGAAATCCACCTGGATCATCGTTATTTGAATGAAACCCTGCCGCTCATGAATACAACAGCTGAAAATATGGTTGTCTGGATTTATGAAAAAATGGTCGAAGCCCTTTCATTGAAAGAATATGAGGGTGCTAGAGTCGAATTTGTTCGACTATACGAAACGCCGACAAGCTATGCCGAAGCCAGACGGGAGTGGATGGAAAGTGAGTAAACTCCCGGTTATGGAAATCTTCGGACCGACCATCCAAGGTGAGGGAATGGTCATTGGTCAAAAAACCATGTTCGTTCGGACGGCTGGCTGCGATTATTCATGTGCCTGGTGTGATTCCGCATTTACTTGGGATGGCACCGGTAAGGAAGATACCGTCCAGATGACTGCTAGAGAAATATGGGATGAGCTGAAGCGAATTGGGGGTTCTGGTTTTTCCTTCGTGACGATATCAGGCGGAAACCCGGCTCTGCTGAAAAACCTAAACGGCTTGATAGCGATCTTACATGAAAATAAAATGAAGATAGGTGTCGAAACACAAGGGAGCCGATGGCAGGATTGGTTTCTCGATATTGATGAACTGACGATTTCACCTAAGCCGCCGAGCTCTAGAATGAACACGGACTTTACGGTGCTCGACCAAATCATCTCGAACCTTGCCAATCGAAATCCGGAAAACCATGTCTCATTGAAGATTGTCGTCTTTAACGAGGAAGATTATCAATATGCCAAACATGTACATGGGCGTTACCCGGATATTCCTTTCTATTTGCAGGTCGGCAATGACGATAGCAGGACGGCGGATGATCGTCAATTGATCAGCGGTCTTTTGAAGAAATACGAAGAGTTAATAGATAAAGTGATAGCAGATGATGAATTGAATGATGTGAAAGTGCTGCCCCAGCTGCATACCTATATATGGGGAAACAAGCGGGGCGTATAAAGAAAAGTGAGCAAAAGGCAGTGTGATGGCGTAATCACACTGCCTTTTATGCTTTTTACAGCCTTTGAATGTGTGTAGCTTTGAAGGAAGATGTGTATTTGAGGCCATACCCAAATAAGCGATCCATTCCAATATGTGCGGTCCAAATTAAACCAATCATCAACAATGCATCAGAGTTTAGAAAAATGGCAAGCAATATCATGAAGATGGACAGGGTATAAGTGTGAAATAGGTTATAAACCTTTGCTCCAATTCGATCATCGATCAGATAGGCCAGCATGGAAACATCAGGAGACAAAATCAATAACAGGAAAATCCACCAGCTGAATTCATTTAACGAATAGATGTAAATCACTGCTAAAAGAACCATGAGTCCTTCAATATGAAGGAATTTCTTTACCATTTTAAACCCCCCCAATGTATATTTGACCAATGGTCAATAATGTTCGAAAAAATTATATGATGTTTCCGATGGTATTTTTTACATGAAAATAAGCTAAGCCTTTTACATCTTCATATGATAGTTCAGAATTAATATAAAAAGTGATAAATCCGTGAAGAGAAAGAAAAATCGACCATATGGATGCAGGATTCAATTTGTTGTCCGTTAGGTCCGTCAGGGACTGGATTAGCTTTTCGTATGTTTTATTAGAATCGAATTGAAGTAACTGCTGAATTTCTTTTTCCTTCGATAAAAACATGATGGAATAATGATTCTGTTGGGTTAAACCGAACTCCAAGAAGCACAATAAAATCTTTTCCATTTTTACAGAAGGGTCATTTTCCGAAATGGTGATATCATCGATTAAAGTATTTAAAACGGAAAAATCCGTTTTCACCAAACTATAAAATATTTCTGCCTTATTTTTAAAATGATAATAAATGGCTCCATGGCTGCAATCCAATGATTTAGCCAATTGCCTCATTGAGACATTCGAATACCCTAACGTTGCAAAAAGGTTTCTGGCTTCATTCAAGACCATGTCCCTGGACAATTCTTTACCTGCCGATTTCCTTGGCGACATCTTGTCACCTCCTAATTTATTGACCACTGGTTAATAAAGATGATATCTCACTGATTTACAAATGTCAATTATTAGATCATATTATAAAGTACTGTTTTTTTAGGGGGACTTTTCCATTTAATGAACTGGAATTTCACCTATGTTGCAAAGGAGAGGATGCAGGACATTGCCTAAGGAATATTCAGGCAACCAGTTAGCTTACTAATGGGTACAATGTTCTCTAACCCATAGCAACTCAATGAAACAGGTACGGAAATATTTATGTCCTGAAACAGAAAAAAGGAACCAACTATATATGCGCTTGACGTATTTAAGTACCATTAATACCCTAATATGGTACTATTATGGTATTAATAGAGCGTTGGAGGGGATGAATAAATGAAAAAGAAATTCGGTATTTTGGTTTCAATTATCATAGTCTTGACCGGCCTTTTTTTATTCACTAAACCGTATAAAGATAAAACAAAACCTGTAGAAGACATTTTTAAAGTGAATCAACCAGATCAGGTAATAATAAATGAAATGATAACGATAGAAGGTATTGATGAGGTCAATCCAGGTGATATCGATTTGAATGATGAAGAAGAAATAATAAAATTGGTAAAAAAGCAATATGAGCAAAGTGAAAAGGGGGAAATAATTTTTACAGAAAAAAATCAATGAAATCACCTACCTGCAATGTGTAAACTAATGGGGGAGGCGGAAGTTATTGATAGTTTTGGATAGTATCTATGGGAAACACATTATAGAGGGAGTTCTTGAAGAGCTGATTCTAAGCAAACCCGTCCAAAGATTGAAGGGGATACATCAAGGCGGGGCAAGTTATTTAGTTAATGAGAAGTGGGACGTTACACGATTTGACCATTCACTTGGTGTGATGCTTTTAATTAAAGCGCTTGGAGGTTCATTGGAGGAACAAATCGCGGGCTTGCTGCATGACGTATCCCATACTGCATTTTCACATGTTATTGATCTCGTTCTGGATTGTAAGGATGAAGATTATCATGAAAAGATATATGATCATGTCATTATGGAATCCGAAATCCCATTTATACTGAAGAAGCATGGATATGATTGTGAAGTCATAGTTCAATCAAAATGGGAATTGCTTGAACAGCCAGCACCTGAGTTATGCGCCGATCGGGTAGATTATACTCTCAGGGATATGTATCAATATGGACATATCACACTGGAATCCGTTCAAGACTTTTTAGATCATGTAATCATAATAAATGGAAGGATGTATCTGGATAATATTGAATCGGCGGAATGGTTTGTGAAAACGTATTACAGCGAAGTTATTGATTTTTTCATGAACCCACTTAATATATATGGCTATGATATATTGGCAAAGACCTTAAAATTGGCTTTGGCTAAAAACCTGATCAGCCTTGATGACTTACTCGGTACAGATGAAGAAGTCATGTCCTTGTTAAGCTCCGCTGATGACCATGAGGTGCAAAATCTGTTAAAACGGATCCATGGTAACGTAAAGGTGATAGAAAATCAATTGGTATACGACATACATAGGAAAAATAAAGTGCGCCTCATTGATCCTTCCGTTCTTCAAGGAACCCAATTATTAAGAGCATCCAGTTTATCAGAAAAAGTCAAGAAAATGGGAATTGAAGCTTATAAAAAAGCTTCGAAGGGCATATATCTAAAAGTGATTTCCGATTGAATTTCATGTCAAACCATAACTAAAGTAAAAAACTCAAGGATGATATTCATCCTTGAGTTTTTTCTCGGAAACATTTAAAGTCTCCTCCCGTATGCTTTCTTTGACCTTGATTAACAAATGCAGAATTAGGAAAGAAGGTAAGACTTATCAATAGGACACAACATGCTTAAAAATCTTAAATACCATTGTTCTGGGAGTCAGGCACGGCCAACTGCATTTTTAGTGATCTTTCTAATCTGAACCAGCACCTTTTAAGAATTAAAAAATTATTGATGCTCTCAAAGTATTAACCCCATTTTCTAAATAACCCTTTAAACATGTTAATGTATAAACCCAACCTTCCTTTTGTCCTATCATTTTATTTATCAATTCGGGGTCGTCCTCTTTCAAACCTGATTCGTTCACTTCAATAATTGTACTCATTTTACCCAACTCTTTTAGTGTAATTGTAACAATCGTTTCTTGATCATTTCCTCCCCATGAAAACACGATTTTCTTATTTTCCTCTACTTCCAATACATTAATAACCACTTCAGCATCGTATTCGTTATATCTCAATGTAAGCGTCCTGCCTTGTTCCCATCTTTCAGAACTCGATGAGAACCAGAAATTCCCGATTCTTTCTGGGTCCACTATGGCTTCAAACACTTCATTGGTTGGTTTGACTATTTTAAATTTCGTGATTATTTGCGTATCCATCACTATCAACTCTCTTTCTTTGTGTCTTTATAGTTTTCCACCACTTAATTATTCCGATCTACTGTTATTGGCGGCAGGGTCCGTCCAGTTTCAAGCAAGCTCTTCAGGTTACTTAGAATCGCTGGCCATCCATTATTCAAGCCTTCAAAGGTATTATCATCATATACGAAATCCGTCTCCAAAAGCTCCTCATGCCTAAGCGTTAACTTCACAGTCGAATCATCCATAGGCTGCAGTATAAAAGTGACACGAGTAGGCTGCTCACGAGGTGTTTCGTCTCCTGTCATGTTCCAAGTGAACGAGAGCAGGTGCAGCGGCTCACACTTGAGTACTTTACCATGATCAGTAATACGCCCATCTTCCAGCAAATATTTAACGCTTGAGCCTTCTTGCCAGTCAGACTGGACTTGGCATCCAAAATGGTACTTCTTCGTGACTTCACCGCTAGTAAGGGCTTCCCAAAGCTTCTCTCGTGGGGTTGCGATATAAATAACATGAACAAACGATGGTTTTTTCATCATCTTTTTCCTCCTCGCGTTTTTATACCTCATATCAAGATCGTAACATTATTCTATCAATCATTGTCGGCTTTTCATATACAGCCGGTCAAGCAGTTTTCTGCGACAAAAATCGGCCATATGGAAACTTCTTGATTTCCAATCGCTTTCAAGCTACGATAAATAAGGAAAATGATAATCCGCTCGGGCGGAAGAGGTTCTAGCTACCCTCTCAAAAAAACTAAGGAGAACAGTGCTCTTTCTTAGGGTGCTGTTTTTTCTGTATAAGGAGAATCAAGAAATGTTAAGAATTTTATTGTATTTAGTATCCATCATCACGGCGAATGTGGTTACAGCAGCTTTTGCGCCATTACATTTTGGCATGTTCATCATTCCGATGGGTACATTGCTCATTGGGGGAACCTTCATCTTTCGAGATCTGGTCCAGAATAAATTCGGCCGCACGAAGACCTATATATGTATCGTCACTGCACTTATTTTATCTGCGTGTGTATCATTCTTATTAGGGGATACGTTATTGATCGTATTTGCTTCCGCATTATCGTTCGTGGTCGCAGAAACAGCGGATACGGAAATTTATACCCGTTTAAAACTCCCGATGAGTTGGAGGGTGTTTTACAGCGGAATCGTTGGAGGATTTTTCGATTCGGTGATATTTGTCGTGATTGGCCTAAGTCCGTTGGGTGCCAATATATTGCCATGGGAAGCAGTACCCGCTGCGGTCATCGGCCAAATCATCGTTAAAACGATCATTCAGTCAATTGGTGCCGTACTGTTGGGACGAATCAATGTAGAACTGGAGAAACGTGTAGTCTCCAGTTAAAGCTAGGAGGGATGCACTCGATGGATGGAACCAAAAAAGAACAAGATAAATGCTATTGCCTCGAGGCCTTTCGTGAAAAATATGGCCCGCATGTTCAAGGGGAATGTATGAAGCTCTCCTGCGCCAATTATCGCAAGCATAAAGGAATAGACAAAAAAGGACCTAATTAGGTCCTTTTTTTGCGTGAATGGAGTAACTCAAGAGTAAACGGTGCGAAATTCACGAGTAAACGGTGCGAAATCATGAGTGCGGCACCAATTTACGAGTAAATAGCGCAAACTCACGAGTAAAAGTGCAAAACTCACGAGTAAACGGTGCGAAATCATGAGTGCGGCACCAATTTACGAGTAAAACAGCAAAACTCACGAGTAAAAGTGCGAAATTCACGAGTAAAACAGCAAAACTCACGAGTAAAACAGCAAAACTCACGAGTAAAAGTGTGAAACTCACGAGTAAACGGTGCGATATTCTGAGTGCAGCACCAATTTACGAGTAAATAGCGCAAATTCACGAGTAAAAGTGCAAAACTCACGAGTAAAACAGCAAAATTCACGAGTAAAAGTGTGAAATTCACGAGTAAACGGTGCGAAATCATGAGTACAGCACCAATTTACGAGTAAATAGAGAAAATTCACAAGTAAAAGTGTGAAACTCACGAGTAAACGATGCGATATTCTGAGTGCGGCACCAATTTACGAGTAAAACAGCAAAACTCACGAGTAAAAGTGCAAAACTCACGAGTAAAAGTGCGAAATTCACGAGTAAATAGCGCAAACTCACGAGTAAAAGTGCAAAACTTACGAGTAAATAGCGCAAACTCACGAGTAAAAGTGCGAAATTCACGAGTAAATAGCCCAAACTCACGAGTAAACGGTGCGATATTCTGAGTGCGGCACCAATTTACGAGTAAATAGAGCAAATTCACGAGTAAAAGTGCGAAACTCACAAGTAAATAGCCCATACTCTCGAGTAAACGCTCATAATTCATGAGTTTACTACTACATTCTATGAGTAATACTCTTTGCACTAGTATTCGCTCCAAACTCACCAGTAAACAGCAAAAAAAGCTTCCTGCACATTTCCAATAATGGGTGCAGGGAGCTTTTTATTTTGTTTAGAATTGCTCTGCGCTTTTCTGGACTAATTTTTCCAGGAAGTAAAAGCATTCTCGTTTCCGTTCAAGTTCGGTTTGTCCATTTTCGGTGACATGATAATATTTCCGGCGGCCTGATTCTGACTCTTTCCAATGGCCTGTTATGAATTCTTTTTTTTCTAATCGTTTAAGGGCGGAGTAGAGGGTGCCTTCACTTATTTGATATTTTCCCATGCTCATTTCCTTCAGGATCTTCGTGATTTCATAGCCGTATAGCTTTTTTTGTGAAAGAAGTGAAAGCAAAAGGAGGTCAATGCTTCCCTTCATTAATTCTTTATCCAAATGAATTCTCCTCCTTTTCATTTTTAAAGTGTAATACGTTTGTACATCGTATCACAAGGTGCATTTTACTTTTCTTAAAAAAAATGGTTAAATGACGATTGCTAAATAATTTTAATCATAGTAAAATGTGCTTCGGAACGGATGAGTTGCGAAGAGTGTGGTAAGGATATTATATACATGATTTAATTGTTTTAATGAAAATTCGGAATAGGATAGAAGAATCACTACTCAAGGGGTATTAATTGATTTTTTTTTGAAAATCATATAGATTCTATTTATCAACAAGAGCAAAGAAAGAAGGTCCTAGATAGATGAAAGTGAAAGCACCTGAATCATTCACATACAGAGGTGGAAAAAGAGCTGTTCTTTTACTTCACGGGTTTACCGGAAGTACAGGAGATATGAAGAAATTAGGAAAATACTTGAATGATCTCGACTATACTTGCCATGGACCTCTTTATAGTGGGCACGGAGTATCAGCCGAGGAACTTGCAAAAACAGGTCCAAAGGAATGGTGGAAAGACGTAGTTGATGGTTATCAATTCCTTAAAGAGGAAGGCTATGAGGAAATTGCTGTTGTAGGAATTTCTTTAGGAGGAGTTTTCTCATTAAAAGTGGGAATTGAATTGCCTGTAACAGGGGTGGTTTCAATGTGCGCTCCGACGCAAGGAAAAAGTATCGATCGACAAAAGAACCGCTTGCTCAATTATGCACAGGCTTATAAGAAGTTTGAGGGCAAAGATGCAGACCAAATTGCTGCGGAAGTGAAGCTGCTGGCAGAAGAGCCTATGCCTCAACTAAAAGATGTGTTGAATATTATAAATGAGACAGGTGAAGATTTAGATTTAATCACATCACCAACTCTTGTTTTACAAGGGCGTTTGGATGATCCCGACTATACGGAGAGTGCTACAGCGATTTTCAATGAAGTCGATACGCAGCATAAACACTTGATATGGTATGAAAAATCAGGTCATATCATCACATTGGGTAAGGAACGTAATCAAGTGTATGAAGATGTTTATAAGTTCTTGAATACACTGAATTGGTCGGAGTAATAACGAGTTAATAAATCCCCTTTAAGTTGACGTGTTATAAGCCTACATTCGTACGTAGGCTTTACACCATGCTTGAGGGGATTTTATTTTGGCTGCAAATGAGTAACTATTTGTAGAAAAAGACCTTTACGTTATCGTTATTATCAATAGTTGCTAATAAAATATCGTTCACGTCAGCATTATATGTTGTTTTGATTTTTTTTTTCAGCCATTCTTCGTCTTTACCGCCCCGATTTAATTCTTTAGAATCAATCTTGCCCTCTTTAATGATCGTTTTAGGAAAATTGAAGGCATTTGTTGCTAGGTGCATATCTGCTGGTGTTACTGCTTCATATTGTGGGTATAAAAACAATGAGATGGTACCACCCGGTTCCCATAGTGCAAGGGATACCTTTTGAATATCTTCGACCTTTTCTTTTCTTAATTCCGATAATAAATCATCGATGGAGATTCGGGCCCTTGCTAGGCTTTTGTAAATGATTTGTCCATTTTCGATAAGCGGAAAGGGGTCAGGGTCAAAAAACCTTCGGAGTTTGCCCCACTTAAGGCTCGAAAACACACTAATTATATATAAGATAACTAATGCAGAGGTCGTGATCATTGAGCCCTTCAAATCTAACTGTTCATCAGACAAAGGGTGGGCAAGAATATTCCCAATAATTAATGCCATTATGAAATCAAGTAATCTTAACTGGGAAATGGATCGTTGCCCCATCAATTTAACCGTAAAAATTAAGAAGAAGAAGGATATAATGGCTCTTAAAGTCCACTGAATTGCAGTAAGACTTTCCTGGTTATAAAAAAAATCCACAAAAAATTCACGTCCTTATTTCCTGTAAAGGAGAGGTAGTGGTTAATATGGTGAATTGAAACAACTGGGAGGGTTTAAACCAGCTCCTTCATTAGTATTACCCAACATTGGCCCCTTGGAGACTTTCTTGACTGTTTTCGAAAAATTTATATTAATATAACAACTTTGAAACGTATTGTAATTAAAAATAAACTGATTTAAAATGATATCTTTCCTGAGAAATTTATTTAAAAAATATCCTTGTATAATATCAGTGATGATGGTCTGATAGTTTCTACCTGGCAGCCGTAATGCCGGACTACAAGGAAGTATGAAAATAGAAGAGATGAATAGGTTTATGTTGGTTCGCTTGAAGAGGCTTGATCCACAAAACGTTTCAATAAAGGCTCTTACTTTTTCACACTTTCTTCCTGCGGCTGAAAGTGTAAAAAGGTGAGGGCTTTTTATATAAAAAAAATGAATGGGAAATAATAAAACCAAAGGGGATGAAAGCATGTATTTCTTATTGAATATACTAGGTATTTTGGTTGTAATGGGCATCGTTTACCTTTGTTCACCTAATAAAAGGAACGTTAAGTGGAAAGCCATTCTTACCTTGTTGGTTCTCGAATTACTTATCACATGGTTCATGTTATCCACTAAAATTGGGGCATGGGTCATCAATCTGATCGCTTCATTCTTCACCTGGTTGATTGAATGTGCGAATGAAGGGATTTCTTTTGTCTTTCCTTCACTTATGGCAAATGAACAAGTGGATTTCTTTTTCAGCGCATTGATGCCAATTATCTTCATTATCACGTTTTTTGATGTTTTATCGTATTTCGGTATACTTACCTGGATCATTGATAAAGTGGGATGGCTCATCTCAAAAGTATCCGGTTTGCCAAAACTTGAGAGTTT
This sequence comes from Peribacillus sp. GL_122, assembly GCF_057835005.1. NCBI lineage: Bacteria > Bacillati > Bacillota > Bacilli > Caryophanales > Bacillaceae > Peribacillus > Peribacillus sp. GL_122. The sequence continues at coordinate 4,379,306 of NZ_CM174415.1, read as the reverse complement.
CTTTTCGATTCAGATGATGTTCCTAGGGAATACCGAGGCACTTGCTGTTATCCGCATGCAGCTCAGTGCGATTAAGGATCAGCGTCTTTTGACATTTGGAATCATGAGCATGAGCAGCATCAGTGGTTCAATCATTGGAGCCTACCTGTCCATGGTACCGGCAACCTATGTTTTTGTAGCGATACCTTTGAACTGCTTAAATGCCTTGCTGATAGCAAACATGCTGAATCCCGTCGACGTCAGTAAAGAGGAAGACGTCGTTTATGTACCTTCTAAAGAGGAACGTAAAGATTTCTTTTCCACCATTTCCAACAGTATGCTTGTCGGGGCCAAAATGGTCTTCGTCATCATGGCAATGGTTATCGGCTATGTGGCCTTAACGGCCAGCGTAAACGGCATTTTCGGTTTCTTTGTGGATGGTTTGACCATTCAAAAGATTTTCTCTGTCATTTTTAGTCCATTTGCATTCCTGCTTGGACTATCTGGACATGATGCCATGTACGTCGCTCAATTGATGGGAATCAAGCTTGCCACAAATGAGTTCGTTGCCTTGCTCGATTTAAAAGATAAAGTCAGTACACTGCCTCCGCATACAGTTGCAGTGGCTGTCACTTATCTGACGTCATTTGCCAACTTCAGTACAGTGGGCATGATTTATGGAACATTCAATTCCATCCTCAATGATGAGAAATCGAACATTATCGGAAGGAATGTTTGGAAACTGCTGGTTAGCGGGATGGCTGTTTCCTTGCTGAGTGCCATGGTCGTTGGGTTATTCGTTTGGTGATCTAAAACATGGGCATCCATTTTTATAAATGGATGCCCTCTCTTGTGTGAAAAAAGCTGTGCTGGATTTTCCCATGCACAGCTTTTTGTTCATTTCGTCAAATAGTTCTCCGTATAATATGGTTTATTTTCCTCATCGAAGGCAACTCCCACACCGAGTGATTCAAAATCCTTCTGTAATTTATTTTCCCTGTGGCCAATGGAATTCATTAGGCCCTCATGGGCAAAAATACTGCTATTCTGACCGGCAGCCAGGTTTTCCCCCGCCATTCGAAAATTGATTTTGTCATCTTCCATCCGGTCGAACGGGGATTCTCCTTCAAGGTTTGTATGGTTGAAGTATTGATTCACGGCCATATCTTTACTATGATCCTGTGCCGTGACCTTCACTCGTTTATCCCATGAAAGCACTGAGAGATCATGATTGACCCGTGATGCATTAGTCAAATCGAATAATTGATATTCAAAGCCCTTCTTTAATTCAGGGCCGGCTTCTGCAAAATAGCCGCTCTTTTGCTTTTCGAGTTTTGCGTCGATGATTTGAATTGCCGTGACTGTATTTTTCTCATGTTTGTCATAAAAAATGGTCACATAGCTATTATCCATTTCAAACATATCGTATTCGCCGCTGTCACTTCGAATCTGGTAATAGACGTTTCCTTTAAGCAGTTTTGTTACAGGCTCCCCCATTTTCCCGGTCACGGTTTCTTTGGGAGTGCCGCGTTTAATGCCTTCCTTCGAGGAAATCAAATCTTGATTCGTATATAAACCAACAACTTTATCGTTGTTATCGTAGGCAACCATGAAGAAATTTTGATAATTTTCGTGATAGGCGAACCAATCTACGCCATATTCATTCCGCGTATTCCGCTTAGCTTTACCAGCCAATTTTTCTACATCATCCTTCGTGTCGCCAATTTCGATATTATGGACCGAGAAGGATGCATCAGCAGGTGCTTCCAATGCTGGCTTTTTCACTTTTTCCGTTTCCTGAGATTCTTTTTCAGAAGCGGTATCCAATGTTTCCGTCAAAGTGCCAATGAGACTGCTGACTCCAGTATTCAGTTTTTCCAAGGCAGTTGAAACCTCGGGCCCATTTATAAAGGAACGAACATCTGTTGCAAAGGCACCGACCCCTGCTTTGAATCCAGATTCCTGAATATCTTTACCATATCCATACCATAATCCAGAGAGTAGGAGTATGAGGACCACAATATTAAACAATTTCCGCAAATCGTTCACTCCTGCTCTATCCAGGATATAGAATCCCGTTTAATGAAAGATCATCTGCAGCACACTTAAAACAGGCGGGGCACATAACAAAAATAGTGAAGACAGAATGAGAATGTGTGAGGTCGTTTTGGGAATCTTTTCCTTCCCTTTTCCCGAATACCAGCCACTGAACTGAAGTTTATTTCTATACCAGACGAATAATAAAAGCAGTATCGCAATCGAGCCTAGCCAGCCATACTGATTCACTCCGATGTTTATATATATGCCGTTTACAATCGTCGAAATGATTGTTCCGGCTATCCCGAATATTAATATGATGCGTATCAATTCTAATAAGACCCTCATATGTCCTCCTTGGTTTCACCATTATACTTCCTCGTTTACAAAATAAAAAATTTCAAGTTGCGTATTACATATTATACCAGAAAGAAGAGGGGATAAAACGTTGGTGAAATTTATGGAAGTTGAATCAGGATCATTCATTATATACAAAAAAGATTAGCCGCTTCGAGCTAATCTTTTTTTGGGGAATTACTTCAATTGATCATTCAATACACTTTCCTCAAGAACGGAAAACTTATCTCCATACACTCTTGTTATGTGATTTTCCCCCCATGTACATAGTGCGGATAGGATACTTTCCAGGCTTTGCCCATACTCACTAAGTTCATATTCCACTTTAGGGGGGACTTGGTTGTAAACGATACGGTTGATGACTTCGTCCTTTTCCAACTCCCTCAATTGTTGGGTCAACATTTTTTGGGTGATGTTCGGCATAAGGCGCTTCAATTCACTGGTCCGCTTTTTTCCGTGGGTCAGATGGCAGAGGATTACGCATTTCCACTTTCCGCCCATTACTTCCAGTGTCGCTTCAACTGATATATTGTATTTCTTTTTTTGCATGATTGGCATACTCTCCTTATTTTATAGGTACTAAAAGGTGCCTATATCACTTTGAAGTGCGTACTGTTCTTTATTTGTATTATATCTCATAATAACATTTGCACACCGAATTTCGCTGTACCATTTATAAAAAAAGTTGCTAAGGCAATTTCAATGATAGTACAAAATGACAAGAAGGAGAAGAGGATATGATTTCAAATAAAAATAGAAGTACATGGGCATTGCTGGCTTTAGCGATCAGTGCCTTTGCGATTGGAACAACAGAGTTCATCAGCGTGGGATTATTACCACTCATTTCAAAGGATTTACACATTACAGTCACGACGGCCGGATTGACGGTATCCTTATATGCCTTGGGGGTCATGTTCGGGGCACCTATCCTGACATCCCTGACATCGAATATGTCGCGAAAGACTTTATTGCTTTGGATAATGGTCGTGTTCATTGCCGGAAATGCACTAGCGGCTTCAGCGACCACGATCAGTGTATTATTGATCGCCCGTGTCATTTCAGCACTTGCCCACGGTATCTTCATGTCAATAGGTGCGACGATTGCTGCTGATTTGGTCCCTGAAAACCGCAGAGCGAGTGCAATCGCCATCATGTTTACAGGTCTGACGGTGGCAACGGTGACCGGAGTTCCTTTTGGAACCTTCATCGGTCAGCAATTCGGCTGGAGATTCGCTTTCATCATCATTGTGGCAATCGGCTTTATTGCTTTCATCGGAAACGGCATCCTAGTCCCATCCGATTTAAGAAAGGCTGCACGGACCACGTTCCGTGATCAAATCAAATTGGTGACGAATGGCCGATTGCTGCTAGTATTCATCATTACAGCATTAGGGTATGGAGGTACATTCGTTGTCTTCACGTACCTGTCGCCATTACTTCAAGAAGTGACAGGGTTTAAAGAAGGAACTGTCGCCTTGATTTTGTTAGTATATGGAGTAGCCATAGCAATAGGAAATACCCTTGGCGGGAAATTGGCCAATCGCAATCCTATTAATGCCCTATTCTATATGTTTCTTATACAGGCCATTGTACTCGTGGTCTTGACTTTCACGGCACCGTTTAAGATAGCTGGGTTAATTACGATCATTTTAATGGGATTGTTTGCATTCATGAATGTTCCAGGGCTTCAAGTGTATGTCGTCATGTTAGCGGAGCGTTTCGTGCCGAGTGCAGTGGACGTGGCGTCAGCCATCAATATTGCCGCCTTCAATGCAGGAATCGCCATTGGTGCTTACTTAGGAGGGGTGATTACGGATTCGATCGGGCTGATCCATACAGCGTGGATAGGTGGAGTCATGGTGTTTGCAGCAGTGATTTTAACAGGGTGGAGCCGGGCCTTGGAAAGTAAAGACCTTTCCAAGGGAACTGACAAAATAGCATAGGATTGAAAAAGTGATGCATGTTAGAAAAAGCATGCTATGCGTTTAGAGTATCAAAAAACCAAGTATCATTGCATCCCTTCAGCGAATGATGGAAGGTTCCTTGAAGGGATGTAATGATACTGATACTTAAACGCATTACAATCTTAAAAACAATGAAGAAAAAATTTGGAGGTAGAGTATAATGGTGAAAAATTTACAAGATACAACAACGTTGCATAATGGCGTTAAAATGCCTTGGTTCGGATTGGGCGTATTTAAGGTGGAAGAAGGACCGGAGCTGGTAAATGCAGTTAAAGTGGCCATTAAACATGGTTATCGCAGTATCGATACGGCTGCCATTTATGAAAATGAAGAAGGGGTAGGCCAAGGAATCCGTGAGGGCATAAAAGAAGCCGGAATCTCAAGAGAAGACTTATTCGTAACTTCAAAAGTCTGGAATGCCGATTTAGGATATGAATCAGCAATTGCGGCTTACGAAAAAAGCTTAAAGAAACTTGGCTTGGAGTACTTGGATTTATATCTTATCCATTGGCCAGTGGAAGGAAAATATAAAGAAGCCTGGAGAGCGTTGGAAACTCTTTATAAAGAAGGAAAAGTAAAAGCGATCGGTGTGAGCAATTTCCAGATTCACCATCTTAAAGATTTAATGGAAGATGCAGAGGTGAAGCCGATGGTCAATCAAGTGGAATGCCATCCGCGTTTAACTCAAAAAGAAGTTCAGGCGTTCTGTAAGGAACAAGGGATACAACTCGAAGCGTGGTCACCATTGATGCAAGGTGAACTTCTGGATAATGACGTTTTACAAGCAATTGCGGCCAAGCATGGCAAATCAGTTGCACAAGTCATTTTGCGCTGGGATATCCAAAATGGGATTGTAACGATTCCAAAATCCACTAAAGAACATCGTATTGTAGAAAACTCATCTATATTCGATTTCGAATTGACGGAAGAGGAAATGAACCAAATTGATGGATTGAATCAGAATCACCGTGTTGGTCCAGATCCTGATAATTTCGACTTTTAATCAAGTATGAAGGAGAGGGACGGGATATCCGTCTTTCTCTTTTTTTATTAGATCTCCGCATTGGCGGGCATGGAAATGCTGTACCAACAGACGATGTCGTTTACAATGAAAGATTCGGGAATCTGATTATTTGACACAGAATTAATCAGATGATATAAATGCATGTGCATGCATTATATAAAAAAAGGAGATAAAAAATTATGAATGATTTATTTTCACCTTATCGCATAAAAGAACTTGAACTTAAAAATAGGATCGTCATGCCGCCGATGTGCCAATACTCCGTCGAAGCGGAAGATGGTATACCAACAAACTGGCACCAGCAGCATTATGTAAGCAGGGCAGTTGGCGGCACGGGATTAATTATAGTGGAAATGACCGATGTGGAGCCTGATGGGCGCATTTCGAATCGTGATCTTGGATTATGGTCCGACGACCAAATTGGAGCTTTCTCCAACATCGTTAAGGAAGTTCATCAATACGGTGCAAAAATCGGGATACAAATTGCCCATGCAGGCCGTAAAGCGGAGGATGCCGAAACTCCGGTGGCACCATCAGCCATTGCGTTTGATGAAACGTACAAAACACCAAGAGCTTTAGAAACGGAAGAAGTGAAGGAAATGGTCGATAAATTCCGGGCATCGGCCAGAAGGGCTGTTCAAGCAGGATTTGACGTAATCGAATTACATGGTGCACACGGATATTTAATCCACCAATTTACATCACCGCTTACGAATAAACGTGATGACGAATATGGAAAAGACCTGACCAAATTCGGAGTGGAAGTCATTAAAGCAGTGAAAAGCGAAATGCCTGCCGACATGCCTTTAATCATGCGCATTTCTGCAAAAGAATACGTTGAAGGCGGATATGGCATTGAGGACAGCATTGCCTTTTCACAAGTCTTTAAAGAAGCAGGCGTCGATATGTTCCATGTAAGCTCTGGAGGAGAAGGCCCGATTGGAGCAGACGGAAGACCGGGTACGCATGCTAGCTATCAAACTCCATTGGCCAGGGAAATCAAAAAAGCTTTGGATATTCCAGTGATTGCTGTAGGTCGATTAGATGATCCGATTCTAGCAAATTCAATCATTGGCAATGAAGAAGCCGATTTGGTAGCCGTCGGCAGAGGGATGCTGCGAAACCCTTATTGGGCACTGGAAGCATCTAAAGCTTTGAATATAAAAACGGAGATCCCTAAACAATATCAACTAGGTTTCAAGCATTGATACGGATTTTTAAAACGCCGGCGAATATTATATTCGTCGGCGTTTTTTTCATTCAGGCTCCAATGTGACTATTGTAGGGATTATTCGTTGTGATTGGATTTGATGTATTTACTTAATAAATGTAAATAAATATAAAATTGAATAGTTTGTTGCATTTTTGCCGATCGATCATTCGGGAAAATGGCAATAAAGCCCTAAGAATCATTGCGAAAGCAATGCCCGTCATGGAATTTATTGTAAGCCTTTTCATATGCAATGTAACAGGATTTCCATTATGGTTAAGAGTGGGAATTATACCTATAAATGGGTATGTCCCGGTTGGGAAAGAAAGTATTTATTCAACGTGATGGAAGGGGAGCGAATATGTATACAGAGCGATTTGAAAATGCTGCTGAGTCCAATGAAATCGTAGGGGGAAAAGCTTTAAATTTAATTAAAATGACGAAGTTGGGCATGCCCGTGCCAAATGGGTTTGTCATTAGCAATGATTCATTTATGCACTTCGTGGAAAGAAATGAACTGGATTTACAAAGTGAAGCCATCCAGTCCGGGATTATGGAAGCGAACATCCCGGATGATTTGTCAAGCATCCTGTTGAGCTCTTTTCATGAGCTGCGAGAAGATTATACATCAGTGGCAGTCCGTTCCTCTTCAGGTGCAGAAGACCTGGAAGGGGCATCCTTTGCCGGTCAGTATGAAACATACCTGAATGTTAAAACGGATGAAGAATTCCTATCAAGGGTAAAAGGCTGCTGGGCTTCCTGTTTCGAGAACCGGGTTCGGCAATATAGCGAAACCATTCATGAAAATGCTGAAAAAATATCAATGGGCGTTGTGGTCCAAGGTCTGATACATTCAGATGTTTCAGGGGTGATTTTCAGCCAGGACCCCGTTACATACAATCCAGAACATATAGTGATAAATGCCAGTTATGGGCTTGGGGAGGCGGTAGTATCTGGTATCGTGACACCCGATACCTATTTGGCTAAACGTGATGGTACGAAGATCGAGAAAATCAAGGGCAGCAAAGAACTGAAAATCGTTTCCAGCTCCACAGGCACGTTAGAAGTGGAAACCACAAAAGCGGAACAGGATGCATATTGCCTCAATGATGTGCAGCTTACACAGTTGATCGAATTGACACTGGATGTGGAGAAGCATTATGGACATCCTGTCGATTTGGAATTCGCCATTCAAGATCAAATGGTATATCTCTTGCAAGCTCGCCCGATTACAACAGTGATCGAAGACGCTGAAGTCATTCCAGAAGCCAGGAAAGAATTTATTTTGGAACGAACTGATAAGGATGAATTTTGGTTTTTGATCGATTCAAGATTTCCTGATCAAATTTCCCCATTATTCGCATCCATAGTCACCCAACCATTTTATCAAGGAATGGCTAAAGCGACAGAGGAACTCAGGGAACCGTCGGGATACATCCAAATGAAAGTCCATAACGGGTATTATTATGGAAAGCAAATCCACCTAGAAACAGACCCACAGCAATTATTCATGGAAAACGAAAAGCTTATGGAGAACTTGTATCCAGATATGACGAACAGGATGCATGATATTATCCATGATCATTTATTGCCAATTTATCGATATATGGATGAAGAAACTTCGAAGGAATTCACGGCAGCCAAAGCCATAAGAGGGTTGGGTGAGTTAGAAGGGTTTTTCAAAGAGGTCTATTACTGGCATTTCATGATCGTCCTTCCGCATGCGAGTATTACTATTAAACTTGAACGGCTATTTAAAAGCTTGCTGGGGACCGAACCACTCCATGAACTCTACCAATCCATGGCTGGAGTGATGAATAAGTCACTGGAGTCCGATCGAATACTGTGGCAATTATCGTTGAAAGCGAAGAATGAACCTCAGTTGCTGAAGGTGATCATGGATGCTGATGAAGGAAATTTATCCCGTGATCTGAGCGCGTTTGGAAAAGGGAAGGATTTTCTGGAACGTGTTGATAATTTCGTCAATGTTTACGGGTACAGATGCCTTAAGGCACATGATTTCGTTGGGGAAACCTGGATTGAAAATCCTGAGCATGTACTGCAAATCATTAAGAATTTCATCATTAATGGATATGATTTCGATAAAGAATTCGAAACGGCAGTAGCTGACGGGAAACGGATATACCAAAGGTTTTTAAATGGAATTGAAGATTCTGCTGAGCGGGACTTATTTAAAAAATATTACCAAATGGTCTTGGATGCTGCTGTAATCACGGATGATCATCATTTTTATATTGATGCCATGTTCGATGCAAAGGCACGCTTATACTTATTGAAAGTAAGTGAGCTTTTAGTTGAACAGAACGTGCTGGATGACGCAGAAGATATTTGGTTTTTATATAAAGATGAGGTCATATCCGCTTTGGATGCCTCCCACTCTTTAAGGGAAACGGTATTGGAACGGAAAAGGCAATATGATTTGCAGGGTAAAATGAAAACGCCATCATTTTTTGGCAAACCTACGGATGATGATCGTGCTTTCGTGGAAATGGTGTTTGGCTCATTGGAAGAAAACAAGGAAAATACGGCGAGTACGATTAAAGGAATTTCAGCATCCGGAGGAGTATGCGAAGGAAAAGTCAAAGTGATATCCGGAATGCATGAAGCCTCTAATTTTAAAAAAGGAGATATTCTGGTCTGCAGGAACACGACACCAGTCTGGACGTCCTTTTTCCAGGATGCAAAAGCAATCATTACCGATACAGGCGGCATGCTGTCCCATTCTGCGATCATTGCTAGGGAATATCGGATTCCGGCAGTGTTAGGGACAAAAGTAGGAACGGATCGCTTAAAAGATGGAGATCGTGTCATTGTCGATGGGAATACGGGAACCGTTACGATTATCGATGGATGAGCAAGTAGAACACAGTGTTGTTTTAAGGACTGAGGTGAAAGAATGAGCAGACAGAAAGAATTCCTGATGATCATTTTTACTTTAATGGCGGCGTTTCTCGTACCGATCAATTCAACGATGATTTCGATAGCACTGGGCTCGATTTCAGACTTTTACGGTTTGGATATTCACAGTGTCACTTTGGTCGTCACCATCTATCTCATTGTAATGGCCGTTACCCAGCCGATTGCGGGTAAACTTGGGGATTTATATGGCAATCGAAAAATCTATATAATTGGCATATTACTATTCCTTGCTGCCTCGATAGGATGCGGGCTTGCGCCAAATATAGGCATGCTTGTCGCTTTTCGATCACTGCAGGCCATAGGGGGCGGATTGCTGATCCCGAATGTCGTTGCCCTTATCCGACAGACCGTTTCACGTGAGCGGCTGCCGGGGGTGTTGGGATTTTTCGGGTTGGGAATGGGTCTGGGAGCGGCAGTAGGTCCATTGATAGGCTCGCTTTTGATTGCTGTATCCAGTTGGAAAGCGATATTCTTGGTTAACGTCCCTTTTTTATTGGGTGCACTTGCTGGAGGCATTTTTCTTTTACCAAAAATGCAGAAAAAGCATTCCCGACAGCCATTGGACGTTATCGGTTCCATTTATTTAGCCGTTACGATCACTTTATTGATTACTTTGACTCATGCAGAATCAACGACGATGTACATCGTACTCGGTATGGGGAGCCTTCTGTTTCTGGGATTATTCGTACGGAAAGAACGTTCTGTCCCATCCCCGATTATAGACTTTAGCTTATTTAAGAGTCCTATATTCGTGAATGCCAATTTATCTGTGTTGATCAATAATTTCACGATGTACGCGATTTTGTTGGTCATGCCGCTGATCATGACCACAAAAATGGATATTTCGGTTTCCGTGAGCGGTGTCATGTTATCACTGTTCTCCATTTCAATGGCTTTAAGCAATATGATAGGCGGACAGCTTAATCGGAAATACTCTTCGGAAAAGGTCATATTCCTTTCATTCGCCATCACTGTGTTAACGAATCTATTATTCTTATTCGTCATCCACATCCAGTCGCTTATGTATTTAGCCGTCACACTTATCGTGAATGGGTTGGCTATCGGTTTAGGGCTTACAAGCATGCAGGTCGCTTCCCTGGAAGCAGTGGAGGAATCCGCATCGGGATCGGCATCGGGAATCTTTTCGACCTTTCGATATTTTGGGAGTATCATCTCATCTACATTGATAGGAATCATCGCCAATTATTCGATCCTTTTCGGTATCCTGATAGTGGCGGCAGTTTTAGGAGCCCTTTTAACCAGGGTGGTCTTTAGAAGCAATAATAATTTGAGTGTTGGCTGATAGTTAAATTTCATCAGCGAATCCATTACGTGATGTTTAACTGGAAATTTTGCTATAATGAAAAAGATAAATCAAACGATAATTCGAGGTGCTAATTATGGAAGAAATCAAAATCATTACAACTGAAGAAGTGGAAGCTAAGCTTGAGGCAGGCGAAGCGATGGAACTTGTCGATGTTCGTGAAGACGAAGAAGTGCAAGAGGGAATGATCGAAGGCGCGAAACATATTCGCATGAATGACATCCCGGCGAACCTTGACTATTTTGATAAAGAAAAAGAATATATTTTTATCTGCCGTTCAGGACGCCGCAGTGAAAATGTATGCCACTATCTTCAGGAACAAGGATATAAAGTGGCAAACATGGTTGGCGGAATGCTTGAATGGGACGGCGAAGTCATCGTTAAGTGAAGTTCTTCAAAAAGACCTGTTACTTTTGTAAGCGTAAATCCAAGAATGTGACGGCTTATTTGAATGAAGAAAGAAAAAAGATCATGGTTTGTTCACAATGCCGTGAATATGCGGAAAGACGCGCATATTTGAAGGCGTGAAAAAAAGAGCCCTTTCATCATGAAAGGGCTCTTTTTTCTGTATGAACCTCCCCCCTGACGGGAATGCAAAAATTATATGTTAAAATTAGGGTGTTGAAATCAGAAAATATAGAAAAAGGAGAGTTGAAGAATGAATGTTCATAAAATAGCGGTCATTGCGGGTGACGGGATTGGCCCTGAGGTGATTAATGAGGGTGTAAAGGTACTTAAAGAAGTGGCTGCAATTGCCGGGGATTTTTCTTTCGAGTTCACCTATTTTCCATGGGGCTGTGAATATTACATTGAGCACGGCAAAATGCTGCCCGACGACGGACTGGAACAACTGATGAAGTTTGACGCCGTGTATCTTGGGGCTGTCGGTTACCCTGGTGTCCCTGACCATATTTCCTTACGTGAACTTCTGCTGAAAATCAGAAAGGGATTTGACCAATATGTGAATGTTCGACCCGTTAAATTGCTTCAAGGTGCACCCTGTCCATTAAAAGACGTGTCTCGTGACCAAATCGATATGGTTGTCATCCGTGAAAATAGTGAAGGGGAATATTCCGGTGCCGGTGATTGGCTTTTTAAAGGCAAGCCGGAAGAAGTGGTACTGCAGACGGGGGTCTTTTCCAGAAAGGGAACGGAGAGGATCATCCGTTATGCGTATGAACTTGCGCGTAAGACGGGCAGGACGCTAACGAGCATAAGCAAGGCGAACGCATTGAATTATTCAATGGTTTTTTGGGATCAGGTTTTTGAAGAAATTGGACAGGAGTATCCGGAAGTAGAAACGAATTCCTATCTGGTCGATGCGGCAAGCATGTATTTTGTCAAACAGCCCGAACGCTTTCAAATCGTCGTCACCTCCAATTTATTCGGTGACATCATCACGGATTTAGGTGCTGCCATTGCAGGCGGGATGGGACTGGCGGCTGGTGCCAATTTAAACCCGGAACGGATTTATCCATCGATGTTCGAACCGATTCATGGTTCAGCCCCGGATATTGCACATCAAGGCATCGCCAATCCACTTGCGGCCATATGGTCCGCCAGTCAGATTCTCGATTTCTTTGGGCATGACATTTGGGGTGCAAAAATTTTGGACGTGATCGAACAGGTGATGGTCGATAAAAAGGCGCTGACTCCTGATATGGGCGGGGCAGCTTCTACAGAAGAAGTCGGGGGTGAAGTTGTTGCAATATTATCCGCGTTACAAACAAATCAAGTATAATCATCATGAAAAATGGGCATCCTGCACAATAACTATCATTATAGTAAAAGGGCGGGGAGCCGATGATACAAGTAAAATTATTTGATTATGAGCATGAAAAGGATCTAGAGGACGAAATGAACTTTTTCCTTGAAGACATTCGCGATAATCAAATCGTCGATATCAAATATAATGTCGCCACTACAGGTGAAGAGGAAGAGGAACAGATCTACTGTTTCAGTGCGATGATCATCTATAAGAAAAAATAAAGGCCGGCCGGCAAGGCCATATCATTCATATCAGACTACCTATTGCTGCAAGGCGGGCAATCCAAGGTAGTCTTTTTTTCGCTCGTTGCCGTGCAGCGCGAATATGCTGAAGGGTAGAAAAAAGTTTTTGGAGGCCTCAACATGCCCTATTATTATAGCGAAGAAGTGAAGTTATTATTGGTCGAACAATCGGATGAAAAAGTGGAGTTGTTATATGATTCCAACCCAAATACCTTCGAATTGCCGCTTATTGGACCAAGACCGCCATATTATTATAACCCGCGATATGTGCCGTATTATCCCGTGATTTAAGGGTGAACATAAAAAGGGAAAATGGATGAAGAACGGAGTCTGCTGAATTGGGCTGCCTTGGTCTTTCAATGAGTGGACTAAATGCAGCCTCAATTCGATTCAACGAAATTCCCGATCATAACAGATGACATTAGGAAAAACTGACTATATTCTTCTATGAATTTTACAAATACGGAGATAATGGTTAAAGTTATAAATAATACATAGTGCGGACTGGTGTATTTAAAGGAGAGATCCATTTTGGATAACAATATGAAACAACTAATAGAAAATATACAGCAATCGGATGGTGGCCATATTTTATACTGTTTTAATGAATTGGAAGCCTACATTGAAAATGAGGCAACTTTCATCATTGCCGGTGTTGAACAGGGAGACCATATCCTGGTCGTCGAAAATGACCGTATCTTTCCTTTCGTGTACAAGAAATTGCAGCTTCATTTAAATGAGGAGCAGTTGGAGCAAGTGCATCTTATGAATAATTTTGATTTTTATTGTTTTCATGGAGACTTCCATCCTTCGACGATGGTTAATTATTTCTTGGAAAATATCGATACATACACTGAACGCAATCAGCACGTGCGGACATGGGGCCATGTTGAATGGGGCCATGACGATCAAGTCAGCTTAGCGATAGGCGAATATGAAAAAGGAATCGACAAACTGATCAAGGAAAGAGGATTGATTTCAGTTTGTGCATACGATGACTGCAGATTGCCTGCCGAGCTAAAAACAAACTTGATCAAGCATCATGGAGTCCTGATAACCGATGAAAAAATCACGATTTTAGCAAACGGATAGAATCAAAGGAGCGAGTTATTTGGAAAGTTTTACGGAACGGGTAATTAATATCATACAACAAATCCCTTCCGGTAAAGTGATGACATATGGTCAGATCGGACAGCTTGCCGGAAGTCCGCGCGGTGCAAGGCAGGTCGTAAGGATCCTTCATTCAAGCAGCAAGAAACATGACCTTCCTTGGCACCGGGTAATCAATGCCAAGGGAGAAATCGGCATAAAAGCGGAGGGCGCCGCAGAACACCAGAAGGCGATGCTGGAGAGTGAAGGCATCACATTCACGGAACGGAATACCATTGACCTCGAAGCTTTTCGCTATCATCCAGAAATATTTTAAACGGGAAAATCGGATAAAAGAGGCGGCGCGGATGCGGACTAAAAAACTGCGGGACGGCCAAATAACGATCGCATTAAAAGAGGCTGATCCGCTTGGATCAGCCTCTTTTTAGGAATTATGAACGGGCATACATGGCAGCATTCATACCGGCGAGTCTTCCTGTTACTAATGCCGATGTGATATTATAGCCGCCTGTGTATCCGTGTATATCCAGAATTTCACCGCAGAAATACAGTCCGTCCATCAGTTTGGATGCCATTTCTTTTGGGTGTATTTCTTTGACGGTTACGCCGCCGCCCGTTACGAAGGCTTTTTCTAGCGGCTGGGTGCCGTGTACTCCGAATTGGAAGTCCTTGCATAACTCTGCAAAGCGGCGGATTTTTTCATTTGATATCGTCGCTCCTTGTTCTTGAAGTTCGATGCCGCTTCGCTCAAGCAGAAAGTGAAGGTATCGTTCAGGAACTAAACCTTTTAAGGTATTTTTTATGGCTTTTTTCGGTTCGGCTTTGATTTCCTTCATGATGTCTTGAAAGACCTCTTCCTTGTTTCGGTCCGGCAGGGCATCGAGTTTCATTGTCACTTCCGACAGGTTCCATTTTTTCATCGCTTTCACGACGAATTGGCTGCATCTTAGAACAGCTGGACCGGAGACGCCAAAATGGGTGAAGAGCATATCCATTCGGTGTGTGATCAGGGCCTTGCCCTTTGGATTAAGGACACTCAATGAAACATCGCGAAGTGCGAGACCTTGAAGTGTGCGATCTTTAATGAATGTTTCATGGCTAAGTACGGGAACTTCAGTTGGGAACAGTTCGGTAATCGTATGCCCCGCCTTTTTAGCCCATGCGTAGCCGTCGCCGGTTGAACCGGTGTGGGGAACTGATTTCCCGCCGACTGCAATCACGACTGCATCTGTATCAATGGTCTGTCCATCTTTTAACCGGACACCGCTTGTTTTTCCATGTTCATAGAGAACTTCCGCAACTGGAGAGTTCTTATAAATCGTTACTTTTAAATTAGACAGGCGCGTCAGAAGGGCATCCACGACACTTTGCGCTTTATCGTTGACAGGGAACATCCGGCCATGGTCCTCTTCTTTAAGGGCCACGCCCAATTTTTCAAAGAATTGAATAATGTCTTCATTATTGAACTCTGAGAAAGCACTGTATAGAAATCGCCCGTTTCCAGGGATATGCTGAATGATTTCATCGATTGAGAGCCTGTTCGTCACGTTGCAGCGTCCGCCGCCCGAGATGGCAAGCTTCCTGCCAAGCTTCTCGCCCTTATCCACTAACAAGACATTGGCCCCTTTTTCCCCGGCTGCTATTGCTGCCATCAATCCGGAAGGACCGCCGCCAATTACCACTACATCATATTTCAAATTGATCACCACTTTATCATTTTCAGTCCCTTCATTATATAGCAAGAGCCCGTCAGATTGCGAATGTAGAAAAAAAGGAATTATTTGTTTGTGTATTATCTTCGAAAACGATAAACTTGATTGTAGTTTTCTATAGAAAAAATACTTTAATATGATAAGATAAAGAGCGTGTGAAACGTAACTGACAGAGGCAGGAAGGGATTAGATGTCATCTAAGTTTTTAAAAGGGGCTTTTATATTAACGCTGGGAGCGATTATTTCCAAGGTACTTGGTTTATTTTACGTCATCCCATTTGAACATATGGTTGGGAATAAAGGGGCTACCCTTTATCAATATGGGTACGTTCCATATACCATTTTCATTAGCTTTGCAACGGCAGGCATGCCGCTTGCTGTTTCTAAATTCATTTCGAAGTATAATGCGCTCGAGGAGTACGCCGTCGGTGAGAAGTTATTTAAATCGAGTCTGAAATTAATGGTTGTCACCGGTTTTCTTGCTTTTTTGATTCTCTATACGATGGCACCGATGTTCACTGGAGTCTTTGGGGTCAAGCAGGAAGATGTCGAAGCTGTCACGGAGATCATACGGGCAGTCAGCTTCGCCTTGATTTTTGTACCGTTCATGAGCATCATCCGCGGCTTCTTTCAAGGTCATGAAGCGATGGAGCCAACGGCCATATCTCAAGTTATCGAACAAATTGTCCGCATCGTGTTCCTTTTGGCTGGTGTGTATGTTGTTTTGAATGTCCTTGATGGAGAGTTAGTGAGAGCCATCCAAATGGCTACCTTCGCGGCGACGGTCGGGGCTGTCGGCGGTTTAGTAGTGTTATTTTGGTATTGGAAAAAACAAAAACCCCATTTGGACAGCTTGATGAAGAAAGACCGGGGGACGATGGAAATTTCCCTGAAGGAGATCTATAAAGAAATATTTCTATCGTCGATTCCTTTCATATTCGTCGGAATCGCGATGCCATTGTTTCAGTTTGCGGACTTATTGTCTTTCAATAAGGCGATGTCGTCCATCGGGCTGCAGCATGTCGCAGAAGATGCCCTTGGGGTGTTGAATGTATATGCCCAGAAGCTTGTCTTGATTCCGATGACGCTTGCAACCGGGTTTTCAATGGCGCTTCTCCCTTCGGTGACGAAGGCATATGTAAGCGAGGATTCGGAAGAGTTAAACCGCCAGCTGAACCAAGCTTTCCAAATTTTGTTGTTCATTACGATACCGGCGGTCGTTGGCATGTCGGTGCTAGCCGATCCAATCTATAGTGCCTTTTACAGCCATGATCCACTTGGAATCAGCGTCCTGAAGGCATATGCGCCCGTTTCCATCTTGTTTGCGCTTTTTTCCGTTTCGGCGGCCATTTTACAAGGGATCAATCAGCAAAAATATACGGTGCTCAGCCTGCTTTTGGGCTTTTTAATCAAGTTGAGCTTGAATATCCCCTTGATCAAGTTGTTTGAAACGGAAGGATCCGTTTATGCTACGGCATTCGGCTACTTGGCTGCTGTGCTGCTGAATTTGTATATCATTACCTACTTTACTGGATATCGTTACAGCCTTACCATCAGACGATCTGTTTTGATTTCAGTTTTTTCAGTGATAATGGGACTGGCTGCATGGGGCATGAACAGTTTATTATCGCTGTGGCTTACAACGGAAGGGCGATTCCAGGCGATTTTGATCGTGGCCGTTTGTGCAATTTTTGGAGCGCTCATTTATGCGGCGCTTGCCTTGAAAAGCAAACTTGCCCACCGTTTGTTCGGTGCCCGGATCGATCGGTTAAAAGCTAAATTAGGATTATAAGCTGGAAGTTTGATGTGTAAAAAAAAGGGTATTGAATGGTTAATCCCCAAATTAAAATATAGTGGCCTTGCCTTTCATTAAAGTGGGCAAGGCTTTTTACGGAAAAGGCTTTAGGAGGAAACGATGAGAATTGATAAGATTTTATCCAATATTGGTTATGGCAGCAGGAAAGAAGTGAAAAAGCTCCTGAAATCTGGCGCCGTCAAGGTCAATGACAGGCTGCTCAAGGACCCGAAGGAACAAGTGGACCCTGATACGGAAATCGTGACGGTTCATGGTGAACGGGTTGAATATAGGGAATTCATCTATTTAATGATGAATAAACCGCCAGGCGTATTGTCGGCAACGGAAGACAACTACCAAGAAACGGTCATCGACATCTTGGAGCCGGAAGATTCGGTTTTCGAGCCATTTCCTGTAGGCCGTCTTGATAAGGACACAGAAGGTTTATTGTTGATCACGAATGACGGAAAGCTTGCCCACCAACTGCTTTCCCCGAAGAAACATGTCCCTAAAACATATTTTGCGGTCATTGATGGCGAAGTGACGGAACGGGATATCGAGGCATTCCGCAATGGCGTGACCTTGGATGATGGATACGAAACAAAACCAGGTGAATTGAACATTTTAAAATCAGGTCTGACATCGGATATCGAGCTGACGATCATGGAGGGGAAGTTCCATCAGGTGAAGCGGATGTTTGAGGCCGTTGGCAAACGTGTCGTCTACCTAAAGCGTCTTTCCATGGGGAGTTTACAGCTTGATGAGGAACTTGAGCTTGGTGAATACCGTGAGTTGACGGCGGAGGAACTTGAACAGTTAAAGGCGGGTCAACCGGCTGAATGATATGTGGAAACAAAAAATGAGGCGGACAAAAATTGTCCGCCTCAAAGTATTTTACATATCGATCCTGTTCGGGTGGTCGTTCTTTTTACGATGACATCTTCACCTTTTTACTTGTTGTAGTCCAAAGGCCTCGGCTTGGGCTTTGAACAAGGTCATTGTATGCTAAGACATTTAAATCGCGCTGCACAGTTCGAGGAGTGATGCCAAATTCTTCTACAAGCTCTTGAGTAGAAACCGTACCGTTATTACTAATGAACATATAAACGGATTTAATACGGGTTAACATGCGATTTGTTGAAGGTTTCAAAAAATCACTCCTTATTCTTTTCATTGTTATTTTGAACAAATGAAAACAACCGATATGTCGGACAGCATTTCAGCTGTCACTATGTACTTGCTATACCCACCCTATAACTCCTCGGAAACATTTAGAAAAAATAAGATGTCATTAGCTTCATTCTACCCCTTTGCAAAAGCAAATTCTAGGAAAAGATACTAATTGACTAAATATTACATTTATTATATCAAATTTTAACAAAATTATTCTTTAAACATATACAAAATTAATAAAGAGTTGTTCCATTCTTGAACATATTTTGCCAATACAGGACGCTTAATATGCATTTCGAGATGTCACACAACACGAACGTTGACTTTTAAGGCATGTACATGTTACTTTACTTAAAATGATCATAAATCGTAATTATTACGCTTTGTGTAATAGGTGCTTGATGGCTTGCGGTTACGATGTCATAATGAGGTATCGGGCAGTATAGATTTTACATACATATCTATAAGGATTTAAATATAAACCAATTCGAGGTAGAGCCATATGAACGAAAGATTAATGGAGTTTTTATTGCGCGACGAAGTAACCAGACTTTCTGGCGTCAAAAAACAAGTGTATGAATTCATCGTGAACGAAGAAGATTATCTTGCATCGAAGGCGGACACGGTCGATCAATTCATGAGATTGCTGGTAAAGCATTCTCCGCCCAGGCTCGCAGCCCGTCATTTCAATATGCCTTATGGGGAAATCATTCGTTTCATGAATGAAATAGAAGATGAACTGAATGAGAGATTAGAGGAAAGATGCAAGAAAGTAAAGTGGATGGACTACACGGAAAAGGACCAGCAGGCATTTGTGGAATATCATAGAAAGTTATATCTATTCGTAAATTAATTGGATCATGAAAATGCCCTGGTATGTCAGCATAAAAGGAATTTTAAGTAGGATACTTGGCTCAACTTTATGGGAATTGCCGGGACCCGGTCAGAGTCAAAGCCATGAAAATAGCCTGAGTTTCACTCCATTGATGGAGGATACAGTTTTTTATTTGGGAATGGTCTCATCCCGAATCCCTCTCATGATTTTAGTGAGGGGGTTTTTTTACCACATTTTTCAAACAAAACTTGGTTATCTTTCACGTATTTTTACTGTTTTATAGGATGAATACTCTCTGGATTGAAGAAATTTGCGACACTCCTGCCGAAAAACTGGCTAGCCGAGACCCCACAGACGCTTGCGTCGAGGAGGCTTGGCAGACAGTCGGCGGAAAGGGAGCGGATTTCTGAAATCAACTGCAACTTGAACAAAAAAAACGGGAACTATACTACTGTATAGTTCCCGTTTTTTCTTACTTTTAAGAAAGAATCAAATGTGTGTCGGTCTCTTTAAACGAAGAGATGAAATCTTTATGTACATGATCGTCAGTGATGATGTAATCGATTTTATCCAGTGACGATATCCCGATGGTCACGTCTTTCCCGAACTTTGTGCTGTCAGCGGCAACATAGACTTCTTGAGATAAATCAATGATTTTTTTTCGTGTATTTGCTTCTTCTAAATTATAGTCGGATATGCCTTTTTCAACGGTTATGCCACTCGCACAAATGAATGCCTTTGAAATATTCAATTCACTAAAGTTGAATAAGTAGTCAAATGCAACAATGGATTGTTCATTTTGCCTGACTTTCCCCCCTATGATCAAGATCTCGATATCGCTATGAATGAGCTCATTTACAACAGGGATCGAACTGGTTATCACGGTCAGTTTCTTTTTCTGTTTTATATATTTAGCGATTTGATAGGTTGTCGAACCACTATCGATATAAATGCAATCACCATCGTCAATATACTCACTGCATTTTTGGGCGATGGTTTCCTTTTCTTCTAATTGACTGAACATCCGTTCATCTATTGTCGATTCTCCAAACTTCGATTGAACCAGTTTAACGCCGCCGTAGATCTTTTCTATTTTTCCTTGCCTTGTAAGAAGGTTCATATCCCTTCTGATGGTTTCGATGGAAACTTGCAGTTCTTCAGTAAGCTCGGCAATTTTCATAACTTTTCTAATCGTTAATAACTCGATGATCTTCTTTTGCCTTTCAAGAGGAAGCATAAGTTTCACCCGCCTATTCTTCATATCTTTCTTCCTGATATTCATTTTAAGTGTACTGTGTACCATGAATATATTCAATAAGTAGATGATAAAAATATCACTAGTTGGTCAAAAGTTAGTATGAAGTTAGTAAAGAAGTGTTCAATATTTACATAGTATTTACAAAAATCTCAAATTCGTTTTACAAATGACTTTTATACTAAGGGTGTATTAAAGGAGGTGAACGGTTTGCTAAAATTACAAAATATTAGCAAGCAATTCGATGGAAAATCAGTTTTGGATAATATAAATCTTGAAATTAAAACGGGGGAGATCGTTTCACTATTAGGACCAAGTGGAAGCGGCAAAACTACTTTATTACATATAATTTTGGGCTTGACGGGTATCAATCATGGAAAAATCATTTTCAATGATGTCGATTTGAGTAACGTGCCCATGAAAGACCGGGGATTTAATATCGTTTTCCAGGATTACGCTCTTTTCCCTCATTTAAACGCCTATGAAAATATCGTTTATGGATTGAGGAACAGGAAGGGATCCGTTTCCAAGGAAGAGCTACAGGAATACATCGATTTCCTGGAATTGACACCGCATTTGAAAAAAAGGATCAGCGAATTATCCGGGGGTCAGAAACAAAGGGTTTCGATCGCAAGGACTCTTGTAATGAAACCGAAGATCTTATTACTTGATGAGCCACTGAGTGCTTTGGATGGTGTGATCAAGGAATCGATAAAGGAACGCATCAAATCCATTGCCCGGGAATATAAGCTGACGACGATCATAGTGACACATGACCCGGAAGAGGCTTTGACGATGTCCGATAAAATTTTGATCATTAATCAAGGGAATATTTCTCAATTTGGATCACCACAAGAAATCATCAATCAGCCAGCCAATGATTTTGTTAAGCAATTCATTCTTAAGCAACTGGAGATCAAGAGAGAAAATATTTATAACTTATTCGGTGAAAAGTATGCCTGATGTAAAACCGGCAATGAGAGTCATTTATATACCTATCTTACTGCTATTTGCCGCTTTTCTTTTCTTGCCGATTGGCACATTGTTCGTCCGTTCTTTTGAAACGGCTGATGGAATCAATCTCTCGAATTATCTAACGGTGCTTTCAAATGCAGAGCTGATGAAGTCATTTGGAAACAGCGTGAAAATCTCAGGTCTCACAGCCGTCATTACGACCGTTTTAGCCTTTTTCCTGGCCTATTCCATCCATTGCACCCGATTATATAGGCCATTAAAAAGTGTAATTAAAACAGGGATCCTAATTCCGATGCTGCTGCCGACAATCACATTCGGGTTTGCGATCATCTACTCTTTCGGCAATCAAGGGATCATAACGAAGATTTTTGGAAGGAATCTATTCGATATATACGGATTTAATGGATTATTGATAGGTTATGTGATTTATACATTACCATCAGCGTTTCTTCTCATTAATAATTCCTTCAAGTACATGGATAAAAAGTTCATCATCGTTTCAAAATTAATGGGTGACGGAACGATAAGAAGTTTCATGAATACGATCATACGGCCATTGGCGGGAACTTTGGGTGGAGCTTTTGTACTTTCCTTCATCTTGAGCTTTACCGATTTTGGGATACCGGCTTCAGTCGGCGGGACTTACTCCGTTGTTGCGACGCAACTGTATCAAGTCATGCTAGGTTCGATCCCTGATTTCAATAATGGTGCAGTGATTGCCATTCTCATGCTCATTCCGGTAGTATTCAGTGTTTTCCTATTAAACTATCTCGAAAAACTGAACTTTCATTATGATAAGTTCAGCTATATCGAATTGACGCAGCACAAAGGGAGGGATATATGTTTTGGGGGTATCTCGCTGCTGGTCTTAATAGGGATGTTTTCAGTATTTGCGGTCATGTTCATTGCACCATTTTTAATTAGTTTCCCTTACGATCTCTCGTTCACCTTTAAGCACTTTATCGACACATTCCAATCGAGCGATTTAACGGCAGTCTATAAAAACTCCTTATTCGTCGCCTTGATGACGGCCGTACTGGGAACGTTCATCGCCTTTAGCTCGGCTGTTTTGAATGTCCGGACGCCACTTAGGGGGAAATCGTCAATGGATGTCATTTCGATGTTGACGAATACAGTACCGGGAATGGTGTTGGGTTTATCGTATTTGCTGCTGTTCAACGGCAGCAGCTGGAAGGGGACCTTTGCCATCATCATTCTATGTAACATGGTCCATTTCTTTACGACACCCTATTTAATGGCGAAGAACTCTTTATCCAAAATGAACCCTGCTTGGGAAACCACCGGGAATCTATTAGGGGATAGCTGGATCAGGACAATCTATCGTGTCATCCTGCCTAACTCGGCATCCACGGTCATTGAGATGTTCAGCTACTATTTCATCAATAGTATGGTGACGATCAGCGGAATCATCTTTTTGGTCACCGCCCAAACCACATTGGTGGCCAGTAAAATTAAAGAGCTTCAGCATTTTGCCAAATTCAATGAAATATTCATCCTGTCTTTACTTATCTTTTTTACAAATCTAGTCGTGAAGCTGCTTTGTGATCATTATCAAAAAAGACAATTCAAACATTAATGAGGGGGATATTATGTTTAAAACGATGAAGATAGCCTTACTGTCTCTAGTTGCTTTAGGTTTGGTATTTGTATTGGTGGGCCGTAACAGCGGCAAAGCAGATGAGGAAAAAGTGGTCATTTATACGAATGGTGATGAAGAAGCCACTGCAGCAATGGAGACTTCACTGAAAGATGCCGGATACGAAGGGAAATATGTCCTTCAATCATTAGGCACATCTGAATTAGGAGGGAAACTGCTGGCAGAAGGGGCTGAAATCGAGGCTGATGTCGTGACGATGAGTTCCTATTTCATCGAAAGTGCACAAGAACAGCACTCCATGTTTAAGGACCTGTCATTCAGTACAAAAGCATTGGAACAAAATCCAGCCTATTATACGCCGATCTTGGCAAATACCGGTTCCATTTTTGTGAATACGGAAGTTCTCAAACAAAAAGGCCTGCCGATGCCGACCACGATTAAGGACTTAACAAAGCCGGAATATAAAGGGCTCGTTTCAATTCCTAACATCCTGGACTCTTCAACTGGGTGGCTGTTAGTTCAAGCAATTATCAGTCAATACGGTGACGCAGAAGGGAAAAAGGTTCTCCATGACTTAATAGCAAATAGCGGTCCGCATCTTGAGAGCTCAGGTTCAGGTCCAATCAATAAAGTGCAAGCAGGGGAAGTGGCTGCCGGTTTTGGTTTACGCTATCAGGCCGTGATGGCTAAAGAGTCGGGCTTACCGATCAAGTTTGTCGATCCGACAGAGGGGAATTTCTCCTACACGGAATCCGTAGCTGTCGTGAATAAAGATAATGAAGCAAAAACAAGTTTAGCAATGAAAATGGCGGAAACGATCAGTAAAGATGCTAGAAAAGAACTGTTGAAACATTACCCGGTCGCACTTTATGAAGGTGAAAAAGTAACGGAAAAGAACAAACCGGCCCACCCTAAGAAATACAAGCAGCCTCTAACGGTCGAATTATTAAAACAGCATCAAGAGTTCTTTAAATCAGCACAATGATAAATACAGTGAGGAGTGAAGGAAAATGAATACATATAAACTTTTAACGCCTGGACCGCTGACCACTACAAGTACGGTGAAACAGGAAATGCTTGTTGACCGCTGTACGTGGGAAAATGATTATAAAGAAATCACGCAAAAAATCAGAGCCCAGCTTCTTGAATTGGCATATGCTGCAAACGGAGAATATACGGCTGTACTTATGCAGGGAAGCGGATCGTTTGTTGTGGAATCTGTGCTGACGACTGCACTTTCAAAATCCGATAAAGTGCTGATCATAACGAATGGCGCATATGGAAAAAGGATTGTGAAAATGGCCGAGTGCATCGGACTGAATCATGTGGAATATGGCGTTGAGTACAATGAATTTCCAAAGGAGACTGAAATCCGGAACATCTTACTGGATGATAGTGACATCACACATATTGCAATGGTTCATTGTGAAACGACGACAGGGATTTTAAATCCGATAGAAATGGTTTCGAAGATATCAAAGGAACAAGGGAAAACCTTGATTATTGATGCGATGAGCAGCTTTGGCGGAGTAGACATGAATGTACCTGAACTTGGAATTGATTATTTGATCAGCAGTGCAAATAAATGCATTCAAGGAATCCCTGGTTTTGGTTTCGTCATTGCGAAGCTTGATAAATTGTTGGCATGTGAAGGCTATGCCCGCAGTTTGTCCCTGGATTTATATGATCAGTGGAAAGAGATGGACAAGGATGGGAAATGGCGTTTCACATCTCCGACACATGTAGTGGCCGCGTTTGCTAAAGCGTTGGAAGAATTAACGGAAGAAGGCGGCATTCCAGCCAGATTCGCCCGCTATAAAAATAATAATGTTAGGCTGAGGGAGCTGATGGGTAAATTGGGCATTCATGCGTATATCTCACCTGATAAACAATCGCCCATCATTACAACATTCCTTTTTCCTGATGAAACCTTTGATTTTGGGGACTTCTACAATTTTATCAAAGAGAGGGGCTACGTAATATACCCCGGAAAGCTGACTGACATAGATACATTCCGAATCGGCAATATTGGCGAAATCCATGAAGAAGATATCGAGGAACTTGGCAGAATCGTAGAAAAATATATGAAAGTGGTGACAGTATGAATAAGGTAGAGGGAATCATTTTGGATTGGGCTGGAACAGCTGTGGATTTTGGATGTTTTGCACCAGTGAATGTTTTTGTGGATATTTTTAAGAATGCTGGACTAAACGTGACGATGGAAGAGGCCAGAGCGCCGATGGGCATGCTGAAAATCGACCATATTCGTGCGATGCTGACCATGCCAAGGATATCTTCGTTATGGGAAGAACAATACGGAAGACCATTCAATGAGGAAGACGTTGAAAAACTATATGCTGAATTCGAACCGGCACTGATGATGTCATTGGCGGATTATACAGATCCAATACCAGGGGTTATCGAGACAGTGGAAGCGTTAAGAAATCGTGGCCTGAAGATTGGGTCGACAACAGGTTATACGGATACAATGATGGAGGTCGTCGTAGCAAATGCTTTGAAAAAAGGGTATCGGCCGGATTTTCATGTCACCCCGGATGCAACCCATTCGATTGGAAGGCCTTATCCTTACATGATATATCGGAATATGGAAGAATTGAAGTTAACCGCATCATGGAAGGTAGTGAAGGTAGGAGATACCATTTCCGATATGCAAGAGGGAGTCAATGCTGGGGTATGGTCGGTCGGAATCATTGTCGGAAGCTCCGAGATGGGATTGAGTTTGAATGAGTATACAAGTTTACCAGAACGAGATAAACAAAATCTCATCTCTAAAACGGCAGATACCTTTATGCAAAACGGGGCAGACTTCACCATCAAAACGATCGAGGAACTGCCTGAACTCATAGATCGAATCAACCTTCTTTTAACAGAAGGGAAAAGACCTCATTCAAGCTAACATTCAGTGCCAGAAAAGTGCAGCATCTTTCATCCTTGAGTAGGAATGAGGGATTGCTGCACTTTTTCACTGAGTGTTATCTCGATTTTTTTTCATTTTACAAGGTGAGGATAGACTTACGCGATCAATCTTTTCGTTAGATAACCATTCGATAGATTAATCCAGTAATGACCTGTGGGTCTCATACCGACAATAGTCGTGTCTAAACTGTATTTTTATCTTATTTTTAAGCATCTTGGCTTTTTAAATCTACATCATAATTTTCTTCGATTTTCAATTCTGGTGGCTGTTTTTTAAGTCCTTTTGTCAATACAAGTAAATAAATGATGCCTATTATTAACCAACTTACTCCAAGTATTTTTGAGTGCACATCAAGATTCACAAGTAGTAAAAGATCAAGAGCAGCTCCAATAATAGGAACAATTAAATATAAGACAGTTCCTTTTACCGAACGTTCTCTATTTCTAATATAATAATGAGCAATTACGGAAATATTAACACAAGTATACGCAAGAAACGCCCCGAAATTAATAAATGATGCTACAAGATCTAAACTTAAAAATAAAGCAAGCAAAGAGACAGAACTAATGATCAGTATATTATTTACGGGTGTCCTATATCTCGGATGCAGGGTACCAAAGAACTTTTTAGGAAACTGTCCATCGCGCCCCATCGTATAGAGGACTCGTGATGCACTTGCCTGGGACGACATGGCACTACCCAATACAGCTAATGCGTAAAGCGCAAGATATATTGAGTACATCACCTTTCCACCAACAAGTTTAATAATTTCATAGGCAGCCGAATCAGGATTATTAAATGTGTTATACTCTGGCCATACAAGATACGAGAAATATGAAACACTTGTAAAGATTAAACCACCACCAAGGGTAATTAAAATAATAGCTCGGGGAATTGTTTTCTTAGGGTTCACTGTCTCTTCCGCAAACGCTGTAACTGATTCAAACCCAAGGAAACAAAAGCATAATAATGCTGCTCCAGCTATTGTATAAGAAAAGGGTTCTTTCGAATTATAGAATGGCTCAAGAGATAAAAGAGTTGCCGTGCTTTCGCCCATAAAAATTTCCTTAATAGAAAAACCTATAAAGATAAGGATAAAAAGTAGAGCGAAAATCGTTATGAATGCGTTTACATTTGTGGCAAACTTCAATCCTTTAATATTAATAAAAGTGACGAGCACCAGCATACCTACAATCCAGATGTAACTTGGAATGGAAGGAAAGGCTGCTGAGAAAAAAATACCAAATACTAAATAATTTACCATTGGCATAAATAAATAATCCATTAAGATCACCCATCCGACAAGAAATCCAACAGAGGGATTGATCGATTTTTGCGTATAAACATAAGCAGAACCGGAAGATGGAAACGCAATTGCCATTTTCCCATAACTGTAAGCAGTAAACATCATTACCACTAGAGCAACTATCATTGCCCCCGGAACCGTACCGTGAGAAATATTAGCCGCAATACCATACGTAGTAAAAGCTGTGGTTAACCCCATAAATGAAAAGCCAAACAACACAACTGGAATGAGTGTCAGTGTTCTATCTGTTTTCCTTAAATTTGTCATGTAAAATACTCACCTCTTTTACCTGATTTAACTTTTATAATAAATGGGATTCAAATTATTACTTCCAAAGCTTTTTTAATACGTGGTTTTCTAGAAATCATATAAAAGTCAGAAAGATGCTAGGGAGCCTGCTTTGAATTATCCATGAACTTGTTGTGTAGAACTTATTTTCCCGTTCCCCGTAAGGAATTCCGTCTGCAGAACAACAATGATAATTCCTGCAAAAATCTTCTCACTGGCATCTTTACGGACTCCTGTAATTTCTTTAGTAGTGACTTGTTCAACGTGAATACTGATTTCTAATCAATAGAAAAACTAAGAATATGAGATAACTCTAAGGACGCTTTATTATTTGGACAATAGTAACTCCGTTTTAATTTCTGTATAAGGCATGTTATGATTGATCCCAACTTCGTGATGAACAATTTCACCGTTTAAAGTGCTGATACAATTTCTTACTATTACATCATTTTCTATAACCTCTTTCAAACCATTATTCGCAATGTCCATAATATATGGGCCGGTTGTCATCAGCATCATGTTTGTCGAGGTTTGTGGACATAGAGCCGGCATATTCGGGACACAGTAATGTAGGACTTCTTGTTCGTAGTAAACTGGTTCCTCTAAAGTCGTATAACGTGAGGTTTCAATTATACCCGTTCCTGCAATATCAATAATGATAGAATTAGGTTGCATCTTACTGACCATCTCTCGTGTAATGAGAGGTTCGGTTACCCCTGGCATCGGATAAATTGTATTAATTAAAACATCACTTTGAATAAGTTCTTCGAACATCATATCTTTATCCCAACACAAAATGTCCACCTGTGGCAACTGATTCTTCAAATAATCGATGCGTTTCATTGAGGCTTCCATGATCGTTACATTCAATCCAAGGCCCACAGCAACTTGCGCAGTATTGAGTCCAGCATTGCCACCACCAAGTATGAATACTTTGCTCGACGGTAAACCGGCCAGTTTCCGGAGAAGTATTCCTTTTCCACCATAACCATATTGAGCATATTTGACTGCTTCAAGCATTGCCAATGTTCCTGCAATTTCACTCATTGGTTTAATCGTAGGTCTTGTCCCATCAGGTAAAACGATTAATTCCATTGATATTGAAATTGCTTTTTTATCTAGTAATGCCTGTGTCATCTCATGATTTACATCTTCCGCCAAATGAAACCATGCCATTATCATTTGATTTTCTTTAAGAAGGCCATATTCATATGGTTGAAGCTCCTTCACTTTAACAACAAATTCTGCCTTCTCATAAATTTCGTCAATCGTGTTTACTATTTTTGCTCCAGCCAAAATATATTTCTCGTCACAAAAACCACTAGCTTCACCTGCCATGCTTTGTATTAGTACTTCATGACCGAAAGCTGTTAATTTTTTTACCCATGATGGATTTAATCCCACTCTAGTCTCTGCGGTTTTTAATTCTTTAGGAACTCCTACTATCATTGTTCATTCTCCTTTTTAATTGTATTTAATTTATTGAACATTCTAAAATCTTACAGGGAAATGATAACCCTTTCATTAGACACGAGGTTAAATGTATATTAGTTTTTTTTTAACCAAGCACTTTTGGTCATTTTGTACTTTTATGAATATAGCTTTGGTGAAAAAGTGATAATTTTTCCATTGTTTATCTAATGTTTTGGTCGTTTTAAGTTTCAGTACTTCATCGTTCATGCACACATATAACTGATGAAAAATGGTGGAAATTATAAAAGATTATCAGGTTGATTGAGGTATTTCATTAAAGCATGTAAAAGAACATTACTTGGGGTTAAACGAGATACAGATCCATATTTTATGGGCTTAGACTTTCTAGTATAGTTATAATAAAATGATACAGCTAACAATTATTAAATGAGGAGGTACACATGCTTACAGTACAAGATGTTCTTAAGCGCTCACTCTTTTTAAAGACGGAGGTAGTTGCGGGGGCTAACGGGTTGCACCGTCAAGTGAAATGGACACATGTCCTTGAAATCCCGTTTTTTGATGATACCATCTTTCAGGGAGGGGAACTGATACTCTCCACCGGATTTGGGTTTGAATGGAGAGACTCCTCTAATACTTCATTTTTGTTAAATCTTATCGAACGCAACGCCTCATGTTTATGTATAGAACTTGGACACCACTTCGAAAAGGTCCCTAATGAAATGATCGAGATGGCAAATGAGTATAACTTTCCGATTATTATTTTCAAAGAATTCATAAATTTCGTTGAAATAGCACAGGATCTACATTCGTTTATCATTAATGCTCATCATGAGAAGTTGGTTACATTAGATTCGATATCAAGAAAGTTCCATTCATTGTCACTCACTACTCATGGGTTATCAAATATTTTAAAGTTGTTGCAACAGAAGACAGAAGCACCAATTATCTATCTTCCTATTGATGGAACACCTTTTTCGATTCCAGGATTGAAAAATGAATTCATGGAACAGCTACTTCAAACCATTTATGAAGATAAAGAACACTGGCAAGACCGAATTACAAATGATTCGCCCGTTGAATGGAAGGCATTAAACCATACTATTCTTCTCCAACCGATCGGGGCAATGGATCAAATCTGGGCGTACCTTGTTATGGTTTTAGATCGTGAATCGGATGAATTCGATTTCCTAATCCTTGATCGTGCTTCTCTAGCAATCTCACAAGACTTACTGCGCAAACATTATTTGGACGAAAAACGATTACGTTTAGAATCTACATGGCTAAATGATTTACTTTTTAGACGCATCAATAATGAGGAACAAGCAAGGGGATTTATTTCGTTAAAATCTAAGCACGCTTCTATACATTATCGAATTGCAATCGTTGATATCGAAGATGTTTTTCATCCTTCTTCATTAAGTTTATCGGATGAAGAAAATGAATCTGCTATATATCATTATTCTTTAAAAATTCGATCTGGGTTCGCAAAATATTCTTTTACACCCTATATCACCTCAATAAGAAATCAAATTATTGTATTAGCTATTGATCTCGGAACTGCCGATTCTTCTAAGGCACGCTTCTTGAAAGTGATCGATGCCTTGCTATATGTTAAAGAAGGTGAATCTAGCCAAATCCGTATAGGCGTTGGGCGACAATACCAGTTACTTTTGGATGCTCATACTGGTTATCGAGAAGCGCAGTTAGCTTTAAATTATCGTACGTTTTCAACAAGTGCCTTTTACGAAGACCTTGGCATCTTTCGGTTGATACAATTAATTCAACATGATCAAGATACAGCCCATTTTATTGAAGACTATCTCTCTCCTTTAATATCCTATGATAAGGATTATGGAACGGAATTGCTTCTGACTTTAGCAAAATACTTTGAGCTTGATCGCTCAAAGAAGCTTACTGCTCAAAAATTACATATTGTAAGACAAACACTCTATCATCGGCTGGAAAAAATAAAAAAGGTTCTTGATCTTGATTTTGATATGCCGGAGAACAGATTAAACGTTGAAATGGCTTTGAAAGCATATCAACTCATACAACAAGTGGGAGTACCTACGAAGTAGTTATCAACCGGCAACCACGGGGCGATGTTAAGTCCGAGGATAAAAATAATTTAGCAATAATATTCTTTGACGTCCCATACCCTTATTCCGTTTTCAACCTGATTTTTCATTATAATGGTAATACTCCATTTATCATTCATACGTACTTAATGAATGGTAAGTTTTAGTGATTGGAATTAAAAAACTCTGTTGATTTTTAAAATGAACAGAGTCTTTTAATAAATCCATATTGTAAAAAGTGAGAAAAGAGTGTACGATTAAATGAGAATGATAATCAATCACATTTGATTACCGAGGAGTGGGCGTAAATGGAACAAGATTTATATGATGTAACGGTTATTGGGGGAGGGCCAGCAGGCCTTTACTCCACTTTTTATAGCGGACTTAGAGAAATGAAAGTTAAACTGATTGAATACCAGCCACGGCTAGGCGGGAAAATTCATGTCTATCCGGAGAAAATGATTTGGGATGTAGGAGGGCTGACACCCACTACTGGGGAAAAATTAATTGAGCAGCTAGTGGAGCAAGGTTTAACATTCAATCCAACAGTCGTCTTGAATGAAAAAGTGGAATCCATCACACGGAATGAAGAAGGTATCTTCGTTTTACATACGGCTTCAGGTCAAATGCACTTTTCCAAGACGATTATTGTCGCGGTTGGCGGCGGAATTCTGAATCCGCAAAAGTTGGAAATAGACGGGGCAGAAAGGTTTGAAGTCTCCAATTTAAACTATACTGTTAAGTCTTTCAATCGATTCAAGGATAAGACGGTGATCATTTCAGGCGGCGGGAATTCTGCTATAGACTGGGCAAATGAATTGGAGCCCATCGCCAAAAAGGTGTATCTGACATACAGGAAAGATAGTTTAGCAGGTCATGAATCACAAGCAAGGCAATTGATGGAAAGCTCTGCTGTTTGTTTTTTGAATACGACGATTACAAAACTGATCGCCTGCGCTGATCATGAATCAATTGAGCATGTTGAACTGACGAATCACGCAACGGGAGAGGTTTCTTACTTGCCGATCGACGAAGTCATCATCAATCATGGTTATGAGCGTGATACATCGCTGCTTCGAAATAGTAAAGTGGATATAGCCATAGCCGACAATTATTATATTGAAGGTACTTCTTTAAGTGAATCCTCGATGGATGGAATATACGCTGCCGGTGATATCCTTAAGCATGAAGGTAAATTGAACCTGATAGCAGGTACTTTTCAAGATGCAGCAAATGCCGTAAACAAAGCAAAGCAATATATCCAGCCTGACGCTCACGGAGTGGGGATGGTTTCTTCCCATAATGAAATCTTTAAAAAGCGCAACAGGGAATTGATCAAGGAAATGATGAAACCGGCTGGGGTACTTTAAAGGGAAAATAAAAGCTCCAGGGCCTCATGGGCCCTGGAGCTTTTTAGCACTTATAGAGATTCTTTAATGACCTTCTTGTAATGAAATACGGATAGGATTCCGAAGATCGAATACAATGCCGTGTATAATGCCATAACGATGATCATCGGTGTCCAAACTTCGGTCCCGAATAAGAACCATCCTGATTGGACTGCGAAATAACTATGAAGCAGCCCGACGACTAAAGGAATGCCGAAATTGAAAACTTGTTTTGCTTGGATTCCTCTTAACAAGTCACCTCGCGTGAATCCCAGTTTCCTTAAGATGGTGTAATTGGATTTTTCACCTTCACTTTCATCCATTTGCTTGAAATACAGGATGCAACCGGATGTGATGAGGAAGGTTAATCCCAAGAAGGCGACGATGAACATGATAAGACCCATATTCTTCTTCTGGGTGTTGAACATTTCAAATTGGGAATCATTCACATGTTCTTCTTTAAAACTCATTTTATTGAATAGATCATTCGCTTTTTCAAGTTCAGCTTCATCCTTCACATCAATACCGATATTTACAGATGATACTTTTTGGATCTTCGGGTCGACATCCTTTTTCAAACGGTCGAAAATCGTTTGGTCTACAATGGCAACGGGCAATCCGCCATTCGTGAAGTAATAGGACAGGATGCTATCATCATTCAATCCCATGTATGTTTGCGGAATCACTTCGGTTTTGCCCTTCAGTTCAATCTTTCCGGAATCCTTCAAGGACATGACCTTCTCCATCATATTACTGTATCCGCTGAAAAGGGTCTCATCTTCAGCAAGGTTGATTCCTTTAACGGATTCATCACTGATGACGGGAACAGTCATGATGTCAGGATCAAAGTTCACTCCTTCGAGGCTCGTTTCCATTATTTCCTTTACATTGACATCCACTTGAATGACATCGATCACCTTTTCGTCATAATCAATTTTACTGTCTGATAATGCTTTTTTGAATGCATCTGCATCTTCCGTATCCGTCATCGAAAAATCGGTGGGGATAGAGCTTTGTGCCATTTTCTCCGCTGAGTAGTAGGAGATATAGCTTAATGATAATAACCCGATCGCCAAAGCGGAAACTGTCGTGATGATCGTCAATAATATCGCATTCGATTTCATCCGGAACATGATGGATGAAAGGGACAATACTTCATTAATGTTCAAATAGCCATTTTTCTTTTTACGGATGATATTAAAGATGAAGCTTACGGATCCTTTATAGAATAGGTAGGTACCGATGATGACGGTTGCCAAAATGAATATCATGGCCATAAAAAGCTCGGTCATCTCTGTAAAAGCTCCATCGAATAATTTGGATGAAACGACATAGCCAGCAATGATCAGGATGATCCCGAATATCCCGAGGATCATTTCGAACATCGAAACCTTTTTCACTTTTCCTTCCGTCATTGAAGTCACTCTAAATAATGATAGAATGGTCTGCCTTTTAATGAAGGCATAATTCATCAACATGATGAAAAGATAGATGGCGCTAAAAACGAGCAAGGTTTGCACTAGCGGCTGAAAAGAAAATTTAAGGGTTGCGATTGCCTGGACACCCATTATTTTAAATAGGATCATGATAATCAATTTTGAAGCGGCAAACCCTACAAAGATTCCCAGGAATACGGAACAGTAATACAGGATCAGGTTTTCCACACTCAGGATCCGGAATATCCTGTTCTTCGTCATGCCTATCAATTGGAATAAGCCAATTTCTTTACTGCGTCTTTTTATGAAAATGCTATTGGCATATAAAAGGAATATGGAAACAATTGCAACAAGCAGGATCGATGCAGCCTTGATGGAGGCGGCCCCTTTCACCGTACCCTCCGCTTCATCCAGCGCTGGGTCATATTGCAAGGTGACAAAAGCAAAGTAAAGGGAAGCGCTGAAGACCAGGGCAAACACATACAGATAATAGTTCTTCAGATTTTTCTTCAAATTTCGCAAGATGAGTTGATTAATGCTCATTTTGAACCCCTCCCAATACACCTTGTGTTTTCATGATGTCCTTGAAGAAGGTTTGTCTGGATTGTTCACCTTTATTCAATTGTGTATATATTTGTCCATCTTTAATGAAAATGACTCGGCTGCAATAACTAGCCGCCACTGGATCATGGGTTACCATGATGATGGTCGCTTTGCGCTTTTGATTCATTTCGCTCAGTTTGTTCAGTAAATCGGAAGCTGATTTGGAATCAAGCGCCCCAGTCGGTTCATCCGCAAATATGATGCTTGGATCATGGATGAAAGCCCGTGCTGCAGACGTACGCTGTTTTTGACCGCCGGAAATTTCATTTGGGTATTTATCCTTCACTTCATATATGCCAAGTTCCTTCGCCACGCTATCAAACTTTTGTGCCGCTTCGTTATTGGGCGTTTTGGTAATGGACAAGGGCAGAAGGATATTTTCTTTGACAGTCAGTGTGTCCAATAAGTTATATTCCTGGAAGATGAAGCCTAGATGGTTCTTACGGAATTCGGCCAACTTCTTTTCTTTCATCCCCGAAATCTCTTTTCCATCGATCGTAATGGTGCCGTTGCTGATTTTATCAATCGAGGAAAGGACATTAAGTAAAGTCGTTTTTCCTGAACCGGATGCACCCATGATACTTACGAATTCACCTTCTTGTATGCTTATATCAAGACCCTTTAATACTTCTTGTTTATTGAATTTATTACCATAGCTTTTATGGATTTTTTTCGCTTCTAATATATTCATTTGGATACACTCCTTTTTTTCTATATCCTCATTATAAAAGGCCATGTATTTCTTTTCCTTCGTTTGGACGAACAAAGAATAAAAGCATGTGACACTTTTGTCACATGCTTGTGATATTCACGAAATCATTCCTTTTTGGGAAGGTCAAGGTAAAGGTCGTTCCGGTTCCAAGCTCTGATTTCACGTCAATGGAGATGAATAGGGACTCGGCTGCATTCTTTGTTAAATATAAACCCATGCCTGTTGCGGCAGTGTCACGATGATTTGTCGTGGAAGTGAATCCTTTATCAAATATGCGGGATAAATCCTTTGGGTCGATGCCCCGTCCAGAATCTTTCACTTCAAGAACCATTTGTCCAGCTTGTTCATGGCTATATATCAGGATATCTGAGTTTTCACTGTATTTAATGGAGTTGGTCAAGAGCTGCCTCATGATGAAGGCCAGCCATTTGGCATCAGTAAGCACTTCGGTTACATCCAATTGTATGTCGAAGCCGATCCCTTTTTGAATGCACCATGATTGCAGCGTTTTAATCTCATCAAAGATTATTGTTTCCAAATCGGTTTTCTCTATATACAAATCATTTTCGATGAAAGGCATGCGCCCTTGATGGAGCTGCTGATCAAGAAGTAGGTGAATGCGGAGCCACTCATAAGTCAAATGCGATTTCAGCAATTCATCATCCAAGCGGTCAATCATTAAATGCATCGCCGTCAATGGTGTCTTCACTTCATGAATCCAAGCTAATAATTCATCCTTCTCCTGCTCTAAAGTCATTTGACCAATTGATGCCGATTGCTTCAATATTTCGGTTTGGTTAATGATGCTGTTTTCTATGATTTTTTCAAAAGGACTTTCTGGTTCGGCTATATTCGTAATATCCAGGTTGTCTTCCCGCGCTTCTAAACTTTTATAAAAATATGTTTCTTTTTTATAGCGGAATATCAAAAATATAATGAATATGAGCAATGATAAAAAAACAATATACAGTATGGGCTTTAACGGTATCGCCGTATCAAGATAAGCGACAAAGATAATGAATAGATGAAGAAGTATGTAGAATATGATCCAACTGAACCTTTCCACGAGAAATTTTCTGATCATGCATTTGCCTCTTCTACGGCGATATAGCCCTGTCCAACCTTCGTTTCGATAAAATGCCCTAAACCGAGTTCATCCAATCTCTTTCGTAAACGGTTCACATTCACTGTAAGGGTGTTATCGCTTATGAAACGTTTGTCATCCCATAAGCTGTTGATCAATTCTTCACGGCTTACGATCTTGTTTTTCTGTTCAATGAGTTTTTTTAAGATGAAAATTTCATTTTTCGTCAATTCGATTGTGCCAGTCTCGGCCGACACCGTGTTCTTCTCGTAATCCACAGTTGCGCCGCACCAGGTTTTCAACTCGACCTTTTCGGTATTGTAATTATAGACACGGCGTAGGGTGGCCTGTATCTTTGCGATGAGTACATCGAAATGAAAGGGTTTCTGGATAAAATCATCAGCTCCAAGCTGCATGGACATCACCATGTCGGTAGGATGATCACGGGAAGATAAAAAGATGATGGGAACATTGGAATGGGACCGGATCATTCTGCACCAATGAAACCCATCAAACTTCGGTAACTGTATATCAATGATGACCAAATCAGGTTTTATTTCCGTGAATTCCTGAACCACTTTACTAAAATCGCCGATTCCGTAAATATCATAAGACCATTGCGCCAATCTATCTTTAATTTCATTGAATAACGTCGTATCATCTTCTATCAATAGTAGTTTAAACAAAAGGGTTCACCG
Organism: Peribacillus sp. GL_122; assembly: GCF_057835005.1. Lineage (NCBI taxonomy): Bacteria > Bacillati > Bacillota > Bacilli > Caryophanales > Bacillaceae > Peribacillus > Peribacillus sp. GL_122. The sequence goes on along the minus strand of NZ_CM174415.1, from coordinate 4,342,020 downwards.
CACTTTCCAGCTTTTTCTTAAAAGTATATAGTAAAAACTCTATAGGTTCTAGAGGTAGGGAGGAACAGGAACTGTAATAGCCTGCCGGTTGTGTGTAAACCATTATTATATTAGAATTGACAATAACGAATGGAGGAAGTGAATTTATGTCTGATTTTCCTAATTGCCCTGCATGTGATTCAGAATATACATACGAAGACGGAAGCCTTTTTGTTTGCCCGGAATGCGCCCATGAGTGGGCGGTGGAAGCGGAAACGGAAAATGGTGATCAAAAGAAGACTATCAAGGATGCTAATGGAAATGCCTTGAACGATGGTGATACCGTTACGGTAATCAAGGACCTTAAAGTGAAAGGGAGCTCATCCGTCTTAAAAATGGGCACTAAAGTCAAAAGCATCCGTCTAGTTGATGGAGATCATGATATTGATTGCAAGATTGATGGTTTTGGTGCAATGAAATTAAAATCCCAATTTGTTAAAAAGATATAATGATAAAAAACGGCCTAATCCATTGATTAGGCCGTTCTTTATTACGTTAATGATTCCTTCTTAATAAACTTTGTCACCGTTAAAGATTGAGTTCTTAACGACCACATAGTCCACATTCCGGATGGCTTCCAACTTGGTTCCGCCGGAATATGAAATGGAAGACTGAAGATCTTGTTCCATTTCCTTCAACGTATCTTCCAAAGATCCTTTGTGCTCGACATACATCTTTTTACCTTCAACGTTTTTCTTTTCACCTTTTTGGAATTCAGAAGCTGAACCAAAGTATTCTTTAAAGGCCTTTCCATCTTTCTCGATCGTTTGACCTGGAGATTCTTCATGTCCAGCAAATAGTGAACCGATCATGACCATGGAAGCTCCAAATCTAACTGATTTAGCAATATCACCATTCGTGCGAATGCCGCCGTCAGCTATGATTGGCTTGCTTGCCGCTTTTGCACACCAGCGAAGTGCAGCTAGCTGCCAGCCGCCCGTTCCAAATCCAGTCTTGATTTTAGTGATGCAAACTTTCCCTGGCCCGATGCCAACCTTTGTAGCATCCGCACCGGCATGTTCCAATTCCCGTACCGCTTCAGGAGTTCCCACATTTCCTGCTATGACAAAACTTTCAGGTAAATGTTTTTTAATATGCTGTATCATCTTTATCACGGCATTGGAATGGCCGTGTGCAATATCTATAGTAATGTATTCAGGCACAATGTTGTCAGCCGATAATTGTTCAATGAATCCGTATTCTTCTTCTTTAACGCCGACACTGATGGAAGCGATCAATTCTCGTGAATGCATATCTTTAATGAAAGTCAGTCGTTTTTCTGGCTCAAAACGATGCATTACATAAAAGTAACCGTTTTCAGCTAAGTAAATGGCAATCTTTTCATCAATGATCGTTTGCATATTTGCAGGTACTACAGGTAACTTGAATGTATGTTTACCCAAAGTAACGGATGTATCACACTCAGAACGACTATTTACTACACATTTTGCAGGAATTAATTGAATATCTTCATAATCAAACACGTTTTCCATGTTATGCACCTCTATATACGAATATTTTTATATTTATTTATTAAAATTGTTCGCCCAATAGGTAATGTACATCATTTTTGACAGTAAGTCAAAATTTTTAATGGTTTTATTTTGATTTTATTTCAGCTTGATGGAAAATCCGTTAAAAGGCGAACGAACATGATACTATGGAACGTTGATTTCCTCTTCAGGCACTCGCTTTCCGCGGGCGGTCCGCCCTCGGCGCTTTTGCGCCTGTGGGGTCTCCCGTGGACTCGCTTTTCTAAGCAGGAGTCTCGCACACCCGCTCCAATCAACTTTGTTTTATTTATAGATAGAACTGCTTTTGTCCACAAACTAGATAATAATTGTTTGCCAGCAGTTTTAGTGCTTGTAAAATGGGACGTTGTTTCCTCTCCAGGCAATCTGCAGGTGAAATCGCTTTCTTTGAGTTTGTCGACCTAATGGGAATGGTTTCAACCCGCACCTTGGTTAAGACTAGGTTATCCTTCATGTTTTTTACAGTAATCCTTAATGGATTGAAGAAATTTGCGACACTCCTGCCGAATAACTTGCTAGCCGAGACCCCGGAGACGCTTGCGTCGAGGAGGCTTGGCAGACAGTCGGCGGAAAGGGAGCGGATTTCTGAAATCAACTCGAATGTTTTTAAAAAGAAAAACTGCAGGCGGGCTCATCCCGAACCTTGGTTAAGACAAGGTTATCCTTCATGTTTTTTTACAGTAATCCTTAATGGATTGAAGAAATTCCAGCCGAATAACTGGCTAGCCAAGACACCAAAGGCGCTTGCTTTGATGAGTTGGCAGACAGTCGGCGGAAAGGGAACGGATTTCTGAAATCAACTCGAATGTTTTTATTTGTCCACAGCCTTAAATACTTAAGTATTTTCACCAATCTGTATGACTTTTACACCTTTACGTTTTTTTACATCTTCTTAACGGGACCGACATGGCACTAAGTTAAAATGATAATGGGTAACGAATAAGAATGGGGGGATTGGCATGAAGGTTGAATTACATTGTCATACGAACATTTCAGATGGTTCCAGTTCTTTTGAAGAACTATTGGAGACTGCAAAAAGGGAAAGCATTGGCCATATAGCGATTACGAATCACGATACAACGATGAGATTGCAAGAGATGGTGGAACGGGGAAAGGAAATAGGAATTGAAATCATCCCTGGAATAGAAGTTTCTGGTTATGACTTTGCAAGAGGAAGGCGTGTACATATTTTGGGCTATTTTGTTGAGCCTGGTCATAAGGCGCTTGAGGAGCTATGTAATCCACTGATTCATAAGAGGAATGCAGCTTCTGAAAAAATGGTGGAACGGCTGATTCATGCAGGATATCGAATAACTTGGGATCAGGTTTCTAAATTCAGGGGAGGAACCGGTGTTTATAAACAGCATATTATGCTGGCGCTGCGCGAATCGGGGTATACGGATTCTATCTATGGAGATTTGTATAAGAAGATCTTCAGTCGCGGCCAAAATGGAGAAGAGCCAGGCATTGCCTTCATTCCTATAGAGTATGTGGATGCCATCCTTGCTGTGAAGGCGATTCGTGCTGCCGGAGGCGTTCCGGTCCTTGCTCATCCTGGACAATACGGGAGCTTCGATATTATTCCCGATCTTGTAGAAGCAGGGCTTGAAGGGATTGAAGTTCTTCATCCTCATCATGGTCATGAAGAAGAGGAAAGAGCGATTTCATATGCAGATCAATATAATCTCATTAAGACAGGAGGTTCGGATTTTCATGGGGATTATGGGGAGAATCCGATTCGGCTTGGCAGCATGAGCCCTGGAAAGGAATGTGTGGATGCTTTGAAATTAAGGAAAAAAAGCATGTCCATTAATGATGTGGTATTGAAAAATATCTATCTATGAAACCAGGAGTTTTGCTGTGAAAGCGACCTGATCATATGCTGGATGTCGTATTGAAAAGATCCATAAAATAAGTATTCCCTTTCGTTCTGGTAATTGACCAGGACTTTTTTTTTACAAGAAAATCATGGTAGCTTCATATTTTCTCAGTACACTGACACTAACAAGGAAAAATAGGTATTGGACAGATCTAATATTTAAAGGGGGATTTCTGTTGGCGGAAAAAAACTTTTTAGTGGATCATTTAATATCGGAAATTAAGAGTGGGACCTTTCAATTGGATAAAAAGTTACCTTCAGAGCATATACTCGCTGATCAATTTAATGTTCCAAGAATGGTTGTCAGGAAGGCATACGAGCAGCTTCAAGATTTAGGCTTTATCTATTCAAAGCAAGGTAAGGGAAGTTATGTCCAGGAAAGCAAGAAGCAAATTCCGTTAATTCTATCCGGAGATGTCAGTTTCACCGAGAAAATGAAAGAATTCCAGTTTTCCTTTCAAACGAGTACTATTTTTTGCGAAGAAATTTCTTATGATCAGAAGATTTTTCAAAGCCTCGAGGCGGAAAGGGATGACAAGGTCTTTAAAATTGGCAGGCTTAGGTTAATGGACGATTTCCCGATTGCTCTTCATACATCTTTTGTAGCAAAATCAACATTTCCTGAAATTGAAAAGGACGGTCCTGATATTACCTCCATGTTTCAATATTATAGGCAGCATGGCTTTGTGGAATTCGGATCCAGCAGCAGTACACTGAACGTGATTTTTCCTACTCTTTTCGAACGGGATATTTTGCAGTGTTCAAGTTTAATTCCACTTTTGCAAGTGGAATCGTTATGCCGGGATAAGCGGAGCAATCAAGTCCTTGAGCACACGGTCATAATCTATCGAAGCGATTGTTTCACATATGTTATATAAAAACTTCCATTCCAGATATCGCTCGAATTCACAAGTAAATGCTCTGAATTCACGAGTAAAAGTACGAAACTCACGAGTAAATGCTTCGAATTCACGAGTAAAAGTACGAAACTCACGAGTAAAGCTCGAATTCACGAGTAATGGCACGAAATTTTGAATAGTGTAGGTCCGGCTTTAACAAATTTCATACAAGATTTACTCTTTCTTAACGTACGTTCACTTGGCAACAAGATACATTGAAGATGTAGCGGGAAACTAAAACATTGGAGGCCAATGGAATGAGAAGAAGGGAAAGAACCGAGATTTTGATTCAAGGCTCTGAGGACATTGCGAAGGAATTTGCCAAGGAAATAGCAATGAAATATAAAGTTACCGTCATTCAAAAGCCAGAGAGTGCCCTTGTGTTGCTAAAGACAAGGGAAACGGCAAAAAAGAGCTTGTTTTATCTTGGGGAAATGCTGGTGACTGAATGCACGGTCCAAATTCAGGATTCAATTGGGATTGGTATCGTTAAGGGACATCGGGAAGAGCTGGCACATCGTTTAGCTATCATTGATGCTGCTTATCAGGCTGATCTTGGCGAAACGAGATCATGGTCACATGTTTTGGAAAATGAGAAGGAGAATATACAGAAAAATCTTCAAGAGCTGAATCGATCAATCTTAAGAACCAAGGTAAACTTTGAAACAATGGATGTTCAATAAGGGGGGAAAGTAATGAATTTGGATGTAGTTCATGATATACAAACTGTTTATAGAAAGCTTGTAACGGCGACTTCAAGACCTGGAACTTTAGTGGTTTTGGAGAGGGAAGCCAAGACTTTGGATGTTCAAATGGAATGCCTATCTTCTACTATCCTGCTTGCACGAACGGTACTTGACCCTGAAGTGACTTTTAAGGTCATTGCAAAGGAGGGGGAGGCGGTGTCAAGAATGATCAATCAGCTTACTTATTCAAAGCCTGTCGATTTGCCGGAAGCGGATTTTATCTTTATTTTACATGATGCCTCCGAGGAGCAAATGAAGGAAGCGATAAATAAAGCAAAGGTAGGAAATCTGTTTAACCCCCATGAATCGGCAATGATCATTCTAGAAGTGCCGGATGTAACGAAAGGGGACTCAATGATTCTTTCTGGACCGGGAATTCAAGAGGAATCATTCATAAGCCTCCCGAATGTCTCCGCCTGGCTTGGTGTAAGGAACGAAAAAAACATAGAATTCCCTTTAGGAATCGATATGTATTTTGTGGATCAACAAGATCGTTTAATAGCTTTACCGAGAACGACTCAAATTAAAGAAAATGGGGGTGAGATTATATGGGATATGTTGCAGTAAAGGGAGGAACAAAGGCGATTGAGGAATCGATCAAACGCTTAAAGTATGAACGGGTCAAAAAAGGGACGGCTATAGAGCTGCATAAGATAGAAGCTGGGATGAGAGGGCTGATTGATCAGGTTATGTCAGAAAGCAGTTTGTATGATCAATCACTGGCTGCACTTGCCATTAAACAGGCTGAAGGCAATCCGGAAGAAGCTGTTTTCCTCTTAAGGGCCTATCGATCCACTTTGCCGCGAAAACATGTTTCACGTGTGATCAGTTCTGAAAATATGAAAGTGGAACGGCGGATTTCAGCTAGTTTTAAGGATGTACCTGGCGGACAGATTTTAGGTGCCACGACCGATTATACACATCGGTTACTAGATTCGGAGCTGGAAAATGAATCGGATATAAGCATTCAAGATTGGTTACGGGCTTTTCAAAAAGAAAATCATTCAACAGAATATCAGAACCATATGGCTGATTTAAACTCTCTGCCTAAAGTTTTGGACTACTTAAGAAGTGAAGGCTTATTAGCAAGCTGTGAAAACAATGATTTGCAGCCTGGGGATGTTACAAGGAAAAGTCTGGAGTTTCCTTCAATGCGGAGTGAACGCCTGCAAATTTTAACAAGAGGCCAAACCGGTGCAGTGACATCACTTGCTTATGCAGTCATTCGTGGATATGGTGCACTGCACCCGACAGTAGGGGAGCTGCGGGTAGGTCAGCTGCCCGTCCATCTCGATCACCCGCTGCTGGACGAAGGGCAAGGGGAAGATAGCTATTATATTGGGGACTTTACAGCAACGGAGGTAGAGATGCTCATTCCGCTTACGGTAGAGAAAGAACAAGGCAAAAAAGAAATAGAGTTTGAAGTTGGCTATGGCATGTGCATGGGACAAAATGAAACAAAAGCAATCGCAATGGGCATCCTGGATAATTGCCTGGAAAAACCCAACAAGGAGTTTCCAAGTCACAACGAGGAATTCGTCCTTTATCATATAGATTCAGTTGAATCAACGGGTTTCATCTCCCATTTGAAGATGCCTCATTATGTTACGTTCCAATCCAAGCTTGATAGCATCCGGAAGTCAAAAGATAAGACCACAGAGCAGGAGGTTGGATCGCATGAATAAAACCTATAATTTTGCATTCTTTGATGAAGGGTCGAAACGGGAGATTAGAAGGGCAACACTGAAGGCGATTGCCATTCCCGGTTATCAAGTCCCATTCGCTTCAAGGGAAATGCCGATTGGGCGTGGTTGGGGCACGGGCGGCCTGCAGTTGACATTGTCATTGATTGGAAAGGATGACGTCCTTAAGGTGATCGACCAAGGTTCGGATGAATCCGTTAATGCCGTTAACATAAAAAAACTCGTATCTGACACCACTGGGGTAAGGACGACGGATAGCACAAAAGATGCCTCTTTAATCCAGTCTAGACACAGGGTGCCGGAAGTGCCGTTGCAACGAGACCAGATTTTAATTCTTCAAGTTCCATTACCGGAACCTTTAAGGAATTTTGAGCCGAGCGAACATGAAACGAAAAAGCTTCATGCTGAGAGAGAGTATAGCGGTGCATGGCTTATGTTATTTGAACAAATCATGAAGTACGGAATAATGGCGACGGATGCAGACCATCCGGTGATGGTCCACGACAGGTATGTCATGGCACCAAGTCCAATACCAAGATTCGATAATGCCAAGCTGGACGAAAGTGAAGCGCTCATTTTGTTAGGTGCAGGCAGGGAGAAAAAGGTATATGCAGTACCTCCTTATACAAATGTATCATCTTTGGCATTTGATGATTACGAATTTGAAATCGAGTCCTTTACAAATCATGCTTGCATTCTCTGCGGGTCCAATGATGTGTTTTTGGATGAACTTGTTGATGAGGAATCAGGGGAAACGTATTTCCTATGCAATGATACAAGCAATTGCCTTGAAATGGTCAATCAAAAACAATCATTGGGAGTGAATTAAATGTCTGTGCTAGAGGTACCCGTATTATCGGTTAAACAAATGAACAAACAGTACGGTAACGGATGTTCAATTTGTAAACATATGAAATTAGGAAAAGTGGCGAAAAACTATTGTCACGAATGCGGGACGGTATATGCCTGTAGAGATGTGACGTTTGATTTGTATCACGGTGAAGTTCTCGGAATTGTAGGGGAAAGCGGCAGCGGTAAATCCACTTTAATGAAAAGTTTATATTTTGACGAAGAAGTAACAGATGGAGAAATGTATGTGGCGGGCTTTGAGGATGGAAAAAAGAATTTATTCATGGAGTCAGCCCAGAAAAAAAGATTCGTTCGAAACCACCTGATGGGGAAGGTTTATCAAAACCCGATTCTAGGGTTGAAAATGGATTTCTCCTCGATAGGCAATATTGCTGAGAAGTTAATTTCAGCTGGGAACAGACATGTTGGCAGCATGGAAACAAGAGGCGCCGAGCTTCTTGAAGCAGTCAATATTCCCATTCATCGAATGAAAGAAGAACCAAGGAATTTCTCAGGCGGAATGCAGCAACGGGTCCAGATAGCAAAAGCATTGTCCAACAATCCCCCCATACTGCTTTTGGATGAGGTCACCACGGGTTTGGATTTATCAGTTCAAGCAAGTGTATTGGATCTAATTAAAGGTCTCCAAAGAGATTTGAATATCAGCATTGTATTGGTATCCCATGATTTGGGCGTAATCCGAATGCTTGCAGACCGTACGCTCGTCATGCTGGAGGGTAAAGTAATCGAGCAAGGTTTAACAGATCAAATACTCGAAGATCCACAGCATCCTTATACCCAAAAATTAGTACACTCACTGCTGTAAAAGAAACTAAAGGAAAATGGGGGAAGAGACATTGTTGCTGATTAAAAATGGAAAAATAATTACGGAAGACTCGATCCTGATGGACCAAGATCTCTTAATTAAGGATGATAGAATTTGCCGGATTGCACCTGTGGGAGAAATCGAAATGAGTCCTGAGATGGAAGTGCTGGACGCTTTGGGTGGATATGTTTCACCTGGTTTCATTGATCTCCATTCGGATTATATTGAACATATGACTGCGCCGCGCCCGACTTCTTTAATGAATTTTCAATTGAGCTTAAGAGAAACGGAAAAGGAACTGATTACGCACGGGATCACGACCATGTTTCATTCTCTGTCGCTCTATAAATCCACTGAATACGCATATAAGCCAATTCGGGAGCCTGAGAATGTAAGGAAGCTCATCGACTTAATTGATCAAACACATACGATGAAGCACCTGGTCCGTCATCGGTTTCATGCCCGGTATGAAATCGATAATTTGGAGGATATTGATAGTTTAAAAGAATATGTTTCCGAAAAGAAAGTGCATCTGGTCTCATTCATGGACCACACTCCAGGACAAGGGCAGTATCGGCATCTAGAGATATATCGAAACACTTTAAGGGGGTATAACAATTATAGTGATGAAGCCATTGATGTGATGATCCGGACTCATCAAGTGAAAGAAAAGCTGACGATTGAAAGAATGAAGGAAATTGCACTTCTAGCAAGGGAAAATAATATTGCCGTTGCCTCACATGATGATGATTCAATAGAGAAGCTTGAATTGGTTCACAGCTTCGGAACAAGTATAAGTGAATTTCCAATCACACTTGAGATTGCCCGTAAGGCCCATGATATGGGGATGTATACCATAGCCGGTGCACCAAATGTGCTTTTGGGAGGTTCTCATAGCGGGAACTTAAGTGCCTCTGAAGCAATTCAGGATGGAAGCATAGACATATTATGCAGTGATTATTACCCTGCGGCCCTGCTGCATTCAATGTTTGAATTGGTCGAAAACCATGGGATGGATCTTGTCGATATGTTTAAGCTAGTTACGATTAATCCCGCAAAGGCAGTCAAGATGGAGGACGAAATTGGGTCGATTCACGAAGGGAAAAAGGCTGACATACTTATAATTGAAAAAATTTCGGGTGATTTCCCTGTAATAACAACTGTGATTGTAGACGGAAAATTGATTCAAAAAACGAATTACAGGATCTAAATTTTAGAAAGCGGGTGGGAAAGTGGAGAACATATTGGAGATCAATGATTTATCAAAGTCTTTTATTTTACATAATCAACGCAAGAATATCCATGCGGTCAGCAACATTACGATCACAGTGAAAAAAGGCGAATTCATTGGCATTACAGGCAAGAGCGGCAGCGGAAAATCAACGATCCTAAAATCGATTTATGGTACCTATCGGGTTCAAGAAGGAGACATCTGGTATGAATCTTCCCACTATGGTGCGATTAATCTAGCAAAAGCTACAGAAAGGGAAATGATATACCTGCGTAAGCATGAGATAGGCTATGTATCCCAATTTTTAAATGTCATGCCAAGAACTACAGCAAGGCAGCTCGTTACCGGTGCCATCCTTGAAATGGGACAAACCAGGGAAATGGCCAATATCGAAACGGAAAAAATCCTCGACCACTTTGAAATAGGAAAAGAGCTATGGGACAGTTACCCTGCTACTTTTTCAGGAGGGGAGAAGCTAAGGTTAAATATAGCAAGAGCAATGGTGAAAAGGCCGCGGCTCCTCCTGCTGGATGAACCGACTGCAAGTTTGGATCACGATTCTAAAGTGAAGGTGAAAACCCTGCTGGAACAGCTAATGAACGAAGGAACGACAATGCTGGGCATTTTTCATGACTTGGAGTTCATGAATCGGTTAGTAAATAAAGAATATAGCATACAGAATGGATGTTTTACTCAAGCTATTCAAAAAATTTAACGACGAATTCACATAAATTTTACTGAATGTTCAGCCTCCTTAACGGCAGGTTAGTATTGTACCGGTATTGTTTTATGGGAAGTGACTGAAATAAGAAAAGATCTTTTAAATAGGAGGGAAGATTTAACGTGAAAAAATCGATGATGTCCATATTGATGTTAGTTATTTTGCTGGTGTTCACAGGCTGTTCTTCCACTAGTTCAACAGGTGCAAATGAAGATGATACATTAACCGTAGCATGGCTGCCAAATGAATCCGGGGAAGATTTAGGGGAAGCCCGCGATGAAATCGGGAAGATCTTGGAGGACGCCACAGGGAAGAAAGTCGAACATAAGACCACTACGGACTATAACATTGCAATCGAGGCAATTGCTAATGGAAACGCGGATTTAGCATTCCTGGGAGCGCAAGGATATATTGAAGCAAACAACAAAAACGATAGTGTTCAGCCTCTAGTTGTTCCAAGCGGTGAATCAGGTACGTTGGATGATGCAGTCTATAATAGCTGGCTGGCCGTTCAAAATGCAGATGACTATAAAATTAACGGCGAATACAAGATAGACGGTATCCAAGGGAAAAAGTTCTCTTTCGTATCAAATAGCTCAACATCTGGCTTCAAAGTCCCTTCCACAGGAATCGTTGATTATTTTTCGCAGCAAGATAAGTTTAAGGAATTAACGGCCGAGGATTTATTGGAAGGCGGGAAAGATAAATTCTTCAGTGAAGTGCTTTATGGCGGTTCACACCAAGGATCGGCTGTTAATCTTTTGACCGGGAAAGCGGAAGTGGCGGCCTTTTGTGACACATGTGTCAATAATTATGTGGAGCTGGCTGATGGGGAAGAGAATAAAGCAGGTGCCGTGTATAAGGTGAAGAAGGATGCAGCTGAACCCTTCAACACAGTTGTAGATAAGACATTCTCACTCATTTCAGTGACTCCGGTTCTGAATGCACCTTTCGTTGTTAACACCGAATTAGTCAGTGAGGAGACACGTGAAAAAATTCTTGAAACGTTAATGTCCGATGAAATGGCAAATAATGAGAAAGTTTTTGTACCGGAAGATTCTAAGTTATCAGGTCTATTTAAACGGGTGAGCGGAAAAGAAAGATTGGTAGAAGTTGAGGATGACTGGTTCAATCCAATCCGGGAATTATCTAAATAAAGGCAGTAAAATGTAGGAGGAGCATACATGAAAACATTATTGGAAGTGAAAAATGTCTCAAAACATTTTGGAAATGGTACAAAGGCGTTATCCAATATTGACTTCACTGTGAAAGAAGGAGAGTTCGTTTCTATCATAGGGCCATCTGGAGCAGGGAAATCAACTCTCCTTCGATGCATCAATAGGATGATCGATGCTTCTAGCGGAGAAATCATTTTTGATAATGATCATGTATACAAGGTGAATAAAAGGGAGTTAAAGAAAGTACGCAGGAAAATAGGGATGGTTTTTCAGCATTACAATCTTGTAAATAGACTAAGTGTGATCGAAAATACCCTGCATGGACGATTAGGCTATAAATCTACATTGGCTGGAATCCTTGGCCTTTATAGTGAAGAGGAGAAACTTCAGGCTGCTAAAGTTCTCCAAATTCTCGGTCTGGAAGATCAAATCTATAAAAGGTCCGATCAGTTGAGCGGAGGTCAGAAACAACGGGTTGGCATTGCGCGGGCGCTTATCCAAAATCCTAAATTGCTATTATGCGATGAACCGATTGCCTCTCTTGACCCGAATTCTTCCAAAGTGATCATGGATCATTTAAGGAATATCTGCACTTCCATGGGGATCACAGTCGTAGTCAACCTGCATCAAGTCGATGTTGCCCTGAAGTATTCGGATCGAATCATCGGTGTGAATGGCGGGAAGGTTGTTTTCAATGGCACAACTCAAAATATTACCTCAAATGATATCCATCAGATTTATGGATCAGATGAAGGAAAGTTGATTTTTGATTTGGGAGGTTCCCATGTCGGCTGATGTTTTTGCAAAAAAGAGAAGAAATTCACTTGTATTGTTTTTGCTTATTGGGGCTGCGACGGCTGTTTCCATTATCATTACAGAATTCAGCATCGCAAAAGGGGTTACTTCGGTTCCTAAGGCCATACAATGGTCGTTATCGAACTTTTATCCAACAAAGGATTCCCTAACCAAACTCCCGGACATTTTGATAAAGCTGAAAGAAACGCTTTTAATATCCGTTGCTGCAACCACATTCGCGGGAATATTGGCCTTTGTATTTGCGATATTGGGTTCCAATACGACAAGGGTGAATGCTTTTTTCGGAGGGTTTAGCCGCGGGGTAGCAGTTTTATTTAGAAATATTGATGTCTCAATATGGGCGTTAGTTCTGTTATTCTCATTTGGACAAAGTTCCTTGACCGGTTATTTTGCCTTGTTTTTCGGATCTTTCGGTTTTTTAACAAGAGCTTTCATTGAAACGATCGATGAAGTGAGCTGCAGTTCCGTAGAAGCTTTGCAGACAACCGGCGCAAGTTATCTAACCGTCATTTCGCAGTCTGTTATCCCTTCAACAATTCCGCAAATGATCAGCTGGGTACTTTTTATGATTGAAACGAATATCAGGAATGCAACATTGGTCGGACTGCTTACAGGATCGGGTATTGGTTTTACGTTTAATCTTTATTATAAAAACTTGAGTTATGACATTGCCAGTCTTGTCGTCATTACGATCATCATTTCGATATTATGTATTGAATTGATCTCAAATTATGTGAGGAGGGTGATTTTATAATGCAGGCAGAGGGTCCAATCAAATCATTTCCTTCTCCTACTGGACAGGATTTAGATAAAATGCTACTTGAACGACTAGCCAAAAAGCCCTTCTCGAAATCTTCGATCGCCATTAGGTTGAGTGTGCTGGTACTAGCAGTTTTGACCATATACGCTTTTGCCAGTTTTGATTATAAGGATGTTAAACTGTGGGACGCGCTATTATTGACCGTCGATAATTTGAAGACCATGTTTTTTGAGCCGCATTTGAAGCACTTTACCTTCACTCAAGCGCTTTATCAGGTGTCGATTACATTGGGTTTAGCTTTCTTAACGACAATATTTGGTGCAATCATTGCCCTGATGTTGGGACTATTAGCGGCTGGAAATATCTCGTCCAAGCCATTATCGATTGTCATAAAGGGATCGGTTGCCCTGATTAGAGCCGTACCTACCGTATTATGGGTCCTCATTTTTGCAGTCGCAGCAGGGTTGGGCAGTGTAGCGGCAGTTATAGGGATGACGTTTCACTCCATAAGTTACCTTGTAAAGGCCTACTCGGAATCCTTCGAGGAAATTGATAAAGGTGCCATAGAAGCCCTGCAAGCAAGCGGAGCGAATTGGTGGCAAATCGTGTTCCAAGTCATCATTCCATCTTCGATCACTTATATCATTTCATGGACTTTCATGCGCTTTGAAATCAATTTTGCAGTGGCGGTCGCAATGGGCGCAGCGGCAGGCGCAGGAGGAATCGGCTTCGATATGTTCATGGCAAGTGGATTTTACTTTGACTTGAGTGAAATTGGAGCAATCACTTATTTTATCCTGATAATTGCAATCTGTCTTGAAATCTTCGCAACACAAATCAAAAGGAAACTTAAAGTATCATCTTGATGCTAGAATAGGGAAATATGGGTTTTGCCCATCTATCAATTTGGTGCAGCCCCCGACAGTCCGTTCGTTTCATAGAATGCATGAAAGAAGACCACAAAATGAAGTGGTCTCTTTGTTTGGAAATCGATTTAAATGTAGTCATTGTCATGAAAGGCTTATATAAGGGCGGACTTTATTTCTTGTATCTGTTTGATATGCCTTTGTTCATGTAAGGATAATAATTCAATCCATTGATCCAATGAGAGATCCCCGAACAGGGGATGCTTGGCTTTCTTTCTATTTAACAAGATATCTGAATCCATATCATAAAGAACCTGTAATAATCGATCCCTTGATTCTCCCAGCAAATCCATAAGGCCCGATAATTGAAATGGGGTTGAAGAGGGTGAAAAGATGTCAGGGGATACGAATTTCTTTTTTCTATTAGTAACCAGGTAAATGTTTTTTTGAATGATATTATTAAAATCCCTTTCCCGAATGCCATTTGCTATAGCTTCTGTAAAAACCTGTTCCGTAAGATATAAATGATGGCAAATTTGGGCGATGCCCCATACTTCAGGTACTGGCTTATGGTGGAGCATTGTTTCATCCAACTCCGTAATTTCCTCTATTAACTGGTTTCTTGATTCGAATAGCAAATCATACTCGATATAATTCATGAGAACTCCCCTTTTGTGACACCTCCATTTGAAAGCATCACGGAATTTTTGTTATAGGAAAAAAGGGATATCGACTGCATGACAAATGCAATAAAACTAAGATGAAACGATGTGGTACTTATAAAAAAACGCATTGATCTCAAAAGAATTATGATTTTTATTCATTGATGGAATATGAATGTCTAATGGGGTGTGACACTATGCATATAAGGAAGGTTCTATTTGGGAAAGATCGTCAAAGATATCTCGCATTGTATAAAAAAAGCATGTTTCATGTGTAAGACCTTGCTTCAAAGATTGGCTTTTATGTTGTCTTGAGGAAGATATGCAGAGCTGAAGTCAGGTCAGTACTTCCAGGGACTACATTTTTTGGAGCTTTGATACCCTATCATGCCTATGCAAAAAAGTTAAGTTTATGCCTACGCGCTTCAATACAAGAATGCGACGTCCAGGGCTTCCTCTGATGAACCGGATAATGTATACTGGCATTCACTAAAAGGACATTGGAATTGATTATATCTGAATTATAGCACAGTTAATATTTTCCTAGAAATGATTATATGCAAAAAGATGGAAGGTTTACACATCGTCTTTTTGCTTTTTATATTGGATAGACTATCAAGAGAAAAGTTGCTAACGCAATGGGGAGCTTATAAACTGAAGATAGACAAAATGAACGAGGATGGTGAATCCCAATGGCTAAAACAATAGTCGAAAAACTGAATTTACATAAATATGAACGGGTTGCAGTCTTGAATCTGCCAGCCGGGGCGGATTATTTAGCGGAGCTGCCGGATTACGATACAAAGCTTAATGAAAGTGCCTATGATCTTATATTTGCTTTTGTATTGGATATGGATTCTTTAAAAGGAATCGTGGATAAGGTGATCGAGAAAAATCATTTGAGTAAAAACGGCTATATCTATGTGGCATATCCCAAGAAGGGGAATAAAGAATATGCTACATATATTCATCGTGATGATCTGATGCAAGGCCTTGGTGCGGATGATGACGGTTATGTTGGCTCGAGTGACCTGAAGTTTGCACGTATGGTTGGGTTGGATGATGTCTTTACGGTAGTTGGACTAAAAGAAGATTCGAAAAATAGAAACCGTCCATCTACAAAAGCAAGCCAATCAGTAGATGATTATATCGAAATGATTTCTGAAATTGAGAAAGATTTGCAGGATTATCCTGATTTGCTTGCGTTCTATCAATCACTTACCCCAGGGTATCGCAAGGATTGGGCTCGTTACGTGTATAGTGCAAAACAAGAGGCGACCCAAGTGAAACGGCGCCAGGAAATGAAAACGATTTTAGGAGAAGGTTACAAGAGCAGGGATCTATATCGAAGAAATAAATGAGGGTGGGGAATGTCTTCCATTCTCTTTTTTCATGTTCTGTTCATCCTATCAAAAGCATATACTAGACCGAATCAAAACTTAAATCGTAATAATTATGATTTGTGAGGTGGTAGAATATGCTTTTGAAACGATACACGGCAAATTTGCTGTTAGTGATGCTGCTGTTTTCGATGCTGGCATTCTTTTTCCTAGGCGATGTATTCATTCCCAAAGCGATTGATCTCTCGGGCTACCCGATGCTTCACTCTGTGTTCGTCGTGTTTTTGGGATTGTTTTTAGAATCGATTCCTTTTCTGTTCCTGGGGGCCATTGCCTCATCGTTCATCCAGTTGTTCATCAGTGAAGAAATCATTCAGCGGATGATACCAAAAAGACCCCTGACGGCCATTTTTGCTGCGATAGGGGCGGCGCTGATCATTCCGGTTTGCGAATGTGCAATCATCCCGGTCGTCCGGAAATTGATTCAAAAGGGTGTCCCGGTCCATGCAGGTGTTGTCTTGCTCGTAACTGCCCCAATATTGAATGTCATCGTGTTCGGCTCAACTTATTATGCGTTCCAAAATAATCCGGCCATTCTATATGGAAGAATCATTCTTTGTGTCCTGACTGCCATCATCGCAGGTTTATTCATTCATATATTCAGCACGAAAGATGTGGTGAAAGAGGATAAAGTGGAACTGGTTCACGGGGATGAACATGATATTCAGTCCAGTAATAAATGGACAAGCTTCATGGAACATACTTCACAGGAATTTTTTATGGTCGGCAGATACTTTATCATCGGGGCCTTGTTTGCCAGTGTATTTCAAGTGTTTATGGATCGGTCCGTAATGGCGGATATTGGTCAGGCACCAATAAAAGGCACGGCATTGATGATGGGAATTGCATTTGTGCTTTCACTCTGTTCATCAGCTGATGCATTCGTTGCCGCCTCCTTTTCCCATAGTTTTCTGCCAGGATCTTTACTCGGTTTCCTTGTATTCGGTCCCATGCTGGATTTGAAAAATGTCCTTATCATGATGTCCTGTTTTAAACGGAGCTTTGTCGTCACGTATGTCCTGCTTGTTTTCGCAGTCGTATTCAGTCTCTGCCTGATTGCAGGCGGATTGATCAGTAAGGGGGGCTTCTGATGAAACGTTTATTTATTCAAAGACTTGAAGGATTGCTGCTGCTTGGACTGGGCCTCATGATCTTTAAATTGTATGTTTCAGGATATTTAACGAAATTGATTGCACCCAAAATGATTCCATATGCATTGGCGGCGCTTTTTGCCTTTTTAGTGATCAGCCTTCTCAGAATGAAAAAACAAAAGCAAGGTGGACATCATTGTGATTGCGGATCGAATGGAGAGTCTTCCTCGTCGGCACTGGTCCTGAAATATAGTTTGTTCTTCATTCCGATTCTTCTGGGTTTCATCTTGACCGATTTTACATTAAGCGGCGAAGTGCTGGCGAAAAGGGGGCTGGCGAAGCAGCAGACACAGATGGTAAGTTCGTATGATCCAGGGAAACATGCGCATGGGGAGAAAATCTCCGTAACCGATGATAATTATTTTGAAGTACTGGATGATTTACTGAACAACCTCGATACGATCGAGGGGAAGGAAATAGAGATTTCGGGGTTCATATACCGTGAGGATGAATTTACGAAAAAACAAATGGCCATCTCCCGCCTCTCCATGTCCTGCTGTGTGGTCGATGCGACGTTATACGGATATATGGTCAACGGGAACGTGGAAGGAATGAAGACGAATGATTGGTATACGATTACAGGGACATTAAAAAAAGGAAGCTATAAAGGGGAACCCGTACCGGTGATCGATTTAAAAGAGTCGAAGAAAATAAAGGCACCCGAAGAAGCTTATTTATATGAAAATGTACAAATCATTCAGTAGAATTGGAAAACCCGGAAAAAGGATGCTTTTGCCGAGCAGGAAAATCGTGCGCTGCGGTCGAAAAAAACGGAAACGGCGCCATTTGTTCGGAAGCACGTAACATAGTATAATGGCCTTACCATGGATAGGGTGTAAGGGGGAATAATCATGTCTTCAGGTAATCGAAACAATCAAATCGGACCGCCGCGTTTCGCTATTGCCATTCACTCTCTGGTTTGGCTCGCACAAAGCGAAAAGCTCCTGACAAGTTCGGCAATCGCCTTAAAGGTGAAGTCACACGCCACTTTTTTAAGAAGGGTGATGGCCCAGCTTGCAGCTGCGGGGATCGTCGAAACGAAGGAAGGACGGGAAGGCGGATATAGCTTGAAGGTGCCTGCGTCTCAGCTTACTTTGGCGGATGTGTATCAAGCGGTAAGGCCGGAATGCCTTGTTTGTTTGGAAACGAGCGAATGCGGTGAAGTCGGGAAGCAGCTGGATATGGCATTGGAGGAGATCATGAACGAAGCCGAAAAGGAAACATTGCGCCTGCTAAAGGGCTATACATTGGAAGAATTCATGAAAAAAGTCGACTTCACCAATTTTGAAAATGAGTGTCTGGGGTAATATCCTTGCAAGAGGATACCCAGGATTATATAATGTGCTTAATGCGATTGCATTTAAAATGAGGAGGTTTTTTACATGAAGGTGGAAATTTGGTCGGATTATCAATGTCCGTTCTGTTATATAGGAAAGCGTCGATTCGAAGAGGCGTTAAAGCAGTTTGAAAATAAAGATCAGGTAGAGGTCTCATTTCGCAGTTTTGAGTTGAATCCAGAGGCTGAGCGGGATATCAATATGACTCAAAATGAAATGCTGGCCAAGAAATACGGCATGTCTCAAGCGCAGGTGGAAGCAAGCAGCCAAAACCTGACTCAACAGGCTAAAGAATTGGGACTCGATTATCATTTGGACAAAGTGGTCTTAACGAATTCATTCGATGCTCACCGCTTGATGCACTTTGCTGAATCAAAAGGTAAAGAGAAAGAAATGAATGAACGCCTATTTAAAGCTTACTTTACGGAAGGCAAACATATTGGCGATCACGCTACATTGGCTAGTTTGGCTGAAGAGGTTGGCCTTGAAAAGTCCGAGACGGAGGCCATGCTGGCAGGAACGGCATTCACTGCAGAGGTTAGGGGAAATGAGCAAGAAGGAAGCCTGCTTGGTATTACTGGTGTGCCATTCTTCGTCATTAACCGCAAGTATGGAATCTCCGGCGCCCAGCCAACAGAAGCATTCTTGGATACGCTTAAAAAAGTATGGGCTGAGGAAAATCCGCTTACAATCGTGAATGATCCAGCAACAGGCGACACCTGTACGGACGGTTCCTGTAGCGTTCCGGAAAAATAATGCAGATATGAAGAAGGAGACCCGAAACTGGGTCTCCTTTTTTACTTATAAAGGAAATGTTATGTATGGCAAAGAATATAGTATATAGGATGGCTTTTCGAAAAAGTCCGAAATGAAAGGGAGCTAAAAGGTGTATATAATGATTGGAATACTAGTCTTCGTGATTGCATGTGTAGTAACTGCCAAAATAATTTCCTATAAATATTGGACATGTATTTATACGGCATTCGGGAATGAAAATTATTTTAAGGTAGTTGCGAAATTGGAAAGGGAAGGGATACAATTCAAAACGAAAACGCCTATTAATTCAGGATCCGAAAACTTTCAAAATCGCCATGAAACAATTCAATATGATGTTTTTGTGAAAAAGGAACAGGAGCATATTGCCCAAAGGGCCGTTCACAAAAGTTAATAAAGTGAAAATCTTGAATCTGGCTGTCCTGGTGGCGGCCTTTTTTACTGGCTAGGAAAGGTAAATAGGGAAATGAAGTTTTACGTATGTGATGATATTTCTTATTGAACTAACAATTACTACTCTAACATTCAATCTTTCGTTCCATTCATAACCTGGTTCTTTAAGCGAAATGACCTGGAGTGAACTCCAGGCAAATATTACTTCCTTGGAAACTCACGAGTATTCGCTCGAAACTCACGAGTAAAAGCCCGAAACTCACGAGTATTTGCTCCAAACTTACGAGTAAAAGCCCGAAACTCACGAGTATTTGCTTCAAACTCACGAGTAAAAGCCCGAAACTCACGAGTAAACGCTCGAAACTTACGAGTATTCGCTCGAAACTCACGAGGGTGAGACTAATAAGAAGAAAAATGCTGCTAATCCATTTTTCCATTGAATTTATATAGGATAAAAGAAAGAAAAAGCGTTGATTTTGATATGGAATTCGTTTTTTATAGTTTCAAAGACTGAAAATTTGTATAATGGGTGAGATGGATTTAATTGAATGTACATATAGGAGGGGCATGGATGAGTAAGCTTAATGGCAGGACCGTTGCTTTATTGGGAGCGCGGAAGACGGAAGAACTTAGTAAAATCGTTCAAAATCTTGGGGGAGTCCCGCTCGTTCGCCCGGCACAGGGGACGGTATTCCTGGATGATTCCCATTTGGAAGAGGATGTCACCCGGTTGATGGCAGGGGAGTTCGATTGGATCATCCTTACGACGGGAGTGGGGACGGAATTATTATATAAAACGGCAGTGAAGATGGAAGCGGGAGATCGTTTCATAAAAGCCTTGCAGTCTATGAAAATTGCAGCCAGGGGCTATAAAACGGTGAATATGCTGAAAAAGCTTGGCCTGCAGCCATTAATCCGGGATGATGATGGCAGTACGGCAGGGCTTGTTCGCAATCTGGAAGGTCATCTGTCTAAAGGTGTAAAGGTCGCTTTGCAGCTTCATGGCGATCCGGCTCCTCTTTTGATGAACTGGTTGGATGAACAAAAAGTGGAACATAAAGAAATCCTGCCATATGAACATATACCGCCCGAAAAAGAAACGATGCAGCAGCTGATCCAAGAAATCCTTGAAGGCAAAATCGATTCGGTTGTGTTCACGAGTGCACCGCAGCCGCGAAATTTAATGAGATTTGTCCGTGAACAAGGTGTGGAGGATAAGATAATCGATCTGTTTGCATCAGATGTAATTGCTCTTGCGGTCGGAAAGGTAACGGCACAGGTGGTAATCGATGAAGGGATCGAGCGGGTCATATATCCTGAAGATCAGCGGATGGGCAGTGCAATGGTGGAGCTGGTGAAATATTATCATGGAATAGCAAGCAGATAGGGGTGAGTTCGGCATGACCAAGGGCAAGGTCTATTTTGTTGGTGCTGGTCCGGGTGATGTGGGCCTTATTAGCGTAAAAGGTCAAAAAGCGATTGAAAAAGCGGACATCATTTTATATGACAGATTGCTAAATCCCAAATTGTTAGAGGCTGCCACCCTCGATTGTGAATTGATATATTGTGGCAAGACACCTTATACGAATGGCATCACTCAAGGGGAAATCAATGAGCTGCTTGTTTCCAAAGCACTGGCAGGGCATCGGGTCGTTCGCTTGAAAGGCGGGGATCCTTCCGTTTTTGGAAGAGTAGGGGAGGAAGCTGAATCGTTGAAAGATGTGGGAATCCCATTCGAAGTCATTCCGGGGGTTACGTCCAGCATTGCTGCATCCATGTACGCGGGAGTCCCCGTCACGCATCGGGATTATGGACGTTCCTTTGCGATGGTGACGGGCCATGACCAAACGAAGAAGGATATGGATTGGAACGGGCTTGTGAAAAGTATAGATACGGTTGCCTTTTATATGGGTGTGGCCAACCTTCCGTATATCCGCGAAAATTTGATTAATCATGGAAAGCCGGGGAATACGCCGGCACTCGTCATACAATGGGGCACTTATGGAAGACAGGAAAGTGTCGAGGGGACTTTGGATGATATCGTCGAAAGGGTAAGTGAAAGGTCGCTTGGCAATCCTGCGATCACCTTGGTCGGGGATATCATTTCACTAAGGGGAAAACTGCAATGGTTCGAAAAGAAGCCACTGTTTGGGCAACGGTTTTTAGTGGCCCGGACCGGGACGGTAAAAAGTTCCTTGGCAGAAACCCTGGATGAACTTGGCGGCGAAGTCATCGAGTTTCCTAAATGGAATGCGGCCAAAGTGAAAATAGATGAAAGTCAGCTGCTCTCTTTTCTTTTGTATGATCGGATTCTCTTCACTTCGCCCGAAAGTGTCCATGGATTCTTGGATTCACTCACTGAACATGCTATTGATTTCCGCCGGATTTCTTCTAAACTTTATGTGTTATCAAGGAAATCGAAAAAAGTTTTACAGCAACGGGGACTGATGGCCGAGCTCAAATCCGAGATGTCGGAAGCCGGAACCCTGTTGGTTGTTGGAGATCGAAACAGAGAATCAAAGAGATCCGGCTCATGGGGACGGAGACTATTTTCAATCAGTCGATAAATTCGTCGATGAAAGATTCCTTGAAATTCTTCCGAGAATGCTGGACGGGATAGCTGTCGGAACGGTACTATTTTCGAATCGGCATTCAGTTGATATGCTGATGCAATATGGGAAAAAGGCAGACGTGGATGTTGAAGGGCTGCTAAATCAAGCCTCCATCGGGGTAATCGGGGAAAGCACTGGCAATAGACTTAAAGACTATGGATTTACATTGGATATGATGCCGAAAGAACCGTCTGTCGAACAATTGGTGGAGTTGATCTTGAATAGGAATGTTTTTTAGGCTCTGATAAAAACAGAGTCTATTTCCTTTGGAAGGGATTCGTTATTCATACCCGTTGAAATGTTGTTTGCGTTCAGTGTTATGGCCTATCGTGTTATCATTTAATTAGGAAAGTTCGAAAAGCCTCACCTACTGCTTTTATTGGCCGGAATTGATGTTTAACATTCAATGACAGGGGGTGACTTCATGTTTAATATTGGCGATATTTATGGCAATTATTCTACATTGCCCTGCTTGTTCTGTTATTCGTAATGGTTGTGAAGGCGTTCCGTTTCTTTATAAAACATATGACAAAGGTGAATAACCTGGAAAGTAAAAGAGATGAATTACATGATCGATTGAAAAAAGGGATGACTGATGGCCCTTTCTTCGGGTCGTTAGGGCAGGGATGGGCGTTGAATGGATTTGGTCAACTTTACCAAATGATGGACGCTCATAAGATTTTGAGGAGTAAGGAATAAAAGTCTTTTATTCCTTCACAGATTGGGTATTATATATACGTGACTTTTCCAGGGAGGCGAAGTAAATGAAACGGACATGGGAATTCGTATTAAGTATCTTAGGCGTGGGTATCGCTGTGATTTTTTTAATCATGACGATCATAGCGGCCGTTTATCTCAACAGTATCGATATGAAAGAAATGATGGACTACTCTTTAATGACAGATTCTGAGTTTTCCTCGTCTGAGGTAGATATGTCGATCAAGTTGTTCATGGGCATACTATGGGCGGGAATCATATCGCTGTTTATTGCATTGGCGGGCGGTTTGATCGCTATCTTTCTATTAAAAGGCGGCAAAGCGAAGGGAGCCGGAATCTTATTGATCATTACGGGCATTCTGACGATCTTTCATGTTTGGCCGCTTATTTTCTTCATCATACCGGGTATCATGTGCCTTGTAAGGAAGCCGAGGGAACCGGTGGAAGTGATCGTTTGATCCGACACAATACATAGTGTGATTTGAAAACAAAGGAGCTGTCCCGAAAATGCGGGTAAGCTCCTTTTGTGCTGTGAGGATATTTTAGGGGAATATACCTATTTATACCTGCAATCACCAGTCTATCATGTTACTATTATTATAGATTTAAATATAAATAGACTGGAGTTCGATCGATGAAGATACCTTTAATGAAGGTTGGAGCACTGACCTGTTTAACGATCGGTTTGTTCAATGGACAGGCTTTTGCGGAGTCTGGAATAACCAATGCGTGTTCATCATTCGGTGAGATTCAATCCAATGTAAATCCTTCCCATAAGCAGATTAACTGCTTACTGACGAATGCGGCAATAGAGGCCGAAATCCCCCCTGAAGTTGTAAAAGCGGTGGCTACGCAGGAAAACGGGGATTGGAGGCAATTTAATGAGGACGGTAAACCGATTATATCCGGCGATGGCGGTATCGGTCTTATGCAGCTTACCAATAAAAGTGGGTATGACCAGAAAAAGCTGGAAAATGATATAGTCTACAATATCGAGGCAGGCGTCGAGGTACTGGGTGATATGTATTCAAGAAGGGATTTGCCCAAGATCAAAGGTGCAGGACGAAGGGTCATCGAAAATTGGTATTTCCCTGTAATGGCATACAATGGGACAAAACCGGTTAACAGTCCTCTTTACCAGGAAAACGGGAAAATAAATCCGAATGCCTACCAAGAGGAAGTTTTTGCTGAGATAGAAAAACAAAGTTATTTGGATGGCACAAAACTGGCCGAATATCCATTCAAAACAACGGACTTTCAATATGACCGGGAAAGCACCGAAAATATCATCTTTAAAAATCTTGAATACACACTGACAGATCAAACGCATGACTCTGTTTATTGGTTCAAGGCAGGAGATAAAGTTGTGACGACATCCAGTGCTAATATCAGGAAAGAAATAAGCACTACGGCAGGTGCAGTACTTGTGCCGCCAAATACAAGCTTGACCATCACAGGGAATTTTGACTATCACGAATCTAAGGGAAATAAATTTGTCTTTTACCCAGTACAAACGGAAGACAAGAGTATTAAGGGGTATGTTTCATCGGCTTACATCTCCAATAGTCCATCGGTTGTCGTGCCCATCAAGGATACGAATAAACCTGTGATTTCAGGGGCAGCTGGTAAATCGATACCATTCAACTCAACTTTCAATCCTAAAACCAGCGTAAAGGCGAAGGATGATAAAGATGGTGACTTAACGAGTGCCATACGTGTGGAAGGTAAGGTGGATACCAAGAAAGTGGGCACCTATAATTTGACTTATACGGTAGCTGACAAAGCTGGGAATGTTGCCAAGGTCACAAGGGAAATAACCGTTTATGATCAAGTCAAGCCGGTGATTTCCGGTGCCGGGAATAAAACCATCAAACTTAATTCTACATTCAATCCAAAAACAAACGTGAGTGCCAAGGATAATGCCGATGGCAGCTTGACTAGTAAAATCAAAGTGACGGGTACAGTGAATACGAAGAAAAAGGGGACCTATACATTGAAGTATACGGTCACCGATTCATCGAAAAATGCAGCGACAGTCACAAGAAAGATCACGATAGATGGCACCAAGCCAGTCATCTCGGGAGCCAATAGTAAAACCGTTGGCTATTATTCGACATTCAACCCTAAATCAGGCGTATCTGCGAAAGATAACCTGGATGGCAACATGACTAGTAAAATAAAGGTGACAGGTACGGTGAATACAAAGAAAAAAGGAACGTATACATTAAAGTATACAATCACTGATTCATCGAAAAATACTGCGACAGTCACAAGAAAGATTACGGTAGACAGCACCAAGCCAGTCATTTCCGGTGCCAATAGCAAAACCATTGCCTATAACTCGACATTCAATCCTAAATCAGGTGTATCCGCGAAAGATAATCTTGATGGAAGTTTAACAAGTAAGATCAAAATAACAGGGACTGTGAATACGAAGAAAAAAGGCACCTATACATTGACTTACACAGTTACGGATAAATCGAAGAACAAGGCAGAAGTAAAACGGAAAATCACAGTTAAATAGAAGGCAAAATGGGATTCCCGCAATAGGGGAATCCTTTTTTTTGCTGTCAGAATGTGTTTGGCTGAAAGATATGCATATATAATAGTAGAAAGTGTTCAAGGATTGATCCTCCAGGGTGGAGTGAATATTGATAAAAATGTTATAATTGTAAATACATGTAATGAGAAGTGATCTGAAGGGGGATTGTTTATGGGCAAAGAACAAGGGCATGTGAACTGGATGGATCAGATTTTTAAGGAATATGAAAGAGACGGCGGGCTGAAGAATAATCCTGGCTTTGGAAAACCGCTTCCGGAGTCGGCGCTATCGGGAAATATATATGACAACTTCTTGACGAAGGCCAAGGATGCCGGTTACCTTCCACTTTGGATAAAATGGCAAAAAGAAATTCGGGAAGAGCTATCAGGATTGGTTCGATTGAAAAAAATGAATGGAACTGAATCTGAAATTAAGAAACGAATTGATGAAATAAATGAGAAAGTCCGTACATATAATGCAATTTGTCCAGCCAAAATGCAGCGCAGGGAAATAGAGTTGGAAAGCATCGAAATCCAGTATGAAAAATGGAAGTAATTGATAATGTGTAAAATGCGGGTATTTGTATGACGTGATCATTAATGGATTATGATATAATGACATGAATAAAAAACAGAGAGAGGGACTTCGATTGGAAAAAAGAAAAGAAGTTTTTTCATGGATAAAAGCGATATTGATTGCAGTCATTCTAGCTTTTTTAATTCGAACGTATATTTTTGCACCGATTGTCGTGGACGGTGAGTCAATGATGCCGACTCTGCAAGACCACGAAAGAATTGTTCTTACCAAGTTTGGAACGAATATCGATAATATAGACCGGTTTGACATTGTCGTTTTTCATGCAACGGTAGATAAAGATTATATAAAAAGGGTAATTGGTCTGCCAGGTGACCATATTGAATATAAAGACGATACGCTTTATATTAATGGGAAAGCTTATGAAGAACCATACTTGGACAAATATAAGAATCAGATGGCAGGGGTGCCGCTGACTGAATCCTTCAAGCTGGAAGATATTACAGGCAGCATGACAGTGCCGGAAGGCCAGTTGTTCCTTATGGGGGACAATCGCCAAAATAGTTTGGATAGCCGTGAAATAGGCACGATTTCCGTCGATGAAATTGTCGGCAAGGCGAATCTAGTGTATTGGCCAATCAATGAAATAAAGCTTGTGAATTAAGAAGAAGCGGACTCGGGTATCGAGTCCGCTTTATTGTTGCCGTTATTCATTTCCGTAAAGAGGAAACATTGATTAGCATTATCATACAGGTATTTCAACAAAAAACGTGTCCATTCTTCTTTTTTTTCTATTTTTTTTATGAAAATCAACTCATTTGGGTTAAATTAGGTTATCCTATTAAAAAGAAGTAATCACGTTACCCAGGCCCGTGTAAAATATGGATTACTTTAAAAAAGGGTGCTGAGATGGAGTACTTTAGATGGATATTGTAAAAGATTTAATATCAAACTATGGTTATTTTGCGATATATGGACTGTTGGCCATTGGGATTATTGGCTTGCCGGTACCTGATGAGTTCATGATGACTTTTGTCGGCTATTTGTCATCCATTTCCGTTTTGAATGTCCAGGGAGCATTCCTTGTCAGTTTCCTTGGTTCGATATCCGGGATGCTTGTCAGTTATTTCATCGGAAAAAAGGTGGGGAAGCCCTTTTTGAGGAAGCATGGTAAGTGGATCAAAATGACCCCCGCGAGGTTGGAGAGATTGGAGAAATGGTTCAATAAATACGGTCCTTGGACCATCATCATAGCCTATTTCATTCCAGGAGTCCGTCACTTCGCCAGTTACATTTCCGGGATGAATGGAATGGGGAAACGCAAGTACTTTATCTTTGCAGGAGCAGGGGCTTTCAGCTGGTGTTTGGTATTTACGACTTTTGGTTATTTCATTGGTGTGTTAACGTAACTCATTTCAACTTACCCAAATTTCTTTATTGGAATCAGAAAATCCCGTTTCTGGATCTTTAGAAACGGGATTTTCCATTTCTGCTTATTGAGCTGAGTATCCGCTGTCGATGACAAGCTCGGCACCAGTTACGTATGAAGCTTCATCGGATGCTAGATAAAGCACTGCATTTGCAATATCCGCCGGCTGACCCAAACGTTGTAATGGAGTTGCTTTGATCATTTGGTTCACTAACTCTTTTGACTCTTCTAATTTTTGAGTCATTGGTGTTTCGATGATACCAGGGAAATACGGCATTGACACGGACGCCCATGCGGCCATATTGCGTTGCGGCAGCCTTGGAAATAGCACGAACGGCACCTTTTGAAGCTGAGTAAGAGTTTAAGCCCATTCCGATTTGAGCAGTGAAGGAAGAAATGTTTACAACTGCGCCTTTACCTTCTTTAGCCATGTGAGGAACAACGTGTTTCATTCCAAGGAATGGTCCAAATCCATTGATGCTTAACATTAGCTGCCAATCGGCCAATGTCGTATCGTTAATGCCTTTTTCTGTTGAGATACCGGCATTGTTTACCAAAATGTCGATTTTGCCAAATTTAGCGATAACTTCATCGGTCACCTTTTCCAGCTTTCGTCTGAGGATACATCAAGTACAGTTCCATGGACATTATCCAGTTCATTCACAACAGCTACAGCTTTTTCATTGATATCAGCAGCAATGACTTGTGCTCCTTCTTTTGTGAATAGGTCTACCATTTCCCTGCCCATACCAGATGCTCCGCCAGTGATAATGGCTACTTTATCAGTCAATCTTCCCATAATGATCACTCCTAATTAGTTGTTATAACGATGAATATATGTTCAAGCATAGTGCAAAAGTTACATTATCAACGAGCATTACTATAACTCCTTCAAGAATCCGTCAAGCATTTTATTTTCCGGCTTGCGAATTTCCTTTTTCTTGCTGGATAAAAAAGTACATGTATGCCAGTGAAAAAATGGACTTCTCATAACTGTTGCAGGTTGAAAGCGGTATCAATCTTTCAATCTTCTAATATTGAAACCGTAAATTATCAATATCTAAATAGCTTTACCCGTTCTATTTGAAACGATTCACAAGTAATCTTGTAGAGGCATCTCATGCATGCCGGGGAGCACCATATGTTCAATTCAAGTAATTAATATTGAATACTGCAATCTTTTTGTACTTTAAATACAATTTTTTATAACACGATTCCAATTCTAACTTTTCAGAACTTTTATGTACATAGGAGGTCATCATTTTATGAATAACAGAGTGTATCTTTCCTTGGCCATCCCGCTTACGATTTCGACGATGAGTACGCCCTTGCTCGGTGCGGTCGATACGGCTGTGGTTGGAAAGTTGAGTGATCCCGCTTATATTGGCGGGGTGGCTGTCGGAACCATAATTTTTAATACGATGTATTGGCTTTTTGGTTTTCTGCGGGTCAGTACATCTGCCTTCGCTGCACAAGCGGAGGGGGCACGGGATGAAAAGCAAAGCCTGATGGCCTTGATTCGGCCTTTTTTCATTGCAGCGATCATCGGCCTGCTTTTTATCGTGATCCAAAAACCCATTTTGAATGTCTCGTTAGGCGCAATCGGTCCGGAATCGGACGTTTCCGCCTTTGCCGCAGATTATTTCGGCATCCGGATATGGGGTGCGCCTTTTGCATTATTGAACTATGTCATCTTAGGCTGGTTAATCGGGAAATCCAGGATAAAAACATCTTTGTTCATTCAAGTTTTCATGAACGTGATCAATATTGTCTTATGCCTCGTTTTTGTAAATGGCTTTTCGTGGTCTGTATCAGGGGTTGCTGCCGCTTCATTGATATCAGAGATTTCCGCTTTTTTGCTGGGCTTGTGGGTCATCCGAAAAGCGGTTAACGTACCGGATTCATTTTCATTCCGGGAGGGGTTCGATCGGGCTTCCCTGAAAAAAATGATGGTGGTCAACAGGGATTTATTCATCAGGACCATTTGCCTGATCACGGTTTTCAATCTTTTTACGGCCAAGGGAGCCACTTTCGGGACAGAGACACTGGCGGCCAATGCCGTACTCATTCAAATCCATTACCTGATGGCCTATTGCTTTGATGGCTTCGCTAACGCGTCGAGTCTTCTGGTCGGGAAGGCGATTGGTTCGAGAGATATAAACCTTTATAAAAAAACACTCTCACTATCGGCGCGGTGGGGCTTGTATGCTTCGTTCATACTTGCCGCATCTTACTATCTATTCAGCGATAAGGTCATTCTCCTTTTCACGAACATTCCCGGCGTCATCGAACTGGCCCATGAATATGGACTTTGGATAGTCCTATTCCCATTCAGTGCCTTTATCGGACTCATTTTTTATGGAGTGTTTACCGGTGCGACAGAAGCCGTTCCAGTTAGGAACTCAATGCTCCTTGCACTATTGGCTTTTCTATTTGTCCAATTCATGGCTGTCCCGCATAATGGCAATCATGGATTATGGCTTGCATTCCTGGCTTTCAGTTTAGGACGTTCCGTGTTTTTAGCATTATACATCCCAAGGCTGAACCGAAAAGTAACAAAGCTTATGGATGCCGATAGTCTAATGAAATCATCTTCTTTTTAATAAAAGAGGGTGTTTTTTATTAATGCAGGGAATTTTATCGGTAGTTTTATGTTGGCGATAATACGGGAATACGAAGAATAGGTAGCAACGCTTGGCGAATTAGGTAGTAAAAGTGATAAAATGAAAAATATATATAAAAGAGGAGTTGTCGTATTTTGAGTGAATTGAATTGGCGAGAAGAAGTTGAAAAACGGAAAATGGAATTATTACTGGACACACAAAACTTATTGAAAATAAAAAGTGTACTGGATGAAGAACATCCGACAGAGGAGGCCCCATTCGGTAAAGGGGTGAAGGAAGCGCTTGATTTCATGCTTCAATTAGGCGAAAAAGACGGTTTTACTGTTAAAAATGTCGATAATGTCGCTGGTCATATCGAAATGGGTGAAGGCGAGGAGTTAATCGGGATATTATGCCATGTCGACGTGGTACCTGAGGGAGATGGCTGGAGTTCGGATCCGTTCGGCGCTGAAATCCGCAATGGCCGCATATATGCTCGTGGGGCAATCGATGATAAAGGGCCGACGATGGCTGCCTATCATGCGATGAAGCTGGTCCGGGAGCTAGGAGAACCTTTGAACAAACGTGTGAGGATGATCATTGGAACCGATGAAGAATCGAACTGGCGCTGCGTTGACCGTTACTTTGAAGTGGAGGAAATGCCCTCGATCGGCTTCGCACCAGATGCTGACTTCCCGATCATCAGTGCGGAAAAAGGAATCTGGGATTTCTCGGTTATACACCCTGCCGATGCAGGAAATGGCACGAACTCTGAAGTGAATGTTATGGAATTTTCTTCAGGTCGAAGGACGAATATGGTACCGGATTTTGCTACGGCTATTGTGGAAGCGGCCAACCCTGCTGAAGTGGTGGCAAACTATCAGGATTATTTGCAAAAATACTCATTGAGGGGCCAAGCAGTTCCGCAAAAAAATCAAGTGCTGCTTGAAATGAATGGTGTCTCGGCACACGCGATGGAACCGAAAAATGGAAAGAATGCAGGTCTGCATTTAGCCGTATTTTTAACTGATCTTACTCTTGATCCGCATGCGAAAGCCTACTTCACTTTCATAAAGGATCGTTTGTTTGAAGATTCCCGCGGAAATAATTTAGGTGTGGCTTATTCGGATGAGCAAACAGGAGAATTGACGGTCAATGCCGGCGTTTTCAATTATTCTAAACAAGGCGACAGCTCGATTGGTTTCAGCATGCGTTATCCGGTGACATTTGAGTGGGAACAACAAAAGGCGGCATTGGAAGAAAGACTTGCGGCATATAATTTGAAAGTGAAGACCAATTCGCATTCAACTCCACATTATGTGGACAGTGAAAGCTTCTTGATTAAAACGTTGCAGGAAGTTTATGAAGCGGAGACAGGTGATAAAGCTGAACTCCTTTCGATTGGCGGCGGCACTTACGCCCGTTCATTGAAAGAAGGCGTTGCATTTGGCCCGCTTTTCCCTGGCAGCGAAGACATTGCGCATCAGAAAGATGAATATATTGATATTGAAGATATGCTTAAGGCTACGTCCATTTATGCACGTGCCATTCATGAATTGGCTAAATAAGAGGCAAAGAGGGAGAAAGACATGGGGAAAATCATTTTTAACGGCGACCTTAAAAGCAGGCCCGAAGTAAAGGTAGATATTGAAGACCGGGGATATCAATTCGGTGATGGCGTCTATGAAGTCATCCGGGTTTATAATGGCGAATTATTTGCGGGGGAGATGCATCTTAACCGGCTGATGGACAGTGCGAAGTTGATACAGATGAAAGTTTCCTTTACTGCAGCGGAAATCAAAGCACTCATGGAAGAGCTGATCGCTGAAGATCAACTGAAGGACGGTATCGTCTATATGCAGCTGACAAGGGGCGTATCTCCGCGTACACACTCATTTCCAACTGCTGAGGTGGAACCGGTCTTTGTTGCCTATACCAAGGAAATGCCTTATACAGGAAAAATAAAGCCAGGGGTCAAGGCTGTTACCACCGACGATATACGCTGGCTGCGCTGTAATATCAAGAGTTTAAATCTACTGGGTAATATAATGGCTAAACAGCAAGCTGTAGAAGCCGGCTGTGATGAAGCGATCCAGCATCGTGATGGTACGGTGACGGAGGGAAGTTCGTCCAATGTCTCAATCGTGGTGGATGGACTACTTAAAACGCATCCGGCCACAAACTTGATCCTGAATGGGATTACCCGTCAGGTGATGCTGAAACTTTGCGCTGATCATGGGATTCCATATGTCGAGGAAGCCTTCACCGTCGAGGACATGATGGCAGCCGACGAAGTCCTTTATACAAGCACAAGCGTCGAAGTGACACCAATTATAAATATCGATGGCCAATCGATTGCAGCCGGGGAAGCCGGTCCGATAACCAAAAGACTGCAGAAACTGTTTTCCGAGGAAATCGAGAAGCAATGCGGTTCCGTTAAATAAATAAAAGCCCCTTTGCCACTATTGGCAAAGGGTTTTTTATATGTGTAGCCGGAAGCAGATGGCCATCACCGAATCCCCGTTTACGTTAATTACCACCTTATGCAATCCTCCCTTTTTGACAT
The DNA here is from genome assembly GCF_057835005.1 of Peribacillus sp. GL_122. Taxonomy (NCBI): domain Bacteria; kingdom Bacillati; phylum Bacillota; class Bacilli; order Caryophanales; family Bacillaceae; genus Peribacillus; species Peribacillus sp. GL_122. The sequence goes on along the minus strand of NZ_CM174415.1, from coordinate 4,309,255 downwards.
TTTCAAGAACCAGGAATATAATTGCTAATAACCTAAAAAGTTTACCTACCACAACAATTTGAGTTGCGTATAAAAAGGAGTTGACATAGATATGTCCGATGTGTTGCATCAATCTTCGTCGAGAGGAATAAAAAAACTTCTTCCCTATCTAGGGCCTGCCTTTATAGCTGCTGTGGCCTATATTGATCCAGGGAATTATGCGACCAATATTACAGCAGGATCAAAATATGGCTATTCGTTATTATGGGTTATCTTCGCATCCAATTTAATGGCTGTGCTAATCCAATCACTATCAGCTAAATTGGGGATAGCCACTGGAAAGAACCTTCCAGAGCTATGCAGGGAAAGATTTTCGAAAAAAACATCTTTCTTATTATGGATTCAGGCCGAAGCCGTTATAATGGCTACCGACCTAGCTGAATTCATAGGAGCTGCACTAGGGATTTATTTGCTATTTGACTTACCGCTTATCACATCGGCAATAATTGCAGCGATTGGTTCCTTTGCCATTCTGGAATTCCAGCGCAGAGGTTATCGAACATTCGAAGCTCTGATCACGGTCATGATATTTGTCGTTGTGATAGCATTTGGTGCTCAAGTTTTTTATGCAAAACCTGACACTTCAGCCGTTGTTTTAGGACTCTTCACTCCAAAGTTCGAGGGAGTGGACAGTATTTTACTTTCGGCCGGTATGCTTGGAGCCACCGTTATGCCACATGCGATTTACCTTCATTCTTCTTTGACTCAAAGAAGAATAGTCGGAAAAAACGATATGGAAAGAAAAAGGATTTATCGTTTTGAGCTAATTGACATTGTCATCGCCATGTTGATAGCAGGCGCGATCAATGCCGCCATGGTCATAGTTTCAGCTGCCCTATTTCATAAGAATGGAATACTTGTAGAGGACTTGGATGTTGCCTATCAACAATTCGGTGCGATGCTTGGACCATCAGTCGCGATGTTCTTTGGAGTAGGATTATTATTTGCCGGTTTATCAAGCTCATCCGTTGGTGTAATGACAGGTGATGTAGTCATGCAAGGATTCATTAAAAGACATATACCGATTTATTTAAGAAGGGTCATCACCACCGTTCCGCCCCTGCTCATAATATTATGGGGAGTGAACCCATCCAAAGCACTTGTGATGAGTCAAATTGTACTCTCGTTTGGCATCGCGTTTGCCTTAGTGCCATTGATCATGTTTACAAGCAATGAAAAAATCATGGGCAGCCTGGTCAACCATAAAATCACCTCGAGCGTCGCCTGGCTTATAGCTGTACTTATCATTGGACTGAACTTGTTCCTGCTATACGAAACACTGTTCAGCTAAAGGAAGAAATGGCAGGGAAGGACCAATTTTTTGGTCCTTTTTTGTTTTATTTTTGCTGACTTTTTCGTTTTATCCACCCAGCCCGAAAAAACCGGCCTGGATCTGTGTATTATCCGTAGATTGGGAATATTCCTGATGGAGGGAATATTTATTAGGATGCCCAAGAAAAGGTATACGCAATGGGAATTATGGTAAAATTAAAGGGAAAATAGGAAGGAATGTAAGTGACCATGAATACTCATTTTTTCTTTGCTTTAGTATTGCCTGATGATATTAAGGCTTATTTAAATGCTGTTACGGAACAACTAAAGCAAGACTTTCCATTTAAGAAATGGCTGCATCCAGCCGATTATCATATTACGATGGCATTTTTGGGCAAAGCTCCCGATACATTGAAAAAGGATGCTTTGGGGCGTGTGGAAAACGAGCTTGTCAATGAGGCCTCATTCGGCTTGGAACTCAGCGTTATCGGCGGTTTTGGCAAGAGTGAGAGTCCAAGGATTCTATGGGCAGGCATCAAGCAGCAAGAAAGGCTTTTTGCCATTCAAAGGAAAGTCTATAATTCTTGTATCGAAGCAGGTTTTGAACTTGATAAAAAGCCGTTTAAGCCTCATATTACGCTTGCAAGAAAATTCGAGGGGGATAGTCCCTTTTCGTTGGAGAGCGTTCGCCAGATAGCGAATTTGGAGGATAAGCATTTTGAAGCAGTTCAGGTTGCGTTATATCAAACACATCTTGGAGCTTCCCCTTCATATGAAAAGATTTTCACGATAAACCTTCAAAAATAGAAAGAGATGGGTGGTGGTCGAATGGCACAGCTCATAAAGATGCAGGATTATATTTCCCGGTATGAGCAGGATATTTATCATTATCCAACACAATTTGCACGGTTGAAAAAACAGCAATGGGATAAATTGAAGGCTGCTTATAATGCGGGCGAGCTGGTTCGGTTGTATAGCGAACATACTGAAAGTGAAACACAGGTCAAATTTGATCCGCCTCAGGAAGAGTCAAAGGGTCTGTTTAATAAGGTGAAAGGCATATTCCACCGGACAGGTAAACAGGAGGCAGAGGCAGAAGAACTGCTAATACCGAACCAGGTCGAAGATACTAATGTTTTTTCATTAAGATTTCCGTTCCGACCGGCCAGTCTGGATGAATTAAAGCAAAATTTTTTAAATCAATTACTCCGTTTTCAAATGAAATGGGGGAGTTCGACGCTTCGTGAAAAGTCATTTGTGGACCAATCATTCTTTTTGGATGAGAGGCTCCGCTTTTTTCTGCAGCGTTTTCCGGATACGTTTCTCGTATTATATGAACCTATCTTTCTATTGAAAAATGCACCTGTTGAAGTCGAAGTCATTTTATTGACCCCTGTTGATGCTTGGTGCATCACTTTTCTGGAAGCGGAAGAAGATGCTGCTTTCATCGGTTCGAGTGAACGGTTCTGGGTCCGCAGGCATCATAAGCATCCTGATAAAAAAGTGCTCAACCCTTTGTTGGGTGCAAATCGAATGACGAACATCGTCTCCCAGTTATTTGAGCTATATGAAGTGAACATGCCGATTAAAAAGGTGATTTTATCCCGGAATGGATATGTCGATTATCCCGAAGCACCTTATGATATTACGATGTTGGATAAACGGACCTTCCCGGAATGGTTTGAAAGGATGCGGGCTATATCGTCCCCTCTTAAGGCACAGCAGTTAAAAGGGGCGCAGGCATTGCTTGAATATTGCCAAACTACATCCAGCCTGCGACCTGAATGGGAAGCCGATCATAACCAAACAGAAGGAAATGAGCATGCCGCGCCTTAATGAAACGGTATATTTCATTGTCAATCCAATGGCTGGAAATGAAGAGAGTTTGAAGATTTGGAAAAAAGCCGAGGGAATATTGAAATCAAAAGCTGTTCCCCATGAGGTGTTCTTTACTCGTGAAAAGGGGCATGCGCTAAGATTGACGAAGGAAATTCTATCAGGGACGAATCAGGATACCAGGGTGATCGCTGTCGGGGGAGATGGCACGATTAATGAAATGTTAAATGGCGCCATTGATTTCCCTCACGCTATCATCGGCTCCATTGCGGCTGGATCCGGCAATGATTATGTAAGGGGCATTCAAAAAACTAAGAGTGTGGAAGAAGCTCTTTCTTTATTTCAGGATAATGCCTTCCGTGCCATTGATATTGGACGGTTTCAGACGAATGGCAAGGCGGGTTATTTCGTGAACAGCCTGGGAATGGGCATTGATGCTGAAATTTCCGATGAAGCAGAACATTCCGCTCTGAAAAAATGGTTTAATTTTGTCAGGGCGGGTAAATTAATTTATCTGTTCATTTTTATAAAAAAGATATTTACTTACAAGCCAAGCTGCATGGAATTGATCATTGATGGTGAGCGGCATCTTTTGAAAAAGGTTTGGTTCATTGTTATTGCGAACCAGCCCTACTTTGGCGGAGGGATGAAAATTTCACCGATGTCGAAGCTGGATGATGGCAGGTTGAACGTGATTGCGGTCCATGATATTACTTTGTTGAAATTATTGACCGTCTTCATCACCGTTTTTTGGGGCGGTCACCTAAGCATGAAAAATGTTGATTCTTTTTACGGTAAAATGATAAAAATGAAGAATCAAGGGTCAGTAAAAATCCAGTCTGATGGGGAAATGGTTGGTACGCATGAAGTAGCTGCAGTGGTTCTGAAAGAGAAAATCCGCGTCATGTTCAAGGGTAATAACCCATACAAAAATATGAAATGATTTATTTGTTTTTGTTTTATGCGTATAATCGTTTTATAGTACTTGACGAAGAAACCGTTTTTCAACTAAAATTTAATTTATGGCTATTGTTTAATTGCTCAATAGCTATTTTTTTATTTCTCTAAATGAGGATGTTTTTAATTGCGGGTATCATCCCGATGCAAGTATAAATGCAGCTTCGCCAGCAGGCGGATTTTTTATAAAACATGGACTCAAAGTAGTGGTATTACATACACTAGGTGAACGTACCCACATTTGTATGATTAAGCGAGGAAATCGAAGGTGAACCAGTTGGAACATTTATTAGGTCAGGAGTGGGATATATCCCCTGCCGGAGGAGCTACGGGAGAAGCCTTTATTGCCGAGAAAGAGGGGCAGAAGCTCTTCCTTAAACGAAATTCATCGCCATTTTTAGCTGTTCTTTCGGCTGAGGGCATTGTTCCAAAGTTAATGTGGACAAAACGCCTGGAAAATGGGGATGTAATTACGGCCCAGCATTGGATGGAAGGCAGGGAGCTATCTCAGCAGGAAATGAACAATATAAGAGTCGCAAAGCTGCTTCAAAAAATTCATCAATCCGATCCTTTGTTAAGCATGCTCAAAAGGCTTGGGAAATCCCCTTTACGACCTGAAAGTATACTTACAGACATAGAAACCGGGTTATCTTCGGATGTTACGGATATTCCGATTATCAAGCAGGCCATCCATTTTTTACAGAATAATCTCCTGTTGATTGAATGCGACGAAAAAGTCGTCTGTCATTGTGATGTGAACCATAATAATTGGCTCATGACCGAAACCGACGGATTGTTCCTGATTGATTGGGACGGAGCGGTCATTGGCGATCCGGCCATTGACCTCGGCATACTCCTGTATTCTTATGTCCCAAGGGAAGAATGGAATCAATGGCTTGCCCGTTACGGCAAGAAGCTTGACGCAGGCCTGGAGATGAGGATGAAATGGCACACGGTTTCACAACTTGTGCTTTCCATCCAATGGCATCATCGTAGAAAGCGTTACGAGGAAAGAAATGAATTACTGCAAAAGCTGGAAGCATTATTGATGGTTGGCTGATCAGAATTGATCTATATCATCCACCCACTGGGACAGGTCGTTTTGGTGGGTTGAAATATGTGCATCTAAATCGGCGGTACCGATGCCTGTTTGACTGTATTCGTAAATCTCCGTCAGTATCGTTTTCACATTGCTGTCAATTTCCCTATTGATCATTAAGGATTTGACGAGCCTTTCAACCTGTTCACATTCAGAAACGGATCCGCAGCAGTCTGTTTGATGGTTGGTCAATATATCTTTCAATAGTGACATTTGATGTTCATGGGAAAGCGGCATATAATACCTCTCCTTTCTTAAATATGATTCAAGGGATTCCCAGGTGGTTGTCGCCTGCCCTTCACTTATTTATGGTGTGTTTTGCTGAAAGTTTTATACATGAAAACTACAGAGACTGTCGCCTGGATGGCCGGCAGTTTTTTTATTTGTTCAGTGTGTGTTTCCTGAAAAAATCAACTTGCGGGAATCCATGCACTCGTGTTATGGTTTGAACGATTATATTATAAATAGGGGTGTCATCATGCGTTTAAGAAATAAACCTTGGGCTGAAGACCGTTTGAATGATTTTCCACAATATGTAATTCAGCAACCAGTGAGCCATAAAGGTAAATGGCATGAAGTTTTCGGTAACGATAATCCGTTATATATTGAAGTGGGTACGGGAAAAGGCCGTTTCATCACAGAAATGGCAAAAGCCCATCCTGATGTGAATTTCATTGGAATTGAAGTATATGGAAGCGTCATTGTAGCTGCTTTGGACTTGCTGATTGAAGCGGATGTTCCAAATTTAAGGCTGTTGAATGTTGACGCAGCGAACTTAGGGGACTATTTTGCAAAAGGTGACGTGGACCGCGTCTACTTGAATTTCTCTGATCCATGGCCGAAATCACGTCATGCAAAACGTCGGTTAACATACAAAACCTTCCTCGAAGTATATGAAGGCATCCTGCCAGACAAAGGCGAGATTCACTTCAAGACGGATAACCAAGGGTTATTCGAATCTTCTTTGAAAAGTATTTCCGAGTACGGCATGCTCTTGAAATATGTAAGCCTTGATCTTCACAATAGCAGTTTTGAAGGCAACATCATGACTGAATATGAAGAAAAGTTCTCGAGTAAAGGCAACCGGATATACCGATTGGAAGCAATGTTCCAATAATCATCGATCAAAAACCAGGTGCACAGCATCTGGTTTTTTTCTTGTTAAGGCGGTGTATTTCATTCAGGAGGGTGACTTGATCTTTATCGATTTCAATATATGGAAGTGGGTGTTAAACTAAAGGAAGAGGAGGGGTAAAATGGAAACGATGCAAATAGGGAAAATTAAATTAACATGGTTGAATGGCGGTGTGACTCACTTGGATGGCGGTGCGATGTTCGGTGTTGTACCGAAACCGCTTTGGGCCAAGAAGTATCCTGTTAACGAAAATAACCAAATCGAGTTACGTACGGATCCGATTTTGGTGCAGGCCAATGGATTGAACATTCTTATAGATTCCGGTATTGGCAATGGAAAGCTGAATGACAAGCAGAAACGGAATTTTGGGGTGACGGAGGAATCCAATCTTGTCGAAGATCTTGGCAGACTTGGGATTCAGCCAAATGATATCGATTACATTTTAATGACCCATCTACATTTCGACCATGCCTGCGGTTTGACGAAACGTGAAGGTGAAACTTGGGTGCCTGTTTTCGAGCGTGCAGAAATCATTACGACCCAAACTGAATGGGTGGAAATGAAAAACCCGAATATTCGTTCAAAAAGTACATATTGGGCAGAAAACTGGGAGGCTGTCGCTTCTCTTGTACGTCCTTTTGAAGGTGAGCAGGAAATTACGGACGGCATTAAAATGATCCATACCGGGGGGCATAGTGATGGACATGCGATCATCATCATTGAGGATGGTGGTGACAGATTGATTCACATGGCAGATATCATGCCGACGCACGCGCATGCGAATGTCCTCTGGGTCCTCGCTTATGACGATTATCCGATGACTTCCATCGAGGCGAAGGAAAAGTGGATGAAATCCGGACTGGAAAATGGTTCCTGGTATAGCTTTTATCATGATGCCCAATACTGTGCCATCAAATGGGATGTAACGGGTAAGGAGATAATAGCCGAATTGAAACGGAAGCGATAAGAGGGAAAGCTACAGGAGGACGTCATTTTGACGGCCCTCCTGTTGTTGTTTCAATCATTTTGCGCATTAAGCTCCAATATCGTTCCTGTTGAGGCATCTGCAACAAACTCGAATTGCTCGCGTTTACCCTCTGTGTTTCTGGTGATCCCGCCTTTGTACACTTCATAGTCCAAGTCATTTTTTGTATAATTCTCCGGCTTCATCAAGATCCATGAGCCATATATATTTCCATCCTTTTTAACTGTTTCCTTCACTTGGGCCAAGACTCTATCGGGAGAAGGTTTACTTGATTGATCCAATAGTTGTTTTGTCGCATATCCAGCAGCAAAACCTGCTGCAGTACCTAGTAAAAACGTTTTCCAATTCATTGATTTCTCCTCCATTGCATTTATTAAAATCGCTTCTTCCAGTATACAGAAGAACGCTTTATTTGACTAATAATTTGAAATTTTACCCATTAACTGATAAATTAGAACTTTCTAGTGTATCACGATGCTAAGTTCTGTAAAATAGTAAGAAACAATACATAGGTTAGGGGTAGAAAAATGAATCATGAGACTTTGGAGCTTTTTAAAACATTGACGGAATTACCGGGAGCCTCGGGAAATGAACATGCAGTTCGGAGTTTCATGAAGCGGGAGCTGGAAAAGTATTCGGATGAAATCGTCCAGGATCGCCTTGGCGGAATATTTGGCGTAAAAAGAGGCGATGAGGATGGGCCGACTGTACTAGTTGCCGGACACATGGATGAAGTGGGATTCATGGTTACTTCTGTAACAGAAAATGGAATGATACGCTTTCAGACCTTGGGAGGCTGGTGGAGTCAAGTGCTATTGGCCCAGAGAGTCGAGATCATAACCGATAACGGTCCGGTCATTGGTGTCATCGGTTCGATTCCGCCCCATTTGCTTGATGAATCGCAACGCTCAAAACCAATGGATATCAAAAATATGCTGATTGATATCGGGGCGGATGATAAGGAAGATGTGAAGAGAATCGGCATTAAGCCAGGTCAGCAGATTGTACCGATTTGTCCATTCACTCCTATGGCCAATGAGAAGAAAATCCTCGCAAAAGCGTGGGATAATCGTTACGGCTGCGGACTTGCGATAGAATTGTTAAAGGATTTAAAAGGTGAAACGTTACCGAATATCTTATATTCCGGGGCAACCGTCCAGGAGGAAGTCGGATTACGGGGTGCGCAAACTGCAGCTCATATGATCAAACCGGATCTTTTCTTCGCTTTGGATGCAAGTCCGGCGAACGATATGTCCGGCAGTAAAAGTGAATTTGGCCAGCTAGGAAAAGGGGCACTGCTCCGCATTTTCGATCGTTCGATGGTCACTCATCGCGGCATGAGGGAATTCATCCTCGATACGGCCGAGTCTAATGAGATTCCGTATCAATATTTCGTTTCCCAAGGCGGCACGGATGCAGGGCAAGTCCATATTGCAAACGAAGGCATTCCAAGCGGGGTGATTGGCATTTGTTCCCGCTATATTCATACACATGCATCCATGATTCATATTGATGATTATGCCGCTGCACGTGAACTGATTGGGAAATTGGTTCGTTCCTGTGATAAAACGACATTCGAGACCTTGATTAATAACGGTTGATAGTGGAAGCTGAAATGGAAAGGGGTGCTGTCATGAATCCTTTTCCATCAGCTTTTTTTACATAGAAGGAAGGTAAATTATATTGAAAATAGCAGTAGGCAGTAAAAATCCGGCGAAAGTAAGTGCCGTGCTTGGTGTATATGAAGATGCAGAAATCATTTCGCTTCAAGTGGAGAGCGGGGTCCCGGAACAGCCTTTTTCAGACGAGGAAACGATGGAGGGGGCAATGACACGTGCCCGGAACTGCTTGATTCACAGTGATGCCGAAATGGGTATCGGGCTTGAAGGCGGTGTCGTGAAAATGGGACAAGCCCTGTTTCTGTGTAATTGGGGTGCAATGGCAACAAGGGACGGTGAGGTCTTTGTAGCTGCCGGAGCGAGAATCCCAGTTCCGGGAATTGTTGCTGAGAAGCTGCTGGACGGTGAAGAGTTGGGCCCGGTGATGGATGCCTTCACAAGGCAAGAGAATATTAGCAAAAAGGAAGGAGCGATCGGCGTATTTACAAATGAGCGAATCACCAGGGGGGAAATGTTCCTTCATATCATGAGGATGCTAGCCGGTCAACACGAGTATAAGCTGAAAATGAAAAAGCAGGATTTTTGAATCACTGTCATGGAAAAGCGGGTTTCGAATGATGGAAACGAACACTGCCAAAACAGAGCAGGAACGGACAGGATTTTATTGAGCGGCCTTGCTAGTATAGTGACAAGGGGGGAGCGAAATGGGGTGGGTTGAATCAATCCAAAAGGCCATCGAATATATCGAGGAGCACTTATTGGAGGACCTGACGATCGAGAGTATTTCCAGGCAGGCGAATGCCTCAGCTTTTCATTTTCAACGGACATTCACCATTTTAACGGATATAACCATTGGTGACTATATCCGTCGTCGAAGACTGACCTTAGCGGCCCAGGAGATTTCATCAACAAATGGCAAGGTCATTGATTTAGCCTACAAGTATGGCTATGACACCCCCGAGGCGTTCTCAAAAGCTTTTCGAAGGCAGCATGGGGTATCTCCAAGCGAAGCCCGAAAGTATATGGGGAAGCTGAAATTCTATGAACGCCTGGTGATACAGGTGATTCTGAAAGGGGCAAAACCGATGAAATACAATATCCTTGAAAGGGATTCCTTTCAATTGATTGGAATCAAGCAAGAGTTTTCTTTGGTTAATGAAGAGAATTTGATCGGGATTCCAAAGTTGTGGGAGAAAGTGAATTCGGATGGAACAGGAGATAGGTTAGCGAAGTTGAACAATGGCCAAATAGATGGCTTGATTGGTGTATGTGTCGATAAGCGGGCTGTGGAAAAAAATGAAACGATGGATTATTGGATAGGTGCAGAGTATGCCGGGAAAGTGCCTGAAGAGTTTTCAACCCTTACGATACCGGCTTCCAAGTGGGTTGCATTCGAAGTTCACGGACCTATGCCGGATGCCATCCAACAAGCTTGGAAACGAATTTTTTCCGAATGGTTCCCTACCAGCGGTTATGAACATGCCGGAACTCCAGAATTGGAAGTATACGCGAATGACGACGCTTCAAACCCTGACTATTACTCCGAAATTTGGATTCCCATTAAAAAGGGATAAGATAAAATATTCGTTTTTCGCTTGCAGGGGAGGCCCTGCAAGCTTTTTATTCGTTTCTTTATAAATGATCAGTCTTTCATACTTGAGCTGGACAGTTAAGGGACAATGGGGTTTACAGCCCTTCTTCAAAAATATAAGAAAGCACCTTCATGGCTTGGTTAACGGATTCTACCGTGACACTCGCCTTTTCCGATAATTCCTTTAAGGCATGATGATGGGATTCCGGACGAATCAAAATAAGCGGTTTACCCAGGGAAATGGCGGTGCTTGCGTCCATGGCAGTATTCCACTGTTTATATTTCTCGCCAAACAGAGCGACGACAAGATCAGCTTTTTTCATCAAAAGGCCTGTCCGCAAATTATTGATTTGGGAAGCGGCCGCATCCTTCAGGATGGGATTCGGCTGTTCCCCGAGGATATCTTCACCGATATTATCGGAGCGTTCATGATTTTCCATCGGGCCTACAAATTCTAAAGGAAGCTTCAGTGCAGCGGACTTATCTCTCAGCTCACTTCTCCAATTTGAATGGATCTCCCCAGCAAGATACACGGTTAACTTCATTGTTTTCCTCCTCGGTATTAAAATTGCTTTCATTGTACCATGTTTTTTAGAAAATGGATGAATTCCATAAATAAGGATAATATTATCCATAAGGTAGTAAAAGAGACGGCTGGAGGAATGACGATGGCTTTATCGAATAAGAATATCCTTGTTTTTCTGTTGATAAGCAGTTTGATTGTGGGCTGCTCAAGTATCGAGAGACAAACCGAAAAGGCTATGAAGGCTGCTGAAGTGGCTTTTCGTGACGATGAAAAACAGCCCAATCAAGAGGCGGGGCTAATTCAGGTCTATCTGCCAAAGGATTTTAAAGTAGTGGAAGAACATGATAATAATTTGATTTTACAAAAAGGTGATAAGATTTATATATTATTTGACAATCCAAATGAAAAAGAAGACAGCTCCGTGATATATTTGGCGATAAAGGAACAAGATGATCAAAATGTAATGCTGCATTCTTTTCAGACTGAAGATAAATTCGGCTTTATCTCGATCAAAGAGATACCGAAAGAAAAGTATGAGCTTGCAGTGGGAATCGGCGGGGTGAAGCTGACAACCGAAACGGATAAAGACCAATTAAAAACCGATGCAAAACAAATGATGGAAATCGTTTCATCCGTGCCCCAGTAATAAGCTGACCCCTGCCTTTCAACCGATCCGTATTAATGGTTGATTTCTGGAGAGTCTGGTATGATGGGATTATAAAAACTAAGGTGTCATTTAGAGCAGGAGGAATATTCAAATGGAAAATTTACAAACCGTTGAGCAATATGATGCATTGAAAAATGAAGGCAAACATATCTTTCTTTTTTCGGCGACATGGTGTGGGGATTGCCGTGTAATCGAACCGATAATGCCGGAGATTGAAACGAAATTTCCTGACTTTACATTCATTCATGTGGACCGTGATGAATTCATCGATGTGTGTGCGGCTAATGATGTATTCGGTATACCAAGTTTCATCGCGTATGATAATGGTAAAGAGCTAGGCAGATTCGTGAGCAAGGATCGTAAAACGCAAGAACAAATTGAGGAATTCATACAATCACTATAATCAATATCCCCTTCTCGCTGGGGATTTTTCAATGAAGAGGAGGGTCAGTCATGAAAATGGACAGCACGAAGCTGAAAAATATCCTGAAGGAATGTTTAAAAGATGAAAATCGCACATTTAAATTCGATAGCAAGAAAGATACGTTACGGGTGGAAAATGTGAAGACCGGGAAGGGTATCACCATCGAGTTGCCTCCTGTACTTGCTAACTATGAAAACGTACAGGAAAAGGCCATCGATGAAATTATCTATTACGTGGAAGAGGCCCTGAATGTGATGGGGGGAGAACATAGCATGGAAGGCAAGGAGAAATTCATTTTCCCAGTCATCCGCTCGACCTCCTTTCCAATGGAATCGGAAGAAGGAAATCCATTTTTATTCGATGAGCATACGGCTGAAACCCGGATTTTTTATGCCCTTGATTTAGGGAAAACCTACCGTCTTATAGATGAAAAGATGATTCAACGGGAAAATTGGCAGGGTGACAGGATCCGTGAAATTGCCCTTTTTAATGCCCGTTCCCTCTCCACTGAAATGAAGTCGGATATCGTTGCAGGTAATGCATTTTATTTTTTGAACACGAATGATGGTTATGATGCCAGCAGGATCCTGAATGAATCATGGCTTCGGGAAATGAAGGACAAGATCGAGGGAACCATGGCTGTGGCCATTCCCCATCAGGACGTCATCATCATTGCCGATGTGAAGAATGATACGGGCTATGATATTCTTGCGCAAATGGCGATGAGCTTCTTTGCCAGCGGTCATGTTCCAATAACGGCTCTATCATTTCTTTACGAAGAAAATGAGTTGGAGCCCATCTTCATTATGGGTAAAAACAAAAAGCGTGAACAATAATATATTGAATACAAAAGGACCGTGTCAGCATCTGACAGCGGTCCTTTTAAAGTTTAATAGAGTTTATGACCCTTAGAGTTGATATTTATTTTTTAATCGGTGATAATATAATTGTAATATTTTGAAAATATGGAATAAAACAATATAACGAGCGGATGAACGTTGTGGGAGAGTGCAAAGCATTGAGCCACCGAAGGAGCAAGTTCCAAAAATATCCCTTGGAGCAAATCTCTCAGGTAAATGGAACCGCAGCTGGACGCAACTCTGGAGAGCGCGCAGGAAGTGTGCCACCAACGGGGAAACCTCCATGACCAAAATGGAGTTAAACTCTCAGGTAAAAGGACAGAGAAGGGAGCGGTAAGTTTACGGAACCCTTCTCTGTCCTTTTTTATTTGGCTTTTTACATACAGAAGGTTTGCAGCGAACATGGAACTTACTAATATGCTAATCAACTTGAAATAATGGGGGAGAATAATCGTGAATGTGAAAAGCAAATTAATGAACATGCTTGAAGCCCGTAAAGGGGAAATGGTTCAAATCCGCCGTCATTTACACGAGAATCCGGAGCTATCCTTCAAAGAAGAGAAAACGGCAAAATATATCATTGATTTTTATAAGGGGAAAGATGTATCGATTCAAACGAATGTAGGAAATGGATTAGGGATCATCGTGACGATCGAAGGCGGAAAACCAGGGAAAACGATAGGTCTCCGTGCCGATTTCGATGCACTGCCGATTTCAGAAGAAGCGGAGGTTCCATTCCGTTCAAAAAATGAAGGTGTCATGCATGCCTGCGGACACGATGGGCATACCGCTTATTTATTGGTATTGGCAGACTGCATCAATGAGCTGAAAGATTCCCTATCAGGTACGATCAAAATAATTCATCAACATGCAGAAGAAACACCCCCCGGAGGAGCCAAAAGCATTATGGAATCAGGGTTTTTGGATGAACTGGATGCTGTTTTTGGAATCCATTTATTTCCTTCTCATCCAGCAGGGGTTGTCGGGTATCGCGGCGGCTATTCGATGGCTGGACGGACCTATTTCAAGTTAGCGATAAAGGGTGTAGGCGGCCATGGATCCTCCCCGCATATGGCTAATGATACCATTGTGGCAGGCGCCCATTTCGTGACAGCCGTACAAACCGTAATCAGCCGTCGCTTGAACCCTTTTGATATGGGTGTAGTCACAATCGGCTCCTTCGATGGAAAAGGAAGCTTTAATGTCATTAAAGATCGTATAGAAATTGAAGGGGATGTTCGTTATATGACAGCAGAGACCCAACAGCTGATCGATAAGGAAATCCACCGGATCGTTAAAGGGATAGAAACGGAATTTGATGTTCAGTGCGAACTTACATATGTTCCCGATTATCCTCCGTTATATAATGACCCTGAACTGACTGGATTCGTGAAAAATAGCCTGGAAAGCATGGATGACAAAGATATTAAGAAGGTTGTGGAATTTCCGGTTTTCTCTGGTTCGGAAGATTTTTCGTATTATGCAGAAAAGATTCCTGGCTGCTTCTTTTACATTGGCTGTAAACCGAAAGGGGTGGAGAAGGCATATTTCAATCACCATCCTAAATTCGACATTGATGAGGATGCCCTTTTGATCGCTTCCAAATCAGTGGCGCAGGTTGTATGCAGTTTTTATGAATGGAAATAGTACCTTTGGTCTTTGTTTGCAAAAAAAACGCAGAAACCCACAAAACACCGTTCGGTATTAACGAACGGTGTTTTATGGGTTGCGGCAGGTATTTGGATGCCGTCGGCGGTTTCATGAAGGATGTTGCAATGAATTGGCCAGTCTGCTTCAAAGGCTGCATGAAAACTTAATCTCTTTGTAAACGCGATTTAACAGCGGTGTTTTATTTAAATAGTAGACTAGGGGCTAATGTTATTTCGCAATTGATAGGTTTAAACTCATTCCAGAAGGGGTTTAATAGGGTAGGAGCTCTGCGAAATACGTTAAGTTAGCAGGAATGCGATAAAAAAAATAGATGCTAATCCCAATTCAGCTTAAATTTTCTCGATATTTTTAAAATAACTGGTAGAATTAGTTACATAACTACAGATGTAGAAAGAGTGATAGTTTTGAAATGGCTAAATAAGATGAAAAAATGGTTCCAAGCAGAGGAAATTATTGAAATCGAAGAAATTATTATAGATGAGCCGCTTGATGAAGAGACATTAAAGAAAATGGATTTTTCAAAGCTTTCTAAGTCAAAGAAAGAAGAAATAAAGGTTTACAATCAAAAAGTGGAAAATATGTCCCAGACGCCAGACCCGGATACGAAAATCCTGTTTCAATATCCAAAAGGACAGTTCAAGTTTCCGCTCATTCCAGACCGGGAGCAGAATAAAAGAAAGCCTAGGGAAAGAAACAGGGAAGAAAATGAACCCAAACAGGGGAAGAATGTGTCCAAAGAAACAACGAGAAGGCCTGTAAGGGATACTGAACCAAAACGGAGAAGCTTCGACCGGGAGGAAACCTCAAAAATAGTCCCGTCAAAAACTCCCTTCCGCCCAACGGAAATCCCTTCACCCATTTATGGGTTCCGTCGTCCGGAAAAAAAAACGGTCCCTTCTGAAGAAATTGTCGAATATGAATTAGAAAGCAAAATGCCCATCCTTAAAAAAGAAGGACCCGATATCGAGATTCCGGTATCGATCCCTGAAATCTCAAAAGAAGTGTCACATGAGGAAATGACGATAGAACCATCCGTTCTTATACCGGAACAAGCTGAAAAAAAAAGGGAAGATTCGGAGATACCCGCTTTCTTTCGTAGGAATTCCATTGAGTCACTGCCAGAAGAAGCAGTAAGCGAGCCTGACATAATTGAGCCTGCGGTGGAAAAAGGGGCTATTGAACAGGACCAGGTCGATTTTGGACGCGAAGTCGCTGTATCCATCATGGAACAGGCGGACGACACCCCGCCTGAAGCTATATCGGTTCCTGGGGAGGTTGCTGCACAATCAAATCAACCATCCGTTAGTCAAGGGACACTGCCTGAAGATCCATCTGAGGCAATACCTGAAGTGCAGCCTAAACGTCCGAAAAAACATATCCCATTTAATGTGATGATGCTTAAGCAAGATCGGGAAAAAAACAGCTTCATGAATAAAATGATGCCGGAAAAAAAAAGCCTTAATTCGGAAAGGGCAGTAGTTTCCCCTGATAAGCGTCCAATGAATGATGCTGCTGAAACGGAGACAGGACAAGCGAAACCATCCGCCATTCCTGAACGGAAACAAGAGGAAGGCAGAGTTATGCCGAAAGAGGGGACTCCGGTCATTACACCAACCTTTTTGGACACTAAGGCTGGTTCGGAAATCGCCGCCGTGCCTGAAAATACAGTTGAATCCAATATTGGTTCCAGCCCGGTCACTAAGCCGCTCTTGGAACAGGAATCCACCATTTCCGGAAATGGGTATCAAGAAGCAGTTTATACAGAGGCGGCAGCAGAAAGTGGCCAGGGCGATACCCCGGCAGTTTTTGGCTCCGTGGAAGCAGAGGATAATCCATATTATGTGTTTCCGAATATCGAATTGCTGACACCTCCCACTTATGCTGTGCATGATGATGAGTGGCTCGAGGAACAGACTTTATTACTTGATGAGACATTGAAAAATTTCAATGTCCGTGCAAAGGTCGTCAATGTCACTCAAGGACCGGCAGTAACTCGTTTCGAGGTGCATCCGGAGCCGGGAGTGAAGGTGAATAAAGTGACGAACCTGATGGATGACATCAAATTAAGCCTTGCTGCTCAGGATATGCGGATGGAAGCGCCTATTCCGGGTAAACATACAATTGGCATCGAGATTCCGAACAGGAAAAGCAAACCGGTATTTTTGCGTGAGGTTTTGGAAAGTACTGAGTTTCAAGAGCATGAATCACCGCTTGCCGTGGCTTTAGGACTCGATATATCCGGTCAGCCGATTATCACGGATTTGAGAAAGATGCCGCATGGATTGATAGCCGGGCAAACGGGATCGGGGAAAAGTGTATGTATCAACACGATGCTGGTCAGCTTGCTGTATAAAGCGACGCCGCAGGAATTGAAATTACTGTTGATCGATCCGAAAATGGTCGAGCTCGCCCCATATAACCGGATCCCGCATTTGGTCAGTCCAGTCATAACCGATGTAAAAGCGGCTACGGCTGCGTTGAAATGGGCTGTAGAGGAGATGGAACGGCGTTATGAATTGTTTGTACATGCCGGTGTGCGTGATATCACCCGCTTTAATGACCAAGCGGAAAAAGCCGGTCAATATTCAAGCAAGCTGCCTTATATCCTAGTGATCATCGATGAGCTTGCGGATCTAATGATGATGTCCCCGGCTGATGTAGAGGAAGCGATTTGCCGGATTGCGCAAAAGGCCCGTGCCTGCGGCATCCATTTGATTGTAGCCACTCAAAGACCTTCAGTCGATGTCATAACTGGATTGATCAAGGCAAATATCCCGACAAGGATCGCTTTTTCGGTTTCTTCACAAGTCGACTCCCGTACAATCATCGATAGCGGCGGTGCAGAAAAATTATTGGGAAGAGGAGATATGTTATTCGCTGAAAACGGCTCTTCGAAAACGGTGCGCCTGCAAGGGACTTTCGTGAGTGATGAAGAAATCGATCAAGTCGTAAACCATGTTAAACTGGAGCAGCAGCCGAAATACCTGTTTGAACAGGAAGACTTGCTGAACAGGGCCGAAGTCACGGAAGATGCGGATGAACTGTTTTTCGAGGCCTGTGAATTTGTCGTGAGCCAGCAGGCGGCATCTGCATCGAGTGTCCAAAGGCGCTTCCGTGTCGGTTATAACCGTGCATCGCGTCTAATAGAAATGATGGAGCAACGGGGAGTCGTTTCCGAATCCAGGGGCTCAAGGCCCAGGGATGTATTGATTACGGAAGAAGAACTGGAATTTTTACATGTTAATTAAGAGAACCTAATAAAAGGAAATTGAATATAATGTGAAAGGGTGAAAACCCTTTTTTATCCCCTTAATTGAGGGAAAAACCAATGATTTGATAAATTGGCATCTGCCTGACATGGATGAATGAATAAAAAAGTGATATAATAGTTTTTTGTTGATGAATGATTGAAGATAAGAGCTTGAAAAACCTATTAAGAAATTGCGTTACTAACAAGTCTCGTAATGGAAAAACAAATAAAAGATGACGTCATATACTGTCATACAGGTAGACGATTGGTGGAGGTTCGCTTTATGACTGCTTACCATTTTGTGGGAATTAAAGGGTCGGGTATGAGTGCTCTTGCACAAATACTGCATGATATGAATATTGAAGTGCAGGGTTCCGATTACGAAAAAGAATTTTTTACACAATTGGCATTAGAAAAAGCCGGGATTAAAATCCTTCCTTTCAACGAGGAAAATATTCAACCTGGAATGACCATCATTGCAGGAAATGCGTTTCCGGATAGTCATCCGGAAATCGTGAAGGCAAAAGAACTTGATTTGCCGATTATCCGTTATCACCGCTTCCTAGGTGATTTCATGAAAAACTTCATTAGCGTGGCCGTTACGGGAGCGCATGGTAAAACATCGACGACCGGTTTGCTTGCCCATGTAATGGGGGGCGCTAAACCGACATCCTTCTTGATTGGGGATGGAACGGGTAAAGGTATCGTGAATTCTGATTACTTCGTATTCGAAGCATGTGAATATCGCCGTCATTTCCTTTCCTATTATCCGGATTATGCAATCATGACGAATATCGATTTTGATCATCCTGATTATTACGCCAATGTCGAAGACGTGTTCGAGGCTTTCCAAACGATGGCCCTTCAAGTCAACAAAGGCATCATTGCGTGCGGGGATGATGAGCATTTACCACATATTCAGGCGAAAGTACCGGTTATTTTTTACGGATTTGCAGAAGGAAATGATTTTCAAGCGAAAAATGTTTCCGTCACTCCGGATGGCACGACTTTTGATGTGCATGTAAGGAACAATTACTATGATACATTCACTATTCCTACTTTTGGAAAGCATAATGTGTTGAATGCACTTGGTGTCATTGCACTTTGTAAATATGAAAACTTGGATACGGAAGCTGTGAAAGCCCAGTTGCGGACTTTTGGCGGAGTTAAACGCCGGTTCTCCGAAAAGGAAATCGGAAGTCAGATCATCATTGATGATTATGCACACCATCCGACCGAGATCTCTGCAACTGTCGACTCGGCGCGTCAGAAATATCCAGAGCGTGAAGTTGTTGCGGTATTCCAGCCACATACTTTCTCGAGAACGCAGGCATTCCTGGATGAATTCGCCGACAGCTTGAATTTGGCCGACAAAGTATACTTATGTGAAATTTTTGGATCTGCTCGTGAACATCAAGGGAAGTTATCGATTGAAGACCTTCAAGATAAGATTCCCGGTGCCGAGCTGATTACGGAGAACACAACATCAATATTGCAACATCATGAAAACAGTGTCGTGTTATTCATGGGTGCGGGGGACATTCAAAAGTTCCAGGCAGCCTACGAGCATTCACTGCAGGTAAAATAAAAAAAACGACCATCCGTTAGTAGCGGGTCGGTCGTTTTTTTATTGGTGTTTATGTTATTTTAAATTTTCTGGATTTAAATTTTCCAGTTCCGGTAAAACGAAGCGTCCGTCCTTACGTATCAAGACGTCATCAAAATGGATTTCCCCGCCGCCATATTCAGGCCGCTGGATATTGACCAGGTCCCAGTGAATGTCTGAATGGTTTCCGTTAAAGGCATCATCATAGCATTGTCCGGGAGTGAAATGAAAACTTCCATCAATTTTTTCATCAAAGAGGATATCTTGCATCGGGTGTAGAATATAAGGATTTACACCAATTGCAAATTCACCGACATATCGTGCGCCTTCATCAGTATCAAAAATTTTGTTGATGCGTTCCGTATCATTCGCAACCGCTTCAACGATTTTTCCATCCTTGAATGTCAACTTCACGTTTTCAAAAGTAAAACCCTGATAAGGGGACGGAGTATTATACGAAATCACTCCATTGATGGAATCTTTAACCGGAGCCGTATATACTTCACCGTCAGGAATGTTTAGCTCACCCGCACATTTGATGGCTTTAATGTCTTTGATGGAGAAGGTTAGGTCCGTACCGGGCCCAGTTAAGCGGACCTTATCCGTTTTATCCATCAATTCAACAAGATTGTCCATTGCTGCGCTCATTTTGCCATAGTCGAGGTTGCAGACTTCGAAATAAAAGTCTTCGAATGCTTCTGTGCTCATTTTGGCTAATTGGGCCATTGAATTTGTCGGGTAGCGAAGTACGACCCATTTTGTTTTTGGCACGCGGATATTTCTATGTACTTTACCGACTGTCTGTCCATGAATCGCCATCTTCTCTGAAGGGACATCGGATTGTTCATTGATATTATCCCCGGCACGAAGCCCGATATAAGCATCCATCTGTTTCATTACGTTTGCTTCAAACTCACCCATCAACTTGTACTGTTCTTCTTTGGCACCCATCAGCAAGGCACGATCCACTTGGTGATCCTTTAAAAGGACGAATGGGTAACCACCTGCTGCATAGGCTTCATCCACAAGTGCGTTAACAAGCTCACGCTGCAATCCAAAGTTTTCGATCAAGATTCTTTCACCTTTTTGAAGCTTCACGGAATAATTGATTAAGTTTTTGGCCAATGTACCAATTCTGGGATCTTTCATAAAAAATACCTCCATTGTTTAAATTCGACTTATCTTTTCTATCATACCCGATTTCCTGCCATAAGTGTCACCCATGAATTTCACGGAGGAACTGGATGCAGACAACAATATTTCCAGATTAGGGTTTGATAGGGTATATTGAAAAAATAAATAAGTTTATAATAATAGGGAAGGGGTAATTAATATCTAACAGCCATTAAATAAGTCGATTTTTTTCGGAGGTGTTCCAATGGAGATTATTTTATACGTAAGTGCTGCTGTTGCAGCGATAGCTTTTTTGGTACTTGTTATTTTCCTAACAAAGGTACTGACATCACTTCAAACTACCCTGGACAGTGTGGCCCGGACGCTGACAGGACTAGAGAGCCAAATGCAGGGCATAACGCTCGAAACTACTCAGTTATTACATAAAACGAATACGTTGGCTGAAGATTTGCAGCAAAAGTCGGAAAACCTGAACACGGTGGTGGATGCCGTGAAGGATGTTGGCACATCCATCTCTAGCTTTAATTCTTCCATCCAAAAGGTTTCCCATAAAGTGCAGGCTGAGATTGATAATAACCAAGAACGAATCTCACAAATTGTACAATGGAGCAATGTAGCCATGGAGATAAGGGACAAGTGGAAGGCCAGAAGCAAACAGTCTGCCCCGACCCCAACCGAAAGGGCGGAGTTAGAAAGGGAAGCGCTTGAAACAGATAACCTGCCTAAAAAAAGGTTTTTACGTTCTAGATCTTAAAATCTAGTTAAATAAAAAATGAACTGAAAATTGAAAGGGGAATGTATTATGACTCAAAAAGAATTTGCGGCAAACGACTATCAGAAATCTTATGAGGACGAACGCGACTCGATCAATTCGAAGGACTTTATGATTGGCGCCTTGATCGGCGGGATGATCGGAGCAGCTACAGCTTTGTTCATGGCCCCGAAAACAGGCAAGGAATTAAGGAATGACTTCAATGAACAAGCTAAAAACATTTCAGAGAAAACAGAAAGATTAAGACAAACGGCAATGGAAAAAGGAACATTCCTTGCTGATACTGCAAAAGAAAAAACAAGCTCCGTCACGGAAATCGTTTCCAACAAATCTTCAAATATCGTCAATAAAGTGAAAAGCTTAAAAACGGGAAAAGAAAACGGCGACGCGGCTGATGATACGACGAATTCCAGCAATAAGGATATAGATGTAACCGGAACTTCCGATTCTCCTATCGTATCCGTCGAAACGAACTTTGCTAACGGCAATGACTCGGAAAATAATCCTGCAGATCCTACAAGCGGAAACAAGAATGCGGCAAAATTAAAACTTGATGAAGCGAAAAAGGCATTTGATGAAACAGAGAATAATCTAATGAAATAAACTCCTTGGATCCCTTTAATGGGGATGAAGAGGCATAAAGGGACGAAGAATAAGGCGGTGAAGTGCTTTGATGGCTTCATCGCCTTTTTGATGGTAAAATTTATATGGACAAGGAAAGGAGACTGTTTTATGGTCATGAGCAAAATCGAAACAGAAGAACAATTCAATGAGCTTCTAAAAGAGGATACATTCCTGCTTTTCAAGCATAGTGTAACGTGCCCGGTCAGTGCTGAAGCATTTGAACAATATGAGAGGTACATCTTGGGGAACGAACAACTTAAAACGGCCTATTTAGCCGTTCAGGAAGCTCGTCCACTATCTAATTATGTGGCAGAAACATTTGATGTCAAACATCAATCACCTCAGGCCATCCTTTTTAAAAGTGGAAAACCTGCCTGGAATGAATCTCATTGGCGGATTACATATGATTCATTGAGCAAGGCCATTACTGAATGAATGATGAAGGCCGGATCCCTTTTGTAAGGGGTCCGGCCTTTTATTATTCCATTTGGTGGCCATGTGAATTTTAAACGGTCTCCAGGGGAAACCTTTTCTTTAAAGGCCCTTCCTGTTCAAGTGGCAGACGATTTGATCATGGTCCAATGCTCTTTAAGATAAAATATCAATTAAATTATAGCTTTCTTGTTCTATTTCCAATATAATTCCTACAACGGATTGTTCCAATATTCAGTCTAAATCGTTTTTCCTGCATGAAACACCTGATTTTATGCATTCATAACTTTAATGCTTAAAAGCGTTTAATTATTAAAGAAAAATATCGTGACATTTATGGGCACTTCATTTATAATTGATTTAATCATACATGAAATATTCTAAATTTTTCATTGATAATACAATCGGGGTGGATGTTCGAGGATCCAGATGGGATTTTTTTAGTTTGAGTCCGCTGAGCCGATTTCTATTTTAAAAAACGAAGGGATGGATATGTAATGAGCAACAAAGAGCTTGATGGACTTCGTAATCAACTGGATGATGTGAACCTTCAGTTATTACATCTTATTAATCAACGTGCTGAACTTGTACAGGAAATTGGTCGCGTTAAAGAAAAACAAGGTGTAAACCGTTACGATCCGGTCCGTGAAAGAACAATGCTGGATCTTATCGAAGCCAATAATCAAGGACCGCTTGATCTTGGTTCGATTAAACATATTTTCAAAGAAATCTTTAAATTGGGCTTGGAGCTTCAAAAAGATGATCAGAAGAAAACGCTTCTTGTATCAAGAAAACAAAAGGCTGAAGACACGATCATCGACATTAAAGGTGAATTGGTAGGTAACGGGATCCCTAGCTTCGTTTTCGGACCATGTGCGGTTGAATCTTATGAACAGACAGCTGCGGTGGCGGAAGTCATTAAAGCTAAAGGTCTGAAATTGATGCGCGGCGGTGCATTTAAGCCACGTACATCTCCATATGACTTCCAAGGGCTTGGTTTGGAAGGTTTACAAATACTTAAACGTGTTGCTGATGAATACGGCTTGGCTGTCATCAGTGAAATCGTGAGTGCCAACGATATTGAAGCGGCGATCGATCATATCGATGTCATCCAAATCGGGGCGCGCAACATGCAAAACTTCGACTTGCTAAAAGCTGCAGGTGCTGTAAATAAACCAGTTCTTTTAAAACGTGGACTGGCTGCAACGATTGAAGAGTTCATTCATGCAGCGGAATACATCATGTCGCAGGGCAATGGCAACATCATCCTTTGTGAACGCGGTATCCGTACTTACGAAAAAGCAACAAGGAATACACTTGATATCTCTGCTGTACCGATTTTAAAACAAGAAACTCATTTACCAGTCATGGTTGATGTGACGCATTCAACTGGACGTCGCGATCTTCTGCTTCCTACGGCTAAAGCGGCTCTTGCAATCGGTGCTGACGGTGTTATGGCTGAAGTGCATCCAGATCCTTCCGTTGCTTTATCGGATTCTGCACAGCAAATGGACTTCAAACAATTTGATGAATTCTACGATGAAATTAAACGTTTGAACTGGGTAACTGTATAAGCTAAGAAAGTCTTTAAAATGATCTACTTACGGCCCTTACCAACTTGGCAAGGGCTTTTTTTAATGGTAAAATACTAGTTTTTGCAGAAAAAGCTTCGAAATAAGCACTATTGGATTGCAGGAAAGATTCTACTATCGTATGATAAATAACAAGAATGAGAACTGTTCGGAAGATTGAGTCATACATAAAGTGATATCTATGTGAATTTTATACTTGAATAGGGTATTGAATATTTGACTGAGAAGAGAGTAGGACTGCATTTTTGTTAGGCAGATCGTTCCTAAAATAATCTTCCTTATAGAGAAAAACGCATAAAAGATTTTTTTTCGAAATAATTCGGGTCTTTTATGGGGAAAATGAAAGAAATGGAGGAATGGATGAATGAATAATATAACCATTTATGATGTGGCGCGTGAGGCGAATGTTTCCATGGCCACCGTTTCCCGCGTAGTTAACGGGAATCCAAATGTAAAGCCTGCAACAAGGAAGAAAGTTTCCGATGTGATTGAGAAGTTAGGGTACCGTCCCAATGCAGTGGCAAGGGGACTTGCCTCAAAGAAAACGACTACAGTCGGGGTCATCATCCCGGATATCTCAAGCATCTTTTTTGCCGAATTGGCACGGGGCATAGAAGATATAGCCACGATGTATAAATACAATATCATTCTAAGCAGTTCTGATGAGAATATAGATAAGGAATTCCATTTGCTGAATACGATGCTTGGAAAACAAGTGGATGGTATCGTGTTCATGGGCGGCAATATCTCTGATGAGCATGTCAAAGAGTTTAAGAATTCACCGGTTCCAATCGTACTGGCAGGTTCGGTGGATGAAAGCGGGCAAGTTCCATCGGTTAATATTGATTATGAGGCAGCGGCATTCGACGCAGTGACATTCTTTGCTGAAAAAGGCCACAAGCATATCGCTTTTGTAAGCGGAAACCCTTCCGCGCTGATTAATGAAATGAAATTGACTGGTTATAAACGAGGGTTGAAAGAAGCTGGTCTTTCATTTGATGAAAGTTATATTGTTGAAGGTGATTATACATACGATTCAGGAATTGAATCTTTTGAAAAGTACCTGGAAGTTGAAGACAGACCGACGGCATTCATCGCCGGTGCTGATGAAATGGCTCTTGGAATTGTCCATGCCGCACAGGACAAAGGGTATAATGTACCGGAAGACTTTGAGGTGATCAGCTTCGATAACACGAGATTGACATTGATGGTGCGTCCGCAAATCACGACGATCGTTCAGCCTTTATATGACATTGGTGCGGTTGCGATGAGGCTTCTTACGAAGCTGATGAATAAAGAACAAGTGGAGGAAGGTCTTGAAAAAGTGATCCTTCCGCATCGGATTGAAAACCGTCAATCAACGAAATAAACTTGTTTGGAGAGTGTCCCGGAGGGCACTCTCTTTTGTTTCTCAACCGGACAAAAAAGATCGTTTTTCAACGATCTTTTGGCTAACTTTGTTCATTGCTTTTCGAAGTTTGCTTGGAAGACCTGATGGGATAAAGGACCTTTTCAAGCGTCAGGGCATTCTTCTCGGTAATTTCAGGCTTCCTCGGAATGGGTTCGTATATATCCTCCATGTCATCCCATTCATCCGGCAGGGTAACAGGGGACTCAGGCTGCCAGCAATCGAGCCATTCCTTTGGTAGGGGACCTGATATATCATTGTTCGTCATTTCAAGCCAGACCCTCGCCCAAGCCCTCGGGACGACGCGCCATATATCATATCCGCCGCCGCCTACTGCAATCCACCGTCCTTCGCAAAACTTATGGGCCATTTCGTGGGCCAACTTTGGTATTTCCCTATAAATCTTCATGGTGGCAGATAAATGGGTGAGCGGATCGTAATAATGGGAATCGGCCCCGTTTTGCGTTAATATGACATCCGGTTTGAAGAATTCAATGACCTCCTTAAAAGAAGCCCTATAGCATTCGAGCCAGGATTCATCTTCAGTGAACGCATCGACCGGGATGTTGAATGAATAGCCGTAGCCTTTTCCCTGGCCCCGCTCGTTAATATTGCCGGTGCCGGGAAATAAGTAGCGCCCCGTTTCATGAATGGATAGGGTGCATACATCGGGATCATCATAAAATGACCATTGGACCCCGTCACCATGATGTGCATCGGTATCGACATACAAGACACGTGCCCCATATTTTTTTTGCAGGTATTTAATCGCGACCGAACTATCATTGTAGATGCAAAAGCCTGAGGCTTTCCCGCGGAAACCATGATGCAGGCCCCCGCCAAGATTAAGTGCGTGCAGGGACTGACCGGTCATGACGGCATCCACAGCCGTCAAGGTACCGCCTACAAGCAAGGCACTCGCTTCGTGCATCTTGGGGAAGATAGGGGTATCCTCTGTTCCCAGCCCATAATTAACTGCCTTTTCAGGGGGGAGCTTTCCCTGGCCTGCTAACTTGACAGCGTTTACATAATGGTGATCATGGATCAGTTCCAATTCTTCATCGGTAGCCATTCTGGGCTTGATAATTTGATCATCATTGATGGCATGGTGTTTTTTTAATAAATCAAGCGTGAGCTTAAGCCGTTTTTGATTGAATGGATGTTCATCGTTGAATTTGTAGGTAAGGAGTTCATCCGAATAGACGAAAAGGGATGTATCATTCATGTGAAATCCCCGGTAGGCTAGGCCATAAAACGGTATAGCCTTCTTTCTTCAAATCCTCCACCACCATAAATGGATTCATCGTCTGTACACGAATTACAAGAATTTTATAATCGGTTCCATTTTTTTCAGGATAAACAAGGGTGCTCAGGATATTCGAATTGCGCCTTTTGAATATTTGGGCAATATCATGAAGGGAACCTGCCTTATCCGGGATTCTGATTTCGATTTGGGAACCGGGCTGATTGACTCCAGTCAACTCAACGTATGAATGAAGTAAATCGGAACCGGTGATGATGCCCACTAACTTCCTTCCCTTTACGATTGGAAGGCAGCTGATATTGTTATCACAAAAAACAGCCCCGATTTCTTCCACGAAATCCAGCGGGTGCCCTGTGATTATTTCCGTTTTCATGATGCTTGATAATGGTTTTTGTAAATCATTTTTGTATTCTGCGGTACGGAATATAGAAGGGGCTGCATCCCGAATATCACGGTCACTGACTAATCCCACAAGTTGATAGCTGTCATCGACAATGGGTATATGGCGAATTCGCTTCTCTTTGATGATCATGACAGCGCTATGGATTGTATCCGTTGGAGTGAGGGTGATAATATCCTCATTCATTATTGTTTCTACAATCATTTTCCTTCCTCCTCTTACTCGCCTCTTTAATACATAAACCGATTCATAAAACGCAACTGGTCGAACTTCTGGATGGATTCCGGCGGGACTCTTTTGCCAATACGGGCCATCAGGCAGTTGGCCGGGTGGGAACTGATTTCAGGATCATCTGTTGCAAAGTAGACCAAGCCACCCGCACTCATCATTTTTTCCATGACCTTGCGATAGTCCCAAATATTCAGACCTGTCCCTTTCAAATCCCAATGCCAATAGTATTCAGTGGTGATGATGATGAAGTCTTCAACCGAATCGTCTTCCATGGAAAGGCGGATCAGGTTCTTCCCGACGGAGGCACCCCGGTATTTAGGGATGACCTCGATTGCACCAAGCTCAATCAAGTCCTCCATCTTAATTTCCGACCAGCGCTCCAAGGGATCGGGATATAAGTAAGTTACATAACCCACGATCGTTTCATTTTCACGGGCGATAAAGACCCTGCCCTCAGGCAAGTCTGCAATCTCTATTAACGCTTTATGCTGCAAAGCAGGAGGGCGAAAGGCGACCAAGTCTTCGTGAAACTCATAAGCGGACATTTTTTCGCCGTTCAACGGCCCTTCGATGATGAGCGTCCCGCTTAATGTCTGCAGTTCCTTAGTATAAAAGGTCTTATTATATTCCATTCTTTCACCACCCTTGTTATGTAGTAATCTTACACTCTAGCATTCCGGAGTATAAGAAGCGTTGCTTTTAAAAACTGACCGAATGGACAGCTTAAATAAATTATACATAAAAACAAGGGGCATAATTTAGAAAGTTCAACACATATATGAATCTTTTGTTACAGTGCTTCTTCTTTCCGAGCCATCAACATGAATTTACCTTAACTATAACATACTTGTAATTTTCAAAATTCAGCAAGCTGGATTTTCCCTAATATGGAAATGCTTAATATTTTAAAAATTGAGAAAATTGTCTTCTTATACTATAATAAAAATATAGAGCCGAATGAAGGGGGAGTTTGTCGTATGAATGTGAAAGCGTTGCCAGTAGTGGAAGGTAATTTTAATTTAAAGAATTATGATGAAAAATACAAGAAGTTTGACTGGTCTGAGACGGAAAAGGAATTCTCCTGGTCTGAAACCGGTAAAGTGAATCTTGCACATGAAGCCATTGACCGCCATGCCGAAACATACAAAAAGAATAAAGTAGCCCTTTATTACAAAGACGATAAAAGAAATGAAAAGTATACATTCAAGGAAATGAAAGATTATACGAATCAGGCGGCCAATGTGTTCAAGAACATTGCCAATGTGGAAAAAGGTGATCGTGTTTTCATCTTCATGCCTCGCTCCCCGGAGCTTTATTTTGCATTGTTGGGCGCGATTAAAACGGGAGCGGTCGTAGGGCCGTTGTTCGAAGCCTTCATGGAAGGCGCAATAAGGGATCGTCTTGAAGATAGTGAGGCAAGTGTGATCGTGACGACACCTGAACTTTTGCCGCGCGTCCCAGTGGATGAGCTACCCCATTTAAAGCATATTTTCTTGGTGGGGGAAAATATAAAAGAAGAAGGAAAGTACCATCACTTCAATAAAAAATTAAAAGAAGCCGATAAAAATTTCGAAATTGAATGGGTGGATCGGAATGACGGTCTGATTCTTCACTATACCTCCGGTTCCACAGGCAAACCAAAAGGAGTGCTTCACGTTCATAATGCGATGATCCAGCATTATCAAACAGCAAGATGGGTCCTTGATTTGCAGGATGAGGACGTGTATTGGTGCACAGCGGACCCTGGATGGGTGACAGGGACGTCTTACGGGATCTTTGGACCTTGGCTGACAGGCACCTCGAATGTCATTGTAGGCGGGCGGTTCAAGCCTGAATCTTGGTACAAGACCTTGGAAGACTTTGGTGTCACGGTATGGTATAGTGCCCCGACGGCCTTCAGGATGCTGATGGGCGCAGGTGACGAAATCGTTAAGCGGTTCGATTTAAGCACTCTCCGCCATATTTTAAGTGTCGGTGAACCGTTGAATCCGGAAGTGGTGCGCTGGGGAATGAAGGTATTCAATCACCGTATCCATGATACATGGTGGATGACGGAGACCGGGGCACAGGTCATCTGCAATTATCCTTGCCTGGAAATCAAACCGGGTTCGATGGGTAAACCGATTCCTGGTGTGAAGGCGGCGATAGTGGATGATCAAGGCAACGAGCTTCCGCCGCATAGAATGGGGAACCTTGCCATCAAGAAAGGCTGGCCTTCGATGATGAAGACCGTCTGGAAGAATGAAGCGAAATATGAATCTTACTTTATGCCAGGTGATTGGTATGTGTCCGGGGATTCCGCATATATGGATGAAGATGGTTATTTCTGGTTCCAAGGCCGTGTGGATGATGTCATCATGACGGCAGGGGAGAGAGTCGGACCTTTCGAAGTGGAAAGCAAGTTGGTCGAGCATCCAGCCGTAGCTGAAGCGGGTGTCATCGGTAAGCCGGATCCGGTTCGGGGGGAAATTATCAAAGCGTTTATCGCCCTTCGTGACGGATACGATGCAAACGATGAGTTGATTGAGGAAATTCGTACATTTGTAAAGCATGGTCTAGCAGCACATGCGGCACCTCGTGAAATTGAATTCAGGGATAAACTTCCTAAAACAAGAAGCGGTAAAATCATGCGCCGTGTCCTGAAAGCTTGGGAACTTGATTTGCCAACTGGTGATTTATCATCGATGGAGGATTGAGAAACTGAGTCTACCTGATTATTGAAAAGGAAAAGGCATCCATTGTCACTTTCATGGATGCCTTTTTGGGAGATTATAAGGAAACAGGCTGTCGGGCTAACCCGACAGCCTGTTTTAGTTCAAGAAAGAGTGTCATTCTTCCTCTTCTTCAGCTTTATCCGTGTCTTGCTCTTTATCATTGACAGTGTCTTTATCATTGACAGTGTCTTGAACTTTGTCGGTCTCTTGATTTTCTTTATCAGTATTTTCTTTGTTTTGATCTTTGTCTAGGGCTGGCTCTTTATCTTTAATTGTTTCATTTTCTGGTTCTTTTTCTTTATCTTTATCTGAACCGTTCTCTTCTTTTGAGTCTGGTTGTTTATCTTCGTTAGCTACTTTATCTTTTCCGCGATCATCTTTATTTTTTGCGGAATCTTCTTTTGAACCTGTCTTTTTAGCGCCGCTTTCAACACGTTGGGAAGGGGCTGATTCTTTACCGACTATGTCTACGGCCGTTACGTAATAGGAACCGCCTGAGCCGACTTTGTAAATAAGATTCCCACCAGCATTGATGCTCGCCACTTTTTTGCCGTCCTTATAGACACGATAACCGACGACATCTCCTTCATGATGCAGGCCCCATGTAATCTTATCGTTACTGATCGTTATGGATAGGGGATCTGGTGCTTTGCCATTATCATTCAATTTCGCTTTCGCCCCGACGACATTTCCTGATTTTTCGCCTCCAGGAATCACGGATCCCGGGTCAACGACATATTTCAGTCCGATATCTGCAAAGGAATCGGGATTCAACATGAACCCGCCGCTTGTGAATTCGCCAGGCGTTTGCGGAAGGGCTGCGTAGCGTTTGCTGCCGACTGATACATATTGTCCATCTATGAAACTATCATCCGCCCTGGATGGAGCATATTTGGCGATGAATAAATCTGATTTTACAAGACCTGCCTTTTGGCATGCACTTGAAGGCAGCAGTCCTGAAACGCCACAGAAGGAACGGTTGACAATTCCGCCCGGCATTTCAAATCGCTTATCAGGGTCGATGAGTTTAGGATCGACTTTGTATGCGGCATTGATCAGATCTGCCCAATAATACATATTACGTTTATTATATTCCAGACCATTGTAGGTCCCTTGCAAGGATTTAGGTGTGTCATATCCGAGCCATGTACCGAATGATACATTTGGATTGCTTGCGACGAACCAAGCGTCCCAATAGTTTTGGGAAGTTCCGGTCTTACCTGCCCAATCACTTGAGAAAGCAAGTCGGTTTCTGACCGAAGCGGCCGTCCCGCTGTTTACGACATCACGCATCATATCAAGCGTCAAGTAAGCGGCTTGCGGAGAAAATACTTCCACTGGTTTCGCTTTATGTTCATAGATGACCTCGCCATCTTTCGATACGATTTTATCGATCATATAAGCATCGACGAATTCCCCCGAATTGGCAAATGTGCCAAATGCATTGACGTTCTCTTCAACGGTTACACCTCTGTCCATGGCACCCAATGACATGGCAAGATTTGAGTAATCCCCATTCGTTACAGTTGTAAAGCCCATTTTTTCCAAATAGGCAGCAGGCCTTTGGTTGATTATTTTCATGTAAAAGAGCGCTGCAGGGATATTATAGGAATTCTTAAGTGCCTCACGGGCTGTCGTTACCCCCGTATAGCTTCCGCCGCCATAGTTTCCTGGACGCCACGCTTTGCTGCCTGCTGGAATGGAAATGGGTACGTTGGCTGATACGCTTCCAGGTGAGATTTTTCCTAACTCAATACCTGGGCCATATACGAGCAGCGGCTTCATCGTTGATCCGTTCGATCGCAGTGATGCAGTTGCATGATTCGTCTGTTCCCGCTTGAAATCACGGCCGCCTACGAAACTGATGATTTTTCCTGTTTTATTTTCGATAAGAATGGCCCCGGCTTCAACGGGCTCACTCACCGTTTTCATTTCTTTCGTATCAGGATCGACAACTTGTGCCGTTTTATCGTATCCGTAATTCGGATAGTTTTTCGTTACTTCCTGCATCTTGTCATAAATCTTTTTATCGATTGTCGTGTAGATCTGATAGCCGTTTTGACGCAGCTTACGATCGGCAAGTGCTAGATATTGATCTTTTAAGTCATCATTCTTTAAATCTTTCTCTTCATATCCATCATCTTTTGCAAGACTGACAGATAGGATTTCGATGGAGCGTTTTTCGATTTCATAGGTGAGCCATGGATATTTCTCGGATGGCATCTCCGTTTTACCGATAAAGTCTTTTGTTATGTCGTATGCGACTGCTTTATCATATTCTTCTTTTGTTATGTATCCGTTACTATACATCCGCTTTAAAACGGTTTTCATCCGGTTGATGCCGGGCTCTTGATTTTCTTTCAGTTTTCCTTTCTGGGTATATGGTGTATAACCGAAAGGGCTTTGCGGCAATCCAGCGATAAAGGCTGATTGGGGCAGTGTCAGATCTTTGGCCTCCACGCCAAAAATACCTTCAGCGGCGGACTCGACACCAGCGATGTTACGGCCTGAAGAGTTTCGTCCCAAAGTGGAGACGTTTAAGTAGGTTTCCAAAATCTCTTCTTTTTCAAAGAACTTTTCGACCCGGAGCGCAAGAAGGATTTCTTTTGCTTTCCGTTCAAATGATACTTCGTTGGTGAGGACCTGGTTTTTAATGAGCTGCTGTGTTAATGTACTTCCTCCCGATTGGACGCTTGCATTCGAAAATTCCTGGTAAACGGCACGCAGGATGGCTTTCGGGACAACTCCGTCATGCTCATAAAAATACTCATCTTCTGTAGCGATGACTGCATTTTTTAGATGCTCGGAAACTTTATCGATGGACACTTCTTCACGCTCAAGGTCACTCTTAAGCTTGCCCAAGTATACGTTATCAGCAAAGTATACTTCAGAGGTCTCTTCATAATTGTAAATGTCTTTTTTTAAATCTTCTTTTGAGCGTACCGGCTCATCATTGACGAGGGCAGCGAAATAGCCGGCCCCGACGCCGCCGGCGAATGAGAATCCTAGAATCCCGACAATTATGAGGATCAGCGTTAAATTCCAAATGACTTGGTATGTAACCCGCGCGTTTTTGTGTGTTTTTTCATTTTGAAAAAAACGGGTCAGCTGCTTCCAGATTGTTAGAAATCTATCTTTTTGATTATTATTCATCGTATCATACCCCCTGAAATCACATATATTATAGCATATAACAGGTAGGGGAAAGGGCATCTTTCTTATTTTTCTAGAATCTGTAAGGGTGATGTTGACAATGATTCTTATGTATGATAAAAGTTTATTAACAATAATAAAATGATTGAATGATCGCGATGATAGGACCCAGTAGTCAGACTATCCCTGTTTCAGAGAGCCGGTGGTTAGTGGAAATCGGTACAAATGGTATGATGAATTACTTCCTTGAGCATTTGCTGTGAAATGATTAGTAGCAGGAAACGGTTGACGGCCGTTATTCGTCTTGAGCGGAGGGCATATTATGTCCTCAAGTTGGGTGGTACCGCGAATTCATTCGTCCCTTCATATTTTATGAAGGGGCGTTTTTGTGTGCTTTTTGCGGGTTTTTTCTAAGATGGAGGAGGAATATTTAATGGAATTGCTTAAAGACCTCGAGTGGAGAGGGATTATTTATCAACAAACGGATGAAGAGGGTTTTAAGGCCCTTTTAGAAAAAGAGAAAATTTCTTTATACTGTGGTGTCGATCCAACTGCGGATAGTATGCACATCGGACATCTATTGCCATTCTTGACATTGCGCCGTTTCCAGCAGCACGGACATCGTCCACTTGTGCTAGTAGGCGGTGCGACTGGACTTATTGGTGATCCAAGCGGTAAAAAAGAGGAACGCCAGCTGCAAACTCTGGAAAAAGTGCTTTATAATGCAGACTGCATAAAAGGGCAGCTATCCCACATCTTTGAATTCGACGGTGAAAATGGTGCGGTCATGGTCAATAACTATGACTGGATAGGTAAAATCGATATGGTTACATTCTTGCGGGATTACGGGAAATACATCGGCATAAACTACATGCTGGCAAAAGATACGGTTGCTTCCCGCTTGGATACGGGAATTTCCTTTACTGAATTTGCGTACACGATCTTACAAGGAATTGATTTCGGTCATTTATACAGCAATTACGACTGTAAATTGCAAATTGGCGGCAGTGATCAATGGGGCAACATTACGACCGGTCTTGAAATGATCAGGAAATCCAATGATGAGAATGCTAAAGCATTCGGTATGACGATCCCGCTCGTAACGAAAGCGGATGGAACGAAATTCGGTAAGACGGAAGGCGGAGCGATTTGGCTTGACCCGGAAAAGACGACTCCGTATGAATTTTACCAATTCTGGATCAATACAGCCGATGCTGATGTCGTGAAATACCTGAAATTCTTCACATTCCTATCTCGTGATGCGATTGAAGAGTTAGAGCAATCCGTACAGTCCGAACCGCATTTGCGTAAAGCACAAAAAGCTTTAGGGGAAGAAATGACCCGTTTGATTCATGGTCAGGAAGCTCTTGACCAAGCAATCAAAATCTCTGCCGCCCTATTCAGCGGTGAGGTGAAGAATTTAAGTGCAGCGGAAATCAAATTGGGCTTTAAAGATGTCCCTAGCTTCGAACGTGAGAGCAAAGAAGATATCGGTTTGGTCGATTTAATCGTTGAAGCGAAAATTTCGCCATCAAAGCGTCAAGCCCGTGAAGATATTCAGAATGGGGCAATCTCCATTAATGGGGAGAAAGTGACTGATCTGCAATATGTAGTGACGGAAGCTGCCAAGATTGAAGGGGAGTTCATCCTCGTTCGTCGCGGCAAGAAGAA
This sequence comes from Peribacillus sp. GL_122, assembly GCF_057835005.1. Classification (NCBI taxonomy): domain Bacteria; kingdom Bacillati; phylum Bacillota; class Bacilli; order Caryophanales; family Bacillaceae; genus Peribacillus; species Peribacillus sp. GL_122. The sequence continues at coordinate 4,274,323 of NZ_CM174415.1, read as the reverse complement.
ATACACATTAGTGAAATGATTGTTCAAAGCCCGGCTGAATCCCAGCCGGGCTTTGTCATGCAAGGGTGCTTAGGTGCAAAAAAAACCCCATCCAAGGATGAGGTTTTTTGAAGTTATTAACGAGAGTAGAACTCAACGATAAGAGCTTCGTTAATTTCAGCAGGCAATTCAGAACGTTCTGGTAAACGAGTGAAAGTACCTTCTAATTTCTCAGCATCGAAAGTAAGGAAATCAGGAACGAAGTTAGTTGCTTCAACTGATTCTTTGATGATTGAGAAGTTGCGTGATTTTTCACGAACTGAGATTGTTTGTCCAAGAGACACTTTGTAAGATGGAATGTCTACGCGGCTTCCGTCTACAGTGATGTGACCGTGGTTAACAAGTTGACGTGCTTGACGACGTGTACGAGCTAAACCAAGACGGTAAACTAGGTTGTCAAGACGTGATTCAAGAAGAATCATGAAGTTTTCACCATGAACACCTTTAAGTTTGCCAGCGCGGTCGAACATTGAACGGAATTGACGTTCAGTGATTCCGTACATGTGACGAAGTTTTTGTTTCTCTTGCAGTTGCATTCCGTATTCAGAAATTTTTCTGCGTTGGTTAGGACCATGTTGTCCTGGAGCATAAGGGCGTTTTTCTAATTCTTTACCAGTACCTGTTAGGGAAATTCCTAAACGACGGGATAGTTTCCAGCTTGGGCCAGTATAACGAGCCATAGGATGACTCCTCCTTTAAATGTTTTTATTTTGGTAAAATAAAAACCGTGTGAATGTACGATCATGACCATTTTGTTTTCATGTACCTTCGCCCTAGCAGCAGAGAGTTACGAGATACACCTCTGAATTGAGGAACAAAATGAGAACATAAAGGCTGTCACATAGGCTGCAATATTTTACACAAGGAGTATTGTATAATATTCTGCTCAATGAGTCAAGGACAGTTATGATTTATTAAGGAATAGATAAAGAGTATCACAGCAGGAAAATACAAAATATTAAAAAAATGCAATTTATAGAGTGTTTTTTTTCATTGTAAGCATTATGAAATAATGAATCCAAAAATTATGGATGGTTTGAGACATTTCATGGGTGCCTATGCCATGGGATGGCTCAATCCTGTTTCTTCGCTAAAAATGTCAAAAGGGCCGATGAGGGGTTTTATATTGCGAAAAGTTCAGGAAAGGACCGGGTACATGTACAACGGGTCCTGTAATGGAAAAGGGAGCAGGCAAGGTTTGCCGCTCCCTTTTCCATTATAGATGATTGGAAAGGGAGCAGGCAAGGTTTGCCGCTCCCTTTTCCATTATAGATGATTGGAAAGGATTTCAGCGAACTTCTCCAGTCCTTGCTGATCCATTTCGTCAAAACGGTCCGTTATCGGGCTGTCGATATCGAGGACACCGAGCAATTTGCCATCCTTCATGAGCGGTATGACAATTTCAGATCTTGATGCCGCATCGCAGGCGATATGTCCAGGGAATTGGTGGACATCCTCTACGCGCAGGGTTTTTTCAGTTGCCGCTGAAGTCCCGCATACGCCCTTGCCCATTGGGATGCGGACACAGGCTGGAAGACCTTGAAAGGGTCCTAGAATTAATTGGCCTTCTTCATATAAATAAAAGCCTACCCAGTTAATCTCATCGAGAAAAAGATTAAGTAAAGCTGCCGCATTGCTTAAATTGGCTATTTGGTTCGTTTCATCTTCGATTAATGCAAGTAGTTGTTTTTGGACCAGTTCATAGTTTTTTTCTTTTTTTCCTTGATACATTTCGACATTAAACAAAAGCGTTCACCTGTCTTCCGCATATTTTTACAGCACTATCTAATCATGATGCTTTATTGTTGGGAAATTGTCGAGAACTTACTAAAGGATTCAGGCTCTTCCGTGAAGAAGTAGTCCACAAGACTTGTCTCAAAGAAAGCGAGGGATTGCCTGAATGAATCGCCAGACGCCAACGAAACAAGCCATTGTGGAAGCCGCATTGCATTTATTTCATTTAAAAGGCTATCATGCTACATCCATACGGGATATTGCGAATAAAGCGAAAGTGAACGCTGCAAATATTGCCTACTATTTCAAGAATAAACAGGGGTTGCTGGAATTCTGTTTCATTTCCTATTTAGAAGAGTATATCCTGGTCCTTGATAAGAACATGACATTGCTCGAACTTAAAGGCCCGCAGCATTGCTTGATGAATCTTGTAAAGGATATTCTTGCTTTCCAGAGGGAAAACTTCCTTGCTGCACGGTTCATATATGGGGAATCTTCACTCGATTCCAATTTAAACCGCGAAATTCATTCGACTTATTTTACTAAGGAAAAGTCTTATTTTCAATATATTTTGGAACAGGGAATCAAGAGCAGGAGTTTCCAGCAGGTCTCCGTTCCCATGTATATGCTGCAGTTGAAGGGATTATTGACGGCCCCTGTCCTGCATACCCATTATGCGATGGATGTGCTTCATGTCTTCCCGCAGGAAGCCTATTACACGAATATTTATGCCAATGAAGTCGGACGTTTTCTGCAAGATACCCTTTTCATTGCCGAAGACTTACAGCCACTGTTAGCCGGCCGGCCTGAAGTGTATACATGAGTTACCCTTTAAAACCTGCAATCAGTGCCTGATGGCCCTGACCCAAATCTTTAGCCTGATGGGCATCGGAACCGTAAATAAGCGGAATTCCGAGATCTATTGCACGTTTTGCAAATCGTTCAGGAGGATAGGGCTCACCGCATAGCGGCTTTACAAGCCCGGCTCCGTTATAATCTAGTTCATATCTTTGATCCTTGATCATGTCGAGAACCTTGTAAACCCGCTCGTCAAAACTTGATGCCGGCGGATATCGATGCTGGAATTTATGGACAAGCGTAATGTGCCCGATCCGTTTTGGTTTATATATGCCTAAATCAGCTTCTATTGATTTTTCCAGTGTATCGTAATATTTGGTATAAACCGAATCCACTGAACCTAGTTCATTGGCAATCTCACCAAACCCATTATCGCTGAAATCAATGCAATGCCAACTGTTTTGATGCTTGATGAAGTGGACGGAAAGTATACTATCATCAAGGAATTCTCCGATTTCGTCGAGGAATGCTTTTGTTTCATTTTCATACCCCTCTATAAAGTCAACCTCGAGGCCTGTTTTGATCAGGATTTTGTCTTTATAGCGTTCTTTCAGTACGCGGAGCTCTTGAAAGTAATCCAGGAGCAGGGCAGCGTCCATGCCGCTGTCTTTTTCAGGCGTAGGATCTTGAAAATTTCGTGGCAATGGAGCATGTTCCGTAAATGAGATTTCCTTTAATCCTAGCTCGATTCCCCGCGTAATATATTCATCGAATTTATCCGTAGAGCCGTGTGGGCAAAACGGAGTGTGCACATGACCGTCAACTTTCATGGTTCTTCCCTCCCAAAAAACAGGTATTTGTAGCAATTTTCTACAAAAAAATCATTTTTCTCGTCAAAAATTATTGCTAACATGGTATCATAAAAGCATTAAATTTAACATTTTTAAAATTGATATAAACGAGCAAGACTGTAAGGACTAGAACAGGGGGCTTACCATGGATTACATAATTGGCGTAATTGTATTAATTTTGATTTTCATCATTTGGGGTTATTTTTTCAAAAAGAGATATTTTAAAGAAATCGATCGACTGGAATCCTGGAAAATAAGCATCATGCACCGCCCCGTGCTGGAAGAGCTTTCTAAAGTCAAACAATTGAATATGACAGGTGAAACAGAGGAAATGTTCGAAAACTGGCGCATTGAATGGGACGCCATCATTACGGATCATATGCCCGAAGTCGAAGAGCTTTTATTCGATGCCGAGGAATTCGTCGATAAATACCGTTTCAGCCGATCAAAAGAGGTACAGCACAAAATTACAGTCAAGCTGAATGAAATCGAAGAAATGATCAAAAAGATCTTATACGAACTGAATGAACTCGTAGGCAGTGAGGAAAAGAATCGATTGGAAATTGAGGATATCAAAGAATCCTACCGTCAATTGAAGAAATCCCTGCTTGCTCACAGGCATAATTATGGGAAAGCGGCTGATAAGCTGGAAAATTCCTTGGATGAAGTAGTGCAAATCCTCCAGAAGTATGAAGAAGAGACGGTGAACGGCAATTATTTGAATGCGAGGGAGCTTGTTCTATCCATTAAGGGAAAATTGGCGCTTCTGTCAGTTAAAATGGAAATGCTCCCAAAATTATTGGTAGATAGCCAATCAGAGCTGCATTCCCAGCTTCATGAATTGAAGGATGGTTATGAGGAGATGTCAGGGCAAGGTTATCTGTTGAGCCATATCCAATTCGAGCAGGAAATATCACGGCTTGAGGAAGAACTGGAACTATATAAAACACAATTGGAGAATGCCGAAACGGAAGCCGTGGAAAAGGGCATTAAGGAAATGCGCGAAAGCATTGAAGTGCTGTATGACCTTTTGGAAAAAGAAGTACTTTCAAAACAGTATATCTTGAAAAATGATGAAGTTCTCAGAAAAACGTTAAGTGACCTTGAATATGAAAACGATAAACTTAAAGTTGAAACCATACATGTTCAACACACATATCATTTGACGGAAAATGAGCTCGATGCACAACGGAAAATGGAAAAGCAGATTGCCCAGATTTCGAAACGCCATCAATTGCTCGTCTTGAAAATGGAGGATAATGTGATGGCAAGCTCCCTTATCAGTGAAGAGATGCAGGGGCTGGCGGCACAGTTGAAGGAATTACAGGAAAATCAGAAAGACTTTACCCTTAAATTACAGGCTTTACGAAAAGATGAAATGGATGCCAGGGATGCATTGGCCGAATTGAAACGCAAAATGGTCGATACTGGACGTTTAATTACAAAAAGCAATATTCCAGGTCTCCCAGAAGAGTATAAAGTGGTGCTTCAGGACGCCAAAGAAAGCATGGATGACGTTCAGGGGAAACTTGAAGAAAAGCCGCTTGACATGGCCTCTGTTTATATTTATTTGGAAAAGGCGGTTCAACAGGTGAATAGGGTCCACGAAAAAGCCAATGAATTGATCGAACATATGTATTTGGCCGAAAAGGTGATCCAATTCGGAAATCGCTATCGAAGCAGTCACGATATGGTTGCCGAGAGCCTTAGGGAGGCGGAGGCCAAATTCCGAAGCTACGAATATCAAGCCGCATTGGAAACGGCAGCCACGGCCATAGAAAAGGTCGACCCAGGCAGTTTACAAAAAATCGGGGCGAACATAGAAGAAGTCCTTTCCTAAAAAACCCGCCATGGCGGGTTTTTTTCTTTTACAGGACCCTGAATCGACTAGGTGGGAAGTTAAATCATTCTGCAGGAATAAAAAGAAGCAGGTCTCCTATCATTCAGTGGACCAGTGTTTTACATTCTCTTTCAAATTCAATTATGTTAATATTAGAAGTTGCAACAGCAACATTGAAACTTATATTTAGTAGAGTGACCATCATAGATACAAAAACATGGAAGGTGAACCCATGATTTATTTTGATAATAGTGCAACAACAAAACCATATCCCGAAGTAATCGAATCATTCATGAAGGTTGCTTCGGACTATTTCGGAAACCCCTCTTCGCTTCATGGACTTGGGGTGCAATCCGAAAAACTGCTTTCCGCTGCAAGAAAGCAAATCGCTGATTTATTAAAGGTGAAGAGTTCGGAAATATATTTCACTTCCGGGGGGACGGAAGGAAATAATCTTGCCATCAAAGGGGCCGCCCACTCTCAGGGAAATCGCGGCAAACACATAATCACGACAGCGATTGAACATCCTTCTGTAGAAGATGCATGCCAATCATTGACGAAAATGGGCTTTGAGATCACATATCTTCCCGTTAACGAATTTGGGCAAATTGATGTAATGGATCTTAAGGAAGCATTGAGGGAAGATACCATTTTGGTTTCCGTCATGCATGTTAATAATGAAGTTGGCTCGATACAGCCGATTGCTGAAATTGGCAAATTGTTAAAACAATACCCAAACGTGCTCTTTCATGTCGATAATGTACAGGGAACAGGCAAAGTTTCGTTATCATTGCGTGAAGCCAATGTGGATTTATGTACAATTTCCGGCCACAAGGTTCACGGCTTGAAGGGGACGGGCATCCTTTATGTTCGTGAAGGCGTTCGGGTCGATCCGCTTTTCCATGGTGGCAATCAAGAAACGAAAATCAGGAGCGGCACCGAAAATGTTGCGGGAATCGTCGCCCTATCGAAGGCTTTGCGTATTAGTATGAACAATCAATTGCTGTATCATGATAAGCTGCAGCAAATCAAAACTTATTTATATAAAGGCTTGAAGGAAATGGACGGGGTAATGGTTAACAGTCCTGAAAAGGGTGCACCCCATATTATGAATTTTTCCGTTCCGGGGCTTAAATCCGAGGTATTGCTGCATGCACTTGAATCGGAAGGAATTTATGTTTCGACGACCAGTGCCTGTTCTTCGAAAAAAAGAACGGTAAGCAAAACGGTGGATGCGATGTTCCATAATTCAGCCCGTTCCGAAAGCGTCATCCGAATCAGTACTACCTATAGCAATGAAATGGAAGAAGCAAAGCATGTTCTGGCGGCGATACAGAAAATAGTCGCTAATTTAGAAAAAATAATGAGGGTTGCAAAATGAAATTTGATCATATAATTATCCGCTATGGAGAAATCTCCACGAAAAAAAGAAACCGTAAAGGCTTTGTAGACAAAATGAAGGCACATATCCGCTGGAGTTTAAAAGATATAGAAGGTGTAGTGCTTACTGCCAACCGGGAGCGGATGTACGTTCTCCTGAACGGTGCGGACCATAAGCCTGTCATTGAGCGGTTGAAAGGCATTTTTGGAATTCAGTCATTAAGCCCTGCAATAAAAATAGAGCGTGATCTTGAAGTGATGAAAACGGCAGCATTGTATTATCTTAATCATACTCTTGAAGAGGTGAACACGTTCAAAATCACGACAAAACGCGCGGATAAGGATTTTCCATATAATACCGATGAAATTAACAGGGCAATTGGCGGGCATTTACTTCGAAATACAGAAGATTTAAAAGTGGATGTAAAGAACCCTGATTTGAACCTGCTAGTGGAAGTGAGACGCGAAGCCGTGTATTTGACAGGTGAAATCATCCAGGGGGCAGGCGGTCTTCCATTCGGTTCAAGCGGGAAGGCGATGCTGATGCTTTCAGGCGGGATTGATAGCCCTGTTGCGGGATTCCTTTCGATGAAACGGGGATTGGACGTGGAAGCAATCCATTTTTACAGCCCGCCGTTCACAAGCGAACGTTCACGTCAAAAGGTCATTGATTTGGCAGGCAAGCTTGCAGAAATAAGTGGAAGCATGAAAGTGCATATCGTTCCATTTACGGAAATCCAATTATTGATTCAAAAACAAATCCCGGAAAACTACTCAATGACTACAACAAGGCGTTTAATGATGCGGGTCGCCGATCGAATCCGTGAAAAGGAAGAAGCCATGGCACTGATTACCGGTGAAAGCCTTGGACAGGTTGCGAGCCAGACGATGAGCAGCATGTTTGCCATCAATGAGGTGACGAATACACCGATCCTGCGTCCGCTGATTACCATGGATAAGACAGAAATCATCAAAATTGCAAGAGAGCTTGATACTTTTGAAATATCCAATCTGCCGTACGAGGATTGCTGTACGGTCTTTACGCCGGCAAGCCCAAAAACGAAACCGAAACGTGAAAAAGTCAATTACTATGAAAGCTTCGTCGACTTTGAATCCTTGATTGAAAAAGCGGTCTCCGAAACAGAAATATTAACGGTTAAACCTGGTCAGACTTTCGATAAGGAAGAAGCGATGGAAGACTTATTTTAATATCCTGTAATTACCAATGAAATTGAACGAATGAAGCCATGTGTTTTAACACACTCTATAATCACAAGGAGGTGAAAAACACATGGCAAACAACAACAGCTCAAACGAATTATTGGTACCTGGAGTGGAACAAGCTCTACAACAAATGAAATATGAAATCGCTACAGAATTCGGCGTACAACTTGGTGCCGACACAACATCTCGCGCTAACGGTTCAGTTGGTGGAGAAATCACAAAACGCCTTGTTCAAATGGCTGAACAACAATTAGGCGGAGGATTCAACAGATAATTTAATAAACATGGCTACAGAGAGCGGGTTCTAACACCCGCTCTCTTTATTTTTGTTGACAAAATTCGTGACGGCCGATTAAAGTGCGGACCATTATTTTAAACAAGACCTAGTAATACCTCATGATTTTTTACTTTTTTATATAAAATGAAAACTCACTGGATTGAAGAAATTTGCGACACTCCTGCCGAAAAACTGGCTAGCTGAGACCCCAGAGACGCTTGCTTTGATGAGGCTTGGCAGACAGTCGGCGGAAAGGGAGCGGGTTTCTGAAATCAACTGTAACGGTTTTTTTTAGTGAAAACTGGATTTTCATCGAATTTGACTACAACCTAAAGAGAGCGGGTACTAACACCCGCTCTCTTATTTTGTTGACAAAATTCGTAGCGGCCGAATAAAGTGCGGACCATTATTTTAAACAAGACTTAGTAATACTTCATGATTTTTTACTTTTGTATATAAAATGAAAACTCACTGGATTGAAGAAATTTGCGACACTCCTGCCGAAAAACTGGCTAGCCGAGACCCCAGAGACGCTTGCTTTGATGAGGCTTGGCAGACAGTCGGCGGAAAGGGAGCGGGTTTCTGAAATCAACTGTAACGGTTTTTTTTTAGTGAAAACTGGATTTTCATCGAATTTGACTACAACCTAAAGAGAGCGGGTACTAACACCCGCTCTCTTATTTTGTTGACAAAATTCGTAGCGGCCGAATAAAGTGCGGACCATTATTTTAAACAAGCCTTAGTAATACTTCATGATTTTTTACTGTTTTATATAAAATGAAAACTCACTGGATTGAAGAAATTTGCGACACTCCTGCCGAAAAACTGGCTAGCCGAGACCCCACAGACGCTTGCTTTGATGAGGCTTGGCAGACAGTCGGCGGAAAGGGAGCGGGTTTCTGAAATCAACTGTAACGGTTTTTTTAGTGAAAACTGGATTTTCATCGAATTTGACTACAGTCTAAAGAGAGGCGGGTTCTAACACCCGCTCTCTTTATTTATTTGTAAAAATAAATAGAAATATTAGAGAAGTATCTTGTATAATGAGTAGGTACTAAGAGTTCATAATTGGAGGGGAAGAATATGAAGCGTGAAGACTTATTGGCTCCGGAACATTACAACTTAGTGAGTGAAATGGAAAGTTTTGCAAAAGATCCAGAAAAAGTTGCCGTCCTCTGGGAGAATGAAACCGGGGATAAAAAACAACTTACATATGAGAATTTATTAAAAAGTGCAAATAAAATCGGAAATGCCTTCAAGAAAAAAGGACTGGGTAAAGGTGATACGGTCCTTATCATAATCCCTCGTTTGGTGGAAGCTTATCAAGTGTATTTAGCCGCATTGAAAATTGGCATGATTGTCATACCTTGTTCCGAAATGCTTCGTGCGAAGGACTTGCAGTATCGAGTCAACCATGGTGATGTCAAAGGAATCATCAGTTATCATGAATATACTCATGAATTGAATGAAATAGAAGGGGCGGAAAGCCTCCTGAAATTTTCAATCGGAAAACGAATCGAAAATTGGCTGGATTTGAATGAGCTTGCCGATGAGGAATCAGATCAGCTGACTATGGCCGACACGAAGAGTGAGGATATGGCGTTCTTATCGTATACTTCCGGAACGACAGGAAATCCAAAAGGGGTCGTCCATACACATGGATGGGCTTATGCACATTTGAAAACGTCTGCAGCAAACTGGCTCGGCATCAGCGAAACGGATGTGGTTTGGGCAACTGCAGGCCCAGGGTGGCAAAAGTGGATCTGGAGTCCTTTCCTGGCGGTTCTGGGAACGGGAGCGGCCGGTCTTGCCTATCATGGGAAGTTCGAGGCGAAAAAATATCTTCAGCTGCTTCAGGACTACAAAGTGAATGCATTATGCTGCACACCGACCGAGTATCGATTGATGGCAAAGGCAGATAACCTTGATGACTATGATTTATCCCATCTTCATAGTGCTGTATCAGCGGGAGAGCCTTTAAATCAAAAAGTGTTCGAGGTCTTTAAAAACCATTTCAATATTGAAGTGCGTGATGGATATGGTCAGACCGAAAATACCCTGCTGGTAGGTGTAACGAAAGGCATGGAAATTAAATTGGGCTCCATGGGCAAACCGACTCCGGGCAACCATGTGGAAATCATTGATGATTCCGGTAAACCTTGTTCTCCTGGCATAGTGGGGGATATTGCCGTACATGTAGATACACCTGCTCTCTTTAAAGAATATTTTAAAGATCCCGAGCGGACATCGCAGCAATTCCGCGGGGACTATTATATCACCGGCGACCAAGCGAAAAAGGATGAAGATGGTTATTTCTGGTTTGAGGGTCGTTCTGATGATATCATCATCAGCTCGGGATATACGATTGGACCGTTTGAAGTGGAAGATGCACTCGTTAAGCATCCATTTGTTAAAGAGTGTGCCGTTATCGCAAGCCCTGATGAAATAAGGGGAAATGTGGTCAAGGCATATGTAGTTCTGATGGAGGATATCGATCCGAACAGCCAAGGCTTGATCCAGACGCTCCAATCGCACGTGAAAGAATTGACTGCCCCATATAAATATCCAAGGAAAATCGAATTTTTAGAAGAGCTGCCCAAAACGACATCAGGTAAAATCAAACGAGTGGATTTACGCAAAAGGGAAGAAGCACTCCTTAACAATTGATTGATAGCATTACCGTCAGCCCCCACGGCTGGCGTTTTTTTATTAACAGGTGTTTGGATAAAAGCATAAATATGGGAATTCATGATATGAGATGGTACACTTACTGCATATCTGCACAGTAACAATCATTTAATAAGGAGTGTAAAGCCGGAATGGGAACGTTATGGTTCAATGGGTCGATTTATACGATGATTAAAGAATACGATCAAGTAGAGGCAGTCTTCACTGAAAAGGGGGTAATTGTTGATACTGGCAGCCTGGACTATTTGAAAAATGAATATGCCGGCAATATTTCCAGGGAAATCGACTTAAATGGACAAACGATGCTGCCGGGGTTAGTGGATAGTCACCTTCATTTGGTCGGGCATGGTGAAAGGCTGCTACGTTTAGACCTCTCTTTGATGGATAGCAGGGAGTCCATCTTGAAATCCTTGAAGGAAAAGTGCTCAAAAACCCCGGCTGGAAAGTGGATTGTTGCCGAAGGGTGGAATGAAAATGAATGGCCAAGTCCTGAATTGATATTACGGGATGAGCTTGACGCGATATCGACAGAACATCCCATCGTATTGAAAAGGATCTGCCGTCATGCCTTGGTGGTCAATTCCCGCGCCCTTTTGGAAGCGGATATTAAAGAAGATATAAAAGAACCTTCAGGCGGGGTGATCTGCCGTTATCCTGACGGACGTTTGAATGGTTTATTTAAAGAAAGTCAGGCGCAGAGCCTTATTTTAGACAGTCTTCCCGGCATTGATCAAGAGTATATCGAAAACGCGCTCACAGAGGCCATAGAAGACGCATATAAGCTAGGTTTGACTGGCGGACATACAGAGGACCTCCATTATTACAATGGCTTCATGCCGACATATCAGGCGTTTAAATCGGTAATCGAGGACCGGGAAATGGCCTTCCGCGCCAATTTGCTCGTCCATCACGAAGCGTTTGAAGAAATGCTGGCAGCAGGCGGCGGCTATCAGAAAGGTACGCGATATATCAAATTCGACAGCATGAAGATATTTACCGACGGCTCCTTGGGCGGACGCACAGCCCTGTTGAGCGAGCCTTATGTAGATCAAGAGGATACGAATGGAGTCGCGATATTCACTGAAAACGAGCTTCAGGAATGGGTGAAAAAAGCAAGGGATGCCGGAATGCCGATTGCTGTCCATGCGATTGGCGATCTCGCTTTTGAATACGTCTTGAATGCAATAGAAGCCCTCCCCCCGAAAAAGGGGCAGAGGGACCGGCTCATCCATGCGCAGATTGTCCGGCCGGAGCTGTTGGAGCGGGCGGCAAAGCTGCCGGTAATCTTTGATATCCAACCGGGTTTCGTCCCGTCCGATTTCCCGTGGGTGGAAGAAAAGGTTCCAGCCGATCTATTGGAATCCTCCTATGCTTGGAAAACCTATTTGAAGTTGGGCATCATTTGTGCGGGAGGGTCGGATGCACCCATTGAACCATTAAATCCAATTTTGGGCATTCATGCAGCTGTCACAAGGATGAAAATCAACAGTGAGGACCGGACCGTATATGGCTTGGGCGAAAGGCTTTCCGTATACGAGGCTTTCGCACTGTATACAAAAGGGAGTGCTGCAGCAATCGGCCAGGAAAAACGTCGCGGTGTGATCATTGAAGGGTACGATGCCGATTTTACCGTGTTTAATCTGGATGTTTTTGCTGTTGCGCCGGAAGATCTCCTAAAAGCTGAGGCGGTCATGACGGTCATCGATGACAAAATCATGTATGATAAAAAATAACAGTTGCAAAAAAAGAAATGCGAATACAAAATTGTTAGATGGAATTAGATAAAGGAATGTAAATGGAAAGAAGGCTTGTTATGAAAGTGGATGAACAAAAAGAAGGGGCGATCTATGCAGCCCTTTCTTACATGATGTGGGGAGTCGTGCCGATTTACTGGAAGTTCCTTCAGGGAGTCGGTGCAACAGAAATTTTAGCTCAGAGGGTATTATGGTCTTTCGTGTTCATGCTGGTTTTATTGATGTTCATGAAAAAATGGCAAGCGTTTCTTGTTTATGTCAAAAACATATTGGGAAATCCCAAACTCTTTGCGGCATTACTAATGGCGTCACTGCTTGTTACAGCTAATTGGGGAGTGTTCATCTGGGCCGTTAACTCAGGACGGATCCTCGACACGAGCCTTGGATATTATATCAATCCGCTAGTCAGTGTACTATTGGGAGTGATAGTTTTAAAAGAAAAATTGAGCAGGGCCCAAATCATTTCATTCCTGCTTGCAGGAATCGGAGTCTTGATCCTTGGCATTCATTTTGGCACGATCCCGTGGATCTCTCTTGTTTTGGCCATGACGTTCGGATTATACGGTCTGGCAAAAAAAATGATCAAGGCCGAATCGGCGATCGGGCTGACGCTCGAAACGATGATGGTAACGCCTCTTGCTCTGGGTTACCTGATATACTTGATGAACAGGTCAGAAATGCAATTCTTTACAGAGGGAAGCACAAGCCTGCTGTTGGTGGGCGGCGGGATTGTCACGGCATTGCCTCTTTTATATTTTGCGAAAGGGGCGGAGAAGATCCCGTTATCGATGCTTGGCATTTTTCAGTATATCGCTCCGACCTTATCTTTATTGATCGGGGTATTCGTCTATCATGAAAGTTTTACTAAAGCACATCTTTTAGCCTTTTTGTTCATATGGTCAGCCTTGGCTGTTTATACATTATCCATAACGAAATGGGGTCAGGCAAGTGCCCGCAGGTTCAAAGGCAAAAGGAATATTGGTGCGTGAATAACAAAAAATGCTTGGGAGATTTCTCCCCAAGCATTTTTTGATATGCCAGTTTTAATGAAGCAGTTTTACGGCATAAGTGAAATGCCAGGGTCATGAAAGGTAAATATTCGAACCTATTTCAGAAACAATACAATTGGAAAGGCTGACAGGACTGTGATCAGGCTTTGCACGGGGGATATTTAGTTGGAATTGACTATAGAAGGAACTATCCAGGAAAATGATATGATCTGTCAGGAATGCTGATATGGTGGCGAATGGCTTTCTATTGCTATTTAATTCAGTGATGATTCCCTGTGCACTGGTAATCCCGATCCCGTGGCCATAAAAGAGGTTATTTCCTAATAATATGGCATTTTCACCTTGCCATTCAGGAGTTGACTCGTCGTGTTCAGGGTTTTTGAAGTAAACACAATCACCTGGTGAATAATCCCTTCCTTTATGAATGATGAGAGCCATATTTTGTGGAGGGTGCCAGTCATATAAAACTAGGTTTGAAAAAAGGTTGTCGAAATTCCTCGGGCCGATTAAATCCAAAATGGCCTTTAAAAAAGTGACGACTATTGCTGTCCCGCATTCGAAAGCATAAAGCCTTCCATTTATGAAAATGTCAACGAGTGCAGCATGAGGGAGAATCCCTGGCTGAAGGGTAAAGGTGCCATCCTTTGAAAGGCGCCAATATTGTTTATTGCTTTCCGATTCCTCAAGTGTGGAAAATTCTACATTACTTTTATCCAACGCAATAGCTGCCGCAATGACTCGGTTCCTCAGTTGTATCTCGAAATTAAACTCTCCAAAGTTCCGATATTCAAAGACGTTAGAATCTTCCGCCAGCAAATGGACAATTTCAAGCGATTTAGCAGATGCTATTCCTGGTTGGATTTGACTGACATCTAACCATTTGTGATTAATCTTTATCATGATCATATCCACCTTTTACTTATGAAATTAACGGTTTATAAAACCGGTAAACAAAAATGTCTACATGTAATGCTCATTATATGAATGCAAGCTTTGAATTGACTATTTGGAACGTGTCAGTCAGCGTTGCAGCCGAGAATGATTGGAATGAAAAGAGGCAGAATTTTATTGCTTTCATTCCAAAAGATGTTTTGCTAGATATCCTAGAGTGCAAGGAATACCTTTCCAATTAGCGAGAAGAAGCAAATTAGTATTCCTTTTTCCCCATGAATTGATATAATGAGAGAGAAAAGTTCATATGTGCGAGAAATGTAGGGGGGCCAGTATGCTGGCTGAGATTGCATCCTTTAGATGCTGACTCTTTGAACCTGATCTGGATGATGCCAGCGGAGGGAACATATTATTACTGATTTTCTGTTTTGTATGTTAACGTCCGAATTCATCTTCGGGCGTTTTTTGCTTTTTTATCCAGTATTTGAATAAACCCTGGAGCCCCATTATGGTTCCGGCATATGGAACTTATATGATGTGTAGGAGGATAATGACTTGAATAAATTCTTGCCACTGTTAACTTCGTTGTTCCTTTTGGCTGGATGCGGTGCAGGCGGAACTAATGAAAAAGAAGAAGCATCTAAAAATGAAGGAAATGAAAAATTAAAAAAAGTATCGGTCGTGCTCGATTGGACACCGAATACAAACCATACAGGATTGTATGTAGCCAAGGAAAAAGGTTATTTTAAAGAACAAGGTCTTGATGTGGAAATTATCATGCCAGGTGAAGCCGGAGCTGATAAGCTTGTCGCTTCAGGGAAATCTGAATTTGGCGTGAGTTACCAGGAGGGCATAACGCAGGCCCGCGTGCAGGGCGTGCCGATTGTTTCGGTAGCTGCCGTCATTCAGCATAATACCTCGGGATTCGCTTCCCCTGAGGCAAAGAACATTAAAACTCCCAAGGATTTTGAAGGGAAAACGTATGGCGGCTGGGGGTCTCCGGTTGAAAAGGCCATCATTGATTCACTCATGAAAAAAGAAAATGCGGATGTAAATAAAGTGGATATAGTCAATACAGGAGACACGGATTTTTTCACTTCGGTTAAAAGGGATATAGATTTTGCCTGGATTTATTATGGATGGACAGGCATTGAGGCTGAATTGCGAAATGAAAAGCTTAATATGGTTTACTTAACCGAATACTCTGATAAGCTTGATTACTATACGCCTGTATTAACTACGAATGAAAAGATGATAAAAGAAGATCCGGAGACTGTTAAAGCATTCGTTCAAGCAGCTTCGAAAGGGTACCAGTTTGCGATTAAGAATCCTGACGATGCAGCGGACATGTTAATTAAGTCTGCACCGGATCTTGATGCAAAACTAGTGAAGAAAAGCCAGGAGTGGCTTGCAGACAAGTATCAGGATGATGCTCCGCGATGGGGTGAACAAAAGCTTGAAATTTGGAAGAATTACAGTGAATGGATGACTGAAAATAAGCTTCTTGAAGGTGATTTCGATCCTGAAAAGGCATTTACCAATGAATTTTTACCAAAATAGGAGGAAATACAATGGCCAACTCATTAATTAGTATTCAGATTATTCCTAAAGGGGAAAATGTCATCCCTATGGTCGATGAAGCAATCAAGATCATTGAAGAATCAGGTGTCAAGTATGAGGTTCACCCGCTAGAAACGACAATGGAGGGTGAGCTTTCCGAACTTTTTGCCGTGATAGAAAAAATGAATGTAAGAATGATTGAAATAGGATCGCCGAATGTCATTTCCCAAGTGAAAATATTATATCAGCCAAGCGGGATTACGATGGATACGTTAACGGAGAAATATCGCGCATGATCGGAAGGGGAATTTGGAAGAAGGGGGCTCCCTTCTTTCTTTTATTATTGTTGCTGATAGTATGGGAGTCAGTGACAGTCTTATTGAAAGTCGAAGAATGGCTGCTTCCCGCTCCATCGGCCATTTTCATTGAAGGAATTGAGTCGTCCCGCAATCTTTACGGACACCTTATATCCACAACCGAGCTTGCGTTGTCGGGTTTTTTTATTGGAAGCTGCATCGGCTTATTGATCGCGGCAATTTTACACCTATTTCCCGGTGTGAAGGACGCGGTTTATCCTCTGCTCATACTATCACAAAATATACCCATCATTGTTTTGGCGCCGCTCTTGGTGATCTGGTTTGGCTTTGGCATGCTGCCTAAGTTAATAGTGATTTCGCTTGTATGTTTTTTTCCGGTGGCAGTTGCATCATTGGACGGTTTTCGCCAGACACCATACGAACTTAAGCATTATTTCAAGATGATGGGAGCGGGAAAAAACCAGTTATTTTGGAAGCTGGAACTTCCTCACTCGATTCCGTTCATTTTCTCCGGCCTGAAAATTTCAGCCACCTATAGTGTAATGGGTGCAGTTATTTCGGAATGGCTTGGAGCAAAATCGGGGATTGGTGTTTATATGACTCTCGCTTCCTCTGCGTTCAGGACAGATCGGGTGTTTGTTGCCATTTTCATCATCATGGGAATGAGCCTGATCTTTTTTGGAATCATCACCATCCTGGAGAAATACTTAGTTTCTTGGAAGAGAAAGGAGGGCGAAAAGGATGAAGCTGGAAATTAAAGACGTCTCCTATTCTTTCGATGATAAACAGAATATATTGGAGAAGATGAATTTCCATGTGGATGAAGGAGAATTTGTCACGATCCTTGGGCCATCAGGCAGCGGTAAAAGTACATTGTTCCACTTGATCGGCGGCATTTTGAAGCCGGATCATGGCATCATTTCACTGGATGGTAAAAAGATAAATGGCTTAAAGGGCCATATCAGCTATATGCCTCAGCAGCCTTCCCTTTTACCTTGGAGGACGGTATTGGAAAATGTTTTGCTTGGAAGTGAACTTGCTGGGGTCAGAGATAAAGAAAAGGCAAAAGCCCTTTTGATGAAAGCTGGATTAGAAGAGTACGAGAAAGCATATCCGCATGAATTATCTGGTGGCATGAAGCAAAGGGCCGCATTCATCCGGAGTATCTTAAGTCCACAGGACTTGATGTGCTTGGACGAACCCTTTTCTGCCTTGGATGAACTGACAAGATTGCAAATGCAAAAATGGCTGTTGTCGGTTTGGGAAGAAAATCGGAGGTCGGTGCTTTTTGTTACGCATAGCATAGATGAAGCGGTTTTCCTTTCAGATAGGATTTATGTGTTATCAGCAAAACCGGCTGCTGTCATCAAAGAAGTGGAAATTCCATTTCCAAGGCCAAGAAGTGAAGAACAGCTTCTTAGTGATGAGTTTTTTCATTTGAAGAGAGACTTATATGCAGCACTGAAACCAACTTTTTCTACTTAAGGGAGGCGATTAAACTTGAGGATCATCGACAGTCATATCCATTTGGACCGGTATGATGTTGTTAAGCGGAAGCAGATTCTGACTGACATGGAAAAGGTTCATATGGAATCCTTGCTGTCTGTTTCCATGAATTTGGCCTCTTCGATTAACAATTATCAGCTCTCACTGAAGGATTCACGAATAAAGCCTGCCTTTGGTTTTCATCCAGAGCAGCCCCTCCCAAGCGATGAAGAAGTGAACGAACTTTTGAACTGGATGCGGGAACATCGTCAAGATATGGTTGCCATAGGTGAGGTTGGGCTGCCCTATTACTTAAGGCAGGAAAATCCCGATATTGATAACTCAGCGTATATAGTGATACTGGAGAGGTTCCTGACCTTAGCTAAAGAGGTTGAAAAGCCGGTTATCCTTCATGCCGTACATGACGATGCACCCATCGTTTGCGACCTTTTGGATAAGCATCAAATCACAAAGGCACACTTTCATTGGTTTAAAGGCGATATCCGGACAGTCGAAAGAATGGCCGAAAAGGGCTACCGTATTTCGATTACACCTGATGTTTGTTATGAGAGGGAAATACAGGAATTAGTTTTTGCATACCCACTTAAGCTGATGATGATTGAAACGGATGGACCATGGCCGTTTGAAGGGGTTTTCAATGGGAAATGGACCCATCCCGGCATGATGCATGAGAGTGTGCGTCAGATTGCTTCGATTAAAGGATTGCCGATTGAGGATGTCTATGAAATCCTTTATCAAAATACGAAAGATTTTTATCATATATAAAGGTACCGGTTACCATACCCGGTACCTTTTTTAGTTCAAAGAAAGGTTCTTTTAACCTTTTCCCAAAAGGAATTGTCTTTTAGCTTAACGGTCTTGATGACTTTACCGCTTAACCGGACCTTTACCTTTTCGACATGATTGATGCTTAGTGCTTCATTGTCCATTCCGATGATCGGATAGCTTGGTCCGTTTTCTTCAAGGTGGACGGTCAACGTCTTATCACCGCTTAAAATAAATGAGGAACCTAGGGTCCGATAGGTATTATTATTGACGGAAGCAAGTTCACTCACTTGAAAGCAAGGGAGGAGAGGATCGACAACGGCCCCATTGACCGATTTATTATAGGCGGTGCTTCCAGTCGGAGTCGCAATGATGATCCCGTCCCCGCGAAAAGTTTCAAAATGGAGTTGATCAATGAAAATATCCATGATGAACGTTTTGGTGATGGAAGACCGGATACTGAGTTCATTAAGGGCATAAAAGGAGGGCTGATCGTCCAATTGGATAGCGATAGTTGGATATTTACGTACCTCGATTTGCTCTTTTGTCATGGCATCGATCATTTTATCACTGTCTTCCAAGTGGAAATCGCAATACATATTCAAGTTACCTGTGGTGGAAATGCCCGCATATAAACAGTCATCCCTGAATCCGGTTTTACGGGCTGCCTGCAGGAATGTGCCGTCATCACCGATGCTTACGATGATGTTTGCTTTCGTGAAATCCTGGATGACTTCATACGAATGTTGCTTCGCCAAGTCTGACAAGTATTCCACCTTGCTGATCATCTCTGCATTCGGTGCATGGAAAAAATAAATATTCCTTCGAGTGTTCATCATGTTCCCCCCTAGTATGTATGGTGATGAAAGGGCTTTCTTTTCTTTCAAGAAGGGAAAGCCGCCAGTACAAAATGAAGCTGCACATTTCGTACACTTTTATATGACATAGTTTATCATGGAATGAAGCATTTTTGTTATTCGTTTGAGGAAGCAGTATCGAAGAAAGAATGATTAACTGGATAGCGAAGCAGTTCCTTTTAGGAAGTGAAAAGCGAATGATGGTATAATTAATTCTCAATAAGGGCTCTTTCAATCCCTGTCATACAATGGGTATATGATTAAATGGTGAATAGGGTTCGGATATATAAGAAAGTAGGTTATGTGTATGAAAGTACATATCATTGCCCCGTATGAATCAATGATTCCAATAATTAAAGCGTGCGTGCCTCTTTATCCAGATTTAGGAATAGGGTATTCCATAGGAGACTTGGAAAAGGGTGTGGAACTTGCGAAATTGGAAGAGGAAAACGGAGCGGATGCTATAATCAGCAGGGGAGGAACGGCTAAGTTAATTAAGAAATCCGTCAATATCCCAGTGATCGACATGCACCTTTCCGGTTATGATATGATTCGTTCCCTGACATTAGCCAGTGAGCTTAAAGATAAAACGGCGATCGTGGGATTTTCAAATATAACATCAGGTGCCCAATCGATAATCGACTTATTGGACCTTCCTTTACAGGTTTATACGGTCCGTGAGTCAAAAGATGTTGCTCCTCTCATTTTGACTTTGAAAAACGAGGGTTATAAACAGATCGTTGGTGATGTGATTACAATCAATACAACCATCTCTTATGGCATGAAAGGATTCCTCATTCAATCGGGAAAGGAATCAATCATAAGGGCAATCAATGATGCGAAGGAAATGATTACCTATCTTCAATACAAAAGCGACATCAATAGGATGTTTGAAAGGCTTTTAGTCAAAGAAGTCCAAAATATCGTCATTTTAAATAGTGATAATCAAATCGTCTATGAGCATTTAACCGATTTTGACTCCAATCCATTGACCGATGATCAATTTAGAAGCATGAATGGAGAAGTGAACGTAAGTAAGCAGCTGCATACCAGTTTTTCACACGATGGCAGCAGTATAGAGGTAGACGGCTTTTGGCATGATGGTTTGTACTCGTCATATGGGGTTTATGTATTAGATGCCAGTCCAATGAAACGATTCGATCAAAAAGGTGTACAGATCAAGGCAGCTTCTATCTCAGAACCGATTGCCTTGGATACCGTTCTGATCAAAAATGTAACAGCACTCTATAAGAACCATGAAATCATTCACTTAAAAGGAAATCGAGGGACGGGTAAAGAGTTTCTTGTCAATCATATACATAATGAACAAACAAAAAATGGAAAGCTCCTTACAATTGATTTCAAAGAATTCAAGGAAGCTGATCTTAACAAGCTGCCTCTTGAGCATATCCGCACCATAACTATGAAGAATATCGATTGTCTGCAGGATTATGAACCATTAAGAGAATTTCTAAGCACTTGCTGCAGAAAAAGTCTATCGATATTCATTGTAGCAAATGTTCAAATCAACGAAGCTATTGCTGGAAATTTTGCAATAAATACGATTCATATGCAGGATTTATCGCAACGTAAGAGCGATATAGGAAACTTAACGAAATTCTTCTTATCCTATTATCATCAGAAGTACGGAACAACGGCGATGAATATAAAAAGTGATGCCCTTGCACTTCTGGAAGAGTATTCGTATCCTAACAACATTGACGATTTAAAACAATTAATTAAGCAAATAGCCTTGAATGAACAAGAGTATGTGATACGAAAGGAAACGATCGAGAAAATAATAGCGGATAATAACATTCCGACTGATATCTTCGTTTCACAAAAAGCGACGCTAAAAGAAATGGAAAAGTATATCATTCAGCGAGTTCTTAAAGAGGAAAATTATAATCAAACGAAAACTGCCGAACGATTGGGTATCAACCGGGCAACATTATGGCGCAAACTTAAAGAATGACTTTAAGTTTGCTTTTTTTTTGATTAAAGTGTTGCATTTTTAAACTATTTTTATTAAAAATAGTTTTATATTTTCATAAGTGTTGCTTTTATTAACATCATATTCTAATATAAAGTTTGTAAGCGCTTTAATAATAAAACAAAGGGGTTTTTATTATGAGAATTAAAGCAACGCTTGATCGTATCCCAGGGGGGATGATGGTTGTTCCGCTATTGCTGGCAGCCACTATCAATACATTATTTCCTAGTCTATTAAGGATTGGCGGTTTTACGGAAGCACTGTTCGTGAACAGTTCAAGTGCTTTGATAGCATTATTCCTATTAATTGCCGGAACGCAAATCAATCTTCGTACAGCAGGAACTTCGGTAAAAAAGGGCGTTACACTTTTAACATATAAATGGGTGTTAGGAGCGCTGGTCGGGCTACTAGGATTCTGGCTGGCCGATAGTAACGGATTATTTTTAGGAATGGCACCATTGGCAATTATTGCAGCCATGACAAATTCCAATGGCGGGCTTTATATTGCATTAGCCGGTCAGTATGGGAAGGAAGAAGACAAGGCCGCCTACCCATTTCTCGCTTTAAGTGACGGTCCATTCTTAACAATGGTAGCGCTTGCTATTTTCGGGACAATGGGCTTCGCTGATGGCATGTTCTCTCCAACTTCGTTCATAGCCGTATTGCTTCCGCTACTAGTCGGGGTGGTATTGGGGAATTTAGATTCCGAGATGAAAGATTTCCTTTCTAAAGGAAGCGATAAGCTTGTTCCGTTCTTTGCCTTTTCATTAGGTATGGGGATTAATTTCACAGCGATAATCCAAGGAGGATTAAGTGGGGTATTACTTGGTGTGATTACAGTTCTCCTAACTGGTGGAGGAGGGTATCTGATCTTTAAATGGATAGGATGGAACCCTATTGTCGGTGCTTCCGAAGGTTCCACTGCGGGTAATGCTGTCGGGACCCCGGTAGCTATCGTGGCAGCAAATGCCTCATTCGGAATCCATGCTGAGCTTGCTACTGTTCAAATTGCAGCAAGTGTCGTGACAACAGCTATCCTTCTCCCGATATTCATCGGCTTCCTATCCAAGCACTTGGATAAGAAGGGTGGAGTGGCTAAATACAATAATTAGGCTAGCCCATGTTTTGGAGGGGATTGAAAATGAAATTAGCGATCATCGCGGATGATTTAACGGGTGCCAATGATAGCGGTGTCCAATTAGCTCGACATGGTCTTAAAACGACCGTACTATTTGGATTGGATGAAGAAAATGTACGAAATTATGATGCCGTCGTATTTGATACAGACAGCCGCTCACTGGAGAGGCAAGATGCTTACGATAAAGTCAAGGCAGCAGCAGATTTTTTAAAGCAGGCTGGCTTCTCAACGATCTTCAAAAAGCTGGATTCGACAATGCGCGGAAATATCGGTGCTGAAATGGATGCCATGTATGATGCTATAAAACCGGATTTAGTCATGATTGCTCCAGGGTATCCCAAAAATGGAAGATCCATTCTGGATTCTACCCATTATTTAAATGGCATCCCTCTTGGTGAAACAGAGATTTCCAAGGATCCAAAAACGCCTGTGACCCAATCATATCTGCCAGAGTTGATTGGTTCCCAGACATCACATCGAATTGGTACAATTACAGTGGGAGATTTGGAAAAAGGCAAAAACCATGTGAACAATAAGTTAAAAGGGTTTATAGACGATTCGATAACGTATATCATCATCGATGCAACCGAAGAGCAGCATTTGAAAGACATATTGAATTATACAAAGGAAATGGATCTTGAATTGGCCTGGGCGGGATCGGCAGGAATCGCCAATTACCTGCCTGACCATTACTCCATTCCACAAAAGGAAAATCGATTGACGATCCCTAATTCTAGCTCGCCGGTCCTTACGGTGATCGGAAGTGTAAATAAGAATTCAAGGAAACAATTGAAAAAAATGTTGGAACAGATACAGGTACATGCAATATCATTCGAGTCCCATAAAGCTGTAGGGGACGACCGGGAAAGAACAGAGGAAATCAGGAGAGTCTATCATGAGGCCATCCAAATGGCAGCAGAAGGGCAGGATGTCGTCATTTATTCCACTGCAGAAAAAGCGGATATTGAAATGGCTTGGAAAACGGGCGAATCTAAAGGCCTTACTCATACTCAGGTCAGCAACGAGATTGTGAAAGCGATTGGCACAGTATGTTCTGTCCTGTTAGAGAAACAATATTTTAAAGGTGTGACAATGACCGGCGGCGATACAGCCAAGCAAATATGCAATCTATGGGATGTAAAAGGTTTCGAATTGCTTGATGAACTGGAAATAGGAGTCCCTATCTCCAAATTCTTGGGTAATGACGCTATTTATGTCGTCACGAAAGCTGGAGGATTTGGTTCAGAGGACGTATTTATCCATGCGTTGAATAAGTTGAAAGGGGAGAATGCTTGATGAGACCCATTATCGGAATTACTATGGGAGATGCGGCGGGAATTGGCCCGGAAATTATCGTAAAAGCATTGGCTCACGTTGAGGTGTATCAACAGTGCAGGCCGCTTATTATCGGAGATGCGAAAATAATAGAAAAGGTAAAGCCTATCGTAGGCTTTGAGGGGATGGTGCATGCCATTAAAGATCCTGCAGAGGCGAAGTATGAGTTCGGTTCGATAGATGTTCTGGATTTGGACATCCTGCCTTTAGACCTTCCGTTTGGAGAGGTTTCTGCTCTAGCGGGAGACGGCGCCTTTAAATTTTTGGCAAAGGCCATCGACTTGGCAAAGGAGAAGAAAATTCATTCAATCTGTACGGCCCCTTTGAATAAAGAAGCGCTCCACAAAGGTGGTCATATGTACCCTGGCCATACAGAGATTCTTGCTGATCTTACAGGTACAGATGACTTTTCGATGATGCTGACCACTCCCAATTTAAAGGTCATCCATTTGACGACTCATATGGGGCTGATCGAAGCTATCGAAAGCATTAATCCTGAGCGGACGTACAGAGTGATTAAGCTTGCACATGAAACGCTGACAAAGGCGGGCTTTCAAAACCCAAGCATCGCTGTTTGTGGTATAAACCCCCATGCAGGGGAAAATGGCTTATTTGGAAATGGTGAAGAAGAAGAGAAATTAATGCCTGGAATAGAACGGGCACAGGGTGAGGGAATCAATGTAAGCGGGCCGCTTCCTGCAGATACATTGTTCTTCAGGGCTGGCCGTGGAGATTTTGATATTGTCATTGCCTGTTATCATGATCAGGGACATGCCCCGATCAAGGTCATGGGAATTGAGGCTGGAGTCAATATTACCGTAGGGCTCAAGGGCGGTATAGTCCGAACTTCCGTAGATCATGGGACAGCATTTGATATTGCCGGGAAGAATATCGCTGATGAAAAAAGCATGCTTGCGGCCATTCAGTCAGCAATTGAATTAGCTCCAAAGCAATAAATATAGAAGCTGCCGGGATGAATCCCGGCAGCTTTTTAGTTTGGCTGATTTTCCGTTTAAAGCATGGCCTGCTCCGGCTCAAAATTAGAAACTTGAGGAAATTTTTTTATTTGCATGTATAACATCATCCCTCTTTTGTATAAATAGGAAAGAAAGGTATATGCAAATTGTACAAAATGCACCAATGCATTTCCAATTAGAGGATTATTTGCTACAATTTTATATGTCTTAGTTTATCATAGAATGAAACATTTTCATCATTAGTTCGTATGGTAAGAAGGATACATATATTTAAGGGGGAAAACAGATGAATGGAAAGCGTTGGGCGGCACTTGGAATCGCAGCCGTTTTATTTTTTGTCTCTATTGCTGTTGGGGCGGCTACGACTCTATTTACAGCGGATACGGAAAATATCATTGATGAATTATTTGCTTCCGAAAGTGCATTTTACGAGGAAGTCATAGAAGGCGATGATTACTCAAATGTTATTGCCGTATTTGATGTAGAGGGCACGATTCAAGATACAGGAGAAGCCTCATTACTTAGTTCAGCAACATATAATCACCGTGCCTTCATGGATAAGCTGAAGATGGCAGAGGAAAATGATGATATCAAAGGAATCATCCTTCGGGTCAATTCTCCAGGAGGCGGTGTCGTCGAAAGTGCAGAGATTTATGACAAGATCCTTGATATCAAGAAAGTGAAAAAACCTGTCTATGTTTCCATGGGGTCTATGGCGGCTTCCGGCGGATATTATATTTCTGCACCAGCCGATAAGATATATGCTAGCCCAGAAACGATGACGGGTTCACTTGGCGTCATCATGCATGGGTATAATTACGAGAAGCTGGCCAAGAAATATGGTGTCGAGTTCGAAACCATCAAAAGCGGACCACACAAGGATATTATGAGCCCGACCAGGGAGATGACTGGGGAAGAACGTGAAATACTGCAAAATATGATTAATAATTCTTATGATCAATTTGTAAAAGTAATTGCAGACGGACGCGGTATGACAGAGAAGGAAGTAAGGGAAATTGCCGATGGACGCATTTATGATGGGCGTCAGGCTAAAGAAAACCATCTAATCGATGATTTCGGCCATTTGGATGATGTAATTGCCGCAATGAAAACGGATATCGGTGAAAAGGATGCTCAAGTTATCCGTTATACAGATGAGGCAGGTTTTGGTTCATTATTCAGTATGGGTGCGCAAAAAATGTTGGGAAATGATGTGGAAACGGCAGTCTTGACAAAAATCCTTTCCTCTTCAAATTCTCCACGCTTAATGTATTTGTATGCGGAATAGGGGGGCTGAAGGATGACGGAACGAAATGAAAACAATGAACAAATCGCTTCATCCAATCTAATGGCAGATCAAGAGGTTCCCGTTCAGCAGGAATTTACACCAGCCAATAAGACCGTGGATGATGACGGAGTCAAGAAAGTGCATTTTGCAGGTTTTTGGATGAGGTTTTGGGCCTATCTAGCCGATCTATTGGTTATCGGAAGTTTGAACCGGATTTTGATTCATCCGATCTTCAAGTTTTATGAAGGGACAGATGATCTCTGGTTTTCCGCAGAGGGCTTCTTAACGGGGGTCGTATTCTTCTTATACTTTGTTTTGATGACCAAATTCTTGAACCAAACCCTTGGCAAGATGATTTTTGGACTGAAAGTCGTGGCATTGAAGGAAGAGAAAAAAAACATTTCATGGGGTACGATATTGTTCAGGGAGCTGATTGGCCGCTATATTTCAAAAGTCACTTGGATTGGCTATCTCTTGGCAGGCCTTTTACCGAAGAAACAGGCATTGCATGATGTCTTTGCAGACACGGGCGTTGTGTTGATCAGAAGATGATTTCTTCCATTCATAAATCTGTAAGAGCGGGATTTTCGCTTTTGCAGGTTTATTTTTTTTGCATATGCCGATAATGATAGGCTGAAGGGGTGTGGGTGCATGAAGTGGCTTTTGTTGATAATAGGTATCCTCATTTTAGTGCTGCTGATTGTTGTTTTCACTAATGTAAGAGTGTATATCGACTACAAACGTATCCAAACGAATGACCAAATACATATTAAATTATCAGCTTGGTATGGGCTTTTTCACTATACATTCAAGGTTCCGGTCATCAAAATGGAAGATGACTCTGCGGCTATAGTAGTAAAGGAAGAGCAAGAAATGACCGGAAAAACCGAAAAGGAAGAAAAGAAAAAAATTACAGCCGAAGATTTGCGTGACGGATTCGCAGACAGTCTGGAGATGCTTCATCATATAATCGGATTTCATAGGATCGTCCGTCAATTCACAGGGAAAGTCCAAGTCAAAAAATTCACCTGGCATAGTATGGTCGGTACTAAAAACGCTGCACACACCGGTGTTTTAACTGGAGCATGCTGGGCACTTAAAGGTTCAATCATCGGGTTGCTGACAACCTATTTCAACTTCCGGATTATGCCCTCCTATTCCATTACACCCGACTTTCAGAGATGGCAGGCAAACACGTCGATTTCCTGCATATTACAATTTAGAATCGGGCAAGCTATGGTGACTGGAATAAAACTGCTTCGTTATAGGAAAGGCGGAAAGCCGCATTTCAAGTCGAAGAAATTAGCGAAGCTATCAGATGATTCCAATAAACAATCGTTCTAGAGGGAGGAATTTAAATGTCAGATCATCCGATCCAAGGTTTAATGAAAGAAGCTATGGAAAATCTGAAAGAAATGGTTGATGTGAACACGATCATCGGGGATCCGGTGGAGACTCCGGATGGAAGTGTCATTTTAACCGTATCCAAAGTGGGATTTGGTTTTGCAGCCGGTGGCAGCGAATTTATGATGGATGGGAACAATCAAGGACAGCAAGGTGGTTCCAAGCAGCCTTTTGGCGGCGGTAGCGGCGGTGGGGTTTCCATAACACCAATTGCTTTTTTGATTGTCGGTTCCCATGGGGTGAAAATGATTCATCTGGATGAAGGGACACATCTTCTCGAAAAAATGATGGATTTAGCTCCTCAAGTCGTCGATAAAATTCAGTCCATGCTATCCAAGAAAGACAGTAATCAAAAGCAAGGCAGTAATCAAGGCGGCAGTCAACCAGCTGTAAAGAGGTATCAAGAACCTAAACAGGATATAGATTTCTAACTGTGACTCGGCACCCGCCGAGTTTTCTTTTTGCTGCAGTATTCCATCAACATAAAAAGCATGTATGTAATGTACAAGCATCATTCACATTTCCCAATTCAATTTATTGCAAAATTCCGGTAAAACAAATATGATTATGCTTGTACATATAGCAGAAAAGGGAGGAATTATTAATGGCTTCAGTTACATTTAAAAACAACCCGATCACTTTAGTGGGACAAGAACTAAAAGTTGGGGACAAAGCACCTGATTTTACAGTATTGGCTAATGACTTATCACCGGTTACATTAAGCGACTCCAAAGGTTCTGTCCGCATTATCAGCGTGGTTCCATCCGTGGATACAGGTGTATGTGATGCACAGACACGTAAATTCAATGAAGAAGCGGCAAAATTGGATAATGTGAAAGTACTGACGATCAGTAACGATCTTCCTTTCGCGCAAAAACGCTGGTGTGCTGCAAGCGGCTTGGACAATGTTCAAGTTCTTTCCGATCACCGTGACCTTTCATTCGGTGAAGCATATGGTGTCGTCATGCAGGAACTTCGTCTATTGGCCCGCTCTGTATTCGTAGTGAACAGCTCTGATGAAATCACATATGTAGAATATGTGAGTGAAGGTACTAACCATCCAAATTACGAAGGTGCAATCGAAGCGGCTAAAGCGGCAAAATAAGATGCAATCCTAAGAAACCGGGCGCTATGTGCCCGGTTTTTTGTTTTAACTTTTAACGGATGTTATTCTTGCCTGATTTTCAATGGAGCTGTGTATATTAAACTTTGAGTGCCGACCAATACAGTTCGTTTCTAATACACTGTTTTTATCATTATATGCTTGATTTAGTTATGGCTCCAAACTCGGACCATTCAGTGGTAAAACAATTTTGCCAGACCACTCTTGACCATTAGGTGTACCAACTTTTATGTCAATTTCATTAGGCCACGACGGCATTTGTCTTTGATGAGGTCCTGGAATATACCCCGCTTGTTGCCCTGCTCGATATCCATCCCTATACCCTTGTCGATACCCTTGTCGATATCCTTGTCTAAACCCTTCTTGAAACCCTTGTTGTTGCCTGTTAAATTCATCTGCTGACTGTGTACCATGTTGTTGCCTGTTAAATTCATCTGCTGACTGTGTATCATGTTGCTGATTTATCGGATTAACCTGCCCATGATAGTATTGATATTGATTATCCATAATAATCACCACCTCATGTATGGTATTCTGTTTGGGCATTCATTGAGCCTTTCCAAGTAATAAAAAATCAGGGCAGCAACCCTGTATTTCAGTTTGTAGACAAAAGGGCTTCGGAAAACGTAACTGTGATCAAATGATGTTCCCGAACCAACTGACCCAAAGCAATATCTTCAACTCCTTGGGTATGGTTTATATCTAAATTTTATAACAAAGATGATTGGAGAGGAAGGTGCGAGACTCCTGCGGGGAAAGCGAGTGCCTGGAGCGGAAATCAACTTCCAAATTTCACACCCTGTATTTAATTTACCTTTTAATTACTCGTGGTTGAAATTTTGAAAAAAGGAGTGCGCGCGAGATTCCATATATTTAACTTTCAAATCGAAAAACAGTATGTTAAACATACGAAGAATGATAAGCAGGACGTACGGCTTGTATCTCTTTCTTCTTACCTATAAAATAGGGACAGAAGCAAACAGGAGGAATTAATAAGTGAAGTCTACCCCAGTTGAACAATTATTTTATGAATTTGATGAAACAGCCCAAATATTGCAAAGTGAACTTTCATGTACGTATCTGGATGCCCTGGGTGAAACGGGCGAGAATTTCTTCCAAGGGAAAGTCCTGCAGGAGGAAATCAGTGAAGTATCGAAGAAAAGGTTAGTGAAGCATTATGCAGATTTTTCACCGGAGAAATATGAGAAGGAAGCAATCCGTAAAGCGTATCAGCTTGCTATTTTAAAAGGCATGCAGCAGAGCGTTCAGCCGAATCATCATATGACCCCTGATGCAGTCGGCATGTTCGTCAGCTATTTAGTCGGTAAATTCACCAAGAATCAAAAAGAGATAGTCATGCTCGATCCTGCCATTGGAACGGGGAATTTACTATTTGCGATCTTGAATCAACTTACTGATAAAAACATCGCTTCATATGGTGTCGAGATTGATGAAACCTTGATCAGGCTTGCATACGCAGGTGCCAACCTGCAAGAACACCCGCTGGAATTTTTCAACCAGGACAGCTTGGAGCCGCTTTTCATCGATCCTTCAGATGTTGTGGTCAGTGATTTGCCGATAGGTTATTACCCGAATGATGTGCGTGCAGCTGAGTATGAATTGAAGGCTGATAAGGGACATTCGTATGCACACCATTTGTTTATTGAACAAGGTGTTAAACACGCGAAGGATGGCGGACACCTATTCTTCATTGTCCCGAATAACCTGTTCGTCTCGGAGGAAGCTCCGAAACTCAATGATTTCCTGAAGAAGCATACACATATCCAAGGGATGGTGCAACTGCCGCTTTCCATGTTTAAGAGTGAAGCGGCTGCGAAAAGCATCCTGATCCTCCAAAAGAAAAAAGAGGGTATCGAAGCACCGAAGAAGGCATTGCTCGTACAACTTCCGAAGTTGTCGGATTTCGAAGCGACCAGGTCTGTCATGCAACAGATGGACGATTGGTTTAAAGAGGAAAAATAGTCAATGAAAGCTGATGCCGCAGGCATTGGCTTTCTTTTTTTTTGAAAGAGTGATTATTTGCAATTTTTCATTATTATTTGGTTGAATCCGCTTGCCATGATAAGATTGTACAATACACTGCACGTTTCGTTGGGATGAACATTGGGGGAACTAGCTTAGAGTAAAGGAGCAGGATGGATGTCAAAAATCGTGGCTATTAATGCGGGCAGCTCATCATTGAAGTTTCAGCTTTTTGAGATGCCAAGTGAAAAAGTAATTACAAAAGGTCTTGTAGAAAGAATCGGCTTGAAAAATTCCGCATTTACCTTAAGCGTCGAAGGCGAAAAGGTTTCTGAAACGATGGATATACCCAATCATGAAATAGCTGTAGGGCTTTTATTGAAAAAGCTGATTGACCATCGCATCATTGACTCCTTTGAAGAAATAGATGGCGTAGGGCATCGGGTGGTGCATGGCGGTGAGATATTCACGGACTCGGTCTTGATTACGGAAGACGTAATAGAGGAAATCGAAAAGCTTTCCGAGTTGGCGCCCCTTCATAATCCCGCCAATATCACCGGAATCAAAGCCTTCAGGCGAATACTGGATGATGTGCCAGCGGTTGCGGTATTCGACACTGCCTTCCATCAAGCGATGGCGGCAGGTTCCTATTTGTACAGCTTACCTCTTGAATATTATGAAGATTACGGAATAAGGAAGTATGGGTTTCATGGCACTTCACATAAATATGTATCGCAGCGGGCTGCCGAAATGATTGGCCGCCCAATTGAACAGCTTCGATTGATATCGTGCCATTTAGGGAATGGCGCAAGCATTACGGCCATAAAGGGCGGCAAATCAATTGATACATCAATGGGATTTACACCATTGGCCGGTGTTACTATGGGAACGCGTTCAGGGAACATCGACCCTGCACTGATTCCTTATATCATGGAGAAGACGGGAAAAACAGCAGATGAAGTTCTGGATGTCCTGAATAAGAAAAGCGGCATTCTGGCCCTTTCCGGATTTTCCAGCGACCTGCGCGATATTCAAGTTGAAGCGGATAAAGGCAATGAGCGGGCTGAACTCGCACTTAAAGTGTTCGCAGACCGGATTCACAAGTACATAGGCTCCTATTCAGCTAAAATGGGAGGTGTGGACGGCATCATTTTTACAGCGGGCATCGGTGAAAACAGTCAAACCATTAGGGGGCGAATCTTGGAGGGGCTTGAATTCATGGGGGTATATTGGGATAAGGATCTCAATCGCACCTCGGGTAAGGAAGCGTTCATCAATGCACCCTATTCCCCTGTGAAAGTCATGGTCATCCCCACTAATGAAGAAATCATGATTGTCAGGGATACAATGAAAATAGCTTTGAGCGAAACTTGGAAAATATGACTTCCTGTTTTATAATGACCCCCTTATCTCTCTGGTAAGGGGTCTTTCCCATGAAAATTCATCCTCAAAATCCGCCTTCCCATGGATTTTATCTCCATGCAAACCGATCCCCTTGAACGCTGGGTCGCCATCATCTATTCTTTGAAAAACTTTTCTCTATGTTATACTTAAGGGAGAATCCACCAATTCTGTACATAGGAGGCTTGATGCATGGAATTCACGAACCGGGAAATAAAACTTTTGAATGAAATTAGTGAATGGCAGGAAAAACTTTATCAATATGAGCCAACGGATCTGGCTGCATTGTATGATAAATGGTTGGAGCAGGGGTTTGCCCTGCTTCCGGAAAACATCCAACAACAGTTTTTTGACAAGCTTGATACTTGGCTTTTTCATTTGCATGCCATGGTTCAGAGCTCACAAGTTCAAATAGATGCAAGAGAGCGGATTTTAGCATCTGCGCGCGTGTTTAATGAAGAAATCGAAACGTTGAGTGATTTGAAACACCTATCGATCGATCAGTTGAATTACATAGCCAATCAGCATATCGCTAAGCATCGCTTATATTCATTTGCACAAGGCGGGATGAGCGGATCAGGAGGCCTGCTTCTGCTAGGGAGCGATATTCCGGCCATGACGGTCATCAATGTCAGGATCGTACAGCTGATTGCGATGTCTTATGGTGTTGAGGTGAATACACCGTTTGAAATGATGCTGGCCCTTAAGGTATTCAATGCAGGAGCGATGCCAAAGAGGCTCCAAGGAATAGCTTGGGAAGAATTGATCCGCGAGGTCCAGACCGCAGAAGATGATTATTTTTATTTAGGAATCGAAGAACTGACAAACCCTACCTGGATGGAACAGCCGCTGAAGCAGCTGTTGAAAGCATTATCCATTACTGTTTTCCGAAAAAAACTGGTTCGGGGCATACCGTTCATCAGCATGGCCATAGGGGCTGGGTCCAATTATCAAATGACCCGGAGTGTCAGTGAATTTGCCCAGAAGTTCTATCAGTACCGTTATTTACTTGAGAAGAAGGCTGATGAAGAATGAGTGTCAAGAATCATAAAAACGCCATCACGGAGGCAGTTCGCTGCATGGTGATAACCGTCAGCGATACGCGAAATGAAGAAACGGATAAAAGCGGAGCACTGATGATGGAATTGCTGAAGTCGAAAGGACATGAAGTGACGGATTATGTAATCGTTAAAGATGAGCGGAAAGCGATTCAGGATGCGGTCAATTCCGGTAGCCAAAGCAGCACGGTCGATGTCATATTAACAAATGGAGGCACTGGCATCGCCAATAGGGATGTGACGATCGAGGCGGTCAAAGAGTTGATGACCAAGGAAATTCCCGGTTTTGGCGAGATTTTTCGAATGCTCAGCTATCAAGAGGATATCGGGTCTGCCGCCATTCTATCCAGGGCGATTGCCGGAGTCGTGAATAACAAAGCGGTTTTTTCCACCCCAGGCTCTTCAGGGGCGGTTAGGCTTGCGATGAATAAATTGATTCTCCCGGAATTGGGACATGTCGTTGGTGAACTTCGCAAGGATTTATAAGAGGGATGCAAAAAAAGCCACAGTTATAAACTGTGGCTTTTTTTGCATGGAATAGGCCTTAATTATGCATCTTTTCAGTTACGCCTTGATTGGCACGATACCATAGCCATAAATCATTGATGATGGAAGCAAGTTCCGCAATTTCGGAATTGAGCTGGCATGATTTGGTGAAATTACTCTCATCGGAGAGCCGAAGCTGCTTTCGGTTAATGGTGGATTCCAGTTCCTTGATGCGGTCCGGGATGCTTCCACGGATATTCTCCCAATGTACGAGTATTTGCTGTTGCTCGCCTTTTGTATATTCATCCCACTCCTGATTTATATCGGGAATTGAGATGCCAAGCCGTTCATCATGGATAAATAGTTCTTTCATATGCCCTCCGCTTTTCGATTTATCATACTCCTAGTTTACTATATTCTCGCGTAAGCATCCAATGTGTAAATTCCCAGAAATATTAGCGAATTATTTAGCAAAATGTTTGAAATACTACTTGTATTCCATTAATAAAGATGATAAAGTACTAATCATAGATTGAATAAAAATAACAAACGATGAATTTTTATTCACATGAAAGGACGATGAAAATGAAAAATCAAAAAGTTGTTTTAGCATATTCCGGAGGTTTGGATACTTCCGTTGCAATTAAATGGTTACAAGATCAAGGGTACGAAGTTGTGGCATGCTGCTTGGATGTCGGTGAAGGGAAAGATTTGGACTTCATTAAAGAAAAAGCGATCACTGTCGGTGCGGTAAGTTCCTATGTCATTGATGCGAAGGACGAATTCGCTGATGAATTCGCATTGACGGCTCTTCAGGCACATACTTTGTATGAAGGGAAATATCCATTGGTATCAGCTTTATCACGTCCGCTGATCGCGAAGAAATTAGTGGAAGTGGCTGAAGCGGAAAACGCGGTAGCCGTTGCGCACGGTTGTACGGGGAAAGGAAATGACCAAGTGCGTTTCGAAGTATCCATCTCCGCCTTGAACCCTAATTTGCAAGTTCTTGCACCTGTTCGTGACTGGAAATGGTCTCGTGAAGAGGAGATTGAATATGCAGCGAAAAATGGCATTCCCGTTCCGATTGGCATGGCGAGTCCATTCTCGATTGACCAAAACCTTTGGGGAAGAAGTAACGAATGTGGAATCCTGGAAGATCCATGGGCAGCTCCGCCGGAAGAGGCATATGATTTGACTGCAAGCCTTGAAAGTACGCCAGATACAGCTGATATCATTGAAATTGGTTTTGAACAAGGTGTGCCGGTTACATTGAATGATAAAAACTATAAATTGGCTGACCTGATCGTCGAGTTGAATCAAATTGCCGGCAAGCACGGAGTTGGACGTATCGATCACGTTGAAAATAGATTAGTAGGAATCAAATCGCGTGAAGTCTATGAAGCTCCTGGTGCAATGACATTGATTGCTGCACATAAAGAACTTGAAGATATCACGCTAGTAAAAGAATTGGCTCACTTCAAACCGGTGATCGAGAAGAAAATGACTGAATTGATTTATGAAGGACTTTGGTTCTCTCCGCTTCAAAAAGCTTTGGCTGCATTCCTGAAAGAAACACAAGTGAATGTAACCGGTACGGTCCGTGTGAAACTATTCAAAGGTCATGCGATTGTTGAAGGAAGAAAATCCGAGTACTCCCTATATGACGAAAAATTGGCTACTTATACAAAAGCTGACGAATTCGATCATGATGCAGCAGTTGGATTCATTAAGTTATGGGGACTTCCAACGAAAGTGAACAGCATGGTCACTAACAAGAAGGTGACAGTGTGAGCAGCAAGCTTTGGGGAGGAAGATTCACGAAATCTGCCGAAGAATGGGTAGATGAGTTTGGAGCTTCCATTTCCTTTGACCAGGAACTTGTCCTTGAAGATATTCAAGGCAGTTTAGCTCATGTAACCATGTTAAAGAAATGCAGCATTTTACCTGAAGAAGATGCGGATCAGATCATTGCGGGTCTGAAAACTTTACAGGAAAAAGCTGAGAAGGGTGAATTGACTTTTAAGGTTGAGATGGAAGATATCCATCTTAACCTGGAAAGTATGCTAATAAGCGAAATCGGTCCAGTTGGCGGAAAGCTTCATACAGGAAGAAGCCGTAATGACCAAGTTGCAACCGACCTTCATCTGTATATGCGTAACCAAACGAAAGTGATTCTGGAACTCATCAATGATTTGCAAATGGCGATTTTGGGACAATCCAAGAAAAATGTGGAAACACTAATTCCAGGTTATACACATTTGCAGCGTGCACAGCCCATTTCATTTGCCCACCATTTAATGGCTTATTTTTGGATGCTTGAGCGTGATAAGCAGCGTTTCACCGAGAGTTTCAAAAGGATTAACATCTCTCCATTGGGTGCCGGGGCATTAGCTGGGACTACTTTCCCGATTGACCGTGCCCTCAGTGCCGAGTTATTGGGGTTTGAGGGAATTTACGAAAACAGCCTTGATGCGGTGAGTGATCGTGATTTTGCCATTGAATTCATGAGCAACAGTGCGACAATGATGATGCATTTATCCCGTTTCAGCGAAGAAATCATTCTCTGGTCAAGCCAGGAATTCCAATTCATTGAATTGGATGATGCATTTTCTACGGGAAGCAGCATCATGCCGCAAAAGAAAAACCCTGATATGGCGGAATTGATCCGTGGTAAAACAGGACGGGTTTATGGGAACCTAACGGGGTTATTGACTGTTTTGAAAGGACTGCCGCTTGCTTATAACAAAGATATGCAAGAAGATAAAGAAGGCGTTTTTGATACGGTTAAGACCATTGTTGGTTCACTTAAAATATTTGCCGGCATGATTTCAACGATGAAAGTGAAAACAGAAGTAATGGAAAAAGCAACAAAAAATGACTTCTCGAATGCGACGGAATTAGCTGATTACCTGGCTTCAAAGGGGATGCCTTTCCGTAAGGCGCACGAAGTGGTCGGGAAGCTTGTATTGTTCTGTGTCCAGAATGGCTGCTATTTAGTGGACCTAAGCATTGAACAATTCCAGGAAGCTTCCGAGTTGTTTGAACAAGATATTTATGATGCATTAAATCCTTATGAGGCCGTTAAACGCCGTAACAGTGCGGGCGGTACAGGTTTTGCCCAAGTATTGCTGGCGATTGAAAAAGCGGAAAAACTTGTAAGTGAATAACAGGAAAAAGCTCGTTCACCAATTTGGCGAACGAGCTTTTTATCATTTTCTTTTATCAATTCGTACGCACGATCATTACATCACATTTTGAATGGCGAACGATGCCTTCCGACACGCTGCCGATGAGGAAACGTTCGACTGCATTTAGGCCTGTTGCACCGCAAACAATTAAATCGATTGAATGCTTTTTCGCTAAATCCCTTGGAATTTGAACTTTAGGAGAACCATATGCAACTTCTGTTTGGACCTTTGCAATCCCGGAGGCAATGGCTTCCGTTTTATACTTGTCCAATAGCTCATTGGCAAAGGTTTCAGAGTGATCACGGATAGTCATATCATAAGCTTCGACAGTAGGGAAATTCCTTGTATCCACGATATGTGTGAGCACAAGGGTAGCGTCACTGAGTTTTGCTAAATAGATTGCCTTTTTTAGGGCCCACTCTGCTTCTTCCGAACCGTCCACTGCTACAAGAATATTTTTATAATCTATACTATTCAAGTGAATCTCCTCCTTCTATTATATTCCTATTATACTATGTTTTACCTAATGGATCTGATTTCAATTGTAACAAATTAGCGAATGTTTTAGCCAATGATCTGGAAATCGCAAAATGAAAAAATGATTCAAACCTTAATATGTGATGTGAAAAATATAAATGAAATATATCAAAGCATGCAAAAGCAAGTATAAATATAATGCATAGTTTAATATTCTTGAGAACAGCATAATAAAGGAAAATCAAAATTAGATTTATAACCATTTCAAGGCTTGGCTTTTCTCTTCTATTATAGTGTGGTTATGTCAGGGGTAAATGAATATGAATCAAGGTTCACCACTGAAAGATGGTTAAATGATGATGAAGGAGGAGTATATCTGGTTCGGAGCGATTAGTTGAAATGAATTTTGAATAATAAATACCCCCGTCTTAAATGAAGGCGGGGGTATCCGGGTTTCGATATATTAAATGGTTAACACATCATCACCTTATGATTTGCAGGCTCTTCGGGAATTTGGTCAAAACTTCACAGCCGGTATCGGTGATCAGTAGATCATCTTCAATCCTGACGCCGGCAACATTTGGAACATATATGCCAGGTTCGATGGTATAAACCATTCCGGATTGAAGTTCAAGCGAATTCGTTTCAGTCAAGGATGGATACTCATGGACGCTGATCCCAAGTCCGTGCCCGAGCCTGTGCGGGAAGAATTCACCGTATCCTTTATTCCTGATGATGTTTCTGGCAGTCAAGTCTACCTCGGAACAGGATATACCAGGTTTACTGGCTGCAACGGCAGCTTCTTGTGCTTTAAGTACAGTTTCGTATATTTCTGCCTGTTTATCATTGATATCTCCGTAAGCAACCGTTCTAGTGATGTCAGAGCAGTACCCTTCATGAACGACGCCTAGGTCAAAGAGGACAAGGTCACCGCGCTGAACCTTCGTGTTCCCGGGTGTGCCATGTGGGGAAGCGCCATTTTTACCAGTCAGGACCATGGTGGAAAAAGACATTTGGCTGACGCCGGCCTTTTTCAATTCGTATTCTATCGCTGCAAGGATTTCCATTTCCGTTTTACCCTCATGAATTTCGCTGACACCCACTTCGATCGCAAAGTCGGCAAGTCGGCATGCTTCACGGATTTTGACCATTTCATCTTCCGATTTGATCATTCGCATCCTTTGAAGTTTTTCTTCTGCGGAAACAAGCTTTGGTGCTCCGAAGCATTGTTGGACCTTTTCATAACGTTCTACATTCATATGCTCTTTTTCAATGGCCATTGTATTAATAGTTATCCCGCGATTCTTCACTGCTTGCTTAACTTTTTCCCAAGGATTTTCAATGTCGGTGTAACCGATGATATCTCCAGCCCATCCTGCCTGTTTAGCATCCGGGACTTCCATCTGCGGGCAGACAAGGAATGGGTCGGCATTTGCAAAAGTCGCAAGTGCTAGCAGTCTTTCATGTGGATCACTATAAAAACCGCTCAAATAGAAGATGCTCTCTGTAGATGTAAGTAAAGCGGCTTCTGCCTCATTGGCCTGTAACCAATTTTGTAGTTCTGTCAAACGTTCATTCATGACGATACCTCCATTAATAAGATATAATTACCTTAGCAATATTTAAAAGTATAGTAAATGGGAAAGGCCTAAGAAAGCTACTAAAAAAAATTAGTGGGTATGGGAAGGGAGCATCAAAAATGAAAGTATCTTTTCATGGACATGCAGTTGTAAAAATAGAAACGAATGGTAAAACGATTTTAATCGATCCATTCATTACTGGAAACGAATTGACCGATTTGAAGGTAGAAGATGTGAAACCGGATGTGATCATCTTAACACATGGCCATAATGACCACGTCGGTGATACGGTTGAATTGGCCAAAAGGCATGATGCACTTGTCATCGGCATTGCAGAAATTGCCGACTACCTGGGTGCTCAAGGAGTTAGGACCCACGGGATGAGCATCGGCGGAGCTTTCGAGTTCGATTTTGGAAAAGTGAAACTGACGCCAGCTTTCCATGGAACGGGATTCAATAACGGAGAGGGGCAAATCATTTATTTAGGAATGCCTGCTGGCGTATTGCTTATGTTAGAAGGGAAAACGATCTATCACGCAGGGGATACAGCGGTATTTTCCGATATGAAACTGATTGGGGAGAGACATCCGATTGACTTGGCATTCTTGCCAATCGGTGACAATTACACCATGGGGCCTGAAGATGCAGCACTTGCTGCGAAATTCCTTCAAGCCAAACAAGTCGTGCCGATTCATTACAATACTTTCCCTGTCATCAAACAGGATCCTGACAAATTCATCGACTTGCTTGAAGAGGGAAATGGACTGATCATGGAAGCCGGGGATGAAATAGAATTTTAATAGGAGCGGGAGCCTGCAGGGGCTTCCGTTTTTTTGTGTAACGTGTTGGCATAGCCGACCGAATTGACTGATTCTCCGTTCAGTATTGCCTTTTACGCAGATGATTCCAGCAATGGAAAGTAAAGTCTCGTTCTGCAGCCAAGTCTTTTTTCCTTTCACAGGCATAAAATGAATAGATGAGAAAAAAGGGGGGATTGGATGAAACAGAGATTATTGCTGTGTTTGCTTTTATGCGGTGTGATGCTGTATTATGCCGTGCCGCGTTTGTCGTTGGAAAGTGGCGGTCTGGAGAGTCTGTTTGCGGGATCCTGGCTGTTGTTTGCATTGTTGGCGGTAGCTGGAAACTTGACGGGCATACTATATTCTCCTAAGAAACAAAAGGTAAAACGCAAGCTGGAATACAAAAGGTTGCGCCAATACTAGTAGTTGTTTGATAAACTAGGCTCTTTGACCTTATAATGGGGAATAGGAATACCGTGAAAAGGGTGAAGCGCTTGGCTACAAAGCATGAACAAATATTAAAACATATCGATGGGCTCCCTGTTGGCGAAAAGATTTCCGTCCGTCAAATTGCGAAAGCATTGAATGTTAGTGAAGGTACGGCATACCGGGCAATTAAAGAGGCGGAGAACCAGGGCTACGTGAGCTCGATTGAGCGGGTAGGCACGATCCGTATTGAGAAAAAGAAAAAAGAGAATATTGAAAAGCTCACTTTCGCAGAAGTAGTCAATATTGTTGACGGACAAGTTCTTGGTGGGAAAACGGGACTTCATAAGACATTAAATAAATTCGTCATCGGGGCGATGAAGCTGGATGCCATGATGAGATATACAGGGGCAGGAAACCTGCTGATCGTCGGGAACCGTACACAGGCCCACGAGCACGCGTTAAAAGCGGGTGCTGCGGTGCTGATCACCGGGGGATTCGATACGGAAGAGCCCGTTAAAAGGTTAGCCGATGAATTGGAGATGCCAGTCATCTCAACGAGTTACGATACGTTTACCGTCGCAACGATGATCAATCGGGCGATCTATGACCAATTGATCAAAAAGGAAATCTTGCTGGTGGAGGATATTTTGACACCCGTACAGGAAACGACCTTTTTGACTGTGGGTGACCGGGTTCAGACTTGGCATGAACTGAATCAGGAATCCGGGCATAGCCGTTTCCCTGTTGTCGATGACAATATGAAGGTTCAAGGAATGGTCACATCAAAAGATATCATCGGACAGGAAGAGCTGACGCTCATTGATAAGGTGATGACGAAAAACCCGATGACCGTAGGCGATAAAATGAGTGTGGCATCTTCTGCACATATGATGGTTTGGGAAGGGATTGAGTTAATCCCGGTCGTGAATGACAGCCATATCCTAAAGGGAATCGTGAGCAGGCAGGATGTGCTGAAGGCACTGCAAATGAGTCAAAGGCAGCCACAGGTCGGCGAAACGATCGACGATACGATTACAAGCCAGCTTGTAATGACTTCGAATCGTGGCAAGGGCGAGGAAGTGTATAACTATGGCGTCACTCCGCAGATGACCAATTACCTTGGGACCATTTCAAGCGGTGTGTTCACGACATTGGTCACCGACTCAGCAAACCGTGCACTTCGAAGCTATAAGCGCGGTGACTTGGTCGTGGAAAACATGACGATCTACTTCATCAAGCCAGTCCAGATCGACAGTACGCTTGAAATCCACCCGCGTGTCCTTGATGTAGGACGTAAATTCGGAAAAGTGGATGTCGAGGTGTTTAACCAAGGCAAACTTGTCGGCAAGGCGATGTTGACTTGCCAATTGCTGGACCGATCATGAAAAATAAAAAGGATAATCGAAATTCGATTATCCTTTTTGGTTTGCAGCTTCTTCGATTGCATGTGGCAAATAAAATTTATACATTTTATAGCCACCCCAAACACTGAATAGGCCAACGAAGATGAAAACGGCAGCAATGATATAAGTGATGGTCGTGTGGAATAGAAAAAGCTGATTGATTCCGAATAGTGCGACAAACGCACCGAGGGCGATGGAAGACTTCCCAGAAATCCACTTTTTCTCCATCGGCATCCTGGTTCGGACCGATTTGATTTTATAAAACAGATAGACCCCTAGCGAAAGAACGATCAAGGTGACAAGAATAGGCATCGTTTGAAATTCCCCCAATTTAACATATGTACCTTTTTATTGTAGCGGGAAATGAAAGAGAATGCCACAGTTAACAAGATGAGTCTTCCTATTTCCCCAATTTTTTGATTAAATGAAATATATCATCTTTATAAGGCTCGATAATACATATGTTAAGGGGAGATCTATATGAAAGCTGAAATATTAGCAGATATAAAGCGTTATGATACTATCATTCTCCATCGTCATGTCCGTCCAGATCCGGACGCTTATGGTTCACAGGGGGGATTGGCGGAAATCCTGAAAGCATCTTTCCCAGAAAAGCGAATTTTTACGGTCGGGAAAGAAGAACCGTCGTTGAATTACTTAAGAAGGCTCGATGTGATTTCGGATGAAACATATCAAGGTGCTCTGGTCATCGTTTGTGATACCGCAAATACGGACCGGATTTGTGATGCAAGGTACACGACGGGTGATAAACTGATTAAGATCGATCATCATCCTAATGAAGATCCATATGGGGATATGCGTTGGGTCGATACATCGGCAAGTTCAGCAAGTGAAATGATTTATGAGTTTTACCAGTTCGGTAAAGAACAGGGCTTGAAGATGAGTGATGAAGCGGCACGCCTTCTATATGCAGGCATTGTTGGCGATACAGGTCGTTTCCTATTCCAGAATACGACTGAAAAGACATTTGCCTATGCCAGTGAATTGATTAACTATTCGTTCTCCCGCCCGCAGTTATATCAGGAGATGTATGACGTCGAGGAAAGCATAGTCCGGTTGAATGGCTATGTGTTGCAGCATTTTGAAATCCTTCCATATGGCACAGGGAAAATGATCATCACAAAAGATATACTTGAACAATTCCAGGCTTCTACATCTGAGGCATCTCAGCTCGTTTCCTCGCTCGGTTCGATTAAAAATGTTAAGTCATGGGTCTTTTTCATTGAAGAGGATAAAGAAATCAGAGTCCGTTTCCGTTCTAAAGGTCCGATCATCAATACGATTGCCCGTAAATATAACGGAGGAGGCCACCCGCTTGCAGCAGGGGCTTCGATTCATTCTTGGGATGAAGTGGATAATATCCTTGCCGACATGGAAGAGTTGAATAAATCGGAATGAAAAAAACTTAAAGACCAAATCGCATATGATTTGGTCTTTAAGATTTAGTGGATATTATTAAGAAGTAGTCCTTTTTAGTTTGATTTCAATATTCATTTTCGTATAAAACATGATCTCGACGACTTCAAGTCGATAGCGCTTTTTATTGATGGTAACGATCTTATTTTCGATGGATTTTTTCAAAAGCAGCTTTCCGTCATAGACACTGGCGACATCTTTGGCAAGAAGAGAGGAAAGGTCGTCCTCGATCACATCCTCGGCTTCTGCAATACTCAGCCGATCCAGACTGTATTTTTCATTCGTAATGGTTACTTCCACTTCCTGAATCGTCAATATCTCCTCGTTTTTCTGGTTCAATTTTTTATAATCCTGCTCCCAAATTGCGATTTTCCCGTTTAAATCCTGTATCATTTCACTTTGTTCGTGAAGGGTCCGGATCTGCTTCTCCTGCTGGACACCATGCATATAAAAGAAAATCACCCAACTGATCAATCCGCCAAGTGCGGCTCCGGCAAAGAAGCGCTGCCAGGTGGGAGACCGGTGATAGGGAGGAATCCTCATGATGAAATATGCTCCTGCGTGAACCAGTTTATGATCAGTGCTCCTGTCTGTGCTCCGCCAAGTGCAGATAGAATCAATAGGACCTGCTTGACTATATCCTTCGTTTCCCCGTGGAAAATACCGCGTTCGAAATTATAAACCATATCAAAAGTACCCCCGATTGCAGCGACAATCGCCCAAATACGAAGGCTGTCCGACAGTCGGAATACAGTCGTCATCGGGGCTTGTCCAGTAAAAAAAGCGGCGAGGCCCCCGATTATCGAGCCGCCAAGTAATACGCCAAGCGATATGAAAAAGCTGTTGATGAAGGCTGGAACAAAGGCTTCATTCATATATCATCATCCTTTTTTTCTTGATATTCTTCTATTCCATTTATATGGGAAGTTCAGAGGTAATATGATAGTCGCCGGAAATCAGTAAGTTAAATTCCATTGGTAATGAGAACATATTTTCTTTTTTTGAAATAAACACTATAATGAAAAGAAACATGCCTTACAAAGGTGGGAGAAAAAACGTGTATACTCATCTCCATATTCAGAGCGGATACAGCCTGCTGACAAGTACGGTGAAGATCACTGAACTTGTGGCCAAAGCGAAAGCGGATGGCTGTACAAGTCTTGCCTTAACCGATCGAAATGTTATGTACGGTTCGGTCTATTTTTATAAAGAATGCAAGAGACAGGGGATAAAGCCGATCATCGGCATACTTGCAGATGTCCTTGATGAACGGGATTCGCCACATGGACTTCTTTTATTGGCAAAAAGTCTACAAGGATATCAAAACCTGCTTAAAATAAGCAGTGCCATAAAAACGAAATCCCCGTCAGGCATTCCAATGAATTGGCTTAAAGCCTATTCTCGGGGCTTGATAGCAATCACACCGGGTGCGGAGGGGCAAATAGAAACGCTATTGAGAGAAGAAAATCCTGAGGAGGCCAAACAGGCAGCGGGGCGATTTTTGCAAATTTTTGGTCATGATAACTTTTAT
Organism: Peribacillus sp. GL_122; assembly: GCF_057835005.1. Classification (NCBI taxonomy): domain Bacteria; kingdom Bacillati; phylum Bacillota; class Bacilli; order Caryophanales; family Bacillaceae; genus Peribacillus; species Peribacillus sp. GL_122. The sequence goes on along the minus strand of NZ_CM174415.1, from coordinate 4,229,801 downwards.
GTATCCATACAGAGACTTTCGATCGCGAATGAGGAAAAAGGCAACGAAGCCATAAGTCAGTTGGTGAGAGATTTAGATATAAAGATTGTCGCGACGAATCCAGTCTATTATTTGAACGAAAGCGATGCACTCGCTCAAGAAGTCCTATTGGCAATTGGAAATGGCAACAAGCTGGCGGATGAGACGCATACGGTTCTTGAATCCGATCAATTTTATTTGAAAAGCCGGGCACAGATGGCAGAACTATTTCATGACAGACCGGATGCACTCGAAAATACACTGCATATTGCCGCGCAATGCAATCTGGAAATTCCATTTCACCGTTCACTGCTTCCTAAGTACCCGACTGAAGATGGAGTCACAGCCGAGGAAATGCTCGAAGCCATCTGTTTCCAAGGGCTGAAGAAAAGATTGCCGGAGCCATCCATTCAATATGAAGAGCGCCTGCGATATGAATTGGATATCATCACCAAGATGAAATTCAGCGATTACTTTTTGATCGTTTGGGATTTCATGAAATTCGCTAAGGATCATCAAATCCTGACTGGTCCTGGAAGGGGGTCGGCCGCCGGATCGATGGTCGCTTATGTGCTGTCGATAACGGATGTCGATCCAATCGAACATTCCTTGCTGTTCGAGCGTTTCCTGAATCCGGAACGTGTCTCGATGCCGGATATCGACATTGACTTTCCGGATAACCGTCGTGAAGAAGTGATTGCCTATGTCGCGAAGAAGTACGGGGAACTTCATGTAGCACAAATCATTACATTCGGAACATTGGCTGCCAAAGCTGCGTTAAGGGACACAGGCCGTGTTTTCGGCTTGAATTCAAAGGAACAGGAAGCGGTATCGAAAATGATTCCAGGCCGCCTGGGCATCACGCTTCCCGAGGCCTTCAAGGAATCGAAAAGGCTCAGGGAATTCGTTAATGAGAGTGACCTGAATCAAAAACTTTTTCAAACCGCTTTATTGCTTGAAGGGCTGCCTCGCCATGCCTCGACACATGCCGCCGGCGTCGTCATCAGCGATCAGGCACTGACCGAGCATATTCCGATTCAGGGGGGGCATGAAGGCATCCATCTGACTCAATATCCAATGGACCTTCTCGAAGAACTGGGACTTCTTAAAATGGATTTTCTTGGACTCCGCAATTTAACGCTCATTGATAATATTTTAAATAACATCAAAAAGGGAACGGGGAAAAAGCTCGACTTGTCCCATATCCCGATGGATGACCCCGAGACGCTAGCCCTTTTAGGGAGAGGCGAAACAACTGGAGTGTTTCAATTTGAATCGGATGGCATCCGAAAGGTTTTGATCAAGCTGAAACCGAACCGATTCGAGGATATCGTCGCGGTCAATGCCCTATATCGTCCAGGTCCGATGGAAAATATACCGCTGTTCATCGAGCGAAAACATGGACTGGCTCCGATTGATTACCTGCACGAGGATTTGAAGGATATCCTCGAGCCTACATACGGGGTCATCGTTTATCAAGAACAAATCATGCAAATCGCCTCCCGCTTAGCCGGGTTTTCATTAGGGGAGGCTGACCTGCTCCGTCGTGCCGTTTCGAAGAAGAAGAAGGATGTTCTGAATCAAGAGCGGCAGCATTTCGTGAACGGCTCATTGAAACAAGGATACTCCGAAAAAACGGCAGATGAGATTTATTCCTTGATCGTCCGCTTCGCTAACTATGGATTCAACCGAAGCCATGCAGTGGCGTATAGTTTCATCGCTTATCAGCTGGGTTACTTGAAAACCCACCATCCGGAATATTTCATGGCAGCACTCCTGACATCGGTCGTCGGGAATGATGAAAAGATATCGCAATATATCCGTGAAGCCAAAAAGAAAGGGATAATGGTTCTGAGTCCCTCGATTAACCGGAGCGGTTACCCGTTTTTACCGGAAAAGGAAGGGATCCGTTATAGCCTTGGAGCCATAAAAGGGATAGGCGGTACGGTCCTAAAAGAAATCTTTGCTGCACGGAGGCAGAAGAAGTTCGCTGATTTATTCGATTTCTGTTTGCGCGTTTCGGGAAAAATCGTAAATAGAAAAGTGTTGGAGGCGCTTGTGCATTCAGGTGCATTTGATGAATTCGGTGAGGACCGGGCAACATTGTTGGCGAGCTTGGACGTAGCGATCAATCATACTGAATTGGTTAATCCAGATGATGACCTATTCGATATGTTTTCCGATGGCGAGTTTTCACTCAAACCGAAATACAACCGTGTCGAGCCTATCCCTATCGAGCACAAACTCTCATTGGAAAAAAGCGCATTGGGGCTTTATCTATCGAATCATCCGGTGACAAGCTATAGAGAACTTTTTCAGCACTTCGGCTGTTTGACCATAGATGAAGCTACCAATAAAAAGGAATCAAAAGTCTTGCTTGGCGCGTACATTACGTCGGTTAAAACCATAAGGACAAAAAAGGGCGATGTGATGGCTTTTTTGAGCGTTAGTGATGAAGAGGGGGATATTGAAGCGGTCGTTTTTCCAAATGTTTATAAAAATCACTCTGCCGACTTGAATCACGGACAACTCGTTATGTTGCAAGGAACATTGGAAGAGCGGGATGGAAAAACACAGCTCCTGATCAGGAACGTATACCCGCTTGAAAAAGTGAAGCAGATGAAAGAGGAAAGAAACGGAACGATATTCCTGAAAATCGAGGCTGGTAAGCAAACGAAGGATACACTGCAAAAAATAAAAAAAATTTTAATGCAGCATAGCGGTGAAACGAAGGTCATGCTTTTTTACGAGAGGGAAAACCGCTATGTACAGCTATCTTATTGGGATTGGGTCAATCCTACAGATAGACTGATGCAGGCATTATTTGACTTGGTCGGAAAAGGGAATGTGGTTTACAAGAAAGAATAACTGTTTTACAACTTTAATAGTTATGTTATATTGAAAACAGGCCGCTGTGGTCTGACCACTAGATTTCAGCATATAAGATATGGGATACCCAATTTGGTTTAGGAGTGAAACTATGACATTAAGAGAAGAAGCTTTACATATGCACCGCTTGAATCAAGGAAAATTAGAAACAGTTTCGAAAGTACCGGTAAGGAATGCAGTAGATTTAAGCCTGGCTTATTCTCCTGGTGTCGCAGAACCGTGTAAAGATATTTACGATAAGCCGGATACCGTTTATGACTATACAATGAAGGGGAATACTGTTGCTGTTATTTCTGATGGAACGGCTGTATTGGGACTTGGGAACATCGGTCCGGAAGCTGCCATGCCGGTTATGGAAGGTAAAGCCGTTCTATTTAAAAGTTTCGCTGGAGTTGACGCTTTCCCAATCTGTTTAAAAACGACGGATGTGGACAAAATTGTAGAGACCGTTAAATTACTCGAACCGACTTTCGGCGGAGTGAACTTAGAGGACATAGCCGCACCAAATTGTTTTGAAATTGAAGAACGACTCAAGAAAGAAATGAATATTCCTGTTTTTCATGATGATCAGCACGGTACAGCCATTGTTACTGTTGCCGGTCTTGTGAACGCGTTACGACTAGTGAATAAATCAATGTCAGAAATTAAAGTGGTAGCGAATGGAGCAGGCGCTGCTGGCATTGCCATCATTAAATTGCTTTATAGCTATGGAGTTCGTGACATTATCATGTGTGATACGAAGGGTGCCATTTATGAGGGCCGTTCGACAGGTATGAATGATACAAAAGAACAAGTGGCGAAAGTGACCAATCGAAATAAGGTTTCAGGACCTTTGGAAACTGTCATTCAAAACGCTGATGTATTTATAGGTGTTTCTGCTGCAGGAGCATTGACAAAAGAAATGGTTTCTTCGATGAACCGGGATGCGATCATTTTCGCGATGGCTAATCCAGATCCGGAAATCATGCCGGAAGATGCAAAAGCGGCAGGAGCCAAAGTTGTTGGAACAGGCCGTTCGGATTTCCCGAATCAGGTCAATAACGTCCTTGCTTTCCCTGGGATTTTCCGTGGTGCCCTAGATGTACGTGCGACTCATATCAATGAAAAAATGAAGGTTGCTGCAGTACAAGCCATTGCCGGTTTAATACAGGAACATGAGTTAAACGAAGACTACGTCATCCCTGCTCCATTTGATGAGAGGGTAGCACCTGCAGTCGCGGCTGCTGTTGCCAAGGCAGCGATGGAAACGGGAGTAGCTAGAATTAATGTAGATCCAGAGGAAATTAAAGAAAAAACAAGGAAATTAGCGATCATTGGAAAAAGTGAGGAATAATTAATTTGGCAGGTCGTACTTCTTCATCCAAAATTTATCTCGATGTCGTTGAGAGCCTACGTACCATGATTGAAGCGGACAGCCTCCTGCCGGGAGATAAAATCCCATCAGAACGGGAGTTATCGGATCGTTTTAATGTTGGCCGTTCCTCTGTCCGTGAAGCATTGCGTGCCTTAGAACTATTAGGGTTAATAGAAACAAGGCGTGGTGAAGGGACGTTTATCAGGGATTTCCAGGAGCATAAGCTAGTCGAGCTTCTGGGAACCTTTTTTTTGCAAGATAAAAAAGTACAAGAAGATTTGTCTGAGACGAAAAGGCTGATTGAAATTGACTGTTTGCGGATAGTCGCCTTTTTCGCTACGGCTGAGGATATTAAAAGATTAATGGTCTGGGTCAAAGCGGATGAGTTTCATGATGATGATTTCTTCTTAAGAATTGCCATTTTGAATCGCAATCGATTGCTGGAAAGAATTTGGCGCATTGTCAACAGCTATGCTAGAACATCAGAGATGGTACAGGGTAATGTGAAAAAAGAAGATTATCTGGCACTTCTTACATATTTGCTCGAACGTGATGAAGAAAAAGCCATCGAAACTTATCTTATTAGAATTAGAAATATGTCGAAGGACGAGTGACACCTTTTTACACGATACTAATTTCATTTCTGATATAGTTTGTACCAAGTATCATATAATAGATAATTGGTGGTAAAGGGAGGATTAAGCTTGCTTAAAGAGCTATTTGCGAAGTCTAAGAAGAAATATGCAACGGTTCCTTTAGATCGTGAGAAACAAGATGTACCGGAAGGAATCATGACAAAGTGCACCGGCTGTAAAAAAATCATGTATACAAAAGAATTGGTGAAAAACAAGAAAGTCTGTCTGCATTGCGGGTACCATCATCCGATGTCTTCCCATGAGCGCATCGAATTTTTATTCGACGCAGGCACTTTTAATGAATTTGATAAAGAAATGATTTCAGTTAACCCGCTTGAATTTCCGGATTACTTAGAAAAATTGGAAAAAGATAGAAAGAAAGCCAAGATTAATGAGGCGGTTGTCACAGGAGTGGGAAACATCAATGGGTACCAAGTTTCAACTGCCATCATGGATTCGAATTTCCGGATGGGAAGCATGGGATCCGTTGTTGGGGAAAAAATTACCCGTGCTATTGAACGTGCAGGTGAATTGAAGATTCCGTTCATCATATTTACGGCTTCAGGCGGCGCTCGGATGCAGGAGGGTGTTTTAAGCTTGATGCAGATGGCGAAGACAAGTGCGGCACTCAAGATATTCAGCAATGAAGGCGGACTGATCATTTCAATGATGACTCATCCTACCACAGGCGGGGTTTCGGCAAGTTTCGCGTCACTTGGCGATATTAATCTAGCCGAACCTGGAGCCCTTATTGGTTTTGCGGGACGAAGAATCATTGAACAGACGATTCATGAAGAGCTTCCTGAAGATTTCCAAACGTCTGAATTCTTGATGAAGCACGGCCAATTGGATGCGGTCGTCAAACGTACGGAAATGAAGGAAACCTTGACGACGATCCTTAAAATCCATGCCCCGGGCGGTGAGTGGTTATGATTTACGAATTAGAGTTCGAGCGTCCCATTACGGACCTTAGAAATAAGATTAAAGAGCTAAAGGCAATTTCGAAGGACGCTGATGTAGACTTAACAGCTGAAATCGAAACATTGGAAAAGCGTCTAGAGAAGCTGGAAGTGGATATTTATAACCATCTTAAACCGTGGGATCGCGTTCAGATTGCCCGGCATCCAGCCCGTCCGACGACGCTTGATTACATTCCGCTATTATTCAATGACTTCATCGAGTTTCATGGTGATCGTTATTATGGGGATGATGAAGCGATTGTCGCTGGAATCGCAGAATTTGATGGACTTGCCGTGACTGTCATCGGTCATCAGCGAGGTAAGGATACGAAGGAAAACATCCGTCGTAACTTTGGCATGCCCCATCCTGAAGGCTATCGAAAAGCTTTACGTCTGATGAAACAGGCGGAAAAATTCAACCGTCCGATTATTTGTTTCATTGATACGAAGGGAGCTTTCCCTGGTAAAGCTGCTGAAGAGCGCGGGCAAAGTGAAGCCATTGCGAAAAACCTTTTCGAAATGGCGGGGCTGAAGGTGCCGGTCATCAGTATTGTCATCGGTGAAGGCGGAAGCGGCGGTGCATTGGCACTTGGCGTCGGGGACCGAATTTTCATGCTTGAGAACTCAACATATTCGGTAATTTCCCCTGAAGGGGCTGCAGCCTTGCTGTGGAAGGATGCCTCTCAGGCTAAGAGGGCTGCGGAATCGATGAAAATCACGGCTCCCGATTTAAACCGCTTAGGAGTCATCGATGAGATCATTCCTGAAGTGAGGGGCGGCGCCCATCGGGATTCAAATTTACAGGCAGAAGCCATCAAGGATATCCTGAAACGTTCATTCAATGAACTTCTGCCATTGAATAGTGATGATCTTATCAACCAGCGTTATATGAAATTCAAGAAAATCGGTGAATATGAATTTGCAAAACAGCCTGAGGGAGAGCCTAAGGAAGTTGAACAGCATTCATAAACACATTTACAAAAGGGAAAACGTGCTGCCTTGGGCAACACGTTTTTTCATCCTTTCATGGGCACATATGTATTCATTACAGAAACGTGTAAAGAATATGGTTTGTGTGTAGAATGTAAACTTTTGCGCCATTTTACTTCAATTTCTGATGAGAATCGGTTAGGCTTATAACATCAAGTGAGCATGTTACTGCTTATTGAAGCTTGAAAAAGGGTACAATGATATAACGAGGCTAAAAATTGATTAGTGCTGTAGAGGGGTGACATTTATGAAAAGAATAGGTGTATTGACAAGTGGAGGAGATTCTCCTGGCATGAATGCGGCAGTCCGAGCGGTTGTCCGGAAAGCAATTTTTCATGAAATTGAGGTCTTCGGTATTTATCATGGCTATCAGGGACTGATAAATGGAAATATAAAGAAGCTTGAACTTGGGTCGGTCGGGGATATCATTCATCGAGGCGGCACGATGTTACATACGGCTCGCTGTCCGGAATTTAAGACGGGGGAAGGCCAGCTGAAAGCGATTGAACAATTGAATAAACTTGGTATCGAGGGCATTGTCATCATTGGTGGCGATGGTTCATACCGCGGAGCGAAAGCTTTAACGGAAAGGGGCTTCCCTTGTATCGGAGTTCCTGGAACGATTGATAATGACATACCGGGTACGGACTTCACGATTGGTTTTGATACGGCCCTTAATACAGTCATCGATGCTATCGATAAAATTCGGGATACGGCCACTTCTCATGAAAGGACTTATGTGGTTGAAGTGATGGGAAGAGATGCCGGCGATATTGCGCTTTGGGCTGGATTGGCTGGCGGAGCTGAAACGATTCTTTGTCCTGAATATGAATATGATATAGAAGATCTGATTGGAAAGCTGAACCGCGGACATGACCGTGGGAAAAAGCATAGTATCATCATTGTAGCTGAAGGTGTTGGAAGTGCCGTTGATATCTCCAGGAAAATTGAGGAAAAGGCAGGGTTTGAAACCCGTGTAACGGTCCTGGGCCATGTCCAGCGCGGAGGATCTCCTTCGGCAAATGACCGTGTATTGGCAAGCCGGCTTGGAGCAAAAGCCGTTGAACTGCTTCTTGAAGGAAAAGGAGGCAGGGCTGTCGGGATAGAACAAAATCAACTAGTGGATTATGATATCATTGAAGCTCTTGCTAAACCGCATACAATTGATAAGAAAATGTATGAATTATCTGCTGAGCTATCCATTTAATCATTATTGATAGGAATGTTTAAAGAAGACATAAAACACTGCGCCCCTGTCTTCAAAAGGTGGACAGGCGGCAGTTTTCCTTAAAGGAGGATGACAATATGCGTAAAACCAAGATTGTTTGTACGATTGGTCCCGCAAGTGAAAGTATAGAAAAGCTGGTTCAATTAATAGAGGCGGGGATGAATGTAGCACGGCTTAACTTTTCTCATGGAAATCATGAAGAACATGCCGTTAGAATACGCAATATTAGAGAAGCGAGCGAAAAAGCGGGTAAACAGGTTGCTATCCTGTTGGATACAAAAGGACCTGAAATACGGACAAATAATATGGAGAATGATTCCATAGAGCTTGTAGCCGGCAATGAAATCATTATTTCCATGAATGAAGTCCTGGGAACACCTGAAAAATTCTCCATTACCTATGAAGGGCTTCTGCATGATGTCCACCCAGGATCTAAAATCCTTTTGGATGATGGATTGATTGGGCTTGAAGTGTTGAAGATAGATAAGGTAAGAAAAGAAATCCATACCAAGATCTTGAATAGCGGTACACTTAAGAACAAAAAAGGCGTGAATGTTCCTGGGGTTTCGGTTAACCTGCCTGGCATAACGGAGAAAGATGAACAGGATATCCTTTTTGGAATCGAACAGGGTATCGACTTCATTGCTGCCTCATTTGTACGCAGGGCTTCCGATGTGCTTGAAGTTAGTGAATTATTACAGCAAAATGGAGCGGAACATATTCAAATCATCCCTAAGATCGAAAATCAAGAGGGTGTAGACCGTCTTGATGAAATCTTGGAAGTTTCAGATGGTTTGATGGTAGCACGTGGAGACTTGGGAGTGGAAATTCCTGCAGAAGAAGTGCCATTAGTCCAAAAACAAATGATCAAAAAATGTAATAATGCTGGGAAACCAGTCATAACGGCTACACAAATGCTCGATTCGATGCAGCGTAACCCAAGGCCGACCCGTGCAGAAGCAAGTGACGTGGCCAATGCCATATTTGATGGAACGGATGCAATCATGCTTTCTGGTGAAACAGCTGCTGGAACCTATCCTGTCGAAGCGGTGCAAACGATGCATAACATTGCTTCACGTGCTGAAACTGCCCTCGATTATCGGGATATATTATCAGTCAGAAGCAAAGTGAACCGTCATAATGTCACTGATGCTATTGGCCAATCCGTTGCCCACACCGCGCTTAATCTTAATGCCGGGGCAATCATCACCCCTACGGAAAGCGGTCATACGGCCAGGATGATTTCCAAATACCGCCCTAAAGCACCGATCATTGCGGTTACATCCAATGATCATGTTACAAGAGGGCTTGCATTGGTTTGGGGAGTCTATCCGCAGATTGGTCCAAAAGCAACGACTACCGATGAAATGCTTCAAACCGCAATAGATGAAAGCTTGCATTCCGGCTTAGTTTCCCATGGGGATTTAGTCGTCATTACAGCCGGTGTGCCTGTAGGTGAAACAGGTACGACTAACTTGATGAAAATTCATGTGTTAGGAGAGGTTCTTTTGAAGGCTCAAGGAATCGGCAGGAAATCAGCTAAAGGTGAAGTGGTTATCGCTAAGAATGCCAAGGAAGCTTTGGAAAAAGTGACGGAAGGCTCTGTATTGGTTACGATCGGTTCGGACCGCGAAATGATGCCGGCGATTGAAAAGTGTGCGGCCTTGATTACGGAAGAAGGCGGTTTGACAAGCCATGCAGCTGTTGTAGGAGTCACATTGGGCATACCGGTCATCGTTGGGGCGGAGGACGCGACCAAGGTTTTCAAGGATGGTCAAAGAATAACAGTCGATGCAGGTCGCGGAGTCATTTACGATGGACATGCCAACGTTTTGTAAAACGAAATTTTGGCTGATTCCGTGCCGATGAGGTAAGATGGATGTACCGCACCAGAAATGGGCTGTGCAGGAGGAATGTAGATGAAATATTTTTTAATGTTTATCATTGCGATGCCGGTCGTTGAAATTATTGTCCTTTTGCTGTCAGGCAACCTGATTGGTTTTTGGCCAACGCTGTTCCTGATTGTAGCCACAGGCTTGATCGGAGCATATTTGGCTAAACGGCAAGGGATGGAAACGTGGAAAAAGGCACAGGAACAGATTCGTTACGGAATGATGCCAGGAAATGAAATCATTGATGGAATCTGTATCTTTATCGGAGCTGCACTGTTGCTGTCCCCTGGGCTCATCTCGGATATCATGGGATTGATCCTTGTGTTTCCGCCAACCCGGAATCTCCTCAAACCGATTGTTATCCGGTTTATCATGAACAGGGTGAATAAAGGGAAAGTTACTATCATTCAGCATAAATAATATAAGGCTGTCTAAAGGCTTAAGCTTTTAGGCAGCCTTTTTTGGTCTGGAAAAAAGGTCAACAAAAGCATCCAAGTTTTTTATAGGGTGCTTTTTTTGATTAACAAATGGGAGTTTTAATGTTAATCGGATTTTGCCTGTTTCACCATTAAATGATGAATTCCACGAGAATGAAAAAGTGTATAATAACAGGATTTTTAAAGATTAACCCTTTGAAAACATTGGTAAATCAGGCTTTTCCACGCTTGAAAATCTTTTTTTAGATTTTTTAGAAAAAACTGGTGACAAATTTATACAACGTGTTATATAATACAAACAGGAAATAAAACAACTGTATTATAACATAAAAGAGTTGGAAAGGATGTGGAGAGGCAACATGATTACGGAAGCAAAAGGCTTACAAATTACAGGCAACATTAAGCCAGGATATGAACAAATACTTACAACGGAAGCTCTTCAATTCATCGAAAGAATTGAACGGCATTTCAATGAAAGAAGGGCAGAACTTCTAGAACGGCGGAAAAGCGTTCAGGAAGAACTGAATCAAGGTAAGCTTCCTGATTTCCTTGAAGAAACGAAGCATATTCGCGAAAGTGATTGGACGATTGCGCCCCTCCCGAATGATTTGCAGGACCGCAGGGTTGAAATCACTGGACCTGTTGATCGCAAAATGATCATTAATGCCATGAACTCAGGTGCCAATGTATTCATGGCGGACTTTGAAGATGCCAATTCACCCACTTGGGAGAATTGCATTGATGGCCAATTGAATCTGCGGGATGCAATCCGCGGGACCATTTCATTTAAAAATCCAAATGGCAAAGTGTATGAACTAAATGAAAGAACAACTGTCCTAAAGGTAAGGCCACGCGGCTGGCATTTGGAGGAAAAACATGTCCTTTTGGATGGACAGCCTATATCAGCCAGCATTTTTGATTTTGGACTGTACTTTTACCACAACGCAAAGGCGTTGGTCGAAAAACAAAGCGGTCCATACTTTTACTTACCAAAAATGGAAAGCCATCTCGAAGCAAGATTATGGAATGACATATTCGTATATGCACAGAACGATTTGAGAATTTCGCAAGGAACCATCAAGGCAACGGTCTTGATAGAAACGATTCTTGCTGCATTCGAAATGGACGAAATTCTGTACGAGCTGAAAGAACATTCGGCAGGCCTGAACTGTGGACGCTGGGATTATATCTTTAGTTTCCTGAAAAAATTCCGTCACTCGGATGATGTCATCTTCCCAGACCGGCAGCAGGTCACGATGACCGTCCCGAACATGAGGGCGTATTCCTTACTGGCAATCAAAACATGTCACACTCGTAATGCTCCTGCAATAGGCGGGATGGCGGCGCAAATTCCTGTTAAAAATGACCCGGTTAAGAACGATGAGGCTTTTGCAAAAGTAAAGGCAGATAAAGAACGCGAAGCAAGAGACGGTCATGATGGAACATGGGTTGCCCATCCAGGTATGGTAAGCACGGCAAAAGAGGTTTTTGACCTGCTCGTCCCAAAACCGAATCAAATTTTCCGAAAACGGGAAGATGTTCATGTAACAGCTCAAGAGTTGCTGGCTGTACCGGAGGGAACGATCACAGAGGCAGGATTAAGAACGAATATTAACGTTGGCATCCAATATATCGCCTCCTGGTTAAGCGGCAGAGGTGCGGCACCCATCAATAACTTAATGGAAGATGCTGCAACCGCTGAAATTTCAAGGGCTCAAGTTTGGCAATGGATCCGTCATCCAAAAGGCATTCTCGAAGATGGCAGGAAAATAACCAAGGAATTATTCCATCAAATCAAAGAAGAAGAATTGGCGGTCATTAAATCGGAAGTAGGGGAAGGAACTTTCAAATCAGGAAAGTTTGAAGAGTCTACTAAACTATTTGAACAATTGATTGAAGCGGATGACTTTGCAGATTTCTTAACGAATGCCGCATACGGAAAATTATCTTAATATTCAAAATATAAATTAGGAGGAAATAATGATGATGAATGAGAGAGCGCAAAAATTACAACAAAGCTGGGAAAATGACTCACGGTGGACTGGTATTAAACGTCCTTATACTGCCGAAGAAGTTATTAAACTAAGAGGTTCCATCGATATTGAACAAACATTGGCACGCCGTGGTTCTGAAAAACTATGGGATCTATTGAATACGGAGGATTTCATCAATGCATTAGGAGCATTGACTGGTAACCAAGCCATGCAGCAGGTGAAAGCTGGTTTAAAAGCAATCTACTTAAGCGGCTGGCAAGTGGCGGCAGATGCTAACATCGCAGGGCAAATGTACCCTGACCAAAGTTTATATCCAGCCAACTCCGTGCCGCAAGTAGTTAAACGCATTAATCAGACACTTCAGCGTGCAGACCAAATCAGCTTTGCTGAAGGAAAAGATGATATCGATTGGTTCGCTCCAATCGTGGCGGATGCTGAAGCAGGCTTTGGTGGTTCCCTTAACGTCTTCGAATTAATGAAAGGCATGATCGAAGCTGGAGCGGCAGGCGTTCATTTTGAAGACCAGCTTTCTTCCGAGAAAAAATGCGGTCACCTGGGCGGTAAAGTCCTTCTACCAACCCAAACGGCAGTACGGAATTTAGTTTCCGCCCGATTGGCAGCTGACGTAATGGGTACACCGACTATCTTGATTGCCCGTACGGATGCTGATGCTGCAGATTTGATCACCGATGATATCGATCCGGTCGATGCACCATTCATCACTGGTGAAAGGACTCCAGAAGGATTCTACCGCACGAATGCAGGTCTTGACCAAGCAATTGCAAGAGGCCTTGCTTATGCGCCGTATGCCGACCTTATCTGGTGTGAGACTTCTGAACCTAATCTAGCGGATGCTCGCCGCTTTGCCGAAGCGATCCATGCAGAGTTCCCGGGCAAACTGCTAGCTTACAATTGTTCTCCATCATTTAATTGGAAAGCGAAATTAAGTGATGAAGAGATTGCAAATTATCAGGTGGAATTGGGTAAATTGGGTTATAAATTCCAATTCGTTACACTTGCAGGATTCCATTCATTGAATCATAGCATGTTCAACCTTGCTCTTGGTTATAAAGACCGCGGCATGGCTGCATACTCAGAACTTCAACAAGCGGAGTTCGCTAGTGAGCCCGACGGCTATACAGCAACACGTCATCAGCGTGAAGTGGGAACTGGTTACTTTGATGAAGTGGCACAAGTCGTTTCTGGTGGAACATCATCCACAACAGCGCTTGCAGGTTCTACTGAAACAGAACAATTCGAGACGTCAAAATAATTTTAGCTTAAAAACAAAGATCCGCCTTGTACTCAAGGCGGATTTTTAAATGGAAATGGGTGAATGCTAATAGTGTATGGGATATCTTAAGTCGTTTTCTTCGTATCCCCGATGATGAAAGTCCATATGGCCTTGAAGACATTGGCACGCTGGAGTGTATTGAATATGACAAGTACGACAGGTCCTGCAATCAGACCTAGGAAACCGATCAATTTGAAGCCGATGAACAAAGCGATGAGAGTGGCAAGCGGATCCAAACCAATACTGGAAGAAAGTACTTTTGGCTCTATTAACTGACGCTGGACAACGACGATTATGTAAAGAACGGACAAACCGATTGCAAGACTTGTATTCCCGGCAATGAATTCAAAGATGATCCAAGGAATGAAAATCGTACCTGTCCCTAAATAGGGGATGATATCGACCAGTCCGCATATCAGGGCAATGGTAATTGAATAATTCACCCCCAAAATGAGAAATCCGATTAAAATCGTCACAGTCGTCAATGAAACAAGAGTGAATTGTGCACGGATAAATCCGAACAAAGCCCGTTTTAAGTCCCTGAATAAACGCTTGGCACCCGCAAAAATCTTATCAGGCAACACTTTTCCGGTCATGCGGCTAAAGGTATCCCAATCTTTGCTGATGAAGAAAGTGCCCAGCAGGGTAAAAAGGAGTGCTGTTGCTGTAGTTGGAAACCATCCGATGATTGTGGGGATGTTCTTCAAGAAAGCTTGAATGAAGCCGCTTACTCCGGTAGTGATCGATTCACCGATATTTTGGATATTCTTGAGGACTGTGTCCTGCTGTTCGGTATCCAAATTATTGAACATGGCAGCTATTTGATTATAAAAAGGGATGACGGTGGACGCGATGTATGTTTCTATATAATCCACGATGGTTTCAATATGTTTCGGGATGACTCCGGCCAGGTAATTGGTCCCTGAAATGATCTCTGTGACCAGTAAGGTGATAAGACCCGCAAATAAAAGGAAAATGAGTAAAAGGGAAACGAATACAGCCAACCCCCGTGGCAGCCTTCCTTTCCTTTCGAAAAAAGTGACCAGGGGATTCATCAAGAAAGCGATTATCATGGCAATGATGAATGGATATGTATATTTAGATAAATAAAACAAGGCGATTCCGCCTAAAATAATCCCTCCGATGACCAGTAAAGAGCGAATGAAACGATACATATATACCGGATTCAAGTCATATCCTCCTTCAATCATAAAGTTTGTATTATAATTGTAACGATGATGGAAAAGAAAGGAAAGATTCTTTCATCTTTCGGCTTAACTTTTTTCCGCCGATGCATCGTTCCATAAATCATTTTTCTCTCAGGAAACATGGGAGTTTGTTATGTTAAAATAACAAAAACAGAAGGAAGAAGGTGAAGGGAGAATGATCAACGGTCCTGTAGTATTTTTAATTCTGCTTGCTGCAATCGGTTGGTTTGGGAAAAACACCTCACTGATCATGGCTGCGGGTTTTCTTTTAAGCATGAAACTGATTGGCCTTGACGCTAAAGTGTTTCCATACCTGGAAGCGAAAGGAATCAACCTGGGCGTTACGATCATTACGATTTCGGTACTCATACCCATAGCAAACGGGGCGATAGGTTTCAAGGAACTCGGAGACGCAATAAAATCTCCCTATGCCTGGATTGCGCTTGCATCTGGAATAGCGGTTGCGCTCATAGCGAAAAATGGGATTACGCTCCTATCACATGATCCGCACATTACCACGGCTCTTGTTTTTGGGACGATTCTTGCAGTCGCATTATTCAAAGGTGTGGCTGTCGGTCCGTTAATCGGGGCGGGAATTGCTTATTTATGCATGCAAATCTTCAATTTTTTTAAATGAAGCGAGTGGCAAAGGGGAGAAAAGTCCGTCAGTTCTGGAGATATAAATTTTCTATTTAATGTTTCGTTTATTCTGCTTTGAGGCAAATTTTCAAAAAAACGTTTTGAATCGCATAAAAAAAAGCAAGAGAATATGTAGCTAATTTTTCTAATAAAATAATAATTTTTTCACATTTTAAGTGCTTTTCATTCCCAAAAAAGTGTTTATTGTTTATAATAATGGTGTAACTGCTCTGATTTATTAAAATTGGGATTCAGAATATCATTGATATTTTTGAGGAATCTTAAAAAAAAGATGTAGTTATTGAGCAAGCGCTCACTAGGAATAGCTACAAGCATTATTTTTAGAATTTCGTTTAAAAGATTATCGTACATTTTACTATTGTTGGGGTCATATTCTGTGAACGCTTCCAATACAAGATGTATGTCTTCTGCTAAAAAATAGATGGTTGTTTACAATAGCTAATTTCTTGGAAGCGCTATATTTATACGCTAATAGCAAGGGCATAGGGGAATATTTAGGAAAAGGAGAGATTTAGTATGACAGCAACAAAAGGTCTTGAAGGTGTGGTAGCAACAACTTCATCAGTAAGCTCCATTATCGATGACACATTAACATATGTAGGTTATGACATCGATGATTTAGCTTCTAACGCAACATTCGAGGAAGTAATCTATCTTTTATGGCACGGAGCTCTTCCGAACAAAAGCCAATTAAAAGAATTAACTCAACAGCTTGCTGAAAATGCTGAAATTCCAGCTGAAGTGGTTAATCACTTCAAAACATACCCAATCGATAAAGTACATCCAATGGGAGCTCTTCGCACTGCAGTATCTCTTCTGGGTCTTTATGATGAAGAAGCAGATGTAATGAGTGAAGATGCTAACTATCGTAAAGCAATCCGCATCCAAGCAAAAATCCCTACATTGGTAACAACTTTCGCTCGCATCCGTCAAGGGAAAGAAGCTGTTGCTCCACGTACAGATTTAAGCTTTGCTGCTAACTTCTTATATATGTTAAGCGGTAACGAACCAACGGCAATTGAAGAAGAAGCATTCAACAAAGCATTGGTTCTTCATGCTGACCATGAATTAAACGCTTCTACATTCACTGCACGCGTTTGTGTGGCTACATTATCTGATATCTATTCTGGCGTAACTTCTGCCATTGGCGCTTTAAAAGGCCCTCTTCACGGCGGAGCTAACGAACAAGTCATGAAAATGCTTACAGATATTGGTTCAGTTGAAAACGTTGAGCCATATATCAACGAAAAATTAGCCAATAAAGAAAAAATCATGGGCTTTGGTCACCGTGTATACCGTAAAGGTGATCCTCGTGCTAAACACCTTAAAGAAATGTCACAAAAACTGACTGAACTTACTGGACAACCGCAATATTATGATATGTCCATCAAAATTCATGAAATCGTGACTGGTCAAAAAAATCTTCCGCCGAACGTGGATTTCTATTCTGCTTCCGTATACCACAGTTTAGGTATCGAACATGACCTATTTACACCAATCTTTGCTGTAAGCCGTGCTTCAGGCTGGATCGCTCATATCCTTGAGCAATATTCAAACAACCGCCTTATCCGTCCGCGTGCAGAGTATGTTGGACCAGGTATGCAAAAATACGTACCGATTGAAAAACGCTAATTAAAAGTTTTTTCGAAAAATCATTTTTTATTTCATCGAATTTGTAGTAAATTAATAGATGTGAGTAAAAAAGGTTAGTGGTTCTGCCTCATTTAATGGCAGGCCATCTAACCTTTGAATTTGAATCGGAGGTAAGAGACATGACACAAAGCCAAAAAATCACAGTTACTAACGGTGCTCTTAACGTACCAAACAACCCAATCGTTCCTTATATTGAGGGAGACGGAATCGGTCCTGATATCTGGGCTGCAGCATCCCGCGTTTTAGACGCAGCAGTTGAAAAAGCTTACAATGGCGAAAAGAAAATCGAATGGAAAGAAGTTTTAGCTGGACAAAAAGCATTTGACCAAACGGGCGAATGGCTTCCACAAGAAACTCTTGATGTCATTAACGAATATCTAATCGCTATTAAAGGACCTCTTACAACTCCAATCGGTGGCGGTATCCGCTCATTGAACGTTGCATTGCGTCAAGTATTGGACTTATTCGTATGTCTTCGTCCAGTACGTTACTTTGATGGTGTACCTTCACCAGTTAAACGTCCGGAAGACACTGACATGGTCATCTTCCGTGAAAACACTGAAGACATCTATGCTGGTATCGAATATGCAAAAGGTTCTGACCAAGCGAAGAAATTAATCGACTTCCTACAAAATGAATTCGGTGTTACAAACATCCGTTTCCCAGAAACTTCTGGTATCGGGATCAAACCGATTTCTGAAGAAGGAACGAAACGTCTTGTTCGCTCTGCACTTAACTATGCGATCAAAGAAGGCCGTAAATCATTAACGCTTGTTCATAAAGGTAACATCATGAAATTCACGGAAGGCGCGTTCAAAACTTGGGGTTATGAAGTTGCAGAACAAGAATTTGCCGATAAAGTGTTCACATGGAACCAATATGACAAAATTAAAGATGCTGAAGGCACTGAAGCTGCTAACAAAGCACAATCAGCTGCTGAAGCTGAAGGCAAAATCATCGTTAAGGATTCCATTGCCGATATCTTCTTACAACAAATCCTGACTCGTCCTAAAGAGTTTGATGTTGTTGCAACAATGAACTTGAACGGAGATTACATTTCTGATGCATTAGCTGCACAAGTTGGCGGAATCGGTATCGCTCCAGGAGCAAACATCAACTACGAAACTGGACATGCCATCTTCGAAGCAACTCACGGAACGGCTCCTAAATATGCTGGTCTTGATAAAGTTAACCCATCTTCAGTTCTTCTTTCAGGCGTTCTTTTACTTGAGCACCTTGGCTGGAACGAAGCTGCAGACAGCATCACTAAATCAGTGGAACAAACAATTGCTTCTAAAGTTGTTACATACGACTTTGCCCGCCTAATGGAAGGTGCAACGGAAGTTAAATGTTCTGAGTTCGCAGACGAGCTTATCAAAAACCTTAAATAATTCATTACATGCTTTCTGGAAAGGTGCCTGAATGGGCTCCTTTTCCAGGAAGCTTATATATATTTTCATGAGGATGTTAAAAGTATTCCAAAAGTATTCATATATTTTAAGGAGGAAATAACATGTCTAAACGTAAAAAAATCACAGTTGTAGGTGCTGGATTCACTGGTGCTACAGCAGCATTCCTAGCCGCTCAAAAAGAACTTGGCGATATCGTTTTAGTTGATATCCCGCAAGCTGAAAATCCTACTAAAGGTAAAGCCCTTGATATGGCGGAAGCAGGACCTGTCCTAGGTTTCGATGCTAACATCATCGGTACATCCGACTATGCAGAAACAGCTGATTCCGACGTAGTGATCATCACTGCCGGAATTGCCCGTAAACCCGGCATGAGCCGTGACGACTTAGTTCAAACTAACCAAAAAGTTATGAAATCAGTAACTAAAGAAGTCGTTAAATATTCCCCTAACACAACCATCATCGTTTTGACTAACCCTGTAGATGCAATGACTTACACTGTTTACAAAGAATCAGGTTTCCCTAAAGAACGCGTTATCGGACAATCAGGTGTCCTTGATACAGCTCGTTTCCGTACTTTCGTAGCTCAAGAATTAAACTTATCGGTTAAAGATGTAACTGGTTTCGTGCTTGGCGGACACGGAGATGATATGGTTCCATTGGTACGCTACTCTTATGCAGGCGGAATTCCTTTGGAAACATTGATCCCTAAAGATCGTTTAGAAGCAATCGTGGCTCGTACCCGCACTGGCGGCGGAGAAATCGTCAACCTTCTTGGAAACGGAAGCGCCTATTATGCACCAGCTGCATCTCTAGTGGAAATGGCTGAAGCGATCCTTAAAGACCAACGTCGCGTTCTTCCGTCCATCGCTTATCTTGAAGGTGAATACGGATTTGAAGGTATCTACCTTGGAGTGCCGACTGTTCTGGGTGCAAACGGTATTGAACAAATCATCGAACTTGAATTGACTGAAAACGAAAAAGCAGCACTTTCAAAATCAGTTGAATCAGTTAAAGCAGTAATGCAAGTCCTTCAATAAGTGATCATGATCAGACTGTTCGGATATAGGAAGAAAAGGCCATGGTCTTTTTCCGGTTCCGGGCAGTTTTTTTTGCTTCAAAAGTCCTGGGAACTTATAAACACCCTGCTGAAGATAAGGAATAACTTACTTTCCGTTTTTTTTATGTGTAAATTTCATATAATATTCTTTATAATGGAATTGGATGAGTAGACCAAGAAATTGGTCTTTTGGGTAATACATAATTCAGGAGGATCTAATGTCAAAGAAAATTCTCGTAGTGGATGATGAACAATCAATAGTTACCTTACTTCAGTACAATTTAGAACAAGCAGGCTATTCGGTAATCACAGCTTTGGATGGAGAACAAGGGCTGGAGGCTGCCGTGGATATACGCCCCGATTTAGTGGTATTGGATTTGATGCTGCCTAAAATGGACGGGCTTGAAGTATGTAAGCAGCTTCGCCAGCAAAAAATCAATATACCGATCTTGATGCTGACAGCTAAGGACGATGAATTTGACAAGGTGCTGGGACTTGAACTAGGGGCGGATGATTATTTGACCAAGCCATTCAGTCCTAGGGAGGTAGTGGCCCGGATTAAAGCCATTTTAAGAAGATCCCAGTTACAAGCTAACGGTAGTGATTCAAGTCAGGATCAAGAAGATGGCCTCTTGAAATTAGGGGAATTGAAAGTGTTCCCGGAACGATACGAAGCATTCTTTGATGAACAGCAATTAGAATTGACTCCAAAGGAATTTGAATTACTTTTATACTTGGCGAAGAATAAAGGAAGAGTGCTGACCAGGGATCAACTGCTCAGTGCGGTATGGAATTATGATTTCGCGGGAGACTCCCGAATCGTCGATGTCCATATTAGCCATCTTCGTGAAAAAATAGAAAAAGATACAAAAAAACCTTTATATATTAAAACGATAAGAGGCTTGGGGTATAAGCTTGAGGAGCCTAAAAAAGAATGACGACCTATCGTAAAAAGCTCTTATATACCCTCATCACATTGGTGATGGTCGTCCTGATGGCCGTGGGCTTTTTATTAGGACACTTGTTCAAAAGCTATTATATTAAAACGTTCAATGACCGTATACAGAACGAAACATTTTTCATTTCTACATATATTCAGGAGCATGGCGGGATTGAGTCCTTTTTGGAAAAAGGGAAGACGGCAAAACTGACACCCCTTTTAGATTCAAATTTAACCATTCTCTCCACGAATGGGGAAATATTATACGATTCGACATCATCCAATGAAATATTTAAAGGCCATGCCAATGTCCTTCGTAAAATAACTTTGGAAAAAGGGCTTAAGCAAGGGGAAGGGTATGAAGTGGTCGAAGGCGAATCGGACCTCCATTATTATTGGAAGACGATTGAAAAGGATGGGGAGATTGAAGGCTTTGTCGTACATAGCAATGAAATAGAGGCCATCAATCAAGTGAATAAACAAATGTGGCAAATATTGATCATTTGTTTAGGGGTTGCCTTGATCATCATTCTCATGCTTGCAAGCAAAATCACTTCATATTATACGCGTCCGATCGAGGAAGCGACGATGGCGGCCATTGAACTGGCAAAAGGGAATTATGGAACCCGGACATTCGGGCGGCATTCCGATGAAACGGGAATGCTGACAACTTCCTTGAACATATTGGCGAGGAATCTTCAGGAAACAGAGATTGCGAGGGAAATGAATCAGGATCGTTTGGAAACACTTGTTGAAAACATCGGTAGTGGTGTCTTGCTGATAGACAGTAAAGGGTATACCACATTAATCAACCGGGAATTCAAGAAAAGCTTCCGTGTGAATTCCGCTACGTTTTTGTTTCAGGAATATTATTCGGTCATTAAAGATCAGGAAGTCATAGCCATCATTGAAGAAATCTTTCGAACGGAAAAAACGATTAAACGACAGGTGAAGATACCGCTTGCCATAGAACGTAAGCATTTTGAGATTTACGGGGCTCCCATTATCGGGAATCATGATGAATGGAAGGGGATCCTCCTCATTTTCCATGATATCACCGAATTGAAAAGGCTCGAGCAGATGCGGAAGGATTTCGTGGCTAATGTGTCCCATGAATTGAGAACCCCGATCACTTCTATTAAAGGCTTTTCTGAAACTTTGTTGGATGGCGCCTTAAAAGACGAAAAGACCTTAAAGCACTTTTTATCGATTATCCTGAAAGAAAGTGATCGGCTGCAAGAACTCATTCAGGAGCTTCTGAATTTATCCAAAATGGAGCAACAGGAATTCGTTTTAAACGCAGGGGTCGTGGATATTACGAAAGTGCTTGGCGAAATACAAGAGATGCTTATAGGCAAGCTGAAAGAAAAAGAAGTATCCCTTGAAATTAAAACATCACCGGAACCTGTATTCATTGAAGGGGAATCTGACAGGATCAAACAGGTTTTCATCAATTTGATTACGAACGCATTGACCTATACACCAAATGGCGGCAGGGTCACCGTTGATATCATTGAATATGAACAGACGGTCGATATTGCAGTTCAGGACAGTGGGATCGGCATCGAAGAAAAAGAACTGCCGAGGATCTTTGAACGGTTTTACCGGATCGATAAGGCGAGGAGCCGCGATTCAGGAGGAACGGGCATTGGACTGGCAATCGTCAAGCATATAATAGAAGTCCATAAAGGTAAAATCAATGTGGAAAGCACACCTGGAACCGGGACGACTTTTACAGTCACATTAAATAAAAGCTTAAAAGGAATGTAGCGGATTTCTTATTTACATATCCTTTACAATTCCTTAAAATGGACTTCATAATGCAGGGGTACAATGGTTGTACAACCCCTCATCCAAGGAGTTAAACATTGACAGAGACATAGTCTCTGTCTTTTAATTTTGGCTATATTCCCCGGGAACCATTCCTCTATCCTATTTTCCTGGGAAAATATTTTATTTTTATGAAACTTTAGGCCCTTCCTTGCGTAAATAAGATATAACTGCAAAGAAGGGGTGATACATATCGTTAGCTTAAAAAGGATATATACGATCACAGGACTTGTCTTTCTTATTTTAATTTTAGGTGTAGTTGCGATATCGACCTGGTACACGGTTGATGAATCCGATCAAGCTGTCATAATGACGTTTGGTAAAGTGGAGCAAACGATAACGGAACCAGGACTTCACTTTAAACTGCCTTGGCCCGTTCAATCGGTCGAGAAATTATCCAAAGAAACATTCAGTCTTAAATTTGGATATAAGGAAGAGGATGGAGAGGTGAAGGATTACCCGAGTGAGACCAAAATGATTACGGGTGATGAAAATATTGTGCTGGCCGACCTGGTGGTCCAGTGGAAAATCACCGACCCTCCAAAATATCTATACAATGCGGATGATCCAGAAAAAATATTATACGATACGACTTCAGCTGCATTACGGAGCATTATCGGCAGCACGAAAATCGATGATGCCCTTACATCCGGAAAAGCGCAAATCGAAGCGGATGTACGCGATTTATTGTCACAGCTAATGGAGAAATATGATGTCGGGATTTCCATATCTGCGGTTAAACTCCAGGACGTGGAGTTGCCGAATGAAGAAGTTCGGAAAGCATTTACCAATGTAACGGATGCCCGGGAAACGGCGAATACGAAAATCAACGAAGCGGATAAATATGAAAATAAGCGTATGAATGAAGCGGAAGGGGAAAAAGATGCCCTCATTTCACAGGCTAATGGGGATAAAGCTGCCCGTACGGAAGCTGCCCGCGGGGATGTAGCGGTTTTTGAAAAATTACTCAGTGAGTATAAGGGCAATAAGGGGATTACGAAGGACCGCCTTATTATTGAAACCCTTGAGGAAGTAATGCCGAATGCAGAGATGTATATTATGAATGATGATGGAAACACAATGAAGTACTTGCCGCTTCGCTCGCTTGAAAAGGAGGAAACGAAAAAAACTCCTGCCCCTGATGAAGCCGCTATACCCGAAGAAGAAACGAAAATAGGGAATGCATCGGAAGAAAAAGCGACAGGGGAAGGGGGCACTAAACAATGAGCGGAAAAATAATAGATTTCTCTGAGTTGAAAAAAGGGGATTTTCATTGGAGGGGCTATGTGAGAATCGGCATTTTCCTGATTATTTTCATCGCGTTGCTGCTAATCATCCTCACCAATGTCTATATCGTCAAAGAGGGAGAATACAAAGTCGTCCGCCAATTCGGTGAGGTGGTAAGGATCGATAAGACCCCGGGATTGAAGGCGAAGGTGCCATTCATTCAGAGTGTCATGACCTTGCCGAAGTATCAGATGACTTCTGATGTTTCCGAAGCGGAAATCAATACGAAAGATAAAAAGCGGATGCTGATCGATAACTATGCAGTTTGGAGAATAGAAGATCCGAAGAAATTGATTACAAATGCAAGGACACTTGAGAATGCCGAAACGAAAATGGAAGAGTTCATCTATTCGGCAGTTCGTTCAGAGCTGGGCCAGCTGAATTATGATGAGATCATCAATGATGAGAAATCATCCAGGGGAAGTTTAAACGACCGCATAACCGAAAAAGTCAACGAACTGCTGCAAAAGGACAGTTATGGAATCAGCTTGACGGATGTCCGGATAAAGCGGACTGACTTACCCTCCGAAAACGAAGCATCCGTCTTCAAGAGGATGATTTCCGAGCGGGAATCGAAAGCGCAAGAATACCTATCCAAAGGTGATGCGAAGAAAAACCGTATCATTGCGGATACTGATCGGAAAGTGAAAGAATTACTCTCTACTGCAGAGGCTGATGCAGAAGTGATCAGGGCTGAAGGAGAAGGGGAAGCAGCGAAAATCTATAATAAGTCGTTTTCCAAAGATCCCGAATTCTATAAACTATACCGGACTCTTGAATCCTACAAAAAAACGATTGGAGATCAAACGGTCATCGTTCTGCCTTCGGATTCCCCTTATGCCAGCTTGTTAATGGGAAATACTAAATAACCTTGATGCCGTCATTTTTCTTTCCGCTTCTACTCATGGTAGAATAGAGAAAGAAAATGAACGGCTTTTTGCGTTTTTATATAGAAGCTATAACTACATAAACATGTATGACTGGAGGAAGACGGATTTGGATAAAAAGTTAGTACTCATAGATGGAAACAGCATTGCATACCGTGCGTTTTTTGCGCTTCCGCTCTTGAATAATGATAAGGGGGTCCATACGAATTCCGTGTACGGATTCACCATGATGCTCAACCGCATTCTTGAAGAAGAAAAGCCAACGCACATACTTGTGGCATTCGATGCGGGTAAAACGACATTCAGACATGCATCATTTAAAGAATATAAGGGTGGGCGCCAAAAAACGCCGCCAGAATTATCGGAGCAATTCCCTTTCATTCGCGAACTGCTTGATTGTTTTCAAATAAAAAGGTATGAACTGGAGAACTACGAAGCCGATGATATTATCGGTACGCTGTCTTTACAAGCGGAAAAAGATGGTTTTGAAGTGAAGGTCATTTCCGGTGATAAGGATTTAACACAATTATCCTCCCCTAGTACGACGGTTTCCATCACGAAAAAGGGGATTACTGAAATTGAGGAATACACTCCAAAGCATATACATGAAAAATACGGTCTATCCCCTTTGCAAATCATTGATTTAAAAGGGTTGATGGGAGATGCTTCCGACAATATTCCCGGTATTCCGGGTGTTGGTGAAAAGACCGCCCTTAAATTATTGCATCAATTTGAAACGGTTGAAAACCTTCTGCAGTCGATTGATGAGGTAAGCGGACAAAAATTGAAAGAGAAAATAGAAGAACATAGAGACCTGGCCCTATTAAGCAAAGAGCTGGCTACGATAACGAGGGAAGCGCCGCTTGAAGTTTCCGTAAACGAGACCGAGTACACTGGCATGGACCAGGATAGAGTCATCTCATTCTATAAGGAGCTTGGCTTTTCGACTTTGCTCGATAAATTGGATGTAACGGAAAGTGCACCGCTTGAACAGGAGAAGATAGAGGTGCACACTGCCGAAATGACAGAAGCAATGTTTGCAGATGAAAGTGCCTTATATGTTGAGATATTAGAAGATAATTATCATCGTGCCGATATAATGGGGATCGCCATCAGTAATGAACAAGGTAATTTTTACTTCAATGGGGATGATGCTCTGAGTTCCGGGGCATTTAAATCCTGGGCAGAGGATGAAACAAAAAAGAAAACGGTATTCGATGCGAAGCGTACGGTTGTGGCACTGCGTCATCGAGGAGTCGAAATAAAGGGCATCGATTTTGATGTATTTTTGGCATCCTATATCCTGAATCCCGCAGAGTCAGTGGACGAAGTGGCAGAAATCACGAAAACACAAGGTGCGATCCGTCTTGAAACAGATGATGTTTTTTATGGAAAAGGTGCAAAACGCAAAATACCTGAGGAAGCGGAATTGAGGGAGCATATCGCCAGAAAATCGAAGGCGATCCTTTCTCTGAAAGAACCGATGATTGAAAAGCTGCAAGAGTTCGAGCAATTTCACCTATTTACGGAACTGGAGCTGCCACTGTCGATCATCCTGGCCAATATGGAATGGCAGGGAATCAAGGTGGATATAGGCCGATTGAAAAACATGGGACAGGAATTAGCCATTCGCTTAAGAAACATCGAAGCCCGAATTTTTGATTTGGCTGGAGAGGCGTTCAATATCAATTCACCTAAACAGCTCGGGGCCATCCTGTTTGAAAAGTTGGAGCTTCCTGTCATGAAGAAAACCAAAACAGGTTATTCGACTTCAGCCGATGTGCTGGAAAAACTGGAGAGCAAGCATGATATCGTTAAGGAGATATTGCTGTATCGCCAGCTTGGTAAGTTGCAATCAACTTATATTGAAGGGTTGCTTAAAGTGGTCAATGGCAAAACGGACAAGGTGCACACCCGGTTCAACCAAGCATTGACCCAGACCGGCCGGTTAAGTTCTACAGATCCCAATCTGCAGA
This sequence comes from Peribacillus sp. GL_122, assembly GCF_057835005.1. NCBI lineage: Bacteria > Bacillati > Bacillota > Bacilli > Caryophanales > Bacillaceae > Peribacillus > Peribacillus sp. GL_122. Next base: position 4,203,201 of record NZ_CM174415.1, on the reverse strand, counting down.
ATATCCCGATCAGACTGGAAGAAGGCAGGAAAATCAGGCAGGCCTTCATTCCTTCCGAAAAGGATTGGATCATTTTTGCTGCCGACTACTCCCAGATCGAGTTACGCGTCCTGGCGCATATCGCCAATGACAGCGGATTGGTGGAAGCATTCCAGGCCGGGATGGACATCCATACAAGGACAGCTATGGATGTATTCCATGTACCGGCAGAGCAAGTCACTTCGAACATGAGGCGCCATGCCAAAGCGGTCAACTTCGGAATCGTTTATGGTATAAGTGACTACGGGCTATCGCAAAGTCTTGGCATCACGAGAAAAGAAGCCGGAGAGTTCATCGAGAAGTATTTAAGAAGCTTTCCTGGTGTTCAGGAATATATGGAAGAAAGCATACATGAGGCCCGTCAAAAAGGATATAGCACGACTCTGATGCAAAGAAGGCGCTATATACCTGAGATAACAAGCAGGAATTTCAACATCAGGAGCTTTGCCGAACGGACAGCGATGAACACGCCGATTCAAGGCAGTGCCGCGGATATCATCAAGCTAGCCATGATAAACATGAATATGCGCCTGAAACGGGAAGGTCTTAAAACGAGAATGCTTCTTCAGGTGCATGATGAATTGATTTTTGAAACTCCTCCTGAGGAACTCGAAATCCTTAAAGTGATCGTTCCGGAGGAAATGGAAAATGCCATTGAATTGAACGTGCCCCTTAAAGTGGATTATGCTTTCGGGCCAACATGGTTTGATGCCAAATAATAAAAGATAGGTGATTGCAATGCCAGAACTTCCAGAAGTGGAAACAGTCAGAAGAACGTTAGAGCAGCTCGTGCTCGGAAAAGAGATCAAGGAAGTGTCAGTCTTCTGGCCAAAGATCATAAAAGCGCCTGAGCCTGTCGAACAGTTTCAGGATGCTTTAAGGGGACAGACAATTTCTGGAATAGGCCGTCGGGGCAAGTTCCTCATTTTCACCTTGGATGATTATTCGTTGGTTTCGCATTTAAGAATGGAAGGGAAGTACGGCGTGCATCCAAAAGAAGAGCCGTATGATAAGCATACCCATGTGATCTTCACTTTCACGGATGGCAGTGAACTTAGGTACAGGGATGTCCGGAAATTCGGAACGATGCATCTATTTGCCAAAGGGGAAGAACTTGAGCGGCTGCCACTGTTGCATTTAGGGCCTGAACCGCTGTCTGAAGATTTTACTGTCGAGGGGCTTAGTGCGAAGTTGGCAAGAACCAACAGGAAAATCAAGCCCGTTCTCCTTGATCAAACGGTTGTCGTCGGGATTGGGAATATATATGTAGACGAGTCGTTATTCCGTTCCGGTATCCATCCGGAGAGAATCGCTTCTTCACTCTCGTTGCAGGAAATCAAAACGTTGCATGCAGAAATCATTGCGACGTTAGGTGAAGCTGTGGAAAAAGGCGGGAGTACGATTCGTTCATACATTAATTCCCAAGGGCAAATCGGCATGTTTCAGTTGGAACTGAATGTTTATGGCCGAAAAGGCGAGAATTGCAAAATATGCGGCACGCCCCTTGAAAAACTGGTTGTTGCAGGACGCGGCACACATATTTGCCCGTCATGCCAGCCGCTAAAATAGTTAATGTTTTTTCAAACACATCGGATGGGCTCCATCCATATACTAGGGTAGCAACGAGTAGGGAAGGAGTATTATTCCGATGTGGCTACAAATTATTTTTCTCGCTTTTGCAGTTAGTATTGACGGATTTGGCGTAGGTTTGACATTCGGTATGCGGAAGATGAAAATCCCCTTAAGGTCAATAGCGGTCATCTCATTTTGTTCTGCATTGAGTTTAGGTATTGCGATGGTCATCGGACAATTCATCAGTCAGCTCATATCGATCGGGGCGGCTGAAAAAACGGGTGGCATCATCCTCATTTTCCTTGGTGCCTGGATGGTATACCAGTATTTTAAGCCTGAAAAAGATTTGAAAGAAGATAGATATCATGAAAAAATCATCTTTAATTTTGAAATTAAATCACTTGGGGTAGTCATTAATATTTTACAAAAACCATTGAATGCCGATTTTGATAAATCAGGTACGATTACGGGTGTTGAAGCGCTTGTTCTGGGGTTTGCACTTTCGCTGGATGCGTTCGGGGCCGGAGTTGGAGCGGCTATGATCGGCATTTCGCCGATTATCCTCGCAGGGTGCATCGCTGTTATGAGTTCAATTTTCATTTGGAGCGGAATTCAAAGCGGGAAATTGCTTTCAAATAATAAAGTTGTCCAGCATTTGACCTTTCTTCCAGGTGTACTATTGATTATCATCGGTTTATTCAAGTTATGATACATGGTTAAAAGGGGGAGCTTATGGGACAAATCATTGGAATCACCGGAGGCATCGCCAGTGGGAAAAGCACCGTCAGCCTTTATTTACAGGAACTCGGATTCACGATTGTCGATGCAGATCTGGCTTCCCGTGCTGTCGTTGAGCCAGGGGAAGAGGCCTATCATCAAGTTGTGAAGGCATTTGGTGAAGATATCTTATTGCCGGATGGGAATATAGATCGCGTAAAGCTCGGGTCGATCATATTTAATGATCAGGAAAAGAGATTGCTATTGAATGGCATCGTGCATCCTGCCGTCAGGAATTGGATGCGCCTCAAAACGGAAGAGGCACTATCATCAGGGGAAGAAACGGTGTTCATGGATATTCCGCTCCTATTCGAAAGTAAGCTGACATTCATGGTGGAAAAGACGCTTTTGATCTATGTGGATGAGCAAGTTCAATTGCAACGATTAATGAACAGGAATGGTCTTTCGGAGACGGAGGCACTTGCCAGGATCAATTCGCAAATGCCCTTGGCCGATAAAAAGGCTTTAGCGGATGCCGTCATCGACAATAATGGGGACATTAATGAAACGAAGAGGCAAGTGAAGTCCATACTTAGCGAATGGCATGTCATATAATTATGATAAAAAGAAGAAACCACCCGGTTTCTTCTTTTTGTGTTGAAAAAATAAGTACAATCCGCATTTTTATTAGCACAATTCCTTCGAATTATGTTATACTAATTACATGTGAAGGGTAATAAGTATAACATTAATATTTTCTGGAGGGTCCGAACAATGAATTCAAGAATAGCGATTAACGGGTTTGGGAGAATTGGAAGAATGGTTTTCCGAAAGGCCATATTAGATGAGAGTTTGGACATTGTTGCCATTAATGCAAGCTATCCAGCTGAAACTTTAGCACACTTACTAAAATATGATACGATACATGGAAAATTCGACGGTATCATTATAGCGGAAGATGATTCACTAGTAGTGAATGGCCGCCGAGTAAAACTAATAAATAACCGCGATCCAAAGCTATTGCCTTGGAAAGAGATGAACATAGATATTGTAATTGAAGCTACGGGCAAATTCAATGATCGTTCTAAAGCGGCTCTTCATTTAGATGCAGGAGCAAAAAGAGTTATTTTATCAGCGCCGGGTAAAAATGAAGACGTTACCATTGTAATGGGTGTAAATCAGGAAGTGCTGGAAATTGACAAGCATTTCGTCATATCCAATGCATCTTGTACAACCAACTGTCTTGGACCGGTTGCAAAAGTGCTTGATGAAAAATTCGGCATAAACAACGGTTTAATGACAACGATCCATTCTTATACAAATGATCAAAATAATATTGATAACCCGCACAAAGACTTAAGACGTGCCCGTGCCGCTGCGGAAAGCATGATTCCTACGACTACAGGAGCTGCAAAAGCCATCTCACTAGTGTTGCCGCAATTAAAAGGCAAGCTTCATGGAATGGCGATCCGCGTACCGACACCTAACGTATCTCTAGTTGATCTTGTTGTGGATTTAAACCGTGATGTCACGATTGATGAAGTGAACCAAGCCTTCATCGATGCTTCAGAGAATGAACTCAAAGGAATTATGGAATTCACGATGGAACCTTTAGTTTCAAGTGATTTCAAAACGAATCCTCACTCTGCAATCATCGATGGTTTGACGACGATGATGATTGGGGACAGGAAAGTGAAAGTCCTTGCATGGTATGATAATGAGTGGGGTTACTCCAACCGGGTAGTGGATCTTGTGAAATTGGTGGGATCCGAGTTGAAAAAAACTTCCGAAGTCGAACTATCAGTAAAATAATGAAAAAAAATCGAGCCTGCTAAAATTTTTTAGCGGGCTCAGTTTGTAGTCAAAAAGGTTTCAAAATGGTCACATTCCGAAACCTTTTTGATTTTTATTGGATTTGAAGCAGTTATAGAGAATGTTGACCCAACGCATATCATGCTTTTCTTTTGCATCTGCGGCAACTGCTCTTGGTTTTCCAACTTTCTCAATCACTTGTTTAACCAGAGGTTCTAAGATATGAATATCATGCGTATTTCCGGGTCGTCCCCAACACAAATCCATTGCGGTTAGATGCCGCATGAAACGAATAGGCAAACTTGTTTTGTTCGTTCATCCTTCAAATAGTAGCTACTCTCAGTATCAGTTGAACTGTCCTTAATCTCCTTGGTTTCTTCCTTAAATAGACTGTAGGTAAAAGGTGTTCTATCTTACTGTTAAAACAAAGTTGATTGGAACGGAAGGTACGAGACTCCTGCGGGAAAAGCGCGTCCAAGGGAGACCCCACAGGCGCAATGGCGCCGAGGAGGCTCCCGGACCGCCCTCGGAAAGCGAGTGCCCTACGTTCCAATCAACGGCCAAATATAAAAAACCTAAAAAACAGTAGACAAACTCAATTATTATCGGGTTTGTCAACAGTCTGAGCCTGCTAAAATTTTTTTAGCGGGCTATTTTTAATGCAGTGATCCATTAATTCCTGGCTGCTTTAAGGCGCTGAATAAACCCGGAAAACAGAATTCCCCCCACATTGGAACCTTCGCTATATCCCTATTACATATAAAGTTTATCTTTCCAAAATTTCAATTTGGAGTTGCAAAAAAAAATCAAACCATATATACTATGAATCGTGAACTTCTTCAAAAGCGGTTTGCATGATGGCTACTTAAAGGGTTAGGACCTCTTTGGACTAACTTTCCCCCGTGGTAGTTATCAGAACTTATTTTTAAATCATGGTAAGGGGGAAGCTTAATATGGAAACAGCTTACACTATGGAAACAATGGGTAGACATGTCATTTCTGAACTTTGGGGTTGTGACTTTGAAAAACTGAACAATATCGATTTAATTGAAAAGATTTTTGTTGATGCTGCTTTGAAATCAGGTGCAGAGGTACGGGAAGTTGCCTTTCACAAATTTGCTCCACAAGGAGTCAGCGGGGTTGTCATCATTTCTGAATCACACTTAACGATTCACAGTTTTCCAGAACACGGCTATGCGAGCATCGATGTCTATACATGCGGTAACTTGGATCCGAATATTGCGGCAGATTATATTGCAGAAGCTTTGAATGCGCAAACACGTGAAAACATAGAATTACCACGTGGATTAGGTCCTGTACAAATGAAAAAAGCTAATATAAGTGCCCTATAAAAAACACGTATACACAGAGATGCCATGGGTGCATCTCTTTTTTAATGCAATGAATCGGCAGCCTGCTCACTTTATAGCTAAGGATTGCCTTGTAGCACAAAGACCTTGATAAAGGTGCTCCAAGGGCAGAACCAATGTGCCTGCTGCTGGAAGTTACACTTTTTACTTGTACTGGCCGTTCCTTTTAATATAAGATTAAGATAGAGAAGTAAATCCTTGGGGAACATTTAGATAGGGGAGTCCTACATAAAATACGGAGCTGATAATGATGAAATGCCCATCATGTCAATATAACGGAACAAGAGTGCTCGATTCCAGGCCAGTCGATGAAAGTAAATCGATTCGACGACGCCGTGAATGTGAGGCATGTGGTTTTCGATTCACGACATTTGAAAAGGTGGAGGAAACACCGCTTATTGTAGTGAAAAAGGGCGGGACACGGGAAGAGTTCAGTCGTGATAAAATCCTGCGTGGCTTAATCAGGGCTTGCGAAAAACGCCCGGTTCCCTTGAAGGAACTAGAGCAAATTACCAGTTATGTAGAAAAAGAACTGCGCAACCAGGGCATATCGGAAGTGAAAAGCGACAATGTCGGCGAAATGGTAATGGACAAGCTGGCGGAAGTCGATGAGGTTGCCTATGTAAGGTTCGCATCCGTCTATCGGCAATTTAAAGATATCAATGTCTTTATCGATGAATTGAAAGATTTAATAAATAAGGAAAGAAAGTAGAGCTGAAGATTCACTTTGGCTCTTTTTTCACTACATCTTTTGAAAGGTTTGAATGGAGATGTCAAAGCATTGGCAAGAATTGCTCCCAGCGGATTCATATTTGGTCTCATCTGCGGGGCTGCTTCATGATTATGATCGGAAAATACTTACCCGACTATATCAACCTCTTATTGGACCTATCTGCATTAGCCTATATATGACGTTATGGAGTGAGCTGGAGGAAAACAGGCTATGGTCGGAATCCTCCTCACATTATCAATTAATGAATACCATCGGCCTTAAGTTAGGTGATATTTACGAAGCACGCCTTTTACTTGAAGGAATTGGTCTGTTGAATGTATATAAGAAATCGAAAAATGAAACGAAGGAATTCATCTATGAGTTAAACCCGCCGCTTTCCCCGCAGCAGTTTTTCACGGATGGAATGCTGAATATTTACTTGTACAAAAAAATCGGCAAAGCGCAATTCAACCGGTTAAAAAGATTCTTTTGTGATGATCATATCTTAACCGATCAATATGAAGGTGTGACTAAATCTTTTGCGGAAGTATTCTCATCAGATCATTTGGACTCTTTATATGTAACGGATGAAGCGAAGAACGAATGGAAACCGATGCCTGAACAGCAATTCATCGATCGGACGGAGGGCGTCGAGCCATCGGGATTTGATGACTTATTTGATTTTGACCTTTTATTTGCCGGGATGAAATCCTCAATCGTACCGAAAAAGGCCTTTACTCCGAAAATAAAAAGTACGATTGCCAAACTTGCTTTTTTATATGGCATTGATCCGCTGGAAATGCAAAAACTAGTAATGGATGCCGTTTCATTGGATGATGAGATCGATGAGGAAGTGCTCAGAAAGGCGGCAAGGGACTGGTACCAGATCGAACGGCAGGCAGATATGCCTTCCCTAGTCAATCGGGTGCAGCCGATTCGTGAACGGACACAAAAAGAAGAACCGAAAACACAGGAACAAGAGTTAATCCGTCATTTGGAGACGATTTCCCCAAGGGAGCGACTGATGCAATTGTCTGGCGGTGCAGAGCCATCAAGCGGTGATTTAAAAGTGGTTGAGGGCGTGATGATCAATCAAAAGCTGAATCCGGGTGTCGTCAATGTCTTGATTGAATACGTCATGCTCAAAACGGATATGAAGTTCACGAAGGGCTATGTGGAAAAGCTGGCAGGCCATTGGGCACGGCTGAAGGTCTCTACGGTCGTCGAGGCGATGGAACTAGCTAAAAATGAACATAGGAAATATCAGGACTGGGCTCAAGGAAGCAGGAATGCTGCGAAGGGCAGCCGGAAAAAGGCGATACGGGAAGAAGTGGTTCCGGAGTGGCTTGAGAAAAAAGAAGAAGCACAGCTGGAGCAGAATGCAGATCAGCCTGAATTGAATGCCCAGAAACGCGAGCTACAGGAGAAATGGAAGCAGTGGAAAGCAGGAGGTGAAATGAACGATGGAAAAGATTAATAGATCCCTTAATAAATTGGCCAATACAAACCAATTTCAACAGCGTTATGAAAAGCTGAAACAGGAGATTTTTGAAGACGAACAAGTGCGGTTATTTTTGAATGCCAACAGTTCGACGGTCACGAAGGAAATGATTGATAAAAACTTGGGGAAGCTTTATGAGTTCACTTCACAAAGCAATAAATGTGATAAATGTCCAAGCTTGAATGGCTGCATCAATATGATGCAAGGGTATTATCCCAAATTGGTGGTTCAAGGGAAGGCCCTGAACCTGAATTATGAAATCTGCCCGCGGAAATTGGCAGAGGATGAAAAGCGGAAACGGGAAAAATTGATCCGCAGCCTGTATGTACCGAAGGATATTTTAAGGGCGACCATTGAGGACTTTACTCAAACGGATAATGAAAACAAACGCTTGGGTGTTTTAAGTAAGGCGATGTCGTTCATTATGGAATATGAGCCAGGTAAAATGCAAAAAGGCTTATATATATATGGGAAATTCGGTGTTGGGAAAACGTACTTATTAGGTGCGATTGCCAATGAACTTGCAGAAAGGCAAATTTCCTCCCTTATTGTCTATGTCCCTGACTACTTGCGGGAACTTAAGGGGTCGATAGGTGATAATACGGTCAATGAAAAAATTGAGATGGTGAAAACGGCACCTGTCCTCATGCTGGATGATATTGGAGCGGAGTCCATGACGAGCTGGGGACGCGATGAGGTTTTTGGTCCGATTTTGCAATTTAGGATGCTGGAAAACCTGCCGACGTTTTTCACTTCGAATTTTGACCTGAATGGCCTGGAAAACCACCTAACCTTTTCACAGCGTGGTGAGAAGGAAGAAGTGAAGGCGGCCAGGATAATGGAAAGAATTCAATATTTAGCGGAGCCGGTCAAGCTAGATGGCTTGAATCGGAGAAGATGAAGGAAAGTGGTCTCTTAATGGAGGTCACTTTTTTCTTTTACAAGGCCCATCCTACTTCTAAACACGTCCCCATCCCCATATACATGAACAAAGAAGCAAGGGGGAAGGGGGGATGTCGTAGTGCAAATTTCGTTTCAAAACGATTCAGAGGCAATGAAATTACTGAATTTTGTTTCTGTCCATCCACTGGGGGCAGAATTTCAAGCATACATTCGATTTCTTCCGCAACAAGGCATGCATGTGGATATGACGAAGTCTTCAGGTGATAAATGGCTAATTCTGCTTCGTGATGCATTTCATTCTTTTTTATTGGAAGAAAAGACGCTTCCTGTTCTGGAGCAAATAATAGTCGGTAAATTTTTTTATAGGGAACGGGAAGAAATTGAAGCCATCATTGAAATTGCATCATCGATCATCGAGGTGGAAAGAGCCAGGAATCAAGATGGAGCATTCAGTAAGGAGAAACGATTGATTGAGGAAGGACTTCAAAGCATCTTGGCTGGGAAGGTATCTTTTTCATTCGATTCTTTTACGACCTTCCGTTTAAAATCATTTCAGCACACTTTGGAAAAGTATGTCGTTAAGGCTATTGATGAATACAAGCTGGAACAGGACTATCAAAATTTCATTGCCACTCTCCGTGATTGCCTTCATGGGCAGGAGTCGAAATTAAGAAAGCTGCACCTGGTCAACCGGGATGGTTTTCATTTCTATGATCAGAAATTCAGCAAACTCGACCGGCCAAAAATCAATAGTATGATCGACAGGAGGCTTCTTGTCAAAAGTTCACTTTTTCTCGATACGGTGATACTTGCCCCGCTTTTATCGATTGCACCCGAAAACTTGTGCATCTATACCGATGACAAGGAAGAAGGGCTGATCCAGACCATTTCAAGGATTTTCGAAGAACGGGCGACCATCTTGCCACTTTCGTCATTTTCGATGCATTTGAATGATCTTTCGTGGAAAAAAGAAAATTAACCTTGATTTTCACCGTATAACAAATTATAATTTCCTACATACTATTAAAAAACTAAAAGTTATGATGAGGACAAGGGTATTCTAGTCGCCGATTATCAGAGAGGGGAGCCAACAGGCTGTAAGCTTCCTATTCGCATGGAACACTTACCACCTTTAAACTTCGGCTCGGAAAGCAGGCATTCTGCGAATATGAGCTGACGGGAAGCTGCCGTTACCAAGTTACAAGTGCCATTTTGCCGTGAAAAGCAAGCTGGAACGAGGGTGGAACCGCGGGTTAATGATATTTATTACTAAGCTCGTCCCTGTTTTATACAGGGGCGGGCTTTTTTGTGTTGTAATGGAATCAAAAACCTGTAATTTGTTCGAACAATAAGAAGGAGTGAAACTGAATGTCAGAATTACTGAAAATATCTTTTCCTGACGGAGCGGTTAAGGAGTTTGCTAAAGGCACAACAACTGAAGACATCGCTGCATCCATCAGTCCTGGTTTAAGGAAAAAATCCATTGCCGGAAAATTCAATGGTGAATTATATGATTTGAAACGTCCGATTGAACAAGATGGTACAATCGAAATCGTCACACAGGACGCAGCGGATGCTCTTGAAGTATTGCGTCACAGTACAGCACACTTGATGGCACAAGCGATCAAACGTTTGTACAAAAACGCTAAATTCGGCGTAGGTCCGGTCATCGAGGGCGGCTTTTACTATGATATGGATCTGGAGGAATCATTGACTCCCGAAGACCTTCCATTGATTGAAAAAGAAATGAAGAAAATCGTCAACGAAAACTTGGAAATTTCCCGCATCGAAGTGAGTCGTGATGAAGCGATTTCCCGTTTTAAAGAAATCGGCGACGAGTATAAATTGGAGTTGATCGATGCGATTCCTGCCGATCAGCAGGTAACGCTTTATGAGCAGGGTGAATTCTTTGACCTTTGTCGTGGAATTCATGTTCCATCAACGGGGAAAATCAAAGAGTTCAAGCTATTGAGCATCGCTGGAGCGTACTGGAGAGGCGATAGCAAAAACAAAATGCTTCAACGCATTTACGGTACGGCTTTCTATAAAAAAGAAGATTTGGCCGAACACCTCCGTTTCCTTGAAGAAGCCAAGGAACGTGACCATCGTAAAATCGGTAAGGAATTGAACTTGTTCATGAGCTCACAGAAAGTGGGGCAAGGGTTGCCGATGTGGTTGCCAAAAGGCGCGACCATCCGTCGGACAATCGAAAGATATATCGTGGACAAGGAAGAACGATTGGGTTATGACCATGTCTACACACCTGTAATGGGAAGCGTGGACCTTTATAAAACATCTGGACACTGGGATCATTACCAGGACGGCATGTTCCCTGTCATGGAAATGGAAAACGAACAGCTTGTCCTGCGTCCGATGAACTGTCCGCATCACATGATGGTCTATAAAAACAGTATCCACAGCTACCGCGAACTGCCAATTCGGATTGCCGAGCTAGGCTTGATGCACCGCTATGAAATGTCAGGTGCCCTTTCAGGCCTCCAGCGTGTACGTGGAATGACATTGAATGATGCGCACATTTTCGTCCGACCCGACCAAATCAAAGAAGAGTTCAAGCGCGTTGTGAACCTGGTTCTGGAAGTATATAAAGATTTCGATATCAAGGATTATTCATTCCGACTGTCTTATCGCGATCCTCAGGATACAGAAAAATACTTCGATGATGATGACATGTGGGAAAAAGCACAAAGCATGTTAAAAGGCGCCATGGATGAACTTGGCCTGGATTACTTTGAAGCGGAAGGTGAAGCGGCATTCTACGGTCCTAAGCTTGATGTTCAGGTGCGTACTGCCTTAGGGAAAGATGAAACGCTTTCCACTGTTCAGCTTGATTTCTTGCTTCCTGAACGTTTTGATCTTAATTACGTCGGTGAGGACGGCAAACAGCACCGTCCGGTCGTTATCCACCGCGGCGTCGTTTCCACAATGGAACGTTTTGTCGCTTACTTGATCGAAGAATACAAGGGGGCATTCCCGACTTGGCTTGCACCTATCCAAGCGCAAGTGATTCCGGTCTCACCTGAAGTGCACTTGGATTATGCGAAAGAAGTACAGGAAAAACTTAAAGCGCAAGGCATTCGTGTCGACCTGGATACACGTGACGAGAAAATCGGTTACAAAATCCGTGAAGCGCAAATGCAAAAAATCCCGTACATGCTGGTTGTTGGAGACAATGAAGTCAAAGAAGGCAGCGTGAATGTACGTAAATATGGTGAACAAAAATCCGAAACGATCGCTTTTGAAGATTTCGTTTCAGCGATTAAGGCGGAAGTAAGCCGTTAAAAGCAAAAAGAGGGGCACATATAGTTGTGTCCCTCTTCTTAATTAAGGCATGATAAAATTAAGGCATGATAAAATGAAAACATCATGTGAAAATATGTACAGCAATGAAAAGGAGGGTCAGCATGAAAAAGAAATTTTCTTATCTATTCGGACCGACATTTCTTGTCATCATCATCTTATTGTTATTGGATGATTATCGACAATATGCCATTGTCCCGGTCCTGCTTTTTTGGATAGTCCTATTTTCCTGGGACACCATTGAGAAAAAGAAAAAGGCGAAAGAAAACTCTTAGCATTTGATCGCTTCGATCAGTATGGACTGTAACCAAAGGGGGAGTGGGGATAAATGGAGATTAGAAAGGCTTCAAGGAAAGACGCGTGTAACCTAGCTGCTCTGTTCAATCATGTTGAAGATTCCGGGTATATGCTGTTCAACCCTGGGGAAAGAAAAGCGACGGGGAAACAAATGGAAAAGCAAATGGAGCAAATCGAAAAAAATCCCCTTTCCGTTTTCCTCGTTGCTGCTAGCGGCCATGAGTTGAAAGGTTATTTAATCTTATTGGGCAATCAAATGGGCCGAACGAGGCATTCAGCCAAAATCGTCATCGGCATCAATGAACAGGACAGAGGAAAAGGTATCGGTACGAAGCTATTTCAGAAAATGGAGGAGCATGCACGGACAAACGAAATACGGCGCCTGGAATTGTCCGTCATCGCAAACAACGCCACTGCGCTTTCCTTATATCGAAAGATGGGTTTTGAAAAGGAAGGAATAAAGCGGGAATCACTGTTTTTTGATGGAAAGTATCATGATGAATATTTTTTGTCCAAATTACTTTAAAAAACGTATTGTCAAATAACTGAATGTCTGATAATATTAATTTTGTTGTGAAAAACGAATAAAATTTAGCATTTGACAAGTCATCAGTGTTTATGATATATTTCTAAAGTGAATTGAATACGTGTTTGATGAAAAGAAGAAGCACCCGCTTCTCACCTGGTTGACGCAAACAATGCAGTTAACAGGTCATGATTTGATTATTTGGATCTTTCTGAATGAGTCTATCAGTGTGGGTGCAGCATGCATCCACACTTTTTTATTATGATTATATCCTGTAAGCGAGTTGTGAGCGTGACCGAATTTATTCAAATATTCGTATTCGCCAATATCTTTGGAGGTGGCTAACTATTAGTAAAGACGCGATGGTAAACGAGGGCATCCGAGCCCGTGAAGTTCGTCTTATTGACCAAAACGGAGAACAACTTGGAATTAAAACGAAATTCGAAGCATTGGAAATTGCCGCTCGTGTAAATCTTGATCTAGTTTTAGTTGCTGCAAATGCAAAGCCTCCGGTAGCCCGGATCATGGACTACGGAAAACACCGCTTCGAGCAGCAAAAGAAAGACAAGGAAGCACGTAAAAATCAAAAAGTCATCAGTCTGAAAGAGGTTCGTTTGAGCCCGACGATTGAAGAACATGATTTCAATACGAAGCTTCGCAACGGTATTAAATTCCTTGAAAAAGGCGATAAAGTAAAAGCTTCTATCCGATTCAAAGGACGTGCCATTACGCATAAGGAAATTGGTCAACGTGTACTCGTTCGTTTTTCTGAAGCATGTAAAGAAGTGGCTACAATCGAGCAACACCCAAAAATGGACGGGCGCAGCATGTTCATTATCTTAGCACCGAAAAACGAAAAGTAATTGTAAAGTAATTTGTAATGAGGAGGAATACCTTATGCCTAAAATGAAAACTCACCGCGGATCTGCTAAACGTTTCAAAAAGACTGGATCCGGCAAACTTAAGCGTTCTAACGCTTACACAAGCCATTTATTTGCTAACAAATCTACTAAGCAAAAGCGTAAGCTTCGCAAAGCTAGCCTTGTAAGCAAAGGTGACTTCAAACGTATTCGTCATATGCTAGACAACATTAAATAAGTTCGATTTATCGAGTTAAATAGGAGGGAAATAACATGCCACGTGTAAAAGGCGGTACTGTTACTCGCAAACGTCGTAAAAAGGTAATAAAATTAGCTAAAGGTTACTATGGCGCGAAACATATTCTTTTCAAAGTAGCTAACCAACAAGTAATGAAGTCAGGGAACTATGCTTTCCGTGACCGTCGTCAAAAGAAACGTGATTTCCGCAAACTTTGGATCACTCGTATCAACGCTGCAGCACGCATCAACGGTCTTTCTTACAGCCGTTTAATGCATGGTCTAAAGCTTGCTGGTATCGAAGTGAACCGCAAAATGCTTGCTGATCTTGCTGTTGCTGACGAACAAGCTTTTGCTCAATTAGCAACTGCTGCTAAACAACAATTAGACAAATAAGTCTGACTGATACAGCCACTCTCTTTTCAAGAGGGTGGCTTTTTACATATTTAAAGGAGGGAATGAAAATGCAAGGAGTATGGTTCATTGCTGCTTATATGATCATCACGAACATCATCGGATTTGCCTTAATGGGAATCGACAAAAGGAAAGCGCGTAATGGGGAGTTCCGGATCAGCGAAAGGACACTTTGGTTTTGGGCGGTCATAGGCGGGGGGACTGGGTCCTTTTTGGGGATGAAACAATTCCGCCATAAGACGAAGCATGCCGCTTTTAAGTGGGGCCTGCCCCTATTGATGATTCTTCAGATAGCCTTATTGATCAAGATATTCATTCAATTGTAATATGTAGCCCGTATGATGTATATGCTTGTAGAAGCAGCAAAGAGTAGCTGGAGGGAGAGCATGAATGATAAACTGACACTTGTGATGAGCTACGTTCAATCTGGAAGCGTGTTTGCACCGTTGATTTTTATCACTTTTCATTTATTAAGGCAATTTTTATTCATTCCCGTCATTGTGGTTTGCATGTCTGGCGGAGTATTATTCGGGGCAGCCTTTGGAACCATCTATTCGGTAATCGGTTTGACGTTGTCCAGTATGGCCTTTTATTTCGTGATAGGCAAATTTCCGAAAACAAAGGATAGGCTGCTGCGGCTAAAGAATAAGCTGTTTGGAAATCGAAAGCTAAATAGCCGGCAAATTGCAGTACTGAGGCTAATACCATTCATACACTTTTACTTACTGTCGCTTTGCTTATTGGAATCCAATAAAGGGCTGAAAAATTATTTTTATCTATCCTTCATGACCAATCTCCCTGTAGCATTCGTATACACGGTTTTTGGCCACTATATTGCAGATTTCAGTCCAACGATGATCGTCATCATTTTATTATCCTTAACCTTATTGATATATTTATTGAGAGAGAAGCAGACGGTCGTCCCTTGGAAGGAATTTTTTCGTTCAGATGATTAATATAGAGCCTTGAGTCCATTTTTCTCAAGGCTCTTCATTACGTTTAATTTTTTTCATTTTTGTAAAAACTCCTTTACCGGGCTCTTCCAATCAATAACGGCATCCGGATAATGTTTTTTAATGGCTGCCTCGATTTTTAAGAAGTCATTTCGCTTCAAGCCTTTCAGGCCGGCCATTTTTTTAGGCCATATGAAGATGGAGATGACCTCGAAGGAGCGTTCCGTCGTCCCTAAATACTTTTCCCCTTCAAACATCACCCCGTTGTACGTCAATAAAAAATTCTTTCGTATATTGGCTGTATCGTCGAGCAGAAAGAACTTTTTCTGTTCATGTGCAAGTTCTAATTTTCTTTTCGGATTAAATAGGTATTTGATGACTGTATATATTAAGAAAATAATGAGAGTCAAAAGAATGAACCGCATGATCAATACCATGGTTCTACCTCCTTAAACAGAGTGATTCCCTTCATTTACGTATGGGTTTTTAATAAGTTTCATTTATTTGATATAATTTAGGGGAAGACGATAGAAAGAAGTGATGAAAATGAATATAGGTAAATTAATGGAAATGCAGGCAGCTTTGGACGAGCATATACAATCAAAGCATGATTTGGGTGCTGAAGATTTAGTGGAACGGAAGATACTTGCTCTTTTAGTGGAGCTTGGAGAGCTTGCCAATGAAACAAGATGTTTTAAATTCTGGAGTCTTAAAGGCCCCTCTGATAAAGAAACGATATTGGCTGAATACGTGGATGGCATTCATTTCATTTTGTCACTTGGAATCGAACGGGGATTTGTACCGGAAGTTCCTTCCGCCTTCAAGGTGAATCAGGAGGATCTGACGGTTCAATTTACTGCTATTTACGGCTACATCAGTGAATTTCGCACACAGTTGACAGAGGCATCTTTCCAAAAGGTTTTTGCTGCGTATTTACATTTAGGGGAGTTGCTTGGATTTTCAGCAGTGGATGTGGAAAAAGCATATGTAAGCAAAAATGAAGTGAATTACGAAAGGCAAAAGCAAGGCTACTGATTGTTTATGCAATCGATTATCTGTATAATTATTCTTGTAATGTAAGTTATAGGGAGGTATAAGTATGGCTCAATTGGATGAAACGTTAAGGATGCTTGCTGACTTAACGGATGCTAAAGGCATCGCAGGAAATGAAAGTGAAGTAAGAAAAGTGATGACCGAATACATAACACCATTTGCGGATGAAATATCGACAGATGGCCTGGGAAGTTTGATTGCCAAGAAAACAGGTGATGAAAACGGACCGAAAATCATCGTTACCGGGCATATGGACGAGGTCGGTTTCATGATCACCCAAATTGATGATAAAGGATTTTTGCGTTTTCAGCCAGTAGGGGGTTGGTGGTCACAAGTAATGCTGGCCCAGCGCGTGACGATCGTTACAAGTAAAGGTGATCTAACTGGCATTATCGGTTCCAAGCCGCCGCACATCCTGTCAGCGGAGGCGCGGAAGAAGCCGGTTGATATTAAGGATATGTTTATTGATATCGGTGTATCCAGCAAAGAAGAGGTTAAGGAATGGGGCGTCAAGCCAGGGGATATGGTTGTGCCATATTTTGAATTCACGGTCATGAATAATGAAAAGATGCTGCTTGCCAAAGCCTGGGACAATCGAATTGGCTGTGCAATCGCCATTGATGTGCTTAAACAGCTGAAAGACAGCGACCATCCTAATGTAGTTTATGGAATTGGCGCTGTGCAAGAAGAGGTCGGCCTGCGTGGCTCCAAAACATCCACATTCAAAATTCAGCCGGATATCGGTTTTGCCGTCGATGTTGGCATTGCTGGTGATACACCGGGGGTTTCCGAAAAAGAAGCGATGAGTAAGATGGGGGAAGGCCCGCAAATCGTCATCTATGATTCATCGATGGTGGCACATAAGGGATTACGCGATTTCGTCACCGACACGGCTGATGAAATGAATATTCCTTATCAATATGAATCGATTCCAGGCGGCGGGACGGATGCCGGCTCCATCCATTTAACTGCAAATGGTGTTCCCGCACTGGCAATCACGATTGCCACACGCTACATTCATTCACACGCAGCAATGCTCCACCGGGATGATTATGAGAATGCAGTTAAGCTCATTGTCGAAGTGATCAAACGTCTCGATCGTGAAGCGGTTGATCGGATCATTTACGAGTAATATAGAAAGTTAAAAATGGAGAGGCCTAATCAGGTCATCTCCATTTTCTTTTCCTTATTTCTACTTATCTTCGACGATTATATAGACTGCTTTGATGGGACCATGGACGCCGACGACAAGGTCCATTTCGATATCAGCAGAATTGCTCGGCCCTGTTATGAAGTTGATGCAGGAAGGAACGACTTCGCCCCGGGTAACTTTTGAACGGATGGCCGCTGCAGCCTGTGTCATTCGCGGAACGATGGTGCTTTTTGGAATGATGGAAACATGACAGGAAGGAAGGAAGCTGATGGAACGGCCATGGTCCTTATCGCTGAACAAGACGACGGTCGCTGATTCTGCTAGTGTCATCTCACTGAATGTGATTCCGATGTTAGCTCTTTCTGCTTTTTCGATATTTTCTTTCCCGGCTTGGTGATCCCATATATGGACATCTTTTTCCTTTAAGATACCCTCCAATCCATAGTCGGAAAATCGATCGTCCTTAGGAATGATCAAGGGTCCGTTTCCAAGTTCCTCGATCACCTGTTTTAAACAATGCATCACTTGCTTGGAGTCGGTAACGTGAAACTGAGTATGCACCCGTTTACATTGCTCCTCCAATTCCGCAACAAGGTCATTTGGTGTCGCATGTTTCAAAACTTCTTTTTGGGGGGCGTGCTTCCATTCCGGAACGGAGATGCCTTCCGTAATAGGAGCCCTTCCCAGGTTTTTGGCTATATTGTTTAAAAATGTCCCTTCATTATGGATGGTTCCATTCATGATGGTTTCCCTCCTTTTTCCCGATTTTTGAACCAGTCCCGAAAGCTCTCTTTCCCTGGAGCAGGGAACTCGCGGCTTTCTGTCCAAGTTTTGAGTGGTCCCGGTCCTTTCGAGATGATATCCCCCGTTTTAAAAGGAGACATCGCGGATGGGGCCATTTTGGAGCCGAACTTATAAAGCATAGGCGAGGCCGCACCGATTCCGAAGGCTTTCATGGCCATCTTTTCTGAGAATGGCGCCATTTTTTCCTTTTCAACGATGACTTCACGATGCTTCCTCAGTAAGTCATGGAGAGGAATCTTAACCGGACAGGCATCTGTACAGGCCGCACAAAGAGTGGAGGCATATGGCAGCTCCTTGAAATCATCATACCCCCCGAGTAAGGGGGAAAGCACAGCACCGATTGGTCCTGGATATATTGAACCATATGAATGACCGCCAACCTGGCGATAAACCGGGCAAACATTTATACAGGCAGCACATCGAATGCATTGAAGAACGGATTGAAACTCAGTTCCTAAAATGGAGGAGCGTCCATTATCTACGATCACAAGGTGAAATTCCTCGGGGCCGTCTATATCTCCTTCATCACGCGGCCCGGTAAGTGCGGTGATGTAACTGGTCAACCTTTGGCCGACAGCGCTTCTTGTCAATAAGCTGACAAGGACTTCGAATTCATCGAATGTAGGTACAAGCCGTTCCATTCCCATCACGGTGATTTGCGTTTTTGGGAGGGCAGTGACCAAATCGGCATTTCCTTCATTCGTCACCAAACCGATCGAGCCTGTTTCCGCAATAGCAAAATTACAGCCAGTAATGCCCACATCGGCGCTTAAGAAATCTTTCCGCAGAATGCCCCGCACATGGGCGGTAAGCTCTTCCGGTTTTTCGGTTTGCGTATATGCAAGCTTTTCTTTAAAAACATCCCTAATCTGCTCCTTATTTTTATGGAGAGCAGGTGCGACGATATGGGAAGGGGGATCATGATCATCCACTTGTAGAATATATTCACCAAGGTCCGTTTCAACGACATCGAGGCCAACTGCTTCAAGAGTCGCATTCAAATTGATCTCTTCCGTGACCATCGATTTGGATTTCACGACCTTTTTGGCGTTCTTTTTTACAATGACATCCTTAATGTAGCCGCTTGCTTCTTCAGCGGTTTCAGCGAAGAAGACATGACCGCCCCTTTTCGAAACGTTTTCTGCAAGCTGGTGCAAATAGAAATCAAGGTTACTAAGCACATGCTGCCGGATTTCTTCCCCAAGGGACCGCCAATCCTCCCAGCTTCCCAATTCATCAACGGCAGTCAGACGCCTTCCGTGTAATCGTTCTTGGGCACTCGATACGGCCAATCGCATAAAATCATTATGTATTCCTTCATCCACCCGGTCTTTAAACTTGGCAGAGCTGGTTTTCATAGCCATTAGTTTTTCCCTCCTCGCTTTCTTTAAATACTATTCAGGACTTCCGCGATATGAAGCACTCTCACCGGTTGCCCCTTC
The DNA here is from genome assembly GCF_057835005.1 of Peribacillus sp. GL_122. Classification (NCBI taxonomy): domain Bacteria; kingdom Bacillati; phylum Bacillota; class Bacilli; order Caryophanales; family Bacillaceae; genus Peribacillus; species Peribacillus sp. GL_122. The sequence goes on along the minus strand of NZ_CM174415.1, from coordinate 4,183,518 downwards.
CTTTGGATCCGTCCGCCGATATTCATCAAACATCCTGCATCCCCGCCTATTAAAAAATCAGCGCCGGTAGCTTCAATATTGCAGACCTTCTCCTCGACCATTTGCCCGGAAATGTCCCCCATCTTAACCGAAAAGGTCCCCCCGAACCCGCAGCAGTTTTGGGCATCTGGAAGTGGTGTCATTTCCAGCCCCCTGACATGGCTTAACAAAATGGCAGGTGCTTCCTTCACCTTAAGCAGCCGTGTCATATGGCATGAAGTATGATAAGTTGCCTTTCCCTTAAGGGTCGCCCCGACATCGGTCACTTTTAAGACATCCACGATGAATTGGGTCAATTCATATGTTTTAACCGCTAATGATTCCGCCCTCTTTTCCCATTCGGCATCGCCTTTGAAAAGGACCGGATATTCTTTGAACATCGCTGCGCAGGAACCGGAAGGGGTTACGATGTATTCAGCATCTGCGAACGTTTTAATCATCTTTTTCATAGCTTCCTTCGATTCCTTCGTATACCCGCTATTATATGCGGGCTGTCCGCAGCATATCTGGGACTCCGGGAAATCGATCTCACAGCCTAATCTCTCGAGTAGCTCCACTGTCGCTTTGCCGACATTGGATTGAAACAAATCCACTAAACATGTTGCAAAGAGAGTAACTTTCAATTTGAACTCCTCCTTATTCAAATAGGTTAACAGGTCATCTGATGACTAGAAAATGGAAAAAGGAAATGGTTAAGAGAATATACCAATTTCCAAGATTTTTTAAATGAAGTAATCGTTTTCAAAATAATATATCAATTTAATCCTTTTTTGTATAGGGTATTTTTGAAATTTAAAGGAAGGTCAACTCTAATTTTGCTGATTTTTTTGGATGACCCGGTCCAGTGATTCCTCGACACTTTGAAGGTGAAACAGCATGGCACTGCGCGCTCCGTCTTCATCCTTTGCCACGATTGCATCATGAATCCGGACATGCTGCTGGTAAAGCTGCTTAAGTGTCATCTCTTCGGAATATAGCGCTATCCGGCGGATATCACCCATCTTTTCCGTCATTAATTCTGAAACGTGGTTCATCAATGTAATCAGCAGTTCATTTTGTGATGCATTTGCCACTGCAACATGGAAGGCGATATCTGCTTTATCACTGAGTTCTTCATCGTCGGATACCTTTTCCATATTAAAAAGACTTTCCTTGAGTTCGATAAGGTTTTCTTTCGTTCTCATCTTCGCTGCCACTTCTGCCGTACCGGACTCAAGTATTTTCCGGACTTCCAGTAAATGCTTGATATTGGCTTGATCCATCAAAAGGGCGGCAGACAAGGGATGGTTCATGATGGTGGGGTCGAAGGTTTTGACGAATGTTCCTTCACCTTGTTTTATTTCAATAAGACCCATTGAACTCAATGCACTTAATGCTTCGCGGATGGCCGGGCGCCCGACTTGGAAATTTTCCGCAAGCTGCTGAATGGAATCCAATTGTTCACCGGGTTTCAGGCTGCCTGACCGAATCATTTCATAAAGTTCATCGCTGACTTCTTCATAAATTTTTTTCGGCTTTATTTTTTTATATACCAAGTAGTAGCACCTCTATTTTCTATGAGTTTCTCTGGTTAATATTATATAACACAAATGATCTTTGACACTTCCAGAAGGTTAAAAAATCAACAAAAAATAAAAAAAATCTTGATTTTATATTTTTAATCATTTAATTTTAATGAGTACTCATCAAGTCATCTGATGACTTAGAATTTTCAGATATGTAAGGGGTTTCAATTAGCGGTTGATTTCTGAATTATTTAAAAAATTTATAGAAAATGGAGTCGAAATGAATGACATGGACACAAAACTTTACGCCGATCACCGATAATTTAGTTTTATCATCTCTTGCCGCACTCATTCCAATTCTTTACTTTTTTTGGGCACTTACCATCAAACGGATGAAAGGTTACATTGCAGGTATAACCACGTTGCTTGTAGCTCTTGCAGTGGCTGTATTGATATATGGAATGCCTGCAGGAAAAGCAGTGATGTCCGCTTCACAAGGAGCCGTATATGGGCTGCTCCCAATCGGGTGGATAATCATCACTTCCGTATTTTTGTACAAAATGACTGTTAAAAGCGGACAATTCAATATCATTCGTTCTTCGGTGCTTTCGCTTACGGAAGACCGCCGCCTCCAGGCATTATTGGTGGCATTTTCTTTCGGGGCCTTTTTAGAAGGTGCCGCGGGATTTGGGGCACCGGTTGCCATTTCAGCCGCGCTTTTGGTCGGTCTCGGATTTAACCCGCTATATGCTGCCGGGATTTGTTTGATCGCGAATACCGCTCCGGTAGCATTCGGGGCGGTTGGAATACCGATCATCGCCATGGAAGGCCCGACTGGCATAGCCGCCATGGAGATTTCAAAAATGGTCGGCCGCCAATTGCCATTCCTTTCGGCTTTCATTCCGCTATATCTCATATTAATAATGACTGGGTGGAAAAGGTCACTTGAAGTCTTGCCGGCAATATTGGTTTCCGGATTTTCCTTTGCCATCACACAGTACTTAAGCTCAAATTTTCTTGGGCCAGAATTACCGGACATCCTTTCCGCGTTAGTGTCACTATTTGCATTGGCAATTTTCCTTAAATTCTGGAAACCTAAAACGATCTTTCGCTTTGCATCCGAGGAAACGGCAGCAGCCGTCGAACCTTTATATACGGCAGAAGCGGAAACAAAATACACGAAATGGCAGATATTCCATGCTTGGTCACCATTCCTTCTGTTAACGCTTTTCATAACAATATGGGGGATGAACCCAATAAAGCCGGCACTCTCAGGGCATTATGAAGGCAACAATGCGTTGCTTGGCGGAATCAATGAAATCGGGAAACTATTAACCTTCCAAATCGAAGTCCCAGGTCTGCATAATGCGATAATCGGAAGCGATGGATTGCCGATTGCGGCTTTCTATAAAATAGAACTGCTCGGAGCGGCCGGGACTGCGATTTTACTGGCTGCCATCGTAACGAAGTTCATCGCACACATGTCTGCAAAAGACGTTTATAGCACCTTTGTTGAAGCGATGAAAGAGTTGGCAAAACCAATCTTGATGATTTCTGCCGTGGTGGCTTTTGCCTATGTAACGAATTCTTCAGGCATGTCGACAACATTAGGGATGACCCTTGCAAAATCGGGTGATTTATTTCCGTTCTTCGCACCGGTTCTCGGCTGGCTGGGTGTGTTCATTACCGGCTCGGATACATCAGCCAACCTCTTATTTGGCAGTCTGCAAAAAGTGACCGCACTTAAAGTGGGGATGGAGCCGGTCTTGGCACTTGGGGCGAACTCTTCCGGAGGGGTCACCGGAAAGATGATTTCCCCCCAATCGATAGCGATTGCATGTGCTGCCGTTGGATTGGCGGGCAGGGAATCGGAATTATTGAGATTCACGCTCAAACATAGTTTATTTTTATTGCTGCTTGTTTGTGTGATTACCTTCTTGCAAAATGGCGTCCTTTCCTGGATGATTCCATAAGTAGAATGAGGCTCCCTTTTCATAGGGGAGCCTCGAAATATTTTCAAGGCCAATCAAAAAAGGAGGACATATCATGCAATTGACAGCTGTGGCAGGAAAATTGGTTCATGAGGTTCGGAAACTGATTGATGAGGAAATCATCATTATTGATCATGCTGGCACGATTATCGCCAGCACCGATAACAGCCGTATTGGAGCTTATCATGAAGGAGCTATCCACGCTTTCAAAAATCGTGAGAAATTGATCATCAATAAACAGGATGAACGAAGTTGGAAAGGAGTGAAGGCAGGTATAAATCTACCTATTTTCTTCAACCAGGAAGCAGTTTGTGTCATTGGAATTACAGGCGACCCCAAACATGTTTCCCCCTATGCGGAACTTTTAAAAAAGATGACGGAGATGTTCATTCAGGAAAGCTATCATATCGAACAAGCAGAATCCCAATCACGTCTGATGGAATTCTTTGTATTTGAATGGCATCAGCTGGAGACGTTCAATGAGCTTTTCCTTCAGAAGGCCAAGTTGCTTGGGGTCGATGTTCATGCAGACCGGATCATCACCCTTGGTGAATTTAAGACTGAGGAAATCATTGAACCTCATGTGTGGAGAACGCTTCAGATATACATAAGACAGCAGCATCCCAATGACATCGCAGTCCGATGGGGGAGGAACCAATTCGTCATTCTTTCTATAGCCGATTTCATCGGTACAAAAATCCAGCAATTAAAGAAATTAAGTAAACTCCAAAAAAAGCTGGAAGAGAGTTCGGGTTATAAAGTGTGTGCAGGAGTTAGTTCGCGTGCATCGGGATCCGCTTTCAGGTCAGCGTTTTTTAAAGCGGAACGTTCTTTGAAAATCGCGCTTCCTTCATCGGGGATCATATTAGACGAGGACTTGAAGCTTGAGGTCCTGCTTGATGAAGTTACCGCTGAAACAAGACAGGAATATTTATCCCGGACGATTCAGGAGTTGCTTCCTAATGAGGAGCTGCTTAAAACCCTTTCCATGTATTTTGCATGTGATCTATCCTTAAAGGAGACCGCTAGAGCCCTGCATATCCATATCAATACCCTCCATTACAGGCTCAAGCGCATAGAAGATTTGACCCGCCTGAATCCCAGGAAGCTAGACGATTTAGTCACTATGTATCTAGCATTAAGTATATTGGATAAACATACAAATTAATTCTATGGAAAGCTCTAAATTCTATATGTTCATACATAGATGATAGAGTGTTTTCTTTCTTATACTTACATCATATAAAAAATCTCGAATTTCCTATGTTTATATGAGGAGGATGTACATGTTAACAAAACAGGTTAAGCAGCTACTTCTTACCATCGTCGGTCAGGAGAATTTCGATGACTCGAAAGTGGAATGTCTAGTCTATTCATATGATGCAACGCCAGGGTTTCAAGCGATGCCTGATGCTGTCATTAAACCGGGCTGCACAGCTGAAATCGCAGCCATCGTCAAAGTTTGCAATGAATACCATGTTCCGATCGTTCCACGCGGGTCTGGGACGAATTTAAGCGGAGGCACTTGCCCGACAGAGGGGGGGCTTGTGCTTTTATTCAATCGAATGAATTCATTACTTGAAATAGATGAGGAGAACTTAACGGCGACCGTACAGCCTGGGCTTATCACATTGGACTTGATTTCAGCAGTTGAAGAAAAGGGATTGTTTTATCCGCCGGATCCCAGTTCGATGAAAATCTCCACTATTGGCGGAAACATTAATGAGAACTCTGGTGGACTGCGAGGATTAAAGTACGGAGTCACCCGTGATTATGTCATCGGGCTAGAAGTGGTCCTTCCGAATGGGGACATCATTCGAACAGGGGGCAAGCTTGCCAAAGATGTAGCCGGATATGATTTAACGAAACTTTTTGTCGGGTCAGAAGGGACGTTGGGCATCGTTACGGAAGCGATCTTAAAGCTGATCCCAATGCCGGAAACGACAAAGACGATGCTTGCCTTATATCAAGATCTGGATGCTGCAGCCCAGTCAGTGGCCAAGATCATTTCAAATAAAATCATTCCAGTTACATTGGAATTTCTGGATCGGCCGACGTTGATCGTGGTTGAGGACTTCGCGAAAATCGGTTTGCCCACCAATGTGGAAGCCGTCCTGCTAATTGAACAAGATGGTCCGCCTGAAGTGGTGGAACGTGATATGAAAAGGATGGCCGATATTTGTCTACAGGAAAAGGCGGTTTCAGTGGAAATTGCCGAAACGGAATCTGACGCTGCCGCCTTGAAAACCGCAAGACGGACAGCCCTCTCTGCACTGGCACGCCTCAAGCCGACGACCATTTTGGAAGATGCCACCGTTCCACGGTCGGAAATTGCCAAGATGGTTAAGGCGATTAATGAGATCGCTGTCAAGCATAACGTGGACATTTGCACTTTCGGCCATGCTGGGGATGGGAACCTGCATCCAACGTGCATTACCGACGCTCGTGATCATGAGGAAATGGAGAGAGTGGAGCTCGCTTTTGCCGACATTTTTGCCGCGGCTATCGACCTTGGCGGGACGATTACCGGTGAACATGGTGTAGGGGCGATGAAGGCCCCTTATCTTGAATGGAAGCTGAAGAAAGAAGGGATTGATGCCATGAGAGCGATTAAACAAGCTTTTGATCCCAATAACATCATGAATCCAGGCAAAGTATTTGCCAAGGAAACCAGGAAAAGGGTGGTGGTTTCTTCATGACGACAGTTCAGGAAAGGGAAATCATCGCCATGCAATTCGCTGAAAAAATGAATGAAGATGAATTGTTGAATTGTATGCGCTGCGGCTTTTGCTTACCCCACTGCCCGACATATATTGAATCGGGGCTGAAGGAATCCCATTCACCAAGGGGCCGGATTGCACTTATGAAAGCGGTGGCGGATGGTGTGATTGAGCCCGATGAGGATGTAGAACGTTCATTAAGTCTTTGCCTCGGCTGCAGGGCTTGTGAACCTGTGTGTCCTTCAGGTGTGAAATATGGACATCTTCTTGAAGAAGCAAGGGATATCATCCATCAGAATAAAAAGCATAGTTACCCTGTAAAAACGATCCGCAAGGCCGTTTTTAGTGGGTTATTCCCGCACCAGGAGCGAATGCAGGCCATGACGAGCTTGCTTGGCTTCTATCAGAGATCAGGTCTGCAATACATGGCCCGAAAAACGGGAGTCCTCAACATGCTTCCGAATAATTTGGCAACCATGGAAAAGGTGCTGCCGAAAGTCCCGAAAAAATCAGAAATGAAAAATAGGCCAACCGGGCTGCCTGCAATCGGAACCCCGCTCAAAAAGGTGGCTTTCTTTTCCGGCTGCTTGATGGATACGATGTTTTTGGAAACGAACAAGGCCACACTAAAACTTCTTCAGCTGGCAGGATGTGAAATCGTGATTCCGAAATCCCAGGCATGTTGCGGGGCGCTGCATGGGCACAGTGGTGAAAAAGCAGGTGCAAAGCAACTGGCCAAGCGTAATATAGAAGCTTTTGAAGCGGAGGAAGTTGATTATATCATTACGAATGCCGGCGGCTGTGGAGCTTTTCTCATAGATTATGACCATTTGCTCCAAGCTGAACCGGAATGGCATGACCGTGCAGTTGCATTTAAAAATAAGTTGAAAGATATCAGCGAGATACTTGTTGATTTGCGTTTCCAGGAAAAGGTTCGCTTAAAACTGCCGGCTCAATCGGTAACTTTTCAGGATTCCTGTCATTTACGGAATGTGATGAACACCTCCTTGGCTCCGCGAATTCTCCTTCAATCGATAGAAGGAATCGACTTCAGGGAAATGAAGGATGCGGATCGGTGCTGTGGCTCCGCAGGGATTTATAATATTGTTGAATCAGAGATGTCCATGAATATCCTCGACTCCAAAATGGAACACACGAAATCGACTCAGGCCGATATTGTTGTCACGGCAAACCCTGGCTGTCTATTGCAAATGCAATTGGGGATCGAGAGGGAAAACTTGGGGGAATGTACGAAAGCGGTGCATATAGCGGACCTGCTAATAAAGGCTGTGGCATTATAATAGAAGAAAAAAAATGAAATAGAATTATTTGGCTAAACATTACATTTTTATAAATGGGGAAACCCTTGAAAAGTCTGGATTTCAATTGAAAAAGCGTTCTGTGCCGAGAACAATTTGTAAATGATATAACATAAATGAAATATTCATTCCTCGTTTACTTAGGTTCATAGCGGGTAGAGTTTATACATAGCATCCACTAAACGAAACAACAAAACCTAAGGAGGAATGTAAAATGAATAAAACAGTATATGGAGTATATGAATCAAATGCAGAAGTGATCCAGGCAATTAATGCACTTAAAGCAAAGGGCTTTGAAGGGGACGATATAACGGTCGTCGCAGACAAGGAAGAAACATTGGATTTCACGAACACTCAACGTGAAACGGATGTTCATACAATGACGAATGTTCCTAACGACGAATCATTTATGGACAAGGTGGCACGTTTCTTCATGCCGGATGATACGGCAGACCTTTCAACAAGATTGGCGAATGCAGGCCTTTCGAATAGTGAAGCGGCTGAACATGTCTTTGATATAGAAAATGGAAAAGTCCTGGTTCTGGTAGAAGAAGGTGAAGGCCATCTTGGAACGGCAAGAGATAAATTCACGACCGGAAATATGGATACTGCCGCTACACGGCTTGATACAAATTCCACCAACCAACTATATAATGGCACTGAAAAAACCGATTCATTAAATAAAGAAGATGTTTATGGAGTCAACGGACAAGGCCGTGAATTGCCAGAGGATGAAAGGACGCTTACACTTCGGGAAGAACAGCTGAACATTGACAAAGAAAGAGTTCAGACAGGAGAAGTCGTCATTAACAAAGAAGTCAATGAACAGCATAAAACGATTAATGTCCCTGTTGAACACGAAGAAGTGACAGTCGAGCATAGATCAGTTTCAGGACGTGAAGCGAACCTGGAAACCGGAAGCATTGAAGATGGGAAAACATTACGGATCCCCGTAGTTGAAGAAAAATTGGAAGTTTCGAAAAAGCCGGTCGTCACAGATGAAATTGTCATCAAGAAACATGCTGTACAAGAAACGGAACAAGTTCAGGATACTCTTAAAAAGGAAGATATCCAGCTTGATAGTACAGATGAATCGATCGTAAATGAGAAAAAGGCAACTGAACGTAGAACCGACCGCTTCTAAAGGTGAAGAAAAAAGCCTGCAGTTTTTAAAACTGCAGGCTTCTTTTGGGTCTAAAAGACTGATTAAAGGTACGAGTCTAGGGAAGGCAATCCTTTTTGTTTAATTGGCACCCATCAGGGTATAAATACACATAAGAAGAAATATCGGAATAATTGGAGGAGGAAGATGCATGGGAAAAACATTATATGGTGTTTTTAATACGGAAAGAGAAATAATCCAGGCTATTCAATCCCTCAAGGAAAAGGGGGTCCATGAAGGAGAAATAACGGTAATGGCTGATAAGAAAGAAGAATTGGATTTCGTCAATCAAAAGCGTGATCCGGATGTCGACGTCGTTACTAACTCTAACGAGGATTCCTTCATTGATAAGATGAAACACTTTTTCCTGAATGAGGGTTCTGAAGATATAAGGAACCGACTAGGTGAGTTAGGGCTTGCTGATAGTGAAGCCACCGCTTATATAAATGAAGTGGAGGCTGGAAAATTCCTGATTCTGATAGATGAATCGGAAACCGTAACAGCACGGGAGAGCATAACTTCCAATCGCATGGAGGAAACGGACGAACCTGCAGAGAATCCGCTTAAAACAGGGGTGGTGAACAATCCGGACCCGAACCTATTTCCTGAAACAACAGCAAATGCCTATCAAACAGGGGAAGTGGAGGCACAGCCAGGAAGAAGCGAAGAACTGCATGGGAATTCTGCGAACATCTTTGGAAATGAAGAGCTGGATACAAAGCGAGCTCAAGAAAGGGAAATCTGGGGGAACTCCACAGAAAAATTCAAGAAGAAAAAACCAGGGAATTATGAAGGAACACTAGCAAGCGACCCTCATGCAGACCCGTTTTCTGCTGATACTGATAAAGCCCTTGATGCTCAAGGATCACTGGATCGGACCGTGAGCCCGAATGCCAGCGGGCAGCAAGAGGAAGGCTTGCAGGATGAATACATCAAAAATCGAATCAATACCGACAATCTGTAATACGCAAAATAACTGCCTGCACAAGGCTTTTCAGACTGTAGACAAACTAGATGAAAATCGAGTTTGTCTGCAGTTTCTTTATGGCTTGTAAAATTGGGACGTTGATTTCCATTCTAGGCATTCGCTTTACGCGGGGTCTCCCTTTGATAGAAATCATACATGATGATGAGTTGAAGATATTACTTTGGTTCAGTTGGTTCGTTTGATGAAGGATATATTTTTCGAACCCTTTTTATCTGCAAACTGAACCAGGCTGTTTTTTTTAAAAAAACCTTTAGGCAAAGGGTTCCCTTGTTCTTTAGTCAGGAATTCTCAATAGACTATTTGCTTGTTTATTGTTAAAGCTGCAAGGTATAATGACAAAGGTATTATTTTAAGTAGAGTAACAAGGAGGGGGAGAAACATGGAAAAAAACGTATATGGTGTTTTTGACTCTAATCCGGAACTACTTGCTGCAATTCAAGACTTAAAAGCTAAAGGCATATCTGGCACCCAAATGACAGTAGCAGCTAATATAAAAAATAATGTGCAGCTTGGAAATGAACATACGGATATACTGATCATCGCCAATCAGGATAAGGAGGACACTCTTTTTTTAAGAATCTTCCACTACTTCACAGATGAAGGATCTGGAGATTTACGCAGCTTTTTCACGAAATACGGCTACTCTTATGATGAGACAAAAGCGATGCTTGAAGAAGTGAGCGCAAAAAAATTCATCTTGCTGCTTGATGAAGAAGTCTCCATCGAAGAACTGAAGGCTTGCGAAGCGAAATCAAAAAAATAACAGCCTTTGAAGGCTGTTATTTTTTTAATCCTGCTTCAAGGGCAGTGATCATTTCCTGTTTTTCCTGCTCAGATGAATTTTGCCAGATGACCTCGAATAAGACTCCCAATCCAGGTAGCATTTTTTCCTCGCCATTTTGTATGGCATCGACAATCGTGTCTTCCAACTGATCTTGCGAATTTCCAGATACATTTTGGATGATCGCATTACGTAAGTTTAAATTCATAATTATTCCTCCTCTAACACATAATGACTGACATTAATAGCATTTCACAAACTCACATGCAATATGTATGTGAATTGCGTTATAATAGGAAAATCAGTGTGAAGTTAAAGGAGCGTTTACCCTTGAAATATATTGAATCCGTAAAAAACCCGCAAGTTAAGCAATGGAAAAAACTTTTGACGAAAAAAGAACGAGATAAAACAGGGAAATATTTAGTCGAGGGTTTTCACCTAGTTGAAGAAGCCTTAAAAGAAGAAATCGTCTTGGAAGTGATCATCAATGAAGAAACTGAAATGCCTGCACATTTTAAGGTGGAAGGCACAGAACTCATTTATGTGAAAAATGATATTATGAAGGCGATTTGTGATACCGAAGCCCCGCAGGGAATTGCTGCTGTTTGTGAACAGAAATCAACGAGCATGGCGTCCATCAATCCGGATAAACTTTTGTTGATCGATGCTGTACAAGATCCGGGGAATATTGGAACGATGATCAGGACAGCGGATGCAGCTGGAATCGATGCAGTCATACTTGGCGAAGGGTGTGCTGACTTGTATAATCCCAAAGTGGTCCGTTCGACGCAAGGGAGCCTCTTTCATATGCCTGTCATTAAAGGAAACCTTTTCGAAATCATCGATGAGCTGAAGGAAAGCGGCACACCGGTATATGGCACGGCATTAGAAGGCGCATCGCCATTTGAAGAAGTGGGAAAGTCTTCCAGGTTTGCCCTGTTGGTCGGTAATGAAGGCCAAGGAGTATCGAAGGAATTACTGGAGAAAACGACTAAAAACCTTTATATTCCCATCTACGGAAAAAGCGAATCATTGAATGTGGGGATCGCTGCCGGGATTTTAATGTACTATTTACGAAAATCGATTTGAAACGGCCGAAGAATTATAATATAATAAAACAGAATTTTATAATGAAAACAACGATGACAAAGAGTAGTAGCTTAAGTTAACCATATCCAGGGAAAAAATGCCTTGACTGAAAGCATTTTTATGGCACTGCTTAAGGGAATTCACCTTTCGAGTTGGCATTGGGAAGACATGATGTCCGAAAAATGTTCCGGTGAAGAGCCGTTATTTTTAATGAAGTGAGTGCAGAAGTTTTTTTGTTCGTGCACTAATAAGGGTGGTACCGCGATACATAAACCTCGTCCCTTTAGGGATTGGGGTTTTTTTGTGTTCATTTTTACAAAAGGAAAATAAAGGAGGAAGACATGATGCAGGAACGTTTACTAGAACTGCAGGAAGAAGCGTTGCAAAAAGTTGCCGCCGCTTCCGAATTAAAAGAACTGAATGAAGTCCGAGTTGCTTATTTAGGGAAAAAAGGGCCAATCACTGAGGTATTACGCGGCATGGGTAAATTATCTGCCGAAGAACGCCCGAAAATCGGGGCACTGGCCAATGATGTAAGGGAAGCGATCGCAACAAAGATCGAGGAGAAACAAAAAGCACTTGAAACTGCGGCAGTCAATGCAAAGCTAGCAACTGAAACGATTGACGTCACACTTCCTGGACGTCCGGTTAACAAGGGGAATCTTCACCCATTAACACGTGTCGTGGAAGAAATCGAAGACTTATTCATCGGTATGGGTTATACCGTTGCGGAAGGTCCTGAAGTCGAAAGCGACTACTACAACTTCGAGGCACTTAACTTGCCAAAAAGCCATCCGGCACGTGATATGCAGGATTCCTTCTACATAACGGATGAAATCCTGATGCGTACACACACTTCACCTGTTCAAGCCAGAACGATGGAAAAACATAAAGGGCAAGGTCCTGTTAAAATCATTTGCCCAGGAAAAGTATATCGCCGTGATAACGATGATGCTACACACTCCCATCAATTCCAGCAAATTGAGGGCTTGGTCATTGATGAGAACATCAGCATGAGCGACCTGAAAGGAACGCTGGACGTATTTGCGAAAAAAGTATTCGGGCAAGACCGAGAAATCCGTCTTCGTCCAAGTTTCTTCCCATTTACGGAGCCTTCCGTCGAAGTGGATATTTCTTGTAAAATCTGTGGTGGTAAAGGCTGCAGCGTATGTAAACAAACAGGCTGGATCGAAGTGCTTGGCGGCGGGATCGTTCATCCGAACGTCCTTGAAATGGCTGGCTTCGATTCCAAGAAATACTCTGGATTCGCATTTGGAATCGGCGTGGAACGGATTGCCATGTTGAAGTACGGTGTGGATGATATCCGTCATTTCTATACGAATGATGTTCGATTCTTAAAACAATTCAACCATCACGAAGCATAAATTTTTATTTTAAAAAGGAGGACCTACCATGTTTGTGTCATATAAATGGTTACAAGATTATGTTGACCTTTCAGGCATCAATGCGACGGAGCTAGCTGACAAAATCACGAAAAGCGGCATTGAGGTTGAAGGGGTGGAAAAGAAAAGTGAAGGGCTAAAAGGGGTCGTCATCGGGCATGTCATTGAACGTGAACAGCATCCAAATGCGGATAAATTGAATAAATGCCAAGTTGATATCGGGGCCGAAAATCCCGTTCAGATCATCTGTGGAGCACCGAATGTCGATAAAGGCCAAAAGGTCGCAGTCGCTACTGTTGGCGCAGTCCTTCCAGGTAATTTCAAAATCAAGAAAGCGAAACTTCGTGGAGAGGAATCGCACGGGATGATTTGCTCGCTTCAGGAATTGGGCTTCGAATCCAAGCTCGTTTCCAAGGATTATGCTACAGGTATCTTCGTCTTCCCTAATGATGTGGAAGTAGGGAAAGATGCATTGGAGGAACTTGGTCTAAGTGATGAAGTGCTGGAACTTGGGCTGACTCCAAACCGTTCCGACGCATTGAGCATGCTTGGTGTTGCATACGAAGTGGCAGCCATTCTAGGACGGGAAGTGAAATGGCCGGTTGTCGAGAAAGAAGAGGCAGCTGAAAAAGCAACTGATTATATCAGTGTCAAAGTTGAAGCGAAAGAAGATAACCCGATATACATTGCTAAAATCATCAAGGATGTCAAGATCGGACCCTCACCGCTTTGGATGCAGACTAGGTTGATGTCTGCAGGTATCCGACCTCATAATAATGTGGTGGATATCACGAACTACATTTTACTTGAATACGGCCAACCGCTCCATGCCTTTGATTATGACCGCTTTGGTTCAAAGGAAATCGTCATCCGCAGAGCGAAGGATGCTGAAAAAATCGTAACATTGGATGAAGCGGAACGCACTTTGACACCTGACCATTTAGTGATCACAAATGGCAGCGAGCCAGTAGCGATAGCTGGTGTGATGGGCGGAGCGGATTCCGAAGTGAAAAATGATACGACGAATATCATTATTGAAAGTGCATATTTTGCAGGTACAGTAGTTCGTAAAGCTTCAAAGGACCATGGATTACGCAGTGAAGCTAGTGCCCGCTTTGAAAAAGGTGTCGACCCGGCCCGTGTACGTGAAGCTGGAGAACGTGCTGCACAATTGATTGCACAATATGCAGGCGGAACAGTCTTACAAGGAGCAGCAGAAGTTGATGAATTGACAATGGAACCTGCGGTCATTAGCATCACTCTTGAAAAAATCAACACACTTCTTGGAACAAGCATGACCGTATCGGTTGTGGAATCGATCTTCAAACGTCTGCAATTTGGCGTTGAACTTGACAATGAAACATTCACAATCACAGTCCCGACGCGCCGTGGTGATATTACGATTGAAGCTGATTTAGTCGAAGAGGCTGCACGTTTATTTGGATATGATAACATTCCCGCTACACTGCCGATTGGTGCTGCTACCCCAGGCCAATTGACTGACTATCAAATTAAACGGCGGAAGGCACGCCGTACACTTGAAGGCGCAGGCCTTTATCAAGCGGTGACCTATTCACTGACAAGCCAGGAAAAAGCGTCCCAATTCGCATTGGAAGCAAGAGAATCCATTCGATTAGCAATGCCAATGAGTGAAGAAAGAAGCCAGCTGCGTTTAAGCATCGTGCCTCAATTGCTGGAAGTCGTGAAATATAACAATGCCCGCCAAATTGATTCACTGGCACTGTATGAGATCGGTTCGGTATTCTTTAAGCGTGATGAACAAGAACTGCCTGAAGAAAAAGAACATATTGCTGGAGCAATCACCGGCCTATGGGAGTCACATCTATGGCAAGGCGAAAAGAAACCAGTGGATTTCTTTGTAGCCAAAGGCGTGATCGAAGCATTATTCGACACACTTGGATTAGCTGATCAAATCAATTATCGCCAAGCTGAAATCAACGACATGCATCCAGGACGGACAGCGGAAGTACTATTGAATGGTGAAGTGATTGGCTTTATCGGCCAAGTGCACCCAACTGTCCAAAAAGACTTGGATATTAAAGAAACATACATTTTCGAACTTTCCTTAAAAGCATTGGCCGAAGCCGAAGTCGCGCCGATTGCGTACCAAACCATTCCGCGCTATCCATCAACCACACGCGATATCGCTCTAGTTGTGGATCAAGCTACGAAAGCCGGGGACATTCAGGATATTATTGAAGAAGCCGGTGGCAAACTGCTGAAAGAAGTAAGCATCTTCGACTTATACGAAGGTGAAAGAATGGAGGAAGGCAAGAAATCCATTGCCTACTCACTGAAATACTTCGACCCGGAACGTACTCTAACGGACGAGGACATTACAAAAGCACACGATAAAGTGCTTGAAGCCGTTAAAGAAAAAGCTGGCGCAGAACTTAGAGGATAAAACCAAAAAAACAGCTCCCTGATACATGGGGAGCTGTCTTTTTTTGGATTTTACGAGTAAAAGGTGCAAACTCACGAGTAAATCGTAAATTTACGAGTAAATAGCGTGAATTCACGAGTAAAAGGTGCAAACTCACGAGTAAACGGAGCAAACTCACGAGTAAATGGCGCAAACTCACGAGTAAATCGTAAATTTACAAGTAAATAGCGTGAATTCAAGAGTAAATGGTGCAAACTCACGAGAAAACGGCGTAGATTCACGAGTAAATGGCGTAAACTCACGAGTAAATCGTAAATTTACGAGTAAATAGCGTGAATTCACGAGTAAATCGTAAACTCACGAGTAAATCGTAAATTTACAAGTAAATAGCGTGAATTCACGAGTAAACGGCGTAAACTCACGAGTAAACGGAGCAAACTCACGAGTAAATCGTAAATTTACGAGTAAATAGCGTGAATTCACGAGAAAACGGCGTAAACTCACGAGTAAACGGCGTAAACTCACGAGTAAATGGTGCAAACTCACGAGTAAACGGCGTAAACTCACGAGTAAATCGTAAATTTACAAGTAAATAGCGTGAATTCACGAGTAAACGGCGTAAACTCACGAGTAAACGGAGCAAACTCACGAGTAAATCGTAAATTTACGAGTAAATAGCGTGAATTCACGAGTAAACGGCGTAAACTCACGAGTAAACGGCGTAAACTCACGAGTAAATAGCGTGAATTCACGAGTAAACGGTGCAAACACAAGTAAACGGCGTAAACTCACGAGTAAATCGTAAATTTACAAGTAAACAGCGTGAATTCACGAGTAAACGGCGTAAATTTACGAGTAAATAGCGTGAATTCACAAGTAAACGGCGTAAACTCACGAGTAAATCGTAAATTTACAAGTAAACAGCGTGAATTCACGAGTAAACGGAGCAAACTCACGAGTAAATGGTGCAAACTCACGAGTAAATGGTGCAAACTCACGAGTAAACGGCGTAAACTCACGAGTAAATCGTAAATTTACAAGTAAATAGCGTGAATTCACGAGTAAACGGCGTAAACTCACGAGTAAATGGCGTAAATTCACGAGAAAACGGTGCAAACTCACGAGAAAAAGGCGGCTGTTCCGGAAGGTCAGCCGCTTTCTTCTATTTATGATATTTCTGTTGATATAGTCGCTTCGCTTTTTCTGTGTTGGCGAAGTGGGTTTTCGTGAATTCGTGTAATGAATCGATTCCTTTTTCATGAATCAATCTTGCGGCCGCTTCATCGACTGCAAATCCGGCACCTTTAGGAATTTTGAATCCGGCTTTTTCACTCAGCAAGTCAAAGCGTTTGACGAATGCATATCGGGCAATGATGGATGCGGCTGCTACTCCAAGATGAATGCCTTCCGCTTTTGTGCATAGATAGGTGGCATTGGCCTGGAATAGTTCTTGGCCTTTGAGGTAATTGAAAAATACCTCTGGTTGAGCGAATTGATCAATAAGGACCGCTTCCGCTTGTTCCGGCTGGATTTTTTGCATGAGATTCTTGATTGCTTGGTTATGGAGGAGTGCCTTCATTTTTCCTTGTGACATTCCCTTTGCCTGCAGCGCATTATATTTCGGGTTGTCGCATGTGAGCAGGCTGAAGGGCACTACATCCTTAATCTGTTTGGCAATTTCGATGATCTGTGGATCTTTCAGATTTTTGGAATCCTGGACTCCAAGCTCCTTCAAGAGTGAGAGTTGTTCCTTTTTTGCATATACGGCTACGACGGTGATCGGGCCGAAATAGTCTCCTGTTCCGACCTCATCGGAACCGATCACTGACATGGTTCCGATATTTGCAGGCGGCGAATATCGATGGGCCTTGACTGATGCAGAGGATGCCGTTTTTTTCTTTTGAGCCGCAGCGGTGGTACCTTTTTGCCATTTTACCGCTTCTAGTTCGGCATTCTTACCTTGAAAAAGGACCTTCCCGGATTTATAGGCCGTCACCGTACATAGCGGCGGTTTTGCGGAAAAGATGCTCCCAGGCGGCAGCTTGGCGGCCAAGGATGAAGAATAATGGGACTTCATCGCCTTTATTTGTTCAGGACTGATAAGTAAAACAACATGGGACATAATGGGTTAGCTCCTAACTTCATTTTGTTTATTAGGTGATCTTCTTCCTAAATCCGCTTTCGTTTGACAAATTATTGAAATTTTTATGCGAGAAATGACGATGTACTCTCTTTCATGACGAAAAACTTCATGATATGATAGAATTAGGATTGTTTAGATTGGGGGCATCATTTTGTCAGACGATAAACGAAATAAAACAACAGTTGATATATACGGACAACCATATACAATCGTCGGCACAGAAAGCGCAAGTCATATGCGCCTGGTCGCTTCGATGGTTGACGAAAAAATGAGAGAGATCAGGATGAAAAATCCATACTTGGATACAAGCAAGCTAGCGGTACTAACGGCCGTGAATACCATCCACGAATATATTAAATTAAAAGATGAACTAGACCAGCTTCAACTGGAATTAAAGAGAGAGAAGGACTGAGTACATGCTTGATTTAGCAATTCTGGCCATTCTTTTAATCGGTTTATTAATCGGTTTAAAGCGTGGCTTCATTTTACAAATGGTTCATATGACAGGGTTCATTGTAGCCTTCATCGTCGCTTATGTATTTTACGGAGATCTTGCTCCCAATTTGAAATTGTGGATTCCGTTCCCAACGATGGGTGATTCCTCGACCCTTAATATGTTTTTCGATACAGTCGGGCTTGATACGGCGTATTACAATGCAATTGCCTTTGCAATCATTTTCTTTGCTGCCAAGATCCTTTGGCAAATGATAGGATCCATGCTCAATTTCATTACCCACCTACCGATATTAAAGCAGCTGAATCGCTGGGGTGGAGGGATATTGGGGTTTCTCGAAGTCTATCTTATCATGTTTATTATATTATATATAGCTGCCATGCTGCCAATGGATTCCATCCAGAAACCATTAACTGGCTCATTTTTGGCAGAATCGATCGTGAAACATACGCCGTTCCTTTCCGAGCAAGTGAAGGAACTTTGGTTTAATGATGTAAAACAATCTTAATGTCAGTATAAGAGGGCCTGCCTCCCTTTCTCAAAGTCCTGGATTCCTATACTTTGAACGGGGGAGGCCCCTTTTTATGTAGCAGCATGTAACTTCCCCCTATTTGATTCGAAAGTTAAGAATCTGACTGCTTGTACTTTACCTCCAAGAAAGGTATCTTTAAGAAAGTGAACAATGGACACCCTACTAATTTTTTCGGCGGTGAATTAAATGACAATTAATAAAAAAGATATCATTAAACTATTAGAAAAAATTGCAATATATATGGAACTAAAAGGAGAGAACCCGTTCAAGGTTTCAGCTTTCCGAAAGGCAGCTGGCGCCTTGGAAACGGATGAACGGAGCCTTTCGGCCATCGCTGACTTTACCGCTTTAAATGGAATCGGGAAAGGAACGGCCTCCGTCATCGAAGAGTATATAAATGAGGGGAAATCGACCGTACTTGAAGAGCTGCAGGAGCAGGTGCCAAAAGGATTGATTCCGCTTCTGCAGCTTCAAGGTCTGGGCGGGAAGAAAATTGCCAAGCTTCATAAAGAGCTGCATGTCAATGATGTGAATGATCTTAAAATCGCCTGTGAAGAAGGCAGGGTCGCGGCGCTTGCCGGTTTCGGCAAAAAAACGGAAGAGAAGATCCTGTCTGCAATTGCCGAGGCGGGTTCAAGGCCCGATCGGCTGCCCCTTGCCTTCATGAGGCCGATTGCGGATGATATTGAAACGGCCCTTGCTAACATGGAATACATCATCCGTTCTTCCAGGGCCGGCAGCATCCGGCGTATGAGGGAAACCATCAAGGACCTCGATTTCATCATCTCGACAGATCATCCCGAAGAAGTTAAGGATCAACTGCTTGCATTAACGGGGATAAAGCAGGTGATTGCGGCCGGTGATACAAAAGTATCGGTCGTGCTTGATTATGAATATGATATTTCTGTCGATTTCCGAATCGTGAAGGATCAGGAATTCATCACGACACTCCATCATTTTACAGGTTCGAAGGATCATAATGTGCGGATGCGCCAGCTTGCTAAAGATCGCGGCGAGAAAATCAGCGAATATGGGGTGGAAGTGGCTGAAACCGGTGATGTATTGACGTTTGAAACGGAAGAACAATTTTATAATCATTTTGGTCTTCCCTTCATTCCGCCAGAACTGCGTGAAGACGGAACGGAAGTGGAGCATTATGATGCTAATGAACCTCTCATATCTTTAGAGGCCATCAAAGGTGACCTGCATATGCATACCACATGGAGTGATGGGGCCCATACGATTGAAGAAATGATTGAAGCATGCCGTGCAAAAGGGTATCGGTATATGGCCATCACCGATCATTCGCAATATCTGAAAGTGGCGAACGGCTTGACCGCGGAACGTTTACGTGAACAAAAACGTATCATCCATGAACTAAATGAAAAATACGCTGACTTTACCGTTCTTTCAGGGATTGAGATGGATATACTTCCTGATGGGACCCTTGATTATGACGATGAGCTGCTTGCAGAGATGGATTTGGTGATCGCATCGATTCACTCAAGCTTTTCACAGCCTAGGGAAACGATCATGGAGCGCTTAAAAACGGCTCTGAATAATCCTCATGTAGATATCATTGCCCATCCAACGGGAAGGATCATCGGCAGACGAGCCGGATATGATGTTGATATAGAGATGCTGATCGAACTGGCCCGTGAAACGAATACTGCCTTGGAATTGAATGCGAACCCGAACCGATTGGATTTGGCACCTCCCCATCTGCGCAAGGCACAGGAAGCAGGCGTTCCGATCGTGATCAATACGGATGCCCACAGCATCGACATGCTTGAACATATGCCTGTTGGGGTCTCATCAGCTAAAAAAGGCTGGATTAAAGAATCAACGGTTCTTAATGCAAGGGATACGGATGGATTATTGGCGTTTTTAAAGAGAAATGATTAACTATTTGCCCATAAATAAGGAGGAGCTTTAACTCCATGCATAATAAAGCTTTAAAGACATTGGAATTTCATAAAATAAAAGAACAATTAATTTCACACGCATCCTCATCCATAGGAAAAGAAAAGGCAAAGCAATTGATGCCTTCAACGGATTTTGAAGAGGTGTCGAGATGGCAGGAAGAAACAGATGAGTCAGCCAAAATCGTCCGGTTGAAAGGTAACATGCCATTGGGCGGGATTTTTGATATCCGTCCGCATGCAAAAAGGGCACAGATTGGCGGAATGCTCTCACCGATGGAATTGATGGAACTTGCGAGTACGATTCGTGCCGGCAGGGTCCTCAGCCGTTTCTTTGAAGAACTTGCAGAGCAGGAAATTGATGTTCCGCTTTTGGCCGAATATATCGATTCCCTTCATCCATTGATAGATTTGCAGCAGGAAATTACGTATGCAATAAGCGAACATGGTGAAGTGATGGATTCTGCCAGCGACAAGCTTCGTACCTTAAGAAACCAAATTCGGACGAACGAAAGCCGTGTCAGGGAAAAACTAGAAAGCATGATCCGTTCTTCAAATGCATCAACAATGTTATCCGATGCCATCATCACCATCCGGAATGACCGATTCGTCATCCCGGTAAAACAGGAATACCGGAGTGTGTATGGCGGGATCATCCATGATCAATCCTCATCAGGGCAGACGCTGTTCATTGAACCGCAAGCAATCGTTCAGCTGAATAATGCCCTGCAGGAAACCCGAGTGAAGGAAACGCAGGAAATAGAACGGATATTGGTCGAACTATCGGAAAAAGTCGGTGCGTACACACCTGAATTGCTTCATAATGTCAAAGTGCTTGCACAAATCGATTTCCTTGTCGCCAAGGCAAAGTATGCAAAAGCGATAAAAGGGTCCAAGCCGATTCTGAATAATGAGGGACGCGTGAAATTATTCAAAGCGAAACACCCGCTCATTCCGAGTGATGTTGTCGTGGCCAATGATATTTTTCTTGGTGATGAATTTACGACAATCGTCATCACCGGTCCGAATACAGGTGGTAAGACGGTTACCCTGAAAACGATTGGCCTCTGTACGTTAATGGCCCAGTCCGGTCTGCAAATCCCTGCGCTGGATGGTTCCGAAACGGCTGTGTTTTCCTCTGTTTATGCCGATATTGGCGATGAACAGTCGATTGAACAAAGCTTAAGTACATTCTCTTCGCATATGGTCAATATTGTCGATATCCTTAAGCATGTCGATTATGACAGCCTTGTTTTATTCGATGAGCTTGGAGCGGGAACTGACCCACAGGAAGGTGCCGCTTTGGCCATTTCCATTTTGGATGAAGTGTATAAGCGTGGAGCACGTGTGATTGCAACGACACATTATCCGGAATTAAAGGCGTATGGATATGATCGGGAAGGCGTCATTAATGCAAGCGTCGAATTTAATGTGGAAACCTTAAGTCCCACCTATAAACTTTTGATCGGTGTACCAGGTAGGAGTAATGCGTTTGAAATTTCCAAACGTCTTGGTTTGGAAGAAAGCGTGATAAGCAGCGCCCGCAGCCATATTGGTGAGGATACGAATAAAGTTGAGAATATGATAGCGTCCCTTGAAGACAGCCGCAAAAAGGCCGAAGAAGAAGAACAGGAAGCCAAGAATCACCTGGAACAGGCGGAAATACTTCATAAAGACCTTCAAAGGCAAATTGGTGAATACCATGAAGAACGGGATGCGATGGTTGAAAAGGCAGCAAAAGAGGCAGCGGCAATCGTTGAAAATGCACAAAAGGAAGCGGAAGCGATTATTGCCGACTTACGTAAACTGCGACTTGAAAAGCATGCCGATGTTAAAGAGCATGAACTGATCGATGCCAAGAAGCGGCTTGAAGAAGCAGCGCCAAAAGTGAAAAAAACATCAAATAAAGCTGCAAGGCCGCTGGATAAAAGCTTGAAACCTGGAGATGAAGTAAAGGTCGTAAGCTTCGGTCAAAAAGGTCACTTGATCGAGAAGGTCTCAAATAATGAATGGCAGGTTCAAATCGGCATCATGAAAATGAAGGTGAAGGAGTCTGACCTGGAATTCATCAAGGCCACAAAAGTAAAAGAAACAAAGCCACTCACCACGATCAAAGGCCGCGATTATCACGTTAGCGTCGAACTTGACCTCCGTGGAGAACGCTTTGAAAATGCAATATCAAGAGTGGAAAAGTACATTGATGATGCTCTTTTGGCCGGTTATTCGAGTGTTTCCATCATTCATGGTAAAGGAACGGGTGCTCTTCGGTCCGGGGTCCAGGAATACTTGAAAAATCACCGCTCTGTCAAAAGGATTCGCTTCGGCGAAGCCGGTGAAGGCGGAACAGGTGTTACGGTGGTGGAATTTAAATAAAGGAAAGCGGTCACTCCGGCCATTCAGCCAAGCCGGGTGGCTAGTTACCATTCGGGAGTTGGACCATGGTGAACATGTGGGAAAATGAATATGTATATATAGCTGCTCGTTACAGTGTCGTTATTCTGTGCATGATTGTTTTTTTAGCCATTTTTGAACTTGTCACAAAGTACAAGAACTGGGAGGAAATCAAACAAGGAAACCTTTCTGTCGCGTTGGCAACAGGCGGTAAAATATTTGGGATCGCCTATGTATTCCAACAGTCCATTCTCCATCAGAATTCGCTTATTACCATGATTGGCTGGGGCGTATACGGATTTGTCCTGCTATTGATCGGTTATTTCATTTTTGAATTTATGACTCCTGGATTTAAAATAGATGAAGAGATACAAAAAGATAATCGGGCAGTTGGATTCCTATCGATGATCATATCAATCGCATTATCTTTTGTCATCGGCGCAGGGATTTCTTAATGCCCTTCATGAGAGGGAGTAAGCTGTGGAGAAACTTGCAAAAGTCTTAATTGTTTGTTGCGGAATCTTTTTTCTGTTTGGAATCATTTATATGACATTCTTCAACTGAAGCGGCCATTGTGCCGCTTCTTTTATTTGAGTTCCATTAAAAAGAGTGGGGGGTGGCATGTATAATA
Organism: Peribacillus sp. GL_122; assembly: GCF_057835005.1. Lineage (NCBI taxonomy): Bacteria > Bacillati > Bacillota > Bacilli > Caryophanales > Bacillaceae > Peribacillus > Peribacillus sp. GL_122. The sequence continues at coordinate 4,160,044 of NZ_CM174415.1, read as the reverse complement.
ATAATGGTCAATTTCTCATCATAGGGTCTTTATACTCTGAAATTCGGCAATTGTAAGAAAATCCCGATTGTATTATAATGAAAAGAGTATTGAGAATATTCAGAAGGAGGGGGCAAATGAGCAATAAGCCATGGCAAGCTATTTATCCGGAACAGATACCCGCTGTTTTGTCTTACGAAGATAAACCTCTTTATTCTTTTTTAAAGGAATCAGCCGAAGAATTCCCCGATAAAGTATCGATTCATTTCCAGGGAAAAGAATTAACTTTCCGGGAAGTGCATGAATCTGCTTTAAAGTTTGCTGCCTATTTAAAAAGTATCGGTCTTCAAAAAGGTGAACGTGTTGCCGTCATGCTTCCTAACTGCCCACAGGGTGTCATAGGCTTTTTTGGGATATTGATGGCCGGCGGAGTCGTGGTTCAAACGAATCCAACCTATACTGAACGTGAATTAGAATATCAAATGAAAGATTCCGGAGCTAAAATAATTTTGGCGATGGATATTTTATTTCCCCGTGTTGCAGCAGTGGCATCAAGAACGGATATAGAACATATAATTGTAACCGCTATCAAGGAATATTTACCTTTTCCAAAAAATCTTATCTATCCTTTTATTCAAAAAAAGCAATACGGCATTGTCATCAATGTGGAGCATGAAGGGAATCATCATTTATTTTCCGAAATCATGAAACGAAAGATGACTGAAGAAGTCACTGTGCCGATCGATGTGGATAATGACCTTGCCCTTTTGCAATATACTGGTGGGACAACAGGCTTTCCCAAAGGGGTCATGCTTACCCATAAGAACTTGCTGGCAAATACGAAAATGTGCAATGCCTGGCTTTATAAAAATAAGCGCGGTGAGGAAAGGATCCTTGCGATTCTGCCTTTCTTCCATGTGTACGGTATGACTACAGTCTTGGTTCTTTCCGTTATGGAAGGGAACACCATGATCATCATGCCAAAGTTCGATGTCGAAGCGACGCTTAAAACCATCCAAAAACAGAAACCGACCATGTTTCCAGGAGCGCCAACGATGTATATCGGCCTCTTGAACCATCCGGATATCGCTAAATATGACCTTTCTTCCATCAATGCCTGTATAAGCGGTTCTGCATCATTGCCCATAGAGGTTCAAGAGCAGTTTGAGAAAATTACCGGCGGGAAGCTTGTAGAAGGCTATGGACTTTCTGAAACCTCACCGGTGACCCATGCTAATTTCATTTGGGATCAGCCGCGTGTAAAAGGAAGCATTGGGCTGCCGTGGCCAGATACTGACTCAGCGATTCTGTCCCTGGAAACCTTTGAAGAGCTTCCTCCGAATGAAATAGGCGAAATTGCCATTAAAGGACCACAGGTAATGCAAGGATATTGGAACCGTCCGGATGAAACGGAAAACACCTTTAAAAATGGCTGGCTGCTTACAGGAGATCTGGGTTATATGGATGAGCAGGGGTTCTTTTTTGTGGTCGAGAGGAAAAAGGATACAATCATTGCGGGCGGTTTCAATATATATCCACGAGAGGTGGAGGAAGTGCTATACGAGCATGAGGCCATACAGGAAGTGGTTGTGGCAGGTATCCCTGACCCCTATCGCGGTGAGACCGTTAAGGCCTATGTCGTACTGAAAAAAAATGCCAGGGCCACTGAAGAGGAATTGAATGAATTTGCCAGAAAGAACCTGGCTTCCTATAAGGTGCCGCGCAGCTATGAATTCAGGGATGAACTTCCTAAAACGACGATAGGAAAGATCCTGAGAAGAGTCCTTATCGAGGAAGAAAAGAAAAAAATATCCGAGGAAAGAAAAGAAGCTTAAACAAGCACCCCTTTTAACGGAGCAGCGGAAGAAAGCTCCGTGTTTTACAGAACGGCTGGACAACCTATGGATGGGGGCTGTACAATGAACTGAAGTGAATGTCAGGACCCCTAGAAGTTTTTGCTTGACAGTAAAGGGTCGTCATTTTATGATAGAAATATGAATGATGATTCATTCATTTTCTGAAAGGGGACATCCAGTGAAAAGCAACAGACCAAAGTATAATCAAATTATTGAAGCGGCCGTTATCGTCATTGCCCAAAACGGTTACTATCAAGCCCAAGTATCCAAAATCGCCAAGCAGGCAGGCGTAGCGGATGGCACCATATATCTATATTTTAAAAATAAAGAAGATATCTTAATATCATTATTCCATGAAAAGATGGGCTCTTTTGTGGAACAGATCGAAGAAGAAATAAAAGGAAAGACCACTGCTTCGGATAAACTGCATGTGCTCATCCAAAAACATTTTAAAAACCTTTCAGAAGACGTGAATTTAGCAATTGTCACTCAGTTGGAATTAAGACAGTCGAATAAAGAATTGCGCCTTAGAATTAATGATGTGTTAAGAGGCTATTTAAATTTAATCGATCAGATCATTATTGAAGGAAAAGAGAACGGCGAATTCCTGCCTGATTTAAATAATTTACTTGCCAGGCAGATGATCTTTGGAACGATTGACGAAACAGTGACGACTTGGGTCATGAATGAGCAAAAGTACTCTCTTCCTGACCTTGCACCAGACGTTCACCGCCTCCTAATTGGCGGCTGTGGCCTGAAAAGTTAACGATTTAAATAGAGGATGGCTAGCCATCCTCGAAAGAATCGATTAATCCTGCTTCCCCTTTATCGGGAAGTGATACATATTGAATTTCAAAAAAGTTCGACTAGCATGCCTGGAGGGATTGATATGGAATATCTTAAGCTTTCTGTCGAAAATCATGTGGCTTTTATAACGATTGATCATGCACCTGCAAATGCGCTTTCTTCGGCTATCATCGGGGAGCTTTCACAGGCCTTCGATCAAATTGGGAAAGACGAAGCCGTACGGGTTGTCCTTATTCATGGTGAAGGAAGATTCTTCTCTGCAGGAGCAGACATTAAAGAGTTTACGGAAGTGGAGAACGGGAAAGCTTTCGAGAAGCTGACCAAGAATGGTCAATCTGCATTTGAGAAAATCGAATCTTTTCCAAAACCGGTCATTGCAGCCATCCATGGAGCAGCGCTTGGCGGAGGATTGGAGCTGGCCATGGCCTGTCACATCCGATTGGTTACCGAAAGGGCTAAACTTGGTTTGCCTGAGCTGCAGTTGGGCTTAATCCCTGGATTTGCCGGGACCCAACGTCTTCCTCGTTATGTAGGCATGGCAAAGGCAGCTGAAATGCTGTTTACAAGTGAACCGATTTCAGGTACCCAAGCTGTACAATGCGGATTGGCGAATCATGCCTTCACGGATGAAGAACTGATTCCAAAAGCTAAGGAACTAGCCAATAAAATTGCCAAGAAAAGCCCAATGGCTTTAAAGTCGGCCATTGAGCTATTAAATTATTCTAAGCATGATTCCTATCATAAAGGTGTGGAAAGGGAAGCCGCCCTCTTTAGCCAAGCTTTTGATACCGCTGATGCACAAGAAGGAATCAGCGCTTTCATTGAAAAAAGGGAAGCTGTATTCAAAGGGAAATGATGATTTGGTATAAATAACTATTTTTATATATCATGCAGGATTTTGATGAAATCTGTAGAACAATACTATATATCAATAAAATTCATAATCTTCAAAACTCAAATTATTCGGGAGGTATTATCGTGAACATTTATGTACTGCTGAAAAGAACATTTGATACAGAAGAAAAAATTACACTATCCAACGGGAAAATTAATGAGGATGGAGCAGAATTCATCATTAATCCTTACGATGAGTATGCTGTTGAAGAAGCAATCCAGGTACGTGATGCACAAGGCGGCGAAGTAACGGTTATTTCTGTCGGAACAGAAGAGTCTGAAAAGCAATTACGTACAGCGCTGGCAATGGGTGCTGACAAAGCCGTATTGATAAATATAGAAGACGACATAGAAAATGGCGACCAATTCACGACTGCCAAAATTATAGGTGAATACTTAAAAGGTAAAAATGCCGATTTAATCATTGCAGGAAACGTTGCAATCGATGGCGGTTCTGGTCAAGTGGGACCACGCGTTGCCGAAATTTTAGAAATTCCTTATATTACAACCATTACTAAACTTGACATCGCAAATGGAAATGTAAGCGTTATCCGTGATGTTGAAGGGGACTCTGAAACGATCGAAGCATCCCTTCCATTGTTGGTGACAGCTCAACAAGGGCTAAATGAGCCGCGTTATCCATCATTGCCAGGAATCATGAAAGCGAAGAAAAAACCGCTTGAACAATTGGAATTGGATGACCTGGATTTGGAAGAAGAAGATGTTGAGGCAAAAACAAAAACGATTGAAATTTACCTTCCTGCTAAAAAAGAAGCTGGAAAAGTATTGGACGGAGAAATCAGTGATCAAGTTAGTGAACTTGTTCAATTATTACGAAGTGAAGCAAAAGTGATTTAATCTTAAACGCTACTTTTCTAAACAACACACCCGACAAAAATGAAAAATAGAGCACAGGAGGTTTTTATAAATGGCTAGAAAGTTTCTTGTATTGGGCGAAGTTCGTGACGGTTCACTAAGAAATGTATCATTTGAAGCTATCGGTGCGGCTAAACTTGCTGCAGATGGCGGGGAAATCGTAGGTGTTTTAGTTGGTGACAGTGTTCAAAATTTCGGAAATGAATTGATCCAGTATGGTGCAGACCGGGTTGTGGCAGTAGAGAATGATCAATTGAAACAATATACTTCAGATGGATATGCGCAAAGCTTGCTTGCCGTCATCGAGCAGGAAAAGCCAGAAGGGATTTTCTTTGGACATACGGCCCTAGGAAAAGACCTTGCACCTAAATTGGCTGGAAAGCTTGAATCAGGTTTGATCTCGGACGTTACATCCATTGAAGAAGAAGGTGGAAATATCGTTTTCACCCGCCCGATATATTCTGGTAAAGCATTTGAAAAGAAAATTGTTACGGATGGCGTGATATTCGCGACAATCCGTCCGAACAATATCGAACCATTAGCGAAAGATGAGTCCCGCTCTGGTGATGTTTCTACATTAAGTGTGGACATTAAGGATTTACGCACAATCATTAAAGATGTTGTTAGAAAAGCTAGCGAAGGGGTCGACCTTTCAGAAGCGAAAGTAATCATCGCAGGTGGACGGGGCGTGAAAAGTGAAGATGGTTTTGAACCATTAAAGGAACTTGCACAAGTTCTTGGCGGAGCGGTAGGAGCTTCCCGCGGAGCATGTGATGCGGACTATTGCGATTACTCTTTGCAAATCGGGCAAACGGGTAAAGTCGTAACACCTGACCTTTATATCGCCTGCGGAATTTCCGGTGCGATCCAGCATTTAGCGGGGATGTCCAACTCCAAGGTTATCGTTGCCATCAATAAAGACCCAGAAGCTAACATATTCAATGTGGCTGATTATGGAATTGTCGGAGACCTTTTCGAAGTCGTTCCATTACTTACGGAAGAATTCAAAAAACTAAAAGTTAACGCTTAATAGAGATAATACAGATAAGGGGGCAAGACATTTGGCATAAGCCGATACATGTCTTGCCCCTTTATTTGGGCTAAGAGGCAAGGACTTCGGCCTGCATATTTATTCTTATTTTGGACATCCTACCACTGAAGCAAAATATTAGCATCGATTCGAGCAACAATGGTATACTGTCTTTAGTTATTTGAGTAAATTTGAGGAGGAAATATATATGGCTATTGTAAATGCAACTGACCAAACTTTCACAACAGATACTAGCGAAGGTGTTGTTCTTGTAGATTTTTGGGCTCCGTGGTGCGGACCTTGTAAAATGATCGCTCCTGTTCTTCAAGAGCTTGATACTGAAATTGGCGATACAGCAAAAATCGTAAAAGTGGATGTAGATGAAAACCAAGAAACAGCAGGAAAATTCGGTGTGATGAGCATCCCGACATTAATCGTCCTTAAAGACGGTGAAGTGGTTGATAAGGTTGTTGGTTTCCAACCTAAAGAAGCACTTGCTGAACTTATTGCAAAACACGCGTAATAGTAAGTTAGCTAAAAAAAGCTTCAAGTCTGCGGACTTGAAGCTTTTTTCGCTATCTTGATATATAATGATTGTAAAAATGGGAGAACAGGAGGCTGAAAGCATGAATCAACAAATAAAGAATAAACTTGCCCTTCTTCCCGATCAACCTGGTTGTTATTTAATGAAAGATCGTCAGGGAACGATCATATATGTAGGCAAAGCGAAGGTGTTGAAAAATCGTGTCCGTTCTTATTTTACGGGATCTCATGATGGAAAAACATTTCGGCTCGTGAATGAGATTGAGGATTTCGAATACATCGTCACCTCTTCCAATATCGAGGCTCTAATTTTAGAGTTGAACTTAATCAAAAAACATGATCCAAAATATAATGTCATGCTAAAGGATGATAAGACGTATCCTTTCATCAAGCTGACTGCGGAACGCCACCCACGTCTAATCATTACGCGAAAAGTAAAAAAAGACAAAGGGAAATATTTCGGTCCTTATCCGAATGCATTTGCTGCTAACGAAACGAAGAAATTGCTCGACCGCATCTATCCCCTAAGAAAATGCAATACTTTACCGGATCGCGTTTGTCTCTACTATCATCTTGGCCAGTGCCTGGCCCCGTGTGTATATGAAGTAGAGGAACAGGAATATAAAAAAATGGTGGATGATATCAACCGGTTCTTGAACGGCGGGCATACTGAAATAAAAAAAGAACTGACTGAAAAAATGCTATTGGCATCAGAAGAGCTCGATTTCGAAAGGGCCAAGGAGTTCCGTGACAAGATTGCCCACATTGATATTACGATGGAGAAGCAAAAAATGATGACGACCGATTTCATCGACAGGGATGTATTTGGCTTTGCCTATGATAAAGGCTGGATGTGCGTTCAGGTATTTTTTGTCCGGCAGGGTAAATTAATAGAAAGGGATGTTTCACTTTTTCCGGTCTACGATGAACCCGAACAGGAACTTCTCACATTCCTAGGTCAGTTTTACGAGATTACGAACCATTTTAAACCAAAGGAAATCTTGCTGCCTGAATCAGTGGATGCCGAAATGGCCGAAGGGCTGCTTGGGGTCAAAACGATTCATCCCAAAAGGGGAGCGAAAAAAGACATGCTTAATTTGGCGAATAAAAATGCCTCCATCGCCCTTCAGGAAAAATTCTCTTTGATTGAGAGGGATGAAGAAAGAACGATCAATGCTGTGGAAAACCTCGGGAACCAACTGGGTATCTACACCCCACATCGAATTGAAGCTTTCGATAACTCCAATATCCAGGGAAGTGACCCTGTTTCCGCTTTAGTCGTGTTCATTGATGGGAAGCCGGAAAAAAGAGAGTACCGAAAATATAAGATCAAGACGGTCCAGGGACCTGATGATTATGAATCGATGCGTGAAGTGGTCAGAAGAAGGTATTCACGAGTATTGAAAGAAGGGCTGCCGCTTCCGGACTTGATCATCATTGATGGCGGAAAGGGACATGTTGAAGCTGTTCGGGATATTTTGGAAAATGAATTGGGCCTTGATATTCCGCTTTCAGGCCTCATTAAGGATGAAAAGCATAGGACATCGCAATTGATGATCGGAAATCCTCTTGAAATCGTACCTCTTGATTCACGGAGCCAGGAATTTTACCTATTGCAAAGAATTCAGGATGAAGTGCATCGGTTCGCGATTACTTTTCATCGCCAGCTACGCGGGAAAAATGCGGTTCACTCCCAGCTTGATGATATTCCAGGAGTCGGGGAAAAACGAAGGAAGCAATTATTAAGGCATTTTGGATCATTGAAGAAAATCAAAGAGGCAACAGTCGAGGAAATCATGGAAGCTGGTATGCCAAAAGGGGTAGCCGAGGGAATCGTTAGAAAATTACAAGAATAATCTTGCTACCGATAAATCACTGTGCTATGATTAAAAGGAATTTTTAACTAGACAACTTAAAAGTGCTGATAGAGGTGCGGAATTCAAGAGTAAAAACCTGGAGAAGTATGAGCTTCCATGAAAGGTTTTGAAAGGGGATGACGCCGAAGGAAGACAAGACTCATACCTTGTTTTCCTGGTCCGACATTTAATAAATGGCGGATTGTCAGGGTTTATACCCTGGAGAGCTATCTCACTGTGTTTACAGTATTAGATATGTGATCACAGCAATGAGATATTTCTCATTGCTTTTTTTATTGCCTAAAAAGTAGAGAGGGTGCATGAGCATGGCATTAATCGTTCAAAAATTCGGCGGAACATCCGTCGGTAGCGTAGAAAAAATCAAAAATGTTGCCAATCGGGTAATCGAGGAAGCGGAGAATGGAAATGAGGTAGTCGTCGTTGTTTCAGCAATGGGAAAAACGACGGACCAATTGGTTTCCATGGCCCGTGATATTTCCGGAACCCCGAGCAAAAGGGAAATGGATATGCTATTGACTACTGGGGAACAGGTAACGATTTCCCTGTTAACGATGGCATTGATTGAAGAAGGACATGAAGCCATTTCGTATACTGGCTGGCAGGCTGGAATGCAAACGGAATCCGTTCATGGGAATGCCCGGATTTTAAACATCGATGCTTCAAGGATTCAAGCTCAGCTTCAAGAGAAGAAAATAGTGGTCGTGGCCGGTTTCCAGGGTAACGATGTAAATGGGGAAATCACTACCTTGGGGCGAGGCGGTTCCGATACGACGGCGGTTGCCATCGCTGCAGCGCTGAATGCGGATAGATGCGATATTTATACGGATGTAACGGGTGTTTTCACAACGGATCCACGCTACATAAAAGGCGCACGAAAACTCCAATCTATTTCTTACGATGAAATGCTGGAACTTGCCACCCTGGGGGCGGGCGTCCTTCATCCAAGGGCTGTCGAATATGCAAAAAATTATCAAATTCCGCTTGAAGTCCGTTCAAGCATGGAGAGAGAATCAGGAACAATCATTGAGGAGGAAGCAACTATGGAAGAAAACTTAATTGTACGCGGCATTGCTTTTGAAGACAGTATTACGAGGGTCACAATTTATGGTTTGCCCCAATCACTTGGTGCATTATCCACAATCTTCACGACACTTGCGAAAAACCGGATTAATGTGGACATCATCATTCAAAGCATGACCGCCGAGGATACGACCAATCTATCTTTTTCCACAAAAAGTGAAGATACGGAAGCGGCCTTGATCGTGCTGGAAAATAATAAAGAACGATTGGGATTCGACCGGGTCGAAACGGAGAGCGGGTTGGCCAAAGTGTCCATCGTCGGATCTGGTATGGTATCCAATCCCGGTGTGGCTGCCGAGATGTTTGAAGTGATGGCCAATACAGGCATCCAGGTGAAAATGGTCAGCACATCGGAAATTAAAGTTTCGACTGTCGTCAATGAAAAGGAAATGGTGAAGGCGGTTGAATCTCTTCATGAAGCATTTAAACTTGGTCAGCATGCAAATGTGCTAGCTTAAGTCTCAGGAGTCCAATAAAAAACAGACTTCCGGTAAAAAGGGTAAGTCTGTTTTAAGGGCTCATTAGATTGGATCTCTGGGATCCCATTGGATGGTGAATATCACTTTTTTTGCGCGGCGTTTGATTTCTTCCGTTGATTCGCTGAGGAATTTTTTTTGCAGTGAAAACTGCTCGGCAAGGAAACCGGCTTCAAGCTGGAAGTGACAATCAGGGTGTAAATCCAGGCGGCGGCTGATTATTTCACCCGTCAGGGATAATTCCATCTCGTGTTTCGTATACTTCAAGATTTCCAGATTGCCCCATCCAGCGCTTTGGAAAAATTCAATAACTTCCTGATCGCCATTCAATGGGAATTTTCTTGCTAATTGTTTACCTGCCCAATAGAGGATTTGATTAGAGTCTTTTCCGAGAATATCGTTCAATAGAACTTCTCTGATTAATTCGTACCCGAAAGCTGGAACTTTGAATTCTTCAGTTATAATTTCTTCAGTATGAATCTCTTCTTCTATCGCAGCAGCAATATTTTTTTTCATAATTTATCGCCTCTTTCTGTAAATCTATTATAAACGTATTTCTTTTGCAAATTATACTGTTTTTTATTTATTTAAATAACAATTGGAAAAAAATGAGAAATTATTCCGAGATATTAATAGATTAATTAATAATTTCTCCAAAATATATACTTGACAGATAAAAAATAGACAATTTAATCCAATAAAATCTATTCTGAAAAAGAGATTTCTTGTATCCGTTTTCTTGACGCACATAGAAGTCAGGAGTAAAATGGACATGTCACATAATTGTAAAGGGAGTATAGAGGAGTTTTCTGACTCTATACTATATTTTCACGCGGAGATAAAAGGTAGCCACCAGATTATCTTTGCATGATTTTTCACAAATTAAGGGGGGGCACTTAGTGGCAAAAAATCGTGAGTTTGGGAATCGCAGGCTTCATTCACTACTTGGAGTTATTCCGATCGGGCTGTTCTTGTTGGAACATTTAGTTACCAACTATATGGCAACAAAGGGACCGGAATCATTTAATTCAGCAGCACATTTCTTAGAAAGCATACCGTTTCGTTATTTCTTGGAAATCTTCATCATTTTCTTACCTTTGATTTATCATGCAGTTTACGGGATTTATATCGCGTTTACGGCTAAAAATAATTTGGGTAGATTTGGATTTTTCCGGAATTGGATGTTCTTTTTACAACGTCTAAGCGGAATCATTACGTTGATTTTCCTTGTTTGGCATGTTTGGTCAACTAGAATTCAAGCAGCATTAGGTGCAGAGGTTGACTTTGACATGATGGCAGAGATTTTCTCTAATCCATTTATGATTGCATTTTATTTAGTTGGGGTCATTTCGACAATTTTCCACTTCTCTAATGGATTATGGTCATTTGCAGTGAGCTGGGGTCTGACAGTATCACCAAAATCGCAAAAAATCATGACTTACGTTACTTTGATCGTTTTCGTTCTTCTTTCTTATGTAGGGGTTAGCGCAATTTTCGCTTTCGTATAAGAAGATAGAGTTCATTTATAAGTATTAGGAAAAACATAGCTTGGCTAATGGAAATAAGGGAGTGACAGAATTGGGTAAAGGTAAAATAGTTATCGTTGGTGGAGGTCTAGCTGGATTAATGGCTACGATCAAAGCAGCAGAGCTGGGACAACAGGTTGATTTATTTTCTTTAGTGCCTGTTAAACGCTCTCACTCAGTTTGTGCCCAAGGCGGAATCAACGGGGCAGTAAATACAAAAGGTGAAGGGGATTCTCCATACATCCACTTCGACGATACAGTTTATGGCGGAGATTTCTTGGCTAACCAACCGCCGGTTAAAGCGATGTGCGAAGCAGCACCATCGATCATCCACATGTTTGACCGTATGGGTGTAATGTTCAACCGTACTCCGGAAGGTCTTCTTGATTTCCGTCGTTTCGGTGGTACTCAACATAGCCGTACAGCATTCGCTGGTGCAACAACTGGTCAGCAATTACTTTACGCATTGGACGAGCAGGTTCGCCGTTATGAAGTTGAAGGCCTTGTAACGAAATATGAAGGCTGGGAATTCCTTGGAGCTGTTATCGATGATGAGCAAACAGCACGCGGTATCGTAGCTCAAAACCTGACTTCAATGGAAATCAAATCATTCCCTGGCGACGCAGTCATCATGGCAAGCGGCGGCCCTGGAATCATTTTTGGTAAATCAACTAACTCAATGATCAATACAGGATCAGCAGCTTCCATCGTTTATCAACAAGGTGTAAATTATGCAAATGGTGAGTTCATTCAAATTCACCCGACAGCAATCCCTGGAGATGACAAACTTCGTCTGATGAGTGAATCCGCTCGTGGTGAAGGTGGACGTATCTGGACATATAAAGACGGAAAACCTTGGTATTTCCTTGAAGAAAAATACCCTGCTTATGGTAATCTTGTACCTCGTGATATCGCGACTCGTGAAATCTTCGACGTATGTATGAACATGAAGCTTGGCATAAATGGAGAAAACATGGTTTACCTGGATCTATCACATAAAGATCCTAAATTACTTGATATAAAACTTGGCGGAATCATTGAAATCTACGAGAAATTCATGGGTGAAGATCCTCGTAAAGTTCCAATGAAAATTTTCCCTGCCGTTCACTATTCTATGGGCGGACTTTGGGTGGATTATGACCAAATGACTAACATCAAAGGTTTATTCGCTGCAGGTGAGTGTGATTACTCACAACATGGCGGTAACCGTCTTGGTGCGAACTCACTTCTTTCTGCAATCTATGGTGGTTCAGTCGCTGGACCGAATGCCGTTAATTATATTGAAGGCCTTGATAAAACTTCAGAATCCATTCCTTCTTCATTGTATGAAGGGTACGAAAAACAAGAACAGGAGAAATGGAATGAAGTCATGTCTCTTGATGGTAACGAAAATGCGTACATCCTTCACAAAGAACTTGGTGAGTGGATGACACAGCATGTTACTGTAGTTCGTTACAATGACAAGCTGAAAGAAACGGATAACAAGATTCTTGAGCTGATGGAACGTTACAAGAAAATTAACATCAATGACACGGCAAAATGGAGTAACCAAGGAGCAGCATTCACTAGACAGCTGCAAAACATGATGCAATTGGCTCGTGTAATCACAATTGGTGCGTTAAACCGTGACGAAAGCCGCGGAGCGCATTACAAACCTGATTTCCCGGAACGTAATGATGAGGAATTCATGAAAACTACTATGGCAACATTCAAAGGCTTGGATCAAGCACCTGAATTCCATTATGAAGATATTGATGTATCACTGATCGCACCGCGTAAACGTGACTACACTACGAAACACTAAAGAGGGGGAGCAAAAAAATGGTTGAAACTAAATCTGAGACTAAAACAGTCCGTTTTATAATAACTCGTCAAGATACACCGGATTCAGCTCCTTATGATGAGGAATTCGAATTAGCGTACCGCCCGAATATGAACGTAATTTCCGCTCTAATGGAAATTCGTCGTAATCCAGTAACTGTACAAGGCAAGCACACTACAGCAATCGCATGGGACATGAACTGTCTTGAAGAGGTATGTGGTGCTTGTTCAATGGTTATCAATGGTAAACCAAGACAATCATGTACAGCTCTTATCGATCAATTGGAGCAGCCGGTTCGTCTAGCTCCAATGCGTACATTCCCTGTTGTTCGTGACCTGCAAGTCGATCGCAGCCGTATGTTCGACTCATTGAAAAAGGTAAAAGCATGGATTCCAATCGATGGAACGTACAATCTTGGACCAGGACCTCGTATGCCAGAAAAGAAACGCCAATGGGCTTACGAGTTATCTAAATGTATGACTTGCGGTGTTTGTTTGGAAGCTTGTCCGAACGTAAACAGCAATTCAGACTTCATTGGGCCACAACCATTATCGCAAGTTCGTTTATTCAATGCACATCCAACAGGTGCAATGAACAAAGCTGAACGTTTAAATACGATCATGGGTGATGGAGGACTTGCAAACTGCGGTAACTCGCAAAACTGTGTGCAGTCTTGCCCTAAAGGAATTCCTTTAACGACTTCGATTGCCGCGTTGAACCGTGATACTACGATCCAACAATTCCGTAACTTCTTCGGCAGCGATGAAGTTTAATAATGAACATGAAAGAACCTGTATCATATGATATGGGTTCTTTTTTTTCATTGTTTTACATACGTAGACTTGGTTGGAATCGACATTGTAATAACGATTTAGGATCGAAGTGTAAATGCGGCACCAAGCCAACGGTGAAGGATTTGATTAATGAAGTGAGCTTGATAAAATTAACCTGCTTCCGATAGAAAATCCTTTTCATTATCGCTGTTTTCTTATAAAATGAGTGAATAGTCATTCAATTCAGAAAGGGTGTGCACAAGTTGGGCAGAATATCATATATCGATAATATAACGGAGTGGATCAATGATTTTTCTTTTAAACATGAGATTAAGGTCCGCTTTTCGGAAACTGATATGTTTGGGCACTTGAATAACACGATTCCTTTTACTTATTTTGAGGAGGCTCGGATTGAGTATTTCAACAGTATGGGGTTCATGAAGGATTGGACCTCGGCTGAATGCGGTGAGATGCCGGTTGTTGCAAATTTACAGTGTGATTACCTGAAGCAGATGTTTTTCAATGATCAGTTGACAATTCATGTGAAAGCTGACCATATCGGAAATTCTTCAGTGGACATACATTATATGGGGACCAAACAAGATGGTTCAATTTGTTTAACGGGCAGGGGGACGATTGTACAAGTCTCCAAGGCCAACGGAAAGCCAGTACCTTGGACGGAAGAGATGAAGCGATCGATGTGGCATACAGAGCTGAACATTCCTAAAAATATTTCCATTTAGACAAGTAAAAGAGTCACTCCATTGCCCCAGCCGACATACTATATCTTGACTAAATAGACACCCACTCCGGGTTTTATGCTGGTGAAGGCAAGGAGGGTAACATTACTTGAAGGAGAACGAATTCACTCATAAGCCACTACTCACCAAAAGAGAAAAAGAAGTATTTGAGTTACTAGTACAAGACAAAACAACAAAAGAAATCGCAGGTGAATTGTTTATTAGCGAAAAAACAGTTCGAAACCATATTTCGAATGCGATGCAGAAGCTTGGAGTTAAAGGACGTTCGCAGGCAGTCATAGAACTCCTTCGTATGGGAGAACTTAAGCTTTAATGTGTTAACTCTTAATACGTAAGCCTTATAAATAATTTCTCTCCCGTTTATTGGCAGCATATGAGGAAGGGCAAAGCAACTTGGTTGTTTTGACTTCTTTGGATGCTGCTTATTTTTATGTATGGGGTTTCATTATGCTTCCATGCAATCAATCTTGAAAATCATTTCACTTTCATCCAAAATGGTAGTATGATAAGTTTCATGAAGTGGGGAGCTGTGTGTATGGATGAAGAGAAGCAGGCGGCATATGTAGCCGATATCGAGAGGGAATTGCGCTATGTATCGACATGGCTTAAACAAAGGGGAAGAGAAATTCTCCATGATTATAAAATTACCATTCCTCAATTCGTGGCTTTGCAATGGCTTTTTGAATCAGGCGACATGACGATTGGCGAATTGTCCACGAAGATGTTTCTCGCCTTCAGCACAACGACGGACCTGATTGACCGCATGGAGAAACATCAGCTTGTTCAGCGTGTCAGGGATGAAAAGGACCGGCGTGTGGTTCGAATTCACCTTCTTGAAGAAGGTGAACGGATTATCGAAGAAGTAATTAATAAACGGCAGCAGTACTTGAGTGGCGTGTTAGTCAATTTTAACGAATCTGACATCAGGTCCCTCAAAGGGATTCTAGCAAAACTACATCTAGAAATGAAAGAAAAATGAGGCGAGTTTTTTGAAACAACCGATAGGCATCATTGATTCAGGGGTAGGCGGCTTGACAGTAGCTAAAGAAGTCATGCGTCAGCTTCCAAATGAAAATATAATTTACTTAGGTGATACAGCAAGATGCCCTTATGGGCCGAGGACTAAAAAAGATGTCCAAACCTTCACATGGCAGATGACGAGGTTCTTGATGAAGAAGGATATAAAAATGCTGATCATCGCTTGCAATACGGCGACTGCAGCTGTACTGGATGAGATCAGGGCAATACTGCCGATTCCTGTGTTGGGTGTCATTCATCCAGGGGCAAGGGCGGCATTGAAAGTTTCTGATTCCTTGCATATTGGCGTTATTGGTACGGAAGGCACGGTAAAAAGCAAAGCTTATGACGACGCTCTTGCCTCCATCAATTCCGATGTGAAAGTAGATAGTTTAGCATGCCCGAAATTTGTCCCAATCGTGGAAAGCGGGGAGTTTCAAGGGGGTATCGTCAATAGGGTCGTGGCCCAAACCTTGAACCCGTTGAAGAAAACAAAGATCGACACATTGATCCTTGGCTGTACCCATTATCCACTGCTGGGGCCTGTGATCTCTTCCTATATGGGGGATGAAGTACAAGTCATTTCTTCTGGGGAAGAGACGGCCCGTGAGGCAAGTGTCATTTTGGATTACTATAAATTAATCAATAAAAGCAAGCTCCGTCCAGTTCATCACTTTTACACAACCGGTTCAAGAGATATGTTTGGTTCCATCGCGTCGAGCTGGCTCGGTATTCATGTCAATGACATCGAAACAATTAAAATTGATCACTTATAAGGCTTCCATTTGGAAGTCTTTTTTTTTCGGAGGGGAAAAATGAAAATATATTGTTATGTATATAGCTGCAAGCCAGGAAGGATATATCGCTAGAGAAGATGGAAGCATAGATTGGCTGTAAGGGACAGAAGGGAAAGGGATTCGATTGTTCCAATCAGGATTTCTTGAAATTCCAATGAAGCTGACAAAGATACAGCAATACGGGCAAGTTGCCCGGCTCATTATCAGAGAGAAAAATAATTGGTCTATTTTCCCCTAGGGCTCGTATAAATAGGAGTACAAACTGTCCTAGGAGTGATTTTATGTCCAATAAATCAAAAGTAACAATGGTTGTGACCATTCTGGCATCTTCTTTTTGGCTTTCGGGCTGCGGATTATTTGGCGGTGAAGAGAAAAAGGAAATTGATCCTCCAAAGGATGTTTCTTTAGTCGAGGATGAATCTTCTTTGAAAGAAACAGAAATGAATGGTGAGGAAAAGCCAGCGGCTGATGGAGAAGAAGGTGCTGTTGAATCAAAAACGGTGAAGACGGAGTTATATTTAATTGATAAAAGCGGGTATGTGGTTCCACAGACATTGGAACTTCCTAAATCGGAAGCTGTCGCTAAACAGGCCCTTGATTACCTTGTCAGTAACGGACCAGTCACGGATAAACTTCCAAATGGGTTCAGGGCCGTCATTCCTGCCGATACCCAAATAAGCGTGAACATTAAAGATGGAGTGGCTGTAGCGGACTTTTCACCGGAGTTCAAAAACTATCAGAAAGAGGATGAACTTAAAATCCTTCAAGCCATTACATGGACCCTGACACAATTCGACTCGGTCGATAAAATCCAAATGAGAATCAATGGGGAAGATATTTCCGAAATGCCGGTCAATGGCACACCGATAGATGAAAATATCTCAAGGTCGTCAGGAATCAATATCGATACGAGTGACGTAGTCGACATTTCCAATACAAAAGCATTGACCGTTTATTATGTAGGCGGTGACGAAGAGTATACTTATTATGTTCCGGTGACGCGCAGGATCAGTGAAACAGTGTCTGATAATGTAACAGCAGTCATTAAGGAATTAACGAAGAGTCCTTCGGGTTCTAGCCTGCAAACAGGGTTCATGAGTGATGTAGCTTTACTTGACGAGCCTAAAGTGGCAGAAGGTAAGGTCAGCCTCAATTTTAACGAAAATATCCTTGGAAGCTTTAAAGAGAAAAAGGTATCACAAGAAGTCCTTGATGCCTTGGTCCTTTCTTTAACGGAACAGAAAGGAATTGAAAGCGTTGAAGTACAAGTGCAGGGCAGCGCCGATGTTCTTAATGAAGAAGGAAAGAAATTATCCGAACCAGTGGTACGTCCAGAGAAAGTCAACACAGGAAGTTTTTAAGGAACGATATTATATTAGAAATAGCAGAATGAGGCAGCCTGAAGCTGTCTCTTATTTTTTTGCCTCCAGAATTGAATTACCACCCTTTTAGAGCCCCTGTCGTATAAATCTTAATTATTGCATTAGATGAAAACTAATACCCCTGCCTGGCAATTTCTTGTACCGTGAGAAAGTTTTTACATAAATAAATTTTTAAAAGGGGAAATTACTTTTAATAATGCAATCAATGGGGGGGATATTATGGATCAAAAGGTAATTCAGGCTGTACACATCTATGTTTTAATCATTATGAATACAGGATTCATGGTACATGTCCTGCTCCTTCCCAATATCTTAACCGCATCTCAACGCGATGCATGGGTAAGTGTCATAATTAGTGTTGTTCCCTGTATCGTTTGGACCCTATTTATTTTTTATATTTATAAAAAACTAGATAAAGAAGATATAATCGCTTTTCTAAAAAAATGGTCTACACCTTTTGTTACATATATTTTCACTATAGCATTTGGGTTGTACTTTATATTTAACGCCTTCATTACCGTCAAATTTACAGTGATTTGGGCAAAAGCTAATTATACTCATGACATCCCAAACATCGTAGTCGTTAGCCTATTCACTTTTATTTGTATTTTTGCAACTTATAAAGGAATACGCACCATAAGTACTTTGGCTCTCCTGTTCCTTCCGTTCGTCACTTTTTTGGGGATATTTGTGGGGCTGGGGAATACGAGTAATAAGAATTACGAATTATTGTTCCCGATATTTGAAAGCGGGTATCGCAATACTCTAAATGGTATTTTGTATACGAGTGCAGGATATTTAGAAATTATCGTTTTTTTATTTTTGACTCCTTACCTGAAAGATAAGCTAAAAGCCAAGTGGCTTTTATTAGTTGGTGTAATTTTAATCATGCTTTCGTTAGGGCCCCTCATGGGAGCGATTGCAGAATTTGGTTCTGTGGAAGCAGTGAAAATGAGGAATCCAGCTTATGAACAGTGGAAGTTGTTAAGGTTTGGCTATTATATTACTCGACTCGATTTCCTTTCCATTTTCCAATGGCTTTCAGGTGCCATGATTCGAATAAGTTTATGTTTATTTATAGGATATAAATTAATCTCAAATTCAAAACATCAGAAGTGGATACTGCTTTCCCTATATTCAATGATTGTTTTTGGGACGCTAATCCATTGGGATGCCACTTCATTTTTTTATTTTATATACAAATATTACTTTCCAATCAGTAGTCTGTTTCTCTTAAGTGCTGCAATTATACTGTTATTCCTTATTATAAAAAAGGGAAAAGGAAAAGGTGAAACATTATGAGGAAGGGAAAATTGAATGGAACTCCTTCTTGCATTGACCAAATCCAAAAATGGTTCGAACATTCCTCTGATGTTGTTTTAAGAAAAAAAACATTTGATCCTGAAGGTCGTTATTTGTTGGGGTTTTTATATGCGCCAAACTTAGTCGATATGCAATTTATCAATGAAGTGATACTGCCTACAATATCAAAAGCGGTTCAAGAAAATGGCGAATTAATAATTGATCAATTAAGCAATATTATGGAGATCAGTACGCTAAAAAAAGACTTCGATTTAAAAGAGAGAGTAGAAAGCATTCTTTTTTCAGGAGACCTAATCATTATTAATGAATCTTCTAATGAAATTTACTATACCCCATTAGCTAATTCCCCTAAGCGCAGTCCGGAAGAATCCAATATAGAATCTTCCATTCGCGGACCTAGAGATGGATTTGTTGAGAATATATCGGATAACATGTCTTTAATTCGCCAAAGGTTAAAAACGTCAACACTTAAATGCATTGAATATACAATCGGGAAAAGAAGTAAAACTAAAATATTGCTACTTTATATAGATGACATTATTAATCCCTCGATTCTTTTGGATATTAAAAAACGATTGGATTCATTAAAGGTTGATATCATAGTCAGCAGTTACCAAGTTGAAGAACTCCTATATGATACTCAACTTTCCATCTTCCCTTTAATGGATTATATCGGTCGACCGGACTTTGTTGTTGAATCCTTGAATCAAGGGCGCTTTGCCATCCTGGTGGACGGGAATCCGACATGCTTGATCGGACCGACCAGCATTAATCAGTTACTGTATTCTGCTGATGACGCACATGCAAGTTTTTTTTATATTAGTTTCATGCGCCTCATTCGTGTATTCGCCTTATTTGTAACGGTTGCGTTACCTGGTTTTTTTATAGCGTTAGTTTCCTATCAATTCGACCAAATTCCCTTTTCGCTTCTTGCGACGATTTCAATCACGAGACAGGGATTACCGATACCTGCTTCGTTGGAGGCTTTCATGATGATCATATTGTTTGAACTATTTAAAGAAGCTGGTCTTCGCCTGCCAAAAGCTGTAGGTCCGACGGTTTCTGTATTGGGTGGGTTGATCATAGGTGATGCAGCGATTCGGGCAGGGCTGACTTCACCCTCCATGCTTGTAATAATAGCTGTTACAGTTCTCGCAAGCTATACCTTAATCAATCAGAATATTGCTGGGAATATCGTTCTTATAAGGTTATTCATATTTGCCTGTTCAGCGTTTTTAGGCTTGTTTGGATTCTTCATGGGAATATTCCTTATCTTGATTGTTGTGGTTTCCTTGGAAAGTTTCGGCCAGCCTTTTGTGAATCCACTTTCCAAACCAAATAAATCGGATATGTTAAAAGTCTTATTTAGGCTACCGTATGGGATGTTAAGGCAGCGGAATCAAGCTATACAGTCCACTGATAATGAACCTCAAAAGGAGTCAAACGAATGAGAAAGTTAATTGCAGTCATGGTTATTGGCTGTCAACTTTTACTGACGACAGGATGCTGGGGAATGAAGGAAATTCAAGCGCAAACATATGGATCAGCCCTAGGGATCGATTATAAAGAGGGTGAATTCATCTTATACTTTCAAGCGTTGAATTTTGCGGATATTGCAAAACAAGAGGGGGCCGCTGTATTACAAGAAAGATCTACTGTTGTCATTGGGGAAGGTAAAGGGGAAAGTATCGAGGAAGCATTTACCGAATTAGAACAACATGCCGCATTACCGCTTTATATCGGGCATATTAACTCCTTCATTTTAAGTGAGAGTGTAATCAAGAATAAAATGAAGGATTTCATTGAATATGTAGGAAAAGAGCCCTTATTGCGATACAATTCATGGCTGTTCGTTACGAACGAGGATATTAAAAAGGTGTTTGACAGTAATAGTTTCTTTAATCTTCCTAACTTATTCACGATCATTCAAAGGCCAGAGACCGTTATTAACGAGAACTATTTCATTTCCCCGTTAAAATTCAGTGAACTGGTTTCGAAGTTTTATCAACCGGTTGGTTCCATTTTAATTCCCTCTTTGGTCATAAATGAGCATCATTACTCAGAGGGCGGGAAGGAAAAGAAGATACCAACGTTGAATGGCGGCTATGTTTTATCAAAACAACAATATAAAGGGTTCGTAAGTAAACAAGATTTGATAGGTTTAAAATGGGTTGAAAATAAGGCGACAGTGCTGCTCTTTTCGCTGAACAAACAAAAGGTAAGTGTTGAAATCATGGACCCCAATACAAACATCATGGTGTTGGAACAGCAAAAGAAACCCTTATATGATTTAAAGGTTAGAGCAAATGGAATATTGAAACAAAATATAGATGACCTTGATATGGAAAAAATCGAAAAAAAGGTAGAAATAAAAGTTAAGGAAGATATTTTGAAGACATTGGAGACAGGGGGAAAAATAAATACAGACCTTTTTAACATCAGTGAAAAGGCATACAGATACCATGTCAATAAATGGGATAATAAAATTATTAATTCCTTTGATAAGACTTCAATAAATAACATAAAAGTTAATATCCATATTGAACATAGTGAAAATTACAAACGTTAGATTACAAGTTACGGCTTATTGCAGATGAGGGAGTTGTGTTAGACTAAACTTATCTGGATAATTCAGCGGCAGTTGTTGAACGTGAAAGGCAGCGCTGAATTCGTCCGTTTGGCACTGGAGAAGAAGCGGCTTTTACATATAACAAGTTACAGCGGATTCTTTCTTAGCCCCAAAAGAGCTTCATGCCGATAAAATAAAAAAGGGTGAAATGATAAATGAAGACAGTAATCATTGCAACGAAAAATAAAGGGAAAGCCAAGGAGTTCGAAAGCTTATTCTCTGCAAAAGGATATGAAGTCAAAACACTTCTCGATGTACCGGATGCTCCTGATGTTGAAGAAACAGGCACGACTTTTGAAGAAAACGCGATCCTGAAGGCAGAGGCCATTGCCCATCAGCTAGGCCGCTTTGTCATTGCTGATGACTCAGGATTGATTGTAGATGCATTAGAGGGCCGTCCCGGCGTATATTCAGCGCGCTATGCTGGAGAGTCCAAGAGTGATGAAGCAAACACGGAAAAAGTCCTCCGGGAGCTGGAAGGCGTGCCAAAAGAGGATAGAACGGCGAGATTTTATTGCGCATTGGCACTAGCGTCACCCAACCAGGAAACGATTACGGTATCGGGAACGATGGAAGGCTTGATAACAGAACAGCCTTCTGGAACGAATGGATTTGGTTATGATCCCATCTTTTTTGTTGAGGAACAGGGTAAAACAAACGCCGAATTGACAAAAGAGGAAAAAAACAAAATCAGCCACCGTGCCAACGCATTGAGGGCTCTAGATGAAAAACTTGATCCATTTCTAAAAAGGGAAGAAGGAATGTGACGATGAAAGTGCTAATAATGAGTGACAGTCATGGCTTAACTCATGAAATCAGCATGATTGCCGACCGTCATAAACAAGAGGTTGCTGCCATGATCCATTGCGGTGATTCAGAGTTGGAAAAAAATGACCCTCATATGTCGGAGTTCTTAGCCGTTCGTGGGAATTGTGACTTTGATTCGGCATATCCGAATGATATTGTGGAGAGTATCGCAGGCAAGCGTTTCTTCCTTACGCATGGACACCTCTATAACATAAATATGACCTTGATGAACCTATCATATAAAAGTGAAGAGACAGGGGCGGATATTATTTGTTTTGGCCATTCCCACGCTGCGGGTTCAGAATTGATTGATGGCAAGCTCTACATCAACCCGGGAAGCATACGGCAGCCGCGTGGACGAAAAGAGAAAACCTATGCCATGTTGAATATCGGAAATGACCAACTTGAAATCATCTTTTATGACCTTGAAGGAAAAATCGTTGAGGAATTAAGAAATGCTTATCAAATGGAATGACTTCATGTATTATGAACAGGAAGCGTTTTTACCCGCTTCCTGGTTCATAAAAAAGAAAAAACTTTTTATGAAAAGCCGTTGACTTTCTTTTGATATCCTACTATAATAAGAAGTGTCCTAAGGGAACAGTTAAGGTAATACATAAGTTTTACCGCAACTTATATCATAAACGTCTCAGTAGCTCAGCTGGATAGAGCAACGCCCTTCTAAGGCGTCGGTCGGGAGTTCGAATCTCTCCTGGGACACTAACTTAGTGGATTTAAATCCCGCTACGAAAACCTTCTATATCGTTTAGTGAAATGGTCAGTATAACGGTCATGTAAGAAATTACACCGTATATCGATTTATCCTACTAACGATATAGGAGGTTTTTTTCGTATGACCAAAAGAAAAGGATTATTAGATGTTGAAGTAGAAATAAGTTATATATGATAACTTCGAATTGTTCGATAAAGTGTATTCCCCATTTTTTACTGCAAACTTCATTCAAATACCATGATAAATATTGAATTAATGGTAGGGGTGTTCTAAAACTCTTCAAAAATTATATATTACTAGTATTGCAATGAGTATTATATTAAGTTATAATAGGAATCACCATTACGGTCTAAGTTCGAAAAGTGGCCGTTATACTGAACTGAAGAAAAATAGCGATATGTCTCAGTAGCTCAGCTGGATAGAGCAACGCCCTTCTAAGGCGTCGGTCGGGAGTTCGAATCTCTCCTGGGACACTAACTTAAAGCCAAAACCTTTAAAAGGTTTTGGCTTTTTTTCTTTTTTGTTTTATGGATGAAATGCGGCAAGAAGTTTTTTATTTCATATTTATCGCAGGTGGATGACCTTTTATGTCGAACTTGTTATAAATAAGGAGATGTTTAAATGAATAAAGATAGATTATTCAAGTTCATTCAAACTTCCACTCGGGGCAATTTCTTCTCAGTCGAAATAACCGAAGATGGAACTGAAGTAGTCCAATTAGCCAAGGAGTTAGAAAAAGAAGGAAGAATCAAGTTGAGGGAATGCACCCGAAAAGAACAAGGTGTTTATCTGGAAGGAATACTTAAGTTTGTGCCTAGCAATACTTAATGAGCTCTGACGGAGGAACTATATTAGGAGTTTCATATGATCCACAGAAAAAAGCATCCATGATCGGATGCCTCAGTTTGTAGACAAAAGGGGTTCGGAATTAAAAAATTCCGAACCCCTTTTGAAATTCCCTTTGAAATTTCGCCTTAAATTAAGAGATTGGGGCCCTGCGAGCCCACTATGTTAGGCAATGCCTAGAACTTTCCATGTCAATTGGCCATCTTCTTTAAATAAAGGAGCGAAAGTAAGCATCGCCTGCATAGGCAGTTTTTTAAGTCCCCTTAAAGTAGTCCAATGCAGCCTAAGAACCAATGGTAAGTCATATTTGTTTCAACAAATCATAAATGAAAGAGAAGTCAATGGCAGCCTCAATTTTACGAATCAAATGGTTCGCCGACACTAGTTGATCTAAAGTAATCATTTCAAGTTGATTTCACTGAATAGAATCATGTTTAGAAAGGCACCCTCATCACCCCAAGTTTTAATAATTCTATTTTAAAACAATAAAGATCTTAGGCAAAAAGGTTCTATCTAAAAGTTAAAACAAAGTTGATTGGAGCGGGTGTGCGAGACTCCTGCTGGAAAAGCGAGTCCAAGGGAGACCCCGCAGGCGCAGAGGTGCCGAGGAGGCTTCCGGACCGCCCGCTGAAAGCGTGTGCCTGGAGAGGAAATCAACGTTTAAATTGTACAGTCTGAGGTATCCGTGATCGGATGCCTTTTTTCTATTTAATGTTTTTTTATGATTTCACGGTTGCTGGAGTTATAAAAAAATCAGGAAAAACATTGACATAAATCAAACAAATTAATATTATGTTTATTATATTATAAACTTTATAGGGAAGTGTTTGTTTTATGAAGGACGCTGAAATGTTTTGGAGCGCGTCTCAGGATGAGCTTAAACAAGGGTATATCGAAGGTGAGAATCAATATGTTTGTTTGCTGTGCGGAAATGCAATTGAAAAGGGGATCGTATACCCGAAAGATGGGATTCTTTATGAAGCGAAGAGGTATATGGGAATTCATATTGAACATGCACACCGCTCAGTTTTCGATTACTTGATTGATCTCGATAAGAAACTTACAGGTCTCACGGACCATCAAAATCGCCTTCTTCGCCTTTTTTACCAAGGGAAGAATGATGCTGAGGTTCAGGAGGAAATGGGGATTGGGAGTCCTTCCACCATTCGGAACCATCGCTTTGTGTTGAAAGAGAAAGAGCGTCAGGCTAAGTTGTTTTTAGCCCTGATGGAACTTTTGAAAGATAAAGATGAACATGCGCCGGCATTTATCCCGCTTCATCAAAAAGCAAGGATGGTCGATGATCGTTATAACGTTACCGAGGATGAAAAGGTGACTGTACTGAAAAAATACTTCCCAAAAG
This sequence comes from Peribacillus sp. GL_122, assembly GCF_057835005.1. Classification (NCBI taxonomy): domain Bacteria; kingdom Bacillati; phylum Bacillota; class Bacilli; order Caryophanales; family Bacillaceae; genus Peribacillus; species Peribacillus sp. GL_122. Next base: position 4,134,847 of record NZ_CM174415.1, on the reverse strand, counting down.
GCAGTCAGGATGCATTAAAGTCTTTCCCGCCAAAGGAAAAACAAAGGCTGATCATTCTCCAAGAAATTATGAACCGTTTTGAAAAAGAGCGGAAATACGAAGAGAAAGAAATCAATCAAATATTGGGTGCAGTTTATCCTGATCATGTTCTATTGAGAAGATATTTAATAGAATATGGATTCTTGGATAGAAAGCCTGATGGGAGCCAATATTGGCTGAAGAAATGATGACTGGAGGCATGAAATATGGATCGTAAAAAAGAATTGAAGCAATTATATAAAGAAACGAAAATTGAAGCAGGTGTATACCAAATCAGAAATACGGTAAATAATAAAGTCTTTATCGGAAGCACCAGGAATTTAAAGACGTTGAAGGGGAAACAATTTGAATTGGAAGTCGGAACAAACACGAATAAAGTGCTGCAAGGTGAGTGGAACGAATATGGGAAAGATGCTTTTTCTTTTGAGGTACTGCAGGTATTGAAACCGAAAGAAACAGGATTCTTTGATGCTAAACGGGAATTGAAAAAACTTGAAGAAGAGTGGTTGGAAAAAATACAGCCATACGAAGAACGGGGATACAATAGAATGAAATCCAACTGACTTGTATGTAGCCTTTAGAGATTCTCCGTGATTCCCGGCTCCTAGTTATTGGCGGTTCCTTTATCCCCTTGGAGAGTGGGGGATTGGTGTCCTTATACACGAATTACTACCCTTGCACAAGGGAACTTCGGGTCTGAGTGGGAAGAAAAATAAAAGAATACATGGAAAAGGATAAAAAGAACGGCTGAATTTGGGCGTATTCAAAACAGGGAGTCATTTATGGCTCCTTTTTTGCGGGAAGAAAGTCAGGGGATCTCACTTGTTGTTAGTTTTTAAATGGTTTAAGCTAGTAATGAGGGAACTTATTAAAAAAAGGGGAAACCCATGGGGGACCTTCACTAAATAATTAATTTTAGGAGTTGCGAATGAAAAAAATAGGATGGACCATAACGGGGATAGGAACAATCGTTGCGCTGGGGGCATTGCTTTATCCTTTGAATGTTATTGATAAAACACTATGTATATATTTATTACTCGGCGGTGCAGGGCTAATGTTTGTCGGGTCTATAATCAGAGCTTTTCGGCTACTGAAAAGATGATTGATTTTTAAGGTTGATTAAAATCGTGCGATTAAGGTGATGACATGGAGAAAGACCAATTGAAATATGCCCAGCAGCATTTGGCTAATGAACGTACCTTCTTAGCGTGGATAAGAACGGTTATTGCGATAGTGGGGGTTGGTTTTCTTGCGACAAGCCTGCATTTTACGATTGGTGTGCATCGGGATGCCCGGATTGACTTGATCAGTATCGTGCTTGGGATGTTTGCTTGTGCATTGGGCCTTGTGATTACAGTTCTGGCGACATTCGGTTATCTTCAGAAGAAGCGGCAAATCAATGAAGGGACGTTCCGGCCTTCAAGTGCGCACGTAATTCTAATCGCTGTTTTTATGGTCATATTGTTATCGATGATCATTTTATATTTTGTGTTCATAAAAGTTTAAAACTGTCCTAACCTAATAGGGCAGTTTTTTTCAGTTTCTACTATTATATACTTATTCTTACATTATCATGGTAAGATTTCTTCCATTAATTGAATGCAATCAAAAAACGAAAGCTTGAAAAATACTGTATTTCATTTTGGGTATGAAAGAATAATTAAAAACTTTTAAAAGCAATTTCTTTCAGTATTGTGCACGTCAGCCATGGAAAAACTTAGTTTTTACCGGAAGGGTATATCAGCTGCAAGGAAAAGATCAATCAAGTTTTGTCTTTTGCCTTTCTTGAAAAAATATTTATCAGACATCATCAGTTTGTGAATAAACTTCACATGGTCAACGCAGTTTTAAACTCTTGGAAGTACTTTACTTTATTCAATTTCGATCACGTTTTAAATATTTGTTTAATTTCCATTTTGTGAGATATGATAAAGAGGAACTAAAAGGAGGTCATCAAGATGGTGGATATCAAAAAAGGTGAAAGTTCTTTTTTTGTCGAAGAATCTGGTGAGAAACTAGCGGAAATCACATTCTTTAAATCAGGTGATGATGAAATCACGGTCGATCATACCGTTGTTTCTGACAAACTTCGCGGACAAAAGGTAGGAAATGCCCTTGTTGAAAAGGTAATAGGGTTCGCAAGGGAGGAAAAACTGAAAATTGTTCCGGTATGTTCGTTCGTTCAAAAACAATTTGAAAAAAATGCAGAATACGAGGATGTATTGGCTAAATGAACCAGAGGGCTGGACCAGGGGATGAGTAATATCACCTGTGTTCAGCCCTTTGGCATTTTTTTTAGATAATCTTCACCCCTTCAATACTCCAAGAAAATAATATTAAACGCCTTTCCGACCCAAATGTTGTTCGCATTTTATATAGGGTTGGTGCCAGGACGGCCATCAAATTACAAACCCTATTGAATCGGGCAAAGGAAAATATGGGAAGCGGTATGAATCCGGTCGTGAACGAGACGATACTTGAAATGGTTATAGCATATGAAGCGGTGATATTTGTTCATAAAACACCTGGTTATCGAAGTTTCCCAGAATAAAATAAATTGTATGAACGAGGCAGAACAAATAAATCAAAGCCAATCATGACTTATGCCAGAGGGGGGGGCAATCCTTGCATAACCATGGACTTGCTGTAGATTTTGTCATTGTTAGTGATGACCGCAAGCGGGCATTGTGACAGAGGGCGAAAAGTGGAACGTGATTTTCCGCATCTTGGAATGTCAGGCGGTTTATCCGCGAGAGAATTAAAAATGGATTGAGGACGAATCTTTTATTAGGAGTGGCGTCAGCGAACAGTGAAAATGGATGATCCGCTATTTGAGAAAATCATTACTGGTGACTAGCATCATGTGGGCAGTGCGAGGATATTTCAGTGGAGAAGTTTGTGATCACTTTAATAATTTTAAAGCGATATTTGATGTTTTTAAAAATTAAAAATTGAAAAAACTTTTTTTAAAAGAATGTGGTCATGATAGGTATGTAAGCGTATACAACAAATCTTTCAATTTAGAATTATCAAAAAATTTCAAAAAACCTGTTGACTACTACCTTAAATACACGTAAGATAATCACAAATACAAGACATCAAACATAAGCATTTCGAAAAATATGAATAATGCGAAAAGCATTGAAGAGGATAAGTAGTCTTTTAAAAAGGCAGTCACAGAGAGCCGGGTAGCTGAGAGCCGGTATTGTCCCGAAAGATGAACTCACCTTGGAGTTTCAGCTTGAACGTCAGACTAGTAGGGCTGAACGGGTGCGTACCAGTACCCGTTACCAAAACAGAGAATAGTGTAGGCTATTCAAAGTGCGCATGGAGTTTCATGCGAAAAAGGGTGGTACCGTGGAGTGGCTCATCAAGCCTTTTCACCCCTTTAACTTGCCGAGTGCAAGTACATTTGGGGTGAAAAGGCTTTTTTGTATGCATAAAAAGCTGAAAATTCTGAATCTTAGGAAAACATTTAGTGGAAAAGTGAAGGAGGTTTTTACGAAATGACACAAAAGTCAGTTGTTGCTGATCGGAAGAGTGGAAAGACACATTATAGTGGAGCCGAATTTCTGCTGGATGCATTGAAAAAGGAAAATGTTGAAGTCATCTTTGGTTATCCGGGTGGATCTGTATTGCCGATTTATGACAAGCTTTACAGTTCAGAACTTTTTCATATTTTGACAAGGCACGAACAAGGTGCGATTCATGCAGCGGAAGGATACGCCAGGATTACCGGCAAGCCGGGGGTGGTCATAGTAACATCGGGTCCAGGGGCAACGAACATTGTCACCGGTTTGGCCGATGCGATGATTGACTCTTTACCGCTTGTGGTAATTTCGGGTCAGGTTGCTACAAGTGTAATTGGTTCGGATGCTTTCCAGGAAGCTGATGTACTGGGGATTACTACCCCGATTACAAAACATAACTATCAGGTAAGGAAGCCGGAAGACCTTCCGCGCATTATAAAAGAAGCCTTTTATATCGCTTCAAGCGGCCGTCCCGGTCCAGTTTTAATCGATATACCTAAGGATATGGCCATTATAGAAGGTGAATCGACGGATAAGGAGCCAGAAATGGATCTCCCTGGCTATCAGCCGACGACCAAGCCTAATTACTTACAGATCAGAAAGCTTGTTGAAGCCGTAAGCGGAGCGAAAAGACCTGTCATTCTTGCAGGGGCAGGAGTCCTGCATGCAAAGGCCTCCCATCTATTAAAGGAATATGTCGAGCAGCAAGGCATTCCCGTCGTCCACACTTTATTGGGTCTTGGGGGCTTTCCGGCGGAACATCCTCTCTTTACCGGAATGGGTGGTATGCATGGTTGCTATGCAGCAAACATGGCGTTATCGAAATGTGATCTATTAATCAATATCGGTGCCAGGTTCGATGATCGATTGACTGGGAATCTAGCGAAATTCGCACAGCATGCAACAGTGGCCCATATCGATATTGATCCAGCGGAAATCGGTAAAAATGTGCCGACAAAAATTCCGGTCGTCGGAAGTGCCAAGGAAGCTCTGGCGGAGTTGATTGCGCAAAATGGCAAGAAACCGGAAATTGATGTATGGACAACGCAGCTGGCTGCATGGAATGAAGAGTTCCCATTGCGTTATACACATGAAGAAGGCGTACTGAAACCTCAGCGTGTCATCCAGATGCTTCATGAAAAAACGAATGGGGAGGCCATTGTTACGACGGATGTTGGACAGCATCAAATGTGGGCGGCACAATACTATCCGTTTAACAAACCGAATTCATGGGTCACTTCCGGTGGATTGGGGACGATGGGCTTTGGCTTACCTTCGGCTCTCGGAGCGCAACTGGCGAATCCGAAAGCGACGGTGCTTTCCATTTCGGGGGATGGTGGATTCCAGATGTGCCTGCAGGAACTTTCAGTCATTGCCGAAATGAATCTGCCAATCAAGATCATCATCGTCAACAACGGGGCACTCGGGATGGTAAGACAGTGGCAGGAACTCTTTCATGATAACCGCTTCTCACACAGTATTTTTCAATCGCATCCGGATTTCGTGAAATTGGCCGATGCTTATGGAATTCCGGGATACAAAGTGACGACGGAGGAAGAAGCAAGCAACTGCCTGGATGTAGCGTTAAAGACTGATGGTCCAGTGTTGATTGATTTCCGTGTAAAACAAAAAGAAAATGTCTTTCCGATGGTAGCACAAGGAAAAGGGCTTGATGAAATGGAAGGAGTTTAATCAATGAAGGGAATTCTTAGCCTCACCGTGAACAACCGGCCAGGCGTCCTGAATCGGATTACGAACCTGTTCACGAAAAGAAATTATAACATTGAAAGCATGACTGTCGGACCCTCCGAACAGGATGGCATTTCAAGGATGACCTTCGTGGTCGATGTTGATGACGAAGCTGTCATTGAACAGATCACCAAGCAATTGAATAAGCAGATCGATGTTTTGAAAGTATTTGATATTACGAATCAATCGATTGTGGCGAGGGAACTTGCACTCATTAAAATATTGGTGACCACACAAACCCGAGCCGAGATTTATTCAGTCATCGAACCCTTCCGAGCGTCAGTTATAGATGTCAGTAAAGATAGCCTGACAGTTCAAATCACTGGGGAATCGGATAAAATCGAAGCCTTCATTGAACTGATCAAGCCATATGGCATCAAGGAATTGGCAAGGACAGGGACAGCCGCCATCCCGCGTGGAATGCAAATTGCACACGCTAAGAGTGCGACAATCGTATAAAAACAAAACAAAAAACCAAAACAAAAACAATGATGAAAAGGGAGATGTAATTATTATGGCAAAAGTATATTATAACGCAGAGGCAAACGAGAATTTTTTCAACAATAAAAAGGTAGCGGTAATCGGATATGGTTCACAAGGACACGCGCACGCACAAAACCTACGTGACAGCGGTGTAGATGTAATCATCGGAATCAGGAAAGGTAAATCATTCGATAAAGCGGTGGAAGACGGCTTTAATGTTTACACAGTGAAAGAAGCAGCAGAACAGGCAGACGTAATCATGAACCTATTACCGGATGAAACTCAGCCGAAAGTATACCAAGAAGAAATCAAACCGGTATTGCGTGCAGGTCAAGCGTTAATGTTCGCACACGGATTCAACGTCCATTTCAATCAAATCGTTCCTCCGGCAGACGTAGATGTATTATTAGTCGCTCCAAAAGGTCCGGGACATCTTGTTCGCCGTACATATGAACAAGGTGCAGGGGTGCCGGCACTATTCGCCATCTATCAAAATGTAACGGGTGAAGCAAAGGAATTGGCACTTGCGTACGCTCGGGGAATCGGTTCTTTAAGAGCTGGCGGTTTGGAAACCACTTTCCAGGAAGAAACGGAAACGGATCTATTTGGAGAGCAGGCAGTACTTTGCGGCGGATTGACTGCCCTTGTGAAAGCTGGATTCGAAACCTTGACAGAAGCTGGATACCAACCGGAAGTAGCATATTTCGAGTGTTTACATGAACTTAAATTAATCATCGACCTTATGTATGAAGGCGGAATGGAAAACATGCGCTATTCCATTTCTGACACAGCTCAATGGGGAGATTTCGTTTCTGGACCACGCGTTGTGACGGAAACTACGAAAGAGTCAATGAAAGCGATCTTGAAAGACATCCAAGACGGTGAGTTCGCTAAAGGATGGATCTTGGAGAACCAAGCGAATCGTCCAGTCTTCAATGCGATCAATAATCGTGAAAACCAACATCAAATCGAAGTGGTTGGCCGTGAATTAAGAAAAATGATGCCATTCGTGAAACCTCAACAAAAAGAGAAAGAAGTGGTAGCAGTTGCGAAAAATTAATATATTTGAAACTACACTTCGAGATGGGGAGCAATCAGCCGGTGTAAATTTGAATTTTACCGAAAAACTTGAAATTGCTTATCAGCTTGAAAGATTGGGTGTTGATATAATCGAAGCCGGTTTTCCGGCAGCATCCAAAGGGGATTTCAACTCCGTACAGGAAATCGCGCGCAAAATCAAAAACAGCTCTGTCACAGGGCTGGCGCGTGCTGTAAAAGGCGATATTGATGCAGCTTGGGATTCATTAAGGGGCGGCGCAGAACCAAGATTGCATACGTTCATCGCCACTTCGCCCATTCATCGTGAATATAAGTTGAAAATGTCGAAGCAGCAAGTGATTGAAAAGTCGGTTGAAATGGTTAAGTACGGAGCATCGCGTTTTCCGATCGTGCAATGGTCTGCAGAAGATGCAAGCCGTACAGAACTTGACTATTTGGCTGAAATCGTTGAAGCGGTCATTCAAGCTGGTGCCAAGGTCATTAACATCCCGGATACTGTAGGGTATGCAGCTCCAATCGAATACGGAAACATTTTCAGGTACCTTCGTGAACATGTTCCTTCTATTGATAAAGTTAGTTTATCCGCACACTGCCATGACGATCTTGGAATGGCGACAGCCAATTCATTGGCTGCCATCGAAGGCGGGGCTACGCAAGTCGAAGGCACAATCAACGGAATTGGAGAACGTGCCGGAAATGTGGCGCTCGAAGAAGTGGCTATGGCACTCTACATCCGTAAAGATTTCTATCAAGCGGGAACAGATCTTGTATTGAATGAAATTAAAAGGACCAGTGATTTGGTCAGCCGCCTTACGGGAATGCAAGTTCCTGCTAATAAAGCCATTATTGGTGCCAATGCATACGCACATGAATCTGGCATTCACCAAGATGGCATGTTAAAAGAAAAAACGACATACGAAATCATTTCACCTGAGCTCGTCGGTGTTTCGTCCAATTCACTTGTTCTAGGAAAGCATTCAGGACGCCATGCTTTCAAAGAAAGATTACAAGAGTTGAACTTTACGGTAACGGATGAGGAATTGAACTCGTTATTCGTCCAATTCAAGGAATTGGCCGATAACAAAAAGACGATGACAGATGAAGATATCGTTGCGCTGGTGCTTGAAGAGAAAGCGACGGATATCAGTTTTTATGACATGGTTTCCTTGCAGATTTCCCACGGTACCCATCAGACGGCGACAGCTACGGTCACACTGAAAAAAGGCGATAATGAAGAGATTCAGGAAGCGGCTACAGGTGCCGGCAGTGTTGAAGCCTTATATAACACGCTTGAAAGATGTTTGGGCAGCGAGATCAGCTTGCTGGACTATCGAATTCAATCGGTGGGCGGCGGAATGGATGCCCTTGCCCAGGTTTTTGTGAAAATTGATTATAACGGAGTGGAAACAAGCGGCCGCGGTCTCGATCAGGACGTCTTGGAAGCATCCGCCAAAGCATATTTGAATGCTGTGAACCGTGTGATCATCATGAAGGAACTAGAAGAAAAAGCAGTATTACTATAGGAAGGGGAGATTTCGATGAAAAGGAATATTGCGGTGCTTCAAGGAGATGGCATCGGGAAAGAAGTAACAAGAGGCGCTGTAGAAATCCTCGAAGCCGTTGCCCAAAGATATGGACACGATTTTGAATTTCAATATGGTGAGATTGGCGGCGGGGCCATCGATAACACAGGTTCACCCCTGCCGGATGAAACAGTGGAGATTTGTAAAAACAGCGATGCGGTATTATTAGGGGCAGTTGGAGGACCTAAGTGGGATGACCAGCCTGCACACCTAAGACCGGAACGAGGTTTGCTGAAAATCCGAAAAGATTTGAATCTTTATGCTAACATCCGTCCAATCAGCTATTATTCCAGCTTGTCGGAATCTTCTCCTCTTAAAAAGGAATTCATTGAAGATGTGGATTTCGTTATTGTCAGGGAACTAACTGGCGGCCTTTATTTCGGAAAGCCAAGTGAACGCGTTGAAAAAGAGGGGAAAGAGGCGGTCGTCGATACACTTTTCTATCAGAAAAGCGAAATGAAGCGCATCATTGAACTTGCATTTGCATTAGCATCGGATCGCAAGAAAAAAGTAACATCCGTGGATAAAGCGAATGTTCTTGAATCCAGCAGGATGTGGCGCGAGACGGCTGAAGAAATTGCCAAGGACTATCCGGATGTAATTCTTGAACATATGCTTGTTGATAATGCAGCCATGCAATTGATTAAAAACCCGAAACAATTTGATATTATCGTGACGGAGAATATGTTCGGTGATATTTTAAGCGATGAAGCGTCGGTATTGACTGGCTCGCTTGGAATGCTTCCTTCCGCCTCTATATCAACAAAAGGGCCAAATCTATATGAACCGATTCATGGCTCTGCCCCGGATATCGCGGGGAAAAACCTGGCCAATCCGATTGGGACGATTTTATCGGCAGCTTCCATGCTGCGTCTATCCTTTGGTTTGGAAGATGAAGCGAAAGCCGTTGAGCAGGCGGTGGAAACGGTCCTTGAATATGGCTTGAGAACAGGCGATATTGCAAATGGCCAACCGAATATTACGTCTACTTCAGAAATGATTGCAGAAATTAAAGCAAATCTTTTAGACCAGGAAGCCATTTCCAACATCATGGGAGCTTACGCATAAACTTCTTTCACGGCCTAACATTAGGCCGTGTTTTTTAAAAAAATACAAGATTGATCGAGGTGGGATAAATATGGGAAAGTCGATTATAGAGAAAATATGGGATCGCCATATTGTAAATGAAGAGGAGAATAAACCGGATTTAATTTATATAGACCTTCAATATATTCATGAAGTGACCTCTCCGCAAGCATTTGAAGGATTGAGATTAAAAGGACGTTCAGTCAGGAGACCCGACCGTACTTTCGCGACAATGGATCATAATGTGCCAACCGTTAATCGCTATTTCATCGAGGATGATATTGCAAGGAAACAATTAGAGGCGCTTGAGCAAAACTGTAAGGAGTTCGGCATCCGTCTTGCTGATTTAGACAGCCCGGATCAAGGTATCGTTCACGTTATCGGGCCGGAATTAGGCCTTACACAGCCAGGGATGACGATTGTCTGCGGAGACAGTCATACATCCACACATGGTGCGTTTGGCTCGATTGCGTTTGGAATCGGTACGAGTGAGGTCGAGCATGTATTGGCCACACAAACCCTATGGCAAACAAAACCCAAAACATTAAAGCTTGAGGTTAATGGCAAGCTTGGTCATGGCGTGATGGCGAAAGATGTCATTTTATATGTGATTTCTAAATTCGGTGTCGATTTCGGTACGGGACATATCATTGAGTATTGTGGGGAAGTTTTCCGGGATATGTCAATGGAAGAGAGAATGACGGTTTGCAATATGTCGATCGAAGGCGGGGCAAGAGCGGGGCTGGTAGCTCCCGATGAAACAACTTTCTCCTATTTGAAAGGTCGTAAATATTTGCCGAAAGGAGAAGAGTTTGAGCGCTGTGTTCAGGACTGGAAGTCACTTTCCAGTGATGAGGATGCTGTATATGACCAAGAAATCATTCTTGATGGCAGCCTGATTTCACCAATGGTCAGCTGGGGGACAAATCCTGGAATGGCTAGTGGAGTGGACGGGAAAGTACCTACCTTCGCAGAAGATATCATGGATCCTAAGGAACTGAATCGGGCCATTGAGTATATGGGTCTTGAGGAAGGTATGCCGATCACGAAAATTCCCGTACAACATGTGTTCATAGGATCGTGTACCAATTCACGCATTGAGGACTTACGGCAAGCCGCAGAAATGATCGAAGGCCAAACTGTTCATAAAGGGGTTCGGGCGATGGTCGTACCCGGTTCACAAAGCGTCAAAAGGCAAGCGGAAGATGAAGGGTTGGATGAGATTTTCAAATCTGCGGGCTTCGAATGGCGTGAATCGGGCTGCAGCATGTGCCTGAGCATGAATCCTGACGTTGTTCCGGCCGGTGAGCATTGTGCATCCACAAGTAATCGGAACTTTGAAGGCAGGCAAGGAGCTGGAGCAAGAACGCACCTGGTTAGTCCAGCCATGGCAGCCGCGGCCGCCATTCATGGGAAGTTTGTCGATATCAGGAATTTGAAAAGAACTGAACAAGTCCATTAAGAATAAGAATTAACCGGAGGTGCAGAGAATGGAACCCATTACTATATATAAAGGAAGAGCGGCGGCACTTGACCGTAAAAACGTGGATACGGACCAAATCATTCCAAAGCAATTTTTAAAACGGATTGAGAGAAGCGGCTTTGGCGAGTTTTTATTCTATAACTGGCGTTTTGATGAAAATGGACAGGAACGTCCTGATTTTGAATTGAATCAGCCCCATAATCAAAACACATCCATTTTAATAGCCGGTGAGAATTTTGGCTGCGGTTCTTCGCGTGAGCATGCCCCTTGGTCATTGAAAGACTATGGATTCGATATCATCATCGCTCCTTCTTATGCTGATATCTTTAAAAGTAATTGCATGAAAAATGGCATGGTTCCCATCGCTTTAACCCAGACTGAAGTAAACTATTTAATGGAGAGGGTGTCGGCACCTGATTATGAGTTGACGATCGACCTTCCCAATCAGACATTGAAAGATGGTCAAGGGTTTGAAACAAGCTTTGAAATTCATCCATATTGGAAGGAAATGCTCATCAAAGGCTGGGATGAAATTTCGATAACGCTTCAATATGATAAAGAGATTTCTGCATATGAATCTCAAAAAAAGGCAGTATCAAGTATTTAATCGAAGAAGGTCATTTCCCGTTATCCTTTCTTAATTGAAAGGAAGCGGGATTTTTTTTATCGGGGAAAGACGAAAAGGCGTTCATCAGGCATATAATTTTTTGTGTTTCCAGCTATTACATGCTAAACTGTTTCTCAAAAAGCGAACGGTGAGGCGGAAAATAGGATGGATGATGAGAACAACGAAAAGAAGGTCGGAGAAACCAAAATTATCGCCTTTCCAAATCTCGGTGAAAGGCTGATTGTAAAAGGACTGGATGAGCTTGGAAACAGAAACTTTAAAGCGGCTGCACAGCTTTTCAGCCAAGCCAGGGAGTATGAGCCCGAAAATGATGAAGTTTGCATGGGACTAGTGGTCTCGTTAGTCGAACTTGAGTATTACCAGGAGTCAAAAGAGTTGTGTATAGAGATGCTGAATAAAGGCATCGGCGACTACTTTCAACTGATCAATATTTATTTGATGGTACTGCTGCAATTGGGCGAGCATCAGGAAATGGTCACGACGATCGAACTGCTATTTGAAGAAAGCCAAATTCCTTTTGATAAAGAGGAACATTTCGAAAAGATGCTTCAGTTCAGTAAAAGGGCCCTTGAGGATAAAAAAGAGGAGAAGGAAAGGCAAAATCAGCAGCTTTCAGAGGAATTGCAGGAGGATGAACTTTTTGAAGGGACAACGGATAATGAAATGCTTATGGTCATTTCGAAACTCACGAATATCAATATTCGACCATTTATCCCTCAAATCGTAGAATTTCTACAAAAAGATGAGGGACACCCTTTCTTTAAAACGATGCTCCTTAACATCCTTATCGACCAGGAATATAACGAGGAAGTGACGTTGAAGAAATTCAATCAATCAAAGTCGGTCATACCAAGCGAATTGAAAAGTTTGAAGGAGACGGACTTCTATAAGAAGGTAACCGGACTGACCGAAGAGGAAATCAGTCAGGATAATCCGAGCTTATTTGAAATGGTCCATAGTTTGATTGAACGTCATTCTTTTTTATTGTTTCCTTTTGAACCCGGACCAGAAAGCTTGCCTGCATGGGCAGCTGCCTACCATGCCTTGGCGGAAGAATACATGACCGGGGAAGTTTTCATGAGGGAATTAGCGGACCTTTACCATGCTGATGAGGAAAGTGTTGCTGATATTCTATCATATATAAAAGAAATTGAAGAAATTTCTTATCCCATTATTTAAGCTATTGCTGTTGTAACAGATTAATCCTGTGGTATAATGTAGTGGTTGTAATGTATAATCGTCTAATTTTGACGATTTCCCCAATATTTTTTGGGTATATTTGAAGGATGACTTGTTAACACTTGCAAAGCATATTCATCCAATGCTTATTATTGAAGTATATAGATTTTTGGAGGGAAACACATGTCTGTAAAATGGGAAAAACAAGAAGGTAATCAAGGCGTACTAACAATCGAAGTTGACGCTGCAAAAGTAAACGAAGGTTTAGACGCAGCTTTCAAAAAAGTAGTGAAACAAGTAAATGTACCTGGCTTCCGTAAAGGTAAAATGCCACGTCAAATGTTCGAAAAAAAATTCGGCGTAGAATCACTTTACCAAGATGCGCTTGATATCATTCTTCCAGATGCTTATGCAAATGCTGTCGAAGAAGCTGGAATTCAGCCTGTAGATCGTCCAGAAATCGACATCGAGAAAATGGAAAAAGGCGAAAACCTGATCTTCACTGCAACTGTAACAGTTAAGCCTGAAGTTAAATTGGGAGATTACAAAGGTGTTGAAGTTGAAAAATTCAATACTGAAGTAACTGACGAAGATGTTGAAAACGAATTGAAAACTTTGCAAGAGCGTCAAGCTGAGCTTGTCGTTAAAGAAGAAGGACAAGTTGCTGAAGGCGATACAGTTGTTCTTGACTTTGAAGGATTCGTTGATGGTGAAGCATTCGAAGGCGGAACTTCAGAAAACCATTCATTGGAAATCGGTTCAAACTCTTTCATTCCAGGATTTGAAGAGCAAGTTGTAGGTCTTGAAACTGGCGCTGAAAAAGATATCGAAGTTACATTCCCTGAAGAATACCATGCAGCTGAACTTGCAGGTAAACCAGCAGTATTCAAAGTGAAAATTCACGAAATCAAAACAAAACAACTTCCTGAGTTGGATGATGAGTTCGCGAAAGATGTCGACGACGAAGTGGAAACTTTGGCTGAACTTAAAGAAAAAACAAAACATAAATTAGAGCATGACAAAAAACATGAAGAAGAAAACTTCATTCAAAACACTGTAATTGGTAAAGCTGTTGAAGGTTCAGAAATAGACGTTCCTGAAGCAATGATTTCAAACGAAGTTGACCGCATGATGAATGAGTTCTCTCAACGCATTCAATCTCAAGGTCTTAATTTGGAACTTTACTACCAATTCTCAGGTCAAGACGAAGAAGCTTTAAAAGCGCAAATGAAAGAAGAAGCTGAAGGTCAAGTTCGTACGAGCCTAACTCTTGAAGCGATCGCTGAAGTTGAAAAACTTGAAGCTACTGACGAAGATGTAGAAGCTGAACTTGCACAAATGGCTACTATGTACAATATGGAAGTTGACGCGATCAAACAAGCTCTTGGAAACTTAGAAGGAATCAAAGGCGATCTTAAAATTAAGAAAGCGATTGACTTCTTGGTAGAAAACAGCAAAACAGTTGACGCAAAATAATTTTTATTAAATAAGTAGATTAAAATATTTCCTTTAAAAAACAAGGCGCGAGTAATCGTGCCTTGTTTTATACATATTGAGAATTAGTGTAAATTTCAAATATCGGTTATTTCCTGATTGATTTTTTTTGGATTTCGGTGTAGATTAGTTCTAATACCGCATATACATATTTATACAGCAAATCCTGCTTTTAAAAATCCAAAGTTTTGGGCATACTGGTAAAGGGCAAATACATATTGATTGATTATTGTACTTATTTAACAACTCGGACCGTGAGCATTTTTGTTACTAAACTTCCAAGAACATGATAAAATGCAAAACATACTTAGGATTTTGGAATGTTTAAGTAGATGTGTGCCTAGTTTTTTTCATTACGATTGGGTACCGCTATGCAATAGAGTTGGAAGAGTATTTAAAGGGGTGAACGTACATGTTTAAATTTAATGATGAAAAAGGACAGTTAAAATGTTCTTTTTGCGGTAAAACACAAGAACAAGTCCGTAAACTGGTTGCTGGTCCAGGTGTCTATATTTGTGACGAGTGTATCGAACTTTGTACGGAGATCGTCGAAGAAGAGCTGGGCACTGATGAAGAAGTAGAATTCAGAGATGTTCCTAAACCAATGGAAATCCGTGAAATTCTTGACGAATATGTGATTGGACAAGAACAGGCAAAGAAATCTTTGGCTGTCGCTGTTTACAATCATTATAAACGTATCAATTCCAATAGCAAAGTCGACGATGTGGAGCTTTCCAAAAGTAACATCGCCCTAATCGGACCGACGGGAAGCGGGAAAACCCTTCTTGCGCAAACATTGGCGCGATTACTGAATGTTCCTTTTGCCATTGCTGATGCCACTTCATTGACGGAGGCTGGATATGTTGGGGAAGATGTCGAAAACATCCTGCTAAAATTGATCCAAGCAGCTGATTATGATGTGGAAAAAGCGGAAAAAGGCATCATTTATATTGATGAAATCGATAAAGTTGCCCGTAAATCGGAAAATCCTTCCATTACACGTGACGTGTCTGGTGAAGGTGTGCAACAAGCTTTATTGAAAATACTTGAAGGAACAGTTGCAAGCGTTCCGCCTCAAGGTGGACGTAAACATCCACATCAGGAATTCATCCAAATCGATACGACCAATATTTTGTTCATCTGCGGCGGTGCCTTTGATGGCATCGAACCGATCATCAAACGCCGTCTTGGTCAAAAAGTCATTGGCTTTGGCTCTGACGTGAAAAAGGATGATATTGCAGAAAAAGAATTGCTTTCCAAAGTCCTTCCTGAAGACTTGCTTCGTTTCGGATTAATTCCGGAATTCATCGGACGTCTTCCGGTAATTGCGACTCTTGAGCAATTGGATGAAGCTGCTTTGATTGAAATCCTTACACAGCCGAAAAATGCCCTTGTTAAACAATATCAAAAATTGCTTGAGCTTGACGATGTTGAATTGGAATTCGAACAGGAAGCGCTAAGTGAAATTGCTAAAAAGGCAATTGAACGTAAAACTGGTGCACGTGGTCTGCGCTCCATCATCGAAGGCATCATTCTTGAAGTGATGTTCGATCTGCCTTCACGTGATGATGTTGCAAAATGTGTGATCACAGGCAGCACGATTTCGAAAAACGAATCTCCAAAGCTCGTCCTAAAGGACGGTACAACCATCAAAGGACAAGAAAAGAAAACATCTGCTTGATTTATATGAAAAAGCAAGACTGCCAGTTCATCCTGGCAGTCTTTTTTCTTTGTCTTTTTCCAAATTATTGTTATTTGGGATAAAAACGCCAAAATTTTCAACGCGAATTTCTTGGATAATTTCGCCCTTCCAAAGGAGATACTAACAGAAATGACAAACTAGGAGAGTGCAGGAGGGAATACGATGAATTGGACAGGATTGGCGTTGTTTATCCAGCTGTTTTTTGGGATCATTATTGGATTGTATTTTTTGAACTTATTGAAAGGCCAGCGGACACAAAAAGTTTCCATTGACCGTGATTCACGTAAAGAAATGGACCAATTACGGAAGATGAGGTCGATTTCGTTAACAGAGCCATTGGCAGAAAAGGTTAGACCCAGCACATTTAATGAAATCATCGGTCAAGAAGATGGGATTAAATCTTTAAAAGCCGCCTTATGTGGGCCGAATCCCCAGCATGTGATAATTTACGGTCCTCCAGGGGTAGGGAAAACGGCAGCTGCCAGACTTGTTTTGGAAGAGGCGAAGAAAAATGGAAAGTCCCCCTTTAAGAATTCGGCCGTTTTCGTCGAATTGGACGCCACCACAGCCAGGTTTGATGAACGAGGAATTGCCGATCCGCTCATTGGTTCTGTGCACGATCCAATCTACCAAGGAGCTGGAGCAATGGGACAGGCTGGCATTCCGCAGCCAAAGCAGGGGGCAGTCAGCAATGCTCATGGTGGCGTACTGTTCATAGATGAAATAGGGGAGCTTCATCCAATACAGATGAATAAACTGTTAAAGGTATTGGAGGATCGTAAGGTCTTTCTGGAAAGTGCTTATTATCAAGAGGAAAATCAAAATATTCCCACTCACATCCATGATATTTTTAAAAATGGACTACCGGCTGACTTTCGGCTGATTGGAGCCACAACAAGAACGCCAAATGAAATCGCGCCTGCGATACGTTCAAGATGCATAGAGGTGTTTTTCCGTGAGCTTGACCGGGAAGAAATAATCACCGTGGCTAAGAATGCCTCTGATAAAGTGGGGATCACCATCAGTGAAAAGGGCTTGCAGTCAATTTCAGATTATGCCCGAAATGGCAGGGAAGCTGTCAACATGATTCAGACTCTTGCAGGAATATCAATCAATGAAAACAGGACTTTTATCCGAGAAGAAGATATAGATTGGATGGCCCATAGCAGCCAGCTGACCCAAAGAATGGACAGGAAAATAGAATCGAATTCTAAAATAGGCCTTGTCAACGGTCTTGCAGTCTATGGTCCCAATAGCGGGGCGTTGTTGGAAATCGAGGTTACGGTCATGGCTGCCTCTGATGAAAAAGGTTCGATAAACATTACCGGCATCGTTGAAGAAGAAAGTATCGGCGGCGGGAGTGGCAAATCGATTCGCCGCAAGAGCATGGCAAAAGGTTCGATAGAAAATGTCATTACAGTTTTACGGTCGATGGGAGTGCCTGCCAATCAATTCGATATCCATGTGAACTTTCCGGGCGGAAGTCCAGTAGATGGCCCTTCTGCAGGAATTGCAATGGCCACAGGCATATACTCGGCCATATATAAAATCCCTGTTGATCACACCGTGGCGATGACTGGAGAAATAAGCATTCATGGCGGCGTTAAACCGATCGGCGGTGTCATTCCGAAAATCAAGGCGGCTAAACTTGCCGGGGCAAAGAAAGTAATCATTCCAGCCGAAAACATGCAGCCGCTTCTAGCTGAAATCAAGGATATAGAAATCATTCCCGTTTCGAATGTAAAAGAAGTGCTGGATCAGGCACTGAAAAAAGAATTGATGTCGGAACAAATCCTTACAACCTTGGACCTATCAAAAAAAGAAAGTGTATAAAGGAAATGCCCCGGCTAAAAATAGAACCGGGGCATTTTAAGGGCCATATTGGCGTTCCCGACAAACTTGACGTAAAAATAAACACGCATTCAAACGTGCTTTTTTATCTAATATTGGAGATAATAATAGCAGTCGAAACGTGTTAAGGTAAACGAATAGACACTTCTATATAAATAGGATAGAATTGTTAAAAGGTTGAGAACATGGGTAAATAGTTTACAACGACGATACTAATTAGATGGAGGTGTCAGGAAATGACTGATAAAGAAATCATCGTCCCCCTCCTGCCGCTTAGAGGACTGCTTGTATATCCAACGATGGTACTTCATTTAGATGTAGGCCGAGATAAATCAGTGCAAGCCCTTGAGAAAGCAATGGTGGAAGACCATCTTATATTTTTGACGACACAACAAGATGTTTCGTTGGACGAACCAGGTGAAGAAGATTTATTTACAATGGGAACTTTAACAAAGGTAAAACAGATGTTGAAGCTTCCGAATGGTACAATCCGGGTGTTGGTGGAAGGGTTGAACCGCGCAGAAGTCATTGAATTTTACGATTATGAGACACATTATGGTGCCAAGATTAAAATATATGAAGACAGTGATGAAAAGGATGCTGAACATCAAGCATTAATGCGCACACTATTGGATTATTTTGAACAATACATAAAAATGTCCAAAAAAATAACCGGTGAAACGTTTTCGTCCACTTCGGATATTGAAGAGCCTGGGCGATTAGCGGATATAATTGCTTCACACTTGCCTTTGAAATTGAAGGAGAAGCAAGAAGTGCTTGAGACCATTGATATGAAAGAGCGTTTAAGCCGTGTCATCGAGATCATCAATAACGAGAAGGAAGTTCTTTTTCTCGAGAAAAAGATCGGCCAGCGTGTTAAGCGTTCGATGGAACGGACTCAAAAGGAATATTATTTACGAGAACAAATGAAAGCGATCCAAAAGGAATTGGGCGATAAAGAAGGAAAAACAGGGGAAATTGAGGTCCTCAACGAAAAGATTGAAGAAGCGGATATGCCTGAGCACATCAAAGAAACGGCATTAAAGGAATTGGACCGTTATGAAAAAGTTCCTTCGAGCTCAGCCGAGAGTTCTGTCATCCGCAATTATATCGAATGGCTGATTTCGCTTCCGTGGACCAAGGCGACCAAAGATGACTTGAATATTCATAAAGCCGAAAAAATCCTGAACCGGGACCACCATGGTTTGGAAAAGGTGAAGGAGCGGGTGCTTGAGTATTTGGCCGTCCAGCAATTGACTAATTCATTGAAGGGACCGATCCTTTGTTTGGTGGGACCGCCAGGGGTCGGGAAAACGAGCCTGGCTAAATCGATCGCTTCATCCCTGAATAGGAATTTCGTCCGTATATCTTTAGGTGGAGTGCGCGATGAATCGGAAATCCGCGGACATCGCCGCACATATGTAGGGGCGATGCCGGGACGGATCATTCAAGGCATGAAAAAAGCAGGAACGATCAATCCTGTCTTTTTACTTGACGAAGTGGATAAGATGTCCAATGACTTTAGGGGAGATCCATCTGCAGCGATGCTGGAGGTGCTTGATCCGGAGCAAAATCATAATTTCAGTGATCATTATATTGAAGAAACCTACGATCTTTCCAAAGTCATGTTCGTCGCGACGGCGAATAATTTGGGATCGATTCCAGGTCCGCTTCGTGATCGTATGGAAATCATTTCGATTGCAGGTTATACTGAGATAGAGAAACTTCATATAGCCAAGGATCACTTGCTGCCTAGACAGCTGGAAAACCATGGTTTATTGAAGACACAACTGCAAATCCGTGAGGAAGCTCTAACAAAAATCATCCGTTACTATACTCGGGAAGCCGGTGTTCGGAGTCTGGAGCGACAGCTTGCAAGCATCTGTCGGAAGACTGCAAAAATCATCGTTTCCGGAGATAAAAAGCGGGTCGTCATTTCTGAAAAGAATGTCGAGGAGTTTTTAGGGAAAACCATGTTCCATTATGGACAGGCGGAAGTCGAGAACCAAGTCGGTGTAGCCAATGGGTTAGCGTACACGTCGGTAGGTGGCGATACGCTCCAAATCGAGGTTTCCTTATCACCAGGTAAAGGCAAGCTGATCCTGACAGGAAAGCTTGGCGATGTAATGAAAGAGTCAGCCCAGGCTGCTTTCAGTTATGTCCGTTCAAAAACCGAGAAACTTCAGATTGATGCGAACTTCCATGAAAAATATGATATCCATATTCATGTCCCTGAAGGTGCGGTCCCAAAAGATGGCCCTTCTGCAGGCATCACGATTGCAACAGCGTTAATATCGGCCCTTACAAATAGGCCGATCAGAAAAGAGGTAGGCATGACAGGCGAAATTACATTACGCGGACGGGTTCTTCCGATCGGCGGGCTTAAAGAAAAATCTTTAGCGGCCCATCGCGCAGGACTTACGAAAATCATCATCCCGCAAAATAACGAAAAGGATATTGATGATATCCCGGAAAGTGTCCGTAAAGCATTAACATTTGTTCCAGTTTCACACGTCGATGAAGTCCTTGAGCATGCATTGGTAGGTGTGAACGAATGAAAGTGACGAGTTCAGATATTGTCATCAGTGCTGTGAAGCCTGAACAATATCCAAATACCCCAATACCGGAATTTGCCTTGGCAGGCCGTTCCAACGTTGGGAAATCCAGTTTCATCAACAAAATGATCAATCGAAAAAACTTGGCGCGCACATCCTCTAAACCGGGTAAGACGCAGACCTTGAATTTTTATATCATAAATGAAGCACTCCATTTTGTGGATGTACCGGGTTATGGTTATGCAAAAGTATCTAAGACGGAGCGTGATGCTTGGGGAAAGATGATCGAAACGTACTTCACTTCCCGTGACCAGCTCCGCGCTGCGCTTCTGATCGTCGATTTGCGTCATCCCCCGACAAAGGATGATATCGCAATGTATGAATTCCTGAAGCATTATGACCTGCCCCGGATCGTTATTGCCACCAAAGCGGATAAAATTCCAAAAGGCAAATGGCAGAAGCACTTGAAAATCACGCGCCAAACGTTAAATATGGAAAAAGAAGATGAATTGCTTCTATTCTCTGGTGAAACAGGCGAAGGTAAGGAACAAGCATGGGGCGTCCTTAAGAAATATATGTAAAAGAAAAGGGTATTCCGCATCTGGAATACCCTTTTTCATTATGGAATTCAAAAAAATTGCCAATCAAATTTTCACTTTTTTCGAACCAAAAAATAAATGCCGATTGCCATCAAGGCAAATGGCCAAAACCTTTCGATGTTCGCAGTAGTTGTATCCACAAACCCGAAAGACGTTTTGATTTTATCATAGAATAATAAAGTGATCGAGATGATGAATATTACCATGCCGTGAAACATTCCAGAATTTGTTTTACGTGCCCTTAGAATAAATCCCAGAGAGATGATTAAAATAAAGATACCTATATTATCCGGCCAAATATCCAGGTTCTCGACAATGTGGAAGTGAGCCCCGAACCCGAGTAAGATGACGCCCGGCAGGATGGACTCATATTCATTACCGCTATATGCCTGAATCAGGAAGGCGGCACCAACTATACATAATAAAGTGGGCCAGCTGAAAAAGCCTGGAAAGATTTCGATTTGAGAATGTTCAAGAAAAAAATAGAGCCCGAAACCGATTAAAACGATTCCTGGGAAAATACGCTGCGTTTTCATTTTATCCTCCTATGCAATTCGATTACTTGAAGTTTTTTGCCATTTTTGATATGTTACTTTTGTACACAATGTCGAAATATATTTGTAACTTACAAATCCGCTTAGACACCTTGTAACAATTCAGGCGTTTTGGCTGTCTTTTCCATGGTAGCATACGTTTTCATAAACTGTTCATATTATATGCGTGAAACCATTTTAGTACATGGTATAATAAATTTACATGAAAAATTTTGGGGGTGCAAAACAAAAGGATGCATATTCTAGCGGTTGGTATAAATTACAAAACTGCCCCTGTAGAAATTCGGGAAAAACTATCGTTTAACGAAGCCGAACTTGCCGAGGCAATGAAAGCTCTTAAAAATAAAAAAAGCATCTTGGAAAACATTATTATTTCTACATGCAACAGGACGGAAATATATGCGGTCGGTGACCAGCTTCATACAAGCAGGTATTATATAAAGGAATTTCTTTCGGAATGGTTTAATATCGATAAAGAAGAATTTTCTAAATATCTGTTCATTTATGAAGGTGATGGGGCTGTCGAGCATTTATTTTCAGTTATCTGCGGCCTGAATTCCATGATACTGGGAGAAACTCAGATTTTGGGACAAGTACGTTCAAGCTATCTGTTAGGTCAGAAGGAAGATACGATCGGTACCGTTTTTAACCATCTCTTCAAGCAAGCCCTTACATTAGCTAAAAAAGCTCATTCGGAAACCGAAATCAATACCAATGCCGTTTCCGTCAGCTATGCGGCAGTCGAGCTTGCAAAAAAAATCTTTGGAGGCCTGAACGGCAAGAATGTTTTGATTCTTGGGGCCGGTAAGATGGGTGAGCTGGCCATTCAAAATCTTCATAGCAATGGCGCAGACAGCATTACGGTCATTAACCGTACCTTCCAGAAGGCAGTCGACCTAGCCGAGAGATTCAATGGTACGGCGAAACAGCTTCAAGAGCTGCAATGCGCTTTAGTGGAAGCTGATATCCTGATTACTTCAACTGGATCAAAAGATCTTCTTGTAACACAGGAAATGATGTCATTCGTCAATAAGCTTCGTAAAGGCCGTCCTATTTTCATGGTCG
This sequence comes from Peribacillus sp. GL_122, assembly GCF_057835005.1. Classification (NCBI taxonomy): domain Bacteria; kingdom Bacillati; phylum Bacillota; class Bacilli; order Caryophanales; family Bacillaceae; genus Peribacillus; species Peribacillus sp. GL_122. Next base: position 4,112,208 of record NZ_CM174415.1, on the reverse strand, counting down.
ATATCGCAGTGCCGCGTGACCTCGATCCGACATTGGCCGAGCTGGAAAATGTCTTCTTGTATGACATTGACGATCTTGAAGGGATCGTGCAAGCCAATATCGAAGAACGTAAAAAAGCTGCCGAGAAAATAGAATTGATGATCGAATCAGAAATTGTGGACTTCAACCAATGGATTAATTTGCTTGGTGTGGTTCCCGTCATTTCTTCTTTACGGGAAAAATCCCTATCGATACAGAAGGAAACGATGGAAAGCATCGAAAGAAAGCTTCCGCATTTAAGCGAACGTGACAAAAAAGTTCTGAACAAGCATACGAAAAGCATCATCAACCAAATGCTGAAAGATCCGATACTATATGCAAAAGAGCTGGCAGATGAGCCGAATGCAAAAGAGCAATTGAATAATTTCATGAAAATCTTCCATTTAGAGGAATTGATTGAAGACCAGCTGGTTGCGGATGAAAAAGAACGGAACAGCTCCAAGTCATCCCTATTGAATCCAGTTCCTGTCCAGTAATGAGGTAGATATGGAATTACTAATGACAAGATTGCATGAAGCCACTGTTTTGTTGTATGCCATCAGTATGCTTTTATATTTTATCGATTTCCTTAATAATAACCAGAAGGCGAATAGGGTCGCCTTCTGGTTGCTTTCTATTGTTTGGGTACTGCAAACAATTTTTTTGTTTCTGTATGTGTTGAAAACGGGAAGGTTCCCGGTATTGACGATTTTTGAAGGCTTATATTTTTATGCATGGGTCCTCATATCGCTATCTTTAATCATTAACCGATTGCTAAGAGTCGATTTTACGGTCTTTTTTACGAATGTATTAGGTTTCATGGTCATGGCCATCCATACCTTTGCACCTGTTCAGATAGAATCTCAAGTGCTTGCACAGCGCCTGGTTTCAGAGCTATTGCTCATACATATCACTTTTGCCATCCTATCATATGGGGCATTCACGCTTTCTTTCGTTTTTTCACTTTTATACTTAATTCAATATGATTTACTGAAAAGGAAGAAATGGGGGAAACGCCTGCTTCGACTCGGCGATTTAACAAAGCTCGAGCATATGTCTTATGTCCTCGCGGTAATAGGCGTTCCATTATTAGTGGTCTCCCTTATCCTGGGGATTCAATGGGCATATATAAAAGTGCCTGGGGTATCCTGGCTGGACATGAAAATCATCGGCTCATTCATTTTGCTTATCGCTTACAGTGTGTTTTTATACTTGAAAATTCGGAAACAAATGTATGGAAGGACCCTAGCCTTTCTGAATATTGGATCTTTCATGATTGTGTTAATTAACTTTTTCCTTTTCGGAAGCCTTTCAACATTCCACTTTTGGAATACATAGGAGGAAACTATGAGAAAAATAATTGTCGGTTCTAGACGTAGTAAATTAGCGATCACCCAAACGAACTGGGTTATCGATCAACTTAAAGAGCTTGGGGTTCCATACGAGTTCGAAGTGAAGGAAATTGTCACAAAGGGTGACCAAATCCTTGATGTAACACTTTCCAAGGTTGGCGGAAAGGGCTTATTCGTTAAAGAAATCGAACACGCGATGCTTGATAAAGAAATTGATATGGCCGTACATAGCATGAAAGATATGCCTGCAGTGCTGCCTCCAGGCTTGACGATTGGCTGCATACCACCGAGAGAGGACCATCGGGATGCCTTGATATCAAAGAACCATGAAACCCTTTCCGAACTGAAGCCCGGCTCCATCATAGGTACAAGCAGCTTGCGCCGCGGCGCGCAAATTTTGGCTAGAAGGCCGGACCTTGAAATTAAATGGATTCGCGGTAATATCGATACCCGTCTGAATAAGCTGAAAACGGAAGATTATGATGCTATCATTTTAGCAGCGGCCGGACTATCAAGAATGGGATGGGAGCAGGACATCGTAACGGAATTTTTAGATGAGGATATTTGCATTCCGGCGGTTGGACAAGGAGCACTTTCCATTGAATGCCGCGAAGACGACAAAGATCTGTTGGCGGAACTTGCGAAATTGACCTGTGAAAAAACGAAAAGAACGGTTGAAGCGGAACGTGCCTTTTTGGATAAAATGGAAGGCGGATGCCAGGTTCCGATTGCCGGATTTGCGGTGGCAAAAGATAATGGATCCATTTCGTTGACGGCTTTAGTCGCTGCCCCGGATGGAAAGGTGATTTATAAAGAAATGGTTGAGGGTGCTGATCCCGAGGCGGTGGGGCATGCTGCTGCCAAACAGATTAGTGAAATGGGCGGTAAAGAATTGATCGATCGCGTAAAAGAAGAGCTTGATCAGTAATGAATCCCGTTCAACCTCTTAAGGATTATCAGGTATTAATCACCAGAGGGAAAGGACAGGCAGATGGTTTAAAAGAGTCGATCGAAAAAAATGGCGGAACGCCGCTTCTTGTGCCATTGCTTGAGTTCACTCTTCCTGATCATATGGAAGATGTACAACAGCGGTTAGAAGAGTTGCTTACATATGACTGGATCATTCTGACCAGTCAAAATGGGGTGGATTTCTTCTTTAAGCTACTTGGAAACCAGCCTTTAAAGCTTCCGAAAATAGCCGTAATCGGCTCCAAAACAGAAGCGGCCCTGAAACGACATGGATATAAGGCGGATTTTGTTCCAGCTCAGTTTGTTGCCGAAGGATTCGTGGCGGAGTTCAATACCCGGCTTGATCCGGGGGCACGCGTGCTGCTGGCAAAAGGAAATCTCGCAAGGGCAGTCATTGCGGAGGCGATCAATGAAGCTGGTGCATCTTGTGATGAAGTGATTATTTATCATACAGTGCTTCCCCGAAGCAGTGAAAAAAAACTGGTGCGTCTTATAAAGAACCATGAAATCGACATCATAACCTTTACGAGTTCATCGACGGTCAATCATTTTTTACAGATCATGAAACGCCATGAATTGGATACATACATAGACCGGATCATCATCGCCTGTATCGGGCCGATTGCCGCTAAAACGGCTGAAAAACATGGGCTATCCGTAGATGTCTGTCCAGATGTTTATACGACGGATGCCATGGTTGCGGAGTTAATACGCTTCATCTTGAAAAGAAGTAAAAAGGGAGGAACTTTAAAATGAAAAACATTCCATTCAATCGCCACCGCCGCTTGCGTGCAAGTGCTGGCATGAGGGCATTAGTCCGTGAAACACAATTGCATAAAGAGGATTTGATCTATCCGATCTTCGTCATCGACGGGGAAAATGTGAAAAATGAAATCAACTCTATGCCAGGCATCTATCAGCTTTCCATGGATAATCTGGGGGCCGAAATGGATGAAGTCGTGAGTCTGGGAATTAAATCAGTCATTTTATTCGGTGTCCCTTTTGATCATGATAAGGACGAACAGGGCACAGGGGCATTTCATCACAACGGACTTGTGCAAGAGGCAACCCGCTTTATTAAAAAACAATATCCTGAAGTTATTGTCATTGCGGATACCTGCCTTTGTGAGTATACAAGCCATGGCCATTGCGGGGTCGTTGAAGGGGAAAAAATCCTCAATGACGCTTCTCTTGACCTTCTTGCCAAAACGGCAATCAGCCAGGCAGAGGCCGGCGCCGATATCATTGCGCCTTCCAATATGATGGACGGTTTCGTTGCGGCCATCCGTACAGGTCTGGATGAAGCGGGTTATGAAGATATTCCGATCATGTCCTATGCGGTGAAATATGCTTCGGCCTTTTACGGCCCATTCCGTGATGCTGCGAATGGTGCGCCGCAATTTGGCGACAGGAAAACTTACCAAATGGATCCCGCCAATCGCCTTGAAGCGTTCCGTGAGGCTGAATCCGATGTTGCTGAAGGTGCGGATTTCCTAATCGTGAAACCAGCCCTTTCCTACATGGACATCATCAGGGACGTTAAGAATAACTTTAATCTTCCGGTTGTTTCCTATAATGTCAGCGGTGAATATTCAATGGTTAAGGCTGCTGCCCAAAATGGCTGGATTGATGAAAAAGTGATAGTGATGGAAATGCTGACAGGCTTGAAACGCGCAGGTTCCGACTTGATCATTACGTATTTTTCAAAAGAGGTAGCACGCTGGATAAACGAAGATAATCAATGATATAAAAAATATAACCTGTAATGGAAAAAGGGGATTGAATCATGCGGTCATATGAAAAATCGAAAAAAGCGTTTGCCGAAGCAAAAAATTTGATGCCAGGCGGCGTGAACAGCCCGGTACGTGCCTTCAAATCTGTGGACATGGATCCCATTTTCATGGAGCGTGGAAAAGGCTCAAAAATGTATGATATCGATGGAAATGAATATATCGACTATGTTCTATCATGGGGACCGCTTATCCTGGGTCACACGAATGACCGTGTCGTGGAATCATTGAAAAAGGTAGCGGAATCAGGTACAAGCTTTGGAACTTCTACGCTAATAGAGAATGAACTGGCCAAGTTGGTCATTGAACGGGTGCCTTCGATTGAAATGATCCGGATGGTATCTTCAGGAACCGAAGCGACGATGAGTGCACTAAGGCTGGCACGAGGCATTACAGGCCGTGATAAAATCCTGAAATTCGAAGGTTCCTATCATGGCCATGGCGATTCATTGCTAATCAAAGCGGGTTCAGGCGTTGCAACATTAGGTTTACCGGATAGCCCTGGAGTACCGGAAGGCATTGCAAAAAATACGATTACCGTAGCATATAATGATCTTGCTGCAACCAAATATGCGTTTGAACAATTTGGCGAAGACATCGCTTGCATCATCGTAGAGCCTGTTGCAGGGAACATGGGCGTGGTTCCGCCACAACCTGGTTTCCTCGAAGGCTTACGTGAAGTGACGACCCAATACGGGGCTCTATTGATCTTTGACGAAGTTATGACAGGGTTCCGTGTCGGCTATAATTGTGCACAAGGCTATTTTGGCATCGTACCTGACCTGACTTGCCTTGGGAAAGTAATTGGCGGCGGTTTGCCTGTCGGAGCATTCGGAGGCAAGCGCGAATTCATGGAACAAATTGCCCCGAGTGGGACAATTTATCAAGCGGGTACATTATCTGGTAACCCTCTTGCGATGACGGCTGGCCTTGAAACGCTGAGCCAATTGACTCCAGAATCCTATGATGAGTTCACCCGAAAAGGGGATATGCTCGAAAAAGGAATTGGCGAAGCAGCGGAAAAGTACGGAGTTCCCCATACATTCAACCGTGCCGGTTCCATGATTGGACTTTTCTTTACTAATGAAGAAGTCATAAACTATGATACAGCTAAAACATCCGACTTAGAGTTCTTTGCTTCTTACTATAGGGAAATGGCGAATCAAGGCATCTACTTGCCGCCGTCACAGTTTGAAGGTTTATTCCTGTCCACTGCACATAGTGATGAAGATATCGAAAAGACCATTGCAGCGGCAGAAAAGGCTTTTGCAAAGTTAAAAAAATGATGCAAGGCTTCATGAACTACCGCTATATTCGATAATAATAAATTTGAACTGGCTACCATTTTTCCAAAGGCTTTTGGAGAAAGGCAGCCAGTTTTTTTGAATTCAATCGGTAAATGGAAGAAACGAATCAAAAGTAGGAGGCCGCTTGATACAATCCAGCGTAATTTTAGCCTGAAAATTGAAACTCCTTCTTTTTAAAAGGCTTAGGAAATATAAGGAGTATTGCAAATGAAATTAAGGAATAATCAGCTTCCTCCCTTCATAGATTGATATTGGTATAGGTACCGTTTCCTGAAGCTGAAAGGAGGAGTTGTCTTGTCGCAAGAAAATGAATCGTATTTACGATTTTCTTTAGAGGAATCCGTTTGGTTCCAGAAGGGACAGGAAGTGGCTGAGCTATATTCCATTTCCCTTGATCCAAATGTGGCGATTCAAGAAAGTGATCAATATGTTTATATACGAGGCTCGTTAGATTTAAGCGGTGAATACAAAGGCTCGCAAAATGGTGAAGAAGAGGAGTTTTCGCAGACCTTTTTGCCAAAAGCGGTTCAAAAGGTCGAGAGGCATCTCGATGGACTTAATGAGTTCACACACCGTTTTCCGGTTGATATAACGATTCCGAATAATCGGATTGCCTCATTGGATGAGGTCGATGTCTCGATTCAAAGCTTTGATTATGCAATGCCAGAGCATAACTGTTTGAAATTGCAGGCGGACCTTTTGATAACCGGAATCTATAATGATTCATATGTGGAAGAACGTTTCGATACCGAGCAGGAAGTTGGAGAAATAGAGGAACAGGAAGAAACGGATGGGGAAAATGAGTCATATATTCCTTATGCAGCTGCAGTGCCGCCAATCCCGGATTTTCAGCCTGTTTTCCGTGATGAGGAGGAAGAAGAGTTATACGCGCCTTTTTCTGCTGAATCAAAACGAGTTTCTGAAGCAAACGAAGAAGAAGAAGAGGAACCGATTTATTTAAGCGATCAGCATAATGTCCCAGTTTTTGAAATGCCCGTTTCACCATATCCTGAAGAGGAGGAGTGGGAAACGGAAGTGCATAGAGAGGAAGAAGCTGTAGAAGAAGAAGTAATTGGCGATCCGCCTGACTCCGCGGAAAAGGTACCTTCAATGGGAGAGGCGAAACTGGAGGAAGTACCAAGCAGGCAGGATTCCGTGGAGAAGATGGAGATTCCTAAGGTGACATTGAGAGAAGAAGTAGTGGAAGAGCCAAGTCATGCAACCAAGCATCAAAATAGCCCGGTTGCAAATTTAGAAACCGAGGATGTCATCATGCAGGGAGAAGATGACGTTGCAGCGGGTCCTATCCTTAATGAGAATGTGAAGGTGGAGCAGGAAGAGGAATCCAATTCGTCCATAAGCGATCTATTCAAAAAGAGGGAAAGACCAGCGCCTCCGGCTAAGGAGGTTAAGAATTTCAAAGGCAGGAAGCAAGCCGCGGAACGTGATGATAAAGAAACGGCCGATCATGATGAAAAGCAGCTATCCATCATGGATTTATTCGGACGGAAACAAGAAGAAGAACTGGTAAGGATGAAGGTTTGCATTGTTCAGCAAGGGGAAACGCTTGATGACTTGGCTCAACGATATGATGTTACGGTTCAATCGATACTTTTCAGCAATGAATTGGAGTCGAATCAGAACGTCCATGAAGGGCAAGTCATCTATATACCGAAGGCGGTTGCATATAAGAATTGACCAGGACAGAGAGCAGAGCATATGGTCTGCTCCTGTTTTTTAGGTGCTAGAGGAATCGGATCGTTTAGTTTTTTTAGAGAAAGTGAGTGAGTCTCGTGAGGGAAAACGAGAATCAGCAGCCTGCCAATCGGGATCGGGACACGGAGACCGTATTGAAGGAATATGCCATGTATGTACAATATATTGAGGACTTCGGACGTGTAAAAAAAATATACAGTGATCGCGGTACATTTGCCTTGAAATCCATGTTACCGCAGAACGGCATTGATTTTATCAAAAATGTTCAAAAATTGTACCATCGAGGCTATAACCGGATCGTTCCCATTTATCAAACGATGGATCAGCGTTACGCCGTTCTTCATAATGGACGTTTGTATTACCTGATGCCCTGGCTCAATAATGAAAGGGACGGGGAGCGCGATGAAAATCATAAGCAAATGTTCAGGGAGCTTGCTCGGATGCATACACTTTCCGTTAAGGAAATACAAGTGGATATCGAGGAACGGGAAGCCCATTATGAGCGGACGCTTGATGCCTGGAATAACGAGAAGGACTTTATCGATGAGTATATTGTCAGCTGTGAAAAGAAGTGGTATATGTCTCCATTCGAACTGACGGTTTGTTCTTTCTACACTGATATTTCACAGGCGCTGAAGTACTCGATCAAGAAGTTTGAAACCTGGTATGAAAAAACGAAGGATAGTGAAAAGGTTCGAACCGTGGTCACGCACGGAAAGGTTTCCATGAAGCATTTTGTTTATGATGAGCGGGGTTATGGCTACTTCATCAATTTTGAGAATTCGAATACGGCTCCGCCGCATTTCGATTTACTGCCATTTCTCGTTAAATCGGCCAGGACCTATCCTGTCCAATGCGATGACTGCGTTGACTGGCTATATAACTATTTTCGTTATTTTCCGTTGAAAGAAGAAGAATTGCTGCTCATGCAAAGCTATCTGGCATTCCCTGGGTCAGCTTTGGAATTAGTGAAGGGTTACTCCGACGGCAGGGGTCATCGTTCAGAGCTTGATAATGTTACACAATTGCAGCGGCAATTTTGGCTTTTGAAAAATATTGAATATATGGTGATGAAAATCGAAGAAATCGAACAGCAGAAAAAGGCTGCTGCCGATGCTGCCAAAGAACAATCACCCCCAAGCTAAATATACATGATTGGATCATCTCCAGTCATGTATATTTTTTTGCTGTAAGGGAATACTTAAATCCAGTCGAAATACAAAGACATGGCCAGGAAAATAAAGGCGATTAGCAAGAGCATATCGAAAAAAGTCGGGAAAATCAGCGTACGTAATCCTTGGAACACAATAAAGGGGAAGATGAACTGCTGGCAGACACCGCGGAATTTCTTCACCCAAGGCGGTAAAGTATAGGGAGTATATCTTCGCTTCATATTATTACCTTCCTTTTTAGGACTTCTTATATTCTATGGGTGGGCAGTGGAAAAGGTGAAACAGCCGTCACATTCACTGTTCCTGGAGGATAAAATAAAGAAAATGAACATGAATTGTATCAAATGGGATGATTACTGAGAAAGTAAGCGAAAAGATGATTGACTGGAGCCCCATGTTTTTTGTACTATATACTATATGCATTCAATGATTTTACATATGAATATAAATCAATGCAAAGACCGGAAATAGTAAGATGAAATGCACTTTTCAGAGAGGAAACCAAATTGGTGCGAGGTTTCCAGGCAGCAGCATCCGAAGTCGTCCGCGAGCAGTCTTCGTGAACCTCTTAGTAGCGAAGGCCGGTGAAGAGCCGTTATCCGATTTGAGAGCCGAAAGAGATTTTTTTCTTTTTCGGAAAAAAGGTGGCACCGCGAACAACTTCCTTCGTCCTTTTGTGATGATGGAAGTTTTTTTTATGCCCAAAAAGGAGGAAATGTTATGGAAGAGAACCAAATTTCTATGCCGACTAAATATGATCCGCAGACGATAGAGAAAGGCCGCTACAAATGGTGGCTTGATGGAAAGTTTTTCGAAACGACGGGTGACGATAAAAAAGAACCATATACGATTGTCATCCCGCCGCCTAACGTGACAGGTAAGCTTCATCTTGGCCACGCTTGGGATACGACGCTTCAAGATATATTGACACGCATGAAGAGGATGCAAGGCTATGACGTTTTATGGTTACCGGGCATGGACCATGCCGGTATCGCCACTCAAGCGAAAGTAGAACAGAAACTTCGTGCTGAAGGCGTGAGCCGTTATGACCTTGGGCGAGAAAAATTCGTCGAAGAGACATGGAAATGGAAAGAGGAATATGCGAGCCATATCCGTGAACAATGGTCAAAGCTCGGTCTTGGACTTGATTATACACGTGAACGCTTCACTCTTGATGAAGGGCTTTCAAAAGCTGTGCGCGAAGTGTTCGTTTCGCTTTATAACAAGGGCTTGATTTATCGCGGCGAATACATCATCAACTGGGATCCATCAACGAAAACGGCGTTATCCGATATCGAGGTTATTTACAAAGATGTACAGGGCGCATTTTACCATATGAAATATCCTTTGGTTGACGGATCAGGTGAAATTGAAATTGCCACCACCCGTCCAGAAACGATGCTTGGCGATACTGCTGTTGCTGTTCACCCTGAAGATGACCGTTATAAACACTTGATCGGCAAAATGGTCCGCTTGCCAATTACAGGCCGGGAAATCCCGATTGTCGGTGATGATTATGTCGATATGGAATTCGGTTCAGGCGCGGTCAAAATTACTCCGGCCCATGATCCGAATGACTTCGAAATCGGGAACCGTCACGATTTGGAACGCATCCTTGTCATGCATGAAGATGGCTCGATGAATGAAAAGGCTGGTAAATATGAAGGCATGGACCGTTTTGAATGCCGGAAACAAATCGTCAAGGACCTTCAGGAAGAAGGAGTACTTTTCAAAATCGAAGATCACCTTCACTCAGTCGGCCATTCAGAGAGAAGCGGTGCTGTTGTTGAACCATATCTTTCGACTCAATGGTTCGTTAAAATGCAGCCGTTGGCTGATGCATCCGTTGAGCTTCAAAAAGGAACCGATGAGGAAAAAGTTCATTTCGTACCGGACCGTTTCGAAAAAACGTACCTGCATTGGATGGAAAATATCCGTGACTGGTGCATTTCCCGTCAGCTTTGGTGGGGTCACCGCATTCCAGCCTGGTACCATAAAGAAACAGGTGAAGTGTATGTAGGTCACGAAGAGCCTGCGGACGCTGAAAACTGGGAACAAGATACAGATGTTCTTGATACATGGTTCAGCTCGGCATTATGGCCGTTCTCGACTATGGGCTGGCCTGACAAGGACAGTGTCGATTTCCAACGCTACTATCCAACCGGGGCACTTGTGACAGGCTATGATATCATTTTCTTCTGGGTATCGCGGATGATTTTCCAAGCTCTTGAGTTCACAGGTGAACGTCCATTTGAAGATGTGCTGATCCACGGTCTGGTTCGTGACGAACAGGGGCGCAAGATGAGTAAATCGCTTGGCAATGGTGTCGATCCGATGGATGTAATCGATCAATACGGTGCCGATTCGCTGCGTTACTTCTTATCCACGGGCAGCTCGCCAGGCCAGGACCTTCGTTATAGCACGGAAAAAGTGGAAGCGGTTTGGAACTTCTCCAATAAGATTTGGAACGCATCTCGTTTTGCTTTGATGAACATGAACGGCATGACTTATGACGAAATCGATTTAAGCGGTGAGAAGTCTGTAGCTGATAAATGGATCTTGACGCGTTTGAATGAAACGATTTCAAACGTAACCAGACTTGCGGACCGTTATGAGTTTGGTGAAGTGGGCCGTGTGCTTTACAACTTCATTTGGGATGATTTTTGTGACTGGTATATTGAAATGGCGAAGCTTCCGCTATATGGCGAAGACGAAGCAGCTAAGAAAACGACGCGCTCGATCTTGGCTTATGTACTGGATAACACGATGAGATTGTTACACCCGTTCATGCCATTCATTACCGAAGAAATCTGGCAGAACCTACCGCATCAAGGTGAGTCCATCACTGTTGCCGCTTGGCCGGAAGTGAATGAAGGGTTGACGGATACAGCTGCAGCCGAGGAAATGAAGCTGCTGGTTGAAATCATCCGCTCCGTCCGTAATATCCGTGCTGAGGTGAACACACCGCTAAGCAAAAAAATCAATTTGATCTTAAAAGCGAAAGATGAGTCCATCTTAGGGACATTACAGAAAAACAGCAGCTATATCGAGCGTTTCTGTAATCCTGAACAATTGACGATCGGAATCGAAGTCGAAGAACCTGCTCAAGCCATGACAGCTGTCGTAACTGGCGTAGAGCTAATCCTTCCGCTTACAGGACTGATCAATATTGACGAAGAAGTGAAACGTCTTGAAAAAGAACTCGACAAACTTAATAAAGAAGTTGAGCGCGTACAGAAAAAATTGGGCAACGAGGGCTTCGTTAAAAAGGCGCCGGCAAGCGTCATCGAAGAAGAACGTGCCAAGGAAAAAGACTATAGCGAAAAACGCGACTCTGTAATCCACAGGATCAGCGAACTGAAACAACTATAAAACAAAAGGATGAACCAGCTTGAAGCTGGTTCATCCTTTTTGTGTTTAAACGCTATTTAAGAAAAATATTCCGTTAGGATGATATTCTTTCTTTTATGAATGTAAGGTATTCCCGTACGATATTCATATCACTTAGTGCACTTAATGTCCGGCTGCCGACGACATCCTCTATTTCGTTGAGCATGAGGCTGCCATCTTCCGCAAATATGAAATCGATACCGACCAGGCCAAAATCAAATGACCTCATTACTCTTTCAACAAGGGCTAATTCAGAAGCAGTCAGCTCATATAGAGAAGCCGATCCGCCCAGCGTATAATTTGCCTTGAAACTGGAAGCGGATTCCCTAAGTACAGCAGCCTTCACTTTTTTCCCAACCACGAAGACGCGGATATCCCTACCGAATAAGCCAGGTTTTTGGACTATCCAATTTCCATCATACAGTTCGGCAAGATCATCGGCATGCTCGATTAAATATACTTGCTTCCCGCCGCGGCCACGTGTTTCCTTAGCAATGAAAGGGAACTCCATGTCATCGGCACTCGGCCTCCCGTTACAATATACGGTATCGGCCATTGGAATCCCGAGCGAGGACAAATATTGATGAGTCTTTGCTTTGTCATTCGCGATTTCCGATACGAAGGAGGAGTTAAAGCAAGCAATCCCCAGTTGCTCAAGTTGCTTTGTAAAAAAAGGGTCGATGGTCCGGACGATAGCAAAGTTCGGCAATGAAATTGGCTGTGTCCCATGTTCCACGTACAACTCGTTGAAACGATGACCGATCCTAAGGTCTTCCCGAAAGTGAAAGTGTAAATCAAGATCAAGCTTACTTGCTTCGTCAAGCATCCATTCTATGTATCCCTTATTTTTCAAGGCATCCTCACGGTTATAAATCAACCAGCCTGCTTGTTTTTTCATCAGATGCACTTCCTTTTCCTAATTCTTTCAAGATATAATCGAACATGCTATCAGCGATGTTGATGCCTGTACAATCATAAATATTCAGTAAATGCGAATTCGAATTCACTTCGCACAAAAGCGGACCTTCTTCACCGAATAACAAATCGACGCCAGCGAAGTCGGCACCCAGTATTTGTGCACATCGGATGGCAAGTTGTGCTTCTTCACTGGTGGGTATATATGGTGCAGCCTGCCCCCCGGCAGTCATATTAGCTCGGAAGTCTTGCTCGGAATGGCGTTGCATCGCTGCTATGACTTGATTGCCCACGACATTCACACGAATATCCCGACCTTTGCTGTGCTTGATGAATTCCTGGAGGATAAATAGTTTGTGGCCAAGATTATGGATCGTCTTTAGTAACTCATCCTCTGTTTGGATTAAATATACTTGTTCCCCAAATGAACCGTATGCTTCCTTAACGATAAGGGGATACCCAAGTTCATTGCCGATTTGTATGAAAGCATCCATATTGACTCTTTCAATCCCTTCGTACGTAAAAGGGGGAAATATGGTTTTCGGCATCGGTATACCATGCCCGGTCAATGCTTGATGTGTTTTTGCTTTGCTGTCGCAAATATCGATCGCTGTACTGCTGTTATATACGGGGATGCCGAGCAATTCCAAATGGCGCGCCAAATGAATGTCTTTATCCATGAACAGGACAAAATCAGGCAGCTTATCAAAGGCACCTTTAAGCAGTGGCACTCCTTTTTCGATAATGGGAATGAGATCTGAATTGCGGATAAGGGTTGCCATGATATCTTTCCTTTCAGCCGCCTCTTTAATGAACAAAGCCAAACTGGAAAACTTATCATGCTGTAAATAGCCGTTAACGACAATCCAACAGTGGAAATCTGAAGGTTTCATAGTAAAACACTACCTTTCATCTAGGTTAATCGTTCATATATTGATAAAATAATCTTAACGCATAAGAGCGGTATAAAGAAAGAGGAGGCTCAACGATTATGGTCACAACCATGAAAGAAATCAATCATTTTTTTGAACGGCGCCAAGTTCAATTGGGCATGAATTTTGGCCTATCACGGATGGAAGCATTGTTAACTGAATTAGGTGACCCGCACAAGGCGCTAAAGTATATTCACATTGCAGGATCCAACGGGAAAGGATCAACACTGCAATATATTAAAGAAATCCTGCTTGCCCAAGGCATTCGGGTCGCTTCCTTCACTTCTCCTTATTTAATACGGATGAATGAGCAGCTGAAGATAAATGAGGATGAAATCAGTGATAAGGATTTTATCGCTGTCTTCCAGGAGCTTTGGCCGATCATCCAAGAGATGGACAGTAAGGGGAATGGTCCCACTCAGTTCGAAATTTTGACTGCGATGGCATTCTCTTATTTTAGCCAAAAGGAAGTGGATTTGGTTTTGATGGAAACCGGTTTGGGAGGAAGGCTCGATACAACGAATGTCATCCAGCCGTTTCTTTCGATCATTACCTCGATTTCTTTGGAACATACGAACATCCTGGGAAACACACTTGGGGAAATTGCTTTTGAGAAGGCGGGCATCATTAAAAGCGGGGCGCCGATCATTAGCGGAGTCACAGCCGGGGAACCAGCAAAAGTAATTGAAGAAAAAGCGTCGTCATTAGGCGTACCTTATTACCAATTAGGCAAAGACTTTCATGTAGGCAAAATAAAGCAAAGTGAACGTGGGCAAAGTTTCTCCTTTTCGCTTGCAGACAGGTCCATAGAAAATGTGGAAATGCGGATGTTAGGCCGTCATCAAATGGAGAATGCGGCACTGGCCATTGCTGCTGTCACATTAGGAATGGAAAATATCGATGAAAAAAGCATACTTAAAGGAATAGGGGAAGCGAAATGGGATGGCCGCTTTGAAAAAATATCGGATGGGCCGTTGGTGATCATTGATGGTGCACATAATCCTGCCGGCATCGACGTACTGAAGGAAACGCTAAAAGTGCATTACCCCGACTATAAGTACCGATTCGTATTCAGTTCATTTAAAGATAAAAATTATTCCGAGATGCTTCATGGACTGGAAACGGAAGCGATGGAAATCATCATTACCGAATTCGACCATGAACGGGCGGCGGATGCGAAAACGCTTTATGAAAAGTGCAGTCATCCAAATAAAAGGATAAACAGGGATTGGCAGGCGGCAATAACGGAAGGCAGAAGGAAAACAGGGGAAAAAGAGATTCTTGTCATCACAGGGTCCCTTCATTTCCTTTCACTTGTGAGGGAGTTCCTGATCAGAGAAGATGCCTAAAGGGAGGTGTCTTTACCGGCGGACTAATTAATTTTCCCGAATGCATATTTAGAAAGCATCCTCTTCACCTCAAGTTTTATTAATTCTATTTTTAAAACAATAAAGACTTTAGGCAAAAGGATTCTATCTATAAGTTAAAACAAAGTTGATTGGAGCGGGTGTTCGAGACTCCTGCTTAGAACAGCGAGTCCAGGGGAGACCCCGCAGGCGCAAAGGCGCCGAGGAGGCTCACGGACCGCCCGCGGAAAGCGAGTGCCTCACGTTCCAATCAACGTTCAAATTGCACAAACGCCTAAAGAAACTGTAGACAAACTCGGTTTTCATCGAGTTTGTCTACAGTCTGGGAAAGGGATCTTTTCAAAGGTCCTTTTCTATTGTAAACAGAGTCTCTTGAAAAGAAAAAACTCTAATAGAGTGATTGATAACAAATCACCAAGTATATTTGTTAAAATATGTTTATATATTGATTCTATTTGACTGGTGAATAGTAGGATCTACTTAATAAAATAACGGAAGGAATGATAATCATGAAGAACCTAAGTGATTATTACATAGCGGAAGGGACTTTTATATTAGGGTTTCAAAGAAAGGCAATCGAATCCTCATGCACTATGTATAAATGATGGTTATCCATATCTATCTCTTCGTTTTGGGCTTAATTTTAGGCTCATTCTTCAACGTTGTCGGTTTAAGTGTTCCAGCTAGTCATTCATTTGCTAATCGTCGCTCCGCCTGCCCTTCTTGCGGGCGTACATTGACATTCTTCGAGTTGATACCGGTTATTTCTTATATGTTGCAAGAAGGGAAATGCCGTGGCTGTAAAACAAGGATTTCACCCCTTTATCCGGCAGTGGAAATGCTGACCGGTGTTTTGTTTACCTCTGCTCCCATATTCCTTGGCTGGTCGAACGAACTCTTGATTGGCTGGACATTGATTTCATTATTTATGATCATCTTCGTGACTGATGTCGCCTATATGCTCATTCCTGATAAAATACTGCTTTTCTTTACGGTGATTTTTATCGTTCTAAGAGTCCCATTTCCGCTGTCGCCCTGGTGGGATTCAATTGTCGGGGCAACGGTTGGCTTTAGCCTGCTGTTATTGATTGCTGTCGTGAGTAAGGGTGGCATGGGTGGTGGTGATATCAAGCTATTTGCAGTGATTGGTTTTGTACTGGGAATGAAGATGGTGCTATTATCGTTTCTTTTTGCGTGCTTTTATGGGGCGTTCCTTGGCATCATCGGGTTGCTGACCGGAATCCTAAAAAAGAAAACACTTATTCCTTTCGGACCTTATATCGTTTTTGGGACATTGACTGCTTATTTTTGGGGCGATGTCCTTTTACATTGGTATGTAACCTTTTTAAGATGAGTTTAAAGGGCCATCCTCATGCAAGAGGAATTTGTCAAAAATCACCTGAATAATAGCGGAGTTGGGAACTATCCCCAAATGGCTGCAAGTGAAGATTACATGAAAGAGGAATGTATGTAATTGGTGAGAGGTGATATTGAATGGTTCATGAACCAGAAGTACCAGTACCTGGAAACCTTGTTTAGTTACCCATATATGAATAGGGAAATTTGACGAAACCTATTAATGACAAGACGACAAAAGTCTTGTTATTTTTTTTTACCTCTATGTTAGGATGAACAAAATGATCTGGAGGGGAGGAAAAAAATTGGGCAAGCCGGAACAAAGCAAGGGTGTAACGATTAAAATAAATGGGGAAGAAAAAGTATTTCCAGATAAAAAGATTGAAAGTCAAGAGGCGGCGAGTAAGGAGCAGGGGCAGGAACACACTGATGAGAGTTTCGAATGGATACTCCCTGAGGATTCAAACGAAAACAAAATCGTATTGGTTCCCTCACCGCCGAAGAAGAAAATGCCGAAGTTCATCGGTTTTGGCACCAGTTCGCTGAAAAGCTCGGATAACAGACCGATCAAGACATTCATGATCGCTGTCATTTGTGCCGTCTTTTTTGGGTCGATTCTTGGCTTGATCGCCGTTAAAACGATTACAAAGGAAAAAGCAGAAGTATCTTCGGTCGAGACCCCGATTCCAACGGAAGCCACTGTTGAGGATAAAAAAGCGGCAGTGACTGAACCAGGAAACCAGCTGAAGACATTCCTTGTACAGGGAGGAGTATTCAGCAGCGAGGATGCAGCAAGGCAAATACAAAAGAAAATCATTGAAAAGCAGGTTCCTGCTGAAATTTTCAAATTGGAAGACAGCTATTATCTATTCTTGGGAACGGCAGAGAGTCTAGCTGCAAGTAAGGAGCTGGCCTTGTTCTTAAAGTCCTATGATGTGGACGTATATTGGAAGGAAATCAATTTTGAAGCGGCCGGGACAAGCCAGGAAGATGAGAAAACCCTCGATAAGATGAAGGCGATATACGCTTCGTTGGCAGAAACATCCGCAACAAAGCTTCGTGGAAAGGGAGGGATGGTAAACGAAGAAACCCTGAAAAAAAACATGGATGAACTGAAGACGGTGAAATTATCGCCGGAGTTTTCGAAAATGAACGATGACCTGACTGCTGCCGCAAAGTCGATTGACGAATATGGGACTTCCAAAAATGAAGAAAAGCTATTCCAGGCTCAAGAAAGTCTGCTTGATTTTTTATTGAATTTCCAAAACATATCGAGTTAAGTAAAGAAAAAAAAGGGGAGCTGCCTAATGGGACAAGCTCCCCAATATGAAACCATCTGTGACACCTTTTTTATTTTCCGGGAAATACTTACAGGCATTTGTCGATTCCTAGTAAACAATAATTGTGGATTGCAACATAATTTGGTAGGATAGATATTGTATCTCCCTATGTAAAGAAAGGTGACTTTTATATTATGCATCCATTGATTTTAGCTTCTTCATCACCACGTCGTAAAGAACTTCTACAATTTCTTCAAATCCCCTTTGAAAGCATGAATTCCAATGTCGATGAAAGTATTGATGAAAACATGTGTCCTGATGCAGCGGTGAAAGAACTGGCCTCCCGTAAAGCGGAAGCCATCGCAGCAAAATTTCAGGAAAGCTGGGTGATCGGCTCGGATACCGTTGTTGTCCTTGATGGTGAGATATTGGGTAAGCCGACAAGCCGGGCGGATGGAAAAAGAATGCTGGAAAAGTTATCAGGACGGACACATGAAGTATACACAGGTGTCGCCATCCTATTCGGCAAGCATCGCAGAGTATTCGCAGAAAAAACGGAAGTGACATTTTGGGAGCTGCCAGAAGCTGAAATCGAACGTTATCTGGATAGCGGTGAACCCTTTGACAAAGCTGGCGGCTATGGGATTCAAGGATACGGATCTCTTCTTGTCGAACAAATCAAAGGGGACTATTTCTCAGTCGTTGGGCTTCCGGTCTCAAGACTGGCCCGGGAACTTAAAGCGATGCAGGAAGAGTTAGGATAAGATAATTTGATTTCGTCTGGCATCTTCCCTTTTCTAAGGAAGGGTTGATCTTTTGAGCGAAAAAATGTTAATACGGGATTACCCGAAAGAAGAGAGGCCGCGCGAAAGGTTTCTGCAGGACGGGCCGCAAAGTCTCTCCAATCAGGAATTGCTTGCTTTGCTACTCAGGACGGGGTCAAGGGAGGAATCAGTCCTGCAACTATCCGGCAGGCTCATCAATTCCTTCAAGGGCCTGCGCTTGCTAAAAGAAGCCTCTGTGGAAGAACTGACCGTGATCAAAGGGATTGGTGAAGCAAAAGCGATTCAAATCCTGGCCTCTGTCGAACTTGGCAGGAGAATTAACAATTTGAATGATCAAGACCGTTATGTGATTCGATCTCCTGAAGATGGAGCCAATTATTGCATGGAAGAAATGCGGTTTTTATCACAGGAACATTTCGTCTGTCTCTATTTAAATACGAAAAATCAAGTGCTTCAAAAAACTACGGTATTCATCGGCAGCCTCAATGCCTCGATCGTGCATCCGCGCGAGGTTTTTAAAGAGGCTTTCAAAAGGTCCGCTGCCTCTATCATCTGTCTTCATAACCACCCCTCCGGAGACCCCTCTCCCAGCAGAGAAGATATTGAAGTGACGAAAAGGTTAGTCGAATGTGGTAAAATAATCGGGATTGAAATATTGGACCACATCATTATCGGGGAACATAAATATGTTAGTTTGAAGGAAAAAGGTTATTTATGACACTATCAAAATTTTTGACGATACGATATAATATTGTTTATGATTTTTAAAAGAGGAAACTTTTTCAAAGGGTCTTATTGTCAAAAAACGACAAATTATTATTTGAACTTATAAAAAGGCATTTTTGTTTACGAAAGGGAGATACCATAATGTTTGGAATTGGCGCTAGAGATATAGGGATTGATTTAGGAACGGCGAATACGCTTGTTTATGTAAAAGGAAAAGGTATCGCTGTACGTGAACCATCGGTTGTAGCTGTGCAAACAGATACAAAGCAAATCGTTGCAGTCGGAAACGATGCGAAAAACATGATCGGCCGTACACCTGGTAACGTGGTAGCCCTTCGCCCGATGAAGGATGGAGTAATTGCTGATTATGAAACGACGGCTACCATGATGAAGTACTATATGAAGGAAGCTCAAAAGAAGGGCGTATTCGGCAACAAGCCATATGTCATGATTTGTGTGCCTTCTGGAATTACGGCAGTTGAGCAGCGTGCAGTCATCGATGCAGCTAGACAAGCAGGAGCCCGTGACGCATATCCTATCGAAGAACCGTTTGCAGCAGCAATCGGTGCAGACCTTCCGGTTTGGGAGCCTACAGGAAGCATGGTCGTTGATATCGGCGGAGGAACGACGGAAGTGGCAATCATTTCCCTTGGCGGAATCGTTACAAGCCAATCGATCCGTATTGCCGGTGACGAAATGGATGATGCCATTATCGTTTATATCCGTAAGAACTACAATTTGATGATCGGTGAGCGGACTGCTGAAGCGATCAAAATGGAAATTGGTTCTGCTGGAGACACGGAAGGCGTAGAAAACATGGAAATTCGCGGACGTGACCTATTGACTGGATTACCGAAAACGATCGAAATCACAGCTGAGGAAATATCCAAAGCATTAAGCGACACAGTTTCTGCAATTGTGGATTCCGTGAAAAACACTTTAGAGAAAACACCACCTGAATTAGCCGCTGACATCATGGACAGAGGCATTGTATTGACAGGCGGGGGTGCTTTGCTGCGCAATCTGGATAAAGTCATCAGTGAAGAAACGCAAATGCCGGTGATCATCGCTGAAAATCCGCTGGATTGTGTTGCAATCGGAACGGGAAAAGCGCTTGACCACATTCATTTATTCAAGACTAAATCAAGAGATTCGCGATAAGCATTACTTCTCAAATAGGGCCGGCTCAACAAAAGGTGCAATTTTGAGCCGGTTTTTCTTATGTTTTGCAGTTTAATTAAATCAAAGTGTAATTTTAAGACAATAGAGTAAATTTTAGATAGAGGTGTAATCACCATGCCACAGTTTTTTAATAAAAAGCTCCTTCTCTTGCTCGTTAGTATTATCGTTCTCGTGGCATTGATCGGTTTTTCATTAAGGGAGAGAGAAGAGTTGACTTGGCCGGAGCAATTCCTGAAAGATACGACTGGCTGGGTAGGAAATGTGTTTAATAAGCCAGTATCGGGTATAACAGGTTTTGTAGGGGGCTTAAAAGACCTTCAACATACATACGATGAAAACAAAAAATTGAAAGCCCGCTTGGATGAATACGTATTATTGAAAACCCAAGTCCAAGATTTAAAGGAAGAAAATGAAGAACTTCGCGATAACCTCAAAAAAGAAGATGACCTGCGGAAGTATTCGCCCACTCAGGCGACGGTCATTGGACGTAATCCTGACCGCTGGCATGAAATGCTGACGATCAATAAAGGGAAGCGTAATGGGGTAGAAAAAAATATGGCAGTCATCACGTCCAATGGGTTAGTCGGTAAGGTGAAATCAGCGACGGATTTCACGGCCTCGGTTCAACTTTTAAGTTCGATCGATAAAGCCAACCGTGTCTCAGCCATCGTTCAAGGTGATGATAAAGCATATGGCTTGATTGAAGGATTCGATGATAAAAAGAACCTTTTGCTGATGAAACGAATTCCATATGATAAAAAGATCAAGAAAAATTCATTGGTCATCACATCCGGTTATGGAGGGATCTTTCCGAAAGGTCTGCTGATCGGGAAAGTTGTCGATGTCAAAGTGGATCAATATGGATTGAACCA
Source organism: Peribacillus sp. GL_122 (assembly GCF_057835005.1). Taxonomy (NCBI): domain Bacteria; kingdom Bacillati; phylum Bacillota; class Bacilli; order Caryophanales; family Bacillaceae; genus Peribacillus; species Peribacillus sp. GL_122. The sequence continues at coordinate 4,091,079 of NZ_CM174415.1, read as the reverse complement.
GACCGCATATATTGAACCTTCGACGGATTTTTATGATATTAATAATGTTATGGTCGTTCAGCGCGAAGTGGACGGTGTACCGAAAGAAAGTGAAGGGGAGGATGAAGCTGAGTGAGATATTTCATCCTTTCTTTTATAGCCTTGGTTTTTTTTGTTTTTGAAAGCATCTTCGCCCAGATGTTCGCTGGAGATGCATTCGGGTCCGATAAAATCCTCGTGCCCCATTTCATGATGATTTTCGTTTTTTTCCTGACCATGTACGGGTCCAGGAAAATGGGTATGCTTTATGGGGCGATTCTTGGGTTGACTTATGATGTTGTATATACGGAAATCCTTGGGACTTACATGTTCCTGCTGCCTTTTCTTGCCTATCTGATATCGAAAAGCATGAAAATCCTGCAAAATAATATTTTGATTGCCTGCCTTACTGCGCTTTTATTCACGGCAGTTTTAGAGGTCGTCATTTTTCAGATGAATATCATCCTATCTTTTGCAGATATGGGATTTGGTGAATTTGCGGAACGGAGATTGATTCCGACATTATTATTGAATCTAGCGTTCATTATCATCAGCTGCTATCCTTTAAAGAGAATGATTGAAAAGCTTGATTTGCAAAGAGAAACGGAATAACGTTCCTGTGTCTTAAGAAGCAGGTGGGAAATGTATTTTCTCTTTTCCGTGTACGTAGAAAAAGGAAATTTGTTTTCCTATGTCGAATTATATTTCATTGAGGTGAAACAAACGTCATGAATAAAAGAATTCAGCAAAATGTCATGATTAAGGGAACAAAAGACGGGTTTATGCTTCATCTCGATGATTCTTGCTCATTTTCCGAATTATTGAAAGAGTTAGAAGTGAAGCTTTCGGCAAACTATCAGTTTCAAGAAAATGACCCGTCCATTTCCGTAAAAGTACATACAGGGAACCGCTATCTTGATGAACAACAAGAAGAAAAGATTAAAGAGGTCATCCATAAAAAGAAGAAGCTTTTCGTAGATGAGATGATTTCGAATGTCCTGACGAAGGATGAAGCGAAACGATGGAAAGATGAAAACCAAGTGACGACCGTGACCAAGGTCATAAGGTCGGGACAGGTTTTTGAAGTTCCCGGAGACTTACTTTTAATTGGGGATGTCAATCCCGACGGAACGGTTCGTGCGGGTGGCAACATATATATCATGGGACAGCTAAAGGGAATAGCCCATGCCGGTTATAAAGGGAATAATGAGGCCATAATAGCAGCCTCTGTCATGAAGCCTGCCCAACTGCGCATTGCCGGACAAGTGAATTTATCTCCTGACCAATATACGAAATGGGGACATGACTTGGAATGCGCCTTCATGGATGAAGAAGAAAATATCATTATAGAAAAACTGCAAGTCTTAAAGAAATATAGACCTAATTTAAATAGATTAGAAGGGGGTCTCTAATCGTGGGAGAGGCAATAGTTATAACATCCGGTAAGGGTGGTGTCGGGAAAACGACCACCTCCGCCAATTTAGGAACATCTTTAGCTCTTCTAGGTAAGAAGGTTTGCTTGATTGATACGGATATTGGTCTTCGGAATTTGGATGTGATCATGGGATTGGAAAATCGCATCATCTATGATTTGGTCGATGTGGTCGAAGGGCGCTGTAAGATACACCAGGCGCTCATTAAGGATAAACATTTCGAGGATTTGCTTTATTTGCTTCCAGCTCCACAAAATAGTGATAAAACAGTGGTGAATGAAGAGCAGATGAGGAAACTCATAAGCGATATGAAGCCTGACTATGATTATGTCATCATTGATTGCCCTGCAGGCATTGAACAGGGCTTCAGGAATGCCATAGCTGGTGCAGATAAGGCAATCATCGTTACGACTGCAGAGAGACCGGCTGTCAGGGATGCAGACCGTATTATTGGCTTGCTTGAAAAAGAAGAGCATATTGAACCGCCTCAATTGATTATCAACCGGATTCGCGGCCATTTGCTACATGAGGATGAAGAAATGGACATCGATGGAGTTGCCGATTTTCTTAAGATTGATTTGATCGGCGTTATTCCTGATGATGACCAAGTCATTGTGGCAGCGAATAAAAAGGAACCCATTGCCTATAATCCGGACAATAGAGTTTCGCTTGCCTATCGGAACATTGCCAGAAGGATCCTTGGTGAATCTGTGCCCTTGACTCCAATTGGCAGCGAACCAAAGGGCTTCATGTCCAAATTGAAAAAATTCTTTAGCGTGCGGTAAATCTATATTCTTTTGTCAGGAAGCGGGGAGCATTTGATGCCCTCGCTTTTTTTTTATGCTTCTTGCAAAATAAAAAAGGCAAGCCATATACTGGCCTGCCTGATCTATATGCTAAAAATGCAGCGCGGGTTATCCGCGTCTTCCGCCTCTTCCGCCGCGTTTTGACTCGGTGCTGCGTTTAAGAGTCGATAAATTTTCTTCACTAGTCTTTAAAAAGCGAACCATTTTATCTTCGAAATTTTCCTTTGGTTGGAAATTACCTTTTGAACGAAAATCTTTAGAACGGCTATCCCCTTGGCGTGGTGGGCGTTTGGTATAAGAAGAGGTTTGCCCTTCGGGTCTATCTATAGCCTTTTTGATGGACAAGGCAGTTTTTCCGTCTTTCTCACTAATCACTTTTACTTCAATTTGGTCGCCTACTTTAAGATGGTCATTTACGTCTTTTACATAGCTATCTGCTACCTCACTGATATGCACAAGACCTGTTGAGCCTCCTGGTAATTCTACGAATGCTCCAAAATTAGTGATACCTGTTACTTTACCTTGTACTTTGCTGCCTATTTCGATTGACATAAAAAAATGTTCCCCCTCGATAATGTTAAAACCACTTTATTATAACAAATTTCGGGGAACAATATCAATCTCAATTATTCGATTTTCTGAATCAATAACCGAATCTCCTTGGAAATTCATAAGTTTCCGGATGATTTTTCATTGGAAAAAAATTTTTCAGGGATGTGAAGAAAGAAAATCTTTTCTCCGTCATAGTCTGGACAAGTTGCTCATACGTTGTAATATAGCGCTTTGACATGAGCAGGGGGGAAATCTGGAATGGATGATCGCAGGAAAGATATCCGAAATCGTATCGCCAAGAGACGCAAGTTCAATGATAAACCGGCAGGTGGCAGTAGTTGGACGGAGATCAATAATGAGGAACCATATGGGATTGATTCATATAACGGGTATTCCGAGAAAGATCATCCGCTCTTCAAGAAAGAATATTTTTTCTTTAAAATCCTTGCCAGTGTATGCCTGTTCTTGATTATCGCTGTGATGTTCAAACACCCTTCTGTAAGGCTGGACCCTGCCAGAAGTTTTGTCACGGAGAATATGAACAAGGAATTTCAATTCGCTTCAATCTCCAACTGGTATGAAAGTGCGTTTGGTAAACCGATCGCTTTTTTACCGAATGAAGCCGATAAGGAAACCGTTGATTCGAATGGAGAATATGCAATGCCAGCCTCTGCGAAGATTACCCAAAACTTCGAGACGAACGGTGAGGGAATCATATTGGAAACGAGCAAAGGCTCAAAGGTCGAGGCCGTCAATGAAGGGGTAGTCATTTTTGCCGGTGAAAAGGAGGGGATTGGAAAGACGGTCGTCATTCAGCATGCCAATAAAAGTGAATCTTGGTATGGGCAGCTGGAAGGAATTGATGTGAAATTGTATGAGTTCGTTAAAAAGGGCAATGAAGTCGGACAGGTTACACTAAGTGAAGATGGATCCAAGGGCAGATTTTATTTGGCGATAAAAGAAAATGATGCTTTCGTCGATCCTAAAAAGGTGATTTCCTTTGAGTGAATATGGGAAATTACTGTTTAAAATCAGGGTGCACCCGACATTGTGGTTTGTCATTGGCATCGCCATCCTCACTGCCCATTTCGTTGAAGTGATGATGCTGTTGCTCATCGTCTTCATTCATGAAATGGGGCATGCTGTCTGTGCCCAGCATTTCAAATGGCGGATAAAGTCAATCCAGCTGCTTCCTTTTGGCGGGGCTGTCGAGACTGAGGAGTACGGAAATAAGAGTTTGAAGGAGGATTTGGCGGTGGTCCTTGCCGGTCCGCTTCAACATGTTTGGCTCATTGGTGCAGCTTTTTTGCTCTATTTCTTTTCTATCATTCCATATGAGCTGTATCAGCCCTTTTTGTATATGAATCTTATGCTGCTGATTTTTAATCTGCTGCCAATTTGGCCCTTGGACGGGGGACGGCTGCTATTCATCGGTGTATCCCTATACTGCACCTTTCTGGAAGCGCAGAAACATACACTTCACTTTTCTGCAGTATTCGCTGTCCTGGCTTTTTTGACCTGGATCATTCTGGATCCGCTCAATTTGAACATCTGGCTCATCATCTTTTTCATAAGTCTCTCACTCGTCATGGAATGGCGGCAGAGGTATTATGCTTTCATCCGCTTTCTTTTGCAGCGCCATTACGGGCATACGAATGATTTAGCGAAACTGAAGCCAATCTCGGTGGATTCACAAGAACCGATTTATAAAGTGCTGGAACTGTTTCAACGCGGTTGTAAACACCCCGTCATCATCATGAAAAACGGGAAAGAGAGCGGCTCGTTGGATGAAACGGAAATCCTTCACGCCTATTTTTCCGAGAAAATGACAAACGGGAAAATCGGCGACCTATTATATTCTTATTAAATATGTTATCCTTTCTTCAAATTGAGGAGAGGATTTTTTTTGATGAAAAAAATGATCGCGAACCTAGCTTCACGCGAAAAAAGAGTGGCTGTACTAGAGAATGGTGTTTTACGTAAACTTGAAATCATGCCGCCTCAAAAGCGCAGTACGGTCGGTAATATTTATCTTGGGAAAGTGACGAAGGTTTTACCGGGAATGGATGCCGTCTTCATTGATTATGGTGCAGAGAAGAATGGTTTTTTACACCGTGACGAGATTCCCTCTTTCCAGCTGACAAAAAAAAGTGATGGGAAAACATCCATCGGTCAATTTGTCCATCAGGGAGAAAAGCTGCTAGTTCAGGTGACTCGGGATGAAACGGGCACCAAAGGAGCTAAATTGACTGGGTTGATCGAGTTTTCAACAGATTCCCTCGTATACATACATGGAATAGATTATGTTGGTGTTTCAAAGAAATTCAAAAACAATGATCTTCAAAAGCAGTGGCGGGAAACGGCCTTGCAGCATAAAAATCCTGATGAGGGATTGATTGTCCGCACCTCGATGGAGAACGAAAGTGAATCGGTATTCCTTGACAGGTTAACTGGATTGCGGGAGCTCTATAAAGGGCTTGAAGTTAAGGCTGCGTCCTTTAAAGCCCCGTCCATACTCTATGAGAGGGACGCATACCTTGACATGATCATTTCTGAAATGTCGGGAACGGCGACCGGGGAACTTGCCATCGATGATTTCGAGGCTTATCTGGAGTTGAAAAAGTGGATACAGGAAAACCGTAAGGAGTGGGATATATCCCATGTATCGGGTCCAAAGAATATTTTTTCCGAATGGAATGTCGAAGCGCAAGTTGAGAAAATGGCCAAGAAAATCGTTTGGCTAGAGAATGGCGGATATTTAATTTTTGAAGAAACGGAAGCTTTCACCGTAATCGATGTCAATTCAGGTAAGTTCACCGGCAAGGTGGCGAAGGAAGCAACATTGTTTGCGGTTAATCAGGCTGCGGCGAAAGAAGTCGCCCGTCAACTGAGATTGAGGAATATCAGCGGGATCATCTTGATAGATTTCATCAATATGGACAATTCACGGCATGAGCAGGAAATCATCGATATCGTCAAAAAGGAAGCGGTGAGGGATGAGAAGCGAATCCAGGTCATCGGCTTTACGGAATTGGGCATTTTACAAATGACGAGAAAACGAACCTCCCCGTCTTTAAGTGAAATGATGTCGGTACCATGCCCGGTGTGCAGTGGAAGCGGTAAAATCGAGAGCCCGGAAACGGTGGCCTTCCGGTTGGAACGGGAACTGCTGGAACACAGGAAGACGGATGATGAAGCAGTCTGGGTGGAGGTCAGTAAAGCGGTGGCGGACGTGCTGCTTGGTGAAAAAGAATCATATCGGCCGACACTGGAGGAATTGATCGCTAAAAAGATATACCTATCTTTTATCCCAGGTTCGAGGAATGCCTATTCCATCAAGCGCTTCGGAAGCATTCAGGAAATCGGGAGGGCTTTCGAGTGAAGAGCGGGAATTCTAATAAATATATTGACAGCCTTTCCTGTTTCATGTTAGGATTTTAATGTTATGTTTGTAGCACCCGTGCTACAACCGCTCAACAACAGGTTTTAAGCTTTTGCCTTTCTGGTAAAACGCCTGTGATTGGCGAGTCTGAGACATTTAAGGAGGTGCAAGTATGTACGCAATTATCGAAACTGGCGGTAAACAAATTAAAGTAGCAGCTGGCGAAGCGGTTTACATTGAAAAATTAAACGCAGAAGCAGGCGAAACTGTTACATTTGACAAAGTTTTATTCGTAGGTGGCGAAGACGTGAAAGTCGGTGCTCCACTAGTTGAAGGCGCTACTGTAACAGGTACTGTCGAAAAACAAGGTAAGCAAAAGAAAATCACTGTTTTCAAATACAAAGCGAAAAAGAACAATCGTAAAAAACAAGGTCATCGTCAACCATACACAAAAGTTGTTATCGAAGCAATCAACGCGTAAGGGCTGATTCTAGATGATTAAAGTTGTATTTGATGCTCCGCAGGAACGGATTGCTTCGTTCACCTTAAGCGGACATGCTAATTTTGCTAAAAAAGGTTCTGATATCGTTTGTGCAGGTGTATCGGCTGTTTCCTTCGGGGCAGTCAATGCGATCATGTCCTTAACGGACGTAGAGCCTGAGATTGAGCAAGGGAGAGAGGGCGGCTATCTTCGCTGCGTTATTCCGGGGAATCTTTCACCGGAATCCGAAGAAAAGGTGCAGCTGCTCTTGAACAGTATGCTCATATCGCTGCAAACTATCGAACGTGATTATGGTAAATACATGAAAATTATCCTCAACCAATAGGAGGTGGAACAAATGTTAAGATTAAATCTTCAGTTCTTCGCTTCGAAAAAAGGAGTAGGTTCTACAAAGAACGGACGTGACTCTCAATCTAAGCGTCTTGGCGCTAAACGTGCAGATGGTCAATTCGTTTCTGGTGGTTCTATCCTTTACCGTCAACGCGGAACAAAAATCTATCCAGGTGAGAACGTAGGCCGTGGTGGAGACGATACTCTATACGCTAAAGTAGACGGTGTTGTTAAATTCGAACGTTTCGGACGTGACCGTAAAAAAGTAAGCGTATATCCAGTTGCACAAGAAGCATAATTGGCATCTTTGAACAGAGGCTGACTCAAAAGGGTCTGATTCCTTCTACAAGACACTATATACCGCGTCATTTTTAATAATGGTATGCTATATAGTGATGAAGGGGTCCGGCCCTTTATTTATACTATAGGAACGAACCAGCATTTTGCAGGAGACTTTAGTCATTAGTATAAGGAAAACAACCTCTGACTTACAAATGGCTCGCCAATAGGCGGGCTTTCTTAAACTTTCAGGGGGGAAATCCAAGAATACTCATCCATCCGATTTGGTTAAACCAAATAGACACTCCAATTCAACTATAATATCTCCAATTGGTGCATAAATAAGGCCCATTCTCTTTTTTAGTTCAAATGGCTCTACCATCGTCCAAAGAACTCAGGGTGTGCGGCTGTATTTTTTGGACGGGGGCTTTCATGTGAAGGCATGTGAATCAAGCTTCATTTCCTGTTTGTTGTTTTTTTGATATACTGTACAAATGGAAGTATTCAACATGATAGAGCTGAAAAAAAGTTTCTTTATCATAATTGAAGGTGTTAATAATGGATAAAAATTGGACGACTATTGAAACTCTGCGTCAAACCAGGCATGACTGGCTGAATAAAATTCAAATCATCAAAGGGAATCTGGAGTTGAACAGAATCGATCGTGTCAAGGGCATCATTGATGAAATCATTGTTGAAACCCAGAATGAAGCACGCCTTTCCAGTTTGAATTTACCTAAATTCACCGAGATGCTGTTGACGTCGAATTGGAATAATGGATCCTTTTATTGCGAATATGAAATCATTGATGTTTTTGAAGGCTCAACTGAGATGGACGGGCTGATGTATCGCTGGACAAACGATTTCTTCAAAATTCTGGATAAGAATCTGGACCCGTTTTTTGAAAATATACTGGCTGTTTCCTTGTGTAAAAAAGAAGTGAGCGATATGCACTGTTCATTTCATATGCAAGGCAGGTTCATTGATCAATCACCAGTGATCGAGTTTTTGGGAAGTTCATTAACGGCTGAGCAATCAATTGAAATTCTTGAATGTAATGAGGATGAAATATTTTTTAAGATGGATATTAACTTTTAGAGAAGTATACAGCAAGAAATGACTTGCAGAAAACAAGGAAGTGATAGCATGTTTGTCGATCAAACGAAAGTCTATGTAAAAGGCGGAGACGGTGGTAACGGGATAGTTGCTTATCGTCGTGAGAAATTCATACCTAAAGGCGGACCTGCCGGCGGAGATGGCGGTAATGGGGCCAATGTCGTTTTTGAAGTGGAAGAGGGCTTGCGTACATTAATGGATTTCCGTTATCAACGTCACTTTAAGGCACCTCGCGGAGAACATGGCATGTCCAAAAACATGCATGGTGCGGCTGCAAAGGATATGGTCATCAAGGTTCCACCAGGCACGGTTGTCATTGATGATAAAACGAAGGAAGTCATTGCTGATTTAGTTGAGCACGGGCAACGCGCCATTATCGCAAAAGGTGGCCGCGGAGGCCGGGGAAATTCCCGTTTTGCCACACCTGCCAATCCTGCACCTGAAATCGCGGAGAACGGCGAACCGGGCCAAGAACGCGATATAGTCATGGAATTGAAACTATTGGCTGATGTCGGTTTGGTTGGTTTCCCAAGTGTAGGGAAATCCACGTTGCTTTCTGTCGTATCCGCAGCAAGGCCTAAAATTGCCGAATACCATTTTACGACGATCGTACCGAACCTGGGAATGGTGGAAACGGAAGATCACCGCAGCTTCGTCATGGCCGATTTACCTGGTCTGATCGAAGGCGCTTCAGAAGGTGTGGGCCTTGGACATCAATTCCTGCGCCATATTGAAAGAACGAGGGTAATCGTTCATGTAATCGATATGTCGGGTCTTGAAGGCCGAGATCCATATGAAGACTATCAAACAATCAATAAAGAGTTGGAAGAGTATAACCTGCGCTTGACTGAACGTCCGCAAATCATTGTAGCAAGCAAAATGGATATGCCGGACTCAGAAGATAACTTAGCGGCATTCAAAGAAAAGCTGGAAGAAGACTATCCTGTCTTCCCGATTTCTGCCGTGACGCGTGATGGGATCCGTGAGCTTCTTTATGCAATTGCCGATAAAATCGAAGAGACGCCTGAGTTCCCTCTTGAACATGAAGAAGAGAATACTGGAATCCACCGGGTTCTATATAAACATACATCACAGTCTGATGAATTTAACATTGAACGCGAACCCGATGGCAGTTTTGCCGTATCAGGATTCAAGATCGAGCGTCTATTCAAAATGACTGACTTCACCCGTGATGAGTCCGTGCGTCGTTTCGCCAGACAGCTTCGGTCATTCGGAGTCGACGAAGGCCTTCGCCAAAAAGGTGCGACAAATGGCGATATCGTCCGTATCCTTGAATATGAATTTGAATTTGTTGATTGATTGTAAACCATGATGGCAGGCAAAAGGAGGCGTGCGAAGTTTGAATAAGGCCGATCAGAAGTTTTTCCTCGTTCGAGAGGATGTCCTTCCCGAAGCGATGAAAAAAACGCTGGATGCAAAAGAAATGATTGAACGGGGAAAAGCAGAATCAGTTTGGGAAGCGGTAAAGCGAGTGGACCTAAGCAGGAGTGCATTTTACAAATACCGTGACACGGTTTTTCCGTTTCATACAGTTGTTAAGGAAAAGCTGATTACACTGTTCTTCTATCTCGAAGATCGTTCTGGTACTCTATCGGAGCTCTTACGGCTCGTCGCCTCATCCGGTTGCAACATCATGACCATCCACCAAACGATTCCTTTGCAGGGACGTGCAAATGTCACCCTATCCCTTAATACGGGCGGGATGACGATGGATATTGATGATCTGCTTACTAAACTGCGTAAAATGGAGTTCGTCGAAAAAGTCGAAATCATTGGTAACGGCGCATGAAAACAGCCTGTACATTTCAGATGTACAGGCTGTTTTCATTTGTAAGAGGAAATTAACGATTAAGTATTGTAAAAAATCAGAAAATGGCATAACATAAACAGTAGATTTTCCGTGAGAAGGAGTTTATAATATGACATCAAAAATTGCATTTCTTGGACCAAAAGCAACATTCACGGATTTAGCTGTATCGCGACTATTTCCTAATGATATAAAAATACCGATGAACACGATTCCGGACTGCCTTGATGCTGTTCGGGACGGGGAAGTGAATCACGCGCTCGTGCCGATCGAGAATGCTTTGGAGGGCTCGGTAAATATAACGATGGATTACTTAGTCCATGAAGTCACATTACCTATGAAAGGCGAAGTGACGATTCCAATCCAACAGCATTATATGGTGCATCCAGATCATGCATATCCTGGTTTCAAACCTGACATGGTTTATTCGCATTCCCATGCCATTGCTCAATGCCGCAAATTTCTACATAATGAGCTAAGGGGCATTCCATATGAGTATGTCACATCCACTGCAGCCGCTGCGAAGATGGTGATGGAGAATCCCGATATCAATATTGCTGCGATTGCAAATGATATGGCTGCGGAAGAGTACGGTTTGACGATTGTAAAACAAAATATTCACGATTACGAACATAATCACACCAAGTTTATCGTGGTATCCAACAGTGAAGTCGACTTTGAAGGGCATTTGACCATTGAAGGGGACAAGAAAACGACCTTGATGATTCAGCTGCCTGCTGACCACTCAGGACAGCTGCACCAAGTCCTTTCCGCTTTTTCCTGGAGGAAACTGAACCTTTCCAAGATTGAATCGAGACCAATGAAAACAGGATTGGGCAATTACTTCTTCATCATCGACATCGAAATGTCTCTTGATGATGTCCTCATCCCAGGAGCGATCTCTGAGCTCGAGGCTTTAGGATGTACGGTTTCAATCATGGGAAGCTATTCATGCTTTAAAGTCCGAACTGGTGTACCGCAACGATGAATGATAAATGGTTTAACCTCAGCTAAGTTTTATACAATGAATAAGAAGGGTGCCCCGGGAGTATTTCCGGGGCATTTTTTGTGTTCGTTAAGATTTATAATTCAATATATAGCAATAGGCAGGAAGAAATGCTATTCATTATTTGATTTTGAGGAAGATGGCTTTAAAGTTTTTCATGATAAAAAGAGCCTATGATTCTGGATGGAAAACAAACACCGATTGTGATGAAAGCAAATACAATAAGTAAATCCCGTTAGTCCGACTGTGGAAATAGGAACAGTAATACATACGTTGATGACTAAATCAGTGGAAGCACCTTTTTTATCAAAAATGCAGAGAGAGGGTGGTAGTCAGCAGAGATGGATAATCAATTCAATTTTGTTGCAGGCGATTGGGAATTAGATGCAAGCGATAGGCGGAATTGCCGAACTTAAAAATAGTGTTCTAGAAAAAGACCAAGAAAAGGATGAAAAGGAAGAAGAGCAAGATAAGGAGCAGGAACTACAAAATATCAATATCCTTATATGGAAGAGAAGTCATCTGATGCTGAATTAATCCAAGCGACGGGGGGCTGGGTTCAGGCGGTCGGTTCCGTCATTAGTCTTATCGGGCAGTTGAGAAGTAACGAGGAAGAAAACTCTGGGGAAGGCAGCTCAAATAAAAGCAATTCCGTTGATGAGTGAGCATAATGGCCAATAAAAAAATCCTCAAAAGATATGGCTTTTGAGGATTTTGCGTTCATTCAATCGACTAAAATGCCAGCATCCCTTAGAGCACACTCCGCTTCGTCGAGCAATTCTTCAGATGCTGCGCTCAGTGTATGGAGATGGATGCCGCTCGTCAGTTCCGATAAAAAAGATGCGTTCGTTGCCGTCACCCTTGAAAGGAATTGCTGAACTTCCTTCCGGCTGCTGACCATGATGGAAGCGGTTAGGTCGCCGTATACGGGGTGCTCGATTTTGACATCTTTAACCGTGATGCCGATATCCACGAGTAAATATAGCTCTTCTTGGGTCCGCGAAGGATCGTGTTGGCAAGCAATGATCCTTTCCGGCTTTTGCGTGCTCCCCGTTTGTAAGTACAGATAGCCTTGGCTCGTGGCAATGATAGGTTCATTCCGCGCTTTCAGGAGGGTTATGTCACCAACGATAACCTGCCGGCTTACATTCGTTATCTGCGAAAGCTCGCTGCCCGTTACAGGCTCCGCGCTTGTTTGCAATAAATGTAAGAGTTTCGTCCGTCTTTCTTCCCCGAGTAATTTCTTTCTTTCCATAAACATTCACCTCTTTAATTACAAACATTCTAACACAGTTTGGAGGGTTTTATCGAATGGCAGCTATTCCTTCGATGCATTCCGCCAACTTGTGAATGTCGTCCGCCGTCGTGTTTTTGCCAAAGGAAAGGCGGACGAATTGATGGGCTTCATCTTTGCTTTTCCCAATGGCCATCATCGTTTTTGAAGGATCCTGTTTACCGATTTGACAGGCGCTTCCCGTCGAAACAGCGAATCCTTTCTGGTTTAATTCCAGCATGATGTACTGTCCTTGCAATCCAGCGAAGGTCAGCGCCAGAATGTGAGGCAATTGCTCGCTTTTTGCTTCGATGATTTGAAAATCAATTTTCCTTTCCGTTAGCCGTTGGATCAATTGCATCCTAAGTGTAGAAATCCGTTTCCGTTCATCTTCCATGATATCCCCCAATTTCTTGGCAGCGGTTACGAAGGAAGCAATTCCGGGGACGTCCACTGTTCCTGGTCTGAAACCATATTCATGAGTGATATTCGGTACCGAAGGCTTCAACCGGTGGATGTCCGGGAAAATGACGGCCCCAGTCCCTTTTGGACCATAAACTTTATGACTGGAAACGGATAATCCATCACATGAGGCAGCTATCTTCCCAAGCGGTAATTTAGCAAATGATTGGACACAATCCACATGAAAAAAAGCCTGGTGTTTTCGAACGATTTCACTTATTTGTTCAATGGGTTGAATGACCCCGATTTCCGAATTCACATGCTGGACAATGACCAAGCATGTTTTCTCCGACATACATTCCTGCAGATGTTCAATATCAACCCGGCCATCTTTCAAATGCCTTAAATAAGTAACCTCGAATCCTTCTTGTTCAAGTTTTTCAACGTAATTGGCAAGAGATGCATGTTCAGTTCTGCTTACAATCAAGTGGTTCTGCCAGGATGGTTTCGAAGCGATGAATGTATCGATGGCAAGCATGTTGCTTTCTGATCCGCCGCTCGTAAAGATGATTCCTTCCTTTTTTATGTTCAGCATTTCTGCGAGTTGCTGCCGTGACATATCCAATAAACGTGCCGCTTCAGAGCCAATATCATGCAAACTGCTCGCATTCCCGAAAAACTTCCGGGATGCTTGGCTGAATACGTCGAGAGCCTCCTCATCAATCGGAGTTGTTGCGGCGTAATCCAAATAAATCAAGAAATCACTTCCATCCTTTAATCTTAAAAAACTCTTGATAATAGTTTAATAATATGTAAATATAGTTGTCAAGACACCTGTCGTAAACAGGAGGAATGAAATAATGGTAAAAGCGGAAATCATCGTGATAGGCAGCGGGATTGCTGCCTTGAAAACGGCATTGGAAGCAAGTGAACATAAGCATGTGATACTCATCACAAAATCAAATATCCGTCATGGTAATTCTTATTTAGCACAGGGCGGGATTGCTGCTGCAATATCTGATCGTGACCGAGTATCCTTTCATAAAAAAGATACGCTGGCGGCTGGTCAGCGATATAACAAGGTGAAGGCAGTGGAAAAACTCGTCGAAGAGGCACCTTCGGTTATAGCTGAACTTATTGATTCGGGTATGCGATTTGACCATGATGATGACGGAACTCTATTGCTTGGCATGGAGGGCGCCCACAGTGAACGGAGAATCCTTCATAGTCACGGGGATGCTACAGGAAAGTACATGATGGAACATCTTATAGGGCGCTTGAAAAAATCATCGATTACTGTGATGGAGAATGTTGCTGCAGTGGAATTGATCATAGGGCAAGATGATTCTTGCATAGGAGTCAAAACACTTGATAAGGCAGGGGATCTTGTTGCCTATCATGCGGAACATACGGTTTTGGCTACAGGCGGCTGTGGTTCCCTATACCATTTCACTTCAAATTCACAAACGGTTTCAGGTGATGGAATCGCACTTGCATTCAAGGCCGGTGCAAAAGTTCGTGACATGGAATTCATACAATTCCATCCGACCCTGCTTTTTGTGAATGGCAAAGCGAAAGGGCTCGTTTCAGAAGCGGTTCGCGGGGATGGTGCGAGATTAGTGACGGAAATGGGAAGGCCGATCATGGAGGATGTCCATAGCTTAAAAGATCTAGCACCAAGGCATATTGTTGCACAGACGATTTTTTCTTATTTGCAGCGTAGTGAAAAGGTATTTTTGGATATTTCGATGATTAAGGATTTTAAAAATCGTTTTCCGACAGTGAGCTCATTGTGTGAAAAAAGCGGGCTGGACCTTCAATTGGGAAAAATCCCGGTTGCACCAGGAAACCATTTTCTAATGGGAGGGATTGAAGTGGATGAATCGGGGCAAACCTCTGTACCCTCTTTGTATGCAGTTGGTGAAGTGGCATGCACTGGTGTACATGGTGCAAACCGATTGGCAAGCAACTCCCTTCTCGAAGGATTGGTTTTTGGAAATACGCTTGGCCGTTTCCTAGCTAAAGCCCCGGCAAGGTCGATACCGGAAGAGAAAGAGCAGTCCAAGAGTTCCAGTCAAATTTCCTTTTTACCTGATCTCACGACATTGCAGGAAAAGTTAATGAATGAAGCGGGAATCGTTCGAAATGAAGCGGGTTTAACTCGACTGAAGGATTATCTTGAGACATTTAATATCGAAAAATTGCTGCATATGGAAGTAACGGCATTATCGATACAAGAAATAACGAAAATCAATGCCATAATCGTGGCGTGGCTGATTGCCGAATCCGCATTGACCAGAACGGAAAGCAGGGGCGGTCATTTCCGCAGTGACTATCCAAACGAGGATGACGCCCAATGGCTTGAAAATTCGGTTATCCTTGCTTGCACGGATGTAAAAAACCGAGTGAAAGGGAGACGACTATATGAATATATTGAAGCTTAAGCAGATGCTGCAACAATTTTTAATGGAAGATATAGGGGAATGCGATGTAACGAGTGATACGATTTTTGATCAAGGTGAACAAGGAACTTTGACATTCATCGCAAAAGAAGGCGGGGTCTTTAGTGGAGGGGACGTCATCAAGACGGGATTTGCATTGTTGGATGAGCAAATCGAGGTTTTCCTTTTTGTTCAAGATGGCGAAGTTTTCGAAGAAGGACAGCAGCTTGCGAAAATGACCGGCGATATGGCCTCCCTTTTAAAAGGGGAACGGGTCGTTTTGAATCTAGTGCAGCGTATGTCTGGCATTGCGACACAGGCTCATAAAGCTGCCATGATTTTAGAGGGGACGAAGACGAGAGCATGTGATACGAGGAAAACTACGCCAGGCCTGCGGATGCTTGAAAAATATGCGGTCCGTTCCGGCGGGGCATTCAATCACCGATATGGTCTGTATGATGCAGTCATGATAAAGGACAACCATATTTCTTTCGCTGGGTCCATAACGAAAGCGGTTCAAACGGTAAAATCCAAACTGGGGCATACCACTAAAGTGGAGGTGGAAACGGAATCACCACAACAGGTGCTTGAAGCTGTGGAAGCCGGTGCAGATATCATCATGTTCGATAACCGGAGCCCTGAAGAAATCAAGCAACTGATTAAATTGGTTCCCGCCCACATCATAACTGAAGCTTCGGGAGGGATCCATTTAGACAATCTAGCCTCATATCGGGAAACAGGGGTAGATTATATTTCGTTGGGCAGCTTGACGCACAGTGTCAGAGCACTTGATATTAGCGCAAAGGTCAAAGAGCAGGAGGAGATATTGAAATGAACATTTTGGAGATGGCTAAAACAGCAGGAAATGCATTGCCTGAAAAGTATAAAACGATGACAAAGGAAGAGATGGAGAATCGGGTCCATGAGATTAAGAAACGACTGGGGAACCGTCTTTATATCCCAGGTCATCATTATCAACGGGAGGAAGTCATTCAATTTTCGGATTCAACGGGGGATTCACTTCAATTGGCCCAGCTTTCCGCGCAAAATCGCGAAGCGGATTATATCGTGTTTTGTGGCGTGCATTTCATGGCTGAAACAGCGGATATTTTGACGGAAGAAGGGCAGACGGTTATCCTTCCTGACATGCGTGCAGGCTGCTCCATGGCGGATATGGCCGATATTGAACAAACGGAACGGGCGTGGACAAAGCTTCAGGATTTATTTGGCGATACGATCCTTCCGCTAACTTATGTGAATTCCACTGCGGCCATCAAAGCTTTTGTAGGGAAAAATGGCGGGGCGACGGTGACGTCTTCCAATGCACAGGGGATGGTCTCGTGGGCCCTCTCGCAAAAAGAAAGAATCCTTTTTCTTCCCGATCAGCACCTTGGGAGGAATACCGCCTTTGACCTTGGAATCCCATTGAATGAAATGGCTGTCTGGGATCCGCATAAGGATGAATTGATCTATGAAGGGGAACTGGAAGATCTGAAGGTACTTCTTTGGAAAGGACATTGTTCAGTCCATGAAAATTTCACTACGGCGAATATTGAAACGCTTAGAGCGGAGCAGCCTGAAATGAATATCATCGTTCATCCCGAATGTCGCCGTGAGGTAGTCGCCTTGTCAGATTATGCGGGTTCGACATCGTATATTATAAATATGATCGAAAAAGCCGAACCAGGTAGTTCTTGGGCAATCGGCACGGAAATGAACCTTGTCAAGCGTCTTATCGCCAATAATCCTGACAAGAACATCATCTCGTTAAATCCGAATATGTGTCCATGTCTTACAATGAACCGGATTGATCTGCCTCACCTGCTATGGGCGCTTGAATCCATTGAAGAAGGTATCATCATCAATCCGATAAAAGTGGAAAAGAACATTGCGGATAATGCCATCCTAGCATTAAACAGAATGCTGGAGCGCGTTTGAGTCAGTGCTTTCTAAAAAGATTTTGGATCATAATAAAAAGGGGGATTAGACCCCCTTTTTATTATTATGTAATCGAAACAGGTAAGAACTTTTAAAGGTTATTCGCTTTAAAAGTATTGCCTTCATTCATATCACCGGATTTAAATCCTTTATTGAACCACCGTTTCCTCTGTTCGGAAGTACCATGCTGCGTGAAGCTGTCTGGCACCACGTACCCTTGTGCTCTTTCTTGGATACGGTCATCCCCCACACCACTTGCTGCATTCAAGGCCTCCTCAAGATCGCCTTCTTCAAGCAAATTCTCTCCTTGGACATGATGTGCCCAAACTCCAGCCAAATAATCGGCCTGTAATTCAAGACGGACAGAGAACCTATTGTATTCGGTCTCGCTGACCTTTGAACGATCGGGCATTTCCTTTTCCGTTGTCCCTAAAAGTGTCTGAACGTGATGTCCGACTTCGTGGGCAATGACATAGGCCATGGCGAAATCCCCGGGTGCCTGGAATTCTTGCTTTAACTCTTGATAAAAGCTGAGATCAATATATAGTTTCATGTCACCCGGACAATAAAATGGCCCTACCGAAGAAGCTGCCATCCCGCATGCCGATTCGACACTACCCGAATACAGGACAAGGTTCGGTTCCTTATATTCCAGTCCATTTTTACGGAATTCTTCTGTCCAGACCTGCTCCGTTTCTGCAAGGACGACAGATACAAACTGCGCAAGTTCCTTCTCTTCATCAGTTTCGACATAAGAGCCGCCATTGTTTGATTCAGTGGAATTCAAGCTTGGATTACCGCCAAGGAGCGTCACGATCAAGACAATTACCAATCCGACCCCTCCGCCGATTCCGGCCATGCCTTTTGTGCTCATGCCTCTTTTGTCCTCGACGTTCGAGCTGCCCTGTCTACCTTTCCATTTCATTATTATTACCCCCAGGGATGTAAGATAAGTACCTGAAGACAAAGCCTTAGGTCATTACTTTCTTATACCCGGATTTCCCTGAGTTTAGACAGAAGCCTGAAAGAAGCGTTTCAGGAATGGAATCCAAAGGGGTGAATTTCCTTTTACGAGATGTCCCATCATTTATTTCGTCTCCAAAAAAGTACCTTCTATGTCCCTAAATCATTGATCCAATCATAAAAGTCATTTTTCACGCATATGTTTTCATGATAAAAATAATAGCAATTCACCCACTGCTTCATAGAATATATGGACATATGCACAGGAGGGGTTAACAGCGTGAAAATTCATATAGTCCAAAAAGGCGATACACTTTGGAAACTCGCCAAAAAATACGGCGTCAGTTTTGAAGAACTTAAAAAAGTTAACGCACAATTAAGCAACCCGGACATGATGATGCCTGGAATGAAAATTAAAATACCAGGGACATCCGGAGCTGTAATAAAAGAAACGGGTAAACCAAACGTGAATATTCAGCCGGGAATGAAAGAATCCCAAACTCAACAGTTCCAGCCTCAGTCAGCACCTAAGAAAGAGCAGCAAATTATGCAAAAACCGGCTGTTAAAGAACAGCCGAAATTTCAACAACCAGTAAAAGAACAGCCGAAATTTCAACTGCCGGTAAAAGAGCAGCCAAAATTTCAACAGCCGATAAAAGAGCAACCTATCATTCAAAAACCAGTAAAAGAGCAGAAAATCGTTCCACAGCCAGTTAAGAAAGAGCAGAAAATCGTTCAGCCAAAGCCAATCATTAAAGAAAAGCAAGTAATCGTTCCAAAAGAAGTGCCAGTGCCCATGCCGGTGATTCCGGAGATCGACGTCAATAATTATTATATGGTCAACATGACCAATATGAGTGTGCAAAAGCCTCCAGCACCACCACCTTTACCAAAGAAAAAAGAAGAGCCAGTAACCAAAAAGAAGAAAAAGCCAGCTGTACAGCCAGCTCAGGAATATAGTGAGCCGGTGGATGATTGTATTCCAGTAACGCCAATCTTGCCTGGAAGCGGTTATTGTATTCAGCCGCCACCATGGGCGCAAATGCACATGCAAGGTATGCAACAAGCACCATATCAAGGCGCACAAGGGTATCAGGCGGCTCCGGAAATACAAGGTTATCAAATGATGGAAGAGAGCTCTGATGCTTGGGGGGAATCTCCTGACATGCAAATGATGGATCAAGGATTCGTCCAAGGGGCGAGCATGAATGCAACAAGCCAGCAACATTATCCATATCAAGCCTCCGCACCGGTTCCGCACCATTATTATGGAGGGATGAATCAACAAGCTCAGGCAGCAGGTTCATATATGCAACAAGATTATGAGTCACCAGGCGAATCGCCTTCTTCATACAATCAAAACTACCCTCAGCATTATTCCCAGACTGCCGGTGAGGATGAGGAGGATTGCGGCTGTAATAAGGGGTTACTTGGAACTTATGGGCCGGAAGTGAAGGGGCAGTATCAAGGGAACAAAAAAATGGATGCCAATGCACATCACCATCCAGATTATCACCAATATCAATCCGTTCAATCACAGCAGCAGGCCCCATACCCAGGGATGTCACCGAAACAGTCTCAGATGGGAATGGAGATGCCATTCCAATATGAAGATGAGTCAGAAGAATCATATGATGGATTCATGATGATGGGCGGCCAAAACCCAGGCCAGCCAGGTATGATGATGGGCGGCCAAAACCCAGGCCAGTCAGGTATGATGATGGGCGGCCAAAACCCAGGCCAGCCAGGTATGATGATGGGCGGCCAAAACCCAGGCCAGCCAGGTATGATGATGGGCGGCCAAAACCCAGGTCAGCCAGGTATGATGATGGGCGGCCAAAACCCAGGCCAGCCAGGTATGATGATGGGCGGCCAAAACCCAGGCCAGCCAGGTATGATGATGGGCGGCCAAAACCCAGGCCAGCCAGGTATGATGATGGGCGGCCAAAACCCAGGCCAGCCAGGTATGATGATGGGCGGCCAAAACCCAGGCCAGTCAGGTATGATGATGGGCGGCCAAAACCCAGGCCAGCCAGGTATGATGATGGGCGGCCAAAACCCAGGCCAGCCAGGTATGATGATGGGCGGTCAAAACCCAGGTCAGCCAGGTATGATGTTCGGCCAAAACCCAGGTCAGCCAGGTATGATGGGTGGTCAAAACGGAGGCCAGCCAGGTATGATGGGCGGCCAAAACCCAGGCCAGCCAGGTATGATGATGGGCGGCCAAAACCCAGGTCAGCCAGGTATGATGATGGGCGGCCAAAACCCAAGTCAGCCAGGTATGATGATGGGCGGTCAAAACCCAGGTCAGCCAGGTATGATGGGCGGCCAAAACCCAGGCCAGCCAGGTATGATGATGGGCAGCCAAAACCCAGGTCAGCCAGGTATGATGATGGGCGGCCAAAACCCAGGTCAGCCAGGTATGATGATGGGCGGTCAAAACCCAGGTCAGCCAGGTATGATGGGTGGTCAAAACGGAGGCCAGCCAGGTATGATGTTCGGCCAAAATGGAGGCCAACCAGGGATGATGCCGAGACAATTTGGTGGTCAGCCGGACATGATGATGGGCGGCCAAAATGGAGGCCAACCAGGGATGATGCCGAGACAATTTGGTGGTCAGCCGGACATGATGATGGGCGGCCAAAATGGAGGCCAACCAGGGATGATGCCGAGACAATTTGGTGGTCAGCCGGACATGATGATGGGCGGCCAAAATGGAGGCCAACCAGGGATGATGCCGGGACAATTTGGTGGTCAGCCAGACATGATGCGCGGTCAGCTTGGTGGTCAGCCGGAAGCTATGTTACCTGGACAAATGGGAGGCCAGCCAGGCCAATTCGGGGGCGTTCGTGCGCCTGAAACATTTGGGATACCGACATATGTAGATGAAAGCGATGACTACTAATTATCAAGGAGACAGTGTCTTTAACACTCGTCTCCTCTCTTATTTAAATCGTAAGCCAAAGAAAGTCCACCATATTCAAAGCAGTGTCTATTTATTAACTTTTGAAAAGGGTCATCCTATGATCCTTAAAGGATTCGACAGTTTTGAAAAATGGGATCGGCAAAGGGAATTGACTTCTTTGTTAAAACAAAAGGGATTTCATCAAACGTATTATATTCATCAGAATCTAATGCCCTTTCAATTTAAAGAGAAATGGTATGGCAGTATGGACTATTTTCCGCCGAGTAAGAAAAAATTCAGATACTCCAATAATAAGGACCGCTTAGAGGGCATTCAGTTACTGGAAAGCTTCCATGATGTGTCGGAACATATCTCCATTAACGCTCCTGTGTTCAATCAATCAAAAAAGTGGAAAGAACGCTTATCACTATTTAAAAAGAACTTTTCATATGTTCGCCAATATGTTTCCGAAGATATTATCAAGGAATGGATTAGATGGGGTGAATGGTCGCTAGAGGGGTTTGATAAAAATCAGTCTTTATGGAATAAGGAAAAGAAAGTCATCATTCATGGTGATTGTGCCCACCATAATTTCTTGCGGAGGGCGGACGGCACTTTGACCTTAATCGATTTTGACTTAATGGCGAAAGCCCCGAGGTGCATTGATTATTTACAGTATGCAAATCGAATTTCGCCTCATTTGGATGATGCGGCCACCGAACTGTGGGAAGTTCCGCAGATGCAAAGGTATCAGTCAGACCTGGCCTTTTTATATGCTTTAACTTATCCTACCGATATTTTCCGTGAATGGAATCGTCTTAATAAAAGTTCTTCCCAGCTTCATTCGGTCTGGAAAATGACCGTGGAAGGTTTTTCGGAGCGGATGGAGATGAATGAAAAATTGGCGGAAAGGATTTCTTCCCTTAATAGGAATTAAAACGGGATTTTGGCCGTATCTTACAGAGTACATTTCCCGTTCGACACCCATGCTAATTATGAGCGGAATATAGCTCATTCTATTGCAATGGGAGGGTTATTGGTGCAGAAAATAAAATGGGCACATCCGCTTTGTACGGTATTGGCCGCCGTCAGTTTGGTTGGATGTGCTAATAATAATGCAGCGGAAAATGAAAATATCACCAATGATACAGGGTACAATAAAAAAGATGCATTGGTACGCAACATCAATTATGAGAATATGGTGCAAGGTTTATACGATAAAGATGATGCGTACAGTAAGAGTGATCGTAACTACCATGGACATGAAAGTAAACCGCTTAAGGCAAAATCATCTTATTATAATTCTTATGAAGGTGCTTTTGCCGATAAAGTAAATGGTATCGCCAATAAAATGGAGCCGGTCATCGATGCCAGGACAATCATCATGAAAGATGAAATGCTGGTAGCCTTGCGGCTTGATGACTACAGCCAAGCAAAAGATGTTAAAGAAAGAATCAAGACGGAAATCGGACCCCTTACCAATGGCCGTACCCTATATGTAACCACCGATGAAGGTGTCTATTTCAGGACGATGACACTTGATAACAATCTTCGGGATGGCGATACGAGGGAAATGATCATTTTGGATGCCAATGACTTGTTCGATAACCTTAACATTCACGAAAATCACTTGAAATAATTAGTGCGCTGACCCAATACGGAGTCAGCTCTTTTTGATTTTTTTCTGGTTAATAATCCTTATTTGGGGTCAAACTACATAAAAAGTAAACGCCTTAAGAGGTGAATATATTGATTAATCAACTTAGAATCCAATTTTTCGTGACGCTTTTCATATTGCCAATTTGCTTAACCGTTTTTGCCGAAGAAACCGTTCAAAAGGAAAATGATCCTATTGAAAGGAAGGTCATTCTTCAGCGTATGTATCTGGATGGCGAATTAAGTGAAGAGAAATTGACAGAAACAATTTGGTCGATGGAGGATTTTTGGTCAAAATATGAAGGGTGGAAAGTGGTCGATCAAAATGAAGAGCAGATTGTCATGAAGAAAATTGAAAATGACATATCTCCGCTTTTAAAAGCGAATGGTTACCTTGGGATGAGGGAAGATGGTACGTTATCCATTTTTATCGGAAGGCCCGAGCATGCCAAGATCATTCATACTTTCTACCAAATAGACGTTGGTAAACTTGAAGCATACAAGCAGGAGGAACTGCAAAAAGGGATTCCAATCATGAATAAAGACCAATATAAACAGCTCATTAAAGAGTATGAGCCATATTCGTTAAATTAGGATGGGATGACACCCATCCTCCAGACTGTAGGTACACTCGATGAAAATCGGGTTTGTCTGCAGTTTTTTAGGGTTTGTACAATTTGAACGTTGACTCCAGGCACTCGCTTTCCTCCCTCTGCGCCTTTATGCCGCGGTCTCCCCTGGACGCACTTTTCCCGCAGGAGTCTCGCACACCCGTTCCAATACCTTGTTTAAAATATAGATAGAACCCCATTTGTCTACAAACTGTAGGAAGGGATAATACCTCAAATGTAATGAAACGGGATATCCTTTATTGTAAAAGTCTTTGCGCCTACTAAATAACTTTTAATGAACAACACCCCCTTTTTATGATAAAATGAGAGGTACAGCAAAATCAGGGAGAGAATTAATTTGTATGATTATATAAAAGGCAAGGTCGATTATATTGGGCCTGAATACATAGTTGTGGAAAATGGGGGGATCGGATATCAAGTGATGACACCGAATCCTTTTATTTTTTCCGCTCAATACCAGAAAGAAATTCAAGTATTCCTGTATCATTATGTTCGTGAGGATATGGCCGCATTATACGGGTTTCAGACTCGTCAAGAAAAGGCGTTATTCACAAAATTATTGAATGTAACGGGAATCGGGCCGAAGGGTGCTCTAGCCATATTGGCATCAGGCCAGGTTGATCAGGTGGTACAGGCGATCGAAAATGAAGATGAATCGTTTTTGGTGAAATTCCCGGGAGTCGGAAAGAAAACGGCACGGCAGATGATTCTCGATTTAAAAGGGAAACTTGAGAACATTATTCCGGATGCGTTTCCAAGCTTGTTTAACGAAGGCGTAACGGCTGCACTCAGTCCAAATGGCTATACGGAGGAATTGGATGAAGCCATTCTTGCATTGAAGGCTCTTGGTTATTCTGAAAAGGAAATCCAAAAGGTTGCCAAGAAATTGCAGGCTGAAGATATGACGACCGAGCAATATATTAAGAAAGCATTGCAAATGATGTTAAGATAAGGAGTGGCGCAATGGAGGAGAGAATATTCAATCAGGAAGCCGATTTGAACGAACTGTCCTTTGAACAAAGCCTGCGGCCGCAAAACTTAAAGCAATATATCGGACAGGATAAAGTGAAAGCGAATTTAAGTGTATACATCGAAGCGGCAAGGATGCGTGAAGAAACGCTCGATCATGTACTTTTATATGGACCGCCTGGTCTTGGAAAGACGACTCTTGCCGTCATCATCGCCAATGAAATGGGTGTAAATATCCGCACGACTTCCGGTCCCGCCATTGAGCGGCCGGGAGATCTGGCGGCCATTTTGAGTGCACTTGAACCAGGTGATGTATTGTTCATCGATGAGATTCACCGTCTTCCACGTGTAGTTGAAGAAGTGCTATATCCGGCTATGGAGGACTTCTGTCTGGATATTGTAGTCGGTAAGGGACCGGAAGCCCGTTCGATCAGGATCGACTTGCCGCCGTTTACCCTCGTAGGGGCCACGACGCGTGCAGGCTCATTGTCTGCACCGCTCAGGGACCGTTTTGGCGTTTTGAGCCGTCTTGAATATTATACGGAAAACCATTTGACTGATATCATCATCCGTACAGCAAGAATCATGGATACGGAGATGGATGATCAAGCAGCAGCCGAGCTTGCAAGAAGGTCAAGGGGCACCCCGAGAATTGCCAATCGGCTTTTACGGAGGGTCCGGGATTTCGCCCAGGTGCGCGGCGATGGTACGATAACGGCCGAGCTTGCCGATTATGCGCTTGAATTAATGCAGGTCGACCGTTTAGGACTCGATCATATTGACCATAAATTACTTAAAGGGATCATTGAAAAATTCCGTGGCGGACCAGTGGGTCTGGAAACGATTGCGGCAACGATTGGCGAAGAGGCACATACGATCGAAGATGTGTATGAACCATATCTGTTACAAGTCGGTTTTCTTCAGCGTACCCCAAGAGGCCGGATGGCAACACAGCTAGTTTATGAGCATTTCGGCATGGAGATGCCTGAATGATGAATATACCAAAGATGGTTATGATTCTGGGTGTAATTATATTCGTGATTGGATTTGCGATGAAATATATTCATCTCGGCAGGCTGCCGGGAGATATTTTTCTGAAAAAGGGGAATACGACGTTTTACTTTCCTATCGTTACATCAATCATCGTCAGTGTTGTGTTGTCCGCCATTTTTTATTTGATCGGCCGTTTTAAATAATGATTACAGCTTGATAGACACGTAAGGAAGTGGAACAGATGAAATTGGATATGTTTGATTTTCATTTACCAGAGGAACTAATTGCCCAAGTTCCTTTGGAAGATAGGGAAGCCAGCAGATTGATGGTGCTGGACAAAGAAACCGGTAAGCTCCAGCATGATGTATTCAGCCATATCACGGAATATATCAAACCGGGAGATTGCCTGGTGTTGAATGATACGAAGGTGCTTCCGGCCCGACTATACGGCAGTAAAGAAGGAACTGGTGCAAAAATCGAAGTATTGCTGCTTAAGCAAGAGCATGATGATGTATGGGAAACGCTTGTGAAGCCGGCCAAACGGATTAAAGTAGGCTCGACAATCGTTTTTGGCGATGGTAAGCTGAGTGCCGTCTGTACAGGCGTGCTCGAGCATGGCGGCCGAATCCTTGAATTTAAATATGATGGCATATTTTATGAAATACTGGAGAAGCTTGGCGAAATGCCGTTACCTCCATACATCAAGGAACAGCTCGACGACCAGGACCGCTATCAAACGGTATATGCGCGTGAACGGGGATCTGCAGCGGCACCTACCGCTGGCCTGCATTTTACGGAGGATTTGCTTGAGAAACTTAAAGGGATGGGTGTCCACATCGCCTTCATCACGCTGCATGTCGGGCTTGGTACATTCCGTCCAGTAAGTGTCGACGATATTGACAGCCACGAAATGCATTCGGAATTTTATCAAATGACGGAAGGCACAGCCAGATTACTGAATGATGTGAAAGATAAAGGCGGGAAAATCATTACGGTCGGCACAACGTCCACAAGGACATTGGAAACGATTGCGTCCCGCAATGATGGGGTTTTCAAGGAAGAGAATGGCTGGACGAGCATCTTCATTTATCCTGGTTATGAGTTCAAAGGGATCGATGCGATGATAACGAACTTCCATTTGCCCAAATCGACTTTAATCATGCTTATTTCTGCACTTGCAGGCAGGGAGCATGTCCTTCATGCCTATGAAACGGCTGTGGAAGAAAAATACAGGTTCTTTAGTTTTGGAGATGCAATGTTAATTAAGTAATATAAGAGTGAGAAGCTCTTGAAGGGAGTTATTGCGTTGACTGCAATACGATATGAGTTAATCAAAACATGTAAACAGACAGGGGCACGGCTAGGCCGGGTCCATACGCCGCATGGTTCTTTTGAAACGCCGGCATTTATGCCGGTTGGAACGATGGCTACTGTCAAAACGATGTCCCCGGAAGATTTGAAACAAATGGGGGCAGGCATCATCCTGAGCAATACGTACCACCTATGGCTGCGTCCGGGGCATGAAATCATCAAGGAAGCTGGCGGATTGCATAAGTTCATGAACTGGGATCGGGCGATTTTGACCGACTCAGGCGGCTTTCAAGTCTTCAGTTTGAGCGAGTTCCGCAAAATTGAAGAAGAGGGCGTGCATTTCAGGAACCACCTGAATGGCGATAAATTATTTTTATCTCCGGAAAAAGCGATGGAAATACAAAATGCGCTTGGCTCGGATATTATGATGGCATTTGATGAATGTCCGCCATTTCCGGCGACTGAAGAGTATATGAAGAAGTCGGTAGAACGGACATCGCGCTGGGCGGAACGCTGTTTGAATGCACATGAGCGCCCAAATGACCAAGGGCTGTTCGGAATCGTTCAAGGCGGGGAGTTTGAAAATCTTCGCAAACAAAGTGCAAAAGACCTTGTCTCCCTTGACTTCCCGGGTTATGCTATTGGAGGACTATCCGTAGGGGAGCCGAAGGATATCATGAACCGCGTCCTTGAGTTTACAAGTCCGCTTTTGCCAACTGACAAACCGCGTTACCTTATGGGGGTCGGTTCACCGGACTCATTGATCGATGGTGCACTCCGCGGTATCGATATGTTTGACTGTGTACTGCCGACGCGAATTGCGCGTAATGGTACGCTCATGACGAGCAATGGGCGGCTGGTTGTGAAAAATGCGAAGTATGCACGCGATTTCGGTCCAATCGATGAAAATTGCGATTGTCATGTTTGCAAGAATTATAGCCGGGCATATATCCGCCATTTGATTAAATGTGAAGAAACCTTTGGGATTCGTCTTACGACTTACCATAATCTTCATTTTCTGTTAAACTTGATGGAACAGGTCAGACAAGCTATTCGAGAAGATCGCCTTGGAGACTTTAGGGAAGAGTTTTTTGAGCAGTATGGTTTCAATGAACCAAATGCGAGAAACTTCTAATTCCATACATATTTTAATGAACGAAAGGAGTGAATATACAAAATGGGTTCTTTAACACAAATACTTCCGTTGATTTTAATGTTCGTATTGTTCTATTTCTTATTGATCCGCCCGCAGCAAAAACGCCAAAAGGCTACGCGAAACATGCAAAGCAGTTTGAAAAAAGGTGATAAAGTTGCTACTATCGGCGGCATGCACGGAACAATCGATGCAATCGATGAACTGCAAATCGTCATTAAATCACCAGACGGTACAAAACTAACTTTTGACCGTGCTGCAATCCGTGAAATTACGGAAAGCGCACCGAATAAAGAAGCAACTCTATAAGACAAACGAAAAAACCGGGCCATGTGCCCGGTTTTTTTGCTGTGTTTTTTAATCGGTGCGGGAGTCCGAACTCATGTTGACCCCAAGTACGCCGCCCATCATGGCCGTAATCACGAAACAGCCATAGTATATCCATTGCTTGATGGTGAAAAGTGCATCGTGACCTAAATATTGAAAAAGGAACACGACCAACAGATAAAGCAGCCCAGTGCTTCCGCCCAAGAATAGTCCTTGCTTTTTCCCTTTGCCTCCTGAAATGAATCCGCCAATGAACAGCGATAAAAAGGACACGATCATGATCACGTATGTCAGGGATGATTCCGTCAGTGAAGTAAAACGAAGAAGGATGGAAACGATTAAACTAGCAATCATCGCTATGGCAAAGATGGAGCCTACGCCATAAATTACGGCGACACTCATTTTTTTAGTTTCGATGGGTATTCCTCCTTTTTGAAAGGCTGATACGTATAGCCTGTTTATGTGTTTGTACAAGCATATTCCCGATATCGAACCTTTAGACCAGGTTTAAGAAGCTTCCCGCAAAATTAGAAAAGAATATGGAGTAATTTTTCAGTTCCCAAGCCATGCTATGGATGAAGGATGTGGTATTGAAGTGGATATCCTGGCTATTATTTTTAGAACAACAGTGATCTATCTAGTCATCTTAATCCTTTTTCGAATGATGGGTAAGCGGGAAGTTGGGGAATTGAGCATTCTTGATTTAGTGGTATCCATCATGATAGGGGACATTGCCGTTCTATCCTTTGAAGATTTGGATAGACCATTTTTCAGGCAAATCATTCCGATGTTCGTTCTTGCTTTCATCCAAATAATATTGGCTTTCATTTCATTGAAA
Organism: Peribacillus sp. GL_122; assembly: GCF_057835005.1. Classification (NCBI taxonomy): domain Bacteria; kingdom Bacillati; phylum Bacillota; class Bacilli; order Caryophanales; family Bacillaceae; genus Peribacillus; species Peribacillus sp. GL_122. The sequence continues at coordinate 4,062,026 of NZ_CM174415.1, read as the reverse complement.
AGCATTAGATTTCGAAACATCGTGGACGGTACGCCGCAGATCATCATCAATCAAGGGAAAATAGATGAAAAAGCGATGCGTAAGCAACGATATACTTTCGATGATTTATTGACCCAGCTGCGAGAACAGGGAATTAATGATTTAAATGAGGTGCAATTCGCAATCCTCGAATCTACCGGGAAGCTTTCGATCATCAAGAATACCAAAGGCAAAAGGTCTAAAACGAAGGAAACACCTTATCCCCTTATAATTGACGGGGAGATACAGGAGAGGAATCTCGATAGAATTGGCAAAAATCATTTTTGGCTCCGGCACCAGTTGAAAAAGCTGGGAGAAACGAAGATTAAAGAGATTTCGATTTGTGGGTACATAGATGGCCAATTTTATATCGATAAAAATGAAACGAAGAAATGACCGAAGCCTTTTAATGCTTCGGTTCATTTTATTTCCAAGCGAATTTTGATAAAAAGCCGCCCACTACAGGAATCCTGATCAGATCCGCCTTTTTTATGCTGCCGGTCATGAGCAGGAAAAATGTGAATAGCATGATAACGACCGTCACGGAAAAAATAAGCCTTGTGCCAAGTGGCAGTGAGGAAAGCGGGAATTGATAAAGATAATAACCGCCCCATCCTGAAATTAAAGCAAGGACCAGAGCTGAAATATAGCTGCGGAAATGAAGCGTGAAAGGGACGACCTTCAGCACGGTTGAAAAATGCAGGAAGGTAACGAGCATCGTACCGACAGCTATCCCGATTGCGGCACCCATGATCCCGAAACTTTCCTTTGACGCCAGCAGCCAGATCACACCGATTTTAAGGATGTTCCCAGCCAGGCTGTTGAACATTGCGGCCTTTGCAAGATCCAGTGCTTGCAGCATAGATTGCAGCGGATATTGAAAGTAATAAAGGATGAAAAAAGGTGCCAGGAATTTAATGAAAACAGCAGCATGCGAAGAGCCATACATGACTTGTAAAATCGGTTCGGCAAAGATGAACAGAATGACGATAGCTAAACAGCCTGTGATAAAGGTGATTTTCAGGGCCTGCTGAAGCCTGTGTTCAACGAGTAAAAAGTTTCCGGTCGTCCGGGCTTCACTCACTGCCGGGACAAGTGCCGTCGCCAGTGATGATGTAACGAAAGAGGGAAGCATGAGCAATGGCAGTGCGTACCCTGTCAGCTCACCGTATTGACTGGTGGCTGCGGCCGCGGTGACTCCGGCAATAGCCAAACTCTGAGCGACCACTATCGGTTCGAAAAACCACGAGATGGATCCTATCATCCTGCTCCCAGTTGAAGGCAGGGCGATCCCCATCAATTCAGTGAACGTTCCTTTTCCGGATTTGACATTCTTGAAGAAACCTTTCCGGAACTTAAAATGTTTCTTTAGTTTAAAGCTGGTCAATAAGTAGAAGAGAGATACAAGCTCACCGATGATTGAAGCTAACATCGCCCCGGCTGCTGCATATTCAATTCCATATGGCAAAAAAGCCTTCGTCAGGACGGCTATGAAAGTGATTCTGGCCACCTGTTCGATAACTTGTGAGAAAGCGAAGGGCTTCATATTTTGCTTGCCTTGGAAATAACCGCGCAGTACGGATGAAATGGCGATGATCGGTACGATCGGGGCAATCGCCATGAGCGGCCATAATGTCCGTTCATCAGTGAAAAGGTATTCTGAGAGAACCGGCGCAAAAACCAGCATCGCAGGAGTGAAAATCATCGAAAGAGTAAAGGTGCAGGCCAAAGAGACGACAAGGATTTTCTTGATTTTCCGCTCATCCCCTCTGGCATTAGCCTCAGCCACGTATTTCGAAATGGCAATTGGCAGGCCTAACTGGGTTATGTTCACGACGAGAAAGAGGGTCGGTAAAGCCATCATATATAAACCAACGCCTTCTTCGCCGATGAAGCGGGCGATGACAATGCGGTTAATGAAACCAAGAACTCTTGTAATGAGGCTTGCGATTAATAATATCAGCGTCCCTTTTAAAAATTTGGACATTGAACTCCCTCCCTGCCTTCTCAAAAAAGCTGTTATGCTATACAATTATCTATATGCTTGTACTTGGACAAAGCATGACAAAAGTGTTTGTTTGCGTTCTAACAAATGATCGAAATCCTTCTAAGAAAATGCGCATTTATTTGAGAATCATTTTTACTGGAGGCAAAGTGATGGCAAAAAAGAATCATCCCTATCAAAGGTATTATCTAAAGGTACGTCCATTTTTGAAGAGCAAGCGTGAGGAATTCCAAATGGTCGGATTGAATGCCGTAACGGAGGAAGACATTTGGGGAACTTTAACCAAAAATAAATGGAAGCGTCCGCAGGAAAACATTCACCTTCATGAACTTGTCGCAGATATCGTGACATTTTCGAGTAACCAGTTCATGACCTTCCAAATGGTTGAAGCATATAAATCACCAAACCTATTAGAGCCGCTTTCTGAAGAAGAACTGAAGGAACTTTTTAAAGAATAAACACAAAGATATACTTAAATTGACAGCTGTTTGTATATGACTCATAATAGATATGGTTATGCTTTTTTTGGAAAAAGCAGGGAAGCTGTGTCCTTTTTCTCAAGAAGCAAAGGGTATGCAGTTATCATATAAACTAAAAATGACAGTTTTTTTAACTTCAGGAACAGGCGTATTATAGAAAGGGGCCTACTACATAATGGTAAAAAGAAGCAGAATCGTTGCGTTTTTTCTAATCGCACTATTGATTTTCGCAGCGATGGGGACGACTTCAAAAGGAATCCTAAAGGATATCAAGCTGGGTCTTGATCTTCAAGGCGGTTTTGAAGTGTTATATGAAGTAAAACCGCTGTCTGGGGAAAAGATCACCCCGGATGTTTTACGGGCTACAGTAAGCTCGCTTGAGCGGCGTGTCAATGTTTTGGGCGTTAGCGAACCTAACATTCAAATCGAAGGGAAAGACCGGATCCGCGTTCAATTGGCTGGAGTCAAAGACCAAAACAACGCTCGCGAAATCCTCTCGACACAAGCTAAGTTATCTTTCCGTGACTACAACGATAAGGAAATGATGACCGGTGCCGACCTTAAAGAAGGCGGCGCGAAACAAACGTTCCAAGATAATAAACCGGTTGTCGAAGTCACATTGAAAGACGTAAATAAATTTAAGGACATCACTCAAAAAATATCCTCGATGCAAAGTCCGACTAATGTACTTGCAATCTGGTTGGATTTCGAGGAAGGAAAAGATTCCATTAAGGATACAGCCTCACAGGACAATATGATATCCGCTCCGGCTGTCAGTGAAGTTTTCAATACGAAGAAGGTGTATATTACCGGTCAATTCACGGTGGAAGAAGCGAAAGAGCTTGCAGCCCTTCTTAATGCAGGTGCTTTGCCTGTAGATTTAAAAGAAAAGTATTCCACTTCTGTAGGTGCCCAGTTCGGTGCAGGTGCACTGCATGATACTATTTTTGCAGGAATCATCGGAATTGCACTTGTTTTTATCTTCATGCTTGTGTATTACCGCTTCCCGGGATTCATTGCAGTCGTCACTTTAAGCATATATCTTTTCTTGACGCTTTTAGTGTTTGATTGGATGAATGCGGTCCTTACGCTGCCTGGTATTGCAGCATTGGTACTCGGGGTCGGGATGGCCGTCGACGCCAATATCATAACCTATGAGCGAATCAGGGATGAATTGAAACTTGGCAGATCGGTTAAAGCCGCTTATAAAGAAGGTACCAAGAATTCACTTGCTACAATCACGGATGCCAACTTAACGACCCTGCTGGCTGCGGCTGTTCTGTTCTATTATGGAACAAGCTCGGTTAAAGGGTTTGCCACCACTTTAATCATTTCGATTTTAATGAGTTTCATTACAGCCGTCTATGGTACACGCCTCTTCATGAGCCTGTGGGTGAATAGCGGGTTCCTGGACAAACGTGCATCGTGGTTTGGCGTGAAGAAGAAATACATTCACGATATATCCGAGAAAATGGATTTAATGTCATTGCCAACACGCTTTGATAAAATCGATTTCGTCAAACATCGGAAAGTTTTTTATGGCATTTCAATCGGTGTCACCATTATCGGGATCATTTTCCTGCTCGTCTTCAGATTGAATCTTGGGATTGATTTCACGAGCGGTACCCGAATCGAGATTGCGTCCAAAGACGTCTTGACGACTCAGCAAGTCGAAACCGAAATGGAAAAGGTCGGTATTGACGCGGATGATATCAAGGATGTCAGGCTCGCTGGAAAAGACAATAAAAATGCTGTCGTGCGGACAGTCGGTGTCCTCGATAAACAGGAAATCGCTGAATTGAAGGACCATTTCAAGAAGGATTACGGAGCGGAACCGAATGTCAGCACCGTATCACCGACTGTAGGAAAAGAGCTTGCGAAAAATGCCATGTTTGCGTTAGCGATCGCATCAATCGGAATCATATTGTATGTATCGATACGATTTGAATGGCGAATGGCCGTACCTGCCGTGGTCGCGCTCATACATGATGCCTTCTTCATCATCACGATTTTTAGCTTGCTCCGGCTCGAAGTGGATATCACCTTCATTGCTGCGGTTCTGACGATCGTCGGTTATTCGATCAATGATACGATCGTAACCTTTGACCGTATTCGTGAAAACCTGCGCTTCAGCCGTAAAATCAAAACCGCCGAAGAACTTGAGAACATTGTGAACATCAGTATCAGGCAAACTTTGACGAGATCCATTAACACGGTTCTGACCGTTCTCATCACGGTCATCGCGTTGATGATCTTCGGCAGTGAAGCTATCCGTAACTTCTCCATTGCCCTGTTTATCGGGTTAATATGCGGCGTGTATTCATCGCTATTGATCGCTTCCCAATTCTGGCTTGATTTGAAAATCAGGGAATTGAAGAAGAAAGGTCCGCTGAATACAGCGAAAGAAAAGAAACAAAGTCTTGAAGGACAAGTTTAATATGTGAGAGGGGGCTGGCATGATTGCCAGCCTCCTTTTTGTTGAACTAAGCTTATCGAACAGGGAATTACAGCCAATTATGAGTTTAAAATAAAATTGAAACTGGTATATTCGTTTTGTATAATGAGTAAGTTGAGGGGTGAATAAATGTTAAAGCCAAAAACCCGGTGGAACTTACGAACTGCCGATGAAAACAAAGTTGCTGTACTAGCTGAAGAGCTTCATATCACACCTTTGGTTGCAGCCCTGCTTGTGAATCGAGGCCTGGATACGATTGAAAGTGCCCGATCATTTTTATTTGTAAAAAATCAAACTTTTCATGATCCATTTTTATTGAAGGATATGGATAAAGCAGTATATAGAATAAGAGAAGCGATTCAAAATGGAGAAAAAATACGTATATTCGGTGATTATGATGCGGATGGCGTGACATCGACGACAGTGATGATGACGGCGCTGACGAGATTGGGGGCCGATGTTGACTTTTATATCCCGAATCGGTTTACAGAAGGATATGGTCCGAATCCGATGGCATTCCGCCTTGCAGCCGAGCAAGGGGTGAAGGTATTATTAACCGTCGATACCGGAATTTCTGCAGTCGATGAAGCGAAACTTGCCGGCGAGCTTGGCATGGATTATATTTTGACCGACCACCATGAACCGGGACCGGAACTGCCTGAGGCATTGGCAATCATCCATCCTAAACTTGAGGACAGTTCCTATCCATTTAAAGAGCTTGCCGGAGTAGGGGTCGCATTTAAGCTGGCACACGCCTTGCTTGGGGAATTGCCTGAGGATTTGCTTGAGATAGCGGCAATCGGCACGATAGCGGATTTAGTGCCTTTACAAGGGGAAAACCGCATCATTGCTGCGAAAGGCATCGAGCAGTTACGTTTGACGCGCCGCCCGGGACTTGTTGCCTTAATGAAAGTGGCGAATGTTCAGCAGGAAGCATTGAATGAAGAATCGATCGGCTTTGCGATGGCACCGCGGATCAATGCTGTCGGGCGCCTTGGAGATGCCGATCCCGCTGTCGATTTATTGATGTCACAAAGTCTGGAAGAAGCGACGGAACTTGCCAATGAAATCAATGATATCAATAAAGAGCGACAGGAAATGGTTGCGGCAATGGCGGAAGAAGCGATTGCTGAAGTCGAGGAGAACTACCCGCCAGAGTCCAATGGAGTGCTCATCATCGGCAGGGAAGGCTGGAACGCCGGAGTTGTGGGGATTGTGGCCTCTAAACTTGTTGAACGCTTTTACCGGCCCACGATTGTATTGAGCTATGACCGGGAAAAGGGATTAGCTAAAGGTTCTGCTCGGAGCATCGCCGGTTTCGATCTATTTCAAAGTCTTTCCGCCTGCCGTGAAATACTGCCTCATTTCGGTGGACATCCGATGGCTGCTGGAATGACCTTGAAAATTGAAGATGTTCAGGAGCTCAGGGACCGCATGAACTTGATTGCGAAGGAACAACTGAACGAAGAGGACTTCACACCCATTACAAACTTGGACGGGGCAACGACTTTAGCTGAAGTTTCCATTCAAACGATTCAGGAAATGAGCTTGCTGGCGCCATTTGGGGTTACGAATCCTAAGCCGAAGATATTGATAGATTCCGTCCAGCTTTCAAGTGTCCGCAAAATTGGTGCCAACCAAAATCACTTGAAGGTCCAGCTGGAAGATGGTGAAAATCACAAACTTGACGGCGTGGGCTTCGGTCTCGGTCATTTTGTCGATGAAATAGCTCCGCACGCTGAAGTCTCGGTTATTGGTGAGCTTTCCATCAATGAGTGGAATAATATGAAAAAGCCCCAGATCTTTGTCCAGGATGTCTCGGTAAACCATTGGCAGTTATTCGATTACCGCGGCAAGGGACAGGCAGAGAAGTGGCTTGCCGACATTCCCGTACAAAACCGGAAGATCGTCATTTTCTCGGAAGATATTTATCGCAGATACCCATTTTTGCAAAACCATCCAGATCTTGTTCATATCAAGAATGAACTGGATGCAGAGCAGCTCGACTGCTTCGAAGGTCATTTGGCATTTATGGACATGCCGCCGTCCAGGGAATATTTGAAACGGGTGATTGCCAATAAGAACCCTTCGCGTATCTACGCTCACTTTTCCCATGAACAGGACCATTTCTTAAGTACGATGCCAACAAGGGATCATTTTAAATGGTTCTATGCCTTCCTTGCCAAAAAGGGTCCGCTGGACGTGAAAAGATATGGTGATGACCTGGCCAAATATCGCGGCTGGTCAAGAGATACTGTGGATTTCATTTCTAAGGTGTTTTTTGAGCTTGATTTTGTTACAATAGAGAATGGGTTAATTATGCTTACAACCAATGCGAAAAAACGCGATCTCAGTGAATCTGAATCGTATACAAGAAAGAAAGAGCAATTTGAGCTTGAACAAGAGCTTGTTTATTCTTCCTATCAGCAATTATTCGATTGGTTCAATCATTATTTAGTTCATGAGGCAACAGACCTTGAGGAGGAAACAAAGCAATGGATTTAAAGCAATATGTAACAATTGTGCAAGACTGGCCAAAACCGGGTATTGTCTTCAAAGATATTACAACATTAATGGATAACGGCGCAGCTTATAAATACGCAACAGACCAAATCGTCGAGTACGCACGCGATAAAAATATCGACTTGGTGGTAGGGCCGGAAGCACGCGGATTCATTATCGGATGTCCAGTCGCATACTCATTGGAAGTGGGCTTTGCGCCAGTGAGAAAAGAAGGAAAACTTCCACGTGAAACGATAAAGGTCGAATATGGTTTAGAATATGGCAAGGATGTATTGACAATCCATAAAGATGCCATTAAACCGGGACAGCGTATCTTGATCACGGATGATTTGCTTGCTACCGGGGGAACAATCGAAGCGACGATCAAATTGGTTGAACAGCTTGGCGGAATTGTAGCCGGGATTGCATTCCTTATTGAATTGACCGACTTGGATGGTAAAGATAAATTAGACGGCTATGATGTCTTGACATTAATGAGCTTTTAATAAACGAGAGCACTCTTAACAGGGTGCTCTTTTTCTGTTTTTACTCATTTTAGCTGGATTTTGTCGAATTTCCAGTGAAAAAATGCACTATTCTTAATAAAATACTCGTTTAACTCTTTACATCCTTGCCTTTTTTTTCGATAATAGTAATAATAAAGAGTTTTTCTGCTAATAAGTTTATTTGCACTTTTATCCGTTTAAGCGGATTTATTTTTTTTCGCAAAATTTGTCACGTTTTGCAGAATAAAGGGAAGTGCTACCAATCATACTCAATCCGGATCATATCCGGTGGCAGTTAAAGTGGGGTTAAGGTGATTAAATGGCTAATGATCAAATATTGACTGCCGAGCAGGTTGTGGAACGGGCCAGCTTATATCTTCAGCCGGAAGAAGCTGAATTTATCTATAGAGCGTTTAAGTATGCAGAGTATGCTCACCGAGAACAATTCCGTAAATCGGGAGAGCCGTATATTATTCATCCGATTCAAGTGGCGGGCATTCTGGCTGATCTTGAAATGGACCCTGCAACCATTGCGGCAGGTTTTTTACATGATGTTGTTGAAGACACGGAGATCACTTTGAAGGATATTGAAGAAAATTTCAGTCCTGAAGTCGCCATGCTTGTGGATGGCGTGACCAAGTTAGGGAAAATCAAATACAAATCACAGCAAGAGCAACAGGCGGAAAACCATCGGAAAATGTTCGTGGCGATGGCCCAGGATATACGGGTTATCTTGATCAAGCTAGCGGACAGACTGCATAATATGCGGACATTGAAGCATCTGCCGCAGGAAAAGCAGAGAAGGATTTCGAACGAGACGTTGGAAATCTTCGCACCGCTTGCCCATCGTCTTGGTATCAGCACGATTAAATGGGAACTGGAAGATACTGCACTAAGGTATTTGAATCCTCAGCAGTATTACCGAATCGTCAACCTGATGAAGAAGAAACGTGCAGAACGTGAAAACTATCTGGAAGAAGTCATTGATGAAGTGCGTAAAAACGTTGAGGAAGTCAACATTAAGGCTGACCTATCCGGCAGGCCGAAACATATATACAGCATTTATCGCAAAATGGCTTTGCAGAATAAACAGTTCAGCGAAATTTATGATTTGCTTGCAGTTCGGATCGTCGTCAACAGCATAAAAGATTGCTATGCCGTTTTAGGGATCATCCATACATGCTGGAAGCCGATGCCTGGCCGATTCAAAGACTATATCGCGATGCCGAAGCCGAATATGTATCAATCGCTCCATACGACGGTGATCGGACCGAAAGGCGATCCGCTGGAAGTGCAGATCCGTACTTCCGATATGCATCGCATTGCCGAGTTCGGGGTTGCCGCGCACTGGGCTTATAAAGAGGGAAAAGATGTTGGTGAACAGCCTTCACTGGAAGAAAAATTGACATGGTTCCGGGAAATTCTTGAATTCCAGGATGATGCGACTAATGCCGAGGAATTCATGGAATCCCTTAAAATAGATCTTTTTTCTGATATGGTATTCATTTTCACTCCAAAAGGCGATGTCATCGAACTGCCATCAGGATCCAACCCGATTGATTTCGCTTACCGGATTCACTCGGAAATCGGAAATAAAACGATTGGTGCCAAAGTGAACGGGAAAATGGTACCGCTGGATTATAAACTGAAAACTGGCGACATCATAGAAATCTTAACCTCGAAGCATTCATATGGTCCAAGTCAGGATTGGCTTAAGCTAACGCAAACATCTCAAGCGAAAAATAAAATCCGCCAATTTTTCAAGAAGCAGCGCCGGGAAGAAAATATCGAAAAAGGCAAAGAGCTTGTTGAAAAGGAAATCAAGGATATGGAGTTCGACCTGAAGGAAATCCTGGCTGCCGAGAATATCAGGCGTGTTGCGGATAAATTCAACTTCCTGAATGAAGAGGATATGTATGCAGCAGTCGGATATAACGGAATAACAGCCCTTCAGGTAGCTAACCGCCTTACCGAAAAATGGCGTAAGCAGAAGATGGTCGAGCAAGAAGCAGATATTTCTGAAGCGGTAGCCGATCTGAAAACCTTCTCCAATACATCTAAAAAACGTGACTCAGGCGTACAGGTACCGGGGATTGATAACCTGCTTATCCGTTTATCACGCTGTTGCAACCCAGTTCCAGGGGACGAAATCGTTGGTTATATAACCAAAGGCCGTGGAGTTTCAGTTCATAGACAAGATTGCCCGAACCTGGATAGCGGGGATGCCGATCATCGCCTCGTACCGGTTGAATGGGAAAGTACGATTAACGAACGCAAGGAATACATCGTTGAAATTGAAATCAGCGGCTATGACCGTCGCGGCTTATTAAACGAAGTGCTGCAAGCCGTCAATGAAACCAAGACCAACATTTCAGCGGTCTCGGGTAAATCCGACAGGAATAAGGTGGCGACCATTCACATGTCGATTTATATTCATAACATTGCCCATTTACAAAAGGTCGTCGACCGCATAAAACAAATTTCAGATGTTTATTCCGTCAGAAGGATAATGAACTAAGGAGTTTTTATTGCCATGCGTGTTGTTTTACAACGTTCCAAAGCGGCAAAAGTCGTTGTCGCAGACCAAATAATCGGGCAAATCGACAGCGGTCTCGTCCTGTTGGTTGGTATCACCCATGGGGATACCATCGATGACGCCGCCTATTTGGCCGATAAGATTGTCAATCTAAGAATATTTGAAGATGAAAATGAAAAGATGAACCATTCACTATTGGATGTGGGAGGTTCGATTTTATCAGTTTCACAATTCACCTTATACGGCGATTGCCGTAAAGGCCGTCGACCCAACTTCATGGACGCCGCCCGTCCTGAAGAGGCGAATGAATTATATGAAGCATTTAACGAGGAACTCCGCAAGAAAGGCGTCCATACGGAAACAGGTCAATTCGGTGCCATGATGGATGTTCAGCTTACTAATGACGGTCCCGTTACATTAATACTTGAAAGCAAAAAATAACCTGCTGCGGTAGGTTATTTTTTTTGGGTAAGAGAAGAAAAGCCAGCTTTGATGCGAAGCTGGCTTTTCTTCTTTTTATTTAAAATACCGCGCCAATCCATTATAGATGGCTGATGTGATTTTTTCTTGATACTCATTTGATGTTAACGTCAATTCTTCCACTGGATTACTTAAATAACCTAGTTCAATGAGTGTAGCTACCCGTTTATTTTCACGGATAACATGAAAATTCCCGTAACGTGTTCCACGATTGGGCACCTGCATGGTAGAACCGAGTGAATTGGCCAGTGTAGCCGCCAATTCACGCTGATAGTCATGATAGTAGTATGTTGTTATCCCGCTGGTGATCTGGTCCTTGGTGCTATCATAATGGAGGCTGATGAAAGCATCCGCGTTATGTATATGTGAAGTGCTGACCCGGGAAGGGAGTGGAACATAAGTATTTCCGCTTCTGGTCAGGATCACTTTAGCTCCTGCCGCCTGAAGTTTGTCCCGCAGCAATTCTGCCGTTCGAGTCGTCAGGTTTTTTTCAAGTGTTCCACCGACGCCGATTGTACCGCTATCCCTTCCGCCATGTCCGGGATCGATCACAATGGTTTTATCCTTTAAGTATTTCTCAACGCCAGGCCGTTGGATCTGCTCGGGATTCCCTTCGATCGTAACGATCCATCCGGCCACATAAGCTGTTTTTCCGCCCTTAAGTTTAATGGAATACCAGTCGCCTTCCATACCTGATGCGGAGAACGTTTCACCTGCATTGGCCTGCTTTACAATCTCTGAGTTGCCATCAGGCTCACTCCTAAGGATCGTACCATCATGAATGATGGTAATCTTGTTTCCTTTTACATCAACCTTTTTTTCCTTCGCCGTTTTTTCAACATTCTCTTTTTCCAGGTACCAATTCACGACCCAGCCCTTTTTTGAACCGGAGAGCTTTATCTGTGTCATATTACCCTTTGTTTGCAGCACGGCGTAAGTCTCATCCTTGTTCACCGAACCGATGACCTTGCTTGAGAGAGAGGCTTCTTTCCTGACATTTAATCCCGCAGCGGTCACCCTTGCAGTGGCGCCTGCCGTTTCATTTTTCATATCATCTTTATCTTCGCTTACTTGTATGTAAGGTTCAGCTACCCAACCGCGGACTCCTTGGAAATCAATTTCAGCCCATTCATTTTCAACCCTGTAAACGGTCACTGACGTATTTTTATTCAGCTTTCCGAGCGAGGCACTGCTTGTCGATGGTTCCGAACGGACATTGAGCCGGTCCACCAATGTTACACCGGTTTTTACGGATTGATTCGTTTCTTTTTCCTTAGTTGAATCTTTCTTCGCTGCATTTCCTGATGAGGCGGGAAGCTTTAAGAAGTCAGATGAGACCCAGCCTTCGATATCCGCCTTTTTGACCTTTATCCAATTTTCATTCTTTTCAATGATGTCAACAGCCGTTCCTTTACTTAAGGATCCAACCGTTTGAAATGTAGTGCCGGGACCTGTACGGACGCGGACGGAGCTGCCTGTTATCATGCCTTGTCCGGATTCCTTTTTGACCTGGTTGGTATCGGACCCCGTTTGTTTCTCCACTAACCAATTGGCAACCCATCCCGTTTTGCCGGCGCCAATCCGGATTTCGATCCAGTCGCCATCTTCATTCAGAATAGGATACGAGTCCCCTTTTTCCAGTTTTTTTACGATAGGGAAACTGAGGCCTGCACCTTCACGGACATTGACCACTTGGGTCGTCACGATATTTTCCCCTTCATCTTTTCCAAAAGCGTGATTGACGGGGAAAATCGCTGAGAATATCAGCATCAGTGTCAGGCCGAATAAACCCGATTTCTTCTTCATAAGTTGTCTCTCCCTTTTAATGTCTATATGTATTTATTCTCGTTCAATGAAAATTTCCCTCTTCCCCTGTGCAAAAAACATTTTTTTTAGGAAAGAATAGAGCTTATATAACTCAAGGAGGGAAACCACATGAAATTCAGCGAAAAAGATCAAACGAGCTTAAGCGGAGGCAATCAAGTACTGGGCGTCGATTTTCACGATTTCATTCAAAAGGAACAAAGCGCAAACCTTGTTGAATTGGCATCCGAATTCGGGGTCAATGTCCGGACGATCAAAAATTTGAAAAAACGTTTGAACCAATAAAATGCGACAAAATCCTCAGTCTGCCTTGACATTTGATGTTAACGTCCGTATGATTATAAAATATCAGACTCATTACTGCAATAACCAATGATGGAGAAGAGTAATTAAGAAACACATGAAAAGAGAGGAAATGCCGAGGCTGAAAGCATTCCACATGATGACTTAATGAAAGAACCCTCCGTAGGCTTCACTCCGAACGGATTTACTTAATAGGAGATGGACGTAAAACAGGCGTTAACTGTTTTTGAGCGGGGGCACTTTTTTTTGTGCTTCAACTAGGGTGGCACCACGGGATATCCAAACTCTCGTCCCTTGTAACGGATAAGTTACAAGGGGCGGGAGTTTTTTGTTTGGAAAAAATCAGTATAGCGCCGTATCAGAAAGGGCGTCTTGCTTTAAAGGAGGAAACACAAATGTCTATTCAGATTCCTAGAGGTACCCAGGATTTATTGCCTGGCCAAACGGAAATTTGGCAGTATATCGAGAACACAGCGCGTGAGATTTGTCACCGTTACCAATATAAAGAAATCCGCACACCGATTTTTGAGCATACGGAATTATTTTTACGTGGTGTAGGGGATACAACCGATATCGTACAAAAAGAAATGTATTCATTTCAAGATCGCGGTGAAAGGAACTTGACCCTTCGTCCGGAAGGCACCGCATCGGTTGTACGGTCATATATCGAGAACAAAATGTTCGGGTGGGCCAATCAACCGGTCAAGCTTTATTATATCGGGCCGATGTTCCGTTACGAACGTCCGCAAGCAGGCCGGTTCCGCCAGTTCGTTCAATTCGGCATCGAAGCTTTAGGAAGTAAGGATCCCGGAATCGATGCAGAGGTTCTGTCACTTGCGATGAACCTTTACAAGGAACTTGGTTTGAAAAAGCTGAAACTTGTGATCAACAGCCTTGGTGATAAGGAAAGCCGGACAGCGCATCGCAATGCGTTAATTAAACATTTCGAACCTCGCATCGGCGAGTTTTGCGGCGATTGTCAAAACCGTCTCGAAAAAAATCCTTTGCGTATCCTGGATTGTAAAAAGGATCACGATCACGAATTGATGAACACGGCTCCTTCCATCATTGAATATTTAAATGATGAATCCCGTATTTATTTCGAAAAGGTGAAACAGCACTTAACCGATTTGGAAATCGACTTCGTTGAAGATCCGACCCTAGTGCGGGGCTTGGATTACTATAATCATACCGCATTTGAAATTATGAGTGATGCAGAAGGCTTTGGCGCCATCACTACCCTTTGCGGAGGCGGCCGTTATAACGGGCTAGCTGAAGAACTTGGCGGACCGGAAACACCGGGAATCGGCTTTGCACTTAGCATTGAACGCCTGATTGCTGCCCTCCAAGCAGAAAACATCGAGCTTCCGATCAAAAAGGGAATTGACTGCTATCTTGTTTCATTAGGTGAATCAGCCAAGGATTATACCGTCAAACTTGCCCATCAATTGCGGAATGCCGGTTTTACCGTCGAAAAAGACTATCAAGACCGTAAAGTGAAAGCACAATTCAAATCAGCCGACCGCCTCGAAGCAAGATATGTGGCGACACTCGGGGATGATGAATTGGCAAATAATAAAATCAATGTGAAGTTCATGGAAACCGGTGAACAAGTCCAAATGGAACTTGCTACATTCGTTGAACAATTCAAAAAGCTACAGGCTTAAGGGGGAAATACCATGTTTGGCAGAACATACTTCAATGGTGAAGTGACAGAAGCAGCTATTGGTGAAAAAGTAACATTAAAAGGATGGGTACAAAAACGCCGGGATTTGGGCGGGGTCATCTTTATCGACCTACGTGACAGAAGCGGAGTCGTCCAAGTCGTTTTCAATCCGGACATCTCGGCAGACGCGCTGGCCACAGCCGAAAAGATTCGTAATGAATACGTCCTTGATATCCAAGGGACAGTCATCAAACGTGATGAAGCCAACTTCAATCCGAACGTAACAACAGGGACCGTCGAAGTTCAAGCTGAAAACGTTACAATTTTAAACGAAGCAAAGACCCCTCCATTCATCATTGATGAAAGAACGGATGTATCAGAAGACATCCGCTTGAAATATCGTTATTTGGACCTGCGCCGTCCAGCGATGTTCGAAACGTTGAAAATGCGTAACCAAACAACAAAAGCGATCCGTGATTACTTGGACGGTGAAGGCTTCCTTGATATCGAAACACCTATCTTAACGAAAAGTACACCTGAAGGAGCACGTGATTATTTAGTGCCTAGCCGTGTACACGAAGGTGAGTTCTATGCACTTCCGCAGTCACCGCAAATCTTCAAGCAGCTATTGATGGTATCCGGTTTCGAACGTTATTATCAAATTGCCCGCTGTTTCCGTGATGAAGACTTACGTGCTGACAGACAGCCTGAATTCACGCAAATCGATATTGAAACAAGCTTCATGAGCCAAGAAGATATCATTAACACCGCTGAAAACATGATGGCTAAAGTGATGAAAGAAGTAAAAGGATTGGACGTAACACTGCCATTCCCTAGAATGACATACAATGAAGCAATGAGCCGTTACGGTTCCGACAAACCGGATACACGTTTCGGAATGGAACTTAAAGATGTTTCCGAAATCGTCAAAGACAGTGATTTCAAAGTGTTCACCGGCGCTGTTGCAAACGGCGGACAAGTTAAGGCGATCGTCGTTAAGGACGGAAATGCGGATTATTCCCGTAAAGATATTGATGGATTGGCTGAATTTGCAGCGATTTACGGTGCAAAAGGCCTTGCATGGCTGAAAGTTGAAGAAGACGGAGTAAAAGGGCCGATCGCCAAATTCTTCGCAGAAGATCAAGAGCAATTAGTATCTGCATTGGAAGCTGAAGTGGGCGATTTAATCTTATTCGTCGCGGATAAGAAAGGCATAGTCGCTGATGCACTTGGAGCACTTCGCAACAAGCTTGGTAAAGAAAGAGGCTTGATCGATCAAAGCAAATTCAACTTCCTATGGGTGACGGACTGGCCATTATTTGAATATGACGAAGAAGAAGGACGCTACTATGCAGCACACC
The DNA here is from genome assembly GCF_057835005.1 of Peribacillus sp. GL_122. Classification (NCBI taxonomy): domain Bacteria; kingdom Bacillati; phylum Bacillota; class Bacilli; order Caryophanales; family Bacillaceae; genus Peribacillus; species Peribacillus sp. GL_122. The sequence continues at coordinate 4,045,891 of NZ_CM174415.1, read as the reverse complement.
ATCCATTCACAATGCCATTCCGTGAAGACATGGACAAACTGGAATCAGACCCAGCAAGCGTCCGTGCACAAGCATATGACCTTGTACTGAACGGCTACGAACTTGGCGGCGGATCACTGCGGATATTCGAACGCGACGTTCAGGAAAAAATGTTCAAAGTACTCGGATTCTCCGAAGAAGAAGCAAACGCACAATTCGGCTTCCTAATGGATGCATTCGAATACGGAACGCCTCCACACGGCGGGATCGCCCTTGGACTGGACCGCATGGTCATGCTGCTCGCAGGCCGCACGAACCTTCGCGACACCATCGCGTTCCCGAAAACAGCAAGCGCAAGCGACCTGCTCGTTGACGCACCGAGTACTGTAAGTGACAAGCAATTGGCCGAACTTAACCTAAGACTTGCTGCACTTAAAAAATAATTCATTTGGCAAAAATATGAAAAAATACCTAGGTGTTTTTTCTTGAAACAGAGTTAAGCATTATGATATGATGTCTTCAATAAGTAAGAGTCCTGATGTGTTCGTTCTTTAACCTATAAGTTTTGACCGAACACTTATAGTTACCGGGAGCACTAGTTTCCTGGCCGCGTAAAAGCCTCCCTCGAAGAGGACTTACAAACGCGAGGAACCGAGCACCCACCTGCGGAGAGCGGGTTCAAAACAAAGGCGTAAACGGCACAATTGGGACTCTTACACCTTACAAAGCAACTCATGTTAAACAACATGGGTTTTTTTGTGCGACAAAACAGTTAACTCACGAGTAAATGGTGCGAACTCACGAGTAAATGTCGTAAACTCACGAGTAAATGGTGCGAATTCACGAGTAAATGGCTCAAATCTACGAGTAAACGCAAATTCACGAGTAAACTGCTTATATTCACGAGTAAAACGCAAACTCACGAGTAAATGGCGAGAATTCACGAGTAAATGGTGCGAACTCACGAGTAAATGGCGCAAACTCACGAGTAAATGGCGCAATTTCACGAGTAAACTACGTAAATTCACGAGTATGGCGCAAACTCACGAGTAAATGGCGAGAATTCACGAGTAAACGCAAATTCACGAGTAAATGTCGCGAACTCACGAGTAAATGGCGTAAACTCACGAGTAAATGGTGCGAATTCACGAGTAAATGGCGTAATTTCACGAGTATGGCGCAAACTCACGAGTAAACTGCGTAAACTCACGAGTAAATAGTGCAAATTCACGAGTAAATGGCGTAAACTCACGAGTAAATGGCGTAAACCCACGAGTAAATGGCTCAAATCTACGAGTAAACGCAAATTCACGAGTAAATGTCGCGAACTCACGAGTAAACTACGTAAATTCACGAGTAAACTGCTTATATTCACGAGTAAAACGCAAACTCACGAGTAAATGGCGCAATTTCACGAGTAAACTACGTAAATTCACGAGTAAACTGCTTATATTCACGAGTAAAACGCAAACTCACGAGTAAATGGCGCAATTTCACGAGTAAACTGCGTAAATTCACGAGTATGGCGCAATTTCACGAGTAAACTGCGTAAAATCACGAGTAAATGTCGCAAACTCACGAGTAAGCTACAAATTCCATGAATTAAACAGAGCGAACTCCCGGTAAAACGTCTGATTTCAGATCCTAGCAGGAAAAAAGGGCATTTACATAGAAGCTAAATGGAGAAGGAGTTGATGAATGGATGCTAAAACCGTGTGAAATGCCTATGAAAATGCTCAAACTGGAGGCATTAAGCAGGAGGCTCTCAGCAAATCATCCAAAACAGGAAAGAATCAGGAACGATTTCCAGAAAATCCGTACAGGATATAACGGGGAGCTGAGTATCGGAAAAGAGCTGAAGAATCTTCCGAAAGAATATTGTGTATTTCATGATTTGAGATTAAGCCCCGATGGGAGCCGTTATTTTCAAATGGATTTCCTAATATTCACCCGGAATTACTGTATCATCATTGAAGTGAAAAATTTTGCCGGAACGCTCTATTTTGACCGCACCTATCCCCAATTGATTCGGACAAAAGATGGACAGGAACAGGCATATCTGGATCCGTTAATCCAGGTTGACGTGCAAAAATCCCGATTAAATGATTGGCTTACTTTTCACAAATTCCCCTCGCTGCCGATTGAAACGCTCATTGCCAATGCAAACTCGAATACCATCATCAGGACTACCCCAGGTTTTACCCCCATTTTCAAAAAGATCACGGGAAAAGAAACCCTGATTACCAAAATTCACACCCTAGAAGAAAAGTATCCTTCTGAGCAATTAACCCAAAGGCAGAGCAATAGGCTTTCGAACACGATTCTGCATAAAAACACTCCGCATAATCCTGATATACTCGAATTGTATCAAATTGATGAGCAAGATCTGCTCAAAAGCGTTCAATGTCCTGAATGCTCTGCTCCCCATATGCAATATCACTGGGGCAAATGGTCATGCAGTCAATGTTCTTACGCCGCGAAAGATGCCCACATTCAAACTCTTCGTGATTTTGCTCTCCTCATAAAACCCAATATAACAAATAAACAAGCACGGCTCTTTTTACAAATCGATTCAATTGATATCATGCAACGGATGCTATCTGCTTTGGAATTGCCTTATTCGGGGCAATTTAAAAATAGAGCTTATAAACTTGATGGATTAATTCACGAGTAAATAGTGCAAATTCACGAGTAAACTGCGTAAACTCACGAGTAAACTATGTAAACTCACGAGTAAATGGCCCAAATCTACGAGTAATCAAGCCAAACTCACGAGTAAATACCCCAAACTAACGAAAAAACCAAAAAAAACATTAATAAACTTCAAATAGTCCCATTTAAGTAACATTCCGCAATATAGATTCGTAAATTATAGTAAGGTTGAGCAATAGTCAGCCAAGGATAGAAAGTAGTGAGGGCTTTGAAAGATTTATTGTATGCAAAGAGGATGGAAATGCTTCAATTAGTGGAGCGGCTAGTGAATATAGATAGTGGTTCTCATACGAAAAAGGGTATTGATGAAATTGGTTCGATTTTAAAAACGAAATTTGAAAGTCTGGATTTTATTGTGAATACCGTCGAGCAACAGAATTATGGCAATCAGCTGGTCATCCAGCATCGTGATGCGCAACAACCGCATATTCTGCTCGTCGCCCATATGGATACGGTTTTTTCGGAAGGCACAGCGCAAAAACGTCCTTTTAAAGTGAAAGGAAGTCGGGCATACGGTCCTGGTGTAGCGGATATGAAGTCCAGTTTGGTTGAGCTTTTTTATGCGATCCTTTGCTTGAAACAGACGGGGCAGACAGGCTATAAGCATATCCAAATCATTCTTAATAGTGATGAGGAGATCGGATCTCCGTCGTCCGCTTCACTCATATCGGAAAAAGCGGCCAATAAGAAGTTCGCGTTAATTCTTGAACCGGCTAGGACGGACGGTTCGCTTGTCACGGCAAGAAGGGGCTGCGGTCAGTTTAAAGTGGATATCGTCGGGGTGGCCGCCCATTCAGGAATCGAACCGGAAAAGGGACGAAGTGCAATTGAAGAATTGGCCCATAAGATCATCGCCTTACACCAATTGAATGATCAACAGAAAGGAATCAGCGTCAATGTCGGCATGATTGAAGGAGGATCCGCTGTCAATATGATCGCTTCCCATGCGGCTGCTTTTGTGGATGTGCGGATTTCGGAAAAAAGGCAGGAAGGCATCATCCTCAAGCAACTGAAAAAAATCTGTGCTGAAACCTATATTTCAGGAACGATAACGACATTAAGCGGGAAAATGGACCGGTCCCCCATGGAAAAAAATGAGAAAACGAACTTGCTTTTAGAGACGATCCGTCAGGCTGGGAAGGAAATTGGCATCGAAATCACGGATACGGCCACGGGTGGAGGTTCGGATGCTTCCATCTCTTCTGATTTGGGAATCGCGACAGTGGATGGACTCGGGCCAATTGGAGGCAATGCACATAGTGAAGAGGAGTATATGGAAATTCCTAGCCTGACGGAAAGAACCCTTCTATTGGCAACCGTCATTCAAAAATTATCAAAAATGACCTAGTGCACCAATTCCGATTAGACTGCTCATATTTCGCTTGTCATTAATGATGTTTATGATATATTGTTAATTGGAAAGCTAAATAAGAACAGAATTTATTGGAGTTGAATATATATGCTGCATCAGTTTTCACGAAATGAATTGGCAATTGGCAAGGAAGGAATCGATATTCTGAAAAACACGACCGTTGCTGTCCTGGGGGTAGGAGGCGTTGGTTCATTTTCAGCCGAAGCATTGGCACGTTCCGGGGTAGGACGTATTATTCTTGTGGATAAAGACGATGTCGACATCACAAATGTAAACAGGCAGATCCATGCTCTATTATCAACAGTCGGTCAACCGAAAGCGGAATTGATGAAAAATCGCATTCAAGACATCAATCCCGACTGCGAAGTGATCGCACTTAAAATGTTCTATACAGAAGAGACGTTTGAAGAATTCTTCAGTTATGGCCTGGACTATGTCATAGATGCATCGGATACGGTCATTTATAAGATCCATGTGATGAAGGAATGCCTGAAACGGAATATTAAGGTGATTTCAAGCATGGGGGCCGCTAATAAGATGGACCCGACGCGTTTTCAAATTGCCGATATCTCCAAAACGCATACCGATCCGCTTGCCAAGGTCATTCGTACTAGATTGCGTAAGGAGGGCATAACAAAGGGAATTCCCGTTGTTTTCTCCGACGAGAGCCCTATTGTCATTCGTGAGGATGTCCGAAAAGAAGTCGGCAATGATGAGGCAAAAATTCGTAAAGCCCAAATGCCTCCGTCTTCGAATGCTTTCGTTCCATCCGTTGCGGGTTTAATTGCAGCAAGCTGGGTGATCAATGATATATTGAAAGACATTGAAGTTCGCCGTGTAAACGATTGATAAAAATCAACTGACTCTATAAAGGGTCAGTTTTTTTGTGTCGAATAGTAGATATTCCCTTTTAATAACTTTTTTATCCATATCATATAGACGGGGTCGAAAGAATGAGATACACTATTTTCAGAATATTATTTTTATTCAGATATTCTATTTGTTTAAAAGAACACACAAAACAAGGGGGTTTCAAATGAAGAAGAAAAAGCTAGCAGGAGTGTTTCTATCACTTTCATTGGTTGCAGGGGCGCTGGCAGGTTGTAGCGGCGACTCGAAAACTAGCAGTTCAGGCGGGGGTTCATCAAAATCTGGTGACACAATTAAAATTGGGGCCAACCTTGAATTGTCTGGAGGTACGGCATCATTCGGCCAATCGGCTGCAGATGGTTTGAAACTGGCCATCGATGAGATTAATAAAAAGGGCATCAACGGTAAAAAACTGGAAATCGTTAAGGTTGATAATAAATCAGATGCAGCAGAAGCTACAAGCGGTTCGATCAAGTTAGTCAGCCAGGACAAGGTTGTGGCTGTAGTCGGATCTGCGACAAGCACGAATACATTGGCACAGGTTCAAGTCGCACAGGATAATAAAGTTCCTCTACTCACACCAACTGCAACAAATCCCGACATTACCAACAAAGCTGGAAAATTAAATGATTATGTGTTCAGAACTTGCTTTATCGATCCATTCCAAGGTACGGTGGCAGCCAATTTCGCATCTGACGAAATAGGGGCAAAGACTGCTGCGATCTATGTGGATAGCGCAAGTGATTATTCTAAAGGACTGGCCGCAGCTTTTAAAGAAGCGTTCACTGCAAAAGGCGGTAAAATCGTGGCGGAAGAAGCTTATGTAACGAAAGATACTGATTTCCGCTCTACATTGACACGTATCAAATCCGCAAAACCGGAGTTCGTTTTCCTTCCTGGTTATTATGAAGAAGTCGGATTGATCTTAAAACAGGCACGTGAAGACGGCATAGACCTTCCATTCATGGGTGGGGACGGCTGGGATTCCCCGAAGGTCGTTGAAATTGCCGGAGCGGAAGCTTTAAAAAATACTTATATCACGAATCACTATTCCCCGGAAGATGAAGATGCTAAAATCCAGGATTTCGTTGCAGCCTTCGAAAAGGAATACGATAAAACACCGGATGCCTTTGCCGCACTTGGCTATGACACTGGGTACTACCTAGCCGATGCCATCAAGAGATCTGGAGATGCTTCTCCCGAAAAAATCAGACAAGCATTGGAAGATGTTAAAGATCTTCAATTAGTTTCCGGAACACTGAACCTTGATGAAAATCATGATCCGATCAAATCGGCGACCATCTTGGAATATGTAGATGGCAAACAAACGTTCAAGACAAAAATCAATCCATAATACCTTATGTGGATAGGGGGCAAGTTCCCCCTATTCTATATTCACTTAAAAAACACCTTAACGGGGAGAGTGCAATATGGAACTGATTCAGCAATTGGTAAATGGCATTTCACTCGGAAGCATTTATGCTTTGATCGCTCTTGGTTATACGATGGTATACGGAATCGTCAAGCTCATCAACTTCGCCCATGGCGACGTATTCATGGTCGGTTCATTTGTAGGGTTTTACGCCATTACCGTAATGGACTTATCCTTCATCCCGGCTTTATTGATTTCGATGGTCACATGTGCCATCTTTGGCGTTTTAATCGAACGCATTGCTTATAAACCCCTTCGTAATGCAACACGGATTGCGGCGTTGATAACGGCCATCGGTGTTTCCCTTCTGATAGAAAATGGGCTGATTTACATCCGGGGCGCCCAGCCGGAAGCCTATCCAAATAATGTCCTTCCGATGGATAAACTCGATATATTGGGAGTTTCCATCAGCAGTCAATCGATATTGATCTTATCTGTTTCCATCATATTAATGATCATCCTACAATTTGTTGTCCATAAAACCAAAATCGGCAAAGCGATGCGTGCCGTTTCATTCGATTCCGAAGCGGCAAAGCTGATGGGAATCAATGTGAATAATACGATTTCAGCTACGTTCGCCATAGGTTCGGCCCTGGCAGGGGCGGCTGGTGTCATTTTTGGAATCTACTATATTAAAATCGAACCATTGATGGGTGTCCTTCCTGGCCTTAAAGCATTTGTTGCAGCCGTCTTGGGCGGCATCGGCATCATTCCGGGCGCGATGGTCGGCGGTCTGCTGCTTGGAGTGATCGAAGCTTTGGTCAGTGCAGCCGGCTACTCATTATGGCGCGATGGTGTGGCTTTCGTCGTACTTATCTTGATTTTGATTTTCTTGCCGCAGGGACTGTTCGGTAAAAATAAAAGAGAAAAAGTATAGGGGAGACATGGCGATGACTACTTTAAAGAATTCAAAGGGTTTTTGGCTCTCGATCGTGCTCGCACTTATTTTTTTCGGAATCATGCAGTACACCATTTCAAACGGTATCCTTAATCCATTTTATATCAACACGCTTATGTTCATCGGCATCAATATCATGCTGGCGACGAGCCTTCATTTAATCATTGGAATAACCGGGCAGTTCTCGATCGGACATGCAGGTTTTTTAGCGGTTGGGGCCTATGCTTCCGCAGTCATGACAATGAAGCTGGAACTTCCTTTCATCATAGCTATATTGGCTGGGGGCGTCATCGCCGCTGTTGCGGGTATGGTGATCGGAATACCCAGCTTGCGTCTGAAGGGGGATTACTTGGCGATAGCTACCCTTGGATTTGGGGAAATTGTCCGGATCGTCCTTTTGAATATTGACTATGTAGGCGGGGCAAGCGGGATGCAGGTATCCCACCTGACCACTTGGCCATGGGTTTTTGCCTGTGTCATGATCACCGTCTTAGTCATCAGGAATTTCACCAATTCGACTCACGGGCGTGCATGCATATCCGTAAGGGAAGATGAAACGGCAGCTGATGCGATGGGAATCAATACGACCTATTATAAAGTGGCGGCTTTCGTCATCGGAGCTTTTTTTGCCGGAATTGCCGGATCGCTTTATGCCCATAATTTTTATATTATCCAGCCATCGAATTTCGGTTTCCTGAAATCCTTCGATATACTGATTTTCGTCGTACTTGGCGGTCTTGGAAGTCTTTCAGGCTCGGTTTTGGCCGCAATTCTACTGACGATCGTGACGACATTCCTTCAGGATTATCCGGAAACGAGGATGATCATCTACAGTCTTGTCCTGATCCTGATGATGATTTTCCGCCCGCAGGGTTTAATGGGAACAAGAGAAATCACATCATTGTTCAAACATAAAAAAACGAAAGGGGGCAAAAAGGATGGAAGCCACAATACCGTTGCTTAAAGTAGATTCGGTGGGTATCCGTTTTGGCGGATTGAAAGCGGTGTCCGATGTGAACGTCGAATTATTTCCAGGGGAACTAGTAGGCTTGATCGGACCGAATGGAGCTGGGAAAACGACCTTCTTCAATTTATTGACGGGTGTGTATGTCCCTACAGAAGGAACGATTGCCTTGAACGGGGAAAATCTAAATAAGCAGCCGCCATATAAAATTACCCGAAAAGGGATTTCGAGGACCTTTCAAAATATTCGCCTCTTCAGTGAGTTATCCGTGATAGATAACGTGAAGGTTGCTTACCACTCGCTTTCCAAGCATGGAATTGCAAGCTCCATATTCCGGGTGCCGGGACATTTTTCCGGAGAAAAGGAAATGAATGAAAAGGCGCTGGAATTCTTGAGGATATTCAGCCTTGATCATTTTAAGGATGAAAAAGCGAAGAATCTTCCATACGGACAGCAAAGGCGGTTGGAAATTGCCCGTGCTCTTGCCGCCAATCCGAAACTTCTTTTACTGGATGAACCTGCAGCCGGGATGAACCCGCATGAAACGAAAGAATTGATGAACCTCATTGCTTTTATCCGGAGGGAATTCAATCTTACCGTTTTGCTCATCGAACATGATATGTCATTGGTCATGGGGGTATGCGAACGGATTTATGTCCTTGATCATGGACAGCTTATCGCTCACGGAAAGCCGGAAGAAATCCGCAACGATCCAAAGGTTATCGAGGCATATTTAGGGGAGGAGGTTTCCTGATGCTGAAAATAGAGGACATCAATGTTTATTATGGCAATATCCAAGCGTTAAAAGGGGTTTCCATGGAGATAAACGAGGGGGAAATCGTGACTTTGATCGGGGCGAACGGAGCGGGAAAAAGCACTTTGCTTAAAACGATTTCCGGTCTGTTAAAACCAAAGCAAGGAAAAGTTCTGTTCGAAGGCGATCCGATCGGGGGAAAAGCTGCACAGTCCATCGTGAAAATGGGCATATCCCATGTACCTGAAGGCCGCCGTGTCTTTGCTAACATGACGGTTGCCGAAAACCTGGAGCTTGGGGCCTATTTGCGGAAAGACAAAGAGAACATTAATAAAGACATGAAAAAGGTCTATGAGTTATTTCCGAGACTGCTGGAGAGAATCAAACAGCAGGCTGGCACGCTTTCAGGCGGTGAACAGCAGATGCTTGCAATGGGGCGGGCTTTGATGGCGAAACCACGTTTATTATTGCTCGATGAACCTTCGATGGGCCTTGCACCGCTTCTGGTGAAGCAAATATTCAACATCATCCAGGAAATCAGTGAGTCCGGCACAACGATCCTTTTGGTCGAGCAAAACGCCAACCTTGCTTTATCCATTGCAGATCGGGCTTATGTCGTTGAAACGGGCCGAATCGTCCTCTCGGGCAATGCCGATGAACTCACTTCAAGTGAAGAAATAAAAATGGCCTATTTAGGAGGCCATTGAACCGCCGTTTGGCAGTTTGAGTTTGTAGTCAAAAGGAGTTGTTTGGAATGGGTGTGCGAGACTCCTGCGGGAAAAGCGCGTCCAAGGGAGACAACGCAGGAGCAAAGTCTGCTGAGGGCGGGACCGCCCGCGGAAAGCGAGTGCCCTACGTTCCAATCAACGTTAAATCAAATATTATCAGGTTTGTCTACAGTCAAGAACCGCCATTTGGCGGTTTTTTTGATTGATGATCGGGATATGCATAATATACAGGGAGATAAAAGCAGGGGATATTCATGCACGATTTTATACATCCAGTATAGTATTATTCAATTTTGATATAGGAATTAAGACTAAAAAACAATGAAAAAAATGGGTTTAATTCCCTATCAATATACTTGTATTTTGGAAAAAATGTAAGTAATAGGATGAAAAAAATAAGAGAATGAATAAAATTTTTTGAGCAATTAATAAAGATTTTACAATATCAATATAATTAAATTATCAGTTTTTTCTGATTATATCGCCTATTTTCGCAATATTTAAAATATATAAAGATAAAAATGATATAGCACTCTCTGTGAAAAATATCCTATTTAGCGAAATCTTCTCACAATTATTGTATAGACGGAATGAAAATTATGCGGTAAACTATTTTTCGAAATATTAATTTAATTTGAAACATTTCATCTAATCAATTTTTTCTGAGGCATCTTGAATAAATATTCATGCATCAGAGCTTGATTACAAAATGGGGGGATTATTTATGAAAAAGAAAAAGTTAGCAGGTGCATTCCTTTCTCTAACACTTGCTGCAGGAGTGCTGGCTGGTTGTTCCGGCTCTGGTTCATCAGAAAAATCAAGCGGGGATGGAGATACGATCAAGATCGGTGTCAACCTTGAATTATCTGGCGGCGTAGCTTCATATGGACAATCGATTGCAGAAGGCCTGGAGCTTGCGACTGCAGAAATCAATAAAGAAGGCATTGACGGTAAAAAAATTAAACTTATAAAAGTCGATAATAAATCTGAAGCATCTGAAGCGACAAGCGGAGCGATCAAGCTGACATCACAAGATCAGGTTGCAGCGATCGTTGGTGCAGCGACAAGCACGAACTCAATTGCACAAGTGCAGATTGCCCAAGATAATAAAGTGCCGGTCATCTCACCATCTGGTACAAGCCCTGAAATCACTTTCAGCAAGGATAAATTGAACGATTACATTTTCCGGACAAGCTTCATCGATCCGTTCCAAGGGACAGTAGCTGCGAATTTCGCCACTAAAGAAATCAAAGCGAAAAGTGCAGCCATCTATATTGACAGCGCAAGTGATTATTCAAAAGGGTTAGCCGCAGCCTTTAAAGAACAATTCGAAAAAAATGGCGGAAAGATCGTGGCTGAGGAAGCTTACATTGCGAAGGATACTGATTTCCGTTCCACATTGACTCGTTTGAAATCGGCAAAACCTGATTTCATTTTCCTTCCTGGTTACTATGAGGAAGCTGGTTTGATCGTGAAGCAGGCACGCGAAACTGGACTTGACGTTCCATTCATGGGCGGTGACGGCTGGGATTCTCCTAAGCTAGTTGAAATTGCCGGTGCAAAAGCTCTAAATAACACGTTCATCACGAACCATTATTCTTCAGGTGATCCTGATGAGAAAATTCAGAATTTTGTGTCAGCGTTTAAAGCGAAGTACAAAGATAAATCCCCGGATGCATTTAACGCTCTAGGATATGACACAGGATACTTCCTTGCAGACGCGATTAAACGTGCTGGTTCAGCGGATTCAGAAAAAATCAAAGAAGCGCTGGAAAAAACGGCGGACCTTGAGCTTGTAACGGGTACATTCACATTGGATGAAAAACATAATCCAATCAAATCTGCTACCATCCTTGAATTTAAAGAGGGAAAACAAGTATTCAACACAAAAATCAATCCTTAATTTCGGAGAAAAACTCCAACCTTTTCGCCGGCCCTTCGTCAATAAGAAGGTGCTGGCGAATTCTCATTTTCAAAGCATACCAGGTCGCTGAACTTCCCCATTGCGGAATGAAAAGAGTCTGGACTAATCACTCATAAAATTAGATTTTCAAGGAGAGTCGAACATGGAATTGATACAACAGTTAATAAACGGGATTTCACTAGGAAGTATTTATGCCCTTATCGCTCTCGGATATACGATGGTTTACGGGATTGTTAAATTGATAAACTTCGCACATGGCGATGTATTCATGGTCGGCTCATTCGTTGGGTTTTACTCGATAACGGTTCTGGATCTGTCATTCATTCCCGCCCTATTAATCTCGATGACGGTCTGTGCGCTGTTTGGGGTTTTGATCGAGCGTATCGCGTACAAGCCATTGCGTAACGCAACACGTATTGCTGCACTTATCACTGCCATCGGTGTTTCCCTTTTGATCGAATACGGATTCATCTACGTCCGCGGTGCACAGCCGGAAGCTTATCCGAATGATGTATTGCCGACAGACAAGTTCAATATTTTTGGAGTTTCCATCAATAGTCAATCGGTTTTGATTTTTGGAGTGGCCGTAGTTCTAATGATCATCCTTCAAATCATCGTTCATAAATCAAAAATAGGAAAAGCGATGCGTGCCGTTTCCTTCGACGCGGATGCAGCTAAGCTGATGGGAATAAATGTCGATAATACGATTTCTGCCACCTTTGCAATCGGTTCCGCATTGGCTGGGGCAGCGGGTGTCATTTTCGGTATTTACTATATTAAGATCGAGCCGCTCATGGGTGTGCTTCCGGGATTGAAGGCATTCGTTGCCGCCGTACTTGGAGGGATCGGGATTATACCGGGAGCTATGGTCGGTGGCCTATTGCTAGGTGTCATCGAAGCTTTGGTCAGTGCCGCCGGTTACTCATTATGGCGTGATGCTGTAGCCTTCGTCGTACTGATTCTTATCTTGATTTTCATGCCACAAGGCTTATTCGGTAAAAACAAAAAAGAAAAAGTATAGGGGAGACAAAGCAATGACTACAATTAAGCGAGCAAAAGGTTTTTGGCTCTCGATTTCACTATCATTGATCTTTTTCGCCGTAGTTCAAGTGTTAATCGGCGGCGGATCGCTAAATCCTTTTTATCAAAATACGCTCATGTTCATCGGGATCAATATCATTCTGGCAGCGAGCCTTCACTTGATCATCGGGATAACCGGGCAGTTCTCCATCGGACATGCCGGATTCCTGGCAGTCGGTGCCTATGCTTCGGCCGTTATGACGATGAAGCTGGAAATGCCATTTTATGCGGCATTGATAGTCGGAGGTTTGGCGTCAGCGTTGGCAGGATTGATCATCGGAATTCCAAGCTTACGCTTAAAAGGTGACTACCTGGCGATTGCGACCCTCGGTTTTGGGGAAATCGTCCGGATCATGCTTTTGAATATCGATTATGTCGGAGGAGCGAGCGGCATGCAGGTTTCCCATTTGACCACTTGGCCGTGGGTATTCGCTTCCGTCCTCGTTACGATCATCGTCATCAGAAACTTTACTAGCTCGACCCATGGCAGAGCCTGCATATCGATCCGCGAGGACGAGACGGCTGCCGATTCGATGGGAATCAACACGACGTATTACAAAGTTGTCGCGTTTGCAATCGGTGCATTTTTTGCCGGTATTGCTGGAGGGCTTTACGCTCATAACTTCTATATCATCCAGCCATCGAACTTCGGATTCTTGAAATCATTCGATATTTTGATCCTAGTCGTACTTGGCGGTCTTGGAAGTCTTTCCGGTGCCGTATTGGCCGCGATATTACTGACGGTAGTCACGACTTTCCTGCAGGATTATCCGGAAACTCGAATGATCATCTACAGCCTTGTGCTTATCGTGATGATGCTCTATCGTCCACAAGGTTTAATGGGGACAAAAGAAATAACATCCATGTTCAAACGTAAAGGAGGAAGCAGCCATGAAAAAAATAAAAACACCGCTGCTTAAAGTCGATTCAGTCGGCATCCAGTTCGGAGGGCTTAAAGCCGTTTCTGATGTTAACGTCGAGTTATATCCAGGAGAATTAATTGGCTTGATCGGGCCGAACGGCGCTGGAAAAACAACTTTCTTTAATTTGCTGACAGGAGTTTACGTCCCGACAGAGGGCACCATTTCTTTGGAAGGTGAGAACTTAAGAAAACTGCCTCCATATAAAATCACACAAAAAGGGATCAGCCGGACATTCCAGAACATTCGCTTATTCAGTGAACTATCCGTGATAGATAATGTTAAAGTGGCATATCATTCGCTTTCGAAGCATGGCATTTTAAGTTCAATCTTCCGCATGCCGATCCATTTTAAAGGCGAAAAGGAAATGGATGAAAAGGCGATTGAGTTCCTGAAGATCTTCAACCTTGATCAATATAAGGATGAAAAGGCGAAGAACCTGCCATATGGTAAACAAAGACGTTTAGAAATCGCCCGCGCACTTGCAGCCAACCCGAAACTGCTTTTACTGGATGAACCGGCTGCGGGGATGAATCCCCAGGAAACGCATGAACTCATGAACCTGATTGCCCTTATCCGTAAGAAGTTTGATTTGACCGTATTATTGATAGAACATGATATGCCGCTCGTCATGGGTGTTTGCGAACGCATATACGTACTCGATCACGGACAACTGATCGCTCAAGGAAAGCCAGAGGAAATCCGTAACAATCCAAAAGTCATCGAGGCCTATCTGGGCGAGGAGGTTTCATAATGTTAAAAATCGAGGACATCAACGTCTATTACGGAAACATTCAAGCCTTGAAAGGAATCTCGCTTTCTATTAACGAAGGCGAAATCGTGACCCTTATCGGGGCGAATGGAGCCGGGAAAAGCACGATGCTGAAAAGCATTTCCGGCCTATTAAAACCAAAACAAGGGAAGATTATCTACGAAGGGCAATCCATCGGCGGAAAGGCAGTACAATCCATCGTGAAAATGGGCATCTCCCATGTCCCTGAAGGCCGGCGTGTCTTTGCTAACATGACGGTTGAAGAAAACCTTCAGCTTGGTGCTTATTTACGCAAAGATAAGGCAGGAATCAAGCAGGATATGGAGAAAGTCTATGAATTATTCCCGCGTTTGCTAGAGCGCCTGAAACAGCAATCCGGGACCCTTTCCGGAGGGGAACAGCAAATGCTCGCAATGGGCAGGGCACTCATGGCCAAGCCCCGGCTTCTGTTATTGGACGAGCCATCGATGGGACTCGCGCCATTATTGGTGAAGCAAATCTTTAACATCATCGAAGAAATCAACAAAACAGGTACAACGATCCTGCTGGTCGAACAAAATGCCAACTTAGCACTATCCATCGCGGACAGAGCCTATGTTGTCGAAACCGGCCGAATTGTCCTATCAGGCAAATCAGAGGAACTGACCGCAAGCGAAGAAATCAAGAATGCCTATTTAGGTGGACATTAAACCGCTTTATAGCGGTTACAGACTGCAGGCAAACTCGAGGAAAAGCGAGTTTGCCTGCAGTTTTTTTATTTTAAAAAGTTCCAGTTGATTTCAGAAATCCGCTCCCTTTCCGCCGACTGTCTACCAAGCCTCATCAAAGCAAGCGGCTGTGGGGTCTCGGCAAGCCAGTAATTCGGCAGGAGTGTCGCAAATTTCTTCAATCTAGTGTTTCATCCATATAAAAAGTAAAAAACATGAAGGATAAACAAGTCTTCTTTTAAAAAAGGATTCGGGTGAGATACTTCGGCCCCCTTTTTTAGACAAAAGTGTTTTTATCTGAATAAGTTGATTGGAACGGAAGGTACGAGACTCCTGCGGGAAAAGCGAGTCCAGGGGAGACCCCACAGGCGCGAAGCGTCGAGGAGGCTCCCGGACCGCCCGCGGAAAGCGAGTGCCTGGAGTGGAAATCAAAGTACAAATTTTAAAGTAATCAATTATTATCAAGTTTGTCTACAGTCAACCGCTTTGTTTTAAAATTAGATAGAACCCAATTTGTCGACAACTGAAACCGCTTTATAGCGGTTTTTTGTTTTTTAAATAAGCTATTTTAACTAGATAAAAAGGTTAGTAAATCCAAATCAGACGGTATACAATCTAGTTAGGAATAATAGTAGAATTGGTTCATGATATAACCTCATCGATAGCTATTCTTAATCATATTTTTGGAGTGATTGTATGCACAAACTTATTCAGGCTTTACTGCCGGTATTATTACTGTTTATGATTCTGCCAATCTACCAGCCAGATGCTGCATCTGCAGAAGAAACCCCGCAATCAGATGGTGTCATCGTCAAATATAAAGAGACGAACGATGAGCCGATCAACGAGTTGATAGAAAAGGTGGAGGTTCCTAAAGGGGAAACGACCGACAACGTAATCGAGGAACTTGAAGAACAGAAGAATGTGGAATATGCAGAACCAAACTATCTTTTCAAGAAGATGGAAAGTCCGAACGATCCAGCTTACATAGACCAATGGCATCATAAAAGGCTTGGTACGAGTGCAGCGTGGACAAAAACAATGGGATCAAAGGAATTGATCGTGGCCATTATTGATGACGGCATCGATCGCAACCACGAAGATTTAAAAGGGAAGATCGTCAATGCTTATGATACGATAAAAAATCGGAAGCATATCGTACCAAAAGGGGCGCATGGAACGCATATCGCAGGCATCATTGCCGGTTCTGCGAACAACGGCATAGGCGGAACGGGTGTTGCCCCGAATGTTAAACTAATGCCGATCAATGTCTTTGATGGAGAGTATGCCGATACGGCGGATATCATTGAAGCGATACATTATGCCGTTCAGCAAAAGGCAAACATCATCAATATGAGTTTAGGAGACACCAGTTATTCGGAGGCCTTGAATAAGGCTGTCCAGGAAGCCTATAAAAAAGGCGTACTGATCGTCGCGGCTGCCGGGAATGAAGGGGATATGGGGAAAAATGTACAGCGTGTGTACCCAGCCGCATTCAGCCACGTCATATCCGTTGCTGCCACTGACTCAAGGGACAGGCGTCCCAGTTATTCCAACTACCATTCAACAGTCGATATCGCGGCCCCTGGAGATGATATCCTTTCAACCTTGCCATATGGTAGATACGGCTGGATGAGCGGAACATCGATGGCCACGCCGATGGTGGCAGGTGTAGCGGCATTGATTTGGTCCAATGAGCCCAAACTTAACAAAACCGAGGTCGAATACCGCCTCTACGATTCAGCCGTGGACCTAGGTGCAAAAGGGAAAGACATATACTATGGAAACGGGCGGGTCAATGCCAAAAAAGCACTCGAGATGAAGACACTGACCAAACCGGCCGTGACCGCGATATCCGATAAGGACACCAAGATCAATGGGAAAATCCCGACTGATTTTAAAACGGGGACTGTCTCCATTTATACCGGTAAAAAGCAACTCGCCACAGTGAAAATCAACGGCGAAAAAACGTTTACAGCGACTATTGCAAAACAAACAGCCGGAACGACCATCTCTACTAGGCTAATCGATAAATCGGGAAATAAAAGTATTCCTGTTTCATTTAAAGTGGCAGATAAAACGGCTCCTGCAAGACCGTCCGTAAATACGGTAGGTGACAATACCGTCAAAGTAACCGGCAAAGCGGAAGCGGGCTCTTCCGTCACTGTCAAAACTGGCAGTACGGTTCTAGGTAAAGCAAATTCCAACAGCGCAGGGAATTTCACCGTAACGATGTCAAAAAAACAAATAGCCGGAAAAGTCCTATCCGTTACAGCAACCGATAAAGCAGGAAATGTTAGCTCGATCAAAACAGTAACCGTCGCAGACAAAACAGCACCAAGTAAACCGACGGTCAACACAGTAACGACAAAAACGACAAAAGTAACAGGCAAAGCAGAAGCCAACTCCACGGTATCCATCAAAGCATCAAGAAAAGTGATCGGCTCTGCCACTGCAACGTCCAAAGGCACATTCTCGGTTAAAATCCCCAAGCAAAAAGCCGGGCAGAACCTATATACCTATGCCAAAGACAAAGCGAAAAACGTTAGCGAATCAAGAAAAGTCACAGTTAAAAAGTAATAAAAAACAAGAACAGCTCCCAATACTCAAATTGGGGGCTGTTCTTGTCAATCTCTATTTCCATACATCATTTCCGTGCTTCGGCTGTAAAGTTCAATGATATTGCCGAAAGGATCTTCACATTGAACTACCCATCACTTATCGACCTTACAGTCTGATTGAAGTGGGGAATTCCTAAGAACATTGCTACTCCCGTAGTTACTACGCTTTGCTGCATAGCTTTGCAGACCAACAGAGGTTCAATCAATCAGATCTTATCGAAATTGAAATTGCTATCCTTATTTTAAAATACAAATAAGGTGCTGCCATTACGTAGCACCTCAGCTTTTTAAAATTTCTATTAGCCATACAATTTCAAAATGACTTCTTCTTGTTTTATTTTTTCTTTGATTGTAACCAGTCTAAAAAGTCATCCCTGAAAACCCTCTTGGACCTTTTTAAACGAATTAAAGGAAAATCGGGACTTCCCATGTATTCATCAGCAGTTCTTTCACTAACGTTTAAATAATCTGCCAAATGCTCTACAGTTAATAATTCTGGTAGTTGTGATATTTCATTCGTTTCGTTCGTTATTATTTCTTCCCTTTTTTCATCATTTACGTAATTTATATGGCCTTCTCCAATGAATACCGCTACTTTCGAACACTTGGGACACGTCAGTGTATCAACCCTATCTTCGATAACAGAAAAACGAGATACTACGCCAAACAGTGTTGAACAACTTTCACATAAATAAGTATATACACCTTCCACTTTCAAATTTATCACTCCTTTGACTTATTATTTGTTAAACTAACAAAATCTATAAGGAGCCAATCTGATATGTGACAGGTTTCACTAATCAAGCTTCTATTTATTGTGCTACCCCGAAGGTACTCCTCCATTATGGCTACAATATCCTAGGGCTATTAGGATGAACCAACAAAAGATATAAGTTTTTTTAAATTATAATTACATTGAAGTGTTTAACTAGTATAATATCATAGGTATATTGTCTGTTTTTCAAAATATAGGGTGTGACAAAGGTACCTGCAAAATATGTCGTAGGATTACAAGTTCCGGAAAACATGGGGGGAAAGAATTGAAACAAGAAACAGTTTATGGTCGTCTTGAAAATGGAAATCCTGTTTTATTGGATGACTATTGCCTTTTCAATGGCACAAAGAGTATAAGTAAAAAAAGGAAATTCAATATAAAGTATTTCGTGTATAGTCAAGAAACGAACAATACGGTTACTCTCTCAGCATATGAACCAATGACAATCTTACAAACAATCACTTTAAAGAAAGGTCATGTTAATAAAGAGGGGAAATTTGAGAATGAAAGAATCATTTTCTTCGTAGATACAAACTGCAAACTTTCCTTCGTGAAAACAAATCAAAAAAATCTGCAGATAGACAAAACTCTGGATAAAATAGAGAAAAGCCCGTTTTTCAAAAGTTTAGTATTCCTTTTATTCTTTCGCTTCCTATTTGTTGGGGTCATGCGTTTCAGAAATTATTCGTTCAAAGAAGCATATTTATCGTTCGGTTACGATAAAAGTATAAATTTCAAAGTGCATTTTCTCTTTCCAGTCAAAATAAGAGAGAAATTTGCATTGAAGACAGGAAAGATATCCGTACTCATTCATACTTACTGGACTTTCGTGCCAATGAAAGAAATTTATCAACATTATGTAAATACTAGCGAGATAAATACGCCTATTTTTATCCAACTCAGTCACTCTGATCATAATTATTGGTATAATTTTAAATCAGACTCTAAGCACAAATACGATAAAAATCATTATCTGTACAACACCCGTTCCTATCGTTTGGGGCAGATGAATAGTGAACTTTTTATTCGGAAGTCTATCACAGGTCAATACGTTATCGTATTGACAAGTATGATGAGCAAAAGCATTATAATAAAAGAAAGATTTGCTTATCTCATTAGCCTTTTTTCACAAAACAAAAAAAAATACGACATCTATTTTGAAAAGTTTAGTGCAGGGGCTTCGGAATCAGCATTTGAACTGTTTAAATATGCATTCAAGATGGGGGATTCCTGCGTTTATATATTAGAAAAAGGCCACCCCGAATACCAAAATCTTAAGCAACATTACGGCAGGGCCCTTGTTGGGAAAAATAGTTTTCTAGCATTTTATCACATCTTTTTAGCCAGAAGCTTTCAATCTTCCGATCTGGTTGGACATATACAACGCCGACTGTACGATAACGATTATTTAATTAAGAAAAAGGTTCTTTCAACTGATAAAAAAATAATGTTGCAGCATGGACCATGTATGGCGACCAATATTTTCGAACGTGGTTACTTTAACCGTAAAGTGCCGATTGCACCAGATTACATGCTCGTAAATTCCAATTTTGAGAAAAACTTATTCCTTAATAATACAGGTTATACGGAAAAAGAACTGATGGTAACAGGGCTGCCTAATATTGATTTATATGTCAAGGAACAACAAAGTGAAAAAAATCAAATTACATTTATGCTTACATGGCGACCATGGGACCTCACAGGAAGCATTGAAGTTGGAAGCTATTTAGACCGGTATTTCTCCTTCTTGGAATTGATTCGAAAAGAGAAGTTCTATAAAGATAAAAAAATTAATGTCATTCTCCATCCTAAATCAAGAATCATACTTCAAGAACAGTTCCCAGATATATATGATAAATACGAAGAATCGTTTTATATAGGGGACATAAAGGATGCTCTATTGAACAGTAAAGTTGTCATATCCGATTATTCTTCTATTACTTTTTATGCGTTTGCAGGTGGAAGTAATGTTATCTTCTATTGGGAAGACAAAGCCTTGGCAGAAGTGGAATATGGCGCGCCTAACATTCTCCAGAAAGAGATTGCTTTTGGCGGCATAGTAGAGATATTCAAGGATTTGCACTCCGAAATAGTTTACAGTTACAATAACCCACAATCTCCTTTCTATACTTCACAGTTTTCAAAATTAATGGAGTGCACAAGTGGTCACAATACTAAAAATACCTATGACTACATTCAAAACATACTTTTCGAAAGTGAACATAACCCTTTAGAGGAAGAGAGTGCATTTACTATTCCTGAAAAGCAATCTTCTGCTTCTTGATTGTTCTGAATGAAACGTCAACCCGGGACAAAGAGGGGATAAGGCCACCAATTGGTGGTCTTTTGAATGTGTGATAATTTACATCATACATTCAAATTAGAGAAAAATACCTTTGAAAGGGACAAACGGCACCGTTTTGGACAAAAAAAAGAAGCAATAGCCAATATTGCTTCTTTTTTACATATATCGACCTCATGAAATTTTTTAAATCTCACCCTCTTCAAGCCTCCTATTATACTCAACTTTACTAATTAATCCCTTTGCATTACAGGTAAGACAATCTGTATAAATATCGTAAGCACCTGTACCTGCACAAACATGGCATTTAACATGAGTTTCCGGTATATCCTTATGCATGAATGAAAAAGCTTTTCCAATATACTGCAGAATAATCATTCCCAAAACTCCTTTTTTTTCTATCATACAACGAAAAAGAGAGAAGGAAACAGGGAATACAATAACATTACTTAAAACAAATAAAACCATAACATAGTTTACATAGGGTTAAAAAATGTACTGATGTTAATGCGATAAACTGTTCTACAAACACTTCTGTTTTCAGGAAAAAAGAACATCCATAAAGATGTCCCTTAATGTGTAATTACTTCATTTTTCTTAAAATCCATAGGTAAGCCAAGATTGAAATCCCCACAGAGACTGCTGCCATTATGTAAATGCTTATATACCCGAAAAGATAGCCGATTTGTCCGAAGAGGATGGCACCGAAACCGATTCCAAGATCAAAGAAGGAATAGAAAGTGGCATTGGCCATCCCTTTTCGATTTCGAGCAGCGTGTTCAAGAGACCACGCTTGAAGAGCCGGTTGGACAGCACCAAATCCAATGCCATAAAAAATAGCTGCCAAATACAGAATCATGTTACTTGGCATCCAGGCTAGCAATAGCATCGCCACTACGATAAAAAGAGTGGATGGAATGAAGACAGCTTGATGTCCTTTTTGATCATAGATTTTTCCAGCAAACATACGTGTGAAAATAAGCGCTAAAGCGTAAAGAAAAAAGTATCCTTGAATACCTGTCAGACCTTTTTCAATTGTATAAAGCGGTAAGAAGGTAGCAGTCCCGCCAAAAGTTACCGTAATGAAAAAAACAAGAACGGATGGAGCAACAGCGCTTTTTTCATAAATGTCAAACCTATTAGTTTTTACTGGGACAGAAGCATGATCTACTTTTTTATAAGTAATTGTTGAAGCCATGATCCAAGCTGCCAGGCTTAATACACCGCAAAATAAAAACAAATGTTGAAAGGTTAAAACATCCGCTAAGAAAAGCCCGAATGAAGGACCAAAAGCCATCGCCAAATTACCCGATAAAGTGAAGTATCCCATTCCCTCACCCCGACGCTTTGCTGGGATAAGATCAGAGGCAATCGTACCTGATGCCGTGGTCGCATATCCCCAGCCAATCCCTTGCACAATCCTCATAGCGCATAGAAGGAAAATACTCATCATAAATCCAAACGAACCAATCGCTACAGCCAAAAGGGCTAGACCGAACAAGAAAACAAAACGTCTACCTTTTGTTTCCAAGGCCTGTCCAGCAAAGGGGCGGACAATCAGGGCAGAAAATAAAAACATGCCAGCAACTAACCCAATATACCGTTCATTGCCGCCAAGCTCTTTTACAAAAAGCGGAAGGGTAGGGGAAGTCATCTGAAAGGATAAAAAAACAAAAAAGTTAGCCAAGAAAATCATAATAAAATCACGCGACCAGATTTTATTAACAACCGGAAGCTCTTCTTTTAACAAAGGTACACCCATAATAGTTATTCTCCTTAATTGATAGTAATTATCATTCTCATTTTACTAAAGTTATAGAGAACAATCTATTAAAATTAAGAGATCACTATAAATCTAAGTAATATTGACTACAACAAAATAAAAAGAGCCCTAAGGCTCTAAAATAAACTATTAATGATCAATTTAATCCATCCAATAAAAGAAATCCATAGCGGTATGCTCAAAGATGTACCAAACAAAAGTCCTTTTAAGAAATTCCCTTCATTTTTACCTATCATATTGAACACACCTCTCGGCCTGATTTTCTTATGATAATTATAAATGAAAGCGCTTTCTTTGTATATGAGGCATTTGAGGTAATTAATTTACAATTTAATCCATAGATTAAGCAGACAAGTTGAATAAAAAATTAATGTAATAATAATTAAAAACTAGCCCATTAATGATAATAAAACACATACGGAGTTAAGTTGCATGATTTAAAAAGACAAAAAATTCGTATTACGCTACCTTTATAGTCATTATTATTCAATCAAACCATTATTAAATGTTTAAACTGAAATATTTAGAAATAAATGTTATCTCCCACTTTTGCGCCTTTTGGCGGTGAGCCCTTCTATTTTTCATATCACCATTTATTAATTTTCACAAGTTTTTTATTTCCCTCGAAGCAGCCACCGATGATTCCTTACCTTTATCTAAATTTCTTACCTGCAGAAGAAAATATTTATTACTTGAGTCTATAAGGTATGTTTTCGCTTTAACTGAATTTAATACACGATAGAATAAGGTTGGTTTGCTAATGAAATGTGAAGAATGTGCACGGATGACCAACTTTAAGTATTCAACTAGGGCATCATAGAGAGGCTATGGGTTTCATGGTTTACTTAAATTTCCTGTTATAAATTGATTCTTTGAGCAAGGTGTTAAACCTTTGTAAAATAAGACTTTTCTATAAAGAATATTAATATTTTTTGAACAACAGGACAAATGTATAAACCATGCAGTATAAAATTGCATTAACTATATAAAACACTTAGAAATGAGATAAATTAAATTAATGATATTTTGAACGTTTCTAGAAATTCAATTTATAGTAGCGATACTTTGGATAATCTAAAATTGTACAAGCAAGAGTGATTGAAAAGCTTATTCTTGCGGCAGCACCTTAAAAAGTATGTAAAACCTAGTGGTACAGCCTTTAGTTATTTTATGACACCTTGTAATTTATCAATCTGTTGTATTAACAAGCGTGGCAATTAATGAAAGTAGGTAATTAATAATGGCTAATGAAGCTATGAATATCGGTACTTATGTAGGTGAATTTGGGGCAAAAGGTAACAACATAGACGATGATTCAGTAGCCATTCAAGCAGCAATTAATTATAGAAGTGCAAATGGCGGTGGGGATGTTTTACTTATGTCACAGCACATTATTAACAAATCTATAACTATACCGTCCAATATAAGATTGAAAGGAGTTATGTTTACAAAAATAAAATCAACAAATTCAAGTTATCTTTTCGGGATTCCTGCGGATGCAGATAAGGTAGTGATAGAAGGTATAACATTTGATTACGAAAGCCTAAACTCCAATATTGCTATTCTAGTGAATGAAAATGTAACTAATCTAAACTTAAATAAGTTGGATTTTAAAAACTTTATTGCAGGTAGTGCAGTCCAACAGAATGTTATTAGATTAAAAACAGGAATACAAGGAAATATTTCACATTTAACCTTTAGAAATATTAAATGCACTTCAAATGGAATTACTGGTGATAGTGGCGGAGCGGGGCGTTGTATACGAACAGATTCATATGGAGTTAAAGACCTTAGAAATTACAGTTTGAACATTTCAAATATACACATAGAAGATTGTTTCAGCGTTGATGAATATGGAAATTTCATCATTGAAGATTTTGATGCTTTCCATTTCCAACATATGGGAGTTAACGGGATGATAAACGTGTCTAATGTGACAGCAAAAAATTTCAGTAAGCGATTGATGAAATTTGAAGCAGACGGTGTAAATGTTTCTAATGTAGTAGCAGAATCAGAAAAATATGTTCCATGGTTATTTTCTGTAATGAGTAAAAATATAAATATTTCAAATGTAAATATTAAAGGGAATGTTGAAAAAATTTTTGAGTTTGTGAATGCTAAAAATGTGAATATAAGTGTTGTATTTGTAGATAGTAATTTCGAAGGTATGAATATCTACGGTTCTTTATTCGCTTTTTACAATTCATCGAACATTAATATATCTCAAGTATCAGGAAAGGGCTATGGAGGATTTCTTTTTTATGGGAAGGTAACAGAAAATATCTACATCAATAAAGTGAATTTAATGCTTAAAGCCCAAATAATATATATTCAGGATAGGGACTCTCCTAATACATCTTATACAGGTGGCAGAATATCCAACATCATCTTTTCTGAAGTTTTTATTAATGTACCGACAACAATGTATAGTGCACCTTTATTATCTGTTAATGGATTAGGAACGGTTAATCCAATATCACAAATTAACTTTAGAGATTTTAAGATTGTAGCAAATCAATGTTATCAATTCGGTTTAATAAGGTGTAGATCTGCAACTGATGTAACCTTTGATAACCTAATCATTGAAAATAATTCTGATTTAACTAACCCTGTGTTAATAAACGCTGATGCATCGAGTACAGTCCAGATACGGGGGTTAAAAGTAAGGGGGACACCAACAATAAATGAAATATTAGTATCAGGGAATGGCAATCTTCTTGTTATACGCTCAAATATTGCTAATGCGCAGTTAAATGGTATACATGCTAAATTAGAGTTAGAAAAAACACCGGGACTAGTATCATATCTTTCGGGTGCTACAAGTGCCCAATTGACAACTAGTTAATAACAGTTTTGAAAGAAAACCATGCAAAAGTTGACTTCAAGACAAAGAGAAACAGGAAACCGATGGCCGTCATACTAAATCAAGGTCAATTTTATAATTTTGATCGGAAACACCAGATACTAATGTTTTTTTGGGTTTACCTAAATCAAGTATGATGACACTTTTAATAATAATTCGCTTGTACAGTTCCAAAAGAATCGATCTTGGTATTGAGAGTGTCACTTAATTACCTTAGAGAACCCAGCAGAAAATGCTGTTTTTTTTTTGAGCCTTGTTAAGAAAAATGAGTTCCAGCAAATCTAAAAACAAGTAATATCGTTTTTTTTATGTTCCCTTTTAATTTAATATGAATAAAGTTTTAAAAAAATAAACAGAAAATAGCAGATCCATGCCCATTGCTTATGGGTTTTAATTCCATTTTGTAAGCTAATAGAGTGTAATGAGGGGAAAAGTGGTTTAAACCACTTTTCCCTCTCTGGAAATATTTTCAACAATGGATGCTGGGAAAGCTTTTCGAAATAATGAGGAATAGAAAAAACAAGACGTCCCTTAATATATACATATTTTAACGAGCAGAATATTTCCTATCCTCGATAAACTCGCGCATTTCCTCTTTCGATATTCCTGACCCCATAACATCCTGCATGATTTCCATCCACTCTTCATCTATGTCCTTGACTTCTTGTTTGTATAGCAGAGCATCCACCTTTATACAAAGAATTCCAGCTAATTTTTCTAAAACTAGTATAGTAGGGTTTGTTTGAAGGTTTCGTTCCAGTGAGCTTATATAAGATTTGGCAACGCCGGATTTTGCGGAGAGTTCACTAATTGACATTTTCTTTTCTTTCCTAAGCGACTTAACTCGGTAACCTATCATATTGACCACACCTTACCATTAATATGAAAATTAACTGATTTAAACTATCACTTTCAGTTTACACATTTTCCTTTCATTTTTAATGATAACTAGGCACTAAAATACTTGACACAATATTATCTATAAACGGATTTTCCTGTTTTGGTAGGCATTTAGTTAGGTTTTTTACAAGAAAATATTTAAAACATACAAATCATATAAGGAAGGTTTGAATTTAGTGTATACTTATGTTTATTGAAATTTAAGTCGCAAATATTCTGGGAAATGGGTTATAAATATGTATTCAATTCAATATTTCAAATTTAGGAATTATTTCCTTTGTATTGTCATTTTCTTTTTTGTAAAATTAATTGGGCATTTGAAAAGTATTCTTAGATTGTAAGTTTCATGTAAATTTCCTTGAAAATACATAAAAATAGGCAATATTATGTTATAATGCAATAGGTCATTTTTAACATATCAGGAGGATGAAATGGAAGAAACTATTAGTATTAAAGATATTTTTAAAACATTAAAGAAACGTTGGAAGCTAATCATGCTGCTAACATTAATTGCTGCTTTGATTAGTGGAATAATTTCTTATTTCTTATTAACACCGATTTACCAGTCTTCAACACAGATACTTGTTAATCAGAAACAATCGGAAAACCAATTGGACTCGAATCAAATCCGATCTAATATCGACATGATCAATACATACAGCGTGATCATAAAAAGCCCTGCCATTTTGGAGAAAGTCATTGATGAGCTTGAATTAGAGCAAAGCGTAGAACAACTTAGTGAAAAAATCACAATCAACAGCCAAGAAAATTCACAGGTCTTTTCATTAACTGTTCAAGATAGTAATCATACCAAAGCAGTAGAAATAGCAAATACAGTTTCTGAAACTTTCCAAAAGGAAATCAAGGATATTATGAACGTCGATAATGTGAGCGTTCTGGCCAAGGCTGAAATTAAGGAGAATCCTACACCTGTAAAACCTAATCCAGTATTGAATATTGCAATTGCGTTGGTGGTCGGATTGATGGCTGGAGTCGGCTTGGCATTCCTACTGGAGTATATGGACAATACGATCAAGGACGAGGATGATATTGAAAGACTCCTAGAGTTACCTATACTTGGATCAATTCAAAAGATTACACAGGTACATAATAAAGGATAATTCGGATTAGAAGCAGTATGAAAGGAAGCGGGATTTTTGAGAAGTAAAGATAAAAAACAGGTGAACTTGATTGCACAGACAAATCCTAAGTCACCTATCACTGAACAATATCGATTAATTAGAACAAACATTCAATTTTCCTCAGTTGATAAAGAAATACAAACCATTGTGGTAACTTCATCGGAGCCTAATGATGGTAAATCGACCACAGCTGCCAACCTCGCCATCGTGCTGTCACAGGAAGAGAAAAAAGTTGTGCTAGTGGATGCAGACTTAAGGAAACCATCCGTTCATTATGCTTTTAGTCTTAGTAATATAGAGGGACTTACGAGTGTACTAACCAAGAAAATGAGCATAGAAAAAGCAGTCATGAAAACGAATGTGCCTAATTTGGAAATTCTTACAAGTGGGCCGATACCGCCTAACCCCTCGGAATTATTAAATTCCAAAGCGATAGAAAAAGCTATTGATGAATTAAAGGAAATATATGATTATATCATTTTTGATACACCGCCCGTTCTCGTAGTGCCGGATTCCCAGATTGTAGCCAATAAATGTGATGGCGTGATCATGGTAGTGGCGAGCGGCAAGACAAATAAACAAAGTGCAGTAAAAGCAAAGGAGCTCTTAGTGAAAGCTAACACATACTTACTTGGAGTCGTTTTGAATGGCGTTGAAACGGATAACAGCAATTATTATTACTATCAATCTTAATGGAATAAAACAATTTTCGACAAAATAACACCCTGTTTAATGGCATTTTTATATGCTACTATTAATCAGGGTATTAATTCCTATTTTCAGATAAATTAGGTCATTTTTCCTATTTGTTTTATAAAGGAAGTGTATGAGATTTGATTGACATACATTGTCACATTCTCCCAGGGGTTGATGATGGATCCACGGACATGAAGGAAAGTATGAACATGGCAAAGAAAGCGATAGAAGCAGGAATCACCCATATATTTGCCACGCCACATCACTTAAACGAGAAGTATGTAAATGTTAAAAGTGACATTATTGACAGTGCAGTTAGGTTAAATGAGAGTTTGCAACAAAACAATATTCCTCTCACCATTCATCCCGGGCAAGAAGTAAGGATACACCGGGACTTATTTTCTTCACTTGAAAAAGAAGAAATCTTAACGTTAAACGATAAGGGTACATATTTGCTGCTAGAGCTTCCTTCGGGAAGGGTACCCACATACACACAAGAAGTGATTTATGAGCTGCTACTGAAAGGAATAACACCGATTATCGTACATCCGGAAAGAAATAAGGAACTGATAGCGGATCATAAACTATTATTTGAATTGGTCCAGGAGGGCGCGTTAACTCAGATTACCTCCGGCAGTATCATCGGGAACTTCGGTAAAAGTATTCAATCATTTTCAAAAAAGATAATCGAACATAATCTGGCTCATTTTATTGCAACAGATGCTCATAATATAGGCCCTAGAGGATTCACATTACAACTAGCCTATGAAAAAATAACAAAAACATATGGAATAGAACGTACTTTTCATTTTAAAGAAAACGCTGAACAGCTATTAAAGGGCCAAAGTCCTACTATTGAAAAACCAGTGCCATTCAAAAAAAAGATTTTAGGGATTTTTTAGTATGGTGGATAGTTAGGAAACGCTTTCATTATTATAAATAATATTCGTTAATGTGTAAAGTTTTATAAGGCTCTTAAGAAATAATAGGATTCAGTGTAAAGGATTTAAATAAGGAGATAGATTAATTTGGAAAAGTTTAGTGATTATCCGAAATCTATAAAGAAAGCACTGCGATACATACAACAAGATGCTTCCTTAATCTTATTAACTCAATTAGAGACGAGCCTACTAAAGTCTATTAAGAAAAGAAAAAAAGCTCTACAAAAAAAGGAAAAGGAACTATGATTTAATTTAATAATTTTAGTGACAATTATAAGGTTACTTTTTGGAACAGTTTAAAACCTGTTTTCATTGAAAAGTAAAGGCCGAGAACATTAGAAGACTCTGCTTTTGCTGAATTTAAAAGTAAGTATTTGAAGGGGGAAATTTGGTTGGCCTACCGAAATCGACTAACGTTACTGGCATTATTAGACTCCGTAATCGTATTATCGGCCATTTATGTAAGTTATTTAGTACTACATCCATATTTAGAAATTTTTAAGCTTACAGCACTCTTAATAAGCTCAGTCGCTCTATTAATTAGCCATCATTTTTTTGCTTCTATTTATAAGCTGTATAATAAGGCATGGGAATATGCGAGTATTGGAGAGTTACTGTCTATTGTTAAAGCAGTAAGCTTATCAGTTATCGTAGTTATTGTCATCCAGTTAATGGTTTTTCAAGATGTTTATGTAAGAGCCATGGCATTGACCTGGATGATGCATGTCATCCTTATAGGCGGATCCCGTTTTTCGTGGAGAATGCTGCGTGACCGCTTGATAAATAATCAAAAGGAAACCAGAAATACATTGGTAATCGGTGCGGGTTCTGCTGGAACCATGGTTGTACGCCAACTTCTTAATAATCATGACACGGAACTTAAACCTGTAGCATTCATTGATGATGATCCGAAAAAAGATAAGCTAGACATCTTAGGAATACCCGTTGTGGGTAACTCAAAACTTATCCCCGAAATGGTGGGAAAATATCATATAGATAATATTGTCATTGCAATTCCTTCATTAAATAAGAAAGAATTGAAGGTCATCTTTGATGAATGTGTCAAAACGACTGCAAAAACGCAAATTATGCCCATGATTGAAGATATTATGTTAGGGAAAGTAGCAGTTAATCAGTTTAAAGAAGTGGAAGTGGAAGATCTATTAGGGAGAGAACCTGTTGAATTGGATATAACCAGTATATCAGAATATGTAACAGGCAAGACCATCCTGGTAACCGGGTCTGGGGGCTCGATTGGTTCAGAGATTTGCCGCCAAATATGCAGATTCTCACCTGGCAAACTTATTCTCCTAGGACATGGAGAAAATAGTATCTATCAGATTGATATGGAACTGAAAAAGTTATATGCAGAACAAATTGAAATCATACCTGTTATCGCAGATATTCAGGATCGAGAAAGAATTTTTGAAGTGATGGACACCTACCGCCCTGATGTTGTTTATCATGCTGCTGCACACAAACATGTTCCTTTGATGGAATATAATCCACGTGAAGCGGTAAAAAATAATATTTTCGGAACAAAGAATGTTGCAGATGCGGCAGATACTTTTGGTGTCGGGGCTTTTGTCATGATTTCTTCTGATAAAGCGGTTAACCCAACAAATGTTATGGGATCAACCAAACGTATAGCTGAAATGATCATCCAGAAGTTAGCTAAAAATAGCACGACAAAATTTGTTGCTGTTCGTTTCGGAAATGTTTTAGGCAGCAGAGGGAGCGTAATTCCTTTATTTAAAAAGCAAATTCAAGCCGGTGGACCAGTTACGGTCACACATCCAGACATGACGAGGTATTTTATGACTATACCTGAAGCGTCCAGATTAGTCATTCAGGCAAGTTCATTGGCTCGAGGTGGAGAGATCTTTGTTCTTGATATGGGGGAACCTGTTAAAATTGTCGATTTAGCGACAAATCTTATACAGTTATCAGGCTATTCAGTAGATGAAATTGGAATCGAATTTTCCGGTATCAGACCTGGTGAGAAAATGTATGAAGAACTATTAGGGGAGAAAGAGGTTCATAGTGAAGCTGTGTTCCCTAAAATCTTTATAGGAAAAGCGGTTCTGGAACAGGAAGAAGAAATAGAATATCTACTAAGCTTCCATGAAAAATTATCTTCATTAGAACTTAAAGTATTCGTTATAAATTTAGCTAATCAGAGAAAGAACAAAGTTTTATTAGCGAAGTCCTAGTTATTGTAAATAGTTTTATAGTGTTACTACAACGGTAGAACTTAGTTGAATCTCAAAATCAAAGGATGTGTAATATTGAATAATGAGCAAAAAGGATTACTAGTTAATAATTCATATTTAATCTTCAAAAGAATTTCTGACTTATTTTTTTCAATATTATTATTAATTCTAGCATCTCCTATCATGGTTTTAGCAAGTATTGCAATTAAGATAGAATCAAGTGGCCCTGCAATATTTAAGCAACAACGACCTGGAAAAGATGCTTATGTGTTTAAAGTTTTCAAATTTAGAACTATGAGAGTTGAAACAGAGAAAGATGGAAGAGTTCTTTCTGATATGGAAAGAATGACCAAAATTGGTTCCGTGCTGCGTAAGACAAGTATCGATGAACTTCCTCAGCTTATTAATATCCTACGTGGTGAAATGAGTTTTATAGGACCAAGGCCCTTACTTGTAAAGTATTTAGATTATTACTCTGAAGAACAAATGAGAAGACACGAAGTAACACCGGGTATATCAGGGTGGGCCCAAGTGAATGGAAGAAACACATTAAGTTGGGAAGATAAATTTAAATTCGATACTTGGTATGTAGATAATATAAGCTTTTCTCTTGATTTGAAGATACTTTGTCTCACTATTTATAACGTTTTAAAAAGAAAAGATATTAATAATTCTAATGGTGATACAATGCCATTCTTTACAGGAAACACAAAAAAGAACATTTCGGAGGCCAAATAATAATGGGGAATTTATTAATTTTGGGAGCCGGTGGACATGGAAAAGTGGTATCTGAAATTGCAATGCAAACAAATTATTGGGAAAACATTGCTTTTCTGGATGATAGAGAAAATCTAAATAAAGTATTAAGTATTTCAGTACTTGGCAAATTTAGTGAATATAATTCTTTTAAAAAAAAATACAAATATGCCTTTGTTGCCATAGGAAATAATAAATTAAGGCTTAATTGGATAGAACGGTTGGCAAGAGAAGGATTTATTATTCCCACACTCGTTCATCCCTTTAGCTTCATTAGTAAAACAAGCTCGTTAGGTGAGGGGACAGTCGTTATGGCAGGAGCAGTTGTAAATGGTGATACAAATATTGGGAAAGGTTGTATTATCAATACTTCCTCTAGTGTTGATCATGACTGTATACTTAATGATGGGGTACATATTTCACCTGGTGGGCATATTGGTGGTACTGTAACGATTGATAAATGTACTTGGGTTGGAATCGGTTCATCAATTGTGAATAATATCCATATTGGAAAAAATGTTCTTATTGCATCTGGAGCTTCTGTTATTAAGAATATTTCTGATAATATTATGGTCGCTGGGGTGCCAGCGGAGTTTAAAAAACATCTAGGAGTGAATGATAATGAATAACAAAACCATCCCACTTTCTGTTCCGAACCTCTCTTTAGATATCCTGGAAAACCTAAAAGAAACTATTGAAACAGGCTGGGTATCTACTGGAGGAAGATTTATTGAGGAATTTGAGACTAAAATTGCTAAATATGTAGGAGTTGATAGAGCTATATCTTGTCAAAGTGGTACAGCAGGATTGCATCTTTCTTTAAGGGCACTTGGTGTTGAGAATGGAGATGAAGTCATTGTACCTACATTAACATTTATAGCTGCTGTAAATCCTGTTCGATATGTAGGAGCAGAGCCGATTTTTATGGATTGTGATGATACTCTTAATATGGACTTGGATAAGTTAGAAGAGTTTTTAGAACTTGAATGTAAATTTGTAGATGGAAAAGTAATTAATAAAAAGACTAATAAACATATTAAAGCGATTATTGTTGTTCATGTATTCGGGAATCCGGTAAATATGGAAAGGCTAATGTCGATTAAAGAAAGATATAATATAAAACTTATTGAGGATGCAACAGAAGCTCTAGGATCCTACTATCTTAAAGGGCAATATGCAGGAAAACATTGTGGAACTATCGGTGATGTAGGAGTTTATTCATTTAATGCAAATAAGATCATCACAACGGGTGGTGGAGGTATGGTTGTTTCAAATACCCAAGAGTTACTCGATGAGATAGTTTTCCTATCTGTTCAAGCTAAGACTGATCCTTTGTATTTTATTCATGATGAAGTAGGTTATAATTATCGAATGACTAATATACAAGCTGCTTTTGGCACAGATCAGATTGATAGACTAGATAACTTTATCGAAACTAAAAAAAGGAACTATAAACTTTATAAGGAAGCTATAGGTAACATAGATGGCTTAACCCTATTACCGTTTAAACCAGATACAAGAGCAAATTATTGGTTTTATTCAGTTATAGTAGACAAAGAAAAGTTTGGCATAGATAGAGATGAACTTCTTTTATTACTTAACGAAAATAATATTCAGACAAGACCATTATGGGGCCTTATTCATAAGCAAAAACCCTATTTAAAGAATCAAGGATATAGAATCGAGGAAGCCGATTTTTATGAGAAACACCTTATTAACGTGCCTTGTAGTAGTAATTTATCTGAGGAAGATATTTTGAAAGTAATAAGTACTTTAAAAAAATGTAGAAGACTATCTATGCAATAAAGCAACAAAAAAAATAACTTTAGGTATTTTTAAATTATAGTAAATATTAAAAACACCAAAGTAAATTTGAAAAAGAAATAGTGCTATTTAGCTGTTTATCAGTGTATCTCAATTAGTTATTATGTGAGCAATATTATGTATAAAGATAAATGTTTTTAAAAAAAGTGTAATTCGGAGGTTAATTATGCAAATTATATACCTTCACCAATATTTTTCGACTCCTAGTAGTGCGAATGGAACAAGGTCATATGAAATTTCTAAGCAATTAACAGAATCTGGTCATCACGTAAATATGATAACTGGAACTAATTATAGTGAGGAAGAAATTAAAGGGTATCTTCCAAATAACTTTAAATTATATTCAACTAACACCCCGTATTCAAATGCGCTGTCTTTTTTTAGACGAATACTGGCATTTTTAATTTATGTTTCTAAAAGTTTAATTATAGGAATGAAAATAAAACAACCTGACGTAGTATTTGCATCATCTACACCTCTTACAATTGCATTACCTGCACTTGCGATTTCCAAATTTAAACGGACCAAATTTGTTTTTGAGGTAAGAGACGTTTGGCCGGAGGTTCCTGTTAAACTTGGGTTTATAAAGAATAAATTATTAATAAGCCTCTTATACAAATTCGAAAAATATGTTTATGATAAAGCAGATCACATAATTGCCCTTTCACCTGGAATGAAAACTAGTATTTCTTCAAAAGGTGTTAATCCGGAAAAAATTTCAGTTGTTACAAATTTTTCGATTATGCAATTATATGAAACCATACCCTTGAACAAACGAGAAATTAAAAAAAGGTATGGCATACCTGAAGATAAATTTGTATGTGTTCATCCTGGTACAATGGGTTTTGTTAACGGACTTGATTATGTAATCGATGCTGCTAAAAAGATTCAAAAATATGATAAAGATATAATCTTTTTACTTGTTGGTGATGGTAAAGAAAAGAATTTGCTGAAAAATAGAGTTAAGGTAGAAGCGATAGAGAATGTTATTTTCAGAGACCCATTACCAAAGCATGAAATTGCTTTACTAACTAAAGGCTCTGATATTGGGCTAGTAACTGTTAGAAATAATCCTATCTTATTTAATAATAGCGCTAATAAATTTTTTGATTTTCTTGCTGCAGGAATTCCAGTAATGATAAATTACAGTGGATGGCAACAGACAGTACTTGAAACACATAATGCTGGTTTTGCTAGTGATCCTGAAGATTACCAAGACATGGTTGAAAAAATCCTTGAAATTAAAAATAATAGAAGACTATTTGAAGAGATGGGAGATAATGCTTATCACTTGGCAAAGTCTTCTTATTCAAGAGATATTTGTTGTAAAAGGATAGAAGAAATCATTAAAGGTGCTTAAAATATGATTTTCAGACTAGGGTAGCTGAATATAGAATCTTTTTATTGTTTGTTTTTTTAAAAAACAGAGAAAATAGAAATTCTAATATATTCCAAGGTATTGCAAGAGAAATAATTTTTGTAAGGTTAATCACTGAATATTTAATTACCAAAATTTAGGTAGAAAAGCATTGAAATATAAATCATTTGCTAATAAAGGAAAGCGCGTAAGATTGATTAGTAGTTAATATGTCTTTCTTTGGTCTTTAGGGATAACTTTAAGGATATAGAGAATAAAAAAAGGGGAAATTCAATTGAGTATTTATGAAAGTATTTTATCAAAAGAAGAAAAAATCGCTATAGTAGGGCTTGGTTATGTAGGTATGCCTCTCGCTATTGAATTTGCAAAATATGTAGAAGTAATAGGTTTTGATACAAATAAAGATAAAATTGAAAAGTATAAAAGCGGTATCGATGTAACTAATGAGGTTGGGAATAAGGTTATACAAGATACTACCATGTGTTTTACATCAAATGAAGAAAAATTGAAAGATGCTAAATTTTATATAGTAGCAGTGCCTACACCGATTAGTAGTGATAAAATGCCAGACTTATCTCCAGTTATCGGTGCAAGTGAAGTAGTAGGTAGAAATTTAACTGAAGGCTCTTATATTGTATATGAATCAACCGTATATCCTGGTGTAACAGAAGAAGTTTGTATTCCTATACTGGAAAAAGAGTCTGGTTTAAAATGTGGAGTTGATTTTAAAGTAGGTTATTCTCCTGAAAGAATAAATCCTGGTGATAAGGTACATAGACTAGATTCCATTGTAAAGATTGTATCTGGGATCGATCATGAGTCATTAGAAATAATTACAAAGGTTTATGAAATAGTTGTTAAAGCAGGAGTTCACAAAGCTAGTTCTATAAAAGTAGCTGAGGCTGCAAAGGTTGTTGAAAATTCACAAAGAGATATTAATATAGCATTTATGAATGAATTAGCAATGGTTTTTGATAAAATGGATATTGATACAAGTGAAGTAATAAAAGCAATGAATACGAAATGGAACGCCTTAGGCTTTTATCCTGGTTTAGTTGGTGGTCATTGTATTGGTGTAGATCCTTACTATTTTATCTATAAAGCAAACCAACTTGGTTATCGTTCACAAATTATTGCATCTGGAAGAAAAATTAATGATGATATGGGCAAGTTCGTTGGACAAGCAATAATAAAAGAATTAATAGATGCTGATAAGAAAGTTAAAGGTGCAAAGGTAGCGATTTTTGGGGTTGCTTTTAAAGAAGATTGTCCAGACGTAAGAAACTCAAAGGTAATGGATATAGTGAATTATTTAAATGATTTTGAGATAAACATAAAATATATTGACCCTGTTGTGGATCCCGATGAAGCTTATCGAGAGTATGGTCTTAGTTTATCAAGCTTAGACGATGTAAGAGATATGGATGCAATTGTTTTAGCTGTGGGGCACGAAGAATTTAAAGGTATTGATTTGGAGGAATTATCCTATTTCTATGCTGATAATAATAAAATACTTATTGATGTAAAAAGTGTTAAAAATAAAAGTGAAGCTATACAAAAAGGGTATTTGTACTGGAGTTTGTAATATATAAAGAACAACTAAGGTAACTATACATTTTAGTTATCTTAGTTGTTCTTAACATTAATATTTGAAAGGATAATAGTGTTTTATTAGGTATAGTTATATTATTGGAGGAAAAACAATGAAAGTTGAAATGTTAATATCAACAATGAATCAGGAGAACTTGGATTTTTATAATAAAATGAATATATCTACGAAATCTGTAATAATAAATCAAATAACAGATATAAAGTTAGATCATCCTGAAAAAATTGAAAATAATGATATGGTTTTCATTTCTCTGAATGATAAAGGCTTAAGTAAAAGCAGGAATATGGCAATTGAAAATACAACTGCTGATATTTGTGTTGTATGTGATGATGATATGAAATATAAAAAGGGATATGACAAAACTATTATAAAGGAATATATGAAAAATCCAGATGTTGATATAATTGTGTTTCAAGTTGAAAAAAGTGATGGCTCCTTCTATAAAAAATATCCACAAAGAGAAAAATATCTAAATTTTATTACAGCTATGAAAGTAAGTTCTGTTGAAATTACATTTAAAAAAAGTTCGATTGTGGATGCTGGAATAAGGTATAACGAATTATTTGGAGCAGGAAGTAAATTCTTTATGGGAGAGGAAAGCATTTTCTTATCTGAATGTATAAGAAAAGGGTTGAAAGTATTATTTGTCCCTAAAAGTATTGGGTACTTAATGGATAGTGAATCAACTTGGTTTAACGGGTTTAATCGTGATTATTTTAAAGTAAAGGGGGCTTGTTTTTATGCGATGAGCCAAACTTTTTATCCACTCCTAATATTACAATTTGCCATTAGAAAATATAAATTGTATAAACAAGAAATGAAGTTAATTGATGTAATTAAATCAATGTTAATTGGGAAGAAAGAGTATTTAAGATCAATTAATAAGAAGCTTGATTAATTATTAATCAGGGGAAAAAGGGTTGCGTATGAACGAAATTTCAAGTGATATAAAAAAAGATAGAATAAATATAATCTTATTTGTCTTATTCTTATTTTGTGATATTTTAACTTTTCCTGTGGTAATGTTAACAGGAAGTAGTTTGGCTTTTTGGATATTTTTGATTTCATTAATAGTATTTTCGACATTATTAAATAAACAGATAAACAAAAAAATATTATTGATTTTTATTACTGGGACTATTGTATTTATGGTTAATATATTTTTGGTTGACTATAAACGAGACGTAATGTACATATATATGTTATTTATTAGGGTAGGGATTTTTTCATTATATTTCTCTAGCTTAATAAAAAATTATAAAATTTTAATAAAGTATTATTATGCTTTTAGTTTGATAGCATTACTTATTTCTAATCTTTATTTAAATTATTTTACAAGTACTAATGGTTATATGGATTTAGGAACCAATCTGGCTTATATATTTATTGGCTTAGCCATTTATCTATATAATGCTAAATTCAAATTAAAATTACTTAATTATTTTTTATTATTTTTTGTATTTATGGAGGTTTTAATTTTTGGTAATAGATCATCTTTATTATTTTGTATATTTGTAATACTTTATTTTGAATTGGTTAAAATAAAGTTGGATAAAAAAGGATTACTAGTTTTGTTTACAAAAATGTGCACTATGCTAATAATAATATATATTTTATTAAGAAATATTAGCGTTTTATTGCAAACAATAAGTAATTTTTCTTCAGCATTCGGAATAAATTCATATACACTAACTAAGTTGGATTTAACAATTAAGAGTGGTTTATCTGGCATTGTAGAACAATCTTCTGGAAGAGAAGTTCTCTATCCTTTGATAAAAGAAACAATTATAGAATCTAACTTTTTACCAAACGGTGTAGGCTATCTACCTATTATCACTAATTATACCTATGCATACCCGCATAATTTATTTTTAGAAATAACATTGGATTTTGGAATATTTGGTTTGATTGGGTTTATCATGATATTTATTTCATTATTTAAGAAATATCTTTATATATCAAATGAGGATCAAATGTTTAGGGATATAGTAACTACTATGGCCATATTTAGCTTCACTAGATTAATGGTTAGTGGTT
Source organism: Peribacillus sp. GL_122 (assembly GCF_057835005.1). Taxonomy (NCBI): domain Bacteria; kingdom Bacillati; phylum Bacillota; class Bacilli; order Caryophanales; family Bacillaceae; genus Peribacillus; species Peribacillus sp. GL_122. Next base: position 4,006,936 of record NZ_CM174415.1, on the reverse strand, counting down.
CATATTGGCAGGAACCATTATTATGGAGTGTTTTTGGGCTAATCCTATTTTATAAAAAAGGACTAACTAATTCTAGTAAAAATAATAGTTGAACTAAATAATAGACAGTTGAGATTTTAATATATCTATTCCCGAATAGAATATACAAAGTAAATTGCTGTTTTAAGGAGAAAAAATTGATAAAGACAATAATAAGCTACCTTCCTTCGGTTATTATACCCACAATTATTTCGCTTATTACCACTGTGCTATATGGAAATTATATGAAGGCTGAACAATACGGAGAATATAATATATTTATCACAACATTATCAATTTTTAATACGTTATTTTTTTCTTTTATGTCTTCTTCTATGCTTAGATTTTATAATAGTTTTGAAAAAATAGATAAACAATATAAAATCATAAGTTTATACGTTGTTACGACGTTAGGATTGTTATTAATATTAACTGTTATTATAATTCCGTTTAAAGGAATAGAAAGTATTTATATAATAAGCTGTTTAGCTTCAATAGGATTTTTCAACCTTTATTCTAATTTATTGCGAGCAAGCGAAAATAAAATTTGGTTTAATGTTATTAAATCGTTGTTTCCAATAGGAACACTTCTGTTGGTTTTATTTTTCGTTCTCAATGATAACCTTAATACAAGCAATGCAATTTTTTCCATGTATGTACCAATGGGTATTATCACTATAGTAATGACCATTATATATTTTAAAAAAGGGTTAATACGTTTTACCTCAGGCTATGATAAAACCCTGTTAAAAGAAACAATAAATTATGGAATGCCGTTAGCGTTTTCTGGATTACTATATCTTGTGATGGCAAGCTCTGATAGATTTATGATAAGTTATTTTCTTGGTAATGAACAAGTAGGCATATATTCATTTGCATATAGAATAGCTGAATTATCACTGGTGAATGTAACCATGATTATTATGTTAGCCTTATATCCACAATTGGTAAAGGTCTATGATTCTTTTGGTAAACAAAAGGCAGAGGCATTATTAACTAAATATTTAAGTTTACACTTTATAGTTATTATCCCAGTTGTTATGCTAATGATTTTATATGTAGATGAGTTAATGGATATAATTTTCCCAATATATAGTGAAGGGGATGTTATTGTTAAATTCACTATAATTGGTACTCTATTTTTTTCTATCAGTACTTATACAGATAAAGCCTTTCAATTAACTAAAAATACAACAGTAATGCTCAGAATTCTTCTGATTTCTGGAATAATAAATATTTTACTAAATTTAATATTAATTCCGAAATTAGGTGTTAATGGTGCTATAATAGCCACGATTTTTTCGTATATTATTTATATTTTATTATCTTTAATTCTTTCAAAAAAATTTATGAATATTGTATTCCCTATGAAATTTTTGTCCTACATTTTAGTGGTCAATTTTTCAATATCATACTTTGTAATTGTATTAGATGAAAAATTATTAATAAACGACATTGGCAGGGTATGCATTGGAATACTATCTTACATAATTTTATATTCAATAATTATCTACTTTACTTTCAAGTACAAAAAAAGAAATCTTGAATATTAAGTGTTAAAAATGCAATAGAATTGAAATCCATGTACTACTCTCACTTTTATCTATCTAACCAGATATATTTTGTTTTGGTTAAAATGTCACTGTATCAACAAAAGTAACAATCATAAAATAGTTTGTTCAATATGTCATTAATAGGTAAGTATAAAACAGTTGCCTGTAAATTTGAAATGCATAAAAAGTCACTTGGTTAATATTGAAAACCTGTAAAAATCAAAGGAGCTGTCCAAGTTTGAAAATAGATACTAAAGTTAGTGTGATAATACCAACATTTCGGAGACCAACTTCGCTAAAAAGGGCTATAGACTCTGTATTAAATCAAACTTACAAAAATATTGAAGCCATAATAGTCGATGATAATGATCCAGAAACTGAGGCTAGGTCACAAACCGAAAAAATTATGAATGATTATAAGAATATTAATGAAGTTAGATATATAAAACATAAAAGGAATAAAAATGGTGCAGCAGCAAGAAATACTGGTATAAAAAATAGTTTTGGAGATATAATTTGTTTTCTAGATGATGACGATTATTTTTTACCAGAAAAAGTAGAGAAACAGATAAAATATTTAAAAAGTCAAAGTCAGTATCAAGGGGTGTATTGTGGTAGAATTCAAAGGGGAAAATATATTAAACCAGAAAAATCAGGGGACTTAACGAAAGAAATCCTTTCCCTTACTTTTACTCCTACTACTTGTTCCTTAATGTTTTATAAACATGCTGTAGAAGATATAAATGGTTTTAATGAATCATTTAAAAGGCATCAAGATTTCGAGTTTTTACTAAGGTTTTTTCAAAAATATAAGTTAGGATTCATTGAAGAAGCTTTAGTAGTAATTGGTGAAAATTTAGGGGAGAATGCTATACATGGGAGAGAATTAGAGAACATGAAAAAAAACTTTTTTAGTTCCTTTAGTAATATTATGGAGGAATTAAATGAAAAAGAAAAAAAGGAAATATTTTGTTCGCATTACAGTAAAGTATTTTGGGACCATATACATCATAGGTATTTTCATTTAGCATTAAAAGTGTTTATAAAATATACATTTAAGTATCCAATTGAATTTACAAAATCAAATTCAATTTTTTTAATTAAATATATTAAGAGGTCCATTCCCCTGCCTAATAATAATTCCTTAACAAAAGACTAAACTTCGATATTAATTATTTTTAAAACGCTATAAATAATTTTTTTTAGTCATTAATATGTATACATCCATTACATTAAACATTAACTTCATTATACTCAATGTCCTTTATAACAAAATTAAGTCTTAACTTTTACAGTTATTTGGGGAATAATGTTAAAGAGCGGTCACACTTCTATTTAACCTTAAGTGAAATTAAATCTCTTAAAGAGCACATAGGAGTATCCAACTTTTTTCTTAATTGTTAACCTACTCATTAATGTCTCTCTTACACGCTGAGTTCTATCAATTCTTGGGTTTGATAATATGAGAGGTTAACTGACAAATACTACATTAATAGCTTTGCCATAAACACCCAGGTTTATGGAAGAGCTGTTTTTTTTGGAGGGATCGAGCTCAATTGTACAATGTAAAAAGGAAGAAGGAACTTTTTAAAGGGAAATGGCTTAAATATTTAAAGAAAGATGTTGTGTTTCTTCTTTTCTTTATTTTGTTACTTTTTATTCTTAATGGAATAATTATAACTCAAGTAGAGGTGACAGAGGTTTATCAAAAAAGTGTCAATGTCAAAACATTTGGAGCAAAAGGTGATGGAGTTACAAATGACACTGCAGCTTTGCAAGCTGCTCTTAACTATTCGTTAAAGGGGAAAAAAGTGTTTTTACCTAAAGGAACCTACTTGATTGATTATTTAACAGTTCCTAAAAATGTTAAGCTAGAGGGAGAGTCAGGTTCAAGAATAATTGCAAACGGGAATATGTATTCGGAATTCATAAGAATTTCTGGTAACAACGTTGAGCTAAAGGGACTTGAAATCAATGGAGATGGTAGGCGTTCTATTGGGCTGAGTGTTGGGCAAGGATCACAGAATATAATAATCCATGGATGCTCTATAAGTAACATAAATTCTACTAAACTAGAAACAACGGCAGGAATTAAAGTAGAAGGTAATACAAACGATGTGCTTATTCAAAATAACTCGATTGATGGGATTTATAATAAACCTAATGGGAAGGAGTCAGATAATGCAGGTACTTCAAGAGGCATATGGATTGGTAATGAGGCAAAAGGAAGAGAACTAGTAGAACCGAAAAATATAAAAATAGACAATAATGTTATAAGCAACATATATACTCGTGAAGATGGAGATGGGATATCCGTACAAGGTTGGGATGGTAACGTTGACGTTTCTATAATAAATAACTTATTTAAGTTTTGTTCAAAAAGGGCTATCAAAATTATGTCACCAGGTGTTTTGGTGCAGGGGAATGTAATTTTAAATAGCTATACACATGCTAGTGATTACAATAAGGTTATGTACTCATTTATATCGGTTTATGCTAGTGATGTAATTATTGAGGGGAATCAAATGCTAGGTGGTAATTCATATCATGGCATAGACATAGGTACGGACCTGAGTGAATCAACAAAACGAATAAAAGTTACAAATAATGAAATTGTTTTATCGGAAAAAGGAATCAAAACTTTTCTGGGCGGCATCGCTATGTACACAAATGTCGAGGACGTGTATTTATCAGGAAATATAATAAAAAATACAAATACCGGAATATTTATGCAAAAAAACATAAAAGGATGTATAATTACGTCAAATTCAATTAGTAATGTTTCTGAGCGTGGGATAACTATTAGCAGTTTTAAGTACAGAGATATAAGTGACATTGTAATATCAAATAATGAAATTGAATCTACAAAAGAAGCAATAATATTACAAGCGGGGAAAGCAGTTGTGTCAGGTAATTCAGGAAGGACAAGTTCTAAAGCGTGGCCGTTTATTACTATTGCAGGAAAAGCAGATGTTCGCCTAAAAGGGAATTTACCTGATGTTAATTGAGCATAATTTATACCATCCTTATTTTAATTATTTCTTCTCGGTTAGAGTGAAGTCTTGTCAATGATATGATATGTAGCCACGTCTGCTTAAGTTGGAATTATTTCACCACCACCTAATTAGAGAGCTTGCTAAATAAACGAAAATATTGATTAAGATGATATTTGGGATGTATCCTCGTAAGTTTGTAGAAATTTTAACTAATAATTGTCGTTACATATATGTATCAAAGAATCAAAAAGAACTCAATTGGCTTAGATGATTTTCTTTCCGTTCAATGGCAATTTCGTAAAAAAAGGGGTGGGGATTGCAAGCTGAACTATTTTCTTTGATAGAAAAGTAGAGAAAAAGTATGCAGAAGCGTTTCCTTCAGCCTATTAGAAACATTGGTTATCCAACAGCGTGAAACCGCCGAGCATTTCATATAAACAATCTTCAATAACTCATCAGTCTTGGAATATAATTTTCCTCTTCTTAAACATAAATCGAGTTTTTCAGTCTGTTTAAAATAATTTATTTAACTTTTTTAGTTTGAAGAAACCCTTCCCTATATCTTGCTTATCTACATACCATAATGCTGTATTTAAGCCAATCATTGGTTGTGGTTAGATATGTTTTAGCAGCCCCCCACCATATAAAATGAAATTATCTGAATATCATATCTATAAACTCTTTCAATAGTGTCATATCATTACTCCAAAATTAAGCTGGATATGGTTCAAATCAAATGTGTTCCAATTATCCTTTCGTAAGAGTTATTTAATAGAAGGCTAGTCTTGTGACCTCTTCCCGCTTTTCTGAATTTTCGAAATTTAATACAAACTATTTTGGCACATAGATTTTACATCAGGAAAGTGTTTTATGATCTAACTAAAATATTAATAGTTTTGCGTAAGGTTGATTTTAGTCTTAAATTTGGAATCACCTACTTTTTAAAGAGAGTTAAACATATTAAAGAGAGTTAAACATATTAAAGAGGGAATACCCTTCATAATTCTTGGATCTCTTATTTACTCGATTTACGTAAATACTTTAGACCTGTTTGCCTTAAAGTGTGATATTATAATTAAATTTATTGAGACTTTGTATACACCATGCTATGATGATTAGTGCTATAGTTATACATAATTAGTTCTATATGTAAGAATAGGTTTTAAATGGGGAAGTTGTATAAAAAGTTTATGATAATCTCACGGTCATCATAAGAAAAAAAATTTATTTAAATTTTACATAATATAGAGGACTACGTTTTCATGATATTGGAGCAATTCTTCAATTCCCTTTAAATGAAAAAGAGGTGAAAGAGAGTACACTATTTTATAAGTTACAGCGGTTAGTAGGTCAATAAAGGATAATCAACAAATTTGGGCATATAGCCAAGTTTAAGATGAATTCTCTTGTGATTATACATTGACATATTCTAACCCCTCCATCCTCAATGAATATAATGGATTTTTAATATTTGGAAGGGTATTTCTTGTGCATTTATCATGGTTTTGATTTATCCAGGTGTAATTAGTAAGCCTGGTTAAATGCCATAATGCGTTTGCGTTCTTTAAAATATGTGGAAAGAAGGGTCTCTATACTTAAAGAATAATTTCTTCTATAGGTATTGCTCCTCCTAAATAGTCATTGTGCCGTGATGTATTATGACTAGCAGGAATGTATGGCTCAACATCCTTTTATAAGAGATAAACCAAAAGGTACATGTAGCTAGAATCTCGTGATTGATGCGGTAGAATATTTCCCTCTTGTTAAACTTACGGGAAGTATTTTCTAGATAGTGTCAATACGATATGAAAACGATATTATGATACTAAAATAAATTAAATCATTTATTTTATGGCTTCAAATCTAGATTAACTATCTCATCACTTAGTTACTTTTCATCGAATGCGAATCTTAATGCCCTTAATGAAAAGATAAGGAACAACCTCCCTGATTTTTAACCCGATGAAAATGAAAGAAATATATTGATAGCAAAGCTTGATTCGTCCTGATATTTATTGATTTTCTCAATAAATGATCCGCGCTTGTTTGACCTCGTCTCACCTATTTACCCAGTTAAAAGAGGGGGGCAAGTCATTTTCAATATTCATCTTTTTCCTTGGTTTGCTATTCAAATATAATTGAAACCCCAGTTGTTTTTATATAGTTATAAATAGTTCTATATTAGTCATTATAGATTCTCCTCAGTTTTAGTGATTGTGTCACTTATCTTTACTTATACTATATAGATAAATTCAGCTGATCCATAATAGTTACTTGCAACTATGACCTACTCGGGAGTTTAATATGCGTCATTGACGAATAAACCCTTAGAAAATATAAGTACAACGCTTACAACTGAAAATGGTTCCATTACAATGAAAGAACACATTTTTACTACCGGATGATTTTTAACAACTTGTTATTTATAGTTAATAGATTCTATGTGAAGTACTACATACAAAAAGATGTCTAGAATTCTAGTTACTTGCTACAAGAAATGAGGCTTTCAAGTTTATGAAATGTTTATATAAATGTTATCGTTTATAACATATAAAAGGAGAAGACAAGACAATGAATAATAATTTTAACCTCGATTTTGAACATATACCAAAGGAATTATATTTGTTACTTGAAATCCTTAAGAAGGATGATGATTGTCTATATTTAATTGAACCGGAATTGTTTAAAGAGATTGATTGGGAGCAATTCCTCCAATTAGTTTGGCATCATCGTGTTTATCCAATAATTTATTCGAAAATTATAAAGATAGGTGAAAAAAAAGTTCCTCCTTATGTTATTAAAATATTGTGTCAAGAATACAAGAAAAATACTTTTCAAATGCTACTTTTAAGCGGAGAAATGGAACAAATAAGTAAAATGTTTTCAGAAAGTAAAGTTCCTCTTCTGTTTTTAAAAGGACCAGTAATTGCAGCAAATCTCTATGGAGATATTTCTCTCCGAACTTCCAGAGACTTAGATTTTATAATTCCAATAACAGATTTAAAAAAAGCAGAAGAACTTCTTTTTAATCTTGGATATGAGAAAGAGTTGGGGACAAGTTTATTAAATGAATGGAAGTGGAGGGATCATCATGTAGCTTATTTCCATCCGCAAAAGAATATTCATCTTGAAGTTCATTGGAGATTACAACGTCGACCTTCGAAGGAACCTAATTTTAATAAATTGTGGGAACGAAAAAGGGTAAGCAATCTCACATCTTTTCCGGTCTATTTTCTTGGAAAAGAGGATTTGTTTTTATATCTTGTATCACATGGTGCTAGACATGGTTGGTTTCGTCTTCGTTGGCTATTAGATATTGATAAAATTTTAAGAGCGGGGATAAATTTAGAAAAAATTAATTTAATGATGAATTCTTATCACAACCATCACATAGTAGGGCAAGCAACTATTTTATCTTCTCAGCTGTTAAATACTCCGATTATTCGAGGGATGGAAATATTAACAATGGAAAATCAGTCTATAAATTTGGCACAAAAGGTTATACCCTTTATCAAAGGAACGGATTCATTAGAAATTATTATGTCGACTAATCACTATAAACGTTATCTATTTTCATTGAAATCGAAGCTACAGAAATTCTTTTTTATTTTGATTTTATTTTACCCAGGAAAAGCGGATGTAAAGACCTTATTGTTGCCTAAGCCTCTTCACTTTTTATATTTTCCGCTACGCCCCCTATTAAAAACTTGGAGATTAGTTAGGAAATTAGTACTAGAGAGGGGATAAGTCCGAGGGTTTTTACGTGATTACACTTTTTAGTTAAAACTATTTGCATGTTACTTTAAGTAAAATGAATTTAATCATCAATTTTAAAGCATTAAGAAACTGAAGACTATAACAAGTGGATTGTAAGTGCACGTAACTTTGATAATTATTGCCTTAGGTATTTTACTTATGTATATTTTTCAGAATTTTATAAAAGTATTTGTGGAGTGTATTGTATCCAACCATAGTAAGATTTGTAACTCTAACTTGAAGATAGGTACAGATGGATTGGGTTGAAGTGATATATTCCCCTAAGTAGAAAGTGTGTAAAAGGGCTACAGATATCTGTAGGATACACTCAAACTTAGAGGGGATTTTTGCTATGTCTAGAAAAAAAGCAGTTATTATTACGAGTTACAGAAACAAACAGTTAAAAGTTATCTAACGGGTAAAGGAAATTATGTAAAAGTCATCGAATAGTATGAATTAAAAAATAAAACTTAATTAGAAAATTGGGTGAGAAATATCGTGAAACATGAAGTGTAGATGTTTTTAAAAACACTTCTTCACCAGGGTCTGGCTGTAAGGGAATTCCTAATCCACTAAAGGATAGAAAGTACATTTCAAAAGCGTTGAAGCAGAACATGACTAATATAAGGCAGGCTGAATACCTCAATGCATTATCATTATCTGTTAATGGCGGCGTTCCGACATATAAAGCTCGTAATGTAATAAAAGATATTGACATAGGCATAAATAAATGGTAATTTTAGCTTATGTAATTCGTTATAAAGAACGGAAGATTCTTTAGAGAGTACAGATATACGGCATATTAATATTATATTGATGGTAAAAATCATCAGAAGATAAAGCAACAGTAGTACATTTAAAAACAGAATATTATCCAAAGTGAATTTATTTTTATAAAAAATTGTCTATACAGATCAAAGACAATTTTTGATTAATTCCTGAAGAAAGGATGAATATAAATGCCTCTATTTCTAATGAAAGAAATATGGACACCATTAAAGTTAGTTGGCGTAAAATTTTTTAAATCAGATGATAGAAGTATTTTCATCAAAGTTTTTAACCAACATCGAAGGAAGATAATGTGATTTATTCACATATCAAAACAATCAGGGGGAAAACATGAGTGCTATAGCCGGTATTTATCATTTTAATGAAGAGCCTATGAATCTTCAACATTGCCATAATTTGATGACGGCTTTACAAAAGTACCCTGCTGATTCTATCCAAATGTGGCATTCAGAAAAGGTTTTTCTCGGTTGTCATGCTCAATGGATCACGCCTGAATCTGTTGGTGAGCAGCTCCCGCTTTATGATTTTGAAAGACGCTGTACGATTACTGCTGATGCTATTATTGATAATCGTGATGAGTTATTCCAGAGGTTACAAGTTAAGCCATCCAACCAAAAGGACATGACGGATAGTGAACTGATTCTACTATCCTACTATAAGTGGGAGGAAGATGCGCCCAAATTTTTAGTTGGGGATTTTGCTTTTTTCATTTGGGATGAAAAGAAACAGAAGTTGTTTGGGGCAAGGGATTTTTCGGGAAGTAGAACCCTTTATTATCACCAAAGCTATCAGAAGTTTGCCTTTTGCACTACAATGGATCCACTTTTATCATTACCTTTTATTGAAAAAAGGTTGAATGAGCAGTGGCTTGCTGAGTATTTGGCCGTATCGGGAATGATTGATGCAGTAGATTCATCATTAACACCGTATACAACCATAAATCAGATTCCACCATCTCATAGCTTATCAATAGAGAAAAATAGGGTGACTTTAAAACGATATTCCTATTTAACTCAGGGGGATAAGTTAAAACTTAAATCTAATGGAGATTACATCGAAGCATTTCAAAGTGTCTTCCAGGAGGCTGTTACATCTAGATTAAGGACACATCGGAAAGTTGGCGCCCAGTTGAGTGGTGGGTTGGATTCCGGGGCTGTTGTTGGCTTTGCGGTGAATAAATTGCAGCGGGAAAGTACTGCACTACATACATATAGTTATATTCCTCCCGAAGATTTTAAAGATTTTACTCCTAAATACTTATTGGCTGATGAGCGGCCTTTCATCAAATCGACCGTAGGACATGTTGGTGGAATTATTGATCATTATTGTGACTTTAAGGGGAAAGACTCCTATTCCGAAATGGAAGACTTTCTCGACATCATGGAGATGCCCTATAAGTTTTTTGAAAATTCTTTCTGGTTAAAAGGGATGTTTGAAAAAGCGAATGAGGATGACATAGGTGTTTTGCTTAATGGAGATAGAGGGAACTTTTCAATTTCCTGGGGATTCCCCTTAGAGTATTACTCCCTTCTATTAAAAAGGCTAAAGTGGGTTCGACTATATCAAGAGTTGGAACAATATAGGAATAATGTTGGCGGATCTAGATTGCGAAAGGTGAAAACTATTGCAAGAATCGGCTTTCCAATCATTGATCGGATCTTCCCGGAAGGCACTCCGTATAAAATTCCTTCATTAATCAATCCAAGATTTGCCGAAGGAATGGGCGTATATGACAAATTTAAAGAATTCGGCATGGATGAAACAGGCTGGTATTCGAATTCTGATATTTTTAATGAAAGAAAAAAGCATTTTGAAGATATCTTTCAGTGGAATGCAGGAAATACGCTTTCTACAAAGCTCTCCTTACGATACAAGTTGTGGAAGCGAGATCCGACGAATGATATCCGTGTTATTCGCTTTTGTTTATCACTTCCGGAAAGTCAATATGTACAGAATGGGATGGATCGTGCCCTGATTCGAAATGCTACAGTGAATTACCTACCCGATAAAGTAAGGCTAAATCAACGATACAGGGGGGTGCAAGGAGCAGATTGGATTCACCGTATGCTTCCTAAATGGGGTGAGTTCATAGAGGAGATAGAGCAGCTGAGCACGGATGATAAAGCTCTGGAATTCCTGGATGGTCAAGCGATAAAGAATGCATTAGTAACGATTAAAAAAGGAACTGGACCTGAACTTGCTACGAATCCTGACCATAAATTCCTAATGCGGAGTTTAATTGTGTACCGATTTTTAAAACGATTCAATTAAAAGGAGGTGAATACTATGAAAAAGGAATGGAAAAAACCTGAATTAGAAGTACTTGATGTTAATCAAACAATGCTTGGAACAGATGGTGATTACACAGATGCTGCATTTCCAGCGGGCACTCCTAAAGGTGACATAACTTTTAGTTAAACTTTTTACGCAACAAAGTCTGTTAGGATTCCCCTAAGCCCCTATTTATCCAGTTAATAGGGGTATGACTTCAATAATAACAAAGTATTAAACATTGTACCTGTCTAATTAAGAGACGTTATTTATGTACGGGGGTATTTATATGATCGGTATCAAAACAAGGACTGTTTATGAAGCGTATGGTTTAACCGTTTCAAGTGATATGGCTTTGCCTGAATTGTTTCCTATTAATATAGTGGATGATAAAACGGATATTGCTATCGAAAAAGCTGAACTCCATGCATTATGGTCTGAGCATTCAGTTCCTGAAGATGATTTTGTCATTAAGAAAGACTGGATTATGTTCCATGTTTCCAAGACGGCCATTTTCTTGATCCAAAGCGGTAATAGAATAGAGTTTTGTCCAATTGATGCGGCACAAGAAGATGAGATTCGACTTTATATCCTCGGAACATGCATGGGTGCCATTTTGATGCAAAGAAAAATCCTTCCTATACATGGAAGTGCGGTAGCCATAGATGGAAAGGCATATGCGATTGTTGGTGATTCTGGTGCTGGGAAATCCACTCTTGCTTCAGCTTTTTTAAAAAGGGGCTATAAGCTCATGAGTGATGATGTCATACCAGTAACACTAAATGATGAAAATATCCCAATTGTAACACCTTCATATCCACAGCAAAAATTATGGCTGGAGAGCTTAAATCATTTTGAAATGGATTCAAATAACTATCAGCCACTCATTGTTAGAGAAGATAAATTTGCTGTTCCTGTTCAAGATCAATTTATTACCGAACAACTCCCGCTTGCTGGTGTATTTGAATTGATTAAGAGTGAAGATACCGAGATAGATATTAAGCCTATACCATCTCTTCAAAGATTTTATAAATTATATCATCATACATACCGCAATTTTTTTATCCAAAGATCTGGTTTGATGGACTGGCATTTTAACACTTCAGCCAAAATGATTAAGAAAATCGAGTTTTTCCAACTACGAAGGCCAACAAATCGTTTCACGGCTCCGGACTTATCCGAAATAATTTTGCATGCATTAAAAAGGGAGGAAAGTGTTCATGAATATTAATCAACTTGATACAAAAAATCTATATAGCCAAAGTCCAGGAAACATAGTAAGTGATATGGATGGGGAAAAAGTCATGTTAAGCGTTTCTAACGGAAAATATTATAATTTAGGTGAACTAGGCGGGGAAATATGGGAGTTAATGAAGGAACCCATTACGATTCAAGAGTTAGTTACTACATTACAGTCACAATACAATGTCGACCAAACCGATTGTAAAGAGCACGTCACGGACTTTTTAAGTCAATTGTTAGAACAAGGCTTAGTCAGCATCCATTCCTAGTATCATGAATCTTTAGTCTAGGAGGCTAAAACAATGAATATCGTAAAAAAAGCTCAGTCTTTTCTTCGTTTAGATTTCAAGACAAAGCTGCTGTATATTGAAGCCTTTTTACATTTAGGCAGGGCCCGTTATCTTAAAAGCATTTCCTTTTCAAAAGTTGCCCCAACACTTGGTGAACAGATGAAAGAGTCATCATTTGAATTAAATACAGCGGATAAAGAGATTTTAGCAAATGTATCGCGGGCTATAAATATTATGAGCCGCTACACCATATGGGAAAGCCAGTGTCTTGTAAAGGCAATGGCAGCTATGAAGATGCTGGATAAACGAAAGATTGATAGCACTCTTTATTTAGGTACAGCCAAAGATGAGAATGGAGGGCTCATTGCACATGCTTGGCTGCGCAGTGGACCTTTTTATATAACTGGAGCTGAAGTGATGGATAGGTTCACTGTTGTTTCTAAGTTCTCTAAAAAGAACATGGTTAGGGGTCTGAAAGAACAAGAATCTAGTTAATCTGAAAACATTCTATTGAACCAAATAAACCCTCCAAAGTTTATCCAGTGTCCACGCGTCACCACCCCACCCTACTATCTTCATTGAGAATAATAATCTTAGAAAAGTGAATACCCGACAACTTTCCTTCCATTTTTGCGCTTTACCGCCGGTAACATGGAGGAAAACGATTAAATATGGGCTGCGAATGGAGGATATGGTTATGAAACATCTGTTACTTTTTACGAAACAAATACATGATTATTCGGGGAAAATTCTCTATATCAATCTTGTTTGTATGATTTTAATAGGTTTTTTAGAAAGTGTAGGAATTTTCTTATTGATCCCATTGATTGGATTAACTGGTGTAATGGATATAAAAACGGATGAAGTGCCTTTCTTAAGCTGGGTTAATGAATTATTCATCGGAATTCCGGAAACGCTCAGTCTTTTAATAATACTTGGCGCTTATGTGATATTAATGGTGGGGCAAAGTATATTTAAGCGGAATCAAACAATCTTGGGAGTGAAAATCCAACAAGGTTTTGTTAGAAAGTTAAGGGATGAGGCGTATGGCAGTCTGCTGCAAGTCAATTGGGGATTTTACTTAAAAAAGAGGAAATCCGATATTATCAACATCATGACTAATGAAACCTTCAATGTAAGTGCAGGGATCAATTTATTTTTACAGTTTATATCCTCCCTTATTTTTACTTTCATTCAAATCGGTATAGCTTTTTATTTATCTGTCCCAATGACGAGTTTTATAATAGCCTTTGGGTTCATTCTCATTTTTTCGTCCCGGAAATTTGTGAAAAAGTCTCAGTCTATTGGAAAGGAAACCTATCAGCTAACACAAACCTATTTAGCGGGTATGACTGATCACCTTAACGGAATGAAAGATATCAAAAGTAATTCACTAGAGGAATCTCATTTGAATTGGTTTCTGTCTTTAAGTGAGAGAATGGAAAAAAACAGGATCAAGTTAACGACTTTAAATACTACTTCCCAAATGATTTTCAAAATTGTATCTTCAGTTTTAATTGCCATTTTTGTGTTTTTTTCGATAAAGATGTTCATGGCCCAGCCAGCACAATTAATGCTGATCACGGTTATTTTTTCGAGGTTATGGCCAAGGTTTACTAGCATTCAATCTAATTTAGAGCAAATAGGGTCTACGCTTCCGTCTTTTAAAGCATTGTCGGATTTACAATACGAATGTAGAGCTGCAAGAGAGTTATATGAATCCGATTATAAAAATATCAAGCCTATTGAAATTGAACAAGGGCTGGATTGCCGTAATGTTTATTTTAGTTATGATCAAAATGAGAGCACTTATGCCCTTAAAAATATAAACATACACATACCATCTAACCGTATGACGGCAATAGTAGGACGATCCGGTGCCGGAAAAAGCACCTTAATAGATATATTAATGGGGTTGAATAACCCTAATAGTGGTGAAGTAAGAATAGATGATATTCCCCTTACTAATGACCGACTATTATCGCTGCGGAGGTCCATAAGTTATATCCCGCAAGATCCATTTCTCTTTAATGCAACAATACGGGAAAATTTGCTGATCATTGACCCTGATGCAAGTGAGAAATCCATATGGGAATCTTTGGAGTTCGCTGCAGCTGCTGATTTTGTCAGTAAGCTTCCTCAAGGTCTGGATACTCTCATCGGTGATCGGGGTGTCCGATTGTCAGGAGGGGAAAGGCAGCGTCTAGTGTTGGCCAGAGCGATTTTACGCAAACCTGCCATCCTGGTTTTGGATGAAGCGACAAGTGCATTGGATACGGAGAACGAAGCGAAGATTCAATCCGCCATTGAAAGGTTAAAAGGAAAAATGACCATCATCGTCATAGCGCATCGATTATCGACAATTCGCAATGCCGATCAAGTGCTGGTCATGGATCAGGGAGAAATCATTCAGGTCGGTGAATATTACCAATTAGCAAATGAAAAAAGAGGGATGTTTAGTAATTTATTAGGTATCCAAATGGAATCAAGTGTGTGATTGTCTAATTAAATTCGATTTGCTGACCTTTCTTTATAACATTGGGTAGACACTATATGAAAATCAAATTAATTAACTTTACAATAAAAAATGGTATTTCCAGCAATTTTTATTGTTATAAGTTCGTTGATGTTATGAATTAACCAGCTTATTTCGTATGAAGAGGTTTAACATAAGGATTATATGACATAACAATGTATAAGTTAAAAAAGAATAGAAATAAAAAAAATAATTTCCACTATGTGGATTAATCATTCAAATAATGGGTATTATTAAATGTAATTAAAGAAAGAGAAACTATTAAAAGCTATGACTCAGATCTAGATAGCGGTTGCTCTATTAACTGGGTTAATTAAGAAAGGATGAATTTTTTTTTAATGCCTTTATACCAAATGAGAGAAATATGGACACCCCTAAAATTAGTTGGAGTTAAGTTTTTTAAATCCGAGGATAGTAGTATTTTCATCAAGGTTTTTAACCAACATCGACGAAGGTTAAAGTAATAAGATGAAAAAACAAGTGCCCGAAAGACTCAAAGGAACCTTGACCATTATTGTAATTGCTCATCGGTTATAGACGATTCGTAATGCGGATCAGTATTGGTTTTGGATTAGGGTTAAGAAGCATAAAACCTTCACCATTTATATATAATTCCGCTCCTTGTAACACGAATCTCTTAAATCCCGTTCAGCATAAACGTGATCACCTAAAAAAAGTTGTCTAGATAAGTGTAGCCCATCCATTTGTAGAGAGGAGAGAGGTAAGTAATTGTAAGTGGTATAAGAAAACAGTGACAAAATCCAAGGTTTAATATTAAGAAAATGGGGTTTTAGGCATCACACAGTTGTTTTTGTGTGATGCCTACCATTTTTAACACACTTAAGCTGTATCATTTCAAATATTAGTTGGGTAAGCACCACTAAAACAGGCTATACAGCGGCTGCTAGTTTCTCCAAGATCCACATCTACTGCCTCTAATAACCCATCGGTGCTTAAAAAGGCTAATGAATCTGCCCCGATAACCTTTCCCATAGCTCGTTCGTGTTCGTGTTTGTTGGCAAATAGTTCTTCCTTAGTTGGCATATCCACTCCATAAAAACAAGGGTTTCTAACCATAGGTGAACTAATTCTTACATGGACTTCCTTGGCACCTGCTTGCCTAATCAATTGGACAATGCGCTTGCTTGTCGTTCCCCTAACAATCGAATCATCGACTAAAACCACCCTTTTTCCTTCCAAGATTTCTTGCACAGCGCTTAATTTCAGTCGAACAGCTAAGTCGCGCAATTCTTGCGTGGGCTCAATAAACGAACGACCAGCATAAGGATTTTTAATAATCCCCATTTCATATGGAATTCCTGATTGTTGGGAAAAACCAATGGCGGCAGGGACGCTTGATTCGGGAACTGCAACGACAACATCAGCTTGTGTCGGATGTTCTTTTGACAGAATTTTACCTAATTCCTTCCGGATTGTTAAGACACTTCTCCCTTGAATAACGCTATCCGGACGGGCAAAATAGACAAATTCAAAGGAACAAAGGGAAACCTTACCTTTTTCCACAAATCTTCCAGTTTGAATTCCATTTTCATCTATAAGAAGCCATTCACCCGGTTCAACTTCCCGCCAGAACTTAGCATCAACCGCATTTAAAGCGCATGTTTCTGAGGAGGCGACGATTGATTCACCAATTTTTCCAAGGCTAAGCGGACGTAGCCCATGACGATCCAGGGCAATTAGCATTTGTTTTTCAGTCATTATAATCAAGGCAAATGAACCGTCGATACGTTTAAGCATATCAGGTGCGCTTTCTGCGAAATGCTGTTTACTTGAACGAGCTATTAAGTGAGCAATAATTTCAGTATCGGTTGTTGTTTGAAATATGCTTCCCTGCTGTTGTAACACATCCCGTTCTATCCTTGCATTTACGAGGTTGCCATTATGAGCAACAGCCAGGTCCCCCTCGCTATATTTAAAAACTAGGGGTTGTGCGTTCTGCAGTAAACTTTCACCAGAAGTTGAATATCGTACATGACCAATGGCCATATTTCCGCTTAATCCATCTAGGATGTCCCGTGAAAATACTTGGGTAACTAATCCCATTCCCCTGTGATTCCTGAATGATTTCCCATCACTAGCCACAATTCCTGCACTCTCCTGACCACGGTGTTGAAGTGCATGAAGTCCGTAATAAGTTAATTCGGCTGCTTTGGGGTGATTAAACACTCCAAATACCCCGCATTTCTCCTGCATTTCTGAATCCATTTTTCTCTTCCTCCCGTTAATACCATTATTCTTATTTTTGGCAAATGGTGAATTTCTATCCTTTTTATTTACTAATCGGTAAATCGATATGGAGTAAACTAATTGCAGCCATAAAAATAGTTCTATGGAACAGGTGGGGATAATTGCATAGCATTATTATCTTGGTATAAAAGACTTTTGGGTATAATGGAATATTTTGAATTAATGTGTTTTGTATGATTTATAGTAAACTATATAGTAAAGTACAGATATTAATTTATAAGATCTAGCCCATTATAAAAATATTGAATAATACAGTTAATATTTTTGCCGGTTTGACGATACTTTAATATGAAGATTAAGCAAAGGGACTTCGCAGAAAGCGTTGTCATATAGCTGCCATCAAAATATAAGGAGAATATTTGATGACAAAAAACAAATTTATTACGTTCGAGGAAGCTTATGAAAAGAAAGAAAGAAGTAAGAAAATTTTTATTGGGTCTTATATTACTATTATTTTAATTTTGATTTCATTATTGACTTTTTTTCTTGGTAAATCATAACGGGTGTTAAATAGGGCTGAGAAATCAGGCCTTTTTTTGTTAAGAAGGTGAATGAGGAAGTATAAAGGGAACTCTCCTTTTGTCGAAATGGGTAGTCTAAGGAGCTAAGAGTCTAAAACTACGAAAGAGATGATCTTTATTTTCAGAAGTTCTTGTTTTTGGACTATTGTGGGGAATGCTTTTAAGCTTTACGTTGTGGTTGTTAATTCTCGGTTGGATCAAAATAATAATGAATTTTATAAGATAAGAAATTAAAGACTCGGAATAAAAAGATACACTCATCGGCGATCGGGGTGTCCGACTGTCAGGAGGGGAAAGGCAGCGTCTAGTGTTAGCCAGAGCGATTTCACGCAAACCGGCCATCCTGGTATTGGATGAAGCAACAAGTGCATTGGATACGGAGAACGAAGCGAAGATTCAATTCGCCATTGAAAGATTAAAAGGAAAAATGACCATTTCGTAATAGCTCATCGGTTATCGACGATTCGCAATGCCGATCAAGTGTTGGTTATGGATCAGGGAGAAATCATTCAGGTCGGTGAATATAACCAGTTAGCGAATGAAAAAAGAGGGATGTTAGCAATTTATTAGGTATCCAAATGGAATCAAGTGTGTAAATATTTATAGAGTCACGAACAGTCAGGTTACAGCCATATTATGGTTTGTAATGCTGGATTTTTTCTTAGGGGAAATTAATTAAAACTGAATTAATAGTTCAAAATATTATTTTTGTGAAATAGCAAATATAAGAATTTTATAGCGATTATATCTCTATTTTCAATAAAGATGTTTTATATAAAACGCATTATACAATGTTTTTCCATTGTGATGTCACTTTTTGATGAATAATGTTGAAAAATGACATAAAAAAACGAATAGTATTATGAGTTATTATTACGTTTTTACGTATAATTAACATTAATATAGTTTTAATTGAGGGGAAATTTTTTTAGGGCATGATGGTTTATTTAGTACCATGGAAACAAGAATCCAAGAGATTTATTAATCTTGGTTAATAATTAATGTGAAATATTCTTGAGAAAGGCAAACCTATTGAAAAGGGACGCAAAATTACAGGTCTAAGGCTAAATGCTAAGACGGCTGTGTTACCACAAGTTGGGTGGGATTTGACATGGAAGCTAACAATGAACTGGAAGAATGGGTTTATCTAATTTTGGAAGCTAAAAATTCAGGGTTTTCTATTGAAGAAGTACGTGAGTTTATTCAGAATAAACAAAACTAGAATGAAAAATATTACTATATGAGGATGGAAAAGGGTATGAGTAACTTATTTTAAGCTATTCTTATGAACTTAATCCTATGAGTTTTTACTCTTTCGAAAGTCTTCTTGCTATTGTAATCATCAAAACGATAGCATTCTTTCTTATAATTAATATATACTTATATAACAACAAATTAGAATATAATTAGTTGACTTTATTACATATTACAGGAAATTGGACCTAATGCTAGGTTAAAGAAATAAAAATGTTTTTATTCTAAAATAAAGTGAGGAATTTAACTTGGCAATACTAGTAACTGGAGGGGCAGGCTATATCGGAAGCCACGCAGCTGTAGAACTATTAAATACAGGTTATGATATTGTAATAGTCGACAACCTGTCAAACAGCAATTTTGAATCATTAAATCGGGTTAAGGAATTAACAGGTAAGGACTTAACTTTTTATAAGTGTGATTTATTAAATCGTGATGAGTTGAATACCATTTTTGAGAATCATAATTTCGAAGCAGTAATGCACTTTGCAGGGCATAAAGCGGTAGGGGAATCAGTTGAAATCCCACTAAGTTATTATCATAATAATATAACAGGTACGATTAACTTGTGTAACCTGATGGCAAAGCATGATGTTAAGAAACTCGTCTTCAGTTCATCAGCTACCGTGTACGGTCACCCAGATAGCGTCCCAATTGATGAATCGTTTCCATTGAATGCAACTAATCCATATGGCCGTACAAAATTGATGACAGAAGAAATATTAAGTGACTTACATGTTTCAGATCCCACTTGGAGAATAGCTGTATTACGCTATTTTAATCCAATAGGAGCTCATGAAAGCGGGAGAATTGGGGAAAATCCGAATGGAATACCAAATAACTTAATGCCATATATTACACAGGTTGCAATTGGGAAAAGGGAAAAACTTTCTGTTTTCGGAAATGACTATAACACCCATGATGGTACTGGAGTCAGGGATTTCATCCATGTGATAGATTTGGTAAAAGGCCATTTGAAAGCACTCGCATACCTTGAAGAAAATAGTGGAATCGAAACATTTAACCTGGGAACAGGTGCGGGATATAGTGTAATGGATCTTATTAATACTTTCAGTTTGGTCAATACGAAAGAAATACCTTTTCAATTTGTAGATAGGCGCCCTGGTGATATCGCAATTTGTTATGCAAATCCTATAAAAGCAGAAAAAGTTTTAGGCTGGCGTGCAGAAAAGGATCTAAAAGATATGTGTAGAGACTCGTGGAGATGGCAAACAGAAAACCCAAATGGATATAAATAAATTTTAGAAATAATTAGATACCAAGGGATAAATTTACTTTATTGTTAATAAAGGTAAATTTTTCTCTTGGTATACAATTAATTAATTTATTTACTTTACCTTGATTATTTTTAAGAAAAAGCATGTTTAAAACTTATGATTATTTAAGAAAAAGACTTCAAAAATGAATGCGTTTACAACCATTGAAGGAAAAAGGTAGATTAAAGTAGTCTGTGAAGTAGCTTCAAAACAAGTTTATAAACGGAATTAATACTTTTTTTGAGGTTTATTAAAAGATTAAAAGTAAGTCAAGATTTTCCTGAAAAATACTCTTATAATCTCCGTATGCCTCCTAAATAAATAATATAAACCAATCAAAACGCAATTCAACTATTTTTCTGTAGATTCATTAGATTTAAAATGTAACTCCATGTGGAATACAAAAAAATACTAATTTAATATTATTTGTATGGATTTTAATGAATGTTAAATTGAAGACCCATTATTTGATTTAAGAAATTTAGCTTAAAAAATAGTTAATAATACTTAAATATTTTTGGTAATGTGCCGATACTACATATAGAGCTCAAGCAAAGGTACTTCGCTGAAAGCGAGGTCAGATAGCTGCCATCAAAATATAAGGAGATTATTTGATGACAAAAAACAAATTCATTACGTTCGAGGAAGTTTATGAAAAGAAACAAAGAAGTAAGAAAATTTTTATTGGGACTTATATTACTATTACTTTAGTATTGATTTCATTAATGACTTATTTTATGGGACAAGCATAATATGGGGTGCCGAAGGGGCTGAGGAATCGGTCCTTTTTTTGTTTTCTTATATCGACACGTATTTACCTAAAACTTACTAGTAGCCATTCCTAAGGGATATTTCAGAAATGTTAAAATTGGGTAAAATTTTGGTTTTTAAACTAGTTTCTGCTTGCCAATCCCTACAATATATGTGATTATCAAAGATATGAGCTATATTCCTTATTTTTGAAAAAAAGATTAGGACAACAGTATGAAATGTTAGATTAATTAAATTGGAGTGGAAATTTCGAATGGATTTTTTTGATATTTTAAAAGATACTTTTGCCAAGGGTGAGTCTGGACAAGATGTTACTGTAAATGAACTTGTGGAAGAGATTAAGGAGAAATTAAGCGGGATCATTGAAGAACCTGATAGTATATGATCCATAGATACTTCGACTCGAGCTTAGATTTTGGGTGGTTGGATACTTAACCGATGGCCGAACTCCCTTGTGGCAGGATGTCATGCTTGACACGTTCGGCGGTTTGCTAGGAATCTTCTTTTCTTTTATCGATGGAGAAGGCGTCAATGAATCTAAGAAATCATTTCAGATACATATACTTAAGGAGCATGTCTAACAACATGCTTCTTTTTTATGGTTTTCCATTATATATATAAATGAATGATAACCTGTGAGGGTGATGAGGGTGAGGAGACAAGGTAAGATTCCGATAGGAGTATTGACGGCTATTCTCATGGTTTTAGTTGCAGGAGCTTGTATCATTTTTCTTTTTCCGAGCGGATCAGAAAGCGTGGTTGAAGATTTCTATGAGTATGAAAGTGAAGCGGAGTTCGGGAAATCCTGGGATTTGTTAAGTTCTGAAATGAAGCAGCGGTTTCCGGATCGGGCAGATTATGTGCAAAATCGGTCACATGTATTTTTACAGCATATGGATGTGGAGTCCTTTCAGTATGATGTAGGCCATTCTAAGAAAGTGAAGAACTGGAAGTTGGATAAGAGTGGAAGGCTGCATAAAACGGCCTATGAGATTCCAGTTACACAGGTCTTCAATTCTCGCTTTGGAATGTTTACTTTGAAACAAAATTGCTATGTCGTCAAAGAAAAAGGCGAATGGCGTATATTATGGGATTATCGGTTTGAATAGATTCCTCTCCTTTTTCAGGCTCAAGTTCGTTTTATTGAAAAGGGAGAGGCGCTGCTCTCATATAATGCCGAATAGATTTACTTCTCATGAAACATATTTCATTCTTGAACGGTCACTGATGGCTTTCAAAATAAACATTTTGTCCTGTGTGCTTAGCATAGCCCAGCTGCCTGCTTTGATTTTCATTTAAATACACTCCTTTTGTTTAGGATTATTTATTATAGGTGATGAATGACGGATGATGGAATTTCTGGGTCCAGAGAATAATAGTGTCAAGTGATTATAGGGGCAAGGGGAAGATGGAATTGTCAGCTCATATTAGATTATACCGTCTTTTAATGCCTAATAAACAACAAAAATTCCAACAAATCTCTACAATTGGTGTTCGTTTTTTGTCAGAATATTGGACGGGGAAAATGAAAAAGCTGTCAGGATGCGGGTCCGGACAGCTCTTTCATTTTTTCTTATTTGATGGATAATTGTTCTTTTAATTCGGATTGAACCTTTTCTTTTTCTTCATCCGACACAATATAATAGTAGATTCCGTCGATTTTCGTTCCGGTGCCGTTTATGGATGATTGGGTAATGCTTTTGCTTGCATCCCTGTAGTTCTTTTGGATGTCCATCATGTCATCAAACGTCAAATTAGTCTGGATATTATTACCGAGTGCATCGAAGACTTCATCGTATTTCGTCAGGGAGGAAAGGCTTGCGCCTTCTTTGATGACTGCTTCGATGATGGCACGTTGTCTCGATTGACGGCCAAAATCACCACTTGGATCATCATGTCTCATTCTTGAATAGGCAAGGGCTTCTTTCCCGTTTAGGGTCTGCGTTCCTTTTGCAAAATGAATGCCATCGGAGGTGAAGTCCAGATCGTTTTGAACGGTCACGCCGCCGACTGCGTCAACGATATCCTTGAAGCCTTCCATATTGATCTTCATATAATAGTCGATTGGGATATCAAGGAAGTTTTCAACGGTATCCATGGACATTTTCGCGCCGCCGAAGGCAAATGCATGGTTGATTTTATCCTGTGTACCATGACCGACGATCTCGGTCCGTGTATCACGCGGAATGCTTAGCATTTTGACCGATTTTTTTTGTGGATTGACTGTCAAGACGATCATTGTATCTGAACGGCCTTTGTCGCCATCACGTTCATCGACGCCAAGCATGAGCATCGAGAATGGCTCCTGATCTGATAGCGCAAGGTCTTTCGTTCGTTTATCCGTGGTACGGTCTATTGGTGTATGCATCGTGTCAACGGTTTTTGTCAGTGAATTCCATACGGAGTAGGCAAAAGCTCCCCCAGCTAATATGAAAAGTAGGACAATTATCCCGACTACCTTCAGCCATGTCCGTTTCTTTTTCTTCTTTTTTTCATGTCTCATATTTTACTTCCTTCCTCTTTTTGTAACCACTTCATCTATTATATTTAATTTCATAATAAAAGAATAGTATATTTTACTATTTTATAATACCTTTTACATATTTTGGTGTGCTGTTCACTAGTAACTAGAACAAATCTGAGGGGTTAGGAAGTTAGAATCATTAAAAGTTTAATATAGTGAATGATTGGGAAATCTACACTTTTTCATAGTTGGTTGTGTAATTTGACCTAGTGTTTATTTTTTTGTTTACATCCAGATATTTAGAGATTGCAAGTCTTTTTATAATCATGATCTTACAGCCATTTATTATGTTCTCTTTGATTTTTGGATGTTTGAATTATGAAGGGAGATGCAATTGTGGATATACAATCCTTAGTCTGCAGCGATGTTGCTTGGAAGTAAAATATTGTGACGGCGGCAAGTTTTGTCATTACCATGTTTATGATGTTTTATGGGGAGTGTTTCATGAACTCGAAAGGATTCAACGACTGTTTGTGTCACTTCAGTGATTATATTTGGGCTGCACTCGGCTTTTAGTGGTTCATCGTTGTTTAGCTTGTCTCAAGCCAAGTCGAATGAAGTTTTACACTAAAATGGGTGGTAAGCAAAGTCCCTATTAGAAAGAAGGCGCATATATATGCAGTACGGATATCCCTAAAGAATAAATAAATATTGGAGGCTAAAGAATAAATGGAATATTCAACTGAAAGTTCATCGTACGAAAGCAGTTCAACGGAAAGCTCATCAGATGAAAGTAGCTCAACGGAGAGCTCATCGTCCGAAAGCAGTTCAACCGAAAGCTCATCAGATGAAAGTAGCTCAACGGAAAGTTCGGAAAATGAAGGCGATTCAAATGAAGGCGATTCAAATGAAATCCTTTCCGACGCCGCAGAAGAAATTGAAAATTCAGCTGAGGGAGAAGAGAATGGCAGCCCTCGTCGTGTGAATGTATTTAAGAAAATGTGGCTGGAAAATATGATTAAAGCTTCGAAGGGTATCTATAACGAAGATTGAACACACAGGTACAGCAACTAAAAAGTTGTTGTGCCTTCATATGAAAAGGGACATGCCGCTAGCAGTGTTAATTGACATATCCTCTTACTGGATACGAGGAGCTTAATTTTTCTGCGGCTAAAAGTACGTACATGCAATAATCTGAATTTAAATGCTGTAAAAGTAATCGGGCTAGAATCATATTTGGAAATGTTGTTTCTGCCCTTGATGAAACCTTAACAGATTGCGGACTAATTTCCGGGAAAGATTGGCCAAGCAAGGCGATTCAAAGGGAATTTAGCCTAAGCGTTCCGGTTTCTAACCAAGAAAGACCTAGCCGGAGCGTTTGGCTGACAGTTGTACATACTGATTGTGGATGATTTGAATAATGTCTTACTGTTTGGATATAGGTTGTTTTTTACGGTCACCAAATGATATCTAAATTTATTGGTCAATATAATTAGAACTATATGGAAATATTCATCTAGTTGGGATTTTAATAGAAGTAAGTTTGGAAATTTAGTTCGGAAAGGAGATATCTTTAATGTGCCGAGATGGAATGTAGCTGTACACTTTTCGGCGAAAGTTGGCATCATTGAGAAGGTGAATGCTCAAGGGGAGACGGTTTTTGTTAACAGGGGTCATGTTAAAAGTTTTCATTTTCCATAAAAAAACTCCGGATCTGAAGTGATCCGGAGTTATTTTTTTTTCTCGATATTTTCATAGACCGAGGCAAGGGCTTGTTCAAATTTCCCGCTCTTTTTCGGTTTGTAATATTTTTTGCTGCGCAGTTTGTCCGGTAAGTATTGTTGCTTCACCCAGCCATTCTCGTAGTCATGCGGATAAAGGTAGCCGATGCCTCGTCCGAGATCTGCTGCCCCTTTGTAATGGGCATCCTTAAGATGATCAGGTACATCTCCACTATGGCCGCTGCGAATGTCGGTAAGCGCTGCATCAATTGCGGCAATGGCCGTGTTTGATTTTGGTGATAGGCATAACTCGATCACTGAGTTGGCAAGTGGAATCCGAGCTTCAGGAAAACCGAGTCGTTCAGCGGCTTCGACTGCAGCGAGGGCCCTGGGACCAGCCTGCGGATTGGCAAGAGCTATGTCTTCGTAAGCGATGACTACCAAGCGGCGGGCAATGCTGACAAGATCACCGGCTTCGACCAAGCGCCCCAAATAATGAAGGGCTGCATTCACATCACTGCCGCGAATTGATTTTTGGAAAGCCGACAGTACATCATAATGGGCATCCCCATCCTTGTCATGTGAGAAGCTTTTTTTCTGCATGCATTCCTCGGCAATTTGCAGATCTATATGAATGGTTCCGGATTCATCGGGTTCGGTGGAAATGACGGCGAGCTCAAGAGCGTTAAGGGCACTGCGGACATCTCCGTTCGAAGCAGTCGCGAAATGGGTAAGGGCATCAAGGCCGACATCGGTTTTATACGCACCAAGCCCCCGCTCTTCATCATGAAGTGCCCGTTCCAGGGCTTTGGTTATATCATTGGTTTCCAATGATTTGAGCTCGAAAATCTGGCACCGGCTTCTGATGGCCGGGTTGATGGCGTGATAGGGATTGCTGGTCGTTGCACCGATCAAGGTGATCATCCCGTTTTCAAGATAAGGCAATAGGAAGTCCTGCTTCGCCTTATCGAGTCGATGAACCTCATCAAGCAGCAGGATCACTTTCCCGGACATCTTAGCCTCCGCTGCCACGATTTCCATATCCTTTTTATTATTGGTCACCGCGTTCAGCGTTCGGAAAGCAAACTTCGTGCTTCCGGCAATCGCACTTGCAATCGATGTTTTGCCAATTCCCGGCGGACCATACAGGATCATGGAAGAAAGCTGTTTTGCTTTCACCATCCTTGCGATAATTTTTCCTTCACCGACCAGATGCTCCTGCCCGATGATCTCATCAATCGACCGAGGCCGCATCCGGAAAGCAAGCGGTTTTATATTCATTGCGCACCTCTCCTTTTTATATAAGGTATCACAATTGATGGGGGAAATGCGCTGATTATGCTGTAAAGGTTGATAAATCGACCTACCGGCGGAATAATCCTACCTATCCTTCTATGAGAGAGTTAAATAGATAAACTCTGCCTTAAGTGTCTGGCCGAAATGGGCTGGTTTGTAATGGTGGGTTTAACAAGGTATAGAAATCATGAAGTGCCGAAATGTGAACATCAAGGGAATTATCCAAACAGGTACGTCATATCCGATTTCTTGATTGCCGCCCCTTGGAAAATTTATGGCACTTGTGGCAGCATACTCCGGTTTTGAGGGCGGTGATCGGAATTCTATCTTTCTCTAGCGGTTTAGGGATATAAGGAATATGACCAACGGGCAATAAATTCGATAATCGTTTCATTGCTTTAGTAGAAAGGACCGCTTCGTTATATTTGTTATTCTCTCAATTTTAAGAAGGCATTCCATTCTTTCTTTCATTTATCCTACCTCTCCAATTAGGATAATTTGACAAATGGAGGGCGGGTGAATGCATTTCCGACGGGAATATGCTATAATTTCAAAAGAATTTAGAAACGGATAAATAATTTGAGGTGTATATGTATGAAGATATCTACTAAAGGCCGTTATGGTTTGACGATCATGATCGAGCTTGCTAAACATTATGGAGAAGGCCCGAAGAGTTTGAAATCAATTGCCCAGACGCATAATCTGTCGGAGCATTATTTGGAGCAGTTGATTGCGCCGCTTCGTAATGCGGGGTTGGTGAAGAGTGTCCGCGGTGCGTATGGCGGGTATGTCCTGTCTAAAGATCCTCAGGAGATTACTTCGGGAGATGTCATCCGTGTATTGGAAGGCCCGATTACCCCTGTTGAAGGAATTGAAGATGAAGAGCCGGTGAAGCGCCAGCTTTGGATCCGGATTCGCGATGCCGTGAAGGATGTATTGGATAATACGACGCTTATGGATTTGGCGAGCTACAAGGATACGGGTGAAATCGATTCTTATATGTACTATATTTAAGTGATTAGCAATGCGCCTATTATGTAGGCGCTTGCGTTTTTTAATGGAGGCGACAAAAAAGTGGACAGAATATATTTAGATCATGCTGCGACTTCCCCGATGCATCCGAAGGTGATCGATAGGATGATGACAGTCATGAGCCATGACTTCGGAAATCCGTCGAGCATTCATGCTTTCGGGCGGGAGGCACGCCATGTTTTGGATGAGGCGCGTTCGAGTATTGCGACGAGCATCGGTGCGGGGCGGAATGAAATCATTTTCACGAGCGGTGGAACCGAGGCTGATAATACGGCGATCATTGGTGTTGCGAATGCTTATAAAGAAAAAGGAAAGCACATCATTACGACGGAGATTGAGCATCATGCGGTTTTGCATACATGCCAATACCTTGAGAAGTCTGGCTTTGAGGTCACATATTTACCTGTGAATGAAGCGGGGCTTATTTCAATTGCCGATTTAAAGGCGGCATTGCGGGATGACACGATTTTGGTTTCGGTCATGTATGGCAATAATGAGGTTGGAACGATCCAGCCGATTGCTGAAATTGGACAGCTGCTCAAGGGGCATCAGGCCATTTTCCATACGGATGCGGTTCAGGCATATGGTTTGATCTCTATCGACGTTCGTGAGTTGGGTGTGGATTTGCTGAGTGTATCCGCGCATAAAATCAACGGTCCCAAAGGAATCGGCTTTCTTTATATGCGTGAAGGCTTGAAGCTGAATCCGCAATTATATGGCGGGGAACAAGAACGCAAGCGCCGTGCTGGTACGGAGAGTGTGCCGGCCATTGCCGGTTTTTCAGAGGCTGTTTCAATTGCTAAAAGCACGATGGAAAAGAAAAAGGAGCAATACAAGCGATTTAAAGACGTATTGCTTGCCGTCTTTGATGAGGCGGATGTACAATATGAAATTAACGGATCTATGGAACAGTCGCTGCCGCATTTGCTGAATGTCAGTTTTCCGGGTACGAATGTGGAATCGATGCTCGTCAATATGGACTTGGCAGGTGTTGCTGTATCGAGCGGATCCGCTTGTACTGCTGGGTCAATCGATCCGTCGCATGTGCTTGTGGCGATGTTCGGGAAAGATTCGGAGCGGACGAAGAATTCGATTCGTTTCAGCTTCGGTCTGAACAATACGGAAGAGGAAGTAAGGCAGGCAGCTGAAACCACCGTGAAAATCGTTAATAGATTAGTGGGAAGATAATTCTCACTTTAAATAAATGAGGTGACAGAATGAGAAAAGCACCACAGGACACCCGCGTCGTCGTGGGTATGTCAGGGGGCGTGGATTCTTCTGTGTCAGCCCTGCTATTGAAGAATCAAGGCTATGATGTGGTCGGGATTTTCATGAAGAACTGGGATGATACAGATGAAAACGGAGTTTGTACGGCAACGGAAGATTACAATGATGTAATTGCCGTTTGTAATCAAATCGGCATCCCTTATTATGCAGTCAATTTCGAAAAGCAGTATTGGGATAAAGTTTTCACTTATTTCTTGGATGAGTATAAAGCGGGCCGTACCCCGAATCCGGATGTAATGTGCAATAAGGAAATCAAGTTCAAGGCCTTTCTTGAACATGCCGTAAGCCTTGGCGCCGATTATGTGGCTACAGGTCATTACGCACAGGTTGAGTACCGTGAAGGCGAATACAAAATGCTTCGCGGTGTCGATAATAATAAAGATCAAACGTACTTCTTGAACCAGCTTACTCAAGAACAGTTGGAAAAAGTCATGTTTCCGCTTGGACACATTGATAAGAAGGAAGTCCGTGAAATTGCGAAAGAAGCGGGCCTTGCCACGGCAACGAAAAAAGATTCTACAGGGATCTGTTTTATCGGTGAACGCAATTTCAAAGAGTTTTTAAGCAATTACCTCCCAGCTCAGCCCGGAGATATGGTCACGATGGATGGCAAGGTAATGGGCAAGCATGACGGATTGATGTATTACACCATCGGTCAGCGTCACGGTCTAGGGATTGGCGGCAGCGGCGAACCTTGGTTTGTTGCGGGAAAAGACTTGAAGCGCAATGTTTTATATGTGTGTCAAGGCTTTGATAATGATGTGCTGTATTCCAATTCCCTTCGTGCAGTGAATGTCAGCTGGGTAGCGGAACATATACCGGCTGGTGAATTTACATGTACGGCAAAGTTCAGATATCGTCAAGAGGATAGCGGTGTTAAGGTGAAGGTATTGGAAAATGGTGATGTCGAAGTCATCTTTGACGAGCCAGTCCGCGCGATCACGCCTGGACAAGCAGTCGTATTCTATGATGGTGAAGTGTGCCTTGGCGGCGGTACGATTGATGAAGTATTTAAAAAAGGTGAAAAACTGACTTACGTAGGGTAAAATAAGCATGTCCCCAGCTGTGTTTGCGGTTGGGGACTTCTTTTGGATTGCGGGTGTACCGCCTGAATTCGACCACTGGCTTATGCTATACTTTTTAATATAAAAATGGAGTGTGAATGGATATGGATAAGAATCAACAAGGAATTGAATTTATGCAGCAAGGGAAATACGAGGAAGCGGCGAAAGTTTTTAATGAGGCGATCGAGGAAAATCCGAATGAGCCTGTTGCCTACATAAACTTTGGGAATGTATTGACTGCCGTGGGTGAAACGGATAAAGCGGTCAAGTTTTACAAAAAGGCGATTGAGCTGGATGAAAATGCAGCAGCGGCTTACTATTCATTAGGAAACTTATATTATGAATCCGATTCTAAATTAGTCGAAGCGAAGGATATGTTTGAAAAGGCAATCCGTTTGGGGCTGGATAACAGCGATGCTTACTTCATGCTTGGATTGACTTTGATGGCGTTAGATCAACCGAAATTGGCGATGCCTTATTTACAGAGAACGGTGGAGCTGAGCCCTGAGGACGTTGATGCGAGATTCCAATATGCGCTATGTCTTGCCAATGCTGAATTGTATGATGAATTGATCAATCAACTGAATTTAGTTGTGGAACAGGATCCGGGCCATGCGGATGCTTATTATAATTTAGGCGTTGCGTTTGCAGGGTACCGTGAGGATGCGAAAGCAGCGATGGTTTATTTTGATAAGGCTTTGGAAGCACAGCCAGACCATATGCTCGCTGCGCACGGAAAGAAACTGTTGGAAGAAATGAATGCTGAGTAAATAAACGGCATATGCATGGAAAGGTGGGGAGAAGCGTTGAGCCAGCAAGACTCATTGGATTTGTTTTCAGAAGAGAAAATGTTCATGAAAGGAAGTCATTTAGTGACGATCTTCCATAATGAAGAAAACATGTACTCGGTTGTAAGAATTCGCGTGCATGAAACGAATCTGAATTATGAAGAGAAGGAAGCGGTCGTAACAGGTTATTTTCCAAGGATGCATGAGGATGAGATCTATATTTTTTATGGGGCCATGAAGGAACATCCGCGTTTTGGCCTTCAATACCATGTAGAGCATTTTCGCAAGGATCTCCCTCAATCCAAGGAAGGAATCGTCAGTTATTTGTCCGGTGACCTTTTCAAGGGCATTGGGAAAAAAACAGCTGAAAGCATTGTTGAGACACTGGGTGAAAAGGCAATTTCAAAAATTCTGGCTCAGCCTTCGCTACTTGATGATATTCCGAAGCTATCCGGGGAAAAGGCAAAGGGACTCTATGATACATTGGTCGAGCATCAAGGTCTGGAGCAGGTGATGATTGCCCTGAATCAATATGGCTTCGGTCCGCAGCTGTCGATGAAGATCTATCAAATGTATAAGCAGGATACGATCACGATGGTTCAGGGAAATCCGTATAAGCTCGTTGAGGATATTGAAGGGATTGGTTTTGGACGGGCGGATGAGCTTGGGCATCAGCTGGGCATTTCCGGCAGCCATCCCGATCGAATCAAGGCTGCGTGCTTGTATACGCTTGAATCACAATGCCTCCAGGACGGAAATATCTACATAGAAGCCGAGCAGCTATTGGAGGCTGTCAAACGTCTGCTGGAGGAAAATAAACGGGATCGCATTGAGTTCACTAACATTTCCTCGGAAATAATCGAATTGACGCAAGAGGGGAAAATAGTTGTCGAGGATCAACGAATTTATCCGCCTTCGCTATTCTATTCGGAAAAGGGAATCGTGATGAACATCAAGAGGCTGCTTGCTCAAACCGAGTATGAGGACCAGTTCCCGGAATCGGAGTTCTTGCTGGCACTTGGGGAGCTGGAAGAGCGGCTGGATGTATCCTATGCCCCGGCCCAAAAGGAAGCGATCCAAACAGCCCTGCAATCACCCATGTTAATCTTGACGGGCGGACCTGGTACTGGTAAGACGACAGTCATCAAAGGCATCGTTGAGCTATATGCAGAGCTGCATGGTGTATCCATGGACATTAACGATTATAAAAAAGAAGGAAGCGATCCATTTCCATTCGTACTTGCGGCCCCTACTGGCCGTGCAGCGAAACGCATGGCCGAATCCACGGGGCTCCCAGCTGTTACGATCCATCGTTTGCTGGGGTGGAACGGGAGTGAAGGCTTTTCCCATGATGAGGATAATCAGCTGGATGGCCGTATCGTAATCATCGATGAGGTTTCCATGGTGGATACTTGGCTGGCCCATCAATTGTTTAAAGCTCTGCCGGAAAATGTCCAAGTGATATTGGTTGGTGATGAAGATCAGCTGCCATCTGTAGGCCCTGGGCAGGTTTTAAAGGATTTGCTTGCATCGAATTGTGTACCGACTGTCAGTCTGGAACATATTTATCGTCAAGCTGATGGCTCATCGATCATTGAATTGGCCCATGAAATCAAAAAAGGAAGGCTTCCGGATGATGTTACGAAACAGCAAGAAGATCGATCGTTCATTCGCTGCCAAACAGGTCAAATCCCCCAAGTAATCGAGAAAGTGGTTGCTAATGCGAGGACGAAAGGCTTCACGGCCAAGGATATACAGGTGCTGGCTCCCATGTATAGAGGGCCTGCCGGGATTGATGCCCTGAATAAAATGCTTCAGGAAGTGTTCAATAGCAATGTGAATGAAAAGCGGAGGGAAATAAAATTCGGAGATGTGATATACAGAACGGGAGATAAGGTGCTTCAACTGGTGAACCAGCCAGAGGAGGGTGTCTTTAATGGCGATATGGGTGAAATCGTGTCCATATTGTTCGCTAAAGAAAATACCGATCATGTCGATAAAGTAATCATATCGTTCGAAGGCATCGAAGTGACTTACACGAAACAGGACTTGAACCAGATTACACATGCCTATTGCTGCTCCATCCATAAGTCGCAGGGAAGTGAATTCCCCATTGTCATTTTGCCTGTAGTGAAAAGTTATTATCGGATGCTCCGCCGTAATTTATTGTATACGGCGATTACCCGCAGTAAAAATTTCTTGATCCTTTGTGGTGAAGAAGATGCATTCCGTTTAGGGATCGAGCGTAATGATGAGATGCGCCGGAAAACGACTTTGCGTGAAAAGCTGCAAGAGGTTTTGAGTGAAGAAGAAATGCCGGCGGAAAAGGAAGAGGTACAACAACAATCAAGTTATCTTGATATTCTCATGCATGCTGATCCGATGATCGGGATGGAGAATGTCACGCCATATGATTTTATGTAGCTCTATTTGATGAATTTTGTTTAAAATTCATAGTTTTGGTGGAACTATAGAATATAACTTATATGTGAAAGAGCAGGGGGGATTTGATGAAAAAAGGTTGGATAATAGGGATAGTCGTTGTCGTTTTACTGGTCATTTTTGGTGCATCTTCGTACAACGGCCTTGTAAGTGCCAGTGAAGACGTCGACAATAAATGGTCACAGGTGGATAACCAATTAAAACGGAGAGCGGATTTGATTCCGAATCTTGTCGAAACGGTTAAGGGTTATGCTTCGCATGAAACGGAAGCCATTAAAGCGGTGAGCGATGCACGCTCGAAGCTGGCTGGTGCCAATTCGACTGAAGATGCGATTGCAGCCGATCAACAATTGAGCGGGGCCTTGAGCCGGCTTTTGGTGGTTGTCGAGAACTATCCGGATTTAAAGGCCAATGAGAACTTTAAGGGTCTCATGGATAGTTTGGAAGGAACGGAAAATCGGCTGACGGTAGCCCGAAAAGACTATAATGATGAAGTTACCAACTATAATAAAATGATTAAACGCTTTCCGAAGAATGTGATGGCAGGAGCGTTCGGGTTCGATGCCAAACCATATTTTGAAGTGACCGATCAAGAAAAAGAAACGCCAAAGGTTGATTTCGGGAGCGATAAATAATGAAAAAACTCGCTGTGTTTGCGCTATTCTTCATTCTCACGTTCAGTTTAGCAAACGTGGCCGCAGCACAACCTAACATTCCTGAACCAGTTGGGGATATATATGTTCAGGACTTTGCCGGAGTCCTGAGTGAACAGGAAAAATCCGAACTCATCGAACTTGGGAAACGATTGGATGATGCCACAAAGGCACAAATTTCCGTTTTGACGGTTGATTCGATGGAAGGATCCGAAATCGAGGAGTACTCGGTCGAGGCATTGAGATCATTCAAGCTTGGGGATGCCGAGCTGAACAATGGAGTCCTCATTGTGCTGGCCATGGAAGAACAGAAAATCCGTATTGAAGTGGGGTACGGTTTGGAAGGGGCCATTACCGATATAAAATCTGGACAGATTTTGGATGATGTGGCTATCCCTGCGCTGAAAGAGGGTAAATATGATGTTGCCCTGACGGAAACCTATAAGGCCGTATATAACGATGTCACGAAAGAATACAACCTAGGTGACGAGTTTTATCAGGATCTCTCCGTTCAGCCCGAGTCAGAAACCTTTCAGCCATCAGGTTTACAGATTTTCCTGATCATCATCGTTGTCATCATCGTATTCATCCTCGATGCCAAGTTCTTTAAAGGATTTTTCCTTCAAACGGTAATCAATATCCTTTTGATATTCATCAGTCGCGGAGGCGGCGGCGGCCGTGGAGGCGGCAGCGGCGGTCCACGGGGCGGCGGAGGAGGAAGTTCCGGTGGCGGAGGTGCCAGCAGAGGATGGTAAAGCAGTGGGTCAGACCGGGAAACCGGTCTTTTTTTTATGCATGATCCCTGTATTTTAAGGAAGTTGCACCAACAATGGAAAACCTTTCAGCACATCTATTTTCAGCAGTAAAGAGATAATAAAAATGTTCGGAAAGGCGGGATGACCTTGCGGACGTTCTCTTTATTGAAAGGAATGCCGGTTTTTACAATCAAAGGAGAAAGAATCGGCACGGTCCACGATTTATCAATTTCTGAAATGGGACAGGTAACAGGGTTGGTCATTCATCAACAAGCATTGTTCAAAAGAGCTTTTCATTTGAGACTTGACGATATTTCTTCATTCGGTCCAGATGGGATCGTCATCAGGCAGCAAGATTCAACCTTAAGTAAAGTGCCTGCGGATTCCATTTGCCTGTCGAAGGACGAGTTATTGGGACGCATGCTTTTTTCAGAAATGGGCGAAGAACTTGGTTTACTGCAGGATGTATATTTCAAGGAGAAAATGGGCACGATTATAGCGTATGAAACAACGGATGGATTTTTCTCTGAGTCGACAGTGATAGAATCAAAACAGCCGCCTGCAGTAGGGAAGGATACCATCATTGTTTCAGTTTATGAACAGTGAGGTGTCCATTTTGGAAATAAAATGTCCGAATTGCCGCAGTAAAGATGTCGGGAAGATTGGCGTAAATCAATATTATTGTTGGAATTGCTTTATTGAAATGACTCTATCCGAAGGGCTCATTAATACGCATCAGGTCGAGGAAGATGGAAGTTTAAGCTCATTGGACGATTTGTTTGAGGAAAATGACCGCCGCTTCAGTATGTAATTAACGGAAGAGGTGTTTGCAATGGCTAGACGTTCACGCAATACTCTAATGAATATGGGTTCGGATTTGATGAACTCGAAGATGGTCAAACGGAACATGAAGAAAATACGCAAAAGATTAAAGTCTTTATTATAGCAGGAATGGGTGTCCTGAATTAATGAGGGCACTCTTTTTTATGTATGAAAACCTTCCGCCTTTCGAAGAATAAATGCAGCGGGAGGTGTTTATTGTGAGTATTCGTTTAAAATGGTTTTATCGCCTGGGTTTTTTATTGCTCTTATTTTTCGTTATCTATATTTTTATGAAACTTAAGCCCATGTGGGGACCTGCCGTCACTGTATGCGTGACGGTACTGCTGCCTTTTTTGATTGGTGCGTTCATCAGCTACTTGCTGCACCCTGTAGTGGAATATTTAAATGAGAAAGGGATGCGTCGCTGGCTTTCGATTACGATCATCTATTTGTTGTTTTTCGGAGGGATCGGCTTTGCTGTGTATAAAGGTATTCCAGTGATGGTCAGCCAGGTACGCGAGCTGTCGGAAAGCGTACCGGAACTGGTTGAACAGTACCGGGGCAGAATTGATAAACTCAACCATCAGACGGCGGCCTGGCCGTTCGGAATTCATGAAAGATTCGAAGAAGGTGTCACCCTTTTTGAAGGTTGGCTGAAGCGTATACCTGAAAAGGCGATGGAGTATGCAATGAAGATGATTGATTTCATACTCCTTATTGCGTTGATTCCATTCATTGCTTTTTATATCCTGAAAGATTTCACAGCTTTAAAAAAAATGGCATGGTATATGACTCCGAAGAAGTGGCGTAAGCAGGGACGGGCATTCGTTCGTGATGTGGATGCGTCGCTTGGCGGATATATCCGCGGACAAATCATCGTCTGTGCCGTGATCGGATTGATTTCCTCGCTGCTGTTCTGGGTAGTCGGAATGCAATATCCGCTTCTATTGGGGGCGATAATCGGAATAACGAATGTCATTCCGTATTTCGGACCGATTATTGGGGCCATTCCCGCAGTGATCATCGCCGCGACAATGTCAGTTAAAATGGTGTTGATCATCGCGGTCATCGTGCTCGTACTTCAATTTCTTGAGGGAAATATCCTGTCGCCGTTAATAGTCGGTAAAAGCCTCCATATGCATCCGCTGTTCATCATGCTTGCATTATTGGCTGGAGGCGAGATAGGCGGTATCGTGGGCATGGTCGTTTCGATTCCCATTTTGGCTGTGTTGAAAGTTTTTGTACTTCATGCCCGCGTTCACTTTAGAAAGAAGCCGCCCCTTATTGACAAATAAAAGTCTTGTGAATATAATCCATTACATAAGATAATTCGTTGAAGGATGAAGTATGCTGAAGTCCATCTAAAAGAGAGGGGTCCCCTAGGCTGAAAGGGACTGCCAGGTGAAGAGCAGCAGAAAGCTAGTCCTGAGAGCAGCTAATACCTGCCGTCATGCCGCGTTAAGGCTTTTATGAAGGTGATGGGCCTGGGTGAATTCCCGCGTCCATAATCAGGGTGGTACCGCGAGTCAACTCTCGTCCCTGTTTTTGGGATGGGGGTTTTTTGTGTGCTCAAAATTACATAATTTTAAAAGGAGGATATATATATGAAGTATTTAACTGGTGCTCAAATCCGCCAAATGTATTTAGATTTTTTTAGTGAAAAAGGCCATAACATCGAACCGAGTGCGTCATTGGTTCCTCATGAAGATCCATCATTGCTTTGGATCAATTCCGGGGTGGCGACGTTAAAGAAATATTTTGATGGACGGGTGATTCCTGAAAATCCAAGGATTACAAATGCTCAAAAGGCCATCCGTACGAACGATATTGAAAACGTGGGAAAAACGGCACGTCATCATACGTTTTTCGAAATGCTCGGAAACTTCTCCATTGGTGAATACTTCAAAGAAGAAGCCATTACATGGGCTTGGGAGTTTTTGACGGATGAAAAATGGATTGGGTTCGACAAAGAGAAATTGGCTGTGACGATCCATCCTGAAGATGATGAAGCATTCGAACTCTGGAATAAGAAAATCGGTGTTCCTGCTGAAAGGATCATTCGCCTGGAAGAAAACTTCTGGGATATCGGTGAAGGTCCAAGCGGCCCGAATACGGAGATTTTCTATGACCGCGGACCGGCATATGGCGATGATCCGAATGATCCGGAACTATATCCAGGCGGGGAAAATGAACGACATCTTGAAGTCTGGAACCTTGTGTTTTCTCAATTCAACCATAATCCAGATGGTTCTTACACACCGCTTCCAAAGAAGAATATCGATACAGGCATGGGCCTTGAACGTATGGCTTCCGTCGTTCAAGATGTGGCGACGAACTATGATACAGATTTATTCATGCCAATCATCCGGGCAGTCGAAGAGATTTCCGATGTGAAGTATGGTGTTGATACAGAAAAAGATGTTGCATTCAAGGTCATTGCCGACCATATTCGTACGGTAGCCTTTGCAGTAGGTGACGGGGCTCTTCCATCCAACGAAGGACGCGGTTATGTATTACGCCGTTTACTACGCAGAGCGGTTCGATATGCTAAGCAAATCAACATCAATCGACCATTCATGTTCGAGCTTGTGACGGTCGTAGGCGAAATCATGAAAGACTTCTACCCTGAAGTCCTCAAGAATAAAGAGTTCATTGCAAAAGTAATCAAAAATGAAGAGGAACGCTTCCATGAAACTTTAAATGATGGACTGTCAATCCTTTCAGAAGTCATTAAAAAGGAAAAGGAAAAAGGCGGTACGACCATTCCGGGCAGTGATGCATTCCGTTTATATGACACATATGGTTTCCCGATTGAGTTAACGGAAGAATATGCAGAAGAAGAAGGCATGACGGTCGATCAAGCCGGATTTGAAAAAGAGATGGATGCACAGCGTGAACGTGCTCGTTCAGCGCGTCAAGATGTGGATTCGATGCAAATTCAAGGCGGGGTATTGGGCGATATCAAAGTTGAAAGTGAATTTGTCGGCTATGATCAAGTAGCTGTCGAAGCGAAAGTTGCTGCCATCATCAAAAATGGCGAGCTTGTTATGGAGGCAGAAGAAGGAGAAGAAGTTCAAGTGATACTGGACAAGACTCCTTTCTACGCGGAAAGCGGCGGACAAATAGCCGATATAGGAACGATGGCCAGTGAATCCGTGAAGGTTGATGTCCATGATGTCCAAAAAGCTCCTAATGGCCAAAATCTGCACCGTGTAACAGTTACTGCCGGCACTTTAACAGCAGATTCCAATATCGTTGCTACGCTAAATCAAGAAAATCGCATCCATATCACGAAAAACCATACAGCGACGCATCTTCTGCATCAGGCGTTGAAAGATGTGCTTGGTACACATGTCAACCAAGCTGGTTCACTCGTACAGGCTGAGCGCCTTCGCTTCGACTTCTCTCATTTTGGTCAGATAACGGCGGAAGAGATTGAACAAATCGAAACGATTGTAAATGAAAAGATTTGGCAAAGCTTACAAGTGAATACGGACTATAAAAACATCGAAGAAGCCAAGGCTATGGGCGCAATGGCCTTGTTCGGCGAAAAATACGGCAAGATTGTTCGTGTCGTTCAAATCGGTGATTACAGTCTAGAACTTTGCGGTGGTGTCCATGTCCCTAATACAGCGGTAATCGGCTTGTTCAAAATCGTTTCCGAAAGCGGCATCGGTGCAGGGACTCGTCGTATAGAAGCGGTAACGGGTGCTGGGGCATACAAATTGATGACTGAGCAAATCGGTGTCTTGAAAGACGCGGCTGCTAAATTGAAAACAAACTTGAAAGACGTACCTTCAAGAATTGAAACGGTACTTTCTGAAGTGAAGGATCTTCATCGTGAGAATGAAAGCCTTACTGCAAAATTAAGTAATATCGAAGCAAGCAGTCTTGTTTCTAACGTAAAAGACATAAATGGGGTTCAAGTATTGGTGGCAAAGGTTCAAGCTACCGACATGAATAATCTGCGTGCCATGGCAGATGATTTGAAACAAAAGCTTGATTCTGTCATTATCGTATTAGGTTCGGCCCAAGGCGATAAAGTCAATTTGATTGCCGGGGTGACCAAGGATTACATCGATCGCGGATTCCATGCTGGTAAATTGGTCAAAGAAGTTGCTTCCCGTTGCGGCGGTGGCGGCGGCGGACGTCCAGATATGGCCCAAGCCGGCGGAAAAGACCCTGAAAAATTGGATGCAGCACTTAATTTTGTTGAAGAATGGGTCTTATCGATTTCATAATCAATGGAAAGTGTTGTACAATGAAGGTAATAGTGGATTCTGGACGCTGAGGAGAGGTGCATGTTAATGAGTTCCTTTGATAAAACGATGAAATTTAATTTTCCCGAAGAACCATTCGAAAGAGATGTACAAGAAGTATTGTCTCAAGTATATGTTGCACTTCAGGAAAAAGGTTATAACCCGATAAACCAGATTGTCGGTTATCTATTATCTGGTGACCCGGCCTACATCCCGCGCCATATGGATGCTCGAAACATTATTCGTAAGCTTGAACGCGATGAAATCATCGAAGAATTGGTTAAGTCGTATCTTAAGAACCATCGAGAGGAATACTAATGCGCACAATGGGACTTGATTTGGGTTCAAAAACCATCGGCGTTGCCCTGAGTGACGCGATGGGTTGGACTGCACAAGGATTGGAAACGATCAAAATTAACGAAGCTGGAAATGACTTCGGCTTTAAACGCCTCAATGAAATTATAAAAGAGCATGATGTTTCTAAAATTGTTCTCGGTTTACCTAAAAACATGAATGGGACTGTTGGACCGCGAGGCGAGATCAGCCAAGATTTCGCTAAACGATTAGAAAACAAATTCAAGCTGCCGGTGTTTCTCTGGGATGAACGGTTGACAACTATGGCGGCTGAACGTGTCCTTCTTGAGGCGGACGTGAGCCGAAGCAAACGCAAGAAAGTCATTGATAAAATGGCGGCTGTCATGATTCTGCAAGGATTCTTGGACAGACAAACAAATTCAATATGAGGTGAATACTAATGGAACACGGCGAAAACAACATTACAGTAGTAGATGAAAACGGAAACGAGCAGCTTTGCGAAATCCTTTTCACATTCGATTCAGATAAATTCAACAAATCTTATGTACTTTACTATCCGATGTCTGCAGAAGATGACGAGGAAGAAATTGAAATCCACGCTTCATCATTCGTACCAAGCGAAGATAATAAAGATGGTGAACTTACACCGATCGAAACAGAAGAAGAATGGGATCTTGTCGAAGAAATGTTAAATACATTCCTTGACCAAGAAGAAGCAGAAGAAGAATAAGAAAAAAACCGGCCCCTAAAGGTCGGTTCTTTTTTTGACAAAAAGGACGATTGGAACGGGTGTGCGAGACTCCTGCGGGAAAGCGAGTGCCTGGAGAGAAAATCAACGTTCGTAATGTATTTTCAGTCTGAACCCACTCAAAGGTCGGGTTTTTTCATTTATGTACTAGTAACGGCCTTATCTTTTCTCTGCGAATAAAAGTATAAATGTAGCGAGTGGACCTAAAAATAATGATAACAAGAACCAATTCAACGCCGTTCTATTTTTACCTTGAGCAAGTACGGCGTTTATGAGTGCCAATGTCCCCCAACCTACAAAATAAGAATTATCCAACTCCTTCACACCTTTCTATATCATTAATTAATAATACCATTCCTGCATGAATATTCCTGTAATTTCCTTAAATGCCTAATACATGCAGGGGACAAATTTTAAAGCTGAGTAAATAATTAAAACAAAGTTGATTGGAGAGTAAGGTACGAGACTCCTGCGGGAAAAGCGCGTCTAGGGGAGACCCCGCAGGCGTAAGCCGAGGAGGCTCCCGGACCGCCCGCGGAAAGCGAGTGCCTGGAGCGGAAATCAACGACTAAATTGTACAAGCCATAAAAAGACTGTAGACAAAGATATCACTATTTTCCTATTAAATTACACCTGTATATTGACAAAACTAGTGCGTTTTTGCCATAAATAGAGTATTGATCAATGTAGTTTTGCAAAAAACATGTAATTATTTGTTGATTTTAGTATAATGTTCGAAGCAAAGATTAATTAGAGAAAGCATCATCTAGAAACCATTGCTGTAGTTGGTGTGAGTTTGCAGGGGGAATGAAAATGGATGAAAAAGATAAAAAATTATCTAAAAAGGAACATATCCGAATGAAATTGTTAGAACAGCAAGGAGAAGCCAAGCTGGTTCGTAAAATCATCATGATTACGGTAGCTTCGCTTATTTTACTAATTGGGATAGTTGGTCTTGTGGGCTTTTTATATATCAACTCAGCCATGAAACCAGTCGATCCGGATGATGATACCATCAAGAAAGTGAAAATCCCAATCGGTTCTTCCGTTAACGGAATTTCAACGCTGCTTGAAGAGCAGGGAATAATCAAGGACGCACGCGTATTCAAATATTATATTAAATTCCGCAATGAATCCGGTTTTCAGGCAGGGGAGTATAAATTATCACCTTCCATGCCAATTGAAGATATCGTCACAAGCATCAAAACCGGAAAACTCATGAAGGAAGCTGCAATGAAGATAACCATTCCTGAAGGAAAGCAGCTTATCCAAATTGCTGATATCATCGCAGTGAAGACGGGTGAAGATCCGAAAAAGGTCTTTAAGAAATTGAATGATAAAAAGTTCGTAAATACCATGCAAGAGAAATTTCCGCAGCTCTTGACCTCGGAAATTGAAAATGAAAAGGTTTTATATCCGCTTGAAGGGTACCTTTTCCCGGCTACTTATGACTTTTATGAGGAAAAGCCGACCCTGGAATCGATCGTCATCGAGATGCTGAAGAAAACCGAAGAAACATTGCAGGCTTACGAGAGCCAAATGGACAAGAACGATTATTCCGTACACCAGATGCTGACCTTCGCCTCGCTTGTCGAAGAAGAGGCGACGGCGCAAGTCGATCGCGGAAAAATAGCTTCCGTCTTTTACAATCGTATTGAGGAAGGTATGCCGCTTCAAACGGATCCGACCGTTTTGTATGCGAAGGGTTCACATAAGAGCAGGGTGTATTATAAAGACCTTGAGGTGAAATCCCCTTATAATACGTATAAGAACAAGGGGCTGCCGCCAGGACCGATTGCCAATGCCGGAACGACATCGATCGATGCGGTACTGAAACCTGAGAAAACGGATTATCTGTACTTTTTGGCTACACCTGAAGGGGAAGTCCTTTACTCCAAGACCTTGGATGACCACAATAACAAAAAGGCAGAGCATATTTCCAATAAATAAATAAAAAATAGCAATGAGACTGTG
This sequence comes from Peribacillus sp. GL_122, assembly GCF_057835005.1. NCBI lineage: Bacteria > Bacillati > Bacillota > Bacilli > Caryophanales > Bacillaceae > Peribacillus > Peribacillus sp. GL_122. The sequence continues at coordinate 3,963,774 of NZ_CM174415.1, read as the reverse complement.
GGGGGAGAGATATTACTTTCCCCTTGTTTTTATGATAGAATAGTACAAGTGAATTTTTGATCCGATTCTTATCGGTGACGTAACTCGGCGAATGCCGGGTTTTATTTTGAAAGATAAGGAAATGTAGATCGTCAAGCATACTTGTTTCAGCTCCTTGTGAAGAAATTGCCCAATCAGTTTTTTCATGTTACTGACCAAGCGCTTTTGTTTTCCTTATAAATGGAGGAAACGTTTTGAACGGAAAAATAGAACAATATCTTCATTCCTTAATTCCGGAGCGTACGGGTTTGCTTAAGGAGTTGGAAGATTTTGCGATGGAAAATAATGTGCCGATCATGGAGCCCGAAGGCATTGAGGTGCTGCTTCAGATTTTAAGGCTTCATCAGCCAAAGAGGATATTGGAAGTAGGTTCGGCAATTGGCTATTCGGCCATTAGGATGGCTGAGACCCTTCCGGAAGCTCGAATCGTCACACTTGAACGGAATGAAGCCCGTATTGAGCAGGCAAGGGCTAACTTCGAGAAGGCGGGACTGTCGGAAAGGATCACCCTCATTGAAGGGGATGCCCTTGAAGCGGGACCGAAAGTGATGGAACATGGTCCGTTTGATATCATCTTCGTTGATGCAGCTAAAGGGCAGTACAAGCGATTCTTTGAACTGTTTGAACCATTCCTTGCTGGTGCTGGCATTATCATTACTGATAATGTTTTATTCAAAGGCTTGGTTGCCGAAAACATTGAAGAAATGGAAATGACGAGAAGAAAGCGAGCTCTTATTAAAAAAATCAGGGACTTTAACATCTGGTTACATGACCATCCCAACTTCGATACCGTAATTTTGCCGATTGGTGATGGTGTGGCCATTAGTAAACATAGAGGTGACAAAAATGAAAAAGCCTGAATTACTTGTGACTCCGACAAGTGTCGATCATATAACAGAACTCATCGATGCTGGCGCTGACGCCTTCGTCATTGGCGAACAACGTTATGCGCTAAGGCTGGCAGGGGAGTTCAAACGTGAAGATGTAGAGAAGGCGATTGAGCTTGCACATGCCGCGGGCAAGAAAGTGTACGTATCCATGAACGCCATTTTCCATAATGAAAAAGTGGACGAGCTTGAAGGGTATGTCACATTCCTTAAAGAGGCTGGTGCCGACCGGATCATATTCGGTGATCCCGCAGTCTTGATGGCTGTCCGTGCCGTGGCACCTGATATGCCCCTGCACTGGAATACAGAGATGACGGTAACGAACTGGTACACATGTAATTATTGGGGGAAACGCGGTGCTGTCCGTGCCGTTGCTGCCCGTGAGATAAGTCTGGACGAGATAGTGGAAATGAAGGAAAATGCCGAAGTGGAGATTGAAGTCCAAGTGCATGGCATGACATGCATGTTCCAATCGAAACGTACGCTTCTTGGTAATTACTTTGAATACCAAGGCAAGGCATTGGAAGTGGAAAATCGGAAGGAACATAGAAATATGTTCTTGCATGATAAGGAACGTGAAAATAAATATCCGATTTATGAAGATGAAAATGGTACACATATCATGAGTCCGAATGATATGTGCATGATCGATGAACTTCAGGAATTGATTGAAGCGGAAATCGATTCACTGAAAATCGAAGGATTATTACAAACACCGGAATATATCATTGAAATGACAAAGTTATATCGGGAAGCGATTGACGTATGTGCTGAAGACCTTGACCGCTATGATGATGTGAAATCGGAACTTTTTGAAAAAGTCAAAGCGATTCAGCCGGATAACCGTGAGTTGGATACCGGGTTCTTCTTTAAAGAATCGGTTTATTAAAGAAAAGGGTAAGAGAAAGAGGAGGAATAGCCTTGAATGCTATTGCTGATAAAATTTCCAAGATCGTTGATGGAAAGAGAGTCATTGTAAAAAAACCGGAATTGCTAGCTCCGGCCGGCAACCTTGAAAAATTAAAAATTGCCGTCCATTACGGTGCGGATGCCGTGTTCATTGGCGGTCAGGAATATGGTCTTCGTTCCAATGCCGGCAACTTCACGTTTGAGGAAATGAAGGAAGGCGTCGAATTCGCTAATAAGTATGGTGCTAAAGTATATGTAACCACAAATATCTTCGCACATAATGAAAATATCGATGGTCTGGATGAATACCTGGAAGGTCTTCAGGAGGCTGGGGTTCATGGTATCATCGTCGCCGATCCATTAATCATTGAAACATGTAAAAGGGTCGCTCCGAACGTCGAGATCCATTTAAGCACGCAGCAATCGCTATCGAACTGGAAGGCTGTTCAGTATTGGAAAGAGGAAGGCTTGGAGCGTGTTGTTTTGGCACGTGAGACGAGTGCTGATGAAATCCGTGAAATGAAGGAGAAGGTCGATATCGAAATCGAGGCTTTCGTTCATGGGGCCATGTGCATTGCCTATTCTGGACGCTGCACCCTTTCAAACCATATGACGGCACGTGATTCGAACCGCGGCGGCTGCTGTCAGTCTTGCCGTTGGGATTATGATTTATATGAGTTGGATCAAGACGGGGAAAAGGCTTTATTCGATAAAGAAGATGCTCCATTCGCAATGAGTCCAAAAGACTTGAAGCTGATTGAATCACTGCCAGGCATGATTGAAATTGGCATAGACAGCTTAAAAGTCGAAGGAAGAATGAAATCGATTCATTATATTGCAACAGTTGTCAGCGTCTATCGTAAAGTGATTGATGCGTATTGTGCCGATCCTGACAATTTCAAGATTAAACAAGAATGGCTGGAAGAGCTTGATAAATGTGCGAACCGTGAGACGGCATCATCGTTCATGGAAGGGGAAATTCCTGGGTATAAACAGCAAATGTTCGGGAATCATACCGTAAAGACTCGCTTCGACTTCGCAGGATTAGTGCTTGATTACAACGAGGAAACTAAAATCGTTACCATGCAGCAACGTAATTTCTTCAAGCCTGGGGATGAAGTGGAGTTTTTTGGACCGGAAATCGAAAACTTCACTCAAAAAATCGGTACGATCTGGGATGAGTCAGGTAAGGAGCTGGAGGCAGCCCGCCATCCGCTTCAAATTGTCCGCATTCAAGTAGATAATAGAGTTCATGTGAACAATATGATGCGGAAGGAGAATTGATATGACAAGAAAGAAACCAGTGGTCATCGGAGTTACCGGAGGGTCGGGATCAGGTAAAACAAGTGTTACCCGTTCCATTTTTGAATTCTTTCAAGGACATTCCATCTTGATGATCGAACAAGATTATTACTATAAAGATCAAAGTCATCTGCCTTTTGAAGAGCGCTTGAAAACGAACTATGATCATCCGCTTGCATTTGATAATGATTTGCTAATCGATCACATTAACGCATTGCTGCGTTATGAAACGATAGAAAAACCGGTTTATGATTATTCGATCCATACGCGTTCAGAAGAAGTCATCACAGTTGAGCCCCAGGATGTCATCATCCTTGAAGGGATTCTTGTGCTGGAGGATGAGCGCCTCCGGGACCTGATGGATATGAAGCTATATGTTGATACGGACGCAGACTTGCGGATCCTTCGTCGGATGACCCGTGATATTAAAGAACGCGGCCGATCCATAGATTCCGTCATCGAGCAATACATCAGTGTCGTCCGTCCGATGCATAATCAGTTCATAGAACCGACGAAGCGTTATGCCGACATCATCATACCAGAAGGCGGTCAGAACCATGTGGCGATTGACCTTATGGTGACAAAAATTCAAACAATCCTTGAACAAAAGTCTTTTTTGTAATAACATAGCATAAATAATGATAGGTGCCATTTTCCTCCGTTTATTTAAATAATCCCATTTATTTATTGGGAAAGACTGGACAAATGTTGGAAAACGCAATACTCTATTCTTGATACAGAACGAACCGGCTGCTCACCGCAGTCGGTTTATATACTAAGGAACGGATTGTTTCTTAGTATCGAAGCGTGTACTTTTTAAGTCGCGCAATTATATATTTTGACTCGATTTCAGGGTTAAGCACTATATAGTACATAAACTTGTCACAGCGAAAGCTTGCTGTAAAGAATTTGAAGGAGTGAAGGGTTTTGGCAATTGAAAAAGAATATCCAATGACTAAAGAAGGTAAGTTAAAGCTTGAACAGGAACTGGAACAGTTAAAAACGGTTAAACGTAAAGAAGTGGTGGAAAGAATCAAAATCGCCCGCAGTTTTGGGGACCTTTCCGAGAACTCAGAGTACGATTCCGCAAAAGAAGAGCAGGCTTTCGTTGAAGGACGCATTACAACAATCGAAAACATGATCCGTAATGCAAAAATCATTGAAGGCAATGATTCGAATACAGATACAGTTTCACTAGGGAAGTCGGTAACATTCGTGGAACTTCCAAATGGTGACGAAGAAACATATTCCATCGTAGGAAGCGTTGAAGCGGACCCATTCGAAGGGAAAATCTCCAATGATTCCCCGATCGCGAAAAGCCTGATAGGGAAAAGGGTCGGCGACAAGGTATCGATCATGACACCTGGCGGCGAAATGAGCGTGAAGATCGTATCCATCGACTAAATAAAAGCAAAAGAGGGTGTCCATGGGGCATCCTCTTTTTTATCGGAAAAGTGCCGCGTTAAATTTGTTCATAATTGTTTAAAAATTCGCACCTCGTCAACAATGGTTACGAGGTGTATTTTATGAAAAAGAAACGAATGAGGTTGCTGGCTGTTTTTTTGACCACTTTCATGCTGATGCTCTTAGGCAGGCTTGCCTATATCCAACTTGTATCGACAGAATCTTTTTCAAAGCATGATGTGAACCTGTTAGAAGCAAGCGTAAATCAGCGTTCACAAATATTAAAGATTGATGATGGACGCGGAAAGTTTTATGACAGAAATGGAGAACCGCTTGCACATGAAGAAATCCCGACGCTCGTCCTATTTCCATTTTTAAAAAAAATGACATGGCCCATAGATGAAGTGGCCTCGATAATAGGCAAATCGGAAGCGGAGTTAAAATGGGCGATAGAACAAGCGGATGAACCATTCGTATTTGGCGGAGATGAACCGATAGAGTTGACGTCCAGTCAATCCAAGGCAATCAATGAATTGAAGATTCCCGGGGTCTTTGCCGTGAATGAGAAATTATATCCTGATCAAACCCCTGCAGCGCAATTGATCGGAACGACGAATATATCAGATGCGGAAAAGAAAAAACGTTATCCGGACATGAATTTATCTCCTGAAACGAAAATAGGCAATACGGGGCTGCAAAGGACCTTCGATGAGTTCTTGCTTTCCTCTGGGGAATCGAAGCTCGTTTTTCACGTGGACGCCAGTGGAGGCCCAATGTTCGGTGTAGATGTTAAATATGTGGAACCTGCAAATCCGCTTTACCCGGTGAAGGTCGTGACGACGATCGATAAAGAAATTCAGGAGAAAGCGGAGAAGCTCGTCGATGAACGCGGGATAAAAAAAGGCGGTCTCGTCCTGATCGATATCGAAAAAAGTGAGATCGTCGCAATGGTATCACGTCCGGCACTTAATGTAAAAGATCCGAATGGCGAAGGGGCCGTCAATATGATGCTGACTCAAAAAACGCCGGGTTCCGTCTTTAAAACGGTCACGGCAGCAGCGGCCATCGATTATGAAGCGGCTAGTCCCACCAGGACATTTAATTGTAATTTGACGATAGACGGCAAAACGGATAAACAGAGGGAACTGGGCATGCTTAATTTTGAAAATAGCTTTGCCCAGAGCTGCAACAGGACGTTTGCCGAATTGTCACAGGAAATAGCAGAGAAGGATCCGGAATTTTTGGACAAATATGCAAAAATGTTAGGGCTGGTTGGTGAATCGGGCTGGCAAGGGGACGTCTATCACACTGAAGTCACTCAATTGCATCAAGAACAAACCGGGAAGGTCTGGCATGATGACGATTTAAAAAAAGATCCTAAAATGATTGCCAAAACAGCAATTGGCCAGCAGGATGTCCAAACGACACCGCTCGCGATAGCGAATATGATGGCAACGATAGCCCGCGGCGGCAAGAAGGAACAGGTCAAAGCCGTTTCCAAGGTCGAATTTAACAATAGTACGACGGTAGTCGATTTTCCCAATCAAACTATTGGCGGTGATACACTGTCTCCATATACAACGATGAAGATGCAGCATCTTCTTAGGAAGGTCGTGACGGAAGAGAAAGGGACGGGCGCTTCCTTGAGAGATTTGCCTGTGGAGGTCGCTGGCAAGTCTGGAACGGCTCAGACCAATATCAAAAAGGGGCAGCTGAATAAATGGTTTGCGGGCTACTTTCCATATAAAGATCCCAAATATGCTCTTGTTACCGTAAGTTTTGAAACGAAGGAAAACAGTTCCAGCATGACGCCTCTTTTTTCAGATATTGTAAAAGTCCTGTACTCCAAGGACCAGGACAAGAGCGAGAATTGACGAAAGGTGTAGGAAACCCTTCCCTTCTATCTCTGGCTAAATCATGTTAAAATGAGTCAGTAAGAAATGGTAAGGGAGGAATGGACCTTGGGCTCACGTTTTAATCAGAGAGATCAAAAAAGAAAAGTAAATAAAATATATAATATTGCAATCACCATTGTTTCCATTTTAATCGTCATTGTCGCAGTCACGATTTTCTTAAGTGATGATGGCACCGAAACAAAAAAAGCTACGACTGAACCGAAGCAAATCGCCGATACAGATTCGGGGAAAGTAGCGGACAAGCCTGCTGGGAAAGAGGAAGAAACGGATTCAGAGAAGGAAGACGCAGTAGGAGATAGTGAAGCAACAGAAGAAGATGGAGTAGAAGAAGATAGTAAAGCAACAGAGGAAGATGCAGAACAGAAGGCTGAAGATGGTGCAGATTCAGAAAAAGCGGGAGATGCCGAACTTGTGGAAGTGGAAGGCAGCGGAGATGGCAATGTTGCGGCAACATATACGAGTGAGGGCTGGAAACCAGTAGGAACTGAGCAATCCGGGGATCACACTACAAGCTTTGAAAAGGGCTCGGTCGATTGGAATGAAATGAGTAAAGCCATAGCAAGCGGAGCTGGAATCGATGAAGGCAGCATGAAGCTATGGTGGCTGCAAAACGGCGGTTCGCCCAGCACGGCAATCGGTACCGTTTCTGAAGGAGATAATCCTAAAACCTACCGCGTTTATATTGAATGGGTGGACGGATCAGGTTGGAAACCTGTAAAAGTCGAAGAGCTGAAGACAAACGATAAAAGGTAATGGTCAAAAATTTATAAACGAAAACCCCCGAAAGGAATTCCACTTTTCGGGGGTTTTTTCATGGTGATCACTTTTTTGCTTTAAAGTGGACGACTGCACTATAAAAACGTCTGCCTTCTTCACTTACATACATTTGGTGTGACACGGATTCCACCTGAAGCATGATCGCTTTATTGATTTCAATTTGTGATTGGATTTTTTCTTCAAGATTCTTAATGCTTTCTGCCTCGAAAAATTCTATTTTATCTTCAAATAAGTTTAAGTCGAGTTGAAAACTCATGACTGTTCCCCTCCAACATTCAGATACTGTTAGTTTAACACCATTTTGGACGAATCTGAACCGAATGAATGATTTGCCTAAAAATCAAGAACTGTTTCTGTGTTTATTTCATATTATGCTTATAGGTTTTATTATCTTATCATAAAAGGTGATTAAAAATGGGCAGAGAATTTATAGATTTATTTGAAGAATGGTCGAAATCGTATGATGATACGGTTGGTGGACACGATATTGAGTATCAAGAGGTTTTTAAACATTATGATAACATATTGAACAGCGTCACAGATCGAGCTCATGGCCATGTGCTGGAGTTCGGAGTAGGTACCGGGAATTTGACGGAAAGGCTTTTGAAGAAAGGCCTGAAGGTATCGGGAATAGAACCTTCACCTGCGATGAGGGAAATAGCTGTAAGCAAGCTGGACGGAAAAACAGAAATTGTGGATGGCGATTTTATCGATTTTCCGAAGCCGGAACAGGTTGATTCGATTGTGAGTACGTACGCGTTTCATCATTTAACAGATGAAGAAAAAGAAAAAGCTATAGCCAACTATGGAAAGTTACTGAATACTGGTGGTAAAATAGTGTTTGCGGATACGATGTATCAATCAAGGGAAGCGCATGAACAAGCGATTCAAGATGCAAGGCAGGCAGGCTTTCATAATTTGGCAAACGATTTGCAAACGGAATATTATACTACGATTCCTTTTTTGGAAAAAGTGCTTGAAGTGAATGGATATAAAGTGAACTTCGAGCGCTGCAATCAATTTGTCTGGATTATGGAGGCGGAAAAATTATAGGAAGAGGTTTTTACTAATGAAGGTAGCCATAATCGGAGCAATGGAAGAAGAAGTTACGATTTTACGTGATAAATTGGAAGGTTTGGAGCAGGTGACCATTGCCGGTTCCGAGTTCAATACAGGCACACTGAATGGTGTCGAGGTCATTTTGCTTAAATCGGGAATCGGTAAAGTGAATGCGGCAATGTCCACAGCGATCCTGTTAGAAAAATTCAAACCGGATGCGGTCATCAATACTGGCTCTGCCGGCGGTTATCATCCAGCACTTAATGTAGGGGATGTGGTCATTTCCTCGGAAGTACGCCACCATGATGTCGATGTGACGATTTTCGGATATGAATACGGTCAAGTCCCTCAGCTGCCTGCAGCTTTCACTCCGGATGAGAAGCTTTTCGCAATAGCGGAAGAAGCAGCAAAAGAAATCGAGGATATACAAGTGGCAAAAGGGTTGATCGTGACGGGGGATTCTTTCATGAATGATCCTGACAGGGTTGAATTCGTCAGGGGGAAATTCTCTGATTTATACGCGGTGGAAATGGAAGCGGCAGCCATTGCACAGGTAGCCTTCCAATTCAATACACCGTTTGTCATCATTCGTTCCCTTTCGGATATCGCAGGTAAAGAGTCCAATATTTCCTTTGATAAATTCCTGGAAACTGCGGCTCTTCATTCAGCGGCACTGATTTTGAAAATGGTTGAAAAAATGAAATGAATGGTAAGTGATCAGCGGAAGCCTTTCTGCTGATCATTCTTTATTGCATAATTCTTATTAAATTGGTAGGATAACTATGAAAGGGTGTCCGAATATGAAAGTCTTTCAAAACATTCATGAGTTGATAGGGAAAACGCCGATGATGGAAATCACCCATTTCCCGCTTCCGGATGAGGTCCGTATCTTTGCCAAACTCGAATACTTTAATCCGGGAGGCAGTGTGAAGGATCGGCTTGGTCAAGAACTGTTAGCCCAAGCGTTACAGACAGGGAAGGTGAAAAAGGGCGGGACGATCATCGAACCGACTGCCGGAAATACTGGGATTGGCTTGGCGTTGGCTGCGATAAACAGTGGAGTGGACGTGATATTTTGCGTTCCGGAGAAATTCAGTGCCGAGAAACAGGAATTGATGCGTGCCCTTGGAGCGAATGTGATCCAGACCCCGACAGAGGAAGGAATGACAGGAGCAATCGCAAAGGCAAAGGCGCTGCTGGCTGAAATTCCGGGATCATATTGTCCCCAGCAGTTCGCCAACCCATCCAATCCTGATGCATATTATAAAACGCTGGGACCTGAAATATGGGAACAGATGGAAGGCGATGTGGATGTGTTTGTAGCCGGTGCCGGGACGGGCGGGACATTCATGGGAACATCGCGATATTTAAAAGAAAAGGACGCTGCTGTCAAAACGGTCATAGTCGAACCAGAAGGATCGATTTTAAACGGCGGCAAGGCGGGATCCCATAAAACAGAGGGGATCGGGATGGAATTTTTACCTGCCTATATGGATGAAACGTATTTTGACCAAATCCATACGGTAAGCGATTTTGACGCTTTCCATATGGTAAAGGAATTGGCGATTAAAGAAGGCCTCCTTGTCGGCAGTTCTTCCGGTGCGGCATTTGCAGCGGCCATGAAAGAAGCAGCAAAGGCTCCCCGGGGGGCGAATATCGTCGTCATATTTCCGGATTCCAGTGAACGATACTTAAGCAAAAAAATTTATCAGGGAGGTATATAAAATGAGAAAGAAAACACAATTGATCCATGGCGGAATTTTTGGTGATGAAAAAACAGGAGCGGTTTCGGTGCCGATTTATCAAGTGAGCACCTATAAACAGGATGGTCCGGGGAACCATCGGGGATATGAATATTCCCGTACGGGCAACCCAACCCGCCATGCCCTTGAAGAATTGATCAAGGATCTCGAAGAAGGAAAAAGAGGTTTCGCCTTCGGATCAGGAATGGCAGCGATGACCGCGGTTATGATGCTGTTCAGTCAAGGTGATCATGTATTGATGACAGATGACGTTTATGGAGGGTCTTTCCGGGTCATCACTAAAGTGCTTAACCGTTTCGGGGTGGAAGCTACGTTCATCAATACGAGTGACATACAGTCGATCGAAAAAGAGATAAAGGACAATACGAAGGCATTGTTCATTGAAACACCGACGAATCCATTATTGAAAATCACCGATTTGGAAGAAGTATCGAAAATAGCTAAAGAAAACGGCATCCTCACCATTGTGGATAATACCTTCAGTACGCCATACTGGCAAAATCCGCTTTCACTTGGAGCCGATATCGTGCTTCATAGCGCTACCAAGTACCTGGGGGGACACAGCGATGTTGTAGCGGGTCTTGTCGTGGTGAATGATGAGAATCTTGGCAATGACCTTCATTTCATCCAAAACTCTACAGGAGGCGTGCTAGGGCCCCAGGATTCATGGTTGCTTATGCGAGGCATTAAAACGCTGGGAATCAGGATGGAAGAACATGAAAAAAATACATCTGAAATCGTCCGTTTCCTATCCGGGCATAAAGACGTTTCGAAAATCTATTACCCAGGTCTTGAAAACCACCCAAATCATGATATTGCCAAAAAACAATCGCGTGGATTCGGTGGTATGGTTTCATTTGATGTCGGCAGTGCCGAAAAAGCCGAATCCGTTTTGAATAAAGTGAAATTCTTTACACTTGCGGAAAGTCTGGGGGCAGTGGAGAGCTTAATTTCCATTCCGGCCTTGATGACACATGCTTCCATTCCCGCTGAGCGCCGTGCAGAGCTTGGAATAACGGATGGGTTGATTCGTATTTCAGTAGGTCTTGAAGATGTTGAAGACTTATTGGAAGACTTGGAACAAGCGCTGCAAGGATAATCGGAGAGGGGCCGCTTCATAGCTGACTGCCATTATTTACACCCTGTCATTTGGAATAAATATGGTAGAATGAGATATCGATATCTTATTAGCTTGAAAGAAGGTGGAATGGCATGAAAAACCGCAAAAAACAAACGGTTGCATTGCTGCGTTCGAAAATGGTCGATTTTAAATATTTTGCGATCACTTTGTTATGTGTGGGTTCGTTCTTCTATTTAGGAACCATCCTTCCCTCTGGCGACAAAGCGATGATTGACACATATGTCTATATAGGAGCGACAATAATGTTCCTGGGCATGTCCATAGTATTTTTCTCATTATCCAAAAAATACAAAAAGATCCTGGCCGAAATGGATGACCAAGACTCTTTACAACAATAGAAGCAAACCTGATTCTTTAATGGAATCAGGTTTTTTTGTTTTTCTAACGTTGTTGCCCAATAGGGGCAAATTTATCATACTACTTGCCACTTTAGGTAATAATAGCCCTTGAAAATGGGGAAAAAGATGGAAATTTCAAAAAAATAGGCAAAAACCGTTTACAAAAATCGAATTTATGGATATACTTACCAGGTAATAAAAAATATTCCAAAGGAGGTCGAAGAAAATGACATTGTATCTATATGGAGTCGTCACTATTAGCCGGTCCGTTTCAATTGACAATCACATAACATTCGACCTGTGCCAAGCGGAATATTTCTAAAGCAATTTGGCTTTATTAATCATTCAGACATAGCGGCCGCAGGGAGAAGTGTTTTATCCTGCGGCCTTTTTATATTTTCTAAAAAATCCCGCAGGAGGACGTAACTTTCTGCGGCCTTTTTATGCTTTTTTGTTGGGCCGCTCCCTTAAAGGAGGTGATATTATGACACTGAATATGCTTTTTTTCACAATCACGATTAAAATGAAAAAAATGACTGCCGAGGAATGTTTGCAACAGGAGAGAATCCACAAGATTCGAGAAGAACATCTAGATAAAGCGTTGAAGCATCGTCCTTTTTTCTAAAAAATATACGAGGTTGGTATCCCGTTCATAAAAAAATTAAGAAAGGTGGAGGTTAATATGTTGAACTGGTTATACGTAAAAGGAGAGAAGCGTTGCTATTGGCAGGAGAAGGATACCGGCTAACGGATCTGCCGGTGAACCCAAGCATTGTCATGGTCTGTATATATATGTACAGCGGAAAAGGCCATTGGAAACATGATAAAGTGAAGGTATGGTGATTAATGGTTATGACGCTGCTTAACTCGGAACTGCAACGTTGGTAATGAATATGTAAATGGAAAACTCGGCACTCGGGCCGAGTTTTTTTCTTTGCCTGAATCAGCAGCACGAACCTGATCCTCCAAAACCAAATCCACATCCGGGCAACCAGCAAAACCCGAAAATGAGCAATAAAATCAGGAGGACAATAAACAGGCCATAACCATAGCCGTAACCGTAACCGTAACCGTAACCGTAACCGTAACCGTAACCGTAACCGTAACCGGACCCTGCATAACAAGGCGCAGGAGCCGGATAACCATAGCTGCATCCGTATGGTCCATAGTTATATCCCATCGCAAAAACCCCCTTTCCCTAAAAAATTCCCTATCATTATATGAACATTTGCCTTCGTTCGTTTGGGAATTCATCCAGGCTGGTTTGAACATTTAACACTTTCGTGATTTCTTTTAGTGGGACAGGCACGAACAAGCCCACTGTTGCATAGGTATGAATAGGGAAGCCAAAGAAACGGGGGATGAAGCCAATGCCCGGAATACTTACAGTTGTCGGCTATATTATCAAAGAATTTTACTTATTCGTTTCCTATGTGAAAAACAATGCTTTTCCCCAGCCCTTGTCATCTCAGGATGAAAAGAAATATCTGAAGCTTATGAGTGAGGGGGACGGTGATGCCCGTAACATCCTGATCGAGCATAATCTCAGGCTTGTTGCCCATATCGTCAAGAAATTCGAGAATACGGGCGAAGATACAGAGGATTTGATTTCGATTGGGACAATTGGTTTGATAAAGGCCATTGAGAGTTATTCGGATGGGAAGGGTACGAAGCTAGCCACATATGCGGCGCGATGCATTGAGAATGAGATCTTGATGCATTTACGGGCGACAAAGAAAACGAAGAAAGATATTTCCCTGCATGATCCGATCGGTCAAGATAAAGAAGGAAATGAAATCAGTTTAATCGATGTACTGAAATCGGAATCGGAAGATGTCATCGATACGATTCAGCTCAATATGGAAATTGAAAAAGTGAAAAAGTATATTGATATTTTGGATGAACGCGAAAAGGAAGTCATTGTAGGCAGGTTCGGACTGGATTTGAAAAAGGAAAAAACCCAAAGGGAAATCGCTAAAGAGCTTGGCATTTCCCGCAGTTATGTATCAAGGATTGAAAAACGTGCCTTAATGAAGATGTTCCACGAATTTTACAGAGCAGAAAAAGAGAAGGAAAAGAAAGCCAAAGGATAGGAATGGTAAAAGGCAAAGAGAGTGCGGGGAAATTTCCCCGCACTCTTTTTTTTAATATTTATTTCTGATCATATCTGCAAATGCGTGATAAATCTCGATTCCCTGAAAAAGGAACAGACGTGAAGCGGTTAAAGAAAATACCCCTACCATAATTAATCGAAACCACATATGAATCACTCCTCCATTTTATTATTTTTATAAAATGTCAGAGCGTAAGGCTACGTAATTCGCCTGGAAAAAAACAGGACCGAGATATCGTCGGCGAAGATTTGAGTGAAAATAAAGAAAACTTAAAATGGAAAATTCGAAAAAGAGAATAATGATAAGAGACTGCCAGGAACTAAAGGTAGGCACGAAAGGCTGTTTCTTATCTGCCTTATCCCAATGGTGAACATCGGTATGTTCCTCAATGGTTAGCTGCTGTGCATGATGATGGAACTGTATGGGCAGTGTCCAAAGGAGCAGGATGATGGCAGACATGTGAATAAAGAATTTCATATGAATCAACCACCCCTTTCCAAAGAATATATTCATCATAACATGCTTTTAATCTGGGATATAGAAAAATGTTCTAAAAAAATACTGAAAATTCATTTTAATTAGAAAAATATTGAATTTACCTCTATAATGGGATTAATGATAAAAAGGGGGCAATTTAGTATGGGATATTCTTTGATGTGGGATTTGGATATCTTTTTTAAAGGAGGAAGCTCTTCTAAGGAGTTCCTGATTTTTTTAGATGAAATTAACGACGAGGTAAAAGAATTAGACCGACTTGTAAGCAATATCAATCCAGCAGGAAATGATGAGAGCAGTTTAATCAAGGCATTTGATCTTTTTAAAAATACAAATATGAAATCCACGCAGGCACGTGCATTCATTGGATGCCTGGAAGCGCAAAATGCACAGGATAAAAAAGCTGGTCAGCTGCGGATCAAACAAATGAAGATAGTCGCTTCACTTAAAATGGTGTTAAGCAAGCTAGATGAAAAGTTGATACAGCTTGATGATGCTTTTTTTAAAAAAATCCTCGAAAAAGAACCATTGAATGAATTGAAATTCGTATTGAATGAACGTCGGGAAAAGGCAAAGGAAAAGCTTTCCGTGAAGGAAGAATCATTAATCACCCAATTGGCTATGGACGGTTTTGAAGGTTGGAGCCAAATGTATGATACGATCGTCGGTTCAATGACCATCCCTTATAAGGGTGAAAAGCTTTCTGTAGGCCAAGCGGCAAATAAATTTTCTGATCCTGATGAAAGGAACCGGAAAGAATTATTTACGGCGTGGGAACAGGCTTGGGAGGAAAAAAGTGACCTATTTGCCCGGACTTTGAACCACTTGGCTGGATTCCGTCTCAGTGTGAATGAAAAAAGGGGCTGGGATGATATTTTGAAAGAGCCTCTTGAAATAGGGAGGATGAAAAAAGAAACCCTCGAAAGCATGTGGAATGTAATTGCCGATCATAAGGAGCCGCTTGTGAGGTTTTTAGAAAGGAAAGCGGAGTTACTGGAATTGGATAAATTAAGTTGGGCGGATTTGGATGCGCCGCTCGCTGTTACAGCAGAGTCCAAAGTAATGGATTATCAAGAAGGTGCAGACTTCATCATACAGCAATTCTCTAAGTTCGGCTCTCAATTAGCAAACTTCACCCAAAAAGCTTTTGAAGACAGCTGGATTGAAGCGGAGGACAGACCAGGTAAGAGACCAGGCGGTTTTTGCACCGGCTTTCCATTAAATAAGCAGTCAAGAATTTTCATGACGTATTCGGGCACCCCATCCAATGTATCGACATTGGCCCATGAATTGGGACATGCATTCCATTCATATGCGATGAGGGATATCCATCCATTGAATCGGTCATATGCCATGAATGTGGCTGAAACCGCCTCTACTTTTGCTGAAATGGTCGTAGCGGATGCAGCTGTGAAGGAAGCGGCCAGTGAGGAAGAAAAGCTGGTGCTTTTAGAAGATAAAATTCAGCGTTCCGTGGCATTATTGATGAATATCCATGCCCGTTACTTATTCGAAACAAGGTTTTATGATGAGAGGAAACAAGGGTATGTCAGTGCCGAACGGTTGAATGAATTGATGGTCGATGCACAAAAAGAAGCTTATGGCGATGCTTTAAGTGATTATAATCCAACGTTCTGGGCCTCAAAGCTCCATTTTTATATTACAGGTGTACCATTTTATAATTTTCCGTACACATTCGGATACTTATTCTCATTAGGCATATACGCGAATGCCCTGAAAGAACCAGCAGGATTCGAAGAAAAATATATCGCTCTATTAAAGGATACCGGTTCCATGAAGGTCGAGGATTTGGCGGAGAAACATTTAGGCGTCGATTTGAAGACACGGGATTTTTGGGAAGAAGCCGTCAATGCCTGTATGGAGGATGTAGAAGAATTCTTGCGTTTGACCGCCCCCCTTGTCCGAAAAGCTTAATTCTGATGGAATATGAACGAAAAAAGCGGATGTCCGGTATAGGACATCCGCCTTTCTTATTTAAACTTTCTTCAGTTTAAATGGACTGACCATAAGTAATGATAATATAATCATGAGGGATAAGAAAAAGACCGGATGGAAATACGGGATGGCTAGATAACTTAAAGTAGCGATGCAGCCCGCAACCGTAATTGGCACTCCAGTAAAATATCCATTGCTTTCGCTTATATTGAAGCGGGCGAGACGAAATGCGCCACAGCCAATATAGAAAACCGTGAATAGTGTGCCAGGTGCTCCGAATTCTATTAATATTCCTTGGTATAATAATAGAGCTGGTGCGACGCCAAAGGATATGATGTCACACATCGAATCAAGTTGCTTACCCAATTCCGATTCAATGTTGAATTTCCGAGCAACCATACCGTCAAAGCGATCTGCAAGGGCAGCCAGGAAAATTAATAGCAGGCTTAAATTCAATTGGCCGTGCATTACGGCAATTATCGCAAATCCACCAAGGGATAAATTAATTAAAGTAAGTATATTTGCTGTTTGTGCTTTCAATTTTTTAATGGTTTGATCTAGGGCGTGTAATAAAAACATCTTTTCACTCCTTTCAAATGAAACAAATTAAAACAAAATATAGTAAACATAAGTATTTATTATATAATAATATTTTATTTAACACAATTTATGCAAGGGATTTTTAGAATAATTTTACAATTTGGAGTGGTTTTATTTGTTTCAGTCTTTGTATCGCGTTCTTATTGAACTGACGAATGGTCAGTATTCATCAGGTTTATTAAAGCATTTTAGCCAATCTCGTTGGAGCAGGCCCTTAATTTTACTTTATGTAAAAACATTCAACCTTAATCAAAAAGAATTTGGTAAGGAGGTAAAAGCTTATACTAACCTGCACGAGCTATTTACCAGGCAGTTAAAGGCGGATGCCAGGCCAATTACGGCAGTTCCTTCTGCGGTAGCTTGTCCTGTGGACGGTGTTCTTGAGGATTCAGGGGAGATACGCGCTGATAAAAATATCGTCGTTAAGGGAAAGGTATATTCAATGGAGGAAATGCTGGGGGATGAGCTTTGTTTGGAAAAGTACTTAGGGGGAAAATATCTCGTGTTATACTTAAGCCCGAGTCATTACCATAGGATCCATGCACCAATCAAGGGTTCCGTGGTCAAACGTTGGACCCTTGGAAGGAAATCGTACCCCGTTAATAAATGGGGGATGAAATATGGAAAAGAGCCTTTATCAAAAAATTACCGGACAATAACTGAACTTCAAAATGAAGCGGGAAGTCTGGCAATGGTGAAAGTCGGGGCCATGTTCATAAATTCGATCGTCATTACTGATGAATCGGATGAATTGGAAAAAGGACAGGAATTTTCTTATTTCAGCTTTGGGTCCACAGTGGTTCTTCTTTTTGAAAAAGGAAGTTTTGAACTTGAAGGAAACATATCCATTCCCGCAGATGTCCGTGTGGGTGAAACAATTGGATTCATGAGAGCCGTCTAACTTCAAATGAAAATAAGAGGCTGACATTTGATGTCAGCCTATGTATTTCATATTAAAATATTGATCGGATTTTATGTGTTAGGGATCTTCGATGAATTTCCGTTTCTATGAGGCGGATGAAATCGGTACTCAACTTTAAATTCTGTGCTTTAAAATAGGATTCAAGCAACAGGTCATCAGATAGTTTTTGCATCAGAACGCCATTTGCGGCTGCTCACCTCCAATTGGGATTGCGAGTAATAATTTGGTGTTTACTTGCATATATTGATAAGTCTTCCTTGATGTACCCCTACTGTATCAGAAATAAACTTTGAGAACAATCGTTCTGTTATCCACAGTTGAAAGTGGATAACTTGTGGTTAAGTTGTTTACAAGGTGAGCGAAATGGTGCACATCAGTATGGAAAATGTTAGTAAAGTTATCCACAGATTGAATAAATGAAATTTTTGTCGAAATCTTTTATGAATAATTAGTTCTTTTGTTCTGGTCAGCCTGCAAATTTCCCATTATTTAATGAAAAATGCCTTTCCATATCAGAAAACATACATTATGATGTTTCTTTACCGTCAGCCCTTCTTTCCTAATTTTTTTTGAAAGTGTGCTGAAAATTCGATATGATGGAGACGGTAAATTTTAACGAAAATATAGAGGTGTCAATATGCTTAAATTATTTTTGCCGAGTGAACATGTTAAAAGCATTTTTAATATAGATCCTCAAGAATTGAAAAAAAGAGGCATTAAGGGAGTCATCACCGATTTGGATAATACTCTCGTTGAATGGGACAGACCAACTGCCACCCCCGATTTAATCAAATGGTTCGACAATATGCGGGATCATGGGATTTTAGTGACGATTGTGTCCAATAATAATGAAAACCGGGTTCGGGCTTTTTCCGATCCGCTTCACATTCCGTTTATCTTCCAGGCCAGAAAACCGATGGCAAGAGCTTTCCATAAAGCCCGTAAGGCAATGGGATTGAAATTGGAAGAAACGGTGGTAATCGGCGATCAGTTATTGACGGATGTATTGGGAGGGAACAGAGGCGGGTTTCATACGATCTTAGTGCTCCCTGTAGCACAAACCGACGAATTCAGAACAAGGATCAATCGTTATTTTGAAAGAAAGATCATGGCGTTTTTTAAACGAAAAGGAATGATAGAATGGGAGGATCACAATTGAACAATCATCAAGAATTAGTGTGCATCGGCTGCGGTGTGAAGGTCCAGACTGAAGATCCGAAGGAATTGGGCTTTGCCCCTAAATCAGCTCTGGAAAAGGAGACCATCGTTTGTCAGCGCTGCTTTAAATTGAAACATTATAACGAAGTTCAGGATGTTTCCTTAACAGACGATGACTTCTTGAAAATCTTGAATAAAGTAGGCGAAACCGACTCTTTAATCGTCAAAATCGTCGATATTTTTGATTTCAATGGAAGCTGGCTGCCTGGCCTGCATCGATTTGTAGGAAGAAATGATGTTCTTCTGATCGGAAATAAGGTTGATTTATTGCCTAAATCCGTAAAACCGAACAAGTTGATCAATTGGATGAAGCAATCGTCCAAGGAATTGGGTCTTAACCCGGTTGATGTCCTGCTTGTCAGTGCGGAAAAGGGAAAGCATATACTTGAAGCGGCTGATGCGATTGAGCGGTATCGCAAAGGTAAAGATGTCTATGTGGTGGGATGTACGAATGTAGGGAAATCGACTTTCATCAACCGTCTTATAAAAGAGGTGAGCGGAGAAAGTGATATCATCACGACTTCCCACTTCCCAGGGACTACCTTGGATATGATCGAAATTCCTTTGGATGATGAACAGGCATTGATCGATACACCTGGAATCATTAATCATCATCAAATGGCTCACTATGTGGACAAACGGGACTTCAAGGTGATTATGCCGAAAAAGGAAATCAAGCCGAGAGTGTACCAACTGAATGAAGCGCAGACACTATTTTTCGGAGGGCTGGCCCGGTTGGACTATGTCTCAGGCGGAAGGCGTTCATTGACTTGCTACCTTTCGAATGAATTGAATATTCACCGTACGAAACTGGAAAAAGCCGATGAATTGTATAAAAACCATGCCGGGGAATTACTGACGCCACCACGGCCTGAACAAATCGAGGAGTTTCCGAAGCTGATTCCACATGAATTCTCCTTGAAAGATGGTAAAATGGATATTGTGTTTTCTGGTCTTGGCTGGGTGACGGTCAATGAGCCAGGAGCGAAAATCGTTGCACATGTTCCAAAGGGCGTCAATGTGATCGTTCGCAAATCATTAATCTAAATATAGGGGTCGTCTAGTCTATGAAAAAGATATATGGGGTAATGGGAGATCCAATTGCACATTCTATGTCACCGGACATTCATAATGATGCATTTGAAAAAGAAAATATAGAAGCGGTTTATCATCATTTTCATGTGACGAAAGAAGGTTTGAACGATGCCGTGAAAGGCATGAAAGCCCTTGGTATAGAAGGGTTTAACATCACGATTCCTCATAAGACTTCAATCATCCCTTTCCTTGATGAAGTGGATGAACTGGCCCTTGCAATCGGGGCTGTAAATACGGTTGTTAACAAAAATGGTCGGTTTATAGGGTATAATACAGACGGAAAAGGATTTTTTAAATCTTTATGCGATGAAATATCAGGTGACATCAAGGCTAAAAAAACGTTAGTGATCGGAGCGGGCGGTGCTGCGCGTGCGATTTATTTTACCCTCGTAAAAGAAGGGGTAAAGCAAGTTGATATTGCAAACCGGACAAAGGAAAGAGCGGCCCAGCTTGTTTCTGATTGCCCATATGATAAAGTATCGAAGGCATTCTCGATTATCGAAGCGGAAGAAAGCTTATCACAATATGATTTAATCATCCAAACGACCTCTTCTGGAATGAGCCCGGAATTGGATCATTCACCGTTAAAGGTCGACCAGCTTAAAACCGGTGCAATTGTCAGTGATATCATCTATAACCCTTTGCAAACCAAACTGCTGCGTGAAGCGGGGGAAAAAGGGGCGATAACGCAAAATGGTTTGGGGATGTTCATCAACCAGGCCGCGCTCGCATTTGAGATATGGACAGGCATTATGCCGGATACAGCAAGAATGACAGATATTGTCTTGAACAAACTAGGAGGTAACACATGTTAACAGGAAAACAGAAAAGATTTTTACGATCAAAGGCCCATCACCTCAATCCAATTTTTCAAGTTGGTAAAGGCGGCGTCAATGATAATCTCATCAAGCAAATTGGTGAGGCGCTTGAAGTACGTGAATTAATCAAGGTCAGCATCCTGCAAAACTGTGAAGAGGACCGCAATGATGTGGGACTTTCTTTATCAAAAGGTGCACGGGCGGAATTGGTTCAGATTATCGGCAACACAATTGTGCTGTATAAAGAATCAAAAGAAAACAAACAACTTAAATTACCTTAAGGAACCTATCTATGAAAAAAATTGGAATTCTTGGCGGTACATTCAATCCTCCGCATATCGGGCATTTAATTATAGCGAATGAAGTGCTGGATGCCCTTGAGCTAGATGAAATCAGGTTCATGCCAAATCACGTTCCTCCACATAAGGAAAAATCGGAGGAAGTAACCGATATGGACAGGCTGGCCATGTTGGAAAACGCGATAGCCGGAAACCCATCTTTTTATATTGAGGGTATTGAAATTGAAAGAAAAGGCACATCTTATACGTATGACACAATAAAATTGCTGAAAGAACTTGAGCCAACCAATGAGTTCTATTTCATAATTGGCGCAGATATGATTGAGTACTTACCAAATTGGCACCGTATCGACGAGCTGGTGCATATGGTCAATTTTGTCGGGGTGAAGCGCCCTGGATATAACGAAAAGACCGTATACCCAATCACGATGGTGAAAGTCCCCCAGATGTTCATTTCGTCTTCCATGATACGAAGGAAGTTAAGGACGGGGAAAACCGTGAAATATTTAATAGCAGATCCAGTGGTGAAGTATATTAAAGGGAATGGTTTATATGAATCGTGAGAAAGCATTGGCGCTGGTCAAAGAACAAATAACCGAGCGCAGGTACATTCATACCTTGGGTGTGGTCGAGTCTGCGATTGAACTTGCTGAACGGTATGGTGCCGACGTCAAAAAAGCCGAACTGGCTGCCATTTTCCATGATTATGCAAAATTTCGTCCAAAAGAGGAAATGGAGCAAATAATAATCGCTGAAAAAATGGACCCGGCGTTACTTGAATACAATATGGAGCTGTGGCACGCTCCTGTCGGGGCTTATCTGGTGAAAAAGGAAGCTGGCATTCAGGACGCTGAAATCTTGGATGCGATTGCCTATCACACGTCTGGCAGGGTTGGCATGAGCCTATTGGATAAAGTCGTATACCTTGCTGACTATATTGAGCCTGGACGTTCTTTTCCCGGTGTCGACGAAGTCAGGCAGACGGCAAAGCAAAATTTGGATCATGCTGTCATTCAGGCTTTAAGGAATACAGTTGTTTTTTTAATGAAAAGAAATCAGGCAATTTACCCTGACACATTTAAGACATATAATGATTTGATTATGAATTTGAAGGAGAAGATGTAATGACTGAACGTGAACTTCTTGTAATTGCAGCAAAAGCGGCGGACGATAAAAGAGCGGAGGATATCGTGGCATTGAACATGCAAGGTATTTCTCTTGTAGCGGATTACTTTTTGATCTGCCACGGTAATTCTGAAAAACAAGTACAAGCAATAGCTCGTGAAATGAAGAGCAAAGCTGATGAATCAGGAATCAATGTAAAACGTCTTGAAGGTTTTGACGAGGCGAAATGGGTGCTTGTTGATCTTGGCGATGTAGTGGCCCACATTTTCCATAAAGATGAAAGAAATTACTATAACCTCGAACGTTTATGGGGAGATGCACCTTTTGAAAATCTAGAGAGTGAACTGACTTCATGACGTACGAACGCTTTGCCTATGTATACGATGAACTGATGAAGGACGCACCTTATGAAAAATGGTTGATGATCCTTACGGCGAAGCTGGAACAGTACGGAATTGGCGGTAGGAAAGTCCTGGATTTAGCGTGTGGAACCGGGGAAATGACCGTTGAATTGGCGCAACACGGATTCGAAGTCACCGGTATGGATTTATCTGATGAAATGCTTCTTGTTGCTAATGAAAAAGCGGTTAAGCTTGGATTATCGATTCCGCTTTTCCAGCAGAATATGGCAGAACTCGAAGGACTTGGCCAATTTGATTGTGTCACGATTTTTTGTGATTCGCTGAACTACCTTCGCGATGAGGAAGATATAGTCAAGACGTTCAGCCGGGTTCATGAGCATTTGAAGGAAGGCGGATTATTTTTGTTTGATGTCCATTCCATTTATAAAATGGAAGAAATCTTTCGTGATAATACGTTTGCTGTCAATGGAGAAGAAGTATCCTATATATGGGACTGCTTCCCAGGTGTTGAACCTTACAGTGTGGAACATGATTTAAGTTTTTTCGTAAGGGACGATGAAAGCGGCCTGTATGACCGATTTGATGAGTTGCATTACCAACGGACCTATCCGGTTGAACAATATAAAAAGTGGTTGGAGCAAGCAGGTTTTACGGTTTCTGAAATTCTGGCGGATCTTGAAGACGCACCGCTTGCAGCGGAAACCGAAAGAATCTTATTTGTAGCCAGTAAATGATAAAGAGGTCAAGAGCCCCCGTTCGTACATCATTCTGTACGAGCGGAGATCTGACCTCTTCTTTTTTTATACTTTTAGAAGGAGTTAACGATATTGATTACGAATATTAATAAGGATGGCCGAACTGCTTTTCAACTTCGTGAAGATCCTCTGCAAACTTTTCATGTGTCGCTTGAAAAAGATGATGGAACATTTCCCCGGTTTCAGCTTCTAAAACCTTGATCCCCTCACCTGTTATTCCACCCTTTACACAAACCTTTTCCTGTAAGGTCGGCAATGTATAAACCCCTTTACCAAGCAGTTCCCCTAAGCCAACCAGCATATTCTCAGTCAAAGTCGTAGCCGTTTCTTTATCTATCTTCGTCGTTTGGCAAGCCGCGTCAATAAAAGCTTGTGCTAAATAGCTGAAAAAGGCAGGACCGCAGCTGACGATATCGGAAGATACCCGGGTGATATCATTTTCAATGATGACCGGTGCCGATATGGCGGAGGCCAAATCAAATAAAGCTGACACTTTCTCCTTACTGCAGCTCTTGCTGAAACTCAGTAACGATACCCCAGAACCCACACGGTTCGTTATGCTCGGGATAAAACGGGCACAAGGGGCATTCACGGCAGATTCAAGCTGGGAGACCGAAAGCGGGCTTGTGATGGAAATAACCAGCTGATCCCTTTTTATATGATGTTTGATGCCCTGTAATAGGCTGTTAATTTGCAATGGTTTTACACAGAGAAAGATAAAGTCCGCTTGTAGGACGATTTCGGCTGCGCTTTCCGCAACCTTGATACCAGGGTGTTTTTCTTTCAGCACCAATGCTTTGGAAAGCGTGCGATTTGTAATGATTAGATCCGCCGGATTCAATATTTTTGCCTCCAGCCATGCCTCGATTAAAATGGTACCCATATTTCCGGTTCCGATAACACCGATTTTCTTCAATTCCGATCAACTCCTCTCACTTAAAGCGATTGATTCTCCTAAAAACACTATGTATTTTTAATCTGTCCTATGACAATGTATCGTGCGAAATCCAACAGGGAGGTAAAGAAATGGAAGGGATTTTTAAAAGAAAATTGACGATTATAACCGTTGCCGTGGCATTTGTGGCAGCGGGCATTTACTTTTTTTTGCAACAAGTGGAGGATCCGGCTGATACGGAAGATATATTTTCCATTACTGCAAAAGAATCTGATCATAAACAAAGTGATGATGAAATGCCTGCCGAACCTGAGATCATTAAAGTGGACGTTAAAGGGGCGGTCAAGTCCCCAGGCATATTCACTGCACAAGCAGGTGACCGGGTGATCGATTTGATTTCGGCAGCGGGCAGTTTTACGGACAAGGCTGATAAGGATAAAGTGAATTTTGCCCAAATCGTCGAAGACCAAATGGTCATTTATGTTCCGGAAATAGGTGAAGAAGACGAGGGGAAGTTGGAGAATATACAGGTCGGGTCAACTGGTGATGTCGTTTCAGGGGGGACATCAGGAGGACTGGTGAACTTGAATAAAGCTACACAGGAAGATTTGGAAACCTTGACGGGAATTGGACCATCCAAAGCGAATGCGATCCTGGAATACAGAGAAACGGTAGGGAAATTCAAGGAGGTCGATGACTTGAAGAAGGTAACGGGAATCGGTGATAAAACGTTTGAAAGGTTACGGGATTCCATTTCAGTGAAATGAATGATTGAATATGCTACACAAATGGCCAGGAAGAAGGTAAAATTGAAGAAAATCATTCTAGTGGTAAGGGGATAGGGATAGAACATGAACAGAATTAGTTGGGATCAATATTTCATGGCGCAAAGCCATTTATTAGCTTTAAGAAGCACATGTACACGCCTCACTGTAGGGGCGACCATCGTCAGGGACAACCGAATCATTGCGGGGGGATATAATGGGTCCATTGCGGGAGGGACGCATTGTATTGATGACGGCTGTTATGTAATTGATAATCATTGTGTCAGAACGATACATGCAGAAATGAATGCACTTTTACAATGTGCGAAATTTGGGGTGCCTACTGATCGGGCAGAAATATATGTGACGCATTTTCCGTGTCTTCAGTGCTGTAAATCACTCATCCAAGCTGGCATAAAGGCTGTTTATTATGCAGAGGATTACAAAAATCATCCATATGCCCTGGAATTATTCAAACAGGCTGGTGTCAAGACCGAGAAGGTTGAAGCAAAAGGGGCCATCGATGTTAATGGAAAACAAAAAAAGGACTTTGTATTCTCATTGCTGGCTCAACTTGAACGATCAGACTTGGGAAAAGAAGATTTATTGGAGTTGGAGAAGCAGGCCAATCAAATATTTGAAAATTAAATAAGACGGGGGGCAGGCATGGCTAGACATCTTATTTTACTAGCTGTTTCGGCTACATTTGGTGTTACGGCCCATTCTTTTTTAAATATAAGGCTGCTGATCATTATCCTTATTTTTCTCTGTTTCCTCTATTTTTCGGTGGGGTTAAGCGTGAAGGCCCTTAGTTTTCATTTGGTGATCATGGGGATATTTATAGGGGCCGCCTCCTTCTCCGATCACCGAAACAAAACTGCCTATCATGGAACGGAAAGCCGATTTATCATCACTTTTACCGACCAACCGAATATAGATGGAAATTCATTAAAAGGATTCGTGCGCGGTGAGAAAGGTGACCGGCTAGTGCTTCGTTATAAAATCACAACCGAATTGGAACAGGAAAAGCTGAGTCGGTTTCTGCGAATCGGTTTATCATGTCCGGCAGAAGGGACATTGCAAATTCCCGACAAAAACAGGAATGAAAACAGTTTCGATTACCAACGTTATCTTTTCCGCCATGGCATCCATTGGATATTCAAAGCAGATTCCATTTCATTTGAAGAATGCAAAAAGGCTGGAAACTCGATTCCAGTTTTGATTCGTAATTGGCGCCTAAAGGGAATTACGTATATTAGGGAACACTTTCCGGAAGAATCGAGCGGTTTTGTCACAGCTCTCATATTCGGCGACCAGTCATATATAGATGAAGGCGACCTTACTAATTATCAGCGGTTGGGTCTGGTTCATTTACTGGCGATTTCCGGTCTCCATGTCAGTTTTTTAACGGGGATGTTATTTTACTTCGGCATCAGGGTTGGGATTACACGGGAAAGAATGATGGTGGCCATCTTAATCTTCCTTCCGGTTTACATGTTACTTTCAGGTGCCAGTCCATCTGTGGTGAGATCCTGTTTAATGGCTATGCTTTTCTTTCTGCTCCTGCTATTCAAGAAGCGAATCTCGGCGGGTGCCGCGATCGGATCGACCTATATGGCATTATTGTTTTTTCGGCCTAATATGATCTATGATATAGGTTTTCAGCTTTCATTCGCAGTCACTTTCTCCATTATCATGTCTTCAAGCATTTTCTTACAATATCCTAAGAAAACAACGCAGCTATTCATCATCAGTTCCATCTGCCAATTGGCAGCCCTTCCGATTTTGCTTTTTCACTTTTTTGAAGTATCCTTTCTTGGCGTGTTTCTTAACGTATTGTATGTTCCGCTTTATTCCATCATATTGCTGCCACTTTCACTGATTTCCCTCCTTATTCATTTATTACTGCCTCCCTTGGGGCAACCCCTCATATCATTATTGAATTTCACATTCGTACTCTGCAATAAAGCCGCTGATGCAGCATCGGATTTGCCGCTGGCTTCCATTCAGTTTGGAAAACCACCTTTCATCATGATGGCATTACTTGTTATTTCCCTCTTAGGGTTATACCTGACTTGGGATGTATCTTTTGAAAAAAGTAAAATCTGGTGCGGAATAATGATTGTCCTTTTGCTTTTTCAATATAATTTACAAAGATTCTCTCCTTTTGGTGAAGTGCAGATCATCGACGTTGGACAAGGTGACTCCATTTTAATCACCCTGCCGTTCAATCGCGGCAATTATTTGATCGATACGGGTGGGCAAATTACATTTCCAATCGACACGTGGGCAAAAAAGCGAAAGAAGTTCAACACCGCGGATGATATCATTATTCCATTATTGAAAAGTAAGGGGATCCACCAATTGGACAAACTCATTTTAACCCATCCGGATGCAGATCATATGGGAAGTGCAAAAGAATTGATTGAAAATTTTAAAGTTGGGGAGATCATCATTGGAGGCTGGAGTGAAGAGCAATATAGGGATATGGATTTTGTGTCCATGGCAAGAGATAAAAAAATGAAAATGACTGTCCTGAGAAGGGGGGACAATTGGGTGGCGGGCGGAGCGCCGTTTGCTGTGCTAAGTCCTTATGGGAAAGAAGAAAATAAGAATGATTCATCCATAGTTCTATTCACGGAGCTTGGGGGATTGTCATGGTTATTAACCGGTGATATGGGAGAAGAAGGGGAAAAGGAACTAATGAGCACATTTCCGCAGTTGCAGGCGGATATCTTGAAGGTTGGACACCATGGCAGTAAAACTTCTTCTTCCATTGCCTTCCTTGAACAGATACAGCCGAAAGCGGCGCTTATTTCAGTTGGAAAAGATAATGGCTACGGTCACCCTCATGGAGACGTAATTGGGAATCTTGAGACAAGTGGCATAAAGGTGTTCAGGACGGACGAGGATGGCTCTATTATTTACAAGTATTACAAAAGCAGTGGAACCTTTCGGAAGACATTCCCATAGTATGTAGAAAATCAAAAAGAAAGAGACTGCAGCGGCAGCCTCCAACAGGAAAAATAAGTGCATGTAGTTAAAGAAATCAGGATCCGACAGCTTTAATGACGACAGCTATGGTGAACATGGCAGCGAAAAATACAAAAGAACCGATGAATCCTATAGCGGAATCAGCGACGTCATCTGTTTTTGACTGAACATTCTTTTCGAATTCGTTCATTATTTACCCCTCCTATTTCTGCTAATAGTATAAAACATTACCAAAAAAAAATCTACAGGCTTCATTCCTTCATTTCCTTTACTGACAAGAGTTGACACAAATAGTTTGGGATTTTGAGGTCAAAATATAAGTACAAACAAAGCAAGCGAAAGAGAAAAGCTCATTTTTTGTTCTACATGAATACTCTACCCGCTTTCAAGGGAGATTACCCGGGCCTTTCTTGAAAGTGTTCATATAGATCCGGAACTAGCCCTTTTTAAGGGCTAGTTCCCATTATAGCTTGTCAAATGGTCCATCCACCTATACCATTAGAGAAGAATACATAGTAAAGAGGCGGATTCTATTGGTATTAGACGTTTGGAAAAGTATAAAAAAAGGGCAATTCTCGCCAGTATACTTGTTATATGGGACAGAAGCCTATCTAATTAATGAAACGAAGCAGCTATTGATCGAAAATGTCCTTCACGAAGATGAGATGGATTTTAACTTTGCTCAATTTGATTTAGAAGAGACGCCTGTTGAAACTGCGCTTGAAGATGTCGAAACACTCCCGTTTATCGGGGAAAGGCGCCTTGTTTTCATGCAAAACCCATTTTTTTTGACAGCTGAAAAAACGAAGTCAAGAGTTGAACATAATGTGAAAAGACTGGAAGCGTATTTGGCTGACCCGGTCCCTTATTCTATTGTCGTATTGACCGCTCCTTATGAGAAACTGGATGAACGGAAAAAAATCACCAAGGAACTGAAGCGTAAGGCGGTTCTCGTTGAAGCGAAGAAGCTTGGTGATCATGAGTTAAAGGGGTGGGTGAAGGAGAGGGTCGAAGCTTCTTCAGTCCAAATAGATGAGCAGGCAACAGAGCTTTTACTTGAACTTGCAGGAACGAATCTGATGATGCTGACGAATGAACTGGATAAAATGGTGCTTTATGCAGAAGCTGATAAACACATTACGGTCGAGATAGTGGAAAAGCTGGTCGCTAAATCCCTGGAACAGAATATCTTCACGCTTGTTGATCATGTGTTACAGCGAAAGATGGAGAGTGCCATGTCGATACTGCACGATCTTCTCAGGCAGAATGAAGAGCCCATCAAGATCTTGAGTGTCATTGCAGGTCAGGTCAGGCTCATGTATCAAGTGAAGGAGCTTTCCCGTCAGGGCTATAGCCAGCAAAAAATTGCGGGTCAACTGAAGGTGCACCCTTACCGGGTAAAGCTGGCACTTGAAAAGACGGGGAAATTCCAGGAACGCGAGCTGTTGAGCATCATGAACGACTTAGCGGAAGCGGATTATAAAATGAAGACCGGCCAAGCGGATAAGGCAATCACGCTTGAGCTGCTGCTTTTGAAAATTAGATGATAAAAAACGGCACAAAAAAAACGATCCGATTGGATCGTTTATTTTTTGTCATTATGCGTTAAGAGCGTTAAGTCTTTTCGCTAAACGAGATTTTTTACGGGCTGCCGCATTTTTATGGATTAATCCTTTAGATGCAGCTTTGTCTAATTTCACAGCAGCTGTTAAAAGAGCTTCTTTAGCAGCTTCAACGTTTTCACCAGCTAATGCAACTTCAGCGTTTTTCACTGTAGTACGCATAGTTGATCTAACAGTAATGTTATGAACGCGTTTTTTGTCGTTAATTTTCACACGTTTAATAGCAGATTTAATGTTTGGCATTCCGTTCACCTCCTACAAAGAAATCGAGATTATATGAACTCGACTTTTCAAATCCATATCAAATAGCACAAGTGATATTCTATCAGACTGCTCATAAATATGCAATACTTCAGATTGAGAATCGAAAAGGAATTATAATTTCGGGAATAAATTCATCTCGTCATTACTCATTGTACCAAAAAAATGAATAATAAAAAAGCAAAAATGACAGAATGTTTAAGAGAGACTATTGAAAATACTAGATTAGATACAATTCAAAACATCAGGAGGCCGTTATGGAAAATAAATTGGACCTTAGTGAATACGGAATTCGTACAGATTTGGCGATAGAGGCAAAGGAAATTGCCCTTGAACATAAAGGTGTTGTAGAGGAAGTTGATGTATCCCGTATCGAAGGGGTCATTATTAAGGAAAAAGAAGTGGATGATCTGAAGGTATCCTTGGTCGAGGTCACGGCTGAGGGTGAAAAAGAAATCGGTAAGAAACAGGGCAGTTATTTGACCATCGAAGTGCAGGGCATCCGCCAGCAGGATACGGAAACGCAGCAACGGGTGGAAAAGGTGTTCGCCAACGAACTGGCTTACTTCTTGAAACGGAATAAAATCACCAAAGAAAGCAGTTGTTTGGTTGTAGGTCTTGGTAATTGGAATGTTACTCCCGATGCTCTTGGACCAGCAGTCGTTGAGAACCTTGTAGTCACAAGACATTTGTTCGAATTGCAGCCGGAGTCCGTCAAGGAAGGCTATCGGCCGGTCAGTGCGATTTCCCCCGGGGTGATGGGGATTACGGGAATCGAGACGAGTGACATCATTAAAGGAGTCATCGAAAAAAGTAATCCTGATTTCCTGATCGTCGTTGACGCATTGGCTGCCCGTTCGATCGAACGGGTGAATTCCACGATTCAAATTACGGATACAGGCATCCATCCAGGGTCTGGTGTTGGAAATAAACGAAAAGAATTAAGCCAGGATACACTGGGAGTTCCTGTTATAGCAATTGGAATACCTACCGTCGTGGATGCCGTATCAATTGCCAGCGATACGATAGATTATATTTTGAAGCACTTTGGCAAGGAACTGAATGAAGGGGACAGACCATCACGATCGCTGGCACCCGCTGGATTCAGTTTTGGGAAACGCACGAAGTTGACCGAAGAGGATATGCCAGGTGAAAAGGAGCGCCAAACCTTCTTAGGAATGATAGGTGTCCTCCCTGATGAAGAGAAACGGAAATTGATTTATGAAGTACTGTCACCGCTTGGTCAAAATTTAATGGTTACACCGAAAGAAGTCGATGTTTTCATTGAGGATATGGCCAATTTAATAGCCAATGGTTTAAATGCAGCCTTGCATCATTCAATAAATCAGGATAATACCGGCTACTACACCCGTTAAATCATTTTCAGTGCCCAAAAATGGTGTTCTACCCTTTCTAGCAAAGTCATAGGTATTAATAGACAAGCTATAGAGAGGGTGGAAGGATGAAAAGAAGAAATTCCCCAGGAATCATTACAGCCGTTCACGGATCAACAATAATAAAAACTTTTCTAGGTATTCTCGCCTTGCTTCTTTTTGTTTTTTCAGTCAGTGGGGTCATGACCTCCCTAAGACCGGAGTATCGGATATCTTCTAATTCCGTACATACTGTAGCCAACCAATTCTCGGGAAAAATGCTGTTCTCGATGCTGGCCAATGAAAACCATTATCTTTTTAATGCCCTGCCGGAAGGTAAGCAGGAATCGGTGATCACGAATCAATTGATAAAAGTCTCGACAAACATTTCACTCGAGGACCCGCGAAGTTTACTTGGCAGGGAACTACCTGGCTTTTCAATTTTTGATAATGAGATCCTCGTTGCTGGGGAAGGAACGAATTATACGAATATGCCATATGAATCCTCGCCGCCGGTAGACGTCCTGAATGAAGAAAGGGATGCATCCCTGCAAAACCTGGATGAGATTGAAGAACCGGAAAAAGGAGCGGCCAATCAGCCGAAACAAACGACCAATGGACGGAAAGTGGTCGAGATTTACCATAGCCATAATCGGGAGTCATATCTTCCATATTTAAAAGGTGTGACAAATCCGGACTTGGCCTACCATTCTAAAATCAATATTACGAAACTCGGGGAACGGATGGTTGAAGATTTGGCTGATAAAGGGATTGGCTCCTCGCTCGATAAAACGGATATCATGGGAAATCTGAATAATAAAGGCTTGAATTTTGCCAAATCCTATCAAGAATCCCGAAGTTCTGTTCAGACGGCATTGGCCAATAATAAAGATTTAGAATATCTGATTGATATTCACCGCGATTCAAAGCGGAAAAAAGATACGACAATTACGATTAAAGGTAAAGAGTATGCCAAAATCGCCTTCGTAATCGGGGGTAATAACCCGAACTTTGAAAAAAATGCGGCGCTTGCCAATAAGCTTCATAAAGCATTGGAGAAAAAATACCCAGGTATTTCACGAGGGGTTATGAAACAAGGCGGATCTAGCCATAATGGTATATATAATCAAGATTTATCAGGCAATGCCATGCTTATTGAAGTTGGCGGTGTTGATAATACTTTTGAGGAAATGTACTTGACCGTTGATGCCTTTACCGATGTTTTCAGTGAATTTTACTGGGATGCCAAAGCAGTGGATAACCCGACCGGGGATTCGGAAGCGAGGTAATTTGAAAGGAGTTCTCTTATCATGGTTCGATTTTGGTTGAAATGTACAGGGATCGTGCTCGTATTATTTTTAGGTGTTCTGATTGGGATGCAGCAAGCGAACGACGGGATGAAAAAAATGAAGGGGTATGAAGATCCCTCTTTGAATAGTGCATTCATGATTAACCAATCGGACCAAGGGGAGATGGAAGCGGATATCCTTGGCGAAAAAGTAACAAGTCATGATTTGGAGACGAAAAAAGAAAAACTTGAAGAAATGAAAGCCTTCAACTTTTTTTCATCAATAGGCAAAACGCTGGGAGAGTCCATATCAGGGGCCTTTCAAGCACTAATTGATATGATTTAGGTATGTAATAAGTTGAGTGTGCCCTGCCAAAAGGCTGCATCCGAATCCGGAATGCAGCCTTTTTTTATCCTTTGCCCTGCAATGATGCTTCTTTTGTAACTATTCTGTTGAATCTTGCATTTTCTATTGATATAATAAAAAATAGTGTATTGTGTCGACTAGTGGGAGTGAACGTCATGAATAGAGAAGAAAAATTAAAAAGACAATCAAAAATTCGTAACTTTTCCATCATCGCTCATATTGATCATGGTAAATCTACATTGGCGGATCGTATCATTGAAAAAACGAACGCCATGACTCAGCGTGAAATGAAGAGTCAGCTGTTGGATTCCATGGATTTAGAGCGTGAGCGCGGAATTACGATTAAATTGAATGCGATTCAATTGAAATATAACGCGAAAGATGGAGAAGAATATATCTTCCATCTTATTGATACACCGGGACATGTCGATTTTACGTATGAAGTGTCACGAAGCCTTGCAGCGTGTGAAGGCGCTGTCCTTGTTGTCGATGCGGCACAAGGTATTGAGGCCCAAACGCTTGCAAATGTGTATTTAGCTTTGGACAACAACCTTGAAATCATTCCGGTCATCAATAAAATTGATTTGCCGAGTGCAGATCCGGAACGGGTGCGTGGAGAAATCGAGGAAGTGATCGGATTGGATGCTTCCGATGCAGTCTTGGCTTCGGCTAAAGCCGGAATCGGAATCGAGGAGATTTTGGAACAGGTCGTTGAATTGGTTCCAGCTCCACAAGGTGATCCGGATGCTCCTTTCAAGGCGCTTATTTTCGATTCACTGTTTGATGCGTACCGGGGTGTAGTTGCCTATATCCGTGTTGTCGAGGGTTCCGTCAAAGTGGGCGACAAAATCAAAATGATGTCCACAGGCAAGGAATTCGATGTTACCGAATTGGGTGTCTTCAACCCTAAGACACAGCTGTTGGATGAACTGAACGTCGGTGATGTAGGTTTCCTTACGGCATCCATTAAAAACGTTGGTGATACGACTGTTGGTGATACGATTACAAGTGCCGTGAACAGTGCGACAGAACCATTGCCGGGTTACAGGAAGATGAATCCGATGGTATATTGCGGTTTATACCCGATTGACGCATCGAAATTCAATGATTTACGGGATGCATTGGAGAAATTGGAATTGAACGATTCAGCGCTTCAGTTCGAAGCGGAATCATCGCAAGCATTGGGCTTCGGTTTCCGTTGCGGATTCCTTGGACTTCTTCATATGGAAATTATCCAGGAACGGATTGAACGTGAATTCAAAATCGATCTGATCACCACTGCACCTAGTGTTATTTATGATGTGGTCCAAACAGACGGAACGGTCCTGAAAGTGGATAACCCGTCTAATATGCCTGATGCTCAAAAAATCGAACGGGTCGAGGAGCCATATGTCAAAGCAACGATGATGGCACCGACTGAGTTTGTTGGGACGATCATGGAAATCTGTCAAAATAAACGCGGTAACTTCATTGATATGGAATATATCGATGAGACTCGTGTGAGCATTCATTACGAAATTCCATTATCGGAAATCGTGTATGATTTCTTCGATCAATTGAAATCCAATACAAGAGGCTATGCTTCATTCGATTATGAGTTGATCGGCTATAAACCGTCCAAGCTTGTGAAGATGGATATCTTATTGAATTCTGAAACAGTCGATGCTTTAAGTTTCATCGTTCATAAGGACTTTGCTTATGAACGCGGTAAAGTCATTGTTGAAAAATTGAAGAAATTGATTCCAAGACAACAATTTGAAGTGCCGATCCAAGCGGCAATCGGGCAAAAAATCATAGCCCGTTCTTCGATTAGTGCAATGCGCAAAAACGTATTGGCTAAATGTTACGGCGGCGATATTTCCCGTAAACGTAAGTTGCTCGAAAAACAGAAAGAAGGTAAAAAGCGGATGAAACAAGTAGGTTCAGTTGAAGTTCCGCAAGAAGCTTTCATGGCTGTTTTGAAAATGGATGATACGACACCCAAAAAATAAATAAAATAAACGATAGTTAGAAAAAAGAGGGTAGAGGAGATCTAGCCTCTTTTTCTATCGACTCATTCGATTAAAAGGTTGTGAACACAATGATCAAAAGCGCCTACCTCCATATACCATTTTGTGAACATATTTGTCATTATTGTGATTTCAATAAAGTATTTTTGCAGGGACAGCCGGTTGACGAATATTTACAGATGATGAAAAGGGAAATGGTGATGCAGCTTTCCAAATACCCGACTGCAGGTTTGGAGACGGTTTTCGTCGGTGGAGGGACACCGACCTCTCTAGATGAAAAGCAGCTTGCATTCTTATGTGAAGCAATCAATGAAACCCTGCCCTTTGATCCTAAAAAGGCTGAATATACATTCGAAGCCAATCCAGGGGATCTTTCGAGGGAAAAACTCGAGATACTTTATGATTCGGGGGTCAATAGACTTAGCTTTGGAGTGCAAAGCTTCAATGATGAATTATTAAAACGAATTGGCCGGACTCACCGGGCCTCTGAAGTATATGAAACGATTCATTTGGCCCAAGAGGTTGGCTTTACGAATATAAGCATCGACTTGATTTATGGATTGCCGGGCCAAACGATGGAAGATTTCAAGGATACGCTGGATAAAGCGATCGCCCTTCAATTGCCGCACTATTCCAGCTACTCGTTGATCGTTGAGCCGAAGACGGTTTTTTATAATCAGATGCGAAGGGGTAAATTAAACCTGCCGCCGCAGGAGATCGAGGCTTCGATGTATGAGAGGCTGATGGAAGAGATGGAGAAGCATAGTCTGCATCAATATGAAATCAGTAATTTTGCCCGGGCTGGGTTTGAAAGCAGGCACAACCTGACATATTGGGATAATGTGGAGTATTATGGGATTGGTGCAGGTGCACATGGCTATACTGGAGGTAAAAGGGTGGCCAATCATGGGCCTGTGAAGAAATATATCACGCCATTGCTGGCGAACGAGCTGCCTGTGTTGGAAGAACACCCGGTACCGCTTCATGAACGGATGGAAGAGGAGATGTTTTTGGGGCTCCGGAAAACGGAAGGAGTCTCATTGGAAATCTTTAAGAATAAATTTTTTGTTGAAATGACGGAGATTTTCAGGAAACCGCTCGAAGAAGGGTCGGTAAAGGGTCTGCTAAAGGTGGAAGGCGGGTTTGTGCGCTTGACTGAGAGGGGCAAACTGCTGGGAAATGAAGTGTTCCAATCATTTTTAGGCGTTATTGATTCCGACTGAAGGAAATCTATGTTATTTTAACGATGAATTAGCGGTTTTCATTGTTGACATCATAAGCTTCATTTGATAATTTATTAGTATATTAGCACTCGATGAGACAGAGTGCTAACAGAGGTGATCATACATGCTAACTGATCGTCAATTATTGATTCTACAAGTGATAATCGAGGATTTCATCCATTCTGCCCAGCCAGTCGGGTCACGAAGCTTGTCGAAGAAAAATGAAATTACGTTCAGCTCTGCCACAATTCGCAACGAAATGTCTGATCTAGAAGAAATGGGATTTTTAGAAAAAACCCATACTTCTTCCGGTAGGATCCCTTCTGAAAAAGGGTATAGATATTATGTGGATCATTTACTTTCTCCTCAAGCTCCGAAAAAGAATGAAATGAAGATATTAAAATCCGTTTTTGTAGAACGAATTTATGAATTGGAAAAGATCGTTCAGAAGTCAGCGAAAATACTTTCGGAACTGACGAATTATACGGCGATTGTACTCGGGCCAAAAGTGAATGAGCATAAGCTGAAAAAAATTCAGATCATTCCTTTAAGTCCTGAAACGGCAATAGCCATCATTATTACGGATACAGGTCATGTGGAAAATCGAATGATTTCCTTACCGCCTTCTTTTGATATAAATGAAATTGAAAAGATGGTGAACATATTGAATTCCCGCTTGGTCGATGTTCCGCTAGTTGATCTAAAGGATAAGATCTATAAGGAAGTTGCAGTTCTATTGAGCCGCCACATTCATAACTATGGATCGATGGTCTCGGTCCTTGCGGAGACCCTGACGGACACAAAGCCCGAAAAAATATTTTTCGGCGGGAAAACGAATATGCTAAGGCAGCCGGAGTTCCATGATATTGCTAAAGTAAGCACGCTTTTATCGATGATTGAGCAGGAACAGGGATTTTATGAACTTATTACCCAAAATCCATCGGGCATCCACGTCAAAATCGGCCGTGAAAATCAAAACACAGTGCTCGATGACTGCAGTTTGATTACGGCAACCTACTCAATCGGGCAGGAGCAAGTTGGCACATTGGCCATATTGGGTCCAACGAGAATGGAATATTCGAGAGTGATCAGTTTGCTTTCGTTTTTCTCGAAAGATTTAACGGCCCTGATGACAAAACTGTATCAAAAATAGTAGCAAAGGTAATATTGTTAAGGTGGCGGAGGAGTATTTTCCGCGGCCTGGCATATTACTTTAGCATAAATTGTATAACCCTTTTAGGGAGGTGAGATTGTGACAGAAAATAAAAACGAAGAACAAACATTGGAAAATGAAACAATCGAGGAAAGCGCTGCAGAAGCAGTTTTCGCTGAAGAAGAAATTCCAGCGGAAGAAAACCATGGTCAGGTTGAAAAAGATGAACTTCAATTGGCTCAAGAAAAGATTGCCGAACTTGAGGCGAAAATCGAAGAAATGGATAACCGTTATCTTCGTCTGCAGGCCGATTTTGATAATTCAAGACGCCGTGCCAAGCTTGATATGGAGGCGGCTCAAAAATATAGAGTTCAAAGTATTGCTAGTGATTTGGTGGAGGCTCTTGATAATTTTGAAAGAGCTACAAAAATCGAAGCGGATAATGAGCAGACAAAATCCTTGCTATCCGGCATGGAAATGGTCTATAAAGCGATTACTGATGCATTGACTAAAGAAGGCATCGAACCGATCAGTTCGGTTGGTGAAGAGTTCGATCCGCGTTTGCATCAAGCGGTCATGCAAGTTCAAGATGAAAACTTCGGTTCGAACATCGTCGTCGAGGAATTCCAAAAAGGATACATCCTTAAAGACCGTGTGATTCGACCTGCAATGGTAAAAGTGAACGAATAGAGTTTTTACATATAAATAATTGGGAGGTAGTGAAACTATGAGCAAGATTATTGGTATTGACTTAGGTACAACAAACTCTTGTGTATCTGTACTTGAAGGCGGGGAACCAAAAGTAATCCCGAATCCAGAAGGAAACCGTACAACTCCATCCGTAGTGGCATTCAAAAATGGAGAAAGGCAAGTAGGGGAAGTGGCGAAACGCCAAGCGATTACAAACCCTAACACGATCATTTCCATTAAACGCCATATGGGTACCAACCATAAAGAAGTAATTGAAGGAAAAGAATACTCACCTCAAGAAGTTTCTGCAATCATCCTTCAATACTTGAAATCATACGCTGAAGAGTATCTTGGCGAAAAAGTTACTAAAGCGGTTATCACTGTTCCTGCTTACTTCAATGATGCAGAACGCCAAGCAACTAAGGATGCTGGTCAAATTGCCGGCCTTGAAGTGGAACGTATCATCAACGAACCGACAGCTGCAGCTCTTGCATACGGTTTGGATAAAACGGAAGAAGATCAAACGATCCTTGTATTCGACCTTGGCGGCGGTACATTTGACGTTTCAATCATGGAACTTGGAGACGGCGTTTTCGAAGTTAAGTCCACAGCTGGTGACAACCGTCTAGGTGGGGATGATTTCGACCAAGTCATCATTGATTACCTAGTTGAAGCATTCAAGAAAGAAAACGGAATCGACCTTTCAAAAGATAAAATGGCGGTTCAACGTTTGAAAGATGCAGCTGAAAAAGCGAAAAAAGATCTTTCCGGCGTAACTTCAACTCAAATTTCTTTACCGTTCATCACTGCAGGAGAAGCTGGCCCGCTTCACTTAGATGTAACGATGACTAGAGCTAAATTCGATGAGCTTTCTACAGGACTTGTAGAACGTACTATGGGACCAACTCGTCAAGCGTTGAAAGATGCTGGTCTTTCAGCATCTGAAATCGACAAAGTAATCCTTGTTGGTGGATCTACACGTATTCCCGCGGTTGTTGAAGCGATCAAAAAGGAAATCGGTCAAGAACCAAGCAAAGGTGTAAACCCTGATGAAGTAGTGGCTATGGGTGCTGCAATTCAAGGTGGCGTATTGACAGGGGATGTTAAAGACGTTGTCCTTCTTGATGTAACACCACTTTCACTTGGAATTGAAACGATGGGCGGAGTATTCACGAAACTAATTGACCGTAATACTACGATTCCGACAAGTAAATCACAAGTATTCTCGACAGCAGCTGATAATCAAACGGCAGTTGATATCCATGTCCTTCAAGGTGAGCGTCCAATGTCAGCGGATAACAAAACTCTTGGTCGTTTCCAATTGAGTGACATTCCACCGGCACCGCGTGGAGTTCCACAAGTTGAAGTGACATTCGATATCGATAAAAACGGTATCGTGAACGTACGTGCGAAAGATCTTGGTACGAACAAAGAACAAGCGATCACCATCAAATCATCTTCAGGACTTTCTGATGAAGAGATCGAACGCATGGTACGTGAAGCGGAAGAAAATGCCGATAGCGATAAACAACGTAAAGAAGAAGTCGAACTTCGTAACGAAGCTGATCAATTAGTTTTCCAAACGGAAAAAACGCTTAAAGATCTAGAAGGTAAAGTGGATGAAGCGGAAGTAACAAAAGCGAATGAAGCGAAGGATGAACTGAAAGCTGCAATCGAGAAAAATGAGCTTGAAGAAATCCGCGTGAAAAAAGATGCGCTTAACGAAATCGTTCAAGCTTTGACTATGAAGCTTTATGAAGAAGCGGCAAAAGCTCAGCAAGCTGGCGAAGCTGGTGCTGGCGAGTCAGCTAAAGACGATAATGTGGTTGATGCTGAATACACGGAAGTTAACGAAGAAGAGAAAAAATAAATAGTGGCCCAATCGGGACACTGATATATTGGGCAGTATTTCTGCCTGCCATTGTAAAAAAGTCAAAGTCAGGTTATCTTGACTTTGGCTTTTTTTACAGTGAATGGAATCATTGTCGGAAAGTGTTACAATCACAATCACTGGTGGGGAATCGTTGGATTTTAAAGGGAAATGTGTGCAAATTGGCGCTGGCAATACCATTTGCAAAAATGTGTTAAAGCCGTTTGTACTTTTCTAGTTGATTATTATCTTCGTTCAGTGATAATATTACCTTTATGTGAATCGAATCGGGAGTGGATTTTAGATATGAGTAAACGCGATTATTATGAGGTGTTAGGCCTTTCGAAGAGTGCTTCGAAGGATGAAATCAAAAAAGCGTATCGAAAGCTCTCCAAACAATATCACCCTGATATTAATAAAGCGGACGATGCTGCGGATAAATTCAAGGAAATCAAGGAAGCTTACGAAGTATTGAGTGACGAACAGAAAAAGGCCCATTATGACCAATTCGGACACACAGATCCAAATCAAGGCTTTGGCGGTCAGGACTTTGGCGGTTTCGGCGGTTTTGAAGATATTTTCAGTAGCTTTTTTGGTGGCGGCGGACGCAGGAGAGATCCTAATGCACCGCGTCAAGGGGCGGATTTACAGTATACGATGACGCTATCTTTTGAAGAGGCTGCATTCGGAAAAGATACTGAGATCGAAATTCCGCGTGAAGAGAATTGTGATACTTGTAAAGGATCCGGTGCCAAACCAGGTACAAAAGTGGAAAACTGTTCACATTGCCATGGAACCGGTCAATTGAATGTTGAACAAAACACAGCGTTCGGAAGGATTGTGAACCGGAGAGCATGTCACCATTGTCAAGGAACAGGAAAAATCATTCCTAATAAATGTTCAACATGCGGCGGTGACGGAAAAGTCCAAAAACGTAAAAAGATCCAAGTCAAGGTGCCAGCAGGAATTGATGATGGCCAGCAGTTGCGTGTAACCGGCCAAGGAGAGCCAGGAATCAATGGCGGTCCGGCAGGAGACCTATATGTAGTCTTCCATGTGCGCAGCCATGAATTCTTTGAGCGGGATGGCGATGATATTTATTGTGAAATGCCGGTTACTTTTGCCCAGGCAGCATTAGGGGATGAAATAGAAGTTCCGACGCTTCATGGAAAAGTGAAACTGAAGATTCCTGCAGGTACACAAACAAGCACTCGTTTCCGTTTAAAAGGCAAAGGGGTTCCGAATGTCAGAGGATATGGCCAAGGAGATCAGCATGTGGTCGTATTAGTTGTCACGCCTAAGAAATTAACGGAAAAACAAAAGGACCTGCTTCGTGAGTTCAGTGATATCAGCGGACAAGGTGTAGATGAACATGATGATGGCTTTTTCTCAAAAGTAAAGCGTGCTTTTAAAGATAGGTGAATAAAAGTAAAAGAACAAATTGGGAGTTGGTAGATTATGAAGTGGTCTGAATTTGCAATCCAAACAACGAATGAAGCGGTTGAACCTGTTTCGAATATTCTTCATGAGGCAGGTGCGAGTGGTGTTGTCATTGAGGATCCTCTAGAATTAGTCAAGGAACGAGAAAATGTTTTTGGCGAGATCTACCACTTAAACCCAGATGATTATCCGGATGAAGGTGTAGTCATTAAAGCTTATCTGCCTGTTAACAGTTTCCTTGGCGATACCATTGATGCTATTAAGGAATCAATCAATAATCTCCTTCTTTTCGATATAGACCTTGGGAAAAATGTTGTTTCAATTAGTGAAGTGAATGAAGAAGAGTGGGCGACGGCTTGGAAAAAGTATTATAACCCTGTCAAGATATCAGAACGTTTTACCATCGTGCCAACATGGGAAGACTACACTCCAGTAAGCAGTGACGAATTGATCATTGAACTTGATCCAGGCATGGCCTTCGGAACGGGTACACACCCGACGACGGTCATGTGCATCCAAGCGCTGGAGCGTACAGTACAGCCTGGGGATTTAGTGGTTGATGTAGGAACTGGTTCTGGTGTTCTGAGTATTGCAGCTGCATTATTGGACTCAAAACGGATTCAGTCCCTTGATTTGGATGAAGTGGCAGTACAGTCAGCCAAACAAAATGTGGAACTGAATAACGTGCAGGATAAAGTGTCAGTTTCACAAGGCAATTTACTGGATGGTGTGAATGAACAAGCGGATATCGTCGTCGCAAATATTCTTGCCGAAGTGATCATGCGTTTTACGGATGATGTAGCGAAAGTGGTTAAACCTGGCGGATATTTCATCGCTTCCGGAATCATTCAAACTAAGAAACAAGATGTGAAGGAAGCGATTATAGCATCTGGATTCACCGTTGAGGAAACGATCTTGATGGAAGATTGGGTGGCAATAATCGCGAAAAGAAATGATTAATTGAAAAAGTTACTCTGATTATCGGGTTTTTTGATAGTCAGAGTACCTTTTTTTAGCTTGAATCTTTGCACGGCTTGCATTCTGGATTCCTGACTGTTAGCCTGTGAGTTTTTTAGACTAGACGAAGTGGGTGGCAGTGTGCAGCGGTATTTTCTTAACGAAGTAGACATCAATGGAAACACGGTGAAGATATCAGGCGATGATTTTCACCATATCGCCAGGGTGATGAGAATGGGACCAGGGGAACGGATCATCACGGTGAAAGGTAATGGCATGACAGCTATCGCGGAAATTTCGGAAATTACTGATGATGCTGTTATAGGGACAGTTACCGAATGGAAGAATGAAGAAAAGGAACTTCCTGTAAAGGTTGTGATAGCGAGCGGTCTGCCTAAAGGGGATAAGTTGGAATATATCGTTCAAAAGGGTACTGAACTGGGTGCCGTTGAATTTATCCCTTTTATTGCTGCTCGTTCGGTGGTAAAATGGGACCACAAAAAGGTAGGTAAGAAATTGGAGAGACTCCAGAAGATTTCAAAAGAGGCGGCTGAGCAATCCCACCGCACGGTTATCCCTGCCATCAAGGAACCGATGACTGCAGATCAGCTAGCTGGGTATGCTTCCGGTTTCGATCATAAATTAATCGCTTTTGAAGAAGAGGCAAAACGGGGGGAAACTTCTGTACTCGCTTCTGTCTTGAAAGATATTACCGCTGGGCAATCCATCCTATTCGTATTTGGGCCTGAAGGTGGTTTAGCAGATAAGGAAATTGAAAAACTGACTGATGCCGGTTTTATGGCTTGCGGTCTTGGACCAAGAATATTAAGAACTGAAACAGCACCTTTATATGCACTTTCCGCTGTTTCTTATCATGTAGAACTTTTGAGGTGATGAAAAATGGCAACGGTCGCTTTCCATACATTAGGCTGTAAAGTGAATCATTATGAAACAGAGGCTATATGGCAATTATTCAAAACTGGGGGATATGATCGTGTTGAGTTTGAAAATGCATCAGATGTATATGTCATCAACACATGCACGGTGACAAACACTGGCGATAAGAAAAGCCGTCAGGTCATCCGTCGTGCCATTCGTAAGAACCCGAATGCCGTCATAGCGGTAACGGGATGTTATGCACAGACGTCGCCGGCAGAAATCATGGCCATACCAGGTGTGGATATTGTTGTAGGAACACAAGACAGGGTTAAACTCCTTGATTACATTGAGCAATTCAAGGTGGAACGTGAACCAATCAATGCCGTAGGAAATATCATGAAAAACCGTGTCTACGAAGAGTTGGATGTACCTGCTTTTACAGACCGTACACGCGCTTCACTTAAGATTCAGGAAGGTTGCAATAATTTCTGCACTTTCTGCATCATCCCTTGGGCTCGTGGCTTGATGCGTTCCCGCGATCCAAAAGAAGTCATTCACCAAGCTGAACAGCTTGTCGAGGCAGGCTATAAAGAGCTAGTCCTCACCGGAATTCATACTGGCGGCTACGGAGATGATTTAAAAGACTATAATTTGGCGATGCTGCTGCGGGACTTGGAAAAAGTCGATGGGTTGAAGCGTATCCGTATTTCATCCATTGAAGCCAGCCAAATTACAGATGAAATCATTGAAGTGCTGACGAATTCGAAAAAAGTGGTACGTCATTTGCATATACCAATCCAATCGGGTTCCGATACAGTTCTAAAACGGATGAGACGTAAATATACGATGGATTTCTTCGGTGATCGAATCGAAAAGTTGAAAATTGCACTTCCGGGTCTTGCTGTTACCTCTGATGTCATCGTAGGTTTCCCAGGTGAAACCGAAGAAGAATTCATGGAGACATATAACTTTATAGAAAAATATAAATTCTCCGAACTTCATGTTTTCCCATATTCAAAACGGACAGGGACTCCGGCTGCCCGTATGGAAGATCAAGTGGATGAAGATATCAAAAATGAACGCGTCCACCGCCTTATCGCGTTGTCGGATCAGCTGGCAAAAGAGTATGCCTCCCGATTCGAGGGGGAAGTTCTGGAAGTCATTCCTGAAACGAAGTTGGAAAATGGCCTT
This sequence comes from Peribacillus sp. GL_122, assembly GCF_057835005.1. NCBI lineage: Bacteria > Bacillati > Bacillota > Bacilli > Caryophanales > Bacillaceae > Peribacillus > Peribacillus sp. GL_122. Next base: position 3,919,504 of record NZ_CM174415.1, on the reverse strand, counting down.
TATGAGGGCTACTCCGATAATTACATGAAAATCGTCTTTCCGGCTTCGGATGAAATGGTCGGTGAAATCGTCAAAGTGAAGATCACAAAGTCTGGCTATCCATTTAGTGAAGGTCAGTTCGTGACGGTAGTGAAGGATTTTCCGTTGCAACAAGCATCCAATATCTAAGACAGCGGTTAATCGCTGTCTTTTTTTTTATCCTCTTTTTAATGTGTTTTCTTGGCACTTTCGGGTAAAGACTATATATATCGTCAAAGTGGATAAACTATGGTATCATGAGAGGTACGTACAACTAGTTATAGATTGTTTTTGAGGAGGATTTATTAATGTCACAAAATGTAGCAGGTTTAATTGACCACACGTTATTAAAAGCAGATGCAACCAAAGAGCAAATAAAGGTATTATGCGAAGAAGCGAGAGAGTATAACTTTGCTTCCGTATGCGTAAACCCGACTTGGGTGAAATATGCAAGCGAACTTTTGGAAGGTTCAGAAGTGAAAGTTTGTACGGTCATCGGCTTCCCTCTAGGTGCAACCACACCGGAAACCAAAGCTTTTGAAACGAAGGACGCCATCTCCAATGGCGCTCACGAAGTCGATATGGTGATCAATATCGGCGCATTGAAGGACAAGGATGATGAGTTGGTAGAGCGGGATATTCGTGCTGTGGTAGCGGCATCCACTGGTAAGGCTCTTTCAAAGGTGATCATTGAAACTTCTTTATTGACTGATGAAGAAAAAGTCCGTGCATGTGAATTGGCCGTAAAAGCAGGAACGGATTATGTGAAAACATCAACTGGTTTTTCGACCGGCGGAGCGACTGTTGAAGATATCACGCTTATGAGAAAAACGGTTGGCCCGGATATCGGTGTCAAAGCTTCAGGCGGAGTCCGCAATACGAGCGATGCCCAGAAAGTGATTGAAGCTGGTGCAACAAGAATTGGAGCGAGTGCAGGTGTCTCCATCGTAAAGGGCTTAACGGCTGATTCCGATTATTGATTTTAAAAAGGGACCGTATAATAACTCCCTGAAATAAAAAAGGCGGAGAAAAATATTTTATTTTTCTCCGCCTTTTTTTTATTACTTCCATAAAAAAATCGGTTTGTAATTCAACTGGTGATATCCAATGTGTTTGTGCATTGCGCCTATTTCTTCCATGAACAAAGAGGACCCGTATCATTTTTGGACTTGTACTTGTCATTTTTGGAACCCATAAATTCAAAAAAAAGCTTATTGTGGATTTAATAAATATTAGGGGGAATCAACAGTGAGTAAACTTGCTTATATTAAATGCATGAACATGGGGAGGGAAATGAAAAAAGGTTTTTAATTTTTTCATTTATCATTAACACTACTTTAGATGAGTGGTGAAATTTTGGGTATATGACACTTCAATAACCATTTTATTTATAGGTTTGATTATTTTGATATTAGCTCCTGTTATATCGAGTGGTTTGAGCTTATTGAATCATAAAACTAATTATAAAAAGATTAGCTAAAAAACCTCCCAGTAATCATTTATCCTTTTATATCTGGTGCAGCTACATATGATGTCCAATCTTCACACGAAGCTGCCCTGAAAGAAAGTCACTAATGACTTTTGGACAGCTCCTTATTTTTTAAAGTTTGGCCGATGCACCAAAAGAATGAGGTTGGAGAATTGCCGTGCGAATGGCAAGACGGCAAAAGAAGTCAAGATATTGAAAATGACACTGGCATGGGCCAGCTGTGTCCCCTTGTTTTCGGTGAAAAAGGCAGCAGTTCTTTCCAGGATGTCCACAAAAGGCAGGAATGCGGCAACCCCTATGACGTTTAGCCAAATATGTGAATAAGCTGTGAAGGCAGCTTGTCTACCGGAACCGATGCTGGCCATGTATCCGGTGATGCATGTGCCTATATTCGATCCGAGCATGATGATGATTGCGGAAGAGACGGATAACTCCCCATTCAGCAAAAAGCTCATGGCTATCCCAATGGTTGCCGAACTGGAGTGAATGAGTGCCGTCAATAATATCCCGGCTAATAGGGCATAGCTCATGTGGCCCTCTATGTAATGGATGAGCGTTTGTATGGATGGATAGGCTGCAATCGGTGTCGAAAGCGTTTTGAAACCACTCATCGCCGCGAAGATGGCCGAGATTCCGATCAGTGACATCCCTATGCTTCTCGGTAATGCTTTTGGCATGAAGCAAAGGAAAGCGCCGCTTACGACACCGGGAATGATCCAACGATCCAGAGAGAAGGTCATGAACTCTGCTGTAAAGGTGGATCCGATATTCGTTCCAAGAATAATCCCGATCGTTTGCGGGAACGTTAAGCTTCCTGCGGAAACGAGGCCGACCGTCATGACCATTACCGCCGAGCTGCTCTGCAGGATCCCGGTAAAGATGGTTCCGGCCATGAAGCCTTTCCATGGCTTATCCGTAACCTTTGAGAGAAAAGTTTTTAATGCTGCACCTGACATATTGAACAGTCCGATTCGTAAAACCGACATACCTGCCAAAAATATCATAATGAATAAAAGGAATAAAAATAGCTCATGCATGACTGTCACCTCATAGTAAGCTTATGGCCCAATGACGGGAGACATGCTATAAATTGGATTTTCATGCAGGTTGAATCATCGTTTCGTGAAAAATTATGATAATAACATGATGATATTCAAAATAAGTTTGATTTTATTGGTTGACCTGCTAAAGATGATATATTATAATTGTTTAGTACATGTATAACATGTTGACAACTTGAGTTAGTGTGTTGTTTTCGGAGGGAGGGAAAGAGATGTCTAAAACCGTCGTTCGTAAAAACGAATCGCTTGAAGATGCTCTTCGTCGTTTCAAACGTACTGTATCTAAAGCAGGATCGCTTCAGGAAGCTAGGAAGCGTGAATTTTATGAAAAACCAAGCGTAAAACGTAAGAAAAAGTCTGAAGCTGCAAGAAAACGTAAATTCTAAGAGAGGGTGGAAAGATGAGTCTTCTCGAGCGTTTAAATAATGATATGAAACAAGCGATGAAGAACAAGGAAAAGGACAAACTATCTGTTATTCGGATGCTGAAAGCTTCTATTCAAAACGAAGCCATGAAGCAGAGACAAGATTTAACAGATGATGAAGAATTGACAGTGCTCTCTCGCGAATTAAAACAACGCAAAGACTCCCTCCAGGAGTTTGAAAACGCAGGTCGTTCAGATCTCGTGGATAAAGTCCGCACCGAACTAGTATACGTAGAGGCATATATGCCTGAGCAACTTTCAGAAGAAGACATTTCTAAAATCGTTAAACAAACGATTGAAGAAGTCAATGCAACATCCAAAGCAGATATGGGCCGAGTTATGGGAGCTTTAATGCCTAAAGTTAAAGGTAAAGCGGATGGTTCTCTAGTAAACAAATTAGTACAACAACATCTATCTTAAACTCTAAACTTAAAACTCGAAACCTAACCGCAGGCAAATTGCCTGTGGTTTTTGTGTATTTCATGATTTTTATGCGTATATTATTCAAACGAAGCCCAAGATAATAGGGGCACTTTTAATTTTATTAGCTTTTTTTGAAACCTTTTTCATATACATACGTAATAACTTAAGAACAGAGTAAAGGGTTGCTTCATTTGCTCCTTATTCGAATTTTAGTTGTGTGCTGAATTTACTGGTAGGTTTTCCTCCTGAATACTGGAGGCACTTACCGCGTTTAATACGGGAAAGGGGGCGTTCCGTTGAAAATTTGGCGTTATTTATCTGTACTCTTATTTGGATTGCTGTTCACCATGTCTTCTTTTGGGGGATCGACGGTATCTGCAAACGAGAAGATCGTTTACCATGTACCAATTGAAGAAACGGTGGAAAAGGGACTCTCGGCCTTTTTGGAACGCGCGCTGACCACTGCTGAAGCAGCTGATGCAGATCTTGTCGTTTTCGAGGTGAATACCCCTGGAGGTGCTGTGGATGCAGCGGGGGAAATTGCAAAGTTACTGTCGGATTCACCAATCAAGACAGTTGCCTACGTCAATAACAGGGCTTTATCTGCAGGGGCATACATTTCTCTAAGCGCAGATGAGATTTATATGGTTCCGAGTGCCACCATGGGTTCTGCGGCTGTGATTGATTCAACAGGGAACGCTGCAGGTAAGAAAGCGCAATCTTATTGGTTAGCTGCCATGAAGACTGCTGCAGAACAAAATGGACGTGATCCCATTTACGCCCAGGCGATGGCGGATGTTGACATCGATCTACCCGAATATGGAGCGGAAAAAGGGAAGTTGCTGACATTTACAGCAGAACAGGCAAAAAAGGCTGGGTATAGTGAAGGCACCGTCTCTGGGAAAGCGGAGCTGTATAGTATACTTGGAGTTGAGGATGCTGATATTCGGTCAATCGAAGAAAGCTTTCCTGAGAAGCTTGCCCGCTTTTTGACCAACCCGATCGTCGTTCCCATTTTGTTAACGATAGCGGGAATCGGGATTGTGATGGAATTGTTTTCACCCGGTTTTGGAATTCCGGGGGTCATTGGAATCACCAGTCTTGTCTTATTCTTCTATGGTCATCTTGTCGCCGGTATCACCGGATACGAATCGTTAGCGATGTTCATCATCGGGGTCATTCTCGTACTAATTGAATTTTTTATCCCAGGGGGGATTATCGGGCTGCTCGGATTTACCGCGATAGTGGGGAGTTTATTCCTCGCAACAGGTGATCCGGTCCATATGACGATATCCTTGCTAATTGCGGTTACCGTATCCATTTTGGTATTCATCCTACTTGTAAAGGTGTTTGGAAAACAGATGAAATTTTTCAGGAAAATGATATTAACCGATGCAACAAAAACGGAACAAGGATATGTGAGCAATCCGAATCGTTTGGATTTATTAGGTGTAGAAGGGAAGGCCCTTACAGACTTGAGGCCTTCAGGAACAGCTTTGGTCAAAGAAGAAAGAGTGGATGTCGTGACCGAAGGAAGCTTTATTTCCAAAGGTTCGTCAATCATCATCGTTAAAGTTGAAGGATCAAGGGTAGTCGTCCGGGAAATTCCGGATTCAAATTAAAATTAAAAGATACAGGAAGGATGAATCATTAAGTGATAACTTCAGGAACGATATTTATTGTACTGGCAGTGATTGCTGCCATCATCGTGTTGGCAGTGTTTTTCACATTCGTACCAGTAATGCTATGGATTTCCGCTTTAGCGGCAGGAGTCAAAATCAGTATATTTACATTAGTTGGGATGAGGCTTCGCCGCGTTATACCAAGCAGGGTCGTCAATCCTCTTATCAAGGCCCATAAGGCTGGAATCAATGTTTCAACGAATCAATTGGAGAGCCATTACCTTGCAGGCGGTAATGTCGATCGAGTTGTGAATGCATTAATTGCTGCAGAACGCGCCAATATCACATTACCTTTCGAACGGGGTGCAGCTATTGACCTTGCCGGTCGTGATGTATTGCAGGCTGTTCAAATGAGCGTTAACCCGAAAGTGATTGAAACTCCGTTCATCTCTGGTGTGGCGATGAATGGTATTGAAGTGAAAGCTAAGGCAAGGATCACGGTCCGTGCCAACATTGAACGTCTAGTCGGTGGTGCCGGTGAAGAGACGATCATTGCCCGTGTAGGGGAAGGGATCGTATCGACGATCGGTGCTTCGAAAATGCACACGGATGTCCTGGAACATCCCGATTTGATTTCACGAACGGTTCTATCAAAAGGGTTGGATTCAGGAACGGCATTCGAAATTCTTTCCATTGATATCGCTGAAGTGGATATCGGTAAAAATATCGGGGCCATATTACAGACGGACCAAGCCGAAGCCGATAAGAAAATAGCCCAGGCAAAGGCCGAAGAACGCCGTGCAATGGCTGTTGCGCTTGAACAGGAAATGGTTGCCCGTGTTCAGGAAATGAGAGCGAAGGTTGTTCAATCCGAAGCGGAAGTTCCGTTGGCCATGGCCGATGCACTGAAAAGCGGAAACCTTGGAGTGATGGATTATATGAATATCCAAAATATCACGGCCGATACGGATATGCGCGGTTCCATCAGTAAAATATCCGAAAATCCAAAAGATAACAACAATAACCATAATAATAATAATTAGGTCAGGGAAGGGAGGTCTTTAAATGGGAGATTTTATTGATTTCTTTCTCAAGAACCCATTCCTTATCATTGTCTTGATCGGTATTTTAACGTCCATGTTAGGAAAGAAAAAGCAGCCTCAGCAATTTGATGATCCTAACACGCCTCCGAAAAAGAAATGGCAGGAGGTCATGCGGGAGCTTCAAGGTGAAATGCAGCAAGGGAATCCGCAGCAAAGGCCTGCCCCTGCTCCTGCTCCTGTAAGGAAAGTCGAACAGCAGGCAGCTCAGGCTGTTGAAGTGATCGATGAGACGACGAACGATGCGAACAAAAGGATTGCGGAGCTTAGAAGGCTTCAGCAGAAGTACGATCAGGAGCGTTTATATCAAAAAGCGAAGGCGGATCAACTTACATCAACGATTTCTGATAATAAAAGTCCGGTCTATCGCCAAGGGCCGTCTTTTGGTAAAAAACAGCTGATTGATGGCATCATCATGTCAGAAGTGCTGGGACCGCCAAGGGCGAAGAGAAGTCTTCAGAGGTCCAGAAGGTGATTCGGAGCCCCGGGCTTTTTTAAGCCCGTCATTAAATGAGCATGAAAAAATAGACTCTCATTCACTTATAATTTTGTGCTAGAACCCTCTTTCATTTCATACATTGAGATGAAAGGGGGTTCTTTTTTATGGCACGCAATTGGGGAAAAAGAGTGAAACAGCTTATGACCAAAACAATGGACCTTCCGCAAGATGTCATGATGGACCTGCCGCGAATTACAATGATCGGACAATTACATATTTATATTGAAAACCATCGTGGCTTATTGGCTTTTACAGACAGCGAAGTGCGATTGATGCTTAAAAATGGGCAGTTGCTGATAAAGGGAAATGCCTTTGTCATAAAGACGATTTTGCCGGAAGAAATCATGCTCGAAGGCAAAATCGATAAGGTCTATTTTATCAATGAATGATCCCGGGAGGTCTCCATGAAAAACCAATGGACAAACTATTATACAGGCTATGTAAAGGTGAAGGCTTATGGCAAAGGTGCAGAACGGCTGATTAATATGCTGACGAGAAGGGGGCTTCATATCTGGGATGTGAAGCGTGTCGGAAGTGAAGCCCTGATTTTCCATATGGATATCAGGGATATCCCCAAACTCCGTCAGGTCATGCGTAAGAGCGATTGTAAAGTAAAGTTCATGCAGGGAAAGGGTTTCCCTTTCCTAATAAAGAGAGTCATGAAAAACAGCGGGTTTTTAGCGGGGATGATCGCTTTCCTGCTTTGTATATTTGTACTTTCCAATATGGTTTGGGGCATCGAGGTTCAAGATGCCAAACCCGCAACCGAGCATGCCATCCGGAAAGAATTGGACAAGATGGGCGTGAAGATTGGGAAAGTGCAATTCTTTGTGGATGATGTGGATACGATTCAGCGTAAGCTGTCGGACCGGATTGGTGCATTGACATGGGTAGGGGTAGAGCTAAAGGGAACGACATACCATTTTCGGGTTGTAGAAAAACGGCAACCTAAAGAGGTCGAGGAAACATCTCCGCAAAATTTGGTAGCTTCCAAAAAGGCGATCATCACTGATATGTTCGTTGAAAAGGGACAATCTATTGTTAATGTGAATGATTATGTAGGAAAAGGACAGCTTCTTGTTTCGGGATTGATTGGAAAAGAGGATAAACAGGAAATTGTATCCGCACAGGGAGTAATAAAAGGGAAAACGTGGTATAAAGCGAAAGTGGAAGTTCCGTTAAAAACCAAGTTTTCTGTTTTTAACGGAGATGAAACGAGCAGGCACTTTTTGAAAATGGGGGGCTTTTCCCTTCCGGTATGGGGTTTCAAGGATCCGGGATATGAAAAACAGGAAAAAGAAACGACAGTGAGGCCATTTCACTTTCTTCAATGGGAACTTCCCATTTCCTATAAACAAGTGACCTTGAGGAGCAAGGAAGATATTGTACGAAGTTATACGGAGAAAGAAGCGGTGAAGGAAGGCAGGAAAATGGCTAAAGCAGAATTGAAAAAGCATTTAGAAGAGGAAGATGAAATCGTCGAGGAAAAAATTTTGCACGAAAGCATGGACAATGGTAAAGTTAAATTATCTATACATTACCAAGTTATTGAAGATATAGCGATTGGACAGCCAATCATTCAAGGAGACTAACGAATGGCAGATGATGTGAAAGTAATTAAGCTCGAAATAGAATCACCCAATGAAGCGATCGCATTATTGGGCAATGGGGATTCAAATGTAAAAGTGCTCGAAGAGGAGCTTGGCATTTCCGTCATAACCCGAGGTGAAGCGGTGAGTGTTGCCGGGGATATCGAGCGGGTAACGATGGGGGAGGAAATCCTCAAGGCATTATTGACAGTGGTCAGAAAAGGAATTGCAATCAGTTCCAGGGATGTGCTTTATGCAATTGAATTGGCAAGAAAAGGCACATTGGAGTATTTCGGTGAATTATATGATGAGGAAATCGCTAAAACGGCTAAGGGGAAATCCATTAAAGTCAAAACGATCGGGCAAAGATACTATATCCAGGCTATAAAGAAACAGGATCTTGTATTTGGAATTGGGCCTGCCGGAACCGGGAAGACCTACCTTGCTGTAGTGATGGCCATCAATGCATTGAAAAATGGACATGTTAAACGGATCATCCTGACACGGCCTGCCGTCGAAGCAGGGGAAAGCCTTGGTTTTCTGCCTGGTGATCTGAAGGAAAAGGTAGATCCTTATCTACGACCGCTGTATGACGCTCTCCATGACCTTCTAGGGATGGAACAGACGCTAAGGATGATAGAGCGCGGAACGATCGAAATAGCTCCTCTGGCTTATATGAGGGGCCGTACGCTTGAAGATGCCTTTGTCATATTGGATGAAGCCCAGAATACGACGGAAGCCCAAATGAAGATGTTCTTGACCCGGCTTGGTTTCGGATCGAAAATGGTCATTACGGGAGATCGGACCCAGATTGACCTTCCGAAAGGTATGAAGTCAGGTCTGATCCGGGTAGAAGAGATCTTGAAGAATGTTAAAGGCCTTTCCTTTGTTTATTTTGAACAAAGTGATGTAGTAAGACATCCGCTTGTCGCCAAAATCATTACTGCTTACGAGCAGGCGAAGTCATAAGAAAAAATCCGCCATTTCAATCGGCGGATTTTTCGTGATGTGTCTAAATGACAAACTTTATGGGGAAAAAGTGGATAAGAAGCTTCATTTATCAATACGAAGGTGAAAATTCACATAAAAACTGTTATGATTTTACATATCTAGAATAATAAACATCATTTTTTTTAGGAGGACCTTCCTTGAATCGTATCCAGAAATTTTTCACTCAAATAAAAGGGCTGTTGGTCCATCGCTTTTTTCAAGTGCTTTTGTTCATCATACTTGGTTTGTTTGCGTATGGGTTAATGTTCTCCAATGTTAAGCCGGAAAGGGTTCAGGTAGAGCTTTTTAAGCCTGCGGAACAAACAATACGTTCAACCAAGACTGTGGAAGATACCTATAAGACGGAACAGGAAAAAGAAGAGATTTCAAAACAGGTGGCGGATGTTTATTCTTTAAAAAAGGAATATGCCAAAAATAAAGTCGATCTGATTTCATCCATTTTCGATTCAGCAATAGAGGTGAATAAAGAAACGGACCCCGATGGAGATCATAAAGAAGATGAGGAAAAAGATGATAAAAAAGAGCCCGTAAAGACGGATGCTCAAAAAGTTTCCATATTAAAAGAAAAATTGACCGATGAAGTGAATAAAAATATCGAGGAATCCGTTTTCCTGGCATTAGTGCAGGCGGATGAAGATGAGTTGAAAATAGCGAAGGATTCAACCATTACTGCCGTGAATAATGTGATGGGCTCCCGAATCGCTGCAAGTGACGTCGAAAATGCCAAGAAGAAGGTTGTAGAGGAATTGGGTTATATGAGCATTAGTGGCGATATGAAAAAAGCCTCCACTTCCCTTGCACGTACGGCAATCATTCAGAATGTATTTTTCGATAAGGACAAAACCGAAGAACAGCGAAGGAAAGCGGTTGAAAGCGTGGAGCCAATCAGGATCCTTCAAGGTCAAATCATCGTTGAAGAAAATCAATTAGTGGACAGGGATGTATATAGGCAGCTTGAACTGGCAGGCTTCTTAAATACGGAGTCTACCATTTACCCGTATATCGGCCTGCTGTTATTCATATTCCTGACTTTTGCCGCTTTTTATTACTATTTCTACTATTCCATTTCCAAAAAGGATAACAAGTACAATCAGTTATTGATCTTCAGTCTTGTCTTTATCCTTTCAATGGCTACCATGAAAACGGTCAGCATTCTGGCAGACCTGAAAAACTCGAACCTGGAATACATTTTTCCGGGTGCCATGGCGGCGATGCTCATCAAGATATTATTGAATGATAAGTTAGCGGTGGCAATGATCATATTGCTAGGTTCGTATGGTACGATTATATTTAATGGCGATACACCTGGAAATCTGGATTTCTCGATGGGGCTTTATATCATTTTCGGGGGATTGACGGCAATCATCATTCTATCTAGGCCAAATTTCAAATCAAAGGTGCTGGTAGCGGGGCTGCTATTGTCTTTAATCAATATGGCATTTGTTTTTTCGCTCATCTTTATTATGGACAGCCATTATACTAGAATGGAGTACTTATATTATGCTGCTGCTGCCATAGGTTCTGGAGTGGGTTCAGCCGTTTTGACAATGGGCCTGTTACCGTTTTTCGAGGCTGGTTTCGGGATCTTATCATCAATTAAGCTTATCGAACTCGCGAATCCCAATCATCCGTTATTGCGGAGGATCTTGATTGAGGCACCGGGGACATATCATCATAGTGTAATGGTTGCCAATTTGGCGGAATCCGCTTGTGAAGCCATCGGGTCGAATGGATTGCTGGCAAGGGTCGGCAGCTATTATCATGATATAGGTAAAACGAAGCGGCCGCACTTCTTCATCGAAAATCAGATGAATGAAGAGAACCCGCATGATCGGCTGCAGCCGGAAACGAGCAGGGATATCATTATTGCCCATGCCGTAGATGGCGGGGAGATGCTGCGCAGTCACAAATTCCCGAAAGAGATTGTGGATATTGCAGAGCAGCATCACGGTACGACTTTATTGAAGTTTTTCTACCATAAGGCAAAAAAACAGGATGAGACCACCCTCGAAGCGGCCTACCGATATCCCGGTCCGAGGGCGATAATGAAGGAAGTAGCCGTCATCGGCATAGCCGATAGTGTTGAAGCTGCAGTGAGATCGATGAAGCACCCAACTCCAGATAAGATTGAAGAGCTGGTAAGTTTCATCATTCAGGACAGGATTTCTGATGGTCAATTTGATGAATGTGACATTACTATGAGAGAATTGAGTATCGTGAAGCATTCCTTATGTGAATCGCTGAATGGTATCTTCCACTCCAGGATTGAATATCCGGAGCCGGATAAATTAGGACAGAAGGTGAAAGAATGATTTTAGCTATCGATTTAATGGATGAAACGAATGAAGTAACGGAGGAAGCTCAGCGGCTTGTTGAAAGCATTCTGCAATTTGCGGCAAGAAAAGAAAACATTGAAAAAGACACCGAGCTGTCAGTTACATTTGTAGACAATGATAGGATTCGGGAAATCAATAAAGAATATCGACATAAAGATTCAGCTACAGATGTCATTTCCTTTGCACTTGAAGAAATGGGAGAAGATGAAGTGGAAATTGTCGGTGCGGAAATGCCCCGCATGTTAGGGGATATCATCATTTCCATTGAACGTACGAAAGAACAGGCTGAAGAATATGGCCATTCATTTGACCGGGAACTTGGATTTTTAGCACTGCATGGTTTTCTGCATTTATTAGGATTCGACCATATGAATGAAGAAGATGAAAAAGTGATGTTCACTAAACAAAAGGAGATCTTGGAAGAATATGGACTTTCAAGAGAAGGATAAAAAAAGGTATCCTTTATTAAAAAGTTTCTCTTTTGCCTGTCAGGGAATTTTGGAGGCTGTTCGGACTGAACGCAATATCAAGATACATTTCGCGTTAACGGCAATCGTCGTATTCTTTGGCTGGTACTTCTCATTGAATGGGATGGAGTGGCTTTTCATTTTAGCGGCCATAGCCGGTACGATTACGTTGGAGCTCGTTAATTCAGCGATTGAAAGGGTAGTGGACCTGGTAACGGATCAAATCCATCCGCTAGCCAAGCAGGCAAAAGATATTGCAGCCGGAGCTGTATTCATATATGCTATATTTTCTATAATAGTTGGATTGATTATCTTTTTGCCTAAGTTTGGCCTGTAGGTTGCCGAAATGGTACTCAATTTGAAAGGAAGATGTGAATTGAATACAAAAGAATTGATTGAGGAAGCTAAAAAAGCAAGGGATAAAGCATATGTGCCTTACTCCAAATTTAAGGTGGGGGCAGCCCTTTTAACCGCTGATGGAAAGGTCTATCATGGTTGTAATATAGAAAATGCTGCATATAGCATGTGTAACTGCGCCGAAAGGACAGCTTTATTCAGTGCTTATGCCCATAACGATAAAAAATTCACTAAACTTGCAGTCGTGGCAGATACCGATGGTCCCGTTTCCCCATGCGGGGCATGCAGGCAGGTTATTTCGGAACTGTGTGAAAAGGATATGCCGGTCGTTTTGACCAACTTACATGGGGATATAAAAGAACTAACAGTACAGGAATTGCTTCCAGGAGCTTTTTCACCGGAGGATTTAAATGGATAAACTATTTGATGATACACAAGTAAAAGGTTACAAATCAGGTTTCATTTCGATTATTGGACGACCTAATGTTGGAAAGAGTACATTTCTGAATCGGGTCATCGGTCAAAAGATCGCCATTATGAGCGATAAACCGCAAACTACAAGAAATAAAGTCCAGGGTGTACTTACGCAAAACGATTCACAAATGATTTTCATCGATACACCCGGCATTCATAAACCAAAGCATAAGCTTGGTGACTTCATGATGAAAGTGGCAACGAATACATTGAAGGAAGTCGATTTGATTCTCTTCATGATCAATGCGACTGAAGGGTACGGACGCGGTGACGAGTTTATCATCGAAAAACTTCAATCCGTAAAAACGCCTGTTTTCCTGGTTGTAAACAAAATCGATGCAATGCATCCTGATGATTTACTTCCGATCATTGAAAAATACCAACAGCTTTACCCTTTTGCGGCGGTCGTTCCGATTTCTGCGCTTGAAGGAAATAATGTTGATACACTGCTTGAACAAATCAAGGAACATCTGCCAGAAGGTCCTCAGTTTTATCCAGCTGACCAAGTGACCGACCACCCGGAACGTTTTATCATTTCCGAATTGGTCCGTGAGAAGGTACTGCACCTGACACGTGAAGAAATTCCGCATTCAGTGGCTGTTGTCATCGATTCAATTAAAAAAATGGACAACAGTGACACCATTAATGTCATGGCGACGATCGTTGTCGAACGTGATTCACAAAAAGGGATTGTCATCGGAAAGCAAGGGAAAATGCTTAAAGAAGTCGGTAGCCGTGCCAGAGTGGATATCGAAAACTTATTGGGCTCGAAAGTTTTCTTGGAACTATGGGTGAAGGTACAGAAGGATTGGCGGAACAAAGCAAGCCAGCTCCGCGATTATGGCTTCAATGAGAGTGAGTATTAATTAACAAAATTTACGCGTCATGAAAGTTCGGAAAACGGTCAAGCTAACCATATGGTCGGATATTCATATTGCTAGTTAAAAATGAAAGGTGGGCTTTATATGTTGGATTTTACCTGGGAGTTATTTACTGAAACAGGTAATGTGGACACCTATTTGCTGTTTAAGGAGATAGAAGTCGAGAGACAGGAAAGACACTTGGTATTGAATGATGAGCTAGCAGAATTTGATTTTCCTGTTTCATAGGTTAGTCTTGGCGAGCATGGGTGGTGTCTTGGTATGCTCCAAAAATGTGAGGGCATTGTCATAAGGCGAACTGCATATGGAGAAAATAACAAAATCATTACTATATATACCCGTGAGTTGGGAAAAATTGGCGTTATGGCTAGAGGAGCCAGTAAACCTAACAGCAGGCTTTCTGCCGTCACACAGCTTTTTTGCTCCGGGTATTTTCTTGTAACCACATCAACCGGACTCGGTAGTCTTCAGCAAGGCGAAATGGTCGATTCACTCCGTTTCATAAGGGAGGATCTTTTTGCCACTGCTTATGCTTCATATATTGTTGAATTGCTTGATAAAAGCGTCGAGGATAAGAAACCGAATCCATATTTGTATGAATTGCTTTCGCAAACATTGCATTACATAAACGAGGAATATGACGCAGAGGTTTTGAAATTCATTTTTGAAATGAAGATGCTGCCCGTCAATGGGATTAACCCAGTGCTGAATCAGTGTGCTGTATGTGGTGAAACGGAAGGGGAATTCTCCTTCTCGCTTCGGGAAGCGGGCTTTATCTGTCACCGCTGTCTGGGGAAAGACCCTTATCATTATAAAATTTCACCTTCAGCCGTCAAATTGCTTCGAATCTTTTATTATTTCGATTTATCAAGGCTCGGAAACATTTCCGTTAAGCCTGAAACGAAAAAAGAACTTCGGAAGATCATCGATGCATATTATGAGGAATATTCCGGTCTGCATTTGAAATCAAAAAAGTTCCTGAAACAGATTGATACGATGAAAGATATGTTTTAGGATCTGACCTATTGACATTCCATGCTAGTTTGTATAAAATTCTAATCATCAAAATAAGAAGATTGCGTTGATGGAAAAGAGTATCTGTCATTCTCCATAAAAAGCGAACCCGGGACGGTGGAAGCCGGGATATGGATTTACAGGGAAGGGCGTTTCCGGAGCATGTAGCTTTGAAAAGAGGCCGTTTTATAAACGGCAATTAGGGTGGAACCGCGGGTATACTCTCGTCCCTATGCATTTCGCATAGGGACGGGAGTTTTTTGTTTGCCAAAATGTAATGGTTTCCGATCCTTAATTTTAAAAAGAGCCGTTTTAAATAACCTGGAGGTGTACGATGAATATTCAAAATATGATTTTAACGTTACAAAAGCATTGGTCTGAACAAGGCTGCATATTGATGAATGCTTATGATGTAGAGAAAGGGGCAGGAACGATGAGCCCATACACGTTCCTGAGAGCCATTGGACCGGAGCCTTGGAGCGTTGCTTACGTAGAGCCTTCCCGCCGTCCTGCTGACGGCCGTTATGGAGAGAACCCTAATCGACTGTATCAGCATCATCAGTTCCAAGTGATCATGAAGCCGTCACCTGACAATATCCAAGAGTTATATTTGGATTCATTGCGTGCTTTAGGGATAAATCCGCTTGAGCATGATATTCGCTTTGTGGAGGACAACTGGGAAAATCCATCACTAGGGTGTGCTGGTCTAGGTTGGGAAGTATGGCTTGATGGAATGGAAATCACTCAATTTACATATTTCCAACAAGTGGGCGGCCTTGAGTGTAAGCCGGTTTCCGTGGAAATTACGTACGGGATCGAACGTCTCGCCTCTTACATTCAAGATAAGGAAAACGTATTTGACCTAGAATGGACAGATGGATTCACAGTTCGGGATATATTTGGTCAGCCGGAATACGAACATTCGAAATATACGTTCGAAACCTCCGACCTTGATATGCTGTTTCAGCTTTTCACGATGTATGAAAAGGAAGCGCATCGCCAAATGGAAGAAGGACTTGTGCATCCTGCATATGACTATGTTTTGAAATGTTCACATACATTTAACCTTTTGGATGCCAAAGGTGCCATCTCGGTGACGGAAAGAACGGGTTATATTGCCCGGTGCCGTAACTTAGCGCGTAAGGTTGCCAAAACCTTCTATGAAGAGCGGGAAAAATTAGGCTTCCCGATCCTGAAAGTGAAAGGGGAGAATACAAATGAGCAAGCGTGATTTGTTATTGGAGATTGGATTGGAAGAGCTGCCTGCCCGTTTTGTGACAGCATCAATGAAACAGTTGTCAGATAAAGTACAGCAATGGCTAACGGAAAAAGCGATTGAATTCGGAACGGTTGAAGCTTTTTCAACACCAAGACGTTTAGCCGTATTGGTGAAAGACGTGGAAGAATCCCAAAAGGATATCGAAGAAGAAGCAAAAGGTCCGGCCAAGAAAATCGCTTTGGACAGTGAAGGCAACTGGTCTAAAGCCGCATTGGGATTCGTCAGGGGTCAAGGCATGACTTCAGAGGACATTTATTTTAAAGAACTCAAGGGTGTGGAATACGCCCATGTGAATAAATTCATAAAAGGACAGCAGACTGCTCAGCTTTTATCTGAGCTGAAGGAAATCATCAGCGGCATGACGTTCCCGAAAAATATGCGCTGGGCCAATCAGGAGCTCCGCTTCGTCCGTCCGATTAAATGGCTGATTGCCTTATTCGGCAATGAGACAGTTCCATTTAGCATTGCTGACGTGGAAACGGGCCGTGAAACAAAAGGACACCGTTTCTTGGGCGATAGCGCAATCATCGAGCAGCCGGAACGGTATGAAGATACGCTAAAAGAACAATTTGTAATGGCGGATCCAGATAAACGCCGACAAGTTATATTGGATCAGATTAAAGAGCTTGAGCAGGAGAAAGGCTGGATCATCCCGGTCGATGAAGATCTGCTTGAAGAAGTCAATAATTTGGTAGAGTATCCAACGGTGTTATTTGGACATTTTGAAGAAGAATTCCTTGAGCTTCCTGCTGAGGTACTTATCACATCAATGAAGGAACACCAACGTTATTTCCCTGTTAAAGATAAGGACGGGAAACTGCTTGCTTACTTTGTAACCGTGCGTAACGGCGATGACCGCCATTTGGATAAGGTTTCTAAAGGTAATGAAAAAGTATTGCGTGCCCGCTTATCGGATGCAGCATTCTTCTATCAAGAAGATCAGAAAAAAGAGATTTCAGATGCTTTGAAAAAGCTTGACAGCATCGTTTATCATGAAGAAATTGGTACATTAGCCGAGAAAACTGCCCGGGTAACAGCAGTGACCGGTGCCCTTGCGGATGCTTTGAATTTAAAAGCGGAAAAAGAAATGGCGCTTCGTACAGCGGCAATTGCCAAGTTCGATTTGGTGAGTCATATGGTTTATGAATTCCCTGAATTGCAAGGGTATATGGGTGAAAAATATGCTCTCTTAAAAGGGGAAGCCAAAGAAGTGGCCGCGGCTATCAATGAACATTATATGCCAAGACATGCGGATGACAATGTACCGCCTTCAGTCATTGGAGCAGTTGTGAGTTTAGCTGAAAAAATTGATACTTTGTCTTCATTCTTCGCAATTGGTGTCATTCCGACAGGTTCCCAGGATCCTTACGCATTAAGAAGGCAGGCGAGCGGGGTCGTCCAAATCTTAGCTGAGAAGAAATGGAATATTTCTTTAGAGGAGCTTATTGTATTAGGCCTTAAAGGACTGGAATCAAAAGGCATCTTAAAACGTGATCTTGAAGAAGTTAAAGCGGATATGTTCACATTCTTTAAAGCCCGTGTCAAACACCTGCTTCAAGAACAGCAAATCCGTTACGATTTGATTGATGCAGTTCTGTTCAATGAGATCGGCTATATCCACTCTATCGTGGAACGTGCACATGTCTTGAATGCGAAAAAAGACGAAGCTGGCTTTAAAGAAAGCCTGGAAGCTTTAAGTCGGGTCATGAACATTGCCGTGAAATGTGACAATAAGGTGACAGTCGACCCTAGTGCCTTTGAAAATGATCAAGAAAATGCGTTATATGTAAAATATCAAAAAGTGGCAATGCGTTATATGGAATCCAAAGAAGAGAATGAACGGTTTGAACAGCTTGTTTCTCTTCAAACGGAAATAGAGTCATATTTCGAGAATACAATGGTCATGGCAGAGGATGAAGCAATCCGTAATAACCGTTTATCCTTAATGAAGGAAATCAGTGATTTGGTTGCAGGTTTTGCTGCCATGAATAAGATCATCCTTACATGATCGAAAGGATGTATGGAAATCGGAAACACTTTAAATAAGGGTTTCCGATTTCTTAAAAAGATAAATGGTCAATAAATAGGACAAAAATGCCCTAATTAAATAATTTAGTATATAATTATTAAATGAATAACTTTTGTTACTTTACTCTGCGAAAGCAGTGGGGTGGTGATTATAATCCAATTGAATAAGCGTCAGGAACAAATTTTACAAATCGTAAAAGAAAACGGACCGATTACTGGAGAACATATTGCGGATAGATTGAACCTTACCAGGGCGACACTTCGTCCAGATCTAGCGATTTTAACGATGGCAGGTTTTCTTGATGCCAGGCCCCGAGTGGGGTATTTCTATACAGGCAGGTCAGGGACACAGCTTTTGACAGATAGCCTCAACCATCTTTATGTACGAGACTACCAATCGATACCTGTCGTTGTTGACGAGGGCATTTCCGTATATGATGCAATAGTCATGATGTTTTTAGAAGATGTCGGAACAATGTTCGTCGTCGATAAGCATGCATTGCTTGTTGGTGTCTTATCAAGGAAAGACTTGTTGCGTGCTAGTATTGGGAAACAAGAGCTTAACTCCATTCCAGTCAATATCATCATGACTAGGATGCCCAATATTACAATGTGTTCAAAAGAAGACCTTTTGATTGATGTTGCCAAAAAATTGATTGATAAACAAATCGACTCATTACCGGTCGTCAAAGACACAGAAAAAGGCTATGAAGTAATTGGAAGGATTACAAAAACCAATATTACGAAAGCATTCGTAGCTTTGGCTGATGAAGGCTATTAGGGGGCTTGCAAAAGGAATGACGGAGAATATGAACGGTTCTATTATATATGTTGTATCGGATTCAGTAGGGGAAACAGCGGAATTGGTTACAAAAGCCGCTGCAAGCCAGTTCTCGGGATCTGCTTTTTCCATAAAGAGAATTCCGTATATTGAAGATGAACAAAATGTGGATGAAGTGATATCACTGGCTAAGTTGGATGGGGCGATCATTGCTTATACTCTTGTCAAGCCAGCCATTAGGGCGTATATGAAAGCACAGGTCGAGAAAGAAAACCTGTCTGCTTATGACATTTTAGGGCCGCTCATGGACATCCTTCAGGAAAGGGCGCCAAAAGGGCCGCTTAATGAACCTGGTCTGGTGAGAAAGCTGGATGATGACTATTTCAAACGTGTGGAAGCCATTGAATTTGCTGTAAAATATGATGATGGACGTGACCCTCGGGGCATTTTACGTGCAGATATCGTCCTTGTGGGTGTTTCACGCACTTCCAAAACGCCATTATCACAGTATTTAGCCCACAAACGCTATAAAGTGGCAAACGTACCTTTAGTGCCTGAAGTGGAACCTCCAGAAGAGCTGTTCCTGGTACCTCCTGAAAAATGCATTGGTTTAAAGATCAGTCCGGAAAAGCTGAACCATATTCGTAAAGAACGATTAAAGTCACTTGGGCTCAATGATCATGCCATTTACGCAAATGTGGAGCGCATAAAAGAAGAATTGACATACTTTGATACAATCATATCAAGGTTGAACTGTCCTATCATTGATGTAACCAATAAAGCTGTTGAAGAAACAGCCAATTTGATAATCAATATCCTTCAAAACAAAAACCGTTGATCCTTATAATTAAGGCAAATCAAAATGTGAGCTAGACACTCTATGTGTCAGCTCACATTTTAATGCCAAGGTCGAATAAGGGAATAACAAGAATAAGTTCAAAATAATTACATAAAATACATCTTGGTTTCCAAGTGTGAATCCGTGATTTGCATGAAAAAACATTCGGAATTTAAATGTTGGCATCTTCTAATCAAATAGACTATAATAAAAAATTGTGAGAAAAAAGTAATCTTAAGGTTTAGACTTAATTAATAAGGAATAAACTAAAGGTTAATGAGATGTCAAGGTTTTTATCATAAAAATAATTCGACATGTTCCGTATAATTCAGGAAGGGCTGGTCTTTTTCAAGGCAAAAGAGGTGCTTTCACTTAAATAAGCAGGTATTCTTTGAAGAATGATGTGCGCTCATTTTAGAGGGAACCCTCTGAATCAATGCTAAAAATTCACCATATCTTCATAAAGTTTAGGGGAGAAAAAGGATTATGCAGAAAGATGTAGAATTAGAAGGTATGAATAATAAACCTACGATACACGTCGATGCCGATGCATGTCCGGTGAAAGACGAAATCCTTCATTGTGCAAGTTTGCACGATGTTGAAGTCTGTTTTGTTGCATCATATAAAAATATGATGAATAACCCTGAAGGTAAATGGGTTTATGTCGATGCAGACAAAGAAGCGGCAGATCTTTATATAGTAAACTCAGTAAAAAAGGGTGATATTGTCGTTACTGCAGATATTGGTTTGGCTGGAACCCTGCTTCCTAAAAACGTTTATGTCCTTTCACCAAGGGGAAAAGAATACACAGACGAGAATATTTTCATGCTCTTGGATATGCGTTATCAGTCGGCGAAACTCCGCAGGCAGGGTAAGCATACGAAAGGGCCGAAAGCATTCACAAAGGAAGATCGGGCATGTTTTACAAATAAACTTATGAAAACATTGTCGAATTTTGCAGGGAATTAGGAACCAGTATCGAATTAGAAACTATCACCAATATTGCAAGGTGGAAAAATGATAAATGGCCGTATAGAAGATGAGAAAATTAATCAAATTCGTGAAGCTGTTGACATTGTTGATTTAATTGGGGAGTATGTCCAGCTGAAGAAGCAGGGGCGCAATTACTTTGGCCTATGTCCTTTTCA
This sequence comes from Peribacillus sp. GL_122, assembly GCF_057835005.1. NCBI lineage: Bacteria > Bacillati > Bacillota > Bacilli > Caryophanales > Bacillaceae > Peribacillus > Peribacillus sp. GL_122. Next base: position 3,898,665 of record NZ_CM174415.1, on the reverse strand, counting down.
TGGTGAAAACTCGCCCTCGTTTTCCGTTTCAACGGAAAAACAAATCTTTCACTGTTTTGGTTGCGGGGCAGGCGGAAATATTTTTACCTTCTTGATGGATATTGAAGGCTACAGCTTTGTGGAATCTGCAAAAGTTTTAGCTGAAAAAGGAAATGTTCCTTTGGATGTTGAAATCAATAAGGACTCCAAGCGATCTAACATGCCGGCAGGCTCTCAGCAAATGGTTGAAGCTCATGACCTGCTGAGGAAGTTTTATCATCATCTCCTCGTTAATACGAAAGAGGGGCAGGATGCTCTCGAATATTTACTTAAACGCGGGTTTACTGAAGAGACGATAGAAAAGTTCCAAATTGGCTACTCTTTGGATTCATGGGACTTCGTGTCCAAGTTCCTTTTAAAACGCGGGTTTCCAGCGGAATACATGGAGCAGGCAGGGCTTATTATTTACAGGGAAAAAGACGAGTCATATTTTGACCGTTTCAGAAATAGAGTCATGTTTCCAATTATGGATCATCAAGGAAATACGATTGCGTTTTCAGGAAGAGCGATGGGGGACGATGAGCCCAAATATTTGAATAGTCCTGAAACGCCAATCTTTAATAAAAGTAAAACTTTATATAATTTCCATCATGCAAGACCACACATACGAAAGAAAGAACAAGCAGTCATTTTTGAAGGCTTTGCCGATTGCATTTCAGCAGTTGGCGCAGGTGTGGAGAATGCGGTCGCTACAATGGGTACTGCCCTGACGGACCAGCATATCCAGCTTTTAAAAAGAAATACTGACCAGATACTTATTTGCTACGATTCGGACTCTGCGGGATTGAACGCTGCCAATCGTGCAGTTAATATGCTACAGGACCATGAGTTTTCCGTGAAAGTCGCTCTCATGCCTGATAACTTGGACCCCGATGACTACATAAAGGAATTCGGTGAAAAAAGCTTTGTTTCTGAAGTAATAGGGGCCAGTTTAACCTACATGGCATTCAAAATGCATTATTTGCGTCGAGGGAAAAATGTAAATAATGAAGGAGATCGAATTCAATATATCGAAGAAGTCCTTAAAGAAATTTCGCGATTGCCCAATGCAGTGGAGAGGGATCATTATCTCCGGCAGCTATCCTCTGAATTTTCCCTTTCATTGGATGCGCTGGAACAGCAGCAGCGTCAGGTGTTCTTTACGGAACGCAAGAAGGGGACACTGCCGCAGCCAGCGGCTCCAAAGAAAATGGCCCTGCAATATGAGCATAAGTTAAAGCCTGCTCACCATAATGCTGAAATGAAGTTGATTGCCCATATGCTAAAAAGCAGGGATATGACTTTCAAAATTCAGCAGTTGCTTGGGCAAACGGTCTTTCATGTAGATGAACATCAGGCAATCATCACCTATTTATATGCGTTCTATGAAGATGGACACGAACCGGATACAAGCTTTTTCCTTACTTATTTACCGGATCCAAACTTGAGAAGGATCGTTTCGGAAATAGAAATGATGTCAGTGAATGAGGAAGTTACCGATAAAGAACTGACCGATTGTATAAATCAAGTGTTGAAATATGAAAAGTTGTTAAAGATAAAAGAAAAACAAGTTGAAGAAAAAGATGCAGTTAGACGAAGTGATTATGTCACTGCTGCACAAATTGCCATGGAAATCATTAAATTGCGTAAAATGTTGTAGTCGTTTAGGTGTAAGTCCTGGAAGGAGGGGAACTAATGGCTGAAAAACCAGCACGTTCCAAACAAGTTGATAATGAATTTAGCCTTGAACAGGTGAAAGAAAAATTACTAGAGCTAGGTAAAAAACGGGGCTCTTTGACTTTAGAAAAAATTGCTGAAATGATTGGCGGTTTTGAGTTGGATTCCGATCAAATGGATGAGTTCTATGAGGTGTTAGCAGAAAACGGCGTCGAAATACTCACTGATGGTGAGGAAGACGAAGATGAAGACGATCCAGATGAGAAGAAACTTGCAAAAGAAGAAGAGTTTGACTTAAATGATTTAAGTGTTCCTCCTGGCGTTAAAATTAATGACCCAGTACGCATGTATTTAAAGGAAATTGGTCGGGTCGACCTTTTATCGGCAGAAGAGGAAATATCTCTGGCGACGAGAATTGAAGATGGAGATGAAGAAGCGAAACGCCGTTTGGCAGAAGCTAACCTTCGTCTTGTTGTCAGTATCGCCAAGCGCTATGTCGGACGCGGAATGCTTTTCCTTGATTTGATTCAGGAAGGTAATATGGGACTTATCAAAGCAGTGGAAAAATTTGATTACCGCAAGGGATTCAAATTCAGTACGTATGCAACATGGTGGATTCGCCAAGCGATAACCCGTGCCATTGCCGACCAAGCAAGAACGATCCGGATACCGGTGCATATGGTGGAAACCATCAATAAATTGATCCGTGTCCAAAGACAGCTTCTTCAGGATTTAGGACGTGAACCTTCTCCGGAAGAAATTGCGGAGGATATGGACTTAACTCCTGAAAAAGTTCGTGAAATCTTGAAAATAGCTCAGGAGCCTGTTTCATTGGAAACGCCAATAGGTGAAGAAGACGATTCCCATTTAGGTGATTTCATTGAAGATCAGGATGCGACTTCCCCATCGGAACATGCAGCATATGAACTTTTGAAAGAACAGCTTGAAGACGTATTGGATACTCTTACTGACCGTGAAGAGAACGTCTTGAGACTCCGCTTTGGACTTGATGATGGCCGCACCCGCACACTTGAAGAGGTAGGTAAAGTGTTTGGGGTCACCCGCGAGCGTATCCGTCAAATCGAAGCGAAGGCGCTACGTAAACTGAGACATCCAAGCCGCAGCAAACGCTTGAAAGATTTCCTGGAGTAGAATATATATGCCCTTAACAGAGCCCTCTTGAATGCCCAGCGTTCGGGAGCGGCTCTTTTTTTCAATTTTGATGTAAAAATATCCTTGTAAGAACAATACTTATCCATGTTTACTTATAATGGAAATTGAATTTACAACAGAAACAATTTTACATAGCTAAAAAGCTAAGCTGCTAAAAAGAAATGATCATCATGAGGATGTGAAATTCATGGATGAGATGAGAAAGAAAATCATCATTAAAGAAATAAACTCCTGGAAGGAAAGTCGTATGCTTCCAGAGCAATATTGTAATTACCTGCTTGCGTTATACTGTCAAGGCGAACTGCCGCCATCTAAATCGAATAAAACCGAGAGCAAAAAAAACGACATCTTTTCCGGGGTGTTGCTTGGGGCTCTTTTTGCATTTATTGTATTTTTGAATTATTTTACTGAAATACCCATAAGAATGCAAATGCTTATGACAACAATTTCAATACTTGTTTTTTGGCTGGCGGTCCGCCGCTTTAACGGCAGGAAAATCATTTTTCAAATGTCGTTGATGGGAATGGCCCTATCATTGCTTTTATTAACTGTCAGTTTTGCAGAATTCATGGCGCCCGGCAAAGTGGGTATCCTTTATATTTTCTTGTTCATTAATTGCGGACTCTGGATACTAATGGGCGATAAACTGAAGCTGCTCCATTTTTCCATAGCGGGAGGCCTGGGAGCACTGGTCACTCTTTACTTTTTATTAATATAACCAGCGGTTTTAAATAATGATTTTAGGGTATTATGAACATATGTAAGAAAAAGTAAAATGTTTGGAAATATACATAAGTTTTTGACAATTTTAAGAAATTATATAATATCTTCTATTTTTGGGCTTTTACTTGAAACTCTTTTCAAGTAAAATAATATATAGCTGTTTGTATATAATATTAATTATGGTAAGTTTAGGTTCTACATAGGGGAGGAAATACTATGAATCGCAATCCAGTAATGCCTTTTATTATTATCATGGTTTTTGGTATTGGACTTATGTTTTTACTTTCGTTTAAAGGTTTGGGTGATGCCAAAGATCTTGCTAAGGAGAAAGAGGGCGGCGAAAAGACAGAAGAAACAGAAAATGCCTCAGCATCACCTGAGGACATTTATAAGCAAAACTGTATCTCTTGTCATGGTGACGCCTATCAAGGAGGTGTCGGGCCTGCTCTAAAAGGAGTTGGCGATCGTCTGTCGGTGGACGAGGTTAAAAACGTGATCACTAATGGACGAGGTGCAATGCCACCAGGTTTAGTCGAAGAACAGAACATTGACGCCATGGCCGAATATATTCATGGACTGAAATAAGTCATGAAACTGACTCAAGAAATCGTTGGAAAGCGAACTCTTTGAGTCAGTTTTTCATTTTTCGGAAAAGGAAGATTCCAGATGGAAGGTTTCTTTTGCCCTGATAGAAAGGGCCCTATTTCTCCTTTCTTCAATTTTTCGATTGAACTTGGTATAATCGAATGGGAAACTAATTATAGTAAGACATTATTTGAATTAAGAGAGTTGATAAATATGAATCATGAAAAACTATCGATGAGATTAGAACGTGTTGCCATACATATACCAAAGGGAAGCATCCTTGCAGATATAGGTTCAGACCATGCTTACTTGCCGTGCTATGCGGTGACTAACGGCTTGTGTGACAGCGCTATAGCAGGTGAGGTTGTAGAAGGTCCCTATCAGTCAGCACGCAAGCAAGTGGCAATGACGGGGCTTGGGGACAAGATAGAGGTCCGTAAAGGAGACGGTCTTGAAGTATTGAATCCTGATGAAGCGACATGCATTACGATTGCAGGCATGGGCGGGACTTTAATATCAAGTATATTGGAAAGCGGAAAAGGGAAACTCGGCAAGGCAGAAAGGCTCATCCTTCAGCCTAATGTCGGTGCAGCGAATGTTCGCAGCTGGCTAATCGAAAACGGCTGGGAACTTAGTGGAGAGGAAATCCTTGAGGAAGATGGGAAAATCTATGAGATCTTAATTGCCAAAAAAGGAGACCCGCTCCGCCCTTATGGGGTAAACAAGCAAGCCGGCCTTACTTTCGGTCCATACTTAAGAGAGCAATTCAGTGACATTTTCATAAAAAAATGGCAGCTTGAGAAAAAACATTTGGAAAGAATCATCGAACAATTGGATGAAAGCGGAAGAAGCGGACTGGAAACGAAGCGCAATGAATTAAAATCTCAAATTTCAGTAATTGAGGAGGTGCTTAAAGGGTGAAGACAGTGAATGGCCACGAAATCATTGAAACGTTTGAACAATTCTCCCCAAAGCATTATGCAATGGAGGGAGATCCAATCGGGCTGCATGTCGGGCAGCTCAATAAGCAGGTTACTAAAGTGCTGATTGCCCTTGATGTGCTGGAAGAGGTTGTAGACGAAGCGATAGAACATGGCGTGGAATTGATCATCGCCCACCATCCGCTTATATACCGACCATTGAAAAGGATCGATACAAACGCAGCTGGAGGCCGCATCATCGAAAAGCTGATCAAACATGATATCGCTGTTTATGCTGCACATACCAATTTGGATGTTGCTAAGGGCGGAGTGAATGATTTACTTGCCGAAGCGCTACAATTGCAGGACACAGAGGTATTGATTCCAACTTACGAGACACCTCTAAAGAAATTGGTCGTATATGTTCCAAAGACCGACGAACAAAAGGTGAGGGAAGCCCTAGGTAAGGCAGGGGCCGGAGCGATCGGGAACTACAGCAATTGTTCGTTTTCGGGGGAAGGTACCGGACGCTTCTTGCCAGGTGAAGGCAGTGAACCGGTAATTGGCTCTAAAGGAAAGCTTGAAGAAGTAGCTGAAATGCGGGTTGAAACGATATATCCGGAAAATATCGAGAAGAAAGTGCTAGCTGCGATGATTAAAGCCCATCCATATGAAGAAGTTGCTCACGATATATATAAACTGGAGAATAAAGGGGAATCTCTTGGCTTAGGAAAGATTGGTGTACTTGCTGAAGAAATGACACTTGAACAATTTTCCGAACATGTGAAGCGGACTCTTGATGTTGAAAAGGTGCGTGTCGTTGGAGATTTGCAAAGTCCGATAAAAAAAGTGGCCGTTTTGGGCGGAGACGGCAATAAATACTTTACGACAGCGAAATTCAAGGGAGCTGATGTTTACGTTACAGGTGATATGTATTACCATACAGCCCATGACGCGATGATGATTGGATTGAATATCGTGGATCCGGGCCACAATGTTGAAAAGGTGATGAAAAAAGGTGTAGCACGAATCCTTGAAAAAATGTGCCGCGAAAAGAACTACGATGTGGAATTCATTCCATCCCGGCTGAATACCGACCCTTTCCGCTTTATTTAAATAACACGAAAAAGGCAGCCTTAGTGGCTGCCTTTGTTTTTGTGCAATCATTTCTTCACTTTAATCTTAGGTAAAATCTTATGCAATGGCGTTTTCTTTTCGGTATTCCAAGTCGATTCATCATTTTCTTCGTATTGCTCTAGAAATGCGATAACTTCCTTCGTGATCGGAGTTGGTGTAGAAGCTCCCGAAGTGACGGCAACCGTTTTTGCATCCTTTAACCATTCAAGGTTCAACTCGGAAATGTCAGCGATTCGATAAGCTCTCGTGCCGGCAATCTCTTGGGATACTTGTGCAAGACGGTTTGAATTATTACTCTTGGGATCTCCGACAACGATTAAAACATCAGCTTCGCCAGCTTGCTCGGCAACCGCTTCTTGGCGAACCTGTGTCGCTAAACAAATTTCTTTATGGACTTCGGCATGCGGGAACTTTTCCTTGACCTTATCCATGATATCCAAAACATCCCATTGGCTCATCGTTGTTTGATTGGTGACAATGATCTTATCACTATTCAAAGTCAAGGCTTCCACATCTTCATCTTTTTGAACCAGGTGAACGACATCAGGAGCAACTCCGACAGCACCCTCTGGTTCCGGATGGCCTTTTTTGCCTATATAAATGATTTGATAGCCTTCCGCTTGTTTTTCCCGAATTAAGTCATGTGTTGCGGTAACATCGGGACATGTTGCATCGAGCGTCACAAGACCTTTTTTCTCAGCAATCTTCCTAATCTCAGGTGAAACGCCGTGAGCAGTAAAGATGACGGTTCCGCTGTCCACCTGTTCGATGATATCGTTGCGGTTGCTTCCGTCCAACGTGATGATGCCTTCTTCTTCGAACGCATCCGTCACATGTTTGTTATGCACGATCATTCCTAAAATGTAAATGGGACGTGGCAGGGTTTTATCTAAAGCCGCATTACGGGCGATGACCATGGCATCGACAACGCCATAACAATAGCCGCGCGGGGAAATTTTAATCACTTTCATCTATGTGTCCTCCTTCAAGGCAAGAAACTCTCACTTTTTATACCTTTCTATTATATAAGACCATAGATGATATTACAAAACATCATATTTATATAAAATCAGTTATTGGAAAATTTTTTGCAGGCATTATATATAAAGCTTGGGACCGGATCTTTTTTCCCTTTTCGTTTCGGTACGAACTTGGGCGATGGGGCTAGCTTCTTTAGCTTTATCTTTTTTCTTGGAATCCGTTTTTACCTCACTGTTTTTTTGTTCCTCAACCTTTGGACCGCTTTCAACGGAAGCTCCCTCGTCCTCGGTCCCACCGGCTGATGATATGCTCTTGAAAACTTTCCACATCGAAGGCAGATTTTTAACAACTGGCCCGTATTGTTCCACCATAGGCGTGAATTGTTCCGCCGCCTGCAACACTTTTTGCGTGTTGGAAAGCATATTATTAAGCGAATCGGGGTTTTTTAATGTTTCTAAAATACCGCCTCCGCTGCTTCTTGAAGAACTTTTGTTAGTGGAAGCGGCTGGCGCAAACAAATTGGGAGAAGCTCCTTTTTGTTTCGACTTACCGAGTATTTTTGACAATAACCCTTCTTTCTTTGCTGGCGGCATTTCCTGCCGCTGCGGTTGGGTGAAAGGGCCTCGGAAACCTTGGGGTCCCTGTGGCATCTGCGGTCTGTTTTGGACCATCGGCCGCTGCATCTGCTGATAAGGATGGGGAATTTGCCGTGACTGTCCGAATGGAGCAGGGTGCTGCTGCATCCTTCGACCATTGGGTGGCTGAAAACCGGGTCCGGGTTGACGATTTCTATTTGGGAACATAGGTTTCACCTCCTCAGTTTTTATATGCGGTGTAATCTTCTATATAAATTATGCAACTCGGCAAAAAAGGTTTGAGGAAAGAGTGACTGGGCAGTTGTGAAGTAACCGGAAAGAAGGTAAGATGGTAACGGTAGTCTTTTAGCTCCATGTCTGCGGGGGATACGCTATGACCAGGACAGGGGCTTTTCGTTTGCAAGAGTCCATTTTAAGAGAACTAACCTCAGCGCATGCGCTTTTGTGATTTAATTAAATGGGTCACAGGGAAAAAAGTAGATGGCCTGACCTATGGGACAATCCCTATTTTCTTCACGAGCAACCCAAGGCGCTTGCGCTTTTTGTGTAATCCAGCTTCAGCGCCTAGCTCGATGTGAAAAAGAGGATAGCCCTCACAAGGCAAAAAGCGCCTTATGGGACAATCCCTATTTTCTTCACGAGCAACCCAAGGCGCTTGCGCTTTTTGTGTAAAATTTATTATAATAACAGGACATGTCTAATGACTGACAGGATAAAGGAGTTTTTTGATGAAACAAAATCAATTTGAACGATTTAATTTGAAAAGCTACATTCTAGATGCGGTTCGCACTTTAGGGTTCGATAAGCCGACGGAAATTCAAGAGCGCGTGCTTCCGTCGCTTTTAAAGGGAAGTAGCTTAATTGGCCAGTCGCAGACAGGTACAGGAAAGACACATTCCTATTTGCTGCCAATCATGAACAGGCTTGATGCTGGTAAAAATGAGGTTCAAGCGATTATTTCCGCACCAACCCGTGAGTTAGCGAACCAAATCTACAAAGAAGCTTTGAAAATTGCTGACCATTTCCCTGAGGATGAGCAGATTCAAGTCCGTTGTTTCATCGGTGGCACTGATAAACAGCGAATGATAGATAAATTGAAGACACAGCCACAATTGGTAATTGGTACGCCGGGCCGGATCAAGGACTTGGTTGAAGCTCAGGCATTACAGGTGTATACAGCTAAAATGCTTGTAGTCGATGAAGCGGACCTTATGCTAGACATGGGATTCATTGAAGATGTCGATTTATTTGCATCACGTATGGCTGAAAAAATTCAAATGCTTGTCTTTTCGGCAACCATCCCAGAAAAGTTGAAGCCGTTTTTGAATAAATACATGGAGAATCCAAAGTATGTTCAAGTGAATCCCAAGCAGGCGACAGCTTCGAAAATTGAACATGTTCTTATACCGCTTCGTCACCGTAACAAAGAGCAGTTACTTCATGATATCATCGTTCGTTATAATCCATATTTGGCGATTGTTTTCACGAACACAAAGAAAATGGCGGATCATGTGGCTAATTCCTTGAGCGAAAAAGGATTGAATGTCGGTCGTATTCATGGGGATTTAACGCCTCGTGAGCGTAAAAAAATGATGAAGCAAATCAATGATTTGGAATATCAATTCATCGTTGCGACAGATCTGGCTTCCCGTGGAATCGATATTGAAGGTGTAAGTCATATCATTAACTATGAATTGCCTTCAGATTTGGATTTTTATATCCATAGGACGGGTAGGACGGCTCGTGCAGGATATTCAGGCATTGCCACTACCATTTATGATACTTCTGATGAAGATTCATTGAACCGCCTTGAAAAAATGGGCATTCAGTTCCATGATGCCGATATCCAAAACGGTGATTGGGTTGATATTGACGAACGTAATAAACGGAAAAACCGTAAAAAACAAAAATCTGATATTGATGTTAAAGCGAGCAGGCACGTCAAGAAGCCAACTAAAGTCAAGCCAGGATACAAGAAGAAAATTCAACGTGATGTGGAAAACTTTAAAAAACGCGAACGTCGTATACAGAGAAAGAAATAGGGGAGAAATCAGATGCTGAAGATTGGATCGCATGTTTCAATGAGCGGGAAAGGTATGCTTCTTGCTGCGAGTCAAGAAGCGGCTTCGTATGGCTCCAACACATTCATGATCTATACAGGGGCCCCTCAAAACACAAGACGTAAAAAAATCGAGGATTTAAATATCGAAGCCGGAAGACTGCATATGGAGGAGAATGGAATCAGCGATATCGTAGTCCATGCTCCGTATATCATTAATATAGGAAATACCACGAATCCAGCCACATATGAGCTTGGAGTCAACTTTTTACGCAGCGAAATCGATCGGACCGAAGCGATTGGCGCAAGGCAAATCGTACTTCATCCAGGTGCGCATGTTGGTGCAGGCAGTGAACTGGGAATCAAGAGAATCATCGAAGGTTTGAATGAAGTGCTGACTGCCGACGATAAAGTTCAGATTGCCCTTGAAACGATGGCGGGTAAAGGTTCTGAATGTGGCAGGTCTTTCGAGGAGCTGGCGATGATCATTGATGGTGTAACCCATAATGAAAAATTATCGGTATGCTTCGATACTTGCCATACTCACGATGCCGGATATAATATCATCGAGGATTTTGATGGCGTACTGAATGAATTTGATAAACTGGTCGGTGTTGACCGTATCAAGGTTCTTCATATAAACGATAGCAAAAACGAACGCGGCACCCGTAAGGACCGCCATGAAAACATTGGATTTGGTCATATTGGTTTTAAGGCGTTGAATGATATTGTGCACCATCCTCAATTAAGCAATGTTCCGAAAATCCTGGAAACACCTTATGTAGGGGAAGACAAAAAAGACAAAAAGGCACCTTATAAATTCGAAATTGATATGTTCAAGAATAATCAATTTGAAGAAGATGTATTGGAAAAGATCAGATTCCAACAATAATCATAATAGAAAAGGACGATTCATTGAAATAAAGATGAATCGTCCTTTCATTTTGCATTTGGAGTAAATATGCTCAAATAAAGACTGTCAGCAACAGGCTTAAGATCTTTAAAAAGTGGAAGTAAGGTTGTTGAAGAGGGATTCTATCTCCCTGGCTGTGCTTGCTCCGGCAACTTTTGCAATTTGACCAAGTACATTCTGTCTTTGACGTATATCAAAAATGTTAATATTTTTACCGGCTAGAAGTGCAGTGATATCCTGTGCCTGTTTTTGAGTGAGTGAAACCTTATGCTGTTTAGCAAGGGAAAGCAGTTCATCGGGGCGTATATTGTTGATTTTATGATTGACCATCATTTCAAATAATTTCAAACGATCTCCTCCTTTGTTAAAACATATGAAGGAGGAAGAAGTATTTGAACATGAAACTTCGTTTTGGTTACGGTAAATTGGTTCAGATGACTTTTTTTTGGTGATTCGGGGCGTTTCGGCACTTGTTAAGAAGACCGGATTCTTTACATCTGGACTTCTTTGATTTATACTAACGATTGTTAATCGTAATGATTCTTAAAAAAAAGGTGATCTCTTTGGATAATGTAGTAAACCCCATAGTTAAATTTGAAGATATATCTTACAAATATACAAAAGATCTAGTGCTGGAACATGTTTCACTTGAAATTCCTAGAGGGGCCTTCTTAGCTATCGTCGGGCCGAATGGATCCGGTAAGTCAACGCTTTTGAAGTTGCTGCTTGGTCTGTTCAAGCTTCAAAAGGGCAAAATTGAAATATTCGGGGAAGACATACGACGCTTTAAAGATTGGCAAAAGGTCGGGTTCGTTTCCCAAAAGGCGAATTCCTTCAACTCAGGATTCCCTGCCACTGTTTTTGAAGTGGTTCAGAGCGGTTTGACCAAAAAAATTGGCTTGTTTAAGTTTGCAGGCAAAGAGGATAAGCAAAAGGTGAAGAAGGCTCTGGAATCCGTGGATATGCTTGAATATCAGAACCGTAATATCGGGGAATTGTCCGGAGGCCAACAGCAAAGGGTATTCATTGCCCGTTCACTGGTCAGCGAACCGGAATTGATGATATTGGATGAACCCACGGTTGGCGTTGATTCAAAAAACGTCCATCAATTTTATGAAATGCTTGAGATGTTGAATAAAAAAATAGGAATAACCCTGATTTTAGTAACCCATGATGTTGGTACTGTGACCGATAAAGTCACACATGTCGCCTGTTTGAATAAAAAGCTTCATTTTCATGGGGATGCCCGTGAATATAATGAATTGGATGAAGGTGAGCTCTCGTCCATTTATGGACATGGGGTCCAATTTTTAAATCATAATCATTAATATGTTTTGGAGGATAGCCCAATGATATCGGGGATATTGCAATTTGAATTTTTGCAGAACGCATTCTTGACCGGAATCATCATCGGAGCGATTGCGCCATTAGTGGGCGTTTTTGTCGTGGTAAGGCGGATGTCGATGATTTCCGATGCGCTCAGTCATGTAGCGCTTGCTGGTATAGCGTTTAGTTTATTGCTGCAGAAGAGCTTTCTATCTTTAGCAGGATTGAATCCACTTTATATTGGAATGGCGTTTTCTGTAGGTGGTTCATTATTCATTGAAAAATTAAGAGGGGTGTACAAGCATTACCAAGAGCTTGCAATCCCGATCATAATGTCCGGCGGCATGGGTCTTAGTGTCATTTTCATATCCATTGCAGATGGTTTCAATACCGATTTATATAGTTATTTATTCGGCAGTGTCAGTGCCGTCAGCCGGGCGGACCTGTATGTCATTTTGGCAGTGGGGCTAGTCGTAGCCTTGATGCTTACCTTATTGTATAAAGAATTATTTCTGTTATCTTTTGATGAAGAGCATGCCAAAGCGTCTGGAATACCTTATAAGGCGATTCATTTTATTTTTATTGTCATGGTCGCATTGGTCATTGCGGCTTCCATGAAAATCATTGGCATATTACTTGTTTCTTCGCTCATGACGCTCCCGGTAGCAGCTAGCCTCCGCTTTGCGAAGGGCTTTAAGCAGATGATTGGTTATTCGGTATTATTCGGTGAAGTTTCTGTCATTGGCGGATTATTCTTATCATACAACCTTGACCTCGCTCCTGGTGGGACCATTGTAATTATAGCTGTACTAATTCTCATCTTGTCAATTTTGTTTGATAAGTGGAAAAATCGATAGATGGGGTGATGTATTTTGAACGTAACTACTGCCATGCAACTTTTAAAAGATAAAGGTTTTAAGCATACAGGAAAGAGGGAAGAAATGCTTCAGCTTTTCTCTTCCAGTGATAAATATTTAACGGCCAAAGATGTATTGGAGAATATGAAAAAGGATTATCCAGGTTTAAGCTTTGATACGATTTACAGGAACCTTTCCTTATTTGTCGAGCTTGGCATCTTTGAAGCAACCGAGTTGGAAGGGGAAAAGCGTTTTCGTTTTACATGCGGTCATTCTTCCCACCATCACCACTTCATCTGTTTGAATTGTGGAAAAACGAAAGAAATCGAACTGTGCCCGATGCAGGAACTTCAGGAAAGCTTGAAGGACTACGATGTTTCGGGGCATAAATTTGAAATTTACGGACGCTGTCCCGCATGTAGCGTATCTTTGGAAGCATAAAAACCATTGACCTCCAGTCAATGGTTTTTTCTTGTCTCATTTTATAGTCGTCACTTTCCCTGACATCCAATTATTCACCCAGGCTGAGGCTTCTTGCCAATTGTTGACCCGAATCACCCTTTCAGGCACGGGATCTTGATTGTAGGGGGTATTAAATAAAATCACGGGTATTTTACACTCTTCCGAAATCGCCACTGCGTTATCGTGCTTGTCCTCTAAAAAGAGATCGACTTCGAATTTTTTGGCTGCAGCAATCTTATCGTGAGAACCTACAAGTTCTATATGATCATATAGGACTTGATTAGTCGAAAACCAATCCTTCGTTACATCCAATAGGCGGGTGCTCCTGGCACTGATGAAATAAAGGTTGGCTTGTTCTGTCCATTTTTCCAAAACATCTTTCGCACCCTCAGCCAATAATGATTCGGAATATATGAGTGGCTCGGTCTCAATGAACCATTTAGTGAAATCCTCTTTTGGAACATTCACGAAAGGGAATAAGTCATATTCTGTAATGTCTTCATAAGCTAAATTCAGCTGAAAAGCTTTATTTAAAAAGGGGACCATGGAATCAGGTCTTGTGACAGTCCCGTCTATATCGATGCCAAAACGTTTTTTCATGATGAATCTCTCCTCATTTTCAATACTTGTAATAGTGTAACATATCCCCTCATAGCTTTGGTAAAAACCCATATTTATTTCCAAGACATGAAACCATTTTCACGGTGGTTCCTGCAATTTTTACATACACTATAAATGCTTCACAAACGAAAGTGAGGGATGCGCGAATGGAAAAAGATCAATACTCCAGTATTGACGATGAAATGCAATTGGCGAAAGAGGGAAGTGAACCATCCGTTGTGGATGATCAGCATCATGAACGGTATTATAATGAAGATACACCTGAAGATGACAGACGATATGAGAGTCGTGGGACCATAACCAATATGGATAACCGGTATCAGGAAGAAACGTCTGCCGAGATTTCAGCACCACCTCAGCGAATCAGGTCATATAGAAATGATGAACCTGTAGAGGATAATGTTTCGGGGGATGTGGCATCAAGAGGAAAAGTGATTGGTGTCATATCATTGATCATCTCCATTTTATCGTTATTCATGATGCCTTTCATTTTAGGGATTGTAGGTATCATTGTAGGAATAGTGGCCAGAAGCCGGGGATCGAACCTGGGTACATGGGCCATCGGCATAGGTGCAGTCTCCATCATCGTTGCCATATTCATCCTGCCGTTCTTTTAGCATCATTAAACCCTTTGATGTCATTATGCATCAAAGGGTTTTTCAAACAAAAAAAATCCCGATAATGAAAATTCGGGATTTTTTTTGTTTTATTTATTTAGTGTAGCTGCAGCAGCAGCTTCGGCTCTTTGTTTTTCATAGTACTCTTCAGCGATTTTGTCAATTTCCTTTTTCAGTTCCTCGACCATCGTCTCTTCAGGCACTTTACGTACGATTTGACCTTTTCTAAACAATAAACCTTCACCACGTGCCCCGGCAATGCCGATATCAGCCTCACGGGCTTCTCCAGGGCCGTTTACCGCACAACCAAGCACTGATACCTTTATTGGTGCTTTAACCGTCTGGATGTACTCTTCAACTTCATTGGCGATGGAAATCAAATCAATCTCGATTCGACCGCAAGTAGGGCAGGAAATTAAAGTGGCCATGTTAGAAGCAAGGCCAAATACTTTTAGAAGCTCCCTTGCCACCTTCACCTCTTCGACAGGGTCGGCACTTAAGGAAACACGCATCGTGCTCCCGATTCCTTGACTTAGGATGGCACCTAATCCGGCAGCGCTTTTTACGGTCCCGGAGAACAGTGTTCCTGATTCCGTGATCCCAAGATGTAAAGGATAATCGAATGCTTTTGAAGCTTTTTCATATGCTTCGATGGCTAAATTGACATCGGAAGCCTTCATGGAAACGATAATGTCATGAAAATCGAGGTCTTCCAGGATCTTGATATGGTGTAAAGCACTTTCCACCATTCCATCAGCCGTCGGGAAGCCATATTTCTCGATGATTTTCTTCTCGAGAGAACCAGCATTTACCCCTATGCGGATTGGGATTCCTTTAGCCTTTGCAGCTTTCACGACTGCTTCAACCTTTTCACGGCGTCCGATGTTACCAGGATTTATCCTGATTTTATCCGCTCCGCCTTCAATGGCCTTCAGTGCAAGTTTGTAATCGAAATGGATATCGACTACAAGAGGGATGTTTATCCGTTTTTTTATCTCAGAGATTGCATCAGCTGCCCTTTCATCCGGACAGGCGACACGTACTATTTGACATCCCGCTTCTTCAAGACGAAGGATTTCTGCAACCGTTGCTTCAACATCATGTGTTTTTGTCGTTGTCATGCTTTGTACGATAACTTCATTATTGCCGCCAATCGTTAAGTTTCCGACTTTAATTGGCCGCGTCTTGGTGCGATGTATGATTTCACTCAAGTGGAATTCTCTCCTTTAGGAAAAAATCAGTTTTGATTTTTAATTTGCTTCTCTGAAATATTGTATCAATGTACATACCGCTTGACAAGGAAATAGGACGCATAATCTTTTTTCAATATGAGATATTTCCTATTTCAGGATATACCTGGTGCTTGGAAAACCCCTTTAATGGTACTTGTGAAGGCGCAGAACCCTTTTGACAGTTATTTATAAACGGGTATCTTATATGTTTTGCCAATCTGCATATTTTCGGGCTTCAATCCTTCATTCAAACTTTGAAAGTCAGCGATGATCGTTTCGATTGGCTGATTGGATCCGTCTTTTTCCGTTTCAACAATGGAGAGTAAGGTATCCCCAGGTTTCATGGTGATTTCTTTATAAGCGGCAGATGGTGTGGATGCAGGCTGGCTGGCCGGCACGGCCGGTTCGCCTGTAGAGGCCGGTGGATGGGAAGCCGGCAGGGTACCCGTAGTCAAATCAAAATAAATAATAAATAAAGTGAAACAGAATAAGATAAAAAGCAGTAGCCGTTTCAATTTTCCATCCTCCCAAGCTTGTCTTTAATTCATCATACTTGGAGGGGACAAAAAATATGCCTAAAAATGGGCAATTTTTCAAATGGAATGTGAGAGTGACCAATCAAATTTTCTATTTCGGTTGAGTAACATCCTTATTATTTGAATGTGTGCTAAGAAAGGAGCGAATTTCCTTTAGGGTCAGACCGCTCGTTTTTGCCTCCATTATAAGTAACAACCACTGTACATCAATATGACTCTCCTTCACGTCTATCACCCCTTAAATACTATTTCAACCATAAGTATAGGAATAACTTGGTGAGTATTTTGTCGAATTAAGTAGATATAAAAAATGATTACTGTAGTCATATGCGGGAAAGGCATGGATTACTCGATTTTATCCAAAAGCAAAAAGATCCGAACCAGGCGGGTCGGATCTTGGTTTGTAGACTAATGAGTTCTATCAAAATTTACAAGATGATTGGAAAGGGTGTGCGCGGGACTCCTGCTTAGAAAAGCGCGTCTAAGGGAGAACCCGCAGGCGCAAAGAGGACCGCCCGCGGAAAGTCAGTGCCCTACGTTCCAATTTTACAAACTCATAAAAGACTGTAGGCAAACTCGATTCTCATCGAGTTTGCCTACAGTCTGAGTTCGAAACTTTTTAATGTCAATTTCCGATCTTATTGGCTGATGTTTCTTTAATGGATAAATATAACATCATCAATGTCACAAACCAGCTAATGATGGAAGCGAATGGTACCTTTGCTTGAAAAGCATCCATGATGGTGAAGAATATGGTGGCAAGCGTTATGCTGTATGCACCGATTCTCCAAAGATGCCGATAGGAAAGAGGACGGCCAAGAGCATTTTTGAAAAAAAGACCGAAAGCGGCAAGGATTGTCACTTTAATGAAGATTCCGCTAGCAGTAAACAGGTATAATATAAGTAGAAGCAATGGAAGGATGATCGGCAGCACAGATTCAACTGAATCAAGCCAAGTGGATATTTCCTGATTATCTCCCTCCAGAACTGAATATGGAGAGGATTGCACGTTGCCTCCGGATACGAAAACCAGATCAGACTTTAAAAGCGCGACAGCCTCATCAGCTTTTGCAGCTACTTCTTCCGGGGTCAAGGCTCCCGTGCCATCTACAAAAATTTGATATCCGTTTTTATTCAGGCTAAATGGCTCATCTTTTTCAGTCGTCAACGTGCCATTTTTGATTTCAAATGGCGGTAAGTCTTCGGATACTGTTTCGTGCATGGCATCTATTCCGTCAGCTACCATTGTACCGAAATAAAAAGCTGAAGGGAGAAAGGCGATGAGACTTATAAAGAAAACGAATAAAATCGTTTTCCCGATACCTTGGTTTTGAAAGGAAGCGATATCTTTTGGAGAATATAAGCTTACCCACAGTTGTTTGAATATGTTCATGTTTTCAGCACCTAACTATATAAGATTCCTAACCAATTTTAACTATATGGGAAAAATAAAACAACCTGTATTCCGCTTCATTGGTTTCAACCATCAGTAATGAGGTAATTATGGAGAGATAAAGTCAAATTATAAATGAAATGAGAAAGGGGCGTTTTAGTTATGGATACACTATTTTGGATAATAATTACCCTCATGTTCATAATGGGATTTGTCGGTCTGATTTTTCCAATCATCCCAAGTGTTTTGTTCATTTTCGGCGGAATATTGTTATATGGACTATTTTATTCTTTTGAACCATTTGGCTGGTTTTTCTGGACGGTCCAAATTTTATTCGTCATCCTTTTATTCGCAGCTGATTATATTGCGAACATGGTCGGGGTCAAAAAGTATGGAGGCACGAAAGCGGGAATTTGGGGCAGTACGATTGGGCTTCTGGTCGGGCCATTCGTGATTCCGTTCGTCGGAATACTAATAGGTCCATTCATCGGGGCATTCCTGGCTGAGATAATAGTACATAAAAAAGACCCGGTTACTGCTTCAAAGATCGGCCTTGGTTCCGTTGTAGGCTTTATAAGCAGCGTAATCACAAAAGGGATCATTCAACTTTTGATGATTGGATATTTTATATTCGTGGTATTCTCATAGGAAATAAAATCGAAAAATGAAAAATTGAGGCATAAGGTTTGAAACGGTTACAAAAATTTGATACTCTATTGCTAGCGAGCTTTAGGTATCTTTCGAGAACTGAAGCCCTCAAAAAAACAGCTTACATAGGGAGGAATTTTATTATGGCTTTTGAACTTCCACAATTACCGTATGCATATGATGCATTAGAACCACACATCGACAAAGAAACAATGAACATTCACCACACTAAACATCACAACACATATGTGACAAACCTGAACAATGCGCTAGAAGGCAACCAAGAACTTCTAAGCAAAAGCGTTGAAGAAATCGTCGCTAACCTTGACGCAGTACCTGAAGCTGTTCGTACAGCTGTACGCAACAATGGTGGCGGACATGCTAACCACACTTTATTCTGGGAAATCCTTTCACCTAACGGCGGCGGACAACCAACTGGTGAATTAGCGGATGCTATCACTTCAAAATTCGGAAGCTTTGACAGCTTTAAAGAAGAGTTCGCTAAAGCGGCTACTACTCGTTTTGGATCTGGCTGGGCTTGGCTTGCAGTCAACAATGGCGAGTTGGAAGTAACAAGCACATCGAACCAAGACAATCCATTATCAGAAGGTAAAACACCGCTTCTTGGATTGGACGTTTGGGAACATGCTTACTACTTAAACTACCAAAACCGCCGTCCTGAATACATCAATTCTTTCTGGAATGTTGTAAACTGGGATGAAGTTGCAAAACGTTACAGTGCTGCAAAATAATTTGTAATTAAAAAAGACAGGATTCCTTTTGTGAAAAGGAATCCTGTCTTTTTTTTGTTTCTTTTATCCGAACGGGAACATTAAAGAAAAACAATATAAAGGCAACTCGTATTGCTGTTTCGCCAAAAGAAGTGAAAGAAACTCACGAGTAAAAGCATCGAATTCACGAGTAACGCACAAATTCATGAGTAAACACTCCAATTCCTGAGTGAAATCTCGAAACTCACGAGTAAAAGCATTGAATTCACGAGTAACGCACAACTTTACGAGTAAACACTCCAATTCCTGAGTGAAATCTCGAAACTCACGAGTAAAAGCCCAAAATTCACGAGTAAAAGCTCAAAACTCACGAGTAAAAGGCCGAAATTCACGAGTAAAAGCTCAAAACTCACGAGTAAAAGGCCGAAATTCACGAGTAAAAGCTCAAAACTCACGAGTAAAAGCATCGAATTCACGAGTAACGCACAAATTCATGAGTAAACACTCCAATTCCTGAGTGAAATCTCGAAACTCACGAGTAAAAGCTCAAAACTCACGAGTAAAAGCATCGAATTCACGAGTAACGCACAAATTCATGAGTAAACACTCCAATTCCTGAGTGAAATCTCGAAACTCACGAGTAAAATCTCAAAACTCACGAGTAAAAGCTCAAAACTCACGAGTAAAAGCATCGAATTCACGAGTAACGCACAACTTTACGAGTAAACACTCCAATTCCTGAGTGAAATCTCGAAACTCACGAGTAAAACCCTAAAACTTACGAGTAAAAGGCCGAAATTCACGAGTAAAAGCTCAAAACTCACGAGTAAAAGCATCGAATTCACGAGTAACACACAACCTTACGAGTAAACACTCCAATTCCTGAGTGAAATCTCGAAACTCACGAGTAAAACCCTAAAACTTACGAGTAAAATCTTCAAACTCACGAGTAAAAGGCCGAAATTCACGAGTAAACACTCCAAATTCATTAACATCCCCTTCGTCTTCGCCAGTCGAAGAGTTTTCTTTACACTGTTTTTATTGTCCAAGTTCAAAAGGAAACCAGTATAAGTGCAACTACTTCTCTGTCTCCGCCTTCGTCTTCGCCAATCGAGAGTTTTCTTTACACTGTTTTTATTGTTCAAGTTCAAAAGGAAACCAGTGTAAGTGCAACTACTTCTCTGTCTCCGCCTTCGTCTTCGCCAATCGAAGAGTTTTCTTTACACTGTTTTTATTGTCCAAGTTCAAAAGGAAAACAGTATAAGTGCAACTACTTCTCTGTCTCCGCCTTCGTCTTCGCCAATCGAAGAGTTTTCTTTACACTGTTTTTATTGTCCAAGTTCAAAAGGAAAACAGTGTAAGTGCAACTACTTCTCTGTCTCCGCCATCCTGGCTCGCCAATCGAAGAGTTTTCTTTACACTGTTCTTGATTTAAAAGGAAAGGCTTTTAAAGAAAACAGTGTAAGTGCAACTACTTCTCTGTCTTCGCCATCCTGGCTCGCCAATCGAAGAGTTTTCTTTACACTGTTCTTGATTTAAAAGGAAAGGCTTTTAAAGAAACCAGTGTAAGTGCAACTACTTCTCTGTCTTCGCCATCTTGGCTCGCCAATCGAAGAGTTTTCTTTACCTTTTTTTACATAAATTCTTTTGTTTTTTCAAACACTAGAGTGGAATTTAAAGGAGAGTTAAAACAATGAGTATTTTAGAGAGATGGTTGGGTGAAGCGGGAGGGAAGAAGGATCTGCACCTCCTTTTGTTTATTGGCGGGCTGTACAGCCTAAGTATTGCTTTATCCAATACATTCGTTAATGTGTACTTGTGGAAACAATCCGGTCAAATTGTTGATATTGCCGTATATAATCTAACCGTGGTGCTTTTTCAACCGCTTACTTTTGTCTTTGCTGGCAGGCTGGCGAAAAAGGTTGATCGAATCATTGTTTTGCGTCTGGGTGTTATCTTTTTGGCCCTATTTTATTTATCAGTCTTATTGGTCGGCACACGGGCTACGGATTTCCTTTGGTTGCTTGGAGGCCTGTTAGGAATCGGTTATGGGTTTTATTGGCTTGCCTATAATGTATTGACTTTTGAGATTACTGAACCGGAAACAAGGGATTTCTTCAATGGTTTTTTAGGGATTTTATCATCACTTGGGGGAATGGTCGGTCCGATTCTTTCAGGGTTCATCATTTCGAGGCTAGAAAAATTCACGGGTTATTCCATTGTATTCGGATTGTCTTTGCTTTTGTTTTCCGTTGCGGTGTTTCTTAGCTTTTCGTTAAAAAGACGTCCAGCGCATGGCAGGTACTGTTTCCTTCGGATATTGCAGGAGCGGAAAAATAATCGGAATTGGCTCTTGATCACTCGTGCTCACTTTTTTCAAGGAATACGAGAGGGCACATTCATGTTCATCATTTCGATTACCGTTTTCATTCAGACGGATAGTGAACTTGCCTTAGGGAGCTACGGTCTGTTAAATTCGGCCATATCATTCGTTGCGTATTTTTTTGCTTCACGGTATATAAAACAGCCGATGCGAAAAAAAGCAATTCTTATTGGAGGAATCCTGTTGTATGCAGGGGTCTTATTGATCGCATTTGATATCACATTCGGGAAGCTTCTTGTTTATGGGGCAATTGTCGCTACCGCTTATCCTATTCTTTTGGTCCCTTATATATCATTGACTTATGACATTATAGGCCGCGCTTGGAAAGCAGCGGAAATGAGGATTGAATATATCGTTGTCAGGGAACTGTTCGTTCATATTGGAAGGATTGTATCCATATCAGGATTCATACTTTCCGTCATGTTATTCGACCTAAAGCAATTACTGCCGATTTATCTGTTAATCGTAGGTGCAGGGCATACCGTGATATATTGGTTTGTACGGAAAATCGATATCATTGACCAAGATTGAAAAGAGGCCATAGAGGCCTCTTTTCAATATACATGACTTACGGTTTTAGGATTTATGAGCCGTAAGTCACTTTTTATGTAAAGTTCGTTAGATGTTTAATATTTCTAGAACACTAAGGTAGAAAAAAATATAAATGTTCTATAGAATAGTATAGGACCTATTATGACTATGTAAAAAGGATGTGTGGCTTAGTGTGAATAAAAAGAAAAAGAAAAAGACGCATGTGCCTTTCAGATTGAATATTCTTTTCTTTTTAGTGTTTGTTTTGTTTTCCGCTTTAATTTTACGCTTGGGTGTTGTACAGATTGTTTATGGTGATGATTACCGGCGTGAGATTGAAAGAACAGAGGAAGTGACCGTGAATAATTCGGTGCCCCGTGGGAAAATGTATGACCGGAATTTAAAATTGATGGTCGATAACCAACCACTGGATGCAATTACATATACACGAAAGCAAGGTACGAAACAAACAGAAATGGTGGAAACGGCTGAGAAACTCGCGAAGTTGATCGAAAAGGAAACAAACAAAGTGACTGAGCGCGATAAAAAGGATTTTTGGATTTTGAAAAATCCAGAGCTGGCCGAGAAAAAGATTACGGATAAAGAACGGAAAAAAGTGGAAGAGGGCGAGATGGAAGAAAGTGATTTGTATAAGCTTCAGCTTGATCGGATAACTTTAGATGAAATGAAGCTTTCGGAAAAAGATCTGGAAGTCCTTGCCATCTATAGGGAATTTGCAAGCGGATATGCCCTTACCCCGCAAATTGTGAAAAACAAGAAAGTAACAAAAGAAGAATTCGCCAAGGTGAGTGAAAACCTTGATTCGCTCCCAGGGGTCGATATATCAACAGATTGGGATCGTTTTTATACATATAATAAAACACTCAAGTCTGTATTAGGTAAAGTTTCCTCATCTGAAGAAGGATTACCTAGTGAAAGCCTGAACTACTACCTTGCACGTGATTACAGCCGGAATGACCGAGTAGGAAAGAGTTATATTGAGGCGCAATATGAAGATATCCTCCAAGGGCAGAAAGCGAAAGTAAGGAATGTGACCGATAAATCAGGAAATGTTGTCGATTCCGAAGTGATTACTGAAGGTTCGCGAGGAAAAGATCTTATATTGACAGTTGATATGGATTTACAGCTTGCAACAGAGGAAATCATTGAAAAGCAATTGATTGCCAAGAAAAAAATGGGTAACACCAAATTCTTGGACAGGGCCTTTGTCGTCATGATGGATCCCGATACAGGGGAAGTATTAACGATGGCTGGGAAGAAATATGAGAAGGACCCAAAAACGGGGAAATCCTCGATTGAGGACTTCGCATTAGGAAATATCACGACTTCCTATACA
Organism: Peribacillus sp. GL_122; assembly: GCF_057835005.1. Classification (NCBI taxonomy): domain Bacteria; kingdom Bacillati; phylum Bacillota; class Bacilli; order Caryophanales; family Bacillaceae; genus Peribacillus; species Peribacillus sp. GL_122. Next base: position 3,875,189 of record NZ_CM174415.1, on the reverse strand, counting down.
ATGGGATCTGCAGTCAAAGGGGCTACCGTTTTAACCGGTTATCAGCAAGGTGCGATCCAGCCGGGTACGTACTTTTATGATACGAAGCTGAAAATCAAAGGTACACCAGCAAAAGGTTCATATAGTGACTTCGGGAACATTAATGATTTGACCGCATTGAAAGTATCTTCGAACGTTTATATGTTCAGAACGGCAATAAATATTGCAGGTGCGCATTATGTGCCGAACGAACCGTTGAATATTAGTTCAAGCGCCTTTTCGACCATGCGAAATTCATTCGCCCAGTTTGGCTTGGGAGTCCGTACAGGGATTGATCTTCCGAATGAAATGAGCGGGTTCAAAGGTTCCGACGTATCTCCTGGTAAACTGCTTGACCTTGCTATCGGACAGTATGATACGTACACACCAATGCAGCTCGCGCAATATGTTTCATCCATCGCAAATGGCGGTAACCGCATGAAGCCGCATATGGTTAAGGAAATCCGCGATCCTGTTGATAATAATGAGGAATTGGGACCTGTTGCCGAAGACGTTTCACCGACTGTCCTTAATCGTCTTGATATGAAGGAAGAGTGGATTGAACGTGTTCAGAGCGGTTTCGATAAAGTTGCGATGGAACAAGGCGGAACGGCTTATAAGTATTTTGGGAATAAACCGTATACAGTGGCAGCTAAAACCGGGACGGCGGAAGCATTCTATGACGGCCCGAACCGGTTGGATTATAGCGAGCCCCAAGAAACGATGAACATCACGCTTGTTGGCTATGCCCCAGCCAAAAATCCGGAGGTCGCTTTTGCGGTCGTTGTACCGTGGGCATACCAAGGACATACAGGCCACAGCATGAGTAAAGAGATAGGTGAAGAAATTATGGATACTTATTTCGATCTGAAAAAAGAACGGGCTAAGAAGGATAAGGAAAATACCGAAACCTCGACTGATTTGAAAGTGGAGAATGGTAAAGACGTTCAAAAGGACCAGGCTGAAGTTAGGGAAAGTCAAGAAAATGAATAAAAAGTTATAAAACACGCTTCTGGGTTAAACCCGAAAGCGTGTTTTTTTGTCATAAAATAAAATTGCTCAGTGATGCTATCAGTATGCCTCGAGCTTTGCACTTTCCCCTTATGAAAGAGATTTATAATCACTTCAGTTGGAGTAATTTCCCGCACATGTAAACACCCCTTGGGCACAAAATAAGAGAGTGATTAAAAGACTTTGACTACCTTTACAATATAAACACAATTATTTACTGAACATTTACAATTGCTTTAAACGGAATTTACAGTCTAAACGTATGATGTGAGAGTAGGACAAAATATTCATATAAAATTCTTAGGGGGATATACAAATGAGACGTTTCAAATTTATGGCAATGACTGCAGTAATGGGTGGAGTAATCGCAGTGGCAGCTGGATGTGGATCTAATGATACTACAAACAGCGGTAAAGGAAATGAAACGGCTTCAGATCAACTCAAGGGCGAAGTGATTATGGATGGTTCATCGACTGTATTTCCAATCATGGAGGCAGTTGCTGAAGAATATATGGCGGAACAACCTGATGTTAAAGTATCTGTAGGATCATCGGGAACAGGTGGCGGATTTAAAAAATTCATCGCTGGTGAAACGGATCTAAGTAATGCGTCCCGACCAGTCAAAGACGAAGAAAGTGCGTTACTTGATGAAAAGGGAGTTAAGTATACAGAAATGAAGCTTGCGTTTGATGGTATTTCTATCGTTGTCAATAAAGATAATGAATTCATCGATAAAATGACAGTTGACGAACTAAAAAAGCTTTGGGTTGACAATGGATCAGTGAAGAAATGGTCTGATATACGTCCGGAATGGCCGAAGGAAGAAATTAAATTTTACTCTCCGGGAACTGATTCTGGCACATACGATTATTTCAACGAAGTTATTTTAGAGGAAAAACCAATGGTTGAAAATGCGACTCTTTCTGAAGATGATAACGTTCTTGTACAAGGGGTCGAAGGTGACAAAAATGCGATTGGTTTCTTCGGATTTGCTTACTATGCAGAAAATAAGGATAAATTAAAAGTTGTATCAATCGATAATGGTAAGGGTGCTGTTGAGCCTACCCATGAAACGATTAAAAGCGGAGAGTATGCACCACTGTCTCGTCCTCTGTACACATATGTATCCAATAAAAGTGTAGCTGAAAAGGAACAAGTGGCTGATTATACTCAATTCGTCATTGAAAATGCTGGAGAGCTTTCTGAAGAAGTAGGGTACGTTAGCTTACCGGAAGAAGAGTACAAGAAGGATCTTGAAAAATTGAACGAACTAAAAAAATAATCTGTTTAACAGGCTGCCCAATCTCTTCGTATAAATAGAGGGATTGGGTAGCCCCTTAATATGCTTGTCTGAAATGGAGGATACATGTTGGAACCGAAACAAACAGACACCTATTCCGTACAGCGATTGATTTTAGAAAAGAAAAGCAAAAAAAGATGGAATATAGAGAAAATCATTCCTAAGCTGTTGTTCCTTACAGCTGTGATTTCTGTATTTATAACCATTGGGATAATCCTTACGTTGATTTTTGAAACTTTTATATTTTTTGATAAAGTGTCCATCGTGGAGTTTTTAACAGGACAGAAATGGTTACCTTTTGCATCCACGCCTTCCTATGGGGTTATGCCACTTGTTGTTGGAACGTTGAAGGTAACGGTAATAGCGGCGTTAGTTGCAGTTCCGGTAGGTCTCGCAACGGCCATTTTCTTGAGTGAATATGCATCAGAGAAAACACGGAGAATCATTAAGCCGATTTTAGAAGTTTTAGCTGGAATCCCTACTATCGTTTACGGCTTCTTTGCCTTAACCTTTGTAACGCCAGTATTGCGGGATATTTTTCCTTCCCTTGACATGTTCAATGCCTTAAGTCCTGGGATTGTGGTAGGAATCATGATCATGCCAATGATTGCCTCTTTATCGGAAGATGCACTTGTCTCAGTACCGAAATCGATTCGTGAAGGTGCGTATGCTCTAGGTGCTACGAAGCTGGAAACGACGATTAAAGTGGTATTGCCAGCGGCCATGTCTGGTATCGTTGCTTCAATTGTCCTGGCTTTATCCAGAGCAATTGGAGAGACTATGATCGTAAGTGTCGCAGGTGGATCGACTCCAAGTATGAGTATGGACGTCACAAGTTCTATTCAAACGATGACTGCCTATATCGTACAGGTGAGTACTGGAGACGCAGGGTATGGGACAACGATTTACTACAGCATATATGCGGTTGGAATGACACTGTTCGTCTTTACGCTTATTATGAATTTATTGGCGCAGTTCATCTCCCGCAAGTTCAGGGAGGAATATTAAAACATGAAACTGATAAACAAAGATCATGTTGTAAAGAAAATGCCCACTCGGCTGGCGGTTAACTCGATATGTAAAGGCTTATTCTTCTTAGCAACCTTATTTGGTCTTCTGGTATTGGCCATCTTATTTTATCGGATATTGACTCAAGGAATTGGTCATTTGAATTTGGATTTCTTCCAGAATTTCGCTTCAAGAAGACCGGAAGAAGCTGGTGTAAAGGCAGCTCTTATCGGTTCTATATGGTTAATGGCCGTCGTTACCCCAATTTCCCTTCTTCTCGGTGTGGGAACGGCGATCTATTTAGAGGAATATGCACGAAAGAATTGGATCACTACTTTTATAAAGTTGAATATTTCCAATCTGGCAGGTGTTCCGTCAATTGTATTTGGATTACTCGGTTTGACGGTTTTCGTTAGGGCTCTAGCCTTGGATCGCTCCGTGTTGGCAGCAGGTTTGACGATGAGTCTACTCGTCTTGCCAGTCATCATTGTTGCAGCTCAGGAAGCCATACGTTCTGTACCGCGTGATATAAGAGAAGCTTCTTATGGAATGGGTGCAACAAAATGGCAGACGATTTTGAAAGTGGTTCTTCCAGCTGCGATACCTGGTATTTTGACAGGTGGAATACTCGCTTTATCCCGGGCGATTGGGGAAACGGCACCATTAGTGGTAGTTGGTATCCCGCTGTTCATCGCATTTTTACCGCAATCGGTCATGGATACATTTACGGTACTACCGATGCAAATCTATAACTGGACATCACGGCCACAGGAGGAATTCCAGCAGGTTGCGGCTGCAGGTATCATCGTTTTACTTGCTCTGTTAATTTTAATGAATTCGATAGCTGTCATAATCCGTAACAAATTCCAGAAAAGATACTGATTGGAGGAAGGAAAGAATGAATATGACATTAACGGGACCCGAAAAGGCTCCAACAGTTGGAATAGAAAATGCAGATTCTGTTTCCTTAAAGGAAACGGTGTATGAAACGTCAGATCTCAATTTATGGTACGGTGAAAACCATGCTTTAAAAAATATTAACCTAGATATGTATCAAAATGAAGTGACTGCCATTATCGGGCCATCTGGATGTGGGAAATCTACCTACATCAAAACGTTAAACCGGATGATTGAGCTTGTTCCAGATGTTAAAACGACTGGGCAGATTAAATATAGGAACCGTAATATTCTAGATCAGTCTTACAAAGTAGAAGATTTAAGGACACAGGTTGGTATGGTTTTCCAAAAGCCTAATCCCTTCCCAAAATCAATTTATGAAAATGTTATATACGGACCAAAAATTCACGGTATCAAAAATAAAAAGATTCTGGACCAAATCGTGGAAAAGAGTTTAAAAGGGGCAGCCATTTGGGATGAAGTGAAAGACCGTCTGCATGAAAATGCGTATGGCCTTTCTGGTGGACAACAACAGCGCCTTTGTATCGCTCGCTGTCTGGCGATTGAACCAGATGTCATTTTAATGGATGAACCGACTTCTGCCCTTGATCCGATATCCACTTTGAAAATAGAAGAATTAGTCCAGGAGCTAAAAAAAGATTTCAGTATAATCATCGTTACCCACAATATGCAGCAGGCAGCTCGTATCTCTGATAAAACGGCCTTCTTCTTAAATGGGGAAGTCATCGAGTATTCCGACACTAACACCATCTTTTCGAACCCGAATGATAAGAGAACAGAAGATTATATTACCGGACGTTTTGGCTAATGAAAAGGAGATGCGATAATGGTTGTTCGTGAAAATTTTGAGCTTCAATTAAAAGAATTGCAAGAGAAAATAGTGAAGTTGGCTAATTTAGCTTCAGGTGCGATATCGAAATCATATGCCGCACTGGAAAACAAGAATGTTGAAGAGGCTCTTGAAGTTATTGATGATGATACAATAGCTGATTTACTGGAAGAGGAAATTAATGACTTTGCGATTTTACTGATTGCTAAGCAGCAGCCGGTTGCGATTGATTTAAGGCGTATCATTGCTGCAATAAAAATTGCTTCGGATATTGAAAGGATGGCGGACTTTGGTGTGAATATCGCTAAATCAGCCATCCGAATCGGTGACCAGCCATTTATTCTGCCTTTAACACCATTAAAGCAGATGCATGATATTACATTAAAGATGATTCAACTTTCAATAGAAGCATTTGAGAAGGAAGATGTTGTTCTTTCAAGAGAAATCATTGAAATGGATGATGAGGTTGATCGCTTTTATGGAGATATGATTCGAAGTCTCCTTCGCCTTTCAGAAGAAAAAAACCTTCAGCAGGTTACACAGCTTTCCTTAATTGCTCGATATTTGGAAAGGACAGCGGACCATACAACGAATATCGCAGAGAATATTTACTTCCTGGTAAGAGGGAGATATATCAGCAGGAATGAATGAACCCATCCTAATTGAAAAAAGAGAGGCTTTTTCTCGGACATGGTCCATTTAAAAGTCTCTCTTATTCATTAATGGGTCAAAGTATTGGCCAATTGTCTATATGTCATATTATTCGTAACAACAAACTCGCCGATTTGTATTTTTTTTGAGAAATCATGGTCATTCATGTAAGCTTCAAATTCAGCAGCATCATCGATGACTTTTTCCTTCGAAAGGCTACCGGCAATTTCGGTTGTGGTCATATTCGTATTCACTTTAATTGTATAGGTGACGATGGAGGGATTTTTTTTTGAAGCCTGTTTCTCCATTGAATCCTTATCCGGTTCCATTGGTTGGACGGTCTTTTTAGCTTCCTCCGCAGTAGGAGTGGCGCCTTCGAATAATCCGGTGCCATAATAAAAGCCAGCAAAGATTGTTGTGGTAAAAATGATACCGGCGGAAAGACCTTGCAGTCTTGCTTTGTTCATTTTCATTCACCCCGCACTCTTTGCTGCTCGATCACTGAAATGGTTTGTTCTTTCGTTAACGAGGATTGACTAGCGATCTGGTCCAAAGAAAGACCTTGACTATATAAAGACAGAACCTGGCTTTTTAGAATTTCATGAATAGGTTCAATATCATTGGAATTGACAGTTGATTTATTCTTTACAGGGGGAACAGGGGCGTCCTGGATAACGAATTCCTCTTCAAGAATCTTCACCTTCATCTTTAATTGGTAGATATCCTGCATATACGTTAGTGTCATCTGTTCTAAATCTTCTTCTAATTTGGTAACTTTATCTTTACCGAAAAAGGAAATGATGAGAAGGACGATCGCTAATGAAAAAAGGAGGATGATAAGTGTTTCCATGTTTTCACCTCAAAAGATAAATTTCGACAATATACTTATATTTTACACATATTTTTAAAAAATTGGAGATTTTCATATTCAAAGTGGGCCGTATATTTCATTTATTGTCTGTTTTTTTTAAAATATTGTCGAAAAGCCTTATGACCGTCGTTGAAGAAAAAAAATTAGGTATTAAAATGGGAAAAAAACCTTTGGGAGATAACATACATAAAATTCGACAAAAAGTGTTTATTGTCCATCAGCCAATTCAGTGCTAACATAAAGATAGAATAAATCGAAAAAACAAAATATTTTGAATAGTTAAAAATTGGTCGGCCTATAAGAAAATGGTGTGCAGATTCTAAAGTGGATTGTTTCACTGTCAGCGCCTAACGATAAGTTATATAAGGATAAATAAAGGGGAAGGGATGATTATTATGAATTCGCTATTCGCGTATATGCCGCAGGACAACCAGGATATATTTCGTAAGGGACTAAAGGCTGGGCTATGGATGGATGAGAGTTTTGATTGGTATCCTGAGGAAGATATGATGAGTCATCCTAATGGAGAAATCCGGACACTTTCACAAACATATACCCAAGGGAAGGTGACCTTTTCGAAGTTCACGATTAGGAATACCTCATTCGAGACTAAGCGCCCTAAAGTGTTTTTTCACTATGAAAACGCTTTCGAAAGGCAGGCAGTAGCCTTTTACAGCCCGAATGAACGGGCGATCTTACATGTAGCCCCTCAATCGATTGCCTTATTGGGTGGATTGGTGAAAGGAAAAAGCATCTCTCAATATTGCATCCAAGGTAAGGGAAGCCTTTATCAAGAGGGATGCTTCAAATCATTGAAAGAAGGACTCCTGGCTTATTCACCGCTCGCCAAAGGGGAAGTTACCAGCGTGTTTACGTTAGAGACGGAAATCTTACCGAAAGAATGTGTGGAAGCTGTGGCTTGGGTCATTCATGCTGAAACGAAAGAAGAAGCGAAAGTTATAAATAATCAGCTCCTCCTGACGATGCAAAACGTAAACAATTAAGAATTCAAAAAAGTTAATGTTGGATTTCCAAAAAACATACTAGCAATTCGCATTGAATAATGATATTATAGAAAAGTCCTATGTGAAAATGTCAATATGTTTGGAGGGAAATACACAATGCGCGTGAATATTACATTAGCTTGCACTGAATGTGGAGACCGTAACTATATTTCTAAAAAAAATAAACGTAACAATCCAGACCGTCTTGAGCTTAAAAAATACTGCTCAAGAGAAAAACGCAGCACGACTCACCGTGAAACAAAGTAAGCAACAGGATTTTTCCTGTTGTTTTTTTTATTCATTTTTTTAATTCCTTCTTTCTCACTTTCCTTTAGTGAATATTTTCAGAAAGACTAATGATTCGGCGATTTCCGACACGGTATTTTCGGAAATGAACAAATATTATGAGATAATGATAGAAGTAGACTAAAGGAGTCGGAAGAGATGAGAGAAAACAAGAATAAGCTCCGTCAAGAAGTTAGGTCCCGTTTAATGGAGCTGACTAGAGAAGAACATGAAGAACTATCGAACAGAATCGCTGAAAACTTATTTTCGCTGGAGGAATGGAAAAAAGCTGAAACAATTGGCATCACCATCTCCATCCCGCCTGAAGTTCCAACGGTACGGATCATCGAACAAGCATGGAGTGAAGGAAAAGAAGTGGCTGTTCCAAAATGTGATCCTGAAAAAAAGACAATGGAATTCAAAAAAATTTCGTCCTTCAATCAGCTGGAGTCTGTTTATTACGGATTGCTAGAACCAGTGGCTGATACAGCCAAGGCTCGCAAAGAGGAATTGGATGCATTGATCGTACCCGGTCTTGCTTTTACCAAGGAAGGGTATCGCCTAGGCTTTGGAGGGGGCTATTATGACCGTTTCCTATCCTATTACCGGGGAGATACATTGGCCCTTACATACGAGCTTCAATTAATGGATGAACTCCCGATAGAGGTACATGATATAGCGGTCGGCAAACTAATTACCCCATCCAGGGTTATACGCACGTACGCCCATTAAGAAGAAGTTTATTAATTATCACTTTTAGCTCATAAAAATCCTGTCCTGTATCAAACTATTGATAGGAGGGATTGTTATGCTTCGATTAATTGTTCAAATCTTCTTGGTTGGTTTAGTTGTTTATGCAGGTTACCAAAACAGGTACCGCCTGATAAATGTTGCGCTGTCCAACGGCATACTGAGAAGATTTCTAGTGACTAAATCCTTGGATATGCCAATGTTCAGGGATAAAATGATGCAAAGCATGTTCACTCAGACCAAATGAGGATGCCGGCATCTTAAAAAGGAACCTGATCAGGGGTTCCTTTTTAATTTATAAGGATAGGGGAGAGTGGATTTTAAACAGTCTCCTTTTTTACTTTTTACATGATTTCGTCTATAGTTTTAATTAAAGAAACAGGAATTTTAGAAGCTTAAGTTTCATTGGAAAGTGGGGAAGGCATTGGGATTTAAAGAGGATTATTTGTTTTGGGAAACCATAAGGGAGTTGTCTGCCCATTATGATTATCGAATGATCACTGTCACGGAAAACCATCAGGAGATTTGGCTTGAGAGCGATAAGAATAAGGAGTTTCCAGTCATAAGACTCATTCGACATGATTTGGATTGGGCTAATTGGCTGAAACGCGATATCGACCGAACATTGCAGAATGGGGAAAGGATCAGAAGGAAATTATACAAGAAGCCCATAAACATATTAAGTATCTATGTTAGTAAATTCGCCCCGGTGGATGATCATGACTTTAGTTCACGGGTGGCTTCCTTTAAAAAAACGAATGTTAACACGTTTCTTTTAACGTGTGAAAACTTTCATGATTCGTTGCAAAACCTTGAACTTGTTTTGAAAAAGACACTCTCAATTCAAATTCTTGAAGAAAATGAAATAGATGAGGAAAAGGTCCTCGCAGTAAAGAAGGCCGCCATCTCGGAGTCAGTCAAAAAGGCTAAGGCAGAGCAGAAGGTTTTTCAAAATGCCAATAAGCCGTTCTTTACATATATATTAATGGCGATACAAATAGCTGTGTTCATCTTGATGGAGTTTAATGGGGGCAGCACCAATTCCAAAACTTTGATCGAGTTTGGAGCTAAATTTTCCCCTTATATCATACAAGGGGAATGGTGGCGGTTCTTTACACCGATGATCGTCCATATCGGGTTCATTCATTTACTGATGAATACATTTTCGTTGTATTTAATCGGTGCTGAAGTTGAAAGGATTTACGGTAATGCCAGGTTCCTTATCATCTATATATTCGCTGGTTTCGCTGGAACTCTAGGCAGCTTCATCATGACCCCGAATCTTTCCGCAGGAGCGAGTGGAGCCATTTTTGGCTGTTTTGGGGCACTTTTGTACTTTGGCATCGTCTATCCGAAATTATTCATGCGCTCGATGGGCTCATCGGTAATCGTATTGATCATCATTAACTTAATATATGGTTTCACCGTTTCGGGAATTGATAATGCAGGGCATATCGGAGGTTTGATCGGAGGGTTCTTGGCTGCTGGAGTGGTCCATCTGCCAAAATCTAAGAATATCTTTCGGCAGCTGGCTTTTCTGATAGGAACGGTAATACTGACCTATGCCCTGCTGCAATTTGGTTTTAATCATCAGGAAAGTGCAGCTATCGATGATAATACCATGGCCATGATGGCCCAAAAGTATATAGATGATGATGAAGAGGACAAAGCGGAAGAGATGCTATTCAATTATGTGGATGCAAACCCTGAAGCACCGCTATCGCTTTTTATGCTGGGAAATTTATCTTTTGATAAAAAGGACATATACAAAGCTAGGGATTATTATGAAAAAGCGATTGAAAGTAATCCAGATTTGCATGAAGCCCATTACAATCTTGCCTTAGTCTACATGAATCTCGAATCATTCAATCAAGCTAAGGAGCAAGCTGATAAGGCTATTGAGCTTGCCCCGGATAATAAGTCATACACTAAACTGCTGGCGGAAATTGAAAAGCAACTATAACTTTTGACGCAACATGATTGGGGTACCGTCTTTCAGGGTAAACAAGACAAGTATTTCACTTTGATTCTTTGCCATAAGCAATAGGGGGGTGGTGCTACCTTGTGGACTCACAGTGGTTCCATCCTCCTTTTTTATTCCCAACACATAATTTTTGTAAAGTCCTTCCCATAGTTTCCCCACAATTTCCTCCCGTTTGAATTGGGGGAAGGCAGCAAGCCATTGATTTTTCTTTGAGGGCAGATCTGTTAAAGAGATGATATTGTATTGTTCCAGATTAACCTGAAAAGCTTGACCAGCTTTCTCCAAACCATTTCGAACCGTTTGATCTGTCAAGCCGTCCAGCGTTTTTTTCCACTGAACCTGTTCTTCTGAAAGGGGACGGTGGAAAAATTGAAAAGCCGGTGTCGTTACTGTATAGAGTTTATCTTTACTGAGCTGCTGGGCACTGGTGAAAATTGTGTCACTCGGATGAACCTCGGCATAATGAAACGTTACCGCTTCATAACGCCCGCTCTCAGATTCTTTAGATTTCGCTTTTTGAGAGAGTTCTTGTTTATTTTGGCGCCAATTTTTTAAAGCTCCTGCCAATTTTCCATTTTTGTATAAAAGCGATACGTCCTGACGTAAGTAAGCAGGCTGGTCCAAAGAAGACTCCACCCTCCAAGTGATGGTATAGGTGGAATCCCCGGTACCCTTCGGTGTCAGATGGGTGGAGGCATGTTCAAAATGGAGCGAGGAATCGATGGGAAAAAAAATGATGGTTTCCTCTGTCTGTTTATGATTTGATAAATAAAGGATGACAAAAATGGTGGTTAAAACCAAAAAGACGGTATACTTCAATTGTACTTTCATTTTTCCCCTCCGTTTTCACGCGTGATGAATGCATTAAAAACATTAAGCTGTTAAATCAAATCGAAAGAGTCCACATTCTTGATATTTCATCATATGAATATAATTGGACATGTATGAGGGGAAATGGGCGCTTGTTACAAAGAGGCGGATTCGATATACTTTTCCTATAGAAAAGAGTAAAGAGGTTTACAATGAAAACATATTATGATCTTCAACAATACTTGAAAAGATTTGGTACATTTATCTATATTGGTGATCGCTTAGCCGAGCTTGAACTGATGGAAGCCGAAATAAGAGAAATCCACCGTATGCAGATGATGGATACGAAAGATTATCAAATGGCGATTCTTTTAATTAGGCAGCAATTGTCTCTTGAAAGGGAAAAACAGAAAAAAAATTGATAAAAAAGGTGAGAATGATGGAAAAGTGGCTGATGGGTGTGGATTTAGGCGGTACAACTACCAAACTGGCTCTGATCAATTTATACGGAGAGATTATTCATAAATGGGAAATCAGCACAGACATCTCCGAAAAGGGAAAATTCATTACGATTAACATAGCCAAAGCAATTGATGCGAAGCTCGTGGAACTTAATGAACCGAAGAGTAAGATAGTAGGGATAGGGATGGGTGCTCCCGGGCCTGTGAAATTTGTTAACGGTTCCATATATGAAGCCGTCAATCTAGGCTGGAAGGACTATCCTTTAAAAGATTTATTGGAGGTGGAGACATCTCTTCCGGCTGTGATCGATAATGATGCCAATATGGCAGCTTTGGGAGAAATGTGGAAAGGTGCCGGTAATGGCGCTAAAGACCTCGTTTGTGTAACTCTAGGAACGGGTGTAGGCGGCGGGATCATCCATAATGGGCAAATTGTCCATGGTACCAGTGGGGCTGCTGGTGAAATAGGGCATATAACGGTCGTAACGGACGGAGGCGCACCATGCAATTGCGGTAAGACTGGTTGTTTGGAAACGGTTGCTTCGGCAACGGGAATTGTCCGTATGGCTTTAGAGGCCTTGAATACCGCCGATGAACAGTCAATGCTTCAGCAGAAAGTCGAAGAGGGAAATGCGGTTACTTCCAAACTGTTATTCCAATGCGCTGCAGAAGGTGATCCTTTGTCCAAAGCTGTCGTAAATAAGGTAGGCAATTATTTGGGGCTGGCACTATCACATGTTGGGAATGTCATGAATCCAGATAAAATCGTCATTGGTGGGGGCGTTTCGCAAGCGGGAGACATTTTGCTTGATCCTGTCCGTTCTGCCTTCGGAAAGTATGCATTCAAACGGGTTAGTAAATCAACGAAAATCAGCCTGGCCACACTGGGCAATGATGCAGGGGTAATAGGTGCAGCCTGGCTCATTAAAAGCCAACTGAATACGTGATCCCTTGCTGCCCTGTGGCAAACAGGGTTATAAGAAAAAAAGATGGAATCTTCAAAAAATACCCCCCTTTTGAGGGGCGGGGGCAATCGTTCCTGCTTTTGCATAGGGGGAGAACCATGACCCATGATTGAGGCGCTCTGCATCATCGCTCCAGCGCTTTTTCGATGAGGAGGGACCAGGATTGAAAAGGGTCTTCAAAAAACAGGGATATTCATTGTTTTGGGTCGTATTGATTTCACTTTGGCTTAAAACATATATTGCTTATAAAACAAGTTTTGAGATAGATATTGATAATTGGATCCAGGAGTTCATACTATTCATCAATCCTGTCAGTTTCCTCTTACTTACTCTTGGCGTGAATATATTTTTAAAAGAAAATAAAAGGACAGCATACTTATTGATCATGAGTTTTTTCATCACCTTCGTCCTTTTTGCCAACCTTGTTTTTTTTCGCTTTTTCAATGACTTTTTAACCATTCCCGTTCTTTTTCAAACGAGCAATATGAACGACCTTGGAAGCAGTGTACATGAATTGATCAATCCGAGTGACCTTTTGTATTTTACCGATATTCTGGTCTTGATGCTTCTGCTGAAATACAAACCAAAAACATTCCATGAATGTCGATACAATCCCCAGGACCGTAAATTCTTTTTGTTAATGGCTTTGGGAGTGACATTTTTTAACTTAGCTTTAGCGGAAGCGGCGCGTCCTGAACTCCTGACAAGAACGTTTGACCGTGAAATCCTCGTTAAGAATATCGGTACGTACCATTATCACCTTTATGATGCAATATTACAGACGAAATCATCAGCTCAACGTGCCCTTGCGGATGGCAGTGAATTGTCGGAAATTGAAAATTACGTCCGTGCGAATCAAAAAGAGGTTAATGATGACCTTTATGGTCTGGCAAAAGGCAAAAATGTGATCCTAGTATCATTGGAATCCACTCAAAGCTTTGTCATCAATAAAACTGTCAACGGTGAAGAAATCACTCCTTTTCTGAACCAATTCATTAAAGAGAGCTATTATTTCAATAACCTTTATCACCAAACTGGCCAGGGGAAAACATCCGATTCAGAATTCATTATTGAGAATTCCCTCTATCCTTTAGGTAGGGGTGCAGTATTTTTCACTCATGCCCAAAATGAATACAAAGCCACCCCCGAAATCTTAACGGAAAAAGGTTACAATACGGCTTCCTTCCATGCCAATAATAAAAGCTTTTGGAATCGTGACATAATGTACGGTTCTCTTGGGTACCAACGGTTTTATGATAGTGATGAATACAAAGTCTCTGAAGGGAATTCCATCAATTGGGGTTTGAATGATAAATCGTTCTTCAAGCAATCAATCTCTCACTTGAAGCAGTTGCCTGAGCCTTTTTATGCCAAGTTCATAACGTTAACCAATCATTTTCCATTCACTTTGAATGAAGAAGACCGGACATTGGAACCATACGATTCGAATTCCAAAACATTGAATCAGTATTTTCCGACCGTACGTTATACAGACGAAGCCTTGGAACAATTTATCGGTGATTTGAAACGTGATGGATTATATGAGGATTCCATTATTGTGCTATATGGTGACCATTATGGAATTTCGGAAAATCACAACTCTGCCATGGGCCAGTTCCTTGGGAAGGAAATCACGCCTTTCGAATCCATCCAACTTCAGCGTGTCCCGCTCATCATACATGTCCCTGGGCAGGAGGGGAAAACGATTTCCACCGTTTCCGGCCAAATTGATGTAAGGCCGACTCTCCTTCATTTATTGGGGATTGAAAATGATGATTATATCGAATTCGGCAAAGATCTTTTTTCTGAAGAGAAATTAGAATTCACCGTTCTTCGCGATAGCAGTTTCATCACAAAGGATTATCTCTATACGATGGATACCTGTTATGATAAAAAAACCGGAGCGGCGACTGCAAAGGATTCATGTGAAAAGTATTTGGATAAGGCTAAGCAGGAGCTTGAGTACTCCGACAAAATCATTTATGGGGATTTGCTCCGATTTTATGAGCAACGTTGAAAAAGGAAACCTGGCGCAATCCAGGTTTTTTGTTTTTTCAGGAGAATCAGTAGCATTACAATTATGAAACACGTGAGACTTCCTGAACATCTTTCTGTTTTTCGCTTCATAAAGATAAAACAATGAAAGGGGCGGAGGCTGAATGAAAGTTGTGAGCAGAGGCGGGGATGATTTGGCATATTACAGTCAATTGTTTCAAATTCCTCGGGTTTTGATTGAGGATGCCAATCCTGCCATTACTGGCGGGGTTTTGCCAAATGGCATGGAAGTACAGATACCTGGGTACATTGTTCAGGAAGAGTCCCGGTTAGATATCGATTTTGCCGAAATCGCTTTACAATATCACCTGCCCATCGATGGGATAATATTATTGAATCAAGATGGACAAAAACCTTTTTCCGTACCCGTCCGGGTGATGAATCCCATGATTGTCACCGACAAGCCCTATGAATATCAATCACTTCTTGACGATCTTGATATTCTATCTTTTCATTACCCCTTTATTAAGGTTGAATCGATCGGGAGGAGTGTATTGGGAAAAGAACTACTTGAGGTAAGAATCGGTCAAGGTGAAAAGATCATACATTATAACGGTTCATTCCATGCTAATGAATGGATCACTACGGCTGTTTTGATGAAATGGCTGAACGATTTTCTGCTGGCGGTAACGAATGATCGTACACTATGTGGAATGGATTGTATGCCCTTCTATCGGGATATGACCATTTCGATGGTTCCAATGGTGAATCCGGATGGAGTCGATCTTGTCCTAAAGGGGGAGGAGGCGGCTGAGGGGAAGGTTGATGTTTTAAAAATAAATAATGGTAATCCTGCTTTTTATGCTTGGAAAGCCAATATCCGCGGTGTAGACCTGAATAATCAATATCCTGCCAATTGGGAGATTGAAAAGCGCAGAAAGATTCCAAAAGCCCCTGCTCCGAGGGATTTTCCAGGAGAGACCGCGCTATCAGAACCAGAAGCATTGGCCATGAAGGAGCTGGCAATAAGACGGAATTTTGAAAGAGTGCTTGCACTTCACACCCAGGGAAAAGAATTCTATTGGGGATATGAGGGCCATGAACCTGAACAGGCAGCGAATGTTGCGAAGGAGTTCGAGGAGCGCAGCGGATATCGGGCCGTACAATATGTTGACAGCCATGCCGGGTATAAAGATTGGTTCATTCAGGAATTTAAACGCGGCGGATTCACAATCGAACTGGGAAAGGGCATCAATCCGCTTCCGCTATCCCATTTGCCTGGTATATATGAAGATTCTGTCAAGATTTTGATGGCAGGCCTATATATGTGATGCATCCCCCTAAGGAATATACTTCCAAAAAAATATAAGATCATTATCCGCCACATTTTCTCTTTTTTACTTTATAATGAAAGAGAGTAAGGATTCGATTGGTCTGTCCTTACTCTCTTTCTAATGTCTCGCTCACATATGCCAGGCGTTTTAGTTTTGAAGTGGGAGGTGTGTGGAGATTAAAGTATCCAAAGCAGCACTTTGTATGCGGCTTTCCATTTGTAAGATGTTGTGTTTCGTCCCATTATTTATCTCCACTATCCTTCTTATCTCGGCTTGTGAGCCTTCCAAGGACCTTAGTAAACCCGTAAATGATACGGAAAAAGAACACTCCCAATCTAACCTGGAAACTTCAGTAAGCAATTTAAAGGTCCCGACTGCAGAAACGGAAAAAATCGAAGCCATTTTTGGATGGCTGGATTCAAAAACCATTTTATATTCTGTGAAGCGGGATGGTAATGAATTATCCCAGTTGATGGCATGGAATTTGGAAACGAATGATACTTCCGTTTTCTATCAGCCGGCTTTTGCGTTTTCTGAAGTATCGATCAGTCCGTCTGGTAAGCATATCTTGTTATCGTCCTTCACCTCTTCGGATAAAGCATCAATCACAATACTCGATAAAACGGGAAATCCATTGTATTCCGTGGCGATCCCAGCCTATGAATTAGCTTATGAGTGGAATTCATTTAAAGATGGCCAGTTGTTTGTATCGAGTTTTTATGAAGATTGGACATACAGCAGTTATGTATTGAATCCAGATGAACAAACTATGGAAACTCTGGACTTTCCGCAGCCCTTTGCTCAATGGGCAAGTGAAAATGAATTGATGTTTCTGGATTGGGACAAGGAAGAACCTGCTTTGACCGCTCCCCTAGAAAGAAAAGCGCTGAATGAGGATGGAGCGGACAGTCTTATGCTCGATGTCATTCACTTTAAAAAGATAAAACAAGCGCTGATGACAATTCAAGTGGAGACAGAAAAACAAGATCGGGGTACATATGCATTTTATGATTCTACAAACAAGCCGATCCACTCTTTTTCCGTGCCGCTATTGAAAAGCTTTTCAGATTGGGTGATTCCATCCTATGATTTCATTGAAAAAAATAAGGAATTCATAACGTTCATTCCTAATGAATCAAAAGATGCGGACCAATATGAGGGAAGGTTTACCTTAACTAAATTAAATTGGGAAAAAGGCACACAAGAAGAATTGATGAAGGACATGGAAAATGAACCATTAAGCTGTTCGCTTGATGGCAACTTCTGCTTATATGGATATCAATTTGAGAAAATCATTGATATGAAAACCCATCAAATACAAAGATTGTTCAAACAAACATGATGACCTAAAACAAAAGCTCGCCGGATGGCGAGCTTTTTTCTTCAATGGGCAACAGGAAAACCGCTGTTGATGACAGTCATGACAGTGAACCAGCCAAACACTACTGCACTGCCGGCTGCAAAAATGAATCCTAAGAAGTTTCTCTTTTTTAATGAGGTAAACACAGCTGCTACTCCTAATATAGCCACAAGTCCGAAAACAACCATTAATATCATGTCAAAACCCCCTTTTTACGTAATGAATAACTAATCCCTAATAATATACCCAGAGAATAAAGCAACTACCAAAAATATGTAGAAAAGATTGCATTTGTTAATATCTTAATATTTTTTCAATTATTTGTCGAGGTTTAATAGATGACACTTCTATGACTTGAGTAAACTGGATTAACATTAGCAGCTTAATTAGTGTAAGATGAAGATAGAAAATCATATTGGAGTTGATGGAAATGAAATGGAAACAAATTCCTCTAGGCCCGCTGCAAACGAATTGTTATGTAGTTTCCGATGGACAGGATTGCATCATTTTCGATCCGGGTGAAGAGCCACAGAAAATCATACAGTACATACAAACAAAAAATTTAAAGCCTTTGGCGATTTTATTGACACATGCACATTTTGACCATATCGGTGCTCTTGATGCTATTCGGGATCATTATGGGATACCTGCATATATTCATGAAAAAGAGGCCAAGTGGCTGCTTGATCCCGCGTTGAATGGTTCCCAAAACTGGTTCCCTGAAAATCCGATGCGAATGAAGCCTGCCGATCACATCCTGGCAAATGAGCAGGAGCTCACTATTGGAGGATTCACTTTCGAAGTATTCGAAACTCCCGGACACTCACCAGGGAGCGTTTCGTATTATGTGAAGGAAGAACGTCTCCTCTTTTCAGGGGACGTCTTGTTCCAAGGAAGCGTTGGCAGAACCGATTTAATAGGCGGAAGCGAGGCAGTGCTGTTAAATAGCATTGAAACGAAGCTGCTGACACTTTCTGATGATGCTATCGTTTTTCCTGGTCATGGGCCTGTCACGACCATTTTGGATGAAAAGAATACTAATCCCTTTTTGAGATAATGACTTTTGCAGGTGCCATATGGCACCTGTTTTATTTTTAGACTTTATAATGTAAAAATATTGAAATGGGTAATTTCCACAACTATACTGAATATAAAAAACGTTTTGACACTCACTTTTAAAAGGCTTAAAGAAATTTCCGGGGTCTTCCTTGTGTGGATGACTCTTCTGATTCAGCTCTGAAGTAAGATGCATATTTTAATATTTGCTGGAAGCATTCATTTTTTTATGGTGGCACTCTTAAGAACTTTGATATGAAAAATTGAACATTTTGTGAACCTTAAATTTGTTTTCGTGTATGATTGTCGATAAAAAAACTTATTTATGTGTTTTATTAAGAAAAAGGAAAGTTTAATTTTCAATATGATGGAAGATCATGGAGACGGAGGCTATTGTGTTGAAAAATCACTTGAAGGAATTGGTTGCAGGAAGCCCCCAAAAAAGAATTTCCTATCAGGACTATATGGATGCTGTTTTATATACGCCAAAAATAGGCTACTATGCACGCGCAAAAGAGAAAATTGGCTCAAGAGGGGATTTTTATACGTCTGGCAATGTTGGGGATGCATTTGGGAGATCACTGGCCAGGTGGTTCGTTTATTTGATAAAAAGGTGCGGAGTTTCACCAAGAATCATCGAGGTCGGCGCAGGGGACGGTAAGCTGGCTTATGACATCCTCGTTTTCATAAAAGAAATGGAACCGCAGATATGGGACTCTCTGACTTATATCCTTGTGGATGGCAGTCCATTTCATAGAAAGGTTCAGCAAGAACGTATAGGGATGTTCAAACAGGCTGTTTCTGCCGCCAGTTTAGAAAAATGGACGAATGTAAATGGAATCGTCTTTTCAAATGAACTTTTCGACGCGTTGCCTGTACATGTTATTGAAAAGTATAAGGGAGCCCTGGTAGAGGTATTCGTCACTGAAAAGGAAGGCGATTTGGTAGAAGTGAGGGAACCTTTGGACAACCCTGACATTCTATCTTACCTTACAGAACGAAATATCACCTTAAATGAAAAACAACGATATGAAGTTCCGCTAAAAATGGTCCGTGAATATGAGAAGATCGTTTCCTGTATCGAATCGGGTATTCTCCTTACGATTGATTATGGCTATACCGAAAGGGAATGGAAGGAGCCAGCACATCTTCAAGGGAGCTTGAGGGGCTATTATCAGCATCAAATGATTAAAGATGCGCTTATGTATCCTGGTGATATGGATTTGACGACACATATCCATTTTGACACATTAATCGAGATTGGAAAAAGGAAGGAACTTTCCAATCAGGGGCTATTCCTTCAAAATGAATTCTTGCTTAAAGCAGGGATACTAGAGGAATTGAAGGACCATCAAGGAACTGATCCATTCTCGAAAACGGCAAAGCGTAATCGTGCAATTCGGGGGCTAATTGTTCCAGGGGGATTTAGTGAACATTTCAAAGTGCTGCTTCAATCGAAGAATTTAGCAGAAGATGTGAGGATCTTTCCTGAATGGTGACAAGTAAAAACCCATGAATAAAAATTCATGGGTTATGTAATATTGCTTGTTCTTAATGCGCAGTACCCGGAGTCATCATAAATACGCTCCAGTAGGAAAATCCTGCAAAGAAAACGGTAAGATAGGCGCCGAAAACATAAATATACATGCGCTCAGATAATTTCAAATAACTTAAAAGTACAAAAAAGATCGTTTGTGCAAAGAAAAGCAAAGACGTTTGATGCATATGGCCAAGATAAAAGAAAATTGCCATAATTCCTGTCCAAAATCCACATACTCTGAACATGCGTTCCACCCGAATCCCTCCTTATGTCTAGACGTGTACATTCTAAATAATTATAAATGAAATTGTAAGGTAATGTAAAGGATGCCTTTTGTTTCTATGTGAGAACCGAAGCCTGGTATGAGCATGTTGCACAATTGGACATCATATTTTCTATTTCCACAATATTGACATTCTCAAACAAGGCTTCGAACATACCTTCTAAAAATGAATTGTGCATGGAGCAGATTGTTCTTGGCTCCACTTCAGCAACTTCCTTAAACGGGCAATTGAAGATACGGAAGTATATTTTATTTTCTTCTTCGCTTGCTTGTATTTCAGGAGATAACCCTGCGATCGTAGCCGCATTTTTAAGCATATTGACCTTTTCCCCAAAACCAAGTCGATCGATCGATGTCGAATTCAGGGCTAGTTGCTGATTGATCAATTCCTCCCCGAATACTTTTCCCGTTTCATAAAGTGCCTGTTTTCCTTGTTCCCCTAATGTCATCATCGTCTGGATGGCAATCCTTGAAAGCAGCTGATAGTTCCTATATGGAAAATGAAGTTGAATGACTTTATCAGATAATCGATAAAGTCTGCTGGGACGACCGCCTTTCCCCGTCTTTCGGGCATCCGAGGTCAACATATCGATATCCTCAAGTTTTGACAAATGCAGACGGGCAACATTTGGATGGATGTTAAAAGAATCGGCGATTTGCTGTACCGATACATCACCATGCTTGTTCACAATATGCTGATATATATAATATCTGGTGGGATCAGCTAACACGTTTGTTATTTTTAACGTTTGTTCCATTACACCCTCCTGTTTCCATAGTTTAACTATGTCCATTATAATGCAGGCTGAAAAAAATGGAATAAGAGAAAGGGCAAACTCCTTTTAGTTTAAAAAATGTTCACAAATAAAGCGGCTTAATAAGCAAAAATATATACAATAATTGTACAAATATTATACAATTATTATATAGATTATTAATGTATACAAAATGTGAACGGGGAGTGATTAGTATGGCACAGTTAACTTTCTTTTCGTATCCAAGTTGTACATCTTGCCGCAAAACAAAAAAATGGTTAAGGGCCAATCAAGTTTCCTTCGATGAGCGACATTTATTCAGAGAGACTCCAACTGTAGCAGAGTTAAAAAGAATTCTTGAATTGACATCTGAAGGGCTTGATGAAGTCTTAGCAACAAGAAGTGAAGCATACAAAGACTTACAAGTTAATATTGACGAAATGATGCTATCTGATGTAATCCAATTATTAACAAAAGAACCGAAGTTATTAAGAAGGCCCATTCTCATAGACGGGCAAAAACTGGTGATTGGTCATAATGTAGACGCATTAAGAAATTTGGTTTCCAAAAGGCTTGATTTGAAAATGAGCATGTGAGATGATTCTCGAAATTTCTTTCGGGAATTTTTTTTTTCTGAAGCAGGAATTTGTCGTGGATTGTCGAATCCATACAACAAGAATCATAGGAGGTGATGAATGAATTGATATCGATTGAAAAGACCGCAGAAAAAATACTGACCCGTGCTGTACAGGAATCGGCATCGGATATCCACATTTTTTTTCGCAAGGAGGGACCTCTCATCCAATTCAGGATAGACAATAAGCTTGTTCCAAAGGAAACATTATCATTCTTTGAAGCAGAGAGGCTGATCGCTCATTTGAAGTTCCTTGCCTCGATGGATATAGGGGAGAAAAGGAGGCCCCAGAGTGGTGCCATCACCATCAATTTGGCCAACCAGGTGGTCGGACTCCGCCTTTCCACTTTACCCACTGCCCATCTCGAAAGTTTGGTCATCCGCTTAATACCCCAACAGAATATCCTTCCTCTAGAACAGTTATCCTTATTTCCAAGCACCGTTCAAAAATTGATTGCTCTCCTGAAGCATTCCCATGGCATGCTCATATTTACCGGCCCGACTGGCAGTGGAAAAACCACGACACTATATTCCCTGCTTCACCATGCCCATGAGATGATCAATCGAAATATTATTACACTTGAAGATCCCATTGAAAATGTATCCGAAAAGGTATTGCAAGTCCAAATCAATGAAAAGGCGGGCGTTACGTATTCTGTCGGTCTAAAAGCTGTTCTGAGGCATGACCCTGACGTGATCATGGTTGGGGAAGTCAGAGATGCAGAAACCGCCAAAATCGCAGTGCGTGCCGCATTGACCGGTCATTTGATACTTACAACCATGCATACCAGGGACGCCCAGGGCGCCATCTCCAGGTTACTGGAATTTGGTGTCAGCCTGCTTGAGGTTGAACAGAGTTTGATTGGCGTGACAGCACAGCGGCTGGTTGAATTGCGATGTCTTCCATGTAAAGGGGACTGTGATTTAGCTTGCAAAATGACTGCCAGGAATAAAAGGGCAAGTGTATATGAATTGCTATATGGAAAAAGCCTGGCTGAGGTTCTCCGGATAATGGGAGATGAAAAAGGAAAGGCAACGGTCAGCTACCGCCAATTGAAGGATGAAATCGGAAAAGCGGTTGCGATGGGCTATGTGGATTCCGGGGAATATGAACGGCTGGTATACGATGAAACCAAAAAGTAAATGGAAGGTAAAAGAGCAGGCGGTCTTTATTTCGAAGCTAGGTGAATTATTGAATCATGGTTATCCTTTGGCGGACGCTTTACATTTTCTTGAGTTTCAGGAATCAAAGAAGAAAGCGGAAGACTTCACTCAGGCTAAAGCCGATTTAAGGAACGGTTACCCGTTGCACATGGTGCTGACCCATCTTGGTTTTCATCCGCAGCTTGTAAGTTATATATTTTATGGAGAACAATATGGCGACCTGGAACGGGCGTTGAAAGAAGGAGGGCGATATTGGAAGAAAAGAACCGAGGATATGGATAAAGTAAAAAAGTTAATGGTGTATCCCGTATTCTTAGTCTTTTTTGTAAGCATTGTTTTTTATATTCTTCAGAGTGTTCTCCTACCCAAATTCCAGACAATCTATTTCACGATGGATGTCGATCAGCACACACTCTTAAAATTAATGGCAGCCTCCACATTCATTCTTCCAGCACTCCCCTTCTTTTTACTCGGATTGCTCCTATTCTTGTATATACTCAAACGATTTTGGTTTAACGGATTGTGCCCATTAAGGCAGCGAAGGATTTTGATGAGAATTCCGATATTCGGGACCTTCATCAAATTATACGAAACTTATTTTTTTGCTAGCCAATTCAGTGGCTTACTTTCCGGAGGGCTATCGATAAACGATAGCATCAAATTATTCTCGATAAATCAACAGCAGCCTTTTTACCAAAAACTATGCAATATCATTAAGGATGATTTGATCGAGGGCAGATCACTTGAAATGATTTTTCGGGAGCTCCCATATTTTGATGGGAATTTACCGGTGGTCGCTGCAAATGGTCAAAAATACGGCAGACTTGATGCGGAGCTGCTTCATTACAGTCGTTTTTTACTGGAGAAAATTGAAGAGAGAATGAATGCAATCTTGAAAATCATTCAGCCTCTTATGTTCTCACTTATAGGTCTTTTGATTGTATCCATTTATTTGGCAGTTTTGCTGCCGATGTTCTCACTGCTCGAAGGTATATAGGATTTCATTTTTGTATTCCGGAGGTGAAAATGCTCGAAGGTCATCTGGTATTCAGATGGTTTCAGGAGCATGATGATATGTTGAAGAAAGTGATGAATGAACGTGGTTTTACATTAATTGAAATGCTTATTGTTTTATTGGTAATATCCATCCTATTGATTATAACGATCCCCAATATCACGAAGAACCAATCTACGATTCAGTCTAAAGGATGTGAAGCATTCGTGAAGATGGCCCAAGCGCAGGTACAGGCTTATGAGATCGACAATGCTAAACTGCCCGGAAGTATTGGTGAGTTGGAAAGTCAAGGCTATCTCAAACAGACATCTTGTCCTAATGGGGATGATATTAGTTTGGATAGTAAAGGAAAGATAACGGTCGTTGAGTAGGAGAGAAGTGAATATACGGCATTCCAATGGGGGGTATACACTATCTGAAACCCTCATTGTTCTCGTTATTTTTGTACTCCTGATTTCCGTCGGTCCTAATCTATATCCTAGCTTCACCAAAGGAATGGAAAATAGGCTATTCCTTTCTCAATTCCATGAAGATCTTTTCTATGCACAACAGTATGCCATCAGTCATGAGAGCTTGATTTACCTCCATATTGATAATACCAAAAAGGTTTATACCGTTTCGTCTTATAAGGAGGGGATCGTTTTAGAAAGAATCATTCCAGAGGATATACAGTTTTTAAGTGGCACTTTGGGGTTCAGCTTTCATTTTAATCAGTATGGAAATGCTTCAAAAGCCGGAACGATTATGATTGACACCTCAAAGGGAAAGTACAAGCTGATCCTCAATATCGGTAAAGGGAGGTTCAGGATTGAGAAATTGTAAAGGTTACGTCTACCTTGAGCTGATAGCCGCATTTGCCGTTTGTATATTCCTGGTCCTTGCCATTTTACCCATTCTTGAAGAGTTATTGATGGATCGGAAAGATATTGCCGTAAGGACAGAAGCCCACCATTTATTATATGAAAGATTGACGGCGTTCATGGATGGGGAGATACAAGCAGTTGGTCAGGAAATCATTTACAAAAAAAAATCCTATGAATTGGTTTGGAAGGACCATGGGGATTTCCCGGGGATGATTGAAGGGTGTGTACGTTATGAAGATGAATCGGGTAATCTGGAATCCATTTGTGATGCTGCGAAAAAATGATGGCTTTACGATGATCGAAATGCTTTTTTCTTTAATGATTTTAATGACTACGTCCCTTTTTGTTCTACAGCTTTTTTCTATCATTCACACCCAAATGGGGTCCGTTGATAAATTGCATCCTAAAGAGTGGGAGGTCTTTACCATGCAAATGAAGCAGGAGGTCCGGAGTTCCAAAGTTCAGGATGTAATGGGAAATAAATTATTTTTGCTTTCAGGTGAGCAATTATCATCGTTTGAACAATATGAAGATAAGGTCCGAAGACGAGTGAATGGAATGGGGCATGAGGTCATCTTGCAGAACATTTCGGAATTCCGGGTTGAAAAGGATGGCGGTGTCATTGTTATAAATATAACGGATAAAGCAGGAACTACTTTCAGTCGAAGATTTCACCCTTTCATAAGGAATGTTACGAAAGTCGATGAATAATCAAAAAGGAGTCGTTTTCCCGATGGTCATGATTGTAGCGAGTGTTTTCATCATGTTCACGATACTAATGATAGACCAGTTTATCATTGATAAAAAGTTTTATAAAGAAGTGGAAGAGTCGCTTGTGGCCGACCATCTTGTCCATCTAGCCATCATGGATGTGACGGCAGAGTGGGGCGAAGAAATCCCAAAAATCATCCAGGGGGAAATTTCATATCCCAATGGTGTGGTGCGGTATTCCTTGATGAAACAAGAAGGTCCTTACGTATATATCGAGTTTTCTTCCACGACTAAAAATGATCGCGAGGGCAGGGTCATCATTCAATACGATAAAGAAGCGGGGAAAGTGAAAGAATGGTTGGAAAAGCAAGCTGGCTAATGCGCATAATCAACACTCTTTTAAAACGGAACGCGACAGGTTCACGTGTTCAGGGAACAAGCGAAGGAATAAAAGGAGTGTAAAACGGGCATACTTTGCATAGGGTGATGATTTTATATGTCTACAAACGCTTATATTAAATATCTGACGCAGCAGCTTGTCGAGTATTTTAATCTGACGAAAAAAGAACGAAAAGAAAAGCGCCGTCACAGAAAAGAGGATAAAAATCATGGTATGTCCCATTGGTTTGGCATTGTCCCTTTTGCTTTGTCGATGTTCGTAAGGAAAAATATCAAAAAGTGAAACAGATGTCCCGAACTTAGGACATCTGTTTCTTTTCGTTCTTTAATTATCCCAACGCCCTATCTGAAAGGTAAAATAATCCTCCGTTGATGATGGATATTCTGATGTTGGGTTCATATTGAGCTTTTAGTGCTTCTTTCTCGGTATAATAACTCTCACTTTTTTCGTCCATATCTTTGTAAAAATGCTCCAATAAATTCAAATCATTCTGCCAGCGCAGCATTGCTTCTTCCGCCCAAGAATGGTCATCATCCTCGAAACTGGTCCTGATGTATGTATCCAGTCTTGCCAATCCACTCTTGGGCATGATCAAAGGTGAAAGCGTAAAGGAGTAATCCGGTATTTTTGGGGTAACCTTTATCGGTAAAACCCGATGGTGAAACTTTTCCATGATCTCACCTGAGATTAGATTCAGTCCTATCGACATGAAAGTATCTTTTTTACGGTCGCATTGATAGGATATTTTCACATTCAGAGTCAGCCAAGGAAACAAAGGATTATTTCCGCCGCCTTTTGATGGAGGAGTATCCTCAAAAAGTCTAGTATACCCTGCCAGCTTTTTGGTTGATTGAATAATCTGATGAAGGCGTGGGGAGCCAAAATGAATCATTTCTCCCTTTAAATCGGATGGAGCTTGTTCTGGATCGGTAATGAAAGTCATCTGTGCTGGGTTCGGAACGCCACCTGTTTTTTCTAGATAATGCCAGTAAAAGGGTCTGTTCATTAATTCTTTATCCATTTCAATCGTCAATTGGACTGTAAGGTGGGTTGGTGCATTATCCAGTATTTCACAATCGTTGGCCTTAAAAAAAGTTATTAAAAAATCATGAATTTCCCGTTGCTGCATGAACCTCACCTTCCTTCATTGATTGAGCGAATTGGATTAACGATGAAAAATTATCCATCTTGATCTTCATTTCGCCCTCTGTTTTGGACTCGCCGACCACATCAATTAAATATTCTTCAATGTTGTTAATATCCAGTTTGGTTAGAATATCATCCAATTCTCCAATTACTTTTTCAAATAAATTTATTTTTTCGTATAGTAACTTCAGAATATGTTCTTCTACTGTATTTTTCGTGGCAAAGTTATAAATCATCACATCTTCTTCCTGACCAAGGCGGTGAATCCGTCCAATTCTCTGTTCGAGCCTCATGGGGTTCCATGGCAGGTCAAAATTAATCAAGTGATGGCAAAACTGAAGGTTTATCCCTTCCCCGCCAGCTTCTGTTGCTATTAATACCTGTATATTCTTTTGGAATAATTCCCGCATCCAGTCTTTCTTTCCGCGCTTAAAACCGCCTCGGAAGGGAACCGAAGAAATTCCATTCTGCTGTAGGTACCATTGGAGATATAGCTGAGTCGCCCGGTATTCGGTAAAGATAATCACTTTGTCATCAATTTTCTTGATCAGTTCCAGTGCTTTTTCAGCCTTGGAGTTCTGAACTGTTTCATTCACTTTAGAAAATAAATCATCAAGCTTTGCCAAAAAGTCAGGGGAAGGCTGATCATATTTTTCTTTCATATTCTTTAATGTATAAAAGACCGCCTCTCTGCTGCTGCATGCTTCCCTTTGGAGAGTGAGAGCCGAAAAGGCGCTTCCTTTTGATCCATCCGAAATAGGCTTGAATTTGGAAACAGCATCGTACAATGCCTGTTCCGTTGGAGAAAATTCAATGGTGATGGTTTCCACATGCCGTTTTGTCCATTCAATGCCAGTATCGGCCCGCCGGTTTCGAATCATGACAGTATTGACCAGTTCCTTTAGGTGTTCATCTTCAATGATGTTCCGGCCTTTCCCTTTATACTTTTCCGAAAAGAGTGAGGCATTTCCCAAGTGGCCCGGTTTCAATAACGAAACGAGGTGAAAAATCTCCTCGACTTTATTTTGAATCGGAGTGGCTGTCAGGAGTAAACAAAATTTCTTTTTCAGATTTTGGACGAATTCATAGTTCTTCGTCTTATTGTTTTTAAGTTTATGAGCTTCATCAATAATGATGAAGTCATATTCCTGAGTAAAAATGATATCTCGATGTGGAGCGCGTTTCGCTGTATCAATGGATGAAATGACCACATCACAGGAGTCCCAAACATAACTTTTTCTCTGAACGACTGCCGGTATATGAAACTTGGTATTCAATTCAAAAGCCCATTGTGTGACAAGGGAGGCTGGAACAAGGATCAATACTTTTTTTACAAGGCCCCTAATCATATACTCTTTTAGGATCAAGCCTGCTTCAATTGTTTTTCCGAGCCCCACCTCATCAGCTAAAATGGCCTTTCCATTCATCTTTTCCACCACTTGCTTGGCTGCTTCCAATTGATGGGGAAGCGGGGTTAACTGCGGAAGGTGCTTGGGCGCCTGTAAACCTTCAAAATCAGGGATGATAAGATTTTCCTCCATTTGAACCGCCAACTTATAAAGCTCCCAATTTCCCCATGGACCGTCATTTTCCATTTTTTGCAGAAACTCGTCATTCCATTCAGAATTGAAGGATATATTGATTTTCATAGAAATAACTCCCTCTTAAATCATAATTTCCTTAATAAAAGGTCAAAACCCGAACATTTCGTATGTGAAGTAAGAAAAATATTTCTTTTCAAAAGATATTGCAGAGATAAGTTTCTTAGGGTAGGATATAAGTATATTTAGAAAATTCCAATTTCCAAACGCTACAAAGAATCTTTGTACATCGATTTTGCAGTTCGCGTTTTCTTAGTATGAGCTATAGGCTCCTAATTTATCCAAGATTACTGAAGGAGATCACTCAAACGGTTTCTGAAGTTTTAGGAGAATTGGCAGAGAATGCATTCCATGATGCTCAAAGGTTTTACCGATGCTTGGGGCTATTTCGCTTCCTTTCATTGGTAGACCATTCATATGCGGGTGAAGATAAGGGGAGAGACTACGGATGTAGCGCCGAAGGAGCAAACTTAGCAGTGAATCTCTCAGGCAAAAGAACTCTTATTGGACGCAACTCTGGAGAGCGCCGCCCGTTTTGGGACGGCCACCAAAGGGGAAAACCTATTACATAGGTAAACTTTCAGGTTTCAGGACAGAGAAAAAGCTCAAACGGGCTTTCTCTGTCCTTTTTTGTGCTTTTTTCACATCATGAATCAGGATATACCTGATGCGTAATGACAAGAAGCTTTTGATAATGAAGCCAATTAATTTAAAAAAATCTGAAGGGGGTCATTTTTTGACCAATTTAAAAAGAACACCACTATTTGAGGTTTATCGTGAATACGGAGGTAAAACGATTGATTTTGGCGGCTGGGAACTTCCTGTCCAATTTTCGGGTATAAAGGACGAACATGAAGCCGTACGTACAAAAGCGGGGTTATTCGATGTTTCCCATATGGGGGAAGTCGATGTTAAGGGTCCTGGGAGCCTTTCCTTTTTACAGAAGATGCTGACTAATGATATATCAAAGCTGCAACAGGGCGGTGCCCAATATACCGCCATGTGTTATGAAAACGGAGGAACGGTTGATGATCTTATCGTGTATAAAAGGGCTGAGGACGACTATCTGCTCGTGGTCAATGCAGCGAATACAGAAAAAGATTTCAATTGGCTGCAAGCTAATTTAACGGAAGATGTCCAAATTACGAATGTATCGAGTGACTATACACAGCTGGCACTTCAAGGACCATCTGCAGAAAAGATATTACAAAAACTATCGGGAAATACTGACTTAAGTGAAATTGGATTTTTCAAGTTCAAGGAAAATGTCCTGATCAACGGTATCTCCACGTTGGTATCCCGTACTGGATACACTGGTGAAGATGGGTTTGAGATATATAGCGACAGTGAAAATGGTCCTGCCCTTTGGAAGGCGATTATGGAAGCCGGAAAGGAAGAGGGGGTTCAGCCGATTGGTTTAGGTGCTCGTGATACCCTGCGTTTTGAAGCGAAACTGCCGCTGTATGGACAGGAGCTTTCAGCGGACATCACCCCGATGGAAGCTGGTATTGGTTTTGCAGTAAAAGTGGATAAGGAAGTGGATTTTTTCGGGAAAGCCGTTCTTGCTGAGCAAAAGGAGAAAGGAGCTCCCCGCAAGCTTGTGGGAATTGAAATGATTGACCGTGGCATTCCACGTCATGGGTATAAGGTCTACAGCGGTGATAAAGCCATTGGCGAGGTCACGACCGGTACCCAATCACCAACGTTGAAGAAAAACGTGGGATTGGTACTTATCGATAAGGAATTTTCGGTGCTGGATGCGGAAGTCGAAGTGGAAATCCGTTCCAAACGTTTGAAAGCCGTTATCATACAAACACCTTTTTATAAAAAACCACGTAAATAGAGAGGAATGGTCATTAGATGAAACATCGTTATTTACCCATGACAGAGCAAGATAAACAAGAAATGCTGGAAGCGATAGGGGTATCTACCGTTCAAGAACTTTTCAATGATATCCCTGAAAGCGTTCGTTTTCAAGGAGAATACGATATCAAGCCTGCTAAATCGGAACCTGCATTAATGAAAGAATTATCAAGGCTTGCTGCCAAGAATGCGGACCTTAAAACCTATGCTTCCTTCCTTGGTGCGGGTGTCTATGACCATTACGCACCGGTCATCGTCGATCATGTTTTATCCCGTTCTGAGTTTTATACGGCTTATACACCCTATCAGCCTGAAATTTCACAGGGCGAGCTTCAGGCGATCTTTGAATATCAAACGATGATATGTGAATTGACGGGCATGGATGTTGCTAACTCCTCCATGTATGACGGCGGGACGGCGCTAGCTGAAGCAGCCATGCTTGCTTCAGGCCAGACACGACGCAAGAAGATTCTCATTTCAGGAACCGTTCATCCTGAATCAAGAGAAGTTGTGAAGACATATGCGAAAGGGCAACGGGTGGAAGTGGTCGAAATTCCTTATAAAGACGGTGTGACGGACTTAGCTGCTTTAAGGGAATTGGCGAATGATGACATTGCAGGAGTGATCGTGCAATATCCGAACTTTTTTGGCCGCATCGAGCCATTGAAAGAAATGGAGGAAATCATTCATGGAGTCAAGTCCATGTTTATCGTTTCCAGTAACCCGCTTGCATTGGGAGCTTTGACATCCCCTGGTGCACTCGGTGCAGATATCGTAACGGGGGATGCCCAGCCATTCGGCATTCCAGCGGCATTTGGGGGACCTCATTGTGGATATTTTGCCGTTACTAATAAACTTGTTCGGAAAGTTCCGGGCCGACTCGTCGGTCAAACAGTGGATGAAAATGGAAAAAGGGGGTTTGTATTGACCCTTCAAGCTCGTGAACAGCACATTCGCCGTGACAAAGCCACATCCAACATTTGTTCCAATCAAGCTTTGAATGCCTTGGCAGCTTCTGTTGCAATGACCGCGCTTGGGAAAAAGGGTGTCAAAGAAATGGCCGTGCAAAATATTCAAAAAGCGCATTATGCGAAAAAAGCAATTATGGCAAAAGGGGTGGAAGTGATATTCGACGGTCCTTCGTTTAATGAATTTGTCATTAAACTGCCTGCTTCGTTTTCAGAAATCAATAAAAACCTTTTTGAAAAAGGGATGATCGGCGGCTTCGATTTAGGGACGGTTTATCCTGAGCTGAAAGACCATATGCTGGTCGCGGTAACTGAACTTAGAACAAAAGAAGAAATTGATGCACTTGCGCAGGAATTGGGGGATCAACATGAATAATCAAGATCAATCACTCATTTTTGAAATCAGTACTTCCGGTCGAATCGGATACAGTCTGCCAGAAATGGATGTTGCAACTATTCCGCTCGAAGAAATTCTTCCTGCCGACTACATCCGTGAAGAAGAGGCAGAGCTTCCTGAGGTGTCCGAACTGGATATCATGCGTCATTATACAGCACTTTCCAAACGGAATCATGGGGTGGATTCGGGTTTTTATCCGCTGGGTTCATGCACGATGAAATATAATCCGAAAATAAATGAAAATGTGGCACGCTTCAACGGTTTTGCCCATATCCATCCATATCAGGATCCGGCTACTGTTCAGGGAGCATTGGGACTATTATTTGATTTGCAGGAACACTTAACGGAAATCACCGGGATGGACCAAGTGACACTACAGCCTGCAGCGGGTGCTCACGGTGAATGGACTGGATTGATGATGATTCGCGCTTTTCACGAAGCGAATGGCGATACAGAACGGACTAAAGTGATTGTACCTGATTCTGCACACGGTACGAATCCTGCTTCTGCAACTGTTGCCGGACTTGAAACGATTACAGTGAAGTCGGATGAAAATGGGTTAGTCGACCTTGAGGATTTAAAGCGTGTTGTCGGACCGGATACGGCGGCCTTGATGCTGACGAACCCCAATACATTGGGATTATTTGAAGAAAACATTTTGGAAATGGCACAACTTGTCCATGACGCAGGCGGGAAGCTTTATTATGATGGAGCCAATCTGAATGCAGTCCTATCAAAAGCACGCCCGGGTGATATGGGCTTTGATGTGGTTCACTTAAATCTCCATAAAACATTCACAGGCCCGCATGGCGGCGGCGGCCCGGGTTCTGGTCCTGTAGGGGTGAAGTCGGACTTGATTCCTTACTTGCCTAAACCGCTTGTGGTCAAACAAGGTGAGCAATTCGTTCTTGATTATGATCGTCCGCAATCCATTGGCAGGGTAAAACCTTATTATGGTAATTTCGGGATAAACGTGAGGGCATATACGTACATTCGGTCAATGGGTCCTGATGGCCTTAAAGCCGTCACGGAGAATGCGGTCATCAATGCCAATTATATGATGCGTAGGTTAGAACCATTTTTTGACTTACCATATAATCGTCATTGTAAGCATGAATTCGTATTAAGCGGACGCCGTCAAAAGAAATTAGGGGTAAGGACTCTCGATATAGCCAAGAGATTGCTGGATTTCGGGTATCATCCTCCAACCATTTACTTCCCGTTGAACGTGGAAGAAGGAATGATGATAGAACCGACTGAAACCGAGTCAAAAGAAACGCTGGATGCGTTCATCGATGCGATGATCCAGATTGCCAAGGAAGCGGAAGAAACCCCGGAAATCGTTCAGGAAGCTCCGCATACAACCGTTATAAAGCGGCTTGATGAAACTCTTGCTGCAAGAAAACCTGTTCTGCGTTATCAAGCATAGACTGATAGCTTACACGAAAAAAATCCCTGCCTGCCGGCGGGGATTTTTCATGTTTATGTAAGAATTCATTAAAGTTCAACAGTTAACTTTCATTTTCCTAGAGCCCGCATGATGCACAAGAATGCTTTTTAATTTAAAAGAGCCCATGCGGTGATGGGGTCTTATTTCTTTGCTTTGATTTTCCCGGTCCACATCTTGAAACCGCCCTTTAGGTGAAAAAGTTCCCTGTAGCCCTTTTTGTATAGCATGGCTGCAGCTCTTCCGCTGATGATTTCGCTTTGAGCGTACAAATATACAGGCTTGTCCGGTCTAATTTCGACCAAGCGGGTTTTCATTTGAGTCATAGGGATGTTTCTTGCGCCTAAGATATGACCATTATCGAAATCATTCGGTTCCCGCACATCGATTAGCTGCACTTTTCTGTAGTTAGCGATAAATTCGTCCTGTGTTAATGTTTTAACGATTTTACGCTGGCGGTACCAATTAAAAAGTGAATACGCAATAACCACTCCCAAGATGATGAGCAGTGTATATAATATTTCCAAACATAAAAACTCCCTTCTACCTTAACGAATACAGACAATCTTTATTATATAATTGCTTTACCCAATAATCAAAAAGAATTTTCATCAAATTCTTCATAGACTTGATAGCACTTTCTTTTTTAGAGTGTTAAAGTCTGTTAAACTACTACATGTGAGTTTTTTGTGGGGGAATGAAAAACAGTCTATTGAAACGAGGGGTAAGGATGACTAAAGAAAAATGGGGTTTTATAGATTCGGGGTATTGTTCACCGGCTTTTAATATGGCGTTGGACGAAGCACTGTTAAACTGGCAAAGCAAAGCTGAAATTCCGCCAATCATACGCTTTTACGGCTGGGATCCAGCGACATTGTCGATTGGTTATTTTCAAAAGGCTGAAGCGGAAATTGATTTGGAAGAGGTCAAAAGGCAGGGCCTTGGTTTTGTTCGCAGGCCGACAGGAGGACGAGCGGTACTGCACGAGCATGAATTGACTTATAGCGTAATCGTTCCAGAATCCTATCCGGGAATGCCAACTACCGTTACTGAAGCATATCGTGTCATTTCTGAAGGAATATTAATGGGGTTCAGGAATCTGGGATTGGATGCTTATTTTGCCGTGCCTAGAACCGATCAGGAAAAAGCGGCTTTAAAAACGCCCAGGTCTTCCGTCTGCTTTGATGCTCCAAGCTGGTATGAACTGGTCGTCGAGGGCAGGAAGGTCGCTGGCAGCGCTCAAACCAGGCAAAAAGGCGTCATCCTTCAGCACGGTTCCATTTTGCTTGAACTTGATGATGATAAGCTCTTTAGCGTATTTAAATTCTCAAATGACAGGGTTAAAGAGAGAATGCAAAAAAATTTAAAAAATAAAGCTGTGGCCATAAATGACATTGCCGGAAGAAAGATTACCATACCTGAAGCGAAAGAAGCTTTTGAAAAAGGTTTTGCGGAAGGACTTTCGATCGAGTTAGAGCCATACGTCCTAACTGAAAAGCAATTGCTGGAAGTGAAGGCCATTGCAGAAAGCAAATATGAAAGCGATGAATGGAATTTCATGAGATAGACGAAGTGGGATAATTAGAGTGATTAAATAAAAAAGTTTTTTCAGATTTTTTTGACCAAATAAGCTATCCCTTGCAGGGATAAGCCCTAAAAGGGATGGGGAAAAAGCAAGGTCCAAATTAATTGAAATCTGATGAAAAATTATTGTAAATCGACATTTTCCTCCCTTTTACTAACTATATTAATTGATTTATCGTTTGACAAAATTAAAAGTTATTCAAAACAAACACAATATATAGTAGTTGAAATATTTAATACGACACTATATGTTGATTTTTGAGTTTCGCTATGATAAATTTAGGGTACTTGTTAAGCGAAACGGACATGTAAGGCTACATAAGGATTTTTGCGGCAGCAAGAACGGATCTTGAAACATATAAAGGAGAGGGAATTATGTCGGTTGTAATAAAAGAAGCTTTAAAGGTTGATCTAGAAAGGTTGAATAAGGATATTTCTTTATTTCCCCAGGTTCACCCTGTAACTGCTGATATGAAAATGGCGCATAAGGGAGTGTCCCGTCTAGTCATGCTTGACCGCTATTCTTTTAAGGATACTGAAAAAATCACACTCTCGGCAGGCGATTTCGTAGTGTTGACGATTAAGGAAGATCCGAAATTCCCGGCAAGGGGTCTCGGTTACATCGTTGAAATTGATTGGGAAACCAAAAAAGCCAAGGTATTGGTGGATGAAGAATTCCGTGGCGTATTGGATAATCCGGAAGAAGTGGAGACGGGAATTGTAAACCGTCCGTTGGATATAATTGAAAAGCCGCTTGAAATATACTATGAACAAATTGCGAAACGTAATGCAACGGGCTTGGCATCAGTGGAAACCACGGAAGAAAAAAGAACGGAATGGTTCAATAAATTCTATGAAGAATTAAAGAACCTTAATTTTGTCCCGGCAGGACGAGTATTGTACGGTGCAGGTTCCAATACGGACGTTACTTATTTCAACTGCTATGTAATGCCATTCGTCCCGGATTCACGTGAAGGGATCTCAGAACATAGGAAACAAGTGATGGAAATCATGAGCCGCGGCGGAGGAGTGGGTACGAACGGATCGACACTGCGTCCAAGAAACACTCTGGCAAAAGGGGTGAATGGAAAATCCTCGGGATCAGTTTCATGGCTTGACGATATTGCGAAACTGACGCATCTTGTTGAACAGGGCGGTAGCAGACGCGGCGCGCAAATGATCATGCTTGCTGATTGGCATCCTGATATTGCGGAGTTCATCATTTCCAAAATGCAAAATCCAAGGATTCTGCGTTACCTAGTGGAAAACACTAAAGATGAAGCCATCAAGAAATATGCGACTGATAAATTGAAATTCACGCCGCACACGGAACAGGAAACGGCTATGTATCAAGGGATCATCAATTATAAGGAGATTCCTGGCCAAGGTGGATTTAGCGAGAAAATCATTAGGGATGCAGAAGAAAAGATCCGTACAGGTGGAACGTATAGTGTCCATAATTCGGATTTTCTGACTGGAGCCAATATCTCTATTTGCCTGACTAAGGAATTTATGGAAGCAGCGGAACAAGATGCGGAATACGAATTGCGTTTTCCTGATGTAGAGAGCTATAATACCGAGGAAATGGCCATTTACAATGAAGAATGGCATAATGTCGGTGATGTTCGTGAATGGGAGAAAATGGGTCACAAAGTCCGTGTTTACCGTAAAATCCGAGCTAAAGAGCTTTGGAACTTAATAAACATTTGTGCCACATATTCTGCTGAACCAGGTATTTTCTTTATCGATAATGCTAATGAAATGACGAATGCCAAAGCATACGGTCAGCAGGTCGTAGCCACGAACCCTTGTGGCGAACAGCCATTGGCCCCATATTCAGTTTGTAACCTTGCGGCAGTCAATCTGGCTGAAATGGCTGATAAAGATAGCAAAACGGTCAATTTCGAGAAACTTAAGCAGACCGTCGAAGTCGGTGTGCGTATGCAGGACAATGTCATTGACGCAACTCCTTATTTCTTGGATGAAAACAAAAAACAGGCACTGGGCGAGCGACGGGTTGGACTTGGTGTAATGGGTCTGCATGATCTGTTGATCTACTGTGAAACGGAATATGGCTCTGAAGAAGGAAATATCCTGGTTGACAAGGTGTTTGAAACGATTGCGACTACAGCTTACAGGGCTTCCGTGGAACTCGCAAAAGAAAAAGGCAGTTTCCCGTTCCTTATTGGGTCAACGGACAAAGAAACCAATGAGCTTAGAACACGTTTCACACAAACCGGATTTATGGAAAAAATGCCGGAAGATATCAGGGAAAGTGTTGCTGCACATGGCATCCGTAACTCTCATTTATTGACAGTGGCTCCTACAGGAAGTACAGGAACGATGGTTGGGGTATCAACAGGTCTTGAACCATATTTCTCCTTTACGTATTTCCGCAGCGGCCGTCTGGGTAAATTCATTGAAGTGAAGGCTGACATTGTACAGGAATACTTGGACCGTCATCCAGAAGCCGATTCAGAAGAGCTTCCAAAATGGTTCATTTCCGCTATGGAATTAGCTCCAGAAGCACATGCTGATGTTCAATGCATCATTCAGCGCTGGATTGACAGCTCGATCAGTAAGACAGTCAACGCTCCAAAAGGATATACTGTCGAACAAGTTGAAAAAGTATATGAACGTCTATACAAAGGCGGAGCAAAAGGCGGTACTGTATATGTGGATGGCAGCCGTGACAGTCAGGTCCTTACGCTTAAAGCGGAAGAAAACCAAATGGACGAGCAGCTTGAAATGGATGAATTGACAGATGTGGAAGTTAAGAAAAAAGTTGTATTGGTCGATACGATAAATGAACTGCGTTCGACGAATGTTACAATTGGATCGGAAGTGGGTAACACTTGCCCGGTCTGCCGTAAAGGTGAAGTCCAGGAAATGGGCGGATGCAATACTTGCACGAATTGCGGAGCGCAATTAAAATGCGGGCTATAAGCTGATGGATGGGAAGTCGTTAAGTATGCTGCAAAGCTATCTTAACGGCTTTTTTCATATATGTGGATGTGGGGCAGTAACAGTCTGTTCAGTTACAAAGAAGACCGAATCATCGTAAATTCGGTCTTCTTTTTGCGTTCAATCAACCATTTTCATTTTGCTGCCCTATTTCCTTTTCAGCTAGATATTGGTTGCCATCTTTCAATACCGAAAATTCATCGACCGAGTCTCCAGGTATATTCCTTGGATTTGGAAATTTATTATCTGTTTGGACGGTGATCGCTTGTTTCCCCGTTCCATTTGTCAAGAAGTCTCGTTTATTAACCATATCGCATCTCCTTTATTTTGAATTTCCAAGTAAAAACAATCATGAGGCTAACAGAATAAAGAAAAACTATCCTTATAATATAGATTGTGTAGTTCGATTGAAAATATGAACAAATCGATAAAAGAATGGAGATCGAAATGAAACCATTTATGCCACAGTTAGTATATATTGAGCCAAGGGCACTGGAATACCCGCTTGGCCGGGAGTTAAAAAAGAAATTCGAAGATTTGAACATTGAAATCCGTGAGACCACATCGCATAACCAAATTAGGGATCTTCCTGGAGAAAATGATCTGCAAAAATATCGTGTCGCAAAATCAACGCTTGTGGTAGGAATCAGAAAAACATTGAAATTCGATTCCTCAAAGCCATCTGCTGAATATGCCATACCTCTTGCTACAGGGTGTATGGGGCATTGTCACTATTGTTATTTACAGACCACACTCGGATCAAAACCATATATTAGGACATATGTGAATCTTGATGAGATTTTCGAAGCAGCCGAAAAATATATAAATGAGAGAAAGCCTGAAATTACCCGTTTTGAGGCAGCCTGTACATCGGATATCGTCGGAATTGACCATTTGACACATTCGTTAAAAAGGGCCATAGAATATTTTGGGAAAAGTGAATATGGGGTTCTAAGGTTCGTAACTAAATTTCATCATGTCGACCATCTATTGGATGCTGAACATAATGGAAAAACAAGATTTCGCTTCAGTATAAATTCACGTTATGTGATAAAGAATTTCGAGCCCGGCACTTCGAGCTTCGAAGAAAGGATGGAAGCGGCACGTAAAGTGGCAGGTGCCGGATATCCCCTCGGTTTTATCGTAGCTCCAATATATCGTCATGAAGCATGGAAGGAGGGCTACCATGAATTATTCGAACGGTTGAGTGAGGCTTTAAATGGGGTGGATATCCCTGACTTGACTTTCGAATTAATTCAGCATCGGTTTACAGGCCCAGCAAAAAAAGTGATTCAAAAAAACTACCCTAAAACAAAATTGGAACTGGACGAAACGAAGCGTAAATATAAATGGGGCCGATATGGAATTGGTAAATATGTTTATCAAAAAGAAGAAGCCGCAGAACTGGAAACGACCATTCGTGGGTATATAGCGGAATTCTTCCCTAAAGCGGAAATTCAGTATTTTACCTGAATCAAGGCAATTTTCTATTTAAAACTGTCATAAATCGCTCTAATCCTGCTTAGAAATGTAAAGACCGGATTAGGGGAGGGCAGCTATGATTATTGACGGCGTTTTTTCCGGAGGCGGGATTAAAGGCTATGGTTTAGTGGGAGCCCTGCAGGAATTGGAAGAACGGGGATTTGTATTCCATCGAACAGCCGGTACGAGTGCAGGATCCATAATTGCAGCTTTCGTAGCAGCTGGGTACACAGGTAAAGAAATGGAAAAGCTTTTTCTTGATATAGATTTAAGCGGCCTGCTGGACAAAAGGCGTGGTCTTTTGCCTATCCCGTTTGCCGAATGGCTCCTTTTATATTGGAAACTTGGCCTTTATAAAGGCAACGCACTGGAGACATGGGTCGCCGGTAAACTTGCCGAAAGGAATGTAGTCACCTTTAAGGATATTCGACCGAAATCCCTCCGAATCATAAGCTCTGACATTACAAATGGGAAATTGGTGGTACTGCCTGATGATTTACCGAACTATGGCATTGATCCGAGCACTTTTCCAGTGGCAAAGGCAGTAAGAATGAGTTGTAGCATTCCTTATTTTTTTGAGCCAGTCAAACTTGATGTCGGAAAAAGCAAGTTCCTTTTTGTTGATGGAGGTGTGTTAAGCAATTTTCCAATGTGGCTATTCAATTCAGATCATGTAAGAAAGGAAAGGCCGGTCATCGGCTTGCGGCTAAGTGTCGATGAGATATGGAAACCGCATAAGGTGGATAATGCGGTTGAATTGTTCTCCGCATTATTCAAAACGATGAAAGATGCCCATGATGCACGGTATATTTCCAAGAAACACGTCCATAATATTGTATTTATCCCGATGAAGGGAATTTCTGCAATGGATTTCAATCTGAATGATGAAAAAAAAGGTGAATTGATGAATCGGGGAAGGCAGTGCACGAAAGAATTCCTTAAAAAATGGACTTATTGATTATAAAAAGAAAAATCGGGCTCTTAAAAAGAAGCCCGATTTTTCTTTTTATTCTTTTTCCCTTCGATGACGGTTAAGTGACTATCCGTTTTCTTTCTCCATTTTATTTTCTTTGATGATTTTGCTGCAGAGAAGCTAGCCACATTATCTTTTTTCGAAGTTCGGTTTTTTAGCCTTTTTTTCGATTGGCGGGCAGCCTTTCGGAATGCTTGCTGCTCTTTCTTAACTGGTTTTCCCTTTGTTAATCCGGTATAAATCATATAAATAATCCCTGCGACAATGGCTATTATGAGAATGTTTCTAAAAAAGCCAATCGGGTCATTAAATAGTCGGCTCATTAGTCCGAGGACTCCGAGGGCGATGATTCCGTATATCATGAAAGATATGAAACGTTTCAACAAAGACACCTCCTTAAGAGCATCATAAGCATTTTTAGCTTATTTTAAACATTGTTAATGTAAAATATTTGAAAAAAAGTAAAAGGCATTCCCATAGTTAGTATATGATTTTCCATAATCAAAATGTGTATAGATGTTTTACACAATTACATCGGATTCTAAACTTTTTTCTGTCTCTTTTTCCATCCTTAACAGTTCATGAAAGGATGCTAATGCGACTTCGACTTGATCATCGGTGGGAGCCTTGGTCGTCAATAACTGAAGCCAAAGTCCAGGGTAACCAAGGTAGCGCAGAACAGGAATATCCTTTAATTTGTTCGTTGCCTGCAATACCTCGAAGGCAATGCCTAGCACGACGGGGATAAGCAAAATGCGATTGACGACACGAACCCATAATGGATCCGTTGGTACGAGAAGATAGATAAACATCCCTACAATGACAGTAAATAAAATAAAACTGCTGCCACAGCGATAATGAAGGCGGGAACTTGCCTGCACATTTGCCACAGTCAATTCTTTTCCGCTTTCGAAGCAATTGATCACCTTATGCTCAGCTCCGTGATATTGAAAGACCCGCTTGATTAATGGCGTCAAGGAAACTACATAAATATATACGAGCAGTAAGATCAGCTTGAACAAGCTTTCCACTAATACCTGAGCCGTATGGCCACTGAAAATGGGTTCTGTCAATTTTGCGAGGAAGACAGGAACCAAGGTGAAAAGCAATTTCCCAAATAGGAAGGAGATCACACCGATCACGGCAACACCTAGCCAAAGACTTAATTTAGAGGGTTCTTTCGTTTCTTGTTTCGTTTCGACCTGTTTTTCCCCGTCTTCTTCTTCATACTGTTCTGTGGAAAAGTTCAGATGTTTCGAGCCGGTGGCACTTGACTGGATCAATGATACGATCCCCCGTAGAAACGGTATTTTTTTCATAAGCTTTACAGCAGGCTTCGATTCACGCGGTAAATGATAATAAGCGATCGTTGAATCCTTGCGGCGTACCGCAGTGACTGTGTGATGTTTGCCCCCAAACATGACGCCTTCCACTACAGCCTGCCCTCCATAAACGGGTTTTTGAACCTCAGACATTTCTACACCAACCTAATAGTTATTCACGTAGCTCTCTCAAGGGTGCTAACATGTTTATTATCAAGCATCACAAGGGTTTAAAGGTGTTCCAATAAAATTGAATGGAAGCTTTAACCCTGCGATTACTTTATGAATGTTGAATCACAGGAAGATAGTATCCTGTGTACATTATAATCTTCAACAGAGGATGGGTATTTTCCTCTGAAAAAAGTAGATTATTTATGATTTAATCATACAGAATAAATCACAAAACCTCTAGTGATTCTCCTTCCTAAGAATAAAAAAAAATAGTTCTAATTAACAAAGGGCATACTACGTAGCGGAGGTGATTGATATGTCTTCTAATGAAAATGGACAAATTCAACAGGAATATCAAAGCATGTTAATCTACAATGTACTTGCTGTCGGTTTTGTTGGGGGGGCTTTAGCCAGTTTTATCGGAATCATTGCCCATTATTTTAATTTTATGGATTTTAGCCCAAAATTCATACTAACTTCATGGTCCAACATGACCTGGATCAATCATTGGCTCGGTACGGTAATGACCATAATTTTATTCGGAATTCTATCCGTGGGGATCGCTTTTATATACTATAGTCTTTTTAAAAGGATGAAGAGTATTTTTTCGGGTGTTCTTTTCGGAGTGGTTTGCTGGGCTTTGCTGGTATTTGTCCTAAAACCGATGTTCGTCGATTTGCCAACCTTTTCTAAGATGTCAGC
This sequence comes from Peribacillus sp. GL_122, assembly GCF_057835005.1. Classification (NCBI taxonomy): domain Bacteria; kingdom Bacillati; phylum Bacillota; class Bacilli; order Caryophanales; family Bacillaceae; genus Peribacillus; species Peribacillus sp. GL_122. The sequence continues at coordinate 3,832,594 of NZ_CM174415.1, read as the reverse complement.
AAATACGGTTATAACAAGTGTCTGCATTTTTATTATATACGGTCTTTTTATAGGGTTTTCTATATCATACGATCATCAGGAGTATATACGTCAAAAAAACAAAGTCGAGAAGCAATCGGAAAGCTGATTGTTTCTTGGTTGTAAAAAAGTAGTAAGACAATTTGTAATTATGATAGAATGTTCATGGAAAGCATTCTTTTAACATGAGCAGGTGTTTGATGATGACAAAAATTTTACTAATCAATGGTCCGAATTTAAATCGCTTGGGGAAGCGGGAACCTGCGCATTATGGATCCTTGACGCTTGCGGATGTGGAAGCGCAATTAATGCAGCAAGCTCAAGGGTTAAATGTGGAATTAACCTCTTTTCAGACTAACCATGAAGGAGCAATTATCGACAAGCTCCATTGGTCAGAGGATCATGGGATCGACGGGATTATCATTAATCCTGGAGCTTTTACTCATTATAGCTATGCGATTCGTGATGCAATAGCCGGAATTGATGTTCCAGTGGTGGAAGTGCATATTTCGAACATACATGCCCGTGAAAGCTTTCGGCATGAATCAGTGACCGCGGCGGTATCGGCGGGACAGATTGTCGGCTTGGGGATACACGGATATGAATTGGCGTTGCAGGCGATCACAAAGATTGCAAAGGGGAGAAATTAAATGAATAAACTAATGCGCTTAAGGGCCTCAATGGAAAAGGTGGGCATTGATGGTTTTTTGATCACCAGTACATATAACCGCCGATTCATGACCAACTTTACGGGAAGTGCAGGCGTTGTCCTTATTTCCCAAAAAGAAGCTAAATTCATCACTGATTTCCGATACGTGGAACAAGCGGGCAAGCAGGCACCGGATTATGAGATCGTTCAACACAAAGGAACCATCATCGAAGAAGTAGGCAAGCAGGCTAAAGCGATGAATATCGGCAAGCTGGGCTTTGAGCAAGAGCACCTGACTTATGCTACATATAAGGCATACGAAGCGGCCATTGATGGTCAACTTTCGCCGGTGTCGGGTGTTATTGAGAATTTACGCTTGATAAAGACTTCATCAGAGATTAAGATATTAAAGGAAGCGGCTGCTATTGCTGATGCTGCGTTTACACATATTCTGGATTTCCTGCGTCCAGGGATCTCGGAACTGGATGTATCCAATGAACTTGAATTCTTTATGAGGAAACAAGGGGCAACTTCTTCTTCCTTCGATATCATTGTAGCATCCGGCATAAGGTCCGCACTTCCGCATGGAGTGGCTACGGATAAAATCATCGAAAAAGGCGATTTTGTCACATTGGATTACGGGGCATACTATAACGGGTATGTGTCTGACATCACTCGGACATTAGCAGTTGGCAAGCCAAGTGAAGAACTTATTAATATTTATGACATTGTTTTGGAAGCTCAACTGCGAGGAATGGCTGGGATCAAACCTGGTATGACTGGCAGGGAAGCGGATGCACTAACTCGTAATCTAATTGAAGAAAAGGGATATGGGCAGTATTTTGGTCATTCGACCGGACATGGAATCGGTCTTGAAGTTCATGAAGGTCCAGCATTATCCTTAAGGTCTGATATCATTTTAGAACCAGGTATGGCTGTAACCGTTGAACCGGGCATTTACTTACCGGGTGTAGGCGGAGTGCGGATTGAAGATGATACAATCGTTACAATTGAAGGTAACGAAGCACTTACTCATTCAACCAAAGAGTTAATCATTCTGTAAACATGTACATGTAGGAGGACAAATTTATGATTTCTGTAAACGATTTTCGCACGGGTGTTACAATTGAAGTAGATAATGGAATTTGGCAGGTTATCGAGTTCCAACATGTTAAACCTGGTAAAGGTGCAGCTTTTGTACGTTCTAAACTTCGTAACCTTCGTACGGGTTCAATCCAAGAGAAAACATTCCGTGCTGGTGAAAAAGTCGCTAAAGCACATATCGAAAACCGCAAGATGCAGTACCTTTATGCAAGTGGAGATAGCCATGTATTCATGGATAACGAAACGTATGACCAAATCGAACTGCCTGCTTCAAGCATTGAACGTGAACTTAAATTCCTTAAGGAAAATATGGAAGTACATATCATGACTTTCCAAGCGGAAACACTTGGGGTCGAGCTTCCAAACACAGTGGAACTTGAAGTGGCGGAGACTGAGCCGGGAATTAAAGGAGATACATCTTCAGGCGGCACGAAATCAGCCGTACTTGAGACTGGCCTTTCGGTTCAAGTTCCATTCTTCATCAACCAAGGTGACAAATTATTGATCAACACTAATGAAGGTTCTTACGTATCACGTGCATAAATGAAAGGAGGCCGAGATTAATTTCTCGGCCTCAAATTGTAGACAAAAAGGTTTCGGAATGGTCTTATTCCGAAACCTTTTTGATTTTTTATTGGATTGGACTTCATGATGACGCAGATGATCTGCTTCTTCCATTTATTCTTGCCAAATATGGAGTGTCACCACTTTCTGAAGGTCCTTACTTTCTGTACACTGTGATAAAAATGAACGAGTCGCACAAATGGGTTAGGATGATTTGTACACACGATAGCCCTCTTTAATCTCCATTTTACAAGCTGGCACCATTTGGTCTAAAGTAATCATTTCAAGCTGATCTCGCTGAATAGAATCATGTTTTAAAAAGAATCCTTATCACCTCAAGTTTTTTCATCCGCCTATTTTAAAAAGACTGTAGGAAGGGGTCTATCTTAATGTTAAACCAAAGTTGATTGGGAACGGAAGGTACGAGACTCCTGCGGGAAAAGCGTGTCCAAGGGAGACCCCACAGGCGCAAAGGCGCCGAGGAGGCTCCCGGACCGCCCGCGGAAAGCGAGTGCCTGGAGTGGAAATCAACGTCCAAATTGTACAAGCCATAAAAAAACTTAGGCAAACTCGTTTTCTTCGAATTTGTCTACAGCCTGTAGACCGAGATTAATTTCTCGGTCTTTTTTTTGATCGCGGAAGATATAAAAAATCAATAATAGGTCTGTTTCTTTAATAGCCTGTCATCATTATGGGCTTGTCGGCATATATTTTATTGAAAGTGGTGTATACAGGAGGATTGTCAAAATGGAAACGATTCTTTCTTTTTTACCGAAAAAATTAAACGAGCAACTCCGGGGTATGACACCGATGATGATCGATAAGATGGAAGAGCTGCGAATTCGGGTTGGAAGGCCGCTTGAGGTCATTGTAGGAGGGGAACCATACTTCTTTTCCTATGAAGTGACCCATCTGGATGCAGATCAATTATTGAATCAAATAGGTCAATTTTCGTTATATACACTTGAGGAAGAATTAAAGCGAGGTTATATAACCATAGCGGGCGGACATCGGGTGGGGCTTGCTGGGAAGGTGATCCTTGAAAATGGGTCGGTCAAAGCGATCAGGGATATATCCTCATTCAATATTCGGGTTGCACGTGAAAAAATAGGTGCAGCTGAACCACTCACTTCATATTTATATGACGGGGAATGGCAGCATACTATGTTGATCGGTGCTCCGCAAACGGGAAAAACGACCATATTACGTGATATTGCAAGAATGATATCCAGTGGTAATGAAAAACGCGGCATTGCTCCTCAAAAGGTGGGGATAGTGGACGAGCGCTCGGAAATTGCCGGATGTGTTCATGGAGTGCCGCAACTCGAATTTGGAACAAGGGTTGATGTGCTCGATGGATGTCCTAAAGCGGAAGGGATGATGATGATGATCCGTTCAATGTCCCCGGATGTATTGATCGTGGATGAAATAGGTCGTGCAGAGGATACACAGGCTGTGCTGGAAGCGGTGAATGCAGGTATTAAACTCATGATAACCACACATGGCCATACACTGGGTGAGATTAAGAAGCGACCTTTTATCGCGGAAATATTAAAGCAAAACATCTTTGAACGTTTTATAGAATTACAGAGAAGTAAATCCGGTAAGAGGAGCTACAAAGTCCTTGATGCAGCGGGGGTTCCCATTTTCTTGGGGGAAGGTGTGAGCCCGCATGTTTAAGATAATAGGAGCAGCCATAATTATTATTGCAACGACATGGGCAGGTTTCGAAGCTGCGAAAAAATTAAGTATGAGGCCTCGTCAACTGAGACAGCTGAAAGTCGCCATGCAATCGCTTGAAGCTGAAATCATGTATGGTCATACACCTTTGAAAGAAGCAGCAAGGAAACTTTCTAAACAGATGGCCAAACCTTTATCCATCTTTTTCGATACATTTGCAAATCGACTCGAGTCAGGTGAGACCACCGTCAAAGAAGCATGGGATGATAGTTTGAAGAAAATATGGCAATCCCTTGCTTTACAACAGGGAGAATTCGAGATTCTTTCACAGTTTGGGGAGACGCTTGGAAAAAGCGATAAATATCATCAGCAAAAGCAAATCATGCTAACGATGGCACACTTGGAACGGGAAGAGAGCGATGCACTCGACCGCCAGGGAAAATATGAAAAAATGATGAAAAGTCTTGGATTTTTATCAGGGCTATTATTGATCATCTTGCTGATGTAGGAATATGTGGGGGGAATGAAAATGGGCATTGATGTGGACATCATATTTAAAATAGCGGGTGTTGGGCTAGTTGTGGCATTTCTTCACACGATACTCGATCAGGTTGGGAAGAAGGAATATGCCCAGTGGGTGACACTTTTCGGATTTATCTATATTTTATTCATGGTTGCTTCTGTTGTAGAGGATTTATTTCAAAAAATTAAATCTGTATTTCTATTTCAGTAAGGGAGGGATTCGCGATTGAAATCATAAAAATCGTGGCCATTGCCCTAGTTGCCACCTTTTTGGCACTGATCGTCAAAGAGCAAAAACCAAATTTCGCATTCCTGCTAGTCGTTTTTGTAGGATGCTCCATCTTTCTTTTTTTAGCTGACAAAATATACGAAATCATTTTAATGTTAGAAAAAATTGCAGTTAATGCGAATGTAAATACCGTGTATCTAGAGACCATCTTAAAAATAATCGGAATTGCCTATATTGCAGAATTCGCTTCTCAAATTACAAAAGATGCGGGGCAAGGTTCGCTCGCTTCCAAAATAGAATTGAGCGGAAAAATCTTGATTCTTGCCATGGCGATTCCGATTTTGACGGTCATTATCGAAACGATTTTACAGATGCTCCCTAGTTAATGGATTACTCCTACTAGTCAATGAGGTGAATGTATGAAGCAGCGGATGCCTTACTTATCCATTCTATTCGTTTTACTCTTTTTTTTGCATGCATCTATTGGACAAGCTGCCGAAAATCCAGAAAATGGTGAAATCGATCAAGAGCCGATCATGCAGTCCGAACTGGTACAAGCCCAAATAGAAAGGCTTGGTGTTGATGAACTCAAACAATATTGGGATGACATCGTTACGGAATACGGAGGATTCTTACCGGAAAGCCAGAAAGGGAGCTTCATGGATTTTGTAAGCGGCGATAAGAAATTTTCCTTTGAGCAATGGATAAAGGGAATGACAAAATTCATTTTTCATGAACTGCTCGTGAATGGAAAGCTGCTGGGATCACTCATTTTATTAACCGTTTTCAGCATGTTCCTCCAATCTTTGCAGAATGCGTTCGAGCAAAGCTCCGTAAGTAAGGTCGCTTATGCAATCGTTTATATGGTTCTGATCATTTTGGCACTTAACAGTTTTCATGTGGCGATGGAATATACAAAAGATACGATAGATTTGATGATTTCCTTTTTAATGGCGCTCATCCCTTTACTCTTGGCATTGATAGCTGCTTCAGGCGGACTTGTTTCGGCAGCATTCTTTCATCCGGTATTGATGTTTTTGATGAATACAAGCGGCATCTTGATCCAGTTTGTCGTCCTTCCATTATTATTCTTTGCAGCGATTTTAAGCATAGTCAGCACGCTGACCGAACATTACAAAGTGACTCAGATGGCACAACTTCTCCGTAATTTTGCCATCGGTATCCTTGGAGCATTCATGACCATATTCCTTGGTGTGATCTCCGTTCAGGGAGCATCCTCAGCTGTAGCTGACGGAGTGACCATCAGGACAGCCAAATTCGTGACAGGTAACTTTATACCGGTAATAGGGCGCATGTTTACCGATGCAACGGATACCGTCATCAGTGCCTCCGTCCTATTGAAAAATACAGTGGGCTTGTCAGGCGTCATCATTCTCTTGCTCATTACCACATTTCCCGCCATAAAAATCTTGATGATTTCTTTTGTATATAAATTGGCAGCGAGTCTTTTGCAGCCGCTGGGCGGAGGACCTGTTATAAAATGTCTTGACATTATAAGTAAAAGCATGATTTATATTTTCGCTGCATTGGCCATTGTCTCACTCATGTTTTTTTTAAGTGTCACGGTAATTATCGCCTCTGGAAACATTACCCTGATGGTTCGTTAGAAAGGAGGAGGGCTTGGTGAGTTTTTTAGCTGGCTGGGTATCCAACATCATCATATTTGTATTGCTGGCTACTGTGATTGATATGCTTCTTCCGAATTCAGCTTTACAGAAGTATGCAAAAATGGTCATCGGACTTTTACTGATTGCGATCATCATCACTCCTATATTGGGATTATTCAATATGGATTTCGACGATATTCTCACTGCGGCTACTAGTGAATTTGAGGATCAGGAAAAAAAAGATTTAGGAAATTTGACAGAAATGAAGAAAAAAGAAATACAAGCTACCCAGGGTGCATATATTTTAAAACAAATGGCTGTTGACTTACAGGCAGAAGTGGAAGAGGAGCTGATGGTGGATTATAACATGAAGATTAGTTCAATTGATGTAGGGGTCAAGAATGAGGAAGAACCGGGTGTTGATGATCTGCAGAACATAACCATCTCATTGGAAAAGGCAGAAGGGAAAGAAAACTCGGAGATAGAGGCAGTAGCGAAGGTTGATATCAATGCAGATAGCCCATCCACTTCGAATGATGCCAATCTGGATGCTGTCAAAAGGTTTCTGGCAACAAGTTGGTCTGTTGATGAAGAAATCATTGAAATCGCCGGGGAAAGGAAGTGACTGAGTATTGAACAAAGACAAAGGTCCATTATCCTGGCTGCAAAAACTATTAAATAAAGACCCTGACCAAAAAGAGCCTAAGGAAAAAAAACCTTCCCTGTATGTCTATGCTCTAATAGTTGTCCTTTTGGGAGCGGGAATCATGATGGCCGGGAATTTGTTAACCACCAACCAGACTGGACAAACACCTGAAGTGAAGACTGTATTCAATAATGATAAACAGCAGGATGATGAGGGGGATGTTGAAACATTCGGGCAGAAGAAATCAGAATTCAAGACAACAAAAGACTATGAAATATATCTTCAGAATGAAATGAAGGAAGCGCTTGAATCCATCGCAGGCGTCCAGGATGTAAAAGTCGTAATTTACGTCGATGCATCTGAGAAAAAAGTATATGAAAGAAACAAAGTCACCCAAAAACAAGTCACTGAAGAAACCGACCAGGAAGGCGGCAAAAGGACGGTCGAAGACACATCTGTTGATGAACAGCTAGTTTTGGTCAAGAGCGGTGAAAAAGAAGGACCGATCATTTCGGAAACGAAAAAACCTAGTGTACGAGGAGTTCTGGTTGTCGCTAAAGGGGCCGAAAACATTCAAATAAAGAAGTGGATCATCGAGGCTGTCACACGCTCACTTGATGTACCGAGTCACAGGGTTTCTGTCATGCCTAAAAAATAAGGGGGAAAATCTACATGTTATTAAAAAAACAAACCGTTTGGTTATTGACTATGCTAAGTCTGGTCGTTGTGCTTTCAGTCTATTATTTAACCGCTCCTGAAGAAAATGCCGCCGATATGACGGCAACAGAGCAACAGGAAGGAAATAAAACAGAAACTAAAACAGAGAACAAAGCAGATACAAAAGAGGAAAATAAAAGTGAAAAAGAAACGTCCAAAAATACAGAAGGTTCCTCTGTAACCATTGCATCTGGAGATGAGTTCGAATCGTTAAGGATGCAGATTGAAGATGAACGGGCGAAGCTGAATGAAGAATTGACTGCAAAGATGGGCAATACAGAACTATCAGCTGAAGAAAGAGACGAGGCTTATGCAAAAATCGAACAATTAAGTGAAACGAAAGTAAAAGAAAATATAATCGAAAACTTAATAGTTGCCATGGATTACAATGCCGCACTGGTCCGGGTGGACGGTACGGATGTAAAGGTGAGTGTCAAGGCTGATAAACAGACGAAAACAGAGGCCAATAACATTATCCGCCTCGTAAGGAAAGAAGTGAGCGATGCACAAAATGTTGTGGTCGATTTCCAACCGGAAAAGTAAACACACTTACAGAAAATAATGCTGATACAGAACAGTTCAACGTCATAAAATTTTGAAAGCCCCCTTAATAAAAAAAAGGAGGCTTTTTTTATTATGTTTTTTTAACTATCTTACAATCTGGAAACTTTAGAGGAAAAGTTTTTTTATGTCAATTGGCATAAGGAACTCAAATAAAAATGGTGATTACGACCATCCGAAATATTCTAGAAAAGTAATTAAACTGGATATTATTGCTGATTTTTTAGGGATTAAATGCGAAATTCAAGAGAAGGCGTTAAGGTTCCCCAGGTGAAAAAAATTCACAATATTATAATAAAGGTGTAAGATAGAAGTACGGATAATAAGTTACAACTAATCTATCATTGAATTTGTATAAGCTAATATTGTATGATGTTAGAAGCTGGTCATAAACTTTTCATTTCTCTTAGGGAAACAATATTTTGAGAAAGTGAAAAATCTGTTATAATACAGATGAGGTTTCTATTCAGTTTATTCGCATTCGCATAAAGAAAGCGGCTACTTTGTGCAGTATTGGACAAAGTAGGATAAGCTAAGGGTAAGGTTACATAAAATATTATTGCCTCACAAACTCATATTAAATTAGACAAGGGGTGCCACAAAATGAAAGTGCAAGAAATTCGTGAAATTATTAAGCTAGTCGATCAATCAAATATCAGTGAATTCGTTTTTGAAAATGAAGGAACGAAAATTAAATTGAAAAAAACTGAAACGGGTACAGTATTACAACCAGTAGCTGCTCCAGATGTTGTTCAAGCCAATGCAGCTGTAGAGGTCAAGCCCGCAGCGGTCCCTGCAGTGCCGAAAGCTGTTGAGCCTGCAAAACCTGCTGCTGCCGTCATCGAACAGGAAAATTTACATAAAATCACTTCTCCGATGGTAGGAACATTCTACCAATCTCCTGCACCGGATTCACCTGCATACGTAAAAACAGGCGATAAAGTAACGGGGGATTCCATTGTCTGCATCGTGGAAGCCATGAAACTTTTCAATGAAATCGAAGCTGAAGTAAGCGGTGAAATCGTTGAAGTCCTTGTAAAAGAAGGGCAACTTGTAGAATATGGTCAACCATTATTTTTAGTAAAGCCGGAATGAGGAGCTGTTTCTAAATGATTAAAAAGGTATTAATTGCCAATCGCGGGGAAATTGCTGTCCGTATCATCCGGGCATGCAAGGAATTAGGAATCGAGACTGTTGCAGTCTATTCAGAAGCAGATAAAGAAGCATTACATGTTCAAATTGCGGATGAAGCATATTGCATCGGTCCTAAATTATCAAAAGACAGTTATTTAAATACAACGAACATTATCAGCACAGCCAAGAAAACGGGATCTGATGCAATTCATCCAGGATATGGATTCCTTGCTGAAAATGCCGACTTTGCTGAGCTATGCCGTGAATGCAATATCATTTTCATCGGTCCTAGCCCCGAAGCGATCAATAAAATGGGAACAAAGGATGTAGCAAGGGAAACCATGCGCAAAGCTGGTGTACCGATCGTACCAGGTTCTAAAGGCATAATTAAAGATACGGATGAGGGTGTAGCCTTAGCTAATGAAATGGGCTATCCAGTCATCATCAAAGCTACTGCTGGCGGAGGCGGTAAAGGTATCCGTGTCGCAAGGACGGAAGAAGAACTCATTAAAGGCATTAACATCACGCAACAGGAAGCCGCGACGGCATTTGGGAATCCTGGCGTGTATATTGAAAAGTTCATCGAGGACTTCCGTCACGTTGAAATACAGGTCATGGCTGATAATCATGGCAACGCCATCCATTTAGGTGAGCGTGATTGTACGGTCCAACGACGTTTGCAAAAACTTGTTGAAGAAACCCCGTCACCAGCGTTGGATGGTGAAACACGTGCGGAAATGGGGCAGGCTGCAGTAACGGCTGCACTTGCCGTTAACTATTCAGGTGCCGGAACAGTAGAATTTATTTATGACTATGTGAATAGAAAATACTACTTTATGGAAATGAATACACGTATCCAGGTTGAACACCCAGTTACGGAAATGGTAACGGGCGTGGATTTGATTAAAGAACAGATCAAAGTTGCCTCAGGTAACAAACTTTCGCTTTCACAAGAAGATGTCACTTTTAACGGATGGTCTATCGAATGCCGGATAAATGCGGAAAATCCAGAAAAGAATTTCATGCCTTCCGCAGGTAAGATTCAAATGTATTTACCGCCAGGCGGCTACGGAGTTCGTGTGGATTCCGCGGCATACCCTGGGTACTCGATACCGCCGTATTACGATTCCATGATCGCTAAATTGATCGTCCATGCATCGACTAGAGAAGAGGCGATCGAGAAGATGAAACGCGCCTTAGGTGAGTTTGTCATTGAAGGGATCAGTACCACAATTCCTTTCCATATTAAGTTACTTCAACATGAACAATTTGTTTCCGGAGAATTTAATACCAAATTCCTTGAAATATATGATGTAATGAACTCATAATGTAAAGGAAGACAGGAGGTGCTTTTGAATGAGTGAAATGGAAGGCCAATTACTCGAAATGAATGATTATAATAGTGGGCTGGGCAAAGTGGAGATTGCGCCTGAGGTGATAGAGGTAATTGCGGGTATCGCTGCATCGGAAGTTGAAGGTGTTGCACATATGCGCGGGAATTTCGCTACGGGTGTTGTTGAAAAGCTTGGTAAAAAGAACCACGGTAAAGGTGTTAAAGTGGACTTAACGGGAGAATCCATCAAAGTCGAACTTTATTGTGTCATGAAGTTTGGTGTTTCAATTCCGAAAGTTGCTCAGGAAGTGCAAGATAACATTCGTGAAGCTTTGTTGAATATGACCGCTATCGACGCTGGCGAAGTGAACATTCATGTAGTGGGCATTGCGTTTGAAAACGCTAAACAAGAAGCGGATTACGAACAAGAAGTGTAAGTGGCTTCATTCGATTCACACCTGCAAAAACCCGGCAAAAAGCCGGGTTTTTGTTTTTTTGAATGTATACTCCATGATACCCCGAATTTTGAGCCTGCTTATAATATTAAATTTAAATGAACATAATAAGGCGGTGTCTGGAAGTTTCCCTTTAATTCAAGGGTGATTTCTGTTAGAGTGTAAAAGGTGAAATATGAGCATGAAAGCTAGGCATGAGCTTTTTGACACTTTCAAAAAGTATGGGACTGTGTTGGCCGTTTAATTGGAAAGTAATCTTGAGATGTTATCTTGATTCAAGATATTGAGTCTTTTGGCCTTGAATTTAGTGGGATTTAGCTTGATTTTTAAAAAATATAGCGAAAATCTTAATATTTTTGAAAAAATGTTATTTAATGTTCGTTTGTTCTAGCATTTTCATATATAATAGTAGATGTTAAAGGAGTAAGATTATGAAAAGAAGAGAAGCCCGTGAAAAATCCCTTCAAGCACTATATCAGATAGATATTGCCAACTCGAATGCAGAAGAAGCAATGGAAAGCGTACTGGATGGTGCCCCAACTGATGAATATTTCAGGAAATTAGTAATGGGGATAACGGAAAATCGAGAACAAATTGATGGAATGATCAGGGACAACTTAGAGAATTGGACGTTGGAAAGACTGGCGAACATTGATCGGAATTTACTGCGGATCGCGGTTTATGAAATGGTTCACAGTGAAGATGTTCCTGTAAGTGTTGCAATGAATGAAGCTATTGAAATTGCTAAGAAATTCGGTGATGATCAATCGAGCAGCTTTGTAAATGCCGTTTTATCCAAAGTAAAGGTGAAAAGCGGCAGCTAAAGTTGCAGCCTTGAACAAGGATCCTCACTGCAATTTCTTTAGCGAAATTAACTTGGGAGGAATAAACACATGTCAGCTCAAATCATTAATGGTAAAGAAATTGCGGAGTCAGTTAGGCAGGAAATCAGTAAGGAAGTTCAACAATTACGTGAAAAAAATATCGTTCCGGGTTTGGCAGTAATCCTGGTGGGTGACAATCAAGCATCACAAACTTATGTGCGCAATAAGCAAAAGGCCTGTGATGACTTGGGCATGCATTCCGTATTGATTAAAAAGCCTGCGGAACTCTCTCAGGAGGAATTAATTCAGAGCATTGCTGAATTAAACCAGGATGACAGCATTCATGGTATATTGGTGCAGCTGCCTTTGCCTGGACATATTCAGGAAAAAGCGATCATTGAAGCGATTTCGCCTGAAAAGGATGTTGATGGATTCCACCCGATTAATATTGGGCGGATGATGACGGGGCAAGATGCATTTTTACCTTGTACTCCATATGGCGTCATGGTAATGCTTGAGTATATCGACTATGACCTTGAAGGTAAGCATGTTGTCATCGTAGGGAGAAGTAATATCGTCGGAAAACCAGCCGGACAATTATTTTTAAATGCAAATGCAACCGTTACATACTGTCATTCACGGACAAAGGATCTTGCCTATTATACTAAGCAAGCCGATGTCGTTGTGGCAGCTGTCGGAAAGAGGGACACGATCACTAGTGACCATATTAAAGAAGGCGCAGTCGTCATTGACGTCGGAATGAACAGGAATGATGAAGGGAAGCTTTGCGGTGATGTGGCGTTTGATGAAGTGAAAAATAAGGCTTCATACATTACACCTGTTCCTAAAGGCGTTGGTCCAATGACGATTACGATGCTTATGAAGAATACGGTCAAATCTGCTCAAAAAGCACTTGAACAGAACGAGCAAGCATTAAAAAGCTGAAAAAAACGTTAAATTATTTTAAAGAAGCGGACCTCTTGTTTTATAATAACGGGAGACCGCTTTTTTCCATTCATGGATTGATCAAGTTTCTAGTGTAATCTATAGGCGGTTTTCTTTATATCCGATTTCCATCGGAAGGAGACATTATATGAGCAACCAACAATATTTGAGTGTGTCGGCTTTAACGAAGTACATCAAAAGGAAGTTCGATGCCGACCCCCATTTGCAAAATGTATACATAAAAGGTGAAATTTCGAATTTTAAACAACATACAAGCGGACATATGTATTTTACTTTAAAGGATGAGAAGGCCCGACTCCTCTCCGTTATGTTTGCCGCCAATAATAAAGGGATGAAATTCCTGCCCGAAAATGGTATGAAGGTACTTGTTAAGGGCGATATATCATTATATGAAGCAGGGGGACAGTATCAGCTTTATGTGAAAAGCATGGCCCCTGATGGTGTGGGGGATTTGTATCTTGCTTATGAACAGCTGAAGAAAAAGCTGGAGGCGGCAGGTTTGTTTTTGGCCGAACGCAAGAAGCCGATCCCGCAGTACCCTAAGTCTGTAGGTGTCATAACATCGCCGACCGGAGCTGCATTAAGAGATATCCTGATAACCATCAAGCGGAGATATCCAATCGCCAGGATCATCGTTTATCCAGCACTTGTACAAGGGAATAATGCAGCTAAATCGATTGCCAAGGCAATTTCCATGGCTAACGCAAGGGCGGAAAGCGATGTTCTCATTGTCGGAAGGGGCGGCGGGTCGATAGAGGAACTATGGGCGTTTAATGAGGAGATAGTGGCTGAATCGATTTATGATTCCGATATACCGGTAATTTCTGCTGTCGGTCACGAAACCGATTTTACAATTGCTGATTTTGTCGCCGATATGCGTGCTCCTACACCGACTGGTGCAGCAGAGTTAGCGGTTCCTCACTTGAATGAAATACTCGAACGCCTGATGAACCGCAAGAACCGATTGACCCGATCCATTCAAGAAGCGGTGAATTTTGAACGAACCCGTTTGACCAGGATGGAGAGGTCTTATGCCTTCCGTTATCCACATAAAATGTATGAACAGAAGCTTGAACAGCTAGACAAGACGATGGACAGGTTAGGTAGGACCAGCACGCGATATTTCATGAAAAAGAGAGATGAGCTGAATCAGCTGAACGATATTCTGAAAAAGCAGCATCCTGAACAAGCGGTAAAAAATGCGAAAGATGAATTACAGCAGCATGCAAAGGTTTTACGGAGGGCCATGGAGGCCATCTATCGGCAAAAATCACAGCAGTTCGTCCATATTACAGCCACTTTAACTGCCCTCAGTCCACTAAAAATCATGGAACGGGGCTATGGTTTGGTTTTTGCTGAGGATGAGACATTAGTGAAAAGTACACAGCAAGTATCCAAAGGGGATAAGATAGCGGTTTCGATAAAAGATGGAACACTTGAATGTGAAATTAAAGAAATAAAGGAGCGGATTGAACCATGACAAAAAAACAAGAAGCTACATTTGAAGAAGCGATGGAGAATCTCGAAAAAATTGTAGAGCAGTTGGAAGAAGGCGATGTACCCCTGGAAGAAGCCATCTCCATATATAAACAAGGAATGGATTTATCAAGGCTTTGCCATTCAAAGCTTAAGGCTGTTGAAGATCAGTTGACTCAAATTTTACGCGAAGATGGGGAACTTGAAAACTTCGCTGTACAGGAGGAAGAATGACATGGGTACGGCGTCCTTTGAAATGTTTTCTAAAGAATATAAGGCGGTTATAGAACGGGAAATCGTGGAATATGTAAATAAACTTAAAGCTCCGGCAGTGGTCAAAGAAGCCATGATCTATTCACTGGAGGCAGGAGGTAAACGGATTCGCCCGTTATTGGTCTTTGCGGTTCTGGAGGCCTTTGGAAAAAACTTGAGGATGGGTATTCCTGCAGCGGCTGCCATTGAAATGATTCATACATATTCTTTGATTCATGATGATCTTCCTGCGATGGATGATGATGATCTCCGCCGCGGAAAACCGACGAACCATAAAGTGTTCGGTGAAGCGGTAGCAATACTGGCAGGTGATGCGCTTCTTACATATAGCTTTCAATTGGTGACGGATATGATCGATCCCGAGGTGACGGCTGAAATGAAGCTGAACCTAGTAAGTGAAATTGCGAATTCTGCCGGAGCCGAAGGAATGGTTGGAGGTCAAGTTGCGGATATGGAAGGTGAAAATAAACAGTTGACCCTTCAGGAATTGGAGTATATACATGAACATAAAACAGGGAAGTTATTGACTGCAAGCATCCTTTCCGGTGCTATATTAGCCGGGGCGAATGAAGAACAGCAACTGCATTTACGTGACTTTGCATACCACCTGGGGCTTGCTTTTCAAATTCGCGATGATATTCTGGATATTGAAGGGGCAGTCGAGTTGATCGGCAAGCCGGTTGGCAGTGATGTGGGGAATCATAAAAGCACATATCCATCTTTACTTACGCTTCAAGGGGCAAAGGAAAAGTTGGAAAATCATATAGAACTTGCCCATGCCGCTTTAGGAAAAACAACCTTACAAACGGGTTTGTTGAATGAACTAACTGATTTAATAGCAAACCGTAATCATTGATTGTGGCTAAATTTGTTATCAATTGAGGTTTTATGGTATACTCATTGTGCAAAAATATGAGAAAATCAAAATGAATTTTTTTATTGAGATACGTGATAAAATAGGTATAATAAGCCGCCGAAATCACCTGGGTGTTGGCGGCTATTTTTTAACTTAAAACCAATTTTTCGGTCTAGTCATCCATAGTCCTCTTTAATGAGGCTTTGTTTATGCTTACAACCGAAAATTACAGAAAGTGAGTGGTCCTATTTGGATCTTCTATCTATAAAAGACCCTTCTTTTTTGAAGAAGATGAATAATGAAGAACTTGTCGAGTTAAGTGTGGAAGTACGTAAATTCCTTGTGGAAAAATTATCGGTGACCGGTGGGCATATTGGGCCCAATTTAGGTGTCGTCGAGTTGACTATAGCCTTGCATAAAGAATTCGACAGTCCGAATGATAAAATTTTATGGGATGTCGGACATCAATCCTATGTCCATAAAATCCTGACTGGCAGAGCAGGAGAGTTCGACACCTTAAAGAAATATAAAGGTCTTTGCGGTTTTCCTAAAATGATTGAAAGCCCCCATGATGTTTGGGAAACAGGTCACAGTTCGACTTCCCTTTCAGCTGCAATGGGAATGGCGGCTGCCCGTGATATCAAAGGTGAAAGCAGTTTTATTTTGCCTGTAATCGGGGACGGTGCACTAACAGGCGGAATGGCGCTTGAAGCGTTGAATCATATCGGTGATGAAAAAAAGGACATGATCGTTATCCTGAATGATAATGAAATGTCCATAGCCCCTAACGTAGGTGCTTTACACACGGTATTGGGAAGATTGCGGACAGCAGGTAAATATAACTGGGCAAAAGATGAATTGGAGCTGCTTTTGAAAAAAATTCCTGCAGTCGGTGGTAAACTTGCAGCTACAGCGGAACGCTTGAAGGATAGCATGAAGTACTTATTGGTTTCAGGAATCTTTTTCGAAGAGCTTGGTTTCACATACCTTGGACCAGTAGATGGTCATAATTATGAAGAATTGCTGGAGAATTTAAGATATGCCAAGAAAACGAAGGGACCTGTACTGCTGCATGTCATCACGAAAAAAGGCAAAGGATATTCACCTGCCGAATTGGATACAACAGGGAACTGGCATGGGACAGGCCCATATAAGATCGAGACTGGCGATTTCGTTAAATCCCCTAGTAAAGGTCCTGCTTGGAGCGCTCTTGTAAGCGATACTGTCAGCAGGCTAGCTCGTGACGATGAGCGGATTGTCGCGATTACACCTGCAATGCCTGTAGGATCGAAGTTGGTGGGCTTTTCTCAAGAGTTCCCAGAGCGTTTCTATGATGTAGGGATTGCCGAGCAGCATGCTGCAACTTTTGCTGCAGGATTGGCAACGCAAAAAATGAAACCTTTCCTGGCTATATATTCAACCTTCCTGCAAAGAGCTTATGACCAGGTCGTTCATGATATCTGCCGTCAAAATTTGAACGTATTCATAGGAATCGATCGTGCCGGATTGGTTGGTTCCGATGGTGAAACGCATCAAGGCGTTTTCGATATTGCTTTCTTGCGCCATGTTCCGAATATGGTGTTGATGATGCCTAAAGATGAAAACGAAGGTCAGCATATGGTCAATACAGCCTTAAACTATAATGATGGTCCGATTGCTATGCGTTTCCCTCGTGGGAATGGTTGGGGAGTTGTGATGGATACCGAATTAAAGCAGATTCCAATCGGTTCGTGGGAAGTTCTTAAAGAAGGAACGGATGCTGCCATCTTAACGTTCGGAACAACGATTCCCATGGCTCTTGAAGCGGCAGAATTGCTGGAGAAAGAGGATTATTCAGTTAAGGTGATCAATGCCCGGTTCATTAAGCCTTTGGATGAGAACATGCTAAGCAGTCTCCTTGGTGAAAAAATGCCAATCTTGACAATAGAAGAAGCGGTTCTTCAAGGTGGTTTTGGTAGCTCTGTACTTGAATATGCTCATGATCAAGGATTTTATGGGGCAATTATAGATCGAATGGGAATACCTGATTATTTCATTGAACATGGAAGTGTCGATGAGCTTCTTGAAGAAATCGGTTTAACGACTGAGACAGCCATCAAAAAGATTAAAATGATAACACCCAAAAAAGAAAAAAGGGCCTGACAATATGAAAGTGATGAAAGAAAGAGTAGATGTATTACTTGTAGAACAAGGCTTGGCCGATACACGTGAAAAAGCGAAGCGTATGGTTATGGCTGGCCTTGTCTACGCGAATGAAGAAAGGTACGAAAAACCGGGGGAAAAAGTGCCGGTCGATCTCGAATTTACGATCAAAGGAAAAGTCATGCCTTACGTTTCAAGAGGCGGTCTTAAACTTGAGAAGGCATTAAGGGAATTCGATTTGCAAGTGAATGGAAAAATACTGCTTGATATAGGATCATCAACTGGTGGGTTCACGGATTGTGCTTTGCAAAACGGCGCCATAATGTCTTATGCGCTTGATGTCGGTTATAATCAGCTTGCCTGGAAGCTTAGACAGGATGAGCGGGTAAAAGTAATGGAACGGACCAATTTCCGTTATGTTACACCCGCCGATCTCGATGGGGAGATGCCAAACTTTGCAAGCATTGATGTTTCTTTCATCTCGCTTACGTTAATTTTACCGGTGCTAAAGACCTTGCTCGTCCCGAATAGTGATGTCGTTGCCTTGGTTAAACCGCAATTCGAAGCTGGGAAGGATCAAGTGGGTAAAAAGGGGATTGTTCGTGATCCCAAAATCCATAAACAAGTGTTGGATAAGATCATTTCTTTTTCTTTAAAGGAAGGCTATGATATTAAGGATGCCTCCTTCTCACCGATTACCGGCGGTGATGGAAATATTGAATTCTTACTTCATTTACACTGGCAAGGGTCGAAGGAAGAAGGAGCAATATTGCTTTCGAAAACGGTTGATGACATCGTTGGAGATGCCCATGCCCAATTTAAAAAAGAATAGCTAGAACTTTGTATGGGCTCCTTTGGCTGAATGGTTGGCTAAAGGAGCTTTTTAACTATACATTGTGCGTCATGAACTTGGATCATTTATCGGTGGATACATAAAATAGGTAAGTACAAATAATAGACTTGTATTCATTTTTAGAGAAAAAGTTGTACAATTGCATAAAAATCCGATAACATTAATATTAGCCACTTTCTATAGCGGCCTATTTGCACTTACTGATGACCGAAGCAATCCCATAGTGGGACAGCCTGCTTAAGTAAGAAATGAAAGTGATACCATTACCATTAAATGAGCAACAGTTGAGAAGAGGTGCTTCTACTTATGAATAAAGGACAACGACATATAAAAATAAGGGACATTATAACGAATAATGATATCGAAACCCAGGATGAGTTAGTTGAAGAATTGAAATTAGCTGGATACAATGTAACTCAAGCTACTGTTTCTAGGGATATTAAAGAGCTTCACCTTGTAAAAGTTCCTTTAACGGATGGAAGGTATAAATACAGTCTGCCGGCCGACCAACGTTTCAATCCACTTCAAAAATTAAAGAGAATCCTTGTCGATGCATTTGTACGCATTGACTCAGCCAACAATTTACTGGTTATGAAGATGCTCCCAGGTAATGCCCAGGCAATCTGTGCATTGATTGATAATCTAAATTGGCAAGAAATACTCGGGACGATCGGCGGCGACGATACTTGTTTAATTATCTGCCGTTCTGAGGAAGATGCAAAGATCATTTCCGGCAAATTCTTGGACATGCTCTAAAAATGTTGTGAGGTGACCTAGTTTGTTAACAGAACTATCGATTAGGAATTTTGCGATCATAGACAGCCTGTCCGTTTCATTTGAGAAAGGCTTGACGGTCTTGACAGGAGAAACAGGGGCAGGGAAGTCAATCATAATAGATGCCGTTCATCTTTTGGTTGGGGGACGTGGTTCTGCAGAGTTCATTCGGCATGGTGAGTCGAAGGCTGAAATAGAAGGATTATTCCAAATTGAAGATGTAAAACACCCGGTCTTTGCCAAAGCGGAAGAGTTTGGCATCGATATGAATGATGGGATGGCGATACTTCGAAGGGATATCTCACTGAGCGGCAAAAGCGTTTGCAGGGTAAACGGAAAGCTTGTAACGATTTCCACCTTACGTGAGATAGGACGGACGTTGATAGATATCCATGGTCAGCATGAACATCAGGAATTAATGGACGAACGACTCCATCTTCCACTGCTCGATCAATTCGGCGGTGAAAAAATCGCATCTGCACTCACTGAATACCAAAAGCTATATAAACGTTATGAAACCGCTTCTAAACAATTGAATGGTTTGAGCCAAAATGAACAGCAAATGGTCCACCGCCTTGATTTGATCCAATTTCAATTCGATGAAATCCAAAAAGCTGATTTGAAATTACGCGAAGATGAAGAATTGATGGAAGAGCGGAAGAAAATTAATAATTTCGAAAAAATCCATGAAGCGCTGCAAACCAGTTATAATGCTTTAAATGGTGAGCAGCATGCAATTGATTGGCTTTCCGTAGCCATGAATAATTTGGAGGAAGCGGCAGGGCTTGATGAAGGTTTAAAGAACAGCTCTGAAACCGTTTCAAATAGCTACTTCCTGCTTGAGGAGGCCGTGTCTAACATCCGTGACCAATTAGACTCTTTGGATTATGATACAGAGCGAGTGGAATTCATTGAAAGTCGCCTTAATGAAATAAATCAATTAAAGCGTAAATACGGGCGGACCATCGAGGAAATCCTGGAGTATGGGGCCGCTATTGAAGAAGAAGTCGAAAAGCTGCAAAATAGGGAAACCCATATAGCGAAGCTTGAAAAGGAAATGAAATCCATCAAGGCAGATTTAATTGTCGAAGCAAAGAATCTGTCTGAACTTCGCCAGAAATTTGCTCAGCAGCTAACCAAAAAGATTCATCAGGAATTAAAAGATTTATACATGGAAAAAACAATTTTCGAACCACATTTCCTTCAAACGGCCTATACTTTCGATGAATTGTCAGATAGGGGCATCAATCAGTCAGGGCTGGATTCAATGGAATTTTATATTTCCACCAATCCAGGTGAACCATTAAAACCTCTTTCTAAAATCGCATCTGGTGGTGAACTGTCGAGGATCATGCTGGCATTGAAAAGCATATTCTCCAAGCACCAAGGTATAACGTCCATTATCTTTGATGAAGTGGACACAGGTGTGAGCGGACGGGTTGCGCAATCCATTGCCGAAAAGATCTATAAAGTGGCAACCGGATCACAAGTACTGTGCATATCCCATTTGCCACAGGTGGCAGCTATGGCGGATACACACCTTTTCATAGCGAAAAATGTAAGGGCCGGACGCACGAATACTTCGGTAAAGCCGTTAATTGAAACTGAAAAAATAAAAGAAATTGGCAGGATGATTTCAGGAGTAGAGATAACGGATTTGACGAAACAACATGCCAATGAATTAATCCAGCTTGCCAAAAGGCTGAAAATTACATCTTGATGGGCCGGTAAGAAGATTAATTAAACTAATCATAAGCATTCATTGTAAAGCTATCCAAAAACGGATAGCTTTTATTTTTTGCACCTGTTATAAATGACTGTCATGAGGGCTAAATTAAAGGTGTAGCCATTAAGTTTCAGAGAGCGAGGAGAGTGAATGGATTGAAATTTATATGGATAAACAGGATCATCGGTGGAATTCTCCTTGTTTCGCTATTAACATTAGGGTTATACCAGCCATCTCGTGAATATTTTTTAATTCCAAATCATCTTGTACTATTTGAAGGAAGTCAATATAGTATTTCCAAATCATTGCCTGTTTCTGCAAAAACTTCGGGATCCAGTGATGGAATTTCGCTTCATGATGAACAAGCTTCGATTACGCTTGGTGCTGAGAAGCCAGGTACGAATGAAGTGTTACTCGATGTAGCAGGCCTGCCTGCCAAAAAGGTCGACATCAGGGTGTTAAAAGACTTTAAAGTCATGCCTGGTGGCCAATCCATTGGAGTAAAGCTTAATACTCTTGGGGTGCTCGTAGTAGGTCATCATCTTATTGATACTGCGCAGGGGAAAAAATCACCGGGAGAAAAAGCGAAAATTGAAATCGGTGATATTATTACAGAAATCAATGGTCAGACGATAAAGAAGATGGGGGATGTAACCCCTTTTGTTCAGCAGGCAGGCGAAAAGGGTGAGGCGTTGAATCTTGTCATTAACCGTGATAATGAAGTGCTCCACAGTACCCTATTACCTCTAAAAGATAAGAATGAAGGAACTTACAAATTGGGTTTGTATATCCGTGATTCGGCAGCTGGTATCGGAACGATGACGTTTTATCACCCGGATTCAAAAAAATATGGGGCGTTGGGACATGTCATATCCGATATGGATACAAAAAAGCCGATTGTTGTTAAGGACGGACAGATTGTTCAATCGACGGTCACATCCATCGAAAAAGGAAGCAATGGTGATCCCGGAGAAAAATTGGCACGCTTTTCTTCTAATAAAGAAAAAATAGGAAATATCAATCGCAATAGTCCCTTTGGTATTTTTGGGAAATTAAATCAAGATTTTAAAAATGGAATTAACGACAAGCCACTCCCCATCACCCTTTCCCATGAGGTAAAGGAAGGACCAGCAAAAATCCTTACAGTGGTGGATGGTTCTGAAGTGGAGGAATTCGATGTCGAAATCGTCAGTTCCATACCACAGAAGTTTCCTGCAATTAAAGGAATGGTCTTAAAAGTGACGGATAAGGAATTGCTGCAAAAAACAGGTGGGATCGTTCAAGGTATGAGCGGCAGTCCTATCATACAAAATGGGAAATTAATCGGTGCAGTCACCCATGTATTCGTTAATGATCCTACAAGTGGGTATGGAGTCCATATCGAATGGATGTTAAACGAAGCCGGTATAAATATATACGACAAAAATAATTATGAAAAGGCAAGCTAAGAATCCGGGTATCCTTTTGGATGCCCCTTTTTAATGGAAAGTTATGGTTAGCATAGGTTTTGGGTAGGAATTAAATTTGATTTCTTCAAAAAATAGAGGTTTTTTTGTAACGATGTGATAAAATGATAACGATATGAAGATTTTTCGACAATCGCTTTATTCGAATAGCAAACGAAGTCGAAAACAAGAGATATCCGGAGAATAATATTGAATTCCTTATATTTTTTCAAAAATAAAAGGAATTTAGTTTCCATTGTCGAAAAGTTCAATTACAATAGAATTTAGTCATATAGAAAAAAAGACCAATTGTAGTTGAGGAGGAAATCAAGCGTGAAAAAAATTAAGGTGTGCGTTGTAGATGATAATAGAGAACTTGTTGGCCTTCTGGAAGAATACATTTCTGCACAGGAAGACATGGAAGTAATTGGGGTGGCACATAACGGTCAAGATTGCTTGGGGATGCTTGAAAGCGTTGATCCGGATATATTGATCCTCGATATTATCATGCCTCATTTAGATGGGTTAGGTGTACTTGAAAAACTTCGTGAAGTAAAACGGGGTGCTATGCCTAATGTGATTATGCTTACTGCCTTTGGTCAAGAAGATGTAACGAAAAAAGCTGTTGATTTGGGTGCGTCTTACTTTATCCTGAAACCATTCGATATGGAAAATCTGGCCAATCACATACGTCAGGTAAGCAGTAAAGGGCAGGCGGTTTTAAAAAATCATAGTCAATTTAGCTATCGTCCCCAAAATGAATCCAAGCCGAAGAACCTCGATGCCAGCATCACGAGCATCATTCACGAGATTGGAGTGCCTGCACATATTAAGGGCTATTTGTATTTAAGGGAAGCGATATCAATGGTATATAATGATATTGAACTATTGGGTTCTATCACCAAAGTTTTATATCCGGATATCGCAAAAAATACAATACTACAGCCAGCCGTGTTGAACGTGCTATCCGGCATGCGATTGAAGTGGCCTGGAGCCGTGGAAATATAGAATCCATATCATCTCTTTTCGGATATACCGTAAGCATGACTAAGGCAAAGCCTACAAATTCGGAATTCATTGCCATGGTTGCCGATAAGCTGCGCCTCGAACATAAAGCTTCTTGACAGGGGTAGGGAAAAACCAGTTGTAAGGATTCAGGGTAACAATTGACCATATAAAGGCTAGAGCCGCTAAATATAAATAGGAACTCTCCGTCTGGAGGTAAAGGACAGGAAGAAGTTGCTTCTTGATTTTTTCTAATCGGCAACTTCAAATTTTTTATGCCGGTTAAAAAAAATTAAACGCCTTTTATTTATTGGATTTTGAAGGAAATCCCATAAATAAAAGGCGTTTTTGTTTTGTGAAAAAGCGGTACAAATCATTTTAGACGAAGTAGGTGTTATATAGCTCCCTTTTCCTTAACTTTTAGATATATATAATTATGGGTATATATGACCACTGCGAAAAGAGGGGAGTTAATGGTTTATGAAAAAAATGAGCATTTTGTAATGGAGGCGGATAAAGATATGGTTTTTATCACCGTTTGTCAAAAAGGCTTTTCCATTCTTCAGTTGAATCCTATCCTATTGGATTTTTCGCAAATCATGCTTAGATCGTCAAAGACTTGAAGGATGCACTGACAGAGGCAAGCGGGGAAAGAATTCAATTGGGAAGACGGACGTTTACTTAGTTGGACATAGCGGCTGATAAAATGTCCGCAAGTGTAAAACTCAATTGTTCAGAAAACTACCTGAAAGAGAACCATTCAGTAATTATGGGGAATATTTTAGAGAGTCTTCAAAGCGAAGGAATTTCCGAAGGGATTTTAATGCATGTATTGCAAAATGAGCTGAGCATCAAAGAGCCAACAATTAACGCGAAAGGAACATTCTATGCAGAAAATAATCACCTGCATTTTGATTGAAGGATTGATTTAAATAAAAATAATTTGCTGTTTCTGTTCATAAAATTGGGATATAACAATTATTGAGAGAGGCGGCGTTTCATCATGACCTTAATCTTTGCGCATCGAGGCTCTGCAGGAACACATCCGGAAAATACGATGTCGGCGTTCAAAGAAGCTGCCCGTGTCGGGGCGGACGGAATTGAAACGGATGTCCAACTCTCGAAAGATGGAGAAGTGGTCATCATTCACGATGAAAAGCTCGATCGGACCACGAATGCCTCGGGGTATGTAAAAGACCGGACCTTGATGGAGTTGAAAACACTTAATGCTTCTGCAACCCATAAGGGTAAATTGAGTAAAGAAAAGATTCCGACGCTTGAAGAACTATTTATTTGGCTTTACGATAATCAGCTTTTTTGCAATATTGAATTAAAAAATATGCTTTTTCTGTATCCAGGCTTAGAAGAGAAAGTCATCCGGCTCATCCGTACATACGAAATGGAGGAAAGGGTAATCCTTTCTTCATTCAATCATTACAGTTTGGTCAATTGCCATCAATTGGCACCTGAATTGGAAACCGCACCGCTTTATAGGGATTGTCTATACATGCCGTGGATATATGCAAAGGCAATAGGCGGAAGTGCAATCCACCCAAATATCAGGGCTGCCCCTGATGCATTAATTCAAGCATCGGAGAGCATGGATGTTCCTGTACGGCCATATACCATTAATAAAGAAGCAGAGATGAAGCGGTTATTCAAACTGGGGTGCAGCGGCATCATTACCGATTTTCCCGAGGCAGCCGTACGGATCAGAGAAGGATTGAAATCAAGATAAAGAAAGAAGGTGCCATATGATACATGGCACCTTCTATTTACGTTTAAAATTTAGTGAACCTGCTTTGGACCTTATTTTGTTTTCGATCTCGATGAAGGACGAAGCCGGCGATAAAGGCTATTCCGCCAATCGTAATGAGCAGTCCTATTAAAAATTGCAGCCAAAGGAATGGATAGGGAGGCTGTAAAATACCGAACACCATGTCCCTCATTATTTTTATGCCATAGGCAGCAAAGGCACCAGGTATAAAAAGAATCAAAAAAGCGATTAAACGTTTCATGCGGTCAAATCCCTTCCGAAAATTCCGTCTTTAAAAAATGATAAAGGATATAAATTATTTGTCAAGTTTCGGGAATCTAGATAATGACTGGGAGTTGGCGGCTGTTTTTAAAGGGTACCGATATGGTAAAATGGTTGGGAGTATGAAAAAAATTGCAGGGAATGATCTATTAAAAGGGTTAATTATATCTTAAGGGGGATGGCTCATGCAAAAGGTCATGATAGTAGGGGGAGGAGTGGGAGGGACAACCGTGTTGAAACTCCTATCGGAAAGTGAAGTATTCTCCATTGTTTGTATGGCTGATACGAATGAATCCGCTGAAGGGATGCTTGCTGCAAAGGAACGAAGGATTCCTACAGTGACTGATTGGAGCATGGGATTGGAGCGGGATTTGGACATCATTTTTGATACGACCGGAGACCCATCTGTCTATAAAAAGATAAAAAGGGACATGGGCGAACAAACGATTCTCATTCCTGGAAGTGTCGCCCTCATTATGACTAAGTTGTTTGAAGAGAAAAATCGATTAATAAGTAAATTGGAAAATACCTCGGCAAAAATGGACTTGATCCTTAATACGACCAGTGAAGGAATGGTGGTGATTGATCATGAAGGATTCATCATCATGTTCAATGATAGTGCGGAACGTGCATCTGACACAAAGCGCGAAGATGTGATAGGCAGACATATCAAAGATTTCATCCCTTCAACTGGATTGCTGCGAGTGATGCAAACGAACCAAAAAGAAGTGAATCAGGAAATCACCCTTAGCAATGGGATGGAACTCATAACGACAAGGATACCTCTTGTGAATGCTGATAAGGAAATCATAGGGGCTTTTTCCGTGTTTAGGAATAAAACGGAAGCTGTACAATTGGCAGAGCAGATCACTGATTTAAAAGAGATACAGACGATGCTCCAGGCGATCATTCAATCCAGTGATGAAGCCATATCTGTTGTGGATGATCAAGGCAGGGGGCTTTTGATCAATCCGGCATATACAAGAATCACCGGCTTAACAAAGACCCAAGTAATCGGTAAGCCGGCTTCCATCGATATTTACGAAGGTGAAAGTATGCATATGAAAGTGCTTCAAACAAAAAAGCCTGTTCGGGGTGTCAATATGCGTGTCGGCCCAAAACATAAGGAAGTGATCGTGAATGTTGCTCCAATCATTGTGGATGGGTGCCTGAAAGGGAGCGTTGGCGTCATTCATGATGTATCGGAAATTCAAGCCTTGACCCACGAATTGAATCGGGCAAGACAGATTATCCGGACGTTGCAGGCTAAATATTCCTTTGATGATATAATTGGGGCTTCCGAAGAGATGAAGCTTCCCATTGAACAGGCGAAATTATCGGCAAGAACACCTGCTACTGTCTTATTAAGAGGGGAATCAGGGACGGGCAAAGAGTTATTTGCACATGCCATACATAATGCGAGTGATAGGAAATTCAATAAATTCGTACGGGTAAATTGTGCGGCCATCTCGGAATCATTACTTGAAAGTGAACTGTTCGGTTATGATGAAGGAGCCTTTACCGGGGCAAGCAGGGGGGGAAAGGTCGGTTTTTTTGAAGAGGCAAATCAAGGGAGTATCTTTTTGGACGAAATTGGTGAATTGCCGGCCAACATCCAAGCTAAATTACTTCGGGTATTACAAGAAAAGGAAATCATCAGAGTGGGGGGGACGAAGCCGATCCCCATCAATGTCCGGGTGATAGCCGCTACGAATATCAATCTTGAACAGGCCATCGCAAACGGATCATTCAGGGAAGACTTGTATTTCAGGCTGAACCGCATGCCTATTTTCATTGCACCATTAAGAAAGAGAAAAGAAGATTTGAGAGAATTGGCGGAGCATTTGATTAATAAAATCAATCAGGAGTATGGACGGAGCATAGAGGGAATTACAGCAGCAGCTATACATAAAATGCAAATTTACAACTGGCCGGGTAATGTCAGGGAACTGGAAAATATCTTAGGACGGGCAATCATTTTCATGAAATTGAACGAGACGGTCATTGATATACATCATATTCCGGATTTTATCGAAGAGATTCCATTAAAGCAGGAGAAATTATTAATGAAGCCTTCTGGCTACGTATCGGGGAAACCGCTCTCGGAGATAATAGACCAGTATGAAGCCGAAATCATTCAGCAAGCGTTCCATACCCACAAGGGAAATAAAACACTTACGGCAAAAGCGCTGGGGATTTCAGTTAGAAATCTATATTACAAAATGGAAAAACTAAAATTGTGAAAATTTTTGCACGCAAATATTTGCGTACTATGAAAAAAACTGCGTGGAATTTTCTGATTTATTTTAATTTAAGCGAGACTCCACTTCTAACATGAAATTTTTTTGAATTTGTTATAGGCTATAGTTGCCCAACATATTAACCAGCATCTCCTTTATTTGGATAAAAAGGCTCTCATTATGTATTTTATTGGCATGTTATTTGCATATTTAAAAGTGCATGGATCTTTCAAGGGAACCATTCCCCATGGGGAAAATATCATGCTAGTAGCGGATTTTATTTAAAATGAACGTAGTAACAAGTAAGAATGAGGAGTAATACAGTGTCCTCATATCTGACATGTATTAAAACATCTAGGGAGGATTCCTTTATGGAAATTTTTAAATATCTTGAGAAGTATGATTACGAGCAATTGTTATTCTGTCAGGATAAACAATCTGGTTTGAAAGCGATTATTGCCATTCATGATACGACATTAGGGCCTGCGCTTGGAGGCACTAGGATGTGGACGTATGCATCTGAAGAAGATGCCATTGAAGATGCCTTAAGGCTTTCAAGAGGAATGACATATAAGAACGCAGCTGCCGGCTTGAATTTAGGCGGGGGAAAAACCGTCATCATCGGCGATCCCCGTAAGGATAAAAATGAAGAAATGTTCCGTGCATTCGGAAGGTATATCCAAGGACTGAATGGGCGTTATATAACAGCGGAAGATGTAGGTACAACGGTTGAGGATATGGATCTCATTCATGAGGAGACGAATTTTGTCACTGGAATTTCCCCTGCATTCGGTTCTTCGGGAAATCCTTCCCCAGTAACTGCCTATGGGGTATATCGCGGTATGAAAGCTGCTGCAAAAGAAGCATTCGGAACTGATTCCTTAGAAGGCAAGGTGGTTGCAGTCCAAGGCGTCGGGAATGTTTCTTATAACTTATGCCGTCACCTTCATGAGGAAGGCGCCCAGCTGATCGTTACGGATATCAATAAAGAAAGTGTGGCCCGTGCGGTTGAATCCTTTGGGGCGACTGCAGTTAATCCTGATGAAATTTATGGAGTAGACTGTGATATCTATGCACCTTGTGCGTTAGGGGCTGTCATAAATGATCATACAATCAATCAAATCAAGGCGAAGGTCATTGCAGGTGCGGCCAATAATCAATTGAAGGAACCTGTTCATGGCGATCAAATTCATGAAAAAGGTATTATATATGCACCTGATTATGTTATTAATGCAGGTGGAGTCATAAACGTGGCCGATGAGCTTTTAGGATATAATCGGGAAAGAGCCCTTAAGAAAGTGGAAACGGTTTATGATACAATTGAAAGAGTCATCGAGATTGCAAAACGCGATCAAATCCCAACATATAAAGCAGCGGATAGGATGGCAGAGGAGCGAATTGCTCGCATGAGGAATTCAAGGAGCCAATTCTTGCAAAATGAAAAACATATCTTGAATGGAAGAAAATGATTGTAGTTTTACAAGCTAAAGATTCCTGTGTTTTTTTAAATAAACACAGGAATTTTCAACATGGATAACGTAATAAATATATGCCAAGTAAAAATGGTGACAAATAGTATGTATTTGTGAGGAGGAGTGGTTTTGGCTGAAGAATTTGACCTCGTTATCCTCGGAGGAGGAACAGGCGGGTATGTGGCGGCAATAAGGGCTGCTCAATTAGGATTGAAAACGGCTGTCGTGGAGAAAGGCAAGCTCGGCGGAACGTGTCTACATAAAGGTTGTATCCCTTCGAAAGCACTTTTAAGGAGTGCGGAAGTTTATCAGACTGCAGTGAAAAGTGAGGAATTCGGTATTGTTACCGGGGATGTAAAGGTAGACTTCCTTAAGGTGCAGGAAAGAAAGAATAAAGTGGTCGATCAACTCTATAAAGGTGTTCAGCACTTGATGAAACAAGGAAAGATAACGGTTTATGAAGGGTTA
This sequence comes from Peribacillus sp. GL_122, assembly GCF_057835005.1. Lineage (NCBI taxonomy): Bacteria > Bacillati > Bacillota > Bacilli > Caryophanales > Bacillaceae > Peribacillus > Peribacillus sp. GL_122. The sequence continues at coordinate 3,802,796 of NZ_CM174415.1, read as the reverse complement.
GGGCGTATACTTGGTCCTTCTATATTTTCACCGATGCCTGGGACAATTTCCGTGGAAATGAATAATGGCAGTGAAAATGAAATGCTCATTCCTCAGAATGTCATCATTGCTACCGGTTCGCGTCCGAAGACACTGCCCGGTTTAGCGATTGATGGGGAATTGGTGCTTACATCGGATGAAGCTCTAAAGCTTGAGAGCCTGCCAAAATCTATGATTATTGTAGGCGGCGGTGTTATCGGCATTGAATGGGCTTCGATGCTCAATGATTTTGGTGTGGAAGTGACAGTACTGGAATATGCAGATAGAATCATCCCGACTGAGGACCATGATATTTCCAGTGAAATGCTTCGTCTCCTAACGAAAAAAGGCGTCAAATTCGTTACAGGTGCGAAGGTATTGCCTGAAACCCTGAAAACGGATGTTTCAGTTTCCATATCTGCAGAAGTCAAAGGTTCGGTAGAGGGATTCACAGCTGAAAAAATGCTGGTTTCCGTAGGCAGATCAGCAAATGTTGAAGGGATCGGCATTGAAAATACGGAAATTATGAAAGAAAAAGGCTTTATTGAAACCAATGACTTCTTCCAAACGAAGGAATCACATATCTATGCAATCGGTGATTGTATTGGCGGTCTCCAATTGGCTCACGTTGCCTCTCATGAAGGCATTACGGCCGTTGAACATATCGCAGGCCAAAAACCGGAACGGCTGGATTATTCGCTCATTTCAAAATGTGTGTATTCAAGCCCTGAAGCTGCAAGTGTCGGTTTGACGGAAGAACAGGCAAACAAGGAAGGCTATGACCTTAAAATTGGGAAATTCCCATTCCGTGCAGTTGGTAAGGCCCTTGTATTCGGGGAAGCGGATGGCTTTGTCAAAATCATCGCCGATAAGAGAACGGATGATATACTGGGCGTTCATATGATCGGACCACATGTTACGGATATGATTTCAGAAGCCGGACTTGCAAAAGTGCTTGATGCGACACCTTGGGAAATAGGCAAGACAATTCATCCGCACCCAAGTCTTTCTGAAGCAATCGGAGAAGCGGCCCTTGCTGTCGATGGACGTGCCATTCATTCATAAAGAATAAGGTCAGGAGGTTTTATGATGGTAGAAAAACGTCATGAACAATTAGGCTTAAATGAGGAAACGGTTTTAGATATGTACCGGACAATGCTTTTGTCCCGCAGAATTGATGAGCGCATGTGGCTTTTAAACCGATCCGGGAAAATTCCCTTCGTGATTTCCTGCCAGGGGCAAGAAGCTGCACAGGTTGGGGCTGCGTTTGCGCTTGATCGGCAAAAGGATTATGTACTGCCTTATTATCGGGATGTCGGTGTGGTACTTACCTTCGGAATGACCGCAAAAGACTTGATGCTTTCAGGTTTCGCGAAAGAGGAAGATCCCAATTCCGGCGGGCGCCAAATGCCTGGTCATTTTGGTCAAAAGAAAAATAGGATCGTCACTGGTTCATCGCCTGTAACGACACAGGTCCCGCATGCTGTTGGAATTGCCCTTGCAGGGAAGATGGAAGGTAAGGATTTGGTGACATTCGTAACGTTTGGGGAAGGTTCATCCAATCAGGGCGATTTTCATGAAGGGGCCAACTTTGCAGGTGTGCACAAGCTACCGGTCATTTTCATGTGTGAAAATAATAAATATGCGATTTCAGTTCCTATTGAGAAACAGCTATCGTGTGAAAATGTTTCCGACAGGGCGATTGGCTATGGGATGCCTGGAATAACGGTGGATGGCAATGATCCATTGGAAGTGTATGCAGCGGTGAAAGAAGCGGCTGACCGTGCACGAAGGGGAGAAGGCCCTACACTTGTAGAAACCGTTTCATACAGGCTTACACCTCATTCAAGTGATGATGATGACCGAAGCTACCGGACTGCGGACGAAGTGGCCGAAGCCAAAACGAAGGATTCGATAATGACATTTGGAGCGTATTTAAAAGAAGTGGGAATCATGGATGATAACCTTGAGAAACAAATGAATGATGAAGTCATGAAGATAGTAAACGAAGCAACAGATTATGCTGAAAATGCTCCATATCCGAAGGCTGAAAGTGCTATGAATCATGTGTATGCACAAAAGTAAGGGGGTAATAGAATGCCAGTGATTTCTTATATAGATGCCGTGACAATGGCAATGAGGGAAGAGATGGAACGTGATTCCCGTGTGTTCGTATTGGGAGAGGATGTAGGAAAAAAAGGTGGGGTCTTTAAAGCCACTAATGGTTTATACGACCAATTCGGTGAAGCCAGGGTCATCGATACCCCGCTCGCTGAATCTGCAATTGCAGGAGTGGGAATTGGAGCCGCCATGTATGGGCTTCGGCCGATAGCTGAGATGCAATTTGCTGATTTCATCATGCCTGCCATTAACCAAATAGTTTCAGAGGCAGCCAAAATTAGATACCGTTCTAATAATGACTGGAGCTGTCCTATGGTTATCCGTGCTCCGTATGGAGGAGGGATTCATGGAGCCCTTTATCATTCACAATCGGTTGAAGCAATCTTTGCCAATCAGCCGGGCTTGAAAATTGTGATGCCTTCCACTCCGTATGATGTAAAGGGGTTGCTTAAAGCCGCCATTCGCGATGAAGACCCAGTACTTTTCTTTGAACATAAACGCGCTTACCGCTTGATCAAGGGTGAGGTACCGACTGAAGATTATGTACTTCCCATCGGTAAGGCGGAAGTGAAAAGGGAAGGGGAAGACATTACTGTCATCTCCTATGGCCTTTGTGTGCATTTTGCCCTTCAGGCAGCAGAAAAATTAGCTGCAGATGGAATTTCTGCACATGTTCTTGACTTGCGTACGGTCTACCCTTTGGATAAGGATGCTATCATAGAAGCAGCTTCTAAAACGGGGAAAGTATTACTGGTTACGGAAGATAATAAAGAAGGAAGCATCATGAGTGAGGTCGCAGCCATCATTGCCGAGCATTGCCTTTTTGATTTGGATGCCCCTGTAAAACGATTGGCCGGACCTGATGTACCTGCCATGCCATATGCGCCTACGATGGAAAAACAATTTATGGTGAATCCTGATAAAGTGGAAAAAGCAATGAGGGAATTGGCAGAGTATTAATGACTGTTAAGAAGGAGGAACGAATTATGGCTATGGAATTAATGAAGATGCCTCAACTAGGCGAAAGTGTCACAGAGGGAACCATCAGTAAATGGCTTGTGAAGCCTGGGGATCATGTCACGAAATACGACCCGCTAGCTGAAGTAATGACGGATAAAGTAAATGCTGAGGTTCCTTCTTCCTTCACCGGCATCATCAAGGAATTGAAAGCGGATGAGAATCAAACATTGGCAGTCGGGGAAGTCATTTGCTCGATTGAAGTTGAAGCGGCAAAGACGGATAACGGAAATGCTGGGCAAGTTTCTCATAGTGAGGAAAATGCTGATGCACCTGTTACAAGAGATGTGCAGCAAGCGTCGGCCGAACCATCAAGGAAATCTCGCTATTCGCCAGCTGTGTTAAAACTTTCCCAGGAGCATGGAATAGATCTTTCAAAAGTTAAAGGAACGGGGAATGAGGGACGGATCACCCGTAAAGATTTACTGAAACTTGTTGAATCAGGGAATCTTCCTAAGGCGGAGGAGCCTTCCGCAATAACCGATTCAGCTCCTGTAGAGATCGCCCCTCAAGTTAATCGTCAAACCAGTCCAGTAACAAACGTGCCGACTGTGGCTGGGGACAAGGAAATACCTGTTACCGGCATCCGTAAGGCAATTGCGTCCAATATGTTGAAAAGTAAGCACGAAATTCCGCATGCTTGGACGATGGTGGAAGTTGATGCAAGTAATATGGTGAAGTTGCGTGATAATCTTAAATCCGAGTTTAAACAAAAAGAAGGCTATAATTTAACGTACTTTGCCTTTTTCGTAAAAGCGGTTGCTCAAGCCCTTACGGAATTTCCAGAGCTCAATTCGATGTGGGCAGGCGAAAAAATCATACAAAAGAAAGAAATCAATATATCAATAGCCGTTGCAACCGAAGATGCCTTATTTGTACCGGTCATTAAAAATGCCGATGAAAAATCAATCAAAGGTATAGCAAGGGAGATACAGGAACTTGCATCCAAAGTAAAGGCGGGTAAGTTAAAAGCAGAGGATATGCAAGGTGGTACGTTCACTGTTAATAACACTGGCTCATTCGGTTCTGTCCAGTCCATGGGAATCATCAATTATCCACAGGCGGCCATTTTACAAGTTGAAACGATTGTAAAACGCCCAGTGGTCATAAATGATATGATTGCAGTACGAGATATGGTGAATCTCTGTTTATCACTTGATCATCGTGTTTTGGACGGACTGGTATGCGGACGATTCCTTGCAAGGGTTAAAGAAATCATCGAAAAGATTTCCAAAGATAACACTTCCATATACTAAAATGAAGAAAAGGAAGGCCGGAAGGTTATTCCTTCAGACTGTAGGCAAACTTGATGAAAATCGAGTTTGCCTACAGTTTTTTTGATTGGTACAATTTGAACGTTAGTTGGAACTCCAGGCACTCGATTTCCCGGGCGGGTCCGCCCTTGGCGCCTGTGGGGTCCCTCCTTGGACAAGCTATTCCCGCTGGAGTCTCACACACCCGTACCAATCACCTTTTTTTAAAAAAATTTGATAGAAACCATAACTATGGGATGATGGTGGTTCCTGATCATCATTTAGTCCAGCAGTTATTGATTCCCCCTTGCTTTTTGATTTGGTGAAAGATGCGTATGCCGAAGTCGATCGCCAAAGTTTAGACTCTGTCATTTCTCTTTTCCGTAGAAAAACATCGACAAAAATTTTATTTTTGCTATTATTTTATTAAGAGCTGTTCTAATACAGATCAGAGACTGTACTTGATTTAAAAAAAGGCGAAATAGGCTAGTGGTTTCCTTAATAACAGATTTGCTAATTTCTATTGTCTTAAATTTCAAGAAAATTATGGTAGAATGTTAGTATAATCCAGATTAAATTGACGGGAGGGTGGTTTTCTTATCCAAAACTGACTGAGCGTTCGTTCTCCCAAAGAAAGGACAGGGCGTATGAGGCGGCAGAAGATAAGAAAGCGATTACAGATGGAACTGAAAGATGTAAAAAACATAACCTTTCCAAAGCCTTCTTTTGAAGAGTGGAAAGAAGCTGCGGAAGCAAGTTTAAAAGGGAAAAGTGTAGAAAAATTAAAAACGAATACATATGAGGGCATCACTTTACATCCGCTCTATACAGAAAAGGCGGATTCAACGGAAAAAGTAGCTGAATTACCAGGATTTTTCCCTTTCACCCGAGGAACGTCCCCAACGGGATATCACGAAAAACCTTGGCTTGTCGTTCAACCTGTAAGCGGTATCACGGCTGAAGAAGCAAATGAAAAGATGAAGGCTTCATTCAAGCGCGGTCAAAATGTCGTGGCATACCCTGCACGATTGCTTGCCGAGGGCGCAAGGGCAGAAAAATTGTTTAAGGATATCCCATTAAAAGAAATCCCGATTTTCATTGACCTTAAGGGGAAACAAAAAGGATTATTCCCTCAATTCAAAGCTGTTGCCGAAGCACAAAATACCCAATTGACAGGCGTTATTGCTGAAGATCCCATTGCAGAATGGCTCATTTGCGGTCAGCTGCCAGAAGATACGGATAACTATTTTGCAGACTGGCTGAAGACGATCCAAGACTATCAGAATGTAGGCAGGGATTTAAAAACAGTTTTGATTAATACGGCAGTCTACCATAATGGAGGAGCTAATGCCGTACAAGAAATAGCTTACGGATTATCGGCTGCTGTCCAATATCTATTGGAAGGTCAAAAACAAGGGCTTTCTATTGCTTCGGTTTCCGAAAAAATAGTATTCTCTTTTGCTTTGGATTCAAATTACTTCATGTCCATCGCTAAACTGCGGGCTGCCAGAAGGCTTTGGGCAGGACTTGCAGAAGCTTTCGATACGGCATCGGACCATTTTAAAATGGCGATACATGCCGTTACTTCCGAGTTGACAGAAACGCTTTATGATCAGCATGTCAATATTCTTAGAACCACAAATCAAGCTTTCGCTGCAGCTATTGGAGGCATTCAATATCTTCAAATTCATCCATTCACACACGCAACTGGTGAAACCGATGATTTTTCAGAAAGAATTGCCCGTAACACTCACTTGATTTTAAAAGAAGAAACAAATATCACAACAGTGGCCGATCCTGCTGGCGGTTCATGGTATGTTGAGCAATTAACGGATGAATTGGCTGAAAAGGTTTGGGCGAAATTCCTTGAAATCGATGCAGTTGGAGGGATTCTTGAGCTAATTAAACAAGGCACGCTTCAGAAAGAAATAGCTGAAGTTTACCAAGGCAGAGTCCAAAATGCGGCCTTCAGAAAAGAAAGCATCATCGGAACCAATGTCTATCCGAATCCCGCTGATAAGATTAAAACCCCGACACGGAATAACCATGTGTCATATATGAAAGTGGAGAAGCCGGTTGGCATTACCCCGCTTGACTTGGATCGGGTATCCATTCAGTTCGAACAGATAAGGCTACGCAGTGAAAAGTATAAAGAATTATGTGGAACGGCTCCAACTATTGGTTTGATTAATTTGAAAAATCTCAAATCCTATAAACCTCGTGCAGATTTCGTAAAAAGTCTTGCTGCAGCAGGTGGTATTGAAACAATCGGCAGTAAGGGGTGTCAAACCGTTGAGGAAGCAGTCGATTATGTAGCTGCGACCAAGCTCCCTATCTATTGTGTTTGCGGCAGTGATGCGGACTACTCGGAATTAGCGCCATTAACCATTAAAGAAATTAAAAAGCAATTCCCTGAAATCACTATTTATAGTGCCGGTAAGCAACAAGAAGAATTGGAGATTACACTAAGTGAAGCCGGAGTCAAAGATTTTATCCATGTTAAAACGAATGCAATAGCCATTTTATCGGAATTATTGCAGAAGCTAGGGGTGAACTGAAATGAAAAAACCGAATTTTTCTGCTATAAATCCTGCTAAGTCTGAGATTAAAGGTACAGTGGAAGCATGGAAAAAGGAAGCCGAAAAAGCAGTTGGGAAAAACATTGAGGATCTTCTGTTTGAAACAAATGAACAAATAAAAATCAAACCGCTTTATGTTGAGGAAGATAATCGCGATTTGGAGCATATGGAAAGTGTGCCAGGCATCGCTCCTTTTACAAGAGGGCCGTATCCTTCGATGTATGTCAATCGTCCTTGGACGGTACGTCAGTATGCAGGTTTTTCGACTGCCGAGGAATCCAATGCGTTTTACAGGCGTAATCTGGCGATGGGGCAAAAAGGGCTCTCAGTTGCTTTTGATTTAGCGACACACCGCGGTTATGACTCCGATCATCCGCGCGTTGTCGGTGATGTGGGGAAGGCGGGGGTTGCCATTGATTCCATTCTTGACATGAAAATCCTGTTCGACGGCATTCCGCTTGATCAGATGTCCGTGTCAATGACGATGAACGGTGCTGTATTACCCATCCTTGCATTTTATATCGTGACAGCTGAAGAACAAGGCGTAACACAGGATAAGCTTTCAGGCACGATTCAAAATGACATCTTAAAGGAATACATGGTTCGGAATACGTATATCTACCCACCTGAAATGTCCATGAAAATCATAGCTGATATATTTGAGTATACATCCAAATATATGCCCAAGTTCAATTCCATTTCCATTTCCGGTTATCATCTGCAAGAAGCGGGGGCGCCGGCTGATATCGAACTTGCCTATACGTTGGCGGATGGGCTTGAGTATGCACGTACCGGAATGAAAGCAGGTATTGATATCGATAAATTTGCACCACGCCTGTCATTTTTCTGGGCTGTAGGAATGAACTATTTCATGGAAGTGGCGAAAATGAGGGCGGCTCGTTTCATTTGGTCAAAACTGATGAAACAATTCGAACCGAAAAATAATAAAGCGATGGCATTGAGGACTCATTCCCAAACCTCCGGCTGGAGCCTCTCCGAGCAGGATCCGTTTAACAATGTCGCAAGGACCCTTATTGAAGCGCATGCGGCTGCACTTGGGCATACACAGTCCCTGCATACGAACGCATTGGATGAGGCCATTGCCCTGCCAACTGATTTCTCGGCACGCATTGCACGTAACACACAGCTATATCTGCAGGAGGAAACCGGGATCACAAAAGTAATCGATCCATGGGCGGGTTCATACTATGTAGAATCGCTTACTAATGAATTAATCGAACGGGCTTGGGCTCACATAGAAGAAATCGAAGGTCTGGGAGGAATGGCGAAGGCAATTGAAACCGGACTTCCAAAAATGAGGATCGAGGAAGCCGCTGCAAAGCGTCAGGCTAAAATCGATTCTCAAGATGAAACGATCGTAGGCGTCAATAAGTATCGTTTGAAAAAAGAAGATCCTATTGAAATACTGGAGATTGATAATACAGTAGTTCGCGAAAGTCAGCTTAAGCGTTTAAGCGAATTAAAAGCGAAACGTGATCAGGCAAGGGTGGATGAAGCTCTTCAAGCGCTATCCATGGCTGCCAGAACTGGCGAAGGTAACCTTCTTGAACTGGCTGTGCAAGCTGCAAGAGTACGGGCTTCATTAGGTGAAATCTCCGATGCGATCGAAGAGGTGGCTGGACGTCACAAAGCAACGATCCGTTCTATCAGCGGCGTATATAGCTCGGCATACTCAAAAGAAGCGGAAATTGAGGAAGTCGTCCGCATGACGGAAGAGTTCCTTGAAAATGAAGGAAGAAGACCGCGTTTGTTAATGGCTAAAATGGGTCAGGACGGTCATGATCGTGGAGCTAAAGTAGTAGGAACGGGGTTTGCGGATTTAGGCTATGATGTCGATATCGGTCCATTATTCCAAACACCGAAAGAAACCGCCATCCAAGCCGTGGAAAATGATGTGCATGTTGTCGGAATGAGTTCCCTTGCTGCCGGCCATAAAACTTTGTTGCCGCAGCTTATGACGGAACTGAAGAACTTGGGCCGTGAGGACATTATAGTGATCGCAGGCGGCGTCATCCCTGCACAGGATTATGATTACCTAATGGAAAATGGGGCTACAGCCATTTTTGGACCTGGTACGGTCATTCCACAGGCAGCGAAGAAAGTGCTTCAGGAAATATACAATCGCCTCGGATATGAGGAAGTGGCCCAATAATGAGTGAAGACAAGAGGCCGGAATGGGTCGATCTTAACAATCAGGAAGGTTTTGCTTCTTCATTAAAGCCAGGTGTGGAATTAGCAGCCAGCCAAAACAAACCTTCAAAAAGCAAATTCGTCAAAAAACATAATGTAAACATACCGGTCCATGAACTTAAAGAGGGAATCATAAAAGGGGACAGGGCCAAGCTAGCTAAAGGGATTACATTGGTTGAAAGCAATGCATCCCACCACTTAGATCATGCACAGGAATTATTGCAGGCCATCCTACCTCATACAGGGAGCTCGATTCGCATCGGGATTTCCGGAGTGCCCGGTGCCGGAAAAAGTACCTTTATCGAGACGTTCGGAACCTACTTATGTGACAGGGGCCATAAGGTTGCCGTTCTAGCCGTCGATCCAAGCTCTTCGATCAATGGCGGAAGTATACTAGGTGATAAGACAAGGATGGAGGAATTGGCAAGAAACCCCCATGCCTTCATAAGACCCTCACCATCTGAAGGAACTCTAGGCGGAGTTCACCGCAAAACGAGGGAAACGATGTTGCTTTGTGAAGCGGCAGGATTTGATGTGATACTGATAGAAACTGTCGGTGTCGGTCAGAGTGAAGCCATAGTTCGAAGTATGGTCGACTTCTTCATGCTCCTTGTCCTAACAGGTGCCGGAGATGAATTACAAGGGATGAAAAAAGGGATTCTGGAACTTGTGGACGGAATTGTGGTCAATAAAGCCGACGGCGAGAACATTCCGCTGGCGATTAGGACGAAGTCCGAATATAGCAGAATCTTGCACTTCCTTCAGCCAGCAACAAAGGGATGGGCAGGGAAGGCATATGCTTGTTCCGCCATAACCGGTAAAGGAATTCCTGAGCTTTGGGATGTATTGAATGAATTTTCCGATATGACCAAGGAATCGGGTGTTTTTCAAGAACGGAGAAGAATGCAATCTAAGGAATGGCTTTATTCATTGATTGATCACCAGCTTAAAACGATGTTTTATAAAAATGAAACCGTCAAAGGTCTTCTCCCTATACTCGAGAATCAAGTGATGTCAGGGAATAAAACGGTCACTGCTGCTGTTAAGCAGGCCTTTGAATCTTTTACAGAAACATTTAAATCAAATTAAAAAAGAAATAGGATGGGGCAGCGTGGAATGTCTCCTAGCATGCCCCATCCTTTTGTAAGTCCTGTTGGTTTCACACGTGATTCTCGCTTCTATTTAAACATGTTCGGAACGGTTTATGCGGTTTAACAGGTAAATTTATTGAATCACGAAGTGGCAATTGTTATGATAGGATTGAAGAGAAAACTTGGAAGGAGCAAATGCCATGAATATGGATTTTAATTTTTTAATGAACGACGTAGTCAAACAGGCTCGCGATGAGATAAAGACTGCTGGATATACAGAATTGACTACTCCCGAGGAAGTAGAGGAAGTATTTGCACAAAAAGGAACGACACTTGTTATGGTAAACTCCGTTTGTGGCTGCGCTGGGGGAATTGCTAGACCTGCAGCTGCTCATGCAATCCATAATGATAAACGTCCAGATCAGCTTGTAACCGTTTTTGCTGGGCAAGATAAAGAGGCGACCGAGAAAGCCCGTGATTATTTCGAAGGGTATCCGCCGTCATCCCCATCATTTGCATTGCTGAAGGATGGAAAAATCATCACCATGATAGAGCGTCATGAAATTGAAGGGCACCACCCGATGTCTGTAGTAGAAAAATTACAAGACTACTTCGATCAATATTGCGAAGAAGTGTAAGCCCATAGCCATAGCTAAAAAAAACCGCCCTTTCGGCGGTTTTTTTTATTCATGATTTTGCATAAGTCAGGGGCATTTAGGAAAGAAGATAGATAAGGATGCCGATATATTCCCTTTGGAGCTCAAAGCGCGGAACTTAGAAATGAAATTATAGCAATATTCTGAAAAATAAATCTATTATTTACGTTATTGAATAATTATAAGAGTGTGTTAAAATACACATTAGTGTATGAATATTAGTTATTCAAATTTTAACTAAACCAAATTCAATAACAAGAGAATTGAAAATATCATTTTGGAGGAATAATAATGAAGTTGAAAAAGCAGTTAGCATTGTTGCTTACTTCTGTTTTATTAGTAGGTATTTTAGCAGCATGCGGAACATCCGGGAAAGAAGATAAGGACACAGCTGGTACAGAAGACAAAAAGGTCCTGGTAATGGGAACATCTGCGGATTATCCGCCATTTGAATATGTTGAAACATCTAAAAGTGATGAAATCAAAGGATTTGACATCGATATCGCTAAAGCAATCGGAAAAAAATTAGGTTATGAGGTTCAAGTGAAGGACATTGACTTTAATAGTCTTGTGCCTGCTCTGGAAAATAAATCGGTCGATTTCGTTATCTCTGGAATGACTCCAACAGAAAAACGTGAGCAATCAGTCGATTTCAGTGATATTTACTATACAGCTAAAAACATGATCATCACGACAAAGGACAGTAAAATCAAAACTGTTGAAGATTTAAAAGGGAAAACCGTAGGCGTACAGCTTGCATCCATTCAGGAGACATTGGCAAATGACTTGAATAAATCCCAAGATATCGGGATGAAAGTTGAAAAACGGAATCGTATTCCTGAGGTTGTTCAAGAAATGTCAACAGGACGTTTTGATGCCGTGATCATGGAAGATACTGTGGCAAAAGGCTACTTGAAAGATAATAAAGAATTGGTGGGCCATTTGATTGCATCTGGTGAACAAGATGCCGGTTCGGCAATCGCTTTCCAAAAAGGAAGCAAGTTAACTGAAGAATTCAATGCCGAGTTGAAAAAAATGATGGAAAATGGTGAAATGGAAAAATTAATATTAAAATGGTTCGGTGGCAGTGAAACTGAATAATACAGAGAGATGAAAAGCGTTCAGAAGAGATTAGTATGCCTTCTGAACGTTTTTCCGCGCTTTATTGTTATTAAAATGAAGCAGGAGGAAGGACCTAAGATAAAGGCCTTCATAAGAGAGGATGAATGGAGTGAATCTGGAATTTGAAAGGATTATACCTTCCCTTCCATATATCCTGGAGGGGATACCGACTACATTAAAGGTTGTAGCGGTAGCGGCAGTAATCGGATTTGTTTTGGGAATATTATTATCTATACTTAAAATCAGCAGAATCAAGCCCTTAAATTGGATTGCTGACTTTTATACATCCATTTTTCGCGGTACCCCTTTGGTGCTGCAATTAATGCTGATATATTTTGGTTCACCACAAATATTAGGGATTCAAATCGAAGCGTTCCAAGCAGCATTTTTAGCATTCGGGCTAAATTCAGCGGCATACATCTCTGAAATTATCAGGGGAGGCATTTTAGCTGTCGATAAAGGCCAACGAGAGGCTTCGCTTGCACTTGGGGTTCCCTATTCAGGGATGATGCTTAATATTATCCTTCCGCAGGCCATCAAGAATATCCTGCCGTCCCTTGTTAACGAATTGATTTCCTTAACGAAGGAATCAGCCGTTGTCACAATTATTGGATTAGGGGATATCATGCGCCGTGCTTATATTGTCGGCGGTGAGACATATAAATTCTTCGAGCCGATATTATTTGCCGGCCTCATTTATTATGTGATGGTCATGGTTCTCACCATCTTAGGCAAAGTGATTGAAAGGAGAATGAGACGCAGTGATTAAAATTGATGGACTCAAAAAAAATTATGGTAAGCTCGAGGTATTAAAAGGAATCAGCACCGAGATAGGGCAGGGTGAAGTGTTAGCGATCATCGGTCCTTCCGGTTCGGGAAAATCAACTTTCTTACGCTGCATCAATATGCTTGAAATTCCAACTGATGGTCAAATCAGGTTTAAAGATCAAATCATCACTGAAAAAAAGACCAATATCATGAAAGTGCGTGAAAATGTCGGAATGGTATTTCAGCATTTTCATTTATTTCCACATAAAACCGTACTGGAGAATCTGACATATGCACCTATGAAGGTGAAAAAACTATCAAAGGCCGAGGCTGTAAAACAAGCTCGTGAGCTCTTGAATAAAGTCGGTTTGTCCGATAAAGAATCGGCTTATCCGAATCGTCTGTCAGGCGGGCAAAAACAAAGGGTCGCGATTGCACGGGCATTGGCAATGAACCCGGAAGTAATCCTTTTCGATGAGCCGACTTCAGCGCTTGATCCCGAGATGGTAAAAGAAGTGCTCGAGGTTATGAAGTCACTGGCACATACGGGGATGACCATGCTGATCGTAACGCATGAAATGGGATTTGCCAGAGAAGTGGCCGATCGTGTACTATTCCTGGACGGGGGTCTGCTCGTTGAGGAAAGTGCTCCGGAAGAATTCTTTTCCAATCCGAAAAGCCAGCGTGCAAAAGACTTCTTGGAAAAAGTTTTATAAGCTAAAGAAAATAGTATATAATTGTGAAAAAAGGTAACGTTTAGGTTACCTTTTTTATTTTTTTCCTATAACGTATTTTTGCGTGAATGTATTTAGAAAAATTGGAAATTTAACTCGCAAAGGACTGTGAAAATTTCTGATTTCCTGATAGTATTATAATAGATAGAGAAAGAGCCAGGTGATACATAACAATGTTTAAAATCGGATACAGGACGATTAAAACTGCTTTGGGGGCTACCCTGGCAATTATTATTGCACAAATGCTTAATCTCGAGTATTTCTCTGCTGCGGGAATAATTGCGATCTTATGCATTCAAGTTACAAAAAAGAAGTCGGTGTATGCCTCCTGGCACCGGTTTTTAGCTTGTTTGATCGCAATGGCCTATGCATCCCTATTCTTTCATTTCATCGCATTCCATCCGCTGATAATAGGTTTGATCCTCTTGATTTTCATTCCAACGACTGTTGCCTTGAAGATTAATGAGGGGATTGTGACGAGCAGCGTCATCATCATGCATCTATACGGGGCGGGTGACATCACTTTTTCCCTGCTGATCAATGAAACGATATTAATCGCAGTTGGAGTTGGAGTGGCGCTTGTCATGAATCTGTACATGCCCAGTGTCGATGACAAACTGCTGGCCTACCAGGAAAGCATCGAAACGAACTTTAGTGCGATCTTGATGGGAATTGTCCGCTATTTAAGGGATAATGATCACACATGGGATGGTAAGGAAATCACTGAAACAGCCAATCTTCTTAATCAAGCCAAAAGCCTTGCCTTCAGGGACGTGGAAAATCATTTTTTAAGGGAAGAAGACCTGTATTACCATTATTTCAAAATGCGTGAAAAGCAATTTGAAATAATTGAACGAATTCTGCCCCTGGTCACGAATATTCCACTGGTCGTCAAGCAAAGCGGGATAGTGGCTGATTTTATAGAAGATTTAGCAGAAAACGTCCACCCACAAAATACGGCCATCCTTTATCTGAAGAAACTTGAAGAAATGGAGATTCATTTTAGGGGAATGGCACTGCCGCAGACACGGGAAGAGTTCGAATCCAGGGCCGCATTACTGCAGCTCATGAAGGAAATGGAGCGTTATTTATTGTTGAAGCATTCCTTCAAGGGACTACCCAAGCTGAACAGCAACCGAATGAAAAAGAGGCACTTGGCTTAAACTAAGCAAAAAAGTGAAGGAATTGATACAAATGAAATGGATCCTTTCTTTGTTGCTTATGCTACCTTTGTGGCCGTTGCAGGTACAAGCCCAACCTCAATCGGTTATGCCTGGCGATCCGTTTATCATCATCAATAAAGCTAACAATAAATTGGCGTTTATTGATGATAATGAGGTCAAGGAGATTCTGCCGGTCGGTACGGGAAAGAGTCAGGAACTTACACCCGAAGGGATTTTCACGGTCAAAGTAAAAGCAGTCAATCCATATTACCGGAAAAAAAATATTCCTGGCGGCGATCCCAGGAACCCTCTGGGGTCGCGGTGGATTGGATTCGATGCACGAAATACCGATGGGAGGATTTACGGCATTCATGGTACGAATCAGCCATCATCAATTGGTAAATACATTTCAAATGGCTGTGTACGGATGCTTAAATCCGATGTAGAGCGTTTGTACGAAAAAGTCCCCATCGGCACTAAAGTGTTAATCACCATATCGAACGAGGATTTCAAAACGTTGGCAAAGAAAAATGGAGCGATAAAATAAAGAGAGGGAAGCTTTGCTCCCCTCCCAATTACTACGGTTCTATTACAAAAGAAATGCGATACCTGATAATAAGCTCGTTAATAACATTGAGATAAGCATTAAATACACGACGATTTTTCTAATTTTCTTGTTTCCCATATGCTCTCTCCCTTAAAACAGTTTAATTGATTTTATTTTAACTTGAACATTTAGTAGAAACAAGTAAAAGTATAATGTTCATATTATTCCGAATCTTAAAAGGCTTTAATGCAAGATTAGTAGTATTTTAATGGAGTCATCCAATAATACATAGCATGGGGGTTTTTATGATGATTAAAAATATCGACCATATAGGTATTGCCGTCAAGTCACTGGAGGAAGCCTTGCCACTTTACACGGAAACGTTGAAATTGAAACTTGAAGGAATCGAGACAGTTGGGAGCCAAGGAGTGAAAGTGGCCTTCATCCTGGCAGGCAATACCCGTTTGGAATTGTTGGAAGCGTTGTCACCGGCAAGCCCAATCGCCAAATTCATCGAAAAACGCGGTGAAGGGATTCATCATGTGGCACTTGGCGTCGATGACATCGAAGAGAGAATAAAAGAAATCAAAGAATCTGGATTGCGCATGATTGATGATTCATCAAGAAAGGGAGCGCACAATGCGGATGTTGCTTTCGTTCATCCCAAGTCTACCGCGGGTGTATTATATGAGCTTTGTGAACAAGCATTATCAAAGGAGGAGCAGGAATGACAGACATATACGATACGATCAATGACCTATATGACAGACGCCGCAAAGTGGAAATGGGCGGCGGTGAAGAAAGAATCGATAAGCAGCATGAAAAGGGCAAACTTACTGCAAGGGAAAGAATTGAACTTTTAGTTGATCCGGGTACTTTCATAGAGCTTAATCCTTTTATCAAACACCGTAATACCAATTTTGGCATGGAAAAGGAAGAAGGGCCAGGAGAAGGGGTTGTCACCGGTTACGGAAAGGTCAACGGCCGTGACATTTATCTGTTTTCACAGGATTTTACTGTTTTTGGCGGCGCACTCGGTGAAATGCATGCTCTGAAAATTGCCAATGTTATGGATTTGGCAGCGGAAAATGGAGCCCCTTTCATAGGTTTGAACGATTCTGGTGGCGCACGTATTCAAGAAGGCGTGGTTTCTCTTGACGGATATGGGCAAATTTTTTACCGGAATTCCATTTATTCAGGGGTCATTCCGCAGATTTCGGTTATTATGGGACCTTGTGCAGGTGGAGCCGTATATTCCCCGGCAATAACCGACTTTGTCTTCATGGTTGAAAAAACGAGCCAAATGTTCATAACAGGTCCTAAAGTCATTGAAACGGTTACAGGGGAAAAGATTTCATCTGAAGGATTGGGTGGAGCGACAGTACATAATACCATAAGCGGTAATGCCCATTTCAAGGGAGCATCTGAGGAGCAAGTATTGGCGGACGTTAGACGTCTCCTGAGTTATCTTCCACAAAATAATCAAGAGAAGCCGCCTGTTTTGGAAGCCGACGATGAAGATGACTACCGTCCGGACTTAACGGATGTAGTCCCTTATGAAGGGATCCGTCCATATGATGTTCGGAAAGTATTGGAGCAAGTTGTCGATGAGGGTTCCTTTATGGAAGTTCAAGAGGGTTTTGCGAAAAACATAGTGGTCGGCTTGGCGCGTATCAAAGGGAAATCAGTGGGGCTTGTATGTAACCAGCCAAAGGTATTGGCTGGGGGACTTGATATTGATTCATCAGATAAGGCTGCCCGTTTTATTCGTTTCTGTGACTCATTCAACATTCCGCTAATTACGTTTGAAGACGTTTCAGGTTTTTTCCCTGGCGTTAAACAAGAACATGGCGGGATCATTCGCCACGGTGCAAAGCTGCTATATGCTTATTCGGAAGCAACAGTACCAAAATTGACGATCATTCTGCGTAAAGCATACGGAGGAGCTTACGTGGCTCTTAATAGTAAATCCATCGGTGCGGATCTTACGTTTGCATGGCCGAATGCTGAAATCGCGGTAATGGGTTCTGCTGGAGCGGCAAATATCATTTTTGCCCGTGAAATTCAAAATAGCCAAGATCCGGAAGCGACACGTGCAGCTAAAATTGAAGAATACCGTGAGAAGTTCGCCAATCCATATGTTGCCGCAAGTCTTGGAATGGTGGATGATGTTATTGATCCCCGTGAAACCAGGATTAAAATCATTCAATCTCTTGATATGCTACGCAACAAAAAAGAAACCCGACCATGGAAAAAACACGGAAATATCCCGTTGTGATACAACATTGCAAGGAGCCCAAACTATCTGTTTTGGGCTCTTTTCCATACTGGGGAAGATATCATTTTTAAAGAAACCATTTATAAGTCAACATTCACCTTTTTAAAACGACCTATTGGCAGGGAAATGACCAGCATGCCATTCTGGGGTCTTCCTTTTCACATTATTTGCCGAGGTGCCGCTTTTAGAAGTATAATTAAAGAGGAAAACTTTTTTGGAGGTTTTATTTTATGATAAATGAAGAACGTTTAGTTAATGAATTTATGGAGTTGGTGCAGATTGATTCCGAAACGAAAAATGAAGCAGCCATCGCCAAAGTGCTGAAAGAAAAATTGGGGGCACTGGGTGTAGAGGTTTTTGAAGATGATACAACAGCAGTTACTGGTCATGGTGCAGGGAATTTAATATGTACTTTAAAAGGAAATAAAGAAGGCGTAGATACCATTTATTTCACCTCCCATATGGATACGGTTGTACCTGGGAACGGAATCAAGCCTTCCATCAAAGATGGATACATAGTGTCAGACGGAACGACCATTTTAGGTGCGGATGACAAAGCTGGATTAGCGGTCATGTTAGAAACGCTTAAAGTGTTGAAAGAACAGAATATCGAACATGGTACAATCGAATTCATCATTACAGTCGGTGAAGAATCTGGCTTGGTAGGGGCAAAGGCATTGGATCGCTCCCTTGTAACGGCTAAATTCGGTTTTGCACTTGATAGTGATGGAAAAGTGGGCAATGTGGTTGTTGCTGCACCTACTCAGGCGAAAGTAACTGCAACCATTTTAGGGAAGACTGCTCACGCTGGTGTCGCTCCTGAGAAAGGCGTTTCGGCCATTACGATCGCTGCCAAAGCAATCTCTAGAATGCCATTAGGCAGAATCGACGAGGAAACGACAGCTAATATCGGACGTTTCCAGGGGGGACAGCAAACCAATATTGTTTGTGACCATGTTGAAATCCTTGCAGAAGCAAGATCCTTGATTCCTGAAAAAATGGAAATACAGGTAGCGAAAATGAAAGAGGCATTCGAGACTGCAGCCATTGAAATGGGCGGACGTGCTGAAGTTGAAGTTAACGTCATGTATCCTGGTTTTAAATATGGTGCTGGTGATCATGTAGTCGAAATCGCAAGAAAGGCAGCAGAGAAAATCGGCCGTCCTTGCGAGCTGGTTAAAAGCGGCGGAGGAAGCGATGCGAATGTCATTGCTGGCTTTGGCATCCCTACTGTCAATCTCGCAGTGGGCTATGAAGATATCCATACTACGAATGAAAGAATCCCAGTTGAGGAATTAACCAAGCTAGCTGAAATGGTTGTCACTATCATCAAAGAAGTATCAGGGGAATAATCACCCGAAATATGACAGGGAGATGGAGGGGAGTTTCCTGAGTAAATCGAAAATGGCTGACGTATTTCTTGCAGAATGACGATGAATATGCCTTGCCGATTGAATTCATGTTTCCATCGAAAGGCCTGATGCCTTGCTTGCCGGGATATCCTGCAACTAGGTAAATCAGCTCCCGGCTATGATGGTCAAAGGTGGATTGCAATAAAGACGGATATCCTCTCCATCAAACTATTGTCCAGGAACACGTGAAATCTTGATTTTATCGAATATATTCAAGGTGTTGCCGTTTGATTACGATCATTTATCAGCAAAAACTCGTATATATTTGCCAAGGTGTTAACAGTATTGAAGGAATATATTTACAGTCATCAATGACATGATGGCTGTTTTTCTTGGAGTGGAAGCATCTTTCAACGTGGTTACCAAAGATAAATAGGGGTACCTTAATAGAAGTGGTTTTTTATTGGGCCTATTATCCGGTATTTTTTAATTTTACAAGGATGTGACGGTCAAACATGAAGGACATGTATCCCAAAAATGGCAGGGTCATTCTCCATGTAGACATGAATAGTTTCTATGCTTCAGTAGAAATGTCATATGATGTTTCATTAAAAGGCAAACCGCTTGCCATTGCAGGCAATGTTGAAGAAAGAAGGGGCATAATCGTCACCTGCAGCTATGAGGCGAGGAAGTTCGGGGTTAAAACGACCATGCCGATTTGGCAGGCGAAAAAACTATGTCCTCAATTAATCATTCAGAAACCGAATTTCGAGCGTTATCGAAAGGCATCACTGGCTATTTTTGATGTTTTAAGGCAATATACAGAGATGGTTGAACCGGTTTCGATAGATGAGGGGTATCTGGATATTAGTGAATGCGCCGAATTGGGTTCGCCTTTAGATATAGCCAATAGCATTCAGGAAAGAATTTTTAATACGATGGATCTCCCTTGCAGCATCGGGATTGCCCCTAATAAATTTTTGGCCAAAACTGCTTCTGATATGAAAAAGCCAATGGGAATCACCGTGTTAAGGAAACGGGACATTTCGGAAAAGCTCTGGCCTTTACAAGTGGACCAAATGCATGGCATCGGGGATAAGACCTCGGAAAAGCTTCAAACTATCGGGATAATGACGATCAGGGACCTTGCACACGCCAATGATAGTCAACTTAAACAGCTTCTAGGGATCAATGGCATCCGTTTGAAAGATAGGGCTAATGGAATCGACCCAAGGGCAGTGGATCCCGAAGCGATTTTTGAGCATAAGAGCATTGGAAACTCGACAACTCTTCCGCATGACTCCACCAATCAAAAAGAACTGATAGGTGTATTGGATAAGCTTTCCGGAAAGGTAGCCGTCCGTTTGAGAAATAAACGCCTGCTTGGTCAAAAAATAGGTGTGACGATCCGTTACAAAGACCGCCGCACAATAACGAGAAGCAGAACGGTCCCTAATCCAGTTTTTGAAAAAAAGGATATTTTGGATGGAGCTATCGATCTCTTTATGAAAAATTGGAATGGGGAAGGAATCAGGCTTCTTGGTGTCACGGCCTATGATGTCATCGAAAAAGAGTCGGCCTTCAAGCAACTGGATATTTTCTCCTTTCAAGAGGATGCAGAAAAAGAACCTCTGTATGAAGCGATGGAACACTTGCAAAATAAGTACGGAGAAAATATTATTAAAAAGGGATTACCCTTGAAAAACCGTTCAATTGGAACAGACACTAGCTTCAGCAAAGATTTCTTTGGGCAATCCAGGAGGAATGATCCTTCTTTTGACAAAGAATAGCGTACAAGCTGTGTAAAGATATAGAGAAGGGAAAGATGAAGCATGACAAAACAACAGATTGGCGTTATCGGACTAGCCGTAATGGGCAAGAACCTTGCATTTAATATTGAAAGCAGGGGATATTCAATTTCCGTGTATAATCGCTCAGGATCAAAAACGGACGAAATGATGAAGGAAGCGGAAGGCAAAAACGTAACAGCCGCTTATACGCTTGAAGAATTCGTCAATTCTTTGGAAACGCCACGCAAAATTTTATTGATGGTTAAAGCCGGAGCGGCAACGGATGCAACGATCGAGCAATTAAAACCGTTACTTGAAAAAGGTGATATCGTTATTGATGGAGGGAATACCTTCTTCAAGGACACTCAGCGCCGCAATGAGGAATTAAGCAAGCTTGGCATCCATTTCATCGGTACAGGCGTGTCAGGAGGGGAAGAAGGAGCTCTAACAGGTCCATCCATCATGCCTGGTGGTCAAAAAGAAGCATATGAACTTGTTGCACCGATCTTGAAGGATATTTCAGCTAAGGTCGATGGTGATGCTTGCTGTACGTATATCGGACCGGATGGGGCAGGTCATTATGTTAAAATGGTACATAATGGTATTGAATACGGGGACATGCAATTGATTTCCGAATCTTATTTCCTTCTGAAAAATCTCCTTGGACTATCTGCTGAAGAATTCCATGAAGTCTTTACTGAATGGAATGAAGGGGAACTTGATAGCTATTTAATTGAAATTACTGCTGATATTTTCAAAAAATATGATGAAGAAACCGGCAAGCCGATGGTCGATGTCATTTTAGATAAAGCTGGCCAAAAAGGTACAGGGAAATGGACAAGTCAAAGTGCGCTTGATCTTGGTGTTCCGCTTCCAATCATTACGGAATCCGTGTTTGCACGGTT
Source organism: Peribacillus sp. GL_122 (assembly GCF_057835005.1). Lineage (NCBI taxonomy): Bacteria > Bacillati > Bacillota > Bacilli > Caryophanales > Bacillaceae > Peribacillus > Peribacillus sp. GL_122. The sequence goes on along the minus strand of NZ_CM174415.1, from coordinate 3,781,191 downwards.
TATTTCAGCAATCAAGGACGAGCGTGTTGAAGCGAGTAAAATCCTTCGTGGTCCAAAAGCCGAATCATTTACAGGCGACAAAAAGGCTTTGATTGAAAATATCCGTAAAGCACTTTATATGAGCAAAATCTGTTCATATGCACAAGGATTTGCACAAATGAAAGCAGCATCAGAAGAAAATGACTGGAACTTGCAATATGGGGAAATCGCGATGATTTTCCGTGGCGGCTGTATCATTCGTGCACAATTCCTCCAAAAAATCAAGGAAGCGTACGATCGTGAAGCGAACTTGAACAATCTTCTTCTAGATCCATACTTCCAAGGGATCGTCGAAAGCTATCAAGGAGCTTTACGTGAGGTAGTGTCAACGGCTGTGATGAACGGAATTCCGGTTCCTTGCTTATCATCAGCACTTGCCTATTTCGACAGCTATCGCACAGAAACGCTGCCAGCTAACCTGATTCAAGCTCAACGTGACTATTTTGGAGCTCATACTTATCAACGCATTGATAAAGAAGGAACGTTCCATACCGAATGGATGGAAAAATAAAAAGTTCAAGCCGGCTTAAAAGGGGATTCCCCTTTATACCGGCTTTTTTTGGTTGTAATTTTCATCATGTTAAGGACCTCGAATGCACAGAAAAAAGGGCGCTTTTTTGCGCCCTCTTTTTTTACTATCTCCGATGCCCTACAAGATCAATGACCCCTAATACAACATGTGCCAAACCGAAACCAAAAACCGTATTAGCTACCATTTTGTTTGAACCCCGGGTCTGCTTCATTGCATAACCCGCAGCTGTCACGGCTGTGCCCAACGCTGTTGGAATTAATCCTTCACGAATGTCCATAAGTTTAATCCCTCCGCACCGAAGTTAGTGGTGCCGTCCTCTGGCACCTTTTCTAGTGTAACCTTAGCAAGGATTTAGCATTCTTTTTCCATGAGGGTGAAAATGGTAAAAATGAACTAGTTGTAAATAGTTCCAATTTATTTACCTTTTTTAGGGAAAATGTAGTATGATGTATGTCATTCATCCTTGCTTTTTAGGTTTAAACATCTGCGGAAAAAGGAATATAAACATTGAAAGAGTTGGACGGACCGTAGGATACAGTAGGCATAAAGAAGAGAGAAGGAGCGGAGACTTATGTTCATCATCTGGTGGGCTGTAGCCATTTTTTTATTTTTCATTGCCTTAGAATCTGGTGTTTCCTTTTGGCTTAATTCAGAAATAGAGGAAGAAATGTCTAAGCCCAAGGAAATGTTTGATATTATCCGGAATAAATTGCTGAGGAAGAGTGTTTCATGAATGAAGAAGGGATGCAGATTCAAATCTGCATCCCTTCTTCATTTCAATCTACATCATTTTGGTTATTCTTGATTTCCCACCAAATATGTCCATCTTCTTCCAGGAGTTCATCGGATGCCAGCGGACCTGTGGATCCCGCTTCATAGTTAGGGAAAGACTCGTCCTTAGTATTTTCCCATGCATTGGAAATGGTATCGACGAACTTCCATGATAGGGCAACCTCGTCCCAATGCGTAAAGTTTGTAGCATCCCCGCGCATGCTGTCAAACAATAGCTTTTCATATGCCTCAGGAGAATTGATGTGTTCGATGCCTTTGTTGGAGACGGTCAGCTTCACTGGCTTTGTATTGGATGTCGTCCCGGATTTCTTAACATTTAAGTACAGTGTGATACCTTCGTCAGGCTGGATATGGATAACGAGAAGATTCGGGTTCAGCGTTTCTTCCGTTTTATAATACAGATTCATTGGGATATCTTTGAATTGAACGACGATATTCGTTGATTTGACATCCATCCTCTTACCGGTACGGATATAAAAAGGAACACCGGCCCAACGGAAGTTATCAATCATCAATTTACCCGCCACATAGGTCTCTGTGTTGGATTCGGGATCTACGTTATGTTCATTGCGGTAGGCCGGAAGTGTTTGACCGTCTATCGTTCCTTCACCATATTGGCCACGGACGAAGTATTGATTGACTTCGTCCACTTTCATTGGTCGAAGTGAGCGCAATGCCCGCACTTTTTCGCTTCGAATCTCTTCTGTCGTCAAAGCGATCGGGGGTTCCATGGCAAGCAAGGCCACCATTTGCAGCAGATGGTTTTGGACCATATCCCTTAGGGCACCGCTGGTTTCATAATAACGCCCACGTTCTTCAACGCCAAGTGTTTCGCTTGAAGTAACCTGGATATTGGATATATATCTGTTATTCCAAAGCGGCTCGAATAGGGCATTTGAAAAACGTATTACCTCAATATTTTGTACCATTTCTTTACCTAAATAATGATCGATACGGTAGATTTCATCTTCAGCGAATGCAGTCCGAATCTGCTCATTCAATTTTTGTGCTGTTTCGAAACTGTGTCCAAATGGCTTTTCTATGACAAGGCGCTTATATCCATTCGTGTCGGTCAGGCCTTGAGCTTTAATCTGTTCGGCAATCGTTCCGAAAAACTCGGGTGCCATTGCCAAATAGAAGATCCGGTTTCCTTCTAATTGATATTGTCCGTCCAACTTTTCGGCAATGTCTTTTAACTGCAGGTATGATTCCGAACTGGAGACATCATGGGAGTGATAATGGAAATGGGAAATGAATTCGTCGACCTTTTCTTCCGCATGTCCGAACGTAAGTATGGAATCCTTGACACTTGTTTGGAACTCCTCGTTCGTCAAGGGCCTCCTTGCTACTCCAACGACGGCGAACTTATTGATTTTCTCTTTTTGAAATAGTCGATATATGGAAGGAAACAATTTCCTTTTCGCTAAATCTCCGGTAGCACCAAAAATCATGATCAATGCTGTTGGTTTATTATTTTCTGTCATGTTAAAACCTCAACTTTCCGTTAAATCTATCTATAAAGTTGGAATTCCCGTATGTGTACCAATTTCTAATTTTACGTTTAGCTTTCCCTCAAAGCAATCAATTTGCGCATTTTTTCTCATATTTCATTAAATGTTTAATTTGGTTTCGGTTTTAATGAGTCATAAATGAAAGAGCACCTTGGTTATGCTATAGTTAAGTCATAAAGTATTTGCAACGGAGGTAGTATGAGTGGATTTCGTTTTATTGGGTACAGGCGCTGGCGTTCCGGCTAAAGCGCGTAATGTGACATCAATCGCCCTTCAATTATTGGAAGAACGAGGGACGGTTTGGTTATTCGATTGTGGGGAAGCAACACAGCATCAAATATTAAAAACGGCGGTCAAACCGCGAAAGGTTGAAAAGATCTTCATCACCCATTTACATGGTGACCACATCTTCGGACTGCCTGGATTTTTAAGCAGCAGATCTTTTCAGGGCGGAGTGGATAAATTGACCGTATATGGTCCACAAGGCATAGATGCATTTATTAAGACGAGCTTGCAGGTGAGTGGAACTCATTTAAAATATCCCTTGGAAATCATCGAAATAGAAGAAGGCGCAGTGTTTGAGGACGAAAAATTCACGGTGACGGCCATGTCGCTTGATCATGGCATTTACAGCATCGGTTACCGAATTGTGGAAAAAGACCGTCCGGGAAGCTTACTGGTCGACCGGCTGCGGTCTGAAGGTGTGAAGCCGGGGCCTCTTTTTAAAGCATTGAAAAATGGACAAACGGTCCGTCTCGATGATGGCCGTGTTTTAAATGGGAAGGACTATCTCAGTGCTCCGCAAAAAGGCCGGATCATCACGATTCTTGGTGATACAAGAATGTGCAGCAATGCGCTCATTCTTGCTGAATCGGCGGATTACCTTGTTCATGAAGCTACATTTTCAGCGGAAGAGTCCGAAATGGCATCAGCCTATTATCATTCGACCACCGTTCAGGCTGCAGAAACGGCTTTGAAAGCGGGAGCTAAGCATCTAATCCTTACGCATATCAGCTCACGGTATACTCCGGAGGATGCCGAGAGGCTAAAAGAGGAAAGCAAAGCGATCTTTGCAAACACGATTATGGGTGAAGATTTAATGGCAATTAAAGTTCCTTTGTATTCAGAGGAATCGGGCAGCTGAAATCAAAGCCAATGTTTGGTATAATTAATCAATTGTTCATTGGATATTTAAAGGAGTGTAAATATGACTGACAAAAGTGACCTACATACTAAAGCAATGGATTTTCTCCTAAAAACAAGCCGTACTTTTTTCATTCCAATCAGCTATCTTCCAAAGGGATTAAAAGAGGCTATTGGAGCTGCATACCTTTGCATGCGCGCCATCGATGAGATCGAGGACCACCCAGGTCTTCCTTCAGATATTAAGGTTTCCCTTTTACAGGCTCTTAGTGAGCTGCTTGATGCGGATTTCAGGGAAGAAGACCTTAAATCGTTATTTGAACCATATAAGGATGATCTTCCCGAGGTGACCCTGTTTCTTTCGGATTGGATTGAATTTTGTCCTCCCGGTGCAAAAGACAAAGTCTTGGAGTCGACAAAGGAAATGGCCGAAGGCATGGCAAAATGGGTTACGAAGGACTGGCAAATCCATAATGAAGAGGAACTCGATGATTACACATATTATGTTGCAGGTTTAGTGGGGGTCATGCTGTCTGATATGTGGAACTGGTACGATGGAACCGAAACGGACCGTGAACTTGCCATCGCATTTGGCCGTGGTCTTCAAACGGTCAATATCCTGCGTAACCGTGAGGAAGATGCAGAACGCGGTGTAAACTTTTATCCGGATGGCTGGGGTTTCGACGAGATGCTTGCCCATACGGAACATAATCTTGCATTAGCCGATGCATACATTGGAGAGATTGAAACGAAAGAGATCATCCACTTCTGTAAAATCCCCTTGGAATTGGCAAAAGCCACATTGAAAGCCCTAAAAGAAGGCAAAGAAAAAATCGATCGTACTACAGTTACCGAAATTGTCAGCCAGGTTGTCGAACACTGATTTTTCATAAAGCTGCTGTGAAAGTTACCATACCTTTCACAGCAGCTTTTTTCATGTTTTACATTCAGAACTCAAAAAATTCTAAAAAGTTAAAAAATATATTGGAATAATTGGGACTAAACGATTATAATTTAGGAAATAAAAGCGAAAAAGTTGACGTCGCTAGAAAAAACCTAATCTTAAATAAGAAAAAAGCGGGGGGAAAATATGAAAAAGAAATTATATTCAACTGCAGCTATGACATTGGTCGCAGGGTTATTATTGGCTGGGTGTGGAAATGACAAGGAAAAAGATGCGGCAAAGGATGACAGCAAAAAGGATACCTTCAACATTGGGGTAACACAAATCGTTCAGCATGATTCGCTGGATCAGGCTTATGAAGGATTCCAGGCGGCATTGAAGGATAGTGACATCAATGCCAAATATGATCTTCAAATTGCACAGGGTGACCAAAATAACAGTCAAACGATCGCCAATAACTTTGTTGGGGATAAAGTGGATTTAATCTTTGCCAATTCTACTCCTAGTGCTCTTAGCGCTTTGAATGCGACAAAGGATATACCAATCGTTTTTACATCGGTTACCGATCCTGTAGCGGCGGAGCTCGTTACATCTTTGGATAAGCCAGGCGGAAATGTGACGGGTACGACGGATTCCCATCCTGAAGCCATTGCCAAATCAATGAAATTCCTAGCGGAAGAACTTGGCGCCAAGACAATTGGGACCGTTTATAATACAGGGGAGCAAAATTCCGTCGTCCAAATAAAAAACGTAAAAGCGGAAGCGAAAAAAGCGGGATTGAAAGTCGTGGAAGCATCCGTCTCCACTTCAGCCGAGGTTAAACAGGCAACGGAATCATTAATCGGAAAAGCCGATGCTTTCTATATCATTACTGATAATACCGTTGTCTCCGCACTGGAATCGGTCATTTCGGTGGCAAATGATAAAGATATTCCATTGTTTGTTGGTGAGCTTGATTCCGTGAATGCTGGTGGTTTTGCAGCATATGGCTTCAGTTACTATGATATTGGTTATGAAGCGGGGCAAAAAGCGGTTGAAATCTTGAAGGATGGCAAAAAGCCTGGAGATATCCCGGTTCAATATCCACAAAAACTGAAATTGGTCATCAATGAAAAGGCAGCAAAAGATATGGGTGTTGAAATAAAAGAAGAATGGAAAGCAGATGCTGAGTTTGTAAAATAAACTCTGCTTTTGTTCGGGGAAGGAAGAAAAAAAATGTTCTCAGCTTTATTCAACTCTTTTGAGTCGGGAATGATTTATGCGATCATGGCACTAGGTGTGTATTTAACATTCAGGATTCTCGACTTCCCGGATATGACAGTGGAAGGCAGTTTTGTGACAGGGGCCTCTGTGGCCGCCATTATGATCGTTAACGGTTTCTCGCCAGTCATGGCCACGTTTTGTGCCATGGTAGCAGGGTTCATCGCGGGGACAATAACGGGATTCCTGCATACGAAAGGAAAAATCAATCCACTTCTGGCAGGTATCTTAATGATGATTGCCCTCTATTCCATCAATTTAAGGATCATGGGTGCATCTAATATTCCGTTGCTTTCTCAAACGACCATTATCACGAATATCCAGGATGCCTGGGCTGGCACTGGTATGGACAATATGTTGAATGGTCTTTTATCGATCGTGGGCCTTGGTGATAGTTTGCCAAAAACGTGGGCCATACTAATTGTTATGTTGATCGTGGCTTTAATCATTCAAGCTGGAATGTCAGCTTTTTTAAAAACGGAAATCGGTCTTGCTTTACGTGCGACGGGTGATAATGAAGCAATGGTCAAGAGTTTTTCCGCCCATACAGGAAACATGAAGATCCTGGGCCTTGCGATCGGAAATGCACTTGTGGCGTTCTCGGGATCCTTGGTTGCCCAATATAACGGGTTTAGCGATATTGGCATGGGGATTGGAATCATCGTCATCGGATTGGCATCCGTTATAATTGGCGAAGCATTATTTGGCTCAAAAACGATTGCACGTGCGACCCTTGCGGTCATTGGAGGAGCAATCATTTACCGAATTGTCGTAACATTGGCGCTGCGCGTAGAATTCCTTGATACGGGTGATGTTAAATTAATTACGGCACTTATTGTGGTAGGGGCACTTGTCATTCCGAAAATTACCGATAAACAAAAGGAAAAAAGCCGAAAGAAAAGGCGTCTCAAAGAAATACAGATGCGCCATGGTGGGACTTTATCGAAAGGGGGAGAAGGATATGCTTCAGTTAAATCAGATTTATAAGGTCTTTAACGAAGGGACACCAGATGAAAAGCTAGCCCTTGGGAATCTGGAACTGCAGATGACAAAAGGCGAATTTGTAACAGTCATCGGGAGTAATGGAGCAGGTAAATCGACGCTGATGAACATGATATCCGGCAAAATTCTCCCTGATGCCGGTGAAGTCATCATTGATGGTGAAAATGTATCGGCCATTGAAGAACATGCCCGTGCTAAAATGATTGGCCGCGTTTTTCAGGATCCCATGCTTGGTACGGCACCACATATGACGATTGAAGAAAATATGGCGATTGCCTATGGCAGAACCAATAGAAGAGGTTTGGGCTTTGGGGTGACAAAAAAACGGAAAGAACTTTTTAAAGAATGTTTGGGTACCCTTCATTTAGGCTTGGAAAATCGGATGACTGCAAAAGTGGGATTATTATCAGGAGGGGAGCGCCAAGCATTATCATTGTTGATGGCGACCTTCACCGATCCTAAAATCCTGCTTCTTGATGAACATACAGCCGCTCTCGATCCTTCCAGGGCAGAGCTTGTTACAAATCTGACGAAGGAAATCGTCGAAAAGAACAAGCTAACGACATTGATGGTGACTCACAATATGCAACAGGCAATCGATCTTGGAAATTCCTTGATCATGATGGATAAAGGACAAATCATTTTTGAAGCAAGAGGTGCTGAAAAGCAGAAGCTTACCGTTGAAAAACTGCTTAACGAATTCCAGCGCATCAAAGGCGAAAAAATGCTCAATGACCGTGCAGTGTTGATTTAAGATGAGAAAAGGCCCGACCCAGGTGAGATTAATCCTTGGGTCGAGCCTTTTTATTTTTGGGGTGATTAATTAGATCAGGTCCTATTACTGAAGAAATGCTCGGCATAAGAAAAATGGCTATCGTGGGGTGCTTTTATGATCCATCTTGAATGATAATCGATGTTAATCGCTGTCGGCTGTGCTCCATGATGAACTATCGTTCTTTCTGTTTCCAAAAATCATTTTTATGAATGGCTTTTTCTTCGTCTTTTTAGTGGCAGCAGCTTCTTCAGCCGCAAGGAAATAATCAAACGGCTGACCCATTGGTGTTTCTAACGCTTCGATACGGGCTTCGAGTTTCTTAACGAGTTTGTGCATTTCTTCCATTTCACTTCTGTGCTGTAAAAGCTGATAGGATACAACATCGTCCGCTTTTGTTTTCAGACCATTTTCAAGCCTGGTGACCCGTTCTAGCAGTTGATCATGTTCTTTATCCGGTTCGGAGTGTTTCTGGATGGTTGCTTTTCTAATCTTTTTCTCTGAGATGCTGACCTTTTGGAGAATGATGCCCTCGTTCAGCTGATCTTGGATTTTTCTCAATAATGCAATGTCTTCTTCCGAAAACTGGTAGTGGCCAAGCTGATTCCGTTCTACTTCCATGTTCAATTGGGTGACCCAGCGTTGAATCGTACTATGGGAAACATTCAGTAACCGGGCAACTGCACTTGTATTCATCGAGATTCCCCCTTTTAGTTGTTGAATTCGATAAGTATGAGGGAATTCCTTTACAGATGACAAAACATGTATTCATTCGGCAAAGAAAGTGGAATTCCTACGTAATTTGCATAAGGAGCGTTGTTAGGAACTTTAAGAAGCATTTGTGATGGTGTGGCTGATGGTCAATCAAGCTATAAAGGGAAAAGTGATCCAGATGTCGAATTTACCCTTAAAACATTGAAAAAGGAGGACTAGTATGAACAGGATCAATATTATAACTTTAGGTGTCAGGGATATTACTGAATCATTAAGGTTTTACCGGGACGGGTTGGGGTTTCGTACATCGATTAAAGAGGACGAACCCGCAATCGTTTTTTTTAATAATGCCGGAACGAAACTTGCTTTGTATCCTTTAGAGGAGCTGGCCAAAGACATCAATGAGAAGGAACCGCCTAAGAAAAAGGGTTTCCCGGGTCTTACGCTCGCTTATAATGCTAAATCAATTGAAGAAGTGGATGATGTGATCAACAAGGCTGAAAAGGCTGGGGGAACAATCGAGAAATCACCTCAGGATGTTGTTTGGGGAGGATACAGCGGATATTTTTCAGACCTCGATGGTTACTATTGGGAGGTTGCGTATTCAAAGGATTGGAGTTTCGATGAAAATGATATGTTGATTATAAAGTAACGCTCACTCCGGAAGGATTACCCTTTATAGGATGTCCGGATCATAAAAAGGGCTGTTGCCTGGCCGCTGCCGTAGGAGTGGCCAGGCAACAGCCGATCATCATGCGGCTTACTGCGAAACTACATATTTGGCTAGTTCTTTACTTATTTGATTGCCCATTCGCTTTGATTGCTCTGTCGCTTCTTGTACACAGGCAATGAATGCTTCTTCCACTTGATGTGCTTGAAGTGCTTTCAGACCTGCTTCAGTCGTTCCACCTGGTGAAGTTACTTCCTTTCTTAGTACGGCAGGCGTTTTAGGTGATTTCTGTAACATATCGGCCGCACCCATCAGTGTCTGTAGAATCAATTGCTTGGCGGTTTCGGAATCGAGACCTATTTTTTCTGCTGATTTTTCCAATGCCTCGACTAAGTAATAAATATAAGCCGGACCGCTGCCTGATAAGCCTGTTACCGCATCTAGCTGGGTTTCTTCGACCACTGCCACCGTACCTACCGTTTCAAAAAGGGTAATCGCCGTTTGTAATTGCGAGTCTTTCGTATGACCGTTAGCCGCAAGGGCCGTTGCTGATTTTCCTACAGCTGCCGATGTATTAGGCATGGCACGGACGATCGAGAACCGCTTGTTGGCGATTCCTTCCAAGCTTGTTGTATGAACCCCGGCAACAACGGAAATGAACAGCATTTCCTCACGAATGTATTCTTTTATTGATTGCATCGTTTCTAAAATATCTTTCGGTTTCACCGCCAGTACGACAAGGCTTGCATCCTGTACTAATTGCTGCAGCGATCTTGTGGCAGTTACACCATATTGGTTCTTTAAATAATCAAACCGTTCATCATTTGATTTATTTGTTACAAAAATATTTGCTGGTTCAATTACCTGTTGGGTCACCAGCCCCGAAATGATTGCTTCTGCCATCGATCCAGCTCCGATAAACGCGATTTTTTTCATATCTCCCGCTCCTTTTTCTTTTAAATTTTCGGCCTTTTTTTAAAAAACAAAAAGACCCCTCATCCAATAAAGGACGAAAGGTCTAGCTTCCGTGGTACCACCTTTGTTCAACTTTTCCATAACAAATAAATAGAAAAGCTGCACTTGAATCCTCTAACGCGGGAATTACGTCAGGTTTTCCTGAAGGCTCATAAGGTAGGTTCAATAATGAGGGGGCGATGAAGCCTTTCAGCACATTCCGAGCTTCACTCTCTTTACGCCATCATAAATTTACTTGGCCTTAATCAATGCCACGCCGTCTTTAATTACTTGTGATTATGAAGGATATATCAGTACTCTGTCAATGATAATATATGCAAGGACGATAAAAAGTAGACATGAATTATGTGAAAATAATGACAGTGATTTAAAATACATGTAAAATGGTAATTATACATGATAAGTGTACTAGGAATCTTGTTTAGCGTATAAAAAGATTTATATAAATATAATTTTCTAAGGTGGAAAAGATTATGGCGAATTGGAATGGAGATATTGCAAAACTTGCTTTGCCCACGCCGTTTGCAGTGGGTGATGTGAATGTTTATGTAGTTAAAGGTGATGCTTTAACGTTATTCGATACTGGAGTGAAAACAAAACGATCAAAGGAAGCCCTGACTAACGGGCTTGGGGATTTGGGTCTGAAACTGACTGATATCGAACAAATCATTTTAACCCATCATCATCCTGATCATGCTGGTGCACTCGATTTCTTTGAAAAGGAAATCCCGGTTTATGGACACAAAAACAATCAGCGCTGGCTGACTATCAGTGATGAATTCCTTGAAACCCATAATCGTTTTTTCCTTGATTATGCCACAAAGTTCGGGGTGGCAGAAGAGTTGAAAAATAAACTGATCCATAATCGCGACGAAATCAGTTTCCTTAGTGAACGGAAGCTTCAAGGATATTTGGCTGAGGGTGATGAGCTCCCTGGTCTTCCAGGCTGGAAAGTGATCGAGACTCCAGGGCATGCTCAAAGCCATTTATCTTTTTACCGGGAAAGTGACGGTGTCATGATCGCAGGCGATCACTTGCTTGCCAAGATCTCACCTAATCCATTAATGGAACCACCTTTACTTCCCGGAGGCATGAGGCCTCGTCCGTTACTGCAATATAATGCATCACTTCAGAAATTATTGGATTTTTCCATATCCACTGTTTACTCTGGACATGGATCTGAAGTGGAAGGAGATGCGGTTGCCGACTTGATTCAATATCGATTTGAGCGGCAGCATAACCGTGCCATGCAGGTGAAAAGCATGCTTCAAGATAGGCCTTTATCTGCCTTTGAAGTGTGTCAGCAGCTTTTTCCGAAAGTATACCTTCAGGAAGTGGGCCTGACACTTTCGGAAACGGTCGGACAGCTGGACTATTTAGAAGACTTGGGTGAAGTCGAAACAGAAATCCAATCAGGGGTCATTCTGTATTCAATCGCTTAATGTTCGCAAGGAGGCTCACTTTTTTGAATAAGTTGCAAGGCAAAGTTATTGTTATTACCGGTGCTTCCGGAGGGATTGGCAAGGAAGTTGCCATTCAAAGTGCAAAGCAGGGAGCCCGTCTCGTCCTCTTGGCCAGAAGCCTGGATAAATTACTGCAGCTAAAGAATGAACTGATCACCCAATATGGGATTGATGCATATGCCTATAAGCTTGATGTTGCAGATACTGATCAGGTGACAAATGTATTTAATGATATCCATGCGCAAATAGGAGAAGTGGATGTGTTGGTCAACAATGCTGGTTTCGGCACATTTAAAGAAGCACAGGATACGGAATTAAATGAAACGAAAGCAATGTTTGCTGTCAACGTCATTGGATTAATGGCCTGCACAAAGCTGGTTCTCCCGTATATGAAGCAGAGAAAAGCGGGGCATATCATCAACATAGCTTCACAGGCCGGTAAAATCGCCACTCCTAAATCAACATTGTACTCTTCGACCAAGTTCGCTGTTCTTGGTTATTCAAACGCACTTCGGCTCGAGCTGATGGATGATCATGTTTTTGTGACTACCGTCAATCCTGGCCCTATAGAAACGAATTTCTTTAACATTGCGGATGAATCAGGTACATACTTAAAGAATGTTGAAAAATTCATGCTTAAGCCTGGAGATGTCGCTGCCAAAATCGTAGCGGCGATGCTGACCAATAAGAGGGAAATCAATCTCCCTGGCTGGATGAATTTAGCTGGGAAATGGTATAACATGTTTCCAAAGATCACTGAAACATTAGGAAAAAAAGCATTTTTTAAAAAGTAGGCTAGACCTTCGATACCGGAAAAGGAGAAAGTTGGTCTAATGATAGGCAAAGGGGAATGTCGATGACATTCCCCTTTTTGAAATGACCGAAGTTTTCTATGTTAAATAATTTGGTAACTATTTCAGGGGGAATTCGTCTATTTCTATTAGGAGGGATTTGTATGAAGATGATAGTGAACCTTTATATCTCTATATTCGTTGCCCTTATTCTGGGTAGCTGCCAATCTCCTGATTGGAACATGGAGGAAGTCATTGATAAGGGGGAAGAAGGTTTCATTACGGATCTGGACGATAAAAGGATTTTGATTAAAGGGACGTATTATAAGGTGACCAATGATACATATATTCAAGATCAACATGGTAATGACCTCGAGTATTCCGACCTGGAAATCGGGATGAAAGTGAAGCCATGGCACCGGGGCGGGGTGAAGAAATCATTTCCTGGGAAAGCGGAAGCGGAACTGATTCTTGTTTTGACGGATGAAAAAAGCTTAGCCGAACAAAGAGCGGTCACTGCTGCCATCAATCATGTCAGCAAAGCGGAAAGTCAGCGATTCATGGTTCTCGAAGTCGTCCATTTACCATTAGAGCATGTTTATAATATCGAAATGATGAATCGTTCAAACTTAGACTCTTCATTCATCGTGACAGTAGAGGATTTAACGGATGAAATATTATATATAAAATAAAACAACCGGACTGAATCACTTTGGTTCTGTCCGGTTGTTTTATGGGGATTCGCTTACAAGAATAAGATCTTGTCCTGATTTTATAAAGTTTTCGCACCTAAATATTTTGGTTTCCAATAAGAATTATCCATATCCGTGATGGTTATTCCTTTAGAAGACGTAGCACTAATGAATTGACCATTTCCGATATAGATCCCAACATGGGATACTCCTGTTCTTCCAGAAGAAGTATCAAAGAATACAAGATCGCCCTTAGCTGGTGAAGATACTTTTAAACCTGTATTGGAATAGAGCAATGATGTTGTACGCGGTAAGGTAATTCCTTGTGATTTCTGGAATACATAATAGACGAAGCCCGAGCAGTCGAATCCAGTCGGTGTCGTCCCGCCCCATTTGTAAGGTTTGCCTATTAAGGTTTTTGCATAGCTTACCAGGCTTGTATTATTGACATTATAAACACCAAGCGCATTAAATGTGCCTCGGCCGGCAATCCCATCGGCAGTTAACCCTTTGGCTTTTTGGAATTTTTTTACTGCAGATACAGAATAGGTGCCGTAATATGTAGTCAGTGAACCTGTATATGTGAAATAACCTTTGGTTTTTAAAAGTTGTTGTAGTTGTTTGACATCGCTGTGTGTCATTCCGGGTCTGAGGGTTTGATCTCCAATATTTGCAAAGGCTTGCAGTGGGGTTAGCATCATGGCAGATGCAACAGCAGCTGAAGCGATCCATTTCTTCATAATTTTCATTTCCTCTCTATCTATCTCTCTATAATTCTTAACAATATTATCCTACAATACCATTATGACAATTAGACATAGATTTGGTTACAGTTTCATTACAAAAAATGAGCAGTAAGACTAAAATATAAGCGGACGAAAGCCTGTTGAAAAGGGTGGACGAATTTAAAAAAACTGAGCATAAGGATCCATTAAAAAATATTCAAGCTACTAATGATTCTCTTTTAAAAAAACAATTTGGATATGGAGTTTAAATTTGGTATTTTATCCATTTTCAGTATCGATTATATTTTTCAAGGAAATTACAATAAAAAGTAGAAATTTGTATGAAAACTTCCATTGAATAAGAACGTATATTCGGTTAAAGTTATGAATATAATAAAAGCGAACGTATATTCTTGTTAGGGTGAAGAAATGATGGATTATGGAACGATGCCGAAACAATCAATTATGTGTATCGATATGAAAAGTTTTTATGCAAGCTGTTCAGCAGTCATGCTTGGTCTGGACCCGCTTGATTGTTATCTGGCAGTGGTTGGTGATTTGAAGAGGACAGGGAGCATTGTGCTCGCGGCTTCTCCAAAAATGAAGAAGGAATTTGGCATCAAGACAGGGTCGCGGATGTTTGAGATCCCGAATGATCCGAGGATTGTCGTCGTTGAACCTAAAATGGCGACCTATTTAAGGGTTTCGACGGAAATCACCCGCTTGTTCAACCGTTATGTGCCCAAAGAAGCGATTCACGTATATAGTGTGGACGAAAGTTTTGTGAAAGTCGATGGTGCCGCTTCTTTATGGGGAGATGCCCGGATGATAGCTGAAAAGATAAAGGATGAAATCGAACGCGAATTACAGCTCCCTTGTGCAATTGGAATTGGACCGAACATGCTTATGGCAAAACTTTGCCTTGATTTGGATGCCAAACATAAAGGGATTGCCGAATGGAAGTATGAGGATGTGCCAAGCAAACTTTGGCCGATTTCCCCGCTTCGTGAAATGTGGGGGATCGGCAGGCGCGTTGAAAAAACCCTTCATGGAATGGGGATATTTACAGTTGGGCAGCTTGCCAATTATGATCTTGAATTACTTGAAGCGAAGTTTGGAATTATGGGCAATCAGCTTTACCACCATGCGTGGGGAATAGATTTATCCGATATGGGGGCAGCGATCATCGAAGGGCAGGTAAGCTTCGGCAAAAGTCAAATCCTGCTGCGGGATTATAAGGAGGAGCATGAGGTAAAGCAGGTCATGCTGGAAATTTGCGAAGAAGTTGGAAGAAGGGCACGCACCCATCGCAAGGCAGGGAGAACGGTGAGCCTAAGCATTGGTTACAGCAAGGATGAGTTTGGCGGAGGTTTCCATCGTTCGCGTTCGATTAGCGAACCTACCAACATTACGATGGAGTTATATAAAGTTTGCCTGGAGCTTTTTCATGAGAACTATAAGCAAAAAACGGTTCGGAGCATAGAGGTCAGACTCTCGAATATTGTGGATGATAACGAAATGCAGCTGACTTTATTCGATGCTTCGCGCTGGAAGAAGCGGGAATTGAGTTACACGGTTGATCGAATCCGCCATAAATATGGAGCCAAATCGTTATTGCGTGCGGTTTCGTATACGGAAGCGGGTACAGCCGTTTACCGAAGCAGGCTGCTTGGTGGGCATAAGGCGTAAGGGTGACTTTGAAGGGAGGGAAAAGAATGATTCGTGATCGCGGCCGTATCAAATGGACATCGATGATGTTACCGGAGCATGTGAAGATGCTGCGGGATTGGGTGGTGGAGGATGGCTATGAAACGAAGCGCATCCTGGATGAGCAGCAACTGGAAGAAATGAATGCGGTAATGGGGGAAGCGATGGAGGAAAGAAAGGATGTTACGATTGCTCATTATGAAGGAAACCGGTATCAGCTGTTAATCGGCAGGATCCATTATTATAATGAGCCCACCCAAAAGCTTCATATCGTTGATCGGTTTCAGCAGGTTCACTATATCAGGCTTTCCGATATAGCGGATGTAAGGATAATGGAATGATGAGCGGAAAGGCTGTTCCAGGGGACAGCCTTTCATTTTCGAAACGGCATCGTGATGAAAGGGATCACGGGGCGTAAGAGAATCGGCATTGTTAGCACGGTCTTCGTGTGGCTGATCTTGCAAAAGGAAGCAGGCAGTTTCTTTAACAGAAGCGTTTTTATCGTTTATAATAGGGAAAGGAAAGACATCGGGAGGCGTGCAATCATGTATATTGAATGGACGGAAACAGCGGCTGAGAAAATAGTCGATAAAGTACAGGGACAAGAAGGATATTTACAGTTGAAATATGATACTGATGGCTGTGGCTGCGTGGTAAGTGGTGTGACCGCGCTATGGTGGGTCAACGAACCTGAAGAAGGTACCGAAAAAGTGGAAACAAACGGGATTCCTCTATATGTGGAGAAATCAAAAATGATTTTTCTTGATGAAGTCATGAAAATAGACTTTGTTCCGGAAGCGAACAGCTTTCAATTAAAAAGTCCGAATCAAATCTTAAATCCGAGGATGAGCTTTTTTAATAAAATCTAAATGAAGCAAAGAGGGAATCTTGGATTCCCTCTCTTTCTTCTCAGACAAGTTTTAAAAACTGATCGATTTGATCTTCATATTCTTTTGGATTTTCATTATAAGATTGAGCGTGGGCCCCTTTTTTAGCGATGTACAGCTGCTTTGGGCCCTCTTTTGCTGCATATAATTCCGCTGTCATGTAAGCGGGAATGAAACTGTCGTTTTCACTATGGATGAAGAGCACGGGGTTTCGGATATTTTTCATATAATCGATTGGTGATACTTCATTGGTCCAATACCCATCCCGGAGTTTGATGAACGTACGCCCAAGCGGAAACACGGTCCAAGAGGGAAGTGGGACTACATGTTTAAGCTGGTGTTTGATCTGATCCTCGAAATTTGAAAATGGACAGTCGGCAATGTAAAAATCAGCACCATCTTCAAGCATTCCGGCATATAAAAGCAGGGTTACAGCCCCCATGGATTCTCCATGAATGCCAATATGAAGGTCGGGACCTTTACGTCTTTTCAATTCATCGATTACGGCCTTCAGGTCGAATTTTTCATAATGTCCATAACTGCTCGTCTTGCCACCGGAATCCCCATGCCGGCGGTGGTCATAAATGATAGCATTGAAGCCCCGCTTAAGAAAAATATTCATGTACTTAATCGAATTGACTTTGTTCTCCGTCACACCATGAGAAATGACCACCCACTTATTAGTATCATGCGGTTCGATAAACAAGCATTTCAAGGAATATCCGGATGGTGACGATACCCAAATTTCCGTTTTAGGCAGATTATCAAAATCCTCCGTGATCAGGCGTTTAGCCATGATTTCACGATTCTGGATAAAATCATCTTCCTTCTTTTTCATGTACATGATCCGATTGGAAAAATAAATGCCGACGCCGATGATATACGATAGGATTCCAGCCAGTGTAAACCACCATTTCTTCATGAGAGGTCCTCCTCGGTTGATTTTCTTTATTTTACCATGAGGGAAATGGGAAAACACTGTTTGAAAACCATGACGAGGAAAACGGCAGTCGTGATATAATAATTTCATAAATGGCCAGGAGGTTTTAAGGGTGAAAAAGAAACAGCAGCGAAATCAAAATCAAAGCAAAAACCAAGATAAAGATTCATCTTCATTGAAACTTGGTGATATGATCAATCAAGATATCATGTCCCAGCTTCGTCAAAAGCAAAAGGAACTTAATGAGGCTGAACAAGAAAAAAGGGCAGCGGAAGAAGAAAAAAAACGCGAAGAAAGAAAGCGTCGGGAGAAGAATAAATCATTCGAAGAACTATTGGGTGAAAGCAATCTGAACTGGAAGAACTATAAATGAAGAACAGGGGGCAGTTTAAGTTTTAAGAGGGCTGGCTCCCTTTTTCCGTTCAGGAAGACCATTCCTTGCTGATATTCCTTTATTTTATAAAGTATAACGATTATATTAAAGATAAGTTCGATATGCTTTCATATCGGATGGACTTCAATTAGCTGGTGATATGATGCAAAGTAAAATAGAAAAAGTACTGGAAGACCAATTATGTTTCCTGCTTTATGCAAGTTCAAGGGAAATGACGAAGAAATATAAACCGCTGCTTGATAAACTCGAAGTGACATATCCTCAATATCTTGTTCTTCTTCTATTATGGGAACAGGATACACTTACAGTAAAAAAACTAGGGGAGCTCCTTGCCCTCGACTCAGGAACGCTTACCCCCATGTTGAAACGAATGGAGCAGAATGGCTTGATTGTCCGTGAACGTTCGTCTGAAGATGAACGGTCTGTCATGATTAAGTTGACGGAAAAGGGACTTGGTTTACAGGAAGAGGCCTGTTTCATTCCAGATCGCATTTCGGCAATGTCGGGTGATGATAAGAAGGTGGTTGAGGATTTAAAAGCTTCGTTGCTCCAACTATTGAAAACATTACAGGAATTTTAGCAAAGAAAAGACGCTTGGTGACCCTAAGCGTCTTTTTGTCGACAAAAGGAGATTCGGAATGGTCTGTACCCCGGACCATGACTATAAAAGAAGACTTGGTTATTCTTCAGAATTTTTACCTTTCTATATGGAATGAAAACTCACTGGATTGAAGAAATTTGCGACATTCCTGCCGAATAACTGGCTAGCCGAGACACCAAAGGCGCTTGCTTTGATGAGGCTTGGCAGACAGTCGGCGGAAAGGGAACGGATTTCTGAAAGAGGGTTTGTGAAATGATTTCCACTCCAGGCACTCGCTTTCCGCGTCCAGGGAGCCTCCTCGGCGCCTTTGCGCCTGCGGGGTCTCCCCTGGACGCGCTTTTCCCGCAGGAGTCTCGTACCTTTCATTCCAATCAACGTTGTTTTTCTTTTAGATAGAACACGAATAACCCTAAAAAAAACTGTAGACCGACAATAGAACATGCCTGTCTCAACTGAAATCAACTGCAACTTTTTTAAATAAAAAACTGCAGGCAAACTCGCTTTTCTTCGAGTTTGTCTACAGTCTGAGACACTTGGTAACCCCAAGCGTCTTTTTGTCGGATTTAATCTACATCTATTTCAAAGGCGACGTCCACATTGCCATTGATTGCTTTTGAATAAGGACACATTTGATGTGCTTTATGAACAAGAGTTTCGAATGTCTCCTTGTCGACCCCGGATTCCTTCACGGCCAAAGTTACAGCTAAGCTGTACTGATGCATCTCACCCATCAAAAGACTGACGCTTGCAGTGACTTTGGAATCGAAAGAAACGCGTTCAATTTTACCAACTGATTGCAAAGCACTATCAAAACATGCAGCATATCCAGCTGCAAAAAGCTGTTCCGGATTAGATGCTTCAGGCATCTGTTTAGCCCTAGGTGTTCCAGGCATCGCAATATCAACCGTGAAGTTGCCATCAGCAGAAATTGCCGTTCCTTCTCTTCCGCCATCAACTGTTACAGACGTTGTAAATAATGTTTTTGTCATCATTTTTTCTCCCTTATCTTCTTATTTTTTAATTGTGCACAATTGAATTGTACAATATTAATTTTGGAATGTCCAATGAAAAAGTTAAAACGTTGGTATGAAGTTAAATTGGTTTGGAAAGGGATTAGAATGATGGGAAACTTGAAAGCGGTACAGAAGCAGTAAGACGAAAAAAACGAAGGAACGGAAAAAGGCTGCCTATCACGTTGGTTAAACGGAGATAGTGCAGCCTAAAGGTTGTCCTGATATTCCTTTGAAACATTTAGTTTAGTTCTATTCTTTTTACTCCCGGTGACTTTCATATTTGTTCGCTTTGGTCAACCGCTTCAAGATATCCAACTCGGTTTTGGACAGTGAAGGGCTGTTAGCGGCCTGGCAGTTCTCACGGAGCTGCTGTACTGAGCTTGCTCCTGGTACAACGGTAGCAACGCTTTGATGTGACAATACATATTGAAGTGCCGTTTCATTCAACTTCCTATCAGAAAGTTTGTCCTTTATTTGCGGAAGCAAATCTTTAAGTTCGTGATAGCTATAGTCAAGGTATCCATCCTCATTTGCCTTTTCAAGCATTTTTTCACTGAGCAGCCCTTTGGCAAGGGGGCCACGGGCGATAATGCTGATCTGGTTGTTGGCCAAAAGGGACAGCCACTCTTCTGGGCGGCGGTCGAGTAGATTAAACTGCATCATCACGGAATCAAGCTCAGACTTTTCAGTGAATTCCTTGATTACATTCGGACGAATCGAGGAAATTCCATAATGTCGGATATAGCCTTCTTTTTTCAAATCTTCAAATGCTTCTACCGTTTCTCCGATATTGTCTGAAATGGTGCCGCCATGTAACTGATAAAGATCAATATAATCAGTACCCAATCGCTTTAAGCTATCTTTTACAGCCGTTTTAATATAGGCGCCAGAAGGATCCCAGCTCCAGGAATCTTTATTTTCATTCCAGCGGTTTCCGACCTTGGTGGCTATGTATACCTTATCGCGGACCGATTTTAAATTCTTTCCGACGATTTCTTCATTCATACCGAAATCATATAAGTCAGCAGTATCAAAATAATTGATTCCTTCATCTAAAGCGGCCTGTATGATTTCGGATGCCTGATTTTCAACAGTCCCCAATGACATGCATCCGAGACCGATTTCAGAAACTAGCAAGTCAGAATTTCCTAGTCTGCGTTTTTTCATGTTATCCACTCCCTTTACATTCATTGTAAAGGAGAAATCCATTTCACTCAAAGAATTCACTTGATCCGTTTTAGATGAGTGGGCGGCACCTGATCATGTATGTCGGCAATCCAATCATTGATATAGACATATTGATTTTGTAATTGTTTTAGTTTTTGAAGGATTTCCCAACTCTTTCCGGATAAAGTAACGCTTTTTTCCAATACGTAAACTTTCATTAAATCGCCCTCCATCTCTATTATGGTAAAATGTATGAGAAATCATGCTGCAATTAGAACAGAGGAGTGGTCAGGATGAAAAAATTTGAAGAAAAAACGCTGTCATCGAAAAAAATCTTCACGGGAAAGGTAATCAGCCTACAAGTGGATGATGTAGAGCTTCCAGATGGGAAAATGGGTAAACGTGAAATAATCAAACATCCGGGGGCGGTTGCCATCATAGCTCTCACGGCAGACAATAAAATCATCATGGTTGAGCAGTACCGTAAAGCGCTGGAGAGGAGCTTGGTGGAAATTCCTGCAGGAAAGCTGGAAAAAGGCGAAGAGCCGGTTCTGTCGGCTAAACGGGAGCTGGAGGAGGAGACAGGTTATGAATGTGAAAAAATGGAGCACATCATATCCTTCTATACATCCCCGGGTTTCGCCGATGAATTGGTCCACCTGTATGTGGCCCACAATTTGAAAAAGAAAGAAAATGCGGCCCCACTGGATGAAGATGAATTTGTCGAGATGCTTGAACTCACGTTGGAGGAAGCTCAAACTTATATGGATGAAGGGAAAATCCAGGATGCCAAAACGGCATATGCAGTTCAGTATCTGCAGTTGAAAAAGGCCATGACATCATAAATGAAAGAATTTTACGCTGACCTGCATATCCATATAGGCAGAACGAGAAGCGGAAGGGCCGTGAAAATAACAGGCGCTAAAACGCTAACCTTCAGCAATGTGCTGCAAGTGGCAAGTGAAAGGAAGGGCCTTGATCTAATCGGGATAATCGATTGCCATTCTCCTGAAATTATCGAAGAGATCGAAGCGGGGATTCTTGATGGCGAAATCACGGAAAAGATTGAAGGCGGACTTCAATACAAGAATACAACCATCATTCCAGGCTCGGAGATTGAAATTTATGATCAGAATTGTAATGGACCGATCCATGTCCTCGCCTATTTTCCCACTTTAAAAGCGATGAAGGAATTCTCCTCATGGATGAGCGGACATGTTAAAAATATCACCTTGAGCTCCCAAAGGATTTATTGTGATGGAAGAAAGCTGCAAAAGGTCGTGAAGTCACTGGGCGGCCTGTTTATCCCGGCACATGTCTTTACCCCATTTAAAAGCTTATATGGAAAAGGGGTGCGATCCAGTCTGACAGAAGTATTCGATCCGAAGCTAATTGATGCCATCGAACTTGGTTTAAGTTCAGATACAGAAATGGTCAAGGATATCGAGGAGTTGCACTCCTATGTATTCGTGACAAATTCCGATGCGCATTCGCTTGGGAAAATCGCCCGTGAATATCAAAAAGTCCTGCTTGAAGAACCAAGTTTCAATGAGCTGGCAAAAGCCCTTAAAGAAAAAGGGAATCGTAAGGTGGCCGTTAATTATGGATTGAACCCCTTATTGGGAAAGTATCATCAAACCGTATGTTCAGGGTGTTTACACCAGGTATTGAGGGATGATGAACAATGTCCCGAGTGTGGTAATAAATCCATTATTAAAGGGGTATCGTCAAGGATCGAAGAACTCTCCATTTCCGAGTTGGACGGAAGAAAAGGAAGGGAAAGGCCACCGTATATCCATCAAGTGCCACTCGATTTCATCCCAGGACTCGGACCGAAATCCATGGGAAAACTGCTGGCGGCATTTGGAACAGAGATGAATATCCTTCATGAAGTTACGCTTGAACAGCTCATGGAAATCGTTCCTGAAAAATTGGCGCGCTACATCGATTCTGCCAGAAAAGGGACGCTTTCTTTTGAAGTGGGGGGCGGAGGAAAGTACGGAAAGGTCAAAAAGGAATTAATCTGAAAAAAGTCCTGACAGATGAGATCTGTCAGGACTTTTTTAGTTTGTTGTTTTTGCATAAATGGAGGTGTCCCGCACTTCCTTGCCGTCTGCACTAAGGCAGTCATTACGCAAAATACCTTCAAGGGTATATCCCAGCCTCTCAGGAATCCGTTTGCTGGCAATATTATTAGGGTCACAGCGGATTTCGACTCTTTTTGCGCCATAATGGTAAAAGGCAAATTTAGTTAACTTTTCCACTGCCTCCGTTATGTAGCCTAGTTTACTGTATCTCGTATCAATCCAATAGCCAATTTCGAATTTAGGGATATCCCAGTTAATTCGGTGCAGACCAGTGGAGCCGAGGAATTGATCGTCTTCTTTCCTATAGATATGGAGTCTGATATCCTCTTTTAAAATAAAGTCCGCAAAGGACTTAAGGACGTTCTGTTCAGAAGTTTCCAACGAAACATCTTGATGTGCAAACGGCAGCCACTGTTTCAATTCAGGTTTAGAATGGACAATGGCTTCGTAAAGGTCCAGGCCATCGCCAGGCTGACAAGGTCTTAGATATAATCGTGGGGTTTCAATTTTTTCGGGAAAATCCATTAATATAGCTTTCATATCCTGCCTCCATATATCATTGATATGGAAAATTATAACACGAATTGGGTTCAAGGCGTTCGGCTGATGGGGAAAGTTTTCTTAGCATAAATGAGAGAGTGAAAACATAGATTCTAGTAAGCGGAGTTGGGAGGATGAAAGATGAAAAAAAAATCTGTCGTACAAAATGCCGTAATGAAACATATTAACGAACATTCCTCATTATATGTCTTTATCACTGTGCTTTTTTTGATGGGTGTCATTTTTGGGGCAATATTGGTGAATAGTTTGAGCTTTACCCAAAAGGAAGACTTGTTCTATTATTTATCGCAATTTTTCGGACAAGTATCCAAGGGTGAATTTGCATCTTCGCATGATATGTTCAGCCAAAGTATTATGCATAATATAAAATATATCGGGGTCATCTGGATTCTCGGAATATCGGTCATCGGTTTGCCTGTCATCCTGGTTTTGTTATTTATAAAAGGGATGGTTGTTGGATTCACAGTCGGCTTTTTAGTCAATCAAATGGGATGGAGCGGGTTCTTATTATCGTTTGTCGCTATTCTGCCCCAAAATATATTCATCGTCCCGATATTCATCGTAATAACTGTCCTTGCCGTCTCTCTATCAATGAAAATGATCAGCCGGATTTTCCTAAAGCAGGTTCGTGAACCGCTGAAGCCGATAATTTCGCGGTATATTTTCTCATTGGTTTTGTCGGGTTTATTTTTGATTACGGCTGCCGTGTTTGAAGCGTACCTATCCCCTTCTTTAATGAAAAATGTCGTAAGTTTATTGGGTCATTGATGAAAATTTACCGTTCCCGCAAATTTTTTTATCATTAACAAGAAATCTATTTTGACAGTTTTCCCTCTTTTGATATAATGGATAGGATAGCGGCGCGGGAGGGAATATTAGGTATGGAAATAGAAAACAGAATTGATAGGATAAAAAAGCAGTTACACTCGTCCAGCTACAAATTAACGCCTCAGCGAGAAGCGACCGTCCGCGTTTTACTTGAGCATGAAGAGGATCATTTAAGCGCAGAAGACGTTTACCTCCTTGTCAAAGAAAAGTCGCCGGAAATTGGATTGGCAACAGTTTACCGTACGCTAGAGTTGCTGACTGAATTGAAGATAGTAGATAAAATTAACTTTGGAGACGGGGTTTCCCGTTATGATTTAAGACAAGAAGGAGCTGCGCATTTCCATCATCATCTTGTTTGTGTGGAATGTGGTGCGGTAGATGAAATCCAGGAAGACCTACTTGAAGACGTAGAAGACATTGTGGAACGCGACTGGAACTTCAAGATTAAAGACCATAGATTAACCTTTCATGGCATTTGTCATCGATGTCATGACAAAGAAGAAAATTAAGGTGAATGAAGTCGGACCTTTTCCATTTAATGGAGAAGGTTTTCTGCGTTTTAAAAACCTATTTTCTCAAGGAAGAGCTGTTTTTGTTTTCTCCTTTCCGAAACACGTATAAAACTTGTCCTGTTGGGCATAGATTGATACAAAGGATCGAATGGGAGGGGAAAGATGATGAAAACATCATTATCGCTTGTTTTGCACACGGCTAAAGTGATGGTTCTCTTTGTTAGCTTCACTGTTCTTTTTTATATAG
This sequence comes from Peribacillus sp. GL_122, assembly GCF_057835005.1. Classification (NCBI taxonomy): domain Bacteria; kingdom Bacillati; phylum Bacillota; class Bacilli; order Caryophanales; family Bacillaceae; genus Peribacillus; species Peribacillus sp. GL_122. The sequence continues at coordinate 3,756,262 of NZ_CM174415.1, read as the reverse complement.
GAATGGTATGGTTAAATCAGGAATATCAAAGTTATCATCGTTATGATGAACCGAAAGGCATGGCCGTAAAAGTATCAAAGGCTGTTGATACGGGTGATGATGCATGGCTTGAACGCTTAATGTTGTTTTATTTAAACGGGGAGTAATGAATATGGAGAATCAAATTAGGGATTTCATTCATTTTTTAACCATTGAAAAAGGACTTGCCAAAAATACGCTCGTTTCGTATGAGCGTGACTTAAGATCATATTGGAGCTATCTGAAAGATGTTGAAACAATTGAAGCTTGGAATGATTCACGGCGGGTGAACATCCTGCACTTTCTCGTGCATTTGAAGGATCAAGGGAAATCATCGAAGACGGTGGCGCGTCATATAGCTTCCATTCGGTCTTTTCATCAATTTCTTTTAAGGGAAAAAGTATCCGAGCAGGATCCGTCCATACATATAGAAACGCCAAAACCTGAACGAAGCCTTCCAAAGGTATTAAGCATGGAAGAGGTGGAAGCACTATTGGAAGCCCCGAAGAAAATGGATGAATTCGGTTTACGCGATAAGGCGATGCTAGAACTGATGTATGCGACGGGGATGCGTGTCAGTGAGTTGATATCCATGGATGTGAGTGATGTCCATGCATCGATGGGTTTTGTCCGATGCGTAGGGAAAGGAAATAAAGAGAGGATCATTCCGATTGGACAAACTGCATTGGGTGCGATTGAACATTATATGGAAAGTTCCCGGGGGAAAATGGCCAGTCCCAAGCACAGGACAGATTCACTTTTTTTGAATCATCATGGAAACAGGCTGACAAGGCAGGGATTTTGGAAGATTCTAAAAAAACTTGTAAAATCGGCACAAATTGAAAAAGAAATTACACCGCATACACTAAGACATTCTTTCGCGACACATCTATTGATGAACGGGGCTGATTTACGTGCCGTCCAAGAAATGCTTGGTCATGCGGATATTTCGACAACTCAAATTTATACACATATTACGAACGTACGGATCAAGGATGTATATTCAAAATTCCATCCGCGAGCTTAAAAGAATAGTAGAATGATAGAAAAGGTTGTGAATTTAACTGCGAGGCAGTTGGAGGAGCAGCCTTTTTTCTCCGTTTGTACTTGACTGGTAAAAGGGCTGCAAATGATTCCAACGTGCATCTTAAGGCACTTTGTTTCATTCCGAAATATATTATTTGTCTCCATCATGGTAATCGTTTACAATGTAGAGAGGTCAGACTTCTGACGTTCTCAAACGATTTCATTTAAATGAAGAGTAACTGAGCAGAATAAGGGTATTATAGAGAGTATAAAAAGTGATTTACTATTTTAGGAGGAATGACTCATGAAAGGGAATTCAGCATTTAAACGAATATTTGTAATAGTTATGGATTCAGTTGGGATTGGCGAATCACCTGATGCAGATTTATTCGGCGATAAAGGGGCGGATACACTTGGCCATATCGCAGAAAGAATGAATGGATTGAACATGCCGACACTCGCAAAATTGGGTTTAGGCAATATCCGTGAAATCAAGGGGATTGATAAAGCTCAACAACCTCTCGCATACTTTACGAAAATGAAGGAAGCCTCTACAGGAAAAGATACGATGACTGGACATTGGGAAATCATGGGGTTAAATATATCGACTCCATTCCGTGTATTTCCAGATGGTTTCCCGGAGTTATTAGTCAATGAACTCGAGGCGAAGATGGGTCGGGGAATTATTGGGAACGTCCCGGCAAGCGGCACGGAAATCATTGAAAGGCTTGGCGAGGAACATATGAAAACGGGTGCGCTGATCGTTTATACATCAGCTGATTCCGTATTACAGATTGCTGCACATGAAGATATCGTTCCGATAGACGAATTATACAAGATTTGTGAAATTGCCCGTGAAGTGACGATGGCTGATGAGTTCAAGGTTGGACGCGTGATTGCCAGACCGTTCACAGGTGAACCAGGCAACTTCAAAAGAACGCCTAACCGTCATGATTATGCGTTGAAGCCTTTTAACCGGACAGTAATGGATGAATTGAAGGATTCTGGATATGATGTGCTCGCAATCGGGAAGATCTCTGATATCTTTGATGGGGAAGGCGTCACTGAATCATTGAGGACCGTATCCAATATGGATGGAATGGATAAATTAATCCAAACGGTAGAACAGGATTTCAAAGGGTTAAGTTTCCTTAATCTAGTCGACTTCGATGCTTTATACGGTCACCGCCGCGATCCAGAGGGATACGGAAAGGCATTGGAAGAATTCGATGCTCGGATGCCGGAAGTCCTTGATAAACTGAATGAGGATGATTTATTGATCATCACTGCCGATCACGGGAATGATCCGGTCCATGAAGGAACCGATCACACACGTGAATATGTACCATTATTAGTTTATTCCAAACGATTTACAGAAGGTGCCGAACTCCCGATAAGAGATACATTTGCTGATATTGGGGCGACGGTCGCTGCTAATTTTGACGTGAAAATGCCTGCCTTTGGGAAAAATATATTGGGCGATTTAAATTTAGGGGAGATTAAATAGATGTTTAATAAAATAGAGACTGCTGCGTCATTTATAAAAAGTAAAATTGAAGGCTCTCCGGAGATAGGGCTGATTCTTGGTTCCGGTCTTGGAGTATTAGCGGATGAAATTGAAAATCCGATAACTATTCCATACCACGAAATCCCGGAATTCCCGGTATCGACTGTTGAGGGACACGCTGGACAGCTTGTCATTGGACATTTAAGTGGTAAAAAAGTTGTAGCCATGCAAGGACGTTTCCACTTTTATGAGGGCTACTCCATGGAGAAAGTCACTTTTCCTGTACGTGTAATGAAGCTACTTGGTGTTGAGCAGTTAATTGTAACGAATGCTGCCGGAAGCGTTAATGAAAGCTATGAACCAGGTGACTTGATGCTCATTACGGATCATATTAATTTAATGGGGGCAAACCCATTGATTGGCCCTAATGAAGAGCGTTTCGGCCCTAGATTCCCTGATATGTCGGAGGCTTATAATAAAGACCTTCGGACACAAGCAAAAAAAATAGCAGCTTCACTAGGATTGGATATTAAAGAAGGTGTCTATATCGGAAATACAGGACCGACCTATGAGACACCGGCAGAAGTGAAAATGGCAAGGATCCTTGGCGGGGATGCAGTTGGTATGTCGACAGTTCCGGAAGTTATCGTAGCTAGGCATAGTGGTATGAAGGTGCTCGGAATTTCATGCCTTACAAATATGGCCGCAGGCATTCTTGATCAGCCTTTGTCGCATGAAGAGGTAATTGAAACGACTGAAAAAGTGAAAAGCAGTTTTCTTGAATTTGTTAAGCTTATCGTTAAAGACATATAAAACGAACAAAAAAATCCAAGTACACCTAAGAGAAGCGGTGTCTTTGAAAAAGTGGGGATTCTAATATGAGAATGGTAGATTTAATCGAGAAAAAGCGTGATGGAAAGGCTCTTACTACAGAAGAAATACAGTTCATCATCAAAGGGTTTACCGATGGATCGATTCCGGATTACCAAATGAGCGCTTGGTCAATGGCAGTTTATTTCAAAGGCATGAATGAGCAGGAACGTGCTGATCTAACCATGGCAATGGTCGAATCAGGAGATCAAATTGATTTATCGATGATTGAAGGAATTAAGGTCGATAAACATTCAACAGGCGGTGTTGGTGATACCACAACTCTAGTGCTTGGACCATTGGTTGCTGCTGTAGGTGTTCCAGTGGCAAAGATGTCAGGACGCGGTCTTGGTCATACAGGAGGAACGATCGATAAGTTGGAGTCTGTAAAAGGATTTCATGTCGAAATAGAAAATGACGAGTTCATTCGACTTGTTAATAAAAATAAGATAGCTGTCATTGGACAAAGTGGTAACCTGACTCCAGCCGACAAAAAGTTATATGCATTGCGCGATGTTACGGCTACCGTTAACAGTATCGGTTTGATTGCTGGCTCGATCATGAGTAAGAAAATCGCCGCTGGTGCTGATGCCATCGTACTTGATGTTAAAACGGGAGCGGGCGCTTTCATGAAAACTCTCGAAGATTCCGAAGAGTTGGCGCATGCAATGGTTAGCATTGGAAACAATGTGGGCCGAAACACGATGGCCGTCATTTCCGATATGAGCCAACCTTTGGGTTACGCAATCGGAAATGCTTTAGAAGTGAAGGAAGCCATCGATACGCTTAAAGGAGAGGGACCGGAAGATTTAACGGAACTTTCTTTAACACTAGGAAGCCATATGGTATACCTTGCCAAAAAGGCAAGCTCGCTGGAAGAAGCAAGAACCTTGCTGGAAAATGCGATTAAGGATGGTTCTGCACTTAACTCATTCAAGGTTTTCCTAGAAGCGCAGGGAGGCGATGGTTCGGTTGTGGATCATCCGGAAAAACTACCGCAGGCTGCTCATACTTTCGAGCTGGAAGCGAAAGAGGACGGATATGTATCGGAAATCATCGCTGATGAGGTAGGAACGGCAGCCATGCTGTTGGGCGCCGGGCGGGCAACAAAAGAATCAGAGATTGATTTGGCAGTCGGACTGGTACTTCGTAAAAAAATCGGGGAAACCGTGGCAAAAGGTGAATCCCTAGTGACGATTTACAGCAATTTTGAAGATGTTTCAAAGGTAAAGGAAAAATTGTATGAAAGCATTGCGATTTCAAAAGAGAAAATAGAAAAACCTACATTGATCTATAAAGAGATCATGGAATAAACATTTTCCAAAAAAAGGCCGCTTTTGAGCGGCCTTTTTTTACGTTTATCCCATTGAATGTTAAAAGAGGATGCCCATGCGCATCCTCTTTTAATTTGGTTCAATTTGTTACCCTATATCCAGTATATGTTTCAAAATTCATCTTTATTTGTATAAAAATGGGTTTAATGGAAAAAATAAAATCTATAAAGATTGGAGGGTATGGAGATGAAGCGGATTCTTTCTCTATTTTTAACCGTTTTGGTAGCATTGGGGTTTAGCATCCCGCATACAAAAGCAGCTGAAGAAAAAGGAGTCGAATTGGCGGCAAATGCTAAATCCGCTATATTGATTGAACGGGATACAGGTACTGTTCTCTATGATAAAAATGCAGACGTTCGTCTTTCACCGGCAAGCATGACGAAAATCATGACGATGCTGCTGATCATGGAAGCGATCGATAAAGGCGAACTTAGCATGAAGGAGAAAATCAGAACTAGTGAGTATGCAGCATCGATGGGCGGTTCCCAGATCTTTCTCGAGCCGGGTGAAGAAATGACCACAGAACAAATGCTCAAGGGCATCTCGATTGGTTCGGCGAATGATGCATCGGTGGCGATGGCTGAACATATAGCTGGATCGGAAGAAGAGTTTGTTAGGAAAATGAACAAAAAGGCGAAAGATCTCGGGTTGAAAAATACAAAGTTCCAAAACGCAACAGGCCTTCCTGTTAAAGATCATTACAGTTCGGCACATGATATGTCGATCATGGCAAAGGAATTATTGAAATACGATACGATTACAAGGTTCACGGGTACATATGAAGATTATCTCCGTGAAAATACCGAAAAGAAATTCTGGCTTGTAAACACGAACAGATTAGTGAAATTTTACCCTGGGGTCGATGGATTGAAAACAGGATTCACAAATGAAGCGAAGTATTGTTTGACAGCGACTGCTAAAAAAGGGAATATGCGTGTCATTGCCGTCGTTTTCGGAGCCGTTTCTCCAAAAGAACGAAACGCTCAGGTCACCAAGATGTTAGATTATGCATTTTCACAATACATCACATACCCGATTTATAAACGCGGCGAAGTGTTAGGTGAAGCCAAGGTAAGTAAAGGACACAAAAAATCCGTGGTGGGAGTCACAAGTGAACCGATTTCAGTTTTGACAGCCAAAAACGGAACGGCAAAGGACTTTACAAAAAAAATCACGCTTGATAAAGATTTGGATGCCCCGATTAAAAAAGGGGATGAAATTGGTACGCTTGAATTGAAGAAAAACGGTAAAGTGTATGTCGAATCTCCGATAGTTGCGAAGGAAACTGTTGAAAATGCCAGCTGGTGGCAATTGTATAAAAGGGCTTTCGGCATGTTTACCCAGGCGAAATAGAATAAATTGTCGCATTGCCTGTTAATCGTACTAATTTAGGCGAAACTCCACTAGTTTTGCTAATAAGGAGGAATCGGCAGGTGAAAAAGAGAATTTGACTCTTTATAAGACAGTGAAGGAGGCTGTATATAATGAGTCTTACGATTAATATGGAGGCGAAAAACAGCGTATTGTGCATTCGTCTCAAAGGTGATTTGGATCATCATACAGCAGAAAAATTGAAAAATCAGGCAGAGGCAGCCATTCAAAAGCATAACATCAAGCATATCATCCTTAACATGGAAGAATTGGATTTTATGGACAGTTCAGGGCTCGGAGTTATTTTAGGGCGCTATAAGCAGGTAAACAAAAAGCAAGGTGAAATGGTGGTCTGTGCAATATCTCCAGCAGTAAAGCGGTTATTTGAGATGTCAGGGTTGTTTAAAATTGTTAAAATGGAACTATCCGAAAAAAACGCTTTGCAAAGACTGGGGGTTGCCTGAGATGAAAAATAAAATGGAAACGAAATTTTCTGCACTTAGCCAAAATGAATCTTTTGCCAGGGTAACTGTTGCGGCTTTCATTGCCCAATTGGACCCGACGATGGATGAATTGACAGAAATCAAGACTGTCGTGTCAGAAGCCGTTACGAATTCGATTATCCATGGTTATGAAAGTGACCCGGAAGGCTGGGTCTACATTTCAGTGGTCATCGAAGACGATACTGTGGAATTGACCATCCGGGATGAAGGACTGGGCATTGAAGACGTCGAGGAGGCTAAACAGCCGTTATTTACGACAAAACCCGAACTTGAACGTTCCGGTATGGGATTCACCATCATGGAAAACTTCATGGATGAAATCAATATAATTTCCCACAAGGGCGAAGGCACGATCATTCGATTAAAAAAGCACTTAACTACAAGCAGAGCTTTGTGCAATTAAGGGAGACTTGCATATGGATGTGGAGGTTAAAAACGAGAAGAGCAAGAAAGGCCAGCCCCATTTAAAAGATGAGGAATTGCGGAATTTAATCCAACGCAGCCAGAGCGGTGACCAAGATGCGAGGAACCTGATTGTCAACAGCAATCTGAGGCTTGTATGGTCAGTGGTGCAAAGGTTCCTCAATCGAGGTTACGAACCGGATGACCTTTATCAAATAGGCTGTATTGGCCTGTTGAAGTCCGTGGATAAATTTGATTTATCGTTTGAAGTGAAATTCTCAACGTATGCTGTGCCTATGATCATTGGTGAAATCCAACGTTTTATCCGTGATGACGGAACGGTTAAAGTAAGCCGGTCATTAAAGGAAATGGCGAATAAAATTCGCAGGGCCAAAGAGGAACTTTCAAAGACGTATGGCCGTGTTCCGACTGTCAATGAATTGGCGGAACATCTAGAGCTGTCTCCAGAGGAAATCATCATGGCCCAAGAAGCTAGCAGGAGCCCTTCATCCATCCATGAAACGGTTTACGAAAATGATGGAGATCCGATTACTCTTCTTGACCAGATTGCCGACAATAATGAAACATCCTGGTTCGATCAAATCGCTTTGAAAGAAGCCATCCATGAATTGAATGAACGTGAAAGGCTGATTGTTTTCCTGAGGTATTATAAAGATCAGACGCAATCGGAAGTGGCGGCAAGGCTTGGCATTTCCCAAGTCCAAGTGTCAAGGCTGGAAAAGAAGATTCTTCAGCAAATGAAAAACCACATGAATCAATGATTCATGTGGTTTTTTTATTGAGCTGAAAATAAATCTTGATTTTAGGAAAAAGTAAAAGTGATTCCTTATCAGGTAAGGAGAAAATATGAATGGGGTCGAATTTTTAGTTGAATTTAGGAATAAAAACGAATATTATAGTAAAGGTCGCGTTTCTCATTCGTTTTTTTATATTTCTTTCAATGAATAACGATCAGGAAAAACGTCGATGCAGTACAATATTAGGACACCTTGTCTTTTCGTGCAAACGGTTGTCGGTGTTTCCTTTAGATCTGGAGGTCTAAAATATGTTTTTGGAAAAGTTTTTCTCCCTGAAAGAAAATGGGACGGATGTCCGCACAGAAGTCATGGCGGGTGTTACGACATTTTTAACTATGGTTTATATCCTTATTGTGAATCCGGCTTTATTGTCTTCAATCGGAATTCCATTTGAACAAGTTTTCATGGCAACGGTCATTTCAGCGGTGATTGGTACCCTTATCATGGGGCTTGTTGCAAAATACCCGATTGCGATAGCACCAGGGATGGGTTTGAATGCTTATTTTGCCAGCGTAGTGGGGGCACAGGGCCTTTCATACCAGACCGTATTCGGTACGGTTTTCATTGCTGGTTTGCTATTTCTATTAATTAGCGTGACAAGCTTGCGTAAAATGATAATTGATGCGATTCCTAACTCATTAAAATATGGCATCACATCCGGAATTGGTTTATTCATTGCGTTTATCGGATTGAAAAATGCTGGAATCGTAGTGCCTAATGAATCAACGATGGTGACGCTTGGAGATTTGCACCAGCCTGGAACCGTTTTAGCGCTGGCAGGTTTATTCATTACCTTGATTTTTATGGCCCGTAATATTAAAGGGGCAATTTTCATTGGTATGATCATTACGGCAATCATTGGCTACTTTATCGGTTTGCTCAACTTTGACGGGGTCTTATCTGTACCTCCAACACCGGTATTTTTCGATATCGATATTGCTGGGGTCTTCACGAATTCATTATATTCAATTGTTTTCGCCTTTTTACTTGTGACGATCTTTGATACGACAGGAACCTTGATTGGTGTGACGGAACAGGCTGGTCTAACGAAGGATGGGAAAATCCCTCGTGCCAAGAAAGCCTTTTTAGGTGATGCGATTGCGACGACAGTCGGCTCGATGTTTGGTACAAGTCCTTCGACGGCCTATGTTGAATCGAGTACGGGAGTGGCCGCAGGCGGACGTACGGGATTAACCGCTACTGTCGTGGCAATCTTGTTTGCTGCATCGATTTTCTTTTCTCCATTGATATCGGCAATTTCTTCAGTTCAAGCAATTACAGCTCCCGTCTTGATTATCGTAGGATGTTTCATGATGGAAGGACTGGCTAAAGTCAATTGGAAAATTTTCGATGAAGCATTTCCTGCATTTGCGATCATTTTAACGATGCCGCTTACTTCAAGTATATCTACAGGGATTGCAATTGGGTTCATTACATATCCCCTTATGAAGGTATTCAGTGGAAAAGGAAAATCGGTACATCCGCTCATTTATATTTTTGGATTGATATTTTTGGTTCAGCTGATTTTCTTCCCCACTCATTAATGTATGAATGTAAATCAAAAAGACATGCTGTCATTGCAGCGTGTCTTTTTTTGTTTTCAATTTAGTAATATTTGGACATGATTCACTTTCTGCATTTTCAATCAGTTTCCAATCCATACTACTAGCATAAGGAAATAAAAGGTCGGGATGTGATGATAGTGGCAGTTGTATATATCAGGATGAGGAACCGTGTACAAGTAAAGGGAAATCAAACGGTGAGGATAAAAGATATTGCAAGGATAATCGGACCTGAAGAAGTGATTCCCATTATTGAAGAAATCATATTATTAACGGTCAAGAAGGAAGATAGGAATATTATTGTCATTGATTTGGCTCAAGTTATCATGGCCATCCGCAAGATGGATCAGACTATTGAAGTGGAGACATTCGGGCCCTCCCAAACGATCATCGAAATCATCCTCTCGAAAAAGAAAATGTCATACCTGACATTCGCATTGGTTTGGTTTTTGTTATTTGTCGGCGGCGGGATGACGATCATGAATTTTCATGTAGATGTCAGCATGGGGGAAGTGCATCAAAAAATCTTTACTATAATAACGGGAAAAGTGGAAGATAAGCCGTTATTGATCCAAATCCCATACAGCTTCGGTCTTGGTATAGGCATGATTCTATTTTTTAATCACTTCTTTAAAAAACGCTTCAATGAAGAACCTAGTCCGCTCGAGGTTGAAATGTTCAACTATCAGCAGGATTTGGACAGTTATGTAATCATGAATGAAAATAAGGAGAACGTGCGCCGCCTTGATGACCGGTAAAATCATCTTCGGAATCTTTGTCGGTTTAGCCGGGGGGTTTGCGACAGGTGCTGGTTTTGTAGCGTTTTTAACTGTACTTGGGGTGATTCCGAGACTGACTCAGCTGACAAAAACAATGAAAATGATACATTACTACGAAGGAGCTATCATTGCCGGCGTTGTCGCAGGAACATGGTTAGGATTACAGGAAACGGAATTTTCCCTTCCGCATTTTTTATTAATTCCGATCGGTTTGGCTGACGGGATCTTTAATGGGATGCTTGCTGCTGCCTTAACTGAAGTCCTGAATGTATTTCCGGTTCTGTCAAAGCGAATCGGAATTCAAGAGAAAATCATTTATCTGTTAATGGCACTCGTATTGGGAAAAATAGCCGGATCATTATTCCAATGGATTTATTATGTCGATTTATAAGTTTATGAGGTAACTATTCCTGATGATGAAAGGTAGGCCCAAGATGGTGACCAAACGAAAAGTGATATTGATTACGGATGGAGATGAGTATGCGAAACGGGCTGTCGAGCATGTAGCCAAGGAAATTGGAGGAAGATGTATCTCCATGTCCCAAGGTAATCCATCACGATATACGGGCTTGGAGCTAGTTGAATTAATAAAAAAGGCGAAGTATGATCCTGTATTGGTCATGTTTGATGATAGCGGTTTTATCGGTGAAGGATCAGGCGAACAGGCAATGAAGGTGGTTGCCGGTCACCCTGATATTAATGTCCTTGGTGTGATAGCGGTCGCTTCGAAGACTAGAAGGGAAGAATGGACCAAGGTGGATATCTGTATTGACCGTGATGGTAACCTGACACCGAACGGGGTTGATAAATACGGCGCCGAAGAATTTGAACTCGGCAAGATAACTGGAGATACGGTGTATTGCATCGATCAATTACATGTTCCCATAGTAGTGGGGATAGGGGATATCGGAAAAATGTCCCATCAGGACGATTTTAAAAGAGGAGCACCAATAACGAAGCTAGCGGTTGAAATCATATTGGAAAGGAGTGGTCATGATGACTTCAGAAAAACCTGAAAACATGAAACCGATTCCGAGTAGGGTAGCGGAAGTTGACGCGTACATGAAAGAGAAAGTAGGTCTGGGCGTCAGCTTCGACTTAGGAGTAAGAAGGATAAAGGTTTTAAGAAAAGATGTGCATATTTACTATATAAACGGGCTGACGGATTCAGAGTACATCATTGATATCCTCGATTCTCTTATTCATAACAAAAATGCCGAAATCGTGTCTACTAAAGTTTTTGATGTAGTCAAAAACTTGCTCGTACACCAATCCGTTGAGGAAATAAAGACGATGGATGAGCTTGTTGATCAGGTATTATCCGGTTTAATCGTCGTTGTTGTCGATGGAAAACCAATAGGGTTGGTTGTGGATGTCAGGAGTTATCCCGGGAGACAGCCAGTAGAACCCGATACGGAAAAAGTCGTCCGTGGATCAAGGGATGGTTTTGTTGAGAATATCATCATTAACACAGCGATAACCAGACGAAGAATCCGGGATGAAAGATTACGTTTCGAAATGTTGCATGTAGGGGAACGATCGAAAACGGATATATCCATCGGCTACATTAAAGATATTGCCGATCCCGATTTGATAGAAATCGTTCGTAAGGAATTGAATAGTATTGAGGTTGATGGCATAACGATGTCTGATAAAACGATCGAAGAGTTCGTCGTTAAGCAAAGATATAACCCATACCCGCTTGTCAGGTACACGGAACGGGCAGATGTAGCTGCAACACATTTACTTGAGGGGCATGTCCTTATTTATGTGGATACGTCACCGAGTGTCATCATTACTCCGTCTACTCTTTTCCATCACATGCAACATGCTGAGGAGTATCGGCAGGCACCTACTGTTGGAACCTTGGTGCGCTGGGTACGTTTTTTGGGGATTTTCGTTTCGTTATTCTTACTGCCGATTTGGTTATTGTTTTGTTTAGAGCCTTCCCTCCTGCCGGAGAAGTTCGAGTATATCGGGCCGAATGAAAAAACGCATATACCCATTGTGATCCAAATCTTCATTTCCGATATTGGGATAGAATTTTTAAGGATGGCAGCCGTTCATACCCCGACCCCGCTTTCTACGGCAATGGGCTTGGTTGCGGCAGTTTTGATAGGACAGATAGCGATAGATGTTGGCCTTTTTGTTCCTGAGGTGGTTCTCTACGCTTCAGTAGCGACAATCGGTACATTTGTCACTCCAAGTTTGGAATTAGGGGTTGCAAATAAAATTTCCCGTTTAGTCCTGATAGTGTTGGTTGCTTTATTTAAAGTGCCTGGTTTAATTATAGGCATCACACTCTACATTATTATGCTTACTAGTATAAAAACGTTAAATACGCCTTATTTATGGCCGCTTCTACCGTTTCAGCCAAAGGCCCTGTCACATATAATATTAAGAAGACCTTATCCTGGTACTATAGAACGTCCGAGTATTGTACATCCCCAAGATCTATATAGGCAGCCGAGAAAATCTAAAGGTTGATGTTGTCGAAAAGTTGTGGTAATTTAATTTTATTCGGATAAAGAGGTATTGTTAGGCTTCACAAAGAGATAGAGCTACTATGACTCTTTGGAGTTTAAACCAATCTGTCTTTCCTTTCGAACTACCAAGCAGTCATAGAGAACAATATTTACATGGATATCGATTCGGATGAGGCTTGTTCATATAGAGGACCTTTTACAGCAGGGTTTCTTTATTTGAGGCTGCCTCATTTCTTATTAATCTTTAGTTTTAAGTCAGGAAGGTGAGGCTATCATGCATTTGTACGGAACCGGTGGTGTAAATGAACGTGGACATCTGGAGATTGGCGGAGTGGACACGATCGAATTGATCGAGCAATTTGGAACACCATTATATGTTTATGATGTAGAGCTAATTCGCGAACGGGCAAGAGGGTTCAAGAGAACATTTGAGGAATTGGGGATTTCAGCTCAAGTTGCTTACGCAAGTAAGGCCTTTTCTTCGATTGCCATGATCCAGTTGGCAGAGCAAGAAGGACTTTCTCTCGATGTTGTCTCAGCAGGGGAATTGTATACGGCAATTAAGGCAAATTTCCCAACAGAACGTATTCATTTTCATGGAAATAACAAAAGTGATGAAGAGCTACATATGGCTTTGGATCATGACATTGGCTGTATAGTAGTCGATAATTTTTCAGAGTTGACACTGTTGGAAGAAATTTGTACAAACCGTGAACAAAAGGTGAAAATCCTTCTTCGTGTAACACCGGGTATCGAGGCCCATACGCATGATTATATATTGACAGGACAAGAAGATTCGAAATTTGGTTTTGATCTTATTAACGGCCAGGCCGAAGCTGCTCTTCGGCAAGCGCTGCAAAGTGAATTCCTCGAAGTGCTGGGGCTTCACTGTCATATCGGTTCCCAGATCTTTCAAACGACCGGTTTCCTTCTTGCAGCCAAAAAAATTATCGGCAAGCTGAATGATTGGCACGGCTCGGTAGGGTTTCAACCAAAGGTATTGAATCTCGGAGGAGGTTTCGGGATTCGGTATACACAAGAGGACGACCCGCTACCGGCGTCTCAATATGTTGAGGAAATCGTTAGGGAAGTGCAGAACCTGATTGCGGATTCTGATTTAGTGATGCCTGAAATCTGGATCGAACCTGGCCGTTCATTAGTCGGTGACGCCGGTGTGACACTGTACAAGGTCGGTTCTGAAAAGGAAGTTCCTAATGTCCGTAAATATATTGCCGTTGATGGGGGCATGAGTGATAATATACGTCCCGCTCTTTACGAAGCGAAATATGATGCAATTCTTGCAAATCGGCCGCTTGACCCTGTAGAAGAGACAGTGTCCATTGCCGGGAAATGCTGTGAAAGCGGAGATATGTTGATTTGGGATTTACCATTGCCAAAAGCCGGCCGCGGTGATGTCTTGGCGGTATTTTGTACAGGGGCATATGGATATTCCATGTCGAATAATTACAATCGTATTCCAAGACCGGCTGTCGTCTTTGCCGAAAATGGAGAAGCCCGGTTGGTTATCAAACGAGAGACGTACGAAGATCTTATCCATTTGGATTTGGCCCTTCATGAAGCGGCAGTCGTCACTAAAGAATAGAAAAAAGGATGGCAGTTGCCATCCTTTTTTTATTTGAATCAGCTGAAAAGTGACTTGATCGCGTCTATTAAACTACTGAAGACTTCTTTCAATTTATCCAGAAATGATTGACCCTCTTCGGATTCAAGAAAATTTGAAAGTTTATCTTTAGCTGCAGTAAGCTGATCACCGACAGCGTTCCAATCAATATCCAATTCTTTTAGCTTATTGAATAAATCAATTAAACTTTGAGTTTGAGCATCATTTAAGGTGATTCCAAGGTCTTTTGCTGAAGACTCGACAACCTCGCGGACCTCTTCAGTATTGGCTGGTGGATTTGCAGCCATTTCCTCTTTGATTTTCGTAACCAGTGAAGAGGCTTCTTCTGTACCGATTTCGTCACCCAATTTTGCTGTTTTCACCATTTCTTCATTCGCTGCCTGTTTCACATCTTCAGGAATCTTCTTGTCGGCAGAGATTTCATAGGCTTTAATGACTCCTGTCAAAGCGGCTGTACCGGAAACGGGTATAGGTGCTGTGACATAAACGGTAGCATCTTTTACTCCAGCAGTAGCTAGTGCATTGATATACATTTCATCGGTAACCCAGTTAATGTTTTTCGACTCCAGTTTAAGTCCGGTACCTTTTTCCTCCAAAGTAATGGCAGAAGATGAAATCGCTTTTGTACCGATCAGACGGCTAGCGATATAGTCTCCTAAGTACTCATGTTCTTCCGCATTTGTAACCGTTAGAACCTCAACATCGTTTGGTGCTTTCATTTCTGATAAGATCATATTTTTTTGTTCATTTGTCAAATTCTCACCAAGTGTGACGATCATTTCACCAACAGCTGCATCTGCAAAAGCTTTATATGGCAATAATAGACATAACAAAATGGTCACAATGACCCATTTATTCATTTTTTTCATGATAATCCTCCTTAACTTTTCCTTCTGAATTGGGAATCTTTCAATAAAAGGGCGGCACTTTAAATCAGATTCATAGTATTTGACGAAACAAAGGATAAAAAAGATACATATTTTCCTGAAAAAAATTTATATAGCCCAAGATAAGCTACGTTTTTTTAACGAAAAAGTTTGGTGTATCTTTGTCTTTTATACCTAAGAGGGCACTCTATGAACCTAGATCACTTTACCAATGTAGTAAAATCGAAGCAAGATTGCAAGGATATTTGTCAGTTTGTGTTAAGTTATAGTAGAATGAATTCGTTATTTAAATATTTGGACCATTCATAAAGGGAGTATGGAATGAGGAAAAGTAATAAGGCTCTTTTACTTATGATGCTTATTATCGCTTTGATGTGGGGAATCGTATATTGGCTGTTTATCGCTTAGCACATAGCACAGCGATAAATCAAGTGCTGAAAGTGATGTTGAAACGAACGAGGTTTTTATGTATGATGTAAATGTTATATGTGAGGATTATTATTCAAAGCAAATTAATCGGAAACAGGAAGATAATAAAAACGTTATTTAGTAACGAGGGATATTATGTTGATTAAGTATAAGAAAAGTTATGAGAAGTTTGCCATGGGATTATTATCTTTCATGCCAAATGAAAAAGAGATAAAAACGCTTCGGAATACGATGAAGAATTATGAAACGGATGAAAATCTACAGCTGTTCTTATGGAAAGATGAAGAGATTACGGGCTTGATCGGGATAGAAGTCTCTCCAAACCACATTGAGATACAACATATATCCGTAAATCCATCCTTCCGGAAGCAAGGTATCGGTAAAACGATGGTCAGGGCCATCAAGGAGCAATATCCTGACAAAGAATTAAAAGCAAATGAGTTTACGGAAAGCTTTCTTGACAGGTGTGAAGATTTTTGAATAGGAAAGCTTGAATGGAGGACCACCTTTAAGGGCGGTCCTCCATTCTTGTTTTTCGAAGGGAAAGCTGCCGAGCCCTTTCGGAAATGACATCCGAACGGTCACGCATTAGATGCTTATCAACTATTGCTGAATTAGCCATGTCGCTAACTGTACCCCATATGTACCCTTCTTGCAAACAGATGGACTGGCATTTTTCAATCAAGCTTTGATCGGCTATCGGCAGATTAATGCTTTTATATGGCTTTTGTGATAACATTCGCTCATGGGTGTCCTCGAGCAATTTGAACAGTCGTTCTGGATCGAGTCCCAACTTCAGGAGCTCGGCCTTTTTAAGATGGAGATTTGCCAGGGCTTTAGACAGGGTCCTTGCAGCCCCTTTATTGTTTCCCCTGCGATCATGATACAGGGCAACCGCAATTTGAATGAGTCCGACCCAATGAGAGTCACGCTCTTTTGGTGCGGTTTCCTTCCAATATTCTTCAAGAATTTCATGACATTCGAAGTAATCCCTTGGCCCATGGAAATGGACAAGGAAAGAAAGGTAGTCTTCCGCGTAATTCAATAGGAGCACCCCTTTTGTTTGATGGAATCATCTAAAGTAAGGCAAAAAGCCATTTTCTTTTAGCTTAACACCCGCTATGTATACTCACTAAGTTTAGCATAGAATTTTTTCCAGGAAAATAAAGAAAGCCGATTGCAAGGCAATCAGCTTGATTCATCAGTCATGAATTAACACCATGAAGCACCGACGATAACTAATAATATGAACAATACTACAATAAACGCGAATCCGCCGCCGTGTCCAAAACCACCTGCACCCATAATGAGTACCTCCTTTGTTCTGCTATTCTTACATTTCTAGGTTATGTTGGATTTCGGAATGTGATTGGGCAACGACCCATTTGATGGTAATCCCAAATAAAAACTTTTCTAAGGTCAGTAAATTATTATTTGGATAAAGGGCGGCAATCCACTATACTTGATTAGTAAAAGAAATAGGTCTATATCGGCCAATTAGATTTAAATGAGGTAATTTAATGGGTTATAATATAAAAATTGACGCTTTCGAAGGACCGATGGATTTACTTCTGCATTTGATTAATCGCCTGGAAATAGACATCTACGATATTCCGATGGCTGATATTACAGATCAATACCTAAGTTACATCCATACGATGCAGCATCTTGAATTGGATGTCGCCAGCGAATATCTAGTGATGGCTGCAACGCTGCTAGCCATCAAGAGTAAAACGTTGCTTCCAAAGCATGAAGATGAACTAATGATTGATGAAGATGGGGAAATATTTGAAGAAGATCCACGTGATGAGCTTGTGGAAAAACTATTAGAATATAAAAAGTATAAAAATGCAGCCGAAGAATTTAAAGGGATGGAAGAAGAAAGAAGCTTGATTTTCACCAAACCCCCAAGTGATTTATCGGTTTATGTAAAAGAAGCGGAAAGTGATAAGCAAGAGTTGAATATAAGTCTATACGATATGTTGGGGGCTCTTCAAAAACTGCTGCGAAGGCAAAAAATTCAAAAGCCGCTTTACACGAAGGTAACGAAACAAGAGATATCGATAGAGAAACGAATGGATGAAATCATGATTGAGTTACAATCGATTAAAGGAAAGAAAAGTTTTTTTGAACTGTTCTCGCTCCCGGTTAAAGAGCATATCGTCATCACTTTTATGGCGGTGCTGGAACTGATGAAATTAAATGAAATCATCGTTGAACAGGAAGATAATTTTTCGGATATCATGATTGCTGCTAAGGAAGGTGTAGAACCAGTTGGAAGTTATTAATTGGAAAGGGATTCTTGAGGCATTATTGTTTGCTGCCGGAGATGAAGGGCTATCCGTCAAACAAATTGCCTCTGTCCTGGAAATTACGGAATATCAAGCAACGGACATCGTTGAAAGTTTAAAAGAAGAATATATATCGGATGTACGCGGGATTCAGGTAATCGAAATAGCGGGTGTTTATCAAATGACGACAAAGAAAGAGCACTCGGATTACTTGAAAAGGCTGGTGGAAACATCAAGCACTCAAGGATTGTCCCAGGCGGCTTTGGAAACACTCGCAATCATTGCCTATAAACAGCCGATTACTAGAGCTGAAATTGATGAAATTCGCGGAGTGAAAACGGATCGCCCCATTCATACACTTGTCACTAAAGTCTTAATAAAAGAGGTCGGACGTGCTGAAGGCTCGGGCCGGGCTTATTTATATGGGACAACAAAAGAGTTTTTGGATTACTTCGGCCTGAATTCCATTGATGAATTACCGCCTCTCGCCGATAATTCGGATGATGGCTTTGAAAATGATGAAGCCGATCTGTTTTTTGAAAAATTTCAGCAAACAATCGAATAACATTTTTCAATAAATTGTGATAATATAGAAAAAAATGAATGCGGGGGGATTGCGGGTGCGAATTGTAGCATGCAATGGATTTGGGCTTGAAAAGGAAAAGTCAAATTCACCTGAGGACTTCTTTAATCGATCCGTTATACAATACATAAAGGATGGAGAAGATAAGACGCTGAATGTACTGTATCTTCGCTATTTTGATGAGATGGTCACTCGTTGGACCCCATATCCCGCCAACCCTATATTCAAAAGCCCTAACAGAGATATTTATATGGCTGATATCATTGCAATGGTCTGTCTACTCAAAGACCCGAGCCTGGTTAACCGAAAACGTATTTATATAAATGCAGAAAAAGAGATGGCTGGTTATTTCGAAAATATAGATTTTGAAAAATTGGAGAAAGTGTTTATATCTATTGACCAAGCTAAACCATATGATATAGAGTCACATGTTGACTATTATATTCAATCTTAATCATTTTGAGGAGGGTTCACGGTTGGGGAATACATTGGTAAAATCTCAGCTTGAAGATGTAAAAGGGTTTTTAGAAACGACAGTGGCTCAACTAGAAGAATTTATGAATGAGACAACCTATTCTAAGCTGCAAGAGGAAAAAAGCGGGGATGAAACCTATTATAAAGGAATCCTTTCTAGTTTAAGAAGAATGCTTGTAAGTTGTGAAGAGGGCTTGGAGGCTTGCCAAATCGTTCTGAAAAATGATGTTTTCAATAAAGCTGCAGCTGAAAAGACGCTTTATAGAGTTTATCATCAATGTATCGAAGAATACTTTTCCCCAAAATCAGATCGGTGGTTTGAGGACAGCAGATCTGCCTATACAGGAAAAAACTCGATTAAATTTCACCAAAGTGTACCTGACAGCATAATATCCATTCTGAAGGCCGTGGAAAGTGGATTCCAGACCATGCGTGAAGAATTGGAGTTTTATGAAACGGATTACCGGACGAAAATGTTACAGTCAAGATAATGAAACAGCTGGGCTTAAGAGGCCTAGCTGTTTTTTTGCTATAAATGGAATCTCCGCTTAATCGAAACATAAAATACTTTGATGATTCATGTGCATAAAGGTTAAGAGGAGGTTGCAAGATGTCCGATGAAAGAGATTATGCTAAAGAGGTAAGTGATTGGGTTGATGGAGTGATGGAATATCTTGAGAAGATCGATATCACCGATTCGCCATTGCTGTCGAATATTGAACGGCTTTCCCAGTTGACAAAAGATATGGATGAGGAAGAAATGGATTATGAGGATATGGTCCTGATTGAAGAAGAGATGGCTCGGGTCTACGAGGAAATTGAAGAACTCGCTAGAGAATTCAGTATACAGGATAGGCAATCAGTGCCAATTGGGAATCATACGCTACCGCCGTTACCTTATGCCTATGATGCGCTGGAACCGACGATTTCAAGGGAAATCATGTATCTGCACCATGATAAGCATCATCAAGCATATGTCGATGGTCTGAATAAAGCGGAATTGATGATGAAAAAAGCGAGGGAAACGAAAGATTTTTCCTTGTTGAAACATTGGGAAAAGGAAGCAGCCTTTCATGGGTCAGGCCATTATCTCCATACGCTGTTCTGGGAAGAGATGATTCCGGGAGGGGGCGGACAGCCAAGGGGGGATTTACTCAATCAGATTGAGACGGATTTTGGAAGCTTTGCAGCTTTTAAAAGTCATTTTAGTGAAGCTGCCAAACAAGTAGAAGGAGTTGGCTGGGCGATTTTAGTCTGGGTTCCGCGTGCGCGGCGGCTAGAAATACTTCAATCGGAATTGCATATGGTTTTGACCCAGTGGGATACGATCCCAATCCTTGTTCTTGATGTATGGGAACATGCTTATTACCTGCAATATAAAAATAATCGGGCAGCCTATGTGGACAAATGGTGGGACGTTGTAAACTGGCCGAAAACTGCCGTAAGGTTCACCGAAGCGAAAAAGCTTATCTGGAAAAAGCAATAACTGATAAAATATAGGAAAGTCTTTTGAGAACCAATTGCAAATATACGAGCCGTGAAGGTTCGTTTTTTTTTGCCTGAAATATTGTATCAAGAATTTTTAGGGAAAATATGGGAAGGATAAGAAGGGGAGCTGCAAATTTTATTTTGGAAGCGACTTATGATTCTCATTTGGATATTATAATTAGATTGAAAAGGAGATGATATCATATCACGAAATAATGAGCATGTGTCTTAGTTAAATCCTTGAAATAACATTGGAAATGTGTTAAGTAGGCTACTTTGAAGTACTATGGGTTTTTAAAAATAATTAATTTATATCAATATAAAAACTGTGACCAATTTGTGAACTTAAAAATTATTAAGGTATATTTATTGACTAATTTCTATTTAATAATTATTATAAACAGGAGCAGATAAAAAAATTAGCTATTGGAGGAATTTATTATGTCATTGATCAATAAACAAGTTGAAGATTTTAAAGTACAAGCTTACCATGCAGGAGAATTCAAAGAAGTTACACTTGAAGATGTTAAAGGAAAATGGGCAGTATTCTTTTTCTACCCAGCTGACTTCTCTTTCGTATGTCCAACTGAATTAGCTGATCTTCAAGATAACTATGAAACATTCAAGGAAATTGGTTGTGAAGTTTACTCAGTTTCAACAGATACTCATTTCAGCCACAAAGGATGGGCTGATGCCACTGATACAATCGGTAAAATCCAATATCCAATGTTAGCTGACCCAGCAAACGTTTTATCCCGTCAATTCGGTGTATTGATTGAAGAAGATGGATTGGCTCTACGTGGAACTTTCATCGTTAATCCAGAAGGACAAATTAAAGCATACGAAATTAATGACCTAGGAATTGGCCGTAATGCTGAAGAACTTGTAAGAAAAGTTCAAGCTGCACAATTCGTAGCAGAACATGGAGATAAAGTTTGCCCTGCAAAATGGACTCCAGGTGAAGCCACTCTTGAACCAAGCCTAGACCTTGTAGGTAAACTTTAATTTTTAATGGGATGGTCCATTTCTACAGGTAATGGACATACCGAGCATTGATTACGATTACTGGGACAACTCGTCCAGCAAGATCTTATGACAAAAGGCACTTACCTAAAATAAGTGCCTTTTGTTTTTCAAAATAATCAGTTTAGCACGTATTATCATTCAGCAAGGAGTACAAAAGATGAAAAAAATATATGATTTATTAATTATTGGTGGCGGACCTGCAGGCCTCTCAGCCGGCGTTTATGCAGGAAGAGCTAAGGTAAAAACAATAATTCTTGAAAAAGGAACTGGCGGCGGACAAGCTGCAACTACATCGGAAATAGCCAATTATCCTGGTATCCGTCATATATCGGGCCCTAGGTTAGTTGAAGAAATGAAGCTTCAAAACGAAGATTTTGGCGTTGAATTCGCCAAAGCTGATGTAACGGGCGTGGATTTCTCCGGTGAGGTGAAAGTCGTTAAAACCCTTGGCGGGGATTACCATGCCCGCTCCGTCATCATTGCAACGGGTGCTTCTCCAAGAACACTAGGATTTCCAGGTGAAGAGGAATTTACTGGCCGCGGTGTAGCATATTGTTCAACATGTGATGGTGAATTCTTTGAAGGGTTGGAAGTTTTCGTTATCGGGGCAGGATATGCAGCCGCTGAAGAAGCTATATTCCTGACACGCTTTGCTACAAAAGTTACAATCATCGCCCGGGAATCAAGCTTCTCGTGTGCCCCGTCCATTGTGGATAAAGTAATGGCAAATGATAAGATTGAAGTGAAATTCAATACGGAGATCCTTGGGGTATATGGAGACGGGATGATTCAAAGTGCCCGTTTCATCAATAATGCGACTAAAGAAGAATTTGAATATAAGGCGAAGGAAGAAGACAGTACGTTTGGAGTTTTCGTTTTCATAGGATATGAGCCGAAAACAGAAATTTTCAAGGGCCATATCGAAATGGATCATGCTGGTTACATTTTAACCGATGATGATATGAAGACTAATGTGAAAGGTGTCTATGCAGCGGGCGACCTAAGGCCAAAATCCTTACGCCAGATTATTACAGCTGTATCTGATGGGGCGATTGCAGCAACGGATGCCGGTAAATATATTGAAGAAGAAAAAGATCGCCTAGGAATCAAAGATGAACCTGAAGTTGAAAAACCGGCGAAAAAAGAACAGGCCGCTGTCCCGGCAGGTAAGAGCGCTTTATTAAGTGATGCGTTACGCGGCCAATTAAAGGGAATCTTCGGCAAGATGGAGAGCGAAGTAACGTTGGTGTCCATCGTCGATGAAAGTTTGCCAAAATCAGTCGAATTGCGAGACTTCTTGTTGGATGTTGCGGAATTAGGAGACAAGCTGCATCTTGAGTTATACAACAAGGGAGAAAGTCCGGAAATTGAAGAAAAAATCAATGCAGATAAGTTCCCTGTCGTTTCCCTCTTAAATTCGAATGGTGAATACAGTGGCGTCAAATACCACGGTGTACCAGGCGGCCATGAGTTGAATTCCTTCATTTTGGCTATCTATAACCTGGCCGGACCTGGTCAAGCATTGGATTCAGTCGTATTGAATTCAATTAAGGGAATCAGTAAAAAAGCGAACATTAAGGTTATGGTTTCATTGGCATGTCACTACTGTCCAGACGTTGTAGTGGGTGCACAGCGCATTGCGATTGAAAACCCTAACGTTGAAGCTGAAATGGTCGATATAAGCAATTTCCAGGAAATCAAGAAGAAATATAAAGTCATGAGCGTGCCCGCCATGATCATCAATGATGAAGAAGTGGTATTCGGAGCTAAGAAAATCGATGAAATAGCCGCATTATTAGTATGATAGAACACTAAATCGATAGGGGGCCCCTATCGATTTTTTTTATGTTGAAAATCAATAGATATCATGAAGGTTTACATTCTTTTATTCATAACCCTTGTCCATTTGCATAAACTTGTACAAAAACAAGTAAAGAGACGAGGGGGCACTCATGCGTTTTCCATATAAAGGGTTATCAAGTTTGTGTATTGTCATTCTCCTGTTGTCTTTTATTGCACCCGTACAAAGCGCCAATGCAAATGTATCCGTAAGTGCCCATAGTGCGATTTTAATGGATGAGGATAGCGGAAGGGTCATATATGAAGTGAATGCTCATGAAAAGAACCGCATAGCAAGCATTACGAAAATAATGACGGCTATCTTGGCTATTGAATCGGGACTAATGGATGAAACAGTGAAGGTGAGCAGCACTGCCTTCGGGACGGAGGGCTCGTCACTTTATTTAAAAGAAGGAGAAAGAATTAAGCTCGAAGATTTGGTTTATGGCTTGATGCTTCGTTCGGGTAATGATGCAGCAGTCGCAATCAGCGAAAAGGTTGGTGGAAGCCTAGATGGATTCGTGTGGATGATGAATCAAAAGGCGGAAGAAATCGGGATGAAAAATACCCATTTTTCAAATCCACATGGTTTGGATAATACGAAGAACCATTATTCAACCGCATATGATATGGCCATACTCACTCGTTATGCCATGCAAAATGAAACGTATGCAAAGATTGCCGGCACAAAGGAACACAGGGCACCTAATTCCACAGAACAATGGGATTATGTATGGAAGAACAAAAACCGCCTACTTACACAATTGTATGAGTATTGCACAGGGGGGAAAACAGGGTATACCAAACTAGCAAAACGTACCTTGGTCACGACCGCAACAAAAAACGGGCATGACCTGATTGCTGTGACATTGAATGGTCCGGATGATTGGAATGATCATATTCAAATGTACGAATCCGCATTTAAGGATTATAAGCCAACAGAAATTTTACCTGAAGGCATGGTAAAGAATATGGAAAATAAAATATATAAAGGGCATGTCTACATTAAAAATGATTTCTCGTACCCACTGACAAAAGAAGAGAGAAAGTTGGTCAATGTGAAAATGAAATTGTTGAAGCCACAGAGGGCTTGGAAGGATAAAAGGAAAATCCCAGCAGTGGTCGGCAGAGCATCCATCTATCTCGATGGAAAGAAAATAGGTAGTCGTTCGATTTTTTATGGGGAAGCAA
The DNA here is from genome assembly GCF_057835005.1 of Peribacillus sp. GL_122. NCBI lineage: Bacteria > Bacillati > Bacillota > Bacilli > Caryophanales > Bacillaceae > Peribacillus > Peribacillus sp. GL_122. Next base: position 3,731,736 of record NZ_CM174415.1, on the reverse strand, counting down.
AAGAAAGCTTCAAGCAACAATCATTCCAATCTTCATGGGCTGAGGTATTTGAAGCGGTATTGGGAATCGGACGCAATGGTTAATTACATTTGGGTCGGGATGTTTGTGATCGGTATTGTCTTTGGCATGATTAATGGGACGATGGATCAGGTGAATGAAGCTCTATTTGTCAGCGCAAAGGAAGCGGTCACCCTTTGCCTGGGACTGATGAGCATACTTGTCTTTTGGCTGGGTTTGATGAAAATAGCGGAGGAATCGGGGCTGTTAGATAAACTATCCAATTTGTTCAAGCCGTTCATGAGATGGCTATTCCCTGAAGTGCCTCCTAATCATCCCGCTATGGGGTATATACTTTCCAATATGATGGCAAACACATTTGGATTGGGGAATGCAGCTACGCCTCTTGGTATAAAAGCCATGGAACAGCTAAAGAAACTAAATGGGGGAAAAGCAACGGTCAGCCGCTCGATGGTCACTTTTTTAGCCATCAATACCTCAAGCGTAACGTTGATTCCAACTACTGTCATTGCTATCCGCATGAATTACGATGCCCACTCCCCGACGGACATCGTTTTTCCGACCATAATAGCAACGGCCATTTCTGCAGTTGGAGGAATCGCGATAGATCGATATTTTTATTACAAGAGAAAGAGGAGCGGGAGGGAATAGGATGTTGCACTGGATGACCACCATTTCAATTTGGATGATACCGATTTTGATCCTCTGTATATTACTGTACGGCACATTGAAAAGAGTTCCCACCTATGAGACCTTCGTTGAGGGGGGGAAAGAAGGAATCAGCATGTCTTTTTCCCTCATCCCTTTCCTGGTAGGGATGCTAGTGGCGATTTCAGTATTTAGGGCATCAGGGGCCTTGGATTTTATTGTACAATCACTGCACCCCTTGCTTTCCTTTCTTCATTTTCCATCTGAGGTTTTACCCCTTGCGATTATTAGACCAATATCCGGAACAGCCGCTTTAGGAATAACCAGCGACCTGATATCTGTTTATGGACCGGATTCCTTTACTGGGCGATTGGCTGCCACGATTCAGGGAAGTACAGATACCACCTTCTATGTATTGACCGTTTATTTTGGAGCTGTCGGGATCAAAAAAATGGGTGATGCCCTAAAGGTCGGTCTTTTGGCAGACTTGATCGGTATCATAGCTGCCGTTATCGTCGTCACATTGGTTTTTGGTATGAATTAAAGACTAGGGAAATGGGCGATTCCATTTCTTTTTTTTTTGTCTTTTTTCTTAAACAATCGGCTATGTTAAGTTCTCCATTTTTAAACGAAATCGAACTTTCATCCAAAAGAAACATTTTTTTGTATGGAAAAATAAGCTATGTTACACTCATTATGGAAACCAACCCATTTAACCGTCCCATTATTGGTGTAATAATAAAAGAAAAGCTCTTATTCGCGAAAAACCTTTTGTTTTTGCCTCTCAATATGTAATAATTGTATGATTGTGTATGTATAGACAATAACAAACGAATGATTATACTATGGGGTGAAGATAGATGGAACGATTACAAAAGGTGATAGCACATGCTGGACTGGCTTCCCGCCGTAAAGCAGAAGAGTTGATTTTAGAAGGTAAGGTAAAAGTGAACGGCAAAGTAGTGAAGGAATTAGGTGTGAAAGTTGGGCCTAATGATAAGGTTGAGGTTAATGAAGTCCCGCTAGAAAAAGAAGCCCCAGTTTATTTCCTATTCTATAAACCGCGCGGCGTCATTTCGGCAGTTTCTGATGATAAGAATAGAAAAGTCGTAACTGACTTTTTCCCTTACATCAATGAACGGATTTATCCAGTTGGCCGCTTGGATTACGATACTTCAGGCTTATTGATTTTAACCAATGACGGGGAATTTGCAAACACGTTAATGCATCCGAAGCATGAAGTGGATAAAGTGTACGTGGCAAAAGTGAAAGGGATGCCTTTGCGTGAAAGCTTGAAAAAGTTGGATAAAGGTATCAAGTTGGAGGATGGCAAGACTGCACCAGCCAAGACAAGGGTATTGTCTACCGACAAGAAAAAGGAAACGGCGATAGTTGAAATCACAATACATGAAGGCAGGAACAGGCAAGTCCGCCGGATGTTCGAAGCAATTGGCCATCCCGTCATTAAATTGAAGAGGGAACAATATGGTTTCTTGACCTTGGACGGTTTAACAGCAGGAGATTCCCGGGAGCTGACTCCACATGAAGTTAAATTAATGCGGACTTTAGCAACAACCGAACCTAAACAGCGGAGAATGTAAGAAAGAATTTTCCTGTATTAATAGGTTGAAACCACTACCCCATTCTTCCCCTGGAGGAATGGGGTAGTGGAAAACAACCTGTAAATACCTTTTCCTTCATGAATCAGGAAAGAATGTCACAAAACCTTCAGAAATGTAAATAAAAAGGACATGGCGTTAAATGGTATAATGGTATGGTTAAATTTAGTGTGGCCTTAGGAGGATCTCTATGGATAAAAAGAAGCGACGCCTAATTAGCAGAACCATCATTCTCCTGCTTTTAGGTGCAGCTTTAGTGTTTGCCCTTTATACGAACTTCACTAAAGATAAGAATGAAAGTCTGAGAAAAGGATCAGATGCACCCAATTTCGTCTTGACTGATATGGAAGGCAAAGAGCATAAACTTTCCGATTACAAGGGAAAAGGCGTCTTCCTGAACTTTTGGGGTACATATTGCAAGCCGTGTGAATACGAAATGCCTTATATGGAAAATCAATATAAAAACTTTAAAGACCATGGCGTAGAGATATTGGCGGTTAATGTCGGGGAATCTGACTATGCTGTCAATAATTTCATTACAAAGCATGATCTGACCTTTCCTGTCATGATCGATAAAGGTAGGGAAGTGGAAAATGCTTATCGCGTGGATATATTGCCTGTCACCTTTTTGGTCGATAAAGAGGGGAAAGTGATAGATATCATCACCGGAGCTTTGACAGAAGAGAGCATCCAAAAGCATATGGAGAGAATTAAACCATAATATTGGGGAGTTTTTGACATGAAAGAAGTAAAATGCGATTGTGGTCATATAAATCCGTTTGGCACAAAGATTTGTGGTAAATGCGGGATGGTGCTTGGTAACGAAAAAGAAAACAAGCTTATTGATATGAGATATGAGGGAAGTGCCAGGCGTTCACAAACATATAAAAAAACGATCATCGATAAAATATGGAACTTCTTTTCTTCCGTTAAGGTAGGGGTAACGCTCATTGTCATTGCGTTGATCGCTTCAGCTATCGGGACGATTTTACCTCAGGAAATGTACATACCTTCAACAGCTACGCCTGCTGAGCATTATGAACTGGAATACGGCTGGTTCGGAAGAGTGTATTATGAACTCGGGTTTCATAACTTATATAGTTCATGGTGGTATTTGATTATCATAGGCATGCTGGGCATATCACTATTGATTGCCAGTATCGATCGGTTCTTTCCATTATATCGATCGTTAAAAAAACAAGGGGTCACACGTCATGACGGTTTCATGAAACGTCAGCGGATTTATGGGGTGACAAAGCTTGAAGACCAAGATATAAACCTTGAAGAAGTAAAGGATAGACTAAAAAGGCAGCGTTATCATATACGGGAGGAAAACGGTCATATACTTGCCGAAAAGGGTCGTTTTTCACGTTGGGGACCATATGTTAATCATATTGGACTTATCATTTTCTTAATTGGAGCATTATTGCGTTCTGTCCCTGGGATGTATATCGACAAAGTACTTTGGCTGCGTGAAGGCGAGAGAAAAGAAATCCCGGGTACAAATGGTGAATATTACCTCCAGAATAATGAATTTACCTTAGAGGTGTATGACAAAGAGAATCAAGAAGATGCGCAGTACAGTGCTGCAATCGATAAAACCGGTACGATCGCAAAAACCTATCAATCCGATGTTACGTTGTATGAGCGCAAGGGAGAAACCTTACCAGGGGAAAAAGTGGACCTTGAAAAACTTAAAGATTATAAAATCAAAGTCAATGAACCTCTGAAACATGATCATTATGCCCTCTACCAAGTAGACTATAAACTGGATGAGCTCAGTACGATGGCTTTTAATTTGATAAATAAAAAAACCGAAGAGAAATATGGAAGCTTAAAGGTTGATTTGAACAATCCACAAAAGAAATACGAGTTGAAAGAAGGATATTCCGTTGACTTGATCAGTTACTTCCCCGATTTCGAGTTCGATGAAAAAGGTGAACCTAGAACGATATCGAAGATTCCGAATAATCCGGCATTTATCTTTAAAATGCATACTCCGGATAAGCCAGAAGGTGAGGTCAGTTTCGTAGCGATTAAAGAGACTGTGGAGCCTTTAGGGGAAAACACTTATAAAATGGCTTTTAATGGTGTGGAAACCCAAGATGTCACGGCTTTGACCGTAAGGAAGGATTTAACGCTTTGGATCTTATTCACGGGTGGAATCATTTTCATGATCGGCGTTGTCCAAGGGTCTTATTGGAATCACCGGCGTATATGGATTAAGAGGAAAGATGATGAGATATTAATGGCCGGCCATACAAACAAAAACTGGCACGGTATTAAAAGAGATATAAAACAAGCGATAGAATCAACATCACTTTCCGAACCAATGGATCAACTTGAAGATGAGAAATCTTCTAGTAAGGGGGAAGTTTTAAATGGCTGAATTAAGCAGTAACTTTTTATATGCAGCTTTCTTATTATATCTTGTCGCAACCTTTTTATTTGGGGGATCGATCAAGGATAAACGCGGAGCGGAGGAAAAGAAACAAAACATATGGGCTAAACTGGGCATTTTCATCACCATTCTCGGTTTCGCGGCGCAAATTGGGTATTTCATCACTAGATGGATTGCTGCCGGCCATGCTCCGGTAAGTAACCTGTTTGAATTTACGACCTTTTTCGGAATGATGCTGGTCGGTGCTTTCATATTAATTTATTTCCTTTATAAAACACCTGCCCTTGGGCTATTCGCTTTACCGATTGCGTTATTGATAATCGCATATGCAAGTATGTTCCCTACAGAAATTTCGCCACTCATTCCTGCTTTGCAGAGCGATTGGCTTCATATTCATGTAACGACTGCAGCGGCAGGACAGTCGATCCTTGCCATAAGTTTCGTTACTGCCATCATTTATTTAATCAAATTCGTCGATCAGACACAATCAAGCAAAAGAACGTTCTGGCTTGAAGGCATCATGTTCACATTAGTCTGCACCATTGGATTCGTCATCATCACTTCTTCTTTTGCTGCGATGGATTATAAGGCGAATTTTGATTGGGTCGATAAACACGGAGCCGAGGTCAAACAGGAATTCAACTTACCGGCTTTGGTTGGTCCCAATGAAGGGAAACTTATCGAGACGGATCGATTTGAACCACTGGTGGACATGCCTCCACTGATCAATGCCAAGAAACTGAATACTGTACTTTGGTCATTCGGTATGGGGCTCGTCTTGTATGGTTTAATAAGGTTGATTGCTCGCAAAAGAGTGGCAGCATTGATTAAACCGATCGTTAAAAATGTAAATTTGAATTTATTGGATGAGATTAGTTATCGTTCGGTCCTTATCGGTTTTCCGATTTTTACACTCGGTGCCCTCATTTTTGCAATGATCTGGGCTCAAGTGGCCTGGACACGATTCTGGGGCTGGGATCCGAAAGAGGTCTGGGCACTGGTTACTTGGTTGTTTTATGCAGCTTTCTTACATCTGCGCATGTCAAAGGGATGGCAAGGGGAAAAATCAGCTTGGCTTGCCGTCATCGGTTTTGCCATCATTATGTTTAACCTGATATTCGTCAATCTTGTTATTGCTGGTTTGCATTCATATGCTTGATTCTGTATTGTAATATTTAGATGAAGGGGGTCTTTTGAAAGAAACATCGAGGAGTTGGCTTATCGATTTTTCTGGAGAATGATCCTTTTTTTCGTCACTCCCTTTAATTAAGGATATTTCGGTGAAATAGCATTCATGAACTTTTAGTGAGCGGTCGAAGTCTTTTTTTGTGACAAAATGGTGAAAGGTTCATGGAAGCCATGCAAAATAGGCTCTTTATCGTACTTTGTGCGGAAAAAGTATTAGTCATGGAAGTTTTCATTTTGTAGAATATATGATAGGAGGCTGATTACATAATGTATAATGCTATAAAAATTCTCGTGGTGGATGATGAGGAAAGAATCCGCCGGCTGCTAAAGATGTATTTGGAAAGAGAAGAATACATAATCGATGAAGCTGAAAATGGAGATATGGCTTTAACAAAAGCCCTTGAAAATGATTATGATTTAATTTTATTGGATATTATGATGCCTGGTAAAGATGGAATCGAAGTTTGCCGTGAATTAAGGGAAAAGAAAACGACACCGATTATCATGCTGACTGCTAAAGGGGAAGAAGTGAACCGCGTTCAAGGGTTCGAAGTGGGGACAGATGATTATATCGTAAAGCCGTTCAGTCCCCGGGAAGTCGTATTAAGGGTTAAAGCTTTATTACGTCGCTCTTCAAGCACTAGTTACATGCAGACGGAAACGACGGCAAAAGATGTGATCGTCTTCTCGCATTTAACCATTGATAATGATGCCCACCGAGTACTTGCTGATAACAAAGAGGTTTCATTAACACCAAAAGAATATGAATTATTATATTTCTTGGCGAAATCCCCAGATAAGGTTTTCGACCGGGAGCAATTGTTAAAAGAAGTGTGGCACTATGAATTCTTTGGGGATCTTCGAACTGTTGACACGCATGTTAAACGCTTACGTGAAAAATTAAACCGCATATCCGAAAACGCAGCCAAGATGATTGTCACTGTTTGGGGTGTAGGTTACAAGTTCGAAGTCATTAATGACTGATGCTATGGGGCAGTGTTGTAGGGAAGCTATGGGCAACGATCCTATTGCTCGTGTCGTTTGTATTAATTGTTTTAACCGTTCTGCTGGTCGAATTCTTTGAGAATTTCCAGATTGAAAATATTGAAAATGATTTAACCAAAACTGCTGAACAAATCATTAAGGTAACGAATGAACATCAGGGATCCAGCAATGAGGTTTTACAAATAGCTTCGGAATTAATAGGCAACGAAACGAAAATGATCATTCTTAATGATGACAAAATGATATTCTCATCAATCGGAGGAGATAATGAGTACGAAATCACGCCGGAACTCATAAAAAAAGATTCCGAATTGATCAAGGTTTTTACTGAAAGAAAGACTGTAAAAAAGGAAATGGCGCTATCCGATGATGCAGGCAATGAGGAATTGTCCGCAATCGTAGTAGGCATTCCACTTGAATTGAATGGGGAACAGGATGAAGTTTTCCTATTTCAATCGTTGGAGTCGATGGAAGAAACCACAAAATCGACTACACAGTTCATATTATTGGCAGCAGGCATCGCCATTATTTTGACAACGATTTTTGCTTTCTTTTTATCTACAAGAATCAATGCCCCATTGGTGAAGATGAGGGAAGCCGCACTAGCGATTGCCCGGGGGAAATTTGATACAAAGGTCCCGATCTTGACTCAAGATGAGATCGGCGAGCTTGCCATAGCGTTTAACCAGATGAGAAAACAGCTGAAATTCAATATGAATGCACTTAGTCAGGAAAAGGAACATCTCTCAAGCATTCTTAGCAGTATGGCAGATGGGGTCATTACCTTCAATAAAGATGGCACAATTCTTGAAACGAATCCGCCAGCAGAAAGATTTCTGCAATCCTGGTACTTTGAAAAGGGCTATAACCGGGAAGATAATGTCAATGTCCCATTGGTTTTGATGAATCTTTTTGATGAATCAGAGTCCTTCCATAAGGAGCAAGTCGGTGAAATTACTTTGCAGGGCCGTGATTGGGGATTCATTGTCAGTCCGCTATATACAAATGCCGACAATATTCGGGGAGCGGTGGCCATCATACGGGATATGAGTGATGAAAGACGTATGGACAAACTTAGGACTGATTTCATAGCGAATGTCTCCCATGAGTTAAGAACACCGATTTCAATGTTGCAAGGATATAGTGAAGCGATTGTAGATGACATTGCGAGCAGTGAAGAGGAAAAGGTGGAAATGGCCCGCATCATCTATGATGAGTCTTTGAGAATGGGCCGTTTAGTCAATGATCTCCTCGATCTAGCTAAATTGGAATCGGGTAAAATGAACCTTAGCTATGAATACGTACCTATTTCTCCTTATTTAAAGAGGATTACAAGTAAGTTTTCCGGGCTGGCTAAAGAAAAGGGGATCACAATATCAGCCAGCATGCAAGACGATCAAATTCAATGGCATTTCGACCCGGACCGCATTGAACAGGTTTTGACCAATTTAATTGATAATGCGATTCGTCATACTCCTCCGGGCGGTAACATTGATGTCATTCAGAGGACAAGTGATCGAAGGGGTCTGATCATTGATGTGAGGGACTCTGGATCTGGAATTCCCGAAGAAGATTTGCCTTTTGTATTCGAGAGGTTTTATAAAGCGGATAAAGCAAGGACCCGCGGCCGTTCGGGCACCGGTTTGGGTTTGGCAATCGTAAAAAATATAATCAATGCCCATGATGGCTTCATTTCGGTAAACAGTTTACCTAATAAAGGGACGACTTTCAGTTTTATTCTGCCTCGAATTATGGAAAATGCTGAATGACGGGTGGCTTGCCAAAAAATCTTGTTTCATGAGGAACTTAGAAGACAAAGGCAATTGGATTTCTTTCCAACTTGTCTTTGTTTTTTTTCGGAAACAAAATAAGAAGTCCCTGATATGTGGAAATTAACGGAATTTTATAATAAGATTAAAGCCGAAGTATGTAACTTTTGTTTAGGATTGACGACTATATTTATGAACGGATGTGGGGAAATGATGGATTCCGTTTTCCACGATCTATATGAAAAATATCATCAGGAAATATATCAATTCATTTTTTATATGACTAAAAATCGAGAAACGGCTGAGGACCTTGTTCAGGAAGTCTATATCCGGGTGATGAAGGCTTATGAACGCTTTGAAGGAAAAAGCAGTGAAAAAACGTGGATGTACTCGATTGCAAGAAATGTGACGATTGATTACTTTCGGAAACAAAAAGGGTGGAAAGAAAAAATCTTTCCTAACTTTGATTGGGATAGGCAATTGATAAAAGATAAAGAGCCCATTCCGGAAGAAGTGGCTATCATGAACGATGAAATCCAAGATATTTATCAATGCTTAAACCGGTGTACCACGAATCAAAGATCGGTCATCATTTTACGATATATTCAGGGATTGTCCATTACGGAAACTGCTGAAGTATTGAATTGGAGTGAAAGTAAGGTAAAAACGACCCAGCACCGTGCTTTGAAGGCTATTAAAAAGTTGATGGAAGATTTATCAGGAAAGGAGGGCCACCGCATTGAGAAGATCCCGTTGGAAAGAAAGCGAAATTGAAGACCTGCTGCGCGAGCTTCCGAAATTAAAAGATGACCGAACCAAGGCAGAGGTGTTTTCGAGAATACATGATAAGAAGAAAAAGAAACACTGGATACCTCTATTTGCGGGTGTTGCCTCCTTATTCTTAATGGTAGTTTTGGCATCATCTTTAATTATTGAAAAAAAAGGAACGACAAGTCAAGAGGACAGCGGCAGTAGTGGGAAATTATCTCTATCTGAAAATATGGAAATGGCAGATCTTGAACGGCAGGATGGAAGTAACAAAGAAAATCATTCAGCAGATAAACAGGATAATCAAAAGTTTTCGAGTAAGCAAGCGGAAATCGAATCTAAAGACAAGGTTTCAGAAATGGAACTCCGAAAAGGGGAAAAGGAAAAAACATTTGCACGAGCGATCTATCAAGATGACCTTAAAAATGCATCGATCATTACGATGGGTGTCCCAGATGATCAAATGAATTTCATCGTTCCCATTTCAATTAAACTCAAACATTATGACGAAAGTGATAAACTGAATCAGTTAGTTAATCAAATGTCCGATATGGATGAAGAGCAATATGGGCTATCTGACTATTTTCCACTTGATATAAAGATCAGCAAAGGAAATGATAGGACCACTGCTCATATTGATTTTCAAGAAAAAAGCCGACTATTGGATGAAGATACACTTTTTCTCCATTCGATGGAGGAAACGCTTTCATATAACAATATAGAGAAAATGACATTTTCTACAGATGGTAAGCAAGGTGCCATGTTTGCGCACGCGGGATATTTAAAGGAGGTGGACATACCTCATCAAAAAAATCGCACATACTTTCTTTACCAAAGGGATCAGTCCTCCCCAAGGTTCCTTGTTCCAAGCAATATGGGTTATCAGGACTTTGAGGAGGCGCTGCAAGCTGGAAAAGGGGAGGCGGACATCGAGGGAATTTCACCTGCAATCCCGCATGACCTGACATGGGAAAGGGTAAGCTCTAATGGAGATCTTGTGATCATTCAATTATCAGATCAAGCTGCCATTGAAAATAGTAAGGAATCCCTTCAAGCTTTAGAAGCCATACTTTTCATTGCCAAGGATTTTGGTTTTGAAAAAGTGAAGTTTGAAAATGCTCCTATTGAAGAGGTAGGCCAGCTGAATTTAACTGAAGACATAGTGGTGCCCAAAGCACCGAACCAAGTGAATTGATGGTGCGTTAAAAACACCCTGTCTATGGTTGGCAAAAGCCCCTTGCATTCACAGAAAAAGTGCCCGCGCTGGACGGGCACTTTTTTCTTCTTATAATGAGATACGGGCCATGAATGTAATTTCTTCTGTTTCCATTAAAAATTGTTTCATGTTGTCTTCTAATGGTAAATCAAAGCTCAAAACCATGATGGCTTCCCCGCCAGCTTCTTTTCGGCCAACCTGCATGGTGGCGATATTCACTCCGTGATCACCTAGGACCTTACCTACGTTACCGATTACACCAGGTTTATCGGTATGCTGGATATAAAGTAAATTCGGTTCTGGTTGAAAGTCGATTTTGAAACCATTCAAACTTACAATTCGAGAACCGTAATTTTCGATATAGGTTCCACTGATTGTTAATTCACGGTTGTCACCTTTTACTTTAAGGCTGATCAAATTCGAGTAACCTAAAGAGTCCGTAGAGATTTTTTCACCAACGGTTATGCCACGCTCTTTTGCGATCAACAAGGCATTCACTTCATTGACTGATGCATCAACTCTTGATCTGAAAAAGCCAGAGATTAGACTTTTTGTAAGAATCGCAGTATCGAAATCCAATGATTCTCCTGCATACGTAACGGAGATTTCCTGAATTCCTTCATTCATGCACTGAGAAGCAATCGATCCCATTTGCTGAACAAGTTGATAGAAAGGCTGTACTTTTTCAAACACTTCTTTAGATATGGCTGGAAGGTTGATTGAACTTGAGACTGGGTTTCCTTCAAAATAGGTCAATACTTCTTGGGCAACCTGTACGGCAACATTTAATTGGGCTTCTTTCGTGGAAGCACCAAGATGCGGTGTAGCAATGACGCTATCCAGTTCAAGCAGTTTATGGCCAAGTGGAGGTTCTTCGACGAAAACGTCCAGTGCCGCCCCTGCAACATGTCCTTCGACTAACATTTCATATAAATCATCTTCGTCTAGAATTCCACCACGGGCGCAGTTTAGTACATATACCCCCTTTTTACAGGTAAGCAGTTTTTCTTTATTGATTAATCCTCTAGTATCATTCGTTAGTGGTGTATGAACAGTAATGATGTCTGCTTTAGGAAGCAATTCATCTAACGGCAGGGCCGTTACGGACATTTTCTTTGCACGATCGACAGTCAGGAACGGATCATAGACAATGACATCCATGCCAAACACTTTAGCACGTTTTGCAATTTCCCCTCCGATACGTCCAAAGCCAACTATACCTAATGTTTTACCACGAAGTTCAGTTCCCGTATATGAAGAACGTTTCCACTCCCCATTCTTCAGTGAAGCGTAAGCTTGCGGAATGTGGCGCATTAATGAAGCCATCATCGCAAATGTATGTTCAGCTGTTGAAATGGTATTGCCGTCAGGTGCATTAACCACGACAATCCCGCGTTTTGTCGCCGCGGGGATGTCTATGTTATCAACACCGACACCAGCGCGTGCTATAATTTTTAACTGCGGCATACGGTTCATTAAATCTTCCGAAACCTTCGTTGCACTTCTCACAAGAATTGCATCGATCCGATCAAGTTCGTTTGCAGCTTCCTCTACGGTTTTCTGAATGAGATGAATATTGGATGCCTCTGATAGCGGTCCGAGTCCTTCTGGTTTAATGGCGTCTGCTACTAAAATCCGATACACGTCTAAACACCTTCCTAGGGAAAAGAATTATCTTAAATTTCAGTTAATTTTACAATTGAAATGCTGATTATGTCAATTTGGCTTAACTCGATGTAAGCGCTTAATAACATGATTATCATCTGATCATTTATTTAATATCGTGATATAAATGGCTTCGTCTTCGTTTGCATAGTATAAAAAAATTTTCGTTATTTGTTTTAAACCATTCACTGCGACGATCGATATTCATCCTAAACGCATCTACTGAGAAAAAATGCTATCAAAAAAAAGGAATTTCAGATATAATGGGAAGTATAAAAATTTTATAGGTCTATCTTCGGGGCGGGGCGCAATTCCCCACCGGCGGTGATGAAGGAATTTCTTCTTCTAAGCCCGCGAGCCTTACAAGGCAGGATTTGGTGTGATTCCAAAGCCGACAGTATAGTCTGGATGGGAGAAGATGGAGGTTCCTGAGTGCGTTTCAACAGTTATTTGCTGAACGTTTGTTTGATGTAACCTTTAATTTATCCCTTTAATTCTATTGGAATTAAAGGTTTTTTATTGAGCATCAACATATTTTGGAACCCAAACCTCTTTTTCAGGTAGATCGGAAAAGAAGGAGAGAGAACTATGAATAAGAACAAAGTGAAAAAAACGGTTACACTTGCGATGATGGGAAGCATTTCTTATTTATTGATGCTTTTAAATTTCCCGTTTCCAGGATTCCCGCCTTTTCTAAATGTCGATTTTAGCGACATACCAGCACTGATGGCGGCATTGATTTTCGGTCCGATGGCTGGAATTCTAGTCGAGTTCATTAAAAACCTATTGGATTTAGTCATGACAGGGACCTTGACTGCTGTACCTGTGGGGCATATCGCTAACTTTATAGCCGGAATACTGTTTGTCTTGCCAACTTATTATGTATTTAAGAAAATCAATTCAAAAAAAGGGATGACGTTCGCTTTACTTGCGGGGACAGTTTCCATGGCAGTATTCATGAGTGTTTTAAACTATTTTGTCTTTTTACCGGCATATACCTTCTTTATGGGATGGGATGCAATGTCGGCGCCCGAGTCAAGAAAGTTCGTCACGACGGCAATCTTGCCTTTCAACGTGATTAAAGGCGTACTCATCACATCTGTATTCATGTTGCTGTTCATTAAATTACAGACATGGATCAATAAGCAAATATTATATAAAAATGCTTAACGGCATTGACGATAGAAATGAAAAAACAACCGGATATCCATATTCGGTTGTTTTTTATGTTTGTTTTTTTGTATGAGGAGATGTAATCCAACATTGGCCAAAAGAAAAAGCCATTCTCGATTGAAAATGGCTTGTTCCGTTATTCGAATTTTAGTGCATCTCCGTCAAATGCCTCGTCAGCAACTTTAATGGAATCCGTTGGGCATCCTTCAAATGCATCCATCATGTCGTCTATAAGTACATCTGGAATTTCAACGATTCCCTCGTTATCGTCAAGGGTAACAAATGCAATCCCTTCGTCATCATAATCATATATATCTGGTGCCGCTGCTCCGCATGCTCCACAAGCTATGCATGTTTCTTTATCCACAATTGTAAATTTAGCCATGAATATAACCCCTCCTAAGTTGATTAACAACTGATAATCTTTTTATTTCAGATTATTATCTCTTTCTTATTGTAAGACCGAATGCCAAACTTTTCAATAGAAATTGTATTGATAATAACTATCATGTAGCTGAATGTCAACGAAAAACATCGAAATAATTAACTTGGTTCTCTCCATGGTTCGTCATTTAGTCACATAATTTCCCTTGTAATCATTAATAATAACGGCGATTTTTGCAGTTTTTTGTTACAATGGGGTTATTGGTTAAATGAAACAAGGATGTGAGTCCCATGAAGAATTATCTACAGGCCATCATTCTATATGCGATAAAAAAATTTCAAGGCGAACGTTCCATTTATGCTATATACCATATGCTGCAGGGTAAGAAATCGTCACAAACAATCCAGGATGCCCATTTATTCGGGTTAACTGATATTTTTGGGACAATACCCCGATTTACCCGTCAGCAATTAAATCAAAACATTGAACATTTACTTAAGCATGACATGATTAATTTAACGGATAAACCAGATGCGTATGAAATTAGTATGCAAGGTGAGAAAATGTTAGGCGATTACTTTAAAAGTAATCCTTTTCCGACGTATATAAATGGCTGGAAGTATCACAATATCACCCCGGTTTTCTGGGGAAGGTTAAACTTACTCATTCAAACTATATCCCATATTGTCCACAATGAAAGACGTTTTTATCCGATACAAAGAAATCCCAAAATCCAATTCTTCGTAAAGGAATTTTTACATGTCAATCGTGAGGATCGAGCGGTGATTGCCCAACATCTATATGATGAATTGATATCCCTTTTAGAAAGTCAAAGTGATATGAAACGAGATATTTTCATTTTGAGGTTAACCGGAATAAACAGGATTGGACTTACGTTTGAACAGATTGCAAAAAGGAAAGATGTAGAAGAAGAGTATGTTCGCTTTACATTCCTTGACTCATTGCATCAAATGCTTGCAGAAATGGAAACGGGAAAGGATTACCCTCTCTTGTCCTCATTAACCAATGATTGGAAAAGAAGTGGGAATCCTCAATTGACACAATCTACAAATACAACTTTACGATACATCCAGGAAGGGAAAAATCTGGGTGAAATAGCTGAAATCCGCAGATTGAAAGTCAACACCATCGAAGATCACCTCGTAGAAATTGTCTTATCGGAAAAAGATTTTCCGATTTCCGATTATGTAACTATCGAGGATGAGAGGGAAATTGCTGAAGCTATTAAGGAACTTGGTACGAAAAAGCTTAAAGCAATCAAGCAGATGGTCGATAATAAACAAATAAGCTTTTTCCAAATAAGACTTGTACTTGCGAAAATAGGTGAGTGATGATGAACATAGAACGAGTCCTCAAAGAAAAATTCGGATTTGATGAATTCCGCCCTGGACAAAAGGAAGTGGTTGAATCATTGATGTCCGGCCGTAATACCTTAGCGATGCTCCCAACCGGATCAGGTAAATCATTATGTTACCAGCTGCCTGCTTATCTTTTAAATAAGACTGTCCTAATTGTCTCCCCGTTATTATCTTTAATGCAGGATCAAGCAGATCAGCTAAAGATGAGTGGCGAAAAAAGTGTATTGACCCTCAACTCTTTTTTGACGCTAAATCAAAAAAGGAAAGCTTTCGACCGGTTACATAGTTATCGTTTTATTTTTTTATCTCCTGAAATGCTAAGCCTGGATGGCGTGATAAAATCCTTGAAATCCATAGACATAGGTTTGTTCGTCATAGACGAAGCACACTGCATCTCACAATGGGGGTATGATTTCCGTCCGGATTATTTAAATTTAGGAGAAGTGAGGCGTGAATTGAACAATCCGTTGACTCTTGCCCTGACGGCAACTGCAACCGATGAGGTCCGGAGGGACATCGTTGGTAAACTCAACATTGGGCAGGCCAAGGAAATGGTATCATCTGTTGATCGGGAAAATATTGCAATTATTGTCGAGCGAATGTTCAGTTACGATGAGAAGCTAGCCCGTGTACTGGAACTTGTCAGGAAATTTACCGGAAGCGGAATTATTTATTTTTCCTCTAAAAAAGTGGCGGAATCAGTCACTGGGTTTTTACAGGATAACGGGATCGATAGTGTCAATTATTATCACGGTGGAATGGAACAGGAGCAAAGGATGCTCATTCAGCAGCAATTCATTTCCGGCCAGTTGAAAATTATATGTGCAACAAGTGCTTTTGGAATGGGTGTGAATAAATCGGATGTCAGATATGTTATTCATTTTCATATCCCGTCCACGATGGAAGCATATCTTCAGGAGATAGGCAGGGCTGGACGAGATCGGAAACAAAGTGTGGCTGTCTTATTATATAGCGAAGGGGATGAAGGGCTTCCCCTGCATTTGATGGAGCAACAGTTGCCTACGGATTCGCAAATCGATGGTGTATGTTCTTTCCTTAATGCATCACACAAAAATATGGCGAATTTGACCCTCTCGGAAAAAGAACAGCTGTCTCAATCCTTTTCGTTGAACGAAATCCAGCTCCGTTTTTTTACGCAGCTTATCACGGGCAATAACCTAGATCAAATGGCAGAGATGAAAGAGTATTGTCAAAAGAGAAAATCAAGGAATCAGGAAAAGCTGCATAAATTCCTTCACTGGATTTATACACAGGAATGTCGCCGTTTAGGGATACTGGACTACTTTGGAGAAAAGCATCGGGAAGTGAACCACATCTGCTGTGATATCTGTGGGATGGATGTCGAAAAAATGGCTGATGTATGGCCGGAAGTCAAGGTGGACCCGGTCAATTCCTTTTCCACTTGGAAAAAAGAATTGGCTTATATCTTATTAAAGAAGGAAAATGGCAATGAAAAATAAGCAAGCTGAAATTATTAAACAACTTACAGATAAACAGTTGCTATATAATTTGTTTCTTACGCAAATTATTCTCTTAACGTTAGCCTTCTTTTTAGGTATTATTTTATTTAAAGACCGTTCAGCTTTTTTCGACTTATTTATCTTTGATGACCTGAACATTTTGCTTATTGGAATTCCCGCTGGAGTCATTGTCGTGTTATTTGACATATTGTTTATGAAAGTGACACCATCTTCCTATCAGGATGATGGTGGTATTAACGAACGCATTTTCAGTAATTTGTCATACCCGATGATTTTTGCCGTAACTTTAGTGGTTGCGATAAGTGAAGAAGTATTATTCCGTGGAGTGCTGCAAACACATTTTGGTTTGCTTCTTACGAGCCTCATTTTTGCAGCCGTTCATTATCGTTACCTTTTTAATTGGTTTTTATTTTTAAATGTTTTGGTTTTGAGCTTCTTTATCGGTTTTCTATTTGAAATGACCAATAATCTCATCGTGACGATAACAGCTCACTTTTTGATTGACTTTATCCTTGGTATTTTAATCAGGAACAAAAAGCAAAGAGGGTTTAGCAAGAAAGGGGGTGACTTGAATGAGCCGAGTGCAAAAGAATGAAAAAGAAAACGATCAGGCTGGTGAACTTCGTTCGCGAATTGAACGTCAGAAGGCTAAGTCCTCATTGCCCAAGCGGAGCAAAGTCCACCAGAATAAAAAGAAAAAAAGTAAAGTGAAGAAGTTCCCAATGATACAATTATTAGCATTATTTTTTATTTTACTTCCAATTGGATTTTACGCCCTTTATACATATCTGCAGGATAGGCCTGTACCTGTTGTGAAAAGTGACCAAGTCGTCTTTAGTGAGGAAGCTACTGAATCGATTCCAACTACAGCTACTGCAGATGATTTAAAGGAAAAAGAATCGGCAAAGGCTGAAGCGGAGAAAGAAAAAGAAGAAGCTGAGGAAAAAGCCAAAGCGCAGCAAGAAGCTGAAGAAAAAGCCAAAGTGCAGCAAGAAGCTGAAGAAAAGGCCAAAGTGCAGCAAGAAGCTGAAGAAAAGGCCAAAGCACAGCGAGAAGCTGAGGAAAAGGCCAAAGCGCAGCAAGAAGCTGATGAAAAAGCAAAGAAGGCAGAAACAGAAAAGAAAAAGGCTGCCGAAAATGTTCAAGCTGCGAAACCGGATAAAGAGGGATACAAAGTTGTCTTACATACTGTTCAAGGTGAAGAAACATTATTTCGAATTTCCATGAATTACTACAAATCACAGGAAGGGATTGCTCTGATCAGGGAGTGGAATGGGCTGAATGGCAATGAAATTTCCAAAGGACAGGTATTGAAAATTCCTATCAAGAAATAACGATGGCACTCTGTCTTTATAGGCAGGGTGTTTTTAAGATTGGTTGACTTAGTTCAGTGTGAAGGTAAACGTGACAGGTACTTTATCATTTTTTCCTCTACTCTTTCATATCATGATTTGAAAGAGTAGAGGAGGAAATGCGATGGAATCGACAATCATTTTATTGGATGAGAAGACGGATCAAGCAACAAAGCAAATGCTGCAGAATGTCGTGGATCGAAAGAAAAAATTCGAGGCACTTAAAAAGAAGCACCTTCAAAGCTTATGGGCAACCATGATTGTTGCTGCTCTTTTTATGATTTATCTATATTTTTATATCGTTGTACCTTATTCCTATTCCTTTTTCAGTATGTTTAGTGTTTTCGTCGACCATTTTAGTCATTTCCTTTTTTTGGCATCGGCGATTGGTCTATATGGATATATGGTATTAATTAAAAAAAAGCTTGATAAAGCTGAAAAGGAGTTTCAACTGCTACGCTGTGAAATCATTAATAAAAGTAAGCAATTGTGGGAAAAAGAGGAAGAATGGAAAAGCCGCCATAAGGTATTTGAAATGATGAAGAAGAATTATGATATTAACTTATATCATGAAAATAAATGATGATCGCGTTAAATCATATTTAATTGCGGGTAATATGGTTTTATGGTTATATGAAAGTACGTTTGGGATAAGGATGGAAAGAAGGTTTAACTAAGATGTTATGGTTATCTGGATTATTTTTAGTCATCATTCTGCTGTCATTTGCCACGATCTTTTACATGTGGCGTACGGCTATGCTAGATAGGGTGATTTCTCAAGACTTATATTTCAAAGACTTTCCTGAAGGCTTTGGAGATGTTCGGATCTTTTTTATATCCGATCTTCATCGGCGGATCGTTGCGGATAAATTAATTGAGGACGCTCGTGACAAGGCAGATTTGGTGATAATCGGCGGTGACATTAGGGAAAGCGGGGTTCCCTTAGAACGCGTGGAAAAAAATATATTGAAACTAAAAGAACTTGGTCCCCTTTATTTTGTTTGGGGTAATAATGATTATGAAGGAGACTTCCATGAACTGGATGCGACTCTTTTGAAACATGGTGTGAAAATCCTTGATAATACAGCTGTTTCTTTTGAGTCTCAAAATGGAAGCAAAATCGCTCTTCTGGGCATTGATGATATATCAGAAGAACGTGATAGGCTTGACCTTGCCCTGTCGGATTGCGGGAATGAAGATTTTCGGATTTTGGTGAGCCATAATCCATTGGTCAAGAAACAGTTGACTCCGGAACACCATATTAGTCTTGTCCTGTCAGGTCACACCCATGGCGGGCAGATTCGTATATTCGGATTCGGGCCCTATCAGATCGGCAGCATTGAAAAAGAGGGGGACTGTTTATATATGACCAGTAATGGCTATGGGACAAGCGCAGTGCCTTTAAGGCTTGAGGCTAAGCCGGAAACGCACCTCTTCACCCTGAAAAGGGGGACAGACACTGAAATAGGCGAAGCTGTGGAAAAGACCTATTAGGCTGTTATTAATCGAGCATATCGGAATTTTACAGACCATGAAAAATCCACTATAATTTCAACAAATGATCGTACAGTTATTGGAGGCCTTGTAAAACCATGCAAGAAGGTAAATATAATATAAAGGCAGTTTCAAAACTGCTGGACATTCAGTCGGGAACCCTTAGAGCATGGGAAAGGCGCTATAAATTTATCGAGCCTGTCAGGAATGAATCGGGGCACCGGCTGTATACTGAAAAACATCTGCAAATCCTTAAGTGGCTCATCAATAAAACAAAGCAAGGTTTTACAATAAGCCAAGCCGTTTCACTTCTTGAAAGTACTGGCACTCTAGCTCCTGGAGTTCCTGAAACGAACCGTAAGGATGAACAAGCGATTAAGTTTTCGGATGAATTAATCGAAGCTCTATTGAATTTCAATGAAAATAAAGCTCATATGCTGATAAGCCAAGCATTCAGTATGTATACAATCGAACAAACCATAGTTGATGTACTTGGCTCAATATTGGTTCAGATTGGGGATAAGTGGGAAAGGGGAGAAATTACTTCCGCTCATGAACACTTTGCGTCCAACATCCTGAAATCCAGGATCAGTTCAGTTATGCATACCATTCCGACTAATGGTTTTCTTCCGAAAGCCCTTACCGTTTGTGCTCCCGGTGAAAAACATGAATTTGGACTGTTGGTCTTTACCGTTTTTTTGAAGAGGAAAGGGTATGAAACCATTTATTTAGGTGAATCCATTGCTGATAATGACCTTTTCACCGTTTTAAACATCATAAAACCCTCTTACCTATTCATGTCATGTTCACTGGAAGAGAATCTTGATGGAACATTTAGGCTGGTTGAAGCATTAATAAAGGATTTCCCGGATTTGAAGGTGGGCCTTGGCGGTGCGGCGCTGAGCCTTATTTCCGAGGAAAACCGTACGGACTTCAGCGGAGTTTTAATGGGGGACACGCAATCGAAATGGGAGGAATGGCTGAAAGGTTAGCGGCGGCCGGCTTAAGAGAAATAATGGATATGCACCCTGCGACCAAGGCTTCATATGATGTATGAAGATGGTAACCAGGGGGCATTTTTTTATGAAGCTGGAGCGATTAACTAATAATAAAATCAAGATTTTTTTGACCCTTGATGATTTAATTGATAGAGGCATAACAAAAGAAGATATTTTAGGGAATTCCTTAAAGGTCCACAAGCTATTTCAGGATATGGTCGAAGAAGCGTGCGAAGAACTCAGCTTTAAAATGAGTGGCTCCATTGCAATCGAAATTTTCTCTTTGCCTGCACAAGGGTTGATAATCATCGTGACAAAGGACGAAGAGGAATTATTGACTGACGAAGAGGAATTCTTGGATTTACAAGTGAAAATAGATGACTTCCCCCATATTCTGTATGTATTCAATGACTTTGAAGATATCGTTCAATTATGTCGTAGATTATCTTTTCAAGGTTTGCTTAATAGTACTCTTTATCATTTTGAGGGAAGATACTATTTACTTATCGAAAATGTTAAAGACACGACGTATGACACGGTCATATCTTTAGCGGCTGAGTATGGCCATGCATCTACATTGACACTCAGCCGCATCAATGAATATGGAACATGTATAATCGAAAATGAAGCGATACATGTTTTGCTCACACACTTTAGCTGATGTAAAACAAATGAGACGAGGCAGCCACATTATGGTAAAAACAATGCGGTTTGCCTTTTTTGTCTCAACTTTCTGCCGAAGAAGATATACGCAAAAGGAGTAAGAAAACAGTTGATATGATAACGTTTTCATTTTTAGAATATTTCCAACTTTTAAATTCCCATTTTTACTCTTGCATTAATGTAACGAAGGTGTATACTAGCACATGAAGAGGACTATTTGTACATTATAATTTTATATATGGAGATTTTCTAGGAGGTACTTTTAATGGAATCGGCAAAAGGCAATAGCCATGTAAATGAAGAAGAAAAACACGACGTACTGAGGTCTACCCAAACTGTAATACATAAAGCCTTGGATAAACTGGGTTACCCGGAAGAAGTTTTTGAGCTGTTGAAGGAACCATTGCGTTTATTAACGGTGAAGATACCGGTCCGCATGGATGATGGCTCGGTTAAAATTTTCACAGGTTACCGTGCCCAGCATAACGATGCTGTTGGGCCTACAAAAGGTGGTATCCGTTTTCACCCTAATGTAACGGAACGTGAAGTGAAGGCATTATCCATTTGGATGAGCTTGAAATGCGGTATCGTTGATTTGCCATACGGCGGGGGTAAAGGCGGTATCGTTTGTGATCCTCGTAATATGTCATTCCGTGAACTTGAAAGGCTGAGCCGGGGCTATGTTCGCGCAATTAGCCAAATCGTGGGGCCGACTAAAGATATCCCGGCACCTGATGTATTTACAAATTCCCAAATCATGGCTTGGATGATGGATGAATACAGCCGTATGGATGAATTCAACTCGCCAGGATTCATTACTGGTAAACCGCTAGTGCTTGGTGGTTCTCATGGCCGTGAATCAGCCACTGCTAAGGGTGTGACGATTTGTATCAATGAAGCTGCCAAGAAACGCGGCATCGATATTAAAGGTGCACGGGTAGTCATTCAAGGTTTTGGTAACGCAGGTAGTTTCTTAGCTAAATTCATGCATGACGCAGGTGCTAAAGTTATTGGGATTTCGGATGCATATGGTGCTCTTCATGATCCTGAAGGATTGGATATCGATTATCTTCTCGATCGGAGAGATAGTTTCGGAACCGTAACGAAATTGTTTAAAAGCACAATTTCAAATAAAGAACTGCTTGAATTGGAATGTGATATTTTAGTTCCGGCTGCAATTGAAAACCAAATCACTGAAGAAAATGCTGCTGATATCAAAGCATCAATCGTTGTCGAGGCAGCTAACGGACCTACAACGATTGAAGCGACACAAATCCTAACGGATCGCGGAATCCTTCTTGTTCCTGATGTCCTTGCTTCTGCTGGCGGTGTAACGGTTTCTTACTTCGAATGGGTACAAAATAATCAAGGGTATTACTGGTCAGAAGAAGAAGTTGACGAAAAGCTGGAAAAAATCCTTGTGAAATCTTTTAATAACATTTATGAACTTGCACAATCAAGACGTGTTGATATGCGCCTAGCGGCTTATATGATTGGTGTAAGAAAAATGGCTGAAGCATCTCGCTTCCGTGGTTGGATCTAAAAGATTCGAATCATGTATTGATTTATAGTTAAAATCATGTTCATTGCATTATCATTGAAATGATTTGTAAAAACTCCTATCATGTATTGATAGGAGTTTTTATTTTTTATACGAACGAATTACATAGTGCATGGAAAGGCAGTGGAATAAAGATGAATGTTGAAGAAGTCATTATCATAGGTGGGGGCCCTTGTGGATTGGCTGCTGCGATTGCTCTTAAGGAAGTGGGAATACAGTCCTTGATCATTGAAAAAGGCAATGTGGTTGATTCCATTTACCGTTATCCGACACATCAAACATTTTTCAGTTCGAGTGAAAAACTCGAGATTGGTGATATTGCTTTTATAATCGAAAACCGTAAACCGGTCCGCAATCAGGCGCTTGCCTATTATAGGGAGGTAGTCAGAAGGAAAGAATTGCGGGTCAACACATTCGAAAAAGTGGAAAATGTGGAAAAACGAGAAGATGGGAAGTTTTTAGTCAAGACATCGAAAGGTGAGTATACAGCTTTGCATGTGATCATATCGACCGGTTACTATGATCATCCTAACTATATGTGCATACCGGGTGAACAGCTCCCTAAAGTGTATCATTACTTCAAGGAGGGCCATCCCTACTTCAATTGTGATGTTGCAGTCATCGGTGGCAAAAACTCAAGTGTGGATGCCGCTCTGGAATTGGTCAAATCAGGAGCAAGGGTTTCAGTCCTTTATAGAGGATCGGATTACTCTCCAAGTATCAAACCTTGGATTCTTCCTGAATTTGAAGCATTAGTCCGCAATGGAACCATCAAGATGGAATTTAATGCAAATGTTGACAGGATAACGGAAGACAGCGTCATCTACCATGTGGGGGATGAGGAAAAAGTCATTAAAAATGATTTTGTATTTGCAATGACTGGTTACCATCCTGACCATTCCTTTTTAGCTTCAATGGGCATTACTATTGATAAGGAGACTGGAAGGCCCGCATATAACGAGGAAACGATGGAGACGAACGTTAAAGGTCTTTATATTGCAGGAGTTCTGGCAGCCGGAAATAATGCGAACGAAATCTTCATCGAGAACGGCAGGTTTCATGGTGGATTGATTGCCTATCATTTGGCTGTTAAAGAAAAGTGAATTATTTAAATGAGGAGCAGTGACAGTATGGAAAAAATATCGTTAATAACGACTGGTGGGACTATTGCCAGTAAAGAAACTGTGAATGGTATGCTGGCCTCTGGTGCATTGACTGGCCATGAGTTGGCATCACTTTGCGAATTGCCCAACGATATCGAGGTAAAAGTGGTTGATCTTTTCCAGATCTCAAGCATGTCCATGTCCTTTGAGAAAATGCAACAGCTTAATTCAGCCATTCAAAAGGAATTGGAGGATCCCGAAGTTACGGGAATCGTCGTGACCCACGGTACGGATACACTTGAGGAAACTGCTTATTTCCTTGATGTCACGAGTATGGATCAACGACCTATCGTATTAACCGGCTCCCAACGTTCTCCTCAAGAGGTGGGCACCGATGTATATTCCAATCTTAGGAATTCGATATTATGCGCTGCGAGTGATCTTATTAGGGATGTTGGAGTAGTGGTCGTTTTTAATGAGCGGATCTATTCTGCAAAATATGTCAAAAAAGTTCATGCTTCCAATTTGCAGGGGTTCGAATCTTTTGGCTATGGATATTTGGGGATAATTGATAATGATGTCGTCAGCATCTATCAAAAACCTTTACATAGGGAGTGTTATGATATTCAGAATAGCATCCCAAGGGTGGATATCATCAAGTGCCATACAGGCGCTGATGGCCTCTTTATTGATGCTGCGGTTGCAAACGGTGCGAAAGGAATTGTGCTCGAGGGTGTAGGAAGGGGACAAGTTACCCCTGTAATGGTTACTTCCATACAAGCTGCAATCGATAAAGGAATTACGATCATCATGACTACAAGTGCAGAAGAAGGAAAAGTTTACCCAGCTTATGATTATGAAGGCAGCGCATTTGATTTAAAACAACGCGGTGTGATATTAGGAGCTGATTATGACAGCAAGAAGGCTCGAATCAAGTTAGCTGTCATGCTGGCAAGTGAAAACCCTATAGATGAGACCTTCTTTAAGTACTGAAGGATTAAATAAAATTTGGAAGACTTGATTCTTGGATTCAGTTTTTCTTCATTCCATGGTACGATTAAGGAAAAGAAGATGAAAAGAGGGTCAGCTAATGCTGGTCATGTTGTCAGCGGCTATTGCGCCAGGATTGGCGCTACTGAGCTATTTCTATTTGAAAGATCAATATGAAACCGAACCGATATCGGTTGTGGTCAAAACATTTTTATTCGGTGTATTTCTTGTATTGCCGATTATGTTCATACAGTATGTGCTCGAAACCGAACATATCCTGAATACTGATTTAGCAAATGCTTTTTTATGGGCTGCACTGCTTGAGGAATTCTTCAAGTGGTTCATACTCATTTATGTTATTTATCAGCATGTGGCATTCGATGAGCCATATGATGGGATTGTTTACGGAGCTGCAGTCTCCCTTGGATTCGCCACAATGGAGAATATTTTATACCTGCTGGCCAACGGGGTGGAACACGCTTTTCTCAGGGCGGTACTCCCTGTATCCAGTCATGCTTTGTTCGGTGTGATCATGGGATATTATTTGGGCAAGGCGAAATTTTCGGCTTCGAATAATAGGGTCTATTTATTATTGGCATTGATCATACCGATTTCGTTACATGGGGTTTACGATTATATTTTAGTTTCCCAAAGATTTTGGGTGTACTTTATTATGCCATTCATGATTTATCTATGGTGGTTAGGCATGAAAAAAGTAAAAAAGGCACGTTTGTTGTCTGACTTTCACGCGAAAAAACTTTCACAAAATCATTACCTTAGCAAATGACGAATACTATCAAAACGGAGTGCTGGCATATTTTGCCCGCTCCGTTTTTTTTATGTTTGGAATAAAAAAACCCGAAAAGAAGAAAATAGAATTACATTAATTCAAGAAAAAGAGGAGTGTTTTTGATGAAAGGAATTTCGTCAAAATGGAAATGGCTTTTGCTGTTTTCGTGTATAACTATATGTTTCGTAATTTACCCGGAAACAAGAACAAATGCCTTTTCGGGCCAAGTCATTCAAAAGGGTGCGGTTGGAGATGATGTAATTGAGCTGCAGGCACGCCTGCAAAACATCGGTTACTATAAAGGAAAGATTGATGGAGCCTATGGATGGGGCACTTATTGGGCACTTCGAAACTTTCAACAAGATTACGGGCTTCCAATCGATGGTTTGGCAGGGACAACAACAAAACAGAAGTTGACGAATGCGTCTAATTTCAATAAACAATTTGTTCACGAACAGATCAATAAAGGGAACGAGTTCACCTATTATGGGGGAGTCCCCATTGAAAAACAGGTAAAAGCGAAAGGAAATAAATCTACTTCCGGAGGGGCCGCTTCCGGAAAGGCCCCTTCCAAAACAACGACATCAGCCAATCTTCCAGGAGGATATTCTCAAAACGATATTCAGCTGATGGCCAATGCCGTTTATGGAGAGGCACGAGGGGAGCCATATACTGGTCAGGTTGCTGTTGCAGCAGTAATTCTGAATAGAGTGGAAAGCGCTGCCTTTCCTAATACCATTTCGGGAGTGATTTTTGAACCTGGGGCCTTTACGGCTGTTGCGGATGGGCAGATTTGGCTGACACCGAACGAAAGGGCGAAAGAAGCCGTGGTGGATGCTATCAACGGGTGGGATCCAAGCGGTAATGCAGAATATTACTTTAATCCTAATACAGCAACAAGCAAATGGATCTGGTCAAGGGAACAAATTAAAAGAATCGGAAAACATATCTTTTGTAAGTAAAGAGGTGAAGGAAAATGATCAGGAATATAGTGATTGCCCTGCTTGTTGTAGTTGTTGCGGGAACTGCATTCTGGGGCTATCAAGAACATAAGGAAAAAAATGCTATATTAATCAACGCGGAAAATACGTATCAGCGAGCCTTTCATGATTTAAGCTATCAAGTGGATTTATTGCACGATAAGGTCGGCAGTACTTTGGCCATGAATTCACGTTATTCATTAAGTCCGGCTTTAACAGATGTTTGGCGTATCACTTCCGAAGCCCAAAGTGATGTCGGGCAGTTGCCATTGACCTTGCTTCCTTTTAATAAGACAGAGGAACTTTTATCTAAAATTGCGGACTTCAGTTATAAAACAGCGGTGCGTGACCTTGAAAAAGAACCATTGAATGATAAGGAATATGCGACTCTCCAATCCTTGTACACACAGGCCGGGGACATCCAGGGCGAGTTAAGAAAAGTGCAGTATCTAGTCCTTAAAAACAATTTAAGATGGATGGATGTCGAAATGGCTCTTGCATCAGGGAAAGAAAATTCGGATAACACGATCATCGACGGATTAAAGACTGTAGAGAAAAAAGTATCTGGGTACGGGGAAACGAATGAGATGAATCCGACTTTTACTTCTGCACAACAGAGGGATGAAAATTTCAAAAATTTGCAAGGTGAAACCATTACGAAAGAAGAAGCAATTGCGACGGCAAAAAACTATGCACATTCAAAAAGCAAGAATTTGAAGGTGAATGTGGAAGAGAACGGAAAAGGTTCCGATTTTGGATTTTATAGTGTGAGCATCCTCGATAAAGATTCCGACACCGAATTGAATATGGATTTGACAAAAAAAGGCGGTTACCCTATTTGGTATATAAATAATAGGGACGTGAACAAAACAAATATTGATTTGAATCAAGCCTATACAAAAGCCGAAGATTTTTTAAAGGAACATGATTTCAGTTCACTTGAATTATTTGAAAGTGCTCAATACGATAATATCGCATTATTGAATTTCGTAACATCAGAAAATGGCGTCAAGATTTATCCAGATTCAGTCAAGATCAAAATCGCATTGGATGATGGATCCGTTATAGGGTTTTCAGCCGACGAGTATTTAAAATCACATAAAACCAGGGAAATAGGGAATCCGAATATATCCGAAAAAGAAGCTAAGGACAAAATCAACAATAATGTAAAAATAATGGAAGAAGGAAAGGCGTTAATTATCAATGATATCGGTGAAGAAGTTCTTTGTTATGAATTTCTCGGTACGATTAAAGATGATACCTACCGTATTTTCATTAATGCAGATACCGGTCAAGAAGAAAAGGTGGAAAAATTAAAGAACTCCGAACCGATATACGAGAATATAATTTAATTTTAAAAAATGAATCATTAGTTGTAGGGAAATGTGCTTGGTCACTTTCCCTTTTTCTTATTTCATGACATAATATTTTAAAAGATAATTGGATTATATCGGAAAAATAGTAGGTAATATTATGCAGTTTCATTCCGATCAAAAAGGACGTGGACGACGATGGTTAAAATTGGTGATATATTAATGCTCGAACCGAAATACTCACAACAGTAGGAAAAGTTCAATTGTATGGTTGTCGAAATGGGACCGGGTTGTGTATATACCGACTTTCCCATCAATGTAGGGACTGGAAAAATAGCATTTCTCATGGATGGGACGAAGTTCAAAGTCACATTTTCCAATGAAGGGCAGGCTGTTTATGTATTCGATTCAGAAGTGCTTGGAAAAGTGAAAGGTAGAATACCCATGATGCAACTATTGCTGCCCGAAGCAGAAACGTTTGTGAAAATCCAAAGGAGGCAATACGTGCGCCTGGATGTAACCTTGGATACAGCCATTCATCCAGAACATACCGAGTTTACCCCTTTTCGCGCATTAACGGAGGATATCAGTGCAGGCGGAGCTTCAATAAGGCTTTTAAAAGGAACTAATATTCAATCGGTTTCGCAATTATACCTGTGGATGGCGCTTACGTTAAAATAAGGTGAGATTCATTATTTAAGGCTAAAAAGTAAAGTCATTCGCATTGATCCTGCTAAAAATGATGTACAGACAGTAATGAGATTTATATTTGAAAAACAGGTGGATTTAAAGAAAAATGGCTTGTATGTTTAACATGATTGAATGAAAAACAGCGATTCCATCCATACTGCTAATATAAACGGATGGAGGGTGCGGCTTATGAAAACATTTGAAAGACTATTAATTAAAGTGATCGTCATCCAATTGGCCTGCTTATTTTTTTTCCAGTTCCTTTTGAGCAGGGAGGATCAAATCTTTGATTTGACCAAGCTCTCGAGGTATGAAGGTGTAACCAGCAATAATTATACGAAAATCATTGAAACATTCAATGGGACCCAAAAGTAAAGCGGTGATCCGCTTTTTTTGTATGAAGATTTTCAGGTAAAGGATAACTTTTGATGGCTGTAGCGATCAAGAAAAGAACAAAGGTTATTTTGAAAGTACACATCCCTTTTATTAATGATTTTTCCGCTAGTTGTGATAAAATGAAAGGGTACTAAATAATCAGCATGATTGTAGGATTCTTGGGAGGATTTATGGAAAAAAAATTATCAGTCGCAATCGATGGACCAGCTGCTGCTGGAAAAAGCACGGTTGCTAAAATTGTTGCAGAAAAGTTCAATTACATATATGTGGATACAGGTGCAATGTACAGGGCCCTTACCTATAAGGCCCTTAATCAAAAGATTCGCCTGGATGATGAACAAGCATTATCAGAAGTTCTCATCAATACGGAAATCGAATTAAGACCAAGTGAAAACGGACAGTTGGTGTTCTTGGATAATGAGGACGTGACAGCCCAGATCAGGAACAATGAAGTGACTGGTTCCGTTTCGGAAGTTGCAAAGCACCGGAGCATCCGGGAAGAATTGGTTCGCAGGCAGCAAATCTTTGGTGAAAATGGCGGTGTCGTCATGGATGGCAGGGACATCGGTACACATGTTTTGCCAAACGCCGAAGTAAAGGTATTTCTAATCGCTTCTGTGGATGAAAGGGCACAGCGGAGGCATCAGGAAAATATATCGAAAGGTTTTCCATCAGATATCGAAAAATTAAGGAAAGAAATCGCAACACGGGACAAGCTGGACTCCGAGCGCGAGGTATCGCCACTGAAAAAGGCAGCGGATGCTATCGAAATCGATACGACTTCATTATCGATTCAGGAAGTTGCAGAAAGTATCATGTCTTTAATAGAAGAGAGGAAAAGATGACATTGGATTTTTACACATTTGCCAAGAACGTCGTAAAAGGCATTTTAATGCCTTCGTTTAGGGTTAAAGCGCTCGGAAAGGAACATATCCCTAAAGAGGGCGGAGTATTGATCTGTGCCAATCACATTGATAATTTGGATCCGCCCATAGTTGGCATGACATCTCCAAGGGATATCCATTTCATGGCGAAAGAAGAGTTGTTTCAAGCACCTATTTTAAAGGGTATATTACCCAGAGTAAATGCATTTCCCGTGAAGCGGGGCAATAGCGATCGGGAATCCCTTAGAAAAGGTTTGAAGCTTTTGAAGGAAGGCAAGGCGATTGGTCTGTTTCCCGAGGGAACCAGAAGTAAAACTGGTGAATTGGGAGAAGGTTTGGCGGGGGCTGGATTTTTCGCGTTGCGGTCTGATGCCGTTATCATACCGTGTGCAATCATCGGCCCGTATAAATTTTTGCGTCCGTTGAAAGTCGTTTACGGTCCTCCAATAAATTTTACCGAATATCGCGAACAGAAAATATCAGCCGATGAAGCTACAAAAATCATCATGGACCATATTCGGAAATTGATTTCCGAGCATAAATAGTCCTTCATACTTGACAATTTTCTGTTTTTGTTAGAATTTATAAAATAAGGGTATTGTTCCTTATTGCAGATGAAAAGGAATATAACTTTATTACTCTAAAAAAACTGTTTTTATCTTTATTAGGAAAGTGTTTTTATTGAACCACTTTAAATAAAATATGTGGCCGATGAAGAGGAAATTTGCTGATCAGTCATGGGTTAAGGAGGAGTTAGTAATGACAGAAGATATGAACCAGGTAGAAGTGAACAATTACAAAGTAGGGGATCAAGTTAAAGCAACCGTTTCAAAGGTAGAAGAAAAACAGGTCATTGTCGATGTGGAAAACAGCAAGACGGATGGAATCATACCCATCAGTGAGCTTTCAAGCCTGCATGTCGAAAAGGCGTCAGATGCCGTTGCGGAAGGTGATGCATTGGAGCTGGAAGTCATTAAAGTCGAAGAAGAAGCTCTTATTCTATCAAAACGTAAAATTGACGCTTTAAAAGCATGGGATGACCTGGAATTGAAATTTGAAAATGGAGACGTATTTGAGGCAGAAGTTAAAGATGTCGTCAAAGGCGGGCTTGTTGTAGATCTAGGCGTACGTGGTTTTGTTCCAGCTTCTCTAGTAGAAGACTATTTCGTTGAAGACTTTTCTGATTACAAAAACAAAACTTTAACATTCAAGATCGTTGAGCTTGAGAAAGACAAGAATCGCTTAATCCTCTCACATCGGGCAGTGGTCCAAGACCAAAAGGAAAAGCAAAAAGCAAACGTTTTGGATAAGATTGATAGCGGGCAAGTGCTTGAGGGAGTGGTCCAAAGGATTACCGATTTTGGTGCATTCGTGGATATTGGAGGCGTAGACGGCCTTGTCCACATTTCCCAGCTTTCCCATCAGCATGTTGACAAGGCATCCGATGTCGTTTCCGAAGGGGATAAGGTGCAGGTGAAAGTACTATCCATCGATCGTGATAATGAAAGGATTTCACTTTCCATTAAGGATACCCTTCCGGGACCTTGGGCAGGCATTGCAGAAAAAGCGGCCAAAGGCTCTACACTGGAAGGTATCGTCAAGCGCCTTGTTTCTTTCGGTGCATTCGTGGAGATTTTTCCAGGGGTAGAAGGGCTTGTCCATATTTCACAGATTTCGCACAAGCATATTGCCACACCGCAAGAAGTACTTAAAGAAGGCCAGTCTGTCAAAGTGAAAGTGCTGGAAGTCAATGAAACGGATCAACGTCTATCATTGAGCATTAAGGAACTTGAAGAACCTCAATCCAATTACAACACATCAGATTATGAGCTCCCAGAAGAATCGAAGGGCTTTCAGCTAGGTGAAATGATCGGTGATCAATTGAAAAAACTAAAATAAGATAATAATGGTGATGGCCTTGGAGAGAAAACAACGAAAATTAGATCATATAGAATTTGCACTAAAGACAGGACAGCAGCATAAAACCGGGCTAGAAGATATTTCGTTTATTCACCAAAGCTTACCAGGTATTTCCTTGAATAATGTGAAACTCACAGCAGAAGTTGGCGAACTTGAATTAAGTTCGCCAATTTTTATAAATGCCATGACCGGAGGCGGAGGCCCTGAAACCGAGAAATTGAATGGTGACCTAGCCATTGCAGCACGGGAAACGGGAATCGCCATGGCGGTAGGATCGCAAATGGCAGCCATCAAGGATTCTGGCCAGCAAGCTTCTTTTAAAGTTGTAAGGAAGGAAAATCCTGATGGTGTGTTGATTGGTAATCTCGGTGGTGAAGCAACAGTCGAACAGGCTAAGCGGGCAAGCGAAATGATCGGGGCCAATGCCCTTCAGATTCATATTAACGTCATCCAGGAATTGACGATGCCTGAAGGGGACAGGGATTTTGCGGGCACCCTTTCGAGAATAGAAAAAATCAACAGAACGATCGGAATTCCTGTCATCGTAAAAGAGGTTGGATTTGGGATGAGTATGGAAACGGTGCGGCAATTACATTCCGTGGGTGTTTCGATCATTGATGTAGGCGGGTTTGGCGGAACGAATTTTGCTAAAATCGAGAACGAAAGACGAGCAAAAATACTCGGATATTTTAATGAATGGGGCATACCGACAGCCGCTTCGATTGTCGAAGCAGTTAATGTTTCACCACAGCTTTCAGTCATTGGGTCGGGTGGCATTCAAAGCCCTTTGGAAATTACAAAAAGCTTGGCATTAGGAGCGAAAGGAGTCGGATTGGCCGGACATTTCCTCAAGATCTATAAAGAGTTGGGCTTGGAACAATTGATTAAAGAAATACATTACATACATGAAGATTTGAAGGTCATCATGACTGCACTCGGGTGCGGTAATATCCCAGAATTAAGGAAATCGAAATTAGTCATCAAAGGAAATACCTATCATTGGTTATCTCAAAGAGGCATTGATTGTTCGGCGTATGCTAAGTGAATGACCACAAAAGGAAGCATCTCAATTGAAACGAATTGAGATGCTTCTTTTTGTTCAGGGACAGACTTAACTATTCCTTTTTCGTGCCTCTTCAGGGCCTTCCATTCTTGTAGCTCCTTTATGATCCAGTGATTGGTCCCTGTCGGACTCCACCCGTTTACTTTCTTTCAATTTCTTCTCTTGCCGATCTTTTCCCATGTTCACACCTCCTTTTAATTGATAGGGGGAAGGTTTTCCTCATTAAATGCCGTGCTTTATGTTTATACTTTGAATAAACAAGCCATAATGTTCCTAAAAGGGGGGACGTTGCATGGATGGAATTATATTTTATTGGATTTCATGGATAGTTTGGGTCATTGTCATGTTTTTTATTCCGAAAACGGTTCCCTTTCGTTTTGATTTTCTTTTTCATCTATTAGCCGTTATGATATTAGCGGGCTATAAACTGGAGGTTCCATTGGTTTCCGTTCATTTGAGCGGTCCGTACCTTTTCTTTATACTGTGTGTATATATTAGGAAGAAATCAATCATCAAGATGATGGAACTGATCAGCGGAAGTCTTATTATCACTCTCGCTTATGCCAGTTTTCAACTATTTTCTTTGCTTGATCCGATATGGCTCATCATGAAGCCCTCTTATCTTTTGTGTATTTTCCTGAATTATCTTATCCTATTACTTTTTAAAAATTGGAAATATCGATTGTTCGTCCTTTTAATTGGGATGATGATGGGAGATATCATATATTCTGGATTACTTGCTTACCACTCTTTACCTTATGTGGCCCTTGCTTACCCATGGCATGATGATGCAGTTCTGGTATTGGGCGCAAACATACTGTGGAGAATGTTGGAAATGGTTGGCCAATACATTTATTTAATATCCCAATCGA
The DNA here is from genome assembly GCF_057835005.1 of Peribacillus sp. GL_122. Lineage (NCBI taxonomy): Bacteria > Bacillati > Bacillota > Bacilli > Caryophanales > Bacillaceae > Peribacillus > Peribacillus sp. GL_122. The sequence continues at coordinate 3,697,931 of NZ_CM174415.1, read as the reverse complement.
GATTTTTATCAAAACAAGGAAAAGAGAATTTTAATCAATGAAGTGTATGGTGAAAAATGGTATGGGGTATTAGCCGCTTTATCAAAAGGTAGAAGTATAAATGGAACCAATTGGAATTGGAAGGCTTTTATTCATACAATCATTGTTGATTGGCGAGAAATTTGTTACTATAGGATAGTTAGAGGTCTGTAGATAAATCGTAAAATGCTCTAAACAATTAAAAAGGAAGCCGTATGTCGAAGCTTTCTTCATTTTTTTGGGCTGTTTATAATCAAGTTTGAGCATGCAGGGGTTCGGCTTCACGTCACTTTAGGAACCGGGGCGTCAAGTGGACAAACTGCCCGTGAATTCTTGATGAGTTTTACTGAACATCAGTTAGGATTTTCTTACTGATAAAAGATTCCTTTAAATGATGATGGATACAGCCTTTTCCTTTAAAAGGAAATGATGAAAATCAATAATGCAAAGCAACCGTAATAAATGCATTCATGAATTTCGTGACTTTGACAGAGATATAGTAGCAGAAAGGGTGAATAGCAATGCCAAAACCGGTAATTGCGATAGTCGGTCGTCCGAACGTGGGAAAATCGACAATCTTTAATAGAATAGTTGGAGAACGGGTTTCGATTGTCGAAGACGTTCCTGGAGTAACTCGGGACAGGATTTATAGTTCTGGTGAATGGTTGACACATGATTTTAACATAATTGATACAGGTGGAATTGATATCGGTGACGAGCCGTTCCTGGAACAAATTCGCCAGCAGGCTGAAATTGCCATCGACGAAGCTGATGTGATAATTTTTATGACGAATGGTCGTGAAGGGGTAACGGCTGCTGATGAAGAAGTAGCTAAGATACTCTATAAATCGAGAAAGCCAGTTGTTCTTGCAGTAAATAAAGTTGATAACCCGGAAATGAAAGATCAAATTTATGATTTCTATGCGTTAGGTTTTGGGGATCCATTCCCGATCTCCGGGTCTCATGGACTTGGTCTTGGTGACCTTCTGGATGAAGCGGCCAAACATTTCCCTAATTTCAGCGGCCAGGATTATGCTGATGATGTCATTAAATTCAGTTTGATTGGAAGACCGAACGTAGGTAAGTCATCTCTGGTCAATGCATTGTTAGGTGAAGAACGTGTCATTGTAAGTGATATTGAAGGTACGACTCGCGACGCGATTGACTCTCCTTATAAATATAATGGCAAAGAATATGTCATTATTGATACAGCAGGGATGCGGAAAAAAGGTAAAGTGTATGAAAGCACGGAAAAATATAGCGTACTTCGTGCATTAAGGGCAATTGAGCGTTCAGACGTTGTTCTTGTGGTCCTAAACGCTGAAGAAGGTATTCGTGAGCAGGATAAAAAAATTGCCGGATATGCCCATGAAGCGGGTAGGGCGGTCATCATCGTCGTCAATAAGTGGGATGCCATCGAGAAAGATGAAAAAACGATGAAGGATTTTGAAGAAAATATCCGTGCCCATTTCCTATTCTTAGATTATGCGCCAATCATTTATCTTTCTGCTTTAACGAAAAAACGGACACATACATTAATACCGGTCATTGATCAGGCTAGTGAGAATCATGCTATCCGGGTTCAAACAAATGTCTTGAATGAAGTGGTCATGGATGCCGTTGCGATGAATCCGACACCGACTCACAATGGCAACCGTTTGAAAATTTATTATACGACTCAGGTAGCGATCAAGCCGCCAACTTTCGTTGTATTCGTTAACGATCCGGAGTTACTGCATTTTTCATATGAGAGATTTTTAGAAAATCGAATTAGGGATGCCTTTGGTTTTGAAGGAACACCAATACGAATTTTTGGACGCCAGAGAAAATAGTAAAGGTGGTTATATCATGGTGAAAGATAAAGAAAGTATCGCAGTGATTGGAGCTGGGAGCTGGGGAACTGCTTTAGCGCTCGTAATCGCCGATAATCAGCATGAAGTGAGATTGTGGGGACATAATCAGAAACAAATCAATGAAATAAATCAAAATCATACGAATGAAAAATACTTGCCTGGGATTGAATTACCTTTGGGGATTAAAGGTTATTCTTCCCTTAAGGAAGCGTTGGCCGGGATTGAAATAATTATTTTGGCTGTGCCGACCAAAGCCTACAGGGAAGTGCTTGGTCAGATAAAAGAGGCTCATGATAAACCATTGACAATCGTTCATGTGAGTAAGGGAATTGAACCTGATTCACTGCTTCGTATATCAGAAATGATTGAAGAAGTGTCTTCGGCTGAATGGCTTAAGGATATAGTGGTTCTTTCAGGACCGAGCCATGCAGAGGAAGTAAGTCTGCGTCACCCGACAACAGTTGCCGTTTCTTCAAAGAATATGAAGGCTGCCGAAAGGGTTCAGGACATCTTTATCAATAATAATTTCCGTGTATATACAAATCCGGACATGGTTGGTGTTGAAATCGGAGGGGCATTGAAGAACATCATTGCTTTGGCCGCCGGCATTACGGATGGTTTAGGCTATGGGGATAATGCCAAGGCTGCATTAATGACACGAGGATTGGCTGAAATATCCCGTCTAGGGGTGGCCATGGGGGCTAACCCACTAACGTTTTCAGGTTTAGCTGGGATTGGCGACTTGATCGTCACTTGTACAAGCGTTCATTCCCGTAATTGGAGAGCTGGGAATATGCTTGGTAAAGGGCAAAAGCTTGAAGAAGTTTTGGAAAACATGGGTATGGTCGTTGAAGGTGTCAGAACCACTAAAGCTGCCTATCAACTAGCCAAAAAGTACGAAGTGAACATGCCGATCACAGAAGCTTTGTACGATGTTTTATTCAATGGGGAAGAAGTGAAAAAGGCTGTTGACCTTTTGATGAATCGTTCAAAAACGAATGAGATGGAAGAACTTTACAACATATTGGATAGCAGGCAGCAGGATTAACCTCCAATTTGTTGATTTTCGTAAAAGAATTTCATTAAATTAGGCATTTGATGATGCGCCTTGCCGTGTATCAGCATACAATGCAACGAAAGTAAACTAGTAATTTGACCACGGCACGGGGGATTTAGTCAAATGAGCAGAAGATATTCAGATATCTTCTGCTTTTTTTTATGGTCAAAAAATCATCTGTTCTCTGTGGATTTATGCAATAGTGAATGGTTTATTCAGTATTGCATAAATCATTCTACATATTTCCTTGTTTTTAGTTAAAAATCGACTATTTTTTTTGGTATGAAAATTGCGAAGTGTAATATGACCAAAGAATTATAAGGGAGGCCAGAAAAGTTGGTTTACTTTTCTCGCTAAAAAAGGAAGGGGAATGATACATGCAAACAGGAAAACTGAAAAGGTCCTTAAACTTATGGCATATCGTATTGCTTGGTGTTGGATATATGACGCCGATGGTTGTTTTTGATACATTCGGGATAGTTTCCGAAAAAACAGGGGGGCATGTGCCAACCGCATATGTCATTGCTCTTTCAGCGATGTTGTTTACTGCATCCAGTTATGGAAAAATGGTGAAAATCTATCCACAGGCAGGTTCATCCTATACTTACACACAAAAAACGATTAATCCACATTTAGGCTTCCTTGTCGGGTGGTCTTCGTTACTTGATTATTTATTTTTACCGATGGTGAACGGCATTTTAACAAAAATATACTTAACTGCTCTTTTTCCGGAAGTATACCCGTGGATATGGGTGGTGGCATTTGTCCTTTTAATGACAGTCATTAACTTATTCAATGTTAATTTTGCAGCCAACTTTAATAGCTTCCTTGTTTTTTTTCAAATGTTGGTCATCGTTATTTTTGTGGCACTTGTCGTTAAAGGAGTCATGAGTGGAGAAGGCAATGGAGAGGTCTTGTCGGTTCAGCCATTCTTCGGGCCACATTTGGAAATGTCGACACTCATATCTGGTGCTACAATCCTTTGTTTTTCATTTTTGGGGTTTGACGCAGTCACTACTTTATCGGAAGAAACATCGAATCCATCCAAAACGGTTCCCCGGGCCATCTTTTTGACTGCCCTTATCGGAGGGGGGTTATTTGTGACGGCATCATTCTTTACACAGTTATTTTTCCCGGATGTTTCCCGTTTTAGCGATCCTGAAGCAGCTTCTCCCGAAATTGCCCTTTTCGTTGGCGGGAAGTTATTTCAGGCTTTCTTTCTTGCAGGAACCTTATGCGGTACCCTTGCCTCCGGTCTTGCATCTCATGCTAGTGTTTCTAGGTTGCTATATGTCATGGGGCGTGACCAAATGATCCCGAAAAAACTATTTGGGTTTATCCACCCCAAATACAACACGCCATTTTTTAATGTCATATTTGTCGGGTCCATATCAATGGTTGCCTTATTCCTTGATTTGGTTACGGCCGCTTCCCTCATAAACTTTGGGGCTTTAATCGCTTTTACCTTCGTGAATATTTGCGTAATCGTCCACGCAATAAGAAACAAAAGCTTCAGAACGATTAAAGGATTTCTTTCAACTATTCTTTCCCCGGTATTAGGCGCGGCTTCGGTCTTCATCCTTTGGCTTAATCTCGAGATGAGTTCATTAATTTTAGGAATTGTCTGGGCGGTAATTGGGATTGGCTATCTTCTGTATCGGACAAAATGGTTGACGGAATCCCCTCCGCTATTCCATTTTGAAAAAGCACAGTGAATCTATTGTATTCATGAAACAAGGGTGGTTGTTATATGGCTGATGAAAAAATGAAGAGGACGTTAATGCCCATGCCTGTTGTTCTAATTTCGTTCATGGCGTCAGCGACTTGTGTTCAGCATTTATGAGCAAGAATATGTCACTTGGTATGGTTCGGGGAGCCTGCTGGCTCGCTTTTATGGTGATGCTTTTCACAGCGTACAGTTATGGAAAAATCATTCCTTCGGCAGGTTTGGTATATGCGTACATCTGCCGGTTTTCTTGTAGGTAAGTCGATACTGATGGATTAATCATTCATTCGAATGGTCAATTAATTGTTGTTCCGCATTTTCTTTACAGGATTACTTCCGTACCGGCTTATGCATGGGTGTTGAATTTACTGATTATTGTGACGTTTATCAATCTCATGGGGATGTGGCTACGAAAGCAATTGCTATACTAACGATAGTCGCCTTGCTATTCATGGTCATATTCATCGTTTAATCCATCTGTGATATTACATATGGGGAACAAGGAAAAGTGTCGCTAGCAGAAGTTTTGAAAGCAAATACCATTAAGTTCTTATAGTGTTTTTAAAACTTTGCAAACAGGTATGGAACCGTAATGACGGTATTGTGGAAGCTGCCCTATCTTTATAAAAAACCTAGGGCGAGGACGACCATCCTCGAATCATAACAAGCAGGGGTTTGAAAAAGGCTAAGAAAAGGTGAGCGGTCCTTTATAAAATAAGTCTAAGGTGCATACCATATTTTTAGGTCAAAAGCGTCCGTTAAAGGACCCTTTTGCTGTGAAAAGAATAAAGGTAAATGATGGATATTGAGTAATGGTGCATGTTATTTTTTATCTTGCAATTCAGAATTGTGATAAAATGTAGGTTAGGTTACAAAAGGAGAGTGAAAATGTGTTATCTATTCCGGATGATAAAATAAGACCATTCATAACTATAACAATTGATCAGCCTACATTTTCAGACCAAAAAATTCATGAGATACAAGAACCTTTCTTCTTTCTTATGAAGGAAAATCAAGTGTTTGCGTATATCCGCATGGATGACCTCCCGTTAAATGAAAAAATAACGACAGTCGATCAGCTTTTACAGTATGCTTTTTCGATTGATAATGTCTGTAAATTGCACCCTAACATATCCTTGCCGCTTCTGTTTCAAATTATCGGTGAACCTATCGTGCTGATTAAAACGGATGAAGGCCTGCTAACCGGTTATGTAAAAAGGGAAGATGTATTAGCTGAATTATTCAAGCAGGACAGCAAACAAAATTTAGACCTGCTAAATGTGATTTTAACCTCCATTCCTATGGGGATTTTTGTGGCTGATAAAGAAAAAAATATCGTGAACTTTAATGAATCAGGCTTGAAGATGATAAAAAAGCCTTCTGATCAAGTCCTTAATGAACCTGCTGCGAACATCTTCAATAAGCAGCATATACATAGCGTGTTTGCCAGCGGGAGCAGTATTCTGAATCAGCTGGAGATTACTGATGTCATGAGTGTGCTTGTCGACTATAGCCCAATTCTGAACCATGAAAAGGAAGTCGAAGGCCTGATCATCATCGTTCAGGATTTACCGATGGTTGAGGAAATGGCCATGGAAATAGAATTGATAAAAAGCTCGAATAAAGACTTGAATGCCATTTTGGCGAATATCTATGATGAAATACTTGTAGTCAATCAAAAAGGAGAGCTGCTGCGCTATAGTGACAGCATCATCTCAGGATTCTGGGGGAAGAACTTAAAAGATTATATTGGGAAGAATCTCTTGCAATTAGAAGATGAAGGGATTTTTAATCCTTCGGTCACCCGGTTAGTCCTTGACCAAAAAAAGAAAGTATCGATTGTCCAGGATACGAAAATGAATAAGAAAGTCCTATCCGTGGGCACCCCTGTGTTCAATGAAAAAGGCGATATAGATCGAATAGTCATTGCATCAAGGGATATAACGGAAACGACCCAATTGAAATCGGAATTAAATGAAATGAGGAAAGAACTGGACTCTTTCAAAAAACAAGATCAATTTTATAAAGAGTTGGTTTTTGCAAGTCCTAAAATGGAGCAGATAATCAGCCAAGTCAAGAAAATCGCTCATTTTTCATCTACTGTATTAATCAATGGGGAGTCGGGAGTAGGTAAAGAAGTGATAGCCGAAGCCATCCATAAAATGGGCAGGCGATCTAAAAAGCCTTTCCTGAAGATAAATTGCGGGGCGATTCCGGAAAACCTCCTCGAAAGTGAATTGTTTGGTTATACGAAGGGTTCCTTTACAGGAGCGGATAAAAATGGGAAGGTAGGATACTTTCAACAGGCCAATAAAGGTGTTTTATTCCTTGATGAAGTGGGTGACATGCCAATACATCTGCAAGTCAAACTGCTGCGGGTCCTCCAGGAACAGGAAGTGATTCCGATTGGCAGCACTACGCCCATTTCCATTGATGTTCAAATTGTTGCAGCCACGAATAAGAGTCTGGAAAAAATGGTCGAGAAGGGCACGTTCAGAGAAGATTTATTCTATCGATTGAACGTCATACCCATACATGTGCCCCCTTTAAGGGAGAGGCCGGAGGATATACCACCGCTAGCCTTTCATTTCCTGCAAAAACTGAATGAAAGGTATCAGCGGAATTACCACTTTTCCCCCGATGCATTAAATATACTGGAAGTCTATACCTGGCCGGGGAACATTCGTGAGTTGCAGAACATGATAGAAAGATTGGTTGTTTCTGCAGATGAAGAGATGATCGATGCTGACTTCATTCAAAGGTTCATACCTGTAGGCAGTGACTTTAAACAAACGAAACCCATCATTACGAGAATTCTTCCATTGCAGGAAGCACAGGATCATGTCGAAGAACAATTGATCATGCTTGCCATGAAACAGTATAAAACCACGACCAAAGCGGCTAAAGCGCTCGGGATAAGTCAATCGTCAGTGAGCAGGAAGTATCAAAAAGTGTTAGCTGAACAGAGTAAGAAAATCGAAAACAATGCATTTTGAATAAAAGCCGTTGCCGAGTGATGAAAATCACTTGGCAACGGCTTTTATTTTTATTGACGGCATTAGGGAAGCTATTAATGATTTTTCAAGATGATTATGCAAAGTGAAATAATACTATGCATATTTGCATAGTATCGGAGTGATTTATCAAAAAGAAATGCGATTTTATTGGTTAATTAACTTGGCATGGTTCTTGCTTGATTAATAAGTATAAGAAAAAAGGGAGGTAAGCATCAAAGTTTCATAAAGAAGCAATCTTAATTAACCATCCACTAAAGTTATAAAAAAAAGGAGATTAAAAAAATGTCAATTAACGTAGAAAGTAAAAACACTCAAGCTAACCAATCAGCAACCCAAGATTATATTAAAAAAGTGCTTCAATTAATCGAACAAAAAGAAATTTCAAAAGAAGATGCACTGTGGGTAACGAAAGAAACGGTCGAGAATTTCCGTGACCATGTAAACCCAGGGTTTTTGGAATACCGTAAGACGGTCACTAAAGACACACAATTCGCTTCGGTTGAGTGGTCTGATCAAGATTCCTGTTTTACGGATGTAAATGGAAAAAATTATATTGATTGTTTAGGTGGATTTGGTATTTATAATGTAGGCCACCGTAACCCTAAAGTTGTAAAGGCTGTAACCGATCAATTGCAAAGACAAGCCCTTCATAGCCAGGACTTACTTGATCCATTACGTGCAATGCTTGCCAAGATCCTTGCCGAAATCACGCCGGGAGATTTAAAATACTCGTTCTTTACGAATAGCGGTACCGAGAGCGTGGAGGCTGCGCTTAAGCTGGCCAAAATGTACAGTGACCGACACACGATCATTTCCACGACAAAATCATTTCATGGGAAAAGCCTTGGTTCACTATCGGCAACGGCAAAGGGAATGTTCAGAAAACCGTTCATGCCATTGATCCCAGGTGTGCGTCATGTACCTTTTGGTGATGTGGATATGATGAGAAAAACGTTTGAAAGTTGTGCGTTGGTCGGTGAAGATGTTGCTGCTGTACTATTGGAGCCAATCCAAGGTGAAGGTGGGGTCATCCTTCCTCCGCAAGGTTATTTAAAGCAGGTTCGGGCATTATGTGACGAATATGATGCGTTATTAATATTGGATGAAGTGCAAACTGGAATGGGCCGTACAGGTAAAATGTTCGCTTCCGAGCTATATGATGTTGTTCCGGACATTATTTGTTTAGCGAAAGCATTTGGCGGCGGAGTAATGCCTGCAGGGGCTGTTGTAGCCAATGAGAAAGTGTTTAAAAGCTGGTTCGACAATCCATTCATGCACACTACGACATTTGGCGGAAATCCACTAGCTTGTGCTGCAGCCATTGCTACGATCGACGTACTTTTGGAAGAAAACTTACCGCAGCGTGCTGCAGAAGTTGGTGAATACTTCTTAAATGGGTTAAGGGAAGTGGCTGATGAGCACAAAGATAAGGTTTTGGAGATCCGCGGCCAAGGTTTGATGATTGGTATTGAGTTCCATAAAGATGAAGTGGGTTATGAATTCTCAAAAGCCCTCTTTGATAAAGGCATCTTGGTAGCAGGTACGCTCATAAATTCCAAAACAATAAGGATTGAGCCGTCATTGACTATTAAGTTGGATGAAGTCGATACAGTCATTAAAGCGTTTAAAGAGGTCTTGCCGACGCTTCAATCTTAATTTAAGTAAGAAGAAAAACAGCCTTTGGGCTGTTTTTTTTTGATTGGAGGAGGGGGTGTCGGGATTACTCACATATTTTTCGTTTTAGTACTGCACCTCAGAAGTTTTTTTTCATCAAAATGAGTCATGAAAACGGGAATTACACAGATTGGACAAGGATTTAATTCCTTTAACGTAATTTGGTATGTTATAATAATTTCTGGAAAAAGGAGTGATGAAGATATGACACCTGCTCTGCAAAAAATGTGGATATCCTTTATAGCTATGGGCTTTATGGTTATCTCTATATTTCTAATCTACTTAAGCCGTTATAAATTAAAAGGTTTTTGGAGAGTCTTGACAGCAATTATCGCATACATACTTATGATTCTAGCCGGCTTGATCATCCTTATCGTTGTTCTTAGCGGGCCAACCACTTGATAGGTGAGGAGAAATGATGAGAAATTTTTTCAAAATATTATGTTTATTATGCATCTCTGTATCATTATCTGGCTGCTTATATCCGGAGAAGCAAAAAATGCAAAACCAACTGCCTTATAAAGAGCAAATACAATCAGTCCAAAGTGCAGTGGATCAATTTCAGAAAGATGAAGGCGGCATACTGCCCATCGTTACAAAAGATGCTGAAACACCGATTTATCAAAAATATGTCATAAAATTTTCTAAGATTTCACCGAGGTATATGGCTGAACCGCCAGACAATGCCTTTGAATCGGGAGGCGTCTTTCAATACATCCTCGTAAATGTTGAAAAGAATCCGACTGTAAAGCTGTTGGATGTCAGGATGGCGCAGAAGATTCAGGATGTTTCCTTGAGATTGACTGCTTATCAGCAAAGCAACGGATACCCGCCATTTAAGGAAAGGTTATCCGATAATGTCTTCACTCTTGATTATGAGAAAATGGGCCTGAAGGAAGCTCCGACGGTCACGAGCCCATTTTCACAAAAAGACTTATATCTTGTAGTCGATGGTCAAGGCAGTATTTTTGTTGATTATACCCCGGATTTACTTGAGGCATTAAAGAAGCATGAGGGGGAAATTAAGCCAGGTGAAGATATCCGGGAACTGCTGGTTCAGAGTTCGGAGTTCGTCCCTGCCTATTCATTGCCATATACAATTGATGGAAAAACAAATAATCCAATATTTCTTACAAAATAGGCATAACCCTTCTTCTGCAAAATATATTGTAGGGGAAGGGTTATTTCTTTTATCTTTATTTCATCTTACTTTTAAAATAACAACCCTTATATAAAATTTCTGGTGGAGGAAGGGATTGAACCAGGGAAATAATTGGAATAAATTTTTAGGACAACATCATAGATATATAATGTCCTAAATAAATGCAAATGGATAAACGAAATCCCAAAACTCTAATTCGGGAGGGGATACCTTGGAAAAGGTAGATATTTTTAAAGATATAGCTGAACGGACCGGTGGCGATATATACTTGGGGGTGGTCGGTGCCGTCAGGACTGGGAAATCCACATTTATTAAAAAATTCATGGAGCTAGTTGTCATTCCGAATATTCCGTCAGAGGCGGACCGTGCCAGGGCACAGGATGAATTGCCTCAAAGTGCAGCCGGAAAGACAATCATGACGACGGAACCAAAATTCGTACCGAACCAGGCAGCATCGATTCAAGTAGCTGAAGGCCTCGACGTGAACATCCGTTTAGTCGATTGTGTCGGTTATACAATTCCCGGGGCTAAAGGGTATGAAGATGAAAATGGTCCCCGCATGATTCACACGCCTTGGTATGAAGAACCGATTCCGTTCAATGAAGCGGCTGAGATCGGTACCCGCAAAGTAATTCAGGATCATTCCACATTAGGCGTAGTCGTTACGACAGATGGATCGATAGGAGAAATTCCGCGAAGTGATTATTTAGAGGCCGAGGAAAGGGTTGTCGAAGAATTGAAGGAGGTTGGCAAGCCATTTATCATGATTGTCAATTCCGTTCAGCCCCACCACCCGAATACGGTAGCACTGAAGGAATCCCTGCAGGAAAAGTATGATATCCCTGTATTGGCCATGAGTGTCGAAGGAATGCGGGAATCGGATGTTTATAGTGTACTGCGCGAGGCCCTGTACGAATTTCCTGTTCTTGAGGTCAATGTTAATCTCCCGAGCTGGGTAATGGTTCTGCGCGAGGATCATTGGCTGAGGGAAAGTTACCAGGACGCGGTCAAAGAGACCGTCAAGGACATTAAACGCCTGAGGGATGTAGATCGTGTAGTCGGTCATTTCAATGAATTCGAGTTCATTGACCGTGCCGCGCTTGCAGGCATTGAGATGGGGCAGGGTGTTGCAGAAATAGACCTATACGCCCCTGATGAACTCTATGATGATATCCTGAAGGAAATTGTCGGTGTAGAGATCCGGGGCAAGGATCATCTGTTATCATTGATGCAGGACTTTGCGTACGCTAAAGCAGAATATGATCAGGTGGCCGATGCATTAAGAATGGTCAAACAAACTGGATATGGTGTTGCAGCCCCATCCCTTAATGATATGAGTCTTGATGAACCGGAAATCATCCGTCAGGGAGCCAGGTTCGGGGTTAGGTTAAAAGCCGTAGCTCCTTCCATCCATATGATCAAGGTCGATGTCGAATCCGAATTCTCGCCAATCATCGGTACGGAAAAGCAAAGTGAGGAATTAGTCCGGTATCTGATGCAGGATTTCGAAGACAATCCACTTTCCATTTGGAACTCCGATATTTTTGGCAGAAGCCTAAGTTCCTACGTAAGGGAAGGCATACAAGTGAAATTAGCGATGATGCCAGACAATGCGCGCTATAAATTGAAAGAAACACTGGAGAGGATTATTAATGAGGGCAGTGGGGGATTGATTGCCATCATATTATAGAAAACGTTTAAAAGCTGGACCAACTCCATTTATGGATTGGTCTTTTTGCATGGGATGAACGGCAGGATCGCAGGGAAAATATCATTTATGAATGCTAATATTTGAAATGATCTGCTGTTTTTTAGTATAATCTTGAAAAAACCCTGTGGTTAAGCGATTTTCAGCAATATAATAAGTTTAATTTCTATAAAAAAGGGAAATGATGAATAGCGAAAGACAAAATTTATAATATATACAATTATTAATGAAAAGATTCCCATTATTTTTTGAATTCCCTTGCTAAGCTAATAGGATTTGTGATAATCTACATACAGAAAACGCGTTATAACAGCGATTTCAACCTATTTATAAATTTCTGGATGAATTATTTGGAAATTAATCGGGCTTGGTAATCCATGATTGTCAGGGAATGAAAATTTTTTGACCGAAACTAATATCAAATCACTATTATAGTGTTGTAATAATGATTTTTTATAAAGATCCCTTTTGGGAGGAGGTGAATGGCATGAACAAAACAGAATTAATTAATGAAGTTGTTACAGCAACTGAAATTTCTAAGAAAGACGCTACAAAAGCTGTTGATGCTGTTTTTGATACAATCTTAGAAGCTCTAAAAAACGGTGATAAAGTCCAATTGATAGGTTTTGGTAACTTTGAAGTTCGTGAACGTGCGGCTCGTAAAGGCCGTAACCCACAAACTGGTGACGAAATCGAAATTGCAGCTAGCAAAGTGCCAGCTTTCAAACCCGGTAAAGCGCTGAAAGATGCAGTGAAGTAATTCTACCATTACATACGGGTGCTTAACCGAAAAGGGCCGCGTGAAAACGCGGTCCTTTTTTTGCTTCTTAATTTCCATCTGTGATAATATAAAAGACAGTGAATATTTTCGAAACGCTGCAGATGGTAAATCCGTCACAAGGAAATGACCATCCGAATACCGCTTCCGGCGAAACTGCCTTTAAATGGCGCCAATGTATGGGGGAAGAGTCGCTTTAATAATTGCAATTATGGATATCCGGGTGCAACGCCTTGGATTTTTTATCTGAATACATAATATTATTGATTTTTTAGGAGGTACAAAAAATGGCTAATGTTGATCATGCCAAATTAGAAGAAGCAGTTAAAATGCTTCTTGAGGCTGTAGGGGAAGACCCAACGAGGGAAGGACTGCTGGATACTCCTAGCCGTGTAGCCAGAATGTATGAAGAAATTTTTTCTGGACTTAATCAAGATCCAAAGGAATATTTCGATACTGTTTTTGGGGAGGACCATGAAGAACTCGTACTTGTAAAGGATATTCCGTTTTACTCAGTATGTGAACATCATTTAGTCCCTTTTTACGGGAAAGCCCATGTAGCATATATACCGAAAAACGGAAAAGTGACTGGCTTAAGTAAATTGGCACGGGCGGTTGAGGCTGTATCGAAGCGTCCGCAACTTCAAGAGCGCATCACTTCTACAGTTGCTGACTCGATAATGGAAAAGCTCGAGCCTCATGGTGTAATGGTTGTAGTAGAGGCTGAACATATGTGCATGACCATGCGCGGTGTAAAAAAACCCGGATCTAAAACAGTGACTTCAGCTGTAAGGGGAACGTTTGCGAAGGATCACCGTACTAGAGCTGAAGTGCTGGCATTCATTAAAGACTAAGGACATGGGGGCAGGAAAAAATGAATGAAAAAAAGATTCTGAATGATTTTGTCGTAATCAAAGCCATTGAGGATAGTGTGAATGTCATCGGGTTGACAAGGGGAACGGACACCAAGTTTCATCACTCCGAAAAACTTGACTCAGGAGAGGTGATGATTGCACAATTCACGGAACATACCTCGGCAATTAAAATCAGGGGCCATGCAAAGGTCTATACTCCATTCGGAGAGATAGAAAGTGATTCCAAAAAGAATTCTCCTGACAAATGATAGCTTCTCATTGCTTGGTTAATTAGTAAATCAATCATCTGATTATCGGGTTTAACAAGCTGTAAATTTCCCGCATCCATTTTTTGAAGGGCAAAAGACGATGGTTTCCTTATTTTTGGAAGTTTCATTTTATAAACGTTGACCATTTCATCTGATTGTTTTTATGGTATAATAATGTGTATTTTACACAGACAGAAACCAATATGTATAAAAAAAATTATCTTTCGGGGATGCAAGGGTGATCTCAATTGTTAAACATTACGGACGACATAAGGCAATTAAAACGATTAATAGAAACGAAAGCTCAACATCCATATTTATTGAAGTATATACAAAAGCCAAGCTTGGACGAAGATAAACTGATATTGCTTTGGGGATTGTTTAACGATTTGGACGTTACAAGCGAAAAACGGAATCAATATATCAGTTCAACCATGTTAGTGCAAATAGCTCTGGATACCCATGAAATCGTCTCGAATTCGGGTGAAGGAATCGAGTCGCCCGAGGTATTGAAAAATCGTCAATTACAAGTGCTTGCCGGAGATTACTATAGCGGCTTATATTATCAAGGGCTTGCCAGTGTAGGTAATGTTGATATGATCCGTATACTTTCAAGCGCGATAAAAAAAATAAATGATAATAAAATCATCCTTTACCAACAAGGGTCCATTAATGATGTACCAACGCTTTTAATGACGATAAAAGCGATCGAGGCTTCGCTGATTCATAAACTGGGGGATTATTATAGTGAGCCTGCCTGGATGGAACTATCGGAAGATCTGCTGCTTTTAAAACGGTTGCATGCCGAGAAGTGCAGTTATATGAAGTCGGGTCAATCGATAGTTTTTGATGTCCTAAGGGAAATGACTTTTGATGACTCGATTGGTGGGGAAGTTTCCATAAAAGAAGAACAGGTACGCACCCAATTCGACAAGTGCCTGTGGGATGCAAGGCAATCCGTAGAGCGCTCGATGCGGAAGCTTGCAAAGTTGGATGATGAGCTACTGGAAAGAGTGAAGGCCATCTTGGAACAAACAGAGAGTATAGCAAATTCATATGTGAAAGAAGGGTGAATCATGGAGCAGTCTAAAGAGCAAAAAGTTCATCATGTCTTTGAAAAGATCTACGGAAATTATGACAAGATGAATTCCCTCATCAGCTTTAAACAGCATCTTAAATGGCGGAAGGCTACAATGGCCATCATGAATGTCCCAAAAGGCGCCCATGCACTGGATGTATGCTGTGGAACAGCGGACTGGACCATTGCCCTTGCTAATGAAGTAGGACCAGAAGGAAAGGTTGTTGGTCTGGATTTTAGTAAGAACATGCTGAAAATCGGCGAACAAAAGGTGAATGAACTCAATCTAGATCAAGTTTCCCTAATGCATGGGAATGCAATGGAACTTCCTTTTGAGGATAATAGCTTTGACTATGTCACGATCGGTTTCGGGCTGCGGAATGTCCCTGATTACATGAAAGTGCTTAAAGAGTTAAACCGTGTAGCCAAGCCGGGTGGAATGGTCGTTTGCCTGGATACATCACAGCCAACGATGCTAGGCTTTAAACAGGGCTATTATTTTTATTTCCGTTTCATTATGCCCATGTTCGGCAAATTATTCGCAAAAAGCTATAGTGAATACTCATGGCTGCAGGAATCAGCCCGGGATTTCCCAGGCATGAAAAAGCTTGAAAACATGTTTAAGCAGGCAGGAATGGAAAATGTCAGTTATAAGGCCCATTTCGGTGGGGTAGCAGCAACACATTTCGGGTACAAGCCTTCAAAATAAGCAGAATAGCAATGGACAAAGCTGGGTGGAATGTATGAAATTTAAAATGATGTATTCATTTTTGAATGCAGATTTGCAATTAATAGAAAAAGAACTGGAAGCCGCAATTGAAGCGGATTCCTCGGTTTTAAGGGAAGCTTCCCTGCATTTACTGCAATCCGGTGGAAAACGGATCCGTCCGGTATTCGTCCTATTGGGTGCGAAGTTTGGCAACTATGATATTCATGTCGTAAAGCATGTCGCAGCGACTTTGGAACTCATCCATACGGCCTCCCTTGTACATGATGATGTTGTGGATGATGCGGATTTACGCAGGGGATCGGCTACCATTAAGTCAAAATGGGATAATCGTGTCGCCATGTACACAGGCGACTTCATTTTTGCTCGTGCACTGGAAATGATGGCGGTTATCGAGTCTCCGCTTGCGCATCAAATTCTCGCAGATACTATGGTTGAACTATGTCTTGGGGAAATTGAACAAATAAAAGATAAGTACAATTTCGAACAGAATTGGCGGATTTACTTTAGAAGGATCAAACGGAAAACGGCATTGCTCATTGCATCCAGCTGCCAGTTGGGAGCCATTTCAGCAGGTGTTGAAGAACGGGTTCATCAAAAGCTATTTAAATTCGGATATTATGTCGGTATGTCCTATCAAATCACCGATGATATATTGGATTTTACGGCTTCGGAAGAAGAGCTTGGGAAACCAGCCGGCAGTGATTTGATTCAAGGTAATATCACTTTGCCCGTTTTGATTGCTATGGAAGATCCCAAGTTAAAAAAGCTTATCGAAACAGTTCGGGAAGATACGCCAAAAGACGAAATGTCCCATATAATCAATGCGATAAAAACTTCCGGTGCCATTGAACAGGCAGCGAGGATCAGTGATATGTATTTAGAAAAGGCTTTTACTGAATTGAAAGGCCTTCCTGCCATTAAAGCTAGAAAAACTTTATCGGACATCGCGAAAAATATCGGAAAAAGAAAGTTTTGATAATGGGAGTTGCGAAACTCATCAAACAATGGTAATATTCTAAAAGTATTGCCTTATATAGGCAAATAACAATGATACATATTAGGAGTGACATTCATGGAAAGAACATTTTTAATGGTTAAGCCTGACGGCGTTCAACGCAATCTAATCGGTGAAATCGTTTCCCGTTTTGAAAAGAAAGGCTTCCTTCTTGCAGGAGCAAAATTAATGGTAATTTCTCAAGAATTGGCCGAGCAACATTATGGTGAGCACAAAGAACGTCCTTTCTTTGGCGAATTAGTGGACTTCATTACTTCAGGTCCTGTCTTCGCAATGGTTTGGGAAGGTGAAAACGTAATCGCTACTGCACGTCAAATGATGGGTGCGACTAACCCTAAAGATGCAGCAGCAGCAACAATTCGTGGCGATTTTGCCGTAACTGTCGGCAAAAACATCATTCACGGATCTGATTCAGCTGAAAGCGCTGTACGTGAAATCGGTTTATTCTTCAAAGAAGAAGAAATTGTTGAGTATTCTAAACTTGTAAGCGAGTGGGTTTATTAATTAATACGATCACTCTATAAAAAGCGGGTTCCATCGTCATTATGCGATGGAGCCCGCTTTTTTTTGTATTGCTTATTTAGTTTCCCGGCAAGGTTAGTTTAAAGAAAATATGGCACTCTCCGATATATAAAGGGAAGGACCACTTAAAATAATTATGTGCAGGGGAGTCGTAGGAATGCCTCAAGAATATGAAGAGTTTATTCGTAATATCAAAATGTTGACAGGCATTGATTTGGCATTATATAAGGAAGGGCAAATGAAAAGGCGACTAACAAATCTATATGAAAAAAGAGGGTATCATTCCTTTCGTGAATACTTTAAAGACATTCAAACCAATCCCGGAGTTTTAAATGAATTTTTGGATAGAATGACAATCAATGTTTCCGAATTTTATAGAAATGCGAAAAGATGGGAAGTGTTGGAGCGGAAAATCCTTCCTGGATTATTAGCAAGCAAAAAAAAGTTGAAAATTTGGAGTGCAGCCTGTTCAACTGGCGAGGAACCATATACGATTGCAATGATATTATCCAATCTGGTTCCACTTAGCCAGATAGAGATATTGGCGACGGATCTGGATGAAAATGTATTGGCGCGAGCAAAATTGGGGATGTATCCTGAACGTTCCTTAAATGAAGTACCTGAAGAAATCAAAAGGAAATACTTTGAAAAAAAGGCGGAGTTTTATCGTGTCGATGATGAAATCAAGAGTAGGGTGACATTTAAAAAGCAAAACCTTCTCGCTGACCGGTTCGAACTGGGATTCGATTTAATCATTTGCCGCAATGTTTTAATTTATTTCACTGAAGAAGCCAAAAATTTATTATATGAAAAATTCAGTGCATCACTAAAAAGCGGCGGGGTCTTTTTTGTAGGAAGTACAGAGCAAATATTCACCCCAGGAAAATATCAATTTGAAACGGTCGACACATTTTTTTATAAGAAAAAGTAAATACTTTGGATAAAAAGGGACTGATTCTGTACATGAGCATTCAGTCCCTTTTCGTTTGTCGTGTAATAGCAAATCCAGTAGAACTCAAATTTGAAAGATTAAACTATATCGAAAATGTTTAAGTACTTGTAAAATAGAGAGAAAAGTGATTAAATTCAAACAATATGGTTTTTACGTTTTACATATACCCACATTTCATAAAATTGTGGTATATTGATACATATACACTTTAAAGTGCTAAAAGGGGGCTGGAAGATGAGATATTTAACAGCGGGAGAATCACATGGTCCGCAACTGACTACTATCATTGAAGGATTACCGGCAGGAATGCCGATTTCGAATGAGGATATTAATCAAGAATTAGGGCGCCGGCAAAAAGGGCATGGACGTGGAAGAAGGATGCAGATCGAGAAAGATCAGGCATTTATTTCTTCGGGAATCCGACATGGCTACACACTCGGTTCACCGGTTGCTTTGGTGGTTGAGAACGATGACTGGAAGCATTGGACAAAGATTATGGGAAGTGAAGGGCTTTCAGAAGAGGAAGCTGAAGAAATTAAACGTAAAATCACCCGGCCTCGTCCTGGTCATGCCGACTTGAACGGCGGGATTAAATATGGGCACCGCGATTTGAGAAATGTTCTGGAACGCTCTTCAGCCCGTGAAACGACAGTAAGGGTGGCAGCAGGTGCTGTCGCTAAAAAGCTATTGTCATTATTGGGGATAGAAGTGGCATCGCATGTTTTGGAAATTGGCGGAGTGAAGGCAGAACCGCCAAAATACGAAACGATTCAGCAATTGCAACAAGTAACGGAAGAATCTTCTGTTAGATGTTTTGACAAAAACGTAGAGCAGCAAATGAAGGATGCAATTGATGAAGCGAAACAAAAAGGAGATTCCATTGGCGGAATCGTTGAAGTCATTGTAGAAGGAATGCCGGTGGGTGTGGGAAGTTATGTGCATTATGACCGTAAGCTTGATGCAAAACTAGCCGCAGCGATAATGAGCATCAATGCATTTAAAGGTGTGGAAATAGGTCTTGGCTTTGAAGCGGCCCATCTATTCGGCAGTGATGTCCATGATGAAATCGCATGGGACGAAGGTCAGGGTTATTACCGTAAAACCAATCGCCTTGGCGGTTTTGAAGGCGGTATGACAACTGGAATGCCGATAGTTGTACGCGGTGTGATGAAGCCGATCCCGACTTTATATAAACCTTTGAAAAGTGTTGATATTGATACGAAGGAAGTGTTTGAAGCAAGTGTCGAACGTTCCGATAGTTGTGCGGTTCCTGCAGCAGCAGTAGTTGCTGAGGCGGTAGTGGCATGGGAGCTGGCGGCTGCCATCGTTGATCAATTCCCTTCAGATCGGTATGAGCAATTAGCAGAATACATGAGATCATATCGGGAAGAAGTAAAGGGGTTTTAAATCATGGAATCCATCCAAATAAAAACGGCTTCCAAGCAATATCCGGTTTTAATTGGCAAGAAGGCAATAAATGAATTGCCAGAATTAATAACACATGAATTAAATCACCTAAACAAGATTCTGATCATAACTGATGAGAAAGTGGCGGCACTTCATTTGGAGACTGTGAAAAACGCCCTGATCAAGACCGGAAAACCGGTCCTGCATCATGTAGTGCCAGAAGGGGAGCATGCTAAAACTTTCGATGTGTTTTATGAATGCCAAAGCTTCTGCTTATCCCATCAGATTAATCGCAAGTCATTGATTATCGCCCTTGGCGGTGGTGCAGTCGGTGACTTGGCTGGATTCGTCGCGGCCACTTTTATGAGAGGGATTCCATTTATACAGGTTCCGACGACTATGCTCGCCCATGATAGTGCAGTGGGCGGTAAAGTTGCCATCAATCACCCGCTAGGGAAAAATATGATTGGGGCCTTTCATCAGCCTGAAGCGGTCATTTATGATCTTGAATTTCTTAAAACTCTGCCTCTTAAAGAATTAAGGTCAGGTTTTGCGGAAGTCATTAAACATTCCTTGATAGCAGATAATGAATTTTATCTATGGTTAAAGTCGAATATTATTGATTTAAATAATATAACGGATGAGCAATTCCTGACAATGATTACAAAAGGAATTGGCATTAAAGCTAAAATTGTCGAAGAGGATGAGAAGGAAAATGGCATTCGTGCCTTTTTGAATTTTGGTCATACGCTTGGACATGCAGTGGAAAGTTCAATGGGATACGGAAACTTTACGCACGGGGAATCAATTTTAATCGGGATGGTATATGCTCTTAAATTAAGCAGAAAGAAAGTGGATCTCGATTTTAAGCTAGATGAGTTTATTGGCTGGGTTTCTTCTTTAGGTTATCAAATAACCATTCCAACCCGACTTGAACATGCAATGCTGCTTGATTTAATGAAAACAGACAAAAAATCGGTCAATGATGCAGCTACCTTTGTTCTGCTAAACGAAGTGGGGTCACCGCTATTAATGGATTTAGCCGACTCTGAGCTGATAGAGGAAATGGCTGATATGATATAGAGTTCTGAAGAAGGGGGACTATGTGTGATAAGAGGAATAAGGGGTGCCACTACAGTAGAGAGAGACACAGAAATGGAAGTGATTTCAGCTGCCGAAAAGTTGATGGTAGAGATCATTCAGGTTAACGAGATTGATCCCGATATGGTAGCTTCTGTATTTTTTTCTGCGACGGAAGAGATTCGTTCTGTCTTCCCTGCCAAAGCCTTGAGGAAATTCGAAGGCTGGACTTATGTACCGGTTACATGCATGAAAGAAATACCGGTGAGCAATTCCTTGCCATTTTGCATCCGGGTCATGATCCACGTAAATACGACGAAATCTCAAAAAGAGATACATCATGTATACCAGGCAGGGGCTACGGTATTACGGCCAGATTTGACAAAGCAGATATAAGATGATTTTAAATCTATGAATATGATATACTATTCTCGCACTTTCTTACTTTAAAGTGATAAAAATATATAGAGGTGATTGACATGAAATGGAATGAAGCGGTCCTTTCCTTGAAGTCTTATCAACCGGGAAAATCCACTGATGAAGTGAAAAAATTATACGGGCTGGAAAAAATCACGAAATTAGCTTCAAATGAAAATCCTTTTGGCTGTTCGGAAAAGGTCAAGGAATCCGTTAGGAATTCAACCCATTCGTTTGCCATCTATCCGGATGGATATGCAACGATGCTTAGGGAAGCTGTTGCAAAACATACAGGTGTGAAAGAAACTCAGCTTATTTTTGGGAATGGATCTGATGAGAACATTCAAATCATCTCCAGGAGTCTATTGGGAGCTGGAAAGAATACGGTCATGGCAACAGGCACTTTTTCGCAGTATCGCCATAATGCCACGTTAGAAGGTGCGGAAATCAGGGAAGTTCCTCATATTGACGGTGCTCACGATCTAGAAGGAATGCTTAAAGTAATAGATGAAAAAACGGCGGTAGTCTGGCTTTGTACACCAAATAATCCAACTGGTAAATACATTTCGGAACATGACTTAGTATCGTTCATCGAAAAAGTGCCGGAAGATGTTCTTATCGTTTTGGATGAAGCTTATTGTGAATATGCAACGGCTGAGGATTACCCGAGAACGAATCAATGGATTAATAAATATAAAAATTTGATCATACTCCGGACATTCTCAAAAATTTATGGACTTGCCAGTTTTAGGGTAGGGTACGGTTTGGCGGATGAGGATATTATTCAGAAACTAGATCCATCCCGGGAACCATTCAATGTGAACACATTCGCACAGAATATTGCTATCGTCGCTTTGGAGGATCAAGCCTTCATTGAAAAATGCAAGGAAGAAAATCAAAAAGGGCTCAAGCGGTACTATGAATTTTGCAATAAGGAAAATTTAGCTTATTACCCGTCACAAGGTAATTTCATCTTTATCCATTTTAAACAGGATGCCGATGTGGTGTTTCAATATTTGCTTGAGCGCGGGTACATCGCAAGGTCGGGGAAATCTTTCGGTTTTCCTAACAGCCTGAGGGTAACGATTGGTTCAACTGAAGAAAATGAAGGAATGATTAATGCTATTAAGACTTTTTTGAATGAAGTTGAGGCACCTTCTGATTCGCTGCTTTAACGTTTCATCAAACCTAGAGGAGCATAAAAGATGCGGGGGAGAGAAGAGTGAAGGGTAAGGTTTTTGTAATAGGTCTAGGTCTAATTGGCGGATCACTGGCCATGGCTGTACGCCATGCACATCCTGAAGCTGTGATTGTTGGTACGGACCTAAGTGAAAAGAATATTCAACTTTCGATGCTATTGGGAATCATTGATGATTCTGTATCATCTTTGGAAGCGGGAGCACGTGAAGCTGATTTAATTCTACTTGCTGTGCCTGTCAATGAAACCGTGAAGATTTTAGCTCAATTGGCCGATATGGAGTTAAAAAGTGATGTCCTCATATCGGATGCAGGAAGTACGAAGGATACAGTCGTTAAGGCAGCAAAACCATTGATAGATAAAGGGGTGGCCTTCATCGGGGGGCACCCTATGGCTGGTTCCCATAAAAGCGGCGCTGGGGCAGCCAAATTGCATTTATTCGAACATGCATTTTATTTGCTTACTCCCGGAGATTCCATTGAAGAAGAAAAAGTTGAGCAGCTGAAAGGGTGGCTGCAAGGGACAAGAGCTAACTTTCTGGTTGTGAGTCCTGCCATGCATGATAAGCTGACTGGGGTCATTAGTCATTTTCCGCATATTGTCGCATCGGGGCTCGTTAAACAGGCAGAAAATTACAGTAAGGAAAACAAGTTGATTTCAAGGCTTGCAGCAGGCGGATTCCGAGATATTACAAGAATTGCTTCAAGCAGTCCGGAAATGTGGCGTGACATTTTGTTACATAACCGGGATGTGCTACTTGAATTAATGAATGATTGGCTGAATGAAATGGAGCATATAAAAGGTCTGGTTGCGAATGAAGATAGTGAAGAAATCCTTCGATTCTTTACCGATGCCAAGATTTTCAGGGATGATTTGCCAACACATGCAAAAGGCGCCATACCAGCGTTTTATGATTTATATATCGATATACCGGATTATGCCGGAATAATTTCTGAGATTACCGGATATTTGGCTCAAGAAGGTATCAGCATTACAAACATAAGGATCATTGAAACCAGGGAAGAGATATACGGTGTGCTGGTCATCAGCTTTCAAACGGACGTTGATCGCATAAAAGCTGCGGAGTGTATTTCTAGACATACAGATTATGAAACGATCCTGGCATAATATTGATAGGAAAGGATGGTTTTATGAATACAAAAAAATTACAAACGAACATCCAGACATTACGTGGTTCGATTGCCATACCTGGAGATAAGTCGATCTCCCATCGTTCGATAATGTTCGGAGCACTAGCCGAAGGGGAAACGACAGTCACTAATTTTCTTCCAGGAGCCGATTGTTTAAGTACGATTTCCTGTTTTAAGCAGCTTGGAGTCCATATTGAACAAGATGGCCAGAACGTTAAAATTGAAGGCAAAGGTTTTAATGGATTGAAGGAACCTGAATCTGTACTGGATGTCGGAAATTCTGGTACGACGATCAGGTTAATGATGGGCATTTTGGCAGGACAGAAATTTTCGGCCGTTTTGGCAGGTGATGAATCGATAGCCAAACGTCCAATGACCCGGGTAGTCAACCCTCTTCGTCAGATGGGAGCAGTCATTGATGGCCGAAAAGGAGCCGAATACACCCCGCTCTTCATAAGAGGTGGCAAATTAAAAGGGTTTCGCTATGAATTGCCTGTAGCAAGTGCGCAGGTAAAATCAGCGATAATCTTGGCTGGTTTACAGGCAGAAGGTGAAACGATCATTATCGAACCGGAAGAGACCCGTGATCATACAGAACGAATGATCCAAGAGTTTGGCGGGAAAATCGAAAAGGACGGTCAAACGATTAAAGTAAGCGGAAACCAAGTCTTCAAAGGGACCGCCATCCATGTGCCGGGTGATATTTCTTCGGCGGCTTTCTTCATGGTGGCTGCAGCGATTACGGAAAATAGTGAAGTGGTGTTAAAGAATGTGGGCCTTAATTCGACAAGGACTGGAATCATCGAAGTCATGAAATCGATGGGGGCGGATATTACGATAGAGAAGAAGACGAGCGAGGGTGAACCTGCAGGAGACATCACTGTCAGAAGCTCCCGACTAAAAGGGACGACCATCAGCGGTGATCTAATTCCCCGCCTCATCGATGAAATACCGGTAATTGCACTTCTGGCAACACAGGCTGAAGGGATAACGACAATCAAGGATGCAGCAGAACTTAAAGTGAAAGAGACGAATCGAATTGATACTGTTGCAAATGAGCTCTCCATCCTTGGGGCAGATATAACCCCGACAGCAGACGGATTGATCATCAAAGGACGTAAAGCCCTTAATGGAGGTATGGTTACAAGCCATGGAGATCATCGTATCGGGATGATGCTCGCTGTAGCGGCTTTGATAACGGATGGGGAAGTGGAACTTGCTGACCCTGATGCCATAGATGTATCATATCCACAATTTTTTGGGCATTTGAGCCAATTGATAAAGTAAATATAAAAAAAGTTTACATACCTTATTTGGTCTGTAAACTTTTTTAAATGCTTAAAAGTGTTGAAAGCGCTAACATCCGGGCTTTTTTTACCTGTATGGTCATGAAAATAATGAAAAAGGGGTTCATGATCAAAAAGGAGATTTACCGTAGCGTGGAGAATTAACTAGTAACCTTTTTTTAATGAGAATGGGAGGGGACTTCATCAATGGAATACAGGGCTACAGTATGGTAAACTAATGAATACTGTTTACTATGCATCTCGCGATTACATGGTATTTTGTTCTTAATGGAAGAATATGTTACATTATGGCGTGAGTGTGTATGACTAGGGACCAAGTCTATCATGCAAAAGGAAGGATTCAACAATGAATACAGTGGAACAAGTTATACAGCATTTAAAAAAAGGGGAATTAACAGAAGCTCTTAAACATATAAATCGAATTAAATCATCAGAGTCAGCAGAGGACATATTGTTGCTGGCCGAAGAAATGCTCCAGCTTGGTTTTGCGGAGGAGGCAAAGGATCTTTTTGAACATCTGCTGCAACTCTATCCCAATGAAGGAGAATTGATTGTTTCGTTGGCGGAAATCCTTATTGATATGGACCAGGAAGATGAAGCGATGCTGATGCTTGAAAAAGTAAGTGCAGATGATGAAGTATATCCAAGTGCTTTGCTTTTGGAAGCAGACCTTTATCAATTACAGGGGATGGATGAGGTCAGCGAACGGAAATTACAGCAAGCCAAGGAAATGCTTCCAGATGAGATCATCATTGATTTTGCACTAGCTGAACTGTTCTTTCATCAAGGAAGGGATCAGGAAGCCATTGCAAATTACATAAAGGTTTTGGAACATGAACAAGAAATCGCTGGTGTTAATGTCAATCAGAGGCTTGCTGAAGCATTAAGCAGTTCAGGGAAGTTCGAGGAGGCCCTTCCGCACTTTGAAAAGGCCTTACAGGATGGACTTGAAATCAATACCCTATTTGAATATGCATTTACAGCTTTTCAGGCAGGCCTTTATGAGACAGCCGTACGAAAGTTTATTGAACTGAAAGAATTAGATCATGAATACCATTCTCTATATTTGTACCTGGCAAAGAGTTATGAACATCTTGAAGATCTGGAAAATGCCTTGAAAACGGTCAAAGAAGGAATCAAGGCTGATGAATTCAATAAGGAACTTTACTTCTTCGGTGGAAAAATAGCCTTGAAAAGCGGGCTTGATGAAGAGGCGGAAAATCTATTTAAAGAAGCACTTGCCATTGATCCGGGATACCTGGAAGCTGCACTCACCCTATTGAAACTGTATATGCACCACGAAAGGTATGAAGATGTATTGGAGTGTATTGGTGAAGTAAGGCGATATGGAGAGGATGATCCGCAGTTTGAATGGATAGCTGCTGTATCTTATCAGCAAACCGAGCAATTTAAAGAGTCATTAACCAGCTATCATAAAGCATATAATTCATTCAAGAACAATCAAGATTTCCTTGAAGATTATGGTTTCTTTTTAATTGAAGAAGGAGACAGAGCCACATCTAGAGAAGTATTTAATAAGCTGCTTGAGATGAACCCGGCGAATGATGAGTATGCAATGATTTTGGAGCGGCTAGGTGAAAGCACGGATGAAATGTAGATAAGTGAAACAAAACTAAATCAAGACAGAGGAGGGAATTCATGGTGGCTGCCCCTGTTTCTGTGAATGAGAAGAAGGATTTTATTCGGTGGTTTTTAAATCATTATCAATTGAAACGAAGAGAATGCGTATGGATATTGAATTACTTAATGAGTCATGATCAACTAATGAAAAAGGTTCATTTTGTAGAAAATGCACAATATTGCCCACGTGGACTGATCATGTCGACACATTGTGTGGATGAAGTCCCTTTCAGGTTCTATAAGTCCAATATCATGACGACCGATGCAGAGAAATCTTTTCATGATATCCGTTTAAATCGGGATGAAGACATTTATATTCAGCTCAATTTTAAATCGTCTTACTCTTCCTATCAGTATGCAGCGGTACTCGAGCACAATCCCTTCATGCCGAAATCAACTGCATCGAATGAAAAAGATCAGCTGCTGGCTGAACAATTTTTAGAAAGAAGCATGTTGTATTTTCAAAGGGATCGACTGCTTAAGGAAATCGATGAAGCACTTGATAAGCATGATGAACAAGCATTTAAGAACTTAACAGAACAATTGAATCAATTAAAAGTACTTGGATAAAATAAATTGACCTTTCCGTAATCAGGAAAGGTTTTTATTTTTTATAAAACATTGATAAAATCCACATTTCTGTAAAGACTATGGGTATATGGTAAATATGTTATAAAAATAATGGTAAAATGAAAAGGAGTTGATTCAAAAAATCGGGAGTGAAGTAGACATGAAGTGGACAGCAAAAGATCTTGACATGTATATGCAGTCAAAAGAGTATGTGGATACCGTTTTGATTCCTTTGGTTCCCCTATCTTTTAAAGGTCAAATGAAGCAATCGGGCTCAATGAATGAATTTCTTACCATTCTAAGCTTGGAAATTGAAAAGCAGATGAAAGGAAGAATTCTTTTATTGCCAACATTTCATTATATAAGTGATGAAATGGATAAGGTTGAGCGGTTAAAGCGTTGGGCCAATGAAGTGAAAGAAAATGATTTCGAGCATGTTTTTTTTCTTACATCGGATTTTGAGTGGAAAAAGGAAGAGCGGGAATTAGAAAATAATTTAGTATGGATTCCTGCCATCCCCCTCGATGGGCTTGAAATTGAACAAGCAAGGGAAATGATTAACCAGCAAGTTCTCCAAATCCTTGATATTTTCTCTTATAATTGGAAAAATGAAAAAAAGTAGGATTTTTCGCAATATTTGACACATTGTTGCCACCTTTTGGGTTTTACAAATATTGACCTTGGTAAATTATTGAGATATCATGGAAATGTCCTAGTTTTATAGTGTCGCTATTTATTGGTCCTTTGGGCTCTCAGTATAGTAATAGAGGGGGGGAAAACGCATGAGCAAGCATAATGTTTCACGACGTCAATTCCTTAATTACACACTTACTGGCGTTGGTGGATTTATGGCGGCCGGTATGTTGATGCCTATGGTTAGGTTTGCAATTGATCCTGTATTATCAGCTGATAAAGGCGGGGATTACGTTGCAACTAAACAGAAGGTAAGTGAACTGACTACCGAACCAACCCGTGTCGACTTTAGTTTTAAACAGGTCGATGGGTGGTATGAGTCTGAAGAAACAAATACAGCATGGGTTTACAAAACGGATGATGGTAAGATCGTTGCTTTATCTCCAATCTGTAAACATTTAGGCTGTACGGTAGGTTGGAATACGGATAAGACTAATCCGAATCAATTTTTCTGTCCTTGCCATTATGGCAGGTATACGAAAGATGGGATGAATGTGAAAGGGACACCGCCGGTTTCACCATTGGATGTCTTTGACACGAAAGAAAAAGACGGAATACTTTATTTGGGTCAACTAAAACCGCATGGGGAGGCGTAAACATTGCTAACAAAGTTATATGACTGGGTGGACGAGCGTTTAGATATTACGCCATTATGGCGGGATATTGCTGACCATGAGGTTCCTGAACATGTTAACCCCGCACATCATTTTTCTGCATTCGTATATTGTTTTGGTGGGTTAACTTTCTTTATTACGGTCATCCAAATCTTGTCAGGCATGTTCTTGACGATGTACTATGTCCCGGACATTAAAAACGCTTGGGAATCTGTTTATTATTTGCAAAATGAAGTTGCCTTCGGTCAAATTGTCCGTGGTATGCATCACTGGGGAGCAAGTCTAGTTATCGTTATGATGTTTTTACATACTCTTCGTGTCTTCTTCCAGGGAGCTTACAAAAAACCGCGTGAATTGAACTGGATGGTCGGCGTATTGATTTTCTTCATCATGCTGGCATTAGGCTTGACTGGTTATTTATTGCCATGGGATATGAAAGCGCTATTCGCAACGAAGGTTACTTTAACAATTGTCGAATCGGTACCATTGATGGGACCGGCACTCAAGACATTGATAGCAGGAGATCCAACCATCGTTGGAGCACAGACATTGACACGATTCTTTGCAATTCATGTATTCTTCCTGCCAGCAGCATTATTTGCTTTACTAGCGGCTCATTTCCTGATGATCCGAAAACAAGGTATTTCAGGTCCACTATAAAAGAATGGTGAACCAAAAACCAAAAAAACCTTTTCATAAAGGAGGGGAATTGTTCAATGCATCGTGGGAAAGGTATGAAATTCGTAGGTGACTCGCGTATCTCCGCGGACCGTAAACCGAATATTCCGAAAGATTATTCAGAATATCCTGGGAAAACTGAAGCATTTTGGCCTAATTTCCTTTTAAAAGAATGGATGGTAGGAGCTGTATTTCTTGTAGGTTATCTTTGCCTGACAATCGCACATCCGTCACCATTGGAAAGGATAGCAGATCCAACAGATACAGGGTACATTCCGCTGCCGGACTGGTATTTCCTATTCCTTTACCAATTACTTAAGTATACTTATGCTTCAGGTCCTTATAATGCAATCGGGTCCATGGTAATACCTGGTTTGGCTTTCGGGGCATTGCTCTTGGCACCTTTTCTAGATCGTGGTCCAGAGCGGAGCCCGGCGAAACGTCCTTTTGCTGTAGGCTTCATGTTATTGGCAATGGCCGGCGTTTTCTATTTAACATGGGAGTCCGCAGCCCATCACGATTGGGAAGCTTCCAAGAAGCAAGGAGCAATCGTTGAAGGTGCAGACATTGATAAAGAGAGCGATGGGTATAAATTAATGGATTCTAATGGCTGTATCAGCTGTCATGGAGCAGAATTAACTGGTGGAGCAGGAGCACCAAGCTTAATTGACACTGGTTTAAAACCAGAAGAAATCTCTAAGATCGCAGTCAAAGGCCAGGGTGACATGCCAGCTGGCATGTTCAAAGGTACAGATGAAGAATTGAAAACATTAGCTGAATTTGTATCAGGTTTATCGACAAAATAATATAGCCATCAACAGATTTTCTTTCATATGCTGCAAAAAGAAGCTGACGACCACGGTTGTCGGCTTTTTTATTGGTAAATTGAAGTGTTAATGAGAAGAAATTGAAATGAATACTTGGTTTTCTGGTTGATGGCCTGTAAAATGAGTATACATAAGAATGTAAGTGAGGGTAAAAGAATGAATGTAATTTACAGTTGGCTTGCAAATCGGCAAATGCTCGCTTTGTTATTATTAATAAATATATTCGGAACTGCCTATGGATATTATTGGTACGGTAGTCAATTGGAAAACACTCCGGCGATTTTTTTGGCATTTGTACCGGATAGCCCGACTGCCAGCCTGTTTTTTGTATTTGTTTTAGTTGGGTTCCTATTAAGAAGGAATTTCGGACTTATGGAAGCATTGGCGATAATGACACTATTCAAATATGGCATATGGGCAGTTGTAATGAATTTGATGACCTTGGTGACAACAGGTTCATTGCCATGGGAAGGTTATATGTTAATGGCTTCTCATTTGGGGATGGCGATTCAAGGTGTATTATATGCACCATTTTATCGAATAAAACCTTGGCATATGATAGTGGCAGGGATTTGGACCATACATAATGACATTATCGATTATGTTTTTGAAATGATGCCAATATACCGTGATTTATTGGTATATATGAATTCGATAGGCTATTTCACTTTTTGGCTCAGCATACTTTCCATTTTTGTCGGCTGGTACTTTGGATATAGAAATAAGCGAATCACCCTATCCTTCATCCCTTAAAAGTTAACTCTAAATACAGCTTTGTAAAAGCAGGGTTAACTTTTTTATGTTGAACGAGGTCTACTCATGTTTTTTCTTTCATATCGTTTTAGTAGAGATATGAGGAGGGACGAGTAGCATGTTGAAAAAATTCATATTAACCATTGCTGTTTTATTTGTCGTCTTACATTTCCCTGTCTATGCAGCATCCTCTTCAAGTTTGGAGCAATTAGATGACATTTCCGATAGAGCCTTGGAAATGACCAAGTTGAAGCGATATGGAGATTCGGAAAAGATGCTGACGTTTTTTTCTGACCGGTTTTTAAAAGAGACAGCGAAAGAGCAGATTCTTGACATGGACGAACTTCGAATTATCACTGTAGCTCATAATGAGGCGTTGATGACAATAAAGGATATGAACAAGGGAGATTCCGAAAAGGTTAATTCTGTTACAAAGTTCCGGCTTGTTGTTGATGCGGTCAAGTCTACCCATCAGCCCCTTTGGACAGAGATGGAGGATCAAATGATGAATTCCTTCCAGCAAACAAAGAACGCCGCGATCAATCAAGACACAATTACATTCAATAGCCAATTGAACTTATTCCTATCACAATATGAAATGATATATCCAAGCTTGAAAGTCGACCTTTCTAAAGAAACGATGCAGCAACTGGACACGAGGATCCAATACATCAACCAATACCGTCCTGAGGTAATCAGTGATGGAGAAAGTCAAAAGGAACTGGATGCGCTGCAAAACGAACTAAGCACCATTTTTGATGAAATGGGGGAAGATGATACAGATCCTTCCCTTTGGTGGGTCATCATATCGACAGGCTCAATCATTATCATGACGCTTTCATATGTAGGCTGGAGAAAATATAAAGGTGATAGGGAAAAACCAAGGAAAGAGCATAATGATTAAAAAGACACGGGAAGAGAACACTATATTTGACATGGTTGCCTTCAATCCATAGAATTAAGAGTAATAATAGTTATAGGAGGATACCATGTATTTCATTTATTTGGCGATTATCATTTTAATCCCGATTTATGCACAAATGAAAGTGAAAAGCACGTATAAAAAATATTCAAAGGTATCGGCCTCTTCTGGTATGAATGGTGCTGAGACGGCGCGGGCCATCTTGGATCAAAATGGACTGTTCAATGTCAGGGTCGAAGAGACACCTGGAATGCTTTCAGACCATTATGACCCAAGGGATAAAACGGTGCGTTTATCATCTGATAACTATCACGGCCATTCAGTTGCCGGTGTAGCGGTTGCAGCCCATGAAGTTGGACATGCGATTCAAGATAAAGAAGCATATGCATTCTTGCGTTTCCGCCATGCATTAGTACCGGTAGCTAATTTTGGCTCTAACATATCTTGGATTTTGATTTTAATCGGGGTGTTAGCCAGAATCCCAGGCTTATTAATAGCGGGTATCGTATTTATGGCAGCTGCAGTATTATTTCAAGTAATCACGCTGCCGGTGGAGTTTAATGCTTCCTCTCGGGCGATGGATCAACTCGTTTCCGTTGGGGTCATCCGGAATGATGAAGAACGGGAAACGAAAAAAGTATTAAATGCCGCTGCGATGACTTATGTTGCTGCTGCTCTTGTAGCCGTTCTGGAATTAGTTCGTCTTCTGCTTATGTATACAGGAATGAGGGAAGAGGATTAATTTGAAAAAGGACACCATCTTGGGATGGGGTCCTTTTTTATTTTTAAAAGTATTTGCTTCACATTGCTAATAAAATTCAGTTAGTAGGGCAACATTCATAAGGATTGCATTCCATCTGTATGCCACAAATAAAAGGATTACCTTTCAATGGGATTCTTGTTTTCATCAAGGGTAAAGCCCTCACCCAATACATCATGCACTTCACTTACAGATACAAATGCATGAGGGTCCACCGATGTTATGGCAGTCTTTAAGCGGACTAGTTCATTTTTACCAACAACACAGTAGAGTACTTCCCGGTCATTGCGTGTAAAGGACCCATATCCCCTTAATACGGTTACGCCCCGCTCCATATCATTCATGATTTTTTCAGCAATTTGCTTGTTTTTATCACTAATGATCATTGCACCTCTAGCAGCATAGGCCCCTTCTTGCATAAAGTCGATTACTCTGGCACCTATAAATACGGCAACGAGGGTATACATCGCTTGCCGGTAATCAAGGTAGGTTAGGATGGACAGGCCAATGACGACGGCATCAAAGATGAACATGGTCCGTCCCATGCCCATCCCCAAGTAACGATGGGCAAAACGGGCGATGATATCCACTCCGCCTGTTGTCCCGCCGTAGCGAAAGATGATGCCCAGCCCGATACCAACAGAAACCCCGGCAAACAATGCCACCAGCATCAAATCGTTTCCGAGATCGATTTCAATTTCGTATCTCTCGAATATCCAAAGCCAAACGGAGAGGCCGACCGTGCCGATAATCGTATAAAAGAAAGATGTGCGCCCTAAATATTTCCACCCAATTAAAAATAAGGGAATATTCAAAATCAAATTAGAATAAGAAGGATTTATCCCGATAAGTTGATATATAATCAAGGTGAGACCGGTGAATCCGCCTTCGGCCAAGTTGTTCTGCATGTTAAAATGCACGAGGCCAAAGGCGAATATTCCAGCCCCAAAAAGGATGAATATAATATTTTTCAATTTTAAGCCCAAAAGCATGTCCCATACCTCCAAAGGTTTGCATATCATCAATTTACTTATTATAACTAATTAACCAACTATGGGCAATTTTGATTCGCGAACGTATCTGTTGTCTTCTGTTTCACTTTTAGCTAACATGGAGAAGGTATGATGTTTGAAAACGAAAATCAAGAATGGGTGACGATATGGAAAAGCATAAGACGATCCAACAAATGCAAGCGGAAGTCGACCAATACATAGGACAATTTAAAGAAGGATATTTCAGCCCTCTAGCCATGCTCGCCCGCTTGTCTGAAGAACTTGGTGAATTGGCTAGGGAAGTCAATCATTACCATGGTGAAAAACCAAAGAAGGCAACAGAGGAAGAGAATTCGATTGAAGCGGAATTAGGGGACATGCTTTTTGTGTTGATTTGTTTTGCCAATTCTTTAGGGATTGACCTTCAAAACTCGCATGATTTGGTCATGGAAAAGTTTACAACCCGCGATAAAGATAGATGGACAAGAAAAGAAGAGAAAATGGAGGAGGAAGGTAAAGATGAGTAAAGTGAAAGTGATTGTAGCTGGTCCACGTGGCAGAATGGGAAATGAAGCGGTGAAGCTTGTACATAGGACAGAAGGGTTTGAATTGGCAGCTGTCATAGATCGCAAGCATAACGGGGAAAGCATCTCCGCGATAGAAGGTTTTCACGGTATTGAAGCGCCGGTTTTTTCGGATATAAATGAATGTTTTTCTTCTATAAAGGCGGACGTATTGATCGATTTGACCACACCGGAAGTGGGGATGTTCCATACCGAAACGGCACTTAATCATGGTATCCGCCCTGTAGTGGGAACGACTGGTTTTACTAAGGA
Source organism: Peribacillus sp. GL_122 (assembly GCF_057835005.1). NCBI lineage: Bacteria > Bacillati > Bacillota > Bacilli > Caryophanales > Bacillaceae > Peribacillus > Peribacillus sp. GL_122. The sequence goes on along the minus strand of NZ_CM174415.1, from coordinate 3,663,672 downwards.
AGATTTAGCGAAACTGGATTCATTAACAAAAGAAAAGGGCATTGGTTGCATCATCGCGCCAAACTTTGCAATTGGAGCCATTTTGATGATGAAGTTTTCCCAAATGGCTGCAAAGTATTTCCCTGATGTAGAAATCATAGAAATGCACCATGATCAAAAACTGGATGCACCTTCTGGCACTGCTTCCAAAACGGCAGACATGATTGCAGCGGTACGTGAAACAAAACAACAGGGGCACCCTAATGAAAAAGAAACCATCCAGGGGGCAAGAGGTGCAAATGTAGATGGCATGCATATCCACAGTGTACGGCTACCGGGACTGGTTGCCCATCAACAGGTGCTTTTCGGAAGTGATGGAGAGCTATTGACGGTTCGGCATGATTCCTTTAATCGAGCGTCCTTCATGTCAGGAGTCAAACTTGCTGTCGATACCGTCATGAAATTGGATGTTCTTGTATACGGCCTGGAAAATATTATCGAATAGGGATCAGGAGGATTTACGATGAAAATTGCCTTAATTGCCCATGATAAGAAAAAAGAAGATATCATTCAATTTGTAACAGCCTATAAAGCTGTATTTGAGCAGCATGAATTATTTGCAACAGGTACGACCGGGAAAAGAATCATGGAAGAAGTATCACTGCCTGTCCATCGTTTTCATTCAGGACCTCTTGGCGGGGATCAGGAAATAGGTGCAATGATTGCACGCGGAGAAATGGACATGGTCCTATTTTTCCGCGATCCTTTGACATCACAGCCTCATGAACCTGATGTATCGGCGCTTATACGACTATCAGATGTATATGAAATTCCCTTGGCGACAAATATGGGCACAGCAGAAGTGCTTATACAAGGATTGAAACATGGGTATATGGACTGGCTAAAACTACGGCAAAAACAAGGTGAGATAAATGAAAAACAAAAGTAACATAGATATCCTGGCTTTTGGCGCACATGCGGATGATGTTGAAATCGGTATGGGCGGCACAATCGCTAAATATGTGCAACAAGGCAGGGAAATTGTCATTTGTGATTTGACAAAAGCTGAAATGTCATCCAATGGAACCGTTCCATTGCGGCAAGAGGAAGCGCATAAGGCTGCTGAAATCCTTGGGGTGACGAGGATTTCCCTTGATTTACCCGACCGGGGACTATACATGAAAGCGGAATACATAAATCAAATCATTACGGTCATTCGGCAATATAAACCTGCCCTTGTATTTGCCCCATTTTTGGAAGATCGCCATCCGGATCATGGTAACTGTGCCAAATTAGTGGAGGAAGCAGTTTTTTCGGCAGGAGTAAGAAAGTATATGGAAGAAGAAGGCCTGGATTCTCATCGTGTCCAAAATATGTACTATTATATGATCAATGGGTTTCACAAACCGGACTTCGTCGTGGACATCACTTCTACAATATCGAAAAAGCTGGATAGCCTTAGGGCATATGGCAGCCAATTCGAAAAAAGTCAAATATCTGTAGAAACACCGCTAGTTAATGGATATATCGAGACTGTAGAGTCACGGGAGCGGATGTTCGGTAAAGAAGTGGGTGTCGCCTATGCGGAGGGATTCATGACAAAAAAACCGTTACTGATCGATGCCGACTTGTTAGGAGAAAAATAAGCTTATGAAATTAAAAATTGGAATTACCTGTTACCCTACAGTTGGGGGTTCTGGTGTCGTAGCAACTGAATTAGGTAAGATGCTTGCAGAAAAAGGACATGAAATACATTTCATTTCTTCAAGCCTCCCTTTTCGCTTGAATAAGATGTACTGTAATATTTTTTATCACCAGGTTGAAGTGAACTCGTATTCAGTTTTTCAATATCCACCATATGACCTGGCTCTTGCTAGCAAGATAGCGGATGTCGTAAAACGGGAGAAATTAGATATCCTTCACGTTCATTATGCAATTCCACATGCTGTTTGTGCGATCCTTGCAAAGCAGATGTCAGGTAATGAAGTAAAGATCGTAACCACACTGCATGGTACGGACATAACCGTATTAGGCCATGATCCCTCATTGACCAATTTAATAAAATTCGGGATAGAGCAATCAGATGTCGTTACAGGAGTATCTAATTCCCTTGTTCAGCAAACGCACGAATTAATCGCGCCGGAAAAGGAAATCAAAACCGTCTATAATTTTATTGATGAGAGAGATTACCATAAATCTAATTCCGATTACCTTAAGGATGAATACGGAATCAGTGAAGATGAAAAAGTGATCATCCATGTTTCGAATTTCCGTTCGGTCAAGCGAGTGAAAGACGTTATCCAGGCGTTTTATTTAACTCAAAAGAAAATGCCTGCAAAGCTTCTACTTGTAGGAGACGGGCCAGAAGTGACAACCGTATTGAAATTGGCTAAAGATCTTGGAATCGATGATTCGGTCTTGTTTCTTGGTAAGCAGGATAACCTTGCCGAATTATATTCAATCAGTGATTTGATATTCCTGTTATCGGAAAAAGAGAGTTTCGGACTTGTGTTGCTTGAGGCGATGGCATGTGGAGTTCCTTGTATCGGGACGAATATCGGAGGAATTCCTGAAGTCATCGTTGATGGGGAGACTGGTTATATTTGTGAATTGGGAGATGTCAATATGGTTGCTGAAAAAGCGGTTGGACTTTTAAGCGACCCGATTTTACATAAACGCTTTTCTGAAGCTGCGATGGAAAGGGCCAATACTGATTTTCACTCCGATACGATCATGTCAGAGTATGAAGCCATCTACATTCAAGCACTTGAAGGTAAATCCATGGAATAGGGAGGGGATGCTGATGGATCGGTTATTCTTAAAATCAGTACCCATTCTTGAAGTGATTGAAGAAGCTGGATACGAGGCTTATTTCGTTGGCGGCTCTGTAAGGGATTATATCCTTGGCAGGCCCATAAACGATGTGGACATGGCCACTTCCGCAACACCCCAGGAAATCAAAAGGATTTTTCCTAATACGGCTGATATTGGAATCGACCACGGAACCTTGCTTGTCATTACGGATACGGGTACATACGAAATTACGACGTTTAGAACGGAAAGCGGGTATTCGGACTTTCGCAGACCCGATTCTGTACAATTTGTCCGTTCTTTGACTGAGGATTTGCAAAGAAGAGATTTTACGATGAATGCAATGGCAATGGACAAGACCGGAAAGATCATCGATCCATTTAATGGTAAGCGTGATTTGACAGAAAAAAGGATTATCACGGTTGGCAACCCGCATGAAAGGTTTCATGAGGATGCATTGAGAATGATGCGTGCTTTAAGGTTCGTCAGTCAACTTGATTTTGACCTGGATCAAGAAACCTTTGATTCCCTTAAAGAGAACGCCCAGATCATCAGTGAAATCGCTGTCGAAAGAATCCTGGTTGAATTTGAGAAGCTAGTGGCCGGCTCCAATAAGATAAGGGCTTTCTCACTCTTGCTGGAAAGCGGATTATATCAATACCTGCCTCTATTCTCCAGTAAAAAAGATCATTTAATGGACTTACTGAACCTGCCTCTTCATCAGCTAAAAGCGGCAGAAATATGGTCTATAATCATGGTTCACACAAAGGATCAGGAACTGGAAAAGGCTTTGAGGTCATGGAAGCTGCCATTGAAAACGATAAGAAACATTCAACGTACGATACAGCTAGTGAAGAAAGAACCATCAGCCATCGATGTATTTCAGGCAGGTCATGGCGTAACTGTACAAGCTGCTAAAGTCAAGGCGGCCCTGACTGGCGGTAATGTATCGGATGCGGAGGAGAATGCACATCGGCGCTACAATGAACTTATTATTAAACAAATGTCGGATCTTGCCGTTACGGGGACGGATTTATTGAATTGGAATCAAGAAAAGCCAGGTCCATGGGTCAAAGAATACTTGGAAAAAATATTGAAAGCGGTCTTGAATGAGGAATTAAGAAATGATAAAGAAGAAATTAAGAGGTGGCTGGTGAAATGCAATCTGAGTTAAGAACAAAGCTGATGGAAGCCCTCTCGAAAGCGGATGGTGCGTTCATATCCGGTCAGGAAATTGCTGAATACATTGGCTGTTCGCGCACAGCTGTCTGGAAGCATATAGAAGACCTACGCAGTGAAGGATATAACGTGGAAGCCGTTAGGAAAAAAGGCTACCGGATCATATCAGCTCCGGAAAAAGTGTCAGAGAGCGAAATACAACTTGGCTTGGAAACAAAAACGATCGGCAAGATGATCCACTATCAGGAAACTGTAGAATCCACTCAAAAAATTGCGCATCAACTAGCAAATGAAGGCGTTCAGGAGGGAACCCTCGTCGTTGCCGAGGAGCAGTTATCCGGAAAAGGAAGGCTAATGAGATCTTGGCATTCCCCGAAATTCAGCGGCATATGGATGAGTCTGATCCTAAGACCGAAAATCCCGATTCATGAGGCTCCGCAACTTACATTATTGGCAGCAGTCGCTGTGGCTCAGGCTATAGAGGATACCACTGATTTGAAGCCACAAATAAAGTGGCCGAATGATATTTTGGTGAATCGCAAGAAAGTGGTGGGCATCCTGACGGAGATGCAGGCGGAGTCAGATAGAATCCATTCTGTCATTGTCGGAATTGGAATGAATATCAATCAGCAATTGGAGGATTTTCCTGAAGAACTGCAGGAAAAGGCTTCTTCCCTTCTCATAGAAAGTGGAGGGACGGTTTCAAGGTCCAAGGTCATTCAACGAGCATTGTTCCGTCTCGAAAATTTGTACGAACTCTATTTAGATCAAGGCTTCATGCCAATAAAGGATTTATGGGAAAGTTATGCGATCAGTCTTGGCCAGGTTATCAAAGCCAGTACCGTTAATGACACAATTGTCGGAAAAGCATTGGGCATAACGGATTCAGGCGTTTTACTTCTTGAAGACGGAAAAGGAACCGTACACTCGATATATTCTGCAGATATTGAAATTCAGTAGATTTTGTCAAATTCGTAAAAATTAAATAGAAATTTTTAATTTGGCTTGATATAATGCAATTGGGCAGTATCTAATGTGAACTGCACCCCCATAAATACCAAATTATTTGAAAATCTGCCTTGATCCAGAGAACTGGACGGGGACGGAGGGATGAAACTTCTGATGAAACAAAGATTGACTAAAAGATAAGTCTGTGTCGATATTTGGCTTTTTAAGCCATTTTTCGTAGCGAAACAGATACTTTTTTAGTCAGTCTTTTTTTTGCGCATGAATGTATAGACACCAGTTTTCGCTGATGTTTTCATCTCCTCCATCAAAAGGAGGAAACGTAATGAAATTGTCCGGAGATTTTTTGAAGATGAAACAAAATCAAGAGAAAATTGTCATGCTGACGGCTTATGATTACCCGTCAGCAAAGTTAGCCGAACAATCAGGTGTGGACATGATTTTAGTCGGCGATTCTTTAGGAATGGTCGTATTGGGATATGAATCAACGATTCCAGTTACGGTGAATGACATGATCCATCATACAAAGGCAGTAAAACGCGGGGCACCAAATACATTTGTCGTGACGGACATGCCCTTTATGAGCTATCACCTATCTATGGATGAAACACTCAAGAATGCAGCCCGAATCATGCAGGAAGGTCATGCGGATGCCGTGAAGCTTGAGGGCGCGGATGATGTTGTTGAAAAAATATCAGCATTGACGAAGGCGGGCATCCCTGTTGTAGCCCATCTTGGCTTGACTCCTCAATCAGTCGGAGTTCTGGGCGGATATAAAGTGCAAGGAAAAGATGCCGAAAGTGCAGCACAGCTCTTGGAAGATGCGAAAAAGTGTGAAGCGGCAGGGGCGATGGCAGTAGTATTTGAATGTGTTCCACATCAAGTGGGGGAACTCGTCACACGGAACCTGGAAATTCCAACCATTGGAATTGGGGCAGGAGCAGAAACGGATGGTCAAGTCCTCGTTTACCATGATGTCATCAAGTATGGGGTAGACCGGCTAGCGAAATTCGTAAAAGTTTATGGAGATGCAAATGAACTGATTGGTCAATCGATTACAAGCTTTGTGAATGAAGTGAAATCTAAAGATTTTCCGTCGGAAGAACATACTTTTACAATGAAGGAAGAGCAGCTTTCTGAACTTTATGGAGGGAAAAGATGAAAACTTTTACATCAGCTGCTGATTTGCAACTGGCACTCAGAGAGGAAAAAAACAATCACAAAAGCATTGGCTATGTAGCGACAATGGGGTTTTTACATGAGGGGCATGCAACCCTTTTGGAAAAGGCCCGCAAAGAAAATGATATTGTGGTATTGAGTATTTTTGTGAATCCGATGCAATTTGGACCTAATGAGGATTTTGAAACATATCCGCGGGATTTGGAACGGGATGAAAATGTCGCAGCAAATGGCGGAGTGGATTATATCTTCTATCCAACAGTCCACGAAATGTACGGTGAAGAACCATCTGTGAAGGTTGTTGTCCAAAGCAGGACGGATGTTTTATGCGGGAGACAAAGGCCTGGACACTTTGATGGTGTAGCGACGGTCTTAACGAAATTCTTCAATATCATCCTTCCTGATAGAGCTTACTTTGGTAAGAAGGATGCCCAGCAAGTCGCCGTGATAGATGGACTGATCAAAGACTTTAATTTCCCTATCCAGCTTGTTGCTGTAGATACCGTTCGCGAAGAAGATGGGTTAGCAAAGAGCTCGCGAAATGTTAACCTATCAGATCAAGAGCGCATGGAGGCTAAAGAGCTGTACCAAAGTTTATTAAAGGCCAAAGAGGCGGTTGAATCAGGTGAAAGAAATGCAGCAACCGTCACGGCCTTAGTAAGAGAACATATTGCTGCCCAAACAAGTGGAGTGATCGACTATATTGAAGTCTATCAATATCCGGAACTTAAACCACTTGAATCGCTTGCAGGAAACGTCATCATTGCATTGGCTGTAAAGTTCAAGCATGCAAGACTAATTGATAATATCACCTTATATGTAGAATAATTCATGAAAATCAGGGGGAATTGAGATGTTTCGAACGATGATGAATGGAAAAATTCACCGTGCACGGGTAACTGAAGCTAATTTGAATTATGTAGGCAGCATTACGATTGATGAAAACATAATTGATGCGGTGGGTATTCTGCCTAACGAAAAAGTCGCCATCGTGAATAATAATAATGGTGCACGACTTGAAACGTATGTGATTGCGGGTGAACGGGGTAGCGGTGTAGTGTGTTTGAATGGAGCGGCAGCTAGACTGGTGCAGCCGGATGATATCGTGATAATCATTTCTTATGTAATGGTTTCAGAGGATAAACTGGGAGAGCACAAACCAAAAGTTGCGATCATGGATGAAAACAACAAAATCATTGATTTGATTTCAAACGAACCTGCAGCTACAATCATGTAAGCGGGGGGCCGGCACATGTGCATGAATCATGCATACAGTTGCCGGCCCTTTTAGTCTTTTGATGAACGGCTTGTTTCCTTTATTACGATTATTATGGTATAAAAAAGATAAGAGAATTCCATCAGGAAGTGGAGAAAGCGAAGTTTGAGGTGTACAATTCATGATGCAACGATATGTAGTGGTTGATTTGGAAACAACAGGGAATTCTCCGAAAAAAGGAGATAGGATTATACAATTTGCTGGCGTGGTCATCGAAAACGACCAAATTGTGGATGAATACTCGACATTCATCCACCCTGGACAGGAAATTTCCTTGTTTATTGAAGAATTGACCGGAATAAGCAACGAGACGGTAAAAAATGCACCTGACTTTGAAGATGTTGCAGAAAATATTGCCCGGCTTATAGAAGGGGCTTGTTTTGTTGCCCATAATGTTTTATTTGATTTATCTTTTTTACAGGAAGAACTAGTACGATGCGGGTTTGAGCCGTTTTATGGTTCCACCCTTGATACAGTAGAGTTAGCGAAAATATTAAAACCAACATCCGATGGATATAAGCTGCACCAGCTGGCTAAAGAAGAAAACCTGGATCATTCCAGGCCCCATCAAGCGGATAGTGATGCATATGCCACCGCTTTATTATTGTTGGAATTGAAAAAAAAGCTGATGAACCTTCCAGTCATGACACTTAAACAGTTATATCGATTATCTTATTCCTTACAAAGTGAGGTTTCCGAATTAATAGATGCTTGCATTGCAAGCAAACTTGCTAAAGCAGAAGTCCATTCACCTGATCTTATTACTTATAGGGGCCTTGCATTTAAAAAGGCCGAAGACGAAGGTAATCATAAAGACACGGAATCGAAATTCCCGCTCGATGATGAGGAAAAAATAGCCATGCTTCAAAGTGCATTCCCTGCCTTTGAAGCAAGAAGCGGACAACTTGATATGATGAACATGATTCACCATTCCTTCGAATCCAGCCAGGATGCAATCATTGAAGCTGGGACAGGTATTGGAAAATCCATAGGCTATTTGCTTCCGGCTGTTTATTTTGCAAAAAAACATCATAAACCTGTTGTCGTTTCGACGTATACGCTTCAGCTACAGGATCAACTTCTTCAAAACGAGGTTCCTAAGCTTAAGAAAATCCTTCCCTTTACATTTCAAGCTGTTTTACTTAAGGGGAGAAGTAATTATTTGAGCTTGGCAAAGTTCGAAAGGGCATTGCGTGAAAAGGAAGATAATTATGAAACGGCATTAACGAAAATGCAGATATTGGTTTGGCTCACTGAAACCGTAACAGGCGATAAAGATGAATTGAATCTCACTAGCGGCGGTCAGTTATTTTGGAATAGGCTTCAAAGTGATGGTCTTACATACGCCGGTTTAAAACAGCCCTGGCTTGAATTGGATTTTTTTGAACGGGCAAAAAGAACAGCTGCCAAGGCGGATATCATCATTACTAACCATTCGTTTTTAATGACGGATCTGCTTACAGAAGACGCCTTGATTCCAAAAAAAGGGTATTTGATTCTCGATGAAGCACACCATTTGGAACAGGCTGCATCTAAACAGCTTGGGAGCAGGCTTAATTACATTTCGGTGAAGACGGTTTTGAACAGACTAGGGACATCAGATCAAAAGCAATTATTATATAAATTGGACAGGATGCTCTTAAATAATGGACTGACGGATGGGAAGTCTACGCATGAATTAGATCAAAAGCTTAGTGATTTTTCGTATGAATTCGAACAGCTTTTTTATTATATCTCCAATCAGGCGGAAAAACTTTCACGTTCCATGAGTCCGAAACGGCTTTCATTCAAAATAGATGATGGAAGATGGGGTAAAGCGATTCTGGTCGCTGAGCGATTGGTGGATTTATTAGGATACATCATCACGCAGTTAGAGAAAAGATTGGCCCTTTTATTGAATAATGAGTCCCCCTTAGGAAAAAATTCATTATTTCACTTGAATGATATAGAGGTGCTGCTTGGAAATTTACAGGATACCAGGGACTCCTTGCATGAATTTTTCATCAAGCCGCATGAAGAAAATATTTATTGGCTTGATTATACGAATGCAGCACCCCAGCATGGGGTGACTTTGACGGTTCAGCCGATTGCAGGAAGTAAACGGCTATGGGATTCCTATTTCGGGCGCCAAAAGAGTGTGGTCATGACATCGGCAACCCTCGTGGTGAAGGATTCTTTTAAGTATTTTAAAGAACAACTCGGTTTAGAGAATGAGCCAATGCAGACAGCAAGTTTACCTTCACCCTTTCCATATAAGGAACTCGTAAAGGTACTGGTTCCAAATGATCTACCAGATATCAATTGCTTATCGGTGGAGGAATTCTCCGAAACAGCGGCAAATCATATTATTGCTGCCGCTCAGGCAGCGAAAGGGAGAATGATGGTATTATTCACCTCGCATGAAATGCTGCGGGCAACCTATCATTCCATCAAAGACAGTGGCGTACTGGATGAGTTCACGCTGTTTGCCCAGGGGATTTCTGGCGGAAGCCGGATGAGGCTGCTCAGGAATTTCCAAAACTTCGAGAAAGCCGTCCTGTTTGGGACAACCAGCCTATGGGAAGGCGTCGATATCCCCGGCGAGGATTTATCTTGTTTAATCATTGTCAGGCTTCCTTTTTCGCCACCGGATGAACCAGTGACAGCTGCAAAATGCCAACTTCTTGAGAAGCAAGGGCGCAATCCTTTCTCTGCGTATTCATTACCTGAAGCCCTATTAAGGTTCCGGCAAGGTTTCGGCAGGCTTATACGCACTCCAAAAGATAAAGGGATTTTGGTAATTCTTGATCGCCGCATCATCACTGCCAAATATGGACCTGAATTTCAAAAGGCCATTCCAGAAGTGGACTGGCACCAAGCCTCAATAACAGAAATGGCTGAAATGATAGAAGAGTGGATTTAAAGAATCTTTAAATCATTCTTAATCTAAAATGAATTTTTAAGAATTTATAAAGAAAAATAATCTTTGAGCTGGTATAATGTGATAGGTGGTAAAGCCTTCAAATCCTATTCATACCAGTGGTTGTTGACAAATTATTAAAATGGAGGGGCGTTTTCATGGAAAGTAAAATCGAAGTAATTTCAACAGTCAGGTTGCAACATTCTCCTGATCTGTATAAAATTGTGGATTCTTTGAATCGAACATTGAAAAAAGATGACTTAATGTTCGGCCTGGCACTGGATTCCCAAGATCAAGAAAAAGCGATATTTACAATTTATCGTACATAGAAAGAAGGAAAAGCAGCTTTGAAAAAATGGTTGATTATTGCTTCTATCCTGGTCCTTTGTTTTATCGGATTTGTCAGCGGGGCATATATTAAAGCGTTGCAGCCTAAAAAAGAGGCTGGTAATGAAGCTTTCAAAAAGGCAAAGGAAGAGGGCGGCCTTGTGACCATGGAAGAATTTTACCTTTATAATGGGCAGGATTCATACTCTGTAATCATTGGTAAGGGAGAAAAAGGGACTAAAAAAATAGTCTGGCTTCCTGAGGACAAGAAGAAAGAAATAGTAGTGGAAAACTATAAAGATGGTAAATCAAAACAAGAAATCTTAAACATTGTCAAAGAAAAGCTTAATCCCCAAAAAATTATTTCGGTTAAGCTAGGCATGGAAAAGAACGTTCCGCTTTGGGAAGTAACGTATCTTGATGAATCCGAGCGTTTTAACTATGACTATTATGATTTTAAAACTGGGGAATGGTTGAAGTATTATCGAAGCATTTAGAATGGAGGATTAAATTAAAATGAAATTAGCGAACCGCGTTCAGTCATTAACGCCATCAACAACATTGGCCATCACGGCAAAAGCAAAGGAACTTAAGGCCCAAGGTCTAGATATAATTGGTTTGGGTGCTGGTGAACCAGACTATAATACGCCCAAACATATCATAGATGCAGCACTGCTTTCCATGAATGAAGGTCAAACTAAATACACGCCATCCGCTGGTCTGCCGAAGCTAAAAGAAGCAATTGCGGCTAAATTGAAGCGTGATCAAGGCTTGGATTACAAGCCGTCTGAAATTGTAGTTGGCTCTGGTGCAAAGCACGCGCTTTACACATTGTTTCAAGCTATCCTGGATGAAGAAGATGAAGTCATTGTTCCGATACCATATTGGGTTAGCTATCCTGAGCAAATCAAGCTTGCTGACGGTAAACCAGTTTATGTAGTCGGTACGGAAGAAAATCAATATAAAATCACTAAAGAACAATTAGAACAAGCAATTACCGAAAAAACGAAAGCGGTTATCATCAACTCTCCAAGCAATCCAACGGGCATGCTTTATTCCAAGGAAGAATTGGCAGCTATCGGGGAAGTTTGCCTGGCTCATGATATCTTGATTGTTTCCGACGAAATTTACGAAAAATTGGTTTATGGAAATGCTAAACATACATCCATTGCAGAGATTTCACCTGAATTGAAAAAGCAAACGATCATCATCAATGGTGTTTCTAAATCGCATTCGATGACTGGCTGGAGAATTGGTTATGCAGCCGGTGATGAGTCCATCATTAAAGCAATGACGAACCTTGCAAGCCATAGCACATCCAATCCTACCACAACTGCTCAATATGGTGCGATTGCCGCTTATGAAGGCACACAGGAGCCTGTTGAAGAAATGCGTCAGTCATTTGAAGGCCGTTTGAATAAGATATATGATAAATTGGTTGAAATTCCAGGGATCAGCTGCATTAAACCACAAGGGGCATTTTATTTATTCCCGAACGTTAAACGTGCAGTTGAATTAACAGGGTACAGCAATGTCGAGGAATTTACGACTGCGTTGCTGGAAGAAGCTCAAGTGGCTGTAATTCCAGGTTCAGGGTTTGGTGCACCCGATAACATCAGACTCTCTTATGCAACTTCATTGGAGCTGCTGGAAGCAGCAGTTGAAAGAATACATTCATTCGTTAAATCAAAAATGGCATAATTTTTAAATAACCTGCAGACTACCTGGCTACATCAGGGTCTGCAGGTTTTTTTGTTTGTATTTCGATATGGCACTTTCGGGAAGAAGACATGATAAGCGTTTTAGCTCACTTCACTATGGAAAAGGAAAAGGTCATTATTTATGGCAAAACAAGCTTGTAAAGAAAAGTAAAAATCATATATGATTTTTAATAAAAATCGATTGCAATCATATATGATTTCATATATGATGAAAATATGGAAGAGAAAAACAAAAACCCCAGCAAAAAGCAAATAGCTTATGAGCACCTTCGTAAATTAATTTTGGATGGAACATATGGTTCTGGACAGCGGATCATTATCGATCAAACGGCAAAAGAACTTAGTTTAAGTCCGATTCCTGTCAGGGAAGCGATCAGACAACTGGAATCTGATGGCCTTATTCAATATAAGCCTTATAGTGGAGCGGTGGTTACAAGCATTAATGAGAGCGAATACATTGAAACTCTTTCTGTTTTATCTTTGCTTGAAGGATATGCTGCTGCCTTAAGTTCTTTAACTATGAATGATCATGATTTTGAAAATCTAATTAATTTAAACAAAGAAATGGAAAAAGCCCTCCATAACTTTGAATTAGAGCTGTTTGGTAAGTTAAACGAATGTTTCCATGCGGAAATTTATGAAAAGTGCGGAAATTCCTTTTTAAAGGAAGAAATTAAACAGGCGCAACAAAGAATGAATAGGGTCAGAAAGTCCATGTTCACCATGGTTCCGCAACGCGCAGTCCAATCGATTCGCGAACATGAAAGCATCATAAAGCTTCTAAAGGAAAAAGCATCTTTTGAAGAAATTGAATCATTGGTGAGAAAGCATAAACTGAATGCCATCAGCACATTCAAGCAGAGGGCGGAAACTAAACACGATCAGGCACTTTGATGACCTAGGCTTTGTTTTATAATAGTCGATCGATTATTCATAAAAGCAAAGCCGATTTTTTCACTTAAATTATTCCGAATATTCCAATAATTAAAAGGTGGTAGAAAAAATGTACGAGGAAATCAAAAGTCGTTTAAGAGGATCCATCGCTCCCGTTATCACTCCGTTTGATGAAAAGATGGAAGTTGATGTAAAGGCAATTGAAAATCTAGTAAACTGGCACATTGAAAGCGGTTCCCATGGAATCTCGGTTTGCGGTACTACCGGCGAGCCGAGTTCACTTACGATTGAGGAACGGGAATTAGTGATGGAAACGGCTATTAAAGCAGCAAAAGCCCGTGTTCCAGTTGCACCAGGTACTGGATCTGCCAATCAGAAAGAAACGTTGCATTTGACAAAAAGGGCACAGGAAATGGGCGCGGATGCTGCTTTAGTCATCGTTCCTTATTACAATAAACCGAATCAACAGGCACTTTACAATCATTTTAAAACGGTAGCCGATTCTGTTGATATCCCGCTTATCGTTTATAACATTCCCGGAAGAACGGCGACGAATTTAGAAGTGAAGACATTGGCACGTCTTGCTGAAGATTGTAAAAATATTATTGGTGTAAAGGAATCTAATAAAGATTTCGAACATGTGAACCGTGTCTTATTGAATTGCGGAAGGGATTTTCTCTTATATTCGGGCATCGAATTATTATGCTATCCAATGTTGGCTATTGGAGGGGCAGGACATATAAGTGCTACTGCAAATATCACTCCTAAAGAAGTTGCGGAAATTTATAACCTTTGGGTGGAGGGTGACGTGGATAAGGCACTTGACCTCCATTACAAATTAATGCCATTGAATGATGTCTTGTTTAAAGAAACCAATCCAGGACCATTAAAAGCTGCGATGGGGATGATGGGGAAAATCAATCCTGCATTAAGGCCGCCTATGGGACCGCCTTCGGAACCATTGGAAAAAGAACTGCGTGAAACCCTTCAATCATACGGGTTGATTGACCAAATAATCCAGTCATAATTGCTAGATTGGGAAGATTGCACAAATCTAATCGATTATTGTCATCTTCCCAAAATTATTTTTTAAAGGAGGATTTATCATGCAAACTTTTCCCGTGCAAGATGTCAAGCATTACATCAATGGTCAATTTGTCGATGGTATCTCAGGAAAAACATTTGAAAATCTAAGCCCTTTTAATAATCAAGCAATCAATAATGTGGCAGAAGGGTTTAAAGAGGATATTGATCAAGCGGTAGCTGCCGCAAGAGCTGCATTCGATAATGGCCCATGGAGAACGATGAAAGTGGAAGAAAGATTGAAGTACATTAATAGGATTGCTGATTTAATTGAAGAAAATGCAGAAGAAATTTCCTTTTTGGAATCCCTTGATACAGGGTTGCCGATTAGCCAGACAAAAAAACAGGCGGCAAGGGGAGCGGAGAATTTCCGTTTTTATTCTGAGATGGTGAAAAGCAGGCTAATAGGAGAGTCGTATCAAGTGGATGACACTTTCATCAATTATACGATCCATAAACCGATAGGAGTGGCAGGATTAATCACTCCTTGGAATGCGCCATTCATGTTAGAAACCTGGAAGATCGCCCCCGCCCTGGCTACAGGTAATACATGTGTCCTTAAACCGGCGGAGTGGTCCCCACTGACTGCCAATAAATTGGCACAAATCATTGACCAATCCGGTCTGCCGAAAGGCGTATTCAATATCGTTCACGGTTTTGGGGAAACAGCAGGGGCGTCCTTGGTTGCCCATCCTGAAGTCCAATTGATATCCTTTACCGGAGAAACGACGACTGGCGCTGAAATCATTAAAAATGGTGCGGATACAATGAAACGTTTTTCCATGGAACTCGGAGGTAAATCGCCAGCGGTCATTTTTGAAGATGCCGATCTAGAAAAAGCCCTGGATTCTGTGGTTTGGGGAATTTATTCATTTAATGGGGAGCGCTGCACAGCCAATTCCAGATTATTTGTCCATGAATCGATAATAGACCAGTTCGTTGCAGAGTTGAAGGAACGTGTTCACAATATCAAAATTGGAAACCCAATGGAGCCAGAAACGGAAATCGGACCGCTGATCCATCGTAACCATTTTAATAATGTCTCCCGTTATCTGGATATAGCAAAAGATGAAGGGGCGGAAATCGTAAGCGGTGCCATACCGAGTGCGTTCAAGGAAGGGAATTATATTGCCCCGACGCTTCTCTTGAACTGTACAAATGAGATGACGGTAGCACAAGAAGAGATTTTTGGGCCTGTCATGGCAGTCATTCCTTTCAAGACTGAAGAGGAAGTACTGAGAATGGCTAACGATGTAAAGTATGGTCTCGCTGCTTATGTATGGACCAATGATATGAAACGTGGACATAGATTTGCACAGGCTGTAGATAGCGGGATGGTCTGGGTGAATTCCCAAAACGTAAGGGATTTGCGGATACCATTTGGAGGATCGAAATATAGTGGGGTAGGACGTGAAGGTGGCCATTATAGCTTTGAATTCTATACGGAAACACAAGTTATCCACGTAGCAATTGGCGAACATCACATTCCAAAATTTGGAGACGTGAAACGGAATGCCGTTTCTTCTGCTGAAAAATAATCCGTGTTTCATTAAAGAAGGGGAGAATACTATGAATTTTTCTATTATTCGTGTTGCGAGAACGATACTTAATGTAACAGATTTAGATAAATCAAGAGCCTTTTATGTGGATGCTTTAGGTTTCATTGAAACGGAAAGAACGAATGATCACATATATTTACGTGGTTTAGAGGAAGCGCATCATCACTCGCTTATCTTGCAAAAGGCAGAAAAGCCAAGCGTTGAAGCAATAGGATACAAGGTTGAAAAAGAGGAAGACCTTGAAGAATTGGAATCTTTTTTCCTGTCCAAGGGAATGAAAATGAAGTGGATGCAGGAAGGAACACAGCATGCACTAGGCAAGTCGCTACGAGTTCAGGATATTTCAGGATTGCCAGTGGAGTTTTTCAGCAAAATGGATAAAGCCGAGAGATTGCTTCAACGATTCGATATGCATAGGGGTTCAAGGGTCCAAAGAATCGATCATGTGAATTGTTGTGTACCAAATGTGCAAAAAGCCCATGATTTTTATGTGAAAGAATTAGGTTTTGCATGCTCGGAAGACACAGTGGATGAATCGGGCAAATTATGGGCAACGTGGCTACATAGAAAGCAAACGGTCCATGACCAGGCATTCATGAACGGAATCGGTCCAAGACTTCATCATGTAGGCTTCTTTCTGCCTGACCCCCTTGCACTTATCCATGCCTGTGATGTACTGGCATCACTGGGATATGCCGAGTCCATCGAACGCGGACCAGGAAGGCACGGCCTATCCAATGCATTCTTCCTATATTTAAGAGACCCGGACGGTCACAGGATCGAATTATACAATGGGGATTACTTAACAGCTGACCCGGATACCGAACCAATTCATTGGGATTTGAATGACCCAAGACGCCAAACATTCTGGGGAGCCAAAGCGCCGGATTCATGGTTTGATGAGGCATCTGCCGTACTTGATATAATATCAGGTGAAGAAGTTCCTCTTAAAGAACCGATTCTGGCAAAAAGCAAGCCTGAATTCATCATATAGAAGCGGGATTTAGGATGAATGATCGAACGTTCTTAAAAACATACATTGACTCCCCTGGTCATTAGGATATGGCGCTAGTGCATATTCCAAGACCAATTGTCACCATTTAAGGGAACAGAACGGGTGAATGGTTGATGGAAACTGCTGGATTATGGAAGGTCCGTTTACAGAGTTTATAATGTAACCTTTCAAGAAGCAAAGGAAGGAAGATGGATTTGGATATCATTCATGTTCAGCACCCACTTTCCAGTATATATACAGCAGTAGCAGAACCGTGTGTGCTGGCTCTTGGATTTTTCGACGGAGTTCATCTTGGCCATCAAGAATTGATAAATCTAGCCAAAAGGATTGCCATACAGCAAGATTTGAAATTGGCAGTCATGACATTTTTTCCGCATCCAAAGCAAATCATAGGAAACGCTCAACCCCAAACATATATTACTCCTTTAGAGCAAAAAGCAAAAATCATGCAAGATTTAGGTGTAGAAACCTTGATAGTCGTGAACTTCGATTCCGCATTTGCCCATCTTTCACCTACTGGTTTTATCGAGGATTATCTATGTGGATTTAAATGCAAACATGCCGTGGCTGGATTCGATTTCCGCTATGGACATAAAGGGGAAGGGAATATGGAAACGCTGAAAATCGAAGGTAAGCGATTTTTTGAAGTGACGGAAATGAAGAAGTTTGAAATTGATCATGAAAAAGTAAGTTCCACTAAGCTTAGAAACTTGATTGCAGAAGGTCGGTTCGCAGATATCCCGTCATTCCTTGGCACATACTTTGAAAGTCAAGGAACAATCCATTCCAAGGAAAATCAACACGTCATCGTTACATTATCGGAAGCATTCCTGAAACCCCCGCCAGGAGTTTATTTAATCGAAATCCAGAACGAAGGAAATGTTTATGAGGGAATTGCCTATCAAACAATGGACGGATCATTTCATGAGAGTTGGCACTTACATTTCAATGATTCTCTTCCCTTGGAAGGAAAAAAGATTCATATCAAATGGAAAAGTGAAAGGATAATGAAGTCGAAACAGATGACGGATATGCGAGCCAAGTCTATTACGAAAGTGCAAGCCTTCTAAAAAAGATATGGTCTGGGACAGGGCAGCAGTGGGAACTTACTGCTGCCCTACCTGTGAGCGTCACGGTTAGACAAAAGGAGTACGGAAAGCTTAGGGAATGGGCTTTAGACCTCTTTGTGCAGATGAGTTTGTTTGGATTTTGGGATGGAGGGGATATGTGCCATTGAAGAAAGCGGCTGACATTGGAGAGACTCAACACTACTAGTACCGTCCTTGCAAAAATAAAAATCAGAAGAGGTGTGTAGAAATGGTTCGGTTGGAAAAAAACCTTGATGAATCGGAACAAACTAATCTAGTGGATTATGAAAAGATTGTTGCCTCCAAAGAGTTTCAGAATATGCTTTCCGATAAAAAGAAATTCGTTATCCCTTTTACGATTTTCTTTATGGGATATTCCCTGCTTTTGCCCTTCTTAGTTTTTTACACAGATATCCTGGATCACCCTTTCATAGGAGACATAACCTGGGCGTGGGTGTACGGTGTCTCCATTACGGTTATGTCTGTATGGGTTTGCAGCATATATGTAAGGAAATCAGAAAGAATCGATGAACAAATAAAAGAAATCATCGAGAAAGAAGGGCTTTGAATCATGAATTGGACAGTTATTATTCTCTTTGCGCTAATGTCGATAGGTACCCTTTTCATCACGTATTTCGCTTCCAAAAAAACTAAAACGGCAGGCTCTTTTTATACGGCCGGGGGAGGGTTGACCGCTAGGCAAAATGGACTTGCATTGGCCGGGGATTTTATGTCGGCCTCCACGTTTTTAGGGTTGATTGGGGCATTTTCCTTAACGGGGTATGATGGATTTTTCCTGATGTATGGAGCACTTGTTTCATTTCTTGTCGTGTTATTCCTAGTGGCTGAACCTTTAAGGAACTTGGGGAAATACACATTGGCTGATATGGTGACTACAAGGTTTAAATATAAACAGGTCCGGGGAGTGACCGCATTTAATACCTTGGTGATATCAGTCATGTACATGCTGGGGCAACTTGTTGCGGCAGGTGCTTTATTTAAATTGCTTTTAGACATCCCGTATAATATTTCTGTCATCATCGTAGGTATTGTCATGTTGGTATTTGTTCTATTTGGGGGGATGACGGCGACGAGCTGGGTGCAGATCATTAAAGCTATCCTGCTGATAGGCGGAGTGTTTATATTATTCATGATCGTCATGTGGAAATTGAATTTTAGTTTCATCGGAATTTTCACTGATATGAAAACGGCGACACCCATGGGTGCAGATTACCTGAAAGCAGGTATTAAATATGCCAGTGGGTGGGATGCAGCTTCCTTATCACTGGGACTAATTCTGGGAACGGCAGGTCTACCTCACATTTTAATACGTTTTTTGACTGTCCCGAATGCACGAGTGGCAAGAAAGTCTGTTGTTTGGGTGATGTGGATTATGGGTGCTTTTCATATCATGGTCATTTTTCTCGGATTCGGTGCTGCGAAGTTGGTTGGAACATCGAATATCATGGCCGCTAATCCAGCGGGTAACATGGCTGCACCTTTATTGGCAAAACTTGTGGGCGGGGACATCTTATTCGCATTTATTGCGGCCGTTTCCTTTGCAACGATACTCGCAGTTGTTGCGGGAATCGTTTTAACGGGTGCTACGGCTTTTTCACATGATTTTTATAATGAAATATTAAAAGATGGAAAGGCGACGGAAAAACAGCAAATGACGATGGCTAGATGGGCATCAGTTGGTGTTACTGCACTTGCGATCGTTTTATCATTAGGTCTGCAGGAATTCAATGTAGCGTTTCTGGCATCGATTGCCTTTACACTGGCGGCTAGTTCGAATTTGCCGGTAATCCTTCTTACGATCTATTGGAAAAAATTCAATAAAACCGGAGCGATAGTCGGTATGATGACAGGTCTTATTGGTACGCTTTTGCTCGTGGCTCTAAGTCCAAATGTCTGGAACCCGGCCCCCGGAGCCACCATTATGACAGGTGACCCGATTTTTCCTTTGAATTCACCAGGAATCGTTTCCATTCCGCTTGGGTTCCTCGCATGCTATTTAGGTGCCCTGTTCGGTAACCGCAGGACAGCGTTGAAAACGGTTACAGAAGACGATTATAATGAAATCCTCGTAAAGTCCAACACCGGTCATGATGTTAAGGGGGTTTTGCGACATTGAATGATGTGAAAGCATGCCTATAAATAAAGCGCAGGTCATCGCACTTATGAATGGATTTGAAAAAGCAGCCATCAAATGATAGGTTGCTTTTTTCTTTTCATTGGATAAAGAAATTCAAACAAACACTAAAGATTAGAAAGAGGTACAGATGAACTAATATACTAATATTCAAGGATAACTGGCCATTCATTCAGAAAATGTTTCTAGAAATTTGACGGCGCCTTTGGAAAGATAGCGTTCTTCGAGCCAAATAAGGGCGGCTTCCGATTGTACTTCACAATCTATCAATTCGATTATTTTAATACCTTGGGTTGAAAACGATTTGGATGTGGTTCGTGGCATGATGGTAGCGCCTATTCCTTCCTTCACCAAAGATAAAATCATTGCAGCATCAGGACATTCACATACAATCGTCGGTTCAAATCCATGTCTGAAACACTCATCCACTATAAGTTCATAAGTTCCCTGTCCGCTTACCCTATGCAGCAATAGGAGGGGATAATCCTTAATTTGTTTAAATTCGATGGAGTCTGGGATATCCCAATCTTTTGGGGTGACAAGCACAAAATCTTCCGGCGGAAGGTTAATCGATGAGAATTGCTTACCGTTAATTGGAAGCCGTACAATGGCCAACTCGATTTCCCTGTTTATTAAGCCTTCTGTCAAACGGAACGTATCACCTTCCATTAACTTGAAGCGTATGTCAGGGTATTTTACTCTAAAGGCCCTCATCCTTTGCGGAATGTAAGAAAAGCAAGTTTTTACTGACCCTATGGAAAGAGTGCCCTGTACCCCTTTACTGACTTCCTTAACTTCCAGTAGTGATTCTTCAAACTGGTTTAATAGAGCTTCGGCCTTTTTATATAGGACCTTGCCAGTTTCAGTGAGTTCAAGTTTCTTTCCATTCCGATCGAAAAGTTTTTCACCGATTTCCATTTCCATTAATTTAAGTTGCTGGCTAAGGGGGGGTTGAGCCATATGTAATTTTTTTGCGGCTTTGGTTACTTGTTCTTCCTGAACGATCGTCACAAAATACTTTAACTGCCGGATGTCCATTATATACACCTCATACATATGATTTACATATACATATTGAATTTTTTAAGTATTATATATATATCATAACATATGGTATATTTTGTTATAGGAATTAATTGAATTTTTGGAATTTATTTAATTGTAAGCGCTTCATTTAGATTGATACTAAAGGGGGATGTAAGCATGCCAGCTAAAACAGGTAAAGAATATATCGATAGGGTAGATAAAGCAAAGGCGAATGTATGGATCAATGGAGAGCAAGTAAAAGATAAGATCAGTCAACATCCAGCTTTTAAAGGGGTCATGAAATCACAGGCCGAATTATATGATTTGCAGCATGATTCCGCGAAAACTGACATCATGACTTATATTTCACCAACTTCAAACGAAAGAGTAGGGACTTCATTCATGCAGCCGCGGACTAAGGAAGACCTTGAAAAAAGGAGGAAAATGATTCAAGAATGGGCAAGGCATAATAATGGAATGATGGGACGTTCCCCTGACTATATCAACAGTGGGATGATGGCGTACGGTACTGCAGCTGATATGTTCGGCACTCAGGATTCGGCATTTGCTAAAAATATGAAAGATTATTATGAGCTCTGCAGGGAAAAGGATTTGTCGTTGACACATACCTTGATTCAACCCCAGGTTAATAGGGGAGTTAGTGCCGCAAAGCTTCCGGACCCTTACATCGCTGCACGGATTGCTGGCAAGAATTCAGAAGGGCTTATTATAAAGGGAGCCAGATTATTAGCTACACAAGGAGGAATAACGGATGAAATCATGGTTTTCCCTTCAACATTGCTTAAACAATCGGAAGAAGAAAATCCTTATGCATTCGCATTCTCCATACCAAATAATACACCAGGGTTGAAATTCATCTGTCGTGAATCATTCGACTATGGCAAATCACATTTTGACCATCCTCTTGGTTCAAGGTTTGAGGAAATGGATACGATTATCGTTTTTGATGATGTAGTCGTTCCTTGGAATCGGGTATTTGCATATGGGGATGTCGGCATTTGCAACCAGGCTTATAATGAAAGCAATGCAGTTGTTCATATGACCCATCAGGTGGTAGCGAAGAATATCGCCAAAACCGAGTTCATTCTGGGGATTTTGCAACTAATGGCGGAAACCATCAATATCGGGCAATACCAGCATGTTCAGGAAAAAATCTCGGAAGTCATCATAGCGCTTGAAACGGTAAAGGCTTTCATTACAGCTTCGGAGGCAAACGCGAAAGTGGATAAGTGGGGAATGATGACACCCGATTTCACACCGTTAAACATAGCCCGTAATTATTATCCGAAGATTTACCCTAGATTCAGTGAAATAATGCAGCTTCTTGGAGCTAGTGGCTTAATGGCGATACCAAATGAAGCCGATTTCAATTCGGAGCTTCGACCGGATTTGGATAAATATCTTCAAGCCGCGAATGGTGGAGCCTATGACAGGGTTAAATTGTATCGTCTCGCATGGGATGTATGCATGAGTTCATTTGGATCCAGGCAAACGCTGTACGAAAGATTCTTTTTTGGGGATCCGGTCCGTATGGCGAGCGCTTTATATAACGGCTATGATAAACAGGAATATGTGGACCGTGTCAAGGAGTTCTTGAACCGTACTGAAAACCTTGCAGAAATCAACTGAGCCCGGTAGCATTGGCAAAACATATTAATTTAAAGGCCTTCACGATAATGAGGAAGGCCTTTAAATTTGAAATATTGTTCATTAATTATATCGATCATGGATATTATTCTTTTTATATGTGCCAAAATCACTGAATTCAATAAGTTCCATGGAGAGGGCTAGATATCTTTTTGAAAAGAGGGATGCCAAATGGGATTCAATCGTTTCGAAAAGTTGGTCACATACTTTGGTTTTATCACTGTCTTTGCGTCCAGCGCCAATTTTTAGTATGGCATGAACAAAGGCATCATCCTCTGTACCATCGGCAACACGATAATGCTTCAATTCAATGGCCCGGGATCGAATGCCGCCAATCGGAAAGATGGAAGGATAGGATATCAGTACATCATTCACCTTCCTTAATAAGCCGTCAATCTGGATTTCATCTTTGATATTATCCGTATATTCAATAATGATATGAGGCATGTGATCAGTCCCTTCCGTTAATTATGGATTTTTAGATGCGGCCGATCCCCGCCTTCAGTAAATATATCGTCACCGACTATTGTGTTAACGAGTTTCCCGATACCTTCAATTTCAGTGATGATTTCATCGCCTACTGCAGTATCCGCCAATCCTTCAGGTGTGCCTGTCAATATGATATCCCCTGGGCTCAATGTCATGAAGCTGCTAAAATATTCAATTAAATCAGCAATGCCGAAAATCATGTCTTTCGTGTTGCCTTGCTGAGTCAATTTTCCGTTGACGTAAGTTTTTATGGCTAGATTCGAAGGATCTGGAATATCCTCGGCATCGACAAGCCAAGGCCCAATTGGGGTGCAGGTATCGCGATTTTTGACCTTTAGGTTAGGTCGGTAGTAATTCTCCAGATAATCCCGTATTGCATAATCATTTGCAATCGTATATCCACTTACATACTTAAAGGCTTCTTCCTTTTTTATGTTCTTCGCCTTTTTACCTACGACGACTGCAAGTTCACATTCATAATGCATATAAGCTGCATCAGCAGGCCGTCTTGTCTGTCCCCGGTGGCCGATAAAGGTATTGGGACCTTTTAAGAACGCAAGGGGTTCTTCCGGGGCTTTAAAAGCAAGCTCTTTCGCATGGTCTGCATAATTCAAGCCAAGCGCGAAGACAGTTCGTGGTTCCACAGGGGGAAGCCAGACAACATCCTGCTCATTGACAATCCTGCCATCCGCCAATTGGAGCTGGCCATAATATTCACTTGCTGAATGTATGGCACCTGCATAGGCTACACGTGCTCTCTTCATAAAATCCCCTCCAGTGATAGTTTTTTCTCGGAAATGATGGTATTTTCCAAATATCCGATTTCGTCTATTTCTATTCTGACATGATCATTGGCTTTTGCCAGCGGTGCATTCTCTGGAACACCAACTAGAAGGACGTCACCCGTACTCAAAGTCATGAAGTCAGTTACATCCTCAATAAGGCGGGATATGGAGCGAATTAGATTTGAAGTTGAATTTTCCTGTCTTAACTCTCCATTTATATATACACGAATTCCTAAAGAATCGGGGTTGGAGATGGATTCCTTGGATACGACCCATGGACCGATCGGGCAAAATCCATCACGGGCTTTATGGCGGATAGCAGGACGGAAAACGCTCTCATGCGGAATGCTAATATCATTGGCGATCGTAAAACCTTCTATATAATCTAATGCATGTTCTTTCTTGACTCTTGTGGCCGTTTTACTGATTACTATTCCAAGTGCGGCCCCGATTTCCAATTCATGTATGCCGTTTGGAAGGGGAACTGGATTTGAAAAAGACGAAAACGTGTTTCTAGGTTTAATATAAAGGATCGGCCCTTTAGGAGGTTCATTATAAGGAGGATGGTAGACCTTTTCCTTCAATGCTTCCAATGATCCTTTATAGTTTAATAATGTTCCATATACGGTTCCTGAAATAGGGTTATCCAACTTGATTTGTGATACCTCATACTTATCGCCGTTCATTAATATATAGCGGTTCGACAGTATTTCCATTTCTTCTGAATAATCTGACTTTTGGAGTTTCACTCTTGCTTTTGCCATGGACACTCACCCCTCGTTTTTATTATTAATCATATATGATATCGTATATGATTTATTGTTTAAGTTCAACATATTTAGATTATTCAGTATAATTAGACAAAAAATGTTAGAAAAAAGATGGGTTTCAACAGATAAATGCCTTGAACATTTAGTTAGTATGAAGCTAGGAATTCAAATTGAAAGATTGTGAATGGGGGATGTTCCGATGATGAATGGTAAAGAGTATTTAGAAAGTTTACGAGATGGAAGAACGGTATTCTTGAACGGAGATAAAGTAGATGATGTGACGACACACCCAGCATACCGCAATTCCGCCAGGTCAATTGCCCAACTATATGATGCTCTCCATGATCCGGTTACTGCACGGATTTTAACGGCCAAGACAGATGAAGGTCATACTACCCATAAGTTCTTCAAGGCCTCAAAGAACGCAACAGAGCTGCTTGAAGCAAGGGATGCGATAGCACAATGGTCAAAATTGAGCTATGGTTTCATGGGTCGTACCCCTGACTACAAAGCTGCTTTTACAGGATCATTGGGACCGTATAGCGATTTTTATAAGGGATTTGAAGATAATGCGAAAAGATGGTATGAAAAAACCACAAGGGACGTTCCCTTCTGTAACCATACAATTATAAATCCGGCAATGGACAGGAATAAACCGCTACATGAAAATAAAGAGGTATTTGTGCGTACGGTGGAAGAGCGGGATGATGGGATAATCGTAAGCGGAGCCAAAATGGTTGGAACTTCTGCAGCACTGACGAATTATAATTTTGTCGCGAATTATTCTCCTGTCGATCTTGGGGAAGGAGATAGAAGCCATGCATTGATTTTCTTTGTGCCGATGAATGCGCCGGGATTAAAAATGATCAGCAGACAGTCTTTTGAAGAAACGGCTGCCAAGTCAGGCACTCCTTTCGATTACCCGCTTTCCAGTCGGTTCGACGAAAATGACGCAGTCATCGTCCTTGATCATGTATTCGTCCCATGGGAGAATGTATTCGCCTATAATAATGTGGAAATTGCAAATGGGTTTAGATCCAAGACTGGGTGGATGAATCGATATACATTTCATGGCTGCACACGCTATGCGGTGAAATTGGACTTTATGGCTGGGCTTCTGATGAAAGCTACGGAAATGGCAGGAACGAATCAATTTAGGGGAGTTCAAGCCAATATAGGGGAAGTGCTTGCTTACAGGAATATGTTTTGGGCTATCTCGACAGCGATGGCTACGGATCCGATGGAAGGGCCGAATGGCACTGTTCTACCCAATAGCACATATGCAACTGCATATAGGGTGTTCGCACCAATGGTTTGGCCAAAGGTGAAACAGATATTTGAACAAGTTGTAGCAGGTAATCTCATTCAACTCCCATCAAGCTCCAAGGATTTTTTAAACCCTGAGGTCCGTCCGTATCTCGATAAATATTATAAGGGTACAGGCGGGGTTTCGGCAGTGGAAAGGGTAAAACTGATGAAACTTATATGGGATTCCATCGGCACGGAATTTGGTGGCAGGAATGAATTATATGAAATCAATTATGCAGGTAACCATGAAAATATTAGGCTTGAAACCATGAAAATGGCAGATTTAAATGGACAATCGGATAAATTCAAAGCGTTTGTGGACTTGGCAATGGACGATTATGACCTCCATGGCTGGACAAATGATAAGTGGATAAATGCATATGAAGGCATTAATGCTGATTTGATCCAGCTCCGAATGAATTAATCTGATTAAGAAAACGTGAAAAAAAATGGTTTGTATCGGACTCCCACCGGTTTTTCCGCCACTGCATGATATGAATGCGTTTACATTCATCTTGAAAGGAAAGGTATGGAAAAAGTATAATATTATGTAAAAGGAAAGCCGGAGGGAATCATGACGAATCTTTTGAATCTTAAGAATGATGATGGTGAAATTCATTTAAATGATGAGAGGATGATCCTGACTTCCTCTTCGATTTTCGGTACTTTAAGAAAGGACTTGATCGAGAATATTGGATTTGAAAGAATGAAGTCTTTTTTAATACGTTATGGCTGGAATATCGGAGTCAATGATGCTAAAAAGGCACTAAAAGGGAATATGTCAACGGTTAAGGAGATACTGAGGCAAGGCCCCATTTTACATATGCTGCAAGGTTATACAAAAGTTAATACTATGAATCTGGAATTATCGATGGATAGTCAAGCGGAAGTGCACTCTGTAAAGGTGGAAGGGGTTTGGGTGAATTCCTATGAAGCAGAGGAACATATCACCCAGACAGGCATCGCGGAAAAGCCAGTCTGTTATACATTGACGGGATATGCAAGTGGATTTTATTCAACGGTCTGCGGTCATGAAGTGATTTTCAAGGAAAGTGCCTGTAAGGGAGCAGGGCAATCAGAGTGTAGATACGAAGGGAAATCGATACATTTATGGGGCATGGAGATTCAGGATGAGTTGAAATATTATAAAACCGAACCGATTGTACAAGAGCTTGCCGAAACATATGAAAAGCTGCTGGAGGAACGCAATAGTTTGTCAAAAGTGATGGATATTCATAATTTGCTGACAGAAGAGTTAATTAACGGAAGAAGCCTTCAATCCATAGTGAGGATGGTTTATCAGAAAACAAAAATACCTTTGTTGATGGAGAATTTCAATGGCAATCAGGTTTATCATGCTGGCTTTCAGAAAGGGAAGGTGAGGGAAGTCAGGAATCAGCTTAAATTAATGAGGGAAAATGGCCCTGTCACTTTGGAGACCGGAAGAATCGTAAAAGATGGGATGGAGCTGCTTTATACTCCCATAACGTTACAAAATAAAACTTATGGCTATTGTGCCTTTGTGCAGTCTGATCGAGTCGAAGGAAAAACGAACCTGGAAATCAATCGAATGATTCTTGAGAGGGTTTCCATGACTGGTTCCTTATTCCTCTTAAATGAGAAAAGCAGTTTTGAAGCCCTTGAAAGGGTAAAAGGTTTATTTCTTGAACAAATATTAAATAGAGAATTTGCTTCTAGAGAAGAAATAATCAAAAAAAGCATGTATATAGACGCTTCATTGGATCATCCTTTCACCATTGCGGTGCTGGGCTATCATTTTTCCTCCGATCGGGGGACAGAGAATGACTATTTCATTCAGCAGAAAATCATCGAAGAGATATATAGTTTCTTTAAGAAGCGGAATCAAGTCGTCTTAACAGCATTAAGGGATGGTAATATCGTATTGCTTATACCATTGAGTCCTGGAAATGAATTTCAATTTCTAACCAAGGAATGCATCAATCACTTATATACTGTTTTCAGCGGATATAATTTTAAAATGGGACTTAGCACAACAAGTGATGAATTGGAACGGGCTCACGATGTTTTTCAAGAAGCTTTAACCGCTTTGAATATGAATGAAGGAACTCGGGATATTACCAAATTTGAAGAAGTCGATCTGCTATCCATTTTAATGCATACTGGTAGTACTCCAGCGGTCCTGCAAAAAGCTGAGAAAATGCTGGGTCCTTTATTGATGAAAGAAGATCCAAAAATGAATGAATTATTGAAAACGCTTTATGTATTTCTGCAATGCGGTGGAAATCTTGAATGCAGCATGAAAGAATTGAACATTTCAATGAGTGGTTTACGCTATAGGATCAAAAGACTTGAAGAGCTGCTTTCCTGCCAAATAAGAAACCCTAAAAGTGCTTTTCAATTATATGCATCATTTGAAACCTTGTTAAAGGCGAAAATGATTACCATTGGTTGATTGGATTCAATCCTTTGTTTAAAAGTAGAAATGTCGATCGATACATATACAGAGATGACTTTCCTGTAATAAGAGCATGGGCATTAGTGAAAAGTAATCTACCATACAATCTGGCGAATACGCGACAAAAACATAATAAGAGTGATTTAAAAGGGCATGGAACTTCCGCTTCAAGTGATTTATTTGCTTGTAAGCAGGGCTATGGGTATAATAAGTAGAGTAAATTCATTAGTAAGTTAAGCTATTTTTGGAGGTAAATTCCGTGAAAATTACAATAAAAGATGCTAGCAAATTCGTCGATCAAGAAGTTACCATTGGAGGCTGGCTTGCCAGCAAACGTTCCAGTGGGAAAATTGCTTTCCTTCAAATCCGTGATGGCTCTGGTTTCATTCAAGGTGTGGTCGTGAAAGCTGAAGTGGGTGAAGAAATTTTCGCTCGTGCGAAATCGATTTCGCAAGAGTCATCCTTGTATGTAACAGGTGTCATTCAAAAGGATGAACGATCGCCGTTCGGTTTTGAGTTACAGGTGAAAGATATTGAAATCATACATGAATCATTGGATTATCCCATTACACCTAAAGCTCATGGTCCCGAATTCTTAATGGATAACCGCCATTTGTGGCTGCGTTCAAAACGGCAGCATGCAGTCATGAAAATCCGGAATGAAATAATCCGTGCTACATATGAATTCTTTAATGAAGAAGGTTTCGTTAAAGTGGATCCCCCAATTTTAACTGGAAGCGCACCAGAAGGAACGAGTGAGTTGTTCGCGACTAAATACTTTGATGAGGATGCATACCTTTCACAAAGTGGTCAGCTCTATATGGAAGCGGCTGCCATGGCACTTGGGAAAGTATTTTCCTTTGGTCCTACCTTCAGGGCAGAAAAATCCAAAACAAGACGACATTTAATCGAGTTCTGGATGATTGAACCAGAAATGGCTTTTATCGAATTTAAAGAAAACCTGGAGGTCCAGGAGCAATTCGTTTCTTCCATCATCCAATCCGTATTGAAAAACTGTCAGCTTGAGTTAAATACACTGGGCCGTGATACAGCGAAGCTTGAACAAATTAAAGCTCCTTTCCCGCGGATTACATATGATGAAGCCATTAAGTTCCTTCATGAACAAGGATTTGATGATATCCAATGGGGTGATGATTTTGGAGCTCCGCATGAAACTGCGATAGCGGAAAGTTATGATAAGCCTGTTTTCATAACTCATTATCCAACCAAAATCAAGCCTTTTTATATGCAGCCAGATCCTGACCGGGAAGAAGTGGTTCTTTGTGCCGATTTGATCGCTCCGGAAGGTTATGGAGAAATAATTGGCGGTTCAGAGCGGATTCATGATCAGGAATTGCTTGAACAGAGAATCAATGAGCATGGCTTGAGCGAAGATGCTTACAAATGGTATATGGAATTAAGAAAATATGGCTCTGTACCGCATTCAGGCTTCGGTTTGGGATTAGAACGCACCGTTGCATGGATCAGTGGAGTCGAGCATGTCCGTGAAACCATCCCGTTCCCACGTCTATTAAATCGATTATATCCTTGATTCCGTAAATGAAGCGGTTATCTTGCCATATTTGGCAGATAACCGTTTTTTGTTAAAATTATAAACTTATTCGGAGAGCCTTATTCATGTTATACTTAACCAGAGGTGTCCAAATACATGAATAAAGAACATTTATATGCGTGGTTTAAGGAAGGAACGATAACGATTCCATCCTTTTTGTTGACTAACTATAGTACAATGGGGCTGAATGAACAAGAAATGGTCCTATTATTACAATTGCAAAGCTTCATCGATAAAGGTAACCATTTCCCTGCACCATCCCAACTTTCTGACCGAATGACATTGCAGGAAACGGAATGTCTATTCTTGATTCAGCGTTTGGTCCAAAGGGGATTTGTTGAAATGGTGGTTGAGGAGAGCCAAGAAATCGGACAGGAAAAATATTCGTTGTCCCCACTTTATGAAAAAATGATGGACTGTTTCTTGAAAACTTTGAAACAGTCAGAGTCTGCTGAAATCCAAAAAGCGGGGGAGAGCCTTTATACGATATTTGAACAGGAGTTCGGCCGCCCTTTATCTCCATTTGAATGTGAGACATTGGCAATGTGGATGGAAGACGACCATCAACCTGAGATCATTAAGTCAGCTCTGAGGGAGTCTGTCATTTCCGGAAAATTGAATTTCCGATACATTGATCGAATTTTATTCGAGTGGAAAAAGAATGGAATTAAAACCTTGGAACAGGCAAGGGAGCAAGGACAAAAATTTAGAGTTCACCAAAAGAGGGACCGAAAGACGGAGACTGCACAACCGTTGAAAGATGTGCCTTTCTATAACTGGCTCGAGCAGTAATGTAAATTGAAGGAGAACCAATATGTTGAATAAAGCTCAAATACGATATTGTCTGGATACGATGGGTGAAATGTTTCCGGATGCCCATTGTGAGCTGAATCACTCCAATCCATTTGAATTGGTGGTTGCTGTTGCCCTGTCAGCTCAGTGTACGGATGTATTAGTCAATAAAGTCACGAAGGATTTATTTCAGAAATATAAAACGCCTGAGGATTACATAAGCGTTCCGATAGAAGAGTTGGAGAATGACATTCGCTCAATCGGTTTGTTTCGTAACAAGGCGAAGAACATACAAAAGTTGTCGCACATGCTGATCGAAGAGTACGGTAAAGAAGTCCCCAGAGATCGTGATGAGCTAGTTAAATTGCCTGGCGTTGGCAGAAAGACGGCGAATGTAGTCGTTTCCGTTGCTTTTGATGTGCCAGCGATTGCTGTGGATACCCATGTAGAGCGTGTTTCCAAGCGTCTGGGATTATGCCGTTGGAAGGATAGTGTCCTCGATGTTGAGAAAACGTTGATGGCTAAGATACCAAAGGATGAATGGTCCGTTACGCATCACCGCCTGATATTCTTTGGACGCTATCATTGCAAGGCCCAGTCACCAAGATGTGAAACCTGCCCGCTTCTCGAGTTATGCCGTGAAGGTAAAAAAAGAATGAAAAGGAAAGAAGCCAATTGACGCAGTCCATATCATTAAAAGTTCCTAAAGAACTGGACCATTCTTTGTTTTTTCCTGAAAAGGAACCCATCTTGGAAAAAGAGCGATATGCAGGTTGGAGTGAAACGATCCCATTCGAGGCTTTCCCGTATGAGTTACTTTATTATAATAATGTAGAGGCGTATGCTCCTTGGAATAAGGGGGCAATGCATGTAAAGGAACTTCTGGAAATATGGAAGGGAATTGATTCAGAATGCAGTTTGCTATTTTCTGAGCGAAAAGTGGGACAGACTTTGGGACTCATGAAGAAGGGGATCGGTTTGTTTTTAACCGCAGTCTACTGGATGCATGGGAAGCCAGTGATATTGAATGATTTCCGGGTCCAAATAGAATCCTTTAACAATATTCCGGTAAATATGGATGAAAGGCTTTCATTCATCCTTGCAAGACCTGCTTTTTTTCATTCTTATAGACAGCTTAGTGAGTTGTTCCGAGAATTTGAAAAACAATATGTGAAGTTCATGATCAAAAATAAGAACAGCCAAAAAAACGTCTAAGCTAAAAGCTTAGACGTTTTTTTAGTCAATCTTTATATATTTATTCCGTATCTTTGTTTGGATCTGGGTCCGGGTTAGGGTCAGGTTCAGGGGTTTCGACTGGTTTTTCCTCTTCTACCGTTCCGGGGTCAGTGACATCATCCCCGCCTTCGACGTCCTCATCACCCTTATTGCCATTTCCGTCATCAGTGTTGTTGCCATTTCCATTCCCATTACCATTATTATCATTGTTGCCATTTCCATTATTTCCGTTATTGTCGTTATTGCCGTTTTCACTATTTTCGCCATTGTTATTTTTGTCTTTGTCTTTGTCTTTGTCTTGTTTATCCTCTTCGCCTTCTGCAGGAGCTTCTTGTTCCGGATTTTCACCTTCGGCAGGATCTTTAATCTCCTCGTCCTCAGTACCCTCAGGGACTTCCACTTCAGCAGGTATTTTGACAGATGTACTCGCAGGATCACTTTGTTGGTTATCAACTAGAGCTACCACTGAGAAAGTATATTTACTTCCAGGGGTTGGATTAGGGATCGTTAAACTAGTATCCTTCGATTTTTTTAATACGCTCTGTGCACCGCCGTCCACGGACATCTTAACCTCGAATTGGGTATTCCCATTACCTTTAGGATATGACCATGATAGATTGATTTCATTGCTTTCCTGGTTGTAAGAAGCGTTAATGCCAGGTGAGTCGATTTTTTCATATTCTGTCGTCACTTGTGTTGGCTCGTGGCCTTTAACATAATATTCATAAGTGATTTTACTGCTTGGTGTATATTCATTAGCTTTAACAGCTGGATTCGAACCTTTGATGACTCCAACCTTCACAACACTGTCAGGTTGATCAAAGTCTTTCGTTTCTTTTGATTGAGCCATATGTTCCATTAAATTCTTAAAGATGAATTTAGGGATCCTTTGAGATGATTCACCCAGATATTCCATTTGCTCACCAGATGCATTATCATAACCAGCCCAAACCGCGACTGTATAATTCGTTGTATAACCCGCCATCCAGCTGTCTTTTACACCGGAAGATGGGATGTTATTCGCTGCACGCTGTTCAGGCGTGAAGTTGGTTGAACCTGTTTTACCGGCTACCGGGAGACTAGGTATATTGGCTAACCTTCCTGTTCCATAAGGTTCTTTCATTACGCTTTTCAACATGTCCGTCACGATGAAAGCTGTTGAATCTTTCATGACAGGCTTTGATTCCGTCTTATTTTTGATGGTTGTTTTATCACGTAAAACAATCTTTTTCACACTATGCGGTTCATTATAGATACCGTTGTTTCCGAATGAACTGTATGCACCGGCAAGTTCAAGTGTAGAAACATCCTTACCGCCGCCCAATGCTGCCGATTCGGTAATTTCCTTGTCAAAAGGAATGCCAAGGTCAGTGGCAAAATCACGTGCCCGGTCCAATCCGACTGCTTGAAGCGTTTTTAAGGCAGGAATATTTAATGACCGTGCCAGTGCTTCACGAGTGGTTACAGTACCATAATGTCGTCCTGAAGCATTTTTAAGCGGTGTTCCATTACTGTAAGTATATTCCTCATCCTTGATTTGTTGGTAGGTGGACCAGTTTAAATATTCCACGGCAGGACCATAATCCAGAATCGGCTTAATGGTCGAACCAGGTGACCGCTTGGCATCCGTTGCATAATTCCAGCCGCGTTTAACCGTCGTGTTCCTGCCGCCGCCCACTGCTTTAATTTCACCAGTTTCTGTATCGAGTAATGTGACTCCTGCTTGGAGATCTTTACTTGGATAATTGATGATTTCATCACTGTTCAACATGTTATAGACATATTCTTGGGCATC
Source organism: Peribacillus sp. GL_122 (assembly GCF_057835005.1). NCBI lineage: Bacteria > Bacillati > Bacillota > Bacilli > Caryophanales > Bacillaceae > Peribacillus > Peribacillus sp. GL_122. The sequence continues at coordinate 3,629,662 of NZ_CM174415.1, read as the reverse complement.
TTTATCAATGGTCGTTTGGATTTCCAAACCGTCGGTAAAGACGTTATAGTCACCCATATCCCCGACTTCCTCAATTACCAAATCGATGAATGCATCGTATGCGGTCGTATCGATTTGGCTCTTATCGATTTCTTGAAGTCCTTCAGTTATATCGATGCTTTGTGCATCTTTCATTTCTGTTTCGGTGATATATCCATGTTTATTCATTAAGTGCAGAACAATATCACGGCGTTCTTTCGCACGTTCAGGGTGTTTATACGGGTCATACCTGCTTGGGCTTTGCGGTAATCCTACAAGCATGGCCGCTTCGTTCAATTTCAATTCGCTAAGATCTTTTCCATAATAAGTTTGCGATGCAGTTAAGATCCCGTTGGCGCGGTTTGCAAAGAATATCTTATTCACATACATTTCGAAAATTTCTTCTTTTGTATATTTTCTTTCAAGCTGAATGGATAGCCACATTTCCTGGACTTTCCTTTTAATGGTCTTATCAGGTGTTAAATAAGAACGCTTGATAACCTGCTGGGTCAATGTACTTGCACCCTCTGAGCCGAATCCGTTTTTGAAGTTAGCTATGACGGCACTGCCCAGACGTAAGAAATCGACCCCGTGGTGTTCATAAAAACGTGAATCTTCCGTTGCCAGGAAAGCTTCTTCGACTAAATCGGGAATATCTTCATAATTTACATAATCCCGGTTTTCCTTTCCGATTTCAGCTAGCAATTTACCATTTTCATCGAGAATCTTGGATGTGACCGGATCTTTCAAAAGCTTTTCGTCAAGTTTTGGAGCGTCGCTTATAAAGTAAGCCATTGCAGCTCCACCGGCAACAAGGCCTATTATTCCGATTGTAACAAGTATAAGGAAAATTCGCTTAAGCATATTGGTTGGCTTTTTAGGACCTTTATTCTGTCCGTTTTTTTGAGTCTGCCCCTGCTTTCGGCGTTCTTCTCTAGTATTATATTTTTCAGCCATTACAGCTAACCTGCCTTTCTAAAAAAACTAAAAATTTTCTGCGATGAGCGAATCTACTACTTTAATATAGTCAATTCTCGGTTGAAAGCCAAGAGTAATCTTTCGTGAACTGCTTTCAACCTCTTGAAGAGTTATAGATTTGCGTCCGCCTTCTTTCATTCTTTTCCAATAAAAACTCAGTTGTTCAGAACTCATTAGATATATATCTTCCATTGCGGAAAACCGGATGATGACAAACGCAATTCCGTCATGCTGAACGATATGTTTCATATGTTCAATTTGATGGTCATGAAAATTCTTCAAAGGGAACGAACTGCTGTTTTTCGTTTCCTTTGCTTCAAAATCAATGTACTTTCCTTTATAAACACCATTGTAATCGGTGGTCGATGCTTGTTTGAAATAAGCCTCTTTAATGACTGCAGCACTTCTTTTCGGATAGTGGACATCGACAATTTGAATGGGTGTCGGTTTTTTATGGATGACGGCAATGCCGTGTGCTAAATAATACTGATTGGTTTCGTTCAAATCGTCTTCCAATGTTTTTCCCCGGTTGCTGTAACTGATTTTTTTTAGTGGGCTTTTCTTTTCTTCCATAGCCTGCGGTACAAACTTTCGTCCATTGGGATAATGAAATGCCACTTTTACCCCTCCTTTTTTTTCACTTTTCTATATTAGCAAAAAAAGAATCCAATATGTGAATAAAAAGAATTGTTTCTTAGAACGATAGGATTTATGTACAACTATATGTCACAATTCATCGCTATGGAAAGGCTGGACTCATAGATGCGAATGTTAAAGACGGAAAAGCAATTGCTCCATTCCATAAAAGCCCAAACCGCTAAAGGGAATAGGGATAATATATCAAGAACAAAAGCATATGAACAATTTTTTAGAATGCATCCAGAAATACAATGGTCTTTTTTAGCTGGGATGGTTTCTAGGAATGCAGGCTGGAATATGTGTGATCTTGAAGGAATTTGGTTTTCCCATTTGCTTGGCCTTAAATATAGGCATCACTTATTCCTAACGTATGAAGAAGCCAACTGGAGAATATTCCAAGATGCGTATCCGCAATTACTTCTCTATCATTATTCGACGAAGTATGGACGTCCTTTGTTTCACTTATGTCATTATTTTTTTATTACCAAATTCATGAAGAACGAATGGTATTCCTTTTGGAAACATGGAGATCGTGAAAAATTAGTCACTGCGCTTATCATAAATGAACAAAACATCATTGAAGAACCGGTTATTAAAAAGCAATCTTTCGTTTTTCATTCTCTATTATTTTTCCTGCAGGACTGGATGCATTTTAGCACCGTTTTATTTCCAACTTGCAATGGAGAACTGTATGGCTCGTCGGTTTCGCATTTTAGAAATATAGATAAAAGGATTGAATTGGGGAAAAGGTTGGCTGGCCTTTTGTTTTCTGAAGATTTGTTTCCGCGCTTTTTTGAATTTTCCTGCAGGACTGAACCAACGGGTGCCAGATATGATTATGAACAATATCGAAAAAAGCCTAGGTACCATGAAACCCCGATGCTGAGGGGCGTATATCCTGTGATTCATCATCGAGCAGGGGAGACAGAGCAATGGGATATGAAAAAAAGGGTTAAAAAAAAATGGTTTATTGAACCCAAATGGGAAGAAGAGCCGTATTTGACCGATTGGTATGACCATAAACAAAAGCAGCTGCACACGGCAGCAATAATCAAAAATTTGATTTTATAATAGGAAACAGGGAAGGCGTCGATTAAGCCTTCCCTGTTTATCGTTCAGTATTTATGTCTTACGTAGAGGGGCGGTTTTCTCCACTAAGTTTCGGGTTTCCCGTTCCTGCCTTTTTAGTGGGCGCCTTTTGTCGTTTTTCGTTTTTTTGCTGTCTGCTTTCATTCGACTGCATAAAATCACCTCCTGTCTGTATTCTTGTTTAAAACTTCATTCTTCATTCTGCCATTGTTGTCGAAGGGCATAATAAATTAAGTGAATTGCACTTTCTTTGCCGATTCCCTTCTAGTTTTGTCAGTCATGAAGGGCTTTCAGATAAAAAAAAGAATAGTACAGGTAAAGAATGGGAGGGATCAGCATGGTCAATAAAAGTGTCGCAACAGAAGAGATATTAAGGATGATAGCTGAGATCAGTACCAGCCTGGATCGTTTGGAAATTTCATATGGGGAAACTGTAAATACAGTGCGGTGCAAACTATGGGCGGAGCAATATACCTTAGTTAATGAAGCCCAGGAAGCCATTGAGAAAGCCGAGGATTATTGGGTAAATGCTGAAGGTCCAAACCACTCCTTTTCCATTGTCCCGGAAAAAAGAATGATAAAGCACAAGGTTTTCACGGAATTGCCCGTATAAGCCAGAGGAATATCATTTTATAAAGAACTGGATTATACTTAGGGAAACAATTGTACGGAGGAATTTAATGTGCAAAAAGAAAAAATGCAGCTATTAACAGAACAATTAATACAATATACGGTCAATGCGGATGAGATTTATGAGGGTGTACGCAAGGAAGGAAAGGAAAAGGATTTCTTTTCGGAAGTCAAGCCGTTTGCAGACCTGGTCAGGACCGCATGCATCGAATGGGAAACCGGAATGAAGGAGTGGATGAAAGAAACCGAATTCAGGCATCTTTTCCCCGAGCAAATCGAACAAACCGCCCATAACCTTTCTGATGTGGCCGTTCAGGCATTTTTTCCTAAAACAAGTTATAAGCGATTTAAAAGCCACGTCCAATCGGTCGAATTCATCCTTAATAATGTAAAAATGGAAATCGATCGGATTTTATCATAAAAACACCTACACTATATTACCTCTTTTTTCATATATTATCAGAACCATGTAATGAAAAAAGAGGAGGGCTCATTGACATGATGAGATCCGGTTTTAACCAAATCTCCCCAAATCAAGGACAGTTTCCTCAACCAATGCCGGAATATTGGGGAGGGTACCAACAGCCAATGCCGTATCCTCCGCAAAATAATCATAATCTTGAACAATCATTTATGTATCCATATCATCTCCAGGATACAGGGGGCTATATGACGCCATATCATGATCCTTATCAGCAGGCTGCCTATCATCCATTCCAACAAGTCCAGCAGCAGGCGATGCCTGTGGGTGCTTATCCGGGCAACAGTGTAATGCAGCCAATGGCACAAATGCACCCAATCCAGTCCAATCAACAGCCGCAAGCTTTTAGTCCGTTCGCCAATCCGTTACAGCCAGCTAAAAGACCTCCAAGTCAGCAGCAGGCCCATAATCCATATCCTAAGCAGCAGTTCATGCAAAAACCCCAGCCATCGGGTTTCAAATCGGTCATGAATCAATTCAAAACACAAGATGGCTCCATGGATATAACGAAGATGATGAATACAGCCGGACAAATGATGAATACTGTTTCACAAGTATCTTCAATGGTCAAAGGTGTAGGGGGCTTCTTCAAAGCTTAGATGGTGAATAAAGGAAAAGCAGACTTATAAGTGACCAGCCACTTTTTTAAGTCTGCTTTTATTCATGCCTAATGAATTTCAATCCGATTCCCTCTGATTTTGGGTAGGTTAAGCGTGAGGATGCCATCGCGATGTCGCGCGGTCACATTTGCTTCATCAATCGGCTTTGGAAAGGAAATGGTCCTTGATAAAGTACCGGCTGCAACTTCCTTTTGGAACAATCCTTGATTTTTATGCTTTCTATCTACATGCTTTGCAGATATGGTTACGGCATGGGACAGTACATCAATTGATATTTGGCTGCGTGCAATTCCGGGCAGGGTGGCAGTAAGGGTATATTCTGAATGCGTTTCGTGAACATCAACCGGAAAGCTGCGTTCTTTCGCCGAACCGAAGAACTCGTCAAGAGATTGCAGCATGCCTTTAGGGGGCCTCTCGGAAAACAGCCGATCCATTTTGTTAATGAAATGGGTAAAGGGTTCTATTCGATTCCGATTATTATTTTTTTCAGAAGAGGTCATCACGGTGCTCCTTTCTAAAAAATCCTTTGCCTATAGGCTATGTGAGAAATGAAGAAATGTGAATGCACTGTTGGGTTTCAGATACAGGTCTATAGGGAATAACGTTACTGAATGATTAGTAAAGGAAATGAGGGGTTAATATGACAGATGGCAAGCTTTCCTACATAGACACCGGGAAAGGTAATGAAACATTGTTGTTTATCCATGGGTTTTGCGGAAGCCATGAATATTGGAGTGACATCATTGCTGAATTAAAGGGTGAATACCGGATTATTGCCGTTGATTTACGGGGGCATGGTGCAAGTGAGGAAATAGATGGATCTTTCTCGATTGAAGATATGGCTGCTGATATTGCTTCATTTTTGGAAGAACTGGAAATCGGGCAGGTCTATATGTTTGGTCATTCGCTTGGGGGATATATCACCTTGGCATTCGCAGAAAGGTTTCCTGGGAAATTGTCTGGTTTTTCATTGGTACATTCCACCGCTTTCCCGGACGATGAGACTGGAAAGGCTGGGCGCTTAAAGTCTGTCGAGAAAATCGAAAGTGAGGGAATCCCCGCTTTCATTGACGGACTTATACCAAAGCTTTTCGCTAATTCCGATGATCCCAATATTGACCATATAAAGGAAATCGGATATAAAACAAGTGAAATTGGTGCAATAGGGTCTTTACATGCTATGAGGAACAGAATTGACAGAAATCATGTACTCAAAGATACGGAGTTGCCAGTCCTATTGGTTGCAGGTGAACAGGATAAGGTGATTCCCGTTGATAAAACCTTCTCTGTAAAAGGGAGCCATATCAATGAAGTTATACTTAAGGGCAGCGGCCATATGGGAATGTTGGAAGCTCCAAGCAGGCTAATCGAAGAAATCATTCGCTTTGTCGAGAAGAATTAAATGAAAAAAGACCGAGCTGGAAACGAGATGGTGACGTTTCCAGCTTTTTTTTTTTGAAAAGGAAATAGTTTCCCTTTTGCATAGAACGTTCATTCGGTAGAATAGGAGTATGAGGTGGTCATATGAAACTGCGAAAAAATTTACAAGAAGTCATCAATGATTTAAAAACAAATGAGGATTTTAAAGATAATATAGCACATTGGCAAGTAATTGAAGCAAAAGAGGCAAAACATGTACCATTTCCCGATGCAATGAATGATAAAATCAAGCATGCTCTTGAATTACGGGGGATAAATGGATTGTATACCCATCAGGCAACTGCATTTGATACTGCTGTCGGTGGGAATAGCCTTGTAGCGGTCACACCTACTGCTTCTGGAAAAACATTATGCTATAATTTGCCGGTCCTTCAAAAAATACTGGAAGATAAAAAAACTAGGGCGCTTTATATTTTTCCGACAAAAGCGCTGAGTTATGATCAAAAGAGCGAATTGAATGAAATGATTCATGAAATGGATGCTGAGATAAATAGTTATACATACGATGGGGACACACCTTCAAATATCAGGCAAAAAATCCGCCAGGCAGGGCATATCGTGATCACCAATCCTGATATGCTCCATTCCGGAATCCTGCCCCATCATACGAAATGGGTCTCTTTGTTTGAAAACTTGAAGTATGTGGTAATCGATGAACTTCATATTTACCGCGGCGTTTTCGGAAGTCATACAGCCAACGTCATAAGAAGGTTAAAAAGGATCTGCAAGTTTTATGGAAGCGACCCTGTATTCATCTGTACATCGGCTACGATCAATAACCCAAAAGAGTTGGCAGAAGAGCTCACGGAAAAACAAATGGTCCTAATCGATAATAACGGAGCCCCAAGTGGTAAAAAGCATTTTGTGTTTTACAATCCCCCAATAGTAAATAAACCGCTGAACATACGAAGGAGCGCGGTTTTGGAAGTCCGGAAACTGGCAAATGAATTTTTGAAAAATAAAATTCAAACAATCGTTTTTGCGCGAAGCAGGGTTCGTGTGGAAATTCTATTGACATATTTACAGGAACTTGTGTCAAAGCAATTGGGGCCAAAGTCGATCAGGGGCTATCGCGGTGGATATCTGCCAACACAGCGCAGAGAAATTGAACAAGGACTCAGGGATGGTTCCATTTATGGAGTGGTTTCCACAAATGCGCTTGAGTTGGGCGTCGATATCGGCCAGCTTCAGGTTTGCATAATGACTGGTTACCCTGGATCCATATCGAGTGCTTGGCAACAGGCGGGACGAGCAGGTAGAAGGCATGGTGAAGCATTGATCGTCATGGTCGGCAGTTCTAGTGCCCTAGATCAATATATCGTACAGCATCCCGAATATTTCTTTACCAGAAATCCAGAAACTGCCAGAATCAATCCGGATAATCTTTTGATCTTGGTTGATCATGTAAAATGTGCAGCATATGAGCTTCCATTTAAAAAAGGCGATACCTTTGGGAAAACAGAGATTATGGACGTTCTTGAATTCCTTACGGAAGAAAGGGTCTTACACTTAAATGGGGACAAATGGCATTGGATGAATGATGCTTTTCCCGCAAGCAATATCAGCCTGCGTTCAGCGGCACAGGAAAATGTCGTGATCATCGACCAAACGAATGCACCGGTTAATCGGGTCATAGGGGAAATGGATACGTTCAGTGCAATGACCCTCCTCCACGATGAAGCCATCTATTTGCACCAGGGAATTCAATTTCAGGTGGAAGAACTTGATTGGGATGAAAAGAAAGCTTATGTACGTGAAGTCAATGTGGACTATTATACGGATGCCAACCTTGCTGTTCAGTTGTCTGTATTGGAAGTCGATAAACAGCGAACTTTCGCTTCCACAGCAGCTGCTTTTGGTGATGTCGCAATCCGGGCGATGCCTACGATCTTCAAAAAAATCAAATTCGAAACTCATGAGAATATTGGTTCAGGACCAATCAGTCTCCCGGAGATGGAACTGCACACGAGTTCAGCCATGCTTTCCATGGATCCCGATATATTTAAGTGGGACGAAAATCGGATAGAACAAGGAATGATAGGTGCCTCCCATGCTCTTAATTACATGATTCCGCTACATGTTATGTGCGATCCGCATGATATTCATGTTTATCCGCAGGTTAAGGCAGCACATAATGAAAAACCGACCATTTTTATCTATGATAGTTATCCGGGAGGCATAGGGTTAAGTGATAAAGTATATGAAAACTCTGAAGTCATTCTGCTTGAAACAATATCAATGATCGAAAATTGCGCTTGTGAAAGCGGCTGTCCTTCCTGTATCGGGACGGAATCCGCAACGAAAACAGCCAAGAGTGATGCCAAACAATTATTGGGTCAATTTTGTAAGCAAAAACATTAATAGATTACAGTGATAAGTGAAAAGAGGTGTAATTTTATGTCCTTAAAAAATAAATTGAACCGTATGAAAACGCATATGAACCTAGGGGAACATCCTACTCCTGTAAAAGAAGATGACCAGACAGTGAATGAAGAAATTCCTTACTATGAAAAGTGGCTGGAGAATGATACCGTTTCCTTTCATTTCGATGGTGACTATTGTTTCATTAGGGAAGTCCGCTACCCTATAAATCACAAACACGGGTTATATGCATTTTCCGAGCTGAAAAAGGTTGTAAAAGAGTGGAATCAAACTTCATTGGAGCATCCACTATCCGCTAGGGGCGTTAAAAGTGAAGATCTGTTTTTCTTCGATACGGAAACAACAGGGCTTGGAGGTGGAGCCGGCAATACCATTTTTTTACTTGGCTATGCATATTTAGAAGGTGAAGAAGTAGTCGTGAAGCAACATATCCTTCCGCAGCCTGGAAGTGAAATCCCGCTTTATCAAAGCTTTCTGGAAAACATCAATTACGAAACACTTGTCACATATAATGGTAAATCCTTTGATTGGCCCCAGCTAAAAACCAGACATACCTTGATAAAAGAGCATGTACCAAAACTACCGGAATTCGGACATTTCGATTTATATCATGCTTCAAGACGCCTTTGGAAAAACAAATTGGAACGAGTGAAATTATCAGCAGTTGAAACAGATATTCTAGGTGTTTATAGGGAGGATGATATTCCTGGATATTTGGCGCCGATGATTTATTTTGATTTTGTTGAGCGGAAGAATCCGGAAATTCTGTTTGGAATCATGAAGCATAATGAATTGGATATCTTATCACTGATCACATTGTATATTCATTTATCCCGAAAAATCCTCCAAATCGATGGATATACGGAAGAGTCCATGGAAATTGCACGATGGCTCGCTTATTTGGGAAAAAAAGAGGAGTCAGTTGAGACATATCAAAAAATATTGGAAGCAGGAAATGAGGAAGATCGGATAATCGCTGGCCATGCCTTAGCCTTCCAGAAAAAGAAGCAAAAACTATTCAATGAAGCTTTGGAGATTTGGAAGGAAGCCGCCTTAAAAGGAAATGTGCAAATAAGGATACAGGCACAGATTGAATGTGCAAAATTATATGAACATCAATTTAAGGACGTCGGTCTTGCTCTAAAATGTTCAATAATCGCACTTCAAGAGATGGTGAGCGAAGGGACCCTGCCAGGGAAAAAACAATCGGAATTGGAAAAGAGGATCCATCGGCTCGAAAAGAAAGAGCAATCTAAGGGTATTTCTATATAATATATGGGAATTGAATTGGTCTTTTAGTGCAAAAGGATTAAAATAAAAAATATGTATACAATTATTGTAGCCTTCAACTATTATGTGTAAAATGGAAAGAGTTGAGGGTGAAATTCTGAAGCGTTCATTTCATTCCTTTACATCATAAATTCAAGGTGAAAGCGGAGCGAAGAAATGTATAAAACGACTTTATTTCTATTTTTTGTTGTCCTTTGTTTAACAATTGTTTTATTTACTTCATTAAAAGACAGTCTCTATTCCTTTTTATAGAAAATTACCCTCAGTACATTTGAAGGGATAGCATTAATATAATAGTGTACTTATCGACAGCCATACATCGTTTTATACTTATTCTGTATAATTAGGTCATTTCATCAGTACACGTATCCCCTTTTTTTCATAGTCTGTAATGGTAAGACAAAACTTATCATGATGAAAGGGGACGTATTATAATGTATTTTCGTAATTGTGGAGGAAATAAACCCAATGTAATGGGAGCATACGGGAACGCACCTGGAGTTATGGGCGCATCAACCGGTAAACACCCCCACCACGTAATGGGAGCGTCAACCGGTAAACACCCTCACAACGTAATGGGAGCGTCAACCGGTAAAAAGTCTAACGTAATGGGAGCCTATAGTCCATCGGCTGTGTCTCCAGCGCAATATGGTCCATCGGCTGTGTCTCCAGCGCAATATGGTCCATCGGCTGTGTCTCCAGCGCAATATGGTCCAACACAAACATCTCCATCTCAAGTTGCCCCAGCGCAAGTCTCTCCGACACAGCAATTTGTCAATACGAATGTATCGAACACAGTGATTCCTGTCGTTCATCCATCACATACTACAAATGTCAATAAACATGTGAACACGTTTAAACATTATTTCCCGCATACTCAATCCGTGGTGAACGAGTGCTATAATCAACACTTGATTTGTGGAAGGCCGCCGCAAAACCCATGCTGTCCGCCTGGTCATTTCGGATATTAAAAAATAAGGGCTTATAAGCCCTTGTTTTCTTACATAAGATCATGTTAAAAGGAGATTAGCCAAGCGATGAAGGTTTTGTATATGACGGGCTATAAGGCTTTTGAATTCGGGATATTCAAAAATGACCATGAAGCCGTAAAATATATAAAGAAAGCGATGAAGCAGCGTCTCCTTCCATTGGCGGAAGATGGGCTGGAATGGGTGATCATCTCAGGTCAATTGGGTACGGAACTATGGGGTGCAGAAGTGGTGTTCGAATTACAGGAGGAATATCCTCAGCTTAAATTAGGGGTGCTTACTCCTTTCCTGAAACAGGAAGAGTCATGGAACGAGACGAATCAAGACTATTACCGATCCATATTGGCCCGTGCCGATTTTGTTGAGTCCATTTTCAATAAACCATATGAAGGGCCACAACAGCTGAAAATCAAAAATAGGTATATGGTCCATAAAAGCGATGCCATGCTCATCATTTTCGAAGCTGAAAAAGAAGGATCATCCCGATATCCTTATTTCGAGGCGATGAAAAAAGCTGAAACACAGCCATACCCCATCTTTCAGATAAACTTTGATGATCTGCAACTGGCTGCTGAAGAAGCGAGCTGGTCCGAAGAATGATGGAGTGAAAATAATTATGGATTAAAAGTTGTTTCTAAAGCATAATCATATTATTATGAAATTTAGATACAGATTTAATGGGAATACATATCGTTCACTAAACAGTATGCATACAAAATGGTGTTTCGTTGACAAACCCAAGCAGATTTGAAAAAATAATAAAAAGTCGATTGTATTGGCGAAAGTATTGAGGTGAAGTCTTATGCTATCCGATAAGATAAAATTAACGGCTAAAGATATTCTTGAAAAAGATTTTAAAACAGCCATGCGCGGTTATAAACCTGAAGATGTGGATCAATTCCTGGATCTGATCATTAAAGATTATGAAGTGTTCCATCAGGAAATCGAAGATCTTAAACAAGAAAATCTTAAATTGAAAAAACAAGCCGCCGAAGAGAGTACAAAACGTCCAAATCAACCTGCTCCAAGTGCCACTCCGGGAACCACTAACTTTGATATCCTTAAACGGTTATCCAACTTGGAAAAGCATGTTTTTGGTAACAAGCTTTTTGACTGAGATTTTGCATTGTAAAAAGTGAAAATTATTTTGGTATTGTTTTTTCATGAGTAATGGAGTATAATCAATTATGTTATGTTAACGTTTGGGTAATTGCTGCTGCATTTATGCAGTAGAGGAAAGTCCATGCTCGCACGGACTGCGATGTCCGTAGTGTTCGTGCCTGGCGAAAAAATAAGCTTGGGCAGCAATCTTGGATTGCTGACGGCTGGGAAAATGCCTAAGTCCTTTTGGATATGGCATGAATACCTATAAAAGTGCCACAGTGACGTAGCCTTTACAGAAATGTAAAGGGTGGAACGAGGTAAACCCCACGAGCGAGAAACCCAAATTAATGGTAGGGGCGCTTTCTTCCTTGGAATTGAACGAGGAGAAGGACAGAAGCATATGCTTCTGTAGATAGATGATTACCGCCGAAGTACGAGACGCGAGTCGCTTGCAGTACTGAGGAACAAAACATGGCTTACAGAACGTTATCATATTACACCAAAAGCACAACTCTCCTTTTAAAAGGGGAGTTTTTGTTTATGGAGATTGCCTGATTATAAAAAGATTGGGCATTTCCATTTATTTTTCGTTTTCTGAAACACCGCTGTGTTAAACTAAGAACTTGGCAAGTTTTTCATTCCATTTCGAAAAGTGTCAAGCGGAAAGAAAAATGGGCTTGAATGAAGTCAGTCGGTAACGTTTTAAAAAATAGTGTCGGAATGTAAAGCATTTCCTTGATTCTGGGTATCCTATTTTTAAAGGTTCCTTAACTCTTCTGTTAACCCTAAAATGAAGGTATCAAGACGGAAAACTTCAAATTTCAGGCTAATGAATGGGAAGCATACATAATTGGTTTTGATGATTTCAATCATATGATTGCAGCGTGTATCTTAAGGTACATGGATAATTGAGTAGTGCTGTATTTAATTATTGAATGTTCTCGCTACATGATCATGAAATAAGCTAAGCAAACAATGAAGAATTCTAACTGAAATATAAAAAAGCGGTGGACCTTTTAAATAAGGTTTACATGTAAAAAATCAATGCCTGATTCTTAAATACATAAATGAAGAAATTCGGGAAAAGGTGCCATTGATTTGGATTAATGGAAAGAAGGTGCAAGATTAATGAAACAATTCGATATTATCGCAACATCAGCAATGGGATTGGAATCAATTGTTGCCAAGGAGGTTAGGGATCTTGGTTACGATTGTCAAGTCGAAAATGGTAAAATCACATATAAAGGCGACCAATCCGCCATTGCCCGCTCTAATTTATGGCTGCGCAGTGCCGATAGGGTGAAAATTAAAGTCGCGGAATTTAAAGCATATTCATTTGATGAGTTGTTTGAAAAAACAAAGGCATTGAATTGGGAAGATTACTTATCAGCCGATGTAGAGTTCCCTGTGAGTGGAAAATCCGTTAAGTCAAAGCTTTACAGTGTCCCTGATTGTCAGGCTATTGTCAAAAAGGCGATTGTTGATAGATTGAAAAGTAAATATAAGCAAGTGTCTTGGTTTGCAGAGACTGGTCCTTTGTTTAAAATTGAAGTGTCTATTTTAAAAGATGTAGTGACACTTACCATAGATACTTCAGGTGCAGGTTTGCATAAACGGGGATATCGGACAGGGCAGGGGGAGGCACCCCTTAAAGAAACATTGGCGGCTGCCTTGATCATGCTGACCAATTGGAAACCGGATAAACCTTTCATAGATCCATTTTGTGGATCTGGAACGATTCCCATCGAGGCAGCCTTAATTGGGCAGAACATAGCACCTGGGTTTAACAGGGAATTCGTATCTGAAACCTGGGCATGGATGGACAGCAAGGTTTGGGATGAAGCACGGATTGAGGCTGAAGATTTAGCCGATTATGATCAGTACTTGGACATAACCGGTTGTGATATTGACCATCGAATGGTCGATATAGCTAAAGCGAATAGTTTTGAAGCGGGTCTTAGTGATCTGATTGAATTCAAACAAATGCAGGTGAGGGATATCTCGACAAGGAAAGAGTATGGTGTCATTGTCGGGAACCCGCCTTATGGAGAACGTCTTGGTGAGAAAAAAGAGGTTGAGCAGATGTATAGAGAAATGGGTCAAGCCTTCAAGAAGCTTGATACATGGTCAGTATACATGATTACCTCAAATCCTGACTTCGAACAGCATTACGGTAAGCCTGCAACGAAAAAAAGGAAATTGTTCAATGGTTTCATCCGTGCTGACCTTTATCAATATTGGGGGAAAAGGCCGCCAAGACAGCCTCAAGGTGAATAAGTAGGTAGAATATAGCGGAGGATTTTGTTGGTCAGGACGATTTATTCATAATAGGTTCCAGTCTTGCTTATCATTTCCTTTTCTGTTATTCTAATAATGAATTATTTTTGTTCAGATTTAAGGAATACCTTAATATTCTTTTGAGCAAGGATAGTAATATAATGTGTGGAGAACACACTAGGAGGCAACAAAAATGGAACAAGGTAAAGTAAAATGGTTTAACGCAGAAAAAGGTTTTGGATTCATCGAACGTGAAGGTGGAGACGATGTATTCGTACATTTCTCAGCTATCCAAGGCGAAGGTTTCAAAACACTTGAAGAAGGCCAAGACGTTACATTTGATGTAGAACAAGGTCAACGTGGACCACAAGCATCAAACGTAAACAAAGCTTAATTCAACCCTATATTATTTACAGACAGGCTCTCTTTTGGAGCCTGTCTTTTATTTTACGAATCGGGCAACCAGGCAGCATACATAGAAAAACAGACATAATACGCTTCATTTCTGATGGTTGGTAAATATCTTGACTATTAATATGAAATAAAGGATAATATACTTTTGCCTAGATAAGTAATGATTCGGATACTATATACTGATGATAGATAAAAGGGGAGACCATGATGCTTAAAACACTGCCTTTTTCGGTAACAAAGGAAGATTCTTTTTACGATAAGCTTTCAGAATGGATCGGTGATGTTTTTTACGATATTCTTCCCGAAAAAGGATTTGAGCTGCGTGACGAACAAATCTTCATGGCTTTTCAGTTAGAAAAAGCCTTTAAAGAAAAGAATGTAAGTTTTGCTGAAGCAGGGGTAGGGACCGGTAAGACTTTGGTCTATTTACTATATGCGATTTGTTATGCGAGATATACGAATAAACCTGCAATTATTTCATGTGCGGATGAAACGTTGATTGAACAGCTTGTCAAAGAGGAAGGCGACATCCAAAAAATCAAGAATGCTTTAGGTATTGAAGTGGATGTTAGGCTTGCCAAGTATCACGATCAATATGTATGTCTTAAGAAATTGGATTACGCAGTGAATCATGAAGATTCAGAGGGAATAGATCAGCTATATGATGAACTTCCCAAGTTTGTCCATGATAACTCATCCATGAACGCCTATACAGCGTATGGGGACCGTAAACAGTATCCATATTTAAATGATGAAGACTGGTCTAAAGTTGGCTGGGATCAGCTCCAAAACTGTTTTACTTGTGATAAACGCCATCGTTGTGGGCAAACCCTATCACGGGACCACTACCGAAAATCAAGTGATTTGATCATTTGTTCACATGACTTCTTCATGGAGCATGTATGGACTAAGGAAAAGCGTAAGCGAGAAGGACAGTTACCATTGCTGCCTGATCATAGCTGCGTTGTCTTTGATGAAGGTCACCTATTAGAGTTTGCTGCTCAAAAGGCTTTAACTTATAAAGTTGGGGAACAGACCCTTGCTTCGGTTTTAGAATTGCTTACAGCCAATCAGGTTCGTGAAGAAACGTTATACATCATTGAGGATTTAATTGATATCAATGAAGAATTTTTTGATTTGTTGGATGAAAAGGCGATACATGTCAGCGGATCTAATCGTTATGAAATTCCGATGTCCAAAGAAATTACAAGCTTCGCTCAAAAGCTTCACAAAAAGGTTGAAGAGTTAGAGGAGAACCTTGTTTTTGAAGCGGAAATGTACACGATCAATGACTATGATTTAAAAGTGACGGAAGAATATTTAGAGCAGCTGGGCTACTCCCTTTCTCTATTTGTGAAGGATGAACAGGCCGTTTCCTGGTTTGAAGAAAATGAAATGACCAAAACATTGGTCATCATGCCAAGGCTTGTACAGGATATTTTGTCTGAACAGGTATTCTCTAAAAAAATCCCTTACATTTTTTCATCTGCAACATTATCGGATAATAAATCCTTCCAATATATTGCAGATAGTTTAGGGATAGAAAAGTATGACAGCTTCTCCGTTGAATCACCATTTGATTACGATGAAGTCATGAAAATGAACATGCCGGTCTTCGAAAATGGAGATCAAATGGCAAAACTTCAATATACGATGAAGACAATCGAGGAAAATGAAGGTCGAACACTAGTGTTATTTCATTCGAAAGAAGAGTTGCATTGGTTCAAGGAAAACTGCCCAATATCTTCTTATCCATTTTATTTTGAAGGGGAAGCGGAAATCAGCGAGCTTGTTAAGAAGTTCCAAGAGGATGAGCAATCTGTCCTTTTCTCCTATCATTTATGGGAAGGGCTTGATGTTCCAGGTCCTTCATTACAAAATGTAGTGATACACTCACTTCCATTCCCGCCACGCGATCCAGTTTTCGAGGCCAAACGCAACTCGGTTACCGACGCATTCGAAGAAGTGGATCTTCCATACATGCTCCTTCGGTTGCGCCAGGGAATAGGGCGATTGATCAGGACGAGCAATGATTCGGGAACAGTCCAGATTTTGACTGAAAAGGATCTTTCGGAACAGGTGAAAGAGAAGATAGTATCCATTCTTCCTGTAACGCTTTAACTAAAGTCCAATCCAAAATAAGAGCCAAGGTGCCCCTTGGCTCTTATTTTATTTTAATTTATTAATCGAAGTGGTTCTGATATGAAAGATTTTTGTATAATATGGTAAAGTGTAGTTGGAAGGAGCAGTGAATATGAAAAAAAAGGGTATAGATCTGATAGAAAAAGAGTTTAGAGAATATGTAAAGAAAATCTCGGCCTATAATGAAGCTCTCGCGTTAATTTTTTGGGATTTGCGTACAGGTGCACCGAAACAGGGAGGTGAGCAGCGTTCCGAAGTTATCGGCGTGCTTTCCTCCGAGGTGTTTAATATGAGCACAAGTAAAGAAATGGAATCCTTCATTGCAGAACTTTCGCTGGAGAAAGCCACTCTTAGTGAAACGACGAATAAAATGGTACAAGAGTGTAAAAAAGAGTTTGAAAGGAATAAGAAAATTCCTGCCAAAGAATATAAGGAATTCGTCATTTTACAATCGCGTTCTGAAAGTGCATGGGAAGAGGCAAGGGAAAAAGCTGATTTTTCATTATTTCAACCTTATCTGGAGCAAATTGTAGCTTATACCCGTAGGTTCGTAGAGTACTGGGGATATGAAGGGACGAAATATAATACCCTTTTAGATATGTATGAACCTGGCATGACCGTAGATATACTTGACAGCGTATTCAGTGAGCTTCGGGCGAGGATCGTTCCATTGGTAAAACAGATTGCCGAAAGCGAACATAGACCTGAAACAGCGTTCCTTTATAAAGAATTTCCAAAAGAAAAACAGCATCAACTTAACTTGGAAATTTTAAAACAGCTAGGATACGATTTCAAGGCTGGCAGGCTGGATGAAACAGTTCACCCTTTTGAAATTAGAATAAACAGGGGCGATGTCCGGGTGACGACCCGATACGATGAAAATGATTTTAGGGGGGCAATCTTTGGTACCATCCATGAATGCGGACATGCCATTTATGAGCAGAATATCGCCGAAGAATTAACTGGAACACTTCTCGATGGCGGGACATCAATGGGAATCCATGAATCACAATCATTGTTTTTCGAAAACTTCATTGGACGGAACCATAGCTTCTGGAAAAATAAATTCTCCTTATTAAAAGAATATGCTCCCGAACAATTCAATGATGTGACACTGGATGAATTTTACCGGGGAATTAACGAATCAAAACCATCGTTCATCCGTATTGAAGCAGATGAACTGACGTATCCTCTACATATTATGATTCGGTATGAACTGGAAAAGGCTCTCTTTAATGGAGAACTTGAAGTGAAGGATTTACCGGAAGTCTGGAATGAAAAATACAAGGATTATTTGGGAATTGTGCCCGAAAATGATGCCATGGGCGTGTTGCAAGATGTGCACTGGGCAGATGGCAGCTTTGGTTATTTCCCTTCTTATGCATTGGGATATATGTATGCAGCCCAAATCAAGCAATCGATGCTTAAAGATTTGCCTGATTTTGATGGCCTGTTGGAAGCGGGTGATATTGCTCCAATTAGGAAATGGCTTAATGAAAAGATACATAAATACGGAAAAACAAAAAAGCCTCTTGAGATTTTGAAAGAAACGACAGGAGAGGGCCTGAATGTTCAGTATTTAATAACGTATCTTGAAAATAAATATAAAGAAGTTTATAAAATCAAATGAATTAATAGAAGAAGGACTTGGTTTAAATGCCAAGACCTTCTTCTTTTTTATGGGTCGCTACAAAAGTGACGTGTATGATACCAGTAAATGGAACATGAAGATGGAGTGATTTTTTCTTTTTGAGAGGAAAATCCCTGTTATTTAGGCTTTGTGATTTCGCAATTTTCTAATAATACGAATGATGATTTAATTTTTTAAATGAAAGTTCGGTTTTTATCAAAAATTACTTTTCAAATAGAGCCAGCGTTGTTATAATTCATATATTAATAAAATATAAAGTTTCACTCGTATAATAGCAGGGATATGGCCTGCAAGTTTCTACCGGATTACCGTAAATAATTCGACTATGGGTGAGTAATAGATCTTGTTGCATAATGAAGGCTTTTGCTGATTCATTTTTCATTCATGCCCAAGAAGTATTGCTTCACTCCAAAAAAGTGTCGCAATGTTTCTTGGGCTTTTTTATATGCCGGGAAATGATTGCGTGGTTTATGGGTCAATAATCATCCAACTTTGGGAGGAACCTTCATGCAACTTTTAAAGGAAAAAATCTTGTCCGAGGGTCAAGCTTTATCAGAAGATATCTTAAAAGTAGATTCATTCTTAAATCATCAAATGGATCCTATACTAATGAAAGAAATTGGTAAAGAATTCGTAAAACGTTTCGAACTAAAGGAAATAACGAAAGTGCTGACGATTGAATCTTCAGGCATTGGACCTGGTTTGATGGCCGCGTTGGAATTGGAAGTTCCGCTAATTTTTGCCCGTAAACGTAAATCACTTACTTTAACAAATGATTTAGTGTCCGCGTCCGTTCATTCCTTTACAAAAAAAGAAACCAATACTATTACGGTTTCCAATAAATATATTGAAGCTGGAGATAAGGTTTTGATCATCGATGACTTCCTTGCGGTCGGTCAGGCAGCCAGGGGCTTGGTGGAAATCTGTAGGCAGGTTGGAGCAGAAGTGGCCGGAATCGGCATCGTGATTGAAAAGGCATTCCAAAGTGGTGGTAAGGATCTTAGGGAACAAGGTTTTCAAGTCGAATCACTTGCGAGGATTGCTGAGTTGAAATTCGGTGAGATTACGTTCGCCGAGGAAATGGAAGGAGCAACCGTCAATGTCTAATCAATCACCTTTAAAGGTTGCTTCCTTAGGATTACAACATGTCCTTGCCATGTATGCCGGTGCAGTCGTCATTCCATTGATTGTCGGTGGGGCGCTGGGATTGACTGCAGCGCAGTTGACTTATTTAGTTTCAATAGACATTTTGATGTGCGGGATAGCAACTTTATTGCAAGTGTGGAAAAATAAATTCTTTGGAATTGGGCTTCCGGTCGTCCTAGGCTGTACATTCACAGCAGTTAGCCCGATGATTGCAATTGGTACGCAATATGGAATCAACTCCATTTATGGATCTATATTGGTGTCGGGATTGATCGTCGTTATCATTAGTAAATTCTTCGGAAAACTGGCAAGGTTTTTCCCACCCATTGTCACTGGATCGGTCGTTTTGATTATTGGCATAACGCTCATTCCTGTTGCCATCAACAATCTTGGTGGAGGTCAAGGTGCTGCTGATTTTGGAGACTTGAATAATGTAGCTCTTGGTTTTGGAACTTTGTTATTCATTATATTCATGTATAAATTCTCATCGGGATTCGTACGCTCCATTTCTATTTTATTGGGGCTGTTAGTCGGAACATTTGCAGCTTTCTTCCTTGGAAAAGTGGATTTTAGCTCAGTGGTCAGTGCCACTTGGCTGCATATGCCTCATTTTTTCTACTTTGGAGCGCCGACATTTAACGTCACGGCGATCATTACGATGACATTGGTGGCGATCGTCAGCTTGGTGGAATCGACTGGTGTTTATTATGCCCTTGGTGAAATCACGGATAAAGAGATATCAGAAGACGATCTGGCTCGCGGATATCGTGCTGAAGGTCTGGCCATCATGATTGGCGGTTTATTTAATTCGTTTCCGTATACGGCATTTTCACAAAATGTCGGATTGATTCAATTGTCAGGCATTAAAACAAGGAATGTCATATACACAACAGCGGGCATTCTCATTTTCATAGGATTTGTTCCTAAAATTGGTGCATTCACGACGATTATTCCTTCCTCCGTGCTTGGCGGTGCAATGGTTGCAATGTTCGGGATGGTAATTGCCGCTGGAATTAAGATGTTGAGCAAAGTGGATTTTGCTTCTCAAGAAAATTTATTGATCATCGCTTGTTCAGTAGGTATGGGACTTGGTGTGACGGTCGTTCCTGAACTATTTGCGCAAATTCCGGAAAGCTTTCAAATCTTAACGGAAAACGGTATTGTAGCCGGAAGTTTGACAGCCATTTTCTTGAATATCGTCTTTAACATCGTCCCTACAAAAGGGAAAGTGAAGGAAGCTCGTATTGAAGGGCAAAAAGTAGCCTGATTAAAAATAGATTCGGTAAACTTGATAGATTCAACCATTTAATGCCCAAAATCCTCAGGTGATGAGGATTTTAGGCATTTTTTCATTTATGCCGAAGCAAATCATTGATAATGAAATTGGAGTTTTGTCAGATAAAAGGAAACTCTCTTCACTTTTTGAATATATTGATAGTATATGTTCAGGAAAGTAGTGATAGGGATGGAGAAAAAATATTGTATTCATTGTCGAACCATTTTAAGCCAGGAGTTTAGGTGCAGCGTTTGTGGAAAAGAGGAGTTTCAAAATATCATTATTCAAGTTCAAAATCAATCTTCTGTAAAGAAAGAAGAATGAAAGCGCCCCCTTACCGATTTTAGGTAAGGGGGTTTAATATTTCATGATTACATTTCGATCATCAAGATGATATGAGGAGTACCTACGCCTTTTAATGACATGGGTAGATGGATTGCTTCATGAAACCCATACATTTTGGGCGTCCATATTGGCATGACAGGGGATATCCGTGGGAGAATAATGATTGAGTGAACAAACGGGGATGCATGAGCAATTTAGGTGAAAGCATGTTTTGCATGCCGTTAGAAGGTGAGATGCTAGAATCTGGATTCCTGTTCGAAAGGCTGTTTTATGTTTAGGCTTTGTTAAAGATTAATGTTGATTTTTGAACAAATAAAAGAGACCACCTAATAAGTGGTCTTCTTTAGTGCATCCGCACCTGTTAGTTCATTAAAGAATCGCGCCCTTTTCTTGAATAAGCAAGAAGCTCATATTAGCCGGTATTGTGGAGGCAATTAACTTATTCTTGCTGGTAATGTTAAATATCGTAGAAGAGTGAGATTACTTTGGATCAACTATTGTTTGATTAAAGTTATTCGTTAGCTCAAAGAAAGATCTGTGTAAACATCTCTCGATCCTCAACTAACGTCACCTTTTTGAAGAAAAAATGGATTACTCTTCTCTTGCCTATTTATAATGAATAACATTTCAAGAATACCAATAAAAAGCATAATCAGTCATAACTGAAGAATCACCCAACTGATGTAACATAGCTGAAATATTCCCTCTATGATAGGTTCCATGATTCACAACGTGTAAGACCATTTCAGATATACTTGTTTCTCTTAATCCTGCCCATGGATTATCCAACATTATTCTCCTTTCCATATCTTCCTGTCTGTTCAAAAAGGATTTAAACCGAGATGTTAAAGTGTGAAATTCCGTTTCTAAGTCTTCAATGGGCATTTTCTCAATCTTTTCTTGAATTTGAAATGAAGATTGCATTGCTTCATTCATACTCTGACCCTCGAGGGTATTAAGCCATCCATATTCCACCAAATAGAGATGAGATAAAACCTTTGAAACAGAAGAAAAGACACTTTTCATTTCCTTTTGATATTTCTCAGGAGAAAGTGTCTTAAGATGATCAATAATCCGTTGATTTGCCCATACATGATAGTTATATAGATTTTCTACATGATTTGCCATACAATCGCCTCCTTATCATCACGTTTTTTAATATTCTTTATCAGAATGAATTATTCCTTTAAATATTATTACTTATCTTATGAGATCTTCAACTAAATGGCCCAATTGTTGAACAAAGGTCAAAGCAATCTTCAACTAACCTGCCCCGTTAGTTCATCAAGAAAATCAACAACATCCTTTAACAGAGCCTATGTTTAAAGAGAAAGGAATAACGGACTTAACGGCCACGATGGTTCCATTTAACACTATTGTGATTATAGCGTTGATTCCATTTTCGTTCCTCCGCTTGTATGATCATGTTCTCTATGTTATCAATTTCTTAGTCTTTTTCATCTAGTTTTTTAAGAAAAAAGAAAAAATATTCTGAACCATCAATAAATATGACCGTTTATCGATAGGGCATAATTGATATCCTGGTGGGTATATTAACCATATCATGAATAATAAGGGGTGCAATCATGCCGTATTTATTATCTGCATCACATATAAAGCTGCCACATTTACTTTCTCAGGAGAAAATCATGGAATTTTCGAGAGAAATATTTGGAGCCTCATTTAAGAATATAGAACGGTTACTTAAAGCCTTTAAGAATGGACAAGTGGAAAATCGATATTTTTCTAATGATCTTGATTGGTTTAAAGAGGATCATTCTTTTGCTGATCGGAATGATTTATATATTCAACAGGCAGTCAAGTTTGGGAAAGAAGCTATAGAAAAATGCTTAGCCAACACAGAATTTTTAAAAGAAGAACTGCAGGCAAACGAGCTAGATGCTTTCTTCTTTATCTCAAGCACGGGTATTGCTACCCCGACCATTGATGCCAGGATAATGAATGAACTTCCATTTAGCCCGCATGCTAAAAGGATTCCGATTTGGGGACTTGGCTGTGCAGGGGGAGCAAGTGGCCTATCGCGTGCATTTGAATATTGCCAAGCATACCCCACGGCGAAGGTCATTGTTTTATGTGTGGAGTTATGCAGTCTGACATTTCAAAGGAATGATATCTCCAAAAGCAATTTAATTGGAACTTCTTTATTTTCTGATGGAGTAAGCTGTGTTTTGGTTTGCGGTGATGAGGTGCCTGATGAGCAATTTTCCAAAAAAGCAAGACATCTGCAATTTTTGAATTCGCAATCCACGCTAATGCCGAATTCATTGGATGTAATGGGTTGGGATGTTAAAGATCAAGGTTTATATGTGATTTTTTCAAAAGATATCCCTACAATCATCAAAGATTGGCTTAAACCGAATGTTCAAGAGTTCTTAATGGAGAATGGATTCGATCTCAGTGATATAAAAGATTTCATTGCTCATCCTGGAGGCAAAAAAGTAATTGATGCTTATCACGAAGCCCTCGGGTTCGATGAAAGCATGACGGCAGAGTCAATGAGCGTATTGAGGGAATTTGGTAATATGTCCTCAGCAACTATTTTGTACGTCCTGGAGAGGTTCATGCAGCGTGGCGGGAATAAAGATGAGGTGGGCTTGGCTGCTGCATTGGGGCCTGGGTTTTCGTCTGAACTTGTGTTAATGAGGTGGAAGTGATGATCTTTGCCATTTTCATTATTTTGATCGCTATACAGCGCATGTTTGAATTATATATCGCCAAACAAAATGAAAAACAGTTAAAGGCTGCAGGAGCAGTGGAATATGGTGAGTCCCATTACAGTTGGATGGTTCTAATGCACCTTAGTTTTTTTATTGTTCTCATTATTGAAGTGGTCGTGCTTGAAAGGGATGTGTCTGGACTTTGGCCAATTTGGCTGACCCTTTTTCTAATAGCACAGTCAGGCAGGATTTGGGTAATCCGTTCATTGGGAAAACATTGGAATACAAAAATCATAGTGGTTCCTGATGCCGATGTAGTCATTAAAGGTCCCTATAAATATTTCAAACATCCGAACTATATCATAGTGGCAACTGAGATAATAGTTATTTCTTTATTATTCAATGCATATTATACTGCTGTCATCTTTAGTTTATTGAATGTTTGGATGATGACGGTAAGAATCCCATTGGAAGAGAAAGCATTAAAGGAACATACGGAATATTCTACGGTTTTTAAGGGAAAATAATAAAAAATGTTAATTTCTTATTGAAAACGATTATCGTTCGTGATAAGATTCTAAATGAAGATGAAAATTATTCTCATTCGGATTTCGATAAATTTATTTTAATAACTAATAACTAAAAGCTAATCAATATATAAGAGGATGGTGTTGGTAATGGTTTGGGTATTCATTTTATTGACAATCGCTACATATGGTTTTGTGATGAAACATGTATTGAATAATATTCAAAAACCGGCAAAGGCTGTAAAACCTTATACCGAGTCACCAATGGAAAACCGAACTGCTTTTAACCCCACCCCTACAACCAGGTAAACATCCTGGTTTTTTTTTGCATTCAAAGTCAATATGAATAAAACTGCATGAATCCACCAATCGGTGGTTTTTTTTTGAACATGGCCAGTAATGAATCATATAGTAAAAATAAAGCTGATGGTATGAATAACAAACGAAATCGTTTACAATAAGAATATCAAAATGACGATAGATTAAGGGGTATGGATTCATGATTCAAGAAACATTAAAGCAACAGTCCAAATTGGGGATTTTGACTGCCATGTATGAGAAATTTCAATCGGCAGGTGATACAGGAAATGCGGATAAACTAAAACAGTTAATCATGAAAGTGAATAATGAAGAGTTCATCATTGCTTTTTGCGGGCATTTTTCAGCGGGGAAATCTAGTATGATCAACTTTTTCCTCGGTGATCAAGTATTGCCTTCAAGCCCGATTCCAACAAGTGCAAATACGGTAAAAGTCCAAAAAGGGGAAGACTATGCCAAAGTCTTTTACCATCATCAACCACCAGTCTTATTTCCTGCACCTTATGATTTTAAAGAGGTCAAGAAATTTGCCAAGGATGGAGATTCAGTATCGGCAATAACGATAAGTTCCAATGATTTTTCACTGCCGGATTCATGCGCGATCATGGATACGCCAGGAATTGATTCGACAGACGATGCACATAGAGTTTCTACGGAATCTGCCTTGCATCTAGCTGATGTAGTATTCTATGTCATGGACTACAATCACGTCCAATCAGAAGTGAACTTCCTATTCACGAAAGAATTGTTAGAGGCTGAAAAACCGACATACTTAATTATCAATATGATAGATAAGCATGATGAGAACGAGCTTAGCTTTCAAGACTTCAAGCTTTCCGTTTCTGAGGCATTTGCGAACTGGAATGTATATCCTGATGGTATTTTTTATACATCCGTAAGAGACTTGAACAATCCTGAAAATGAAATAGAAGTGGTCAAGCAATTCATATCTGATATTGCGGGCAAAGGTCTAAATGATGGGAAAGATGCCATCATGCAATCGGCTAATGCCCTGGTCGAAAGGCATCTTAATTGGCTGAAAGAGCAGTATGAAGAGGAACATGCCGATGATTTTGAAGTATTATCAGAACTTCCATATGAAGAGCGAATACACCTGACGAATCAGGTGGACAGCCTATTGAAGGAAAAAAAATCATTAACTGGACGTATAGAGGAAATCAAGGTCCAATATGCTGATGCATTAGAAACCATTTTGAAAGGTGCATACATCATGCCCGCGGCAACACGGGACCTAGGTAAATCTTTCTTGGAATCGGCTCAGCCGGACTTTAAAATGGGTCTATTATTTGCCAAGAAAAAAACGGATGCCGAACGTGAGGCACGTATTAAGGCGTTTTTGACCGATTTACAAGAAAAGGTGAAGACCCAGCTTGAATGGCATCTTAAAGAACTAGCCGTTAAAACGCTTAACCAAGCGGAGATTCATGATTCAACACTTGAAAGTAAGGCTCAGGCACTTCAGATCGAGGTAACGGAATCTTACATAAAAAACTCTTTGAAGCCTCAAGTAGATATTACGGGTGAATACGTTTTAAACTATACGAATGACTTGGCATCAGCCATCAAAAAGAAAGCACGTGATGTATCAGAAGGATTTTTGAATAATATGGTTACCGTTATGGAAGGGATAGTAGAACAGCAGTCCATATCCATCGATAAGGAACTTGAAGGTTTTTCCGAATTTGCGGAAGCCCTTAAAGTTACTGCTGCGATGAACGCGGAAATCGAGTACCAAACGGAACGATTAGAAGCCATTGCTCATCAAACTGAATCATTAGTCGAAGAGCGCGATATCGATATGCTTTTAACTCAATGGAATGAAGAGGAAAAAAATATTACAGTCAAAATCATGAAAACCGATACAGGAAGTAATTCAAGGTCCGTCAACGAACAACTTGAAACGGATCATGATAAAGAAAACAAGGAAGCTGTACCTTCCGTGACTGTTTCTTCATCTGATGCTACTGATTTACGCGGAAAAGAAAAGCTGATGGAGACTGCAACGAGTTTACAACAGGCTGCCAAGCTAATTCAACCTTTGAGAGGGTTTCAATCACTTTATAAAGAATTGAAAGAGAAGGCAAATCGCTTGGAACAGCAGACGTTCACGGTTGCGCTTTTCGGTGCATTCAGTGCGGGTAAATCTTCCTTTGCCAATGCGTTGATGGGAGAAAGCGTCCTTCCTGTTTCACCAAATCCAACAACTGCCGCAATCAACAAAATCATGTCTTCAGACGCTGAGCATCCACATGGAACGGCAACCGTCAAATTAAAGACGGAAGCGATGCTGTTGGAAGATGTAAGCCTGGCCTTGGCAGCTTTTGATAAATCGGCAAAAACTCTAGATGAAGCACTTCAACTGGCAGGACAAATCATTGCCAAGGCGGGGGAAGTTGATAAGGGGAAAACGCATTTATCCTTTCTAAGGGCTTTTCATCAAGGGCTGCCGGAGCACCAAAATGATTTAGGAAATGTGGTTACGGTAGATCTTGAAGGATTTAAACGTTTTGCTGCAGAAGAGTCCAAGTCATGTCTTGTTGATCTGATTGAATTGCGTTATGACTGTGAAATGACTAAGCAGGGGATGGTCCTTGTTGACACACCTGGGGCCGATTCAATAAATGCACGACATACAGGAGCAGCTTTCGAATATATTAAGAATTCGGACGCCATCCTATTTGTGACCTATTATAATCACCCATTTTCACGGGCAGACAGGGAGTTCTTGATACAACTTGGACGTGTGAAAGATTCTTTCGCTATGGATAAGATGTTTTTCATCGTCAATGCCGTCGATCTGGCACAAACCACTGACGAATTGGACGAAGTGATGGATTATGTCACAGATCAATTGAATGGATTCGGAATCCGTTTTCCAAAACTGTTCCCGCTTACGAGTAAGGGAGCATTGATGGAAAAACAAACGCCTGGTTCATTTAAGCATTCGTTCCTTCCTAATAGCGGAATCTCGGAATTCCAAGGTCAATTCGATTCTTTCATAGAAAACGATTTAACGGGACTTGCGATTGAATCGGCTCAAGCTGCTGTAAAAAGAACCGAAGAACTGCTACGAGATGTAATTACAGCTTCAAGGCAGGATGAGAAAGCGAAACGAAATGCACTGGAGACCCTTTCTCATGAGGCACAGTCCATTTCGGAACTGCTCTCAGTCATTAAAGGGGATGCCGAAAAGCAACGTTTGAAAAAAGAGATAGACGAATTGACTTTTTATAGTAAACAACGGGTCTTCTTCCGGTTTAATGATTTCTTCAAAGAATCGTTCAATCCGGCTGTTTTAAAGGATGATGGAGGCGATCTGAAAATTGTCCTCAAGCAATCTATGAAGAACTTATTGGATGCTTTAGGCTTTGACCTTGCCCAGGAAATGCGGGCAACGGCTTTAAGGACGGAAATGTTCGTAAATAAATTACTGAATGAGAAACAAAGCAGTTTGCTTTTGCAAATGCAAAAAATAAGAAGAAACCTTTCATTACAGCCATATGAACCTAATGAGAGGGAGTCCCTTGAATTTACAGGAGCTTTTGCCCAATTAGATACGGGGGAATTCAAAAAGGAATTGGCATTATTTAAGAATCCAAAATCTTTCTTTGAAAAAAATGAAAAAGCGAAAATGAGCGAAGGGCTTCAGAAGCGTTTGGATGATCCTGCCCTTGTATATGTAAAAGAACAGGGCGGACGGATTTTCGAAATGTATAATGAAGTCCTCGATCAAGAGTTACTTGCGATTCAAAAAGAGTTTAAGACGGAAATATCGGATATCTTTGCAGGTTTACGTGCAGCATTGGAGGAAACGGTCGATTTACCGTATTATGAAAATGCCGTAGCGGAATTGGCTAAAATGCATTCAAAATAGAAACGAGGTCTCGTTCATGAAAGAAAACCTTATTTCACGATTGAGATACCTGGAAAAGAAAGAAGATATGACCATTTTGATGGCTGCTGTTACTGGCAGCCATTCTTTTGGTTTATCATCCGGCCAATCAGATTACGATGTTCGGTTTATATATGTTCATAATGATAAGCGTTCATACCTTAGCTTGAGTCAGCCAGTTGAAGTCATTCAAATGAAAGAAGACCTATTTGACATGGAAGGCTGGGATTTATTTAAATCATCACGTCTTATCTTAAAAAGTAACCCTGCTCTATTTGAATTATTTCAGTCGCGAATCAAGTTGATTACGCATCCGGATTATTATAGGAAGATGAATCGATTGATAGCTGATTGCTATTCCAAAAAGGCACTGGGGCACCATTACTATCGGATGATGAGCGACAATCTTCAACAATTGACAAAAACAAGGGGGGCCGAAAGAAAAGAACTAAAAACATGGGTACAAGTATACCGTTCGTATTTAATCCTTGAATATATTATCCAACTGGGTTCGCTGCCACCTTTGTCGGTATGGGAATTACTTGATTTGGTTTCAATTGATCAAGAATTGAAAGACAGGATTACCCGGATATTTAAAGCAAAACAAATGGAGGAATATATAAGCAACAATGAAAGTGAAAAGAATCTTTCGATAATAGAAGGGAAATCACTTTCCTTAAAGAATGAGATAACTAGGCTACATCAAGGAAAGAAGATGGAAACGGAGCTTAATGAATTAATTTGGACCATTTTGGAATAGGGGGTTTTTCAGATGAGTTTTATAATTGAAAAAGAAGAGCTGTTGCCGATGTTGAATTCTCAAGATATCAGAATTTGTGACTGCCGCTTTCAGCTAGGTTCTCCTGATGCGGGGTATAATGAATACAAAAAAGACCATATTTCCGGCGCTGTTTATTTCGATCTTGAAAAGGACTTATCGGGGCAGGTTCAAGAACATGGCGGAAGACATCCTCTTCCTGACCTGGAAACCTTTAAATATAAATTGGAATCAAATGGAATAACCAATGATACGGTACTTATTGCTTATGATGGCGGGGAAGGTTCTTTTGCTTCCAGGTTTGTCTGGCTGCTCAGCTATCTTGGGCATCAGAAAGTTTTTGTTCTTAACGGGGGCTTTCGCGCCTGGAGGGATAATGGCTATCCAATTGACTCGAATCAAACGAAATATGTGCCAACAGAATATCATATCGATTTAAATGAGTCCGTTTTTGCATCTTTTCAAACAGTGAAGGATTACACTATGAATAGGCCTGACGACGATCTCGTATTAATGGATTCAAGGGAATCTAAGCGCTACGAGGGAATCGAGGAGCCGATTGATAAAAAAGCCGGACATATACCTGGTGCAGTAAATAAGGTGTGGACGAACGTTCTCGAAAATGGCTATTTTAAAAAGAAGGAAGATCTTCAGTCGAGTTTTACAGGCATCGGTAAGGATAAGGAAATCATTGTGTACTGCGGTTCAGGTGTAACGGCATCACCCAATTATATCGCCCTGAAAGAAGCTGGCTTTAAAGATGTGAAGATTTATATTGGCAGTTTCAGTGACTGGATCTCGTATGATGATAATCCAATTGAATAATATTTTTTCCAATTAAACGATCCTTAAAAAAGGGGACAGTTATGTTAAAATGGAAGTACATCATGATAGAGGTGATAATGTGTTAATGAAAGAAAACGAGCAGCATCCTTCCTTTATGCTTGTCGATGGGATGGCGCTTTTATTTAGAGCTTTTTATGCAACGGCAGTTACTGGTCAATTCATGATTAACTCAAAAGGCATCCCGACTAATGCCGTTCAAGGTTTTTTGAAGCATATGCTGACGGCGGTGAATCACTTTTCACCTAGTCATGTAGCGGTGTGTTGGGATATGGGCAGCAAGACTTTCAGAAATGAATTATTTGATGGATACAAGGCTAATCGATCAGAAGCTCCAGTCGAAATGATCCCTCAATTCGGCCTAGCGAAACAAGCGGTTGAAGCATTTGATATCCCTAACATAGGGCTCTCTGGATATGAGGCGGATGACTGTATCGGGACAATTGCCAAGGCATCTGCCCAACATAGCCGGGTGGGTATATTGACTGGCGATCAAGATATGCTTCAGTTAATAGATGAAAACATTTCCGTGCTATTGTTAAAAAAAGGATATGGTAACTATGAAGTTCATAATCCCGATAGCTTTTTTGAATGGAAAGGTATCACACCAAGACAAATGATCGATTTAAAAGCTTTAATGGGTGATACAGCTGATAACTATCCCGGAGTTAAAGGAATTGGGGAGAAGACAGCGTTGAAATTATTGATCCAGTATCAAAGTATCGAAGGGATTCTTGAAAATGTTGCTTCATTGACGAACGGGCAGCGGGCTAAAATTGAATCCGCCGTCGATATGCTTCATTTATCCAGAAAGCTAGCAGAAATAAAATGTGATGTACCAATTTCATGTTCTTTGGACGATGCGGTCTATCAGTATGATAGCGAGAAGGTCAAAAATCTGGCTAGGGATCATGAATTCAGGGCTTTACTGCGAATGATTTAATACTATAAGCGGAGCTTCCAATGGGAGCTCTTTTATTTTGTATGGTGATTTTTTTGTCGAAAAATGGATAGTCAAAATCTATGATATACGGTAAGATGAAAATAAGGCATGAAGTATGGAGTGGATGCAAAAGTGGCGAAGTCAACTGAAGAGTATGTTAGTTTTTTAGAGGGTAAGGGATTCACTTTTGGTAATGACGCTATTGGTTTTATTTATTTTGGTAAGCGCTACACGGATGCGAGTGATATTTTAGTCAATGCAGCAATAGAATTGACATTGAAGGTACAAAAGAACTTTGATGGCAGCTTTTATATCTCCTTTTTGGAAAACTTAAAACAAAATGGCATTGAAACGCGTAGTGCAGCGGTATCTTTTGCAAAAGAACAGGGGCTGCTAAAATAAATCGGACTTCGTAACTGGAAGTCCGATTTATTTTATTGGCCTTTTCAAGAAAAGTCCTGTGTCACGGTTTTCTTTTTCTTAACAGGCAGTTCAGCGAAAATCATCCCCAAGAATATGAATGCGCAGCCGATGATGGAGGCGGCAGTCAATTTTTCCCCTATCAATATGTATGAGGATAACGCGGCAAAAACCGGTTCCATTGAAAAGATAAGCGCCACTCTTGTAGGTGTCGTATAGGCTTGGAAGAAGGTTTGTGCAAAAAAGGCGAACGCAGTGGCAAGGGCTGCCGTAACCAATAAAGCAGTCCATACGTCCTTCTGTAACATGACCTCCGAGCTGAAGATGACGGAATGATTCTCTTTGAAAATGAAGGCTGAAACAAATGATAATAAGGATACGGTGGAAACCTGAATCAGCGTCAACGGTAAAGCAGGTAAGGTCTTGGCATATCTAGCGGTAGTAATAATCTGCATGGCAAAACTGATTGCGCATAAAAATACCAGTAAATCCCCGATATTCAAATTGGAGCGGTCAGCGAAAGTCATTAAATAAAGCCCGATGGTTGCGGCTGCGACACCAATTATTGTATTGCGGGAAAGCCTATGTTTTAAAAGCAGCAGGGAAAACACGGGTACCATGACGACACTTAATCCTGTTATAAAGCCTGTCTTCGCAGGAGTTGTATAATTCAATCCGATCGTTTGAAGCCCATACCCCAGAAAAAGCCAAACCCCAATATGAAACCCAGCCATAAAAAGACCCTTGTTCCAAGTTTTCCCCTTTTTGTGTAAAGTCGATATATAAGGGATGAGCAAGAAAACGAATGCCATGAAGAAACGGACCGCATTAAACGTGAAGGGGTCTAGAAAAGATAGGGCGTTTTGGACCATGACAAAAGTTACACCCCAGATGAATACAACGAATAATAACGAAAAATCAGCTGTCTTGTTCATGAATTTCCTCAGACTTATTCAATCGAATGGCTCGTCTCGCCAACTCATCCGCGGACTTGTTTTCGAGATTTGGAATCCATTTCATGAAAAATAATTCAAGCTCATCGGAAAGCTTTAGCGCCCGTTCCAACAAAATGGCATACTTATTCTTTGCAAATCTTTTTTCAATGGCCTGGTTGATGGCTTGGGAGTCAGTACGAAAAGAAACGATTTGATACTTATTGGCTACACAAATTTCCAATGCTTTGATTAAAGCATGGTACTCCGCTTCATGGTTTTCCATATTTCCAAGCGGAAAGGCATGCCGCTCGACCACACCATTATTATTTATGAAAACACCTGCGCCGCTCGGCCCTGGATTGCCTGCACTGGCACCATCAATATACACTTCGATCAAGATGTGCTCCTCCTCGAGTTTAACTGTCAATATGCTATGATAATAAAACGTTTCATATAAAATAAAGATTGAAACATGAGAATTTCAGGCTGATCTGGGAACTATAATTAAAAAAAGCGATACAAATGCTTACAATATATTATAAAGGGTAAGACGAAAAAAAGGTATGAAAATTGTTAGCTGTTCTGCATGAATGGTGAATGGATAAGGAGCTGGAAATCTTTGAAGGTAATTATGCAATGGACATATCATGCTTCAAAAAAACCATCTGCCGATTTCGTTTCGGATTGGCTTGATGCCGGAACTGCACTGGTCATTACGGAAGATCTTGAAAAGGCAGGAAGGCTGAAAGAAGTGGAGTTCAAGGATGAATTCGATACAACTTGGACAAAGAAGGAGCTAAAGAAACTCCTGACGGAAGTTGAGGAAGAACCGCAGGATGTGACTGTTTTTTTTGATGGCGGTTATCAAAAAGATGAAAAGGTGGCAGGAATCGGTGTTGCCATTTATTTTCGTCAAGGTAAGAAGTTCTGGCGGTTACGCACCAATGTGAAATTGGAGCAATTCGAATCCAATAATGAAGCGGAATATGCGGCCTTTCATGAAGCGGTCAGGCAGATGGACGAACTTGGAATCCACCATCAAAGCTGTGTCTTTAAAGGGGATTCTCTCGTTGTCTTAAATCAACTTTCCGGTGAATGGCCCTGTATGGAAGAAAACTTAAATAAATGGCTTGACCGCATTGAAGCGAAACTGGATAAATTAAAGATTATTCCTGTCTGCAAGCCAATTTCTCGAAAGGAAAACCAGGAAGCCGATCGCCTGGCAACACTTGCACTGCAGGGAAAAGCCATTTTCAGCAAAATGGAAATTGCTGAGTCAAAGGAGCCATAACAACAATGAACAGGAAAAAAATATATGAAGAAGTGGAAGATGTTCTCGCTTCATTTTGCCAAGATTGTTTTTTACGAAAGCATTTTCGAAAAGAGAAAGGGCGGACGTATGCCCATCAGTTCTGTATTTCAGAATGTACGGTTGGTGAAAAATTAAAACACCTGGGAAATGAACTTAGTGACCGATCTTAAGAGCCCAAAAATGCTTTCGTTATGACACAAGTGCATGAAGGATATGGTATTATAGGTAATAAATGGATAAAAGTGTGAGAGTAATGAAAAATAGAAGAGGGAAGCTGAATATTTAAAGCGAATACGCCTCTTACCATACCTGAAATTGATTTCATAATGGAAGAATTGAAAAAAGGTGAATCTTCTATAACGGAGAATCATGTACAACCTAACGTAAAGATTCATGAAAGAATCAACGAAGCTTCTCTTCAAATGAAAAACATCTTTCAAGATATACGTAAAATGCCGTTTTATAAGGTGATTGAGCAAATGAACCGCGACATGTTCGGTAAATTCAATCCGGAAATCCTGCTGGAATTTGTAAATCGTTTAATGGCCACATTGGTCGGAAAAGAAGTCATGCTTACTAATGAACGAATCGGGACGGTCGTTATGATCAATCCATACGATCCCCTTAAAGTTTTATTGAAAACCAGTATAGGAATCATGGATTTGCGAATGGAAAAGGAATGTCAGATCGAACGAATCTTCGGTTAATGAAAAAGAGCCCGATTATAAAAAATCGGGCTCTTCGTCATTCTTCTTTACCGAATCGAAATAGGTTTTGAGCATCACTTTATTTTCACTGAAGTCTGCAATCGTATATTGATCAAGGACCTTTAGAAAAGCATCCAAGGCATTATTAAGAACAAATTTCAATGAACAAACGGGAGAAATCACACAGTTATCGTGATCTTTAAAACATTCCACTAGATAAAAATCCTCCTCGGTTCGCCGTACAAGTTCCCCTACATTTATTTCTGCGGGTGATTTTGCAAGCCGAAATCCGCCATTTCTTCCACGAATCGTCTCAATATAGCCTAATTTTCCAAGATTATGAACAATCTTCATCAAATGATTCTTAGACAGTTGATAGACTTCAGAAATCTCTTTAATATTTGATAATTTGCTTTGGTCGTGGGAAGCCAGGTAAATCAACACTCTAAGTGAGTAATCGGAATAACTCGTCAACCTCATGTTTATCGCCTCACATTCTATCCCCATTTGACTATATCATAAATGTGAACATTTTATAAACATGAAAACTTATTTTTGAAAAAGATGTATTAAATATATTGCTTTTAATGCATTTAAGTTCTAATATAAACATGTATTTAAAATACTTGTTTATGAAGAGGGGTTTACCTATGCTATCCCAAAAGACTATTGACGTTATTAAATCTACCGTACCTGTATTAGAAGTGCATGGTGCAACAATCACAACTGTATTCTATAAAAATCTTTTCGAAGCACATCCTGAATTATTAAATGTTTTTAATCACGCCAATCAAAAAAAGGGGCGCCAGCAAAATGCACTAGCCAACACGGTTTTGGCAGCAGCTAAATATATAGATCAACTCGAAACGATATTACCTGCCGTGAAGCAAATAGCACAAAAACACAGAAGCCTTGCCGTTAAAGCCGAACATTATCCCATTGTTGGAGAATTTCTATTAGGTGCAATCAAGGAAGTGTTACAAGATTCAGCTACAGAAGAGATCCTCCAAGCTTGGGGAGAGGCCTATGGGGTCATTGCCGATGCTTTCATTAGCATCGAAAAGGAAATGTACGACGAAGCTTCCAATCAGGTCGGAGGATGGTCTGATTTCAAACGATTCACAGTGGTGGAAAAAGTACCGGAAAGTGACGTAATCACATCCTTTTATTTAAAACCGTCAGATGGAGAGAAGGTTCCATCATTTCTTCCTGGACAATATATTACCATTCGGATCGAGATACCGGGTGAACGCTATTTATTCAACCGTCAATATAGCTTGTCTGATGTTCCGGGAAAAGATTATTTCCGGATTTCCGTTAAAAAAGAAAAGCCGGGAACCTCTCCTGATGGAAGGGTCTCTAACTACTTGCATGAATCCATTCAGATTGGTGACAGTATTGACGTAACGGCTCCTGCAGGAGATTTCACCATCGATTTGGAAAAACGAACACCTGCAGTATTCTTGAGCGGAGGCGTTGGCATAACACCTTTCATGAGTATGGTCCATGCGATAGCTGAACAAACACCTGAGCGTGATGTACAATTCATTCATGCTTCCGATAATGGTCGGTTACAGCCGTTCAGAATGGAACTGACAGAACTAGCCCACAAGCTTACCAGCTATCAATTATCCTTTGTCTTTAAAAATCCGGGTGAGGATGATAAGAAGCTGCCGAATTTTAAAAAGGAAGGGTATATCGATAAGGAATTATTGAGCGGTTTTGTTAAACCTGAAGCTGATTATTATGTATGTGGCCCTGTTCCTTTCATGAAGGCCATCATTACTTATCTAAATGAGCTGGGGATAGATACGGATAAAATTCACTATGAGTTCTTCGGCCCGGCAATAGCGTTATAAGGTTTATTCATCGTAGGAATGTTATTGACATCAAGCAGATAATTTTGCATACTATATTAAAACAATGAACGTTGAGAGAAGATTAGTATGCGAGAATCACTGTGACAGAGAGCGGCGTCAATTGCTGGAAGACCCGCGACAGGAAAACGCAGAACCTGCTTCTTGAGTCCTATGCAAAACATAGGCGCAAATCCTGGCGTTATCAGGCAGAGTGGAATGCATGAACTTGCATTCAATGAAGGTGGTACCACGGAGAGCAGCCCTTTTCGTCCTTATTTCGAGGATGAAAAGGGCTTTTTTTCATGTCTTAGATATTTATTGGAGGAAGTAATCGATGGAAAAGAAACGCATCGTTGTAAAGATAGGAAGTAGTTCTTTGACCAACACAAAAGGTGAAATCGACCAAAATAAATTTTCCGATCATATCCAGGCAGTGGCAGCTTTAAGGAAAGCGGGACATGAAGTTGTCCTTGTTTCATCAGGTGCTGTAGCAACAGGTTTTCGCAAGCTCGGCTATCCTACGAGACCTGTCACTCTCAAGGGGAAACAAGCTGCTGCAGCGGTCGGGCAAAGCCTATTGATTCAATTATATATGGAACAATTGGGGCATTTTGGAATCGTTCCTGCGCAGATTTTGTTAACAAGGAAAGATTTCTCGAAAAAAGATAGATATAAAAATGCATATGCGACATTGATGGAATTGCTTGAACGCGGCATCCTTCCGATTATTAATGAAAATGATACAGTATCGGTCGAGGAGTTGACTTTTGGTGATAATGATATGCTATCTGCCTTAGTAAGCGGGCTGGTCCACGCCACCAACTTGATCATATTAACGGACATTAATGGGCTTTATGATTCCAATCCACAGACAAATCCAGGGGCGAAACGATTTGACAAGCTATCCGAAGTAACGGCGGATTTATTGCAAATGGCAGAAGGTGCAGGATCCAATGTCGGAACCGGGGGTATGAAATCTAAGCTGATTGCAGCGCAAACTGCATTGTCTCTAGGGGTGAAAGTATTCATTGGTTCTGGTTATGGGAGTGATAAACTTCTAACAATCCTTGAAGGCAAAGGTGATGGCACGTATATTGGGAATGATGTCTTGACGACGGTAACGAAAAACAAACAATGGATATCCCTTCATTCACAAGTATCCGGGAAAATTTTCGTTGATGAGGGTGCCGAAAAGGCCTTAGTTTCAAATGGCAGCAGTCTGCTGCCAGCTGGAATTTATGAAATTAAAGGAGTCTTCAATAAGGGGGATGTTGTCGAAGTCTTTGGTGCAAATGGATTATTGGGGCGGGGTGAGGTCCTTTACTCCGACGAAGAATTAAAGCAGGCGATGGGAAAGAGGACATCCGAGCTTGTGATCACTTCCATAGAAGTGATTCATCGCGATAAATGGGTGAAAGCATAAAAATCAATTTTAGTGAAGGAAAAGGGGGCATTTGGAAATGAGTGAAGTGACGGCGAAAGGAAAGGCAGCCAAAAAAGCCAGTTATCAGTTAATAGGATTGAGTACGGAAAAAAAGAACGAGGCACTTGGAAACATTGCTAAGCAACTCATTATCGATAAAGATTTTTTGATAAAAGAAAATCAAAAGGACCTGGAAGAAGGCAGGAAAAAAGGCTTCAATGAGTCTACATTGGATCGAATTATGTTAAATGTTAACCGTATTGACGACATGGCTGAGGCCATTATGCTTTTAATTGATTTAAATGATCCGGTTGGGGAACAATTGGAGACGATCGAAAAAGAGAATGGTTTATTAATTAAAAAGTTACGGGTGCCGATCGGTGTAATCGGGATGATTTATGAAGCCAGGCCTAACGTGACCATCGATGCAGCTACATTGTCCTTGAAAACGGGGAATGCCGTCCTATTAAGAGGCAGTTCGTCAGCCAAAAACTCCAATATTGCACTAGTCTCATCCATTCATAAGGCATTAGAGAATACGGAAATTCCTGTAGAAGCTGTTCAATTGATCGAGGATACGAGTCGTGAAACCGCTAAGGAACTTTTTCATCTTAATGAGTATTTAGATGTTTTGATTCCACGCGGCGGAAAGAATTTAATTGAAACGGTCATTAAGGAGTCCACTGTTCCCGTTCTTGAAACAGGAGCAGGCAATTGCCATATCTTCATCGATCAGACCGCAGATATCACGATGGTCGAGAAAATTGTCTTAAACGGTAAAACTCACCGTCCATCCGTATGCAATGCTATCGAGGGGCTTCTAATTCATGAAAAATGGTTTGAAGAAAATGGTGTGCGTATTTTGGAACTCCTGGACGAAAAGGGTATTGAAGTATATGGAGATGAAGCGGTTTGCAGCGCCTTTCCGAGAGCGAAAACAGCTACAGAGGAAGATTGGTCAACGGAGTACCTGGCTTTAAAAATCAGCGTTAAAACTGTAAAAGGTGTATTCGATGCGATTGAACACATTAACCGATACGGTACCAAGCATTCTGAAGCAATCCTGACGAGGGATGAACAAAACGCCTCCGCATTTTTGAATAAAGTAGACGCCGCAGCAGTTTATCACAATGCTTCCACCCGTTTTACCGACGGCTTTGAATTCGGTTATGGCGCAGAAATCGGCATTTCGACACAAAAGCTGCATGCACGTGGACCAATGGGTTTACCTGCATTAACATCAAGCAAGTACTTCATTTACGGCCAGGGGCAAATCCGGGAATGAAATTCATTTCTTTCATGGAAGGTTATTAAAACTCAATTAAGGGTATTGTATAATACATTACTTTTAAAGGAGCAGATACCATGGAGAAGAGGTTTATAGCAATATATGAAAATGCAAATGAAGCGACTTCAGCAGTCGAAAACTTAAAGGAACAAGGATATACATCCGATCAAATATCAGTAGTGGCAAAAAACATTGATAAATTACCTAGTGAAGCCGAGGAAGTCGGCCCGGCAAAGACTGATGGATTAGTAGCTGGGGCAGCAGCCGGCGGAGCTGTCGGATTAACAGGTCTGCTTATTGGAATGAGTGCATTGGCCGTACCAGGAATTGGTCCAATATTGGCAGCAGGACCGATTTTCGCCACTTTTGGCGGAGCCGCAGCCGGGGCAGCATCGGGAGCAGGCGGATTGAGAAAGCCATTATTGGATATTGGACTTGAGGAAGCCGAAGTCGAACAATATGTGGAGGATATTAAAGCAGGGAAAATCCTTGTCATCGCCGATCCTTTTTAAGTTCGTAAGTAAACCCACCTTGAATGAACAGATTTACGAAGTTAGATAACTGCTCAATGCCCGCAAAAACTCAAAATAATATTTATTGAAAAACCCCGTTCAGGATTTCTTGAACGGGGTTAATATGTTTGTAGACTAATTTTATTGTCAGTAACTATAAAATCAAAAGGAATTCCA
Organism: Peribacillus sp. GL_122; assembly: GCF_057835005.1. Classification (NCBI taxonomy): domain Bacteria; kingdom Bacillati; phylum Bacillota; class Bacilli; order Caryophanales; family Bacillaceae; genus Peribacillus; species Peribacillus sp. GL_122. Next base: position 3,590,118 of record NZ_CM174415.1, on the reverse strand, counting down.
CATTTGTATGAAGAATTAAAGGAATATAGTCCTATTACCTAGAGAGGAAGGGGAATTACGGAAAATAAAGTAGATGACGATGCACTTAAGAAATTAAAGAGGATATTTTCTTGATGATTTTCACCTTTAGAATCATTATACTGATGATAATGTTAAAAAGCGTATTCTAGTGAAGAAAAGCAAGTTTTAATGTAATGACCTGGATGACCAGACTATTATGATATTAAATACCAATCGAAATCCTTATGATGAAAAAACCCACGATAAAGGGTTTTTTATTTTTCAAAGTCATTTTCTAAATTCTAATATCTAAATAAAATGCAGAATTACTTTTTTTAAGTCTCAATTGTACTCAAGATATTACATTTCTTATTGCGGCTAAACCAAAATGATTTACGTTGGAGGTGGGTGTTTTGATAAAAATAAAACTCGTTGTTCCTCGAAAAGGGTATATTACGGATGCTTTTGAAAGATTTGAGGAATTCAACAAGTTGGAAGAATCGGACAACAATGATAACGGTTCAGTGAAGTTTGTTTTAGAGGAGGTAGTTGAGGATGCCGATAAGATTGGGAAGTTGAAGCTGGATGCTGATGTGATCATCTCAAGGGGATTAATCACGAAACTATTAAAAGAAAGCAATGAATTCATTCCAATCGTTGATATACCTGTACAAGGTATTGACCTCATTCGTTCCCTGTATGATTGCAAGGCCCGTTTTGGCAGTAAAAAAGTGGCCGTTATAGGAGCGTTAAACATGATTTATGGCGTGGAGAACCTTTCGGATATTGTTGATTTGCCAATTCAGTCCTATATATTAAATGATATCGAGTCCTCAGTCAGTTTAGTGGATTTGGCAGCCAGAGATGGCTGTGAGGTGGTGTTAAGTGGTTTAAGTACCTGTAAATATGCTGAAGAGATAGGGTTGGGAGCCATTCTTGTTGACACTGGAAAGGAATCATTTCGGCAGGCGTTGATTGAGGCAAAAAGAGTGGCTCTTGTCAGCAGAAGGGAACAGGAGAAGACCAAGCGTTACCAAACGATTCTTAATTATGCCTATGAAGGGGTTATTGCTATAGATTTAAAAGGACAAATATCTGTATTTAATACGGCGGCTCAGGAGATATTATCCATTTCCAAGGGGAGCTTAATTGGAAATTCTATATACGATATAATAAAGCCCGGGAAATTTCGTAATATGCTTTTAAGCGACGATGAATACGAAAAAGATACCGTTGCTTACCAATCGATTCAATTATCGGTAAAAAAAGTTGGGATATTTTTAAAAGGTAAAAAAGTGGGGGATATGGTCGCCTTTCAGGATGTTACCCGCATTCAAGAGATGGAAGGGAAGTTCTTTAGAAAACTTCATTCACGCGGACATGTGGCTAAGTACACATTTGATGATATATTGTATCGAAGTCCCGAAATTAAGAGGACGATTGAAACAGCTCAACGTTATAGTGAAGTAGATTCAAACATTCTTATAATTGGAGAAACTGGAACGGGCAAGGAAATATTCGCCCAAAGCATACATAATCATAGCAACCGGAAAAATAACCCGTTTGTAGCCATTAATTGCGCGGCGCTTCCCGAAAATTTATTGGAAAGTGAGCTTTTCGGATATGCAGAAGGAGCTTTCACGGGAGCCATGAAAGGCGGAAAGCAAGGATTTTTTGAACTGGCTCATAGAGGTACGATTTTTTTAGATGAAATAGGGGAAATCTCCCCAAAAATGCAAAGCCGGCTGCTACGTGTCCTCCAAGAGCGGGAAATCATGCGCATCGGTGATGATAAAGTAATTCCGGTTGATGTGAGAATTGTGTCGGCAACGAACAAAGACCTCATGCAAATGGTGAAAAGCAATGACTTTCGGGAGGATCTGTATTATCGCTTGAGTGTACTGGACCTTGTATTGCCTCCACTTCGGGAACGCAGAGAAGATATTCCGTTATTGGTGAATTCTTTTATTCAGAAAGGTCATTCGGATCAAAAACAAATTAAGATTACGGATACTGCCATGAAAAAGCTGAGCGAAGAGAATTGGGAAGGGAATATTCGCCAATTGCAAAATTTTTGTGAGCGATTATGCGCTCTTTATAAAGACAAGTTAATTGATGTGTACGATATTGAATTGTATTTCCCCAATAGAAGTAAAAAGAAAATACAGCTGTTGAAACAAGACGAAGAGATGGATATGTCACCTGGGATGCATTTATCCGAGCGTGAAAGAATTGTTCAAATGTTAATTAAGGTTAATTTTAATAAAGGAAAAGCTGCCTTTGAGTTAGGGATGAGTCGCACGACTTTATGGAGAAAGATGAAAAATTTGAATATTGAAACAAATTGAAACGTAATGAAACTAATTAATTCATTTTGAAACAATTTGTTAACTTTATTTATGTCTTAATATATGAACTAATTGGCTTCTTTCCTTTATAAACTGATGTTTTTTATGTTGGCACAATAATTGTATATATAACAATGCAGTAGGAAAGATTTTTCCTTCAAGGTTAATATGAAAGGTTGGTGTTAAGGTGAGTCATTTAGTGTATATTCCTCAAGATATTGAGAAAGAGGGGAAAAGTTATTTAGTTGAAAAAGGCTATAAGATTAAAGTAGGGTCTGATCTATCGCAAGAAATTCTTATGCAAGAAATCAAGGGTTGTGATGCAGTACTAACGAGATCAACGGCTGTAATAAATAAAGAAGTTATTCAAGCAGCTGAAAACCTCAAAGTGATTGCCAAGTATGGTGTGGGCTTGGACAATATTGATATCGAAGCTGCTACAGAGCGTGGCATTTATGTAACAAATACCCCAGAGGCAAATGCGAATTCTGTAGCTGAACATGTAATGGCATTAATTTTATCATTGTCCAAAAACTTAAGCTTGGCTGATAAAGAACTGCGCAGCGGGAATTTTGCTATTCGTAATCAACTTTTTGGCATGGACTTGGAAGGCAAGACTTTGGGGATCATCGGACTGGGGAGAATCGGTAGAATACTGGCAAAAAAGGCTTACCAAGGCTTCGATATGAAAGTGATTGGCTACGACCCCTATGTTACAGCCAGAACGAATTCGGAGTTGGAGATAGTAACAGATTTAGAATGGGTATTCAGAAACTCTGATGTTATTAGCTTGCATCTGCCGTTAACGAAAACCACAAAAGAGATAATAGGAAGCCGTGAGTTTTCCTGGATGAAACCTTCTTCCTATTTTGTAAACGCTTCCAGGGGCGGTGTAGTGAAGGAAAGTGATTTAGTAAATGCTTTGCAAGCGGGCCAGATTGCCGGCGCTGGAATAGACGTATTTGAAGTTGAGCCTCCTGATAAATGGAATCCCCTTTTTATATTGGATAATGTGATTGTCAGTCCTCATAATGCGGCATTGACGAAGGAAGGCTCGATACGCATGGCTGTACATGCAGCAATGCAAGTGGAACAAGTTCTTACAGGCCTGAAACCGAATTGGGCTGTAAATGAGCCCTTAACTAAAGGGCTGTCAAGGTAATAACACTGAAAAAAATATCTGTTTTTTCAGAAAACGAAGGATTGGATGGTTCAAGTTTGGCATTTGTTGATAAGGATGGTGAACAAATGAAGAAAATAATCTTTGTGATAAGTGCAATACCGGCACTTGGCTCGCTTGTGGTTATCAATCGGATTGAACCTTATGTTTTAGGGATGCCATTTGTTCTTTTTTGGGCCATATTATGGGTTTGTCTTACATCAGTGTTTTTAATAATTGCTAATAAACTTGATCCTGCAACCGAGGAGGAAGAAGACTGATGAATGAAGCCCTGCTTGTTATCCTTTTCTTTCTGGTTCTGTGTATTTGGTTAGGGCTTCAAGCTCGAAAAGGTAAAAATATGAGTTTGGAACAATGGGCTATAGGCGGTAGAGGTTTCGGCAGCTTTTTGCTCTTCTTCTTGATAGCAGGTGAAATGTTTACGACATATACGTTTTTGGGGGCAAGCGGCGGAGCTTATAGATCAGGTATGCCTCCTGCCTTATACGCTTTCAATTGCTTCTATTTTGTAATCGCCTATTGGCTGTTGCCGCCTATTTGGAGATATGCAAAAAAAAATAATGTCATATCTCAATCTGATTTTTATGATAAAAAGTACAATAGTCCGGCTTTAGGAGTTCTTGTGGCGGTAATTAGCGTCATTTCAATTATTCCATATTTGATCATGCAGTTAAAAGGGTTAGGAATTATCGTATCGGAAGCCTCCTATGGGTCCATTTCGCCAAATGTGGCTATAGTTGTAAGTGTCATTGCGATCACAATTTATGTAACTGCTTCAGGGATGCATGGAGTAGCGTGGACCGCGGTCATTAAAGATATCATGATTCTGACTGTTGTCGTCTTCATGGGGATTTATTTTCCTATTCATTATTACGGTGGTTTACAGCCGATGTTTGAAGCAATCGATACAGCAAAACAAGGTTTTTTGATTTTCCCGGAACAAGGTTTGAGTATCTCTTGGTTTATTTCAGCTACGATTATGACAGCACTGGCATTCTATATGTTTCCTCATATGTTGGCGGGAGTGTTCTCTGCAAAAAGTCCAAAATCACTTCGTTGGAATGCTGGGGTTATGCCAATTTATCAAGTAATCATCATTTTTTCGTTATTTATTGGTTTTTCTGCGATTCTCCAAGTTCCGAATTTACAGGGGGCAGAAGCAGACTTAGCTTTATTTAAAATGGCGAAGATGTCATTTGATCCCTGGTTTGTTGGAGTTATTGGAGCATCAGGGGCGATGGCCGCCCTTATACCTAGTTCACTCGTGTTGACGGCTACTGCCACGATACTTTCCAAAAATGTATATAAGGTGTGGAAGCCGAATACATCAGATGAACAGCTTCAAAGACTGAGCAGGATGTTAGTACCTGTCATTTCTATAGTGACTCTATATTTTACGTTTAATGGCGGGGAGTCGATTTTTACGTTGTATCTTATGGCATATAGCTTCATGGCACAGTTGTTTCCAGCATTATTTTTTAGTCTGTGGAAAAAGAATCCCGTTACCGTTCAAGGAGCTTTTGCCGGAATGGTCGTTGGCATTCTAATTGTCATATACTCGACTACTTCAGGTACGACACTTGCTACTTTATTTCCATCTCTACCGCAAGTAATACAAGATCTTGATGTAGGGTTAGCTGTATTATTCATCAACATTGCAGTAACTTTGGGAGTGAGTGCCGTTACAAGAAAAACATCTATTGGGATGGAAGAAGATAATAAACAAGCTTCAGGAATGGACAAAACTAGTTAAATGATAGTGGGAATGAGTCCAATTTTAATATAATCATAAATTACTAGAACAATAACACGTACTTGAAAGCGGGAGGCTTGATTATGAAAGTCAGTGGAGGAAGAGCAGTCGTAGAAGTAATGGCTAAAGAAGGGGTAAAAAAAGCTTTTTGTGTACCAGGTGAAAGTTATCTTAGTGTAATGGATGCACTATATCAACATCCTGAAATAGAACTTATTTCCGCCAGGCATGAAGGGGGTGCTTCTTTTATGGCGGAAGGGTATGCCAAGGCTTCGGGAGAGGTAGGAGTTTGTATGGCAACGCGTGGAGTGGGTGCTACAAACTTAGCTATCGGCATTCATACTGCTGCTCAAGACTCAACCCCTTTGGTTGCGCTTATTGGCCAAGTCGAACGCCCTTTTAAAGAAAAGGAAGCATTCCAGGAAGTGAATTTGACGGGTTTTTTCAGTCATTTATGTAAATGGACGGTAGAGATCGATCGTGTGGAAAGGATCCCGGAATTATTGCAACGGGCGTTCCATATTGCGCGATCGGGGCGTCCGGGCCCTGTATTGGTGGCTTTGCCGCATGACATGTTAGAAGATGAGGCAGAGTTGAACATTAATCCTTCTTATCGCTCGCTTCCTCCTCAACCACATATGGAAGATGTGAAGCAGGCGCTGGATATGATACGAAACGCGGAGCGTCCCGTATTGATTGCTGGTGGAGGTGTGATTCATGCTAAGGCCAACAGGTTGCTTGTACAGTTTGTGGAGGCAATGAAACTTCCTGTCGTTACAGCTTTCCGTCGATTTGACGCGTTTCCGAACTCACATCCTTGCTATGCAGGATGGCTTGGGTTTGGGACACCACAATATTTACTTGATGCAATCCGGGATGCAGATGTAGTTTTGGCATTAGGGACACGGTTCTCTCAAGTAGGAACACAAGATTACACATTGCTTTCTAAAAATTCAAAGCTGATCCATGTGGATATTTGTCCCGATATTTTTGGTAAAGTGTATGCACCTTCTCTTGCAATTGAGGCAGATGCCAGGAACTTCTTGGAACAAGCACTGCAAGCGCCAGAACCAGGATCTATTATTTCAAGCGAAGATCATTTGAAAGAATTGCATGATAAATATATGGAATTTTCTGAACCGAAGGCCGATTACACAGAAGAATTCGTGGATATGGATGGATTGATGCATGATCTTGCCGTCTGTCTGCCGAAGGATACCATCATTACTAATGATGCTGGCAACTTTTTCGGATGGCTATCCAAATATTACCGTTTTGAACAAGAAAACACATACGTAGGGCCAACGTCGGGTGCGATGGGATATGGGCTGCCTGCTGCTATTGGGGCAAAGCTGGCGCAGCCTCACAAACATGTTGTATCAATTTCAGGAGATGGCGGCTTTATGATGACTCTCCAAGAGATTGAAACCGCTGTACGGTATAAAATTCCGACCATATCAATTGTTGTCAACAACAATACTTACGGAACAATTCGTGTACATCAAGAAAAGCATTTTCCAAATCGGGTCGTTGGAACTGACTTGTCTAATCCTGATTTTGCCGAATTGGCCCGCTTATTTGGAGCATATGGTGAAAAGGTTGAAAAAAATAGTCATTTTGCGCCAGCGCTGCAAAGGGCGATTGCTTCTGGGCTGCCGGCTGTAATCGAAGTTGCAGTCAATCCAAAGATTCTATCTGTAGGCCAAGACAAGAAGGTAGTAAACGAAAAGCTGGTATCAAACAATTAATTACCGGCATGACTGCTTTGGTATTGTTTGCATTGGAAGTTAGCAGGAACCAATAAAAGTAAGATATTTTAAGGGAGGTTTCATAGTTGTTAAAACCATATTTAGTTGTGGAATGGAATGATACGGAAACAGATGCTAAAGGCTGGCTGGTCGTCCATAACTTTGTAAAAGGCTACACAGGCGGCGGTACAAGAATGCACCCAACGGTTACAAGAGAAGAGGTCGAAAGGTTGGCCGAGGCTATGGCTTATAAGTATGTAGCCTGTGAGTCTGAGACGACTGGCGGTTGTAAAGCGGGCATTGCCTATGATTATAAATCGCCAGATGCATATGCAGTGTTAAGAAGATTTCTGATTGCGATGATGCCTTATATAGATATAGGGGTATCTTTAGGCAGTGATTTAGGTACCAAATATGAAGATGTGCTCAAAATATTTAATGAATTTGGTATTGATATCCCACTAACGAAATCAATGAAGCAGAATCCGAATGTTCTGCAAGGGATAAAAGACTTCGATGAACTGTTGACGACAAAAATCGACGGGTTGTTTTTAAACGATGTCGTAACAGGCTATGGTGTGGCATTTTCCGCAGATGAGGCATGGAAATTTAAAAGCGGAAAAGGTGGAGCGAGAGTTGTCATTCAAGGATTCGGCTGCGTAGGAGCAAGCTGTGCATTGAAAATGTCCCAGTTAGGTTATAAAGTTGTGGGAATTTCCGATGCAGCTCTTTTGGTAACGTGTGAAGAAGGATTAGATGTCCAAAAGCTAATTGATCATAAGAACATGTACGGAGAAATGGATAAAGAATTTTTTGAACCGCATTATGATGTAAGGCCAAACACGGAATGGCTCGACATAGAGTGCGACATTTTAATTCCGTCCGCACTGGAGGATGTCATCCACAGATCTAATGCTAAAAGCGTAAAAGCGAGCTTGATTGTGGAGGCGGCAAACATTCCCCTTTCTTCTGAGGGAGACGAAATCATTAAACAAAGAGGAATTGATGTTGTCAATGATTTCGTTGCCAACCTGGGGGCGATAAGATTTTATGATGTGGTTATTTTCGGACTAGTTAAACCAAATCCACAAGCTGTCGTTGATGATATTGAAAAACTATGCAGGAAAAATACGTATCACTTGTTTACACAAGCTAAAAACCAAAATAAATATCAAAGAGAAGTAGCTTATGAAATATTTAAACCGACAATCAGCGACTTGCCGGAATATGCAGAGCCTTCCGAAGTGTTATCGGGGAATTCCCGTTAACTTGTGTTAATCATAAAAGTGTTCAGGCAGTTTATCGATCAGAAACGGGAGGGAATTCATGCAAACAGAACATGAAAATCAGCCAAAAGAATTACAGCGTTCAATGAAGAGTAGACATTTATTCATGCTCTCCTTAGGTGGGGTAATTGGAACAGGTCTTTTCCTGGGATCAGGATATGCAATCAGTGAAGCTGGACCCTCAGGAGCGATTGTTGCCTATTTGGTCGGTGGTGTATTAATGTACTTGGCGATGATTTGTCTCGGTGAATTATCGGTAGTGATGCCTGTGTCCGGTTCCTTTCAGGTCCATGCAACGAAATTTATTGGACCCGCCACTGGTTTTGTAATTGGCTGGATTTACTGGCTGAGCTGGGCTCTTTACGTAGGATTGGAATTTGTAGCGGCCGGTTTGCTCATGACTAGATGGTTTCCCGATATACCAGTATGGATATGGTGTGTGATATTTACGGTACTTTTATTCACTATAAATGCTTTAACAACGAGAAGTTTCGCAGAAACAGAGTATTGGTTCTCCGGGATTAAAGTACTTGCCGTTATTTTATTCATAATTATCGGTGCGGCAGCGATGTTTGGATTGATTCATATGGAGGATGCAAAACCAGCCCCCTTCTTTTCCAATTTTATAGGTGATGGACTATTCCCTACAGGATTCACTGGTGTGTTTATATCGATGATGACAGTCGTATACGCATTTCAGGGATCGGAAATCATGGGTGTTGCAGCAGGAGAGACGGAAAACCCGCAACAAAGCATTCCGAGAGCGATTCGAAACATCGTAATACGTGTGCTGCTTTTCTATGTCCTAGCAATCTTTGTTCTATCGGCTATCGTTCCGTGGCAAGAAGTCGGGGTACTGGAAAGCCCATTTGTTACCGTGTTTGAAATGGTAGGCATTCCTTATGCAGCTGACATTATGAATTTTGTAATTTTGACGGCGGTACTCTCTGTTGGGAACACGGGTCTGTTTGCTTGTACCAGGATCCTTTTCTCCCTTTCCCAAAATGGTATGGCGCATTCTGCATTTGGAAAGCTCAATCGGCGCGGTGTACCTTTTAATGCCTTACTCGTCACCATGGTCTTTGCCTTGCTGTCGCTACTTACTAGTGTAGTAGCGGAAGAAACGTTATTTGTTGTGCTACTTTCCATAAGCGGTGTTGGAGGGGTGCTTACTTGGATGGCGATTGCGTTCGCACAGTACAGATTCCGTAAACAGTATATCAGAGCAGGCGGAAAGGTTGAAGATCTGAAGTACAGAGTACCTTTCTTCCCATTTGTCCCGATTCTCTGCATTCTTATGTGTCTAGGTATTTTCGTTTTCACCGCTTATGACCCGACACAGCGTAATTCGTTGTATTGGGGATTAGGTTTCGTCATTGCTTGCTATATATTTTACTATTTTAGATATACGAGAAGGAGAATAGAGGTTCCGGCATTATCGAATGAACCGCCCAATGATTTCGTTCAATAGAAATTATTGTTCATATGCCGACAAAGTGCAACCATAAAGAAAATCTACCATCAATAGAAAGTGGGAGGAAATCGTATGCGTTACTTAAATTATATTAACGGAAAATGGCAAGAACCAACTACTAGGGAGTATAAGGAAAATCTTAGTCCCCATAATGGAGAAAATTTAGGGGAATTTCCATCCAGTGCGGCCACAGATTTACATGATGCAGTGGCTGCCGCAAAAAGTTCATTTCCTGCTTGGAAAAAACTATCGTTTCAGCAACGGGCTTCATACTTGCAGAAAGCAGCTGATATTTTGAAAAAGAATATGCAGGAAGTAGGTCGGGATTTGATAAAGGAAGAAGGAAAAACATTCTTGGAAGGGATGGGGGAAGCCAATCGAGCTGCTAGCATTCTTGAATATTATGCTGCTGAAGCCCGGCAGCCACTTGGGGAAGTGATTCCTTCAGCGAATGCCAATACATTTTTGTACACAACCCGTACCCCGCTCGGTCCGGTGGGGTTGATTACACCATGGAACTTTCCAATTGCCATCCCTGTGTGGAAATTGGCGCCTGCCCTGATTTACGGAAATACAGTCGTGATTAAACCGGCTGATCTTACACCTAAGTCGGTTTATCATGTGATAAAAGCATTTGATGAAGCGGGTCTTCCGGCTGGAGTCATTAATTGTGTATTCGGAAGGGGTTCCGTCATTGGTGCTGCATTAGTGGAACATCCTGATGTGAAGGCTATATCTTTTACCGGCTCGAATCAAGTAGGTCAGCAAATTCAAAAACAAGCCATTGAACATGGGAAGAAAGTGCAAGTGGAAATGGGAGGGAAAAACCCGCTCGTCGTACTAGCCGATGCTGATCTAGAAAAAGCAGTGGAAATTGCTGTAGGCGGAGCCTTTAAGTCCACTGGGCAAAAATGCACAGCCACTAGCAGGGTGATTGTGGAAGAAGGAATATATGAAGCATTCCGTGACCGTCTTGTCGCCCGTACGAAAGAATTAAAAGTGGGCGACCCGCTCAACGAAGAAACATATGTTGGTCCCGCTGTATCTAAATCACAACGCGATGGCGTGCTTGAAATGATTGATGCTGGGAAATCAGAAGCAACGCTATTGTGTGGAGGAGAGATTCCGACTGATGAGGAATTGGCGAACGGTTATTATGTCCGACCGGCTATCTTTGAAAATGTTGCACAGCATGCCCGCATTGCACGTGAAGAAATCTTTGGACCAGTCATCGCCCTGTTTAAGGCAGGAAATTATGAGGAAGCAGTTATGATGGCGAATGATACAGAGTATGGATTGAGCGCAGCAATTTGCACGAATAATTTAACGGCGGCTCAAAGGTTTATTGAAGATGTCGAAGTGGGTCTTGTCCATGTCAATTCGGAAACAGCAGGAACTGAACCGCAAATGCCATTTGGCGGATGCAAAAATTCAAGTGCAGGCAGCCGTGAACAAGGGAAGAGTGCCGTTGAATTCTATACAGAAGTCAAGACAGTCTATATGGATCGGGTATAACAATAAATTGTACCAAGCGTTTTTTTAACTTTAAATTAGATCATAATACAGGAGGGATTTTCAATATGTCCACTAAAGAAAATGTACAGTTCAGCCCTACACTTCCATATTCACGGTATGTTGATCCAAAGGTATTCGATGAAGAAAGAAAAAAAATTTTTAGAAAGAGCTGGATATTAGCGGGGCATGCAAGCCAAGTTGAAAAAGTGGGTGATTTCATGACATTGGATATCGCTGGAGAGCCTATTATCGTTTCTCACGGTACCGATGGTGAACTGCGTGCTTTCTACAATATTTGCCCTCATCGCGGAATGAAAGTAGAAAACTCCGATAAAGGAAATAAAAAAATTTTACAATGCGGATACCATGGATGGACGTTCAAATTAGATGGAAGTGTTTATAGAGCTCCTAATTTTAAAACGAATGAACTGGGCATACACAGCTGTATGAAATCCATACGCTTAGAAGTTCAGAATGCTATGATTTTTGTCAATCTAGACAAAAATGCACCTTCTATGGCAGAAGCATATCAGGAATTTTTAGAGGAAATGAAAGAGTATCCCTTCTTTGATTCACTGAAACTAGTTAGGGAAACCCGCCGTGTAGTTAAAGCTAATTGGAAAGCTGTTGTTGACAATTACCTTGAATGTGATCATTGTTCCATTGCTCATCCTGGCTTTGCGAAATCTTTTGATTTATCAAACTTTTGCACAACGACACACGACAAATTCACCTATCAGTATATGACGGTAAGCAAGAATGGTGAGGGTGACCAAGCACGTTTTTATTGGGTTTGGCCAAATATGATGATTAACGTTTATCCAGGAGACGGGAATGTGAATACCATTCAAGTAATTCCTGTTGATGCTGAGACGTCGTTAGGTATTTATCGTGATTACTCCCTCGATGAAAAAACAACCATAGAAAAAGAAGAATATTTTAAATTTGTTGATCAAGTACGGCAGGAAGATTTTGAACTGGTGGAAAAATTGCAAAAAGGATTAAGTTCCGAGGCATTTACAAATGGTATCTTTTCTCCAACTGAACATGCTGCAGTTTATTTTCATGAACTTATTGATAATAACCTCCAGAACTAACTAGCTGCCAATTGGAAAGCATTTAAAAAAGAAACGTTAATAGGGAAATTCGTAAATTTAATAGCTCTTAAGCAACCAACCAGTGTGATTCGGTAGTTTACCGGAGCATACTGGTTGAGTTGTTTTATTTGTGATGACTTTCTTTGCTTATTTGAACGACCGATAAAGTTATGAAATTTGCGAACTGCCTTTTATTTATTCCGGGTGTGAGGACTTGTTCTTCCATTGTTGTTCTTCAGCAAGAAACTCAAAAAAAACATTCATGGCAGTAAGCGGATGCTCATTTACTCTTTTAAAGTAATTACTTTTTCTGGCATCTGTTAAATAGCTGCTTTTTTTGATTCTCTCCAACATATATTTTTGACTCATTTTCACTATTTCCCTTTTGTTGTGTTTGTTTTCTTTTAATAATGCAAATCCAACAGCTCCCACCAATGCATAGATTCCAAGTGCGATTTTCGAGATGGGTATAGATTCGTTCTTAAATAAAAGAAAAAAAAGATTAATGATGGAAAAGCCTATCATCACCGTCGAAAAAAAACCGTATTTCATATTTTTCTTCAACAAGGGGGACAATGTTGATTGAAGTTGTTCGAGTTCGGCTTGCATGAAGCCCGGTATATTATTTATTTTGATATTCATTGTTTCCTCCTTATTATCTTGCATGAACCCAATAAGTATATGGCACTAAAAAAAATTGTACCTATTTAATGAAACAGGAAAAGGAACCTGATAGTATATATTTTATCGTTTGGAAACGTGTTTGTCATTTAATATACCCCATGGACTTTTTTAGGGAAAAGTAAACGAAATTGACGTATGTGGGTGATGAATGGAATGCCTAATTATATGTGTTGAACTAACTCAGATAGACAGCGTTCTTGCAGTATGAGGATGCCAAATAAAGATCATTTGCCTTAATATATTAACAATGGTATAAATGATGGATGGATTATGGTAAAATGGTCCTCAAATGGAAGTCATGTTTTTCGTTTTTTCATCATTAATAGTTATGGATGGCCACCCTGCGCCTTTTTTTGTCATAAATACGTGACTATTGTGGTATTTTGTTCTTTTAAATCGAGTTTTGGAACAAATCAATATATAATTAGAAAGCGAGATATTAGATTCAAAGATTAAGGAGGGACATAGAATGATGGAATGGGCTCTGATCATTTTGTTTGCTGCAGCAGTATTACTGTTCATTTTATCGTTTATTAAAAAGGATTCTGTAAAAGTGGACAGTCAATTGGAACAGGTTGCTATCACTTTTGGAGATGAAATGAATGTATTACAGGAAAAAATCAGGAACATCGAGATAGATGCTGAAATTACGGTGCAAGAGGCAGGCGTTCTAGCAATGTCTTCCGAAACGCGGATCTTGTTGCGTGAAGTACTCGACCTACATAAGCGAGGCTATTCATTTGAAAGCATCGCACTGAAGACAAAACAGCCGGAAGATGAAATAGAGCGCATGCTTACTCCTTACATAAAAACGAAGAATGAAAGGAGAAATGTGGCCAATGACATCTAAATCAATGCGCAGCTTTGCCGGAGGCATTGTTGTTGCAGCAGGCTTATGCGGTGCAGTGTACTTCTTTGGTCCAGGTGAAGCGACCGGCACATCGGAGAAACTATCAGAAGATGAAATGAAAGAGTCTCTGGCTTCAGAAGGGTATGTCATACATTCCGAAAAAGAATGGGAAGATCAGATTGCTGAAGCACAGTCGGTTAAAGATAAAGCGGAAGCGGAAAAAGAAACGGTAAAAGAACCAGCAGAAAAAGTCATATACCGTACAGTTCTTACTGTGTCTAAAGGCTCGACAAGCATCGATGTGGGTAAAAACCTACAAAAGGCAAAAGTCATTAAAAATGCCAATGATTTTTTTGACGCGGTTGAAAAGAAAGGCAAGGCCAACGGATTACGACCTGGAACGTATGTGGTAGATAGTGCGATGACGACGGAAAAAATAATTTCCATCATATTTAAATGAACATCAAAACGACCATCGATATGATGGTCGTTTCTGTATGTCGACAAAAGGGTGTTATTAATGGTCTCATCCCGAACCCTTTTCTCGTTTTGCTGAGGGAATGATTACCTATGTTTGTTTACTGTTTTATATGGGATGAAACCTCATTAGATTGAAGAAATTTGCGACACTCCTGCCGAATAACTGTTTAGCCGAGACCGTAGAGGAGGCGTGGCAGACAGTCGGCGGAAAGGGAGCGGATTTCTGAAATCAACTGGAACGTTTTTATGTTTTCTTTAACTTAATCTTTGTCCGCACTCCGGCCCACACTGCAATGATAAGTCCTCCAATAGTATCCGCGATTAAATCTATCATTGTATCTTTATTTCCCCCGCCTTGTAGTGTCATTCCGAATAATTGATCAGAACTGAATTCGTAGATCTCCCATATGACACCACCAAGTGCTGAGAAAGAGAGGGTAAATAAAAAGACAAACCAAGGGGAAATCTCTTTGCCTGCATTTCTGTATACCATTCGTTCATATAAAGCAATTCCCGTAAAAGCAAGAAGGGAACCGCTTAGTAAATGTAATAATGTGTCCCACCACCCCAGACCATACCAACCTAAAATAGAACCTAAAAATTGTGAACCAAATAAGAAGATTAAATAGGAAATGATAATTGGCAGATTGAATTGAAGCTTGGTAAATAGGGCCAGTAATAGGGGAATTGCCCCACATACCACACCGCCTATCGAAACCAGAGATTTGAAAGTTTCATCGGCTGTATAGTGAAAAATAGATAATGCTGCCATGAAAAGTACATACACTAAACTTAATGAAATAACTAGCTTACGTTTCATATGATTACCTCAACAAATCATCATAATTTTAATTTTTGTACACTAGAATAAATGGAAATAAGCAATCCGCCTGTAAGACCGAAAATTATATCGTACATGGTATCTTTATTACCGCCTCGCTGCATGGTTTGAGTAAAAGTGAGATCTCCTGCGAACTCATATATTTCCCAAAGAACAGTGGCAATGACTGAAAGTGAGAGAACAAAAAGAAAGATGAGCCACCTTGAAACATCTTTTCTCGCTTTTTGCGGGATGAATAGTTTATAAAGAACAATCCCAACAAAACCTACGAAGATACCTTTGTAAAAGTGAACGCCAGAGTCCCACCATTTAAAATCAACATAAAAATTTGCGATAGATCCTAAAAATGTCGTACAGAAAATAAAAACATAATAACCGATTATGATTGGAATGTTAAAGGGGTTATTTTTTACAAACAGTAATGAAATGGGCAAGGCACTTACCAATATTCCCCCTAGAGCCACCATCCATCGCGAAGAATCATCTTTTATGAGATAAAAGATGAGTAAACCAGTCATGAATGCTATAAAAACCAGACTAAAAATAATGATTATTTTATGTTTCAATATACTCACCTCATTCGTAAATATTCATTACGATCATATCCAATTCAGCCAAATGCAACGCGGCAAATTGAATTTTGGGGGTATTTTTATGATGTTCTTTTTTTAATCCTCTAACTCACATCAGTGTTATCATTGTTGGCTACCATGGTGCTTTTTACTGATATTTTTAAATTTAGCCGTGATAAACAATAATAAAGGCATGACCAGACCTAAAATCGATACTCCTTATTTTTGGCTATTCATTTTAAAGTTATTCACACAGAAATTAATTGCCTTTCTTCAACAATCCATCCCCGTTTCATTATCCGGGCCCGTTTTTCCCAGGATTCACCTCAACATTCCGACATGTCATTAGAATCAATTTCATTGGTAAAGGTATAGAAATATATCGCGAAATCGCTTTAAAAGAAATATAATGAATTGCCAATTATTTAGTAGTGCTAGATTCAAAATAGAAAATAAACAACCTGTATTTTAAAAAGTGCCGCACTCCTATATGTATTATGTATGCTTGTTTATAACCTGCACAATTCTCAAAACCGAGACAAAATGTTCATGCATTGTAATGAAAAACATACAGGAAGATATTCTTGTCCAAGAGAAAGTATTAATTTCTTAGTCCCGAACCTTAATGTTCAGTGAGTATTTTTTTTAACTGCCACCTAATTTTTCACTGATGCGCTCCTTCGCGATTTTTGAACTGGTACAATTCTTGCATATTATTTTTGTGTATGTCTCTTGTGTGTATATTGAGTAAGGAAAAGAATAGGAATCTGTTAAACACACAATTATTGAAAAATATTTATTTGACGTTTAATTTGCCCTTGGTTATATGTCAGAAAATTAATCCGGATTCATAAAGGGAAGGCGAAGCAATTAAATTTAAAAAGGTTAGGAGAATTTTCGTATGAAAATACCAGTGGAAAATATTGTAGAGTTAACTGTAGAACATCAATTCTTACAGGCTTATCCTATATTGAGTCAGTTACGAACTGATTTGACTTTAGAGGAATATCTAGAATTATTAAATGATATGCGTAAGGAGGGTAAACAGTTATTTGCTTTATATCATGATACAAGCATCGTAGCTTTAGCAGGTATTAGCTGGCGTGAAGATTCATATAATGAACGCTATGTTTTTGTACAAGATTTGGTTACTGATGTAAATCATCGTCCTAGTGGCCTTGGATTTAGTCTGCTCAGTTATATACATAATTGGGCAAAAGAACATGGAGCTGAATATATTACAATGGAATCTTGAATTCGGTGCCTTGATACCATAAATTGTTCATTTCCTATTTTTTTTAGGATGGGCTAGCACCTACTGGGTGTAGCCTTTTTTTTGTACATATGCACCAGCAATGAAATTTTAAACTATTTATAGAGTGCGGGGAAAATGGGAACAAAACATTTATGAAATAAGGGTGAAAAGACCAGGTATTTATAAACTTATAATCAAAAAAAATTGAACAAGTTTAAGGGAGAATTCTTTGCCATATTCAAAGGCAAGTTGCCCTGTCACCCAAAAATTTAGTTGAAAGCTCATAAAAACTCTGTGGAGGTCTGCAGAGTTCTTCTTCATGTTTTTATGCCCCAAAACCATCCAACTTTCTGTCACTTAGTTCAACAAAAAAATAGAAGTTTTTGCTCTCAAAAATGAAAAAAGAACAAAATAATTATGCAAAATTGGCGATTTATGCATTTACTCATAGAATTCCACTAATACGACTTTTTCATTTTTCTGATTTCCACAGTGTAATCAAAAAGCAGCGACATTCCTGTCATTAATCTTTCTCAACAAAACTAGGTTCAGAAAGGTTAATCCGAGGCACCTCCAGCAACCTTTAATTAAATGATCGATCTTCACGAATAAGCGTTTTTTTGTTGAACAAAAAAGTAGAATTTTGATAAAGATTATCATGTCTACAATGATTTAGCTCTTTATAATTGCAATTAATTTTACTTAGATGGATATAATTGCAGCCAAGGTGAAAACATAATTTTAATAGGCTATTGGTTATGAGGGGGTAAGCATTGAAATCTCGAGTTCCTATCCCATTGAGGAAGTTAATTGAAGGTAAACAATCAGTGAAAAATAAAAACCAACAAGAAGACTTAAATCAAAGCAAAAATCCAAACTCCAGCAAAACTAAAAATCTAAACCAAAATCCAATTCAAGCCGAAAATCGAAGTAAAGACTCAAAGAATCATGAAACAAAACTTATATCCTCTGATCTTCAATATAATTTAGACCATATTAAGAAAACGTTAGGGAATAGTTCAGACTTAGTTATAAGGGATTTTCAAGCAGGTAAAAATGGGGAAATTAAGTTAGGCATCGTTTACACAGATGGATTAACGGATTCGGTATCCGTCCAAGACTTCATCCTCGACACTTTGATGATTGAAATTAGGAACTCGGATTTGGACGTAGCGGTCTTTAATCCCGCTGACTGTTTTGAAATGATAAAATCACATACTCTTCCTGTAGGGGGAATAGGGGAAATAAATGATTTCCAAAAACTTTTTAACCATGTTTTATCGGGAGACACGATGTTATTGATGGATGGCTCCCCAAAAGGAATAGCACTCGGCTCAAGAGAATGGGTCGATCGCGGAGTTCAGGAACCTTCCTCACAAACAGTAGTAAGAGGCCCGAAGGATGGGTTCACTGAAACGCTGCGAACAAATACGGCTTTAATAAGACGGAGAATCAAAGATCCTAACCTTTGGCTTGAAACAAAACAGATTGGTGAAAAAACGCAAACAGACGTTGCAATTATGTATCTGAAAGTATCACTCTTTAGCACTGCCTTATGTTCAGCTTGTTTTCTTTTTAATGCTCACGCCATATATAAAAGAAAAGGCTGAAATGAAGAAAAGCTTTTATTTAGGGACTTTATTAGGTGGCGGCGTTCTATTGTTAGTGATCATTTTCAGTATCCTCGTATTGGATGCTGATAATACAGCAAGATTAACCTATCCTTCTTATAAACTGGGGATGAGGATAAGCATTGGTAATTTTTTTGAAAGGGTCGAGGACATTGTGGCATTCATTTGGGTTTTTACAGAGTATTTTAAGTTGACCATTTGCTTTTATGGACTCGCCTTAGGACTAGCTCAATTGCTAGGTATGCAAAATTACAAAATTCTTCTATTCCCATTAGCTTTTCTAATTCTCGCTTTTACCATCTTTTCGCATCCCGATATAGTACATTATCAAAACTTTATAGCTACAGCTTGGACACCTTTTTCCTTAACGATTTGTTTTTTTCTGCCATTGTTATTATTAGTGGTTGGGAAAATTAGGGGAAGGTAGGAGCAGCTTGCATCACATTAGATATTTTCAAGCGGATGTTGCATCTGGATGCGGCTTACAGATTTAATCCCAAATGGGAAAGGATTCGCTACCACATGGCGAAATCACAGCCTAAATTTTACATGTTAAAGGACTTCCGGGAACTATCCGTGATACACATGTCTCGGATCTTTTTGCATGGAAAAATCGGCACTTTTTTCAAATCGCAGATAAGCATGACCTGAATAATGATGTAGCGGAAATCTTATAGTTACTTGGCGATTTGGAAAGTTTTGCTGCTTCATAGATAAAACCTGTACAGATGAAGAGGAGGAGGGATATAGAGAAAGGCAGTAGTGGTACGGTTTAGTCAGTTCGTCTTGGTAGTATGATTTAAGTCCGTCCAAGTGGACATTACTACAATGTTTAAAAACATATGCCCGATCATTAAAACCCATAATACGACATCAAATTCCAACATATTTCTCCTTTGCCATTTTGTATAATGAGATAGAAAAATATTAAGGGAGTGATTGTTGTAATATGAAAAACAGGAAACTTGTTTCAACTCTAGGAGTTGCCGTTTTATCGGCGGGTATTGCGGCACCAACATTTGCAGCTAATGAAGTATCCCCAGGAACACCCATTCAACAAACTTATTCGGTTTCAGGTTTTACAGATCATGCTGAACTAGGGAAAAAGCTAGAACAAATTGCGAGTAATAGCCAAGGTAAAGTAAAAGTGGATGTAGCTGGATATTCTAATAGAAATAGAGAAATCTATAAAGCAACCGTGGGAACAGGTGACAAAGTCGTTTTAATTCAAAGTGAGATTCATGGAAATGAGAAAACTGGTACGGATGCCATCTTGAATATCTTGAAGTTTTTGGGGACCAATTCTCCTGAAGCGGAGAAAATTCGCAAAGAAATTACCCTGGTGGCTTTGCCTAAAATGAATCCGGATGGTGCTGAATTGAACCGTCGGGGAAATGATATGACCTGGTCAGAGGTCGTGGAACAGTTTCCACAGTTAGCAGGAGCGAATCCATCTTGGAACTATTATACATACAAAAATGAATCATTCGATTATGAGTCCAATCCTGGTTTCGATGTGAATCGTGACTTTAATCCTGATTTAAATTATATTCCTCAAGCTAAAGACTTCCCTGGAAAATCATCCACCCCTGGTTGGTTCATAACACCTGAATCACAAACAACGCGTGATGTTTACAAGTCTCTCCTGAAGCAATACGGAAAGGTGGAGATTTTTGTGGACTTGCACCACCAAGCTCCCTATTATGAAGTTGATGGAACGGATGATTTAGTCACATACTCGCTTTCCGCTCAATTTGTTCCTGATCCAAGCTCGCCTTCAGGACAAGAGTATGCCAAATATGCAAAAAACTATAATTATGATTTTTCCAGACAATTGAATGTAGCGGTATATAATGCGATGAAAGAACAAGGTAATTCTCCATATGGAAATATATCCTTATATCCGCAAAACCAAAACCTTCCTGGAACGGCTTTAGGAGCCTTTGCTTTAAACGGAAGTGGGACAGTACTCTTTGAAGTCAGAGGCCAAACACAGTCTTTTGGCCAAAAGAAAAAAGGCATGCTTATTAAAGCAGTGGAAAGAGGGTTATATGGAATAATTGATGGAGTTACTGATGGCTCAGTATATAAAATCAATCCGGAACAATACGAGTCAATTCCACTGACGGAGGGCAGGCAATAATAAAAATTGATAGTTTTATCAACTTAGTAACCAGACGGGTACCCGCCTGGTTTTTCTTCATGATTGGTTTCGTCAAACAGAAAATGCCTTTTTGAATATCGCCATTGTAGAAGTAATTCCTTTCAAGTTATATGGTGCAGAAGAAAACTTTTTGAAACATAGTTATTTTTCACTATTAACACAAAGTGTTAAAAATGTCAGAATATTAGTAATAGTTATTTTTTAGTAATTGAATTATAAGGAGGGTTTTTATTGAATTTTAAAAAGAAAGTCCTATCAGTTTCATTATCTAGTTTAATGACATTAAGCGCAGTTACAGCTGTTGCGCTGCCAGTCGGAGCGGTTGGAAATGGTCCCAGTGCTGGAAATGGTCAAGTGACAACTTCAAATCTTCATACATATGAAAGCCTGGTAAGCTATCTTAAAACGCAGGATGCTAAACAAGAAAGGCTGGCACTGGAAGTAATCGGCGAAACGGTAAAAGGGAGGGATATTTACCTAGCGAAATACATTTCAAATCCCAAGAATCCTACTATACTATTTTTAACTCAACAGCACGGAAATGAACAACTGACTACTGAAGGTGCACTCGAATTCATTAAACATCTAGGCACGAATAAGACTAAAGGTTTATTGGAAAATGTTAATATACTGATCATTCCCATGTTAAATGCAGATGGGGCAATGGGAGATGTTAATTTCCCTCTTGATGACTATTTAGCAAAAGGTGATCGACATCTAACACGGGCAAATGCAAATGGGATCGACTTAAACCGTGAGCATGATAAAAAAACTGATTCCATGCAAGTGGAGGTAAAGGCTTTACACGAAAATGTATTTGCGAAATACGATATAGATTACATGATAGATTTACATCATCAAGGGACGCTAAGCGAAACAGATGGTGAACTTGTTTCAGGTTCAATTCTTTATCCTACAAACGCTAATGTAAAGCCTGAAGTATTAGAAGCGTCAAAAAAACTGGGTGCTGTTGTATATAACTCCATTGAACCAACTGGTTGGGGGCATATTGGTAGGTATGATGGCGGTTCTGGAGAAAATATAGGACGTAATGGTGCAGCCGTTCGTTATGATATTGCCACACTGCTCTTTGAGATGCGAGGTATGTCGGACCACAATATCGAGTCAGTGGCGCTTGGACAAAAAAGTAATGGCTATCTAATAAAGCAAACGGTAACCACTTTGGATGCAGCTGTCAGAGCTATTGCCGATGATTCAATAGAAACTGTTGATGCAAGCTTTTGGGATACCCTGCCAACACAATACAATCGTCCTGGGGCAGAATCAGACGAATAAAATGATGACACATCCCATTCTTTCAGATGGGATGTGTTTTTTTAATTTTCCCACATCGATAGCTCGAACTTGTTCATCAGTTTATATGAAATGATTTATAGAGGAAATGCAGGACAAGATTAAAGATGATATAGAAAAAAGGCATCTGCTTTCACTACAAGCAGATGCCTTTTGAACGATAACGTATCGACCTGAAATATCCCTCTTTAATAATTACCGCTTGCTTCTATAAACTTTTTTCGGATGAATTCTCCTTTTTTTGTTCTTCTTTTAGCTGTAAGGCTACTAAACTGGCAAAGTCATGAATGATGGTGGCTGCCAATAGTGATGTAATTTGTGTTGGATCGTACGGCGGGAGGACTTCTACCAGGTCGAACCCAATAAAGTTGAATCCTTGCAGAGAACGTATCATCTCTAGGGTATCAAGGCTATTTAGACCGCCGACCTCCAAGGTGCCAGTTCCAGGAGCACATGATGGATCTACAAAATCAATATCAAAGGTCAAGAAACAAGGTGTATCCCCAATGGTTTTCTTGACTTCCTTCACGACATCTTCGATTCCTCTTTTCTTCAGCTCGGGAGTTGTTATCACATTGTAACCTAGATCTGTACTTGAATCTATATCTCCTGGATGATTGAGCGTACCTCTGATGCCAATCTGGAAAACTTTATCCGTTTGGAGCAAGCCTTCCTCATATGCACGGATAAACGGGGAACCATGCCAGTATTTTTCATCATAATAAGTATCCCAGGTATCTGTATGTGAATCAAAATGAAGAAGTGCAACAGGACCGTGTATTTTTGCGGCAGCTCTTAGATTAGCCAATGTTACGGAATGATCTCCCCCGATGCCTATTGGAATGATACCGTTTTTCATCAAGTCAGCCATAGCCTTTTCAATTAACTCATAGCTTCGATGTATATTATGGGGAATCACCGAAACGTCCCCAATATCAATTGCATTACATTCGTCAAACGGAAATACCTTGTGAATGGGATGGTAAGGAAATAACGTCATGGATGCCTGGCGGACAGCCTGTGGAGCAAACCGGGCTCCTACCCTGAATGATGCAGCTGTATCAAAAGGCATACCTATCACTGCCAATTTGGCATTTTCCCTTGAAGAAGGTAAGCGCATAAATGATCCGGTGGTACAAAACTCTGGTTTAACATCAGGGGATAAAGGATATTTCATTTTTCTATTCCTCCATTTTCTTATAACGATAATAGTTTTGAAACTCATATAAATGAATTCCTATGGATGATTAATTATGCAATTATCATGCCAGGTCACAGTAAGTGATTTAAAGAGGGTTTTTCCAGTTATCATTGGCTTGGGTTATGCAAAGGCGAATAATTTATGGGAAATTGAATCGCCGATGAAGAGATGCTACAAAACTTCATTTCTATGAATCAATCATGTGCCGTTAAGAATACAGGAATTAAGTAGCGTTTTTGGCGTTTTTCGTTTGTAGAGTAAACCTAAATCATGTGGCACAGAAATTGCATTAAGGTATACAGGTAAAACTTTTAAAAAAGAGGGAGGCATGGGGATTTATCTAGTTAAGAAATTGAACTTACTGATTTGAAAGCGGTTTCAAGGAGGAATGATAGGTGGAAAATGAGGTTACTTTGAAAAGATCACTGAAATTATGGCAAATCGTTATGATGGGGTTAGCATATATGACCCCCATGGTCGTATTTGATACATTTGGAATTGTATCTGGGATTACGGGAGGCCATGTGCCGACTGCCTATATCTTTGCATTGGTGGGGATGCTTTTTACAGCGGCAAGCTATGGAAAACTTGTAAAGGTTTTTCCTGCTGCAGGTTCTGCATACACTTATACGCAAAAGGCCATAAACCCGCATTTAGGATTCCTGGTAGGATGGTCTTCGTTGTTAGACTATTTGTTTTTACCTATGGTCAATGCATTGTTGACCAAAATTTATCTTACAGCATTATTTCCAGGAGTTCCCACGTGGATTTGGGTCGTATTGTTCGTAGCAATCGTCACCATTCTCAATCTACGGAGTGTCAATGTACTTGCAAACTTTAATGCGCTTTTTGTTTTAATCCAGATTGCCATCATGGCAGTGTTCATCATTCTTGTCGTCAAAGGTTTAAATGATGGAGAAGGTACAGGAGAAGTGTTTACGATAAAGCCTTTCGTAAATGAAGGAATGGACTTTTCTGCAATAATAACCGGGGCCACAATTCTTTGTTTTTCCTTTTTGGGATTCGATGCGGTAACGACACTATCTGAGGAAACCCCGGATCCGAAAAAAACGATTCCAAAAGCGATATTTTTAACTGCACTTTGGGGTGGAATCATCTTCATTACCGCATCTTTCTTTATTCAGCTCTTTTTTCCGGATATATCCCGTTTTAAGGAACCGGATGCTGCATTACCGGAAATCGCCCTTTATGTAGGTGGGAAGCTTTTTCAATCCATTTTTCTTTGTACGACTTTCGTCAATACGCTAGCCTCGGGACTAGCATCGCATGCCAGCGTTTCCCGTCTTTTGTATGTTATGGGACGTGATAAAGTGTTTCCGGAAAAATGGATTGGGTTTATTCACCCTAAGTGGAAGACGCCAGCCATTAATGTACTCATAGTTGGAGTCATTTCATTGTCGGCTTTATTCTTTGATTTAGTGACAGCAACGTCACTGATCAACTTCGGTGCATTAATGGCATTTACCTTTGTAAATCTGTCAGTGATCAGCCATTTTATCATTCGGGAAAAGAAACATCGAACGATAAAAGGGTGTATTCAATACTTAATCATGCCTTTAATTGGAGCTATAGCAATTGGCATTCTTTGGATCAACCTTGAGACAAGTTCCCTAATAATGGGGACAAGTTGGTTCATTATTGGTTTTTGTTATCTATTATATATCACAAAGGCATTCCGGAAGGCTCCGCCCCAATACCAAGTTGAAGAAATTCAGCTATAAGACTTTGCAAGGATAAAACGCATCCTAATAAGGATGCGTTTTTTTGTATTTAATCATCACTGTTTACATATGCAAACCTGAATTGCTTATGAATTAATACATATGTCCTGATGGTTGTATGTGTGATATTGATGATTGCAAATGGCGGTATATGGCTATCCACACGATATCTTCAAAGCTGGCATGAAAGTTGCTTAAGTAAGTTATAAGAATAAAAGTGAGGTGCTAAAATGACAGGGGAAATTAAGGTGATTGAAAAACGCCAATCGGATAATCCACTGCAAGAGTTCCAGGATATCTTAAAAGAAGCGATTCATGTTTTGGACTATCCAGATCAGGTTTTTGATTTTTTGAAAGTGCCAATGCGTTTTCTGGAAGTCAGTATTCCTATTCAAATGGATAATGGGGAGACAAGGATGTTTCAAGGGTATCGGGCTCAACATAATGATGCAGCCGGTCCAACGAAAGGGGGGATTCGGTTTCACCCGGATGTCACTCCTGAAGAAGTTAAGGCATTGGCCGGATGGATGAGCTTGAAATGCGGAATAACCGATCTTCCATATGGAGGGGCAAAAGGTGGCATTGTGTGTGATCCCAGACAGATGAGTTCATCTGAGCTAGAACGATTAAGCAGAGGGTATGTCAGGGCAGTTAGTCAAATAGTGGGCCCTACAAAAGATATTCCGGCACCTGATATGTATACAAATTCACAAATCATGGCCTGGATGCTGGATGAATACGATCACATCAGGGAATTCGATTCACCCGGATTCATTACAGGAAAGCCTCTGAGATTAGGAGGATCGAAGGGCAGGGAAAAGGCCACTTCCAAGGGAGTATTATATACACTTCAAATGATATGTGATTTAAAGGGGATTCCTATTGAAGGCATGCGGGTAATCATTCAGGGATTCGGGAATGTTGGCAGTCATTTAGCGTTATATTTACATGAAATGGGGGCTAAGGTTGTCGGTATTGCGGATGAGCTTGGAGGCTTATATGATCCGGATGGCTTGGATATTCCTTACCTTTTGGAGAATAGGGACTCTTTTGGGGTTGTTTCGAACTTATACAAAGATTCATTATCCAATCAAGAATTGTTGGAAAAAGAGTGTGATGTGCTGATTCCCGCAGCTATAAGCGGAGTGGTGAATAAAGATAATGCAAACCGATTAAAATGTGAAATCCTGATCGAAGCAGCAAATGGGCCGACAACAAAGGAAGCGATTAAGATTCTCGATGATAAAGGTATAGTGCTAGTCCCGGATATTTTGGCGAATTCAGGAGGGGTGATAGTCTCGTATTTTGAATGGTGCCAGAACAACCAAGGTTATTACTGGACGGAAGAGCTTGTGGATGAACGATTGAAGGAAAAGATAACGGCCAGCTTTTTGAATGTATACCATACTTCACAAAAATATTCCGTGAACATGAAGGTGGCTGCTTATATTGAAGGGATTCGCAAAATAGCAGAAGCATCCCAGCTTCGAGGTTGGGTCAGATTCTGAGCGAATTACGGCTTACAAGAAAGGAGGCAATCCGTTGAATTTTGATATTCTTTCCGAAAATAAAGAAAACCAGGCTATTCATCATTATTGCTTATTGTCACAAGATTATAGATATGATGTGACCATTGTATATTCGGCCCAGTTTTTCGGTAAAGCAATGGTGACTTCCATGCAAAGCGGAAGAATGATCCTGCTTTGTGCCAATGATATTAATTTAGATCAGTACTGGGCTCCGACCCTTGGGATTGAACATGAAGATATACATGAGTTCCAAAACTTTCTCAAGTTGGTCTTACAAACCCCATTTCATTTAGAAGAATACTGAAGGAAGGAATGATGTAAATGTACGTTGATGTGATTCTTAGCCCATGTGAAGGCAGGATTGAAAAAATTTCAATATCCAAAAATTCCAGATTTTACGAATGGGAACAATTATTTCAGATTAAGAAGGCAGATGGACGTTTGGAAATCATTGATATTGGTGTTAGCGGGAAAATAGAATCATTGGAGGTATTGGAGGGTGAGCCAGTCGTGGCCGGCGAGGTCCTCGCCTATTTTAAAGAAGATTTATTTGTGACCGGCAGCGATTAATATAAAAACGAAAAAGAAGATGAAATGATTCATCTTCTTTTTCGGCTTATCCGATAATCCTCCACTGCTCTCTTATTCATGTTCCCCTATACCCCAATTTTGCAGAAACCCGATTGCCAGTTTCCATAACATTCTTAATGAGGAAATCAAGTCTTTCATCTGTCAGGTTAAAACTGACAAAACCTATGCTCACCGCACCGTGAACTTCCCCAAAATGGTTCAGTATCGGCACGGCAACAGAACATGTTCCCTCTGTTCTTTCACTGTGGCTGATTCCATGTCCCTTCATTTTAGTCTCTTGCAATATATCCCAAAAAGCTGCTCTTTCTTGAATTGGCAGAAGAGCATCCACGATTTTTTTAGCTTGATTATATGGCATATAGGCGAGCATCGCTTTATTGGCAGCCCCAATATGCAAAGGTACTCGTGAGCCAAGCTGGTCATAAACCCGGATTTGGCTTTTTTCACTGTCGATTCGTTCGATTACGAGTGATTCCATTCCTATTGGCTGGCTAAGATAGACGCTTTCCTCCACTTTGTTCATCAGCCTTTCCAGTTCAGGCCTTATTTGGCTGATGTAATCCATTTTGTCATACATACGTAAACCATATTCGAGCCAAATATTCCCCAAACCATATTGTTTGGATTGCCCGTCCTGTTGGATTAATCCATGCAAGGACATCGCTTTTAACAAACGATGCATGGAGCTGACAGGAAGATCACATTCTTGGGAAAGTTCCGTAATTGACAGCCAGTTTTCCGATGAATTGGAAACTAGCACCTTTATAACGTTCATGGCACGGTCGATCGATTGCATAAACAAACCACCTATCTTTCATTACAAGTTGAATAAAACTTTGATTTATTTGAATATTTAAAACATATTGACATTATACCAAAGTTAATTTTATAATAAAAGAAAAATTCCTATTAGCGGAAACGTTTTCCACTATGCGGAAAAGGAGGGGGAGGCAGTGACATATTGTTCGTCCATGTACAAACCATTGGAACGTGTCATTGTAAAACATCCGAAAGAAGCGTTTATTAGTCAAGAGCATTTAAGCAAAGCATGGCGGAACTTCAACTTTGCGGAAGAGCCAGATTTCAACGAAGCACTAAAAGAGTATGGTGACTTTATTTCCATTTTGGAGAAATATGTTCCAAACATCGATTTTTTGCCAGCATCTTCGGTAGTCGGCATTGACTCCTTATATGCGCATGACCCGGTCAAATTCACTAGCCAAGGAGCCATCATTTTAAAGTCCGGGAAAGAATTGAGACAGCCTGAAGCTAGTGTATACAAGGAATTTTGTAAGGAAAAGAACATCCCGATTATTGGGTATTTAAAGGGTGATGCGGTCGCGGATGGCGGTGATATCGTTTGGCTTGATGATAAGACCCTAGTTGTCGGACATGGTTATCGTACAAATGCTGAAGCTATTCGGCAACTAAAAGAAATGACCGCTCATCTTGTGGATGAATTCATCGTAGTTCAGCTTCCGCATGATCAAGGAGAGGGAGAGTGTCTCCATCTTATGTCTTTCATCAGTATGGTCGACAAGGATTTAGCAGTGGTTCACTCCCGCCTTATGCCTGTCTTTTTCAGAAAACTGCTGATTGAACGAGGCATACAGCTTATTGAAGTGCCGGTTGATGAGTACTTGACCTTGGGCTGTAATGTTCTTGCCATTGCTCCGCGGGTTTGCCTGTTATCTTCTGGTAACGCTTACACGAAGCAAAAGCTTATTGATGCGGGAGCAACAGTTTATGAGTACAAAGGAACTGAGATCAGTTTCAAAGGCACTGGCGGTCCAACTTGTTTAACCTGCCCGGTGGTCCGTACAAATATTAATGAAGGGGGATTGGAATGAGTCAATTACTATGGGGTACTCCAGAAACGCTCCGTACCTTGTTATGTGAACTTGTTAGCTGGGAAAGCCGTACTCTTACATTAGGGGAACGGATGTTTCCGTATAAGGTGCAAGATAAATTGAGGGAGCTTGATTATTTTAAAAGGAATCCGGCACACTTATCGCTTCACGAGGCTGATTTAGGGAGGAATTTTGTCAATGCTTTCTATAAACATCCTGATGCAAAGGAGACCGTTGTATTAATTAGCCATTTTGATACGGTTCATACTGAAGAATACGGTGACCTTGAGACTCTTGCATTTCAACCAGAGGAGCTCACGAAAAAACTTCATGACAGGAAAGATGAACTACCGGAAGAAGCGCGCATTGATCTTGAATCAGGAAAGTACTTGTTTGGTAGAGGAACGATGGATATGAAAATGGGGCTTGCCCTTCATATGGCTATCATCGAAAAGGCAAGCATCGAACAATGGCCGATCAATCTCCTGCTGTTAACGGTTCCTGATGAGGAAGTGAATTCTGCGGGAATGAGGGCTGCAGTTAAAGAACTTGTGGCTTTACGTGATAAATATGACCTTTCCTATAAAATGTTTTTTAATAGTGAACCGTCCTTTTCACAGAAACCGGGCGATAATAGACATTATATTTATTCCGGAACTTTGGGGAAAATCATGCCCGCTGCCCTTTTTTATGGGAAAGAAACTCATGTAGGTGAACCATTAAAGGGCATGACGGCTAACTATATAGCCTCGTTCCTCACGCAGCTCATGGAGTGGAACACTCTTTTTCTGGAAAGTGATCTTGGTGAGGAAACACCATTACCGGTATCGCTTCAGCAAAAAGATCTAAAACTACAATATTCAACACAGACACCTTATCGGGCAGCCGCGCTTTATAATGTGTTCATTATGAAAAGAACAGCTGCAGAAATAATGGACCTATTCGAGCAGGTTGCAAACGAAGCAGCGATGAAATGCAATGAATCTTATAAAGAGCTATGTATGCGTGAACAAATTGAAGGTGTAGGTGAAGTACAAGTATTACGCTATGAAAAGTTACTTTCATATGCCGAGGGCAAATTTGGCGGGAGTTTTGTTGAGAAAATAAAGAGTGAAGTTAAAGGAAACATGGACTTGGATGAGCGGGAAAAATCAGTGCGGATCGCTGAAAAATTGATGATACAATGTCAGGAGCTTTCACCCGCCATTGTATTGCTGTTCGCACCGCCATATTATCCAGCCGTCAATACGTCCGATGATCCGCTTATCATGGAATCTGTGAAATTAATGAAGGAAACTGCCAGCATGCTTGGTGAAGAAGTCAGCCAAATTCATTATTTTAATGGACTTTGCGATTTAAGCTATGTTCAATATAGTGACGAGTCTGATGGCTGGACGGCTTTTGAAAAAAATACACCAGTCTGGGGCGATACTTACAGCATTCCTTTTGCTGATATGCAAAAACTTCAGGCACCAGTACTTAATGTGGGTCCGTTCGGCAAGGATGCCCACCAGCGTACTGAGCGCCTTCACATCGATAGCGCCTTCGTCCATACGCCCGTCATGCTGGAGAAGTTAATAAAGAGTATGTTTAAGTGTTTGGTTGAGAAGTGATGGTCCGACAGGAGAACTGGATTAAAAGTATAAAACTTTAACTGGGGGTATTTATATGAATGACCTGCCTAATGGTCAAATCACTTCCGAGCCGCTTAATCAGAATAATAAGCCACTTAACCAACTGACGGAGTTACCTGAAAAAGGGATAAATCCTTTTGTATTAATGTTTATCGTAATTGTAATAGTGACGGTTTTAACCTATATCTTACCCGCTGGCCAATATGAAAGAATTGAAAAGGATGGCCGAAGTGTAGTCGATCCCACTTCTTTTGAATTCATTGAATCAACACCAGTGGGATTATTGGAAATGTTCAGCAGTATTCACGCAGGGATGATTGAAGGAGCGTCAATTATCTTGTTCGTCTTTTTGTTTGGCGGAGCACTGGGAATCATGCAGGCAACGGGAGCACTGGATTCTTTCATTAAGTTTGTGGCCGTCCGATTCGGAACAAAAGAGAAGTTGCTTATTCCGTTGATGGTATTAATCTTCGCATCATTAGGGACACTGATCGGCTCTGCTGAAGATGCATTAGTTTATATCGCAATCATAGTTCCGATGACGATTGCATTAGGCTTTGATGCACTTACAGGTTTTGCGATCGTCATCCTTGGAACATTGGCGACTGGATTCATTTCTGGCATTACGAACCCTTTTAATGTAGGAGTTGCCCAAAGCATTGCAGAACTGCCCATGTATTCGGGAATGGGATTGCGGATCGCTCTTCTTGCAGTGTTTTATGTCGTTACAGTATTGTACATCTATTTCCATGCAATGAAGGTTAAAAGAAACCCTGAACTGGGGGAGTATGGGAAATTCAAGCGTGAAGAACATGCACATCTTGATAAAAACTTTAGGATGAGTAAAAGACATAGCGTTGCTTTAATTATTTTATTGGTGAATTTCATCCTATTAGTATATGGAGTTATTAAATTAGGATGGTATATAAGTGAAATTGGCGGTTTGTTTTTATTAAGCGGGATCATAATGGGCCTAATTGGTGGCTTGACTCCATCAAGGATGGCTAATGGTTTTATTTCAGGAGCGGGCGATATGGTTTCCGGGGCATTGATAATAGGTGTTGCACAGACAATCTTGGTCATCATTACAAGTGGCGGATTGCTGGATACCATTTTATATTATGCTGCAGGATTGGTTGAGCAGCTTCCTCCCGCCATAAATGCAATCGGTATGTTCATTGTCCAATTATTTCTTAACTTCATTGTTCCATCCGGAAGTGGACAAGCAGCATTGACGATGCCGATTATGGCTCCATTGGCGGATTTAATGGGTGTGACAAGACAAACGGCAGTATTAGCTTTCCAATTAGGGGATGGGATCTCGAATATGATATTTCCGACTTCTGGAGTGCTATTGGCTGGACTGGCAGTGGCAGGCATATCATTTACGAAATGGGTAAAATGGGTGTTTCCGTATCTTTTGATTCAGGTTGCGGTAGCGATTATCTTTTTGATCATTGCACAAAGCATACAGTATGGCCCTTTTTAAAGATCTGAAAAGTCTGAATATTAGCACTAAGTGTTGAAGGAGGCATTTATGATGAAGACAATACAGGAGCCAGTTGTCGATGAAGTGATTTCATGGAGACGTCATTTTCACGAAAATCCGGAGCTCTCTTATCAGGAGCACCAGACTTCTGAATTCATTTATAGGAAATTAAAAACCTTTACAGGATTAGAAGTGACGAGACCTACCGAAACGAGCGTTTTAGCGGTTCTCAAAGGAGCTAAAAAATCTGCCCGAAAATCGAATACCATCACCTTTCGTGCAGATATTGATGCACTCCCGATTCAGGAAGAAGCAGAAATTGAATATAAATCAAAAAATCCTGGGGTTATGCATGCATGCGGACATGATGCACATGCTGCGATGTTATTAGGTGCTGCTAAAGTCCTCTCTGGGAAAAAAGATGCGATTGATGGAGAAATCAGGTTTATTTTCCAACACGCCGAAGAAGTTCTGCCAGGGGGAGCTCAGGAATTGGTGAAAAAAGGGGTCATGGAAGGAGTGGATTATGCATTTGCACTGCATGTTACTCCTTATGAACGAACAGGAACAATATGTTTAAGGGAAGGGGTATTCTGTGCAGCAGCCGATGATTTTGAAATTAAAATTATTGGTCAGGGCGGTCATGCCTCGACTCCGGAATTAACGGTAGATCCGCTACTCATTGGTGCAGAAATTACTACGAATCTTCAACATATCGTTTCCAGAAAAATTTCAGCTCTTAGGACACCCGTCATTTCAGTCACTCAGTTCCATTCAGGTAGTGCGCTCAATGTCATACCTGAATATGCGGAAATCGGTGGTACCATTCGTTCCTTAGACTCTGATAGCCGATTGAAAGCAAGGGAATATCTAGAACAAATCGTTAAGGGGATTTCAGAAACGCATGGGGCAAAATGTGAAATTACTTGGTATTTAGGGTATCCAGCCGTGGTAAATGATAAAGCAGCTGTCGATATTTCAAGAACGGTCATGGAAGGCATTTTTGAAGGTGATAATATCATCCAGGTTGATGACCCTATGTTCGGGACAGAAGATTTTTCGGCTTTTTCCGAAATCGTACCCTCTTCCATGCAATTTTTAGGCGTTCATAATGATGAGTTTGGAAAAGCTTACCCGTTACACCATCCTAAATTTAAAATCGATGAGAAGGCTTTAGGGTATGGAGTAAGATATTTTGTAGGAATAGCGGATAAATTATGCGGTCACCAAAATAATTGTTAAAGCATTGCTGGAAGAGACACCCGTTATAGTTTAAGAGAAGCTTTCGGTTGTCTTTTCTCCCTATCATGACTATTTTTCCATGGTTTCCGCTTCTGGAATAGTTAAGTGCAGCAAAGTGATGAAAAGAAACTTCATTTAAAGAACGGCTGGTTCAAAAGGGTTAATATCCTACATTTTTAAAAAATAAGCTACCTATTTAGGAGGAATATATATGTTTAAACACGCGATTGTAAGGAAGATTGGAAAAAGTTTTGTAAATGGCTTAACAACATCGGATTTAGGAAACCCGGATTATGAAAAAGCTCTAGTACAACACGAGGCTTATGTAGAAGCATTAAAGCGCAGCGGTGTGAAAGTGACCGTTCTCGAATCGGATGAGAGACACCCGGATTCTACGTTTGTGGAAGATACAGCCGTGTTGACGCCAAAATGTGCCCTTGTAACCAATCCTGGTGCAGAAAGCCGGAATGGTGAGATTAATGAAATGAAAGAAGTTTTAAAGGACTTTTATGACACAATCGAATATATTCAATCTCCAGGTATGTTAGATGGCGGAGATGTAATGCAAATTGAAAATCACTTCTATGTTGGCCTTTCAACGAGAACAAATGAAGCAGGTGCTCTTCAGTTCAAGGATATTATGACTAAGTATGGTTATGATACGACCATCATTCCCCTTAAGAAGTTCTTTCATTTAAAAACGGGTGTCAATTACCTGGGAGACAATAATTTATTAGTGGCCGGGGAATTCATTGATCACGACGCTTTTTCTGGCTTCAATCAAATAATCGTAAAACAGGAAGAAGAATATTCGGGTAACTGCGTCAGAATGAACGACTGCGTTATTGTCCCTAAAGGGTTTGATGGTACAAAGAAAAAAATTGAAGATTTGGGATACACAGTGATTGAAGTGGAGATGACTGAATTTCAAAAACAAGATGGCGGACTTAGTTGTCTCTCTTTGAGGTTCTAAGATAGTTTAGGAGAAGGCAAGGCATAGGATAATAGATAAGATAAGGAAGTGATTACATGGGGTATGGACTGGAGAATAATGATCAGCTGCAACGCTCAATGAAAAGACGCCATTTATTTATGCTGTCACTCGGCGGCGTAATTGGTACAGGCCTTTTTTTAAATGCAGGCTATACAATTAACCAAGCGGGGGCAGGAGGGGCCCTGGTCGGTTATCTAGCCGGCGGTCTTATTTTGTATATGGTAATGGTCTGCCTTGGCGAGCTAGCCGTTCATATGCCGGTTACAGGTTCTTTCCAGAAATATGCTGCCGAATATATAGGGCCTTCCGCTGGTTTCTCTCTAGGATGGATGTATTTCGTAGGTTCAGCCGCAACAGCAGGAGTTGAGTTCACGGCTGCAGGAATTTTGATGAAACAATGGTTCCCCAATAGTCCTACCTGGATTTGGTGTGCTGTGTTCATAGTGCTTTTATTTACTTTGAATGCATTAACGACAAAAGGTTTTGCAGAGGCGGAATATTGGTTCGCTGGAATAAAAATCGTTGCAGTGATTTTGTTTATCTTGATTGGAATCGCGGGCATCTTTGGTTTTGTCTCTTTATCTGATCGTCCAACCCCATTCTTTGAGAATTTGGCTCCTTCTGGTCTATTTCCAGCAGGGGGGATTACAATCATCTTTGTGACAATGATGAATGTAATATTTTCTTATCAAGGCTCAGAACTAATAGGAATAGCGGCAGGGGAAAGTGAAAAACCTGAAGAGAATATCCCTAAAGCCATTCGAAACGTACTATTTAGAATCATTATTTTCTACATTTCGTCCATTATCATCCTTTCTGCCATATTCCCTTCTTCGGAATTAGGCTTATTGGAAAGTCCTTTTGTAACTTTGATGAAGATAGCCGGGATTCCTTATGCAGCAGGTATCATGAATTTCATTATTTTGACAGCCATTCTTTCTGTGGGGAATTCATGTCTTTATGCATCCACAAGGTTACTTTGGTCGATGGCTCATGACGGAATGGCACCCAAGGTGTTTGGTCTATTATCCAAGAGGAAAGTGCCATTGAATGCCCTTCTTTTTACGATCTGTTTTTCGCTCCTATCGTTATTGACTAGCTTCATTGCAGCGGATACAGTGTTCGTGATACTTATGTCCATAGCGGGTATTTCCGTCACGATCTCATGGATGGGAATTGCTTTATCGCAATATATGTTTAGAAGGAAATTTATAAAAGCGGGTGGTAAAACGGAAGATTTACAATACATAGTACCCTTTTACCCATTTGTCCCGTTGTTTTGTTTAGGCTTTTGTTTGCTGATTCTAGTATTCCTTGCCTTTGATCCTACTCAACGTGTCGGACTGTTTTATGGGATAGGATTTTTGATAGCCTGTATATTATTCTATAAATTTAAATTGGCTAAGAAAGTAGAGTCAAACACTAACTTTGAAAATGAAAAAATATTGTAATTGAGTTACACCAAAGGCTAGCCAGTTTTTACTGGTTGGCCTTTTTAAATCTTGAAATTGCAGTCACTTGGATGATTATTTACTGAATCGGAAGGGGAAAACTTACATTTTAACGAAATGGAAGGAATATCTTAGAAAATAGGAAGGGGGAATTAACAAGCTTGATTACAAAGTGACTAAAAACATCACAAAGAGCCTGCTGAAAATTAACT
The DNA here is from genome assembly GCF_057835005.1 of Peribacillus sp. GL_122. Classification (NCBI taxonomy): domain Bacteria; kingdom Bacillati; phylum Bacillota; class Bacilli; order Caryophanales; family Bacillaceae; genus Peribacillus; species Peribacillus sp. GL_122. The sequence goes on along the minus strand of NZ_CM174415.1, from coordinate 3,553,991 downwards.
TTTTTACCGAGAGACGGAAATAAAACAATAATATTAAAATTGGGGGAAGTAATGAAGATCAATCATATAAATTTAACAGTTAATGATGTTACAGCATCAAGGGAGTTTTTAGAAAGATACTTTGGATTGTCATGTGCAGGAAGCCGAGGCGATGGGTTCGCCGCAATGAAAGATGATGATGGATCCATATTGACACTAATGAAAGGAAGCGATGTACAATACCCCAAGACTTTTCATGTTGGATTCATACAAGAAAATGAAGAGCAAGTTAACAGGATCAATCAACGGTTGAAGGATGATGGATTCATGGTGAAACCTCCAAAACACCTACACAGATATACGTTCTATGTAGAAGCGCCTGGAGGATTTAACGTTGAAGTACTGTGTTAACGAAGCTACTTGGAGATAAATCGTAAAACTACTATAAGAAAGGATTGTGGAAGAACAAGATATAATATTGCCTATATAAGTGTGGTCAATATGAAAAACCAGTTGGATTAAAAACGCTGGCGTTAATGCCATTTTAATTAACGGTCATGATGTATATGGAAGAAAATAACGAAAAAGCTGACTGCAAAAGCCTGTTCAAGAAGGCTCCTGTTATCAGCTTTTCTTTTTTTTGCTTTAGTCCCCAAACGGTTTGATCCTGCATGACTGCATCCTGAAATCAAACATGTATATTGAGTTGCTTACGGAGACGTTGCATTTCCGAATTGAAATAGGATTTGCTGTAATCACATCCTACAATAGCGACGATATTGCCGTCATCATCAATAATTGGCGCAAAGCTTGTTTTCCACTCACCGTACCTGTCTTCGTATATCGGAGTCACACCAGCTTTACCATTAAACGCATGGTAAGCGACATTAACCATTTCCGGGGGACCAATATATTCTTCCCCCGGTTCAATTACAAAGCCTTTGTCTGCAACGAGGTGAATCAGACGTCCATCCTCCGTCATGATAAATATAAAGACCCATTCAATTACGCCTTCCTTTTCTTGAATCATGGTAAGTTTTTGTTTTAATTTCTGGGAATAGGAAGTTTGCCGGTTCATATTTTTTTGTAGACTGATAACCTCTTCAGCTGGAATGATAGCTGCGGTTACTACGGCAATGGAACGAAGCCGTTGATTTATTTGTTCCTCTAAAATGGCCCGTTTATCCACTGGTGAAAAGCGTGCCTCTTCCATTTTATTACGTAATTTTTTATATTTCCTGCTCATCGTAGGCTGGCTTACTTCCAATACCTTCGCTGCTAGTTTTAATGATTTGTATTGTTCCATCGCCATGTTGATAAGCTGTTCCTCCACAAGGTCGACTGCTTCCTGCATAGGCATTAGAAAATCGATAACAGGTATTGAAGTGGGTTTGGGCCCTTTAAATGGAAGGACCTCTTTAACCAACACCACATCTACTTCCGGCATTCCGCTAGTAATCACAAGCCTTTCAACTGTATTTTCAAGTTCGCGCACATTACCGGGCCATTGATAGATACATAGCAAGTCGATTGCATCCGGGGTGAAAGTTACATTTCGATTGTATAGTGTATTGTACTTTTGTAAAAAAAACTGAACCAGATGGGGGATTTCATCTACACGATTCCTAAGCGGCGGAAGATGGATAGGTACGACATGAAGACGATAATATAAGTCTTCTCGAAATTCACCTTTTTTCACCATTTTTTCGAGCGATTTATTTGTTGCGGCAATCACTTGAATATCAACAGGGTGTGATGTCGTACTTCCAATTGGTGTGACAACGCGTTCCTGAAGGACGCGAAGCAGTTTTACCTGTACGTTAAGCGGTAACTCGCCAACCTCATCCAAGAATAAGATACCTTTATGGGCGAGTGTGAATTTCCCTTTGGCGCCGTCTTTCCGTGCGCTGGTAAAAGCCCCTTCTACGTAGCCAAAAAGTTCGCTTTCAATCAGGTTTTCCGGGATTGCACCGCAATTGACAGGTATAAACGGACCGTCGCTTCTGTTACTCATATTATGTATGGCCCTGGCGGCTATTTCCTTTCCTACACCGGATTCCCCCAATAAAAGGACTGTTGCGCTAACATCAGAAACCATTTGCATTTTATGCAGGACATCAAGCATCGGTTTACTGCGGATCACAAATGGAAAAGATGGCTTCTTCGATTCCAACAAAGGCCCCGATTGCCCCCTTGATGTATCTGGATAAGAGTCTTTAATTTCTTTGTAGGCCCAAACCCATGCCCCAGATTCAATCGGGTATGCCGTCATCAGCATCTCTGGACCCTGCCATGAGGACTGCATGAAAGATCTTTTTTCATTTTTGCCCATTATCTCTTCTGCCAAGCTTGTGGAAAATAAATCTTGTTCAAAATCCTTGATGGAACCGCCGACATTAGCGGATTTGACTGTTTGGAATAAGGAATTCCCTGTTCCGGTCGATTTCAGTATGGTGCCATTTTTATCTGTCACAATAAGCTGATCGTAAATAGACAAGAGTGCAGAGGTGAAGTGATCCATTTATGTCTACCTGCCTTTCATTTAACTTCCTAGTTTTTATATTACAGAAATTTCACAATTGTTCAATAGTTTCAAAAATGAATATTCTTCCTTTTGAAAACCCAGTAAGCATGGTGTTTTCTGATTGGCATGTTTATTGCATTAAAGTAAAGAGAAGGGACTAGAAAGCATGATTGCAAAGGAGGGAGAAGCTATTTTGAATAAAGAGAATCAGTTCCAACAGAATATCAATTCTGAAGATCCCTTTATTAAAAATCTATATTCAGATTTGAATGAGCGGATCAATGCGTATGAGCAGGAAGATGCCGTGAAAATCGACAAAATGAAATGGAAGGATGCGACAGGTTCTATTTTTCTCATGATTTTAATCATCTTTTACCTGGTCTATACACTTTTCTAAAGTAGTTTTGTTTAGCTCACCCAAAACAAATACAGCCTTATTTCCAAGCGATACAATCATTATTTTATAGTTGGGAGAGAAGCGAGTGAGTAAAGAGAATTCCTCCATTTCAAAGGATGTGGCCTTTGGCTTTTTACCGGCAAGTAAAAGTGACCGGATTTTTAACCTTCGGGATTTAATTTTAGTTCAGGTTGTTATTGGCCTCTCATCTTTTGGGCTGTTAACTGGTGGATACACAGGTACAATGCTTGATGCGAAGCAGTCACTTGCAGCGATTTTATTCGGTAACGCCTTCCCTATGCTGTTGATTGTTCCCATTACCCTTTATTTTGCGCGGTATGGCATAGATACTTTTGTAGGGTTTCGAAGTTCACTAGGGTATCTAGGATCCAATATCTTTTTCTTTGTTTTTCTTATTTTAACTCTCGGCTACATTTCCATTGCGCTTTTCATGTCCGGCCAGGCTTTAGCAGAGGCTGCTAATTGGATGGGGATGCCCGACATTTTCTCAAGCCAAGCAACTGGAGCGCCGTTTTTCTCGATTTTACTCTTCATCTGTGCATTCCTTGTAACGGTGAGGGGACCGATAGCGATTCAAAAATATACCGCAGTAGCCGTTCCGGTATTTATGGTTCTCATGTTTGGCCTTCTCGCAATAGTCTTGTTTGGCCAGGGATTCACTAACGTTGCTCATATACTTCCTTCTGAGCCATTTGAATCGACTTCTCGTTCATTCGCGACTGCCCTGGAATTAAATATCGGTCTCGGCTTCTCATGGCTTCCATACCTTGGCCAATACAGCCGTTTATCTAAAACAGAAGGAGGAGCATTTAAAGCAGGATTCTACAGCTATGGAATTATCGTCTGTATCGCTGCTTTAGTTGGGGCCCTTGCTGCATTAGTCGCTGGTTCACTTAATCCTTCTGACTGGATGTTTTCCATCGCAGGAAGTTGGGGTGGCTTCATTGGCTTGATTTTACTCTCGGTTGGGAATGTCGGTGCAGCCATTTTCCTTATGTACTCACAAGCTGTCAGCTTTAAAACTGTATTCCCGAAAAAGTCATGGATGATTGCGATGGGTACGACCGTACCGACTATATTCTTACTTCTAAGCTCGACGTTCTACGATGCATTTGGTTCATTTATTGCTGTCATTTCCTTTATTATGGCTGTTCTTGGCGGCATTGTCGTTGCAGATTACTTTTTTGTAAAGCGACAACGCATTTCAATAAGGGATTTGTATGACACACAAGGCTCTTATACCTATTGGAAAGGCATTAACCCGTCGGCAGTTCTCACGGTGGTAATTGGAACGATCGTTTACTGGGCACTCTATAATCCATTGACTTTTGAAGCTAGTGACTTTTTCCTTTATACAGCTGCCGGAATTCCAACATATTTTGTCGCTTTAGTCACCTACTATGTTTCATCTAAATACATTTTCCGTTTTGAAGTTGACATGGAGCGTACATCCGTTGAATTAAAGGAAGCTAAATAGAAAAATCGCAATTTAAAGAATCTAGGGAACGAGAGGAGATTGTTCAATGTTTACACAAAGTTTAGATTTCAAAACAACTGATTTAGATACATTCCCATTTCCATTCACTTCAGGTAACTATCGTTATTCAAACGATTTGAAAAGACTCTCAAACATTAACTGTATTGAAGTTACACCAGAATACAGACTCCAAGTGGAAACGAAGCGTCGTCTCCTTCAAGAACAGCCGCATATAAGGTTTCAATCTTTTTCACACACAATGGAAATGCAATGGGAAGTGTTGGAAATGCTCATCGACATGGCAACTGATCGTTATCCGGAGCATTTCGAGGTCATTAAAGATGGAGACAACTGGACTTTCAAGAACCACATTTTCGGGGAATCCGATTCATTCGTGTATGGCGATGCCACCACGCTTCCATATGAGCCGCTTGATTATATAGGCCGTCATTTCCACAATGATTTTGTTTTAATGGTTCATCGCGATAGTAATTTCTATTTGGAAGTGGGACAAGTTTCATACGCCGCACTCTTCTCAGCTAACTGGAATAAAGGCATGTCCTTTGATGAGATTCATGCACCTGTTCCATTTGTATCGCGGAAAGGCGATGAACTTGCAGATCGCGTTCGTAAGTTTTTATTATCCATTTTGCCAGGAAAGCCATGGACACGCATCAACTGGAACCTGATGGCGGACCGTTGGGATGTCAACTATGAAACGATGGATGTATGGGGACCTCAGCGTTCTGGGATAACACCGGAAAATGCAGGTAAACTTGTTCGTTTGCGTGTTGAAGAACAAAAATTTTATCGCATGCCACGAAGTAACGCCATTCTATTCGTATTGAATACGCAGTTCCTGCCACTGGAGGATTTGACATTACGCCAGGAGTGGTTTGATCTGACATATAGCGTACTGCAGGATATTCCGGATCCTATGGCTGCGTACAAAGGAATTGCCCCGTTTCTTCCGCAATCGGTTGAATATTTGAGGCGTATTGATGAAAAACAAAAAAGCGAAGATAAACAATAAGTAGGAGGATAGGGCCTTGTACAATAGTCCAGTATTGTTTGATAAATCAATTACGATCGTAAATCAATTTACTCCTCGGAATGAGCGAAGAAAGTTTGTCGTCATTTCTGATCAAGCCGGATATGAAAAGGCGAAAAGTTTCACTTCTGAACTTGCAGGTACAGTGCCTTTTGAATGTCTTTCCATTAACGGAATGGAAGATAAAGAGGAGATTAAGAGAGTCATCTTGTCACAAAAGATGGGCACCCAATTTTATATTGCGGCTGCATGGAACAATGCCGTAATGATCTTCTCGCTCGGGGTGGAAGCTGGCCTATCTGAAGCTGAGATCCAGACTGTGATTATCGGGCCTAAACGGCGGTACGTATATTGCATGAAATGTTTCGAAGTGTCGGAAGTCGCAGAAGAAGCAGAGATTGCAGAATGTGACCATTGCAGAGCAAGTCTTGAAATAGGACCTTTTTATTCCATAGTACGGGAAGGTTATATTGGTTACCCATTCATCTCAATCGGAAAAGAAGAAGTAGGGAGCTGATCATCATGCGGATAGTAGGAAATATTCAAATGAAAGTAAACAAGATTATTCAAGAAACAGCATTCGTAAAACAGTTCGAGTTGATTCCAGTTGATGGAAACCCATTGCCTGCATTTACTGGCGGTTCGCATTTGACCACATTCATGCCGGCCGGGGATACGATATTCGAGAGAGAATACTCCCTTATCAGCAACCCAAGGGACCGTAAAAAATATGCAATTTCCATTCGGCGTGATGAGGCGTCACGCGGAGGTTCCGCTTTCTGGCATGATCATGTACAGATAGATTCCAGGTTGGAAGTCAGTTTCCCTAAAAACAACTTCCCTCTCAGCTTTCGAGCAAAGCATCATGCCTTTTATGCAGCTGGAATCGGCATCACCCCATTTCTGGCAATGATGGAAGACATGGCTGCCGAAGGCCAAACCTTCGAACTCCATTATGCAGCACGCACACCGGAATTATGTGCTTTTTATGATCTGTTGAAAGCCAAATATCCTGATCAATGCACCTTTTATTTTTCGCAGGCAGAAAACAAACGCAGAATGATGCCTGAGACGATGAAGGATCATCGCATTGGCACGCATGTATATTTTTGCGGACCAATCGAGATGGTTCAAGAGTATCGAAAAGCCGCCAGTTCCTATGGTTATCCGGAACATGCGATCCACTTCGAATTATTTGCGACAAAAAATGATGGGCCGCAAGATCCTTTCATTGTCGACCTTTCAGACAGCGATCGGTCCATCCGCGTTCATGAAGGCGAAACACTGCTTGAGGCGCTTTTAAGGGAAGGAATTGATGCACCTTATTCTTGTAAAGTGGGCGGGTGCGGAAGTTGTGAGGTAGATGTTGCAGAAGGTGAAGTGGATCACCGGGATTTCTTTCTTAGCGAACAAAACCGTCAATCACGTAAGTCAATCCTGACATGCTGCTCACGTGCAAAGGACGACAGACTTGTATTAAAACTTTAACGATTTCGTACAGGCTTTAAAAAAATAATGAAAACCGGAGGCAAAAAACATGACAATTTTAGAAACGGCAGTTATAGAGCTTAAAAATTACATCGACGGTAAGTGGCAGTCCTCATCTTCAAATGAAGTAATCCCTGTAATCAATCCTGCAACACAGGAAGTCATTGCAAGGGCTCCGCGTGCCACCAAGGAAGATACAGAAAATGCAATCTCAGTTGCGAAAGCAGCTTTTGAAAGTGGAATCTGGTCAGGACTGACGGCACAGGAGCGAGCTTCCTACCTATACAAAATCGCTGATAAAATTGATGAACGTGCGGAAGAGTTAACGATTCTCGAAACAATGGACAACGGGAAACTTAAAGCAGAGGCAGGTTTCGATATTGCCGATGCCGCCGCGTGTTTCCGTTACTACGCTGGTTTGATTCTTCATCCAGAAGGGGAAACTTATCAAGTTCCCGCTCCCGTGCAAGCGATGGTCGTTCGTGAACCAGTAGGTGTAGCCGGTTTGATTGTACCTTGGAATTTCCCTCTTCTAATGAGTGTCTGGAAAATCGCACCTGCCCTTGCGGCGGGTAACACCATTGTATATAAACCGGCTGAAGTGACACCTGTAACAGCAATGAAATTATTTGAAATCCTAGAGGAAGTCGGCATCCCTAAAGGTGTGGCTAATATGGTGATGGGGCGCGGCACTGTTGTCGGTCAAACCATTGCAGAAAGCAAGGACGTTGACATTGTTTCATTTACGGGAAGTACGGATGTTGGCCGCACTATCATGAAAGCGGCCGCGGGCAACTTAAAGAAAATTTCCCTTGAGCTTGGCGGTAAATCACCTAACATCGTTTTTGCTGATGCAGATTTAGAGACAGCCATCGATTACGGATTATTTGGCATCTTCTTCGGTGCCGGCCAAGTATGTTCATCAGGTAGCCGCATACTGGTTGAAGAAAGCATTTATGATGAATATGTAAAACGCTATGTGGAACGCGCAAATAAAATCAAAGTTGGACCTGGCCTTGCAGAAGACAGCAACATGGGGGCAATTGTCAGCGAAGCGCAAATGAATAGCATTTTAAATTATATTGAAATCGGCAAACAGGAAGGTGCGACACTTGCAGCAGGCGGTTACCGTCTTGTTGATGACGGCCTTGACAAAGGATACTTCATTGCACCGACTGTCTTCACCGATGTAACACCAGACATGCGCATCGTACAAGAGGAAATCTTCGGTCCAGTCGTTGTCATTCAAAAGTTTAAAGATGAAGAAGAAGCTATTAAACTTGCAAATGATACAGACTACGGCCTTGCAGGCGGCGTCTTCACTAACGATGGCGCAAAAGGATTGCGTGTGATCAAGAAAGTGCGTGCAGGGATTACATGGGTAAATGATTATCATCCAACATATGTCGAGGCGCCATGGGGCGGTTACAAACAGAGCGGGATTGGACGCAGTTTAGGCAAATACGGCTTGGATGAATACCAGGAAATTAAGCAAATCAACATTAATCTCGATGTAAAACCGGTAGGCTGGTTCCCCAATTAAGCATATGATTAGAGATGAAGCAATCAACATTCTTTAATCAAACAAAAAAACCTAATCCAAATATGGATTAGGTTTTTGGTTTGTAACGAAAGGGGTGCGGAAATAAAAAATCCGAACCCCTTTTTAAATTTCCTTTGAAATTTTGGCCCAAGGTTAATCAATGGCAGCCTTAATTTTACGAACCAAATGGTTCGCTTGCATTAGTTGGTCTAAAGTAATATTTCAAGTTGATTTAGCTGAATGGAAATATGTTAAAAAAGTATCCTCATTATCTCAGGTTTTAATCCTTCTATTTTAAAAAGATTATAGGCAAAAGAGTTCTATCTAAATGTTAAAACAAAGTTGATTGGAGAGGAAGGTCCGAGACTCCTGCGGGAAAAACGCGTCCAAGGGAGACCCCGCAGAAAGCGAGTGCCTGGAGTGAAAGCAACGTTCAAATTGTTCAAGCCAAAAAAACTATAAGCTAACTCGATTTTCATCGAGTTTGCCTACAGTCTGAAACGTAATTCTAAATACGGATTGGTTTTTTGCAGATAAACTTTTTAAAACCCTCAAAAAATTTTTCTTAAGCTATAAATAACGGAGAGTTTTTCGCAGTTTTTCTTCCTATACAACAAAAGGGGGAGTTTTCCATTGGTGAGTGAAAATGGATTTGAGCATAAAAAACACCATTGGTATGATAAAAGTGTCATTCCAATGCATATTTATCGCTTTAATCAGAAATAGCATATATGGATTGATTTGTTTTACCGGTGCAGCATTTATACATAGTATCATATAGGAATCAGGTTAGGAGTGAATATTGATGACTAAGTTTTATTCGGATATGACAGTGGAGGAAGCAATATCATGTTTTCCCATAGGAAGCACTGAAGTGGAAGTTTTGGATGATTCAGAAGGTTTCATCGGGTTTTTGACAATAGAGGCGTTATCTGCGGCAGTGCAGCAGAGTGATTTGACGAAGCCTATTTCCCATTTCATTACTGTGAATGCACCGCTGCAAAATTTACGCAATTACTCAATACCATATGAACAATTTCAAGCATTCTTTGAGAGTGATTTATGCAGGGTTGTATTTAATGCCCTTTATGATGGCGTATATATCACGGATGGTGCTGGAACGACATTATTTATCAATCAAGCTTACCAGCGTATTACCGGAATAAGAGAAGAGGAAATTATCGGAAAACCGATGAGTTATTTAATTGAGCATGGTATGATATCCGTTTCTGCTTCATTGGACTCAATCCGGACGAAGAATCAAGTTACTTTGACACAAAGAATCCGAAATGGAAGAAAGATTATCGTATCGGCCACACCTATTCTATCGCCACAGAATGAAGTCATATTTGTCATAAATAGTGTAAGGGATATAACTGAATTAATCCGGATGAAGTACACGATCGATAGCCAAAAGCTATCTTTCCAACCTATTTCTCAATTATTGCCTGGCTCGGAACAGGTCAATTTACAAGAAATAATCATTGGGCCTTCTACAACTCCCTTATTTAAACTGGCTGATAAAGTAGCTAAAACGGATGCGAAGATCTTGTTACAGGGGGAAACGGGAGTAGGGAAAAGTTTAATCGCCAAGTACATACATGCCAAAAGCTCCAGGAAGGAAAAAATCTTTCTTGAATTAAATTGCGGAGCCATCCCAGCGAACTTGGTGGAATCTGAACTTTTTGGATATGAACCAGGGGCATTTACCGGATCCCTTAAGAATGGGAAAATGGGGATTTTCGAGAAAGTGAATGGTGGCACGTTATTTTTGGACGAAATTGGGGATTTACCTTTAGAGTTACAGGTAAAACTTTTGAAAGTGGTAGAAGAAAACAAGTTTATGAGAGTAGGATCTACCGAAATGAAAGAGGTGGATGTCAGGTTAATTACAGCCACTCATCGGGATCTTGCCTCCCTCGTTCAAGAAGGGTCTTTCCGTGAAGATCTATATTACCGGCTTAATATCGTATCATTTGAAGTCCCGCCCTTACGCCAGCGAAAGGAAGAAACGATCCCACTTTTAGAAATGTATTTAAAAAAATTCAATGAAAAATATAATGAAAAGAAAAAGATGACACCGGAATGCTATGAATGGCTGACGAACTATTCGTGGCCTGGTAATATACGTGAGCTCGCTAGTCTTGCAGAGCGACTGGTCGTCACGACTTATGATGATACGATTGATTTGCCTAATTTACCATCCTTCATCCAGCCGGTCTTATCAAAAAAACCTACAACACATTCATTGAAGGATGCCGTTTCCGAGCTGGAGCGATCCCTGATCCTGAATGCGATGAAAAAATATGGGACTACAAGGGCTGCGGCCATCTCTTTGGATATCAGTCAAAGCGCTTTGGTGCAAAAAATGAAAAAATTTCACATTCGATTAGAAAACGAATCAAAATAGTTTTATTGATTTGATTTCTACTCATTATTTCTTTTGTAATCCATGAAAAAAAGGTTATCCCCCTTATAAATTAAGCGTTTTCAATTTGGCATGATTCCTGCATTAGATAATACATGAAAGGGGAGATAACCATGAATATTTCTATTTTTTCAATGGCTAACAAATTGGTGACAGGAGCAGATTCTTTACAGCAGCTGACTGATGAGGTTAAGCGATTAGGGATGAAGAATCCGTTGATAGTTACAGATAAAGTTTTACTGGATGCCGGGGTAGTGCAAAAGGTTGAGGATTTACTTTCATCAGCATACGGTATTTTCTCGGATGTGAATCCTGAACCGGAAATTGAAATCGTAGAGCTATGTGTGCGGTCTATCAGGGAGGGAAATCATGATGGACTGATTGCGGTAGGCGGGGGAAGTGCGATGGATATTGCGAAAGCCTCTTCCGTTATGGCTACAAATTCGGGTAGCATCGAGACATATTTCGGAACAAATTTGATTGAAGTTCCGGGTTTTCCTTTAATAGCCATACCGACGACTGCCGGAACCGGATCTGAAGTGACGAATATTTCAATTTTATCGGACAAAAAAGAACAAGTGAAGAAGGGAATTGTTAGTTCATATCTTTTACCGGATGTAGCGATCGTATCACCCGTGATGACGCTGACTTGCCCGCCAAGTGTGACGGCTGCGAGCGGAGTGGATGCACTTGTCCATGCGGTAGAGGCTTATATTTCCAAATTTGCTTCGCCCGTTACAGATGCTTTGGCAATTGGGGCCATGAAGTTGATCGCAAAAAATTTACCAAAGGCTTATGCTGCACCAGATAATCTGGAAGCACGAGAAGCCATGATCACGGGAAGCCTAATGGCAGGGTTAGCTTTTGGAAATGCCGGTGTTGGAGCTGTCCACGCCTTAGCTTATCCGCTTGGAGGCCGCTTCCATTTATCACATGGAGTCAGCAATTCATTATTACTGCCATTTGTCATGAAGTGGAATAAAATTGCATGTTTGGAAAGGTTCAGAGACATTGCTGAAGCACTTGGAGAGAAAGTCAATCATTTAAATGATGATGAGGCAGCGGATAAAGCTATAGAAGCGATGACCAGAATATGCCGTTACGTTGATATACCTGAGTCACTAAGTGAATTTGACATTCCTGAATCGGCTTTAAGTGAAATGGCTGCTGAGGCCATCAAACAAGTTCGTTTACTTCGCAATAATCCCCGTACATTAAACGTTCGGGATATCGAAAAAATTTACCGTTCAGCCTATGGCTTTTAAGTGGAGGAAACAATATGAAATGGAAAAACCGTCGCTACGGAGATGAGACATCGTATATACCTGCGGGACCTTTTAAAATTAGACTTCCATTTGTCCATTATCGTTTTGAGTGGCCTGACTATGTTCAAGGGTTATTGATGTGTGCAGTTGACCTTGGAGCGATTACACTGCTTGCAGACCATCTGGGGATGCCTTTTGATGTAGCTCTAGCCGTCGTTGTCTTGAATGGATTATTGTATTTAGCACATCATTTACTCGGGGACCCAGTTATACCAGGTTGGATTACACCTGCGGTTCCATTGCTTGTATTGTTCGTCGGGCAATTTCCGGAAGGACCTGATCGGGTCTATGCACTCGTTGCATTTCAATTAACATTAGGTATTTTATCGATAGTGCTTGGAATGACCGGACTTGCCAGTAAGGTCGTACGATTAGTGCCGAATGCAATTAAATCAGGCATCATTTTAGGGGCAGGAATTGGTGCTGTCGTATCCATTTTCGAAGTGGGTGGAAAGTTTGATTTATTTCCTTATACAATAAGCATTTGTATCGGATTTGCCTTTTACTTGCTTTTTTCGAAAAATTTCGGAAAGTTAAAAATGCGAAACAAAGTTTGGGTATTCATAGGCAATTTAGGGATATTGCCAGCAATCTTGCTTGCGGTCTTTGTAGCCCCTATTTTTGGTGAAGCAAAATGGCCTGATATTCAATGGGGATTCAGCAGTCCGGACTTTGCTACGCTTTGGTCGGACTATACTGTGTTCGGTTTAGGTTTCCCTGCCTTGACCTTCTTTTTAAGTGCGACTCCAGCTGTTTTTGCCACTTATTTAGTTGTATTCGGGGATGTGCTGAAAACAAAAGCATTGCTTTCTGAATCAGATGAGGTCAGGGAAGATGAAAAAGTGGACTATAATCCAAACAGAGCTCATTTAATTTTTGGCGGCCGAAATGTGATCATGAGTTTTATCGGACCTGATATAACAATGTGCGGTCCGTTGTGGGCAGCCATGCAGGTCGTGGTTGTAGAACGGTTCAAGAATGGCAAGAAAGCCATGAATTCTTTCTTCGGCGGTGCTGGCTCGTTCCGTTGGGGTACGAATACAGGGTTATTCTTATTGCCGGTAGTCAGCTTGGTTGAACCAATTCTCGGTGTGGCCTTGGCCCTAACGCTTTTGGTTCAAGGATATGTTAGCGTACGCGTCGGTGTGATGCAGGCGAAGAGCCAACGTGACCTGGGAATTGCAGGGGTCGTCGCTGCCATCCTTGTTATAAAAGGTGCTGGAATGGCGTTTGCAGCGGGAATTCTATTATGTGTCCTTCTATATGGCAAGGACTTTTTCAAAGGTGAGAATGATAAGACTTTTACAGATCATGCAGAAGAAGAGGAGATTAAAGCAGGATGAAAAAAGTAGTGGAAAAATGGCCAATTTATATAAACGGCGAACCTGTTCATACAGAGCGTCATTTTGTAGTGGAAAATCCAGCAACATTGGAGCCTGTGGGGTATGTTCCGGACGCTAATGAAAAAGAGGCAAAGGCTGCTGTGGATGCAGCTCAAGCTGCTTTTCTGACTTGGTCGAGAACCAGTGCATATCATAGGGCTGAATTACTTGAGAAGTGGTACACGATCATTGAGAACAGGCTGGATGAAATCGCAACGATCATGACACTGGAACAAGGAAAGCCATTGGCCGAAGCAAAAGGTGAAATGAAATATGCTTCAAGTTTCGTGAAATGGTTTGCTGAAGAGGCAAAGCGTAACTATGGGGAAATCATTCCAGCCTCTGTTGCTTCAAAGCGTATTTTAGTGCAAAAGCAGGCAGTCGGTGTCGTTGCTGCCATTACCCCGTGGAACTTTCCTGCTGCCATGATCACGAGGAAAGTGGCGCCAGCCCTTGCTGCAGGATGTACCGTGGTCATCAAACCCGCGGAACAAACACCTTTGACCGCTTTGCTATTAGTTGAGAGTGCCCAGGAAGCAGGGATTCCGGCAGGTGTGATAAATATTGTAACAACACAAAAACCGGGAGATGTGTCAGACGTCTGGATGAATGATTCACGTGTTAAAAAGATCACATTTACTGGCTCCACTCCTGTAGGAAAACATCTAATGAAAAAGGCGGCAGAAACAGTAAAAAAAGTCTCGCTTGAACTCGGTGGATTGGCTCCGTTCATCATTGCTGAGGATGCTAATATCGAAGAAGCAGTAAATGGTTTGATTCAATCGAAATTCAGAAATGCTGGACAAACATGTATTTGTGCGAACCGAATATATGTCCATGAGACAATTGAACAGCCGTTTTTAGAAGCTTTCGAAGAAGCCGTCTTAACTTTGAAGGTTGGAAATGGAATGGAAGGAACCGATCTTGGTCCATTGATAGATGGAGCCGCAGTAAAAAAAGTTCAGTTTCAATTAGAGGATGCTGCAAGTAAAGGGGCTATCATCCATAAAACCTCAAAAGTAGATGAAAAACAAGGCTATTTTATAGCACCAGCCATACTTTCCAATGTAACGGATGATATGCTGTGCATGCAGGAAGAAACATTTGGGCCAATTGCGCCAGTCAGTACATTCAAAACCGATCAAGAAGCGATCGATCGTGCCAATAACACGAATTTTGGCTTGGCAGCTTATGTGTATACCGAGTCATTAAATAAGGCAGTTGCCTATTCGGATAGTCTTGAATATGGGATTATCGGTATTAATGACAGTGCCCCATCCACTGCCCAAGCACCATTTGGAGGCATGAAGGAAAGTGGTTTAGGCAGGGAAGGTGGACACTACGGCATGGATGAATATTTGGAAGTGAAGTATGTCTCCATGCAGCTTGGTAAGTAAATAAAATAGAAGAGTCCGTCATGATTCTTCAGGCAAAAAAAAGAGCAGAAGGCACATCAAATATCGATGTGCCTCCTGCTCTTTTCCAATGGTTAAAAAGCATACGTTCCTTCAATGGCAAATCCAAATATGACGTTATTTTCTTCAAATAGCTGCTTCAGAATAAATACTCCAAGTGGGGGGGACGTATACAGATATGTAAGGGGGATCGCAATCATACTAGGTGATTGCCATTAAAGTGAATTTATGACGGATCAAATGAAAAAACCCCCTAAGAAATCTAAGGGGGAAGGGAGGCATTTATTAAACATATTTTATCTTATGTTTACTTACTAATTCGATATAAAGGAGGGAAGGTCATGTTTCCAAGGATGACATCGAAGTCAGCACCGGTAGCCTTGGGAACGTTACTTGTATTACCATGGAAAGTCTCATTTGCAAGTAATGCAAAGGCCACCGCTTCTTTCGCTTCGGAAGAGTATCCCAAATCTTCTTGAGTCAAGACTTGAATAGAATTTCCAAGCAGTAATTGAATCATATTTAATAACGTTTTGTTATAGCTTCCACCGCCGCCAATAATCACTTCTTCAATATTGGTTTTTGGAAAGATGAAATTTCGATAGTTCTCCACAATGGACTTTGCTGTAAACATCGTTACTGTTGCTAAAATATCTTGACTTGGAAGTGATTCAAACATCTTTAATAGTTTTAATACATATTCCTTGCCAAACAATTCCCTGCCAGTTGATTTTGGAGGAGGGCTCATAATAAAAGGATGACTGATGCAATAAGATAAAAGTTCGTCATTGATTTTTCCTTGTTTAGCTATGTTACCACCTTCGTCATAGCTTATATTGAACAATTGGCGGCATACTTCATCAATGATCATATTTCCAGGCCCTGTATCAAAAGCATACATGTCATTAAGAGATGCTTGCTTGGGTAAGACGGTTACATTTCCAATGCCCCCTATGTTTTGAAGTAATCTTCCCTTCACTTCACTTCTATAAAGAATGTATTCGGTAAAAGGAACAAGAGGAGCTCCTTGTCCACCAGCTGCCATGTCCATCGTACGAAAATTAGAGATTACAAGTGTGTTTGTATCGTGAGCAATTACTGCGGCTTCCCCAATTTGCAAAGTGGAGGGTATATAATTTTGGTCCTTTAAAGGCTGGTGGTAAATGGTTTGTCCATGGGATCCAATTAGATCCAGTTTATTAATGGGAAATCCAGCTTTATGACAAACTTCCTTTACCGCAGTGGCAAATAATTTTCCTAATTTAAAATTCAAACTGCATATTAATTGAACATTGGATGTGACTGCAGATAAAGACTGGATAATTTCTTTTTCAATATCCTTTGGGAAAGGGCATGTCATGAACTCAATCATTTCCATTTCAGTCTCGAGTCCACTATTATTCACCCGAACAAGTGCGGCATCAATTCCATCCAGCGATGTTCCGGACATTAATCCAACTATGTACATCGTCATTCCACCTACTTCGATTCTTTTATAATCCTGATTTAGCATGAACAGTATATGATACTAAGATAAGACCATTTCTAATATATTGTTTAATATATACCTTACGTCCATTGTTCACTGACATGCGCCACTTGAACTGTAAAGCTATTTCTTGAAGATTATTTTACTTTTATATTAATCTGTTTAGTTTGTTTACTTTCATTGTGGGTTCGGTCTAAGGCAGTCACAACATATGTGTAAGTCTTTCCTTTTTCTACACTGCCGTCAATAAACAATTGACGTTTATTTTCTTTATGCACTGTGGCAAGTAAGTTCGTTGAGTCTTCTATGTTTCCTTTTTTCTTCCCATCAAAACGATAAATAGCATAATAGGATGCATCTGATTGCTTGTGATCGTGAATTTCAAATTGTATTCCATCTCCTGCTTGTGTTGCCTTGCTCACCTTTGGAGCCTTTGGGGCATGATCATCAATCCAAGGCATGGCAGGAACCAATGCGGGATGCTTATAAATATCCTCGCTTAAGCGATCCGCTATCCCAAGGGGGTTTTTCCGTAAATCTTTGGCACTGAAATGCATGCTTCCATCAAATTCCTTATATGTTCGATTCAGTTTTAACTGGTTTGGCATTTCTTCAGGATTGAACCAGTTTTGGACACCATTGGACTCTGTATTAATTTTATAGTCTCCTTGTCCAATATAGAGTTGAACATTTTTACCTTCGACTTCTTTTGTCCACCAATCAAGAAGTTTGGCATAGTCAGCTACTGGCAATCCTATATTCCAATATAATTGAGGGGCAATATAATCAATGTATCCATTATTGATCCACGTTCTGGTATCCGCATATAAATCATCGTAATTCGTTTGTCCAGCGGCAGTGTCAGATCCTGTGGGATCAACTGCTTTGTTGCGCCAAACTCCAAATGGGCTTATACCAAACTTCACATATGATTTTTCTGCCTTGATTTCTTCATTTATATTCTTAACAAGGTTATTTACATTATCCCTTCGCCAATCTTCCACATTTGTAAATCTATCTGCTCCATATTTTTGATAGGAAATTTCATCTGGGAAAGGTACTCCTGCAATTTTGTAAGGATAGAAATAATCGTCCATATGGACTGCATCAATATCATAATTCTTAACAACTTCCATTATTCCATCGATCACAAACCGTTGTACGCCAGGAATGCCTGGGTCAAAGTACAACTGTTGTCCATATGGTATGACCCAATCAGGGTGCTTTCTAGCAGGATGAGATTCTGGAAGATTATCAATATCCGATAATTCAGCTGTCTTACCTAAAGGCATAGTAATGCGATATGGATTAAACCATGCATGAAATTCCATATTACGATCATGTGCTGCCTCTACCATGAATGCAAGAGGGTCATACCCAGGGTCTTTTCCTTGGACTCCTGTTAAATATTTTGACCAAAGACCGTATTCAGAAGGGTAAAAAGCATCTGCAGTTGGTTTAATTTGCATAACTACAGCATTCATCCCCATTGCTTTTTGTTCATCCAAATATTTTATGAATTCTTCTTTCTGTGCTGATATGGATAAACCTGGTTTGGACGGCCAGTCAATATTTAATACAGTTGCAATCCAAGTTGCGCGCAGTTCCTGTTTTACATAAGTAGTTTGCTGAGGGATAGTCCCCGTTTCTGCATGTGCAATCAAATCGGATGGAAGGAGAAGTGATCCTCCCACCAAAGCGGCTAGCGCCAGTGAACCAAATCTTGTCTTTGTAATTCTTTCATTCATCAATAGTACAACCTCATTTCATTATAATATTTATATTTAATTATTTGTAAGCGTTAACAAATAATGAATATATGAATTTGTTACATATGAATAGTGAGATAAGATTTAAACAATAAAAAGAATCGGAGGTTTGGTTCATAAAATGGCTAGTCAATCATTTCTAATTTTTAGTAGAAAGATAACAATCATTTAGCTATCTACCGTTTATTTTAAAATTAATTTTTAAAAATGTATACACAATATTGAAATTAATTTTTAATAATGATATATTCTCTATAGCTAAAAAAGTTTCACCACTTTCACCACTGAAATAAAAAAGGATGATATGTATGCTAGAGCATTTAACGACAGAGCGTCGTAATGAAAAGACCATGAGTTTGGATGAAATGGGAACACTTGAATTTTTAGAGGTAATGAACGAAGAAGACATTAAAGTTGCCCATTGTGTAAAAAAAGAACTTCCGCAAATTTCTAAAGCCGTGGAGATGATCGTCGAAGCCATGAAAAAAAACGGCAGATTAATTTACATGGGTGCAGGAACAAGCGGGCGCATCGGGTTATTGGATGCAGTAGAATGTCCCCCGACATTCAATACCGATCCTAGTGAAGTAGTGGGTCTTATAGCCGGTGGGGAAAAGGCTTTCATTAAGGCAGTTGAAGGTGCTGAAGACAGTTTTGAATTAGGTCCTGAAGATTTGAAGAAAATCGAATTAACAAACAGGGACGTGGTAGTGGGCATTGCAGCTAGTGGACGCACTCCATATGTTATTGCTGGATTGGAATATGCCAATCAAGTTGGTGCAGGAACTGTGTCGATAAGCTGTAACAAAGGTTCTGAGATAGGTAAGATTGCAAAAGTTGCGATTGAAGTTGTAAACGGGCCTGAAGTCCTGACGGGTTCTACCCGTTTAAAAGCTGGAACATCGCAAAAGTTAGTATGCAACATGCTTTCCACCGCCTCAATGGTTGGAGTTGGTAAAGTTTATGGTAATTTAATGGTAGATTTACAGTTAACTAATGAAAAGCTAGTTGAACGCGCAAAACGTATTATCATGGATGCTACTGACTGTAGCTATGAAATTGCAGATGAATTTTTAAAAAAGGCAAATGCCCAGCCTAAAATTGCAATTGTCATGATTTTAACGAATGTTTCATATGAAGAAGCCTCAAATCGTTTAGTGAAAGCACAAGGATTCATAAGAAAAACGATTTAACGCTTTTTATAAAAAAAATAAAAAAATTGGAGGAACAAAGAATGAAGGTATTATTCGTATGCTCAGGTGGAATGTCTAGTGCAATCGTTGTAAGCGCTTTAAAAAAGGAAGGGGAAAAACAGGGTGTAACCATAGAAGTATTGGCAGTCGGCACTCAAGAATTTGATGCAGAAGTACGAAATGGCTGGGATGTTGCGATGGTAGCTCCGCAAGTCAAACATCGTTTCGATGGCTTTAAGGCATCGGCAGATGAAGCGGGCGTCCCATGTGAAGCCATTCCAGCCCAAGCTTACAGCCCTCTTGGCGGACCTAAACTATTAAAACTGGTAACGGAACTAGCAAAATAATAAACTAATTACTATTTCTTTTCACTAAACGTAAAAGGGGAAAACACGAATGGACAAGTTTGTAGCTTTTTTAGAAAATAATCTTTCAACACCTATGGCTAAATTGTCTGAGCAAAAACATTTACGCGCGATTCGGGATGGTGTGGTTTCTGCGTTACCTTTCATCATCTTTGGCAGTTTATTCTTGATCATTGCATTTCCGCCCGTTGCAGCAGATACTGCATTAGGTGAATGGTCTGCAAAACATATAGCTGAAATTTTAATTCCATATCGATTAACGATGTTTATCATGACGCTATATATTACTTTTGGTATAGGCTACAGTTTATCTCAAAGCTATAAACTTGATCCGCTATCTGGAGGTTTACTATCATTAGCAGCCTTCCTGTTCACAATTGGTGTAAAGATGATGGATGATGTGGGGTTTGTTTTGCCAATGACAAATCTCGGAGGCCATGGTCTTTTTGTAGGAATGATTGTATCCATTTTTGCTGTCGAAATTTTACGTCTTTGTAAGACAAAAAATATCACAATCAAAATGCCTGATTCTGTTCCAACTTCAGTGGCCCGTTCATTTGAAGCATTAATACCAGTTTCAATTGTACTGCTTGTTATGACTTTAATTACTGTCGTTTTTGCTGTTGATTTACATTCACTTGTCGATAAAGCGGTTGCACCACTCATCAGTGCAGGCGATACATTGCCAGGTGTATTAATTCCAGTATTTTTGATTACATTCTTTTGGTCATTTGGTATTCATGGCGTATCAGTCGTAGGTGCCGTAGCTCGCCCGGTATGGGAAGTATACTTGGGGAATAACTCTGCAGCGGTTGCAGCTGGAAAGGCAATTCCCCACATCGCTCCTGAAACATTCTTCCAATGGTTTATTTGGATTGGTGGGTCTGGTGCAACATTGGGTTTAGTAATAGCCATGCTCTTAACGGCAAAGTCTACCTATAGTAAAGCAATGGGGAAAGCAACAATTGTGCCAAGCATTTTTAACATCAATGAACCTGTCATCTTTGGGATGCCAATTGTACTAAACCCGGTACTGATTATTCCATTTATCATTACACCGCTAATTGGTGCAACACTTGCATATATAGCAACGTCCATCGGACTGGTGAACCCGACATATGTAATGGTTCCCTGGACATTGCCCGCTCCAATAGGTGCCTACCTTTCAACAGGCGGTGATTGGAGAGCCATTGTTCTAGTGATGGTGAATTTAACTATTTCCGTTATTATTTATCTGCCATTCTTTAAGATGTACGATAAAAAGCTTTTAGCGCAGGAAAACATGGTGGAAACAACGGATAATAAAAATATCGCTTTATAAGGAATACCTAAAAGGGAGTTTGGGACTAAATGCTCCAAACTCCTTTTATGAATTGAGAGGGGGGAAAGGACATGAATTCAACTTCTAGAATCCACTTTTTTAGTTACAAAAGTGCCTTTCTATTTTTTAGCTTCATTCTTGTTTTTAATTTTATCTTTAACAGATTCATGGATGCCTTTGAGATAAATAAACAATTATCACTATACTTGGGAAATACCTTTGCCATAAGCGCAGGATTGACGATGGTTGTTTGTTTTGTTGAAGGTAAGTTTAAAAACAAGAAACAAGCATCACTATTATTCTTGTCTTTATTAGCGGTAAGCGCACTGGTTTGTTATGCAATCATCTATAAATAAATATGAAGAATTCAGATTAGCTTACTATGAGGTGTTAGGGGAATGGAAATGAAAAACGGGTTGAAGATTGCCACAATTGGTGGAGGCTCCAGTTATACACCAGAATTAATAGAAGGTTTTATTAAACGATATGATGAGTTGCCTATTAGAGAACTGTGGTTAGTGGATATTGAGGCAGGAAAAGAAAAACTGGAGATTGTAGGAACATTAGCAAAGCGTATGGTTGAAAAAGCAGGACTTCCAATGGAAATACATTTAACGTTAGACCGCCGACAAGCCTTGCAAAATGCTGATTTTGTCACAACGCAAATGAGAGTGGGTTTACTTGATGCACGAATCAAGGACGAGCGGATCCCATTGGAATTAGGCTTAATTGGTCAAGAAACAAATGGTGCAGGAGGATTGTCCAAAGCATTACGAACTATCCCCATACTTCTGGAAATTGCAGAAGAAATGCAGGAGCTCTGCCCTGATGCATGGTTAATTAATTTCACAAATCCTGCTGGGATGGTAACGGAAGCCCTTCTCCGCTACAGTAAGCATAAAAAAGTCATTGGGGTATGCAATGTTCCATTTAATATGCATATGTCTATTTCTAACATGCTTGGTGTTGATATGAAGAGAGTGCACATAGATTTCGCCGGGTTAAACCATATGGTTTTCGGGATGCATGTGTTCGTTGATGATCAAGAAGTCACAGATAAAGTGCTTGAAATGCTTGGCAATCCTGAAATTCAATTGACGATGAAGAATATTGCCCCATTGGCTTGGAACAGAAGATTTTTGAAATCTTTAGGAGTGGTGCCTTGCCCGTACCATCGTTATTATTACAAAACAAAAACGATTTTAGAAGAAGAGTTGGAAGCATTCAAATCTGGGGAAACTCGAGCAGAAGTTGTGAAAAAATTAGAAGAAGGTTTGTTTGACCTATACAAGGATGAAACCCTTGACATCAAGCCTCCACAATTAGAGCAACGCGGTGGAGCTTACTATAGCGATGCAGCGTGTAACGTCATTTCTTCCATTTATAATGATAAAAAAGACATTCAAGTGCTAAATGTACAAAACAAAGGATCGATTACTGATATAGATTATGATTCAGCAGTCGAAGTAAGCTGTATCGTCACCAAAAATGGACCAATTCCTTTGTCTATGGGTAAGTTACCCATACAAGTGCTTGGCTTAATTCAACAAATCAAATCATTTGAAAGAATTGGTGCTGAGGCAGCCGTTACAGGTTCTTATGATAAAGCGTTATTAGCTTTAACGATTAACCCGCTTATTCCAAGTGATGACTTGGCGGAAATTGTTTTACAAAAACTTTTAAAAGCGCATCAAGAATACTTACCACGATTCTTCAGTGAAAATGCTGTACCAAACATCAAGTGAATGGTGTTTTAAACAGTAAATATGGATTACAGGAATCCAATGAACCTTCAAAATCTAACATAAAATAGGAGTTTAATGATATGTCAACTGAAATGAACAATAACGAAATGGAGATTTTTGAAATAATATCACATAGTGGAAATGCGAGAAGTTTAGCATTCGACGCACTGAAAGAAGCGGAAGAATTCAATTTTGAAAAGGCAGAGGATCTAATTAAACAAGGTCAGGAAGAATTGAACTTGGCCCATAAAACACAAACCAAACTGATTCAAGCAGAATTGAATGGAGTTCCAAGTGAGAAAACTCTATTAATGATTCATGCTCAGGATCACTTGATGACGGCAATGAGTGAACAAAAGCTAATTGAACATATGATTCGCATTGTAAAAAAGCTAGCTCCACAACAGTAAAGAGGTGATTAAATAATGGGTAAACTCGGTATTTCTATCTATCCAGAGCATTCAACCGTTGAAAAAGACATGGAATACATTGCACTTGCACACAAATATGGATTCAAAAAGATCTTTACTTGCTTGCTATCAGTCGAAGGTGACAAAGAGAAGATTTTAAAAGAATTTAAAGAAACAATTCGTTATGCCAATCAATTGAATATGGAAGTGATGGTCGATATTGCTCCCCGAGTATTCGGTTCGCTAGGCATTTCTTATAATGACTTATCGTTTTTTGCAGAATTAGGTGCGTATGGGATCAGGCTGGACATGGGCTTTACAGGTAACGAAGAGTCGATTATGACACATAATCCATATGGTCTCAAAATTGAAATAAATATGAGCAATGCAACAAAATATTTAGAAAATATTATCGATTACAAACCAATTAAAGAGAATTTAGTCGGATCGCATAACTTCTATCCTCATCGCTATGCAGGATTGAGCTATCCTCATTTTATAAAATGCTGTGAGTCATTCAAAAAGCATAATATCCGCACGGCAGCTTTCATAAGCTCGCATGCAGCAACGTACGGACCTTGGCCAATAATGGAAGGTTTATGTACATTAGAAATGCACCGGGAATTGCCCATTACAACACAAGCAAAACACTTGTATGCGACAGGGTTGATTGATGATGTAATTATTGCAAATGCCTACGCATCCGAAGATGAATTGAAGCAGCTAAGCCTGTTAAATAGCGCTCTGTTAACATTTAATGTTAACCTTCACGAAACCATAACAGCTTTAGAGAAAAAAATAGTATTGGAAGAATTCCATTTTTACCGTGGAGATGTTTCCGATTATCTTATTCGCTCGACTCAATCACGCGTGAAATATAAGGGCAAAGAATTTAAACCAACATATACGCCTGACATTAGACGCGGTGATATTTTAATTGAAAATGAGCTCTATGGACAATATAAAGGGGAATTGCAGATTGCATTGAAGGAAATGAATAATTCGGGGAAAACAAATGTAGTTGGCCGAATAGCGGAAGAGGAAATTTTTCTCCTCGATTATTTGGAACCATGGGGTAAATTCCAATTCAATGTTAATTGAGAATCTACAGGGAAGGAAAGGTGATATTCCTTCCCTTTTTTACTGAATAGGAGAATGATATGAATTATATTATCGGTGTTGACGGCGGTGGCACCAAAACTGAAGCAGTGGCCTATGATTTAGAGGGAAATAAAATAAGTGAAGGCAAAGCGGGGTATGGTAACCTGCTAATAAATGAAAAACAAGCCATCGCTAACATTATACAGGCAATTGAACAATGCATAACGCCTATTGATAAGGGAAGCTGCGGTTACATTTGCTTAGGTTTAGCCGGGTATGGAGGAGTTGAAAATCCGCAGGGTATAAAAAGTGCATTAAGCAGGGCATTTAATGCCCCGTTCACGATCGTAAATGATGGAATTATCGCTCATGCTGCTTTACTAAAAGGAAATGATGGCATTTTGACCATATCCGGAACTGGATCTGTAAGTATCGGCATTCATAAAGGTATCGAGAAATCGGCTGGTGGCTGGGGACACATTCTTGGGGATGAAGGAAGTGGCTATTGGATTGCCATGCAGGCTTTTATAAAAATGACGAAAGAAGAGGATGAGGGATATGAATATAGCCATTTAACCGAGACAATACTTAAAAAACTTGGGCTTCATAGTGTAATGGAACTGAAGAAATTCATTTATTCCGCCACGAAATCCGAGATTGCCGCGTTTGTTCCCCTAATTGTCCAACATGCGGAGAAGGGCGATGGTTTCTCGCAAAATGTGCTGAATCAGGCCGGGTACCACCTTTCAAAACAAACGCTTGAGGTTATCAAGAAGTTAAAGTTAAGTAAGAATGTTACAATTGCAATAAAAGGTAGCATATTGACAAATATACGATTGGTGCAAAACTCTTTCATCAATCATATTAAACTTGAAAAACCAAATGTGAAATTTGTTTTGGATGACGTATCAGCTACCTTGGGTTGTTACTACATAGCAATGAAGCAGTTAAAGTAAGTAAAGATCAAGGAGAGTAAACCATATGCACGTTGAAAATATTTTATTGAGAATTGAAAGCTTATTGAACCAGTTGCCTAATTCAGAAAGGAAAATTGCCCAATATATCTTAGAAAATCCACAAGATATTATTAGAATGACGATACATGAATTAGCTGAACATGCCAATGCCAGCAGTTCTGCAGTAACGAGATTCTGTCATTCTATAAAAGTTAACAGTTTTTCAGAACTGAAGGTATCCCTATCATCACTGATTTCCCAACCGGAGAAAAAAGGTTTCCATGACATAGAGCCTAATGAAACAATAGCGTCCATTAAAAATAAAATAGTGTCCAACTCTGTCCAAGCTATACAAGAAACGGCACATTATTTGGATGAGACCGTACTTGACAAAATCATTGAAACCATGAGGAGTGCAGATGTGATTTATGTCTATGGATTAGGGGCGTCATGGCTTGTTGCTGAAGATATTACACAGAAGTGGTTACGGTTAGGAAAGATTGTAAGTGCTAATCAAGACCCGCATATTACGGCCACTGCACTCGCTGCATCATCAAAGAATACCGTTTTTTTCTGTATTTCCAATAGTGGCGAAACTGAAGAAGTTCTGGAACTCGTTGATATTGCTAAAGCATATGGAATTAAAACAATTGGTTTATCACGATTGGGGAACAATGGGCTAACTAAAAAAGTTGATATGTCCCTAAATCATGTACGTGCACCGGAGGCAAAATTCCGAAGTGCTGCAACAAGTTCGCTTTTTGCACAATTTCTAACGGTCAGCATTATTTTCTATGCGTACGTTTCAAAATTCTATGATGAAAATAAAAATGAAATTGAACGTTCAAGGGAATCGGTATTGAAATTCACAAAAAGGAATTTGGATACTTAAATGTGAGTCTTATACTTATCGTGTTTATTAGCATGGATAGGGTCAACGAACGGAATTTTAGCTTGAGATGTTTCCGAACAGGATGCCTTGTAAAATTTACATCACGATGAAAGGAAGATGTACGCTAAATGATCCAAAAGAATTCTCCGAGTCCCATTTATCATCAACTTGAAGAGGAGATTAAAGGAGCGATTCAAAGTCTTGAATTGGTGCCAGGAGAGATGATTCCTTCAGAAAAAGAATACACTGAAAAATATGGAATAAGCAGGATGACGGTGAGACAGGCCATTTCTAACCTCGTAAATGGCGGTTATTTATACAGGAAGCGGGGAAAAGGAACATTCGTTGCTCAACAAAAATTAGAGCAACCCTTGCAAGGATTAACAAACTTTTCAGAGGATATGATTTCAAGAGGACTTAAACCAAGTACAGGAGTCATCAGTTTTACAGAGGTCAATGCTGATCATGAACTTGCTGCAAAGCTTGAGGTTGAAGAAGGAACTTCTATTTTCGAACTGGAACGTGTGAGGCTTGCTGATCAGTTGCCGATGGCATATGAAAGGCTATACATCTCAAAAGATCTTGCCCCGGATCTAACGGAAGAAATAGCCGTGAGTTCCATTCATGATGTTGAAAAAAACTTTGGCTTACAAATCGAGCATGGCAGACAGGTAATTGAAGCCGCCATTGCTCAAAAAAAAGAGGCGGAAATGCTCGAGGTAGCCGAAGGCTCCCCTTTATTGCTGATAGAACGAAGATTTATCCTAGATACCAATCGACCCCTTGGGGTTGTCAGATCTGTCTACCGTGCAGATCGATATAAATGCAGGATTAATTTGGAGCGTATATCATCAGCAATGAAAAACAGAATCCCACTCTTAAATAATAATAGCAAAAATAACTTATCTGGATAAGTTAAAACCCCATGCCAATATGGACAAGGGGTTTTTTAGTAGAATATCACTTTTCAAGTTTGAGAGTTTTCTAGCTCGAAAAGGAAGGGTACTTTGAAAAATTAAGGAATTACAATGCGGGACATTAATATTTCGCTAAGCTTTCTGTCAATCGGTTTTCTTTCCAAATGACTGTAATGCCCAGGCCAATGACGATAATGACAGCAGCAAAAAGATAAGGGTAGTGGATGTTTACGTCAAACAGCAATCCTCCAATAGATGGCCCGGCGATATTCCCTAAGCTCGTATAGGTGGAGTTCATTCCAGCAACGAATCCTTGTTCTTTCCCGGCAGCTTTTGATAAAAATGTCGTCAATGCCGGACGAAGCAGGTCAAATGCAAGGAAGATGAAGCAAGTTACCACTAGAACTGCCAAAAAGCTAGAAATCATAGTGGACGCTACCGCAAAAATGGCACCGACGATTAAACATAATTGGATAAGCTTCTTTTCGCCGAGAATATCCACCAGTTTTCCAAACATAAATACTTGCACAACAACTCCGAAAATAGAGCTTATTGTAATGATAATTGCAATATCCTTCGGTGTGAAGCCGAATTTATGATCAGAAAATAGGCTAAACACAGTTTCATAGGCTGATAAACCAAAAGCGAGTACAAATACGATGATGAACGCAATAAAGTAAAGCGGATTAAGTGATCTTTTTAAATCGCCTATAAAGTTTGTTTGCTTTGTACTGGCAGAAACTTTTGCAAGCTGTTCCTTTGTAAGCGGCTCTTTTAAAATGAATATTGATGAAAGGCAAGCTACAAAAGCAATGGCCGCCGCAAGGAAGAAGGGCAATCGTATACCATATTCTGCAATAAAGCCACCGATACCGGGACCTATTATAAAACCTAAGCTAATGGCAGCTGAAATATAGCCCATTGCTTTTGGTCTTTCCTGGACGGATGTAATATCTGCAACATATGCAGTAACACCTGGCATGATAAAGGCGGCACTGATTCCCCCTAGGATCCTTGATAAATAAAACACCGATACGTTTGTCCCTACACCGAAGATAAGTTCTGAAACTCCAAAAAGGAATAAGCCGATGATGATGATTTTCTTTCTGCCGTAACGGTCAACCCAACGACCTGCGAATGGTGACATAACAAGCTGTGATACCGCAAATACGGCAACCAGATAGCCCATCGTACTTCCTGATAAATGCATGATATTCATAAATGACGGCATAACGGGGATGATGAGTCCAATTCCCAGAAAAGCAATGAATATATTGCTTAGAAGAATAATCAATACCGCCTTTTGTTCTTTAATTGGTTTATTCATGTGTTAACACCACTTTCTTTGTGAATCATTCTTGTGAAATACCTCTCCAAAACACTTTCCAAGAGGCTGCCAATTTATCCTTCAGCCGTTTCTCATCATTGCCGTACACAAGCTCAAGCAAAATGGAATCCACTACTCCCAAGAAAGCATAGGTCGGAGTTATGGCTGCATCTTCGACAATTAATTTGGCATTGATCCAATCCTGGAATTTACATTCCAGAATTGCCTGCACCTTTTCCTCGATATCTATGACCTCCTGCCCGATCTCTTTTTCAAGATGCGCTGGCGGAAAAAAGGACATACGCAGCCAAAACTTTATATGCTCATTTTTTTGGAAAAGATCGATGACCAATTGCAGGAATCCATATAAATCTTTTTCAGGATTTTTTGAATCGACTTTACTGAAATATTGGAGTTTCGAAGATAGCTCCGTCTCTTTCGCATCACGTAAAACTTGCAGAAAAAGATCATCCTTGCCTTTAAAATGGGCGTAAATGGATTGCTTTTTCATGCCCACTTCTTCAGCTATTAGAGAAAGGGACGCTCCTTCATAACCATGAATCGTGAAAAATTTTAGAGCGGCTTCCTTAATTTCATTACTTTTCAATAATATCACCTCATAATTTAACGAACGTTCGTCAGTTATAATAGCAAATTAAATAAATATATGCAAGCAAAAAAAGTTCATAAAGAGGTATTAGGCAACAGAAATCATTCATAATAAGGGCGCTATATTTGAAAAGGACATTATTGTTGTTTCCAGCAATAGATATGTACTCAAGATTATTCACTAAATTCCCGCATATAATTCATATGGATAATAAAGAGACAGGGGGGATTAAGGTGGATACGTATGACATCAGAAAAGTGATCCATTACTATTACACAAAAATACAAGAAACGAATGACCCCTATTATTGGTACTGTTTGGCTGAGACTCAAAGTATGGCCGGTTTAACAAGTGAAGCGATGCAAACGATTGATAACGCCTTGTCGCTTCCAAATCCTTATCCTTCAAAGCAGGAACTGCTAGATATGCAATTGAGCTTTCAATCTGCTCTTTCAAGGGAAATGAACTTGTACAGAACAGCCACAGTGACCTCAAAGCAAGGCGATATTGATGGGGACGGGACAAAGGACAATGTTTTTCTTACCGCAAACAAAACCCCTGATAGCCCCTTATGGAGGAATGTAACTTTGGTTATCCAAAATGGGAGGACTAATCAATATGAACAAGTTCCCATGAAAAATAACGCAGGATATAATCCGACCCTTTTTCTGGGTGATTTTACAGGTAACAAAGGGGATGACATTTTAGTGGTCATTGATACAGGAGGAAGCGGTGGTTCCATTTATGCGTATGTTTTTTCATATCTTAACGGTCAACTGATGACCATTTTTAATTCAGACGCATTCAATGAAACCTATAAATACGATGTTAA
The DNA here is from genome assembly GCF_057835005.1 of Peribacillus sp. GL_122. Lineage (NCBI taxonomy): Bacteria > Bacillati > Bacillota > Bacilli > Caryophanales > Bacillaceae > Peribacillus > Peribacillus sp. GL_122. The sequence continues at coordinate 3,524,034 of NZ_CM174415.1, read as the reverse complement.
TTATGAAAACCAATACAAAGCAAAGGTGAATAGTTATTACCTAAAAGAAAGGTACATTCTTGACCTTACTTATAAGGATAAGGAATATTTATCTGAAATTTATGACAAGGATGGTGTATTGAAGGCGCCGATAGAAGGATGGGTCAATCCTTTATCTGGTTTATATCCGGTTGATTACAATAGGGATGGCATATATGAGCTCGAAGCGTATCAGAGGATCGCAGGGAGATATAATGCCGACTCACTGGGATTTGTACAGACTGTATTGAAATGGAACGGGCTAGCGTTTGCTCCTGACAGGCAGAATGTGGCTATTTTTGGAGGGGAAATATAGCACATTGGAATAGAAAGTTCATTAACAAGGTAAGGGCGTAATCTTCGCCCAAAAGAAACCGGTAAATATTCTTGGCAATTGTTCAGCGATTGTGTACTTTTCGAAGATAATTGAACCGGCTAAGCGGACGTGATGGTTTCCTCACCTCATCTACGATTTCAAGGGGAGTAATGCTAGTAGGAATGGTTAGTAGGCAATACCTACTCGTGATTTTAAATAATCGCTACTTTTTATTTGGCTAAATGCAAATTCTGCTGTATCCGGCACGGATATTTCAGCCCCATTCTCCGGTAAAAAGTCACCTTCTACACGATATGTACCAATACTTTCTCCATCCGGCAAATACGTAGGACAGACAATAGTCCATTGAAGTGTTGATTGTTTAAGCATTTCGTAAACTATATGATGTTCTTTCGCTGCGCGGGTAGACCTACGCTTTGAATCACTGGACTGATAACGCAGAGTATTTGGGGTTGTTCTACTTTGCAGGATTCCTGCTGTTCCAATGGTAATAATTCGTTGGATACCTTCGTTTTCCATTGCTTCGATAATTAGTGGCATACTTGCTGATAAAGTGGTAGTCCCATCGGTATTCAGTGCACTAATAACTACATCAATCCCATGCATGGCACGTCCGATATCATCTTTAATTAGTACATTACCTTGAATAATGGTTAAATTGGCATCGTTCATTCCAATCTTTTCAGGAGTGCGAGCCAAAACTGTAACATGATGTCTGTCTTGAAGACCATAAGTAACTAAGTGCCCCCCAACTCGACCAGTTGCACCCAATATTAAAATGTTCATAGAAACGAACCTCCTTTTGCTAATATAATCATTCCACTAACATTATATCGTCATTTTCAATTAATGGGAGCTTTAGTGCACTAGGACATCATAATTCAGCACTTGCTGGCCGGTATCTCAAGAAGAAAAATGTTCGTAGATAAAGATACAAAATGGGCCGCTCAAAAGCTTCCTGAGGGCCCATTGAAATGGAAAAATATAAAAACGTTTTAAAAAAGGACAATGGCGACCACAATTCCTTCTCTAATATTCCTGTCCTTCTTTCGATTTTAGAAAAGAATCAACTGATTCATCTAATAATTTTTCCCGATTAGGATCTTCATTGACATCAGTATCCACTTCCATTCCGTTGTAATTTAATTTACTAACCTGACTTTTATGTTGAGCTGGATAATGGTTATTATTTTTTTTGTTTGTCATATAAACTCCTTTTTTAACAGATATTTTCTCTTTAGTATGAACAATTGATCCAATATGAAATCCAATATTCTGTAAGATTATTTCAGCTTGAGTCTTGTTGTCTTGATGGAAGGTTGAATTAGTATACATGATTTTACTTTGGATATTATTGACTGAATATTATAAATATTGTAACATTCAGTTTGTGGACCTATTTCCGAAACTGTGTTTTACATTTAAAACAGGAATTTGTTCTTCTTTGAGTAAAGAAAAAATAATCTGACAGGAGGTTTTTGTTATGAAGAAAAGAATAAGGAATACTTCTTTTGTTTTTTTGTTGGGAGTTTCAATAATTCTATCATTATCATTATTTCTTCCTTCTTTTGGCCAAACAGCTGAACAGCAAACGGACTTTAAAGTAACTCTACTAGGAACAGGTTCTCCTCTTTTAAGTACCACCCGCTCCGGTCCATCTACACTTGTAGAAGTTGGTGATGAAAAACTCCTCTTTGATGCTGGACGTGGTACTGCTATACAATTATATAAAGCGAATATGTTACCGGGCAGTATTGACAAGTTATTTCTTACTCATTTGCATTCGGATCATACAATCGGCATACCAGACGTATGGCTTACAGGTTCTTTACCAACAGGAGGGAAAAGAGAGCAAGCATTTAAGATTTGGGGACCTAAGGGAATCGAGAAAATGATGTTACATATGAATAAAGCATTTAAAGCCGATTTGGATGCAAGAGATGATTCTGGAAATGGAAACGTTGAAGGAGCAAGTATCGTCGCAAATGATATCAAGGAGGGGGTTGTCTATAAAAAAAAGGGAATTGAAGTAATAGCCTTCAAGGTTGACCATAAATCAATTGAGCCTGCTTTCGGTTATCGGGTTAATTACAAAGGACATTCAGTAGTCATCTCAGGTGACACCCGCTATAATGAAAATCTAATTAAATTTGCTAAAGGCGCTGACGTAGTTATTCATGAGGTTGCAGCTGCAAGACCTGATAATGAATCAGAATCAATAGCCAATATACTTGATCTTCACACTACACCGGAAGAAGCAGGTAAAGTCTTTAGCCAAATACAACCAAAACTTGCTGTGTACTCACATATTGTATTATTGGGTGGATTAACAGAAGAAAAAGCTAATTTGCTCGAAAGAACAAAAAAAACATATGATGGAACAGTTATAGTAGGTGAGGATTTGTTGTCCATTGAAATAGGGGACAAGGTACAAGTAGAACAGCCGGGAAACGAGGCGAACTCGGGGAACTAAAACAGACCAGCTTCAGCTATATAATGAAAGCGAGGAACTCTTCCTAAAAGAAATAAACGTTTCTATTCTACCTCGGCTAGGGGAATAAATCATAGCTTCTTTCTAGCTATTTAACAAAAGGACAGATTGATTGAAGAAGCCGACCATTAAAAGGTCGGCTTTTTCATATACTATTTTTAGCAGAAACCGCAATAGCCTTTAATGGGGGAGGAACGCCACCGTAAACTCCAAAATCACAAAAAATATGACCTTGAGCAGTCGGTGCGAATGGAAAAATCTCGGACAGACCTGATCAACTTTTTAGCTAGGCTAGTAGGTATAGATATTTATGGTAAATAGGGAAACAGGGTTATGTTTGTTATGACACACGAGACCTGGTTAGAATGGAAGATGGCTACCGGACCAGTTCTAATCCTATTGACTGGAAGGTCAAAGTGGAGTGAGAATCCTTTGCTTGTTAACAAAGTAAGCCCACTCAGAAAAGCCGATTTCCTTTAGTCTTTTTTTAACTTGTTCAAATTCATCGCCAATACGTTCAGGTGTATGCGAATCTGATCCAAATGTTACCTTCACATTATAGAAAAGAGCTCGTTCTAAAATGCCATCTGCTGGATACCACCCACCACACTCTTTTGTTTTACCAGAGGTATTAATCTCAATGGCGATATCTTCTTGACTAATGATTTTTAAAGTTTTTTCAATACTGTCTGTTTCAATGGATGAAAAGGCAGGATAAAACCCTTTCATTGCATCAATATGGCCTAAGATTTGAAACACTCCGCTTTTTGCAGATTTCTGTATTAATTCATAGTATTCATCTTTTAATCTTGCCTGTTCTTTAGAAGTTAAACCATTCCAACGCCCTTTTTTAAAAATGCTAATGTCTTGAACATAATGAACAGATCCAATTATGTAGTCAAAAGGGTGTAAAAGATATTGATCACGGTAGACTTCAATGTGGTCAGGGAAGAAATCACTTTCCATTCCTAATAACACCTGAATTTTACCTTTATATTCCTCTTTTAAGCGAAGTACTTCCTCAATATAAGGGACAAGTTCACTTTTTGCCATTGCAATAGTTGGGTAGAGATGGTCGTCCTCACTATAAAAATATGGAGAATGATCAGAAATCCCAATATATTGCAAGCCGTATTCAATGGCTTGCTTTACATAATCCTCAATTGTGCCGATAGCATGTCCACATCGTTCATGGTGAGTGTGCAGATCAAATTTTATTGAATTCGTCATTTCCTTAAGCCTCCTAAAATAACCGGGTTGTCTTGTTATATCATATCCAAAATTCACACTCTTTCTCACAACTTGAAAGAAGATTTATACCTGCATTAAATCTGCCGTTTTATGGGCGGGTAACGGATAATTTTATACATATCAATTAAAGATATTTTAGTTCGAGCAATTGTATAAATGTTGAATTTCCAAGACAAAATAGAATGTTCAAATATGTAAAAAGAAAGGAAAGATACAGAATGACTAAAGTATTGTACATTACAGCTCATCCTCATGATGATAAACAATCTTACAGTATGGCCGTTGGAAAAGCATTTATTGACACTTATAAAGAAGTAAATCCTAGCCATGAAATTGTGAATATTGACCTTTATAAAGAAAATATTCCTGAAATTGATGTAGATGTTTTCAGTGGTTGGGGGAAACTTCAATCTGGAAAGGGCTTTGAAGAACTTTCGGCAGAAGAGAAAGCAAAAGTTAGTCGACTCTCAGAGTTATGTGAGCAATTTATAGCTGCCGATAAATATATATTTGTAACACCTTTATGGAATTTTTCATTCCCGCCAGTAATGAAAGCTTATATAGATTCCGTAGCTGTTGCAGGTAAATCATTTAAATACACCGAACAAGGCCCAGTTGGTCTTTTAACTGATAAGAAAGCCTTGCATATACAAGCTCGTGGTGGTATTTATTCAGAAGGACCAGCAGCAGAAATGGAAATGGGTCACCGGTATCTAAATATCATTATGCAATTCTTCGGAGTGCCTTCCTTTGAAGGTGTATTCGTTGAAGGACATGCAGCAATGCCTGATAAAGCACAAGAAATAAAAGAAAATGCTATAGCACGATCAAAAGATTTAGCTTCTACTTTTTAAGCTAAGAGTCAAAACTGTAGGCAAAACTCGAGGAAAAGCAAGTTTGCCTACAGTTTTTATTTAAAAAGTTGTTGATTTCATAAATCCGCTACCTTTCTGCCGACTGTCTGCCAAGCCTCATCAAAGCAAGCGTCTGTGGGGGCTTGGCTAGCCAGTTAATCGGCAGGAGTGTCACAAATTTCTTCAACACAGGAAGTTCATTACAATTAGGTGAAAATTCATGAAGGATAACCAAGTTTTCTAATATAAAATCATGGTTCGGGGTGAGACCACTCCGAACCTCTTTTTGTTTGTCAAAATAAAAAATAATATGTGGAATTTTTCTTGCCTCACCAATCAAGGGCATCTCTAATAAAGGATTATGGTTTTTTTATTTTGTGCGGCTATTCATTATTGTTGCTTTTGTATTCTGGATTGGTTTAAAGATGCAAACGATATGCCAATGCTTTTCTGTATATGCTAGTGGGGTAGAGGGGGGCCTTTGTAATTACTCTATCCAGTGGGATGAAATCCTTAATTAATTGAGGGAGCTCCTATAAGAAGAAGTAAAAAAATCGATTCCTTAACATAGCGGAGATCGACTTTGGAATTCTCTGTACTTTTTTTGTTTTAACTTCCATACTTTTATGTATGTAGTATATTTTTATCAAACTCTGCTAATGGATAAGCAAGTCAATAATTGTACTTGAAAACGGAGTGATACGATGAATAAGATGTATGACGTCATCATTACCGGTGCTGGATGTGCCGGCTCTGCACTGGCAATTTATCTTGCTAAGGCAGGTTTCCATGTGTTGTTAGTGGACCGATCGACTTTTCCAAGGGACACATTATCAACCCATACCTTTTTCAATAATACTGTCGCTCTTCTTCGAGAAATAGGTGTCCTGGACAAGCTGCTGGAAACAAAAGCACCACCGGTACGGGATATTAAATTTCAATTTGAGGATACCGTGATAGATGGTCTCATCCCTGTGGTTTACGGAGAGGACAGCTGTTATTGTATTAGAAGGACTTATCTCGATCAAATCCTATTTGAACAGGCCAAATCTCAAATGAATGTAACCGTTTTAGAAGGTTTTCGTGTGACGGATGTCATCCGTGATGACGAAACAGTAATAGGCGTGAAAGGCTTAGACGGCAACTACGAGAAACAAGAATTTTTAGCTCGCCTGGTAGTGGGGGCAGACGGCCGATCCTCTATTATTCGCAAGCTGGTAAAAAGTGAACTCAAAATAAGTATTCCGGCAACAGTCGGTATTTATTTTGGGTATTTTTCTGGATTTCGCCACGATGATGTCCCTAAATTTGAAGTATACAAGATAAAAGATAACACAGCCATTCTCTTTCCAACGAATGATGATTTATATGTTATTGTCGGCATTTTCCCATTAGAAAATAAGGAATTGATAGAACGGTTGAAATTAAATCCGGAAAACGGTCTACGCAATCTCTTGACAGATAACTTTCCTAATACAACAATTGGTGCTCGCTTGAAAAATGCTGAAATCGCAGAACCGGTCAAAGGCATACTAGGATATGATAATTACTGGTATAAAGGAATGGGAAAAGGATGGGCGTTGGTTGGTGATGCGGTTTGTTTTAAAGATCCTGGCATGGCGCAGGGGATCCATGATGCTATATGTGGAGCACGTATTTTATCAAATATTCTATTAAAATATAAGGGACAATCCGATCAATCGAATCAAATGTCTGAAGAATATCAAAAGGCAATAGAAGATGAGTTTATGGTCCGGTTTCACATGGGATGCCAAATTTCGAAGAATGAACGCATATCTGAACAGCAGGATGCTGTCAATAAGCTAATCAGTTCCCATCCAGAGGCCATAGAGAAGTTTTTAGGGATTTACAATTACGCAAACGAGCCCGCTGTTTTAGAAAAGGAACTCGCACGAATTATGCGGTCTATCTAGCAATGATTTAATGATCCAAGTACAAAAATAATTCGCTATAAACATAGAGCAACAATATGCTGTTAATTTTAAGGTAGGACAACTAATTCAAAAAAATATAAATCAGTTCAATCTCATTTTGGATAGCGTTTCCTCTTTGGTGAAGTTGCCCGGGTTACACAATACAGCTTACTCTTGAGCTTAGACTTAGTATAGGGGTAGCGCGTCAGTGGAGCTGCCCTTAATATGGGGTTTACGAGGAACATTTAATCAATCTTTGCTTCAAAGCTGTAGTGGGTACTTTTTTTAACAGATCTATAACCCAATAAGTGAATAAAAAAATCATTTCCTAACGGCAGGAAACCGCTTTTTCGCTGGGATTTGCTAGCGGACAAAATACAAAGTTTGGCGGTCCCCCTTCTATATCGATGGAAAAAAGCGACAAAACAAATGAATGGGACGATGTTATTTGTGTAAATAAAGAACTGATTTTGAAGGTTGTTTATACACTTTATAAAGGCAAAAGAAGAGAACGCAATAAATCTGGTTTATGTTCCACCAAAGAATGTGAAAAATTTCATTATAGTTATTCTTCTAATCCGTTATAATTATTTTTGCATATTGTACGAACATGAAATTATGTTATCTAAATGGATTTTCTTTTAACAGGTATAACGGTTGTATAAAAAGTCAGAAAAATATAAAATATACTTAAATCGGAGGATTTTTTCTTATTTACTGTAACAATTTGTGATTACTAATCTGGCTGACTATTAAACCACGATTGTCATGACTAGAGAAAGTTGCAATCATTTCTTAATATTTACCTTTTGCTATTCATTAATTTTTATTTCTAAAAAGAAAAGAGTGAGTTTTATGATGAAAGACATTAAAAATATCTATTGTGTAGGTCGAAACTATGCTTTGCATGCAAAAGAGTTGAATAATGAAATACCAACTTCCCCTTTTTTATTTTCAAAACCAACTCATTCGCTTGTGGAAGCAAAAGGTCAGTCAATTACTTTGCCGAGTAATCAGGGTTCCGTTCATTTTGAAACTGAACTTGTCATACATATCGCAAAGCAGTACGAATCAGGAATGAAAGTAGATGAAATGGTTGATGCGATGGCCATTGGGTTGGATTTAACACTTAGAGATGTTCAATCACAGTTAAAACAAAAACAGCACCCTTGGCTTTTGGCTAAAGGATTCAAAAATTCAGCTGTTGTTAGTGATTTTATTCCGTTTCCAGGTGTCGAAGCATGTGAACAATTAGATTTTTCCCTGTTAAAGAATGGAGAGCGTGTACAAGTCGGAAATATTAAAGACTTACTATTTGATTTGCAAACCATTATAGAATTTACAGAAGAGCATTTTGGGCTTGGGAAAGGAGATATTATTTTTACCGGTACTCCAAGCGGCGTAGGACCACTATCAGATCAAGACAAGCTTTCACTAAACTGGGGTGGAAATGAAATAGGATCCTGTTCAGTTACACTGAATTCATGAAAAAAGAGCAGTCATTTTGACTGTTTTTTTTTATGGAATAATTCAATCTTAGACAAAAGGTAGAAACTCGTCTAAAATGAAGAGAACAATATATCATCTTTAGAACAAAGTCCCGAGCACTAAAATTAAATCCATGACGATGATCATTTAAAGTGCCATATATTAATTATAAAGGATAGAACAGGGTGGAATGGGCATGACAAACAACCAAGAAAAGAAGTATTTAGATAATTGGCTATCTCTTACTAATATTCAAATGAGCATTACCAATGAGCTGGAAAGTGCTTTGCAAAAAAATCATAACCTGTCGTTAAAAGAATTTTACGTTCTATACTTTTTATCCAAAACAAGCGATAAACAATTGAGGCTACAACAATTACAGGAGATGGTTGGATTAAGTCAAAGTGCTATTTCAAGGCTGGTAGGCAGGCTGGAAGCAAAAAGCTGCGGAGCATTACAAAGGCATATATGTGAAGATGATCGAAGAGGTATCTACACACGATTAACTACATTAGGTGAAGAAAAACTACAAATTTCCTTAAATACTTTTCATGAAATTCTGCACGCTGCTTTTTCAAAAGGAAATCTTCAGGATGAATTACAATCTTTAATCCAGAAATTGTAATATGGTTCTTGCATCTATTAAGCTGTAAGTGAAGTCTGTTATTTCTATATATATTAGCTAGGAATATTCATTTGCACAGAGTACTGATATTATTTAAAGCTGAGTGTTGCCTTTCGCTTTTGTTGACAAAAGGGGAAGTGTAAATGCGGAATTGAATGTAAGCGCATGCATATAAAGAAGATGGAATGGCCAATAAAGTTATGGGAAATGGAGAATTTGACCATTATAAATAGCTTAATAAAGATGAGCTTCTTGTTATTAAAGTACTTTCAAAAAAATGCCAGGGGCAGAAGTGTTAGCCCCTGGCATTCTCTTTTTCATTTATTGTGTTTTAACTCTCTTTAGAAGGTGAGACGTGCGATTCAAATTGCTGCTGCCTTTGATCCGCCACTTTATATCCTTGCTTCCTCAAATAAGCATCTTCGCCAATAGTCCATCACCAGCATCGGAAAAAAGATGACGTACCCCATTATCTTATAAAGATCACCTACTGCAGTAAAATCATTTGAAACTATTTTCATTTTTCGACGTATTACTATCAAGGGTAATTTAGAAATTTCCTGAAATACGAATAGATTTCTTGTCATTTCTTATTACGCCCAATTTTACTTACATATTCTTAAGGCGGATTGAGATAATTTCGAAAGGAAGAGGAAGCATGTTCAAAAAAATTTTAGCAAGTTTAGGAAAAGGAGCCGCAACTGTAGATTTACAATGTGGTAATCGTAATTATAAAGCTGGAGAAAGCATTCAAGGGGAGGTTGTCATTCAAGGTGGTGAGGTGGAACAGAAAATTAATCAATTGACTGTCCGCTTTATGATGAATGTGGTATTAAAACAAGGAAGCGTTTCAAGGGAAGTTGCCCATATACCATTAATTAATCGAGATCGTATTCACCCTAAAGAAAGTAAGGTCATTCCTTTTCATTACGTCCTACCTACGAATATACCTATTTCTAGTGGAACTGTTTCATACTATTTGGATACACATCTTGATATTGAGGGTGGGGTTGACCGCAAAGATGTAGACCGGCTAGTCATCCAATCCCAAAAATCTATCCAATCCATTTTTAATGCAATGGCTCAATTAGGTTTTCGCGAGGCAGCCGACTCGGGTAAACTTGACCAATATGGACAGGAATTTGCTTTTTTTCCCACTCAACAATTCATGGGACAAGTAAATGAAGTTGAAATGCGGTTTGCCAATGAAGAATCAGGTATCCGGGTCTGGATGGAAGTTGACTGTAAAAGCGGCTACAAGGAAATTGAAGCAAAACGTGAGTTTCATTTAAATCAAAATGTTCTTGAGCATGAAGCCGGACTTGAAAAACTATTAGGAAAATTTATATCGGAAGCTATTGATCAGCCTTATGCTTTTAATCAGCCTTTCTCTTATTCCGCAAACCAGCATCATGGTCGCGCTTCCCAAATGGGAAACGCTATACCTGGAATGGTTGGTGGATTAGCAGTGGGTGTTTTAGGGACGATGTTATTTACTGAGATGATGGAAGGTTTTGATATTGAGGAAATGTTTGAAGAGGCAACAGAGGATTTTGATGGGGGATTTGATTCTTTTTTTGATAATGGAGATGGGGAATCCTAATAAAGCCATTAGAGAGTCCTGTGTCAACCAATATTATTAGTTTGTTTTTTTGTAGAAAAGAAAAAGTACCCACTAATCATTGCTTAGGTAAGGATTGGTAGACAAGCGTTACTTACTTTGATCAGTAAGTAACGCTTGTTTTAATGTTGTTTTGCCAGGAGGGCACATTTAATTGTGCAACTTGCTTTCTTTTACATATGCTCCGATTTTCCCCTAAACCGTAGTTTTTTTGCCTATTAATACTCCTATAGTAAAAACTTCTTCATTTGATGATATTTTACCGTTAATTCAATGTAAAAAGTGTGGAGTGACACAAGTATTCTTGGAAACTAAAAAATTTTTATATAAATATTCAGAATTTTAAAATAAATATATTGTGCATTGTATACAATATGGCATATAATGAGTTTAATATACAAAAGGAGGGGAAATGGATGCGATGAAGTTAAATAAAATTAAATCTGTTTCAATCGCTTCAGAAGTTTTTGATCAACTTAGATTAAAGATAATCAATGGTGAGTTGAAAAATGGAGAGCGATTGGTTGAAATGAATCTAGCCAAAGAAATGGGAGTAAGCAGAACTCCTGTTAGAGAAGCGGTACAACGATTAGAACAAGAAGGTTTAGTAGAAATTCTCCCCAGAAAGCACTGCGTTGTGAAAGGCATAACCTTTGAAGCCATCAATGAAATTATCCTCATTCGTTCGTTATTAGAGCCTACTGCTGCTAGAGTTGCCGCGTCCAAAATCACCGATGAACAGCTATTGAAATTAAAAAGTTATCTAGAACAGTCTGAAATGTATTTTCAACAAGGTAGAATTGAAGACCTTATGAAGGTTCATGATTTATTTCATGCGGAAATCATTAAAACTTCTGGGTTAAACAGACTGATCAATATGCTAGAAAACTTACATGATTATATTGTTCATTTTAGATATTCCTTTTTAAGTAGACCCCACCTTGTTGAAAGATCCATCAAAGAGCATTCTGAAATCTATGAAGCTTTATGTAGCCGTGATGAAGACAGAGTAGAAAAAGTATTTATCAAACATCTGAGCGGAATTACAGATTATGAAAAAGTGGTATTGGACGATATGCCTTCCGAACAAATTGGTTTGGAAAAATGATGTATTCAGAATAGGGGGATTGTAATGAGCAATATGAAAACGAAAAGTATCCGTGAGGAAATCAAAGAAACGATTCGAGTTTTGAGTGATGAAGTCGGGCAACGATTCGCTGGAACAGAAGGTGAGTGGAAGGGTACAGATTATATTCACCGAAGACTTAGCGAATTAGGAGTGGAAACTGAAAAGCAAGTGTATCCTTTTGTGGGGTGGGAGCCTGAAGGAACACCTGAGCTTGAAATCCTGTCTCCAATTTCTAAAGTGTTAAAAACGGCATATCTCCTTTTCTCTGGATCTACTCCATGTACAGGAATTAAAGGGAAGCTTACATATCATGGAATAAAAGGCTTAATTCCGGGCGTTTATGATATGCCTTGTTACAATGTTTTAGGTGCTGAAGGAGAAATACTGGCACAGGTTGTTGTAAATAGCGGCGGTGACCCAATTGCATTATTGAATCCAAGAGCAAAATTCCCAATTCCTGCTGTAGTGATGAGTTATGAAGATCATCTTCGTGTACAGGAGTTATTAAATGAAAATCATGACATTGAGGTATTTGTAAAGGTAGAGGGAAAAATAAAGGAATGTAAATCGGCAAACATCATTAGTCATCCATATAAATCGAAAAATACAGACGAAAAGAAAAAAGTAATTGTTTGTGGTCACTCTGATACTACGTTAAATACTCCTGGAGCCTATGATAATGGTTCAGGTATAGCAGGAATCGTTGAAGTTGCCAGAAGACTTAAAACCGAAAATCATGATTTTCCTTTTGATGTAGATGTCATAGCATTTTCCAATGAAGAAGTTGGATTCATAGGAGCCGATTATTATGTAAATGATTTAAAAGAAAAAGGAACACTTAATGAAGTAGCGGCAGTTATCAATCTTGACCAAATTAGTGCGGGAGACAAGATATGGTCCTGGGTAGGGCCGGAAGATTTCCGTCAAAAGGTAAAAGAAAGTTTCAGAGAAGCTGGAGCTTATGATAGCGATGACTTCGAAGTTGATGTTGATACTCCTAAAGCGGGAGCAGATGAATGGATGTTCCATTTAGAAGGGATTCCAACGGCGCTCCTTATGTTTTGGAGATTGCCGGACTATCATCGTCCGACAGATACTATGGAAAAAATCGAATATGACAAAGTGGAGCTTATTATCGAGACTGTTTTCAACTTACTCAATCGAATAGAGTAAAGGAGAATTCCTATGTCCAAAAAAACTGTTTTTTTCTTATTGGCTCCATCCGTATTGATCTTATTAGGACTTTTTGTTATACCTTTAATTGTTGTGCTAAATAATTCCATCTTGGATGAAAGCGGAAGAATAACGTTTCAGCATTATCTTTTATATTTTAAGGATCAACACTATTTATCTATTACCATACGTTCAATAAAAATTTCCTTAATAGCTACTTTTATCACCTTGTTGGTCGGTTATTTTATCGCCTACTTCATTACCAAATATATCAAGAGTAAGAAAATTAAGCGTATTGCCTATATCGTGATCATATCACCATTATTTACGAGTGCTGTCGTAAGGTCATTTGGATGGATGGTCATTTTAGGAAATAACGGATTTATCAACAAAACTCTATTAGGGCTGGGTATCATCTCCCAGCCTCTAAGACTTCTGTATAACGAGACTGGTATAATAATTGGTTTAGTTTATATATTGGCTCCCTTTATGATTTTATCCATTACGACAGTTTTGGAGAATATAGACAGCAGGCTGGAAGAGGCTGCATCGGATTTAGGTTTAGGTCGTTTACAAACCTTTCTAAGGGTAACGCTTCCATTGACAGTCCCAGGAATATTAGCAGGCAGTGTTATGGTTTTCTCCCTGGCAATTAGTGCGTATGTAACGCCTGCTATGCTATCCGGTGGAAGGATCCAATTGATCGCGACCGTTATCTATGAACAGATGATGCAGGTATTCAACTATCAGTTCGGTTCTGCGGTTGCTTTTGCTGTGTTAGTCTTTAGCTTTTTGATTATTGGATTGAACCATTATTTATTAAGGTCTGACTGGATAGAGGAGGGAAGACGTTGATCTCTAAAGTAGTAATGTGGACAATAGGTGGCTTCCTGCTTTTATTTCTGGCCTTTCCATTATTGGTATTGATTAATGTTTCGTTTACTGAACTAAATTATTTAAGTTTTCCTGGACAAGGTTTTACATTGAAATGGTATCAAAAGCTTTTTGAGGATATATCTTACTTAGAATCCTTCATATATAGTTTTAAACTATCGGGTGTCGCTACTCTAGGTTCGATATTAATTGGTATTCCAGCCTCATATGGTTTGGCAAGGAATAATTTTAAAGGCAAGGGGATTGTGATGAGTCTTATCTCATCCCCTCTCTTGCTCCCTCAAATCTTCTTAGGCTTGGCACTGCTTCAGTTTTTTTACTACTTTACTAATAGCCCACAGAATTTCTTAGCCCTAGTTTTAGGTCATATCATCATTACTTTGCCTTATGTGGTTCGGACGTGTGTGAATAGCTTTCTTGGGATAAGCCCATATATTGAAGAAGCTGGAAGGGATTTAGGTGCGGGTGCATTGAAAACCTTTTTCATCATTACATTGCCACAGATGAAATCTAGCATTATCGCTGGAACACTGTTTTCCTTTGCGGTTTCGTGGGTAAATGTTGAAGTTACGATTTTCTTGACCTCTGCCGATCAGATGGCACTTCCGGTTAAAATGTTCAATTATGTTCAGTACAATATCGATCCAATGATAGCTGCTGTTTCAGCCGTGACGATTTATATTGCATTTTTCTTAATTCTTGTCATTGATATGTTAGTAGGCATTGAGAATGTTGCTTCAAAATAAAACATGAGACTAGGGGATGTTCTATGAAGAAGTTAAGTGTTTACACCATTTTGTTGGCGATTATTTTAGTAGCTGCTACTGGTTGTGGAAAGCCCATTCAACCAAAAAGTGGGGCGACAGAAGCCAATTCAGATGTACAAGAACAAGAAATATCCATTGCCATTTTCGGTGGTGATTGGGGTGAAACTATCAAAAAGCATATTATTCAACCTTTTGAAAAAGAGACTGGTATCAAGGTGAGAATCATTGAAGGCAATTCAACTGCAACTTTTTCCCGTCTATTACAGGAAAAAGGGGCTCCTACCATCGATTTAGCCTTAATGGATTCCGGAATTTCTGAACTAGCTCACGAAAAAGGAATTGTTGAAAATATTGATATTAGTAAACTAAAAGAAAACGCTGCCCTTCTGCCTGAAGCATATCAAGGTAAAGGTGAAGAAGTATATGGAGTAGCTCTAGGGTATTGGGGACTAGGGATTGTATATAACAAGGACGTAATTAAAAACCCACCAAGGTCGTGGAAAGACCTTTGGAAGGAAGAGTATAAAGGAAAAATAACGGTTCCAACACCTGCTACTACCGGAGGACTTCCTTTATTGGTACAAGTTTCTGAGCTTGAAAGAGAAGCAAAAGGGAAAGTGGAAAAAGGATTTCAGAAAATGAAGGAATTAGAAGTAGTAGCATACTTCGATGGTTCTGGAACAGCCACTAATCTATATCAAAGCGGGGAAGCATCAGTTGGAGCTCACTACGGAGGACCTACATATGTAATGCAAGACCAAGGTCAACCAATTGAATTTGTTGTACCGAAAGAAGGCGTTCTAGGTGCAGGTAGCTTTTGGCATGTTGTGAAAGGCTCGAAAAAGTCTGAGCAGGTTTATTCCTTCTTAAACTATGCTACTACTAAGATTGCACAGGAAGGCATTGCGAGTGATTTATATTTGGCACCAGTTCATAAGGATGTAGAATTAGATGAAAAAACACTTGAAAGAATGCCATATGGCAAAAACGGCACCTTAAAGGATATGAACATGCCTGATTATAATCTCATAAACCAACATCGAGATGAGTGGACCGAGCTATGGAACAGAGAAATCGGAAATTAAGGAGGTTTCAATCATGTCAGTGGTTCCGATTGTAGAAAACAATATAGCACTTGTAGCCGATGAAAAAGTCAGCATTATCGAGTTAAAGAGCATCACTAAGAAATATAGTCAAGCGATAGCTGTAGACAACATTTCCCTTAATATAAAGGAGGGTGAGTTCCTTTCGCTTCTGGGTCCAAGCGGATGTGGGAAAACCACTACCCTTAGAATGATTGGCGGTTTTGAGCTTCCAAATCAAGGGAGTGTTAAGATCGATGGGAAAGAAGCCGGGAATTTGCCACCCAACCAACGTCCGGTTAATACGGTTTTTCAAAACTATGCTTTGTTTCCTCATTTAAGCATTTACAATAATATTGCTTTTGGATTAAAGCAAAAAAAAATATCAAAGGCGCAAATTGCAAGGGATACAACCGAAATTATCGAAATTATGGGGTTGCAGCATCACAAGGATAAATATCCAAGGCAACTATCAGGTGGGCAGCAGCAAAGGGTTGCACTTGCAAGAGCTCTGGTAAATAAGCCAAGAGTGCTCCTTCTGGATGAACCATTAGGAGCACTAGATTTAAAGCTAAGAAAAAAGATGCAGTTTGAATTAAAAAAACTTCATGAACAATTCGAAATCACGTTCATATATGTCACTCATGATCAAGAAGAAGCATTAATCATGTCCGATCGAATTGCTGTTATGAACCAAGGGAGAATTGAACAAATTGACACGCCTCAGCAAATCTATAACAATCCAAAGACTCTTTTTGTTGCCGACTTTATTGGGGAAACCAATGTAATAGATGTGGAATTATTAGAAAGCCAGAATAGAGAAAATCTATTAAAAGAGTTTTCGCAAGTTAAGAATTCAGATAAAAAGCTTGTAATAAGACCTGAACACTTAAACATTACCCAAAGTCGCTTTCAGCCTAATCGAATTACGTTTGAGGCTAAATTAAAAAAAGTCCATTTTGTTGGTTCAAAAAGAGTGGTAGAGTGTGTATCAGGCTCTCAGGAGATTGTTGTTAACCTATCTGATGAGGAGCAAATGGAGCATCTAGGTGAGAATATTTGCTTGAGTGCTAGAAAAGACTTAGTGAAAATACTTTAATATGTTGGTACGCTCTGTTAAAGGAAACTTTACAGAGTTTTTTTATTGAAGTAACTAGACAGCGGCGCAAACTCTTCACCGAAATTTAGCATTCATTTTATGCGTTCCCGGAACAGTTCAGTAAAAACGAAGTCATATATAGCCGATTGTGATAAATGGATTAGGTGAAGCTGATTATGAAGCTGATCATTTTATGTAGTTAATAAGAGTCATGAAAGAAAAAAACATGTAGGTAACCTAATTCATTCTTACTTAATGATTGAGTTTAATATATAAAGTCAATCTACACATAAGGGGTTTTTGGTTATATAACCTTTTGAGGAAATTATTATTATTTTAATAATGAAGAAGTGAAGAAGAGAAAATATGAATGCTCAACTATACCTATATAACTCCCTTAGAGATAACCACAAAGGTAATGATGGTATCGACTTTTTGATTTCTGATTTGTTTTAATGCTTTCATCTCCTGGATATAACCCTTCAGTTTTTGATTTAGGGTGAAAAAAATGAATAAACAATCATATAAAGCCAATTCTATATACAAGAATGATAAAAAGGAGATTACATCGTGAAGCCATATGAAATAAAAAATATGATTATTGATGACGAGTTTGATGGTGAAGAATCGGTTACAGCTGATTTTACTCACAATGATAAAGAATATAGCATTACTTTTAAAAAAGAAGATCTTGAAATAATTAATACATGGGTTTTTGAGGATGGTTCATCTCTTCCAGCAAATTTATCAGGTACTATCATTGAATTGATAAGGGAAGATATTAAAAAGAAAATCTAGTCATTTGCACTAGATCTTTTTTATGGTCATATTCTTAATCAAAGAAAAATTTAGCCTTGTTTATATTGATGAAAAAAGATAATGAAGAATTATTGCTTGTGGTGCAATACCAATAAGAGTGGAATAAGCATTAAATAACTAAAATGTTTACTTCAGAAAACTATCGTGGACAAGGAATCTTAACTATTTTGTTAACTAAATTAGTCGATGTAGCTAAAGGTATAAGAAAAATATGCCTTTATGAACAAGAGACAAGCCCTTAATTGATGAAAAAAGGGCTTTTTCGTAGTTAATTACCTAAAAGATCCATTAAGGTAACTAACTAAAGTTTCTCTTGAGGATCTTTAATTTTAAAAATACGATGCGAGAGTTAATTCACTCGTATTTTTTTAAAACGATTGCTGCATTATGTCCTCCAAAACCAAATGAATTGGATAGACCAGTACTTATTTCCACCTTACGGGCAATACCCGGTACATAATCTAAATCACATAATGAATCAGGCTTTTCTAAGTTGATGGTTGGAGGGATAATTCCTTCCTGTAAACTTTTTGCCAAAGCAATTGCTTCCACGCCTCCAGCTGCTCCTAACATGTGACCAAGCATAGATTTATTAGCTGTTATTGGGATTTGATAAGCTTTTGATTCAAATAGTTTTTTAATTGCCAGTGTCTCAGAACGATCTCCAACTTCTGTACTTGTTGCATGAGCGCTAATGACATCAATCTCTTCAGGGGAAATTTTTGCGTTTTTCAAAGCCATTTTCATTGCAAGATAGGCTCCTTTACCTTCTGGGTGTGTAGCTACCATATGATAGGCATCAGAACTTGCACCATACCCAATGACTTCTGCATAAATTTTTGCATCTCTACGTAAAGCGTGGGACAAAGATTCCAAGATTAAAATTCCTGCTCCTTCTGACATGACAAATCCATCTCGATTTACATCAAAAGGGCGGCTAGCTTTAGTTGGATTATCGTTTCTCGTTGATAATGCTGTAGCATTGCCAAAACTAGCTAAAGATAAATCTGTTATAGCTGCCTCTGCTCCTCCTGCAAAAACGGCATCAGCTTCTCCAAAGCGAATAAGTCTGAATGCTTCACCGATAGCTGTATTACCAATCGCACAAGCAGAAACAGGTGACATAGTAGGCCCCATTGCGTTCCACTTGATACTAATTTGAGCTGCGGCAGCATTTGAAATCATGGCTGGTACCAGTGTTGGACTAACTCTTCTTGGACCTTTCTCTCGAAGAGTATCCACATTATCAATCAATGTTTCAATTCCTCCTATCCCCGAACCAACATATACGCCAAGTCTTTCCAGATTGATATCATCAATATCTAAATTAGAATCAGTCCAAGCTTGTTCAGCAGCAGCCAAAGCAAATTGAGTAAAGCGATCTAGACGTCGTGCTTCATTTTTTCCTAAGATATCATCTGCATTAAAATCACGAATAATTCCTGCAATTTTTGCTTTATGATTGCTTACATCAAATGTATCAATAGAGGAAATGCCCGACTTCCCATCAGTCAGATTTCTCCAAAATTTTTCTACGCTGTTTCCAATAGGAGAGACTACTCCCATTCCTGTAATAACGACTCTTTCCATTTTTCATCACTCCAAATGAATAGTATACTTGTATTATACTTCGGAGTTATCCTATTACAAGTGAGTGTTTATCCTGGTATAATAACTACTAGGTTAAATTGTTATGAAGGGGGTTTTAGAAATGAATGATAAAACCAGACTTGAAGCATTGTCTTCATTTTTGAAAACGAAGCGATCCCAAATAAAGCCTGAATCTATAGGTATACCTGCTGGTACACGGAGAAGAACACCTGGCTTACGAAGAGAAGAAGTTGCACATTTGGCGGGAGTCAGTACTACTTGGTATACGTGGCTAGAGCAAGGTCGGGATATAAAGGTCTCTACAAGCGTATTGGATTGCATATCTACAGCCCTACAGTTAAAAAATGATGAACGGGAGTATCTATATGATTTAGCTTTAGAAGTGAAATCATCCATTATTCATCGAAAGAAGGATCAGCCAAAACTTAGTCCTTCTTTGGAAAGAATTTTAGCTGAGTTAACGTATTGCCCTACTATCATTACAGATCGACATTGTCATATTGTAGGGTGGAATAATGCTGCTGCTCATGTATTTTTAGATTTTGAACAACTCCCGGATGACCAACGAAATTTGATCCATCTAATATTTACAAGAAAAGAATTAAAAGCATTAGCTGTGAATTGGGAACATTTTGTTAAAGGATTTCTTGCCATTTTTCGTGCCTATTATGGTCACTACTTAGGGGATGAATGGTATAGCTTATTTATTAATGAAATGAGTAGTTCTCACCCGGAATTTCAATCTTTATGGCAAGAAAGTCAAGTAAGCAAAGCTCCAGAAATGATGATTGAATTTAGACATGCTAAAGCCGGAAAGATGCTGTTTAATTTAACTTCTCTCCAAGTCCAGGGGGACATGGACTTAAGGTGCAGTATCTATACACCAGTAGAGGGAACAGCTACAGAAGATAAATTAAAACGATTAATGAAGAAAATCTCCATTGAAAGTTCATAAACCAGCATATTCACTTTCTTTTATAGATAGATTATCATGGTCAAACCTTACTTAAACTGATCAACAATTAGTAAAGCTCTTTTTGCCTATTAATCTTTAGGACAAGTTTTATAATCGGCCTGATATTCCGCGAGAGTGTTATGTAGTTCTGTCCTAGCCGATCGGTTCAAGGGGCATGGGAAAAGTCAAAAAAAATAATGGACTCCGCATCTCGAAATCCATTCCAAAAAAACGTGTATGAAAGTCACGTAAGCAATCTTCGTATGTATATTGAGTTGATTTTTCATTACCAGGGACACCTCTCTGATTTGGAAGGTCGTATTGTGGCCCTGGCAAATGAACTGGAAGAATATAAGATCATCCAATCGCTTCCCGGTATAGGAGAAAAAATCGCACCCACGATTATCTCTGAAATTGGTGAAATCGATCGGTTTAATCATCCGAAAAAACTGGTTGCCTTCGCTGGAGTAGATCTAAGTGTTCACGCATCGGGGAAGTTTACGGAAACCATTAATCGTACAACTAAAAGAGGTTTGAGCAGGCTAAGTCATTCTCTGTATCTTGCCGTACTATCGGCATAAGAAGTTCATGGAACAAAAAGCTTAAAGCAACCTATGATAAGAAAAAATCAGAAGGAAAACCTGCCAAAGTACAATCGTTGTCTGTATTAATAATTTGTTTCATTGGATTTACTCACTATTAAAGAGAAAAGAAACGTTCCTAGATTTAGCCTAATTAACGGTTTTGTGAAACAGAGAAAAATCCTTCCAAAAGGGTTTTAGAGGGATTTTTGGCATGGCCAAAAATAGTATATCATAAGGGAAATGAAATTTTTAGAGAAAGATATTGACATCCTATTAGCTGGTTTACTTCAAAAAATTGGGGTGATGCTGCAGTCTTTTTTATGGAACTAAGGGGGGATCTTCCCTAGGTGTAGAGTGACAATTTTGTTCATTAATACAACTTATATTCCTTTAAATTTCAGAAGCTTCTGGTTGGATACCTTCTATATTTCTTTCTTCGACTACCATGCGCAATCCACGTTTCGGTCTGAGTGTAATAGACGGAAGTGGTTTTACTTCATGATGGTCCGGCGCAAGCCTTATCCGATATCGTTGAGCAATGCACGCTAAGACAAGCACAGCTTCCATCATTGCGAAATGATTTCCGATACAAACTCTCGCCCCTCCGCCAAACGGAAAATAAGCGAACGGAGGTAGAGTTTTCACAAAGTTGTTTTCAAATCGCTCAGGATTAAAAGACTCTGGATTATCAAAATACTCTGGCTTGTGGTGCATCACATACTGACTTAACAGAATCATCTCGCCTTTTTTAAAATGATATCCTCCTATTACCACATCCTCATCCACTTTCCGTGATATTATAAAGCCAGGCGGGTATATGCGCATTGATTCATTGATAATATTTTGTGTGTACGTTAATTTCATATAATCGCCAGGAGTAGGGTTACGATTGCCGATTACGCTATCTATTTCATTGAAAAGTTTA
The DNA here is from genome assembly GCF_057835005.1 of Peribacillus sp. GL_122. Taxonomy (NCBI): domain Bacteria; kingdom Bacillati; phylum Bacillota; class Bacilli; order Caryophanales; family Bacillaceae; genus Peribacillus; species Peribacillus sp. GL_122. The sequence goes on along the minus strand of NZ_CM174415.1, from coordinate 3,502,377 downwards.
GTTTCCACTTCAGGGTGTTGTGAAAGCAAGTATAAGGTCCAGGAAAGCACGTTTGCAGTTGTTTCGTGACCGGCAAGGAAAATGGTCATTAGCTCATCACGTACCTGCTGGTTTGTCATAGCTAAGCCATCCTCATCATCTCGAGCAGCCATTAGAATCCCAAGCATGTCCTCATGTCTCTCTGCATCTGCCCTACGTTTTTCAATAAAGTTATAAATCACTGTATCAAGTCTTTGTATCGAATTTTTAAATTCACGGTTATTTTTAGTCGGAACCCATAGTGGCAATTGAAGAAGTGTTCTCATCCTTTTAACAGCAATTCTCATAGATGCTTCTATTGGTTCCCCGAGCTCGTCATATCCATCTTTGAGGTTCATACTGAACATGGTCTTGCTGATAATTCCGAGAGCAAGGCTCATCATATCCTCCGTAATAATCCTTTCTTCTTTGTTTTTCCAAGTGGAAATATAGTCCATTGTTATATCAATCATATCCTGACCATAATTGCTAATATGAGACTTTTTGAAAGAGGGTTGAATAAGCCTTCTTTGGCGCATGTGAATTTCCTTTTCACTTGTAAGAAGGCCTTCTCCAAGTAATGGTTTTAAAGCTTGGAAGTCATTTGATTTCAAGAAGGATTTTTGTTTTGTTACAAGTACCTGCTTAATTAAATCTGGATTTGAAATAAAGTAAACATTTTGGAAAGGTCCAAAACGAATTTTAGCAACATCTCCATATTCATTTGCTAACCGGGTAAGAAAGCCAAGTGTATCTGAAATAAACTCCTTTGAATGGCCAGTAATTAGTCTTCCTTTTGGGCCCTTGGGAGAATCATGTGAAAAATCTGTGTCACTCAATGGTTTGTTTCCTCCATTTCGATATAATTACTTTTAATCATCCTATGAGGAAATTATTAATTGGTTTGGACAGGTTGTTAATAAGAAGACCAATAAATACAATATTTTTTAAAGATAGTTAATCACTTTGAATTCAAAGTGTTTATGAAATTGTAAAGGCACCCATCCCTTGGTTGTCACTTTTTTTTGATGAAAGCAGGTATGTATGGAACTAACTTACAAAAGTTAATCTTGTTGAACTAACAAATATGGGGTTGGAAACAGCTCCATTTTCTTATGCAACTTCCGGGGCAGGATAGTGGAACAAGGAATTTCAATAGATATCAGAAATTACATGGTAAAATAGTTAAAAAAAGGCTGTGTTATATATGAAAGTATCTTTAATTGCTGCGATGATAAGAATAGAGTCATTGGCAAGGAGAATGACATCCCTTGGAGAATCCCGAAGAATTGGGAGTATGTTAAAAATACTACAAAGGGACATCCAATCGTATTAGGCAGAAAGAACCTTGAGTCAATCGGAAGGGCTTTACCTGACCGAAGGAATATTATTTTGACTAAGAGCTTTACCTTTACCGGTTGTGATATTGTCCATTCAATTGAAGATGTTTTTGAGTTATGTAAAAATGAAGAAGAGATTTTTATTTTCGGGGGAGAAAAGATTTATAATTTGTTTTTGCCTTATGTTGAGAAAATGTACATTACAAAGATTCATCATGAATTTGAAGGCGATACTTTTTTTCCAGAAGTTAATTTCGATGAATGGAAAGAAATATCAGTTGAAAAAGGGATTATGAATGACAAAAACCCTTATAACTACTATTTTTATGTCTGCGAAAAAGAAACTTTTTTCAGCTAGATGCAGAAGAATATAAAAGTTTAATGGCACTCATAAACATAAATTCAATATACTTTTCATTAGTGCTATTGTTAACCAGTCAATTGATATTCCATCCATAAATTAGGGTCATAATAAATACCAAAATCGTTTTCTCTATCAATTTGTAGGCTGTAAAGCACCTTGAATAACATATCTGCCACTCTCACGAAAATGCATACTTGTCCATTCTTCGCAATCCTTTATGGTCCCAGTAACAGTAAAAGCTTTATAAATTGGTCTTACAATCTTTGCCCCCAGCTTCCAATGAGTTCGAATCCAAGGGTCAAATGGTGTATTATCCTCTCGTTTCCAATGGACGTAGTCATCAAAAGGTGTAAGTGGATAATCCACTTTAAAACTAGGCCGAACGGGTACAATTTTTTCTACCCCTTTTTTATTTGCTAACTTTTTAAATTCCGATAAGAGTCTTTGGCTTAATCCAGATTTCTGATAGTCGGCATGGATAGCGATATTCATGGCAAACAAAGTATTTACTGAATCTGGCTCTTTGTTCTCAACTCCTTGAATCAATGTATCTGTCCATTTAACAGGAGAATGAGATTTTATTCTTAATGAACTTACGGGTGCTTTACTTCATTAAGGGAGTTGCTTTGGCAGCTCTTTTTCTTATAGAGCTAATGTGGCAGTTAGTCTGATTCCTTAGTGTTTTAAGAAATTAGTTTTTCATTTGGGATTATCAAAGTCACCATTGATCAATGGGAGATAGAATCAAATATGGGATAAATCATAATAGAACTATGCTTTTGAGGCACAATAAATTGAAAAGATATAAAAAGGATGCAAAGCGAGGGATTTTATGAAAAAGGTTGTAATGTTTTTCCTATGTCTTCTTATCTTAATTCTTCCATCACAAGTTTTTGCTCAACGAAAAGTACCTATTTTAATTTATCATTCGATTGACGAGTTTACTGGGCAGGGCTCTAAGGAGCTATATGTAACTCCTGATAATTTCCAGAAACAAATGATTTATTTAAAAGACCATGGTTACACATTATTAACTTTTGATCGTTGGCAAGACATTTATAAAGTAAATAAACCCATTTTCATTACCTTTGACGACGGATACAAAAACAATCTGAATGCATTTGCTATCTTTCAAAAACTTAAAAACGAACGTTTTAAACCATGTGGTACCATTTTTGTTATTTCTGACTTTATCGGTCGTTCAAACCGATTATCTAAATCGGATTTAAAAATGATGGCTGATTCGGGTATAATCTCAATCCAGTCTCATACTGCTACACATCCTGATTTGACGGAAATAAAAAATTATGAATATGAACTGAAAGAGTCCAAAGAAAAAATTCAAAAAATAACAGGCAAACCAGTTATTGCTCTTGCGTATCCATACGGAAATTTCAATGACAAAGTCGTAGAAGAAACGAAGAAATATTATTTATTTGGAATTACGACAACTCCTGAACTATTTTCTGAGAAGGGCATAAAAGACGAACTTTATCTTTTACCACGAATTTATATCAAGTATTCAACTACTATTGATGACTTTGCAAAGATAGTTGAAGGCGGTTCCTATAACAGGTAATCGCTTTTTCTTTTGGAACCAAGGGAAAAGTACTTAATATTGTTTATAAGCAAATGGGTACGGAAAATAGGAAAACATCAAATATAATTCAAAAGTTTAAGGAGATAGATATTGAACTAATTGGGTGATTTATGATTGAAGTTCTTTAAAAACAATGGAGTTGATAATTTGATGACGAGAGTCGCCAAACTCATTTAATATCTTTACTGTATTAGTAATTAGCGATAAGTTTTGCTTTTCATATAATGTTTTGACCAATTCGAAAGTTGCAGAACTAGGATTTCTATCCGTGAATTATTTGGGTGTAATTACAATTCCGTTGATACATATAACTTGTACGAAATTCACCTGTTTTCTATTGGGTGAATATAATAGTATATTATGATATTTGGAAGTTTTTGGTCGCAAGGGTCCTCATATTTTAATTTATTAGTGACAAGTGTTCAATTGTCTCTTTTGCTGCTTGATAACTATTTGATTCCTGAAGAATTTTCTGGTGTTATAAAGATAATACTTAAGAGTTTCCTCAGCACAAGCAGCAAGGTACTCGCCTTGAGGAGTAAAACGGACACCGCTTGAAACACGCTCTTTTTCTGTTCTTTTTTAGAGAGAGTTAATATCGATTTTGATCAAAGCTATCATACTGAGGGAGTTCAAAAGGTTCAATGGTCATATTTAAGTATGTAGTCTTACTCAAAGATTGGCTACTTGGATATTCACTAAAAGGCATAAAATAAAAAGAAACATAGGCGATGGTTAATAGGACTATTGGGTGAGCAGTTAGGAATAAAAAATCAAATAGATCTCGACTGGGGGATAGTTAAACCTTGGGTAGATATGAGAAGTGGTCAGTCGGAGATTCATATTTCCTTTTAATAAAATGCTAGGTGAATATTTTTTTGAGCCTTGTTCAACTAAAAGGTGCAAGAGTTGAAGATCCAGCTGCCAAAGATTCTTGGTGGCTTTTTCTTATTAAGCTAACGTGGCAGGTTAGCTTAATAAGAAAATAATAACTGTCGAAATCTACATCTAAAGTTATATGGAAAATTCAGCCTTAAGATGTATCAAAGATTTCCATTAAATTGTTATATTTAAATAAGTGGAAAGCGTTTTATTTAATGAGTGTGTATCGATCGTCAGTTCTTTTTTATTATGCTAACGGTGCAGTTTAGTTGAAGAAGGAATGTAAATGAATATCTAATTTTTGTAAACCATAAAGGATTTTAGTATACCCAATTGAAGTAGTAAAAGATACTGGGTTTAGCAGAGGAAAGAGTGAGTATTAATAAATATCTTTTTATATGTTTAACGTTGATTTTGTCATTCTTGCTTAGTACTTGTTTTGGAAATGAAAAAGTTATAGAAATAGAAAAAATATTATCTATGTAGGAAGGAGGAAAAATTTTGTTTTTAAAAATTGTAAAGAATGATTTCATCAGGAATAAAATTTTAAATATATCAGTATTTGTATTTATAACTATGGCAGTTATTTTGGCAGCTAGTGCAACAAATATCATTGCCAATCTGATTCAGTCGATGTCGGAACTTCAGGAAAGTGCAGTCCCAGCTGATATTACGCAGATGCATTCCGGGGAATATGACCAGGAAGAAATCGATCAATTTACGGAAGAACACCGTGAGAATATAGCGATGCAGGAGACGATGGTTCTTTTGACTTTTGATGGAAGTAATATTCATTTTGACCAAAATCAAACGATGGCTGGAACTATACAGGATATTTCATTTGTCGTACAGAATAAAAATTTTGATTTTATATTGGATCTGGATAATGAAAAGCTGGATGTAACAGAAGGGGAAGTGGCGGTTCCCATCTATTTCATGCAGCAATATGACTTAAAAATAGGTGATACGATTACGGTGAAAAGCGGAGAGTATGAGAAAGGGTTTGTCATTTCAGATTATGCAAGAGATTTTGAGATGAACTCTTCCCTTACTTCTTCGAAACGGTTTGTGATTAATCAGGCAGACTATAATGAAATGCTTTTAAGGCAGGCAGGGGAACTGAATATCTGATCGAATTCAAACTGCATGAAAACGGGGATTCTCAAGGACTTCAGACGGCATATATCGAAGAAGGACTTCCAGCAAACGGTCCTACAGTCGGAGGAAAGGTATTTCTGTTGTTTAATGCCATGTCAGATGCGGCAGTTGCAATGATTATTATACTTATCAGTATTCTGCTGATTATTATCGCTTCGCTCTGTATCAGACTTACGTTTCTGGCAACGATTGATGAAGATTTAAGAGAAATCGGTGTGATGAAAGCAATCGGAATATCCAAAAAGGCTATAAAGAAGGTTTATCTTAATAAATACAGAGTCATGTCAGTAGCAGCAGGTATCATAGGCTATCTGCTTTCCTTTGCAGCAGTAAATCTGTTTAACGGTAATATGAGACTTTACCTTTCTTCGGATTTATCAGGAAACTTAAAATATGTACTATCTTTTATCGCTCCATTATTTGTATATTTTATGATTGTGATTTACTGCAAGAATGTACTGAAAAGAATCGATAAGATTTCTGCGGTGGAAGCATTGCGTTCAGGTATCATGGACCGTGGAAAGAACCGAAAATACAGTTTTCCACTGCTTAAGAACAAATTCTTCAGCACCAATATTTACATGGGACTAAGGGATGTATGGAAACGATTCAAATTATACAGGTTACTGTTCTTTATTTTTATCGTATGTACGTTTATTGTCATACTTCCCATAAATATTTATAACACCATGAATTCACCGGAATTTTCCACATACATGGGAATAGGAAAATCCGACATGAGAATCGATCTTCGAAGGACAGATACGATTACAGAAGATTTTAAAAAGCTGCAGGAAGAGCTGAAAAATGATTATGATATTGAAAAGTATGCGGCCTACATCACATGTTCCTACCAGGTCAAAAATGCGGCAGGTTCCTGGGACTATATTACTATTGAAACCGGAGATTTTTCAGTATTTCCATTAAAATATCTGGAAGGAAGAGCACCGCAGGGTGAAGGGGAAATCTCACTTTCCTATGCCAATTCGTCAAAAGATGGATTAATCAAGAAAGTGGGAGATGAGGTAGTCGTAAAGGTTGCCGGGACAGAAAAGACTTTGAAAGTAACGGGAATTTATCAAGATATTACAAATGGCGGGAAAACAGCAAAGGCGCATACCAGTCTTGGTTTAAATGAAGAGACCGTTCTTTGGTATATTGTGAGCATGGATGTGGCTCCAGGCGTTGATATTCGTGAGAAAATGGACTACTACCAGAATACCTATGATTCTGCGCAGGTAAATGATATCAAGGAATATACCCAACAGACTCTGGGAAATCTTATTGATCAGATGAGCACAATTGTTATAGGCGGAATCGCAATTGCAGTAATCATTGCAGTATTGATAACTGCATTATTCCTTAAGATGATATTGTCAAAGGATATGTCTCAGATTGCAATCATGCGAAGTGTGGGATTAACTTCTAAAAATGTTAGTCATCAATATATGTCAGGAACTTTGATGGTACTGATATTGGGAATCATATTTGGAGTGTTGGCTTCTAATTATTTAGGGGAGTTTCTTGTAAGTATGGCCATGTCCTCTATGGGAGCTGCAAAAATTGAATTGGTTCATGTTGCATGGCAGACTTGGCTGCTATGTCCGTTAGCGCTGATTGTAGTAGTTGGATTTACTATATCTGTGTGCTGTAAGGTAACAGTAGAAGATGATTTATCAGCAGTTTTAAGAAGTTAGAACGGCTGAAAAAGGTCCGGGCAGGAGGCGTAACTGCGAAGGTAGAAGAGGTCTCCTGCGTGAAGGCACCGATGCAGAAAAGAATGCAGATTCTTGAAAAATAAGGCGATTCTGGGGTGCCTCTGTGGATATAGACTGTGATTAAATGTTTGACATTGGAGGAATATTTATGAGCACTATATTAGAAGCAAGAAGTATGAACAAAAAAGTAGAATTAGGAAAAGATAATGAGCTTGATATCTTAAAAGATGTAAGCTTGGAGATAGAAGAAGGTGAATTCGTATCGGTCATGGGGCCATCCGGAAGCGGGAAATCAACACTGCTATATAATGTAAGCGGTATGGATAGAATGACTTCTGGTAGTGTGAAATTTAAAGGCCGCGAAATCGGCAGACTAAAAGAAGAAGAACTGGCAAAGATTCGACTGAATAACATGGGATTTATCTTTCAGGATATTAATCTTTTAAAGTATCTGTCAGTGATTGACAATGTTATGTTTCCTGCTCTTGTATCAAAAGATGCGGATAAAAATGCGGTACATCAAAAAGCAAAAAAACTGTTAGAAATGACAGGAATTAAAAATCTTGCAGATAATAATATCACCCAGGCATCTGGTGGACAGCTGCAGAGAGTCGGCATATGCAGAGCATTGATAAATGATCCGGATATCATATTTGGAGACGAACCGACCGGATCATTAGATTCCAAATCGACAGAAGAGATTATGTCAATTCTTGCAGAGATTAATAAAAAAGGGACAACCATAATGCTCGTTACGCATGATGCAAAGGTGGCAGCAAAAACCGAAAGAGTATTGTTTATGGTAGATGGAAATATTGTGGCACAGAAGAAAATGCGTAAATACGATGCGCAGCATGACGATATTAAGGGAAGAGAAGAAAGTATTATGAAATGGTTAGTGGAAAATGGATTCTAATTTTTCATTTTTTATCAATATCCCAGGCTTTTTTCAAGATGAAGGTCGTCTTTTTTATTCCACAAGATAGTTTGTGAAATATTGTCCTTAAACTATCGGGTGCGTTAGCTGAAGATAGGGCTGTCTTTAAGGCAGTTTTTTCTTATGGGGGTGTCACCAAAAAGGTCGGGCAAATACTGCCCGACCTTTCAACTATACCACACGACATAGTTAATGGGATATTTATAATACGAAACTATAAAAATATCATTCCTCAATATGTATGTAGATTAGTTTTACTTTGCAAATAAGTGGTTGCCTATTCTAATGACTGTTTTCCTTGTGAAAATCCATTCATCTGTTGCCGAGAACGGATTATAATAATAAACAGAACCATGAGTAGGATCCCAACCTTGTAATGCATCAATAACAGCTCGATAAGAATAGCTATTTGGGGTCAAATAATATTGCCCATCATGTACAGCTGTAAAAGCATTTGTCTGGAAAATAACATCGTAAGTATTTTTAGGAAAACCTGGCGTTGACATTCGGTTCAAAATTACTGCAGCGACAGCTACTTTTCCTTCATAAGTTTCTCCTCGAGCTTCTCCATAAACAACCCTGGCCATCATTTCAATACTATTTAATTTTTGTTGTGTTTGGAATCCAAAAACTCCATCTGGTAATATTCCAGAATCTAGTTGAAGTTGTTTCACTGCATGATCAGTAATTGAACCATAATACCCTGTTGGTTGACTGTTAAAGTAACCCATTTTCTTTAAATTTTCTTGTAAGTCATAAACTGCTTGTCCTTGACTTCCATTGTGTAAAATTTCTTGAGCATAGATTGAATTTGGTATAAAAAACATGAAACAAATAAAAACAACAAACGACATTTTTTTTACATTTAACATCAAATAATACCACATCCTTCGATTTATTTTCCTACTATTCTACTTTATCATACAAATAAAATAGATTTATCTTACATTATTCCTATTTTAAACCAAAAACCGAAGAAATTTTCAGACGAATTTGCCTGTTTATTGGGGTACCGCCTATCGCCATCAAGCTAAGAAAAAGGATTATATCCATAACGAAAAAATAAGCTATTCTTTCTGTAAATGCTGCTGAAGATAGCTTTTTTTGTTTTAGGGTATAAAGAAATTTTAACTTGATGGGCATGCGGCAAGACCCCTTATGCAACTAATGGGGCAGCATTCCTGTAATTAAAGAAATGTGAAAAAGGACAAGTTTGTGAAGAAGTGTACTTAAACTAAAGGGTGCGTTAGCTGAAGATCAGAGCTGTCTTTAAGGCAGCTTTTTCTTTATGGAACTATCAGGGCAAGATAGTTCAAGAAGGACTGGTGCAAAGTTTATCCGAAATAAGACATAAGAGTTTATGAAACTTTTTCCATTTCCATTCTTAATATATAATGAATGAGGTGAAACTATTTAATTAATAGTAAATAATCGTCATAGGAGGGAAAAAATGAGAATAGTTGTATTAGCAGGCGGATTAAGTGATGAAAGGGATGTTTCTCTTGCTTCTGGTGCTCAAATTTCTAACGCTTTAGTTTCAAAAAATCATGATGTATTAATACTAGATATTTATAAAGGTTTACAAGATGTTTCTGATTTTGAATCAGCTTATAAAAAATATAGAAAAGAAACATATACTTATAATGTGCCTAAAGAAAAACCTAATTTGGAAGTATTACGAAAACAGCAAAATAATCAAAAGTCTTTAATTGGTCCTAATGTGTTAGAAATTTGTCAAGATGCCGATATTTGCTTCCTTGCTCTTCATGGTGGAATTGGTGAAAATGGACAATTACAGGCCTTATTCGATATATACGGTATTCAATATACTGGTAGTTCCTATGAGGGCAGTCTATTAGCGATGAATAAAGTAATTTCAAAAGAATTAATGGCTTTTAATGGGATAAAAACGCCAAAATGGGATATTTATGATTTCGATAAAGAATTACCAGAAATTAATTATCCAGTAGTTTTCAAGCCAAATGACAACGGTTCTAGTATAGGAGTGATAATTCTTAATAATTCTGATGAACTTCATAAAGCATTAGAAGAAATAAAGGACATTTCAAATACTATTCTAATTGAAGAAAAAATAGATGGTAGAGAGTTTTCTGTTGGCATAATTGGAAATGCTGCTTTACCTGTTATAGAAATTATTCCTAAGAAAGGTTTCTTCGATTACCAAAGTAAGTATCAAGTAGGTGCAAGTGAAGAAATATCTCCTGCAAATATTCCAAATAGGCTAGCTGAAGAATTACAAAACACGGCGTTAAAAGTACATAATTTATTAGGATTAAAAGTCTATTCTAGAATTGACTTTATTGTTGATCAGGATAATGTAATTTATTGTATTGAAGCGAATTCTCTTCCTGGTATGACGCAAACTAGTTTATTACCTAAAGAAGCCCATGCTAATCAAATAAGTTATGAAGATTTATGCGAATTACTAATAATAGAATCTTTCAAGAAATACTCATAAGAACAAGATATATCATACGTAAACAAAAGCAGTGTGTAGTCAGTGCTTTTGTTTTTAGAGTCTTACAGTTTAATATCGTATTATTAGTAGGTACGAATCTGTAGTAAGAATTAAGTGATTTTATAAGTGAGGTCAGATTTTAGTTATTCAATTAAAGGGCGCGATTCTTGAATAAGGTTCGCTTTTCTTATCGAACTAACGGGTGCGTTAGTTGATTAAGGCACAAAAAAATAATCAATTATACTCAAATCACTCTTTCTTATTTTTATAAAAAGAGATAGGTTATTAAACATAGAATAATGAACAGAGTTTTGTTACGAGAAAGGCAATAAAAAACGTCCTTTTCATAACGAACAGTGGTGTGTTCAGAAAAGGACGAGTTTTGGAACAAATAATAACCTATTTATAATATCGTGCTTAATCGATAAAAATCAAATAAACGCCAATCCCTTATAGATATGGGATTGGCGTTTTGGCGTACTTCTTAAAGTTACAAATATGTTAAGTTCATTTTATAAACAACATTTTAAGAAATGTTTTTCAATTCCTCTGTTAATCGTAGGAATTCTTCTTTGTTTTGATCCTGTAATGACTGGTCAATCTCTTTTCGGATTTGCTCTTTTCGGAAATTAAGAAGGGATTTGTTTAACACCATTTCAGCAAATTCAGAATCCATGACGTTTATTTCAGGTTGTGGTGTTGTATTAGCCAAATTCTTTTCCATAGGAAACCAACTCCTTTACCTTTTTTCTATTATACCAATAATTTTCAGACTATTCAAATATTTTGCTTAGTAGTTCCAATGAAATAATTATCGTGTAAATACATTTAATTATCACCAAACAGAAAAATACTAGTTTTAGAACAAATAATAACTTATTTATGAAATGTTTGCTTTTTTACTTTTGTTCAGCAATCGGGCCAGATTGTGGAAGATCATTTTAAAAGAAAATTCGATATTTGTTGGTGAGATTTTGAAGGATTGTACTTAAGCTAAAGGACAGAATAGTTTAAGAAGGAAATCAAGTTTATATATATTTTGTCCATCAACTTTTCATTGTAATGTAATCCTTCTTTCTATCGTTTTATAAGATTAAAATGGAATTATTACATCAATTGGGTTCTAACTCCTCCAAAAGTAGCAAGATAAGCGAATAAAAAAGCAGTACCACCGCTATAAAAGTGTTGGTACTGCTATATTGAGTGACAAGTTTTGTATTAATTAGAACGTACTTGCTATTTTAACAGCTTTTTCAAGCCCTGCAGCAATAATTTCTTCTGCTTTATCTGAGAATTGATTGTGACCTTCAATCACTACTTTCTCTATATTTTTTACACCGAAGAAGCTCATCATACTTGCTACATATTTAACAGCCATTTCTACTTCAGCTTTTGGTCCTTCAGAATATACACCGCCACTTGCGTTTAATAATACAATTTTCTTATCTCCAATCAGACCTACTGGACCTTCTGGCGTATATTTAAATGTTTTGCCTGCGCGGTTTAAATAATCAATATATGTGTGTAGTACAGCCGGAATTGTTAAGTTCCATAATGGGAATCCAAACACAACTTTATCAGCTGCAAGGAATTGTTCTAAATATTTATCAGCAACAGTTACTGCTTTTGCTTCTTCTGCTGTTAAATCAAGTCCTCTACTAGCCTTAAATGTACCGTTAATCATATCTGCTCCTACATATGGCAACTCTTCCTTGTATAAATCAAGTTCTACCACTGTATCATTTGGATGTGATTCTTTATAGCTTGCTAAAAAAGCCTCATATAATTTCACACTCACCGCTTGGTTTGCGGGGCGATTGTTTGCTTTTACAAATAAAACTGTTGTCATTCTCTTTTCCTCCTGTTACTCGCTCTTATGTTGTTATATATTTATTCACTAAAAAGGGAATCCTATTGTCTTTACAATATCTTTTTAAAACTATATTCCATGTCTCCACCTAGAGCTTCAGCTGTATCACCAGTTTCTCTGAAGTCATGTGTATGAATCTTTTCAAACAGACCAAAGTTTACTTGCTTATAAAATTCATAACAAGGGAATCCGTCATGTGCACCTTGAATATCGATAGTACCATCTTTTTTGACATGTATAGTTAATAGATAATCAACGGGAGGTGCATATACATTTAATGGGTTGCTAGCACTAGCACTCATTTGAAATTTGACGTCATCTGACCTCCATACAACATCAGTGCACAAAATACCTTCCGTACTAGCTTTTCCTGTTTTTTTATTAACGGAACCATCAGGAGTTGTGATTCTTTCTGTTGTTATGCCAGTATTCGCAAATGTGAAGATTTCTTTTTTATAAAAATCTACAACTACTTCTTGTTCAATTCTGGAACGCATAGCGTTTACAGCATATGGTGTAAATTCACGTGAGTCACCTTCGAATTGAATCACGTTTCCTGTTTGAGTATCCTTCTTAGGTTCAGTCCAAGATATTGGAATAAATACACTTGCTCTAACTTTAACAATGTTAGTCATAAGAACCACCTCTGTAATTCTAATTTTATTTTGGGTAATTCATAACTTTGAGCCATTCAGCAAAACAGGCCGCAATTTCTTTCGTATAAATTATTGCTTTTCCTTTAATATTTGCTGCTTGTAAACTTCTACTTAGTATTTATATCTAGATTGTCGTTTTAAAACTGTATTCCATTTCCCCAGCTAGCGCTGCTGGAGTGTCACCAGTTTTTCTGAAATCATGTGCATATATTAATTCAAATGGACCAAAATCTATTTGTTTATAAAATTCATAGCAGGGGAACCCATCATGTGCACCTTCAATTTGTGAAACACCACTCTTGTTAACATGTATAGTTAATAAATAATCAGCCGCAGGTGCTGCTGCATTTAAAGGATTGCTTGCACTTGCCCTCATTTCAAAAGAAACTTCATCAGTGCCCCACACAACATTAGTACATACAATATTTTCTGTACTTGTTTTTCCTTTTTTATAATCAATAGAACCATCTGGATTTGTAACTTTTACAGTTACGATACAAGCATTTGTATATGTGAAAATTTCTTTTTTATAAAAATCAATAATCACTTCTTGCTCTAATCTTGACCGCATAGTGTTTACAGCGTTTGGTGTAAATTCACGTGCATCACCAGTGTATTCGAATATCTTTTCTGTTGCAGGATCTTTAATAGGTTCCAACCAAGCATACGGTGCAAATACACTTGCTCTAATTTTAACGATGTTAGCCATGAGAACCCTCCATAATGTATTAATTTTGTTTCGGTGAATCCTATTTCTTTTATAATTAAACTATAGTCAACTTGATTGACTACATTGCGTATAGTACAATGAATTTTAAATAAAGTCAACCTGATTGACTTTATTTAAGGAGGTTTTATGTATGAATCATGAAGTATTTAGTGAATTGGATCTTACATCACTTTTATCATTATCCTTTAGTACATCAATTAATGAATTACATGACAGATTGAGTGAATTTGGATTTGGAGATATTAGACCTGCACATGGTTTTATGTTTAAATGCATCACTCCCAATGGAGCAACAGGTATAGAACTAGCCGAATATCTAGGAATTACAAAGCAAGCTGTGAGTAAAATGGTGGATTATCTTGAGAAAAGTGGCTATGTAATGCGCAAAGCTCATCCCACTGATAAGAGAGGAAAAATTATTGTTTTGACCGAACGAGGTTGGTTAGTAGTGAAAGCAAAAGAGAAGATACTAACTGAGATTGAGCAACGTTGGATTGAAATCATAGGTGCTGAACGCCTGCAAATGCTCAAAGAAGATTTAACAAAATTAGTTTATGAAGAAAATGAAGATAAACTATCATCGAGGTTAAGACCTGTCTGGTAATTATAGAGTATGAAGGGAACTTTTAATCGTGCTTAAATTCGTACTAACAGTACAGCATTCATGTAATGATAGCACCAGAACCCTTAATCTGATAGACACTGTAGTGATGAAAATAAGCTTGGTTTGGCGATAATTAATAAGAAGAAATCTATCATTAAGGGAGTACCTGTATGGTTAAATTGTTAATTGCTGATCGCGATCAAAATGAACGAACAGGGATTGGCTGGCTAGTTTCTTCGTTTTCGATTCCATTTGATCACATTCTATTAGCAGGCTCAGTATCTGAGGTATTTCATCTAATAGAGGCCGAAGTACCAGATGTTGTTTGTATTGAACTCGATATGATTCCAAAGGATACGTGGGACAGCTTTAAGGAGCTGACCAAACGGTACATACAAAAGGTCATCGTCATGACGGCTGAAGCCACATTTGAACGTGCGCTTCAAGGCATCGAGCTTCATGCCTATGATCTATGGGTAAAACCTCAGTCGCCTGACCATATCAAACGAGTATTAACCCAGTGCTGCAAGGCCGTTTCAAAAACTGAGGAGAAACGAGAGCCATCGGCTCAAATTGAGGTTCCTTCCGTATCTTACAGTTCTCTATTCGTGCATCAAGAAACGTTAGGCGCCAATTTCCGATTAATGCTGATGCAGTTGGAAAATTCGAAGAAACAACCTATACTGCTATCTTTTTTACAAGAATATCCATTTAAGAACCGACCGGTTGTATTGCCGCTAAGCGACATGATCGTTTCTGTTTTTTCATTCGATAACCAGCAGCCACAGCCACTCAAACAATTAAAGCACATAGGCAATCGGATTCTAACCGAATGGGAAGAGCAGTTTTCGGAGCCCATGTCACTAGTTTTATATGATACTAATGACCCGTTGCTTTCGTTAAATGAAAAATATCTTCATGCGAAGCAAGCGCTAGAAATTCGTTTTTTCAAAGGATATCGGCAGCTTTCGGTCATTGAGGATAAGGTGAACTGGGTTATGATCGATCCGTTTTTAACCCCGTCTGAACAGCGCGAATGGATTGACATGCTGAACGAAGGTGACAGGGACAAAATTAAGCAGTGGATGTATAAAGAATTTTTGAATAAGGAAGATCCCTATCCCGAGCCAGGTTTATTGCGAACCCGGTTAACAAGCTTATTAGCCCAAGTCCGACGCTTCATGAAGTCATTTTACCTTGACGAAGGGATGCTTGAGAGACGTTATCATCAAGTATTTGAATCCATCCTATACAATCCGATTCTATATCGGATCGTCCAGGAGTTATTGCTGTTCTTATATGAAGTTCTTGATCGGGCAAATAACAATCAAGAAAACGCTCGTACAAATGTGATTGAGCAGGCCATCCGGTACATTGAGGAGAATTTTACTAACCCTGAGCTAAGGCTTGAGGACGTTGCGAACCAAGTAAACAGAAGCGCAGCGTATTTTAGCTCGCTCTTAACAAAAAAACAAGGAAGCTCGTTCCGACAGCTATTAACAAAGACACGGATAAACGAAGCGCAGCGTCTATTGATAGATACAAAACTCTCGATTCAAGATGTAGCAAATAAAACAGGATTTATAAATGCAAATTACTTTAGCAAAATTTTTAAGGAAAAAACCGGTACAACCCCCCGTTCATTTAGAAATCGTAAAAAAGTATAGAAATCTAAAATAATTATAGTTTTCAAATGTAAGCGTTTTACATTACACTTTAAATTCGAAAAAAATTAGAAAAATTCAAAAAATAGACGTCTGTTTTCAATCGCTTTCCTTCTCTAAACTAGAGAAGTAGGAAGTGTCCCAAAAATCAAATATTGAAAAGGGGAAAGACGCTTATGACCGAACAAAAATTTAAGATGGATGACGCTCCACTTAACAAGTTCCATATGAAAATTACAGCGCTTACTTTTGGCTCAAATTTCTCTGATGGGTATGCTCTTGGGATTATAGGAGTGGCTCTTACTCTCCTTAGCCCACAAATGGAACTCAATTCGATGTGGGTAGGACTAATTGGAAGTTCTGCTTTGATCGGACTCTTTTTCGGTAGTCTAGTACTTGGAGGGTTATCTGACCGCATAGGCAGACAGAAAATATTCCTGCTTAACTTTTTATTGGTCACTATAGCTTCGTTGCTGCAACTATTTGTGGATGGTCCCGTAGAGTTGTTAATTTTGCGGTTACTGATAGGTTTTGCTCTCGGAGGCGATTATGCAGTCGGATCGACTTTACTTGCCGAGTTCGCGCCTAGAAAGTATAGGGGGTTCTTACTGGCTTCTCTAAATGTGCTCTGGACGGTTGGTTACGTCTCTGCAACCATTGTCGGATATTATTTAGGACAAGCTGGTCCGGAATCATGGCGTTGGATGCTTGCTAGTGCTGCAATCCCTGCATTCATTGTGCTGCTACTGCGAATCGGAACGCCTGAATCACCACAATGGCTCATCAGCATGGGACGTATTGATGAAGCACGCCATATCGTAAAGAAGTATATCGGGCCTAATGCGGAAATCGACGAAACTATTATTGAGACTCAAAATAAAAATGGCTTTCGTGCTCTTTTTAACAAAAAATTTAGGAAGCGAACAGCTTTTGGAAGTCTATTTTATGTCTGTATTGTCATTCCGTACTTTGCCATCTACACATTCCTACCGTCTATCTTAAAAAGTATGGGTTTAGCAGAAAACTTCACTGTAGACTTGTGGTTAAACATATTCCTAATCTTGGGTTCGGTTGCTGGTCTTTGGCTTATGGAGAAATTTTCTCGAAGAGGTTTCACGATTAGTACGTTTGCAATCCTGACTGTCTGCTTGCTTATGCTTAGCATTTTTCACGAACCTAAACTTTTAGTAATTCCGATTTTTCTGGCTTTTACTTTTATATTATCAGCAAATTCAAATCTTACGCTAACATATCCGGCCGAACTTTTCCCAACCGAAATTCGCGCATCTGGGGTTGGTTTTGTGACAGCGTTCAGCCGAATTGGTTCTGCTATCGGGACATTCCTCCTGCCCCTTAGTATGAACACTATAGGGTTGGATGCCTCGATGATTGGAATGACGGCTATTCTGTTAATTGGTACTATCATTTCGATTGCCTGGGCACCGGAGACAAAGTCACTCTCTTTAAGCGAGGCAAGTAATCCTTTTAATGAAGCAAGTAATTCAAATTCAAACTTAAACCCCTTGAACCATAAGAAGATTAATTGACATGAAAAAAGGAGTACCTCTCCAATTCTCGAAAGAGAGGTCTCGTTGCGAAATTTTACTAATCCAAAGGCTTAAACATTATAAAAGTTAATGTTTTGTCAAGCTACACAATATAGGAGATGAGTTTATTATGAAAACACAAGAAAAAGTAATGATAACTGAAGATGATTTTAGTATCGGGGATTTGATTTCAGTAGCAAGGCATCATGCCCCTTTGGAGCTGTCTATGAGTGTAAAGAAAAGAATTAGCCAAGGAAGGGATATAGTCGAGCGTTTTGTCGAGGAAGAGCGAGTCATATACGGAATTACGACCGGAGTAGGAGAGAATTCAAAAATAAAAATTTCAGCCTCTGATTCGAGAGAATTGCAAAAAAATATAATTATGAGTCATGCTTGCGGTATGGGCGATCCGTTGGAGAAGGAAATAGTAAGGGCAATTATGGTGATGATGATCAAAAATTTATCCCTTGGTTATTCTGGTGTAAGACTTGAAACGGTAGAGAGATTAGCAGAGATGGTGAATAAAGATGTCATACCATTCGTCCCTCGAGAAGGTTCCCTAGGTTACTTAAATCATCAGGCACATATCAGTTTGGTCCTTTTGGGTATGGGTGAGGCCTATAATCAGGGCGTACTAACAGATGGCGAGACGGCTTTGAAGAAGGCCGGAATCAAGCCAATCGAACTGCATGAAAAGGAAGGGCTTTCTTTGATTAATGGCACGGTAGATATGACTGCAATTGGCGCTCTGGCCGTTTATGATGCCATTAATGTTCTTAAGGCGGCAGACATTGTTTCGATAATCAGTTTTGAGGCGCTGAAAGGTACATACTATGCCTTTGATCCCAAAATTAGTAAAGTAAAACGTCATCCTGGACAAAAAAAGACAACTGATAATATTCATAAGCTGATAGAAAACAGTGAGATCACGGAAAAATTTAAAGATTACCGCACACAAGATGCTCTTAGTATTAGATCCATTCCACAAGTGCATGGAGCTTGTAAAGACGCTGTTGATTACGTTCGGACGATTGTGGAGAGAGAAATGAATTCAGCCTCAGATAATCCGTTGGTGTTTGATGATCAAGAGGGTGCAAGAGCGATATCCTCTTCCAATTGTCATGGAGAAGCGATAGCCTTAGCCATGGACTTTCTGGCAATCTCTCTATCTGAATTGGCCAATATTTCTGAACGAAGGATTTTTAGACTCGTCTCGCCTCAGCATAGCGAGCTGCCCCCGTATTTGATCGAGCAAAGTGGGCTTAACTCGGGCTATATGATTCCTCAATATGTCGCGGCGTCATTGGTTTCTAACAATAAGGTTTATTCACATCCGTCGTCTGTGGATTCCATTCCGACAACCGGGGGTCAGGAAGATCATGTAAGCATGGGGACATCTGCAGCTTTAAAGGCACTGAAAGTAATCGCCAATACTGAAAAAGTGATTGGGATCGAATGGATGTGCAGCTGCCAGGGGATTGAATTCCATCAGCCGTTACAGCCTGGAACAGGAACGACTGCAGCCTGCGATTTGTTTAGAAAATATGTGCCTCGCCTTGAGCAGGACAGAATTTTATACAAAGACATGCGTACAGCTGCGGAACTGGTTCATTCAGCAGAAATTGTAAAGCATGTAGAAGCAAAAATCGGTCCTTTGCAATTTTAAAGATATGATTCATAGCTGAAGTTGCAGTTTGAATCAATAAAAGAATATGAAGGACAAGATATTCGTTTAGAAATAAAAAAATTTAACAATATATGATGACCACGAGACTCGTAAAGTAAAAACAATATGGCCACTCGGTTTCATGCTTGATCAAACGGCAATCCTAGAAAGAGTAACAGTAAAAATAAATAAGGAATTCAATTTCGGAAAATAAAACATACAAGATTAAAAGGGTAGAGTTTTCACCATTAGAAACAAGAATTGTCGTTACTAAATCTGACACGAAACTCCTAACAGATGAGAGTGGGTTGAAATACAAAGTATTAAGCAAACTGGAACATAAACTCCTTAATTCAAGGAAACATGGTAAAGAACACGGTTATAGTGTTGAGTATAAAAAATCTGGTGTATTTTTAAAATCAGCTGGTGAAAAAGTTGAACCCATTTTTAGTAAGTCTGAAGTAGCAGGTGAAGATGACGAATATGTAATGATTTTTGCTCCGGTTAAAGACCGGCAAGACTGCTTGCTAGGAGTTGGTGATGATATAAAGATTAATTTTAACAAAGTAAATTATATTTACTTAATCCTTATAAATATATTAAATTAATCTTCCGTAATAGGGCGCGATTCTTTAATAAGAATCGCTTTTCTTATAGAACTAAAGGGTGCTTTACTTCAATAACAGGGTGTTGCTTTGGCATCTTTCTTATTGAACTCTAACGGGGCAGGTTAGTTCCACAAACACAGTGTATTCGTACTGTGACGTAGCAAAATAACAGCTACTGATGTTTCTATTTCTTTTTTTAAAAATTTGTAAAATTATAAATAGGGATAGTCCAATCACTATCCCTAACATTACATATGATTTCGATTAACGAGTTCTTCCGCCTAATTGTTGTTCAGCCATTTGCACTAAACGTTTTGTAATTTCTCCACCAACAGATCCGTTTGCACGAGATGTTGTATCAGCGCCAAGTGTAACACCGAATTCACTAGCGATTTCGTATTTCATTTGTTCTAGAGCTTGCTCTGCACCATTAACTACTAATTGATTACTGTTGTTATTTCTAGCCATGTTGTCAGCTCCTATGAATGTAATGTGTTGCTAGTCATAGGTTTTGATATTGTTAAGAGTTATATACATAGAATTTAAAATAAATTAAGACAGTGATTAAGTGAAATTAAAACTCATCTGTAGCTCTAGAAGGGAAGAGCACAGGAACCACATTGAAGCCACCGGGTCGCAAGGTAAGGGTTTCAGAAGCTCCGAAAAGCAAATAATCTGAGGCAGGTGTAAATCATGCCGGTGAATATCCGTAGGGAAGCGTGTTCATCCATAGCCTATGCTTACCGAATCCCGTCAGAGGCTTTCTCCTCCTATTGCACAGTTTGTGTCAACTATACACTAAGCCTTATATAACTAACGGTTGCGTTAGCTGAAGATCGGAGCTGTCTTTAAGGCAGTTTTTTTTTTGGGGGCAGGTTAATTCAATAAAGTGCATGCAATAAGGGAGGGTAATGTGTGAGAGATAGAGGTTCGGTTGTGCTTGTAGAAAATAACATGGTTGGACTGATTAAAAGAATTAGGAACGGTTCTGTTTACTATGTTTTTCCTGGTGGTGGAATTGAAGAAGGTGAAAATCCTGAAACAGGGGCAAAAAGAGAAGCCTTTGAGGAATTAGGTGTAAAAGTCAACGTTAATGAGTGCTTTGCAAAGGTTGAGTTTAACGGCACACATTACTTTTTCTTAGCTGAAATTATCGAAGGAACTTTTGGTACTGGACAAGGTAAGAATACACCAATGAAAATAGAGATAGAGGTACATATTTGCCAATATGGGTAGATATAGAAAAACTATCACTCCTTGACGTTAAACCGAAAGAAGTTGCTTTAAAAGTACAATCCATTTTCACCTAACAGGTTCTCAATAAGGAAGGTTGCGTTTGCAGCCTTTTTCTTATAGAACTAACGGGTGCTTTAGTTGAAGATCGATCGGAGTTGTCTTTAAGGCAGCTTTTTCTTTATGCAACTATCGGGGCAGTATAGTTGAAGAAGAACTGAATAAATAAATAAAAACAGCCAGGTTCTGGCTGTTTTTTTATAAAAAATCCAAATGCTTGCAATAAAAACAAAAATTCAATCAGATTTATGGGATAATTTTATTAATTCCAGTTTTTCTCTATAAATTGAACTGCAGGTTGTAAATTTGTTTTGTTAGCAATTGAAATGACAGTGGGAACCACAGAAGGGTCCGTTTTGGATAAATTAGGGATCCGTGGATTTAACCGAAAAAAACGATTTCCTAGAAGCTGAGAACTGACCATGGATTCATAGTAGCCGGATCCACTAGCGACTATCTGAAGAAATGGCAGTAAGGGTTCATTGGGCGATCGGTCCCAAAGAACTCCCCAATTTGGGGGAAGGTTCTTCATATTTTCGGGGCGTATGTTATCTGCACTCACCATCCCCCACCCCTTCGTATCTCTTCTTAATTGAGTCGGCTCTTCACCTGTTCCAATGGATAATACCGCAATTTGATCCAACGGCTGTTTGGCTTTCCCCACTGCAAACGCGATACTGGCTGTACTGGGGTTAGTTGCTACTGTATACCCATCCACGTAGTTTTGATAGGCTCGTTGCGTCGCGGGAGCACCACTGCTCCGTAGTATTACATCACTCGCTTTCTCATTTAAATAGGGAGAGCCAGGAAAGTTGTGGAATAACACAGGAGTCCAACGATTCAGCTCAGGTGAGAATAAATGAAATGCAGGGACAACAATTCGTCTTTTTAAGTCTTTGAGGAGAAGATCTGGTGGAAAAAATGTTTGTACCGCTTTAATGAAACTGGAATATGGTAATTGTTGGTTAAAAACAGGTCCGCCTGGTCGGGAAACGCTGAATGCCGGCAGGATTTTATCCTTAAAAAACTGGAGTGTCTCCTTCGGCGATCTTCCACTTGCTAACGCAAGGGCAGTGAATGAACCGATTGAATTTCCCGAAAAAACATTGGTTCGACTAATTAATTTTGGGTTTTGCTGAGCCAGTCTGTTCAAAAGTTGTAAACTTAAAGCACCTAAGGTGCCGCCTCCATCAAAGGACATGATTCGATATTTTGTCAAAGCTGATTTCTCCTTTCTAATCTGGTCAAAAGTATCATTCAGTATATGTTTATTTTTCAGGAGCCGGATTATGTAGCTAAACATCCAAGGAAAGACTCCATCGAGTATATAAAAAATACTACGACGAGGATAAGGAGACTACGTTTGAGTGGCAGTACGGGCAAGCCAAACGGGAATTTATTATGCACGTACTCTGTTTGTAATGGGTGATGAGAAAGGCAGAAAGTACAGCCAAAAAAACTTGAAAGAAAAAAAAGCCATAGCGGTGGGCTACGGCTGCCTGTTCCGTCCTCAAACAGGTTATTTTGCAACCCTGTGCACAAAAGGTTATTGATTATTATTAAATATCGTGCAATCCTTCAAGATGGAGATCGCTTTTTCCAACAACAATATTGTGAAGAATTACACTTAAACTAAAGGGTGCATTAGTTCTAGAAATCGACTTTTAATATTGGAATTTTTCTTAGCATATATTCCGGAATGGGCGGTATAGCATTCTTGCTACCATACGTAAAAGAACACTTTCTCGAAGGTGGAGTTTCTTCTCAAAACAACCATTATTCGCATTCGTTAAATCGTAACACCAAGATAAGGAGGGTTTGTATGTCTTCTGCACAACAATTTTTTTTAATAATCATGATAATATTAACCATATTTTTCTTAAATGCTAAAAGTGCTCCAAAGAGGTCTAAGTATAGTATTGCAATATTCTTATTAGTAACTTTTATATTAGTATCTAGTATAACTTTTATCATACTTTGAGAGATTAATTTAAAATGAAAAATCAATACAACCCCAGTCGACATAACATCTAATTAACGGAAGTTACCAAACGAACAAAACCCTAAATTTGGCCAAGATCGGTCATATTCAGGTTTTTTTTGTTGGAAAATATGGGTTAAAGAGTTCCTGTAATCTAAAATTACGATTCTTAACAAAATCATACATACAAATTAAAGTAAAAAAGTACCCTTTATTAACTAACGGGGCAGTTTAGTGCAATAAGCATTATACTATGTATCAGGAGGTCGATAATAATGCCTGTTCATGATTTTGGAATAATTGATAATATCGAAAATCTGAAAAGAAATATTGCTTATGAACCACAAAAATATAAATGTATTTCTGTTGATGATGAAATTATTAATCACTTAAATGAGCATTTATCTATTATGAGAACCTACTTTCATTCGCTTGAACGCACAGAGTTTGGGTTAGCTTACTGGGGAATTACAATTATTCCACCTGATTCTTTATCAATGTTTTATGATGTGATTACATCTTCAACGATGTATAAAAAATCTGCTGAACTTAATGAGTTAGCTTCTAAAATATTTCAGGCTAAAGAGGAAAATAAATACATGATACACTTTGGAATATAAGCCTTTTTGTTTTTATCTTATCTAAATTAACGGGTGCTTATATTAAAGAAGGGATGGCTGCGGCTAACGGCTTCCCTTTTGAGGTGCAAACAATGCAAATCACATCACATTTTTTGTCACTAATATCAATGCAATTCTCTAATTAAATATCAATTATAAACGCAGAGAAGGGATAGCTTAATAGCTATCCCTTCATCTTAATTTCACTATCTAATCCCGTTGGTTGAAGAAAGTTGTTGTCTGTTTCATTGAGTGTCTTCGTTGCCCTTGTACTCCAAAATATCACCTGGCTGACAATCCAAAGTCTTACATATCGCTTCTAATGTAGAATAACGAACCGCTTTTGCTTTTCCATTTTTCAGAATGGAGAGATTCGCCATAGTAATTCCAACCCTCTCCGAAAGTACTGTTACGCTCATTTTCCTTTTTGCCAACATCACATCAATATTGATGATAATCGCCATGATATTCACCTCAGATCGTTAAATCATTTTCTGATTTTATATTAATAGCTTCTTGTAAAAGTCTTTGGAGAACAGCAGCAAAAACGGCGATCACCATTGAGGCGAAAATAATGACCAATCCGATTGGTATGAAACTTGGAGGGTCAACTCTTTTCGCCATGAGATAGTAGAGTGGCATACCTAACAGGTACAAGGTACTGATCGTGATGGCACAGTGCTTTATATTCTTTAAAGCCTTTACCGATAATTCCGAGAACGCTTGGTTCTTATCAATATAGCTTAAAAGTTTAAAAGCTTGATAAAGAGCGAAATAAAAAGGAATCGCTGCCACGTACATATCGATTAAAACGAGAGATTTCATATAAGCAATATCTGGATACAATTCCCCAGCAAAATTCCCGATCTTAGGCACCAAAAATATGCACAATGCAAGAACTGCAATTCCAACCAGAAAAATAATTACCTTTAAGAAAGTGGTTGAACCTCGTTTAACATTCATTTTAAATACCTCACTTATTTAATGACAACATGATTTTATCATATGATTTATCGTTTTACAATAAATTTATATTGTTTTTTATTGTATTATTATTGTTACATCAAGTCCTTCGATATACTTGTTTCTTTGATCAAATTCATGATGGGCATTCAAATATTCCGAGTAAGACTCCGTATCATTCTTTGTTGGTGGTTGAGGAGAGAAAGAGAAGCGATGTCTTGCATTCTTTTGAGTGAAATCATCAAGATATATATAAGCTGGAGCAAGAGAATAAACAGAATTTGTGGAAGAGTCATCTCTTGCTCTCATATAGACGGGCAGCATTCATGTAATAAATGAAGTGATAATTGAGTAGGTTTGTGAAACATTGTACTTAAACTAAAGGGTGCGTTAGCGCCATGAGAAGGCCGCCAATTGACGGCTTTCTTAATGTATGATACTTCCCATTATCGTACATTCGAAAAATGAAGTTAAACCCCCTTAACTATAGGCACAGGTTAGTTCAACAATTTATTTGCTTTTTTTTGTAATATCATAAAGGTGGTGAGGAATTATGAAAAAGAATTATACGATTTTCTTTTTACTTTTGTTTATTGTAGCTATTTCTAGTGGTATGGCACTTAAAAATTATTTCGACTATTCTATGATTATTGGAGTTGGTTTAGCGATAGTATCTTTATTAGCTGCTGGGTTTTCGCTTGGAAAAAGGTACAAGGTAAATAATTCACATCATTAAATTGTTTGTTAAGCTAAGGCGTGCTTTACATCAATAAGGGAGGTTGCTGAAGCAACCTTTTCATTAGGGAACTAACAGGTGCAATAGTTCTTTAAAGAGCTGTGACGATCACTCTTTTTTTTTTGGAGCTAATGGGGTAATTATTAATATAATAAGAATTATAGATAGTATAAAGGACCGGAAATTCACTATATTAAAGGTGGGAAATGGCATGGCAAGAAAGTACCGATTATATCAAATTGATTCATTTACGAAAGAAAAATTATCAGGTAATCCTGCTGGTGTAATTACAAATGCAGATGGTTTATCTTCAGGTGAGATGCAGAGGATTGCTAGAGAGCTTAACAATTCGGAAACGGCATTTATATTTAAATCAGACAATAGCGAATCTGATGTACATATTCGTTTTTTTACGCCTACTCATGAGGTTCCCATCTGTGGACATGCGACGATTGCTGCTCACTATGCTCGTGCAGTTGAAAATAGTTTAAATACAGGTAAAGTTTTTCATAAAACTGGTGCCGGCATTTTACCAGTCGATGTGATTAATGAAGATAATGATTACAAAATTATAATGACGCAGGGGAGTATAAGTTTTGATGCGGTGATTGATGGTCTAGCTTTAGAAAACATATTTACAGCTTTCAATATTAGTGAAAATGATTTATTAGAAGATTGTCCCGTACAAATCGTTTCTACCGGGCATTCCAAGGTGATGATTGGAATTAAAAATTCGGAACTTCTTCACCGATTAAACCCTAATATGGATTTACTAACAAAAGTCAGTGGATTAATTAATTGCAATGGTTTCTATGTGTTTACGATGAATGCTCCCTACTCTGAAATCTTAATTCATGGAAGAATGTTTGCTCCAGCAATTGGTATTAACGAAGACCCTGTTACAGGTAATGCGAACGGCCCTTTAGGCGCATACTTAATACACCATGGACTTGTCAAACATGATAATACTTTATTTAGTTTTAAAGCAGTGCAGGGCGAAGCTATAAACCGGGCGGGTGTCATTGATGTTCAAGTGAAAATTTGTAATCAGGAACCAGAGGAAGTAAGGATTGCGGGAAATGCTGTAATCGTATTTAAGTCCGAGTTATTACTTGAATAGCCATTCAACGTGCGTTAGCTTAAGATCGAAGCTGTCTTGTCTTAAGGCAGCTTTATCTTATGGAACTAAAGGGGCAGTTTAGTTGCATAAAGAACCGGATAGCTATAAAAAGCAAACTCACCAAAACTTCGGTGAGTTTGCTTTTTTAAAATGCCAATAACGAAGTCAAAACATCTGTCATTTTTGTTTATAAATTCGAAAAACCACTTCAAAACGGAACCCTTAATAAATAAGTGGCTTTTTTTTATTCTACTCTTTATGTCTCCTTTTTAAAATTTTTTAACGAAGTAAATCTAAAAGATCGTTAATCGTCATATGCAGAAGAATTACAATTTTTTGACTTAGAGTAAGCTCTAAGTATTATTCTTTCTTTATGTCACAAATTAAAAAAGAAAGAAGAAATAGACATATCAGATTTAATGGAGGCGGTTATATTGACATATTCTATTGGGGAATTTTCTAAAATAGTTGGGTTAAGCGAACATACATTGAGGTTTTATGAAAAAGAAGGGTTAATAAAAGTAAATAGAGACGATAACAATGTCAGAATCTACTCGGATGAAAATAAATTATGGATTGAATCCTTGCTCCACCTAAAAAATACAGGGATGTCACTAAAAGACATGAAACGATTTGCCATGTGGGGGCATATGGGGGATAAAACAATGGAGGAAAGGTTAGCTCTGCTTAAAAAGCATCGCAAAAAAGTAGTGGAAGAATTGGAGAAGATTCGTCAAAGTTTAGAGCATTTGGATAATAAAATAAATTTTTATGAAAATGAAGTAGGAGACTGTTTCTCTTAGAAATTAAGGAGCCAGGTGTTTTTTCATTTGCATCTTTTGGATAAACCTCGTACAGACAACTTTCTACATCGTGTTTTTATCGAAAGTAAAAATAAAAAAAAACTTGCGTTAGAGTGCTCTCTAGGGATTAACCTATTCTTGCACCATTTAAAATACA
This sequence comes from Peribacillus sp. GL_122, assembly GCF_057835005.1. NCBI lineage: Bacteria > Bacillati > Bacillota > Bacilli > Caryophanales > Bacillaceae > Peribacillus > Peribacillus sp. GL_122. Next base: position 3,474,863 of record NZ_CM174415.1, on the reverse strand, counting down.
TGAAGGGTTAATCACCCTTTACAAAATACGACAAACTAACAATGTTTGATCAATTCAGAAAGAGGTTAAAAAATGAACGAAAAATATAGCAACTTATTTAAATCTTTTACATTTAAAAACGGGATTACCCTTAATAATAGAGTGGTTATGGCACCAATGACAACTTGGTCCAGTAATGATGATTACACGGTTTCAAATGAGGAATTAACCTATTACAAAAAAAGAGTAAACGGAGTAGGACTTGTGATTACAGGTTGTACACATGTGACTCCAAACGGGATCGGTTTTACAAATGAATTCGCAGCTTATGACGATAAATTTATGCCGGGCTTACGTAAATTAGCTGAGGCCGCGAAAAGTGGCGGAGCTCCTGCGGTCCTTCAAATTTTCCATGCAGGTAACAAAGCCCTACCAGATCATGTTCCAAATGGTGAGGTTGTTAGTTCCAGCGCTTTAGAGACTGAAGCTACTGGATTTGCTCCTTCAGTTTTGCCTAGAGAACTTTCACACGAGGAAATTTTAGATATCATCCATGCATTTGGAGAAACAACAAGAAGAGCAATTGAAGCAGGTTTTGATGGCGTTGAACTTCATGGTGCTCATGGGTTTTTAATGCAAAACTTCTTCTCACCTTACTTCAACAGACGAGAAGACCAATGGGGAGGATCATTAGAAAATCGCATGCGTTTCCCACTGGCAATCGTTCAAGAAGTGAAAAAGGTGATTGAAAACCGTGCAACAAAACCGTTTATTTTAGGATACAGAATATCTCCTGACGAACACCAAGAAGGCGGTTTGAAAATGAAGGATACCTATGAATTAATTAATCGTCTTATTGAAGCAGATGTTGATTATGTACATGCTTCGTTGGCTAATGCCCTATCCTCAAAGCCCGTAAATAGTAAAGATGAAAAAACATATCTTGAATTAATTGTTGAACATGTAAACGGCAGAGTTCCTGTAATGGCTGCTGGTTCTATGGTAACTCCGGATGACGTTTCAACAGCATTAGATAAGGGTCTATCCCTAGCAGCGATTGGTCATACGTTAATCATGAATCCAGACTGGGTAGAAAAGGTTCAGACTGGAAAAGTAGCTGAAATTGAGACAGCCATTAAGACGTCAAAAGTAAGCGAGCTTGAGCTTCCTGAAAAACTTTGGAATATAATTCAAGCTTCAGGTCCTTGGTTTAAGATTGAGGAATAACATCGTAATAGAAAAGTTTACTGTTTTTTATCACGTTTCTATTAAGAGAGGATGTTTTTTATTTGTTCGTTTAATGTGTTAGTGGGCAATTAAGACATTAATATAATTTAGATAGAGATTAAATTTTTTAATATGTGAAGTATCATACTTAAACTAACAGGTGCGTTAGCGCCATAAAAAGGCCGCCAATTGGCGGCCTTTTTAATGTACGATCATTACAATAATCATACTTTCAAACTAGAAAAAATATAAATATATTGAAAGGAGTGAGATAAATAATGGAAGTAAGTGCCTTTTTAGGGCTGTTTTGGGGATGGATGACGGTTGTCGTATCGGGAATACTTTTCGTACGTCCATCAGTACTACGTGAACTGAAAAAATTAGTGGTCGAGGACAGAGGATTTGGGATTATGTATGGCTTTCTATCGATTTTCCTAGGATTAGGCACTGTTATCCTGCATAATGTATGGGCATTAAACTGGCAGGGATTCACCACAGTCATTGCATGGCTCGCACTATTAAAGGGAATTTACGTAATTGCATATCCTGAACCATCCAAGAAAACCGACTTTGAAGTACGGATACTATCTACGCGTATAGCACTTGCTATCGTTGGTGCTTTGGCTTTATGGATGCTTGTAGTAATCTATATGAAATAATCAGTATTTCGAAGGAATGAATAATTGGCAACGGGTGCGTAGCGTCATAAGAAGGCCGCCAATTGGCGGCAATCTGAATGTCCGATATATATATAATCATACATTCAAATTCAAGTGAAAAACTACCCTTAATTAACAAACAGGTGCGTTAGCTGAAGATCGGAGCTGTCTTTAAGGCAGCTTTTTCTTTATGCAACTATCGGGGCAGGTTAGTTCAACAAGAATTCACCCAAGATTACAAACCGGATGGTGAAATATGGAAAAAATATTAAATTGGTATAATAATAGATGATGCGAAATTTATAGTATCAGGAAGTGAATTGGCTTATGAAGAAAGAGCAATTAATCCAAAAGTTTAATAAACAAGCTGCCAAATATTCAAAAGAGCTTAAAAAACAAGAGCAAAATAAATGGAGAAAGCAAATTTTCCAATCGGTTAAAGGAAAGACTTTAGAAGTGGCTGTTGGGGCTGGAATGAATTTTTCCTTCTATCCAAAAGGTATAGAATATTTAGGAGTAGATTTCAGCCCCAAAATGATTGAACATGCTAAAGAATCTGCAAAAAAATATGGGGTAAAAGCCAAATTTATTTTATCTGATGTTGAATGCCTTGATTTTCCTGATAATTCCTTTGATACAATTGTTTCATCCGGTTCTTTTTGCGGTTATGAAAATCCAGTACATGTTTTAAACCTTTTTAATAAATGGTGTAAAGAAGATGGACAGATATTACTTTTGGAACATGGGCTCTTTTCCGTCCCACCCCTGGCTTGGATTCAAAAGAAACTTGATAAGGCTGCAGTTAATGCTATTGGATGCCATCAAAATCGAGATATCTTAGAAATAGTTAAGCAATCCAATTTGATAATTAAGAAGCATGAACGTGGGATTTTAGGATATCTTTATTTAATCTGGGCAAAACCACAAAAGTTAGAACAATTTAATAATTAGACACTAATAAAAATACGAATAGACTAAGTTTATCTTTTATTCTTTTTGAAATAAAAGGAGGCGATGCCTTAAATAAAGCAATGCTCTTTCCTAGTTCGACTATCGAAGAAGATTGTGAAGAATTGTACTTAAAGTAACAGGTGCGTTAGCTGAAGATCGGAGCTGTCTTTAAGGCAGCTTTTTCTTATGGAACTAACGGGGCAGGATAGTTCCATAAGGGATATGTTTTTTAACAGAATTAGCGTAAAATGGTAAATGTAAATTTATTGAAATAAGGGTTGGGGAATATGAGGCATCTTAAAATAACACTTAAAATAAGCGCAAATTACCTCTTAAAGTGACAATAAAGGCATGATAGTACGTAAAAAAATTCGAACTAACATAGGTGTAAGAATGTTACTCCGTTGAAGAACCATTAAAAACATTTTAGGTGTAGGCAGCCAACAATCATATTTAGGGCCAGTTAGGAGAAATTCAGCTCTGGTTTATAATGCTTCTATTTAAAAAATTCGTTTTCTCATTCCAGTCGAAACATGTAGCCCATCAGGAGAAATCTTTGCTCGTCGTGACTTTAAAAACTCCCCAAGCACTTTTATATTTCTGTTTTCCATCCAGATTTCTCTCCTTATGGTGTTACTGAAATACTAGTATAATGAAAAACTCGTAATAATATTGGTAGCTATTAGAATAAAATCATTGATAAGAAAATAAACAAAAAATGCCTAGTAATTATCAGGCAAGCGAAAGGGGAAAGAGAAAAAATGAAGGCTATTATCATTCCACAATTTGGAGAAGCATCCGTACTTACACAGAAAGAAGTAGCAACTCCACAACCTGGGATTGGAGAAGTAACAATTGATGTTGCTTATGCAGGTGTTAACTATGCGGAGGTATTATTTCGTAAAGGTGTTGTAGAGGATTTAGCGCTTCCATTTGTTCCGGGAATTGAGGTATCTGGAACAATTCGAGAAATCGGTGAAGGAGTAACGGGAGTAAGAGTAGGTCAACCTGTTGCAGCTCTAACAATTGTAAATGGTGGTGGATATGCAGAGGTAGTGAAAGTGAGTGAGGATTTGGTTATCCCGTTGGATCAAGAAACAAAAACTGTAGATATGCGAGTAGCAGCAACATATCCATCCAATGTAACGACCGCGATGATGATTTTATCCAGTGTGGCACATTTACAAAAAGGCGAAACGGTACTGGTACATGCTGCCGCTGGTGGAGTAGGAAGTGCGATCGGGCAAATGGCCCGTGCCCTTGGAGCAGGTAGGGTGATTGGAGTAGTAGGAAGCAAACAAAAAGTAGCATATGCCAAAAGTTTAGGCTATGACGAAGTTTATTTACGAGATGAATACGCACAAACTATTGCAGGTAGTGGTATAGATATTGTCATTGATCAAGTAGGAGGAGAAGCCAGAACAACAGGATTATCTCTCTTGTCCCCATTAGGACGATTGGTTGTCATGGGCAATGCAAGTGAAGCAGCAGACGTTACCCCATCTGCGAATGAACTTTGGTTTAGTAGCAAAGCAGTCCTTGGATTTAATCTACAGTTACTAAGTGTGTACCATCCAAAAATCGTTGCACAAGCAGCACGAAAAGCCCTTTCTTATGTGGCAAGTGGCGAAGTGAAGGTCGATGTAACAGAAGTACTGGATTTATCTGAAGTAGCAAAAGCTCATGAGAGTATCGAAAATCGGACATCCAAGGGAAAAATAGTGCTTCGGGTGAAATAAACAATACCTGTTTTGAATAGGTGAACTACCCACCGCCTAAGAGGCGGAAGTTTCCTGCTTCATCGACCAACTGTCAACCATTTAGTAGGTCTTACATGATCCCCACAAACGTAACTTTGACGTGAACCATACTTAGAATACGATAGCAATTTCAATGCAAGAGATTTCCTAAAAATATGTCAGACATTCGAGGTGGTTAATGACCACAGAAATCCGCATTCCACCGTTTTTTCAAACAACTATATTTCCTAAATGAGCATCATGCAGTCTTGTTGACTGTGCAAAATGAAACAACTTTATGGTAAGAATCGAGACCATTACTTACGTAAGAATATGCCTTGAACAGCTTATTTTTAAACGACTTTATTGTCACTGCACAACGTTGTTAAATCAATCAAGCAGCCTTTCCATATTTCAATATTCCAGAATCGGGAGCAATTGTTGAAGCTTAAGCAGATTTAATCGACTTTATTGTTATTTATTTTTTGTAAAAATGAGTACAGGGTGAAGATAATTAAATAACTATTTTTTTGAACACTGTCCCATTTACGAACGGTGTAATGTATGGAATATTAAAATTAAACAACTTTGTTGTAAGTGAACACTAAAGAAAAAAGTTAAGGTAAATTCAACAAAATAAATGAATTTGCCCTAGCTTTTTGTGAGTGGCCCAAAAAAGAACGAATCGTTGCCGTACCCCAATTTGTCTTGAACTAAAGGGTGCTTTACTTCATTACCAGGAGCTGATCAGCAGCTCCTTTTCTTATGCAACTATAGGGGCAGGATAGTTCAACAAGGAGTTATAATATAAGCTTTTAAAAGTGGTGGTAACGAGATCCATCTAAAATAGGAGAGGAAAATTAAATTGAACATAGATATAGGGTTTCTCTTCCTTATTCTTTTATCTCTAACAGGATTAATATTGTCCATTCTATATACTAAAGAGCAAGATAAAGAGCAGAGTGAAGTAGTAAGTGGAGCAGGAATCTTCGGTATTTTTGTTTATCTTTTGATAACTTCACTACCATTTAGGGTTAGATAGGCGATATATATTATAGTGTGCCTTCTTATGGTCCTTTTGTTTTCTATTGGCTTATGGGAAGTATCAAAGGTTTAGTTATTGAACTTACAGGTACTTTACTTCAATAAGGGAGGTTGCTGCGGCAACCTTTTTCTTACGGAACTAAAGGGTCAGGATAGTTGAAGAGTGCTGTTTGATCTTTATTCAACAAATGGGCCATTTAATTGAGTAAGAGGATGCATTAACCCCCACTTTTTTATGCAGCATCAAGCACAATTGAGAGAGCGTAATAGTTATTTAGTAAAACATCGCAAAAAAAGGGCTTGTACACCTTAAAATTGAATTATATAAATAAATATATATATGTTTTGAAGGGAATGAAGCATACATGAATTACAAAATCATCTCAACACTAGATGAACAACAAATCATAGAACTCTACGAATTATACCAACAAGAATGGTGGACAGATAACCGAAAGTTTGAAGACGTGTTGGTAATGCTCGAAAACACAGACATCCTCATAGGAATATGTGAAAAAAAAACTAATAGACTCATTGGTTTTATACGTGTTCTTTCAGATTTTGTCTATAAAGCCTTAATATTCGATGTTATTATCCATGAAGAGTATCAAGGAAAAGGTTTGGGACGAATATTGTTAGATCAAGTAACGACACACCCTAAACTTCAATCTGTGCAACACTTTGAATTGTATTGTAAATCTGACAAAATATCTTTTTATGAAAAATGGGGATTCACTAAAGAAATTGATGATATTAACTTCATGAGAAAAACCGTCAAATAGCATGGGGCTGTCATTATGGCAGCTTTTTCTTATGCAACTAAAGGGGCAGTTTAGTTGAAGAGTGCTGTTTGATCTTTATTCAACAATTGGACCATTTTCTTGAAAAGAGAAGGGTTTTTTTGTAAATGAAGAGAATTATATTATTAGGAGGAGATTGAATTGAAGTTATTACAAATCAGACTGTTGGTTAATGATTTTAAAAAAATCTCCAATTTTTGCAAAGATCTATTAGGACTTTCAATAAGTTGGTACGAGGAAGAAATGGAATATGCACTTTTCAATAACGGAGAAACGAAAATCGAGCTTTTATCCCGAAAAGCCATGGCAGAAGTGGTCGGAGAGGAAAATTAATTTTTAGAAGGGGAATCTCAATCAAAATTTTTACTTCAATTTGAAGTAGAAGACGTTGATAAGACTTATAACCGTTTAAGAGAAAATGGGATTGAATTTATTACTAAACCACACGATCGTAAAGAATGGAGATCACGTATTGCACATTTTCTAGACCCAGATAGGAACCTTATTGAAATATATAAAATGCTGTAATTGATTAGAAATTTTTCAACACAAATAACTCGGTTCGAATAAATTGAAGCGGAGTTATTTGTGTTGCTACCGATAACAACGAATTATGTTAACTGAAAATGCCCCGTATACAAAACTTTTTTTCGTAAGAATTAAATTATTTTATAACGAATTACTAGAATAATTTTATACAAGAAAAAGGAGGAATTAACGTGAGAATAAAAATTGAAGAATTTGAGCTTCCTCATATAGATTCAGGTCCTTATGGAATTACTACGGGAAAAGATGGTGCCCTATGGTTTACACAACATAAAGCGAATCAAATAGGTCGAATGACTGTTGATGGTAAAGTGGCTTATATTGATCTTCCTACTGTCAATGCAGGTGTGCTATCTATCACTTCTACAGATCAGGGTGATATATGGTTTACTGAAAATAGGACAAATAAAATTGGAAAACTAACAGTAACAGGTGAAATTACTGAATATACGCTACCGAACAGCGATTCGGGACCTTTTGGTATCACGCAAGGACATAATGGAGACATTTGGTTTACAGAAATGAACGGAAATAGAATAGGGAGAATCTTATCATCAGGTGAAATTATTGAGTATAGTTTGCCAGTTCCTGATTCTTATCCCTCTTTTATTGTGGCTGGATCTGATCATGCTCTATGGTTTACTCAGAATCAGAGTAATCAAATAGGTCGGATTACGATAGGCGGGGAAGTGACTACATATAAGTTACCCACAAAACAGGCTGGTCCTGTGGGTATTACAAATGGACCGGATGGTGCACTTTGGTTTGTAGAAATTAACGGAAATAAAATTGGCAGAATTACTACTTCTGGAATAATAAGTGAGTTTACCATTCCTACTCCGAATGCTCGTCCACACGCAATTGTAACCGGCCCTGATTGTGCTTTATGGTTCACTGAATGGGGAAGTAATCAAATAGGTCGAATTACAATAAACGGTGAAATTACGGAATATCCTATTCCTACGAAAAATGCGGAGCCACATGGTATGGTAGTAGGACCTGACAAGGCCTTGTGGTTCGCTGAGGAATGCAATAAGTTAGGCCGGTTAAGCTTTGTATAAAAACCTTGAAAGGTAGTGAATATCTATGGAATCAAATAAGCAGCATGGACCGAATCCTACAGATAAATATCCGATTAAAGGAAATAATATTTTACAATTTATTAAAAATACAATTACTAGACCAAATATTATTGCAGGTGAATATTCTTATTACGATGCAAAAAATGGAGAATCCTTTGAAGATCAAGTCTTGTATCATTACGAATTTTTTGGTGATCGACTTGTTATAGGGAAATTTTGTGCCATAGCACCCGGTGTGACGTTTATTATGAATGGAGCTAATCATAGGATGGATGGCTTCTCCACTTATCCGTTCAATATTTTTGGACAAGGTTGGGAGAAATACACACCAACGCTAGATCAATTGCCGTTTAAAGGGGATACGATAATTGGAAATGACGTCTGGATTGGGATGGATACGGTCATTATGCCTGGAATCAACATAGGTGATGGTGCTATTATAGCAGCCAAATCAGTTATTACTAAAGATGTGAAACCATATACAATTGTTGGAGGAAATCCTGCAAAGAAAATTAAAACCCGTTTCTCAGAAGAAATCATTAGCAAATTGCTAGAAATAAAATGGTGGGATTTAGATATTGAAGTTATTTCCGATCATATTGGTTTGATAGTAAATGGAGATATAGACAATCTAGAAAACCTGAAAAATAAAATATGACAAAATAAAAACTGTCTATAAGGCCTAGTGACAGGGTTCTTGCTCTAACCCGTCAAATGTTTAATATAAAATGCAAACTAATAGGAGGATTATCATGGTCTATGTCGCACTGCTTAGGGGAATCAATGTTGGTGGGAAAAATAAAATTAACATGAAGTTGCTTAAACAAGCTTTTGAACGAGTGGGTATGAGCTCTGTAGCTACATATATCAATTCAGGTAATATTATTTTCACAGTGAATGGCCAATCAAAAACAACAATATCCCATATTTTAGAAGAGGCTATACATACAAACTTCGGATTACAAATCAAAGTTTTAGTCCGTAGTTTTGATGATTTTAAAAAAGTCATACACTCCCTTCCAGAGTCATGGACGAACGACCAACAGATGAGAAGCGATGTGCTGTTTTTATGGGACGAAATTGATGATGAGTCAGTGCTCAATAAGCTGGTCATCAAACCAGAAATTGATACGGTGAAATACGTTCCTGGAGCCATTCTATGGTCGGTTGAAAAAAAAAATATTACCAAATCCGGTATGACTAAACTCGTTGGTTCAAAGCCATACCAACAAATAACAATCAGAAATGTAAATACAACTCGCAAAATATACGAACTTATGCAAGCTGCAGAGGTGTGAATTACATGATACTAGCAAGAATTATTTTCTAGTAATTGGAAACTATCTGACGGATAACTATCAGAACCCTGTCACTGGGCCTATAACACTCGTTATGGTAACAAAAAAGGTTAGGTACTTTTTTAGATATCCAACCTTTTTTTTGCTGATAAGACACTTTATGAAAGCTCTGCAATAAACACCAGTTGAATTAAATTAATCGATCTTCAACTATAGGGCGCGATTCTTTAATAAGGTTCGCTTTTCTTAATGAACTAACGGGTGCGTTAGCTCTAGATCAGAGCTGTCTTTAAGGCAGCTTTTTCTTTACGGAACTAACGGGGCAGGGTAGTTTAAGAAGCATGGTGTACTCGTACACTATCTGGAGTTAGCATAGTTTCATGGACACATTTTAGTTAAGTCCTTACAATGATTTTTGAGAGGATGTGTCCGTCTTGGAAGGTAAGAATACAGGTAAAATATAATAATGAATTCAAGAAGACTATTGTAGATCTTCATTCGGGTTCGGGGTCGTTTCCTAGCCTTGGTCGCAGCAAGTTATTACATGCTGAAAATGATAAACGAACACCATTGGATGTTAAATCCGAGGATGATATTTCCAGTTAAGAAGCCTCGTGCCATTTCAATAAAAAGATGAGTGATACGAGTTATTTTATTATAAGGATTTAGGGACATCATCTAGTTTAAGGAAATTTAATCTACGTTCATCACTCTAGCTATGCCGAGTGTGTTTCACATTAGTTAAATATATTAGACACTAATTAAAGTTGTGCATAAATTGTGGACAAATCAAAGTGAGATAAAGAGAGATCTTCATCCCTCAGATATTTCCCCCAACTTGTGCATGGCTTTTTTTTGAGGAAGAAAAGAACAGTTATTGTAGAAAAATGCTCAATAAAGGTATGGAGTATTCCAAGTATTTCCTCTGTTGGATCATGAGATTTTAACTATCTGGTTCATTACTCCTATGTAAATGTTGTTGGGATATAATTTGTAAAATATGAACGGTTTATTTTGTGCATATAAGCTCTTAAAGATTTTTAAGTATAATGTTAAAGAGAAAATGATTATATTGATGTAGCATGTGTTCTGAAAATCGAATGTTTGTTTTTGAACTTTAATTCACCTGATTTTTTCAAATTAAAAAGAATATTGATAGGGAATTACGAAAAATCAATGGGGGTATTTATAAAATATAAATATTTTTCAAGTATTGTGAAATTTAAAATAATCCTATATACTATAAAAAAAACTATTTTCCTATATGTAACTGGCGCAACATGGAGTACCATGGGGGAGCATATAGAGTATAAGCCGCGCGCCTGGGCAAACACTTGATTTATAGATCAAGTGTTTTTTATTTTCCTAGGAAGAGGTGTAGGTAGAGATGAGTAATATGCATAGAAAGATGGGGACTTTTGCTTTAACTATGACAGGTATTGGTTCTATTATCGGCTCTGGTTGGTTGTTCGGAGCGTGGAAAGCTGCCCAGATTGCTGGACCAGCAGCTATTTTTTCTTGGATTATCGGTATGGTTGTAATTTTATTTATTGCATTATCTTACGCAGAGCTTGGGGCAATGTTTCCTGAAGCTGGAGGAATGGTTAAGTATCCTCAATATTCGCATGGCTCTTTTATTGGATTTTTAGCTGCGTGGGCGAACTGGATATCTATCGCTTCGACTATTACAGTTGAGGCAATTGCTTCAGTACAATATATGAGTACGTGGCCTTGGGAATGGGCCAGTTGGTCTCATTCTTTAGTTGATAACAATATCTTAACGACTAAAGGATTATTCATAGCTTCTTTACTATTATTGTTCTATTTCTTCGTCAACTATTGGACAGTTAACCTTTTTGCTAAGGCAAATTCATTTATTACTATTTTTAAATTAATTGTTCCAGGTGTAATGGCAGGATCCTTATTTTTTGCTGGATTTCATGGTGAAAACTTTACAAGTTCTCAAGGTATCGCACCATATGGTTGGGCAAGCGTTTTAACAGCAGTAGCTACTTCTGGTATCGTGTTTGCGTTTAATGGATTTCAAAGTCCCGTAAATATGGCAGGAGAAGCGAAGTCGCCGAATAAGTCTATACCTATTGCTGTTATTGGGTCTATTCTAATTGCAGGTTTTATATACGTTATTTTACAAGTTGTGTTTATCGGTGCAGTTGATCCGTCTATGATCGTGAACGGATGGAGTCATCTGAATTTCAATTCACCTTTTGCTGATTTGGCAATTGCTCTTAGTCTAAACTGGTTAGCGATTGTATTGTATGTAGATGCGTTTGTATCACCGTCTGGTACAGGAGCTACTTACACAGCTACAACTTCGCGTATGCTTTATGGAATGCAGAAAAATGGGTACTTACCGAATATCTTTGGTACATTACATCCACTTTATGGTGTTCCTCGTCCAGCGATGTTATTAAACTTAGGCGTATGTTTTATCTTTTTATTTTTATTCCGCGGATGGGGCGTACTTGCTGAAGTGATTTCAGTTGCTACACTTATCTCGTACATCATGGGGCCAGTTGCATTGACAACATTAAGACGTACAGCTTCTCATTTTAATCGTCCATTTCACTTAAAAGGCGCTTCTATTATTGCACCTTGTGGATTTGTTTTCGCATCGCTTACTTTATACTGGGCGCGTTGGCCATTAACAGGAGAAGTCGTTTTCATCATTGCCATTGGACTACCTATTTACTTTTATTATCAAGCTAAAAATAAGTGGAATGGATTCAAAAAACAATTTTTATCAGGTGTTTGGATGCTTCTTTACTTAGGTTGTATGATTTTCATTTCTTATATTGGAAGTGAGAAGTTCGGCGGAAAAAATATTCTTACATTTGGTTGGGATATGGTGGTCATCGCATTTTTAGCACTTGGTTTCTATTGGTGGGGAGTCAAGAGCGGGATTAAAACAGAATACATGGCTGAGGCTGAAAAAATTAACAAAGAATTTATCAATAAATAACTTTTATAGTAGACACCGCAAAATGAGTAAAAAGAAAACATGGTTATTTTTTTACCATGTTTTCTTTAGTTTATAAAAAATTTTTTATAGGTGGATTCATCATGGAATATTATAAAATTATTTAAAATAGTGGTAAAGAATCGAAAATAGTGCTTATACTGGGTTGTTAGTTTAATAAGAATAACTAAAAAAGTCGATTCCTTGAGATGGAAATCGGCTTTTTTAATAGGTGACATTTCCTTAGCGTTGTAAATCCGCATTCTCCTGACGCTACCCCAATAGGGGGTAGCATCGAGAAAACCTTCAAGAAAGCCACGCTACGAACTGCATCTTAAAATTCATTCCCCAGAAATAGGAATCAAATTTGAAGAAGCCGACCAATAAAGGTCGGCTTTTTTCATACTATTTTAGCAGCAGCCTCCATAACCGCCCCCGTAACCATAGCCACCGCCGCCGTATCCACCAACAAAGCTAGCTCCAACAATGATTAAGAGTATAAACAAAACGACTATAAAGGCGAAACCTCCACCAAATCCAAAACCGTCATCACAACTTGATTCACAACGTGACATATAGAAACATCTCCTTAATTGTTTTTAAGGAGGAAATTAATTGGGTAATATCACCTTATGCTCTAATTAGGAAAATGACACAATAGTCTCCATCTCTGTTCATTGGATAAAAAAACACCCCGTAAGGTGCTAAAAGGGTAATGCGGTATATACTGTACTTGCCATATTTATTGGGTGTCGGACTAGTTCTGGCTTTGATTAACCTTGCGGTACACCTGGCCTGGAGTGAAAATGCTTCAGGCTTTTTTCTTTTTAGGGAAAGTTGGGATTCCTTTTTTTCTGAATGAGTGAGAATTTTTTTTAATAATTCTTTTCCTTCTTCTTTAGTCATGTTCACTTTTTGTTTAGCCATGATTCATACTCCTTTTTATGTACTTTGATTGTACAAGTATGGGTGAAATTCAGAATTATTAAACATCTTCCTTTCTACTGGAATAGTTCAGATTTCAGGTTCATATGGATAGTGTACATAGGGTATTTTCACTTTTGGGAGGGGAAAGGGCATATGAAAGAGGGAAGCCAAATATTAGGTCAGATAAAAAAAGGGATATCAAACCAACAATCTCACAATCTTTAAATGAATGTGTACATAACTTATCGTACATTTTTACGAACGTGTTACGTGAGATGGAAGAAGAATTAAAAGAAGTTGAGAGCATGAATGTAGCAGACACAAAAGTGTCTGCTACAAGTGTAAAATAATGAAGGATGACTTGAAATGTCATGTGGTAACAGAATATGCACAATTAAAAAATTCGGTTACTAAACTAAATGAAATGAATAACTATCCAACATGTGTTTTAAGTTGCAATACAACAAAAACCTATGCATCCTGCAGGATCACAGCGATGGCCATTTAGCACAAAACACCAAACAGAAGTTATGACATTACCAAAAAGTAGCCCAGATAGCCTCCATAACATGCCAGATTCGTCATTAATCTCCCTTCTTGCCGACCAGGTATTACGTGTAGCAAGGCATTTACATGATTAAGGCATTGGAAAAACGATTGAATGCTAAGAAAATGTGAACAGTAAAAAAATAACGACCTATATGTATGGAAAAAGTGATAGTTAGGAGTGGTTGGATGGGATTTAACCTCTAACTCAAAGGCATGGAATGATTATCATTCCATGCCTTTATTTGTCTGGATCCTTTTTGATTTGTCCAAAATGAATTCGGATTAGGATACTTCTTCAGCTTTTGTAGATTTTCACTTTACAAGCGCCTGGTTGGCAACCTACATAGGATAGAGAAGATCAGTCGTACCGTTTATAAAAAAGATGAACCGAAATGATCTAATTTCGGTTTTTCTTAATGAACTAAAGGGGCAGGTTAGTTGAAGAGTGCTCTTTGACCTTTGTTCAGCAATTGACCATATTCTTGAATAAAATAGAAGGGATTATTTGTAAGTAAGTCGAAGTTAATGTCAGAAGATGTTATTTAGTTTAGCATTGGGACGTACTACTCAACATTAAGGAGAAAGAAAATTATAAAGAAAGTGGGAAATCTATTGGATACAAAAGAGATATTGAAGCGATTCGAACAGGTGGCTACATACTATATTGAAGAGTTAAGTAAATATTCGCTAGATGAGTTTACAAGGAAGCCTTCTGAGGATGAATGGTCATTAGGACAAATGTACAATCATTTAATAAAGAGCACCCTTCATCTTCATTTGAAAGCCATTAAGCAATGTGTTAATGGCACTACTTCCGATGGCGGTAAAAAAACAGAAATAGGCGAATCGATTTTCAAAGAAGGAACGTTTCCTCCAATCAGGTTAAAAGGTCCGGATACACCGGATTTCACACCGCCAAATCCTACAGGAAAAGAAGAAGTAAAGGAAGGACTGCTTCAAATCATTGAGAAAATGCAAGAGATAGAGAGAAAGCTCTCTGACATTCCGGCCAGCCAGAAAGTTCAGCACCGGAGAATGGGATATTTAAATGCAGAGGAATATTTTCAGCTAATCGAAATGCATTTCCGGCACCACTTACGGCAAAAAGAACGTATCGATCAGTTTCTTTTAAAAGTAAGTAAGTAATCTTTATTGTTGAAGCAGTTATTGACCGTCGGAATATCAGCAGGAGCCCAGTTGAGGGAGTTTAAAGAGCTGAGAGGATGCCATTCAAGTTAAACCAATAAGCAGTTTACAACGAAGGTTGATTATGAAACTGTTGAATGACGAATAGAATTGTTCCGTTAAAAAGCGCTTTAATGGAGTAACGAAAAAATCCCAATTTCTCAATTTTAATGCTGAGAAATTGGGATTTTTAGTATCGAAATTTCCTTAACGATATAAATCCGCATTTTCTTGACGCTACCCCTTAAGAACTCCCATGAAAATTAAAAATGCTCAAAATCCAGAAAAAACCACAACAAAATAGACCCAGTAAAAACGCTTTTTAAAAAAGGCTGAGCCTTATGAGTGATCTGATTGAGTTTGGTAAATCGTTAAACAAAAACCTCCAATCATAGCAAATTAAGTAGAGGCTAGCGCGACGACCAAAAAAGGATTAATCTCCCATGAGTGCTACCCATAAAGGGCACGACAGTCGGTGGTACACCGTGGTCGTCGGAGTCAGACTAACGGATGGGCTCAAAGACACCATAGTTCAACGACCTTCTTCGCCAGCCATAAAAAACATTATCGACCTAGAAACCAATTTTCATTCTCTGTGGTGAAGCGCTGATTTTTGCGCTTCATGGATGGCTAACGGGTGCTTTAGCTTAGGATTGGAGCTGTCTTTAAAAGGCAGCTTTTTCTTTATGCAACTATCGGGGCAGGTTAGTTGGGAAAGAGTTAATAAAAGAGGGGAATAACCATATCAAAGAGAATGATTAAAAGTAAATAAAGGTATTTAAATTCTGATAAACCTTAAGAAGGAGTGTGGAGAGCATGTTTCATGCAAAAGACGTCTTATCCGATCAGTTATTAGCTAATGCTAATGATCCTAGCTGGTACCTTCCATTTTCTGACTCGGTCGAAAATTTGTCAGAGGAAGAAGCGTTTTGGAAGCCTAACGAAAATTGTAATAGTATTGCTGAAATTGTGCAGCACCTACTTTATTGGAATGAAACATGGCAAACTAGGTACCAAAAATCTCATGTTAATGCTGTACCTTCCATAGGTGATAATAATAAAAGTTTTATAATTCCCGAAAATAAAAGTTTTAGTGACTTAAAAGAACGACTTTTAGAGGTGTTGTTACAATGGCAAGATTTATTAACGGAAGAAAAAGTTGAGAGTGAAGTAAATGGCTTCCCTGCACATGCGAAGTGGTGGGAGATACTTGGAAATGTATCCACTCATAACGCATATCACATTGGTCAAATCATCTTTATTCGGAAGATACAAAAGAGCTGGAATTATAGCAAGAAGAAAAAGTGAGATATTTTATAGTTATAGAACTAACAGGTACGTTAGTTTGAGACTAGAGGGGCTGCTCTAATGAAGATAATTGGAGAAGATAATGTGAAGATAGATATGGTATTTGATTATGAGATGGGTAATGATTTAACTTCAAATATACAAGAATTGTTAAGCGAATGTTTTCAAGAAGACTTTCCAAAAAACAGAATTTATTTTAAACAATTACCTCATTTTAGATTTGTAGTTTTTAACGAAAAAAATCAACTTGTAGGACAGGTAGGAATAGATTACAGAGTGATGAATCTTAACGGAAATCCTATAAGAGTGCTTGGTCTAATTGATTTATGTGTCAGTCAAAACACTCGCTCACAGGGGATAGGCTCGATGTTACTTTTAGAAATTGAACAGTATTGTAGCAATAGAAATATTGACTTTTTATTGTTATTTGCTGACAACAAAACGTTGTATTTAAAAAATGGGTACAAGTCAGTTACGAACAAATGTAAATGGTTAAAAATTGACCATGTAAGTCAAATTACAAGGGATATAGGTTATGAAGTAATTGAGGGGTTAATGATTAAAGAAGTTGGTAAGTCTGGTTGGAAAGAAGGAGATCTAGATTTTTTAGGCTATCTTTATTAAGGGGTGCGCTAGCTGTAGATCGGAGCTGTCTTTAAGGCAGCTTTTTCTTTATTCCACTATCGGGGCAGGATATTTCATCAATAAAAAAATACATAATTTCTATAAGGGGGGAAATCATGAAAAAATATTTAGGGGTTATTTCGTTTGCTTTAATTATCATGGTTATTTGTTTCTTGGCTGCAAATATAACACAAGTAATTGATTCTGGAGTAACAACTTGAGTTTTAGTGGGAATGGCCAGAAGTGGATCTGACTATTCCCCAGAAAAAGTTTACCCGATCACTCCAGAAGCAGCCTGAAACTTACCTTTTGATATTGTCATTCACGAGCATTGGCTTATTCGTAGGAATTCAAAGAAAGCACGAGTACTGGATGTAATGAACAAAAGGGCAATGACCCGTTCCGTTAGCAAAACCGGCCTCCACCCCTTGGATAGGCATGACGAAGGAATGAAAGGGCATATGAATATGACTCGTTAAGACATGGGAGGGAAAGCCTCCAAGGGCAGCGTGGAAAATGCGTGCAGTATATGTAATAATATGGGATTTTCAATAGATCCCCTATTTCAATCTGCCCTCATCTTATCAAAACGGTCCTATCTCTTTCGTTCATCTAAAGCAACCTATACCATGTGGTTTGAAATCCTGCGAATAAGCGAGTATTCGTGAGCATTATCTATTAAACTGAGGGAGTTCATTAAGAAGAATAAGTAAAAAAAGTCGATTCCTTAACGTAGAGGAGATCGACTTTTTAGGTTAATTGTCACACAGATTATGTACGCCAAATAAGCGCGTGATGTTCGAGAAAATGGAATGGAAATAAACAAGAGTTGCAGCTTGTTTTACCGAAGCAGCAACTCTTTGTTTTATAAGATGGGATATAGGAAATCCCATACATTTTAACTCATTATTTTAATGGTTGTCCTTCAAATGCGTTAACATTTAAAGGTGAAGAAAGGAATTCTTTAGCTTTACCAACAAACGAGGTGAAGTGCTCACTTGAATTATGGCTTGCAACCGCTAGATGATCTTGCCAAACTTCAACCATTGTAAATTCATTGTCTTTTTCTGTAGCTTTGTGAAGAGTGTAAGAAACATTTCCACTTTCCGCTCTTGAAGCTACGATTAGCGGTTGAATCTCCTCTAGAAATGCATCTTGTTTTGCTGGATTAATATTAAATACGGCATGAATGATAATCATTAAACGTCATCCTCTCTTTTGTTAAGCATAATAAACTTAATATATAATTAAAGTAAAAATAACATACTCGGTTGAAATTTAATGAATGGATTCTTTATTACATTACTTCCATTGTGCGACTTTATCAATTGGAAGACGAACTGATTGATGGCCATTATCTGCTGCTTTACCGATTGAAATTAGCATAACTGGTACGTATCGATCTTTATCTAATCCAAAAGCTTCTGCGATTTGGTCTTTTTCATAGCCACCGATTGGATTTGTATCATAGCCATAAGCACGAGCCGCAAGCATTAGTTGCATGGATACAAGACCACCATCAACTAGAACGACCTCTTTCATTTCTTCACTAGTGATTTTTTCGAAATATCCAGCAAATGAGGCTAATATGTTTTCTTTTACTTCTAAAGGCATAAGCCCTAAATCTACAGCTTTACCGTAGATTTCTTCGCCGTTATCAAAATTGTTCATATCACCAAATACGGCAATTACTGCGGAAGATGTTTCGACTTGATTTTGGTTAAAGCGAGCAAGAGGTGCAAGTGTTGCTTTTCCCTCAGGACTATCAATTACAAGGAAGCGCCATGGTTGCATATTAACTGAAGAAGGAGCAAGTGTCGCTAAGGTAAGTATTTCCTCCATTTCTTCCCTACTGATTTTTACGGATTTGTCGTAATTTTTTATGGAGCGGCGTCCAGTGACAATTTCTTTGAAATCATTTGTTAATTGTGCTGTAGTAGTCATAGTTGATAGTCTCCTCTTTTTAACTTTAGTAGTTTAATTTATAGTTATTCTCATTTCAAATTGTAACGAATCAAGTGTTAGACTTGGCTTATATTTTTTTGAATGCGTGTCAGCATATCTGTTAACTCTTGACGTTCTTCTTCTTTAAAATCTTTAAGCATCAAAGTGACAAAACGAGCCTTTTCAGCTTGGTAGAGAATAATTTGTTTGCGACCATGATCTGAAAGACAGACAAGAGTAAATCGATTATCCTCCGGATCTTTGCGTCTTAAAATCATCCCAGTCGCTTCAAGTTGTTTTAAATGCCGGGTAATCGCTGCACCGTCAATGTTAACCTCTTTTTGAAGTGCTGTTTGACTAATTTCATCAACTTGATAAAGCTGATATAAGATATCATGTCTTGATTGACTAATGCCCGTACAACTTTCAAATTTTGAACTTATCTGTTTGTTAAGGCAGTTCATTATATATAAAATAAAAGATTCATTAGAACATGAATTCGTCAAGAAACACCCTCTTTTCATACGTTAGACAAAATAATTGATAGCTCAATAGTTGATGTGTCAATTAATATACTATACCCTAAATAATAAAGCAAGTATTTTAGTACTGCAACTTTTGCTTAAATATGATCTAGACCAAAATGTTGCTCTATCTCCTTTTTGATTAGGCAATCTTTTCAAGAAAGCTCAGTAAACCTTTAGAGCTTTTAGCCAAGGTATAAGTATGATAAAACTGCCCTTAAATAAGGTGGAAAAGTTCATCTGATAGTCGTAGACCAAGACTATTCTTCGATTTATGTGCCATAATACAGAAAGTGAAGGAGCGAATGCTCCATCCTTTTCTGTATGCTACTTCAATCAATTAAATTTCATTGAGTACGATGCCTGTAAATGATATTCAAGTTCTTTGTCAGTTAGCTGAAGATCGGAGCTGTCTTTAAGGAAGCTTTTTCTTTATGCAACTAATTGATGGAGGTTTGAGTAATCAAAAAGCAACAATAATTACTACTGCTTCTCATAAAAAACAAAATAATAGATTCGCAATGAAAGCAAAAGAAGACCTCTTAGGGTTTGGATTTAAGAAGGTTGATTTTAATGATATAGAATTCGACAAACCAGAACTGCTTGAGAAATATAATGTAATCTATATCAACGGAGGAAATCCGTTTTATTTGCTGTATCATATGAAAAAAAGTGGAGCTGACTTAATATTAAAGGACATAGCAAAACAAAACACTATAATTGTAGGGGTAAGTGCTGGAGCGATTATTCTTGGACCAAACATTGAAGTGGTCAATTATTTTACACCTCAGATAAATACAGTAGATATGCAGGATTTAACAGCACTAGGATTAACTAATAAAGCTATTTTCCCTCATTATGATAGGGAAGATTTGTTTCTAAATAACTCTGGCAGGTCAATAGAAGATAGGTTGAAAGTGTTCGAAAATATAAATAAATGTTCTGTTGTTAGACTCAAGGATGACGAATCTGTACTTATACAATAAAAATGTCTATTCAATTAACAGGTGCTTTAGCTGTAGATCGGAGCTGTCTTTAAGGCAGTTTTTTTAAAGGGGCAGGTTAATTAAATAAAGTGCATGCGATAAGGGAGGATAATGTATGAGAGATAGAGGTTCGGTTGTGCTTGTAGAAAATAACAAGGTTGGACTGATTAAAAGAAATAGGGACGGTTCTGTTTACTATGTTTTTCCTGGTGGTGGAATTGAAGAAGGTGAAAATCCTGAAACAGGGGCAAAAAGAGAAGCCTTTGAGGAATTAGGTGTAAAAGTCAACGTTAATGAGTGCTTTGCAAAGGTTGAGTTTAACGGTACACAATACTTTTTCTTAGCTGAAATTATCGAAGGAACTTTTGGTACTGGACAAAGTGAAGAATACACCAATGAAAATAGAGATAGAGGTACATATTTGCCAATGTGGGTAGATATGAAAAACTATCACTCCTTGACGTTAAACCGAAAGAAGTTGCTTTAAAAGTACAATCCATTTTCAACTAACATGTTCTCAATAAGGAAGGTTGCGGTTGCAGCCTTTTTCTTATAGAACTATAGGGTGCGTTAGCTGAAGAGCGGTGCTGTCTTTAAGGCAGCTTTTTCTTTTATCGAGGCAGGTTTGTAAAAGAATGCAGGCACAAAGATTTTTCTGAAACTGAAAAAATTAAAATCTTGAGGGAGAGTAAAATGAAAGATATTCATGATGAAAGCACATGGCCCGTTTGGGCTAATGAGACAATAGACATTGTCGAACCAAATCCCAAGTGGGTAGAAAAAGGTAATCAGGAAAAAGCACTTCTTCTTAATCTTCTTTCAACTTTCGGCATAACGGAAATTCAACATTATGGAAGTACATCTATTCCAAATTTACCAGCTAAACCAATCATTGATTTAATGGCTAAAATTGATTCATTTCAAAAAATAAAAGAAATATCTTCATTGTTAGCTAATCACGACTGGAATTATGTACCACCTAACATAGACAATCGACCTTGGCAAAGATTTTTTGTGAAAGTAATTAACGACAAACGAGTAGTACATTTACATATTTTACTTGAGGGAGAAGAACGGTGGGATAATCAGCTACTTTTTCGTGATTTATTACGGAATAATCAGCAGTTTATTGATGAATACGCTATTCTTAAAAGAAATTTAGCAAAAAAATATAGCAATGATCGTGAAGCGTACACTAAAGAAAAAACAGAATTTATCAATTATGTTCTTAAATCTTAGTTGCGAACTAATATAAGTTTGTGAAGAAATGTACTTAAACTAACGGGTGCGTTAGCTGAAGATCGGAGCCGTCTTTAAGGCAGCTCTTTTCTTATGGAACTAAAGGGGCAGTTTAGTTCAACAACAAAGGGAAGTTTCCTTGAAGGGAACCGTTATTCTATTTACTTAGATTTTAATGATGAACCTTATTAATTCCTTTTTGGAATAAAGAACAATAAAATCTTAAATGGTAAAATGAATTTATTGAAAATTGCAATAAACACAGGGAAGGGGAATCACGTTTGGATACAAAAATGGCTCGAAATCGTGCTGAATTTTCTGGAAAGTTAACAAATGTAATAGATTCCAGAACGTTAACAAACTCACACAAAAGGCTTGCAGAAATTATTACGGAAGGCATGGCAATTCTTGATGGAAATCGATTTTTCGATAAGTGTATTTGAGACGCTTTAAAGGCTTGATGACAGGGTAGCTGTTCTAGTCCATAGGATTACTACCAATAAAAGTAAATTGATTCTATAAATTTGTGAAGTATTGGTGATAACTCCCTAAAATTCAAAAGGTGTTCTAAAAATACCAATCAACGAAGTTTATTGGGAACTTTTTCAGTTCCTTTGTAATATTCTTCGAATAATGACCTGCTCTGAGGGTAATCTAACTATTGGTGATATTTCATTTTGTTGAAATTTCATTATCACATTAATAGGAGGAAAATATTAATGACACAACATCAACACTCTCACAAAACAGGTGAATCAGTTATGGAAACAGGTCACTATATTGACGCGGATGGTGATCATGTTGAATTAACAGCAGGACAAAAATTTCCTAGTTGCCCTTCTTCAGGACAATCTACAAGTTGGAAACATGAACAATAAAAAATCGTTTTAAATAAAAAGACAGCTTACGATAAAGTAAGTCTGTCTTTTTATGTAGATAGAAATACATAGAAATATAAATAAACAAAGATTAGTCCTAATGACATTTTTCTCATTTCATCTCTTACTCTTAACTCACTCTCTCCTACTTCCCCTCACACTCACTTATACTCGGGGTTTGTGTAGTAACGGAATGTATTTGATTAGGGATATTTTCAGAATACTTTTTGAATTCTACGGATTTTTCATCAACAATTCTCCAAATTTATAATTTATTTTATTAATTCCATAATTTTTGCATATTTTTTTGTTACAGTTTTTTTGTAATAAACAGAGGGAGGAAGTAAGATGAAATCGAAATTATGGACTTTTACATTATTAATAAGTGCAGCCATCATTGGCGGCTGTAGTGCAAGTGGTTCAGATTCTGATGGAAATGCAATGGACAATTCCAACATGACCGAAGAAGAAATGGCCGATATGGAAGGCATGGATCATTCCAACATTACTGAAGAAGATATGGCTAATATGGAAGGTATGGATATGGAAAATGGCGATGCAAGTCATACAAATCAATTAGCATTAAATAACTCTACTGGAGAAAATGAACTTGCACTTCCGCCATTAGTTGAACCAAAGGATGGAATTGTTGATATTACTGCTCAACAAGGAACAACTGAAATATTTAAAGGAGTTCAAACAGAAACATTAGGATATAATGGTTCATTCTTAGGACCGGTTATTCGTATAAATAAAGGTGAAAAAGTAACATTTAGAACAGGGAATGAGATGTCGGAACCAACAACGTTTCACTGGCATGGAGTCGAGATACCTGGAGAAGGCGATGGTGGACCACATCAAGTAATACAACCTGGTAAAGCTAAAGATGTTGAATTTACAGTAAATCAAGGTGCTGCGACATTATGGTTCCATCCACATCCAGTAGGTGCCACTGCAGAACAAGTATATAAAGGTTTAGCAGGTTTCATTTATGTAGAGGATGAAAATTCTAAAAAACTTAGGTTACCCGATGAATATGGGGTAAACGATTTTCCAGTAGTATTCCAAGATAGACAATTTACTGAGGAAAAACAATTCGATTACCAAGCTGTTCTTAATGAAGATGGTACAATTGGAGATACATTATTAATTAATGGTACGTTGAATCCAAAACTTACCGTTGGGAAAGAAAAAGTTCGTTTACGTTTATTGAACGGCTCAAATGCGCGTAACTATACTTTTAAATTAAATACAGGAGATTCATTCCAACAAATTGCAACGGATGGTGGTTTGGTGAATGAACCAAATGAGATGAATGAAATTACATTAACTCCAGGTGAAAGAGCAGAAATTATTGTAGATTTTTCAAAATATAATGCAGAAAGTGACATTGCTCTTGTAAATGAAGAGGATACAATTTTATTACCATTCAAAATCGAAGGACAAAAAACAAACTCAATTGAGATTCCGGAAACATTAAATGATTATGTTGTTACAGAAGAGGAAAAAAATCTACCTGTTACGAAAAAGCTGGAGCTATTCGGTATGGGAAAAATGGTATATATTAATGGAAAACAATTTGATATGAACCGTATTGATTTCACGCAAAAACAAGGTGAAACAGAAATTTGGGAAATATATAACAAGCCTGATAAGATGGGTGGTATGACTCATCCATTCCATATTCATGGTACACAATTCAAAATTGTTTCAATCGATGGAAAAGAACCACCAATAAGTCAACAAGGATGGAAGGATTCCATTGGAGTTGAAGCTGGACAAACAGTAAAATTGGCAGTGGAATTCAATAATAAAGGTGTCTATATGTTCCACTGTCATATTCTTGAACATGAAGAAAATGGTATGATGGGTCAAGTTGAAGTTATTTAATTAAACAAACCCCTCTAATTAAATATAGATTAATCTCCAAGCATTCGAGTTGGAGATTTTTTATAAATGATATGCTTATCTTTAACTGATATGAACGAAACTGTCAACCCACCACACCCAAATGGTTTTAAATGGGGTTTCATTCAGAAATGGATACAATCCTAAAAGTTGAAAAGGAAAACCTTAAAGACTTGGCACGAAGGCAAAAATGCTGACGGTGGTATACAAACTGATATGCGTGGGTTGGCTACCACATTTCATTCCATCCGTCACGGAGCTGCTGATCAGCGGCAGGTTAGTTCAACAAGCGTAGTGTATACGAACTGTGCATATTTAGATTTATTAACTTATCGATTTCCTCTCTTTCAAAAGTTGAATAAAAAGCACTTTCTATTCAACTTTTCTAGAAATATAATTAAACGGAAAGGAGGCAATAAGAATGAAACATAATTCTATGCACCAATGGCATAAAGAGCATAATAAACGGGTAACAGAATTTCACAAAAAACACGCTGCTCAAGTAGCTAATGGAGAAAACGGAAACGGTTGGTTAGCCAAGCTCGAAACGTCTTTTTTTAATAAAGTACTTGTTCCTCTTAAAGTTGTGAAATAACATCTTTTTTTCTGCTCCTGTTCTTTGAGGAGCAGTTATTTTTTGATTTTATGTAAATACTTTGTGACACAGTATGTGTCAACTCTGCAATAAGTCTTATAGAACTAACGGGTGCGTTAGTTGCGTAAGGAACACAAAAATGATCAATCTTTTTTATAAGAATAATCCAATTAATTAGTATAAAGGTATGTTTTGATCAATCTTTTTTCAAAACATGCCCTTTCTATTTATTCATATATCAAGGTTTCTTGTATTAATTTGATCAAACTTTGTTTCAAAGCTACAATTACGATCAAAAACAACATTAAAGTTCATAAAAATAATTAGAATGAATAATTGACAAAAAATGAGAATAGTAGTAATCTAACGTAAAACATACGCTACCGTATTTTACTGGAGAGATGACATGCAATTAACGAGGGAAGATTGGATAAAAGCAGGATTACAACAATTAGCTGTTGAAGGAATACATAAAGTTCGCATTGAAGCACTTGCTCGATTGCTAAAAATAAGCAAAGGGAGCTTCTATCACTATTTTCGTGACCATCAAGAGCTTTTAGATTCTATGCTCGACTATTGGGAAATACATGCAACAAAACTGATTGTTCAAAGTATGGAGCAACAGGATGCCTCATTAGAACAGCTATTACAGTTTAGTTTTAATCGAGATAAAAAAATGGAGATTGGCATTTATACTTGGGCTAAATATGATCCTGTTGTGGCAGCACGTTTAGTAGATATGGAAGAACAAAGAATTTCTTGTGTTGCAAAATTGTATCAAAAAATCGGTATAGACGAAAATGAATCAATTGATCGAGCGAGACTTGCCTATTTAACGTATGTAGGTTGGATGACAAGGTTTGAAGCAAATCCTAATTTTGATATTGATAAAATGGTTGAGTTTTTAATAAACGATAATAAATGTCCCTAATATGGTTATAAAACCTGAAGGGACAAAATTTTCACTATAACATACGGTAGTGTATGTTTTGTTTGAAGTTACGACATTGGGGGCGAATAAATGAAATTACTATTAATATTAGTAGCTGTAGGGCTCCTTTGGTTTATCAGTTTTTTGCATATTTATTGGGCTTTTGGAGGTCGATGGGGTTCTGCCGCTGTTCTCCCAGTAAAAGAGGGAGAGCATAAACCTGCTTTTACTCCGAGATTATGGGGAACATTATTCGTAGCCATTCTTATTCTAATGGCTAGTCTCATTATTGTTGTTCAAGGAGGTTATTTGCAGGGGTTCCAAGCAAATAGTTTTTCTAAAATCGGAAGTATTGTTTGTGCTTTAGTTTTCATTATTAGGGCAATTGGTGATTTTAAGTTTGTTGGATTTTTTAAAAAAATTAAACATTCTCAGTTTGCTAGATACGATACTTGGTTCTATAGTCCATTATGTTTATTCTTTTGCTTTGTCTATATCATTCTATTGTTTTAATATGAGTTATAGTTGTCGAGAATAAACTCTGATACTTTGAAAGTGATTGAACTTTTTTATAAAGACCAAACTTAAATATACTGAATAAGAATCTATTTTGATCGATCTTTTTTCAAAATAGATTCTTTTTATTTATCGTAAAATTTTGGTTTTCGAGATATATTTGATTAACCTTTATTTAAAAGCTACAATTACGGAATAGCAAAATTTCACAATATGAAAGTTGGAAGATTTGGTAGATATTCGTGATAATTTTACAGGGCAATGGGTAGAAGGAAAAAACAACACTTATAGGGGTATCGTCAGGGTAGAGTCAGGAAAATGCGCATTTACAACGCATTTTGATATAAGTCTTATTAGACATTATAAAGCCTAATTTAGAGGTACTTTGAATGTCTCTCAATAGTTTCTACTCTATTGAGATTGTGAAGGTTTCTACTTAAACTAACGGGTGCGTTAGCGTCATAAGAAGGCAGCCATTTGGCTGCCTTTTGAACGTGCGATTCTTTACATTATCATACATTCAAATCAAGTAAAAAAAAATTCCCTTGTTCAGCTAAAGTGTGCGTCGTACTAGAAAAGGGTCATTGATTATCAAGACCGCGATCTATATGAGCGAGCAAAAAATGAAGGCATCCTCATAAGAGAAGAAGAAGTCGTGTCAGAAAATAAATAATTCCCTATCAAAAAACCACACATCATGGTGTGGTTTTTCATTTTTCTTCCTTTTATGCTTCTTTTACATCCATTCCTTTCATCATCGAACGGTCTTGGAGGCTTTCGGAACGCATGCTATATGCCACAAGCTTCTTCTTGTCCTGTTTTACGACATCCACATGGTCGCCGTACACGAACACCAATAACCGAATATCCTTTTTGCCTTTTTTCGTATCGATGACCAATGGCTTCACACCGCTCTTTGGCTGTAAAAACAAGGAATCGTTTCCAGGAAATATATGATTTTTCTTCAAAACCATCGCGTGGTTAACATCCTGAATCACTTGGTACTTCTCTTCCCCTTCCAATCGTTTTCCGTCCATCGTGATCACGGTATTCCCGTCACTAAGTGTTGGATGCATCTTAAATTTATTCAAAAGCCAATTGACGACATCGGTTGGAAGGCAGGTAACAACTAGTTTAAATATCGTTAAAATAATGGTCAAAATTAAAACGGGTCCTGTCATTTTTTCATCATCTCCGTATGTTATAAATGCCTCATTATAAACAGCTGCCTCTATATTACCAAAAGAATGGACATTTTTTCTTCGAAAATATGTCCATTCTCGTAACGTTTTCCTTTTGGGCCGTGCGATATAAACTAACGGACAGGGGTTGCTTCCGCAAAGGAAAGGGGGTTCAACACATAACCTTGTTTAGACCGGATATCCGCCTGTTGGCGGTGGCCAAGCACTAAATAATCTGCGAATCAGTACAATTTCTCCTAAATGGTAGGAGTTGTGTGATGCAATATTGCGTAGCACACCGCCTGGGGTTTCACCAGGCCAGCTCTCCAATGGTTTGTCCAATTGAACAGTTTGGGCAATCGTGCATGCCTGTTCAATCCCTTGAAGAAAATACTGAATCGTCTGTTTCCACTCTTCCTCACTACCAGGACATTCTTCTTCAGGCCAGCTCTCTCTCACATGGGCAGGCAGTGCAGGTTTTTTGTCCTGAGCGGCTAATAAGAGAAAACCTTGCCAATAGGTCATATGTTTCACTAATTGATAAATAGAATAAGGCAGTTCCTCTCTGTATTTTCCCGCAAGAGCCATGTCTATATCCGACAAAGCATTCTTGATAGGAAGATGTCCTCGTTCTCCCCTTAACGATTTTACTAATGCCTCGCTAAACGCTTTATTTGATTGCTCCATAATATTCGACTCCCATCATGTTTTATTTTCTAATTTGCTCATTTTATTGTTCCGTTTCTTTTATGAACATTACGAGAAAAAAATATCAAGAATCACCGGCTTCTTAGCCGTACACTCTTCTTTTTTGTTCGTATCAAGCCTATAGCCTTTTTCTTATATCTATCATAAAAGAAAAAGGCTATGTTTTAAATTATTCTACTATTTATTAATTCAACGCCATACGTTTATATCATTACCAATCTTAATATCGATTACCAATCGTACCACCAATTGGCGCAATCGTATTTAAATATGCTAGTTCTTCTTTTGTTAAAGTAACTTCAAGAGCTGCTGCATTTTGTTCCAAATATTTCACTCGCTTTGTACCCGGAATTGGTACGATTCCTTCGCCTTGTGCAACAACCCAAGCAAGTGCTAATTGTGCAGGCGTGCATTCTTTCTTAAGCGCAAGCTGTTTAATTCCTTCGACAATTTTCATATTAGAAGCAAATGCTTCTTCTGAAAAACGTGGATTATAATATCTCCAATCATCAGACGTTAATTGATCACGGCTTGTTATATTACCTGTTAAAAATCCACGACCAAGTGGACTATACGGAACAAATCCAACGCCTAATTCACGACAAGCCTGTAAAATATCTTTTTCTGGGTCGCGAGACCAAAGGGAATATTCTGTTTGAACAGCTGAAATTGGATGAATTGCATGAGCTGTTTTTAATTGTTCACCCGTTACTTCAGATAGTCCAATATAACGCACTTTTCCTTCTTGCACTAACTCTGCCATCGCCCCTACAGTTTCTTCAATTGGTGTATTTGGGTCAACGCGATGTAAATAATATAAGTCGATGTAGTCTGTTCCTAATCTTCTTAAACTTGCTTCACATGCTTCTTTTACATATTGAGGAGAACCGTTATATCCTAGTTGCTGCGTTTCATTTCGTAGCGATCCAAACTTCGTTGCAATTTTCACATCATGCCGAACTCCTTGTAACGCTTTCCCTACTAGTTTTTCATTTGTTCCGATTCCCTCTTCATCATACCCATAAATATCCGCTGTATCGAACATTGTAATTCCAAGTTCAAGAGCACGATGAATTGTTTTTATCGCCTCTGTCTCATCTGTTTGACCGTAAAATTCAGACATCCCCATACAACCTAATCCGATTTCCGCTACTTCTAAACCTTGTGAACCTAGTTGCTTCTTTTTCATAAGTTCGCCTTCTTTCAAAAGTTGATATAAAAAGAGAATATCATACACATAAAAATAAGTAAACTATTTTTACGTTTTTAGTTTAATTAGTTCAATTTGTATAAAATCATAAATTAACTTATAATAAAATGAATCGCAAGGAGGGTTGTTATGTTAAATAACAATATTGATAATCAAGCGGAAATGAGAAAAAAGCTCATTTTTAAATTATTACCAATCGTAAAAAAACAAGGTATAAGCCCGTTACGAACAGATGATATTGCTCGTTATATGGATATTAGCAAAGCAACTATGTACAAATATTTCTCATCAAAAGATGAGATTATCCAATACATCGTCAAGATTTATGCCGAATATATTACTAGTATTGACCAAACCATTTTTGAAGAAACAGTCCCATTCGGGGAGCGATTTCAAAAAACATTTGAGCAGTCATTACTCATTGCCTTTTATATATCTGATACCTTAATATTAGATTTAAAACATAGTGCTCCTGCGCTATATGAGCAAATCATTCAAGCTCAAAACGAACGGAATAATAAATTAAAAAATTTCTATGAAGAACATATAAAAAAAGAAGTGTTCAACGCTATAAACCCTGCACTTATCCTTATCCAAGATGATGTACTACTGCGGAAGCTCTTTGAACCTACAATTTTAATTCAAAACAATATGACTTTATATCAAGCACTTTTTGATTATTACATTCTAAAAAAGCAACAAGTCATTCACCATACATATAAGGACGAGATAGATGATTCGAAAATGGAATCCACAATACAGTATATTGTTCAAAAAGTATCGAATTATATATAGACAGGATGCCAACTAACACTTTTTTTACATCCATTTCTTTCAACATTTAAAGACCTTATAGGGGGCTATCAAGCTAATACAACAAAATATCCCCTAAAATGAAAAATTCGCTATTCTTTCTATAAGAATCATAAGAAAGGGTAGCGTTTTTGTATGTTACTTTCTGTGTCTAATCCTGGAAGGATGGGGCTAGATAGTTTATTACAAGAAATAGAAAAGCTCCGAATTGTACGGAATATACAGCTTTCACCAGGTTTATTTTATGGTGTTCCGCCTAAGATAATCGGAACGTACAAAATCCGTATGCATTCAAATTAAATATGAAGGAGCGTCTAACAATTCAAAGATCTTCTTAAAGTTTTTCACATGAAAAGAAACTTCCTTACAAATAAATAGGAAGTTTCTTTTCATTAAATGGATATTCGCGTTTTGTAGGCAGAATCCCGTATAGTGAACTTATCAATTTATCTTAGCTTAATAGTAATGAGATTGATCAGATAAATTATTTTTATGCTTGTTGTCTTGTTTGCGCCAGTACAACTTCTCGAATATATACACTTTGAGGTTGATTAAATACAAAGTAAAAAACGATTTGGAGAGCTTCAAAGATATATTGAGGATATTTCACATAAAACACTATCAAGACAATTAAGGGAATTAGAAAAGGATGGATTAATTATAAAAACTGTTTATCCAGAAGTTCCTCCTCGAGTAGAATATTCCCTAACTAAAAAAGGATTATCCCTTATTCCTTTACTCAATATGAATTGTGAATGGGGACTTACTCATATAAAAAGAGAACATTTAGAA
This sequence comes from Peribacillus sp. GL_122, assembly GCF_057835005.1. Classification (NCBI taxonomy): domain Bacteria; kingdom Bacillati; phylum Bacillota; class Bacilli; order Caryophanales; family Bacillaceae; genus Peribacillus; species Peribacillus sp. GL_122. The sequence continues at coordinate 3,443,743 of NZ_CM174415.1, read as the reverse complement.
CGTGTGTTATGTGTGTATAAAGAGGAGTAAATAAACAACCGATTCCTTGTTCATTAAAGAATCGGTTGTTTTGTGTCTAAACGTACGATTTCCCCAAAATGGTATTGTGACTAATAGATTTTTTAATGTCTACTAATGTTTATTGGAATTATTCGGTTCCGTTGCTACGCAGACCACAGTAATGGAATGGGTAGTTTCGTGTGCATAAGATAAGTAATAATATTTAAAGGAATAATTCATTCTGATAAAGAATATTAAAAAACGTGATGATAAGGAGGCGATTGTATGGCAAGTCATGTAGAAAATCTATATAACTATCATGTATGGGCAAATCAACGGATTATTGATCATCTTAAGACACTTTCTCCTGAGAAATATCAAAAGGAAATGAAAAGTGTCTTTTCTTCTGTTTCAAAGGTTTTATCTCATCTCTATTTGGTGGAATATGGATGGCTTAATACCTCGAGGGTCAAAGTATGAATGAAGCAATGCAATCTTCATTTCAAATTCAAGAAAAAATTGAGAAACTGCCCATTGAAGACTTAGAAACGGAATTTCACACTTTAACATCTCGGTTTAAATCCTTTTTGAACAGAAAGGAAGATATGGAAAAGAGAATAATGTTGGATAATCCATGGGCAGGATTAAGAGAAACAAGTATATCTGAAATGGTCTTACACGTTGTGAATCATGGAACCTATCATAGAGGGAATATTTCAGCTATGTTACATCAGTTGGGTGATTCTTCAGTTATGACTGATTATGCTTTTTATTGGTATTCTTGAAATGTTATTCATTATAAATAGGCAAGAGAAGAGTAATCCATTTTTTCTTCAAAAAGGTGACGTTAGTTGAGGATCGAGAGATGTTTACACAGATCTTTCTTTGAGCTAACGAATAACTTTAATCAAACAATTGTTGATCCAAAGTAATCTCACTCTTCTACGATATTTAACATTACCAGCAAGAATAAGTTAATTGCCTCCACAATACCGGCTAATATGAGCTTCTTGTTTATTCAAGAAAAGGGCGCGATTCTTTAATAAGAATCGCTTTTCTTAATGAACTCCCTCAGTTTAATAGATAATGCTCACGAATACTCGCTTATTCGCAGGATTTCAAACCACATGGTATAGGTTGCTTTAGATGAACGAAAGAGATAGGACCGTTTTGATAAGATGAGGGCAGATTGAAATAGGGGATCTGTTGAAAATCCCATATTATTACATATACTGCACGCATTCTCCACGCTGCCCCTGGAGGCTTTCCCTCCCATGTCTCAACGGGTCATAATCCTATGCCCTTTCATTCCTTCGTCATGCCTATCCAAGGGGTGAAGGCCGGGTTTTGCTAACGGAACGGGTCATTGCCCTTTTGTTCATTACATCCAGTACTTCGTGCTTTCTTTGAAATCCTACGGATAAGCCAACTTTCGTTAAATAACAATGTGAATGTAAATTTACGCTGCTAGTTGTTCAAGTGGGAAGATCATTTCCGGTTTATAGGCAGAGCCATTACGAGCTATCCCTACTAGGACACGGGCTAGTTTTCCACAAAGTTTCATGATGGATTTCATTTTCTTAATCTTCTTCACTTTAACATTATTCGAGTGTAGGGCTTTAAACTCAGGGTTATTCATCACCAGACTCATGGTCGCAAGGAAGAGGTAACGCCGCAGGCGTGATCTTCCACGTTTGGAAAGAACAATTTGGCCTTTCCACTTCCCAGAACTTGCTTCAGCGAGATGCAATCCTGCATGACGAAGGAGCGCATTCCCGTGAGCGAACCCACTCAGATCTCCAGCTTCTCCTAAGATTCCCGCTAGTGAAATCTCGCTGATTCCTTTAATGGCAAGTAGTTGCTTAACGAATGGAATCTGTTCCAAGACTTTTGTGACTTCTTGCGTCACTCTTTCGAGTTGGAATGATGCGAGATCATATTCCTCTAATAACTGTCCCAAGTGAAGTTTATACGCATCAAGGGCTTGTTTTGTACCAATTGAACGCTTGGCCAATACAAGGAGGGAACGGGCTTTTTTATGCCCGGAATGTCGCTTCATACATGATTTCCAACCGGTTACGATATCTTGAGGCTGTAAGAAACATAATTCAGCTGGGGTAGGAAAGAGGCGTAGGGTTGCGATTGCCCCTTTACATGATACGTCTTTAAACACTTGCCGGAGCTCGGGAAAGACAACATCCACCCAGCGATTAATTTGGTTGATGGAGCTAACAAGACGCTTAACGATCACATCTCGGTTAGCCATAAGGACACGAAGTTTTTCAAATGATTCTGAAGTGGAACGAACGAAGGCATAGTAGCCATTCTTCACCATATCAGCGATGACAAGGGCATCTTTTTTATCACTTTTGGATTGCGTATTATCACGATTTTCTTTGTTTCTTTTGACATGGTGAGGATTGACGGTGACGACATCCATGTTTTGTTTGACTAGCCACTTTGAAAGGTTTATCCAATAATGTCCGGTAGGTTCCATTCCGACTATCGTTGTGTCTAAGTTTTTCATTTGTTTTAGTTCCTGGATCCAGTTTAGTAATCGAGTAAAACCCTCTTCGTTATTTTCAAAAGACAAGGGTTTCCCGACCACAATGCCCCGAAAGTTTACAGCACGGGCCACGTGTACGTGTTGGGCAATATCCACACCAACAACTAGATGTTGATCCGTAATTCTCTCAATTAGTTGATTTTGTTTGTTTTGCATTTTAAAATTCATAGTAGGGCTTCCTCCTTAAGACTTTGAGTTAGATTGGTCTCTATACTCGTATCTTACTGAGGGGCTCTATTTTTTTCAAACCTGATATTTAACGATCTACAGGAATGCTAACAGGTGCTTTACTTCCATAAGAGAGTTGCCTCAGCAGCTCTTTTTCTTATGGAGCTAACGGGGCAGGGGTGCGGAAGAAAATATGTGAAAATCATACAAATTATGTGTTGAGATTAAGCTGTAAGATACAAAAATCCAGGGAGGTGCTCATATGGAAAAACCTATACATTATACAATAGAACCACCTGAAAATTTTAAGCAATTACTAACCTTATATGAATCTTTAGGATGGAATTCACTTAAATTAACAGTTAATGATTTGAAACAAATGTGCACTCAAAGTTGGTATGCAATTTATGCTTTTGATGAACAACAGTTAGTGGGTATGGGACGTGTTATTTCAGATGGTGTGATTACTGGAGTTGTATGTGGAGTGTGTGTACTACCGAGCTACCAGTCCAAAGGAATCGGCAAAGAAATGTTGAATCGAATAATTGAACATTGTGAGCAAAATCGAGTAATTCCTCAACTTATGTGTGTAGAAAGTTTGGAATCATATTATGAAACTTTTGGATTTGAGAAGTTTACCATTGGTATGACAAAGAATATAAATCGATAAGTTTAATTTGTTGTCTAATTAAAGGGTGCTTTACTTCATTTTCTTATGGCACTAACGGGGCAGCATTCCTGTTAGGAGGATGTTCGAAGTCTTGAAAGAAAAAGAGCCCTCTTGTATGATGCATGAGTGTCAACGACCATTGACTCAGGATCAAACAAGGAGGACTTCTCTATGCAGTTTAAATGGAATGAAAAAATTAATCAAGTTACTGAAAATACACTCGTTGTTGGTATGGATATTGCCAAGCGTGTTCATTACGCTTGTTTTGTTGATGAACGAGGGCGCGTGATAGAAAAAGCCTTCGCAGTACATCAATCAAAAGAGGGCTTTGAACACCTGTATGAAAAGATTCGTCAAACGATGAAGGAAGCTAAGAAAACAGAAGTAATTGTTGGAATTGAGCCAACAGGCCACTACTGGATGAACTTAGCTAATTTCTTAGATCATTACGGCATACCACTAGTCATGGTGAATCCAATGCATGTCAATCGATCGAAGGAACTGGACGATAATTTACCGACAAAGAACGATAAAAAAGATGCATTAGTCATCGCTCGTTTATTGAAAGATGGGCGTTTTAGCTATCCACGTTTATTAAAAGAAGTAGAAGCAGAACTTCGTATCGGATCTACTCTTCGTTCAAAGTTAACGGAAGATTTAGCGAGTATTAAAAACCGAATCATTCGTTGGCTTGATCGTTATTTTCCCGAGTTTACTCAAGTCTTTCCGGCTTTCGGAAAGATGGCTCTAGCTACATTGGAAATGACTCCGTTGCCACAGGATATCGATGGAAAAAGTGCTGAGGAGCTTGTCTTTCTTTACCGTAAGGTAAAGGGAATGAGAGCCCCACAGCTACCAAAAGCAAAGCTACTTATTGAAGCAGCGACGAACTCAATTGGACTGACAGAAGGGACACAGATGGCCCGACATGAAATTGCCACGCTCCTGCGTCAGTATCGCTTACTAGAAAACGAAATTGAATCTGTGAATAGTCAATTATCCGAAATGGCCCAAACAACTATGGAATATGAGCTGCTGGCTTCAGTTCCTGGATTAGGAGATGCAACCATTGTTGATTTGCTTTCAGAAGTTGGAAGTTTTTCACTTTATGAAAATCCACGCCAATTGATTAAACTAGCGGGATTAACATTACGTGAAAACTCATCTGGTCAACATAAGGGACAAAAACATATCTCCAAACGAGGAAGAAAGCGACTTAGATATATTCTTTTCAAAGTAATAGTACCACTCATTCGTCACAACGAGGGGTTTAAACAGCTTCATGAATATTACACAACACGCCAACAAAATCCCTTACGCGGAAAGCAATCGATGGTGGTACTCTGTGGTAAATTGTTGAAAGTATTGCATGGTATTTGTAAAAAGAAAGTCCATTTTAATGAGCAGAATATGATGAAGGATCTCTACTGCCTCTCAGAGGAAGCGTAAGCATTTCTAACTATCGATTTATAACAAGAAGGATGACACGGAGAAGCCAGCAACATTACTAAACTAAGACCAAGAGTCCCCGGGGCAGCTTAAGCAGGCCTCTGCCTTATGAATAGACCGAACGAAGGAATGTAAGCGCAAATGACGCTAAGAGACATGGGAGGGTACGTCATCATAAGTTTCGCAGAGATCTATTGTGCATCACATAGTGGAGAAAATAGCTGATGATTTCCATTAGTTTTAGCGAAGCGTATGCTCAATTTAGTAATAAAAACCAGAATTTCAATACTCTGTTTAAAAGTAGAATGAAAAAATAATTACCCTAATACACCGAGTGGTGCAAACCGTTGATACATCAATGTTTATAGAGGGAGGTTAGTTCAAGAGTGCGTTTTGATCTTTGTTCAACAATTGGGCCAGATTGTTGAATGTTTTTTAAAAAAAATTTTTTTGTTTATATTATTTAAATCATTGGTCTCGGTGGAAAAGTTTAAGAGCATTCAGCTACTGTTTAAAACTTTTTGACATACAAAACAAATGAGGCATGAGTCCGATTGAATACCGAACTCATGCCTCATAAAGGCAGTCTTTTATAACTGTATACTTGACAGGTACCTGTTGATTAATCATATTTTAGTTCTGTATAGTGCAAGATTTTTGGATAACTATTAAAGAAGTATCTGAGCATAGAGTCCCATTTCTTGAATTTAGCACTCCCTACAAAGCCATCAATATGGTCTTCTAAACTATTCCAATTAACAACGAGTAAAAAATGAGTTGGATTCTCTTTATTTCGGAGCAGTTTGTGAGATAAGTACCCCTCAGAACTGCTTAAGATAGGGAATGCTTCGTTAATTTTTCTGTATAAATTCCTCCACTAACTCTTCTTTGATGAATAACATGGCATGTTCGACAACCATTTGTTTATAAACTCCTTATTTTTTTAAGAAACGTTTTACTCCCTCGACAGCATAATCGTGATCAAGTTGAGGTGTAAGCCCTGCTACTGTTACACTCCCAATTACGCCTATGTCTTTAATACGTATAGGGAAAGATCCGCCTATAGCTTGATAATCAGATGATTGAAGAAGAGAGCTTTCATCATGGGGCGTTCCTTGCTTTTCGAATCTTGCTCCAATATAATGTGAGCTTCTGTTGTAATGATCCACTACGCGTTTTTTTCGATATAGCCAAAATACATTTTCTTCAGAAGTACCATCCATTAGATGGGTGAATAAAGGTACTCGATTACGCTCAATATGAATAGCTACTGCTTTGTTATTTTCTTTGGCATAATTAATTAATGTCATACCAAGATTTAGAGCATCTTCATTTGTAAATGTTTCAAATTGTAATTCCTTTTCTACGTTTTCTAGTTGTTGTAAGTTCATAAATAAACTCTCCCTTAAAATAATTTTTGTTTTTTATCTAATTTATAATTCAGTACGGATAGAAGAAATGCGAATGCCACCATAATGGCACCAATCCATGCCGTATCTAAATACGTTAAATAGTCTACTGCTAATCCACCAAAGGTAGATCCTGCAGCGATCCCTACATTAAAGGCTGATATATTTAGTGCAGATGCAATATCTATTGCAGAAGGAACCAATTTTTCAGCAAGCGTTACAATGTACGCTTGAACTCCTGGAGACATCATAAATGCAAATAAACCTAACAAAATAATAGATAAAATACTTAAACCTTTATTAGGTAGTAATATCATTTGTAATAAAAGTACGATACCTTGGAGTAAAAAGACGAAGCGTAATGATTTAACTGGATGCTGATTGGCCATTTTCCCACCTACTATATTTCCAATGGCAACGGCAACTCCATAAACTAAAAGCAGCAATGAAATAGATCCAGCTGAGTACCCACTGATTTTTTCCAGTATAGGAGCGAGGTAGGTAAATAACGAAAAAGTTCCACCAAAACCTAATGCGGTCATTAATAGTGCCAGTAGAATTCGTTCATTTTTCACAAGTTGCCCTACATCTTTAAGAGTAGGAGGATTTGTTTGTCTGTTCACTTTATCAACGGCAAATACATTTACGATTAGCCCAATAATGCCGAGTACAGCTACCACACCAAATGTAGCGCGCCAACCAAACTGTTGTCCGATATAAGTCCCCATTGGAACACCAGCTATGGTTGCTACTGTTAATCCGGTAAACATAATTGAAATAGCTGTTCCTTTTTTGTTTTCTGGTACGATATCGGCAGCAACTGTAGCTGCAATTGCAAAAAATACACCATGTGCGATAGCAGTAATAACTCGTGAGATAATTAATACTTCATATGTTTCTGCAATGGCCGAAACTGCGTTACCTAAAATGAAAACAATCATTAAGATTAGTAAAAATCCTTTTTTCGGAATACGCCCTGTAATAGCTATTACAATTGGAGTTCCAACAGCTATTGCTACTGCATAACCAGAAATTAAAGCGCCAGCTTTTGTCACCGAAATAGATAGATCATCAGCAACTGTTTGAAGTAAGCCTACAATGACGAACTCAGTTGTTCCAATGGCAAAAGCACTAATGGCCAAAGAAAATAATGCAATGTATACTTTTGTTGACATCTCTTTAATCTATTCCCCCTCCTCAAATTTTAGGGTGTTTTCCATCAAAGCATTTTCGATATACGCGAACTACATTGAATAAGTTTTTTACTTAAAGCTTTATCTAATTTTTTATTCAACCGAAGGGCTGGACCAGCTATCGCAACTGCTGAAATCATATTTCCCTCAAAGATGACAGGAGCAGCAATACAGCGTAAACCTATTTCTGTCTCTTCGTCATCTACTGCGTATCCTTGCTTACGAATGACCTTTAGGTGTTCTTTTAATAAATGCAAGTCTGCAAATGTATTTTTTGTATTTTGCACTAATGTTAATTCTTTAAGGATTCTTTCGAGCTTGGTTTTGTCTAAAAAAGCTAATATGACTTTTCCTAGAGCGCTTAAGTGGACAGGAGCCCGGTCACCAACCTCTGAGTGTGCCCTCATAGAATGAGGTCCGTCAACAACTTGTACGGTGACTACATCCGTTCCATAAAGGATTCCAACATAGGCTGTTTCTCCAACTTCGCTACTCAACTCATGTAAAGGTGGAACCGATAACCAATTTGCTTTTGAGTTATAGGAAGTGGATAAAGATCCCATCTTATTAGTAAGACTATAGGAATTATCAATTTTTTTGACATAGCCCATTATTTCAAGGGTATATAACAAACGAAAAGCCGTTGATTTATTAAATGAGAATGTTTGTATAACTTCACGAAGTGTCATATCCTTTTCTTGCAAAGCATCTAAAATTAGAAGTCCTTTTTTCAGTGTAGCTACTTCGTATTGCTTCAATGGATTCACCTCTCTTTCGTACGTTGTTCATAATAAAATATTGAGAAATAAGATTCAAAAAAAGAGAAAAAGTTTCTATATTTGAAACAGAACCTTTGAATAACGATAGTATTAAGTAACATTTTCCTTCATTAGATTTAGCATTCAAAATATAAAATGAATTATTCACCCTTGATGGGATATGAATAGTGGGAGTTCCGGTAGATATTGGATATATTATATAGAGTTCGGCAAGGAAGTAAAAAGGAGAATAGAGAGAATGGAAGATAAACGAAGTACCTATACCTTTAGCTTTTGTATGAATAATATCAATAAATAACTAAACAGTGAAAAACTATGGGCGAAGTTTAACATCGCGCTTGTTTCTTTTGTATATACTCCGATTCCCCCTAATCTATACTGACCATCCAATAGTGAAGCTTTTTTTTTTTACCTATTAATCCTCCTATATTAAGACAGGTTTATCATCTGCCTGAAAACCTCACTATTCACCGAAGTTAAGCAATCATTTAATGTTTCCTATAGAACAGTTCAGTAAAAACGAAGTCATATCTAGCCGATTGTGATAATTAAGGTATAATGATAGGGGAAGATATTTTTTAACGGATTAGGTGAAGATGAACATGAAGCTAATCATTGCGGAGAAACCAGATCAAGGTTCAACGCTAGCGGCTCAATTTAAAACGAAGAAACAGCAAGGCTATATAGAAATTATGCCGAATGAACTTTTTCCCGATGGAGCTTATGTAACTTGGGCAGTCGGTCATTTATGTCAACTCGTTTCGCCGGAAACCTATCATTCAAAATGGAAAAAATGGTCGATGGAAACGTTGCCGATGATTCCTGAGAAATTTCAATATGAAGTGACCCGACAAAAGGCAAAGCAATTCAATGTTGTAAAGACTTTGCTCAGGAAACAGGAAGTCGATGAAATCATTCATGCAGGTGATGCCGGGCGTGAAGGAGAATTGATTGTCCGCAACATCGTTAATCTATGCAATGTCAATAAACCGATGAAACGTTTATGGATTTCCTCTTTGACCCCAAAAGCGATTTATGAGGGATTCCAAAATCTGAAGAGCGAGGAAAAAACCAGGCCGCTCTATTATGAAGCATATACGAGAGCTTGCGCGGACTGGGTTGTGGGAATGAATGCGTCGAGAGCATATAGTATTTTATTGAAACAAAGGGGCGTTTCGGATGTGTTTTCAGCTGGAAGGGTTCAGACACCGACTCTCGCCTTGATTGTGAAGCGGGAAATGGAAATTGAGCAATTCAAGTCTGAACCGTTCTGGGAAGTGTTCGCTGACTTCAAGATGGATGGAAAGAAATATCAGGGAAAATGGCAGCAGAACAATGATCCGAGAATCAAGACAAAAGAAATGGCGGATAAAATTGCCGCTTTTTGCAAGGGTAAGGAAGCTGAAATAGCTGAAATGGATACAGAAAGGAAAGAATTTCAGCCGCCTTTGTTATTTAATCTCTCGTCATTGCAAGCGACAGTGAACAAGATTTATAAATATTCGCCGAAACAGACGCTTGATATAGTACAAAGTTTATATCAAAAAGGGATCGTTTCTTATCCACGTTCAGATTCCAATTATGTGACGGAGGGGGAAGCTGAAACATTTCCCGATATTTTGCAAAAACTAAGCGGATTTTCGGAATATGAATCCCTGTTTCCTTTGCCACAACCGAACATCATGAATAATAAACGGTTTGTAAATGAAAAGAAAGTGACTGATCACTATGCCATCATCCCGACGGAGCAGGTAACCGACCCAAAGCGGCTTTCCGCTGAAGAACGGAATATTTATGACTTGGTGGTACGCCGCTTGATTGCGGCCCATTATGAGAAAGCCATTTTCGATTACACCACCATTAAAACGCTTGTCGATAAGCGTGCCGAATTCATTTCTAAAGGAAAGCAGCAGATTCAAGAGGGATGGCGCAAAGTGATTTTCCAAAATGACAAGGAAGACGATGATATCATTTTGCCGTCCGTCTCAAAAGGGGATTCTGGAAAGGTCGCCAATATAAAGGTGAAAGAAGGAAAAACCCAGCCTCCTAAGCGCTATACAGAAGGTCAGCTGATCACTTTGATGAAGACTGCCGGAAAGCATCTGGATAATGAAGAGTTAGAAAAGGTGCTGATGAAAACCGAGGGTCTTGGAACCGAAGCAACCCGGGCTGGCATCATTACCATGCTCAAAGACCGTAAATACATCAATGTCAAAAAAAACCAGGTATTTGCGACTGATAAAGGGAAAGTGCTGATTACCGCGATTGGGGAGAAAATCCTGGCTTCACCCGAGATGACAGCCAAATGGGAACAGCGTTTAAGGGAAATCGGTGAAGGGAAGGCTTCAGCTGGCGGATTTATGGAAGCTGTTAAAAAGATGTCAGCAAAAATAATCAGTGATGCCGTGGAATCATCGGAAAGCTGGGATTTTCAAGGGCTGGACACCGAGTCGATTCAACGGAGCGGCCCTAATAAGAGAAGTTCAGCATCTGTGGGCAGCTGTAAACTATGCGGTTCTAAGATTGTCGATAAAGGGGAATTCTATGGATGTGTAAGTTATCAAAAAACAAAGTGTAACTTTACAATCTCCAAAAAAATCCTTAATAAGAAAATTAGTCAAGCAAATATAAAAAAGCTGTTGGCGAGCGGTGAAACGGATTTGATAAGCGGTTTTAAAAAAGGGGAAAAGACCTTTGATGCCATATTATCTTGGTCCGACTCTGAAAAGAAGATCAGTTTTACATTCCCAACAGAACAAAACGTCAAGCAAACTTGAGAAGAAACATCATTAAAGGCGCCCTGAGACTTATATCATCTTGTTTCAGGGTCGTTTATATAGTAAAATTTTTAGATATGCGTTTGAATGGGAGGATTCCGAATGCCTACACCGAGCATGGAGGATTACATAGAACAAATTTATTTACTTATTGAAGAAAAAGGATATGCAAGAGTTTCCGATATTGCCGAAAATCTTTCCGTCCACCCTTCTTCAGTTACAAAAATGGTTCAAAAACTTGATCAAGAAAAATATTTGATATACGAAAAGTACCGAGGTCTCGTTTTAACTGCAAATGGGAAAAAAGTTGGTAAAAGGCTCGTATACCGGCATGAACTTTTAGAACAGATGCTAAGGTTGATTGGGGTCAAGGAAGAAAATATTTATCATGATGTAGAGGGGATCGAACACCACCTTAGCTGGAATGCCATCGATAGGATTGGAGACCTGGTTGAATTCTTTGAAGAATCTCCTGACCGTGTCGAGGATTTACGAAAGATACAAAAAAGAAATGAAGAAAATTCAAAATAAGCTGCCGTTGGCAGTTTTTTTTTATGTATTTGAAAATCATCTGTATTCCTGAACGAAGTTATAAAAGAGGATTTTTTAATTTTGAGCAGAATAGCTATAAAGAAGCCCCGTTATTTTGATTCTGGAAACTGAGTGTTTTTAATATAGTAGGAACTTGCTTAATTAGGAGGGGGAATTTCTGATGAATTTACATACATGGCATAAAGAATCGAAAAAGGAATGGGATGTTTTTGCACCTATGTGGGTGAAGAACTCGCAAGAAATGTGGGAAACGGGGAGCCGGAAAAACATTATTCCTTTCTTTTCTGAATATGTACCTTCGAAAGTGAAGGTGGCTGACATTGGCTGTGGAGATGGAGTTGGTTCCTTGAAATTGGCCGAAGCGGGATTTGAAGTAACCGGAGTTGATTTATCCAATGTGATGATTGAATTTGCAAAGGGGAAAACCGCTCAACAACCAGAACTTTCTTTCCTGCAAGGGGATTTTTATAATCTTCCATTCAAAGATGAAGAACTGGATGCGGCAATGGTCATTAATTCTTTGGAATATACGGGTGAACCATTAACGGTGATGAAGGAAATTCAACGGGTAATAAAGCCTGGCGGTTATGCCTGTTTTGGTATACTTGGTCCAACAGCTGAACCACGAAAAAAATTCAGTTTTCAACGGTTATTAGGAGATAAAGTCATCATGAATACAATGCAGCCTTGGGAATTTGAAAAAATGGCTTTAGAAACCGGATGGAAGGCAGTGGCTGATACCGGCGTTGCAAAGAGAGGGGTGGACTATACAAAGCTGGGGCATTTTTCAAAGGAGTTAAAGCAAGCTGTATCGTTCATGTGGCTTTTCCTCCTTCAAAAAGAGGTGGGGCAGTGATGGAGAAGTATCAAATCGATCAATTTGTTGAAAAGACGAAACAGCAGGATAAAGGGCAAGGTTTATTCGAACTTGAAACGGAACGAATCCTGGAGATTAATTTGGAACAGCAGATCTGGGCAAAAATGGGGACGATGGTTTCTTATCGCGGACAAATTAAATTCGAGCGGGAAGGTATCTTGGAGCATGGTCTTGGTAAACTCTTCAAAAAGGCTTTGACTGGTGAGGGTGCATCTTTGATGAAAGCGACTGGAAGCGGAAAGCTATACGTCGCGGATCAAGGAAAGAAGATTTCCATTTTACAGTTAAATGGGGAATCGATCTGTGTTAACGGAAATGATTTACTTGCATTTGAGCCGGGGATTCAATGGGATATAAAAATGATGCGGCGCATTGCCGGATTATTGGCGGGGGGATTGTTCAACGTAAGGCTCGAGGGGAGAGGCATGGTCGCATTCACTTCCCATTATGAGCCGCTTACTTTAATGGTGGAACATGGGAATCCAGTCTATACTGACCCGAATGCCACAGTGGCTTGGTCTGGGGAATTGCAGCCTGAATTCGTAACGGATGTTTCACTGAAGTCGTTTTTTGGTAGGGGAAGCGGAGAATCCGTTCAAATGAAATTCGAAGGTCAAGGATTTGTGGTCGTCCAACCTTTTGAAGAGGTTTATTTCGGCAATAAGGAATCATGAAACAAACAACCTGAGTCAGAAACTCAGGTTGTTTCCCATGATAATCGGAAGTGGCTGACCAAAAAACGATTCACTTAAACGTGAAAGCTTCTTTTTTCTTACCCTTTCAATCCCACTCATAAGGGGTTGATTGGTAGACATAATAGTTCAGCCAATTCGAGAACATCAGGCTGCAATGGCTCTTCCAGCGGTGAAGAGGTACCTTGGTCGGATCGTTATCAGGAAAGTAATTTTCAGGGAGTTGCGTATTGATTCCACGCTCCCTATCGCGCTTGTATTCTTCACCAAGGGTATCGGCATCATACTCAAAATGGCCGGTAACCATAATTCTTTTTCCATCAACTGAAGCAGCAATCAATACACCAGCTTGATCGGACTGTGCGAGAACCTTCAGTTCTGGATGGTTAACTAATTTTTGATAGTCAATATCCGTATGGCGAGAATGAGGGGCCATAAAATAATCATCGAATCCGCGGACTAGATTTTCATTCGGTTCAAGGACCTCATGGGTGTATATCCCGAAGCATTTCTCTGGAAGTTCGTATTTGCCTATTCCATAATGATGGTACAGGGCAGCTTGTGCCCCCCAACAAATATGTAGGGTGGATGTGACATTTTCACTTGACCAGTTCATGATACTCTGCAGTTCTTCCCAATAATTAACATCTGAAAATTCGAGCTTTTCTACTGGAGCACCTGTAATTATCAAGCCGTCATACTTCTTCGTGCGGATATCATTAAATGATTTATAAAATTGATCTAAATGAAATTTACTTGTGTTTTTTGATTCATGTGTGCTCAAGCGCAGGAATGATATATTTACTTGAATCGGAGTATTGCCAAGAAAGCGCAGTAACTGGGCCTCCGTTTTTTCTTTCTCTGGCATCAGGTTTAATATTAATATATTCAATGGACGGATTTCCTGATTGGTAGCTCTTTCCTCATCCATTACGAAGATATTTTCCTGTTCTAAAATTTCCCTTGCTGGCAGTTGTTCCGGAATTCTGATTGGCATGATTAGCCTCCTTCTTCAAAAATCATAATATTTTAATTATATAGAAAATTATTGAATAGAAAAGCTATTTTAATAATTTCTTGTAAATCCCGAAGGAAATGGCCTGGGAATGGTAAAATGGGAAGTTCATGAATACATAAACTATGAAGTTGGAGAGGTGTTTGGAGATTGTTTGATCCTACAGCATTTGAGAACATGAAAGTGGTTTTGGAAGGAGCGGTTTACGATCGTGACTTCATTGGAGATATATTGGTCATAAAACGTGATGATATAGTTAATCTCTCGACTATGTCCAGATCATATAAGATTGAGATGGAATTGAAAAAACCAAACGCGCCTATTTCGATTAGCGGTGCGATTGAGTTACAGGCTTCACTCAAGAACTTAAGTTCGGAGTTACTCGATGCAGCTATTGATGAAACTCATTCGGGCTGCACAGTCGATATTTTCATTACTTTTCCCAAAAAGCTGGATGAAGTGAATGCTGAACAATTGTTAAATGAACTGGAAAAAATTTGGGGAGATCAGAGAATCATTACAGTGACGACCAGCGATACGGTGAGTAAAAAAATGCAACACGTTACTTCTTCTATATATAAAGTTTCATTTGGAAGGCTTGTAAAAGAAGAACAAATGGATGATTTGGAAGACATGGTAGAGTATTTGATTCAATCCATACAAGCAGTGAAGATTCAGGGATGAAAGGAAAGGATAAAAGTTGGTAAACCTACCTTTAAATACGGTAAAATGAATCATCATACTAAAGGGAGAGATCATACATGTCCATTTACGAATTTGAAGTCAATAAAATCAATGGCGAAACCATCTCGCTTGAGGAATATAGAGGGAAAGTGATGATTATAGTGAATACCGCAAGCAAATGCGGTTTTTCGCCACAGTATGATGATTTGCAAAGCCTGTATGTGCGATATAAAGAGGATGGGGTAGTCGTGCTTGGTTTTCCTTGTAATCAGTTTTTGAATCAGGAGCCTGGTGATGATCTGGAAATCGACTCATACTGCAAATTGAATCATGGTATAACATTCCCGATGTTTGCAAAAGTGAATGTCAATGGCAAGGAAGCCCATCCCTTATTCAGCTACCTGACTGAAAATGCTCCTGGAGTGATGGGGTCCAAATCGATAAAATGGAATTTTACAAAGTTCTTGATTGATCGTAATGGAAATATAGTGAGCCGGTATGCACCTAAAACAAAACCTCTGGAAATGGAAGAGGATATAAAAAAATTATTATGAAGAATGATATCGAGTCCAACGGAAGCTCCAGTTGGGCTCTTTTTTTGAGGTAAGATATTTATATGCATCCATATTTAAAAGGGGACAGATGGTTGGGATGTTGAATATAATGGAAGACACAAATGAGGGGGGAAACCATGGAACGAATTGCATGGGTAATAGATAGTACGGGAACTTTGGACGAAGAATTATCATTGAATGAACACGTATACGTCGTTCCGATGGTCGTCATCATTGATGGGAAGGAATATGAAGATGGTGTCGACCTATTACCTGAGGAATTATACCGGCGGATGAGTGAAGAAAAAATCACCGCCACTACTTCACAGCCCTCGGTCGGCAGATTCCAAGAGTTATATAAGGAGCTTGAAAAACGCTATGATCGAATCATAGCCGTACATCTTTCAAGTGAATTGAGCGGGACAGTTTCCGCGAGCAGGCAAGCTGCACAAATGGTTTCGATCCCTGTTGACGTTTTTGATACTTTACTTATTTCCTTTCCAATGCTATTAATCTTGAAAAGGCTCATGCATTATATTGATAATGGCGATTCCATCAATGAGGCTTTCGTCAAAACGAGAATGTATGCGGATAACCATGAAACCTATGTATTAATTGGTTCTTTAGATCAGCTTCATCGCAGCGGCAGGTTAACGAACGCACAGTATATTCTAGGAAGCCTATTGAGCTTTAAACCCATTATTTCAATCGAAAATGGTGTGCTTCATACTAAATCTAAACCTCGGAACCTTAAAAAAGCGGAAAAACAGATCTTCGCTGATTTTCGCAGATCAGTCGAGGCGGGAAAAGTAAAAGAATGCACCATATTATATGGTGCAGTGTCGGAGCAGGCACAAAGATGGAAAAAGATGATTACCGAAGAATTTCCTCATGTGTTGATCCATGTATCCCCACTGGGCAGTGCCATCGGGGTGCATACCGGTGAACAGACGATTGGGATCAGTTGGTTCAATGAAGATTAAAGCACACCATTTTTGAGAACCATGGTAAAATAGAAGGGACTTGGAGTGGTGATATGAAACAAACGATGATTGAATTGACGGAGAAGTATGTATATGACCAATTGAATTCTGATGCCAGCGGTCATGATTGGTTCCATATCGATCGTGTTCGTAAGCTGGCTTTACATATTGCAAAAGAAGAACGAAAAGGAAATGAGTTTATCATTGAATTGGCGGCTCTGCTTCATGATATCCCGGATGATAAACTAAACCAGGAAGCCGATGAAGGCTGGAAAAAGCTTGACGTTTGGTTTGATGAAATAAAGTTGGATATTGATAGTGTTGATGCCATCAAACAGATCATCAATACAATTTCATATAGTGCAGGGCAGTTGAAGCTTCCTTCGATCGAGGCTGAAATTGTTCAGGATGCGGACCGCTTGGATGCAATTGGTGCCATTGGCGTAGCCAGGACATTTGCATTTGGCGGAAAAAAGGGACAACTTATGTATGATCCTTCATTGCCCATAAGGGAAAACATGACCAAGAAGGAATACAGGAGTGGCAAAAGCTCATCCATTCATCACTTTCATGAGAAATTATTGCGTTTGCAAGATATGCTCAATACTTGTACAGCCAAGAAGATTGCAAGTGATAGGCATGAATATATGGTTGGATTTTTAGAGGAATTTAATAAGGAATGGGATGTACGATTATGAAAGTTTTTAGCATGGAACATGTAATGAAAACCCAAGGGGAAAAGCTGCTTTTTAAAGATGTCTCTTTTTCCATTACCGAAGGGGAAAAAATCGGGATCGTTGGTATAAACGGCACCGGCAAATCGACATTATTGAATATCATCGCAGGCTTGGAAGACAGTGATTTAGGAACGAAGGATCATCCGAATGATTACACGATTTCCTATCTATCCCAAGATCCGCATTTTGATGAGGATTTGACGATCATGGAATATATGTATGAAAGTTCAACTCCTGTATTTTCATTGATTAAGGAGTATGAAAAGACGCTCGTTCAACTCCAGGTAGATCCACAGAATAGTGTAATTCAGGACCGTTTGTTAAAGCAGCAACAGGATATGGACACGCTTGGTGCCTGGGATACAAGTGCCAATGCCAGAACGATACTGACCAAGCTTGGTCTTCCTGATCACTCAAGAAAATTGGGGGAACTGTCAGGTGGCCAAAAAAAGCGTGCGGCCCTGGCAAAAACCTTGATTGAGACCCCTGATTTACTGATTTTGGATGAGCCGACGAACCATCTCGATTTTGAAAGCATCACTTGGCTTGAAGAATATTTGGGGAAATATCAAAAGTCCGTTTTATTTGTGACCCATGATCGATATTTCCTTGATCGCGTGTCCAATAAGATTTGGGAAATTGCCCAAACGCAGCTTTTCGAATACAAAGGAAACTATGCGGATTATTTAGAATCAAAGGCCATTCGTGAAGAGAATGAAACGGCTGAAAGATCGAAAAAGGAAAGTCTATTCAAAAAAGAACTGGCTTGGATCCGGAAAGGCGCAAAGGCCCGTACAACGAAACAAAAGGCCAGGATCCAACGCTTCGAAACATTGGAATCAGGTGTAAAGGATAAGCAGAAAACAGAGAACCTGGAAATGGAATTAAGCGGTGCCCGCCTTGGGAAAAAGGTACTCGAGATGCAGGATGTTTCTAAATCCTTCGGGGATCGAACCATCATCAACCATTTTTCCTTCCTCTTCAAACCGGGTGATCGAATTGGGATCGTCGGTAATAATGGCAGTGGAAAATCAACCTTGTTAAATATCCTGGCCGGACGGGAATCTATAGATGAAGGAAACCTGGAAAAAGGGCAAACCGTGAAAATAGGGTACTATACGCAAGAAAGCGTCGATATGGATGAGAATTTGCGCATGATCGAGTATATTCGGGAAACGGCGGATTCAATCGCCCTTAAAGATGGCAGTTTCATATCGGCTGCGCAGATGCTTGAAAGGTTCTTGTTTCCAATGGGCTCTCATGGGACGCCTATTCGCAAGCTTTCCGGAGGGGAGAAAAGGCGTTTATATCTTCTTAATATTTTGATGTCGGCACCTAATGTCTTGCTTTTGGATGAACCGACAAATGATTTGGACACGCAAACCTTGACCGTTCTGGAGGATTATTTAGAAACGTTTTCAGGTGTAGTCATTACTGTATCACATGATAGGTATTTCCTGGATAAGACGTGCCATCAGCTTCTTGTTTTCAAGAATAAAGCTGAAATTGATTTCTATTACGGCAGTTATTCAGAGTTCTTGGAAGAAAAGACTGAAGAGGCCGTGCCAGTAAAAGCACCAGAACCTCAGATGAACCGGACCGAAAAGAAAAAGAAAAAACTAACTTATGCGGAAAGTAAGGAATGGGAAGAGATAGAAGGGAACATGGAACGGGTCGAGTTGCGCCTGAAAGACATAACATCAGAAATGTCAGCAGCGGGAAGCGATTTTGAAAAAGTCCGCCTGCTGCTTGAAGAAGAAAAGGAACTAACGGATAAATTAGACCATTTGATGGAAAGATGGACGTATTTAGCGGAAAAATTGGAAGAGGAATGAGCGGGATGACCGGTCCAAGGGAGCAAACTTGGACCGGTCTTTTTTTAGCCAATCTCAATTGCATGAGAATCTGTTGCCGATGTGATAATATCTAGTACATGGAAACGTCTTGTTAAAGGAGAGAAATGCATTGAAAATTAAGTCGATAGAACCTACACCAAGTCCGAATACAATGAAAATCAATTTAACTGAAGAGCTATTAGCTGGTAAAAGCAATAATTATAAGAAAGATCAAGCTGACCAAGCACCCCAGCTGATTAGAGATTTATTTACGATCGAGGGAGTGAAAGGGGTATATCATGTTGCGGACTTCTTAGCCGTTGAGCGAAATGCAAAATATGATTGGAAAGATATCTTGGTCCAAATCCGTCAAGTTTTCGGGGAAAAAACCGAAGAACAAAATCAACAAACGGCATTAAATGAACATTACGGTGAAGTAACTGTTGCCATTCAACAATTCAAGGGCATTCCGATGCAAATTAAAGCAAGTGATAGCCAACACGAAAAACGTTTTGCCTTACCGGATTATTTCATAAAGGGCATTTCCGCTGCTCAAAAAGAAGATGACAATGTAGTACTGCTTCGAAAATGGAAGGATTATGGCGTAAGATATGGTGATATGGAAGATATCGTGAAGGAAGTATCCGATGAGTTGATTGCAGCTTACCCGGAAGAACGAATTAATCGGCTGGTAGCCGCTGCAAAAGAAATGGTGGATACGAAGGAAGCAATTTTGAAACGACCAAAAATTAAACTGACTGCAGAAATGCTGAATGACGAAAGCTGGGAAAAGCGTTATCAGGCTTTAGAACAAATGGAAGATCCAACGGTTGATGATATACCCGTATTGGACATGGCACTCTCCGATAGTAAGGTCTCCATTCGAAGGCTCGCGGTAGTATACTTGGGTATGATCGAAGATAGAAAAGTGCTTCCGAGCTTGTATAAAGCATTGAATGATAAAAGTGCGGCCGTAAGACGTACGGCTGGGGATTGTTTATCCGATCTTGGCTTTGAAGAAGCGATGGGAGAAATGTCTCAATCACTTTCGGATAAAAATAAATTGGTTAGATGGAGGGCGGCGATGTTTTTATATGAAGTGGGAAATGAGACGACCCTCCCTTATCTTAAGCAAGCGGAACAGGACCCTGAATTCGAAGTGGCCCTGCAGGTCAAGATGGCCATTGACCGTATAGAAAATGGGGAAGAAGCAAAAGGTTCGGTTTGGAAGCAGATGACAGAATCAAGACAAGCGAATGACAAGTGATATTTGTTGGGAATAACTTAATGGAATCTAAAATGGTTACAGGCAAAAGGCATGCGGATGATTTAATCCGTATGCCTTTTTATTATTGAAGCGGATCTTCAAGTCATTTGACATTCGTTCCCCTAGGTCGGAATCCAAAACATTCAAAATGGCTAATTTTTCGATATACAGAAGTTTTTATGATATAAATTTGATCTCTATTATTTTAGTAAAATGATTTTTGTAGATATTTTGTGTTGAATGGTTGCATTTGTATGTAAATATGTTAGAATTTTTAGAGTATACTAAAAATTATATTATATTGAATCATTAAACATTTAGTGAAAATTGGGGGTACAACAAATGTCTACATCAAATATGAGAAGTGACATGATTACAAAAGGGGTCGATCGAGCTCCACATAGAAGTCTGTTGCGGGCAGCAGGGGTTAAAGAAGAAGATTTCGGTAAACCGTTCATCGCGGTTTGTAATTCTTACATCGATATCGTTCCAGGTCATGTCCACCTTCAGGAATTCGGAAAAATAGTGAAGGAAGCGATTCGCGAAGCTGGCGGTGTTCCTTTCGAATTTAATACGATTGGGGTAGACGATGGAATTGCAATGGGTCATATTGGTATGCGCTATTCTTTGCCAAGTCGTGAAATCATAGCGGATTCCGTGGAAACTGTTGTATCAGCACATTGGTTTGACGGTATGGTTTGCATTCCAAACTGTGACAAGATAACGCCGGGAATGATGATGGCAGCACTTCGAGTCAATATTCCAACAATATTCGTAAGTGGCGGACCCATGAAAGCAGGTAAAGACAAAAACGGTAAGTCCCTTTCATTAACATCCGTTTTTGAAGGTGTGGGCGCTTATCAAGCAGGTAATATCAATGAAGAAGATTTGCAGGAAATCGAGCAAGTTGCCTGCCCTACTTGCGGTTCTTGTTCAGGAATGTTCACGGCAAACTCCATGAACTGCTTGGCAGAAGGCTTAGGACTTGCGCTTCCGGGAAATGGAACGATTTTGGCGGTAGCCGAAGAACGTAAGGAATTCGTTAAGAAATCCGCTAAACAGTTGATGGAGATAATCAAACAGGATATCAAGCCTCGTGATATCGTAACGATTGATGCAATTGATAATGCATTTGCATTGGATATGGCGATGGGCGGTTCGACCAACACCGTTCTTCATACACTTGCATTGGCACATGAAGCAGGTTTTGAATATCCAATGGAACGCATAAATGAAATAGCTAACCGAGTACCGCATCTAGCGAAAATCGCACCGGCATCCGATTATCATATTGAAGATGTACATAATGCCGGTGGTGTAAGTGCCGTCATTAATGAGTTACTCAAAAAACCAGGTGCCTTTAATGGGGACTGCCTTTCTGTCTCAGGTAAAACGCTCCGCGAAAATGTTGCCGGTTGTGAAATATTGGACAAGGATGTTATCCATCCGTTAGATAATCCGCATTCTGAGCGTGGTGGGCTTGCGGTATTATTTGGTAACCTTGCTCCTCAAGGCTCCATCGTAAAAGTAGGGGCGGTTGACGAGTCAGTTGGTGGCTACCACAGGGGTCCTGCCATTTGTTTCGATTCCCAGGAAGATGCACTTTCAGGAATCATTACTGGAAAAGTAAAAGAGGGGAATGTAGTTGTCATTCGTTACGAAGGACCTAAAGGAGGGCCGGGTATGCCGGAAATGTTGGCACCCACTTCCCAAATCGTCGGGAGGGGACTTGGAGCTAAAGTCGGTTTGATCACTGATGGCCGCTTTTCAGGCGCATCTCGAGGTATCAGCATTGGTCATATATCCCCCGAAGCAGCTGAGGGAGGCCCGATTGCCTTTGTTGAAGATGGAGATATCATCGAATTGGATTTGAATAATCGTAAAATCGAATTGGAAATTTCCGATGAAGAATTCGAAAAACGCAAAGCCAATTGGAAAGGCTTCGAGTCAAAAGTCAGGACAGGCTATTTAGCACGTTATTCCAAACTTGTGACGAATGCCAGCTCAGGCGGCGTGATGAAAGTTTAGTTAAAAGGAAGATTAAAACATGGGGGCAGAATGAAAGTGGATTCTGTCACCATGTTTTTTTGTGAAGAACAATGAAATTTTACAAAGCTTTAAGCGTCATTTTTGCATATGCGCTCAAGAATATAGTATGATTATACTAATTGAAGAATTGTAACCAAGGAGGTTTTTTTATGTCGATGGCATATGATGAATATATGAAACAAATGGTGAAGCCAATGCGCGCGGAACTGGTGCAAGCAGGTTTTGATGAGTTGGAATCCCCTGAAGCGGTTGAAAGCTTTATGGAATCGGTAGAAGGTACGACACTTGTGGTCGTGAATTCAGTTTGTGGCTGTGCTGCCGGGTTAGCCCGTCCAGCTGCTACTCAAGCCGTACTTCAATCAGACAATAAGCCAGATCATTTGGTAACTGTATTTGCCGGCCAAGATAAGGACGCGACAGCTAAAATGCGGGAATATTTCGATGGAATAGAACCTTCTTCACCATCCATGGCTCTTTTAAAGGGAAAAGATGTTGTACATTTCATTCCACGCCATGATATAGAAGGACAGCCAATGGAAGCTATCATGGAAAATTTATTGGCAGCGTTCAGTCAAGTAAATAAGTGATGAAGCGGAATGCCCTGGAAACAGGGCATTCTTTTCAAATTTTAGAGAGTATGAAGGGGTAGGGTACATGTTTGTCACAACAGTAGGAAGAGCCGGTAAAGAAACGATGATATTAGCTAAAAGTTTAGCTGAAGAATTACAAATCCCCTTTATAGCCAGAAGAAAAAGATCGGTCAGAGATATCCAAGCGGAACAGAATGAAGATGATTGCCTTGTTTTTGGTAAAAAGCGGATGGAGTTATATCGATACCAGGAAAAAGAACCATTCTTTTTTCACCCGAACCTAGCGATGATCCGTATAAAAAGAATAATTCGCGGAGAGAGTGACCCATTTCTCATTGCCGGAGATATAAATGAAGGGACCGCTGTGCTTGATTGTACCATGGGTTTGGGCTCGGATGCGATAGTCGCAAGTTTCGCAGTGGGGGAATATGGACAGGTTGTCGCATTGGAAGGAAATCAATATTTGGCATTGCTCGTGGACCATGGGATGAAGACATGGGAGGATGCAGAAGAAAAGATGATTTCTGCGATGCGAAGAGTTGAGGTCATGTACGGTGATCATTACGAAATTTTGAAAGCATTGCCGGATAATCATTTTGATGTCGTATATTTCGATCCCATGTTTGAAGAAACGATTCAGGAATCGAATGGAATCAGGGGACTGACTCATTTTGCGGTAGGTAAGGATTTATCTGTGGAAATAATGAATGAAGCCAAGCGGGTTGCACGCAAGAGAGTCGTGTTGAAAGACCATTTTCGCAGCTCCCGCTTTGAGGAATTTGGATTTGAGATAATAAAGAGAAAAACATCCAAATTCCATTTTGGCTTCATTCAATCCAGTGATCACGATTTATAATCTGTTTCGTCCAGACCCATGGCACAGCCTTCTCGGCTTGAATCGGCAGCACCATAGTTCGAGCCATCAGGGTTGATTTGAATCGCTTGGACATTCCCTATAGAGTGGGGAACTTCATTAAAGGCGAAGCCCATCGCTTCCAAGTGGCCTTTGCTAGTCATATCCATTCCAGGCTCCCATTCAATATGAGGGCCCATTGGAGTGAAAATTCTAGGTTCCTCGATGGCTGCTTTCAAATCCATTTTTAAATCGAGTACATTAATGATGGTTTGTACGACTGAACTGATGATGGTCGGTCCACCAGGTGAACCTAACGTCAAGATCGGCTCGCCGTCTTTAAAGATGATGGTCGGGCTTTTACAGCTGACGGGGCGTTTATTGGGCTGTACTTCATTCATGCCGCCTGGAATGGAATCGAAATCAGTCAGTTCGTTATTCAGCATGAAACCATAATCGGAAACCATGATCCCTGATCCGAATGGATGTTCCACTGTAGAAGTGCATGCTGCGATATTACCCCATCTGTCACGGACAGTGAAGTGTGTCGTTTCACTGATATCTTCTTCATTAGGCTGCGGAATGACTTCCCTTTGTTTCACGGAATCATAAATCCAAGGGTTTCCGAAGTCAATGGCATTATTTCTTGTTTTGAAATTAATGAATGAGCGGCGTTTAGCTATATACTCATCATGCATGAGACCCGCCAATGGCAATTCGGCAAATTCAGGATCAGCGAGAAATGCCTTTTTATCTGTAAATGCCAGTCGCATCGCTTCTGCTATTAAATAATATTTTTCCCAAGAACGGACATCATATTGTTCTATATGGAAGCTCTCCAATATTTTCAGGATTTGGATGACCGTGAATCCGCCAGCGCTTGGTGCATTTGATGATGCAATTAGATAATCCTTATAAGTCCCATACATGGGTACATCGATTGTAGCTTTATATTCCTTTAAATCAGAAAGCTCCATGAACCCTCCAAGTTCCTGTATGCAGGAAATGATGCCCTCTCCGATTTCACCTTCATAAAAAGCGGAAATACCTTCACGTTGTAATATCCGATAGGTATTCGCCAGTTTTTCTTTTATGAGAAGATCGCCATCTTGATACGCTTTTCCATTTGGCATGAAGAACTTACGCGCTTCATCACCCAATCGATATTCAAAGTTTTTAAGAGCATCGCAAAGAACCCAATTGACGGGAACTCCTTTTTCTGCAAATTCAATGGATGGCCCGATGAGGTCCGCTAATGGCTTGCTTCCATGTTCGTTGAGTGCTTCATCCATAGCTTTCAGTATTCCGGGGATGCCAACCGCTGTAGCTTTGATTGATCTTTCTTTAAATGGGATGACCTCCCCTTTATCATCAAGAAACATGTCTCGATGAGCGGCTTTAGGTGCCCTTACATGGCCATCGTATATTTTCGTTTCCTTATCTTTTGCGTTATATACCATAAGGAAACCACTTCCTCCAATACCAGTCATCATGGGTTCCACAATATTTAGGGCAAATTGGATGGCAACCGCCGCATCGACAGCATTTCCACCTTCACGTAATATTTTTTCCCCAATGGAAGTGGCTACGGGATGAGCTGTAACGACCATTCCGGCGTTCCCTTTATCTGTTTCCCTTTTGTAATCCTTTTCTTTAATGATTTCATTGTTGTTTTCCAAAATGATTCCCCCATTATTCAGTCCTTTTATCTGCCAAAAGGTTAGGCTTATGTTTGAGTGAAAAGAAAACCTTGTCATTGTAGAAAAATGACAAGGAGATTTTTCGTAGGTATTCATTTATTCTTAATCAGCAAATGATAAATATACGAAAAATGCTAATGTTACAAGACATAAAGCCACCATGGCAGTCGAAGCCATATAAGACCCCTCCTTAAAAAGACTTGAATCTAATTAATTTCTCCAATAATCGTCAAAATCCTTCATTAAAATGTAAAATTGTTGATATTTAATAAAAAAGTTCTGGTTCATAAAGTTTATATAGGTATATATCCTTTTTTTTGATTTTCAAAACATGGGTAACTATATATTCGTAATTACCAAAAAATAAAAGTATACTAAATATAAAGACAATACAAAAAAGGAGGGGGAGTGTGAGTTGAAAGCAGCGGTTTGGTTCAGGAAAAGTCTCGTCATTTTAGTATCCGTTTTGACGTTTGGTCTTGTCACTCCTTCAGATCTGGCGTGGCTAGCGGAAGCCGATTCGTTAAAGGATACTAAAAAGGGATTAGTGGAAGAAGAGGGATTAGCCTATCTTTCTTCGCAGAATTCAACTGAACTTGAGGAAGAATTCAACAGGGAAGAATTTTTATCTGGCATTCTGAATAAGGCAGAGGAAAACGCATTTATGAAATTTGGCGAAAAGATCAATCCTAAAATTGGCGATGAGTTCAAAATGGCCATATTACCGAAAATGGAAGAAGCCATTACAGAAATGGCTGCACAATTTCCAGATGAAAAATTACAGCAATTAACCATCACTGAGCAGCCGAGTGCAGGCAGGGCCGAGAAGATATTTCATATTTATGATTCAATTAGCGGGAAGGATATCATCAGATTCCATGTCAGGCAGGAAAATCCTCCACTGGAAGGCTATTGGTTCGATTTTCACTATCATACCCATCATGATTCATTTGCCACCCATTATAATATCGGGAAAATATATTGGGATAAAAATACGCCGCCAGAGTGGACGAGTAAACAAAGGCTCTCATAGTGGTTGGTTTCGTTGATTTTATTTAAATGTAAGAGTAAGATGAAATGTAAATGATTTTCTAATAAGCATCAAATGATACGTTGTCATGCAACGTATTTATTTTGTGTTTAAATAAAAGTAGAGTTTTTATCATAACGGGGAACAATGTTATTTTAAAAGGTTTTCTAATTTTGCTGTTATAGTAGCAGAGGAGTCTTTATCATGTCAGAGTTGTTAAATAACATCATGCAAACGTATGCTCAATTTTTTGACTGGCATATGTGGGTGGAGGTTTTATCCGACCCGGTGAGCTGGGGATTGATTGGAACGCTCGTATTAATGGAAGGATTACTATCAGCGGATAACGCTCTGGTATTAGCTGTAATGGTCAGGCACCTTCCTGAAAAACAACGGAAAAAAGCCCTTTTTTATGGTTTATTAGGTGCTTACGCTTTTAGATTCATTGCGATAGGAATCGGTGTTTTCCTCATTAAGCTTTGGTGGGTGAAGGTGATTGGAGCCGCTTACCTTGGCTGGCTCTCATTTAAATACTTTAGGAATAAAAGAAAGAAACAAGATGGGATCGATGAAGATATCCAGGGAATGAGTAAAAACAGCATACTGATCCGTATGTTTGGTACATTATGGGGAACGGTTGCGGCAGTGGAATTGATGGATATAGCATTTTCCGTCGATAGTGTCTTGGCCGCATTCGGGGTAAGTGAAAAAGTCTGGGTCCTTTTGACAGGCGGTATGATTGGTGTCTTGATGATGCGGGGAGTGGCGGGGTTATTTCTAAAATTGATAGATAAGGTTCCTGAATTGGAAACTGCCGCATATGTCCTTATCGGATTCATCGCTATAAAAATGCTAATGGCCGTTGCAGGGATCGAAATCCCGTCTGCGATCTTTTTTGCCTTTATTTTGCTGATTTTCGGCACCACGATTGTACTTCATTTGAAGAAAAGTAAAAAGCTCAAGGAACATGGTTGAGCACAATTAAAAAAAGCTGACATCAAAAATGATGTCAGCTTTTTTTTAGGAAAATATCAAGTAATTGAAGAAGTCCGGTAAATGAAGTGAAGAAAAGCAAAGGCAATAAAAAGTTAAGCCAAAGAGAAGACATTAGCGGATGCAGCAGTATGCCAAAGAAAATGGAGAACAGAAAAAGGTCGAGAATGATGAACACTTTTAAACTGTAGATATCAAGGACTTCTTCAGCAAGTTCACGGTGCTCATCCAAAATGGCTTTTTTATTGTTGGTTTCCATGCGATCACCTTAAACCTTTTACGATTATATATTGTTGATATATGAAAAGACTGGATCAATTGTTCTTCTCCGAATGAATGTGCAACCGAAAATACCAAAAAAACATAGATTTTTAACACTAAGTCAATATGTTATACTAATATAATAGTATGTAAGGTTTAGAGATTTTAAATTACTTATATTTTCTTAACGATAATGAGCAATGAAGAAAGGGGAGAAGAGTGTGAAAAGGAAGAAATGGATATCCATAATTGCATTATTTGTCTTTTTATTCTCCTTGCTCTCCTATACGTTAGCGAAGGATGAATCGGTAAAATGGCGCAATTTAAACAAAGATAATCTTTTAAGACAAGCTGAACTTTTTAAGGGGAATAAAGAATTACAAAGGATATTTTTATTTCCGGAAGAGGAGTTCGATCAAAGGGAAGCACTCAAAATTGCTGGAACCATTAATAAACTGCCTCATTCCCTTTTGGTGAAAACTGCTGAAAGTGGTGTGAGAATCAAACTATTTGATGGTGATATAACAGAAAATCAATCCGCGGCCAAATTAAAGGGGAAAACTCCGCGTGGTTATTTGAATAAAGAAACAACTTGGGATGATGTGCCTGGTATGGGCGGATCACATACGGTATTGGTTAAAATCGGAGCAAGTGACAAGGGCAACGGACATGGCTCCGTTAATTTGGAACTGCATGAGCTGGGGCATTCAATTGATAATATAGTGTTTGATGGAATCCGTGAAGACATGGATTATTTGAAGATTTGGGGTAAGGAAGTGGATGGGCTGTTTCCTGGACAGACGTATTTTTCCAATTACCCTGAGGAATACTTTGCAGAAACGTTTGCCATGTTTTATGTGAACAATGAACAAAATCAATTGCTTAGACAAAAAGCGCCCGAGACTTATAATTTTATTAAACAATTAGATTAAACATTGGGCAATAATACGTTAAAATAAGGAGAATGAAAGTAGAAAAGGTGGTTTATCATGAAGCAATATTTAGATTTATGTAAGCATGTACTCGAAAATGGAACGCAAAAAGGTGATCGTACGGGAACGGGAACGATCAGCACCTTTGGATATCAAATGAGATTCAATTTAAAAGATGGATTCCCTGTACTTACAACGAAAAAAGTTAGTTTAAAAGCGATTATCCATGAATTATTATGGTTTTTGAAGGGTGATACAAACGTTGGCTACCTTCAGGAAAATAGCGTGCGGATTTGGAATGAATGGGCTGATGAAAATGGAGAATTAGGTCCGATTTATGGTCATCAATGGCGTTCATGGGGAACGGCCGATGGAAGGCAAATCGACCAAATCAGTGAATTGATCGAACAAATAAAAACGAATCCAAATTCAAGAAGATTGATAGTCAGTGCTTGGAATGTTGGGGAACTGGACGAAATGGCCTTGCCGCCTTGCCATGCTTTCTTTCAATTCTATGTCGCTGATGGAAAGCTTTCATGCCAGCTATACCAACGTTCAGCGGACGTCTTTTTAGGTGTTCCTTTTAATATAGCTTCGTATGCGCTCTTAACGATGATGATCGCCCAGGTGTGTGATTTGGAAGTTGGCGAATTTGTACATACTTTCGGGGATGTCCACATCTACTCTAACCACCTTGAACAAGTGGAACTGCAGTTGACCCGTGATCCCAAACCATTGCCAATCATGAAAATCAATCCAGATGTAAAAAATATCTTTGATTTTAGCTTCGAGGACTTCGTTTTGGAAAATTACGAAGCCCATCCCCATATAAAAGGTGAGGTTAGCATATGATATCGTTGATAGTGGCTATGGATCAAAATCGTGTGATAGGTAAAAACAATGAACTGCCATGGCATTTACCGGCAGATTTGCAGTATTTTAAAAAAGTGACGATGGGCCATCCGATCATCATGGGCCGAAAAACATTTGAATCGATCGGCAGGGTCCTGCCTGGCCGGGAAAATGTCATCGTTACCCGCAATCAGGATTTTAAAGCGGAAGGCTGCGTAGTTTTACGTGATATCGAACAAATCAAAACGTTTGCAGATAGCCGTGATGAGGAAGTTTTCGTGATTGGCGGAGCCGAAATCTTCAAGGAAATCCTTCCTGTTACCGATCGCCTGTATATAACGGAAATTCATGAAACCTTTGAAGGTGATACTTTCTTTCCCGTGATTGATGAAAATCAATGGGATAAAATCTCCTCAAACTCAGGCAGCATCGATGAAAAAAATCGTTATGCACATGATTTTATTATTCTACAAAAAAAATAAAGTGCTAATCCGATTATGGGAAAATGACCATAATCGGATTTTTTTGGTATGGAACGAACAAAAGCAAGAATTTTTAGAAAAATCAATTACATTAATAACAGTAAAGTGCTATAATGATTGAATTCATTAAGGGAAGGAAATGAGGGATTGTTATGAATCAGACTGCATCTAAGAATAGGGGGATTCAATTGGAAGATATTCTAATTGCCTATAGAGAATTGAAAGAAATCGTTTTGCATACTCCTTTACAAAAAAATCAGAGGCTCTCTGAAAAATATGATTGTAATGTTTATTTAAAACGCGAGGACCTACAACACGTACGTTCCTTTAAATTAAGAGGGGCTTACTATAAAATGAAAAGCCTGACCGAGGAAGAGACGAAGAATGGAGTCGTTTGTGCCAGTGCAGGAAACCATGCACAAGGAGTAGCTTTTTCCTGCAGCCAATTAGGTATCCATGGGAAAATTTATATGCCTGCTACAACTCCAAGGCAAAAAGTCGATCAAGTGCAGTTATTCGGAAGGGATAATGTGGAAATCATCCTTGTCGGGGATACTTTCGATGATGCATTTGCCATGGCGATGGAATGCTGTGAAAAAGAAGAGCGTTCCTTTATCCATCCATTTGACGATGAGAAGGTAATCGCCGGGCAGGGTACAACGGCTGTAGAAATCCTGAATGATTGTGAAGATGGAATCGACTATGTATTTGCCGCTATGGGCGGTGGCGGTTTAATGGCCGGAGTATCGAGTTATTTCAAATCGGTTTCCCCAAATACGAAATGCATTGGAGTTGAGCCGCAAGGTGCTGCTTCGATGGAATACTCCTTCAAGGAAGGAAAAGTTTCTGAACTTGAAAACATAGATACATTCGTTGACGGGGCAGCTGTCAAGTGTGTGGGACAGTTGACATATCAGCTTTGTAAGGAAAACCTGGAAGATATCGTTGTCGTACCTTCGGGCCAAATCTGCACGACGATTCTTGATTTATATAATCAGCATGCGATTGTCGCTGAACCGGCAGGGGCTATATCTGTAGCCGCGTTGGATTTATACAAAGAACAAATCAAAGGCAAAACGGTTGTATGCATGGTCAGCGGAGGGAATAACGACATTGGGCGTATGCAGGAAATTAAGGAGAAATCCTTATTATATGAAGGGCTGCTTTATTATTTTATCGTGAATTTTCCACAACGTGCTGGAGCTTTAAGGGAATTCCTTGATGAGGTGTTAGGACCGAATGACGATATAAGCCGTTTTGAATATACGAAGAAAAATAATAAAGAAAGCGGACCGGCCCTGGTTGGTGTAGAATTAAAAGATAAAAATGATTATGAAGGGCTCATTCAGAGGATGAACAAGAAAGGATTCTCTTTCGTAGAGGTCAATAAAGACAGTAATTTATTTCACTTATTGATTTAATCATGGATTAAATGTTAAATTAGGATAGAATAATACCTATGTTTTTACATTTAATTCTGCCGGCCAGTCGTATATGGGTGTACTGTCGATAATTGTTACCATTCTATGACGAATTGCCAGTTCCCTTTCTATTGGTTGGAAATGGTATTATAATCGGAGTAGGTCTAATTACAACACCAAAGGGGATGTATCCATGTCGAACATTGGAGTACCTGGTCTAATTCTCATCTTAATATTGGCTTTAATTATCTTTGGTCCGAAGAAACTTCCAGAAATTGGACGTGCTTTTGGACAAACACTTCGTGAGTTTAAAAAGTCCACGAGTGATTTAACAAAAGGTGATTATGAAGAAGATAAGAAGCTACAACAAAAAAATCATGAATGATTGAATGCTGGGCGTAAGATGCAATCGTCTTGCGCCTTTATGCTGGAACAAAGATACGGATTTTCAGATGAAGGCGTGATCAACTTTGGAAGATAAAGAATTAAATATCATCGATCATCTCGATGAATTGAGAAAACGGCTCATCATTACTGCTGTTGCTTTTTTGATCTTTTTTATCGCCAGTTTTATTTATGTTGAGGAGATTTATAATTGGTTCGTGAAAGATCTCGATTTTGACCTGATGGTATTGGGACCGAGTGATATTATCTGGATTTACTTTATGCTTTCAGGTGTCGTAGCCATTGCGGCAACCATACCTGTAATTGCTCTGCAAATCTGGTTATTCGTCAAACCCGCTTTGATGCCAAATGAAGTAAGGGCCACCCTTGCCTATATTCCATCACTTTTCCTGCTTTTTATCGGAGGGCTTGCTTTCGGTTATTTTGTCATCTTCCCGACCATTCTTCAATTTTTGATTGAACTGGGCGATGGGATGTTCATAACCAGTTTTACAGCGGATAAGTACTTTTCATTCGTATTTAATATGACGATACCTTTTGCTGTTTTATTCGAGCTTCCTGTCGTTACCATGTTTTTGACTTCCCTTGGCATAATAAATCCTTATGTGCTTCAAAAGTTAAGGAAGTATGCATACTTTGTATTGGTTGTCATAGCGATATCGATTACGCCGCCTGACTTTATGTCAGACTTTATGGTGATGGTTCCATTGCTGTTATTATACGAAATCAGTATTTCGTTATCAAAAGTCGTCTATAAACGAAGGGTGAAACGTGAAAGCTTGCGGGAAGACACCTATGAGGAAGGTTTATAAGAAGAAGCCCATAATGGCATTTTGCCCTTATGGGTCTTTTTTTTTATGAATGTCAATCTGATTTCTCTGTTTTTTTACACATTTGAATATTTATACTTTTGGATTTATTGTGTATAATATAAGCAATCGGTTAAAAATGAGGATTGATATTTTGATGTTCAAATGCTTGGAATTCAAAGATTGTTTTGGACATAAGGTCACAATTTCAGAAATACCTGTCTTACTGCCTAGTGATCCGAATTTTTTTATGTTGACCGTGCGTTTGGAAGTTTTTGTTAAGAAGGTTTTTGCCAATAAAGATCATAAAGAAAATTACTCATTTAAGCATTATTTAGCATCCGTACTCAAATGGCCCGTTTATAACAAGCTTTTTTTTGGAAGTTTACTCAATAATGCTTAATGCGGACTATTCCATAGCTAACTTCTCCTTTCAAAGAGATGACACAATGCCATGCAATATCGAATGAATCGGCGTGTGTTCAGGTTAGCTCATGGAACGGTCTTTTTTTGTGTATTCATTTCAATAGAAATGTATCACTTCACTTGAAAAAGAATACCTTTGGTTTGAATGCGTACCTTGAATAGGTATAATACAATAGATATGTTAATTTAGGGATGTGTAATGATGAATAAAGTAAAGATAGTAACAGACTCGACAGTAGATATGACACCAGAGGAACTGAACTTTTATGATATAACAATGGTCCCTTTATCAATCTTTATAGATGGGGAGACTTTTTTGGATAAGGTTGAAATCGAACAAGAAGAATTCCTGAAAAGGATGAACCAGTCAAAAGAACTGCCAAAAAGCTCACAACCAGCCGTAGGTACCTTTGTGGAGGTATATGATGAGCTCGGAAAAGACGGCAGCGAGATTATTTCCATACATATGACTGGTGGCATGAGCGGCACAGTTCGCTCAGCGGAAAGCGCAGCAAGCATGTCTGAAGCGAAGGTTACCGTTCTTGACTCGAAGTTCATTTCTAAAGCGATGTCATTTCAGGTGATCGAGGCAGCGAAGATGGCGAAGGAAGGGAAATCCGTTGCTGAGATAATTGAACGATTGGAACATATTAAAAAGCAGTCAAGTTTAATCATTGTCATAGAAACACTTGATAACCTCGTTAAGGGTGGAAGGATTGGCAAAGTTTCTGCTTTTATCGGTTCATTGCTGCACATAAAGCCGATTGCACTTCTGGATGATGGTGTACTGAATCCTGTATCCAAAGCCAGGAGCCAGTCACAGGTCGTGAAGTTCATCATCAAGAAATTCAAAGAAGATACACAAGGAAAAAAAATTAGAGGCATTGGTTTTGTACATGCGAATGGTCTTGAAATAGCGGATAAGGTCCGCCAGGCCATTGCAGACTTAACAGGATATCAAGACATAAAGATAGAAGCAACAACGGCCGTTGTCAGTACACATACAGGTGAAGGCGCCATGGCAATCATGTATTATTGGGACTGATATGGATGAACCATATGAAACTGCATATTGCGGAGGTTTTGTCACTTTTACAATTGTCTTTAATTCGTAGAAATAGTTGCTGTTCTCATTACGATTGGTCTGTTAGAATAAATGAAGTAACAGAATATTTTATACATAAAGGACGGGGTAGGGATGAGAAAGCTGCATTTGCTTATGGCAGCTATGGGAGCATCAATTGTTTTGCTGTTGACAGCATGCGGTTCCAATGGTGTACCTGATGCTAAAAATTGGGATCTTGAAGATTTCAGTTACATTGATCAGGAGGGTAAACCTTTCTCAAAAAGCGATCTTAAAGGAAAGGTTTGGGTAGCGGATTTTATATTCACAAGCTGCGAGACTGTCTGTCTCCCCATGACTTCGAATATGACGAAGCTGCAGCAGCAATTGAAGGATGAAGGTATTACGGATGTTGAGTTCGTTTCATTTTCCGTGGACCCGGAAATTGACAAACCTGATGTTTTAAAAAGGTTTGGCGACCAATTTAATGTGGATTACGGCAATTGGCACTTTCTGACCGGTTATGGTCAGGAAGAAATCGAGCAGTTTGCATTGGATAACTTTAAAACGATCGTCAAAAAACCTGAAGCAGAAGATCAGGTGATTCATGGGACCAGCTTTTTTCTAATTGATCAAGAAGGAAAGATCATCATAGATTATACAGGTCTGCAAGATATTCCCTTTGATGAAATCATTAAGCATATTAAAATTTTACAGAATTATTGAACAGGTTAAATGACCTGTTCTTTCTGTTTTCATCCATCATTTAATAATGATTTCATTAGGGCTTTAGCGATGGTGAAAATAAGGCAATTTGTTTTTGAAGAAACAGCGGAAGTGAAGAATGATTTTGCATGCTCAGTACATGCTAATTTTTATAGGACTAGCTTTAATTCACTGCATTTTTCATATTGTATAGTAAGGAAGGCTCAAGCTAAAAGTACAATGAAAATGAAGGTATATTGTTTGCAATCATTCGTTTTCTGCATGATATAATATATGGGTAGGAAGGTGAGGGTCATGAGGTACAGAATCACCTGTCTTTTCATATGCCTAGTTTGGATCTCAGGCTGCGGCCAAAGTGAACCAGCCTCAAATCAGCCATCTGTTCAGCAGAAAAGCATAGTTGAGCTGAGTAAAAAGGAAACCATTCCTGCCAGCTTTTTTCCGGACCCTGTGAAAATCGTATCTATTGGCGATTCCTTGACTCAAGGTGTCGGTGATAGTAAAGATAATGGCGGGTATCTGCCTTATTTACAAAATAAGCTGGAAAAAGAACCATCGATTACTTCCGTTGAGATGATTAATCATGGCATACGTGGAAATAGGACCGACCAACTATTGAAAAGACTGGATAAAGCTAGGATTAAAGAAGACATAAAGCAAGCTGATTCGATTGTCGTCACAATCGGTGGAAATGATATCATGAAGGTCTTTAAGCAGAATTTCTCGGACTTGGAACTGAATCAGTTTGATTCGGCAAAAATAGGGTATGAAAAAAGATTAAGGCAGATACTTGATAAGGTTCGTTCCGAAAATGATCATGCGCAAATTTATCTTGTGGGCGTCTATAATCCATTTTCCAAATGGTTCGCAGATTTTTATGAACTTGATATGATCATGAATGATTGGAATGAAAGCGGGAAAGAGATTATCGAAGAATATGATTCAGCCTATTTTATTGATATAGCAGACATTTTCGAGAATTCCGAAGAAGATTTGCTGTATGCCGAGGATTATTTTCACCCAAATGACCGCGGATATGAATTAATCGCGACAAGAATCTATAATGATATGGATATTACCACTATCGGAAAGGACACATTGGAAGCGAGTGCCAAAGGAGATGATGACCAAGAATGACAAATGTCAAATGGAAGACTTTGTTTATTTCCCTATTAGCCCTAAACATCCTGGTCATCCTGTTTGTAACGATTTTAGTTAATCTGCCGACTAAAGATAAAGAGCTGATACCCAAAGTAAGCCATGAAGAAGATATCCAATTTCAAGTTCACACGAATCGGGAAGATTTGACGAGATTAATCAACCAATATCTGGATAAAGAGGGGTTGACGGGATCCATTCACTACGAAGTGTATTTGACGGATGAGGTCGAGTTATATGGAACGATGCCATTTTTCAACCGTGAAGTGGAAATGAAATTGACTTTTGAACCAATTGCCCAAAAAAATGGGGATTTGATCTTAAAGCAAAAATCAATTGCAGTCGGAAAAATGAACCTTCCTGTTTCATATGTAATGAATTTAATAAATGAGCGTTATAATATGCCGGATTGGGTTAGCATCAGTCCCAATGACGAAAGTATTTATGTGTCATTACAGGATATGGAACTGAAAAGTGATATCAGGGTGAAGGCGAAAGAATTCGACCTTGAAAATGATGACATTTCATTTTTATTGACCATCCCATCATCTTTACAGTGATAGCGAATAAATGGATATAAGACCAGGTTAGATGTGTTAAATATTTGTTGATAAAAGGACCACGCATTTTAGATATGTCTAAAATGCGCGGTTCTTTTTTTACGCCCCTTTGGTTGATTAAAAACCTAAAACCTTGATTATTAGATAGATTTCTTATCAATTTCTGAGATAAAGTAAGGGATAAGCACAGACTTTTATAATTTATTTAAATCAAAAGAAATATCAAAAAAATGAAATGGATCCCACTTATAATTTCCATTGGAGGTGAATTATATGAATATACAAATTATGATTGGATTGAAAACCATATAAAATATAAATTTTCTATAGATGAACTTGCCAATGATCTGGGATACTCGCCTTATTATTGTTCGTTTAAATTCCACCAAATGACAGGTATAAATATTAGGCGCTATATGCTTCTTAGAAGGCTTTACTTATCTACAAATGATTTAGAAAGTGGTAAGAGAATAATTGATATTGCTTTTGATTATTCTTCGCAAGAAGCATATAGTCGGGCGTTTAAAACTTAGTCCTAGAGAATTTCAACTTAACAGGATGCCGGTTCAATCATTCAATAAGCTCACTATTCATAAAAAAAAAGGGTGGTGCAGAATGGATTTTTCGAGAAAAATCGAGGTTGATCAGATACAAAACCAACAAAGAGAGTTGTTTGACGAATATGTACTCAATATATTGAATGGCCAAGCTATGTATGATGAGTTTAAAGATAAAAAACTAATGAGGAATACAGACTATGCTCCATTTAACGAAGCTATGTGTGTAAATACAACTACCAAGAATATTTTTAATGAGGAATTCATAAAAACAAGAGCAATAGGACACCATGAATTAGTTGTAAATTATATCGACAAGGTAATTAATCCATTAAATAATCTATTTAACAAAGATTATGAATGCATCGTTTTGTGGTTTGGTGAAGATATGTTTTGCCAAATGAACCTTCTTACAATCCTTGCTTACCTTGAACAGGCCGATTATAGAGGTAGAGTGTTCTTGAACAGTTTTAGAGAGGATGAATTTAAAGTAAGGCAAACTGAACTTAGATTAGGCAACTATTTAACTGTATATGAAGATGTATTATTAAATCATAAAAAAACATCAATTGAAGTATTGCCAGTAATGTATCAGGCAATAGACATATATTTAGAAATGTTAAAAGAAGATAATCCAGTAACAAATTATATTTCTAAAAATATAAGCTTGCCTGAATCACAATTGATTAACAGGCTATTTATCCACTTCCCAACAATAGGATATGGTGATTTACAGTATAAAAAACTTATTAGTAAAATTAAATAACAGCCCAAAATAGATGTTGGATCTGAACAAATGGTAAGTTACCTTACTATTTCCATACTAATGCTTTTTATCCATATTTTTAACGTTATGCATTTGGTGAAATATGAAAAAAGGATGTTTAGCCCCATTATAGACTAACTATCCTATGTTTTGTTATCTAAATATATCGATTCGTCCTGGGTTTTTTTTCCATTTATGGAGAGAGCGTTAGGGTTTCTAGTGAGGATGATTCCCGATTCGATCCGATTATATAAATGGTTGAGGGAGTATTATCTTGGAAAGCCTTGTTTGGCAAAGGGAGTGCGATTTCTTTTGTTCCCGCTATCCTCACTTCGAAGTCTACTATCATTGGATGAATATTAAGATATTCGCTTGCTTTCCTGAAATGGAGTTGATCAAAAACGACATCTCCATCTTTGACGGCAATATCCACCGAGAGTAAATCATGTGAAAGCTGGATGAATCGAATCTTTGCTTCATTCGGAGGAACAAATGGATTATCTT
This sequence comes from Peribacillus sp. GL_122, assembly GCF_057835005.1. Taxonomy (NCBI): domain Bacteria; kingdom Bacillati; phylum Bacillota; class Bacilli; order Caryophanales; family Bacillaceae; genus Peribacillus; species Peribacillus sp. GL_122. Next base: position 3,405,399 of record NZ_CM174415.1, on the reverse strand, counting down.
CGAAAGGTAATATTTTCAACGATTCATTAGCCTGGGTAGGTGCTAGAGCAATGGTATAGGAACTTCCGCTTTCGAGAGCCAATTTACGGCTTAAAAGAGGTAAGGTGCTTTGCCCGCTGCGGTATATATCCAATTGGCACTTGCCAGGAAGCAGTGGTAAATAACCATTGTTCTCTTTATATGAGAATCTTTTGAGGATACGCATTTCATTTACATAAACATCAAATGAGGAAGCTGCCGGGTCAGCATGTAAAAAGCGAACTTGTGCAGGCAGTATGACATTCATTTGTTCATATCCCAAATGTTGTGTTGCTTTTTCGAGACTTTTCAGATGCTTATGGTAATAATAATCATGCAATTGCGGATCGCTGTTTTTATTATAAGACGATAGTAAATCATATGTTACCGATTTTTGTGAATATGATTGTTTATCGCTCATTTCCAACACCTCTCATTTTTCCATTATGTTTTTACCATATGTAATTATGCTTGGGCATGTGTCTCCTTTTTAAAAAGGGAATGGACCATTTGCGTAAATAGGTTCGATCGGCATATTATTTTACAGGTTAAAATAAAAGCGTTAAAATGCATTCAATGGATTGTTTGCAAAAAAGGAGGATATTCATTTGACAAAGCAATTAGAGAAAGCAACATTCGCAGGTGGATGTTTCTGGTGCATGGTGAAACCGTTCGATGAACAGCCTGGCATCGAATCCGTTATCTCTGGCTATACAGGCGGGACTACGGAAAATCCCACATACAAAGAGGTTTGTTCTGAAACCACGGGACATTATGAAGCTGTTCAGATCACCTTTGATCCAAACGTATATCCATATGAGAAGATAATCGAGTTATTTTGGCAGCAAATTGACCCGACGGATGCTGGCGGGCAATTTCATGACCGGGGAAGTTCTTATCAAACGGCTATTTTCTATCATGACGAAAACCAACGGGAAATTGCAGAAGCATCCAAAGCCAAGCTGCAGGCGAGCGGGAAATTTTCTGGACCGATTGTAACTCCGATAATACCAGCCAAAACGTTTTATCCAGCTGAGACATACCACCAGCATTATTATAAAAAACAACCTGAACATTATGAAAGATATTCGATCGGCTCAGGACGCAAAGCATTCATACAACATCACTGGGGGGAAAAAAATGAAAAGTAAAGAAGAATTAAAAAAGAAACTCAATCCGATTCAATATGAAGTCACACAAAATAATGGAACGGAACCAGCGTTTAACAATGAATATTGGAACTTGAAGGAGGAAGGATTATATGTGGATATCGTTTCAGGTAATCCTCTTTTCACTTCAAAGGAAAAGTTCGATTCAGGCTGCGGTTGGCCAAGCTTCACTAAACCGCTTAAAGAAGATGAAGTGGTGGAAAACCTCGATACGAGTTATGGTATGAGAAGGATCGAAGTTCGCTCAAAAACGGCCGATTCCCATCTGGGTCATGTTTTCAATGATGGGCCGGGACCGTCGGGATTACGTTATTGCATCAATTCTGCTTCATTAAGATTCATCCCGCTCCAAGATCTTGAAAAAGAAGGATACGGAGAATACAAAAAGCTTTTTGATTGATTGGAAAACCCCCTATCAGAAATTGATAGGGGGTTATTATAATATTAGGTGGGATTCAATCCGTGATGATTGATGCGATCCGGACAAATGGAATGGTGGTAAGTTCCATTGCTTTAGTCCTGCCAGTCACCTCAAAACGGACAGTATGTGAACCTGGACGGAGCCCATTCGTGACAAATAAATATCTTTCACGGGCAAATGGCCACCACGTATTCAAAGTCGTGATTTCATTTCCATCGATCCATACATTCACTTCCCCGCCATCAGGACTTCTAAGCAGTTTCACACCAAGCATACTCCCTTTGAAGGTATATTCAATCACACTGCCCTTTTCACTACTAGTGAAATAGCCGCCCCTTGGACGGAAACCGCTCATTTTTTCATAGTGGTCAATTTCCGATAATTCAAATCCAGAACGGGCATGCAGCTTAGATGGAAGGCCTGCTACAGCCTTTTCCCGTTTGATGTTATCAAGGAACCGTTCATAAATTGCATCAGCATATAATTTATATCCAAGTCCATTTGGATGAATCAAATCTCTGGTCAGCTGTTTTTCCGTATATCCTGAATTTTTGAATATTGGTCGCATATCCACATTCGTTGCACCGTAGTGTTTGGATAAAAGTCCGATGGCTGAAGCAAATTCCTTATATTTCAAGGAACTCTCTGTTATTGTGAATAATTCAGCATTAGGGTGGAGACGTTTAGCCTTCCTCATTAACGCTTCATATGTCATGGTAAAATCATCGACATTCATATATTTGCGGTCATTTTCACCAAAAACGAAGAAAATCAGATCTTTATGATCATGCTCCCTTCTTTGGGAGAGCTTGAATAGACCTTCAAAAGCAGTGGATCCGCTTTGGACCACGTAGTCACCGTGTAAAGGAATATCATTGGCATCATTCATCTTATTTTCTAACTGTTTGAACCATGTTAGATTAGGATTTTCAGCTCCGGACCCTCTTCCGATACTGTCACCAATGACGAGATACTGAATGGGCTGGCCTGATTGGAATTTTTGATAAACATTTATCGAATCATCTGATCCATATGTTTTAGGGACTTTTTGAAGGATATAGCTGATTAGAAGGATCGTGGCAATTGCAGCGAAAGGGATGAAGGATTTTGCGTTCGTTTTCAATTATGTTCCCCCGTATTGCCTTTTATGTATCCATGTAGGTATGAGATAGCTTAAAAAGGCTAAGAATTGTTTTTTTCCTTATTATATCCCAATTTTGAAGTAACACAATAAATATAAAACGTTTTTTTGACATTTTTCATGGTTAATCGTGGTATTTCAGACATTGAATGATTAGCGGTGAAGATGGTGTTGATTGAAGTTTTTTCTTAAATTCAGAAAAATAGGCAAATGCACAGACCGAGGCGGGCGTATTGACATATGGTAAGGTGTAAAGAGAAATCAGAATTCTAAAAGGAGTGAAACTTTATGTACGGATATGGTGGAAACGTTGCAGGACCAGGGTACGGATATGGTGGAGGTGGATACGGATACGGCGGCGGTTGCTGCGGATTTGGATCAGGTTTCGCATTAATCGTTGTCTTGTTCATTCTATTGATTATCATCGGTGCTTCATTCTGCTGCTAAGACAATAACCCAAAGACCAGCTGAAAGCTGGTCTTTTCTTTATGTAAGGAAATTGGTGGGGTGACGGTAGACCTTTTAGATTCCAGGTGTCTGACTGAAAAAACATGTAATCCAAATGGACAGGAGATGCATAACCATTCCTTTTTCCAATCCTGATTATGGCACAATGGGAATGACGAGAGAATGCCATTGAGGAGGGGAATTAGGCCAATCAGGAAGGAAAATGAGTTGTGTGGATGACATTAAGGGTCTTGGTTTTTCTTTGTTCACCATTTCTGCTAAAATAACGACAGAATGTAATTAATTTAGGGGGATAAAGATATGAAACCTTCCCGTTTAAAAGCAGGGGATGAAATTCGCGTAATCGCTCCTTCAAGAAGCTTGGCGATTGTCAAAGGGGAACAACGCAGATTGGCAGAAGAAAGATTGACTGAGCTTGGTTTTAAAGTGACATATGGTGAAACGGTTTTGTACCATGATGACTTTTTCTCGAATTCGATCGAAGACCGGATCGAGGATTTGCATGATGCGTTCAGGGATCCGAATGTGAAGGGGATTTTTACAGCCATCGGGGGATATAACGCTAACCAATTGTTACGGTATATCGACTATGATTTGATTAGGGAAAATCCAAAAGTGTTGATGGGGTATAGTGATATAACCGCAATTTTATTGGCCATATATAATAAAACAGGCTTAACTACATATTCAGGTCCTCATTTCTCGACGTTCGGGATGAAGGCTGGTCTGGAATATACGATGGACTATTTTAAAAAGGCTGTAATTGAAAGTGAAGGCTTTTATCTTGATCCAAGTGAAACGTGGAGTGATGATTCTTGGCATTTAGAACAGGATGACCGCACTTTCCACCCGAATGCTGGATACATGGTCATTCAGGAAGGTGAAGCTGCTGGGACAATCATTGGGGGAAATCTTTGTACACTCAATCTATTACAAGGCACAGAGTACATGCCATCTTTAAAGGACAGTATCCTTTTCATAGAAGATGACGAAGAAAGCCATCCATTCAGTTTTGACCGGGATTTACAATCCCTGCTCCATCAGCCAGGTGCAAGTGGGATTAAAGGAATCGTCATCGGCCGTTTCCAAAAGGATTCAGGAATGACTGAATATGCGTTACAGGAAATCATCGCCGCCAAAAAGGAGATAAATGGCATACCCGTGATCGCTAATGCCAACTTTGGTCATGTTCATCCATTTGTAACGGTGCCGGTTGGTTCAAAAGCAGTAATGAAGGTGAAGAACGGAAAAGCGATGATCCAGATCCATCCATGACACAGTTTGAAGACGCCGTTCAAAAGTGGACGGTGTTTTAATCTGTTCGGGATATGTATGAATATATTTTGCATTAGGGTGTATTTTAGGAGTCTTTCCTCTTGTCAGCCCTGGAAATAGTCCTATTTTACAAGCATTATTAGGGAATATGAGTCTAATAGTTCAAATTCTATATTTTTCTGATATAATACTAAGAGATTTAAAATAGAAAAGGTGATTATGTGTTATTAACAATTCCAGCATCCATTCGTTTAGAAGGGGCATTGGCCGAGTATAATAAAAAAGGCCGTGTGAGCCATACATGTTTCGTTTGTAACGAAGATACTTCTAATGGGGATGCAAGTAACTTGAACTACTATAAGTTAGGAACTAAAAAAGTTTGTCATTCCTGCATGAAAAATGTTTTGCGTCATCCGTCTTTAAAAGAGTATGAATATGTGCATACTTCAGTTATCGATAAAACTGCTTTTTATAAAAATGTGCTGGCTGTTTTAAAGGATGAAAGTTTTTTGGAGTCAATTCGTGAAGAAAAACTAAATAGCGCATTGTAAGAAAAAAGTGTATCTCTTGCGGATACACTTTTTTTGTCGCCATTTTTGGACGATCACCCATGAAAGCAAGAAATTTATCCGTTAACATGCTTAGGCCAATTTCTTTAGCAAGATTGCTTTCATCTGGACATACACTTTACTATATTGCATTTGTTTTTAAAGAGAAGGAGTGTGTGGGCTTATGGAGCAGTCTTCATTGATCAAACCGGTCCTGGGAGGAGCCTACCCGACTATCAGTCATGGTCAGGGAGTTTTTTTATACGACAAAGATGGAAAGGAATACCTTGATGCTTCTTCAGGTGCTGTTACAGCCAATATTGGCCATGGAGTCCAGGAAATCATTGAAGCGATGGTAAAACAGGCTAAACAGGTTTCATTTGTGTATCGTTCCCAATTTACCAGCGATGCTGCAGAGAAACTTGCCGGAAAAATTGCAGAATTGACCAAAGGGGAACTGACATACAGCTTTTTTGTAAACAGCGGCTCCGAAGCGACTGAAACGGCATTGAAAATTGCCATTCAGCATTGGCAGGAAAAAGGGAAGCCAAAGAAACAGAAAATCATATCGAGATGGATGAGCTACCATGGCATCACGATGGGAGCTCTTTCAATGTCTGGACATCCGATTCGCCGGGAAAGATTTACTCCTATGCTTGAATCATATCCTTCTGTATCTCCTCCATATTGTTACCGATGTCCACTTCAACTTGATCCACATACATGCGGAATGTCCTGTGCTTCGGAATTGGAAGCATCAATCCGGCGTATTGGCAGTGAAAATATAGCGGCTTTCATTGCAGAACCTGTTATCGGCGCAGCCGGAGGGGCCATTGTTCCTCCTGATGGTTATTTTCGAAAACTCAAGAAAATCTGCGAAGAGAATGATATTTTATTCATTGCGGATGAAGTAATGACCGGATTTGGACGCACAGGTAAGATGCTTGCTTCCGAATATTGGGATGTGGATCCTGATATTGTAACATTCGGTAAAGGTATGAGCGGGGGGTATACACCGATAGCGGCCGCAGTAATGACCAAAAACGTGATGGAGCCCATAATGAAAGGCTCGAAGTCAATTATAGGAGGCCATACTCTAAGTGCAAATCCGTTATCGTGTGCGGTATCTTTGGCCGTTTTAGAATATGTCGAAAGGAATGAACTTGTGGAAAAATCAGCCGACAGAGGGAATTACCTGATTAGGGGCCTGAAAAAGTTGGCAGGGAAGTATTCCTTTATCGGAGATATACGCGGGAGAGGTTTATTAATTGGCATCGAATTTGTCCAGGATAAAGCAACTAAGGCTCCATTTCCGAAGGAGGCAGACGTGACTAATGAAATCATTGAATTGGGAATGAGGAATGGAATCCTTCTTTATCCCGCAGCTGCAGGCCTTGACGGTGTAACAGGGGCAGCGATCATCATCTCCCCGCCGTTAACGATATCGGAAGTGGAGTGTGCTGAATTGTTAATGAGGGTCGATATAACTTTTTGGCAATTTAATGAATTGATAGGTAAACGGGCATCACAACAAGGAAGTGAGTCATAGTGGTGGAAAATACATTCCAGAAGATTTGTTGTTTGGAGGATGTCCGCCATCACTTTAAAGATAAACAGTCCATCCTGTTTGGGGGATTCGGTGGCATAGGGACGCCTCCGGGATTGATCAATCTGATTTTGGAATCAGGTATTAAGGATTTAACCTTGATTGGGAACGATACAGGTTTCCCCGATATCGGAATCGGAAAACTGGTCACCCAACGCCGTGCGAAAAAAGTCATCGTTTCCCATATCGGTTCCAATCCAAATGCAGGACTATTAATGAACAATGGAGAACTCGAAGTGGAGTTCTCTCCCCAAGGGACACTTGTCGAACGCATCCGGGCCGGAGGGATGGGACTCGGCGGGATATTGACTGATATTGGAATTGAAGCTGGTATCGTCCGGGACGGCAAGCAAACCGTAAAGCTAGGTAAGAAAAATTATCTGGTGGAACCGGCATTAACTGCGGATATCGCCATTGTTTACGCAGAAATGGCAGATCCTTATGGAAATCTTATATTTGATAAAAGTGCCAGGAACACGAATCCAATCGTTGCTGCGGCCGGTCAAATCACTATAGTCGAAGCCATGCAAATCGTTCCGCTTGGCACTTTGGATCCAGAGGACATCATTGTACCCGGTGCCTTTGTGGATTATATCATTCCATCAAAAGGAGTCGATTGGAAATGGGTTTGGGAACCGGAGATAGAAACAGAATAGCGAAACGGGCAGCAGCAGAAATAAGCGATGGGATGCTGGTCAATTTGGGAATTGGCATTCCATCACTTGTACCGAATCATCTTTTGAATGATCATAAAGTTATGTTTCATGCAGAAAATGGCCTCGTGGGAATTGGCAGTACTCCTGAAATGGGGAAGGAAGATGCGCATCTTTGCAATGCTGGGGGACTGCCGATCACCATTAGAGCCGGGGCTTCTTACTGCGACAGTACTGTTGCATTTGGGATGATACGACGAGGCAGGGTGGATATCACGATTCTAGGAGCCCTTCAAGTAAGTCAAGTGGGGGATCTCGCTAATTGGATTGTCCCGGGAAAGCGGGTGCCAGGCATGGGCGGTGCAATGGAACTGGCTGCGAAGGCAAAAAAGGTCATTGTCTTGATGGAACATAACGATAAAGCGGGCATGTCTAAATTAGTCAAAAAATGTACGTTGCCGTTAACTGCCAAAAAATGCGTACATATGATCATCACCGAATTAGGCGTGTTTTCCGTAACTTCGGAGGGCCTCCTATTAACTGATGTATTTGATACGTCCAGCATTCAGGAAATCAGGAATCGGACCGAAGCCTCGTTTACCGTCTCTGAAAACATCCATAATTTAAAAGAATGAGAGAGGAGAATGGATATGTATGAGGAAAAAATAAGTACATGGTTGAATGAACATCGGATGAATGGGGTTCAGCTTTTGCAGAAACTGGTTCAGGAACCGAGCAAAAGGGGGCAAGAAGGAAGTGCACAAGCAATAGTGGTCGAGAAGTGCAGACAACTTGGACTAGAAATAGATCTTTGGGAGATCGGGGATGAACAATTAAGAAAACATCCCCATTTTTATTGCGACCGAAGGGATTTTAAAGGTAATCCGAACCTTGTGGCTATTAAAAGAGGAACAGGCAAGGGGAAATCCCTTATTTTAAACGGACATATTGATGTAGTTCCTGAAGGAGATCATGCAGCATGGCACGATGATCCGTATAGCGGCAAGTTGATAGACGGGAAAGTCTTCGGGCGGGGAACGACGGATATGAAAGGCGGCAATGTATCCTTATTACTGGCCATCGAAGCGATCGTCGAATCTGGAATCAAATTGAAGGGAGATGTGATATTCCAGAGTGTGATTGAAGAAGAAAGCGGTGGTGCCGGCACACTTGCGGCAGTCTTACGGGGGTACAAAGCTGATGGTGCAATCATTCCGGAGCCTACAAATATGAAACTATTCCCTTTACAGCAAGGTTCGATGTGGTTTCGACTGAGAATAAAAGGCAAGTCTGCACATGGAGGCACGAGGTATGAAGGAGTCAGTGCAATAGATAAAGCGGTTGGTGTAATGAAAGAAATCAAGTTGCTTGAACAAGAACGGAATGAGTCACTCCGTCATTCACTCTATAAAAATGTCCCTATCCCGATTCCAATCAACATAGGTAGCATTCAAAGCGGGAATTGGCCTTCCTCTGTGCCGGATACAGCCGTTCTAGAAGGTAGATTCGGCATCGCCCCGACAGAAACCATGGAAGAGGCACAAAAATCGCTGAAGGAGCGAATAGATGCTTTAAACCGGAGTGATGCATGGTTCGAAGAAAAACCTATTGAATTAGAATGGTTTGGGGCCAGGTGGCTGCCTGGCAATCTCGAAATAAATCACCCGCTAATGAAGACAATTGGCACATACTATGAAAAAGTGGTAGGGGAAGAACCGCTTGTCGAAGCGTCCCCTTGGGCGACGGATGGAGGGTATCTATCATCGGTTGGCTCTACCCCCGTAGTTGTGTTTGGACCAGGGGAAACGAAGATGGCCCATGATTCGAACGAATATATAGAGGTCGATAAAATGATGGAGGTTGCGAAAATCATCGCATTGACCATTATTGAATGGTGTGGGGTGGACCAGGAATAATCATTTTTACCAAGGTCTGATTCCAGGTAGGGTCAGGCCTTTCGCAACACATTTTCGAAGATGTGAAAGGAGCGGACAAATGGAGGCTGGAATCATTGAAAAAAGAATTCAAAAGCCAAGATGCACCATACATATTACGATCGATCATTTTAATAAGCGAATCAGGGTTGATGATTATCTAGGTCATTTTCAAGATTGCGTGGAGGAATCTTTGAAGGTGGCTAAAGGCATATCAGCAGAAAAAATCATCTTCAAGTCACGCAGGGAAAACGTTATGGCATTGCTTTCTCAAGGCTTTCTATATGAAGGAAGCATCGATAAATTCTTCTTGGGAAGCGATTGTTTCTTCCTTGTTAAATATAACCGGAATGAAAGGCGCAACAGTGCAGAATGGGAGAAGGAAGATCAAATCCTTAACGATGTTCAGAGACTGCCGACAAAATCCGGACTAGATGATCCGCCGTCAGCCTATCAAGGCCGTAAAGCAGAAGTTACCGATGCACTTCAGCTGGCCCAATTGTATGGTAAGGTTTTCGAAGTGTATCCCACACCGATGAATGATCCGGTATATGTGAAAAAGTGCATGGAAATGGGAACGGTTTTTTATATTTATGTCCATGAAGAGAGGATCGTCAGTGCTGCTTCCGCAGAAATTAATTCCTTTTACCATAATGCAGAAATAACCGATTGTGCGACAATGCCAGAACATCGGCAGTACGGCTTGATGAAACACTTGATTTCCTCGCTTGAAGACTATCTTATTTCACAGGGCATTTATTGTATCTATTCGATTGCCCGGTCGCTCTCATTCGGCATGAATGCTGCATTGCATCAGCATGGTTACTCGTACCGCGGACGTTTGGCAAATAATTGTTATATCTTTGATAAACTGGAAGATATGAATCTTTGGGTGAAAAATTTAACTTGAATGCTCATTTTTAGGCGGTTGATGACAAGTTTTTGGCATTTCCTCATATACATTTAGCAAGAAGGTCTTGAGGAGGGATATCTTGCCAAGTGAATTTTTTAATACAAGTGAAGTGTTGGAAGCGATATTAGAAACCATTGATGAAGGCATTCATGTGATAGATCCAAAAGGACAGACCATCTTTTATAACGGAGTGGCGGCCAATCACGATGGGATGAAAAGAAGTGAGGTACTTGGGAAACCGTTGCTTGAAGCCTTTCCATCTTTGAATCATAAATCATCAACCTTACTCCGGGTCATTAAATCTGAAAAACCAATCTACAACTATAGTCAATCGTATGTAAATGCACATGGGCGAATCATTGAGACGCTAAATACGACACTTCCCATATATGTTGATGGGTTTATGATAGGTGCAATTGAAATTGCCAAGGATTATTCAAGCTTGAAGCAATTATCTGAAAGGTTAGCTGATCTGGAAAGCTCGCTCAAGACGATCAAAAGTCCTGAAAGGAAAAAGCCTGCGAACGGCGGATTATATTCTTTCACGGAAATCCTGACAAATGATAGTGAGTTTAAAGGTTTGATATCACAAGGGAAAAAGGCTGCTCGCTCCTCCTCATCGGTATTGGTTTATGGGGAAAGCGGTGTAGGAAAAGAGCTTTTTGTTCAAAGCATCCACCAGGATTCGAGCCGAGGTAAAGAACCTTTCATCGCGCAAAATTGTGCTGCCCTACCAGAAAGTTTATTGGAATCGCTTCTATTCGGTACGGCAAAAGGAAGCTACACTGGTGCTGTGGAACGTCAGGGATTGTTTGAGTTAGCCAACGGCGGAACCTTGTTTTTGGATGAATTGCAATCGATGCCGATTGACTTGCAGGCAAAGCTTCTGCGTGTACTTGAAGATGGGTTCATCAGGAGGATAGGCGGCACAAAGAGTGTACAGGTGGATGTCAGGATCATGGCAGCGATGAATATAGATCCGAAAAAGGCGGTATCGGAAAACAGGCTAAGGCCGGATTTATTTTACCGATTGAACGTATTGAGCTACGAGCTGCCTCCGTTAAGGGAGCGGATTGATGATATAGAGCTTCTTTCTGAACATTTCATATCAATATTTAACAGTAAATTAGGACTGTCGATAAAAGGCATGGATGAGAAGAATAAGGTTTTTTTTCGGAAATATCATTGGCCTGGAAACGTCAGGGAGCTTAAACATACGATAGAATTCATGATGAACCATACGGAGAATGATGTTTTGAATCTTGAAGATTTGCCCCAATTTTTAAAAAAGCCCACCCCATCAGAAAAAATACTTCCGCTTCGTGAGGCCATGATTGAGATGGAAACAAAATTGATTACCGAGGCCCTTCTACAAACGAAGGGTAACGTTTTCCAGGCATCGAAGCTATTGCAAATTCCAAGACAGACCTTGCAATATAAAATAAAAAAACATATTTGAATAAAAAAATCCGGATGCAGCCAGCAGTCCGGTTTTTTTTATGGGTACTCGAATTTTTAGGTCATTTTGGCACCCTTCTTGCATTTAATACTACTATCATAACTCAGGAGGTATAACCATGTTATTTGACTTATATAAGCCAGATCGCAACTGGAAAGATATAGAGCTATGGAAAGATGTAACCGAAGAACAATGGAACAACTGGCTTTGGCAGCTTACGAATACGATCCGAACTGTTGATGATTTGAAAAAAGTGATAAACCTGACTCCGGATGAAGAGGAAGGTGTGAGGATTTCCACAAAAACCATTCCATTGAATATCACCCCTTACTATGCTTCTTTAATGAATAAAGATGACCCAAGGTGTCCAATCAGAATGCAATCGGTCCCAATCTCGGAAGAAATGCATAAAACCAAATATGACATGGAAGACCCCCTTCATGAGGATGAGGACTCCCCTGTACCGGGACTGACCCATAGATATCCGGATCGCGTTCTTTTTTTGGTGACGAATCAATGCTCCATGTACTGCCGTTATTGTACGCGAAGACGCTTTTCAGGCCAAATTGGCATGGGCGTGCCAAAAAAACAATTGGACGCAGCAATCGGTTATATACGTGACACGCCGGCAGTTCGGGATGTCCTTATTTCCGGCGGGGACGGATTATTGATCAATGACACGATCCTTGAATATATCCTCAAAAACTTAAGGGAAATTCCTCATGTTGAAATAATCAGGATAGGTACGCGGGCTCCGGTTGTTTTTCCTCAAAGAATCACTGAAAATTTATGTGCCATTTTAAAAAAATATCATCCAGTTTGGCTGAATACTCATTTCAATACCTCGATAGAAATTACCGAGGAGTCAAAGAAAGCATGTGAGATGCTTACCGATGCAGGTGTACCTGTGGGCAACCAGGCAGTTATTTTAGCGGGGATAAATGACAGTGTCGCAATCATGAAAAAGCTGATGCATGATCTTGTTAAGATCCGTGTCCGCCCTTACTATATTTATCAGTGCGATCTCTCGGAAGGCATCGGTCATTTCAGGGCTCCCATTTCAAAAGGGATTGAAATCATCGAGGGGCTGCGAGGCCATACATCCGGGTATGCTGTACCGACATTTGTTGTAGATGCACCAGGGGGAGGCGGGAAAATCACACTGCAACCGAATTATATTCTTTCACAATCACCGACAAAAACAGTGCTTCGTAATTTTGAAGGAGTGATTACAACATATCCCGAACCTGAGAATTACGCACCAGGACTTGCTGATGATTATTTCAAAGGGATATATCCTGATATGGAAGAAAAACGGTCAGATATAGGAATAGCTGGTTTGATGAACGACAAGCAATTCAATTTAGTGCCTGAAGGGCTGAAGCGAATGAATCGCCGTGAAAATTACGTTACCAACCCGGAGCATGCTTCATTAAAAAATCAACGTGAAAAGCGAGATCAATTAAAAGAAAAGAAATTCCAGGCACAACAAAAGAAGAGTACTCCAAAAGGGGATGAATAGCATGGAAACTTGTCCATGGTGTGAGATAGGAAAACTTTCATCGGTAACTGGTACGGTCTATTGGGAATTACCAGATGGGACGCGAGCCGTTGAAATTACTGAAACTCCATCTTCCCATTGCGAGAATTGTAAAGCTCTTTTTCAGAGTGATGAAATTGTAAAAGAAATTGAAGATCAGCTATTTTTAATTGATTCGAAACAGTTAGGGAAACAGACGACGTATGACGAGTTATTGAAGATGAAGCGGGTGTTAAAGCGGAATTATTTTGATTTTGGGAAATAAAAAAATAATTATAAGTTGCCTCATCTACTTTTTTTTGGTGAGGTTTTTCTGTGCGCCCGGCGGTGCGGTCTATAGGGTGTACATCTCGAACGGTGAAGGCATTAGTAGCGATTGCTTTCCGTGGTGACGCGGAATTCCGAAGGAAGCAAGCGGTAAATTGAGATATATTATTTTGGAAGCCTCTTTTGGAGAGGTCTTTTGAAATTTCTTCAATGGGTATTAGGGTAGATGAAAAAGCACTGTTAAAACAACTAATATTTATTTTCAAAATACGAAGAGCAGAAATAATAATGAAAGACCAATTGAACAAAATTAAGATACCTGCGGCTGTCGTAATGTACTCGTAAATTTAATGAAGGAAGAGGGAGTTCCTTAAACTTTTTTAGCTTTTTAGAGAACAAAGCTTGAGCATCACCGCCATCTGCGATGGTCACAAGGAGTGTTGTTACCTGAAATAATGAAACGGTCATCGTTGAAAAACCAGCTAAGATAATAGTTGCATTAAATACATGTGGAAAAAAGAAAAATGATATTTATCTAGTGCCGTTACAAAAGGACTTTCCTTTTCATTAAACTCCCCATGTGCAGTCATATAAACTGCAAGTCCGAGTGAAATGATATAAATCACCACTAGTACTATTAACATTATGATTCCCGCTTTGGGAGCATCTTCTTTCTTTTTTAAGTCTCATGGCCATAAGTCCAATTACTTCTATTCCTCCATAAGCGTAAAGGCATAGATTAAGGAAGACCAAAAACCTTTCCAACCTTCGGGAAATAGTTCATTGACTGAATTAGGAAAACCAGCATGTTTTACATCCCCGTGAATCCATCCGAACACGGCAGCCGCTGCAAGAATAATAAATATAACAATAGCCGCCGTTTTGATAACGGCCAGTAAATTCTCTACTTTATCAAAACCCTCATTGCCGGTTAAAACGACAATAATCGTGAGAATGGCGTATCCAGCTGCAAAGAGCCAAAGAGGAACATTTGGAAACCAAAATCTTGATAAAATCGATGAGCCGTTAATTGGCTACCCATAATCAGGATGTTTGAACTCCAATAGTTCCAGCCGCAGCTTAATCCGGCCCAACGCCAATAAGCTTTGTTAACATAGTAGCAGAAAGATCCATCTTGAGGATCTTCAGCCGACATTTTAGCTAATAGGCTGTATACAATATAGGTTCCAATAGCTGCTAAAATAAAGGAAAGGACAATTGAAGGGCCTGTTATTTTTATACCAATGGCCGATCCAAGAAAAAATCCAGTACCAATCGTGCAGCCAACCCCTATTAAGGACAATTGCCACCATTTTAAATTTTCATCTTCACTCACTCCCTTTACTTTGACCACTATGAATAAAAATATCCGTGCAGTATCTCCTCACATATTCAAATTCCTTTTCAAAGCAAGTAGGTATTTAGATTACCTGTTTCTCTGAACATGAACATGCCCTCAAATGAATTCATGCATTTTTATCACGCCTTAAAGTGTCTATGTTAGAAATTACCATCATCGATAAACATTATTTGGGATAACTTAGAAATGAAATCTTAAAAGAAAGGATACATATATGAAAATAAAATGGGTTTTATTAGCTATTCTTTCTACCATAGTTAATGTGCTTTCTGGCTGTGAATCATTAGCGGTCTTAGATCCTAAAGGACCTCAAGCCCAAACGCAAGCCAATGTGATTTGGCTATCAATTGCGATCATGGCGGTTATTGTTATTGTTGTTTGTGCCATTTTAGTCTTTGTGTTAACGAAATACCGTGACTCTAAACTACCTAAAGATTATGAACCACCCTACATTGAAGGGAATCATGTTGTTGAAACGATTATTGTTGGGGTGCCAATTTTAATCGTCATTTTCTTCTCCGTTGTTTCTGTAATTTCCAATAATAAAGTGGAAGCCACTCCGGAAGGGTACAAAGGTCAAGATCCATTAGTTATTTACGCTTCGTCATCTGACTGGAAGTGGCATTTTAGTTATCCAGAAAACGATATCGAGACAGTAAACTACTTGTATATTCCAACAAATCGACCACTTGAATTTAAACTTTATTCATTCGGGCCTATCACGAGTTTCTGGATTCCACAACTTGGCGGTCAAAAATATGCCATGTCTAACATGGTGACCACATTACACTTAGCAGCGGACGAATCAGGGGAAATGATGGGACGAAATGCAAACTTTAGTGGGAAAGGATTCGCTGAAAATACGTTCCACGTCGAAGCGATGTCTCAAGATAAGTTTGATGAATGGGTAAAGGAAGTTAAAGACACTGCGAAACCTATTACTGAAGTAAGATTCAATGAATTATTAAAACCGGGTCATGAGGGACAGTTAACGTTCACTGGAACCCATTTAGACTTCTCACCAGCTCCAGAAGGTGAAAATGCTGGACATCATCATGGCTCAAGTGACTCTAACGCGAATTCAAAAGGTGAACATATGGAGCATGATCATAAGTCAAGTAATAGTAAGGAAAAATCAGCACACAATCATGAATAATTTCTTAGTCTATCTCAAGAAAAATATGTTCAGAAAGGAAACACAAAAGTATGGGTTTTTTCTCTAGATTTCTTATACCTAATCCTAGTCCCGTCATTTACTCATCAATGGTGGCCATTGGTGTTACTGTTCTCTTGATCATTGTTGGTATAACCCACTTTAAAAAATGGTTTTATTTATGGAGTGGCTGGCTAACAACAGTCGATCATAAAAGAATAGGTATTATGTATTTAATATCTGCTTTGTTGATGCTGTTTCGTGGTGGGGTAGATGCTGTGATGATGCGTGCGCAACTTGCCGTACCGGATAATAAATTATTAGATTCACAGCACTATAATGAAATTTTTTCAACACACGGGGTTGTGATGATTCTCTTTATGGCGATGCCGTACATTATGGCCTTAATGAATTTCGTAGTGCCATTACAAATTGGAGCCCGAGATGTAGCATTCCCACGTCTAAATGCCATAAGTTTCTGGTTATTTTTTATGGGTGCGATGCTATTCAACATCTCTTTTGTAATTGGTGGTTCGCCTGATGCAGGGTGGTCATCTTATTTCCCGCTTGCAGGTAATGAATTTAGCCCGCATGTTGGAACGAATTATTATATGATTGGTATTCAGATAGCCGGAATAGGTACATTAATGACGGGGATTAACTTTTTGACGACTATTCTTAAAATGAGAGCACCCGGTATGACATTAATGAAAATGCCAATGTTTACATGGTCTGCTTTAGTCACAAGCATTATTATCATTTTCGCATTCCCTGTATTAACAGTGGCGCTGATCATGGGAACAATGGATCGACTATTCGCAACCAAGTTTTTCACGATGACTGATGGCGGTATGGATATGCTTTGGGCTAACCTGTTCTGGGTTTGGGGACATCCTGAAGTATATATCTTAATCTTGCCTGCATTTGGTCTTTTCAGTGAGATTATCCCAACCTTTTCACGACGTAACCTATATGGCTATCGATCAATGGTTGCTTCAATGGTATTTATCTCTATATATTCATTCTTCGTTTGGACGCACCATTTCTTTACAATGGGGCAAGCAGCATATGTTAATAGTATTTTCTCGATTACAACGATGGTAATTGCTATTCCGACTGGAATCAAGATCTTTAACTGGTTGTTCACGATGTGGAAAGGTAGAATCAGATTTACCGTACCTATGCTTTATTCAATAGGTTTCATACCTCTTTTCACAATCGGTGGAGTTACCGGGGTTATGCTTGCGATGTCAGCGGCGGATTATCAATACCATAATACAATGTTTTTAGTAGCTCACTTCCACAATGTCATTATTCCGGGTGTAGTATTTGCTGTGCTTGGTGCCGGAACTTACTACTGGCCGAAAATGTTTGGTTTCATGTTGAATGAAAGGATTGGGAAATGGGCGTTCTGGTTTCTAACCATTGGTTTTTGCTTAGCATTCTTCCCTATGTATATCACTGGTTTAGATGGTCAAGCACGTCGTATATACACATACTCTGAATCGACTGGATTTGGACCATTGAATATGATTTCGTTTATCGGGGCAGCTTTAATGGCAATCAGCTTTGTATTAATCGTATATACGATTTACTATAGCATTCGCCATGCTCCAAGAGATGTTAGTGATGATCCGTGGGATGCACGTTCCCTTGAATGGGCTACTCATAATCCAGTACCAGAATATAACTTTGCTATTATTCCACAAGTGAACTCAAGGGAAACGTTTTGGGATGCTAAATATAAAGGTCATGAATTATTCAAGGGTGACTATGAAAAAATTCATATGCCCAATAACAGCGGCGTACCGTTTATCATGTCCTGTATCTTCTTTGTCTTTGGATTTGCGTTAGTATTCAGCATATGGTTTCTTGCGATTATTGGGTTAATCGGTATCTTTGTTTGCATGGCTCATCGCTCATTCGAAATAGATCATGGGCATTACATTTCTGTAGAAGAAATTAAAGAGACAGAAGCAAAATTTGGGGGTGTTAATAAATGGAAATAGATCACTCGCAACCTCTTGAATATAGTACGGAACAAAATCGTCTAAATATTTTAGGCTTCTGGATTTTCCTTGGAGCCGAAATTATGCTTTTTGCAACACTCTTTGCATCATATTTTACATTAGTTGATCGTACGGGTAACGGTCCTACTGGAGCAGAAATTTTTGAAATCACTCCAGTACTTGCTGAAACATTCTTGCTCTTAACAAGCAGTTTTGTCATCGGGCTTGGAATTCATGCCATGCGACTCGGCAACAAGAAAGCCATGTTGACATTCTTCGTAATCACTCTCCTTCTTGGATTAGGATTCTTAGGATTTGAAATTACTGAGTTCATTACCTATTATCGCGAAGGAGCTACACTGCAAACTAGTGCATTTACATCGATGCTCTTTACAACATTAGGGACACATGGAGCACATGTTACATTAGGACTTTTCTGGGGGTTATTTATTATCCTTCAAGTGAAAAAACGTGGGTTGACACCTGAAACAGCCAATAAATCCTTCATTTTCTCTCTTTACTGGCATTTCTTAGATATCGTTTGGATCTTCATCTTCACCTTTATCTACATGAAAGGAATGACATAAACATGAAGGAATTATTCCCGGCTAAACAAGTATGGGGTTTTGTATTTTCATTGATTTTGACGTTTGTAGCTCTTTTGGTTTACTTCTTCAGTATGTCAAAAGCAACAGGCATGACGATTTTTATATTGACAGCATTCATACAAGCAGCTGTTCAACTAGTTGTGTTTATGCATGCTCGTGAAACTGATGATAGCAAATCAATTTTTATGACTCTATATTGCGCTATATTCCTAGCTCTAATTACTGTCTTCGGTACAATACTATGTATGGTCTGGGGTTGGAGTTATTGATTCGAAACAGCTTGAAAAACAAACGAAGTACAGTGAGTTAATGAACATGAAAAGACTGTTGAAACGTAATTACTTTGACTTTTAGTGGCAGGGTGTATTACTTTTCAATAAATGAATAAATCCCCTCATTTTAGACTGAACAGTGTAAACCACTATTTCTATCTTAGATGAAGGGGATTTTCCCTTTTGCATAATGAAAGCCTGCGGGTAAATTGGATAATGAGGTTTTGTAGAAATTCCCCCATCCTTCAAGCGGCATGACAGAACATGCTTAGCGTATTTATTATGGGACCTGTGTATAGGTTAAACAAGATTGAAGCACTTCGTTTCCTTTATCGAATCATGAAGAACTAAGTCGTTAAAAGTAAAAAAATTCTTTAAAAGGATGTAATAAATATGGAATGAGTACGATATTTTAGTGTAATTCCGAAATATAACGAATGCATTTTGTGTTGAAAAATCGTGGATTTCTTAAAATGAGGAAGAAAAAACCAAATTGATTTTAAAAAAAGTGGACGGAAGCGAAAGTTTCCGATATATTAAAGCAGAAATCATAGTTATTTTAGGGGGGCTCGACATCATGAGACCATTTTATTTATATTTAATGAAATTTCGACAACCGAAGGAAATTGATGCAATCACTAAATTTGCCAATCATGCCTATGAGGACCATGGCTTCCCAAAACAATCGACTGATTATAATGAACTGAGCAGTTATTTAGAATTGAATGCAGACTATCTCGAAAGTATGTCAGTATTCGATCAAGCGTGGGAACAGTATGTCCAAATAGAAGAAGGGCTCATATTGGGAGATCAGGAATAGGGAGGATCGGAAGGATGCTTAAAAGCCTTCAAACCCGAATTTTGCTTTACTCTTTACTTATTGCAAGTGTTCCTCTTCTGATATTGGGAATCATATCCTATGGATCACAACGATCCCTTCTGGAGAAGGAAGCAAAAAATGCCCTGAATGCAGGTTCAATGAATATTGTAAATGAAACATACAACTATTTGAACGAACGAATCAGTGATGTGAAGTTTATGAGTGCAAATTCGTTAATCATCAATCCTGGCTATTCAAAAGAAGAGAAATCAGATGAACTAAAAAAGTTTATCGATGCAAAAGGTAATTATTACGGTGTCTTGCATTTGGATATGGAAGGCAATGTCATTGCAGATACATCAAATAAAATGATCGGGGACAACCTCTCGAAGAGAATATGGTTCAAAGAGGCCATAGAAGGTCATGAATTCCTTTCTGACGTTTATAAAACCCGGACTTTTTCAAAACCCATAATGGTTCTAAGTGCGCCGGTATATGATGATGCAGGGAAAATGATCGGTGTCGTATCCCCAGCTTTCCGGTTGGAAGGGCTTTGGGAGATGATGGAGAAGAAGGCTAATGAAATTAGCGATAAATACCCAGTGAACTTTTTCATGATCAATCAAGAAGGCATCATGATTTCGAAAAAGGACCCGCATGGCGTCATGCAGGATTCTGCCTTGAAAGAAATGGGATTAACTAAAGGTAAGCTGATGGAAGCTTCGTTATCGGATGATTTGTACAGTGCAGAGAATGGGGAAAAAATATATTCCATCCAGCCTGTCCATACGATTGCAGAAACGGAGAATAAATGGTTTGTTGTTGTGGGGGCTGATAAGAAACAGGTGTTTCAACCTTTGAATGACCTATTAACACGGTACCTGACAATCTACAGCATCGTTTTTGTTTCTATCATTCTGGCTGTCTATTTATTAACAAAGACCCTCGTACGGCCAGTTCAAGAACTTGTCGAAGCGACAGAGGATTTCATAGGGGGAAAGGAATTCATCATATCCGACAAAAGAAGCTTCGAGGAAATGGAAAAATTGAACCTTGCTTTTCTAAGAATGATGGAAACGATAGAAGAACGTGAGAAGGAAATAGTCCGTACGGAAAAATTGAAATATGTTGGCCAGCTTGCTGCCGGTGTCGCCCATGAAATCAGGAACCCGTTGACGACAATAAAGGGCTTTTTCCAATTAATGAAGAGCCAGGATCATGATAAAACATTAATAGAAAAATATAGTGATGTCATGCTTCATGAAGTAGATCGGGTCAATGCATTCGTGACACAACTTCTTGATTTGGCAAAACCGCATCAACTGGAATGGGAGAAATTCGATTTAAAGGATTTCCTTGAAGAAATTATAGATACCTATACCCCCTCAAATCCGAGTTATCATGTAAGAATAATTAATGAAGTGACACACTCCGTCTTTGTTTATTCAGACAGAAATCGGTTAAGGCAGGTTCTCTTGAATGTCTTGAATAATTCTTGTGAAGCCATCGAAGCAATGGGGCAGATTGAACTGCAACAGACTTCCATGTCCCAATATGTAAAATTAGTGATCAGCGATGATGGAAAAGGCATCAGTCCCGAGGATTTAAAAAATATCGGTATGCCCTTTTATACCACCAAACCGGATGGTAACGGATTAGGTGTGGCGACGTGCATTCAGATAATGGAGGAATTAAAAGGTAAATTCCAAATAGAGAGCGTCCGCGACGAAGGAACGAAAGTGACTCTCATCATTCCCACTACGAACCGTCTCATTAAATGAGGCGGTTTTTGTTTGGTTGCAGTGCCCTTTAATAAATGGGCCGGTTACTTAGTTAAATGAGCAAAATGCCCTCTCATTTCCATTAACCTCCATGTTTGTTTGTGCATATAATTTACTAATCAAACGATAAGGACCATATTGGGGGATGTCTCTTATGGGCAAAAAAAAACAGCCGAAATTTAAATTAGGCGATACAGTCGTAATAACAATGTATGGGACAGTCGGGAATATAACCGATGTAAAATTTCTCGATGGTGCTTATGTGTATGAAGTGAACTATAGTGAAGGTCTTTATATCGAAAAAACATTGCAATCGATAAATGAATATGAAGGAGAAATCCTTTATCCAAAAGAACAAATCGATATTGAATATAAATATTTATTAGGTGACTTGGTCCAAGTGGATGGATATGAACAGGATTATTTCAAGATTATTGGCTATCGAACGGAAATTTGGCGCTATAAGGAAAATGCCTGGGAGGATGTAATCTATGAGTTATCAAGAATCTCGGATGGTGAATGGCTTGAAGCGCATGAAGAAGAACTGACTTTGATAGCCGATGCTAAACGTGCAGATGGAATTATAAAAAAGTTGGGTCTGCTGCTTCCTAAAAAGAAAAATGAGCTTGCTATCATTTCTAAACAAAACAACCCTGGTAAAGGTGAGCGAGATATGACAATGACAAAAAATGAAAAAAAGGAAATGATTGATGGACTGTTAGATTTATATAATGATTATTGTAAGCTCTACGAACATTTTGGAGATGATGAATACCGCCATATCATGAAGATTGCCCTAGCGAAAATTGAAAAAGCGGCAGAGGAAATTTATCCAGATCATAAAAAGAAGCAAACGAAGTGAAAGGTATCCCAAACTTTTTAAAGGGCAATTTCCAAATTCCCTATAGAAGCTTCCATTCAAATTGAACAGAAATGGACCATGATGACTATAGGCCCTTCATATGATTTTCCATTATGGGATGCCTTACTGGTATATTTGTCTCTACACATTCATAGACCTTTAAATAAGGGGGCGATGATTTGCGAGAAATTGAGGTTTTTATTGATACAGAAGAGATAGCGGAATTCTTTTTTCAAGAATTAATAAGACGGGGCTATCTTCCAACAGAAGCTGAAGTTGAAGATCTTGCTGACATCACATTCGAATATCTTCTTGAAAAATGCATAATTGATGAAGAAGTCGATGAGTAACCTGTCATAAGACGGTTAGCAGCTTCCTTTCCCTTAATTTTATTAACGATTTAAAAAAAGACGGCGGACCACCGCCGTTTTGTTTGCGGTTTAGAGTAAGGGTGCCAAAAGTCTTTTCGTGATTTCCAGTTTTTCAAGTTCTAGGATAAGGTTCAATTTTCCTAACTTGTGGTTGATATGGTATAGTAGTTTTTGAATATCATTTCAACCACAAGTTAAGGAGGACATAGTCGTATGAGCGTACATATTGGTGCAAAAGAAAATGAAATTGCGGAAACGGTCTTACTACCAGGGGACCCGTTGCGTGCAAAATATATTGCTGAAACATTTTTAGAGGATGCTAAACTTTATAATGAAGTTCGTAACATGTTTGGATATACAGGGACATATAAAGGGAAACGAATTTCTGTACAAGGTACAGGCATGGGGGTTCCATCCATTTCCATTTACGTGAATGAATTGATGAATAGCTATAATGTCCAGAAGCTGATTCGTGTGGGAACTGCAGGAGCGATTCAAAAAGATGTAAAAGTCAGGGATGTGATCCTTGCCATGAGTGCTTCCACCGATTCCCAAATGAACCGCATGACTTTCGGTGGGGTGGACTTTGCCCCAACCGCTGATTTCGAATTACTAAGAAAAGCGTATGACGCCGGTACGGCTAAAGGCTTGCAATTGAAGGTCGGTAATGTATTTACGGCCGATCAGTTTTATAACGATAATAGTGAATTGGAAAAATGGGCAAAATACCAAATACTTGCAATAGAAATGGAGTCAGCTGCCCTATACACGCTTGCCGCTAAATTTGGCCGCCAAGCTTTATCTGTATTAACCATTTCCGATCACATTTTAACCGGTGAAGAAACGACGTCGGATGAGCGCCAGTCAACTTTTAACGAAATGGTTGAGGTGGCATTGGAAGCAGCTATCAAGGATTGATAATCGGATGTAAATGTCAGGCGGGTTACCAGGAATAAGTGATGCTGTAGAATGACAGTCGGGATACAGGCTCAGTTATTCCTTGGTATCCGTATTGTTGTAATGTCAGGAGATAGCTATTGCCCTTGGAGCTTTCTCTATATTAACGTTTGTGAAGCGGTAAAAAAATACATATGGTCATAAGTTGTTATTTTTGATAACTATTATTTTTCGATTGGCATGAAAGCTGATAAAATAGGAATGAAATCGTTTATATCGTCATGAAGAATGAAAGTGGTGAGGCTTCAGTGGAAGAAGAAAATCAAAAACAGCCAAAAGAGGCAGGGAAATTCATTAAAATAAAGAAGTTTACGTTCATTATGGGGATTTTCTTAGTCATATTTCTAACTGCAGGGATTACTACAATAGCCTTGACCTTTGGAGATGAAAAAGTAGAGTCATTAGCACCGGATAAACATTCGGAATTTGAAAAGCTGTATTCTACATACGATACGATAAAAGATAACTATTATGAAGAGATTGATCAAGATAAGCTGGTTGACGGGGCAATTAATGGAATGATCAAATCATTGGATGATCCCTACTCTGCTTATATGGATAAAAAGGAAGCATCGAGTTTCCATGAGAGCATCTCTTCATCCTTTGAAGGAATCGGTGCCGAAATTCAGGAGCAGGATGGAAAAATCATGGTCGTCTCACCGATAAAAGGGTCCCCAGCAGAAAAATCAGGGGTAAAACCGAATGATATCATTTTAAGTGTGGACGGTAAAAGCGTTGAAGGACTAAGCTCTTCTGAAGCTGTCCTGAAAATAAGGGGCGAAAAGGGAACGAAAGTGGATTTATCCATCTCAAGAGCTGGTGAGTCGGAACCGATTGAGCTCACAATTAAACGGGATACAATTCCAATTGAAACGGTTTATGCGGAAATGCTTGATGATGGAGTTGCAAAAATTCAAGTGACCAGTTTTTCCGAACATACAGTCCAAGAGCTGAAAACGGCGCTTGAAGAAATGTCGAAGAAGGATATGAAGGGTCTCGTATTGGATTTGCGCGGAAACCCAGGGGGACTTCTTGACCAAGCAATAGAAATGGCAAGCCTGTTCATACCTAATGGGAAAGTGGTCCTTCAAGTAGAGGATCGCAGCGGGAAAAAAGAAGTCTATAAATCGAAGAATGATGGAGAACTGAAAATCCCGGTAGTCGTGTTGATTGATGACGGAAGTGCCAGTGCTTCTGAAATCGTTGCAGCGGCTGTCAGTGAGTCTGCGGACATTCCATTGATCGGTGTCAAGTCATTTGGGAAAGGGACAGTTCAGACTGCCCAAGACTTTAAAGATGGATCTAACTTCAAATATACGGCAGCTAAATGGTTGACTCCTGAAGGCAATTGGATTCATAAAAAAGGGATCAAGCCGGATATTAATGTAAAGCTTCCTGATTATGCCAGCCTTCCGTACATTTCACCTGATAAGGAATTGAAAGCATCCGATTCTTCGAGTGAAGTGAAAGCAGCTGAAGAGATGTTGAAGGAAGCAGGACATGATCCAGGAAAGATAGATGGATTCTTTGATGAAGCAACCACGAATGCGGTCATAGCATTCCAGAAGGAACAAAAAATTAAAGAAACTGGGACTATTAAAGATGATACTACCGTGAAATTGATGCAGGTCATCCGCGAGAAGATCCTTAAAAACGACACACAAGTGAAAAAGGCAGTAGAAGTATTAAAGAAAGAAATCAAATAAATGATTATGCCCGAAAAGCCTATCAGCGATTATCGTTGGCAGGCTTTTTGTCGTTAAATGCATAAAATTCCAATATTAGACAGAGAATAGGGGTAATTTTCCGATGAGGTGAGGTAATGAAAGAAAAGGTATTTTTCATATATCTATTGATCTTGATTCTGGCAGGCTGCACCTATGCCCCTTTACCCAAACAAAATGGAAATGCAGGTACGGAAAAAAAACTAACCAAAGAAGAGGACCAGGAAAGCGTGAAAACATTTCTGTTAATTGGTGTTGATACAAGGGGAGAGCAAAAATCTCGATCAGATGCGATTATCCTGGCAAAATACTTTCCTGAGCAGGAGAAACTGAAGCTGGCTTCCATCATGCGTGATAGTTATGTGAAAATGCCCGGGAATAAATCAGGATATAACAAAATAAATGCCGCTTATTATTATGGTGGAAGGGAACTGCTCAAGAAAACCATACAGGAGAACTTCGATATCAAGGTCGATCATGTAGCGGTAATCGACTTCCAGGGATTTGTGAAGATGGTCGATTTACTTGCCCCTGAGGGGGTAGCGGTGAATGTGGATCAGGAAATCATTGATGATATGAGCATTCAAGCAAGTGTTGGTAAAAATGTTTTACATGGTGAGGAAATATTGAAATATGTCCGTTTTAGGCATGACGATGAAAGTGATTTTGGAAGGGTAGAGCGTCAACAAGAAGTAATGGTCCAATTAAAAACAGCGTTCATAAATCAAATCTCATCCTTCGAAGGGATGGCAGCTCTTCCTAGTATCATCGAACAAGGACTCTCGTACCTGGATACAGATATTGGACTGAAAACAATAATGGAAATGGGTCCAAAAGCCGTCTTCCATACACCGGACACCGTCGAAACTTTAAGGGTTCCAGTGGAAGGAAGCTTTAAGGATGAAATATATCCCCAGTCCGGAGCCGTTTTGGAAATGGACTACACTAAAAATAAAAGGGCACTTCAGGAGTTCTTTTCAAAATAATAAGATCTATTATTGAAAACAACCTTATATTAAGTGAATATGTTCGAATTCACTTGAATTATTGTATTATAGACCTCGTAAGAATAATCATGATCATCTTTAAAAAACGAGAGGGATACGAAATCCTTCTCGTTTTTTTATCATCAATAAGGAACCTGGATCAATTAACAAAATGAGGAATGTTTTTAATGAAATCCGGTGTTATGATGCCGTTTTCGGTAATGATGCTCGTAATAAGATGATTTGGTGTAACGTCAAAGGCTGGGTTGAAAGTCTTCACGTTTTCCGGAGCGATCCTTACACCTTGAATGAAGGTGATTTCCGCTTCATTCCGTTCTTCGATCGGAATGGATGTGCCGGATTCGATAGAAAGGTCGAATGTGCTTGATGGTGCGGCCACATAAAAGGGGATGCCAAAGTGCTTGGCTAATATGGCCAATCCCAATGTCCCGATTTTATTGGCTGTATCTCCATTAGCCGCAATCCTGTCGGCCCCGACGATAATTCCATTTATTTGTTTCTGGTGAATCGTATGTGCAGCCATATTATCTGAAATTAAGGTGACATCAACCCCCGCTTGCATCAATTCCCAAGCCGTCAAACGCGCACCTTGCAGGACAGGCCTCGTTTCACATGCGAACACTTTTAGCGGAAAGTCCCTTTCTTTAGCCAGGTGGAAGGGAGCTAGGGCTGTGCCATACCGAGCTGTGGCAATTCCCCCAGCGTTGCAATGAGTGAGAATGGAATCTCCTCTAGTGAATAAGGATAAACCATGTTCCCCGATTTTCCTGCACATTTCTTCATCTTCAGCAAAGATGGCTTTAGCCTCCGATACAAGTGCTTCCTTTGCAGCTGAAATGCTTTGCGCAGCATGCAAGGTGTTCTCCATCCTCCTTAACGCCCAAAAAAGGTTGACTGCAGTTGGCCGTGAAGAGGCGAGTTTTTCAATATGCCTCGTGACATTTCTCTTGAAATCCCCTAATTCAGCGGTTGTTTCCTGTTTGGCACCAAGAGCAACACCAAATGCTGCCGTCAGTCCAATTGCTGGGGCACCGCGAACTTTTAATGTCAAAATGCTGTCAAATACATCATCAACAGAATGAAGTTCAATAAATTCAGTTATGGAAGGAAGGGCTTGTTGATTTAATAATGTAATATGGGTATCATCCCATTGTACCGAATATGGTAAGGGTGCTAGTGTAGTCATGTGCAGGTCTCCTTTTAAATGGTTGAATAAGATGGCAGTGTACGTTGCTTCAATGCTTCAATGACTGCTGGAACATCCAATTCTTCCCGGTTTTTAATTAAAAATGCACCAATTTCCAATGTTGCAGTTTTGGCAGCAATCCTTGTTTCTTTATTTTCAATGACGTTTAAATCGGCAACATTGGAAAGGCCTATGGTTCGCCGAATCAGTTCACAGCCGGCAAAACCGAAAGCATCTTTTTTGAATTTTGTCAGTAAGTAAGGCAGATAACCTTTCACATGGCGGAATGGGCTTTTATTTTGACCTTCCCATAATTCGGTATAAGTTTCTTCAAAGGCATTCCAAAATTCATGAAGGTGTGTGAAAATCTCTTCCTTTCCAGCGCCATTGCGTGTGACTGCCTGGAAGAGAAGGTTCGCGGTGTATTGACCAAGGTCAAAACCAACGGGCCCATAAAAAGCGAATTCCGGATCAATAACCTTTGTTTCAGTTTCACTTGCAAATATACTTCCAGTATGTAAATCTCCATGAAGTAAGGCCTCCTGCTCGGTTTCAAAGCCTTGTTTCAGCTTAGCGACCTCAAGTATTACTTCTTGATCATTCCAGATATTTTTGGCGGCATCAGTCAATTCCACCTCGAAGTCTCCCGGGAGTTCCTCAAAAAATGGATCCGTGAAAATAAAGACCTCAGTGATTTTGCAGAGTTCCGGATTCGTGAAATGTCGGGCCACTTCCTTTTTCGCAGATGGTTCTAAATGATAATCGGATGTATAAAATGCCGTCTTCGCAACATACTCACCAATATGCTGTGAAAGCAATGGATATGAATCGCCATCGATCAATCCTGTCCTAACGATTTTCAAGTGAGATAAATCCTCCATGACCGTGATGGCAAGCTGTTCATCCGAATAATAGACTTGCGGTACGAATTCGGGGCAATAACTTCTGAAATGAATCAGCGCATTCGCTTCAATGGCAGCCCTTTTCAATGTGAGCGGCCAGCTTTCACCAAGTACCTTGGCATAAGGGACCGCTTGTTTGATGATTATTCCTTTATTTGTGTGCGTGTCTGTAATATGAAAAACATAATTTAAGTTACCATCGCCGATTTCTTTACATTTTAAACTTTCATCCGCATTGACCAACCCAAGTTTTTTTGCAAGGGTTATAGCTGTTTCGTTTGTCAATCTCTTAAAATTTGAATGGTTTTGCGTCATTCTTTTCCCCTCCAGATTCAAAATAAGAATAAAAAAGCCTCTTTCATATAGAAAGAGGCAGAAGTTTTGGCTTCGGACCTCTTATCTTCCAGAATATGAATTCTGGTGGAATTAGCACCGTGCTCTGTGGATTTTATAATCCGGCGGTGAATCCGCCCCATTTCACAATGGTATTACAGTCGGTTGCTGGGCTTCATAGGGCCTTTATCCCTCAGCCTGCTCTTGATAAGAGTAAATGTTTTCTGAAATTTTAATCTTCGGGAAAATAATAACAACTTTTTAAATAGTTTGTCAATGGGTAAATTAATAAAAATCAGGGCGGCGATCTTCGAATACAGGTATTTTGTTACGGGCTTCCGTAACTTTTTTGAAGTCCAGGGTGCCTGTCAAGAGTTGGTTTTCTTCTCCGGCTTCACTTATGATATTCCCCCATGGATCAATAATCAAGGAATGACCCGCAAATATATTATTGACATCCGAACCTGAACGATTAACGGCTACAACATAGGCTTGGTTCTCGATGGCACGGCTAATCAACAAGGCTCTCCAATGATCGAGTCTCGGCTTTGGCCATTCAGCCGTTACGAATAGAACTTCGGCGCCTTGAACGGTATGGGCTCGCTGCCATTCAGGGAAACGGATGTCATAACAAACGAATCCAGCACATATTTTTTCATCAAGAGTAAATAAACCATCTTTTTCTCCTGGCTGCAGGAAATGATGTTCATCCATTAACTGAAATAAGTGAAGCTTATCATATTCTTTAATGAGATTTCCATGTTTATCGATGATGATCATGGTGTTATAGATTCCCTTGCTTGTTTTTTTCGCAATGGAACCGCCTATGATGTGAATCTGGTGTTTCTGTGCCTGTGTTTTAAAAAATTCAATCGTTTTTTCTGCCTCATGATCAGCAATCTCATTTAACCTGGTCAAGTCGTATCCTGTTGTCCAAAGTTCCGGTAAAATGACGATATCGGGTTCTGAGCGTGCCGCTTTTTCCATCCATTGTTCTGCAACCTGAAAATTGATATCCGGTTGCCCGAAGGCTATATCCATTTGAATACAAGCTATTTTCCACTTCATCGTTTAAAACCCCCACATGTAAAAAATACTTTACAAGACTATGATAAACATATATCATTTGTGACTAGAATTTCAAGAAATTTCAGAGAAGGTGTATAAATGGTGCAATTCGAAAAATCCGGCCAGCTTCAGGACCTGCCCAAGCAGTTTTTTGCTTCACTAGTCGCAAAAGTCAATGCGATCACGGAGCAAGGACATGATGTCATTAATTTAGGCCAGGGAAACCCTGATCAGCCGACGCCAGAACATATCGTGAAAAGTTTGCAGTCTGCCGCTGAAAAAACGATAAATCATAAATATTCGCCATTCCGGGGGCATCAATATTTAAAAGATGCTGCCGCCGTCTTTTATGAACGAGAATACGGTGTCAAGCTGGATCCGAATAGTGAAGTGGCGATTCTCTTCGGGGGGAAGGCAGGTCTTGTAGAACTGCCGCAGTGTTTATTGAATCCAGGTGATACGATCCTTGTTCCAGATCCAGGCTATCCGGATTATCTTTCCGGAGTTGTTTTAGCCCAGGCAAAGACCGAACTCATGCCCTTGACAGAAGAAAATGATTTTCTTCCGAAATACGATGACATACATAAAGAAGTACTTGATAAAGCCAAAATGATGTTCTTGAACTATCCGAATAATCCCACAGGTGCTTCTGCAACTGAAAGTTTCTTTGATGAAACCGTCACCTTCGCAAAAGAGCATTCCATTTGTGTGGTCCACGATTTCGCTTATGGTGCGATCGGATTCGACGGAAAAAAACCGATAAGCTTTCTCCAGGCAAAGGGAGCGAAGGATGTAGGAATAGAAATATACACACTATCGAAAACATACAATATGGCAGGGTGGAGAGTCGGCTTCGCAGTAGGGAATAAGAGTGTAATAGAAGCTCTTGAACTATTACAAGACCATCTTTATGTGAGTCTTTTCCCGGCGATACAAGAAGCTGCGGCAAGCGCTTTGCTTGACTCGCAGAGCTGTGTAGAGCAGTTAGTGCAGATGTACGAAGGACGAAGGAATGTTTTCATTAAGGGATTGAGGGCAATCGGCTGGGATGTCAAAGCGCCTGCGGCATCGTTTTTTGCCTGGCTCAAGGTACCTAAAGGTTTTACGTCAGAGAGTTTTGCAGACTATTTATTAACGCATGCCCACGTAGCTGTTGCCGCAGGGAATGGATTCGGTGAATTTGGCGAAGGTTACGTCAGGGTAGGGCTATTGACTTCCGAAGAACGGCTTGAAGAGGCTGTGGAACGAATACGTACATTAAACTTATTTTAACGATGGAATGAGGTATCCGATTTATTCACCGTTAAATAGTTAAAACTTATTGACAAAGTAGGGATTACCTGTCAGAATACAAAATAAATTCTTAATCTTTCGATACTTGAATGCAATTTATATATCAGCGTTTTCTTATTTTGAGCAGGTGGAGGGACTAGCCCTATGAAGCCCAGCAACCGACCGTAATTCCATTGTAAAATGGGGCGGAATTCTTCGCCGGATTTTCTTTAAATCCACAAGGCACGGTGCTAATTCTT
Organism: Peribacillus sp. GL_122; assembly: GCF_057835005.1. Taxonomy (NCBI): domain Bacteria; kingdom Bacillati; phylum Bacillota; class Bacilli; order Caryophanales; family Bacillaceae; genus Peribacillus; species Peribacillus sp. GL_122. The sequence continues at coordinate 3,374,042 of NZ_CM174415.1, read as the reverse complement.
GCAGCCAATGGCTGGGAGATAAGAAGATGGCTTTTTAAAGCCTCTTCTTTATGAAGGGGCTTTTGCCATTTTGAGAACATTTCAGGTTAATGACATCGAGAGTTTACTAACGTGTTATAGGAGTGATTCAGATGAGCGAGATAGTCGCTACTTATTTAATTCATGACTTCAATGGAAATCATGAGAAAAAAGCAGAGAGCATCGCCTTAGGTTTGACTGTCGGGACATGGACGGACCTGCCACATTTGGTCCAGAAACAACTGGAAAAACATAAGGGGCGCGTCGTATCGGTGACACCACTATCTGAAGAAGAGAGGGCAAACAGCTACTTTAATCGTAAAGTATACCGTTCGCTTATTAAAATTGCCTATCCGGCAGGGAATTTCTCCATTGATTTACCTGCAATCCTCACGACGGTCTTCGGCAAACTTTCATTGGACGGAGAAATAAAACTTATCGACCTGGATTTTGTCGGTGATATTCAAAAAGCTTTTCCCGGGCCGCAATTTGGTATTGGAGGCATAAGGGAAAAGATTGGCGTATTTAACCGGCCCCTGGTGATGAGCATCTTTAAAGGTGTATTAGGAAGGGACCTGACATTCCATAATGAGCAACTGAGGCAACAAGCATTAGGGGGTGTCGACCTAGTTAAAGATGATGAGATCCTCTTCGACCAGGAACTGACTCCATTTTTCGATAGAATAAAAACGGGAAAAAGAATATTGAATGAAGTCCATGAAACCACTGGCCACCGAACTTTATATGCTGTCAATCTATCAGGGAAAACATTTGAATTACTGGATAAGGCAGAGCAGGCGGCTGAAGCAGGGGCAGATGCTTTATTGTTCAACGTTCATACATATGGTTTGGATGTATTGCAGGCCTTGAGTGAACATGATCGTATCAAGCTGCCGATCATGGCGCATCCCGCATATAGCGGGGCATTGGCATCTTCATCATTTTATGGGATCGGCTATCCGTTATTGCTTGGTAAATTAGTAAGGTTATCAGGTGCGGATTTATCCTTGTTCCCATCCCCTTATGGAAATGTCGCACTAGAAAAAAAGGAGACCTTGGCGATTGCTGAAGCTCTGACAAAAGATGAATTTTCATGGAAAAAAGCCTTCCCTGTTCCTTCTGCAGGCATTCATCCAGGCATGGTTCCGGACTTAATCAAGGATTTTGGGCTCGATAGCGTGATTAATGCAGGGGGCGGAATTCACGGGCACCCTGACGGAGCAGAGGGCGGGGCCAAGGCTTTCCGTTCTGCTGTGGAAGCCGTTCTAGCAGGAAAGGACCTATCAGAAGCGGCGGCTGAGGAAGAAACACTAAAAAAAGCTCTTGTGTTATGGGGAGGCTTATAAGAAATAATGAAACCGATCATCTTTTGTGATTTTGACGGAACGATCACCAACACGGACAATATCATTTCCATCATGAAAAAATTTGCGCCTCCGGAATGGGAAGCGTTGAAAGACGGTGTCCTTCAGCAAAAAATCAGTATATCTTCAGGAGTTGGGGATATGTTTTCACTGCTTGATAGTGGCATGAAGGATGACATCATCCAATATGTAAGAAAAACGGCCGGCATTCGTCCAGGGTTTTATGAATTCGTTGAGTATACGAAACAAGCCAACATCCCTTTATATATAGTAAGCGGGGGCATGGATTTTTTCATTGCACCGCTTTTAAATGATATCTTGCCAACAGAGTCCGTTTATTGCAACCATGCATTTTTTGATAAGGAAAAGATTTATATAGAGTGGCCACATGCTTGTGATGATCAATGTAATAATGATTGCGGTTGCTGCAAGCCATCCATTATGAGGGAAATAGCGGGTGCGGAAGATTTTAAATTCGTTATTGGAGATTCAGTAACGGATTTTGAAGCGGCTAAACAGGCCGATTTTGTCATAGCCCGTGACATACTGCTTGAAAAATGCGATAGGGAAGGAATTCCACATCAAGGATTTGAAACATTTTTTGATGTAATTGACATTTTAAAGCGGCAGGAGGCGGTTAAAGCGTGAACAATCATTCTAAAGAATGGCGGGAGTTGGCAGATATTAAAGCTGAACTGGCCGAAAGGGATTGGTTTATGGGAACAAGCGGGAACTTGTCCATCCGCGAGCCCAAAAGCCCTTTCTTTTATATTACGGCAAGCGGTAAGGATAAAAGGAAGCAAACGGATTCGGACTTTTTACTGGTGGATTTAAAAGGAAAACCAGTTGAAGAAACGAACCTAAGACCATCGGCCGAAACTTTACTTCATACAGTCATTTACCGGAAAACAAATGCGAACTGTGTACTCCATGTCCATACAGTTGAAAATAATGTGATATCAGAATTGTACGGAGATGAAGGCCAGGTTTCATTTTGTAATCATGAAATCATTAAAGCGACCGGTCGGTGGGAGGAAGATTCGGAGCTTCGGATTCCAATCATATATAATCACGCTGACATTCCGCTGTTATCCGATAAGTTCAAGCCACATGTCGAAGAAGACTCTGGCGCCGTGCTGATCCGCAATCATGGCATTACGGTTTGGGGTAAAAGCGGACTCGAAGCAAAAAGAATACTTGAAGCTTGCGAATTTTTATTTCAATACCAACTGTTGCTTAATCAACAAAAGGCGTTTGCAGGTTCTTTAAGATAAACACTCATAGAGGAGGTATGAATGATGGCGACGATCAAATTCCATGAAACAAACGAGGTTATTGAAAACGGTGAACAGGTAAAAGGGTTTTTAGAAACACAAGGGGTTATTTATGAGCAATGGGACATTTCTAAATTACCGGCCCATCTTGTGGAAAAATACGATCTAACAGATGCTGACAAGGAGGAAATCCTTGTAACATTCCAATCAGAGATAGCGGAAATTTCTGAAAGAAGAGGCTATAAAGCGCATGATATCATCACATTATCAGATGCAAATCCGAACTTGGATCAAATGCTTGAAAACTTTAAGCAGGAACACCACCATGAAGATGATGAAGTGCGTTTCATAGCGGGAGGTACGAGTATCTTTGCCATTGAAGGCAATGATAAACAGTGGTTTGATGTACGTCTTAATCCCGGAGATCTTATTAGTGTACCAGAATCAACAAGACATTATTTCACGCTCGCAGAAGATAGGAAAACTGTTGCTGTCCGTATTTTCGTAACAGCGGCAGGATGGGTGCCGATTTACGAAAAAGATGAAGTTCAAGCATGAATCATTGTTGAAAAACCAGCTTAAGGGCTGGTTTTTTTATGTGGATCCGGCAAGTGCTTTAGTAAGATAAGTATGATAAAATTTAACGGAATCGAATTTAACCGGATCATAGGAGCAGATAAGAATGAAAACAACCGAAGTATACATATTGGGCGGCTTTCTCGGCAGCGGGAAAACGACGCTTCTTCGAAATATTTTAAAACAGGAAAGTGAAGCGGGTAGAAAAGTGGCCGTGCTTTTAAATGAGCTTGGCAGTGTATCGGTTGACAGCGGACTCCTTGGTGATGGAGTGCCACTTAAGGAGTTATTTGACGGATGCATTTGCTGCACAATTCAAGATAAACTGGAGGTTCAGCTTCATGAATTGCTAACGGAAAATGAACTGGATGCGGTTTATATTGAAACGACGGGCGCAGCTCATCCAGTTGAAGTATTGGATGGCATCATGTCGCCGATTTTCGCCAAAAGGCTGGAGTATAAAGGGATTATCACTGTCGTCGATTTATTAAGGTGGCGCGATCGGGAGGAACTGTCTCCGCAGCTTCGACAGTTGCTTGTCGAGCAAATCCACCATGCCGATTTCATATTATTGAATAAAGCGGATTTAGTAAGTGAGATGGAGGCCGCACAGCTGATTTATACGATACAGGCGCTGAATCCGGATGCCGTATGTTTATTGACGGAGTATGCAGCCGTATCCTTGGCATCATTGCAGCAGATGCAAAGAAAACGGCATAATGGCCATCAAAAGCTTGATGTACATGACCATTTGCATTTAACTGCAGTCGTTCATACATTTGAAGGTGCCGTGGCACAAACCGACTTTGAAGAGTGGCTTAGGGCTCTACCGGAAACGGTCTATCGAATGAAAGGATACATTTCCTTTACACATTCACAATACCCCCATTTATTCCAATACTCCTACGGAATGCCGATGTATATGAATGAAATGATGAAAATGCCATTGAATATCGTCATGATCGGGGAAAAGTTGGATAAGGAAATGTTGATCGCTCAGTTGAAAGCTTTGGAATTGAAAGCGGCCCGATAAAAGTTTACCGCCCTTTAAAGAAGGGAAACATAAAAAGGAGACTTTCTTATCAAGGAGGCGGTATTAGTGCCATGGAATAAGAACGATTACCCAAACTCGATGAAGAATCTAGATAAAGATGTAAGGGAAAAGGCTATAGAAATCGCCAATGCATTATTAGATGAAGGATATGAGGATGGAAAAGCCATTCCAATCGCCATAGACCGGGCTAAGATGTCAGTAGGAAAAGATTGAAAAAATGGTCAGACCCATTTAGGGGTCTGACCATTTTTATTGTTGCATTCCAAAGGCGGCAAATGTCTTTTCGTCTTCTATTAATCCGCAAGCAGCACATTGAACCCGAACTTCAGGACCATTATATGCTAGATGGAATGGCTGAAGGGAATCATTCGAATATTGTTCAATAATCTCACCTGACTGCGGATCCTTTTTAATGGGGGTTGCTACTTGCTGAATGAGATTGAAGCGAGATTTATTTGTCCGGCAATTCGGACAGCGGTATACTTGAGACATTGTACTCACTCCCTTTTTGAATTTTAAAAAGCGTGATCGTATTATTAAGATAGTCTTTACAAACTCGAACATTAATATGTATAAATTAGTAATGGATGGAAGGGATACTATGAAAGAAAATGTCAGGCAAGAAGAATTACTGGTGGCTTATTTAAGCATATGGAATAATCGTAAGATGACCGATGGAGGTGGAGGGGAAGTGTTGTCGGAACTCATCCGCCGTGAGCTTTTGGATGAAAATGCCCATCCCCGTGCCCGAAAACCAGTATTGGAGAAATTTTACCTCTGTATTAAACGCGTGATGGAATCTTCGCTTTCTGAAGAAATGAAAAATGCGATCGTCATGGCCTATATCACTGAATTGGAAAGAATATGATTTCCGAGGTGTAACAGATGCTTGTTAGCAAATATTCTTTTCTGCTTCATACTTTTTTCACAAATCATTGTTAAAATCTTTAAAAAATAGATATTTAATGAATAAGGAGCTTAAAATATGAAGTGGGGCATTGGGCTTTTTCTTGCCATCGTACTGCTTACTGGGTGTAATAGCGGTAATGCATTTACTAAAATCAATAAAAGTGAATCTTTCCTGGCGACTGTCAATATCAAGGATACCTCACTGACTTTCATAGATGAAAACTATCATCCATTTGCAAAATGGGATATTTCAGAACCATTTACCGGAGCTCTGCTCCTGGCAGACAAAGATACTATCCTGCTTTATGGAAAAGAGATGGAGAAAGTCCAAGTGTACTCTTTATCAGCAGGAAAACTGATAAACAGTTGGGAAATTGGCAAAGGGATCGTTAATATGCAGTTGTTACGTGATGGAAAAAGCATCGTGGCGGTCAACCAATCGAATCACTCCATCTATTTTTTAAATACAGATGGGGAGAAACAGGATATTGTCAAGGTTGGTAAAAGCCCCCTGACCGTTCTTCAAGGAGAGCAATCGAATCGTTTGTATGTTATTAATTTTGGTGATACCAAATGTTCTGTAATAAATCTTGAAACGAAAAAGGTCGATTTTGAATTTCCCGTACATAGTTCCAGCACAGGCACATTATTAAGGGAAGAAAAGGATGAAATATGGATCGGAGGACACGGTGATGGGGACAAAGTGGAAGAAGATCTATATATTTATTCGGCACAAACGGGAGAGTTGAAGAATAAGCTGAAGGCCCCAACCATGCCGATAAAGTTCCTTGAGAATGCAGAAGGCATATTTGTCCTTAGTCATGGTACAAGCTCCTTATATAAATTGAATGATCAATATGAGGAAGTGAAAAGCAAAGTGGTCGGCGTCAACCCTTTTGAAATGGCTAGCTTTAACGAAGATGTGATCGTGGCGGGATATGATAGTGATGAAGTGTATGTAATGGATGCTGAAACAGTCGATGTTAAAAAAACGATCAAAGTCGGCGAAGGTCCGTTCCAATTGATGTTGAGGGAGTAGATGACATGCATGTTTACACCATTTTAGTCGTGGATGATGAAGAAGATATGCGAAATCTAGTTGAAATGTATTTACTGAACTCAGGTTATCGATGCCTTCAAGCTGCGAATGGAAAAGAAGCTATTAGTATGGTTGAAACAGAGGAAGTTGATTTAATTCTATTGGATATCATGATGCCAGGTATGGATGGTTTCTCCGTTTGTGAAGAAATTCGTGAAAATTGGGAGATTCCTGTGATATTTGTCAGTGCGAAAGGTGAAGAATGGGATAAGGTGAAAGGGCTGAAGCTTGGCGGCGACGATTATATCGTCAAACCGTTCAATCCAGGAGAATTGGTTGCAAGGGTCGAAGCGGTATTGCGGAGGACAGGGAAATTATCATTGAATGAAGAGAGTCAAAACCATGTCCGGTTCGGTAAAATTAGCTTGAACTTACAATCCAGAACGGTTTTGGTGGAAGGGAAGCCAATCAATTTAACCTTGAAGGAATTCGAATTGCTTTTATTCCTCATGCGTCATAAAAGCCAGGCACTAAGCCGTGAACAACTGCTTGAAAATGTATGGAGCGGGGAGTATGGAGGATCTTTACGGACCGTGGATACCCATATCAAAACGTTACGAATGAAATTAAGAGCGGCCGATTACATTCAAACCGTCTGGGGAATCGGTTATAAGATAGAGGAAAAGAAATGATCAATAAATGGCGAACCCTCTCTTTTAAATTATGGCTCACCATCATCACCGCCATCATCCTATCCGTGCTGTTCGCTTATTCACTTTCTCAATATTATTATAAAAATCTATATGTGGAGAAGCTTAAAACAGATTTAGTCAATGAAGCGTCATTGCTAGGGGCGGATTACTCCGGCGGTGAAATCAGCGAAGATTTCAAGGAAAAAGTTGAATGGTTTAACAGTAAGAATGACAGCGAGATCTTTGTCGTCAACAATCCGAGGGAATTGAGTGCCTGTCTGCCTTTTGAAATCAATTATGACACCCTTATTTCTGAAGAAGAACGGCAAATGCTTTTAGATGGGAAAGCCGTTGAAAAAGAGGGATATGAGAAAAGATTTGAAAAGAACATCGTAGCGGCGATCATACCCCTGATTGACGAAAATCGGCTCGAAGGTATCATCTATACATATATTCCTGTAGATTCCATTACGGTATTACTTAAGGAATTTGCCGCAAAATGGATGGCGGCCGTTCTATTATTTTTGATTGTCGCGATTTTGTTTACTACGAAATGGTTGAAAAAGCTAGTCAGTCCGATTAAGGAAATCGAGACTGCAGCCCATCGTGTCTCAGAGGGGAATTATGACATACAGGTCGAGGTAAGGAGTCATGATGAAATAGGGAAACTGGCAATGGCCTTTAATGATATGGCCAATTCCATCCATATGGAAGAAGAAAGAAAAAAAGAATTTTTAGAAAATGTTGCACATGAGCTCAGAACCCCGCTTAGTTACGTAAAGGGCTATACGCAGGCCATATTGGATGGTGTCGTGAAAAATGATGAAGAGCAACGGAAATACCTTCAACTCATTTCAAGGGAGGCTCTTAGGCTGCAGCGGCTTGTGGGAGATCTGATGGACTTATCAAAAATGGATAGTGATCCATTCATGTTAAATAAAACCCCTATTGCCTATGCGCAATTCATTGAAGACGTACTTGTGAAATATGAACCGATAATAAAAGAAAAGCAATTGGGCTTGCAGCTAGACCTGGATCCAGACCCGATTATTTTGGGGGATGAAGGAAGGATGGAACAGATCCTACATAACATTATTGATAATGCCATTCAGTACACGGATCCCGGAGGGGCGATCCATATTACCTTAATTCAGCATAAAGATGATTGCGAACTGCTGGTTACTGATACGGGTAACGGGATTCCGGAAGCGGATCTGCCATATATCATGAATCGTTTTTACCGAGTGAACAAGGCACGCAGCCGTTTTGATGGCGGGTCAGGGCTTGGACTGTCCATTGTTAAAAAATTGGTGGAATTACAAAATGGTAAAATCGAAATAGAAAGCAAGGAAAAAAGGGGCACAAAAGTCAGGGTCATCCTACCGATTATAAAAGAAGAATGGAATTCATAAAAAGGGGATACGTTCAAAAATGAAAAAAATCCTGTTATTTTGCATGGCGTTAATTTTTTTGGCTGGATGCAGCAAGGAAGAGGAAATTCCGAAAATGTTAAATGTCGATTTAGCTGTCGATCCAATTCAGGGTAAAGTGAATGATCCTGTGAAATTTCAGGCAAAAGTAACATATGGGGACGAAGCCGTGACAGATGCAGATGATGTCAGTTTTGAAATTTGGCTTGCGAATAGCGATGATCATGACAAGATCGCAGTGAAACATAAAGGGAACGGCATATATGAATTGGAAAAGAATTTTGATAAAGAAGGAACCTACTATGTATATGCCCATGTAACTGCAAGGGATATGCACAACATGCCAAAGAAAGAATTCGTAATAGGCAAACCAAGCACTCCTGAACAAAGTGGCGAAAAAAAGGAAATGGACGAGATGAATGATGAAGAAATGAAATGATGAATATACCATCGAAATCAAAACAATTCGGGTTTAAAACCGGATTGTTTTTTTATTTGGAAAAATATTCAAGGTGATAGGGAGAATATGACGAAATGTCGAAGTTAAACCGAAAAATTTGTAACATAAAAGTAAAGAAAGTCATAAAAATCAGGTTGGAAATGATATGTCAATTAAAATTTATTAGTATTCAATGGAAATAGTTCTATGTAACTACCATTGACAAGAAATTACTGGGAAAATATGAGTATTTATACTACTGGCAGAAACATAGATAGTTAAAGCATTTTTGCAAGATTTCTCTTAAACTGGATCATAAATATATTTTCATTCGCACCCTGTGAATTTGATGGAAATTGATGGAGCCTTTATTACAAAAAGTGCATGTTATGATAATTCCAGAAGCAAAGCACAACAAAAAATGAACATCACAGGAGGAAATACGAATGAAAAAGAAAATGTTTATGTCAGCAGCAGCGGCTGCAGCTATTATATTCACAGGAGTAGGAGCTAACCAAGCTGAAGCAGCCAACTGTGATACTGTGAAACAAGTAACTTTTAAATCTACTAATAAAGAGGATATGCAACAAGTCCTTAACCAATACCTAGCTAAATACAATATCACTTTACCGGCAGCGCAGGCACAACAAACGCCACAACAAACGCCAGTTCAAAAACCAGTTCAAAAACCAGTTCAAAAACCAGTTCAGCAAGAAGCTGGAACAACGAACCAAGCAAAACCTGAAGCAAAACCAGTTACACCTAATAAATCAACTGATGAAAAACAAGAGACAAGCTCTGAATTAAGTGCTTTTGAACAACAAGTTGTTAAATTAACAAATGCAGAACGTGAAAAACAAGGTTTGGCAGCTCTTAAAATCGACACTGAGTTGAGCAAAGTTGCACGTATTAAGTCTCAAGACATGAAAGATAAAAACTACTTTGATCACAATAGCCCAACTTACGGCTCACCATTCGATATGATGAAACAATTCGGAATCAGCTATACAACAGCTGGCGAAAACATCGCACAAGGTCAACAAACACCTGAAGAAGTGGTACAAGCTTGGATGAATAGCCAAGGACACCGTGAAAACATCATGAACCCTAGCTTTACTCATATCGGAGTAGGTTACGTAGAATCTGGTAACTACTGGACTCAACAATTCATCGGAAAATAATAGATTAATAGAAAAGAGCATCCCATTAACATGGGGTGCTCTTTTTTTTGCGAGAATGGATCATTCCATGAAATAAAATACAGCGAAATCTAAAAAAGGTTGGCACCAAGAAAATAACAGGAACCGCACCTTATTATCAGCGAGGTCCCGGTGTGTAGCAGCTTATATCTCGGATACATCGATTTCTGAATACTGGGTATTGAAACTTTTCTGAAGACGTATTTCCAACGTTGATTCTTTATATTGGGCCGATGCCCCTTTTTTCTTAACAAGTGCGGGGAGTGTAATGACATGCCGATCTGACTCTTCAGGAATCCCCTCGATGATGGATTGGTTAGATGTATGGTAAAGTTTCATATTTTTTAGCCAAGATTCATCTTCTATAGGAATTCTTACAAAGACATATAAGTGGGTTTCAAATACTTCTGCATGTAAAGGATGTTCAGATCTGGCATTTACTGTTTGTGAGCCGCCATCATTTTGGTTCATCATACCTTGCATATGGTCAGGGATGACTTGTGAAAATACTTTTTCGATGAACGATTGTACATCACTTTGCTGCATATTTTTCATGAAGTCCTTCTGGTTCGGATTATTCTTAAAAGAAAAAAGTGAATTCCAGGGAATCATATTGAATTCCTCTCTCCTGCTTTTGGTCTGGCAGGTTTATTTGTTATATTTTATGCAGCTAAAGCCCATAGGTTCTTTTTTATAATTACTAAATTATAGAAAATGGAATAAACTTATGTATAATTAAGTAAAATCCATTAGATAAAGAGGGTAAAGCCTGTGGATGACAAAGTAGCTTTTATTACTGGTGGAGCAACGGGAATCGGCAAAAGGATGGCACTTTCACTCGCGGATAATGGAATGTCCATTATCATTACTTATCGAAAAAGTAAAAAGGCAGCTTTAGCATTAGTGGATGAATTACAGGATAAGTACCATGTTAAGGCAATTGCGATTCAAGGTGACTCGTCAAGTGAGGAGGATTGCCTGAATATTTTGCAAAAGATTTCGGAGTCATTTGGCCATGTTGATATTTTCATTCATAATGCAGGGCCATATATGCATGACCGTAAGCCCATGACTGAATATGGCAGTGATGAATGGAAGTACATCATGGATGGAAATTTAAATGGTTTTTTCTATTTTGCGAAAGAGCTTATTCCACATATGCGCAGTAGAAACTGGGGTAGAGTCATTACATTAGGGTTTGAACGGTGTGAAACTGCACCAGGTTGGATCTATCGTTCTGTATTTGCTGCTGCAAAGAGCGGCTTGACCTCCTTGACAAGAACTTTAGCTGCCGAAGAAGCTACACATGGCATCACCGTGAATATGGTCTGTCCCGGTGATATCGTAGGTGACTGGAAAGAGGAGGAAATTAGGGTCGCGAGAGAAGAAAAGGATGATACGGTTCCAGTCGGCAGACCGGGTACAGGGGAAGATATAGCGAGGGTCATCACGTTCCTTTGTGATGAAAAATCAGATTTCATTACCGGCAGCATCATACCGGTAACAGGCGGTAAGGATGTTCTTGGGAAAATATATAAAGCCTAGTGGTTTAGGGGTTGAATTCAGAATGAAAAAGGGTGAGGCCGGTATAATCCAGCCCCACTCTTTTTTTACGCCATTTTTTTATATTTTACTTGCTGTATGAACCGTAAGCGAGCCGCCAAGCCTATAGCTCCGAGAGCCAAGCCGGAAATTAAGCCGATCCAGTACCCAAAGGCTCCCATATCCGTATACTTTGCAAAGAAATAGCCAATGGGAAGCCCCAGAATCCAGTAGGAGACAAGTGACATCGCAAATGTGACATTTACATCTTTATATCCACGCAAAATACCCTGAATAGGTGCCTGCAGGGCATCCGATATCTGAAAGAAGATGGCATATATCAAGAAATGTGATGTCAGCATCATAACCTCATGGTCTTTTGTGTATAAAGCGGCCACAGGTTCGCGGAAGAGGAATAGGATGGTCGACAAAACGAGCGACATCGTCAATGCCATCGAAATGCCAATCCAGCTATACTCTTTGGCGTCTTTATAACGGGCCGCTCCAATTTCAAATCCAATGACGATCGTCAATGCCATGGAAATACTTAGCGGGATCATATAAAGCAGTGACGCAAAATTCATGGCAATCTGATGCGATGCAATTGTCACGGTATCATACTTACTCATTAAAAGGGTGACGGCCGAGAAAATGCTTGTTTCAAAAAAGATAGCCAGTCCGATGGGTACCCCAATCAATAATAAGGCCTTCCATTCTTTCCAGGAAACCCGGAAAAATTCACTGAAAACCTCATATGTCGAAAATGGGTTGATTTTTATCACAACAAGGATGGCCACAAGGGCAATTAACCAATACGTAATGGCAGTGGCGTAACCGGAACCGACACCGCCAAGTTCAGGGAATCCAAACTTCCCGTATATTAACAGGTAATTAAAAAGGACGTTTACCGGGAGTGCACATAAGGTGATGATCATGGAAATCCTAGTCTGTCCCAGAGCATCGATGAAAGCTCTCAACGCATTATAAACGAATAAAGGAATGATACCGAGTGAAAGGGCGATCAAGTAATCATGAGCCACCATGTGGACACTATCTTCAAGGTCCATGGCACTCAATACGGGGTTCAAAGAAAACGCCCCAATGATTAAAATGATCAAGGCTAAAGCAACAGCTAAATAAATGGCCTGCATCACGGAATAGGAAACGGATTTAGACTGCCTGGAACCTACCAGCTGTGAAACCACCGGCGTCAAGGCAATCAATATCCCGCTCAGCCCCGTGTACACTGGTGTCCATAGCGAACTGCCGATGGAGACGCCAGCAACGTCCTGAGTGCTGTATTGTCCCGACATCATCACATCAAAAAAAGTCATGGCATACATGCTGATTTGGGTGATCAGGATAGGTATCAATATATAAAATAACAAGCGGAGCTTTTGTGATTTAGTATAAGTCTGATTCATCAAAGTACCTCAATATCAATATTTGGAATTTTCAACACAATGAAAGAATTATATCACATAAGCATGTGATGTTTTAAGAGTTTTTATTTGAAGCTAAAAAAGACTTGCCGTATTGGGCAAGTCCTTTTGTCAGTCACGCATGGATTCAAAATCATTCATGGCTTCCAAATTTGAGTCTTTTTGAAGAATGAATGCCTGTGAAGGAATGGCAATTTGTACATCTTCCTGTTCCAATATCTCCATTATTTTAAAGTTCACATCTTCTTTGATTGATAAATATCCCCCAAAGTCCGTCGCTTTCGTGAAGAAATAAAGGTAAAGGTTGAAACCGGAATGACTGAACTCATCAAATTTAACCAAAATCGTTTCCGGATGTACTTCAGGATGATCAATGAGCATTTTTTCAATTTCCTTAATGACATTTTCCAATTTTTCTTTTGGTGTCGTGACATTCACTCCCAAATGAAAGGCAATCTGTCTTTTGCCCATCTTGGACCAGTTGATGATCGGTTCATTCGATAGGGTCGCATTTGGGACTGTAACTAAAGCTTGGGCAAAAGTCCGAACTTTTGTGCTTCGGAATGTGATGTCTTCAATAGTTCCCTCCACACTTGGAGTTTTGACCCAATCTCCTATGGTAAAAGGTTTTTCGGTAACGATGACGATACCTCCAAAGAAATTGCTGACGGTATCTTTAGCGGCAAGAGCGAAAGCCAATCCACCCAAACCAAGCCCTGCAACAAATCCATCGACATTAAATCCCCATTCTTCCGCAATGATGGAGGCACCAAAAGCAATGATGATTAATTTTATGATTTTCGTAAAGAACGGCATGACGATTTCATCGACTTCAAGTCCGAATTTACCTACCAATTTCGGAAATAATATAGTTAAGATCGAACTGATATTAAAAATCGTCCAAAAGAATAAGAAGACAAAAAACGATCTGTATATTTTCGATCTGAATTCAACCGAAGGTGAGTCGATTGGAAAATAGTGCATGGATATAATGACACCAATCAAAACGATAAGCAATCTTACCGGCTGTTCTATAGCGAGCATTAAGTTGGCGGCAAATTCTACTTTACGTTTTTCTGCAATTCGTAGAAAGAACTTGAATATATATGTAGTAAATACTTTCCGAAGCAAAAGGAAAATTAGAAAAATGCCAATGGAAATTCCTAATTTGGTCCAGGCTTCGATTCCATCAAATTGATCGAGTGATTCAGAAACTTCTTGCAATGTATTACTCCTCCAATGTATCTTGTAGTATTGTAGAATACTAAGATTATAATATATTCATGCTGAAAAAGGAAAAATAATCGATGATTACATTCATCATTGGGATTTAGCGATTCACTGAATACTTTTTCAAGTTATTAATGGCAAGGATATATGGTAATATGGATGCAAAGTGATTTTTTAAGTTTGGAAGGTGGAAATATTGACTAAGAAAATAGTATTTACCGGAGGCGGTTCTGCCGGTCATGTATCTGTTAATGCAGCAATCATCCCGGAATTTTTAAAGCATGAGTGGGATGTTACTTATATTGGATCAAAAAAAGGCATTGAAAAAAATATCATCGAAACGGAATTTCCCGAGGTCCGTTATGAAACGATTTCAGTTGGGAAATTCCGGCGTTATCTATCTGTTGAAAATATGAAAGATCCTTTCCGGGTCATAAAAGGGATTTTTGATGCACGAAAAATATTAAAAAAGACCAAGCCGGATTTCATTTTCTCTAAAGGTGGATTCGTTTCGGTTCCAGTCGTTTTGGCAGGCAGGATGCTGAGGATACCGATCGCGATACATGAATCGGATTTTACGCCTGGTCTGGCTAATAAGATTGCCATGCCGCTTGCATCTAAAATCTTCACTACTTTCCAGGAAACGGAAAAAGATCTTCCTAAAGAGAAGGCTATGTATCTTGGCGCTGTATTGCGCGATGGGATTTTTACTGGAAACGCTTCTGCTGGAAAGGCATTTTGTGGATTCACGAATAACAAACCGGTGTTGCTCGTTATGGGAGGAAGCCTTGGGGCCGTTAAAATCAATAATTTAATTACAGATAACCTTGATGCCTTATTAAAGGATTATCAGATTATTCACATTTGCGGGAAGGGAAATGTGAAAACGGAATTGAAACAAAGGGGATATGCTCCTTTTGAATTCGTACATGAAGAATTGTTCGATCTATTGGCGGCTGCTGATGTCGTTGTGTCAAGGGCAGGTTCAAATTCAATTTTTGAATTCCTTGCTTTGCAAAAGCCGATGTTACTTATCCCTCTAAGTGCCAATGCATCCCGTGGAGATCAAATCCTGAATGCGTCAAGCTTTGAAAAACAGGGTTTTTGTAAAGTCATCGAAGAAGAAGAGCTAAATGACCGGATTTTTAATGCTACATTAGCGGATTTAGTGAAACAATCGGATGAATATCAGGAGAAAATGCGTCAAAAACGCCCATTCAAAACGGCAGCTGAAATGTATGAATTACTACTTAAAGTAATGGGTGCAAAAAAATAAGTATCATTCCCCTCTATGTAGCATATCTTTTTCGAACAGAGGAGGGGGTAGAATGGCTTATGAATATTCCAAAGGGTGGTTCATTCAGCAGCTGAAAGCCGCAGGGATTAGCTATCATCCAATTGAGAAAAAAAAACTGGAGCTGTATAAAACGTATATTCTAAGGCGTTTATACGACGATCTGCAAAAAAAATCATAAAAAGAACCGCAACGTCGTTGACGTTGCGGTTCTTTTTTATAGGAAATTACTTATAAAAGGAAAGAAACAGGAAATAAGGATACCTGCGATAGCCATTGCCGCACCTGCGACAGCCCCGGTAAACTCACTTTCCTGGGCAGCTTGAGCCGTACCGAGACCATGAGCGATCGTACCATAAGCGATACCGCGTGCGAAGGGCATCGTAATGTTCAGTTTATCCATCATTTTTGGAGCGATCATCGTACCAAGTACCCCTGTCAAAATGACGAAGGCTGCTGATATATTGGAATTTCCGCCATAAAGTTCGGTGATTTCAACAGCGATGGGCACTGTAATGGATTTAACCGCCAATCCTTGGAGTATGAATTGCGGAAGTGAAAATGCTTTTGCAATGGCAAAGGCAATGATCAATGTGACTAGAAGGCCAAAAATCATGCCGCTAATTGCGGGCATTGCATATTTAACGATTATTTTTCTATTTTTATAAAGTGGTACGGCCAAAGCAACGGTAGCCGGTCCTAGGAAATAGGTGATGATGTCTTTTCCTGGTGAATAGTCTTCGAAGTCCAAACCGCTGATCAGCAGTACTAGAATAATTGTAACCGTACTGAAAAATACGGGCGTCGTAAAAGGTGATGGATGTTTAGCATATATTTTCCTTCCAATGAAATAGGCAAGTATGGTTATCAAGATGCTATAAGTTGTGATGAACGCTGTCATGCTGCTTAACCTCTCCTCTATGGGATAGCTTCTGAACAGTCCAAGCTGAAACGATGAATCCAAAAATCAGGCTGACTCCCAACGTTAGTGCCAATGGCAAACCGAATTCAATGAAAAGCCATCCCATGGTCATTAAACTGATTGAAATGGGAATGAAGAAAAAGGCTAAGTGCTTTACCAAAAATCCTGAAGTAAGTTCAATCCATTCGACTTTTATAACCTTCGTCTGTAATAAACCGAATAATAAAATCATGCCGATGACGTTGCCTGGTATGGGTAAATGAAGTAAATTGGCTAAATAATAGCCGAGCTTGCAAATGATGAGCAGGAAGATAAGCTGCACGATAAAAGCAAATGTTTTTTTCATGATTAAGTCCTTTCAATGACGATTTGAATATATTATTGAATTGGTCAATTGTATTCATTATAAAAAAATATCCCTAAAAAGAATAGGGATTTGCAGCAATCTATCTTAAACATCCTGTGAAAATGGAAAAAAGAGCTTTCCAGGTTTGGAAGCTCCGGCCATTATATTAAAAGATAAACAAAGACATGCTGAAATGTTCTTCGCTCTATGCTTCAAGTAACTGCTGTTCGTCATCATCATGCTGTCTAAGGATATGAAAGGTGTATAAATCTTTAGGGATTTCATACAAATCGTAGATATCTCCTTCATGATTGACCTGATCATAAAGGGATTTTCTTGTTTCGTTGGCATTGACGGCATAGGGAAGCTTTTCTGCGGCTTTTATAGAGCGGATATTTTTTTTGCGAATACGCATGAAGACCGTTTCCAAACCGAGCTCGAAAAAAAGCTCTTTAAAGAAAGCGTCTTTTGCAATGGCATTATACCCTTTTCCATGATAAGGCTTGCCAAGCCATGTGCCTAAGAAACCTGCACCATTTTCAATATCGTATAAAGAAATACAACCGATGGGATTTTCCCATTCATCCAAGATTGTTCGTGAAATGAGTTGCCCAGCATCTTCGGCTTCGATCGTTTGCTTAGTAATGAAAACATATTCTTCATATGAATCTACCTTATGGCGCACGAAAGGGAAGACATCTGGATGCGTCATTTGTTCATAAAGAGAAAAACAATCTGTGAAATCTCTCTTTTTTAACATTTCCGTCCCTCCGTTTGAGGGCAGTTCTTATGCGTAGTCGCTGCCCACCCTCGAAATTTTTTAAGTCGCTCATCAAAAAATTTCGGGGTGGGAATCGAACCCACTAGAACCGGAAACCGGTGGCGCACCATTTGCCTTCCCTATTTTTATTGTCAGAAAATATGCAAATCAAAAGAACCTTACGAAGGTATAATACTAAAAAAAAAACGGTTTGGGAATAGGTTTTTTGCCTTTTTTTTTCGTCAAATTTCAACTTTTTCAACAAGGGTGAAATCGGAAGGCAAACGCGTGCATTTTTCCATGAAAAACTGCTTTTTTCTTTAAAATTCACCTGTGAATTGCATGAATAAAATGATTGCGCCGAGGGCCCATACATAAATGGAGAATATTTTCAGTGATCGCTTTTTTAAGAAATCGATCATCCATACTACGGCTATATAACCAAAGATTGCTGCGGCAAGGGTTCCGACGAAAAGCGCAGTGAGTGGCAGCCGTTCAACTTCTCCTGTAAAAATCGGTTTCATCTGAAATACGATGCCCCCGGTAATGGCAGGAATTGATAGCAAAAAGGAAAAATAGGCTGCAGTGGCCCTATCAAGCCTGCAGAATAGACCAGCGGCTATCGTCAGGCCGGAACGCGAAAGGGCAGGCATGATGGCAGCAGCTTGGAAGGTACCGATGATCAAGGCATCTTTAATCGAAATTTCATTAAGGGATTTGCCGCCTTTTCTTACTCCGTCCGCTACCCATAAAATCAGTCCAGTTGCTAAAAATTCCCATCCTATGGTTACACCTGTTTTTGAAAGGCCATCAAACCAATCCCCGAGTAAAATACCGGCAATCACTGCAGGGATTGTCCCGGCAATGAGAAGCAGAGTCATTTTGGAGAAAGGGTTTTTCAAAATGGCAATAATGTCATTCTTATAGACGACCAATAACGCCAGCAAGGTTCCGATATGGAGCATGGTATCCAGAAAAATGCCGGCCTCGTCAAGATGGAAAATATGCCGTCCTAAATATAAATGTCCAGTGCTCGAAATAGGTAAAAACTCAGTCAAGCCTTGAATGATCCCAAGGATGAAGGCTTGAAATTCGTTAAGCAAAAAAACATCACTCCATTCTAGAAGGTATGGGACATCCATTATTTAAACTGTATGCACAAGACAGATGAACATATTCTGATTTTTTGTCATATGTTTTGCCAATTGGGTTTTATGAAGAAAAGGTAGTCCAATTTTACCTTTTTCGAATATAATGAGAGGGAAAATGAAACTATTTTGCCCTTGATTCGTAATTATTCATATGAGAAAGGAGGAGAAGACACTATGCCTACTAAAGATGAAAGAGTGTTTGCTGCCCTTATTTATGTGATCAGCTTTTTTACAGCATTTATCGGTCCTTTAGTGATTTGGTTATTGAAGAAGGGCTCGTCACAATTTGTGGATTATCACGGAAGGGAATACCTGAATTTTTTCATTTCCTACACCGTATATTCAATAGTTGCAGGGATACTCACTATAGTATTGGTTGGATTCTTGCTATTGCCGGTTATCGGGATAGCTTTAGTCGTATTCACCATCATTGCTGCCGTTAGGGCTTATGAAGGAACGGATTATAGGTTCCCGTTGATTTTCAGGATATTATAGTATTGATGTAAAAGGATTCCGTTCAATTAGGAGTCCTTTTTTATATGAACCAAGTTGGGAATTGCCCTACATTAAAAAGGGAATAGATCACATTAAAGCGAATAAAGTATTATGATAACTACTTCAATGCACTTTTAGGAAGTGGATGCCGGGCGGCTTGTAGTATTGCTAATCAATGTTCGTTCAAGGCGGCAATCTTTCTTGTAAGGAGTGAGGAGCAGAGCAGGATATGAATATACGTGAATATTATCAGAAAACGAGCAATTCAAATTTTCATGCATCTTGGATATCACTTCTTTTGGCCATTGTATTTTTCATTTGCCATATTTTTGCGATGATACCGGGCAATATATTATTGATAACGTCTCCTTTTATTTTCTTTAGCATTGCCCAATTTGTCAGTCATCGTATATATGAAAATAGAATGAAGGAATTGCCTGATGAA
This sequence comes from Peribacillus sp. GL_122, assembly GCF_057835005.1. Classification (NCBI taxonomy): domain Bacteria; kingdom Bacillati; phylum Bacillota; class Bacilli; order Caryophanales; family Bacillaceae; genus Peribacillus; species Peribacillus sp. GL_122. Next base: position 3,354,421 of record NZ_CM174415.1, on the reverse strand, counting down.
CACATCGGGACAAATGCTGGGTTATTTAAAAATGAACATGTTTTGTTGACTTTTATGCCAGCACCGACATTGCGCCTGCTTCTCTTTGCGCCGGACGGGTCTCTAATGGGCGAGGTACGGGATTCGAATATGAAGTGGTTCATGTGGATGATACCCAATTTCTTGTCGATGCTCCTGGCCAAGCGTTATGAACTGGTGGACCATGAGGGGCGTTTGCTGGCTAAGTACCATATCAAAAGGGGACTTTTCAATAAATTGACGATCATGGATGATCAGGGCGGCATTATTGGATCGTATCAAGAAAATCGGTCATTCGTGAAGATTAATGGTATGATATATAAGGAAGATGGTACGGAATGGATGCCCATTGAAACGCCGGGAAGTGTGAATTCATTCGAGATTGCCACAAAAGAAGGGGAAAAAATAGTTTCATACCAAGAGGGCTGGATGCCTTTGGAGTGGGGGAAACGATTCAAGACAAATACACCCATACTTTCATTTTCATCAAATGTTGATGAAATTCCTAAAATCATCGTCTTGGGCTTCTGTGCAGCCACTTTAAATCATCGTTCAAATTGACAAGGATAACCCTTTAGCAAATCTTTTAAATATTTGATATAATCATAGTGGAATACATAGATTAAATACTTATAAAAAGGTGGTAAATATGAGTTTACTTAATGAGATTCTTGATTATAATGAACAGTTTGTAGAAAAAGGTGAATATGTTAAGTATAGAACGGATAAGTTTCCTGAGAAACGTATGGTCATCATAAGCTGTATGGACACTCGGCTCGTTGAACTATTGCCAAAATCCTTGAATGTCAAAAATGGCGATGTCAAAATCCTGAAAACTGCCGGGGCAATCGTCTCCCACCCATTCGGAAGTGTCATGCGGAGTATCCTTGTTGCTATTTATGAGCTAAAGGCAGATGAAGTATTGGTCATACCTCACCATGACTGCGGGATGGCATCAGTCGATGCCGATTCTGTAGTAGACAAGATGATCGAACGTGATATACCTAAGAGCACCATCGATACACTGGGAGCTGCAGGAATCGATATCCGCAGTTGGCTTCGCGGATTTGATGATGTTTATGAAAGTTGTAAGAACAGTGTGGAAGTGATTAAAGGACACCCTTTGATCCCTAAAAATATTCCTGTACATGGTCTAATCATTTCGCCTGATACAGGGAAGTTGGAATTGGTAGTCGACGGGTACGCAGAAGGACAAAAATAATAAATTCATCGAGGCTGTCGGGATTATTTCCGGCAGTTTTTTTCGAATTTTGATCTTTTCTATTTATTTTTATCCTTTTTTTTGTTAAAATCGCCAAGTGTAGTTTGTCACTAATACAAACGGGTGGGCGAGGGACAAAATTAATAAGGATACAACATGAAGAAATTAAACTTGGAAACGTTTTTTCATTTTTCCGACTACGGAACGAATGGAAAACGTGAAATCCTTGCTGGAGTGGTCGGCTATTTTACAATAGTCTATATTCTCATCGTGAATTCCCTGATTTTATCGGAAGCGGGCATTCCGATTAATGGTGCAGTGATTGCGACGATTCTTTTATCTGCTTTAAGCTGTGTCATGATAGGACTTTGGGCGAATGTCCCAATTCTCCTCGTTCCAGGAATGGGCGTAAATGCCCTATTTGCTTATACCATGGTTCAAGGAATGGGTCTATCTTGGCAATCTGCTCTTGGTGCTGTGTTTATCTCAGGGGTTATTTTTGTAGTCATCGCTTTTACAAAATTCTCTAAGGTAATCAGTGATTCGATTCCAAGTTCAATAAAAGAAGCCATATCTGTCGGTCTTGGCTTATTCTTGATGCTAATCGGGCTCGAGAAAGGCGGGATAATCACGAGAGGTTCATCATCTATCGTCGCACTGGGAGATTTAAGCGATCCAGCAGTGTGTGCAACGGTGTTGACCTTTTTACTGGCAATCACGCTGTTCATCAAGAATGTCCCCGGTAATTTCATGATTACCATCCTGGCAGGTAGCCTCATAGCCTATTGGTTCGGGACGGTTCAACTGTCAAATATCCATTTATCAGGCATAGACACAGCTTCCTACGGTGATCTCTTCTTTTCATTATCGTTCTTGGAAGCGAACCGGATTGAATTCTGGATAAGTGTATTTGCGATGACGATGGTTCTTGTTTTTGAAAATATTGGTCTTGTACACGGGCATGTAGACAGTATAAACCGCCAGGATGCTTATAAAAAGTCGCTGCAGGCTACAAGTGTGTCCGTTCTGCTTTCAGGCATATTCGGTTCGAGCCCTACCGTTGCTACAGTTGAAACGGCAGCTGGAATCGCATCAGGAGGCAGAACTGGTTTTACTTCAGTGGTGACTGGTGTGCTATTCATTCTATCACTGCTATTTATACCAGTGATTAAAGTAATCCCTGATAGCGCCATTGCCCCCATCTTAATTATCATTGGCATTTTGATGCTCGGAAATATAAAAAAGCTGGATTTCAGCGATTTAACCGAGAGCATACCTGCAATCATGATTATCACGATCATTCCTTTCACTTACAGTATTGCCGATGGAATGGCATTCGGTTTCATCCTGTACCCGTTCTTGAAGCTTGTAACCGGAAAAGCGAGAGAAGTGTCAGCCCCGATGTATGTGAGTGCCGGAATGTTTATCGTCTATTTCATCATTGGTATGATCGGTTAATATTTTGGAAGAGCGGATGGAATGAGTTAATTCTTATTCAACCGCTCTTCTGTTTTTTTCGTCGGAAAAAATGGATTTATTGTGATTTACGCGATGACACATCCATCTTGAAAATGCTATGATATAGAATATTAAAAAAATGATAAATGACAAGCAGCATATTAGAGGATGTGACAGGATGATTATTGAAGGTTTAAAAAGCCATGGTTCAGGAAATGATTTCTTAATCATTGATGAATTGACTACGACCCTGACGTTTACTGAAGAAGAGCGGGAAAATTTCGCGAAGGCCCTATGTGATAGGGAGAGGCTTGGAGCGGATGGTATTTTGTTCGTAATGAAAAGTGAACATGCTGATTGCCGAATGCGTGTCTTTAATGCGGATGGATCGGAAGCCTCGATGTGCGGCAATGGACTTCGCTGTGTTGCACGTTACGCGAACGACGTTCTAGGGCTTGATAAAATGATCGTGGAAACGATGAAGGCAAATTTACTCGTGGAAAAAACGGAAGATATTTATGAGGGAATTCCAACTTTCAAGGTGGAAATTTCCCCGGTAAGTTTTAATGTGAAGGATCTACCTCTTTTATTGGCTAAAGAACAATTGCAAAACGAATTATTGCCGGAACTTCATGATACCTTATTATTTTCGGCATTGGCGGTTCCTAATCCACATTTGATCACGCTCGTCGATAGTGAGGTTTTACAAAGTGATTTGCAGGATGAACTTTCAACAAAGGTCAATCAACCGAATGATCTTTTCCCTGATGGTGTCAATGTCAGCTTTGTGAAAGAGCTGGAACCAGGGAGCATTTATGTGCGGACATTCGAACGGGGAGTAGGCTTTACGAATGCATGTGGAACGGCGATGTCGGCTTCAAGCCTAGTAACATGCTCTGTTGGATTGAACACGTTGGAAAGTGAAATATCTGTCTACAATAACGGCGGAAAAGTTAAATGCGTGGTCCACCATGATGAAGAAAGCCAAAAGTATTCAATTGATTTAATCGGGAACGCAACCTATGAATTCAAGGTGTCGATTGACCTAGACTTAGACCACTCGGAAAAATTCAAAATCCTGGAAAAACAGGACTTTGAAGCGGAAACAAGCTTATATGCTAAGTTGCAGGATGAAGTTCAAAGTTATTTGAAAACTACATTATAAGGAAAGTACCGACTAGGTATTAATCTAAATTAAAAAGGGATTCGGAATGTTTTAATTCCGAACCCCTTTTTCAATTTGGTTAAAAGTTAGAGATTGTGCAAGGCATTCAATGAACCTTAACAAGTCGAAAACTCAAGAGATTGCGAAACTCACGAGTAAAAGCGCGAAACTTACGAGTAAAAGTGCCAAACTCACGAGTAAACGCCTGAAATTCACGAGTAAAAGTCCAAATTCACGAGTAAATACCTGAAACTCACGAGTAAACGCCTGAAATTCACGATCAATCGTAAGCGAGCGTGCCGATCTATTGTTTTTTGATTCATGTCAACAGAAAATTATAAGATATATTCACTACTTTGATCAACAACAAATCAAAGTGCATGCGCCCGGTAGTTCATACCCTAAAGGGCTGCTTTAATAAATGGAGTGTCTAACTTTATCTTCTTTAGTTGGTCTTTTTTTGTTTTAGGAACGACAATACTTCCAAAAAGGCTGGTCCATTATCGACGAGTCTGTAATCCATAAATGGACACCCTTCCCTTTTTATTCTATTTGGTATGGTTTCAATCGTAAAGTCCTCTAACTGGAGACTATCGTCCACTTCCTCCCAAAACAAAGGTGTAGCCACACCAGCGAAAGAATTTCCCCGCGGGGAATAAGGAAGGATGATGGTTTTTCCTTCACTATGCTGCACAAAGTCCAAGTATAGTCGATTATGCCGATTAATTTTCATTCTTTCCGTTGTAAAATTATTTGGGTTGGAACTTGTTAAGTAGTCACCGAGAAAGTCGGTGAAAATCCGTGTCTCCTGATAAGTAAATCTGTCTTCAGGCAGTGGGATGTGAATTTGCAGTCCTTTGTTACCTGAAGTTTTTACAAAGGCTTTTATCCTTAATGATTCCATCACCTTTTTTATTTCCTGTGCGGCCTTTTTCGCTAAGGAGAAAAATTCGATGGAAGGAGGATCCAAGTCCAGGACGATTTCGTCGGGTCGTGTTCTACCCGCTTTCTGAAATGGCGCATGGAATTCCAATGCAAGTTGATTGCCAAACCAAAGAAGCGTTTCAATATCGTTACATAGCATATACTCGATATCGTCATCAATGAACGTTTTAATAAAGGACGGCGCATAATCAGGTTTGTTTTTCTGGAAAAATCTTTCTTTATCCAAAGTGCCATGAGGATAGCGGATCGTCGTAAGCAGTTTATCCTTCAAGAAGGGTAAGAAGAAAGCTGAAACCTCCCGTAAATAGTGAAGGTATTCAACTTTTACCACCTGTTCATCTCCTGTTATCCAAAGCGGTTTATCCCTGGAAGTTATTTGTACAGTATCTGGAAATGTGTATTGACCTAGCACGAATTTCTCCCAGGTACATTCTTCGGGAGCCGTTTGTAAAAGCCATTGCGAAAATTGAGGTTCACGCAATTCATTTACCTCATACACGTGTAAGTATTGAACTTCGATGCAAATGGATGGCTGGATATAAAAAAATTGTGCGTCTTCGTCTGATGCATTTTGCTTGATCAGTTCATGCAATATCCTTTTATCTTGAGCGCTCAGTCCATTTTTAACACTTCCGATTTTCGTTACGGCACCTTCTTTTAAAACTGCTAGGGAAACGTAACCATTTTCTTTGTGCAATGCTGTAATGAAACAAGAAACGGTCTTCCAATTTTTCACCTTAATCCAAGAGGTAGTACGTTTTCCTTCTTGCCAAGTACCCCGAATTTCCTTGGCGACAACCCCTTCGCCATCTAATAGGGCGACCTTATTCAAGGCATTATCCAAAACGTCAAAACTCTCTATTAATTGTATCAAAGCCTTATCGTTGGGATCAGGAGGCATAGGAAAGCCAAGATTTGCCCCCATATTCAACATCAATTTCCTTCGTTCTTCCATAGGTTTAGCCGCTACGTTTTTTCCGCTGATGCTAAGCAGGTCAAACGCTATAAACCGGCATGGGGAAAAACGGGCTTTTTCTGAAATTAAGGATTGTTTTCCAAGGCGCCCTCGCCACTGTATTTGAAAAAAGTCGGCTTTCGCCTGATTGGTAAGCCAGACCAATTCTCCATCTAACTGAAGCGGGAGATATTCTTCCAGGTCCAGATCTTTGATGTAAGCAATGATTTCCGGGAATTGTGGTGATAATTCCTTTTCGTTCCGACTTGAAATGCTTATGGTATCGGAGTCTATCGTTAAAATAGCCCTAAAGCCGTCATATTTGACTTCATAACGCCAATCCTTGGAGTTGGGGGCTTCGGGGTAATAGGTTGGCAGCATCGGTTTCATTTTTGTATTTACCTCCGCAAATAATTGATTAACATTATTTTGCCAAAAAAACGAAGTGTTAGAGTTGGCAATTGTTTTTTCGGTTTTTTTTGAACAAAGGGGAATAATAAAATTGTTCTTCTCTTTAAAAATAAGTTATGAGGTGACGAATATGCATACGATGTGGAAGGGGAGCATATCATTCGGTTTGGTGAACATTCCGATCAAACTTCATGCCGCAACGGAGGATAAGGATATTTCTTTGAGGACGTTGCATAAGGAATGTCATTCGCCGATTAAATACGAAAAGGTTTGTCCGGTATGCCAGAAAGAAGTGGGGAAGGATGATATAGTCCGCGCTTTTGAGTATACAAAGGGAAAGTTTGTTGTGTTGGAAGACAATGAACTAGAACAACTGAAAAAACAAAACGAAGAAAAAGCCGTGGAAATCGTAGATTTCGTTAAAATTGAAGAAATAGATCCCATTTATTTTAACCGGAGTTATTATATGTCCCCTAATGACGGAGGGATAAAAGCTTATTCCCTTTTGAGGCAGGCCCTCAAGGAATCGAATAAGGTAGGGTTAGCGAAAATCATCATTCGCTCTAAAGAACAAATGGCGGTAATCCGAGTCGTTGATAATACCTTGGTGATGGAAACGATTCATTATCCGGATGAAGTCCGCTCTACAGCGGATGTTCCGAATATCCCTGCCAATGATACCATTGTAAAAAAAGAAATCGATACTGCCGTATTATTGATAGATCAATTAACGACTACTTTCGACCCTACAAAATACACCGATGACTATCGAACCGCGTTACTTGAATTGATTGAATCAAAGAAAGCTGGACAGACGACGATTACAGCCAAAACAAAAGAACCAGTTTCCAACAATGTAACCGATTTAATGGAGGCGTTACAGGCATCCATTGACCGAACGAAACATGATGAACCGGAAATGAAAAAGACGACCCGAAAGAAAGTGGCACCGAAAAAAAAGAAACAAGCTTAAACAGGAAGCTGAGCGGAAGACACATGATGTCGCTCGGCTTTCTGCTTGTTTTAGCAAGGGGATTTGCCTTCTAATAAGGTAATGAAAGTGAATTAACAGGGGGAGATTTACATAGGTAAAGATAGTGCAAATATGTAAGTGGATCACGATGTAAGGAGCAGAATGGAATTAAAAGAAAATGATAGGTGGAAATGAAGGCAAAAAAATTCGCTCCCTAAAGAGCGACAATGAGGAATTCAATCGTGAAAATCAACATATAGGCGAACGGTTGTAGTTTTCGACTATATATTGTGTTCATATTCTACCATATTTAATTCTGAAATAGCAACAAAATTACTGAAACTAACCTATGAATTTTTCTGGAAATCAATGATATTTCGCCCATTTAACGGCTCATGTGGCTTTTGCATTGTCATATTCTTATAAAAAACTACAGAATAAAATGGATTTTTAGTATAATTTATACATACAGGATGATATACATTAAATATGAATGGAAGATGCAAAATGCAAAATGGAAAAATTAGAGCACTTCATGCCGGGAAGCCGAAGCATGAAATTTTTTCGAATATCGATATCTTTTCAGCAATGGATAAACAAGCAAAGGATAATGTGACAGTGACTAAATCAGGTATAATTGGTGATGGGGTAGGTAATGTAAAGTTCCATGGAGGTCCTGATCGCGCTTTGTGCTTTTACCCCTTTGAGCATTATTCATTATGGAATGAAAAATTCTCTAAAAAGCTGGAAATCCCTGCATTCGGTGAAAATTTAACCATAGCGGGGATGAGGGAAGAATCAACGTATATCGGCGATATTTATCAAATAGGAGAAGTGATTGTTCAAATTAACCAAGGGAGGATACCTTGTTCGACCATTTCCCACTTCAATCAAGAACCTAAGTTTTTGGAACTCGTGCTGAAAACGAGTTTCACTGGTTATTTTGCAAGAGTACTTCAAGAAGGAACGATAACTAAACAAAACGAGATTGTGCTGATAGATCGTTTGCAAGAAAAAATTTCAGTTCATTATGCAGCAGAGGTAATTCTTCATAAACGAGATGGGCTGGAAGGCGCAAAGGCTTTACTTACACTAGACTCGTTAGCGGAAGACTGGAAACAAAGGATCTTGATGAGGGTTCAAGCTGTAAAAGATTGAATGATTTTTGCAAAAGTGAAAAAAATGTCGATCAGGTATTGAAATTGACAGATTATTAATGTAAATTAAATATAATCAAATTTTGAAATCTTGTGAAAATTATATAATGGATCTTATCGAGAGAGGTGGAGGGACTGGCCCGAAGAAACCTCAGCAACCAGCTTAGGCAAAGGTGCTAAATCCAGCAAGCAGAGCTTGATAGATGAGGAGAATGTTTCAAAAAACCTTCTTCTTTGAGAAGGTTTTTTTCCTTTTCTCTCATACTCATAGAATACGACAAAAACAGGATTGTTTTTGAGAGAGGGTGTAATGATGAATTTTCGTAAAGACGTGAAAGAAAGAATACTGGTTGGGGAAGGGGCAATGGGGACCTTATTGTATTCAAATGGCATCGATCAATGTTATGAGGAATTAAACTGCACGAACCCAGATCAAATAGAGTCCATCCACCGTGCCTATCTGGAAGCTGGTGCAGATATCCTTCAATCGAATACATATGGAGCCAATTTCAACAAATTGAAACGGTATGGACTTGAAGATGAAGTAAGCAGAATCAATCGCCAGGGAGTCATTCTTGCTAAAAAAGCGGCAAAAGGAAAGGCATACGTCTTCGGTACCATAGGGGCACAGCGGAGCATCAGGAAATCGGATTTAAGTATTGAAGAGATAAAACGGGGTTTTCGTGAACAGCTATACAGTCTTTTGATGGAAAACCCTGATGGGATTCTCTTGGAAACATTTTATGACCTGGAAGAACTGGAAACTGTCCTGCAAATCGTTAAAAATGAAACTGGACTGCCGATCATCGCAAATGTTTCGATGCATGAACTGGGAAATCTTCAAAATGGAATCCATTTAAATGAAGCCTTTCAAAAACTCGAGCAATTGGGTGCCGATGTTGTTGGCGTGAATTGCCGTCTCGGTCCACATCATATGATTCGGGCCTTGGAAGAAGTGAGTTTGCCAAAGCAAGCATCAATTGCCATATACCCAAATGCCAGCCTCCCGGATTATGTGGATGGAAGGCTCGTCTATAAAGCTGTGCCGGAATATTTCGGTTCAAGTGCCCTAGAACTTCGTGAGCAGGGTGCTGCGATCATAGGAGGGTGCTGTGGAACGACTCCGCTGCATATTCAAGCTGTAAAGAATGCGATTGGAAGTTTGGCTCCTGTGAAAGAGAAATTTACGAAATCCCGTGAAATAGAAATAATTGAAGTGAATGATAGAGAATTGGAACGTCCCCTGTTCGAAAAGGCCAAAACAGAAAGGACGATTCTAGTTGAACTTGATCCACCGAAAAAGTTAGGTATAGAGAGCTTCATGACTGGTGCCGAGGTTTTGAAAAAAGCAGGGGTCGATTCCATTACATTAGCGGATAATTCGCTTGCCTCACCAAGGATATCGAATGATGCACTGGCTAATTTACTGAAGAACCAATTGAATATAGAGCCGATGGTGCATATAACATGCCGTGATCGAAATTTGATTGGCCTGCAGTCACATTTAATGGGTCTGCAGACGGTGGGGCTGAACGAAATATTGATCATCACCGGAGACCCTTCAAAAATTGGGGATTTCCCGGGGGCCACTTCGGTTTATGATTTATCTTCCTTTGACCTAATAAGTATGGTCAAACAATTTAATGAAGGTCTTTCCTATTCCGGTCAAAGTTTGGGCCAAAGGGCAAATTTCAAAATTGCGGCAGCGTTTAATCCCAATGTGAAATATCTGGATAAAGCCGTACTGAGAATGGAAAAGAAGATTGCCTGCGGTGCCCAATCCTTCTTGACACAGCCAATCTATTCCGTGGAGCAAATCGAAGAAGTATATGAAGCCACAAAACATTTAGAAACCCCGATTTTCATCGGTATCATGCCCTTGACAAGCACCCGGAACGCCGAATTCATCCATAATGAGATCCCAGGCATCAAATTGCCTGATAATGTTAGAAGGGCCATGGCGTTAGCAGGGGATGACCCTGTAAAGTCAAGGATTGAAGGAGTGAATATTGCGCGAGAGCTAGTGGACGCGGCAAGGGAAAAATTCAAGGGCATATATTTAATCACTCCGTTCCTTCGCTATGAAATGACGGCGGAACTTACGAAATATATTAGAAAAGTCGATAGTAAACATACATCAGAGGTGGCAGTACATGAATAAAAAAGCGATTCAAGATCAGTTAAATTCTAAGATTCTCCTTCTTGACGGGGCGATGGGAACAATGCTTCAAGCGGAGAATTTGACAGTCGAGGATTTTGGCGGGGAACAATTCGAGGGCTGCAATGAATATTTATCACTGACGCAACCGGAAATCATTCAATCCATCCATGAAAAATATTTGGCAGCAGGTGCAGATATCATTGAAACAAATACCTTCGGAGCGACCAGTATCGTTCTTGAGGAATACGAAATAAGCACTATCGCTTACAAGCTAAATAAGATATCAGCTGAGCTTGCCGTTAAAGCTTGTGAAAAGTATTCCAATGATGAATGGCCAAGGTATGTAGCTGGCTCGATGGGACCCACTACAAAAACGCTTTCCGTAACAGGTGGAACGACTTTTGATATTTTAACCGATTCTTATGAAGAGCAGGCACTGGGTCTCTTGGATGGCGGGGTAGACTTGCTATTGGTGGAAACGTGTCAGGATATGCTTAATGTCAAGGCTGCCTTTTCCGGAATCAAAGCAGCATTCGCTAAAACAGGAAAGGATGTACCTGTCATTATATCAGGGACAATCGAACCGATGGGTACGACACTTGCCGGCCAGTCCATAGAAGCTTTTTATTTATCGGTTGAACATATGAAGCCCGTTGCGGTCGGCCTGAATTGTGCAACAGGACCGGAATTCATGATAGACCATATCAGGACACTTGCAGATATATCAAATAGTGCCATCAGCTGTTATCCGAATGCCGGGCTTCCTGATGAAGAAGGTCACTATCATGAGTCACCTACTTCCCTTGCAGAGAAAATGAAGCAATTTGCCGAAAAGGGATGGGTCAATATCATTGGCGGATGTTGTGGTACAACACCAGAACATATTAAAGAACTTTCCAGGGTCCTCAAAGGCATGAAGCCCCGTACAATTACGGAAGCAGCCCATGGTCATGCCGTATCGGGCATAGAGCCGCTAATTTATGATGATTCAATGCGTCCTTTATTCGTAGGTGAAAGAACGAATGTTATCGGTTCCCGAAAATTCAAGGAGCTGATACGTGGAAAGCATTACGAGCCAGCTGCCGAAATTGCACGTAACCAGGTAAAAAAAGGCGCCCATGTCATTGATATCTGTCTTGCTGATCCTGATGGGGATGAGCTAGGCGATATGAAGGAATTTGTGGAAGAGGTCGTCAAAAAAGTGAAAGTCCCATTGGTCATCGATACTACGGATGAAGTCGTACTTGAACAAGCATTAAAACATTCACAAGGAAAATCGATCATTAATTCCATAAACCTTGAAGATGGTGAAGAGCGCTTTGAAAAAATAGTACCCTTAGTCCATCAATATGGTGCTGCCGTTGTCGTAGGAACGATTGATGAAACTGGGATGGCCGTCGATGCTGAACGGAAATTGGAAGTGGCTACACGGTCTGTGAATTTGCTCGTTAATAAGTACGGTCTAAACAAAAGTGACATCATTTTTGATCCGCTTGTATTTCCTGTAGGCACAGGGGATGAACAATATATTGGATCTGCATTGGAAACGGTGAATGGAATAAAGGCGATTAAAGAAAAGTTTCCGGAATGCCTAACGATACTTGGCATTTCTAACGTTTCTTTCGGTCTGCCAGCGAGGGGAAGGGAAATATTAAATGCAGTTTTCCTTTACCATTGTACAAAAGCCGGTCTCGATTATGCTATCGTGAATACAGAAAAACTTGAACGTTTCGCTCTGATACCGGAAGAGGAAGTGAAATTGGCTGAGGCACTCCTGTTTGAGACTTCAACTGAAACGTTAGCGATTTTTACCGAGTTTTATCGTGGGAAAAAAGCGGAGAAAAAGGATAATGGTGTGATCCTGCCATTGGATGAACGTTTAGGTAACTATATTATCGAAGGAACGAAAGAAGGATTGGTTGATGATTTAAATGAAGCGATTGAGCGCGGTGACACCCCATTGGAAATCATCAATGGACCATTGATGGATGGCATGAGTGAGGTGGGGAGGTTATTTAATGACAACCAACTAATTGTCGCAGAGGTGCTTCAGAGTGCTGAAGCGATGAAGGCGGCAGTATCTCACCTTGAACCACTAATGGAAAACTCTGAAGATAGTGCTAAGAAAGGGAAAATCCTTTTGGCGACTGTCAAGGGAGATGTGCATGATATCGGGAAAAACCTAGTGGATATCATCCTATCCAATAATGGCTATGAAGTCATTGATTTGGGAATAAAGGTCGCACCGCAACAAATCATAGAAGAGGTTCGAAAACATGAGCCAACCATCATTGGCCTATCTGGGTTACTTGTCAAATCTGCACAGCAAATGGTTTTAACAGCACAGGATTTAAGGCAAGCGGGAATAGATACCCCAATTTTAGTGGGAGGGGCAGCATTATCCCGTAAATTCACCGATTTTAAAATATCACCTGAATATGAAGGACCGGTTTTATATTCCAAAGATGCGATGGATGGTTTGGCTGTAACGAATATTTTACATGACTCTGACAAAAAAGTGGTGTACTTGGAAGAGTTAGTCGAGAAACGAGAAAGAGCGAAAGCGAATGCCGCCATTGCTGCCACGATGGAAAAACCTGTTCGGAAGCAGTCCACAGCTGCGCCTTTAAGCGATGCTCCTGTTCAAAAACCGCGTGACATCAAGCGTCACGTCCTGAAAAACTATCCATTGGATGTCATCCAGCCGTATATTAATAGGCAAATGCTGATTGGACATCATTTGGGGTTAAAAGGTAAAGTTTCCGAATTGCTTAAGCAAGGGAATGAAAAAGCAGTGCAGCTCAATGATCTCGTTGATGAATTGATTGAATTCCTAAAGACGGAACCGGATTATGGCTTGAATGCAGTTTATCAATTTTTCCCTGCTCAAAGCGAAGGAGATAAGCTATTGGTTTACAACCCGGACAATCATAACGAGGTTTTGGAAACTTTCGACTTCCCCCGGCAAGATACGAATCCGCATCTTTGTTTAGCGGACTTCGCGAAACCGATTTCCTCCGGGCAAATGGATTATGTTGGTTTCTTCCTGGTCACTGCCGGAAAAGGGATCAGAAAATGGGCAGAAAAACTAAAGCTTGAAGGTGATTTCTTGAAAAATCACGCCCTTCAATCACTTGCTCTCGAAACAGCTGAAGGTTTCGCGGAAAGAATTCATCAATTAATGCGGGATGATTTAGGTATCAGCGATCCAATTGAAATGTCCATGAAAGAGCGGTTTGCCGCTAAGTACACCGGGCAAAGGTTTTCATTTGGTTATCCTGCTTGTCCTAATCTGGAAGACCAGGAGAAGCTATTCCGGCTGTTACAACCTCAGGATATTGGCGTGGAATTGACTGAAGGATTCATGATGGAACCAGAGGCTTCCGTGTCAGCCATTGTTTTTGCACATCCTGAGGCCCGCTACTTTAATGTTGATCGATAACTCATTTAATAAAGGCAGCGGTATTTTTTACCGCTGCCTTATTACGCATGAAACCCCTTAATTGGTACATCTTAATGGTCAAAAGGAAGGGGATGCAACACCTATGAAGAATATCCTGAAATTATTTCTTTCCATGGCGGGTTCTTTCATTATTATTTTGTTGGTTGTGGATGTCCAGAACATTCAAGTACATGCAATGGTTCCTGAAGAGATGACACCGATTCTAAAAAGTAAGGAAAATCAGAAAATCGCTTATTTGACTTTCGATGACGGACCATCTTTGAATACCATGAAGATATTGGATATTTTGGACCGCTATAATGTTAAGGCCACATTTTTCGTTAAAGGGAATGAAGAACCATACGCAAAGGAAAGTTATCAGGAAATGGTTTCCCGCGGTCATGCGATTGCCCTTCATTCTTATACACATGATTATTCCATCGTTTATCGATCGACTGAGAGTTTCTTTCAAGATTTGAATAGGCTTGAAACCATGCTGCAAAAGGAGTATGGGATAAAAAGCCGTATTGTGCGCCTTCCTGGCGGCTCGAATAATCGTCTGAGGCATCAGGCTGCAACGAAACCCATCATCAATGGAATCCTTCAACAACTAAAGGAAAAAGGGTATATTTACTTTGATTGGTCCATTGACTCGACAGATGGCTTCAGTCCGTCAATAAGTGAACAACAAATCATTACTGCCGTACAAAAAGGGACGAAAAATCAAAAGCATGTTAATATCTTATTGCATGATATCAATAGTATGAAGAATACAGTGAAAGCATTGCCTGATATAATTGAATTTCTTAAAAAAGAAGGGTATACCTTTGATACTATTGATGAGACAACCCCGAAATTGCAATTTAATTGATGAACACAATGTTTATCTATAGTAAATTAAGGTATAGGGTATTGAGATTACAATGCGAAAGGATTTATCGTTTCTATGATGCCATCATTGTTTTTATCACATGGAACACCGCTATTAGCTTTGGAAAAGAATAACTACACTTCTTTTTTGAAGGATTATATGCAAACTATGAAGAAACCTGCTGCCATCGTTATTTTGTCAGCACATTGGGAAAGTGAAGATCAAATGATTTCAGCAGTAGGGAAGCATGAAGTCATTTATGATTTTGTAGGGTATCCTGAAGAAATATTTCAGATAACTTATCCAGCTAGGGGATGCCTGGAGCTGTCAGATCGAATTTTAACCTTATTGTCCAGGATAGGTGTATTGGGGGAACTTGATGAAAGGCGCCCTCTAGATCATGGATCATGGGGGCTTTTGCATATCATGTATCCCGAAGCTGATATCCCGACCGTATCTATATCCATTAGTCCTGCGCTGCCATTGGACAAGCAGTATGAAATCGGGAAAACATTGAGGGAATTAAAGGAAAGTAATGTCCTGATCATCGGGAGCGGTGGAATTGTCCATAATTTCACCCAAATACAGGAGGATATGCATGTTGCAGAAGGATGGGCAATCGAGTTTGAGAACTGGGTCGAAGAGAAAATCATGAAATGGGATTTGCAATCCTTGTTTGAATATGAAAAAACCGCCCCTTATAGTACAGAGGCTGTGCCTTCCAAAGAGCATTTCATTCCATTGGTCATCGCAATGGGGTCAGGGGATGACAAAAAAAAGGCAGCTCTCCTGCACAGGAGCTTTCAATATGGCAATCTAAGTTTAACAGCTTGGAAGTTTGATTGAAGTGAAAGGGTTTTCAAACTAGTTAAATTTACCTGAAAAATAATCATTATACAAAAATACAAAAATCTTTTTTTAGCGAAAAAAAGACTTAAATGAGCAAAAAAGTCAATTAAAAGCGTATTTTGACGAATTAAACAGAAATATAGTTTCAAAAAGGTTGCATAAAGTTGTTTAACCTTTGGATATTTCGACAAAAACATGTTAATATAACATCTGAAAACGTTTTATCCTTTAAAATTTTATTATTCAATGACCAAAGTTATTTATTATATATCTTATATATATCATATATTTGGGGAAAATTTAGAAGAAAGAAATTTGGGGATGGATAAAACGTAATGAAAAAAATTATGAGAAAAATTTGGGGGTTTACAAAATGACCATCAATGATTCTAAGGTATTAGACCACTGGAAAGCTTTTTCAGGTCCAAACCTTGGGTATGTCATGGAGCAATACGATCTATTTCTAGCCAACCCGGAAGAAGTGGATCCGGAACTGAAAAACTTTTTTGAAGTAGCAGGTCCTCCTTCATTCGATGTATCGGTAGAAACAACGATTGGAAGTGCACCAACTGTACAAACTGGAGAAGTTCTTCCAATGAAGAAAATTATGTCTGCAGTAAAGTTAGCTGAAAATATCCGTGCATACGGACATCTTGCTGCAAATATTTATCCTTTAAAAGAAGAAGCTCTTGACACTGAACAAATTCACTTTGAAAAATATGGCTTGACTGCAGATGATTTAAGGAAAATACCGGCTGACTTTATTTGCCCGGAATCACCTGAAGACGTGAAAGACGGATACGAAGCCGTACAATACCTAAAACAACTCTATACAAAAACGATAGCCTTTGAATTTCACCATGTTAATGACTTGGATGAAAAGCAATGGCTTACTGATATGGTCGAATCCGGAAACATGTTCCCGGAAGTGACTAAAGAGAAAAGAGAACTATTACTTAAACGATTGAATGAAGTCGAAGGATTCGAGAAATTCCTTCACCGCACATATGTAGGGCAAAAACGTTTCTCTATTGAAGGACTGGATGCTTTGGTTCCGATTTTAGATGAAATGATTTCACAAACCGTTCAAAACGGAACGGGGAATGTGAATATTGCCATGGCTCACCGAGGACGTTTGAATGTGCTTGCACATGTATTAGGAAAGCCATATGAGGTCATTTTCTCTGAATTCCAACATTCACCGAATAAAGATTTGGTTCCTTCCGAAGGTTCAACAGGCATTAACAATGGATGGACTGGTGATGTTAAATACCATTTAGGTCTGGATAAACAGATAACTAAAGCAAATATACAAAAAGCAAGGATAACACTTGCCAATAACCCAAGTCACTTGGAAGTAGTCGGTCCAATCGTGGAAGGGTATTCTCGTGCGGCACAAGAAGACCGTTCTGAAAAAGGATTCCCGGTTCAAGACATTTCCAAATCTCTTGCAATCCTGATTCATGGTGATGCAGCATTCCCAGGTGAAGGAATTGTACCTGAAACGTTTAACTTAAGCCGTTTACGCGGTTATCAAGTTGGTGGCGCCATCCATATCATCGCGAATAACATGATCGGTTTTACAACGGAAAGTGAAGATTCACGTTCTACCTTATATGCTAGTGATTTGGCCAAAGGCTTTGAAGTGCCGATCGTGCATGTGAATGCTGATGATCCGGAAGCATGTATGGCTGCTGTGAACCTTGCTAACCTATATCGTGAAAAATACAACAAGGATTTCTTGATCGACCTGATCGGTTACAGACGTTTCGGCCATAACGAAATGGATGAGCCATTGGTGACTCAACCTGAAATGTATGCATTAATTCATAAGCACTCAACCGTTAAAGAGCTTTATGGAAAAAAACTGATTCAATCTGGCGAGTTCACTGAAGCTGAAGTTAAAGCGATTGCTGAGCAAGTAGATACAAGGCTTGCAGATGCATATGCGAAAATTTCCGGAAATAAACCGGAAGCTTCTAAAGAATGTAATCCTCCTGGGATTATTGAAAAAGGACTTCCAGCCATTGATACGGCAGTTCCGAAACAAGAACTTGTTACAATTAACGAAGAACTTGTTAAGTGGCCAGAAGGATTCACTCCTAATAAAAAATTAGGAAAGATCTTATCACGTCGCTTGGATTCCTTTGGTGCTGACGGAAAAGTTGATTGGGCTCATGCTGAGACATTGGCATTTGCATCCATATTGAGTGACGGCACTCCAATCCGTTTGACAGGACAAGATTCAGAGCGTGGAACATTCGCTCAACGTAATATCATGTTACATGATAGTGTTAACGGAAAAACATATTCACCACTTCACACACTAGAAACTGCCAAAGCATCATTCGCTGTTCATAACAGCCCGCTTACTGAAACGGCAGTTCTGGCTTATGAATATGGTTATAATGTATTTGCACCTGAGACACTTGTATTATGGGAAGGACAATTCGGTGACTTCGCTAATACAGCACAAGTGATCTTTGACCAATTCATCGCGGCAGGCCGTGCAAAATGGGGTCAAAAATCAGGTCTTGTCATGCTCCTTCCACACGGTTATGAAGGACAAGGACCAGAGCACTCAAGTGCACGCCTGGAGCGTTTCCTTCAATTAGCGGCTGAAAACAACTGGACAGTTGCCAACTTAAGCTCGGCAGCTCAATACTTCCATATCCTTAGAAGACAAGCTAAGATTTTGGATCAAGAGCAAGTACGCCCGCTTGTCATCATGACACCGAAGAGTATGCTTCGTAATCAAGTGATGGCTTCTACAGCAGGAGAATTCAGTGAAGGCTCTTTTGAATCATTCGTAGAAACCAAAGCTTTGGGCAAAAAACCTAAATCGGTTGAACGCATTGTTTTTGCATCAGGTAAATTGGCGGTTGAACTTCGTGAAAAAGCGGCAACTGAAAAAAATACAGATTGGTTGCAAATCATCAGTATCGAAGAAATTTATCCATTCCCATTCACTGGAGTTCAAGAAGCCCTGAAAAAATATACAAATCTTAAAGAAATCTTCTGGGCTCAAGAAGAACCTAAAAACATGGGTGCTTGGACATTTGTTGAACCACGCCTAAATGCAGCGGCTCCTGGCAATCTTTCAGTAACATATATAGGAAGGAAGCGCAGATCAAGCCCGGCTGAGGGAGATCCACTTGTCCATAAAAATGAACAACAACGGATTATGACTCAAGCAATTACACGCAATAATGAGGGGGAGAAATAAAATGGCTGAAGTAAAAGTACCTGAATTAGCAGAATCAATTTCTGAAGGATCTATTGCGCAATGGTTAAAACAACCCGGTGATCACGTTGAAAAAGGAGAATATGTCCTTGAACTTGAAACGGATAAAGTGAACGTAGAAATCATTTCAGATTATACTGGTACACTTTCGGAACATTTAGCAGAAGAAGGCGATACTGTCCAAGTTGGACAGGCTATCGCCATCGTTGATGAAAATGGATCAGCTGCTGCAGCTCCAAAAGCGGAAGCTCCTAAGGTTGAAGAAGCTAAAGCAGAGCCAGCTAAGGCTGAACAAGCGGCTCCTGCTAAAGAGGCTCCAAAAGCGGAAGCGAAAGAAGCATCATCCACTCAACAAGTTATTGCATCACCAGCTGCAAGGAAATTGGCTCGCGAAAAAGGAATTGACTTGACTCAAGTGCCTGTAGCCGATCCACTAGGTCGCGTACGTGTACAAGACGTAGAAGCAGCAAGTAATGCACCTGCAGCACCTGCTGCAGCCCCTAAACAAGCTCCTGCAGCTAAAAAAGCAGCAGCACCTGTTGAAGTGAATGATGACCGCATTGAAGTGGTTAAGATGACACGCCGTCGTCAAACCATTGCCAAACGTCTAGTTCAAGTACAATCCGAAGCAGCCATGCTTACTACTTTTAACGAAGTCGATCTTTCTGCAGTCATGGAATTGCGTAGCCGCCATAAGGATTCTTTCGTGAAAACAAATGATGTTAAACTTGGTTTCATGTCATTCTTCACTAAAGCGGTCATTGGCGCATTGAAAAAATATCCGTTATTGAATGCTGAAATCCAAGGCGACCATATCCTGAAAAAGAACTTTTATGATATCGGTGTAGCTGTATCCACTGATGAAGGTCTTGTTGTTCCGGTAGTAAGGGATGCTGACCGCAAAAGCTTTGCTGAAATCGAGAAGAACATTTCGGATTTAGCTGTTAAAGCGCGTAACAACAAACTGGGACTTTCAGATTTATCAGGTGGTACTTTTACTATCACAAACGGCGGGACTTTCGGTTCCCTATTATCTACACCAATTTTGAATGCCCCTCAAGTTGGAATCTTGGGCATGCATACAATCAAGACTCGTCCGATCGCTGTTGGAGATCAAATCGAAAACAGGCCAATGATGTACCTTGCATTATCTTATGATCACCGTATCGTTGACGGAAAAGAAGCTGTTGGTTTCTTAGTGGCTATCAAAGATATGCTGGAAGATCCAGAACAACTTTTACTTCAAGGCTAATAAAATAATACGAACCCCCATGTCATCATGACATGGGGTTTTTTTGTGTGTGAAGAACTGAAAGGATATTTTCATAGAAAAAAGATAATGGGATTCAAGAAGGTCATATCTATCTATCTAAATGAATGTTTTTGAAGGTATTTTTGAATGAATTTGAGTATTTTTAAACGTTTATGATTGATTATTGCTTCGTTTTCATATATGATGATGATATTAAAGTGAGGTGGGCGAATTGTTGACAACTGAAAGGCACCAGTTCATCTTATCGATCCTTAAAGAACAAGGAACGGTAAAGCTGCAAGAGCTTGTAGATCAGTTACAAGCCTCGGAGTCGACCATTCGGAGAGATTTAGTGCAACTCGAAGAAATGAAGCTCTTGAAACGCGTGCATGGTGGGGCCTCTTTACTTCAAAGAAAAGGCCTTGAACCAACAACTATGGAAAAGCAATACAAAGCAAGAGCTGAAAAACAACTTATAGCAAAGCTGGCGGCTTCATTCATAGAGAAAAATGATTGTATATATCTTGATGCAGGCACGACAACTGCGGAAATGATTCCTTATTTAAAGGATAAAAATATAACGGTGCTGACGAATGGTCTTATGCATATTCCAAAACTCATCGAATTGGAAATCAAAACAGTGTTAGTGGGCGGAACGATAAAATTTTCGACAAATGCTGTTATTGGAAGTAATGCTGTACAGTTTCTGAATGAATACCGTTTTGATAAATGTTTCTTGGGAATGAACGGCATCCATCAAGATCTGGGTTTCACAACACCCGACCCGGAGGAAGCTCTACTGAAGAAGATGGCATTACGCCTCTCTAACGAGACATACGTGCTTGCTGACAGTTCAAAACTGAATGAAGCTACTTTCGCTAAGGTGGCAGATGTAAGCGATGCCATAATCCTCACTGACAGCAATGATGAAGAGGCTATTGCTCAACTCCATAAAAATCCAAAGATAAAGGTCGTGACCATTTAATGATTTATACAGTGACACTAAACCCATCCATCGATTACCTGGTCGAGGTGGAGAGTTTTCAAATGGGCAAGGTGAATCGAACCAGTTATGATGCAAAATTCCCAGGAGGGAAAGGAATCAACGTTTCCCGAGTGCTTAAAAGGCTGGGAAATAGTACGACAGCGTTAGGATTCATCGGTGGACAAACTGGTGAATTTGTAAAAAGGTTTTTAAGACAAGAAGAGATTTACACGGACTTTACAGAGATAGCTGGAGATACAAGAATAAACGTTAAATTGAAAACAGGGCTGGAGACAGAAATAAATAGCCAAGGGCCAATCATTTCAAAAGGGAATTATCAACAATTATTTAGTCAAATCGAACAGATGAATAATAATGATATCCTCATTTTGTCAGGAAGCATCCCTCCAAGCGTTCCTTCGGATGTATACGAAGCCATGGCAAGGTCTTGTTCCCATAACGGCATTAAAGTGGTGGTGGATACGAGTGGCAAGGAATTACTGAATGTCCTTGCACACCGGCCATTTTTAATAAAGCCCAATCATCATGAACTGGGTGAGCTTTTTTCAACCGAAATAAGAACGGTTGATGATGCTAGGGAATATGGCGCTAAATTGGTTGAAGCAGGAGCACAAAACGTTATTGTTTCAATGGCGGGACAGGGGGCCGTGCTTTGCTCCGGTGGAGAGGCATATTCCGCAAATGTTCCAAAAGGGAACGTCATCAATTCAGTGGGTGCCGGTGATTCCATGGTCGCAGGTTTCATCGGGACATATGAAAGTACAGGGGATATTCTATCTGCTTTCCGCTTCAGTCTTGCAGCAGGAAGTGCTACAGCCTTTTCATCCGATCTCGGTACATTGGATAAAATTGAAGAGTTATTACCGCAAATTGCCATCAATCATCTAACAGGAGGCTGACTCTATGAAAATTACAGACTTGTTAAAATTGGATACAATCATCATCAATCTGCAAAGCGTTACAAAGCAAGCAGTCATTGATGAACTATCAGGAAAGCTAGCCGATGCAGACAGGTTAAACGATGTGGAGGGTTTCAAAGCTGCCATCTTAAAACGTGAAGAGCAAAGCACCACAGGGATTGGTGAAGGGATAGCCATACCACACGCAAAAACAAGTGCTGTAAGGGTACCTGCCATCTGTTTCGGCAAATCTGTCAGTGGTGTGGATTATGAATCGCTTGATGGGCAGCCGGCTCATTTGTTCTTTATGATTGCAGCAAGTGAAGGAGCGAATGCAGATCACTTGGAAACCCTTTCCCGGCTTTCTTCATTACTGATGGATGATAAATTCAGAGCCCAATTGATTTCTGCTACTTCTGGTGAGGAAGTGTTGGAGATAATCAATCAAAAAGAAATGGAAGCCGATGAAGAAGAAATAGAAGAGCAGCAATCAAGTAATGCTGCCAGTGGTAACAATAAAGGAGTTAAAATCCTAGCCGTTACAGCTTGTCCAACAGGAATTGCCCATACTTATATGGCTGCCGATGCGTTAAAGGCTAAAGCTAAGGAAATGGGAATCGATTTCAAAGTCGAAACAAATGGTTCCACAGGAATCAAAAATGGATTAACCTCCGCAGAAATTGATGAGGCGGATGCGATTATCGTTGCAGCTGATAAGCAGGTGGAAATGGATCGATTTAATGGAAAACATGTCATTGTGGTCCCAGTAGCCCATGGAATCCGGAAGACCGAGGAGCTGTTAACCAGAGCCTTGAATCAGGATGCCCCTGTTTACAAAGGAACAGGAAACGATAAAAGTGATGAAGGTGATTCAGCAAAAGGAGGATTGGGGATTTACAAGCACTTAATGAATGGCGTAAGTAATATGCTTCCATTTGTCGTCGGGGGCGGAATCTTGATTGCGCTTTCTTTCTTTTTTGGAATCGAGGCAGCCGATCCGGCAAATCCGGATTATAATCCCATTGCCAAAGCATTAAGTGATATTGGCGGGGGAAATGGTGCCTTCTTCTTACTTGTCCCTGTCCTGGCTGGATTCATTGCTTCAAGTATTGCCGACCGTCCGGGTTTTGCTCCTGGTATGGTAGGGGGATTATTGGCAGCACAGGCTAATGCCGGTTTTCTTGGCGGACTGATCGCTGGTTTCCTTGCAGGTTATGTCGTCTTACTTTTAAGAAAATTGTTTTCCAGATTACCGCAAACACTCGATGGCATTAAACCGGTTTTACTCTATCCTGTATTCGGTATGTTAATTACAGGGTTTATCATGTTATTTCTCATAAATGAACCAGTAACCGCAATTAACATGGGGTTGACCAATTGGCTGCAAGGTTTATCTGGTACGAACGCAATATTCCTTGGCTTGATTCTTGGAGGGATGATGGCTGTAGATATGGGTGGCCCCCTAAACAAGGCTGCCTTCACATTTGGGCTAGCGGCCATTGAAGCTCAAAGTTTCGGACCGCACGCTGCTGTAATGGCTGGTGGAATGGTTCCTCCTCTAGGGATTGCCTTTGCCACTACACTTTTTAAAAGCAAATTCACTGAAATGGAAAGAAAATCAGGATTCACTAATTACTTCATGGGTGCTTCGTTCATTACAGAAGGAGCGATTCCTTTTGCGGCAGCGGATCCATTGCGTGTTATCGTCAGTAGTGTTGTCGGTGCAGCGACAGCGGGAGCACTGTCAATGGCTTTTAACGTGACTCTCCCTGCACCACATGGTGGAATATTTGTCATCCCACTTGTCAATCACCCATTTTTCTATTTGTTGGCCATTTTAATAGGATCCCTCATCACCGCCTTACTATTAGGGTTCTGGAAAAAGAAACGGATATAAATAAAACTGAAAGAAAGCGGGTCCAAGTGCATTGGATCCGCATTCAGTTTGTAGACAAAAAGGTTTCGGAATGGCATCATTCCGGAACCTTTTTGAATTTTATTGGATGGAAGCAGTTATAAATAGAGGATCTAAGATGACTATCATGCGTATTTACTGCTGCCGCATGAAACGAATAGGCAAACTGTTTTATTCTCTTGCACATAGTAGCTACTCTCAGGATCAGTTGCCTTTCTTTAATCTCCTTGTTTTCTTTCTTGATGGCACCTGTTTCCTTTTGATAGATGTTTCACTATATCTAAAAATTAAAACCAACTCAAATAATTGTCGAGTTTTTTTGCTACACCATTGAATCATTGCACCCAGCCTTTTAAACCACTGTGATAATTATTCACATTCTGGGTGTGGTAGAGTCCTTTAACACCTTCTGTACCATCTGATTTAAAGCGACAAGGTTCCAATCCTTTGCTTATTCCATACGAAGAAAAAGTCATTTAAGCATCTTGGCAGAGCGGATTGTCCGATATCAATTTAGTGCCGATCGAGCTTTGGCTAATTGGGGTTTCACAATATTGAAGTGATAATATATCTATAAGAAAAATCATTGTAGATAGCTGTTTATTACCGTTAACGAAACTTATCAGTCATTAAGAACGTACAATAGAAATGTGACCTAAAAACAGGGAGGAAGTAAGTATGGACTTGACCCCAAAACAACGAAACTTTTTGCTATCATTAACCACTGATTGGCAGACATCGATTCAAATTGCTGGCCGTCTTCCGAAAGAATGGGGAAACCTATCCTGTGTAAATCAGACTCTTAGAGATTTAGTGCGTGAAGGATTGGTGCAAGCTAATCCAGTGATGTTCGGTCTATTCCGATTAACCACGGATGGCATGACCATAAAGGAGTTAGAGTTGGGTGAGAACTAATGATATATGGTCAACTTACACAAGAGGATAAAATTCATTTTATTCGATTAGCTGTTATTTCAATCGTAATTCAACAATGAAAATTAACATTGCCTAAAATAAAAAAACTAAAGACAAACTCGATTTTCATCGAGTTTGTCTTTAGTATGAAAGCGCATCTAATTACAGCGCATGCGCTTTTCTAGTATCCAATCCAAAACTTCAGTCCGGTTGCCGAAAGGGTGATACAAAAATGCGGTTCGCTTCAGGAAACCTCGCATCACTTTAAAAGATATATGATTAATTATTAAATGTGGCTAGAAGCCTATAGCCTATCTGATTTTCAACTATCAGAGCTGGATGGGATTTTTCGCGCAGTCCTCAATCGGTCCACTTTATATGCAGGAGTGGCTAATTGGAAATGTTGACAATACCCCCCCTCATTCCATATAGATCCAATATTAAAACAAAATAATTATAATAAGGTTTGCTAATCTTAATATCGACTGGTTTATTAAAGCATGAATTTTTATGTTTATGGGTAATGGAATATAAAATCGAACAAAAGGAGTGAACGTACATGCTGAAGAAAAATACCTTAAAAACTACGAAAAGGGATGATATGATTGATGTTACGACAGAATTACAGGCATTCATCAAGGAAAAGGGGATTCAAGAGGGGATAGCTCTTATATATTGTCCACATACGACAGCAGGGATCACGATTAATGAAAATGCCGATCCCGATGTTAAAAAGGATATGCTAAGAAGACTGGATGAGCAATACCCATGGAATCATACATTGGATTTACATATGGAAGGAAACACGGCAGCCCATTTGAAATCAAGTACGGTTGGTTCTTCACAGCAGGTGATCATCCATAAAGGGAGCTTGATCCTTGGCACTTGGCAAGGTGTATATTTTTGTGAATTCGATGGTCCCAGAGATAGGCAATATTTTATTAAATTATGTGTCGACAGGTAAATTGGAAAGTACGGCAAGGTTGAAGTGGGAGGAAGCGGATTGGACGATGTTTGGATTGAAGGAAGTAAAGTAATATTGAGGAATGTTAAACAAGCCGATTTAAAACGTTTATGGAGCCTGAAATATGGAGAAGCCGATCCAGAATGGAAAAAGTGGGATGCACCTTATCATCCACTTGAACTCATTGATTTCCAAACGTATATCGATAAAGAAGCGAAGCATAGAACCTATGATGAAAAAATGGGGGCTTACTCTGAGCTATTACTGGAAAAAAATGATCAAATAATAGGGTCTGTTGTATATTACTGGGAACATGAACCTTCCCGTTGGCTTGAAATCGGAATTACGATATTTGAGCCCAAGTATTGGAATGGCGGTTATGGAACAGAATCGTTAATGTTATTCATAGGCTATTTATTCGAAAAAATGGAGATTGAGCGGGTGGGTCTGACGACATGGTCAGGTAATGAACGCATGATCGCAGTTGGAGAAAAGGTAGGTATGCAAGTAGAGGGAAGAATGAGAAAATGCCGTTATCATGATGGTTATTATTATGATTCAATCAGAATGGGAATGCTACGGGAAGAATGGGAATCATTAAAATTCTGAAGTTAATAGACCCCCTTGAAAATTTTTCCTTCATTTCCTTGGAAAAAATTTAGCACTGTTTTCTCCCATATGGTCTGTTATCCTTGGAAGATGCTTAACGAGGAGGTTACAGGATGAAATTATCAGTATTATTAACCGTGATAATGACTCTAAGTGTCATCATACTTGGGATAGCTTTTCCTAAGGGAACGACCAGTAAAGCTTCGGATGGAGCAACCAAACATGTCATTAAACAAGGTGAATCGATATGGGATATTGCGAAGCAGTACGGTGTTCCAATCGGAAAGTTGAAAGAAGTCAATAATAATGTAAATAATGTTGCCGAGCCCGGTAAAACATTAATTATTCCACATGTAATGAATGAAAAAGATAAAGAATTATTAGCAAGGCTTGTGCATGCAGAAGCTAAAGGGGAGCCATACAGAGGTAAGGTTGAGGTGGCAGGAGTTGTTTTGAATCGTCTTGATAGCGATGAATTTCCTGATACGGTACGGGAAGTGATTTATCAAAAAAACCAATTCTCGCCTGTTGGTGATGGCAGTATAAATAAACCAGCAGGAGATGATGCCAAGAAAGCTGTCAATGAAGCATTGGCGATTCATGGGTATACAAATGATGCCTTGTATTTTTGGAATCCTAGTATTTCGGACAGTGAATGGATGAAACAATTAGATGTAATAAAAATTATCGGCGGCCACCATTTTGCCATATAAACTATATCACAAGAACCGGCTTTCCAAAGGGGAGGCCGGTTTTTTATTTTTGAAACCTTCCGTTAAACGATATCAGCCCACATCTCGCGGGGATTCAATTCATAAATGCTGTTTTCACGGTACATGATACTCCCGATAATGAGTTCACGTCTTATTGTTGCATAATCATCATGAAAAGACTGGATGAATTCATTCAATTCTTTTTCTGGATATTTCCGTCCCTTTTCCAAAAGGCTGGCTATATGATGAAGAACGATCATTTTCTTTTTTCTCTGTGCAGGTATGGTTTTTAGTCGACCATCTGGCATCAAAAAGTTTTCAAGGATCTTTTTGTGTTCTAAATTCAGCTTTTGATTATCCATTTTATTGGAATCCCCCTTAGTTGAAACCATTTTAGGTAATGCTGATGAATAATGCTTCAGGACATCTTCATTCAAAAAATAATATACCGTATTTTTTTCCCTTCGATCCTTCACTAAATTAATGTCCTTCAATTTAGTTAAATGGTGTGAGATTGTCGGGGCCGTCAATTTTAATATTCCGGCAAGTGCCTGTCCGTGTTTTGGACCATTTGCCAGGATGGATATAATTCTAATCCTTGTTACATCACCAATCGTTTTATGGAAAGCGACCAATTTTTCTAGTTGCACTTTAATCCCTCCTTTAATTAGATTATCATCTAATTAGATGATAATCTAATTAAGGGGTGATAATCAAGTTAATATTCACTTTTCTATATTGCTTGGAAGATCTAATGTATACTTTAGTTGAATACTAAAAAATTAATGCGGAATTAAGGAGCTGTAACATGGCTAATACACATGTTTATACAAAAAAAGAAGAAGTGGTCAATGCGATAACCCACGGTGTCGGCGTTTTGTTAAGTATTGCAGCACTTGTGTTTTTAATCATATTCTCAGCCCAAACAGGATCGCCTTGGCATATAGTCATTTCAGTCATTTATGGTGTTTCCATGCTACTTTTATACGTCTCTTCCACTTTAGTGCATAGTTTTCCAGAGGGCAAAACAAAGGATATATTTGAAATCTTTGATCATTCAGCCATATATATATTCATTGCAGGAACATACACGCCAATCATGCTTCTTGTGATCCAAGGGTCACTAGGCTGGACACTGCTGGGTATAATTTGGGGAGTTGCCATAGTTGGGATCGTCTTCAAAGCTTTCTATGTGAAAAAATTCCTCTTCCTTTCGACGATTCTCTATATTGCAATGGGGTGGATGATCGTTATCGTTTGGGGACCACTTACAGCAACGATGCCAACAGCTGGTATCCAGTTACTGATTGCAGGTGGATTGCTTTATACGTTTGGAGCCATATTTTATGTTTGGCGCGGTTTTCCTTTTCATCACGCGGTTTGGCATGTATTCGTGCTTGGGGGATCTGTCACACACTTTTTTGCGGTATTGTTTTATATCCTTCCACTATGATCACTTGGTCGATTTGATGTATGAGGAAATCTTGAGTTTTATTTGACCTCTATTAGGAAATAGATAAGGTATACAGACTATAGGAGGGAAAACTCATGAGAAGATCAATCAAAATATTATCAGTTCCGTTTGCCGCTATGCTTGTTTTGGCTGGATGCGGCGAAGAAAACGATGAAGTGAAAAACCCGCCGGTTCAGGAAAATGAAAATCAAGCTGAAAATAATCCTGAAACAGGAACGGATAATAATGAAAAAATGCCTTTTACTTATAAGGATTTTCAATTGGAAGCGGATTATACAGGCAATGATAACGAATACGAAGCTGAATATGATACCATGGGAGCTCAAACAGAAGCTTCGATCGAGGACAAACTTAACAAACATGAAGTTCACGGTGATGAAGCAATGAAAGAATTGACCCCGATTCTAGAAAAATTGACATTCACCAAAGATTCATCAGATGAGGAAGTCATTCAAGAAGTGACAAAAGCTTTTAATTTGAAGGATGACTATCAAGATTTTGATTTAGAGGTTGTTTTCGAAGATGGTACGAAAAAAGAATATAAAGTGAATAATAAGTAACTAAAGTCGTTACTATATTCATCCTTAAGTAATTAAATGGAAGCATGTTCATGTGTGTCCTCTATAGTTGTCAAATTACTGTTACTATAGTAAAATGAGTACGGTTAGCAAAGGGGATAATATACATTTGCTATTTATATTCGGACTTATGGGGATAGGACCGCAATAATTACTTGTAAAAAAGATTCTTTTTTAAGAGTCTTTTTTTTGTGCAAGTTTTCGGGAAGTTGAATATAAATGAAAGAGAGGGTACCACAAGCGGTACCCTCTCTTTCATTTACCCATCATTGGGAAAGTGGTGCATTTTTTTTTGGCAGCATATTAGCCGAGGCTAACCTTGAACGGATTGTAATGCCAAGCCATGATGCAAGGAATGCCTTTAAAACACCTACGATTATAAATGGAGCAAAACCGCTGGCAAATGCCACTGGCCAAGATAATGAACTCATATATTTTAACCAAACCGTACCGATGACTAAAGTAATTATCATCCCGATTGTATTGGCAAGGAAAGCCATTGCAACTGAGAAACGGGTTTTTTCCAATATCAGCCCCGTTATATATACTGTCGGAATATAGGATAATAAATAACCGCCTGTCGGACCGAATATCTTAGCTAATCCTCCAGACATTTCAGCGAATACCGGCACTCCCGCTGCTCCTATGAACAAGTATAATAAAACGGAAGAAGTTCCATAACGTGAACCGAGTATCGTTGCTGCCAGTCCGACGGCTAGAGTCTGTCCTGTAATCGGTACTAAGGGCAGTGGAATTGTAATTTGGGCAAGTATTCCTATAAGTGCTGCAAATAAAGCTGTAACCATCATCATTCTTAACTTCTCATGACGCTCCTTCATTGTGCTTCCCCCTAATGTAAACCTATTTATATGACGAGTTAACATATAAAGAATTTTAATATGTTAACTAAACACTGTCAATGATATTATGGATTTTAATTCATTAATGATTTATTAGACTACATTGTTTGTAAGTGAACACACAAGGATGAAATTCAAAACTTGGAAAATAAATGAAACTTTTTAATGCATCATTCGTATGAATGGTAAGCGAAGAAAATGGAGGGGATTATAACAATAGACTATCAATGTTGGTAAAACGCTTATCCCAGGTCCTTAAAATAGTATGCGGCTTGGAAAAAATCGAATTTAAAGGATGAAAGAGATGGCTTTATTTGGGGTTCCATTAGAAACAGTCTATTTATATGGATTAATTATATTCGGGGGGCTAACTTTCTTATTTATCTTGATTAATGATATATTTTCCGGCCTTGAATTACCGGATATATTTAATCCTACACTCATTTTTAGCTTTTTGACCGTGTTTTTTGCGAGTGGGTTTTTACTTGAATCTCTTTCAGGACTTCATGCTGGATTGAGTGCCGGCATTTCCCTGATCATTTCATTTACCATCGTCACTTTACTGAATGTATTTGTTTTGCTTCCCATCTCATCAGCGGAAGAAAGTTTGACATTTCATGATAATGATCTGAGAGGGAGGGTCGGCAGGGTTCTGACATCAATCCCGGTTGACGGGTTTGGGGAAGTCCTTATTGAAAGCATCAGTGGAAGCATCGCGAAAACTGCGGCCAGTTATAAGAATGAAGGAATTGTTTCGGATTCAAAGGTCTTGATCATCGAAGTTAAAAACGGGGTTGTCTATGTTATGCCCCACCAGGATTAAAAAAGGTAGGAGGTAGTTTATGTTTAATTTGATTTGGATTGTCGTCGCCATTGTAGCATTTTTACTTATCGCACTTATTGCTGTCTTTATTACGAAATACCGCACGGCTGGTCCTGATGAAGCATTGATCGTGACTGGAAGCTACTTAGGAAGCAAAAATGTTCACATCGACGAATCAGGAAATAAAATAAAAATCGTCCGCGGAGGTGGCGCTTTCGTTCTCCCGGTGTTCCAGCAAGCGGAACCACTAAGCTTGTTGTCAAGCAAACTTGAGGTCTCAACTCCTGAAGTATATACAGAACAGGGAGTTCCAGTCATGGCTGATGGTGTATCGATAATCAAGATTGGCGGTTCAATCACCGATATTGCCACAGCAGCGGAGCAATTCCTTGGTAAATCCAAAGATGACCGTGAACAGGAAGCACGGGAAGTCTTAGAGGGACATCTTCGTTCCATCCTTGGGTCGATGACAGTCGAGGAAATTTATAAAAACCGCGAAAAGTTTTCCCAGGAAGTACAGAGGGTAGCCTCGCAGGATTTAGCTAAAATGGGACTCATCATCGTATCGTTCACCATTAAAGATGTTCGGGACAAAAATGGATATCTTGAATCCCTTGGTAAGCCAAGAATCGCACAAGTAAAGAGGGATGCCGATATAGCTACCGCAGAAGCAGAGAAAGAAACGCGAATCAAGCGCGCAGAAGCATCGAAGGAAGCACAGCGAGCTGAACTTGAAAGGGCAACAGAAATTGCGGAAGCCGAAAAAATCAATAAGCTAAAGGTTGCGGAATTCCGTCGCGAGCAGGATATTGCCAAAGCACGAGCTGACCAAGCTTACGATCTTGAAACGGCTAGATCTAAACAGGATGTAACAGAACAGGAAATGCAAATCAGGATCATTGAACGTCAGAAGCAAATTGAGCTGGAGGAAAAAGAAATCCTTCGCCGTGAAAAGCAATATGATTCAGAAGTGAAGAAAAAGGCGGATGCCGACCGTTATGCGGTAGAGCAGGCAGCCTCCGCTAACAAGATGAAACAGATTACAGAAGCGGATGCCGATAAGTATAAAATTGAAGCCATGGCGAAAGCGGAAGCGGAACGTGTTCGTATGGACGGTCTTGCTAAAGCGGACGCACAAAGGGCACAAGGTACGACAGAAGCGGAAATCATCCGGTTAAAAGGGGTAGCCGAGGCCGAAGCCAAGCAGAAGATTGCTGAAGCCTTTGAACAGTTTGGGCAAGCGGCTGTAATGGACATGATTTTGAAAATGCTGCCGGAGTATGCAAAACAAGTGGCAAGCCCGCTTAGTAATATCGATAAGATCACTGTAGTGGACACGGGTGGAAGCGGTTCGAATGGCGGGGCTAATAAAGTGACCGGGTATGCAACGGATTTAATGGCAACATTGCAGGAGTCATTAAAGGCATCTTCGGGAATTGATGTCAAAGATTTGCTTGAGAATTTCTCAGGAAAGAGAAATTTACCATTTTCCACCATTAGCCAGGAGAATATCGAAGCGAACATGAATATGGCAGCAGGCAAGGAAGAGTAACAGAGAAAAATAAAATGAAGAAAGGTAAGAGCACTTATATGCTCTTACCTTTTTTTTGAATAGTGCTCGTTTAAAAAAGGCTGGATCAGTTTAGCTGGCCTTTAATACTTAACAAATATGTTCGTCATACTCGGTTTTCAAGTAATTTATCATCTTTTGTTTTTGGTGGGAATAATGAAAGCAATTAAAATAAAAGGAAAAGTCGTCAAAAAAAGTGGATTTCTATCATCGAAGCCATAAGAATTTAAAATTATGATAGGGCTTCTTATGAAGCTCCTATAGTTAGTGGAAAAGTGAAGAACGCGAAGGAGTTACATTAATAATCCTCAGTTATTTTACTAAAGCTCCCGTGAACCCAAAAAGAAAAACGTCCCCACATCTTGCAGAAACCATAATAAACATTTACTTTTCTGCCAAGATTATTAAGAGCATGGGTCTATGAAGTTCTTCTTTCATTTCGGGAATACTCTTTAACATTTCTTCGGAAGGAATTGGTCTCTGGAAGTAGGAGAAAACCTCATCGTTTTCACACCAGAGAAACCGGGAACCTACATGTGCAGCTGCTGGATGGGAATGATCCGCGGTGTGATCATTGTGAAAGAAGCATAGGAGGAAGTAAAGGCTCCATAAAAGAAATCATCTGTATCCAATGGGGATAGCTGGTTTTTAAAAAAATAAAAAATCAAGTTGACAGTCACCATACTACGTGTTACAGCATACCCTGTAGTAAGTAACACTGGATACCAACAGCACTGAATAGTGAAGTTGCAAAAATATTTTTAAGAAAAAGTTGACACTTCTGCTACTCGGTGTTACAGTTTAGAAGTAATAAGTAATACTAAATAGCGTGATTTCCCAATAGCTATTCAGTAAAAATTTCCCTCAATACTAAGTATATAAGTCACAAAATAGAGGAGGCTCTGAACATGGAAAATTTAACTGAAATGCTGAAGGGTTCACTGGAAGGCTGCGTGCTGGAAATCATCAGCCGCCATGAAACATATGGCTACGAGATTACCCGACGCCTGAACGAGCTTGGGTTTACTGAAGTCGTAGAAGGGACGGTCTACACCATCCTCGTGCGATTAGAAAAGAAAAAACTGGTGAACATAGAGAAGAAACCGTCAGATATGGGTCCGCCCCGCAAGTTTTACTCACTTAATGAGGCTGGCCGCCAGGAACTTGAATTATTTTGGAAAAAATGGGATTTTGTATCGTCGAAAATCAACGTCTTAAAGTCAATCTAGCTTCATAAGATATTCCGTACGATATTTTTGGAGTGACTTGTTCAGCTTTATAAAAAAGGAGGAAAAATAACATGATGGAATTGTTCAAAAAAATGATTGGTGATAAAAAAGAGTATAAAATGATGATGGCACGGGTTGAAGCCCTGCCAGAGGACTACCAGTTTGTATTTAAGAAAATTCAAAACTACATGTGGAATTTCTCAGCAGGCAACGGGATGGATATGCTGCATATGCAGTATGAATTAATCGAGTTGTTCGAAGCCGGTGCGGCGGAAGGCAGACAAGTGCTGGAAATCACTGGGGACGACGTGGCGTCCTTTGCCGACGAACTAGTGGCAAACGCTAAAACCTATGTCGCCAAGTATCGTGAAGATTTGAATCAAAGTATCATGAAGCGATTGGGAAAAAATAAATTCAATAGATAATACTGACTGAATAGCTGGTTACAAATGTGAATTGCCACCTTCGCTATTCAGTTATATTTTCACCTCGGTAATAAGTAATACTGATTATCAGTCAGACTAAATAGAAGAGTATAGGCAATCTAGCTCCGCAAGGCGCTCGACCGGATAATTATGGATCTCGCAAGCGGCCTTGCTGCGCTATTTATAAGGAGGAAAAAAGTATGAGCAATGCAGCGATTTCTGTAAAAGGGTTAAAAAAATCCTTTAAAGACAAGGAGGTCTTAAAGGGGGTGGATTTTGAGGTGCGGCGTGGCGAAATTTTCGCACTGCTGGGCTCAAATGGAGCGGGCAAGACGACGACGGTCAACATCCTCTCGACACTGATGAAGGCCGATGGCGGCGAAGTAGGTATTTGCGGCTTTGACGTCCAGCGTCAACCGGATCATGTTCGCCAGAGCATCAGCCTGACAGGGCAGTTCGCAGCTTTAGACGGCATGCTCACCGGGCGGGAAAACCTGATGATGATCGCCAAGTTGCGGGGAGTTTCCAATCCCGCTCAAGTCGCTGACAATCTGCTTGCAAGATTCAGCCTGACCGATGCGGCCAACCGCCGGGCGGACAAATATTCCGGCGGGATGAAGCGCCGGCTTGACATCGCCATGAGCCTGATCGGGACGCCAGCAGTCATTTTTCTCGACGAACCGACGACAGGGCTTGACCCCGAAGCGCGGATTGAAGTCTGGAATACCGTCAAGGAGCTTGCCGGCGGCGGCACAACCATCTTGCTTACGACCCAGTACCTGGAGGAAGCCGAACAACTGGCGGACCGTATCGCCATCCTGAATGGCGGAAAAATCATATCGACCGGTACCCTTACCGAACTTAAGGAGATGTTCCCGCCAGCGAAAGTGGAGTACATCGAGAAGCAGCCGACATTGGAGGAAATTTTCCTCGCAATCATCGGCAAAAAGGAGGAGATGTAAATGAAAAGCAAAACAGGGGTACTACTAGGGCGTTTAATGCGCAACATCATGCGCAGCCCGGATACAATTATCACGGTGGCGATTACGCCGATTATGATGCTGCTGCTGTTTGTCTACGTATTTGGCGGCGCCATAGAGACAGGCACGGACAACTACGTCAATTATTTATTGCCGGGAATCTTGCTGATGGCTATCGCATCCGGTGTCGCTTACACTTCCGTGCGGCTGTTTACGGATGTAAAGAGCGGGCTGATGGCGCGTTTCATTACCATGCCCATCAAGCGCTCGTCGGTATTGTGGGCTCACGTGTTGACCTCGCTTGTTTCCAATGCGCTTACTGTCGTGGTGGTTATCCTCGTCGCGCTCTTGATGGGCTTCCGTTCCAACGCTGATATCCTGGATTGGCTCGCGGTAGCTGGGATACTCGGGCTGTTTACGCTGGCGCTGACATGGCTGGCTGTCATTCCCGGATTGACAGCGGGGTCTATGGAAGGGGCGACAGCCTACTCATACCCGCTGATTTTCCTGCCGTTTATCAGTTCGGCCTTTGTCCCCACCGAAACCATGCCTAAAATTGTCCGTGCGTTCGCTGAGAACCAGCCCGTGACTTCAATCGTGAATGCGATTCGTGCCCTCTTGTATGAAGGGTCTGTTGGCAAAGATATCTGGATCGCGCTTGCCTGGTGCGTCGGCATCATGGTCATCGCTTACTTCTTCGCCAGTAAACAATTTAAACGCCAGTTAGGGTAAGTACACCATTATGTGATTAGCCATATCAATAGTCAGCCGCTGAGATGAATGCATTTGCAATCACATGGAAGGCTGTTTAAATGCCGGGGCAACCATCGATGAAATCATTGAAACCCTAAAAATTGGTGTGATTGGTGGCGGTTCGATCACTTATCCCAACGCGAGGTTTGCCATGCATGCTTTAGAAGAATTTACAGCGGGTAGTGCTCTTTCGCAGGAGGAGAAATTAAAAGAAGAAAGTGCATAGATATAATTGACTGTAAAAGTGTAGATTCCGAGGCAAAATCGCTTTGGTAAATAATGTGATTAACTTAAGGAACTATGGATTACATTTCAGTTGGAATGTAATTCATAGTATTTTTTCGATTGAAGGAAAAAATTTTAAGGTAGCACGAAAAGAGAGAATTTTTCTCCCTTAAATCGGATTTCGAATCCTTCCAAGGCCTCTGAATGAGGGCTTTTTGCCTCACAGTTTGTGTCAACTCTGCGATAAGTCTAATAGCAAATCATGTTTGAGGTAAAACTATAATCGAAATACCTAAATGGTTTATGCAATTACCACTGTTACCAGTTTTAAAAAGTTGGACGGGGGTTAATTTGCGTACAAGTGGCAAGCCCGCTTAGTAATATCGACTAGATCACTGTAGTGGATACAGGTGGAAGCGGTGTGAATGGCGGAGCTAATAAAGTGACTGGGTATGCAACGGATTTAATGGCATCGTCGGGAATTGATGTCAAAGACTTGCTTGAGAATTTCTCAGGAAAGCGAAATTTACCATTTACCACCATCAGCCAGGAGAATATCGAAGCGAACATGAATATGGCAGCAGGCAAGGAAGAGTAACAGGGGAAATTTTAAGGAGGTAAGAGCTACTTGTATGCTCTTACCTTTTTTTGAATCGTTTTCGTTTAAAAAAGTCTGCCCTAATATAATTAATAAATATGTTCGTCATATTTCTGTGAACTCTATGGAATATTCATATTCGAAGGTTACCAAATTTAACAGTAACCTTTTCAGTTTTAGGTTTAGCTTTTTTTTCCACTGGTATTGCTTATCTTCTTTATTTTTATCTTAAAAAAAATGTGGGTCCAACCAGGATAGTAAGCGTTACTTTATTAGTTCCTATATTTGGAATGATTTTGGGGGGCTTATTTTTAAATGAACACACTAAAATAAGTACTTATCTAGGATTAGCAATAATTATGACAAGTATATTTTTTGTGTTAGGTGTTACGACACTTATGTGTGCACCAATGGGACCAATTCGTGAAAGCGATGGCGGCAGAGACTTTATTAGAAATTTGCTTAAAGAAGCAACAAATATTATGAGAGCGTGTAATCTATTACGAAGTTAGTGGGGGAAGCTCACTCATATAAACAACTCCTTCAGAAAGTAATTACATAGATTTTATTTAGGCCCAACAACCGTTCTGATCATATTCTAAACAAAAGAGGTTCAAGGACAATCGATCCGGTCCTGAGGTATGGGTTCTATACCAGGTAGCGGACGATAAAAGTACAAATCTTAATCAGGTAAATCAGTGGCTAACGAAAGTACCGTATAGTCCAAATGATGATTTGGATAAAATGGGAAATTTAATTCTTTCTGGACTAGAAAATCTATAAGGGAGTCTGCCGACAAAACGGGGATATAATACGTTAAGTAATTTTCAGTCTAAAAGTCGATTCACTTAATATTCATTTTTTCATCATGGATTTTACCATTTCCGAGCCTATTCTGATTTTCCTAAAATATTCTAATGTTCAAACTTTCACAAATTGTTCACAACAACAATGAAAACGCTTACGATTTTCGTTATATAATATACATATCTTAACTGATTTCATAGTATTGCACCAATTATCATACAATTTTTAATAAATATTTGAATAGACAGAAAGGAGATAATCAGATGATCTTGAAATCGTTGAAAAAAAAGGGCATAACGACCATCATTTATTATAAAGAAGGAGTATTAAAAACATGTAAGGGTCAATTGCATAAACTTAACCTCAATGAACAAACCCTTTCCTTAAAGGATGAAAATCAAAAGATTTTCTCTATTCGTTTATCTCGTATTATGGAAATATACTAACTTAATTACTTTCATTTAACTAATTAAAGTTACAATATATTTATTAATCCCGAATCTTTAGTATATTACTAGAGGTTCTTTTTTCATATATGGAAAGCTAAAGGGTCGTTTAGCATTCCTGTAGTTAGTAATAAAGGAAACTGCCTCGATAATGCCTGTGTAGAATCGTTCTTTTCACATTTTAAAACAGAAATGTTGTATCAAATTGATTGTAAAACAGAGGAAGAGTTAATACAAGCTATAGAAACATATATGTATCATTACTATTATAAGTGATACCAAAAACGACTAAACCACCGTGCTCCAGTAGAATACCGAATCACGGTGGCTGCATAGTCTTTTTTAGCACTGTCTACTTGACAGAGGTAAGTTCTCTACCTTG
This sequence comes from Peribacillus sp. GL_122, assembly GCF_057835005.1. Lineage (NCBI taxonomy): Bacteria > Bacillati > Bacillota > Bacilli > Caryophanales > Bacillaceae > Peribacillus > Peribacillus sp. GL_122. Next base: position 3,316,127 of record NZ_CM174415.1, on the reverse strand, counting down.
GCCAGAGGTGCGGTCTTTTCTGGGTATTAAACCCTCACGCTGATGATTCATGTTCCATCTTGCTAGATCGCCAAAAAAAGCTGGTTAAATGAACATAGACAAACCAACAGAACCGTCTGTCCTGGTGGTTGTTTAGTTGCCTTTACTCCTCTTCATAGAGCGTAAGAAAGGAATCCGGCTCGGCACTTCCCTCTGCGATCGCGTTTACCCTGTCGACGAACTCCGGTCGAATCAGATGACGCAACGGCTGGTCTACTTGATTCAATTGTTTGAATGCCTCCCTAGCCAACTCATCCCATTCCTTGTAGCGATACAGATAATCATCCGGCATCACTACGGTGCTAGAAGTCCCTTCCTCCGGTTCACACTCAAAAGGTTCGTCTAACCCGAGCGTAGCATAGTCGCATGTGATTTGCTCTCCGGGAAGAATATCCCTCGACGCCAATTCAATCTCATAGACCGTCGATACCACATTTGGACTGAAGCTATGATTCATGTATCTGGCATGATCCCAGCACAGCACGTAGTTATCGTCATCGTTGAGGTAGGCATATTTATAGACGATTTCCCTTCGCACGAGATCAAGCGATTCAATTTCATCTTCCTCGAGAATGATGTCCAAATCATCCAATGCCCAGATGATCGTTCCTTTGGGGATCATTTTTGTGGCAAAAACACCCACACCAATCTTTTCATTGACAAACCGAATCTCGGTATCTGGATGTATCATCGATTCTGTTCACCCTTTCTCAAAACTTACTATTACTATATACAGCAGTTTCGTTTAAGTGACCGGTCGTTCGCGTATTTTATCCAAGTTCAATCAGCGGAATGTCCCCCTGGAAAACGAGAAAGCTCTTTTATTTTTGTTCCACAATCGGGAGCTTTTTTACATTCAAAAATCATCCTGCCATAAACGATATCTTTTGAATGCCGAATACACCTTCAAAATATGTTTCTTCAATGGTATAACCCCTTTCTATTTAACTACTGCCACCTTAGTTGAAAAAGCACTTTTTCTAAATCTCATATTATTAATTCTAACATCTCTCTTATTCATAGACAGAAGCACATACGTAGCGATCATTAGAATCATATATTGTTTAAGAAATCCTTGCACATGTTTCACGTGCAGCATTAATTGGCGAAAGGAGTGATGAAATGTTAAATGGGACAAGTTCATTGTCCATTTCTATATTAGGCAGCAGTGGAGGTGTTGCAAAAGCGGTATTGGCCATTCTAAATCAATCCGCCCAAGATAAAAATGACCCTATGTACTCCATCATTAGCACTTCCCAGCTTCACCTAATTGATGTTAAACAAAAGGATAAAGAGTATTACGACCAATTATTCCCTAATCTTGCCGATAAAATAAAAATTTACCAGCTTGACCTCGCAGTTTTAAGTCACTTTCAGAAACATTTAAAAAAGACAAAAACGAAAGTAGTCATTGATGTTTCATGGGCCGATACAATTGAGATGATGAAATGCTGTAACGAATTAGATGTTTTTTACGTCAATTCTGCCCTCGAGAATACCGAGGTTGATGAGGACGAAAGTCTATATGGTTTCCCATTGACAGAGCGATATATTAGATTTGAAGATAGCAAAAAAAATCTTACCAATATAAAGGCGATTGTTGGCTCGGGGATGAATCCTGGCGTAGTGCAATGGATGGCCATAAAACTCATAAACGAAAATCCGGATCAAAAACCATTAGCCTGCTACATTGTGGAGCATGACGATTCCTTTTTTAAAGACAAAACGTTAATCAAACCTAACACACTCTATACTTCTTGGTCGGTCGAATGCTTCCTGGATGAAGCGATATTAAGCTACCCTATGTTTGTCCATCATCATTTGCCACAATATTTTTATGAAGAAGTTTATGCAATGGAGTATAAAGTAAGGTTAGGGCAAAAAGAGTTTTATGGTTGTCTAATGCCACATGAAGAAGTGATTACATTAGGTAAATTATTTGATATGCAATTGGGGTTTATTTATCGTGTTAATGAATATACAACGGAATCAATCCGAAATAATTTGGCTAATGTAGACGTTCTCTGGGATTGGAATCAACAATTGCTTGATCCAGATGTAGGTGAAATTGAAGGTGAAGACCTAGTTGGTGTCCTATTAGTTTACGAGGATAGCGAAAAGTATATATATAATGTGATGAAAAGTAGTGAAATATATCCGAAATTCAAAACAAACGCCACGTACTTCCAAGTTGCTTGTGGCATTTATGCTGCTATGGCCAGCATAATCCTGGATGACCTTTCTTTAGGTATCCATTATGTTGATGAGCTTTTGCTCAACACCAAAAGCAAGTACGGAGGGTATTTAACCTACCATATGACTGACTTTGTCACAGGAGAAAATAAAGGCTCCGATGGATTATTGCATCAAAGACTTAAATGGATTGAATAGGCTGATTGATAAGCAGAGACATTGCATTCATTTGTTTTCTAAAGCATCCTAATAAGTTGATGCACTGCTAGTTAATTTGTTATTGACTTCCCTCTTTCATTTACAAAATCTATTTAGTTAGGAGATTAGAATGGGAAAAGCACTTATTATTGTTTGTGGTGGGGTAGCTTCAGTAGCCATTCATAAATGTTGCCCATGATTGAAATCGTTCACATGAAGGGTAATTAACTAACAGGTGCAATATTCGTCAGAAAAGAGGAATACACGGAGCAGCATTCTTTAATGAGTTATTCCGTAATAGGGCGCATTTGTTGAATAACGAAATTCTCATTTTATTGTAGTTAAATCTTAATGTTGTTGTTGTAGTAAATAAGGTCATATGTAGTACAAAATAGGATAGATAAAGCTGATAAAGTTCTGACTTTATCTATCCTTTTATTTTACCTTATATAATGTGTGACATTATATATTACTTCCTTTTTATCAAGTCATTTCATCATAACCTTGACTTATAATAAAATTTATATGCTCTTATCTTTTTTTTGAATAGTGCTCGTTTAAAGGCAGGATCAGTTTATCTGGCCTTTATACTTAACATATATGTTCGTCATACTCGGTTTTCAAGTAATTTATCATCTTTTGTTTTTGCTGGGAATAATGAAAGCAATTAAAATAAAAGGAAAAGTCGTCAAAAAAGAGAGGATTTTTATCATCGAATCCATAAGAATTTAAAAAATCCGAGATTATTTTTTCTTGATCGACTAAGTCGAACAAGCCGGATACATAAAAATGATAACTGAATTTATCATATAAAAAAAGGTATCCTGTATCATCAAAAATATTTTTCACTGTAAGACCATCCAATTCTAACTCACTCCTTCCTTACCAATATACCTTTTTATCGATAAAATTATTCAGTGCTCATCTTTCGGGGAATATTATTATATTTAATGCAGCGTGTTTTTTATACCTTCAATGTATTAAAGGTATGAAATAAAGGCAGGCAGAAGAATCGGGAACGAAAAAAGCACATCCAATAAGGATGTGCTTTCATAAAAGTATTATTTGTACATTTCAGCCACTTGTTTTTGCAATTGGCTATTTTCAAGGTACTCATCATAACTCATTTGCTTATCGACTGTACCTTTTGGTGTAAGTTCAATGATTCGGTTCGCTACAGTTTGGATGAACTGATGATCATGAGAAGAGAAGATCATCGATCCTTTAAAGCTGATCAAACCGTTGTTTAATGCCGTAATCGACTCTAAGTCCAGATGGTTAGTAGGTTCATCAAGCATTAGGACGTTAGAACCACTTAACATCATTTTAGAAAGCATACAGCGGACTTTTTCGCCCCCTGAAAGTACACTTGCCTTTTTCGTTACTTCATCGCCAGAGAATAACATTCTGCCCAAGAAACCGCGCAGGAAGCTTTCGCTCTGGTCATTAGGAGAATATTGACGGAGCCAATCGACAAGATTTAAATCGACACCTTCAAAGAATTCAGCATTATCCTTAGGGAAGTATGCCTGAGAGGTCGTAACGCCCCATTTGAATGAACCGCTATCCGGTTCAATTTCACCTGCCAAGATTTTGAACATTGTTGTTTTAGCAATCTCATCTTTACCGACAAATGCAATCTTGTCGCCTTTATTCATCGTGAAGCTGACGTTATCCAATATTTTTATGCCATCGATCGTTTTCGAGATTCCATCGACACGAAGCAGATCGTTCCCGATTTCACGCTCAGGTGTAAAGCCGACATATGGATAGCGGCGCGAAGAAGGCTGTATGTCATCCAAGCTGATTTTGTCCAATAATTTCTTACGGGATGTTGCTTGGCTAGATTTGGATGCATTAGCACTGAATCGAGCGATGAAATTTTGAAGCTCTTTGATTTTTTCTTCTTTTTTCTTATTGGCATCTTGAGTAAGTTTAAGGGCAAGCTGGCTTGATTCATACCAGAAGTCATAGTTCCCGATATAAACTTTGATTTTACCGAAATCAAGATCCGCAATATGTGTACAAACTTTGTTAAGGAAGTAACGGTCATGGGAAACTACGATAACAGTGTTTTCAAAGTTGATCAAGAATTCTTCCAGCCATTTGATCGCTTTTAAGTCCAAGTGGTTGGTAGGCTCATCCAGTAAAAGAACATCCGGTTTACCGAATAGTGCCTGGGCAAGTAATACTTTAACTTTGTCGCCACCGTTCAATTCAGCCATTTTCTTTGTATGCAGGTCTTCTGCAATGCCTAGGCCTTTTAAGAGGATTGAAGCTTCAGGTTCAGCTTCCCAGCCGTTTAATTCGGCAAATTCACCTTCAAGTTCGGCAGCTTTCATTCCGTCTTCGTCCGTGAAGTTTTCCTTCATATAGATGGCATCTTTTTCTTGCATGACTTCATATAATCTTTCATGTCCCATAATGACAACTTTAAGGACTTCTTCCTCTTCATAAGCGAAGTGATCTTGTTTTAGAACGGCAAGGCGTTCGCCAGGTCCCATATGAACATCACCGGATTGCGCTTCAATTTCACCTGAAAGGATTTTTAAGAAAGTGGATTTACCCGCACCATTCGCCCCAATCAGGCCATAGCAGTTACCAGGCGTGAATTTTATATTAACATCTTCAAACAGTTTACGATCGCCATAGCGTAAACCAACATTATTTACTGTAATCATTTATTTACATTCCTCCAAAATACTTTTGTTTCAACGTGTCCAACACTTTGTTTCATTAGTTATACGCTGATTCACACAAACAGCAGTTTACGATCTTGTATGTTTTAAACTGTGCATCATTTAAATTGTATCTTATTTATGCAAAAAGTTAAAGGTTCATTAGCAAAAACCAACATTTATAATCAAAAAAGAGGCTAATAAAAGTCTCTTTTTTTATATCATATCTAATAATTTTCGCTGTTTAGGTTTTCCGAATGCAGTCTTCTCTCGATCCACTCTGTTTAACTCTTCATAGAGTGTATTTATAACTTTAGTTAGTCCTTCAGTTCATCGTTCAAAATACAAGAAGGATTTGAACCGTATGATGAAATTTTAAATGTTTATTTTAAAGTTCTTGATAAGAGTAAATATATTTAACGCGAGGAACTCATCAATCATAAAAGCACTCAGCCTAAATGGTCGAGTGCTTTTTGTGTCTTATTTAATACTTCTTTATTTTTATTAATGAAAACTTTATTTCTTAATATCATTTCTTTATTATTAAGCCCATCATTTAGTTCGGTAGTATTGTTCAGTTTCTCTAGAAGTGAGACTATTGATGGCATTGCTAATAATTCATGGAAAGCTATGTTTGTTTTAGTAGATAAGATTTTTAGCTCAGTAAGTTGACGAGGAGATAAAAAAGACTCAAATGGTTGCCTTTCATTTATTTCCATGATTGTACCCTCCATATGATGTGAATTATTAAATTGTAATTTAATTATAAAATAGATAAGTTCAATAAATGTATTAATCATGTAAAGATTTGATGAATTGCAGAATAAAGGAGGGAATTGAGTAATCGGGTGCTTTAAATGGAAAATGTATAAATTCTTACTCATAGAAACCCTCCGTCCATAACCATTACATCTATTGAACATTAAAAAACCAGGATAAGGGACACTTTTTTATGTGTGTTCGTTATCCGGGGTATAGTTTAACTTAAAGTGTTTTTTTATGAATATTCTCGAAAATACAGCAGATAGTACTAAGGTATCTAATTTTAAAGGAGTGACTAACATGAAATACACATTTTTAACAAGCGCCTTGATTGCTCTATTCCTTACCGGCTGTGGGACAAGTGATGATAATGATAATGGAAAAAATGTAGGAATGAATACTCGAAGCGATAAAAATAATGCCAATACCTTGAATGTAAATGACAGAAACGGCGACAACGATTACAATGCAAGGCAATTAAGCAATGATGACAATGATAATAAAATGCGCGTGGCTGATGAAGTAGCAGATCAGCTAGAGGATTTGAAGGATGTAGAGGGCGCCTCTGTCATAATTACAGATAATAACGCATACGTTGCAGTGAATCTGACAAATGACAAGAACCTGACAAATGACTTAGAAAAGAAAATTGTTGATCAAGTAAAAAAACAGGATGAAGGTACAGACAATGTTTATGTCTCTGCAAATCCAGACTTTGTTAAAAGTATGAAAGGATATGTCAACGATATTCAAAATGGAAAGCCGATTAGCGGAATATTTGATGAGTTTGGTGATATGGCACAAAGAATGTTCCCGGATGCCAAATAGAAGAAGTTTAAATTAGAGAGTTTAAGCGTGATGTTTAGGCTCTCTAAACCAACATTCTGAGGTTATCACTGAACTGGGATCTAGTATGGTTGAGTAGTGTTTTCTCCAAAGAAAAAAGGCAGTCAAGATGACTACCTAATATTCAATATTATTTTTTCCATAATGCTTTTAACGGACTATGTTCAGCATGTAAATCTGCAACGTCATCATGATTGAGGGTCACATAGCGTTTTGTTTGTTCGATGTTCATGTGACCTAATATCGCCTGTAAACTGAATAAATCGCCGCCATTTTTTAAATAGAGTTTTGCACATGTATGTCTAAAAGTATGGGGGCTACAACGAATTCCTTCAACCTTAGCTCGTTTCCCATATTTTTCAATTAGTTGATATAAACCACGATTAGTGAGTTGGTTACCAGCAATATTAATAAATAGTTGCGAGTATTTGCTTTCACCACGGACAGTAAGCCATCTTCGTATAGCATTTTTAGTCCGATGAGTAATCGGTACTTTTCTCATATGGTATGTTTTTGTATGGCGAACCATAATATAATTTTGCTCAAACACCATATCAAAGACGTTTAAATTTAATATTTTATTTTGACGCAGACCACATTCAAGTAACACAAGGCAAATAGCCGTATCTCGAACGCCTATCCAAGTATTATTTTCTATCTCATTCTCATTGAACAATTACGGCGCTTTACGCCATCACCAGCATTAATTGGTACTTTTTTATTGTCATAAAGCCATTTGAGTACTGTTTTAAATGCTCTTAAACGAATGGTAATACTAGAAGGAGACAACTCTTTTTTGTTTTTCATGTAGAGAATTAAATCGGTGATGTGTTCACTAGTTAATTGATCTGGTGAGATATCTAGTTCTTGTTCTTCCCAGTAACGAAATATCATGCGAGTTTCTTTAACGTAATAGAAAGAAGTTGATTCTCGTAAACCTCTTATCTCGCAATCCTTTAAGAACATTTCCATAGCACTTGTCCAATCGGTAACGTAATGTACCTTTTTATCTACTGAATTAAGCTTTTGTTGTTCATCCTTAGTTAAAAAGCGAGTCCTTTTCATAATATTTACGCTCCCTATATAGTTTACGATACACCGTAAACAAGAGCGTAAACTGCACAGCGTAGAATCAGCGTTTTACTCCAATATTAACATCTTCAAACAGTTTACGATCGCCATAGCGTAAACCAACATTATTTACTGTAATCATTTATTTACATTCCTCCAAAATACTTTTGTTTCAACGTGTCCAACACTTTGTTTCATTAGTTATACGCTGATTCACACAAACAGCAGTTTATGTTCAATAATTTTTTAAATGCCGTTCGTTAAATTGTATCTTATTTCTTATGTTTCTTATGAAAATTAAAGGCAGATTAGCAAAAACAAACGTTTATAAGCAAAAATTACACAAGGATTTAATTTTGTTTTTAAAATGTCGCGTATAAAGTATGTTTTATTTTTTCACAGAAGAAATTTATAGGCATAAAGACTCATTACTTTTCAACCTTTTAATTGGTAATATAGGTAACTGTAACTAACAAGACAGGAGGATCATAAATGAGTGATTCAGTAGGTTTTTGGAAACGTTTTTTTGCAGGATTATTGGATGGCATAATAGTATCTTTACCATTAGCGATAATTTTCGGGTTGATTACTGGAGATTGGGAAAATGAAAACTTTTCAACGTTCTTCGACTTTCTTTACATGCTGCTTGTCCCGATATTATGGTATGGCTATACAGTAGGTAAACGGATTATGGGAATACGCATAGTAAGGATGGACGGCAAAAAATTAGGAATAGGCACAATGCTATTGAGGTATTTAGTTGCTGCTTTGGTTTATGCCATTACATTGGGGATAGGGTTTATTGTTAGTGCATTCATGGTCGGCCTAAGGAAAGACCATAGAGCGATACATGATTTCATAGCTGGTACATACGTGACATCAAATAAACCATGATTCATTGATTAGAGTTTAATAGCTGTTTCAGACTGTAGGCAAACTTGGAGAATCAAGTTTGTCTATAGTTTTTTGAGGGTTTGTAAAAATCTATTGTTGATTGGAACGGAGGGCACTCGCTTGGACGCGCTAATCTAAGCAAGAGTCTCGCACACCCGTTCCAATCAACTTTGTTTAACATTTAGATAGCACTCCTTTTGAAAAGCAGTTAATAGCTGCTTTTTTTATGCGTAATTACACATTCTAACCGATATGATTTTTTCATGAACCGTACATGGTATCTTCATCATAGGGAATTTTGCAGAATACTTTATTGGGGCTATTTTAAGAAATATTACATTGGAAACCACGATAGAATATTTTATCCATTAAAACAGTAGCAGTTAGGAAGCAAAAAGCACTTCACCTTATGGTCAAGTGCTTTGGTTATTCAAAACCTCTTTATTTTGATTGATAATGATTTTATTTCTTAAAATCATTTCCTTATTATTAAGTCCAACATTCAGTTCTTTGGTATTATTCACCTTTTCCAGCAGTGACACTACAGATATTTCCAATATTTCAGAGATAGGCATATTTGTTTTGGATGATAAAATTTCAAGTTCATGGATTAATTTAGGGGATAGCATTGGTTGTCTTTCATTTATTTCCATGACAGTACCCACTTTCTTAAAAAAATTATTTAATTGTAATTTAAGTATATAATGTGAGTTTCCAATAAAACATTAAATTAGCGTTATTTATGTTAAGAGATGATGACAATTGTAGAAGAAAGGTATAATCGAGCACTTTACCCTAATGGAGGTGCTGATCATTACCAGTGAATCATGATGAGCGACCGAATAAAGGTATCCCAATCCATCATACCTTTCATGATGATGCCTAACGCCCGGACTCAGCTATAGTAATTCCCCGCCCATATTTTATATTTCTATGATGTCCGCCCCTTTTACCGGGGCCATCTTTATTTGATCGTATTCCTTTTTAGGGCGGATGGCTTTCATGGATAAGAAAAAGCCAAATAAAGCCCGCATCACAGACATAATTACACTTATGATCAATCCCAATAGCACTAAAATACCTGAAATGCAGCCTTTCCCAATATATAAATAAGATAACAAGTAAGACGGAAGGTATGGTAGCCCCTAAGTAATGCAATATCAGGCTTCGTCTACTTACTAACAACGGAAACTTCTGTGCAGTCGTATAGGAGGTTTGAAGGAAGAGCAGGGTAGGGTTCATTCGTTCCATGGTGCTTGATGGGTTTGACATCTTTTTGATATACAATCAATTCATTGCATATCATGATGTATAAAGAGGATAGTATGATTGTCATTAACATAATTGCATCGGATAATGTGATATCCATATGATGAAATAGAAATAAACTTCCTATTCCCAGAATGGTAAAAAAAGTATTCAATGATTTTCCTCCTGAAGGCATTTTGGAAGCTCCTTCATAAGTCAACATATTATAGCAAAATCCAATCTGGAATATTTAGTGTATTCTTCAAATTATATGAAATATCATGAAAGGTAAATTTTAACTATATAATTCTATGTCTCCAGATTTGTCAACCATTGGCTTTTCTGATAGTATAAATGTCCATTTCGTCTTAGCATCGGCATTGTAATGAGTTTGATAACTAAATAAGGAAGGGGAAGTGGTTTCATTGGGTAATCACCCTGATTTTGAACAGGAACGGCAGCGGCTGGATTTTACGAAACGTTATATCGATGTAGTCATCAAAACATCAGAAACAAGCAAGGATCAATTTCAGCGGAATATGCAAGAAGCTTTTGGCGATGCCGATTGGTCTGAATCAGGCTTATATTCACAGTTGCTGACGACGGCCAACTTTTTTGAGATGTCCAAAACCGAACTTGAAAGTTTACGCAAAGCAAGTAAAAAGCCCTACTTTGCAAGAGTGGACTTTGAAAGGAATGACGGTGATAGAGGCGAAGTCCTTTATTTCGGGAAAACATCGCTTTATCAGAGGGAAAGCCAGGAACAGATCATCGTCGATTGGCGATCCCCGATTGCAAACCTCTATTATGAGGGACGGATTGGTGAAATAGAATATGAAGCGGAAGGAGAGACATTCAGCGGGAACATCACTTTAAAAAGACAGCTAATGATCGAAGAAGGTGTCTTGGAGGAGATAAGGGACGTTGATTTGACAACAACGGATGAATTATTGCAGGAATCCCTTTCCAAAAGTTCCAGCAATCGATTGACAGATATCATTACCACGATCCAGGAAGAACAAAATAAAATCATTCGTGCAGATTTGAATAAACCTATCATTGTCCAAGGCGCAGCGGGCAGTGGTAAAACTACAATTGCTTTACATAGGATCTCTTATTTCATTTATCACTATAAAGACTTGTTCGATCCGCGACAATTAATGATTCTTGCTCCGAGCCGGGTTTTCATTGACTACATATCTGAAGCTTTACCTGAATTGGGTGTCGAAAAGGTTAAACAATTCACATTTTCCGAATATGTTCAGGCAGCGATTGGAAAGCAAGTGAAGCTTGTAGCGGATGATAAATTAACTCGATTGCTGGAAAAGGATGATGAAGATATTAAATCGGCCGTCTGGATATCAGGTCTGAAGGGCTCCCCTGTCTTTAAATATATATTGGACGAATATGTAAAGGATATTTTCAGGGGTTTTCATCCGAATGCTGATTTTTATTGTGATAAATATCGCCTCTATTCCAAAAAGAAGTTCATTAGATTATTGGAAGAGGATTATTGGTATTTACCGTTATACAGCAGGCTGGACAAACTGAAGGCCATTTTACAAAATGAAGTGAAATTGAAAAAGAAAATAATGCTTGAACGTGTTGTTGACCTTTATGATGCCAAAATTGAAAAAGCTCTCTATAAAAATATTGATCCAGTCATTCGTAAGGATTTTGTTACAAAATGCCTCGATAAAAAGGAGGAAAGGATAGGTCAGATCCAAAAGGCAATCCGTACTTCCGTAAAAGGGTATTTTAAGCAATTCAAAAGTAAAGGTCTCCTGGATTACTATCAGGAGTTATACGAAGATTCAGAGCGTCTTGCCTCTTACAGCAACGGTAAACTTACTGTTGAAGATGCCAGTGTATTATGTGAGTATAATCATAAATTATTTTCTGTTAAAAGTTACGAGATGGAGGACTTAGGAGCATTATTATATCTTCAGGAGCGGCTTTTTGGTATCGATAAAGAAAACAAAGCAAAAAATGTCGTCATTGATGAGGCACAGGATTACAGCTTCATGCAGTTACAGGCACTAAAGACGGCAGTGGATACCGATATGTTCACACTTGTAGGCGATCTTGCACAAGGCATTCATTCATACCGCGGACTTCAAACATGGGAAGAGGTTCACAGTCGTATTTTCCCTCGGGCGACGTATACCGAATTACAAAAAAGCTACAGAACAACTGTTGAAATAATGAAACAAGCTAATGAAATACTTCAGTTGTTAACATATGATTTCCCGGAAGTTGAACCTGTAGTCCGTCATGGCAAAGAGCCGGAATTCATTTCCATTGAAAAGGAAGGTTGGGAAGAAGAACTTATCGAACTTATTGCAAGCCTTAAAGAAGAAGGATTTAAAACGTTTGCCGTTATTGCTAAAACGATGAAAGATTGCAAACTGGCAAACGAGAAACTAAGGGGATTCCATCAAGGCTTTCATTTAATAGATGAAGAGGGAAACATCCCTAAGGATAAAACGTTGATTGTTCCTTCTTATCAAGCGAAAGGTCTCGAATTCGATGTCGTATTTGCAATATCCCTGGAAGAAGCGTATTTCCATGGAAATGAACTTGATATCAAATTGCTGTACGTAACAATGACAAGGCCATTGCACAGGCTTTATTTTTTAGGTAATGAGAAAAATGCTTTTCTTATCGAGACATGAAAGGGTAGGGTGGAGTGTAACCACCCTCCTCTAAATACGCTTACAAATGCAAAAGGATATCCTGAATATCTTCCCACCAGAAACCGACTTCGATGAGCTCGATGCCTGCCATTTTAACGGTTTTTTCAGCTATAACTTGACCGCCAAGGGTGTTGTAAAAATCGCATGAAGGATTATCCTTTAATGCCCAGATTATTAAATTCTTATGTCCCATTTCAATAAGCTCATGTATGACAGCTTTTATCATTTTTCGGCCGAGTCCCTGTCGTTGATATTCTTTTAAAAAATAAATGGCATATACTTCACCTTGAATACGCGGATCATTCGTTTGTTCAGGCCCGCCGGCAGCGAAACCGATGATTTCCCCATTGGCGCTTTCCGCTACAAAGGTGGCATTATGCAGCATCTTTAAATTTCTTAGCCAGTTTTTCTTTTTGGCTTCCAGATTCATGGAGGACAAATATTGTTCCGGGAGGATTCCTTTATAAGTCGTTTTCCAGCTGTTAATATGTACATTTGCTATTCCATTTACATCTTCTTCTATAGCTTTCCTTATCTTCATGAAAACACCTTCTGATTTCCGTTTTTCCCTAGAATATCATGGAAAAAGTGAATAAGCATATTATTTATGTTTAAAACTGCATGAGAAAGGATAAGAAATAAAAGAGTGATTCAACCAGATGAGGGGAAGGATGAGAAAGATGAAATTGAAAGTTAGTTTTTATTTTCCGGGCGGCAAAGAACTAGAGCATGAGGTTGAGGGCGATGACTCAACTCAAATGATTTCAAATATTCAAAAGCACCGTTTTTATAATTTAGTTAAAGGCGATTGCCATTATGTCGTAGATACGGAAAAAGCAGCTTATTTTTCTGTAACGGAAATATTGGATTGAGAATAAACCGCATTGGACATTTGTTCCATTGCGGTTTATTCTTTTTGTTGTAAGGAAACCGGAAAAGGAGTATCGACAATGAAAATCAATTTTACCAAGAAACAGTATGAAACATTATTCAAAATGGTTCAGTACGGATATTGGGTTGCTTCCGATACTGAAGATAATAAAGAATACAGTGAGATGGAACAGTATCTCAATTCCTTTGCCAAAGATTTCGGCATGGAAGGAGTACAGTTTGTGAAGGAATATGAAATTTTTGATTTAAGCAGGGAATTGGAGGAGCAACTTCATGAAGTCATAAATGAGTATGAAGAAGGAGTTTTCAGGGATAAGCTTGCTTACCATTTGGCTAGAAAAGAGTTTGCCGAGGAGTCGGAAAAACATGAATACAATCAGGAGGAAGCGTTTAAACGTATCATGGAGCTCGAAGAAAAATATCATCTTCATATTGAAGAACATGGATTAGTGAAATTGAAAATAGATGAATAAATAGAGAGAGGACTTAATTTGTCCTCTCTTTTCTCATTCTGAGAAGTCATGATTTCCGTGTTCATCACGAATGTCTTCAACCACTTCGCAAAGGTTTTATACACCAGGGTTATGGCCTAATTTTTCAACTGTGTATTGGTAAAATGCAATTAAGTCATTTTGTGACGCAAAACCTGCTTGTGCAGTCTGTTCGTTCCCTCCGCCTTTCCCATTATACGAAGCGAGTTCAGCCCTGAAATATTGTCCGCAATGAAAGGGGAAGGCCCCACTGTGCGAAAGGATGACCTTTTGCTCCTTACGTGATGCTAATAATACGGTAACCTTTTCCTTTTTTACAATCGTATTTGCAAGGTAAAGCAGTTCTTTCATTGAGCTATCTTCGAAAATATGAGAGATGAATCCCCCTGCATTTTCTGCAAGCAGAGAGTCAGCAAGAAAGTTTGCATTTTCAAGTTTTAAGTTTTCATTTGCCGATAGTAGCTGCTTATAGTCATTCTCCAGTTTCTCCACCCTATTCAGAATCTCTGTACGTCCGGTATTGAACTTATTCGATAATGCTGAAAGAATTCCTAGACTTTCGGAATAATCGTTCAATGCCCTGAAGCCGCACTTAAAATAGAGACGGGTATGTTCTTTCTGCTTTTCCGTTTTGAAAATTTTTATTAAGCCAATCTCACCGGTACGCCCTACATGAGTTCCACCGCAAGGGTTATATTCAATCCCTTCAATCTCAACAATACGGATATTCTCTGAAACTTTAGGCATTTTGACGACAGGAAGTGTCTGTAATTGCTCGTTTGTCACGTAATAGATAAGTATTTCGCGATTCTCGATGATATATTGATTAACTAGCTTTTCAGCAGCAACCGTATGTACTTCAGTCCATTGAAATCCTGACATTATATCGATCGTTAAATATTCTTTTCCAAGGTGAAAGCTGACCGTATTAGAGTCGAACAGTTCCCTGCAGACAGCAGAGAGTAAATGCTGGCCGCTATGCTGTTGCATATGATCGAAGCGGCGGGACCAATCAAGTTCACAGTGAACGATTTCTGAATCTGGCCTTCTCTCCGTCTTATGCAGAATCTTTCCATCATTGCCTTTTTTAACGTCAAGAACGGTGATTCCTTCTATTAAACCAGTATCTGCAGGCTGACCGCCCCCTTCGGGATAAAAAGCGGTTTCTTCAAGAGTGATGTAGTAATAGCCATCTTCTTCAAAGCTCTCCTGAATTTTGGTATCCCATTGGGAAGTTTTTGTGGATGTGTAATACAATTTTTTTGTCATGAATGTTTTCTTTTTCCTTTCTGTTGATCATTAAATTATATCATCGAAATACCTGAGTATGAAATTGCGGGTTTAGAAGATAAGTCAGGTAAATAAGTAAACTTTATGACAAATTTTAAATAAATTGTGCTTAGCGGAACTGCTAAAATATGAATTGATGGACAATGGCTTCCACGTTAGCTATTTCAAAAGTGGTGGAAAGGCATTTCAAAAGCTGAAAACCTCACCTCCGGATGCCATTGTACTGGATATCCTTCTTGAAGGGAGAGATGGACGGCTGGAAGTTCCTGAGGGAATTAAAAGGATCTGCTGACTTGAATGAGATTCCCGTTTTTGTATCGACCGCACTTGACGAATGGGAGAAGGGAATTTCCTTGGGAGCAAAGGATTATTTAGTTAAACCGTATTAACCGAGCCAATTATCCAAAGTGATCATGCATACCTTGTTAAGTAATGGTAAACAAGGGCAGATTCTTATCCCTCAGGCATTCCATGAAGAAAACAAGGATTAAAAATAAAAAACCGTAATAGGTATACAGAACAACAAAAAAATGATAAATTCAAATATGTTGGAAAAATAAATAATTGGGTACAATTGTAGGTAAAGGTAAGTTACAGGAGGATTTTTATACATGCAAAAAATTCAGGCCGGCATGGCTGTAGAGTTAGAAGTGGAACGTAAGGCTGATTTCGGATGGTTTTTAACGGATGGTTCAGAAGATGTCTTACTTCATCATAATGAAATGAGTGAAGGAACGGAACTTGAGCTTGGCGATGAAGTAACTGTGTTCATCTACCATGACAAACAAGCAAGGCTAACAGCGACAATGAAGATACCTGAAATTCAGATTGATCGATATGGCTGGGCGGAAGTTGTCAATGTGAAAAGGAAACTGGGTGTTTTTGTGGACATAGGTCTTTCCAAAGATATTCTTGTATCCCTGGACGACCTTCCGAATATTGATCGTTTATGGCCTGAGGTTGGTGATCGTCTATATGTATCCCTGAAGACAGATCGTCATGATCGTCTGTTTGGTAAACTTGCAACGGAAGATGTAATTCAGGAGATTGCAGTGACAGCTCCTTTAAAAGGAGTCCGAAACACCAGTATTAAGGGAAATGTCTATCGTTTGCTAATGGTTGGGTCTTTCTTTATTTCACAAGAAGGATACCGCTGTTTCATTCACGAAAGTGAACGCAAGGAAGAGCCCCGTCTTGGTGAATTAGTTGAAGGACGTGTCATTGATAGTAAAGAAGATGGAACGCTTAACGTTTCTTTAATCCCCTTTAAACAAGATTTAATGGGGGAAGATGCTGATGTCATTTTCACTTATTTAATGAATCGCGGCGGTGCAATGCCTTATGGCGACAAAACGCCACCTGATGATATTAAGTTTCACTTCGGTTTAAGCAAGGGAGCGTTCAAGCGTGCTCTTGGTAAACTGATGAAGGAAGAAAAGATTTACCAGGAAGATGGATGGACATATTCTTCAGACCGTAAATGAAAAAGGCAGCGGATTTTCTCCGCTGCTTTTTTTATGTGAATTTCATTAAAAAAACTTCTTTTTACCTTTTTCTTCTTTTAAAATCTCCACAGCTTCCCTGAACCTCATCGAATGGATAATTTCCCTCTCACGCAAAAACCTGAGTGAATCATTGATATCAGGATCATCCGAGATGTCGATCAACCACTGATAGGTTGCTCTGGCCTTCTCTTCAGCGGCGATGTCTTCATATAAATCTGCAATGGGATCGCCTTTGGCTTGGATATATGTGGCAGTGAATGGATTTCCTGCTGCGTCATGATAAAAAAGGGCACTATCATGATTGGCATAATGGTCACCTAGGCCAGCTGCAGCCATCTGCTGAGGGGTGGCGTCTTTTGTAAGCTTATAAATCATCGTGGCGATCATTTCCAGATGGGCAAATTCTTCCGTTCCAATATCCGTAAGCAGGCCAATCACTTTATCGGGAATTGTATATCGTTGATTTAAGTATCGGAGTGCTGCAGCCAACTCGCCATCAGCCCCCCCGTATTGTTCTATTAAATATTTTGCCAATCGGGGGTTACAGTCTCTTACTTTAACTGGATATTGCAGCTTCTTTTCATAAACCCACATAGAAATCTCTCCTTATACCTGCCATGGCCAAGGGCCTTGGCCCCATTCCCATTTATTTTCACCGCCTGAATTGTTTCCAAAACCCAATAATGGACCATATTTAGGCTCAAAAACCGATTTCAATTGTTTGGAGTATTCATGAAATTGATTGAATTGCTGTAATGCTTGCTGATCATTAGGATGTGTATCCAAATAAAGAGTCAACTCGACAAGTACGAAATCCGCTGCCTGGATTTGCTCAAGCAACTGATAATATTCATCATCCAGTTTCTTATTCATTTATGTCTCCCTTTCCCGATATGGATTATCATAAAAATCATAAAAGAATTTCCAAAGTGTCCCGTATTTCAAAGCTTCCTCCGGTGTGAACTGCTCCAAATTCGGCGGTTGGAAATTAATATACAAATTAGGAGGTGTCCTGTAGTACTTTCTCCCAATAGGCGGGCACGGATCGAATTTACTATGGAAAGGTTTATATGACTTAACTAAGGTAAAAGTCTTTTCGCGAGTCACAAAAATACCTCCTTTGTAAAGATATAGCCTTTAATTTTTATGTCTGGGTAATGCATAATATGACTCATCTGGTCTCGGAAGGAAATTTTATGGGAAATGATGTTTTTTCAGAATATTATAAATTATTGTTATAGTCCCGTTATCTTACTGTGATGTTTGTCATCTATTCTTTATCTGTTTGTTCTTTGTATAGAAAAAAACTATGTTAAGATTTAACTCGTAGCTTATAAAGCAGCTCACAAGGAGGTAACAACATATGAAAAAATCAATCTTATCGTTAGCGGCAGCGGCTGCAATATCCGGTGCATTCACAATTCCGGTACAAGCAGAAGATGTCAAAGTGAAAGATGGAGACACATTATGGGGGATATCTCAAACTTATAAAGTATCAATAGAAGATGTTAAGTCTTGGAACAATTTGTCTTCAGACGTGATTTATGCCGGAGAAACCATACATATTTCTCAAGAAGAGCATCATAAAGTAAAGTCAGGGGACACATTATCGGAAATTGCAGACAAATATGATGTAGCGGTAAATGATATTAAATCTTGGAACGGTTTAAATTCAGATACAATCCATCCTGGTCAGAAACTGGTCATTAAACCTGCAGCTAATAAAGTCGAAGCTGCGAGTGTAGGGCCTGCGCAGGAATCTGAGCAAGCTGCACCAGCAGAACAATCGGAACCAGCAGAACAATCGGAACCAGCAGAACAATCAAAGCCAGTGGAACAATCGAAACCAGCAGAACAAACAAAGCCGGTTGAACAATCGGAACCAGCAGAATCATCAGAAAAAGCAGACACAAACAATGAATCCAGCAATCAAGCAGGAATCGAAAAAGAAATCACTGTTAGAGCAACTGCCTATACGGCTGATTGTCAAGGCTGCAGCGGTACTACAGCCACAGGAGTTAACTTGAAGGCTAATCCTAATGCAAAGGTGATTTCAGTGGACCCATCAGTCATTCCGCTTGGATCTAAAGTTTATGTAGAGGGTTATGGCTACGCGACCGCAGCTGATACAGGCAGTGCCATCAAAGGGAATAGAGTGGACATTTTTGTACCTAACGAAAAAGATGCCGTGAATTGGGGCGTTAAAAACGTCAAAGTTCAAATCCTGAATTAATAAAACCATACAAAACATGTTTATATATTGAAAAAGTAGACACAGACATAATGTGTCTGCTTTTTTTGTCCTTTTGGTTCACGGGAAAAGCAGGTACAATGAAAGAAATAGATCCTTATAAATCCTAACAAGGTAAATAGGAGGAGTTATAAATTGATGGAAAAAGCACGTGAATATTTACAAGAATACTTTGGTTATGAGTCATTCCGAAAAGGTCAGGAACAGATTATCGAACAGGTTTTGGGAGGAATAAACACAGCGGGAATCATGCCTACTGGCGGAGGTAAATCAATATGTTACCAAATTCCAGCCCTTCTGTTACCAGGTGTAACACTCGTGATATCCCCACTTATTTCCTTGATGAAGGACCAAGTAGATGCCCTCGAACAAAATGGAATTGATGCCACATTTCTTAATAGCTCCATTTCTGGGTTAGAATCATCCAATAGAATGAACGATATTAAGCACGGTAGATATAAGCTGGTTTATGTTGCACCTGAACGGTTGGAAAATCCTGCATTTCAACAGGATCTATTTAATGTGGAAATTTCATTGGTTGCCATTGATGAGGCCCACTGTATATCTCAATGGGGACATGACTTCAGACCAAGTTATTTAAAAATCAAAACCTTATTGAAAAACATGCCATCAGCTCCCACTGTACTGGCATTAACGGCAACAGCCACACCGCATGTGACCGATGATATATGTCAGTCACTAGGAATATCAGTGCAGCATACAGTATCAACGGGATTTTCCAGAGATAACCTGTTCTTTTCCGTTGTGAAAGAAGAAAATCGCGGACGGTTTTTAATGCGCTATTTAGAGAAAAACAAAAGTGAATCGGGTATCATATATGCAGCCACTAGGAAAGAAGTCGATTCCTTGTATGCTAAGCTTATTAAAGCCGGATTCAAAACAGGTCGATACCATGCTGGCATGAATGAACAAGACCGGTCGGAACAGCAAGACCAATTCATTCGTGATGACGTTCCCTTGATGGTGGCAACATCCGCCTTTGGGATGGGAATTGATAAGTCGAATGTTAGATACGTCATCCATTACCAAACTCCAAAGAACATGGAGAGTTATTATCAGGAAGCGGGCCGTGCAGGGAGGGATGGTTTGGATAGTGAATGTATCCTCTTATATTCCCCTCAGGATATGCAGATACAGCGTTTCTTGATTGATCAATCAAATCCCTCGCAGGAGTGGCAATCCCAGGAATTGAAGAAATTGAACAGGATGAAGGATTATTGTTTTACAGAAGGGTGCTTGCAAGCCTTCATCCTTCGATACTTTGGAGAAGAAAACCCGGAAGATTGCGGTCATTGCGAAAATTGTACAGATAAACGTGACTCTGTTGAAGTAACTACACAGGCACAGATGGTCCTTTCATGCATGTTGCGAATGGGTGAGCGATTCGGTAAAACGATGATTTCCCAAGTGCTTACGGGATCACGCAATAAGAAAATTGAAGAGTTCGGATTCCAGAAGCTTTCAACCTATGGCATCATCAATGATCAATCTGCAAAGGATGTAGGTGATTTCATTGATTTCCTGACAGCAAAACAGTACATCGAAATGACGGGCGGCCAGTTTCCGGTCCTCAAGGTTACCAATGCTGGCAGGGAAGTGCTACTGGGACAGAAAAAAGTCCTGCGTAAGGAAATAAAAAAAGTAAGCAGCATCAGTGCGGATCATGGGTTGTTCGAAGAGTTAAGACAGTTAAGAAAAGAATTGGCAAGTAAGGAAAATGTACCTCCATTCATTATTTTTTCCGATGCATCTTTGAAAGATATGGCCGTCAAACTGCCGAGGACGGAAGAGGAATTCCTGGAAGTTAAGGGCGTAGGGATGCAGAAATTTGAACGCTTCGGATCCGTGTTCTTACAAGGGATTTCCCAATATGTACAGGCACATTCTGAATTAGAAACGAATACTATGGTTACAAAGGAAACGGTAAAGCGAGCTACTAAACCATCTCATTTAGAAAGCTATCGCTTATATCGGGAAGGCAAATCAATCAAGGAAATAGGATCATTGAGAGGGCTGTCTTCCGTATCAATTGAAAATCATTTATTAAAGTGTGCAGAAGAACACTTGGAGATTAAATGGGATGATATTTTCTCGGATAAAGAGTTTGATCTTGTTATGGAAACTGCGAAACAATTGGATTCCGAAAAATTGAAACCACTAAAAGAAGCCCTGCCTGAGCATGTTTCCTACTTCATGATTAAAGCGATCTTGGTTAAAGCAGGGTTGGAAAACGAAAGGTGTTAAGGTTTTTTTGATAATTTCTTCATTGAATAAATAAGAATTTAGTTTAATGCGTATACTAGGAATGATAAAAAGGAGAAATTTTGTGCCTTTAATCAGAGTCTTTATATAAAAAAGAGGAGGTTGCTCATGTATTTTGGTAAAAAGAATTCAGAGGAACCAGAAATCGTTATGGAAGATACGATAGTATATGCATGTGGATCAGCTGATTGCAATGGTTGGATGAGAAAAGATTTTGCCTCGGAAAACTATGATTGCCCAATGTGCGGAAGTCAATTAGTTGAGGAAGTCAGGGAACTTCCAAAAATTGAAAATGAGTATAATGCGTTTAAATAAAAGAGGTGAATCATAGCCTCTTTATTTTTTATTTTAAGAAAGAAGTATGACGGAGTAGTTTCATTTTGGATTAAGGCTTTACATATAAAAATATTTATGGTATTATTAAGTTTCAGTGTTATGAAAAGAAAACACTGGAGGGTAATTTAAAGTAACATTTTTATTAATAAAATAATTTTTCATCGTTTTCATGATGAAGTAGAAACAAGTTAAACACATCTAGAAAAAAGAACTACATGTAACCATTTTCCTCGATCCATTTCTGTTCTTCATTAACTTACTTCTATGTACCATTTGTCTTTTGGAATTTAATCTACCCAATTGGAATTACGGACGGTTTTAATTAATAAACATGTACTTACAAGCTTTTATCTGATTCTCGCAGGCACGGTCTAGGAACCGTATGGATGGGAGAGAGGCAGGGCTTTCATTGTTTTAGGTTTTGGCATTAAAAATTACTCTCATGCTCGATTCGCTTTGAAATGTTCATTGAACGAGCAGGAAGAACCATATGGAATGGATTCTTAAACAGCGCAGTCTCGATTATCTTGAAGGGTAAGTCAGGGACTGTGTTTCATTTTGGGGAATCGTTTCTTTTTTGAATCTTTCTTCAAATATATAAAGCATATATATGATATAATGGTTACTGAGATATGAAAAATTCATGTCGTAATCTCAAGTTCTTACCATTCAAAAGTTTGTTTGAAAGAACAATAATCATACTTAGATTTGCGAATGGTTATTTACTCACAATTTAGATTAAACGCCATCTATTCTTTCTTTTATCTTTATGGCTTGTGATCTGTTATGCAGGACGGAGTCAATTCAATTCTAAGGAGTGAGATATATGTATAGAAGAAATAATACGGAAGAAATCATTCCTGAAGAAACAAAGGTGTGGGAATGTACATCAGAAGATTGCAAAGGTTGGATTCGCGATAACTTTACAAGTAATGATGAACATGTTTGTCCGTTATGTAGCAGCGAGATGAAACCCGGCACCAGAATGCTTCAAGCAATCAACAATCCAAGAAACTATTAAGGCTATATAAAAAAAGCTGAAGGGGATTCTCCCTTCAGCTTTTTTTATCTTTTTGCCAATTGGATGAAGCAAAAAGCAGGTGAGGTTAGTGGATATCTTTTTTCTTGAATCGACCGCCTCGAACTTCCGCGATATCCCCTACGGCAAGAAATGCAGATGGATCGAAGCTTTTGACTATTTCTTTAAGTTTTGCTTCCTCAAGCCTGTTTATTACACAAAAGATGACTTTTTTATCATCACCGGAATAAGCACCTTCGCCAGCTAAAAAGGTTACGCCCCGTCCAAGACGATTCATTATCGCTTCGCCGATATCATTAAATTCATCACTTATAATCCAAACAAATTTGGATTCGTCCAAACCTGCGATTACGATATCCATTGTTTTATATGCCACGAAGTAAGCTATGATCGAATACATGGCACGATCCCACGAGAATACGAAGCCCGCACTGCCAAGGATGAATAAATTAAAAAACATGACGATCTCCCCAACGGAAAAAGGGAGCTTCTTGCTAGCGAGAATAGCAAGTATTTCTGTACCATCCAATGAGCCGCCATATCGAATGACCATTCCAACACCAATGCCAAGAATCATTCCGCCGAAAGCGGACGCTAGGAGGATATCTTGAGTGAAAGCTGGTACATGATGAAGCAATGTAGTGGTAATGGAAAGGACTAAAATTCCATAAAGGGTAGATAATGCGAAGGTTTTTCCGATTTGTTTATAACCGATAAAAAAGAAAGGAAGATTCAAAATGAAAAGAAAGATTCCAAGCTTCCATCCAGTGATGTAAGATAACATAATCGATATACCCGTTATGCCCCCGTCGATTACGTTATTCGGCACTAAAAAAATCTCGAGGCCGACAGCCATTAAAACCGCACCGATTGTAATTAAAAGACCTCTCTGTAAAATTTGTCTAAGTGTTAATTTTTTATGCTGGGTCTTCTTTTGCATAATTTCTGTTGTGCTTGCACCTGCCAGGTCTGACATAATCATGCCCCCCACTCCTTCTCTCTATATAAGTTCTATTTAATTATAAACCTATAGGTATAATTAAATAAAGAAATTAACATTCCTGATTAATATATTCCTGAATAATTATTGGTATTATTGATCATGTCCTGCAATGATGAAGCAGGGTTGTGGATGCTTGTCATTATCATGTATTTATATTCTACTCCATACAAAACAATAGTATTTCTTATTTTATTGATTTTATGAAAAAACCTGCATTTTCTTGAGAAATGGGGTGCGCAGAAAGAATCAGAGTGTAAATATACAGGAGTAAGGAAATAAAAAACCTTTGAGGTCCTTTGAATTTACATTACAATATAGGAGAATAGAACGGTAGAGGTGATCAAGTAAAAAAATGGAACAATCAATTGTGGCATCAAATCCTGTCCTCTTTATGATTGCAGTACTATTGATAATAATGGCGTGTTATACGGCCTTGGATTTACTTACAACATTACTGACGATAGAGAGATATAAACGCCTGGTATATATAGGGAGCAGCTGCTCTATGGGAGTAGCTATCTGGACGCTTAATTTTGTGGTCATATACACCCTCGATAATTCAGGAATGGCAGCATACAACTTTTCTACAATAATTTTTTCGTTAGCATTAGCGATAGCTCTCGCAGGCGTTGGGTTATTGGCCATTTCGTATAAAACACAAGTCCTGCAAATTGTTTTTTGCGGCTTCATGTTTACGATGGCCATTTTATCCAATTATATAATGGGAACATCATCTTTAAATCACTCTTTGCATTTTAGCCCATTGTCGGTTCTCAGTACGCTTTTCAGTATCTTTATATTATTTGTAGCTGCGCTTGCAATATTATTTTATTTTAATAAATTAAGTCAATCTTCTCTAAAGCCAGTCAGTACGCTCATGATGAGTGGGGCAATCATTGAAGGCTATTATCTTTTTGTGAGAGTGTTACCGATGAACGTTAAAAATGAAACGGGTGAATTTGTTCCACTCACTCCATTTATGCTTTATCTTACATGCTTCGTTTCATTATTCATACTTGCCAGCTTGATAGCTTCAAGTACGATCGTAGGCCGTCGGTTAGCAAAAAGCGATAATACTGTGAGTGATATCCGTTATGCTTTAGATCAATCGGCAATCGTCGCCATCACGGATGCAAAAGGAATTATTACATATGTTAATGAAAAATTCCTGGAAATATCACAATATGAAAAACATGAACTAATAGGGAAAAATCATTCCATAATCAATTCTGGTTATCATGCAAAAGAATTTTTCACTGACTTATGGCTAACGATCAGCCAAGGGAGAACATGGCATGGTGAAATATGCAATCGGGCTAAAGATGGTAATGTTTATTGGGTGGACACAACTATCGTTCCTTTTATGAAAAAGGGGAAACCATATCAATATATTTCTATCCGTTCGGATATTTCCAGTCGTAAAAAAGCAGAAAATGCTTTAAAGGGGTCAATCAAGGAACTAGAAGATATGCATTATGCAATCAATCAATCTTTGATTGTGGCGATAACTGATGATAAAGGAGTCATTATTGAAGTGAATGAAAAGTTCTCGGAGGTTTCAGGTTATGGGAAAGGTGAATTGATAGGCCAGACCCATAAAATGGTTAATTCTGGATACCATTCAAAGGAATTCTTTGAACAAATGTGGAAGACCGTCCATGAACGGAAAGTTTGGAAAGGTGAAATTAGAAACAAGGCGAAAGATGGCAGTTTTTATTGGGTCGATACAACAATTGTTCCATTTTTCAACGAAGAAGGAAAGCCATTTCAGTTTTTGGCACTTAGATATGACATAACTGAGCGTAAACAATCTGAAGAGATGCTTCATCGGCAGGATAAATTAGCCGCTGTCGGTCAGCTTGCTGCTGGGGTGGCACATGAAATACGGAATCCGCTGACCTCCATGAAAGGGTATACGGAATTTTTGCAATTGGATGAAACGGACGAAAATAAACAAGAATATCTAGAAATAATCATGGATGAAATCAATCGTGTGAATGAGATAGTTGAAGAGTTCTTACAATTGGCCAAACCACAGGCATTGATATTGGAAACGAAAAATCTTGTGTCGATCATTCAAAACGTTGTATCTTTGACGGAGTTTGAAGCCAGGAAGAAGAACATCACGCTGATTTCGGATTGTAATGACGAAGAAATCCTCGTTCGTTGTGATGAGAATCGGTTAAAACAAGTCATATTGAATTTCATTAAAAATGGTATGGAAGCTATGCCTGATGGTGGGTTCATAAAAGTCATTACTGAACTTAAAGAGGATAATGTGAATATATCCATTACCGACACAGGAATTGGGATGCCGCCAGAGCAGCTTAAGAGACTCGGAGAACCATTTTTCACAACGAAAAAATCTGGTAATGGGTTAGGTCTCATGATCAGCTTTAAAATCATAGAAAGCCATTCGGGAAATGTCTTTGTCGAGAGCGAAGTCAATAAAGGAACAGTCTTTAATATCGTGCTCCCTATTTAAAATGCCTAATAGGTAGCAATGAAAAAAATCATCAACTTTGTAGAAGATGTCTACGTGGGGGAACTGGATTTGGAAAAACAAAAGCATGTCAATATTATTAGCTTGAAGGTATTTTACCTTTTTTCTTTTTTTGCAGTGGGAAGTTTAACACCGCTATTAAGCGTTTATTTGGCCAATGAGGCAGGTTTATCCGGTATTGAAATAGGTACGATCATGTCTGTTGGACCGATAGTGATGATCGTTTTTCAACCTTTTTGGGGAATTGTCTGTGATTGGAGCGGAAGACCAGCAAAAATACTTGCAATCACATCGTTTCTTGCTGGTGTATTCGGTTTAGGCTACTTGCTGTTCGAACACTATTTCCTTTTAGTATCCGTCGCAATCGCTTTGGCCATCTTTCAAAGTGCGATAATACCAGTTTCTGATAGCATCACCCTTCAATATACAACAAAAATCAAATCGAATTATGGGAAAATCCGTTTATTCGGATCACTTGGTTACGGTGTGGCGGTTTTTGTAATGGGAAAGTTATCTGAATCCTTCATGGGTCCTTCCGTCATATTTTATGCCTTTTTCTTTGGCCTGTTGATCGCGGCTAGTCTGGCTCTTCGTTTGCCCGAAGAGCCACCTGGGGGAAAAGTGAAACTTTTCGGTGGCATGAAAGAATTGATCACCATGAAACGTTTTCTTATCTTTCTTGCTATAACGTTCTTGCTTTTTGGTCCTAATCTTGCAAATAATGTATACTATGGTTTGTTTGTCGAGGCAAGAGGAGGAACATATACAGGAATTGGCATTGCGTTCCTATTAGCTGTATTATCGGAAATCCCCTTTATGAGAATGGCAGGTGCCTGGATTCATAAGATAGGCCTGCTGCCAATTACCTTATTGGCTGGCACTGCTTCATTGGTCCGCTGGGGTTTGTACTTCACCGAACCAAGTTTGGCTACTGTATATGTGACTTCGATAATTCAAGGGTTTTCACTTGGCTTATTCATTCCAGCAGCTTTACAATATATCAGGGAAGTTGTCCCTGCACGTATAACAGTAACAGCAATAACGCTTTATTCGGCCATTGGCAACGGTTTGGGGAACTGGTTCAGTACCTTCAGCGGCGGGATAATATTGGAAAAATCAGGGATATATTCAGTCTATTTATTTTATGGTTTACTCACACTGATCGGGATGCTGCTTACAATTTGGCTCATGAGGTTAGAAAAGAATTTAAAAGTAATGGGGAAACCCTTAGGTATAATTGAAAAATGATGAGTGGTCAGTTCTAATAAGGAGAAGATACTTAAATCAGGGCCTGCTATATTCGGAGTGATGGTCCTGTATAATTCGTTTGGATTATTACTTGGTTTTCTTGCTGCTAAAGTGTTAAAACTTCCATACGAAGATCAAAATCAATTGAAGTGGGCATGCAAAACTCAGGTTTAGGTGCTGCATTAACGACAGTTCATTTCTCTTCACTAGAGGCCGTCCCGGGTGCCATCTTTAGTGTGTGGCATAATGTTTCCGGGTCAAAAAGAGTAGACAAAATCAAAGGGAATTCCGTAGTTGGTAAGGAATCGATTAAACAGTAAATCAAAAAAAGGCAGAAAGGGATTAAATGAGTCCCATTCTGTCTTTTTTTATTGATAAGAGGGGAAGAGTGCGGTTTATTAAAGAAATGCTGTTAATAATTAAGTTATTGGGATTTTTAACCATAAGTAAACGTTTTTTTGTTTTTGGAAATAATATGATTTAATGGAAGATAGAGAATGAATGGAAGGGTGAGTGTTTTTGAGTAAACCAAAAGTGTTGGCTACTACCATCGTATCAGCTCTTATCGGCCTGTTTTTTGTATTTTGCCTAGGATGGGCGATTATGGACCATTATGGAAAAAAAACATCCGATATGGAAGTAATTGAAGAAACTCCCTTTAAAAATGATCTTCCCGATGATTTTACGGTAGTGGCGATAGGCGATTCATTAACACGTGGCACAGGTGATGAAACAGGCAAAGGCTATGTTGGACTTGTTGTTGAAGATTTGAAGAGTCAATATAATAGAAAACCAATCATTCATAACCTCGGAATTAATGGACAAGTGTCTAACGAATTGGTGCAGCAAGTGAAACAACCGGAAGTGAAGCGCCAAATCCAGGCAGCTGATGTTATTTTAGTTACAATCGGGGGTAACGATTTATTTCAAAAAGGGAAGACCCTGCTTGAATATGATCGTGAAGCTACATCCGTATCACAAAAGAATTTCTTGGGAAATTTACATGAAATTTTTAAAGATATAAATAAAGTCAATGATTCCGCTACTATTTTGTTGCTTGGCCTGTATAATCCATTTATAGATTTGGATAAAGACTTTGATACGAACCGCATCGTACGGGACTGGAATAATGAAACGGCAGAAGTCGTGGCTCATTATGAAAATGCAATTTTCGTTCCAACATTCGATTTATTTCAATTGTCGGTAAATGAGTATTTGTATTCGGACAATTTTCACCCTAATAAGAAGGGGTATCGTTTAATTGCTGATAGAGTTGCTCCTTTAATAAAATGGGAGGATGTGGAACGATGAAAAAGGTGACATTGTCTGTTAGGGACTTGAGAAAAAAGATTGGCAAAAGGGAAATTATTAAAGGAATAGATTTTGAGTTGCATGAAGGTGAGGTTTTCGGCTTTTTAGGACCGAATGGAGCAGGTAAGACGACGACAATCCGCATGTTGGTCGGATTGATTAAGCCATCCTCGGGTTCCATCCATATATGCGGGTATGATGTTCGTCAGGAATTTACGAAGGCTATGAAGCAAATGGGCTGCATCGTTGAAAATCCAGAGTTATATCCATTTTTGAGTGGGTGGGATAATTTGCTCCACTTTGCAAGAATGTTACCTGAAGTCGATGAAACAAGAATGATCGAGGTTGTTGAACTCGTTGGTCTGCAAGCGAGAATTAACGATAAAGTGAAGACCTATTCGTTAGGGATGAGGCAGCGTTTAGGAATCGCGCAGGCAATGCTGAACAGCCCTAAGCTGTTAATTTTGGATGAACCCACTAACGGTCTAGATCCTGCCGGAATCCGTGAAATGCGACAATTCATCAGGAAGTTGGCTGAAGAAGAAGGTATGAGTGTTCTGGTTTCTTCACACTTATTAGGTGAAATACAGCAACTTTGTGACAGGGTCGCAATTATTAAAGGCGGGGAAATTATTAAAACGGATACAGTGGAAAGCTTATTATCCGCGCAGGAGCGGATAATTTGGCGGGTGGAACCTATTCAAAAAGGAGTGGAAATTCTTAGCCGCTTCACCGATATTACCTTAGATCAAAAATATATCATTACAGCTTATGATGAACTCAAAACACCTGAATGGAATGCTGCACTTAACCATGCAGGGGTGAGGGTACATGAAATGAATCGAAAGCTCCCGGGATTGGAAGAGTTGTTTTTGCAAGTTACCGGTGTCGGAGGTGCAGGCATTGAATAACTTGGTCCAAAATGAAATGATGAAGATGTTGGCAAAAAAGCGGCTGATCATAATCGGTATCATCGTTGGAATTTTAGTGTTGATGTTTACATATGCCCAATACAAACAAGTGGAAGAGCAGCGGGAGAAGTTGGGAACTGATGATTGGCGTGCAGCTCTTCAGCAGCAAATCATTGATACTCAAAATCGGTTGGGCTCGAATAGGATGCTGGATGAGTGGCGTGAACAGCTGCAAGTAAGTCTGAAGCAGCAGCAATATTATCTCGATCATGATATCAATCCCTCAGAACCAGGCGCAGCTACTTTTACACGCATGTTTTTGGAAAATTCAATTGATTTATTCATTCCGCTGTTGATCATGATTGTGGCCAGTGATTTGGTTTCTTCCGAAAATGGACAAGGCACGATCAAGCTTCTGCTGACAAGGCCAGTGGAGCGCTGGAAAATCTTATTGAGCAAATATGTAACATTATTATTATCGGTTTCGATTATCGTTGCGATGACAGCCTTATTGTCTTACCTTTTATCAGGAATCGTTTTCGGTTATCAAGGATGGGGAGCCCCCGTAATAACCGGATTCGAATTGAATGGTGCTGATGTGGATGTCAGTCAAGTAAGGTTAGTTGAACAATGGAAATTCCTATTGATGGATTTAGGACTTGTCTGGCTGGTGGCGGTTGTTGTAGGGACCCTTTCTTTCATGCTTTCGGTTTTAGTGAGGAGCACCCCTGCAGGCATGGGCATCATGCTGGCTGCATTAATTTCCGGGGCTATATTGAACAATATGGTTTCATCATGGGAATCAGCGAAATATTTCTTTATGGTGAATTTGAAGTTGACCGCTTATATTAGCGGGACGGCTCCACCGATAGAAGGGATGACTTTATTATCATCTGTCATTACCTTGCTCGTTTGGTGGGCTCTTGCTTTAATTGTATCTTTTACAGTATTTACCCGGAGGGATGTATACTGATAAGCAGCCAATATAAATTATTGGTTGTTTCAGTTTGTTGACAAAAGGGCTTCCGGAAGTGTCGCGCACCGGACCGGATTTCAAAAGAAGACTCGGTTTAATGGCTAGCCGAGACCCCGCTAGATGCTCGCGGGGTCTCGGCAGAAAGGGAGCGGATTTCTGAAATTATCTGCAACCTTTTTAAAAATAAAAAAACTGCAGGTAAACTGGCCTTTCTTCGAATTTGTCGACCTTATGGGGATCGGAACGGTCATCCCGTATCCTTTTCACGATTTTATCGAGGGAATGAATACCATGATTTTTAAAACAAGACTTGGTTATACTGATTTATTTTTTACTGTTTTTTAGGAACTGAAAACTCACTGGATGAAGAAATTGGTGACACTCCTGCCGAATAACTGTCAGCCGAGACCCCACAGACGCATGCTTTGATGAGGCTTGGCAGACAGTAGGCGGAAAGGGAGTGGATTTCTGAAATCATCTGCAACTTTTTTAAAAATAAAAAACTGCAGGCAAACTCGCTTTTTCTTCGAATTTGTCTTCTGTCTGAAACAGCCTATACAAATAGTAGGTTGTTTTTTATTTTCTTGTACAGGGTATCCTTTTAAAAAAAGTATGTTCAAAATTAGGAGGATTATAAATGGATGATAATCATTTGAATGAAAAATTGATGCCAATGACTTCAGTCTCCAGTGGTGATGTACATATAATAAATTTAGAATATACATTGTCTTTCCGTCCAAATCGTTAATGTGATTTTTATAGGGTCACCCAAAGATGATAATTGGGTATTTTATAGATGCAGGGATGTCACGCTCAGCAGAGGTAATAAAGAAAACTGCTGAAGAAATATATGGACCACAAAATCCACCAGCTGCTATT
The DNA here is from genome assembly GCF_057835005.1 of Peribacillus sp. GL_122. NCBI lineage: Bacteria > Bacillati > Bacillota > Bacilli > Caryophanales > Bacillaceae > Peribacillus > Peribacillus sp. GL_122. The sequence goes on along the minus strand of NZ_CM174415.1, from coordinate 3,284,585 downwards.
ATTTTGACACATGGACATTTCGATCAAGTTGGTGCACTGATTGAGTTAATGGAGTATTGGAAAGCTCCAGTTTATGCCCATATAAAAGAAATGCCTTATTTAACGGGACAGGAAAATTACCCCAATCCGGACCCTGCTGTTGAAGGAGGGATGGTCGCAAAAATTTCATGGATTTTTCCGAATGAGGGAATCAACCTTGATGAAAAAGTTCAGCCATTGCCTGATGATCATAGTGTTCCCGGGCTTCGTGATTGGAAATGGGTTCACACCCCTGGCCATTCAAAAGGACATATTTCACTTTTCCGTGAAAGTGACCGAAGTTTGATTGCTGGAGATGCTTTTGTGAATGTCAGGCAAGATTCCCTATACAAGGTAATCACTCAGGAGAAAGAAATAGCGGGCCCACCGAGGTATTTGACAACCGATTGGAAGGCTGCAAAAGAATCTGTAAAGTTATTGGAAGTATAAAGCCGGCTGTTGCCATAACGGGGCACGGGTATCCTGTTGAAGGGCAAGAACTGGAAAAGGGTTTATCAAAGCTTGCAAAGGAATTCGATTCATTAGCTAAACCGGATCATGGGAAATATGTGGAATGAAGCATAAACGTGTTCCATGAATAATTTCTCTTCAGAAGTCAAAAATAAACAAGCAACTTATGAAAATGGAGGGATTTCCGTGACTACATTAAGAGATATCATGACAACAGACGTGGATTGTTGCACTGCGGAAGATAATATATATGAAGCGGCAGTCAAAATGAAGAATGAAGATGTTGGTGTCATTCCTGTATTGGAGAATAACCATTTAATTGGTGTCATCACAGACAGGGATATCGTCATTCGCTGTGTTGCCGAGAAAAAGCCGAATTCAACTAGAATTACTGATGTCATTTCCACGAACCTTGTAACAGGTACGCCTGATATGTCAGTGGATGAAGCTGAAGAGTTAATGGCTACCGAACAAATCAGAAGGCTCCCTATCATTGAGAATGACAAGCTGGTGGGAGTCGTGGCATTAGGTGATCTTGCTGTACACCAACAGACAAATTCAATGGCGGGAAATGCTTTAAGTTCAATTTCCGAGGACAGAGACCAAATTCAACACTAAAAACAAAAACTCTGTTAGCTTTTGCTAACAGAGTTTTTGTTATTAAAGATACTTATTGAACCATCCTTTGATTTCCTCAACATGTTGCAGGCGCATTTTTGGAGATCCGCTTCGGGATACTTCATGAGTTTCATCTGGGAATGAAACAAGCACTGCTTCTTTTTTTTGCCGTTTTAAAGCGACAAAAAATTGCTCGCTCTGTTCAATGGGACAGCGGAAATCCTTTTCCCCGTGAAGTAAAAGTAAAGGGGTATTCACATTGGAAACATATTTTAAAGGAGAGTGCTTCCATAATTTTTCAGAAGAGTTAACGATATCGCCGCCTACTTCCCACTCTGTAAAATAATAGCCAATGTCGCTGACCCCATAAAAACTTAGCCAGTTACTTATGCAACGCTGAGTCACAGCGGCCTTGAAGCGGTTGGTATGTCCAATGATCCAATTTGTCATGAACCCTCCATAACTTCCTCCGGATACCCCTAAATCTTCATGCTCGATAAAATCATACGAAGCTAAAACGTGATCAACTCCAGCCATTAAGTCCTTATAATCCATGCCTCCATAATCGCCCCGGCAGGCATTTACGAAGTCTTGGCCATATCCTACACTCCCGCGCGGGTTAGTGAACAATACAGTATACCCTTCATTAGCCAAGGTCTGGAATTCATGAACATAGGTATTGGCATACATCATATGCGGACCGCCATGGATTTCTAAAATGAGCGGATATTTTTGATTACCATTAAAATCGGTCGGTCTCATGATCCAGCCGTGGATGGTAAGTCCATCAACAGATGGAAATGTAATGGGTTCAGCCATGGACAAATGTTTATCCTTCAAAAAATCCTCATTAACAAAACTGATTTGTTGTTTATCGCCATTGGTAAGGTTATAAGTAAAGAGATCGCCGGGATGAACAGGTGTACTGATGGCTACGACAGCACGATGGCTTTCGGGATCTATAGTAAAGCCGTAAATATGCTGCGGGTCAAGGATCGATGGATACATGGCTCCTTCAATGGAACCATAATAAACTCCGGTATTTCCGTAATCGCTTATTAAAAAGTAAAAGCCTTGGCTATCGTTTGTCCATAAGATACCTGGGTCGACGGCTCCGATTTGGAAATCCCCAATTGCGGAATCTCCAATTTGGACGTCCCATCCATCGGTCAAACACTGTGTCGTTTGATCGAAAATGGAATATAACCAGATATTTGAAAAGGTGGCACCGGCAAATTCTTTATTATGGCCAATGAAAGATATATATTCGCCATTTGGTGACCATTTCGGATCTCTAAAGAACCCTTTGCCATCCGTTATCCTCTCTAAAGCTTTCGTTTCTAGTTCCATGATGAAAATATCGGAAAAAAGTTCATCATCACTTCTTTCTGCATCCCCGCTTATGAATGCAATATGCTGTCCGTCTGGGGACCATGCATTCGGATGATGATCAATATTGTTTTCCGTTAGCAATGTGGAATCTCCCTTAAAAATTTCCACTATAACCAGCTGCTGATATAACTGATCAAAATAGCCTCTCCCATCCCATTTATACTTAATCCGGTCATACCTATGAACTTCTTTGGACAAATCATTTTCCTTAACCGTATTAAGGTTTTCGCCCACCTTTAATCCGGTTGAAAGCAGCAACTTGGTGGAACAAGGAGACCAAATAGGCTTTGTTACGCCGTTAAAGAAATGTGTCAGCTGTCGAGCTTCCCCACCAATGCTCCCGATAATGTGGACTTGTTTTTTACCAGATCTGTCCGATATAAAGGCGATATGCTTGCCGTCGGGGGACCAGGCTGGTGATGTATCACGATTATCCCCAAACGTCCATTGCTTTGTTTCATTCGTGATCAGGCTGAACATATACAGATTGGAAATGTATTTTTCCGTTTTTTCATCTATTCTGGTTTGGACATAAATCGCCATGCTGCCATCCGGGGATAGCTTTGGATCGGTTACTGATTTCAAGTGAAATAAGTCTCTTGCTGTTATACCTATTTTGTTCATCCTTTTCACCCTTTCATTTCTCATAGTTATGTATTTCGCTAAAGAGAAATATAAATCCTTTAGTAAATGGTAAACGCGTAATGTTTATTTATCAAGGACAAGAGAATGAAAATAATCCGGCCTATTCATCAGGTCGGATTATCAGGCTATATAGGCAAAAAAACATTCAATTACTTATGCATGTGTCGAGTATGTGGGCGGTGCGGCGGAATTTGGAAATTATGTTCTTCCATCATTTTATAATGTTCTTCAAAATGTGAAACCATTTTATCGGCTTCTTCTTTCGAGAGCGCGCCATACTCGACATATTTTTCGATCAATATCTTTTTGTCAGCGAGTATCTGCTTTTGGATCTTAGCGATTTCCGATTTTTGAGCTTCAGTGAATTGGACACTTTCCGGTTTTGCTTTATTTTCCTGTGCAGCCGGATGATTCAGGTTAACCAAGAACAGGGAACATGCTGTTAGACAGATGATTAAAAACTTTTTCATGAATGAACGACTCCTTCTAATTGATTTTTGTGGAACCTATAAAGCTTGTAAGTCTCTTCCTAATGGTGGATGTTTTTCAATATGGAAGATTCCTTATTTCTTTATTATCATTTACAGAATTTACAGTTTTATGTAAAAAAATAGGGTGAAGGTTTGTTACAGAAAGATATGGGTAATTTAAATGTAAGCAGAAAATTTCATTTTAGCTTCTAAATAAAAACCATTTAAAGAAGGGAAGAAGGGGGATTATCATGATTTGGACAATTATTGGTTTAATAATATTATTATGGGTTCTTGGTTTAGTCTTTAAAGTGGCTGCAGGATTTATACATATCTTGCTTATCATCGCGGTCATTCTCATTTTGGTTAAAGTTTTTAAGGGAAGGAATCGAACATAGATGTGTATAGAAAGCTAACGTGGAAAGCTTTATAAATACCCATGTAAAGGCGGCCTGGTGGACAGGTCGCCTTTTAATTTTCCATCAGGTTGTCAATCATAAGGAAGTGGCTGTCCTAACAGCCTCTTATGAATCCATATCGCTGCTTGGGTACCATCCCCCATCGATATGGTGACTTGTTCGGAATGGGCAACGAGGTCGCCGCCTGCCCAGACTCCTTTAATATTCGTTTCTTTAGTCCGTGGATGAATCACCACATGATTGTTTTCATTTACTTGCACACCTAATTGTAAGGCTAGCTCATTATTAAGTTTGTTACCTTTAAATGCCGTGAATGCCTTTTCAGCTTCGATTATTTTACCTGATAGTAATTGTATGGCTGTCAACTGCTGTTTGGCATCAACATGAACCTCACAAACTTCCTCTTCAATTACGGGAATCTGATTTTCCTTTAACTTTTCCCTATACTCATCATCAATTTTTGTTTTCAAGTGATTTACGTAAATGATATCTTTTGACCAATATAATAGAGTAAGCGCCATGCCCGCGCCCGCATTTCCGCCTCCCATGACAACGGTTTGCTTATCCATGATCTCATACCCATCACAATCAGGGCATATATATGTGGATGTCCCAAGAGTTGGATAGATGTTTTTGATTGGAGGAATGTTATCGGTAATGCCAGTACCAAGAAAAATCATTTTGGCTTGATATTCCCTGTCATTCTTTGTTTGGATAAAAAACATGTCCTGCTTTTTTTCAAGAGATTTCACTGTATCATCCAAGAATTCGACACCGAATTTTTCAGCGTGCTGTCTGCCAAGCGTCCTTAATTGTTTACCGCTTACCCCATCAGGCCATCCAAGAATGTTATGGTAAGCCTTGGCAATCGAAGATCGGCCTTGAGCAGAATCAATGACGATAATATCATGTTTATATCTTCCGAGTTGGATGGCTGCCTGAATACCGGCTATACCTCCACCAATAATAATGCAATCTGCTTGTTTCATGAATTCACCGCCCATAAATTTGGAATAAACCTAGTGTTATTCTTTCTGTAAAAAATATACCACTAGTCGCTGGCGCTTAAACAAAAAAGGAGGAAGTCCGCAGCTGGCAGACCTTCCTCCTCTCTTTAATTCCTATATCATTGATTCTGTATTGGTTCAAGCCATTCTTGTGCCCAATTTTGAATTTCGTTCATTACCGGTGCAAGGGCCTTGCCTTTTTCAGTTAAAGAATATTCAATCCTGACCGGTGTCTCTGGATATACGTCCCTTTTAACAATACCTTCAATTTCCAAGTCCTTTAAACGTTCAGAAAGAATCCTGCCGCTTATCGGGAATGCAGATTCAATATTACAAAACCGTTGAGGGCCTTTAAGTAATTGATTGACAATCAATCCAGTCCAGCGTTTACTCAAGATTTGCATTCCTTTTTCAAATCGTGGACAAAGTGTCGTATTATTCATCATATCACCTCATTATTAATATATTATAATCCATTTACCTCAAATGTAACAACTTTACCGATAATTATTTAGTTACTAGAGATGTTATAGTATAAGAAATTTATGAGCTTACTTTAAGTATCATGAAAAGTTTTCCGCCTCAGAATTGCCACACTTTAAAAAAATGTGCTTTTTAAAAATTGTGTTCTTTAGAGATACCATAAAAAATATGTTATTTTAATATTGAAGTCAAAGTTTTGCAAATGGAAGGATCCGTGGGAAAGATGAATGATTTACTGCAAGAGGCCGTATCCTTTATCAGGACAAGTTATCCGGAATTATTGAAAACGGAAGAGGACATAAATGGCAGGATCGAACAAATTAACAAGGAAATAAATGAAACAGGCAAATATGAACATACATATGAAGAATTGGTATATGGTGCTAAATTAGCTTGGCGTAATAGCAATCGTTGCATTGGGCGCTTTTTTTGGGAATCGCTGAGGGTAATTGATAAAAGGATGATTCAAAGCGAAGAGGGAATAGTATCGGCTCTCTTTGAGCATATCGAATATGCTACGAATAATGGGAGCATCAGACCTGTGATTACAATTTTCAAACAGAAAGATCATGATCGAAAAGTGGATATTTGGAATCATCAGCTTATTCGATATGCAGGATATGAGACGGAACATGGCGTAATCGGCGATTCAAGTTCAATCGAATTCACCAAGCAATGTATGGCATTAGGATGGGAAGGGAAAATCGGACCTTTCGATATTTTACCCCTTGTAGTCCAATTGGACGGAAAAACCCCTAGTTTTCATGATATACCTGAAAGACTCGTTAAAGAAGTTCAAATCACCCACCCTAAGCTAAAATGGTTCAAAGATCTTCAAATCAAATGGTATGCGGTTCCCATCATTTCCGGTATGAGGTTGGAAATTGGCGGTATTACTTATTCAGCTGCACCATTTAATGGGTGGTACATGGGAACGGAAGTCGGTGCGAGGAACCTTGCGGATGAAGAACGCTACAATATGCTGCCGGAAATCGGGGAGAGGATGGGCTTGGATATTAAGCGTGATTCGAATTTATGGAAAGATAGAGCCCTGATCGAACTGAATGAAGCAGTCCTTCATTCGTATAAAAAACACGGAGTCAGCATTGTAGATCATCATACAGCAGCTAAACAATTCAAGAAATTCGAAGAAAAAGAAACCTCTTGTAATCGGAAAGTAACGGGGGACTGGACCTGGTTAATTCCACCGGTGTCTCCAGCGACGACACACGTTTTTCATCAGCCATATAACAATGAAATAATGAAACCTAATTTCTTTTATCAAATTCCTCCATATAAATAAAGGTTTAAATTAACTGGCGCGGGGTATAGTTATAGCAAGTCAATAAATAAGGGGGAAGGTAATGATGGCATTAGGAAAAAACGTAGTATTAATAGGAGTCGGAATTGCCGGAGTCTCATTTTTATCGAATAAAACGAACAGAGGAAAAGTGAAGGACATATGGTCCAATGCAAAAGCAAAAACAGTAGGCTTTTGGAATAGGAAGGCTTCCGAGCTGGATCCCGTAATTGAAAAGGCAGGTCACCCTGATCCATATGATCATGACGATAATAAAATGGTAGATGAAGGCGCCATGTATGGTGTTCACTATTATAATAATGCGAAGCATGGATAATGCAATCAGACTCGCTTGGGGATACCCAAGCGTTTTTTTTATTATATTTTTCAAATGAAAAAAATCAGATAATTGCGAATTCGAAATAGGGATTCATGGTATTAAATTCTTTATTGTGCTTTAAATGAATAAGGATTAAGATTAAAGAATCGAAAGGAAGTGGATACGAGTGAGCAGCAGTTCTTATGATCCTGAACCCAGAAAGAAAGAGGAAGCCAATATGATGCTAGAAGTCGAGACTGTTATTCTCCTTGAGTATCTGCTCGAAGAAGGTAAATAAGGCTTTCTCTATAGAAGAGGAGGTCAAGAAAATGATTGAAATCTACAAGACGGATGAAAATCGTCACCTAAACAATATCGAGGACATGACAAAAGGTTCCTGGGTGAACATTGTTGCGCCCACAGAAGCTGAAATAGATTATATATGCACGACTTTGCAATTACCGATCAATTTCATGAAAGATCCACTTGATGATGAAGAAAGGCCACGAATCGAAAAAGAGGATGATAATGTTTTAATTATTGTCGACTTCCCATATTTGACCAGGGACGAAGCAGACTTACCGATCTTTGAAACGATCCCTATCGGTATGATCTTCACCAAAGACTGTTTCATTACAGTGTCTTTGAAAGAAACACCGATATTGGCGAATTTCAAAAACAATAAAATCAAAGGATTTTTCACTAATAAGAAAACAAGGTTTGCTTTACAAATATTATTTGAGATTTCATCCTATTATTTACGATACCTGAAACAGATTAACAAGATGACTAATGAAGCGGAACGTGAATTGCATCAGTCCATGAAAAATAAAGAATTATACACTTTCCTTGCTTTGGAAAAAAGTCTGGTTTATTTTACGACATCATTGAAATCCAATCGCGTAGTACTTGATAAGATCCTCCGTTTTAATTATTTGAAAATGTATGAAGAAGATAAAGAGTTGCTTGAGGATGTAATCATCGAAAATGCTCAGGCAATCGAAATGGCAGAAGTGTATCTATCCATTCTTAGCGGTATGATGGATGCATTCGCTTCGATCATTTCCAATAATGTCAATAATGCCATGAAGTTTCTAACCTCAGTGACCATTATTTTAACACTTCCGACGATGGTGGCAAGTTTTTACGGAATGAATGTCGAACTGCCATTTGAACATAATCGGTTTGCTTTCATTTTTACATTATTAATTGCCATCACATTGGCTGGAACGACGGCATTCATTTTTTGGAAGAAAAAATATTTTTAAAATTAAACCGGCTTATAAAGCCGGTTTCAGTTTGTAGACAAAAGGGATTTTATCTAAATTTAAAACAAAGTTGATTGGAACGGAAGGTGCGAGACTCCTGCGGGAAAAGCGCGTCCAAGGGAGACCCCGCAGGCGCAAAGGCGCCGAGGAGGCTCCCGGACCGCCCGCGGAAAGCGAGTGCCTGGAGTGGAAATCAACGTCCTAATTGTACAAAGTGGTTTGTTTTATTCCTCAAAAAAATCAGAAAATCCTTCACTGTTAATCCGATCCGCATAAGGGTTCTCATCCTTTACATTCTTTGCATCCAAATTTGTTTGAATCACTAAACGGGGACTCTGTGATGCTTCTCTGATGATACGGTCGTTCAACTCTTTAAAATCCGGTACATTCTTATTGCCGGGTTTGTTTGGTTCCAATAAAACCACCTCCATTCCTATCTTTGCAATAAATGATGGGGTGTATTCATGAATATTCTTAGGTTTGGGAAGGATAAAGGACTAAGGAGGAGATCATGATGGCCAAATGGAACGAGCAAGCAGCGCCCAATAATAATTTAAGGGCAAGTGATTTAAACCCAGGTGAAGCCGATAAAGCAAAAATGGATTCAAAAACAATTGATGGAGATCAATTGAATAATCTAAAAATTCAAAGGGAAATCAGAAAACAAAATATATAAGACCCTTATTGAATGTACGGCAAAGACAGGATCATGCAAAGGAAAACGCTTGGCGGTTAAACCAAGCGTTTTTTTTGTTCATGAAGGCGGAGTTCCATGATTGATTTAAGATTCTCTGTTATCAGGAACGTTTTTGCTTTTTAAGTGAAGAAGGTTGAGTGAAGGCCCCTGTTTCTTTCGTAGTGGTACCTTGCCCCTCTATCTGAGAAGAACCTAAACGAGTTTGTGAAGCATCCTTCTTGTTTTTCCCATTCATATGTTTATCACCTCGATATTACTTTCCCTATTTCCTTTACATCCTATACATATATTGAAGGTGAAAAGGACAGGTTAGAGGGTAGAGGAGGTGTGTGTTGATGTCAAAAATCGGTGTTGAAGAATCATTAACGAATATTCAGGAAGCACTTCGCGAAAAAGGTTTTGATGTTGTGGAGATTAAACAAGAAGCTGACGCAAAAAACGTGGATTGTTGTGTGGTAACAGGTTTGGAAAGTAATATGATGGGTATAAGCGATACTTCATTGAAAGCGTCCATCATTGAGGCAAATGGTTTAACGGCTGATGAAGTGTGCCGCGAGGTTGAAAATAAAGTGAACTTGATTCAATAGTTCAAAAAGTGCCTAAACCGACATAGGGTTAGGCACTTTTTCTGTTCAAGATTGCTGTGCTATGGAAATTGTCGCATTCAATTCCACCGCTACATTACCTTTTATCGCTCTAGAAATCATACATGAAGTTTCAGCTTTTTCAGCAAGCTTCCTCGCTTTTTCAATCACTTTTTCAGAAGTGCCCGGTACTAATACAAGTGCAGGGCAATGAATGATTTTCTTATAGGTGAATACACCATTCGTAACATCCACTAACGCTTCCGATTGCATGGACAAGCTCGCCTTTTCTATATGGGCTCGCTCTAACATGGCAGCAAAGGTAATGATATAGCAGGTCGATGCCGCCCCAAGAAGCATTTCATCGGGATTAGTCCCGACCCCTGGTCCTTCCATTCCAGTAGGAATACTTATTTGTGTTTGAAGATTCCCTGAATGAATCGTGCCGATATCATTTCTGCCGCCGGGCCATTCTGCGGTTAAATGAAAGTGATGTATCGTCATATCTATAACCTCCTTAATATTCTTTTAGTGTAAACGAATAAACAGGCTATGTATTCGATTTTGCTCGTAAATCAGGAAGTAATCTCATACATATTGAATTCATATGGAAAGCAAAAATTAATAAAGCTAGTGAAACAAAAAGGCAGAGGCATTAGGCTATTTTAAGCACCATAATGGATAGGCTTTTCTATAATAATATAAATCGCTTTATAAAAAGATAGATATTTCATAACGGAAGGGCTGAAAAGTTGACAACATTAAGTAATCTGTTCGATTTAACGAATAAAACGGCTATTATTACCGGAGGCGGCAGAGGGCTAGGCAAACAGATAGCTTTGGCGCTGGCAGAGGCAGGAGCTAATATTGTTATTGCCTCACGCAATCTTTCTGTATGTAAAGAGGTTTGTGATCACCTACAATCATTAGGAATTAAAGCGATCGCCTTTGAATGTGATATTACCAATAAGAGTGACATCGAACATGTTGTAAAAGAAACTGTTTCTCAATTCGGTGCCATTGATATTCTTGTCAATAATAGCGGTACATCTTGGTCAGGCCCGCTATTGGATGTTCCTGAGGATAAATGGGAGAAAGTGTTGAAGGTAAATGTTACGGGTACGTTCTTGTTTTCACAGGCTGTAGCAAAGGTCATGTTACAGCAAAAGTCCGGCAAAATCATTAATATTGCATCTGTGTCGGGTCTTGGCGGTTCGATACCTGAAGTATTGGATACCATTGCTTATAACACAAGTAAGGGCGCTGTGATAACAATGACTAAGGATCTAGGGGTTAAGCTTGCTAGACACGGGATTCAAGTCAATGCGATAGCACCAGGCTTTTTCCCGACTAAAATCACAAAAAAAATCCTTGAAGAATCCAACTTTGACATCGTAGGTCAAACTCCGGCTGGCCGGTATGGTAATGAAGAGGATTTAAAAGGAGCCGCCGTTTTTTTAGCCTCGAAAGCGTCCGATTATTTGGTTGGACATGTTTTAATCGTTGACGGAGGTATAGCAGCATTAGCATAATCGGAGAAGAGAGGAACGATATATATGACAGAAAAAAAATCAGATTTATATAAAGAGCTAAAAGTGTTCGGCAAACAAAAAGAGCAACAGTTGAATAGTAAAATTCAGGAGTTAATAAATAATAGGGAGTTAATAGAATCAGTTAGTAGAAGTTCACAAATGCAGGTTCCAGAGATAATAAAGATGCAGGAGGCCTCAGAAAGAAGGTCCATTATCATGAATTATCCCACAAAAAAAGATGTAGCCAATATTGCGAAATTAGTCCTCCAGCTCGAAGAAAAAATTGACAAATTAGAAGAGCTACTTTCCACTGTAATTCCAGAAAGAAATGGGTATCTTAGAAGTCAACCTTCTATGAGTGATTTAGGGGTCGTTTATTCATTAGGTAGTAAAAAAATGAAATCAAGAGAGGAATCTAACAAAAAGGAAGAGAATAAAAAAAGGGTTTTAGATTTAATAAACCAATTACAAGATTTAAAGTTCGTTGGACAGAGGAATAGAAATGTCTAAACGGAAGGTGCCAAAAAATCAACCTAAATCGATATCTAAATGGAAACATTTTTCGGATATTCCCAATCAGCCTATGCCGGAAATGGGATTAACACCAAAAATTTCGGTGTGGAAAAAAAATAAATCTACACTTTGGTATTATCCGGCGGTAAAAAAAAGATATAACGTGCCGGTTTTTCTAATTTATTCACTCATCAATACCCCGTTAATTCTCGATTTAGCTCCAGGAAATAGTTTAATAGAAGCTTTTGTAAATGAAGGGTTTGAAGTGTATTTGCTTGATTTTGGAAGTCCAGGCTATGAAGATGGTGACATCTCGATTGATGATTATATCGTCGATTACATTCAAAAAGGAGTCCAGCGCGCATTACGACACTCCGGAGCGTCAGAGATAACTGTAATGGGTTTTTGTCTTGGCGGTACAATAGCTGCTATGTATGCGGCTATTGCAGACGAGCCTGTTAAGAATTTAATTCTCTCCGTTACACCTATAGATTTTAGTGCCTCCCAATCTTTTGATCAATGGCAAGCTGCAATAAAAGATGGTACCGCAGATTTTGACGAGACGATTGACATTTTTAAAACGATCCCAGCTAGTGAGGTTAAATATGGAATCCGCTTGATCACATCACCTATCTATATATCACCCTATCTGTCATTATTAAATCAAGCTGATGATGAAGAATATGTTCAACATTGGCGTCGATTCAATGCGTGGACAAATGGACACGTGCCTTTAGCTGGAGCGACTGCAAAACAGATAGGTGAAGATCTTGTGATAAACAATCGTTTGGTTAAGGGGAGTTTAAGAATCAGAGGAAAAAAAGCTATGCTATCCAATATTGACGCTAGTGTATTAGTATCAGCAAATGAAAATGACCGTCTGGTACCGCAGGAAATGATTAATCCGGTTATGAAGCATTTGACTTGTAAGGATAAGACATACATTCTTCTACCAAGTGGACATGCTTCCAAGGAGTATGTGAGTGGACTCCCACTTTACCTTAAGGAATGGCTTCCGAAGCGATCTTCTCCAATAAATAATTAACAGTTTTTGAAGGGAGATGTATGATATACGTGGTAAATGAATATGAAAATTTAAAAATTATGCCAATTATAGGTTATTTAGGGTTTGCGCCCGTAGTATTCACAAGATTTTTTGGAACTATTCCAGATTATATCGGTTGAAAATAGTAGGGCTGGCTCGTTATTTAGAGCCAGCCCTATTGTATCATTGATAATATTTCACACGTTCTTCAAGTGGTGAGAAGTCTTTATCGCCAGGCTCTGCAGTGGGTTTTCCAAAGGGCATTTGTGCGATGAGTTTCCAATCCCGTGATATATCCCATGTCTTTCTCACTTCGTCATCGATTAAAGGATTATAATGCTGAAGACTTGCCCCAAACCCTTCAATTTCCAAGGAAGTCCATACGACAAATTGTAAAATTGCAGACGATTGGTTCGACCAAATCGGAAAGTTTTCGGCATACGTTTTGAATTGTTCTTGAAGCCTATCTATAATGGCCTGATCTTCAAAGAATAAAACCGTACCATAACCATTTATAAATGACTTCATTTTTTCTTCAGTTTTTTCAAAATCTTTGTCACCGACTGCTTTTCTTAATGTTTCTTTCGTGATATCCCATAATTGGTCGTGGCTTTGACCAGTTAAAACAATCACTCTTGCACTTTGGGAGTTGAAAGCGGAAGGGGAATATTGAACGGCATGATCGATAACTTCTTTAATCCTTTTATTAGGAACAACACGTTCCTTGCTAAGGGAATAATAAGAGCGTCTATCTTCAATTGCGCTAAAAAAATCTTTAACCATATATCACACCTCCATTCTATATACCGATTTATTTTGACCTGATTTTAATATTTTATGATAAGTGAATACGGGTGAAATAATTTGAATAAAAATGGTTGACAAATTTATCACTGTCGTTTATCTTTAAATCAAGATATTTGTATTAAAAGCATTGTGCAGGTTAAATACTTTGAATTCGAGATATTATATATGGATTAATTCATCTCCGTAAGGGGAGATTTATAAAGATAGGAGTGGTACGGATGGAATTAAAAGGATTGCATCATGTTTCGGCGATTACAGCTAAAGCGGGAAATAACTTTGAATTTTACACAAAAGTCTTAGGGATGCGATTAATTAAAAAAACGGTGAATCAAGATGATGTACGTGTGTATCACTTATTTTATGGAGATCAAATTGGTTCACCGGGTACGGAATTGACGTTTTTTGAGATTCCCAATGCTGCCCGCACTCATGAGGGGAACAATAGTATTTCAGAAATTTCCTTAAGGGTGAGAGATGATGAAGCACTAGGATATTGGAAAAAACGGTTTGTTGAATTCAATGTTGAGCATGATGAATTATCGAGCCGTTTTGATAGGAAAGTGCTTACTTTTAAAGATCCTGAAGGGCAGAGGCTTCTTTTGGTTTCCGATCAGGATAATAACGGCGTTCAAGGAGGATTACCGTGGGATGGAAGCCCGGTGCCGCAAGAGTTTTCCATTCTTGGATTAGGACCAGTAAAACTTACTGTACCTAATATTGTACAAACAGAACGCGTTCTTACCGAGGTATTGGGGTTCAGGAAATCAGGCACATACCCATCCTCAATAAGGGGGCAAAATCCGATAGTCGTTTACGAGACAGGTGAGGGAGGAACAGGAGGGGAACTCCATATTGAAGAAAGGAATGACATACCTCGGGAAAGGTTGGGGAGGGGTGGAGTACACCATATTGCCTTCCGGGTGGATAATGAAGGGGAACTGAGAAAGTGGATAGAGAAAATTAGCGAATCGAAATTCGTGAACTCGGGTTATGTGGACCGCTTTTATTTTCATTCACTCTATTTTAGGGAGCCGAATGGCATCTTATTTGAATTAGCTACTGATGGACCAGGTTTTGCAGTGGATGAAGCAGAGCAGCACTTAGGTGAGAACCTTGCCCTGCCACCATTTTTAGAATCGAAAAGAAAAGATATTGAAGCGAATTTAAAACCACTGAATACAAAACCAACAAATTAATCAACAGGAAAGGAAGTAATCGGCATGCAAAAGCAAAATGCAGGAATACATCATATAACCGCTATTGTAGGCAATCCTCAAGAGAACGTGGATTTTTATGCTGGAGTATTGGGACTGCGTATGGTGAAGAAAACCGTTAATTTTGATGATCCAGGCACCTATCATTTGTATTTCGGAGATGAATCAGGTTCTCCGGGAACTATCATCACTTTCTTTCCTTGGCCTGGGGCATACAAAGGGAGAATTGGCTCAGGACAAGTGGGGGTTACAACCTATGCAGTTCCGGAAGGATCAATGGGTTTCTGGGAAATGCGTTTAGGTAAATTTAACATTGACTTTAAAAAGGTTTCACGTTTCGGCGAGGCATATCTGGAATTTCAAGACCCACACGGTTTGCAACTTGAACTGGTTGAGCGTAAAGAAGGGAAAAATAGCGAGTGGTCATTCGGCGGTGTACCAGCTGCCAAGGCGGTCAAGGGATTCGGCGGTGCCGTATTATTGACGTCAGAACCGATCAAAACGATGGAACTCTTAGAGAAAGTGATGGGCCTGCAAAAAATTGGGGAAGAGGGCGATTACATCCGCTTCAAATCCACATCGGACATCGGAAATTTGATAGATGTTAAAAAAACGGTGTTGCCAAATGGGAAAATCGGAGTGGGAACCGTCCATCATATTGCATGGCGTGCAATCGATAATGAAGATCATAAAGAGTGGAGGGAGCATATCG
This sequence comes from Peribacillus sp. GL_122, assembly GCF_057835005.1. Taxonomy (NCBI): domain Bacteria; kingdom Bacillati; phylum Bacillota; class Bacilli; order Caryophanales; family Bacillaceae; genus Peribacillus; species Peribacillus sp. GL_122. The sequence goes on along the minus strand of NZ_CM174415.1, from coordinate 3,269,071 downwards.
CCAACCATGGCTATGGTGTGACACCCTTTACAGACCGTCAATACTTCGATGCCATTTATTTCAGGGAAGATGGAGGCATACTTTTTGAAGTTGCCACAGATCCACCTGGCTTCGCTCATGATGAAACGAAGGAAACGATGGGTAGTAAATTAATGCTGCCGCCATGGCTGGAAGAAAAAAGGGGAATCATGGAGAAAACGTTACTGCCGGCAGTGCCGAGAGTACTGGAGGAGGATAAATGATGAAGCATATTTTTCAAAAAGGAAGTAATCCAGAAGAGCCATTGCTTTTGCTTTTACATGGCACTGGAGGAACGGAAACAGATCTCTTGCCATTAGCGGAAATGGTTTCACCGGGATCATCCGTATTAAGCGTACGGGGAAATGTACTTGAAAACGGAATGCCACGTTTTTTCCGCCGGTTATCCGAAGGGGTTTTTGATGAAGAAGATTTGATCTTTCGTACGAAGGAGCTTTATGACTTCTTGGAATCAGCGTCCAAAAAATATGACTTCGACCGTGAAAGAGTGGTAGCATTAGGTTATTCCAATGGTGCAAATATAGCGGCAAGTTTGCTGTTCCATTTCGAAGGGGCATTACAAGGAGCGATTCTTCATCATCCAATGGTGCCTAGACGAGGTATTGCATTGCCGTCCCTTTCGGATATACCTGTATTTATTGCTGCAGGTAAAAACGATCCGATTTGCCCGGCAGCAGAAACTGATGAACTTAATCAACTTTTACTGCAAGCTGGTGCTACAGTGGATGTTCAGTGGGAAAATTACGGTCATCAGTTAACACGTTCAGAGGTTGAGGCAGCGGGTTCATGGTTTCAAAAGCACTTTTTATAAGAATGAGAGGGAATGAAGATGATTTCTGTTAATCCTGAAAGTCTGACTGAACGGGATAATTATAAGTTTTTGACTGGAAGCATTATACCGAGACCTATAGCCTTGGTTACGACAAAATCCGAAACCGGTACAATCAATATAGCGCCGTTCAGCTTTTTTAACATAGTCAGTTCAAATCCTCCGATGATTTCCATTTCTGTCCAACGGAAAGAAGGGGTTTCAAAAGACACGGCCCGAAATGCAATTCAAACAGGTGAATTCGTTGTTCATATCACTGATGAGAATAATGTAGCTGATGCAAATCGAACGGCGAAGGAACTCCCATCCGACGAAAGTGAATTGGGTCTTACCAATTTCACGCCGGCTGTTAGTGATAAGGTATCCGTACCAGGATTGCAAGAAGCGAAGGTACGCTTTGAATGTACATTAGAGCAAGCGATACCATTGGCAGGTTCCCAGAATAAACCTGGTTGTGATTTATTGATAGGGAAAATAGTCTGCTATCATATAGAGCAAGATATTTACCATAATGGCCGAATTGACCAGAATGGGCTAAAACCTGTAGCAAGATTAGCGGGTCATACTTATACAAAACTAGGGGAATTATTTGAAATAGAACGTCCTTAAGTGAAAAGAAAGAAAAAATGGCGTCATCTTTTTAAGATGGCGTCATTTTTTAAAATCAAAATTACCCGGTTAGCTTTATCTGCAATTTTAATGTGGTAAGCGACTGTTCCAAAAACGAGCAACCATTTCATATTTATGCCGCCGGTGCCATGATCGTTAGAATTTTAAAGGAAGTCTTTACAATCCGAAACAAAACTTGACAATTTTTTCATAGATTGATAAAGTTATAAAAAAATAATTTCTTATCCAGAGAGGTGGAGGGACTGGCCCTATGAAACCTCAGCAGCAGGTCTACAAAGACACTGTGCTAATTCCAGGGGGTGAAACCTTGATAGATAAGACCGTACGTGTTTATTTGTCAGTAACGCACTCTTTTAGAGTGCGTTTTCGTTTTTTCTGGATCCAAGATTAAGGAGAGTAAGAATGGAGAACAAAAGAAAACATGATTTTCAAAGGAAAATGCAAGCACGGCATATAATAATGCTATCGCTTGGCGGGGTGATTGGAACTGGTTTATTCTTAAGTTCGGGTTATACGATTCAACAGGCTGGCCCATTCGGCACCATCCTTTCGTATCTGATTGGAGCTTTAGTGGTTTATCTAGTCATGCTATGTCTTGGTGAACTGGCAGTACATATGCCCGAGACAGGCGCGTTTCATAGCTACGCAGCCAAATACATCGGACCAGGGACAGGGTATACAGTAGCCTGGTTGTATTGGCTAACCTGGACTGTTGCACTAGGTTCGGAATTTACGGCTGCAGGATTGTTGATGCAGCGATGGTTTCCATCAATCAATGTCTGGATATGGAGTGCTCTATTTGCCATATTAGTCTTGGCTTTAAATGCGTTGACCGTTAAGTTTTTCGCTGAATCCGAATTCTGGTTTGCGTCTATAAAGGTATTTGCTATTGTGATATTTATTATTCTGGGAGCTGCAGCAATGGTAGGTTTTATTCCAATAATTAATTCACAATCAGCTCCGTTATTATCCAATTTTACAAGTGCAGGTTTATTTCCGAATGGTGCTTTTGCCATTCTAATGACGATGCTCGCGGTGAATTTCGCATTTTCTGGAACTGAATTAATCGGAATTGCAGCTGGAGAAACAGTGAACCCAGAAAAAACGATACCAAAGGCAATCCGTATGACATTATGGAGATTGATTATCTTTTTTGTAGGAACCATTGTTGTATTATCCGCATTATTGCCTATTTCGGATGCAAGCGTACTAGAGAGCCCCTTTGTTGCAGTTCTCGAACGAATTGGAGTGCCGTATGCAGCGGATATTATGAACTTTGTTATATTAACTGCCATTTTGTCTGCTGCAAATTCAGGATTATATGCATCATCCAGAATGCTTTGGTCGCTTGCAGATAAGAAAACAATATCACCCATATTTGCAAAATTGACAAAACGGGGTGTTCCGATAAATGCAGTTCTTTTCAGTATGTTGGGAGGTGGTTTAGCCCTTTTCTCGAGTATTATTGCACCGGATACTGTATATATAGTGCTTGTATCCATTTCTGGACTAGCCGTGGTAGTAGTTTGGATGAGTATTAGCGCGTCACAGTTTCTATTTCGCAGACGATTTATAAACGAAGGAAATTCAGTAAATGATTTGGCTTATCATACACCATTATATCCACTCATACCAATCGTTTCTTTTTTGCTATGTCTTGCTTCTTGCATAGGAATTGCATTTGATCCTACACAACGAATTGCACTATATTGTGGCATACCTTTTATTTTGTTTTGCTATGGAAGTTATTATCTGACACAAACTATAAAGAAAAAGAGGAGTAGAACATGAAGAATAAAATTAGCCCAATTGACGCAATATTACGAGATCATTCAGTCATGATTTTGGACGGGGCTCTAGCTACAGAGCTTGAAAGGCATGGGTGCGATTTGGACGATCCCCTGTGGTCCGCACGTGTATTACTTGAAAATCCAGAAGTGATTTATCAAGTTCACTCTGACTACTTTCGGGCTGGTGCTGACTGTGCGATAACGGCAAGTTACCAAGCAACAGTTGAAGGTTTCGCACTCCGCGGAATACAAGAGAAAGAGGCTTTGGAACTAATCCGGAAAACGGTTTTACTTGCAAGGAAAGCAAGAGATGAATTTTGGAAGGAAGAAGAATATCAAACGACTAGACCTAAGCCATTAGTTGCTGCATCAGTTGGACCTTATGGGGCTTTCCTTGCAGATGGTTCAGAGTATGTAGGAAACTATGATGTTTCAGATGAAACTTTAACTGCATTTCATCGCTCGCGAATATCAGCTTTGATTGAAGCGGGTGCTGACATTTTAGCATTTGAAACGATTCCTTCCCTGCAAGAAGCGAAAGTATTGCATTCATTATTGAAAGATTATCCAGAAGTCTATGCTTGGCTATCCTTTTCATTGAAAAATGAAAAAGCGATTAGTGACGGTACATTGCTTGAGGAGTGTACCAGATTGTTTGGGGAAAGTGAGCAAATTGCAGCAATCGGCATCAACTGTGCGCCTGTATCAGGTATCACGGAAGCCATACAGGTGTTGCGTTCAAACACGAATAAACCAATTATAGTTTATCCGAATTCTGGTGAAACATATAATCCGGAAACTAAAACCTGGCATGGTGAAGAATCATGTAACAGGCTCGACCTGAAATCTGAAGAATGGCACCATGCAGGGGCACGTTTAATTGGAGGATGTTGCAGAACGGCACCGAATCATATTGCGGACATTTCAAGAAAGTGGCGACCTTCCGTGGTGGTATCCTCCTAGCCCTTTTACTGTTATCAAACTGTTATAAGGTATGTAAGTAGTGGATAAATAAAAAGAACAGGAAGCGTCATAATTTGACGGTTCCTGTTCTTTTTTTGCACTAGATCGGTGTGAAGGAACATCCCGGATTGACTCATAGCTCTTATTTTTTCAGTGTTTTTACAATGAATTTCGGCTGAAAATTACAGGTGAATCCAAACCTGTCGCAAAAACAGGAAAAAGAGAAATTAATCATATTTTTTGTGTGCTTGGGGAAACTAAACAAACAATGATTAGAAAGGAGAGATTGAGTATGAGTCGTGGTAAAAGTTTTAATCACAAAGATAAAGGACATCCAGGAAATCTACCCAATAATAGAATTAGCGAAGAGAAGGAACACACCCGGCAATATGAACAAATCGAGGATATTGTCACACATGAAGCTTTCAAAAATCGGGAAAAAGATGACGAGATGCCTTGATTTATTGGGAAACAGTATATCGAATGAGACAGTTTTAAACATACCAAGATATTGAGAAATTTTCCATATCTATAAGGATATTAAAATTTCGCTTTCAGAAGCACATGAATTAAACGATATACCTTTCACTTCCATGTGGCTTCCAAAATTCAGCTTCGTTTTTAGCTTTAAAGATGAGATAGAAATTTCCATTTATATCGGGGAAAAACCATGAGCTTTGCTATGGTTTTTCTTTCATTGCAAATAAATCAAGAGGGAAAGTCGGAGATTAAACTTAAATAAGCATAGATGGTGGCTAGAAAAAACAGCGGAATTTACTCATCTTACCTTGAAGTAAGTTGAAGAAGATAACAGAATAATGATGATGGACGCATTTAATTAGCCGACTTTCTTCTATATATAATTAATAAAACTTAATTTTCTAAACTCGGGGCACTCAAAAACTACTAAGCCCAGTTAGTAAGTTTAATTACATGTAGCGTCAAAAGGGCGAACTCAACGATTAATCATAACCCACTTATCCTAACTGGTTAAAGCCATGGAATTTTACAGTTTTAATTAAATCATGCCAGTTACATCGTGAATATTATAAGAATCTGGTGATGAAGTGCGGTTCATTCCCAATATACCAAGTCTTAAGCCCTATGTCTGCAATGTTTCATTTTGTTTATCGCGATTTATTTCCACTTCTCGTTTAGCTCTAATAAAAGCGATGAATTGAATCGTTTCCTCTTCAGAAAGAGAGATTCCATCTACAGCCAGCTCCATATTTGGTGAATCCGTTAATTCCATGACTCGAGGTGATTCTGTGGTAATATCTTTAGATGGATAATCCACTCGACCTAGAATGTAATCAGTGGATGTATCATATAAGCCTGCTAATAAATTAATCGTTTCTAATGAAGGGCGGCGATGGCCCGATTCGTAACCTGCATAGGTACTCTTGGCGATTCCGAGTCTGTCAGCGGTATATTGCAAAGACCACCTTTTGGCCTTCCTTAATGTAGTTAATCTATTTACAATCATTCTTATTACTCTCCTTTTATATAAATCCATTATAACATCATATTGGAAAAAGCGTACGCGTAATGAATGATTTTAGCTTGATTTCACTCTGGAACATGACTATAATAACATGTGGTGTACGCGTAACATGTACATTTACAGCGAAAACATCCTTTTCTAAGATGATTGAATGATTGTAAAACAGGGAGGCTTTATAGGGGGTAGTATATTGGAGAAGTTGAAGTCAAAAATGAAGAAGTTGATGTTAATTACTACAGGTGGTACAATTGCATCGTTAGAAGGAAAAAATGGACTTGTTCCAGAGATGAAAGCTGACGAATTTTTAGGACACCTGCCGGGATTGGATTTACTTTATCAGATTGATAGTAAGCCTTTGATGAATATTGATAGTACAAATATGCAGCCGGAAGATTGGACAGAAATGGCACAATCCATTCATGAGCACTACCATGATTACGATGGCTTTGTGATTACCCATGGAACAGATACAATGGCTTACACTTCAGCTGCGCTCTCATATATGTTACAAGATTTAGGGAAGCCAATTGTCATTACAGGTTCTCAAATCCCAATTGCCTTTAAAAAGACAGATGCCAAAAGAAATATCTCTGATGCGATCCGGTTTGCTTGTGAAGATATTGGAGGAGTATATGTTGTTTTTGATGGTAGAGTCATCCAGGGTACTAGGGCCATTAAATTGAGAACTAAAAGCTATGATTCGTTTGAAAGTATTAACTATCCATATATCGCTACCATATTCAAAGATAAAATTGAGTATCTAAAGCCAGTTCATTCACCAAAGAAAAAGGAAGCTAAGTTAGATGCTTCCCTATGTACTGATGTTGCTTTGGTTAAGCTGCATCCCGGTATTAAGCCTGAATTCTTTGATTCTCTGAAAAATCAATGTCGGGGAATCGTAATTGAAAGTTATGGCAGCGGTGGTATTCCATTTCAAGGAAGAAATATTTTAGAAAAATTGAATGAGTTGGTACAGTGTGGAATATCCGTAGTCATTACTACCCAATGTTTAGAAGAAGGGGAAGATATGGATATTTACGAAGTGGGACGAAAAGTGAATAAGAATGTCATCATTCGTTCCAGAAATATGAATACAGAAGCCATCGTTCCTAAGATGATGTGGATTTTAGCCAAGACACAAGATCCAAAAAAAGTGAAGGAAATGATGGAAACACCGATTGCAGAGGACATTACATTATAGAACAAACAAAGGGGCAAGAGGAAATGTTGATAGAAGAGAAAACATACCGAATCGAGAAAGACTTTCTTGGAGAAAAGGAAATTCCAGCAGATGTTTATTATGGAATACAAACTCTACGCGCTGTAGAGAATTTTCCGATTACCGGTTACAAAGTCAATGAAGAAATGATTCGTGCACTAGCAATGATTAAAAAAGCAGCCGCTTTAGCAAATATGGATACCAAACGGTTATATGATGGTATTGGAAGCGCTATCGTCAAAGCATCTGATGAAGTGATCGATGGAAAGTGGCATGAATATTTCATCGTTGACCCAATTCAAGGCGGCGCAGGTACATCGATGAATATGAACATTAATGAAATCGTTGCCAACCGTGCGTTAGAACTCATGGGACACAATAAAGGGGATTATGTACAATTAAGTCCAAATAGCCATGTTAACATGTCGCAATCAACCAATGACGTATTCCCTACTGCCATTCATTTATCAACACTACGGCTTTTAGAGCAATTGTTACAAACAATGACCAAGATGAGTACGGTTTTAAAGAATAAAGCAAAACAATTTGATCATGTTATCAAAATGGGACGTACACATCTTCAGGACGCAGTGCCAATTCGACTCGGTCAAGAATTTGAGGCATACAGTCGCGTGTTGGATCGGGACATAAAACGAATCAGTCAATCACGTCAACATTTATATGAAGTGAATATGGGGGCAACAGCAGTGGGAACGGGATTGAACGCAGATCCTCGTTACATTGAAAATGTTGTTAAATATTTAGCTGAAATCAGTAACTTGCCGCTTGTAGGAGCAGAACATTTAGTAGATGCAACCCAAAATACGGATGCATATACTGAAGTGTCAGCTTCATTGAAAGTATGTATGATGAATATGTCTAAAATTGCTAATGATTTACGTTTGATGGCTTCAGGACCGAGAGCGGGATTAGGAGAAATCACACTTCCAGCACGTCAACCAGGTTCATCCATCATGCCAGGAAAAGTAAATCCAGTAATGCCAGAATTAATTAATCAAGTCGCTTTCCAAGTAATCGGGAACGATAATACGATTTGCTTAGCATCAGAAGCAGGACAACTAGAGTTGAACGTAATGGAGCCAGTCCTTGTATTCAATTTATTGCAATCAATTAGCATAATGAACAATGCTTTCAATGTCTTTACAGATTATTGTTTAGAAGGCATTGAAGCTAATGAGCAACATTTAAAAGATTATGTCGAACAAAGTGTTGGAGTGATTACAGCAGTCAATCCGCACCTTGGGTACGAAGTGGTTTCACGAATTGCGCGTGAAGCGATATTAAAAGGCAAATCAGTTCGCGAACTTTGTTTACAATATGATGTGTTGACAGAAGAAGAATTGGATCTCATTCTAAATCCTTACGAGATGACAAAACCCGGTATAGCGGGAGCTTCTCTTTTTGATCGGCAATAACTAGTATTTTAGTAGAAAACATTAATCTATATGATTTTTGATGCAATGACTATGCCTTTAGGACCGTTGGTATAAAGGCATAGTCATTTATTATATACATTCCTTTATGAAATGTTACCCAAACCGTCCGTCAACTGCTTTTAGGTATTAATATCTGAATATTCAGATATTTTTTTGACCGTCGATCTAATCATGGAGGGTGTATAACTATTCATAAAAAATCCATCCCCCATGGAATATATCTAATAGCATTAGCCGCTACAGATCATCTTAAATATTCAAATAAGCCAGTCAGTCATGCTGCAGTGCCTGCAGCTTTTTTAGGAACTAAATCCAGTGCTTGTAGACCTATTAACATTTCAGGTCCGTAAATTAGGAATCCAATTCCTCCTTAATATAATATTTTTTGAACCTAATTAAGTTAAGTATTGATGATGATACATATAAAAAACTCATACCAAAATAGCAGCTCTTTATTTAAAAGGTCCTATTAAAGCATGAGTTCTCCAAATCTCCACCATCGTTAACTTTTAATAATTAACTATCTTCACAAGAAAAGCTGTGAACATTTTTTTTGCCCACTCGGACAAAGAAGGCACCATTGGCGTCAAGTTAAATAGCTTAATATTTCAATTTAAGTTTTTTTCTAAACGAATGGTATGTGTCCAAAGTTCCAATGAATATTAATAGTAAATGTAAAACCAACTGGAATGACATACGCAAATTTTCATCTTTTTTAAGATATTTAAAATAATGTAATTAGTCATTTCCAGGTGGAAAGGGAGGATAGCTTTGAAACAAGTGAATCGTTTTATCCGGAGTGTTACATTTCTCATGCTCGCATTTCTCATGTTTGGTGGGCAGCCTGCTTTTGCTTCATCTTCCTTAACATCACAATCCACGCCAGACCTTTTGATTCGGCAGATCCTGGGTTTAGCCTATGAATCCCAGCAAACCATTAATAGTGGTCAATTTTCTGTAGGTGATTCGTTGAAGAAAGTGGAAAAAGCCTGGGGTGTACCGGAAGATTTAAGTACCGCTGCGGCCAATTATTGGTCCCATAATATCCGATTCCTCTACGACGGTTCAACAGGAAGAAAAACGATTACCGCCATTGATGATTTTGATCCGCAATTGCAAACCATCCATTTATCCATGTTGAAGGGATTGATTGGTGAACCTGTAAGTGAGGTGGAGCAAGAAGGGATGTACTATGTCACTTATACCGATTACGCAAATTATAAAGTGGTATTCGTGTTTGAAAGCGCCTGGATTAACCCTGATCCAAGACTGAGTATGTATACGGTTGAATTGGCGTCAGATTGATAAGGAATACGACAAAAAAGGATCGTCCCTTTATTGCCGAGGGGCGATTCTTTGCTGTTATCTTTAAATGGTTTCTTACCACAGGGAGAATTTTGTTTAAGAACCAAGCTTACCGTTCTATTCAATATGATTCAGCCATACATTAAAAAGATGTAAATAGAATGATTAAGGGGGGGAACTGCTTTGTCAGAAGGTGTGCATAGTATCATTTTACCAGTTTCAATAAAAACGGTATGGGGATTTGTCAGTGTCATAGATCGTTGGGCACCTCTTGTCCCAGGATATATCAATCATGAGATGATGAATGAAAGGACACTCATTTGGGAGTTTAAAAGCGATTTGGGATTAATGAAGAAGAAAGTAAAACTTGAAGTGAATATATTGGAATGGATTGAACCCGAAAAGGTAACATTTAAACTTAAGGGATTAAATGAAAAATTTGATGGGCATGGCTATTTTTTAGCAGAACAGTGCGGAATTGGGCAGACTAAAATGACTGGCTGCCTGGCGATTACGGCAAAAGGAGCCAAAGCCCCTATCGTCAATGCTTTGTTAAAAACCTACGTTCCCCAAATGACGATCGAGTTTTCTGAGGCAGTTGCACAAAGTCTCCTAGTACAAAAATAGAAATTACATATTGGAGCTATCATTATTGAATATTGGCACTTGACAATTATACCTAAGTGGTATGTATTATAAATTGTAAGATTTTTATCAATCCTTCATTTCAACTGAATAGGTTTTATGATGGATGTCTGGATAGGATTCATAAGTAATAGGCAGGGTAGGAGGCCTCACATGGAATATGATAAGCAGGTTAAAAATAGAGTGAAGCGAATTGAAGGACAGCTTCGTGGGATATTGAAAATGATGGAGGAAAACAAAGATTGCAGAGATGTAGTAACGCAGTTATCTGCCACTAGATCTGCAATCGATAGGACAATCGGGGTAATAGTAAGTTCAAATCTTGTAGAATGCGTCCGGGAGGCTAATGAAGCCGGAGAAAAGAATCCCGAAGAGCTAGTAAAAGAAGCTGTGAATTTATTAGTGAAAAGTCGATAAGCAATTAGATTTATGGTTATTGTTGAATTGGAATTTTTAAGACAATGTTTGAAAACAATTTGACCAATCTAAGAAATTCTAGTGTCCAGGGTGGATGGATTTTTTTAAAATGGGCCTCTACAGGAAGGGGTCCATTTTTTTGAATTCTCTGTTTTCATTTCTGATAAGCAAATCCTTTGATATAAAGAATTTGCATGGTATCCTTAAAGGGATAAAAATTGAGTGAGGGTATACTATGGAATTTACGCATGTTACATCGGTTTTGCTCGGCCTCGTCATCATTCTAAATATTTTATTTGCCACGATTGTCATATTTTTTGAAAGAAGGGAAGCGAGCACCACCTGGGCTTGGTTATTGGTGTTATATTTTCTCCCTGTAGTTGGTTTTATTTTATATCTCCTTTTTGGTACGAGTTTAAGGCACGCCCACTTATTCCAATGGGAGGACAAGAAGAAAATCGGGATTGAAGAAATCCTTGATAAACAGATGGAAGAGCTTTCAACGGATCATTTTCCTTTTCGAAATGCCTCTTCAAGTAATTACCGTGATTTGATTTATATGCATCTCCGGAACAATGATGCCGTGCTTACTGAAGATAATCAAGTCGATATTTTTACGGAAGGAAAAAATAAGTTTGACCAGCTTTTTAAAGATATCGAAGTGGCAGAAAACCATATACACATACAATACTACATCATTCAAAGGGATGGCCTGGGTAAACGATTCATTGAAGCTTTGACTAAAAAAGCGAATGAAGGCGTCAAAGTTCGGGTTCTTTATGACGAGCTGGGATCCAGGGGGATGACTAAAAGTTTCTTCAGGGAATTTAGGCAGGCAGGAGGGCGAGTGGAGGCATTCTTCCCATCCAAATTAAAATTTATAAATTTACGGCTGAATTTCCGTAACCATCGAAAGCTAGTCATCATTGATGGAAAAGTAGGGTATGTTGGAGGCTTTAATGTTGGTGATGAGTATTTAGGGCTTAATCCAAAATTCGGTTTTTGGCGTGATACACACCTTCGAATACAGGGTTCGGCTGTCAAAGCCATTCAAACCCGTTTTATTCTGGATTGGAATCAGGCATCAAAGCACCATGATATAACTTATCAGCCACATTATTTCCCTGTTTTAAAGCCTCAAGGCAATATAGATTTGCAAATAGTAACAAGTGGGCCGGATTCTGAATGGGAACAAATTAAAAATGGCTATATTAAATTAATATCTTCAGCAAAGAAATCGATTCTCATTCAAACACCTTACTTCATACCGGATGCAAGTTTATTGGATGCACTCAGGATTGCCAGCTTATCAGGGTTAGATGTAAAAATCATGATTCCGAATAAACCTGATCACCTTTTCGTTTATTGGGCAACAACGTTCAATGCAGGGCAGTTATTAAGAGCGGGAGCTAAGATATACATCTATGATAACGGCTTTATTCATGCGAAGATGATCGTGGTGGACGAAGAGGTCTCCTCGGTGGGGACTGCTAACATTGATGTCCGTAGTTTTAAATTGAACTTTGAAGTAAATGCCTTCATTTATGATGAAGGAATGGCCGAAACACTGACAAGGATTTTTTATAAGGATGTTGAAGTCTGCAGGCAGCTTACAATTGAAGAATTTGAAAAGCGTTCAAAATGGATTCGTTTTAAAGAGTCCATTGCAAGGCTGGTATCACCCATATTATAATTTTTAAAGTTGCGGACCATTACTATATGGGCCACTCAGACTGTAGACAAATTCGTAAAAAGCGAGTTTGCCTGCAGTTTTTTTTTTTGAAAAACGTTCAAAATTTTACAAACCCTCAAAAAAGTTCTAGCTATGATTTCAGAAATCCGCTTCCTTTCCGCCGACTGTCTGCCAAGCCTCATCAAAGCAAGCGTCACCGGGGTCTCGGCTAGCCAGTTTTCGGCAGGAGTGTCGCAAATAATAAATCACGGAATATAAACATGTCTTGGTTTAATGATTTGGTAATAAATATCTAAAGTTATGACAGGCATGTTCTATTGTCGGTCTACAGTTTTTTTAGGGTTATTCGTATTCTATCTAAAAGAAAAAAAAGTTGATTGGAATGGAAGGTACGAGACTCCTGAGGGAAAAGCGCGTCCAGGGGAGACCCCGCAGGCGCAAAGGCGATGAGGAGGCTCCCGGACCGCCCGCGGAAAGCGAGTGCCTGGAGTGGAAATCATTTCACAAACCCTCTTTCAGAAATCCGCTTCCTTTCCGCCGACTGTCTGCCAAGCCTCATCAAAGCAAGCGTCACCGGGGTCTCGGCTAGCCAGTTTTCGGCAGGAGTGTCGCAAATAATAAATCACGGAATATAACCAAGTCTTGGTTTAATGATTTGGTAATAATTATCTAAAGTTAAGACAGGCATGTTCTATTGTCGGTCTACAGTTTTTTTAGGGTTATTCGTATTCTATCTAAAAGAAAAAAAAGTTGATTGGAATGGAAGGTACGAGACTCCTGCGGGAAAAGCGCGTCCAGGGGAGACCCCGCAGGCGCAAAGGCGATGAGGAGGCTCCCGGACCGCCCGCGGAAAGCGAGTGCCTGGAGTGGAAATCATTTCACAAACCCTCTTTCAGAAATCCCCTTTCCACCGACTGTCTGTAAAGCCTCATCAAAGCAAGCGTCACCGGGGTCTCGGCTAGCAAATTTTCGGCATGAGTGTCGCGAATTTCTTAAATCCAGTGAGGATTTATTTCATATAAATGAAAAAAATCACGGAGTATAACCAAGACTGTTTTAAAATTATAGTAATCATCTCCTCGGTAAAAATAGTGAAAGGAATTCGGCAGGAGACCATTCCGGACTCCATTTTGGTACAATAGTTTATATCCATAAAAGGGGGAAATGCCGTGAAAACGTTTATAATCACAGGAGCTTCAAAAGGTTTAGGGGCTGCCATTGCCAAAGGATGTTTGCAAACGAGTGATCATTGCATCTTAGTTTCCCGTACAGCCCATCCTGAAATGCAGCAGATGGCTGACCGATCCGGGACGAAACTTACATATATTTCGATGGACTTGAATGAAACTGAAAAGTTACCTTCCTTAGTCAATGAGATTCTTGCTGCTGTCGATGAAACAAGTGACATTTATTTCATTAACAATGCAGGTGTCATTGAACCGATAAAGCCGGTAGGAAACCTTGGTATAGTAAATTTGGAAACAATCATGCGGGTGAATTTCATGGCACCCATCGTATTGGCTGATGAATTCGTTAAACAGACAAAGGACTGGAACAGAAAGAAGGTAATGGTCAACATATCTTCAGGAGCAGCAAAAAACCCTTATCATGGCTGGTCAGCCTATTGCAGCACTAAGGCAGGGCTAGAAATGTTCACACGGGTTGCAGGGTTGGAACAGGATAAAACATCTTTCCCTACGTCTCTCATCTCTTTTTCACCAGGTGTAATGGATACGGAGATGCAAGGGACAATCCGGTCAGCAGACGAACGGGACTTTTCGGATCGAGACAAATTTCATGAATATAAAGAAAATGGCATGTTAAGAAGCCCCGAATTTGTGGCAGATAAACTTTTGCAGCTTCTTGAAGCGGAAGATTTGGAGAATGGGAAGTTCTACGATATTAAGAATTTACTTTGATGTATGGGAGTATGTGAAACGAAAAATCAACTGATGGCTTATAGAGTGGGGTTGTCCCTTAGGACAGCCTCTTTTTTTTGTGATCCTTCATTCCCATTTAAAATAAAGTCTAAAAAACCAGGATATCATCATTAGGAAATGTGATAATGCGTTCTATCCAATTACCTGAATGACATAAACTTTTTTGGAGGGAGTTTGGAGGGCTTTAAATGACGATCATTATTGTGCAAAAAGGTGACAGTCTTTGGGAAATTGCCACGAAAAATAAAGTTGACCCATCGAGGATAATTGAAGTAAACGGATTGGAATCAACAACTTTGGTCCCTGGCCTGGCATTGTATATACCTAATGAAAAAGCGGTGAATCGGAGGTATCTAATTAAAAGTCAGGATACCCTTACTAGAATCGGCAGTCGTTTTGGTACGAGTGCAGCGGAAATCATGGAGGCCAATCCAGGAATCGTTGCAAACTCGTTAAAAGTCGGTACGGAAATTTTAATTCCGTCTCCTTACAAAAATCAATTGATTACGCTGGGTTTTGCTTTCCCTACTTCAGGTGGAGTAGTGTTTGAAACACTTGAGCAGAATGGTGATAAACTATCCTATTTAGCCATTGTAGCTTATTCGTTTACAAGGGAAGGAAATGCATACGTTGATGGTGATGATCTCCCCCTTATTGCGAAATGCGAGCAGACAGGGGTGAAGCCGCTACTGATGATCCGGAACTTCCAAGATGGTGATTTTGATGCGGATTTGGCTGGCGATGTCCTTGCTAGTTCAGTATATAGAGCGAATTTAATCAATAGTATGCTGAATTTCGTTACAGAGAAAGGCTATGCCGGTGTCAGTATGGACATCGAATTCATCCCACCTGCCAGGCGTTCCGATTATGTACTTTTTTTAAAAGAATTAAAGGAGGGGTTGAACGAACTGATCCTGCATGTGAACGTACATGCAAAAACAGCGGATAATCCTGATAATCGAATTGTAGGCGGGCATGATTATCGGGGAATCGGAGAGGCAGCCGACCTTGTTGCCGTGATGACCATTGACTATGGGTATCCAACTGGACCGCCTGAACCCATTTCCCCACTTTGGTGGATGGGCGAGGTTCTTCGTTATGCATTGTCGACTATACCTGAGTATAAACTGCAGTCGGCTTTTCCTATGTATGGATACGATTGGATAGTACCAAGCCACGAGACTAAAGCTTTATCAGCTCAAAATGCCCAAAATCTTGCCATTGCAACTGGCTCTGAAATAACTTTTGACACTTCAGCAGCGTCCCCTACCTATTCTTATCGAAGAGAGAATTCGAACCATGTCGTTTGGTTTGAAGATATTCGATCGATAAGCGCAAAATATGAAATGATTGATGCATATGAACTTATAGGTGCAACTTATTGGCAGATTGGTTTGGAATTCCCTCAGAATTGGGAGTTTTTAGATAAGAATATCTGGATTATCAAATAGAATGAATGGGTGCCAAGAGGTGAAAAGAAGCGTTATATATTTTTTTCCCTTGTTTGGTTGTGCAGCTTTTATCAGGGGCAAGCCAATCACTCCGAGCAATATTTTAAAGAGCGACAATATTCTTCGACGGGCCCTTGAAACATAAAAAAGGAGCCATTGAAAACAAAGGCTCCTTTTTTATGTTGAATCGAAAGAAATACATCATCTTGGAATATTAGATGACTGACTTGACGGTGATTGATTACATTTTCCCCCTTGTAGGTCCTTCCTTTTAAACGTTGCATAAAGAAAGGCAAGGAATATCAGGGTGGAAGAAAATTGGAACGTTGTTTTGACACTGTATGTTTCCGATATATAGCCTAATAGTAAGACAGAGCCGGCAAATGTAAGATTGATGACCGCTCCCCAAGCGGCATAAATTTTTGCAAGAGTCTTTTCCGTTGCATGGTCTTGGAATAGCTTGGTGTAGATTATTTCCCGGATTTGTTCTGGGAGGCCGTACAGGCATGCCAGCAGCAAAGCCAAAGCTGGAATACTGGTAGTTCCAAAAAGTAAGATCAGCAGTGAACTTAAAAATAGCCCGAAAGTGATGAAGAATCCAATATATCTTTCTAGTATCTTGGCAAAACGGATGACGATCAATCCACTGAAAATCATGCCGACAAAGTAGCTTGTGTTAATGTATCCCCACCACTCCTCACCAAGTTGCAGGTTCTGTTCTACATATAAATAGATAACGGCAGCCACCCACACGCTTGAAGCTAAAGTAGTTATAAAATCAATTGAAATGAGTGTACGGATAGTTGGGATTTGGCGAATCGCAACCCATCCGGATATAATGGAACCCCAGTTTGTCGGAGCAACAGAGTCCGTCGTTTGTTCTGAGATTTCGATTCTCACAGTATAGATCGTTGAAACGGCAAAAAGCATGACAGTAAGCCAAATGATTAAGCTGCTGTTGGTGCTTATCAATAAGACGGAACCTAGTGGCCATCCTGCAACAAAGATGGTCTGAGTGATCACATTCAAGAAACCATTCGCTTTCATCCGTTCATCTTTTGGAACTAATTGAGGAATCAAAGCTGCGCTGACCGGGGCTGCGACTCCATCCAATAATGATATCAAGGCAATGAAGAAAATGACGGCAACAGAAAAACCTTGATTGAAATTTGTTATATAGATTCCTAGGCAAACGAGTAAGATAGTTTTCCACCATTGAGATTGTACAAGGATTCTTTTTAATGGAAACCTGTCGATGACAAGGGGGGCAAGTAAACTGCTGAAAAACCGAAAAATCGTTGTAGTGAACGGAAGCAAACTCAAATAAAAGGCAGATCCCGTTATCGTATATAATAGTGAAATCAACCCGACTACATAAAATATATCCCCTAGATTTGCAAACGCCTGACCTATCCAAAGGCATCGAAACGATGTGTTTTTCATGAATACCATTCTTTTAAGAAAATAAAGTTCATGGATATTTAGAATGGTTATTTTTTTACACTGGATTCACTCCTTAATTTAATAGATTGCATGAGCCGGGTTGGGCTGCTTTATATAGATGATTTTACCATAATATGAAAATGGGGGTTCTGAAATGCTTGCTGAATATTGAATATGGAATTATACTCCTTAATATATGTAAAAAAGGAGAAAAATTTGATGATTCGACGTTTCGCTTCATATTACCTGCCGCATAAGCGGTTATTCATTATTGATTTCTTCAGTGCAGTGGTCGTGGCTATACTTGAACTTGCATTTCCGCTAGCCGTTCAGTGGTTTATAGATACACTGCTGCCTGGCGACGATTGGTCTGCAATTGTTTCGGTAAGTGCCGGTTTGTTCCTCATTTATATCATTAGTACCTTCTTACAGTTCATCGTAGGGTATTGGGGTCACAAATTGGGTATCAATATTGAGACTGATATGCGTGAGGAATTATTTGAGCATGTGCAAAAACAATCTTTTCGTTTTTTTGATAACACGAAAACCGGCCATATCATGAGCCGCATAACCAATGATTTGTTCGATATTGGTGAACTTGCTCACCATGGTCCCGAAGATTTATTCATTGCCTTCATGACTTTTATAGGTGCATTTTGGATTATGTTGACGATCAATGTGAAATTGGCACTCATATCGGTTTGTATTTTACCGTTCCTCGTTTTATTAATTGTCATAAGTAACTTAAAGATGAATAAAGCCTGGAAGAAAATGTATACAGAGGTTGCAGATGTAAATGCCCGTGTGGAAGATAGCGTCTCAGGGGTGAGGGTTGTCCAATCCTTTACTAATGAAACATATGAAATGAAAAGATTTTCTACTAATAATCGCAGATTCCGTAAAGCGAAACTACTTGGATATAAGGTAATGTCCTTTAGCTTATCAGGCATTTACATGATGACGAGGTTTATGACCCTTGCCGTGTTGGTGATAGGAGCTTGGCTAACATTTCATGGGCAGCTCTCTTATGGTGAACTGGTTGCATTCGTCTTATACGTTAACGTATTATTTAAACCGATCGACAAAATCAGTGCGTTGATGGAACTCTATCCAAAAGGGATGGCCGGCTTTAAGCGTTTTACGGAACTTCTGGATGTCGGTCCTGATGTCGTGGATAAAAAGGATGCAATAAAGGTAACCACCCTTTTGGGTGATATTTCCTTTAAAGACGTTTATTTTTACTATGAAGATAAAAAGCCGGTTTTAAAAGGTATTGATCTAACAGTTAAAGCGGGTGAAACCATCGCTTTTGTCGGGCCTTCAGGAGCCGGGAAAACGACTATATGTTCATTGATCCCACGATTTTATGATGTTAATGCCGGCTCGATTTCCATTGATGGAATTGATATTCGTGAGATGACGAAAAAGTCATTGCGCTCACAAATTGGCATTGTCCAGCAAGACGTGTTTCTTTTTACAGGAACTGTAAAAGAGAACATTGCGTACGGAATGCTTGACGCATCGGATGAACAAATTCAAGAAGCCGCAAGGAGAGCCCATTTGGAGACTTTCATTGAAGGACTTCCGGAAGGCTATGAGACTCAAATAGGTGAACGCGGCTTGAAATTATCGGGAGGACAAAAACAACGGATTGCAATAGCAAGGATGTTTTTGAAAAATCCGCCAATATTAATTCTCGATGAGGCAACCTCTGCACTCGATACTGAAACGGAAAGAATAATTCAGCAGGCTCTTACTGAACTAGCTGAAAACAGAACTACGTTAATCATCGCACACCGTTTGGCAACCATTCGAAACGCTGACAAAATCGTGGTAGTAACGGAAGAAGGAATTGCTGAAGAGGGCGGTCACGATGACTTACTTAAGCAGGGGGGCATTTTTGCCAATCTGCATCAATTACAATTTCAAAAATGATAAAAAGCTATATGTCCTCACAAGGACATATAGCTTTTTTAATAGAATGGTGTGGAGTTCAATCAATAATGATTTCATATAATTTCAAAAATGAAATTAAAAAGGATAACAAACATAACCATATACAACTTAGGAATCCACTTAATGAAATAATCGAGAAATAGGAGAAACATTTGCCGTTATTTAGTCTTTTAAAAAAAGAGACCGTGAATGAATACCTGCAAAAAACTGCATTGGAATCCGTTGATGGACTATTATTGCATCCTCTTGTCGGTGAAACGAAAAATATTATATACCCGCTGATGTTAGGATGGAATACTTAAGTTACACGATCCTGAAGTTCTTATTAGAGGCATGAAGATAAATGAAGGAGAGTAAGCTAATGTAAACGCGTTTAGATTTAGTATTTTAAATCCGGCGGAGCAGTATTGTTCAAATACAGTTTTTGAAGATTCGTAGATATTAAGTGAAAATAACGAATTGGAGGTGGATAAATGAAAGCAATTGTGTACACCAAGTACGGTCCCCCCGACGTTCTTCAACTGAAAGAGGTAGAAAAACCTGCTCCTAAGGAGAATGAAATACTGGTAAAAGTGAAAGCGACAACGGTAACAATGGGGGATATTCGGTCACGGAGCTTTACAGTTCCCCTCTCTGTTTGGCTGCCTGCTCGGATAATAATGGGGTTAAGGCGTCCAAAGAAATCCATATTGGGTTTGGAGTTATCTGGGGAAGTTGAGTCAGTAGGAGAAGATGTCAAGTTGTTTAAAGCAGGTGACCAGGTTTTTGCAGCTTCCCAAGTCGGTTATGGTACTTATGCCGAGTATAAGTGCTTGCCTGAAGACGGGCCAGTTACCATTAAACCTATTAATTTATCTTTTGAGGAAGCCGCAGCCATTCCAATTGGGGCACGTACAGCATTGTTTTATCTTAGAAAAGCTAACATTCAGAGAGGTCAAAAGGTTCTTGTCTATGGGGCTTCAGGAAGTGTCGGAAGTTATGCAGTACAAATTGCCAAGTATTTCGGAGCAAAAGTTACAGGGGTTTGCAGTACCGCGAATGTAGAATTGGTAAAATCTCTTGGAGCCGATAAGGTCATCGATTACACTTCAGAGGATTTTTCCAGAGATGGTGAGACTTATGATGTTATCTTTGAAGCGGTAAACAAGAGTCCGTTTTCAGCTTGTATGAAATCGCTGAAAAAGGACGGAACCTATCTAAATGTCACCGTACCGGTACCCGGTGTTCGAATGCTATGGACTAAATTGACAACCAGCAAAAAGCTGATATTGAGTCAAAATTCTCCTGAAACCCCCGAAGCTCTAAACTTCCTCAATGAACTTGTTGAAGCGGGGAAGTTAAAAGTGGTCATTGACAGATATTATGCGTTTGAAGAAATAGTTCAAGCCCATACATATGTAGAGAAAGGACACAAGAAGGGGAATGTCGTGATAACCATCGAACATAACAGCAAATCCTAATAAATGATACAAGATAATAAACAAGCTCTTAAAAAGCTAAAGGGTGTGTTCTAATTATAAGGTTAACCGGTTTATACTGGTTGACCTTTTTTAAAATGGAAGTCTGATATATCAGTAGTCAGGGTAATACGTACGGGGGTTGCGCCATAAATTTATTGAGGTGAGTCTCTGAAAGAAATAGGCCAAGATTTTTTAAGATGAATCTAATTTTAAGCAAAGGGAGTGGAAAAATGTTTCCTATATTAGAAACAGAACGGTTAATCTTGAGAGAATTGGTGGAGGGTGATGCATTAAATATATTAAAATGCTTTTCCAATCCAGAGGTATTACGATATTATGGGCAAACTCCATTAACAAATACAGATCAGGTGAAGCAAATCATTAGGAATTTTTCAAAGGATTTCGATGAAAAACGCGGTATTAAATGGGGAATTGAATTGAAAGGGAAGGATGGCATCATTGGGACAATTGGATTACAAGAATGGTTTCATGAACATAAGAGAGCAGAACTGAGCTATGCACTTTTCCCAAATGAATGGGGTAACGGTTATGCAACAGAAGCTGTCAGTAAGGTGATTTCTTATGGTTTTAAAGAGCTTGACCTAACTCGTATTGGAGCAATTGTTTTTATTGAAAATAAAGCATCCAATAAGTTGTTGACAAATTTAGGTTTCAAAAAAGAAGGGATATTGAGAAATTATATGTACCAGAATGATGTTTCATTTGATACTAATCTATACTCTTTAATAACGGCAAATCCTCACTAAAATAACAAACTATAATGAAAGCTTCACAGACTAAGGGGAGATTGTTAACTGTTTTATAGAAAACAAAAATGGAAATTCAGATATATATTTAAAAATTCATGGTTTTCCTGTAAGATATCAATATATAAAAACCCTGTCGACTTGTCGACTTACTTAGAAAACGTGAGGAAAACATAAATTATGGAATTCGAAAAAAGTCTTGAAAAAAGTTGGAGTAATCAACAAAACACTGGTTTAACAGCATATTTAAAGAAAATGAAGGGCGAAGCTAGAGAAAAACACAGAATTGATTATATGGATTCCTTTGTTTCAGCTATAGGTGGACTCATTGCTATTATCATT
Organism: Peribacillus sp. GL_122; assembly: GCF_057835005.1. Lineage (NCBI taxonomy): Bacteria > Bacillati > Bacillota > Bacilli > Caryophanales > Bacillaceae > Peribacillus > Peribacillus sp. GL_122. The sequence continues at coordinate 3,247,221 of NZ_CM174415.1, read as the reverse complement.
ATTAGTTTTATAGCTGTTTATTTAGGATATCCTATGGCACTAGCTCCTCTTGGGGCGAGCTGTGTTATTGTTTTTGGTGCGCATAAAAGTCTCTTGTCACAACCCCGTAATGTTATTGGAGGACATATAATCTCTACAACAACAGCCCTTATCATTTGGAGCATTTTCGGTAAAAGTCTATTCATTATCGGTCTGGTACTGGCTATTGTATTAATTATTATGACTTTTACAAAAACCGTTCACCCTCCCGCAGCGGCTAGTGCCCTTGTTTCGATCAATTCTCAAGTTGGTTGGGGATTCCTGATTCCGATTGTAATAGGTACCTTATTATTAGTTTTTATATCGATGATTTATAATAATTTATTTCAAACAAGACAGTATCCAAAACACTGGTTATGAAAAACCTATTTCATATACTTATATATATGACTGTTTTATAGCTCCCCGCTTATTGTACTGCTACTTTACTTCAATAGGCGGGGAGCTATGGCTTTTCTTACTAATAGAATTAAAAACCTTACTTACCATCATATTACATGAAAAATAGCGTTTGATATTGATTTGCTAAAGCATGATGGGCAGTGGTAAAATCCCAGTAAAAAAGGTGAATGTTCATGTCTGAACCAGTAATAGAAGATTCTTACCTAATCAGTTTGCAAAATATTCGCCATCACTCGCAGCATATCCATTCAGGAATTGAAATTCTTTTCGTTATCCGGGGAGAAATTGAGGTTATGGTCAATCAAGATTCCTATCACTTGGCGGAAAATGATCTTATGCTTATAAATGCTAATGATGTCCATACCGTAAAGGGGCATGAAGACAATGTAGTTCTATTGCTGCAAATTCCCCTTCATTCCATCGAGCAGCATTATCCGGATATTCATGTGTGTTATTTCGACTGCCGTTCATCTAAAGAGGATAGCGGGTTATATCTTCTTTTTGACCAAATCCGTCAACTCTTGGCTGAAATTTTGATCGCACATTACCAAGAGCAGGACGGAAGTGAACTCGAAATCAACAGCCAGATTTTCAAGTTAGTTACACTCCTTATCCGGAATTTCAAAACAACACATCTCGGGCAGAATCGATTTAATGAAATGAAGGATGAAAGAATTAGGGATATCCTTACTTTTATTGAAAAAAATTATCGCAAACAGATGTCATTTGAAGAGATTGCCAAACGGCAATATTTATCCCTATACTATTTGTCCCGTTATTTCAAACAGGCTGTTGGTGTGAGTTTTTCACAATATGTAAAACAAATCCGTTTGAAATCAGCTGTTCATGAGCTGTTATATACCGATCATAATATTATGAAAGTCTCGTTAAATAATGGTTTTCCAAATGTGAAAGCTTTTAACAAGGCTTTTAAGGAAATGTACAATCAAACACCTGCCGAATATCGAGGTCTTCACAAAAAAGAACCTTTCCAGGAAGTGAATAATATAAGCGAACAATATACCTTGGTGAATTCGCCGCACTTTTTAATTGAATTGAGCAAGTATATTTCGCAAAAGGACCAAAGTGTTAAGGTGAAAGAATCGGGAGTTTCGGCGGTACATATCAACCTGCCGCAAGAGCCTGTTCTTGTGAGGGATAAAGCCAAGCGATTATTGGTGATTGGACAGCTGGAATATGCCTTAAATGAAGAGGTCCAAGCAGAATTAAAGCTTATTCAGGAGCAGCTCCATTTTGAATATGCCTAATTCACGAACCTATTTTCCAAAACATTTACGACAATCGATCCGCTTTTGCAAATAGGTGGGCCGTATTATAAGATTGATGCTTTATTTAACGAGTTTCAAAGGCTGGGTTTAATTCCATTCATTAGTGTGGAGATTGAAAAGGAAGTCGTAAGCTGCCCGGATTATATAAAGATGTTAGATGAATTTTTACAGCACGCTGTCAGTTATTTTGGCGATGCCTTTGTCGGGAAATGGCAATTTGAATTGGTTTTCTCGGAGTGGGATCAAACTGCCCGGACTTTTTATCAACAATACTTTCATACTGTGAAAAAGAGGGCTTCCACCGCAAAGGTCGGAGTTCAAGTGCCTTTTTCCTTAGAAAAAGGATTATCAGTCCCTATTACTGAATTTTTAAAGCAAATGGATCAAATTGACCTGGTTTGCTTTAGCTGCAATCCAAATGAACAAGTTGACTTTACCGATATGGATAACAGTTCCTTTAAGGGAGTAAAAGATTATATAAAGAAATCGTGTATCGAATTAAAAGCAAAGCTATTGTCAGCTGGCTTGGCTGGCACACCAATTTACCTGACAAACTGGAATACACTCTACGGTAATACAGTAAATTTAAGTGGAACTTTTTTTCGATCAGCTCTCATTTTTAAAGACATGCTTGATGTTATAAAAGAGATTTCCAGTTTGGGATTTTGGATTGATACCCATTCATTAGAAAAAAGTAATATGGATAATGAAAATATTGCAATGAATGGAATTGCCCTGCTTTATTATTATCAAATAAAACGTCCGGCGTTTTTTAACATGCAATTAATCGCGAAAATAGGACTAGAGATTTTAGCCGAAGGTGAGGACTTTGTACTGACGAAGGGGAAACAAGGGTATCAATTGGATATTTATAACAATTCCTATGTTAATCCCACTTATTCTGTCGAAGGTTTCTTTTTGCGCTCCTTAACCAAGGAAAAGAAAATCATGATTTCAGGGCTGCCTTCTGGCATTTATCAAATTCGCAAACACATTCTCGATAGAAATAACGGTGCATTTTACTTTAATTGGCTCAATCTCAATCAGCAGTATATCTATGACCAAGAGATCATTACGTATCTCAAGCAGCGAGCTTATCCAGATTTGCAAATCTATGAGGAAAACATTGACTCGGATCTATTTTTACAATCCACTTTGACGTTAAATGCCATACATCTCTTTGAAATTAAGCCATTAGGTTAAAACTTGATGGTCTTTTTTTGTTGTCCGGTAAAGCCAAGTAATGAAAAAGGGCAAATGAAGGGGTAAGTTTTCGACAATGATTGGAATGTTTTCAATACTTAAAATAATTATAATGAAGACAAGAAAGCGATTACATAAATATTATTTCGGAGGTAGCCTTTTATGTCTGTTTCTCAAGGAACGATTAAGAAGCAAAGCGAAGCAAAACTTTCGGTATCAAAGGAAAAAAATACCGGTGGAGTTTTGTTGACTACAGCTTTAATGGCTGGTTATTCCATGATTTACATGGACAAAAACATGATTTCGACTGCAATTATCCCAATTGCAGAACAATTCCATCTAACAACAAGTCAAACTGGTTTGATAATGAGTTTATTTTTCCTGGGTTATTCTTTAATGCAGATACCTGGTGGATGGCTCGCAGATAAGATTGGATATAAAAAGGTACTAATGCTTTCGCTTTCGCTTATTACATTTTCATTCGCATTTGGCTTTGCTGGAAGCTTATTGATGTTTATTTTGATTCGTTTCTTGGCTGGTATTGGCCATGCAGGCTATCCTCCAAGCTGTTCAAAAGGAATCGCCGAAAATTTCCCGAAAAAAAGACGAACTTTTGTTCAATCGCTCATTTTGTCAACGAGTGGAATTGGCGGAATTTTGGCATTTGTGATTGGGGCACGGCTGATTGACTTGGATTGGTATTATGCCTACTATGCACTGGGGACAATGTTTGCGATCTCGTTACTTTTGGTTGCCTTTTTGGTACCTAATAGCCATCCAACTGCCAAAACGAAAACTGAAAAGAAACAAGTTAGTTTTAAATCAGTGATTTCTAATCGAAATGTAATTATTTTATTCGTTGCTATGCTGCTTGCGAATGTAGCTTTTTATGGAAATATGTCATGGCTGCCAACCTTCTTAAAGACAAAATTTACACTATCCATTAGTACGGTTGGGATAATCCTGGCAGTGAACGCTATTGGGGGAACGCTAGCTTCCATATTTGCAGGTGTATTATTGACAAAATATTTTGCTGGTAAGGAAAAGTTACTGCTAATGTGCTGTTCAGTAGTTTCATCCTTGTTGTTTCTTGGTTTAGTATTTTCAAATTCATTGGCCCTTTCCATTGCTTTCTTATATGTGCTTACATTTTTATTAACTACGATCTTTGTGGGGATTTTCTCTTGGCCGCACAAGATTTTACCTGAGAAAGTAATTGGGTCATCCATTGGGATCATCAATACGGGTGGAACGCTTGGTGGCTTTATTGCTCCAATGGCATTCGGTGCTTTAATTTCTATGGCCGGTGGATCGTTTTCTATCGTATTCATCACCTTGGCAATAGCCGTTGTAATATGCGGTCTAGTAATACTTACCGTTAAAGCAGAAAAATAATAGGAGGGGAATATGATGTTAGATCAACTAATGCAAAAACTTGAAGAGAAAAAAGAAAGAATGATAGAAACGTAGATATCTCCATCAACATCCTGAATTATCTTTTAAAGAAGAAAAAACGGCTCAATACATTGCTGATTTTTATAAAGATAAAAATGTAATAATACGGACAAATGTTGGCGGATATGGAGTGGTTGTGACAATCGAAGGCGGACTCGCAGGTAAAACGGTTGCCCTGCGTGCTGATTTTGATGGACTGCCAATTATGGAAGAGGCAGATGTCCCATTTAAATCGAGTAATCCAGGTGTTATGCATGCATGCGGTCATGATGGACATACTGCCTATTTAATGATCCTAGCCGAAGCATTAATTGAAATAAAAGACCAATTAAGGGGAAACGTTGTTATCTTGCATCAGCCTGCGGAAGAAACGCCTCCTGGTGGAGCAATTGCAATGATTGAAGATGGATGCTTAGAAGGTGTGGATAGTATTTTCGGCATTCACCTTATGTCCCCATCGGTGACCGGGGAAGTCTCTTATCGTGCTGGAGAAATGCAGGCCGGACGCTCGTATTTCAAAGTGAAAATCCAAGGAAAAGGCGGACATGGTTCGATGCCGCATACAAGCAATGACAGTATTGTCGCAGCAAGCCATTTTGTTGTAGCAGCCCAGACGATTGTCAGCCGTCGAATCAATCCCTTTGATATGGCGACAGTAACGATTGGCTCGTTTGATGGAAAGGGATCATTTAATGTTATAAAGGACAGCGTGGAACTTGAGGGAGATGTTAGAACCATGTCCAGTGAAGTTCGTGCTACAGTGGAAACTGAATTCAAGCGAATTTTAGCGGGGCTTGCTCAAGAATTTGACATTACCTATGACTTAATATACTCACATGATTACCCTGTTTTAGTGAATGATAATGCCATGACAGAACTGGTTGTAAATGGGATTAAAAAGGCCGGAATTCCTGAAATCAAAGCGTTAGTGGAAACACCGCCAATGTCTGGGTCAGAGGATTTTGCTTACTATTTGCAAAAGATTCCTGGCAGTATGTTTTATGTTGGAGCAAAGCGGGATGATGGTCCAGTTTATCCTCACCATCATCCTAAGTTTGTCATTAATGAGGACAGCCTTATCATCGCAGCAAAAGCAATGGCAGCTGTAGTTATAGAATATTTTGGACAGAAGTAAACAAAGGGAAGAAGGATACGGTTCTTATGCTTACGGCGTGGGAACCGTATCCTTAAGGAGTGATCACATGTCTTTTACCAATTTGAAAGAGTTAATTGAACTAGCAGAGCTGGAGAAAACAACCATTTCGGAATTGATGATCAAAACAGAAGTACAACAGAAAGGTTGTTCCAGGGAGACGATTACAGAAATAATGTCGGAACAATTTACTGTAATGGAGGAGGCTGTCCGCAGAGGTACAATGAGTCCAGTCATGTCGCGTACTGGTTTGACGGGAGGGGATGGAAACCGTCTTTATCAGTATGCCCGAAACGGGAATTCCTTTGTCAATCCCAAAACATTGAATGCTGCAGCAAATGCGCTCGCGGTATCGGAAGTAAATGCTGCTATGGGGCGAATTGTGGCGACGCCAACAGCTGGGTCAGCGGGAATCTTGCCAGCTGTCCTTGTTCACGCCCTTGCCAGCGGGAAATTTACCAGAAAGCAGATTGTACAGTCAATATTCACTGCCTCTGCCCTTGGTTTAGTTGTTGCAAATAAAGCTTCGATATCAGGGGCAGCCGGCGGGTGCCAAGCTGAAATCGGTTCAGCAACCGCAATGGCTGCCGGCACCCTAGTAGAGCTTGCAGGTGGAACACCAATGCAGGTTGGAAATGCCGTAGGAATTGCTTTGAAAAATTCACTAGGGTTGGTATGTGATCCGGTTGCTGGGCTGGTGGAAATCCCGTGCATCATCCGCAACGGTTTACATGCAATTACCGCACAAGCTGCTGCAGATATGGCTTTAGCTGGAATAGCCAGTATCATCCCACCGGATGAAGTGATTCATGTGATGCATGAAGTCGGACAGCAAATGCCCGAATCGTTGAGAGAAACCGGGATAGGAGGTCTCGCCGGAACTCCGACCGGGCAAAAATTAAAGAAGCAGATTCTAAGCGGAAAAACTAGTGGCGGTGGGCCGGCAAAATACCAAAGTGCGTATGAGATCATCGGTCCGGTAATGGTTGGCCCTTCGAGTTCTCATACAGCCGGGGCTGTCCGAATCGGGAATATTGCCCGCCAGCTATTAAATGAAAATCCATTATATGTAAAGTTCTCGCTGATGGGATCTTTCGCCGAAACCTATCAAGGCCATGGAACAGACCTGGCTCTATTAGCCGGTGTTCTTGGGTTATCTACAATGGATGATGGTATTCCAAATGCCCAACAAATTGCTGAAGAAAATCGCTTACAATATGAATTCACGAAAAGGGTTCTTGGAAGCTATCATCCGAATACAGTCCTCGTAGAATTGACAGGCGTCACACGTACTGTAAAGGTTTTGGCCAGCTCTTTAGGCGGTGGTAAAGTGGAGGTTCAGGAATTCGATGAGTATCCATTAAAATTTTCAGGAGAACGGCCAACACTTGTGATCCGTCATTCCGACCAAAAAGGGGTTATTGCCGAATTATCGGATATTCTTTATCAAAAAGGGTTCAATATAGCCCGAATGGCCAATGAACGTTCCAAAATCAATGGTGAAGCAATAACGGTTTGTGAAATCGACAATACAATTGAAGAAACTCTCTTATCTTTATTAAAAAGAGAGATTCCGATTATTGACGAAATTGTCTTAGTTCAAACTAAGTAGTTTCCTAAAAACTATCCATTAATCTCGCGACCGTATTTTCGCTGATGCAAAAAGCATGGTATGCGATTAAATTCAAAAAGGCATTCGGAATTAATTCGTTCCGAATGCTTTTTGTATATAATCTTAAGGATGGTTGTTTATTTTATATGCTGGTTTATCCATTATGTTCATCAGTTGTGTTAGTAGCCTGGGTGAAAGTATGATTGTCAGCGGGCTGGAGTTGCTACAGCTAGCTTTTAGGGAATCGGCTAGATGTTGAATTTTCAGAAAGCAAGATTTCCAATATGCTTGATATTGAGAAAATACGATTCACGATTCTCCTGAACGAACGAAATCCGCTATGAATAATTTTCTATACACCGTGGGGATTTCATATTTGCCACTCCATGAAAAGGCAGTCGAGACTGCAAAGGCAATAGGAACAGTTGAAGTCAAACGGGACAAGAAAAAAAGCAGTTTTCTAAATGCTTACGAAAGTATTTAAAAAGAAGTCGATAAAGGAAGGCTTGGTTTTAAACGAAAAAAGTGCCAATTTTGACATCTTACATATTTTATCCGGAAAGTTTTTGAACAAACGAGCCTGTATCCACCTTGGATCAGGCTTTAATGTATATATAGAAAATTAATCACGAGAGATATTACGTTTATAGACTTTGAAAAAAATCATGCTTGAATCTGCGATTGTCTAGAATTCTTTTTAAAAATCACTTTCGCTTTAAAATGTGAGAACAAATAACAGCCTATAATCACAATACCACTACCAATTCCTTGTACCAACGTCATTTTTTCACCTGATAATAGAAAGGCTAAAATTGCAGTGAAAATAGGATTAAAATTCAAGAAAATACCTGATGTTGTTGTACCTAATTTTTGTACACCAATGTTCCAAAGTACCATACATGCTACAGTTGAGATAACGCCTGTATATAAAATAGATTGGATGAAAGAAGTATTTATATTAGACACTGTAAAATTAGAAAAATTAAACGGAAGAAGGACTATAAGTCCAAATATACCAGAATATAATGTAGACATCATGGGTGTAGTTGTTATCATGGCCCATTTGCTACAAACGGAATATATTCCCCAAACACATACAGCAGCCATCATATATAAATCACCTGTATTAAATCGCAATGAAAGAAATAGATCAATATTTCCTTTTGAAAGTACAAGTATTACGCCAATAAGCGAAAAAAACATAGAAAACATTTGTAGAATATTAATTCTTTCTTTTAAAAAGAAAAATGAAAAAACAGCAATTGAAATCATGTTTAATGTTGATATTAATCCAACATTAGTGGCGGATGTTTTCTCTAATGCTGCAAATTGTAAAAGATTAAATAGAACCACACCAGTAATTCCCATCAAAAATAAAGGAAGGATTGCAGTTCGAGGGGGAAATATCTTTCTTTCTTTCAACCATACAATTGGCAAAAGACAACTAATAGCAATGATCCACCTTAAACTCGTCAAAGTCATCGGAGAAGCATGACCGACAAGCGATTTTCCTACGACAAAGTTCCCGCCCCATAATAAACTTGTTAAAAGTAATAACGAAAAATAATAATACTGCATATCTTTTTGCTCCTTTTCAGCTTTCACAGTTTAAGTGAAAAAAGATCGAAGCCATTGTGCACAATGACATTTCAATTTTCATAATTAATTACTGCTAATTTTAACATTATAGGTCGTTACTTTATATATTATTTTGTATAATAGAAGAAACTTAAAATAATAATAAAAAATATTACTGATATACAGAATTAAATTAAGTTTTGCTATTGGGATGATACTGTTTTTGGAACAATTGTAAAAGGAGTGACTATAAGTGGAATCTATCGTAAGCAAGGTTCTAGATAATGTTGATATTCAAATTTTAGATTTACTACAAAAGGATGCACAATTAAGCAATACTGAGCTTGCAAAGCGTGTCAAGTTATCTCCACCAGCTATACATTCAAGGATAAAACGTTTGGAAAATGAAGGATTTATTAATGGGCAAGTAGCAATTTTAAACCAGGAGAAGCTAGGTTTTGATTTATTATGTTTTATTTTTATGAGTACGAATATACATCAAGCTGAAAAACTGGAAGTTTTGGAGAAGGCATTAGCTTCTATGTCAGAAGTATTAGAGTGCCATTGTTTAACAGGTGAGTATGATTATCTTTTAAAAGTGGCTAACAAAGATCGGAAGGAATTAGAAATATTTATTAGAAAGCTAAATAAACTAGGCATAACAAGAATTCAAACTAGCCTAGCTCTCAGAGAAATTAAATATTCAACAGTTTTACCCATATAGAAAAAAAGTCCCGTTCGTAAAAGTACACTTTTACGAACGTTTTTTGATAGAACGAGAGAGAGAAAAGTAGAAGAAGGAATAAAAAAATGAAGTCCTTAAATTTGGAAACATACAAATCCGCAGCATGGATCAAAATGAAGGACCGCAACTTCAGGCCATGAGAAAAAAGGGGTTGGATAAAAAAACTTGTCAAAAAAAATAGCCTTTGCTAAAAAAGAACATAGGCTATTTATTCATTATCAAGTTATTTGAGTAGATATAAATCCATTTTTAAGTTGAACTATAATGTTCGCTCAAAATTTTGAACGTCTTTTGATTTTGTTAAGGAGGATTATAGATTGGATAATAAGGAACGACTCTGTCTTTCAATAATTACATATCAACATCACTAGAAATACCCCGATAAAATCATTGCTATAGAAAATTTGAAATTTACAATTCCTACTTGATGCACCATATATTTTTCTTGAAAATGTAAATTCTCCTTTTGCCCTTAATCTTATAAAATCATTATATGCTCAACTAGTTTAAGCACTGAGCCGTGCATCGATTAAAAAGCAGTACACTTCTTTCGGAGTTGCACTGCTTTTTTTAATTTCTCCCGTTTATTATGATTTTTAATCAGAAAATCGGTATTGAAGACTCGCTTAATGAAACATAAAGTTTAATTACTTAACAAAATTGCTTCTGCGTTACTCGGTTGAAGAGCTATTTGTAGTGCACTTTTTTCTTCATAGTTTAAAGGGACCAATGGTAAGCGGACACCTCCAACATTTAACCCCCGCATATTTAATGCTGATTTTACCGGTGCTGGGCTTGGTGCAGCAAATAATGCCTTCATAATTGGAAGAAGGTTACGATGTGCAGTGGCAGCACCATGTACATCACCATTTTTAAAGCTATTGATCATTTCTTGCATTTCATTACCAATTATGTGTGAAGCAACCGAAACAATGCCTGTTCCACCGATGGCTAAAACCGGTAGTGTTAACCCATCATCGCCGCTGTACAATGTAAAATCGCTAGTTGTCTTGCTTATGATTTGTGCCATGGCATCTAAGTCACCACTTGCTTCTTTTACTGCCACAATATTGTTGATTTTTGAGAGGCTAACAATCGTCTCCACTGACATGTTCACAACACTTCGTCCTGGGATATTATAAAGCATTACCGGCAATGATGTTGAATGGGCAATAGCACTAAAGTGCTGAAATAATCCTTCTTGAGACGGCTTGTTATAATATGGGGTAACGAGCATGATTCCGTCGACTCCTGCTGCCTCTGCTTGTTTTGTTAAGCTGATAGAAGCCTTCGTGTTATTTGAGCCAGTTCCAGCTATGACTGGAACTCTTCCATCAACAACTTCTACAACAATTTTGAATAAATCGACTTTCTCTTCTTCAGTTAATGTAGGAGACTCTCCAGTTGTACCAGCTATTACTAATCCATCAGAACCATTAGCAATTAAATAATCTACTAAAGTTCTCGTAGCATTAAAATCAACCTCATCATTATGATTAAACGGGGTAACCATTGCGGTTAAAACTTGGCCAAAATTCATAACTTCACACCCTTTTGTATAATTTTTTAAAAAATTCAGAGGTGGTTTGGGCCATTCAGGAGTAAACGCAAAAAAGCAACAACGAGGATTCGCTGCTGCAGTAGAAACAATATTTATCAAAAAAATGTTTCCGCGCATAAGATAGCCCTCCATATAGTTTCCTATATGACAGTCCTGCATTTATTCAATAGCAGAACCAGCTTCAAGAACATGAGATTCTTTCCGCTTCGGCAAATTCCCCTTTCCACAATAGTCATAGGATCTCATTCTCCTCAAAGTGTGTACTAATGGTCTTTGCTCCTCTATCCTCACTTCAAAAAGTATGAAGTAAGAAAATATTTAATTGACTGTAATATAACAAGGAATCCTTATTATTGCAAGGCCAATTTAAAATATTTTTTAAGAATACATGGATAATCAATGAAAATGGATACGGTATAAGGGCTGGATTTTTCTTTTTTAGTATTATGTAATCTCAACATTAATAGTTTTATAAAACAAACTGTATGAAAAGTTTCACTCTTTTATAGTCAGTTTTACAATTGATATATCTTATAGATAATTAGTATTTATCTTATGAATCCTTAGAATAATGATCAAGGTGGGGAGGACAACATGATAAATATAAAACTAACAAAGGAAAGAAAAGATATGAAAATCCGTGACGTTTGGGAAGCAAGAAAACGGATCGCTTCAATGTAAGGAGGACTCCATTGCTTCAATTATACTATCATAAAAAATTGAAAAGGATGGCCATTAATGACATCAAGCTAATGTTAACAACCTATCCAAAGATAAAATTATCTTTCGTCCAATAAAAACTGATCAGAAGCAATTGCTTGCACGAGGGAAAAAAACCGGAGGAGTTCGACAGCATTGTAGCTGGCAATTTTACCAGAGAGTATGTTGCTGAAAATGGAAATAAATCCGTAGCCAACAAGATTAAACTTATTGAACTACTTGGTGCTTCCATTCCATTCAGGATTGGAACGAATACGTATAAACAGCATACGTCGTTCCAAATCCATGAGCTGGAATGATAAAATCCATTAAGATCCGTGGGATTGTTAACAAAGAAAATTGATCAGGCATTGAACTGCGAAATGGACTGTACATATTAGGCAAAAGGAGGAAAGTTGCCCAAAACGCAATTCCACCGAGAAAAGTCGTTAACAGGAAGTTTGCATTAATAACGACCAGTGTTCGCAGAAATAATGAGAGCCCCGCTTGAAGAATAAATACCTGCTTTGGCCAAAGCATTATACGGATCTAAATTCCATAATTGTGCAGTATAACAGGATGTCTGGCCTTTCATTATCCATCCGTTACCACCGGAACTAGCACAACTTGTAAATGCTCTCTTGGTCTTGCCATTAAAACTGTCAACCCAAACATTTGCATAATAATCGTAAGGAGCAGCCGAATAAAACTTTAAGTAACCCCACGCCGTATGACAATACGCACTTCCTTTTAGCTGCACATATCCAATTTTTACACCGTTTTTATAAATATATTCCGTTTCATAAGTGATTGGGCTTTTAGAAGCACAACCTGTCGAATAAGGGTTTGTATTATCGTAGGACAAGGCAAATGCTTTATTCATCGGTCCAATCGCAAAAAACAGTCCAAAGACAAGCGTTATTACCATCACAATATTTAATAATTTTTTTATAATAACCTCTCTCCTTTCCTTCTTCTCGACTTTACCATATGAAAATTGGTATTTCTATGTACTTTGGAATCATTTACCATATATATAAATATTACTATAACCCGGATAACTACGTAGTTAAGGGATAGTTCCCCATTCCCATCAAGCAATGGCAATTCATTACTACAAGCGAAAAATTATCTTAAGTTTTCCTCCAGAATCAATTTAAGTGAACGGAGGACTATTGGCCATAGGTATTTTTTGATTTATTAATATTTAAATTACACTGAACTAATATTTTATTAATAATGTAAAGTTACTATTTAAATTGGTAAACCACATAAAAATTTAAAAATGAGGAGGATATTTGTCTTTTTGCAAAATACTTACATAATTAAAGCGGCTAAACGATAAATAGGAGGAATTGATTTTGAAAGTGAAAAATAAATTTGCTGCAATGTTGACAGTTGTAACTGTAGGATTAACAACATCTTTATCAAATGTACAAGCATTCTCGGAATCTTCAAATTCAGATAATAAACGTAAACCGGAGCTCGTTTTTCCTGTAATCAGTGATGTACATATAGATGATGGATCATCTGCTGATATGAACAAGTTTAGAACAGCCATGGATCAATTAAACAAAGCTGCGCCTAAACAGGATGCTTTTGTTGTCGTTGGGGATTTAACGGACTATGGATACGCTACTGAATATGATAGGTTTTTCTCCATTTATAATGAGAAGAAACAAGGGGATGTCCAATCCATGTTTACAATGGGAAACCATGATTATTGGAATGGACTTTCAGTAGAAAAAGCACAAGATCGTTTTCTCGAGAAAACTGGAATGGATTCTCTTTACTATCATAAAAAAGTAAATGGATATGATTTTATTACGTTAAGTCCGGAAAATGGTAATACGCATGGTTTATATTCTGTTAATCAAATTAACTGGCTAGGCGAAAAGTTAGCTGCAGCAGAAAAAGAGAATCCGGACCAACCAATCTTTGTTTTTCTTCATCAACACATTAAAGACACTGTGTATGGAAGTGACTTATGGGGAACTCAGGAAAATAAAGAACTTTTATATGATACATTAAAGAAACATCCACAGGTTATTACATTTTCAGGCCATTCTCATTATCCACTTGAAGACCCTAGAACGATTCATCAAAAAGACTTTACGTCTGTTGGCACGTCTTCTGTAAGTTATTTGGAATTAGAGCCGGGCAAACTTCAAGGGTTTCATCCTGAAGGATATCGGGATATTAGTCAAGGTATGATTGTAGAAGTTTATAATAATGAAGTTGTCCTTAAAAAACGTGACTTTCATAAAGACGATTGGACAGGAAAACCATGGGTAATCAAAAATCCTTCTAAAAAAAATAACTTTAAATATACAGACGATCGAGATCAGTTACCACCGGTTTTTGCAGTTAAAGACAAGGCTTCGATTGTAAAAGAAAAATCGACACTAAAAAGTTTAAATGTTACATTTCCGCAGGCAAAAGATAACATGCTAGTACATTCTTATCACATTACAGCCAAAAACAAGGAAACAGGGGAGTTAGACGCAGACTTTACCGCATTTTCTGAATTCTATATTGATCCTGTTCCAAAGAATTTAGAGTTCCCTGTAGCTGGTCTTAAGCCAGGTACAGATTATGAAATTAAGGTACAAGCACTAGATTCATTTAACAATAGCAGTAAAAAGGTGTTACTGGCTGAAGGCCAGACAAAAGCCCTGGAAATGGTCTCAGCACTAGCTTCTCCTTCTTTAGTAACGGAAGGTGAATCGACTACACTCCAAGTGAAGATGAAAAATTTTGGAAATGGTAGTGTGAAGGGGAAAATTAAAGTTGATGCACCTGAAGGTTGGAGTTTGGAGCACAATGAACTTGATTATGAGCTTTCGGGAACTGAAGAAAAAATGTTGCCAATTAAAGCTACACCTAGTAAGGAAAGTTCCGGATCATCACAATTCACGATTACTGCTTACGAGGGCGGCCAAATAATTGGCTCCAAGAATATAAATGTATTCGTAAACATGTTGCTTGGAGAAAGTTTTGACCAATTAGAGTCTGGATTAAAGCCAGCAGTGAATGAAAACATTCCAGGTTCTATTCTCGGTTGGAGCCATGCAGCCCCTAACGGCTGGTCGGTGACAAATAGCTCAAATATGCCAGCCGGTACAATGGAGTGGCAAGGTTGGAGCTTCACAACAAAGGACTTTTGGACAAAAGCAGAAGACCAAGATCGTAACAAATTTGAGCTTGGTCAAGGTGTTATAGCTGTAGCGGATCCTGATGAATGGGATGATAACGGTTCACCATCATCAAAAGGTTTTTTTGATAGTACATTAACTTCACCTTCTGTAAAAGTTGATGGTGCAAAAGATCTGTACTTAGGATTTGCATCCCATTATAAACAAGAAGGAACGCAAACAGCTGAAGTAACTGCTGTCTTTGATAATGGGGAAAAACAACAAGTTCTCGTTTATGACAATAAAGCTGCTTCCGATAATAAAAATGGACATGTTTTGAATAAGTATGAAGTTAAATCGATTAAGGTTCCTGAAGATGCTTCTTCGATGACAGTACAATGGAGAATGCATAATGCGAAAAATAATTGGTTTTGGTCGATTGACGATATTAGATTGGATGACCAAATGATCGTTTCACCAAATGAATGAGAAGAACAGGTGAACTTTTCTTGAAATTTGTATTAGTAAAAAGCGGACTTTCCTTAAGGGTAAGTTCGCTTTTTCTTAATTTATAATGGTTTATTACTCATTTATTTCGTATCTTTGTTAGGATAATACATCAAAATAAAGGTATAGTTATTAATTTATTAATCATTGAAGTGCAGCTTTATTTAACTCTTGGATAATTTATAAACCATTCCATTATTATAAAAGGTAGGATGAAAATCTAATATTTTATCAAAAAATTAGCTAGCCGAGACCCGAGAGAAGCTTTCGTCGAGGAGGCTTGGCATACAGTAGGCAGAAATGGAGCGATTTCTGAAAACAACTGGAACGTTTTATAATTAAAAAATTGTAGACCGACATAGAATTTTTTCTATGTATTTTAGAAAATTTTAAGATTTGTGTGATATGTTTTTTTAAAGTTCTAAGAAAAATTATCGTGGAAAACATTTTCCATGCAAGAACAGCGGATAAACGGTGAACTTTTCTATAATCGTAAACGAGAGATCGATATGGGGTGAAAATATTTGTCAATTAAAATGAGGTTTCTATTGTCCTACGTTGGCGTAATTCTTATTTCCATCACTTTATTTTTAGCAGCTGGATTTTTACTTACTTTTGCAATAACAGGCGATATAAAATCGATAGAGCATTTATACAAAAAATCTTATCTCCAAAAACCTTTGACTGCAGTAGAAGAAAGTGTGTTTCTCGATTTAAAGCTTTTGGCAAAAAATAATCCAGAGCAGCTTTTGAATGAAGAACAGCTGGAGAAGATTGAACATAGAGATATTAAAATTGTCGTTAGAAAAGATAATAACATTGAGTATACGTCTCCCACACTTGATAAGCTGGGCTTGGTTCAATCACTTCCTATGTTCGAAGAAACGAACATCAATACGCGGGACACAATCAAAATGAAAGACACTTTTTTCACATATGTGAAGTTTGATTTTTATTTTTCTGATAAAAGTGAAGGAAGTATTTTTGTATTGAGAAAGGCAAGTTCCTTTGCTGAGCTGACCCGCGAGTCATTTCCCATTTTATTCGCGCTATTGTTATTACTGTTTGTAATGATTATTGGACTTTTAAATTATTTAGTTTCAAGAAGCATCATCAAACCTATCTCAATACTTAAAGAAGGTGCAGAGCGTATAAAATCAGGAGATTTAAACTTTGAAATCAAAGCGACTTCGAATGATGAAATAGGACAATTGAATAGGGAGTTTGAGGAAATGAGAAAAAGGTTAAAAGAGTCCGTAAACCTTCAGCTTCAGTATGAGGAAAATCGCAAAGAACTTCTTTCCAATATTTCTCATGATTTGAAGACACCGATCACTTCGATTATGGGATATGTAGAGGGGATAAAAGACGGAGTAGCAAACACCCCACAGAAGATGGACAAGTATTTATCGACTGTATACCTAAAAGCAAGAGATATGGATTCATTGATAGATGAATTGTTTTTATTTTCCAAGCTGGATTTAAAAAAAGAACCATTCACTTTTGAAACGGTCAGACTAGATAAATATTTAATAGACTACGTAGATGAACTTCAATTGGATTTACTTCAACAAGGAATCCAGATTGAACTTCAACAGCTGCATACACCGATACACGTGACAGCGGATAGAGAGAAACTAAAACGTGTATTGGCCAACCTAATCAGTAATTGTGTAAAGTATATGGATAAAAATGAAAAACACATTTCCATTTCTCTGCATGAAGGACAATATGATGTAGTCGTACAAGTAACAGATAATGGCTATGGAATAGAATCTTCTGCATTGCCTTATATTTTTAACCGCTTTTATCGTGCTGAGCAATCTAGAAATTCTCTGACAGGTGGAAGTGGTTTAGGGCTTGCGATCGCAAAAAAAATTATCGGCGAGCATGGAGGAGATATTTGGGCTACTAGCGAGATAGGAAAAGGAACAAGTGTCTTCTTTTCCATAAAGAAAGGTGAGGAAATGTGAAAAAGATATTACTTATTGAAGACGAAGTCAGTATTGCTGAATTGCAAAGGGACTATTTGGAAATAAATGATTTTAGTGTCGATATTCAACATACAGGTGATGCAGGTCTCCAACAGGCCCTTCAAGGAAATTATCATTTAATCATTTTGGACATCATGCTTCCAGGATTGAATGGATTTGAGATATGCAAACAAATACGTGCAGTCCATAATATTCCGATATTGCTTGTATCCGCCAAAAAAGAAGATATTGATAAAATTCGGGGACTTGGTTTAGGGGCAGATGATTATATTACAAAGCCATTTAGTCCAAGTGAACTAGTTGCAAGAGTGAAAGCGCATTTAGCGCGTTATGAACGTTTATCAGGAAGTCACCCCAAATCTAATTCAATCTATGTTCATGGGATTTCAATAGATAAGTCAGCACGCAGAGTTCACATAAATGGGGAAGTGGTCCCGTTTACAACGAAGGAATTCGATACTTTAGTGTTTTTTGTCATGCATCCGAATCAAGTATTAAGCAAAGAGCAGCTTTATGAAAATATTTGGGGATTGGAATCGGCTGCAGATGTTTCGACTGTCACCGTCCATATCAGGAAACTACGTGAAAAAATTGAAAGAAATCCTGCACATCCTAAATTTTTGGAAACCGTTTGGGGAGCAGGGTATCGCTTTAATGTTTAAATAGCATGTTTTATGACCCGTCACGAAGGTGGCGGGATTTTTTTATAAAGATTAAGAAATTTTATGAATAAGTTAATCATTTTTTAAGAAATTGTTTAGAGGGAGTTTAAGAATAGGCACTAATATAATGAAGACGGAATAAGTAAGCAACTAAAAATAAAAGGGAGAAAAAAACCTCATGAAACCTTAAAAAGCATTTTAGAACAAGCCCTTTTGTTTGGTGCATCAAAATGACGGAAAATCTTTTTGGGGCAGATGATGTACAAACGGGGAAAGGATGGTGTGTTTCATGTGGAGACGGCTAACGATTGTCATCTGCTGCCTTTTCATCCTTCAAGCCTGTGTCTTAGATAACGAAGGAGAGTTAAATAAACAAGAAAAGGAGACAGGAAAGGGAATGAATGAACAACTGATTCAAGCTGTAGAACGAAATGAAACGGAAAGAATAAGAAGTTTGATTGAGCAAGGTGCTGATATTAATACACAGGACTCGGAAGGGCGAACCGCCACTATGATTGCGACTTATAACAATGATGTAGAGACTGCAAAAATCCTTATTGAAGCGGGTGCAGACGTCAACATTCAGGATGACATGAAAAATAGCCCCTTCTTGTATGCCGGTGCTGAAGGTTATGTAAATATACTTAAACTTGCAATTGAAGCAGGTGCCGACCCGTCTATTACAAACCGTTATGGAGGAACGGCTTTAATCCCTGCTTCGGAACATGGTTATGTTGAGGTTATTAAAGAACTCCTTACTAAAACCGATATTGATGTGAATCATGTAAATGATCTCGGCTGGACAGCTTTGCTAGAAGCTATCATTTTGAATAATGGTGATGGAAAACAGCAAGAAACAGTGAAATTGCTTATTGATCATGGGGCAGATGTCAACATCCCTGATAATGGTAGTATGACACCTATACAACATGCCCGTGAGAAAGGATTTAAAGAGATTGAACAAATTTTACTATCCGCAGGAGCAAAATAACCGATCGCCGATACTTGCAATTTGAAATGTCAATTGCACTACTAATTAATTACAACCATAAAATATTGAGGAGACGAAAAAATGAACAAAAAAGCAAAAATTTCATCATCTATACTACTTGGGTTAACATTGGCCTTAACAGGATGCAACACAAACGCACAAGACAATCAAAGTGCTCAGAAGCATGAACAAACTGCTAAAGAGAGTAAACAAGAACATAAGTTAACCGCAGGACAGGAAATGACTAAAATTCTTAGTGGCACGAATTGGCAAGGATCAAAAGTTTATGATAAGAATAATAATGATTTAACAAAGGAAAACGCAAACTTTATTGGTCTAGCGAAATATGATGCTGAAGCATCGAGATATGAATTTTTTGATAAAAATACTAAAAAAAGTCGTGGTGATAAAGGAACTTTCTTTATCACAAATGGGAAGATGCGAGTGTTAATTTCAGAATCAATGGGTTACCAAGCCGTTGTTGAAATAACAGAACTGAATAAGGATATGTTTACTTATAAAAGAATGGGTAAAGATGCAAAAGGTAACGACGTAGAGGTGTTTGTTGATCATATTCCTTATACTGAAACAGAACTTTCCTTTACTGATCCAGACAAAAAATTGGAAACTTACACAGGAAAAGTAGTTACAGACGTTGATGGTGACAAAATTTTATCCAGCACTCCATGGCAAGGAACGGTGGCATTGGATGAAAAGGGAAATGATGTATCAAACTATAACTCGAATTATTTAGGACTGGCAAAATACGATGATAAAACAAATAAGTATGAATTTTTTGATGCTAAAACCGGTGAAAGCCGTGGTGATTACGGCTTTTACGATGTTGTTCATGGAAATAAGATTAGAGCCCTTGTTTCACAAGGGGAAAATAAGTATGGCGCAGTTCTTGAACTTACAGAGCTTAATGAAGATAAATTCACTTATAAAAGAATCGGTAAAGATAAAGATGGAAAAGAAATAACGATAACAGTTGAACATATACCATATGAAGGTAATTTGAAACTAAAATCAACTAAGTAAAATAGAAAGGGATTTTGCATTAAAGCAAAATCCCTTTCTTAATATAGTAATAGAATAGTGGTTCAAGATGTTTACGCGTTAAACTGTTCAACAGATGTTTCCAGGTCATTAGCGAGTTTTACCATCGAGGAGGTTGATAAGGAAATATCCTCCATGGATTTCGCTTGTTGATCTGTTGATTGTGCCACTTGTTTTGAAGCCACTGCAGTTTCCCTTGTTAACACTGCAAAATCTTCTATCGAAGCATTGATTTCCTGAGAACTCGCTGCCATTTGCTCTGTAATGGCTGATATTTCTTGAATCTGATCACTAACATGCTCAAAAGATTTTATAGTCTGTTTAAAAGTTTCTCTTGTATTCAGGACAAATTTTGTCCCTTCCTCTACCTCTTTAGTTCCAGTTTCCATCATTTTCACTGACTCATTTATGATGGATTTAAAATGTAGTAGGGACTCTTGTATATTGATAGCAGATTCCTTCGTACCTACTGCCAATTTCCGTACTTCGTTCGATACCACCGCAAAACCTTTACCCTGCTCACCGGCTCTAGCAGCTTCAATTGCCGCATTTAGTGATAGCAGGTTTGTTTGCTCGGCAATTCCTGTAATTAAATGTACAATATTCACAATTTCATTTGCTTGTTCGTCCAATTTCTTTATTTTTGAACTTGTTTGCAGCATCACATCTTTTACTTGCAGAATTTGATTTGAGAGTTCATTTATATCTTTATTTCCAATGGACATTCTAGTTGAAACATGATTTGTCTGTTCGCTGACTTCTGAAGAAGCTTCTGCAATTCTTTGTATCCCTATGGTCATTTCCTCGATGACCCTCGATGATTCTTCACTTCTGTGCAATTGTACTTCCGCAGCTCCTGCGACTTGCTGAATGCCATTAACGATATATTGTGTGGAAGTATCCATTTCTTTGATTTTGTGTTCGATATCACTTGATGACTCCAAAAGCTGGAATGATGAGCTTTTCATGGAGTTGACGATCCTACTTGTATTGGTAATCATTTCTTCAAAGGATTTCACTAAAACCTTGATTTCATCGTTCCCATTTACTTTTATGTTGCTAATCAGTTTATTGGCAGTTAATAAATTCCCATTTGAGATCTCCTTTGCAGCCAAGCTGACTTTAAGAAGGGGACTTAACTTTTTAGTCAAGAACCATATTAAGGCACCCACTACGATCGCCATTAAGATTACATTGATTATTATGGTCAGTGGAAGGATGCCGCCCAGAACCTTGCTGGCAGTTGCGTCGACTTTGCTGGCATCAATATCCACCCCTAGTATTCCTATGACCTCGTCCCCTTTCTTTATGGGAACAAAAACGGATAAATAGTCACCATATTCAGGATCATGAACGATGGAAGTGGTAGAAACCTTTCCCTTCATGACTCTTTCTACATCCTGATATGAAGTTGCGGTTGTGGGTGTTAAAATGGGGGATGCTTTTTTATCTCCATTACCCATTCCATCTATAAGAATATGGACTTTTTCGCTACTTTCGTTAATCCCCAATGTATATACATATAATGCTCCAGTTTTTTGCCTATAATCGTCTAACTGTTCGCGTATCTCCCAATATGTAGAGGTTTCGGATTGATTACTTAAAAAATCAGCATAAGATATTGGATTTATTCCTTGAGAGATGTTGCTTGCTATGTCTAAGCTGCTCATAGCGATTGTTTTCTCAACCGTATCATTTGTACTTTTATACATCAATAGTAAACTTCCAATTAATGTAATGGCCGTGCCTGTTAAAAGGACAAAACCTATTTTCGTACTGAGTTTATTCATCTTTGTTTATTCCTTCCCCGTGTTATATATTAACCATGTTTTATATATCGGTAATAATTAAATATATTTAATGAGACCTTTTTAAAACCTTCTGGTGGAGTTTTTATTCATTTAGTCTTTAACCTGTTGTAATAGAGGTTCATAATGAAAAGATCTCAATATTAATAATGGATTGTAATTTTTCAAAAGTGAAAAAAAGATATATACCTTTAAAAATGGAATATATCTTTTGAAGGAAATGGACGGGTGAATAAACATACTAACAAGGAAAAAATTAAACAGACGAATACCACTCTGATAAAGCGGAAGTTCAAATAAAAAATAATTTCTTAAAGACAGATTTTTCAGCAGGAAATACAAAATTCCCGACTAAAAGTTCAATTAAAAAGAGTAGAGGAATGTATTTTTAAGAAAACCTGATTTTGTATGATTTTCTATTCTATAAATATCCTAGTATAGAAAAAAATAAATTTTCTTTTGCGTTCTGATTCCATAAATCTTGACTGGAAGGATGAAATTATTAAATGTTGAACCTCTAAATATTAATTAGTGAAATAGAGGATTTGTTAAATTGTTATAAAATTCAAAAAATGGTTTGACATTAGTAAAAATGGAAGCTTATAATCAACGTAAGATTTCAAATTCAAAAACCGAGTTTTATATTATAGAACACTCTTAAAAGTAATCGTTTAAAAAGTCATGAATCAACTTGAAAAACGCAATTAGAGGTGAAGTGTTTTCCTTACTCCGAATAAAACAAAAACGGAGTTTTATATTATAAAACAAAATAATTTTGGCTTATACAAGGGTGAGGAGAAGTTATTAAGATAGGTCATAAATGATAACGCTTACAAAAAACTTTGGGGAGGGTTTTTATTGAAAAAAAGAAAGCTTTTTGTATTATCCACAAGCTTAACTCTAGCAATGGCATTCCTTTTATCAGGATGTGGTGGAGACGAGGGAGAAAAGACCAGTGGATCTGGAGTTGAAAAGAAAACGATTAAAGTGGCAAATTATTTTGCTGAAAATCATCCTCAAAACATTGCATTGAAAGAAAAATTCAAAAAAATGGTTGAAAAGGAGAGTAATGGTGAATTAGAGGTTCGGATTTATGCGAACAGTACATTAGGTGCAGAAAAGGAATTTTATGACGGCGTCAGAAATGGAACGATTGAAATGGGTGTTCCAGGACTAATTATGCAGTCGGACATTCCTAAAATGGGTGTTCCGGAATGGCCCTTCCTATTTAGGGATTACGACCATGTAAAGAAGGTATTGAATGGACCTATCGGAGAGGAATTGACAGAAGAGCTTGATCCAAAACATGGAGTGACACCGCTTGCTTGGAGTGCAAATGGATTTAGGATGTTTTCGAGTAATCGTCCAATAAAGAGTATGAAAGATTTTGATGGACTTCGACTCAGAATGCCGAACATCCCGAATTACATAAAATTAGGTGAATCATTGGGAGCGAACGTTAGCCCATTACCTATTTCAGAAGTTTTTACCGCACTTGAACAAAAGGTAGTTGATGCTCAAGATAATCCAATTGCCACGCTGAGATCCTCGGGGTGGAATGAAGTTCAAAGTGATGTACTGGAATCCAAGCATATGTTCAGCCCCAATATTTACATTATCAATAGCAAATTCTATAAAGGGCTAACAAAGGAGCAACAAAAAATCATACAAAAAGCAGCAAAAGAGTCGGCAGCATATGAGTTTGAATTGATGGAAAAAAGTTATGAAGATGACAAAGCATATCTTAAGGATAATGGAATCAAATTCACTACGCCTGACGAAGACTTTTTAGAAAAAATGTTAAAAGCATCTCAACCTGTTTATGATGACGTCTTTAAGGAAAATGACTGGGCGGAGGAGCTCGTCGGAAAAATAAAAGCAGAATGAAGCAGGCGCTCTAGATAGGAAGGGGGAGATGTATAGGTGAATAAAATATCCAGAATCTTGGAAAATTCGTTAAACATTATTATGGCAGCTGCTTTAGCAATAATGGTCGTGCTCGTGTTTGGTAATGTAGTTCTTCGTTATTTCTTTAATTCAGGAATTACTTGGTCAGAAGAAATGTCAAGGTATCTCTTTATTTGGTTGACGTTCCTCGGCGCCATCGGAGCTTTCAAAAACAAAGAACACTTAGGTGTCGACATGGTCATTAAACGGCTCCCGAATAAAATGAAAAAAGTGGTACTTGTTATTAGTGATTTGATGATGTTATTCGTTCTTCTCTTAATCCTGGATGGAAGCTGGAAAATGACTATGATAAACATTGATAGTGCTGCACCGGCCACTGGAATGCCACTGGCTTTTGTATATGGTACAGGTATTCTTGTAAGTATTTCAATGGGCAGTATGATCATTTTCAATTTGTATCGGATTTTCTTCAATAAAATTAAAGACGAAGAATTGGTGATGATAAGTGAGTCAGAAGAGCTAATTTCCCTCCATGCTGATGATTTTGAGTCAGATATTAGGATAGTTAAGGAGGAGAAGCAGGGATGATAGGTGTATTTGTCGGATCTTTACTGGGAGCCATGGGACTTGGAATACCTATTGCATTTGCCTTACTTGTTAGTAGCGTAGTGCTTATGTACTTTCTTGGTATTTTTGATAGTCAAATTATCGCACAAAACCTAATCAGTGGCGCGGATAACTTTCCTCTAATGGCTATACCGTTCTTTATGCTGGCAGGAGAGGCGATGAATCGGGGCGGTTTATCACGGCGTATCGTTGAGATGGCAATGAATTTGGTTGGCCATATCAAGGGAGGCCTTGGCTATGTTGCGATCATTGCGAGTGTGTTGTTTGCGAGTTTATCAGGATCTGCTGTTGCCGATACGGCAGCGCTTGGGGCTATATTAATTCCAATGATGGTGAAGTCTGGTTATGATGTGAACCGTTCAAGTGGGTTGATTGCATCAGGTGGTATCATTGCCCCGATCATTCCGCCAAGTATTGGCTTTATCATTTTCGGTGTCGCGAGTGGTGTGTCCATTACAAAGCTGTTCATGGCAGGAATCGTTCCAGGTATTTTACTAGCGGTTGGACTTACGGTTACCTGGGCCATTGTTGCACGAAAAGATAAAGTCGCCGTTAACCCCCGAGCTTCAGCAAAAGAAATACTTACTTCTTTTCGTCAAGGCATTTGGGCTCTATTCTTGCCCGTCATTATCATTGGTGGATTGAAATTCGGTTTATTTACACCTACTGAAGCGGCAGTGGTGGCTGCAGTCTATGCAATATTTGTCGGTCTTGTAATCTATCGCGAAATGAAAGTGAAAGATTTGTATGAGGTCTTTGTCCATGCAGGAAAAATGACGAGTGTTGTCATGTTTCTAGTCGCTGCAGCACTCGTGTCATCCTGGCTGATAACTGTAGCCGATTTACCTGGTCAGGTAATTGGATTGCTTGAGCCATTTATGGATCATCCATTCCTTCTATTAATAATGATAAACCTATTGGTTATCGTAGTCGGAACTGCTATGGATATGACGCCGACAATCCTTATTCTAACACCTGTCTTGATGCCATTGGTGGTCGCTGCAGGTATTGATCCAGTTTACTTTGGTGTCCTGTTTATCCTGAATAACGCCATCGGTTTACTTACACCACCTGTCGGAACCGTTTTAAATGTCATGTGCGGCATAAGTAAGATCAGTATGGAAGATATCATGAAGGGGATTTGGCCTTTCTTGCTCGTTGAAGTGATTGTATTGATCTTGTTGATTTTGTTTCCTTCCTTAGTGCTGGTTCCTCTAGAATGGTTTACCTCCTAAAGGAATTTATCAAGTAATTGGTCTGTATGCTGATATTCAACTTATTTAATAGGAGGAAATGAAAATGAATAATTTGTTCAAACGTTTGGCGGTTGGAGTTTTACTGCCGGCAGTACTGCTATTAAGTGCTTGCGGAAGCGGACAAAATGAAAGCGCTTCAGCTGACGGTATTCAGAAAAGAACAATCAAAGCAGGGATCGGAAATAGTAAAATGCATCCACAAGGAAAAGGAATGGAGAAATTTAAAGAACTGGTTGAAGAAAAAAGCGGGGGGAAAATGAAAGTCCAAAACTATTTTGATGCCACCCTCGGAGATGATCAGAAAATGACAGAAGCTCTTCAAGGTGGCTTACAGGAAGTAACTGTTCCTTCAACCTCACCACTTGTTGGTATGATTAAGGAATTTGGAATTTATGACTTCCCATTTGTCTTTAATAATGAAGAAGAAGCTTATACAGTACTTGATGGTGCAGTAGGCAAAAAACTTTTGGATAAATTACCGGAACATGATTTAGTAGGTTTGGGATACTGGGAAAATGGTTTCCGAAACTTAACCAACAGCAAACACCCTGTAAAAACGGCTAACGATTTCAAAGGTCTTAAACTTCGTACCATGCAAAATGAAGTGCATTTAGATGCATTTTCAAAGTTAGGGGCGAATCCATCGCCGATGGCCTTCTCTGAAGTATTTACTGCACTGGAAACAGGCACTGTTGATGGTCAGGAGAATCCACTCGCAACAATTCAAACGCAAAAATATAATGAAGTGCAAGAATACTTAAGTCTTACAAATCATGTTTATACACCATTTGTATTCCTTGTAAGTAAAAAGTTCTGGGATGACCTATCAGAACAAGAGCAAGAAATCATGAGTGAGGCCGCACAAGAGGCTGGAAAGTATCAACGGGAAGTTAACCAAAAAGAAAATGAAAAAGCACTTAAGTATCTAAAAGAAGAAGGAATGAAAATCAATGAAGTAAAGCCGGAAGAAATTGAAAAAATGAAGAAAATCATCCAACCAGTGACGGACGAATATGCTCAAAAATTCGGGCCGGATCTTGTAGAGGAAATGATGAGCGAAGTTGAAAAAGTACGCGGTAAATAATCCAGACTGTTTGGAGGATTGAAAATGGACATTATCTCTGAACTTTTACGTGAAATCCAATTACCGAAAATGGTCAAAGTGAGGCAGAAATTTCATACACCTCAAATCGCTGATGTAGCTGGTGAGGTGAAGAAGGCGATAAAAGAAGCAGGTGTTTTATCAAGAATAAATGAAGATGACAGGGTGGCAATTGCAGTAGGAAGCAGAGGGGTAGCGGACCTCCCTACTCTAGTAAGAGAAACGGTGGCTGCCGTTAAGGAGGCTGGCGGCAATCCTTTTATAGTCCCTGCAATGGGAAGCCATGGGGGGGCTACAGCGGAAGGACAAATCGATGTGTTGCTTCAGCTGGGTATTACAGAAGAATCGGTTGGAGCGCCAATACTGTCATCGATGGAAGTTATTAAACTGGATGAATTGCCAAATGGGCTCCCTGTCTATATTGATAAGCTTGCATATGAATCAGATAAAATCATAGTCATTAATCGGATAAAACCACATACGGCATTTCGTGGACCGGTTGAAAGCGGACTAATGAAAATGATTACAATCGGTTTAGGCAAGCAAAAGGGAGCCGAAGCTGCACATGCATACAGCTTTAAGTATATGGCGGAACATGTCCCTGAAATGGCGAAAATCTCTTTAGCAAAAGCTCCTATCATATTTGGTCTTGCGACTATTGAAAATGCCTATGATAAACCAGCGAAAATCGTCGCAGTCCCCGCAGAGGAACTGGAGGAAGTGGAACCGGGACTATTGCTTGAAGCAAAATCAATGATGCCAAAAATCCATTTCGATTCGATCGACGTACTTATTGTAAATGAACTCGGAAAGGATATTTCGGGGGATGGAATGGATCCGAATATTACGGGTAACTTCGCCACTCCATATGCTACCGGGGGGCCAGACGTTAAACGGACCGTTGTACTTGGACTTACTGAAAAAACTCACGGTAATGCAAACGGCATTGGCATGGCTGATATGACGACGAAGGCCGTCATGAATGAAATCGAATGGGAAAAAGGCTATGCCAATGCACTCACAAGCACAGTGACAGATGTAGTAAAGCTCCCAATGTTTTTAGATACGCAGGAATTGGCTGTTAAAGCTGCTATCAAAACGTGCAATGCCTTCGATTTGAATAAAGTGAGAGTGGTAAGAA
Source organism: Peribacillus sp. GL_122 (assembly GCF_057835005.1). NCBI lineage: Bacteria > Bacillati > Bacillota > Bacilli > Caryophanales > Bacillaceae > Peribacillus > Peribacillus sp. GL_122. Next base: position 3,219,296 of record NZ_CM174415.1, on the reverse strand, counting down.
TAAAAAACACGCTTGAAATCGGTGAAATTTGGATTTCTGAAAGCATGAAGGAAGAAGCTTTAAAAAACAAAAATATAGAGCTCCTTTCAGAACCAGAAGAATTGGCACTAGACTAAAAACCTTTGTTAATATTTTTAGAGAATGGAAGAATCCATTTGAAATCAGAAAAGGAGTGCTGAAATGACACACCTATATCCACTAATTGATAACGAAATAAACTCTTACCGCGATAATGTACAGGGAAAAGCAAATGAACCCATTACGGTTGCGGGTCTGTTGGACCGTTCGAAGCTGACGCTTGGCTCCACATATGAAGGGGGGAAGCCTGATTGGACGCTTGAAGAAATTTATATGCGGCTCGAGAGGAATGCCCCGCGTATCGCAATTATCGGTGGTTCGTCCGATCATCCGGCCCACATAATGGATTATCAAACGTCGGCACGGGCAGCAATCCGCATCTGGCAAAACGGCGGCGTGCCGTTTCATTTCTCGACACCGGTAATGTGTGATGGAACTGCGCAAAACAATCAAGGAATGAGTTACTCTCTCCAGAGCCGAAACGCGGTTGCACAAATGGTTGTCAACCAGCTAGAAGCTCACAGTTATCATGGTGCATTCGTCATTCAAGGGTGTGATAAGCAGCCTCTTGGTGTTGTAAGTGCACTCGCACATGTTGATCGTGTTCGCCGAAACCGTGGTGAAGCTCCCTTTTTCGCAACATTCGCGCCTGCTCACGTATTAGAAGGCGGTTCGATTCCAGCTGACGTGATCGAGGAATTGGAAACTCTTGCGAAAAAAGCGGAAAATAAAGGAGCTACTGATGTAGCCGTTGATTTACGAGATACGATGGCATATATATTGCAATGTTCATCGAATACTGCATTTCAGGGTGTGTTTGAAAGGGCGTATGAACGTGGAATATTGACGAAGGAACAGCATAAATATTTTGAAATGAGACTTGCTGTCGCAACATGTGACGGGCAGGGAGGTGTATGTGCCTTCAATGGTACGGGTAATAGTTCACGTCATTTAGTGGCAGGCATGGGTCTCGTTCATCCAGCCGTGGAGCTGTTAACCGATCCACCAACACAACGCCAGATTAACTCGGTGCTTGATAGCTTTGCCGGCATGATAAATGAAGAGCGCTACGGCGTGGCCAACATTGTCGCTGCGAACATAAAAAATGCAATCCGTATTCACAGCGCCTCGGGTGGTTCTACTAATTTAATGATGCATATTGTTGCAGGCATGCTTTATGCAGGATTCAAATTCAGCTTATGGGACCTTGACCGCATACATCATTCACATCCAATTCCTGACTTATTTGATTACAGTTTGACAGAAGGAAGGGACATTTATTCACTTGCGATGCAGTGTTGCAGCGGGACAAGCAGGGGAATGGAAACACTTTTTTATGAACTTATCGAGAATGGTGTACCAATGGATCAGGATGCGCCGACTGTCGCAGCAAAAACCTGGAAAGAACGTCTTTCGATTACAAGTAGCCTAAAAGCGGTTAATGTAAAGAAAAATCAGGTCATTTTATCCAATCCACGCCGTGGATTCAGCGGTGTAGATGTATTAAAAGGAAACTTCTTTGAAAGCGCCGTTGTTAAAATCAGCGGAATGCCGACTCCTCAGCTTGACCAATTCGATGATAAGCTGGCATTTGTCCTTTATTATGAAAATGAAGATGATGCAAATAAAAGCCTGCTCGATTCAAATCTGCTTTCAAAAATAAAAGAGCAAAGGCTTTTTGAACATAATCTATTGCTAGAATCTCTTAAATACAACAATGAGCCGGAATGGTCTCTTCTAAAAACTGCTTCCTATGGGGAGTTATTTGACAGGATGGTTGAAGAAGGCACATTGAAAATTGCCGTCATTATCTCAGGGCAGGGGCCAGTAGCATTCGGAATGCCGGAAATGTTTACACCAATGCAACACATCAATGCAAATCGTGTTATGAAAAAAATCGCTACAATCATAAGCGACGGCCGCTATTCAGGAGTCACATATGGTGCTGCTATAGGACATATGACACCGGAATCGTATGAAGGCGGCGGTATTGGTTTACTTAAATCAGGGGATGTAATTCACCTTCAGCTTCGTAATCGACGGATTGATTTTGTAGATGCTACTCAACTTCATTCAGGAAAGGTTGTTCATGATTTTGCAGATCATTTTAAAGAAGAAAGACAATCATTGGCAGCTGAACGTAAGCAGCGGATGAAAGTTAGACAAAAAATGGTTGCGGCCAGCAACAGGATGTTTGGACATACAGATGCAGCAAATGGTGTTGTTCCAATCGCTGTAATTGAGGATGCGGTACTTGATTATGAACAGGATATATTACTCCAAGGAAAAAAAGTTGAAATAAAGTGAGGAATGCTCGTCATAAATCCGATAAGATAAAGGTAGACAGAATTATAAAAGGAGTGAGGAACGATGCCTATCATCCAATCGGTGGAGCGTGCCTTGAAAATATTGGATTTATTTGATGAGCGTGAGCGCGAACTAACTATCACAGAGATAAGCAAGCGAATGAATTTACATAAAAGTACGGTTCATTCACTATTAAAAACTTTACAGGAGCATCACTATATTTCACAAGGCGAAGAAAATGGAAAATATTCGCTAGGATTAAAGCTATTGGAGAGGGGAAGTGTTGTTGTGACCCATCTCGATTTGCGCAACGTAGCAAGAAAACATCTTGAATGGCTTTCAGCAACAACGAATTTAACACTGCACCTTGTCATATTAGACGGGCAGGAAGGCGTCTATGTTGATAAAGTGGAGGGCACTGGGGTAACGGTCCTCTATTCCCGTATTGGCCGACGTGTTCCGATTCATACGAGTGCAGTTGGCAAATCTCTTGTTGCAACCAAAACGGATAGTGAAATGGATTTGCTCTTGGACGGCTATGATTATACGGGACCGACCGAAAAATCGATTAGATCCAAGGAGCAGTTTTTAGCGGAAATCAAAAAAGCCCGCATTAATGGCTATTCAATGGATAATGAAGAAAACGAACCGGGCATTTACTGTCTTGCTGTACCGATAAGAGATTATTCAGGAAAGGTAATCGCTGCAATGAGTGTTTCGATGCCTGCTTCGAAAGTAAATGAAGAAACACATGAGTATTATGTATGTCTCTTAAAGGAATGCAGCAGTAAAATTTCGCAGGAGCTCGGTTATGAATATCAAAAAATATAAATGAGGCCTGCCATTTAGGAGGAACTAGAAAATGAGAATTATTCGCTATGTAAAGGAAAATCAGAAACAACTTGCTGCCGTGACAAACGAAAACAATGTGGTGGATCTTCCATTTACAGATTTTATGTCGTTGATTACAGCGGCACGCCATGATAACAGAACGGCGTTTGACATTGTAAAACAAGTTGTCGCCGAAGGGGAAAAGCGGCCATTGGAAGGTCTTCAATTAACAACGCCTATCGATGCACCGGAAGTATGGGCATCTGGCGTTACGTATAAGAAAAGCAAGGAAGCACGTAACTACGAAGCAACACAAGGAAAGCTGGACCGCCAAACTTTCTATGACAAAGTTTATGATGCAGTGCGTCCTGAGATTTTCTTTAAATCGACTGCAGCAAGAACCGTGGGCCCGAATGATCCAGTATACTTGCGTTCTGATTCAAAATGGCAAATTCCGGAGCCGGAGCTTGGTCTTGTCATAGATAAAGAGGGAACGGTACTCGGATATATCGCAGGTAATGACATGAGCTGCCGTGATATTGAAGGTGAAAATCCGCTTTATCTTCCACAGGCAAAAGTATGGAAAAACTCTTGCTCCATTGGACCGGCCATCTTGTTAAAAGAGGCTGTTCCGGATCCATATGAGCTTAAAATCATGTGCCGTATTTATCGAAATGAAGAAAAAGTATTTGAAGGTGAAGCGAAAGTAAACCAACTGAAACGAAAATTGGAAGAGCTTGTCGACTATTTAGTATTAGATAACACTATTTTTGACGGATCAGTGTTACTTACAGGTACATGCGTGGTTCCGCCAAATGAATTTACATTGAAAGGCGATGACCGAATCGAAATCGAAATACCAGGGATTGGAGTATTAAACAATCCGGTTATCCAAAGTAAAGCAGTTCAAACAATTTAAGGGGTGACAAAATGGGCGAGTTTAAAACACTTTACTTAAGTACGAAAGATAGTGTAGCTGTCGCTTTATCCGAAATCCCTGCAAACACATCAGTAGTTGTGAAGGCAGACCTTGAAGAACTTGTCGTACCCATTCTTGAACCGATTCGTTTTGGACATAAGTTCGCAGTCAAAGCCATCGAACAAGGAGCAGACATATTTAAATATGGGGAAGTCATAGGGGCAGCCTCAGCTTTTATTCCCGCTGGTGCACATGTTCATGTACACAATTTAGAAGGTAAAAGAGGAAGGGGTGACAAAATTGCTGAATGAAAAAATGCAGTTTTGGGGCTACCGCCGTCCGGATGGCCGCGTCGGAGTCCGGAATCATGTACTGATTTTGCCAACGATAACATGCGCAACCCAAACTGCACAGCGCGTCACAGAATTGGTGAGCGGAACCGTCACATTCATTCATCAGCATGGCTGTGCGCAAGTGGGCTCTGATTTTGATCAAACGGCCAGAACCTATGCGGGAATGGGGATGAATCCAAATGTATATGGTGTCATAGTACTCGGTCTTGGCTGTGAAACACATCAGGCGCACCGTATTGGAGATGAAATTGCTAAATGCGGTAAACCAGTGGAAACTGTATCGATTCAGGAACATGGCGGCACTCTTCAAACCATTGCCGAAGTAGCTAAAATTGCGGTCAAAATGGTTCAGGATGCCTCAATGGTGCAGCGGGAATTATGTGATTTTAGCGAGCTGATTGTCGGCACGGAATGCGGTGGGTCTGATGCATGTTCAGGCTTATCGGCTAACCCGGCAGTCGGACGTACAAGCGATTTGGTTGTTCAGCAGGGGGGAACCGCAATATTAGCGGAAACGACTGAACTTATCGGTGCAGAGCATTTGATCGCTAACCGGGCGGCAAACGACCAGGTAGCCAAAAAAGCTTATACGGTTATTAAAATGATGGAAGACCGCTCGATTCAAATGGGCGTAGACATCCGCACCGGAAATCCGAGTCCGGGAAACATTGAGGGAGGTCTCAGCTCAATCGAAGAAAAATCACTGGGGGCAGCGACAAAATCAGGCACAACCAGGCTGGAAGAGGTCATTGATTATGCCCAGGTGCCCACAAAAAAAGGGCTCGTATGGATGGATACGCCTGGCCACGACATTGAGCAATTGACGGGTATGGTCGCAGGCGGTGCCCAAATCGTTCTCTTTACAAGTGGAAGAGGGACGCCAACAGGTTCTCCTATAACACCCGTCATAAAAATCTCAACTAATACTCCAATGTTTGACAGGATGAATGAAAATATGGATTTAAATGCAGGTACGATTGTTGATGGTTTAGAAACCGTTGATGAGGTGGGAAGTCGCATCATGCAAGAAATTCAACATGTTTCAAACGGAAAACTAACAAAAGCGGAGATCTTAAAGCAGCATGACTTTGGTATTTGGAGAATTGGACCGACATTCTAAAACGAAAAAGGAGCTAAAGATTATGATATCAACTACATTTGCAACGAAGACATATAAAAATTTCATTAATAATGAGTGGGTGGATGCATCTTCTGGAAATACAATCGAAAGCATTAATCCTGCGGACAAAGAACCGGTTGGCTACGTTCAAAGCTCAACCGGAGATGACTTAAACAAGGCTGTAGCTTCTGCGCATAAGGCAAAGAGGGATTGGCGCAGGCTCGGGCAGTCTGCACGTGGGCAAATCCTTTTCAAAACGGCTAATATATTGGAAGAAAATCTAGATGAAATTGCCGAAACCATGACTCGCGAAATGGGTAAAACGTTACCTGAAGCAAAAGGGGAAACGGCACGAGGTGTTGCGATCCTCCGTTACTATGCTGGTGAAGGGATGCGGAAAGACGGCGATGTTATACCATCATCCGATAAAGATGCCCTAATGTTTACAAAACGCTCCCCACTTGGTGTTGTCGGGATAATCACACCATGGAACTTCCCGGTTGCAATTCCCATCTGGAAAATGGCTCCAGCTCTTGTATATGGCAATACAATCGTATGGAAACCCGCTACGGAAGGGGCCGTTACAGCAGCGAAAGTCATGGAATGCTTTACCAAAGCAGGCTTCCCAGAGGGTGTTGTGAATTTTATTACCGGTAAAGGATCAATCATTGGCCAGGGGCTCATCGATCATCCGCTTTTAAATGCAATCACCTTTACCGGTTCTGAAAGTGTCGGTCAGAGCGTCGCAAAATCAGCTTCCGCCCGCGGCATAAAATATCAGCTTGAAATGGGAGGCAAGAATCCAGTCATCGTGACGAAAGATGCAAACATCGACCAGGCAGTCGAGGCGGTCATCAACGGTGGATTTCGTTCCTCCGGCCAAAAATGCACAGCTTCTAGCCGTGTGGTTGTTGAATCATCGGTCTATGATGTATTTAAACAAAAACTAGTTGAAGCAGCAGCGGAAATAACGGTTGGCAACGGCCTTCAAGAGGGAATTTGGATGGGTCCCTGTGCAAGCGAAAGCCAGTTCAATACGGTGAAAGAGTACATTGAAAAAGGCAAGCAGGAGGGTGCAAAACTCATACATGGCGGGGAGATATTAACTGGCGGTGACTATGATAGGGGCTTTTTCATTACACCAGCGATTTTTGAAGATGTGACGACGGATATGGTGATAGCGCAGGCAGAAATTTTTGGACCAGTTATCGCGCTTATGAAAGCTAGCGATCTTGTCGAAGCGATAGACATGGCAAATAATACGAAATACGGATTGAGTGCTTCAATCTTCACATCAAATATTAGCTCGATTCTGGAATTCATCGATGAAATTGAAGCAGGGCTTGTCCGTATTAACGCAGAAAGTGCGGGCGTGGAATTGCAAGCCCCATTCGGAGGCATGAAAGCATCGAGCACGGGTTCGCGAGAGCAAGGTGAAGCGGCGAAAGAATTTTATACAGCCATAAAAACGGTTTTTATTAAAGGTTCTTAATAAGAGTAAGAGAGGTTTCCATGTTTGAAAATCTCTCTTTCTTCCAAAAAAACAATGCGAGGTGCTTGATGAAAATCATAAAAATTTCTTTATACAAAGTTCCACCCCGCTGGCTGTTTTTAAAAATCGATACGGATGAAGGCATTTCCGGCTGGGGAGAGCCTGTCGTGGAAGGCCGTGCTGAAACGGTTAAAGCAGCAGTTAACGAATTGACCGATTATTTGATTGGGAGAAATCCGAACGACATTGAAGACATCTGGCAAACACTTTATCGAGGTGGATTTTACCGTGGGGGGCCAATTTTAATGAGTGCCATTTCTGGCATTGAGCAGGCACTATGGGATATAAAAGGAAAATACTTCAATATTCCTGTATACCAAATGCTCGGCGGTAAAGCACGCCAAAAAATTAAAGTGTACTCATGGGTCGGAGGAGATCGACCAGTGGATGTCGTTGCTGCTGCAATCGAAAAACAGAAGGAGGGCTTCCTTGCTGTCAAAATGAACGCATCAGAAGAAATGAATTACATTGATAGCTTTTCGAAAGTAGAGGCGGTCATCGAACGCGTTGCATCAATTAGGGAAGCGGTTGGCAAAGACTTTGGCATTGGTGTGGATTTTCATGGAAGGATTCATAAAACGATGGCAAAGGCGATTGTGAAAGAACTTGAACCGTACCATCCAATGTTCATTGAAGAGCCGGTGCTTCCGGAAAATAATGAAGCACTTCGTGAGATTGCCTGGCATACTACGTGCCCGATTGCGACGGGTGAAAGGATGTATACACGCTGGGGCTTTAAGCAGCTTCTTCAAGATGGCTATGTGGATATTATTCAGCCGGATCTATCCCACACAGGTGGTATTTTAGAAGGAAAAAAAATTGCCGCGATGGCAGAAGCCTATGATGTAGCGATCGCTCCGCACTGCCCGCTCGGTCCGATGACTCTCGCTTCATCAATTCATTTGGACGCAACGACACCGAATTTCATTATTCAAGAGCAAAGCCTTGGTATTCATTACAACGAAGGCATGGACATTCTCGATTATACGAAAAATCCAGAATTATTCGACTATGAAAATGGTTATGTGAACATTCCGGATAAACCGGGTCTTGGTGTGGAAATCGATGAGGAAAAAGTGAAGCAGGCAGCAGAAACCGGACATGATTGGAAAAACCCCATCTGGCGTAATGAAGACGGGAGTATCGCTGAATGGTAATAAAAGGAGGAAAAACAATGGACTTTCATGGCATCATTCCACCGGTAGTCACCTTATTTGATGAAACGGGGAACTTAGATATGGCGCTGAACAGAAGCTATATCGACCTATTAATCTCACGGAATATAGACGGTATTTTATTGATGGGAAGTTCAGGTGAGTTCTCATCGCTTACAACAGAAGAAAGAAAATTATATGTACGCGAAATGATAAAGCATATTAACAACCGAGTGCCTGTTATGGTCGGGGTGGGGCATACCGCATTAAAAGAGGTGCAAGAACTGACTTCTTATGCAGAAGAGCATGGAGCGAACGGCGTTCTCGTAGTCAACCCATATTACTGGAAGCTGTCTGACGAGCAATTATACCGACATTTTTCCAGTGTAGCGAATCATACTAATCTGCAAGTTTTCATTTATAATATACCGCTCCTGACAGGTCAAAATTTATCAATCGAATTGATTAAAAAATTAGCTGAAGATCATTCAAACATTGCTGGAATTAAAGAGACGGTCAGTGATTTCGGGCACCTTCGTCAAGTGCTGGCGGAAGTGAAGAAAGTTCGCAGTGATTTCCGCGTCTTCTCTGCTTTTGACGAACACTTGCTTCCGGCTCAAATGATTGGTGCAGCGGGAAGCATTAATGGAAGCGCTGTCTTTGCACCGGAAATTTCCGTTGATTTATATCAATCGTATCATAAAGGTGACCTTGCTGAAGCACAGAAAAAGCATCAAGTGATTTCAAAACTGATGGATGTGTACAATTACGGTCCGACATTTTTTACTGCCATGAAAGAAGCAGTTCATCAGCGCTGGTTTGATGTTGCGGCTGGACACCGTGCACCCTGCGACGTATACCCTGCTGATTTGAGCGACAAAGTAGCTGCTCTTTTAAAAAATATAAATATGAAAGAAGGCGTCCAAAAATGAAAGAATCACGAGACTTGCTCGAACAATTAGGCTACCCATCAACTGATCTTAAAGACCTTCCTACATCAACGAAAACATTTCCAGACGGTGCTCAATACCGCATTGAACTCCCAAGCGTAGAAGGTCCAATAGCACTAAAAGAAACATTGAAAGAAATTGACCGACTCGGCTTGACTATTCACCGAATATCTCAAGGCAGCGGTATCATGCTTCAAACGGATGAAGAAATTATAGAAATGTGTAAAATGACAGCAGAGCGAGGCATGGAACTGAGTTTGTTTGTCGGTCCCAGGGGTTCATGGGATGTCAGTGCGGGACCGCTTACGCCAGGAGGCAAATCTCAGGGAATCCGCCATGAGGGCTCCGATCAGCTTGTTTATGCCATGGAAGACCTGAAAAGAGGGGCTGCACTAGGTCTTCGCGGTGCGTTAGTTGCGGATGAAGGACTCCTTCTTTTAACGAAAGAAATGAAAAAATACGGACAGCTTCCGGAAGACTTTGTTGTTAAAGTATCGGTTCAAATGGGGTCAGCCAATCCAGTATCCGTCAAATTAATGGAAGACATCGGTGCGGATACCTACAACGTGCCACCTGCATTAACGCTGTCTAAACTTGCAGCGATCCGACAATCAATAGACATTCCAATTGATTTATACGTTGAAGTTCCGGATACCTTCGGAGGCTTTCTTCGCTATTATGAAATACCGGAAATAATCCGTGTGTTGGCGCCTGTTTACATCAAATTCGGCCTTCGTAATCACCCAGATGTATACCCCTCAGGGAAACAATGGGAAAGTACGAACATCTCACTTACAAAGGAACGTGTACGCCGTGCCGCAATTGGTATTCAAATGATCGAACGATACTATCCAGAAGCAAAAACATCGAAACTCGGTGCAAAAGGACTCGGAATTGCGAAAATTGAAAAGGCAGCAGCGAAATAGATGATATTAACGTGAGGGATCCCCTCTGATATTCACGTATTTGTTACTAAAAAGGAGTTGGGCACAAATGTCCTTTAAAATATTATTAACGGATTACGAATTTGAACATTTGAAATATGAAGAAGAGATTTTTCAAGAAAGCGGTCTTGAAATCGAATTCATCAAAGCGCAATGCAAAACTGAAGAAGAAGTAATGGAGCAGGCAAAAGAAGTGGATGCAATTTTAAATCAATATGCTCCTATCTCACGCCGAGTTATTGATTCGCTTGAAAACACGAAAATCATTTCCCGTTACGGTGTTGGCGTCAATACAATTGATCTCAATGCGGCTAAGGAAAAGGGGATTACTGTCGCCAATGTACCGGATTATGGCATGGAAGAAGTATCGAATCATGCATTGGCACTTTTACTTTCTTCGGCGCGGAAAGTGACACTGTTAAACAAGGAAGTGAAAAAAGGTAACTGGGACTTTAAAGTGTGTGTCCCGATTCATCGCTTTAACGAGCAAACTGTTGGGGTTCTAGGCTTTGGCCGGATTCCGCGCCGTTTCATTGAAAAGGTGAAACCGCTCGGCTTTAAAACTGCTGCTTACGATCCTTTCGTATCGGCGTCCGACATGGATGCGGTTGGGGTTCAAAAAATGGAACTCGACGAAATTATAGCAGAAGCCGATTATTTGTCGATCCATGTGCCCTTAATTGATGATACATACCATCTGATTAATGAGGAGCGCCTTAAACAAATGAAGAGAAATGCGGTTATCATTAACACGGCACGTGGACCGATAATCGATGAAAAAGCACTTTCTGATGCACTTGAAAAAGGAGTAATTGCAGGTGCAGCACTTGATGTGACAGAGAATGAGCCGGTCAGCACCGATAGCCCGCTGCTCACAATGGACAATGTCATCATTACGCCTCACAGCGCCTGGTATTCAGAGGAAGCAATGGTTGAACTTCGTCAAAAGGCAGCGAGAAATATCGTTCAGGTGCTAAACGGAGAAATAACACCATACGCTTTGACTTAGGAAAGGGGAAAAAATATGAAAATAGCGACTTTTTCCGTACAAACCGAACAACACATCGGTCTTGTTAAAAATGATCAAATTATTAGTTTAACGGCTCTCGGTCCAGAAGAATTTCCAGCTTGCATGAAAAAATTCATAGAACGAAGCAGCGAGTTAAGAACACGTGCTGAACAGTTAATTGAGCAACGGGTTAATGACGATGCAATATTCAATCTGTCAGAAGTAAAAATCCTCCCGCCAATCGCAAAGCCGGATAAAATCATTTGCGTAGGACTTAACTATTTTGATCATTGCAAGGAAACGGGGATGGAGCCTCCTGAATCACCGGTCATTTTTTCAAAATATTCAAATGCCATTGCCGGTCATAATGATGCGATTGAAATTCCAATTAATTCAACCGCGGTCGACTTTGAAGCAGAGCTTGCATTTGTCATTGGAAGAGAAGCGAAACATGTATCAGAAGAAGAAGCGAATGACTACATCTTTGGCTATACAATCATGAATGATATTAGCGCCCGAGACTTGCAATTTCAGGATGGCCAGTGGTCGAGAGGCAAAACGGCGGACACATTTGCTCCATTTGGTCCTGTTATCGTGACACAAGATGAAGTGGGTGACCCCCACAATCTAGCGATTTCGCTTGAATTAAACGGTGAAATTATGCAGGATTCAAATACAAGCAACCTAATTTTTACGGTTCCGAAAATCATATCATTTTTATCACAGTCCATGACACTAATGCCAGGTGATTTGATTGCAACTGGCACGCCACCAGGCGTTGGAATGGGAAGGAATCCGAAAACCTGGTTGAAAAAAGGTGACCGGATGAACGTCAGTATTGAGAAAATCGGTACGCTTTCTAATCACGTAATAGCATGACAAGAGAAAGTAGGTGATGATATGGATGTTGTAACCATCGGAGAAACAATGACAGTGTTTACCCCGAATGAAGAAGGTCCACTTCGCCACGCCCGTTCTTTTTCAATGAAGTTTGGCGGTGCGGAATCCAATGTCGCGATCGGGTTAAGCCGACTCGGTCATAGGTCACGCTGGATTAGCCGTCTCGGCGAGGATGAATTTGGCGATGCCATGCAATCGTTCATTCGCGGAGAAGGCGTTGATGTCTCTTATGTAACAAGAGACCCAGATGCGCCTACCGGAGTCTTTTTTAAAGAATTCAGACGGCTGAATGATACTAGAGTTTATTATTACAGGAAAGATTCGGCAGCTAGCAAAATGACAGCGGAATTACTAACTGATCTTGCCATCCAAGACGCAGCTTATCTCCATATTACCGGAATTACCCCTGCACTAGGGAATTCGTGTCAGTCGCTCTTGGATAAAGCGATCCGCATTGCTAAAGAAAACGGAACAAAAATCGTCTTCGATCCGAATATTCGCTTGAAAATATGGTCGGATGAAAATGAAGCACGTCACATCATAACAAAGTACGCCTCGAAAAGTGATATCGTCATGCCCGGGGTGGCCGAAGCCGAATTTTTATTCGGCTCCCATACTCCGGAGTTATTTGTCGATCATTTTCATGAACTCGGTGTCGAAACAGTTTTACTTAAATTGGGCAAAGAGGGCTCTTTAATTTCAGCCCCGACTGTACCGAAAACATACGTTCCTGGATTCTTTGTGGAACGGGTCGTGGATCCCATCGGTGCTGGTGATGCTTTTGCATCCGGTGTACTTTCCGGCCTGCTTGATGGACTGCCGCTAGATGAAGCTGCAAGGCGTGGAAATGCCATGGGAGCAATGGCAACGATGGTAAATGGCGATGTTGAGGGTTTGCCGGTCCGTGCCGACCTCGCTTTGTTCATGAGTGGCGGCACTGATGATGTGACGAGGTAGAAAGGTGGAAAAAATGACTAAACTTGAAGAGCTTAAACATGGGAAGCTGGTCGCCGTCATTCGCGGTGCACGCCCAGATCAAATTATACCAATTGCCCGGGCCCTGAAAGAGGGCGGCATCCGAACGCTAGAAATAACAGTGGAAACTCCCAAAGTGTGCCATTTAATTGAAAGAGTGAAAGAGGAGTTCGGTGATGATATCATAGCGGGTGCCGGTACAGTATTGGATCCTGAAACGGCCCGTGCGGTCATCATGGCAGGGGCGGAATTCATCTTTTCTCCAACCGTCAATGTCAAAACGATTAAAATGGCGAAGCGCTATGGCGTTATTAGTATTCCTGGTGCGCTCACACCAACCGAAATATTGACTGCTTATGAGCATGGAGCTGACATTATCAAAGTTTTCCCGGCAGATGCACTGGGTGTTAGCTACTTTAAAAATCTTAAAGGACCGCTTCCTCACATTCCCCTTATGCCAACTGGCGGTGTCAACCTTGACAACCTTGCATCTTTTTTTAAGGCAGGGGCCATCGCGGCGGGACTTGGTGGTTCATTGATCAATCCTACGAAATTGATTACGGGTGAAGATTATACCAGGCTGACAGAAACGGCAAAAAAATTTTCAGCTATCGTACAAAAAAGCTAAAGCAATCCGTCGCTTATATGAATTTCAGTCCAATAGGCGCTGGGAATGAAAGTATGAATGTGTTTATTTCCTCCTTCTAACCAATTTGATGTATCTCTTTCAATCTTTTAGTAGTCCATCAAGGGTTTTATTTCTGGTGGACAGTAGATAAATTCAGACAAATAGAAAGGGGAAAAGTGCTATGTTACAAGAAAAGTATAGAAATCTGCAGGGGATTCTCCAAAAAATGGAGTCGGTGGTGGTCGCTTTTTCAGGAGGGGTGGACAGCACTTTTTTGCTAAATGTTGCTATTGATACTTTGGGTTATGATAATGTGTTAGCCATTACAGCAGATTCGGAAACCTATCCGTCGAGTGAGTTGAAAGAAGCCATTATGCTATCAAAATGGATTGGTGCCAACCATCGAGTCATTCAGACTTCGGAGTTGGCCATTCCTGGATATTCAGAAAATAATCAGAATCGCTGTTACTTTTGTAAAAGTAGTTTATTTGACCACCTGCTTCCTATTCTTGAAGAATATGAATTTAATAATATAATTTATGGAGTCATCGCTGATGATGCTAACGAATTTCGTCCAGGCATGAAAGCAGCTAAAGAAAAAGGAATCAGGGGACCTCTTCTAGAAGCCGGTTTATTCAAAGAAGAAATAAGAGAATTGTCCAAGCAAGCCGGTTTGCCAACCTGGGATAAACCATCATTCGCTTGCCTATCTTCACGCATTGCATATGGCGATATCATTACGAAGGAAAAATTGACGAAAGTGGATAAATCAGAAGCTTACTTAAAATCATTGGATATTCATCAGGTAAGAGTCAGGACGCATGAGGATACTGCCCGAATTGAAGTTGAACCCGTTGATATGCCGCGAGTGCTCCAATACCATGTGGCGATCACGAAACGACTGAAGCAATTTGGTTATAAGTATGTATCAATGGATCTCACGGGCTATACAAGTGGAAGTATGAATATAGCACTTAAAAAGGAAGAAAAGTTATGATTGATGATATTTTAGAGCAGGTTCAAAATGGTTCATTGACAGCAGCTGAAGCAAAGGAAAAACTTGCATCATATGAAAATTTAGGGTTTGTAAAAATTGATCATCATCGTAAAAGGAGACAAGGCTTTCCCGAAATTGTGTTTGGAGAAGGTAAAACAGCTGAGCAAATTTTAACGATTGTACAATCACTGCGGACAAGGAATGATTCTGTGCTTGTGACTCGAATTTCTCGGGAAAAAGCAGTATTTGTACAAAAAGAATGCAGTGAATTTGAGTATAACGATATGGCACGGACACTTGCTTGGGTTAAAGAAAAACCTAAATCCGTTGGTTCATATATTGCAATTGTGTGCGCCGGTACATCAGATTTGTCCGTTGCTGAAGAAGCTGCCGTGACGGCCGAAACACTAGGTGTTCCAGTCAGGCGTATATACGATGTTGGTGTTGCTGGGCTGCACCGCCTCCTTGATAATATAGACGAGATACGAGGGGCTACCGTATCAGTTTGTGTAGCGGGGATGGAAGGGGCACTCCCAAGTGTGTTAGGAGGCCTTGTCACGAATCCAATTATTGCTGTTCCGACAAGTATCGGTTACGGTGCCAATCTTAACGGTTTATCGGCACTTTTATCAATGCTTAATTCATGCGCATCGGGTGTAAGTGTGGTGAACATCGATAATGGATTTGGTGCAGCCTACAATGCAGCGATTATATACAAACTTGTACATAAAAAGGAGATCAATGATGATGAGGACATTATATTTTGACTGCTTTTCCGGCATAAGCGGAGATATGGTTATTGGTGCATTGATTGATGCAGGTGCAGACCCTTTACAAATGGAAGAAGAGTTAAAAAAGCTGAATATAGATGAAGAATATAGTCTGTCATGGGGGAAAGTCGTCAAAAATGGCATTACGAGTACTAAATTTGATGTCATTCTTACCAGTAAATCAGAGCAACCACATGAACACAGCCACAGTCATGGACATGAACACAGCCACAGTCATGGACATGAACACAGCCATAGTCATGGACATGAACACAGCCACAGCCACAGTCATGGACATGAACACAACCACAGTCATGAAACCGAACCCAACCATAGCCATGCACCTCACAATCATCATGGTAGCCGCACCTACAAACAAATTGTAGAAGCTATCAATGAGGCAAACCTTAATGAATCGGTAACAAACATGTCACTCGCCATATTTAAGAAGATTGGTGAAGCGGAAGGGCACATACACGGGCTTCCGCTTGATAAAGTTCACTTTCATGAGGTAGGAGCTGTAGATTCAATAATAGATATAATCGGGGCTGCAATTTTAATCGATCAGCTAGGTATTGAATCAGTTCAGTCATCAGCCATTCCAACGGGATCTGGACATATACATATTGATCACGGTGTATACCCGGTTCCTGCACCTGCCACACTTGAAATATTAAAGGGGGTACCGATTGCCTCAAACGTTATTCGTTCTGAATTAGCAACACCGACCGGTGCTGCCATCGCTGCGGTTTTAGCTGGAAAATTTGGCACGCTTCCAGCCATGACTGTCGAATCGATTGGCTATGGTGCGGGGACAAAAACATTTGAAAATCATCCGAACGTCCTTCGCATTATTATAGGGGACATCCAATGAAGCGCCCACCTGATCATGAGCATCTTGATGGACAAATGGTAAAAATGGAAGTGAATCTAGATGATATTTCCGGTGAATGGCTTGGTCATGTAATGGATTTGTTGTTTGAATCAGGAGCAAATGATGTATTTTATACTCCAATCTTCATGAAAAAAAATCGACCGGGGGTGTTATTGCAACTTCTCTGTTCACAGCAGGAGATTTCGAAAATCAAGAAGATATTATTTGCTGAAACAACGACTCTCGGTATACGCTACTATCCTCTTACCGTGCACAGGCTCGAACGATCTTTTTTACATGTAGACACACAATGGGGGCAAGTGACGATAAAGAAAGGGTACTATGAGGGCCAACCCATACAGCAGGCACCTGAATATGAAGATTGCCGTAAAATTGCCGTTCAGAACAATATACCTCTTAAAAGGGTGTATGAAGAAGTATGGAAGTGTCTCGGGGAGGTGGTAGAGAAATGAGCTTGGTATCGATTCTTACATTAGGATTCCTATTGGGGATAAAGCATTCGTTAGAGCCGGATCATGTTATTGCAGTAGCAACCACGGCAGGAAAAACGAAAAAATTATCACGGTCCACTCTAACGGGGGTGTATTGGGGAATAGGGCATACATGTACGCTGTTTCTTATAGGTATGCTATTCATTTGGATGAAAGGGGAAATTCCAGAGTCGTTAAGCATGTCGCTGGAATTCGGTGTTGGTATCATGCTTGTTATGCTAGGGGCGAAAAGTTTATTTAAAGCTCGCCCTGATATCACGAACGACAAAGATAGATTTCGTCCTTTTTTGGTGTCCGCTTTAATTGGGTTCGTCCATGGTCTCGCGGGCAGTGCTGCAATGGTCATTCTAACGATGTCGACCGTAACCGGTATAGGTGAAGGATCCATCTATATCATTATATTTGGCGCAGGGACGATTATTGGCATGCTGTGCTTTACAACTTTACTAGGCATACCGTTTGCTTTGAATGGAAAGGACATCGTTTTGAACCGAATCTTCATCAAAATGGCGGGAGCTTTAAGTTTTGCATTCGGACTTTATTATATATACAAATTGGGTGTAACAGAAGGCTTGTTTGCAATCTGGGCTAATTGATTTATTTTTAAGCATGACTGGAATCTCAGGCTGTCTGTAATCTCCGTAGACAGTCTCTTTTATATTTATTAATTCAACAAACAATAAGTCTTCAAGGAGGTTTCTCAGAAAGAAAAGGGCCATAGCTGATAAAAAAGCTTGTCATAATGGGCACACTTCAATGGACATGTCCATGTGAATTTAGGGGTATATTGTAACGGTTATGAATCTCCAATTATTATTCTGCAAGTATGTTTCAAGGGCTTATAATCATCTGTAGATGGAGGAGAGGGTGGACAACATATAATAAGACCCTATGACACTGCTATGCCATTGGGATGGTAGTGTCATAGGGTCTCTTATTCTGGTACGAAGAAAGTTACTGAATCTAGGGGCTGCCGTTGCCGCTAGGCAGATATACGTTTATTTTTCCTTTGAAGAATCCATATTTCAATTGCACCGGAGCCAAGCAATACCCCCGAAACAATGAAGATAAGTCCAATGAAATGTGCAGGCACAATGGCTTCATTAAGGAAAAAAGCTGCCCCTAACAAAGAGAATAAGGTGTTTAAGTTAAGAAATATGGATGATTCGGCTGCGCCTACCTTCCCAATGGCATAATTATAGCTCATGTGCCCGAGGGCAGTAGCAAAAATGGCGGAGAAAATGAAAGCTCCCCAGATGGAGGGTGGTGCAGTTGTCAGTGAAGATAAGCCCTCTGGTTCCTTCCATAAGC
This sequence comes from Peribacillus sp. GL_122, assembly GCF_057835005.1. NCBI lineage: Bacteria > Bacillati > Bacillota > Bacilli > Caryophanales > Bacillaceae > Peribacillus > Peribacillus sp. GL_122. The sequence continues at coordinate 3,201,112 of NZ_CM174415.1, read as the reverse complement.
TGATGGCAAAAAGAATAAAAGACCCGATCAGCATCATGTAGCCGGTTAGTAATCGTGGATCCATTGTTTTTGAGGCTTTATTGATAAGTATGAAACTTAATGCCTGTGAAAGTATGGAAAGTAAAATATCCACATCCCCCAGATTAATAGAATGAAGTCCTCCACTTCCTGCCATAACGGTAAAACTCACACCCATGGCACCGCATATAAAGCCAAAAAGCCTGATTAAAGTGGGCTTTTTACGAAAGAATATCATGGTCAAGATGACAGTCAAAATTGGCCCCATGCCCAAAATCAGTCCAGCATTCGATGCAGAAGTCTTCGTCAATCCCTCAGCTAAAAAATAATGATGAAAAACGACACTCAAAAGTGCTCCTCCAAAAACGTAAAAAAGTTCACTCTTTTTAGGAAGGCGTATTAGTCCAAAAAAGAAAAGGATAAGAATGACTATAAGAGAAGCAGTAAAAATTCTCAAAGAGGTTATTGTTACGGGCTGTGTATTCGCAACTAAAATTTTAATAACCGAGACATTTAACCCCCATGTAATCATTATTCCGGTAAGTAAGATGTATATTTTCAAAAGACTCATTCCAAACAACCTTTCAAACTTATTTAACAATTGATATATTATACAACTTTCTCCAAATTAATAGCAAAGAGTAAATTTGATAGAAAGCTCTTGGATGAAAAATCAGAAACTCTTAATCATTATAAAAGAGGGAAGAAATAAGTCCTTCCATTTTACCGTAATGTGGTTTTTTACCATAAATTTGGATGGAAAATAATATGAAATATACCAAATAAAAATAAAATTATAAATTATCAAACTTTTCTATTGTTTTTGGTAGGGTTTTCATTTACAATTTCCTTATGATTTACCAAACCGGTTTAGTATTTAACTAAATCGATTTAGTTAATGAAAATGATATGATCAAATGTTTTTTGTTTTTATTTGTGATTGTTCGAAAGAAGGAGGTACTGTATTGTCATCAAAATATGGTGTTTTAACGCTTGGCGACGCCATGATTACGCTAAATCCGGAAGAGACAGGACCTTTAAGATTCGTAAACCGTTTTGAGCGAAAAGTAGGAGGCGCTGAACTGAATTTTGCGATTGGCTGTGCAAGGCTTGGCATGCGGGCAAAGTGGATAAGCCGCTTAGGCAAGGATGAGTTCGGTAAAGTTATATATAATTTCGCTCGCGGGGAAGGCGTGGACATGAGTGATGTTGCCTATGTAAATGGATATCCAACATCTCTTAACTTTAAAGAAATCCGGGAAGATGGTTCCGGAAAGACATTTTATTACCGCTATCAATCTCCCATTTTAACTTTAAACCCGGGAGATATAACAGAGAAGATGTTTGAAGAGATTGATATAGTCCACCTTACTGGAGTGTTTTTGGCTATAGATCCCAAAAATGTGGATATTGCCAAGAGGGTCATGGATATTGCAAAACAAAAAAATATACCTGTTTCTTTTGATCCGAATATCCGCTTAAAGCTATGGTCCATCGAGGAAGCAAGATCAGTTTATTATGATATTTTTCCATATGTTGATATTTTGCTTACAGGTTTGGATGAAATAAGATTGATCATCGGAACGGACTCTAAAGAATCTTTGGCGGAATTCGCAAAGGTGAATGACATTGATCAGCTTGTCATTAAGGACGGGAAACATGGTTCAAAACTATATACCGAAAGTGAATGGCATGAAAAAGAAGCATTCCCAGTTATACCTGTTGATACTGTTGGTGCGGGAGATGGTTATGATGCCGGTTATATTTACGGATATCTTCATGGTTTATCTATTGATGAAAGATTGACATTCGCAAATGGTGTAGGAGCTCTTGTCACCACTGTTGCAGGGGACAATGAAGGGTTACCGTATTTGGATGAAGTAATGCCTTTCATACAGAATGAGGCTGTTATAGAAAGATAGATGACAGAAAGAAATGAGGGGAGAAAATGGCAACAGTAACGATACAAGCCGAGGAAGCAAAACGATTAGTCATTCAACAGCTGACCAAAGAGGGTTTAAATGAAGAAAATGCCGGGAAAATCGCGGAAGTATTGGTTCATGCCGATCTCAGAAACGTCAATTCCCATGGTGTTTTGCGAACAGAGCATTATGTGAACCGTTTACAGGCAGGAGGCATAAATCCCGATGCCCAGATTTCCTTCCAAAAGACAGGGCCAGTTACCGGTGTAGTTGATGGAGATGATGGGTTTGGGCATGTGATTAGCGACGTGGCCATGGACCATGCAATCGAAATGGCTAGAGATAATGGCGTGGGAATGGTGACAGTTTTTAATAGCAGCCATTGCGGGGCACTAAGCTATTTCGTTCAAAAAGCCGCTGATGCAAAGTTGATTGGCATCGCGATGTCACATACCGATAAAATTGTGGTCCCATTCGGAGGAAAAACATCATTTCTTGGTACCAACCCAATCGCTTACGGAGTTCCTGCCAAAACGAAGAAACCCTTTATTCTTGATATGGCAACATCCAATGTTGCGCTGGGGAAAATCCTCCAGGCACGCGAAGAAGGAAAGGAAATCCCTGAAGGATGGGGAGTGGATGAAAATGGAGCTAATGTGACAGACCCGAAGAAAGTCGTTTCCCTTTCCACTTTCGGAGGCCCTAAAGGCTATGGCCTATCCGTAATTGTGGATGTGTTTTCTGGATTATTGGCCGGTGCGGCATTTGGCCCTCACATTGGGAAAATGTATGACGACCTTGATAAGAAACGGAAGCTGGGACATTATTTTTGTGTGATTAATCCTTCGTTCTTTACGGATACTGAAATATTTTTAGAGCAAATGGATCAAATGATCGAAGAGCTGCAACAGGTTGAACCTGCTCCAGGGTTCGATCGCGTATATGTACCGGGTGAGATTGAACAAATCAATGAAGAAAAAAACCTGAAACAAGGGATTACGATAGCATCAAGTGTTTATGAATTTCTTACAAAGTAGGTGGGGAAATGAAAGCGGTTCAAGTACGGAAAGCTCATGAACTTATCATTCAAGAAGTGGAAAAACCTCGGATTTCAAACTCGACGGATGTCCTTGTGAAAGTAAAAAGAGTCGGGATTTGTGGATCGGATATGCATATTTATCATGGTACGAATCCTCTTGCTACACTGCCGCGAGTCGTTGGGCATGAAGTAGCGGGAGAAGTTGTGGAGATAGGTCAAGGTGTCACGGGCATAAAAGTGGGGGACCACGTTGTTATTGAGCCCATCAGTTATTGCGGGGAGTGTTACGCCTGCCGTAAAGGCCGCCAAAATGTTTGTGAAAAACTTTCCGTTTTTGGGGTGCATGAAGATGGTGGGATGAGGGAATGGTTCGTCCTTCCGGAGAAACAATTACATGTTGTGGATCCCGCTTTAGCTTGGGAAGAAATAGTATTGGCTGAGCCATACACAATCGGCGCACAGGCCGTTTGGAGAGGCGAAGTGGAGGAAGGGGAAACAGTGCTTATCCAGGGGGCCGGGCCTATTGGAATTTGCATATTAAAGATGGCAAAGCTTCAAGGAGCATCAGTGATGATCACGGATTTAAGTGATGAGCGTTTGGAATTCGCTAAAGAAAGCGGCGCCGATATCACCGTCCATGCTGGAAAAGAAGATGTTCAAAAACGAGTGGAAGAATGGACGAATGGCGAAGGGGCGAACGTCGTCATTGATGCAGTATGCTTGCCGATGACATTCGAATTGTCCTTCGATGTCGTGTCAACGGCGGGGCGGATTGTCGTACTCGGTTTTGATGAACGTCCTTCATCGGTTTCCCAGCTACCAATCACAAAAAAGGAAGTATCGGTGAAAGGGTCCAGATTGCAAACCGATCAGTTCCCGAAAGTGGTAAAACTTTTAAATGAAGGAAAACTCAGACATGAAGGTTTAGTTACCCATACATTTTCGCTCGATGATATCCAGGAAGCATTTAATTTTGTTGAAAATCATCCCGAACAAGTTCGAAAAGCGATCATCGTTTTTAATTAAGGGGGTAGGAGTTATGGATAAACATTCAATCATACATCGAATAACGGAAACGAAAGTTGTAGCTGTTATCCGGGGACAGGATGCAAAGGAGGCGGCACAACTTTCTAAAGCAGCTGTGGAAGGCGGTATTCAGGCAATCGAATTGACTTATACAACACCGGGAATTGAAGAAGCTTTCAAAGAAATGAAAAATACGGATGCACTATTAGGAGCAGGCTCTGTACTTGATTCTGAAACGGCTCGGCATGCGATTTTAGCTGGCGCCAATTTTATCGTCAGCCCCTATTTTGTCAATGGCGTAGCAGAACTTTGTAATCGATACGGCATTCCCTATATGCCTGGATGCATGACCATTAGAGAAATGGCTACATCATTGGAAGCAGGTTGTGATGTTTTGAAGTTATTTCCGGCAAACCATTTTGAACCTTCTTTCATTAAGTCGGTTAATGGTCCACTCCCCAATGTAAGGATCATGCCAACCGGCGGAATTAATTTGGATAACATGAAGGACTGGCTGAATGCAGGCGCGGTAGCAATCGGGATCGGCAGTGACTTGAACAAAGCCTATCAAAATGGCGGCTATGAAGCCGCAGTGGAATTAAGCCGAAAATACATGCAAAAAATTGCGGAATAATGGAGGTGCATGATGAACATTACATTTAGATGGTACGGGAAAGACAATGATACCGTTACATTGGAGCACATTAAACAGATTCCTGGAGTGAAAGGGATTGTCTGGGCACTTCACCAAAAACCTGTTGGTGAGGTATGGGAAAAGGAAGAAATTCAAGAAGAAATTGAGTATATCCAATCATTTGGTTTTCACACGGATGTCGTAGAAAGTGTAAATGTCCATGAATCGATTAAATTGGGTAATGAAGACCGCATGATATATATAGAGAAATACAAAGAGACGATCCGGAATCTTTCGGAAGCTGGAGTGAAAGTCATTTGTTATAACTTCATGCCGATCTTTGATTGGACTCGGACGGAAATGTTCCATCCTTTGGAAGATGGCTCAACTGCCCTGTTTTATGAAAAAGCGAAAGTGGATACGTTAGAGCCGCAAGATTTAATTCGTACTGTAACGGAAGCTTCAGATTTGACTTTACCAGGTTGGGAACCAGAAAAGATGGATAGAATCTCTGAATTATTCGAAGCTTACAAAACTGTGGACGAAGAGCAGCTATGGGCAAATCTTGAAATATTCCTAAAAGAAATATTACCTGTTGCCGAGGCTTGCGGTATAAAAATGGCAATACACCCGGATGATCCACCATGGTCCATTTTTGGCTTGCCAAGAATCATCACCGGAGAGTCGAGCTATGAAAAATTGATTTCGATTTCGGATTCACCATCGAATGCATTTACCTTGTGTACAGGATCGATGGGGGCAAACCCTGAAAATGATATGGTTCAGGTGGCTAAAAAGTATGCAAACCGTTCGCCTTTCTCCCATATACGCAATGTGAAGATTTATGAAAACGGTGACTTTGTGGAAACATCCCATCATACCCAGGATGGATCGATCAATATACAGGGCGTCGTGGAAGAATTGAATAAGCAAAATTATACTGGTTATGTCAGACCGGATCATGGCCGCCATATATGGGGTGAAGTTTGCCGCCCAGGTTACGGTTTATATGACCGAGCATTGGGAATCATGTATTTGCTCGGATTATGGGATGCATATGAAGCTACTAAATTAGGTGAAAAATCATGATTCCCATTCATGAAAACTTATCGAACAGGGTGGCAGTGATCACTGGAGGCAGCGGTGTTTTATGTTCCAAAATGGCGGTGGAATTGGCCCGTCATGGTGTCAAGATAGCTATATTGAACAGAACGGCGGAAAAAGGGCAAGAAGTGGTCGAACTCATTGAACAAACTGGGGGGACTGCGATTTCCATAGCGGCAGACGTTTTGGATAGAACCTCATTGGAAAATGCAAAAGGGAAAATAATAGAATCGTTCGGAAGAGTGGATCTATTAATAAATGGTGCGGGAGGCAATCACCCTGATGCCATTACAGCTCCAGAGAAATATGGGGAAGAAGCAGAAGGAAAATCCTTTTTTGATTTGGATGAAAATGGTTTCTCCCAGGTTTTTGCCAGTAATTTCACCGGTACATTTTTGGCCAGTCAGGTTTTTGGGAAAGAGTTATTGCAAGTGGAAGCACCTGTTATCGTAAATGTATCTTCCATGAGCGCCTACGCTCCAATGACTAAAGTACCAGCATATAGTGCTGCCAAAGCTTCGATAAATAATTTTACCATGTGGATGGCTGTTCATTTTGCCGAAGAAGGTTTACGGGTGAATGCCATTGCTCCAGGATTCTTTTTGACGAAGCAAAATCGGAATCTTCTGCTTAATGAAGATGGCAGCCTGACGGCAAGATCTAATAAAATAATTACTTCAACACCCATGAAGCGCTTTGGGCAGCCTGAAGATTTACTTGGTACCTTGCTTTGGCTAGTTGATGAATCCTATTCGGGCTTTGTCACAGGAATTACGGTACCAGTCGATGGGGGCTTCATGGCATACTCAGGTGTCTGAATTCGGGGCCAATAAAAAGGCAAACAAGTGACCGTGATTAAATTAGTTCCACGGTATGGGAAATTGACTTTTTTACTGCATCAGAAGGTGATTGTAAAGCTTTCCTTATTATAATAGAATATTCCTTATATATCTAAGCCATTTTGGTAATAGAGAATTGAAACCACACGACAGGAATGAATGAATTGAAAACCATTACAATTACTGATGTTGCCAATCACGCGAAAGTATCAAAAAGCACAGTTTCCCAATACTTGAACAAACGTTACGAATATATGAGTGAAAAAACCAGGAAAAAGATTGAAGAAACTATAGAAGAGTTAAACTATCAGCCTAATATAATAGCACGCAGTTTAAAACAAAAATCCACTTTTACCGTTGGGGTGGTGGTTGCCAATATTCTTCACACGTTTTCAACTCAGGTTATTAGAGCTATAGAAAACTACTTTTATGAACAAGGGTTCCATATTATCGTATGCAATGCAGATGACAATCCTGAGAAGGAAAAGAATTATATTGAAATGCTAAGAGCTAAACAAGTTGATGGGATCATCATATTCCCCACAGGGGACAATCTTGATTTATATCAACGTATGAAGAGTGATCATTTCCCGATTGTTTTCATGGATAGGACGATCGAAGAATTGGATATTGCAACAGTCATGCTCGATAATCACCTTGCTTCCAAGTTAGCGATCGACAGGTTTATTGAAAAGGGTTATGAAACCATTGCAATCATAACCACCTCAATAATACGCGATATTAGTCCTCGTATCGAACGGATCCAAGGGTACAAGGATTCACTCGCGACACATGGGATACCATTTAATTCTGAATATATTAAAACAGTGAACGCAGATGAAATTCCGGTTGCACTTTCAGAATTTTTCGAATTGGAAAAGCCGCCTCAAGCCATTTTGGCAGGAAATGATATCGTACTTAATGAAGTGTTGCGTTATATGAAACAGCACGAAATCAATATACCTGATGACATAGCGGTCATAGGGATCGATGATGTGCCCTATGCCAGTTTCTATACACCGACCATCACAACGGTTAATCAGCCAGCCATTGAAATGGCCAACTTGGCAGCAGAGTTATTGCTTAGTCAAATCAATAAAACAGGAATAGAGGATACAAGCGTGCATCGCTTGAAACCGACTTTGCTTTCAAGGAATTCTTGCTAGAACCCGATGTAAGAATTCCTGTGAAAAAGAAAGCGCTTTTTTACGGGAATTCTAAACCGATTTAGTTAAAGGTCATATAGGCTTTACTCTTGGTTATTAAATGGAAACGTTTCCAAAAATGCTGCTGCATTTATTGAAACGTATAGGGGGGTATTTTATGTTTTCAAATGGTAGAGGGATGGTTATCGTTTTCTTGTTCTTGGCAGGTGTAATAAATTATCTGGACCGATCTGCACTGTCCATTGCAGCTCCGTTCATCCAAGATGATTTATCCTTAACAGCAACACAGATGGGGATTATTTTTAGTAGCTTTTCAGTTGGTTATGCCATATTTAATTTTCTTGGAGGAATGGCGTCCGATAAATGGGGTGCAAAGCTTACGCTTTTCGTGGCGATGATCGTTTGGTCTTTATTCAGTGGTGCACTTGTACTTGCTGTCGGTTTTGCCAGTATGATAGTCATCCGCATCTTGTTTGGAATGGGCGAAGGCCCTCTTTCTGCAACCATCAATAAGATGGTGAATAACTGGTTCCCAGCGAATCAACGGGCATCTGTCGTTGGTTTGACGAATAGTGGGACGCCGCTTGGTGGCGCCATAGCAGGTCCGATTGTTGGATTTATTGCCATCTCTTATGGATGGAGAGTTTCTTTCATTGCCATAATGGTGATTGGCCTTATATGGGCGATTTGCTGGTGGAAGTTCGTTAAAGAAAAACCAGCAGAGTCAAAAGAACAGAAACATACTGGTAAATCTTATGTAGCCGCAACATCGGAAGGAAAGTTGAAATTCACCTTTTATTTAAAACAAAAAACTGTTTTATTTACAGCTCTAGCCTTTTTTTCTTACAACTATATTCTCTTCTTTTTCTTAACTTGGTTCCCAAGCTATTTGGTGGATGCACGCGGCCTAAGTGTAGAAAATATGAGCATCATTACTGTGATTCCATGGATTTTTGGATTCATCGGACTTGCTTTGGGTGGATTCGTTTCGGATTTCTTCTCTAAAAAATTCGCTCAAAAAGGTGTTTTATTCTCACGTAAGCTCGTGCTTGTAACATGTTTATTCTTATCGGCGGTATGTATCGGCTTTGCCGGACTGGTATCCACAACGGTCAGTGCGGTAACGCTTGTCGCACTTTCCGTCTTCTTCCTATATTTGACTGGTGCCATTTACTGGGCAATCGTCAACGATGTTGTCGACCCTGGTAATGTTGGATCTGTTGGAGGTTTTATGCATTTCTTGGCAAATACAGCAGGTATCATCGGACCGACGTTAACAGGATATATTGTCGATACCTCAGGCACATACACAGTTGCATTCTTGCTTGCAGGAGGATTGGCCATCGTTGCATCGCTTGCAGTCATCCGTTTTGTAAGACCGATAGTAAAGCCTGCGTAATAGATTGTTAGAATGGAAGTGTCTCCCAAAGAAAATATCAAGGGAAGACACTTCCATTTTTCATGAATTAATATTTTTCATGTTTACTAGGCATGCTTAGCGCATCCGATATTCTTTTCGAAATGTTGCAGGTGTTTTTTTATTGTATTTTTTAAAGGTGCGAAAAAATTGGGGCATGCTTTCAAAACCACACATCTCAGCAATATGGGCAATGGTGTGATTCGTTTCCAGCAAAAGTTCCTTTGCCTTGATGATTCTTTTCGTATTTAAATATACTATTAAGCCAATTCCGGTCGTTTCCTTAAAAACTCTGCTGAAATGAGCGGGACTGACCAAAGCTTTTTGTGCAAGTGTCGTCAAAGTCAATGCTTCATCGATATGTTCATTAATATAAATTAAAATATCTTTGATCCATTCTGAACTATAGCTATTGCCCTCTGGTATATCTTCTTTGCCATTTATCCGGGTACGGTATAAATCAAGTATGATTTGATGAACGGTCAGCAAACAAGCATGCCTCGAGCCCATTGATTGGCTAGTGGTTTCTTGCAGGATGAGTTGTAGCTGTTCCTCCATCTTTACTTGTTTATTTTTCGGCAATGATATTTTATAATTCTTACTCTTTTTTGTCAGGTCAAACAAATGTAAATATGAAAAAGAATCATCAACCATATCTTTATATATCAATGTGGGACTGAAAAAGATAATGGTGGAGGTAACAGGGTCGTCCTTATTGGGTAAAGCCCTATGAATTGTATTATTAGGGATCAGGAATACATCCCCTTGCTGCATATCATAAAACACATCACCGATAAAAAAGGTCCCCTTACCGTTATAAACATAAACAATTTCATAATAGTCATGCATATGATCGGACAATTCATTCTGGGGACTTTTCGTATCCTGATAGACAAAAGAAAATGGGAAGAGTAAATCATGATTTAATGCATTATGAATTTTTTTCATTTCGTTCATCTCCTGAAAGTATAATACAACAAGAATGAGTATATTTATAACAAAATATGCAATTTATATTTCGAAAATTGATGTTAAAATTAAAATAGATTTAAAAATTAAAAAAGTTCAAGCGAAAAATGAAAGGGCTTTCGGAATGGATTGACGTTTGGTTTTGAACGTCTTCACTCATGATAAGGAGGGGACAAAATGAATAAATTTGTTCAATTGCATTCAAATGATGATGTTGTTATTTCCTTGGAGGGGATTCATAAAGGACAGAGCCTCCAGATTCAATCGGAAGACAGTGGAATGATCCATATAAAGGCAAGTGATGACATTCCTAAAGGGCATAAAATGTTAGTGAAACCGATAAAACGAGGGGAGGACGTAATCAAATTTGGCTACTCGATCGGAAAAGCTAAAGAAGATATCTCGATTGGCGATTGGGTTCACACCCATAATCTAGCATCCGGTTTGCATGGTATATTGGATTATTCCTATCAACCTAGCAGTCAAAATACAAAAGAGTCAAGTCAAGATCATACCTTCCAAGGATATATCCGTGAAAATGGGGAAGTGGGTATCCGAAATGAAATCTGGATCATCAACACGGTTGGTTGCATCAATAAAACATGTGAAATTCTCGCTAAAATGGGAAATGAGCAGTTTAAAGATCGACAAATCGATGGGATTCAACACTTTTCCCACCCATACGGCTGTTCTCAATTGGGTGATGATTTGACACATACACAGAAACTTTTAGCTGCCTTGGCTCAACATCCAAATGCGGCAGGGGTTTTAGTTGTAGGGTTAGGATGTGAGAACAATCAAATCGAAGCATTTAAAGAGGTCATAGGCGAATTTCCTCCAAATCGCATTAAATTTTTAAAAGCCCAGGAGGTTCAAGATGAATTGGAGAGCGGCTTACGTTTAATGGGAGAATTAGTGGAATATGCCGAAGGATTCGTACGCAAGCCCGTACCGGTTTCAAAGCTGAAAATAGGCTTGAAATGCGGGGGTTCCGATGGTTTTTCAGGCATTACAGCTAATCCATTGGTTGGTGCGGTTTCCGACCTTATTGTAGAAAATGGCGGGACCACGATATTGACAGAGGTTCCTGAGATGTTTGGAGCGGAAACGATATTGATGAACAGGGCAAGAGATGAAGAAACCTTTAATAAAATCGTTTGCCTTATTAATGATTTCAAACAGTATTTCATTCGCCATGATCAGGAAATTTATGAAAACCCTTCACCTGGAAACAAGGAAGGCGGCATAAGTACGCTGGAGGAAAAATCTCTTGGGTGCACGCAAAAAGGCGGCCATGCCACTGTAGTGGATGTTAGCCCATATGGTGAAAGGGTAGTGAAGCATGGTTTGAATTTAATCAATTCTCCTGGAAATGACCTGATTTCGGTGACGGCTTTGGCAGCAGCAGGTGCACATATCGTTCTGTTCACTACGGGAAGGGGAACACCATTTGGCGGACCGGTGCCAACCGTGAAAATAGCAACGAATTCAGATTTAGCCGATCGTAAAAAACACTGGATTGATTATAATGCAGGGCAACTGATTGAAGGTCAAAAGATCGAGGAATTAAAGGACGATTTATTCCAATACATTCTTGAACTTTCATCAGGTAAAAAGAAAACGAATAATGAAAAATTCGGTTATCGGGAGATAAGCATCTTTAAAGAAGGCGTCATTCTCTAACAGGTGTAAATATCTATTAAGATACTAAAAAGGAGTGTTATTCAGTGAAAAGTATTGTTTGTGAACAACCTTTTGAATTTAAGATGATCGAGACGGAAAAACCGGTTCCAAATTCAGGCGAAGCTTTGGTTCGTGTGCGGCGAATAGGAATTTGCGGTACGGATATTCATGCCTATGGTGGTAATCAACCCTTTTTTAGCTACCCTCGAATACTTGGACATGAATTATCCGGTTATATTGAATCCATATCGGAGAATGAATCAGGGCTGAATGTCGGAGATCAAGTATCGATCATCCCCTATATGGAATGTGGAAAATGCCTGGCTTGCAGAAGTGGAAAAACGAACTGCTGTACGGATATGAAAGTTTTGGGTGTACATGCTGAAGGCGGCATGAGTGAGTGGATGACGGTTCCTTATAATCATTTGGTGAGAACAGAGGGTCTTACACTTGACCAATCCGCAATGATAGAGCCTTTAAGTATAGGGGCTCACGCAGTTAGGCGCGCTGCTATTCAAAAAGGGGAATTTGCACTGGTAATTGGTGCTGGTCCAATTGGCTTGGGAGTCATGGCATTCGCTAAAGAACAGGGTGCGAAGGTAATCGCAATGGATGTAAATGATGAACGCCTTGCGTTTGCTGGCAAATGGGCAAATGTCGATTATACTTTGAACGTTTTGGAGAATCCAATGGCGAAATTAGCTGAATTGACAAATGGAGATATGCCAAGCGTGGTATTTGATGCAACAGGTAATGCTAAATCAATGATGGATTCATTTAAATATCCTGCTCACGGCGGAAGATTGATATATGTAGGTTTAGTTAAAGCGGATATTTCCTTTAATGATCCTGAATTCCACAGTAAAGAGCTTACATTAATGGGAAGCCGTAATGCAACAAGGGAAGACTTTGATTATGTCGTGAATACGCTGAAAAATGATAAGTTGGATATGAGTCAGTATATTACACACCGCACACATTTACATGAAATGATCAATCAGTTTGAAGGGTGGTTAACTCCTGAAGCTAAAGTGATCAAGGCCATTGTCGAAATATAAGCATAAGCATTAGGTTTGCTGTCGTAAGGGTAACCTCTTGAAATCACACTCAAATTGGATATTTCTGTTAGAAAGGAGTTCTTTGGTCATGAACTTTAATAAAAGCCAACTGAAGGGTCTGAGTAAAGATACAAAAGCTGTCCAATATTCACATATGATGGATTTTCCCATAAAAGTATTGCAGATTGGGGAAGGTAATTTTCTTCGGGGCTTCTTTGATTGGATGATTTATGAATGTAATAAACAAGGCCATTTCCTGGGAAGTATTGCAGTTACCCAGCCACGCCCCTCCGGAAAAGGCAAAATAGAGGAAGTAAAGCGGCAAGATGGATTGTATACATTAATGTTACGTGGTTTTCACCAAGGGGAGAAAGTGGAACATACAGAGATCATTTCCGTTTTTTCGAAGGTAATTGATCCATATGGAGAATGGATGGAATTTTTAGCACTATCAGAAAACCCTGCATTGGAATTTGTAGTTTCTAACACGACTGAAGCAGGACTCAAATACCAGCCGATTCCTTTGGAAGAAGGAATCCCGATTGAATCTTTTCCAGGAAAACTGACTGCTTTTTTATATCATCGTTATCTGCATTTCAACGGAGATGCGGAAAAAGGACTCACCATGCTTCCATGTGAGCTTTTAGAGAGAAATGGTGATTCATTGAAGCAATGTGTTCTTAAGCATAGCAGGGATTGGGATTTACCAATTCCCTTCATGGAGTGGGTGGACCGGGACAATCTATTCTTAAACTCGCTTGTAGACCGTATCGTTACAGGATTCCCAGCTAATGAGGCGGAAAAACTATTTGCATCATGGGGATATACGGATACTCTGCTAAATACGGCAGAACCCTATCATTTATGGGCTATTGAAGGTGACCCTTCTATTGATGAACGTCTTCCCTTACAACAATCCGGATTAAATGTGCGTTGGGTTAAAGATTTAGTGCCTTATCAAATGAGGAAGGTACGGATTCTTAATGGTTCACATACCTTGATGGCTCCTTTAGGCATTTTATCTGGATTGGAGGAAGTAAAACAGGTAATAGATCATCCTGATTTCAACCGATTCCTGAGCAATGCCATCGAAAAGGAAATAATTCCTTCATTACCTTTTGATCAAAATGAGATGATGCTATATGGGGAAAGTGTTCTTGAGCGATTTAAGAATCCTTTTGTACATCACCTCCTGGCCGATATTTCGCTGAATAGTATTTCGAAGTTTAAGGTTCGTCTCCTGCCTACGTTAGAGGAATATCATAGGGCGAAAGGCAAGCTACCCGACTGTATCGTCCGAGGTTTTTCGGGCCTGATCCGATTTTATAAGGTTCATGATGTAAAGGGGAGTTATATTGGTAAAAGCTTCGCGGGTAAAGTCTATGTTGTTAAAGATGATATAAAGACTATTGAATTTTTCAAGGAACAATGGCTTGGTTATGAGAGGGGAGGGATCCCGCTTAGACAATTGATAGAAGCCACCTTAAGTAATCAATATCTATGGGGGAAGGATTTGAGCGGTATCCCGAACCTAGGAAATGAATTATGCCAATATCTAGAAGGAATGATTGATGGAGATTATCCGTTGAAAGGATTCGGGCAAAGTTAAGTTCATGAATATCCTTCCTATCTCTTATTTTTTTCTTTATTTTATTTGTATTTTTGGTATACTGGATAAGTGATATAATTACTTGGTAGTTTCCTAATGGAAGATATCAAAAGAATTACATATTCTTTATTCCCGTGAAGGGGAGTAGCGTCAGGGATAACCTGAAATAAAGTCGTCATTACGTGGAATTCCACCGGCTTTATTGGCCTAATTCATTTAGTGCTTAGCGAGACCTTTGCCATATATGGCAGAGGTCTCTTTATTTTTGTATAAAGGAGGAAAATATGTTGGATTTTTTAACAGGTGAATTCATTTCAGGACTTTTAGCGATCATTATGATAGATTTGGTTCTAGCCGGTGATAATGCGATCCTTATTGGATTGGCTGCAAGAAAGCTTCCAAAAGATCAGCAAAAAAAGGTGATAATATGGGGAGCGGTCGGGGCAATAGTGATAAGGATCATCGCAACGCTGCTGGTTGTTTGGCTCTTAGAGGTGCCTGGACTGCATTTAATAGGGGGATTACTTCTTGTATGGATTGCTTATAAGCTCCTTATCGAAGAAGAGGAACATGATTTGAAGCCTGCAGACTCTATGTGGGCTGCCATAAAAACTATCATTATTGCGGATGCTTTGATGGGATTGGATAACGTCCTAGCGGTTGCAGGTGCATCTCATGGTAACTTCACTTTAGTGGTGATCGGTTTACTTGTATCTATCCCAGTAGTGATGTATGGAAGTACTTTGATCCTGAAACTGATTGAACGTTTCCCAGTCATCATAATAATTGGTGCGGGAATACTAGGTTGGACAGCTGCTAAAATGATTGTAGCTGAACCCTTCATGCAAGACTATTTTGCAAATCCCTTCATTAAATATGGATTTGAAGCGATAGTGGTGATTGGAATCCTGGTTGCCGGGACTTCAAGACAGAAAAATATAGAAAAAGAAAAAGCAAACAGAGAGAAAATGCAAATCGAACGTAATGGATGATGGACACAAAGGGACCTTTCGAAAATGAAAGGTCTCTCTTTTTTTCTATGCCCCAATGATAAAAGTTTCAAAACAAGAAAAGGGAGTACCAAAGTCCGCACTTTGGTACTCCTTTTTGCGAATATTTATGGAATCGATAACATGCATTCCAATCACGATACCCGAGACAAATGATCATATGGAGCGTTCATTCTTTTATTAGTTTAAGTTAATCCATACACTTTTGACTTCCGTATAATTATCCAAAGCATAACTGCCCATTTCCCGTCCGATTCCACTTTGTTTATAACCGCCAAATGGTGAAGCTGCATCGAAGGCGTTATAACAGTTTACCCAAACTGTACCTGCCTTTAATTCATTAGCCACATAATGGGCTTTTTTTACATCTTGTGTCCATAAACCAGCAGCCAATCCATATTCAGAGTTATTTGCACGGTTTATCACATCATCCAAATCGTCAAATGGCATGGCAGCTACAACAGGACCGAAGATTTCTTCTTTAGCGATTGTCATTTCATCTTCAACGCCTGCAAATATTGTAGGTGTTACAAAATAGCCCTCTCCTTGTCCGTAATTGCCCCCGGTAACCACTTCGGCTCCTTCAGACTTTCCTTTTTCAATATAACTACCCACTCTTTCCAATTGTTCACTGGAAACCAAAGGCCCTATCTGGGTAGATGGATCAAGACCGGCCCCTTGTTTAATGTTTTTTGCATGTGACACTAAGTCAGCTACCACATTGTCATAGGATTTCTTTTGAATGTACAGTCGGGAACCGGCACAGCAAACTTGTCCTTGATTAAACATGATGCCCATTAAAGCACCAGGAATGGCTTTACTCATATCTGCATCCGGTAAAATGATATTAGGTGATTTTCCGCCTAATTCCAACGAGATTTTTTTCACAGTTCCCGAAGCTTGGCGCATGATCATTTTCCCTACTGAGGTTGAACCGGTAAAGGCAATTTTATCGACATCTGGATGGTCTACAAGCGGTGACCCTGCTGTTTCCCCAAATCCAGGTATGACATTAAGAACGCCAGGAGGAAAACCTGCTTCAAGCGCCAATTGACCTAAATATAATGCTGAAAGCGGCGTTTGCTCCGCTGGTTTTAAAACGATCGTACATCCGGTTGCTAGGGCTGCGCCTAATTTCCATGCGGCCATAAGTAGAGGGAAATTCCAAGGGATGATTTGCCCTACCACTCCAACTGCTTCATGACGGGTATAGTTGAAGTAATTCCCAGCAACAGGTATTGTTTGTCCTACTATCTTAGTGGTCCATCCAGCATAATAACGGAAGTGATCGATTGCAAGGGGGACATCGGCATTAGCCGTTTCGCCAATTGGCTTGCCATTATCCAGGGTATCCAATTGTGCTAACGCCTCTTTATGTTCCTCCATGAGGTCCGCTAATTTATAAATGAGGCGACTGCGTTCCGATGCACTCATTTTTTTCCAAGGACCGTTGTCGAAAGCCTTACGGGCTGCTTTGACTGCTTTATCGACATCTTCCGGACCTGCTTCACTCACAACCGCTAAAACCTTGCCGTTTGAAGGATCAAGAGTCTCAAAGGTTTTTCCTGAAGCAGCTTCCACCAATTCCCCATTAATCAAAAGCTTTTTAGTGCCCTTCAAGAATTCTTGCACTCGTGGATTTAGTTTAATAGTTTGTTCCATGTATAATACCCCTTTTCATTTGGATTTAAGGTTCCATCATAAAATCTGTTGAGACAATGGCGTTCCTCTAAGTAAAGGATTAGGTATAAGCTTATGTTTTCGATACATTTCTCTTTAGCTGACTTGCAGCATGTCTGAATATCTTTAAAAACTTGATTACTTGATTTCGTTCCCCCCTTATCAAAAAGGAATCAATTTCTCGACATGTAATTATGCAAGACTTATGCCAATAACAAAAAAACAATGAAACCAGTTAAAGAAGATAGTAGAGGGATATGGGAAGGTGCCGTTCTGTTCCATATTGGAACAAGCAGGTGTTCCAATATGGAACAAAAAAGTGAAGTAGTTCGCAGATGGCTGTCTTCACTTTGGTGAATATCTGAATTTTCTGTTATAATTAAATTGAATGAACAAATCCTAAATACTCTAAAATATTAAATTGCATATAATTTCATTAATGAAATTGAATAAAAAACAGTGGCCATTTTACTGGATTATACATACGGGAGGATTATTCAATGTCTGTTAATATTAGCGCGGATAAAGGAACCATACCGGCATTTATTCAAGAATCATGGCAGCGGTGCATTTCGAAGGGGCTTCAGCCAAGCAGGATGGATAAGGAAGATATGCTTGGTGCATTTGAGTTGGCCGAATACCACGAACGATATGCAGAACTCCTGTACCATTCTTCCCCCATTTTAGAAGAAGTTTATCGCTCGATTAATGGTTTGGAGTCCATATTATTACTTGCTGCTCCTGAAGGATATATCATCGAAACAGTTGGAGATCCAGCTTTCATTCGCCATGCAGATAATGTTTCCCTGAGAAAAGGGGCAAATTGGCTAGAGGAATCAAAAGGAACAAATGCAATAGGAACTGCCATAGTAGAAAAAAACCCAGTATTGATTCATGGCAGTCAACACTTTCATCAGGATAACCATTTCCTTACTTGTGCCGCATCGCCCATTTATCACCCCGATGGGCAGCTGCTTGGTGTTTTGAACTTAAGCAGTCATCAACAGAATTATCATCCTTTTTCCATTAGTTTAGTTCAGAGGGTGGCTGATAGCATCAAACAAGCACTATTATTGTCCCATACTCAAAAAAGGGAGAAAAACCTTTATTATATTTATGATTCATACCCTGATCCGTTAATTACCCTTGATAAAGAGGGGAAAGTTACAGATCTCAATTTAGCGGCGTCGCATGTTATAGGCACATTGAGAAAACCGGTATCGAATATAATATCTGGAACAGACCCACTTGTTTTAGAACAGAAGGTTTCAATTAAAGACCAGGAGTTCTTGGTACAAACCCTCGGCAATAATATAGAACATCAATCCTCCGTGATCGTGCGGTTAAAAAAACAAAAATTGATTGATGGTTTAACAACTAATCGTTATCAATTTACTGATATAATAAGTAATGATCCGCAAATGAATCAAACCATATCCATTGCTAAAAGAGCTGCAGCACTTGATATCAGCCTGCTAATCACTGGAGAAAGCGGAACGGGAAAAGAACTGTTCGCTCAATCCATTCATGGGGTTAGCTTAAGAAGTGATAAGCCATTCATCGCCATCAATTGCAGCGCAATTCCCGAAAACTTATTGGAAAGTGAGTTATTTGGGTATGAAAAGGGTGCCTTTACTGGCGCAAAAAGCGGCGGGCATAAGGGGAAGTTCGAAGCGGCAGATGGCGGAACCCTGTTTTTGGATGAAATCGGGGATATGCCGCTTCAAGCTCAAGCGACACTGCTCCGTGTGCTTCAGGAACGATGTGTGACGCGTGTCGGCGGACATGCTTCCATTCCCATCGATGTAAGGGTCATTGCCGCCACCAACAAAGACTTACAAAAAGAAATTGAAGCTGGAGAATTCCGTGCAGATCTATTTTTCCGTCTTTGTGGATTATCTTTAAAACTTCCAAATCTAAGGAGTCGTAAAGATTTATTGCTGTTAGCAGAATACATTTTAGCGGATTTACCTTATAAGAGTGAACATACCGAACTAACTGACGAAGCTAAAACATTCATTTTGGAATATTCGTGGCCAGGAAATTTCCGCGAATTACAAAACGTGCTCGGTCAGGCTGCATTCCTAGCTGATAATGGCCCGATTAGAAGGGACTTGCTTGTAGCACTTTGTCCTGTTTCTTCCGTTACACATGAGGAAGGGGCAAATGCCGATCGAGAACCAAGAAACTTTCAAGAACAAGAAACCCAACTTATCAGAAATGCATTGGAACGAACAAATGGAAATATCAGTAACGCCGCGAAACAACTCGACATCGGCCGAAATACGCTTTATAGAAAAATGAAAAAATATGGAATCAACTATCAAAAGTAAGAGTTTCATCGTATATAAAAAAACATGAATGATGCGTTTCCTTTTTATGACAATATCGAATTTTCGACCTGATTTGGTCGAATCTTTGTTATCGCAAGTAACTATATGCGGACCAGCATACCTTATCTCTTTATAAGCTACATTTCACCTTGAAAAACAATAAATAATGAAGTGCAGGAAATCAAAATCTCATATAGAATGATGTTATTGATATAGTATCTAAAATTCCGCAAGGGATGTGTGGTCAATAGTATGAAGTTGTCATCTGAACATACGAAGTATAAACATGTATTGATTCAATATTTGGAAGAAAATGAATCTGCGTTTTTAAATGAATGGAATGAGACTATTAAGATCAATGAAATAGACCCCTACAAAGAAAAGATTAAAGAAAATGGTTATGGGATGTACTCACTGGTCATCCAAACGTTCAAGGAAATATTGTCTGATGATGTGCTGATAAAATTGGCTTACCAGGTTGCAAAAGAACGTCTTGAAGCAAATATCAACATTGGGGATTTTCTATATAATATCAATTTGGGGAGAAATATCATAATTAGAAATGTTTTTGGGGCCAATATCCCAATTAATTATATGAAGAAATTCATTAATGACATCAACTTGCACTTTGATACGTTCAGCTACCATGCAGTAACTAGATATACGAATCTTACAAATGAAGTGATTGAGGAAAAAAAGTCTTATATTAGTGAAAACCACAAAGATAAATTAGCGGTACTGGGTCAGATATCATCAAGTTTTGTACATGAGTTCCGAAACCCTCTTACAGCTATCATGGGGTTCAATAAATTACTGAAGAGGGAGAACCCGAGCTTGAAATATTTGGATATCATTGATTATGAGTTAAATCAGTTGAATTTCAGGATAACCCAATTCCTCCATACCTCTAAATCTGATTTTAATGAGGAACAAAGAGAGGAAATTTCCGTGTTAAAGTTAATTGAAGAAATACAAGAACTGACATATGCAAATATAGTGGATGCCAGCGTTAATGTGGAAATAAATATTTATCCAAACTTTGTCATGACAGCGAGCAAGGATGGGTTAAAACAGGTGTTCTTGAATCTTTTTATAAATTCCATTGATGCCTTAAAGGATAAGGAACATCCTAGAATTTTGAGGATAAACTCTATAATTGAGGCGAATGAAAGAATAATCCGAATTTCAAATAATGGACCGGCCATTGCCAGTGAATTGATAGAATCTATTTTTGAGCCTTTTGTCACAACGAAGGAGCTAGGAACGGGAATTGGATTATACGTATGTAAAAAGATTATTGAAAGTAATGATGGATATATGAATTGTGTCTCCAATGAAAATTTAACTACATTCAGCATCCATTTCCCAAAAGTTCAGAACTGAATATATAATGGGTTAATACATATCATATTGTGACTTTACATACAGCATTATATACATATCGATATTTTTCGACGCTTGTACATAGTTCTTTGATTAATAGTAGAAGGGCATTCCGGGTCTGCCGGTAATTTACATAAAATCATTCTCAGTGAAAATAAATCTATTTGGAAGGTGCCAAGAAATCATTTTGGATTTTAGCATCTTCTTTTTTATCCCTGTTATTTTTCAGTATATATGTGTGTCGAAATTTCAAAAGAAAACAATTAAATTGTCATTTTTGATTCGATTGTGAATCGAAAAGGGTTAATAATTAATATTTGAATCGAAAATTGAATTTTTGATTCAATATCGAATCGTTTTAAATTCATAAAAGCGTTAAACACTACTAAAATAACTATCCTTTTTTTGGCATGGATATTGCTTTTATAATATATGAATAAAATTTTTAGTGAGAGAGGGTGCTTTTATAAAAAAAGAAGAGTGAGGAAGGAATAATAGAGCTGGGTAACTATATTTTTACATAAAAGGACTTCACTCAACAAAAAGCAAAAAGTGCAAAATCAACCAGAACATTGTACTTTCCGTGTATTTCGTTGAGGGGCTGATGGTAGTAAAAAAGGATTATAAAAAGAAAGCGGATACAGTTAATAGAGTATATGCTGTGCAATATACATATATCGATATGAATTTGGCCTCATTAAAACTATTGATGAAACGGGATAAGACTGTAACCTTTTTTTGAATGAAAGATTTCTACTAGGGTACCCATGAGCAGTGGTTTACTGCTTACAAAACGGTAAATAGACAGTTTTAAAGGATGGTGACAATAGTGGCACTTCAAACAAATGAATTGAAACATGGTCTCAAGACCAGGCATGTCACAATGATTTCTATTGGCGGGGTAATTGGGGCAGGACTATTTATCGGAAGCGGAACAATAATAAATTCAGCAGGACCTGGTGCTATTATATCGTATATAATCGCAGGATTGATGATCGTGCTTATAATGCGCATGCTGGGTGAAATGGCTGTAGTAAATCCTGATAGCGGATCCTTTTCAACATATGCACATCAAGCATTTGGTCCCTGGGCCGGATACACGATCGGCTGGTTATACTGGTTCAACTGGGTTATCATCATTGCTATTGAAACTACATTATTGGGTACTATGATTCATGATTGGTTTCCTGGTATACCTATGTGGGCTGCTAGTCTATCTTTCCCTATATTAATGACGATTACTAATATCTATTCAGTCAAAGCTTATGGGGAATTTGAATACTGGCTAGCTTTCATGAAAGTGGCTGCCATTGTAATATTCCTCTTCCTGGGTGCCGCCATGATTTTTGGATTTGTTCCGGGTTTTGATTCACCAGGCCTTTCAAACATTACTGGGGATGGAGGATTTTTACCAAAAGGTTTTCTGCCTGTCCTTCTTAGTGTGATATTCATTACTTTCTCTTTATCGGGAAGTGAGGTAGCTGCAATTGCTGCAGGAGAGTCTGAAAACCCTGAAAAAAATATTATTAGAGCCATAAACAGTGTTGTCTGGCGTCTCCTTCTTTTCTTTGTTGGTTCAGTGACCGTGTTGGTTCTCGTAATCCCCCAGGGGGCTGAAGATTTACTAAAAACCCCCTATGCCAGCGTATTTGATATGGCAGGCCTGCCGGCAGCGGGTCAAATCATGAATATCGTAATCTTCACTTCATTGCTTTCTGTTTTGAATTCAGGGCTATATACAAGCTCCCGTATGTTATATTCTTTATCAAAAAAAGGTGATGCACCGAAAATCCTTTCTCGTGTGAATAAGAGGGGAATCCCGATTTGGGCGTTAACGGCAAGTGTTTTCTTTTCTTATGTGTGCACGACATTTAAATTTGTTTCTCCTGATAAATTGTTTGCTTTTCTCGCAAACAGCTCTGGAGGAGTCACTATGATCATGTATATCTTTATCGCCTTTTCCCATCTATATTTACGGAAAAAGACGGAAAAAGAAAATCCCGGGACACTCAAAGTGAAAATGTGGCTATTCCCTTATTTAACCTACGCGACTATTGCCGTATTATTTATTATATTCGTTGCTCAGGCGTTTATTGATTCCATGAGATTGCAATTCTTTCTTACAACCCTTCTCACGATTCTAGTAATTGGGTCATACTTCCTGTTTTATCATAAGAAAAAGGTAATAACTCCTGAACAAGAAGCAACACTAAAAAAAATTCACGTTAAGGAAGGGTAACGGATGTAGTCGATTTTGTGTAATTATAGAAAGAAAAGATTGACTATTCTAATAAAACGCTGCTCTTCAAACAACCGTTTTCTAGCAAAAGGATATTATGGTAAACAGAACAAGGGCTACGGCTGTATTGACCCGAAGAGAAAATGAAATGATCGATCAAACCTTCTTTAACGCAAAATCCAGCCAGCATATGAATTCCAAAAGTCTTTTTTGAAGATGGGGAGACTCCTGTGGGAAAAGCGCGTCAAAGGGAGACCCCACAGGCGCAAAGAGCGCCGAGGGCGGAACGCCCGCGGAATGCGAGTACCCTACGTTCCAATCAACGTTCAAGTTTTTACAAACCCTCAAAAAAACATAGACAAACTTAATTTTTATCTAGTTTGTCTACAGTCTGAGCTGCTCTTAATGGGCAGCTTTTTTTCTGGTTCCATAAATGATCACATACATTTAATGGGGGGAATTTAAGCGTGTTCGTAATTGTGACTGCTATCAACCCCATTATGATGCTCATTCATTTGCAACTTTGAAATCCTTTGCTAGAATATAATCTATAGAAAAGATTAGGAGTGGTGACTGTGGCTGAAACTCCAGCTGAAGATTTGATTCATTATATTGCACCAAAAGGAGAGTATATCTCTTTTTTAGATGATACGGACTATATCGCTAAAGGATTGGAATGGAAATTATTCACTGCCCGTTCGGTAAAAAGAGAACTATTATATAAAAGCGGCAGTTTTCAAGCAAAAGTCAAATTAGCAGGCTATGAACAGTATGGAAATGGTCTAGACACTGTAGTCGTTGAATTTGAAAATGGTAAGCTTAGTTGCATTCACCCTTCCTATTTAAAGGAAATGCAAAGCTCCAGTTTCGAAAAAGAATTGTTGAGTGGACCGGTTTCCGAAACATCTGCAGATCCAATTGAAACTGAACAGGTAATGGAAGCACCAATTACGGAAAACTCTGATCAGCTAAGTGAAGAACCAAAAAAAGCAAAAACCAAAACTAAAAAGACGACAGCAAAACCTAAGTTAGACTTACCAGGGGAAAAAGTGCATTTCACTGCAACCGTCAAGGAGTTCACGGCGAAAATGAACCATTTCACTGGTGAAGAAGATGAAGTCATACTCTTGGAGAATGTCAAAGTGACAACGGAACCTGAATTGACAATCGGCGATGCTTGGTGTGGTTATAGCAAGACATTAAAAAAAGCTGAGCTCGAAGAAGGGGACGCAATCGAATTTGATGGAAAAGTGGTCGACAAAAAATACAATAAAGAAATACGGTATAAAGTAAATAATCCATCTAAGTTAGTGAAAAAGGGGATGGAAGCTTAAAAGCATAAGTTCTTGAATGAAAGGGAGTAAGCTACCGCTTACTCCCTTTTTTTGTTGTATTAATCAGTTTTCTAAAGAAATGAATGCTCATTGTGAACTTATTAGAATAGATGAGTCCATTCCTGGAATATATTCGTTTGTGGGAGATACAACATATAACCATTCTCCAATCGTATAGTTAAGGGTTTCGCTTTTGTGGTTTCATATATTCCAGTGTTGGGGATAATACATTATGATAATGGATTTATAAAAAGATTAGGGGGGGGTTATATGAAAGAATTATTTCGGTTATTAAAACAAGGTAATAAATCGGCGTTCATTGCTGCCTGTGTGAATAGTATCATCGCTGTGCTAAAGGGGATTGCTTATTTCATGACAGGGAATGTCGCTATGTTTGCTGAAACTTTACATACTTTGGGCGATGCTGCAAATCAGTTTTTCGTCTTCATTGGATCCGCACTAAGTAAAAAGTCACCAACTGATCGATTCCCTGATGGTTTTGGACGTTTGGTTAACCTCGTATTATTAGGGGCAGTATTGGTTGTCGGGATTATGTCTTATGAAACGATTAAAGAAGGGTTCCATCACATTTTGCACCCTGTAGAATCAACTGGTATCCTTATTAACTTGTCCGTCCTTTCGTTAGCGGTTGTGTTGGAATCATATGTATTATTTAAAGCGATGAAAGAAGTGGTGCATGAGACTGGAATCGAAGCTAAAGGAGCAGCCGTCATATTTAAGAGCTTCGCTGGTTTAAAAAGAGCAAAACCGGCGACGAAATTAGTATTTATGGAAGATATGGTAGCAACCGGTGGTGGGGTACTAGCGATAATTGCCATTTTATTAGCAAACTTCACGCCCTTCATCCAAGCGGAAGGCGTTGCTTCCGTCATGATCGGTCTCGGTATGTTCTATGTGGTTGGTAGGGTATTTCTTGATAATGCTGCAGGTGCTCTTGGGGAAGCCGATATTGAAATGCGACAAAAAATCGGAACTAAGGTCATGGATGATCCAGACGTAAGGGATATACAGAAACTTGCCGTAATAAAAGAAGGGGAAGACTTTCATGTTGAACTTGAAGTTGAACTTGATCCCCATATTTCAATCGCCCAGGCGGATGACATTAAAGATCGGCTGTTTAATGAGATATTCAAGGAAAGAGGAGTAACGGATGTCATTATAGAATTTGATGAAAATGATGGTATCCCAAAATGGGAAGGTCAGATAAAAAAAGAATTGAATGAAATGAAAAAAGAAAGGGAGTAGACGATGTTTAGAATGGCAGAATATAAAGTGGCCGGATAAAGATATTTGGTTGATTATAAAAATCATGAAACGAATGGCAATACCTGTTCAATTATTCACGTACTTTCCCTGCGTATGCATTATAAGCTATCATGGAATTAGTTACATAAAGAAGGATTATGGAAGGGTGAATAAGAATGAAGGAACAAGATATTAAGCTGGTTGCACTTGATATGGATGGCACGCTTCTCAATAAGGCTGGAGAGATATCCCAAGAAAATCGGAGAGCGATAAAAGAAGCAGAAAATCAAGGGATTTTTGTTGTATTGAGCACAGGAAGATCCTACGCGACATGCAGTGATTTTGCAAAGTCAATGGAACTCCAATCATACCTCATTACCGTTAACGGAAGTGAAATATACGATAATCAAGGAAAACTGGTGGAAAGGAATATCGTCGATAGTGAGTCCATACAATGGATGTGGGAACTAAGCCAAAAACATGGTACACATTTTTGGGCAATTAGTTGCGATAATATTTACAGGGCTGAAATGCCTGAAAAAATCCATGATTCGCAATGGCTTAAATTCGGTTTTGATACAACTGATGATGACGTCCGCAAAATCATCATGGATGAACTGGTATCAAAAGGAAACTTTGAAATAAGCAATTCTAGCCCAACGAATATTGAAGTGAATGCCATGGGCGTCAATAAAGCGAAAGCGATAAAGCTTGTATGTTCATTGCTCGATATTACGATGGATAATGTTATGGCAGTAGGTGACAGCCTTAACGACCTTGCAATGATTTCTGATGCAAAAGTGGGTGTGGCAATGGGAAACGCCCAAGAAATTGTGAAAGAAAAAGCAGATTGGGTTACAGCAACAAACGAAGAAGATGGTGTGGCTAAGGCCATTCGTAAATGGGCGCTTTCAAATTGAATCGAAACTGTATATGGGATGCATTCCATATACAGTTTTTTCATTGACATGGCGCTTCATGACAAGTTAATTCAGCTGCTGAATTAATTTCTTGAAAATTGTGTATTTTAGAAGTATGATAATCTTGTAGTGTTATATTTTGGTAATATATTAAAATGGGAGGTTTCATAGATGACAAGAAGTTTGCCTGAACAGTGGTGGAATCAATTAACTTTACCAGTTATCTCAGCACCTATGTTTTTAATATCCGGTCCTGAGTTAGTGAAAGAATGCTGCTTGAATGGGGTGATCGGCTCTTTTCCAGCACCGAATGCGCGGCCGATTGAGGTACTGGATCAATGGATGAGTGATATAAACGACACATTGATTGCAGCAAAGGATAAAGAACCTGGCTCAAAGATTGCTCCATGGGCAATGAATATGGTTGTCCACCGTACATATAGCCGTCTTGAAGAAGAGCTGGAATTGGTCAAAAAGCATCAGCCTCCCATCGTCATTACATCATTAGGTTCACCAAAACATGTGGTGGATGTCGTACATAGCTATGGCGGGTTGGTCTTTTCGGATGTCAGCTCGGTGGATTTTGCAAAAAAAGCTGCGGAGTCAGGTGTGGACGGATTGATCTTGGTTGCTGCGGGAGCCGGTGGTCATGCTGGTGAGATAAATAGCTTTGCTTTCGTGGACAGCGTAAGGACATTCTGGGACGGAATCATTTTGCTTGCCGGATCCATCAGTACTGGTCACAGTATCTTGGCAGCTCAAGCTGCAGGAGCGGATCTTGCATATATGGGTACACGTTTTATCGTGGCTAAAGAGAGCAGGGCCAATGATGAATATCGTGAAATGCTTGTCGATTCTGATCATGATGACATCATCTTGACTGATGCATTTTCAGGCGTTAATTGTAATATGCTGAAACCGAGCATCAGAAAGGAAGGATTAGACCCTGAGCAATTAGCCAAAAAAGAAAAAGTCGATTTTGACAGCATGTCCAAATCATCTGAATCTAAAGCGTGGCGTGATATTTGGTCAGCGGGTCATGGCGTAGGGGCGATTAAAAAAATAGATACCGCCGCCGGCATCATAAAACAATTAGAAAAAGAATATCAGCAATCCTTAAAGAAACTGACCGGGCAGGCGGAAAAATTAAAAGGCATTATATCAAAATGATATGTAAGCGCTTCATTTAATTATGCTAATATAGCTAATTAAAAGGGTATCCATAATGGATACCCTTTTTTGCCATGAAATATAGAGGAAATTTTAACAGCCGATGATAAGGGCTTAATCAATAAAAAGGGAATCTAAACAGAATATAAAGAGATAAATAGTAGGTATAGGATGTAAGACAGTGAAAAAGTATTGATAAATGAATGGATAAATGTTATATTATTTTCGTGTTAATGACCAAATGAACGATATAGTCATTAATTATTGTTTGCTTAAAAAGTAATATATATTAATGATTAAGATAGTGAATTTTAAATATATTGCAGAAGCAAATGAGTTAAAAATGTATTCTTCAATCCGTTTTTCACCGAGATAGATTAAATAAACGGCATATTCGTCGTATAGGAGGGCTTGGTAGGCGTGTTAAAATCTTTAAAGGGTGAAATTTTAGCCATAATAAAACATCCTATGATACTCATTTCGATAATAGGGATCATACTGGTTCCATTATTATACAGCGGCACTTTCCTGTGGGCATTTTGGGATCCATATGGTAAGGTGGACCAATTGCCTGTTGCCATTGTCAATATGGATGAGGGTGCGGAGTTCAATGAATCGGAACTTACAATAGGAAAAGATTTAGTCAAGGAGTTAAAGGAAAAGAAGGATTTCGATTGGCATTTCGTCAGTCAAAAAGAAGCAAATGAAGGCCTGGAAAAACAAGATTATTACATGAAAATAGAAATCCCGAAAAACTTCTCCAAAAATGCAACGACCTTACAGGAGGACAATCCGGAAAAACTTGATTTAATTTATACGTCCAATGAAGGGTTCAACTATATTTCCACTAAAATAGGTGACGCAGCTTCGGAGAGAATTAAAGGGGAGGTTTCGTCAGCCGTTACGAAAACCTATGCGGAGTCAATGTTCGATAATTTGAACGAAATGGCTGACGGACTCAAAAGTGCCAGTGACGGAGCTGGAGAATTGAAAGATGGAACAGATACAGTGAAGAACGGATCAAGTGAACTTGGTGATGGGATTAACTCGGCTAAAGAGGGTTCCAAAAAAGTCGATGAAGGAATTGATTCCCTTCATTCAGGTTCTGTCGAAATCCATGAAAACCTGGAAAAATTAGCTGAAAAATCATTGACCTTTTCGAATGGAGTCGGTTCGGCAGCTATAGGATCAAAAGAACTCAATCAAGGGTTACAACAGTTTAGCTCTGGTGTTGGACAAATGAAAGATGGGCAATCCGAGCTTTTGCAAGGAGCCAAGAAATCTGAAGCGGGTACTGGTGAATTGGCCTCTGGACTGCAACAGTCATTAGAGGGCTTCAATCAAATCGAAGAAAAGCTGCCCGCTTTGACAGATGGAGCAAATGGTGTAGCTGCTGGAGCTTCCCAACTTTCAGGTTCATTGGCTGAATGGAGTGCAGCATCGAACGAAGCAAAAGCTGGGGCATCTGAAGTTTCTGCAGGTTTGGATGAGGTAATTTCCGGATTGAAACAACAATCTGAAGCTACGGATGATCCTGCAGAGAAAGCGCGTTTGGAGGGAGTGATTACTTCTCTAACCCGCATCAGTGAAGGTAGTAAAGGAGTATCTGAAGGAGTAGGGGAACTATCGGCAAGTGCAACTGAAATTGCTAAAGGCTCAAATAGTCTTAGTGCTGGAGCTAATCAGTTAGGTGAAGGCACAAGTGCAATAAGCGGCGGTTTCACTCAATTGAAGCAAGCTCAGGATAAACTCGCCAATGGGGCGGATGAACTGAAAAATGGTCAAGGTCAATTGGTATCTGGCTTGACAACATTTGGCGATAGTATAGATTCAGCACAAAGTGGGCTTGGACAGTTAACCGAAGGCAGCAATAACTTGGTAAGCGGGCTTGATCAGCTTGAAGATGGCTCCAAGCAATTATCAAGTGGAACCTCACAGCTTTCCGAAGGTTCGAAAGGTCTGGTTACAGGAACGGATAAGCTGAAGGAAGGTTCATCCAGCCTTACTAGCGGAATGGGAGAACTGGCAAATGGAGCCATTAAGTTACAAGATGGAATCGCCAAACTTTCAGATGGATCTGCAGAATTACATGACGAATTAAGTGATGGGGCAGACGAAGCAGGTAAGATAAAGTCCAATGAAGAAGTATATGACATGTTTGCAAGCCCAGTTAAAGTGGATAAATTACCAATTAATAATGTCCCGAACTATGGCACTAGTTTTGCACCATATTTAATTTCATTAAGTTTATTTATCGGGGCTATCGTTCTGACGATCATTTTCCCGTTAAAAGATCCTGCTGTTAAACCTGCGAGTGGATTTAGCTGGTTTATTAGTAAATACAGCGTCATGGCACTCATAGGAATCTGTCAAGCCATATTGGTGGACTCGATTTTAATTTTAGGTCTTGGAATCAATGTTACGAGCCTGCCGCTATTTTTTGCAGTAAGCATTCTTGCTAGCTGTACATTCATGGCAATCATTCAGTTCCTGGGTTCGGCCTTTGACAATCCTGGTCGGTTCATAGCGTTATTGATTTTGATTCTTCAACTGACCAGCAGTGGCGGAACATTCCCAAATGAATTAGTTCCTGGCTTCTTGCAAGGATTCACACCGTTCCTACCGATGACATATTCTATTAATGCTTTCCGTGCAGTCATCTCAACAGGAGATTATAGCTTCATGTGGCATAATCTTGGCATATTGGCCATATTCCTCGTTGTGGCATTAATATTATCACTTCTTTACTTTATTTATCGGTATAAGAAATTGAACGGCGCATTAAATGAAAAACAGGAAGAAGCAACTGTATAATGATCAAAAAACAGCGACCCGTCATGGGTCGCTGTTTCAGACTGTAGGCAAATTCGAGGAAAGCGAGTTTGCCTACAGTTTTTTTAAAAAAAATTTCCAGTTGGTTGAAGAAATCCACTCCCTTTCCGCCGACTGTCTGACAAGCCACATCAAAGCAAGCGGCTGTGGGGTCTCGACTAGCCAGTTATTCGGCAGGAGTGTCGCAAATTTCTTCAATCTTGAGAGGATTTCACCCTATATAAAACAGTGAAAAATTATGGAGTAAAACCAAGTCTCGTTTTGAAATCATGGTAATAATTTCGGATTCGGGATAAGGCCGTCCCGGCCCCACTTTTGTCGACAAAGGGGTTTCTATCTAAATTTTAAAACAAAGTATGGAACGGAAGGTACGAGACTCCTGCGGGAAAAGCGTGTCCAAGGGAGACCCCACAGGCGCAAAGAGCGCCGAGGAGGCTCCCGGACCGCCCGCGGAAAGCGAGTGCCTGGAGTGGAAATCAACGTTCAAATTTTAACTCCTCAAAATAACGTTCCAGTTGATTTCATCCAAATAAAAAAGTGAAGATACATGAAGGATAACTAAGTATTCTTTTATAATCATGTTTTGGGGAGAGACCATTCCGAACCCCCTTTTGTCGACAAACTGAAACAGCGACCCGTCATGGGTCGCTGTTTTTTAATAAATATCAGGAAATAAGTGAAATGCAGGGAAATAAAAGTGTCCCTAAAATAACACCCATCGTAAAGAAATGTATTCCTGTTCTCATGGAATGAGCAATTTTGTGACAAAACTTTGGTGCAGCCTGTACAATGAAGTATTTTTGCAATCAGCTATACCCTTGTCTTTTGAGAAGCAGGTGCATATTTCTTCATTGGATTTTTTGCTATGACTTCCTTTAAATAAGGATGGCCAGAAGGTCCTGGTTTTCTCATGAGTTCCATTAGGTAAGATATATCGTCCATAGCCCTGTGTGTTTGGAAATTTGTGATATTATGTGCCTGCAGTAATGTTAAGAGTTTACTATTCTCAAATCCGTATTGCTTCCAAGGAACATTCCGCATCGTACAGAACCACTTTTGATCATTGATTTCCGGATACATTTGGTAAAGGAAACTTCTATCGAAAGAAGCATTATGTGCGAAAATCGAATCGGTACGGGCAATGAAGGATTTAATTTTTTCATCGTGAAAACTTTTTCCTTCTACTGAGCTGTATGGAATTCCATGAATTCTGTACGCTTGATCATAATTCCTTCTTGATCCATAGGAGAGAGGCTCCCTTAAAAATGATTCCTGATCAATAAGATTAATAATTTCACCTGTTTCACTGCTGTATGTAAAGAGTATAAGAGCAAGCTCGATGATTTCATCGGAAGAGGGACGTAAACCAGTTGTTTCTACGTCAAGCACTAAACCTAATCTATTAGACAATTTTTTTTCCTCCAGTTGGGTTTCATTCTTCTATTATAGCTGACATAGAATAGCTAATGAAAGTGTAATGATTGTTTTAAAGCAGCATTTTTAACTTGAAAAAAATAGTCATTCCAATGATTGGTAGAACAAGAACTAACAATGCTAAAAAAAAAGATAGAGTATTGCTTTTTTCAAAGCAATCTCTATCTTTTTTTATCCATTGAAATTCATAAGCATTGCAAAATGCTTTCCAATTCATCTTCGGCAATTCGTATGAATTCTTCGTTTTTTTGAAGACTGAAAATGTTCTTGGATTGTTTTATATAGTGCAGTCCTTTTTCAGGTTGTTGAAGATGAACTAGATTCTTACCAGTTAATAGATGGAGTTCCGCATATAAATATAATGATTCTATCGAATTACAAATGTTGATCCCTTTAAGGGTATAATTTAATGATTCCTGATAATAATGAAGTTCAGTCAATGTTTGTGCCAATCCATGAATGATCTTCAAGATAATGGTACCTTCTTGATTCACATGGGGAATATTCTCGATAAATTCCAGTGCTTCATTGAAGATGTTGATGGCCTCTTCATAATTCTTCGTTTTAAAATGGATAATTCCGATACTATTTAAAACTTCTATCTCCTGTTGATGAAGAATGACCCGTTTACCCATGGTAATCTGAATGGCCTCATTCAATAATTCTATAGCCCTTTGTTTGTCATTGTACAAATAAAAAAAAGAGATACCTTCATGCCATTTCAAGAATTGATAAAACGATATCGATTTTTCCGGTGCAGTTGCCATTTCTTTTTGGACGATTTCATAAATTGCTTCATAATTACGTGTGCGTTTGTATTTGTTAATCAAAAGTTTAATGGTTTCTATGTAATTATAAATCGGTTCATTTTTGGTGGTGAAGAAATACGGCAGGTCAACTTTAAGTTTATCCGCAAAAAGTGCCAATTCATCAATTGTTGGAGAAGTGATGCTTCTTTCATAATCTGACAGGGCATTAGGTTCACATATATCCCTAGCCAGTTCTTCTCTTGTAAGATTTTGTTTTATTCGTAATTCGTTGATAACAGAGCCAACCTCAATTTTCATTACAATTGCTCCTTTGTACCTATGTCTAGAATTCTATTTTAACATAATTTTATTTTTATAAGAACGATAATTGAAAGATAGTATGATATAACTACTTTACGTGTATTCCTATAGTATTCATCCAACAAAAAAAATGAAGAACGACTTTTTATTGAAGCGAAAAATGCAAGACGTCTTTTCTATATAAAGTGAAAGATCCCCGCATATTTTTGCTTGGAGTCTATAATCCCGGATAATAGCAAGCTTTAGATTTGGAATATAAGGATAAAAAAAGGAGGCGGCAATCTGCCGCCTCTAACGTTTTTAATTTCCAATGAATTGCTGGGTCCAATAGTGGGTGTATTTCCCACCTGTCACATGCCCAATTCCAATATGTGTATAGTTCTTGTTCAGGATATTGGCCTTATGTCCAGGGCTGTTCATCCATGATTTCATGACAGCATCCGCACTAGGTTGACCTGCTGCGATATTTTCCCCTGCGTACTTGTAACTGATCCCAAAGGATTTCATCATTTCGAAAGGCGATCCATAACTGGGGCTTGTATGATTGAAATAATTACTATCTCGCATATCCTCAGATTTCAGAATTGCTACGTTAGAAATGGCTGTATCCATTTTAAGGGAAGGTAGGCCCGATTTTGACCGTTCTTCATTCACTAAACTAAGGACCTGCTGTTCAACTGATTGACTTTCTGCGCGATTAACTGTGGTGTTGGACGTGGGAAGATTTATGATTTGTCCGATTCGAATTTGATTTGCATCGTTTATAGCAGAGTTCGTTTTAAGTAATTCGTCAATGCTGACATCATATTCAGTAGCAATTTTCGTTAAGGTATCTCCTTTTGCCACCTCGTATGTATTGGCTCCCAGAGCAACTTTTGGAGATAATAGGGATAGAGACAGTGCTGATAAAAGGATGATTTTCTTCATTTTGATTCCTCCTAGTAGAATATCTGGATTGGAAGTATAGTATGCTATAAAAATAGTTTTGTGTAAAATTAGCTCATTAACAATCTCTATTGGAATGGGAAAAAGGTATCGAATGGGAAGATGATGTTAAGGGTCCATATAACCCGGAAGTGTGTTAAGGGTAACCAAAATCATAGGGCTTTTTGATAAATTGGAAGAATTATTTCATGTAGATAAAGAATCATTTTACGTTTGCAGGCCATATTTGTCAGGGAAAATAATAATAACATCAAAACGATATAGTTATATGGAACTAAAAATGATGGATTCAATAAATTATCCTAAGGGTGGAATTGAATGGATTTAAAGGCAGGGAAAGTGTTTTGGAAAAGATAAATTTGAAGCTAGAAAATATCCAATGTTGGAAGAGAATCTTTCATGTGATGTTTGTATAGTAGGAAGAGGTTCATCGGGGGCACACTGTGCCTATTTTTTTGCAGATACGGGCCTGAATGTCGTCCTGGGGGCTCTTTTTGGTGAGACCCATGATGGTTTACCGACGATAGTAGAATGTATCCTAACCATCCAAATTGCTATTTCTTATAAGGTTATGGCGGAATGGGACGGTTTACAGTGTCAGCCTTTCCCATATCATCATGGATTTGATTACAAAGGGAGGACATTAGGACTCGGCATTGTATGTAAAAGAAATGGATTTTTCAAAAAGTATTGTACATTAAGAAAGGTATCTCTTCTTCACGAATAGAATAAAGTAGTCAGCTGAAAATACCGGGGGGATTCTTCGATGTGGTTTAAGGAATTGGAAACAGAAAGGCTGCGTTTAATCGAAATAGGTCACCATCATGCTGAAAGTCTGTTCGAAATTCTCTCTAAAGATGAAGTGACCAAATATGATGGAATAGAAAGTTTAATCCGAGTTGAAGATGCCCGCCGCTTAATCGATTCGTTTAAAAGTGCTTATATAAACAAACGTGGGATGCGGTGGGGAGTCATTTTAAAGGATTCAGGCAAATTCATCGGTACTGTTGGGCTGAATCAATTGAGCCTCGCGAACAAACGCGTCGAAATAGGATATGAAATCCATCCCGAATATTGGAGGAATCACTTTACGTCTGAAGCCGTCAACGAAGTATTGCGCTATTGCTTTGAAGAATTGGGACTAATCAGAATTGCGGCTTTAACTTTCAAGGATAATATTGCATCCAGAAACCTATTGAAGAAATTTGGATTCAAAGAGGAGGGCAGCCTTCGAAGTTATCTATTTCTTCGGAATCAATCCCATGATGCCCTTGTATTTTCCTTGTTAAGTACAGAGTATTGCCAGTTAAGACAACAAAGTATTCAGGGGTCAAATAGATTATAGTTTAGTATTAGAACATTGCAGCTGGCCAATAGTGCCAGTTTTTTATTTGTGCAATATCTCTTCCGTTTGGATCAATTTATATCACTAAAGGACAATATACATATTTTTCATGTTAAAATAGAGTGCGGATTCATAATCAGTCCGGATGGACGGACATAAAAAGGAGCAAAATCATTGTGAAGATATTATTTCCGTTGCTTGCGGTCCTAGGCGGAATCACCATTGCCATACAAGGTCAAATCAATGGTGGATTAGGGAAAAAAGTGGGGGTCATTGAAGCCTCTTTCATATCGTTTGGAATCGGGACACTTGCTTTATTATTAATTGTTTTGTTCGCGGGAAATGGAAACATATCTGCCATCGCGTCTGTACCAAAATGGCAATTGATAGGCGGACTGTTAGGGGCTATTTATGTCATTGTGATAGTATTGGTTGTCCCTCAGATTGGAGTGGCACCTGCATTGGTCGGGGTTATCGCAGGCCAGATACTGATCGGGGCAGTCATTGACCATTTCGGTTTATTTGGAGGCGTACGAATCCCATTGGATGCGAAAAAGGTGGCAGGCATTTGTTTACTTTTCGTGTCATTATATTTATTTAATCATAAATGAGGAAGGGTCATTATTCATTGGATTTGCTTCGTACATATAGGTGAGAAACTGATGGAATATCTCTATTCCTACATAGTTATTATCCGTTATTTGGGATTTGCTTGAAAATAACTCAATAGTTTATTGAGAAAAAATATTATTCTACTAAAATATATTATTGAATTGGGAATGGTTTGCTAGGAAAGTGGTCTTAGTAACCAACCCGACTTTAATTATTAGAATATTTAGAAAAAAATAGACGAGCGAACTTATATGAATACTGTCATAAAGGTGTTTGAAAAAACCACTGGAAGTCGGAAGTCATTTTACATCAAATAGGTTATCATTTCTTTTTACCTAGTATCTAGATCGAATTGATTAGCAAATAATTACTATCTTGTGAAAAAGTACTCATCGGTTTATTGATTTTTTGATTTATTCGTAATATACTTAAAATTCAACATCTTTAATTCGAGGTATAGTACCCTTAGCGAGGTTGAAAAGAGGGTGATTTTTTACTAGTAAACTGCATTAATGCGTTTTTTAGGGAGAACTACAGATTTATGCAAACGGTTCGCTAGTTGTTTTTGGTGAATTCCTGCAATGAATGCTTCTAACTTTCCTCGCTGACATTATATGTACTATACGGAAGATTAATAGGTGCTAGAAGGATAATCTCTTAAATGAGAATATCCTAAGAAAGATTAAAGATAAGGGGGAATATTTTTTGAAAAAGTCTAAATTTTCAGTGCTTGCTCTTCTTATGGCCATCATGCTTATGCTTGCGGCATGCAACGGCGGTTCGAAGGAAACTTCGAATGAAAAAGAAGGCGGCTCGGGTGACTCATCCGGATCAAAAGTATTAAACGTAAACAACTCAAGTGAACCTGGTTCGCTTCACCCTGCAAATGCGCAAGGTACTCATGAATCATGGATCCTTGAACATACGTTTGAGGGACTGACAAAGAAAACAGAAGAAGGCAAAATCGTACCTGGTTCTGCAGAATCATGGGAAATCAGTGAGGATGGATTAACTTGGACATTCAAATTGAAAGATGGTTTGAAATGGTCAAATGGTGATCCGCTTACAGCCAATGACTTCGAATATGCTTGGAAATATGCTTTGAAACCGGAAACAGCTGCTGATTATGCTTACCAACTTTATTATCTTAAAGGCGGGGAAGCTTACAACAGTAAGAAAGGGAAGGAAGAGGACGTAGGCGTTAAAGCGACAGACGATCATACATTAGTCGTTACTTTGGAACAGCCTACACCATATTTCCTTGACTTGACTTCTTTCTATACTTTCTATCCAATCGATAAAAAGGTACAGGAAGAAAATCCAAAATGGGCTTTGGATGCAAAAACACACGTTTCAAACGGTCCGTTCAAATTAACGGAGTGGAAACATAAAGAAAGCCTGAAAATCGAAAAGAATGAAAATTACTACGATAAAGATAAAATCAAATTGGATGCGGTCAACTTTGCTCTAATTGAAGATGAAAATACAGCATGGCAAATGTATCAGAGTGGCGAATTGGATATTGCGTATCCACTGCCAGTGGACGTGCAAGGTCAATTGGTTAATTCTGGAGATAAAGAATTTAAAAACGGTGCAGAACTTGCTGTTTACTATTACAACTTCAATACGGAAGTAAAACCTTTCAACAATGCAAAGGTAAGGAAAGCGCTTTCAATGGCTATTGAACGTAAAAAAATTACCGAAAATGTTGCTCAAGGCGGTCAAAAGCCTGCATTTGGTGTAGTCCCTCCGGGAATTCCTGATGCAACTGGTGATTACCAGGAAAATACAGGTGACTTGTTTAAGGAAAACGTAGCTGAAGCAAAGAAATTGTTAAAAGAAGGTCTTGCTGAAGAAGGCATGAAAGAATTACCTGAGTTTTCAATTTTGTATAATACTTTAGATTCCCATAAGAAAATTGCTGAAGCCGTTCAAGGGATGTGGCGTGATAACCTAGGTGT
The DNA here is from genome assembly GCF_057835005.1 of Peribacillus sp. GL_122. Classification (NCBI taxonomy): domain Bacteria; kingdom Bacillati; phylum Bacillota; class Bacilli; order Caryophanales; family Bacillaceae; genus Peribacillus; species Peribacillus sp. GL_122. The sequence goes on along the minus strand of NZ_CM174415.1, from coordinate 3,163,094 downwards.
TGAAGTGACACTTGAAAATGCAGAATTCCAAGTTAAGCTTGATCGTGAAAAAGCTGGCGACTTCGAAATTTCCCGTGCAGGATGGGTTGGTGACTATGTTGACCCGATGACCTTCATGCTTTGGGAAACTGACGGTGCCTATAATGATGCAGGTTGGTCCAACAAAGAATATGATAGTTTATTAAAAAAGGCAAAATCTACAATGGAACCAAAAGAACGGATGGCTGCTTTACATAAAGCAGAGGAAGTTCTGATTGAAGAAATGCCGATCCTTCCGGTTTACTTCTATACAAAACCATATATGGTTAAATCGAATGTTACTGGAGTCTATGCTCCGATTAACGCTTATCCGAACTTTATTTACGCGGATAAAAAGTAAGAGAGTGATAAAAGTGAAATGGGAGGTATGTCCGATTAAGGACATACCCCATTTTTCAATTGCGAATTTGAATATTTCATGAATTCATTTCCGTTTTCAACTCCTTAGAAAATCGATGATTGGGGTGATTACCATGTTGAGATATACATTAAACCGTTTTAAATGGGCGATTATTACTTTATGGGCTGTTATTACATTAACGTTCATCATAATGCATACGATTCCGGGAAATCCATTTGCGAAAGAAGGAGCTATGCCTCCTGCAGTTTATGAAAACCTTCAAGTCCACTATGGATTGGACAAGCCGTTGTTGACCCAATATGGGAATTATTTATTGGAAGTCGTTCAATTTGATTTTGGTCCTTCATTGAAATCTTCATCCATTTCTGTGAATGATTACATTTTGAAGGGATTTCCAGTGTCCTTGCACTTAGGGGCACAAGCATTGGTGATTGCCATCTTCTTTGGGCTAATTTTGGGTGTAGTGGCTTCACTGAAAAGAAATAAATGGCCCGACTATTTATCAATGGTCATTGCCATCGTAGGGATTTCCGTTCCTAACTTTATCCTGGCGACTATTTTAATCAATTATTTTGCGATTAAATGGAATATATTCCCTGTTGCTACATGGGCGACATGGCAGCATACCATTTTACCATCCATTGCCCTTTCGATGATGCCGCTTGCTTTCATCGCAAGATTGATGCGGACAAGCATGCTTGAAGTAATGGGGCAGGATTACATTTTGACAGCAAAGGCCAAAGGGTTGAAACGGAGCGGTGTCATAATCAAACATGCGATTCGAAATGCGTTATTGCCGATTATCACGATTCTGGGCATCCTTACGGCTAATATCGTGACAGGAAGCTTCATCATTGAACGTATTTTTGGTATTCCAGGCATGGGAGATATGTTCGTAAAGGGAATATCCAACAGAGACTACCCGGTCATTCTTGGTTCCACAATTGTGTATAGTGCGGTGCTTATCCTATTGATATTCATTGTTGATATAGCCTATACGTTGATTGATCCTAGAATTAAAGTGACGGGGGAGAAGAAATAATGGCAGATAAAGTGCATTTAACCGAAGATATGTTCCAACCCGCAGAAGACAACTTTAAGGAAGCTGAAAAAATAGCCAGACCTACAGTTTCATATTGGTCTGACGTCTGGCGTCGGTTTAAAGAAAATAAGCTGGCGATGACGGGATTTGTTCTTATAATCCTCCTGGTATTGATGGCGATTTTTGGTCCATATATTAACGGATATACTTATTATGGACAAGATTTCGAGAAAAAGAATCTTAGCCCAAATAGCGAACACTGGTTTGGAACGGATTCATCAGGAAGGGATCTATTTACGCGAGCTTGGTATGGTGCGAGGATATCCTTGTTCATTGGATTGATGGCAGCGCTGATCGACTTTTTAATTGGTGTCCTTTATGGCGGAATTTCAGCCATTCGCGGTGGGCGCACAGATAATATCATGATGCGTTTTGCTGAGGTGATCTATGCGATCCCATACCTATTGATGGTTATCTTAATGATGGTCGTATTAAAACCTGGTATTCTGCCGATCATCATTGCGATGTCGATTACAGGGTGGATTCCGATGGCTCGACTGGTACGTGGACAGGTATTACAACTAAAAGAGAATGAATATATCCATGCTGCAACCATCTCTGGAGCCAACACGAGCTGGACTTTAAGAAAACATATGATTCCAAATACAATGGGACCGATCCTTGTCAATTTAACGTTGACTGTGCCTACTGCCATTTTCGCCGAAGCTACACTTAGCTTTTTGGGATTGGGAGTGCCAGCACCTCAGGCAAGCTGGGGAACATTGACAAGTGATGCCCTGGGAAGCATTCTGGTAGGGAATTTCTATCAACTTTTAATCCCGGCAATATTGATCTCCTTAACCATGTTCGCGTTCAATGTAGCTGGTGATGGACTGCAGGATGCCCTGGATCCAAAACTACGGAAATAAATGAGTCCTAACATAAAGAATTGATATTACTAGAATAGGAGGGACGATGATGGAGAACCTATTAGAAGTGAATGATTTACACATCACCTTCCATACGTATGCAGGAAAAGTGCAGGCTGTGCGCGGCGTGAACTTTGAAGTGAAAAAAGGGGAAGCCGTCGCCATTGTCGGGGAGTCCGGATGCGGCAAAAGTGTAACTGCGAAATCTATCATGAGATTATTGGAAACACCTCCAGCAGAGTATGGAAAAGGGTCAATAAAGTTCGGCGGTAAAGACCTTATTAAAATGAGTGAAAAGGAAATGCAGAAGATTCGTGGAAATGAAATTAGCATGATTTTCCAGGATCCGATGACTTCGCTCAATCCAACGACAAAAATCGGCAGCCAGATCATGGAAGGTATTTTAAAGCATAATAAAAACATGTCCCGAAATGATGCATATGAACGGGCGTTGGAAACGCTCAAACTGGTAGGTATTCCTCAGCCGGAAAAAAGGATGCAGCAATATCCGCATGAGTTTTCAGGTGGTATGCGTCAAAGGGCGATGATAGCAATGGCCCTTGCTTGTGAACCGAAATTGCTGATTGCCGATGAACCTACAACAGCATTGGATGTAACGATACAAGCGCAAATTTTGGAACTGATGAAAGATATCCAACGAAGAATGGATACTTCCATCATTTTAATCACTCATGATTTAGGTGTGGTTGCGGAAACTTGTGAACGGGTAGTCGTCATGTATGCAGGCAAGGTCGTGGAGACGGGGACGGTAGAAGCTATATTTTCAAACCCGCAGCATCCATATACAAGAGGCCTGCTTAAAACGGTGCCAAGGCTCGATATGGAAAAAACGGCCCCGTTGGTTCCGATTATCGGATCACCACCGGATCTATTGGATCCGCCAAAAGGGTGCCCATTTTATCCAAGATGTGAATCAGCAATGAAAGTGTGCAAAGACCATGATCCGGAGCTTGAAGTAGTGGAAGAAGGTCAGACAGCCGCATGCTGGCTGCACCACCCAATGGCAAAGGCAGCACAGGTACAAGCACCGACTAATGTATAAAGGAGGAGAACCAATGGTTTCACTGAAAAATAAGGCCGTAAAAGAAATGACAGACAACGAAAATTCTCCTCTTGTTGAAATAAAGAATCTGAAGAAGTACTTTCCTATTGGTTCTCAATCGCTGAAGGCGGTAGATGGTTTGGATCTCAAAATCTATCCAGGGGAAACTGTCGGTCTTGTTGGGGAAAGCGGTTGCGGTAAATCGACTGCAGGTCGTACGATCACTCGGCTTTATGAACCGACAGATGGAGAAGTTCTTTTTCAGGGGAAAAATATTTTCGATTACAAACCTGGGGAAATGTCACATATCCGCCGTGAAATACAAATGATTTTCCAAGATCCCTACGCATCATTGAACCCAAGGATGAAGGTGGAGGAATTGATTGGGGAGCCACTTGCCATTCATGGGATATCAAAAGGTAAAGAGCGAAGAAAACGGGTGGAAGACCTGTTAAAGCTGGTTGGTTTAAGTCCGGAACATATCACTCGTTTTCCCCATGAATTCAGTGGTGGACAACGCCAGCGTATTGGAATTGCAAGGGCTTTGGCTTTAAATCCTAAATTCATCGTTTGTGATGAACCAATTTCTGCATTGGATGTTTCAATACAGGCTCAAGTGGTCAACTTATTAAAAGAGCTTCAAAAAGAAATGGGATTGACTTATTTATTCATCGCTCATGATTTATCAATGGTCAAGTATATTTCAGATCGCATTTTAGTCATGTACCTTGGAAGAATGATGGAACTTTCGGATAGTGATTCTTTAACGAAAGATCCGCTTCACCCATACACACAGGCCTTGCTTTCTGCAGTGCCGATACCAGACCCGACTATTAAACGGGAAAGAATCGTACTTAAAGGCGATGTACCAAGTCCCATCAATCCGCCGAGCGGCTGTGTATTCCGAACTCGCTGCCCTAAAGCGATGGAGATATGCTCAAGTGCTGTACCTGAATGGAAAGAACAAAAACCAGGGCATTTCGTTGCTTGTCATTTATATTGGTAAACAAAAAAACCAGTTGCATTTGCAACTGGTCTTTTTTACACATTTATGTAAAATATTTTTAGAATAGGAGCGATTATCCTGAAGATTTAAATTATTTATCAGTATGTCAAAATAAATTACTAGGAATCTGAAAATAAAACATATAATATGTAATTATATGTAAAAATTAACTTCTGTAGAATTTTTTCAATTTGTGAGAGAGGGAGGGACTGTTATTGTATTCCACGATAACTAGTGAAATCGTCGATCGTGTCATGATTGTTACTCTTAATCGTCCTGAGAAAATGAATGCTTTCAATGAAAAGATGTGTGAGGAGATGATTCACGCTTTTAATGAAGCGGACGAAAATGATGACGTACGAGCCGTCATTTTAACTGGCGCTGGGGATGCTTTTTGTGCTGGAATGGATTTGGAAAAAGGTGCAGAAACCTTTATGGATCACACTCCTTTGGTTGAATATCGCGATGCAGGGGGAATGTTGTCATTACGGATTTTTGAAATGAAGAAACCTATGATAGCGGCCATTAATGGAGCGGCAGTCGGGATAGGCATAACAATGACTTTGCCCATGGACATTAGAATTGCTTCATCAAATGCAAAAATGGGTTTTGTATTTGCGAGGCGGGGGATAACGATGGAGGCATGCAGCGGCTGGTTCTTACCTAGGCTTGTCGGAATGGGTAAAGCTTCCGAATGGATTTTTACCGGCAGGATGATTTCAGCCAGTGAAGCATATGAGGGAAGGTTGGTAAATAAGATCGTCGAGCCAAACGAATTGATGTCGGCTGCAATGGAAATTGCAACAGACATTGCGGAAAATACATCTTCCGTCTCTGTGACGCTATCCCGGCAGTTAATGTGGACGATGCTCGGTGCAAACCATCCTGTTGACTCACACAAAATAGAATCAAAAATGATTCATTGGACCGGAAAACAAGCGGATGCACTAGAAGGGATTGAAGCTTTCCTCGAAAAAAGGAAAGCCGAATTCAAAATGAAAAGCAGCACTGATATGCCACCGTTTTATCCATGGGGAACAGATCGAACATATGAAGTGGAAAAGAAATGAATGGGGTAATATCAGGGAATCCAGGGCTTCGAAAGTGCTTGATAATTTTTACTTTTCGGATAAATTAGGGTTTCTATTCCTAGTGTGTTATACTGAGTTTACCATTTACTAAACTTGTTTCATGTTCCCTATTCCATGTGAATAGGGTTTTTTTATGATTGCTTTTTCAATCAAAAAAACAGACCCTACAAGTAGGGTCTGTTATATATTGTATTTAAAATTACGCTTTTTGAACGTTAGTAGCTTGGGGTCCACGTTGACCTTGCTCAACTTCAAAAGTAACTTCTTGACCTTCGTCTAATGATTTGAATCCTTCGCTTTGGATAGCTGAGAAATGTACGAATACATCGTCTCCGTTTTCGCGTTCGATGAAGCCAAATCCTTTTTCTGCGTTAAACCATTTTACTTTACCTTGTTCCATTGTTGTTGCCTCCTAGTGTGAATCCACACATTGTGTTACTACCCTTGCTCAATCATTAGACGAAAAGTTTTTCACTTATCAATCTTCCCGAACAAAAATAATTCTTTTTAAATATAACAGATAATGTCGGAATCTGCAAGCTATCAAAGGAAGATTATTTATGTTCACAGACAATGAATAATTCTTGATACCCTTTTTTGTAATCAAGCAAATTTGTTGAATGTTTTTTCCATTTAGATAGTTCATTAAATTCGGCATGAAAATATCTAAGCCTTTGGTCGTAAAATTCCGTATTTCCGTATGTGTGCGGAGTGATGATTACATTGTTCACCCCCCCATAACGGACTATTCTCAGGAAGTGGCTCCGTTTCAAACACATCAAAGTCCAGCGCCCGCAATATCTTTGTCCATAAGCGCGTGAACCAATACGTATTGAATGACGAGATTACGCCTTCCTATGTGCGTGATGCCAAGTCTTTGCAAGCTGTTGATTACTATATTTATCTACTTTGTTGAGGCAAGCATTAACCCGATATCATTTCTGAAATGAGATACGCATGAACGCCGGTTGACAGGGTAATGCATTCACTCCGGCGCTCCATGTCTGGATCCATTTTACATCGCTTGTATCATTTGGAATTATTCGTAAGTTTCGATATTATTTCAAAGGGGAAAGCGATTGCTTAACAATCTTGCTATAATACTAGTAATAAATGGAATGGGGTGTAATCATGAACGTGAAAGACATATATGGACAGCTGCCTACTATGGAATCAAAACGCTTGGTTATGAGGAAAGTCACCATGAATGATGCCGAAGACATGTTCGCTTATGCATCCAACAGTGAAGTTTCCCGTTACGTCACATGGGAAGCTCATCGTTCCCTATGTGATACAAAAGATTTCATCCGATTTATCCTACAAAATTATGAGGATAAGAAAATTGCTCCATGGGGCATAGAACACAAGGAAAGTGGTAAGTTGATTGGTACGATTGATTTTGTTACATGGCAGGTTGATCATCATAGTGCAGAAATCGGGTATGTGCTTGCACCCGAATATTGGGGGAGTGGCTTGATGACGGAGGCAGCCCAAAAGATAATCGCCTTTGGCTTCGAAAATATGAACCTAGTTCGAATACAAGCACGGTGCTTCGTTGAAAATTTGGGTTCAGAGCGAGTCATGCAAAAGGCTGGCATGTCTTTTGAGGGAATCATAAGAAAAGGAATGTTTGTTAAGGGAAAGCATCAAGACCTAAAGCTATATTCCATTATAAAATGATGGCTGTGAAGTCTGCTGATCAAAGAGAAAATAAAAGGAAATATACATCGGCTTTGAAAGCCTGAATTTCTGTTCATGATTATTATGAATATGGGAAAATCAAAAACAAACAATATGTGCAAATATTGAATCAAAAACTATACAAAACGTCTAATGTAAAAAGTCGATTTGAAAAATATAATGAAACTATGAAATCGTGTTGAAATGGAGGGTATATTAATGGCAGTAATCAATGATGTAGAAACGTTGAAAAATTATATCGGTGGAAAATGGGTGGATTCCACAACTTCGAAACATGAACAAGTGCCTAATCCGGCAACAGGAGAAGCATTGGCAATCGTTCCCCTTTCAACAAAGGAAGATGTAAACCAAGCGGTGCAGGTTGCTAAAAAGGCTTATAAAGAATGGAAAAAGGTGGCCGTTCCAAAAAGAGCTCGCTTCCTATTCCGTTACCAACAATTATTGATAGAACATTGGGATGAGCTTGCAAAGCTGGTCACTATCGAAAACGGAAAAAGCTATACAGAAGCATATGGTGAGGTTCAGCGTGGGATTGAATGCGTGGAGTTCGCAGCAGGTGCGCCTACCTTGATGATGGGCAGTCAGCTACCTGATATTTCCCCAGGCATTGAATCTGGCATGTACCGGTATCCAATGGGTGTCGTTGCCGGAATTACGCCGTTTAATTTCCCGATGATGGTGCCATGTTGGATGTTCCCGCTGGCAATTGCTTGTGGAAATACGTTTATCTTAAAACCTTCAGAACGGACACCGCTCTTAGCCAACCGTCTTGTGGAATTATTGACAGAAGCCGGAGTTCCGGATGGCGTTGTCAATATTGTCCATGGTGCCCACGATGTCGTGAATGGGATTTTGGAACATGAAGACATTAAAGCGGTATCATTTGTTGGATCCCAGCCTGTCGCAGAGTATGTATATAAAACGGCAGCTGCCAATAAAAAACGTGTCCAGGCTTTATCAGGAGCGAAAAATCATTCAATCGTCATGCCTGATGCGGATTTGGATAATGCGGTAACGAACATAACGAATGCCGCTTTCGGATCTGCAGGCGAGCGCTGCATGGCTGCATCAGTGGTTGTTGCGGTGGGGGAAGTTGGAGATTCGCTTGTTGAGAGATTAAAGGCTGCAGCGGATGATATCAAGATTGGAAATGGAATGGATAAGGACGTTTTCCTGGGACCTGTGATCCGTGATACTCATAAAAAGAGAACAGAACAATATATTGAAATCGGGGAAAAAGAAGGAGCTGTCCTCCTTCGTGATGGCAGGAATGAAGGCGATCAGGAAAATGGCTATTTCGTTGGACCGACATTATTTGATCATGTGAAAACAAATATGAAAATATGGAAGGATGAAATTTTTGCCCCTGTCTTATCCATAGTTCGGGTTAATACCCTGGAAGAGGCAATTGAATTGACCAATCAATCCGAATTTGCCAATGGTGCCTGCCTCTATACGGATAGTGCAAAAGCCATCCGGGAATTTCGCGAAGAAATTGATGCAGGGATGCTTGGTATTAACCTCGGGGTACCCGCACCAATGGCATTCTTTCCATTTTCCGGATATAAAAGTTCATTTTATGGAGACCTTCATGCCAATGGGAAAGACGGCGTTGAATTTTACACTAGAAAGAAAATGTTGACGGCAAGATACTGATAGGAAAGTGGGGGTCGACACAAAGTGTGGTCGGCCTTCATTTATACATTATTTTAGGAGGAGTGCAGCTTATGCAGGTTGAAAAACAGGGTCAGGATCTTAAAGCGATGGATGGTAAATATGTATGGCATCATATGAAAGGGGCTGAATCCAGCCCTGAAGCAATGGTGATTAAAAACGGGCAAGGAGCATGGATAACGGATGTTGATGGGAATCGTTACCTGGATGGGATGTCAGGTTTATGGTGTGTCAACGTTGGTTATGGCCGCACGGAACTGGCTGAAGCAGCTTACGAGCAGCTGAAGGAACTTCCTTATGCCCCTTTAACGAATAGCCACATACCGGCCATTAAGCTAGCAGAGAAATTAAATGAATGGCTTGGTGGGGATTATGTGATTTTCTTCTCTAACAGCGGTTCAGAAGCGAATGAGACTGCTTTTAAAATTGCGCGGCAGTATCATCAGCAAAAAGGTGAACATGGACGTTATAAATTCATTTCCCGTTATCGCGGCTATCATGGGAATTCAATGGGCGCCCTGTCAGCTACCGGGCAGGCGCAGCGAAAATATAAATATGAACCACTCGCCCCAGGATTTCTTCATGTATCACCGCCAGATTCTTACCGAAATCCAGAGGATGAAAGCGGTGAAAAAAGTGCAGCGGAAATTGAACGTACCATTACATGGGAGTTGAGCGAAACGGTGGCTGCGGTCATCATGGAACCAATCATCACTGGGGGCGGAATTTTGATGCCGCCTGATGGTTATATGAAACGTGTCAAGGAAATTTGTGAGAAAAATGGTGTCCTTCTCATTTCGGATGAGGTCATTTGCGGGTTTGGTCGTTCTGGTAAGAAATTCGGATTTATGAACTATGATGTAAAACCAGACATCGTAACAATGGCTAAAGGAATCACGAGCGCTTATCTGCCATTATCCGCTACAGCAGTCAAACGTGAAATTTATGAAGCGTATATTGGCTCAGACGTTTATGACCGCTTTCGACATGTAAATACATTTGGAGGCAATCCGGCTGCCTGTGCACTTGCTTTAAAGAATATTGAAATATATGAAAATGAAAAACTTATAGAACGGTCTAAGGAGTTAGGTCTACGCTTTCTGCAAGAGTTTGAAGAAATCAAATCTCATCCCAATGTTGGGGATGTACGTGGGAAAGGTTTATTGGTAGGCATTGAACTAGTGGAAGATAAACTTACAAAACAACCAATCGAACTTTCCAAAATCAATAAAGTGATTGCATCATGCAAAGAAAAGGGGCTGATCATAGGTAAAAATGGTGATACAGTAGCAGGTTTCAATAATGTCCTGACTCTTGCTCCCCCACTTAGTATAACTGAAGAGGATTTTTCATTCATCATAACGACGGTAAAGCGAACGTTAGCTGAACTATGAAAATAAGGTGATGGTAAAAAACTGAAAATTCAGCATTTAATCAAGTTTCTGTATATACCTGCTGATACTCACTATTTATTTAAGAAAGATCGCATCCATACTTTGCTTTTTAAACGAGACTGCTGCGTTTAATTTTAGCACCGTTCAGAAATTTGAACGGTGCTTTTGGCAATGATCTAGGAAGAATAAGCGGAAAAGGATTCTATTGCGAACTTAGGGGACATTTTGGAATCGTTTTCCTTGCTTAGTTATAGCGGATGTTCGAAAATGGAATGATAAGGAGTAGCAGAAAATCGATACTATCAGGCAGAAGAGGTGAGGGACATGAATAATGAAGATATAACAAAAAAACTGACATTACATATCCCTGAAATTTTAGGGAGTGGAAATTTTTCTAAGTATGCTGTATTGGTACCGCTTATTGAGAAAGAAGATGGAGTTCATGTTCTTTTCGAAGAGCGTTCACACAAACTGAGAAGGCAGCCGGGGGATATATGTTTTCCGGGCGGGAAAATAGACAAATTGGACCATGATGAACAGGCGGCTGCGCTAAGGGAAACATATGAGGAACTTAATTTGAGAAAAGAAGATATCGATAATGTCTTTCCAATCGATTATTTGGTATCTCCATTTGGGATGATTGTCTATCCATATGCAGGATTTGTTCGTAACCATCAACGGATAATACCTAATCCAGCTGAGGTAGAAACCGTTTTTACGGTCCCGCTATCCTTTTTCATGGAAAAACCGCCAGAGATTTATCATGTCAAATATAAGGTGGAACCGCATGACAACTTCCCCCATGATTTAGTCGTTGGCGGGGAGAATTATAAATGGCAGCCAAAACAGATGGAAGAATATTTTTACTTATTTAATGATCGGGTAATCTGGGGAATGACGGCGAAAATCCTTACCCATTTTATTGAAATTCTTCGTTAGACCCTTCTAAAGGACCTTTTTTTCTCGATGGATTTCTATTAAACTAAAATTATGGTAAAAGTTAGGTTTTAATAGAAGCGGGGGGATGAGTGGATGAAGTATAGTTTTGAAGTACTTGAAAAAGAACGGGAAATGGCAATGGCTGCACTTGTGAACTTCAATGAAAACCGCGAATACTATGATGAAAACAAAGATCAGGAACTTAAGCTAGCATACTATAAAGATGGTTCCTTGGACCGGGAAGGATTGAAGGACCTACTTGTGGCAACCCATAAAAACCAGCTGAACTACTCACCACATCGTCATGTTTACCCTTGGGTGGACTTACAGGAAAATGGCCAGTTGAAAAGTCTGTATTCCGGTAAAGGTATGGATCCTGTACGAGTAATAGAGGAAGATATCCGTATACTAGAATTGGTGTCAAGAGACATAGAGTCAACAAATACGGAGAACATTCTCGTTAATTGTGAACATGTCGTACCTCAATCATGGTTCGCTAAAAAAGAACCGATGAGGGGGGATTTGCATCATCTATTCGCCTGTGAACCAACTTGTAACAGTAGCCGGAGTAACTATCCATACCATGATTTTAAGGATTATATCCCTGAGAAATCGGCTGCCGGTATAAAAGCGGGTTGCGGGAAATCAGAGGAGGGTAAATTCGAGCCTGAATACGGAAAAGGCATCGTGGCGAGGGCTACTTTATACTTTTTACTCAGATATGAGGGCATCATCGATAGCGGCAATATTGACCTGGCGCTGCTCATGGAATGGCATCGGCTTTTTCCGGTCAGCACTTATGAAAAACATAGAAACCAGGCTATACATGAAATGCAGGGTAATCGTAACCCATATATAGATTTTCCCGAAATGGCGGAGAAATGGAATTAAAGAAGGATAATAAAAAAGGATTGAAGCTGTGGTACAAGCTTCAATCCTTTTTTATTATCCATTATAAGAATTTTACGCAAACAGGGAAGGGAACTTGAACATCTTTTTGCAATAATGTTAACTTTCCGTCATGTTCATTCCGGGAATATAGTGTCAGGTTTCCTGATTGTTCATTTGAAGCGATTAGGAATTTTCCGCTAGGATCCAATGAAAAATCACGTGGCCAATGTCCTTCGGTAGAAACCAGTTCAACGAATGCCAGTTTGCCAGTTTCTTGATTGATTTGGTAAACGGCAATACTATCATGTCCGCGATTTGCGGCATATATGAATTGACCGTCATCAGAAATATGAATCGCGCTTCCTTGGTTATTTTCCTTGAAATCTTCCGGAACGGACCGAACTGTTTGTACTTCAGAAAAGCTTCCGGTTTGACTATCGAAGCTCAAAACAATGACTTCAGGTACAAGCTCTGCCATAACATACGCAAATTTTCCGTTTGGGTGGAAGGTCAAATGCCGTGGTCCGCTGCCGGGAGCAACAGATAAGCTGTTTACTTCTTCCAAAACCCCATTATCTATTTTATAGGTTATTACTTTATCTATTCCTAGGTCGACTACAGCAATGAACCTTTCATCCGGTGTGAACCCGGCGAAGTGAGTGTGCGCTTTTTCCTGACGTTCTTCATTCGGTCCTTGACCCTCATGCTGAACAGTGGATGATACGGGCAAAGGGGTCGCATCGTCAAGAAGCGGATATGATTCAATCACGCCTTCTCCATAACTGGAAGTGACCAAGACCTGTTTCTTGCTGTCGACACTTATATGGCAGGAAGAGCCATTTGGTGTCAGTTGTTTGCCCAAGAAGGTAAGCTCACCTGATTCTTCATTGATCGAATAGGCTGAAACTCCACCGCTGCCCGCTTCTTTTAAAATGGCGTAGAGATTCTTCTTGTCCTGGCTGATGGCGATATAAGTTGGATCGGTTAATTCTGCTGCAAGAACCGGTGTACTGAGTTTTCCTTCTGCTGTATCTAAAGTGAAGCGGTAAATACCTTTGCTGTTTCCTTTTGTGTAAGTGCCTATGTATCCAATTATGGTTTGTTGATCATGTTTTGCCATATTTATCTCCTCCAAGAAAGATTTGTGTTTAATTTTATTTTAACATAGATGATACCCATAATATCCTTTTCCCGGTTTAAGTCGAGTTGGAACCTGATTCATTTAGAAATTACTAGGGTGAGAAGAAAAAAACCCCGACTAGGGGGTTAAATTTTATCGACTGGCTTTGATGATTCGATAGGAATATGCCTAAACTCAGAAACTGAAAATAAACCCTGATCCGTCAGTTTAATTTCAGGGATGACAGGCAACGCCAAGAATGCAAGTGTAAGGAAAGGGTTGAAATGCCTGTTGGCACCCAGTTTCAATAGGGCTCCATCGATTTTTTTCAATGAACGGACTACATCCATATAATTCCATTCACTCATCAATCCAGCTATCGGAAGGGGAAGTGAAGCGAGTATTTCCCCATTTTGGATTACGGTCAATCCGCCCTGCATTTTTTTGATTTCATTTGCTGCCATAAGCATATCTTGATCATTCGTCCCGGCAATGATCAAATTATGTGAATCATGGGCTACTGTCGTGGCAATTGCACCTGAATTCAAACCGAGCCCTTTGACGATTCCTAGACCTACTTGTTTGGTCATATGATGCCGTTCAATTACAGCAAGTTTTATATGATCAACATGTTTGGAGAACCGGAATAGCCCATCCTGATTAAGTGTAACCGGTTCAATCGAATGCTTTGTAATCAAGCTGTTTGGAGTTATCTCAATAATATTAGCGAACTTATTTTTAAAAGGTATCGCCAAATCACCTTCCGTTATTTCATGAAATTGAACGGAGTGCTTCAACCCTTCGTCAATGACCTGTTCCTTTTCAGGTGGAAAGTTAAATAAACGATTATTTTGAACGATAAGCTTTCCCTCTTTAAAGACCGAGTGGATGATGACTGAATCAAGATCATCCAATATAAGAAAGTCTGCCTTGTATCCAGGTGCTATGGCACCAGTTTCCTTTAAGCCAAAACATTCAGCTGCATTAATGGTCGCCATTTGAATGGCGGTTATTGGCGGGACACCTGTTTTTATGGAAAGTCGAACGTTGTGATCGATACTACCCTCAGATACAATATCGTCAAGGTGCCGGTCATCGGTGACGAATAAACAACGGCGGGAGTTCTTCTCATTAATAACTGGAATCAGGTTTTTTAAGTCTTTGGCAACGGTGCCTTCCCTGATCATAAGATACATTCCTTTACGCAGTCTTTCTTTTGCCTCTTCCGCTGTAGTGCATTCATGATCCGTTTTAATGCCTGCACACATATAAACATCGAGCTGTTGTTCGGATAATCCTGCCGCATGGCCATCGATGTTTTTGCCTAGTCTATTAGCATCGTATATTTTTTGCAGCATATCCTCCTCCGTATGTGAAACGGCCGGGAAATTCATGACTTCGGCTAAACCGAGCACTCTCGGGTTCTGATAAAACGGAATTAAATCTTCACTTCTTAAGACAGCACCAGAATGTTCAAACTCAGTAGCAGGTACACAAGAAGGCATCATGAAGTAAAAGTCAAAAGGAAGTTGATCGGATTGATCAATCATATATTCCATGCCCATTTTGCCAGAAACATTGGCAATTTCATGAGGGTCTGCAATAATGCTGGTCACACCATGTAAAAGGAGGATTTTTGCGAGTTCCGATGGCCTTACCATCGAAGATTCAATATGGACATGGCCATCAATGAATGTAGGGCATACGAATTTTCCTGCTGCATCTATTTCTGAAATACCCTCATAACGCCCAATTCCAGCAAAAAAACCATCGACGATAGCAATGTCGCCTGTATAGATATCACCATTGAAAACATCTATGATTTGTCCGTTCTTAATGACGCAATCCGCAGGCGTTCTCCCTGCAGCAACGTCTATTCTCCTTTTAAGCAAGTTTTTATTCATATGCGTAACCCCTTTGGCAAAAATATAACCGGTTAATATTTCACTTTTTCAGTATTGGTTTCCCATGTTCGGAATGGTAATTCGTGGTCATTAAAAGACAGTTGTTCCATTTTTATCGTGCGTTTTTCCATTGGCAGGGCAAGTTCTTGGTATATAAAGTGATCATCAAAGCCAATAAGTGCAGCGTCTTCTTTAGTACATGCGTAATAAATGGCTTTTGGACGTGCCCAATAAATAGCACCGATGCACATGGGGCAAGGTTCGCAGCTAGTGTAAATTTCACAATCTGTAAGCTGGAAGCTGTCGAGATTCCTGCATGCATCACGAATCGCCTGCACTTCGGCGTGAGCTGTAGGATCGTTGGCCGTTGTCACATTATTACATCCTCTGCCTACGACTTTGCCATCTTTAACGATTATAGCACCAAAAGGTCCCCCGTTCTTTGCCACAACATTTTCATATGCAAGCCGAACAGCCATCTCCATGAATTTTACATCCACTAAAAAACACCCCTTCATATATTAATAACCAAAAAGTGTTGATGTTACGTTTATTAACGTAAATATAATAAACAATATACCATATGCATTGGGAAATGGAGCGTTATTTTCTGAAAATAAAGAAAATTCATTTACGTTAGAATATATGACGTGCAATCAAAAGTGGTTTAAAAGAATTTTTACAAATAATTATAAAACTGATATTGTTAGAAGAAAATCATTAGAATTATGAAGGTGATATGCATGGGGTTTTTGGGAGTTCTTTTACCGATATTCGGTATATTTGTTTTAGGTTTTATCGGTCAGAAAAAGTTTAAACTTGATACAAAATCGATTTCCACGATGGCATTATATTTAATGTCACCTTTTCTTGTATTCCGAACTTTTTATTCCGCAGAATTTACGATTAATTATTTTTATCTATTCTTATTCACGATAGTACTTTGTCTTTCTCTCATTCTGGTAGTCTACATCATATCTTTTTTCCGCAATTATACAGTCACTGAAACAAGCGGCATGATATTGGCATCGGCATTCATGAATAACGGGAATTACGGAACACCCGTAATTTTCCTGTTATTCGGAGCCGCAGGACTCGATTATGCAATCATCCTTATGGTGGGACAGCAGTTAGTGATGTGCACGATAGGCATTTATTTCGCAGCAAAGGGCAGCCCGGAAGGTAACGGAGTTCAAACAGCGATTAAAGCAGTATGCCGGATGCCAATTGTTTATGGAGCCATTGCGGGTACAGTATTTCAGTTCGTGAACATACCTTTAAGCAATTCGGTTATGGAAGCTATTAACCTTGTTGCAAATGCAGCGATCCCAACAATCATGATTACACTGGGAATGCAGCTGGCCAACATTTCCCTGAAAAAGATTGCCTATCGAAAGCTATCAGTTTCGCTGCTACTTAAACTTGCCGTTTCACCAGCCATTGCCTTCCTGTTATCACTTGCCTTACCAGTGGGTGACATGGTCAGGCATATCATGATCATCGTAGCTGCCATGCCAACGGCGGCCAACACTACGATGTATGCGCTCCAATTCAATACGGAGCCTGAATTCGTATCAAGTGCTACTTTCATAAGTACATCATTAAGCCTGATTACGCTTCCGATCATCTTTTTCATTGTATTATAGAAGATTATGATTCTAATTATATGGGCAAACTTATTATATGCACGAAGCAGAGGATTCCTAACTGATTAAAAAACGGGATTCGGACAGATTGCATGTATTGCCCTTGATGACCAAAACTTGGGCTAGGTTTCCATAGTTGTTAGTAAACGAACTAAGGGACTTGGATTTATATGTTGATCGGGAAAAGATCTTCAACAATTCATTTATATTAAAGGGTGAGCTTGTTTAACTGGCGTTTACTTTTTTAAATGCTGTATTTGATTGGAGGGATTTTGTGTTCCAGACTAAAATTAAACTGATTAATACTGGAAAGATTGATGCCATTTTAAAGGAAATCGTTCTGAAAACCTATGAAGAAGCACTAGAAGAAAAACTCTTGCTATGCATGGAGTGCGGGGATGTCGATTTTTATATCGCGTATTCAAATAACGAGGAACTTCAAGATGCGATCAATGAAAACTTTGAAATTGATGAATGTGGGGAAATCATGAAAATAGATGAACATCAGGAGCTTATGGATGATTTATTCGATTATTTCTTGATCATACATAAGGAAAGTGAAATGTTTGATTATTTTCCAGCAGGTCCATATACTCTCGGTGGGGAAATCCGTGAATCGGATACGGATATGCTGGCGCCAAGAGGTTTATATTCAGCGCCATTTGAAGATGCGTTAAAGGAATGATGAAAAAGACAGCAAATGCTGTCTTTTTTTTCGTGCTGATTTACAAAAGCTCGTTGTGCTTACGGGAAATAAATGATTTTTTACAAAAAGAGGGAAGGGGTTGGGGGTAAACAGTTTTTACTTATCAGTTTTATGAAATATAGCAATAATATCATGGAATATGAAATCATTTTTAACAAATTAAAGTTTATATGGTAATTTTAAGAAAAATTTTATATAATAAAAAGTGTGAATATTGAATATATTATTTAAATTACTAGTTTAAAATAACAATAAAAATGGTCGTTTTACTATAACTCTCGAAATATTGGGAAATAATATTGGAAGAAAGGATTATACATAAAATTTGATTGAGTTAGGAGAATGCTATATTACGCTTTTATAATTCTGATTATTATAAATTTTCAGCTTTGGAAGATTGATTATGGGCGGGGGGCTAATTATGATAGTTTTTGACCGAGTGAATAAGTTTTATGGCGATTTTCATGTATTGAAAGAGATTAATCTTACAATTAAGAAGGGGGAAGTGGTAGTGGTCATCGGACCGTCCGGATCAGGGAAAAGTACACTGCTTCGATGCATTAATCGTCTAGAGACCATTTCGGAAGGTTCCCTTTCCATAAATGGTTCAAATGTAGCGGATAAAAAAACGGACATAAACAAACTCCGTCGGAATATCGGTATGGTTTTCCAGCATTTTCACTTGTATCCTCATAAAACCGTGATCGAGAATATCATGCTTGCCCCCAGGAAGGTTTTAGGACAATCCGAAGAGGAAGCGAAAAAGATTGCACTAAAGTATTTGGACAAAGTGGGGATTGGAGATAAAGCGAATTCATTTCCTTCCCAGCTTTCAGGTGGACAGCAACAACGGGTAGCGATTGCCAGAGGTTTGGCAATGGGGCCCGAAATCATGCTATTTGATGAACCTACCTCAGCCTTGGATCCAGAAATGATCGGCGAGGTACTGGATGTGATGAAAGCCCTTGCCCATGAAGGAATGACGATGGTGGTGGTTACGCACGAAATGGGATTTGCCCGTGAAGTAGCGGATCGAATCGTATTCATGGACGAAGGCAGGGTATTGGAAGAGGCATCACCGGCTGAGTTTTACGCCAATCCTCGTGAAGAGAGGGCTCGTTTATTTCTTAGCCGTATATTAAATCATTAAATAAAAAACAGGGGTGAATTGCATGTTGAAGAAAAAGAAATGGTTAAAATTATCTTTGCTATCATTACTGGCTGTCATCTTATTAGCTGGATGCGGCGGGGGGAATGATTCAGACAAGGCTGAAGAGGGTGGAGGAAAAGACAAAGAAAAAGATGTTCTCGCACAAGTGAAGGAAAAGGATAAGATCGTTTTTGGGGTGAAAAATGATACAAGGCTATTCGGACTGAAAAATCCTAAAACTGGAGATGTAGAAGGCTTTGATATTGATATCGCCAAAGCTCTTGCAGCAGAAATCCTTGGTGATGAGAATAAAGTTGAATTTAAAGAAGTGACTTCTAAGACAAGGATGGCATTATTGAATAATGGTGATATCGATGCGATTGTAGCGACCATGACGATCACGGAAGATCGTAAAAAAGAAGTTGACTTCACTGATGTTTACTTCGACGCCGGACAATCTTTGTTAGTCAAAAAGGGCAGCGATATTAAGGGGATTGATAGCTTAAAAGGGAAAAAGGTATTGGCCGTCAAGGGCTCTACTTCTTCCATAAATATCCGTGAAAAAGCTCCTGAAGCACAAGTGCTTGAATTTGAAAACTATTCCGAAGCGTTCGCTGCACTTAAATCCGGACAAGGGGATGCCTTGACCACAGATGATTCCATCCTTTATGGAATGGCGGATGAAGATCCAAGTTATGAACTTGTTGGAGGTACATTTACGGAAGAGCCTTATGGGATTGCCGTGAAAAAAGGAAATGCTGACTTTGTTGACGAGTTGAATAAAGCCCTTAAGTCACTTAAAGATTCAGGCAAGTACGATGAAATCCATGATAAATGGATTAAACATTAAACAATTTAGCAAATGTATAAGGGAAGCTGACCTTAAATAACATTTGAACATTTGTCTATGAGGATGAGCGTTTTGCTCATCCTTACTAGTTAAAGGAGTGTACGCCGTGCTTGATTTCTCCATTTTAACAGAGAACCTGGATATGTATTTATTAGGCTTTAGAAATACGATCATGTCGAGTTTGATCGCGTTGATAGCGAGTTTGATTCTTGGTGTGCTTATTGCTATCATGCGGATTGCGCCGATAAAGCCACTAAACTGGCTGGGTACCGCCTATGTCGAGTTCATTCGGAATATACCGTTATTGATCATTACCTTTTTCTTCTTTCTCGGTCTTAAACTAAGCGGTCTATACGCAGGGACATTGGCCTTGACCATTTACACTTCATCTTTCATAGCTGAGGCAATTCGAGCGGGCATACTTTCCGTGCCAAAGGGTCAAATGGAAGCTGCCCGTTCATCAGGTCTGACATATGGGCAGGCAATGAGGCTCGTCATATTGCCACAGGCCGTTAAAATAGTCATACCTCCTTTAGGGAACCAATTTATCAATCTAGTTAAAAATTCTTCCATTTTAGCCGTCGTTGCAGGACTTGATCTTATGTACCACGGGGATTTGATTTCTTCAAGGACATTTGTCGTGTTTGATGTGTACATTTTCGTTGCAGCGTTTTACTTAATACTTACCATTCCTTTAAGTTTTGGCGTTGGTTATTTGGAAAAACGTCTGGCTAGGAGTAATTGAGGGAGGTATATGATATGGATTTTGCAGGTGCCTATACACCAGATAATCTAAAGTTTTTATTAGAAGGATTTTGGGTAACGCTCCAGGTAGCTTTTATATCCATTATTCTAAGTTTCATTATTGGCGGGCTTGTAGGTATAATCCGTTACGCAAAGGTGCCGGTGTTATCACAAATATTAGCTCTGATTGTAGAAACGGTACGTAATTTACCGCTGTTATTAATTATATTTTTTACGTATTTTGCTTTGCCGGAGGTGCGAATTAAACTGGAAATCATTCCGGCAGCCATTGTTGCCTTGACAATTTTCGAGTCTGCCATGCTTTCTGAAGTCATTCGAAGTGGGCTTAAATCGATTGATAAAGGCCAAATGGAAGCTGCCCGTTCATCAGGCTTGAGCTATACACAGGCATTGATACATATTATTCTGCCCCAAGCGCTGCGCCGCATGGTTCCTCCTATTGTCAGCCAATTCATTTCATTATTAAAGGATACCTCTTTAGCTGTTGTTATCTCTTTACCGGAACTGACTCATCATGGCCAAATCATATATGGACAAAGTCAAAAGTACTTAATACCTATTTTGATCCTGGTGGCTCTCATGTATTTCATTGTTAACTATTGTCTTTCTTTGGTAGCCCAGAGACTTGAATTGAAACGAACCTAAGAAAACGACTCAGAAATGAGTCGTTTTCTACTTGTCTACAAAAGGTGGTTCGGATTGATCTCACCTCGGACCATGGTTATAAAATAAGGCTTGGATATCCTCATGTATTTTTACAATGGTTTGTATAATTTGAACGTAGGGAACTCGCTTTCCGCCCTTGACGCACTTTGCGGGTCTCCCTTGGGCGCGCTTTGCCTTCAGGAGTCTCGTAGCTGCCGTTCCAATCAACTGGAATGTTTTAATAAAAAACTGTAGGACGGTCTCATCCCGATTTCCTGTCACGATTTTTCCATGGGAATGATTACCATGATTTTTTTCTCATTTATATGGGATGAAACCTCAAAAGATTGAAGAAGTTTGCGACACTCCTGCCGAATTGCTGGCTAGCCAAGACCCTGCTAGAGGCTTGGCAGACAGTCGGCGGAAAGGGAGCGGATATTTGAAATCAACTGGAACGTTTTTTAGAAAAACTAAAGGCAAACTGGCATTCTTCGAATTTGTCTATAGTCTCAAACGATTCAGATAGAGGGTTTTTTACATGTATGAATCCGACCAGGTGCATGATGAATTAACCGGCAGGATAGCTTGGAATATTAGAGATGAATGAGTACACAAAAAAATGAATCTTTTGCTTTTATTAACCGTATATATAAAGGAAGAAAGAAGGTGGAATATATGTCGGAAATCAAACAAAGCAATAGCAAAGCGATTGTAGCATTGATCATGGGGGTATTATCGCTGTTAATTCCATTCATAGGAATCATATTAGGTATTCTAGGTTTAATATTTGCATCGAAGAGTAAACAAGAAATTAAGCTTACTGGTGAATCTGGAAATGGATTAGTGACAGCTGGAAAAGTGTGCAGCATTATTGGAATAATCTTGAATGTTGTCGTGATCCTGATCTTCCTGGTGTTTTTTTATTTCGCAGTTAGTACGGACATAACAACCTATTGAATGTAACTTGACAAACAAAGAAAAGTAAATTAAACCTATAAAAAATGGAAATTCATGTTATAATTAATTTAAAAACCTGAATATTGTATGAAGGGATGATATTTTGACCATTCAAATCTTTGAGTATCCAGCCGTATTCTATTATGAAAAGCACCCGTTGATTATCGATTCTTTTTCCGTTCAAGTTTGTTTCCCGGATTTTAGGCGAGAAGGTATTATTTCTTCCGTTAGCGGTAGGAATCGGGTAGATGCCTTAGCTTGTGCTCAAGAACTGTTGGAAGCCATGGTCGAACATTTTATTCACGATAAAAAAACAATCCCGGATGCAAGTGAAATGGAAAAGGTGAATCTGGATAGGGGAATTAATATTTGTGAGGCTGCACCCTTCAGGATTGAAATAGAAAATATCACATATGAAAAATAAAAAAACCTTGCCGATTAGGGGACAAGGTTTTTATTTTGTATTTTTTTACATTCAATGAACATTTTATAACCCGGAATGTCAAACCAAAATGAGTATATGGTTTACTATTTTTTGAGTTAGCTGAAGTCGAAGGTGAAAATGATTCCACTGCATACTTGAAAAACCATCATTACCTGTAAAAGGAATGAAGGTTTTTTGTTTCGCTTGAATCCTTTTAATTATTTTTTATTTTTGGGTAAAGGATATTGCGTTCTTAATAACGAATATGTATAGTATAGGTAACATAGGTAAAAAGTATCAATAGTTATATATTTTGGAGGTGTATGTGTGAAATATTATATAGCATCAGACGAAAAAAATATGAAGCAAGTAAGGTCATTGATCAAGAAATTGACTTCAAAAGGGTTTACTTGTGTGAATGACTTGAATTTAATTACGAATGATGAGAAAAACCAAATAACGGACGACATTGGAGAATATGAAAAAAAGGGGATTGAGGAAGCCGACTTCATGCTGATCTTCCTAACAGCAGGAAAAGGCAATCTATATGAGCTTGGATATGCTTTATCTTTAAATAAGAAAATTATTGTGTATTCACCAGAGAAAGACAATTATCATATTAATAAAAAATCAATATTTCATAATCTGCCCGAGGTTACAATCTGCAGCGGGACCTTTTATAAGCTGGTTAAATTGATACATACGCTTTCTCCGGAAGGATCTGAAAAAGACTCACTGCATCTAAAATGAATGTCAAATGTAAAATTTAAAGGAAACCCTCAAATAAAATTTCTTTTGAACGAAGTGTTTAATGTATTAAAAATGAGGGTAAAGACCATTAAAAAAGGGAGAGGACTGTTTTGGCCATTATTGATATCGACCAATTATTGTCAGCCACTGAAGCGATTGCAGAAGAGTCAGTTCCATTCCATCTTGATACATTTGACATCGATCAACTTTTAGATAAAACGGATTATTGGAATTGGTAAGGAAAAGCATGCCCAGAGAGGATATGCTTTTTTTCTGAGTGAAAAATAACCTGATTACCGGTATGAAAATAATACATGTAATCAGGCAAGTGAGAATATTTTAGATAAAGTTAAAAACGGCGTCCTTTTACGAATCCTAAAATCACAAACATCGCGATGGTACCAATTACAAAAATTGCTTTAATGGATGTTAAGAGAATTTCATCGTACATTTGTATTACCTCCTTGTATGTAATGACAATGCGATTATGATTAGCTGTTGATGTATAAATTATAACATAAAG
Source organism: Peribacillus sp. GL_122 (assembly GCF_057835005.1). NCBI lineage: Bacteria > Bacillati > Bacillota > Bacilli > Caryophanales > Bacillaceae > Peribacillus > Peribacillus sp. GL_122. The sequence goes on along the minus strand of NZ_CM174415.1, from coordinate 3,139,524 downwards.
TCAATAACGGATGGTGGAAAATTAAAGACGATATGGGTAATAATGTATAGTTTGTACATATAAAACATAAAAAAAGATATCCTCTAAACAGTGGATATCGATAATGAAAATTATTTAAGTCCAAGCGCTTTTTTCGTTTTGGGTCCGACGACCCCATCGGAAGTGAGTTTTTTGGCTTTTTGAAATTTCTTTACAGCAGCTTCAGTATTTTTTCCAAATGACCCATCTACTCCTTTAGTGCTGTATCCAAGTTTAGTTAATCTTTTTTGCAGTTCAATTACTTGGGGGCCACTGCTTCCTTTCTTCAGGGAAGCGTTGGTATTTACGGGTAGGCTCACAGATCCGCTCACTTTATATCCATTCGTGGCAGCTATGGTGGCAAATGATTTATTCGAACTGGCAATCAACACTACAGTGTTCATTTTTACCCTATCGTACAGCCATTGAACATCATTGTTATACATACGAATACAACCGGCACTTATATATTTCCCAATGGTGTTAGGATCATTATTGCCGTGTATTGCGTACGTATTTCCTGGTGTATTCCTTGCATTGATCCCCAGCCATCTTTTACCTAGAGGGTTTTTTGGGTCTCCGCCTCTAATGTTGCCTTTATAATAAGGCCGATTCACAATTTTTGTCACTACCTTGAACTTTCCTTCAGGAGTGTAGGATGCTTTCTTTCCTGTCGCCACGCTGAATACCCTCACCAAATTATCATTTTCGTAATAGGCAAGCTGATTATTGGCTTTATTGATGATAATCAGTTGTCTTGCTGCCGCATCTGAAGTATTACTGAACCCAACAAAACTAAAAGCGAATATTAATATAAATACAATTAATTTTTTCATTTTTTTCCCCGTCCCTCATTTAAGCAACCTACATTTACACATATACTATCCTATGCATGAAGTGAAGCTAGAGTGACAATTTTTTAAAGTGGGGGTAGACTAAAAATGTGTAATATTAAACCCAGAGCACTTTCTGCTTTTTTGCATACCCAGAAAATGATGGGCACTAATTTTGGCCATATTACATACATTATTGAAGTGAAAGCGGAGGTGGGTAAGAATTGTCACGCCTAAAGGTGGAGGACTATCTAGAACAAGGCATCCATGGTCCAAAAGAAATCAAGCCTGGTGAACGTAGGGAATTTCTGGGCACATTACGGGAGCGCGTCGTCATCGTCCTAAAAAAAAGGCAAGTCTTTGAAACGAATGTATATCCGGAGATAGAGCAAATGATGAAGAAGCATCCCCGTTCAAATTTGTTTTTAAATGGTCAGATGGACTATCAATATTTAGGGAAATATATAAAATTGGCAATGAGTCATAATATTCCTTACAAAATTGTCCTAAACAAAGATCATAACTCCGATTTGGGTCTGGTATTAGCAGAAATTAATGCCATAAACAAAGAAGAAATTTATATCGAGAAGCAATATGATGTCCAGCAAGTTATTAAAAAGAAAAGCTTCAAAGCATTTTTCAAACGCTGTGTTAAAAAATTATTAAACAAACGTTGATAGAATTATCAACGTTTTTAGCTTGTCTACAAAAGGAGGCACGGAATGGTCTCACCCCGAACCATGATTTTAAAACAAAAATAGGTTATCCTTCTTGTTACGGTGAAATCAACTGGAACTTTTTTTTAGGGTTTGTAAAATTTGAACTTTCATTTCCACTCCAGGCACTCGCTTTCCCCCGGGCGGTCCGGGGAGCCTCCTCGGCGTTCTTTGCCCCTGTGGGGTCTCCCTTGGACGCGTTTTTCCTGCAGGAGTCTCGCACCTTCCGTTCCAATCAACTGAATTAGACAATTCTTTATGGTTTTTAACTGTTTTAAACCCTCACTAGATTGAAGAAATATGCGGCACTCCTCCCGATTAACTGGCTAGCCAAGCCTCCAAAGACGCTTGCGTCGAGGAGGCTTGGCAGACAGTCGGCGAAAAGGGAGCGGATTTCGGAAATCAATAGGAACTTTTTTGAAATAAAAACTGCAGGCAAACCCGCTTCTCATAGAGGTTGACTACAATCTAAAACGTTGAGGGGATGTCCTTTTTTAAAAAAATACTTCTAATAGGATTACTAAGGATATAGCTCCATTATTAAGGTGCGTAGACAACCATACTTGTTTATGTAACCCTTTTCCGTAATCTATAAAACCTCCTGAAATTCCCTATAATTGTTTTTACTACGGAATAAGCGGGGATAGCGATTAAAATGCCAACGAAACCGTATATTGATCCTGCAGCAAGCAGCAATAAGATAATGGTAAGTGGGTGAATGTTAAGCCGTTTTCCCATAATATTCGGTGTAACCAAGTGCCCTTCGACCTGTTGAACAACGGTAAGGACAATGAGTACTTTCACTGCCAACCCAATGTCTTGCTGTAAGGCAATGAAAAGGGCAGGGATGATGCTTATTAATGGACCAAGGAATGGTACAACGGTAAAAATCATGGCGAATATGGCTAATACGAGTGCATAATCGAGACCGATAATCAGGTAGCCGATATACATCAAAGTCCCAATAACGATTGATATGATAAATTGACCGATAATATAAGTTGAAAGGGCTTTATCGACGTCTTTTAAAATCGTGTTCCCCTCTGATTCAACATCGTTCGGTATATATTTTAATAGAAATGGTCTTAATTTACCTCCATCCTTCAAGAAATAGAATAAAATGAATGGTGTAATGACCAATACTGTTAATACACTAGTGATCGTGGAAAAAATGGTATTGACATTCACTAATAGTTTTTCCGAGTAATCTTTCAAATGCGAGACCGCTTTTCCTTTTAGAACTTCCATATTAACCATGCCAAAATCATTTTTTTCAATCATAACTTCAGATTCTTTAGAGAATTCCTTGACTTTGCTAGGGAGGTTTTCAGATAATTTTTGAAATTGGTCCACGATTACTGGACTTCCAAAGTAACTTACCATCCCAATTATGCTAAATATAATCAAAAACACGGTGAAGATGCTAGCTGACCTCGGGATAAATTCAGTTAATAAGTTAACGACCGGCCGTAATATATAGTATAAAAGCCCAGCCACAATAATTGGGAAAAACATGGCAGCAATGATTTTTTGTAGCGGCAGCAGAACGTAATCAATCTTACCTAGTAAAAAAATAATTAAAATGATCAAAATGGTCGCGCATGCATATTTGAAAAACGGTTTATTGATCCACAAGACTATCCCCCCTAATTCCATCTCTTACTTGATTCCCTGATTTAGCTTAATGTTAAACTAAATAACTTGTTCAAATGTTTGGTGCAAAACATGTTATAATGATGAATGTTTATCATTCAACTTTAATTCGATTGTAATGTTTCAATTTAGAAATGATCACAACTGCACGAGCAAAGGTTCCGGAGGGGATGACATAATCCATAAAATCTCCGGATGGGCTTCAGTTCCAAAAGATACACCGTTATGGCCATAAACAAACTAAAAAAAGGCATCATCAAAGGTAAATTCCGTTTAGGGAAGTTTACTTGATAATGCCTTTTGCAAGGTTTTAAATTAGGATATTTTACTAAATGTGTTCGTTACTCCTTGTTTCTGTTTACTTTGCATTTTTTTAATGTCGAGACGCAGCCAGATGGAGATGGCGAATGCTATCGCAATTAATACTGCGAAAACGTAGAATACCGGGATGTAGCTGTTCGTACTTTCCCTGATTGCAGTAACCAACATTGGTCCGCAAACCCCGCCTAGAGACCACGTAGTTAAAAGATAACCGTGGATGGCCCCAATTTCCTTAGTTCCAAATAAATCCCCGGCAAACGCAGGGAGATTTGAAAATCCTCCTCCATAACAACTAACGACCAGCAAGATGAGTCCTTGGAACAATAGTGTATTTGTAGTCGTTGGAAGTAAAAGGAACGCTCCGATTTGAATGATGAAGAAAATGACGAAAACATTTGGACGGCCAATATAATCAGATGCTGCTGCCCAGCCAAGTCTTCCTCCTCCATTAAAGATTCCCATAATGCCGACTAATGTTGCTGCACCTGCTACAGACAGACCAACAACGTCTTGAGCCATAGGTGAAGCTACAGAAATCATCATGATCCCTGCACTTGTATTTATCAATTTCATGGACCATAACATCCAGAAGTGTTTAGTTTTAACCGCTTCTTTTGCAGTTAATTGCCTTAGGTCTTTCTTTAGTTCTTTCTTACCGGACTCAATATCTTTCTTCATTCCTTCAGGTAGCCAGTTGGCCTTTGGAGGTGCAATATAGGATGCACCTAAGAACATCAGTATGAAATAGCCTGCTCCTAAAATATAATATGTAGTATAAATGCCAACGGATTCCATAAGGCTTGCAGCTACTGGGGCTGTAATGAGAGCTCCGGCACCGAATCCTAATACTGCCATTCCTGTTGCCAATCCCCGGCGATCTGGGAACCATTTGACTAAAGTGGATACTGGTGAAATGTACCCGATCCCCATGCCAAGTCCACTTAAAACTCCATATGTCAATAGGTAAAGCGGAAGTGAATCGACCATTACTGCTAAACCAGAACCGGCTTGTCCTAAGCCGAATAATACAGCTGCGACCATAGCAGACTTTCTTGGGCCATTTTTTTCCACGAATTTACCAAAGAAGGCTGCAGAAGTTCCTGCAAGCGCCATCATTATTGTGAATGCTAACGTTACTTCAGTTTCTGACCACCCCATAGTCTCAACTAAAGGTTTTTTGTATACGCTATAGGCGTATGCACCACCAATGGAAAGGTGAATGGCGATAGCTGATAAAGCGATTAACCATCTGTTTTTTGTCATGTTGTTACCCCTTTTCGTCAAAAATAAGAAAGTTGCATGCGTTTTATCTATAATATATCGTTTTGCATGCGTTTTATCTATCTTGTGGAATAAGTATATAAGATTATTATTTAGTAGTAAACTACTAAATTGAATTTCATGAAAATTTTTCCTCTTTATTCCATTGGATTAAAATTGGTAATGGCACGAAAAAACCACTTTATGAATCAGAATAAAAAATGATATATTTTCTTAGGTTTTATAATATACATATAAGTTTGTAGGTATCAGCTTTAAGTGTTTTTAGAGCACCTGTAATCACGAACTTGCTGCACATCTTTTTATTTATCGATTTTCCTGTTTACAAAAAGGGACGATTAAATTTACTTAAGGTGGCATGATGAAATAATTAGAATTATTCTCATTGGCTTTATTATAATTATTTTGTTAAAATAAACTAATATTTACGAGTTCAAGTTACCTTGGCGAACAATCGGAATGGATATTTTTTGAGAGGTTTCAGGAATAATTCATTCTTTTTTCAGGAATCATAGTCTGGAAATCAAAAAAATTTCATTTATTTTAAAAAAATTCCGAAAATTTCGTCTTAAAGGCTTGAACTATGATTCCTGATAGGAGTAAACTAATTAAAGATAGATTTTATGGAAGTGAAATCTTGTAAATTTAATCAACAAGGGGTTTTGGTAATGAAGGAACATGACATGCAAATCACGCTTAGTACAACAAAGAAAGAAAAACCACAGGCGGACCAGCTTGAGTTCGGTAAGCAGTTTACCGATCATATGTTTATAATGGATTACACACAAGGGCAAGGGTGGCATGATCCAAGAATTGTTCCTTATCAACCGCTCTCATTAGAGCCTTCAGCTATGATTTTTCACTATGGCCAATCCGTTTTTGAAGGATTGAAAGCATATGCAACACCTGAGGATGAAATTATCTTATTCCGTCCGGAAAAGAATTTCCAACGCTTAAATAGTTCAAATAGCCGATTATGCATACCGGATATCGATGTTGATTTTGCGTTGAAGGCCTTAAAGACTTTAATTAGCGTTGATAAGGATTGGGTTCCCCAGGCAGAAGGGACATCCTTATATATCAGGCCATTTATTATAGCTACTGAGCCATATCTAGGAGTTTCTCCATCGGATAAATATCAGTTCATCATCATCATGTCACCAGTGGGCTCGTATTATAAAGAAGGTATTCATCCAGTTAAAATTGCAGTGGAGTCAGCTTTTACACGTGCAGTTAATGGAGGTACGGGTGAAGCCAAAACGGGCGGTAATTATGCATCGAGCCTGAAAGCCCAAGAAGTATCCGAAAAGATGGGTTATGCCCAAGTTCTTTGGTTAGACGGAGTAGAGAAAAAGTATATCGAAGAAGTTGGAAGCATGAATGTTTTCTTCAAAATTAATGGTGAAATCATCACTCCTGCTTTAAATGGAAGTATCCTTCCGGGTATTACTCGTGATTCCATTATCGAATTGCTGAAACATTGGGGTCTTCCCGTGTCGGAAAGACGCATTTCGATGGAGGAAGTCCATGAAGCCTATAAATTAGGTCAATTGGAAGAGGCCTTTGGAACGGGTACAGCCGCGGTCATATCACCAATTGGTGAATTTTTGTGGAATGGTGAAGAAATGATTGTTCAAAGCGGGGAAACTGGAGAACTTTCTAGAAAGCTTTATGATACACTGACAGGTGTGCAAACAGGTAAAGTCGCAGACGAGTTGAACTGGACTGCGAAAGTTGAAGAAAAAGTGACTCAATGATACTTAAACAAAAAAAACCTTCTTAGAAGGTTTTTTTTGTTTTCACATAATCATTTTGTGTCTTATGGCAACCGCGACGGCCTCTGTCCGATGATTCACTCCCAATTTCCTGATAGCAGAAGAAATATGATCTCTGACGGTAAATTCACTAACGCTCATTTTTGGTGCCATTTGCTTTAATCCCATTCCATTGGCTAAATATTGAAGGACCTCCACTTCACGTTTGCTTAGAAGGTAAGTGGGAGGGGCGGAATCCATTGTTGAACCGAAAGCCAGTTTTAAATAATGGGAAAGCTTCATTAAATCATTCTTGGTAATTGGCTCGTTGGCGTGAATGGGGTCGACCAAAACTAAACCGATGGCCAAGTCATTCACAATTATCGGAATGATTGCCAATGATGAGATGGAAAATCTTTTAACGTATTTTGCAGGGATGGAGGATTTTGCATGCTGGATGGTTAAGAATATGGGTTCGTTATGGATGACTGCTTGGTGGATGGGGTATATATCATGAATATTTTCTCTAACATTATGTAATGAAAAGGTATCTTCACTTGTACATGCACATATTCCTTCACCCATTCCCGTTAAACATGAGTAACTGAATAAAGATGCTCGTTGAAATGAAAAAAAATCCACACAGCCCTTTACGATCATTTGTGATTTATTTGCCATATCTTTTTGTTGGGAAATCTTTTTTACATGATTCAACAGAGTTTCCTCAAGCATTCGACTTTATTCCTCCCTACATTTTCAGTGCTAGGATAAATTCTACTAATATCTTACAATATAATGAAAACTCTTACAAATTAAAAAAATCCAGAGATTCAAAAGTTAATAATTTCAAGGAGGCATTACCATGAAAAGAATGAATTTAACGACCACCAGCAGGAGTTTTAGAGAAGGTTCCCTACCATTTAAACTTTATCAAAAGGCTAAGAAATTCGGAATATGGAATCCTCGTGACATTGATTTTAGCCAGGATAAAGAAGATTGGAAGTCATTTACTGATATTGAAAGGCAAGTGTTATTAAGGATCATTTCCCTTTTTCAGGGCGGAGAAGAAGCGGTGACTTTGGATTTGCTGCCGCTCATTATGACGATAGCCAAGGAAGGCAGGATCGAAGAAGAAATGTACTTAACGACATTCCTTTTCGAGGAAGCGAAGCATATGGAGTTCTTTCGTTATACGTTAGATCAAATAGGTGAAACGGGTGATTTGACGGTTTATCACTCAGACACTTATAAATCGATTTTTTATGAAATATTGCCTGAAGCGATGGAGAGACTTTTATCCGATCAATCCCCTGAAGCATTGGCGGAAGCAGCCACTGTTTATAATATGTTTACCGAGGGTGTACTTGCAGAAACTGGATATTTCGGGTTTTATCAGACTCTCGAAGCTAATAAAATGATGCCAGGTTTATTAAAAGGCGTGGGTCTGTTGAAGAAGGATGAATCACGCCATATTGCTTATGGGACCTTCCTGCTGCAGAGAATCATCAGTGAACATCCACATATCTTTAAACAGGTTGAAAAGAGAATGGAGGAACTTTCACCACTGGCCATCGCGTTAAATACGGAGGGATATGATCGGTTCGGAAATCCATTTGATAATGACCAACAAGCTATATTGAATTTTACCATGAAACAATTATCAGTGCGGATGGAGATTTTAGCCAGGGCAAAAGGAAAGGGGATTGAAGAGATCTATCAAACTAACGAAAAGGAATATGGGGTTTTGTAAAGCCAATAAAAGAGACAAGCTTAGTGTCCATTTTACATTTGCTAATGACTGGCCATCAGAAACTTGGTAGCAGGGCATGAACAATTCTTAATTGCGAATATAGACTAATATATCTGAGGTGAAATTTTATGATGGTAAATACTCATTCGAATTTTTGTTAAGGTCTTCAGTTTACAGTGGCACTAACACTCGTTCACTCATTCCGGACCTATTCAATGGTCTCGGGGCCAAAAGGATTCTACTCGTGAGTGATGCCGGGTTGGAAAATGCAGGTGTCGTTAAAAAGGTTGCCGAAACTTTTGAGCAACAGAAATTAGGTGCCAGAGTTGAAATAGTTGGACAGTTTCTGGATGTTACACAAGACGCTGCTAGTGAATGTGTAAACGCAGCATTGAAATATGCACGCGAAGTGAATGCCGATGCCATACTTGCCATTGGTGGAGGGAGTGTCATTGATACAGCAAAAGCATTGAAATTCGGATTATATAAAGGAATTACGGATATAAATGATTCGATACCAAGCGGTAATCTGTATGAGGGTTTTCCAAAAGCCCAATCCATGAATATCCCGCATATTTCCGTAGCCACAACAGCAGGGACCGGTTCTGAAGTATCCCCGATCGCGGTCATATACAATGAACATAAAAAAGTCAAAATGAATATATACAATGTTTTTTTAAGTTCGGATGTTGCCATTCTAGATCCCGAATTAACAGTCGGACTGCCGTCTGACATTACGGCGTTTACTGGTGCAGATGCATTGACACATGCAATTGAAGCGATCGTTTCACCTGCAGCGACATCAATAACCGATGCATATGCATATCAGGCCATTCGAGTTATTGAAAGAAACTTACCGAGGGCAGTAAAGGACGGAACGAACATTGAGGCCAGAATGGAAATGCTGCATGGAAGCATGATGGGAATCACTGCATTTTGTAGTGCACTGAATGCGATTCCGGTTCATAACTTTGCCCATGCATATGGGGCGTTATTCCGTATTCCGCACGGATTGGCCAATGCCGTGTTATTACCGGTCGTCATGGAATCAACCTCGGATTTATATCTTCCAAAGGCCCATTTGATAGCCGAAGCCTTTAGTGTGAAAATACATGATGAAGATTCAAAAGGGATCTTAGCGAAAGTGATAGAAAAGCTCCGCATTTTCCTATCTGAACTTGGGCTGCCCTCCGATTTCAGCGCATATGGAATTAACCAGTCAGATATGGGAAGAATTCTTAAAGCAGTAATGACGGATCCAGCTGCCACTAATTACCCGATGTCAGAGGAATTAATAATGTCAGTAGTTTCAAGAGTTTCAAGAGTTGCACCCGTGAGAATTAATTAATATTAAAAAAAGCCAGCCCATAAAGGTTGGCTTTTTTGCGTTGTGTAATAATTTCCATATGTTAAGTCCCAAAATTTTTCGTTCAGTCAGTTCGTTTCGATATATGATCTTTTAAAGGAGCAACCCCAACCGGAATCGACTCTTGTTAATGTTTTTTTCCTAAGTTCTCCTGTGCCAACTTTACAAGTTCCTTGACCATTCCTCCGCCTAACTTTCCGCCTATTTTTCCATTTTGCTTGGATGTCAGTTCACCGTTATAATCTTTTTTCAGGGGTACGCCCATTTCTTTTGCTACTTCAAACTTTGCTTCTTCGGGATTGTTTGTACCAGCAACTTTGGCTTTTAAATCATCGAGTCCTTTTCGCGCTTCAGATACTAAAATTTTCCTTCTCCTTGCCAATTTGCATCACTCCTATTTTTTTCTTAGGTTATCCTAATGTAAAGAAAATGATTAATATGCAGATCGAAAGTTTTTTAATTGGAATCCCGAAGAATCGGGAGGCAGTCATACACTCTTAAATAAAGAAGTAAATATATAGGATGCGATTTATTGAGTTTATTTGCAGTCCGAAGAAGTTTTAGTTTATTTAAAGCGGGTAACATATAATAAAATGATTTAAGGAGAAAAATAATGCTGACTGCTAATTCAAGTTTGTTAACAAAAGAAGATATAACAAACCCCGATCGAGTGCCGCAATGGTTAATTAAGGAATATCAAACATTCCATAATACAGTGACCGATAAAACCTTTCCTTGTTATTTTGGTATGAAAGCTGAAAATAAAGGGGAACTTCGTTATGCTTATATCACACAGGAAGATTGGTCCAATCTCCCAAAAGCAGTGGAAAGCTTTCTTGATTTATTTCAGGAACCACCATATATCAGGCATGGCCTTTTTGTCTTTATGGAGCCTGAATCGATAGAGGGTGATATAGAAATTTACCGTAAAAGGTTTTGGGATATCCTGCAATACCTGCATAAAGCGGATAAAAAACCTTGGCCAATCGAAAAGCCGAAAGATCCCGAGCATTATTTATGGGACTATCATTTTGCAGGGCAACCAATCTTTGTCTTTGGTAATGCACCTGCTTATAAACAGCGTAAAACCCGAGATTTAGGAAATAGCCTTGTACTTGGATTCCAACCCCGGATGATCTTTGAAGGCCTGGAAGGAACGGAAAAAGGCGGAATCATGTCGCGTGAAAAGGTTCGGGAACGAGTGGAGAAATGGGATAACCTTCCTAAACATCCTGATATCAGTCACTTTGGAGATGTAAATCATAATGAATGGAAACAATTTTTCATAGGGGATGATATAGAACCGATAAAAGGTAAGTGTCCCTTCCATCATAAAGAGTTAACTTAACCGAGAGCAAATTGCTTTCGGTTTTTTCGCATCTTAATTAGAAGGCATCAGGGATAAAAACTCAAGGAGTGGAAATTACGTAAAATGTACATTTGAAAATAAAAAACATATCTCTTGCCTTATTGGATTTTCAGTTTTATAATGTGAAAGTAGCAATTGCAGTTAATTCGAGATATATGGATTAAATGCTATTTTTTAAAAAACATACAAAAATAACAATTGGGGGAACTAAAATGTCTAAAGTATTATTTGTTAAATCAAATGACCGCCCAGCGGATCAAGCTATTAGTGTCAAAATGTATGAAACGTTTTTGAACACATATAAGGAAGCAAATAGTAACGATGAAATAACTGAATTGGATTTATTTAAACTGAACTTACCTTACTACGGAAATACAGCAATTACTGCCCTATATAAACGCAGCCAAGGTATGGAATTGACTGAAGAGGAAGTGAAGATTGCCGATATCGTGCAACAATACTTGAATCAATTCCTTGCTGCCGATAAAGTAGTATTTGCCTTCCCGCTATGGAATGCAACGGTTCCGGCACCATTGGTCACTTATATTTCTTATCTTGCTCAAGCGGGAACAACATTCAAATATACAGCTGAAGGCCCAGTCGGCTTAGCTGGAGGTAAAAAAGTGGCATTACTTAATGCACGCGGATCCGATTATGCATTGCCTGGAATGGATGCTGGCGAAATGGCAGAGAAATACGTAACGATGAATTTAAACTTATGGGGCATAACAAACCCAGAAACAGTTGTAATCGAGGGACATAATCAATACCCAGATCGCTCACAGGATATCGTTGCAGAAGGATTGGCGAAAGTTGCTGAAACTGCAGCAAAATTCTAATTACAAAAGCGGAAACCAGTATGTATTTTTAGCATACTGGTTTTTCTATGCAGATTTTTCTGAAAGTCGATTATAATAAAGAGTAAGCCTATAAGCATGAAAGGAAGTGCAGACAATATGCAAACGTTTAAATCACGTGACGAAATAAAAATAGAAGAAACATGGAACTTAAAGGATATTTACGATGATCAGTCTAATTGGGAAAATGATTTTCAAGAAGTCCTGAAGATGACAGAAAAATTAAAAACTTACGATGGACATATTCAGTCGGCTCAAGATTTGTTCGAGTATTTACGATTAAGTGAGGAACTTGGGTACATTTATAACAAGCTATATGTTTTTGCCATGCTGCAAGCGGATTTGGATACACGGGTAACCACATCACAAGCATTACTGGATCGGGCTGGTAAGTTAGGGCAGAAAATAAGTAATGCTTCTGCATTTTTCATGCCGTTTCTTTTGAGCCTGGAAGAACAAACATTAAAAGGGTACATAAAAGAAATCGAGGGTTTGAAATATTTTGAGGAGGATCTACTGGATTCCTTCCGCTATAAAGCCCATGTGTTAACGAAAGAACAAGAAGAGGTGCTTTCCCAAATAGGCGAAGCCTTTTCAGCACCTCAAAAAACGTTCGGGATGATAAACAATACTGATATTAAATTTGGGGAAGTTACGAATGAAGACGGCGAGAGGGTAGAGCTGACGCGAGGATTGTATTCCAAATTGATTGAAGACGATGATCGCGATAAAAGAAAAGAGGCCTATTTCGCCTATTATCAGCCATATGTACAATTGAAGAATACAATCGCTTCCACACTTTCCACAGCAATCAAGAATAATGTGAATCTGTCAAAACTAAGAAATTATCCATCTGCCTTGGAAAAATCATTATTTGGAGATCAAGTTCCAAAAGAGGTTTATGATAATTTGATTATGTCTACTAAGCAAAATATCGGACCCATGCATAAATATATTCATTTAAGAAAAAAATTGCTGGGTGTAGAAGAATTGCGTGCCTATGATTTAAGTGTACCATTAGTCGAAGGCGCTAAAGAGGAGATTTCTTACGATGATGGTTTTTCTTTGATGGTGGAAGCGCTGAAACCTCTTGGCGAAGAGTATATCACAATTCTGAAAACGTTTAAGGAAAAAAGATATATCGATGTCAGGGAAACACCTGGAAAACGTTCAGGTGCTTACAATATAGGACTTTATGGTGTTCACCCATTCATCTTATTAAATCACCGTGATGACTTAGACAGTGTATTTACACTTGCACATGAATCTGGACATGGCATGCATTCATACTATAGCTCAAAATACCAACCGCAAATAAGTGCTGGGTATTCCATTTTTGTCGCTGAAGTTGCTTCCACTGTGAATGAAATCCTTTTAATTCGCCATTTAATTAAGACTACAAAAGATGTACAGAAGAAAAAACACTTACTTAACCATTTCATAGATAGTTTTAAAGGAACATTCTTCACACAGGTGATGTTTGCGGAGTTCGAAAAGATCGTACATGAAAAAGCTGAAAATGATGAACCCCTAAATGCCGAGGTTTTTAATACAGCCTATGAATCGATATTTCGTGCTTATAATGGAGATGAAATAATTTTCGATGAAGAAGTGAAGTATGGCTGGTCACGCATCCCGCACTTTTATCGTCCGTTTTATGTCTACAAATATGCTACTGGTTACGTTTCAGCCATTACTATCGCTGATAAGATCCTTTCTGGGGACAAAAAAACACTTGAAAGTTATTTGACTTTCTTGAAAAGCGGGAGTTCTGATTTCCCATTGGAGCTGCTTAAGAAAACAGGCGTAGATTTAACTAAACCTGATCCAATCGAAAATGCAATGAAGATTTTCAGTGATCTGGTCGATCAATTCACTGATTTGACAGAAGGCTAATCTAAACCATTTCTTCCAAAAGAGCCCATGGTATGATGTTATAAAAAATGCTATAGTTAAAACATTGGCGTAGGAAAGGCCCAATCAATAGATTGGGCCTTATTTTATATGCTGAAGAAACAGGTAATTCGCGAAAAAAGTCATGGTGACAGCGTTTTTTAAACATCGGAGCCTAGCCAATGGGCCAGTTTCTTTGTACTTCAATGGCATATTTTGTGAGGAAAGTGAAAAATGAATTCGACAGTAAATTATATAAAAGAATGGCAGCAGGCACTTCAACTTGAGATCCTGCATTTGAAAAAGTATGGCAGCACAAAATACCTGGTTTCAAACGGCCATCTGCTTACAAGTGACGGTTCTTTCAATTATTATTTTGAAACAGGTTCATCGATAAAAATCCCTGTCGGTTCCCTCGTTCGACTGGAATGGGGAGGGATTAAACAGGATGGAAGAATCCTTTCATCAGAGGGGAAAAGTATAATCATTGTTTTTGATCGTTCGTTAGGCGATATGATCGGTGAAGCCTTTTTATATCATGATCCTTGGGAATTGCTGGAACAATTGATTGTCCGCTTGGATGAAATCAAGAGAAGCAAAAGGAAAAGGCTTCGGATCAAGCGACTGATGGATCCGTCCATGCCGCAAAAACATCCTTTAAATGAAAATCAAAGCAGTGTGAAAGAATTATATGCGCGCTCGAAGTTCAATCCTGTTACTTTTGTTTGGGGACCCCCTGGTACAGGAAAAACCTATACATTGGCTCGTACAGTAGCCAATCATTATTTACAAGATAAAAAAGTTCTGGTTTTGTCACATAGCAACCAGGCTGTCGATGTTTTGATGGCTGAAATTTCATCATTTATTAAAAAGAAAGATCGTTTCAAAGAAGGCGATGTGCTTCGCTATGGATCTCAAATCGGTGAATCACTAGCCATCCATGATGATATTGTTACAGGGCAATTATTAGGTAAACATGAACCGACATTAGTTAAAGAAAAAGAAGAGCTTGGCGAAGAGAAACGTCTATTAAAGTATGACTTGGCAGGGTCATTCAGTAAAAGGGATACAGATCAATTAATTGAGATAGAGAAAAAGCTGGCCAAGGTCTTGGAGAAAATCCGCCAAAAAGAGATTCAATTCGTAAAAGAAGCAAAAGTTATCGGGACGACCTTAGCTAAAGCCGCAAATGATGAAACGGTTTATCAAAAAGAGTATGATCTGGTTATTTTGGACGAAGCGAGTATGGCTTACGTACCTCAGGTAGCTTTTGCTGCAGCGTTAGCCAAACATATTATCGTTTGTGGTGATTTCAAACAATTGCCACCTATAGCTTCGGCTCGTGATTCCCTCGTGAAACTTTGGCTGAAGGAAGACATATTTCATCGGGCCGACGTCGCCCAGTCTGTTGAAGAAGGAGAACTCCATCCTCATTTATTCCTATTAAAGGAACAGCGCCGCATGCATCCGGATATTTCAGCATTCACTAATCGTGTCGTCTATAACAATTTTGTTGGCGATCATAAAAGTGTTGCGACTAGCAGGGAGGGCATAATGCTGTCGGAACCGTTTGCCAATAAGGCAGCAGTACTTCTTGATACTAGCTTAGCAGGGGAATATTGCATCACTGAACGGACATCCCACTCTAGAATGAATTTATGGCAATTGCTTTTATCTTTTCAACTGATTCATGAAGCTTATATGGGCGGATCAAGGTCAATTGGTTATGTTGCCCCTTACCGTGCTCAGGCAGACTTGATGGAAAAACTATTGGATGATTTATATGAGAAAGAACGGCAAACGGCGGATATCATCGCTGCAACTGTACATCGTTTCCAAGGAAGTGAACGTGAGATGATGATCTTTGACACTGTTGATAGTTATCCGCAAAACAGGGCTGGAATGTTATTGACAGGGAGAGAAAGTGAAAGGCTCATTAATGTAGCCATAACAAGGACTAAGGGTAAGTTCGTACATGTATGTGACACTTCATTTGTTAACAAACACGTTTATCGCAGCAAAACACTTCGTCAGCTTGTTGATCATCAAATTCAAAATGATCAGATTGTATCAAAGAAAGACATTGGAAAATGGGTTAAACACCAGCACCCGAGATTGAAATGGATGCATGCCCGTAAATTGGGGGACTTTCAGGAAGATGTTGAATCAACAAAACAAGAGATGGTTATCGCTGTTCCGGATTTGAACAGTTTGTCAGAAGAATGGCAGCAATATTTAATGAAACGAAACCCTGCAGTGAAATTGACGATCATTTCAGCAAAAAGAAACCCTGATATCAGCGCTGATCATTTTATTTGTTCACCTGTTTCTTTTTCCTTTATCATCTTTGATAAAAGAGTTGTCTGGCTAGGTTTGCCCGTAGAGTCCAATAATCGGGTCCAGCCCCCGTTTATAGCGGCTCGTTTGGATTCGCAAATAATGGCGGATGAATTACTATCTCAATTCAAAAAAAGTGAATAGCTTCGGAAAGGCCCTTAAAAAGGGCTTTTCTTCATTTGTGTTTATTCAAAAAAAACCTCGATAGAATAAGTGATGAAATGACTCCTTAAGTCACCTGCACAATTAATGTATTATATCAAACACCTCGCTAGAATATATTATTCACTTCTACTCCCCAATTTAGTTTCAACTCCTTATAATTTCCGTTAAAGGCTGCAAACTAAAAAAACAAAGCAAGCTTTTCAAGCGACTTTCGACTAGTTATGATTTACCATTAAGTTACGAAAGGCAAGAAAGGCGGTAACAAAATGAAACTGAGCATTTTGGATCAATCCCCAATTGCATCCGGACAGTCAGCACAAGAAGCATTGCAGGCATCATTACAACTAGCGCAAGAAGGGGATAGACTTGGTTATAGCAGAATCTGGTTAACTGAACATCATGATCTGCCGGGATTGGCCTGTTCCGTTCCAGAGGTTTTGATAAGCTACATTGGTGCACAAACAAAAAAAATCCGGATTGGATCAGGGGCAGTGCTGCTTCCGCATTATAAGCCATATAGGATAGCAGAGACTTATAATATGCTTGCAACACTTTTCCCAGGACGGATTGATATAGGACTGGGGCGTGCTCCTGGTGGATCTGCCGAAGCAACGATGGCATTATCCGATAATTTTCTTCAGAATGTTTACAAAATGCCAGAACTTGTTCAAGAACTGTTGTATTTTCTAAGAGATGAATTTCCGAAAGAACATCCTTTTTCAAATGTCTCAGCTGCTCCTATCCCAATGGTACCGCCTGAACCATGGATATTGGGAACAAGCGGGAAAAGTGCAAAACTTGCCGCTGAGAATGGAACTGCATATGCGTTTGGTGAATTCATGAGTGAAAGTGATGGCGTGCAGAGTTTTCACCAGTACCGTGAGGACTTTCAAACAAAAGGGTTACTTAAAGCACCTAAAACGATCGTTACGGTTTCGGCCATATGCGCAGAAACGGAGGAACGTGCGAAAGAAATCGCTCTTAGCAACATTCTATGGAAAATTCAAAGTGGACAAGGGGAAAGAAAGCAGGTTCCAAGTATAGAAGAAGTAAGGAACCATGATTGGACTGAAAAAGAAAAAGCATTGATGGAGACCATGGATAAAAAACTGATTTATGGTACGCCTTCACAAGTGAAGTATCATCTTTTGGAGATTCAGGAGAAATATCAAGCAGATGAAATCATGCTGATAACCATCACTCATAAGTTGGAGGATCGGCTTAATTCGTTTCGTTTGATTGCCAGGGAAATTCTTAACAGTTAATCCGTGCGAGCATTTTAAGTGCATTTTGTGTACATTTTCTATATGATGGCTTTGCGTCCAATTAATCATAATTGAAAGAAAGAAGATGAAGATATGAATGCTGATCAACATGCAAAAAAACTTAGCGACATTTCTTTTTCCGTTCTGGATCTGGCTTCTATCGTTGAGGGTGGTACAGTTTCGGGAGCTTTTAAAAATACAGTAGAATTAGCTAAACATGCGGAGCAATGGAATTACAACCGTTTCTGGGTTGCAGAACACCATAGCATGCCTGGGATTGCAAGCTCTGCAACGTCAGTGCTTATAGGCTATGTTGCAGGTAGGACGGAAAGGATTCGTGTGGGATCTGGAGGCATAATGCTACCGAATCATGCACCGCTGGTTATCGCAGAACAATTTGGAACATTGGAAGCAATGTATCCTGGTAGAATAGATTTAGGACTGGGGCGTGCTCCGGGAAGCGACCAATTTACAGCCATGGCACTCCGGGGTGATGTACGTAATAACGGACAGGATTTTCCTGAACAATTGGCACAGCTCCGTAGCTATTTAGATGCGGATTCTAAACATAATCGTGTTCGCGCCATACCTGGCGAAGGACAGGATATCCCGATTTGGCTGCTTGGTTCAAGCGGCTTCAGTGCAGCATTATCAGCACAGCTGGGATTGCCATTTTCATTTGCAAGCCATTTTTCCCCTGAAAATACTCAACCAGCTTTAGCTCGTTACCGCAATAATTTCCAACCATCCGACGTTCTCAATAAACCTTATGTCATGGTTGGTATCAATGTATTTGCAGCTGATACTACGGAAGAAGCGCAAAGGATTGCTACATCTTATCAACAGCAGTTCTTGAATTTGATACGGAACACGCCTGGTCAACTTGCTCCTCCAGTTGATACGATGGAAGGCCTTTGGACAGAATATGAAAAGGCCATTGTCATGAAGCAGCTGAACGCTTCCATTATAGGAAATCCAAAAGAGGTTAAAGAGCAGTTGCAGTCATTTTTAAATGAAACACAGGCGGATGAAATGATTATAAACTCTGCCATTTATGATCAGGATGCACGCCTTCGTTCTTATGAAATCATTGCAGAAGTTACTGGAATGAAATAAGTGTCAAAGAATGAGCTTGCAGATTACGTGTCTGCAAGCTTTTTTATAAAATACATACCGATTGTCTTCATAAACAAAGTTAGGAGAGAAGAATGAAAAGAGAAGATCCTTTATCCTTAATATTTCACTTCACAGATAAACAAGGTGACAGCCGGCCTCTTTATTTTACGAACCCGAAAAAAGTGTTCACCGCCCATTCAATTGGGGATGTCCTTCCCCAATTCCAAAAAGTCCAGGAAGCGATTCAACAGGGGCATTATGCAGCGGGATATGTTTCCTATGAAGCGGCACCTGCTTTTGAAAAATCTTTTAAAGTAAAAGATGGAGCCAAGATGCCGTTATTATGGTTCGGGATTTTTGATAAACCGGAAGAAGAATTACCTGAAAAAATGACAGGGGCTTTTAATTTAGCTGAATGGCAATCAGAAACGGATTCAAATACCTATCATTCCGGGTTTCAAAGAATAAAATCCGAAATCGAGAAAGGCAATACGTATCAAGTCAATTATACGATGCGTTTGCAATCCCAGTTCGAAGGAGATGACTTCGCTTTCTTTAATCGCTTGAAGAGAGCCCAACGCTCGAACTATAGTGCATATTTGAATGTGGGGACACATCGAATCCTATCGGCTTCACCCGAGTTGTTTTTCCGTTGGGAAGATGGTCAGCTGATTACTCGTCCAATGAAAGGAACGGTAAAACGGGGAACGACACTGAAAATGGATCAGCTCAATGCAGACTGGTTAGCAGCCTCGGAAAAGAATCAGGCTGAAAATTACATGATTGTGGACTTGCTCAGAAATGATTTGGGAGTGATTGCAGAACCTGGAAGCGTCAAGGTTCCACAGCTTAAGGCAATTGAAAAATATCCGACCGTTTGGCAAATGACATCCACGGTTACAGCCGATACGAATCCCGAAACAACAATCATTGATATATTCAAGGCACTTTTTCCATGTGGATCGATAACAGGTGCACCTAAAATAAAAACGATGGAGATCATCGCTGATATCGAGAATTCACCACGTGAAGTTTATTGCGGTGCAATCGGGTTTATCACCCCTGAATCCGAAGCCGTTTTTAATGTACCGATTCGTACAGTCGTGATCGATGAGGCAACAGGGAAAGCTGAGTATGGGGTAGGCGGGGGAATCACTTGGGATTCCGAGTTATTGGAAGAATATGACGAAGCTTTTTTAAAAGCCAAATTATTGACGGTGGAAAGGCCTGCTTACAAACTATTGGAATCGATGAAACTTAAGGATGGCGAATATTATTTGTTGAATGATCATATCGATCGGATGAAACAATCCGCTGATTACTTCAATTACCGATTCTCTGAATTGTATGTAAGAGATCGACTCCAAAAGTATGCGGAATTAAACCATGGGACGTTGCAAAAGGTAAGGGTACTACTTAATGAAAATGGTGAAATTGAAGTCTCCGGACAAGCAATCAAGCCCCTTGATTCAGAATTTACGGCCATCTTGGCTGAAACTCCAATATCAAGTGCAAATCCATTTCTATTTCATAAGACCACCAATCGTGATGTATATGAAGGCTTTCAAATGAATAATCCCGACTTCCAGGATGTTCTGCTTTGGAATGAAGAAGGATTCATCACCGAATTCACGAACGGAAATGTAGTGGTGAAGTTAAATGGTGACCTCTATACCCCTCCTGTGGACTCAGGTCTCCTTGCTGGAACATTTCGTCAAGACTTGATCAGGAAGAAGGAAATCAAAGAAAAACCCATTTCAAAGGATGACCTAAATAACGCTGAGGAAATTTGGTTTATTAATAGCGTGCGAGGGAAATTAAAAGTGAATTTAACTTTCTAAGCTGATTATTCGTAAAAAGTGAAAATTGAAATCTTTATTGCAGTTTATAGAATGCTTGCGAGTGATGAATACAAGGAGCTTTTTTAAAAAAATATTCGAATGCTGACGATTCAACCGGAAATTAGGAATGAGTATTGGAATACATTCGGCAGGAGTCTCGCAAATTTCTTCAACCTATTGTGGTTTCATCACAAATAAAAGTCTTGTATTAAAATCATGAAAGGGACCTCATTTTGTTCGACAAACTTAAAGAAGTTCACGAAAGTGAACTTCTTTTTTCTTTATAAACCCCATGAGAACAATAAAAGGTGAATGGCCTTTTCCAATTCGGATTCAGGGATCCCTGCAAAGCCCAATATGATTTTTGGAGGGTTTTCGTCAATTTTTTCAATAGAATATGTCGATAGTCCATAAATTTTAATATGATTTTCATTTGCCTTTTGAATAAGTGTCTCTTCATCCATGCCGTTCTTAACGATGAGGACGATATGCAATCCTGACCGTTCACCAATGATCTTTATTTGCTTATGTGGTTTAAACAGATCAATCACTTTATCCAATTTGCGACGGTAAACTTTCCTCATTCGATTCAAATGCTTTTCGAAATCCCCTTCCTTCATGAACTGTGTTAACACATGCTGATCAATCCGAGAAACGGTGGAATGGTAAAAAGATAATTCCTGTTGATGGATTTGTAACAATGGAGCGGGAAGAACCATATAACTGATCCGAATCGATGGCATCAATGATTTGGAAAACGACCCTAAATAAATCACCTTTTCACCAGCATCCATACTTTGTAAGGAAGGAATTGTTTTTCCACTATAACGAAATTCACTATCATAATCGTCTTCGATAATATAGCGGTTTGTTGCCCCTTGGGACCAGTTCAACAATCGCGTCCGTCTGTTAACGGATAGGATCGTCCCATTTGGGAAGTGATGTGAGGGAGTGACATACACGACGTCGATCTTTGAATCTTCAATTTGGTTAACCTTTACGCCTTCTTCATCAATTTGAAGGGGATGGACTTCATTTGGGTAGCTGCGTAAAATCCGGTGAATCAAGTGATACCCAGGATCTTCAACACCATAGATGGCATTTTTATCGAATAGAAGGACAAGCTGCTGCAATAAAATCTCCATTCCTGCACCAATGATGATCTGTTCGGGAACACATTGTACGCCACGTGCATGATACAAATAATGGGCAATTTCACATCGTAGTTCATATTCCCCTTGAGAATCCCCCAGTAAAAGAAGATCTTGATGTGATTCATCGATTTTGCTTTTCGTGTATTTTCTCCATTTTTCAAATGGGAAGTGTTCCGTGTCAATTTGGCTGGGATGAAAATGATACAGTAATTCCCCTTCTTTATGATTGTTTTTTTCCAAGGATACTTGGTTAGCTTGTGTATACTCTAAATCCTCGAATGTTTGAATATAGTACCCTTTTCTTGGGATGACTTCAACGTAACCTTCAGCAGTCAATTGTTCATATGCAGTCTCGACAGTATTTTGACTTATTTGAAGGAACTCTGCCAATTTCCGTTTGGAAGGTAACTTTGTACCGTAAAGAAGACGGCCATCAATGATTTCTTTTTTAATATGTGAATATAATTGTTCGTACAAAGGTATTTCACTTAACCGATTTAAATCACAAGAAAGCATATTCATTTTGTTTCCACCTTTTATAAAAAATTAATACTGACCCCATTAAATTTATTAAAACTGACACTTTCAATGCGGTCAACTATTTTTTATACTAAATCTAACAAATCTAAAAAATGCAAATATTAGGGGGAAGAGAAATGGAAAAATTATTAGGAACTGACACAGTAAAAAGAGGAATGGCACAAATGCAAAAGGGTGGCGTAATAATGGACGTCATTAACGCTGAACAAGCAAAAATCGCAGAAGCATCAGGTGCTGTCGCTGTCATGGCATTGGAAAGGGTTCCTTCCGACATCCGTGCGGCTGGCGGGGTAGCTAGAATGGCAGATCCGCGAATTGTCGAGGAAGTAATGAATGCAGTGTCCATCCCGGTCATGGCTAAAGCAAGGATTGGCCATATTGTTGAATCAAGGGTACTTGAATCCATGGGAGTCGATTATATCGATGAAAGTGAAGTGCTGACTCCTGCTGATGAAGAATACCATATTCTAAAAAGTGATTTCACCGTACCTTTCGTTTGTGGATGCCGTGATTTAGGCGAAGCTGCACGCCGTATTGGTGAAGGAGCATCAATGCTTCGTACAAAAGGAGAACCAGGTACTGGGAATATTGTGGAAGCTGTGCGTCATATGAGAAAGGTACAGTCACAAATTCGTAAAGTGAGCATCATGAGTGATGATGAATTAATGACAGAGGCAAAAAATATTGGGGCCCCTTATGAAATTTTAAGAGAAATCAAACGCACAGGTAAATTGCCTGTAGTTAACTTTGCAGCTGGCGGAATTGCCACTCCAGCAGATGCAGCACTGATGATGGAATTGGGAGCAGATGGCGTTTTCGTGGGTTCTGGTATTTTTAAATCTGAAAATCCAGAAAAATTCGCATCGGCAATCGTTCAAGCTACTACATATTTCACCAATTATGAATTGATTGGCCGCCTATCCAAAGAGTTGGGCAGTGCAATGAAAGGAATTGATATTTCCAAACTAGCTCCGGCAGAACGGATGCAGGAACGTGGATGGTAATATGATAACTATCGGTGTTTTGGGATTACAGGGAGCAGTTGAAGAACACTTGAACCAAATCAAAGCTGCCGGCGAACAAGCAATTATAGTAAAAAAACCGGAACAGTTGCTGGAAATCGATGGCTTGATCATTCCAGGCGGAGAAAGCACCACGATGAGGAAGCTAATGGATCGTTATGGATTTATGGAGCCGATCAAAACTTTCTTCGAAGGTAAAAAACCTATTTTCGGTACATGTGCAGGGATGGTATTGGCGGCCAATGAATTGACTGGCGATGAGAAGGCCTATCTTGGACTAATGGACATTTCCGTGAAACGGAACGGATTTGGACGTCAACGGGATAGTTTCGAGGCTGAACTATCAATCAAAGGAATGGAAGACCCTTATAAGGCTGTATTCATCCGGGCGCCATTTGCTGATGGAATTGGAGAAGGTGTAGAAATATTGGCTGTTTATGAAGAGAATGTAGTGGCTGCAAGACAAGACCATGTCCTTGTCAGTGCGTTTCATCCAGAATTAACAGGTGATGATCGTTTTCTGCAACTTTTCATTGAAATGGTGAAGACCTCCGTAAGTAAGGTCGAATTGAAAACCTGCTAAACAAATGAAGCTGTCCTATTAATAGGACAGCTTCAATTTTTGAATGCTCATAACACTATAAAAATACATATTGCTTGAATTCAATATTCTTTACTTTTATAATGAAAAAAATAAGTAATCACTTACTTAATTTTTAGTGGTGAGAGGTGAATGGAAATGACAGCAAGAGTTGCAGTTATTACAGGAGGAGCAAGCGGAATTGGCCGAGCAACATGCTTGAAATTCGCAGCAAAGGAGGATAAGGTCGTCGTTGCGGATTTTAATGAAGAAATGGGACAGGAAACTGTTAAACAGATAAAAGCGGATGGTGGAGAGGCCATTTTTGTTAAAACGGATGTATCTAAGCAGGAAGATGTTGAATCGTTAATCAATAAAGCAGTGCAAACATATGGAAGGATCGATATCATGTTTAATAATGCCGGCATTGGTGCAGGCGGTATGATCCTCGATCAGATATGGAGGGTTACTTCAAAACGATTGAAGTGAACCAGCACGGAGTTGCCTTTGGAATCATGGCAGCAGGACGGAAAATGAAGGAGCTAGATAACAAGGGAGTCATTATAAATACCGCTTCCGTGTTTGGCTACTTAGCTTCCCATGGGACTTTTGCCTATCAGGCAACTAAAGGCGCTGTAAGAATGATGACACAGACAGCAGCTTTGGAATTGGGTGCTTATGGCATACGCGTAGTGGGCATTGCGCCAGGCGGGGTTGACACTCCTATCATACAAGGCTATAAAGATATGGGAATCATCGATAAATTGAATGCAAGTCAAATGCGCGGTAAATTAATTAAGCCAGAAGCCATTGCAAATGCCGTCTATCTATTATCGTTAGAGGAAGCGGATGCAATCAATGGAAGTGTAGTCATGGTCGATGATGGCTATGCATCTTTTAAGTGATTTTCTGAAAGAGAAAACATCGTCCCAATCAGACGATGTTTTCTATTAATGATATATGGGAATATTGAATTCTAATAGATCAAAGGTAATATGTTGACCGATTGATACCATCGAGATATCATGGAAAATAGATTGGTGAAACCGGTCTTATCTTTATAAAAGAAGGTTGATATTTTTGAAAAAAGGGCAGCAAACCAAAGAACGAATCATAAATGTAGCCCGGACTCTTTTTGCCACTAAAGGTTTTGACATGACAAGAACGAATGAAATTGCCTCTGCTTGCAATGTTTCCGAAGCTACTATTTATAAATACTTTGACAGCAAAAAAGATTTGCTTTTGGCTACAATTACCCCTAATGAAAAAGAAGAATCCGAAGATGGGACTAGCCATCTATCTACGGATGAACTAGTTGAGAATCATGTTTGCACCATGATAAAAAAAATTCTTGAAAATAAAGAACAGTTTTCGATATTATTTAGGGAAACACAATTCGATCAAGATATTTCAAAGCAATATGTAGATCAGATTTTCAAGCCAAATGCCAAGCATATTGAAATACAGAAGAGAATAGATAGCGGAGAGATACAATATATCTCTGATATTATCCTATTTAATGTGGGGATCATTTCTTTTACATTGGCATTATCCACACATTATGAGATCCATCAACAAAAAAAGGAGCCATATTTTACTTCTGAACGAATTAAGAGCATTGCTCAACTTTTGGTATATGGTATTCATGGTAAACAAAATCATACATAATGAAACGGTCATATTGAAGGGCATGAGCATCAAGCCGCAAATATGACCGTTTTATTTTCATTCAGAGTCGATGAAGTCAACTAGTGAATTCATTAAACCCGAGTGTAAGATTTGACTTATATTTTTCAGACTATTACGATAAAATCATGCTGCACGAAATGCTTTACGAAGATTTTATCTTTAAAACATGTAACATAGGAGGGGTTTTAAATGAGCGATATCGTAATTTTATCAGGAAGTCCTGCTATACCATCAAGAACGGACATTTCACTAAAACATATTCAATCATTAGTCGAAAACGAAGGATTTACCACAGCTTATTTCTCAATTACGGATTTCTCAGCAGATGATTTATTTCAAGGGAAATATAATAGCGAAGATATCTTAAAGCTTTCAGAGAGAATTCAAGCAGCTAGAGGAATTATTATTGGTTCACCGGTTTATAAGGCTTCTTATACAGGTGTATTGAAAGCCTTGATTGATTTGCTGCCAGAAGGTGCTTTTAAGGGTAAGCCAGTTCTGCCAATCATGATTGGTGGAAGTAACAGGCATCTATTGGCGATTGACTATGCGCTTAAACCATTAATTTCAATATTAAAAGGCGAGCCGCTGCAGGGCATTTATTTTGTTGATAAGGAAATAGATAAACAGAATTCAGAAAAACCGATTAATGATTCGCATTTAATTGATCGCGTCCAGAGTCAAGTTCAAGAATTTGTAGAAGCGATACAGTTAAGAAATTAATGACTTCAAGTAATCCCCTCTTCAAAAGGACTGAAATTCGAGAATTTTTTTAAAGTAAGGATATACGACAATAATAGGCTTTTTATGAAAATAGACTTATTTTTTTGGAGACCTTATCTAAAAAGACAAGTCTATTTTCTTATTTATATGAACATAAAATCATAAATTGAATAGTGTGTATAAAAATAACAGTTCATCCATAATATTAAACCAAGTTATTTTATAAGAAAACTCCATTGACAAGGATTAAATATATGTTAATATTTAAAATAATAAAACTTATCCAGAGCGACGGAGGGAATTGGCCCTTTGAAGTCCAGCAACCTGCATGATGGATGCAAGGTGCTACCTCCAACAAAATGTTAATCATTTTGGAAGATAAGGTAAAGATATTTACCTTGGGATCTTTCCATCATGGAAAGATTTTTGTTTTTTTTGAGGCAAACCATAACAATGTAAGGTTGTATGGAATTATATAAATCTAAGAAATTTTTTTAATCAGCGTTGAAAATAAAATATTCGCGGATTTTCTTAAAGGAGGAACTGGTTTGGAAAAAGAGAATCAGCTTGAAGAAATATTTGAACGACTTCAAGAAATGCTTAATTCAATGAAATATGGATCCATTACACTTATTGTCCAGGATGGTAAAATCATTCAAATGGAAAGAAATGAAAAATTAAGAATTAAATAAGGTATCTGCTGACTAGAAAAACTAGAGGCGGGTTTAACTGATATAAAGAGAGTATTGGTTAGATTCGTCTCTTTTTCCTAGAATCAAATAAACTGGGGAAGTTTAAACGGGTATTGATCAACAGTTACTCTAACCTGATACAGCAAGTTTTTAGAGGGGGCTACAAAGTTGGCTGGATTAATAAACTATGAAAATTTCAATACAGGGGAATTCCCTGTATTTCCTGAAGACAGTGAAACAAAAGGTGCTTTGGAAGTTCTGCAATGGGCGAATGACCATTATGGAAGCAAACTGATTTATGCTTGCAGTTTTGGTATTGAAGGCATCGTGCTTACGGATTTATTGGCGAAGGTCAACCCTTCGGCAAAAATTGTTTTCCTTGATACAGATGTTCATTTTGAGGAGACTTACCAATTGATCGAGCAAGTGAAAAAGCGCTATCCAAAGCTTTTGATCGAAATGAAGAAACCGGCCTTGACGCTTGAGGAGCAAGCAGCGGAATATGGGGATGAATTATGGCTTAGTGATTCCAATAAGTGCTGTAACATCCGTAAAATCATACCGCTTACCGATGTGCTTTCAACGGCAACAGCCTGGCTTTCGGGACTGCGGAGGGAGCAATCCGAAACAAGGGCCTTAACCGAGTATATCAATAAGGATAATAAGTTCAAGTCAGTTAAAGTATGTCCACTCATACATTGGACATGGAAAGATGTTTGGCGCTACGCCCACAAAAACGGACTTCCATATAATATCCTGCATGATAATGGATATCCGAGCATTGGATGTAAAACGTGTACAGCACCTGCATTCAATGCAGATGATTTACGCTCAGGCCGTTGGCAAGGAGCCCAAAAAACGGAATGCGGATTGCATTTATCATAAATAAATAGAAACCATAGGGGGAATTTAGCATGACAATCAGTTTACCGCACGGAGGAACATTAATTGATCTTTGGGAACCAAAATATGATTTTAGTAAATTAACAAAATCAATCGAAATCGATGAAATTGCTTTGAGTGATCTTGAATTGATAGGCACTGGTGCCTACAGTCCGATTAAAGGATTCTTTACAAAAAGTGATTATGAGGCAGTGGTCAAGGATATGAGGCTTAGTAGCGGACATGTATGGAGCATCCCGATTACGCTGCCTTTGACCGAAGAAACTGCAGAAACCCTTACTATAGGTGAAGAAGTAAAGTTGACTCATGAAGGTGAAACATACGGGGTTCTCACCGTTTCCGATATTTACACTCCGGATAAGCAATTGGAAGCGACATTAGTATATCAAACGGATGATGAGAAGCATCCCGGAGTGAAAAATTTATATAACCGCGGTGATGTATATGTCGGCGGGGAAATAAAGTTGATTAAGAGAATAGAACGTCCGCTATTTCAAGCTAATTATCTGGACCCGGTCGAGACAAGGAAAGCTTTTGCTGAAAAAGGATGGGAAACGGTTGTTGGTTTCCAAACGAGGAACCCTGTTCACCGTGCACATGAATACATTCAAAAGACAGCATTGGAGATTGTCGACGGCTTATTCTTAAATCCTCTCGTAGGTGCCACTAAATCCGATGACATTCCGGCAGATGTAAGAATGGAAAGTTATAAAGTGCTGCTTGAAAAATATTATCCTAAGGATCGCGTCTCTCTTGCAGTTTTCCCTGCTGCCATGCGTTATGCAGGACCTAGAGAAGCCATTTTCCATGCGATGGTCCGTAAAAATTATGGTTGCACCCATTTTATCGTCGGACGTGATCATGCGGGTGTGGGCGATTATTATGGCACATATGATGCTCAAAAAATCTTTGGGAATTTTAACGCCGATGAGTTAGGGATCACGTTATTATTCTTTGAACATAGTTTTTACTGTAAAGCATGTGGCAATATGGCTTCCGCTAAAACTTGTCCGCACGGGAAGGAAGACCATGTCATCCTGTCTGGAACGAAGGTTAGGGAAATGTTGCGTAATGGAGAAATTCCTCCAGCTACCTTTAGCCGTAAAGAGGTCATCGAGGTGTTGATCGAAGGTCTAAAAAAGAATGAAGTTTTTAACTGATTGGACATAAATTGAAGGATCACATGAAGAGGGGGATTATTATATGAGTAAAAGTACGAATGTCACTTGGCATGAAACGTCATTGACCAAGGAGCTCCGCCGGAAGCAAAACGGGCATGAAAGCACAGTTCTATGGTTTACAGGGCTCTCGGGATCCGGAAAATCAACGATTGCTAACGCGGTCGCTAAAGAGTTATATAATCGGAATATTCGAAGTTATGTTTTGGATGGTGATAATATCCGCCACGGTTTAAACAAAGATTTAGGTTTTTCTGAAGAGGATCGAACCGAGAATATTAGGCGAATCGGTGAGGTTTCTAAGTTATTCGTGGATAGTGGGCAGTTCGTATTGACCGCCTTCATATCCCCATTCAGGGCAGATCGGCAGATTGTACGTGATTTACTCGAAGAAGGGGAGTTTATTGAAGTATACATAAAGTGTCCGATCGAAGAGTGCGAAGTGCGTGATCCAAAAGGTCTTTATGACAAGGCGCGTAAAGGAATCATTAAAGATTTTACCGGAATCGACTCTCCTTACGAAGAACCAGAACAACCGGAAATCATTTTAGAATCCGACCAATATAGCATTGAAGAGTGCGTTGAACAGGTAATCGGCTATTTGACAGCAAAGAAAGCGATCTAATCAAGGAGGAAATGTAATGGTTTACGAGAAATTTTGGTCGGAAAATCCACTAATCGCTAAAAATAAAACGGAAATCTGGAAATTGGAAAAAGACGGATTGAAGATATTCGCTGATATTCCACATTACGCTGCAAATGGTTTTGATTCCATCCCTAAAGAGAATTGGGATATGTTCAAGTGGGCAGGTCTATACCTGCAACGGCCAAAAGAAGCTGGTTACTGGATGATGCGTGTCGTTATTCCCGGAGGTATCCTGTCTTATGATCAACAGATAACTCTAGCTAACATCGCTAAAGATTATGGGAGGGATGTATATGATATTACAACCCGTCAAGCCATTCAATTCCACTGGTTGACCATCGAACAAGTCCCGGATATCTTAAACCGTTTGGAAAAGGTTGGACTGACTACGGCCGGTGCATGTGGTGATATCACACGTAATATCATCGGTAATGCATTGGCAGGCATCGATCCTGACGAACTTTTTGATACACGCGAAGTACTTTATGATGTATTTGAGTATTTCCGCCTTAACGAAGACTATTCGAACCTTCCTAGGAAATATAAAATGTCCATTAGTGCTAATATCCATAATGCTTCAAATGCTGAAATCAACTGTGTTTCATTCAATCCAGCCACTAAAGTAATTGATGGAGTAACGGAAGTTGGTTTTCACGTGAAAGTAGGCGGTGGGCTATCCTCCGTTCCGATGCTGGCAGAAGAACTTGACTTATTCATTTTACCTGAAAAAACAGTCGAAGTAGCGGCCGCCATCACGACGATATTCCGTGACTTTGGGTACCGTGAAAAACGTCATCGCTCGCGTTTGAAATTCCTTGTCGCTGATTGGGGTCCTGAACAATTCAAGGAAAAATTGCTGGAGTACACCGGTCCGCTTCCTGAAAAGGGTGAAAGTGCGGTGAAGGGATGGAATGCAGGCTATTTCTACGGCATCCATAAACAAAAGCAAGATGGTCTGAATTATGTTGGAGT
This sequence comes from Peribacillus sp. GL_122, assembly GCF_057835005.1. NCBI lineage: Bacteria > Bacillati > Bacillota > Bacilli > Caryophanales > Bacillaceae > Peribacillus > Peribacillus sp. GL_122. Next base: position 3,108,890 of record NZ_CM174415.1, on the reverse strand, counting down.
CAATATACCAGTTGGTCGTCTAAATCCAGACGAAGTGATTGAGTTTGCCGAACTTGCGAAGAGATATGGAAATGGTGAAATCCGAAACTGTAATTCTCAAAATCTAATCATTCCAAATGTGCCGGATGCAAAACTTGAGGAATTAAAACAGGAATCCATCTTTGAAAGATTTCCATATCAACCAAAAAAATTCATTGGTTATTCCGTTTCTTGTACAGGCATCGAGTATTGTAACCTGGCACTCGTTGAAACAAAAAAACGAATGAGGACCATATCTGAATCATTGGACAAGGAAATAGATCTCGATGTACCTGTAAGGATGCATATGGTCGGTTGTCCGAATAATTGCGGTCAAAGAGCCATCGCTGAAATAGGGCTTCAAGGCATAAAAATGAAAAACCAGGACAAAAAGATGGTCGAAGCTTTTGAGATATACGTCGGAGGAACGCTGAATGAAGGCGGTAAGTTCAATGAAAAACTTAAAGGAAAAGTGGAAGCTGAACAGCTCTATCATGTTCTGAAAGAACTGATCCTATTTTTCAAAGAAACAAAACTTCTATCAGAAACCTTTCTTGATTTTGTGGAAAGGGTAGGGATATCGCAGTTACAAAGTAAGCTTGATGATATATTAACGGAAGTGGCCGTTTAATAGGGGAAGGTAAGCAATCCATGAATCTATACCGTTTCGAAGTCACTATCAAGGAAAAACCAATCCATGTCATCATTGTTGCCGATTCGGATGAAAAGGCGTTTGAACTTGTTGATATCGAGCTGGAAAAACATTTTTTGAAAATGCCTGAAGTGGATGACATCTCATTATATGAAAAAAAGAAAATTAAAAATGGAGCAGGTTTCGTTTTATCGGAATTCGAAACGATTCTCTAAGGGAAGGCAGGTTGCATAAATGGGGAAAGTATATCTAGTAGGAGCCGGTCCCGGAGATCCAGATTTAATTACATTAAAAGGATTAAAATGCATTCAAGAAGCTGATGTCATTTTATATGATCGACTTGTCAATAAAGAACTTTTGAATCATGCAAAAGACGGTGTAGAGCTGATTAATTGCGGTAAACTGCCGGATTATCATTTATTGCAGCAGGATACCATCAATCGGTTCCTGGTCAAATATGCAAAAAAGGGAAAAATAGTCACCCGTTTGAAAGGCGGCGATCCATTCGTCTTTGGGAGAGGCGGGGAGGAAGCGGAAGCCCTTGCCAAAAGTGGCGTGAGCTTTGAAATCGTTCCAGGAATTACGGCTGGTATCGCCGCTACAGCTTATGCGGGAATTCCAGTTACACATAGGGACCATGCTTCATCTTTTGCAATTATTACCGGTCATCGGAAAAAGGATGAAGAGGACAATATCAAGTGGGAATCCCTTGCAAAAGGAATCGATACATTAGCCATTTACATGGGTGTTAAAAACCTGCCATATATTCAAGGAAAACTTTTGGAGCATGGAAAAAGTCCAGAGACTCCTGTAGCCCTTATTCATTGGGGGACATTAAAAACGCAAAAAACAGCTGTCAGTACTTTGGCTAATGTAGTGGAAACGGCCAATAACGAACAGATTTCGAATCCTTGTATGATAGTCGTGGGCGATGTCGTTAATTTACGAGAAAAAATCAAATGGTTTGAAGGAAAACAAACCGAAAATTTGTTGGCGAATGAGGCATTTTAATGGAAGCCATTTTATATATTTGCCATGGCAGCCGTGTTAAAGAAGCTTCAGCCCAAGCCATTGATTTTATTAAAGTTTGTATGCAAGCACAGCCAAGTTCCATTCAGGAGTATTGCTTCTTGGAATTGGAAACTCCTACGATTGAAGAGGCGTACGAACGATGCGTAAAAAAAGGTGCGACAAGAATCATTGCCATTCCAGTTCTATTGCTAACAGCTGTACATGCAAAACATGATATTCCAGTCATATTGAACAAAATGAAAGAACGGTACCCAGCCGTTGACTTGAAATACGGAAGGCCAATTGGTGTCAGTGATAAAATGGTTGACATTTTAGTGGAACGGTTGGAGGAAACAAATGTAAGGGTTACGGAGGATTCCTTAGTTTTATTGGTTGGAAGGGGCAGCAGTGATCCCGACGTGAAAAGGGATTTGTCTCGATTGGCCGATTTGCTAAGGAACAGGTTTCCAAAAATCCGTGTGCAAGAGTGTTATTTGACAGCTGCTACACCAAGCTTTGGAGAAGCATTGGAATTCGCAGAGGAATCTCGACCAAACTTAGTATTTATCATTCCTTACCTATTGTTTACCGGTCTCTTAATGCAGTCCATCGAAAATGGAATAAAAAAGATTCAAAAAAAGGGTAAGCAGAATTTCATACTTTGCCGATATCTAGGTTATCACCCAAAGATTGAACAAGCCATATCGGAACGAATTCATGAAGTGAGTGGGGAGGGAGCTTATGTATCCAATTACGCTTAATATTGAGAACAGAAAGTGTATCATCATCGGCGGTGGTAAAATAGGTTACTTTAAAGCGGGCCCATTATTGGAAGCTGGTGCTGAAGTGACCGTCGTAAGCCCCGAGATTTGCACAGGTTTTCAACTGTTGGAGAAAGAAGGTAAGATTCAAGTTTTACTTAAAGAAGTGGAAGAAACTGACTATAAAGATGCGTTTTTAATCATCGTTGCAACAAATTCGACTGAAGTTAATGAACGAGTGTACGAGAATGCATCCAAAAGTCAGTTGGTGAACGTAATCAGTAATCATGAGCTGGGTAATTTTCATATACCGGCGACATTGAATAGAGGCATGCTTTCCATAAGTGTTTCTACCAATGGAGCAAGCCCAACACTCGCAAAAAAAATTCGGAATGATCTAGGTAAAGTATATGATGAATCATATGAAGAATATCTTGAATTCCTTTTTGAAGCAAGGATGATTATAAAAAATGGTTCATTTTCAAAAGAGGAAAAATCTAAGTTACTGAAAGATTCAATAGAGGATATTTATAAATATTCCCTGAAAGAAAGATATCGTTTTTTAGCTAGGCTTTTACCAGTAGAAACCGAAGAAAATATATCATTGGGCTGATCAGAAAAACTGAAGGCACCTAACCAACATGTCATTTCATTTTGGTTAGGTGCCTCTTTGTGTCTTAATGGAAATCTAAATGATTTTTAAAGGCAAACGGTTCCATCGGGTGATGTTATATAGGTTCTATTTTAATGAAAAAAGGGGAATGTCATGAAAAAGTTAATCGTTTTGGCCTTTATCGGGTTTTTAGCCCAATTAATCGATGGTTCGCTTGGAATGGGGTATGGAGTGAGTTCCACGTCCTTATTGCTGACATTCGGGATCGCCCCTGCAGTAGCATCAGCATCCGTTCATTTATCGGAAGTAGTGACCACAGCAGTATCCGGAGCTTCACATATAAAGTTTGGGAACGTGGATAAAAATATGGTCTATCGCTTGATCATTCCAGGTTCAGTTGGTGCATTTGTAGGTGCATGTTTCCTGAGCAACCTGCCAGCCGAATTAGCTAAACCGTATATTGCCATATTTTTATTTGGCCTAGGTGTATACGTTTTATTCCGCTTTTTATTTATTTTTAAACCGTCGAAGGAAAATGAAATCGTAAAGCCATTGACCGCAAAACAATCCATTCCGTTAGGCCTTTTTGCAGGCTTTTGTGATGCAACAGGCGGAGGCGGTTGGGGACCGATTGCAACGCCCGTTTTATTGTCAAAAAAAGGAATGACGGCGAGAAAAGCCGTAGGGACTGTAGATACGAGTGAATTTGCCATTGCTATCTTCGGAAGTCTTGGTTTTATCATTTCGCTCGGATGGGAAGCTGTCAATTGGCTTTGGGTCGTAGCGTTGATAATTGGTGGAGTGGTTGCCGCACCAATTGCAGCCTGGCTCGTCAGGATGCTTCCTGCTCAATTAATGGGTGTTTTAGTGGGTGGTTTCATTATCTTAATCAATGTAAGAACATTATTAGCTACATGGATTCCGGTTGAAGCCCATATATATATCTATACAGGCATCGTGATTATATGGCTTTCTGGAATTCTTCTTACCATCAATAAGATGTCCAATACGAGAAAACATGATCATATCGAACAACGGCAGAATGTTTCCTGATTCCCGAGCTTGAAAGAAGCGAATATACACAAAAGCATATTCAGAAACGTAACTTAAAAACTCGTAGGTACATAAATACCTACGAGTAAAGTCATTTGCCAAATTGGATTCCCACTTTAAAGTTGTTGCTGTTTTAATAAAGGTTCTTGATCCTATTTAATAGTTTCATTTATTTTCTGGCCCCATTTTTTTAACTGTCTTTATCATCGTGAGATTTAAGCCCCCAGTCTATTCTCCTAACAAAGAATCAATAGTATCCCCTTTAATAAAGTCAGCCATCGTAAGAGATTTGAATAATTTTAGAACAGCAGCAGAACCATTAATTTATGGCCTGCTTTAAGTTCAAATGATTGAACTTACTTTCATATAATAAGCGGTATTATATTTTTTTTACTATCGAATTTAAATCCCTGTCTGTTTGAACAACGGCATTTGGTTGATGGAGGCTTATTCACCGTCCAAAATATCAGTGATTTCCACAAGAAATAACGGGTCTTTCGCATGCCATTGCTTCCAAAGTAACCCTCCCCGTAGCACTTTCACTTTCTCTAGATTCCCCAGTGAAATGAATGAACTCTTTCTTACATGAAAATTGGATGCTAACAGCTACATGCTTTAATGTCCATTAGCTGGCTGCCGTTTCCGACGGTGATTACATGAAGATTGAGATATCTTTTAATTTTGAATCCCTGCAAGCTTTGATTAAAGGCATGCAGGTTTTTGCTTTATGCCGAGTTGTCCTGGTAAGTATAGATTTTGGCATTCAGAGGATATTCATTTTTCTTAATAATTCCAGTGAGGGGGAATGGAGAGAGATCGGTTATCAATCCATTGCATTTAAGAAATATTCTTTGATATTTTTGTATATGTTTTTTTACCGGTTCAATAACTGCAACCGCGGCATTTGTAAACTGTAAAAAACCTTTTATAAATAATTTCTGGAAGTGTGTCCCGGAAGTTATGAACGGCATTTTTTAGGAGCAATAGGTTTTTTAATATTCAAGTTGTCATGTTTTCACCCATATTATTTAGCTATCATCGTTCATTCTTTTCAAAACGTTTTAAGTTTTTGAATAAAAGTTGTGAAAATGACGGAAAAGGTAGTTAAATATATTTCAGTTTTGTACAATGATTAAATAGCAAATTTTAAAAGGAGTTTTAATATGGAAGGCATCTCTGATCATTTAAAAGAAGATTTGGATATTTTGTTCGTAGGTTTCAATCCAAGCATTCGTTCAGGCGAGACTGGCCATCATTATGCGAATCCAAACAATCGCTTTTGGAAAATCCTCTTCGAGTCCGGGTTGACACCAAGGAAATATGAACCAACTGAAGACTCGTCTTTATTGGATTTAGGTTATGGTTTTACCAATATCGTTTCCAGGCCTACAAAGGGTGCGGACGAAATCACTAAAGAAGAGTACATAAAAGGAAGGAAGCAATTAAAAAGGAAAATAGAAAAGTATAAACCTAAACTCGTCTGTTTTGTAGGCAAGGGTGTCTATCAGGAATATCGTCAATTACGAAAAATCTCTTGGGGTCTGCAAGAAGAGCCTTCATTGAATGAGACCATTGAATTCGTTGCCCCTTCTTCCAGCGGTTTAGTTAGAATGCCGATAGAAGAGATCATCGAAATATATAGTGAGTTGCCAATTCTGCTTGGCAAGTTGAAAAGCAATTGAAGGAACTAATTAAAACAAGGGTGGAATTATATGAGTCAGGATAGTGCTGAATGGAAAAGCGATGGATTTTCCGAGGTCAATGATGGGGAAGGCTTTTGGCAAGGAGTAAGAGATTGCATTCCGACATTATTGGGATACCTTAGTATCGGTTTTGCTGCAGGGGTCGTCGAAAAAACGTCAGGATTAAGTATGATTGAAGTGGCACTTATGTCGCTTTTACTCTATGCAGGGTCTGGTCAATTCATAGCTGCGGGGATGATAGCTGCAAGTCATCCAGTATCGGCCATAATTTTCACGATTTTTTTTGTTAACAGTCGTCATCTATTACTTAGTGCTGCATTGGCTCCATATTTCAGGCAGCAAAGTTTGAAACAAAACCTGATAACCGGAGCTTTATTAACTGATGAAACGTTTGGAGTGGCCGTCACAACGGCACAGAAGAGGAAACAACTTGATTTTCAATGGATGTTAGGCCTGAATCTTGCAGCCTATTTAAATTGGTTCATTGCAAATATGGCCGGCGGTTTCTTTGGCCAATGGATTCCAAATCCCGAAAAATATGGGATGGACTTCGCCCTGCCAGCGATGTTTATCGGCCTTTTAGTTTTGCAAATATTAAGTAAAAAGGACTTTTTTATTGATCTTGCAGTCGCTTTTAGCAGCATATTAATCGTTGTTGCAGTAAGTTTCTTCTTTCCTGGCAGTACTGGCGTCATAGTGGCAACTGTTGTTGCTTCAACGATAGGGATGGTGATTGGCAGGTGGAAATAAGCGGATATATCCTTGCTGTCATTGTAGGGATTTCGATTGTAACTTTCATACCTAGAGTCGTTCCTTTGATACTGCTTAGTAAAATGGAGATTCCAAAGTGGGGCATCGATTGGCTAAAGCATGTCCCAGTGGCTGTAATGGCGGCGTTATTGGCTCAAGAACTTCTATTATCGGAACAGGTCTTTTCAATTAAGGATAATGCGTTGAATTTGGTCGCAGCTTTACCAGCTTTCCTGGTTGCCATTTTTACGAGAAGTCTATTGGGTACGGTTATGATTGGCGTGCTTTCCTTGATGATATTACGATTTTTCTTTTAATAAATACTAAACATTTAAATGATAGGCCGATATAACCAGTAATGGATTGCCATTACTGGGTTTTTATTTTCCAAAGAACATATGTCATGACCGGTAGCTTTTTGAGTTGGTTTCGGTTAGGCAAATGACGCTTTTTAATGAACATTGGAAGCTTGATTATCAAAAAGGGCAGTGATTACATAAACTAAGGTGAATGTACTTCTGAAAAATTGTGTTGGTTAGCTGAATTGAAAGCGCTTCTAATTGAAAATGAAACAACAAACGTTTAGAAAATGAGAGTCTGTCAACAATGGGAATAAGCAAATTATTATGGAGGTGCTTAATTAATGAATGTAAATGGTGCACTAGAGGTTCTTGATCGCATGCGGCTTCCTAATGGCGCATATACTGCAAGCGTTTCCGATGATTATAATTTTGTCTGGATAAGGGATGTCGTTTATACAGTATTGCCTTTTTTAAATGATCCATCCAATCGTTACGAGAAAGCATATCATGCTTTATTCGACTTATTTCAATCCTATGAGTGGAAGATAGATATTCATACGGAACAGAAACCCCAGTTTCTATTTGAACATATCCATGCAAGGTATTCCACTGAGCTTAAAGAACTGCCCGATGAGTGGGGCCATGCCCAAAATGATGCGATAGGTGCCTTTTTATGGGGTGTTGGTGAAGGATATAGGCAGGGTAAAAAGGTGATGAGAAATCAACGTGATTTACAAATTGTTCAAAAGTTGGTCAATTACTTGGAATGCCTGCAATATTGGCAGTCGGAAGATAACGGGATGTGGGAAGAAAATATAGAAATCCACGCTTCAAGCATAGGTGCATGTGTTGCTGGTTTGAATTCAGTCAAAATGCTGGTCAACGTCAAGGAAGAACTGATTAAAAAGGGAGAAGAAACTCTACGTTTCTTGCTTCCAAGGGAAAGTTATTCAAAAGAGACGGATTTAGCACTTTTATCCTTAATTTATCCGTATCGGCTGGTAGACCGTGAAATAGCACTTAAAATATTGAAAAATGTCACAGAGCGCCTTGAAAGAACAAATGGTTGTATAAGATATGAAAAGGACCTTTATTATAATGACGGTCAAGAAGCGGAATGGTGTTTCGGGCTTCCGTGGTTGGGCTTATGCTACCTTGAACTTGGAATGATGAACAAAGTTAAGGAATATATAGATAAAACGAAAATGATCATACCGGAAAACTGGGAAGTACCCGAATTATATATAGGAGGCAGTAATATTCCAAACAAGAATACTCCTTTGGCATGGTCAGTCTCATTATCCTATTTATTTTTGACGAAGACTTCCGTGAATCGAACTGAACAAATAACATGAAGCATTCATACATGATACCTTAAAGCTCTTTCCAAAAAATAGGGGGAGCTTTTATTGGTATAATGTTTTTTTTTACAAAAAATGTCTATTTTCTTTAAAAAAATGTTTTAATTTACAAAAAAACGGCTATTTATAACAATAACTTCACCTCCATTTGAAGGATTAATATCATTTTCATCGAATATATATAATAACTGGGGAAGGATGGGTAAAATACTATCGAGTTAATACTGATGGAGGGGTTTTATTGAGTACAATTATTGACCAGCTGCAAGAGATTTATCCAAGCGAATTTGATTTGTATTTGTTTCATGAAGGCACCCTTTATGAAAGCTATAAAATGCTTGGGGCACACATTGTAACATCATTAGGTAAAGAAGGAGTACGCTTCGCCGTTTGGGCCCCCCATGCCAAGCAAGTTTCAGTAGTCGGTAATTTTAATAATTGGGACGGAAAAGATCATGCGATGAAACGGATCGAGCGATCAGGTATCTGGGTGTTGTTCGTACCAGGACTACAAGAAGGGGAACTATATAAATACGAAATACATACACCTGGAAATAAACGAATCCTAAAAGCCGATCCATATGCTTTTTATTCGGAAGTCAGACCAAATACAGCCTCGGTCATTAAAAGGCTGGATAATTTTGAATGGCAAGATTCGAAGTGGATAGCCGATAGGAAAAAGGAAAATATTTATCATAAACCCATGTCCATTTATGAAGTGCACCCAGGAACATGGAAACAGAAAGAAGATGGCGAATTTTATTCGTACCGTGAATTGGCTGATAGATTGATTGATTATGTGATTGATAATAGTTTTACACATATTGAAATCATGGCCATAATGGAACACCCATTTGATAAATCGTGGGGATACCAGGTCACGGGCTATTATTCTGTAACCAGTCGTTACGGCTTACCGGAAGATTTTAAATATTTAATAAACCTTTGCCACCAAAAGGGCATTGGTGTAATTCTTGACTGGGTTCCCGCCCATTTTTGTAAAGACACGCATGGACTTTCCCGTTTCGATGGTACGCCTCTCTATGAACCAATTGATCATACTAGAGCAGATCGCCCGTTATGGGGGACATACAACTTTGATTTTACCAAACCGGAAGTAATCAGTTTCCTTATATCAAATGTAATGTTTTGGATGGATGTATACCATATTGATGGGATCCGTGTCGATGCGGTATCGTCAATGGTTTACTTAAATCATGATAATCCATTGCCGGTCAAGCTGAAAAACCAGTTTGGCGGAGAGGAAAACCTGGAAGCCATACAATTTTTGCAAAAACTTAACGAAGTGGTTTTCAAGAAATATCCCAATGCATTAATGATGGCTGAAGAAGCAACAGACCGGCCACTTATAACTTCTCCTACCGATATAGGCGGCCTAGGCTTTAATTACAAATGGAATATGGGATGGACTAACGATATCCTTCGTTATATGAAACTTGAAACGGGGGAAAGGCCAAATCATCATAGTCTCTTAACTTTTTCATTTTTCTATGCTTTTTCAGAAAATTTCGTCTTGCCCTTTTCACATGATGAAGTGGTTCATGGCAAGAAGTCTTTATTGAATAAGATGCCAGGCGACTATTGGCAGAAATTCGCTAATTTACGGTTACTCTTTGGGTATTTCATGACACATCCAGGAAAGAAGCTTCTATTTATGGGCGGTGAATTTGGCCAGTTCATAGAATGGAAAGATGAGGAACAATTGGATTGGCTTCTTTTGGAATATGAATCCCACGAAAATCTGGCCTATTACTTCCGTACCCTTCAGGATTTTTATAGGCAATCATCCGCACTTTGGAGACTGGATCATGTCCAGGAGGGATTTGAGTGGATAGATCCGAACAATAGTAAACAGAGTATCATTACCTTTATGAGAAAAGGCAAACGCAAAGGCGATTATTGCATTGTTGTCTGTAATTTTTCTGCGCAGGCTCATGCTCAATATCAAATAGGCGTACCATCTCAGGGTAAATATATAGAGGTTTTCAGCAGTGATTCAGCAGCTTTCGGAGGATCTGGTCAGATCAATGAAGAACCCATTAATGTCAAAAAGGAACCATACCATAATCAACCATTCAGCATGGAAATAACAGTACCTCCATTAGGCATTTCTATTTTTATGAAGCAAACAAAAAAAAGACGGGGGAGAGTGAACGAATAATGGGAGCGAAAAAATGGATAGCAATGTTATTGGCAGGAGGCCAGGGTTCAAGGTTAGGTGAATTGACAATCGGTTTGGCAAAACCAGCTGTTCCCTTTGGCGGTAAATATAGAATCATCGATTTTCCATTAAGTAACTGCACTCATTCTGGTATTGATACGGTTGGGGTACTGACCCAATACCAGCCATTGATTCTAAATGATTATGTTGGTAATGGCAAAGCTTGGGACCTTGATCTGGATGTTGGCGGAGTTTCCGTACTTCCCCCTTATCAAGGGAAAGAAGGCGGTGAATGGTATAAAGGGACGGCAAACGCTGTTTATCAAAATATCCAATATATTGATAACTATGATCCGGAACATGTACTGATTCTCTCCGGTGACCATATTTATAAGATGGATTACAGTAAGATGCTGGATTATCACATCGAAAAAAATGCAGAGGCAACCATAGCTGTCATTCAAGTGCCGTGGCAGGAAGCAAGTCGTTTCGGGATCATGAATACCAATGATGATGATAAAATCACTCAATTCGATGAAAAACCAAAGTATCCAAAGAGTAATCTCGCTTCAATGGGAGTTTACCTTTTCAAGTGGAAAACCCTAAGAAAGTATTTAATAAATGATGAAAAGGATGAAAATTCTTCCAATGATTTCGGCAGCAACATCATTCCAAAGATGCTTGAAGACCGAAAAAAGCTATATGCCTATCGTTTTAATGATTATTGGAAAGATGTCGGAACGGTCGAAAGCCTTTGGCAGGCACATATGGACTTATTGGAAGATACGCCAAATTTCCAGTTGGATGATCAGCAATGGAAAATTTTTGCCCGCAATGCAAATCATCCGCCGCAATATATATCACCGGATGCCGAGGTCAGTCAGTCGCTTATCAATGAAGGGTGCATGATACATGGGAAAATTGTACATTCGGTTTTATCCTATAATGTTCAGGTTGGCTATGGGTCAACCATAAAAGATTCAGTCATCATGCCTAATGTCACGATTGGTGAAAACGTTCATATAGAAAGAAGCATCATAGCCAGCAATTGTGTTATAGAAGATGGTGCCATAGTTGGCAATTCAGCGATTACATCCGATATTACCTTAATTGGTGAAAATCAGACCATTATCAATCCAAACAAAAAAAAGATCACTCACTCTTAACTAGAAAAAGGGGAAGATGCTATGGAAAATGTGTTGGGTATTATTAACTTAATCAATGAAAGACAACATTTAAAAGATCTGACTGCTCACCGAAATGTAGCATCTGTGCCATTTGGTGGACGCTACCGATTGATTGACTTTACGATGTCGAATCTCATTAATGCAGATGTATCAAAAGTAGCCGTTTTTCCAAAAGAAAAGTATCTTTCTGTTATGGATCATCTTGGCTCAGGTAAAGAATGGAACTTGGCTCGGCGTTCAGGAGGCTTATACATCTTGCCCCCTATCCATCCGGATGAAACGGTAACAGGTGATATGAAACAATTTTATGATCATCTTAAATTTTTCGAACGTGCAGAGGCAGATACTGTAATCATTTCCCCTGGAAGCCATGTATGCAAATTGGATTTTAATGAAGTGCTTGATTATCACAAAAAACAAAAAGCGGATATCACGGTCGTATATAAGGATTATGTAGGGGAATTGATTGAAAAACCAATCTATCACACTTGCTCGGTAAATACGGATGAAGACATTACTGACATTAGCTTTTATACCATCCCTAGACCAGGTGACCATGTTTGTCTAGAAACCTTCATCATAAGTAAAACGCTATTGGTGAACTTGATCAAAAGCTGTGTTGCCAGTGGGGAATATGACTTTTTGAAAGACGCTGTGAAAGCAAATCTTCATCGCTTTACAGTTAAAGGCTATAATTTTGCTGGAGATATGCCATTCATCCATTCCATTGAAAGCTTTCATTCCAGTAATATGAATTTCCTGAACCCTTCGGTAATCCGTTCTTTCTTCGGGGATACTTGGGATGTTTATACAAAAATCAAACATGAGGCACCGACCAAATATTCAAGTTCTTCGAAGGTTACCAATTCATTGATAGCCAACGGTTGTGATATTGAAGGGACTGTCGAAAACAGTATACTATTCCGTGGGGTAAAGGTGAAAAAGGGTGCGATTATAAAAAATAGCATCATCATGCAAAAAGGCGTGATTGAAGAAGGAGCCATCGTTGAAAATGTCATAACTGATAAAGAAGTGAGAATTACTAGTGAAAAATCAGTTATTGGATTAAAACAGCCTACTGTAATAAAAAAAGCGGAAGTAATTTAATAGAGGAGGTGCGGCAATGAATGTTGTATTTGCTGCTTCAGAATGCGCCCCCTTTATAAAAACGGGAGGGCTCGGAGACGTTATAGGCGCGCTCCCGAAAGCGCTGAAAAAACAGGGAGTCCATGTAAGTGTCATCCTTCCTAAATATGGGGATCTTCCTAACCAAATCAAACAGGAATTGGAACATATGACGAGTATTGAAGTTCCTGTTGGTTGGCGCCAGCAATTCTGTGGCATCGAAAAACTTGTTGCTAATGGAATTACATATTATTTTCTGGATAATGAATATTATTTCAAAAGACATGGTAGTTATGGTTTCTTTGATGATGGCGAAAGGTTCGCCTTCTTTTCCCGTGCAATTTTAGAGGCTTTACCCTATTTAGAAGAAAAGCCGGATGTCATACACTGTCATGATTGGCAAACGGGCCTTGTCAGTGTTTTGCTGAAAGCTCACTATAGTAACCATCCATTCTATCAGGATATTAAAACGATATTTACTATACATAATTTACGCTATCAAGGAGTTTATCCTAAAGCTGTTTTAGCTGAATTACTCGATTTGAGTGAGTTATATTTTAATATCGATGGTCTTGAATTTCATGGAAATGTAAGTTATTTGAAAGGCGGCCTAGCTTTTTCTAACATTGTCACAACTGTAAGCCCAAGTTATGCGGACGAAATTCAAAGTCCTTATTTCGGGGAAAATCTGGATGGGTTTTTACGCAAGAGAAATGGTGACCTTAAAGGGATTATCAACGGAATCGATTATGAGGAATATAATCCGGCGGCAGATGAATATCTTGCTGTTCCATTCGATTCCTATGAGGGTAAGATGGAGAATAAGCGTCAGCTACAGGAATCGCTGGATCTTCCTGTAAATGATGGGGTCCCGGTTATATCCATGGTAACCAGGCTTGTTGATCAAAAAGGAATTGATCTTATTCTCCATGTTTTTCATGAAATGATGAAGCAAGGAGTTCAATTCATTCTTTTAGGTACGGGTGATGAGCAATATGAATCGGCATTCCGCCATTTAGCTGACCAATATCCAAATCAGGTTTCAGTCAATACATATTTTGATGAGGGTTTAGCAAGACGGATATATGCAGGTTCTGATTTATTCCTGATGCCGTCACAATTCGAACCATGTGGTATCGGCCAGCTTTTGGCGTTGCGTTATGGTACTCTGCCTTTAGTGAGGGAAACTGGCGGACTTCGGGATACGGTCATACCGTATAATCAATTTACTGGTGAAGGCAATGGCTTTAGTTTTACGAATTATAATGCACACGATATGCTTCATACAATTGAGCAATCTGTTGGTCTGTACAAATTCCAGTCGAAAAGATGGAGGAAAATGGCCGAAAGTGCAATGAAGTTAGACTTCAGTTGGACATCATCTTCCTTAAAGTATATTGAGCTGTATGAAAGTTTGATTCCTGTCATGAAGTGATAATTGGATAGGTAATACACAAAGCACTTGCGAATATTTTTTTCGTAAGTGTTTTGTTTCTTTTACCATCAAATATGGGTATATGTATAGATATATATATAATATTGCTGTGTAGGAGAATGAAAAGATGAAAAGAAGAAGAATGGAATTTGTATTTTTATTTATTTTAATTGCTTCAGTCTATATGATCCTATTCACTCAAGTTAGCTTCGACGTGAAGCTATTTTTTATTGGATTATATATTTTAGTCATGTTTATTACCATATTTTCACTCATGCTTGAAAATAGATTTGCCCACGAGACCCTTTTGTGGATGTATGTGCTTTTGTTTTTCCCGGTATTTGGATATGTATTTTATCTATTCTCAGGTCAGCTCTATTTAAAGGGGTATTTATTTCAAACTAAAAGGAAAAAAGATCGTGAAGAATGGAAGAGTCTTGTCACACAGGTATCATCTCCAGATTTATCGTTCTTGAATAATCATCAGCAATCATTTGCAGCTTTTGCCAAAAATGCTTCTGAGACCATCATTAGTACATCATCGCAAACGGAAGTATTGAAAAATGGTAATGAAACGTTTACAGAAATCATAAAACAGTTAAAAAAAGCTGAGAAATTCATCCATATTGAATATTATATCTTTCGTTCCGACAGGCTTGGTACTGAAATTATAGATATACTTATTGAAAAAGCAAAAAATGGTGTGGAAGTTTTATTCATTTTTGATGCGGCCGGAAGTTTAAGCCTTTCAAATAATGAAGTTAAACGAATGAAAAATGCCGGGATAAAAGCATATCCATTTTCGCCACTGAAACACGGATTTTTTAATCAAAAGTTTAATTTTAGGAATCACCGTAAAATCATCATCATAGATGGGGAAGTTGGCTTTGTTGGAGGTTTAAACGTAGGAGAGGAATATTTGGGCCGAAATAAAAACATTGGCTTTTGGAGAGATACACATATGGTACTTAAAGGTGAAGCGGTATTTATGCTCCATACTGTTTTCCTTTTGGATTGGGAATATGTCAGCGGGGAAGATGTATTGCAAGATCGTCCAGAATTCAAGAATAAAGTGGAACAAGGGGATGGAGCCGTTCAGGTGGTAGCAAGCGGACCTGATACACAACAGGGAATCATGAGTGATTATTACTATTCACTTATCACAAACGCGACTGAATCAATCTGGATTGCAAGTCCATACTTCGTACCTAATCAAGCGATTAAAGCAGCCATTAAACATGCCGCAATTAAGGGGATACAAGTCAGGCTTATGGTTCCGGCAGTAAATGATGGGTTTTTAACCCAATATGGGAGTCGCTCCTATTTCGGGGAGCTGCTACAATTCGGTGTAGAGGTATACTTGTATAAAAAGGGTTTTCTACATCAGAAACTTATTATCGTTGATGGTGATATGGCTTCCATAGGAACAGCAAATATGGATATGAGAAGTTTTCATCTGAATTTTGAAGTCAATGTCTTTCTTATGGGCAGCCGTTCCATTGAAGATCTCATCATTCATTACAAAGAGGATATGGGGGATAGTGAAAAACTAAATTCTATCGTTTATAACAAGCGTGGTTTACTGGAACGTTCAAAAGAATCATTTGCCAGATTGTTTTCGAATGTACTCTAATGGGAAAAAAAGCAGATAAATAGTATAGTTGAAATGTAAAGAAATTAATTGGCCATAAGGAGAATTAAAGAAAATATGAAATTGGTTTCCTGGAATGTGAATGGAATAAGGGCTTGTGTAAAAAAAGGATTTTTAGATTACTTTAAAGATGTGGATGCAGATATTTTTTGCCTTCAAGAAACTAAGCTACAAGAAGGGCAGATTTCACTTGAGTTGGAAGGGTACCATCAATATTGGAATTATGCATTGAAAAAAGGATATTCCGGTACAGCCATTTTCACGAAGGAAAAACCGCTTTCCGTGAAATATGGGGTAGGGGAGCTGAACGAGGAGCCGGAAGGCAGGATCATAACACTGGAATTCGAGAAATTTTATATGGTGAATGTTTATACACCCAATGCAAAAAGGGATTTATCCAGGCTGAATTACCGTCTCGAATGGGAAGATGGGATGATAAATTATCTTAAGGAACTGGACTTGGTGAAGCCGGTTATCTTTTGTGGGGACCTTAATGTCGCGCATTCTGAGCTTGATTTAAAAAACCCAAAAACCAATATTGGGAATTCCGGATTCACTAATGAAGAGCGTGGAAAGATGACTGATTTACTTGATGCAGGATTTATCGATACTTATCGCTATTTTTATCCGGACCGGGAAGGTGCCTATAGTTGGTGGTCATATATGGCTAAAGTGAGAGAGCGGAATATCGGGTGGAGAATCGATTATTTCATTGTTTCAAAACGTTTGGGGGATTCCTTATTAGAGGCTAACATTCACTGCGATGTCATGGGCAGCGATCATTGCCCTGTTGTCTTGGAAGCAAATCTCTAAATCGAATAAATCCGGTTAAATGGGAATACTATGGTTATCCATATTCAACAGGAGGTTAGATTATGAACACATTTATCGTGGGCTTTCATAAGGAAGATAATGTAGACAGCATGCAAGTGCAAAAATTGACGTCGGCTGAGTTTGAAAAATCAACATCACGCGGTTTTCGCAGATTATTTGAACTGGATACAAATATCGGGTATTTCGTTTTTTTTGATGCTGAAGATGATGAGGGTGATTTATCCCATCTAGTTTTACAGTATGAAGAAGATAGTCAGGATCCAAGTGATTGTTACTCCTTTACTAAAAATGATTTTTATGAGTTCATGGCACTTTATTTACAAGGGATGGATGAAGTGGAAGTGGAGAATGAAGAAGATGATGACAATGAAGAGTATGGACCAATACACCATCTTGCCCATTTGATGTTTCATATTGTTGAAGAAGGAAAATCCGTAAAGCCATAATGGACGAGTAATGAGATGAAGGGTATTTGTGAGCTTTGTGACAGGGATGAGATAGAACTGACCATCCATCATTTAACACCTAGAGAATTAGGCGGCAGCCATTTACCCATTGCCTATCTCTGTAAATCTTGTCACAAACAGATTCACGCCCTGTATTCAAACCGAGAGCTGGCCATCCGGCTGAATACCGTGCTATTGCTGAAAGATGATGAAGAATAAAAAAATACTTAAAGTGGATTAAAAAACAACCGATAACGAGGGCAGTGAAGATCAGAAAACCAAAAACGAAATAATGCAAAAGCCCATCTTGAAAAGATGGGCTTTTGCATTTCATTCAGCTTGCTTTATTTTTCAACCGGTCCAATAAAAATCCACCTTTAAAATAACGTGGTTCATATGAAATGATGAAAGCCTTAGGTTCAAACTTTTCAACGGTTGCTATCAATTCTTGTTCCCGATTCCGTTTTGTCAAAATTTCCATACGATAACGGTTGCTATCCCTGCCCTCGCCTGTATAAAGAGTTACACCAAATCCGTTGTTCCTCAGTGTATCTACCAAATGTTCATTTTTGGTTTGAGTATTAACGGTTACATTAATAAAACCGATGGCAAGTTTTTGCTCAATTTTCGTACCAAAAATTATTCCGATTCCAAAACCGACTGCATATACAACCATGGCGAGTATGCTTTGGTCACCGCCAAATACTAAGGATAAACCAAAAACGTATATTAACATTTCTGCTATACCAAGTATCGAGGCAAGTATGGTAATATTTTTTACTAAGAAAATGGTTCGCAACGTGTAAATCGGAACATAAATAAGTTGTAATAGTAGAATCAGAAGTATTTCTTTCACTTGAGCACCTCACCAACATCTTCCAGTTTAATTAGACGTTTCAACTTGGGGATTGTTCATTCCATAAGTAACATCTTCCATAATCTAACCACAATATAATAGTGGAATTCAATGGGGAATATTATGTATTTTTTGTGTCATTTCCATCGACACAGAATTAAAATCCCATAAGATTTTTCAATATTATTTTTTTGAATAATTTGGTATCATTATCCTTATTAATTCATATGGGGGAATGATGATGTTTAATTATGATGGTCGGATATTCAAAGCTAAAGTCAATTCTGAAAATGGAGAAGTGTCAGGAAATACTTCCTTCCACTATTCACAAGAAGGCTCAATCCTTTCAGCAAGTTATCAGGGCGGAGAGATTGTTAAAGGGACTTTAATAGGGCTTGTCAATCTGGATGGAACTCTTGAATTCAGGTATAATCATATCAATGAAAAAGGGGAAATTAGAGGAGGCAGCTGTCTTTCCACCCCTGAAATGTTGCCGGATGGAAGGATACGTTTGCATGAAAAATGGAATTGGTCAGATCTTGAACAGACTGAAGGACATTCCATCATTGAAGAAGTGAAGAAATAACAATTTACTTAGAGGGGTTTGAGGACAATTACTACTATTTGTTTAGTGCGGCATGGTCAAACAGATTGGAATGCACTAGGGAAACTGCAGGGGCAGACTGATATTCCTTTAAATGAACTCGGAAAGATTCAGGCACGGCAATGTGGTGAATTTTTGTCAAAAGATGATTGGGATGTAATTATTTCAAGCCCTTTAAAAAGGGCAAGGGAAACGGCAGATATCATTTCGCATTATATTGAAGTCCCGGTTATTGAAAAAATGGAATTCATTGAAAAGAATTTTGGCGTCGCTGAAGGAATGACAGCAGCTGAAAGGGAGTCAGCATTCGTGAATAAAGAATATCCTGGTCAAGAAAATCAGAAATCTTTACGAAACAGGCTGATGAATGGACTCCAGGAAATTCAGAAGGAGTATCCTGAAAGGAAAGTCATACTTGTTGCACATGGAGCCGTCATTCATTTTATTTTACGCTTGATGTCAAACGAGTCAATCGTATCCAACGAAATGCGATTGTTCAATGCATGTTTGAGTACGATTAGATTTGAAGTCGACTCTTGGATAATTAATGATTTCAATCAAGTAAATCATTTATCTTAGTCCTATTAAGCTTGGTTATAGTTAAAAAGGATATGGTTGATAGTAAGGTGCTAATTATAGAAAGAAGGGAATCATGACTAATAAGACGGCATTGATTTTAGGGGCTACAGGTTTGGTCGGCACCCAGTTGGTTAAAGAGCTAAGCAACAGCAAAATCTATAGTGAAATCCATTTACTGACAAGAAGCGAAATGAAAATCACTGATGCCAAGTGCATAGGCCATGTGGTGGATTTCGATAATTTATCCAAGTACGCCGATTTGTTCAAAGTCAGCGATGTTTTCATTTGTTTGGGTACTACGATCAAAAAGGCTAAATCGAAGGAAGCTTTTCGTAAAGTGGATTATGACTATGTTATCGAAGCAGCTAAAATGGCAAAGACGGCCAATGTTGAAAAATTACTCGTCATAACGGCAATGGGAGCGAATTCCAAATCAAAGTTTTTCTACAGTCGTGTTAAGGGCGATGTAGAAGGAACACTACAACACTTGGAAGTGAATACTGTACATATATTCCGCCCTTCCTTACTTCTTGGAGAACGCAAGGAATTCAGGGCAGGTGAAAAGATTTCTGGGCTGATAAGTACTTTTGCTAAATATTTCTTTGTGGGCTCTATACGCCCATATCGTGCAATAGAAGCAAACAAAGTAGCTGCTGCAATGTACGCTGCGGCCCAAACGACGGCAAAAGGATATCATTTTTATAATTCTGATGAAATAGAGAAACTTGCACAAAGAGAAATTATTAATCAGTGAAACGAGCCTCCAATAGGCTCGTTTTTTTATTTATTAGCAAATTTTGATCCCTGCTTATAAGGAAAAAGGAACGGATGAACATTTTCTGCTGAAAAAGGAGTGGAGTGTAATAGAGGTGGAGGACCAGAGGAACTTGGTAAAGCAAGGACAATAGAGACCTGAAAAGTCAATCTATAGACATCCGTGATACTAATCTTCCGGATGAAACTTGATTGTAACAAGGATTTCCACTACAATTTGTAGTGGGAGGTGTTAAAGGATGAATATTAAAAATTTTAAATATGATGAAGTTGGACTGAATCGTTTCTTTGGTCCATTGGAAGCTAATATCATGGAATATTTATGGGATAAAGATGAACAGAGCATTAAATCGGTTCAGCAATCATTGGAACTTGACAAACCTATCAATTTCAACACAGTAATGACCGTCATGAATCGTTTAGTAGAAAAAGGCATTCTTGAAAAGAGGTCTGAAGGGAGACTTTCATTATTTCGCCCGGTGCAGTCCAAAGCGGAGTTTTTAGAAGAGCAGTCAAAGAAATTGACTGAGAATTTGCTGGATGAATTTGGTGGGGCGGTCATAAGCCATATGCTGGATGCCATGAAAGACGCTGACCAAGGTTTAATTGAAAAATTGGAACAAAAAATCCAATCGTTAAAAAAGGATAAATTATAATGTGGAAGAGAAAGTCTTATTTTGTTATAAGTCTGAGCCTTTTAATTGCATGTGTAGTATGGTGCCAAATGGGAGCGTTTTTAGTACATATCTTTTTTGGTGTGAATATTAAAGCCAACTTTTTTAAATTTTGTTTTAGTTTATTCAAGGAAGATTCAGTATACTACTTTGTGGTTGTCACCCTGCTCAGTATAATAATATCCTATAGTATATTGAGCACATTATTCAAAATTGCTGAGCAATACTTCTTATCCAGAAGATTTAAACAAAAGCTTTTTCTTTCAAAAAACGTTGATATGACAAGGTCCATAAATGAAACATTCAATCGGGTCAACAATGATATCTTAGTTGTGAACGCTGAACATCCTCTTGCGTTTACGCTTGGTTTCAGGCGGCCTTTCATTGTGTTCAGTACTGGCTTAATTCGATTATTGGACTTTGATGAACTAGAAGCGGTAGTGGAGCATGAAGCCTTTCACCAAAAAAAATATGATCCGCTGGTAATCTTTATTTTACAGTTGATCTCAGATGGGTTATGGTTTGTCCCACTGACAAAATGGTGTCATAAAAATTACAAAATAATAAGTGAATTATCAGCCGACGAGAATGCGATTAAAAAAATGGGGACTGAATTAGGCATAAGTGCCGCTTTATTGAAGTTAATTAAACATGGTTGCACTGATAAATCCTCTCCTGTCCTTGTCCACTTCTCCAATGAATCAGTTAACTATAGACTTCAGCAATTAATTGATCCTCATAAATCAATTCCTTTGAAGGCTGAAACTATCACGATTTTCGTTTCAATTTATGTTTTGGTTTTACTTCTGGGAATGACTATAGTGATTGTCGGATGACTTTCACTTGATTTTTTTACCACTTTACACTACACTTTGTAGTGTAAAATAAAAAAAAGGAGATGTGACATGAATAAACAAGAGATCGGTACCTTTTTATTAAGAGTTATGTTGGGAATTTCATTTTTCTTGCATGGTTTGTCAAAATTCAAAGGTGGATTGGATAACACTGCAGGATGGTTTCAAAGTATAGGCATTCCGGGATTTATGGCCTATGTAGTAGGTATTATTGAATTGGTTGGAGGAATTGCCTTAATTATAGGTCTTGGAACAAGAATAATTTCTGCCCTCCTTGTTTTCATCATGGCTGGAGCAATTGTTTATGTGAAATTCCCAGCAGGTTTTATGGGGAATGGAGAAGGTACAGGGTACGAACTGGATCTCGTACTTATGATTATTGCACTTCACCTAGTATTGAATGGAAGCCGATTCCTATCTATAGACTCTAAGTTACCAAACCTTAAAAAAGGACAAGATTCTGAAATGATAGCAAGTTAATTAAAATAAACGATATCACAAAAAATTAAACACTTTTTAAACAGACTTGAGGCATGAAACCGGCAATCTACTGGGGTCATGCCTTTTTCATTTCACCTTGTTCTCGTTTGAAATGCTTCATGATTTGAAAAACCGATAATAAATCAATCAGATTTTGGTAATCAAAAGTAGTTTTACATGACTGCATTAAAGGCCGGACCAACCACCTTGGAATTTTCATTTCAATCGTTAACACAAAAAAAATTGATAGTTTTCAGTAAATTTTAATTGACGAACACATGTTCCGTGTTATAAAATCCAATCATGGGTAATAATGGTATGGTGGTTATTGCCACTGACCAGTTCAAAAGGAAGCTTGGAAATTTCTCAAGCTTTGTAAAAAAACTCAAAGCAAAAGGAGCTATTTAATTATGACAATGCGATTATCTCCATATTTAATGATGAACGGAAATGCAAAGGAAGCGATCCAATTTTACGAAAAAGCATTGGATGCAAAAGTCGTTTTTAATCAAACTTTTGGAGAAATGCCAGAAAACCCGGAATTTCCTCTGCCAGAAGAAGCAAAGGATCTTGTGGCGCACGCAATGTTAAAGGTTGGGGAAACGGACCTCATGTTTTCCGATACGTTTCCAGGTCAAACCAGTCAATCTGGAGATCAAGTCACGATCTGTATTTCAATTAATGATATTGAAAAATCAAAACGAATCTTTGAAACTTTGTCGCAAGGTGGAGAAGTGAAAATGCCGCTGCAGGAAGCATTTTTCAGCCCTGCTTATGGGATTGTATCAGACAAATTCGGCGTAACCTTCCAAATTTATACAGAGGGTCAACAATAATTTTCTGTAGTTAAATAATATCAACATGGAAATAGCGGCTGTTTTAGTGTCTTTTAGTTGCAGCTTAAATCGTAATTGATGAATAAATAAATCCCAATTTCTCATTTATATCACTGAGAGATTGGGATTTTTAATATTGGAATTTCCTTAACGCTGTAAATCCACTTATTGCTTGCGGTACTCCTTATGGGATTATTGGTATGATTCTTATCTCTTTTCATATGCAGCCAAAAATCATCCCGCACGGTAGCATAGCATGTAAGATATGTATAATGTAGCGTTCATTCTCACTTTCCCATGATCCTGGATTCAATCTGAATGTATATATTGCTCATAATAACTGAACTCCACCATTGATTTCATGACTTTAGTAGTTACCGATAATTTATTTCTGGTTTCACACTTTTAATTTTGATACCTAATCGTTACCTCTCTGTGATATTCGTCATATATTCTTCATCTATTTGTTCTTTGTTTAGAAAATGGCTATGCTATTATTTAAAACATTGACATACAAATTAATCGCATTCGTTGAAAAATATATTCCTTTTAATAGGCTAATATCATTCGAGTAACATTACATTGCGTAATAAGGAGAAAGGGGGAACAATGTGAACACAGATCAAGCTTTCGACCTGTTAAAGGATGCAGGAGTAACAGAAAGTAGCAGTATACAAACTGTAAGACGCTGGCTTCGTGAAGGTAAGATTAAATATGAGGGAGGAAACAAGAATAGAAAAGCCGGATACATAATGGATGGCACAGATCAAGCATTTGAAATGTTGAAAGATGCAGGAGTAACAGAAAGTAATAGTGTACAAACTGTAAGACGCTGGCTTCGCGAAGGTAAGATTAAATACTCTGGAAACGGAAAGAGGAACA
Source organism: Peribacillus sp. GL_122 (assembly GCF_057835005.1). Classification (NCBI taxonomy): domain Bacteria; kingdom Bacillati; phylum Bacillota; class Bacilli; order Caryophanales; family Bacillaceae; genus Peribacillus; species Peribacillus sp. GL_122. The sequence continues at coordinate 3,085,267 of NZ_CM174415.1, read as the reverse complement.
ATGGTTACATAAGCGATGGCTCAGCTTCAAAGCTGGCTATAAATGATATCATAGATCAAAATAAGGACGAAATCATACATCGATTAAAATTAAAAATACAAGCTCAAGATAAGCATATAGAAGGTATTGAAGAACTTCATGAGACTGCAAAAAGAATATTGATTCAGCAGAGGGATATGTTCAAAAAGGAAGTTACCATTCTAAAGAATGAGAAGAGTGAATTACAAAATGAAACAAAGGATTTATTAAAAGAAAATATTGAATTACGTAATGAATTGATAAAATTAAAAGAAAACATCAGAAACAATTACAATATTGACTCCACTACTCAATCAAATGATTATAGTGAAAAATTAGGGCTTTCTAAAACGGCGAGCAATAAAGAAGTATTAGCAGAATATAAAGGGTTATTAAAAATAACTCATCCAGACCATAATGGCAACGCGAAGGTATTCCATTACATTAAGACCGATTACGATAATTTTAGAAAAAGTACTAAGGGTAAATGAATAGTGTACTCAGAAATTTTGGAGTTCAAAGAGACCAACCAGTGTTAATTTAGACTATTGATCATTCTTTTTTTGATTTCATCGTTTGGCCATTTTTAATAAACAGAATCCTAATGAACAAATAGGTGCCTAATGAACAAAGGCACCTAAAATTAAGACTTTTAAAGTCAATCGTTTAAACATTATCAAGCTGCAGACTATTTTTGTCTCCTCATCCATTGTGTTGCAACCCATTTTTCACCAGTGATAACGGGTGCTCCAGCGTGTAGAGTTAGTTCGTTTAGATTTTTGTCGTTGTAGAAGTATTCGAAATACACAGCCATTCCCTTTCGCGGGGACACTGAAAAATTCAGTTTAGGAAAAAAAGTTTCTCCCCCATGCTCCACATCATTTAAGTACATGATGATTGTGCTAATTCTATTATTTTTTGCTGCTATACTTGAGGATGTAAAAAAATCAAAATGAGCTTTATATTCTTGCCCAGGAGTATATTTAAGAATTTGAATACCATCTCCATGTTCAATGGGTATATTCATGATTGTTGAAATCCTTTTTTCGATTTTGGTAATGATTTCATATTCATTTTCTTGAAAAAACATACTACTGCTCGTTCTTATCTCATTTACTTCGTGCTTAACTCCAATTTTGGAACGATTCATTCTGTCTTTTGACAATTCAATAAGTCCGTCACATTCTTCGTCACTCAAAACATTCCCTAATATTACAATTAGTGGTTCATCTAATCTAGCAATTACATTAATTTCTCGATCTTCCGTTTTGATTTTATTTCCAATATGATTAAAAATAGTTTGTTCTTTACTTATTTTATTTTCCACCGTCAACTTTCATCGACTCCTAATAGAATGAATTTTCCGAACAATTAGTTTGAATTGCCACAGTAAGCGTTTTACTATGTTAATTATACCATGAACCTTGTTATATAACTGTTTCTTAGTTCTTGCTAACAGTGCACCGATTATGAGGTGGACCAGTAAAAATTACTGGTGACCTGGCGCTTGATTATGGCAAACTCTAATCATTTACATAAAATATAGAAAGCTCACAATCTGCCCAAGTCACTTTGTAAAGATATTCATGTGTGTATTTTCACCAAAATTCATACGTGAATTTATGTCCTTCTTCATCAATTATAGAAGGACTTTTCAAAAAAGGAACATATTTCATTTTGTAATAAGCCGTTCAAGAAACTTAGAGAAAAAGAGATAAAGAGAAAAAGAAATGTATGATAGGAAATGTGAAGGAAGTGAACGAAAGCGGAGGACTTTAAATCTTTCAGTGTTACTGAAGGGATTAAAAAGGTGATGTAATAAAAAATCCAACTTCGTTTCCGCTGAATGGTAAGGGGTCGCAAGGTGCCGTTTTAAAAATCTCTTCAGACAAATGTGTGAAAATTTGTAAAAACCAGAATATGCCATTAAAGAGGGGGATGTATTGAAAATTGCACAAGAGTCTTCCACTATTCCACGGCTTTATGAGGTGGGGAAAAACTATATTATTATGGAATATCTTGAGGGGTCAACTATATTCCAATATTTAGAATTTGGAGGGATCCTATCCGGAAAATTGATGAGGCAAATTCTTTTTGCGCTTAAAGAAATGGAGCGTTTAAAGTTTATCAGAATGGATGCCTATTTGCGCCACATTATTGTAACTAAGGATGAGGAATTAAAAGTAATTGATCATTATAGCTCCTATACAAGGAATCGAAACAGGCCAGAGTCGATATTCAAAGGTTTAAAAAAGTTGGGTCTATTACCATTGTTCTTGGAAGAGTTAAAAGAAATGGATCCCGAGTCCTATATGGAATGGAAAGATTTACAGATAAAAAAAGTAACTCCTTTAAAGCTAATAAGGAGTTACTTTTTTCTGGGGAAAAAACCAGCGTTATCTTGGATTGCTATGATGCTGGATGATACGATCAACGATATCTGGCAATTTAATTTTCTGGTCTAAAAGAAACTTGTAGAGAGCATCTCTATCCTCCGTACTCACATTCCACTCTTTTGGGATTGATTCAATCACTTGGAAAATCGATTTGTTCGGCAAATTCACTATTTTTTCTATATACGATGTAAGCTCTGTGTGATCATCGAGAAGAGAGAAGGTCCATTTATAAAATGGCCAATGGTAGTTATATACCGGTGTTTCTCTCAGCGTTTGAGCTGACCATTGGTAACGTCCCGGAAAAACTCTGCCATGATCAATCATATGGACATAATAGCCACCATCACTGAGATTTTCCAAAATGACATTCATCGTACCTCGATCAGAGTTATTTACCCATTGGTCGAATACCGTTATACCGGCTAGCATATCGCGGTTTTTAACATCCGTCTTAGTGGGAGGATTTCCTCTAACATTTTCGAAAACTGTACTGTTTTTAATAAAAACACAGCCATATTGGTATCCAGAACTATAGTTGTGTTTAGTGGATTGTAATTCAGGAGTTTTCTTGATAAATTCTTCTGGTATATATACAAGATCAAATGGGATAACGGGAAGTGAAAGCAGCTCTGCCAATTTGCCGATCAGGTATTCATTGACCACTTCTTTTTCTCTACCTTTATTAATACCGAACCACTTCACGACATATTCTTTACCATCGCTGAAAAGAATGACATGAGCTGTTCCGCCCCTTAATGTTTGTACATATTGAACTGGATATTTTGTCATATCACTTTGTCTCCTTTAAAAAGATTTGTCTAGCTCTATATCTTTTTTACCTTATCTTTTTTATTAACCATATTGCTTTTGCATTGTTCAATGAAATTGGTTATAAGATTCGGTAAATGACTTTTTTGTTCTAAAAGAAATTTGTACAGCGCTTCACTTTACTCCTTCGGGACCCCACCATCTACAGGGATGGTTTGGGTAACTTCATAGTTGATTCGTTTGGATGGGACAATTTTTTTAGCATAGAGGAGCCCCATCGGTTAGTTTCATGGTAAGGGATATCGTATTTCAGATTCTGGGTAAGCATTTTTTCAGACCAATGATATCCACCCAAACATGTTCCATGATCAATCAAATGGACATAATTGCCGGCTTCCTGTACTTCAATGTAAATGATTATGGTCCAATCTCGCGTATTGTCATTCTGAACTGAATTTGTATTTTTTAGAATGTGATTTAGGAGTACTTTTATGAATTCATCTGGGATATATACTAGTCCGAGGGGAACAAAAGGAGTGAAGGAACATCGCTAATTTACTGAGCACATAATCATTTACTTTGACTATGTCAATTAACTCCGTTATTTTTTTCCATTAAGCTGTATAGCCTTTGTTGTTCGATGATTTGTTTTTTTAAATCAAAATTTTCATCAATAACCTGTCTTGCACTTCTGGTATATCTCTTCCATACTCTTGGATGGTTCAGGAAATATTTTATACCTTGAGCCAATTTTATATCATCTTTCTCAGGAACAAGGTATCCTGTTTTTTTATGCTCAATCAATTCCGGGATTCCTCCATGAAAGGTGGAGATGACTGGTAAACCGCTTGCCATGGCTTCTTTTAATGCATTTGGGATTCCTTCTACATCGCCATCTTCGCCCGTTTCACTGGCAAGGCAAAAGAGATGGGAATCTCTTAATTCCTTAGAAATTTGGTTAGAATCCATTGGCCCCCTAAGAAAAACGTGTTCGTTTAATTGGTTTTCATCAATGAAAACTCTTAGCTTCTCTTCATCTTCACCTGTCCCAATGATGTGCAGTGTCGTTCTTGGGTATTCCTGATGAATCCGTTGAAAAGCCTTCAAAAGCGTAAAAAATCCTTTTTTCGCGACAAGCCTGGCTACAGACAAGATTCGAATTTCACCTCCCTTAGGTAGGGAACGTTGGACATATGGGTATAAATCTAAATCTAGACCGCCATATAATACATGTATTTTATCTTCTTTAAATCCTAATTTTTTTAATTCATCTGCAAGAAAATGGCAAACAGCAAAACAACCAGCTCCATGTTTTACTAAATTTTGATATCGGAGTACATTTTTGCGAAATCTCTTATATGTTTGAGTGGATGAATCACGTCCCCGAAAATGTACAATCAAAGGAATATCATACTCTAAAGCTATTGGTAAAATATCGGTGGAATGTTTCCCTTGATGAGCGTGAATCGCGACGACATTTTGCTCCTTAAGGAAGGTACCAAGGTCTTGAATTTCGTTCAAATTATAATAATGTTCAAACTGAAATTGAACATTGTCGCTATTTGGGTAAGGTCCTATTACAATAGGCCGATATTGATCCAACATAATGATCTGATTGTACATAAATCCTTGATTTATTTTAATAGGCTCTCTAATGTAAAAAGCGATTGTCTTCACTATTTCAATCCCTTCCTTCCCTCTAAAATCAAATTTTCGATAAAACTTTGAAATATTTGTCGATCTCGTTCAGTTAAATCTTTCGGAAAAGCGGACCATTTAAAAAATTGTACCTTTTGTATTTCTAAATCATCAGGTTTTAAATCTCCGCTGAGTATTTCTTTGGTCACGTAAGCAATATTGACTGGAAAGTATTCATCACCATTAGGAAGCTTCGTAAAATAGTCCTTCCCTGAAAAAACGCCAATTAATTGAAGGTTGCCAATGTTAATCCCTGTTTCCTCCAAAATTTCACGTCTGCATGCCTCTTCCGCAGATTCTCCTAATTCAATAAAGCCGCCTGGAAATTTCCACATATTATCGGATTGTACCATCAGAAAACGGCTGTTCTGATCGATAACCAAAACGGTGACCCCCGTAAGGATCAAAGCTCTAGTCCCAACGAGAGCACGTAAATCTTCAATGTATCCCATCACAAGTCTCCTTTCTGGTTTTTACTCTTTTATAGTAAATGCAAAATAGAAAAGATTCGAAACGGACAAGTACATATATTTGTATGTTTTTTGTAAATTTCTTAATTGTATGTGTATGAGCATAAGACACTGAAGAAATGCTGGGAAAAGATTTCCTTAAGAGAATTATGCACCAATTGCTAATAGGTCCTTCTCGTCCTTAAGAACCCAGTAAAAGAGGGTATGACTTAATTTTGTGAAAAAGTGTTATTTACCTAAAGCAACTAATCGATGATTTCATATTATAGGTTATGGTTATTAAAAAGAAGAAAAGAGGTGCAAGATTAGATGGATGATTTTAAATTAATAAAGGTTGAAAGAATAGAAAAGAACGGTAAAAAAGAACTTATTATTCATAATCCAACCACGTTAAAACTAATTGGGGAAGGAAGTCAAGGTGCAGTTTTTCAGCTTGATGAAGATCTTTGCGTAAAAATTTATGTCAATCCAAATGCAGCAACTAAAGAGGGGAAAGCACTTGAAGCAGCGAAAGAAACTCAAATTGTTCCGAGGTTATATGAAGTCGGACCAAACTATGTAATCATGGAATATTTAAAAGGTCCCAATTTAAGAGATTATTTGAAAAAAACGAAAGATATTCCCGAATCGTTTACAGAACAAATCATAATGATTCGAAAGGAACTAAAGAGAGTTGGATTTATTAGAATCAAGACCTCAATCGGACATTTTGTTGTAACAGAGGGGAATGTGCTGAAAGCAATCGATCATTCAGATGGTCTCACAATGAATGATCCATATAATCCGAAGATGTTTCGTGATCTAAAGAAATTGGGGTTATTGGATACATTCCTGGAACAAGCAAAGAAAATCGATCCTGAATCATATGAAGACTGGCAGAAAAATATCGATTTCAATGCGATATAGGAAACCTACCCGTTAGGATGACAATATGGGCAGATGGCTTCAGCAAAGGCTCTAACCGGTTCAAGTATGGCATACGTCAAAAAAATTTATGATGAATTCCTCACAAAACCAATTATGTTGTACAAGCAGGAAAATCTAAAAGAGTCGATTCCTTAACGTTGAACTGCACCCCAATTGTTAGACACAACTTACAATTGGAGGTGCAGTTTTTTTATGGCGAGATTTTCTTCAGAGAAAAAATACAGGCAGTAAGACAATATATAGATGGTAATGAGGGAGGAAAAACAATTGCTAAATCTATTGGTGTTCATCCGAGTTTACTCCATCAGTGGATTAAACAATTTGAACTTTTTGGTTTAGATGCTTTTGAAAAACGCTATACACCCTACCCCGCAAAGTTTAAACTAGATGTACTCAATTATATGAACGAACACGGGGCGTCCATCCATGAAAAAATAAGACATCAAGTACTCAAGTACCGGATGAAGGATCAATAGAGGCTTTACAGGCGGAGAATGAACGTTTACGTATGGAGAATGCCTATAGTTCAAAACAAGGAAAAATCACCAAACAAGACAAAGCACAAGTAGTCTATGAATTAAGGAATGCATTACCGGTGAAAGCACTTATACAGCTGGCAAACATTTATCGTAGCACGTATTACTATTGGGTAAAAAACTTCGGTCGTCCTAATCCAGATGCAGAACTGAAAGTATTGATTATCTGTTTTCGATGAACATGAGGGTCGGTTTGGTTACCGGTGTATTCGTGATGAATTTAAAAATCGCGGACACAAAGTAAACCACAAAAGGTACAGCGTATCATGAAAGAACTAGTGCTAAAATGTCTTGTCCGTATGAAAAAATACCGCTCTTACAAATGGACTGTGGACAAGATTACACGAAATATTTTAAATCGCAATTTCAAAGCTGAAAAACCAAATGAGAAATGGGTTACGGATATTACAGAGTTTAAATTATTTGGAGAAAAGCTATATTTATCGCCGATATTGGACTTATTTAATGGAGAAATCATTACGTATACAATCGGTTTATGACCAACACTAGTCACTCATATCAACGATGTTAGATCAAGCATTTGAACGGTTAACAGACGACGATACTCTCCTTATTCATTCAGATCAAGGCTGGCATTATCAAATGAAACAATACTGTAATGCCCTTAGGGAGCGTGGCATTACGCAAAGTATGTCTCGCAAAGGGGATTGTTACGATAAAATCTGTAATGGAAAATTTCTTTGGTATCATGAAATCGGAACTTCTTTGTCTAAAAGAATTTTAAAGTGTGGAACACTTTAAACAAGAACTAGCAAAATATATAGAATACTATAATCACAATCGAATCAAGGCAATATTAAAAGGCATGAGCCCGGTATACAATACCGAGCTCATGTCTAACAAGCTGCCTAACGAGATTACCTGTCTAACTTTATGGGGTCAGTTCACGTAAAGGAGTTCGACTTTTTAGGTTGGAATTCTCTTAGACTATAAAATTTTCGAAATTTACTCCCGTTCATAAAAGTACACGTTCGCGAACGGTGGCGTTTTTTCCTGAGACAGCCATTTTTAATGTTCGTAAAACTACGAACGTTTTGAATGCGTCATTTTTATTTTTTAATAATGAAAACGCTAAATGTTTTTAGTACATTGTTTCTTCTTCGGTAATACCCATGTAGCGTAGGGTGACAGAAGGATAGGAATGATGCAGGATCTGTTGCAGCATGGTAATATCCTTCGTGGCTTTGTAAAACCAATAGCCAAATGTCTTTCATAAGGTATGATTTCTGACATACTCCACGCCAGCAAACTCTGCAGCCTAATTTAACTGCCTGTAGGCCTGAGTTAGGCCTCCCTTTCTGGACGGGAATAAATAGTAGGGACTCTGGACGTTTTTGGCATAGCAACAGACCTCCTGAAAGCAATTCGCGATTTACATATCGCGGATTTTTTCATTTTTGCCTTCCTTGACCCGGAGATCTTGTTTTTTTTGCCTTTGAGTTCCAGGATCTGTTGCGTGGTTAGTCGGAGCAAGGTCCCCGACACGGAGGCCGGTTTCACAGTATTGCCCAATCCTGTTCTACAAATGTACATCCAGTGGTTTATCCAAACCGTTTACCGACCATTACACGAAAACCATGGTAACTCCATTGCATAAAAAGTGTAATGAAGTTTTTAATTTGGCACGTAACCGATAGGTTGCGAGGCTCGGCCACAGCCAGATTGGGATTCTTACATGTATAGCCTACTAGTCCCTGTTAAATAAAAAAAGGACTAATTGGGCTTCTAACTAGACCGAAAGTTGTCCTATTGCATATAAAGGATTAATGAATGACAAAAGGGAGGCAGCTTATGAAAATCCGAAAGGCTATTATTCCGGCCGCAGGCCTCGGAACCCGATTTTTGCCTGCAACAAAAGCTCAGGCTAAGGAAATGCTGCCGATTGTTGATAAACCAACGATTCAATATATTGTTGAAGAAGCAGTAGCTTCAGGTATAGAGGAAATTATTATCATAATCGGTAGAGGAAAAAGATCAATAGAGGATCATTTTGATAAATCCTATGAGTTGGAAGATGCACTTTTAAGAAAAAACCAGCTAGATATTTTAGAGGAAGTTCAGAAAATATCTAGTTTGGCAAATATCTATTATGTCCGCCAAAAGGAACCGATGGGGCTAGGACATGCAATTCTCTGTGCTAAAAGCTTCATTGGAAATGAACCTTTTGCTGTTTTGTTAGGGGATGACATCGTTATGTCTGAAACACCCTGTCTGAAACAAATCATCAGTGTTTTTGAGTATTGCAACAGTTCCGTCGTAGCTGTTCAGAATGTACCGGAAAAGGATGTCAGTAAATATGGAATTATTAAGCCAAAAGGGACAATGATTGAGCCTAACCTTTTTCATATTGATTCTTTGGTGGAAAAACCGAAAAGGGAAGAGGCTCCTTCCAGATATGCGATAATGGGGCGTTATGTTTTTAGACCTGAGATTTTTGAAACAATGTCAATGCTTCCGGTTGGACATGGTAATGAATTACAACTTACTGATGCCATAAATGAGCTAAATAAGCAGCAGGCAGTATTAGCATATAATTTTGAGGGAAACCGATATGATATTGGTGATAAAGTTGGATTTATTAAGGCAACAATAGACTTTGCTTTGCGCAGGGATGATATAAGAGACGAGGTACTTTCCTATTTAAGGGATGTAAATAAGAAAGAAAACCTTCAGATTATAAAGAGAGAGCTTGAATAATATGAAAATTGCTGTTTTGGGTACAGGTTATGTCGGGCTTTCCACTGGTGTTTGTTTGTCAGAAATAGGGCATAGTGTCATTTGTATCGATACAGATGACAAGAAAATTAAAAGTCTACGTCAAGGAATTTCTCCAATATATGAACCGGGTCTGGAGAATTTGCTTGCTCAAAATGCTGCAGCGGGTAGACTGCTATTTACAACATCTCATCGAGAAGCGCTAAATGGTGCCGAGATTATCATCATTGCCGTAGGAACACCGCAAATGGAGGATGGGGGAGCAGATTTATCGTATATTGTGCAAGCCGCGAAGGATATTGCTGCGAACCTAGTACAGAGTTCAGTAGTCGTTATAAAGAGTACTGTACCAGTTGGTACGAATGATTTTATTAAAAAAATTATGGAAGAACTTTGTAACAAAAGGATCACCTTCAATATGGTTTCAAATCCTGAATTTTTAAGACAAGGGTCAGCTGTTATGGATACGATGCAAGCAGATCGAATCATCATTGGTTCTGAAAATGACGAGGCGGCTAAGAAAGTACAAGAAATGTATCGTCCGTTAAATGTACCATTTATATTAACAAGTATTAGAAGTGCGGAAATGATTAAGTATGCTTCTAATGCCTTTTTGGCGACTAAGATTAGCTTTATCAATGAAGTTGCCAATTTATGCGGAGTAGTAGGTGCAGATGTTAAAGATGTAGCAAAGGGAATGGGAAAAGATAAAAGGATTGGAGAAGCTTTTTTACAGCCCGGTATTGGTTATGGAGGATCTTGTTTTCCAAAGGATGTTAAAGCGTTGCTTCATACTGCCAAGTTAAATGGAGTACATTTTTCCTTGTTAAAAGAAACAGTAGCGATTAATGATTATCAGCAGGAACTCCTTGTAACGAAAGCGATAAATCGCTTGGGGGATTTAAAAGGGAAAAAGGTTGCAATGCTTGGTCTTGCTTTCAAGCCAGAGACAGACGATATGAGGGAAGCACCATCAATAAAAATTGCGCGTTCATTAACCAAACTTGGAGCAGAAGTGGTAGCTTATGATCCGGTTGCAATAAATAATGCGAAGAACATATTAGGGGATACAATTAGATTTGCCAGCTCAGTTCGCGAAGCGACAGTGGATGCGGATGCTGTATTTATTGTTACCGAATGGAATGAGTTTAGACATTTAGATCTGGAGACATTGATGAACACAATGAAACAACCGATTGTTTTTGATGGTAGAAATTGTCTTGAAGAAAATCGAATCAGAGCTTGCAAGAAAATTGAATATTATCCAATAGGAAGGCCAGCAATTGTTATTGGTATGACATAAAACGAAACTTTTTCTAACACTTTATTAACGAGAACATGATTTTTTAAAGCCATATATTAGGTTAACTTAACCATTCAAAGAGGGAGTTGTTATTCTATAGGCGGGCAAACTGGCAATGCAGCACCTTTGATATAGTTCTTAGGTGCTTTTTTTTTATTTCTTTAAATAAAAGAAAAATCTTCATCGACCATTAGAACCATAGAAAAACGTCAATTATTAGTATCATTGTTTGCAAATACTCTTGTGTCATAGCACTTACTTAACTCACCTTTACATTAAGTAAACGCATACTCACTGCCATTTAGCTTTACTGTATGTTATTAGTCCATGCGTACTTATAGAGTCCTGCATAATATACTTGAAAAGGTCCAGGAAATTTGCTTACTATGCTAGAAAGGAGAACATTAATTTGCACACAGTTATGCATTTGAATTTAAGAGTTGATCAGACCCAATATATCCCACAGATTCGAGAAGTTCCTGATTATGATTATATTCATATGGTACGACAACCTAAATATATGATAGATCTTTCCCTTTTGAATGAGAAAGTTCATTATCTCAATGAAATTTTCTCACCAAAAGAATATGTGAAAAGAAATGATATCTCCCTCTTACATGCTCACCATGGTCAATTAGGGATGTTATTACTTCCTTTTAAAGAAGGAACAAACCTTCCGTTGGTAACAAGTATTCGAGGCAGGGATGCAACCCTAGCTAATCAGCCCATTGGCTATCTAGATAACATGAAAATGCTATTTGATCGAGGTGAGCGTTTTTTTCCAGTTTGTCAGTATTTAGCAGATAGGTTAATTGCTTGGGGTTGTCCATCAGAAAAAATTAGAGTGTTATATGGTGGCGTTGACCTTAACGAATTCAAATACCGGACTCCACATAAAGGGGGCTCTCAAAACATTTTATCCATCGGTAGGTTGGTGGAAAAAAAAGGACATCACATCTTAATGCAAGCTTTTCAAAAAATCAAAGATAAATTTCCAAATGCAACCCTGACGATCATCGGAAGAGGGGAGCTTGAAGAATATCTCATTTCTTTGGCAAATCAACTTAATTTAGGAGACTCTTTTCATTTATTAAATCATCTACCTAAAGATCAAGTACGAGAACAATTGACCAATGCAGATTTATTTTGCGCCGCGAGCCTAGAAGCCGCCGATGGAGATGTAGAAGGTATACCTAATACATTAAAAGAAGCTATGGCGATTGGGGTACCAGTGATTTCGACCAATCATGCCGGCATCCCTGAATTAATAACAAATAACAAAGAGGGTGTTTTAGTACAAGAAAATAATGTAGATGAACTGGCAGATGCTCTTGAATTTATGCTAACTAACAGAGAATTATGGGAAACATATACAGTAGTGGCTCGTCAAAAAATCGAACAAAACTTTAACCTCGTCCAACAGCTTCAACAACAAGCTGAATTTTATGATGAACTTTTAGCCCCTTATAAAGTAAGTAAACAAAATTCAGTAACACCTCGCCAAATAGATAAAAAAACCCTTAAGGAGACTACAAAGCCTCAACAGCAAGATAAGTATGATGGCGAAACAATAGCGCCTAGAAAAAAAGCCGGTTTAGCCAGAAAAGCCCTTATTTATATGCAACAGCATCAAGAGCATCAAGAGCATCAAGAGCATCAAGAGCATCAAAAGCATCAAGAGCATCGAGAGCTTCAACAGCTTCAACAGCTTCCACGGCTTCAACAGCTTCAGCAGCTTCAACAGCTTCAACAGCTTCCACAGCTTCCACAGCTTCAACAGCTTTCACAGCTTCCAAAGCTTCAGCAGCTTCAGCAGCTTAAGCAGCTTAAGCAGCAGACTAAAGATAAAGTCAAAGATAAACATGAAGCATCTAATAAAAAAGACAAAAAAGCAAAGATTCAACAAAAGACTAAAGGAAATGAGGAAACAATAGCATCTCGTAAAAATAAAAATAAGGCTCAAAAATCCGAAAAAGTTAAAAAAGCCCTTAATAAAATTCAACAGTTTCAACAGAAGTCGATGGATGAGCAGTTAGGAGGAGATCATGGAGAATTTTAAAACCATTACTGTAACCAAAGGTGAAAAATCTTTGGAAATTCATAATCCCACAACCTATTCGCTGATTGGAATGGGTGCTCAAGGTGCAGTATTTAAACTTTCAGAAGATAAATGTGTAAAAATCTATTCAGACCCGGTACAAGCGAAAATGGAGGATGAAGCTCTTAATGCTGGAAAAAATCTACCCTTTATGCCTTTGGTATATGATACAGGACCAAACTATATAGTCATGGAATATTTTAATGCTCCAACCTTAAAAGAATACCTGAGAAATTGTACGTATATCCCTGATTCTATAGTAAAGAAACTTCTCTATATATTAAGGGAATTAAAACAAGCAAAATTCACCATGATAGATGCTCCCCTACGCCATATTTTTGTCGTTGGGAATGAGGAACTTAAGGTGATTGACCATGTAAATTCCTTTAAAAGAATGCATCCTGTACCATTAAAATTATTAAGAGATTTAAAAATAATCCTTTTAAAGGATTCGTTCTTAGCCCAAGTGAAAAAGCTCGAACCGGACACCTTCAATGAGTGGGAGGATTATTTCAATCAAAATAGTTTGGACTTTAGAAACATTCCCGTCCTCTCAGGAGGGTCAGGGAATGGAGTAAAAGTGGATAGCGCTATAACACAAACACTCATTGGAAAAGGGCATCAAGGTGCTGTTTATCGAGTGTCTGAAGACACATGCGTAAAACTTTACGGAAAAACTGAACATGCAAATCAGGAAAAAATGGTTCTTTTATCAAGTCAAGACTTGCCTTTTATCCCGAAAGTCTTTGAAACAGGACCAAATTATATTTTAATGGAATATCTATTAGGACCAGATTTAAATACGTTTCTTAAAAAACAATCTGTACTTTCTGAGGACATAACAAAACGTTTACTCTATATATTAAAAACAATGGAAAAATCAGGTTTTAAGCAAATTGATGCCCCATTACGGCATATTATTATAACCAGGAATGGTTTTAAATTAGTCGACCATGTGTACTCGTTTTCACGTGAACAAAAAAGACCTCTCGAGTTATTTAAAGACCTGCGAGAAAGAAATTTTTTAGATTCTTTTCTAAAACAAGTGAAGGCGATAGACCCTGGTACGTATGCTGAATGGACAAAAACACCAATCCCATTAGATGAAAATGAAAATACGCTTATGTAACTGAATCAACTGAATCCTAACGAAAAAATTAAAAAGGTATTACTCCTAATTTTTGAAGTTTTAGTTATCACAAAAATGAGCATATCAAAATCTATGGTGATTTTGCATTCAACGGTTTCCGAGATCGTTTTAGCTTAAACTTCATTCGTAGGTGCTAGTTCACAGCGGGTATAAGAGTGGAAAACTCATAAGGCTTAAAGCGAAAAAGGATATCATGTCATTGGTGGATTACGAATAAAACGTAAGTCTCTCCCCCATGAAGATTTTGAGTTTGCTTCCTCTTTATATCCGTCATCATGAACACTGTTCTGTTATTGTAAAGGATCGAAAGTATCAATATATATAAATACGGATGCTTACTCAGTGTTCCAGAAAGGTGTCAAAATCCTATTGTATAGAAAGGATTGAAATCAATACTATGAACATTATAGTAACAGGGGCTGCAGGTTTCATTGGTTTCCATTTAACAAAACGTTTGTTAGCCCAAGATATCAATGTTATAGGAGTAGACAATATTAATGATTATTATGATGTCTCTTTAAAGAACAATCGACTCAAGATATTAGAAGAAAACCCTGATTTCGAATTCCATAAAATGGATTTATTGAATAAAGAAAAATTAAATCAATTATTTAAAGACAGAACCATTGATATAGTCATCAACTTAGCAGCTCAGGCTGGAGTACGTTATAGCATAGACAACCCGGATTCTTATGTTAATTCCAACCTAGTTGGGTTTGTAAATATCTTAGAGGTCTGTCGACAAAATAATGTAAAGCACTTAATTTATGCATCCTCAAGTTCTGTATATGGAGCAAATATTAATATCCCCTTCTCAACCAAAGACCCAGTGGATCATCCAGTAAGTTTATATGCTGCCACTAAAAAGTCTAATGAATTAATGGCTCATACTTATAGTCATTTATATAATATTCCAACTACTGGACTCCGTTTCTTTACGGTGTATGGTCCATGGGGGAGACCTGATATGGCTTATTACTCTTTTACTAAAAATATTATTGAAGAGAATACAATAAAGGTTTTTAATAATGGGAATATGAGAAGAGACTTTACTTATATTGATGATATTGTTGAAGGAATAATCCGATTACTTGATAAACCACCGGTTTGTAATATTGGATGGGATAGAGCTAATCCTGATTCAAGTTCAAGTTATGCCCCATACAAAATTTATAATATCGGTAACAATAAGCCCATAAAATTAATGGATTTCATTAACACATTAGAGAAACTAATTGGCAAAAAGGCAAAAATAGAATTCTTACCAATGCAACAGGGAGATGTTAAGGAGACATATGCAGATATTGCCGATTTGCATGCTGATGTGGGGTTCTATCCTTCAACAACAATAGAAGAAGGTTTAACTCATTTTGTAAATTGGTACAATAAGTACAATAAATAAGGAAAAAAGAAGTAGTGAATTTTACTAAGTGGGATATTAGTGGATAAAAAATAATGATGGAATCTCTGCTTCAGTCAGTAAGATTAAAAAATATCAATCACGTCAACTTTGTTAATGATAACAAAAGAGGAGGTAATGAATCTAGTTTCCAATGACCAAATATTTCAAGTGTTTTTACTTCCTTTGGGCATTTTTAGATGGAGGTGCCAACATTAAAACTGCCCGGGTCTCTCTTGGATTTTGGCGCGATATCATTAATGACTCAGTATGGTAATAACTTCCCGTGATAAAGCCAGTAATAATTTGTTTAAAAAGATAATTACTCTGTTAGGAAATTGAATTAGTTCAGGTTACCGTGTATGATCCTACTTTGGAATCTGTTTGGCTAAGTCTAAAGAATACTTTCCAAAGGGTTTTCAAGTTTTACGGCGCTCAGCATACTGCTCTTGAGCTTCCTAGCTGTTATATTATATATAGCGCTTATATTTATGGATACTCACGCTCAAAACAGGAATGATGACGATTAAGAACAGCACTAATTTCCTCTTGTAGAATGCCCTAGTGTATGGAGCACTTCTAGTTGTCCACGCTCAAATGTGGTAAGTTCATACTCGTCCTCCATGTAAAAAGTTGTGTGGTAACTTCTATTTTACAAGAGGCAAGTAGGGCTTTTTTTCTAGGTGTCGCATTTAAGTCTGCAATTCATATAATCTAAAAAAAGCAAGCCACAGTAAAAACCAGTTATGTTAGCTTGCATAAACACGATGATTAAAGTAGCTTTTTATGATTTTATGCGTGTTAACGGCAGTTCTCTTATAATTTCTCCTAAAGCATTTTTCCCGGTCACAGATGCGAGGACATCGTCTTTGCGTAGCTCAATTTGAATTTCAAAACGGTTTAATTCAGATACGTCTAATTCAGAAGTGTAACCATATTGTTCCTCTACTTCACCCTTATACCGTCCTACTCTGGTTTTTAGACCATCTACATCGTAGACTTCTATTATTATTCCGGTACTCTTTCTTTCATTATTATTTAGAATGTTTACTACGAGAGTATAAAAAAGCTTGTCCAACGTAAATGATGGGTCTAAGGAACCGTCACCATTCATGTTTTCAACAGGACCTGTTGAGTATAGTACTGACATATCTTAATCCCCTTTTTTTAGCAAAAATTTGACTTTCATCAATTATTTATATGAAATAATTGGAATGATTGTTATGGATAAATAGTGGAATTTGAGAAAAATGGTTAATATTTATATAGATTAAGTTAAGCAAGATTAAATCTATATGGTTTTCTTACACTGTTTGTCCTCTAAAAGTTTTATTACTTGAGCTGGAACACCATAAGCCAAGCTGAAGTCTGGTATGTTTTTTACTACCACAGAACCTATCCCGATTATACAGCCTTTTCCTATTTTTACATGTGGTGCCACAGAAACCCCAGTTCCTATTTCAGTTTTTGTTCCAACTGAAACATGACCTGCTAAACGGGAACCTGGTCCAATATTTACAAAATCACCTATCATACAATCGTGATCAATGCTTGCAGAGGTATTGATAATACAGCCTCTACCAATTCTTGTAGACGCATTAACTACTGCACCTGCATTTACAAAGGTACCTTCATCTATAGTTGCAGAAGGGCTAACAATAGAGTTCTTGTGAATAATAGAAGAAATGATTAGTTTTTTTTGTTCTAACTGTTCTAGCTTTTTTTCCCTGATGGAAATATCTCCAATCGCTACATGCCAACTATCAATAGTATTTTCATGCAAATGAATCATTTTTTCTTCATCTAATACGATCGGATATGGAAGGAAAAAGGGATGATTAGGAAGTGCTTTTGAAAAACAAGTAACCTGAACATAATGACCGAAGGATTTAATGGCTTCAAGAACTACTTTGCTGTGACCTCCTGTCCCGATTATTCCCCACTTCATGTTCGGTCAAGATCCTTGAGTATTTGGAGAACTTCCTTCTGAGTAATTAGATTAACTTTATCTGATCGATAATCAGATAAGTATAATTTTTTGAATAGGGTTGTATCGGGGGAGTTAGGCGAAATTACATACATCTCTTCGTTTTCATACAAATTTTCAAGTTCCGATTCCAGTACCAATTCTTCGTATAATTTTTCTCCTTGTCTTATTCCAATAATTTGCACTTCAGGTTCTTTTACCTGTTTTTGTTTTGAATACTCTTTTAAACCAACTACTAGATCTGAAAGCATTAAAGCTTTCATTTTAAGAATGTATATTTCTTCGCCCTCAGCATAAGCGCCTGCCTTAATAGTAAGTAGAACTGCTTCTTTGATAGACATAAAAAAACGTGTCATTCCAAGGTCGGTAATGGTCAAGGGCTCTTGATTCATAAGCTGTTCAAATAGGAGAGGAAAGACAGAACCGCGTGAGCCGAGAACATTCCCAAAACGAACAGAAGAGAACTTTGTATGGTGATTATTTAATTTTAAATTAGCCTGCTTAAATAATTTTTCTGCTAAAAGTTTTGTTACCCCCATGGTGTTTGTCGGGTTGACTGCCTTATCAGTACTAATATTTATAACTTTCTTTACTCCATTATTTATGGCAGCTTCAATAATATTTAGACTCCCTAAAAGGTTTGTTTTTATGGCCTCATCTGGATTTTCTTCGCATATAGGTACCTGTTTCAATGCAGCAGTATGAAAAATATAATCTACCCCACGTGATACATATTCCACTCTCTGGAAATCGCGAATATCCCCTAGTATATAATAAATGTTATTAAATTCTTTCATTCTTTTTTTCATTAAATATTGTTTGCTATCGTCTTTACTATAAATAATGATTTTTTTAGGAGAATATTTGACTAGTTCCATTACAATTTGACTGCCAATTGAACCAGTGCCGCCAGTAATGAGAATGACTTTATCTTGATAATGATCATATAGATCAGGATTAATATTTAAAAAAGAACCCTGCAAAATATAAAACCTCCTAATTAATAAGAATTGGTAAAAATTATCATTAATCATATTATGTAGATCTATAACAAAAGGCGTTAGTGAATTCAAACATTTTACAAGTAAAACTAGAAAAGATTTGGAAAGCTCCTTTTAATTGAAGAATAATGTTGGAATGATAATATTTTCCTTGGGTAAAGTATTTTATGAGAAATATCGAATGGAGGCAAAGCATGGGAATGCGCCTTTTATTGATAGGCTAGGTTTTTGGTGTGAACAGAAATTCCTTATCTTAATATAATAAAAAGACTTCGGTTTTACGTTAAGTACAAAACTCATAAAGGGTTGAATGACTAGAGTAAAAGCATAGCCAATAGCCCCTTAAATAAAAACCATCGGGATCTGAGTGATTTTTAGAGGTTGAATCCAAAAAGAATATTTTAGAATAAGCCCTTATTTAGAATAGAAAGGAGAATGTATGTGCAAATTCCATTATCTAAGCCTGATATAACTCACATAGAAAAGACATATGTAATGGATGTTTTGAATACAGGGGAATTAAGTTTAGGGAACAAAATTATCGAGTTTGAGCGGAAATTCCAAGATTTATTAAACGTTTCCTATGCAGTAGGAATGAATAGTGGTACTAGTGCTCTGCATGTTGCAGTTAAGGCATTGGGACTAAAGGAAGGTGATGAGGTTATTACGTCACCGTATAGTTTTGTGGCTTCAAGTAATTGTTTACTCTATGAAGGAGTAAAGCCTGTTTTCGTGGATGTTCATCCTGATACAACCGTTATGGATGAAAGTTTAATAGAAAAAGCAATTACTGATAAAACAAAAGCCATTTTAGTTGTCCATATATTCGGTCACCCTTGCAATATGGATGAAATTGTTAAAGTAGCCAAAAAATATAATTTAAGGATCATTGAGGATGCTTGTGAAGCAATCGGGGCTACCTGGAATGGCAGGCTTGCCGGAACCTTTGGAGATGTAAGTGTATTTGCCTTTTACCCTAACAAACAAATAACAACGGGTGAGGGAGGAATGTTAGTTACGAATGATGAACAAATATATAACATGGCAGCCAGTCTACGAAATCAGGGTAGAAGCATAAGCAATGAATGGTTAAGCCATGAAAGGCTCGGATACAATTATAGACTTTCAGATATCCATGCGGCTATAGGTGTTGCCCAAATGGAAAGACTTCCAGAAATCTTAAAAAAACGAGAGAAGGTTGCCGAACAATACCATAAGCTCATAAATGAATACCAAGTTCCAGTGATGTACTTAAAAAATCATCAACATGCAACGATTAGCTGGTTTGTGTATCCTGTATTGCTTCCTGAATATACGAATCGAGATAAAGTGTTGGAAGAGCTTCTTAAAAAGGGCATTCAGTCAAAACCATATTTCCCATCGATACATTTACAACCTTTTTATAAAGATCTTTTTCAAACAAATGAAGGTGATTTTCCAGTCTGTGAAATGTTGGCAAAACGATCTCTGGCAATTCCGTTTTTTAATGATTTAAGTGAAAAAGAACAAAAATATGTTATGACAACTCTGTTAGATATATTAACGAGGGATACTCAATGAAACTAGAATTAAAGCATATATTGATTGACCGTAACAGTCCAACATTCATTATTGCTGAAATCGGAGTAAATCATAATGGGTCTTTAGAATTGGCTAAAAAATTAGTGGATGCGGCCATTGATGCAGGTGCAGATGCCGTGAAATTTCAAATGTTTGACACCGAAGAATTGACAACAAGACAAGCGGATTTAGTGCAGTATCAAAAAAAGACGAAGGAAAAAAACCAGTATGACATGTTAAAGAAATTAGAGCTATCATCTGTTGAATTCATAGATCTAAAAAAATACTGTGACAAGAAAAATATTATTTTTTTAGCAACTCCTTTTGATTTGAAGAGTGTTGATTTTTTAAACGATTTGGATATGTCCGCTTTTAAAGTGGGAAGCGGAGACCTTACGAACTACCCCCTCTTAAAACGTATTGTTGAAACAGATAAACCAATTATTCTTTCTACGGGAATGTCTTTAATATCCGAAATTGACCAAACTATCGCCTATTTAAGGGGATTAAAAGAAAACTTACAAATTAGTATTCTCCATTGTACCTCCAGTTATCCAACTCCCGAGCAACAAATCAATTTAAAAGTCATTAACGATTACTTAAATAGATATCCTTATGTGATCGGCTACTCGGACCACTCAATCGGGACCCATATTCCTATTGCTGCGACTGCTTTGGGTGCAAGGATTCTCGAAAAGCATATTACCCTAGACAATACATTGCCAGGCCCGGATCATTTAGCTTCTATTGATATAAAGGGATTCAAGGAAATGGTTCAATTAGTGAGATTAACGGAATTATCCCTTGGTTCCGAACAAAAGCAGTTAACGGCAAATGAAAAAGGAGTGAAACCTTTAGTAAGGAGGAGCCTTTATTTAAAATCAAATGTCCCCATCGGAACCATTATTTCAGAAAATGATCTTATCGCTCTTCGACCGTTAGCTGGAATAGAGGCAAATGAATTTGAAAAAGTAATCGGGAAAGTCTTAAGAGTTCCAAAAAAGAAACATGAACCTTTATCGTGGACTGATTTCAATGACTAAAAAAGAAGTTCTTTGTGTTACTGGTTCAAGAGCAGACTACGGAATCTATCGGCCCTTATTGCTTAAACTGGAGGAAAATTCAGAATTCAATCTCTCCCTTATCGTAACGGGAATGCATTTGTTGGGTGAGTATGGGGAGACCATTCAAGAGATTAAAAAAGATCATCTAAGGATTTCAGCAACTCCTTCGATTTTAGTGAAAGGTGATAATAAGGCTTCCATGTCCCAATCGTTAGGGTTAGGAATCTTATACTTTACTGAGATTTTCAGGGTAAATAACCCCGACTTCTTATTAGTTTTAGGAGATAGAGGGGAAATGCTTGCTGCTGCCATCACTGCTCATTATTTGAATATCCCGATTGTTCATTTTCATGGAGGGGAAGTGAGCGGATCGGCTGATGATTCCATTCGTCATGCGATCACAAAATTAGCACATCTTCATTTTGCTTCTACTGAAAAATCATACAGGACCTTACTCCGATTAGGTGAGGAAGACTGGCGGATACACGTGATAGGCAGCCTTCGAAAAACTGAAATTAATCAGGTGAAAAATCAGTCCATTTCTGAAAATGAGTTGTTAAGGAAAAAATATTCTATTCAATCTAATAAAAATCTCCTGATAGTGGCTTTTCATCCAGATTCCCGTGATGCTGTCCCTGTTGAAAAACAAGTGGAGACTCTACTTTTTTCATTAAAACCAATTTGTCATGAACAATTAATCTTTATTGGGGCAAATAGTGACGCTGGAGGGGATTTCTTTAATCAAAAAATAAAGGAATTTTGCCACTTTAATAAAGCTGCAACATCTTTTTATCATTCAATACCGCAAGAGGATTATTTGTTTCTTTTAAGTCAAGCGAATGTATTGGTTGGCAATTCCAGTAGCGGATTGATAGAAGCCCCCTTTTTTAATCTCCCGTATGTCTTAATAGGAAATCGGCAAAAGGGAAGAGAACGGGGGAGTAATGTAGTAGAGACTCCCTATAATGAGGTACAAATTATCGAAGCAATAAAAACGGTTTTGCTAACGGAAAAGAGAATTAGTTCAAATCCATATGATACTGTAAAATGTCCGGAAACTCAGGTTATTAAGGTGTTAAAAGAAATGACAATTGATAAATGGATGTTAATCAATAAAAGTTTTAATAAATAAAACAAGTGGGGGTGAACAAGATTGTATAAAGGCAAAAAAATTATTGCTTTAGTACCAGCAAGAGGAGGAAGCAAAGCCGTTCCTTATAAAAATATAAAACTTCTTTGTCAAAAGCCCCTTATTGCTTGGACCCTTGACCTAGTAAAGGAAATTCCTGAAATCGATAAAGTAGTCGTATCAACTGATGATATAAATATTTCGATCATTTCCCAACATTTTGGTGCTGATGTCATAAAGAGGCCTGAACATATATCAGGGGATCACGCTTTGGCGATTGATGTAGTTAAGCATACAATTGATGTAATAAATGAACAAAAGGAGATCTATGATATTATGCTCTATTTGCAACCGACCTCTCCTCTTCGCTCCAAAGAAGATATTTATGATTGTTTAGATCTTCTTATTGAAAATAATCAAGGTTACAGAGCAGTTGCGACTTTTTCAGAAGCTGAATTAAACCCAATAAGAGCGTGGGTTTTTGAGGATACAAGTCCCATAACTTTCATAGAAAAGGCAAATCCCTTTTTGCCACGACAAAAGCTTCCGAAAGCTTACCAACTTAATGGTGCTGTTTATTCGTTTTATCTAAATGAGATAAATGATGAAAATGAACAATTTCTTGGTAACCATCCTGGGGGAATCATTATTCCGAAAGAAAGAGCGGTTGATATTGATGAAGAAATGGACTTTTTAATAGCAGAGATGCTTATAGAAAAGAGATTAAATGATCAATAAGGAACGTTGAACTTTTGATATGAGATTTGAATAGAAATTTCACTTATTAGCGGGAGGTTTATAATGTACGGTGAAAATGAGGTGAATGATTATCATCTAGTGAAGTATTCTTTACTGTATGATTTTTTTAACAGTTTTTCTTCAATTGAAATTTCAGGTTTGCCTTTACCTCAATGTTTAGCAGCACAATTTTTAGTCCATATCCAACCATTCGTTGATAAGAACAGGGTAAATCAAAGCCTCATTAAACAGTTGCATAAGCAACAAAAATTTCACACAATGGGGGATGTTAATGAAAAACTTGTAGCTTTCGAAAATATATCTCAGGTAACTATTCAAAAAAATCAGAAGTCTATACTCCTCTCGAACGATTATTATGCTTTCGCGACTGATCAACTAAAAGATTACGAAGTCACATTATTTGCTGTTGCCGATAATGAACTGCATGATAATCTACCGAATCATTTTGAAAATTACCTATTTAGGGAGGAATTTTTAAAAACTAATAACCAGGAAGTTAAACAACAACAAGTACTCCTGAAAAAACAGGTGGATGATAGGTTAAAGGGTATGCCACAACATTATTACTTCAGTAAACCATCATTTTACCAATGGGTTTCAAAATCCTGTGGTGGCATTATTAGATGGGTTTATATTTTAAATCGGTTAATTTTGAAAACGAGACCATCTGTAATCATCATACCTTCAGAAGCAAGCCCTTTTGGCTCAATACTTGGGCTTCTCTCAAAAAAGTACCAAATACCAATTATCTTTATGCCAATTACCGCAATTGGAGACCGGTCCATCATTCCTTCGAGAGCCGATTATTATTTTGCGTGGGGGGGATATCAAAAAAAGTGGTTTATGGAGCGAAAGATTAGAGAAGATAAAATTATGGTTACTGGAAATGTGAAGTTCTATTATGAACAGAAATATACTGCTAGCTTTAAAGAAACATTTTGTGGGAAATTCAATATTCCAAGCAATCATTATATTCTAGGTTTTACAACTCAACCACATCAATCCAATGATAAGCTTGAAAAATGGATAGAAGAAATACCAAATAATCTTCCGATAACAATAATAGTTAAAAAACACAGGCTAGATCAATACAAATACCCGTCGATAAACAAAAAAAGCAATGTGAGAATCCTATCTAGTCATTATCCATTATATGACTTTTTGTACAACATAAATGGTTTAATGACTATTGCATCGACTACTGCATTTGAAGCTGCACTATTAGGTAAACCTCTCTTAATCCTTCAACCTATTATTCCCTATAATTATGTATTAAGTAACAATCAAAACAATGCCTTCTTTTCCCAAGCTAAAGCAGGAGAAGTTATAGAAAGTGCTAAAGATTTAATACAGGTTGTAACAAAAATAACGACTGATCCAAGTTTTATAGATGATTTAAAGAGGAAAGGAAATAAATTTCTTGCAGAGGCGCATATACCTGTGGATCAGACTCCTATTTTAGCAAAAAAAAAAATAGAAGAAATTATTTTGAAACATTTATAAAGTGTTTGTCGAATTTTGATGTGATTTTTGATAAAGGCAAAAAGTGAACTATTTTTCATAGAAATGAGGGGGAGAAATAAACACTCTTATCCAAAGTTTTTTGGTAAATACACGCGTGAAAATAGGTGTTCATAACAACCTTCATCCAAGCTTGTATTAAGTACTTCCTGCTCATTAATTAAAGCATCTTATTAAACATATATTTCGGTTTTGCTAAATTCTCTATACTTTAATAAGGATAAATTTAACCCTTGGCAGAATAGGAGAAAAAAAGAGTAAATAATATTTATTTATGGGGGGGCTTTTAAATGTTCGGTGAAAATGAGGTAAATGATTATCATCTACTAAAATATTCTTTGCTATATGATTTTTTTGTGTATTTTTCTTCGGTTAAAATTTATGGCTTACCATTGGCACAATGTTTATCTAGGCTATTTCTTTTGCCCCATATTCAACCATTTGTTGATCAGAATCTTGGAAATCAATTTCTTATGAATGAATTTCATAAGCAACAAAAATTTCAGACAATGGGAGCTATTAATCAAAAATTAATAGCTTTTGAAAACATTGCCCAGGTTACCATTCAAAAAAATAAGAATTCAATACTGCTTTCGGATGACTATTATGCCTTTGCGATTGATCAACTTAAAGAATATGAAATCACATTATATGGGGTCCATCATAAAGAAATTCATGATAATCTCCCACATCAGTTTAAAAGTGCTCTTTTTAGAAATGAATTGTTAAAAGTTGATAACCAGATGGTTAAGGAGCAACACGCATTTTTAAAGAAAAAGATTGATGAAAAGTTAAAGTTTCTACCACAACATTTTTATTTCAGTACACCCATATTTCAGCAATGGCTTTCAAAAGCCTGTATAACTATAATAAGGTGGGTTTATATATTGGATCAGCAAATTTTGAAGACACGACCAGCTGTAATCATAAATCCTTCAGAAGCTAGTATTTTTGGTACAATCCTTGGACTGCTTTCAAAAAAATATCAGATTCCATTTATCAACCTGCCTCTTACAACCATTGGAGATCTTAACATAATTCCTTCTAGAGCCGATTATTATTTTGTGTGGGGGAAACATCAAAAAGACTGGTTAATGAAGCGATATATTAGTGAAGATAAGATAACTGAAACTGGAAATATAAAATTCTTTTATGATAAGAAAAATCCCTCTATTTCAAAAGAATCATTTTATGAAAAACTTAAAATACCAAGTAATCATTTTATCTTAGGCTTTACAACCCAACCGTATCTAGATACCAATGATAAGCTTGAAAAATGGATAGAGGCTATACCTATTAATCTTCCAGTAACCATCTTAGTCAAAAAACATAGAAACGATAAATATGAATATCCATCATTAAGTACAAAGAAGAACGTACAAATATTATCTAGTGATTACCCATTGTACGATTTTTTACATCATATAGATTGTTTAATGACGATTGCATCTACTACGGCATTTGAAGCCGCACTTTTAGATAAACCACTACTAATCCTTCAACCTAGCATACCCTACCATTATGTGTTAAATCATAATCAAAATAACGCTTATTTTGCACAATCTCAAGCGGGCGAAATAATAGAAAATGCTACAGAGTTAATTCAAGCGATAACAAAAATAACAACGGTCCCAGGCTATGTAGATCATTTAACAAAGAAAGTAAATACATTCCGAAAAGGTTCAATTAAAACAGTACACTGGGCCCCTGCTTTAACAAAAAATAAAATAAAAGAAATTATGATGAAGCATCTATGAAATATTATTCCGAACAAGAAGAGAGTTGTAAAAACAGTAATGAAAAACTCTCTAGAATGGGAATGAAAAAAATGGAATATCGAGAAATAGGTAATGTCGTTTAATTAAATCCGTGTAAATAGGTAAAGCAGTAATATGAATATGTAATAAATAATCTTTATTCGTAGGAGTGGTTTTAATGTACGGTGAAATCGAGATAAATGATTATCATCTAGTCAAATATAATTTAATATATGATTTTTTTCAGTGTTGTTCTTCGGTTGAAATTTATGGACTACCATTAGCCCAATGTTTAGCAGCACAATTTGAAGTGCATATTCAACCATTTGTTGATCGAAACCGAATAAATCAAGCTCTGATTAAAAGATTTCGTATGCTAAGAAGGTTTCAGACAATGGGAGATATAAATCAAAAATTATTAGCTTTTGAAAATATTTCTCCTGTTAATATCAAAAAAAATAAGAATGCAATATTGCTTTCGGATGATTATTATGCATTTGCGGTTGATCAACTTAAAGAATACGAAGTTACACTGTTTGGTGTTCAAGATAAAGAGCAAAATAATAATCTCCCAAAACAGTTTAAAAATTATCTATTTAGGAATGAACTCTTAAAAGTCAATAACGTGGAGGTTAAGCAAAATCAAGTACTTTTAAAAGCACAGGTAGAAATGGTTTTAAAGACTGTTTCTCATTATTATTTTAGTACACCCTTATTTCAACAATGGTTAATAAAAGTATGTTCGAACATTATAAAATGGGTTTATATTTTAGATCAGTTAATTTTAAATACGAGACCATCTGTAATAATAATTCCTTCAGAAGCCAGTATATTTGGTGCAATTCTAGGAATGCTTTCAAAAAAATATAATATACCATTTATCGACATGCCACTTTATATAATTGGGGATCGAACCATAATTCCCTCCAGAGCCGACTATTATTTTGCATGGGGGGAAAATCAAAAAAACTGGTTTTTCGAGCGAAAGATTAAAGAGGAAAAACTTACTGAGACTGGAAATATAAGATTTTATTATGAAAAAAAAAGTCCTGTTAGTTCAAAAGAAGCATTTTATCAAAAATTGAACATTCCAAGCAATCATCAAATCCTAGGTTTTACAACCCAACCATTCCTAGATACCAATTGTCAGCTAGAGAAATGGATAGAAATATTTCCCGAAAGTCTTCCCGTAACCATATTAATCAAAAAACATAAGGGAGATCAATACGAATACCCAATATCAGGTAAAAATAAGAATGTGAAAATCCTATCTAGTGATTACCCATTGTACGATTTTTTACATTATATCAATTGCTTAATGACAATTTCCTCCAATACCGCAATCGAGGCAGCAATTTTAGACAAGCCACTTTTCATCCTACAACCGAACATTCCCTATCATTATAAATTAAACACTAATAAACTCAATGCTCACTTAGCAAAAGCTCAAGCTGGAGAAATAATAGAAAATGCGACAGATTTAATAAAAGCTGTAACAAAAATAACAACCGATCAAAGTTATGTGGATGATTTAAAAAAGAAAGGAAATAAATTTCTGTCAAAGACACTTATATCTGTAGAGCAGGCTCCTATTTTAGCGAAAAATAAAATAGAAGAAATTATTATAAAACATTCATAAATGGGGGGAGGAGAGCTGAAAATATGTTTAAAGTTTTAATCATAGGTAGCGGAAATATAGGATACAGACATTTTGAAGGACTGCTCAAGACAGATTTATCTCTAAAGATATATGTTATAGATCCAAGCGTTGAAGCTTTAAATCTCGCGCAAAGGTGTTATGAGGATTCTAATCCAATAGAGAAAACATGTTATTTTTTCGAATCTATAAAAGATATTCCAGGTCAAATGGATCTATGTATCATTGCTACCAGCTCAAAAGTTAGACTGGAAGTTGCAGAAACCTTATTAAAAACTACTTCAGTGAAATATTTGATTTTAGAAAAAGTGCTATTCCAAAAAGTGAGTGACTACGATCAAATGTCATCTCTTCTTAAGGAATTCAATGTAAAAGGTTGTTGGGTGAACTGTCCGTTAAGAACCCTACCTATATTTATGGAACTGAAAGAGAAAATCAAAACTAGTTTAAACTATTATATTGAATATAGTAATTTTGGGATTGGTTGTAACAGCATTCACCAATTAGATTTATTTTCCTTTTTGACAAATTGTCTAGACCTGAAGATTGAAACGAGTAAATTGGAAAATGTAGTTGAGAGTAAAAGAAAGGGATATTTGGAGGTTTTGGGAGTATTAACAGCTTGTACGAATAAGGAAGATACATTGATCATTTCATCAAGTAACCAATCAAGTCTTGAGTATGTCATGAAATTTAAATTTAACGAAGAAATTTGGACGATATTCCCTTTGTTGGAGAAAATCACGGTAGAAGACACTCAAAATAATGAATTTATAGAAAAGGTTATCAACTATCCAAAGCAAAGTTCGATTACCTCTCTCTTAGTAACTGATTTATTATTACTTGGAAAATGTTCTCTTCCGGATTATGAGACATCTAAAAAACTACATGTAAACTTGATTATTAATCTAAATACTTTCTTCTCAAAGGTTCTAGGTCATAGGGTGATAGAATGTCCAATCACTTAAAACCAATACTTCTTGTAGGCGCAGGGAATATGGGCTCTGAGTATGCAAAAGTTTTAAAGCAAATGAATCAATCATTTCATGTATTCACAAGATCTGAGGAAACAGCTCTTCATTTTCAAGAGTTAATTGGAAAGGAGGCTTCATTTGGAAATCTAGATCAAATATTGCATGAAAAGCATTCATATGATAGGGCAATCGTGGCCGTTTCCGTAGAACATTTAAAAGAAGTCGCCATTACGCTTATGCAAAACGGTGTTAAAGAAATCCTGCTTGAAAAACCAGGAGCAGTTAGTGGTGATGAATTAATAGAATTGCAAGCAGTAGCTCAAATATTTAATTCAAAAGTATTTATTGGGTACAATAGAAGGTTTTATGAATCGGTTAACAAGTTGCTTTCGTATGTCACAGAAGACAATCCTATTCGCTCTATACATTTTGATTTTACAGAACTTAGCAAGCAAATAGAAAAAAGTAAAAATACAAATGAAGTGAAGAAAAATTGGCTAATTGCCAATTCTTCACATGTCATCGATCTAGCATTTTTTATTGCTGGAAAACCAAAAGTAATACAATCTTTGTCCACAAATCATCTAGCTTGGCACCCTGATGCGGCTATCTTTACAGGCTCTGGAATGACAAACAATGATGTATTGTTCAGTTATCACGCGAATTGGAAATCACCAGGTAGGTGGGGAATTGAAGTAATGACTGACCAATACAAACTTATTCTTCAACCGCTCGAAAGATTATATATAATGAAACACAATTCCTTTCATATAGAAGAAATATCCCTCATAAAACATCATGATACAGAATTCAAACCTGGTCTTTTTAAACAAGTCCAAGCTTTTCTTACTGATAAAAGGCACTTAGTCGATGTGTCAGAGCAGATACAATCCGTTAACAGGGTATACAACTCAATATTATTTGGATATAAACAAAAATAGAGTAATAATATTTGTGAAAAAAACTTATAGGATGCTACTTTTCCTCAAAGTTAATATAGAAGGTGAAGGAGGAAAGGGAAATGCCATACAAGGTTCTTGATGGCTCGGGACAGGATAAGTGAATATATGATTGGTTTGATCGCCAGGGAGGATTTAACTAACGACTATGAAGCTGAATCGACGGCTATGCTTTTCTTCGCTAACGAAAGGGATACTTGTCTCAAATGAAGCATTTTAGAGCAGGTTTTATTTCGGCTTACCGGTTCAGTTTCAGGGAGGAACCTTAATAATTTAACAGCGGTTCTATCTTATTTGGCTAGTGGGTGGACTCTTTATATTTACCATTGAGAGACATAGAAAAACCCGAATTAGAGGGCACTTTTTTATTAGTATATATTATTCGGGTATATAACAATCGCACCATAAGTTCATGTGCAAATCATAATAAATGTTCACTCCTTCTTCAATTAAATCCTTTCAATGAAACTTAAAGCTGAAGCATTTTAAATTTGAGTGATATAGGGAATGTTTAAATGCAATAAATAGTTGAATTTTGTAACACATCTTAGGGTGGTATATTTTCCGGAAAGACTACCAGGCTCCCAATTAGCGTAGGAATGTCTACTTTTTTTATAATAGACTTTTGCCATTCAATATTTACAAATTCTTAAATAATTTATAATTGTTTTGCATATAGACAATAGTACAAACAATAAAGAGGACTAGTTCATTTAATAATAAAAAGGTTTACTTTACCCTATAGAAAATTCAATTTTCACATTGCTAGACGATTACCAAACTAAACAAAAAAAGTAAAGGAGGGGTTTTGCGATAATTTAAAAAGCAATTATTCCTGCGGCTGGATATGGAACGAGGGGTTTACCCGTAACGAAGGTTGTTCCAAAAGAATTATTTCCGATAGTTGTTAAGCCTGCTATTCATTATGTCGTAGAGGAGGAAATGGCGTCAGGCATTGAGGAAATATTAATCGTCGTTTCACCATCATAAAATCTGATTGCAAACTATTTTGATCGGTCACTTGAATTTGAAGCATTTCTTGATAAAAAACAAAAAACTCATTTATTAGAAAAAAACAAGATTCCCAATTTTCATATCCAATACACTATACAGCCCTATGCTAGTGGGCTTGGTGATGCAATCCTCTTAGGGAAAAACTTTGTTGGAAATGAACCACTTGCTGTATTGTTGCCTGATGAAGTTATTATTGAAAAAGAGACGGCTGGATTAGGTCAGTCAGTAAGAGTTTTTGAAAAAAATAAAAAAAGTGTACTCGGTCTAAATGAAGTTGAAAAACAGTTGTTGTCAAACTACGGTGTGATGAATTGAAAAATATAGATAGTGGTATAGGTAAAGTTATCAATATCGTTGAAAACCATCAAACGATCCACCTTCAAATTTAGCTGTCATTTGAAACCATTTAATTTTTCTTGTTTAGAAAAAATCCTGGAGTTGGTGATGAAAGGTCAAATAACAGATGCCATTAATGAAATGCTGAAAATTAGAAAATGTCTATGGGGAAAACGATTGATGGAGACAGATTCGATATTAGTAGATTTGAAGTGTACAAGGCAGCAGATCAATATAATTAAAAATTTAATGAGTAAAAGCCTAAAATCAAATAAAAAGAGATAGGTAAATAGGTAAATTACATGCAAGCAAAAAATATGTAAGTTAATAAAAGGAGAAAGTAATTTGAACCCTGAAAATATGAAAACTCCATTGGAAGTTCTTAAAGAGTATAATTTATCAGATTTTCTCATGACGTCCCTTACACGTAATTCTGCAAAAGATCTTCTATTCAAATTAAATCCTCTGTTTGAAAACTACCTTAAAGTTTGTTCTGAAGACCTACCATACAAAGACATTTTTTATAAAGCTGATTCCATGTTCCCTCATGAATTTCACAAGCAAGTAAAACAAATTGGAGAACAAGGAAAAATAAAAAAATTAGGCAATTATCAAGAGCTATTAGTTTTAGCAGGACGCGAGAAGAGCAAATATGAATTTCTTGTTAAAGGGACTGAGGCAGGATGAAAACCATTGCTTATTTTGTAAGTGAAAACATTAAAACACACCAACGTTTTATATATAATCAAATCGTAAAAATAAGTAGCTATCGCTCAATCGTAATCGGCCCATTCGACGATACCAACCAAACAGAGTTCCCCTTTGAAAACTACTATAATTTAAACAAGATTAAAGATCTAGAAAATTTCTTCAAAGAACAAGAAATCATAGCCATTCATGCTCATCACGGAAAACATGGACAAGAAATTTTGCCTGTATGTGAAAAATATAATATCCCATTGATTGTTAGCATTAGAGGACGTGATGGTTCTGATAGACCAGAAATTTTCAGAAAAAATGCTAAGCGATATTCATCATTTATTAAACATGGTGCACACTTTTTTCCTGTTTGCCAATATCTTGCAGAAGGATTAAGAAGTTTAGGAATTCCGGATGAAAAAATTCATGTGTTATATGGTGGTATCGAAACAGATCTTTTCGCCTATTCTACCCCCATTCTTCCTAAAGAAGGCGAAATAAGAGTTTTATCTGTAGGTAGACTTGTAGACAAAAAAGGATTTGTTACTCTTATAAATGCATTTAAACGGATTTATTCACAATATCCAAGGGCTAGACTGCATATTATTGGAACAGGTGAAGATGAGGAAAAAATTAAATCGGTCATTACAGAATTTAACCTTAAAGATGTTGTGATTCTTAGAGGAGCTATGGATTCAAAACAAGTTTCGAACGAATTAAAAAAAGCTCATATCTTTTGTCTTGCAAGTCAGACAGCTAAAACTGGTGATATCGAAGGCATCCCTAATGTCTTAAAAGAAGCAATGGCTAGCGGTTTACCTGTCGTTTCCACTCAACACGCGGGAATCCCTGAATTAATTGAACACCAGAGAACAGGTTACCTAGCTCCAGAAAAAAATGATATTGAGTTAGCGAAAGGCATACAATTCTTTTTAGACCATCCAGAGATTTGGAACGCCTATACGGAAAGAGCACGGAAAGTCATTGAAGAAAAATTTGATGTCAATAAACAAATTATGGAGCAAGAAAGATTATATTCTCTCGTTAATACAACGGAAACGAAGACGGAAGCCGAAATGGAAACGAAGACGGAAGCCGAAATGGAAACGAAGACGGAAGCCGAAATGGAAACGAAGACGGAAGCCGAAATGGAAACGAAGACGGAAGCCGAAATGGAAACGAAAACGGAAACGAAAACGGAAACGAAGACGGAAGCCGAAATGGAAACGAAAACGGAAACGAAGACGGAAGCCGAAACGGAAACGAAGACTAATATATCAGTAAACTTAATTATTTCAATTGCAGCAAATAAAAGTAATGGAGCCATAACTCCAACTATGGCTGAAGCCGAAATGGAAACGAAAACGGAACAGAAAACGGAAACGAAGACGGAAGCCGAAATGGAAACGAAAAAGGAAAAGAAAAAGGAACAGAAAACGAAAACGGAACAGAAAACGGAAACGAAGACGGAAGCCGAAATGGATACGAAAAAGGAAAAGAAAAAGGCGCAGAAAACGAAAACGGAACAGAAAACGAAAACGAAGACGGAAGCCGAAATGGATACGAAAAAGGAAAAGAAAAGGGAACAGAAAACGAAAACGGAACAGAAAAAGAATACGGAAAACGAAAAGGAAAAGAAAACGAAAACGGAAAGGAAAAGAAAAAGAAATCGAAAAAATAATTCAAGTAAGGAAAACTTAAAAACAGTTACGAAAAACAAGCTGGATACCCAATAGTTATCATTTAAGCAGGTAGGGGAGTGACATGGGCTATATTGAAGATTTACGCAAGCTTGTGGGAAAAAGGCCAGTTATTTTAACAGGGGCAAAAGTATTAGTATTTAATCCACTTGGGCAGATTTTATTACAATTTCGAACAGATACAAATGTATGGGGATTACCAGGGGGACTTATGGAGCTAGGAGAATCATTAGAGGAAACAGCATTGCGTGAAGTAAAAGAAGAAACAGGTTTAACGATTGGTCGATTACAATTTCTAAAAGTTATATCAGGCGTAAACTATTTTATTCACTTACCAAATGGAGATCAATTCTATTCTGTTAATGCTTTTTATATAACAAATGAAATTATCGAAGGAACCTTGAAACCTGATGGTAATGAAGGAAGTGCTGTAAAATTCTTTTCAATAAATCAGTTGCCAAAAGATATGGATCCCGAAATCAAGAAAGAAATTTATAATTATTCAAGATTTCGCAATTGAATTCTTTCGAAAACCAGCCGTATTTTCGCTCTTCCAAAGAAATAGTGAAGAATAAATGACGCTCTTTCCAAAGTATTGGTTAGGAATATGAATGGATCTAACCAACAACTTTGGAAGGAGGACATTTGGCGATTCTTCAACTCCGTTGCAGGATAAGGAACTACTTTAGGAAGCTAAAAATGATATCGTAATGGGTGTTTTAGGAACGATGGCTTTTAGACTTCATACTCATTGATCGCCTACAATGTGTACTAAGGTCAAAGAGAAAAGAAAAATATACAGGCTGGAAGGAGCTGTTTTTTCATGGACTGGAAGTCTTTATATACTATTTGGACAAGTTACAGAAATTTAGATAATGAAATGCGTTTAATGCTTGAAGAAATGAAGGATGATGAGATAGCACTTGAAGACGCCTTTTATAAAAATTTGGAATTCGGGACGGGTGGTATGCGAGGGGAAATTGGTCCAGGTACGAATAGAATGAACATTTATACCGTGCGAAAAGCGACAGTAGGACTTGCTGAGTATATTCAATCGTTTGGAAACGAGGCAAAATCCAGAGGAGTCGTAATTGCTTACGATTCAAGACATAAGTCTCCAGAATTTGCATTGGAAGCAGCCAAGACTTTGGCAACAAAGGGAATTAAAGCTTATTTATTTGATGAATTACGGCCTACCCCACAGCTCTCTTTTTCCGTACGTAAGCTGAGTGCATTTGCCGGTATCGTCATTACAGCAAGCCATAATCCGCCTGAATATAATGGGTATAAAGTGTACGGATCAGACGGTGCACAGCTACCTCCTGTAGCGGCGGATCAAGTCATTAATTACGTGAACACGATTGAAAGTGAGCTTTCCATTGTAGTGGAGGAAGAAGAAATCCTAAAAGACAGAGGGCTCATTCAAATCATTGGGGAAGAGCTGGATACTGCTTATAATAAGCATTTGCTCACTATTCCGGAAGATCCAAAGTTAGCAAATGAAATCGATGTAAAGCTCGTGTTTACACCGCTTCATGGTACAGCCAATAAATCAGTAAAACGTGCTTTGCATGATCTAGGATATCGAAATGTCCATATTGTTAAAGAACAGGAAATGCCCGATGCTAACTTTCCTACTGTTAAATCGCCTAATCCAGAGGAACATGCTGCTTTTGAATTGGCCATCGCGCTTGGAAACCGTGTCGACGCTGATTTATTGATTGCCACCGATCCAGATGCGGATAGGCTCGGAATTAGCGTGAAAAATAATGCTGGAAATTATGTCGTATTAACAGGAAACCAAACAGGCGCTCTCTTTTTGGATTATTTAATTTCACAAAAACAAAAGAAAGGGACTCTTCCAGAAAATGGAGTGGTATTAAAGACCATTGTGACTTCAGAAATAGGACGCGCGATTTCTGATCAAAATGGTTTGAAAACGGTAGATGTTTTAACTGGATTTAAATTCATTGCTGAAAAGATCCATGAATACCACACAAGTGGAGAACATTCTTTCCTGTTTGGCTATGAAGAAAGCTATGGATATCTAATCAAAGACTTTGCACGAGATAAGGATGCCATACAGGCGACTATTCTGGCAGTGGAAGTTTGTGCCTATTATAAAAAGCAAGGCAAAACGATGTACGAAGGTTTACTGCATGTTTTTGAGAAATATGGCTATTACTTGGAAGATTTACGATCGTTAACTTTAAAAGGAATTGAAGGTGCCAGACAAATTCAAGCGATCCTTAATGAATTCCGTGAAAATCCACCAGAGCAAATATCTGGTCATAAAGTAGTGGTTCGAGAGGATTATCTCAGCAGAAAAAAATACATGTTTGCGTCAAATAGGGAAGAGGCCATCAAGCTCCCAAAATCCAACGTATTAAAATACTTTCTTGATGATGGCACATGGGTATGTTTACGACCTTCCGGAACGGAACCTAAAGTTAAATTTTATTTCGGTGTTCAAGGAAGCTCGATGAAGGAAGCTAAGGGGAAATTATCCACCGTTATGGAAGATTTTATGAGAAGAATCAATAAAATGCTTTAAAGAAGGACTCTCATTCAGAGGATTTTCTTTAAAAAACTAGGGTCAGCATTCATTATGTAAAGAAATGCGGGCCATTCTTTGTCTATCATTAGATTATTACTGCTTTCTAAATCTAGCACACAGCCTTTCGGAGTCATAAATACCCTGCGAGAAATCAAGGTTCCCGGTAGGTCGTCCTTAGGTCTTTCGGCGTTGTATCCCAACATGGGTTGGGTAAGAGGGTGTGCGTGGTAGGGTATAAGGGGCTGATGCTGATATTTATTACTTTTCTACACTAATTGGAATATTGAACATATAATATACTATTCCAATCCAATTGTCCAAATCCCCCCTATATAGTAGCCTTGCTGATACCGTATGACGTTACGTAGTACAGTTGTACAGGCCCTAGGATGGGCCTTATGAAAGGTGCTAAATGGGGAGGGTTTTTAAAAGGGTCCTTATTGGCGCTCATGGTGAGGCCATCCCCTATGAGAAAAGTCAAATAAGAAAAGAACCTTTAAAGTTGAAGTCTTAAAACGTAAAGCTAGAACATTTAACATAATACATAAAATCGACATTCAAACAAAAGAACCTACCCAATTTAACTATGGCAGAGGAATGTTATAAAGATATATTTTATATAGCGTGCATACCCCGAACTGGTTCATTAAGGGTGCCTCTAAGACTCCTTTAATAACACTTTCCCGTGGACTTGCCGGATATTACTAAAGGAACTGGAGTAACCGTTAACTCAGTCCTTCCAGGTCTTACATGGACAGCAGGTTTTGCTCAATTCATTACAGATTGGAAGAAGAGGGGGGAAACTACTAAAAGTAATGTTTTTAAGTTCATGATATCTTCCAAAACACACCTGTGTTTTTATATATAGTTTCTGTGTTTATTGAAAAAAAAGTATTAAATTTAAGAACATGGAATAAGTATTAGAAGTGAAAGTGGAGCTTGCTTAGTTATTTTTTTCATCTATATTTATCTCCAACTTTCTTCCTTTTTATTATTAGGGAATAGACGTTTTTTCGAAAAAAGAAAATTTCAATCTCATGAACTTCTTTTAAAAAACATCAAATTTCTTTCCTGCTTATAATAATACTCGAAGGTGAGTGAACATGAAAAATAGAATGAAAACAAGAATGATAAAGATACTTAGTGGAAACAAGGAAATTAGATTAACCGTTCAAGTTGCAGATACTCAAAGAAAAAGAGAAAAGGGCTTAATGTTTGTTGGGAAATTACCCGAAAATGAGGGGATGCTATTTGTGTTTTCAGAAGAAATATATGGTGGATTTTGGATGAAAAACACTTTAATTCCTTTATCTATTGCTTTTCTTGACTCAGCTGGGGAAATTCTGAAAATACTTGATATGGAGCCTTGTAAAGAGTATATATGCCCTACCTATGATCCAGAAATATCATATAATTATGCAATTGAAGTGAATCTTGGATGGTTTGAAAAGAATCAAATTAAAGTAGGGGATTATGTAAAGCTTGGTTGAATTCATATCACCTCACCTTTAGTTCTTTGAGGTGAGTTTTAAATGGATATTTATGTTAATGCTACTCGGGAGATTGTGAAGAATTGTACTTAAACAAAATAAGGTGCTTTAAACTTTATTACCAGGAGCTGTTCAGCAGCTCCTTTTCTTATGCAACTAGAGAGGCAGGTTACTTGAATAAGGACTATCTATATTTAGATCATAATGTGGGTAAAATAACCAAAATAATTGTAAGAGGTGTTGGTATGAAACAAATTGTTTTGGGCATATTTATTATCTTAACTTTTGTCATTTCTCCTATACAAACAAATGCAACAACTTTGCCTTGTAGTATGGTATTGGATCCAATTGATAAAAAGCTTACAAATTCAAAGGGAACAGCATTGGTTTATAAAGTGC
Source organism: Peribacillus sp. GL_122 (assembly GCF_057835005.1). NCBI lineage: Bacteria > Bacillati > Bacillota > Bacilli > Caryophanales > Bacillaceae > Peribacillus > Peribacillus sp. GL_122. Next base: position 3,047,205 of record NZ_CM174415.1, on the reverse strand, counting down.
AGTTGCGCCCACCAAGTTTTGCACGAACTAATATAAGTATTCTTGGGGTACACCTTCCAGAGCCATCTTCTTATGGGAATTACGATAGCTATGAAGGTTTTGCTTTTATACCAGACGAAATTAGTTGGCGTTTCAGGCTTTATCCTTCTCCAGAAAAAGATAGTCCAACTTGGGCTGGAAGATTTGATGAAATTACAGCGAAAATGGAAAATGTAGAAGTACATGTGCGTCTTTCTAATTCAAAAACTGAAAAATTGGGACCCATTATATTAAGAAGTAATATCAAAAACTGTAAGTAGCTATTGAACTAACGGATACTTTCGTATTCTAAGGTCGTCCAGTAAAATTACTGGTTGACCTTTTTTTAATAGAATCTATTTTATCAGTAGCCAGGGTAGGACGTACGGGTGCGTGGGACTTAATCCCGTGAAGTAAATTGTCCGCCAGAAACATGTTTAAGGCTGATTGTACTTAGATTCGTATAACAAGCGAAGCTATGACACTGCATGGAGGAATATGATTAGTAAGTAGAGGAGGAAAATTGGAAGGTTTTTTTATTGTTGTTAAAGGAATATCCTACTTCAGAGGCGGTATTACAGCTGGAGAAAGTAGACTAGCAGAGAGTAAAATTGAGTTCTGTCCTAACAAATAGGGCGAATGGGATTTCTTACCTGTTCCCTTACCTTCAAAGATGGACACATCCACTCAAAAATCATTATTAGGACATGACTAAAACGAACTTTTAAAAACTTATATAATACATAAGATGGAGCTTGACAGCAGTAACTGGGCATCTATTTTTCCGAGGCAACAAAACAAAAATATGAAAAGTTGGCTAAAACAGATTGACAGTGATAATCATTATCATATAAAATACTAAATGAAAATGATTATCAATTTCATTTAGTTATATTGCATGTTAATAAAAAGAATTTCGATATTAAAAAGGCGACAATAATGAATATACAGTTTGGACCAGGAAGAAAAATTAAAAAATTAGTCAACCTTATCAGAATAGACGGTAACTCTGACCAAAAACAGTCTGACTGACAAAGAGCTAAGGTTGAAGTAGAATTCAAAAAAAACTGAATGTGAGTGAGGGAGGAAAACCTATGAATAAAAATTTTGTAATATTGGAATTATTTCAGCATCAAGTAAGCTGCTGCTGTCCTGGGCAAAGGCACCAACATATAATTGAGTTTCTTCAAGGTGATGTTTGGACAATTACAAACGAACGGAAGTACGTTGATTGCCTAGGATGGCACTCTTTAATAGTTGTCAACAATGAGTTTCAGTTTTTTATGCATGTGGAAGATATTGAGGAACTGTATACCAATGGTAGCATTTGCTCCATTTTGGATTTGAACCTAAAACTTAACCATTTGAGCTTTAAAGTAAACGAAGCACTAGATGCACATGATAGGGAGTCTTTTCTTTCATTTGCCGATGAATTGAGCAACGTAGAGAAAATAAAGAATAAAATGAACTCTGGAGATGTACATGTTTTTTAAGAAAACAGGGCAATTTCATGAACATATAAAAAAAACAATAATTCGTTTGAGTTGCCTTTTCATTACCAAGGATACCTCTCTGATTTGGAAAATTTTGTAGTTACCCTGGCAAATGTAATGGAAGAATATAAGGTCATCCAATCGATTCCCGGTATAGGAGGGAAAATCGCAGCTAAGATTATCCCTAAAATGGGTGAAATAGGTTGCCTTCACTGGAGTGGCTCTAAGCGTTCACTCATCGGGTAAATTTAAGGCAACCTCGTATTACTAAAAGGGGTTTTGACAAGACTACGTCATTCCTGGTATCTTGCCGTACTATGGGGCAGAAAGAAGGAATTTAATAATCGATACCGGCAGCTTCAGCTAAATATTCAATTAGATGAAGGGCGCGCATTGATTGTGTGAGTCCTTCACGATCAATACCAAGTTTCATCTGTAATAGGCAGCCAGGATTTGTTGTAATAATAACAGCTGCCTCTGTGGTTTTAGTGTGCTTCATTTTCTCGTCAAGAATCTGCATGGATGAATCATAGTTTAAAATATTATAAATGCCTGCAGATCCACAGCACATGTCAGCCTGATCCATTTCAATAAGTTGTATTCCAGGCACTTGTTTCAATAATTCGACTGGTTCTTGCGTTACTTTTTGAACGTTCGTCATATGGCAAGAGCGCTGATACGTAACTCTCTCGCCAGCTCGGGCTGCTATCTCTGGTAATCCGCATTCAACAAGAATTTGGCTGATATCTTTTGACTTAGCTGAAAAAGCTCTTGCTCTGTCTGCCCATTCGCTGTCATCTGAAAGTGAATGACCGTATTCATATAACATGGCGCCGCATCCTCCAGCATTATTGACAACAAAATCAGCTTCCACTTTTTCAAAAGCCAGAATGTTTTGTTTCGCAAGATTGCGTGCTTCATCCATTTCTCCAGAATGGGCGTGCAGTGCGCCGCAGCATGTTTGTTTCGGTACAACGACAACATCACAGCCCGCTTCTGAAAGAAGCTTAATGGATAATTGGTTAATGTGGTGGAACATCGCATCCATAATACAACCGGTGAAAAAGGCAACTACATATTTCGGATTCAATTTTGCTTTCACTTCTGTCAGGGCACGCCCTCGTTCCACCGGTGAAACCGGTTCCGGCATGATTGCTTCGAATGCACCAAGATTATAAGGTAACTTTTTCATAATACCTGATGAACGAGTCACTTTTTGCAGCCCACTTTTTTTGTACAGCCAAATGGAGTGTCCAGTGACGTTCATCATCTTCCTACTTGGGAAAACCTTTTTCAGCATTGATTTTCGCAGTAGTCGCACAGGAATAGAAAAGGTTTTGCGTTTGACAAGTGCTGCGCGAGTGGCTTCTAAAATGGAACCATATTCTACACCTGTCGGGCAGGCTGTTTCGCACGCCCTGCAGCCTAAACACAAATCGAATGGTTCTTCGAGAACAGATAAGTCTGTAATTTTTCCTTCACCGACCATTTTCACTAAGTTAATTCGACCACGTGGTGAATGTGTCTCTTTTCCGAATGTTGTATAAGTCGGACACACAGGCAAACAATAGCCGCATTGGACGCAGTTATTCGTTTTGTCGTATTGAAGTTCTGCTCTTAACTGTTTAAGTGATGTTTCCATGTTAGCTCAACTCCAATTTTTGTCCCGGTTCAGGGAAAATTTTCCCTGGGTTCATAATGTTATTTGGATCCCATACTTCTTTAATCCGTTTCATAATATCGAGGCCAGCTGCCCCTAGCTCCATTTCCATAAAGGGAGCTTTCATCATTCCAATGCCATGCTCGCCGGACAAGGTTCCTCCAAGCTCAATGGCCGCCATAAAAATATCCGCAACAGCTAGTTCAACGCGACTCATTTCTTCTTTATCCGTTTTATCACAAATAATGTTAGGATGAAGGTTACCATCACCTGCATGCCCAAAAACAACGAGATGAACACCGTACTTGTCTCTTATTTTCTGCAGTCTTTCACACATTTGAGGAATTTTGCTGCGAGGAACGGTGGCGTCTTCTGAAATTTTCGTAGGCTTAATCCGAACAATGGCCGGAGATACGAGCTTTCGTGCTCTCCATAGTTCCGCTTCTTCGAATTTGTCCTTTGGAATTCTAACTTCTCTTGCTCCTACGGCACGACATAATTCAGAAGCCTGGGCAACTTCTTCTTGCAAAGCAAGTGGATGGCCATCCATTTCAATTAAAATAAGTGCAGCCGCATCAACAGGTAAGCCAAGTGGCTCAAACTGTTCAACTGCTACAATGGATGCCTGATCCATCAATTCCATTTTTGAAGGGAAGATACCGGCAGAAAGAATTTTGGAAATCGCACTTCCTGCATCTACTAAACTATCAAAAATAACCATTATTGTTGCAGTAGCCTTCGGTTTAGGAATGAGTCTGAGCACTGCTTTCGTAATGATGCCGAGTGTACCTTCTGATCCGACAATCAGCTTCGTTAAGTCGTATCCTGTCACATTCTTAACGGTACTCCCGCCTGTTTTTATGAGTTCTCCTTCAGGTGTAATCACTTCAAGGCCAATAACATAATCTTTCGTTACGCCGTATTTCAGCCCCCTCGGCCCTCCAGAGTTTTCAGCTAAATTGCCGCCAATTGTCGAGACGTGAGAACTGCTTGGGTCAGGTGGATACATAAATCCTTTTTGTTCAGCTGCTTTATGTATATTCGATGTCAAAACACCAGGAGAAACCACTGCTACAAGGTCCTCTTCGTGAATTTCCAGAATATCATTCATCACAGATAAATCGAGGACGATGCCCCCTTTAACCGGAAGCGGCCCGCCACTTAAACTAGTAGACTGGCCCCGTGGATAAAGAGGGATTTTTTCCCGATTCGCAAACTTCACGAGGGATACTAGCTCTTCTGTACTTTTTGTCTGAATGACGAGGTCCGGCAAATACGTCCCGAATGAAGCATCGAATGAATAGCTAAAGCGGTCACTTTCATCTGTATAGACTTTTCCCGTTTTTATAATTGCATCGATTTCCTGAATGTGATTGGCGGTTACTACTTTCATTTCATTATCATCCTTTCTGTTTTGCTATACTGTATAATCCTGTAAAAATAAACTTAATTTTTTCTCGGCGTTTCTTAAATGAATCTGGCATTGAAGTTTAGCCAATTCGGGCTCTTCTGCTTCAATTGCCAGAAGAATGCTTTGATGTTCATCGTAGACTGCTTTACGTTTTCGTTTTAATTGTTCGTTTGGACGAAGAGTAATGTTTAACGCTTTTTCATAGAGAGTAGATAAGCTTTCAAGCGTTTGAATCATAATCGGATTTTGCGTAGCCTTAATAATGGAACTGTGAAATTCTATATCAGAATGGATGGCAGTAGTTCCTTTTTCAATAGATTCTTCTTCCATTCTTTTTAAAATATTCTTCATTTGGTCAAGGCATTTTGGTGTACGTCTTAGGGCAGCTAAATAGGCCGCTTCAGGTTCCAGAATCTTTCGCATCTCAAATAGATACTTAATATTTTCAACATCATCTCTTTCAACTTGTATGCGATGTATGAATGTTGAACTTGTCGTTTCTTCCACATAGCTTCCGCCTCCTTGACGGGAGTTAATGACACCAGCAGCACGCAGCATGCTTAATGCCTCGCGTATGGGTGCTCTGCTTACAGAAAAATGAGCCGTTAACTCCTTTTCCGTTGGCAGCTTAGAACCTGGACGGAACTGCCCTGTTTCAATCATGTTTAATAATTCACGGGAGATCATTTGAGAAACACTTTCTTTTTGGGACAAAATAATCTATCACCTTTCATGTTTTATCTCAATAGAGAAGGATAAAAGCTAATAATTTGTATGACATATTTATGGAATGCATTGAGATTTTATTCTAATTTTTAGAAATATCAAATCGAAAGCGCTTTCAATTTGTTTATAATAAAGAAAAACCTTTAATTAAACTACGAAAAACGAATATTTGTATTACAAATATTGTATAAAAAACTGTTGAGTTAATCAAGAGTTTTCTTTAATGACTACAACCTGGTTTCGCAAACTGTAAACTTAATATTAAAAGGGAAGAACTTTAGAAACTTTACTGATGTAAAAGGGTACTTTTAAGTTGTTTTCAGTCCTCAATTAATGGAATGTTATTTAGCTTATTCTCATTAACAAATAAATTGAGGTTTTTGTTTTTAAATATTTGCATTTATGAGTGAGCGACATGAGCAATGCAACTATGTTTAGAAAGACAAACGACTAGAAAAGTGAAAAGACGAATTGTACCATTTCTTATTGTCTTGTATGTAATTGCATTCATTAACAGAGCGAATTTAGGTTATGCGGCTTTGGACAAGAACGAAGCACTGGCACTGACAAGCCAGATGTTTGGAAGCGTTTCTGGTATTTTCTTTATCAGCTATTTCTTGTTTGAAATTCCAAGCAACGTGTTGCAGGAAAAGTCCGGTGCGCGAAAATGGATTGCACTTATTCTTGTTACGTTGGGAGCCGCCGTAGTGTTGACATAAATAAAAAAACATTTCATTGCATAAAAATACAAAATAATATATTTTTATAATAAACATTCTAAGATCTAATAAGGAGATAAAATATGGATATTTATCATGCAGTAACTAGTGATGTTAAAAATATTTATAATTTAATACAAATTCACGCTGAACAAGGAGTAGTTTTACCTCGTACAAAATTATCCCTATATCAACATTTACAATGTATGTATGTCATGAAAGAGGATAATAAAATACTTGGGGTTGCCGGATTACATGTTTTAGGTCAGGACCTGGCAGAGGTACGTTCATTAGTCGTTGCTCCAAGTCATTCTGGTCAAGGTATAGGTCGTAAATTAGTTAATCATATTATAAATGAAGCCTCACGACTTGAAATTAGCAGATTAATATCATTAACATACGAAACGGAGTTTTTTAAAAAATGTAACTTTGAAATTATTTCAAAGGATACTTTGCCAGAAAAAGTGTGGATTGATTGTATGAATTGCCCAAAGTTTAACTCTTGTGATGAAGTTGCAATGATTAATTATATTGGATAAAAAATTATCATCAGTCCATTCAATTATGGCTGTCCTTAATAAAGGCGGATTACACATTTCCGTTAATGTTATTTTAAGTAGAAAGCACCTTATGATAAGTGGTTAGAAAGAGAGGGTGACACACGAGAGTGATGAGTATATTTAAGTAAAATATGTATTTATAGCTTTAAAATATAAAAGTAAAGGTTACGAGAGAAAGAGAATGGCCCCCTAACGATGGTGCCATTTTCTTCGTCCTTTCGGAGAGAAGTTAACGCCGAAAATACAATTTTGGAATAAATTCTAAATAAAGTACTAGCGATTGAATTAGATATTACAAATTATACAATGATTAAAACAAAAAAGATTGTCAAGAATAGTACCTGGCAACCTGAAAAATAATGCTCTTTTTACTATAGGGATATTAAAAAAATAATAGACTAATAATATTATGTTGTATAATCTTTTATTCGTACGTAGTCGTAGGAAGATCAAAACCCCATACGGTCGGATTTTCTTTACCTAAATTAAGGGGTACTCGAATTACATCTCAGATCCTTGTAGATAGTTTTTAACTTTTGTTAATTCTAAGTCGTTTAGGGGTTTTCCTTCATAAATTGCCCAAAGAAATAGATATTGTTCCAGATAGAATTTCTAATTCTTTGTCACATTTACCGATAGCCATTGCTAACCGCCTTAGTCATTATGGCAACAGTTTAAATGCAATAGTTATTTTTTTTTTTTGATATTTGTTCTTCGAATATAAAGAATAGTAGCTCTAACTTACCAAACGTCAAATCATATTTCGAAATCTAGGAATATGTTTAAACTCAACATCAGCTAGTGTCCGTGCAAATACATTAAGAAAGCAAAAGTAAAATGTGTTTTTTTACATAACTTTGGTAGCGTACCTAGTCTGATCCCGAAGAAGACGGTATTTATCACAAAGATTCTTAAAAAATACAAATGCGAAAATGGGATAATTTTTAAGAAAAAAAAGATTGACAAAGGCAAATAGTTAGTTTAATTTTTAATTAAGAATATTCTGATTAATAAAAAATTTTTAAACTTTATTCTGATTTACACACGGTCGACTGGAAAATGATGGTGTATTTGAATATCTTTTTATAAGATTACATCAAGAACTAAATAACATATTATTTTTTTAAAACATTTGCTTTTTCTGGTTATACTGGTAATACCGGTGTAACCAATAAAAGAAATAAGGTGATTAGAGATGAGTGGAAATTTATTATATTTTGAAGTAGCTGAAGAAATAGAGAACAAAATTAACAAAGGAATTTATGAAGAAGGAGAAAAACTTCCTTCTGAGAGAGAGTTAACACAATCATACAATGTAAGTAGGAATGTGATTAGGCAAGCACTCACTATTCTCAGGGAAAAAGGGTTAATTACCATAAAACCAGGAAAAGGAGCTTATATTACAAAGATAAAAGATACGTTAGTTACTGAAACTTTGAAAAGAGTAATTGACAAATATGACTCCTCTATTGAAGATATCCAGGAGGTTCGTCATGAACTTGAAACTTTAGTCATTAAATTAGCTGTTAAAAAGGCTAGTAGTGACAATATCGAAGAATTAAAAAGCATTTGTAACCAAATGGATGAAGACATCAGTATCAGTAGTTTTTTAGACTGGGATTTAAAATTTCATAGGACTTTAGCTAGTTCAACTCAAAATCCAATTTTTTCTGTTTTAGTTAATTCATTCTTTGATATGACTGAACATACGACTTTCTTATTAACTAACTATACAAGTAGTTTTATCAATGTAATGGATAAAGCTCAAGAACATCATTGGATGTTGATAAAATCAATTGAATCAAGAGATGTTGATCGTGCGATATTAGTCATGCATGATCATATGAATTTATTCGGTGAAGAAATCAGTTTACTCAAGATTGATAAACTAATTTAAATAACTACTTTGAAAGGGGTGATGTACTAAGGTTTTAGTTGTACGAAAAAACAAAAAAGGGGTTGTAAAAAATGGATAAGAAGCTACCGATTTTTCACCCTGGGATTCCAGCTACAGTAAGTATTGTAATTGCGGTAATTACTGCATTGTTATGTGCAAACTGGCTAGACAATATTATGAAATTATAGTTAGGAGTGAAAAAGTGAAACCACCTTTAAAGTATTCTATTTATTCAATTTTATATTTTTCCGAAGATGGAATTTGGGAGTATGAAATATACCAAGGATTAAAGAATCATTACAATAAACAATCGCTAAGTAAAATTCGCTCTATATTACTTGAGTTATCGAATAAAAGTTGGACAGATGAAGTGGAGGTGGTAACTCACAATGACTCTATTTTAAGGAAGTATAAATTACAAGCACGTCACAAGGAATTTATTGATTACCAACTCTCACCTCGAAAAATTATTGATGAATTAGGTTTAAAAATAGGAAATCTAATTACGGGGAGGGGCACTGCATGAGCGCCGAGTCTTTAGAAAAAATTAAAATGTTGCAAGAATCTCGTAAAGTTCGAATAGGGATGGTGTATGCAGCACTTGGTGCTCCTATGCTAGGAGTAGCTTTTGGTTTTGCAGGTTCAGCAGGGACTTTAGCCCCTTTTAATATGGCATTCCCTACAGGTTCAATGGCATTTCAATTTTTTGAATATATGTTTGGTCTGCTTGCTATCTTTATCTATTCTTTTATGGTTGGAAGCGCAAAAGATAATTTTAGAATTTTCAAATCAAAAATTTCATGGTACGGGGTTTTTACCGCCATGACGGGTATGATTGGCGATTTTCTATTCTTTTCAGCTTCTGCGATAGTAGGAGGAGCAATTGCTGGTCCTTTAGCAGCATTGTTTGGATTTTGGGGAGCTGTCATTACTTCGCTAGTCTATAGGGAAAAGATACTGCAAAAGTGGACAATAGTAGGAGTTATCTTTATAGTAGCTGGAATTTGGGTTGCATCTGGTGGAATGAGTATTGCAGCTCCAGAGGGTGTTTCGGGAACAATTGTTTTGATAGGTGCTGCTATGGGACTGCTTTCTGCCATCATGTATGGAGTTGAGAACTTCGCGATTGCTGCTGGTTCAGATATGATCCCTGAAGAAAGTACATTGTTTTGGAGAGCTGGCTGGGCATTAGTCGCTTTGATTATTCTTAACTTCACAATAATGCCTAAGTTTACAGATATTGCTAGTATAATGTTTCAAGAACCTATGTGGTGGGCATATGCTGCAGTAACTGGTGGTGCTTGGGGAGTCTATATGATTGTCGCTCTATATATAGGAATAAATACAGCAGGAACTGTTGGTGGAGGATTATTAGCGAGTACAGGGTTTGTATGGACAACACTTCTTTCGATGACTGTTTATGGCGGGACTTGGAGCACTTCATTATTAATAGGTTCCCTAATCATGTTTGCTGGAATTAGTGTTATGTTATTAAGGCCGTCCAATTCAATAAGTAAATTAAGAGAATAGAAAAGGAGTAATGCCAATTGGATGAGATCAAAAACGAATATTTAAAGATATCTGAAAAAGAAGCCAATTACTTAATTCGTGGTGTCCTTGCAAGTTCAATGGTATTTGTTATTCCATTTATCATTATTATTATAAATGGTTGGTGGGAACCGTTAGGTACTTCACAAGACGGCTGGCGTTGGGTCGCTACTTCAACAGTACTTATTGCTTTAGTATATATAGCGTTAATCTTTGATAAGAAGTATCGGAAACATTAATTTTTGAATCAGTAACGGATTTCATTTCTTTAAACGGTCAAGTAACTATATCGATAAATTTTGTAATATTTAAAATAGTTAGAATTAATAAGGGGGAACAAGTATGAGTAAGTACATTTGCGGCATTGACATGGGAGGTACATTTACTGATTTTGTATCTTTTAACACAGAAACACAAGAAGTAGAAGTTTGGAAAAATCTATCTACTCCTAAACAACCTATTAATGGTTTATTGACTGGATTAAATAATTTTGATGATCTAACAAGTGTAGGTCAAATACGTCATGGCACAACCATTGCCACAAATGCAATTTTAGAAAGAAAAGGGGGAAATGTGGCATTTATTACAACAAAAGGCTTTAAAGATGTCCCATTTATTCAACGGGGAAATCGAAAAAAACATTATGATATCAGTTGGATTAAGCCTGAACCACTGGTAAAACGGAGGAATTGTTTTGAGATTACAGAGCGATTAACTCATAAAGGCGAAGTATTACAGGAAATAAATGAAGAAGAAGTAAAACAAATCGCAGAAGAAATAAGAAATAGAGGCGATATTGATTCTATTGCAATTAACACTCTATACTCCTATGTAAATCCCTCACATGAACAACAAATAAAATCTCTCTTTAAAAAATACCTACCTGAAATTCCAGTTTCGATTTCATATGAAGTTCTCCCAAAATGGAAGGAATACGAAAGAGGCAGTACAGTTATTGCAGATGCCTATATTAAACCGATTGTTTCAAACTATGTGAAAACGTTAGAAGAAAACTTTGAAGATATGAACATCACAAAAAATGTAGGAATCATGAAATCAAATGGTGGAATTATGACCATCGATGCTACTGATCAAGCTCCGATTAACACTGCAGTTTCAGGCCCAACTGGAGGAGTTGTAGCTGGAAAATCAATTGCAAATCTATGTGGAATTGATAATCTTGTCACACTTGATATGGGTGGAACTAGTACAGATGTAGCGGTAATCGTAAACGGAGAAGAACAATTTACGACGAACTTCGAAATTGAATGGGGAATCCCTATTCAAGTACCAATGATAGATATTCGTACAATTGGTGCAGGTGGCGGAAGTATTGCTTCTATAGATAAAGGCGGAATGCTAAATGTTGGACCAGAAAGTGCAGGTGCACATCCAGGACCAGTGTGTTATGGAAATGGTGGAGAGAAACCGACTGTAACGGATGCCAATTTAGTATTAGGCCGTTTAAATCCACAAAATTTCCTTGGTGGAAAAATGAAACTTGATTATGATTCTGCTTATAAAGCTATCGAAAAACTGGGTGAACAAATAGGAATGTCTGTAGAAGAAACTGCACTGGCAATTGTGAAGATTGCCAATAACAATATGGTTGGAGCATTAAGAATGGTATTAATTGAACAAGGATATGATCCACGTGACTTTACAATGCTCAGTTTCGGTGGAGCGGGCCCTGTACATGCAAGCGACATTATTGATATCGCTGGTATTCCAAATTGTATTGTTCCAGTGTACCCAGGACAATTTTCGGCGTTTGGCTTTGTCCAATGTGATGCCCGAGTGGATTTGCAGCGAACTGTCCAAATGACCTCTAAGTTTTTTGAAATTGATCGAGCAAATCGAGTATTCCAAGAATTAAAAGAAACCGGTATGAATGACTTAATTTCACAAGGATACAGAGAAAATCTTGAAGTTATTACATCCATTGAAATGAGGTATTTAGGCCAAAACTATGAATTAGATATTCCTTTTACTTATGCCCAAATTAATGAAGATAATGTTCAACATATTTGGAATACTTTCCATGATATGCACAATGATCGTTTTGGTTTCAAAATTGACGGTGAAGTGATGGAGATTGTTAACTACAAAGTTACAGTCATTAGTAAACCTGAGAAAGCAAAATTAAAAAATATTGACTTAGCAAATGGAGGAATCGCAGTTCCAAAAGATGAACGTTTAGTTCGATTTGATGATGAATTTTTGGCAACAGCTATTTATGATCGAGATACTCTATTAGCCGGTCATAGAATTGCTGGTCCGGCAATTATTGAGGAAAGTGCATCTTCAACTGTAATTAGGCCTAATCATATCGTAATAGTTGACGACTTTGGAAATCTTCATATTAAAACAAAGGAAGGGTGTTAATAAATGGATTATGTAACAATGAATATTATTAATTCTGCAATGATATCAATTTGCCGTGAGATGGGAATTACTCTCATGAAAACCTCTTATTCTACTATTTTTAATGAAGCTTTAGATTTTACATGTGGTCTTGCAAATACAAAAGGGGAATTAATAGCAGTTGCTGATTTCTGCCCTGCAATGATTGGTGGTATGCCAGTTTTAATTGATAACTGTATCAAAGAAATACCTGTTTCTGAAATGAAGCCTGGAGATGTCATTCTTCATAATGATCCATACAGAGGGGGATTGCATATTCCAGAACATACATTATTTAAACCTATCTTTGTAGACGGGGAAGTGGTTGGTTATGCGGTCGCCATTGGACATATAGCAGAAATTGGTGGAATCGTTCCAGGAGGTTTTGCTGCAGAAGCAACGGAAGTATTTCAAGAAGGGATAAGATTACCTCCTGTGAAAATTATTAACGAAGGAAAAGACAATGAGGCTGTGTGGAAAATTATGCTAGCTAATGTAAGGACACCGAGACATAATTACGGTGATTTAAGAGCGTTAATCAGTTCTGTTAATTTGGGTGAATCAAGATTATCAGAGCTAATCATTAAATATGGAAAAGAAATCTTTACACAGACAGTAGATGATCTATTGGATTACTCTGAACGTCGTATGCGTGCAGAATTAAAGGAAATTCCAAATGGTTATTATGATTTTGAAGATTATATTGAAAATGATGGAATTGAAGATAAGACTTTCACGATTAAAGCAAATGTGTATGTGGAAGATGAAGAAGTCATTGTAGACTATACGGGAACTTCACCACAAGCACGTGGACCGATTAATGCTACTTATGGTGTATCTGTTTCAGCAGCTTATAATGCCTTATTGCATATTACAGATCCTGAAATTCCAAAGAATTCTGGATGTTTTAGACCTATTAAAGTAGTAGCTCCTCCAGGAACAGTAGTAAATGTTGATTTCCCAGCACCGGAAGTAGGGGGCAATACGGAAACACATCCAAGAATAGCATTAGCTATTATAGGTGCTTTCTCTAAGGCAGTGCCAGAGAAGGTCATGGCTTGTGAAGGTGGTACTCATCTAAACTTTGTATTTGGAGGGCATCACGATGACTATGATGAATATTATGTTTGCTATGATTTAGAAGCTGTAGGATGGGGTGCGCGCCCATATGCTGATGGAAATAATATGGTTGACTCGATAAACGGAAATTGTCGTACGACACCAACTGAAGTTTTTGAAACGAGATTTCCATGGCTTATAGAATCTTTTAATTTAAATCAAGATTCTGGCGGCCCTGGAAAGTATCGTGGTGGATTGGGTGCTGAAAAGGTTTTAAAATGTGTGGCCCAAGAAATAACTGTAAGCCAAATGTCAGATCGACATCAAATTGCGCCGTTTGGATTATTTAACGGTCAAGAAGGTGGACTAGGTGCAACGCTCGTGATGAAAAATGGAGAGAGTGAATGGAAAAATGTAAAAGAAGCTTATGGAAAGGTTTCTTCAAGTAAATTCTCCAATCTTACGGTGAAAAAGGGAGATAGAGTAAAGATAGTTACACCTGGTGGTGGTGGATATGGAGATCCATGTGATAGAGATAGAAGTAAACTGGAAGAGGATATTAAGGATGGTTTTGTGTCCGAAGGAGCAGCATTATCAATCTATTAAAATCCCTGAATGTTAAAATATTTAATTATGAGGAGATGATTTGATGAAATTCTCGAGTAATGGTTATTACGTGGAAAAATATGAAAAATGTTCAGTATGCGGAAAATTAGTTTATGAGAATAGAATTGAGACATTAAATATCCATGGAGTACAATCATTATTTTGCTCAGATTGGTGTGTGGATTGGGAAAAGATTAGGGTTCAAAAAAAGAAACAAGCCCAAAAATTATTAATCTAAATAAAAAATTACAGTATTGAATATAATAACAAATTACTAATAACACATTAAATAAGGGCAAGAAAAACGTCATACATGGCCTTTCATACCCAAATGAAAGGCCATGTATGATATGAAAATAAATGAAGTTGTAAATAGTGTAACGGGAGGTCTAAAATGGAAATATTAAAGTCTCCAAAAAAATATCAGCTATTTATAAATGGGGAGTGGAAGGATTCAATTTCCAATCAATTTATTGAAGTGGTAAATCCAGCAAATGGAAATGTCGTGGGGCAAGTCGCTTCCGGAAACATGGTAGAGACAAAGGAAGCAATAGATGCTGCTTGTAATTCTTTTTTGAGTTGGTCAAAAGAGACTCCTAAAGCAAGAGCGGATATTTTATTGAGACTCTACTCCCTTTTATTAGAAAATGAAGATCATTTTGCGTCGGTCATTACAAATGAAATGGGAAAACCTATTGTTCAGGCACGTAGTGAAGTGCAGATTGCTGCTGAACATTTTCGTTGGAATGCTGAAGAAGCACGGAGAATTTACGGTCAAACGATGCAATCATCTGAAAAGCAAAAACGTCTTTCCATTATACGTCAATCAGTTGGACCGGTTGCAGCAATCACACCATGGAATTTTCCTCTTTCAATGGTGGCTAGAAAATTAGCACCCGCACTTGCTGCAGGTTGCACAGTCGTATTAAAACCAGCCGAACAAACCCCTATATCTGCTATTGAATTTTTTAAACTAGCAGAGAAGGCTGGAGTTCCTAAGGGAGTTATTAATCTTGTGATTGGAAATCCAAAGGAAATAGGAGATATCCTATTAGAAGATAAACGAATTAGGAAGATTACTTTTACTGGTTCAACAGAAGTGGGAAAACTTTTATATAAAAAAGCAGCTAACCAAGTTAAACGAGTTTCTTTGGAACTTGGCGGACATGCACCAATTATTGTTTTTGAAGACTGTGATTTAGAGAGTACAGTGAATCAAGTAGTAAGGAGCAAGTTTAACAATACAGGGCAAACTTGTGTATGTCCTAATAGAATTTATGTACAGGAGTCAATTAAGGATACATTTATTAATTTATTTAAGGAAAAAGTCCAATCTCTAAAAATGGGGTATGGAATAGATGAAAATATTGATGTTGGACCAGTGGTGAATAAAAGTGGGCTAGACAAAGTAAAAAAACATGTAGAGGATGCTCTGCAAAAAGGGGCCACCTTAGTAGTTGGAGGGAAAGTTTCTGATAAAGATCATCACAAAAATGGTTATTTTTATGAACCTACAGTCTTAGATTGTGTAAATGAACAAATGTTAATTGCTAATCAGGAAACATTTGGTCCCGTCGCTCCTATATTTAGCTTTGAAATTGAGGAAGAAGTAGTAAAAAAAGCGAATAATACAGACTATGGTCTGGCGGCATATATATTTACAGAGAATCTTTCTCGTTCAGTTAGAGTTTCTGAGGCATTAGAATACGGAATGGTAGGGATTAATGATACAGTAGTCTCGCAAGTAGAAGGATCTTTCGGTGGAATAAAAGAAAGTGGCATCGGGAGAGAGGGCGGCCCTGATTGTCTTGACGATTTTCTGGAAATGAAATTGATTACTACAATTATTCGAGATTAGACAATGTGTTGACATATGAAAAAAACAGTAGAGAACTTTCTTAAATGGTAATACCAGTAATACCATTTAACAAATTTTAGATAGAAAGGGTGTTTAGACTTATGAGTAACAAAAATAGATTTCAAGAGTTGAGCGAGTTAGATAAAAAACACTTTCTACATCCTACATCCTCGATAAAACAACAACAAGAAGATGGTCCTGCCTTTATTTTTTCTGAAGGAAAAGGTATTTATCTTTATGACATATTAGGGAATAAAGTTATGGATGGAATGTCGTCACTTTGGAATGTGAATATAGGCCATGGCAGAAAGGAAATAGTAGAAGCTGCAGCGGAACAAATGTCAAAGTTAGCATATAGCTCATGTTTTAATACATTTAGTAATGAGCCAGCTATTAAATTAGCAGAGAAAATTTCTCAAATCACACCAGGTGATTTGAATACGACTTTTTTCACTTCTGGTGGATCGGAATCAAATGATACAGCTATTAAACTAGTACGACATTATTGGATATTAAAAGGCGAAAAGGACCGAAAGAAGATTATTTCTAGGAAAAAATCCTACCATGGTTTAGCAATGGGAGCCACCAATGCTACAGGTCTAAAACCATTTCGGGATTTTTCAAACACATTTTCTCCAGACTTTTTCCATGTAGAAGATCAATCAATAGAAGCCCTTGTTGATTTAATTGAAAAAGAGGGACCTGAAACTATTGCTGCATTTATTTCGGAACCTGTTCAAGGGTCTGGAGGAGTGCATGTTCCTCCTGAGGATTATTTTAAAGAATGTAGAAGCGTATGTGATAAGTATGGAATTCTATTTATTGCAGATGAGGTTATAACTGGATTTGGAAGAACAGGGAAATACTTCGGTATGGAACACTTTGGTGTTATACCTGATATTATGATTATTGCAAAAGGGGTTACAAGTGGATATGCACAATTAGGTGGTGTGGTAATAAGTAAAAAAATACATGAAGATCTAATTGAACTTTCTACGGATACTTTTCTTCACGGATATACTTACAGTGGTCATCCAACTGCATGTGCTGTAGCTTTAAGAAATATCCAGGTTATTGAAGAAGAAAATTTGATTGAAAATGCTAGATTGATGGGTGAGGAGATGTTGAAGGGATTTAAGTGGATTCAACAAGAACAAAATATTGTTGGAGAAGTACGGGGACTAGGATTATTAGGAGCAATTGAATTAGGAAAAGATAAGAGTACAAATGAAAGGTTCAATAACCCTCTAGCTCCTTTGGTTGTAAAAGAAGCTGCAAAAAGAGGATTAATGTTTAGATCGGTTATTTTTGAAGGCCAAGATACGCTTGTATTCTCCCCTCCCTTAATTATTAATAAGCATGAGGTTCATAAAATGATAGAAGTTATATCTGATTCTATATCTGCAGTTAAACTGAAGCATAACGAAAAAGAGCTTATCTAAAGTATTAAAGTATTGATTCAGGGAAATTGGATTGATGGCATTAATTCATGAATTAATTTTTTTATATTATGATGGAGAAATCTTATGTTTCTAGCGAATGTTTTCTCCACTCGAAACGTAAACCTGCTGCTAAATTGAAGAAATAAAGAATATAAATTCATTGGGGTTATATCTCAATAATGTTTTTTTGATTAACTAGGTGGGACCGTATCAAAAGTAGTTTTTTTAATGTATTTTTAAGAAGGAAAATTCGATTCTTAGATTAATATTTCCTTTAATCAGAAACATTGATCTTGATAAGTTCTTTTGCAATTGTCCGCTTGAATTTAGATGTAAGCACCTATACCTATTTTAAAAAGAAGTATCAAAGAACAACTCAACGTTTTTGATACTTCTTTCTTCAATTTTATTGAAGGATTAACTGTAATCTCGTTTATTATGCCATTGCAGGTACCATAGGAAGCATACCAAGGCGCTCATAGCTTCTATCTTATGCTAGTTTCTTTTGTTTTTGGTCTAAGCGATGACTTAGGAAAGTTAGAAGACTTGCAAAGATAGCAACCAGCCCACCGACCCATGTCACACTCATTAAATTTCCCTGATGGTAAACAATTCCGCCTAAAGCGGAACCAAAGGCGATACCGACATTGCTTGCTACTGGCATCAGTGAAGCAGCTAGCCCTGTAGCTTTTGGTTGATAAATACCGGCAAGGTCTATCAAATAAAGCTGGGTAGATGTTGTTAAAAGGATGGCCATTAATGACATCAAGCCAATGTTAATCAATCCAAAGATAAAATTATTTGTCGTCCAATATAAACTGATCAGTACGATTGCTTGCACGAGGAAAACAAACCGGAGGCGTCCGATAGCATTGTGGCTGGCAATTTTACCTGCGAGTATGTTACTGAAAATGGAAATGAATCCGTAGCCAAACAAGATCAAACTAATTGAATTACTTGGTGCTTCCATTCCTTTCAAGATCGGAACAAGATACGTATAAACGGCATACGTTGCACCAAATCCAAGAGATGGAATGAAAAAAGCCATTAAGATTCGTGGGTGTGTTAACAAAGAAAATTGCTCACGCATTGAACTGCGAAATGTACTGTTCATAGTAGGCAAAATGAAGAAAGATGCCAAAAACGCAATTCCACCGAGAAAAGTAGTTAACAGAAAGGTTGCATTCCAGTCGTACCAATCAGCGATGACAGTGCCTATTGGTACTCCAATTACATTTGCAAGAGTAAAACCACCGAAAACGAATGATATAGCAAGTCCACGTTTTGCGATTGGCATGGTTTCGCTTGCAACAATCATGGCAAGCGAAATTAAAACTCCTGTTACGATTGCTGTCATCATCCGAAGAGCAAGGAGCATGATGTAGCTCGTCGAAATTACGCACAAAGCATTCAAGATGATGAACGACCCTATCAAAAACAACATCCATTTACGTTTTGGAAAATGGCTTGTTGCCGACATCACGAGTGGTGTCGCAATGGCAAACGTAATCGCAAACGCAGAAACGAGTGTACCTGCTTTTGCATTTGTAATATGGAGACTCGAGGAAATATCGGTTAAGATCCCGATGATAACAAATTCGCTTGTCCCGAGAACAAATGTTAATAAAGTAAGTGTTAAGATGAGTAGCCAATGTCGCTTGGATAATTCTGTGTCGTGCATAAATACCTCTTTTCTTAGATGAATGTAAATGTGTCACAGGGTAGATAAACAATCTAACTATCATATCATAAAAAATATTTATGAGGAAAACCCTTGCTTAGTTATCGTTTGATATTTTGCTAAAAAGCTTGTACCTGAATCACTAATTTTACCGTAACCTGTTTTGTTATAGAACAAAAAATAAAACGGATTAAAAAGGAAAAGCATAAGGATCTTGATGGTTAATGAAAATAAGCAAAAAAAACAAACGGGAACAATGGAAAAAGAAAGTTAAGGATAATCTGAAGAGGGAAGCTGTCAAAAATATCATAGCAAAAACGGGAGACCTAGCATGCTAAAGTCAATAATACTTACACTTTAAACATCAAGGATGGAAGGATGATAAGCAAAATATAAATTGGAAGTGAGTTGTCATTAATGGAAAAATCCAAGTCAAGAAATTCTGGTGTTAAGTTAATTTCAAACACCTTATGTGGAAATGGCAACATTGTAGGTATGTAACTTATAAAATAACCGAACCGGAACTTATTATACACTTTGTTTTTTACCCGAATTACATGACAGATTCATGTTACTAACGGTTTTAATTCGGTGTATATTTCTTCTTTCTGATCTCATACTAAAAATAAGAAGGAGGGGTATCCATGGCAAAACGAACAAAGAAAAATGATGCAGACCAAAAGAACAAACAAGGATTCAATTCAAGCAAAACTGATTCAGAATTTTCCCAAGAATTTGGCAGTGCAAAAGCTAATCAAGCACATAAAAATAAAGCAAAAAAAGAAAAAGCATCTAAAAATCAAGGTGAGTGGAAAGGCATGCATTAATTAATACTTGCTAGACTCGAACTGATGATAAGTGATGACTGCACCGAGTAAAAAGACTTTATGTAAAGGAGCTTATTTAGATGACTCAATCTAAGCGACAAGAAGAACGCCAATGGAAAGATCGTAAACAATCGCAGAATCCACATGGTAAGGTTAAATCATTTGAACAATTAGCTGAAGGCATGGGCAAAAATGAATCTGAAAATAAGTAAAACTGCTTAAGAATGAGAGGCTGTCCCAAAGGGGCAGAGGCCCACATAATAGTGAGGTCACTTCCTTGGGGGTACCTCTCTTTGTCGTTACCGATGCTAAAAAAATGGTTGAATTAAATGTAAAAGGAACTATCGTTAATACAGCATCAATCTATGGGACAATGGCAGCATTTGGAAGTTTTAATTACAACGCAGCTGTGGTTATGATGTCTAAATCTGGGGCATTAGAGTTAGCTGAACACGGTATCTGAGTTGTAGGAGTTGCTCCAGGATTCATTGATTCGTCCATACTTGGTGACAATGAAGAAGTGAAAAATGCTCTAGCTGCACAGCATATGCGGGGAAAGCTCATCCAGCCGAAGCAAGTGGCCAGCGTAGTGTTGACGATGGTATCCTAAGTTTCAAATCTATATAAGCTTTTCTTTAAAAAAGACTTAACGGTGTAAATTCGAAAATTCCCGAATTTACACCGTATTTTTATGTATTTATAGTGAATTAGATTTTATGTCTAATACACTGTAGAAATGTATACCGACTAAAATAGGAATGCAACCTTCCTTCCAGAGCAGTCGTAAGATTGTGATTAGTTTATTGAGGGAGGTTCGAACTGTACTTACCGTTTGTATCCTTTGAATAAATTACTCCTTTAAAAGCCAGATTATTAACATAGGAAATACGAGTGATATAAATGAGGGTACATTATGAACCAAGCTGGTGTGAATGAAAAGTATAAGGTATCGCCATTCTATGTGTTTTTTTTACTGCATTCCATGCAAACAGGATTAGGCGTGTTGAACTTTCAAAGAGATTTAGCCAAGGCGACGGGGACGGATGGCTGGATCTCCATACTCCTAGCCGGACTGATTGTTCATATCTTAATTTGGCTTATATATAAGATTTTCAGTATTGTTCCCGGCGATATCATTTCTGCTAATAATCATGCATTGGGTAAATGGATTGGGAATTTCTTTAGTCTCTTATTCATTCTGTACTTTTTCGCCCTTGGAATGACGATCATAATCGGCTATATAAATGTCATTCATGTTTGGATGTTTGAAGAGGTACCTTCTTGGGCATTTGCTTTGGTTTTCCTGGTCCTGATTTATTACATCATTTCGGGAGGGTTCCGAACCATTACGGGTATTGCCTTTTTAAGTGTAGTTGTTTCATACTGGTTTTTATTTGTACCTCTATATGGTTTTAAATACGCTGATTTCACCAGTTTTCTCCCTATTTTCGATCATACGTTAATCGAAATAATGAAAGGAACCAGAAGTACTTCATTATCAATGCTCGGTTTTGAAATGATCCTGATGTTTTATCCGTTCATCAAAAATCCTGAAACATCACAAAAATATGCTCATGGAGGAGCATTGGCTACTACGCTATTGCTCCTATTACTTTATTTTGTTTCGACAGTCTTTTATTCACAGAAACAGTTGGTCCTTACCCTTTGGCCAACACTCTCATTGACCAGTATTATTGAATTGCCCTTTATTCAACGGTTCGAGTACATAACCGTTTCTTGGTGGAACATCGTTATTATAACTAACATGGTCATTCCTTTGTGGGCTGCTAGCAGGGGGGTCAAGCGCCTATTCAACGTCCAGCAAAAGTATCCCTTATGGGTAATGTCCATAATCATAATACTCGTCAACATATTCTTTTTCGATGTCGATTCCTTATATGTATTAAATAAAATAATCAATCCTTACAGCGTGGCCTTCCTTGTTTTATACTTGCCTCTTCTTTTGGTTTTAATAAGCATAAAAAAGTGGAGGAACCGTTTATGATCCAATTATCATTTATATAAAATGCAAAAGAATTAATAATATATTACTTAGACAAAACTCGAAGAAAAGAGAGTTTGCCTGCATTTTATTTCATTTGAAAAACGTTCCAGTTAATTTCCGAAATCCGCTCCCTTTCCGCCGACTGTTTGCCAAGCCACCTCGCCGGTAATGGTGATAATTACCTTCACAAAATCGTGAAACATAATATTACTTTAAACAGGAGTTGCTTTGGCAGCTCCTTTTCTTATGGAGCAAACAGGGCAGTTTAGTTCAATAACTGAATATAGTCTATTTAATGTATAATATTGGTAGAAATCATAACAGGAACTGAGAAGTTGAAAACAACCAGTTACCACAACTTAAAGGCATTTCCCTGGATGTACTCATAAATGATTATGACGATGTTATAAGTATGATTAAATCTATCTACTACCAGTTAACAGATAAACAGTTAAATCAACAAGTTGAATATGAAAATGGTAAAGAGGCCACTATTAAATGGGATATTTGGCACATGGCAGACCATAATAGATATCATCAAGCTCATATTAGCCAACTGCGTAAATGGTTTAGCCAAAGTTGAGATGTTCGTTATTTTGTTCAACTAACGGGTGCTTACTTCAATAAGGGAGATTGCTGAGGCAGCCTTTTTCATTGTTGATGAACCAATCACAATAAATGTGGGGTGAATGATACGTGAAGTCATTTCAACTAAACGAAAAAACAATGTCTTTTTTATCGAAATATCAATTATTCGAGGATGATTTGATCCAACAAGTTCAGTTGCAGCACCGGTTGGAATTAGTAAAAGCATTTGGGATTCAAAAAGGAATGCGTGTATTAGAAATAGGTTGCGGGCAGGGGGATACAACTGTTGCATTAGCCGATGCGGTAGGAGAAAACGGATGTGTTGTCGCAATAGATATTGCTAGTCCCGATTACGGAGCACCGTTAACTTTAGGTCAAGCAACTGAACGTATTAAGAAATCTCTATTAGGAGAACGTATTAACTTCCATTTTGAAATGGATTTTGATTTTTTTGAAGCAACTATGCCATTTGATGTGGCGGTATTATCCCATTGTTCATGGTATTTCAAGCAACCAGAAGATTTATTGAATTACTTTAGAAAAATTCGTGGTTTGGCAAAACATATATGTTTTGCAGAATGGGACCTTGATTTTACCTGCATTACGCAACGTTCCCATTTTTGTGCGGTTTCCATTCTGGCATTGTATTCAAACTTCGTAAAGAATGAAGGAAATATCCAAAACTTGTTTCATAAAACTCAAATTCACCAGCTACTCCAGCAAGCAAATTTTGAAGTGGTGAAACAACTTACAGTCGATGCAACCTTATTACAAGACGGTCAATGGGAAAAAAGTTATGCAAATAGTATCCGTGCAGAATTTATTAAAGTTCCTTCCATGATACAAACGTTGATAACTAGTTATTATGAATTGATGAACACTTCAAATGGAAATGAGAATTCATTAAATTGCTTCATTGTTTGTGCAAAGTAATACTTTCCTCTTTTAAGATATGCTTTTCGGTATTTGTATGATTGTGAAGGAATGTACTGCAACTAACGAGTTCAAGACTAGATCCGCCGTATGGGTTGCTTTTTTGCTAATAGAATTAACAGGTGGTTCAGTTCAGCAATAAATTAAATTAGGACTGCACATTTTAGAAATGTCTAAAATGTGCAGTCCTTTTCATATCAACTGTTACGCTAATTCACCTTAATATAAAAAAGTGTTTTGTTTTAGAAGGTGATTCATTTATTTTGTTGTATTTTTAATAATTGGTAGATTAATTAAAAATATAGAAAAAATGGAGGTAAATTCACATGTTTAACAATTGGAAAAAAACACTAATGGCTGGAGTGATCAGCTTATCCCTACTAGGTACAGGGTACGTCGGTCACGATCTGATCTCCTCGCAAAACGTCTCGGCTGAACCGGCATCAGAAAGGGCCCCAGGGCATTTGAAAAAAGTCGAGGCTTCCCAGCTTGATGAAATAATCAAACGTGGATACATTCGGGTAGGAATGACCGGCGACTACAAACCTTTTACCTATTTGAATCCGGAAACAAATGAGTATGAAGGCTTTGACGTGGACGCTGTCAAAGAACTTGGCAAAGACCTTGGTGTGAAGGTGGAATTTGTCGCTACTACATGGCCTGCGATGTTGAAAGACCTGGAAGCGGACAAATTCGATATCGCTGTGGGCGGTGTGACTCGCAATACAACGAGACAAAAAAGCGCTTATGTATCCCAAGGTTACCTTTCATTCGGTAAGGTGCCTTTAATTCGCAAAGAAGATAAAGACAAGTATCTTACCATTGAGGATATTAACAAGCCATCTGTACGCATCGGCGTAAATCCAGGCGGAACAAACGAAGAATTTGTCCGTCAGTATCTAAGCAAAGCTAACGTAACCGTTGTAGAAAACAACCTTGATATCCCACATCTTGTTGCAGAAGGTACGTATGATGTCATGATCACTGACACAGTAGAAGCAATGCTGTATGCAAAAGCTGATCCCAGACTGTATGCGGCTCAAACTGACAAGCCATTCACAAACAGTGAAAAAGGTTATATGATCCCGAGAGGTGATTTCATTTATGCAAGCTACTTGGAAATGTGGATGGATGAAATGAAGCTACAGGGAAAATTTGATGCCCTATACAAAAAGTGGATGGAATAGAATATAGAGGTGTGTGGTCAGTTTTTAGGGTAGATTTTTTTGTGAAAATAAAAACAGAAGAGTAAATTACTTCTCCTTTTTCTTCAGGAAGTATAGGGACGGGTTAAAGGAAAAAGGAACAATTCTATCTATTAAGTAATAAATAGAAAAAATTTGTTTCTGATTATTTCGACTGTAAATAGATGATGAAGGAGGAGTACTCATAGAAAAAATACCTGTTAAAACTTTAAAGAAGATAGAAGAGGACATTAAAAATAATGATTTAGGAAAAGCAAGAGATAGAATACACGGGTTAATTATCACCTTTCCAGATGAATTAGAACTCCGTAAAAAGTTAGGCGATATTTATTTTGCATTAAAATATCCCTCGATGGCCGGTCGATATTGGTATCTAGAAAAGAATAAGACACCTGAAATGGTAGATGCGTGCATTCAGTTCGAAAAATCCATGGGTAACGATCCTATTAGAATTGCCAGAGTTCTAAAGTTTAAAGGAGATAGTGATATTATAAAAGGACTGCAAGATCAGGCAATTTCTCCTATACAAAATAAAGTTAAAGAAAAATTGACTGAAGAACCTGATGAGACATTGGAGGATAAGTTATTTACTATTGGGTGTATCACGATATTAATATTAATCATTTTCTTTACATTAATCGGAATTTACACACTCTTTAGCTGGATTTTTTGATTCCTGGAATCTTTCTTCAAGAAAGGTATTTATAGTTGTTGTTCTTTAGCCAACAGTCCTTTACTTCATTACCAAGAGTTGATCAGCAGCTCCTTTTCTTATGAAACAAATGCGGCAGGTTAGTTTTACAAACAGGATTTATTTTACGGGTTAAAGAAAGTCAGATTAGGGGGATATTTAGATGTCAAACAATGAAAACGAAGAAATGCTGACAGGAGGGAATGTCTCTAACGTTTATCGTTCGGGAGATACTGTGCGACGAGAATTAAAACCAGATAGTCCTAAAGTTCATAAGCTATTAAAGCATTTGGAGAACAAAGGTTTCAGTTATGCCCCAAAGTTTTTAGGTATTGATGAAAAAGGAAGAGAGATATTATCATTTATTGAAGGAGAAGCTGGTAATCATCCTTTAAAAGAATACATGTGGTCTGATGATGTCTTAATGGAAATAGCGAAAATGCTCCGTCTTTATCATGATTCTGTCAGCGATTTTTCATTTGATGATAGCTGGCAATCGATAGATAACACCCCCCAACAATTTGAGGTACTATGCCATAATGATTTTGCGATATACAACATTATTTTTAAACATGAAAGACCAATAGGTATTATTGATTTCGATGTCGCTGGACCTGGCCCAAAACTTTGGGACATAGCGTACACTCTTTATACTGTTGTCCCCTTAAGTAGATTTAATCTTTCTGAAACAGGTGAGAAAGTTTATTATAATTCATTACAGCACTCTAACCGTATAAAACAAAGAGTTAGATTGTTTTTTGAATCTTACGGTGAGGGAATAGAAGAAGATTATTTGGAAATGGTATTGCTACGATTGGAAGGGTTATGTAAAACAATTACAAGAAAAGCCAGTGAAGGTGACATTGCTTTTCAAATGATGATAGATGAAGGGCATCTTGAACATTATCAAAACGATATTAAATTCATTCGTGAACATGGAAAAGAGTGGATTTAAGCGTAGGTTTTTTGTTGAACTAACGGGTACGTTAGCTGAAGATCGGAGCTGTCTTTAAGGCAGCTTTTTCTTTATGCAACAAACGGGGCAGGATAGTTGAAGATGAAATGATAATAGTGAGGGTGTTATTGGTTGAATATATAGAATTATATAAAGAAATTTTATTGCATCTGTACTGATATCAAATGGTATTATTTAGTTATGGATAATGTGTAACATTTTACCAATAATGAGTGTGTTCAGATGCAAATGGAAGGTAATTTTCAAATTTTCACTGAAAGCTAAAACTAAAGTACTGATAAAGAGCTGCTCAAATGAAGGGCGGCTTTTTTTATGGCCTGATTTCAGAAGCGGGGATACAGATACCAAAAGGTACAGTAATTGTGGGGTTATTTATACTATATATAGGTAAACAACAAGTAGCCCCAAATACGTTTACGAATAAAGTATTTAGGTCCCATTAAAAAAAGATGTATAGACTTTTTGCAGTTTAAAAATTTTAACCTATTCATCTTTCACATTTAATGGAGACTAGGAAGGTCAATGTGGTTATCCTGAGGGTTCACTTCTTTGCAGACCCTGATGTTCCATAATTGTTAATCGTTAATTTTACATTGTAGTTGACCGGGGTTTCACTGAATGTTTGGTCCCAATCCTTTTTGACCTTCTTCCATACTTTGGGGTTCTCAATTCTCAATCGATTTCCGAAGCCAGCAACGTCCACTTGGTATTCTTTTTGCATTTTTTCTACTACATTTCTCACCAAGCGTTTTACTTCTTTTTCAGAGGATTTTTCTGCTTTTTTTAGAAATTCATTATTAAAAGCATTTCCCGGAACCACCCAAGTTTCAGATAGTCTTCCCTCTGATTCAATGTTTACATCAAAAGGATGTTGTTTCCATTAACTCGAGGTTTAATTCTGCTTTTCATGGACTCTATCTCATACACAATCTGCTGACCAGTCTCTTTATCATAGCTTTTCACTACACCGCCTTTTCCCTTGCCTTTTATCCACGTTATGCCTTCTAGTTCTTCCTCATTCAAAACACCTGTCATTTTGTGGGTCTTTCCGTTGATTACTGCGGCTCCGGCAAATTTGACTTGCCCATTCACTGATAATACTTTTTGCAACAGAAAACTAGATCCTGAATGGAGCATGCTCTGTACTTTAATTTGCGGCATAGGAGGCAAAATCCTCGTTGTTCGATAGGCATTTTCTACAATGCCAACCAGACGAAACGATGGAATCTCTCCTGCTGTCTTTGTTTCCAGTGTCTCACTTGCTTTTCCTTTACTAATGAGCACAAGACAGCTTGGTCTAATTTCATTATCACGAAGAACTTGATCAAGTAAATTTCCCAATTTAAACGATTTTGCAAGATCTTCACTTATGACAATCACTTTCATATGAGTACTTGTTATGGGATTTTCAATTTTTAATGAGAGTTCACGAACCATCTGATGGACGGAATCTCCAGTTTCCGAAAAATTAATATAAGATTTTTGTTGTGGTCCGGCTTGTATAGTTGTTGAACTTGCAACTTCTGGAGTGATAAATTGATAGGTTGATGTAATCAGGTCTTCTTTTGAATAATATCCTTCCTTTTGTCCATTTAACTTTTTCTCAATGATGGACTCCTTGCCTTTATCGAATGCCAAACCTATACCTAAACTTTGCTCTTCAATTTCACGAGTGCTCCAACATCCTGTAAGAGATAAGAACAAGAGAACGGAGAGTGAAACGAAGAGGGGCCGTATATTGATTTGTGATTGTTTCATACTTTCCTCTTTTACTCTTAAGATAATAAGCAGGGGTAGTGGGAGTAAACCGAATAACAACAATGCGCCATTGCCGACGGAATCTCCAAGTTTTAAAAGGTCATTGATATTTTTCGGTATCATGGCAATCATATATAAAATCGGAAGCAAACCATAGGTACTTGTGTGAATGCTCTTTTTCGAAAGTAATAAATCGACATGATTTATAATGTGCTGTTTCAAAGAATAGTATGCATGAAGTAATAGATATGAATAATTTACAAAAAATCTTTTTTAGCTCACGTAATTACACACACTATTCGAGATGAAAAAAACCTAAATTTAACCTTGTTTTTACTCTTTTTTAATCTCGCATTGCTCCTGCCTCTCGGGAAGTCATTGCACCTTGTCCTTCGCTTACATCTTTTTGAATTTCTTGTTTTACTTTTTGTGCATCAGTTCCTGAAAATCCTGGTTCCATAATTGAACCCGAATTCTTTTTAGCTTGGTGATCCTGTTGCATACAAGTCCTCCTTAATCCATTGTTTAACACTCTTATTATTCACAAATGGTACTCAGTATATCCCGAGGATTTGAGCGGATATTAATTCTAAAGGGGAAGGTTAGTTCCATAAACGTAGCAACAGCGTTATGAATGAATTTGATACCTGGTGTTTTTTTATCACACAAAAAAAACGCTCTCCTTTCCAGCGTTTTTCCCATAATACATGCTCTATTCTTCATTTCTTTTGTTTAAAAGCCATTTTACCCCTAAATATAAAATAAATAATCCTCCAGCAGCAAGTGATACAGCCGAGATTAATTCCTGTCCTTTCAAGGAGAGGGCTTTTGCCAATTCGACTGAATATGATAGGGACGAGGCTGACATTAGTTTTGATAGTGAAGCGATCAGGATAAATCTGCTGAAAGATACTCCGCTTATCCCCGATCCGAGGCAAATGATTTCATCTGGGAGAATCGGGATAACGAACAGAAGGAAAAGGATAGCCGTTTCATTTTTTTGCATATATTTCTGGTAGCTTTGCAAGTGCTTTTCTTTTACTAATCTTAATGCAAGCTTTTGCCCACCAATCCTAGCTATAAGGAACATGACTGCTATTCCGGAAATAGTTCCGAAAAAACTTAGATAAGTTGCGGTGAATGAGCCAAAAACTGCACTGCCTGCAGGAACCGTTAAAGCTTCAGGCAAGGGCAATATGATTGGCTGAAGGAAACAAATAAGGAGGAAAAGGAGTTTACTTAAGAGGGGGTTTCCTCCTAAAACGCTCCCAATACAGATCACGTCTGTCAGAAACAAAAACTTTGTTGTATAAAAAATCAGACAGACAATAATCAAAAAAATGCTCAAGTACACTAGTGCGAGGCGTGTAAGTTTTAAATAGTTTTCTTTTTTCATGATTATCAAAACAAGATTAATAGACAGAATGCTTATTAAAATGACTATAAATATAACTTTATATATTGTCAGCAGCGATGGCAAAAACACAAAAATGCACATGGCTACAAAAGCGCCCATCAATAAATGCGTCCACAGCTCATGTTTCTTTCCAAGAATCACAGTATTCTTTCTCCCTTTAAGTGAATTTTATTTGTATGATTAAGTGTACTGACAAAGCCATCTTAAGAAAGCAGGCTTGGGGTTTAATTGAAAGTAAGACCTGAGGTTTAGAATCCCTACTAGGACACGGGCGAGTTTTCATGATGGATTTAATTTTCTTAATCTTTTTCACTTTAACATTGTTGGAGTGTAGGGCTTTAAACTCAGGGCTATTCATCACCAGACTCATGGTCGCAAGGAAGGATAACGCCGCAGTCGTGATCCTCCACATTTGGGAAGGACAATTTGGCTTTTTCACATCCCGGAGCTTGCCTCAGCGAGATGCAATCGTGCATGACGAAGGAGCGCAAAGCCGAAATAACGAACTACAGGAATGCTAATAGGGGCAGGATAGTTCAACAAGGAATTAGAATTAGACTTCATCCTGGAACTAGCAAGGAGTAAGAGGTGTTATAGGAATGGTTGTGGATTTAACTAACATATTGCTACTTGGGGATTTAAACGTAAAGTTCAAAAAGACGAAGGGGATATATCTTTATTTGCAACCCTGTCTCTTACTTTAGTTGTCTTTCCTATTGTTCAATTCTTTTCATCCAGACGTTATATTAACGGAACCCATACACAAAAAGCCTTAGATTCTATTGAATTCAAGGCTTTTCGAAATGTAACCTTATTTTCGTTTATCTTTTTTATTCCATTATTGGAACCCATTCCCACATTTGATAAAGTATAGTATCATGAATAGGTATTTCAAACAAGGAGGAGATATGACCAAAAGCCATGCAAGCTAATGTCGTTCCATTTCAAAAAGTACTAATTTCGCAAGTACACGAAAAGATTGACTACAATCAGAAAGCGCTTACTGACGAAAAACCAAAACGATATCTTCAGAGCTATTTAAGACAATTTATTCATTGGATCGATCACACTCCTGTTCTAGTTTAACAAAAGGAGATTATCAGTTTTAGATAAACTTCTTTTAAGTTGCATTCATGATAAAAAAGGTATTAGATGGGAAATTGTTACAAAACAGAAAATGAATCATCGGAACAATAGGATTCATTATGCTTGGAGTCCGCAACATAAAACGTGAATAAATAGGCTACGGGATTCATCCGTATTATTAGAGAATAGGATATATATCGGAAAATTTTTTGGAGGTAGAAAAATGGCAAAAATTACTGTAGGAACCGAAAATGAAACACCGATTGAACTATATTATGAGGATCACGGTACAGGGAAGCCGGTAGTATTAATTCACGGATGGCCATTAAGTGGCCGATCTTGGGAATATCAAGTTCCTGCTCTCGTTGAGGCTGGATACAGAGTCATAACTTATGACCGTCGAGGGTTCGGGAACTCTTCTCAGCCATGGAACGGTTATGATTATGACACATTCGCTACTGATTTACACCTGTTACTAGAGCATTTGGATATCCAAAATGTGACACTGGTCGGATTTTCAATGGGGGGTGGAGAAGTAGCCCGCTATATCGGAACTTACGGAACAAATAGAGTAGAGAAGGCTGTATTTGCAGGAGCTGTACCACCATTTCTTTACAAGTCAGTAGAACATCCTGAGGGAGCATTTGATGATGCAGTCATTCAAGGATTAGAAAATGGAGTAAAAAATGATCGCCTAGCATTTCTTGATGAGTTTACGAGAGGATTTTTTGCTGCTGGAGAACGAACTGACATAGTCAGTGAACCATTCCGGCTTTACAATAGGGATATTGCAGCAGGTGCATCGCCTAAAGGGACACTAGAATGTATTTCTGCTTTCAGCAAAACGGATTTCAGAGGGGATTTAGCCAAGTTTAATATACCTACCCTTGTTCTTCATAGTGATTCAGATGCAATTGTTCCATTTGAATATAGTGGGAAGCTGACACATGAAGCAATTCCTGATTCAAAGGTAACTTTAATAAAGGGTGGTCCACATGGGTTCAATGCAACACATGCCAAAGAATTTAATGAAGCACTGCTAACATTTTTAAAGGGCTGATTACAAATGACCGTAAATTGTTGCAAACTGATCGATAAAAATCGTTTTTTTTTGATAAAATCAACAATGAATATAACAGAGCCACTTTAAAAACGGGTGCGTTAGTTTAAGATTGGAGCTGTCTTTAAGGCAGCTTTTTCTTTTTGCAACTATCGGGGCGGATAGTTCATTAAGAGTTATAATTTAAAAGGAGAATTTTTACTTGCCTTCGTTTAATAGGAAGTTTTTACTTTGAAGAAAACAAATATTTCTTTGGTTACATTTGCCGTAATCATTACAGTTTTAAATCACTTTGTTTCTCCAATTTTCTTAGATGTAGGACCTGATAGTTCAGGGACTGGCTTATCAATTCTTTTATTGGCTATTGCACTATTAAATCATCTTAGGGAAAAATAATAATTGTACTAATAGGTGCTTGAAATAAAAATTTTACTGTTATTAAGCTGTTTTCTTGTTACACTAACGGGTGCTTTCCTTCATTTAGGCCTAGTCACCACAGGGGTGCTGCTTTAATCCGTCGTGATTTACTGAGGTAAAACCTAGTGTGCCTTGTCTAAATACCTATACAGGTCTCCCTCCTTTCTTACCTCTTGATCTTGCTGCTTGAAGATCCGACTTTATTCGTTCACTAATAATAAGCTCGAAAATGGAGAAATACGCTACAAAGTTTTTTGATTTTGCCATGGTCCGCCAAAAGGTGACAGAACTGCAAAAAAAGCTCAGGAGCAAGCTGCGCTTATAGTCGAATTAACGTGAAAAAATTCTTTCAAGTTCTTTATTTTGAAACGAAGCGATAGAAGTAGGAGTCATTAATTATACAAATATGCGAAAGAACAAGTACTCCTATACTTGTTCTTTCGCATATTTGCATGCGTAAAAAAATGGGCGCGTTTACATTTCAGAATATTCTAAAATAATAAATGTGAGTTTTTGTAGTTTTTTGTAGGATGTTGTAATTTCGATGATAAAGTAAATGAAAAGTTAAGTTTTTATTAACAATGGTAATCGTTAGGGGATACAGAGTCATGGTAGTAAAGGTCAAAAAGTAAAAAGAGCTTAAGCATAATGAAAAGGGAAAGGTGAGGAAAGTAAATGAAGAAATTTAAATTAAGTTTAGCTAGCCAAATTTTCATTGGTTTAATTCTAGGGATTATCGTTGGTGCCATTTTTTATGGTAATGAGACGGCCCAAAACTTTTTACAGCCATTCGGAGACATTTTTCTTCGAATGATTAAAATGATTGTTGTGCCAATCATTGTGTCAAGTCTTATCGTTGCAGTTGCTGGTGTAGGTGATTTGAAAGCGGTAGGTAAACTAGGTGCTAAATCATTATCATACTTTGTAGTGGTAACTATGATAGCGATTGCTGTTGGTTTAATTTCAGCGAATATCATCCAGCCTGGTGCTGGTGTGAATATGAATAATCTGGAACAAACTGATATCTCTACATATGTGGATACAGCAGAAACTAAGCAGCATGAATCCTTTGTAGATACACTCGTTCACATTGTACCATCCAATCCAGTTAAAGCCATGGTAGAAGGCGATATGCTAGCGATCATTTTCTTCTCCGTGTTGTTTGGGCTTAGTATTGCGGCTATCGGTGATAAAGGTAAACCAGTATTCCGTTTCTTCCAAGGTACAGCAGAAGGAATGTTCTACCTAACTAACATGGTCATGAAATTTGCTCCTATCGGGGTATTTGCACTAATCGGTGTGACCATCTCCAAGTTCGGTTTGGAATCTTTAATTCCGTTAGGAAAGTTAGCGCTTTCTGTATACGGCTCAATGATTTTCTTTGTAATTGTCATTCTGGGTCTTATAGCGAAATTTGTCGGATTCAATATTTTTACGTTGATTAAACTTCTAAAAGAAGAATTGATACTTGCGTTCTCTACAGCAAGTTCAGAAGCGGTTCTTCCGAAAATCATGGAAAAAATGGAGAAAGCGGGATGTCCGAAACATATTGCTACATTTGTTATTCCGACTGGATACTCTTTTAACCTTGATGGCTCTACATTATATCAAGCGTTAGCAGCTATCTTCATCGCTCAAATGTATGGAATTGATTTAAGCGTGTATGAGCAAATTACGCTAATGCTAGTGTTAATGATCACGTCTAAGGGGATTGCGGGTGTACCAGGTGTATCTTTCGTAGTTCTTTTAGCGACATTAGGAACAGTTGGTATTCCTATTGAAGGTTTAGCATTTATTGCCGGTATCGACCGTATTCTTGATATGGGACGTACAGTAGTAAACGTTATTGGTAATTCACTTGCGGCAATCGTCATCTCTAAATGGGAAGGTCAATTTAATGATGTGAAAATAAAGTCGCATAATGTTTCATGACCGAGTTTAATGACTGAGAATAGGAATCGGAATTCTCTTTGAAGAAATTAACCTAAATGATTGGAGGTTCATCCTCAACATAACCGCGATAATGTTATTATGGTTCTGGTGTTAAACTTCAAGATTATAGTTTAGAAGAGATGGACTCTTTATCTGAAGCAAGTAATCCAGAGTGATATCCAAATTTTAGTTATCATATACTATATATCGATCTTCCGCAATCGGGCGCTTTTATTGAGTAAGGATCACAGAAGTGATCAAACTTTTTTATAAAAGAATGATTGAATTGAATATATTAAGAGCGTGTTTTGATCAATCTTTTTTTCAAAACACGCTCTTTCTTTTTGTTGTTTATCAAGGTTATTATTATCAATTTGATCAAACATTAATCTAAAGCTACAAGTCTTATGCAACTAAACCAGCCAATAGTTTGTCAACATTTTTCAATAAACACTTAAAAAGTTTCATGATATACTAAATTTGCGTATACCAAATAACCGTCCAAGGTTCTGTGTTTGGAAAGTTTTGGGCTGTTTAGTTATACTTTAAAACTAGGCTAGATCTTGGAAAGTCGATTTGCTTTTTAAAAGTGCATAAATCCAATGTAAGAATTTATTGGCACATGCTATAACGGCTACTTTAAAGGGCTTTCCTTCCCCACGTTTCTTATCATAAAACTCTCGTAATCGCTTGTTACGAGGAATGATTTCATCTGTCGTTTTCTTTTTGCGACAATCACGAATGGCACATTTTACAGCCATATACAAGGCGTGTCGTAGCCTACTAGAACCTCTTTTGGTAATCCGATTTAAAGTACCTTTGAATGTACCAGATTCAAAAACACTTGGATCGATTCCAGCAAATGCAACCAGTTTCTTAGGGTGATTAAACCGATCAATTTCCCCAATTTCAGAAATTATCGTGGCAGCGATTTTTTCACCGATACCAGGGATCGATTGGATAATCTTACACTCTTCAATACCTTTTGCTAAAGCATCTATCTCATCTTCAAGCTTGGATAGATGCTTTTTGTATTCAAGAAGCATATTAATATACATATCCAGGCTTAAGGTCAGACTATGATATAAGTTTTTCTGAAATGGATTTTGAGCTGCGGCGGCCATCAGTTTTTCTGCCTGACTGTCTGCCCATTTTTGCGAACGACTTTTACATAATTCCTTTATTTTCTTGGCGATTGTCTCTTCACCAGTATCCAGGATTTTTTGTGATGTAGGAAATGTTTGTAAGGTTAGTAAAGAAACATATGAATGTAAGTCACCAAAAACCCCACGGTATTCAGGAAACACTTGATCCAGAATTGCTTGAAATTGTAATTTAGTTTGTACAAACAGGCCTGTAATATTTTCGTGCTGTCTTGTAAGGTTACGTAAGTTTAAGAGTTGGATTCCTCGCTGTTTATACGGCTCTAAGTCCTCTTTATAATACAGCTCGCAGAGATGACGAGCGTCAATAACATCTGTCTTTACCTTGCGTAAACTAGAACTCTTAGCTCGATACGATATGAGTGGATTTACGATAATCAATAAGTACCCTATATCCTCGAAAAACTGGACAACTGGTGTATGATAATGTCCAGTGGATTCTAATACAATGGGAGGCCGTCCCCCGGATACATTTTCTACTTCTCTAATAAAGTCTAGAAGACTAGCTAACCCTTCAAGAGTATGTGCTACTTTAAAGCTTTTTTTGTAAGGCTGCTTTTTATCCAAGAAAGCTTGAACCTGAATTTCCCCTTTTGCCACATCCAGACCAACAACTGGATTCATAAATTATCTCCTCCTAATATAAAGTCACCGGTACCCCATTTCCTTCTTGTAGTATCATAGCTTCGCTTGTTATACGAGATCATAGTCCCAACCAGCCTCAATCATGTTTCTACAAGTAGGGGGCGAACTGTTTAGTTGACGGGATCAAATCCCACGGGTGCGGACGTTCTACCCCGGCTACGGTTATCATATATCGATATAAAAAAGGGTCAACCAGAAATATTTTCTGGATGACCTTATAATACGAACGGGTGCGTTAGTTCACTAAAAGAAAAAAGGAGAGTACATATTATACATGGCTAATATGTATTCTCCTTTATTTATTAAGGTTTTTTATAATTAGGTCTAGATAATTTTGAAAAACTAACAAACATTAAAGGACCGCCAATAGACCTGTTTTTTGTACGAAAGAAGGATGGCCACCAAGTTTCGACGAATATATCAATATACTTTTTGGAGGTGTTGGATATGGGGATTTGTTGTGGAGAGTGTCACGTTGAATTAAAGAGTGATGATTATGTCACATTGGATGAATTTAGCACGCTGAGGCACACATATTGCGGTTATGATCTTATTGCCGAGCTGATAAAAGACATTGGGACTTATCGAAATATCAAAACAAAGTATTGGTTTTCCCGTGAGCGTACTAAATGAAAATCGGTAAAATCTTGGAGTTAATTAAAACTGATACACCAGCGAATATTGCCAAAAGGGCTGATGTTCATCTTTCAGAAAAATTACTAAGAAAAGCATTGAATAAAGCTGGTTATGAGTATAGAAATTCAGGCGAAAAAGGCTGGTATTTCGTTGGTGAAGGTGACGAGGAAACGGTACAAGAGCAGCTTATTTATGACTTTGCAACAGCAGGAAAAGCAAAGGCGAACGTTTCAACTAATGTAAATAAAGAACCTATTAACGATACCAACCAACGTTCTAACGTTGGCATAAAACGTGGTAAAGAACAGGTCAAACAAGCGAACGAACAATCAGCACCAACCATAGAACGAACCAACGTTATAAGAAAATGGATGTTGAACTTATGAAGGAACTAAAAATACAAGCAATCATTCATGATAGGACGGTTTATGAACTAGTTGAAGGTGCCGTAAGGCACTATTTAGCTGAATTAAAGGGAAAATGATGTGGCTTTGAAATAAAGTCACGATGTTTATAATAAAGTTGTACCGTTTTACCCCTTTGGATAATATCCTCTAAAGGGGTGTTTTTATGTCCAAAAGATAAAGTACATCTGAAATTTAAAAATGGTTCAAGGGAATTTTTGAGTGGTAATAGAGTTGTTCTGTTAAAGGGCGCGATTCTTTAATAAGAATTACTTTTCTTATAGAACTACCATGAAAATAAGTTTCTTTAAAAATGAAAAATAACAATACTTAAGAAGACCCTGCTCAAACGTTAAAAAAAGAGGAGAGCGTTAATTAATTAGTCTATGGATTAGGGTTGACTGGATTAAGGTCAGTATCAGTATTGACACTTCCTAACCATTTTCATTCTTTGTGGTGAATCGCCGATTTTTGCGATTCATGGATGGCTAACGGGTGCGTTAGCTGAAGATCGGAGCTGTCTTTAAGGCAGCTCTTTTCGTGCGCCCGGCATGGGTGCAATCTATAGGGTGTGAGTCCCGAACCATGAAGGCAGTAGTAATGGTTAGCTTAATACAAGGGTGTCCACGGTGACGTGGAATCTGAAGGAAGCAAGCGGCAAACCTCCGGTCTGAGGAACACGAACTTCATATAAGGCTAGGTATCATTGGATGAGTTTGCGAAACAAAACAAAGTCCTTACTGCCGAAGGTGGTACAGAGTAAATGAAGCAGATAGATGGAGGGAAAGATTGCGCTCTTACCCGGGGAGGTCTGATGACAGCCAAGTACACTTGGTAACCTGTCCAGTGATGGACAGCTGAATCATTAGAAGTCAGCAGAGGTCATAGTACTTGTCTAATCGAGAAGATAAGGAAGGGCCGAACAGATTAAGGAGGACGGATACTAGGCGTTCGTTATTCTGCGAAGAAGCAAACAATTCCTTTTGGAACTTATTTGAAGGAAGAAGTGGTGAATACACGGGGAACTTCAAAAGGGCGGAGCAGATAAAGGCACAAATAGACCATCTCGTCCACGTAAGAAAGGATATCAACGATGTTAATGGAACAGATACTAGAGAGGGGAAACTTAATACAGGCATTGAAGCGTGTAGAAAGAAATAAGGGGAGCCATGGTGTAGATGGAATGCCGGTTCAAAACCTGAGACCGCACCTCGTAACCGAATGGGACAACATGAAAAATGCCCTTTTACAGGGGACCTATCAACCGCAGCCCGTCCGACGTATCGAAATCCCGAAACCAAACGGCGGAGTTCGGCTATTGGGTATTCCAACCGTTCTAGACCGTTTCATTCAACAAGCCATTGCCCAAATATTGACCAAGGTATTTGACTCAACCTTTTCGGAGAATAGCTATGGATTTCGCCCTAACAAACAAGGACACCAGGCGGTTCGAAAAGCAAAGTTCTATATCACCGAAGGTTATACATGGGTAGTGGATATGGACTTGGAGAAATTCTTCGATAAAGTGAACCATGACAAGCTCATGGGAATGGTAGAGCGGAAAATTCAAGATAAACGGGTCCTCAAACTGATTCGTAAATTCCTTCAAGCAGGCATGATGATAGGAGGATTATTTCATAAAAGTGAGGAGGGAACTCCGCAAGGAGGTCCGTTAAGTCCTTTACTATCTAATATCATGTTAGATAATTTAGATAAAGAACTAGAGAAACGCAATCTTCGATTCGTAAGGTATGCGGATGACTGTCATATCTTTGTGAAAACTCGAAAAGCCGCCAAACGTGCAATGGGAAATATCTCAAGCTTCATTGAAAATAAACTGAAGTTAAAGGTCAACTACGAGAAATCGAAGTATGACCGTCCTTGGAACAGAATGTTTCTGGGTTTTAGTTTCACGATGTCAGAGAAGAACCCGAAGGTTCGACTGGCTAAATAAACGGTGAAGAGAGTAAAGAAACGAATCAGGGAAATGACCCATGGAAATCCGAATAAATAAGTTGAAGCAATACCTTAGAGGTTGGATGGGGTATTTCTCCCTCATTGATACTCCTAACGTATTGAAGAATTTAGATTCATGGATTCGAAGAAGACTCAGGATGTGCCTATGGAAACAATGGAAGTTGCCAGGAACGAGAGTGAGAAAACTCAAAGGACTAGGCGTCCCATTTGTAAAGCATATGAATGGGGAAATAGTAGAAAGGGTTATTGGCGTATTGCGCATAGTCCTATTCTAGACAAAACCCTTAATAATGCTTATTGGCATTATCAAGGGTGAACAACTTGGAGTTGGTCCTAAAGTAATTAGCTAATATTTCCATTGTAGATGTTATAATTAAAGAATTAACAATTAAATTATGTTGGGACTTGGAGATTTGTCCCAAGTGCAGTGGTCAAGCAATAAACTGTTCCTGCAACGTATATGATGAAATGGTTGATTGAAAAAATACACTATTAAATTGTAGGAGGTTGGTGAAATGGACTTGAAAAGGTCTCAATATGATGAAAAGAACATAAATG
Organism: Peribacillus sp. GL_122; assembly: GCF_057835005.1. Taxonomy (NCBI): domain Bacteria; kingdom Bacillati; phylum Bacillota; class Bacilli; order Caryophanales; family Bacillaceae; genus Peribacillus; species Peribacillus sp. GL_122. Next base: position 3,007,846 of record NZ_CM174415.1, on the reverse strand, counting down.
AGGGTAAGTCAATCAGATTCTTTGAAGGAGTAATTGAAGAAAACGGTTGGAAATACAGACGACAAGAAAAAGACAATGATATTGACGGTGAGATAGAGGTTTTTTCAAAAAAGGGAGAAACAACTGCAAAAATCGTTAAAGTACAGTTAAAATCTACAACCTCATTGGAGGTCAACAAAGATTCAGTAATATTTGATTGTTCAGTAAAGTTTTTAAATTTTTGTGATGTATGTGATATTCCAATTATCATTGTTGTCTATGGAGTCGAAGAGAAAAAGGCATACTGGTTATGGACACAAAAATATATTTTACAGACGTTAGATAATGATAAGTCTATATGGAGAGACAACACTTCAACCGTAAGACTTAAAATACCAACATCCAATGAAGTATTAGAACATGAACAATTTTACAGTGAAGTAGAAAGAATTTCTAATGATGGAATTAATGAGATACAGCAATGGAGGAAACGAGATACAAGTGAATATTACTATACAATACTGGAAGAAAAAGATAATTCAACTTTAAGTAAAAGAAGAATTAGTGCCAAAATATACATAGAGCGTTCTTTTGCTTCCTCGAAGGATTCCATGGTTGAACTCATTAAAAAGATAAATGAAAAGGTCAAAAGTAATAATTACAACAAAGGTGTACTGAAAGGAATTAAGGAAGAGTCAGAACCAGACTATATTTGGCTTTATTTCTATGATGATTTAATTCAGTTTGAATATGGATTACCTTTTTGTAGAACTGAATGGTTTGTTAATAAGAGAAATTCACCTATATTATTAGAAAAATATGACCAGTTAATTACTGACTTAAATATAAGAGTTACATGGGAATACAACAGACCATTACAAAAATATTTGATATCCAACGGATATTCAAAGAATCAATATTTAAAAGATATAATAGAAGTTCTTAAGTTTGTAAACGAGGAACTTAAACTACTTCCAAAATATTTTAACCAGGAAGATAAAACAAAATTTTATAATCACATCAGTGAGAAAAGAAAAGAATATTTAAGTAACTTTTTAGTTTTAAGTGATTTGCTCCCACCTTATGAATGTAGAACACTACATGATGTATTGCAAAGCGCATTGGGCGATATAGATAATTTAGCTAATGAAATTGAGAATAAACAACGGAACGAACGATATTTGAATAACCAATACCTTGCAAAATTCCTTGTTCATTTTATAACACTGAATTATGAAGTTTCTAAAATAACATGATATAAAATAGGATATAGCAAAATATAAGCTGATGGGTATGTACTTAAGGTTTAGAAGGAAATCCAGATGATAAAAAATTAATAAATGCCAATTCCATTTTCATTAAACATGATCCAATGAATTTTTTAACTTTTATTGCTAAGGTTTTGAAACATCAAGGGACGGAAGAACATGAATTACTCCCTACGATCTGAAAGGGTAGTTTCTTGGCCAAATTAAATGTTACAAAGATGACCTGGATTTTGAGGCAATACCTATACTGCATCGTATATTATTAAGCAAGGGTTACCAGTTGGGTATGTAATTACAACAGGGACTTTACTAAAAATGCACGTTGTAACGCTGAAGTAAATCAATGGGGGCCAAATAGTTGAGCTTGGGTTAGAAGGATTAAATGAGATTAAGCAACTAATACCAGAATATATGTAACAAACTATTTAGGGTTGAACTGTATTGTGTTTTTTTAGAGGCATCTATGCTTGCTATCTCTAATTGAGGTGGCTGAAGTTAAAGGTACTTTTAATTTAAGGAAAGAACAGACTATAAGTTTACATAATACGGATTATTTACAGTCAATAACTATGATTTCCCCCTACAAAAAAAGGATAGAGTCTATAGGCTTCTATCCCTTTTTGTTCTATGGTTTAACTAATATAAAATGCTTTACCTGTTATTTTAAATTTTGAACGTCAGATAAAACACCATCTAACTCTTTTGCCGCTTTTGTAAGTGTTGGCGCATCAAGCGGGGAAGACGTTGCACCAGCTTCTATTGTGTGAAGGGGAGTTTCGACCTTACCATATAGATCCGGGCTTTTAGCTTTCACGTCGTCTTCAAATGTTTGCCAAGATTCCTCAAGCTTCGCTCCACTTTCTTTTACTTTTGTAGCATCCTTGGCTTTTAGCTGTGCATTTAGGGTTGCAATCGTTTGTTTCATATCCTTCGCGCCATCACTAATGGAAACAGATTTTGAAGAGGACTGTTCGGTTTTCTTGGTTTCATCAGCTTTCTTTTCGTTATTGGTACCGCAAGCAGTTAAGCTTAATGCAGCTACTACGAGGATAGGAACTAGTAATTTACGAGATTTCAATTTTGTTACCTCCAGTATGTACTTTAATTTTACTATCTTTTCTTTTATTTAAAAGTGCTGCAATAACAGCAATTATAAGTAAGATCACCTGAGGGATAATACTTTCCCAGGTTGAATATACACCGAAAAAGTCAATGCTAGGGATGGGTGCCTGAGTTGCCGGTAATAACCCGGCAAGCTGCAACCCATGAATCCCCATGCCAGCAAACTTAATGCATAGGTAGAACATCAAAATGCTTGATACGAGGAAGAATGGACGCATTGGAATTTTCAAACCTACCTTGAGTATGAGGTATGAAACAATTACAAGGATGATCAGCCCAATGGCAATCCCTAGTAAAAGCGATGCTAACTTAATGGAAGCAGCCATCCCGATAAAGAATAGGACAGTCTCTGTTCCTTCACGGAAAACAGCCAGGAACGAAAGAATGGCTAGGGAGAACAAGCTACCGGTATCAAGTGCTTTTGTACTTTGTGCCCGAATATATCGTTGCCATTCAGCAAGACTTGATTTACTGTGAAGCCAATAACTCATATATAGAAGCATCACTGCTGCAAATATCCCTGTCCAACCGGATATCAAGAAATTGTTACTTCCGAATGTACCAGCAGAAAATAATAGGTTTACAATTACGCCAAGTACAAGGCTTACTCCAAGTCCGGCTCCTACTCCGTACCAGATCCATTTACTTTTCGCTTCATGGCCTGCTTTTCTCAAAAATCCAAGCAAAGCCACCACTACAAGCAATCCTTCCAATCCTTCGCGAAGAAGAATGGTCGTTGCATCCAGCATCGTATAACTTGTCTTAGCTACCAGTGGAGAGAGGTAATCACGCATACCTTCAATCGTTTTTTTTGCACCTAGCACATCTGGGGGATTGGAGGATAGCATGGCGTAGCTAGCAACCATATCCCTTTCTGCTTTACCATATATCTTTGAGGACTGAGTAAGGACAATTCCCTCGACATTCAACCATGATTTTCGGAACTTCTCTATGTCCCTTCTTGCGCCTTCAATATCATTATCATTAATCTTCGAAAGAGACTGATTTAGCAGTGTCACAAGTTCTGCTATATTTCCAGTGGTACCTGTATTTTTACCACTTTTAGATGAAGAAGAATACTTACCCTCTATAAACTTTTGGTTGGTCTCTTTTAATCTAATAAGTGCATTTTTTAATTTCTCATTATCCACAGGCTGCTGAGCAAAAGCGAACTGAGCTTGACCCATGTTATCTTCAATATCATGATAGGCGAGCTGAGAATGGTTTTTCACTCCATCTTCAATTGAAATCCAAGTAGATGTAAAGGTTTTGTATTGCTTAAAAGCTGACTTTGTGTCGCCCTTATCCACAGATTGGATAGTTTCTATAATTATCTCATTTGCTTTTTTCATATCATCGGATGCATTAGCTGCAAAACTGTTTATTGGTAAAATGACAAAAGCTGTGAGTAAAATTAAAAAAGTCGTAACTAACTTGCTTTTCATAAAGGCCCCCTATGGAATGAAAAGTATCCCTTGTTATGTAAAAATAATTTTTATAATCAGTAATGAAAATCATTATCAATTATATCTATAGAAACTATACGTTCTTTATTAATGGTTGTCAATAAGTCTTTTCAAAGGAGTATATTGGTACAAGTTTTTCAACTTCCTTTAACAGAGCCAAGAATTAAAAAAAAGCATTTAGCTGTCTTATTTGCACTTGCAAATCCATGTCCATCCAAATCCATGAACCCATACTCTCCTACATCTTAGACCCCAGTGATCGTGACCATGTCCGTGACCGAGCAGCTCGAACTAGTAAAACCCACAAACAGGAGAAGAAATACAAATGCGGCTTCAAAAGTTGGCCAGTCAATTGATCAATGGGCAAAAAACTTTTTGATTAGGCTAGTTGAAGAGTACATAAGGAGTTATTCAACAATTGGGCCAGATTGCGAAGGAAGAATTGCTGACTTTACAAAAGGTAAATTAGTAAGGATAAATAGTGGTGAACCGAAAAGAAGGCGCTTTTGAGTGAAGCTATTATTTGGAATTTAATGCATAAGATTGGAACCAATGCCCATTTCAAACGTAAGTAATGTAAAAGACTTAAGGATGGGAGGCATAAGTATGAGGCAGCTTTATATAAAGCAGAAGGTATTCAGTCTTAGCGGGAAATTTACAGTAAAGGATCAGCAGGAGAAGGATATATATTACGTGGAGGGAAGTTTTATGCAAGTTCCAAAGACTTTCTCCATTATGAATACAGCAAGAGATGAAGTAGCACTCATTACGAAAAAGGTGTTCAGCATTTTACCAAAGTTTTTGGTTGAGGTGAATGGTCGAGAGGTATTTACAATAAAGAAGGAATTTTCCTTCTTAAAAGCACGATATACAATTGATGCGGCAGGCATTGAAGTACATGGTAATTGGTGGGATATGGATTTTCAAGTTTTACAGCATGGTAAAATCGTAGGTGAAGTGGGCAAGGAGTGGTTCACTTGGGGCGATAGCTACAAGGTTCAAATAATAGATGAAGAGATGGAAACCATTATTATTGCACTCGTTGTTGCAATTGATTGTGTGAAGGCTGATCAAGCAGCTGCTTCCTCAGCAGCGTCGATTTAAAGTAGAAGTGTAAAATTAAAAGGCTGACATTTTTTAAAAAATCACTGCTTGAATAGGTGCGGTGAATTGTATCATAAGTATATGAGGTTTTTATTCTATACAAAGAAATAAATGACACCTAGACTGCACTATGTCTAGGTGTCATTTATTTTGTCATGAGATGTATCCGAGGTCTAAAGAAACGGTGTTAGGAAATTTGGTCCTTGTATAGAGCTTCACTCAAGTTAGTTTCATTGTTTTGGTCACTTGATTCGGATTTATAAAAATCTTGTTTATCCAAGAATACGGTGGCCAAGGTACCCCCAACCAGACCCCAGAATGGCGCTCCAATATGGAGAATAGAGATCCCAGAGATTGTGATTATAAAGGAAAAGAGGGCGCCTGATTTGAATGGACCAGAGAAACTCATTTTCAAAGAGTCAACCAGTACACTAATCATGGCAACGCCACCTAGTAATTGAATTAATGAGGCAGGAATGACATATGGAATTTGCGAAGCTATTGGAGAGAATAGAGCTAATAGACAGGATAATACTCCTAATACAATAGCAGCGACATACCTATGTTCAAGTTTGCCTGATTCTTTATTAACAAGTAAGCCCGTCATGGGACCTGCAATACAGGCTGGGTGGCCCCCAAAAAAAGCATTTATAATAGTACCGATTCCGCTCCAATTGGTCATGGCATTGATCGGTGGACGATAGCCATGGGTCTCTAACATAGCAATCCCTTGGGCATTTTGAATGGCAATAACCGTAAAGAGTAATGGAATGACAAGTTCCCCTACAACGGAAAAACTAAATGATGGAATGATAAAATGGGGAATGCCCATTGTTATATGGATAGGCTGTACAGAAACGTTCGGCAAAAATTTAAGACAAAGAATTGCTGCAATGATCGCCCCTAATATAGGCGGAAACTTTTTTGAAAATCGTAAGAAAAAAGAAAGAGCAAGAAAGACAAGTAAAGGGATTCCGTTGAGTAAAGGATTTTTTACAACCGAGCCGATCATTTCAGTTCCGAAAGGGAGTAAGACGCCTGACACCATCCCCATCATAACTGGCATAGGCAAAACCTTCATCAATTTTGTAACAAGGCCAGATAATCCTAAAAGAAAAATAAGGATCCCGGTTATAATATAGGCACCAACCACTTGGTTGAAAGAATAATGGGTTAAGCTTGAGCCGACAAGAATGGCTCCAGGTATTGAAAAGGCATAGCCTATGGGTTGCCCATAATATAAGGAGACGATGAGCGTTAGGAGTCCCCCCATTCCATAAATGGCGAAAATCCATGAGCTGGTTATGCTACCAGACAAATGACCTTTTGCAGCAGCTTGTAAAACAATTAATAATGGTCCTGCTGAACCAAAAAGCCAGGCCACAAATCCATTCGATATATTCCCAACTGATAAAAGCTTTGGAAATTGTATGGTATTTTTTTTGAACAACAAAGTCACTCCCCTTCAACTTATGAATTACACTACATCTTAGTGTATACTTGATTTATCAATACTTAAAATATCTGTTTTATCTTTTTACTATATCTTTTAGGTATGATGGAGGTTTCATTTTGGATATTCGACAGTTAAAATACTTTGTCACTATAGCAGAAGAAGGTAAGATCACGACAGCTGCAAAGAAATTAAATATTGCTCAACCCCCTTTGAGCAGACAACTCAAACAAATGGAAGAAGAGCTAGGCGTCATTTTATTTGATCGAGATAACAAAAGTCTTAATTTAACCTTGGAGGGGGAAAGATTACTTCTTCGAGCAAAAGAACTTTTAAATAAACTTGATGAAACAATGGTAGAAGTTCAAGAATTGAGGAAAGACGCCAGTGGGATTTTATCTGTTGGATCCAATCTTTATTGTGCATCTTTAATTCTTTCCAAGGTGGTAGATATTCGTGAGAAAAATCCTGGTCTTACTTTCAAAGTATGGGAAGGTGAAACGATTCATCTCATAAAAATGTTATCTAAACGTCAGATTGAGATTGCGATAACAAATAGTCCAATAACAGAAAAAAGTATCTCTCAAATGACATTGGAAAGTGACCCATATGTGCTTGTTTTGCCTGAAAAATGGACGTGGAGTGGATCAGAACAATGCAGGTTAGAGGAAATCATCGATTTGCCATTGATTCTTCTGCGACCAAACTATGGTTTAGGTGCGTATGGACAAATTGTCAATGAATTTCAACGGTTAAATTTAGAACCAAATATACTGTGCGAATGTCAGGATTTAATTATGTTACTTGGTCTCGTTTCATCGGGGTTTGGTGCAACGATCTTACCGCTCTCGTTATTATCCCTCCATTCATTGGGAGGATTGAGAGTCATTCAGCTAAAGGATCAGACCTTAATATCTGAACCCAAAGTAATTTGGAGGAAGAATAGTTATTTATCAAAAGCAGCAAAAGAATTTTTAAAACTTTTTTAGACACCGAAATTATTTACTCAAAAGTAAAAGACTTCAACGTTGAAAAATGGCAAATAAAATGAAACAGGTATTAGTTTTGACTGTGGTAAAGTAGATCTATAAATGAAAAATAAAATATATCCATGGTTTTATAACCTCATTTAGATTCGTTACGGGGAACCGTATCATAAGTAAATGAGGTTCTTAAATAATCTATATTAAATGAATATTGCCCCCCACTTTATAGGCTTCTAAAAATTCTTACTTATGCTCAGGATGAAAAAGTTACACTAAACTTAAAAATACTCCCCTTTAAAGGAGACAGATTTATTTTCTAACCAGGCTGCTGGACGGGAGCAAATCATAATAGTTTTTATGTTAGTTCTAAAATTGACTGCAAACGTAAATTAAGATGCTCTCATTCACCGCCGTCTTTGGAGAGCCAGTGGAAGTTTGAATCACTTTATCGAAACTCCCATGTTTCTCCTGGACTAATAAACCCACAGCATCCATCACGATAGAAAAATTTATCAAGAACCAGGCACTACAAAAAATTTTCATCATATATAGGTGATATCCGTTCGGATTTGATGAGGAGGATATCATGCAACCTATGTTACCTATGGAAAAATATTTTGGGCAGTTTGAACTGGTGCATGCTTTTTATGGGGCTATGCCTACAGGTGTCAGCGTTTCCGAAACCGGTCGTATTTTTGTATGCTTTCCGAAATGGGGAGACGACGTTCAATTTACTGTGGCGGAAATTGTTGAGGGTGAATTGCAGCCTTATCCCAGTGTAGAAACCAATTTGGTTAATACTGGGAATATTACGATGTCTTTCGTCAGTGTCCAAAGTATCGTTGCTGATGGAAGAGGAACACTTTGGGTACTAGATACAGGGGCACCAAATTTTTCTGAACCTATTCAAGGGGGAGCAAAATTAGTTGCTGTTGATTTAAGCACGAATACAATAAGGAGAGTATATACCTTTACAGAAGATGTTGTCTTGCCAACAACTTATCTGAATGATGTCCGTTTGGATTTTCGGGTTGGAAGAGCAGGCTATGCATATATAACGGATTCTTCTTCCAGAGGGCCAGGGGCTATTATCGTCGTAGATTTAGAAAATGGGAACGCGTTTAGACGGTTAAATGGGGCAATATCAACTTCACCTGATCCCTATTTTTTACCGAAAGTAGAAGGTGAAATTTTGATGAATCGAAACCCGGACGGCTCGACTTTCCCATTTAGATTGGCTTCCGATAGTTTAGCGATTTCTCCTGATGGAAAGGTTTTATTTTATGCTCCGCTAACCAGCCGTCAGCTGTTCTCGATCTCAACAGAAGCCCTAAGAGACAGAAGGATACAGGACCTGAATTTATCCCAATATGTGCAGTATTGGGGGGAAAAAGGTGCGTCTGATGGAATGATCACCGGCGCAAAAGGAACCGTTTATGCGGGAGACTATGAAAACAATAGTATCCGGAAGATATTGCCGAATGGCGCAATGGAAACCATCGCACATGACCCGAGAATTTTATGGCCGGATACTTTTTCGATTGGCCCCGATCAATACTTATATGTCATTGTGAATCAATTACATCGGCAGGCGAGATTTCATTATGGAAGAGACCTGCGGGAAAAACCATATAGTTTACTTCGTATGAGAATTGATGAATTCCCTGCTCCTACCTTTTCATAGTAATCGTAAACGAAGGTAGCTATCCCCTATCAGGGAGCTGCCTTTTTTGTCAGATATTCCCGCAACTGTCCTATAATAAAGAAGTGACTTAACTCAAATTGAAAAGCCTGCTTCATCTTAGATTTAAAAATATAAATAAAGCACCATAGGCATGAAGTATTTGATACAAGGACAGATGGATGTATTAAAGTGGTCCTTAAGCCATAAAGATGGTTGATTTCATTTGGAAAAATAGATTTTACAACTATGGATATGGATTATGAGTAAGAAGGGAAGGTATCAAACCCTTTATTTAACTTTTTGGAGGTAATTTTTACTTCTGGATGAAATACGCATAGAAGAAGATTTAAGAAAAGTGAACACCCCTGTCTTGGGAGCTACATTTACCTTATTCAAATTAAGCACCAGAAAAGACGATTTTGCCCACGTTAAGGGAAAATCGTTTTTTTTGGTGCTCTAAGCTAGCTTTTTTTTCATTAAGTAAAACCCACGACCTACAAAGACTATAAGGGGCAAATTAGTTATAGGGTTTTTGTTATTTTTTACTTTTTTTCGTTTGGATTTATCACATATACTCTTTCTTTTCTTCGGAGATCAAAATCAGAAAAGGTTATAGCAGTAAGTAGATTCATTCAGCTTAATCATTCGGCATATACTCTTTCATAGTAAAATCCCTATCAATTGTGATAGAGTTTGCAAATTCAAATCCAATCGATCCATCATCTTTCAAAACAAGAGAAGCATCAAAAGGCTTCTTTTCTTTTGCCTTCGGTTTCATCCCTTTGATCACACTTGCTTTCTTCTTGGTGCATAAATCCTGTTTTTCTGTCACTTTCTTTCCAAGCATTTGAGATGGGAATGTCTGTTTACACCCACTTGCATATTCCGAGCATCCATAGAAGGAACGTTTGAAACTGATATTCCCTTTTTTACAGGCAGGGCATGGAGCAATGATATCCGATTGCTGAACTGTTTCAATACTTTGTGTAATGTTTTCTGTCTTTAATTGTTCTGGCACTTCTGCCAATAATTTATGAATGAATTTTACAATGTTCCCCAGGAAGGCTTCTTGTGAACCGGTGCCATTTCATATTTTCTTTAAGTATGTTTCCCATTTAGCTGTCATGGAAGGACTGGACAATAAATTTCCTTCGATGGACTGACAAAGAATCTTTCCTTTTTCGGTGATATTGACTATATTTTTCTTTACCTCGATATATTGCTGTTTCTTAATGATTTCAATAATGCCACTTCGGGTTGCTTCTGTACCAAGACCCTCTATCTCTTTTAGAATTTCAATTTCTTCTTCATTTTCAACGGTTTTTCCGCATATTTTCATCATTGGAATGAGGGCTTGTGTGTCGTCATTCTTCGACTCTTTTTCATCGCTCATTGGAATATTAATGATCCACTTCCGTCATTTACCATTTTTGGTCTTTCCAGTAGTCTCAAAATCAAGTTGATTTACATCTGTTATGACTTTCGTTTCTTCATACACATAATCTTCATGGAACATAGCAAGGGTTGTGTTAAGCACCTCAAAATAGATGTTTCGTTCTTCGAGCGTTAAGCCTTACAGAGTGGAACTAGAAGGAATGGTTTTTGTCGGGATAATGGCATAGTGTTCTTGAACCTTAACGTGCTCATAAGATAATATTTGCTATACCATTTTATACTAAAGAATTGGTAGGATAATGGAGGATGTTCAGCTTGTTGAATAAGGTCCCTTTTAGGGTCTGAATTTGCAAGTTTTTTCTGTGATCAAAAATAACAGATTCAAGTTAAAAGTAGTATAAACCATAAAGACTAATGTTATAATAGTAATAACAATTATAACTTCTATTGAAGGAGGAATGAATAATGGCTATTAGGAAATTAACTAAAGTCGGAAATAGCTTGGGTATAACGTTTCCGGTTGAAATGTTGAAAACTGCAAATTTAGCCTTTGGAGACGAATTAGAGGTTGAGTACAAGGGTGAAGAAATCATTTTAAGGAAAATAAAAATGTGAAATTACCTAAAGGTGTAGATGCAGAATTTATGGAAATGTTATCAGATGTTATTAAAGAACATGACGAAGCATTCAAGGGATTGGTAGATAGATAGTATGACGTTGGATTTATTGCTATCAATGCCATTCAAATAAAAGTTTATTCCCCTACTGAACAAATCGGAGTGAAAGACCCCGGTCTTATAGATTGGATCATCTACATTACCATTATTCCCCCGTTTAGCTAAGAACTTGCTATAATATACCCCCCAAAAAAAAGCAATGTTTCTCAAGTTCGAGAAATTCATTGCTTTTTTTCATTTGCCCCAACCTCTGTGTAATCTGTCTGTTTTCACATCCATGAGTTGACTTTATTGTTGAGGAAGGTTTAGGGCTGTATTTGCTGTATTTAAATCAACTTGTAATTGTTCACTTAAATCATGTGGATGATAGTAACCTTTTGAAATCATATAGTTACTTATCTCTCCGTGTCTTTCTACAGCGACACGAAGCTGTTCTCTTAAGGCTGCTTTCAATTCAGGTGTTTTTGTTTCTGTAATGGCAAATGCAATATTTCTAATTCCTGATTTTGCGGATATTAAGAAGTCCGTTGCAATCACCTGATCAGTCATGCCACCCAAACCCGCCATATTTTGCAAAAAATTTGTCATTACTGTTCCCCTCGATTCGTCAGAATTTCCTGCAGTTTTTGAATATCTTGTGTTCCAGTGCTCATGTCTTTTAATAGAATATTTTGTAGTTCTGTATCCTGCACTAAACTGCTCATTGTAGAGGACTTTGTTAGACAAAGACTCTTGAAAGTTAAAATTTCGTGCGCCTCTAAAGTCTCATGCAGTCCTAAATTTTTAGTCATGATTTTTCACTCCATTTCTTTGAGAATTCACTTACATATCTTTCGTAATACAATAGTTTTTATACATCATCATTTGCAAAGGTAACGTGTATTTTGCGAAATAAACTACCTATCGGTCAATATCCCGTATAACAAACAGATGAACTGGGAAAGGTATTTTTGTTATATAGATTAGGGAGGTGAACGTATGGAAAATGAAAGCTTGGCATTTCATGAAACCATGGAAACGCATGAAATTTTAAATATTAAAACAATAGGTTTAATGAGATCAAAATTAATGCAAGGAATTTGCTTTGACAATGACTTAAAAGCATTAATGGAAAAAGACGTACAACAATCTATAGCTGCTATAAACGAGCTAAAGGGTTTTTATACAGAAGCCCGAACAAACTATGAAAAATGAGGTGAAATTAAAATGGAAATGGATTTTTTAGATCCTCAAGGCGCTGAACATATGCCGGAAATGGCTGATTCCTCTTTCGCGCTAGATTTTCTACTCTCTATCAAAAGTGGGATTCATACTTATGGTATTGCATTATCTGAAACAGCGAATCCCGCATTGAGAAAAGCATTGTACCAGCAAATGGAGCAATCTATTGACTTACATGGTGAGTTATCCGATTTAATGATCAGGAAGGGCTGGCTTTATCCGAACGATGTAGGTAAACAGGTGGAATTAGATTTGAAATCAGCCGATATGGCAGTTAGTATCGCTGGAATGAATCTTTTCCCGAATGATACTGACAGACTCGGCATGTTCGCAACGCCGAATAAATAAAGGAGGAAAAGCATCATGAAAGCCGTAACTTACCAGGGCAATAAAAATGTACAGGTTAAAGAAGTTAAAGACCCTAACATCAAAAATTCGGATGATATTATTGTAAAAGTCACTACTTCAGCGATTTGCGGCTCCGATTTGCACTTAATTCATCAATTAATTCCCAATATGCCAACAGATTATGTGATTGGTCATGAGCCGATGGGGGTTGTTGAGGAAGTTGGACCAGGGGTAACTAAGTTAAAGAAGGGAGACCGGGTCATTATCCCCTTTAACGTTAGCTGCGGGAGCTGCTGGTATTGCGACCACGACCTTACAAGTCAGTGCGATAATTCAAATCCTCATGGGGAAATGGGTGGTTTTTTTGGATACTCAGAAACAACTGGTGGGTATGCGGGCGGGCAAGCTGAATATATGCGTGTTCCTTATGGAAACTTTACCCCTTTCAAAATCCCAGAAGACTGCGAGGTAGAAGATGAAAAATTGGTGTTGCTCGCTGATGCAGCATCCACAGCATTCTGGAGTGTAGATCACGCCGGTGTTAAATCTGGCGATACGGTTATCGTTTTAGGCTGTGGTCCTGTAGGTTTACTTACTCAAAAATTCGCTTGGTTAAAAGGGGCGAAAAGAGTGATTGCTGTCGACCATCTCGATTATCGTTTAGAGCATGCAAAAAGGACGAATAAAGTCGAAACCGTAAATTTTGCACAATATGAAAACACTGGCGAATACCTTAAAGAAATCACTAAAGGTGGTGCAGATATCGTTATTGACTGTTCCGGGATGAGTGGCAAAATGACTCCGATGGAATATCTTGCATCGGGTCTTAAATTACATGGGGGAGCCATGGGAGGGATTGTAATTGCGTCCCAAGCCGTGCGTAAGGCGGGAACCATACAAATAACAGGCGTTTATGGCGGCCGTTATAATGGATTCCCCCTAGGAGATATTTTCCAAAGAAACGTGGATATTAAAACCGGACAGGCTCCTGTTATTCCTTATATGCCCTACCTTTATAAACTAATATCAGAAGGAAAAGTAGATCCTGGCGATGTTGTAACCCATGTACTTCCAATTGACCAAGCAAAGCATGGGTATGAGGTATTTGATACAAGGACAGATGGATGTATTAAAGTGGTCCTTAAGCCATAAAGATGATTGTTTTCCTTTGGAAATAAATTTTACAACTATGGATATGGACTATGAGTAGGGAAGGTATCAAACCCTTTTTTTACTTTTTTTCGTTTGGATTTATCACATATACTCTTTCTTTTCTTCAGAAATCAAAATCAGAAAAGGTTATAGCAGTAAGTGGATTCATTCAACGAATCATTCGGCATATACTCTTTCATAGTAAAATCCCTATCAATTGTGATAGGGATTTTAGTTTGTTATTTTGATTTAGCAAATGTTTTTTTTTGCAAATTCAAATCCAATCGATCCATCATCTTTCAAAACAAGAGAAGCATCAAAAGGCTTCTTTTCTTTTGTCTTTGGTTTCATCCCTTTAATCACACTTGTTTTCTTCTTGGTGCATAAATCTTTCACATGTTTTTCTGTCCCTTTTTTTCCAAGCATTTGAGATGGGAATGTCTGTTTACACCCACTTGCATATTCCGAGCATCCAAGTGAAATGAAATGTGATCAAAGCCATTACGATGACTGATATCCGAATAAGATTATCCTCAATAGCTTCCAAGTATTATCTTTTTGTCCTCTCCAATAAACGATCTATGGAATCCTGTATGTGGCTGGAGATCGCAATCTCGGCTCTGTATACATCCCTTGTCCGGATGGCCTCAATGATTTCCATATGTTCCGATGGTGCGTCTTTTTGGTCGATCTCACCTTTGACGTGATAAAACCGGCCTATATGAAGATGACAGTGCATGCCTTTATATGCTTCAAATAAAAACGGGTTTCCTCCAGCATTCATGATGGCATGATGAAATTGTTGATCTAAATGAGTAAAATCTAGTATTTTTTTGTTGGAAGCACCTGTGTTTGTGGAAAACATTTCATCTGTAAGCGCGGCCATTTCTTCCGTCACGCTTACATTATTTAAGCGGATAATATTCCGGACCGCATGCGTCTCCAGTAATATCCGGGCCTCTAACATTTTTGCCATATTTTCAGTATCTAATATGTCACTGACCCGATACCCCTTATTTGGTTCTAAGATGACTAAGTTCTCAGAGTTCAGACGAGATAATGCTTCTCTGAGAGGTATGGCGCTAATGTTGATTTCCCGGGTTAAGTGGCTGATATTGATTTTTTGTCCCGGCGATAAATCCCATTCAAAAATCTTTTCTTTTAATAAATTGTAGACATATTCCGTTGTCTCTCCGCGTTCTTTTTCCTTTATCATCGAAATGCCCCTAACTTAAAAAAATTTCTATGAGAACGAGTGTTATTTCATATAGATGTAACAACTTAAATTATTACTGAAGTAGCTTTCTGCTTGTTGCCCTATCAATAAGATAAGGCGAAACCATATTGATATCAAGAATAGAGAGTTTATAAGGGGACTCTATAGTTTGCTGGATAGCTACAAAAATATATCCTCATTACTGATAATTATATATTATATTCGGTGAGTTTTGTGAAAATTATATATAAAATCATCCGAATTAATAGGAATTAATTAATCTGTCGATATTATTTAAATCCATAAATCCTTTATCAGTAAGGTTTTTATAAAAAACTGAATATTTTTAATTTTAAATATTTACATAATCGTATATTATATGATATATTTTTGGAAATGATTACATACTATTTTTGAGCAGGATTCTACAATAATCAGTTACTAAAGAGTGTTGATGGGCAGGCAAAATCTTAAGTTTAAAATGGAAGCGCTTTATGCTTGCCGTTTTCTTGATTGAAATTTATTGAATCTATTAGAAGAAATAACTGTGAAGTTAAAAAAAATGATCTTATTTTTCAAAGGAGGAATCTTCAATGAGCACAACGCTGAGCAGAAAAAACACATTTTATGGCCATTTCATAAATGGGCAATGGATATCCGATCAACATACAATCGCTGTTATTAACAAATATAACAAAGAAGAAATTGCCCAGATCGGCAGGGCATCCCGGAAAATTGTTTCTGAAGCGGTGACCAATGCCTTGGAAACCTTTAATACGAGAAAGCTAGATTCCAATCAACGCTACGAGATTCTAATGCGTGCAGCGGATATCGCTAAAGAGAGAAAAGAAGAGCTGGCGATGATTCTGGTTCAGGAAGTCGGTAAAGTATTGAAGGATGCCAGAGGGGAAATCGATAGAGGAATCCAAACGATGATAGCTTCAGCGGAAGAAGCAAAACGGATTGCCGGTACAGGCGTTCCTTTGGGGCAGTCTGGAAACGACAATAAGATGGCTTTCACCATCAGGGTTCCTGTTGGAGTTATCGGTGCAATCACCCCGTTTAACTTCCCGTTCAATCTCACCATCCACAAGGTGGCTCCTGCGTTGGCAGCGGGTAATACAATCGTGTTGAAGCCGGCTGAAATGACGCCGCTCATTGCATGCAAGATAGCAGAAATCTTTTCCGAAGCTGGATTGCCCGCAGGTTTTCTGAATGTGGTCAACGGGTTTGGGCAGGAAACAGGTCAATATCTTTTGGAGGATGAACGAATTGCGATGTTCACTTTTACAGGGAGTCCCGGCGTAGGACGGCACATTAAGAGCAGTACGGGAATTCGTAAGGTTACCTTGGAATTAGGGAATAACTCCCCAAATATCATTCACAAGGATGTACCTGATTTAGACAGAGCAGTTGAGCTCTGTGTCACCCGGGGGTATGTGAATGCAGGGCAAGCCTGCATCTCTGTGCAGCGCATCTACGTTCATAGAGATATTTGCGATGTGTTTGTGGAGAAGGCAGTCATGGTGGCACAGGGCTTGAAGGTCGGAAATCCTGCAGATCCTTCCGCGGACATTGGTCCTATGATTTCCGAGAAGGAAGCAAGACGTGCGGAAGAATGGATTCAGGAGGCTGAGCGTCTAGGTGCCAAAGTGCTATATGGAGGGAAAAGGAGGGAATCGATTCTGGAACCTACTATATTAATAGATGTGAAACCGGAAATGAAGGTAGTCTGCCAGGAAGTGTTCGCACCGGTGATCAGCATCATTCCTTTCGATAGCATCGAGGAGGCTTTCTGTCAGGCCAATGATACAAAGTTCGGCTTACAAGTTGGTTTATTTACATCCAATATCACTTTAGCCATGCGGGCAACACAGGAACTTCATTTTGGCGGTGTGATCATCAATGATGTTTCTACATACCGTGCCGACATCATGCCGTATGGCGGCGTGAAGGACAGCGGAATTGGCAAAGAAGGACCGCATTATGCCATGCAAGAGATGACAGACGAAAAACTTGTCGTCATCAATCTATAGACTTTGGAGGTAAGGAATATGAGAAATACATGGGATTTTTATTCTACCGAAAGAATCGTATTTGGAAACGGGGCAATCGGGCAATTGGATGTGATCCTTCAAAGATTAAAGGCGAAAAACATCTTGCTCGTTACTGACCCAGGGATCAAAAATGCAGGAATCGCAGACAGAATTTCATCGTTGTTGGGACATGCAAATTACGAAACAGTTATCTATGACCAGGTCGTACCGGAGCCGCCTGTAGAATCGGCGATGGATTGTTATAAGTTTGCGGAATCTCAAATGGATATTGATGCAGTAATTGGCCTTGGCGGAGGAAGCAGCATTGATATGGCCAAGATCGTCGCCTTGTTGGTCGCCCATGGAGGACATCCGCTGGACTATTATGGCGGGGAAAACCAGGTTCCCGGACCAATCGCGCCTCTTGTAGCGATTCCGACGACGGCTGGAACCGGTTCAGAAGTGACATCAGTGGCGGTATTGACCGATGTGGAAAATAACCTAAAAGTTGGTATCTCGGATAACTACCTAAGACCAACCGTTGCTCTGCTTGATCCAGAATTAACGTTAGGGCTTCCCGCTTATGTAACAGCTTGTTCCGGAATTGATGCTCTGTCACATGCGATAGAGGCATACACAGCCAAACCTTCTGCATATATCCAGGCAGAAGGAAACATTTTATTCCAAGGTTCAATCCCCATAAGCGATGCACTCGCCTACAGAGCTATTGAATTGATTGCAAAAAACCTGCCTCTTGCGGTGCAGCAAGGGAGCAATCTCGAGGCACGTTCCAATATGCTAATGGGCAGCCTGCTTGCTGGAATGTCCTTTTCAAATGCAGGTACAGCAGCAGCCCATGCATTGGCTTACCCAATTGGAGGGCTTGTGAAGTCACCGCATGGAGAGGTGACCGGGCTCTTGCTCCCATATGTCATGGAATATAATGCAGCTGTAGAAACAGAAAAAATGGTGAGGATTTCCCAGGCATTCAATTTGAACTCGGATGGCCTCTCCGATAAGGAAGCCGCTTTGGCTGCTTCAAAAGCTGTGCTTACCCTGCTTGGGGAAATTGGACTGCCTACAAAGCTGACGGAGATTGGGATCAAAGAAGAGGATATTCCCGAAATTGCTGAGAAGACCCTCCAAATCGATCGCCTGATTCGGAATAACCCAAGAATGCCAACCCAGCACAGTTTAGAAGAATTACTTAGAAAAGCTTTATAGATTGCTTGTAAAGGAATGGTGTCCCTGGAAGGTTAAGCATCATAACCATTCATGATGGATCTGCAGACCGGGGCGGAAAGGATTTCACCATCTAATAGAATATAAATGGAGAGGAAGATGAAAATGTCTCTTATGCCTTTTACATATAGTATGCCGACACGGGTGGAGTGCGGTAACGGAATATCTGGAAAAACAGGGGAACTAATTAAGGATTTAGGTGTATCGAGTGTGCTGATTGTAACAGATAAAGGGGTTAGAGGAGCCGGTCTCTTACAAGGCATTGAAAAATCCCTTGCTTCGGCAAACCTTTATTTTGAGATTTACGATGAGGTAGAGCCTAATCCATCAGCTCAAACAATCCAACAGGGGACAGTGTATCTTAAGCAACAAAAGATGGAGGCGGTTCTGGCTGTAGGCGGAGGAAGCAGCATTGACACAGCCAAGGGCATTGCGGCAATGGCTACTAATCCCGGCCATATCCTGGATTATGAAGGAGTTGGAAAGATTTCCAATCCTCCGCTCCCGATCATAGCAATCCCGACTACGGCTGGAACTGGCAGTGAAGCTACTAATTCGACAGTGGTAACGAATAAGGACACCTCTTTTAAATTAGGTGTACTTAGTTCACTTTTGTTTCCAAAGCTAGCTATATTGGATCCTGCCCTTACATTAAATTTGCCTCAAGAGATTACTGCAGCTACTGGTATGGATGCTCTGACTCATGCAATTGAATCTTACACCTCCAAATCTGCCAACCCTGTCAGCAAGGCTTTCGCTATGCAGGCCATTAAGATGATCGGTGAAAATTTAACAAGATCGTACTTTGTGGGAACGGACATGGAAAGCAGGGAAAACATGCTTGTAGCCTCCTTGTTAGCTGGTGCAGCCTTTTCACAATCCCGACTGGGTAATGTACACGCCATTTCCCATACATTTGGAGGAGTCTTTAATATCCCGCATGGCATCGCAAATGCAGCACTATTGCCATTTGTCATGAGATTCAACCTGCCGGCATGTGAGGATCAGTATAGAGAAATTGCAATAGCTTTAGGAAGGGATGTAAGCGGTTTATCCAATGCGCAAGCAGCCGAGAAAGCAATCGAAACGATCATCGAAATGAATCGGAGTATGAATATTCCTCTTAATATTAAAGAGCTTGGAGTCTCATTGGACGTTTTGCCGAAATTAGTGGAAGATTCCATGCGAAGCGGTAACGTGGTCGTTAATCCAAGGCTGACGAAGGCTTTAGATATCCAACTAATTATAGAGAAGGCTTATGCGGGGGACTTTGAAGGTTTTAATAATGGTAATCGAATTGCAAGCAGTGCAAAAAATTCAGAAACGGCCATCGTGAATGTATAAAAACCATTCAATTTGAAAATCACCTGGAATTTCAGGGGGTTTCGAATCAGTTTCCCCTTTTTAACTTTTTTTCGGACACATGGATTTCCCTCAGCATTTTTCTACCTGAATATAATTATCTAATGAGGTGACGTATGAAAAAGACCAATGGAAGATGGCTTGTAGTGGTACTCCTTTTCGTCGCAACAACAATCAATTATATGGATAGGGCAATTCTTGGCATTGCAGGACCCTCGATGATGAAGGATCTTTCGCTTTCGGCAGTAGAATTCGGGATATTGGGGTCAGCGTTCTTTTGGTCGTATGCCTTAATGCAGATCCCGGTCGGGGTAATCGTTGATAAATTGGGGGCACGCTTAACGTATTCGATTGCCATCGTTTGGTGGTCGCTCTGTACGATGTTTACTGGAATGGGACGTTCGCTTGGCGGACTGATCGGTATCCGCGTTTTAATGGGAATCGGAGAGGCTCCAGCGTTTCCAACCAATACGCGCGTTATTTCAGACTGGCTACCGTCACACGAACGGGGCATTGCAAACGGGATATTTAATTCTGGTACAGCTATCGGGATTGGCATAACGACACCCATTTTAGCATGGATCATCCAGACTTGGGGATGGCAAGCATCCTTTGTGGTAATTGGATCCATCGGTTTTGTATGGCTGGCATTCTGGTTATTCTTTTTCAAAAACCATCCAGAGCAAAGTAAGATTGCAAACGAGGCCGAAGTAGCCTATATCAAAGAGGAGCAAACTCAAACCGAAAAAGCGACGACACTAAACATCTCGCCATTTAAATTCTTTAAATTCAGAAGTGTTTACCCTATGTTATACGGCTTGTTTGCCCATAACTATCTTACTTATTTAATGATGACCTGGCTTCCCACTTATCTTGTAGTCGAAAGGCATATGACTCTTTTAAAAGCCGGATTTTTTACGATGCTACCTTGGATCATGTCCTTTCTGGGAAATATTCTAGGAGGGGTGTTGTCGGATTTCTTAATTAAAAGAGGCTGGAATTCCATCAAAGCAAGAAAAACTGTTTTAACCATCGGCATGCTTTTTCCATTAGCCATAATACCGACTATCTATACAGACAGCGCCATAATGGCACTTACGTATATCTCAATAGCAATCGGCGGTGAAGGATTGGCTGCGGGTATTCTCTGGGCCACTGTTTCGGATGTTGCTCCAAAGGGTGCGGAAGGAAAGCTTGCAGGGCTGCAAAACTTCGTGGGGAACCTCGCTGGCTGGATTGCTCCAGTAGCAACAGGGATCTTAATAGCGAAGTTCAATAATTTTAATATAGCCCTGATCATACCTGTAGTCATTTGCCTTATTGCTGCTGTGGGGTATACCTTCGTTCTTAAAAATGAAAGGATTTCTATTAACACTGACATTGACGGGGGAACGAAAGTTTCAGGGCTATAATCTTTTTGTGTATACAATGAAGCGCTTTGCAAATCCAACGAAAAAAGGAGACATATTCATGCTGAAAACTAGTGGATTAGTCAATTTAACTGAACTGAAAATGTATGTAAACGGTGAATGGACTGCAGCACATAACGGAGAAACTTTACCAGTAACAAATCCATCAACAGGGAAAGTGGTGGCAAGGATTCCAAATGGAGGACGCCAAGAAACGCATGCGGCAATTGCAGCTGCTGAGGAAGCGTTTAAAACCTGGTCAAAACTGACAGCACAGGAACGCAGTAAATATCTAAAGAAATTGCATGACCTTATGCATGAATATAAAGATGAATTAGCAGAAATCATGAGTATGGAAATGGGCAAGCCCTTAACGGAAGCCCGGGGTGAAGTGGATTTTGCTGCAAGCTACCTGGAATGGTTTGCGGAAGAAGGCCGCCGGATTTATGGGGAAACGATCCCTGCTTCTGCTGCAAATAAAAGGCTATCGGTGATTCGCCAGCCGATTGGAGTGGTCGCTTCCATTACCCCTTGGAATTTCCCGTTGGCCATGATGACGCGGAAAGTAGGACCTGCCATGGCCGCTGGATGTACAGTCATTGTCAAGCCTGCAAAACAATCTCCTATTAGTGCGTTAGCGTTTGGTAAATTGGTGGAAATGGCGGGAGTGCCTGCTGGAGTGGTAAGTATCGTAACTGGGAGTGCCAGACATATCTCGGATGAAATTTTTGAAAATCCAGTAGTAAGGAAAATTTCTTTTACAGGATCTACTGAAGTAGGCAAATTGCTAGTTACCAAGTCAGCCCCGCAGCTCAAGAGACTTTCCCTTGAGCTTGGAGGACACGCGCCATTCATCGTCTTTGAGGATGCTGATTTGGAAGCCGCAGCAGCTGGTGCCGTTGCAAGCAAGTTCAGGAACACCGGACAAACGTGCGTATGCGCAAATCGAATTTACGTCCACCATTCTGTCATCAATAAATTCTCTGCACTTTTTGTTGAAAAGGTACAAGCTCTAAAAGTCGGAAATAGCATCGATCCAACCGTTGAAGTCGGGCCTCTTGTCAGCAGTGATGGCCTGGAAAAGGTAGAGGAGCATGTACAAGATGCCTTGGATAAAGGTGCCAGCCTTCTTTGTGGCGGACAAAGAGTTGATGGGGAATTGGCTGATGGATTATTCTATGAACCGACCGTTCTGGGTGGAGTGAACAAGGATATGCTCATCACATACCAGGAAACATTTGGACCGGTCGCACCAATCATCCCGTTTGATACAGAAGAAGAGGTGATCGAGCTTGCCAACAATACAGAGTACGGGCTGGCCGCTTATTTTTACACACAGAATATAAGCAGGGGAGTCAGGGTATCCGAAGCTCTGGAGTTCGGCATCATCGGATACAACGACGCCATTCCCACCGTTGCACAAGCCCCATTTGGCGGCATGAAAGAAAGCGGCATGGGGAGGGAAGGCGGCCATCAAGGCCTTGATGAATATTTAGAAGAAAAATATATATCGATGGGTTTTTAAAATAGGGCAAGAAAAGGCTTAAGGTGAAGTCGAATCCTTAAGCCTTTCCTTATTTACCTCATATTTTCGCCATTTTAGATTTCAACAATTTCCGCCACAAATGATTCATCATGGTCATCCTTTCCCATCCCAATAAAAAACACTATTTATTATAGTTTTGTTTTATGTGAGTATATTTGGTGAAAAAAGAAGTAATCCGCTAAAGAAAGTCGATCTATTTTAGTAAGAACAAGAAAAACAGAATTTATAACAATGGTGAAAGTAGACGAGCACCTTTTTCGAGAATGCACTCTGTAAGGGATCGTTGTAGTAAATCTTCCTGATGCAGCGGGACAGAATCAATAAGATCGCGCTCGAATTGCTGTGTGAGTTCCTTAGCTACATCAGCACTATACAAGACTTCACACACCTCATAATTAAGACGAAAACTTCTCATATCGTAGTTTGCTGCTCCTACTTCTGCGATCTCCTCATCTATGATCATCAGCTTCGCATGTAACATTCCTTTGTCATACTGGTAAATTTGGACTCCTGCTTCTATAAGTTCCCCGTAATAGGTACGGCTTGCAAAGCCCACAATTTTTTGATCAATATGACGAGGAACCAGCAATCTTACGCGTACACCACGAGCCACAGCTGTCTTTAATGCCATGATAATATCTGTATTTGGTACAAAGTAGGGTGTCGTTATATCAATCGTCTTGGTCGCCTGTGATATGCATATAAAGTAAGCCTGCCGAATGACCGGAGTAGGAACTCCAGGATTTCCTTCCAACGTATGAATGTACGCTTTTGGCAATGTCCCTGATTTGTTTACCTCTTTTTCCTCTACGATGCTCAATTCAGATCCCCATTCGGCTGACCATCTGGAAAGATCTACGCTGCCAATTCGATCGACTTCCTTTGATTTATGTTTTGGAAATTTAGTGGGTTTTTTCGTTATCTTAGATTTTGTTTTCGACTTTATCTGTTCCGGCAAAGCGATATTCCAATGAACGTCGAAAATCGTCTGCAAATCTTCTGTTGCTTCCCCTATGATTTGCAAATGAGTATCCCGCCAGTAACCTATCTCAGGCTTTAATCCTGTATATTCATACCCCACGTTGATACCACCGGTAAAAGCTTCCTTTCCATCGATTGTGACAATCTTAGAATGATCCCGATAATTCCAATTGGACAGAATCCAGGGAAAGCGTAAGGGGAATATTGTCCGGCATTCAATCCCTGCATCCATCATCCGAAGGATCTCATTACGCGGAAATTTTTTGCTTCCCCAACCATCTCTCACAAAACGAACCCGAACTCCGTTTTCTGCTTTATCAATTAGCAGTGCTGTGATTCGATTCCCAATTTGGTCATTCCGGTAGATGTAATATTCCAGATCAATGGTTTTTTGGGCTGTTTGTAGGGATTTGATTAGTTGTTCATACTTTGCTATTCCATTGTTAAGTACTTGGACTTGGCCGACTCGAAGCCCATGCACGGTGAAATGCCGTAAAGCATCAGCGATTATCGAGGCAGAATCACCATATGTATCAGGTAATTTGTCAAACTCATTATGAGAAGAGGTTAATCTTTTCCGATGAATACGCTTGGGATTTGATGTGCTGAGATATAGCAAGAAACCAAGGACAGGCAAAATAAGGCCGAGTGTTATCCAATTTAAAGCCTTGGCAGGCCTACGAACTTCCCAAATTGCTATGAATAACATAAAGAACGTATTTAACAGGTATAGATAAAAAATCCATTCCAACTGAAATCCCTCCCTTGTTTTTCTCTTAACATGTATACCTATGAAGAGTCAAGTAATCCTTCATGTTAGTGGATTGCTTGACTCTTCATTTTCGTTAACCTGCAAGTTTCTTTTCGGAAAAGCAAAGAAATCACGAGATTGTACTTATTTGGCATTGCGCGGGGGCTTATTAGTTGGATAAATTGCTTTTTCCAAGTCTTCTGCTGCGATCACTGGATCTATTGTATTGCTATTAGCTTTTCCCTTCTGACTATAACCTTTATCACGCTTTTGGCTCATGCTTAGAACCTCCCTCCATGTAGCTTCATTTGTTAAGATGGACTAATAGATGGCGACTTATTCACCAAACGAGAAGGGCCTCGTTTGGATGTGTATACATCCAAATAGGGTTTTATATGTAAATGATGTCAGCTAATGTTGTATAGACAATTCAATGTTTAAATTGTATTGATATTGTGAAATGTTGTACTTAAACAAACGGGTGCGTTAGCTGAAGATCGGAGCTGTCTTAAATACAGCTTTTTATTTTTTACTAACAGGTGTTACTGTTTAATGAAAACTCTACTAATCTAGTATAATAGTTATTCTTTTGACTATACTGTCTATTAATAAGGTATAGATTGGAGAGAAACTGGTATGATCTTAACTGATGTATGGGGTTTATATAAGGCAGATAAGCAAATCCAAGGTTATTCTCCACAAACATTAAAGGCCTATTACGTACAATTTAACTTGTTGTTGAATAGTTTTGGAAATATATCCATTCAAGAGCTTTCAACTAATTCTCTTAAAGTTTATCTGGGAAAAGCAGCTGAAAAGCTTAAGCCATCCAGTCTGGGTCATAGAATCCGATTTATTAAATCTTTATTTAGATGGGCTCAGGATGAAAATTTAATTAATGGAAATCCTGCTTCCAAAATCAAGGAACCAAAATTAGAATTAAGGGTACCAAAATACTTGTCTGAAGAGGAAATTGAACATTTGCGGGAAGCTTGTCATACAACATTTGAAAATGCTTTATTTGAGTTTATGTATTCAACAGGATGCAGAATTGGTGAAGCAATAACTCTAGATAGGGCCTCAATCAATTTCTCTAATCAATCAGCAATCGTTTTAGGTAAAGGGCGTAAAGAACGAGAAGTATATTTCAATACTCGTTGTGAAATATGGTTGAAGCGATATTTAAGTGAGCGAAAAGATCATGAGGAAGCACTATTTGTGACAACACGCGCACCCCATCGAATGAGTATTTCTCAAGCGAGGAACATTATAAAACTGGTAGCAAAGAGAACGGACATTAAAAAGAGCATTCATCCCCACCTGCTTAGACATAGTTATGCCACAAATTTATTGAATAATGGAGCGCCTCTAGAAGTGATTCAAAATTTAATGGGTCATGAAAAAAGTGAAACCACAAAAATTTATGCATATCTAAGTGGTGCAATGCGGAGAGACTTGTATAGAAAGTATTTTTAAGGGACCAAGGGTCCTTTTTATTTTGTTCTTAATAAACTATCGGGGCAGGTTAGTTCCATAAGAACTTCTATGGCGGCGATCCTCGCCGCCACCATCTACCACGAAAATCTCTTTTAGTAATACGATTAATGGTTTCCGTAAACTTACCCGATGAGTAAACACTTGGATTTACTCCAGCAAAGGCAACCAGTTTTTTCGGATGATTAAACCGAACGATTTCACCAATTTCAGAGATAATCGTGGCTGCGATTTTTTCTCCTATACCGGGAATCGATTGGATAATCTTATATTCTTCCATTTCATTTGCCAAGGTCACTATACGATCTTCCAAATCAGAAAGGTGTCCCTGGTAATGAAAAAGCAACTCAATATACATACGAAGATTGATTACGTGACTTTCATACACGTTTTTTTTGAAATGGATTTCGAGATGCGGAATCCATCATTTTTTTTGATTTTTCCCATGCCCATTCACTCGATCGGCTAGAACAGAACTCTATAACACTCTCTGCAAGTCTACTTTCTCCGGCTGTTAATACCGCCTCTGAAGTAGGATGTTCCTTTAACATCAATAAAGAAACCTTCGAATATAGATCCCCAAAAACCTTCCGGTATTCAGGAAACACTTGATCTAAAATGGTGTGAAACTGAAGTTTAGCTTTCACATACATATTCGTTACGATTTCCTGTTGTGTTGACAAATTCCGAAGGTCTAAAAGCTGAATCCCTCTAATTTTATGAGGTTCACCTTTATAATACAGCACACACAACTGGTACGCAGCGATTGCGTCTGTTTTTACCTTACGTAAACTGGTCTTCTTTTCCTGATAAGAAATAATCGGATTTAGTAAGATATATAGAATTCCTTGTTCCGCCAAGTATTGAATAACGGGAGTATGGTAATGCCCTAGATTCTAAAATGACCATAGGCATCTGCCCTGTCACCTCTTCAGCTTCTTTTAGAAAGTCTAAAAAATGATCTAATTCCTCTTTGATATGCTTCATTGAAAAGCTCTTCCCAGA
Source organism: Peribacillus sp. GL_122 (assembly GCF_057835005.1). Classification (NCBI taxonomy): domain Bacteria; kingdom Bacillati; phylum Bacillota; class Bacilli; order Caryophanales; family Bacillaceae; genus Peribacillus; species Peribacillus sp. GL_122. Next base: position 2,980,949 of record NZ_CM174415.1, on the reverse strand, counting down.
CGGTTTAAATTGCCTGAACTTGACTCTCTCCTTTTGCCACATCCAGACCAACAACTGGATTCATTGTTTTTTCCTCCTCTACTTACTAATCAGTACCCCTAGTCCTCCATGTAGTCCCAACCAGCCTCAAACATGTTTCTACAAGTAGGGGCGGACAGTTTATAGTTCACGGGATCAATTTCCACGCACCCGTACGTCCTACCCTGGCTACTGATAGAATAGGTTCTATTAAAAAAGATCAACAGTAATTTTTACTGGCCGACCTTAGATAATACGAACGCACCTGTTAGTTGAACAAGACTTAAGAATTTAGTTGTTTAAAATTTGTGTTTGTAAACCCAAATACGTCAACGTCTTCATATGGTTCAGCCTGATAGATATGCTGTTTTATTGAACCTTCATTTTTTATTCCAAGTTTTAACATAACTTTGCAGCAGCTGGGTTTTTAGATATAGCCATTGCCCATATACGATTAAGGTTTAACTGTTCGAAACCAAATAGAACAATTTCTTTGGTTGCTTCTGTAGCATAAGCTAGTTCCCCTTTATTATGTTGCTGATCAACCCGAATTGTCATTCCATCATCAAATAGGTTCCCCTCCTTTTATGTCTATAGATGTTGATTAAAATATAAATTAAAAAGAGGAAATAATTAAAAATTAAATCAGAAAATAAGAAATTGATTAGATTTTAAATCAATATATCAAAAAAACTAGCGGAAATGGCTGTCAATATCTGTGTAGTAAATTGGCGCGAATCTTGCTTAAGTAATATGTAAATTGATACTTTTCAGACGTTATTCAAGAAAAAGGAGTGTTTACATACTTATGAAAAACATGGAGGCGTTCAATATGCTGTAGATAGAAGCCGTTGCAAGTCCGTCTACAATAGTGTTGATAACGTGATGACTTAACGTCGTCCAAAGCTATTAAAGGCTATTATCAGACTGAAATGCACACAAAGCATTGTCAAAAAAAATCAATACAATTGAAGGTAAAGACCTAATAAGCAGAAAATTAAAGCCAGGTGATAAAATTTACTGCGAAATTTTAGTGGAATAGGGAGGGAATTGGATGTCGAATTCACCTGAAACAAATGGCATAGATCGTATGAGACCAATCGCTATGAATGAAAGGTCAATGAGTTGGTTCTCTACTTTATTTCTTTGGTTAGGCTCTAATGTTGTAGTAACCACAGTATTTTCTGGCATGCTGTTTGTTCCTGACATGGCATATCCAAAAGCGCTTACAATAATTATAATCGGAACGTTAGTAGGTGGAATACCATTAATTTTAATGGGGAATATAGGGACTCGCACCGGCTTACCCACCATGATATTGGCTCGAGGAGCCTTCGGTCATCGAGGAGCAGTATTGCCTACAGCCGTGAACACTCTTGTTCTCATCGGCTGGAGTTGGGTACAGGCATATATGGGGGCTCTGAGCCTAAATCAAGCGGTATTTTATTTGACAGGATACACCAATATTAATTTATTTACGATTCTAACTGAAGCGCTAGTTGTTCTATTGGCTATGTACGGCCACCGTGTAATTGAGAGCGCGGAAAAATTTATCGTTAGTTTAATGGTTATACTGGTTGTTATCGTTTTTGGTTATATGTTTATTAAATTTGATGCAGGAAGTTTAATTCAAATGACAACAATTGATAATACGTCCATAACTGCTATAGTGGCATTTGATATTGTAGTTGCAACTGTTTTTTCCTGGATGCTTATGGTAAGTGATCATAATTGCCATTGTAAAACAGAAAAAGGCGGTATGATTGGAACTTATTTTGGGTTTAGTACCGCAACAATTATTGCGATGACACTTGGGGCAACTGTCTCTGGATTTTCACTATTGAATAATATGACACGAACGTATGACCCAACTGTTTTAATCGGAGAATCCAATCCTGTTTTTGGTCTTGTTGCTGCGCTAGTTATCTTCATCTCTGTTGTATCAACGAACACAATGGTTTTATATAGTGCCACGATTTCTTACTTAGCGATTTTTAAGAAACAGCGATTCTGGAAAGTTGCGCTAACAATAGGAATCATTTGTATATGCGGTGCCCTGCTTAAAGATTGGTTACTTTCGAATTTCCAAGGCTTCCTAATAATGATCGGAAGTCTTTTTATACCAGTTGTATCTATTATGTTGACAGATTACTACCTTCTTAAACGCAGCCTGTATGATGCTTCTGAGATTATTTCTGGCGAGAACAAGCTTTACTGGTATCGGAATGGGATTAACTATGTTGCTTATATTTCTTTTATTATCGGAGCAGGATTCTCTTATTACTTTACCTACGTACAACCTCTTTCCATAGGAACTACAATAGTAACCTTCCTGCTTACCTGCGTAGTTTATTCAGGGCTAATGAAAGTTACGGGAAAAATCAGGGTGCAGGAAGAAAGCAAAGAATCTGAAGTCATATAAAAAATAACAAATAAATATGCGTGTGACGCAGAAAGGGAGGCATAGTTATGCTTAAAATTGAAAAAATTGTTGATTTATCACTCCAATTAACGAATGATACACCTATTTATCCTGGAGATCCTGAACCGAACATTAGTGTTGCTACAACTCTAGAAATGGACGGGTATAATCTTCTTCATATACATCTTGGTTCACAAACAGGCTCTCATGTAGATGCACCATACCATTTTATTAGTGAGGGCCAACGTATTGATGAATCAGATTTGCGTTTATTTATTGGGATTGGAGTAATAATTCCAGTAACAGAAAAAGGGGAGGAAGAAGCTATTACCCTGAAAGATGTGGAACCTTACTTGGATCAACTCGCTTCTGGAAAAATCGTTTTGTTTTATACAGGTTGGTCACGATATGTAGCGAAGGAATCATTTTTTCGTCATCCTTATGTTCATGAAGATGTTATTCATGAAATGATAAAAAGGGGAATTCGCACATTTTTCATCGATACAATCAATATCGATCGTACAGGTGGTACAGAATTTCCTATCCACGATGCAGTGGCCAAGGTAAACGGAATCATCGCGGAAAATCTAACTAATTTTGGAGCGATAGATTTTCCTAATCCTCTCATCAGCGCTTTTCCTTTACGGATTGTAGGTGCGGATGGTTCACCTGTACGAGCGGTAGCAATGAAAGTTGATTATAAAATCGATACACAAAAAAATTGATAGATAAGGATTCGATCTCCTTACTTTCAAGCTATTAATAAAAATTATCCTCAAATAATGTCAGGTCATAAAAGTATCCTAAGAAGGTAGTAAGTACCTTTATACCAATTTTGGACACTATTACTACACAAGGAAACTTCAGCATGCTATGTTTCAGCTACCGAAGCTGTAGAGGATTTAGCTGATTAATAAATAAATTTTTAGGGAGAGTGCATCATTTGAAAAAACTATTAGAAAAATGCGACCAATTATACATTAACGGACACTGGCTGAAGGGTGAAGGAGAAAAAAGAGTTCTGTCCAATCCAGCTAATGAGGAATTTTTGACTAAAATACACGAAGCGAGTGTTGAACAGGTTGAACTGGCCATACAGGCAGCTTTCGATGCTTTCCGAACAAACGATTGGGCAATCAATAAAGGAAAAAGAATTGAAACTCTGAAAAGAATAGCCCAACGCTTGGAAGACGCAAAAGAGGATTTGACTAAATTGGAAGTTATTAATACAGGCAAGCCATATAATGAAGCAAAACTAGACATAGATGATTCAATTGCATGTTTGCGCTATTATGTGGATTTAATAGTTGAAAAGCAGCCAAGGCGTATCAAAATGGAAGATGGGTCTGTCAGTGAAGTTCACAAAGAACCTATCGGTGTCTGTTCGTTAATTGTTCCTTGGAACTTTCCATTTTTACTTGGGATGTGGAAAATAGCACCGGCTCTAGCAGCTGGAAATACAATCGTGTTTAAACCCTCAGAAATAACTCCTTTATCATCAATTCTGTTTACAGAACTGTTAGATCAATGCGATGTGCCGGATGGTGTGTTTAATTTAGTTTTAGGTGCTGGTAAGGGACCCGGTGAAGCTCTGGTGACTAGCGATAAAGTGGATAAAGTCTCATTTACTGGTGGTTCGGAAACTGGAAGAAAAGTTATCGAATTATGTGCTCAATCGTTTAAACGGGTATCTTTAGAGCTTGGCGGAAAATCACCTTTTCTTATTTTTGATGACGTGGATGCTGATTTAGCAGCTGAATTGGCTATTTATGGTGCATTTTTAAATCAAGGGGAGGTTTGTGTGGCCTCTTCCCGATTACTTGTGCATGAAAACCTTTATGAAACATTTTTAGGAAAACTTAATGAAAAGCTTCAAAAATTGAGAATTGGTGACCCATTTGACGAAAATACGGAAATGGGTGCCATTATTTCAAAAGAACATTTGGCCAAAATTGAGCGGTATATTTCCATTGGAAAAGAAGAAGGAGCAACCCTATTATTCGGTGGAGAGCGTTTAAATCGCAAAGGTCTATTTATCACTCCGGCAGTATTTACGAACGTAAAACAAAATATGAGAATTGTGCAAGAGGAAATATTTGGTCCAGTTGTAACAGTTCAATCTTTCCGCACGGAAAAAGAAGCCATTGAATTAGCAAATGATACGAAATTTGGCCTTGCTGCGGGGATTTTATCTGGTAATCAGGAACGAGCACAAAAAATAGCTGGGGAACTTAAAGCTGGAACGATTTGGATTAACAGCTATCATACACCATACGTGGAAGCGCCTTGGGGAGGGTACAAACAAAGCGGAATTGGGAGAGAGCTTGGCCCAGAAGGATTGGACAGTTTTTTGGAAACAAAACACGTAAATACACAAAAAAGTGTAGAATCACTTGGTTGGTATAAATTTTAGAGGGTTAGAAGTTCTTCAAAAAGAAAGAATACTACTTTATATTTATATTTCATTGCGGTAATACCTATTGAGTGTTACCGCTCTTAAACGCCCCTTCTTCCCCGTTTCTTATGGCACTAACGGGGCAGGTTAGTTTAAAAGAGGGTAGCTTCAAACGAAGGATTTATTCTATAAAATCTACCAATTTAAAATTTTCAATTTGGTCACCCCCATCAACAGATTATGACGGGGGTCTACTTTAATTTGTTTTTTCTAAGCTAAATATAGTTAGAGATAGTCCATAATTTTACACGCCGTCAAAGTACTGTTCCAAACATAGGTTAAGAGAAAATAGATTTTATAATTATAAATCAGACTTTATTATTGTTTCTAATGCTTTTTTTAGCACTTCTTTATCGTTTTCTGACAAGTTTTGAAGAACCTTATTATTCAACTTAATTGTTGCAGCTTCAACTTCATCTCTAATTTTGTTAGATTTTTGAGTAGCTATCACTAAAACATTTCTACGATTTTTTTGATCTACCGAACGTTCTATTAATTCGGCTTTTTGCATTTTATCTAATATCCCAGAGACAGTAGGGGCTTCTAAATATACCATTTCTCCAATTTGTTTAGGAGATAATTGTCCTTCTCTCCACAAACAATTCAACACACCATATTGAGCTGGTGTTACTCCAAATTCCTCTAAAAGCTTGCTAAAATATTTGAAAACTTTATTCTGACTAACACTTAGTAAAAAGTTCATACAATTTTTTAATTCCATAGTATCTCCTCCATATTGACAGTAACCATAATATCATGTTAGATTTTGCAATGAAACATTTTTGTTACAAAAATGTTTTGTGACAAAAAAGGAGTGGATAATTATGAATACATTCAAGGCAATTATTGTACAAGAAAGACAGGATCAAGTAATTTATGATTTGGAAGATGTTAATCTTGACAGTCTTTCTGATGGCGAGGTTTTAATAAAGGTGGCATATTCTTCAATAAACTATAAGGATATGTTGGCTGTTCAAAAAAATGGGGGAGTTATTCGAAATTATCCAATGATCCCCGGAATTGATTTAAGTGGAACCATTGTTCATACTACAGATAATCGTTACAAAGAGGGACAGAAAGTTGTTGTTACAGGTTTTGCAATGGGGATGAGCCATACAGGAGGGTTTGCAGAATATGCTAGAGTCTCTGCAGATTGGATTGTTCCTTTGCCATTCAATTTAACCTTGAAAGATGTTATGGTTTTTGGGACAGCAGGATTTACGGCTGCACTCTCCATCATAGCTTTAGAGAAGAAAGGAATGAATATAAATAACAATCCTAGGATACTAGTCACTGGTTCAACTGGTGGAGTAGGTAGTATTGCATTACAAATTTTATCTAAAATTGGTTACAAAAATATTTCTGCTTTAGTTCGAAAAGAACACCAAGCAGAGGTAGCAAAATCTTTAGGAGCAACTAATGTGATTTTTGTTAATGAGTTAGGAGAGCAAAATAAACCATTAAATAAACAAAAGTTTGACTATGTCCTAGATACTGTTGGTGGGGAAGTTGCTTCTGTATTAATTCCTCAAATTTCTTATGGTGGAAGTATGAGTATGTGTGGGAATGCAGGTGGTATAAAACTAACATCAACAATATTACCGTTTATACTCAGAGGGATTAACCTTTTGGGAATTGATTCTGTAAATGTACCAATTAATAATCGTGGTTATATTTGGGAGAAAATAGCGAATGAATGGAACATTTCTCAAACTACTCTTATAAGTGAGATTTCACTTACAGAATTACCTAAAACGATTGAAGCAGTTAAGGACGGTCACCATTTAGGAAGAACAATTATTAAGTATTAAAAATCATTTAAACTTACTCAAAAAGTAAAAAACGCCTCTTATTATAAATCGATTTATATGTAAATTTAAAACTTACCAATTTTCTCTGATAGAACTGCATGTATCTGCAGTTCTTTTTATGGTTAAAAGAGTTTGAAAGAAGTAAATTTAAACAATGGATGCTTTCCTTTAAATGATTCAGTTGCAATAATCAGTAAGATTTTTGGTTAGGTCGCAGTTGGGCAGCATTTTTATAATAAATCTAGTGTAAAGGTACAAGTTTGTGAAGAAATTTACTTAAACTATCGGGTGCGTTAGCTGAAGATTGGAGCTGTCATTGAGGCAGCTTTTTCTTTATTCAACTAACGGGTGTGTTAGTTCACTAAAAGAAAAAAGGAGAGTACATATTATACATGGCTAATATGTACTCTCCTTTATTTATTAAGGTTTTTTATAATTAGATGGGTAAAAATCAAGTTAAAATTTTAAACACTGAATTACAAAAGAAACATTTAAGAATTAACTTATAGTCTTTTGCCCCATACTAAGTAAAAAGCAGGCAGAGGTGTGTATGATTAACTTTCATTCAAGAAAAAAGAAATCTAAAATAGAAGAAAACACAGAAGAAGAAAATTTGATTTTTTCGTGTGATTTACAGGAAAACAGCACCTATCTGAAAACCATTTTTTCTTATCCTGATAACTCCGACCTTGGAGTCCGTCCTATACATGTGCCTTCACAAAATAAAGACGCCCAATTTTTTTTTATGAGGGGGATGGTGGATGCCACCCTCATTGACCACGCCATTTCTTCTTTGCAAGAAAAGGAGATACAAATAGAAGTGGGCGAAGATTTAACCGAGGTGATAAGCAAAACGATTCTTACAGGAAATCAAGTTTCCACCCTTATAGAAAGGAAAGAAGCCGTCTCCGCTTTATTGGACGGACAAACCATCATCCTGATGGAAGGGTCATCAAGCGTCCTGTCGCTTCAAACAGCCAAATATGATGGTCGAAGCGTGGATAAGCCGCAATCGGAAAACGTGATTAAAGGGTCCAATGAGGCGTTTGTGGAGTCAGGAACCGTCAACGTCTCCCTCATTAGAAAAAGGCTCCGTGACGAATCCTTAGTGACGGAAACGCTTTATATCGGAAATGGCAAGAAGACGAAAATCAGCCTGATGTATCTGAAAAATGTGATGGATTTTGACTTATTGCATCAAATCAAAGAACGCGTATCACAAATTGACGTGGACTATATCGAGGATGTATCGGTGTTGGAGCAGCATCTAGAAGAAAGGGCCTACTCCCTTGTTCCGACCATTCTCTATACGGAACGACCCGACAGGGCGACTTCCTTCATACGGGAAGGGAATGTGATCCTTCTCATGGAGAATTCACCTGCCGCGCTTGTGGCGCCCGCTACTTTTTGGTCGTTTTTTCACACGTCGGAAGACTATTACCTGAGGTGGGCCTATGGAAATTTTATACGGATGATTCGATTGTTATCAGTCTTCATCGCTCTATTTACACCCAGTTTATACGTGGCGATTGTGAATTTCCACAGTGCGATGATTCCAACCGATCTTCTCCTTGCCATTGCTGCAACAAGGGAAACGGTCCCATTTCCCGTCATTTTTGAAATCATCATGATGGAATTGGTGTTTGAAATCTTACGGGAAGCAGGAATCCGAATTCCGACGGTGATGGGTTCGACAATCGGAATCGTGGGGGCGCTCATTTTAGGGCAGGCAGCCGTGGATGCCAATATCATCTCCCCGATTTTGGTCATCGTGGTTTCGATAACGGGACTTGCCTCCTTTGCCATTCCGAATGTATCGTTCAGCTTTGCGGTTAGGATTATGCGTTTTGCCCTGCTCATTCTTGCCTCCTTCATGGGACTTTTTGGCGTCATGATGGCGACAATCATGTGTGTCGCCTATTTATCCACCCTCACTTCCTTTGGCGTGCCGTACCTGGCACCCACCATTCCTTTCTTTCCGTCGTCTAAAGATACGATAGGAAGAAAGGTTTCCTGGAAGGAACGAATCAAACCGATGTATCTGCATCCAAAGAAAGCGACGGAAAACTCAAAAACGAAAGGAAAAAGAGGGCTATGATCCAAAAGAAAGAGTATAAACTCGGAAAAAGAGAAATCATCTCGTTACTTTTGCCCGTCATTGGAATAAAGTTTGCCGATATGACGCCCACTTTGCTGTTCGACGAAACGGAAACGGCCAGTTGGATGGCGATACTCGTTTCCGCTCTTTGTTTTCTTCTTTCCTTTCTAGTTTTTTTAAGTGTGATGAAGAAATACCCTGATAAAGGATTAATCGACGTGTTTGACATGATTTTCGGAAAACCCTTAGGTTTCCTAGTAGGATTGATTTTCTTTCTCCTTTTCCTGATCGGAACAGCAGTGGACACTCGAAGCTATGTGAATATCATATCCACCCTTTATTTTCCTAAAACGCCGCTTCTTGCCCTTTACACCCTGCTCCTTATCGTGTGCGTGTTTCTTGCGAAAAGGGGTTTGGAAGGAATCACAAGAACCAGTTTCATTTTTCTTTTTGTGATCAAAGGAGGGTTATTCCTCCTCATTATCCTCCTTTGGGATCGGCTTGAATTTTCGTATCTTTTTCCGATTTTCGGACGAACATGGGAGAATATTTTTATCACAGGGTTCAAGTTTATGCCACTTTTCGTGGAAATTATGGCACTTGCCGTCTTCATGACTTTTTTTAGGGATTTTCCCACCTATAAAAAATCGAGCCTCATCAGTTTTGCTATCGTCTGTTTCGAACTCGTCACGTTTTTCTTGTTTTATATCATGCTGTATGATGTGCCACTGGTTACCGAAATCACCTATTTATTCCATGAAACGACCAGAAATGTTTCGGCAGGCCGATTTTTAGCGAACCCTGAAACCATCTTTTTACCCATTTGGCTCCTTTCGACGTTTATCCGATTTTCCTTTTATCTGTATATCACCACCGCCCTATTTTCCTATTTATTTAAAATCAAAAAAATCGAACCCCTTTTGATTCCCTTTGCCGCACTTCTCATCGGTCTAGGCATGCTTCCTGAAAATCCTGTCGAATCGGAATACATCATAAGGGAAAATGTTATTTTCCGTTTCGGTTCCTTTTATTTCTTTTTCTTGCCATTCATGATGTGGATATTTGCGAAGAGGAAGGAGAGGAAATCATGAAAAAGTGGATGCTTGTCTTGTCCCTTTTCTTATTAACGGGGTGCTGGGATAAAATAGAACTGGAAGAACAAGCGTTTGTTGTGGTGGTGGGTTTGGACAAAGGAAAAAATGGGATGCTCGATGTAACCTATCAAATTGCCAATCCGCAAGTCGGTTCAACGGATCGTTCCAAAGCAGAGAAAGAAAAAGCATTTGAAATTGTGACCCTGTCTGCCCCGAACCTTGCGGTCGCTACACAACTCGCGAATGTAAGCATATCAAGGAACGTATCCCTCTCGCATGTGAAAGCGTTAATCGTTGGGGAGGAACTGGCGAAAGATAACATGTTTCTGCATATATCAGAAACCATCACAAAAGAAAGGGGACTGAGAGAAAACGTGTTATTTTTGGTATCGAAAGAGAACGCTTCTTCTTTTATCAGAAACAACAAAACGCCTTTTGAAACAAGACCCCACAAATTTTACGATTTGATGGGTCAAAGGTGGAAAGAGACAGGATTCGTTCCTTTATCGACGTATCAAATGTATTTGAAAAATACGCAGCACGATGCGGGTGCCTTTTTAGCCATTTATAGCACAGCCAAGGAAAGGAAGCAACGGATAATAAAAGATGAAGATGAAAATGTGGCGGGTGAGGTAAAAATCCGATCAGGAAGCCACACGCAATCCATCGGTTCGGTTGTGTTCAAGAATGGAAAAGCGATCGGAAAGTTGACGGGTGAAGAAACGAGGTTAACCCTTATGTTGCAACAAGATTCAGATGTGGATGAATTAACAACCGCTTTTACGGATCCCGTCAAAACAAATGAAACGATTGGGACACGAGTTTATATCGAAAAAAAAGCCAAAATAAAAGTCAATACAAAAAAATCAAGTCCCGTCATTACAGCGACCGTTCCCGTGAAAGTGGATCTCGTTTCTGTTCCGAGTTTGGTTAATTACTCAACGAATATCGAGAATGGAGACATGCTGAAAAGCCATATTGAAAAAGAATTGGAAAGGAAAACGGACAAGGTGGTGAAGAAATCACAAGAAAAACTGAAAGTGGATCTTTTTGAATTCTATTATATGGCCAGGCGGAAATTTCTCACCATGAAACAATACGAAGCCTACAATTGGATGGAAAACTATCCAAAAGCCACGGTCAACATTCATTACGAGGTAGAGTTATACCAATTCGGAGAACAAGTTTTGCCCACTAATCGACAACGTGTAAGGGATTGATATAATGGGTCTTCTGGCAAATCTTTTATTGATTATGGTTATTTTACACACGATTCAATATGGAATAAAAGCTGGGAAAGAGTTTGGAAAACAGGCAAAATATGCGGTTTGGTTTTTAGCCCTTTCCCTTGTTTTCCTGCAAGGATATCATTTTTTTCGTTAAAAAAATGAAGAGTGTCACCCATACGCAAGGTGTCTTCTGACAGGCAAAGATTATAAAAAGACTGAGTCACTCAGTCTTTTTTTCTAAACGTGTATTCAATCTTTTGGTCCACCTTTATCCTCGGCCTTTCAGGCTGTACAACAATCGGCTGCCTTCGTGAAGATGTTTTTCTCCCAGGAGATTAGTTCATTAAATGAGATAGGAATTACTCTGCTGCTACATTATACTCAACTAACGGGGCAGTTTAGTTTAATAAGACTTTTAGAATCAAGCTATCAGTTGAAACCTTTTTAGGAAAAATTTCGTATACAGATTTAGGAAAATGTTTTTTAGAAAAGGAGAAACAGGTTATGTTTATAGGGGATATTATATTTCAAGTAATTGTTTTCGGAGGTATAGCATTAATTTTAGGTGTTTTAGGTTATTTATTATTTAAGAGGACAAAGAGAAGCTAATTAAATTTCTAATTTAAGTAACGATTGCTTTACTTATCAGGAGTTGATCAGCAGCTCCTTTTTTATGCAACCATCGGGGCAGTTTAGTTCAGGAAGGAAAATTACAGACAGATATAGAAACTTGTATATTTTCTAACAATTATCATAAAGGAATGACATATATGAAATTAATTAAACGATTTATCTTAAACCGTCCTGCTGAAAAGCGACTTGCATATTTTTATGGTATGGTTGCAACGGATGAACAGGTGTGGTTACTACGCGACGAAAATGGCGACTTATTACTATTAGAAGATGATGATGGAGACTATCCATTTTTACTACCTGTTTGGCCAAGTCGAAGTTTTGCTGAAATGGAGTCTGCCAATATAGATGAGTCATACGAAGCGTTCAACATACCACTTTTGAATTTTTTCGATTTACTAGTTGATATTGAAAATGACGGTGGTGCCACAGCGATTTTCCCAAATAAAAACGATACAACCATTCAAAAACGTGATGAAATAAAGGAAATGATTCGCAATTTATAGCAAGTAAGATGCTCCCTCACATTAAATTGGAAAATTTAAAGTAAGACAAGATCTTACATCTAGTTTTATGTCATTTATTTAATTGTAATATTTATAAAATAAAACCGCAATTAGACTAGTAAAAGAGAAACCTATCATTAGTAGGACCAATTCTTTAGTAGAAATTGATTTTGTTATTTAACTAACGGGTGCTTTACTTCATTATCAGGAGCTGATTAGCAGCTCCTTTTCTTATGGAACTATCGGGGCAGTTTAGTTTAATAATGGTAAAATATTCTTGCGAACGATTCAATAGAAAACATAAAAGTAAAAAAAGGAGAGGAAAATGAAAAGATTTATAAAAATTGTATTAAGCATCAGTTTTATTTTTTATTTACTCGCATTGGTAGTTCTATTATTCTTGGGTACAAGAGGTAACGTATGGACAGATTTGACTTTGATGGAATATATTAAGAGGTCTTCGAATTTTGTTCCATTTAAAACGATAAGTACATATATAAAAGCAATTTTTAGCGGAAGTATGAATATGGATATACCTATAAAAAACCTCGTTGGTAATTTTATTATGTTTTTGCCAATGGGTATCTATCTGCCTTACTTTATAAAAAGAATAAACAAAGTAAGTGTATTTTCAATTGCAATTATTATATTGTTATTTGTTATTGAAGTAATACAATTAGTTACAAAAAGAGGAAGTTTTGATATTGATGATTTCATCCTTAATATGTTCGGAGCTTTGATAGGATTCGGAATTTGGAAAGTGAAGGTTGTTCAGAAGTTGCTGAAATAGCACTTTGGGAGATTCTTCATTTGCAGTTAAGAGTTTGTGAAGGATTGTACTTAAACTAACGGGTGCGTTAGCTGAAGATCGGAGCTGTCTTTAAGGCAGCTTTTTCTTATGGCACTAACGGGGCAGTTTAGTTGAAGAAGAAAACGAATTGATTAGTGTTGAATTAAATACCTAACTATATTTTTTATACAAAGATGTAACTGCTAGGCAGGAAAAAATATTTAGACAGTTGGTCAGAATATATTGAATAAGGAAAAAGAGTCGGCAAAGCGACCCTCCTCTAAGATTCTCTGTATTTAACTTATTAAGTATTTATTCAACGCTTGTTGTAAAGTTCCTAATGTTTGTGCTTTTTCATTTAATCTCATTCCTAAGCGTATCATATTGCTAGCCACTTCAGCTCTTAACCCGGTAATCACAGTGGTACATCCCATTAATGAAGTGCCGTCAATAATCTTCATTAAATGATCAATTACCTCAGTCTCCATTTCCATAATTCCAGATAAGTCCATAATCAATGTTTGAATACGTAATTTTCCAATCTCTATTAAAACTTTTTCCTCTAGAATATTCGTTCGGTAAAGATCAACCGCACCAATTAAAGGCAAAATACATATAGTGGGTGTTATTGGGATTATTGGCACAGAAAGATTTTCGACCAATTCTCTTTGAGCCATTATCAATGAATCTTTGTATTGAGAATATGTGATAAAAAAAACATTTAAAAACCTGTCTACTTGATTATTTATTTGTTTTTCTACCGAAAAAAAATCTTCATTTATAACGTGATTCGTTACCTCGTTATATCCTTGTAGGAACTTCCACAAAGTTCTTCGAATGGCTTGCACCCACTCTAATTTGAAAGTTAATGGTATTTCGTGTGTCGCCCAAGCTATACCTTCTTGTTTAGCAAATGATTGAAGCTCTTGTTCTTCACCCTCAATAATGTATCGAACCAGCTTACGGGCATTATTTATCAGGTCAATATTACCGACCATTAATATTTCTTTAATTTTGTCTTTCACATTAGATGCTTCGTTTAATAATGAATCTTCAAAATCCTCGTTATTTTCTTCGATGAATTTCATTAAATTATATATATCAAGTGACGAATCCATAATTTAATCTCCTTTTTTTAAATATGCCAAATCATAAATACCCTATTATTATAATTACTAAACCCATTTACACAAAAAACTTCTAATTTAAGGAAAAAAGATGATATTTATGTTAATTAATATTGTGAAGATTTCTACTTAAACTAACAGGTGCATTAGTTCTATAAGGCATGAAAGGAGACCGCAATAAGTGGTCTTTTTTATTTGTTCTAATATATTTAACAAATCCTTATTATTAATACAAACAAGATTAAATCCATTCTCGGGAATAGCCATTTTTTCCTACCTTTAACAAGAACGCTAGTTCGTATATAATAAATGAAAAGGAGAGATCTTCTTTCTAATGGGTACAATTCGTGATAGAGGAATCATTAAATGGCAAGCAGCATTGATGTTACCAGAACATAAAGCATTAAATAAAAAAAAGGATAAAGACGATTATTTCTTAAATAAAAAACCTATCCTTGATGAATACCGGTTGAAGAATTTGAAAACAACATTCATTATGCAATGGAATATCATTTACCGATAAGCTTTAGATTGCATAACGAGGGAAATCCAATTGAACTGCATGGATACTGTGTGTATATTGATCCTGTCACGAAAGAGTTAAGTATTCAGAAGAAAGATAGTTCCTTCGAGAAAATTAAATTTAATGAAATTATTAGTGTGATCGTTGAGGATTAAAAAAAGTCCTTTTTAAATTCAGGAAGGAAAAGGCACAGAGATTTAGGAGTATACAAATGGAAATTCAGATTGAGGTTCAATTGTTTGCGAACGGTGCTAAGTTCATACAGTCTGGTAGTTGTTCAGTAATTACAACTGACTTTAGAAAAGAACCGGAATGGACAGCTGCTGTATCAGCGTATGAGTGGATACAAAAGATAAAAAGCTCTGCTCGCTATCCAGGCGACTTTCAAATTGTTAGTGTTGTTTACAACGGAGAAAATGACATTACAGATTTAGTAAGAAAGGTACGCCCTTTAATAAAAGATGATTTACCTTTTTAGAATTAATCAACTAAAAATATAATTTAGGGATCTCTTTAGAGGTTCTTTTTTTGTTCATAATTAAAAATTTTATTGGCTAGACCCTAGAAACATTTTAGTTTAATAGAATAGATTCCACCTGAATAAGTAAGGGGGAGTTTAATTTAATAGAATATACTCCACTTCATTAAGTAAGAGGGGGAATTTAAATGTTAAATATGAAAATTTATGTTGGCAAGGCTAAGAACAGGTGGAACAGTTTCACAGTAGGAATAATCGTTGGTATCGGAAATGATCAATATTACATAGTAAGGTTTAGAGATGGAAGGAAAACGTGGATTAGGAAAGATTGGATTTTGTTTTGGTATTAGAAAGCTCCCTGCGGGGAGTTTTTTTAGTGTATAGTAAAATATAGGAAAACATAGGAAAACATAAATAGGGGGATGTAAATGAAAATTTTATCAAAATTATCGTTAATCCTTATCTGTTCATATTTTTTGATTCCTGCATCCGAAGATTGGATGACTTGGAAACCATCCCTTTACATTTTCGATGAAAATGGAAAATTAGTGGATAAATTAGAAGATACACCTAAACATCCTCCAATTAATTTGGCAGATTTTTTTTAGGGCATATAAATTAGAAGATACACCTTAATGAATCTCTTTAGAGGTTCTTTTTTTATTTGACTGTTCCAAATGGGTACCCCTTAAGGAACTAACGGGGCAGGATAGTTGCATAACTTTTTGTATAATAAAAACCTGTGTTAAAATAGGGAAAAATTAGGTGGTGTGAAGATGTTCTCATTCAAAGTAGATAATCAAATAGAAATTGAGTTACTTCAACAGCAGCACAAAGAGGAATTATTCAAATTGGTAGATAATAACAGAGAACATTTACGAAAATGGCTACTTTGGGTTGATAAAAGAAAATCTTCACAGGATTTTGAGCCTATCATACCCATATGGATAACCAATTATGGCAATAATAATGGTTTTGATGCTGGCATTAGATATAATGGAGCATTAGTTGGAATGATTGGTCTTCATTTTATTGATTGGAAGAACAAATCTACAAGTATCGGCTATTTTTTGTCAGAAGAAGCACAAGGGAATGGAATAATAACTAAGAGTGTAAGTTCATTAGTGAACTACCTATTTAAAGAGTTGGATTTAAATAGAATTGAAATTCAGGTTGCAGTTAATAACCTAAAAAGTATATCTATTCCACGAAGATTGGGATTTGTTCAAGAAGGAATTAAACGGGATGGACAATGGTTATATGACCATTATGAAGACTTAATTACATTTAGCCTATTAAGAAGTGATTGGGAGAAAATCGAGTAGATTAATCTAAAATAAGGTTATACACTTCATCCTTAATGAACTAACGGGTGTGTTAGCTGAAGATCGGAGCTGTCTTTAAGGCAGCTTTTTCTTATGGAACTAACGGGGCAGGTTAGTGGAATAAAAATTTCCCAATCGAAACTCAATCAAAACCCTTTAAATGGTAAAATTGATAAAGAATTCAATTTTATAATTTGGGAGGAGTTTAGTTGAAGAAAATATTCACTATGTTATTTATAATAATGGTTTTAACAGCTTGTGGTACGAACGCATCGAACAAAGATTATAATGCGGAAACCTCTAAAGAAGAAAATAATACCGAAACGACTAAAAAAGATACTAAATCGGAAACGACTGAACATAATTATCAATTTATAGGAGAAAGCGAACATTGGGAGGCTATATATTCTTATAAAGCAACCGAAATATGGGGGGGGGAATGGCAAACAAACAACTCATTCTAGCAAAGATAACTATGTACTTACATTAAAATACAAGGGATCTTTGGAAGAGTTATCTTCGATGAAAAACCTTGATTATTCTTATGAAACAACCATTAGTAGCGGAAATAAAAGAGAGGCCTACCCTGATCCACCTAGTGAAAAAGTATTTAAAACTAGTGGAAGTTCAGTAAATGGAGCAATGGTAGGTAAAGATGAAGTTATAAAGGTAAATGTAAAATGGGATGGCTTTGAAGAGTCATTTGAACTGCATAATAAGGATAAGTAATTTAGTTAAACTAACGGGTGCGTTCGTATTATAAGGTCGACCAGTAAAAATTACTGGTTGACCTTTTTTTAATAGAATCTATTATATCAGTAGCCAGGGTAGGACGTACGGGTGCGTGGGACTTGATCCCGTGAACTAAACTGTCCGCCCCCTACTTGTAGAAACATGTTTGAGGCTGGTTGGGACGCAGATCTCGTATAACAAGCGAAGCTATGACACTACATGGAGGACTAGGGGTACTGGTTAGTAAGTAGAGGAGGAAAAAACAATGAATCCAGTTGTTGGTCTGGATGTGGCAAAAGGAGAGAGCCAAGTTCAGGCATTTTTAGATCAATCTAAACCGTATGGGAAGAGCTTTTCAATGAAGCATATCAAAGAGGAGTTAGAGCATTTTTTAGAATTTCTAAAAGAAATTGAAGAGGTGACAGGGCAGATGCCTATGGTCATTTTAGAGTCTACAGGGCATTACCATTCTCCTGTTATTCAATACCTTGAGGAACAAGGGATTCCATATATCTTAGTAAATCCGATTATTTCTTATCAGGCAAAGAAGTCCAGCTTACGGAAGGTAAAAACGGACGCTATCGATGCGTACCAGTTGTGTGTGCTGTATTACAAAGAGGATTTAGAACCTCATAAAATTAGAGGAATTCAGCTATTAGACCTTCGGAATTTGTCCAGACAACAGGAAATCGTAACGAATATGTATGTGGAGGCTAAACTTCAGTTTCACACCATTTTAGATCAAGTGTTTCCTGAATACCGGAAGGTTTTTGGGGATCTATATTCAAAGGTTTCTTTATTGATGTTAAAGGAATATCCTACTTCAGAGGCGGTATTAACGGCCGGAGAAAGTAGACTAGCAGAGAGTGTAATAGAGTAATAGAGTTCTGTTCTAGCCGATCGGGTGAATGGGCATGTGAAAAAGCAAAAAAAATAATGGATTCCGCATCTAGAAATCCATTTCAAAAAAGCGTGTATGAAAGTCACGTAATCAATCTTCGTATGTATATTGAGTTGCTTTTTCATTACCAGGGACATCTTTCTGATTTAGAAGATCGTATAGTGGCCCTGGCAAATGAACTGGAAGAATATAAGATCATCCAATCGATTCCCGGTATCGGAGAAAAAATCGCAGCCACGATTATCTCTGAAATTGGTGAAATCGATCGGTTTAATCATCCGAAAAAACTGGTTGCCTTCGCTGGAGTAGATCCAAGTGTTCACTCATCGGATAAGTTTACGGAAACCATTAATCGTATTACCAAAAGGGGTTCGAGCAGACTACGTCATTCTCTGTATCTTGCCGTACTATGCGGCATAAGAAGTTCAAGGAACAAAAAGCTTAAAGCATTCTATGATAAGAAAAAATCAGAAGGAAAACCTGCCAAAGTGTCAATCGTTGCCTGTATGAATAAGTTGCTTCATTGGATTTATGCTTTATTAAAGAGAAAAGAAACGTTCCTAGATTTAGCCTAATTAACGGTTTTGTGAAACAGAGAAAAATCCTTCCAAAAGGGTTCTGGAGGGTTATTTGGCATGGCCAAAAATAGTATATCATAAGGGAAATGAAAATATTAGAGAAAGATATTGACATCCTATTAGCTGGTTTAGTTCATTAAGATATGAGATCCTTGAGGATTCTAAGCGTAGGAAATTCGGGGCTTTATTTTTCATAAAATGTATTATCATAGTTTTTCGCGTTTTGTCGTCTGGACCATAATTAGAGTGTTCAAAATAACTATCATTCCTCAGAAATAGGAATCAAATTTGAAGAAGCCGACCAATAAAGGTCGGCATTTTTCATACTATTTAGCAGCAGCCTCCGTAACCGCCTCCGTAACCGCCTCCGTAACCGCCCCCGTAACCATAGCCACCGCCGCCGTATCCACCGACAAAGCTGGCTCCAACAATGATTAGGAGTATAAACAATACGACTATAAAGGCGAAACCTCCACCAAATCCAAAACCGTCATCACAACTTGATTCACAACGTGACATCTAGAAACATCTCCTTAATTGTTTTTAAGGAGGAAATCAATTAAATGGGTAATATCACATTATGCTCAAATTAGGAAAATGACACAATAGTTTCCACCCCATCTCTGTTCATAGGATAAAATGTTGGAGGTACCTCTTAATGAGCTAACGGGTGCGTTAGTTCATTAAGAAGAAGTAAAAAAAGTCGATTCCTTAACTAACGGGTACGATTCTTCATTAAGAAGGATTGCTTTTTCTTATGCAGCTAAAGGATCAGGTTAGTAGAATAAGGTTTTTGGAACTTTTTAAAGTAATATCCTCTAAAAATAAGGGGGAGGGCGATAAAATGTGGTGTGTTTTTATTGGTATAACACTTCTTCTTTTGGTAATTTCAGGATGTCAATCAAATAATATTGAGGAAGTAGAACTTATTTATCGTTTAAAGTTATTCCCCCATGGCAAAAATGTTTTAAAAAAGAGGTGATTTATTATAGCTACTATTAAAGTTAATGATAATGGTTCATTACGTGTATCAGGGAATGTAGAGCTAGTCGATGGTGAAGGGAATAAAATTGAAACAAAAGAAGCCTTTTCCCTATGCAGATGTGGACTTTCCGATAATAAACCTTTTTGTGACGGATCCCACAAAAGTAATTTCGAAAGCGTAGTTAGGGCAGAATAAAGCTAGTGGGACAGAAGCTTTAGGGCACTCTTTTGGGAAATCGAACCCCAAAAAGCCGCCCGATTCATTTTTCTTTTACGAAAGAGTATGTTGTTGAACTATCGGGTGCGTTGTTGAGAACCGGGGCTGCCATTTGGTGGCCTTTTTGCTTAATGAACTAAAGGGGCAGTTTAGTTCAACAAGATTGAAAAATTTTCATATATGAAATAGAATTTTTTTCGCTTATGCTGAAAATAAAAAAGAAGGTTAAGGCGTATGAATGTCACTGATTTACTTATTTTGTCTGTGGTTATAGGCGTAATTAATGGTTATAAGGACAAGAAATTTAAAATAAAAAGTTTTTTCAAAACGTCTTTAACATTTTTCATATTAGGTCTAATCTTCATCATAACAGGAAATCAATTTCTGAATGATTTATTAGATAAATATCTTCCTAGTGAAGAATATGGGATATGGCTATTTGGAGGTTTGTTATTGTTGTATCCGATTTATACAACAATTAAAGGATTTAAAAAAAAGACCACCAACTCTATTCGTTAATTATCTTTAGGGTGCGATCCTTTAATAAAGGATGAAATTAAGGTTTGAAACCAAAATTCATCATGGAGGAACCAATGATAAACAAGTTTGAAACCAGATATTTTTATATTATTAGCACAAGTGATGATAAATTTATTAAGTGGAATACAGTCAAGGGAATTCTTAACGAAGATATAGTAGATGATTATGAAATAATTTCTGATTTAATGGCTCAAGATGTTCGAGATAAGTTTGGGGAGGAATACGAAGTTTGGGATATAACTAAAGATGAATTTGAACAGAGAATAAAGCCTAAAATTAAATAAAGTGGCTTAGCCTATTTGAATGGTGCGTTAGCTGAAGATTGGAGCTGTCTTAAGGCAGCTTTTTCTTTATGCAACTAAAGGGTCAGGTTAGTTTAATAAGGAATGCTATAATAGCCTTAATTTCAAAATGATTTTAAGGAGTTAAACTCTTATGATTATAAAAATTGACTTTGGTGACGATTTTATTCAATACATTTCTTGTTCAACAAAAGTAGGTAGGAAGATGAACAGTATTCAGGAGGACTTTCTAAATTGGATTTTTGACGAGGAAAAGAATACAGAATATTGGGCTTTAGAAAATGGGGAAAGAATTCACCCTAATTATGATGCAAAAGCAATTGTTGAATGGTTAAACAATGTAAGATTTAAGCGAGGAATAGCGAAAGCTAAATTAATCACGAATCCTCAATTATGTGTTAAAAAGAAATTATATTTTTAGAGTGTTTCTTAAATGTTTAATGTTCAAACTATAAGATTGTGAAAAAATGCACTTAAACTAACAGGTGCTTTAGCTGAAGATCGGAGCTGTCTTTAAGGCAGCTTTTCTTTATGGAACTATCGGGGCAGTATAGCTTATAAGAAATTGGTTTATTATGGTATAATTTTTGGATGATTGTCTTCAATACTTTATTACCAATAATAAATAATATGGTAGCCGCCATCGTTTTCTATTTATAGGTTCGTCGAGCGACAAATAATTCCAGTTATTTCTGGGAGAATAGTAAGGAGTAAATATATGAAACAAATTTTTAGTTTAATTGGTGGATTGTTATTTGCCTTTTCTTTAACAGGGTGCTTAGGAGAGGATTATGATTTTACACCTCCTAGCGTTACACTCTCTAATCCTACAAACTCTGAAAGTGATATCAAATTAAAAGTAGCTAATATAGATTGGAAATCTGATAAAGAATATAAGAAAAAAACGAAAGATATTCTATCACTTGCAAGGAAACAAAAACAAGTAAGTATTAATTCAGGTCAACAAGATTATTTAGACTTTGATAGTCAAGACTTTAAGATTGAAAAAATAAGTATTTGGGTATGGAAGCAGGATGAGAAGGTAGAATTGGAAGTTGATAAAAATCTCAACTTCAATTTCCCAAAAGAAAAAGGAGAATATCTAATAGAAGTGGACCTTCTTACGGATAACGGAAGTGCTGAATATGTAGGTAATATCGCCATTAAGTAGTGGATAACATACTTCTTAATTACCAATTAACATAAGCTTTTGTTTGGTAAGACCATCGAAATTTAATGGTCTTTCTTTATGTCTAAATATCAACTTTATCAGAGCCTAAAATAATAATATTGTTCAAATGAAATAATACACTGTTTGTGAGGTTTTTCACTTAAACTAACGGGTGCGTTAGCTGAGGATCGGAGCTGTCTTTAAGACAGCTTTTTCTTTATGCAACTAACGGGGCAGGATAGTTCATTAAGACCTACCCGTTTTTTTTTGATGAATACCTTGCATTATATAGTAATATAAAATATATTTATACCAAGAGGTGGATAATTTGGAAATTAATAAGGAAGTCTTAAAAGGGCATATAGACACTCTCATCCTTTCTCTTTTACATAGGAGGGATATGTACGGCTATGAATTAGCCAAAATCGTTCGAGAAAAAAGTGATAACCAATTTGAATTAAAAGAAGGTACACTTTATCTGTCTTTAAAGCGATTAGAGAAGAACGAATGGATTGAATCTTATTGGGGCGATGAACAAGGTCCAGGAGGAAGAAGAAAATATTATAAAATTACTTCAATAGGTATAAACGGATATAAAGAAAAGCGTTTGGAGTGGCAATTTGTGAAAAGAATTATGGATTCGTTTTTACAAGGGGGAGACAAGAATGAAAAAAATTGAATCATTTGTAGATACAGTATATCTAAACGTTGCTGGAAGTCGAAAAGAAATAAAAGAATTAAAAACAGAAATGAAAAGTCACTTGTTAGAAGCTGTACACGAGTTGATGTTAGAAGGTAAGTCAGAACAAGAAGCTATTGAAATCGCTATTGAGCGTTTTGGTGGAGAAATAGAAATGCAATCCATTATTTCAGGGCTATTTCGTGTTCAAAAAACATTTGCCAAAAAGATATTTTACACTGCTTTTGCCTTTCTATTAATTGGTATAGTTTCATTTGGAATTATTTATTTTAATGAAGTGAAAAAAGAAAGATTGAGAGAGGATTTAGTTATGTCCACTATCCTTAATCGTTTAGGGGACAATAAAGAGATAAGCAAGAGTGATAAACGGTATATGGCAAAGCTTGTAGAAAAAAGCCCTGCCATATATGAAATTACGCTTATGGACCACGAGAAAATATTTTCTGCTTCTTCTAATGAAGAATTTCAAAAAATCAGACCAGAATTTGAAGTAAGGAAAGATGTATTGACAACTAATCACAATGTTATTGTACAAACAGGGTACAGTCTTGGAAACAAAATTTGGGATGTCAATCTAACTTATATCAGTTATAGACCACTTGCAGATAATATTTTATTTTTGGGTGTTTTAATCTATTGGGTGTTGTTTACTATTTGGGCAATTATTAATGCTAATCACCAGAGGAGATTGAACATTGTTTGGATTATTATATTTGCTTTATTAAATGTTGCAGGGTATCTGTTTTTCCGTTTTATTGGAAAGGGGATAAAAAATGAAACAAATTGAAGAATACGTTCATTCGGTTTACCGAAATGTTGATGGAGATAAAGAAGAAATCCAGGAATTAAAAGAGGAAATGCAATCGCATTTATTAGAGGCTGCCTATGAGTTAAAAGAAAAGGGAGTATCAGAAGAAGAAGCGAGCAGAATGGCTATTGAAAACTTCGGAGATAAAAAACACATGATTAAAGGATTATCAGAATTTTTTAGTGTACAAAAGAGATTTGCTCGTTATATCTTATTATTTTCATTGGTTTCACTTGTGCTAGGAGCTATCATTTTTGTAAATACCTCCTTAGAAATATATAATTTCAAGGAAGAAAGAAGCATCATCATGAACGATGTGTTAACCATTGTAGGTGATGATGATATGATTTCTGACTCCAAAAAAGAGGATATTCAAACTCTTTTCGACGAACATAAGGATCATTTGAATTATCTTGCAATATTTAACACAGAAGAGAACGCTCAATTAAAAGATTGGTTGAAAGAATTTAATATAACACAAAAACCTTCTACCACTTACCCCATTGAATATCAGTATGCAACATTTATGATAGAAGATCCGTATGAAATTTTTAATAAAGAAAGAATTGTTAGCGATGATTATGATTTAGGAACAGTGGCGAGTACAAAGGATAATTGGATTGTTCAATATGAATATAAGGATACCTACCAGAATGTTATTGAAGCAAATAATTCATGGGCATTAGGAGATTATATGGATATTTTTCAGCTGCCGATTTTGTTCTTTGTAGTGTTTGGGGTTCTAATTATTGTTTGGGGATTCTTAAAAAAATGTCATAAAACATATTTAAAAGGACTTATAAACTGAATTTCTTAATGAACTAACGGGTGCTTTAGCTGAAGATGAGGGCTGTCTTAAAGGCAGCTCTTTCTTTATGCAACTATCGGGGCAGGATAGTTTAATAATCATGGATAATTTTCCAATTTTCATATAATGTAGAAGGAAGAAATGGAGGGATGAAATTTGAGATTTTTCAAGATGTTTTCTTTTTGCACTTTAATGATAGTATTCTTAAATGCTTGTAGTTTAGATACTACAAAAACGAAAAGTGAAATTTTAGAAATACCTAATATAGATGAATATACAACTTTATTAGTGCAAGGTGTTGATGAGGACGGGGTATCTTCCGAGTCAACTTCAAAGGTCATTACAGATATTAATGAAATACAAGCTTTTATAGAAAAAGTGAACAAAATGGAAGTTGTGCAACCTCCTAATAAGGAGTTATTGGAGAAGAGTAAAGAATTAAATAAAAAAGGGAATTACTTTTTTATATTATCCGATAAAGAAACCATGGATAACAAAGTATACACTATGAATTTTTTTAGTGATGGAAGGATTATGTTTCAAGAACCGAAC
Organism: Peribacillus sp. GL_122; assembly: GCF_057835005.1. NCBI lineage: Bacteria > Bacillati > Bacillota > Bacilli > Caryophanales > Bacillaceae > Peribacillus > Peribacillus sp. GL_122. The sequence continues at coordinate 2,956,147 of NZ_CM174415.1, read as the reverse complement.
GGAAAGAAGCAAGAAGCAAATGGAGCAGGACAGAAAATGATGTATTTATCAAAAGAAAAACATTCTGATGTTCTTCTTGAAATGAAAGAATTATTAAACATTAAGTTTTAATTAATCCTTAATGAACTAACGGGTGCGTTAGCTGCAGATCGGAGCTGTCTTTAAGGCAGCTCTTTTCTTATGGAACTAAAGGGGCAGCATTCCTGTTAGGAGGATGTTCGAAGTCTTGAAAGAAAAAGAGCCCTCTTGTATGATGCATGAGTGTCAACGACCATTGACTCAGCATCAAACAAGGAGGACTTCTCTATGCAGTTTAAATGGAATGAAAAAATTAATCAAGTTACTGAAAATACACTCGTTGTTGGTATGGATATTGCCAAGCGTGTTCATTACGCTTGTTTTGTTGATGAACGAGGGCGCGTGATAGAAAAAGCCTTCGCAGTACATCAATCAAAAGAGGGCTTTGAACACCTGTATGAAAAGATTCGTCAAACGATGAAGGAAGCTAAGAAAACAGAAGTAATTGTTGGAATTGAGCCAACAGGCCACTACTGGATGAACTTAGCTAATTTCTTAGATCATTACGGCATACCACTAGTCATGGTGAATCCAATGCATGTCAAACGATCGAAGGAACTGGACGATAATTTACCGACAAAGAACGATAAAAAAGATGCATTAGTCATCGCTCGTTTATTGAAAGATGGGCGTTTTAGCTATCCACGTTTATTAAAAGAAGTAGAAGCAGAACTTCGTATCGGATCTACTCTTCGTTCAAAGTTAACGGAAGATTTAGCGAGTATTAAAAACCGAATCATTCGTTGGCTTGATCGTTATTTTCCCGAGTTTACTCAAGTCTTTCCGGCTTTCGGAAAGATGGCTCTAGCTACATTGGAAATGACTCCGTTGCCACAGGATATCGATGGAAAAAGTGCTGAGGAGCTTGTCTTTCTTTACCGTAAGGTAAAGGGAATGAGAGCCCCACAGCTACCAAAAGCAAAGCTACTTATTGAAGCAGCGACGAACTCAATTGGACTGACAGAAGGGACACAGATGGCCCGACATGAAATTGCCACGCTCCTGCGTCAGTATCGCTTACTAGAAGACGAAATTGAATCTGTGAATAGTCAATTATCCGAAATGGCCCAAACAACTATGGAATATGAGCTGCTGGCTTCAGTTCCTGGATTAGGAGATGCAACCATTGTTGATTTGCTTTCAGAAGTTGGAAGCTTTTCACTTTATGAAAATCCACGCCAATTGATTAAACTAGCGGGATTAACATTACGTGAAAACTCATCTGGTCAACATAAGGGACAAAAACATATCTCCAAACGAGGAAGAAAGCGACTTAGATATATTCTTTTCAAAGTAATAGTACCACTCATTCGTCACAACGAGGGGTTTAAACAGCTTCATGAATATTACACAACACGCCAACAAAATCCCTTACGCGGAAAGCAATCGATGGTGGTACTCTGTGGTAAATTGTTGAAAGTATTGCATGGTATTTGTAAAAAGAAAGTCCATTTTAATGAGCAGAATATGATGAAGGATCTCTACTGCCTCTCAGAGGCAGCGTAAGCATTTCTAACTATCGATTTATAACAAGAAGGATGACACGGAGAAGCCAGCAACATTACTAAACTAAGACCAAGAGTCCCCGGGGCAGCTTAGCAGGCCTCTGCCTTATGAATAGACCGAACGAAGGAATGTAAGCGCAAATGACGCTAAGAGACATGGGAGGGTACGTCATCATAAGTTTCGCAGAGATCTATTGTGCATCACATAGTGGAGAAAATAGCTAATGATTTCCATTAGTTTTAGCGAAGCGTATGCTCAATTTAGTAATAAAAACCAGAATTTCAATACTCTGTTTAAAAGTGGAATGAAAAAATAATTACCCTAATACACCGAGTGGTGCAAACCGTTGATACATCAATGTTTATAGAGGGAGAATAGTTGAACAATAATTAATACGATAACTAATCTATTAGAAGGTGAAATAATGGAACAAGTAATAAAAGAAATTCTGTCTAGAGGAATACTCTTTAACTGATGCGAATCTATTGTAAGGTAAGTAATAATAAATTCAATCTAGGATTAAATTGGAGGGAATAGAAAATGGATGTAAAGACACTTTTGTTACAACAATGGGCAAGCTGCTTAGATGAAGAAGACTGGTTTCCACCACTTGAAAAAGTGCTAGAGGACATCACTTTTGAACAGGCAATTTGGAAACCAGCTGATGGGTCAATGAATTCCATTTGGGAATTAGTTTGTCATTTACTTTTCTTTGAAAAGAGATATCTGATGCGATTTCTTGGTGAAACAGCGAATGAACCACAGGCAGAAAATAATGACTCTACATTTCGATTACCAACTGAGACGTTAGAAAATTGGAAGGAAACAAAACACGAATACTTTTATGTTCATCGTGAACTTGGAAAAATACTAGCAAAATCAGAACATGAAGATTTGTATAGACAGATTCCAGGAGATAATTCATTAGTGCTTGAACTGAAGAGTTTAGCAATGCACGACGCATATCATATTGGGCAAATTGTATTCCTTAGTAAAATGCAAGGTGCTTGGGCAGCGAAACGCAGCTTTTAAAAAGCTTCATTAGCTTTACAGTTATTCCATTATAGGGGGGCTTTAATGGAATAAGAACGGGAACGTCCAAATCGGACGTTCCCATATTTTATACCTGAAAAACAACAATACTATTTAACAAAGCCTAAGATAAAAAAAAGTTTGTGAAGATTTTCACTTAAACTAACGGGTGCGTTAGTTGATTAAGGATCACAAAAATAATCACTCTTTTTTATAAAATAATCAAGAAAATTAAAAATATATGTTGTTCGAAAAAGGGGAGGGTATAGATATTGCCTTCCCCTATGTGTTTACAGATAAATTTGTATGACTGTATTGTTTATAATGTACTCGATTTTGTATCTCAAAACAGTTTAGAGATTGAATTGGTGCGGTTTTGAGTGGATTAATAACTCTATGTACTCAAATTCATGTCCCCAATGTACTTATCTTTGTGTCTTCGTACAATTCTCTGGAATAGGTATTTTTTTCTGCCTTTCATAAGAACACTAGTTCGTATATAATAAATAAAAAGGAGGGTTCTTTCTAATGGGTACAATTCGTGATAGAGGAATCATTAAATGGCAGGCAGCATTGATGTTACCAGAACATAAGGCATTAACTAAAAAAAGGATAAGGACGATTATTTCTTAAATAAAAAACCTGTCCTAGATGAATACCAGGTTGAAGAATTTGAAAACAACATTCATTATGCGATGGAATATCATTTACCTATAAGTTTTAGATTGCATAACGAGGGAAATCCAATTGAACTGCATGGATACTGTGTGTATATTGATCCTGTCACGAAAGAGTTAAGTATTCAGAAAAAAGATAGTTCCTTTGAGAAAATAAAATTCAATGAAATTATTAATGTAATCGTTGAGGATTAAAAAAAAAGCCCTTCTTAAAATTCAGGAGGGCTTTGCAGTGTTGCTTCGATTCAATGGTTCGAGAATTAGATAAGAAAAAAAAGGATATACTGGAACAAAAGGGCTTTAATTTGGATATTTTTCCAAACTTTCTATGAGACAGGTAATTTTGTAGTAAGTGTAGAATTAACTGAGGAAGAAATTAAAGAACTGGGGTTCAATGAGAAGGAGGAAGAAGAGTAATGAATAAAGACAACCTATTTATATATATTCATCCTGCATCTACAAAGACTGATGTTGATTTCTTTGGATATGATCATGAGGACACCAAATTTGAAGCACCTACACTGGCTGAATTAGAAAAATTTGATGATCTTTCTAGTTGGCTTCATAATATGCCTGAGGGTTCAAAAGTTCATTTAGCTGATATAACTTTAACTGTTTCAAATAACACTATTGAACTTGAGGATAAAGAATACACAAAAAAAGGCACAGAGATTTAGGAGTAACAAATGAAGATTCAAATTGAGGTTCAAATGTTTGCGAACGGTGCTAATTTCTTACAGTCTGGTAGTTGTTCAGTAATAACAACTGACTTTAGAAAAGAACCGGAATGGACAGCTGCCGTATCAGCTTATGAGTGGATACAAAAGATAAAAAACACCGTTCGCTATCCAGACGACTTTCAAATTGTTAGAGTTGTTTACAACGGAGAAAATGACATTACAGATTTAGTAAGAAAAGTACGCCCTATAATAAAAGATGATTTACCTTTTTAGAAAAAACCAACTAATATTTTGGATTAGACAACCCTTAAACCAAAGAATTTAGAGGGCTTTTTTTATTTTAGTAGCCGTTATCTCAATGAAATTTGAAACATACTTAAAGGAGCTTTTCATGGAAGACTTAATACAACCAATTATTCGTACAGTTATTTCCTATATAGTCTTACTTGTTTTTACATACTTATTTGGTAAACGTATGAATTCCCAACTAAATTATTATAGTTTTGCTTTATCTGTAACAGTTGGCTCCTATATTGCGAATATGGGATTTGATACAAACCTTCAATTTTTTCCAACACTTGCTTCCTTTCTAACACTGATTTTTATCTTTTTCCTTTCTTCTCTTTTTTCTTTTAAACAAAGAGGTTTTCGAAAATACTTATCGGGAAAGCCTCTTATTATTATTGAAAAAGGGGAAATCAATGAGTTCAACATGAAAAAAGCTAAATATTCTATCGATGATTTAAAACAGCAAATCAGGGAACAAGGGCTATTTAAGATAGATCAAATCGAAACAGCCATACTCGAAGTAAGCGGAAAACTTTCGATTCAAAAAAAAGAAGAATACCAGCCATTATTGAAGAAGGATATAGATCTAATAACTTCAGAAATTCCTATTGAACTCATATTTAATGGTGAAATTATTACAAAAAATTTAACCTCTTTATACAACGAAGAATGGGTTATGAAACAATGCAAAGATCGAAAAATCACGGCTAAGGATGTTCGATATGGAGTTGTTGGCAGGAATGGAGTTTTTTATGTAATGAATTGATAGGTGATAATTTTGCTCCATTCAGGAATTTTAACGTCACAAGTCTCATAACGTCCTATTTGTCAATTTAACTGGATAAAATGAAAAAAGTCCCTTTAACATGTGGGGCCTAGACATCCCCTGCTTTAACTTGAGGGAGGGAATCCAGACAACATTTCTATTGCTGGCGACAGCGCAGGTGGACATCTTGCTTTAGTAACGTGTTTACGATTAAAAAAACAAGGCCATTTGATGCCTAAACGGCAAATTCTAATTTACCCAATGCTTGATGCAAAGGCATCAAGCGATAGTTATAAAAAATTCGGTGATGATTATGTGGTGACAGCCGATGCTTTAGTAAGTGGCTTTGAGGCTTATTTATCAAATTGTCTACCCCCTGAGCACCCAGAAGCAAGTCCGTTATACTCAGATGATCTCGAAGGGCTACCAGAGACTCACATTTTAACTGCTGAATTTGACCCTCTTGTCGACGAAGGTGAAGATTTTTATCGTCGTTTACTTAATGCAGGGGTAGAAGCACAATGCCAACGGTACCTTGGAGTTACACATGGCTTTTTTCAGTTAGGTGGTATTAGCCTAGCAGGTAGAAAGGCAATTCAAGAGGTCGCTACCATATTATCTAATTGAGATTATATAAAGATTTTATTAGGTGGTGGTAGAATGGATAATTGTCTTAATAGTATATTATCAATTGTCTAACCTAGAAAATTAATGATTACTCCATTAAAGGGCGCGATTCTTGAAGAAGTTTCGCTTTTCTTAATGAACTAACGGGTGCATTAGCTTAAGATCGGAGCTGTCTTTAAGGCAGTTTTTTTATGCAACTAAAGGGGCAGATTAGTTGAATAAGAAGGGAAAAAAAAACTTTTCATTGAATTAATTAGGATCAATTTAATGAAAGGAGAGACTCATCTGTTCATGGAATTATCAATGTCACAACTATTTGCTTTAGAGCATTTTACAAAGTATGCAAGGAACCATAAACATGAAGCTAAAGAAACAATTAATCACATATTAAAAATGTCTAATATCTCGGATAAGATATTTGAAAATGCTGTTGTTAATTTAAAGGCTCACGCAAAGATTGGCCTACATTTTCATCCAGATAGACCAGATTCGACTATGAAAAGCGTTGCTGAAGCACTGCTTGAGCAGGGAATATATAAGAGTCAGTTTGAAACATTTTTATCTAATGGTAGCGTATCCGCATACTCTGGTGGTGAACGTGACATTTGGGAGAAGAGAATTTTTGGAGGAGCATATCAACTGGAGGGCACAACCAATAACCAACGGCCTAAATATGGGGCACTTAATTTGATGTTACATCCAGATGGGCCTGCTCCACGTTTTGGATCATGCTATTTTGTTCTTTCCCCTGAGGCCTCATATCGTTCCACCTACACGTATTTGGATTCGCATCAAGACCCAAAAGAAAAGGGTACTTATGAAGAGTTTGACATCATTTTGGCTGCACTCTTGGAAGAGGCGTTCTTAAGAGATTTTGCAATCGGTGAAAGAAATCTGACGCCAGCAAGATTAATCAATCATTTACTGGTTAACCTAGAAAGCCCGTTTATGGACCCAGCAAACAAAGAGCCAAACCGCAATCTTAACCACTATCTTGAAGCCCAAGTTCATGGGGATATTTCACTTAAAGAAGACGTGGAAGTGCTTGTTGCAGATCCTTCATTCAAGGACACTCATGTAGGGAGAACAATGGAACAAATATGCCTTAAGTATTCTATTGATCTATATTGGCACATGGGCTTTGTACTTATGGTAGACGAGGTACCTGCTGATTTTAGGGGTCCATCAATGACTTCCTTGGCAAAACGCATTGCACAAAATAATTTTATCGATGCGAACATAATTGGATCTGCTGTAATGGACTTGAAACGCAACCCAGTATCTTGGAGTGATCGCGGAACTTATAAGGAGATACTTCAGGAATTAAAACTATTGTGGCACGTTTTAGTGAGATATGGAAAGACAATCTAAAATTGAACTAAAGGGTGTATGAGTTGAACAAGGAGTTGTTGAGGCAACTCCTTATTTTACCTATAGTAGAAAAATGAGATTGTGAAGATTTGTACTTAAACTAACGGGTGCGTTAGCTGAAGATCGGAGCTGTCTTTAAGGCAGCTTTTTTATAAATACTATTGCTTCTGAAGTGTGAAAATAGAAAAAAATCCAGTTGTTATTAACTGAAAATTCCTAATTTATACAAAAATAAGTATATAATATTATAAAACAGTTATCTAAGTTTGTGGGTTACTACTTCTTAATAAGGAGGCGATACTCTTAAACATGTATGGAAATTTATTTTTTAGAAAGGAAATATTAGTAGGATTCAGAAAAGGAGAAATTTATTAGTCTAGAAAGGAATTAAAGCAGCTACAGTAGCCGCTGGAAATGTGGGTTTAGGTATTGCGTTTCCACAAAGTCGTTCAATGTTAATTTTTATTGGGATTCGCTCCAATTGCAGCACTAGTTTCGGAAGGTTAACTTTATGTAGCATTACTTGCTGGGGGGGCTTATCAAATTTTATACAGAATATTTTTAACGATGTGGTTTGTTCAACGTTGTAAAATTAAAGAGCTTTCAACGGAATTTGTTCAGCCCATTAGCCAGCCATTTCGTGTTGTATTCAATTAAAAAATGTATTAATTAATATATACAAAAAATCACTATATATCCATACTGGAGGTTTTAGGATGAAGAAGAAAAAAGCATTATCCGGCCTGATGGCTGTGAGTTTACTAACAGTAATTCCGTGGAGTTCTGGACATGCTGAGAAACCTCAATGGACAAATGTGAATACATATGAGGAACAGGACGGAAGCAAGTTTAATAGCGAAAACTATGACTTTGTGAAATTCTCACAAATTGGTTCCAAATTAAAAGAGATTGAAAAACTTTCAAACCGTGTGAAAGTTGAAGTCCGTGGAACATCAGCTGATGGAAACCCACTCTACGTTGTCACGATTGCTGACCCAACAACGCAAGGGAAGTTCGGAAAAGTGAAGGCACTTAGAAAGCAAATGTTTAAGAATCCAGGCAAAGCTCAAGAATGGGTTGCTGATAATCCTGACTTTAAAGTTCCAATCATGATTAATGGTTCTATTCATGGGACTGAATTTGTCGGAAGCGATGCAATCCTTCAATTAATTGAACGTTTTGCTACCCAAAATGATGCAACAACCAAAGACGTTTTAGAGAATAATATTCTTATTTTCAATGTCGTGCAAAACCCTGATGGACGTATTGATGCCACCCGCTTTAATGGCGAAGGAATTGACATAAATCGTGACTTTATCACCCAGTCGCAGCCAGAAACAAAAGAGATGGTTGAGCTCATTAAAGAATGGAACCCGATGGTGTTCCTTGATACTCATGGTTATGTGAAGAATTATCAGCCAAATCTGCAGGGGTTAATTGAGCCTTGTACGCCTCCGCATAATCCTAATTACGAGTATGACTTATACGGAAAATGGGCATATAAACAGGCAGAAGCGATGGAAGCGGAAATAATGAAGGATCATGAGAACTATTCAGGATCCTTGTATCAAAACATGAAAGGTACCTATATTCCGCTGCGCGATGATTCCGCCGGCTGGGATGATTACCCACCAATTTTCACACCAATGTATGCGATGTACCATGGTGCTTACGGTCATACATTAGAAGCTCCAACAAATGATTGGGATGGCGTACGATGGATGTATAATTCGATTATGGGGGCACTGAAATTTGCAACAGCTAACAAGCAATCCATGATTACTGATCAAATTGAAGTTTTTAAAAGAGGAATTAACTTTGACCATCCTTTTCATAAGGAAGGGTTATTTCCAAAAGCCTACATACTTCCACTAGACCCTAAGGATCCGACTGTTACGAATAAGGCTGTAAATCATTTGATCAATAATGATATTGAAGTTGTTCAAGCTGTGAATGCATTTGAAGCGGATGGAGTGTCATATCCAAAAGGAACTTATCTCGTTGAGATGGATCAGGCGAAAGCCGGATTAGCAAACACGATGCTCTGGGATGGGGAAGACATCACGAACGATACCCCAGCAATGTACGACATTTCCGCATGGAGTTTACCGGAGCTTTGGGGCTTCGAGGCAGTAGCCACACAAAATCCTATTAAAGTCAATGCAACGAAAGTAAACCAGATTACAGGTCAAGGAACGGTTTCAGGAAAAGGACCGTTTCTGATTCCGAACAGCTCTGTCCAATCGGTAAATTTAGTAAATGCATTGCTTAAGCAAGGAATACCTATTGTACGTGATGCACAAGGTAACTTCTTTGCAAAAACAGTAGTTAATCAGGTATCAGCAGCGGTGAAAGAATCTGGGTTACAGGTTGGAACTGCTGATGTACCAGCAGACGCAGTGGCTATTACGTCTTTAAAAGTGGCTATATTAAAGGATGGAGGTATGGGTAAACAGAAATCACACGCAGGAACAAAGCTCGCTTTGAAAAGACTAGGTTTTGATGTGACAGAAGTTACGCCAGTTGAAGTGGCTAAAAATACCCTTAACGGTTTTGATATTTTTGTCTATAGTGGAACGGAAAGTCTCATTTCTTCCAACCTATCTGAAGCTAATAAAGAATTTGGATTACAGAACGACGGGCAACTTAATGCGTTTAAAGACAATGTGACAAGCTTCTTAAATGAAGGAGGCAAATATATAGCTGTAGGTGCTGGTGCATCTAGAGCAACTAAGACACTTGGTCTTACAGACGACATCATTAATGTAGGAGGTTCCAACAGTAATGGTATCGTAAAAGTCGATTATGAGGGGACCGGTTTAACAGCAGGATATGGAGAGGATGATATCGGCTTTGTCTATCGTCCAACATGGTTCACGGGTACGGATAATGATGAAGTCGTCGCGACCCTTGCAGATTCAGATAATTTCTTCGTAGCTGGTCACTGGAAAAATAACATAACCGCCAAGGGCCAAGCCGTAATCGTAAAAGAACAGAATAAAGATGTAACTCTTATTGGGTTAGAAGCAGGTTTCCGCGACCACCCGGATTACTTGTTCCGTCTTCTATCAAATGCAATTTTCGAAAAATAGTAGAAATGGCCAAAGCCGGATTCAGCAATGAGTCCGGCTTTGGCTATTTGAAAAATGCTGAACGCTTGCTACTGAGTCTTGAACAATTATCTAAGCAACTGCTATATAAATACTCATTACTTTTAATCATCTGTTGCAAAAACCGCTGAAGGACGATTCTTTTCAAGAAGTATTTGCCGATTGAAAGGCGTTTTCTACCATATACCCACTATCTATTGAGTATATTAGGGTGTATAAAAGATCTCGCAATATAAGGTTTACTAAGTAGTTTGATAAAAATTAGTAGTATTCAGAATAATAGAACTTGTATATGAAGAATAAAATACTTTATAAGTATGTAAATGAAGGTTATCCTCAACAATTCAAAAAAGGAGCTGCTATGGACCAAAAAACGTTACAGCAAATTATTAAAGAGGCTTCACTCTTTATCTACGGGCCAGAAAAAAGTTAAAAAAAATACCACCTTATTTTATCAAGATACAAAATAAGGTGGTATTTTTATTTGATTAGTAAACGAAAATTTCAGCTCCTAATTAAAATAATAGTACTTTCATTTTATGAATTTGATATGTACCTGTTTTAACAGACAATAACCACAAACTGTGTCATAACTTAATAGTACTGACACCGATTTCGAAGAGCTGTAACTTTAGGAGATAATTTGCACTTATTTTAAGTGCTATTTTGCACGTAAAAGAATCAACTGTAGGGATTGATCAAAAGTTCCTCCTGTACCCCCATATTAGCGTAAATAAAAAGAATCCATTTTGAAAAAAAATGATCAAAATGGATTCTTTTCTAGTGATTTAGTATACGGTTTTTATAAAATAGTTTGATTATTTTTAGTGATCCTTATAGAACTAACGCACCTGTTAGTTCGGTTCTGGTGCAAGAACCATTAGGTCTAATAATCGGCCAAAAAGGGGCCATACATGAATTTTCCGTGTATCCATAAAAACACTAGGCTTTGCCTAGTACCACAACTTAGTTGGGGTTAGTTTTTCCTTATTCTAAATCCTGAAAGTGTCTATCAACATATCAAAATCGTAATTAAAATGGGGCCATTATTCAATTTAAGGGTTCAATCTACACATGAATCGTAAATTTTAAAAAAATAATCAAACCAATATTCTCCTCTATACGTTTATATATAGTGAAGGGAGCAAAACCCCGAATAAAAATTTTTAAAGGGAGGTGGTTGGGAAACCTGCAGCATATTGACAGGCATTCGATTCCTGTTCATCTGGATTTAAGGGAACATTTATCAAGAACATCAAGAACATAATTTCACAAGGTGAAGAAATGTTAAAACCTTCTCCTTCACTATAATTCAGGATGAGTCAAAAAAGTACAAGCTTAAAATGCTAAATCAGACGAAGTGGGAAAGTATTTAATAGACCAAAAAGGAATGACACTTTATTATTTCACAAAAAGTGATTCAAGCGTCAGTAATTGCAAAGGTCAAGGTAGTGAAATTTGGCCGCCTTTCCATGCAGATAACATCATCTCCTCTAAATGGTTGGACAAAAAAGAGTTTAAAACAATCATAGGTGATGACGGACAAAAGCAAACAACGTACAAAGGGCATCCACTTATTACTTTGTGAAAGATAAGCAGGCCGGTGATATAAATGGTCAAGGCGTAAAAAATGTCTTTTGCAAAAACAAAGAATCAGGAACGCTGATAAGTAGCAAAAAAGTTGTTTAAGTTAGAAAACTTGAACACGCAAAAACCATTCATTTTTTTTGAACAGATGAAAGATAAAAATAGTATTTCCAGAGGTGGATTAAAATGAAAAAATTTAGTTGTTTTTTAGTGGTGATGATTTTTATGCTTTTAATGACAGCTGGCTGCAGCTCTAATATTAACGATGAAAAAGCCAATGAAGAGCAAACAGAATTAACAGAAGACGGAGCAGACAGTGAACAACCAGAAAAGCAGACTGTGGAAGAAGCAACAGCAACAAGTGAAGACATGCCAGATTTTCTTTCAAGCGGTAGCGAAGAAGTGATCATTTCACTGCTGGAACTAAAGGCCAATATAGAAACAGAGTCTGAAAATACCGAGCAAATCCAAACAACAGGCAAAGACCTTGAAGAAAGTTGGGATTCAATAGAAAAACAAGTAGAGGAACAGCACCCTGTAGATTATAAAAACATCGAAGAAAGTCTTTATCCACTCATCGATGAAATAAAAAAGGATCAATCAGATGTGGAAAAAATAAAGCAGTTAACTAATGACACGACAGAAAAAATGAAGGCATTTAAAGAAAAAATAGCATCTGCTTCTTCATAATAGTTATTATGGTGAATTCGAAATCTATACAGAAAAAAAGCGACACGTACAGAATGACAGAAAGGTGTTTTTCCTTTCTAATCAGTCTGTAGTGCTGCCGCCCAAATATATATTTTGGATCTCTAAAGTTTAAAATAAAAGCTGATCGCAAACCTAACTGAAAGTGAAAACATACCTTTTACCAGACAAAAACACAACTTTTTAAAATAATGTGATGCTGAGAAACGCTCTACAACGAAATTAACTACATTTAGACTTATAATTACCTATTCGATTCAAATAAATAGGGTCATACATTCCATAATTGACGTCCGGAAAATGGGGGTTTGCGGTTTCACATTTACACTGCTTTCGTTTTTATTGATCATCATAAAACTAAAATTTTTCAACTCTAGTAACCAAGCATTGTTATCAAGCTAACATAATCTTATATTCATACGATCATGTAGCTTTGAAATAAAGTTTGATTTAATTAACGCTTTCAATTTTGATATAAGTTCCAATATAAAGAGCATGTTTAGAGATAAAAGATTGATCAAAACATGCTCTTATTTAATATTATTTTTTAATCCTGCGAATTAGCGAGTATTCGTGAGCATTATCTAATAAACTGAGGGAGTTTATTAAGATTAATCCTTTTTTTGGCAAGCTATCTTCAATTAAACATCAGTTCATGTGAACTGAATCATTTCGCAACAATGCTTTTTATCTCTAGTAGTCCTACAAGATATCGCCAAACAGGTTGGTTTTGTACAGCGATCTAGTTAGTATCAAGCAAACGAACTCATTTCCCTGTTCAATCACCTAGTAGCATTAGGATTTGAATTCTTCAAAGTGAAAAAAAGAAAACTAAATATTATACTAACAAAAGTTGATTATTCCATAACTTAGATAAATCAAAAAGGATCTTAAACATATAAAACCAATACATTATAAACACAATGCTTCAACATTTCTTTTCTATAATTATAGTTGTATACATATTTTAGATTGGAGATGGAGAACATGAACAAAAAATTATTAGCAGGTGCCGGGGTAGCGTTTACGTTGTTATTCAGTCCACTAAGTCAAGCTTTTGCAGCAGAAACAATAGGAGACTTAAGAAAGGTTGATAATGTTGCCCATCGTGGGGCATCGGCATATGCACCTGAAAATACGATTGCTGCTTATGATAAAGCAGTAAAAATGAAGGCAGATTATATTGAAATTGATGTTCAAAGAAGCAAAGATGGAGAATTAGTACTTATCCATGATACGACAGTTGATCGTACAACGGATGGATCTGGAAAAGTTGGTGATTTCACGTTTGAAGAACTAAGAAGCCTAGATGCAGGCAGCTGGAAAGGTGAGCAATTTGCTGGTGAACAAATCCCAACATTTGATGAGATTCTTGATCGTTACCACGGGAAAATTGGAATATTAGTAGAATTAAAGGCTCCAGAGCTATATCCTGGGATTGAAGAAAGTGTAGCTGAAGAATTAAAAGAACGAAATCTTGATAAACCACAAAATGAAAAAATCATTCTACAATCATTTAACCATGAATCAATGGAAAAAATGAATGATCTCGTTCCTAAAGTTCCAATAGGTGTGTTAACATCTTCAAGAGCTGACACAACAGAACAAGCCTTACAGGAATTTTCAACATATGCTGACTATTTTAATCCAAGCTATGGAATTGTTACTAAAGAATTAGTGAATCAAGTTCACTCTCTTGATATGAAAATTGGATCATGGACAGTACGTAGTCAAGAGGCAGCAGATTTCCTATTAGATATGAGAGTTGACGCAATTATTACGGATTATCCAGATTATGTGGATCCAAGAAACTAATATTTTTGTATAATTATTAGAAAAAGGTCGATTTCTACAGGAGATTGATCTTTTTTTTGGGTTGAAACCTTCTTAACGTTGGAAAAAAGGTCTGGAATACTTCCTGCGCCTGATCGGACTGGAGCCAAAGCAATAGCAAGAAAAGAGGGGAAGGAATGCAGAGCATTCCTCCCTTTCTTTTTTATAAAATAAGAAGAGCAGAGTTCAAAAGCTTGATAGAATTATTGATTTACTTGAAAAGGATAAGAAAAATTAATCTTTAATCTCTTTTGGCATTAATCCTTACTGCACTAATTATTTCATTATCTACAATAAGTCTTAATGAACTTACGAGTGCGTTAGCTGAAGAGCGGAGCTGTCTTTAAGGAAGCTTTTTCTTATGGCACTAACGGGGCAGATTAGTGGAATAAAAAGTGAATTAATCCATTATTATCTGTATTATGTTAACTGCATAAATCAGTTGTACAGAGATAATAAAGTTGTTTAATTTGCAATTATTTTGCGGTAATGAAATTAAATATCAAATAAAGGAAATATCTTCTTGACAGTCGAATATTAGCCTAGAACCATAATTAACTATTCCGATGAGGAGGATTCTTGTGCGTCCACGCCCATTATCTATTGAAAATCCAGAGTATGATAGGTATGTTAGTCTTGTGCCAGATGGAGATATTGAAGAAATACTTAGTAAGCAACGAACTAAGACCATTACCTTCTTGAGCAGCATATCAGAGGGGTCAGCAAGGAAGGCGTACGCACCAGGGAAATGGACTTTAAAAGAAGTGATTGGGCATTTGGCCGACGTGGAACGTGTGATGTCGTATCGAATGCTTGCCATTGCACGAAATGAAAGTGCACCACTCCCAGCAATGGATCAGGATCAATACGTTTCTGCGGCAAACTTCAACAAATTATCCTGGGAGCAGCTACTAGCTGGTTTAGACACGGTACGCTCCAACACGTTAAGTCTTATTTCAACCATTGATGATGCAGCGTGGGATCGTTATGGAACTGTAATGAACAGCCCAGTTTCGATAGGTACCTTTGCATATGGCATTGTCGGGCACGAGTTACACCATATGAAAGTGATTAGTGATAAATACTTATAAGTCTTTTTCTATTAATGAAAAAACCTAATTTCTCATTTAATGCTGAGAAATTAGGTTTTTTAATATTGAAACTTCCTTAACGTTGTAAATCCGCATTTTCCTGACACTACCCCTTAATGAACTAAAGGGGCAGCATTCCTGTTAGGAGGATGTTCGAAGTCTTGAAAGAAAAAGAGCCCTCTTGTATGATGCATGAGTGTCAACGACCATTGACTCAGCATCAAACAAGGAGGACTTCTCTATGCAGTTTAAATGGAATGAAAAAATTAATCAAGTTACTGAAAATACACTCGTTGTTGGTATGGATATTGCCAAGCGTGTTCATTACGCTTGTTTTGTTGATGAACGAGGGCGCGTGATAGAAAAAGCCTTCGCAGTACATCAATCAAAAGAGGGCTTTGAACACCTGTATGAAAAGATTCGTCAAACGATGAAGGAAGCTAAGAAAACAGAAGTAATTGTTGGAATTGAGCCAACAGGCCACTACTGGATGAACTTAGCTAATTTCTTAGATCATTACGGCATACCACTAGTCATGGTGAATCCAATGCATGTCAAACGATCGAAGGAACTGGACGATAATTTACCGACAAAGAACGATAAAAAAGATGCATTAGTCATCGCTCGTTTATTGAAAGATGGGCGTTTTAGCTATCCACGTTTATTAAAAGAAGTAGAAGCAGAACTTCGTATCGGATCTACTCTTCGTTCAAAGTTAACGGAAGATTTAGCGAGTATTAAAAACCGAATCATTCGTTGGCTTGATCGTTATTTTCCCGAGTTTACTCAAGTCTTTCCGGCTTTCGGAAAGATGGCTCTAGCTACATTGGAAATGACTCCGTTGCCACAGGATATCGATGGAAAAAGTGCTGAGGAGCTTGTCTTTCTTTACCGTAAGGTAAAGGGAATGAGAGCCCCACAGCTACCAAAAGCAAAGCTACTTATTGAAGCAGCGACGAACTCAATTGGACTGACAGAAGGGACACAGATGGCCCGACATGAAATTGCCACGCTCCTGCGTCAGTATCGCTTACTAGAAGACGAAATTGAATCTGTGAATAGTCAATTATCCGAAATGGCCCAAACAACTATGGAATATGAGCTGCTGGCTTCAGTTCCTGGATTAGGAGATGCAACCATTGTTGATTTGCTTTCAGAAGTTGGAAGCTTTTCACTTTATGAAAATCCACGCCAATTGATTAAACTAGCGGGATTAACATTACGTGAAAACTCATCTGGTCAACATAAGGGACAAAAACATATCTCCAAACGAGGAAGAAAGCGACTTAGATATATTCTTTTCAAAGTAATAGTACCACTCATTCGTCACAACGAGGGGTTTAAACAGCTTCATGAATATTACACAACACGCCAACAAAATCCCTTACGCGGAAAGCAATCGATGGTGGTACTCTGTGGTAAATTGTTGAAAGTATTGCATGGTATTTGTAAAAAGAAAGTCCATTTTAATGAGCAGAATATGATGAAGGATCTCTACTGCCTCTCAGAGGCAGCGTAAGCATTTCTAACTATCGATTTATAACAAGAAGGATGACACGGAGAAGCCAGCAACATTACTAAACTAAGACCAAGAGTCCCAGGGGCAGCTTAGCAGGCCTCTGCCTTATGAATAGACCGAACGAAGGAATGTAAGCGCAAATGACGCTAAGAGACATGGGAGAGTACGTCATCATAAGTTTCGCAGAGATCTATTGTGCATCACATAGTGGAGAAAATAGCTAATGATTTCCATTAGTTTTAGCGAAGCGTATGCTCAATTTAGTAATAAAAACCAGAATTTCAATACTCTGTTTAAAAGTGGAATGGAAAAATAATTACCCTAATACACCGAGTGGTGCAAACCGTTGATACATCAATGTTTATAGAGGGAGGTTAGTTGCATAAGAATGTAGAATATAAGAATAAATTGCCAATAAAAGTTTATAAATATAATTAATTGAGAGGGGTTCTAATTTGAAGTTAAAAGAGATAGCTGACCTTTTTATGGTCAAAGAAATAGAAGGGAATATGGATGTCGAAATTACAGGATTACAAATGGATTCAAGGAAAGTGGAAAAGGGGAATTTGTTTATCTGTGTACCAGCCATTAAGGGATTTCTTGAAGATAGACACCATTATGCAAAAGGTGCCATAAGGAATGGTGCAGTAGCACTTTTAGTCGAACGTGATGTTGATATTGATGTACCAAAGATATTTGTTAAAGATGCAAGACATGCAATGGCAGTTATTGCTTCGAATTTTTATAATCATCCCTCACATGAGATGAAACTTATTGGAATAACAGGAACGAACGGCAAAACCACTACCTCTTACATTATTGAAAAAATTTTCACTGATTACGGACTTAAAACTGGTCTGATGGGTAATAACGGCATTCAGATTAACGGAATCATGTATCCCACAGATATAAATACACAGGAACCCCCAATTTTACAAAGAAATCTCAGGGAAATGAGGGAATACAACACAGAATATTGTGTTATGGAAGTTTCATCTCAAGGGTTAGACATGAAGCGTGTAATGGGGTGTAACTTTAGAACAGCTATATTTACAAACCTTACTCAAGATCACATAGATTATCACGGCACAATGGAACAATATAGGAATACTAAAGGCCTTTTATTCTCTAGACTCGGAAATACATTTAAATCTAAAGATGAAAAATACGCTGTCCTAAATGCAGATGACCCAAGTTTTGAACATTTTCGTAAATTATCATCAGTGGAAGTTATTACTTACGGAATCAACAATGAAGCTGATGTTTCTGCAAAAAATATCACTATGACATCGCAAGGAATTCGGTTTTTACTTATTACTTTTAAAGGAGAAATTGAAATACACTTACAATTAGTAGGGGGTTTTAATGTTTATAATGCATTAGCTGGTATAACAGCAGCGTTAATTGAAGGAATACCCCTTGAGAATATTAGAATTAGTCTTTCCTTGTTAAAAAGTATAAGTGGCAGGATGGAAATAGTGGATGAAGGACAAGATTATCTTGTTTTAGTTGACTACGCTCATACACCAGATGCTTTAGAAAACGTATTAAAATCAATTAAAGAGTTCACAAAAGGAAAAGTAATTACTGTTTTTGGTTGTGGTGGGGATAGAGATAAAGGAAAACGACCAATTATGGGAGAAATTGCTAGCAGATACAGTAACATTGTTTTTGTTACTTCTGATAATCCACGTTCAGAAGACCCTATTAAAATTATGAATGACATAGAAAAAGGAATGAAAAAGTCTAATTCATTACAATATGAATTACTCGCTGATCGAGAAGAAGCTATTTATAAAGCTATCAAAGAGGCTACTTCAAATGATGTTGTTATAATAGCTGGAAAAGGTCATGAGACCAATCAAAAATTTAAAGATAAAACAATTCATTTTGATGATAAAGAAATAGCGAGAAAGGCAATATCTGAGAAGTAGTATTAATTACTTTTAGGTCTTAACGATGCTTTAACCAGGCATCTTCTTTTTGTTTGTGAAGTATTGTACTTAACTAACGGGTGCGTTAGCGCCATAAAAAAGTCGCCAAATGGCGGCCTTTTTAACGTGCGATTCTTTACATTATCATACATTAAAATTAAAGAAAATATACCCTTGTTCAACTATCGGAGTTGCAATAACCCACCATATAAAACGGGCGAATCCCCTTCTCTAACTGCTGATACATCAATAGTAGCTTGTCCATATACTATATTGATAAATATAAAGGAGGTGTTTATAAATTGGGTGATCGATCAAAACATTGTAAGAAATGTAAATCAAGCGTATGTTGTTGTGCAATCGAAAATGAAAATGAGAACAAAATACGGAACAACCCTACGAATACGAATACATTCAATCCAACGATTAATGTAAATCCAGTAATTAACATTCCACCTTCATCTTCACCTGTGTGTCCACCTGCAACACAACCGAATGAACCACCAGAATGCGAACAGCGAAGACAACAAATTAACGGGGATGTATTCAACGCTGCTAATGGATTTCAATTTGGGTTAATCAATGTGTTGCAAGATTTTCCTACTGCTACTAATCCTCTTAATCCTAACAGTTGTGAAGGTGTTTTTGGTGGTGGCTGGCACATACCACCAATCGAGGAATTGCTTCTCATCGAAAATGATATAAGACAAATTAGAGTAAATGGTGAACCATTATGCCCTATGCTAATTTGGGCACTAGTTAGTGGATCTCCTACACTTGTATACGTTGTTCCAGAAAGTCCCTTTACTATCATAGTAGTTCCAACACCATCTATATTCTGTCTAGCTTACTCTCTCTGTATAAATTCAGGAGCATAACCAATAGTAAGCCGTGAGCCATTCTTCATCTAAATTTGAATAATAATACTCGTTGTTTGTTAGTAGCTGCTGTGATAGCTAGTTTCTTTATTGAAGTAACGGGTGCGTTAGCTGAGGATCGGAGCTGTCTTTAAGACAGCTTTTTCTTTATGCAACTAACGGGGCAGGTTAGTTGTATAAGGGTGATATAATAATTTCAATAGAAAAGATGGAAAATGGGAGGGGAATTTGTACTTGGACAAAACTCAAGTAATGGTTTATTTCTGCTTGTATGGAGATGAGTTTCCAATAGATTATGTGACCGAAACGTTTGAAATTGAACCAACAAAAACCTATAAAAAGGGTGAAGTCATTGTAAGACCTCATAATCCAAATGTTATTTCAACGAAAACTCTTTATCGAAAAGAAACAGCCTGGGAATTAAGTACGGGCTATCAAGAATCCTATGATGTGAAGGAACAAATGGACCAGATTTTAGGACCGTTAAAAAATAAAGCAGCTATACTAAATCAGGTAAAAGCAAAGTATAAACTGGAATGTAAAATCTTCATCGTTATTATTATGGAAAATGGAGATTCACCGGGTTTGTATCTTGATAACGAACAGATTGAATTTGCAAATAGTGTTAAAGCTGAAATTGATATTGATTTGTATGCAAACCCTTATGAAAATGAATATGACGACTAAAAAAGCACAAACTTTCTTCAACTAACGGGTGCTTTCGTATTATAAGGTTAGCCAGTTTTTACTGGTTGACCTTTTTTTAATAGAATCTATTATATCAGTAGACAGGGTAGGACGTACGGGTGCGTGGGACATGATCCCGTGAAGTAAACTGTCTGCCCCCTACTTGTAGAAACATGTTTGAGGCTGGTTGGGACGTAGATCTCGTATAACAAGCGAAGCTATGACACTACATGGAGGACTAGGGGTACTGGTAAGTAAGTAGAGGAGGAAAAAACAATGAATCCAGTAGTGGGTCTGGATGTGGCAAAAGGAGAGAGTCAAGTTCAGGCATTTTTAGATCAATCTAAACCGTATGGGACGAGCTTTTCAATGAAGCACATCAAAGAGGAATTAGATCATTTTTTAGACTTTTTAAAAGAGATTGAAGAGGTGACAGGGCAGATGCCTATGGTCATTTTAGAATCTACAGGGCATTACCATACTCCGGTTATTCAATACTTGGAGGAACAAGGGATTCTATATATCTTACTAAATCCAATTATTTCTTATCAGGCAAAGAAGACCAGTTTACGGAAGGTAAAAACAGACGCAATCGATGCGTATCAGTTGTGTGTGCTGTATTACAAAGAGGATTTAGAACCTCATAAAATTAGAGGAATTCAGCTATTAGACCTTCGGAATTTGTCCAGACAACAGGAAATCGTAACGAATATGTATGTGGAGGCTAAACTTCAGTTTCACACCATTTTAGATCAAGTGTTTCCTGAATACCGGAAGGTTTTTGGGGATCTATATTCGAAGGTTTCTTTATTGATGTTAAAGGAATATCCTACTTCAGAGGCGGTATTAACAGCCGGAGAAAGTAGACTAGCAGAGAGTGTTATAGAGTTCTGTTCTAGCCGATCAGGTGAATGGGCATGGGAAAAAGTAAAAAAAATAATGGATTCCGCATCTCGAAATCCATTTCAAAAAAGCGTGTATGAAAGTCACGTAATCAATCTTCGTATGTATATTGAGTTGCTTTTTCATTACCAGGGACACCTTTCTGATTTGGAAGATCGTATAGTGGCCCTGGCAAATGAACTGGAAGAATATAAGATCATCCAATCGATTCCCGGTATCGGAGAAAAAATCGCAGCCACGATTATCTCTGAAATTGGTGAAATCGATCGGTTTAATCATCCGAAAAAACTGGTTGCCTTCGCTGGAGTAGATCCAAGTGTTCACGCTTCGGGTAAGTTAACGGCAACCATTAATCGTATTACCAAAAGGGGTTCGAGCAGACTACGTCATTCTCTGTATCTTGCCGTACTGTGCGGCATAAGAAGTTCAAGGAACAAAAAACTTAAAGCATTCTATGATAAGAAAAAATCAGAAGGAAAACCTGCCAAAGTGTCAATCGTTGCCTGTATGAATAAGTTGCTTCATTGGATTTATGCTTTATTAAGCAGAAAAGAAACGTTCCTAGATTTAGCCTAATTAACGGTTTTGTGAAACAGAGAAAAATCCTTCCAAAAGGGTTTTGGAGGGTTATTTGGCATGGCCAAAAATAGTATAACATAAGGGAAATGAAAATTTTAGAGAAAGATATTGACATCCTATTAGCTGGTTTAGTTCATTAAGATATGAGATCCTTGAGGATTCTAAAGCGTAGGAAATTCGGGGCTTTATTTTTCATAAAATGTATTATCATAGTTTTTCGCGTTTTGTCGTCTTTAGAGTGTTCAAAATAACTATCATTCCTCAGAAATAGGAATCAAATTTGAAGAAGCCGACCAATAAAGGTCGGCATTTTTCATACTATTTAGCAGCAGCCTCCGTAACCGCCCCCGTAACCATAGCCACCGCCGCCGTATCCACCGACAAAGCTAGCTCCAACAATGATTAGGAGTATAAACAATACGACTATAAAGGCGAAACCTCCACCAAATCCTAAACCGTCATCACAACTTGATTCACAACGTGACATCTAGAAACATCTCCTTAATTGTTTTTAAGGAGGAAATTAATTAAATGGGTAATATCACATTATGCTCAAATTAGGAAAATGACACAATAGTTTCCGCTCCATCTCTGTTCATAGGATAAAATGTTGGAGGTACCTCTTAATAAGCTAACGGGTGCGTTAGCTTAAGATAGGAGCTGTCTTTAAGGCAGCTTTTTCGTGCGCCCGGCATGGGTGCAATCTATAGGGTGTGAGTCCCGAACCATGAAGGCAGTAGTAATGGTTAGCTTAATGCAAGGGTGTCCATGGTGACGTTGAATCTGAAGGAAGCAAGCGGCAAACCTCCGGTCTGAGGAACACGAACTTCATATAAGGCTAGGTATCATTGGATGAGTTTGCGAAACAAAACAAAGTCCTTACTGCCGAAGGTGGTACAGAGTAAATGAAGCAGATAGATGGAGGGAAAGATTGCACTCTTACCCGGGGAGGTCTGGTGACAGCCAAGTACACTTGGTAACCTGTCCAGTGATGGACAGCTGAATCATCAGAAGTCAGCAGAGGTCATAGTACTTGTCTACTCGAGAAGATAAGGAAGGTCCGAACAGATTGAGGAGGACGGATACTAGGCGTTCGTTATTTTGCGAAGAAGCAAACAATTCCTAACGGAACTTATTTGAAGGAAGAAGTGGTGAATACACGGGGAACTTCAAAAGGGCGGAGCAGATAAAGGCACAAATAGACCATCTCGTCCACGCAGGGAAAGGATATCAACGATGTTAATGGAACAGATACTAGAGAGGGAAAACTTAATACAGGCATTGAAGCGTGTAGAAAGAAATAAGGGAAGCCATGGTGTAGATGGAATGCCGGTTCAAAACCTGAGACCGCACCTCGCAACCGAATGGTACAACATGAAAACTGCCCTTTTAAAGGGTACCTATCAACCGCAGCCCGTACGTCGTATCGAAATCCGAAACCAAACGGCGGAGTTCGGCTATTGGGTATTCCAACCGTTCTAGACCGTTTCATTCAACAAGCCATTGCCCAAATATTGACCAAGATATATGACTCAACCTTTTCGGAGAATAGCTATGGATTTCGCCCTAACAAACAAGGGCACCAGGCGGTTCGAAAGGCAAAGTCCTATATAACCGAAGGTTATACATGGGTAGTGGATATGGACTTGGAGAAGTTCTTCGATAAAGTGAATCATGACAAGCTCATGGGAATGTTAGAGCGGAAAATTGAAGATAAACGAGTTCTCAAACTGATTCGTAAATTCCTTCAAGCAGGCATTATGATAGGCGGACTTTTTCATAAAAGTGAGGAGGGAACTCCGCAAGGAGGTCCGTTAAGTCCTTTATTATCTAATATCATGTTAGACGATTTAGATAAAGAACTAGAGAAACGCAATCTTCGATTCGTAAGGTATGCGGATGACTGTTATATATTTGTGAAAACTCGAAAAGCCGCCAAACGTACAATGGGAAATATCTCAAGCTTCATTGAAAATAAACTGAAGCTAAAGGTCAACTACGAGAAGTCGAAGTATGATCGCCCTTGGAACAGAACGTTTCTCGGTTTTAGTTTCACGAAGTCAAAGAAGAACCCGAAGGTTCTACTGGCTAAACAAACGGTGAAGAGAGTAAAGAAACGAATCAGGGAAATGACCTCGAGAAAATTACTGATACCCATGAAACTCCGAATAAATAAGTTAAAGCAATACCTTAGAGGTTGGATGGGGTATTTCGCCCTCATTGATACTCCGAACGTATTGCAGAATTTAGATTCATGGATTCGAAGAAGACTCAGGATGTGCCTATGGAAACAATGGAAAGTGCCAAGAACGAGAGTGAGGAAACTCAAAGGATTAGGCGTCCCATTTGGAAAAGCATATGAATGGGGAAATAGCAGAAAGGGTTTTTGGCGCATAGCGCATAGTCCTGTTCTAGACAAAACCCTTAATAATGTTTATTGGCACCACCAAGGGTTAGTCAATCTATATGAACGATATACAAAACTACGTCAGACTTAAACTGAACCGCCGTATACCGAACGGTACGTACGGTGGTGTGAGAGGTCGGAGGCTAAGCCCACCTCCTACTCGATTGTATGAAAACAAATAAGCCCTCTATATTCTAATTTTTGAATTAGGGATGGTAACGTTGCCATCCCTTTATGATTTCGGAGAACTTACTGTTTGTCACCCGCCTATGAATGACATTTCGATTTTTTCCTGTTTTTTCACTGTTCCCGCTGACCGCTCATCCGAATAGCGGTCCTCCCTCCGGTTCCAAAGTGAAATAATGAAGCAAGTCAATTCTTCATCTGACATCTTGGAACGGAGCAATGACTTTAAGTCATGCCCCTTTCCATTAAACAGACAAGTATATAAACTTCCGTTAGCAGAAAGACGAGCACGAGTGCAACTGGAACAAAAAGACTCAGACATGGATGTTATAAACCCCACTTCGGTTGTAGTTCCCTTATACCGGAAGCGTTTTGCCACTTCTCCAAAATAATCTTCTTCAACTGGTTCAAGATCGAATTTTGCTTGGAGAATCTCGAGTAACTCTTTTTTTGTAAGTACATTCTTCATCTGCCAGCCATTTGTATGTCCGACGTCCATGAATTCTATATAGCGTAATTGAATGCCCTCTTCTTTACAAAACCGTGCCATCGGAAGGATTTGGGATTGATTGGTTTCTTTTTTCACTACCATATTCACTTTAACTCCAAGGCCTGCTTCTTTGGCAGCAGCTATTCCTTCTATGACAGGCTTTATCCCGATACCCCTGCCGTTCATCTGCTTAAAAAGTTCATCATCCAGGCTATCTAAACTGATATTCACCCTCTTTAATCCCGCTGATTTCAAATTCCCGGCTTGTTTTTTCAGAAAAACACCATTTGTAGTCAAACCGATATCTTCTATACCTTCAATTTTGACGAGCTTTGAAATAAGAGTTGTAAGGTCTTTCCGCAATAAAGGTTCCCCGCCTGTCAATCTTAGTTTTATAACTCCCAAGCTTGCAAATATTTTAGAAAGCCTTACGATTTCCTTAAATGACAAGAGCTCACTTTTAGGCAAAAATTGAAAATTATCATGAAAAATTTCAGCAGGCATGCAATACTGACAGCGAAAGTTACACCGATCTATGACGGAAATCCTTAAATCCCTTAGTGGTCTGTCCAATGAATCTTTTATATGATGGTTCATTTAATCACTCCCAGCCCCAAGTATTAGAAAAAAAACCAGATTATAAAAAGTGGCACCATAGTATGGCTTATTCACTATATGTATTTCCGGCACACCTGTTTTTTCAGTCTTTCATACTTTTTTGACTAAAAATCCTTTAATGAATAGTTGGTTCGTGTGGACTCGAAAAATTTTAAAAATAGTATCTGAAGATATTGATCTCTGTTCTGAATAAATATTCCAAATAACTGTCATACGACATTCTTTTTACATTCCCACTTATTTCTTAAACTTTTTTAGGACCTCGTCTAAAGCTTTTTGGCGTTCAGATAAATATTTTTTTCTACTTCCAAAAGGGTTATTAATGTATATTCATCTTTCATCAAATAATTAAGAGTATCATTATAATTTTTTACAAACTCTTCAAACTCTTTGCTAATTCTTAACCCTTTCAAAATCCTCATTAACTTTAATTTGTAGATTGTTTTAGGTTAAGGAATTAATGCAAGACAAACGTTGAGGGGAGGGTGCTCTTTTTTTGCGTTAACAACGGAATTGTCAAAGTGGATTATGAGGGAAAGAGAATCACCGCTTTGCTATAAATCGAACAATATCGGCTTCGTCTACCGTCTGGCGTGGTATTGCGAGGAAGGTGATTTTTCTGGCAGACTACTGGAAAGATAACGGACTAGCTCAAGGTAAGCCGGTAATTGTTAAAGATACATCAGAAAGACCCCACCAAGATGGGCTCTTTTAAACGTCAAGAAAGGGAGAAAAATATTTTTACTCTTCGAAATAATTCGTGAAGTGGGGACGGTCCCCTATTATGGCAGCATGTAAATGGTGTTGTGCGGCGGCTGTTCCAGTTTTGATTGTCGGAGGCGCCCTTCTTGTACAAGTTCCTGCAATCCTTTTTCGATATGGGAGATGGAGGTTTCTAGGAGGTCTGCAACTTTCACCGTAGAGATGCTCATGTATTTTGGTTTCTTTGATGAGGACATGATCATTGATTGAACTAGCTGCAAAAGAATTTCTTTTTCCATAGCTTCGGTTCGCCTGCCTTCAGTTAAATTTCTTTATATATGTAGACTCGATTCGCTATCAACAAATCATCTCCTATAAACTTGCCAAAAAAGAAAGGATTAATACACTGAGGTTTTAGAATAATTTTTAAGGGCTGTAAAAATATATTTTATTTTATTTTATTCATATCCTTTTTGGGAATACTAGGATGAATCAACAGCATTTGCTGGTGTATGGCTTAATTAATAAAATAATTCAGCTTAACGGCAGCAAGATAGGAGGGAATCACATGTCTGACCATTCTTTTTCCATCCGAATCGACGAAAAGGAATTAACAGCACAGCCAGGTCAAACGATATTGCAAGTCGCCCAAAGTCATGAATTGTACATTCCAAGCATTTGTTATCATCCCGATCTGGGGACGATCCAAACCTGTGATACATGTTTTGTGCAGGTGGATGGGGAATTGGTCCGTGCTTGCTCGACAAAGGCTGTTCCAGGTTTGACGGTTGATACAATGTCAAAGTCTGTTAAGGATGCCCAGTATGAAGCGATGTCACGGATCCTAGAAAATCATGAACTGTATTGTACTGTTTGTGATAATAATAACGGCAATTGTACCGTCCATAATACTGCCGAATACTTAGAGATTGAGCATCAGAAATATGAATTTAGAGAAAAACCCTACCCTCCGGATAATTCCCATCCTTTCTATAGGTATGAACCGGATCAGTGTATTTTGTGCGGCCGGTGTGTTGAGGCCTGTCAGGATTTACAGGTCAATGAAACCTTAACTATTGACTGGGGAAGAGAAAGACCAAGGGTTATCTGGGATAATGATGTTCCAATTGATGAGTCTTCTTGTGTATCCTGTGGACACTGTGTGAACGTGTGTCCATGTAATGCTTTAATGGAGACATCCATGCTCGGTGAAGCAGGATTCTTAACAAACCTGCCGGCTCCAATTTTAGAGCCTATGGTTGATTTAATTAAAGAAGTGGAGCCTGGATATAAAGAAATTTTTGCGATATCAGAAGTGGAAGCTGCCATGAGGAAAGCACGGATTAAGAGGACTAAGACGGTTTGTACATACTGCGGTGTAGGCTGCAGCTTTGAAGTATGGACAAAGGACAGGCAGATTTTAAAAATTCAGCCTACCCATGAAGCTCCCGTTAACGGCATTTCCACCTGTGTAAAAGGAAAATGGGGCTGGGATTTTGTTAACAGTGACCAGCGCTTAACCAAGCCTTTGATTCGTAAAAACGGAGAGTTTGAAGAAGCGACCTGGGATGAAGCGTTAGATCTGATTTCAAGTAAGCTTACGGAAATAAAGGAAGAGTATGGCCCGGAATCCATTGGGGTGATAGCTTCTTCCAAGTGCTCCAATGAAGAAAACTTCGTGGCGCAAAAATTTGCGCGTGCGGTTATCGGAACAAACAATATCGACAACTGCTCTAGATACTGCCAATCTCCGGCTACTGCAGGACTCTTAAGGACAGTAGGATTGGGGGGGGATTCTGGAACTATCCAGGATATTGAAACTACAGACTTGGTTATTGTAATTGGTGCAAATCCAGCGGAATCTCATCCTGTCCTCGCTACACGTGTAAAACGGGCTCATAAGCTATTTGGACAAAAATTATTAGTAGCTGATATTAGAGAGCATGAGCTAGCACAACGTGCGGATTTCCTCTTGCATCCTAAGCCGAGTTCTGATTTAATCTGGATTTCTGCCGTAACGAAGTACATTATCGATCAAGGTTGGCATGATAAAGAATTTCTGGCGAATCGTGTATCAGGCGTAGAAGGATATATTAAAACACTGGATAAATTCACCATAAGCTACGCAGAAGAGATGACCGGACTTTCGCAGGAGGAATTAATCAAAGCAGCTACAATGATTCATGAAGCTAATTCAGTTTGTATCCTTTGGGCTATGGGGATTACCCAGCATTCCGGCGCAACAGACGCAAGCACTGCCATTTCAAATTTATTGCTGATTACGGGAAATTATGGCCGTCCAGGTACAGGTGCCTATCCCTTAAGAGGCCACAATAACGTACAGGGAGCCTGTGATTTCGGTACAATGCCATCGTGGTTTCCTGGTTATGAGCCAGTCGGAAATGCCGAGGTTAGAGAAAAGTATGAAAAAGCATGGGGCGTTGAAATTCCAAAAGATCCTGGAATGGACAACCACCACATGGTAGAGGCAATCCACAAAGGAAAATTAAAATCCCTTTATCTATTTGGAGAAGAAATGGGGCTTGTGGATGCAAACTCGAACCATGTTCAGAGTGCATTTGAAAAATTAGACTTCTTTGTCGTACAGGATATTTTCTTCTCGAAAACGGCACAATTTGCCGATGTTGTTTTACCGGCATCACCTTCACTTGAAAAAGATGGGACATTTGTAAATACGGAAAGGCGCATTCAAAGGTTCTATAAGGTGTTTGATCCGCTGGGCGATTCGAAACCGGACTGGCAGATCTTCCAGGAAGTAGCGAACCGTATGGGTGCCAACTGGAATTATTCGCACCCAAGTGAAATTATGGATGAAGCAGCCAGTCTTGCTGTCCTATTTGCAGGTGTGAGCTATGACCGGCTTGAAGGCTTTAACAGTCAAGTTTGGCCGGTTCACAAAGATGGAACGGATACACCTCTATTATATGAAGACAAATTTGCCTTTGCGGATGGAAAGGCAAGGCTGTTCGCTGTTGACTGGACTCCTCCATATATGGCAGGAGAAGAATATGATCTCCATTTAAACAATGGACGTTTGCTTGAGCACTTCCATGAAGGGAATATGACGTACCGGACAGAAGGACTTATCCATAAGGTACCTGGCACATGGCTGGAGGTATCGCACGAATTGGCGGAGGAACGCAATCTCAGTGACGGTACATTAGTTAGATTAAGTTCACCATATGGACAGGTTAAAGTAAGGACGCTTGTTACGGACCGGGTTAAAGGCAAGGAAATTTATCTCACGATGAACAGCTTTGAGGACGATGAAGCTGTCAATTACCTGACAAGTAGCTATCATGATCTAGTTACACATACTCCTGCATATAAGGAAATCGGTGTTAAAATGGAGATTTTAGAAGCAACAGGTGAACCGCCATTGCCTAAGCATAACCACCGGTTCGGTAACAGGAATCCGCAGATCAGCGTTCGGGTTGAGGAAAAGTGGCAGCGTGACGATTTTCAAGCGATAGAAGAGTTATTTGGAAATGGAGGGGAAGCATATGGCGAAAGCAATCAGGCAAATTAATAAACAGGTTCCAAATGCGATGGAAGAACAAGCTCAGTCAATCGGGGAAATATTAAAAGCTCTTGCTGATAACAAAGAAGGGATTCTTTCTGCACTTGCCATATTAAAGAATCTACAGGAAATTGGGATTCTCGATGCGCTTCATGCCATTTTGGAAAATCGTACAGACGTCGGCGTTATAGCCATGCAGCAAGTTAACCAGCCTGGTATGCATAACACCATCAAAAATGCCATTTACCTTTTCAATTTCATGGGCACCTTAAAGCCTGACCAGCTACAATCTATGCTGGGCGGTGTTACAAAAGGCCTTGACAATATGGGCGAAAGCATCAAAAACCATGAAAAACACAGCTTATGGAAATTAGGTAAAAGCTTGAGAGATCCAGAAATCAAAGCGGCGATGACAACCATGGTTGAATTCCTGCATGGCATGGGTGAATCATTTACACAGCATCCTTCACAGCAACTTCATCCCGAAGGAGGACAAGGGTAATGGAAGAACAAGGTTTTATCAAGATTCATGGACCGCTATCGGAAAAAGATTCCGACGAAATCATTCGGTCATTAAACGGTGTATGGGGCATTCTCCGGGCAGATGTAAATAAAGAAAGCGGAGAAGCAAGAATTGGCTATGATAAAAATGCCGCTTCATTCCAGGATTTTCAACAGGCCATCAGAGACTCAGGCTACGATATAAAAACGGAAAACCAAAATTCACCTCATTAAGAGGAGGAAGATTATGCAGATTTGTGAATTATGCGGCAGTGAGCAGGAAATGGAAACAGAAGAAACTGAATCAGAAAGAACCAGAATTCTTCATGTCTGTGAAAACTGTCAGAACGACAGAGCTTTCAACTATTTTGACAACTAAAAGAAGACGTGAGAAAAGGGAATCCGATTGTGGAATTCCCTTTTTTTATGGCAAGGCGGTAAGAGCAGCTGCCAGTTTGGCTGTATAAAGCTGTGAGTTAATCCAAATAGCAGTCCACATATGAGCGAGAGTACTTGAAGCTGTGACTCAGTCAGCATAAACCAGCTCAGATTGCGATATAAAGAAGTTTTAGTCACTAAAATTGCCGTATGGCCACTAAAAAATTCATTTAGAGTTATACTTTAGTCTTACCGGGTTTAACGTTACGTTCCATACCCTAAGAAACCAGAACCTTCATAAAAAAAGCGATATAAAAATCTATATCGCCTTCCATTTTATTGAGCATCCTTATATAACACATCTTCTGCCAGGGATCGGAATAGCTCTCCTACCAGTGAGTCTTCGTCATATACAGAAGAACCTGCTGCTTGTACAGGACTCGCAAAGGGGACTTGTGCGATTACATCTGTTTGAAGCCGTTCAGCCAGGCGTTCTCCGCCGCCTCTTCCAAAAAGGTAATTCCGTGTTCCATCGCTTTCTTCAAAGTAGGCCATATTTTCAATTACGCCTAATATGTCATGTTTCGTATGACGCGCCATGACCCCAGCTCTTGAGGCAACATGCGACGCTACATTATGAGGAGTAGTCACGATCACTTCCTTTGCCTGCGGAATCATGGCAGCCACATCAATTGCCACATCTCCTGTACCTGGAGGCAGGTCGAGAAGCAGATAATCCAGTTCGCCCCAATGGGTATTGGCAAGGAAGTTTTGAATCCATTTATTCAGCATCGGCCCCCGCCACATAACCGGGTTATTATCCTCTGAAAAAAAACCCATGCTCATTACCTTTACATCATGACTGAGAACTGGTATTGCAGTTTTGCCGATCATAGTCGGCTTTTCATTAATCTGCATCATGGACGGGATGCTGAATCCATAAATATCCGCGTCCAAAATTCCTACCTTTTTCCCCATTCGGGCGAGGGCAGCAGCCAGGTTGATGGTAACGGTCGATTTCCCAACGCCGCCTTTGCCGCTGGTTATTGCGATAAAGCGTACCCCGGAATCATGGCGCAGCATCGACGGCATCCCGCTTTCCGTTGTTGAATTCTTCTTCAATACTTGAGTTAATGAAGCTCTTTCTTCAGGACTCATGGCCCCAAAGCTTACATACACATTTTCAGCACCAATGCCTCGAAGAGCATTTTGAACATCTTCTTTAATCTTCGCTTTTAAGGGACAGCCCTGAATGGTTAATACAACCTCAAGACTAACATCTGATTCTTCTATTTTTACGTTTCTAACCATTTTTAACTCAACAAGGCTTCTGTGAAGTTCTGGATCCTGCACACCACTTAAAACTTGCATCACTTGTTCCTGTGTAATCATTTTATAACATCCTCTAATGTTTTTATCCTCAGTATGGTCATTTTTTATAAAAAAAAGACTGAAAAGATTAGGTGTCCTTTAATCTTTCATCAAAAATTGTGTAATGTCTTTAAGGCAGCTTTTTCTTTATGCAACTAAAGGGTCAGCATTCCTGTAATAACTGAAAATGAGGTTTGAACGAAAAAAGACCTCTTGATAAGATGAATGTTTCCTAAGCTGGCCAGCTAAAAAAGGACAAAACACATCTATTTGGAGGTCTACAATGAATAATAACCAAAATCATAAAACCACTCAAATGACTTCTGAAACCCTAATTGTCGGAGTAAATATAGCCAAGCACAATCATGTCGCGAGAGCACAGGATTTTAGAGGATTGGAACTGGGTAAAACGTGTTTCTTTGAAAATACGAAAGCAGGATTTCATTCGTTTCTAGATTGGATTAACCAACTTGTTAAAGAGTTGACCATATTCAGCTCGCTGCTCCTAAAGGTAGTGAGGACACTGCAAGAAAATTTTTAAATAATATTTTAGGTTTTGCCGAAGTTGAAAAACCTGAAGAAGGGGTCCTACCAACAAAATGCGGAAAACATACGTTAAGGAACATTTCCATCGTGATTATAGCTTTCGGTGGCATCCGTTTACTTAGACACTTTACAAATGCCAGATTGGAAGTTGCTACCACAATTGAAGGAGATTTGAAAAATATTACTAATCATAAAGAAGAACATGGAGCTATATGGTATCAACTTGTGACCTTTTCGGTATCGGGCTTCTGATTACTATGACCCTTGTTTCCAAATGAACATGGGCTTTGGAGCATTGATGATTGGTCTAGCTCTGGGGTTGATGGCACCGTCTAAACAAAATCAAATCCTGAAGCAAATGTCATGGTCTGTAATGATCATGGTAACGGGTATCATGACATATGTAGGCGTTATGGAAAAAGTCGGGACGATGAATTACATGACTGAACAGATTGCAAATGTAGGGAACCAGTACTTGCGGCTCTTATTATGGCTTCATATGTTGGAGGAATCGTCTCGGCGTTTGCTTCTACAGCCGGTTTCCTTACCGCATTTATACCACTTTCAGCTCCTATTCTACAGGACCCTAACATGTCGTCCATCGGTGTAGTTTCAGCACTTGCTGTGAAAACAAGGAGCCACTGAGCTTCAAATTGATGAAATTGACAAGCAAATACGAAAGATTAATTTAGAGATACAGAATATGAGAAAAAGGATGGAATAAATATTTTCATAAATTCCCGTCTTGAACGATGAGATTATTTTGTTTGTTGAACATTTCTAATTTTTATAAATGGGGCTTTTTTAGGAAATGGGCGTTTTTTTATTGAACCTACTTCATGCGGTTAGCACTACAGACTGTACAGAAAGAAAGAACCCCTTTCTGACAATCTGTACGTGTCGCTTCGGCATTAAATGATTCGATAACGACGAACTGTACCGCTCATGCTGCGCCTACATTCCATAGGTTCCTGTTCTTTACGGCTACCGCAGCCATACCAAACGACCGGCTACCGTAGGATTAAGGGATTAAAAGAATAAAAGATCAAAAGGATAGCAGCCGGGCGGCTGCTTTTTTTATTATTTTTTCCCTTTGCCTTCCAAATCGTAAAACAGCGCAGGCCGGCTAACCTCCCAGCCGGTAGGACCCCCGAACCTTTCCGGCAGGAAGCTAAGACGGCCATTCATTCGATCAAGAGGCAAAAAACTTTTTGATTAGGGGCGCTAGCGCAACATCAAAAACTTTTTGTGCTTACTCCCTTGACCGATTGCCTAGGCGTGTTTTTCGTTCTACACGTCAAAGGGGAAAAATAATCCCCCTTTGCCGACTGGTAGGTACTAATTAAAACGTAATAAATGTTCTTCTTGTCTTTTAACGAAGTGTTTGCGATACCCATCGAGTAAAAACATACGTGAATAGGCAAGATATATATGCAATTAATATATTGAAGGAGTGTTAATTATGGCTGATATGAAAATAAATGTGAATGCAATTTGGGATGGTGGGGTAACAGGGAATGGAACCCTTAAAGCGGAGTATCTTGATACAAAAATCGCTATTCCAACATCATTAGGAGGTAGTGGTAACGGAGCAAATCCAAAAGAGGTTCTCGTTGCTTCTGTAACAACTTGTTATGCAGCAACACTAACATTTGTGCTTGAAAGCAGAAAACTTCCTGTGGCGGAACTTACAGTGAACTCTGAGGCAAGTATATCTGATAATGAGTTTAAAATTATCCATTATCCTCACATCGTTTTATCTGCTGGCGCGACAGAAGAACAAATTCAATCTGCACAAAGAGCGACAGAAGCAGCAGATAAAGGGTGCGATGTCGGAAATATATTGAAAAAAGCAGATGTTAAAATTGAAGTTCAAGGTAAAGTTTCTGTGAAATGATATGATTCACCCAAAGATGTAGAAATATATCACTTTTTTGTTCAAATTTATCGATCTTCCACAATCGAGGCATTATCTACAGTATGGAAAAAAGCCCAATTTCTCAATTTAATGCTGAGAAATTGGGCTTTTTAATATTGGTATTTCCTTAACGTTGTAAATTTGCGTTTTCCAAAATAAACCCCTTGGGAGTCAATGGGTTTATCTTTCACTTTTATTGTTTATGTAATTTTTTTCAGCAAAAAAAGGAATTTTTTCTAAGTCCTCTTCCGATATCGGCCCCGCCTACGCCAGATACTATGACAGCCACACATGCCATCCAATCTATTGTTATGATTATAGGAAAACGCTTACATCCCCGAAGATTACTAGAAAAAATTGGACTTCTTATTCTACGATTTAGCGTTGCATGGTTGTTTCTCTTAGTAGTTTCTCATCTTCAATTGTCCGGGAACCCATATCATGTAGGTATTCAAATGAGATCCCCCTTCTTAATGCTGCTTGTTCCATTAATTTAATTTCATGATACATGGCATCAGACAAGATTCCTTTATCAATGTTCTTATTTATTACAAAATAAAACCCAGCCAATAGTCCTAACGGTAATTTATCGTAAAGGGAACTTTTTTCTTTTACCATAAGTCATCTCCTCATTCGACAATACAAAAAATTAGCAAACATTGAAAGATTTTTTTTGTAAAACAACATAATTGATTTTAAGGGAAGCTTCCAAGGAACACTCTGAATTTAACCAAATTAGGGGGTTGTATGTGAAAAAGGGGACAAAGCACTTAACATGATTTATGAAGTACTATTTTTACCTCGTAAGAAGCTTAACAGTTTCATAAAAATAGGGGTTTACTTCTATGTACTGTATCCGGTATTGGCCCCACCTACGCCAAATACTATGACGGCCACGCATGCCTCCCAACCTATTATCATTATAAAAGAAAGCGCTTACATTAAAGAAGCGGATACTACAAATGGTTAAAACGTAAAATATCCCCTTCTGAAAAGCAACTGGATGATGAAGAGATTAAGAAAAAAATTATAGGATGCTACAATAAACTCAAAGGAATCTATGGGTATCGAAGAGGAAAATGTATGGCTGGATTAAACCTACGGTTTAAACCTGAACCACAAGCGTGTCCAGCGTCTTATGCGGGAGCTAGGGTTAAAGTCCCTTTTCGGAAAAGGAAACCTTATTACGGGAAGAAAGAAGCATATGTCATTTCTAAAAACCTTCTTAATAGGGATTTTCATGCATCCAGATCTAATGAGAAATGGGTAACTGACATTACATATTTGATTTTTAATAGACAGAAACTTTTCCTATCCGCCATAAAAGACCTCTATAACAATGAAACCATTTCTTATCAAGTCAGCCGGAGAAACGACTTAAAACTTGTAATAGTAACAATAAAAAAAGCAAAGAAAAAACGGAATGTTAAAGGAATTCTTCTGCATTGCGACCAGGGGTACCAATACACTTCCCACCAATACAATAACCTATTTGAAAAAATATAAAATGCAATCCAGTATGTCAAGAAAGGGAAACTGCTGGGATAACGCTTGTATGGAGAATTTCTTCAGCCACTTTAAATCGGAGTGTTTCTATATGAACTCCTTCGGTACCTCTGAAGAGGTTCGAGGTGCTGTAAGTATGTATATTCGATTCTATAACCATCATCATCGCTTCCAGAAAAAATTAAACAACCTGAGTCCATATCAATATAGAACTCAGGTTGCTTAATTAGTCTTTTTTATTTCTGTCTATTTGATAGGGGGCACTCCACAATACAGAGATCATCTTCTTCAGGCTGCCTAATCCCTTTTTTAAAAATGTCCTTTACAAAGGGTACACTTTACAACTAGGTTCCTGCTTCTTATCCAATATAGACAAGAAGAGTCGATCGCTTCTCAAATTAAGGATTAGTTGACCATAATCCTGAAGTCTTTACTAGGACTCTTGGATGAAGCTTTAACCCGGCTACAAGCAGCTCTGCTAAATCCTCTGATTGCATAACATTTTCAGGATTTCCACTAATAAGATTGGTTTCAATGGCCAAATCAGTTGCAACTGTACTTGGTGTTAATGCCGTTACACGGATATTATGCTTTCTTACCTCTAGCATGAGTGATTCCGTTAGTCCTAAAACAGCAAATTTAGAAGCGCTGTAAGCACTTGTAACAGGTGCTCCTTTTTGGCCCGCAGTTGAGGAGATATTCACAATATCTCCTGATTTTCTTTCAATCATATCAGGTAAAACGGCTCTTGTTACATTATATACACCCATCAAGTTTACTCGGATGATGTTTTCCCATTCTTCAGGAGTTAAATCAAGAAAACCGCCAAATTTAGCTATACCTGCATTGTTGATTAAAATATCAATAGAACCTAGGTCTGATTTGATGTGTTCAACAGCATGATGAACTGCTTCAAGATCGGCTACATCTGCTGTTGCTGCTGAAACGTTCACATCATATTGCTCTAGTTCCGCGGTTACCTTTTCAAGATTTGACATCGTTAATCCAATCAATCCTAAATGAACTCCTTCTTTTGCTAAAGCAATCGCAGTAGCACGCCCGATTCCTCTGCCTGCCCCAGTAATTAAAGCAGTTTTTCCTTTTAATGAAATCATGCTATCATTCCTTTTTAAAAAATTTTAGAATAATTGTTAATAATAACAAAATAATGTTTTAAAGACTAACCAAAAGACCGCAAAGTTTCTTTAGTATGTCTGCGGTCTTTTGGTTATTACATTCTTAGGACTATGTTTTATTCAAGATTGGCATGTCTGCCATACATCTTATTGGTATCTAATCCCTTTTTCTCCATGAATCTCAAGATGACGGCATCATAAAAAAGTAAAAGGGTCTGCTCAAATAGTGAGCCCATTGGTTGGATGGTTTTATAATCGCCCTCTGATTGGTCTTTCGGGGATCCAGGCAATTTAATGGTGATATCTGCTAACTGTCCAATAGTGGAATCAGGGAATATCGTGACAGTTGCAATTTTACCACCAATGCTTTTTGCTTTTTCAGCCATGGAGACTAAGCTTTTCGTTTCCCCGGATCCGGATCCGATGATTAAGATATCCTCTTTTTCAAAGTTGGGAGTTACAGTTTCACCGATTACATAAGAATCAATTCCCATATGCATCATCCGCATGGCGAAGGATTTGGCCATGAATCCTGATCTGCCTGCACCGGCGACAAAAACCTTTTTCGATTCAAGTATCCCGTTGACGAGTTTTTCAGCTTCTTCATCTGCGATTAAGTCAGCTGAATGATTAAGCTCTTTTAAGATTTCTGCTACATATTGAGTCGTCTGCATCTTAGGATTAACCTGCTGTAACCGTTTGTTCTTTAATCATTTGTTGCATTTTGGCAGCAGCAGCTTTTTTATCAGCTTGTCCAGTAATCCCGCCGCCTACAATGACAAGGTCCGGATTTACTTTTATGACTTCTGGAAGTGTTTCTAATTTAATGCCGCCTGCGATGGCCGTTTTAGCATTTTTAACTACACTTTTGATGGTTTGTAGATCTTCAAAAGAATTTTTTCCGACTGCTTGAAGATCGTAGCCCGTGTGAACACAAATATAATCCACGCCCATAGTATCCACTTCTTTAGCACGTCCAGCAAGGTCTTTTACCGCAATCATATCGACAAGGATTTTTTTACCCTGTTTTTTCGCTTCTTCTACAGCACCTTTAATCGACATATCTTCAGCCGTTCCAAGAATAGTGATGATATCAGCACCTGCTTCGGAAGCTTTCATCACTTCATATCCAGCAGCATCCATAATTTTCAGGTCTGCTAATACTTTTAAGTTAGGGAATGCTTCTTTTACTGCCTTTACAGCATGGAGACCTTCGTTGATCACAACCGGTGTTCCGATTTCTACGATATCAATATGCTCCTCTACTTCTTTTACCAATTCGATTGCTTCTGGAATGTTGACTAAATCTAATGCTAATTGTAATTCCATCTATGTTTCACTCCTCATAATTTTTTAAGCTTGTTGCACAGTAGTAATAATGCCCATTGTTCATTTTCATTTCTCCTGGCAACCGTAACCAATGCTCTTGTTAACAATGGTACAGTGTTAGTATAATGTGTATATTAAAAGTGTGAAAGTACGCACTTTATTGTTACATAGTGTTAAAAAGTATACTATGTGTTATTCTATATAGAAGTGGAGGTGAAACAAATGTCACGTATGCAGGAAAAAATGTTTAACTGTGAAAAAGAATTAACGCTTTATGTTATTGGCGGTAAATGGAAAATGCTGATTTTGTGGCATTTAGGAAAAGAGGGAACGAAGCGATTTGGTGAGCTGAAGGCTCTTATGCCGGGCATTACCCAACGAATGCTTGTTAACCAATTACGCGAGCTAGAAGAAGACCTCATTGTTGAACGAAAAGTCTATCCTGTTGTTCCGCCAAAAGTAGAATATTCATTGACCGAACAAGGAAAAAGCTTAATGCCAATACTCGATTCCATGTATGAATGGGGTAAAAACTATATGGAGAATGTGATGGATACTCCTGCCAATAAAAGTGCACCTATTAAATAGCAATCATTCTAAAAAGAGGGGATTAAAAACCACAAGTAGACTTTTAATAAGTCAAGACTTGTGGTCTTTTTATTTGCAATGATCCAGTTCATAAAGGAAATAAAGGAGTACATTCTGGAAAAAGGTAAATAATATTCCTGTGTTGTAAAGGATTTTAGCTGAACTGTTTTATAGTAAGGAATCAAGAATAATACATATTTTCAGGTGAGATGATGAAAAAATGCCATTAACAGTAAAGGAATTTGGTGTGGGAGAAGCATGTGGGAGAAGCATGTGGGAGAAGCAGAATTTGAAAAACACCTGAACCAGATGGCCGCAGGAGCTTTTGAGGATCCTTGTACTCCGTCCAATCCACGAGAAGTATCGGTGGAGGATATGAAAAAAATCTATATTGCGGCTTACAACGGAGATAAAATCAACTTCTAATGAAGATAATCAGAACATGGTACGAAAATGAATATTTTTACTTCTGTTCTATGATTTTAAGGAGGTTAATGAACATGAGCAAAAAAATCGCTACGCTTATAACAAACCTATTTGAAGATGTGGAGTACACTGAACCAGTACAAGCCTTTAAAGAAGCTGGTCATGAAGTTATCACGATTGACAAACAATCAGGTAACGAAGTAACTGGTAAAAAAGGCACAACCGTAAAAATTGATAAATCCATTGATGAAGTTCATCCTGCAGACTTTGATGCGTTGCTTATCCCTGGTGGATTCTCTCCCGATTTATTGCGTGAAGACATTCGTTTTGGGGAATTCGCAAAAGCATTTATCCAAGACGAAAAACCCGTTTTTGCCATTTGTCATGGACCACAAGTGTTAATCGATACAGACCTTTTAAAAGGTGTCGACATCACTGGCTATAAATCCATTCGCAACGATTTGAAAAATGCTGGTGCAAATTATAAAGACGAAGAAGTTGTTATCAGCAAAAATATTGTAACAAGTCGAGAACCAAAAGATATTCCAGCATTCAATCGTGAATCACTGAAACTTTTAGCTAAATAACAATGGTGATGTATAAACTTAAATATATCTAACTTGCGGATTCTTTAATCAGAATCCGCAAGTTGGTTAAACAAACGTATGAATAAAGGAGGAATTTCGTTGTCATTAAAAGGAAAAAGAGTGGTTGTTTTAGGAGGTACATCTGGTATTGGTTTAGCTGCTGCTAAGGCGTTTATCGATGAATCCGCTCAAGTCATTATTGCTAGCCGTTCTGCTTCAAAATTATCTGACGCAAAAGTGAAGCTTAGTGGTAATGTAGAGGGCTATGAAATCGACTTTCGCAGCGAGGAAAAGGTTGCTGGCTTTTTCAAGAAGGTTGGAAAATTTGATCACCTAGTGGTTACTGCAGGTGAAGGCGCAATGGGTCACTTTAGCGAACTGCCTGTTGCAACAGTAAGAGAGGCTTTTGATAGTAAGTTCTGGGGGCAGTATATTTCGGTTCGTGCTGCTCTTCCATACTTGAATAATGAAAGTTCTATTACATTAACTTCTGGTGTATATGGTGTGCGTCCTCCTCAAGGTGCAACGACTCTAGCTTCCATTAATTCAGCAATCGATGGATTAGTACGAGGACTTTCAGTAGACCTGGCACCTATCAGAGTAAACGTGGTATCACCTGGTATCGTTGACACTCCTCTTTACGGCGGAATGCCAGAAGATGAAAGACAAATTATGTACCATGGGATCGCTAAGCAATTACCAGTTGGACGTGTTGCTCAACCTAAAGATATAGCTGAAACCTACGTTTACCTAGCGAAAAATGGGTTTACAACTGGCACATCGGTTCTTATCGATGGAGGAGCTCATCTGATCTAATCCATTGATATCAAAGTCGATTGATAAATTGATTTAGAATAGAAGTGGTGAGGTTGACTCAAAGTGTCAGACACTTACAGACCTTCCTCACTTTCTTTGTTTTTGTTGCACAGACGGAAGCAGAAATGGCCATATCATGCAATAAAGAATGGCTTTGTTGGTTACGGAAATTCTAAATATATGCGTAGTATACGAAGAGACGTTAACATTCTACTTCTATGATACCCAAATACATAAAAGAAAGGGTCGAGCCTAATGGATGAAAAGAAAAGAGCGGAAATTAAAAATGCATTAGCCAAACACGTGGTATCCCTATCTGACGGCACTTCTTTACCTAGTTTAGGACAAGGAACATGGTACATGGGGGAAAATCCCCAAGTGAGAGACAAAGAAATAAAAGCCTTGCAGCTCGGCGTAGAATTAGGCATGACACTTATTGACACTGCTGAAATGTACGGAAATGGCGATTCTGAACGCTTAGTTGGCGAAGCCCATTAAAGGACGCAGAAATGAAGTCTTTTTAGTCTCAAAAGTGTATCCCCATCATGCAGGTTTAGATATGATTTCAAAAGCATGTGAAAACAGCTTAAAACGACTCGGAACAGACCACTTGGACTTATATCTTCTCCACTGGAGAGGAAGTGTTCCTTTAGAGGAAACAATTGAAGGAATGGAAAAACTACGTGAAGAAGGGAAAATTTTAAGATGGGGCGTCTCCTATTTCAATCGGCCCTCATCTTATCAAAACGGTCCTATCTCTTTCGTTCATCTAAAGCAACCTATACCATGTGGTTTGAAATCCTGCGAATAAGCGAGTATTCGTGAGCATTATCTATTAAACTGAGGGAGTTCATTAAGGAACATAAAAATGTTCAAACTTTTTTATAAAAGAATAATCCAATTAAATAGTATAAGGGCATGTTTTGATTCAACTTTTTCAAAACATGCCCTTTCTATTTATTCATTTATCAAGGTTGCTGGTATTAAAAAAATACCCTCGTGTCGTTTTGAAATAAATTTGCGACGTTTAAAAAAATAAAGAAAAGACACCCTAAGGTGCTTTTTTCCCTCTCTAGAAGCCTCAACTCGAAAATAACGAACCGACAACCAAAGACAACGTTTGCTCGTAAACGGCATGTGCGGACTGCACATCACCAAAATGTCCGCACATGTAAAGATGGATAACACCGTGGAGCGACGCCCAGAAGATACGGACGACGGTTTCCGTGTCATACGGACCGGTAATCAGTCCCTGCTCTTGCGCATTACCAATTACCGTCAACAATTGCCGCATGGCTGTTACGGTGCCGTGTATGCTCTCCTCGTCTGGTTTGAAATCCGCGAAGGCTCCTCCGAACATCAGCTTGTAATAACCGGAGTAACGCTGTCCGAATTGCCAGAAGGTTTCGCCTAAATTAAACAGCTGCTGCATCGGATCGTCAGCGCGCGGCGTTCCCTCGAATTCGTTGGCGAGAAGCTTGCAGCCGTCGAGATAAAGCTGCTGAGCCAGTCCATCTTTATTGACAAACAGGTTGTATATGATTTTGGTAGAGCAATTCATCTTCTGCGCAACTTTACGCACCGTCACAGCTTCAGGGCCCTCATCGTACAAAATCGTTGCCGCAGCATCGACGACGAGCTTTCGAAGATTTTCAATATTTTTCAAGCGAGCCTCCTGATACGTTTCCAACTTTTGCGTATTTGCATCGAAGGAATTATTTTGATCTGTCATCGCTATCACCCTCAATTAATACATTTTTGATAAGAAACAATGTTTCCAGCTCTTAACAGGAATTTTAATATAATTGTCGGACCGTTGTCAATGTTGCGAGGGATGCCAAAAACCAACGATTCAAAAAACGATGTTGACTTTCTTAAAAAGCTTAGTTACAATGATTTCAAATAGAAACAGTGTTACTGGAACGCATCTCAATTCTTGACTCTTATGAGAGTCAGGAATTATTTTTAAGGACAAAGTAACACTGTTTCCTAATTATAAAAAAGTAGATAGGAGAGTTGCACAATGAACATAAAAGGAAATTGGGCGCTTGTCACGGGAGCTTCATCCGGCATCGGAGAGCAATTCGCCCGACAATTGGCCAAAGAGGGTGGCGACCTTGTACTCGTAGCCCGATCGAAAAACAAGCTGGAGAACCTGGCATCGGAGCTTAGAAAGAAGCACGGCGTCAAGGTCGAGGTGATTCCTACCGATCTTGGCAAAGAGGGCGCGCCAGGCGAGTTATATCGGCAATGTCAACTTCTGAATTTAGAGATCGAACTGCTGGTTAACAACGCAGGCTTTGCCACGCACGGTTTGTTTGAACAAGTGTCAGGCGTGCGCCAGCATGAGGAAGTCATGCTCAATGTTGCGGCTGTTGTAGATATGACGCACTTGTTCTTGCCGGATATGTTGTGTAGAAACTCCGGGGCCGTTATCAATGTCGCATCGACCGCCGGATTTCAGCCCCTTCCCTATATGGCCGTATACGGAGCAACGAAAGCCTTCGTCTTGTCGTTTACCCAAGCCTTGTGGTGGGAAAACCGCAACAGTGGCGTCCAATTTCTCACGCTTTGTCCCGGAGCGACGGACACCGGCTTCTTCAACATCGTAGGCACGGAAGAAGCCGCCGTCGGTAAGAAAGACACACCGGAGCGAGTCGTGGAAGTTGCGCTTCGGGCATTGAAGGACGGGAAGCTGTATGTCGTTCCAGGTACACAGAATTATGTAGGTACGCAGATCGGACGATTCATGACGAGGAAACAGGGACTTCGTCTCGTTGGCGGCATGCTTCGTCCACGTGACGGCTCCGCCAACAATAAGAAGCCGGCCGGTCCGTCCGATCTTGCAGGATGGATGATCCATTAGGCGCGCTGATGGCTAATTCGGCAAATATTTTATTCTGCCTTCTCGAATTGAATGTGCCAGCTCTCCATGACTTTCCCGGCCGGGCTGATCTCTGAAACAAGCCTGTGCTTCACCGGCAAATATTTTATAAAAATCAAACTGGAATATTCTGGATAGGAATCTATTTTGATCAATCTTTTTTCAAAATAGATTCTTTTTATTTATCGTAAAATGTGGGTTTGCGAGATATTTTTGATTAAACTTTATTTAAAAGCTACACCTCGAAAGAGGGTGGAGTTTGATTGAATTACTAGTAGGATAAAGAGGTGGAAGTACATGGAGTAACCAATTGTACTAACGGGGCAGGTTAGTCGAATTATATGTTGTGATGGAAAAAAATAGATTTTTTAGGGGGATTAAAATGGTTACATGCTATTTGAAATATGTTATTGACCCATATAAATTAAATGAGTTCGAGGAATACGGTAAGATGTGGATTCGATTAGTTAATAAATTAGGCGGTACACATCAGGGTTATTTCCTTCCACATGAGGGTGCTAATAATATTGCTTTTGCATTATTCACTTTCCCAAGTTTAGCAGCATATGAAGAGTACCGAGTAAAAATGGCATTGGATGCAGAATGTCAAGAAGCATATAAATTTGCAGAAGAGACTAAATGTATTTTAAGTTATGAGAGAAGCTTTATGCGTCCTATATTCGAATGAACAGGTGCTTTACTTCAATAAGGGAGGTTGCTGCGGCAACCCTTTTTTTACGGAACTAACGGGGCAGAATAGCTCTATAAAAATATTAATTATACTTAGATTAAATAAAAAAATCCCGACCAATTAAGGTCAGATTTTTCTTATACTATTTAGCAGAAGCCGCCATATCCATGACCGCCGGCACAACCTGACATATCGAAACATCTCCTTATTTGTTTTTTAAGGAGGAACTTAAATGGGTTATAATGTATAATTATTGCAAAAGAGAGAGGGATATTATATTTTGCAGAAGTTTCAGATGCACCATTAATTCAGGATTTAATGATTAAGACTTTTATAGAATATAAAGATGAATTTCCCTCATCAA
The DNA here is from genome assembly GCF_057835005.1 of Peribacillus sp. GL_122. Classification (NCBI taxonomy): domain Bacteria; kingdom Bacillati; phylum Bacillota; class Bacilli; order Caryophanales; family Bacillaceae; genus Peribacillus; species Peribacillus sp. GL_122. The sequence goes on along the minus strand of NZ_CM174415.1, from coordinate 2,911,308 downwards.
GTGCCTTAGAGGAGACCGTACATTAGAAGAAATTTACGTTATTTAACCTGTATAGTGATGATTGAAAAGGGGGGGCGATTTAATGATGGAATTAGGAACATTAGGCGCTTTTGCTCTAGTATCTTTAGGGATGGTTTGTTCACCTGGTCCTAATATGATTTATTTAATATCTAGAACAATTTCGCAAGGTAAAAGGGACGGGATAATATCTCTTTTAGGAGTAATTACTGGTTTTTTGATTTATATCATCGCTACAATGTTGGGCTTATCCTTCTTGTTCGAATTAGTTCCAGTAATGTATGACATCATTAAATGGTTAGGTGTTATCTACTTGTTGTGGTTAGCTTGGAATGCAATAAAACCAGGAGCAAGTTCCATCCTGGAGCCACAGCATTTAGCCGTAGAGTCACCAAAAAAACTATATGTTATGGGCCTTATGACAAATTTGTTTAATCCAAAAATTGCGGTCTTGTATGTTTCACTTTTACCTCAATTTATGGATCCTAAAAGTGGTTCACTGCTTGTTCAAACTGCTCAATTAGGAACGGTGCAAATTTTTGTTAGCTTTGCTGTAAATTTACTAATTATTTTATTTGCTGGGCAGGTCGCGGTTTGGGTTGGAAGAAGACCTTTTTTGGTTAAAATTCAACGTTGGTTCATGGCATCTGTTTTAGGTGCCTTAGCTGTAAACTTAGCTTTTCATGAAAAAAAATAAAGAAGAGTTTTATTAGCTCCTCTTGTTTTTATCACGAAAGAAAACGTGTGTTTAAATACGGTGGCTGTATTTAATGATTGCTTAATCAACAAAATCAGCTTGTATTTCTTATTTGTGAGAAAATGTACTTAAACTAACGGGTGCGTTAGCTGAAGATCGGAGCTGCCTTTAAGGCAGCTTTTTCTTTTATCGAGGCAGGTTTGTAAAAGAATGCAGGTACTAAGATTTTTCTGAAACTGAAAAAATTAAAATCTTGAGGGAGAGTAAAATGAAAGATATTCATGATGAAACCACATGGCCCGTTTGGGCTAATGAGACAATAGACATTGTCGAACCAAATCCCAAGTGGGTAGAAAAAGGTAATCAGGAAAAAGCACTTCTTCTTAATCTTCTTTCAACTTTCGGCATAACGGAAATTCAACATTATGGAAGTACATCTATTCCAAATTTACCAGCTAAACCAATCATTGATTTAATGGCTAAAATTGATTCATTTCAAAAAATAAAAGAAATATCTTCATTGTTAGCTAATCACGACTGGAATTATGTACCACCTAACATGGACAATCGACCTTGGCAAAGATTCTTTGTGAAAGTAATTAACGACAAACGAGTAGTACATTTACATATTTTACTTGAGGGAGAAGAACGGTGGGATAATCAGCTACTTTTTCGTGATTTATTACGGACTAATCAGCAGTTTATTGATGAATACGCTATTCTTAAAAGAAATTTAGCAAAAAAATATAGCAATGATCGTGAAGCGTACACTAAAGCAAAAACAGAATTTATCAATTATGTTCTTAAATCTTAGTTGCGAACTAATATAAGTTTGTGAAGAAATTCAACTAAACCAGCCAATAGTTTGTCAACATTTTTCAATAAACACTTAAAAAGTTTCATGATATACTAAATTTGCGTATACCAAATAACCGTCCAAGGTTCTGTGTTTGGAAAGTTTTGGGCTGTTTAGTTATACTTTAAAACTAGGCTAGATCTTGGAAAGTCGATTTGCTTTTTAAAAGTGCATAAATCCAATGTAAGAATTTATTGGCACATGCTATAACGGCTACTTTAAAGGGCTTTCCTTCCCCACGTTTCTTATCATAAAACTCTCGTAATCGCTTGTTACGAGGAATGATTTCATCTGTCGTTTTCTTTTTGCGACAATCACGAATGGCACATTTTACAGCCATATACAAGGCGTGTCGTAGCCTACTAGAACCTCTTTTGGTAATCCGATTTAAAGTACCTTTGAATGTACCAGATTCAAAAACACTTGGATCGATTCCAGCAAATGCAACCAGTTTCTTAGGGTGATTAAACCGATCAATTTCCCCAATTTCAGAAATTATCGTGGCAGCGATTTTTTCACCGATACCAGGGATCGATTGGATAATCTTACACTCTTCAATACCTTTTGCTAAAGCATCTATCTCATCTTCAAGCTTGGATAGATGCTTTTTGTATTCAAGAAGCATATTAATATACATATCCAGGCTTAAGGTCAGACTATGATATAAGTTTTTCTGAAATGGATTTTGAGCTGCGGCGGCCATCAGTTTTTCTGCCTGACTGTCTGCCCATTTTTGCGAACGACTTTTACATAATTCCTTTATTTTCTTGGCGATTGTCTCTTCACCAGTATCCAGGATTTTTTGTGATGTAGGAAATGTTTGTAAGGTTAGTAAAGAAACATATGAATGTAAGTCACCAAAAACCCCACGGTATTCAGGAAACACTTGATCCAGAATTGCTTGAAATTGTAATTTAGTTTGTACAAACAGGCCTGTAATATTTTCGTGCTGTCTTGTAAGGTTACGTAAGTTTAAGAGTTGGATTCCTCGCTGTTTATACGGCTCTAAGTCCTCTTTATAATACAGCTCGCAGAGATGACGAGCGTCAATAACATCTGTCTTTACCTTGCGTAAACTAGAACTCTTAGCTCGATACGATATGAGTGGATTTACGATAATCAATAAGTACCCTATATCCTCGAAAAACTGGACAACTGGTGTATGATAATGTCCAGTGGATTCTAATACAATGGGAGGCCGTCCCCCGGATACATTTTCTACTTCTCTAATAAAGTCTAGAAGACTAGCTAACCCTTCAAGAGTATGTGCTACTTTAAAGCTTTTTTTGTAAGGCTGCTTTTTATCCAAGAAAGCTTGAACCTGAATTTCCCCTTTTGCCACATCCAGACCAACAACTGGATTCATAAATTATCTCCTCCTAATATAAAGTCACCGGTACCCCATTTCCTTCTTGTAGTATCATAGCTTCGCTTGTTATACGAGATCATAGTCCCAACCAGCCTCAATCATGTTTCTACAAGTAGGGGGCGAACTGTTTAGTTGACGGGATCAAATCCCACGGGTGCGGACGTTCTACCCCGGCTACGGTTATCATATATCGATATAAAAAAGGGTCAACCAGAAATATTTTCTGGATGACCTTATAATACGAACGGGTGCGTTAGCTGAAGATCGGAGCTGTCTTTAAGGCAGCTCTTTTTCTTACGGGGCAGCATTCCTGTAATAACTGAAAATGAGGTTTGAATGAAAAAAGACCTCTTGATAAGATGAATGTGTCCTAAGCTGGCCAGCTAAAAAAGGACAAAACATCTATTTGGAGGTCTCACAATGAATTATAACCAAAATCATAAAATCACTCAAATTACTTCTGAAACCTTAATTGTCGGAGTAGATATCGCCAAGCACAATCATGTCGCGAGAGCACAGGATTTTAGAGGATTGGAACTGGGTAAAACGTGTTTCTTTGAAAATACGAATGCAGGATTTCTTTCGTTTCTAGATTGGATTAACCAACTTGTTAAAGAGTGTAAGTTAAATCATGGAGCCAACCGGTCACTACTGGTTAAATCTAGCTCATTTTCTAAAAGAGAATAATATTAAGTTCGTATCTGTCAATCCACTACATGTTAAACGAAGTAAAGAATTAGACGATAATTCACCTACAAAGAATGACGTGAAAGATGCAAAAGTCATCGCACAATTAGTCAAAGACGGAAGATACGCCGAACCGACAATTCCACAAGGAATTTATGCAGAACTCCGAGTGGCCAAAAAACTTCGCGATCTTCTCAACGTTGACTTACAGGTCGTTCAGGGACAAGTTCATAACTGGCTTGATCGTTACTTTCCCGAATTTTTGACAGTGTTCAAAAGTTGGGAAGGCAAGGCAGCTATTCATTTTCTAAAGCTAGAAGCCTTGCCACATGAACTTGTAAATTATACGGAAGAAGAGCTCTTACTTTCCTTAAGACAAGTGGTAAAACGCAGTATAGGCTTAAAGAAGATACGAGCACTCAAAGAAGCAGCCAATCGTTCGATTGGTATTCGTCAAGGGGCAGCTATGGTGAAATTAGAGTTGAGAGCTTTACTAGAGAAGTATGATTTTATTCAAATGAAATTCGAAGAATTAGATCAGTTATTAGACCATATCCCAGGTGTCACACAGATGTTAGCGGTGTCAGGAATCGGTCGAGATACAGTAGCAGGTTTTTTCGCAGAGGTCGGCGACCTCAGAGACTATCATCATCCTCGCCAAATCGTAAAATTAGCAGGTTTAAGTTTAAAAGAAAACACATCCGGAAAGCACAAAGGTCAGACCAAGATTACCAAACGGGGACGAAAGAAATTGAGGGCTCTCTTATTCCGGGCAGCCATGATACTGGTGGCAAAGAACAAGGCTTTTAAAGCTCTTCATATATATTACACAACACGTTCTCAAAATCCCTTAAAGAAAATGCAATCTCTGATAGCCTTATGTAACAAGCTTATTCGAATTCTGTTTTCAATCGGTAAAAAACAATTTACGTTTCAAGAAGACAAGATGTTAAAGGATATCCCTCATATGGCAACATTTGTAGTCCATCAAACAGTCGCATAGTTCATTAAATTTTAAGGTTACACGGTCATTTAATTAACACTTATTTAAAAGTGAAGCACGGATTAGTCGGCAAAGCAACTAACGTGAGGGCTTAGATCCTGTGGGGCAGCATGACCGACATCCACCTCATGGAAAGGTTGAACGAAGGAATGTAGGAGCATCGACTCTGTGAGACATGGGAGGGTTGACCTCCATGAGACATGTGGATATCCTAAAGTGCGATCATAACATTACTTAAACCAATTTTTTCCTATGATTGGCTAGTTTAGCATACACTTTTTTCGATAAATCCCTATCCTTGAGGAGTAATGCCGAGCTTACATAGATAACGGTTAATGGTATGACTATGAAATCCTAAGAATTCTAGAGCAATCGTGAGATTGTGTTTAGTTTATTGAGGGAGGTTGGTTCTTTAAGTGTAGTGTCTTCGTCCTGTGTCATAAATACGAAATAATGAAAATAGAATAATAATTATTGGTATTTAAATAACCTAATTGTATTTTAATGGTAAAATTAGCTATTGACCTAATCATTACCAAAGAGGTGATTTAATGGGTATTATATTCTCTTCTTATACTAGCTACTTGATAACCTTTATTCTTCTAGTTACTTTTGGAATAGCCCTTACAAAGAACAAAAAAAGAATAGCCATTGCTTGTCCACTTATTTTCATCTTTTTAGGCATTATTAATTTTGTATCTGGCCTTTTAGTTGTAGGAGGTTTTGAAGGAATGGCTGTTTCCATATTTGGTTTTGTTTATTTAGGACTAGGAGCTATTACACAACTTATAAACAGTCTATTTATTTATTACAGGACAAAAAAATATTCATAAATTTTTAGATTTCATTATTTCACAGTTTGTGTCAACTCTACAATAAGGCAGGTTGCTGGGGCTGCCTTTTTCTTATGGCACAAACGGGGGAGTTTAGTAATTACATGAGAAATATGTCCTCAGCTATTTCGACGGAAAAAAGCGATTTGGAAAAATCCCAAATCGCTTTTTTAATATTATTACTTTTTAGGTTTCTTATTTAAAATAAAGCGTAGTTCATTGATATCATCATCAGATAGGGTATCTTCCTGAATGAATTGGACAAGCATGGATTTCAGTGTACCTCCATAGATACGGTTGATAAATGATTCAGTCTCGGCACGCTGGCACTCTTCCTGTGTATAGAGCGGGTAAAAGGTGTAAACTCTTAGATTTTTATTGACACCTACTACATCTTTTTGAACCAATCGATCGAGAAGAGTGCGTATGGTTTTCGGCTTCCAATGGGTACTCTCCTGTAAGGAACCTATGATGTCATTTGCTGTTTGAGGGGCTTTATCCCAAAGCACGTTCATGATTTCCCATTCTGATTCTGATATGCTAGGAATGTTTTTCTCCATTTTTCTCCCCTCCGTTTTCTTTATAGAGTCCTAAATCTTTTAAAATTGATAAAGTAATTTCTCCCGCCTTGCTTCCAGAGGAATCATCTTCATTTTGAATATTGGTAGCAAAGAAATAAGTATTGTTCTTCGTCTCTACATACCCGATAAACCAGCCATTGATGTTTTTTCCATTCACTGTTCCTGTACCTGTTTTTCCTGATAGGCGAGCTTCCTCACTCTTTTCTAAGCGTAGTGCTTTCTTTACAGCTTGGATATGCATTTCATTATATCCCAATTGATTGTAATAAAAGGCTTGCAGCAGTTGGACTTGCTCGACTGGAGAAATTTTCAATGAGGATTCGAGCCAGAATTCACCCAATTCCCCAGATACATCGGAATTTCCATAGTTTATCGCTTGTAGATTGGATTGGATTGTTTCAAATCCTGTTCTACGATCTAATTCCTGGAAATACCAGTTTACAGAATTTTGTAAAGCAGATGAGACATCCTGATCCATATTCCAAGCGTCATAGGGTTGCTTAGTCCCATCCCAGGAAAGGGTGGATTCTTCGGGTGATATCACATTTGATTGTAGTGCAAATAAGGCACTATAGATTTTATAGGTGGAATCAGGTGATACCCGCAACGTACTTTTCTCTTCATTATAAATGCGATATTGCTGTGCGTCATGATTATATAAAACAAAGCTTCCTTCATACCCTTTAAAGAATTGATGTAAATCCTCAAAAACCACTCCATCATTATTAAAATAGTATCGGTCATTTTCCGTCGCAAATGCGGAAACGAAAGGTAATTGGATTGTCAAAATGATACTGGCCAACACATAAATAAAGACGCTTTTTCTTATTGATTTTTTTGTGGAATGTTTATAGGCAGAAATTCGTTCAATTCGTTTTTTGATTTGAAGCTTCGAACCGTTTAAATGTGTCACTATCTGTAGCTTACTTGACCGTTTTGAAAGATCCAAAAAATTAATGATTGTATTTCCATATTCACTAAATGAATGATCATCTATTAACTGTAAAACAGATGTATCACATGCGATTTCCCGATCCAATCTCATTTCTCTAAAAGCAAGCCAGACAAGGGGATTAAACCAATAAATGATTTGATAGAACAATATCACGTAATTAGTCAGCAAATCCTTGTTTTTATAGTGACTCAGTTCATGAAGAAAGATATACTCGTAATTTTTCAAGCTAAGCCAGTTTTCATACTGGGAAGGTAAGACGATATATGTTTGAAAAAGTCCGAATATCATTGGAGACTGGACTCTTTTCGAAATAACAATCTTTATTGATTTTTTAATCTGCAGTTTTTTCTTGCATTCTTCGAAAAGCACGAGAACTTCTTGATTGGAAAACGGAGAAGAATAATTCTTTATCCTTCTAAGTGTGAGCCATCCACGAACCATAGTAAAGGTAAATAAAAGCATCCCTGACATCCAAAAACCCATCACTCCAATATTAAGTAAGGACAGGTCCGGCCGATTGACCGATACAGAAAAGTCTTGTATTAGGTGGAGGCCTTGCATCATATCAGTTCCAGTTATGTTCATATTAGAGCTGGGTGCATTAGTCTGATATGAATCCCCACCGCTAAAGAGAGTACTAAAATTATATAAATCAGTAGGTATGAATGGAAGTGCTAAAGCCATAAAAAGAAACATCCACAAATGATAGTACCATTTTGCTGTTAATTGTCTTCCAAACCATTTTCGTATAAGTAGAATAACAGCAACGGAAAATGAAGACACCAATAGACCTATTATAAAATGAGTTAAAAACATGTACTTCAATACCAACTCTCTTGACTTTTAAATTTTTAAAAAAGGTATATAGCATATTTATAGTGGCTTGAGGGTGAAAAAATAAAGAATTGACTTTATTTGATTACATATGTAATACTGTACTACAGATGTAATAAGACTACAAATGTAATCTGTTAAAACTCCTTGGTTTTTTCAATTCGTACACAAGAGTCTAATCAAAATCAGGAGGTCTACATCATGAACAAAAGATAGGGTGCAAGTGTTAAAGATCCGGCTGCTATCCCAGGAGAATACATACTAAATATTTTTTAGAAAGAGGTTGAATCTTATGAAATCATTGAGCAACATTTTTAGTACTTCCGCATTCAGAAAAATTGTACCTGTTCTATTTCTTTCATGTGCAACGCTTGTAGGTTGTTCAAACAATAACGTTAATGCTGAATTAACTAAACCTAAAAAACAATCAACTGCCAATAATCATCACTTTGCTAAGCTTGAAGAAAAATTTGATGCTAAACTTGGTGTCTTTGCGTTGGATACTGGTACAAACCAAACAGTAACCTATCATCCAGATGAGCGTTTTGCTTATGCATCTACTCATAAGGCTCTAGCTGTAGGAGCACTTTTACAACAGAAATCAATAGAAGAACTTAATCAAAGAATTACCTATACACGTGAAGATCTTGTTAATTATAATCCGATTACAGAAAAGCATGTTGATACGGGGATGACTCTTAAGGAGCTTTCTGATGCTTCTCTTCGATACAGTGACAATACTGCTGGAAACCTTATTCTTAAACAACTGGGGGGACCGACTGGATTTAAAAAGGCATTGGAGGAAATCGGGGATAATGTTACCAACCCTGAGCGATTTGAGCCAGATTTAAATGAAGTTAATCCTGGTGAAACTCATGATACGAGTACACCAAGAGCACTTGCTACTAGTCTTCAGGATTTTACATTGGGAGATACACTTCCAACTGAGAAACGTGAACTTTTAATAGATTGGATGAAGAGAAATACTACTGGAGATGCGTTAATTCGTGCTGGAGTGCCGAAAGGTTGGGTAGTGGCTGATAAGACTGGAGCAGGATCATATGGTACGCGAAATGACATTTCGATCATTTGGCCATCAAAAGGAGACCCTATTGTCCTTGCTGTACTTTCAAGTCGTGATAAAAAAGATGCTGATTATAACGACGACCTTATTGCTGAGACAACAGAAGAAGTAATTAAGGCCCTTAAAGTAAAAAATAAATAGAATATGATTGTACTAAAAAAGGTTACGTAAAGTTGCCTTTTTTAGTAGATTGATTCTAAAATGATTGTTATGGTGACCCTTCAAGAACGGACTAAAAGGTCAACCAGAAATGGTTGACCTTATTTTAATATTTATTTAACTACTAGTTGGGGGATTAAGACCGAATTTCCCTCGTAGTATGCTACTGCTAAACCCTATAAATCCTCCAACAATTGCTGGAATAATCCACCCTAGTCCGACATCGTACATAGGAAGAATTTCATTAAAAAAATTATTAATGGATGAAAAGTGTATACCAGCTCGATTTAATCCATCAAATAAACTAATTATAAATGTTAAAAGTAAGCTTCCTTGATACACTTCAGCTTTCCCTCTAAATAAAGAATGAAAAAATGTCAAGAAAATTAATACAATGGCTAATGGATAAATAGCTGTTAAGAGAGGAACAGAAACAGCAATTAACTGTGTTAGCCCAATATTGGCAACTATTGCACTAAAAATAGATAAACTTATAGCAATTGTTTTGTAAGGTACCTTTGGAAATAGTTTATGGAAGAATGAAGAACAAGATGTAACAAGTCCTACGCTTGTTGTTAAACAAGCTACTGTAATCATTAATCCTAATAATATCCCGCCATAAGCTCCAAAATAATAATCCGAGACTTTTGCTAAGATGGTACCTCCATTTTCCAGGTGCCCAAGTTTTTCTACACTTGAAGCACCCATATAAGAAAGAGCTGAATACATGGTTGCCAGGAAAAAGGCAGCAATTCCAGTTGCTTTTGCACAAACAACCATAATTTGTTTTTTTGTTTTAGCACCTTTTTCTTTAATGGCATTAATGATGATGATGCCAAAAACAAAAGATGCAAGCGTATCCATTGTTAAATAACCTTCTCTAAACCCATTAAAAAATGGTTGAACTGAATAATTCTTAATAGGTGATTGAAAATCTCCGATTGGATGATTAAAAGCAACTACTACGAGGATTCCAATGAACGTTATCTTGATTGGTGTTAATATTTTCCCGACAATTCCGACAACTTTCGCGGGATTGATCGAAAAAAGGCACGTAATACTAAAAAAGATGATTGTGAAAATAAGTAAAGGTAGAGGGCCTGAATTTTCCGACAAAAAAGGTTTTACACCGATTTCAAAAGAAACGTTTCCTGATCTAGGCAAAGCAAATAAAGGACCAATGGCTAAATAAAGAACGGTTGTGAATACAATACCAAATACAGGATGTACCCGACTTGCTAACGACTGTAAATCATCTTTCCCCGAAAAACCAAGTGCTAACACACCAAGTAACGGTAAGCCAACTCCTGTTATTAAAAACCCTGCATTTGCTGACCAAATATTCATTCCTGCTGATTGACCAAGCATTGGTGGAAAAATTAAATTTCCTGCCCCAAAAAATAGAGCAAATAACATTAAACCAATAACTAATATAAATGAAAATGGTACTCTAGTAGCCAAATTAGAACCTCCATGAAAGAACAAAATTTTACTTTAAAAAAGAAATAATTTTCAAAAAAATGATCACAAACTTAATACATAAGATTGTATAATGACCTGATAAAATTAATTTTTTAAGTTTTTCCTTATGGGCGGCCTTATTTAATATGCAATAAGGTTCTTTCAAATTTTAACGACAAGCAGATTGTTACTACCATGATTACGATTCAAATGATAACTGCTGTGAATTACAGAAAATTCCCCTACTTATCCCCCTATTAGTGATATGTAATCATTAACTAAAATTCCATTTTATCACTATTGATATATTGTAATACATACTTCTTTCTCTTAAAAGGATACAAAGGAGGAAAAAACAAGAAATAAAGTTGTCATTAAGGGGGAAAAAGTGGTAGCTGTGAAAAAACAACGTATCAGATTAGTGAAACAAGAACTAAAGGAGATATAAATGTAGAAGAGAATTAATACAGATATTAATTAAGAAGTGTTGTTAACTCGCTTGAAAATGCAAAAATGCGTGTTGAGAATAATAGGATGCTTAACATTGAAGAAGTCTTTTAAAAATTAATTGGAATGTTATCTGTGAATAATACATTTTTGTTTATTTCGTTATCGGGGATATGGTGGAAGTAGTCACTATAAATACCTAGTCAAAAGAGCTTAGATAGGAGTCTCCAAGCTCTTTTGACTAGCCTTGGTCTTTTATTCAACTAACCTTCTATTATTAAGGGATTGCATAGACTTCGACAGTGAAGCTTTCTCCATCGGTGTTTTCCGGTCTGGCGATGTAGAAATCTTCACTCGTTTTGATTTCTGACTCGGACCCGTCTGTAAGGTCATAGAAGATCGTTTCGTCGATACCGAAGCTGATGTCTTTCATGACATCGAATTTTGCATCTTTAGGACCGTCGACGATTTTCCATTGTAACTTGGTCGCGTAAGTAGGGATGTTCCCGATCGTGAAGTTATCACTTGATCGGTTATCCTGGCCGTCCTGAGGCTGACCTTCCGATTGGATCGTCGCGATTTTCTCAGGAGCTTCGACCTCCACATTAAAAGCATCTCCATCCAGAATCCGGTCATAGGCGTACCAGGCACCGAGCCATGTCCCTGCAGCACCGTTCGAATCAGCGGAAATCATTCTTACAGAAAAATTATCCGATCCGTTCGTCGATGAACCTTCCCAGGTGGAAGCGAAAGGATATTCGTCACACTGCTTTCCTGTCCGATCCTCATCTCCGAACTCCCGGTCACAAATCCTTCTTGTCTTGTTTCTATTACGGTTGTATTCCTCCTGATGACGTTTTGTATACATCCGTGTCAGTGTGCTGTCTCCTACAGCTCCCGGTATTTTCTTTCCAACCATTTGAGGCTTTGTCTGTTCTGGGTGGTCCATAGCGTCCTTCCAATGCTGGCCGGCTTCAGTTAGCATTTCGAATTCCGGTTTCGTGATCGGGACATTGAAGACCGGTGTGGCTTTGCTGAATACGGCTCCTTGCCAGAAATATTGATCTGGGAAAGCGAACATGTATTTTGCAGAGTCATAACGGACGGTCTGTTTAATGCCATCTATGCTTTTTTTGTATTTCCTTGCTGAATGGGTAAGGGTGAGTTTCGGCCAAAATTCCATGTATCCCAACTGGTCAGGATTTGAATCAGTTGCTGGGGGCGCTTCTGAGGTGAAGATTTCTGTATCGAAGTTCGTGTTTTTCCAGTGGGCGATCGTTCGTTCCGTCGGTGGATAGTCGGGATCCTCTTTACAGTCACCTGCGTTCAATTTCGATTCACATACCATATCGATTTTCAACTTGGCTCCATTTAAAGCTGGATCGGTCACGATGATATCATCAAGTGTATAATAGATTCTCATGTTCCGGCTTTGGTTGGAACCATAACCTATTTCCGTGAATTGAAATTGAACTCCTGCGTTTATACAGATTCCTCCGATGCATTTTACAGGGACTTGATATGTCGCAACATGGGACCAACAGAAGGAATAACGGTTCTTGATATACCCTGTTTCTGAACTGCTGTCAGGACTTCTCCGGCATTCATCTATAGTCTGGATATGATCATAGTCAAATTCCGGGGGTACCCATCCGACCGCCGTCTTGATCGGAGGTGCCAAGTTCGCTCTGTATGTCGCTTTACTTTGCTGGTCTACTTCCATCAATTCATCTAATGTCTGAATGCCTTCTTTTTGCTGGATTTGATCTTGTTTGATTTCGAGCTCCCCGAGGGATTTACCTTGCTTCATCAGTTCGGTTGCCTTCTTGATCTTGCCGTCTGGGACCCAGTATCCTCCACCTTCTGAAGTTGCCTGTGTCTGTACAGGTGCAAAGATGCCAAGGGTCAAAAGCATGACAAGGACAATTGAAAATAATTGCTTGTGTAACCTGGACATTACAATTCCTCCCTTATTGAAATAGTAACAGCTGTTTATTACCCATGGACTAGTGCGCTATTAGGTCGGTGCGATTTAAATCGCTGATAGATTACTACAAAATAAAATGTTTTACAATACATTCCAAATCAAATAATGCTATCAACCTACATTTTTTACCAAATAATATTTAAATAGGAAGATGGTGACCGATTCAAAAGACCTGATAATGTTAATGACAATAAAGATGTTGCATTAAATAAAGTTGGTTAAAGACGAAGATATGATTAAGGCGATTGTTCAATAACACTCGAAGTAGGGAATGTATCGGGCATTTTAGTTGAAGAGGAAATAAAACATAATAAATGATGAAAAAAACAAGGAAGGGGAGAACAATGATTAAACTTAAATATTTTGAACGTTCAGAAATTTTGGTTCTTACTCTATAGTTTATAAAATGATATAATTTCATTTATTGGGAAATTTTATTAATATTTCTTCATTTGTAAATTGTTCATTATTGTGAAGTGGTTCACTTGAACTAACGGGTGATTTAGTTCATTACCAGAGTTGATCATCAGCAATTTATATTTAAGGGGCGGTTTCGAATTGAAAAACAGCAACATTTGGATATTAAGCTTCGTTAGTTTTTTTACAGATATGGGCACCTATATGGTGACTCCTTTAATACCAATTATTCTTGCTTCGTCAGGCCCTTTAATTATTGGGATTGTAGATGGTTTATCAGAAACCTTGGCAAGTTTTTTGAAATTTTTCTCTGGTCGTCGTTCGGATCGTTTGAAAAATAGAAAAGGGTTTGCTTTGATTGGTTATGGCTTATCAGGTTTAGGAAGAATATCTTTGATTATTTCAAGTTCCTGGGTCGGCGTTTTCATATGGAAACTGATAGATCGTACGGGAAAAGGGATACGAACGGCTCCAAGAGATGCTCTTATATCTGAGTCTGGAGGAAAAAATAAACAAGGAAGAGTTTTCGGATTACATCAAATGATGGATATGTTGGGTGCTTCTATCGGGATTGGAACTGCTTATTTCATATTACAGATGAATGGAAATCAAAACATTCATGATGTTTTCCTGTATTCTTTAATCCCTGTAATTATTGGTTGGTTACTGTTATTGGGCATAAAGGAAAGAAAGTATGAACCAATAGTTAAAGAAATGCCGCCTACCACGAAACCTAAACTTGACGTGAAACTTCTAAATCCGAATGTGAAAAAATTATTGTTTATTGTTTTTCTCTTTACTATTGTGAATTCATCAAATTCGTTTCTTTTACTAAGAGCAGCAGATTTAGGAGTTTCTACTGCCAATGTTCTATTATTATATCTACTCTTTCACCTTACTGCGTCTTTATTTTCATATATTTCCGGAGCGTTTTCAGATCGGTACGGACGAAGGGGTATACTAACTGTAGGATATGCGTTATATGGATTTGTATATATTGGTTTTGCGGAAGTAAATACAACGATTGGTTTAATCGGTCTATTTACATTATATGGGCTGTATTCAGCTTTTACTAAAGGGGTCGAAAAGGCGCTGGTTGCTGATATATCCAATCCAGAAAGTAAAGGAACTGCACTTGGTTTATATGCTATGATTACGGGGATTGGTCTATTTCCGGCTTCTTTGCTTACAGGTTTGTTATGGCAGATATTTGGCGCTGAAGTTTCATTCCTTATTAATGGGATCATCGCATTGATTGCATCTATTTTGTTATTTAGAATGCTCTCTATTAACGTAAGAAAAGCAACATAGATCTTAATGATTGATATATTCTTATATAACGTCTCCATAAGTAGTTAAGCAGATTATGAACAAAAAATGAATTTGCTTCCATTAAACGCGCGATTCTTTTATAAGAATCGCACCATACTAACAGGTGCGTTAGCTGAAGATCGGAGCTGTCTTTAAGGCAGCTTTTTCTTTATGGAACTAAAGGGGCAGGATAGTTCAAGAAGGTATTAGTAAATCTTTTGACGAAAATATAAAGAGCTTAGTAAGAAGTGCTTAAAATACTATCTGATATTTAATGAAAAACAGGGAAAAACTAACTGCTAATAACTTTAGGGGGGAAAATATTGAAACAAACATTACTGATAATCGATGCTCAACAGGAATTAATAGAAGGTAATAAAGAAGAACAAGGAGTCTTTGAGAAAGAAAAAATCGTTAATAACATTAATACTGTAATTGAAAAAGCGATAAATGAAAGTATCTCCGTTGTTTTTATAAGAGATTTAGATGTTTCAAAAGGAGAAGGACCTGGATTCCAGATACACAGGGATATTAAAGTACCATCAACTGCTATCATATTTGATAAAGCTGCCACAAATTCATTTTATGGCACTCCATTACTCGAACATTTAAGTAAAAACAATGTAGATCATATTGTAATAATGGGATGTAAGACGGAACATTGTATTGATACAGCTGTTAGAACAGCAACAATCAATCATTTTGATGTGACATTAGTTGGTGATGGACATTCTACTTCTGATTCCAAAAACTTATCTGCAAAACAAATAATCCTTCATCACAATGAAACCCTTCACGGTCACTATAATGTAGACAATTTTTCACTTGTTAGAAATTCTTATGAAGAATTGTTTAACCCTGTTCACAATAATTACCGATAATAATCATCTTCAACAAACGGGTGCGTTAGCTGAAGATCGGAGCTGTCTCTAAGGCAGCTTTTTCTTATGGAACTATCGGGGCAGGATAGTTGAAGAGTGCTGTTTGACCTTTGTTCAACAATTGGGCCAGATAATTGAATAACAGCAGGAATTTTCACGTAAAAACTATGTTTCGTTATAAACAACGGACAGCTTACCCTATTGGAACTTTCATTTCACCAATAAACTCTTATTCTTAAAGACTAAAAAGCCTTGAGATATAAAATCTCTAGGCTTCTTACATCAGTTATTCAATAAAATACATCTTCCCATTTACTTCAAGAGACACTGATGATTGTTTCATCTCTTCCTTTAGAGACTTGGCATAGGCAACTACTTGATTAATTTTTTTCTTATCCAAATCTTCTGCATAGCTATATACAATCGTTACTTTCTCCTTGACCAATTGATTATCATCAGATAACCACGATCCTGTCCCATCGATCGCTGTTGCTCCTCCAAACATTCTTGAGAATTCTTCTAACGACTTGTTAACATATGGAGTATTATCAATTGGTTGGTCAACATTATATGTAGATGGTACGTAAATTTTTACTACATCTTCTAGGTAGAATTGCTCCTTTAAAGCGGAAGATTGTTTCACTTTAGATGTTTCTTGTTGTTCTGTAGCGTACACAGCATTTCCTAAAAAGACAATTAATAGCATCGGGATGATCCAATAGAAGATTTTTTTCCTTTCCAACATTGCCACTCCTTTTTATTCAACAGTTTGGCTACAATACAATGGTGAGTTTTCTATCTATCATTATACATGCCGCAATCAGTTTATTGTGGGAAATTTTAACTTTTTTTATCAGCGAATCAAAAAAAGCAACCATATTTTAGATAAGAGCCTTCTTGAAAAAATCTATGCAGTCGGCAAATTATTAGGCAGCCCGCATTAATGCAAAAGGCGAGTAGTTTTTTAAAATACAGAATAATAACAATGGACCATGCTGATATTTGAGCATGGTTCCTTTTCTTAGGTAGTGCAGGAGAAGGAACAGTGACTTGTCTGCAAAATGAAATACCAAGAAGTTAGAAGGGTAGCTAAATTCTTTTCAATTTTAGAAAAATATTATCAATATTGCTAAATTGGTAATTTCGATAATTACTATGTTTTGCAGTGCACCTTGCCAAAAATGAAAATAAATAAAGAATTTTAATATTAAAACTGTAGATTTTATAAGGTTTACAGAATTGGCATAATTTTTGCATATAAAGATTTGCATACAACTAATGGGAAGAAATAAAAACGGCAGCATTCCAGATTACTAAAATTAGGAGGCATAATAATAATGAACTATTCATCAAAGCTAGTAAAAGTAAATAAAGATCCAGGGCATGGCTCACACATCTCTCCTGTTTATATGACTTCAACATTTGTTTTTGATAATGCAGAAGTAGGAGCACAACGCTTCGCAGGAGAAGATCCAGGATTTATGTATTCACGCCTGGGAAATCCTAATGTAAGAGAACTGGAAGAGAAGGTAGCGGCATTGGAATTTGGTGAAGGTTGTTTGGCTTTCTCATCTGGAATGGCTGCTATAACTGGCTGCCTTTTGGGTGTTTTGCAGGCAGGAGATCACGTTGTTGCACACACAGCGTTGTATGGGGCGACGCACGCATTTCTATCCAAAACAGTAAAGAAATTTGGAATTGATGTAACATTTGTACCGTTTAAGACAGGGGAAGAGCTTGAACCACACATTACAGATAGAACTAAAGTGGTCTACTTTGAAACTCCTTCTAATCCCACGCTTTCCTTAGTGGATATGAAGAGTGTAGCGGCGATCGCTAAGCAAAAGGGTATCTTGACTATTGTTGATAATACGTTTTTGTCCCCATATTTACAAAATCCTATTCTATGCGGCATTGATATTGTTGTCCACAGTGCAACAAAATATTTGTCGGGTCATGGATATCTTATTGGCGGACTAGTGATTTCCAGCAAGGAAATTATTGATCCGATGAGAAAAGAAGTGCAGAAGACTATGGGAGCAAATTTGGCCCCTATGGATGCCTGGCTTCTCTTTCAAGGGATACGTACATTGCACATTCGCATGGACCGCTCACAAGAAAATGCACAAATTTTGGCTGAACGCTTGGAAAAACATAAGGCTATAGAGAAGGTTTATTTTCCAGGGGTAGCAAGTTTTGAAGATAAAAATATCATGGAGAAACAAATGAAAGGTCCTGGAGCAATGATTTCTTTTGTCTTGAAGGGGGGATACGAAACAGGTGTTAAAGTTATGAATTCTGTAAAACTGAGTACTTTAGCAGTTTCCCTAGGAGATGTAGGTACATTAATTCAACATCCAGCTTCGATGACACATGCGATAATCCCTAAAGAAGAAAGAGAAAAAGCAGGTCTTTATGATGGACTCGTTCGTTTTTCGGTTGGAATTGAAGATGTAGAAGATATATGGAAGGATCTCGAAATGGCATTAGAATAACGGTACGGCTGGAGGATTTGTCAATTTCATTGCGGTTAAAGGAATAATAATGCTGACATGAATAGCAAATTAATATTCATATTTAAGAGATTAGCGAAGCAAGGAGGCAAGTGATTTATAAAAAAGGAAAAGTATGAAAAAGAAGTATTAAAAGGGGATTTTTCAGGTGTAATACTTAAAATTCTTTATACTTTCTTTAACTAGGTGCTTTAGTAAAATAGCTGAGGTGCCATTTTTGTAGCTTTTTCACATTTTCCATATTCAGCAATCGGGCGCGATTGTTGAACAACATAGGTAGAAAATGATCAAACTTTTTTATAAAAACCAAACTTAAATCTGCTAAAGAAGAATCCATTTTGATCAATCTTTTTTCAAAATGGATTCTTTTTATTTATCGTAAAATAAGGGTTTGCGAGGTATTTTTGATCAAACTTTATTTCAAAGCTACACCAACCTCTTAATTTGTCGATAATGAGGTATCGAGTGAGAAGTCCAGTGGAGGGAGACTATAGGCGCTATATTCTTCTTAGAAGATTGTATTCTAGTTCGATAAATTCTAGTGCCTTTTTCTCATCTCGATGTTTCCAGGAAGTAAAAGAACCTTTTTAATATTGTTATTATGCCAAACAACCTTAGTGTACCGAGCATCCGCATATAGCTCCCTAAACCATCCTTCAGAACTTAGATTTTCTATTGCCATTCTTAGTTTGAAATAGGAGGTAGGTTTCATTAGGCTGATTACATCTGAAATTAATTGAATAAAATCCACTGGCTAGACCACCTACCTGTCTTCGAACAACCTTAGAATTATATATATGCTAACACTCATTAATCCACCTCTTTTAAAGGGATTGCATTTTGTTCTTGGAATGGGGAAAGCCTAGACTTTCTTAATCAACTAACAGGTGCGTTAGCAGAAGATCGGAGCTGCCTTAAAGACAGCTCCCTTATGCAACTATAGCGACAGGTTAGTTGAACAAGAAAAATAGGGAGCATACTATATTGAATGGTTTTTATCTTTATCATAATTTGGTGATGGACTAGAGTGTGTTAATTTGCGGTCTAATACTTTTTCAGTAAATGGCATAAAGTAATTAAGTATTAGCCCCCCTAAACAAACGGATAATAAAGTTCCAACGCCAATTGGTCCATTTAAAATCATTGCCATTATCAAGAATACGAGATAAATGAATGTTCTCGAATAAAATATATTTGTTCTAGTTAATTCTTGTATGATTAATGTTAATCGGTCAACTGGAATCGGTGCAAAATTTGTGTGCAAATATGTTGCAGTTCCTAATCCTATAGTAACCAAGCCGATTCCAAAACAAAAAACTTTGCTGTACCATAGTTCAGGTGTTATCAAATTGTGCAATAAAAAAAGCCACATATCAATACCAATACCCGTTATAAATGCTGTTAACAACCCCAAAACTTCTGGTCTTTGCCTTTTTAAAAATGAATTACAAAATATCAATATTAAAGCTATTATTATTTCCCAACTTCCGACAGTAAGCCCCACATTTATGGACAGTCCTACCAAAAGTGCATCAAATGGTGAAGTTCCAAGGTCTGATTGTATAGTGAAAGAAATACCAAGAGTTAGTATTAAAATTCCTAATACATAAAAAACATATTTCACTTTGCTCGACCCCTTTATCTTTATTTTTTTTGTTGCAAACGCAACAAAGTAAGGTTAAATTTAATATATGCTATTTTTATTGCATTTACAACAAAAATCCAAGCTAAGGAGTTAATTATGAAGTGAATTCTTCGTGAAATTGGAATGATGGCAAGGGCATTAGATTCTATAAGTAAAAAAGAATTTAAAGAATATGACCTTACAAAAGGACAGTATTTGTACCTTGTGCGAATATGGGAAAACCGAGGAATCATTCAAGAAAAGTTAGCTGAGATGATAAAAGTAGATCGAACAACAGCAGCTTGTGCTATAAAAGAACTTGAAATTAATGGCTTTATTGAAAAGAAAGGAGAAAAACATAACATTCATTGCATAGAAGTATTTTCCGAAAGAGAAGTAGAAACCATTTTCAATCTTCTTCAAAGAGTAAGAAAAAATATAGAAAAAGACTGGGAGTTTGTTAAAAAGGAAAACAAGAGAAATTATTGATTATATAAAGGAGCGACATATTTAAATGACTAAAAATATTAAAAAGTGTACTCTTAAAGATTCACGCGAACTTCAAGAAATTAGTTATGAAACATTTAATGAGACATTTAAGCATCAGAATACACCTGAAAATATGAATGCCTATTTGGAAAGGGCATTTAACTTAAAACAATTAGAAAAAGAATTATCCAATATTTCTTCGCAATTCTTTTTTGTTTATTTTAATAATCAAGTCGCTGGATATTTAAAGGTCAATACCAATGATGCTCAGACTGAAGAAATGGGTGATGAATCACTTGAAATCGAGAGGATTTATATAAAAAACAAATTTCAAAAACATGGGTTTGGTAAATATCTGCTAAATAAAGCTATGGAAATTGCGGAGGAAGGTAATAAAAAGAAAATCTGGCTCGGCGTATGGGAAAAAAACGAAAATGCTATTGCTTTTTATAAGAAAATTGGGTTTGTTCAAACTGGTGCCCATTCTTTTTATATGGGTGATGAGGAACAAATGGACTTTATAATGACAAAAACACTCATCTAACTTTTTTGGAAGGGTGGATTATTATGTAAAAGTGAACTGAAAGGTATAGTTGGATTTAAGATTAAGGCGGGAGAAATTCAGCCTGCATATAAAATAAGTCAGGACCGAAATGAAACGGATTATCAAGAATTAAAGAACGGAACGGAGCTGTCATATTGGCAGCTTCTCTTCAGTTTGTAAAGGATTGTACTTAAAGTCCATGGTGCGTTAGTTCATTAGAGAGCTGTGACGATCAGCAGCTCTTTTCTTATGAAGCTAACGGGGCATGTCAGTGGAATAAGAACCTGTGTTTTAAAAGTCCATGATTTGCCCCGCCATTATTTGACATAAGCTGTAATTACGGGGTGTTTATTATACCCAAGCCTTTTTTAGGAGCTCAACGCCAAGCCCGATTTCCTCACAAGAAAGATTACTGAAACCAAGTTTGATAATTGGTTTATCGGTATTATTTTTAATGAAGTAGAGTGAGGTAGGATACACTTTAACACCATGAAAGGAAGCGCGCTCTATTAGCCATTCTTCTGAACCGTTCAGGTGTACTTTGATTAATAAATACAAACCGGACTGATTACCGATAATGGATATATGTTGATCGAATTGCTTTTTTAATACTGATACCAAGTGCTGCATTTTTCGTTTATAAACAAGACGCATACGTTTAATATGGCGATTCCATTCTCCCTCTTCCATAAATTTAGCCATTGTGAGTTGGCTTAGAAGTGAAGTGGTACTCTCGAAATGAAGAAATTGATTTTTATAACGGTTTAAAAGCGGCTCGGGCAACACCATATAACTTAAACGAATTCCTGGAAGAAAGGACTTTGAGAAATTCCCTAGATAAATGACTCTTGCAGAATCAATGGAAGCGAGAGCTGGAAATGGTTGTTGCGTATAACGAAATTCACTATCATAATCGTCTTCGATAATATAACCTTGCATCGTGTTAGCCCAATGAATAAGCGTTTGCCGTTGGTGAATGGACATGCTTACCCCATATGGACTGTGATGGGAAGGTGTTACATAGATTAATCGTGATTTGATTTGTTCCAATTGTGAAAAATCAGCACCTGCCTCATAAACTGGTAACGTTTCAATCGTAAAACAATGGAATTGAAAAGCTTCCCTAGCGCCATCATATCCAGGGTCTTCTACTGTAATGCTTGGAAAATCACCCTTCAGTATATGTCCAAGATTGATAAGCATTTGTTGGGTACTGCTGCCGATAATAACGGCATTTGCATCTGTTTTCACCCCACGAGATTGGAGTAAGTATGTGGCAATTTGTTCACGTAGGCACACCTCACCAAAGGGTTCCCCATATTGAAAACTCTCCTGTAACGTTAATACTAGATTGGCAATCCTCCTCCAATTTTTCAGAGGGAAATGTGCTTGATCTACGGCACCAGCCCGGAAATCAATGAGGGTAGGTGTTACTGGCTCTCTTTGCGTTTTATCATGAGGAATTAACTCTTCATGGGATAAAAGTGGTTCTAATTCATTTACAAAATAACCTTTTCTCCCTTCTCCACGAATATAGCCTTCAGCTACAAGTTGATCATAAGCCATTAATGTCGTATTGCGACTTACTTGAAGGGAATCTGCAAGTTGACGGATGGAGGGCAATTGTTCATCAGCAAGTAAGTCACCCCGTTCAATAAATAACTTAAACTGTTCGTAAATTTGTTTGTATCTGGGAGAATCCTCCTTAAAAGCAAAGATGGTATTTATCATTTAAGATCTCCTTTGACATGTTTATTTATTTAGAATTGTACCTTTTTATATGTCAGTTTGTATAATACTATATTTTACAGATGAGGTTCTCGAGTATTCAAGGTAGAAATGAGGATGGGCACTTAGTAAAAGACGCTATGATTGTGAATGGAATAATATTGACGGATGAAAGGAGATTTTTTATGTATATCCCTAAACAATTTGAAATAAAAGAATTAGCAGTAGCCTACGATATAATACAGGAGAATGGTTTTGCAACATTGTGTTCAATGCATGAAGGCATGCCTTTTGCTACACATTTACCACTGCTGTTGAATAAGGAGAAAACCTATTTGTATGGTCATTTTGCTCGTCCGAACCCTCAATGGAAAGATATTGAAAATCAAACAGTCTTAGCAGTCTTTCATGGTCCTCACTGTTATATCTCTTCCTCTTGGTATGAGACGAACCAAGCAGTACCAACATGGAATTATGTGACTGTTCATGTATACGGCGAAGTTGAACTTATTGAGGATGAACAAGAGTTAACGGATACCTTGGATGACATGGTATTGAAGTATGAAGCCCCTGATAGTTCATACAATTTGCAAGATTTAGATGCTGGCTTTCTCGCTGGGATGAACAAAGGAATTCAAGGCTTCAAAATAAAAATCAACAAGATAGAGGGGAAAGCGAAGTTAAGTCAAAACCATTCATTACATCGGCAAGAGCTGGTTATTAATCAGCTGGAACAGATCCAAAATACAGATGAGCAAAAAATTTCCTTTTTAATGAAGGAAAACCTAAAAAAATAACGTTGAATGTTACTGCACTAACGTGAGTGTTGATCCATTAAGGATTTACACTCTTTTTGTTGAACTTCTTTTACAACGGAGCAGATTTCAATACTAACTGTAATTAGCAGTAACATTTTTTTCACTATGGGGTTATGAACATTTTTAAAAAGATATGCACATGCTGGCTTAATTTAACAATCGTTATATAAAATATAACAAAAAATCACGGTCCCTTTATACGGATATAAAATTCTAGAGTTATTCTTAATTTACATCCAGAGGGAGGGATCGGAAGTTGTCAAAATTTCAGGCCATAACTTCTTTGTTCATCTTGGTATTTATCATCATTTTCGTAACTTATAAAATCACAGCACACTCATCCAAGCATTCCACAACAAATCATTCCACATCCAACCGCCACATTCAAGTACAATTGTTAGGCGTTAATGATTTTCACGGCCAACTAAACAAATATCAAATGGTTTCAGGAACCATGGCAGGGGGGGCTGAATACCTGGCTGCCTATTTAAAAAAATATATACAAGAAAACCCGAATACACTACTTGTTCATTCTGGTGATATGGTAGGAGGAAGTCCTCCAATCTCTTCTCAATTTAAAGACGAACCCACGATCGAGTTTTTAAACCTCCTGCACTTTGATGTCGGGACACCTGGAAATCATGAATTAGACCAAGGCGTAAATGAAATGAAACGTCTTATTTATGGAGGCTTCAATAAAAAAACAGGTTATTTTCAAGGAGCCAATACTTCTTATAGTTCTGCAAATATCATCGATACAAAGTCGGGTACACCCTTGTTACCACCGTATGTTATTAAACAAATTGACGGAATTAATATTGGATTTATCGGTGTCGTCACAAAAGAGACCAACCTGTATGTGGCACCTGAAAATCGAAAAGAAGTAGAAATTACGGATGAAGTTTCAGTCATTAACCGAACCGTTAAGCTTTTAAAGGAAAAAGGGATTAAAGTAATTGTTGTACTTGCACATGAATCAGCTAAATCAGATCAGTCAGGAGCAAATTCCAGTGGAGCTTTAGTGGAGATGGCTCCAAAAATCGATGATGAGGTCGATGTCATTTTTGCCGGTCACAGCCATGAATATGCCAATACCTTTGTAGCCGGTAAACTGATCGTTCAAGCTTATTCTAATGGGAAAGCCTTTTCTCAAGTAAATCTTGAAATTGACCCACATACTAAAAATATTGTTAAGAAACAAGCAAAGATTATTGTCACTTCACATCATAAAATAAAACCAGATAAAGAAACGGTTGCTCTTCTAAATAAATATAGAAAAAGGTTGGGGAGCTATTTTAATCAAATAATAGGAGAAATGCCTGAAGAAATCTCACGAAATCAAGATGCAAACGGTGAATCCCCATTAGCGAAAATGATTGCAGAATCTGAGCGGGAAGCCATGGGGGTAGATATAGCTTTTGTCCATCAAGGAGAAATGCGGAAAAATTTTAAAAAAGGGGACATCACTGTAGAAGACCTTTATACAGACTTGCCTATGGGTCATAGTGTCAGTAAGTTAATTTTAACAGGAAACCAAATAAAACTTGCTTTAGAACAGCAGTGGGCGAAAGATTATGAAAATAGGTTACAAACGGTTGGTTTAACGTATAATTGGGACCCAAATGCTCCAATTGGCAACCGCATTGTTGCGCTGAAAGACATGAAAGGTCAAGAGATACAGCCAAACAACGAATATGAAGTAGCGGTTAGTAATTATTTAGCTTCAGGCGGTGATAACTTCACTGCATTTAAACAAGGTAGGCTCGTGGAATCCGGTCCACAAGTTGTCACTGCACTTATACGCTATATCCAACAGAAGTATCCCCATGAAATTTCTCTCCATTCATTGAAAGAATGAAGGGGAAAATACAAGGACTTGCATAAGTGGCTTTTGAGGAAGATGAAGCTGGAGGATTTAATGAAATGGCTTTAGGAATAGCACGAGATATTGAATGTCAATGGGTATTATTTTTGGTAAATACTTACTCATTAAAAGAATCTTAGACCTCTATTTTATAGAGTGGTTAGAGCAATTAAACGAGGTAACTACTATTCAAATAACAAGTGCTTTACTTCAATAAGGGAGTTGCTTTGGCAGCTCTTTTTTTTATGGAGCTAAACGGGCAGTTTAGTTGCATAAGAATAGGATTCCAGAAAATCGTCATTAGAGTCGAGCTTTTTCTTTTCACTGTTTCAGATAAAAAAGTTACTATCTGAAGCACGCAACCAAATTTATAGTAATAATATTTCATGAATTAGAAAAAAATAGAGGAAAGGAGGGATTGCGAATGTCTGTGAAAAAGTGGGTAACAGGATTGGTCGGTGTACTTGCGATGTTTGTAGTTGTGACAACACTAGGCTCACTCGGTGTATTTGCCGAGTCCGGTGTTGTAAATCAACCTATGGAGACGAGAAAATCGATTGAGGTCGAGTTGAAAGATGATTTCTTTAATCCGAAAGTCATCACTATTCCGAATGGAACAGCCACAACGGTGATATTGAAAAACAAAGGCAGTAAAGAGCACACCTTCACAGTTGAAAAGCTCGGAGTTGACGTTGAGGTCCAGCCAGGTGAAGAAAAAAACATTAACGTGAATCCGAAACAGCCCGGTACATATGAACTGATATGTCGGTACCATTTCCAGGAAGGAATGTTTGGGAAAGTAATAGTCGAATAAAATGCAGGGCCAATAAGGCCTTGTTTTTTTATAGGCAAAGGAAATTACTTACTTCCTCCGCGAACGGACTTTTTTACTTTGTATGATCGATCAAGGTTTAGAGAGGTTTTTTATTAAGCTTATTTTTTCATTACAGAGGATATTGATGCTTGGATTAATAATAATTGTTCCACCTCTAATAAATGGTAAATATAATGTAAGGTAACGCATAAACCATTTAGAATGAGGTGGAAAGGTGTATTTTTTTAAACCTATTTCTGATGAGGTTCGTTTATCTCAAATAATATTCAATAAACATAAAAAAACGATGAAGCTCATTTTAGTGTCTATTTTTGCCTGTATTGCTGCTATTCTGCAGGCTGCTGGAGTTTTACCAGGGATAGGATATTTTATAAGTCCGCTGGCCACTGCACCTATCCTGTTATGTTCCATGTTTTCCATTCCATTTGGAGCAATGTCCTGCTTTCTGACAATTATACTGTTATTCATCCTACAGCCAACGGAACTAATTGTATTTCCTTTTACAACAGGATTGTTAGGACTTGGAATAGGGGCATCTTTTCACCTTTTTAAGATGAGGTTAAGTATTATTGCTACTGGTGCCAGTCTTTTAATGTTAGGAATTATGAGTCTAATAGTTATTTTTCACTTTCCAGTTTTAGGTCCTGCCGTCTCTGTTTCCTTTTCATTTCTTATATTTGGCTTTTTATTTGCCTTCATTTATAGCTGGTTATGGGTTGAAATTGCTATAATCCTTTTTAAAAAATTAAAAAGGATTATAATTCAGTGATTCTCCATCACACGGTTGTAATTTCGGTTCATTAAATCCATGTAAGCGATTTATCAAGATTAAGTGGAAATTTATTGTTTTGATTCATGGAACTATTTCAAAAACAGTGCCTTGGTTAAAATCAGTCACTTTCATAGAGCCATAAATCGCTAAATATAAGCTGGTTTGATTCAGGTTTGTTCCCAAACTAACATAATAGGCTGAGTGAGGCCCAAAATCATAATCGGTTTGTATCACACTAAAATCATTTTGTCCACCATTTGGTCTTACGGTGGTATAAGCTAAAGCTCCTCTAACCCGAGGTTGGGATTCCTTCCGGGCAAGATCGGTAAACACAACGCTTCCTGTTAAACCAGGAATTGTATTCCCCATATAGGCTTGCACTCCTGTAAGTGCAGTTCCTCCAAACTTACCGGGTCTGGTATCTTTATGAAAATAACTGGTTAAAGGCTGAAGACGACTCGCTGAAAGTGTTACTGCTTCATTGTAATATGCAATTGTTTTCTCATCCAAGGTCTGATTTTCAGTGCAGCCTCTTATAATCGAAGTAGGAAAAGCTCCTTCCCAACCTCGCCAGCCAAAGTTAATGAATCCTTCTTTGTCAGCTTCAGAATTCATGAAAGAAGCTTGAACAAGCTCAGTAACCGGTATTGGTTTATAATGAACGAATGAAAAAATCGACTCGACCAAATTTTGGCCGACATTTCCCGCATATTTAATATACTGATTATAAAACCTTTGAAATGAAATGCCTGTTATATTGCGCACCCCTTTTGCAATTACCGTAAGCGTTTCCTGAATAGGTAAGGGAAGTTCATTAAAACGTGTGACTACGGGTGGATCATCGTTAATTATATTCTTAACTACATCAATTTCAATTATTTTACCAGCTATCTCCATATCATCTTGACTTAAATTAAATGGATCATAGCCTGATCCACCATCTCCAGTTGTTAAAATAAGTTTTCCGGTTTCAGGTGAAAAGTTTAAGCTATTGACACCATTATGATTAAAAAATGGTCTTCTTATGTTAAGTAATGTCCGTCGTTTTTGAGGTTGACCATTCGATTGTAAAATCCATTCTTCAACTGTATCAATATGATCATATTGAGTTTCTCTATTTATCCACTTTAGGTTTAAAGTTCTGGGATCACACGGGTTAGGCTTAAAATGTTCAGTAAGGGCCCCTGGACCTTGTGTTCCAGCTACTGAATAATGAAGATAAAACAAACCGTTATAATAAAATTCTGGATGAAACGCTAGCCCTAATAATCCCCGTTCATCATATCCCCTACCTGAAACACCTTGTTCAGAACTACCTAATTTTAAAATTCGCGAGCGAATATCTAAAAAAATCCTAATAACTCCGTTTCCTATGTAAAAGATCTCTCCTACCTGGGTTGCAATAAATAATCTTTCAACTGAGTCACCTGGAAGTATAGTTGTCTTTAAAATAGTAGGTAAATTTATATTACTTACAATGGGCCGTAAACCAACCCTAACTTTTATCAACTGACTTTGCACTCCTTCTTATTGTTTTCTTATAAGAATATGATTAGAACCGTCTATTAGTACCAAATAAGGCCGGGAATCCGATAAGGTATTGCACTACTTTCCGCATGAGCGTAATTAAACTAAAGGAGTGCGTTAGTTGAACTAAAATAAGTGAAATTTTTAAGAATGAGGATAAATTCAAGCTATTCCATTAAAGGAAGCTTTCCTGTAACAAGGATAAGCGCTTATTTTCATTTCAGGTCCATATTCTTGAATAAGGGGGAGCATCAGGAAAACTTGTTTACAACGATAAGCGTTCTGATACAGGTCATATGAGACATATTGAACTCTATTTTTTATGTGATTGGATTGTGTCTCAAAAGGCTGTACACTATTGAGATTGTGAAAGCATGTACTTAAACAATAGGGGGAATTTAGTGCAATAAGAAAATCAAAAATTGGGGATAATGTTAAAGGTATTATCCCCAAAGAAGAGTAAATTTTCTTTTTTTATTATTTAAAAACTGCTGATAAAAAATAATCAGAAATGATTGTTTGACATTACCTAAAAGTTGGAGTGAGAAAGTGGAAAATCATGTTGCTTACCTTCTAGAACATTATGGGTACTTCGGAATTATATTTGCTTTAATCGGAGGTATTGTAGGACTTCCTATACCAGACGAGGTTCTTCTTACATATATTGGTTACAATGTGTTTCAGGGTAAATTATCTTACTTAATTTCAATAGTAAGTGCCTTTGTAGGAGGAGCGGGGGGATCTCGCTTAGCTACTTTATTGGTTATAAATTTGGGTTGCCTTTATTAGAAAAGTTTGGACCGAAACTTCACATAACCGAACAAAAAATTAATAAAACAAAGAAATTATTCAAGAAATTTGGACCCTATCTTTTATTATTTGGTTATTTTATTCCTGGGGTACGGCACCTTACAGCGTATATAGCATCTGTCAATCGCTTCCCTTTTAGAAAATTTGTTGTTTACGCCTATACTGGTGCATTAATATGGAGTTTTACTTTTATCACATTAGGAAGAATATTAGGGGAAAATTGGAACAATGTTGAACTATATATGTCAACATATAGTATTTATGTAATTACGAGTTTATTGGTCCTTTCAATATTCATTTATTTTTTTTGGAGGAGAAGAAATCGATTAAGAAGGGGTATTTCATAAAAGTGACGGTTTAGATGGAAGACTTTAATAAAATTATATTTAGAGCTTATAGAACTATCGGGTGCTTTAGCTGAAGATCAGAGCTGTCTTTAAGTCAGCTTTTTTCTTATGGAAATGAAGGGCAGGCTAGTTAACGAGTGCTGTTTGCTCTTGGTTCTACAATTGGTCTTAGGATGTTGAACAATACAGGCTGGTGTAGATTTAAAATAAAGGTTGAAAATACTTTGGTCATTTGCAAAAAAGATAGAAAAAAATATTCGTAAAAGACCATCTTCTAGAAAACCAATTTTTAAGAGATGGTCTTTTATTTTTCTGGAAAATGCTGTTTTTAAGGATGAATAATTCAATAAAATACTCATTAATAGGTTGTTCACTCTATATTTAACCAAGCGTCTGCCAACTTTTCAATTCCTTTACGTATTTCGAATTCTTCTAAGCCGGCAAAACCGAGTTGAATAGTGGGGTGACTCGGGAATTTCTCCATGTAAAATGGGGAGCATGGATATACTTTAACGCCGTTTTTGAGCGCTTCTTTGACGAGCCACTCTTCACTTTGCGTTGTTGCAACTTCAATGACAATATAGATGCCAGAGGAGCCACCTATTATTTTTACAGTATCTTTAAAGTGCATATGAATGGTGTCACATAACACCTTCATTTTCCGTTTATATATTGTTTTCATTTTACGTAAATGGGCATACCAATGTCCTTCTTCTATAAAATGATGGATTGTACGTTGGTGAAGTGTTGAAGCTGTTTGCTGTAGTAATGATGAAATTTGATGATATCTAACTAGTATTTCTTTTGGCAACACCATATAGCTAAGCCGAATGGAAGGCAATAATGCCTTAGAAAAAGTACTCAAGTATATGATATGCTCGCTGTTTGTTAAACTTTGTAATGAAGGTATAGGCTGCTGTTTATATCGAAATTCACTATCGTAGTCATCTTCAATGATATATCCATTCACTTTTTCAGCCCATTCAATTAGATTATATCTTTTGTTGATAGGCATTGTTATCCCTAGTGGAAACTGATGTGATGGTGTTACGTAAACCAACCGGGCATTACACTTATCTAAGTGTGTGATGTCAATACCGTCCTCTTTAACTGGTATGGGGACAACTGAATAGGATTGTAATGAAAAAAGTTCTCTGGCCCCATTATATCCGGGATCTTCTACAGCGATTTGAGTATGTTCTTCTTTTAAAAGGATGGATAAGATCGTCAAAAGTTGCTGTGTGGTACTACCAATAACAATTTGGTCACTGGTTGCCCTTACCCCTCTAGATTGAAATAAATACTTTGCTAAAGATTCCCGTAATAATAAATCCCCTTGATTCTCTCCATATTGATAAATCAGATTATCCTTTAGGACTTTATTCGAAAGATTGCGCCATTTCGCAAGAGGGAAATTGATTCCATCTACAGCTCCAGCTTGAAAATCAATTGTAGGATTTACAATATTCTTGGAGGAAGCTTTGGTATGAGGGATTATCTCGGAAATAGATAATAGTTCCGAAATAGAAGCTTGTACATAATACCCTTTTTTATATTCACTGCGAATGTAACCCTCTGCTTGTAATTGTTCATACGCCAGCTGTGTGGTATTACGGCTCACTTGTAGCAGCTCTGCAAGCTGCCGAACAGATGGCAATTTCGAATTCTCTGCAATTTTACCTGAGACAATTTGGGATTTAATATAGCGATAAACTTGTTGATACATAGGAAGAGTGCTATTTCGATCAACATTAAATACAAGTTCTTTCATTTTATACACCTCATCTGTCATTTTTAAATAGTATAAACTGCACCTTTTCGAAATGACAACGGAAGTGAATAATAGCATTATATATAATTCATTGAAAAGGGGAATGTAACATGGAATTTCAAAAAGTCCTTTATTAATATAATTCCCTACTTTTGGGTAATATAAGCTTTTAATTATTTTAGGAGGAATGGAAATGGAACAACGCATTAATTATCTTGAAGTAGCACCTGAAGCAATTAACATTATGATGGAAATGGAGAAGTATACTAAATCTACTGAAATAGACCGTAAACTGCGTGAACTAATTAAAATCCGTGCTTCTCAAATTAATGGCTGTGCTTTTTGTCTTAATATGCATACCTCTGAGGCACGAAAAATGGGTGAAACGGAACAGCGTTTATACTGCGTAAGTGCATGGAGAGATTGTAATTTTTACACAGATGCTGAAAAAGCGGCATTAGAATTAACTGAACATGTGACGTTAGTTCCAACTAAGGGTGTACCTGATGATCTTTATAATCGAGTGCGTATCCATTTTAGTGAAAAAGACTATGTAGATCTTGTTATTTTGATCAATCAAATTAATAGTTGGAATAGACTCTCCATTTCAATGGGGAATTTCGCAACTGCCGAAAAATAAGAAGTTTTTATCTCTATATAAGTAAAAATTTTCAGCAAGCGGGCGCTTTAATGGCATAAGAATCACGGAATGATCAAACTTTTTTATAAAAGAATGATTCAATTGAATATAGAAAAAGCGTGTTTTGATCGATCTTTTTTTCAAAACACGCTTTTTCTATTTGCTTTTTAAAAGGTTCATTAATTTAATCAAAACTTTATTTCAAGGCTAAAAATTGGAGGTTAATTCATTAAGCGCTGTATAGTCGAACTGTGTTTTGGATAATTATGGTATACTTAGTCAATCTGTAAAGGTGGGAACTATTATGACCATTAATGGCGGCGATGCAATATATTCGATATTTTTCCTTATTTGTATATTTGGGATATTTTCTGGAGTGTTTTTTCTTGTACGGTCACTCGTTACTAAACAGCCAAGCAAGTCAGATCGTATCGAACAAAAACTTGATAGAATAATTGTGTTACTTGAAAAGGATAAGAAAGAGTAATCTTTTTGGTCCTTTTTAACTTAAATTTTACCTCACAGTTTGTGTCACCTCTGCAAGACTTATAGAACTAACGTATTACGAAAGGAATGTATATATTGTTTTTCTTATATGCAATTTTATTTTTCATTTTTGGATATAGTTTTATATTAACATTAATAAAAGCTATACAAGAGGAAGTATCCCAGCATCTTGCTGCAATCCTTTTTCTTGTATGGGCTTCATTAGCAATAATTGTTACTGTGAATTTAATGAGTTTATAATTATTGTTCTTATTCAACAATCAGGTGCTTTACTTCAATAAGGGAGTTGCTTCGGCAGCTCTTTTTTATATAGCTAACGTGGCGTTAGTTCAACAAGCTTTAATTAAGAAATATTCCCATCTCAAACTTATTTAGAGCAAGGTTATTTCATGCTTTTTTCTGTTTTAAAGTTGCTTTTTATTCAAAAATGGGAAAAATAATACTTTTAGTGTAAAATTACACTAAAAAGGAGTATTTAGTATATATGGAAAAAGAAGAATTCATCAATTTAATATCAGAAAAAATGAAACTTGTCCGAACAGAACAAAGTTTTTCTCAAGATAAGATGTCTGAAATTCTAGGGATTTCAAAAAAAACACTAGTTCAAATTGAAAAAAGAAGAACAGAAGCCAATTGGACCACCGTTGTTGCATTTTGTGCTTTGTTTAATCATAGCCAATTGTTGATAGCATCTATTGGTGACAATCCAGTTGAATTTGTTCAGTTAATTGCTATAAAAAATGGTGGTACGCCTAAAGAAAAAACAATGGGTGGTAAGATATGGTGGAAAGAAATCGAGTATAGAGGGGATTTTCGTTTGCAACAAAATTTGATTAGTAACCATTACCGTATATTGGATCAATATGATTATCGTTGGCATAGTTCTTTTAATAAAGAAGAGAGTTTAAGTCGTTTAAATGAATTACACGAGGTGGGGACTATCGAGAAAGACAAAGGTATAGGGATATATGAAGAATAAGATTTTGCTTTTTCTATTGATAATAAGTTTAGGAGCAAATTTGTATATATTCGGAAAATAGTTTCTGACTGAACAATGGTATGAACCTTCCTCTGAAGAATAGATTATGTTAAGTGAAATGGTTCAAAAAACGGTTGAGAGTGAAGATTATAAAAAGATAGCAGAAAAAGAGAATATCATTGCTATTGATAAAAGTATTGATAAAAATAAAGGGGGAGGATAGGTGCAAAAAAATTTCCCAATAGAAATCCAACCGAAACCCTTTAAATGGTAAAATTGAACAAGGATTCAATTCGATCATTGTGGAGGAGTTAAGTTGAAAAAAATACTCACCGTATTATTTATAATAATGGTTTTAACAGCTTGTGGTTCGGACACCACTAACAAAGATAATAATCCGAAAACCATTAACAATGATTATAAATTCATAGGAGAAAGCGAACATTGGGAAGCCGAATATTCTTATAAAGGAACCGAATTATGGGAAGAAGATGACGGTAAAACTGCATACTCTAACGAAGATAGCTATGAACTTATATTAAAATATAAGGGGTCTTTGGAAGAGCTGTCTTCCATGAAAAAACTTGAATACACTTATGAAACAATCACTGAAAGCGGTAGTAAAACAGAGACATACACTGAACCACCTAGCGAAAAAGTATTTACAAATAGTGGAAGTTCAGAAGGTGGATCAAAAGTAAGTAAAGATGAAGTTATACAAATTATTGTAAAATGGGATGGCTTTGATGAGTCATTTGAACTGCATAATAAAGTTAAGTGATTTTGTTGAATTAACGGGTGATATATTTCATTATCAGAAGCTGATCAGCAGCTCCTTTTCTTATACAACCATCGGGTGCATTAGTTCATTAGTGAGCTTTGATGATCAGCTCTTTTCTTATGGAGCTAACAGGAGCAGGATAGTTTAAATAAGATATAAAATTAATTTTCATTTCAAAATAGATTCATATCCGTTTCGGATCTATTCATTGATTCATATCCTATTAATATTAGGGGGGGGATGAATAGATGGCATCTAATGATGAATTAATTTGTCAAAAGTTTGCTAGAATTATCGGCGGACAAGAAGGGTTTGCGGGTGGAAAATGTGTGACAACCATAAATCGAAATGAAATAAAAGCAAAAATTTTAGGAAAACGTTTTAGAGTAACCTCTTCTTTCTCATTTGAATCAAGAGATAATCAGACTGGACGAGCATTGTGCCTAGGTAGGGTTGCACTCTTGCAAAGTGAAGTCGAGAATTTTGTTGCTTTGATTCTTAAACAAGGAATAATAGTTTCATCCATACACAATGAGTGGCTATTTGATAATCCGAATTTGATTTACGTTAATATCGAAGCTGTTGATGATCCATTAGTTTTTGCAAAGAAAGTCAGAAAAGCGCTAAGGAACTAATGGATTTCCCACTTGTCTGATTTTTTAATGAACATAATACACGGTAAAATACTGGTTTTGTTGAACTGACAGGTGCCTTAGCTGATGATCAGGGCTGTCTTTAAGGCGTCTTTTTCTTATGGAACTAAAGGGGAACTTTTAACAAACGGTTGGTCAAGGAATTGTTTGACAATTCTTATGGTTTTGATTAATATTCAAGTATTCAATAAAACACTTGAATAGATAGATGGTGATTTTACATGTTTAATGAACGATATTTAAAAGATTTATTGTATCAAGAGTTCGCAAGAATAGGTAAAAGTCTTTCTAGTCCAAAACGATTGGAAATTCTTGATATTTTATCTCAAGGTCCAAAGTCGGTGGAGGCATTATCTAAAGCTGCTAATATGTCTGTGGCGAATGTTTCTCAACATTTACAAACCCTTGCTAATTCTAGATTGGTAAAGTTTCAGAAGAAAGGGAACTACGTCATTTACGAACTAGCAGATGCAGCCATTTCGGATTTTTTAACTTCCTTGCATACATTATCAGAAAAACAGTTTGTACAGGTTCAACAAATCAAGAAAAAGTTCTTAAATGTCAATCTTGAAATGGATGGGATTTCACTTTCAGAAATTAAAGATCGGATGGATAAAGGTGAAGTTATTTTGTTGGATGTAAGACCTATGGAGGAGTATGAAGAAGCCCATATTCCTGGTGCAGTTTCTATGCCAATTGAAGAGTTAAGCGAGAAACTTTCAACTTTACCAAGCAATTGTGATGTTGTTGCTTATTGTCGCGGTTGTTACTGTTTAATGTCAGTGGAAGCTGTTGAACTTTTAAGATCCAAAGGTTTTAATGCATTTCGTCTAGAGGAAGGTGTACATGATTGGAAATTACAGAATGATAAATGAGGTATTAACAAATGTCTAATAAAGCATATCAATTGAATCAGAGTTATGTAGATTCTCAAGAAAAACAAAAAATGTTATACAAACGCACATTAATTATTGTAAGTATTTCACAAATTTTTGGTGGTGCTGGATTAGCGGCTGGAATTACGGTGGGGGCACTTCTTGCACAACAAATGCTTGGCACAGATGCATTTGCTGGACTTCCTTCGGGTTTATTTACTTTAGGGTCTGCAGGGGCTGCTTTAATCGTAGGGAGACTTTCTCAACGTTACGGTCGTCGTACAGGTCTAACAGCTGGTTTTATGATAGGTGGACTTGGGGCAATAGGAGTCATAACTGCAGCTATAATAAATAGTGTTTTCCTTTTATTTGCTTCCCTGCTTATTTATGGTGCAGGAACAGCGACAAATTTACAAGCTCGTTACGCTGGTACGGACTTAGCGAACAATAAACAACGAGCTACTGCTATTAGTATTACAATGGTGTTTACAACATTTGGTGCAGTTGCAGGTCCAAATTTAGTGAATGTAATGGGGGGGTTTGCTACTTCTATTGGCATACCATCACTTGCTGGTCCTTTCATTTTATCAGCAGCAGCATTTATCCTGGCAGGTCTTGTACTTTTCGTCATGCTACGCCCAGACCCATTAGTTATCGCAAGAACGATAGAAGCGTCCAACCAAGAAAGTAAGCGAATAGAACATTCGACGGATAGTGAACAAATAGCAAACAAAAGAGGTATTATTGTTGGTGCGACAATTATGGTTCTTACTCAAATCGTAATGGTGGCTATCATGACAATGACACCAGTTCATATGGGACATCATGGACATAACTTGGGTGAAATAGGTCTTGTAATTGGATTTCATGTAGGTGCCATGTATCTCCCTTCACTGGTTACAGGTGTCCTTGTTGATAAGTTTGGTCGTACTGCTATGGCTATTGCCTCTGGGTCCACTTTGCTTCTGGCAGGCTTAGTATCAGCGATTGCACCAGGTGATTCCATGATTCTCCTAGTAATTGCTCTTTCATTACTTGGATTAGGTTGGAATTTTGGTTTAATAAGTGGGACTGCTCTTATTGTTGATTCAACTGAAACTTCAACTCGTGCTAAAACTCAAGGTAAAGTGGATGTTTTAATTGCATTATCAGGAGCTTCTGGCGGAGCCTTATCCGGAATGATTGTGGCTGGTTCAAGTTATACAACATTATCATTTATTGGAGGGTTATTATCTTTATTATTGATTCCAGTGGTTATCTGGTCCCGGGGAAGTAAAAAATAG
Source organism: Peribacillus sp. GL_122 (assembly GCF_057835005.1). Taxonomy (NCBI): domain Bacteria; kingdom Bacillati; phylum Bacillota; class Bacilli; order Caryophanales; family Bacillaceae; genus Peribacillus; species Peribacillus sp. GL_122. Next base: position 2,874,368 of record NZ_CM174415.1, on the reverse strand, counting down.
AATTTGAAGTAACAGATGCTTTAGCAAAATAAGAGAAATAACAAAGTCATTTCCTATCGTATAGGAAACGGCTTTTTTTTGCTGGGATTTGCTTATCATACAATTACCGTAGTTTGGTGATACCCCTTCTATACGTCTTTTTCGATGAATGAAAGGTTAAGCGTGTTTTAAAAGATTGATCAGAACATGCTCTTATATATTCAATTGAATTGTCCAAGGCGAGATTGAATTCATACATAAATTATTTGGAGTAGCCTCATAGTTCATTGATGAAAAGGATATTGTGTCCATCTTCTATAACTTGTTCTCATAAAGACCACCCCTCTAATAAATGTTTTCCTTGTTCCTTATGATTATGACCATTTAACTTTTTGCTCAGAGGAGAAAGATCAGGGGGGACTGTCGTAGTTAATTCTTTTTTTCAAATGTGAGGTCATACACTTAAATTAAGATGTGTTTTTCTTGAATTCCTAGGTTTTATGCAGCTAAAGGGGCAGATTAGTAGAACAAGCCAATCAATGTCTATGCTACAATCATTACAAGCATGGCCATTAAAATAAGTTGATGTTTGGGAGATCACTATGGGAAAAATAAAAATAGCTTTATTACATCTATTGCCTATTGCTGGTGATGTGGAGTATAACCAAAAACTAATTGAACAAGCCATTCAAATAGCATCAAATAATAATGCCGAATGGATTATAACACCCGAACTATGTGTCAGCGGGCTTCAATTCAATCATAAGATTGGCACTGGATGGATTAACAGGCAACCTGATGCTTGGATGAGTGAATTGAGCCGTAAACTAAAGAATTTGAATAGCACTGTATTTTTGGGTTGCCCTGAAAAAGGCAGTAACGGAGAGCTGTATAATTCTGTGTTTGTCATAGATAAAAAAGGTCATTTATTAGGTAAACAGAGAAAAATCAGTGTTATTGATGATTGGTCAGCTTCGGGGGATGTAATAGAGCCAATAAAAACAAACAATGTTGAGGTTGGTATTATGATATGTGCTGACGCATATACCAAAGATATTGCTAACAACTTATTTGAAAAAGGAGCAAAAATATTAATTGCACCGTCTTCCTGGGGTCCCGGATTACATGGTCCAGAGGGGGAATGGGAACAAAGGTCATTAGAAACAGGACTGCCTGTAATTGTCTGTAATCGTACTGGCGAAGACGAAACTGTCCGTTTTTGGGATGCAGAAAGCATGATCATAAAAAATGGTGTACCTCTCCTAACACACAAATCAAAACAATCAGCTATACTTACCTTTGAATGGGATATACAAAGCATGGAATTAATATCCCCTCATTTCGACATCGATTACATATAATGAGAACTTAATTAAGGAACATGAAAATGAAAAAACTTTGTTAAGGAACCCATCAAAAAAACCCCTTGGCGGCCAAGGGGTTTTATCCGTTTATGCATGCCAAAAAAAGCCCGAAGCCGCCATATCCATGACCGCCGCCACCGCGTCACAACTACATTCAACGATATAAATGAACAGAAAGAAGTTGAATTTGAAGAATTTCCAAATATTCAATGGTATTCAACTGATAAAGTTCTGAAATAATAAGAAAAAAATGCGGGAGAAACCAAATGAAAAACAATAAATTTTATCAAGTAATTATCGCTATTTTTATAATTGTCTTAATGGGCGATCACCCGGTCTATGCAACGGAATGGGAAGATGAAGAAGGACCAATAAGCTTTAAAATTGAGATGTTACCTTGGGAGATTGTGAACAACATTATTCCTAATAAAACTATTTTCACCATTATTGATATTGAAACTGGTTTATCATTTAAGGTACAGCGAAGAGCAGGCAGCCATCATGCCGATGTACAGCCACTAACCAAAGAAGATACTCAAATCATGAAGAAAATTTATAATAATAAATGGAGTTGGAATAGAAGAGCCATTATTGTATTAATCAATAATCAAATGATTGCTGCATCTATGCACGGAATGCCACATGGTGCCGGTGCTCTACAAAATGGTTTTTCGGGTCATTTCTGTGTTCATTTCTCTGGAAGCATTACGCATCGTTTGAAAAACGAAGATCTTTCTCATAAATTAATGGTATTGAAAGCGGCTGGTAAGCTTGATGATTATATACAAACGGTAAGTCCCTATGAACTTATCCGTATTTTTACCATTGCCGTTAATCAAGGAGATCAGAAATTATTAACAATGACCTTTTCAAATCCGGGACATCCTAATCGTGTCAATAAACTTGTTAAAGATATTACATATTTTGGAGTTGATGACCCTTTAAGACAACCGTCGGAACAACTAAATGGGCTATTTCTCGTGGATGTACCCGTTCAAGTAGCTATTTATAAGAAGAGAGAAGGCAAAGAAAAAAAGGTAATGCATTTTATGATCCGAAGGGAAAGTTTGACTGATCGTTGGTTTATTGATCAGGATTCGCTCCATGAAGACTTAAAATAGGATTTGTGAAGTTAGGTATTGAAATGATTAATCCTAACTATATTAGTGTGGGGGTGCATTCAATGAGATTAACATGGATTGCCGGAATTTTACTATTCGTTCAACAAGTGAATATCTCTGAAAGCTTATCGGTAACTCAACATGGGCAAACCATTGCCACTGTCAACCGTGCTGATGTTACTATGCCCATACTAAATGTTCCTATGATGGACTTGGATAACTACAATCTGTTTATTGAAAAACTAGACCGCCAAGTGTATCAAAAACCTGTAAATGCCACTATTGATAAACATGGTAATATTCTACCCGGTCGGGTAGGTTATAAGCTTTACCATCAGGCGTTTAATGAGCAATTTTATTCCTTTTTGTATAGTAGTAAAGCATACAAATTGGAAGTGCCTTTGCTTGCTATTTATCCAAAAGTTGACATCGAATTGCTTGCTCAGATTCGTGTGAAAAAAATAGGTGAATATAGAACCTATTTTAATCAGAACAATAAAAATCGTTCAAATAATATCTTGCTTGCTACAAAAGCCATTAATAATTATGTCGTGTTTCCAGGAGAGAAGTTTTCTTTTAACCAAGCCGTTGGCAAGAGAACAGGAGACAAAGGATATATGCTTGCTCGGGTCATAGTCGAAGGAGAGTTTTCTGAAGGGATCGGTGGAGGGATCTGTCAGGTGTCATCCACCCTGTTTAACGCTATCGACAATGCAGGATTGCAAACAATTCAACGCTATTCCCATACTAGGAGCGTTCCTTATGTTCCATCTGGTCGGGATGCTACAGTAAGCTGGGATGGTCCTGATTTTAGTTTTAAAAACAAGTACAATCAACCAATCCTAATCCGAGCTACAACACATGGAGGAATTGTGAGCATCACGGTTTATTCTTCAGATATGGTAAATTATGATACCCGAAAAGTTCCAAACGCTTCAAAACACATATCAAAAGAAATTTCGGTGTGATTAATAAGTAAACGCAAGCATGTTCTGTCCGTGGGAGCTAGACACCAATACTCATCTAAAAGATAGATACTGCCCCATTAATACAATATTCCATAAAAATAAGGTTAGTAAAACAAGTTCGTAAAAGTACACGTTTACGAACTTGTTTGTTTGTGGCTCTGTTGAACTATGTTAAAGGTCTAACCGCTATTACTAATATATGGTAACTTTAAATTAATGAATTTTATTAGGAGAGCTAAAATTATGGGGATTATACTTTCAATTTTTTACGGCTTTGTTGGTAGTCAAAAGAAAAAAGAAAAAGAATTTTAGGGGTATTTTAGGTATTTTGTATTTTTTGCACACTTTATGCATAAATTTGTAATCATAATGTAAAATTAGGTAAATATGTTTGTCACTTAAAGCTGATAAAATCAAAAAAAAGGATTTTATCGGGGGAGAAAATGAAAAAAATTATAGCATCTTTTGTCGTGTCTGGATTGTTACTATCAAATCCGTTGGTTAGTAATGCTGCATTGGGCGATCGTACATTAAAAAGTGGAATGACCCATACCGAAGTAAAGCAATTACAAGAGGTTCTAAAGAAAAAAGAATATTTTAAGAGTAAGAATACAACTACATATTTTGGGACGGTTACTAAAAGTGCAGTTGTAAAGTTCCAAGAAAGTAAAGGCTTAAAAGCTGATGGCATTGTAGGACCGAATACATATAAAGCATTGGGTGTAAAAAAGCAGACATCCAACGTAGCTAATGTGAATAAAGCAAGCAATAAATCTTCTGCGATAGTGAAAGAAGCAAAAAAACATTTGAATGTACGGTATGTATGGGGTGGAACTACACCAAAAGGTTTTGATTGCAGTGGATTCCTAAAATACGTTTTCGATAAAGGTGCAGATGTCACTTTACCAAGAACGGTATCTGAAATTTATAAAAAGGGGACAAAGGTGTCCAAACCACAAGTTGGAGATTTGGTCTTTTATGAAACCTATAAACCTGGTGCCTCACATGCTGGTGTTTATATCGGTGGTAATCAATTCATACACAGCTCCTCATCAAATGGTGTAAGCATTTCCTCTATGGATAATAGTTATTGGAAGAAAAGATATTTAGGAGCAAAAAGAATGTAATAGAGAAAGTTGCCAGTTCTTTTTTTAGATACTGGCTTTTATTTTTTTAAATTGTTCTACCAATAGGTTACAATACTGAGAAGTCCTATGTGATCTTTATCAATCAAATAAGGATGCTAGCATTAAACCCCACAAATCCATACTATTCATTAAGTAACGTGGACCAAGTTCTCCAAATGTTCAATAAGATTTATTTCATTGTTTTCATGGGTGGATGTATCCTTTTAAAATGAAAAATAAAAAGACGAGTTGCCTCGCCTATCCATTCCTTATGAAACTGTTGGTTTATCCTGCTTCTTTTCAACAGTCGTTAACTCAGGATTTTCCCCTTCATCCTTATCTTCATCATTTACTAATCCCTTGGTAGCACTCTTGAATTCAGTTAAAGTACGTCCAAAGGCTCTACCGATTTCCGGCAGCTTTTTAGGTCCAAAAATTATCAAGGCAATGACAAGTATTAAAATTAAACCTGGTATACCTATACTTTGAAACATAATGCTTCCCCCAAGTAATTAAATTTTGTAATTCCTTTAGCTCATTTTTAGAATAACCTCAGTAAATAAAATCGTTTGAATCCATTTTCTTATCAAGTTTTTTTAAATCTAGATTTATTTTAATTACCGTTTCTTTCCTCTTCAATGTTGAACCCACAGCTCTACCAAGTTCGAATTGTTTATGCGTCCAAACAAGATTAAGGCATCCCTTAAAATTTCACAAAAAATGCAGTAAAGTACATGATTAATAGTCCAATTGCGAATCCCGAAAGGTTTAACCATGAAACAGATGCTTCATTATGTTTTCTATGATCTTCAATGAGCATTTTCGTTATTACATAAATTACTTGAACAATTGCCCCTGCCCCAATACCTAGGAACAAAGCTCCCCAAATTGGTGAGAAGATGAATCCGCCAACCCAAGTACCTACAATGGCGGGTGCACCTGCGATAACTCCCAGTAATAGAAAGTCTCTAAATCGAGGTGTGGTCTTTAATAAAGGAGCAGCGATTCCAATCCCTTCCGTAATGTTGTGCAGGGTAAACCCGATAATTAAAAAGGTCCCTAAAGCAGCTTCACCTAGTGCAAAGGAAGAACCAATTGCCAAACCTTCTCCAAAGTTATGAAGCCCTATTCCGGTAGCCATCAACAAAGCCAGGCCAAAAGGAGAATATCCTTTCTTTTCTTGTTTTCTTTGTTGATACTGATCAAAACCGATCAATAATAAGAAGGTTAAGGAAGCCCCAATTATGACAACCATATTTCCCTGAAAGACTGAAGGTGCTTCTGCACCAATTTCAAATCCATCAGCCAGAGTCCCAACAAATAAGAATAAAAGGAGCCCAACGGTAAGGGCAAGAATCCCATTTATGGATTTTCGTGAGAAGCGTTTCATAAAGGGATACCACAACAACCCCAATGTAATCGGGACAATACCAACGTAAAAGCCGATTAAGCCGTAATTAAGAAAGTTGCTCCAGGTGGTTTCTGGAGTGAGTGTGGCAGCTGCAACTTCACCTTCCGTGATAATCCCATTCTCTGTGATTAACTTAATGGTATGTGGATCACCTTCCACCCATGGGTAAGAGATGGTCACCTTTCCCTCATCAAATCGTTCAAGTTTTGCTTGAGGAGAGACATTGTAATTCCACACTGAATCATTAACCATCACTTGAGAAATCGTTAAGGGTTTGGGTCCGGTATTACTAACAAATAATTCGAAACCGATTTTAGTTACCTTGATGCGTTCAATGTTCAAGACTTCTATCGGTGCTGCTGGATCTTTTTCTACACCTGCTCCATTCTTCAGTACCCATCCTAGCACCCCTATAAGTAATACTAACGGTATTAAAACAGTAATTAACCATTTGCCCTTCATATTATCCCTCCTTTTTTACTCGACCTCAAAGAATCCCATCCAGCCTAACTCAGCAAATTCACTTACATGGGCATGAAACATATAGATACCCTTGTATGGAAACCGAACTTCAATAATTCCACGCTCTCCTTGACATTGCATAATGGTATCTGTGAACTGGGAGGGGTTATCGTTTCTGCCTGTTGGATAATACGTAAAGTAATTCGCATGTAAGTGAAACGAATTTAATAAGTCGAATTCTGTTAAATTACTTAGATAAATTCTTACGAGTTGATCTTTTTTGATTTTAATAGGGTGATTCATAAATGCGAAAGCATAGCCATTCACCGTATAAAACTCGTTTTCGCCGTCTAAATCCAAGTCATATCCATTCATAACCATGTTTAACTCTAATGCCGGTTCTCTTGGCTTCTTTGGATCAATAATAAAATTACCGTATAAGCCTTTATGGATATGGCGGGCTAGGGGGAGTACATGGCAATGGTAAATTTGCAAACCATAGGGTTTCGCTTCAAATTCGTACGTGAATCTTTGTCCAGGATAAATGGAAGTTAAACCGTCCATCTCAGGAGGGTGGATTCCGTGAAAATGGATAGAGTGGGGATGGCTGCCCTCATTAATAAAGTTAAACCGCAAAAGGTCCCCCTCGGTACATCGAAAAGTTGGTCCTGGAATAGTTCCGTTATAAGTCCAGCCTGGGAATTTAATTCCTTTGGCAATTTCGATTTCCTTATCAATTGCCACGACTTCATATTCCCGGAGTGTTTGGCCATTTGGCAACTTGGTAACTTTTCCGTAATCAAACTCAGTAAGGAGTCGTTCAGCCATTTTATAACCGGTTGTTATTGTCTTATCACTCATATTTGCATGATTGGAATGATTGCCCTTCTTATGAGACGAATCATTGGATGCCTGAGCCACAGTTGGAATTTGTGTCATTTTATTTAAGTAATAAGATCCAGCTATTCCAAACGCACCTGCAGTCCCCATCTTTAAAATATCTCTGCGGGAAACCTTTTTCTCTTCAGACATTACTTGACCCCCTTCTAAAAAGTTTCCTCAAGGAAACTTTTTGTTGTATAAGCTATACTTTAAGTTAGGTACAAGTTTCGTGTCAACTCTTTTTTTAGGCCATATTCGTATTAAATTATTGCTCAGGTGGGGGAGATTCATCCGTATTAAGACTGGGGTGTTTTTTTATGCATCTTTAAATAAAACTATATGTGCTCTTATGAATCGGAAACCCTACAATAAGTCTCCTTTCATTTACCTGTGTAATCTTCTCAAACCTATGGATCTCGTACAGCCACTTTTAATATAATCCTTAATTGAATCGAAGGATTGCTGTATTCTCCAGTCATAATCCCTGCTTTTAGTTTCTATAGCCTCGCGCTTCGTTTTACCTGCTTTTTTAACTTACATTGAAAAAAATTCCATGTTGAGCTGGAGGTAGCATGCTTCTGTAGCTTACTCATACAAAATGTGGATTAAAAATTGAAATGAAAAGAAGCAATTCCTTGTCAATAATAGAGTTCTAATGTTAAGTAAAATAATCAGGTTAACAAGTTTGTCATAGTGGATTATTTACAAACTATTAATAAGCTTTAATAATCTGCATCAATCTTTTTAAGACAAAATCCTTAGTTTTTTCTCCACTTTGGACTCATACCATCAATTTCCACCTTATGCATGCTGCAAATGTGGTAATAACCTCCATTTTTTTCGTGCAAACTGTGACTTCTGGCTTATTTTTCATGCGAAGGAATAAAATCACATGGTATTAACAGAGTATTTAAAAAGGTCTGTTAATTTTGAGGGTAGAGTTTGCTATAAGGAATATAGCATCCCTCAAAAAAAATTTTGGAGGTAATGTTAATGATATCTAGCAATAGTGGTTTAAACAGACGTAATTTCTTAAAAGTTGGTGGAATGAGCACTCTAGCATTAACACTTGGTTCAACTGGGGTATTTTCTCTTGCGGGAGCTACAAAAGGATTTGCAGTGGAATCTAGCAATCCAACAAGCGGTTTTGGTGGATATGGCCCGCTAGTAAAGGATCCAAATGGAGTTCTTGATCTGCCAAGCGGATTTCATTACAAAATGCTTTCACGAACTGGTGATGTCATGCCTAATGGTGATCTTGTCCCTTCTGCTCACGATGGAATGGCTGCCTATAAAGGGGAGAAGGGTACAACCATTCTTGTAAGAAACCATGAAAATGGGACAAATTCTGATTACCCTGTAAACGGAAAAAAACCTTGGAGCGCTGGTGCTGCGGGCGGCACAACCACATTAATCGTTGGACAAAATAATAAAGTCATTGATCAGTATGTATCAAGTTCAGGTACAATCCGTAACTGTGCGGGTGGAGCTACGACTTGGGGTACCTGGTTAACAATGGAAGAAACTCGTGATATGGGACATGGCTTTGTATTTGAAGTAAATCCGCTTGATCCTGAAAACGAAATGTCAAGAACACCGATCCGTGATATGGGTTATTTCTCCCATGAAGCTGGGCATGTTGACCCTTCAACAGGGATTTGGTATTTAACGGAAGACGCAAGTCCAAGCTTCTTGTACCGTTTTACACCAAATGACCGAAGTCAAAAACTAGGTTCTCTGCAAAAGGGCGGTACACTTGAAGCCGCAGCGATTGATGAATTACCAGCTGCTGCTGCAAGTCAATTTAGTACTAGACAAAAATTCGGGATTGTTTGGAAAAAATTAAATCCTGAAATCGCACAGCAAGACGCTAAGGAAAAAGGCTGTATTCAGTTTAGCCGCTTAGAAGGGGCTTATTTTTCTGAAGGTACTTTATGGTTTGATGATACAAGTGCAGGTTCAGCACGCCTTGGCCGTGTTTATCGCTACACGCCAGCGACAAACACCTTAGAACTATTTTATGAGTCTACGGATAAAAATGATTTAGAAGCACCAGATAACATTACAATCACTCCTTGGGGAGATTTATGGATCGCCGAAGATGGTGGCGGTAATGATCGTATTGTCGGATTAACTCCTGAAGGAAATATTTATACTTTCGCTGAAAATATGATGAACGGTTCTGAATTTGCTGGCCCTACATTTTCTCCAGATGGAAATACTTTCTTTGTAAATATGCAAACACCAGGTATCACCTTTGCGATTTGGGGACCATTTGCACGCAGAAATTCAACCCGTAGACGAGCTATGAACCAGGCTCTGCCGCCAGCAAGTCTTGCTCCTGTTGTTTCGGAAAAACTTACTGCATTTGCAGATGAACAAGGCATGTCTATATTAGAAGCAGCAGCTTTAGAGCGTCATGGTATGCCAATTTTATAAGTAATGATCGCATTTTTGAGTACGAACAAACCATCATGGTTTAGGAGGTGAGAAGATTGTTATCTAGTATCGGAATTCCTGGCCTAATTCTCATTCTAGTCATAGCGTTAATCATTTTTGGTCCTTCTAAATTACCAGAAATCGGAAGAGCTTTCGGGAAAACTTTAAATGAATTTAAAAAAGCAACAAATGATTTGATCAGTAATGACAAAGAAGAAAAATCTAACTCTGAAGAAAAAACTAAATTAGTCGCTCTTGAGAAAAACGAAAAGACTGGAAACTAAATAACTTGTTTTACCATTTTTTAGTGTAATTGCTTGGAGGAAATAGTATGAATAAAATGGTAATGAATTTATTGACGGGCTGCTTTTCGCTGGCGATGGCTGCTGCTTTAGTCGGAAAGCCCGTAACAGCAGCTGCGGAGGAAAAGCTCAAGGAGGGAGAGAAGTTTGAACTCACCATTCTCCAGACGAATGACTTTCATGGTCATTTGGATGACATCGTCACGCTGGATGATGGAACCATTCATCACAATTCTATTGCGAAGTATGCAACCATCATTGAAAATGTGCGCAATGAAGAGGAGAATCTGCTTCTCGTCGATGGCGGGGATGTCTTCCTGCGCGGCGAGTTTCAGGCGGGTCAAGGAGAGTTGGAGACGTCTCTTTTGAAAGCTTTGGGCTATGATGCAATGGTTCTCGGAAACAACGACTTCCGCGTTTACCCTGCCGGAGAGGGAACACAGGACAGCCGTTATGAACAGTTAAAGAATTACCACCGCCACGTCAATTTCCCCATCCTTACTGGTAATGTCATTGACAGGGAAACAGGAAAGTACATTCAGAATGTCAAGCCTTGGAAGAGTTTTACTTTCAATGGCGTTAAAGTCGGCATGATCGGCCTTACTTCGATGAAGCCGGAAATTCGCGGTTGGAATGATGTTGCAGACCTCGATTTCATCGAACCGGTTGAGGCGTTGAATGAGTTGCTTCCTGAAGTGAGTGAAAAGTCGGACATTAATATTGTCCTTTCGCATGCCGGAAATACTGAAGACCACAAGTTGGCTCAGGTTCCAGGAGTTTCAGCGGTAATCGGAGCAGATACACACAAGGTCATCCAAACGCCCGAATACGAATTCAACGGGGAGGTGATGGTGCCAATTACTCAAGCCGGCGGAGAACAAGAACATTATTTGGGCCGCCTGGATTTGACTTTTGAAGTTGTTGACAGCAAAATGACGTTAGTCGAATCCGATGGATTCCTCTACGACGTCACAAATGTGCCAGCTGATTCGGAGGTACAAGCGATTATAGACGAATATCGTTCAGAGTCTAATGCACAATAATCCAAATGAAGTCTTCATAATGCTTTGAGGTATGGACAAGGCGAGTTTTTCGCTTTGTCGTTTCTTTATTAATTATGCAGTAGGAATGCAAGGGGGTGTGCAGAAAGTTTGTGAAAACTAACGACTGCCGGCCTTTTTATTTTTGCGCATTTCCGCCCTTTCCACGGAGAACGTCGATCTTAGTGTAGATTTTATCTGTGTCGTTTAGCTTAATTCCGCTACTTTTTTATAAAAAGGATGGTTAGGGAACTAAGCATTTGTTATGCCATTGAGATTGCGAATGATTTGTACTTAAACTACCATGAATAACTTGATTTAAACAATTGTTGATATCCATAAACAACCAATTATATTTTGCCAGCAGATGGTCATAATAAATAAAGAAGAAGGGGCTAGTGATTTACGTATGATTCTTATCATAGTAAATGAGGTGTCAGTTAAAGACGTTTAACTTAACTACTGAAAGGCTTCATTAAAAAATCGTTTCGAGCAAGGGGATGGTTCGCTTGCACGTAAAAGCAGAAAACTCATTCAATAATTGTCAATTATGCTTTGAAAGTTGATAAAACTTTTAAGATATAGGGGATGGTTGCTTTGGATGGTAAACTCTAGTCAGATACCGGTATTTACTCTAATGTAGATGAGGTGTTTATCGCAGAGAATTTATGCTGATTCGAAATGAAGCAAACCCCTTTTTCAAGCAGGGTGCAACATTCAGTTGCATCCTGTTTTTATGTGTGTTCATTTCTTGATATCACAAGCGTGAGCCATTTTATTAATTTTCTCTTTACTTACCTGTTACATTATAAAATAAAAAAAGACTCAATTAGGAAAAGCATAAAGGTAACAAGATGATAAAAATATAATACACTATTATCGGAGAAGACATAAATCAAACAAAAAGGATGGGATCCTGATGGTTGATGAAAATAAGCAAAAAAACAAACGGGAACAATGGAAAAAGAAAGTCATGGATAATCTGAAGAGGGAAGCTGTCAAAAATATCATAGCAAGAACGGGAGATTTAGCAAGATTAGATGCTAAAGTCAATAATACTTACACTGTATACATCAAGGATGGAAGGATAATAAAGCAACCTACAAATGGGAAGTGTGTTGTCATTAATGGAAAAATCCAACATTAAAATTTGTGAAGGAATATAGAATATACATTATAGAAGGCGAAGGTATATAGCGGCTGGACCACAGTAATTGGTGCAAGGCCATAACAAAGTTTATTAACGTGCTTGTTAAGGAGCCAAGATAGTGTAATAAATCTCGAGTCCTTACTTTTATGAGTTGTAATTTGATTAGATTTAGTACATTTGAAGTGTACGACCGAGCAGACCAAACTAGAAACCCACATACAGGGGAAGAAATTCAAATTGCTGCTTCCAAAGTTTACTGCTTTTAAACCGGATAAGGAAAAGAGGCGGCTAAATGAAAAAGTAGTATTGCGTAAAAAAATACTCTGGGATGAGATATTCTCCAGAGTATTTTTTGCTTTATGAAAAGTTTAGGTTATATACTTTCGCTTCTGTTTTTACATAGATAAGTGCTACGGGTAAAATGCAAAACACTCTTAAATGAGCTTGAGAGGATACTTGGATTTATTTCAAGCTTCAAATATAAACGAATGGAGATTATGTGGGATTCTTTTTATAAAAAAATTCTAATATATCAGTAGCCTGGGCAGGACGTACGGGTACGCGGGACATGATTTCGTGAAGAAAACTGTCCGCCCTCTACTTGTAGAAACATGTTGGAGGTTGGTTGGGAATTAGATATCATATAACATACAAAAGCTATGACACTGCAGGGAGGGCCAGGGGTACTGGTTAATAAGTAGAGGAGAAAAAACAAAGATATTGACAACCTTTAGATGGTTTAATGCGTTAACAGCCCTTGTTAAAGCATCCATTTTATTATGCAATTATAAAAGGAATTTTGTTAAATGAATACCAAGTGTATTCCAAAAATAACCTCGACAGAATATATGATAAACCCATATTCCAAGCAGTTAAGTAATAAACAAACAAGATTTAAAATGGTAAAAAATTGATTTATAAAAGGGAATTCAATACTTTTGTTGAACAAGAATATTGTGGGTCATTTTAACAGTTTGATATTTGTGGTTGTAACCGTTTACATCGAGGTATTTAACTTGAGCATGTTAGTGGATTATTAGTATAAAATCGTTAGAGAATGGAGGTTAACCCATGGTTAGCACGATGGCAATCAATAAGGATGATTCTCGTTCCTTCCTAACGGAAGAACACTTATTATTTAAACAATCAATTCGTGAATTTCTCGCCAAGGAGGCTGTCCCCTTTTATGATCAATGGGAAAAGGAGGGGGGAATACCTCGCTCATTTTGGAGAAAGATTGGAGATAATGGTTTTTTATGTCCATGGCTTGATGTGGAAATCGGAGGAATAGGAGCAGATTTTGGATATTCAGTTGTACTGGCAGAGGAATTGGAAATGGTTGGATCAGCGTTAAGAGGAATATCCATTCATTCTGATATTGTAGCCCCTTATATTGCCTCATTCGGAACAATAGATCAGAAACAAAGATATTTACCAAAGTTCATTACTGGTGAATTGATTTCAGCTTTTGCATTGACAGAGCCGGGAATGAGCTCGGAATTAGGGGATATTCAAACCACAGCGATCCAGAAAGATGGGTATTATATTGTCAATGGAGCCAAAACGTTTGTCACAAATGGCTTTAAAGCTGACTTCATGATAGTGGCATGCAAAACTGATCTTAATGCTGTTCCTTCCCAGTGCGGAATCAGTTTGCTGCTCATTGATAAAGATACACCAGGATTTTCAAGGGGAAGAAAGCTTGGTAAAACAGGACAGGGATGCTCAGACACAGCCGAACTATTTTTCGATGATGCTTCAGTTCCTGTTGGCAACCTCCTTGGGGAGGAAGGGAAGGGTCTCTCATATATCATGCAAAAACTGCAGCAGGAAAGACTAATGTGTGCGATTGGGTCATTAATGGCAGCGAAAGATATGCTTCACTTAACGATGAATTTTATAAGTGGACGAAAAGCATTTGATAAGAAAATAAGTAAATTTAAAAATGCACAGTTTACCATTGCTGAAATAGCGACAGATATTCATCTGGGAGGAACGTTTGTTGATGGTTTGATCTGTAAACATATGACTGGGGAGAATATCATAGCTGAAGTATCGATGGCCAAATATTGGATAACGGAAATGTCTAAGCGAATATCCGATAAGTGCATGCAATTACATGATGGCTACGGAAATATAGGAGACGATAAAATTGCCCAGCGTCACCGGGACATTCCTTTAACAACTTTCTTTACAGGGACAGATGAAACCGTAAAAACCCTGATTGCTAAAAATATTGGGTTTTAATTCATCTTTTAAAAATCTTTCAACTACCTCAATTAACATGAGGTGGTTTTTTTTATACCATTTATTCAATATAATTCCAACGAACTAGTTTTTTAAAATAAAAGGTTTATACAGTTTGCTATATGGGTATAAGAGACTGTGCAAATGAAAATTAATATATTTGTAAAATTTGTAATTGTATGCGAATGATGGAGGTGCTTGTTATGTTAAAAATCGAAAATGTATCGAAAATCTATAAGGGAGGAAAGAAAGCTGTAAAAAATATATCATTGGATATTAAAAAAGGGGAGTTCATTTGCTTCATTGGTCCGAGTGGATGCGGTAAGACAACGACAATGAAAATGATTAACCGTCTTATCGAACCGTCGGAAGGCAAGATACTTATTAATGGTGAAAATATCATGGATAAAGATCCAGTCGAGCTAAGAAGACAAATCGGGTATGTTATCCAGCAAATCGGACTTTTCCCTCACATGACGATTCTTGAAAATATCACCCTCGTTCCAAAACTTCTTAAATGGAATGAACAGAAGAAAAAGGAACGTGCACTGGAATTGCTTCAGCTTGTCGATATGGGACCTGAATACCTGGAAAGGTATCCCTACGAATTGAGCGGCGGGCAGCAACAAAGGATAGGCGTTCTCAGAGCACTAGCTTCCAATCCTCCACTCATTTTAATGGATGAACCTTTTGGCGCACTAGATCCAATCACCCGCGATGCCCTTCAGGAGGAATTTAAAAATCTACAGCGCACACTTGATAAAACTATCGTTTTTGTTACCCATGATATGGATGAAGCCATTAAGCTAGCCGACAGGATCGTCATCTTAAAAGCTGGTGAAATCGTCCAAGTGGGAACACCGGATGAAATCCTCAGAAACCCAGCCAATGAGTTTGTGGAAGAATTCATCGGCAAAGATCGCCTGCTTCAAACGAGACCAAATGTTGAGTTTGTTGAACAGATCATGAGTCGAAATCCAATATCCATTACAGAGGAAAAATCCCTTACAGATGCTATTACGATCATGCGCGAGAAAAGGGTAGATTCTTTACTTGTGGTCGATGAGCAAAATGTGTTGAAAGGGTTCGTGGATGTTGAAACGATCAGTGAATATCGAAAAAAGGCTAAATTTATCAGTGAAGTCATCAATACTGAAGTCTATTCAGTGAAACAGGATACTTTAATCCGTGATTCCGTTCAGAAGATTTTAAAACGAGGATTCAAATACGTGCCGGTAGTTGACCACAATAAACATTTGGTCGGAATTGTCACTAGGGCCACATTGGTGGACATCGTATATGACAGCATCTGGGGAGAGGAAGAAAATCAAATGGCAGAAATGGCAGAAATGTTTTAGGAGGTGAATGAGATGGAAACTTTGCTCGATTTTTTACAAATGAACTGGCAAGAATTGGTTTTTAAGGCATGGGAGCACTTATATATATCCTTGATCGCTGTTTTCCTTGGAATAATAGTTGCCGTACCACTAGGGATCATGTTGACGCGAATGAAAAGGAGCGCTTCGATAATAATCGGAATAGCAAACATCATGCAGACATTGCCGAGTTTAGCGGTCCTAGCCTTTTTCATTCCTTTCCTCGGAGTTGGGAAAACACCCGCAATCATTGCGTTATTTTTCTATTCCGTTTTACCCATACTCAGAAATACATACACAGGCATTAAAGGCGTAAATGGAAATCTTCTGGAATCCGGACGCGGCATCGGGATGACAAGCTGGGAGAGAATTCGTCTGGTTGAATTCCCGCTTGCACTTTCCGTCATTATGGCTGGCATCCGTACGGCTTCCGTCTATTTAATTGGATGGGCCACCTTAGCCTCCTTTATTGGAGGCGGGGGACTTGGAGATTACATATTTATCGGTTTGAATTTATACCAAACAGAATATATCATCGCAGGTGCAGTTCCGGTAATCATCATGGCTATCCTGGTGGATTATGTATTCTCGATCATTGAACGAAAAGTCGTACCAAAAGGATTGAAAGGTATGAAGGAAGTTGCTTGAGGAGGATTACCATGTATAAAAAAATGCGACGTATAATTTTAAAGGCCCTTATAGTTTGTTCATTAGTGATCACCGGCTGCTCCTTGCCTGGTTTAGGGTCATCTTCTGAAACTACTATAAAGATCGGGGCCCAAAGCATGACCGAATCCGAGATCTTGGCGAACATGATCGCTCAACTCCTTGAAAGGAATACGGAAGTTGATACGAAAATCATTAAAAATCTAGGTTCCAATTTCGTTCAGCAAAAGGCGATGGAGACCGGTGACATAGACATAGCCGCAACTCGATATACAGGGACTGATTTAACAAGTGTACTGGGACAGGAAATTGAAAAGGATCCAGTAAAGGCGATGGAAATTGTTCAAAGGGAATTCAAAGAACAATATGGGTTCAAATTTTTTGATTCTTACGGATTCGATAACACTTATGCCTTTACGATTTCAAATGAATTGGCAGAGGAAAAGGGGTATCAGAAAATATCGGATCTGGAAAAGGATGCAGATAATTTAAGGTTAGGTGTAGACAGTGCTTGGCTGAAAAGAAAAGGGGATGGTTATAAAGGATTCGTCGATACATATGGATTGGAATTTAGGGAAACTTTTCCGATGCAGATTGGCTTGGTGTACGATGCAGTCAAAAGTGGTCAGATGGATATTGTCCTTGCATATTCCTCAGATGGACGGATTAAGGTTAATGATTTGAAACTTTTGGAAGATGATAAACAATATTTCCCTCCATATGACTGTTCACCGGTCGTTACCGAAGAATTATTGGAACGATATCCTGAAATTGAAGATGAGCTTAACAAGTTAATTGGTGAAATCACTACTGAAACCATGCAGGAACTGAACTATGAAGTTGATGGGAACTTGAAGGAGCCATCGGTCGTAGCATCTGAATTCCTTAAAGCACATAAATATTTTGAATAAATGGGAGGTGCACACTAATGGAAACCTTGCAACAGCTGGGAACTTATTATTCCCAAAATTGGATGTATGTACTTACTGAATTTTATCGACACTTTTTAATGTCCGCCTATGGAGTTTTATTTGCAGCAATTGTAGCCATCCCGATAGGAATTTTCATCGCGAAACATAAGAAATTGAGCAATTGGGTATTTTCGATAACGAATGTCATACAAACCACACCAGCATTGGCTATGCTCGCTCTCCTGATGCTAGTAATGGGGTTAGGAACAAATACGGTAATCTTATCATTATTTTTATATTCCTTACTGCCAATCTTGAGGAACACTTATGTCGGAATTACAAGTATCGATCATGCTTATTTAGAATCTGGCAAGGCTATGGGGATGACGAAGTTCCAATTACTGAGAATGGTCGAACTGCCATTATCTCTGTCTGTCATCATGGCTGGCTTACGTACAGCGCTTGTCGTTGCAATTGGAGTAACCGCTGTCGGTACATTCGTAGGCGCAGGCGGACTGGGGGATATCATTGTCAGGGGAACGAATGCTTCGAATGGAACGGCGATCATACTTGCAGGAGCAATTCCGACGGCATTGATGGCCATTCTCTCAGATCTTATACTCGGCTGGCTGGAACGAATTCTTTCACCGATAAAAAAGAAAAAAATTCATACTGCCTAAACCAAAAGAGCCATTGCATGTTAATGCAATGGCTTTTCCATGGCCAGAAATGACAAATACCGATTAGAAGTCAGAAGCTTAGAGTGGCAGACTTAGTTTTTTATTTCAGAAAAAGGGTAACTATAAGGGTAGTCGTAAAAAAATATAAGGGGAATCAATCATGAAACTTACACCAGAGCAGCGTATTGAACTTCATGGCTTTAATAATCTTACGAAATCTTTAAGCTTTAATATGTATGATATTTGTTACACAAAAACCAGGGAAGAGAGAGAGGCCTACCTGGATTATATCGATGAACAATATAATGCAGAGCGGCTTTCGAAGATCTTGCACAATGTTTCTGATTTAATAGGGGCACATGTTTTAAATACGGCCAAACAGGATTATGTCCCTCAAGGCGCAAGTGTAACCATTCTTGTTTCGGAAGGTCCTGTTGTAGAAGTACCTACGGGAACTTATGAAGAATCACCAGGGCCTTTACCTGATAATGTGGTCATGCAACTCGATAAAAGCCATATTACCGTACATACATATCCTGAATTCCATCCAAATGAAGGCATAAGCACATTCAGGGCCGATATTGATGTCTCTACTTGTGGGGAAATATCACCTCTTAAAGCCCTTAATTATCTCATTCATTCCTTCGATACCGACATTATCACGATCGATTACCGAGTAAGAGGCTTTACGAGAGATAAGGATGGGCGGAAATTGTTCATTGATCACGATATTAATTCCATTCAAAACTATATTCCTGATGAAGTGAAGGGTTTATATGACATGATTGATGTGAATGTATACCAGGAAAATATATTTCATACAAAATGTAAGCTGAAAAGATTCGATATTAATAATTACCTATTCGGCTATACAGAGGAAAAGCTGAATACAGATGAAAGGCAAGAAATTATAGAAAGGCTTCGAACGGAGATGGATGAAATTTTTTACGGTGCCAATGTTCCGCATCCAATAGAAAAAAACAAGCATGCCGATTAAGGGATGCTTGTTTTAATTGAAAAGTTAATTTAAATGGAAAACCTGAACTAATACATACCCGAGACAAGTCAATAATATAGAGCCGATCAGTCCAGCTATAAAAGGTTTACCGCCATATTTTCTAAAGGTTAAAAGGTCAATATTCAATCCTAGTCCTGCCATGGACATAGCCATGAGGATATAGGAAAGCATAACAAGTTTATCGGCTATGGGTTCAGAAACTGCACCTGTAGAATAGAGGGCACTCATTAACAAAAATCCAAAAATAAACCAAGGTATTTGAATGGACTTCCAGGAAAATTTCTTTCCGTTATCTCTTGATCGATCTTTCCAATTCATGATGAAACCGATTAAAATGGCAACGGGAATGAGCAGGGCCACCCTAGTCAATTTGACCACGACTGCCAAGTCAACTGCCTCATTTCCCCCTGGCGCTGCTGCAGCGATCACGTGAGCGATTTCATGGAGTGTCGCTCCCGAGAATATACCATAGCCTTCATCGGATAACTCCAATAATGGATATAGGATTGTATAACCGAAAGTGAAGGTTGTACCTAAAACAGCAACCGTCGCTACGGCTATTGCAGTATCTTTTTCTTTTGCTTTTATTTGGGAGGAAATTGCCAGGATGGCAGCAGCTCCACAAATTCCCGTTCCGCAAGCTGTCAATATGCCTAGCTTTTTCTCAACTTTAAAAAGACGGGTCAATCCATAAACTACTAATATAGCAAATACAAGACAAATTGCACCCACTGCAAATGTTTTCGGACCGGCATTAAATATATCCTTTAGGTTCAGGCGCATTCCCAATAAAATAATGCCCACTCTCAAAAGGACTTTACTTGAATAATTTGTACCTGCAACGGTGTAAACTGGGACGCCAATGATCGCTTTCCAAACAACACCAATCAGTATCGCAATGACTAACTGTCCCATTATATGAAGGAATGGAAGCTCTGCTAAGTATTTTGCAGCAATGGCAATTAGCAAAGTCAATGCTATTCCTTTTGTAAATCCAAGTTTTTTAGTTTCAACGTTTGTTTGTTCCAGTGTGATCACTCCATCTATGTTGATGCCTTAACTTTAAAGCTTAATTAAAAATAAGTGAAATATATTTTTGCTATTTCAATGATTACTTCTACTTATGATAAAATGAAACACAAAGGTAAATAAGGGAGGTAACCATGGATCCGTTAAAAGTATTCGTCACCGTAATCGAACAGAAAAACTTTTCAAGAGCAGGGGATATTCTGAACTTGTCTCAGCCAGGAGTCAGTCTTCACATAAGAAATCTGGAAAATGAATTAGGAACGAAATTAATTTATCGTTCTCCCAAACAAGTGCAAATAACAGAGCCGGGAAAAATTTTGTATAGACATGCAAAGCAAATGCTTGATCATTATGAGACAGCAATAAGAGAAATAAATGAATTTAATAACGTGGTTAGCGGAACGATGAAAATAGGAGCAAGCTTCACGATAGGGGAATACTACCTTCCAAAAGTTTTAGCGGAATTTGCGGCTCAATATCCGATGGTGGACATACAAATCATCATCTCGAATTCCAATGAAGTCATACAAGGAATACGTTCGAATAAGCTTGATATAGGCTTGATTGAAGGTGAAACGAATTATAAAGATATTGATGTCAGACCATTCATGAATGACGAGATGATAGTCGTCGTCCCCCCGGTTCATCCACTTTCACAGATGGATCTCATCGAGGGCACATTGCTCCAAAACCAAACGTGGGTGCTTAGGGAGCAAGGATCTGGAACCCGTACATATTCCGATAAACTTCTGAGCAGCCTGGAGTTAAATATAAAGAAAACGTTTATTTTCACCAGTATCCAAGGAGTGAAAGAAGCGGTGATGGCTGGGCTTGGCATTGCCCTGTTATCACGATTGACTGTACAAAAAGAACTGAAGTCCAATGAATTGAAAACCTTTCATTTGAAAAATGAACCCATTATAAGACCTTTTTCGATCGTGAAAAAGTTAGACCTCGAAGCCTCAAAAGCCATCGAGTTGTTTTTAAGGAAGGTCGAAGAATTTGCGATAAAGGGTCCGTCCTAAATAAATCACCTAAACTTTTGCTCATCCTTTCATTTTCAATGAAGAGGTTGGGCATTTTTAACGACGAAATATTATTAATTTTAATGAAAACGTCGAAAGTATTTTGGAATATGTCAATCATTATACGAATTTTACGTATTTTCACATAATTATAAACATATAAATTAAATAGATAGTCTCCAGGAAGTTCTAAGTCCCTGTAGACTTTTCCTGATATTAATAATCTTAAAAGGAGCAACCACATTGGCTATAGAGGAGCAGAAAGATAAGCGAATTTCTGTTTTCGACAGGATTATAGGATTCATGCCAAAATTTTATGTGATTGGGACAATTTTAATTTTTGTTTATACGCTAGTTGCAATGGCTCATTTAGGTATCCAAACTTTGAAAAGGCCAGAGGAAGCCGTTGGTCCTGCCACAAATCCCCCTATATCTCAGGGCTTTGAACATACATTGATATCGTTAATCATCGAACCGATTGTGACGTCTGAATTTTATCAAATCATCTTTAACACGTTATTTCTTTACCTTGTTTGGATATTGCTTTTCCTATTAGCACCGATTGCTTTTTACCGTTTAAAACACTTTAAATTTTTTAATATCGAAATTGAAATTGAAAAACAAGATGCAGCCGTTTATGAAGTATTCAGCATGAGCAGTTCAAAAATGAAATTTGCTGCGTATTTAACATCCGAGGAATATCAATTGGAGATATCAGAGGAAATTGCTAACAGCAAGGACTTTAAAACACCCTTAATCTATACATTGGACTGTGCCGTAGATTTTTATTCCGATCAATTAGGACTTTCATTTACCTACGATATTTATACCCTGAACCAGTTCAAAAAAGCAAAGCTGCCTAAATCCATCAAAGCGATGCTAGATAAATCCATTCAAACCGGCGATCCATGCATTACGAATAAAAGCAATAGTGATAGTGAATATCACAAGAACTTTCTTATCCATTATTTCGAAAACATTGACGGGAAATTTGTCACTGTCTTAAATAGTTACCAAACTGAATTCGATACATTCGATAAATCACTGCTTAAGATCCTGCAAAATGTCATATACGATTACTATTTACAGTATCACTATATTTACGATGCGAGTGAGAAGCTGGAAAAGAATGAAACGATTTCCCTTAATAATTAAAAAAACCACCCTACAAGTGGTTATTTTTTTTGGAAAGGTGATTGTTAATTATATTTTGGACAATTACATTATTACCAATGAGCTCAGACGATTTCTTTACGTGTTGTTCCCGAAAATCCATGTTCTTTATTTTCTTGGACTTTTTCCCGTTTTTAAAATTATTGAAGGCATTTAAAAAAGCTATCTGAATCACTCCCCTTATAGATTAGTATATTCATATTTTGGATAAAATTTCATGAAAAACTACAATTTACAGAAAAATATTTTGCGGTTTTAAGTGATGAAAATTACCTAAACAAAACAATTAAAGACTTTCTAGAAGAATTGATTTTAATTTAGAACGAGGGATTTATTAGCTCAAATTAATGATTACTACGGCTTTTTTATAAAAAATAAAGAAATTCCCCCAAAAATATTGTATAGTTAGAATACAGGAGTTCGAACAAACATTCGTTTCTTGGAAACAGAGATTACTTCTTAGTAGGACAGGAGAGAGACAGTGAACGGTACAGCACACATGGCATTAGGGGCAACAGTTGGATTCTTGACGGCAAACACACTTCAAACAGATCCAACTACCACTTTATTCTTGGTTGGCATTGGGGGAGTTTCAGGTCTTATGCCCGATATGGATATTGATGGGAAGTTAAGTAATAGGATTACTTTTTCACATAAGTTTATTCGAACGATAGCACAAACGATTGGGATACTAATGATCATTTATAGTCTTTTTGAAGGCTCTGAAACGGAAAAATGGATCGGTGTAGGGGCAGGAATCGGAATCATCATCATTTCATCTTTCATCAGACAAAGGCATATGCTGACCTTGACTGGATTAGCGGTTTTAGGCGGTGGTTTATCTTTGCAGGAAAGCTGGCTGTGGCTGTTAGGAGTTTATATTATCCTAGCATCCTTTACACCACATAGAAGTTATACACATTCGATTGCAGGTATCGCTTTCTTTGGCATCATTGCCCATCAATTCGAAGCCTTTATGGGGATTGACGGAATTTTCACTACTTGTATATTAGGATACATAAGTCATTTAATTGCAGATTTGAAATGTTTACCTTTTAACAAACGTGGGGTAAAGTTATTTCTTCCATTTTTCTCAAAAGAATTTTGACAGTGGTTCGCTTACCGCTGTTTTTTCTATGAGGTAAAATAAATTTAAATTGAAAGGACACCTGATTCGACTTTTTTTTATGTTTTATATGGTCATTCTTCCTAAATCTACTAAATGTAACATATTTGTAAAGATCCTGTGATGCGAGTGATATGCATATTCTAGTATATTAAGTTTAGCAAATCACATCAGGGGGTAAAATAATTTGTTTAAGAAAATTGTCGTCGGATTGTCATTGGCTATCATGCTTGTATCCGCATCTTTTGCTGGGGACCAAGTGGAAGCTGCTTCATATCATACAAAAGCGATTAAAGTGGCTAAAAGTGAATTAGGTACAAAATATAAAATGGGTGGCATTTCTTCTTCAGGTTTTGATTGCTCCGGTTTAGTGAAGTATTCATATCAAAAGGCTGGTAAGAATTTACCAAGAACCGCTGCTGACATATATAAAAAAGGAAAGAAAGTTAAAAGCCTGCAAAAAGGTGACTTAATGTTTTTTGCACCAAATAAAGCGAAAAAACCTACACATGTGGCTATATACATAGGAAACAATGAATTCATACACTCATCATCATCTAAAGGAGTTTCATACGCTAAAACCAATAATAGTTATTGGAAGCCAAAGTATATTGGTGCGAAACGTATATAATAGAAGGAAATCAACCTTAATATAAAAAACTAAGAGACTTAATGATATCTCTGACTGCAGGGAAACTCGAAATAATTGAGTTTCCCTGCAGTTTTTTCTTTATAAACGTTCAAATTGCTTGGCAGACAATCCGCTCCCTTGTTTTCTACAAAAAGAGACTTTAATGAAGTCTCTTTTTTTGTTTTAAATATAAGAGGGGATGAGGCATATGGGCAAGGAGAAAGGGAATTGATGTTTTGTTAATAGATTAGGTTATGGTTATCCTGAAGTGGGTAATCAATAATATCTGAATGTACTAAGAGGCATACATAGAATCTTTTTATTTGACTGGAATTGGATAGTTTAATATGCTTAGCAAACCAAATCGAAGGAATTTCTTTTTTATTGCAAAAAAATTCCCAGACAAAATTATTGAAAGTCAAAGAAGGTCAATGTATAATAAAGTCAGAAAGTCAAAGAAGGTCAAAGATTTATAGTGAATTCAATTTTTAAAAGGAGGAGTACTACATGCTTTGTGAAAAATGCCATGTAAACCAAGCAAATATTCAAGTTCATCTAAATATGAATGGTCAGGAGCATGATGTGAAACTGTGCTCCACTTGTTATAAAGAAGAGCGAAACAAACTTGGAGCAGCGATGGGCGGAATGGATACAGGAAAATTCCAATATAATGGATTTCCAAATTCATTCAATCCATTTAATTATAATGATGTACCAAAGCCGGATTCAGCTGAACATGGCGAGGACGGAGGATTGCTTGAGGAGTATGGCCACAATTTGACCGATGCTGCTAAAGCAGGACTTATCGATCCGGTTATCGGAAGAAATGAAGAAATCAAACGCGTCATTGAAGTTCTAAATAGACGCAATAAAAATAATCCCGTTTTAATCGGTGAACCTGGTGTCGGTAAAACAGCCATTGCCGAAGGTCTTGCTTTAGCGATTGTTGAAGGTTCAGTGCCTGTTAAATTACGTAATAAGCTTGTATATATGCTTGATATAGCGTCCCTTGTTTCGAATACTGGAATTAGAGGGCAATTCGAAGAACGAATGAAGCAATTGATCAGCGAATTGCAGGAAAGAAAAAATGTCATTTTATTCATAGATGAAATTCACCAACTTGTGGGAGCGGGTTCAGCCGAAGGATCAATGGATGCAGGAAATATCTTGAAGCCTGCACTTGCACGCGGCGAGCTTCAGCTTGTCGGAGCAACCACTTTATCCGAATATAGGAAAATTGAAAAAGACGGTGCCCTTGAAAGACGCTTCCAGCCTGTACACGTTAATGAGCCGACAACGGCTGAGGCATTGGTCATCTTACATGGTTTAAAAGATAGTTATGAATCTTATCATGGTGTAACATATAGTGAGGAAGCCCTAAAAGCGGCTGTTGAACTCTCGAACCGCTACATTCAAGACCGATTCCTGCCTGATAAGGCAATAGACTTAATGGATGAAGCTGGTTCCAAATTGAACTTGACCATCGAAGACGGCCAGGTAGAAAAGATGAAAGAGCGTCTGGTGCAAATTTATAAAGAAAAAGAAATGGCCTTAAAAGAAGAAGCATATGAAAAAGCTGCCCTTCTCCGTGATGAAGAAGAAAAACTGGAAAAGTCCTTACAGGCTGGGGAAGATGCAATTAAGCCAACCGTTACCGTTGAAGACATTCAAAATATCATCGAACAAAAGACTGGTATACCTGTAGGTAAGCTCCAAGAAGATGAGCAAGAAAGAATGGTTCATCTCCAAGATGAGCTGATGAAAAAAGTAATCGGGCAGCAAGAGGCTGTCAAAAAGGTTTCCAAGGCCGTTCGAAGAAGTCGTGCAGGGTTAAAATCCAAAAATCGTCCTACCGGTTCTTTCCTTTTCGTTGGTCCGACGGGAGTAGGTAAAACCGAATTGGCGAAAACTCTTGCTGAGGAATTGTTCGGGGACAAGGAAGCAATGATTCGTCTTGACATGAGTGAATTCATGGAGAAACACAGTGTTTCTAAATTAATCGGTTCTCCTCCTGGATATGTAGGGCATGAGGAGGCTGGACAATTGACGGAAAAAGTTCGCCGCAAACCTTACAGTATCATCTTATTGGATGAAATTGAAAAGGCACATCCGGATGTATTGCATATGTTCCTGCAAATCATGGAAGATGGCCGCTTAACCGACAGTCAAGGGCGGACCGTTACTTTTAAAGATACCGTGATCATCATGACGAGTAATGCTGGGGTCGGAGAGAAACAAAAAGTAATGGGATTCGGTACAAGTTCAGCTGTGGAAGAGGCTTCAATCCTACAATCTTTAGGCAGTTTCTTCAAACCGGAATTCTTGAACCGATTCGATAGCATCATTGAATTCTCGGCATTGAAGAAGGAAGATCTTCTGCAAATCGTTGATATCATGATTCACGAGCTAGACGAAACCCTTGCTGCAAATGGTTTATCTTTAGATGTAACGAATGAAGCGAAACAAAGGCTAATTGAACTCGGATATCACCCAGCTTTCGGGGCGAGACCGCTCCGCCGTGTTCTTCAAGAACAGCTCGAAGACGGCATCACTGACTTTATCTTTGAGCAGCCTGAAGTTAAGAATTTCACTGCAATTGTTGAGGATACCTCTGTGAAAATTATTAAAACACCATAAAGAGTACTAGAAATGCCTCCAAGACCGTAAAACTGTTATGGAGGCATTTTTTTTTGAATTCACTTTTCATAAAATGATAGGTAAGGTTCAGCTAATTGACATGCAGCTTTCGATTAATAAATATAGATTTCTGAATTTTCGACATAATTTGCCGATCGAATGTTTTGATGGGAATTGCCTGTGGAATCATACCATAAGGGAAGATTCGCTCATGATTATAAAAATTAATAATTCCTGTTCCAAAATGGGAATTGCAATGGAGGAATGACCTATTAAAGATTCACTTTCTTATTTTGAAGAAGAAAATAAAAATAATCGAAAACCTATGGATAATGAAGCGGAAAATCAGTTGGAATTTCTGCCGATTGCAAATATTAATCCAGTAAACCCGTCGGAATTGGATGAACTATATTTCTATGAAGGCAAAGATTTAGGGAATTCCTATCTTAAAGATAAAACGGCATTCCGATTATGGGCACCACTTGCATCTGAAGCTAAGCTAGTCACTTATAAACATTGGGATGATACAGGTGGAATGGAGATTCAGATGGTTCGTTCGGAAAAGGGGACCTGGACCATTGAGCTGAACGGAGATCAGAATGGTTTGATTTATACATATAAAGTGAGAGTGGGAGAAACCTGGAGTGAAGCCGTCGATCCCTATGTTCGTGCAGTTACTGTTAATGGTAATAAAGGAGTCGTGATAGATTTAACTGATACGAACCCTGAAAGGTGGACTCGGGATAAACCGCCTCTCGAAAAAGCTGAGGACATAGTCATTTATGAATTGCATACACGGGATTTGTCGATTCATCCTGAAAGCGGAATCCATCATAAAGGTAAATTCTTAGGAGTGATTGAAGCCGACACCAAAGGTCCAGATGGAGCGAGAACGGGTCTTGATCATATTAAAGATCTAGGTGTTACCCATGTTCAGTTTATCCCGATATTCGATTTTGCTACAGTCAATGAAATGAAATTGAATGAACCACAATATAACTGGGGATATGATCCACAGAATTATAACGCTCCCGAGGGCTCTTATTCGACTGATCCATATCAACCAAAAGTCAGGATCCGGGAGTTAAAGGAAATGATTCAAGGTTTACACGATCACGGTTTACGCGTAATCATGGATGTTGTATATAATCACGTTTATTCAGTGGAGGACTCAAACTTCCATAAACTCGTTCCTACTTACTTTTTTCGCTATAACGCCGACGGCACCTTATCTAATGGAACAGGTGTAGGAAATGATACCGCGTCTGAACGTAAAATGATGCGAAAATTCATCGTTGAATCCGTAACCTATTGGGCAAAGGAATTTAACCTTGATGGTTTTCGTTTCGATTTAATGGGGATTCATGATGTGGAAACGATGAATGAAGTGAAAAAGGCACTGGCAGAAATTGATCCGTCCCTCATTGTTTTGGGAGAAGGCTGGGATATGGATACTCCCTTGGCCCAAGAGCTGAAAGCAAATCAAAAGAATGCTTTTAAAATGCCTGGAATCGCTCACTTTAACGATGCGATCCGTGATGGTTTAAAAGGGTTTGTAATGAATGAACATGATAAAGGATTCGTGAATGGCAAACCAGGAATGGAAGATATTATAAAAAAGGGCATCGCTGGTGGTTTGAAATATGACGAAGATATAGCAACATATCAAAGACCAGATCAAGTGATCAATTATGTTGAAGCACATGATAATTATACTTTATGGGATAAGCTTCTCATCACTAATCCAGATGCGACAGAACAGGTACGGAAACAGATGCATAAATTAGCTTCGGCCGTCGTCTTACTGTCACAGGGAATTCCAATGATACATGCTGGACAAGAGTTCATGCGTACGAAGGATGGGGATGAAAATAGCTATCAATCTTCCGATTGGATTAACCGGTTGGATTGGAAAAGGAGAGCGGAGTTAAATCGGGAAGTAGAGTATATGAAAGGACTAATTTCGCTCAGGAAAAATCATTCTGTTTTTAGGTTAAGCACACCCGAAGAAATTGAGGAGCACTTACAATTCATTGATGCTCCTCCAAATGCGGTTGCATTTACTTTAAAACATAAGGATTACAAAATTGCAGTGATTCATAATGCAAATTGGGACGCGATAACCATTTCTCTTCCCCACGAAGGTGAGTGGTCCGTTTTAGTGGATGATCAGCGGGCGGGCCTGGAAGAAATAGAAAGGGTTAAAGGGAGTCAGATAACCGTTGCCCCTTTGAGTTCGTTTGTACTAAAAAACAAACTCTAACCAATGATAATAAAGTCGAAGTGAGTGAATACTATGTCTCACTTCGGCTTTATTTCATTTTCTGATATGAAAATTATTGGTCAAATGAAGTCTTCCATTATTTTCTTTCGCAAGTTTGGGAAAAAATGTGCGGGGGTAGAAAATACTTAATGATGAATTTTATCGTTTTTTAAGAGGGGAGCGATTATTTTGCCAGAGAAAGTACAGATAAAAATCAATGGTGCTGAGGCCAGCCTGGAAGGTAATCAAACAATTTTACAAATGCTGACGGATAGCTCGATTGAAGTCCCGAATGTTTGTTATCATTCTAGCCTAGGTCCTATCGAAACATGTGATACATGTTTAGTAAGCGTTAATGGAGAACTCGTAAGGTCTTGTTCCACCAAAATCAAGAATGGGGATGTAATCGATACAGTTGCACCAGATGTAAAAGAAGCACAGGTCATGGCGATGGACAAGATATTGTATAACCATGAGCTTTATTGTACGGTTTGCGATTATAATAATGGCACTTGTGAAATACACAATACTGTTAAGGAAATGAAGGTAAATCATCAAAGTGTTCCTTTTGATCAAAAGCCATATGAAGTGGATCGGTCAAATCCATTTTATCGATATGATCCGGATCAATGCATCCTTTGCGGCCGTTGTGTTGAAGCTTGTCAAGATGTACAGGTCACTGAAACATTGACCATTGATTGGGAAGCTAAACGTCCACGTGTCATTTGGGATAATAATGTTCCAATCAATGAATCTTCATGTGTGTCATGTGGACACTGTTCCACAGTTTGTCCATGTAATGCAATGATGGAAAAAGGAATGGAAGGAGAAGCCGGATTTTTAACCGGCATCGCTAAACAAACTCTTCGACCCATGATAGAAATAACGAAAAATGTAGAAACGGGATATGGTTCGATTTTAGCGATTTCAGATATGGAATCAGCCATGAGGGAAGCAAGGATCAAGAAGACGAAAACGGTTTGTACATACTGTGGGGTAGGATGCAGCTTTGACGTTTGGACCAAAGATCGTAAAATCCTAAAAATCGAACCGCAAGTGGAGGCACCTGCAAATGGAATTTCGACTTGTGTAAAAGGGAAATTCGGATGGGATTTCGTGAATAGTGAAGAAAGACTCACAAAACCTTTAATTAGAGAAGGAGATGCGTTCAGGGAAGCTGAATGGGAAGAAGCCCTTGAATTGATTTCCCGTAAATTCTCCGAAATCAAAGAGTATTACGGACCGGATTCGATGGCTTTCATAACGTCCTCCAAATGCACCAATGAAGAGTCCTATTTAATGCAAAAGCTGGCAAGGGGAATCATTGGCACCAATAATGTGGATAACTGTTCCCGGTATTGTCAGACTCCTGCTACTTTGGGATTATTCAGAACGGTTGGATATGGCGGAGATACAGGGGGTATAAATGATATCGAAAAGTCCGAACTTGTATTGATCATAGGCTCGAATACATCCGAATCCCACCCCGTTTTGGCTACCAGAATCAAACGTTCCCATAAACTAGGTAAACAGAAGCTGATTGTGGCGGACATCAGAAAGCATGAAATGGCTGAACGTTCCGACCTCTTCATCCAGCCTGCTCCGGGAACGGATATCATATGGCTGTCGGCCGTGACTAAATATATCGTCGACAAAGGTTGGACAGATAATGACTTCATCAAAAATCGTGTAAATGGGATGGAGGAATACATCAAGACTTTAGAACCTTACACAATGGAATATGCCGAAAAAGTAACAGGCGTAGCTAAAGAAGATTTAATTACGCTTGCAGAAGCCATTCATGAAGCGGGGAGCGTTGCATCGCTTTGGGCAATGGGCGTTACGCAGCATGGCGGAGGAAGCGATACGAGTACTGCAATTTCCAATTTATTGCTCATAACAGGTAACTACGGTAAACCTGGAACAGGTACTTATCCGTTACGCGGACATAATAATGTCCAAGGAGCCAGCGACTTTGGCAGTATGCCGGATCGCTTGCCAGGTTACGAAAAAGTAACGGACAAAAACGTACGCGCGAAATATGAAAACATCTGGGGTGCCAAAATACCCGAAAACCCTGGCCTTAATAATCATGAAATGGTCGAAGGGATTCATGCAGGTACCATCAAAGCAATGTACTTAAAAGGTGAAGATATGGGGCTGGTCGATTCCAATATCAATCATGTTCATGGAGCATTTGAAAAACTGGAATTCTTTGTGGTACAAGATATCTTCTTATCAAGGACGGCAGAATTCGCGGATGTCGTCCTCCCAGCAAGCCCAAGCTTTGAAAAAGAAGGTACTTTCACGAATACCGAACGCCGTATTCAACGTCTATATCAAGTCTTTGAACCGTTGGGCGACTCAAAGCCTGATTGGCAAATCATTATGAATGTAGCTAATTCGTTAGGAGCAGGTTGGAATTATGAACACCCAAGTGAAATCATGGACGAAGCAGCTAAACTATCACCATTATATGCTGGAGTAAGTTATGAACGCTTGGAAGGATATAAAAGTCTTCAATGGCCAGTGGCACCAGATGGTAAAGATACGCCGCTTTTATTCACGGACGCTTTTCCATTCCACGATGGAAAAGCAAGGTTATTTCCAGTCAAATGGACCAAACCGATTAACTTTGGGGATGAGTTTGATATTCATGTGAATAATGGCCGATTGTTGGAACATTTCCACGAAGGAAACATGACTTATAAATCAAAAGGCATCACTTCCAAAACGCCAAAAGTATTCCTTGAGGTATCCCGGGAATTGGCAAAAGATAGAGGGCTTGAGGATGGCACTCTTGTTCGGCTTACTTCACCATATGGAAATGCAAAAGTGCAATGCCTGATTACGGATCGTGTAAAAGGTAAAGAGGTTTATCTGCCAATGAACGATTCGGGTGACGGGGCAATCAACCAATTGACTAGCAGTCATTCAGATAAAGATACTGATACCCCTGCCTATAAGGAGGTTCAGGCAAAAATGGAAGTGCTCATGGTCAAAGGAGATAATCCATTGCCGAGCATCAACCATCGTAATGGTAATCCACAACCACAGATAGGTGTACAAGTACAAAAAAAATGGGCCCGCGAAGATTATATATTCCCTGGTGACCTCTTGAAAATCAAAAAGGAGGAGAGGAACCGTGGCTAAAGCGACAAAAGTGATCAATCGAATCACCTTAAGCGATGAAGAAAGAAGAAGAATTGAACTCGAGGATATAGAGCGTACCCTTTTGGAAAATAAAGAAGTGATTAAAGAAACGTTTGAAGTTATGAAAGGCATGCAGGATCGTGGGATATTATCAATGGTTAACAGTTTGTTGAAGGAAGGGGACAAAGTGCTGAACATTCTGGTCAAAACTGCAGACACCCCAGAAACGGCAAATACGCTAAAAAATCTCCTACTCATACTTGGCACGTTAGGAACACTTAATGTTCAACAGCTTGAACCGCTTATCCTCAAAGTCAATTCAGGGATTGCCCGTGTGGCTGAAGCTGATAAAACTCCTGATAAGCCAAGCTATCTAACGTTGATGCGATCCT
Source organism: Peribacillus sp. GL_122 (assembly GCF_057835005.1). Lineage (NCBI taxonomy): Bacteria > Bacillati > Bacillota > Bacilli > Caryophanales > Bacillaceae > Peribacillus > Peribacillus sp. GL_122. Next base: position 2,841,796 of record NZ_CM174415.1, on the reverse strand, counting down.
TGAATGACCAAGAAGTCAAACAAGCCATGACTTTTCTGATGACCTTCCTTAAAGGAATGGGAGAAGATACAAGCGATTTAGAAAGAACCACCCAACTACCAGAGAATCAGCAATTGCATAAAGCGAATGAAACAGCAGACATAGAACGGCCGACCACCAGAAAATCATACGGATCAAGTATACCCAGTAAAGGCGGAAGAGGAAAAAAACGAAATACCAGCTGGTTTTGGATCGCAGCAGGCGTTTCACTCGTAACCATTCCGCTAACTTTATCGAGAAGTAAGTAAGAAATAAGGACCTTGCTCGTTCGTATTCGGAATATTGAAATGTTAGTAAAAATGCGAACGATATGGAATTTATCTTGAGTGATGGTGACGAATTCCCACCAAAATATTTAAGCCGAGCCGATGATTCCCTTATAGGAAATCATCGGCTTTTTTCAAAAGGTAAGTGAGGTGATAAACTACTATCAAAATTTTTCTCACTAGCTTTTTATTACATATATTCTTAATCAAAAAGTGGCGGAAAAGTGAGAATAGGACACCTCTTTCTTTTTTCTTAAAGTGTGGATAATACTCTAAAAATATGCACGAAATCGTATTTGAGTTATGTGGTCTGGTCTGGATACTTGATACTTGTCATTTTCAATCCTGATTATGTTGGAACCTTATGCTTGTAGAAATCCCTTGCGTACCATAAAATGGGAGTATCAAATTGATCAAGGAGTGTATAAATGAAGCTAAAATTAATGACAATATCTTTGGGAATCTGTACTTCTTTAATACTTTCAGGTTGTTCAGGAGAAGAGGAAAGTGTTGCTCAAAAAGAAAGCAGTCATGAAGGACATTCAGAGCATACGGTATCAGGAGATCTTCAGGAGGAGACCAGCAGTAATGAAATAGCACCGGATTTCTTGGCTGATAAACCTGAGGATATGAAGACAATCTATTTAGCTGTTGCTCAAAACAAAGATTTACTTGAAAAAATACCTTGTTACTGCGGTTGTGGAGAGTCAGCTAACCATAAAAATAATTACGATTGTTTTATCCATGAAAATAAAAAAAATGGTGAAGTCGTTTGGGATGACCACGGTACGAGATGTGGAGTTTGCTTAGAAATAGCTGCACAATCCATATTGGACTTGAATGATGGTATGAGCATCAAAGAGATCCGGAATAAGGTCGATGAAAAATATAAAAGTGGATATGCCAAACCGACCCCGACCCCTGCAGTGTAAGTACAAAAAAAGAAATGAAATTCTAGCGTGAAAATGAATATTTGAAAAATGGTTTTTGCCCGATAATCATTCGGAAAAAGGCCATTTTTTAATTTTTTGGAGGGATGGTTGCTTACATATATAATATTGATTGCAAAGGGGAATACTTCCAATAACCATAAAACCGTAAAGGAGCTATCCCATTGACATTAATCCGCCTCGGTTATGTAGCCATGAGTAATCATGTTCCAAACTGTTCACCATCCCAAACGATGACTTTTGCACAGTTTTCGAAAATTAAGGACAGAGATGCCGCGATAAGGAAGCTCGAACGCATTTCAATTTCCAATCTTCATAATTGCTGGCGTTTACTGATACATAACGAATCTAATAATATTCAGTTCTTTAGGCTTTCTTCAAAACTTATCCCTTTAGCCAATCATCCAGAAATTCCAGAATGGGATTACATCGATCCTATTTCAGAAGAGCTGGCTAAATTAAAAACATTCATAACGAACCACCCAAAAATAAGGATAGATTTTCACCCAGATCATTTCGTCATCTTGAATAGTACAAATATCGATATTCTGAAGACATCATTAAAAACATTAAGGATACATCATACGTTATTAAAAAAAATGGGAGTTGATCCCGAGCATCGCTGTGTTCTGCATGTTGGTGGCGGTTATGGGGAGCATGTACAGGCATTAGAGCAGTTCATCCATAATTGGGGTTTGATTCCTGAACCGATTCAAAGAATGGTCATTCTTGAGAATGATGATACTACCTATACTTTGTCGGAAACCCTTTATTTATGTGAGAAATTAGGGATTCCAATGGTTTTTGATTATCACCATTACCTCGCACATCAGTTACCAAGTGAAGATTGGAAAGTCCATTGGAATCGAATATTAAATACCTGGAGTAATTCCAAGCTACCTCCGAAAATGCATATTTCAAGTCCAAGGTCCGATAAAGAATTCCGAGCACACGCTGACTTTGTGGATACAGGAATGTTCGTGGAATTTTTGCAACAAATAAAGGGAAGCTTACCACAGCTGGATTGCATGATTGAAGCAAAACAAAAGGATGGAGCACTTTTCCAATTGATGGATGAGCTGAAAGGTTACAAAGAAATAGAAATCATAGATGATGCCAGTTTTTATATTCATTAATTGATTGGGTTACATTTGACAAAGGGAAGTAACTAAGATTCTCTTTATCAAATATATTAGTTTACATAACATAATTATTGTTAATATAGATGAATCTAACAACAATCGAGGAAAAGAAATTCCGGGACCGATTTTAGAAATCCTTAAAAAAAATAAAGCCCCAAATTGCTGCTTGGTCGCTAATCCAGCATCGGATTTCTGTTCTCATTGATAAATTATTCAGAAAGATAAAGGGTAATAACTTATAGGTATAATGACCTTAAGGGAACGCTTACATAACAAAAATTCTCTTTTTGGGTGATAGCATTACGGACGTTCTCGAGTGTCACCTGCGCTTCTTCCATGGCTTCTTTCACAAGCAAAGTAAAAAATCTCTTCTTTGGATTTGAAATAGTGGTAGGAAAGACCTTGGCTAATTCCGGCCTCAGCAGTAATCATACTCATTTTTGTTCCTATGATTCCTCGGTGTGCAAATACTTTAAGACTGCAATGTTAATCTGTTCTCTGCATCATCATGAGGTTCATCTAATTGCGTCAACGATTGTTCACTCTCCAATTTTCAGGTAAGATAGGACTACTCTTTATCAATGGTGTCCGAGCACTGGATCTGTTCCTTGCTTACTTCCCACAAACGCTTTGCCGCGTCCATATTTTGAGCGGGTACAGATGGTATTGTAATTTGCATGTCGGTGTAATAACGGCCATTGTGACTGGTAATTTCGGCTGAGTCCGCCAACCATACCAAAGTTTCGGCACCTTTCTCAGGGCTTCGGGAGAATATCTTCATCACGGACATGGTCAACCGGGCCAATAGTCCGTTGTTCTGGTTAAAGTTCGTGGAAACTAGCCCAGGATCGAAGCAATGAGCTGTGACTCCGGTTCCTTCCAGTCGCCCCGCCAATTCAGCGGTGAATAAGATGTTGGCGAGCTTTGTTTCCGCGTAGCGAAATGTAGGGCCGCCAACGAACTTTTTGGGAAAGCTATAGAGATGCTCCGCGCTAAGATCGTCAAAATTAATCCCCTTCTTGGCCATCTTGTGACCGTGGGATGCGGTTGTGATTACTCGTGATTGCTCACTTTCCTTTAACCGATCTAGGAGCAGTGTCGTAAGCAGGTAGGGTGCTAGATGGTTGACCGCCCAGGTCATCTCCAATCCGTCGACAGTTAGTTGTCGAGTTTCGAACAAGGCGCCGGCATTGTTAATTAAGACATCCACTTTCGGGCACCTAGCCAGAATTTCGGCAGCAACCTGACGTATGGACTGCTGAGAAGACATGTCTGCTAGGAACACATCCACTGTGGTGCTATTTCCGGTTAATGCCTTAATTCGATTCACTACTTCAGTCGCTTTGGTCTGATTACGTGCGACGAGTCCCAGGTTTGCGCCTCGAATTGCGAGTTCTTTGGCTGTGGCCAGCCCAATGCCGCTAGTTGCCCCGGTAATCACGACGTACTTGCCTTTCAGTGTCCACTTATTCGTAATTATACTCTCCATTGTTATTAAACCTCTATCCCTGAAAGTTTATGAATGAACAATTCATTCTTTAGGCAAATAAACGAACATCATAATTTATTTTCGAGCGCTTTTCACTTTACTTGGATTTGTGCCTACTTTAGGAGCCTTATTTTCGACAATTTCTGTTAGAAAAGGGAGTGCAGTCTTATTTATGGCCTATATACAATTATTCGGTACCGCTGCATAATATTCAATTTAATTCTAAAACGATATACCGAATTGCTACTCCGACACATTTTGGTATCTTTATTACGAACATTCCTGCGGAAGTGTTCGCTACGATTCCTATATATATTCGTCCCCTTATCGGTAATGGTCTGTTAATGGGCGTACTTTTAGCTCTGGATCTGGAATGTTTTGTGGATTGGTCAAATTATAAATGGTTGGAATCAAGTTACTAGAGTTACATTCAATAATATTAAGGGCCGATGATTCCTTAGTACAGGGAAAATTGGCTTTTTTTAAACAGAAATTACTTTTAGCGTATGTTTCCTGCCTTTTGTTGGTATGGCCTCTGTGAAAATGGGTAATGCATACAATTTTAGAAAATGTTTAAAAAAATAGTGAATTTTAATATGATGCATTTTCGTACAAAAATATAGATAAGATAAAAAACGAGCTCCATATTTAGCTTTTAAAGGCATTGGTTGAAATCATTAGAGTCATTCATTAAGGATGATATAAAAACGCTCTATGAGGCTGTAAATGCCGTTAATGAAGAATACTAGATTTAACATTATTCACGGTCATTTTTATAAGAATATTCCGAATGTAACAAAGGACCTCTATTGATACATTCGAAAACGCGTTAAATCAAGCTTTACAAGGGTATCGAAATTTATAAAACTTGCCTTTTTTTCACCTGTTCACGTACAATGAAAGAAGGGGAAAGGAGAATGAGCCACTCATGCAAGCAACCTCTCAAAGAATAAAGAATGTCCAGCCGATACGCCGGTTGGATCACATAGAAAAGATGAAAAAGTCATTATTAAAATATTGCAGCTACAGGGATTATATGATGTTTTCAATCGGGATAAATATTGGGTTACGTATAGGGGATCTTTTACAATTGCGCGTGAAAGATATTCTTGAGGGTACGCATATAGTCATTGTGGAGCAAAAGACTGATAAAATTAAGCGATTCCTTGTCAATCCTCAGCTTCGAAAGGAAGTAAGGAAATATGTCCGGAAATCGAACCTGAAAAATGAACAGTATTTATTTCCGAGTCGAAAAGGAAATGGTCCAATCACTAGGGTACAGGCCTATCGGGTCCTGAACAAAGCAGCTGAAATGGCAGACATTCCGGATGTCGGTACACATACCCTTCGAAAAACTTTCGGCTATTTGCATTATCAAAAATTCAAGGATATTGCTTTACTGCAGCAAATCCTTAATCATTCCAATCCAAAAGATACAATGATTTACATAGGACTCACACAGGATTTAATGGACGAAACATTAATGGATTTCTATTATTAACTGAACAACACGGAGTACAAATCCTGTATTACTCAGTGTTTTTATATTGATATCACAGTATTGTAATAGGGGAGTCCTTGCACTACAAAAATTATTTCGATATATCGAAAACTGGTATCATTAGTGTGGAGAGGTGAAAGTACTGTCGGGGTGGGATACGCGCCTTTTACTGGGAAAATCGACTTGTTTTGAAAATTATAAAAGTTTGATCGGGTAAAAAATGGGGCCCGCCAACCAAATCTCGTAAAATCCAGATAATACATTTTTTGGGAATTTTAATTTTTAGCTGTCCTATGCTAACCCTTTGTGCCCTTTCTCTGTAGAGTGATTCCCTTTATAAGATAAAGTTAAGTGTATAATTAATTATAATAATCCAATTTTGTTACACTTATTAAAGCAAAGCTGAATGACAGTCCGTCTGCTAGTCATCCAGCTTTTTTTTGTTGTGTTATTTTAGATTATTATATTCCTCATCAGTTACGGGTTCTAAGCAATCCGTTTCCCCCAGTGCCATTGCTAAGTGTACATTTGGCACCATTTTCTACCTATCCTCGGTGAGCGATTAATTATGATCCTAAAGCCAATACGAGGGTAGGCAAAAATGATTCTATTTTTATTGATCCTCTGAATAGTTTGTTTTTATAAGTTTTCCTGTAAATAATAGTTACAATAATAATATTATGTTAACTTATATTCAAGATTTATCTTGCTGTAAAAATTCTTATCATATGTACTGTCCCCCCCAATTGTTAGTGAACATGTAATAATTGAGGGGCAGTAAAGTGCTTGTAAGGAATGGTTATTAGGTACCAATATCCGCCTTCTTATCTAACTCCAAAGGCAAAAAAGCATATTCTCCGTCCTTAATAATTTCACATTTTCGAACGGGAATTGGCTGTTTAAAAATAGGCCCATCTATTACTGTGGTATGGAACTCTCCACCTTCTCCACAGGGGTCAATGCCGCGAGCTTCAAGTTCCTTCACGTATTCATGGGTTAACTTTCGCCCTAAATCATCATCACGCATTCCCAATGATAAATTAACGGTTACAATGATCGTTACAAATCCTAGATCCAAGAACTCTTCGACAGCTTCACGATGGTTCATTTCCCACAAAGGCATTCCAAGCTTCAATCCAGCATTCTTCGTAACTTTATCATGCCAACAGCCATGGGCGGGCATATCCAAGTCTCCAGTTACTAACACTTCAGCACCTTGATTTTTTGCATTTTCTAAAAGGCGCATAAATACTTCTTCATAATCACTCCAACTGGCAGCTGCAGTATATACGGGCAAACCTATAGATTCAGCTTGGGCACGTATGAGTTCCGGAGGCATGCCATGGGATCTGGAACGTTTTCCTTCTTCCTCCAGCATGACGATCAGTCCTGCAGGTTCGCCAATCTTCATTGCTTTATATAGAGCTAAGACACTATCCTTTCCTCCGCTAAAAGAAGCTATGAATTTATGCCCGCGAGCACTATTTTTCCATTCATTTAATTCCGCCATTCATATTTTCCCCTTTATTCTAATGACTTTTTGGCAATTTCATATTTTATATATGATGTTTCATAACTATATTTGTTTGATTTTATCACGGTTGGAGCCATCAGATAAAATATTAATGCATCCTGATACAAAAAAACTATTATTAAAAGAGAAGTCCATCTCTAAGAAACTACTACATAATGGACTGGACAAGATAAGTCATATTGCTAAAGGAGGATTATCTCAAATCCCTAATGAACAAAGGTGAAATAAAAAGGCATGAGTCCCGGTGGGTGACGGGGTTCATGCCCTTAAGGCGAGCTAAATAAAGTATCTACTTTTAAGGCTTATTTCACATAATAGATGCTTTTATCACTTATATAATTACAATATGTATTTCCACTTTTCCATCAGGATAATACTTTTCAAAATCCAGACTATATTTTCAACGGGGGCCAGAAATAATAATCAGGTCTCAAGTAGATGGTTATCTAATGTTTTGTATCCATTTATTTTTAGATTGGATACAATATATTTAATTTTCAGTATTGTAATCGCTTTATATAGTTGATATAGTTAAAATTGTATCCAATATCGAAAGGTGGAAGCTGAATTGGATAATGCTAATTCTGGAAGAGATAAATCAACAATCGTTAAAAATGTAACCAAAAATCTTAGGAAAGCGATTTTGAATGGGACTTTGAAAAAGGGAGAGCGACTCATCCAAGAGGAGTGGGCCGATCGCCTGGAAGTTAGCAGGATGCCTATTCGTGAGGCCCTTACACAACTTCAACTGGAAGGGTTGGTGGAAATGGTTCCCCATAAAGGAGCAATCGTCACACCGATTACCCGTGATGATATTGAAGAGATTTATCATACCAGGTCTCTGCTTGAAGGTCTTGCAGTAGAAAAATCAATTCCTTACTTAACAAAGGAGGACAAAGAAAAACTAAAGGGAATTTTGATTGAAATGGAAGGAATTCAGTTATCTGATGAAACCAATGAGCATTATATCCTTTTGAATGCGGCTTTTCATGAAACCCTCCGAAAAGGGTGCCCATGGCCAAGGGTTCAAAAAATGGTAGAAACGCTGGGGATCTCACCCATTGCACCGAATTTGCTGATTGATTATTACCCAGAAACGCAACGGGAACACCGGATGATATATGAAGCGGCACTAAGAGGGGATCCTGCAGAACTAAGGGCAGCAGTCGAATTTCACATCTTACGGACTAAGAACAATTTAATTACGTATATGGAGTTGCTGAATACTAAAAATCATCAATAAAAGGAGTGTTAATTGTGTATGATTTCGCAATTGTTGGCGGAGGAATTGTAGGATTATCGACGGGAATGGCACTTTACCAGCGTTTTCCTAATGCTAAAGTGGTAGTCATTGAAAAAGAGGCTGTTGTTGCAGATCATCAAACGGGACATAACAGCGGCGTCATTCATTCAGGAATTTATTATAAACCGGGCAGTTTCAAGGCACGGTTTGCCCGTCAAGGTAGTAAATCAATGACGGAATTCTGCCGGACGCATGGAATTGAACATGATATTTGCGGAAAGGTCATTGTTGCAACAAAGCCAGAAGAGTTGCCCCTTTTAGATGATTTATATTCTCGCGGTTTGCAAAATGAACTGGCTATACAAAGAATCGGTGTGGATGAATTAAAGGAAATCGAACCACATGTTAATGGGCTTGGTGCGATTCGCGTCCCGCAAGCCGGCATTGTCAATTATCGTCAGGTAAGTGAAAAGATGGCGGATATCATCCGGGGCAACGGCGGTGAAATTAAGCTAAAAACAAAGGTTGAGAAGATTGACGAGGGTTTTGATGATGTTATCATCGATACGAACAACGGTACCATTAAAGCAAAAATGGTCATTAATTGCGCAGGGCTGCACAGTGACCGTATCGCAGCAGCAGCAGGGTATAAAACTGATATGAAAATTGTCCCTTTTCGCGGTGAGTATTTTAAACTGAAGCCCGAAAAACGCTTCCTTGTCAATCATTTAATTTATCCGGTACCTAACCCGAAGTTTCCATTTTTGGGGGTTCATTTTACGCGGATGATTAGCGGTGAAGTAGATGCCGGTCCAAACGCTGTACTAAGTTTCAAACGGGAAGGTTATAAGAAAACGGACTTCAATGCGAAAGATTTAACTGAAGTTTTAAGCTATAAAGGTTTTTGGAAGCTGGCTAGTAAATTCATGAAGGAAGGGATGGATGAATATGTCCGTTCTTTTAGTAAAAAGCAATTTACGAAAAGCCTGCAGGAGTTAATTCCGGAAATTCAAGAAGATGATTTAATCCCTGCACCTGCTGGAGTACGGGCCCAGGCATTACAGGATGATGGTAATATGGTGGATGATTTTCATATTATAATGGGGAAACGGACCATCCATGTATGTAATGCACCATCACCTGCTGCAACAGCCTCGATTGAAATTGGAAAAGAGGTTGTTAACCGCATTCCGGAACAATCACACTTATTGGAAGCTGTATTGACAAAATAAAATTCGTTAAGAGAGAGGAAGAAGCCTCATGTTCAATGGTAAAACAATTTTTATTGCAGGTCATGCACGTTTACCTCAAGGGATGGCAGCGAAAAGTGTCTTTGAAACACTGACCATCACTGCAGAAGTCGATGCTAAATATGGGGTTGTCTTGGAAGCTTCCTGTACACTGGCAACAGAGCATGGCCGGGAATTTATTGGGCGTTTATTAAAAGGGATCAGTCTAAATGATGGTGTTGATGACGCGATAGAATCAATTCAATCTTATTATCGGGGGAAAGCGGCAAATGCACTGATTGCTGCCTTGAAGGACCTGGATCTCCATTTTCAGCAAATTAAAGCAGGAGATAAATCGAAACTGCCAAGTTAGGAATATAATTTATCAGAATAATATGTTAAAAGTGTTGACAATTTTACGAAAAAACGTTTTAATGGAATTAAGCCAATATTATGACATTAATACCTTTTGGAAAATACCTTTTCAGAATCGTGTAAAGATCATAATGATTGGAAACAGGAAAAATAAATCATACATAAACTGCATATTCGCTGTGACTCTATTCGCATAGAGCAGTGAAGTGAATATAAGCCAGTTGTACAGTTTGATTCCTATTTTATTTGGGGATCATGTGCGACTGGCTTTTTATATTTCCCGTTAACTTTGTCACCTATATTACAAATAACAGGAGGAATTATTCATGAGCATTGCAGAAAAAAAGAGAGCAAAGTTCGAAAGGAAAACAGAAAAATATGAGGTGAAAGTTCACCCTCAATCCAGCCGTTTATATCATATTGAAATTTCAAAAGAGGCAATCGCCGCTTTTTTAGAAACCGTATCGAAGGATAATCAGTCTGTTCAGCATCTGGAATATACACCATATGCACGACTCATCATTGCTTCATATCTATTGGATCAAGTAGGTGAAGATTTTGGTGAAGTGCTTCGGAACATCGTTCATGATCGGGAATCCGGCGGCTTCACCCTAGGCTTGGAGGGTGTCACGGAAAATACGGATGAATACGTCATTTTTGCAACGGCCATTTCATACTTGCTGGGAACTCCAAACCATGATTCAATGTCAGGAAAATATTATGCCCGCTTTAGTGTTCAAGACACGGATAGCAGTGATTCGTATTTGCGTCAGGCTTATCGTTTATTTACCCTTCATACGGACGGCACCTTTGTAGATGAACCGACGGATTGGTTACTAATGATGAAGATGATCGAACAAAATGCACGCGGTGGCGAATCACGTTTATTGCACTTAGACGATTGGAAAGAGCTTGATATGTATGTGAATCATTCATTATCCAGCCACAAATTCACGTATAAGGCTCCAAAAAGCAAGAACATTGATCAGGAGATTGAAAGATTGACTTTCTTTAATCATAATAACAAACCTGGTATATGTTTTATCGATCAATTCGTTTATCCAGAATCAATCGAACAAGCCAAATACTTACGCGATTTATCCAATTCATTAGAAAGCGATGAAAGCGTCCTTGAACTGGAACTGCCTGTTGGAGATTTAGTTGTCGTAAATAATATATTCTGGCTTCACGGACGCGCTGCATTTGAAAAAGATCCGAACCTGAACCGTGAATTACTTCGCCAGCGCGGAAGATTCAATCAATAGTTTCATTTTGTAAACCCAAATTTTTTTCATCCCCAAACACCATTTTAAGATAAATTCTTTTCAACCGAAGGGTTGGAAAGCAATTTATCTTTTTTTTAAGGTTCAGTTAAAGAGTAATGTTGTTAATGGAAGGGAAAAAGAGGACCTTAAACATGGGGCATCTACCTGTTATCTTGAACTAACGCTATCAGCGTGTAAAAATTATTCTAATCTATATGCTCTTTGATCTTCCTGTTTCATCATTGAAAACTAATTTAATCATTACATTAATGACCAATTCTTTTAACTCTTAAACTATTTAGCGGGTCAAGATTATTTTTGGAAGCTAACAACATACTTCTAGGATTTCCTCATCCATCTGGAGGAAATGGTCATCGACATAAGCAATTTGCAGCAAATAAAGAGCAAATGAAAATGATGTTACAGCACTATTTTTCAAAGTAAATGACCATTGGTTAAGGAGGAGGGCTTTATGCTCAATGAAACTTTATATAGGTATTAAAGGCTAGGAAACATTTGATTAGGAATTCTTTAATTCATCTAATAGTGTTAAAAGTAAAATTAACTATTTACTAGTGATATTTTGGAGATTATAATAAGAACAAATGTTCTTTATTATAGGAGGCATTAACATGGATGAACTAGAGGAATTTTTAAAATCACTTACGATTGAAGAGTTAAAAGTTATTTATGAAGAAGTACGTGGACCTGATATTAATAAATAGATGAAAAAAATTTGAAATAGAAGATACTTATTTTTTCATTTCATGGAATGCAATAATTTCCTTTAGAGAAAAAACATTTCGTATAAACGATGTTTGCTGCGCAAGCAAATATTGTTCAATGGTACATAGATAATTGCGGTAGTTTTGAATTGATGAATTTGTCAAATTTCCACAAGAATGTCCTGTTCGAAAAATTAAGATTTTATAAATCAAGGACCCATTAAAGGTCCTTGATTTTTTATGAGAGGACCATTTGAAAAAAACTGAATCTGGGTATTTTTCAGATCAGTCGATATTCATCATTAAGCCAATAGGTAATGATTTGGAAGTTATGTGAAAAGTGCGCCTCTTACATCATAATTTTCTATATCGATTTCGATTTTTCTATCAAGTGCGAGGTTTGCCAATAGGGAGCCTAAATATGGGCCCATTGTTAAACCGGAAGCTCCAAGACCATTGGCTACGATTATGCCTTCCCAGTCAGGTAGAGGACCCATGACAGGAAGGAATCCCGGCGTGAATGGGCGAAAACCGACCCTTGCTTCAACAAACGTACTATCCGTCAAACCGGGAGCGGTTTGCAAGGCTTTGTTGAAAACTTCCTGCAGCCCTCCTGCGGTCATTCGGTTATCGAAAACTACCGTATTTTCATGAGTCGCCCCAGCAACGATTTTATTATTATCGAAAGCCAAAAGATATTGATCACTCGGAGGCATGACTACAGGCCAGTTATTCGTATTTTCATTTGGCGTTTCCAGATGAATTATTTGAGCCTTTTGGAAGGTGACTTGAAAATTCACGCCCAGTGGCTTCAGTAATTCCGGTGCCCAAGCGCCAGCACAAACAATGACTTTATCAGCAGGTATGAATTCATCTCCAAATGTTACACCTGTCACTTGTGCACCGTTATATGAAAGTATAGCCTCACCATACAAAAGTTGTGCACCGTTTTTTTGTGATGCCCGCAATAAGGAATCACGAAGTGCGCGTCCATCAACCCGCGCGGCACCACTCACGTGAACGGCTGCATATTCACTGGAAAGAGGCGGGAATAAGGCACGGGTCTCCTCTACGGAAAGCAATGTGATCGTCCCAATCTCCGGTGCATCTTCTTTCCGTTTTGCCGCCCGGTTCTTCATGGCATTCAATTTAGCTTCATCTGTATGTAGACTTATGGCCCCAACTTGGGCATAACCAGTTTCTGTTTCCCCGTCCCGTTCAAGTTCTTCAATTAAACCGGGATAAAAAGCCGCCCCATTTTTTGCAAGGAGATACCAAGCTTGGTTGCGCCTTTGCGATATCCACGGGCAAACGATTCCTGCAGCTGCAGATGTTGCCTGACCGACATCTTGACGGTCAATAATGATCACTTCAGCCCCATTTTTAGCCAACTGATAAGCAGTTGAAGCCCCCAAAATTCCTGCACCAACTACAATGATTTTTTGCATATTCAACATCTCATTTCTCTCAAATGTATTAACTCTTACCACTACTACTATATAGAAGACACTAATTGATTGCTACAATCGACATTGTAATTTCTTTCACAAAGTTATTTTATCTATAGGGAATATGCTATGATTGAAATTGCGAGAGCTTGAAAAGATACTAGGAGGACAAATCATGTTAAAAAAACAAATGGAATCATACATATCAAAATCCGTAACCGATAAAAAGGTTGAGTTGTTTAATGAAGAAAAGGATTATGTAGAAAAGCATAAATTAATTGCTGATGATATCATTATAGTGGAAAAAGAAAATGCATCCCGTTTTACAGATGCTTATATGGAGCGCAGTAATAAAGAGAGCGAAGAATTAATCTCTGAAGAGAACTCTGCATTTTTATCACAACCTATCGAGTATTTGAAAAAAAACAAAGATGAATTCCTTTACTTTGAATCACAATGGTTCGAATTAATCGGTGTTGAGGCACTTTCGTTAGAAGTCGATGATGTTTTCGGTACATATAACGCGATGTTCGGATTGAAATTCCAGAAAAAAATGGCTGAAGTTTTAAAAACGTATTTAACTAAGGAACTTCAAGGAGGAATTGGATCGTTCAGTTTAATGTTTAATCAGGGCGACGGGCTATGGGACGTGAATTTTGCCTTGGATAACTTAAAAGGGTTTAGAGAAGACATGTTATTAGAAGAAGCTTTTAATTTAATCTATCATTTTCTTTTTATCCTTGTTCAAACAATCGAGGAAGATATGTAAAACGAGGTACCGCCATTAATTTTAATGATACGTCAGTTTGTAGACAAAAGGGTTTCGGAATGCTCTCATTCCGAAACCTTTTTGGTTTTTTATTGGATTTGAAGCAGTAATAGAGAATAATAAATGGATCATACCTGGGTGTCATACCTCTGAATACATATCTTACACCAAGTCATACATGAAAGAGAAAACATGGCCGTCTCCAGTTTACGACCAAATGTTTCGATGGCACCAGTTGATCTATAGTAATCATTTCAAGTTGATCTCGCTGAATAGAATAATGTTTAGAAAGTACCCTTATCACATTAAGCTTTAATTCTTCTATATTTATAAAAAGACTGTAGGCAAAAAAGGAGTTCTTTCTTATTGTTAAAACAAAGTTGATTGGAACGGAAGTGGCGAGACTCCCTCGGAAAGCGAGTGCCTGTAGTGGAAATAAACGGTCATATTTTTACAGTCCCCCCAAAAAAACTGTAGCCATTAATTTTAAGGGCAGTTCTTTTCTTTCTTGAGTTAACCAATGCCCCAGGCCACGGCTTCTGGATTTTAATCGAATGGCTATGGATATTGATTAAAGGAACTTGAAAGAATTCGTCGAATTGATTAATGATATACCTTTATTTAATAAACTTAAATGTTTTGTGTTTTGATTTTTTGTTCATGTAAATAAAGTTACATCGGAAGGGGAAGTTATATTTGCTGAATGAATTGAAAGTTACACAAGTTACCATTCCAATGCCTTTTAGGTTGGATCATGTCCATTGTTTCCTAGCAGAAGGTAAAAAAGGGTGGACAATCATTGATACGGGATTAAATAACAAAACGACAAAGGATTTATGGAACCCAATTATCGAAAAACACGATATTACCAATATTATCATCACCCATTATCACCCAGACCATTTCGGATATGCAGGGGCATTACAACAATTATCCGGTGCGGATGTTTGGATGACACAAGTGGATGAACATGCGGGAACTACGTATTGGGAAACGGATTCGCTGAATCTGCTTAAAGAAAATTATAAGGCATGTGGAATGGAAGACGAGGTAGCCGTCGCCTTATCCAGTGACGAAAGTGGATTCATGCCCCAAGTAAAACCCTATCCTACCGTAAATCATCATCTTGAAGAAGGAATGAAGCTGCATTTTGGCAAATATGAGTATGAAGTAATTTTCACGCCGGGACATTCTGATGGCCTGATATCATTATACAATAAGGAAAAAAGTGTCCTTTTCTCGACAGATCATATATTGCCCAGGGTATCTCCAAATATTTCGTATTGGTTTAAAGGTTTCTGCAACCCATTGGAAGAGTTTTTTACTTCTTTGAAAAAAATACAAAAGCTGAATGTTGAATATGTCATCCCTTCACATGGGAAACCGTTTCAAAATGCCAATAAAAGAATTGTTGAATTGTTGGACCACCATCAGGACAGGTTGCATATAATTCATGAAAACATGAAAGAGCCGATTTCTGTAAAAAGTGCTTGCCATATCTTATTTGGAAATCTGCCCATTCACGAAACCAGGTTTGCTGTTGGTGAAACATTGGCCCACCTTGAATACCTTCTTTTGAATGACCAATGCAGAAAGTTTAAACGTGATGGCAAATGGTATTATCAATCCATTTGATATATTGAACATTGATTCTAGCTCATGTCATATGAGCTTTTTTTGCATTCAAAACGCAAGTCACACTGTCTTAAATATACTAGTTAATGAATAAGTTTAAACGGTTTTGTTTACTTAAAAGGAAAAAATGTTATGATTATTTTTAGATTCTTATGAATATTGAATCTGTGGTGAACGTTTACTGAAGACAGGTTGGGAGTTTTGAGATGAAGAACATGTATATGAAAACAGCATCAGGAGTGTATATTAATTATTTCCTGTTAGGTATGGTCAATATCATGCTCGCATCGAATATGTCGTATTTAACGGAGCAATGGGATACGGATAGTGCCGGGGTAAGTTATATCATCGCAGCTATAGGGGTGGGGAAATTACTTACATATGCATTTACGGGATATTTATCAGATAAAATCGGGCGAAAGCCATTAATTATTGCTTCATCATTGGGAATGGGTATCTTCTTGATCGGTATTCCATTATCACCAAATTATCATTTGGCTTTTGTTTTTGCCATCCTTGCAGGTGTCGCTAATTCTTCAATGGATGCCGGTTCATATCCCGGTTTAACAGAGCTTTTCCCAAGAGCTTCCGGTTCTGCCAGCGTACTGGTGAAAGCATTCATGTCTGCTGGAGCATTTCTTCTCCCGTTCATGATATTATTTTTCTCGAATCATGAGATGTTTTATGGATATGCCTTTTTTATTCCTGCTGCCATTTATCTATTGAACCTGATGTTTTTATTCACCGTTTCTTTTCCAAGTACGAATATGAATAAGGAAAAACAAGTGGACGATCGTACCGGGAGAATGAAATTCATTTCAGAACCAGTATTACGTAAAGAGGGACTTGCTCTCGTGATAATCGGTTTCACATCAACAGGATTATTCACGGTTTCACAGATATGGCTTCCGACTTATGGTCAGCAAGCTGTGGGCATGACAATGGCCAGTTCCATCAAATTACTGAGTAATTATAGTTTAGGGGCGCTTATTTCTGTATTGGTTTTATCCGTATTATTAAAAAAGATCGTCCGGCCAATAACGGTTATCATGATTTATCCGATCATAACTTTTATTTCAATCCTTACGATCCTTTTGGTTAAAGTACCGATCATTGTTTCCATCACGGCATTTTTCATCGGACTTTCCACTGCGGGGATCTTTCAATTAGCCATTACGATAATGACGGAATTTTTCTGGAGAAAAAAAGGAACAGTGACCGGGTTCGTGGCAACAGCTGCTGGATTGGCGTCTATAGTTATGCCGCTTGTAACGGGTTGGATGTCGAAAAGCGGGAATATATCAATCATCTTCATATTTGATTCATTCCTGTCTGTAACTGGTTTTATAGCTGCAGTTTATGTTTATTATCGCTATGGAAAGCTGATGGGTAAGGGAAAAGAGCAGACAGGGGATATTCGTTTACATGCCTGATAAATTTTGGAGCAGCCAAAAACGGCTTCACTTATTGATAAAGTGAAAACCACCGCCCATCAAACTTGGGCGGTGGTTTTTTCATTGCCTGGCACCTATTTGTCCTTTAACTTCTTTCATGATATCTTCAAGGGATGTGACAATTCCTTTATCATCCTTATAGCTAATGTGCTTAGGTTGAAAATGGATAGGTGAATCCAAACCAGCAGCGGCTGAGATTCGATATAATCCTTTTCTAAGGGTAACAAGAAAATTGACCACACGGTATTTCTTTTCATCGATGACAAGTGCCTTTTGCAGTTCCGGATCAGTGGTTGCTACCCCGACCGGACAAGCATTGGATTGACATTTCATCGTCTGAATACATCCTATCGCAATCATGAAACCACGTGCTATGTTAACAAGGTCGGCTCCCATGGATAGGGCAATGGCGATTCTATCAGGCGTGAACAATTTACCGGAGGCGATGATTTTAACCCGATCTCGGACGCCGTATTTTTCCAGTGTCGATACTAAAATCGGCAACGCGGATTTTAGCGGCAATCCTACGCTATCGATCAATTCCTGATACGAAGCACCCGTGCCGCCTTCACCGCCATCCAATGAAATGAAATCCGGACCTTTCCCGGTTTCTTTCATATAACTAGCAAGCTCTTCGACACTGTCATTGCCGCCGATGACCATTTTGATACCGACCGGGATGCCTGTATGTTCCCTGATTCTTTCAATAAAATCGCACATGGATTTTACGTCATTGAATTGATGGAACCGATTCGGACTATCGATCGCTTTGTATGGAACGACCTTACGGATTTCAGCGATTTCCGGATTCACTTTTTCAGCATCAATATGCCCTCCGCGAGTTTTGGCACCTTGAGCCAATTTGATTTCAAATGCTTTGATTTCTGGTATTTCACTTTTTCTTTTTAACTCATCCCAATCCATCTCGCCTTTACTATCACGAACCCCAAACATGGCTGGCCCGATTTGCATGATTATATCGACACCGCCGGTTAAATGATAAGGAGAAAGTCCGCCTTCCCCTGTATTCATCCATGTGCCTTTTGCTTCAGCCAATCCCTCAGAAAGGGCAGTGATTGCGTTCTTCCCCAAAGAACCATAACTCATGGCGGACATGCCGATAAGTCCTTTTAATCGAAAGGGGTGCTTAGTGTTTGGGCCGATGATCACGGCATCTGTATCATCCAATAAGAATGCAGAGGACACTTCATCTCCCCATTTTTCTTCTCGCTGTGAGAAAAGCGGGTCTTTCATTAGAATGTATCTTTTAGTCGTCACTTTTGTTTCTCGATCGTATTTTTCTTCTTCGGCCAATTTTGGGAACATGCTATTCTTAACAAAGAAGCCTTCTTCATCAAAATCCCGTTTTGAACCAAAACCTACTACATCCCGTAAATATTTTGAACTTTTCACCATATGTTCATAGTCATCGCGGGAAAAGGGTTTTCCTTCGTTATCACTGTTAAACCAATATTGCCGCATTTCAGGCCCGATTTTTTCCAGAAAGTAACGTATTCTCCCGAGCACGGGGTAATTTCTTAAAATTGCATGATGCTTCTGTGTGCGGTCAAAGAAAATCATATAAAGTAATAGGAAAACCAAGACGATGATAACGATGACAATAACGGTAAATCCAAGGATAATTAAAATATTTGCGATGCCACTCATTCAAAATCCCTCCTGATATGCAAAAAAAATCATGTATTGTTAATCTACTCGGTTATTCGATCAATTATACAGATTTCCAATGCAAGGATTTAATAGGGATAGAATGAGTTAATTTAATTAGACCGTCTTGTTCTTAAAATATCTTCAATTTCTCCTTTTCGTTTTACCCAAGTGGCTAACTGCAAAGTTATGTCATCATGCAGCTCCTGTGGATTATACCCTGTAATTACCTTGATTTTTTATTCGGTTTATAAGGGCACATACCCGGACATTTAAGTTACTAAGGAAAAATTGTTACAGCGTCTCGACCAACTTTTCATAAGCTGCCTAGTTTCATTTCCTGATTTCCGTTTCGTCCGGTCATCTATCCTTTCCAACAGTGACTTTGTTTCCGCAGTATATTTAGTAAAAGTGCTGATTTAGCTTCCCGGAAAGAGTGACATTTGTATGATTCCTTTTCCACAATTGAGCTCAAACCGATTCGAATAACAAAGTGCTTTTAATTGTTTGATGACTGTATCCAGTCTTTGGTCTATACTATTTTCAGCAATCGCAGTAGTTACGATGCGTCACGATTTCCAGAGGCGGTGATGGTTCCATTATCATCCGTAATAATAATAATATTTCGGTTGATTCTATTGGTTTGACAATTTCCATTGTACTTTCTTGGGTTGCATACAAGTCATCCTTATAGAATTTTTAGTTATTATCAAGTTTTCGATAACAGAATGGTATTCATTTTCATGCAAACAAGCTATGACTTATAATGAAAAAGGGGATGGTCGTTAGTTTAAGCCTTTAGCAATCTTATACTTTAGGAAGTTGGGAAAATAACAGAATACTTACTGGTATAGCCAAAAAACAAACAACATGTCATACTAATTTTCGTATAGAATGAACGGTGATTAAAATATTTCCAAAGATTATAATTTATAATATATTCAAAGGGGGCCTGAGCATGAAAATTGTTATTGCACCAGATTCCTATAAAGGAAGTTTGTCAGCATTAGAAGCTTCCAAAGCAATCGAGCGAGGGGTCAGGAAGGCACTGCCGGATGCGGAGACAGAATTGGTTCCTGTAGCGGATGGCGGGGAAGGTACGATGGATAGCCTTGTGGCAGCTACGAATGGTCGAAAAGTTGAAGTGACTGTTAAAGGACCTTTACTTGAAGACGTTCAGGCAGCATATGGTATCTTGGGTGATCAGGAAACATGCGTGATTGAAATGGCCAGTGCATCCGGACTGTGCCTAGTAGATCCAGATGAGTTGAACCCATTGATCACTACTACATACGGAACAGGGGAGCTTATTCAAAAAGCATTGAATGATGGCTGTAGAAAGTTCATTTTAGCGGTAGGTGGAAGCGCTACCAATGATGCGGGTGTTGGAATGCTCCAGGCTTTGGGAATGAGGGTGTTTGATGAAGATGGTAAACCGCTGGGATTCGGGGGTGCCGAATTATCGCGGATATCAGAAATTAATACGGAAGGTTTTGATTCCAGAATTGCAGATTCCGAGTTTTTGATTGCCTCGGATGTCCAGAATCCGTTAGTTGGTCCGGATGGAGCATCAAGTGTATTCGGACCTCAAAAAGGTGCCACTCCTGCCATGGTTGAATTGCTTGATAATGCTTTATCATCATGGGCTGATTTAGTGGAAATCAAGACAGGCATACACTTGCATGATAAAGCAGGTGCGGGTGCTGCAGGTGGAATTGGAGGTGCATTTCAAGCCTTTTTCCCAGCAAAAACAAAAAGGGGCATCGATATTGTGTTGGAGCATACGAAAATGGTTGAAAAATTGTCCGATGCTGATTGTGTCTTTACCGGTGAGGGCCAAATTGATTACCAGACAGCTTCAGGCAAAACACCAATGGGAGTTGCACAAGAAGCCAAAAAGCACGATATTCCAGTATTTGTTTTAGCAGGTTCAATCGGAACTGGAATTGAAGTTTTATATGACCATGGAGTAACTAGTGTTCATAGTTTAGTGAACGCTCCTATGCCATTAAAGGAAGCTATGGAAAGAGGAGCTGAATTGTTGGAAGTTTCAGCCGAACAAGTAATGCGGACTTTTTTGGGAGCGATTAAAAAATAGGAGGTAATTAATTGTTTTCTAAAAGAGCTTCAAGATAAAAGAAATCTTATCAATTCAAGTAAAAATGAAGAAGAGCTTGAAACGATTGGATACTTTTTGAATGGGTTCGAAATAAATAATTCGCTTAAAAGATCAGTCCTCAAGGTTTATAAGAATTCCTATTTATTTAACTGTGGGCATTTTTTAAAATTGGTGACGATGCCTTTCCTATTGAACAAACGGGTACGTTAGCCGTAAATCGGAGCTGTCTTTAAGGCAGCTTTTTCTTTATGCAACTATCGGGGCAGGTTAGTACAAAGAACTGAAAATGGGCGAAAGTGAATGAGTATAGAAAATTAACTAGATTTGCTTATCAAGTGTTAATTGAATTCCTATCTTTAACACCCTTTAACAAAATTCATTGTATTTGTTTTAAGAAAGGTACCTACCCTATTTTATTTAATTACTGACGAACAAAACATACAATACACAATAGTATAGGTATACAAAATGAAAATAAGAAGAAGTATGTTAATTACTCAAATTGACAAGCTTGAAAGAAGAAAAAAACAAGTGGGGATGTTGCTTTCATTTGGGATAATCAATTATTCTGTCCTTAACATTTTCTTGAAGTATCCATAAGATTAAAATGGAGAGTTAAGGACGAATGCAAAGCAAAATAGTTCTAAGAAGCTGAGAAAAATTCTATTGGGATAAATTTTGCATCGATGCTTAAACTAACTCAAAAAAGGAGTGAAACTTATGTCCCAAACAAAGTTTGATTCGAAAGTTCTTTCAGTTATAGAAGATAAAATTCGGTTAATTAAAATAGATAAAAAGGCCATTTATTTAGTTGGTCCCATTCGACTACCAGTTAACTTATATGGGGAGACGGTAGAGTTCAAATGGTATTGTTGGCTAAATTGTGACGAAGTAACAGAAAACTATGAGAGAATTATTGAGAAATTATCTTCTGTTAATTTAGCTGAATTGCAGCAATCAAGTGTGTTAGTATATGGTGACTTTTCATATAGTGATGATGCCATTATCAGAATGCATTCCATTTGTCATACAGGAGACATATTTGGCAGTAAGCGATGCGACTGCGGTTATCAATTGAAAAAATCCATGAAAATGATTGTGGAACATGGTGTGGGTGCGTTGTTTTATCTAGCCAATCATGAAGGAAGAGGAATTGGCCTCTTTAGTAAGGCACTGGCTTATATCCTTCAGGAAAATGGTTATGATACAGTTGATGCTAATAGAAAACTGGGTTTTGTAGATGATTCCAGAAACTATAATGACGCGATACTAGTACTGAAAGCACTAAGATCCAAACCGGTTACACTTATAACCAATAACCCAAAAAAGCTGGAAGCTCTGAAAAACGCTGGTTTGGAGGTTGCAAGTAGAAAGCCTTTATGGGGAGATATTTCGGAGTTTAATGAGAATTATCTCCAGACAAAGATAAAACGTTCAGGTCATTTAGAGGAAGAGAGGATTTGTCCAAATGACTAATCTCATCCTGCATCTACACCTATAATTGTTCTGGGCCTATATCCTCAACCACTAAGAAAATATAATATACTTAATTTACTTTATTAATGTGACTTGTAGTTGTTTTAATTGGAAAGATAGATATGATCGCTATCTCTTGACCCAAGGGAAATTATCACACACAAAATGTCACTTGAAGACGCAAGTCATGGTTATCCAATTTTTAATAATCGTAAGGATGAATGTATTAAAGTCGTTTTAAAACCATAATCCCATGGAGCATGGCATTACGCAGAGTTTGTCTCGCAAAGGGTTGTTACGATAACGCTGTTATGGAAAATTTTTTTGGTATCATGAAATCGGAACTGTCTTAAGGCAGTTTTTTCTTTATGGAACTAAAGTGGCAGTTTAGTTGAATAAGAAATAGTTAAATAGAACAAATGCGATTCTTAAATTGATGGATCGCTTTTTTGCGTAATATCTTTAAGGGAACTGTATGTTTTTTATTCTGGACAGGCGTTATATTATCCGACATGGGATAAAATCAATTGTCCCAATTAAAGATTTTAAAATGGCAAAAGAAAATTATTTGAATATTTTTATCTTGAATTATTGTATTTATGTTACTATAATTACATGGAAAGTACGCGAATCGAATAATCACACGCGAACCGAATACTTTCTTTGAAAAACATATTGTAGTAAATAGATAGGGGAGTCATTATCATTGAAAAAATTAATGTTGATTACAACTGGTGGAACAGTAGCCTCACTTGAAGGAGAAAACGGACTTGCACCTGAACTGCATGCCGGTGATTTATTAAGTTACATACCTGAATTAAATGTACGTTGCCGTATTGATACGAAGGAGTTAATGAACATTGATAGCACCAACATGCAACCAGAGTTTTGGATAGACTTGGCAAATGTAATTTACGATCATTACGATCATTACGATGGCTTTATTATTACGCATGGCACCGATACAATGGCTTACACATCAGCTGCACTTTCTTATATGTTACAAGATGCATCAAAACCGATTGTTATTACAGGTTCGCAAATTCCAATTTCGTATAGTAAAACAGATGCTAAACGAAACATTTCAGATGCCATTCGTTTTGCTTGTGAAGAAATAGGTGGGGTATATATTGTATTTGACGGCAAAGTCATTCAAGGGACAAGAGCGATTAAACTTAGAACGAAAAGCTATGATGCCTTTGAAAGTATTAATTATCCGTATGTTGCATCGATGCATGATGACCATATTGAATATAATAAATCCATTCATATCAAAAAAAAGAAACACATTCAATTAGATACATCACTTTGTACAGATGTGGCGGTTGTGAAATTACATCCTGGGATAAAACCAGAATTTTTTGACTGCTTAAAAGGTTTGTATAAAGGAGTGGTTGTGGAGAGCTATGGAAGTGGTGGTGTACCTTTTCAAGTGCGCAACATTTTAGCGAAATTAATTGAATTAACAGAGCACGGTGTATCGGTTGTCATTACGACTCAATGTCTAGAAGAAGGAGAAGACATGAGTATATATGAAGTTGGTCGGAAAATTGACCATGATCGTGTAGTACGTTCTAAAAATATGAACACAGAAGCAATCGTGCCGAAATTGATGTGGGTGCTAGGGAAAACAACAGATCCTAAAAAGGTAAAAGAAATGATGGAAACAACGATTGCAGCAGATATTTCGTTAAATTTTTGAAATACTGCGATTAAGTCTATTAACTCAAATATTTGAGGGCTATAAATTCCTGACTTTGGACAGACTTCATCAGTTGATGAAGTTGATCTTTTTAATAGTGAAAAAACCATGTATCTTCTAAGCTAGTAAATTTTAATAAGAGGTGTTTAAATGCAACAATTATTACATGATGTAATTGGAGTAACGAATGATTTCCTTTGGTCAAAATTATTAATTATTATGCTTGTTTCTTGTGGGATTTATTTCACATTTAAATTGAAATTTGTACAGGTTAGAATGTTAAAGGAAATGGTCCGTGTATTAATGGAAGGAAGAAAGGGTTCTAAAGACAGCGTTTCCCCCTTTCAAGCGTTCTGTATCGGTATGGCCGCTCGCGTTGGAACAGGAAATATCACAGGAATTGCGATTGCGATTGCATTAGGCGGTCCTGGAGCGATATTCTGGATGTGGATTATTGCAATTATTAGCTCGGCAACCAGCTTTATTGAAAGTACGTTAGCGCAAGTATATAAAGTTAAAGATAAAACTGGTTTCCGAGGTGGTCCATCCTATTATATGGAAAAAGGATTAAACAAACGTTGGATGGGAGTATTATTCTCCATTTTAATTACGCTTTCTTTCGGACTTGTATTCAATTCAGTACAATCAAATACCGTTACAATTGCTTTTGAGAACTCATTTGGTGCAGATCGTTTAACTGTAGGGATTCTCATGACAATTGCTTTCGCTGCGATTATCTTTGGCGGTGTGAAGCGTATTGCAAAAATTGCTGAATACAAGGTTATGATTCTAGGTGTGTTATATCTCGGAATTACATTATTTGTCATTGTAATGAACATAACCAAAATGCCGGAAATTCTTTCTCTTATTATTAATAACGCGTTTGGCTTTGAACAACTAGCAGGCGGTTCAATCGGCGCTGCGTTCATGAATGGAGTTAAACGTGGTTTATTCTCGAATGAAGCTGGTATGGGGAGTGCGCCAAACGTTGCCGCAACGGCAAAAACAAGTCATCCGGTGAAACAAGGACTTATTCAGGCATTTGGCGTATTGACGGATACACTGATCATCTGTACAAGCACAGCATTTATTATTTTACTTTCGGATGCTTATAAACACCCAGGGCTAACTGGCATTGCACTTACACAAACTTCATTAAGTGAACACATCGGTTCCTGGGCATCAGGTTGTCTTGCTATCTTTGTTTTCCTATTTGCATTCGGTTCGTTAATTGGTAACTATTATTATGGGGAAACAAATATTCGATTTTTACACTCAGGTAAAGCATGGTTAGTTCTATATCGAATAGGCGCGTTCTCCATGATTGTATTCGGTTCGATTGCAAAGGTCGAGCTTGTATGGGATTTAGCGGATTTATTTATGGGCTTGATGGTTATCGTAAACTTAATTGCTGTTTTCTTATTATCAAAAGTAGCTTTTGCAGCATTAAGTGATTATATGAAACAGAAAAAAGCTGGTCAAGATCCTGTTTTTTATAAAGACAGCATTAATGGTCTTGAAAATCTTGAATGTTGGGAGCATTCTCAAGATGCTGCCACTTTTATAAAAAGAAAAACCATGTAAACATATAAAAAAAGATCTTCAGACAAATTAACTATCAACCGCATACGTTTCCGTCTGACTGTTTTAAAGTAAGTATCAGTGCTTCAACTACATTTCATTGCTCATTATTGAACTTTTCGATGAAATCGAATAAAATAATCTACCACCAGGGCAGCACTTTCTGAGATCATTGTTGAGCTATCTGATATGGAGTTGGAATCTTCGGTGGAGGCCCGAATTTTATATTTTCTAAGGTCAGTATACCTTAATTATCAAAGGAGTTTTTTCATAATGCATGTGCTACAAAAAATAGTTCGCTATCAGAATCAACAGGGCAATATACATTACGGTATTGTTGAGGATGAGATGATATTACAACTGTCTAGCAGTTTTGCTGAACTTGTCAACAAGGAAATAAAGTATGACGGGGTAGAGCTGAAATATAGTGACGTAAAAATTCTGGAACCTGTAAAACCATCGAAAGTTGTTAATTTCGGCTGGACATATGCAGGTCATGCAAAGGAAACCGGGGGAGAGGCAAACCTTGTAGAACCATTTCTCTTCTTAAAGCCATTATCTTCGCTTATTGCAGACAAGGAGAAAATTATCCTTCCTCCAAACGATCTATCCAACCAAGTGGAACTCGAAGGGGAAGTAGCCTTGGTGATTGGAAAGCGCGGAAAAAACATCAAAGAAGAAGACGCGCTTGATTATGTGTTCGGTTGCACGATATTTAATGACGTCACAGCAAGAGATCTTACAAAAAAAGATCCACAGTTTACGCGGGGCAAAGGATTTGATACATTCGGACCTTTGGGACCGTGCATCGTTACCGGGGTAGATCCCACTAATTTGCGGATTGTGACCACTTTAAACGGCCGCGTTGTCCAAGACGGTAATACCAATGAAATGTCTCTAAGCATTCCGTTTCTAATCAGCTGGCTTTCACAGGTAATGACACTGGAGCCAGGTGACATTTTGGCCACGGGTTCACCATCTGGCAGCTGCCCGATCAAGCAGGGGGATGAGGTCGTTGTTGAAGTCGAGAACATCGGTCGATTAAGTAATGCTGTTCAGTAAGATTTGCCAGCATTTGAAAGTGACGGATGCCTACAAAGCTCAAACGATGGCAACCTTAATACAAGGAGTGGTCCAATTATCACGCCGATGATATCCTGGGTCATTCTTGTGTGATATTAATAAAGGAAAAACGGAGAGGCGTGAAACGCTTCTCTTTTTTATGCTTTAAATAAAATATATTTTCATTTTTATGGTGTTGTAATAACTAAATTAGTGTATGATGCATAGTATAAGGTATGGTGTACGTCACATAGTATAGAGAAGAGGTGATTGGATGAGCACTTTACTGAATTCATTAACCACTGAGCTGCGCAGAGGCACTTTGACGTTAGCTGTTTTAAGTCAGCTCAAAACCCCTCAGTATGGGTACTCGCTTGTCCAGCGTTTAGAGAAGTCGGGAATTACCATTGATCAAAGTACTTTATATCCATTGCTTCGCCGCCTGGAAAAACAAGAATTGGTAACCAGCAGCTGGGATACTTCTGAAAGTAGACCGCGCAAGTACTATTCTTTAAGCGATTATGGGGGAGAAATCTTCACCCAGTTAAAAGAAGAATGGGAAAAAACTTCTCAAGAGCTTTATATATTATTAAAAGGAGAGGGAGAAGATGGAGCTGATTGAACTTTATATTCAGGAAGTGACCTGCAGGCTGCCAGAAAAAAACCGGGAGGATATTGCGCTTGAGCTTCAATCTACAATCGAAGATATGCTTCCAGTGGATCATACGGAGCAAGATGTGAAATCCGTTCTTTTAAAATTAGGAGATCCGGTTACACTGGCAAGCCGTTATCGCGATCGGCCGATGCATCTGATTGGACCGCGTTATTTTGATGTTTATATCTGTCTGTTGAAAATGATTTTACCAATCGCTGCAGTCATTTCACTGATCGGATTAATAGGGGATAATCCTTTTCGGGATATGGGGAATACGGTTGTGGACGCAATTTTAATAATAATCGGGAAAGGGATTGCGGGTATCATCAGTACAGGTATCCAAGTGTTTTTCTGGTTAACGATTTCATTTGCCATTTTAGAACGCGTGGATACTTCAAAAGACCAGTCGCCTTTAACAAAAGACTTGAAACCATGGACACCGGAAAACCTAAAAGATATTACGAACATTTCAAAGAAAAAAGCGGTTCCTATGATCGAGATTTTTGCGAGTTTGTTAGGTCTTTCTGTCTTCGCGGCCCTTTATTTCAATGCAGCAAACCTCTTAGGAGTCTATGAAAAAAGAAATGGCAGTCTCATTTTCGTGACACCTTCTTTCAATCAAGACGTCTTGAATTCCTATTGGCTGCTGGTATCATGCGTCGTCATCATTGGGGTGCTCTTGGCGATTTATAAATTATTTTTAAGGCGATGGACCATGAAACTAGCTTTATTTCATGCCATATACCAGCTGTTATCCACTCTGACTTTCATCATCATCATCAGTAATCCTGATTTATTAAACCCGGAATTCATTGCGTACCAAAAAACACTATTTTCAACCGATGAATGGAAAACCTCGATTTACTGGGGGCTCATACTCATCTCCATCTTTTTTGCCGTCTACGATTCCTATCAAGGCTTCCGTAAGGCAAAAATCCGTTAAGGCACAGCATCTAGCTGTGTTTTTTTGTTTGAAAGTTCCCTGAAGTGAAAAGTGAGCTGTTACAAGTCTGTAAGATTATATCTTAAATTACAATGGAAAACAGAAAAACGCCTCATATACTGTATAGTTTTTAACTAACTATACAGTATATGAGGCGTTACATTTAAACCATTTTTTTATTGAACTGCATCGAACTGATTAACTTTCCAAGTGGATCCGGACTTATAAAAGGTAACTGTTCTTTTTACTGAGTCACCGTCGACTGTAGGTACAGTTAAATTGTAGGATCTAACGTTAGTTTTTTGATAAACTAATTTAATTTTTGCTTTTCTCCACTCTAACATGCTGTCGCCGTCTCCGATTGGACGGGCTAATTTCCCTTTATGGGTAATGTAGCTATATTTGTTCAGCCCTTTTTCAACTGCATTATTAGTAAATGTCTCTGCTAAGTAGGTAGTCAATTTATCTTTTGTATTAAACTCTTGGCAAAGGTATGAATACGCTGTTCCTTTATAATTGAAAGTTTTTTGTGAACATGAACGGGTTTTGTACCCATGTAAAGCATTCCAAAAATGTTTGCTGGCATTATCGGCTATCTTTAATGCATTTGCGTCAGACAAATTCTGTGATGTCGTTTTTGCGGTAACCTGACCACTTAATGTGAAAAATAAAATGATAATGGATAATAGCACACCTGAAAATTTTTTCATATTTTATCTCCCCAATCCCTATTAGGATACTTATGTAACGAAAGTTTAATTAATATTACATTTGTTACATTTATATTACAACACGATTGGCATAAGTAAAAGAGAAATCTTGTTAATTTTTAAATAAAATTTTATATATACATAGTTTGTTCACTTTATTCTTTTTGAAATGAGCGTTCACCCATTTGTAAGGACTTGGCTGATACATACTTATTCCACCAACTGGCCTATTTAAAACCCAGCAGTTAATTCTTTTCCAAAAACGGGACAAGTTAATTCATTATATTTTCATTAATATCAAGATATGTACAAAGAACCCGAATTTCCCGGGCAGATCCCGAAAATAATAAAATATAAAGGTTTGACAAACTTTCTAATCCTACCGTATTATAAATTATATACTTGAATACATTCTCCAAAGGGGAGTAGCTTTTACAACAATGTCGTCATTACGGAGCTCTTTGCTCTCGGTGTTGTTGGCAGCATATTGTTGTTAGCCAGACCTTACCTATTGGTAAAGGTCTATTTATTTTTAGTAAACCTTTACCAAAATGGTAAAGGTTTTTTTGTGCAGGATAATGCAGCCCTTAAGGAAATGTATAAATATATTGGGAATAGTAGAATTACAAATAAATATATAATTGGAGTGTATTCTTTGATACTTAGAAAATCTTTGTTACTTTTAGGGATAGGTTCTGCACAAATAGATTTAATCCTTCCGAAAAACACGTATAAATCTGGTGAATGCATAAATGGATATTTCTTGATTAAGGGTGGTACCCTTACGCAAAGAATAAGGAGAATCGAATGTGATTTAATTATGGATACTCATTCTACCGGAATCGACGAAATCCTTAAAACGAGCACCATTTTGTCTTCAAGAGAGATAAATTCAGGGGAAAGCAATGAAATTCCTTTTAACTTTTGTCTGCCTATATTGAAGGAACCTTATAAGCGAGGGGTTTCCTATCGCCTTAAAACGAGACTAATACTGGATAAAGGGATAATAGGCAAGGATGATGACTGGATTTTAATCGATTCTGAATAAAGTGGAAATGGAGGTGGGAACATGAATTTCTTGAAATTTACTGAGCTTGCTATGGATTATTTAAAAGAATTTTTATTATTGAGGCTTTTTATATTAGCTTTACTGTTATTGGCGGTTTATTATATTTTGAATAAAATGGTTGAATGGTTCTTTAAAAGGTCCAATTTTTTTGAGGAAGAAGTCGAGAAAACGATACAGGGGGTTACTCGTTCTTCTCTTAGGTACGGCATTTCCGCGCTTTTCCTTATTTATTTGATTGGACAGTTTATAGACCTAAAAGGAATTTTAGCTGGAGCTGGAATTTTAGGGGTCGTTATCGGATTTGCCGCTCAGCAAATGCTAAAGGATATCTTATTGGGATTCGTAAGGCTATCAGATAATGAATTCCGAGTGGGGAATTTTGTGACATTCAATGGGACAAGTTCTGGGACGATTGAGGAAATCGGTATCAGGTTCATGCAGATCAGGGAATGGTCAGGGAAATTGCTGACTATCCCACACAGTGAAATCAGGACAATTCAAAATTTTAATAAAGGGAGAATGCGAATCATTGAACGCATTACAGTAAGTTACCAAGAAAATCCTGAAAAGGTAAAACGACTGTTGGAAGATATATGCCTTATCTGCAATGAAAAGTATGGTGAAACACTTCTAAGGCTAGAGGATGGTACACCTGAAGAGGATTTTAGATATATTGGCATCACGGATTTAAATCCGAATCTTAAATATGTTGGTTATGAACTATGCTTAGTGGGACTTGTTAATCCTGAACATTACTTTGAAACAGCGAGAAGCGTGAGGTTTGAAATGATGACAGCTTTTCATGAGCATCAAATTATAATGCCATCTGCCCATTTGCTTGTTCAGGGCAATCCTATTCATGAACGTATATTAGAGAATTGAAAAGAAGAATCACAATTGTTTGAGGTGATTCCGGTATAGGGTCATGAAAAAGTGATAGAGAAGATAAAAGAGGGCAGTAAGCATAACTAGTAATTCTTGGTAACTAATGGAATTTAAAATACTTTTTTAATGAAAGTGTTTGAACGTTGATTGGAAAGTAGGGCACTCGCTTTCCACGGGTGGTCCGCCCTCGACGCGTTTACGGCTAGGAGGCTTGGCAGACAGTCGGCGGAAAGGGAGCAGATTTCTGAAATCAAATGGAACGTTTTTTAATAAAAAAACCGCAGGCAAACTCGCTTTTCTTCGAGTTTGTCTACAGTCTGGGCTTTCTTTTAAAGAAAGTCCATTTTTTATACAATACGTCGAACAACCCTGCCCAAAAAAATGGGTTATTTTTATGGATTTCACCTTGATTTATCAGATTAAATAGATTATTATGAAATTAACATAAAATGGAAGGGTGACCTTTAAACAATGATCATTTAATCCTATTCTTTAAGAAAAAAATGCGTGCTAAATACGAACTTTTTTCTGGATAGGATTAGTCTGTACATTAAAATACAAACAAAGATCATTGTGTTCCGTCCATTAGGGATATTTTGCTCTGTTAATTTTGTATTGTACTGCCTCCTGTCCAGATATCTCACAGGAGGTTTTTATATTGGGGGAAAACACATCAGTAACATTGAGTAATAAGGAACCTAACATATTTAAAAATCGGGTATTCCGGGCCATTATCTTTTCAGGCTTGTTTTTACAAATAGGGATATGGGTACGGAATTTTGCAG
This sequence comes from Peribacillus sp. GL_122, assembly GCF_057835005.1. Classification (NCBI taxonomy): domain Bacteria; kingdom Bacillati; phylum Bacillota; class Bacilli; order Caryophanales; family Bacillaceae; genus Peribacillus; species Peribacillus sp. GL_122. The sequence goes on along the minus strand of NZ_CM174415.1, from coordinate 2,810,077 downwards.
TTTTGCTATTCGTCATGGAAAAGACAAACGGGGATGCCTTTGCCATTTCCATGATATCAGTAGCGGAATTCGCGCCCATTTTTATTTTTTCATTTATTGGAGGGACGTTTGCTGACCGCTGGAGTCCGAAAAAAACGATGGTTTGGTGTGATATATTAAGTGCAATATCCGTATTTGCTGTGCTTATCTCGCTTATCTTCGGCAGTTGGAAAATGGTATTCTTCGCTACTTTGATTTCGGCGATACTTTCCCAGTTTTCTCAGCCATCAGGCATGAAGCTATTTAAAATGCATTTGCCAGAAAGTCAAATTCAGACGGGGATGTCTGTTTATCAGACCGTCTTTGCAGTATTTATGGTTTTAGGTCCGATTCTCGGTACATTCGCCTTCCAATCATTCGGGATAAACATTTCGATTGCGATTACTGGCCTGGCGTTTTTACTTTCAGCTGGTGCACTCGCCTTTCTTCCAAAAGATCGTAAACTGAATGAAGAGACCGCAAAAACAACGATATGGCAGGAAATGAAAAGCGGAGTGAGGTATGTGTTGCGAAAAAAGGAACTAAGTTTGCTTGGTTTATGTTTTCTGGCAGCCGGGCTCGGACTTGGTTTCATTCAGCCGCTTTCTATATTCCTTGTTACAGAACAACTGGAACTGCCTAAGGAAAATCTGCAATGGTTATTTATGGTGAATGGGTTTGGCATGATTTTAGGTGGAGCCGGTGTGATGATTTTTGCCAAAAAGGTGGCACCTCAAAGATTATTAGCTTTAGGAATGCTTGTGAATGCCATCGGATTAGCGGTAATGGGGCTTTCAACAAATCTTTGGATTACACTTACAGCCGAGTTCTTTAATGGGCTAATGCTGCCTTGTATTCAAATCGGGATCAATACATTGATATTACAGAGGACCGAAGGTGAGTTCATCGGAAGGGTCAATGGAATCTTAAGCCCGTTATTCACTGGATCGATGGTGTTGACCATGAGTGCAGCAGGCGTACTGAAAGAGCAATTTTCACTCGTCGCCATATTTGAAACAGCCGCTTTCTTTTTTATTCTAGGGATGTTTTTCATTTTGCCATTGTACAATCAAAAGGCCGAAACAAAACCCCTGGAAATTCAATCGTAATTATCTTGCAGTATGCCAACACCTAAATACAGCTATAGCCATAAGAAAAGCAGCCAATTTTGGCTGCTTTTCTTTCTTTTTTTCCTTCTGACTGTAATTACAACTAACAAAATCTAGGTTGACAATTATTTTTAGAGTACTGGTAAATACTAAAAATGGGCTTATTGGTACTTATGCATTTAATTTTCAAAAGTTGGTGAATAGCTTACATGAAAAAGGAGAAAAGTTAATGATCCTTAAAGACATATTGAAAGAAGCAATAAACGGGGAGATGCCGAAGGATGTTGAAAATATATCCATCACAGGTGTAACCGATAACTCTAAAGAAATTAAAAAGGGATACCTTTTTGTTGCCGTAACCGGATATAAGTCCGATGGCCATAATTACATTAAAGATGCAATTCGTTTAGGGGCATCGGCTGTTATTGGCAATCGCGATATTAAGGGATTGGAAGTTCCTTTTTTACGAGTGGAGAACAGCCGAAAAGCATTAGGGCTAATCGCCAAAAGGTTTTATGGAGATCCCAGCAATCAAAAAATAATGATAGGAATTACGGGCACAAATGGAAAAACCACAACTAGCTATATGCTTCAGCAAATATTAGAAGAGAATGGGGTAACCTGTTCCGTCATTGGTACGATACAGCATATTATCAATGGAAACAAAGTCGATTCCCATAATACGACTCCAGGTACCATGGAACTGAATTCCTTGCTGGCAGCCAGTCAGGACATGGCTGTCATAATGGAAGTGTCTTCTCATGGATTAGCTCAATACCGTTTAGAAGGAATTGAATTTGATTTCTGTGTCTTCACGAATTTGTATCATGACCATCTCGACTTCCACGGTACGATGGAGGATTATTTCCTGGCAAAATTACTGCTTTTTGAAAAATTAAAACCAAATGGTCTTGCGATTATCAATGGGGATGATTTCTGGGGAGAAAAACTACAAGAATACTTACGGGAGAAGAATGTCAGTGCCTTTGTATTTGGAAAATCCAATCACTGTGATTTAACCATCACCAATTATAATACTGCAATAAACCCCTTTATTTTATTGAATGAGAATCATGACTTTGTGAAAATTATGTTACCTTTACCTGGACTTCATAATTTATATAACGCAACAGCTGCATATTCCGTAGCGAAGATGTTTCCAATTTCAAAAGAGGAAATCCTCACTTCACTGAAACGATTTTCCGGTGTGCCAGGAAGATTTGAAATGTATAAGAAAGAATTTGGACCGACAATAGTCATCGATTATGCACACACTGCAGATGCCATTCAACATATGCTTCAAACTGCCAAAGAATGCGGGGCCAAAAAGATTTATCATATCTTTGGTTTCCGAGGTGGACGAGATACAACCAAAAGGGCTGAAATGGTTAAAGTATCATCGGAACATAGTGATGTTTCGATTTTGACGATGGATGATCTGAATTCGGAGGGAATAGAGGTGATGGAATCGTCACTAAATAAACTCCAAAGCGATTACTCTGCTGTAAATGGGAAGGTTATTCCAGATCGGACACTTGCTATACAGGAGGCGTTGCAAGCAGGAAAGGAAGGGGATTGGATTATCATTACAGGAAAAGGAATTGAGAAGTATGAACAACATTTCGGACTGCCTACTATTTCTGACAAAGAAACGGTACTATATCTGCAAAATATAGACCATGGGGATTTTATCGGTTATTTTGATCAATAGTTTTAGTCTAATACGAATTCTTTTATAAAGGGCTAATAGGGCTTCTTTTCCCTTCTACAGCCATAGGTGATGTGATTTATATGGTGATTATTAACATTGTAACTTATGAGGATTACAGGTATTATAATAATACAAGCTGCACTGTTCGTAATGATAATAAAGTTTTAACCTTTAAGCTGTAATAGGGAGTTTTATATTGAAACAGGAATGTTATGCCTCGTCACTGACTTGGACAACAGGATTTTTTCTGCAAACACCCACTTTGAGGAGTGGTGGTTTAAAACTTTCTTACTGAATACGGCAATGGCGGCTTATATCTTTAAATGTTAAAGCCGGTCTCGTTCTGAGGCCGGTTTTTTGCTGTTTTTCGATAGGGATTGCATGTACCAATTATCCATATTTTTCTAAAATTTTCATTTTGATCAGCCTAAAGAAATCCAATGATGAGAACTCTGGCTTATTAAATGTTTTGGAGACATTACTCTTGCTTTGTATACCGGTTGGCATAACTTGAAGCGACGAAAGCATTGGGTTTGATTTTCGGTTCCACGCCCATGGATTCCATCCTGGCTACCATTTCTTTTACAAACTCACTGGTTTTGTTCCGCTTCCCAATCCCGATATCAATGTGCCCTTCCATTGTGAACGTTGCCCCTTGATATACGGCAGGCAGTACAATATCGATTAACTGATTTTTTCTTTCTTCCGTAAACAGTGATACGATCTCCTCTGTTAACGACAATTCTTGGGAAATTCGTTCATGTAAATGCAGCATCCTTCTAGGAATCATCACTTTTCTTATACAACCCCATACACCATTTCCGACCTGCCGTATCACGATGCCTGTAATGAAAACCGTATGTTTTTTATGTACTTGCGAATCGGTACCGACCATTAATCGATAGTCACCGGAAGGATTTAATTTCATGAACTCAACAATATGAACAAATACCTCTTCAAATGACATGTCTTTTTTCTGAAGGTTTTGAAATGGAATGTTGTGAAATGGATATTGCCTCATATTATCGCACCCAACCTTTCCCCGGATATAATCAAATTATTAAATATCTCATGCCGCTCATAACACATCATATGAAGGAGGTCCTTGTTTCGTGCGGTGGGAAGAACCCGCAACCTATAGAAAATGCAGTCATTTTTTAAAGTTGATCTCGCTGAATAGATATCACCTCCAGTTTTAATTCTTCTATTTTAAACAAAAAGGACTTTAGGCATAAGGAGTCCTATCTTAATGTTAAAACAAAGTTGATTGGAGCGGATGTACGGACTCCTGCGGAAAGCGAGTGCCTGGAGTGGAAATTAACGGACAAATTAAACTGTAAACAAACTCAATCATAATCGGGTTTATCTACAGTCTGGAAGAGAAGCTAAAGCATTAGGTTTCTCTTTTTTTGTATGGAGAATATTACGAAAAAGCTTATTGGTTTTGGTATATCCCCTTCCATAACTGAAAAGTAAACTTTACATCACCTAAGTAAACCACAATATCATTCAATTTATATTAGAAAAAGGAAATGAAATTATTAAATTTTGACCAATAACTCCTTTAAAGTATACACATTTAATAACTTACAAAAAAAGTGTGTGATGTTTTCTTACATAAACAAAGAAATCTTGCTTTTATAAGAGTAAAATAAACAAATATTCAATTAATAAAGTATTGGAGAGATGAAAAATGAAAATATCTGAATTGAAAAAAAGCGGTCATGCTCCGTCATTATTAGCTTCATTCCTTTATTTTGATATCAGTTTTATGATTTGGGTATTATTAGGTGCACTGGGTGTCTATATTACAAAGGATTTCGGACTTTCCCCAGCTGAAAAAGGCTTGATTGTAGCTATTCCGATTTTGGGAGGCTCGTTTTTTAGAATCGTCCTTGGTTTTTTGACTGACCGCATCGGCCCGCGGAAAACAGCGATCGGCGGGATGCTTGTTACGATGATTCCGCTTTTTTGGGGATGGTTATTCGGAGAAAGTTTAGCCGAGCTCTATTTAATTGGGATTTTGCTCGGAGTGGCAGGTGCAAGTTTTGCTGCAGCACTTCCTATGGCCAGTCGCTGGTATCCACCGCATTTGCAGGGTCTAGCGATGGGAATTGCGGGAGCCGGTAACAGCGGAACTCTTTTTGCGACATTGTTTGGACCGCGTATTGCAGAGTCTCTTGGCTGGCATAATGTTATGGGATTAGCTTTGATTCCTTTAACCGTCGTGTTCGTCATTTATATTTTAATCGCAAAAGACGCACCATCTCAACCGCCTGCAAAACCGCTCAAGGAATATTTCAACGTATTTAAAATAACGGACACTTGGTATTTCTGTATTCTTTACAGTGTGACATTTGGGGGCTTTGTCGGGTTTACTAGCTTCTTAAGCATCTTTTTTGTTGATGAGTATGGGTTAACACGAATAAGGGCAGGGGAATTTGTTACATTATGTGTCATCGCCGGAAGTTTCTTTCGTCCTGTCGGAGGATTTATTGCCGATAAAATAGGTGGGGTTAAACTGCTTATGTTTTTATTCGTTGGACTCACAATATGTATGTTTGGGATTAGTTTTCTTTATTCTCTTACTGTCGTTACGATCCTACTGTTCATCGGAATGCTATTTCTCGGTATGGGCAACGGGGCTGTTTTTCAATTAGTTCCACAGCGATTCTCTAAAGAAATTGGTTTTATCACAGGAATTGTAGGAGCTGCCGGAGGTGTTGGCGGATTCTTGGTTCCAAACATACTAGGTACGTTAAAACAGATTACTGGGACATATGCTACTGGATTTTTAGTATTTTCCGCAGTTGGAATCGTGGCTTTGCTTATCCTGGGCCTAGCTCAGCTTTCATGGAAAAAAACATGGGTACTCGGAAAAAATTCAGTTAAGATCTAGATCTTTGTTTACTGGTTATATTGGCTTATTACAGTATTTGTTTGGGGGGATAAAATGTATAAACAAAAACTGGTTTTAGTAGGGAACGGTATGGCGGGATTACGCTGCGTTGAGTCAATTATAAGTAAGGATCCGACTGCATTTGAGATTACTATTTTCGGTAGCGAACCACACGTTAACTATAACCGAATCTTATTGTCGACTGTGCTTCAAGGCAACACTTCGTTTGAAGATCTTGCGATAAATGATAGGGGCTGGTATACGAAGAATAGTATCCAATTGTTTACAGGGGAAACGGTTGTGAAAATCGATAAAGAGACTCGGAAGATAAAAACAGACAAAGAACGGGAAGTTTACTACGATAAGCTGATAATTGCCACGGGTTCTATCCCATTTATTCTTCCTGTTACCGGTGTTGATAAAGAAGGAGTCATTGCATTTCGGACGATTGAAGATTGCCAAAAGATGATTGAAACTTCGCGCAAGCATAAAAAAGCAGTCGTCATCGGAGGCGGTTTATTAGGTTTAGAAGCAGCGAGAGGGCTGTTAAACCTTGGTATGGAAGTGAATGTCGTTCATATTGCTGACCATTTAATGGAAAGACAGCTTGATTCAACGGCATCACTTTTGCTGCAAAAAGAGTTGGAAAACCAGGGAATGAACTTTCTTTTAAAAAAGGAAACACAGGAGATAATCGGTAACGAGCGTGTAGAGCGCGTCCGTTTTAAAGATGGAACGGAGGTGGAAGCAGATTTAGTCGTTATGGCTGCGGGAGTCAGACCGAATATTCAGTTGGCCAAAGACAGCGGAATTGATACAAATCGTGCCATTATTGTAAACGACTATTTAGAAACCAGCATCCCAAATATTTATGCGGTTGGTGAATGTGTTGAACATCACGGAATTGTTTATGGATTGGTGAAACCCCTATATGAACAAGGCGAAGTGCTGGCAAAGCATATTTGTGAGATGAAATGCACCGGATACCAAGGTTCGGTCCTTTCCACCCAGTTGAAAATATCAGGAGTTGAGTTATTCTCTGTTGGAGATTTCCTTGGTGATGAAACAACGAAATCAATCACAACTTTTGATGAATTAGATGGTGTTTATAAAAAGGTGGTTTTTCAAGGAAGAAAAATCATAGGTGCTGTTCTGTATGGAGATACAAACGGCAGTTCACGATTACTCGATATGATTTTAAAGCGGCAAGAAGTAACGTCAGAAGAAAAGCATGTACTGTTCCAATCAACTAGTATGGCTGAGGGATTAATCGCTTCTATGGCAAATCATGAAATCATTTGCAATTGTAATGCTGTTTCAAAGGGGGCAATAATTGGAGCGGTTCAAAATAAGGGATTAACAACCGTGGAACAAGTTAAACAATGCACAAAGGCTTCAGGTTCTTGCGGTGGATGTAAGCCCGCAGTGACCGAGCTTTTGGCATATATTCAAGGTAATCTTTCCGATCAGGCTAATGAACAAACTGCAATGTGTTCATGTACGACATTAACGGAAGATGAAATCGTGTATAAAATGCAGCTCCAAGATTTAACATCCGTCCAAGAAGCGATGGATGTTCTTGGATGGGAAAATACAGGAGGTTGTTCAACATGTCGGCCAGCCCTGAACTATTATTTAGGGATGATTCATCCAGAGTACGAGATCAGACAGCAAACTCTTTTCATAAACGAACAAAAGAATGCAACAGTTCAAAATGATAACCGATACTCTGTTATCCCGCAAATGTACGGCGGGATGACGAATGCGAAAGACTTGCGAAAAATTGCAAATGTTGCAGATAAATATGATATATCCCAGGTGGCGGTAACAAGTGAACAAAGGATTCATTTAATGGGTGTGAAAAAAGAAGATCTCCCAGGTGTGTGGGCTGATTTAGACATGCCGTTAAGTTCGAAATATGGTAACACCGTTCAAAACGTCAAAACATGTATCGGTGAACATGTTTGTTCTTGTGATAAAAAGCAATCCCTTTTACTTGCTGTAGATTTGGAAAAAAGATTGGAGCATGTATCAACACCTTACCGGATAAAGATGGGCATATCTGCTTGTATGCATAACGGTGCAGGATCAACAACGAAAGATATAGGTGTTATGGGCATTGACAGGGGCTGGGAAATATATGTGGGCGGAAGCAGCGGGCGTACTGTACGTGCCGGTGAACTGTTATGTGTAGCTGGAACAAATGAAGAAGCAATTGAAATCATCATCGGCTTTATTCAATATTATCGGGAAACGGCCAATTATATAGAACGGACTTGGCAATGGATTGAGAGAGTGGGTTTAATTCATGTTAGAGAAGTATTGTTTGATAATGAACTTAGTCAGCAACTATCTCAACGACTGGAAATGGCTTAGGTCAGAGAAGGAACGAAGTGGAAAGTACCTTTTGATGCACGAAAACTAACGGGTAATTGTTATCTATAGAAATCCATGAGTAAAGGGTGAGGAGCCTTGACCGAATTATTATTAAAGTATTTCCGAACGAAGCAACAAGAGGTCCAATCAGAGAAACGCTATGATACACAATGTCCATTTTGCAGCATGCAATGTAAGATGCAGCTGTTGGAACAAAAAATAGTGACAAGAAAAAAGTATATGACGATTGGAAAAGATAATCCAACCTCAGAGGGGCGCTTATGTATTAAAGGAATGAATGCACACCAACATGCTCTGCATAAAGATCGAATTAAATACCCATTATTTAAAAAAAATGGTGAATTTGTTCGAATAACATGGGAAGAAGCATTAAACCACATTAAGGAGAATTTCACTAAGATTCAAGCAGAAGATGGTGTAAATGCATTATCTGTTTATGGGAGTGCATCCATTTCAAATGAAGAAGCATATTTGCTTGGGAAATTTGCCAGAGTAGCTTTAAAAACAAAATATATAGATTATAATGGCCGTTTGTGCATGTCCGCAGCTGCTTCGGCAGCAAGCCAAACGTTTGGTATGGACAGAGGCCTAACCAACAGCTTATCAGAGGTTCCGTTCACAAAGTGCATTATCTTGGCAGGCACGAATATTGCGGAATGTCAGCCGACAATCATGCCGTACTTTGAGAAAGCGAAACAAAATGGTGCATATATCATTGCTGTAGATCCACGAGAAACAACAACAACGAAAATGGCCGACTTGCATCTAAAAGTAAAACCAGGGATGGATGCCGCCTTGGCAAACGGATTATTGAAAGTGATCATTGAAGAGGATTTTATTGATGAAGCATTTATCCGAGAACGTTCAAATGGCTATAACGAAGTTAAAGAGTATGTTACATCTTTACAGTTAGAGGAAATTGCCGAAATGACAGGGGTTCCTAGCGACCAAATTCAAAAAGCGGCTGTCATGTTCGGGAAAGAAGAATCAGGAATGATTTTTACAGCAAGGGGCGTTGAGCAGCAAACTGATGGTTCAGCCGCCGTTCGTAATTTTCTTAATATTCTTATTGTTACAGGGAAAATCGGAAAAGTGAATTCGGGCTATGGAGCTATTACTGGACAGGGGAATGGGCAGGGAGCAAGAGAGCATGGCCAAAAGGCAGACCAGCTACCGGGATATCGCATGATTGAAAATGAGAAACACAGATTACATATTGCAAGAATATGGGGAATCGATGAGGCTGATTTGCCACGTAAAGGTGTCTCAGCATACGAAATGATAGAGAAGATAAATGAAGGTGAAATTACCGGCATGTTTTTAATGTGTTCCAACCCAATTGTTTCAAATCCAAATGCTAACTTTGTCAAAAAGGCTTTGGAAAAATTAAAGTTTCTTGTCGCAGTGGATATGTTCGTTTCTGAAACTGCTAGAATGGCTGATTTGATTTTACCTACTTCGTCTTATTTAGAGGATGAAGGAACGATGACAAATTTAGAAGGACGGGTAACGTTGCGGGAAGCAAGTTTTTCGTTGCCTGGGGAAGTGAAGCATGATTGGCAAATCATTTGTGATATAGCAAAAGCTCTGGGAAAAGGGGAGTATTTTCCCTTTCAATCTGCAAATGAGATTTTCGAAGAATTAAGAGTGGCAAGCCGCGGGGGAACCGCTGATTATTATGGTATAACGTATGATCGATTAAGAAAAGAAGGAGGCATTTTGTGGCCATGCCCAACCATTGACCATAAAGGGACAAAAAGGTTATTCGAAACGTCTTTTGCCCACCCGGATGGAAAAGCGGCAATGGTTGTGGTTAATAATGTGCCTCTTGTTCTAAAAGAACAGCCATGTACGGATTTCCCACTTTATTTAACAACAGGAAGAATCATGTCACATTATTTAACAGGAGTACAAACGAGAAAAAGCTCATCATTATCCGCTAGAAATTTTGAATCATATATGGAAATCCATCCGGAAACAGCCAAGAAATATCATATTCCAGACAATACTTTGGTGAAAATTGAATCAAGGCGCGGAAGTATTGTTGTAAGAAGCAAATGGTCAGCAACCATTCGCCATGATACTATATTCGTTCCTTTTCATTGGGCAGACTCACAAAATGTCAATCGTCTCGTTTCAAAGGAATTAGATCCCGCATGCAAAATGCCTGGCTTTAAAGTCAGTGCTGTGAAAGTACATCCTATAGTAGAGTTAACGTCTAATTAATGGGAGGTTTTCTTCCCTTTAATCATAACTTTTTTAGGTTCATTATGGGTAAGCCTAACCACATAGCATTCCATATCAAATGGATTTTACATGACTAACAACAAAAGGGGAAAAAGGATGAAAAAAGGTAAGGTCTATATTGTTGGTGCTGGACCAGGTGATCCGGACTTAATTACTGTCAAGGCAACCAAATGCCTCGCGGAAGCGGATGTCGTCTTGTATGATCGATTGGTTAATCGTGAATTGCTTTTATATGGTAAACCTGAAGCTGAATACATTTATTGCGGTAAAGCGCCTGGTAAACATTGTGTCTCTCAAGAGGACATTCAAAAATTGTTAATTAGTAAATCAATAGAAGGAAAAACGATCGTTCGTCTAAAAGGGGGAGATCCTTTCATCTTTGGACGAGGGGGCGAGGAAGCAGAAGTGCTAGTTAAGCACGGAATTCAGTTTGATATTGTTCCTGGAATCACATCCGGAATCGCTGCGCCAGCTTATGCTGGAATTCCCGTGACTCACAGGGAATGGGGGAGTACCTTCGCAATTGTCACAGGACACGGCGTGACCGGCAAGCCTGATAACATCAACTGGCATCATTTGGCACATGGTGTTGATACCATTGCTATTTATATGGGTATTAAAAACCTGCCATATATCTGTAAACAACTACGTTCCTGCGGAAAGAAGGCTGAAACTGCTGTTGCTGTCATTGAACAAGGAACGACAGGTTTTCAACGAACTTTCACAGGAACAATCGATTCAATAGTGGCGATTGTTACAAGAGAGCAGGTTGCCAATCCCGCCATGATTGTAATAGGAGAAGTGGTGAATTTATCCGAGAAATTATCATGGTTTTCAGAGAAGGCAAAAGATAAGGAGTTCGCTTAGAAGAGGAATGATTAAGTTAGATAACTTTTATTGTAATGAAAATGTGAAAATGGAAAACTGGACATGAAAGTCATCATGTCCAGTGTAACAATGTTAACAGTTATTTTAAAAGTGCAAGGTGAAAATATTATCGGAGACTGAAATATGGACATTGAATTAATAGTTCCGGATTCTTAGCGAAAATCAATTGCGTAGGCCAAAGTGAGCATTTAATTGGCCTTGCAGCATTTTTTTTCGCATTTTTTCCTGTTCAATTTTTCTGTTCTCTTTTAATTTTTCCTGTCTAATTTCATTGGTTTGCACTCCATCCTCTATTTTATCAGCGATTTCCACTAGTGCCTTGACGTCGGAAAAAGAGTATTTACGGTTACCACCCTTAGACCTTTCGGGGAAAACGAGTTTTCTTTCTTCATAATACCGAATTTGTCTATCTGATAGTCCGGTTAATTCTCTGACCACTCCGATGGAAATTACTTTTCTGTCAATATAAGATTCTTTTTGCAGGACGATGAAAACCACCTCATTTTGGATTTATGCTAGATCAATAAGGATATTATATCCTAATTTTCTGAATATTTGTAATAAAAACTAACATTAATTATTGATTTTCAAAAATCATGTGAGATTATATAACATACTTGTTGTTATAAATAGTGACCTCTCCTATAATCAAACACATAATCCTTTCAAAAAAATCTTATTGGAGGACAAAACATGGCTAAGCAGAAATTGGCACTCATTGGGAATGGTATGGCTGGAGTAAGATGTATAGAAGAAATTTTGAAAATTCAACCAGAAAGGTTTGAGGTGACTGTCTTCGGAAGTGAGCCACATCCGAATTATGATCGAATCCAACTTTCGAATGTATTGCAAGGGGCTACGACGATAGATGATATTACAATAAATGATTGGAACTGGTACAAAGAGAATAATATTACACTTTTTTCAGGTGAAACGGTCACGAACATCGACACCGCAAAGCAAATCATATACTCAGACAACAATCGAGCAGTCGAATATGATCAATTAATTTTAGCAACCGGGTCAATCCCTTTCATTCTACCGATAAAGGGTGCTGATAAAAAAGGAGTGACAGCCTTTCGAAATATTGAAGATTGCGAAAAAATGATTGAATATTCAAAAAGTTATAAAAAGGCAGCAGTCATTGGCGGAGGATTATTGGGTCTTGAAGCGGCCAGGGGTCTTTTAAATCTAGGTATGCAGGTAGATGTTATTCACCTTTCTGAATATTTGATGGATAGGCAGTTGGACCCAACAGCAGGAAAAATGCTGCAAAGGGAACTTGAAAGCCAGGGAATGAATTTTTATCTTGGGAAACAAACACAGGAGGTTTTAGGTGAGTTTGATGTTAAAGGATTACGCTTTAGTGATGGGGAGGAAATCAGCGCCGATTTAGTGGTCATGGCAGTTGGGATTAAGCCCAATGTTCAATTGGCCAATGATTGCGGCATCCCTGTCAATCGTGGAATTATCGTGGACGATTATATGAAGACAGGAATCCCGAATATTTATTCGGTCGGTGAATGTGCGGAACACCGTGAGATGGTGTATGGTTTGGTCGCTCCCCTTTATGAACAAGGCAAAGTATTAGCCAAAAAGATTTGCGGGCTGGAAGGCAAAGCTTACGAGGGTTCAGTGCTGTCTACTAAGTTAAAAGTATCTGGTGTTGATGTATTTTCGGCTGGGGAAATTTTCGAGGATGAACAAGCTAAATCAATCAAAGAATTTAATGAATGGAATGGTACTTACAAAAAAGTAATGATTCGAAATGGGAAAATTTCTGGTGGGGTATTATTCGGGGATACAAAGGAAAGCAATAACCTATTGAGCATGATCAATAAAAATGCCGACGTTTCCGAATATCTAAAAGTTGGAACGTGTGGAGATCCCAGCAGTCTTGTCACTTCGATGTCACATGAAGAAATCGTCTGTGGTTGTAATGGTGTAACGAAGGGCGATATTGTGACGGCTATTGAATCTAAAGGGTTAACAAGTATCGAGGAAGTAAAAGGCTGCACAAATGCTTCCAGATCATGTGGGGGATGTAAGCCGTTAGTCAGTGATATTCTCGAGCTGACATTGGGCGCTGATTTCAGTGAGTCAAACCAGAAGGAAACCATATGCACGTGCACCACTTTATCCAGAGATGAAGTTGTTGCTGAAATACGCGAAAAAAACCTGACCCATACTCGAGAAGTCATGAATGTTCTCGGCTGGAATACAAGTGATGGATGCTCGAAGTGTAAACCGGCACTGAACTATTACTTAGGCATGATTCATCCTGTTGAATATGAGGACGAAAAAGAATCCCGCTATGTAAATGAAAGACTACATGCAAATATTCAAAAGGATGGTACATTTTCCGTTGTGCCAAGAATGTATGGGGGCGTCACTAATCCCGATCAATTACGGAAAATAGCAAATGTTGCCGATAAGTATAATGTTAAGTTACTTAAGGTTACAGGCGGGCAAAGAATAGATATGTTCGGCGTTGAAAAAGAAGACCTTCCAAGTGTATGGGCCGACCTGGATATGCCTTCCGGATATGCTTACGGAAAAACCCTTCGAACTGTGAAAACATGCGTAGGGGAAAACTTTTGCCGCTTTGGCACCCAAGATTCAATTGGGCTTGGCATTGCCCTGGAGAAGAAATTTGAACGTGTAGGCACACCGCATAAGGTTAAGATGGCCGTGTCGGCATGTCCTCGTAATTGTGCTGAATCCGGTATCAAAGATCTTGGTGTTGTCGGCGTGGATGGTGCATGGGAAATTTATATTGGCGGCAACGGCGGAACCCATTTAAGAGCTGCTGAATTATTATGCAAAGTGAAAACAAGTGATGAGGTAATTGAAATTGCAGGTGCATACCTCCAACATTATCGGGAGACTGCCAATTATTTAGAAAGAACGTCTGTCTGGGTGGAGCGTGTAGGGTTCGATACCATTAAGACGATTATTGGTGATAAGCAAAAAAGGATTGAGCTTAATCAACGTTTAGATGAGGCCATTTCGGTATTGCAAGAACCGTGGAAAGAAATCATTGAGAGCAATGCGATCCAAACCGGTTTATTTCAAAAAGTGAAAATTCCAGCTATATCAAATAAATGAATATGGGGGAAGCCTACATGGGGAAGACTCTTCAAAAAATCAAGGTTTCAACAGTAAATGAGATGCCAAAAAACCTAGGGAAAACAGTAACCATAGGCTCTCATGAAATTGCTCTTTTTCATTTAGCAAATGGTGAATTCCGAGCTATTGAAAATCGTTGCCCACATAAAGGCGGTGTTCTGGTGGAAGGCATTGTGAGTGGTGATCACGTCTTTTGCCCGATGCATGACTGGAAAATAAGTGTCAAGAATGGAGAAGTCCAAAAACCTGATAATGGTTGCGTAAAGACATTCAATGTTGAAATAGAAGATGGTAATGTTTATATTGTTTTATAAAAATGTAGATAACCCGCTGCTCTGGATAGTCTCTTAAGGGACTATCCATTTTTTCTTTTAGGAGATATGAACTAAATTACCATGACGAAATAATTGATAAATATTTCCAAAACAAATATAATTTCCAGTAAAGGAGTGTCTTAATAAAACGAAAAGAATGTAAGCGACTTCAATGATAAACAAATGAATAAAGTTATTGGGGAAAGGTTGGCGTTCTTATGAACAAATTATCTGTTGGTGTTTTTACCTTTATGCTGTATTTTGTTCCTTTATCAAGTACTTCACCTGGATTAGCAGAAGTAAAACCAGATTACAAGCTTTATGTAATGGCCCCATTGGGTGAAATAACAGATTGGGATGCATTTGAAGCAGAGCTGACCCAGTTGAAGGAGAATGGAGTTTATGCAATAACGACAGATATCTGGTGGGGATTAGTTGAGAGTAAAAAAGATAATCAGTTTGATTGGACTTATTATAAAAAATATGGGGAAACAGTGAAAGCTTCCGGTTTAAAATGGGTGCCCATTTTGTCTACACATCAATGCGGCGGTAATGTGGGGGATGATTGTAACTATCCCATCCCGAGTTGGCTCTGGAATAAAGACACTGCCGAAAACATGGCTTTCAAGAGTGAAAGTGGTTTCTGGAATAAGGAAGTACTTGCTCCTTGGTGGGAAGGTACAGCTGATCAATACAACGAATTGTACAAATCATTTGCAGAGAACTTTGCTGATCAGAAGGGTCTAATAGCTAAAATATATTTAAGTGCAGGACCAGCTGGGGAACTTAGATATCCCTCATACCAGAATGCTGATGGCTGGAATTATCCTGAAAGGGGACAGCTTCAAGTTTATACAGAAGGAGCCAAACGGGATTTCAGGCTAACCATGAGAGAAAAATATTCAACGATAAAAAAATTAAATGCTGCTTGGGGCAAAACGTATAAAAACTGGAATGAGATACAGCCGCCAGGAAACGGGGATGAATTTTTCACAAAGGGCGGAGCAATCGATACACAATTTGGATATGACTTTATGCAGTGGTATCAAGGAGCACTCGAAAAGCATCTTGCAAAAATCTCTAAATTCGCCCATAAACATTTTGACAAAGTCTTTGGCGTGCCAATTGGAGCTAAAATCTCAGGAGTCCATTGGAAAATGAATGATCCCGTACTGCCGCATTCAGCAGAGTATAGTGCCGGCTACTATAACTACTCCAAATTATTGAATCAATTTAAGAAATCGAATATGGCCCTCACGTTCACCTGTTTGGAAATGGGAGATCAAGAAGCACAAACTGCTCCATCCTATAGCGCTCCAAAAACGTTGGTGACCCATATTGCCTCTTTAACTAATGAAAAAGGAATTTCTTTAAACGGGGAAAACGCACTCCCGCTGATCAATAATGAAAGGGGCTTTGACAATATAGCAGAAATGGTTTTTAACCATGGTTTTGAGGGATTTACCTTGCTAAGGATGTCCTATTTATTCGACGATGAAGGAAATCCAACAAATGAGTTCAGGATGATGGCTGATAAATTGGAAGGCATGTCGATTCCAGTTACATTCACAGTTGAAAATGCACCTCCCACACATGGAGTTTACTTAATTGGGGATAGAGGAGAAATCGGCAGGTGGAATCCTGAAGATTACGAATATAAACTCACTCAAAACAAAGATGGCAGCTGGAGTGGAACATTCCGTTTAGCCGCAGATCGATTCTATGAATTCAAGTTCGTCCTGAAAGATGAAAATGGCAATATTACTTGGCAAGATGGGGAAAATAATAGTTATAAAACTCCTTTGAATGGAGAAGGAAACTATAAAACTTCATGGTAGATGGATATATAGGGCAATGAGGAAATCGACGTTCAAAACCTCGCTTTCCGCCCTCGGTTTTTGCGCTTGTGGGCTCTCAATTGGACGCGCTTTTCCCGCATTAGTCTTGAACACTCGTTCTAATCAACTTTGTATAAAAAATTTAGATAGAAACCCTTTTGTCGACAAAAGGAGGTTCGGAATGCTCTCACAACCATGATTCTAAAGGTAAACTTAATATCCTTCTGTTTTTTTACTTCTTTATATGCATGAATCCCTGAATAGATTTAAGAAATTTGCGACACTCCTGCCGAATAACTGGCTAGCCGAGACCCCACAGACGCTTTGCTTTGATGAGGCTTGGCAGACAGTCGGCGGAAAGGGAGCGGATTTCTGAAATCATCTGGAATATTTTTTAGAGGTTTTAAAGCCTGAAGAGTTAAAGTTCAAATTTAACAGCATGACTAACTCAGTAGGACTTGTGGGAAGAATATAAGGAATGGAAAGTCATCACAAGTCAGGGTCATAGTATAAATCCTGAAGTCAATTATTCTGTAAATTTGCGTAATGACCGCAATATTTGGGGCAATATTATTTTAGGACTTAAATGATCTGGACTTACATTAAATAAACATGTGGACTATTTTTGAACTAAACAACAAGTAAGGGAGGAATTGAAATAAATGAAGACAATGATTACATGGACAGGGGAAATGGCCTTTTCTGGCACAACTCCGTCGGGACATGAAATAAAGATGGATGCTGCCGAAGATGTAGGAGGAAAAAATAGCGGAGCAAGACCTACTGAGTTACTTTTGCATTCTCTTGCCGGGTGCACAGGCATTGATATTGTAATGATTTTAAAAAAGATGCGATTTGAAACAAAAGCCTTTCAAATAGAAATAGAAGGGGCACGATCGGAAAATCACCCTAAGCGGTTTACCGATTTTCAAATCCACTATTTATTGGAGGGGGATCTTCCTGAAGATAAAGTGGTTCGTGCGATTCAATTATCTAAAAATACGTACTGTTCAGTATATCACTCATTAAATGCCAACATTAAAATCAGCTATTCGATAAATGGTGTTAAAGGAAAACAAGAATTATAATGTTTTAGTTAAGGGACTATCATTTAACAGAAAGTTGTATTACATCCATATAAGAAAAACAGCCTTCATTTTCTATGCAAATGGGGGCTGTTTTCGACTGAAATGAACATCCTTGTTTCATGGATAATCATTTATAAACCTAAGAAAAAATCCCTCTATATGTTAATCCAAGCCGTATTCTTAAGAAAAAATCATCCTACAATTTGTTTTTCAGGTAACAGAACTCCATTTTCCGGAAGGAAAGGGTTTATTTAGTTAGCAAGTAATCAAATTGTAATCGTTTGTCATTGGAATGCCCTTGATGTTAGGAGTTTATCCATATAAACTTTAGATACAATTGAGGAGTGGTTAAGTTGAAAGAGATAACAATTGACAAATTAAATTTTAAAGATCATTTATCGATGATTGAACAATATTCATTGAAAGATTTCATGTTTAAGTGGCTCGGCAGCCCAGAAGAAGGATTGGATGATCTTCTTCCGCTTACATACACAGATCAAGTTTTTGCAAAAATGGAAACGACATTGGAGACAAAAATAAAGATCAACGGAGAAGAAACCTTCAGATATGTCACCATTACGGAAGATAATCAAATTGTAATAGGGGGCTTGGACTCGAATCAAGAGTTAAAGTTTAGAATTGTGTCCCTGGAGGAGCGTTTGAAAAGCTACTAATGCTTTAGGTTTTGCATTGTATACTATTTAGATTGAATCATATTTTCAGATAAATAATTTAAGACCGTTCCTGTTTATTAGAGGAACGGTCTTTTTATTTTTTTCATCACGTTAAGATCAGCGTCAATACCATATAAGATTTTGATCTGTACTTGAAAGCAATAGGAAATTCATACCTTTGGCCCGTTGAGCAAGTAGTTCTATAAACTTGGGATATTTTTGGATTTATTTAACAAAATATAAACGATTATTGATTTGTCTTAGTGTATTATAAAGTAATGAAGTCAATTAAAACACTTGGGGGGAATTGAGATGAGCAAGACTTTGGCTAGTTCAATAAAAACGCTTTTGAAAGAAACGTTTGAAGGACCGGGAAATGAAGGGAGCTATTATACTGAATCGAAACCGAATACCGGGGTTTTTGGTACACTTGATGGTTTAACCGCAGAAGATGCTTCACGTTCCATAAATGGATCAACCATTGCTGCTCATTCTGACCACATACGGTATTATTTGTGGGTGATCCGAACAATGATCAGTGGTGCAAACTTCGAGAAAGATTGGGACGCAAGCTGGACCATTCATCATGTTGATGAGGTGAAATGGGCGGAAATCAGGGAGGGATTACATAAAGAATATGTAACTCTTTTCGAAGAAATCGACACAATCGATTTAGGAAAATGGCTGACAAATGTAAATGCGACCATTGCCCACTCGGCTTATCATCTTGGAGCGTTACGGCAAATGTTAAAAAGCCTTGAAATAGAAAAATAATTTACAATATTGAGGGTTTGTAAAATGATTGGAGCGATTTGCACCTGTGGGGTCTCCTTTGGACGCGCTTTTCCCGCGGGAGTTTCTTACACCCGTTCCAATCAACTTTGTTAAAAAATTAGATAAAATGGTCCCATCCCGAAGCATGATTTTGAAACAAGCCTAGGAAGTCCTTCATGTTTTTTCCTGTAATCCTTATTGGGTTGAATAAATTTGCGACACTTCGGCCGAAGAACTGGCTATCTGAGACCCCAGAGAAGCTTACGGCGAGGAGGCTTGGCAGACAGTCTGCGGAAAGGAAGCGGATTTCTGAAAAGAAGCTGGAACTTTTTTTGGGGTTTGTAAAATCTTATCGTTTATTTCCATTTTCATATACTTTAATGAAGTCATTATTCATTCATACATATCACGCCGTCATTCTTTGCCACTTCAATTCCTTCAGCCTGTCGTTTGCTTATTTTTTTATGTTATTGCTCAGCCACATATGAAAGCAGAGTTAAATATTGGTCCTCCAATAATTTTTCAGTATCACCCATACCTCTCGATTTCCTACTATCAAAAAGTGCCTCATTTTCAAGTATCACAACTGCGTTCAAATCTCAAGTAATCTATTGAACAAATAATAAAGAAGGAATCTATAAGCTTAATGATGGGTGAATAAAACAAATAATGTGATGTCAATAATAAAATTGACAGGACACCATTTGGTGTCATATAATAAGACACCAATTAGTGTCCTATTAAGGGGGGGTGATTTTGAACGAGAAAAATCAAGAGCGTGATATTTATGTAGCCATCGCTGACCCAACAAGACGTAAATTGCTACGTTTGTTGGCGGACGTGGAAGAATTGCCACTCAATGGGATGTCCGTTCATTTTGAAATGGGTCGTACTGCGGTTTCAAAGCATTTGGCAATCCTTAAGGAGGCTGGTCTCGTAATCAGCAGAAAGGTCGGCAGGGAAACGCGTTATCGGCTGAATGCTGGCCCGTTGAAAGAAATTGAGGATTGGGTATCGTTTTACAAGAGATTCTGGAGTGAAAGAATGTTACTTTTAAACCAAATATTACAGGAGGAACAAAAAATGACTTTAACAGTATCACAAGATTTTAATTTTAAGAGCCCGATCGAGAAGGTATGGCTCGCCTTAACAGATGCAAATACTCTTGCAAAATGGGTAATGGCTAATGATTTTAAACCTGTCGTCGGGCATAAATTTCAGTTTCGGAATGAACAGTGGAATTTAATTATTGATTCCGAAGTTCTTGAAATGGAGGAGCCTTATAAGTTATCTTACACTTGGGTAGGTGGCGGGATAAACACTACAGTCACATGGACATTAAAGCACGAGGATGGAACAACCTACTTACATCTTGAACAAACAGGATTCGAAAAAGAAGATCAAGCGTTCAATGGTGCGAAATTTGGTTGGGCGAAAATGGGCGAAGATCTAAAAAAAGTGTTAGAGGAAATGTAAGACCAAACTTCCGAACTTGTTTTTTAGTATTTAGCTAACATATAGGAAAAAGCAAACTGCTCGGAAAGAGGAGTGTTCCGTAATGACAAATAGTAGAATGAATCCTAAAGTTGATGAATTTATAAGTAAAGCTAAAAAGTGGAAAGAAGAATATGAGACGCTGAGAAATATCGTTCTTGATTGTGAGCTTACCGAAGAATTTAAGTGGATGCATCCTTGTTACACGTTTGAGAATAAAAACATAGTTTTAATACATGGATTTAAAGAATATTGTGCGCTCCTGTTTCACAAAGGTGCCTTGTTAAAGGATGCCCATGGGATTCTAATCCAACAAACGGAGAATGTACAGGGGGCGCGCCAGATTCGCTTCACCAATGTTCAAGAAATAGTTGCAACGGAAACCATTCTGAAGGCCTATATCCATGAAGCCATTGAAGTTGAAAAAGCCGGTTTGGAAGTGAATTATAAAAAAAATACAGAATTTATAATTCCTGAAGAACTTCAAAAAAAATTCAATGAAATTCCATCCTTGAAAACAGCTTTTGAGGCATTGACCCCGGGACGGCAAAGAGCGTACATTCTTCATTTTTCACAACCCAAACAATCCAAAACTCGAGAGTCAAGGGTTGAAAAATGTATGAAGAAAATTCTCGATGGAAAGGGATTAAATGATTAGTATATTCGATGAGAAAATAAATTAATCAAGTTTCAAGATATTTCCTCTACCTGCGTTCATCCAAATAACCTACTGGTAAAAAACAAAAGTGATACGTAGAGTATATGCAAACTACTACCGTACAACAGGCTTACGCATTCCAACTAAGAAAAGAAAAATACACAAAAAAGTGTACCCTTTGGCTTTTATTGAAAGGTACGCTTTTTTGAACTAAAGGGTGTTTATAATGAACTCCAACAAAACCACCTAATAAAAATAATGTGTAAATCCATTATAGGGCGCTTTTATGGAGTAACAAAAAAGCCTAATTTCTCAGTGAATTGGGCTCTTAATTCTGGAATTTCGATTTAAGAAAATGGCGTTTCTTTACATTTGGCAATGTCTGGAGGTTCCCGATGGTTTAATCCCGAACCATGTTTATAAAAGAAAACTTCGTTATCCTTCATGTTATTTTTTTTATATGGAAGAAACCCTTATTAAATTGAAGATTTGCGACACTCCTGCCGAATAACTGGCTAGCAGAGACCACACAGGCGCTTGCTATGATGAGGCTTGGCAGACAGTCGGCGGATAGGGAGCGGATTTCGGAAATCAACTGGCTCCTTTTTAGGTAAACTGAATCTTTTTCTAATTTCATAAAAATTAGAAGTCTATTCCTAATCTAAAACCCGGCAAAGGTTGCTGGGTTTATATTTATTTCGTTTGATAGAATCACATACCTTTTTGTAGGTTATTGTTAGATTGTGTCAGATTATACTAAGAATTTAAAGGGTTCAAGTCCTAATTGGAGAAGTATATTATCATGATGGTTTTAGCCGAGGAATATTAACTGCAGGATTTTGACATAGGAGGAGGGCTCTTAATTAAAAAGCAGCTGTTTATAATAAGTATATTTTGCTTGATAGTCTTTGTTCAAACGCTTTGGTCTCCCGCTGTTTATTCTGAACAAAAAACCTTTATAATTGCTGGGGAAAGTGCTCTTCCTCCATTTTCATTTGAAAATGAAGCTGGTGAGCTGACAGGCATCAATATTGATTTAATGGAGGAAATAGCAAAATTTAATGGCGTAGATTTCAAATATATTCCGATGAGAATGGAAGAAGCCGAAAAAGCTTTAAGTAATGGAACAATTGATGCAATTGTTGGAAGTACCTATAATACCGAAAAAGATAACCAACTTGATTTCACTCAATCCTATTTTACAATGTCCCAATCAATTATCATTCCTAGTAATAGGAAACAGGATATTCATACGTTAACGGATCTACGTGATTCACATGTTGTCCTTGACCAAAACACTCCAGTAATCAGTACATTTCTCAATATGAGGAATACAAATTTAACGACCGTTTCAAATCAATACTCGGGTATTTTAACATTATTGAACAACCGTGCAGATGTATTCATCGGAAACAAATGGACTGCAGATTTCTATTTGAAAAAGTTCCGCCAAGAAAAGAATTACATCATTCTCAATGAAGTCATTGAACCAGCGGATTATACGATTGCAGTGAAAAAAGGGAATCAATCGCTTCTTTTCATGATGGATAATACACTCACAGAACTTAAAGCCAACCGAAATATCAATGGGATAATCGATAAATGGGTCATGCCACAATCCAATCAAAAAATTGCCAGGCTGGAGCAATTCATATTCTGGTTGATCATAATTCTAACTGCCGTGGCCCTTATCCTTCTAATCATCTACATATGGAATCAAAAGCTAAAAAAATCCGTTCATAACCAGACGTTAAAATTACATTTATTAAATAAGGATTTGGAGAAACAACGGCAAAATATTGCTAATGCTGAAGCGTTCAAAGATCAAATCTTAAACAATATCAATCATGGAATCATTACATTCGATCTCGATTTCATGATTACCAGCTGCAATGCAAAGGCATCAGAAATTCTTAACATTTCCAAGGAAATGATTCTGAATTTTATGAATCATTCACAATTAATGAGGAATTTCGGGGCTTTACATCAAGAACAAAATGAGAATAATCGTACGGGTTCTTTTCGAATCTTGGTATTTGATGAGGAAAATGAACAGAAGGTGATTTCATATTCGATGCATAAGATGTTCAACTCTGAAGATATACAAACCGGATACTTACTTTCCATGAATGATGAGACGGAAAAGAAAACATTGGAGAAAAAATTGGTCACACAAGAAAAGCTGCACGCTCTTGGTCAACTAGTTGCAGGTGTCGCACATGAAATAAGGAATCCTTTGACATCGATTAAAACATTTATTGATTTACTTCCGAGTAAATATGATAATCCTCAATTCCGACAAGTTCTAATGGAGCACTTGCCTACTGAAGTTAACCGT
Source organism: Peribacillus sp. GL_122 (assembly GCF_057835005.1). Classification (NCBI taxonomy): domain Bacteria; kingdom Bacillati; phylum Bacillota; class Bacilli; order Caryophanales; family Bacillaceae; genus Peribacillus; species Peribacillus sp. GL_122. The sequence goes on along the minus strand of NZ_CM174415.1, from coordinate 2,786,501 downwards.
TTGAATGCGATTGTTACTGATTTAATTGAATATGCACGTCCGCGTCCGCCAAATATTACAAATTGCCGCGCTCATGAACTTATATCATTACTTGCTTTTCATAAAGTGACAATGGGGAAAAAACAAATAAATTTCGAGCAGACGATTGAGGAGGACCTTATTTTTTATATAGACTTACAACAAATTCAACAAGTACTTCTTAACTTGGTGTTGAATTCGATTCATGCCGTTGAAGAAACAAAGGAAAAGACCATTAAAATCACCATTGATAAAGAGAACGAAAAGACAGGCCGGATTACTATATCCGATACTGGAAAAGGGATGAAACAGGAGGAACTGAACCATATTTTCGAGCCTTTTTTCACAAATAAAGAAAAGGGCGTCGGTTTGGGACTAACGTTATCGTATAGGTTAATTAAAGAAAATAACGGAGATATCCATGTGAAAAGTTATCCTAATTCAGGTACGAAATTCACCATTTCACTACCTTTATATATCGAATAGAATCCTGGAAAGAGGAGGAGTAATATGAAAATGCGTGTATTGGTGATTGATGATGAACCTGCTATTTGCACCGCTCTTAGCTTTGCATTGGAAGATTCTTATCAGGTCGTGACCACTACTGACCCGGATGTGGGGCTCCGGAAGATCGACAATCAGGCTTTTGATATTGTGTTACTTGATTTGAGAATAGGAAATAAAAGTGGACTTGATGTCCTGCCGAAAATCAAACAAATAGCACCTAACGTAACAGTCATCATGATGACTGCCTATTCATCAATTGAAACTTCCATCGAGGCCATAAAAAAGGGGGCCTACTACTATATTGAAAAGCCAATTAATATTGAAGAACTTTCTTTGCTCTTGATGAGGGCAGCCGAATTCAAACAGATGTCCAATCAATTGGAGACATTACATGAAGAATTGGAGATTCAAAAGGGATTTGGTAACTTCCTTGGTAACAGCAAGGCGATGCAGCGTATTTTCTCAATGATCGAAAGAGTGAAAGATATTGATTCCAGTGTTCTTATCACGGGTGAAAGTGGTACTGGAAAGGAGCTTGTAGCCCGAAACATCCATACGCTAGGAAGAAGGAAAAACAATCCAGTGCAGATTGTCAATTGTGCAGCAATTCCTGAGATGCTACTGGAATCTGAGTTGTTCGGTTATGAGAAGGGAGCATTTTCCGGTGCAACACAGAGGAAGGAAGGGAAATTCGTTGCGGCTAATGGAGGCATCCTTTTTCTCGATGAGATTAGTGAAATGCCCCTTCCTCTTCAAGCCAAATTATTACGAGTATTGCAGGAAAGGGAAGTGACGCCTCTGGGGTCCAATACAAAAATCTCATTGGATGTCCGGATTATAAGTGCAGCAAATAAAAACTTGGAACAAATGGTGATGGAAGGGGAATTTAGGGAGGATTTGTATTTCAGGCTAAATGTCATTCCCATCTCGATGCCGCCTCTCAGAGATAGAAAAGAAGATTTACCGATCCTTATGGATTATTTCATAAAAAAGCACGCTAAGGATATGAATCGAGAAGATAAGACTTTCTCGGCAGCCGCACGTCGGATTTTACTAGATTATCATTACCCTGGGAATGTCCGTGAGCTTGGTAACATTATAGAATATGCTGTCGCCCTATCAAACTCGAAAAAAATGGAGGATACCGACTTGCCGCAATATGTTCAAGAGCAGAAGTTCATTCTCCACCCGGATGGCAATGACGACGATTTTAATAGTTTCAAAATCCCAATTGGCATATCCATGAAAGAGATAGAAGAAAAAGTCATAACGGCCACTCTTCAATACTGTAAAAACCATCGGCAAAAAACAGCTCAAATCCTAAAAATTTCTGAAAGAAGCCTGCGTGATAAAATCAAGCTCATTTCAAAAGGAGAATAAAAGGTTCAACGTGTTAATCGGCATTTTTTTCTGGATAACCGGCAAAAATTGCCGATTTATACTTGTATATCATGTAATAAATCGGCAGGATTTGCGTTTTAAAGCAGAAAATCGACTTGGCATGGTATTTGCATCTAAATACAATAAGAAAGGAGGGCCACAATGAAGAATGGAGCACTCTTTATAAAAGTCGCTTTTTTATTTTGTTTCATGACAGGATGTTCTTTTATGAATGAGCAGCAGGAAATATCTAAACCTGCTTCTACCTTGATTCAGAGTCAACTAACTTCTGAAGGACAGGACTTAAATAATAGGATGCTAATCATTGGAACTGGAGATATGACAGGAGTTTATTTTTCATTAGGTCAAAGATTATCAAATATGTATGAAAAATATAATGGAACTGTGTCAGGTACCCAGGTAACCCAGGCTTCCATCGAAAATACTGAATTGGTTAGCCGCCATCGTGCAGAAATTGGTTTCACCACAGTGGATGTACTGGATTTGCCTGAAACGGATAAATCCAAGTTAAGAGCTTTAACGGCCCTATATTCCAATTATGTACAAATTGTTACTACTAAACAAAATGATATTGATTCCTTAGAAGATTTAGTTGGTAAACGCATTAGTGTGGGAACGGCAGGAAGCGGTACAAGGCTTATTGCAGAGCGGATACTGTTAGAATCTGATTTACCGACTGATCAATTGAATTTATCCTATCTTTCTTTTTCTCAATCTGCAGAAGCATTACGAAATGGTACCATTGATGCAGCTTTCTTTTCTTCGGGAATCCCGAATAATGAAATCGCTTTCATATCCAAGCAGACGGAACTATCTTTTATTCCAATCCCGGGAGACATCATTGAAGGTCTTCAAAAACAATATGGAGTTTATACTCATGATGAAATTCCCAGAGATACATACGGGGGAATGAAAAAAAATGTCCAAACGATTTCAATTAAAAATGTCCTGGTAACCTACAAGGAAATGTCTGACCCTCATGCATACAGTCTTGTGAAAACATTATATGAACATCTGCCTGAACTACAGCATACACATCCAGCTGCTTCTGATATTTCAATAAATGAAGCAACTAAACAAGTTCCACTTGATTTTCATCAAGGGGCCATGAATTATTTTAACGAACAAGGAATTATTGGAGATCAATGAAAAACGGGAGGTAATGACTATGAAAAAACTGCTGAGTCTTTTATCAATAATAGTATTGATCGCTCTTGCGGGATGTGGTAATCCTACTCCGCAAAAACCGGGGGAATCCGTCCAAACGGGTGCAGGTGAAAAAGGAGAGAAAAAAATAACGATTGCTGGTAATGGCGGTGTCATTGAAAGTGCCATCAGAGATGTGATCGCACCAAAGTTCAAAGAAGAAACGGGAATCACTGTTAATTATATTTCCGGTTTATCAGGTGAAATCCTATCCAAAGTGGAATTACAGAAGAACGCTCCGCAAATAGATGTTGCTCTTTTTGTACCGGTTGATGTAATTCGAGCTAAGGAGAAGGAACTGATCGTACCAATTGATGAGTCCAATGTTCCCAATATGAAATCGGTGGATTCACGTTTCATTCCGGTTGAAAATGCTGCCGCGCCAGCATTCGGTTTAGTCATTGCACCAGCTTATAATACGGAAACCTTTAAAAAGAAAGGGTTAAAATCAATTGAATCATGGAATGATCTTGTCTCACCGGATTACGAGGGTAAAACGGCATTTTCAGATATTACGAATGACTGGGGTTTCAATACCCTTAATGGTCTGGCGATTTCAAACGGCGGCAGTACGGAAGACATGGAACCAGGCCTTGAAAAAGCAAAAGATCTTGCAGCTTATTCCAATACGTTTTATAAAAACTCAACGCAAATGATGCCAGCTGTCCAACAGGGAGCTGCTGACGTAACGGTCATGGGAAGTTATTCCATAGGCGAACTAGCCGTTTCAGGTATTCCCATTAAGATGGCCGTACCTAAAGAAGGTGTACCGCTTCAAGCTTTTAGTGCTGGTCTCGTGAAAAATACGCCTAATAGCAAAGAAGCCCTTGAATTCATCAACTATGTAATCAGTGAAGAAGCGCAAGCGTTAATTTCCGAAAAAGGATTTTATCCGACGGTAGAAGGAATGAAAATTCCAGAAAAATATGAAGAGTCAATCGGCCTTAAAGCAAGTGATAAAACATTCAAACCTGATTTCGCCAAGTTTGCCGAAATCCGCGCCGAGGTGTCAGACAGATGGGCGAAAGAGGTTACTCCTGAATTAGGGAAAAAACTCAAATAAAAAAGGAGCGTGTTGATCACATGGAAGTATTAAAAAAAGATGTGGAAATGAATAGGCAACCCCTGGAGGCAGTTCAGGGGTTTGGATCAAACAAAAATGATGTAGAGATAAAAGGCGCGTTTAAACAATTTGGAGCGAATGTTGTCCTGAATGGCATTGATCTGGAGGTGAAACAAGGAGAGTTACTTACTCTTCTTGGGCCCTCAGGGTGCGGAAAGTCTACAACCTTGAACCTAATTGCAGGGTTCCTCGATGCAGATCGGGGTGAGGTCCATATTAAAGGCAACAATGTTACGAAGGTTCCGCCTTATAAGCGTGATTTAGGAATGGTTTTTCAAACTTATTCGCTTTTTCCTCATATGACAGTCTATGAAAATCTCAGTTTTGGCTTGAAACTGCGCAAAGTTAGTAAAGCTGAGCAAAAAAAGAAGATAAGTAAAGCGCTTGAATTAGTGAAAATGTCAGGATTGGAGAATCGTTATCCAAGGGAATTATCAGGAGGTCAGCGTCAGCGTGTTGCGATTTCCAGAGCACTTGTAGTTGAACCGGAGCTCCTTTTGCTTGACGAACCGCTTTCAAACCTTGATGCAAAGTTGCGCCATGAACTCAGGGCCGAGATAAAGCGCTTACAAAAGGAAATTGGCGTAACGACCATTTTTGTGACTCATGATCAAGAAGAAGCTCTTTCCATGTCTGATCGAGTCGTGGTCATGAATGCAGGGAAAATTGAACAAATCAGTACTCCGACTGAGATTTACAATCATCCCAAGACTGAATTCGTGTTTCAATTCATCGGGAAATCGAATTGTTTTGAAGGGAATGTGTCTGCTGTGGATAAGCGGAAAGTTTCAGTCAAGATAGGGCCTGATATCACTCATGTCGATGCAAACAACATCATGGGAAATGATAGTGATTTGAAAACCGGTGATGAGGTGAAGCTTTATATTAGACCAGAAAAACTGCAAATTGTTTCTCTTGATGAAAAATCTACCTCTCCATTGGATTTCCAACATGCTAAGATAAGCCAAATTAACTATCTTGGTACCTCTTGGGAAATCAATGTTCTATTACATGGGAAAAGTATTCAAGTATTGACTTCCGCTTTCGATTCATCATGGCAAAATGGAAGTGAGGTGTTGATTGGATGGAGCCCATCAGAAGTTATGCTAGTCAAGAAATAGAACAGGAAACGAATCCTATTGAACCGCAAAAGGAACCTAAAATCAAGAAAAGGAAAGTCTGGGTGCCGGGATTACTCCTTTTAACGCCGATTCTGCTTTTCATATTTGGTTTCTTTGTCATACCGATGTTATACATTTTATATTTAAGCTTCATATCAACAGATAATCTTGGAGGAGCGGATGCAGTTTATAGCCTAAAAAACTATACACAATTATTTACCGATAGCTATTACTTATCTTCTTTATGGCTGACAGTGAAAATCAGTTTATATTCGGTCTTGGTTGCTTTATTTCTTGGATATCCGGTAGCTTTGACGATGGCCAAAAGTTCAGCTCGGATCAGAGGGTATATCACTCTCTTGATCGTGTCACCGCTCTTGGTAAGTATAGTTGTCCGTAATTTTGGCTGGTACCTTTTGCTATTGCCTAACGGAACGATTAATCAAACCTTGATGGCCCTTGGCATAATAGATGCACCATTGAAACTATTGTTTTCGGAAATCGGAGTTGTGATTGGGCTATCCAATGCATATCTTCCTTTCATGATCTTATCCATCGTTGCCAGTCTTTATAATATTGATCCTTCTCTGGATAAGGCTGGAGCAATACTTGGGGCAAGCCCATTCAGAAGGTTCTTTTCGATTACATTGCCGTTAAGTATCCCTGGTATCGTATCTGGCTGCATTCTCGTATTCAGTTTATCAATGAGTGCTTATGTTACGCCTGCACTAATGGGGGGAGCCAATGTGCCCGTAATGCCTGTTGTCATCTATGATCAAATAAATAACTTGCTGCATTGGACATTCGGATCTGCTCTTTCTTATATTCTATTAGCAACCACTGTCATATCAGTGGCCGTCTTTACCAGGGTGTTTGAAAAAGGGAAATTCAAGGAGGTATTCCGATGATGAAAACGTTTGGCGGCCTTCGGATTGCCGTAGCCGTGTTAGCAATTATCTATATCTTGATACCGCTCATAGTCGTTATTCCCGCTTCTTTTACAAGTGCCAATTATCCAAGTTTTCCGGCTGAAGGCTTCTCACTGCAATGGTATGCCAAGATCTTGGAGCGTCCTGAATTTTTGGAAGCCTTTTTGAACAGTGCGAAGTTCGCAGCATTAGCTGCCCTTTTCTCCGTCATATTCGGAACTTTGGGTGCCCTTGGCATCGCAAAGTATGATATACCTGGAAAATCGTATATTACGGCCCTATTAACTTCTCCATTAAGTGTGCCGCAATTAGTCTTGGGGATTGCACTTTTAATGTACTTTACACCAATGATGCTTGCCGGTACGTCTACAGGATTTTTAATTGCCCATATCGTCATTTGCATACCATATGTTATGCGGCTCGTATTAACCGGTTTAAGTGGATTTGATTATAATCTCGAACGGGCCGCGGCGATACTTGGAGCGAATCCACTAACAGTATTCATGAAAGTGACACTGCCGCTAATTGGATCTGCGGCCATCTCAGGGGGATTATTCGCATTTTTAACATCATTTGATAATGTAACGGTCTCTCTCTTTATGGTATCACCGGAAATGAGAACGCTGCCGATCGAAATATTCTCGCAAATGCAGGATGCCTACAATCCAATCGTTGCATCCGTGTCAAGCGTGGTTATTTTCATATCAGTTCTTCTAATCGTCATACTTGAAAAAATTCAAGGTGTCGGGAAAGTTTTTGGTGGTTCCCATCATACTAACGGTTAAAAACGAGATGAATGATGCGACAAACGATCATGCTGGCTAAGTTCTGATATTACGAAGAAAACTCATCCAAACGTTCCATTCAAATGAGCCAAACACCTTTTAGCAGCCAATAGCGGAGCCGTTAGGACAGGGACAGAGGGATTAACCTGCTTTGCGATATGTTCCATACTATATTGTGAAAGCAAAATCACTTCTGTCTTTCCATCCAATTGTTCCGCCATCTTTTTAACCCGATCGTCATGTTCCTTTCTTTTTCCTTGTGATAATAAATGGATGATCCCGGGATCCACCAATGATTCGATCATACAGTCAGGATTCTTATTTAATAAGTAATTTTGAAGGGCGATTGGCGTTTCTTTTACGGTTGAAACCAGGCCGATGCTAGCATAACGAAGCGCTTCATCAAGCATGACCTCATCTGAACGAAATAACTTTACAGGGTATAGAGGTTGTAAGATTGAAGTGATGTCATTAAAAGCAGAGCAAGTAAGTTGGATGCATGAAACATCAGATTCATAGGCTATATTCACTAATGCAGAAAAGCGGCGGATGATTTCCGGAGTCAACTTGCCGCTCTTTTCCATCAAGGCGAGAAGACCCGTGTCCATGAAATGAAGTAGTTCAATGTTTGGAGCAACAGTCTGAAAGGCCACTTCAATTGGGCGTAGTGCAGTCGTGGTTGCGTGAATCAGTGCGATTTTCAAAAAAAAACCTCCTTTTCCTTTCTTCATTATATCTAGCAGAATCATAAAATGCCATTATATTACATACAAATAGTTCTTCTCCAATTTACTATTAAGAAAGGAAGTGAGAGGCATGGAGAAAGAAGCCCTGGACGACCTTAGGCAGGTAATTCCAGATGACAGAATGTTCCTTGATTTGGCAGAAAGGTATTGTTATAGCTATGACGCTTCTTTTGGGGAATATTTACCTGAAATCGTTATACAGCCAAAAAATGCGAAGGAAATCAGTGAAGTGATTAAATTGGCCAATACTCACAAAATACCTGTTTACCCTAGAGGGTCTGGAACTTCGCTAAGTGGAGGCCCATTACCTGTTAAAGGGGGGATGGTTCTTGATATGACCCTTTTACGGGATAAATTGATCATTGATCGGGAAAATATGCTTGCCATTGTCTCACCAGGTGTGATTACGGCAAATATCCATAAAAAGGCTGAAGAAGCCGGCTTGTTCTATCCACCGGATCCAAGCAGTTCCAATGTTGCCACTATAGGCGGGAATCTATTAGAAAACTCCAGCGGCCCAAAGGGATTGAAATACGGAACGACAAAAGAATATGTGATAGGCCTGGAGGTGGTCACCCCGACGGGAGAAATCATTCGTACTGGCGGAAAGACCGTAAAAAATGTAACAGGTTATGATTTGACCCGATTGATCGTAGGATCGGAAGGTACCCTGGGCATCGTTACTGAGGCAATCATCCGCTTAATACCAAAACCTCAATCTAAACAAACTTTTGTCGCCCACTTCAATCATTTGATAGACTCTGGCCATGCCATTACCAGCATTTTATCGTCAGGGATTCTACCATCTGCCCTGGAACTGATGGATAACGCGTGTATCCGTGCTGTCGAAAGCTATCGGCCTTCAGGATTACCTCTTCAGGCAGAAGCCATTCTGATCATAGAAATAGATGGTCACCCATTGGCGATTGAGGAAGAAATCAATAAATGCGCCGATATATGCAAGGCGGAGGGTGCTTCCTACGTCAAGATAGCGGAGACAGAGGAAGAACGCCAAACTATTTGGAGTGCGCGTAAATCTGTTTCCCCGGCCATTACACAAATGGGTCCTACAAAAATTTCTGAAGACGCGACCGTTCCACGCAGTCAAATACCGGCGATGATGGAGAGATTAAACACTATACGGAAGAAATACGGGTTGAACTTGGTTGTATTCGGTCATGCAGGGGATGGCAATTTACATCCGAACATCATTACCGATAAACGAAATATTACGGAAATGAAAAAAGTGGAGCTTGCAGTCAGTGAAATTTTTGAAGCCGCAATCGAACTAGGCGGAACACTTTCCGGGGAACATGGTATCGGTACTTTAAAGTCACCTTATATGGAAATGGAATTAGGAATAACAGGGGTGAATATGATGAAAAAAATTAAAGAAGCATGGGATCCCAATAATATCCTGAATCCAGGAAAGATTTTTCCTGATAAAGGCCAGACAAGGGTCGTGTTGGTTACATGAATCTATCCGTCAAACCGAACGAGACAAATTCAGTGGCCAATAATTTATATTCAGATGCCTATGATTGGACAAACCAATGCGTAAAATGCGGTTACTGTTTACCAGCTTGTCCTACATATGAATCAATGGGAGTGGAATCTGCCTCTCCACGCGGTCGAATCAATCTAGTGAAAATGGCAGCCGAAGGGAAAATAGATTTCCAAAAAGATTTAGCTGAACCGATCGACCTATGTTTAGGCTGCCGTGCTTGTGAAACCGCATGTCCTGTCGGTGTGCCATACGGACATATACTGGAAGCGGCAAAAGAAGCCATTGAAAACTCCCCGTCAGCTAACCAAAAAAACAAAATGAACAAGATCAAAAAACTGGCATTGGTTCATCTTTTTCCATATCCAAAACGTATGAACAGGATTGGTAGTGCAGTACAGTTCTATCAAAAAACAGGATTATCCAAGCTTATCCGTTCATCGAATGTACTGCAAAAGGTTTCCCCAGCCCTTGCACATTTAGAACAAGCACTTCCAGCCATCGAGACATCCTCCAAACGAATCCGGACAGGTACGATAATGCCGGCAAAAGGAGAAACGAAATTAAAAGTGGCATTTTTTGCTGGGTGTATCATGGATTCCATGATGTCACGAATAAATCGTCTTACCATTGAGCTGCTCACTTTAGCAGGTTGTGAGGTCATTCTCCCTGAAAATCAGAATTGCTGCGGTGCACTGCATTCCCATCAAGGTGAAACAAAACAAGCTAAAGCATTGGCAAAGAGGAATATCCAAGCCTTCATGCAATCAGATGCTGATGTAATTGTAAATAACGCAGGAGGCTGCGGCGCTTCGCTTCTTGAATATGGACATTTATTGGCAGATGATCACGAATGGGCTGGGGCGGCAAGGGCTTTCTCGGAAAAATCAAAAGACATCAGTCAAATTCTTCATCAATTAGGGCCACTCCCCTTTACTGAAGAATGGCAAGGCATCGTTTCCTATCAAGATTCATGTCATTTACGCAATGTTCAAAAGGTCCAAAAGGAGCCTCGTTTATTATTGCAATCCATACCAGGTGTTTCCTATGTGGAAATGGAAGGGTTTGACCGTTGCTGTGCATCTGGAGGCATTTACAATCTTCTTCACTTTGATGAATCCATGAAGATATTGGATGAAAAAATGAAGAACCTAAAAGATACAAAAGCCACTACAGTAGTGACCGTTAACCCGGGCTGCCAAATGCAAATGAGTATTGGCATTCAAAGGGAGGGGGCAGCAAATCAAATCAAAAGTATGCATCTTGTTGAAATACTTGCCAAGGCATGCGGCTTGGATTGACAAAAAGGATATTAAAACCTCATAAGACATTACTTGTCAGCATTTTCGCACTTATGGGGAAATGCTGACGTTTTATTTTTCAATTAATTAATGACCATGTTAGGGAACTTAATGAATGAGGAAAAACTCTTTGTAGATTAATAATGCAGTGCCATTTGTACGGATGAAAGATTGATTATATGCAACTTACAGTGCAGGTTAGTATACAGTATGTTAATTGCATGTATATACATATGAAAAAAACCGTTCAATTTTCTGAACGGATAGAATCAAATTAGATGTGTAAGTAAATGAACTTAAATTCCTGTTTTTATGCCAAAACCTATTAAAATTAAGCCAGTTGATTTTTGGAATGCTTTCTGGAATTTAGAGTTGTTCATCCATTTTTTTGCGTAATCAATTAGAAAAACAAGAAAAAGAAACCACAATACAGCGAGTAAGGTTAAGATGAAGGCTAATATAATCAATTGCTGGTTTACATTTCCGTTCAAATTGATAAATTGAGGCATGATTGTTATATAAACTAAAACGGTCTTTGGATTAAGAATATTATTAAGTAATGCTTGCATAAAGGAATCTTTATTATGCCGGCTTGAATACTTCGTAGGTGTATTTGCTTGTGCTTGAATTTCTTTTAAGGAAAAAACGCTTTTAGAAAAAAAACTTTTTATCCCTAAATAAATTAAGTAGGCGGCTCCCAAATATTTGATTGTACTGAAGAGAATCACAGACTTTGCGATGACAACAGATAGTCCAAGAATGGCAATAAGCGTCCAAAAAGAAAGTCCCGTTGCCATTCCGAGAACGGTATAACGTCCGGCTTTTGGACCATAGCTAAGCGTGTTTTTCACTAAGAGCATTGTATCTGCTCCAGGTATAATAACCATCATTGCAACTATTGATATGTATGTAAGTAAGCTATCCATACTATTTCTCCCTTCCTTTTAATAGTGGTTACTAAAGTAACTACTTATGTAAGTATATTAGATGAAAATGGAAATCGTCAACAGATTTTGCTAAAATATTAGTTACAAAGGTAGCAACTACGGTTGTGTGGAGGGTTTATGAAAGAAAACATTTTAGACACATTAAAAAATCTAAATTTTACCGAATATGAAGCGAAAGCATATCTTGCCTTATTGGAAGAATCGCCATTAACAGGCTATGCAGTTGCAAAAAACTCCGGTGTACCACGTTCAAGAATATATGAAATACTGGACAGTCTCGCAATAAGAGGAGATATTCTGGTTAGTCCTGGAAACACACCACAGTATACTCCCGTTCCTGCAAGGGAGCTAATAAAAAACCGACGCATGAAAGCAGAAGAAAATTTTGAACTGGCAGAAAAATCATTAGCGGAGTTTGAACGTTCTGCAAATGATCGTGAAAACATCTGGAATATTATGGGGCGCAATAAAATACTCGATAAGGTAAAAGCTTGTATATTATCTGCTAAAAAAAGAATACTCTTAGAGATTTGGGAAGACGAATTCGAAGAATTAGAGTCTGAACTAAGACAGGCCGCAAATGAAGGAGTCAATGTAACAATTATTGCCTATGGGGAAATCGTCTGTGATTTTGCTAATGTTTACCTCCATTATATGGGGCATGAAATTACAGAAGAGTATGGTGGACGATGGCTTGTTATTAGTGGAGATGATTCAGAAGTAGTAGCAGGTATTGTCTCGCTTGGTAAAGATAGCCGTGCAGCATGGACCATGCATGTAGGTTTGGTAATGCCCATTACAGAAGTCATGATTCATGATTTGTATCTCATGGAAATCATGGAGAAACATAGAGAACTTTTAGAAGAAAGCTTTGGTGTAAACCTCGCTAATTTACGTAAAAAATTTTCTATCCATCCAGATTATAAAAAACATTACGTGGACTAGATTTGTGCTATTATTGTCTGTTTTTACAACATAATAAGAAAAGCTTACTTCATAGTCAACAATAGGGGCATGAATACATGCAGAATTTATGCCCTTTAAAGATGAAGTTACTTATTGAGCATAGGTGCAGATAAGTTTTTAGAAGCAAAGCATCGCCCCCGGCACCCGACTGATTGAAGATACAGCAGATGATTAAGAAATATAACTATATTAAAATATGGAAACGGGTATAATGAAGAATGGAATAAACCATTCTTGGTAATGGGATTATTGTAGTATCGGATTAACATTTTGATATCCGGATTACATAAAGACAGAAGGAGAAATGATTCATTTGAATAATAAAGAAACAAAAGGTATCGAGTTACCTGCCAACTATGAGGAATTAAAAAAATCTGCCAATCGCAAATCTAATTGGAGAGAACGTTTAGATGCGATCGAAGAGTTAGGTCAGTCAAAAAATAAACAAGTAATCGATATTCTCACACATATCATGAATAGTGATTCTGTATATAAAGTTCAAGAGGCTGCATACCGTCAACTGAAAAGATTAGGCGAAGATGTCCAATTGCCACCAAGGAAAAAGGGCGAATTGGTTAAAGGATTAACCAAAATCTTAGTAAGGATCAAGAAGAGTTTACCAGAAAATCACTCATATACTGAATTCAAAGAGAAACTTCAGAAAATGAGAATGGATATATATGATACCTATGAGGGTGAAAAAGGGGCAGATTTTGATAATTGGTTAGAAAATACTTGGTCTGCTTTATCGAAAAGATAAAATTTATTCAAAAGGAAAACAAATAAGATTGGATGCAGGAGCAAAATTTTTGCTCCTTTTTGTTTACCAATAAAATAGGAATACATTTATATCCCTCCCCTTTTTTTAAACCATCGAATGAGACACTCTCTTGCATACAAGGATTAAATGACTGTGAACCTCTAAAGCACAATTCAAGAAAAACCACATTTCCCATGTGTTCAGCCCGCACTAGAATAATTCTATTTCTATATAAACACATTTTTTTTATAAATCAACATAATGATATTAATAGAATGAATGAACTCATAGAAGACCAGGGGGAAGACAAGTGAATCAAATGTATACTATCCTTGAAGAGATTCAATCGACATCCATGGAGTGTGTATTGGCTACCATCATTCATGTGGAAGGTTCAGCATACTTGCGTGAAGGTACCTCCATGCTTATAAAAAAAGATGGTACATCTTTAGGCGTTATTAGTGTTGGGTGTATCGAGGAAGATCTTATTCTTCATTCTTGCAGAGTGTTTGAAAGGAAAAATACAGAGACCTTTGTTTATCACATGGAAAGTGATGAAGATCTAGAATGGGGAATTGGAACAGGTTGTAACGGAACTATATATATATTACTGGAGTATGTGGACCATAAATTAAAAGAAAATCTTTCATATGTCTTGGCTTCCATTAAAGAAGCTAAGGTAATCGTCCATCAAATTGAGTTAGATGATGAGTGGAACTTATTGGGGTCTTCTTTCCGGCCAGAGGATGAGAATAATAATGAACCCAAAGATAATGATGTTAGCTTTATTTATATGCAAAAGTTTATACCTAAACCGTGTTTAATCATTTTTGGAGCTGGATGTGATGTATATCCAGTTGTCACTATGGCTACCTCAATAGGGTTTTTAGTTACTGTTTGCGATTGGAGGTCCGAGCTTTGTAACGAAAATAATATACCCGACGCAGTTAGCCATATTATAGGATTCCCAACTGAAATTATGGAACAATTATCTTTTAAAAAAGATGATTATGTTATCATCATGACTCATAACTTTCAGAGAGATAAAGAAATACTTTCACTAATGATGAATCAGTCATTATCCTATATAGGCGTTTTAGGTTCCAAGAAACGTACAGCCAGTTTATTTGACATGAACCCCCCTAATAATATACACTCACCGATCGGTTTATCAATTGGAGCTAAGGGCCCTTTCGAGATTGCAGTTAGCATTATAGCCGAATTAATTCAGCATAAAAGAATGAAGGGACATTCCGAATGAAAATAACTGGGGTATACCTGGCCGCTGGAAATAGTTATCGAATGGGTATAAATAAATTAGCATTGCCATTAGGAAATAAAGAAATGGGAAGATGGGGATTAGAAAAAGCGGTTCTATCTGAACTTAACGATATTATCATTATTTCAAATCATTTAAACCACCTAGATTTATCAGGTTTTTGTTCTGAAAAAATAATTACGGTCGAAATTAAAGAACCTGAAGCAGGTCAATCCCATTCACTCCAAACAGGTATACGATCAGCAAACAACATACATTCGGACGCCGTAGTAATTTTACTTGCTGATCAGCCCTTTATAACAACAAATATGATAAACAAACTCATCGAAATATACAAAAGAAACCCTAATTACTCCTTTGTTGCCTCTAGTTTTTATGGTTGTATACGACCTCCCATACTTATTGACAAAGATCTCTTTTCCGACATTCACCTTTTACGAGGAGACCGAGGCGCAAGACAGATTCTAATGGCGAAGAGAGAAAAGGGGATACTTGTTCCTTTTTATGTGGAAAAATGGTTTGTTGATATTGATAATATGAAAGAATATCTTTTTTGGAAAAACAAAATAGATAACAATTAAATAAGAATAATAATGAAAATGAGGAGACTATATGGATATTATCGGAAAAGGGGTAACTCGAAAAGATGCCTGGGAAAAGGTGACTGGGCAGGCGATTTACACAGGAGACCGCGAAGAAGTAAAAATTCTCCATGTTAAAAAGGTAATTAGTCCTTATGCACATGCCCTTATTAAAAATATTAATCTAACCAAAGCTGAAAAAGTTCCAGGCGTTCGTGCAATCATAACAGGTGGGAATTTACCACTAACAGGAGAAGAAATCAGGGATCGGTACCCCATAGCTCAAGATAAAGTCCGCTATCATGGAGAAGTAGTAGCACTTGTTGTTGCTGATACAATGAAACAAGCAGAGATTGCAGCTGACAATATTCAAGTTATCTATGAACCTTTAGCCGTTGTCAATTCACCAACGGAAGCCTTAAATCCCAATTCCCCTCTACTCCACCCAGATTTAGACACCTATAAAAAAATATCCGAGGTATTTCCCGAGCCAGGCACAAATATAGCAAATCGAACCAAAATCAGAAAAGGTGACAGGAAAACAGGTTGGCAAGAGAGCGAAATCATTATTGAGGAAAAGTTTTCTTTTTCCCCCTCCGACCATGCAGCCATGGAAACAAGATGTTCATTAGCGGAAATTCACTCAGATGATAAGATCATTATCACTTCTTCTTCTCAAGCTCCCTTCATGATCAAGCGTTTGATAAGTGATTACTTTGATGTTGAAATTGGAAACGTCATAGTAAACACTCCACTTGTTGGAGGGGCATTCGGTGGTAAAGCCTCGGTCCAACTTGAACTATTAGCTTATATCGCGTCAAAGGCCGTTAATGGCAGGCTAGTAAAAGTTGAAAATAGTCGTGAAGAGGATATTTTGACATCACCTTGTCATATTGGATTAGATGCAAACATTAAATTAGGTTGCACACAATCTGGTTTGCTAAAGGTCGCAGAGCTGACGTATTTATGGGACGGGGGAGCATATGCCGACAAATCTACAGATCTAAGCCGTGCTGGAGCTGTAGATTGCACCGGACCTTACAACATAGAAAATATTTGGTGTGACTCTCTCTGTATGTATACAAATCATCCATATGCCTCGCCTTATCGAGGTTTCGCCCATTCAGAAGTTCTGTTTGCTTTTGAGCGGACTATGGATTCTCTTTCAAAAAAGCTTGGAATGGATCCACTTGAACTTCGTGAATTGAATGCGATACTGCCAGGGAACTCCACCCCAACACAAGTTAAATTGAATTCGAGCACGGTAGGTAATCTTCCTAAATGCATACAAGTGCTTAAGAAAAAAATGAATTGGGAAGAGGGCCAGTTAGTTAAAATAAACGACAAGATAATAAGGGCAAAAGGGATCGCTTGTATATGGAAAACTTCAACGATCGATACCAACGCTGGATCTGGTGTCATTTTAACCTTTAACCCTGATGGCAGTGTAAACCTTATTTCAGGACTAGTAGAAATTGGTACAGGAACGAAAACGATATTAGCACAGATTGTATCAGATAAATTAAAGGTCTCAATTGATCGTGTAAACGTTCAGATGAAGGTAAATACACAAAATACTCCAGAACATTGGAAAACGGTAGCAAGCCGTGGAACATTAATGGCAGGAAGGGCTGCGATTCAAGCTGTGGAAGATGCTCTTTTACAAATAAAGAAACTTGCTTCTTGTGTATTACGAGCTCCAATTGAAGACATCGTCCTTGGCCAGGAAAGGGTCTTTATGAAAGGGGAACCGAATATAGAAATTCCTTTCAAACGGCTAGTGTATGGGTATACATATCCTGACGGAAGCACAATTGGAGGACAAATCATCGGTAGAGGGCAATATACCATACCACATATAACAAATTTAGATCCCAATACAGGTGCGGGCAGACCAGGTCCTGAATGGACTGTTGGCGCACAAGGGGTAGAAGTAGAGTATGACATAAATGAATATACTTACAAGATAGTAAGGGCAATATCTGTCATTGATGCAGGAAAGGTTCTGAATCAAAAAACTGCAGAAGGACAAATAATGGGTGCAATGAGCATGGGCATAGCATTTGGTGGGCGTGAAACATTCTATTTCGATCACCTTGGCAGAGTATTAAACCCTCAACTCAGAACCTATAGACCGCTAAGATATGGAGAAAACCCTGAATATATCTGTGAATTTGTAGAAACACCACACTTAGATGCCCCATATGGCGCAAGGGGCCTTGGAGAACATGGGCTTCTTGGTATGCCAGCTGCTTTAGGTAACAGTTTATCTTTGGCTGCTGGGATTCCTTTGAACCAGTTGCCATTACTTCCTGAACTCATTTGGAGGGGGAAGAGAGGGAGAAGAGCGTAATGTTACCTTATAATTTTGATTATTATAAACCTCAATCGATAAAAGAGGCGATTGAACTTTATCAACTATTAAAATTACAAGAAAAAAAAACTATGTATTATGGTGGAGGGACTGAAGTTTTAACATTAGGACGTTTAAATTTTATATACACCGATGCGATTATTGATTTAAAAGGGATTCCCGAATGCAATGCATTCGGGTTTAAACACCAAGAACTGATCATTGGCTCAACATTGAGTTTACGCGCAATCGAAGAAAATAGGCTATTTCCGCTATTAGCGGATACTTCAAAAGAAGTTGCTGATTATACATCAAGAAATAAAATCACTATAGGTGGAAACATATGTGGTCAAATTTTTTATAGAGAGTCAGTTCTTCCATTTTTATTATCAGATAGTACTGTCATTATTGCAGGACCAAAAGGAACGAGGAAAGAATTTATTAATGAAATTTTCCATAAAAAGCTACGACTTGACGAAGGGGAATTTCTCGTACAAATTGTAACAGAAAAAGATTATCTGAAAGCTAAACACATTAGTGTAAAGAAAAGGCAGCAATGGAAAACGGGATATCCGCTTTTAACAGTTGCCTCATTAAAAAAAGAAGGATTTATTCGATTTGCATTCAGCGGGGTATGCCCATATCCTTTTCGGTCAATTCAAATGGAAAACAAACTAAATGATAAGAGTTTATCTTTTAAAGATCGAATTTTAACCTCTTTTGAGTTTTTACCAACTCCTGTTTTAAACGATATAGAAGGATCCAATGAATATAGATTATTTGTTTTAGAAAATACCCTTTCATACATTTTGTCATATATAGGTGGTGAGGAACATGAATAGCCATTCGGCGGATCGAAAAATTACCATTCAATTAGAAATAAATAAAGAACGGTATGAGAGGGATATATTGGCATCAGATATATTGCTAGATGTTCTCCGAGACAAAATTGGACTTACAGGAGCTAAACCTGGATGTTTAAATGGAGATTGCGGCGCTTGTACGGTTATAATGAATAAACAGCCAATGAAATCCTGTTTAATGTTAGCCATTGAAGCCATTGATTCAGAAATCCTTACAATAGAGGGCCTCAAGAATACCCCGATTCAGAGAGCATTTGTGGAACATTTTGCTTTTCAATGTGGGTATTGTACATCAGGATTTATAATGATTTGCCAGGCTTTACTCCTTAATGACAGGAACCCAAGTCCTGAAAAAATTGAAACATGGCTTTCTTCGAATATTTGTCGATGTACCGGATATAAAGAAATTGAAAAAGCAATATATTCAGTAATAGAACTTTTAAATATAAAAAATCAAACAAATCAGTGACGTTTGCCCGTTTATATGAATAAAATGCCTACATGGGGAGTGGTGATATTGATTGAAACCTGTGTAGATAATTCAGAAAAAAAAGTAATTCACTCCTTTCAGCGTAATCTCGAAATTACAACAGCCATCCTATTATTAACTGGACAAATCACAATCATTGGCGTTTTTGTAAGAGCAGGCAGATTTAGTCTCTCATTAGGTGGGCCCCTTTTTGGGGGCCATCGTTTAGAAGGGAAGGACCACTCGCAAGTGGGAAATCTTTTTATCGATATATTGGACATCATTATAGCTATATTATTAATCAATGATGCCATACATGTGACTGGAATATTTATTTCGTCAGGTGATTTCTCAATTAATGTTTCCGGTCCTATTTTTGGTTATCCTGAAGTTGTTCCGGCATTGCCAATTGAAGATTATAATTTTTTTAATACGATTGTAAAGAAGCACTATAACGTACCACCAGAATTATTAACTACATTAAAAGGGAATGAGTAAAAATGTCATTAACAGATATTCCTACAATTAAAAGTTCGAGAAACAATGCCTTTCTAATAGCCATTCCCATTATCATCTTCATATTTTTTTTCACTCAGCAAAAGTCCACAGATGTCTAAATTACAATAAAGGAACCTACCTAAAACCTAGAAAAGATTGGGTTAGAAACTTTGAATCATTTACGGATTCAAATGAACTAGATGAAACACCCGTAATGATTAGATCATGCATTATAGAGCGGAAGTACAATTTAAGTGGATTGATCAATTAACTTTGATACCTTTAGAGTAATAAAGGTTTTAATCACTTCAGAGGTAAGGCCTTTTTGTGGCTTTACCTTTTTTTGTTGTGCTGTTTGATGTTATATAGGGTAGAGATGGAAGCGAATAAATTTCGGACAAAGAATTGAAGGAGTCCATATCCACGATAAATCCATTTTTGAATAAACTTTGGATAAAAATCTAAAAACACAAGCATTAAATAGCAAACTAACATAGAAATGAGAGAGGGAATTTGATAGTAATTCCATTTAAACTCTCTATATAGTTATTTTATCCATAGTCTATTCTAAAGAAATCCCCATTCTAGCCAGGAACTATCACCTGGCTTAATGCTAATAAGGTTTCAAAATACTCTATACAGGAGGTAGATAAAAGTGGAAAAGAAAAAAATGATAATAAATGGAAAGATGGTATCTTATATCGAGAAAGGCAATGTTAATGATCCCCCAGTTCTTTTATTGCACGGGGTACCTGAGTCCAGCCTTTTGTGGAAGGAAATGATTCCATGCATTGTGTCTTGTGGATTTAGAACCATTGCACCGGACCTCCCTGGATTCGGCCAAAGTGAACAGTTTGATGAATCCTCAACATGGGAAAGATATGAACAGTTTGTATCGGATTTTACAAGGGAACTAAAACTAGATAAATTCCACCTTATTGTACATGACTGGGGCGGACTTATTGGACTGAAATGGGCATGTGATCATCCAGCGAGAATACTAAGTCTCTTTGTTTCAAATACAACCATATCAGTAGATTATAAGTGGCACTCACTTGCTCAGATTTGGAGAACACCATATGCCGGAGAGAAAATAATGAAACGCATGTCAGATGATCCCCAAGCTCAAACTGAATTGAAGAAAACGATTCCGAGCATAGTTGACGAAATTCTGGAAGACTTCTTTCGTGTCTTTAGAACACCCGAATCTTGTAAAGTCATCTTAGATCTATACCGTTCCGGAAATATAGAAAAGGTAAAATCGTACAATCAAAAACTAAATCAGATCAAAATACCTGTCACAATAATTTGGGGAGAGATGGATCCTTATATACCTTTTGAATTTGCCTACAAGCTCCAGAAAGAAGGTTTCCCACATGCACAGGTTCACATTATTCAAAATGCCGGGCATTTTATCCAAATCGAAGTGCCTGATAAAGTGAATTCTTATATCCAACAGCATTTTAAAAACGTGTAAACCTTTTATAAGATATATAGAAGGGGAGAAGCGGATGAAACGTCAGCATTCCCCTTTTCGATTAATGTTAACAAAACTTTATTGATAATCTTATTGTATTATTAAAAAGAGTACCTATAAAATAGAGAAATAGAAAGCCCTAAAGCAGTGAGTCTTTGGACAAAACGCTGCAAGTAGTTGAGTATGACCAATTCTAATATGTTGAGAGATTATAATATAAAAAGGCTTTGTTCATTATCAGGGGCTGATTTGCAGCTCTTTTTCTGTTGCAACTATGGGGTAAGAATAGTTTAAGAAAAAATTATTATACATAAATTATATAATTTGAGGAGCGTGCGGATGAAAACCGATAATTTTGATTATATTGAACTTTGGAAACAGGCAATGGCAGATCATACAGGGAAGATACCTAACAGGCTAAAAGATGATGCAGCAGAAGAAGATTTTTGGTCTTCCAAGGTGGCAGAGAAAAAACAACATAAAGCGGATCCTTATGCAAAACATGTGCAGCAAGAGTTATTGGCATTATTAAAACAGGATGATCATGTTTTGGAAATCGGCCCTGGATGGGGCAATTATACATTCGATATTGCAAAAGAAGTCAGGAAGCTAACTTGTATAGATAGTTCCAAAAGCATTATCAATTTTTTGGAATCCCAGGCGAACGAAAAAGGTTTCGAAAACATGGAATTGATTCATGATAAGTGGGAAAGTGATACTAAAAGAGACAGATATGATGTAGTATTTGGTTTTAATTGTTATTACCGTATGACAGAAATCGGTCAAACCTTATTAAAAATGAATGATTCTGCAGCCCGGTTAGTGATTGTAGGTATGACAACCGGCCCAGAAAAACCTCATTATATGGAATTGAAGCAACGAGGATATACGATCAATTTAAGAAAGCGGGATTACATACACATCTTGAATGTTTTGTATCAACTTGGAATACTGGCGGACTGTAAGATCGTTAAATTGAAAAGTAAAAAAATCTATTCCACCTATGAAGAAATGATTCGCGATAATACAACAAAAATTCTCGATGAACATTTTTCCTATGATGAAGTAAAAACGATCCTTAATAAATATGTGGTGGAAAAAGAAGGAGCTTTCGAATACGAATATCCGTTTCATGCAGCTTTGATGTATTGGAATCCGAGGTGAAATTAACTATTCCAGTACCATTTTCTCTGAATTCATTATCTTCTTTTTAATGTCCTTTAGGAAAAAGGTATTTTTTCTGAAGGATATTCGCAAAATAATATTAACAAGGCTACAAAACAATGATGGGAAAACGGAGTGTGAATGATACATGAAAGAAATATCCGAAAAGAGATTTTGTGAAACTTGTAAAAAAGAGACAGTACATACAGTAACTGAAGATGCATTAGAAATAGAATATTCCTGTAATGAGTGCGGTCAGCACCAAGACATTTTCAAGACATTTTTTTAGAAAACATTCGAAACAATTCGAATGGAATTCGCAATCGAAATTTTGCTGCAAGGGAAGAAGTTTGACTAAAGTCGTCTTTCTTTGGTATTTTGACATGACCAACCCTAATGGAATGACTCCCCGAATAAAGGGATACCAGTAGGAGTTCTTTCAACACCGCGCAGATATTCCCACTCCCCAGTTGAATTAGTCAATCTCAATGATGCCGAAGGGGTCTTGAAGATTGCAAAAGGAATCGTATTGGACAATGGAGGGAAAGATTTAAGTTTTATTTAACATATTATTGCGTAAAGAATGAGTTAAGTTTCTTATACCGTTCATACTTTAGAAAATAAATAAAGGTTAGCAGTTTTCCGCTTTCCAAGGGCAAAAGAATAACTTATTAATGATGGGATAATCTCAAATAAAAAGACAGCACTCTGGTTGGGATTGTTGTCTTTTTGGTTTGAAAAGAAAGTTCCCTCTTTCGTTAGAAATCATTGTTTCTAATTATGTAAATGTTTGAATTCTATTATTCTTGGGCTTTTACTTTCTCCGTTGACGAGACCATCACGACTGAGTCTTACGCCATGTGGTGGAGCAATTATGAAATCAATTAAAAAATACAGCGGTAAAACTTTCTTATTTCTATTTCAACGGCATGCAATATGTGATATATTGCATATTATATATTGGTATTTCAAGGAGGTAAAGCCGTTGGTGCATTCAAATTCATCACATAAAATTAAACGTACTTCTGTACGTGAAGAAGCATACATGATTTTGCGGGATTGGATTGTGCAGGGAATCCTAACGCCAGGCCAACAATTACGCGACAAAGAATTAGCTGAACAATTGGGAGTAAGCAGAACCCCCATTAGAGAAGCACTTTTAAGGCTTGAGGATGAGGGATTTGTAGAGACCAAGCCTAGCCGTTCAACTATTGTTTCCCCTATTCAATTCGAAGAGGTATTAAACATATATTCCATTGTTTGGACACTGGAAAAGTTGGCTATGGAACAGGCTTTTGATTTTATTGAAGAAAAACACTTAATTGAGATGGAAGCCATCAATCATGAAGTGAAAAAAGCAATCGACGAGGGAAATCAAATAATGGCCGTTCAGAAAGATGATGACTTTCACTCCATTTACATCAATCTTTCTACAAATGATGAATTAAAGCGGATTCTATCAGGACTCAAACAAAAGCTTATACGAATGGAACTGTTTTATTTCAATCAGGTAAGTGATGTTCATCTTTCCATTGATGAACATGTTCAGATCATACAGGCATTAAGAAATGGAAATCTCACTATGGTGCTTAAGGTGATAGAAAAGAATTGGAAAGAAAGTTACTTTAGAATTCAAGCCCATACGGAACGTGTAAAAAGTGGGGAAGAAAAAAATGAGTAATGATACTTTAGTTGCTATATCAACTTCAAGAAATAAAGGAATTGCACTAGTACTGACTGGCGCTGCGTTATGGGGAGTATCAGGAACGGCCGCTCAATATCTATTCCAGCAGCAAGGTTTCAGTCCAGAGTGGCTCACTGTTGTACGCTTGTTGCTTTCTGGGATCATCTTATTGGGGGTCGCGTATAAGAATGAAAGACTGAAAGTTTTTGAGATTTGGAAAACTAAAAAAGATGCGCTTCAAATTATCCTTTTTGCAATTTTGGGAATGCTCGCTGTTCAATACACATATTTTGCAGCAATTGAACATGGCAACGCAGCCACTGCCACAGTCCTTCAATACTTGGCACCGGCCCTGATCACTTGTTATTTAGCCATTCATTCCAAACGTTTTCCAAGCATTACTGTGAGTGTAGCTGTGATCATAGCGATTTTAGGCACTTTTTTGCTTGTGACAGGAGGAAGCATACGTACACTTTCCATTTCCGGGTGGGCAGTATTTTGGGGAATAACATCAGCCTTTGCATTGGCATTCTATACATTGCAGCCTTCTAAACTCCTTTCAAGATGGGGTTCAATGATTGTTGTGGGATGGGGCATGTTGATTGGGGGCATATGCTTTAGCATGATTCATCCTCCATGGGCATTCGAAGGCAATTGGACGTTACCTTCATTTTCAGCGGTATTATTCATCATCATTTTCGGAACGATCATTGCTTTTTATTTTTATTTGGAAAGTACAAAATTCATCTCTGCTTCAGAGGTAAGTTTATTAGCTTCAGTTGAGCCATTATCCGCAACCTTAATATCCGTTTTCTGGCTGAATGTAACATTCGGTTTTGCCGAGTGGCTCGGCACACTCTGCATTATAAGCACTATTACGATTTTATCAATCGTAAAAAACAAGTAATATCTGTTGTAAACCGGGCAAAATAATGGAATCTCTGCTGTAGAATATAAAGCGATATATAGACTTTAACTTATAAACTACCATGAAGCTCGAACATACATTAAAAAAAGCAATTACACTACATGTGAATTGCTTTTTTTGTATTTTACGAGTTTTACGCATGCATTTAATCATTCAAAAATACATTGATTTTTAAAAATGCTTTTCTAGCCTGAGCAATTTTTACATATTACGGCTGTTGTCGAGATGGTATTACAATAAACTCATTAACAGTACCATCTTCAGGTTGAATTAAAGCAAAAAAAATCGTTTCCGCAATACGATCTCAAAAGCATCGTATAATTCTTCTATGAAATGTAATTGAGAAGAGTTTACCTTATATCTATATAATGTTGCAGAACCTTTGACGGGAAGAATTTGAGGGGCAGGGGGCGTAAGGAAACAATAATGGCAGGGGGCATTGTTAAATTCCGTTGTGCTTGCTTTAAACAGTTATACATTGCTTTACCGCCAACTGAATTGGCAGAGTGAATAGTGATGCGGTTAGCAAAAAGTTTTTCTTTGACCATCTTTTGAACAAGCATAAAACCATTCCTAGTTTTATTTAATAAATCATGGTCCAAAGAGAGGTGTTCAATATCAAAGTTTTGCAATAGCTCTATACATTCGTCAATAGTCTCGACTAACACATAGCCATCGGGAGCTTTCCGATAGTCATCCAGAAAAACGCTGATTTTCTCCATTTCTTATACTCCTTCCCTTATAGAAGTGTGATTAATAAAAGTCAAAAAAACCCAAGAAAATATGGTTTTATATATTAAGTCTAACACAACAATGTAAGAAGGGGACATTTTCGACGTTAAAGGCTAATATACGACAGCCTTTTTTTATAAATATTCTTTATACTTATCGTTGTGCTTCTTCAGCCACTCCCTTATGAAACTCAGTTGCATGGTTTTTTAACTAACCTATTGTCTTCGGACAGTTTAGTAACTCCCTCTAAATATTCCTTGTGAAATATGATACAAAACATCCGCTTAAAAGTTAATAATTGTAATAATTAGGGTAAAAGGTAATATCTTACCTAAAAGGAGAAGTGATATGTTACATCCAGAAGAGATTTTCCTTGTACTAAGGGACAAAACGCTGCTGTTGGAGTTAAAGGAACAAATAAATGACTATCATATTTTCTACTTATCAATGATTGATGATCAGCTTTCATTGATTGATAATGTTTTAAAAGAATGTAACGTTGATTCCTGCACTATATCAAAAGGGTAAAACCAACATTCACTGTCTTATATAAAGGGAATCAATTTATTAACTATAAATAACCAGCTTAGCGCCCCTGAGAAAGGCGCTTTTTTATGTCAAATTTAACTTGCTCCTATATTACACCCACTATTTCTTGGCGTCTCATTCTTGAAGTTTCAAGTAATTTAAACATTAGTTCATCATATTTTAAGCACAAATTGCGACGTTGTAGTGTCCGTGTATTAATACTATGATAAATGACCTAATCTTATAAAAAACAGCTTACATAGGACCATGTGAAGTAGAACCATTATTATGAATATTAAAATCCTATATATCAATAATAAAAAGGTGTTATTAAACTTTGGAAGGAGATGGTGTTATGAAAAAATTATTGTTGATGGGATTTATTTTTTTATTTCCTCTAAGCATGGTGTCTGGAACAACCAGTGCATACGCTAAACCGCAGGTACAAAGTGTTAGTCAATCTGAGGTAAAGTTCGCAAATGAATTCAGGAAACTTTGGATTGATCATGTTTTGTGGACAAGTAATTACATTACAAGTGCAACAACAGCTGGAGCGGAGGATCAAAAACAGGTATTGGCTAGGCTTCTGAAAAATCAGGAGGATATTGGAAATGCTATAAAGCCAGTATACGGAGTGAAAGCTGGGAACAAACTTACGGATTTGCTTAAGGAGCATATTGTTATTGCGGGAAAGATTGTAGATGCGGCTAAAAGCGGAAATGAAGTCTTGGTGAAACAGCTAAACAAAGAATGGTATAGAAATGCTGATGAAATAGCAGCTTTCCTTAGCGGTGCCAACCCCTATTTGAAAAATGAAGATCTAAAAAATTTGCTTTATATGCATTTGAAATTAGTGACAAATGATTTATCTACAAGCTTAGCAAAAAATTGGAACGGAAGAATCGTTTCAATTGACGAAGGGGTCACACATATAATCTTAATGGCGGATACTATCTCTGCGGGAGTTATAAAGCAGTTTCCGGATAAGTTTTAAAAATAATCTTAAGAATCCTCAGCATTCTGTTGGAGATTCTTTCATTTTGAGAGGCAATTGATTATGTTTATATACTGGTTTAATCAAAAGCCGCACGCTGGTTGGGTAACTGCATTATTACACTAAATTGCCTGGTTACTTTAAGTACATTCCTTCACAACCTCTATTATAAAAGAGATTTCTTTAGCATCATGCCAGTACATATAAGGTAATTACAACATCAGAAATGCTTTGATAATGAATTGTTTATGGTATGAGGTATCAGGAAAGCATCTAGATAGTAAAGCTACTTTAAGAAAATTTATGGATTAGGAAACCGAACATTCTTTAGCTAAGGAATGTTCGGTTTTAATTTTATTGATGCTCCTACTTTATTTGAATGCTTTAATGACCAACCAAACATCTTAGTAATGTTTGGTTAAACGTTTTCTTAAACTCTCGAGCAATTCTCATATTAATATGTCACAGTATTCCTTAAAAAATCGCTTAATTTTCAACACTATTTTTAAACATAACCAAAAGAAGAACCCTTTTCGAAAAGAGTAGGGTTTTTTTTATTTCCAGTTAAAGATTGAAGTCCTCAAGAGCTTCTTCCAATGTATCGGAGAGTAATGGACGGAAGCCGATTGGTTGAAGCTTTTGTAATATCTTCTTGGTAATAGCCACAATGAATTCTTATTCAACTAAAGGGTGCGTTAGCTGAAGATCAGAGCTATCTTTAAGGCGGCTTTTTCTTATGGCACTAACTGGACAGGTTAGTTGAACAAGCTATGAAGATCCAGCTGAATACTTATGGAAAAAGAAATTTTTGACAGTTATGTGAACTGGTAGGATTAGCGACTAGAAATAAAGAATACCTATTTATCAAAAGGGGGCATCTTTAATGGAAAAAGAAAACTTACTAGCTGTAAAATGTTCGTACTGCAAAAAGGAATTGGACGCAATAGACTTGGTCATCATCAATGAATCACTTCAGCTGACGCATATTCAATGCCCTGATAAAGGAGAAAAAGCAATTATTGATGTAGGATATTTTAATGCTGTATCCCGAAAATACCTGACCTGTACTCGTGAAGAAGCCCCTATAAGTTTTTAGTGGAGCGTAAGTCCATGGCTTTAAAATCCTTCTACAACTAACAGGTGTGTTAGCTGAAAATGAAAGCTATCTTTAAGTGAGTTTTTTCTTTTTACTATAATTACCTTTTTTTTAGATTCAGCATGAAATCGTTCCAGGATTTATTTGCATTGTAATGGGTTACGATATTAGTAATTTATCTATTTTAATTTTTATCATAATGAATTAAAGGTTATATATCCGAAATAATAAAATTAAAGTATACCAATTAATCTGTTTCTATCACATTTGGTTGTCTGGCTCCTGCAAGACACAATGTATTCTTTAGAGTACAATTGTCATATGATAGCAGAATCTTATTCCTTTTAGGACACAACTCCATATTAGTTAAATCCCAAATTTAATAAATCGGAGGTATGAATGTTGAAAGACAAATTTAAAAAATTAATAAATGATCCAAAAGTACAAAAGGCAGTAAAAGAAAAGGTAATTCCTTTGGTGAAAAAAGAAATTGAAAAAAGAAAAACAAATAAAACATAATCCTTATGAAGGACCTAGGCTGCACCGAATGGATTCGAAGTGATTAACTACGAACACACGGATGTTTCCGACATTAGAAAGTTACCATTTGAAGCCAATTAAAGTTTAAACACATTATTAACTAACGAGTGTCTTAGTTCATTTAGAAGGCCACCAAATTGGTGGTCTTTTGAATGTAAGATTCTTATACAAATCATACATTCAAATTAGAGAAGAAAGTACCCTTATGCAACTAACGGTGCAGGTTAGTTCACTAAATATGGATACTTTTTCAATTTACATATATTGTAGAAGGAAGAAATGGAGGGATGAAATTTGAGGATTTTCAAGATATTTTCTATGTGCATTTTAATGATAATATTCTTAAATGCTTGTAGTTTAGAAACTACAAAAACGAAAAGTGGAATTTTGGAGATACCTAATGAAGATGAATATACAACTTTATTAGTGCAAGGTGTTGATGAGGACGGGGTAACTTCCCAGTCAACTTCAAAGATCATTACAGATATTAATGAAATACAGGCTTTTATAGAAAAAGTGAACAAAATGGAAGTTGTGCAACCTCCTAATAAGGAGTTATTGGAGAAGAGTAAAGAATTAAATAAAAAAGGGAATTATTTTTTTGTTTTATCCGATAAGGAAACCATGGATAACAAAGTATACACTATAAATTTTTTTAGTGATGGAAGGATTATGTTTCAAGAACCGAACGGAAAGAAGCAAGAAACAAATGGAGCAGAACAGAAAATGATGTATTTATCAAAAGAAAAACATTCTGAAGTTCTTCTTGAAATGAAAGAATTATTAAACATTAAGTTTTAATTAACCATTCTTCAACTAAAAGGTCGATAGTTTAACAAAGGGTTGCTGCCGCAACCTTTTCTTATGGCACTAAAGGGGCAGGTTAGTTGAAGAACGGTAACAGAAAAAGTAGGGTAATTTGTAGGAGGTGCTAGTATTCGAGTTTTCTTATGTTTTTTTTATTTGTTTCTTTTAAGTGGTCTAGTAATGGGTTCAATGGAAAGTATTTTTTTTACTGATATTTTTGGTAAGGCAGGTAAAGTTATTCCAACACTTTTTGCAATACCTTTAATTTATTTGATACGGGATCATTTTAAAGAGATAAAAGAACTGGATTTTGGAATGATGTTGTTTTTAAGTATTGCTTCTTTTACAGGACTTGCAGTCATCTTTGTTGTTTAGAGATGTTAAAAGGTGATTTTAAAATTTCCTTAATGAACTCCCTCAGTTTAATAGATAATGCTAACGAATACTCGCTTATTCGCAGGATTTCAAACCACATGGTATAGGTTGCTTTAGATGAACGAAAGAGATAGGACCGTTTTGATAAGATGAGGGCAGATTGAAATAGGGGATCTGTTGAAAATCCCATATTATTACATATACTGCACGCATTCTCCACGCTGCCCCTGGAGGCTTTCCCTCCCATGTCTCAACGGGTCATAATCCTATGCCCTTTCATTCCTTCGTCATGCCTATCCAAGGGGTGAAGGCCGGGTTTTGCTAACGGAACGGGTCATTGCCCTTTTGTTCATTACATCCAGTACTTCGTGCTTTCTTTGAAATCCTACGGATAAGCCAACTTTCGTTAAATAACAATGTGAATGTAAATTTACGCTGCTAGTTGTTCAAGTGGGAAGATCATTTCCGGTTTATAGGCAGAGCCATTACGAGCTATCCCTACTAGGACACGGGCGAGTTCAAAGTTTCATGATGGATTTCATTTTCTTAATCTTCTTCACTTTAACATTATTCGAGTGTAGGGCTTTAAACTCAGGGTTATTCATCACCAGACTCATGATCTTCCACGTTTGGAAAGAACAATTTGGCCTTTCCACTTCCCAGAACTTGCTTCAGCGAGATGCAATCCTCCATGACGAAGGAGCGCATTCCCGTGAGCGAACCCACTCAGATCTCCAGCTTCTCCTAAGATTCCCGCTAGTGAAATCTCGCTGATTCCTTTAATGGCAAGTATTTGCTTAACGAATGGAATCTGTTCCAAGACTTTTGTGACTTCTTGCGTCACTCTTTCGAGTTGGAATGAAGCGAGATCATATTCCTCTAATAACTGTCCCAAGTGAAGTTTATACGCATCAAGGGCTTGTTTCGTACCAATTGAACGCTTGGCCAATACAAGCAGGGAACGGGCTTTTTTATGCCCGGAATGTCGCTTCATACATGATTTCCAACCGGTTACGATATCTTGAGGCTGTAAGGAACATAATTCAGCTGGGGTAGGAAAGAGGCGTAGGGTTGCGATTGCCCCTTTACATGATACGTCTTTAAACACTTGCCGGAGCTCGGGAAAGACAACATCCACCCGGCGATTAATTTGGTTGATGGAGCTAACAAGACGCTTAACGATCACATTTCGGTTAGCCATAAGGACACGAAGTTTTTCAAATGATTCTGAAGTGGAACGAACGAAGGCATAGTAGCCATTCTTCACCATATCAGCGATGACAAGGGCATCTTTTTTATCACTTTTGGATTGCGTATTATCACGATTTTCTTTGTTTCTTTTGACATGGTGAGGATTGACGGTGACGACATCCATGTTTTGTTTGACTAGCCACTTTGAAAGGTTTATCCAATAATGTCCGGTAGGTTCCATTCCGACTATCGTTGTGTCTAAGTTTTTCATTTGTTTTAGTTCCTGGATCCAGTTTAGTAATCGAGTAAAACCCTCTTCGTTATTTTCAAAAGACAAGGGTTTCCCGACCACAATGCCCCGAAAGTTTACAGCACGGGCCACGTGTACGTGTTGGGCAATATCCACACCAACAACTAGATGTTGATCCGTAATTCTCTCAATTAGTTGATTTTGTTTGTTTTGCATTTTAAAATTCATAGTAGGGCTTCCTCCTTAAGACTTTGAGTTAGATTGGTCTCTATACTCGTATCTTACTGAGGGGCTCTATTTTTTTCAAACCTGATATTTAACGATCTACAGGAATGCTAACGGGTGCGTTAGCTGAAGATCAGAGCTGTCTTTAAGGCAGCTTTTTCTTTATGGAACTATCGGGGCAGGTTAGTTGAACAAGGAATTAGATAATTAGGCTAATATAAGACTTAAGTTAGTGGGAGATAATGTGGATGACAAATTAATGGAAATGCCCTTTCCAGAACTTATCTCAAAATTAGCGATAGCACCTTTATATATTTTAGTGGTAATAGTGGCTATTTTAAATGTAATACTAAATAGAAAAAATAAAGGGTGTTTTAATTTTTTCTTGATAATGGGTTCTTGGGTATACATTTGTATATATTTATTATCACTGTATTTCTTTTTCTTTGGAAAATAAATGGTTATACAACTAGCATGAAAATAAGTATTTTTAAAAATGAAAAATGACAATACTTAAGAAGACCCTGCTCAATCGTTTAAAAAAAGAGGGAGAGCGTTAATTAATTAGTCTATGGATTAGGGTTGACTGGATTAAGGTCAGTATCAGTATTGACACTTCCTAACCATTTTCATTCTTTGTGGTGAATCGCCGATTTTTGCGATTCATGGATGGCTAAAGGGTGCGTTAGTTTAAGATTGGAGCTGTCTTTAAGACAGCTCTTTCTTTATGCAACTATAGTGCAGGATAATTGCATAGGAATGGCTTAAGGTGGCGGTCAATGGGTGAGGTATACCCTGAAACAGGGTATACCCAAGACTCATTTTTCCTTTTTTATCCAAAAAGTCCAGAAGGAAGGAACAAAACAGTGCGTAGAACCCTATTACAAGAAGGTAGTAACTTGGAATGTATCCTCTCACGAATAAGAAAATTGCAAATAACAAGTACGGAATTGTTAAAATGATTCGCAACTTTATCACATGGACACCTCCATATTCATGGTTACCTTGGGAACTGCTTAACCATTTCAATCATTTCGGCTTCCGTATAACCAATGACGGATAGTGCGATTTCAATTTCTTCAGCAGCTTTATAGTCAAATAAATTAAAATTTAGACAATAAAGAGAACGCTTGTTTATTTTCTATTGCCAAGGAAACTGCTTCGACGTCTTGTAGTAACTTCAGGTCCTCAATGTAGAATTGGGCGGTTCTCATCGCTAAGTATTCATTCAGTGCAGTTGAACTGAAGAAGAGTCTTGTCAAAGTGGTGATTGCATGAGGGATGAAAATTTTATTCATCGTAGCACCTCTTACTCATAATATTCTGTTACTTAAATGAGGTACCATGTGTGGGTTGTAAACCTTTATTCCAGCTAATATGTGATGAGAAAAGTTACTCACCAAATGAAAATAATAAGGACTAACCAAGTTGATTAGTCCTCTGAACCATGCAGTCCATTGTCGCTGATAATATTTTTTCTGGAGTGCTGCGGAAATTATGCTTTTATTCAGTAGTAATCTCTTGTATTCCTTCATTTATATAAAAGAGTTTTTCTTCTATGCCTTGAAGGAAAATTCCCTCATCTAATTTTTTAATTTCCAAAAGAATTAACAAAAGCAAAAAAAGCAACAGAATACCAAAGATATACAAACTAAAAGTATGCACCTTTTTCATAGTTGTTTTTATCTCCTTTTTTGCTGAGATGGGGATGCTTTGTTAAGAAGTATTATATATTTGGAATTTCTCGATTATGTTCTTTTTAAATACTCTTTATTTTTATTTTTACAATCAAATTTACTGCACCAAAGTAAATTATTTTACAAAATATAATTTATTCTTTTTCACTCCCATAATAGTTGAAAAGGGTATTCTATGTATTCGTTCGTCCACATTAATTACTCTTAAATGTCCGTTCATTTGATCCACATAATGTACCAATCCTTTTAGCTACTCAGTCGATTATTTTTGTAAAGCGTAAAGGAAATCGGAAAAGTAAACTCCATCGAAACAGCAATTAAATCATTCATCTCTTCCAGGTATTGTTCATCCAATACGGGTTCGGGTTCATCGTAATATTCCTCGTCAAAATAATGCCGTAGCATTTTTATATGTTCAGGTAGCATCAGACTGGTCCATTTAATATTACCTCTATTTCAAATGGTCATCTAAATCACTCCTTATTTAGATTACAAACGAACGTATGTTCTTTTTTGAATAGCTTTTTATTTTGAGTTGGTAATCCAAGTTGGAACGAATCATGGATTTGAATCATTAAAATTTGCATATCAATTATGTTAAATAGACAGGCTTTTTTATTTAAATTGTGGTTTAAGCAACTAATAGTTAATAAAAAAAAGGTGCGATTTGTAGATGGCTAACGGTTTGTTAGCTTAAGATCGAAGCTGTCTTTAAAGCAGTTTTTTCTTAAAAATTCTAATTATAAAAAAATAAGATGTTTCTTATCAAGAAACATCTCATAAATATCTATTCTTTAAATTTTAACAATCTCATTGCATTTAAAATAACAATTAAGGCTGCACCTGTATCACTTAATACAGCCATCCATAGTGTAAGCCAACCTGGGAAGATAAAGACCAACGCAAGGACTTTAATAATGATAGAGAACCAAATATTTTGTTTAATAATCGTTAAAGCTTTTTTGCTTAACTTCATTGTATGAGATAATTTATCAAGATTATCAGCCATTAAAACAATATCAGCTGTTTCCATCGCGGTATCAGTTCCTGCACCACCCATAGCGATACCTAAATCTGCTGTTGCAAGTGCTGGCGCATCATTAATACCGTCTCCAACCATTGCCACCTTATGACCTTCATTTTGTAATTTCTTTATGGCATCTACTTTATCCTCTGGCAATAATTCTGCGAAATAACGATTAACATTCGCTTCTGAAGCAATCATTTTAGCGGTTCCTTCATTATCTCCAGTCAACATGACTGTTTGATTAACTCCACTTTGTTTTAATGCTTCTAAAGCTGATGCTGAAGTGTCCCGTATTGTATCAGAAACAGCAATAATCCCGATAACTTGATTTTGTGTCCCTATTATAACTACTGTTTTCCCTTTGTTCTGTATTTCATGAATATGTTTTTTTATATCCTCTAAATATACATTCATTTCTTCGAATAGCTTTAGATTACCTGCGTAAAAAATATCTCCTTGAATTGTAGCTTGAACGCCTTTTCCTACAATACTTTTGTATAACTCACCATTTTTAGGTTGGATTCCTTTTTCGTTGCCGTAACGAACAATCGATTTTGCAATAGGATGTGTTGAGAAACCTTCTAGTGTTAATGCTATGGACAGTAATGTCTCTTCTGATACGTTTATCGTCTTAATTTCTGATACTTTAGGCTTTCCTTCCGTTAAAGTTCCTGTTTTATCAAATGCAATGGCCGTGATGGCACCTGCTTTTTCTAAAAACGTTCCGCCCTTAATTAATATTCCGTTCTTTGCGGCGTTTCCAATAGCTGATACGATCGCAACAGGAGTAGAAATGACTAAAGCACAAGGACAAGCTACAACTAGTATTTCAAGTCCTTTATATAACCACTCTCCCCAAGTGCCAAATCCAAGGAGTGAAGGTACAACCATAACTGCCATTGCTAAAATAAATACAACAGGTGTATAAATACTTGCAAACTTATCTACAAATGCTTCTGTTGGTGCTTTTTGTTCTTGTGCTTCTTCAACTAAGTGAATAATTTTTGATATAGTCGTATCTTCCACTAACTTAGTGACCCTAATCTCAAGAGAACCATTTTCATTTATAGTTCCTGCGTATACTGTATCACCAATATTCTTATCGATAGGAATTGATTCTCCTGTAATAGGTGCCTGATTTACACTTGATTCACCTTGAATAATTTCACCGTCTAATGGAATTTTATCACCTGGTTTAACAAAGATAATGTCACCGACATTTATTTCTTCAACTGGTTTTTTAATGATTTCTGAGCCAACATAGATCCAAGCTTCAGGGGGAGCTAAATCCATAAGATTACGAATCGAATTCCTTGTTCGTTCAATTGATTTTGTTTGTAGTAAATTGCCGATTGCAAATAACCAAACAACGGTGGCACCTTCAAGCCATTCACCGATTAGAGCAGCTCCAATAGCCGCAACAGACATTAGGACATTCATATCCAGTGAACGACTTTTTATTCCATAGAATGCACTTTTAACTGGCTTAGCCCCACTTATCACCATTGCAATGGCGTAAAGTATTGAGGACATCATTGTAGAAACTCCATTAAATGAACCGATAAAGCCAAGAACTATTAGTACACCAGATAAGATCACTAAACCATTTTCGTTTTTATTTTTATGAGTCTGTATCGACTGATTGTTTGATGGTAAGGAAGCTTTAAATCCGATTTTAGAAACTTCAGTCATAATATCTTCAACACTATTGGAATGTTCGATTTTCATTTTTCCAGTCGAGAAATTAACGCTGACATTTTTAACGGATGAAAGGGTATTTAAGTGGTTTTCAATGCTCTTAGCACAACTACCACAATCCATTCCTTCAATTTCAAATGTTTTTATATTACCATTTTGATTTAAAGGTTCAATAGAAAATCCGAGTTTTTTGATTTCACTCTCAATCGGGATAAAGGCATCAGCGTTACTGGCTGCAACTTGCATTTTCGCTGTGCTGTAATTAACCTTTACTTCAGCTATATCCTTTAATGTGCTTAACCCTTTTTCAATGGTTTTTGCACATGCAGGACAATCCATTCCATGCACTCTATATGCCATCTTCTCGCCAGGAGGAAGAGAATTCGAGATTGTATCTTTTGTCCGTGGATCATTACTATTACAACAGTTTGTTTTCACGGGAATTTTATCTTCTGTTGTTTCACTATTACAACAAGCATTAGTTTTTTGCTTATTGTCACTTGTAGGGGAAGGGCTACAACAGCTTATTTTTTCTAGCTCATTAACGGTTTCCTTCGATGAATTACTGCTACAACAATTATTTTTTTTTTGAATTAAAATAGGTACTGGGTTAATACCATCTACTGAATGATGGTTACTTGAACAACAACTTGAATTCTCTAGTTTTGCGATTGATATATCAGAAGCGCTACAACCATTTTCCTCTTTATTTTCATTCATTTTATTTGAGCCACAACATTGTTCATCCAATTTAATCACCCCTAATCTATATGACGATCGCAACATGCAACATCATTTTGAACATCTCCAAGAACTGTATCAAACATCGTTAATAAATCTCGTATATGTTGATTTCGTAAACTGTAATAGCTGTATTTTCCTTCGTTCCTCCCCACAATAATTCCACAACCTTTTAAACACGCAAGATGTTGAGAAATATTAGATTGATTACCGCTAATCTCTTCTACAATTTGGGACACCGTTTTTTCTTCGTTTTTTATACTTTCGAGAATTTGAATCCTTGTTTTATTAGAAAATCCATGGATTAGTTTAACTTTCATATCGATATCAATATTTTGCATATATTTACCTCCGAACATATTAGACAGAGCTAATGTGTTTTGTCATTATCATATTAGCAACGCCTAATATGTGTGTCAAACAATATTAAATAATTACATAATTAATGAAAAGGAGTTTATTGAATGACTAAAAGGTAATGGGTGTATTGTGCGTTTAATCATTTTATTTAACTCTAAAGTATCCAATAAGATAAGTTTATAAGTTTAGAAAATAGTTTCAAAGAGGTGCTATGATGACGAAAAGAGAAAATTCACCATTTAAGATTGCAGTAATTCTAACATTAGCTGTATTTGTTTTATTGGCTGCATTAGTTACGATTAACAAAATGAAGTCTAATGCAAATAGTGAAACAACTTATGATAAACAGCCACCAATAGAAGGTCAACCTACGTTAGGTGATTCTGATGCTCCGGCAACAGTAGTGGAATTCGGTGATTTTAAATGCCCTTCTTGTAAAGCTTGGGGGGAAACAATTTATCCACAATTAATGAGTGATTATGTAGACACGGGCAAAGTGAAGTTTTCGTATATAAATGTGTTATTTCATGGGGATGAGTCCAAGCTAGGTTCATTGGCTGGAGAAGCAGTATATAAACAAAATCCAGAAAGTTATTGGATATTCCATAAAGAGTTATTTAAAGCACAACCAAGTGAGAATCACGACGGATTATGGACAAATGAGAAAATTTTAGAAATAGCTAAGACTATTCCTGAGATTGATGTACAACAATTACAAAACGATTTAGAGAACCAAACGAGTTTAGAAGAAGTAAATAAGGATGAAAAATTAGTTGAAGAGTTTAAAGTACAATCTACACCAAGTATCATGCTAAACGGTACGATGCTTGAAGACCCCTTTGACTATAAAAAGATTCAAAGCCTTATAGATAAAGAGTTAGAGGAAAGTAAATGATGAAAGAAGCTGCAAGAAGGTCAAATAATACACAGTTATTTCTTTATATGGCATGGCTAGTTTCTGTTGTGGCTACGTTGGGAAGTCTTTATTTTAGTGAAATTCGAGGGTTTATTCCTTGTGAACTATGTTGGTATCAGCGTATATTGATGTACCCATTAGCCTTAATTCTTGGAATTGGAACTTTTCAAAATGACGCTTCGGTAAAAAGATTTATACTACCAATGGCGATAATTGGTTGGTGTATCTCTCTTTTCCACTACCTTGAACAAAAAGTTCCAGGTTTTGCCGAATTAAAACCATGTGTAAATGGTGTTCCTTGTAGTGCAGAATATATTAACTGGCTTGGCTTTATCACGATTCCATTTTTAGCATTATCAGCTTTTTCTTTGATTATCGTGTTCATGCTTTTGATAAAAAAACCAAAAAAAGATTAAAGATAAAGGCGATCCGATAGGGGGAAGAGCTTGAAAAAGCATTCATCAGATATGGGCGCTACTCTAATTGTCACACTCAACAACCTACGAGTTCTAACTTCTCAGATTAAAAGACAAATAACAGAGGGCTCCCATCGAGGGAGCCTATTTTGATAGGAGGGGAAAGCGATGAATAACAAGTGGAATAAATTTATTTATAAATGTTGGTCGCCTATTTACGATTATGTCTTTAACGCTGGATTATTTTTAAAAGCAAGAAAAGAAATCTTTCATGAAGTTAGCTTGGACAAGGGAAGTAAAGTTCTTGTAGTCGGTGTTGGAACGGGTGCGGACCTCCCATACTTACTCCATAAGGGATATGAGATTACGGCTATTGACTACTCGGGTGATATGTTAAAACAGGCACAAGGGAAATATGTCGATTCATCCATAAGGTTTAGAGAAATGGATGCACAGTAAATGGACTTTGAGAACGAAACATTTGATTTTATTGTTGCCAACTTAATTCTTACGGTGGTACCTGATGCGGAAATGACAATAAAAGAAATGGTAAGAGTATTAAAGAAGAATGGCAGATTTCTGGTGTTTGATAAATTTGTACCAAAAGGAAAAAAAATAAGAATGGGGCAGAGAGTATTCCGTCCCATACTAAAAGGAATGGGAACAGATATCGGAATGGACTTTTATAACGTTTACAAAATTGTCGAAAACACCTGCGAAGTTATAGAGGATAAGGATGTTATGATGAATGGGTTGTATAGAAAAATAACAGCTAACAAGAAAGGATAGATCATAAAAATGAAAAAGATACTCTTTATGTTGATGTGCATGTTTATATGCATTCCTACCATAGCTAATGCACATACGGAACTTACTTCCTCCAATCCTAAAGAGGGGCAAATGGTTACCGAGGAACTGGATGAAATCGTTCTGGACTTTGCAGGATCTATAGAGGAATTAAGCACCATGAAACTAATGAAAGATGGAGAAGAGGTTTCGCTTTCTCAAGTTCAGGTACAAGACAAGAAAATGGTTGGGTCACCTTCTGCCCCTCTTGAAAATGGTTCGTATATCATTGACTGGACTATTGCAGGGGAGGATGGTCATCCCATTTCTGGCAAGGTTTCATTCACTGTACAAATAGAACAAATGCAAGAAGAAAAAGAAGAGGCACAACCAAAAGCAGCTAACAAAGAAAATGAACAGCAGGATAAAGGAGAGGTGCAAAAGGAAAATCAAACCTCCTCCAATTCAGTAACAACCATCATCACCGTAATTCTTTTAGTCGTTTTATGCTTGGGTGTAGCTTTGATGTTCAGGAAAAAGCGTAAATGATGAATATGCTTATCCCTTTTGCTGAATTAGGAAACTATATATTGTTTTCGATTCTTGCGGGGCATGTGGCACTACAATTTGTACCAGAAGAAAAAAAACCAGTAATTAGGATGCCGAAACCTGTTTTGCTTCTTTCTACTCTGGGTATTATTATTTTTACATTAGGACCCATTGTTCAAGTTATCTCCTTTTTTAAGGAAGGTATTGGGTTACAACAAGCTACCCTGTCCGCCTTTACTGAATTTCAGGTAGGAAAAGCCTGGACTTTCATTAGTTTTATGGCGACGTTATTATGGATGACCATCCATGTACAAGGATCAAAATATGTACAGGCGTTGTTGTTATTTCTAATGTTCCTTGGAGTGGGCTATGCAAGCCATAGTGCATCGTTGTCATTTTGGTCGGGATTGTTCTCTCACACGACACATTTCCTTATTGTCTCATTATGGACAGGCATACTCATCCATGTTTCTTGGTTCTCAAAGAAACAGTCCAATTGGTTAAGGTTTTTACGATGGTTTACACCATTTGCTCTTGGCTGTTTAGTCATCATATTAATAAGTGGGTTTATCATAATGTTTTCTTTTGTGGAACCACAGGATTATATGAAATCTTGGGTGCTGCCTTACGGGCAGATGCTGCTTCTTAAACACATAAGTATCATACCTGTTATCGCTTTTGCATTTGTTAACGGTTTTCTTGTAAAAAAGGCATTGTATCTTTCATCATTTAACCCACGTCCTTGGCTAATAGGTGAAACCATTTTACTGATGATTGTTTTCTATCTTACAGGAGTATTAGGGACGCTCATGCCTCCTCATGAAATTGATTTTACAGTAAGTTCAGAAGGTGCCTCTCCTTGGGTAGAATGGTTATTAAGCAAAGATATTATTGCTCCATTGTACATACAGTTCATCCCATCTCTACAAACCATCTTGTTAATGATAATTTCCATCTTATTTTTGACGATGATTGTTGTAAGCTTTAGAAAAGCAAAACCCTATTTAGGACTCGTATTTGGAATATGTTTTATTGCGGCCTTATATATGGGGTTGATGCTGTCCATTTCCATATAAAAAGTAGAAAGTTCACTTATAAGCAATTTAACCTAATCCCGTTATAAAACCTCGGCAATTGCTGAGGTTTTTTTGCATATAAACAAATAAGAACTATAAAAGTAACATTAAGAACGATGTGATTCAAATAGTAAATTGCATTGTTCTTTTTACTCGTATTAATTAAAAACGAGGAACCCCATTTATGACTTAGTGAAAACGTAATGTTTGTATCACTTAAATTATACTTGCAACTTGCAAGTATTTGTATTATAAATTGGATATAGAATATTTGTAATGAATAATTTGCTTTTACAAGTGAAAGGAGAAGGGGAAAGGTATGATCATTCGTGAAGCGATGGAAGCGGACATAGATTTCATCAAAGAAATTTACAATCAAGGGATTGAGGATCGGGTTGCCACGTTAGAAACGGAACTGAAGGACCAAACTTACATGGAAGAATGGTTTGCCAAGCACATTGGACGATATAAGGTAATTGTGGCTGACCAAGAAGGAGAAATCGTTGGATGGGCTTCCTTGAATCAATATAACAGCCGCGATGCTTATAAAGGGGTTGCCGATTTATCCGTTTATATCTCAAGAGATCATCGAGGAAAAGGAGTTGGCGGTTTATTGCTGCAATCAATCGAAAAGCTCGCAAAAGAAAATGACTTCAATAAAATTGTGTTATTCACTTTTACCTTTAACCAGATGGGTCAAGGATTGTACAAAAAATGGGGATATCGCGAAGTAGGAGTGTTTAAGAACCAGGGAATTTTAGACGGGAAATTTGTCGATGTGATGGCTATGGAGAAATTACTGTAAACAATTTGGGGGTAGGAGGATTATGACAGTGAATCATTCAAGCGTATTGTCTGTTGGTTATTTTGATGCCTATTTCAAGCTGGTTTTAGCTTCTCGTGAACCTGTGGTGGAAAAGGCAAAAGAATTCATTGAAACCAACTTTTTTAAAGGCAAAGCGTGTTATTATGGCGAGCAGACTTACCGAAATTTCATGACAGCTTTTAATAAGCTAAAAGGAGCAACAAAAAAATAGTTGAATCGAATAGTTGCAAAATGCAAATAACTAACTTATAAATAAAGAGAGGTGAAAGTAATGGAAAATGAAAACCTTAGAGGTCTCTTCCAACTCTTAACTAGACGTTTTGGATTATTGAATAAAAATTGTTGCAGCGCTGATGGAATTGAGATATCCCTTGTTCAAAGCCATATCCTGTATGAAATAAACCGACAAAATAAGGCTTCCATCCAGCAAATTGCAGAAACATTGGGAACGGATATTACGACGTTCAGTCGACAAATCCAAACCCTAATAAAATTGAATTTAGTCACAAAAACCCCTGATGCGGAAGATCGGAGAATTTCTATCCTTTCTCTGACCGATGAAGGCGTGAAAACCAATCAAACCATCGACCAACAAATGAATGATTACTTGAATGAGATTTTCAAAACGATGAATGAGTTTGAAAAGGAATCAGTCGTGCGTTCTCTGCAATTGCTTAATGATCGAATGTTGAAGTCTTCCGTATGTTGTACTACTCCTTGGGGGTAGTATAATTTTTCGACAATACTTGCAAATTACAACTAAAATATAGGAGGGAATAATGATGGTTCAATTTGATAAAAGTACATTACCCGTAGCAATTATAGGTGGGGGACCTGTGGGGCTGGCCGCTGCCGCTCACTTACTAAAAAAAGGGGAGAAGTTTATCGTATTTGAAGCGGGGGATTCCGTTGGTTCGAGCATGTTGGAGTGGGGACACGTTCGAATGTTTTCTCCGTGGCAGTATAACATCGATAAAGCAGCAAAGGAACTGCTTGAGAATGCTGGATGGGCGTCACCTGACGAAGAAGCTTTGCCGACAGGTCGCGAATTGGTAGAAGAGTACCTTTTGCCGTTGAGTAACCTACCAGAAATGAAGGAAAACATTATGTTACAAGCAAAAGTAGTCGGTGTTGCCAAAAGGGCACACGATAAATTAAAAACAGGACAACGGGATACTGTTCCCTTTCAACTGTATGTAGAAATGAATGGTGACACAAAAGTCATTGAAGCGAAAGCAGTGATTGATTCCTCAGGTACTTGGACCAATCCGAACCCGATCCTTTCAAATGGAATTTGGACGAATGCGGAGAGACAATTACACAAACAAATCCACTATGGCATCCCTAACGTCGTACAACTAGAAAACAGATATCAAAATAAATCCACCGTGGTGATCGGAAGCGGTCATTCTGCCATAAATGCTCTATTGGATCTGGCCACCTTACAGCAGCAATTTACGGATACCAAGATCTACTGGGTTCTTCGTAAAAAACAGATTCATGAAGTGTACGGCGGGCAAGAAAACGACGGCTTGGCAGCTCGTGGAGAGTTGGGCATAAGAATTCAGCAATTAGTGGAGTCTGGACGAATCCATATTCTTACTCCCTTTCATATTAAAAGAGTTTATCCAACAAACGGTCAAATCACTGTGGTGGGAGAACTAAACGGAGAAGAATTCACACTTGGTGATATCGATGAAATCGTTGTGAGTACGGGTTTCAGACCTGATATATCCTTTTTAAATGAAATAAGGATAAACCTTGATTCAGCTGTGGAAAGCATAGACACGCTTGCTCCGCTAATTGATCCCAATATTCATAGCTGTGGAACGGTGCGGCCGCATGGTGAACAAGAATTGCGACACCCTGAAAAGTACTTCTACATTGTTGGCATGAAGAGTTATGGAAGAGCACCTACATTCTTACTGGCGACAGGCTACGAACAAATCCGTTCGGTAGTGGCTTATCTTACTGGCGATAATGAGGGAGCAAAAGAAGTACACTTGGAACTGCCTGAAACAGGAGTTTGCAGTGTGAACCTGACATCTAGCTCCTGCGACTCTGATACCCCAGCAACTGAAACTAAGGATGAATCTTGCTGTGGGAGTCCTGTTTTAGAGAGATTGGAAATTAAAAAGAATTCTTGCTGCTAAAGAAACGGAACAGTGGAAAGTTGAATTGCTGGAACCATCCAAAGATAAACACTTAGCACAAAGAGAAAAAGGGAAATACGAAGTATATAGCTTGTTGGTGACTAACCAAGGCAATAAAGCATACAACGTTAATATTGGGGCTTTTAGAAATGAACCAAGTAACAAGAAAATGTTTGGGCTAGCACCACAAGTGGAGAATGAGATAATGAACGCTGGTCAAACTTTTAGTTTTACAAACTTTCTAGTTAAGGAAAAAACAGAAGAATTGGAATGTGTTGTAACTTGGGAAGATGAACCTGTTACATTAAAAAATGGTAAGAAAGCATCAGGAAGAAAATATAAGGAATCCATCGTTTTTACTCCTTAAATATAAGTGGAGTTACTAACGGGTGCATGAAAAACGGACTTTCGAAAGTCCGTTTTTTGTTTTTTACGCCCCCCATTAACCCGTTGGAGGTTGTACGGTTTGGACGTGTTTTTGTACACTTCTTATGGGGTATACCACATAACGCACCTTTAATTCCTTACCCATAACAAATCTGGTAAAATGATTAAGACAAAAAACAAAGGCATTATGATCCAACCTATTTTCTTTGGTATCGTCTTCTTCAAGTAAGGAATTTTCTCTAATAGATAA
Source organism: Peribacillus sp. GL_122 (assembly GCF_057835005.1). Classification (NCBI taxonomy): domain Bacteria; kingdom Bacillati; phylum Bacillota; class Bacilli; order Caryophanales; family Bacillaceae; genus Peribacillus; species Peribacillus sp. GL_122. The sequence goes on along the minus strand of NZ_CM174415.1, from coordinate 2,742,271 downwards.
AAACCCATTCCAATGGAGATAAAAACAAAAAGAAAACTCAACCAAATATTTTCAATCATAGGGGCAAAATATGTAATAATGATTACGAACCAACATCCCCTTGCTATAGCATTTAACTCCATCTCTTTTTCCTCACTTTTACTTCTTCCTCAGAAGAAATCCAATAGTTACAACTATTATCACTAGAAAGCTACCTATACACGCAGTATCATATTAAAATAATTCGAACCTTTAAATAATAACAATAAAGAGTAATTATTCATAAGGGTAAAATAATCCATAGTAGATAAGTTATATAATTTTAATTAGACTTCAGTACCCATAAAAAAGAGCTATAAACATAGCTCAAATTCATTTATGTAATAGAAACCTGTTAGTTCTATAAGGATTTTAAACCAATCTTCATATATCCAACAACCAAAGCATCCAATCTTTCTCCTCCTAAAAGGCTGTAATTCACATCATTTTATCAGAAAACAATCATTTAGCATTTAGATAGAATATGGACATTCTTTTTCAACAAACCTGCCCCTTAGTAACTAAATTGTAACCGGATTGTTACGCAAATAGCATTGTTGGAGGAGACTTCAATATATATAATTAAGACTCGTTAAGGAGTGATGAAAGATGATAAGCGTTACAGTAGATAAGTTAAAATTCAAGAAACAATTATCGGGGATTGAACAAATCACACTGAAAGATTTTCTGTATACCTGGGTAGGTAGCTCAAGCAAGGGATTTGATGATTTTTTTCACCTTGAGTACACAGTAGATGTATTTGCCAAAATGGAAAAAACGACGAATGACACCGATTTGTTGATTTCTGATGATGATTATTTCAGATACATAACATTGACGGAAGATAATCAAATTGTGATAGGTGTTTTAGATATGAATTCAGAATTAAAACATAGAATAATTTCACTAGATAAGATTAAATAATTCTTCGTTTTCTTTAACCCATACAAAAAGAGGCAGTGGTACACTGTCTTTTTTTATTTGTTCACTATATGTCTTATACGACCTTACTGAATTATCCTGCCCCGTTAGTGTCCATAAGAAAAAGCTGCCTTAAAGACAACTCCGATCTTCAACTTATGCACCCTTTAGCCATCCATGAAATGAACAAAGATAGCTGTTAGCTGATATTATTATCGTTACACCAAGCACTAAAACAGGGAAGAACGCTGTATTTATGAAATGACTAGAAATCCATGTATCATACATTTAACTCCACCTCAGTTTTTGTTTTTAATGGTGTGAACGAAACTCTGGTGTTCCACTCAATGTTAAAGTCCATATTTTTTAAAGAGAAAACTACCAGCGACAAAAAAGAGAAATTTTAATATGTAAATTGAAAAAACTATTATTAGGATAGGGAGTCGTTTTATATTTTTCATCATTTTAATAATATGGCTCTTACTTAGAGCTCACAGTACGAATACACTGCGTTAGTTGATTAAGAAACACTATTTTTCATTTATTAGTATTCCGCCTTTTGACTGATAAACTCTCAATGTCTTTCCTTGTTCAGTTTGTTGATAATACTCTACTTCACAGTAGTAGTTACCTTCTTCTACACCCTGATAATTCTTAGGAAACATAATGCTATGCTTTCCAAAGTTAGCCTCTGTATGTCCCCCTCTTGTAATATCGAATATGACGACCTCACAATCCCCTTTATATTGTTTCGTATTATCAGCTAAAAAGTTAGGCAGGTCTAACAAAGAAAAAACAAACAGGAATCCTGATAGGAGAAATAAAAAGGCGACTCCAAAAATGTCCTTGATCGGTATCTTATACGAATCTTCGTTTTTCTTTTTCAATTTATAAAAATGCCAAAAATAAGCCGACATCCCCACAAGCATTACAAATGACAAGATTAGTAAAGAGTAATACTGTGCCAATTTCCTTCAATTCCTTTTTTATAGTTTCTTCATATACGTTTCCCGATGATGTTTCAATTCACTCGTTTTTAACCCAAAAAAGGAATGAAACCTTATGGAACTATACTGCCCCGTTAGTTGCATAAAGAAAAAGTTGCCTTAAAGACAGCTCCGTTCTTCAGCTAACGCACCCGTTAGTTCATCAAGAAAATTAACAACACCCTTAAACAAGTCTTTGAAGGGGGCTAATAGGCTCGGAGATATTTTGAAACCATCTTTTAAGCAGACTAAAATAAAAAATTATTTTGTTGAATAGTTAAGCCTTGATTAAATAAGAATATGCTTATACAATGATATTGAATAATCACATAAGCATTTAATTATATATTCGATTAGGCTAGGAGGGATAACATGCAAACGAATGAAGCGTTGGAAATAGAAGGTACTGCAAACGTTCTTAAACTTTTAGGTGATAAAACACGTTTGACCATGGTGAAAATTATGTCTGAACATGAATGTTGTGTCTGTGAATTTGTAGACCTGTTTGATATGAGCCAACCTGCTATTAGCCAACATTTACGAAAGTTGAAAGATAGCGGAATTGTGAATGAAGCGAGAAGGGGACAATGGATATTTTACTCGTTAAACCAAGCATCCTCGTATTACTCATTTATTCAAACGGTTATCAAGGACTTGCCAAGTCAAGCATTTAAAGTAGAAGAATTAACAGCACAAGGAAATCGAATTTGTTGTGACTAACGAGGAGGAGAACATCAGTGGGTACAGTTATATTAGCGAGTATCATCTTTTTGCTGACGTTGACATTCGTCATTTGGCAACCCAAGGGATTGTCAATCGGCTGGTCAGCATGCGGGGGTGCGTTACTTGCCTTACTCGTTGGAGTTGTTGACTTCAACGATGTAATTACCGTTACGGGGATTGTATGGAACGCGACGTTGGCGTTCATTGCTATTATCATTATTTCTTTAATTTTAGATGAAATTGGTTTCTTTGAATGGGCAGCTCTACATATGGCGAGAGCGGCCAAGGGAAATGGAGTTAGGATGTTTGTGTATGTGAGCATTCTCGGAGCTCTAGTCGCTGCGTTCTTCGCAAATGACGGTGCCGCGCTCATCTTAACTCCGATTGTATTGGCGATGGTTCGAAACTTGAAGTTGGAAGAGAGAATGATCTTCCCATTTATCATCGCGAGTGGGTTTATTGCGGACACTACATCCTTACCGCTTGTGGTAAGTAACCTGGTCAACATTGTTTCTGCTGACTTTTTTGATATCGGGTTTATTGAGTTCGCATCTAGAATGATCGTTCCCAACCTGTTTTCATTAGTAGCTAGCATCCTGGTATTATATTTGTACTTCAGAAAGAGCATTCCGAAGAATTATGATATGGCTCAATTGAAGAAGCCAGTCGATGCCATTCGGGATGTAAAAATGTTTCGCCTGTCTGGGATTGTTTTAGGTGTTCTGTTGGTAGGCTATTTTATCAGTGAATTTTTCAACATTCCTGTATCCATCATTGCAGGTGTTATCGCCATTTTCTTCTTGTTTATGGCAAGAAGAAGTCCAGCTGTAAATACCAAGACCGTTGTAAAAGGCGCACCATGGGCGATTGTGTTCTTCTCCATTGGAATGTATGTCGTGGTGTATGGATTGAGAAACGTTGGATTGACGAACATTTTAGCCGACCTAATCCAAGTGACAGCTGATCAAGGATTATTCGCTGCTACTGTCGGAATGGGATTCATCGCAGCTGTTCTTTCATCGCTTATGAATAACATGCCGACGGTCATGATAGACGCTCTGGCTATTTCCGACACGAATACAACGGGCGCGATTAAGGAAGCCCTTATTTATGCCAATGTCATCGGTTCGGACTTGGGACCAAAAATTACACCGATTGGTTCTCTGGCTACCTTATTGTGGCTGCATGTCCTTTCATTAAAAGGCGTGAAAATCTCATGGGGAACCTACTTTAAAACGGGTATTATCTTAACCCTCCCAACATTGTTCATCACATTAGTTGGCCTATATATATGGTTGAACATTATTCACTAAACACATCATTTTACTCATAAAGGAGAGAAACAACATGACTAAAAAAACACTTTACTTCTTATGTACAGGTAACTCGTGCAGAAGTCAAATGGCTGAAGCATGGGGTAAGAAATATCTAGGAGACGAATGGCAAGTTCTAAGTGCAGGAATTGAAGCACATGGGTTAAATCCGAAAGCTGTTAAAGCGATGAACGAGGTTGGAATGGATATTACCAATCAAACTTCCGATATCATTGACCCTGACATTTTAAATAATGCCGATTTTGTGGTCACATTATGTGGCGATGCGGCGGACAAATGTCCCATGACGCCACCGCATGTGAGACGTGAACATTGGGGCTTTGATGACCCAGCAAGAGCGGAAGGGACCGATGAAGAAAAATGGGCGACCTTCCAACGTGTTCGTGATGAAATCGGAGAAAGAATTGAACGTTTCTCTAAAACGGGCGTATAAATAAAACTGAAAAGCCGAGTAATCACTCGGCTTTCGTTTTATCCATAGCATAAGTAAATGATTATATAAGAAGGGGAGAGAACAAATGATGAAAGTGGAAATCTTTGATCCTGCCATGTGCTGTTCGTCCTTTGTGACCAATATATAAACTTTGCATGCCTGGCTTCATAATCATTTCACGTCTTTTGTAGTTCCAAAGAGAAGCCTATGTACACATCTATATTCATAAATGACACTCAGAAAATGGTTTACACCGAGCCATTATTGTACACCGTAAAGGAAAGCGGGAAGGATATACCATGCATTCTTCAAATTAACTATTCATTTCTTTCAATTGCTGTTCATCTAACACAAGATCGGGGACGTCATAATATTCCTTGTGAAAGTAGTTCCGAAGCATTTTAATATGCTCTGGTAGCAGGCTGGTCCATTTTATATTTCCTCGGACGCGGATAGTCTTGTTCAACAACAAATCATAGAACAGTTGTTAAAGTGGAAAGATGTAAGGTTAAAGTTGTTAACATAATCAAAAAACGGCATCTATTTTGCCGTTTTCAGCGGTAACTTTTAATTAACTAATAAAAAAACTGTTTATGGCTTTTTTCTTCTGTTCAAAATCTATATGGGTGTACATACTCGTAGTAGCAAGACTTTCATGGCCTAATAATTCCTGTAACGTTCTTAAATCCACTTTATCTTTGTTTTCTTGCAATAGTAAGGTAGCAAACGTATGCCTCAAATGGATCAGAGAGAATCGGTGAGCGGGTAAACCAGCTCGTTCTAAAATCTCTTTAAATATTTTGTGCAATCCACGCGGATTTAAAGGCTTATTTTTTTGATTATAAAAGATTGGTTCACTATAATGTTTTTGCTGCTCTAAAAGAGTTTCTTTATAGTCTTGAAATAACGGAAAGACAATGGGATGAAGGGGAAGGAGGCGTTCTTTTCTCCCTTTTCCTCGAACTAAAATCGTTTGATTTTCTAAATTTACTTACTCCCATGTTAAATCCACTAATTCTTGACGTCTCATTCCTGTTGTTCCAAGTAGTTTAAACATTAATTCATTTCTAATTCTTTGGGGTCGTGGATCATGCTCTAAATAGGTAAATAACTTTTGAAGATCCTGTAAGGTCATATATTCAGGTAAATTCTTATCGACTTTAGGTGCTTGAATACCTGCTGTGAAGTCAGACTTCATGTAATTTTCTTTTAGACAATATTTACTAAATGATTTTAAGCACGAAATGCGGCGTTGTAGCGTTCTTGGCTTAATACTATGACTGATCTTGCACAAAACGACGCACACTGGACGACGTGAGCTCATCTAAGTCTAATGATCGGTTGTTAGCAGTTAATAACTCACCGTAGAGCTTTAAATCGAATGCGTAACTAGTTAAAGTGTTCAAGGAGTAATTTTTCTCAACTTCTAAGTGAGATAATCATCCGAAGCTTGAACGTAATTCATAATTATCATTCCTCCTGGGAATTATTCTGTCCAACCCAAGGAATTATGTTCGAATCCATTTATTATGAGAACTAACCGACTAATCGGAAGCAGCATTGAATATTATAGTCAACTTGAGCCAAATTAGGGGACAATAATGAATCTTATGGGAACTTGAAGCTGAGACCACTTGGTACTATTATGTTTGTATCTAGTTTACATAATATATATTATAGGAAGTTATATTTTTATTGTTAATTTTATCTCATATCTTAAGAATACTTAACTTAGTGAGACGAAATGCAAATTTTTATATTTATCTGCACAATTATTTATTATTATCTTTTTATCTAATTACTCATTGTTAACTAATACTTTAAGTAAATCTTGTTACGTTTAGTTAGAAAAAAATGATTAATCTTCAATTTTATATTGGGATTAAATATTGGCAGTGATTTTTCTTGGATTTAAGCTAATTTCACAATGAGTTAAGTCCCATAATATTTAATTCTCAAATGTCAATTAAATTTTAGATTTTTATTCTCAATCGTAATTTATCTGTTAATGGCTAACATTTTTCGTTTTTGTCTATTTTGTTTGTTTACGATTAATCACTTAATCGTTTTAGTTCCCTTATTATTTATTATACTTAGTCATTTGACTCTAAGGATCTCAAATCATTTTGTTGTATTAATTCTAAACTATATTATGTTTTTCCTTCATGTAAAAAACCGGTTTCAGCATTGCTCGATACAAAGAATTTGGATAAATCTTCAGTTGTTGTGTATGAAGATATAGACATGAAGTAAATAAACGATTCCCCCCTCTATTAATAAAAATAACGCCGCTCTGCTGAGACCCCTATAATCTTTTTATTTAGTTGCTCATTTGAAATTCTATAGTTATCAAAACATTACGCTTAACTGACCTGATTTACCAATTTTGTTATTCTGATATATATAATATATGGCAATATGAGAAAAATCACGGGTTAACACTTCTAAAAAGTTATATTAATATACTTTCTCTTATGACAACTCTAAGGGTTTTTATCTTGAAATTCCCGCTTTTTCTTCCTGAAAGTGATTATAGGGTCCTCTATTTAGCAATATAATCTCTCTTTAAACTTATAACTGCCTATATCATGAATAACCTTTAATAAATGATGAAAAATCCGCTCTGTTTTTAAACTTATTTTTAAGTAAAGGTTACGATTTTAAGGAACTGCTTTCATAATTGCAAGGAAGCTGCCAAAGGCTATAAAGTAAACCTTCAAATTGATTTTGTTAAAAAACACTTCCTACCTTCAGCAATCAGTTCTTTGGTATAATGGGTGTAATTCATTTATATGTAAATCTAAAAAGTCGATTTTTACATATAAATGAATTACAAGGTTTCAGAAATCAAGGCAGATTATAAGTTAATGCGAGATGACAACATATTTTTATAAAACGGAATAATAATGTTATGTAAACTCTAATCACGAAATGTTGATTACCTATTTCTTTGGTTCTTTTACAAAAGTCTTTATTAAGAAGTTGAGGAAAGTTGGTTAGCAAGTTATTGATGAGTTATGTACCTTTTTTTCTTATTTGAAGGGGCATTTCGCGTTAGAGTTTCGATTAAACGAGTTTTTCCTTCAACCTTATGTCTAATAGACAAAAAAGGAACACGAAATAGTACTTGATCTCATGTTCCTGATACATTATTCATGTTCGAATGGATTCGATACGGCTTTGGATGAATTCGAACGAGGTTTTTGCTTCTTGGACGATTTGTTTTATTAGTTCATTGACGGTCAATATTTCTTTTATCAGTCCTACGGATTGCCCGCATGACCAGATTCCTCCGTCTAAATTTCCTTCAAAGTATACTTTCTTGCTTCGTTGTCCCGTAATCAGTGGAATCAATTCCTCTATAGTGGCACCTTCATTTTCAAGTTTGTCCACTTCTTTACTGACTGCATTTAATGCTACACGTGACGGACTGCCTATATTCCGTTGGATGACAACCGTATCCATTTCATTGGCAGATACCATCCACTGCTTCACGTTATCATGGATCGGTGCTTCTTGCGTTGCCATAAAGCGAGTCCCCATGACGATACCTTCAGCACCGAGTGACAAGGCACTAATCAGGCCTCTGCCATCCGAAAATCCTCCGCCTGCTATTACTGGTATAGTAACGGAGTCAACGGCTCTAGGGAGCATGACAAGCGTTCCTACATCCCCCATGCCTGGATGTCCGCCTGTTTCATTCCCTACAATTATAATGGCATCGACTCCTAATTTCTCAGCCGACATTGCGTTTTTGATGTTCGCTACCTTATGTATCACGGTAAAGCCTTGCTCTTTAAGTTTGGGCATTAAACTTTCTGGGCTTCGGCCACTCGTTTCAACAATTTTTACATCTTCGTCAATTAAAATATCGATGAACTCATCATTCGGAGTTGCCGTTTGACTTGGAAACAGGTTCAGGTTGACAGCAAAGGGCTTCTTGGTCATAGTTTTCACTTTGCGTATTTCATCACGTAGACCTTCTGGTGTCACCTGTGTTTTCGAAGTTATGATGCCTAGTCCCCCCGCTTCTGAAACGGCGGCTGCAAGCGGGGCTCGGCCAACTTGAAACATCCCGCCGCAAATAATCGGATATTCAATCCCCAATAATTCTGTAATTCTTGTTTTCATTTGCCATACCCCTCTCATTTTCCATGGATTTCTATCAATCTACTCTTCTTACATAATGTACACACGCCATGTCTATATCCCATACTTATGAAGCCGCTTGTAAAATGTACTTCTGGGTATATCCATCAACTTTGCTGCAGCCGTTACATTTCCTCTTGATTTTTGTAATGCCTCTATCATTAAATCCCGTTGAATTTTTTCACGGATCGTCAGTTCATTTCCCTTGATGCCTTTTTTACCATGTTCATCCCATGAAGGGAAATCATCATGTCGGGTAACCGGCTGTGAATGCATGGAATTCAACACTTTAGCATAATCCAGAGGTCCTTCTGCAAGTAAGATGGTCAATCGCTGAAGTACATTCTGCAGTTCTCTAATATTGCCTGGCCAATTGTAATCATTTAAATGTATCAATAAATCTTCGGTTAATGGAATATTCCAATTATTCTTCGAACACAAGTAGTTGACTAGATAAGGAATGTCTTCAATTCTTTCCCTCAATGGAGGTACATGAATGGGGTAAACGTTCAACCGATAGTATAAATCCTTCCGAAAGGACCCTTCATTGACAAGCTCTTCAAGATTACGGTGTGTTGCAGTGATAATGCGAATATCCAATGAAATGCTTTTTGTGCCACCGATTGGAACGATTTTTCTTTCTTGAAGTACACGCAGTAAGGCAACTTGCATCGCTGAAGGGATTTCACCGATTTCATCGAGAAAAATGGTCCCTCCATTTGCCTGCTCGAACTTCCCTTTGTACCCTTGCCGTTTAGCCCCTGTAAAAGCACCATCAACATACCCGAATAATTCACTCTCCATTAAATCTTTAGGTATGGCTCCGCAATTTATCGTGACGAACGGTCCTTTTTTACGGAAGCCATTTTCATGAATGGCCATGGCAATAAGCTCTTTCCCGACCCCTGTTTCACCAGATATATACACATTGGCTTCTGTCGGTGCAACAAGCTTCACTTTGTGTAATGTGTTATGAAAGGATTCGCTAATCCCGCTTTCCCCTTTGAAGGCAAACCTTTCTGCAGGCATTGAAGCAGGGAAAAGCCTATTGGTTTCATGACCATGATTCTCTGATAAGAATAAACACTTACCTGAAATCCTATTATCCTCTTTGGATAGAAGCGGATTTTCCTTTACGATTCGATATCCATGATTTAATAGATCAGCCAATGCCATACCAATGGATTGAGGAATTTTTTTGCGAATCTGTTTACTGGCGGAGATTATCATTTCTTTATGATTACAGACGATAAAAGGCAAATCCGGATAGGTCTCTGCAAGTTCTATCGAGTGCTGGGTCAGTGCCAGCTCCTTTTTATAGGAACGCACTCCCATTTCCTGTTCGATCGTATACGCCAAATTGGCTACCATACCCAGCATGGAGGGATGGAAATAATCTACTGGACAAGATATATCCAAAACTCCCAATATCTTACCGTCTTCATTTAAAATGGGCATGGCAGAGCAACTCCATTTGTGGGAGGCAATTGAATAGTGCTCGGTACCTTGGATCATTACGGATTCACCCGTTTTCAAAGCTGTTCCAATTGCGTTCGTTCCGACCTCACCCTCCGTCCAGCATACGCCCTCCACAAAATTTATTTTACCTGCCTCCTCGAGGATTTTCTCGTTTCCGGAAAGTGAAAGGACATATCCATCCGGATCGACCAATAGAGCCATCATTCCAGATTCTTTTATCGATTGATTCATCCTAGTTAATTGGGGTGATGCCACTTCTAATAGGAAGGAGTTTTTTTCTCTTTGAATGTCCAATAATTCATTCGTCAAAATGTGTTTGCCTTTGTTAAGGTATGGGTTGACTTGTTCTTTTTTGCAGCGATGCCAGGATTCCATTATTCGCTTGTTCAGACGATTTGAATCGAGAACCCCTTCACTGACAAAGCGTTCCCATGTGCGTAGATAACAACTAGTGGATAGCATATAATCCTCCTCTAATCATTTGGTTTAAACCTTCATTTGAACAGTCAATCTAGAGGAAAAATACCATGGAGTATAAAATAAGATGTTAATCGAGGTCCATTTAATTATAGTAGATTATGTATTCGCTTACAATATATAGATTTAGTTTACACAAAAAGCATCATGTGATCATTCACACGATGCTTCTCCTTCTAACAATATAATTCGTTAGTTTTATGAAAATATAACCCCACCATCAATCATGATGGATTGCCCTGTCATATAATCCGAATCCGGTGAAGCAAGGTAAGATACGAATTTCGCAACATCCTCTGGGGTTTCAGAGCGTCCTAAGGTTATGGAATCTGTAAACTTTTTAAATGTTTCACCTTTAGCAAGATTCATATATTGGCCCATTTTTTCATCGATTAAATCCCACATTTGCGTCCCGACAATTCCTGGACAGTATGCATTCACCGTAATGCCAAACTGGGCCAATTCCTGTGCTGCCGCTTGTGTAATGCCTCTTACGGCAAATTTTGTGGCCGAGTATGTACCTAATAAACTAAAGCCTTTGTAACTGGCGATGCTGGCAGCACTTATAATTTTTCCGCCTTCTTGCTTTTTCATTTGTTCAGCAGCGGCTTGCAGGCAAAAGAGGACACCATTTACATTTATATTGAAAATCTGTTCCAGATCCTCTTGAGTTACCTCCAATAGAGGCTTTATTTGAGCAATTCCTGCATTTGAAACCATAACGTCAAGTTGTCCAAAACGTTCCACAACTTGATTCACCATATCGAATACTTCCCGTCTATTGCTTACATCCGCTTTAACGGCAAAGCTTTCACGTCCAATTTCCCTGATCTCATTCACGACCGATTCAGCCGTATCCATATTGACATCGTTAATGACCACATTCAATCCATCTTGAGCTAATCTTAATGCAATGGCACGTCCGATACCACGTCCGGCACCAGTGACTACCGCCGTCCTTTGACCGCTAGCCATACAAAAATCTCCCTTCTGTCAAAAAAAGCTTATTTATAATTTTTTATGAATGCACAGCTTGACCTACAACGTTCAAAAAAGCTTCATGTATGGATTCCGACAAGGTTGGATGTGCCGCTACAAAATCTCCCATCATATCTGCCGTTATTTCTGCATGCAGCATGACCGTACCTTGACCAATCAATTCTGTCGCATGTTGACCAACAATGGTAAAACCTAGAATTTCATTATATTGTGGGTTCACTAGGACTTTGACCTTTCCTACCGGTTTATTGGAAAGGATTGCTTTCCCATTTGCCGAAAAAGCGAATTCACCAACTTTAATTTCCCCATATTTTTTACGCGCTTCTTTTTCAGTCAAGCCTACACTTGCAATCTCCGGGGAGGTATAAATGCAGCGAGGGATTGCCCGGTAATTAACTTGTGCAAATTGACCACAGGCATTTAGAGCCGCAACTCGCCCTTCATGAAAAGCGACATGGGCAAGTTGTATGCCCCCTATCACATCACCACAAGCATATATAGATGGATTGCTTGTTTGCATTCGATCATCCACCGAGATGCCAAGTCGGGAAAAATCAATATCATTTCCCTCTAAGCCCATTTCGTTCACTCTTGGTTTTCTCCCTATTGATACGAGTACGTAATCTGCATGAAGTTCTTCAAATTCGCCATCGCTTTTCTCTAAAAATACCGTCTTACTGGCTGCATTGATGCTTTTGACAGATGTGGATGTATGGACCGTTACACCTTGGGTTTTCAATTCTCCATGCAGGATGCTCGTAATATCATCATCTTCCCCCGGAAGCAGCTTTGGCCCCATTTCGATAACGGTAACCTTGGTGCCCATCCTGCTATAAATACTGGCAAATTCACATCCGATGACGCCGCCTCCGACAATTAGCAGCGAATCGGGAATGGCAGGAAGTGACATGGCATGGCCACTGTGGATGATCCATTCACCATCAAACGGCGCAAAAGATAAAGGAATCGGTTCGGACCCCGTTGAAATGATGATCTTACTTGCTTCAATCTCTTCATTTTTATTTCCGTTCTCGATCCGAAGTCGATGGCTCGTCAGGATAGACGCTCTTCCCTGAATGACTTTTATTTTATTCTTATTCATTAAATATCGAATGCCGTTCACTAGTTTAGATATGACATCTCTCTTTCGTTCCTGTACGGTTTCCCAATCGACTTCAATCGAATTGGAGGGCAGACGAATTCCCATATGCCCGGCATTTTTCACCAAGTCATACGTATCGGCACTTTTCAATAATGACTTCGTTGGCATGCAGCCTTCGTTTAAACAGGTGCCCCCCAATGGCCCATCGACTACCAATATGACTTCCTTATCCTGCTGGGCAGCAGTGATTGCCGCTACATACCCAGCAGGACCGCCGCCTATAATAGCTATACGATTCAAGAGCTTTCCCTCCTTTTTTATAAAATCACGGTGATCGGCTCTTCTAAATACCGTTTTAGTGTTTGTAAAAAGGCAGCAGCGGGTGCCCCGTCGAGTACACGGTGATCAAAAGTTAAACTGAGTGGCAAGATCGTTCTCCTCTCCAATTCTTCGCCAATATAAAGCGGGGTATCATAAGCAGAGCCAATTCCCAGTATCCCCGTTTCCGGTGTATTGAGAATCGGTGTAAAATGCTCAACGCCATATGCCCCAAGGTTACTGATGGTAAAAGTGGACCCTTGCATGTCTTCAATAGGCAATTGACCGTTACGTGCACACCGGGCCAATTCCTTACCTTTATTCGATAACTGCCTTAGGGTACAATTTTCGGCATTTCTTATGACAGGAACAACGAGCCCCTTCTCCAAGGCCACCGCTAATCCAAGATGGATATGCTCATTCAAAATGATGTTATCTTCAATATAAGCACTATTCATTTTAGGATGCTCATTAAGTGAAAGCACGACAGCCTTGGCAACAAAGTCCGTTATAGTCAATTTAGTTGATTCCTGTTTTTGTAGCGTTTCAGTAGCCTTTTTTTGTAAAATGACTAAATCGGTGACGTCAACTTTCATCGTTAGAGTTAATTGGGCACTGCTTTGCAAGCTCTCTTTCATACGTTTTGCAATGATTTTCCTCATTCCGGTAACAGGGATCTGTTGCCGACTCTCTAAAGTAGGTTGGGGAGGAACTATTCTTTCTTCTGTTGTATTTACCGACATGGAATCCCTTTTTTCGATTACTTTCTGTACATCTTCTTTAGTGATTCTTCCTCCTGGCCCGGTGCCTTGAATCTTCTCAATGTCAAGATTCGCTGCCTGTGCCATTTTTCGTGCAACCGGGGTGATCATCAAACGATCTCCCATTGACAAAATGGGTGACTCTTTTATTTTCGGCTTTTCTTGTTCAGCAATTCTCGACTGAGTTTGTTCAGCAATATGATCATCTATCACTATTTCTTCATTCGGATTTCCGATATGACAGATAACGGTTCCTGGAGGTACTCCTTGTCCTTCTTGGACAGCTATATTCAGAATCGTACCTTCCGCCGGAGATTCAATATCCATTTCGATTTTCTCTGAATTGATGCTGGCTATTGCCTCACCTTTTTCGACTGGATCCCCAACAGCCTTACTCCACAAAGAAACGGTGCCTTCTTTCATTGCCATGCCTAGTTTCGGCATTACTACTTCGACCGCCATAACTTTTTTCTCCCTTCAGATTGGTTTCTGTGTCCAACTTTGGTTTTGTTGCTCCAACTTTTGCAGTTCTATTCGAAAAAGCTGGAGCATGCATCATATTGATTTATTTACACCCTAAGAATGGAAGGCTCCCCCAATAATTCTGAAACGACTTGTATCACTTTTTCTGATGTTGGAAGGTAAATATCTTCTAGCGGTGGAGAAAAAGGTACAGGTGTATGTGGTGCCGTAATCCTCTTAATTGGCGCATCGAGCGTGTCAAATCCCTTATCCGCCACCAGTGCGGCAATATCCGTTGCGACGCTGCATCTTGGGTTCGCTTCATCAATCACGATCAAACGATTTGTTTTTGCCACAGAATTGAGAATCGATTCTTCATCCAGTGGTGACAAGCTCCGAGGGTCGACAATCTCAACTTCAATGCCTTTAGCAGTAAGTGTTTCAGCAGCCTCCATCGCGGTGTGAACTTGTTTACCGATGGCAACGACCGTCAAATCCGAGCCTTTCCTTTTAATTTCAGCTTTGCCGATTGGGATTGTATAGTAGCCTTCCGGAACCTCTCCGACCATGTTGTATAGCGTTTTATCTTCAAAAAAGATGACAGGATCATTATCTTCTATTGCTGAAAGTAAGAGCCCTTTTGCGTCATAGGGGGATGAGGGAACAACTACCTTCAATCCAGGAATGCTAGTGAACAAGGCATAAAGGCTTTGTGAATGCTGTGCTGCAGCCCTGAACCCTGCACCATGCATCGTACGGATTGTCACGGGAACCTGTGCTTTTCCTCCAAACATATAGCGGAACTTCGCACCTTGATTCAATACTTCATCCAAACAGCTGCCAATGAAATCGTTGAACATTAGCTCAGCAATCGGTCGTAAGCCTGTCGAAGCGGCTGCCATGGCCGCACCCATATAACCGGCTTCCGCAATGGGAGTATCAAGGATTCTATCGCGGCCAAACTCTTGAACCAATCCTTTTGTGACACCTAAAACACCACCCCATGCTTCGTCATCCTGCAAATGATCAACCTCTGCGCCTCCGGCTACATCTTCTCCCATAAGGATGACATTTTCATCTTTTCTCATTGCCATGGCCATTGCTTCATTTATTGCCTGTGACATACTGATTTTTCTACTCATTTCAATTCCTCCTTTTATAACTTAATAGGATACATAAACATCTTTTAATAAATCGGAAGCCTCTGGATATGGGCTATCTTCACTGAACTTGACTGCTTGTTTAATAGATTCCTCAACGGCAATCTCAAGAGAAATCAGTTCTTTTTCCGCCAGCAGATTCTGTTTGAGTAAGTAATTCCTAAACAGGGAAATCGCATCTTTCTCTTGTTTATGCTCCTTTTTGTCTTGTTCTTTTTTATATTTCTGTGCATCTCCCTCGAAGTGTCCATAATTACGATAAGTAACGCATTCGATCAATGATGGACCTTCTCCCCTGCGAGCCCTCTGAACGGCTTCTTCGGCAGCCTTATACACATCCAATACATCTTTCCCATCGACTCGGACACCCGGGATATTGTAGCTAATCGCCCGATCGGCTATCGTTTTACAGCTTGAAGCATAATTGAATGGCGTGGCCTCCCCATACCCATTATTTTCTGCGATGAATATTACGGGTAGCTTCCAAATTGCCGCCAGATTTATACCTTCATGGAATGTCCCATGATTATTGGCACCATCACCAAAAAAACAAACACTAACATGATCGGTCTTTTTATATTTCGCAGTTAATGCTGCACCGCATGCGAGCGGAAAGCCTCCACCAACTATCCCGTTTGCACCTAACATCCCCTTATCCAAATCGGCAATATGCATTGAACCGCCTTTTCCCTTGCAAAGCCCTGTCACTTTCCCATAGATTTCAGCCATCATCCCGTTAAGGTCACATTCTTTTGCGATACAGTGGCCATGCCCCCTGTGAGTGCTTGTAATGCTGTCCTTTTCAGAAAGGTGAGCACATACTCCTACAGCTACCGCTTCTTCCCCAGCATACAAATGGACAAAACCTGGTAAAATCCCTTTTGCAAAAGATTCATGAACTTGGTCTTCGAATTTCCTGATCTCCAGCATTTTTTTGTACATCCAATAAGCCTTGTCCTGTGATAACTTTATTTCATTCGATTGAACCGTTTCCATTTTTCAGCCCCCAATCATTAATAATGAGTCAATCTTTATATTGATATTGCAAATGCCGTGCCAAGATGGGAGGTCGGTAAATTAGGATTTTATCTATTTTCAGTCGAAACAAAACGAGACAAAATGAGATTGTTGTCTCGTTTTGTCTCGTTTTTTTAAAATATACTATCACTCATTTGAGAATCTCTTTTCTTCGTTGGAAATACAATTGACTTTTATATATGTAAATCAAGGATAAACAAGAAGCCAAGCGCCTATTCAAGAAAGCCTTGGACTTTTCGTACGTGTCTAAGCCTAGCGTAATAAAAATAGATGAGAAACATGCTTACCCTGCCTGAAGGCATGCAGGTAAGGAAAGTTGGTTAAAGAGGAACAAGATCTTCTTTTTATTAAGAAGCGCGTGTCTTCTAAGTTGGAGTTCAAGTCATTTATAACAGTAACCTATATAATATGTGGTGCACCAGTACCAGTTCATATTATATAGATGGATTCAAGTGCAAGTTGTCCTTGAAATCACGAGTATTCTCCGCTGCTAATTGCCATTGGATCTTTGACGACGGAAAGACCTTTTTCAAATTAAGCCCACTGTAGCAATGATGGTCAAAACAGCGCAAATGATTAAATAAATGAAAGCTGATATAAAGGATCCGTTGAATGTTTCAATTAAATAGCCCATTACCATCGGTGCAAGGAATCCACCGATCATCCCACCAAGGTTAATTACCCCGATTGCCAATCCAATATTATTCTTTGAAAATACTTTATGCGAAATCGTTCACAAAGACTTAAACGTAATGACAAGGGTAACGGATGGTGCGTTGAATATTAAATACAGAAACAAAATGACCAAGATAGAACATAGAATAGCGAGATATTTTTCCTTTCCACTCAAGTAGGACTGACGAGTTTACCGCCTATTATAGTGCCGATCGCGCCAGTAAGTCCTGGAATGGAGGTAGCATACCCATGAACAGGAGGTCAAGGCCTCTTTCTCCTACTAGATAAGGAGGCATCCATGAAGTAAGTCCCAAAATAAGCGGACTCATCCCAAACCACATTATAGAAAACTGCCATACAATTGGAATCTTCACTAAATCTTTAAAAGATATTTTCTCTAATGTCTCTTTTTCCGGAACTGTCCGCCTGCCTATTTTCCGGCTTCAAGTAATACCATAACAAGGCTGCCACTAATGACAATAAATTGATTTTGCCAACCGATCCACACAAGTAATGGTGTGGCAATTAGCGGTGCTATTACGCCTCCAAGTGAATTGGATGACATCATTGTAGTCTGCGCACTAGGCCGCTCTTCCTTAGGAAAAACATCCGCAATCGCCTTGGAAATTGCTACAGGATACCCACCTTTTCATAGACCGAACATAAAGCGGTTGATAATCATGGACATTAGGGACCAAGCCATCCCTGTAAAAACGGTAAACAAAGACCAAAACAAAATAGCAACAACGGTTAGAACATGTTCTTGTTCGGAATACCGTCCAGCGATTACTGGTTATTGTACAGCTGGAATAAGTTATTGAGGCGAGGACATCGTAGGAAAAATGACAATTTAATTTGGTTTTCTCAGAGTGAAATCTCAACAATATTTTCAATCTGTGAAAAAGGGGGTTTTTACCGTAAAAGTTGGAGTTCATGCTCTATTGCCATTTTCCTTATCTTCACATATGCAGTAATTTCTAAAAAGGTTAGTAAAGAGACAACTGAATATAAGTTCCAAAAAACACGATACTTAGGGAAAACCTGATCAAGCACTGCTTGAAATTGAAGTTTCGTTTGTACATTTAACCTTATACATGTACATGTCTTCTAGTACGACTTCGAAGGATTATGAGTTGAATTCCTCGTTTTTTATTTGGCTCCAAGACTTCTTTAATTTACTACTCGCAGAGATGGGAAATTCTGAACATGATTAAGCCAAGTAAACCTACTGAAGCTCCCACAACTTTACATATCCCAGCTGTGATCCGTCACTTACAAGATAATGGAAACCGTACATAACTCCCAACCCTGCGATTGGTTTGGCCCCTCCCGGTTTACATGGTCAGCTTTACAAGACGAGAACGGCCGTTGAACCCGTCGATGCTAAATAAGAGTTCTTTCAACTAATAATTTCAGTTATCGAACAGGCGAAAAAGCTAAAGTACATTTCGAACTTAAGATGCTGTTTTATTTTATAAGCTCCGAAATTAGCAGTAGATCGCCCCAATCAAAAAATGCACAAAAATAAGGCTGTTATTCGTTTTTGAAATGAATGACTAAAATTCTATCACTCTAACGAGGGCACTACTTTTATGGAATTGATTCAATCATAATATAGATTGAGATGTGGGTATTATATAGGAATAGGTATAAATAGTAATGGTGTCCCATTTGAGATGTTTGATTATTTTCTGCAAACTCATTCCTATTCCCTCCTCTTTTTAGATAGCTGCTCCAGTCTAAATCTTGTCCCCTGTTTTTGCACGTAAAAAAAGGACAGAAAAGAGTAATGGTAACATTCCCTTCTCTGTCCTTTTATCTGAGAGTTTAACTCTCAGATAAAAAGAGTCTTCCCTTTTGTGGCGTTTTATAAACGCGCTCTCCAGAGTTGCGTCCCATTGTGGTTCTTTTGCCTGAGAGATTTGTTCCAAGATTTTTTATGGAAATTGCTCATTCGGTCACTGTCTACATTGCACTCTCTCACAATCTTCATCCTTTATTTTTGAACAACTATAGTTATTCTGAATAAACAATTATTTACATAAGTGTTTTTATGATATTGCCTCTATATTTTTACATATTCAGGAAACTAAAAAAGATAAAACGGAGGAAAATTACTTTATATCAGCAAACGCTTTCAAATTTAACAGACTAATGCTTCTTTATGAAGTTCTGCTCTTGATGATCGCTGATTGCATCCTGGTTTTTCTCTTTTTCTTTTAAAACATAACTAAGCAAGTCTAATGAGAGGCGCGCTGCCACTTGTCCAGTTATTCCCGTATGATCGTAAGGTGTAGCTACTTCTACCATATCAAAACCGATTACTTCTCCTCTTTTTGCAATTCCATGGAGTAATTCGTTGACTTCATCATAAAGCAGGCCTCCAGGAGAAGGTGTGCCTGTCGCAGGGGCGATTGATGGGTCGAGGCCATCAATGTCCATGGTAATATAATATTTTTCACCTGCTGGAATAAGTTCCAGAACTTGTTCAAATCCCATCTTTCTCATTTGGCGGGGAGACAAGATGACACTTCCGTATTCTCTGGCAGCATCGACATCTTCTTTTTTACTGCTGCTGATTCCACGAATGCCCAATTGAAAAATCTTTTGAACATGATTCATTTCAGATAAGCGGCGGATGCAGCTTCCATGTCCAACCCGCATTCCTGAACGGTGATCTGCCCAGTCTAAATGCGCATCAATCTGGATCACATGAAATGGCCCGAGTTCACCCAAGCCCTTTCCTACTGGAATTGTAATGGAATGATCTCCACCTAAAACAACCGGCATTGCACCTTTTGAAACGATTTTTCGAATGGCTTCTTCCGTATTATCATGGGATTGCATCATATCCCCATGTACCATGTCTACATCGCCGCAATCAACAACTTTCCATTTCGGGCCAAGATACGTGATATCATTTTCAATATCATAGGCTCCATCTAACCCGAAACTATATAATGTAGAGCCTTCACGAATTCCTCTTGGACCCATTCTTGCGCCTGACTTCCATTGTGTTCCCATATCATTTGGAACTCCAATGACAGCTACATCTGCATCTAGCTGATCTAGATCCGGACATACGGGATATTTCCCGAAAGTACAGATTCCGGTAAAAGGTAAATTAAGATGTTGTTTTTCATTATTCGACATGTACTTTGCCTCCCACTTGTATTACGTACTCGTTAATATATGCAAGCTTCATGCCAACCTATAAAACTAGGAGTCAATAATGACTACTAGGAACCAACATATTTTCTGATTACTCGATTTTTCTTAGTAAACGCCACTGAGAAAGAGCTCGGAGAATATAATTCATATACTATGCTGTCTTATTAGGTCTTAAAAAAGACAAATCTTGATGAACTGGTCTTTTACTCGTAAAATAATCAAGTAGGCTGACAGCTTTCTTTCTGTTAAAGCCCATCTTCAGAATTAATATTTGAAAATTATTAAATTTTAAAATATTGGCAAATTAAAAAAATGCATCCTCTATTATTAGTCAAAAATTTCTTCGATGTAAGCATTACTCACTCTCTTTTACTCATTTATCTCTACTTCTCCATTTTTAATGATCAAACCACTTGGTTGGCTCCACTTCTAAATTAATGTTGATTTGTTTTACCTCACTAAACTCATCTAAACCAAAAGTTCCTAACCCCCGGCCAATTCCGCTCTGCTTGTAGCCTCCCCACGGTGCTTCGTTGTAGGCTAGATTGTAGGCATTAATCCATGTAATTCCGGCTCTTATTTTCTTAATCACTCTTAATGCCTTCGCACCGTCTTGGGAAAATACACCTGCTGCGAGGCCGTATGGGGTATCATTCGCAAGCTGGATGGCTTCCGCTTCATCTTTAAACTTTTGCACAGTCAGTACCGGACCGAATATTTCTTCCTGTACAATTCTCATGTCAGGTTTAGTGTCAACAAATATCGTCGGCTCAACAAAATAACCATTTTCAAGCCCCACGCTTGTGATACGCTTGCCTCCGCAGGCTAGTTTCGCCCCTTCTTCTATACCTAGTTGAATATAGCTGAGCACCTCATTCATATGGTCTTCACTGACAAGCGCCCCCATTTCTGTAGACGGTTGATCGCCAGGGCCGACCCGGATTTTTTTCGCCTTCTCTACCAGTCTCTCGATAAACTTGTCATGAATGCTCTCTTCAAGCAGTAAACGAGATCCTGCATTACAAACTTGGCCGGAATTGACAAAAATTCCATATAAAGCATAATCCATGGCTGTCTCAAAGTCTGCGTCGGCAAAAACGATGTTAGGTGACTTTCCGCCTAATTCAAGTGCAATGTTTTTAATATTTCCAGCTGCTGTTTTCATGATGTTTCTGCCTGTTTCTGTGCTGCCAGTGAACGAAACCATATCGACTTTATCGCTTTCCGCTAGTTCATTTCCTACTGTTCCCCCGCCGCCCATAACTAGGTTGGCAACGCCATCCGGTATGCCGACTTCTTGGATAATCTCAAATAATTTAACAGTCGTAATCGGAGTGATCCCGGCTGGTTTAAACACAATCGTATTTCCTGCAGCAAGGGAAGGGGCAATTTTCCAGGCTCCTGTCAGTAAAGGGAAATTCCATGGAGCGATTAGTCCGCATACCCCTACCGGCTCCCGAACAACCATAGCCTGTACAGGACCGGAAACCGGGTATGTTTGTCCATCGGGTTTAGTGACTAAACCGGCATAATATCGAAAACAATCCACTGCATCCGCAATGTCAAATTCCGCTTCTCTAAGAGGTTTTCCGGTATTCGCTGTTTCAAGCTGGCTAAGCTCAGATGCACGTTCTTCAAGTGTCTCCGCTATTTTAAATAGGTAGGAAGCCCGTTCTGAAGCTGGCAGATCTGACCAAATCCCGGAATCAAATGCGGTTCTCGCCGCATCAATGGCCATTCGGGTATCTTCTGCATTTCCCTTGGGAGCCTCTGCAATGATCTTGCCGTTTGCCGGATTTACAATATTTTTCTTCTGTTTACTTAAAGAATCCATCCACTCACCGTTTATAAACATTTTCAACTTATGCAATTTGAAAAACCTCCAGTTCGTTATTCTTACTTTATAGCAATCTCATATCCATAAATAGCTAATTATGTACCCGCAGCAAGTGGGCATACGCATGTTTTCTGTAAACCATGGCGGCCGCCCAATTGACACTCCCATTAAGCCGACCGCCGATTCAAAAATTCTAGATCAACATTAATCTAGTTAAATTTTTAAATTAATGTTGTGTTTTTCGCCTCATAAGTCTTTTGGAATAATGCCAAATAATCTTCGCGTGTCACTTTTCTTGAATTCGTCTGTGTACATAAATGAACTGCTGCCCCTTCAGCAAGGAATGGGAAATCTTCAGGATTGACATTATTTAAATCTCGAAAATCAGGAATGCCAATTTTACGAGCAAGCTCTTTTAACAATACAACACCTTCATAGGCAGTTTCTTCAATTGTTTTACCTTCTTTATTTGCTCCAAGTTTTTCAGCTACAATTGCATGCTTTTCAGGGTTTGAAGGAATATTAAATTCAAAAACATGTGGAAGAAAGATAGAATTTGCTACCCCATGTGGAGTATCATATAGACCTCCAAGTGGTTCAGCCATAGCATGTACAGCACCAAGATCCGCGTGATTAAATGCCATACCTGCAATTAAACTGGCTACAAGCATATTTTTCCGTCCTTCTAAGTCGTTCCCATTTTCTACAGCTAACGGAAGGTACTTAGCAATTAATTCAATTGCATAAAGACTGAGAGCATCTGAAATCGGTTCAGCAATATTGCTGGTATAAGCCTCTATAGCATGTGTAAGTGCATCCATTCCGGTAGCAGCAGTAATAGATTTAGGCAGAGTTAGAGTTAATTCAGGATCCAAAATTGCTAGTTTCGGAGCCAGTCTAATGTCAAGTATAGCCTCTTTCTGTTTTGTAACTGTATCTGTAATGACAGAACCTGTTGTAACCTCACTTCCAGTACCTGAAGTTGTAGGAATACAAATAAGTGGAGTGATTTCTCTCTCTAGTAAATTAAAACCGTAACGATCTCTAAGCTCTCCTCCATGTGTTAAAAGTGTACCAATTGCTTTTGCTGTATCCATCGAACTTCCGCCGCCAAGACCTATCAAAAGATCTATTTCCTCGTCTTTAAATTGTTGATAGGCTCTATGGCAATCTACATCTTTTGGATTAGGAGTAATTTCATCAAAAACAATATAATTGACACCTTCTTGGTCTAACGAATCGGTAACCTTTTGTAAAATTCCAGTTTGCGCCAGTCCTTTATCGGTAATAAGAAGTGCCTTTTTTCCTCCTAGCTCTTTTGCTCTTTTCCCAATATTTTTAACTTTTCCGTTCCCGAACTCTATAGAGGTAGGAATATTGAAATTAAAATCCCAGATCATGATTAATTTCCCCTTTCAATTTTTCAAATATTGTAATAGTATAGTGACTCACACTCTTTTACTTTTTTATTTCTACTTATCCATTTTTAATGATCAAACCACTTGGTTGGCTCCACTTCTAAATTAATGTTGATTTGTTTTACCTCACTAAACTCATCCAAACCAAAAGTTCCTAACCCACGGCCAATTCCGCTCTGTTTGTAGCCTCCCCACGGTGCTTCATTATAGGCTAGATTATAAGCATTAATCCACGTAATTCCGGCTCTTATTTTCTTAGTCACTCTTAAAGCCTTCGCGCCGTCTTGTGAAAATACACCTGCTGCGAGGCCGTATGGAGTATCATTGGCAAGCTGGATGGCTTCCGCTTCATCTTTAAATTTTTGCACGGTAAGTACTGGCCCGAATATTTCTTCCTGAACAATTCTCATGTCCGGTTTGGTATCAACAAATATCGTCGGCTCAACAAAATAGCCCTTTTCAAGTCCATTGCTTGTGATACGCTTGCCGCCGCAGGCTAATGTCGCCCCTTCTTCTATGCCAAGTTGAATGTATTGGAGTACCTTATTCATTTGTGCTTCACTGACAAGAGCACCCATTTGTGTAGACGGATGATCACCAGGGCCGACCCGGATCTTTTTCGCTTTCTCTATCAGGCTATCGATAAACTTGTCGTGAATGCTCTCTTCCAGCAGCAAACGCGATCCTGCATTACAAATTTGGCCGGCGTTGACAAAAATACCATATAAAGCATAATCTAGAGCTGTCTCAAAGTCTGCGTCGGCAAAAACGATGTTTGGTGACTTGCCGCCTAATTCGAGTGCAATGTTTTTAATATTTCCAGCTGCTGCTTTCATGATGCTTCTGCCTGTCGATGTACTGCCAGTGAACGAAACCATATCAACTTTATCGCTTTCCGCTAGTTCATTTCCTACTGTTGCACCACCACCCATAACTAGATTTGCAACGCCATCTGGTATGCCAACTTCTTCGATAATCTCAAATAATTTAGTAGTTGTAATCGGAGTGACCTCGGATGTTTTAAATACAATCGTATTTCCTGCAGCAAGGGCAGGGGCTATTTTCCAAGCTCCAGTCAGTAAAGGAAAATTCCACGGAGCGATCAGTCCACATACCCCTACCGGCTCTCGAACAACCATGGCCTGTACAGGACCGGAAACAGGATACGTTTGGCCGTCCGGTTTTGTGACTAAGCCGGCATAATAACGAAAACAATCCGCTGCATCCGCAATGTCAAACTCTGCTTCTTTAAGAGGTTTTCCGGTATTGGCTGTTTCAAGTTGGCTAAGCTCAGATGCATGTTCTTCAATTTTCTCTGCTATTTTAAATAAATAGGAAGCCCGTTCCGAAGCCTGCAGGTCTGACCAAATCCCGGAATCAAATGCGGTTCGTGCCGCATCAATGGCCATCCGGGCATCTTCTGCATTTCCGTTGGGAGCCTCCGCAATGATCTTGCCGTTTGCGGGGTTAACAACATTACTCGTTTGTTTACTCAAAGAATCCATCCACTCACCGTTTATAAACTTTTTCAGCTTCAACAATTTGAAAAAACCTCCTGTTCGTTATTCTTACTTTAACAATCCCGCTTTAAAAATAGGTAACGCTTTCATTTTTCCTTATTTTCAAAATATTCACACCTCCTTTAGTTACATATACTTACTTCAGTGTAAAAAACGGATTAAAAGTCTTCTACCTTTTGGGAAAGAATTTTTTCATTCATATCTTCTACCTCTTGAGGAATGATCTCCTCATCAAAATGAAACTCAGGAAGAGGCTTGCGGAAAAAATTTGTCATATAAAGAAGATATGCTAAGCCACATATCACCCAAATGCCTCCAAGAATCAATGCCTCTATTTCTAAATGTGACCATAACCACATAGTAAATACTGCGCCAATGAACGGTAAAAATAAATACCTTATGCAATCGTTAAAAGATCGTTTCTGATTTTTTATAAAATAATGGGCGATGACAGATAGATTAACAGATGTAAAAGCAATGAGCCCTCCAAAATTGATAAACTTGATGACTTGCTCCAGAGTTAACACGACGCCTAGTAAAGAAATTATTCCTATCACGATAATACCGTGTGACGGTGTTTTAAATTTGGGATGAATATAACCAAATAGATTTTCAGGCAATACTGAATCCCGGCCCATTGCATATAACACACGTGATGCGCTTGTAATTGAAGCAACTCCTGAAGAAAAGTTACCAATAATTACCGCAGTAATAAATAATGATTTAAATAGGTTTCCTCCAACAAGTATAGCGATTTCCATGGCTGCTGAATCAGTGTTTTCAAATGAAAAACCCGGATAGACCAATTGTGCTAAGTAGGATGAGCCAATATACAAAACCCCTATTAATAGCAACATTATGATAATAGCTCTTGGGATGGTTTTTTCAGGATTGATTGTTTCCTCTGACAAGGTAGTAAGTGAGTCAAAACCAAGGAAACTAAAACAAAGAATTGAAGAGCCTGCTAAGATTACTGACAAGGGAACCTCTGAATTGAATAATGGTTTACTCGAGAAAAGAGTTCCTGTCCCAACTCCATCTAATAAATTTTTGACGGTTAATATCCAGAAAAAACAAACGAAAATGATTTGAGCAATAACGAAAATTTTACTTGCGGATGCTGATGTCTTTACCCCTAGTATGCTTGGTACAACTATGATAGTAGTTAAAAGAATAATCCACACATAATGTGGAATCCCTGGAAACACTGCACTTAAAAAGACAGTGGACATCAAACACGTCACCATAGGTGTTAAAATATAATCAAGCATAATTGTCCAACCTACAAGAAACCCAACTTCAGAATTAATAGACTTTTGAGTAAATGTATAAGCTGAACCTGAGATAGGATATGCTTTTGCCATCTTTCCGTAGCTGAGGGCTGTAAACAGTATCGCTAGAAATGCAATAATGTACGCACCCGTAATTACACCATGTGAGGTTACGGTAGCTATTCCATAGGTATTAAAAAATACCATGGGGTTATTCCAAGCAATCCCTAAAAAAACAACCTGTGACAAAGTAAGTGTTCTAGCAAGTTTCTTCCGTTTCATAATCAGCTCCCTCACATTTATAAAGAATACTCAGAAGATTTAAATTATTGTGTATTTTGATTATAAAGGTTGTTGTAACACAAAGGTCAACACCTGTATTATATTTTTTAAGGGGGCGATTAAACTGAAAGAAAAATTAACAATTGGTGAGATGGCAAAGTTACGAGGGATGACTGCGGAGACCTTGCGCCATTATGATCGGATTAACTTATTCAAGCCGCAATATATCGATTCACATTCGGGATACCGCTATTATTCTATTTTCCAGTACGAGGTTTTAGGAACCATCAAAGAATTACGGCAACTTGGAATGAGTACGGACGAAATAAAGGATTATTTCAATGAACGCAATTTTAGTAAGTCTTTGGACATTCTTAAAGCAAAGCACGCAGATCTTGTTTCAAAGCTGAACGAATTAACAGACTTGGAGGAAAATATCCGGGAAAAAATTGTATATTTGGATCACGTAGCAAGAGAAAAGGAACTTCAAACGGTTATGTTTCGTGAATTAGGACGCAGGAAGTTAATTACATTGAATGAAAAAATCAATACTAATTTGGAACTCTGTTATGGTGTTATAAGGCTAGAAAATATGCTTGCTGAGAAGACACCGATTCTGGCCAGTAACAGACTAGGCATTCTCATCCAGGAAGCGGATCTTAGAACTAAACGTTTTGAAGAACCATCAGTCATTTTCGTTGTGGCAAAAAGTAAAGAAAAAATACCAAAACAGTACCAACGGATCGTTCCGGCTGGGTTATTTGCGTGTATCCGATATAACGGAGAATTACTATGGAACCGAAGCGAAAGCTTGAGTAAAATATTTGATTATCTTGATGAAGGTGGTTATCAAATTACCGGCGATGCGCTGCAAATTATGCATGTTGATATTACGATCACAGATAAACCAAACGAGATTACCTTTGAAATTCAAGTTCCCGTTCAAAAGGTCTGACCTATTTTCGCAGGACAAATGTTTATGTGTATGGTTTAGACTAAAGATATAGGAGAAGTTTTGATATGGAAAAGAACTAGCTAATTGCTAGTTCTTTTTTCAGAAAGGATGCCAACGAAAAAAAATTAAATGGGAATCTTCACTCTTCGCGTTGTGAAATTTACATTTTATACTTATGTTTAACAGTAGTTATTTAATTATTTGCTTTAATATTTAATCCAAAAAAGATGTGTACCAAAAACGCTCCCATCTGGCTCCATACTACACAGGCAATTAAAAGACTCAGGCTTAACACGAAATAAGACTTTTTCTTCCACTTTATAATTTATCCTTTTTTAAGGATTGAATTTTTTGTTCCAATTTTTCAATTAAACTTTGTTGGACGTGATTTCATAACTGAGCTCAAGGTATAGGTTTATTTATATGAACCGAAAATTTCCTTTGCCAATCTACGCCCAGTAGGAGTCGCAGCCAGCCCGCCCTCTGCTGTTTCACGAAGTGCAACCGGCATGGTCAATCCTATTTTATACATGGCATCGATAACTTCGTCACATGGAATGCGGCTCGTAATGCCTGCAAGTGCCATATCAGCTGCCGTTATCGCATTGGATGCACCCATTGCGTTACGTTTCACGCAAGGAACTTCAACCAATCCAGCCACTGGATCACAAACCAGTCCAAGCATATTTTTCAATGTGATCGCCATCGCTTCTGCGGCTTGGCTCGGTGTACCGCCGGCCAGTTCTACTATCGCAGCCGCGGCCATTCCACTTGCCGAGCCCACTTCTGCTTGGCAGCCACCAGCCGCTCCAGAAATGGAAGCGTTGTTTGCGACCACGAAACCGAAGGCAGCGGAAGTGAAAAGAAATTCGATCATCTCTGCTCGGGTCGGGTTTAATTTTTCTTTCACGGCAAATAATGTACCGGGAACAACGCCTGCCGAACCGGCAGTCGGAGTGGCACAAATCATTCCCATTGCTGCATTCACTTCGTTCGTCGCAACAGCTTTACTGACGGCATCCAATAATAAATTGCCTGCAAGCGCCTTGCCCGACTTGATATAATTTTGCAAAAGAACGGCATCCCCGCCCGTTAGGCCTGTAACGGATTGCACACCTTTCAGACCTCTCTCCACCGCTTGTTCCATTACTGTCAAATTCCTGTCCATCTTTTCAATGATCTGTTCTCTCGACAGGCTTGAGAACTCCATTTCTTGTAAAATCATGATTTCCGAGATTTTTACATTTTTACTTTCAGCAAGTTCAACCAACTCTGCTACATTTCGGAACATGTTTTTACCTCCATATCTATGCCAACACTTTTACTGATTATCATTCAACCATCCTTATGACTTGCGACACGTTTTCCAATCCTTCAATTCCCTTCATGACATCGCTCTTGATTTTCTGATCGACTTCAATCACCATGAGGGCCATTTGACCTTTTTCTTTCCGTGAAACTTCCATATGTCCAATGTTAATTTCATGATTCGCCAATACTGTCGAAACGGAAGATATGATTCCAAACACATCGTTATGCACGACTAAAATGGCTGGGTTTTCACCCGACAATTTAAGCTTGAACGTATTCAATTCCGTTATTTCTATCGTTCCGCCGCCAATCGAGATCCCAACAAGTTCCAATTCTTTATCTTCGTCGAACAGTCTGATCTTGACTGTATTAGGATGATCCATCACAGTATCCTCGATTGTAAAGGTAACTTCCATGCCGGCTTCTTCCGCTATCGTTAAAGAGGCAGGGATTCGTTCATCATCCGTATCGAAATCCAATATCCCGCCTACCACAGCGACATCTGTACCGTGTCCCCTGAATGTTTTTGCAAAAGAACCATATAAAGAAATAATGGCTTTCTTCGGTTGCTTTCCGAATAATGTCCGTGCTACTCTGCCAATTCTGGCAGCTCCTGCTGTATGTGAGCTTGAAGGTCCAATCATGACGGGACCGATTATATCGAATGCAGATCTGTATTTCATCGTGATATGCCCCTTTTCTGGGAAAAGATTTGTTTAACCGTCTTCATTATGCCGCTTTTTGTTCTTCTTTCGCCCTTATTCGTGAAAGAGCCTAATCTTTTAATTTTGAACACGATTAAGCCAAGGAAACCTACCGAATCTCTCACAACTTGCACATAACTCAGCTGTGATAAGTCACCTTTACAGGATCATTGAAATCGTACAAAACTCCATACACTGCGATTGGTGTGGCCGTCCCGGTTACATTACGGGTCAGAAGCAGGGAAAAAGCTTTACAAGACGAGAACGGCCGTTGAGTGCGTCAATGCTTAAAAAAGAGTTTATTCAACTAATAATAATTTCAGTTATCGAACAGGCGAAAAAGGTAAAGTACATTTCGAACTTACAATGCTTGTTTATATTTATAATCCTCCGAAATTAGCAGTGAATCGGCTCAATCAACAAATGTACAAAATGAATCAAGCTGTTATTCGTTTAGGTAAACGAAGGCAAACCCTTTTATGGAATTAATTCAATTATAATAGAGATTGAAATGTGGCATTAATATAGGAATAAATAGTAATGATGTCCCTTTTGAGATATGACAAAATACTCATAAGGTCGAGGATTTTGTCTGCTCTAATAGAATTAGTAGAGAAAAATCTCTAAAAATAGTGTAAAGTTTATCTCCTATCTTTGAAGCATCATAATATTGTATTCACTCAAACACGATTGTTTTATTACCATGAATAATAACTCTATCTTCAATATGCCAAGAAACAGCTTGGGCAAGAACCTGTCTTTCCACATGACTTCCGGTAACCTTTAATTCTTCGATTGTATGTCTATGATTAACCCGCTTTACATCTTGCTGAATAATGGGTCCTTCATCAAGATCATTCGTAACATAATGAGCAGTTGCCCCAATTAACTTTACACCACGGTTATAGGCCCTCGCATAAGGGTTTGCACCGACAAACGCCGGTAAGAAAGAATGATGAATGTTAATAATTTGATTTGGGAACTCCGATACAAAGGTTGGGGAAAGAATTTGCATATATCTAGCCAAGGCAATAAAGTCTACTTTCCCTTTCAATAGATCTATTGCTTTCTGTTCTGCTTGTTGCTTCGTTTCATGAGCTAAAGGAATATGATAATAAGGTATGCCATAACTTTCTACTATTTTTTTTAAATCAGGATGATTACTGATCACCATCGGAATTTCCACTGGAAGTTCATTCGATTTCCAACGCCATATAAGCTCCATAAGACAGTGATCCATTTTGGATACAAAGATGGCCATTCGTTTTCTTTTATTATTGCCGCTTAAGCTCCATTCCATCGCATAAGCCTGGGCCAGCACATGTAAGTCCTCTTCAAGTTTTGCATAGGAAGCATCAAAGTCGTTTAAATCAAATTCGATTCTCATAAAAAACATACCAGCTTGTGGATCCGTCGTATGTTGGTCAAAATGAACAACATTTGCTCTGTTTTCTAATAAAAGGTTAGATACGGCCGAGATAATACCTGGTTTCTCTGGACAAGATATTAATAATTTAGCACGATTAACATTCACTACTTGATACAATGGACTCTCACCATCCTTTAAATTTGTAATAAAAATATGTAAAAACTTTCGAATTCAGAATGATGGCTAAACTCAACCGCTATAGGTGTCCGAACAATACCGTTACTACAATTTCATTTCTAGCAATCTTGAACTACGGTGAGGGAGGGCGATGGACCTTAAAATTTTTTTACTGACTGACGCTTTTCCTTCCATGATTTCACATCACCAGTTTTTATAGTGATACTACTTGATACCTTGCTTCTCCCACCTATCAAATGGTTCGCCTTCCCCCATGAAGGAAGAAGTATTCAACTCTTCTTTTACTATCCTTTATATCTATGAGTGTATTTCCTTACCATATACAGCTAGGGCAGCTTCCCCAATTGCTTCCGCTAATGTAGGGTGAGGGTGTATCGTATGCGCAATATCCATAGCTGTTGCATTTAATACTCGTGCAAGA
Organism: Peribacillus sp. GL_122; assembly: GCF_057835005.1. NCBI lineage: Bacteria > Bacillati > Bacillota > Bacilli > Caryophanales > Bacillaceae > Peribacillus > Peribacillus sp. GL_122. The sequence goes on along the minus strand of NZ_CM174415.1, from coordinate 2,710,779 downwards.
CCAGCTTCCGAAATCATATCGGTTACATGTGGCCCAACCATATGCGCTCCTAACAACTTACTAGATTCTTCTTCAACAACGAGTTTGACAAAACCGTCTGATTCACCAAAAACAAGAGCCTTTCCAATCGCACGGAAGGAGAACTTCCCTGTTTTTACTTGATACCCTTTCTCCTTCGCATCTTCTTCTGTTAACCCAACACTAGCTACCTCCGGGTTACTATATATGCATTTGGAAACAAGAGATTGATCAAGTGGCACTGGTTTTTCTCCTGCCATATGTTCAATGGCGATGATCCCTTCATGTGAAGCAACATGGGCAAGCTGTAATCCTCCAATCACATCTCCAATTGCATAAATGCTAGGCTCATTCGTTTGATAAAACTCATTTGTTTGAATCACACGTTCGACTTCAACTTTGGTATTTTCAAGGTGAATGCCTTCTATGTTTGCTAATCTTCCGACAGATACTAATAATTTTTCTGCTGAAAATGACGTGTCTTTTCCTTTATATTCCGCCTTTATAGAGACACCGTCACCTTTTTCTAACGATTCTGGAAGCACCTTTGCCCCTGTTACGATTTTCACACCTTTTTTCTTCATTAGTCGCTGTACTTCCTTTGAAATATCTTTATCTTCCGTCGGTAAAATGCGCTCGGCATACTCAATCACAGTCACTTCTAATCCAAAGTCAATAAGCATCGAAGCCCATTCTATTCCAATAACACCGCCGCCGACAATAATGATGGAATTTGGGAGCTCTTTCATTTGTAGCGCTTCATCCGATGTCATCACATATTCGCCATCTGCTTCTAGGCCGGGTAATGTCCTTGGACGAGATCCTGTAGCTATTAAAATATTTCGAGAGCTTAATATTGTTTCCCGTTCATCATTATTAAATCTCACTAAAACATCTCTTGACTGTAAAATACTCCCTTTCCCTTCAAACACATCTATTTTCCCTTTTTTCATTAAATGTTGTACACCTTTAAATAAGCGTTCAGTAATTTCTTCTTTCCTGGCCTGTACTTTTGAGAAGTCCAGTCCAACTTCCGGTGCAATAACACCATATTTATCTGCATTTTTTGCATTCGAATATATCTCTGCACTTCTTAATAATGCTTTACTTGGAATACAACCTGCATGAAGGCATGTTCCACCAAGTTTACCTTGTTCAACTACCGCCGTTTTTAATCCTAATTGAGACGCACGAATGGCCGCAACATATCCACCGGTGCCCCCACCGATGATAACAACGTCATATTTTTGATTCACCTAATACTACCCCCTTTTGTTTTCATAACCATAGAGATATATCGATAGTCTAAGATAACAACTAACTTATTAAACACGATCTATTCTATTAATAGGTAAACGATCATGATACTTTAAATTATTTCAATGGCACATGCATTGGATGCAAAGCTTTCTCCAACAATAAAGCCACTATCTTCTATATAATCAATTTGTGTTTCTTCATCTAAATAACGTTTTGTAAAATGATCTAATCTAAGCTGAACTCCCTCATATTCAATAATTACATCGTTTCTGCGGGGCTCGTCCAATAAGAGGGAGAACTTCACCGACACCCCGCAGCCGCCGGCAATATCAGCGTCAATGCGAGGAACTTGCGCACCCTTACATGTCATTTCCTGCAGTTTATTCATAGCTGCCTCTGTTATCTTTATTTTGACTATCATCTGATTCTCCCCTTTCTTAATGGATTATTGAAAAATGATTACGCATTAGCCTTAGTTGCACGGACTTGTTCATCTGCATGATAGGAGGAGCGAACAAGCGGACCGGCTTCGCAATGACTAAACCCTTTTGACATGGCAATGTTTTTCAGTTCTTCAAACTCTTCTGGACTCCAATATTTTTCGACCTTCAAATGTCGTTTAGTCGGCTGCAAATATTGACCAATAGTCATGATGTCTACATCGTTAGCACGAAGATCATCCATTGTTTCCATAATTTCTTCTTTTGTTTCTCCTAGACCAATCATAATGCTTGATTTCGTAGGGATAGTGGAATTCATTTGCTTTGCCCGCCTTAAAAACTCTAATGAACGTTCGTATGTTGCACGTGCACGAACTTTTTGGGATAAGCGTTTTACTGTTTCAATGTTGTGATTCAAAATGTCTGGCCTTGTATCCATTAATGTTTTTAAGCTGTCATATTCCCCATTCAGATCTGAGGGGAGAACTTCAATGCTGCAAAATGGATTTTGCCGCCTCACTGCCTTTACAGTTTCTGCAAATACCTTTGCTCCGCCGTCTTTTAAATCATCACGAGCAACAGCGGTAATCACCACATGTTTTAGGTTCATTTGCTTTACTGATTCTGCGACACGTTCGGGCTCTTCCCAATCAAGTTCTGATGGTAGCCCTGTTTGAACTGCACAGAACCTGCAAGCTCGGGTACAAACACTTCCTAAAATCATGAAAGTTGCCGTTTTTCGTACCGCCCAGCATTCATGAATATTAGGACATCTTGCTTCTTCACAAACAGTATGAAGTTTTTTTTCACGCATCATTTTCTTTAAGCCTGTATATTGTTCATTCGTATTTAATTTAATTTTAAGCCATTCTGGTTTACGAAGATTACTGATGGACATTTTATTTCTCACTCCTATGAGCAGATGTAATTTTAGCTTTAAAGAGGTTGTTCAATAGTCCTATAAAAAGACTGATTGAGTTTCTCCGCTCCTCTGACTTTTTGGTTCTCAAGGCTATTTCTCCTTGCACTTCTTGGCTCTTTTTGTCATCCTTTTTACACGCGCTTATATGAAACCACCATGAATGAAATAATGAGATTCTTCTCTTTATTTTCATCCTTGGTGGTCATGTTCAAGCATTTATTTATGACTTTACCGTTTCTTCCTCTACTACTTCCTCTTTGGAATAACGCAAGATTGGTTGTCTAGCTGCTTGGACCTCATCCAATCGCCCAATCACTGTAGTATGTGGTGCTTCTAAAACAACCCCTGGGTTTTCTTCCACTTCTTTGGCAATTGTAATCATTACCTCCGCAAATGCATCGAGTGTTTCTTTCGACTCTGTTTCTGTCGGTTCAATCATCAAACATTCCTCAACATTTAACGGGAAATAGATGGTCGGCGGATGGTAGCCGAAATCTAGCAGGCGTTTTGCTATATCAAGCGTTCTTACACCTAGCTTTTTCTGTCTGGATCCGGATAGGACAAATTCATGCTTGCAAATTTGTAAATATGGCGCTTCAAAGTATGGCTCCAATCTTTTACGAAGGTAATTAGCATGAAGCACAGCACTTTCTGATACTTGGCGAAGCCCAACAGGCCCCATCGTGCGAATATAAGTATACGCCCGCAGGAGAATTCCGAAGTTTCCATAATACCCTTTTACCCTTCCGATAGAGTGCGGATAATTAGCGTTCAGCACATATTTATCACCTTCTTTTTCTATGCGCGGCACTGGCAAGTAAGGAGTAAGTTTCTCTTTCACACCGACAGGGCCTGCCCCTGGACCGCCACCTCCATGAGGCGTCGTAAATGTTTTGTGAAGATTTAAGTGCACGATGTCAAAGCCCATTTGACCTGGTGTTGTTTTACCTAAAATGGCATTGGCATTCGCTCCGTCATAATATAATAGGCCCCCTGCTTCATGGACAACCTGGGCGATTTCCACAATTTCTTTTTCAAAAAGTCCAAGGGTATTCGGATTCGTCAACATTAGCGCAGCTGTATCAGGTCCCACATGTTTCTTTAATTCTTCTAGATCAACTAATCCATTTTTATCGGATGGGATCGTGATCGTTTGAAAACCAGCAACACTTGCACTTGCAGGATTTGTACCGTGCGCGGAGTCTGGAACAAGTACTTTCGTTCTGGTTTCACCTTTTTGAGAATGATACGCCTTAACCATCATTAAACCTGTCCATTCCCCTTGAGCCCCTGCAGATGGCTGTAAAGTTACAGCATCCATTCCTGTAATGACAGCTAGCTCTTCTTGTAATTCATATAAAACTTCTAATGCACCCTGTACTGTTTCAACGGGCTGATATGGATGAATGCGGCTAAAGCCTTCCAGACGTGCCACATCTTCATTTATTTTCGGATTGTACTTCATCGTACAAGAACCCAGTGGATAGAATCCATTATCGATCCCATGGTTTTTATTAGAAAGCGCTGTGTAATGGCGGACAAGCTGCAACTCTGATACTTCTGGGAGCTCCGCCGGTTCGTCACGAATTAAATGCTTTGGAAATTTGTCATTTATATCAACATAGTCAACGTCACTATCCGGAATACTTGAACCTACACGTCCTGGACGACTTATTTCAAAAATCAACTCATTATATTCAACCATTTACAATCGCCTCCAAAGCATCAACAAATTGGTCAATTTCTTCTTTTGTTCGCTGCTCAGTCACAGCTAGCAGCATTTGATTTCCAAAGCCGTAATCACTTTCTAAATCAAATCCACCGATAATACCCGCCTTAAGAAGTTTTGCATTGACTTCCTTTACCGGTCGAGGAAGCCCGACTATAAACTCATTGAAGAATGGTGCTTCATTGATTATGGTAAAGCCCTTCTGTTCTAAAGTTTTCGCCATGTAATCAGCTTTCTCAATGTTTAGCTGTGCCATTTGACGAATCCCTTGCTTTCCAAGTGATGTCATACAAATAGAGGAGGCAAGAGCATTTAATGCCTGGTTGGAACAAATATTAGATGAGGCTTTATCACGGCGAATATGCTGTTCACGTGCTTGCAGTGTTAACACAAACCCACGTTGTCCTTTTTCATCTGCTGTTTGCCCTACAATACGTCCTGGGATTTTGCGCATGAGTTTCTTACTTACCGCAAAATAGCCGCAGTGTGGACCACCAAAGGACATCGGGATTCCTAATGGCTGCATATCACCGATCACAATATCTGCCCCAAGTTTCCCAGGAGCCTGCAAGAGTGCTAGTGCAAGAGGATTGGCGCTTACGATTAAAAGGGCACCTTTTTCTTCCGCAATTTTCTTAATTGCTTTTAAATCCTCAATGGAACCGAAGAAATTTGGATATTGAACAATTACCGCAGCAGTGTCCTTATCGATTTGTTCTTGCAGCTTCCCTAAATCTGTAACCTCATCAGCAAGATTTACTTCCTCAGCTGTGTATCCCGGACCGCCAGCTACTGTATGTAAAATAGCACGGGATTCAGGATGTACCGCTTTGGATACAAGTACTTTTGAACGTCTTGTAGATGCAACGGCTAGTGATGCAGCTTCTGCAAGCGCTGTAAAACCATCGTACATGGAAGAGTTAGCCACATCCATTCCTGTCAACTCACAAACCATCGTTTGAAATTCAAAAATCGCTTGTAATTCACCTTGACTGATTTCCGGTTGGTAGGGTGTATAAGCTGTGTAAAATTCGGAACGTGAAATCATATGATTTACCACACTTGGAATATAGTGATCATATGTACCCGCACCTAGGAAAGTTGGGTAATGATTTGCATTTTTGTTTTTTGTAGCAAGCTGGTTCATTTTTTTCAAAAGAAGCGGTTCAGGAACCGCCTCTGGAATGTATAGCTCATCCTGCAGGCTAATTTCAGCTGGAATATCTTCAAATAACTCATCTATAGAAGAAATATTTAAAAATTTGAGCATTTCCTCTTGGTCCTGTTTCGTATCAGGAAGGTATCTATAAGTGGCTGTCATATTATTCCTCTCCTTCATTAGTAAATGCTTGATATTCATCTTCGTTTAGAAGTGAATCTAATTCTTCTGGATTGGACATTTCTACTTCGACTAACCACCCTGCTTCAAATGGATGCTCGTTAATCGTCTCTGGAGCGCCTTCTAACTCTTCGTTTACAGTAACTACCGTACCTGAAACAGGTGAGTAAAGTTCGGAAACGGCTTTAACTGACTCGATCGTTCCCATCGATTCATTGACAGTTACTTCATCATCAATCGCTGGATTTTCAACAAAGACGATATCACCTAACGCCTTTTGTGCATAATCAGAGATTCCAATACGTACACGATTTCCTTCTAATTGTTGCACCCACTCATGTTCTTTGCTATATCGTAAACTTGATAATAATTTCGTCATTGTATTTTCCCCTTTTCTTTTCTTTTTTTATTTTTCAACTATTCCCATAATTCAGAATGTAATTAGGTGATTTTGCTCTTAGGTAGTCGATTTTAGGCTGCATGCAAGGTAACGGATATCGACTCATGAAAACTACACGATAACTCTATTAAAATATTTCCGCTTACCTTTTGTAGAATGGTGCATTAACAATAACGGCTTCAATCTGTTTATTTCGGATTTCCACTTTTATCGGTGTCCCCACTTCAGCTTGATCGGCTGATACCAAGGCAAGACCTAAGCTTTTCTTCAAAGATGGTGATTGTGTTCCTGATGTAACAATACCTATTTCCTCTCCATCTTTAGAAATTACCTTGTAACCATGACGCGGAATCCCCCGGCCTGTTACTTCAATCCCTACTAATTTTCGTTTTAATCCCGTTTCTTTTTGTTCTGTAAGAGCAGATTTTCCGATAAAGTCACTTTCTTTGTTCGTCTTTACGACAAAGCCGATTCCTGCTTCAAGCGGGCTGATATCGTTACTTAGTTCTTGGCCATAGAGTGCAAGACGTGCTTCCAGCCGAAGCGTGTCCCGTGCACCAAGTCCGCATGGTTTTAATCCACTCGTGGCTCCTGTTTCTAAGATCTTTTCCCAAAGTGCTACTGCTTTGTCTGCAGATAAATAAAGCTCATATCCATTTTCTCCTGTGTAACCTGTACGGGATACAAGTACGTCGGAAATCCCCGAGATGTTGACATGTTGGGCAAATTTAAAAGAGCCAATTTCTGATAAATCTATTTCCGTTAACTTTTGCAAAATGCTTTCTGCCTTTGGACCTTGGATGGCAAGCTGAGCGATGTCTTCCGAAATATTTTGGAGCTCCATCTCTCCTTTTACATGCTGCTTCATCCATTCGTAATCTTTCTCAATGTTTGCAGCATTAATGACAAGTAAATATTTTTCATTTCCTAATTTATAAACTAATAAATCATCGACCGTTCCACCGTCTGGATAACACATTGCGGTATACTGTGCTTGATTGATGCCAAGCTTTGTTACATCGTTTGTAACAAGGTAATTAATATAACTCTCGGCATCTTTCCCTTCCACAAGTACTTCTCCCATATGAGAAACATCAAAAAGTCCTGCTTCAGTTCGAACAGCTTCATGCTCTTCTAAAATGCTAGTAAATTGAACTGGCAGAGCCCAGCCACCAAAATCAATAACTTTTGCTCCGTATTTTTTATATACTTCAAAAAGCGGTGTTTGCTTTAATGCTGTTTCAGTACCCATGATTTACCCCCAATTATGATTTTTTGCAAAATAGTTCAACTGTTACAGGTTTCTTTATTGCTAGTAGTATCTCGCTGCCATGGCAGTTGCTCAGGTTTCTGCAAAGGAATAATTCCATTGAGCTACCCCTTTCTTACACAGTAATGGGCTGTTGAAATAACGGATAACCATCACAAATCCCTTTGGTTGTTTCTCTTGCTTTCTGAAGAACGTCTTTATTCCCTTTACTCTTTAGAACAGTTGCAATCACTTCACCAATTTTCACCATTTCTTCTTTCTTCATGCCTCGAGTCGTTAAAGCTGCTGTTCCCATTCGGATACCGCTCGTAACAAATGGCTTTTCTGGATCATAGGGAATCGTATTTTTATTAACGGTAATGCCCGCTTCTTCTAATAGTTTCTCTGCTTCTTTCCCTGTTAAATTCCAAGGACGCAAATCTAAAAGGACAATATGATTATCTGTTCCACCAGAAACAAGGGCTGCACCCTCATTTTTTAATGTTTCGCCAAGTGTTGCAGCATTTTCAATGACTTGTTTCGCATAATCCTTAAAGCTTGGTTGTAAAGCCTCGTTGAAAGCAACCGCTTTTGCTGCAATGATATGCATGAGTGGGCCGCCTTGAATTCCTGGGAACACAGATTTATTAATCGCTTTGATAATTTCTTCATCGTTCGTTAAAATGATCCCCCCCCGCGGACCTCTCAATGTTTTATGAGTTGTACTTGTCACAACATCTGCATATGGGATTGGGGATGGGTGAAGACCAGTTGCTACCAGCCCGGCTATATGAGCCATATCCACCATAAGTTTTGCACCAACTTGATCGGCAATTTCTCTAAATCGTGCAAAATTAATCGTTCTTGGATAGGCACTTGTCCCAGCAATAATCAATTTAGGTTTTTCTTTCTTTGCGATAGCTTCCAACTCATCATAATCAATTAACTGAGTATCTTCTCTAACTCCATAAGACACAACTTCAAACCATTTTCCTGAAACGCTGACTGGACTTCCATGAGTTAAGTGGCCACCATGTGAAAGGTTCATTCCCATCACTTTATCACCAGGCTGCAGCAGTGCGAAAAAAACTGCGAAATTGGCTTGTGCACCTGAGTGAGGCTGAACATTTGCATATTTTGCACCAAAAAGCTTTGTTAAGCGCTCAATAGCTGCTTGTTCTGCCACATCGACAAATTCACATCCACCATAATAGCGCTTTCCTGGATAACCTTCTGCATATTTATTTGTCATCACGCTTCCCATTGCCTCTAATACATCTGGGCTAACGAAGTTTTCTGATGCAATTAATTCCAGGGTTTGATGTTGACGTTGTCCTTCCTTCTCAATCGCTGCAAAAATGGTTAAATCATTTTGTTTTAAACTCATTTTATTTTCCTCCTAGACATTTTTTAATTATTCTGAATTTTAATGTGGTTCGAGACACTAAAATCTCTTTCCCGCTACAGCTACTTTTCTATGAAGACTGTTAAAAACAGTGTGATTTACTACCTTTTTTGCACGCAAAAAAGGACAGAAAAGGGTAACGTAGCGTTCACGTTCTCTACCCTTCTCTGTCCTTTTACCTGAGAGTTTAGCTCCATTTTTTAATAGAGCCTTTCCCCTTTGGTGGCGTACATGTTTATACGCGCTCTCCAGAGGTGCGTCCAGTTGTGGTTCCATCTACCTGAGAGATTTATTCCAAGGGTCTTTTTGGAACTTGCTCCTTCGGTGGCTTGTGTCGCATTGCACTCTCCCACAACTGTCATCCGCTTATTCAATTTGGTACATTTAGAATAGTAGTTGCGATTAATTATGTCAAGCATTTTTGAAAGCGCTAACAATACTATTCTAAAATATTTATTTCGAATTATCATAGAATCAACCAGATATCTTTGGCTTTTTAAAACGGGCAGATTTTTTACTCACCGAGTTGGAAAAAATGGAGCGGCAACTATCTGGACAAACACAGCAAATAGAATCAAAGGATTTCTTGCCTCTTAATTCCCCGCTACCTCTCTCTGATTCTCCTGATCCACCTTCGTTATGCGCATCTTATAAATCGCAATCAGCATAATGAACCAAACAGGAGTAACGAATAAGGCAACACGAGTGTCGTCCGCAAGTGCAAGAACAACAAGGACGAACGCTAGGAAAACAAGGATCAAGTAATTGGAAATTGGATAAAGTGGTAATTTAAATTTGTTCTTTTTCACTAGATCTGGTCTTGTTTTACGGTATTTCAAATGACTGATGACTGTAATTCCCCAAATAAAGATGAAACATACGGTAGAAATACTTGTAATCAAGGTAAATACTCCTTCAGGCATTAAATAATTCAAAACAACAGAAATTAAAATGACAACAGTTGAAAAGAACAATGCATTGGAAGGTACTTTACGGTCATTAAGTTTTGCAAACGGTACAGGTGCATTTTTATCTTTGGCAAGTGAGTATACCATCCGGCTTGTACTGAAGATTGCGCTGTTACATGCCGAAGCAGCCGATGTTAGGACTACAAAATTAACGATACCAGCAGCTCCAGCAATACCTACAGCCACAAATACTTGAACGAATGGGCTTTCCGTTGGGATGATTGCGTTCCACGGATAAACACTCATAATGACAATAAGTGCGCCAATGTAGAAAATTATAATCCGAATAGGAATATTATTGATCGCCTTGGGGATAACTTTTTCTGGATCTTCTGTTTCACCTGCTGTAAGTCCTACAAGTTCAATGCCCACAAACGCAAACACTACCATCTGGAATGAGAGGACAAAACCATTTATTCCATTTGGGAACATACCTTCGTGACTCCACAGATTCGTGAAACTTGCTGCGCCTGAATCAGTGGAAAAGCCTTTAATAATCATGAAAATACCGATAACAATTAATGCTAGAATAGCTATGACCTTAATTAATGCGAACCAGAATTCCATTTCGCCAAAAAGTTTTACGGTTGCAAGATTCATAAATAGCAGAATGACTAGTGCAATTAATCCAGGCATCCACTGCGGTACGGAGGGAAACCAATACTGAGTATAAAGTCCAACTGCTGTTAAGTCGGCCATTGCGATTGAAATCCAGCAGAACCAGTATGTCCAGCCGGTTACAAATGCTGCCATATTACCTAAATAGTCTCTTACAAAGTCAACAAAGGAATGATAGTTCAAATTAGATAAGAGTAGTTCTCCAAGTGCGCGCATGATTAAAAAACAAATGATGCCTGTAATCATGTAAGCAAATAGAATTGATGGCCCAGCTAAATGAATAGATTTTCCTGCCCCAAGAAATAATCCCGTTCCGATTGCACCACCAATAGCTATGAGTTGTACGTGCCTGTTTTTTAACCCTCTATCCAACTTTTGTTCCTGCATACGATTCCCCACTTTCTACTTTTATAGGCTACTTGGAATTTTTTCCTTATAAAGGTTCAGTCCTTCAATGAGTGTGAATTATTAGCATACTGGGAGACTGACCTATCACTGTAAGCGCTTTCTTGGTGGGTACTAGATATAGTTTTTTGAAATAGATCTACCAACCTTTTTTGAAAATATACCATTAGTTGCACAAATCAAAGGATAGACTCATTTATCTACATATCTCCATGCACTCTCCTCTCTTTTTATCTTTCCAAGTACAAAAAAAGGCAGAGGAAAGATAGGGATTTTCCTAACTTCCTCTGTCCTTTTACCTGAGAGTTTAGCTCCTTCGGTGGCCTATGGCTCTCTTCAGAGACGCGTCCAATTGTAGTCCTTTTACCTGAGAGATTAGTCCCCTGCTTTTTAGGGTTTGCTCCTTCGGTGCTAAACAATGTTTAGTCTCTCCCACAATCTTCATCCGCTGATATAGAGTTGTACTACTAGTTGTATATTATCGGGTTTTAATGGATATTTCAATTATTATCTGAAAAAGCTCTATTTTCTGATAATTAAATATGGACAAGTTTGAACTTTATGAACAGTGTATAATTTGAAGTTATTAGCTACGAAAAAACAAGCTTATAGCAGCTTTTCTATGTCGCAAGGAATCCCAAACAAGCTTATGTATAAGCGAAACATTTTTACATTTTTCCGATTGACAATACGGGTAAATTTTAAAGTTGGGAAAGGGCATAGAGTCTATAGTTTTAACATAATTAATGTATGGAAAAAGAGAAAATTCGAGACTCGCGAAAATCCTTGCAGCAGTAAAGATTGTCTAGGAGCTTCCTCCCTAAGTTCAGCAGTATCAGAAGCCTTCTCTTCTTTATCAACTTCCTCTTCAGCCCCACTACCTGCTATATTAGCAATGATGACTATTGCTAGAACCCATACCCACCACTTCTTTGGCTTCTTTAGCTTGATTTTTTTTTCCTTAACCATTAAGCCTTATACCCCCTTTACAGTTTTTCAGACGGACTGTTGTAAACAAAAATAGAATAACATAATTTGGATCAATAAGGTTTATATTTATCATCAAGCATTCATTTTCACAATGCTTGACGTGTTAACGAAACCATCTCCCATTTCACTTTACCAGCGTCAAACCAGGCCTCTAATTTGGTTAGCCTCTTCTTTTAAAACATATCCATAAAGTATGATCAATTCTATACCTTACCTTGATAAAATGACATATTTTAAGGGCGTGTTTAGGATGATCCAAACACACCCTTATAAAAATTCAATTGATTCATTCTATAAAAAGGGTTGATTTATTTGCATTCCCTATTTACAGATAGGTGAAAATTCGAAGTTATCGTTGCCTTTTCCATAGTAATAGGGTGGTTAGATTTTTTATTTATAGAATCAATCAGCCCCTACCTCGCACCGTGCATGAAAGTTTCCCTTCACACGGAGAATCCGTCTATCAGGTACTGCCATTAGCCTTTCTCCGCAATCGTTTTACTTTTTACTAATAAAAATATCTAATTCAGCAAATCCTGTGGTAATCTGAACCACACCTTACAAATGATTCTAATCTTTTCCTTAATCTAACTCATAATAACCACAAACAACATACCCTACTGCTTTTGCTGCCACGAGAAGGGCATCTTCATCGATATCAAATTTAGGATTATGATTAAAATAAGGTTTTTCTACTCCTTTAGGTGTACAAGCAATGTAAAAGAAACAGGAAGGGATTTTTTCAGCATAGTAAGCAAAGTCTTCAGATGGCGGCATTGCTGGAAATTCCATTACTTCTTTAATATCTTTATCCTTTGCATTCTTAAGAAACTCAGCAACTTTTCCTGTTAGTTCGGGATCATTATATAAAGGTGGATAGTCATTCGTATATGTAAGATCACATGTTACACCAAACTCTTCTTCATGTCCTTTTACAAGGCGTTTAACTTCCTTTTCAATTTTTTCTTTTGTTTCAACAGTCATATAACGGATATCGCCTTCAAGCTCTACGCTGTCTTTAATTATATTAAATGTTCCTTTTCCATCAAAAGATCCAATAGTAATCACACCAATATCAAATGGACTTAATCGACGGCTAATAATCGTTTGAGCAGCTGTAACAAAATGAGCACCAGCCACAATGGCATCATTTGCTAGATGTGGTGAGGAACCATGTCCACCTCTGCCTTGAATTTTTAATTTCAAATAAGCCCTGCCGTTAAAGGAATATCCAGCATGATAACCAACAACTCCTGCTGAATCCATTGGCAGCAGATGGATGCCAAATATATTATCTAAATCGTCAAGTACCCCGGATTCTACAATACTCTTTGCCCCGCCTGGCGGAACTTCTTCCGCATGCTGATGAATAATTTTGATTGTACCGGGAATTTCATCTTTTAATTGAATGAGGCAATCCGCTAAGACTAACAAGTAGGCTGTATGGCCATCATGACCACACGCATGCATAACGCCTTCATTTTTTGATTTAAAGGGTATATCCGTTTCTTCAACAATTGGAAGCGCATCAAAATCAGCTCGAAGACCGATGTTTTTTCCAGGCTTTCCACCTTTAATGGTCACGATAATTCCGTATCCATTACCTACATTAGATTGAACTTCTACGTCCTTTTCTTTATAAAAATCGATAATATATTGAGCTGTCTTTTCTTCTTTAAAAGAAAGCTCAGGATTTTCATGTAGGTATCTACGAATTTCAATCATTTCATCCGTACGGGATTGTAGCATTTCCATTAATTCACTTCTCATAATCTCTTCATCCCTTCATTATTTTTCGAAAACGCCGTTAAATGTGGCATTTTACATTTCCAACAGCTAATTATTCTGCAATAGGGTTCCGGTTGCTACCAGCCGGTGATTTTTTAGGAGCATTAGATGTTTTAGCGGTATCTTTTGCACCAAAAAGATAATAGATGATATTGAAAGCACAGCGAATATAACGTTTACGAAAATCCCTATTGAAGCCGCTGTTTCAAGCTTTCAATTTGCTGCTATTCCACCGTAAACAGCAGCTGAAGAAATCGCGGCGCCGAATGCACTGCCAAGTGAACTTGCCACCTGTATATGGCTTATTTTGAAATACAGCAAAGTCAATCAGAACGATATCTTTGCTATTTTCAACGATTAAATAATAATGCCTATGATTGTGGCAACGAGTAGGACGATTGAAATCGGACTTGTCCATCCTAATCTGCTCCGTAATTAATAAATACATTCAAGGCAATCATTATAATGGTAAAAATGATCAAGCCAGTGTAATCGAATTTATAGGCACCGTTTCCTTTCTGGTTTATCTTTCAGCAGAAACATACCAATTATTGCAAAGAATGAAAATCCACCTCCGCCACATGGAAGTTGCGATTGCACCTTCGCAAAAGATATTACGTCTTTTCCCATTTACCTTTCTCCTGCTTCTTCATAGCCATCTAACTGATTCCTCTAAATTAATTATAAGAATACTATTCAAATATAATGAATCATTATTGCGTATATTGCCTACAGGGACACTGTTGGATAGTTCTTATCGTCATCCAGGTGTTCATAAAGGCAGCGAAATTCATAATCATGAACTATTACGCCTGCAGCTCTGGATTTATGCTAATGAGCTTTCCTTTTTCGTATATCGTGTAAAAATATTTTCATATTGACTTCGAAAATAAAAACCCATATCCAGAAATAGAAGTGCTTGTTGGGGAAATAGCACCAGACCCATTAAACTAAAAAAGACGGAGCTTTTTGCTCCGCCTTAATGCTAGAATATTTTTTTCTCATTCAACTCGAGAGCTAATTCTTTAAAGAACTGTAGCGATTCTGGATTTCCCATGGAGTCTGCATTCACTACCTTATCAAACTCGAACCCTAATAACACTTTACGAATCGGGACTTCCATTTTCTTTCCGTTCAATGTTTTTGGAATTTGTTCAACGACATGGATTTGGTCAGGAATAAAGCGAGGGGACACATGCCCTCTGATTTGTTCCTTGATTTTTGCCGTCAATGAAGTATCCAGGGCTTTACCGGGCTTAAGAACAACGAACAGTAACAGTGAGGAACCCCGGCCAAGCACTTCCCTATCAATGACAAGGCTTTCCATCACCTCGTCTATCGCTTCGACGACCCGGTAGATATCGCTAGTTCCCATCCGTACACCAGAACGGTTGATGGTCGAGTCGGAACGTCCATAAATGATACAGCTGCCCTTGTCGTCGATTTTTATCCAATCACCATGTTTCCATATGCCAGGATACGTATCGAAATAACTCTCGTAGTATCTTGACCCGTTTTGATCATTCCAGAAGTATAGCGGCATGGACGGCATCGGTTTGGTAATGACCAATTCACCGACTTCATTAATCAATGTTTGACCATGCTCATCAAAGGCTTCCGCACAAACCCCTAATGCCCTTCCTTGTATTTCTCCGATTCTCACGGGCAATGTTGGGACACCGCCAACAAAACCGGCACAAACATCGGTTCCGCCACTGGATGAACTGAGCCAGATATCCTTCTTGACATTCTCATACACCCATTTATAACCGTCGCCAGACAATGGAGCTCCAGTGGAAAAAAGAGCCTTCAATTTGGATAAATCATATTTTCCCATGGGTTTATTTCCCAACTTCATGGAATTGGTAAGGAAAGGTGCACTTGTTCCAAAGAAAGTCATGCCTGTATCTTCCGCCAATTCCCAAAGGGCATTCATATTCGGAAAAGAAGGACTGCCGTCATAAAGGACGATGGTCCCTTCATTAAGTAGACCGCCCATAAGGAGATTCCACATCATCCAGCCTGTCGTCGTAAACCAGAATACAGTATCCTCGGAAGCCATGCCTTGATGGATTCTTGTTGATTTAAAATGCTCCAATAATATACCGCCATGCCCTTGTACAATTGGTTTTGGCATCCCGGTTGTACCTGATGAATAAAGAATCCATAGCGGATGATCGAACGGAACACTTTCAAAAGATAATTCTGTCTTTTCTTTTAAAAGGTCATCCCAAGGAATCACATCTGCCAGATTCACTTCCAAATTCTTTTTTTCTATGTAAGGAACTAACACGGTATGCTTGAGAGTGACCAATTCCTGTATAAGCTGTGAGACGACTGATGTTTTATCATATACATTTCCATTGTACTGATACCCATCAACCGCCAGTAATACAACCGGTTCAACCTGTTTGAAACGATCTATGACACTTCTTGCCCCAAAGTCAGGTGAGCAACTGGACCAGATGGCACCTATGCTTGCTGTTGCCAAGAAAGCTATGACCGCTTCAGGAATATTCGGCATATAGGCAACAACACGGTCACCGGATTTCACACCAAGTTTCCTTAATGAATGGGCGACAGAAGCTACTTTTTCTTTCAGCTCTTTCCAGCTAACCTCTTGCTGCCTGATATGTTCGGAACGAAAAAAAATCGCCGTTTTTTCTTCTTGATCATTCATTAATGCATTTTCAGCATAATTTAGCCTTGCCCCCTCGAACCATTTCGCACCTGGCATTGTTTGCTCCGCTAAAACCCTATCATATTTCCTGGCTGCTTTTACATCACAATATTCCCAAATGGAAGCCCAAAATTCCTCCAGTTCATCTACCGACCATTTCCATAATTCATGATAATCATGAAATGTTAAACCTTTCTTTTCTTTTAACCATTTCACATATTGAGTCAATACCGTTTGCTCGATTTGTTCCTTTGTCGGTTCCCAAATGATTTGTCCATCTGTAAGCGATTTCATTTCATCATCTCCCTTAGGTATCAAATGCGTTATTGAATCATTTCATAATATTGGTAGTTTACTTAAATTGTAATCTATGAGTTTAAAACCGTCAATTTACACTAAACTTAAATCAGCTCGTTTCTATGTATAGGCAGGTTAATAGAGAAACATGTCCCTTTCCCTTGTACACTTGATACATGTACCGTTCCATCCATGCTTTTGATAACGCTATATGAAACCATCATTCCTAATCCCGTCCCTTTATTTTTTGTCGTGAAGTAAGGCTCACCTAAACGGTATATTTGTTCCTGTGTCATCCCAATTCCCTGATCTTGAATCTTAATTTGGATGGTGGTGGCAGCACGAATTAACTGTATGTATATTTCACCATCATGGTGCATCGATTCTACGCCATTCTTTAAGATATTGAACAAGCACTGCTGGAATTTCTTCCTTTCCCCCATGACATAATAAGCTCCATCTTCGATTAGGGATAGCTTCAATTCCGTTCGATTATTGTTAGCCAATGGTTTTATGTTGTTCACGACATGCTGAATTTCCTCGGATACCCTTAATCGCTCTGTGTTTTCAGGGCTTATGGCAGCAAACGTCAAATAATCATTAATGACATCTGTGGCCCGATCTAATTCCTTCAATGCAATATTTGCATAATTGACCTTCGTGTGGGAAGACACGTCTTCGCTTAACATTTGAATATATCCCCTGGTAACTGTAAGGGGATTTCTGACTTCATGAGATATGCTTGCAGCCAGATGACTTACGAGCTGCAACTTTTCCGCTTTCACTAATTTTTCGAGAACCTGAAAATTAGTGAGGATGACTTCCCATAATATGATCACAACAACGATTCCTATGACTTGAATCGTGAAGTATTGTTTCCATAGACTTATACCGATAGTAAGTTCAAATACTACTGTTGAAATAAACTGTGTGAGACTATGAACAATGAATATTAATGATATACCAATGCAGATTTTTTTACTGACAGACATTTTTAGATAGTATTTAGATATAAAAAACAAGGAAACACCCATGAGTGGAAAAGTGATGCATGAGATATAAAATCCATTTTCCCCCCCTGATAAATAGCGAATAAGAAGAGTGATGACTATCAATATGATTCCTAGCCGGTAGCCTCCATATAAACCGCCTAAAAGAAAAGGGATCCATCTAAGATCCCAAACAAAATCCTCTTCTATAACAACGGGAAACAGCATGCATAGAACAAGTGAAAGAATAGGGAAAATCGATAGGAAGGATCCTTTTAATGCATCTAAACGGTATACGTACTTCACTAGATAGCTCATTTGCAATAAAAAGATCGGAAAAAGGATAATTAAAAAGTTAATCAGTAAATCTTTTGTCATAAGATTCATTATTACACCGAACTTTCGATATTTTTCGAAGATTTAGACAGGTATATCAATCATAACAAGATAGAGAATGATAAGCTAGTGAAATTTTCATGCTGGACTAAAAAAAGATGCAGCTAGAGGGACCCAACAAAGAAAGCGGATGATTCAAGGCTAAAAAAAACACTGAAACGACGAAGTCATTTCAGTGCCATCAAAATAATATCCGAATACGAACTTAATAAAGAGCTGACTTTGCGAGCGTGGTGATTGTCGCATCATCCATCGGAGGATTATGAAGTCCTGCTCGTACATCCCTATAGTAACGTTGCAGGGGATTATTTCGTTGTAAGCTTTTGGCACCGACGACTCTCATCGCTTTATCGACGATGGAAATCGATTTGTTGACGACCGATAACTTAACAGCACCCAATTGCTTCGATAATTCATCATGACTTTCAGGGTGCCGCACCCATTTTTCTGCGACAGAGTAGAGGAAATGGTGTGCTTCGCCCAATTCCAGTTCCATCTCCCCGATTGTCCGTTGAACATTCGGAAGGTCCCTGATTGTTCCTGGTAAACTATTGGGAGAATAGGTTTTCGCAAATTCGACTGCGTAATTTCTGGCAGCCACTGCGATACCCAAGTAGCAAGCCGGTATATGTAATAGCCACGCTTCAGGCTTTCTTTTTTCACCAGGATTGCTTTTCATCACATAATACTTTTCAGGCAGGCTGACATCATTTAATACCAAATCGTGACTTCCTGTCCCCTGCATGGAAATCATATCCCAAGTTTCTTCTATACTTACCCCCATTACATCACGATGAATTAAAAATGTGCCTAGCTGCTCATCCTCGGGAACCCATGCCGTTACTAGAAAAATATCAAGGACGGGTGAGAGTGTAGTGAAAGTCTTTCTGCCATTCAAATTCCATTGTTGACCCTTTTTGATAGCGATCGTTTCCGGTCGGCCTCCGCGCGTCGGGCTTCCTGTTCCAGCCTCAGATGCTGCCGTGTTGATGAGAGCGCCTTTAGACACTTCATCAAACAATTCATTCATGACTCCTTTTTCCCATGGTCTCTTCTCCGTTAAGGATAGGACCGTTCCGACATGCCACCCTATTCCTAAGGCTGTCGGGCCGCAATATTGGGCTATTTTTTCTTGGCATAGGAGAAAATCATATAACGAACCGCCATATCCGCCATCTTCTTTTGCTAAAGTTAATTGGGGATATCCGAATTCCTTTAACTCCTGAATGTTTTCAAAAGGAAATCCCTTTGAATCATCAAGCGCTTCAGATCGGCCGGAAAAGGACTGAATCGCATCCTCTAATTTTTGTATATATTCTTTTTGCTTCTGTGAATGAAAAAACGACATGAAGATCATCCCTTCTGTAGTAAACAAAATCCTGAACCATTTTGCAGCAGAAACAGAACTGCGAACTCCACTTTATCATATCACCTTAGTGTAGTTTATGGTTTGAATCTGCCCATTAAGAGTCAATATCTTCATTTTTATATTCTTTGTTCGCGTTCTTGTAAGCTTCCTTCGCCTGATCAATATCTTTGTTTTCGAGAAAGTAAGCTATCGCTGCTTGCCCGATTCCATATGTGACCGCGCCCGCTACCGCACCTGAAACCGCTAGACCAGCTCCTGGGATGAATCGGACTGCAGCCCTGACACCTTCCCTCACAAGGAGACCGATTCCAACATTGATCCCTAATGCCGCAATGAATTCACTTGCAGTTTTTGTATTGATTTCTTTATCCGCGATAAAACCAATCACCACAATCATCAAACCTTGAATGCCGGTCAAAATGGGAAAATCAGCGAAAGGTATCGGCTCTGCACCTATTAAACCAGCTATTGCCGTAAACGTTCCCACTATCGTCCGCGCGAATTTCTTCTTAACGAATTGGCTCTGCATCGCTTTGGCGGTCTTCAGCTTCGCTTCACTGGGTAAGGCCTCGATCAAGTAATCAGAAAGCAAATCTATGTTCCAACGCATATCATATTCAATATTTCCATTTTCATCAAAATCAATATACGAACAAATAGGAATGATATTCAATAGTGGTATTTCACTCTCTTTAAATCGTTTTGACATCAAAGCGATGGCTTCATCAATATTCTGTTTTTTCTTAGGATTGGCATCAAAAGGTGCTTGTTTATAATGGGGCGGATCTAATTCATCCACTTGGGTGACCACACAGATTACGGGTACATCATAATGGTGATTCTCTTTAACGATTTTGCGCAGCTTCTTCAACTCTTTTAGATCTTCTTCAACCCTTGAATCTGTTTCTTTTGCTTTAATCAAAAAAAGAAACACATCAGGCTGTTCTTCGGTTACCGCTTTTATCAATTCATCCATTGGTGTTTCTTCTTCGAACTCTTCCGTAGGAGCTTCACTCTCACCCAGTCCCCGGGAGTCCAGCAAACGGATTTTGGGCTCGGCATCACTCGGGTACCAAAGCCATTTTCCCTTACCCGTTCCAGATTTAACGGAACTGACATATTGCCGTTCCTGTCCAAACATCGCATTGATCAGTGATGATTTTCCGGACCCCCGCCTTCCTACAAGAGCAATTCGCGGTTCCCTTGCATCAACTGTCATCGTTTTAAGCTTTAGGAGCTGGTCGAGCATTTTGTTCTTTTTCGATTGTGAAATGGGCAGTTTATCTACCTGGCCTTTAATGAAACTGAATATGCTTCCCATTTCTTCGTGTTTTTCCACCATCAGTCATTCCCCCTTGTTAAGAAGTTTTTTAAGTAACATTTACCCTTGAACGATTCAATTTAAGCATGTAACTTCAATCTCCTTGCAAAATTAAGGGGCTCCATTTCTTATTTCATTTAACTCTTTTCTTTTAAGAACATAACGACACTGGTCATGTATTTTTGGATTTCCTGGACTTGAAAGGCTGCAGAATCCGCAATCTGTTTGTAATGATGCTGTCCTTCATCGGTGATTCGTAAATACCGTTTAGTTCGTTTTTCACTTTCCCACCTGCCGACAAGAAGGCCGTTCTCTTCCATTTCATGAGATAAATCGTATAAATAGCCGTTTGAAGCGATCCAACCGAACTGATTTTTAAGGAGATCGCCAATTTCCCCCATGTAAATGGGCTTCTTAGTGAAAGCGGCTTTTAAAGTTACATAACGGACAAGGTCTTTCACCGATATTATTTTCGAGAAATACGACCTGTATTCTTCTGGAAGTTCATTAATAACTGGTGGGTTTTCACCAGAACCCCTTAAATCGAACATGAAGCGATCAATGACCTTTTTCACTTCGGAAAACCGTTCCAGGAAATTTTCTTGATACCATATGTAAAGCTCTTTGCCTTTTTCAGTTATTTGATAATAATTTCTTCCCTTATTCGTATATACTGATAAATGATTGGATTCGACTAGCGTATTGGATATTTTACATAGATAGTCATAGCTATGCACTTTTCCAGTGAACGTATTTTTTAGGTCCTGATGAATCGCCCTTGGATAATTCGCTTTTATTCTCAAAGAGTGTAGTAAAAAAATCGTTAAAAATTCCCGCTGGCTCAACCCAACCGTTTCAACCGTTGCAGACAGTTTCTCCCCTTTCTTCACAGTCATTACCCCCTTTATATAGTGTTTATATAACATATTATTAATTATTTCTTCCTTCCCCTTATTATCCTGTGCTCCCACATAATAGTAAAGTTTTTAATGCCTAACTGCCTAGTACTAATTTTTCGAATTTGATCTATTGTGGGTAAAGGGTATTCAGAATATTCTGCCGAGGTTTATTGTGAAATATTTCAATAAAACAAAAAGAAGAAACGGCACATGATTAGGCCGTTTCTTCTTTTTGTTTACTGTTCCGTTAAAATGATCGGATCTTCTTTTGTAATGACGAGGGTATGTTCATATTGGGCGGAGAGTTTTCCATCTGCCGTTCTTGCCGTCCAGCCGTCTTGGTCCATTTTCATATGCCATGTTCCTGCATTCAACATTGGCTCGATCGTGATGACCATTCCCTCTTTTAAACGGGCACCTTTACCTGGCTTACCATAATGTAGGACTGTTGGGTCCTCGTGCATGGTTTTACCGATTCCGTGCCCTGTAAAATCGCGAACAACAGAAAACTTTTCACCTTCTGCATATGACTGGATTGCATGCCCGATGTCCCCAAGACGATTTCCTGCCCGTGCAACTTCGATGCCTCTATATAAAGCATTCTTGGTTACATCCATTAAACGCTGAGTTTCATCGGAAACTTCTCCGACTGCATATGTCCAAGCTGAATCCGCCAAACCTCCGTTAAGGTTCACTACCATATCAATCGTAACGATGTCTCCCTCTTTTAAGG
The DNA here is from genome assembly GCF_057835005.1 of Peribacillus sp. GL_122. Lineage (NCBI taxonomy): Bacteria > Bacillati > Bacillota > Bacilli > Caryophanales > Bacillaceae > Peribacillus > Peribacillus sp. GL_122. Next base: position 2,688,564 of record NZ_CM174415.1, on the reverse strand, counting down.
CTTTCTTTTGCGGAAAGCCGTGGCAGATTACATCATTCACTGATGCACACGTTGCATATTTGTAGCCGTTATAGCCCTTTTGTTCAGGAGTGGCACCATGCTCTGCCAAGTACTTATCGACAAATTCTTCGATTTCCCAAGTCGTGATGCCCGGTTTTATCATTTTTGCAATTTCTCTATGCGTCGCAGCAAGAAGTTTGCCCGCTTCATGCATCAAATTTATTTCTCGTTCACTTTTAATGGTTATCATTTAAAATCCTCTTTCGTTTTATAACTTTTCTGATTGAGACTCCCTATTTATCATATGCCTTTTTTTATATAAAAAGCAACCAAAAACCCGGTAAAAATCACCGGGTTAATTAATTCATGACCTTTTCCGTACCTGTAATACCGAGAAAAATAAGCTTTTGAATTACAAAAGTGTAAAAAATACGTTTTCCTTTACCCAATTGCTCTATGATTATTTTTTCGGGGGTGAATTACCTACAGCATTATAATCACTATTGACTTAATGGTCTCAAAAATTCTAAATGGGCCCATGAGCATTAATTGGGTATAAATTCCCATTAAACGCGAATGAAACTCTTCCTGTTTCCTCTGATACTACCAATACAAGGGCATCACTTCGTTCAGATAAACCTAAAGCAGAGCGATGGCGTGTTCCAAGTTTTTTTCCCCCTGTTGGTCTGTCTGAAAGCGGAAGGACATTTGCTGCGGAAACAATCTGATTTTGACTAACCAATACGGCACCATCATGTAGTGGATTTCCAGGGAAAAAAATTGATTCCAATAAAGAATGGGTTAACTCCGCTCCTATTGAAATACCTGGTTGGATCAAAGAATCAAGAGAATCTCCCCGTTGAATAACAATCAACCCGCCATGTCTCAAGTTCGACAAATTTTGTACACAAATTGATAATTCGGGATATTTGTCCGTAAATGGTGACAAATAACAGTTCAAATAAAATGTTGCTGCTTTCATATCGATGTATACGAATTTATCCTTTATTTTCTCGAAATTTCCAAGAAGACAATAATTTTCATCACCCATTGCTTCTAAGTTATCCTGTAATGCCGATATTACTTGACGAATTTCCTCTTTTAACATTTGTTTCATTGGTGAAAAATCACAATTGCCATTAGTCACAGGCATGCACCTCCCTTTTATTATTTCACTCTCTTTTATTCAATAAATCTTAATTATCTCTCTAAATGAACATTCTTATTTTCCCTAGCTCTGTTTATGCTTTGTTAAATTTATTATTATGAATGTACTTAAAGTTTGTCTTCAAGATAATTAATTATTCATCTTAACTAGCAATCAGTAATGACTTCACATTTTTTTATGTCATATGGACAAGGTAAGAGAATAGATATGTTAATGACCTGTTGAAAGATATTTTATAATAAGAGGTGGTATTAGATGCCTTACGTAACAGTATTTGACCAAGGAACGTTTGAAGTTGAGAATGGAAAAAAGTTAGTATTAGCATTGGAGGATAATGGTATTAATATTCTTCACCGATGCGGCGGGAAGGCTAAATGTACAACTTGCAGAGTGGAAATATTGGCAGGTGATTTTTTGGAGGTCACACAAAAAGAAAAAAAGGTCTTTGAAGACAAAGGAATGGAAGATCATTTGCGTTTATCTTGTCAAATTTACGTGAATGGAGACATAACCGTTCGGCCGATCAAGACGGTTGAGAACTCAGGACTTCCTGCTGGGACAAGGCCTGCAGACTAAATAGTAGTATCAAAAACATCAAAATGACTAAAAAATAGTTTTTCTAGTCGTTTTGATGTTCTTTTATCTTTAATGATTTACTTCTTTTCCATGACCGCAAAGTAATTATCTTCATTATCAGCAAAATTGAAGACTCTTCCAGATGGCATATTCACAAGTTCCCCAACTTTGATATTCTTCTCCGAAAAGTCTTTATATAATTCATCAAGATTATCCGAGTAAAACATTAATGAAGGTGTATTAAGATTTAATTCCGGCTGCATTTTAGCAATGAATTCCTTATTATGCAGGATGATACTCGTTTGTGCTTCCTTTGTTGGGGCTATTTCAATCCATCTTAGCCCTTGGCCGTTATCTTCTTCAGAAATTACACTAAAACCGAATTTTTCCGTCCAAAATTTCAATGACTCGTCTTGGTTATTTACATATAACATGATTTGACCGACTTTATTAATCATTTGCTTCTCTCCTTTTCTGCTGGCTCCGTTATTAATGATATCCATTACGTATAAGCATATTGTTGGTTGGAAATATATAACCAATTGAATCGTATAATAAATACAAGATTTAATCAATATTTACCATGTGCGAATTCCTTCCAGATATTAAGTTACCACAGTTAATGGTACTTTAACTCTAACTCTCTTGGAGTAAAAACCGTCTATGTGTTAATGCAAAAGAAAAATGATATTTTTAGGAAGCTTCCCCTGGTAGTTAAAAAAAGCTGTGTAAACTTTACAAACAGAAATTCACAGGAGTTGCAGGACTTTTCAATTTTCTCCAGAACTTCTATACAGAGTATTTCTCAAAGGAGGGTGAAATGGTGGTTCTATCGAAAGAGGGTTTGTTAAATATATTGGAAGGCAACAGGAGATTAACAATGCGGGTGGTTGAAGCCTTTCCTGAAGAGGAATTATTTCACTATACCCCGGCAGGGAAGCTTCGCCCTTTCGCAGAGATGGTTAAAGAAATCATGAACATTGAGACTGGATATATGCGTGGTATTGCACTTAGTGTTTGGGAGTATCCAGATTCGTTTGCTGGAATTTCCACCAAAGAGGAACTAGTTTCAGCATGCGAAGCAGTAAGGGATGATACTAGGAAACTGTGGGAGGAAATGACCGAGGAAACGCTTGCAATGGTGGAAAAGGATCCCTTTTTCGGTCCCTCACAAAGCCACTTTGACAGACTTCAATATGCCTTGGAAAATGAGATCCATCATAGGGGACAAGGTTATATCTATCTTAGAACGCTCGGAATTGAACCACCTGAGTTTTTCGTCAGGTAATAATGCAACATGATGTCAATAAACTTGTAGCAACGAATAAAAATAAAAAAATTGGAGTGAGATAGATGTCAGTTGATGCATATCTTAATTTTAATGGGAATTGTCGAGAAGCAGTAGAGTTTTACGCAGAGGTTTTTGGAACGGAGCAACCAAATATCATGACCTTTGGTGAAACACCGCCTAATCCGGAATTTGCCCTTCCAGAAGAAGCGAAGAATTTAGTCATGCATACAAGGCTAAATATTAATGGAAGCAATGTCATGTTTTCCGATACTTTTCCTGGTATGCCCTTTGTTGAAGGCAACAATATCAGCCTGGCATATGTCGGTAGTGACTTGGATGAAATTAAATCGATTTTTAACAAACTAAGTGTAGGCGGCACGGTTGGTCTAGAGCTCCAAGAAACATTCTGGAGTAAAATTTACGGTCAGTTAACCGATAAATTCGGAATCAAATGGCAATTCAACTTCGAGAGCTGAGAAATGAACATGACCCTTTATTGATTATTCTTCAATTTGGATATAGGTCTTTTCACTGGTGAAAAGTTTCTATATCCTTTTTTATTTCCATCACACTAGGGGCAAAGATACCGTAACTAGCATAAGGAAATAATTTTTCGTTAACCCTTAGGGGATGCTATATAAAGGTAATTAGTTAAATGATTGGCTAGTAAAAATTGAATTCTCAAACGGTTTTTAACTTCACCCTAACCCTTACATAATTTTCTAGGTTCCTGATAAATGGTGTATAGTAATAGGGTATTTCAATACTCGAAAAATAAATTTCACTTATAACCCAAATAACTGAAGGGTTTAGTTATCAAAGACTTACTAAATATGTAACCGAAAAGGAGAAATTATGAAAAATAAAATTCAAAAAATCACAACCAACTTGTGGTTTGATAATCAAGCTGAAGAGGCGGCAAAGTTCTACACATCCATCTTCGAAAATTCTAAGATCGGTAGGATCACTCGCTATGGAAATGAAGGAAATCAAATCCACGGGAAGCAAGAGGGGTCAGTGATGACCGTGGAATTTGAATTGGAAGGACAAGCATTCGTAGCATTGAATGGCGGCCCTCAATTCAAATTCACAGAGGCAATATCATTTATCATCAATTGCGACGATCAAGAAGATGTGGATTATTATTGGGAAAAACTTTCCGAAGGCGGAGACGAAAAAGCGCAAGTGTGCGGTTGGCTGAAAGATCGATTTGGTGTGTCATGGCAAATTGTCCCTGCGGAACTAACCGAGATGGTAAACGACTCCAATCCTGAAAAATCGGAAAGAGTTATGAAAGCGCTGCTCCAAATGAAGAAAATTGACATTAAAACTTTAAAGCAGGCGTATATAGGATAGGTTCCAAGAAACAACTATCTTGTAAGTTGTGTTTATTCCAGAAGTGTACGATTTTGAAGTAAATAAAGCCTAGTTTCTCGTTATTGTAGGTGTGAAATTAGGTTTTAATATTTGAATTTCCATAAAGCTGTTAATCCCCCATTTCCCTGGCGATCCCCCTATTAGAAAAGAAAAACCTTATTAAGTATAATGAAATAAATGATCTAGATAGTTTTTAAGGGAGAAATAGAAACGATGGACAATATATTTACACCAGCACTACAGCGTGGCGATGAAATAATAGAAAGAAAAATCCGCTATGACTCCTTAGTTGTGGAATATATCTGTTTGCTGTTAAAAGCAAAAAATCAACATGTCGTGCTTTTTCATAAAATCATGGATTCGTTCACGATGAAAGCGGGTCCTATAAAACTAACCATTCCTATAGGCAGTTATACGATTGCTCATTATTGGAAAGACCGTCCTTATAATTTATACATTTGGAGAGATAACCAAGGGAATTATTTAGGATCCTATTTTAATATTGTAAGGAATACATATATGGAGGATAAGTTGGTTTCCTTTGAGGATTTGATCATTGATATCTTGGTGCTTCCGGGTGGGGCACATTTTATCTTAGACGAGGAAGAGTTACCTGTGCCATTAGAGCACTATGAGAGTGGTTCTGTTAAACAAGCCCTAAACTCTTTACTAGATTCCATTGATATTCTTCTTTCACAAACCATTTCAGAATCCAAGAAACTCTATAAACATAAAGACCTCCTTCCATGGTTGAACAACAAATGACATTGGTTTTGATACTTTGAACTCCACAACAGTGAAACCTTTTGCATGAACAAAAAGCCTACTTCATTCAGCAGGCTTTTTTGTTCTTCCTCACTCACCATCAGCTTGAGCCGATATACTGTCGGCAAGCTCCTCAATGTTCTTAGATACCTTCGCACTGTATGAGTAATCACCGTAGCAATATGGGTATCGAAAATTCTCTTTGTCTCCGCCGCAATCATAAAGGGTAGGGTTTTTTTCGACCTGAAGCATGGAAAACTTCTTCGCAAGCTCCTCAGTATGCTTGCCCCCTTTATTCGCAACGAAATCAATATAACCAATTCCCATGTTATATGCTTGAATGATCGTGGCAAAATCCACGTCCTTTTCATTGCCATATTCATTGATTCTCTTAAAATGTTTCACTCCATACTTAATGCTTTCCGTTGGTTCTGTGATTGTATTTGGATCAAGACCCGCTGACTCAGATGCCTGCATTGGGTCACCGCCCCGTCCTCGGCTTTCCTGCTGCATCAAAGCAATCAATGTCGAAGTATGCTCCTCAAGCCCGTATTTAGCCAACTCGTCTCTGAGAAGTGAACTATACTTTGTCACGTTCGCAAAAGAATCAAGCGTATTTACTGATGTGGAAACATTTTCGGAATTTGGGGTTCGCATGATCTCCTTTATTAGCAAAAATGCAAAGATGAGGATAAAAATGACAAAAACATTCTTTGATTTCTTACGTTTCTTCTTCACAATCTCTCTCCGTTATCTCTAAGTTATATATTTATATCTTAACAAATAGTAAGAGTAATAACTATTTAGAATATCAATTAAATGTTCTTGAAAATGAGATTACTAGCATTGAATTAGTATTTTATCTTTAACTCTTAACTTAAACGAAAGAAAACTTAAAAATACCTAGTCACTCAGCGTATGTTTTTTCGGATAATGAGACACCCTATTGTGTGGAGGTGATAGGTATGGATAGGAAGAATGATAATGAAGAAATCCTTGATGATAAAAAGAAAAAAAATAGAACTGAGTTTGGGGCAGATCCTGATGAACAAGAAATGAATGGTCTGTATGGTATGTTGGAAACTGAATATGAAGATAAGCTTCATGATAAAGAAAAATAACGATTGATTTCTTGAAATTTTGTTAAGCGCCTTGTATGGCGTTTTTTTAATGAGTTCATCTGTTTTGTGCTTCTTGAATCTATTCTAAAGGTTCGCATATAGGCTATAAACTGATTTTTTACATAAGCAAAAAAAACGAAAACCCAGAAAGTCTTCGTTTTTATTAAATCCAAGTTTTGGTCTCTACCCAAAAAGGATACGATTAAAAAGGGAGTGACCAAATACTGGCACTCCCTTTACTTAATTAGTATTGTGATGATTGTCCGCCATCAATCGGAATGACTACCCCGTTGATGAACTCTGATTCCCCTGATAATAAGAAAGCGACTAAACGGCCGACTTCTTCAGGTTTACCAAAGCGTTTCTTAGGATTCACACTGACGAAATCCGCCATTGCTTCTTCCCAATTCTCCCCGCCTATTTGCCTGAATGAACCTTCTACCATCGCTGTTAAGATTACTCCTGGTGCAATGGCATTTATGCTGATTCCGTATTGACCATATTCTATGGCAGCTGTTTTTGTTAATCCTGCTACAGCATGTTTACTTGCAACGTACGCAGCTTGGTTAAGCACAGCACGAATTCCGCCTACAGAAGCAACGTTCACCACTGCCCCTGATCCTTGTTCTTTCATGATTGGCAGGATGTATTTCATGCCATAAAATACACCATTAATATTGATGTCCGTTACTTTGTTGAAAACGTTGCTATCGTATTCAGCCATTGGTGCCTGTTTACCTTCGATACCCGCATTATTATAAAAACCATCGACTCTACCATATTTGCTGACTGTTTGTTCTACATAGTTCTTTACTGCTTCTTCATTCGAAACATCTGCAGTGATCAGAAGCACATCTGAATTTGGTGCAATTTCAAAGATTAATTTTTTTGTTGCTTCCAAAGATGCATCGTTTAAATCAACTAATGAAAGTTTAGCTCCTTCTTTAGCCATTTCCAATGCGGCTGCTTGTCCTAAACCTGATCCTGCACCTGTAATGATTACTACTTTGCCATCGAATCGTTTGCTCATTGACAAAACTCCCTTTTTAAGTTATCTGAAAAATCCATTTATAATTTACCCCTTAAAGCTTAAGAATCCATCATCAACAGGAATGACTTGTCCATTAATGGCATCCGCTTTTTCAGAGAACAAGAACGTTACAACTTCAGCAACTTTTTCTGGCTGAATCAATTTTTTCCTCATATGAAGTTGTGCCAAACTGTCCAGGAACTCTTGATCATCACCAATGATCGGCGTTTCGATAAAACCTGGTGCCACACCGACAACACGAATCCCATATTGCGCAAGTTCAATTGCTCCTGATTTAGTCATGGCGATGACTGCAGCTTTTGCAGCATGGTAATTAAAGCTGCCAATTGAAACCATCGTCCCATATATTGAAGCTGTATTAACAATCGTTGCGCCTGTTACCCCAAGCTCCACCATCTTCCTTGCTGCATAATACATGCCATAATAAACGCCGTGTTGGTCAACATCAACGACTCTGTGGTAAGACTCTGGATCCATCTCTAAAAATGGTTTTACTAGTCCAATTCCAGCGTTGTTGAAAATTCCGTCGATGGTGCCATGATTGGCAACTGCAGCTTCTACCATCGCTTCCACTTCTTCCGCTTTAGCTACATCCACTTTCACAAAAGAAGCCGTGCCTCCCTTTTGTTGAATAGATTCAGCCGTTTCTTTAGCAGCAACATCATTGTAATCAGCCGCTACGACAATAGCTCCCTGTTCAGACAATTTAAATGCCGTTTCCTTTCCAATTCCGCTGCCTGCTCCTGTAATTACTATGACTTTTCTTTTTAAACTCATGTATTCGTCCCCCTATAATAATGTTTATTGCTTATCAGATTAATATGGCCCCGCCGTCGATTACAAGTTCTTGACCCGTAATGTGACTGGAAAGATCTGATACTAAGTACATCATTAGATTTGCAATTTCCTGCGGCTCAGCATACCGACCATCCGGAGTCGTTGCTTCCAACTGTTTTCTAGCCGTTTCAGCTGCCGCGGAATCACCTTGACCAAATCCGCTTTCAATCGACCGCATCATAGCCGTGTTGACGACACCTGGGCAGACTGCATTCACCCGTACACCATGGGGAGCAACTTCGACACCAGCAGTTTTCGTCATTCCAAGAACCGCATGTTTACTTGCACCATACGCCACCATGTTTGGCGTTGCGAGTAAGCCAGCTCCAGAAGCTGTATTCACGACCGCCCCGCTTTTTTGTTCAATCATATATGACAATACATGTTTCAAACCCAAGAAAACGCCGCGTACATTTATTGACATTAATTGATCGAAAACTTCAGTAGGATAATCGACAAGTGGCATGATTTTGCCTTCCCACCCTGCATTATTCAGGAAAATATCGATTTTCCCATAAGAATCTATCGTTTTTTGAACATAATTTTTTATCTCGTCTTCATTTGTAACATCGGCTTTAACGAACTTCGCTTCTCCGCCTTTTTCTTTGATTTCATTAACCGTTAACATGCCAGCCTCTTCAGAAAGGTCTACAACAACCACTTTGGCTCCATACTCTGAAAGTGTAATAGAAGCTGCCCGGCCGATACCCCCGCCGCCGCCGGTAACAATTGCTACTTTTTCTGTAAAATCAAATGCTTGCATAATATTCTCCCTTTCTCCCTTTGATCTTGGTGATGATATTCTTGTTTGTATACGATTACATCATAACACTAATTTTGTCGATTGTCGACAATTTGGTTTTAGAGTCAAAGACTCTACATCACTCCACGATTCAGAGCTTCATGAATTTCATTTTTTGCCTTAACGAAATCGTCTTCGATAATGGCCTCAATGGACATTTTTAATCTGAAATGGAAACTTTCCATCGTTTCCGTATTCCATTGACTTTGGGCAAAAACCATTAGGATATGACTGGCTTCTTCAAAAAATCTTGATAATGCTTTGTTATTAGCGACTGAAAAAATATATCGAAATATCTGTGTTGCCCTTTTTTGATACTCGATTACATTACTTTTTTCACACTCATCGGTTGCACTTTCCAAATGCTTTCGTAATGATTGCTTATTTTCTGCGTGCCACTTCCCTTGGGAAAATTCAATGCACATCTGGATCAGCCCGATTGTAACATCATTATATTCAATGATTTCCTTTTGTGAAAATGGCTTTACGATCGTTCCCCGCCTCGGCATTCTCTCAACAATACCGTCAACCTGTAATAGATAAAGGGCTTCGCGTACTGGTGCACGGCTCGTATTCAATTCTTTGGAAATGTCCTCTTCGACGATTTTCTCTCCAGCTTCTATTTCACCTTCAATGATTTTTTTTAAAATGTGTTTAGCGATTTGTTGTGGTAACGATTCTCCAAAATAAATGCCATCTGTCAAATTGGAAGTATTTCCAAACATCTTTCAGCACTCCTATACTTCTATAATTGATTTTAGTTCTTTTAGTATAACATAAGGATAGGAATTAACTTCCTTAAAAATTACACTCCGTAATGTTAACCAACCGAGAAAAACGTATTAAACTATACGAGGCTAAGAAAGACAAGATGACCGAACGCTTCTTTGAAGAGTTAAATATCCTACTGAGTTTGAAGGTAAATTCAACAGATTTGAGCCCCTTATATAGAAAGGGCTCTATGGTTCACTTTTTTATTCCACTAGCCTAGGTTTCGCTGGATCGCAGTTTGGCTTTTCTGTGTCTGTCGATTCAGCGAGTTTCGTTAAATAATAACATTCTTCACGCCACATATGATCTGCCATTAATGGTGAAAACGTTCCAAGAGCCTGCGCACTGAGGTCAAGCTCCTCCAATTCAAGCAGAAAGTGCTGAAAGAATTTAATTTCCAATGTAACGTCCTGATTCATTTTTTCCAATGCTGGGAATGTTGACAGATTGGTTCGTAAATATCCAGCCATTTCAACAGCTTTTAAATAAAAATCATTAAAATGTTTTTTATATTGATCACTTTTCTCCTTTAATCTTTTTTCAACATCATCCATATTGGATGAAATTGCACTTGCATGCCCTGCTGCATCTAAAAGCCAAATCAAATGATGATGAAGTTCATGGAAAACAGGCGGCATTTGATTTGAATTGAAGTATTTCAATAATATTAAATATTCTTCTAATTCGTTCACCATATGATTAATGAATGAAGGTGAAAGATGTATTTTTATTTTACCTACCAGATGTTCTTTAAGTAGGCATAGTTTAAACTCTCGAAACCTTAATGCCTCTTCTTCCGCCATGGCAGTTAGTTGCGAAATCTCTTCTGAATTGGCTTTACCAAGGAGAGTATCAAAAATTCGAATGAATTCTGAGGCAATTTCAATGTTTTCCACTTCAACCGGAGCTAAAGACTCATGGATGAACCTGCCATGGTCTCCTAAGATTTGCAGCCAAAACCGATGCTCGAATCTTGCTGTTTTTTCCAAAAACTCGTTCATTCGCTCTCCCCCCATAATTTAATGTATCGAAACTCACTTATAATTTGTATTCCAAAACCTACAAACTTATTAATATTAATTAAATGGGGGTCATGAAGCTTAAGCTTGCTCCCTTCCCCGCTCGATAGTTCATGCACCAAGAAAAATTAATGTGTCCCAATCATAATTGCATTACATAATAACATCTACTCCGCATACCCTCTTCAAAAACGGTGGTTTTTGTACTTATTTGAATCTATATTTGTATTGATTTAACAGTTCTGATTGTGGTAAGATTTGTAAAATTCTGATCATTTGGAGGAAGGTAGATTGTCAAAGGAAATAACGAGTTACATTTACTGTCCAATGGTGAAAATTCCAGGGGGAGAAATAGAATTAAGGGACGACAGAATTAAAAGCAAATGGAAAGCTGAAATAAGACCATTCCTTCTTGCCCGTTATCCTGTTACTAGGGATTTCTACTATGATATTACAAATAAATCGCCTAATTCTTTTGATCGAGATTTAAAACCTGTTGTGAATATTTCTTGGAATGATGCAATTTCTTTTTGTAATCTACTTTCACGGAAAGCTGGACTGGGAGAGTGTTATTCTAAAAATGGTGAAAACATAGTTTGTGATTGGGAATCAAGCGGTTTTCGACTTCCTTCAGAAGCAGAGTGGCAATATGCATGTAAAGCTGGGACTGCTGGTTATAGATATGGTGATCTGAATAAGATTGCCTGGTATAACGAAAATTCAGGGGGCATAATCCATGAAGTAGGAACAAAGGAACCGAATCCATGGGGTTTGCATGATATGTTAGGGAATGTTTGGGAGTGGTGCTGGGATTTATATGATGAACAAGTGTACGGCACCTACCGTATTTTTCGAGGTGGTAGCTGGGCTGAGGATGCCAGGGGTTGTGGAGCTTCATGTCGTCGGCGCAGCCATCCGACATTTTGCATAGACGACCTAGGATTCCGTCTTGCCCGGTCTTTTTAACTTCAGCAATCAAGCCAACTTAATTCAAGGTTTTACAGTTTTACCAACGGATAACAGGAGTGAAAACAGAAAGATCAGCTGTATGTATTTTTGTTGAACCCCCAAAAAGAAGAAGGTTCAACAAAAAGGATCGATTAGAGATTAAATCCAGAAAAAAGAACCGTCTTACATGTATCTTAGCCGTACTGCTATTCATATTTCTTTCCAGTTTTTTTGGTTGGATTCCGATTGTGAACAAAATAAAAAACCTGATAATTTTTCAGGTTTTTTAATATTTTCATCATTCGATTACCAGAGAAATGCGAGAAAAACTAAAGATGCAATTGCCCCAAAGGCAAATCCATTTGCAGCACCCCATCCAAATCCTGCATTAAAACCTCCATAACCAAACCCACCAAGGTTTCCGCCACCGTCAAATGGACGAATATATACACGGTTCGGTGTAACCCGGTGTATGATTCCCCGATGAACGGTTCCTCTACTTGTACGAATTTCAACCGGCCTTCCAACACCTTGCCTGCATTTATGATAATAATTATGATAACCCATTTTACACTCCCCTTGTCCGTCGATTATACATCGTATGTATTCGGGGACTAGCCTGCATGAATTAAATACCCACCAAACCTTTAAAAGTCTTTCCCATATTCCGAGTCAATGGTTAAACACTCTTTGAAACCAAAGCATAAAATACATTTATACATGTACCAAAGGAGATTATGCCATGAACCACTCATACCAAGACGCACTAGCCATAATTGGAATTGAAGGGGCACACCCTGGTGGATTTGAACTGACTAAGCAGCTGTTGAAAAATGAAGAAATCGATCATACGTCAATAATCCTTGATGCCGGATGCGGGACTGGGCAAACCTCATCTTACTTGGCAAAAACGTTTCTTTGCCAAGTATCCGCGCTTGATAATCACCCAGAGATGGTGAAACATGCAAAAAAAAGATTCCAACAAACTAACTTAAGCATTGACCTATATAAGTCTTCAATAGAAGAACTGCCTTTTGACAATCATTCTTTTGACTTTATCATAGCCGAATCAACGACTGCATTCACGGATATACAAAAATCGCTCCGTGAATTTTTCAGGGTCCTTAAACTAGAAGGAACTTTGTTATCCATTGATATGACAGCAGAAACCAGCCTTGATTCTGCCTCAAAAAAAGAAATCATGGACTTTTATAATTTAAGAGAATTATTGACGCAATCCGAATGGTTAAAGGCCTTCCAACAAAACGGATTTACAGATTTAAAAATCTTGAGATCGAGTACCGTCTTAGAGGAATTAATGAATTCTTCAGCATCAAATAGCCTCGTTCAGCCATTGAATGAATCCTTGGAACGAGTCATGGACGAACATTACCGCCTCATTCTATCTTATGGAAACAGCCTCGGATATAGAGTATACAAAGCAAGTAAAAAGTAGGGCATTTATTATGCATTATGCAGTTCAATATTGTCAGGAATTTTGAACACAATAAAAAAACCTAGAACAAGTTCAAGGTTTAATGGGATGGTTCTGTTATCTTAGGCGATGATCTTTACACAATTTCGTCCATTCTTCTTTGCGGCATATAAGGCTTGGTCGGCCCGTGGCATCAATGTTTTGATGGATTGGCTTCGGTCACCAGCTTTAATTAAGACATGAGTCACCCCGAAACTGCAGGTAACGGAAATCTTCTCTTCATTAACAACTGTAATGCTTTCAGATACCTTTTTCCTTATAATATCGGCCAACTCATATGCAGTGGCTAAAGCGGTGTCCGGCAAACATATGATAAATTCTTCACCGCCATAACGCCCCAATAAATCTCCTTCCCGAATGTGTTCCTTTGCAGTATTTGCAACAAGCGTTATGACCGCATCCCCTGCTTCATGTCCAAAAGTATCATTTACATCTTTGAAATGATCGATATCGAACATGATGACTGAAACACTGCCGCCTTCCATGCTTAGAGCATCGAATAACATTTCCGATTTATTAATGAAAAATGTTCTATTCAATATTTGAGTTAATCCGTCCAAGCTGGCCAGTTGTTTCAACTTTTCCAGCATAAGAACTCTTTCAGTTACGTTCGCGAAGGTGATGATCTGTCCAATAGGCAGGTTACTTTTGTTGAGCACGGGTGAAAAACCAATATGGTAATGAACCAATTTACCATTTAGGCTGCAATTAAAATCACTGTCTTTCTTAAGTTCGATTATTTCGCTAAGATGATGATTCCCATTTAGCACACTTGTAATCGATTTACCTATGGAATGTTCATCCAACATGGGTATGACTTTGCGCATTCCATGGTTATAGTCAACAATCAAACCCTGTTGATTTAAAACGATGACTCCCTCTTTCATACTTTCAAAGACAGTTTCCCGAGCGATCGGGGCTACATTGAACATTTGAAAAGTCAAAAGTGCCGCACCATGAAAGATAAACGTGATACTCATGGATACAGGACCAAGATCGATACCATATGAGCTTAATCCATTAATATAATAGTAATTTGCCATTATAGGAATAAGAAGACCTGCCACCATCATTGATATTTGCATCCTGAATCTGAATGAGGATTTTTTCACCTGCTTTAGCAATATGATTATACTTATCATGACACATAAAAAAAGAAATAGGGATTGGACGTAAAACCAAGGGCCCCCCACCAATTTTATAATTGGAAAGGGACTATCGCTTCTCAATACCATTGATTTGTAATACAAGTGATGAAGGTCATTTGTATAATGCAAGAAGATGGTGATGAATGGAATGATGAAGAGCGCATATTGCCAAACCTTCTTAATTCTCTGCCCTATATATTCAATGCACATCAACAAAAGGAATACTGGGATGAATGGTAAGGCCAAGTACTCGACCCTTAACCAGAATATGATTTGTTCCAAAGATGTACTGGAAAGTTCGAAAGCATAGGAAAAAGTAAAAATGGAAGACAATAATGTCACGAGAATATAGGGTTTTGCTCCAGGTGCATCCTTGATCCTTAACTGTGCAAATAAACACAGGAACAAGCTTAAAACACCTGCCATTATAACTACGAGTATGTATAACAATAATTCCCGTGGCAATGCGATCAACTCCGTTTAACAAAAAATATTTTTCCGTATATTATATAGCACTTTATGACTAGATGACCAGAGTTTATTCAGGGAATTCTGAATTTTTATTGTCAGGTTTTTTTTAAACACGCCAAATTGGGAAGCTATTTATTAACTCCCCAAACCGCCGAACCTAAAATAACATCCAGTTTTCAAACATAAAAACCCTGCTTCATCGCTTTGAACGTGAGTGGCAGGGTTTCCAATTAAATGAAATTAAACGAATTTTCAGATGCGGATTATACCTTCTCTGTTATTGCTGTGAATCGCTTTAAGAATGTGAGTATTTTTTGATAGACGGCAATTTCATTTTCTTTTTTGGAAAATCCATGTCCTTCATCTTCCAGAAGCATATAATCGACATCTCTTCCTTTATCCTTCAACGCTCGAACGATTTGATCTGATTCTGCTTTGACGACACGGGGATCGTTTGCTCCTTGAATAACAAGCATTGGCTTTATCATGGATTCTAAATAGGTGATAGGCGAAAACTCGATTAGTTTTTCTTTATCTTTTTCCGGATTTCCTACCCACTGATCCATGACTGGCTTCCAGTCTTCTGGAACGGAATTGATAAATGAGAAGAGGTTGGATGGTCCGAAAATATCGACAACCGCTTTAAAATAATCCGCATGACGACCGTGTAGCAGAAGTGCCATATACCCTCCGAAACTTCCCCCCATCAATAGAATGTTACCTTTTTGTGCATGCCCTTGGTTAATGAGCCAATCAAGGCCGGCTACATTATCAAGTCTTGGTCCATTTCCCCAATCTCCCTCAACCATTTTCGTGAATTCCAAACCATATCCAGTAGAACCGCGGAAGTTTGGCGCAAAAATACTGTAACCGTGATTTAGGAAAAATTGAAATGATGCCCTAAAGGACTTCCGTTCTGCCGCTTGAGGACCTCCATGTGGCCAAAAAATGACTTCACCATTGTCGTTTTCCCTTTTTGCCCTAAAAAATAACGATTCGATCTCCAGGCCATCAAAGGAAGGGTATGTAATGATGTCCGGTTCAACCAATTCATTGGAATCGACGCCAGGAACAGTATATTTAGTTAATGATACCCACTCATCACCTGTTTTTTTATAGATATTATGAGGCTTTGTTGCGCTCATGCCAAATAAGTAAAGCGTGCCAGATGAAGCAACCTCAAGTTTATTAATGACGCTGCACGGGACGGGAATATTTCTCCAGCCTTCATTTTGCAGATTGAATTCATATAATTGATCCTCTACACCCTTTTGACTGGTTATATATAATAGTTGGTTCTCTTTACTATATTTAATGGCAGTAAAACTCTCATTCTCCAATTCTTTAACTTTACTGAATTTGTTTGTTTCAAGATTGTATGAAGCCAAATAGGTAAAGTCCGAATCATAATCAGTCAATAAATATATCATCGAATCCGAAACAAAAACACCATCATTCACTGTGTGTTGTTTCTCAGAGGGCGGAGTGAGCAGGATATCTTCGTTCCCTTTTTTTGCATAGAGAAGGGTATATGTATTAGCAAAGTGTTTATAGTAAAGTAAGGTTTCTTCATCTGGGCTGAAGCCAAATAAATAGGTCGCTGCGCCTTTCCCCTCCAGTACCAGCCTCTCCTGTCCTGATTCTAAATCTAAACAATAGGAATTCAGAAAGGAAGGATTTCCTCTGGATGTCGTGTAATAGAGCTTTTTACTGTCATTCGATAATTTTGGCATGAAATTACGTGTATTTTCATGATGGACGATTTCCTTCATTGTCCCGCCATTCAAAGGAACCCCGTAAAACTGGGTATTTTCATTGCCGTCTTGATCGAAACCAGCAATTATAAACCGGCTCTTCTTATCATATATCAGCTCTTGGCAGCTCTGATCAATGGATGTAAGCGGATATGGAAAAGAGTTTGGTAAATTCATTCCCCATAAATTATACTTGCCGCTCAAATTGGTACTGAAAACCAGATGTTTTTCATCTGGACTTACAGCAAAATCAGCAATGGAAAAGGTTCGTAAAAATTGCTCAACATCAGGTTTAGGAAAAGTGATCATTTTTGGCAACCCCTTACATTTATAATATAAAGAAAAATCCGTAATTAATTATACCATATTTTCCCTTCCAACAGGTAAAATGAAATCTGGAAATTCACGATCGCCACTTCTTAAAAAATTACTGCCCTGATATAAGAATTAATCAGCTACGATCAAAACATCAAGATGTCTAGCTTCTCTTAGAAGACGAGCAACAATGGATCCACCCATAATTTCTTGCCATCTCGTTCTTGCTGATTGCCCTAAAATGACTTGTGTTGCTTTTTTAGTGAGTAATTGTTTCTTGATCTCCTTGACCACAGATTGCCTATCCCTCGTTGTATATAATTTAAAAACGCCTCCTAAGCGATGTGTAAGGCTTAGCAGTTTATCAAGTATCAATTTTTCATCAGTTCGCAGTTCATTTTGATGTTTGACGAAAATAACATACCAATTCGCTTTAAGTCGATAGGCTATACGAAACCCCCTTCTAATTAAACGCTCAGAATTCGCTCTAAGATTGACACAGACAAAAATCACTTCATCTTTTCTCCAAGGACCTCTTACTCCTTCCTTCCGTTTCATGGATTCTAATCTGTCATCCACATCATCCGCCAATTCTCGGAGCGCAAGTTCTCTCAACGCTATAAGGTTCTGTGTCTTGAAGAAATGGCTAAGGGACTGTTCGACTTTATCCATGGCATAAATATTACCTTCCTCCATCCTTTTTCTGAGAGCATTTGGTGAGATATCGATCATCTCAAGTTCATCTGATAAGTGGAGAATGCTGTCAGGTACTGTTTCTCTTACGAAAACACCAGTAATTTGCTTCACACTATCTTTCAAGCTTTCTATATGTTGAATATTCATCGTGGAAATAACCGAAATTCCAGCTTCCAAAATGTTCATTGCATCTTGATATCTTTTTTGATTCTTGCTTCCCGGTACGTTCGTATGTGCTAATTCATCTATTAAGACCACTTCAGGATTCCGAATGATAATCGCATCTAGATCCATTTCCTCCAACATTACGTTTTTATATGGAATGAGTTTTTTTGGCAAGATTTCTAAATTTCCCACTTGGGCAGCTGTCTCTTTTCGCCCGTGTGTCTCCAATAATCCAATCACTACATCTATTTCATTTTCCTTCAATTGATTCGCTTCCCTAAGCATTGTATAGGTTTTTCCAACACCTGGAGCAGCTCCGAGATAAATCTTAAATGTCCCTCTTTTCACCCCTTCGACTTTTTCATGCAATTCATCAGGTGTGAGTCTGTGATATGGATTTCCACTACTTTTTTCCGTCTTTATTGCAGGGATGATTCTCTCACCAAATGCTTTAACCCTTTCTGCTACAATAAATACATCAATGTTCTTCGATTTTCTCAATATTTTATTGATAATGGAACCGTTGATCATCTCCTCCCAAGCTGACTTTTTGGATTGGCCTAGGATAATTCGAGTTATATGATGACTCATGGAGAATCCAACTATTTCTTCTGCTATTTCGTCACCATTCATTGTAATCTCGATAAAACTCCCATTTAATTTATTGATCAGTTTTTGCATGGAGCTTTTAAAGGTTTCTTCCTCTTCTGATAGTTTTTTGGATAGTGGGATAAAGCTGGCGATTATAAGCTCTCCTCCCAACCGTTTGGCAATTTGCTCTCCTCTTCTTATTAATATGGAGCCATTCCAATGATATTGTACACAGACCAATATTCGTTCCGTGGCACCTGAAGGTCCCATTAACCCTTCTAGTTCCCTGTGTTCAGTTAGGTCATCTTCCACTTCTTCCGCTAAAAACCGAAGTGACAATTCCCTAAGGGTGGCAAGATTTCCGTTGTTGTAAAACTGTAACGTCCCTTCGTTTTTTTTACCGATTTCCCCATTTTGCAGACGTTTTAAAATGGCTTCTGGAGTGACGTCCAATAAACGTACTTCATCAGCCTTTGTCAAAGTATCTTCTGGAAGCGTAACCTCTACGTGAAGCGGCAGATTCAGCAATTGCTCTGCGACTTTCTTCACTCCTTTCAACTCATAAATATTTATCGTCGTAATGACACTGATTTCATTCTTAATTAATTCCATAACGTCTTCCAATCGGGTGGCGTTTTTTGAATTTATATGATTTTCATGAGCCAATCGATCAACTAAAACAACCTCCGGATTCCGTTTGTAAATCTTATCTAAATCAAGATCCTGTTCTACGTGTCCATTTCGCTCCCATTCTATAATCGGGATAAGTTCTAGACTGCCTAATTGCTTAAGTGTCTCAGGACTGCAGGACTTATTGACGACCCCGACAACTACATCAATCCCACGTTTCTTCATTTCATTTCCTTCAAGAAGCAATTGATAAGTCTTGCCTGAACCGGTTACAGCTCCAAGTATGATTTTCAGCCGTCCCCTTTTGATATTGGAAATCGACTCGTTAATTTCATTTGGTGTTTTCCTTCGAAACTGTTCCGACATATAACCACCTCCAATTATTGTTCTATATCAAAAGTTGAGTCTACTAAACTCTCCAAATCTTCATTATTTCAATTTGTCCAATGCCATATTCAACTCCAAAACATTAATTCGCGGTTCACCAAAAATTCCAAGCGATCGGCTGCTCGTATGTTTTTCCACAAGAAGATATACCTTTTTTTCAGATAATCCCCTTTCATGAGCAATACGGGAAACCTGAACCTTCGCGCCATTAGGGGAAATATTGGGATCAAGCCCTGAACCCGAATTCGTCATTAAGTCAGATGGTATATCTGCCTTTTCGACAGTAGGGTTTTCTTTTAAAAATATAGAAATATCTTCTTTTGTCCGAATTATTAACTCCTCATTTGAAGAAGAAAAGTTCGGCATACCTGAACCAGCCGCATCATATCCAATAGAAGAAACACGGCCATGAAAATACCCAGGCTCTTTAAAGGATTGACCGATCATTTTCGAACCGATCAATTCACCCGAATCATTTTTAATTAAACTGCCTTCTGCTTTTTCGGTCATCATCAACTGTGCTAATCCTGTCATCAGTAACGGATATGCCATTCCGCAAATGATAAGAAGCACCAAAACCAAACGTATATTTTTTAACATGGATTTCCTCCCACCCTCAATATATATTTTCAAGCCACTTTAAAGGCAACAAGAAGCAAATCAATTAATTTAATTCCCAAGAAGGGAATTAACACTCCTCCTAATCCATAAAAGAACAAATTCCTGGTCAATAATCTTGTAGCACTCATAGGAACATATTTAACCCCTTTCATTGCCAACGGTATAAGCAATGGAATGATGATGGCGTTAAATATTAAAGCTGATAATATAGCGCTTTGGGGTGTCGCCAATCCCATAATGTTGAGGGCTTTCATTTGAGGTATCGCCAGCATGAACATGGCTGGGATTATCGCAAAATATTTAGCTACATCATTAGCGATGCTAAAGGTTGTCAATGCCCCCCGGGTCATGAGCAGCTGTTTGCCAATGGCTACCACTTCAATGATTTTTGTCGGATCCGAATCTAAATCCACCATATTGGCGGCTTCCTTCGCCGCGTTAGTCCCTGTATTCATCGCCAATCCCACATCTGCCTGTGCCAATGCTGGCGCATCGTTCGTACCGTCTCCAGTCATGGCCACAAGCTTGCCATCCGCTTGTTCCCGCTTGATGACTGAGATTTTATCTTCTGGCTTAGCCTCGGCGATAAAATCATCGACCCCTGCTTCTTTCGCGATTGTTTCTGCTGTTAAGGGATTATCCCCGGTACACATTATGGTTTTAATACCCATTTTCCTTAATTCATCAAAACGTTCCTTCATGCCTGGTTTCACTGTATCTTTCAAATATATAGTGCCAAGTATACGGCTTCCCTCTGTGACAACCAAAGGAGTACCGCCTTTTTTTGCCACTTCTTCACAAGTGTCTTTTAATCCGATAGGCACATTCCCTCCCTGATGCACTATATATTCCATTATTGTATCAACTGCACCCTTTCTGACCCTTTTCCCATCAGGAAAGTCCGTTCCGCTCATTCTGGTTTCTGCGGTAAATTCAATCCCTTCCGTACCGTTTTTATTCAGCAAGTTTTCAGGTAATCCATTTTTTTTGGCGAATTCCAAAACAGACCGGCCCTCAGGGGTTTCATCATGTAAAGATGCGTATACAGCATATTGGTTAAGCTCTTCCTGACTTATACCGGTAGCTGGTATTAAGGCAGAGGCCATACGGTTACCATGTGTTATGGTTCCTGTTTTATCAAGGATTATCGTATTAATATCACCTGCGGCTTCCACCGATTTCCCCGACTTCGCAATTACATTGAATTGTGTTACCCTATCCATACCTGCTATTCCTATGGCTGAGAGTAATCCCCCGATTGTGGTGGGGATCAGGCAAACCAGCAAAGCTACCAAGGTAGCAATCGGAAGGGTAACATGAATATATGACGCAATCGGAACCAGCGTGGTACATACAAGTAAAAAGATGATGGTTAAGCTAACCAGGAGTGTACCTAGTGCGATTTCATTCGGTGTTTTTTGCCTTTTAGCTCCTTCGACCAAATTAATCATCCGATCAAGGAAGGATTCACCTGGGTCTGCACTGACTTTAACTTTGATAAAATCACTGATGACTTTTGTACCTCCTGTTACAGAACTGAAATCCCCACCAGGTTCTTTTATTACGGAAGCTGATTCACCCGTAATCGCTGATTCATCTATAGCGGCCACTCCTTCAACGATTTCTCCATCCGTCGGTATTAAATCGTTTGCCTTTACTAAAACCAGATCGCCTTTACGTAATTGCAAAGCATCAACTTCTTTTATGGACCCATCTTTCTGGATTAACCTTGCTTTAGTTTCCTGCTTTGTCTTTTTGAGGCTATTTGCTTGTGCCTTTCCGCGTCCCTCTGCAAGAGCTTCGGCAAAATTAGAAAAAATGATCGTTAAGAATAAAATGATGGATACTGCAATGTTAAACCCCTTATCAGCCACTCCGCCAAATAGCGCAGGAAATATAGACAGAAGAAGCGTAATGGCAAACCCCACTTCAACTACAAACATGACTGGATTGCGAGCCATAACTTTTGGATTCAATTTTTTGAGTGCTTCTTTAACTGCCTCATAAACAATGTTCTTATTTAAATTTGCTATTCGCTCTATGCTCATTTGAAATGCCCCTTTTCAACATTTATCTAATCGTAAGCCACTCCGCAACAGGTCCAAGTGCAATTATAGGAAAGAAAGTCAAAGCGCCAATAATTAAAACCGAAGCTAAAAGAATGACAAGGAACGTACAATTATCCGTTTTGAACGTTCCGATAGTCTCTGGAACACCTTTCTTTTCCAGTAATGATCCTGCGACGGCAATCATGGCGATCATTGAAAAATAACGTCCGAATAACATGACTAAACCAGTGGAAACATTCCAAAAAGGGGTATTGTCTCCTAAACCTTCAAAACCCGAACCATTATTAGCTGCAGAAGAGGTAAACTCATAAACTACTTGAGTAATACCATGAAATCCCGGGTTTGAGATAGATGCTGAACCCATTTGTGTCACTAAAGCAATGGCCGATGGAACTAATATGATCAATGGGTGGAGAAGAATCGCTATAGCTATCAACTTCATCTCCTGGCCTTCAATTTTCTTACCTAAAAACTCAGGTGTACGTCCTACCATAAGTCCGGCAAGAAATACAGCCAATATGGAATACATGAGAATATTGACCGTCCCCACACCATCTCCGCCAAATACACAATTCACCATCATCATTGCAAGTGGTGCTATACTTCCCAGAGGTGTTAGGGTATCATGCATATTATTTACCGACCCCGTAGTTGCAGCTGTAGTTATGCTAGTGAATAAAGCACTCTGAGCCACCCCGAAACGAACCTCTTTCCCTTCCATACTCCCATCCTCTTGTGAAAGGCCTATTTGCTCCAATGCTGGATTGCCATTTTTCTCATTAAAATAAGCAATGCTTAAGAAGAGAAGTAACATGAATGCCATCGCTGAAAATAGGATCCAGCCCTGCTTCTTATTCCTCGCCATATATCCAAACGTCAGCGGAAGGGCTGCGGGAAGAAGAAGCATGGATAACATTTCCAATACATTAGTAAAAGCATTAGGATTTTCAAATGGATGGGCTGAGTTGACCCCAAAGAACCCTCCTCCGTTTGTACCAATGTGCTTAATGGATTCCAGTGCCGCTACGGGTCCCCTTGCTATATTTTGGGTTGCTCCTTCTAATGTTGTCGCAACTGCCGTAGGGCTAAATGTTTGCGGAACTCCTTGCGACACTAGGACTAAACCAATTAAAATCGATAATGGAAACAGCACTCGAGTAATCGTACGGATTAAATCCACATAGAAGTTTCCTAGACTCCGCTGACCTGTCAACCCTCTAAAAAAAGCTATACATAAAGCAATGCCGGTAGCTGGGGTCGTGAACATCAAGAATACGATTACTGCCATTTGGGATAAATATGAAAGTCCTGATTCTCCACTGTAATGTTGTAAATTTGTATTCGTAAGAAAGCTTGCAGCTGTATTCAATGCCAACAATGGTTCCATGTTGACTATCTTATTGGGATTTCCCGGTAATTCCCCTTGGAAGCGAATGATAATATAAGAGACAATGAACATCACTAAATTACTCATCAGCAGTGCTTTGGCGTACTGCTGCCATTTCATATCCTCCGTCTTAATGCCGGAAAGCTTAAAGATAAACCTTTCCATCCTCCCAAACACGCGATCTTGTTTCGTTAAATCAAGGGAATAAACATCCGTTAAGTATTTAGCCATTGGTATGGCCAATATAACCGCAATTGCCAGTACCACAACGATTTGCAATAGATCCATTTACTTCTCCTCCGTTAGTCACCCCTAGTATTTTTCCGGATATATGAGGGCATGTATTAAATACAACGTTACCGCTCCGACAATTATCATTAAGAACATTTCCTTACTCTCCCTTTGAAATGACATTATTACAAAAATGAATGAATCCTAAAAAGAGGATAAACGTTGTAACCATTATTGAAATTACTATACTTTCCATTTCTCTCTCTCCTCCCGCATTAATAAATGCCTATATTCTCCTTCACCTCCTTAAAGATACGAATGGTCTTTTACTCAGACAGACGTCGTTAAGGCATAAAAAAATAGACCAATGTTACTTTTCCCCTTGTTTGCAGCGCTGCACAAATACAGTCTCCGTCCTACAGCGTCATGATCCACGACGCATCAGAAAAAGAAAGATATACAGAAACAAACATTTTGTTGGAGAAAAAGTAATCATTGGTCTACTTAACGCCCAGCAAGCGATAGAGCTTACTCCACGATCCGTCTCCCAAGAAACCTTTTCAATTATAGGCATAATAAAAAGACCTACGGAAATGTCAGGTTGCAATTTTGCTATAACATAACAAAAAAGCCTCCTGAATCAAGGTGGTCTTATGACCTCCTTCGCTTTAGCCGACGAAGTTAGCTGACGGGTAGGATGGCGAAAGAGTGTCTCATCCCTTCTGCAAATGCAGAATTAACCCCATAAAAAGTGGGTCCTCCGTTCTCAATCACTTGAGATTTGGCCGGTATCTAATTGTTTTTCATGTGAATTATTGTACGCTCCTAATTAAAGGTTTGTAAACTCATATAAACCTTTAAAAACCCTCATTTTTGATTATTTAAGACGATATTTACCCAATTAAACAACAGTATTGTTATTTCTCTTTAATTTACTAACTTTTTCACATTTTTCTAAAGTTTTACAAACTTTTATTGACAGGAACTTGACGTCGCATTATGATAAATCCCATAAATTCGTCTGATGAACTGGAGGCATTATGATAAATACAAAAAAAAGGATCGAGGCTGAAATAAGCGAAGCATTCATTAAATTCCAGCGTGAATTGATAGGAAGAGGACCTCAGGAAACTAAAACTTATATAATCAATGATATGTTGATAACCCGTTTTAAGGGTGTCCTTACTGTAGAGGAAAAGCACCTTGTGAGTCACAATTCCGGCAAAAAACTTGTGAAAAAAATGCGTTCACTACTACGTGAAATGTACACTAAGGATTATGAAAAAATAGTTGAAGATCATACGGGTTGTAAGGTTCTTTCATCACACAGTGATATAAGCACTAAAACAGGTGAAAGAATTGAAGTTTTCATTATGGATAAGGATTTAGAACGTCTTTTTGAAACTATCAAATAGGTAGGCGATAAAGTTACAATTCTCCCACTCGTATATTATAGAAAAATAATTAAAAAAACATCGGTTAGGTGACAATAATTATTGCCACCCCACTGATGATTTTTATGGTTAATTTTTCTTTTATCAGATTATCAAATCAAACCACCTGCTAGAAAACATAAAAGAACAGTTGAATAATCTGGATTTATATAAAACTTCAGAAATTACTATACCAATATAAAGTCCATATAGAATAAAAAGATATGCCTTATATCTAAATTTAATAATTCAGCATAAAGTATCATTCCTTTATTTATAGTCATTATTATATATCACATATTATTTTTCTGAACATTTTAAACATACCGTTAATTTACATTTGAAATTTAACAGGAAACAGGGTCATGTCCCTACCAAAGGTAAAATCGCCAAAATAAAAAAGCACGAATGACGTTTTAACAACATTCATGCTTTTTAAGTGGAGAATAAAAATAGTAATAAATTTTTAAAATATTCCTGCACCTCAGTTGAGCTGCTCCACGAGCCTTTAATTAATACTACGCCACTTGGACCACTAGTGATGCATCTTGTAAGCCAACCATTCTCTTGTTCATTGACTTCAATAGTGAATTTTTCGATTTTATTCTCCCATCATTTTTACTATCAAAATAATAATCTATTTTGATAACCTACCAGAACCCATTTTTTTTACTGGGGTTTGTGTATCCCTAAGCATCAATCGATATATCTTCTTGCTCCGGCATATTCCTCTCCGTATCCGGATGTTTTAATTTCATCTATCCTTACATGTGTTGAGCTGTTAGGCGAATGGATCATTTTGCCGTCACCAATAAATATTCCGACATGATGGACCTTTCCTTTCCCTTTATCATGGGCAAAAAATAGTAGATCACCTGGCTGAAGATTTTCTTGTTCCACCTTTTTGCCATATTGCGCCTGAATGGAAGAGTCCCTTGGGATAGTTATTCCATTAGCATGGTACATTGTATAGGTAAATCCAGAACAGTCAAATCCAAATCCGGACATTCCAGCCCAGAGGTAAGGAAGCCCTAAAAATACCTTTCCTGTTTCAACGATGTCCTTACCGGTTGGAGCTGGTATTTGATTTTCATTTTGATAGACGGAAACATCCTGCTTTTCTATCCATTTTGCTCCATTACTTGGTGTCATCACCTTTACTTTATCCTTTTTAACCTGCAATAGCGGGAGGCGGGTATCGAAGCTGACCTCCATGAATTTGGACCGAAGTTTCGAATCCGAATAAAGCCAAGTCTTCGGGGCATTTACAAGGGCAAATCCTCGTTTAAATTGCTTCTCAATAGAATTTCCGTCTTTTAATTGTGCCTTTGGCATCCATCCTGGATAACCAATATCATTTCGGGGCGTCGGTTGATTGGCAACGGCTACTTTCACCCATTCACCCCTTTCTTCTAAAATCGTCACTTTTGAACCATATAAAGCTTGTGTTTCCAGGTTCCCCACAAGCCACAGCTTGTCTTCATAATTCATCGAGCCGATCCAGGCATTCAAATCAACGGGATTCGATGCAGAAGGAGTATCGATTTCCCTTAATAATCCCGGCTCCGTCCAAAGAGTGGCCACGGCTACATCCACATAGGCAATTCTCTCCTTCTCTCTTGAACTAGCTTCATTGGGACTGAATACTAAAATACTAAGAGCAAATAAAGATAGCACTACAACGGTTAACCTTTGCAAAATAATCACCCTTTCGAAATAGTTTTTTCAACAGATTATTTCAGCCCTTGATAAGGCTCATATTTTGCATACATATCTTTTCGGCGATTACGATCCTTGAAAGTGGTCGCCGCACCATTCTTTCGATTCTCATATAGTTCGTCCATATCGACCGTACCGGTAATGATTGTATGTTCATTCATTACCGCCTCGGCTACTATTCCATTTGCTGGCCAAGCGCTGTCACAGGGGCTAAGTATACTGGAGCGGCCGTATCCGTTCGGCAGCGGTGTCCCTGGTTCACCAACAGTGGGGCAATGAACAAAATATACCTGATTCTCGATTGCACGTGCATGTGCGCAATGGCGTACCCGCCAAAAACCAGCCTCAGTAAATGTGTATGATGGGCAAAAAATGATGTCGGCCCCATTCACAGATAATATCCTTGAAATTTCAGGTATCTCCGCTTCATAACATACCGCTATTCCTATCTTAACCGGACCTACGGAGTAAACTTCCAGATCATCACCTTCAGAAGTATGCCAATTCGCTTCAGCAGGAAAGATATGAGTTTTTTTATGCTCAACGACCGATCCATCTTTATCAAAAATGTATGCGATATTGAAGTATTCATTTTCGCGGCGTTCCATATGCGTGCCCGCAATGATGACCTGCTTTCTTTTTCTGGAAAGTGAACAAAAAAGTTCTTTGTATTGATTGGTATATTCATCAATCCTGATAACGGACGAAGCATCTTGTTCTCCAAAGGCCGCTGATAACCCGATGGTT
Source organism: Peribacillus sp. GL_122 (assembly GCF_057835005.1). NCBI lineage: Bacteria > Bacillati > Bacillota > Bacilli > Caryophanales > Bacillaceae > Peribacillus > Peribacillus sp. GL_122. The sequence continues at coordinate 2,660,979 of NZ_CM174415.1, read as the reverse complement.
AACAGTTCAGGAAAAATGATATAATCCGAGTTTTCGGGAACTTGGGTGATTAAGTCTTCTACTTGTTTCTGAAATTCATTGAAATTTGACACTTTTTCTACTCGAAATTGACAAGCCGTTATTTTAATTTTCACAAAATCCCTCCCAAATCATGCTTTTTATTCCATTAGCCTTGTTAAAAGAAATTAGGATATCTTGTCCAGATCATTCATTTCGGTCTGTTGCATAGAGATATGTTTAGTCAGTGCACTTACAATGAATGTTACTAGAATATTAAACAACAAAGCTATGACGCCTGTACTGATATCATTAATTACATGTGGGATATCCGGCAGGAATGTAGCAACCTTCACATCTGCAATTGTCGCATATAAAACAATCAGGACGCCTGCCAATATCCCTGCCATTGCACCATACTTATTGATTATATTGGTTTTTGGTAAACTGCAAAACAACGAAGGTGCCAGTTGTGTAATTAAACTGTATGACATGATATTCAAGATGGCCAAAGCCTCGCCGCCTGTTACCGTTACAATTAAAGCAATGATTGAGATACCGATGATGATGATCCTGGAGACAATCAATTGATGTGTTTCAGTCGCAGCAGGGACGAGAACTTTGTAAAAGCTATTTGTCAGACCTACTGATGCAGCCATTAGCATGACTGAAGCAGGTACTAGGGCCGTCAATAACCCTGCAGCTCCGATAACCCCTATCACCCATGGATCGAATGTTTGAATCGCCAGCCTTAAAAGTGAGAGATCCCCATCAGCCCCTTGCAAACCCGGGATTTCCAAGATGGCTGTAAATCCGATGAAAAAAACGAATAGCAGTAACAATGTGTATAAGGGTAAAGCAATCGCATTTTTGCGAAGGGTCCTTTCCCCATTGGACGATAAAACGACCATGAATGTTTGTGGCAGCAAATAAAATCCTAGTGCATTCAGCAAAACGGTGGACACAAACCAGGACTGACTCAATCCCTGATCTGCCAAAACCAACATTTCCGGTTTAGCAGCTTGGACGGTCTCGAACATTGGCTGTATGCCTCCGAAGTAATGAAATGGAATGTAAATCCCTAAAAAGATAACGACCACCAAGATCATGAAATCTTTCAGTATGGCTGTCCATGCTGATCCATGAATGCCCGAAATCATTACATAGGTAGTTACGACAACAGCACCGATGACACTTGCAGCAACTGGAGAAATTGCTCCGTAAGATGCTTCGGAAACAATGATACCTAATCCTTTGAGCTGTATGACTATGTACGGCACGAGGGCTAAGCTTCCCAATACAGCTACGATCATCCCCATTGTCCTGCTCTTATATTTAGATGCAAAATACTCTGGCTGAGAGATAATGGAATGGCGTTTTGAATATCTCCATATTTTAGGGACGAGCCAATATGATAGGACGTAGGCTAAGAAAATATAGGCGGGAACATAATAAGCAGCGGCACCTTTTGAGTAAGCCCACCCACTTCCGCCCAGGAATGTAAAAGTTGTATAAATTTCACCTGCTATCAAGAGAAAAATGAAGAATGTACCGAAGCCCCTGCCCCCTACGGCAAATTGCTCCATGTCCATATCCTTCCCTTTTCTTGCTTTTATCCCTAAATAAAGTGCCAGAACCAAGAAGATGGAAATGATGAGTAATGATATATTCATTCAGAATCACTCCCTTTATTATCAGGATCGAACTTATAGACAATCATTAAGATGATCGATGCCATGACCATCCAAAATGCAACCCAAAATAACAAAAAAGGCATACCCAATATGTACGGTTCTATTTTATTTGCATAGGGCAATAAACCTAAGAACCCTATAAATGGAACAAAAAGCAATAGCTTAATAGCATCCAAATTATACCCTCCCCTAATTAGGTTCCGAACATGGATGTATCACCATCAGTCAAGCCTAGTTTCAAACTGAACTGATGGTTTGATAGCATCCGTGGCTTACTGTCATTAGCTGCTTTCAACCAACCGTATATGCGTCTTAAGTAGTTTGGATGGCAAGGACCGTTTCCAATATTACATTGACGCCTTTTTCACAATCTTCCCAAGTAGTAAGTTCCTCTTCACAATGACTTTTACCGTTGATGCTTGGAACGAAAACCATGGCAGTCGGTATATAACTGGCTATAAACTGTGCATCATGTCCTGCACCGCTTACCATTCTCTTATAGGGTAGACCTAATGTATTGCTCGATTGCTCAAGCAAATTGCAAATGGATTTTTCGAACCAAACGGTATCCCTGTCCCATAATTTTTTCACTTGGATGTCGCAGCTGCCTTCTAAACCTGTTGTTGTAAGGCTTTCAATGACTTCCTCCACCTTTTCGATGACATTGGAATCCTTATGTCTCGCTTCTAGCGAAAAAACCACTTTATTAGGGATAACCGTATGGATATTAGGAAACACATTTACCCTTCCCATCGTAAAAACCAAATCGTCATCAAGCATGCCCAGCTTCTGACGAGCCTCCATAATCAAGCTATTCGCAGTGAAGAAAGCATCTTTTCTCATTTTCATCGGGGTGGTTCCGGCATGATCGGATTCTCCTGTAACTTCTATCTCATAGCACACCATACCAAGGACACATTCAACGACACCGATCGTTAGTGATTCACGTTCAAGAATCGGCCCTTGTTCAATATGCAATTCTAGAAATGCAGTCGCTTCTTTTAAACGATTCTCTTTATCCCCTGCATATCCAATGGCATTCAAAGCACTTTCGAAAGTCGTTCCGTCACTATCTGTCTTTTGCAGCATGATGGATTTTTCGAATTTACCTGAAAGAACTCCCGAAGACATCATGGAAGGTTCGAATCTGGCTCCCTCTTCGTTCGTAAAATTGACGATCATTACCGGAATTTTAGGTTGGATATTATTTTCCACCAGAGTTCTCACGACTTCCAAGCCTGCAGCAACACCCAAGATACCATCAAACCGCCCGCCCTTTTTTACGGTATCCATATGTGATCCCATCACAATAGGCGGTTTGTTTTCAAGTCCCGCCAAAGTAGCGTAAATATTCCCCATATCATCAAGCTTTATGGTCATACCCAATTCTTTACAGCAAGCACAAAAGTAATCACGGACTAATCGATCTTCTTCGGAAAGGGATAGCCGTGTGACTCCATTGTTTTCTGTCCTTCCAAAATCAGCAAATTTCTCGAGCGTATGACTCAGCCTCTCACCATTAATTAATAATTTTTGCTTTTTCATAGCGAATATCCCCCTTTTAAATTCTACATGCGTTCGCTTAAGCCAAAAATGAAAGTGAAGGTATTGTTGTTTTAGAATAGTTACGCTAGATTTATATTTCTACTAATGTTCCCCTATGATAAAGAATCTCCCCATTCAGAATCGTTGACTCAACATTCAAATCCTTGATATTTTGGGAATCCACTTTCAATATACTATCATTCAATACTACTAGATCGGCCAGCTTGCCTGCCTCCAGGCTGCCTTTGACATCTTCATCGAAACTCGCAAACGCGCCATTCCATGTGTATAGTTTTATGGCTTCCAATACGCTAATAGATTGAACCGGACCTATTTTCGTACCAGACCTGCTTGTTCTATTAACAGCAACGTGTATGCCTAATAAAGGGTCGTGATCAGTAACGGGTGCATCGGAACCGCCTGCGGCCAAGATGCCATTATCAATGTAATCACGGGCGGCGTACATGTGATTGACCCTATTGCCGTAGTGTTCAATATATATATCGCCGAATTCATAAGGAAAGGGGGGGTTGGGGATTGGGATGACTCCAAGTTCTTTCATCCTCATTTGTAAATCAGGCGAAGATATTCCAGCATGCTCGATTCTATGTCTATGATCTTTTCTGGGCGATTCATTCAATGCCTTTTCCACGCAATTCAAATACATCTCAATCGCTTTGTCGCCTTGGGCATGGACTGTGATCTGATAGCCTTTTTTATGTGCCTGACCTAATACTTGATAGATCTCCTCTTCTTTATAATAAAGAATGCCAAAATTGCCAGGATCACTCGAATAAGGCTCACGGGTAGCGATTGTCGGACCGGTACTGCTGCCATCCGTAAACAATTTAGCTGGTCCGATTTTGAATCTTTCGTCCCCAGTTCCGGTTATGACTCCCGAATCGACCATTTTATTTACAAATTCATGAGAATTATTCAATGAACCGACCATCGCATAGATACGGACACGAATATCGTTATTTTTTATGGCCTGCTGCATTAAACGGAAACTTTCAGGACCATGAGCACCAGCTTCATGAATGCTTGTTATGCCTGCTGCGATGAAATGTTCCGAGGCTATTTTCACTGCTTTCAACAGTTCACTTTCTGAATAACTTGCTCTGTCGGCCATTATCATATTTGCTGTTTCAATGAGTTTGCCTGTAATCCTCCCAGCCCTATCCTTCTCAATGATCCCTCCAGTTGGATTCTCTGAGTTCTCATCAATTCGGGCAATCGCTAACGCCCTGCTATTCACTACGCTTATATGGCTGCATGTACGGGTTACCATGATGGGATGGTCTTTTGAAATAGCATCCAACTCCGCTATTGTTGGATAACGTTTTTCTTTCACAGCGGTCTCATTAAAGCCCCAGGCGCGAATCCATTCACCTTTAGGGATCGTCGAAGCTTTCTTCTTGAGATCGATCAATAAATCTTCTACAGATTTGATATGTTCAGCTTTACAACTTACTGCCAATTGATTGACTCCGTACAATATAAGATGAATATGAGAATCAATAAACCCGGGAAGTAATGACTTCCCCTGCAAATCGATTACATTTGTTTCTTCTCCGATAAATACCTTGATTTCATGATTCGTACCGACTGCCGAAATACGATTACCTTTAATTGCCAGGGCTTCTGCGACTTCATTTTTTTGATTTACGGTTATTACCTCGCCGTTTATGAACACGATATCAGCTTTCAAACAACACACCCCTTCCTTATTTTTTCACCCCTATTAGCTCTTCCTTTTCCGTCTCCCTTTTTCACTTATCGGAATATTCTGTTTTCAACAGATTCATTATATCCACACCAGATTGTGAAATCATTAGACAAATAGTCAAAAATTTCATCGTTTTTTTATACCTTTTATATAATTATGTCTTATTCCCTATGATTTGCTGATCTCCCTTTTATCACGCAAAAGTGATCAATAATATTCCTAAGGGGTCTATAACCAATAAAAAAGGGATAGGTAAAGCTGCTGATATGCTTACCTATCCCGCTTTTCATTTTTTTACAATCCATTCAATCTTCCGATAATGCCAATGGTCAAATACTGTTTGTTAGCATTAAAATCCCATGTCCAGTAGCGAAGGCTTAATTCGCTTTTATCCACATTTTCAATAAACGTTTTTACCCCAATCAATGCTGCCCCATATCCTACGTTCGAGGCCAATGCAAAGATGGCATTCATCCCTTCATTAATTGTATCCATATAATCAGGTTCGATTTTTAAGATATCAGTCCATGTAATACAGAATCCATTTTGCTTGGTACATTTAGAAATAGAGTGATTCATTTTACGTACGATTTCATCCCTTAAATCTAAAATTCCATTCTTAATCTCTTCTGCGTCTTTTTTCTGATATTGGTGTTCATAATCAGAAAGCAGTTCCTTGGCCCAATTATAAAATAGTTGGGTATAAATGGCGGATGTTGCCACGATTTCAAAATCATTATAATAATTAGCAAAAACACTTTCAGAAAGCTGACCTAACCGATTCTCGGTTTCCTTTAAATATTGAATAATTCCCTTTGCCGTTTCACCACGATCCAGCATGGAAGATAGGTGGTGATTAAAATCCACTTTATCGAGGCCTGTTACATCGATTTCAACAAGTTGAATTTTCTTCCGGGTCCGTTCAGGCAAATTCGCCGTACCCTTTTCCATACTTTCCATATCAATATCAAATAAATATATGGAGTTGCATCTAGTCGCCAAATACTCTAAATCCAAATCATCGCAATTGCCTGCACCAACGATAGCCACTTTATCTGCGAACGAATTTTTCGAAAAAACGGCATCGAATAGCCCTGTAACTTGTATACGATGCGGTTGCCACCGCAACTTTCTGTATTCATCCCGATTATGATTCATTTTTCTTTGATAGATTTCCAAGTCAATCTCTCCCTTTAGGGTACTAACGATTTATTTATTGTAACAAAGTATCCCGATATTTTGGAGGACGGGCAATTTAGATTTCGCACCGGGAAAAGATCTGCTCAATTTCCATAGTAAATTGAGCGATAATAATGTTAGAGTAATATGGTAATTATTGATATATAGCAGAGTATACAGGAGGGTGTTCCTTGAGCAAAACAAAAAAGATTTTACTTACTTTACTAGGTATTTTTTCAATCATCGTTGCCGGAGTAGTGATTCTTGTGTTTTCATTCACACAGAGTATGAAAGCAGATCCCGCTGAAGAAAAGAAGATCCGGGATCAAGCTGAACGATATTTAGAGAAAACTTTTCTTGACGGAACCGAAATATATGATGTCCTATACGACAATATGGGAAACCGGGGCTATTTTAAATACGCAGCTAAAGTGAAACATGAAAAATATGATACTCAATTTCTAGTTTTCTATAATGATGAAACAGGGGAAATGGAGGATACATTCATATCTGATAAATGGCAAGATGATGCAGAAAAAGAAATCATGCCTTATGTTGAAAAAGAACTTGGTGACGTATTGATTTCCAAGGAAATGGGAGATATTGCAGAGAGTGATGAGTGGAAGGAGATTCAGGAAGAAATAGGCGATCATAATCAATTACTCTTGGTCTTTGATGAGGAGATAGGGAAAAAATTGAAGATTGATCCGAATAAACCAGCCAGCTATAAAGATTACGAAGTTTCCCCAACCATTCGGATTACCCTTTCACGTAAGAAACAGGACGCCGATGAAGACCGCTTTACCGAAATTATCAATGCCCTAAAAAAAGATGGCGTTCTAAAACATGGAAATATGATAGTAGAATATATTAGTACCAATGGTGTGCCTTTAGAAGATGAGGAATGGAGCAAATCTTTTTAAAGGGCTGAGATTTTTTTAAATAAAATACACAGCAAAAATTTTTATCAATTTTTTCTAGACCAGCGGTTCGATAAATACTGAATACTTTCAATCCTTTGACTCCAAGCCTTTTTCCCATTGTTTTCATCCATACTTTTTGTAAAAAGTACATTATATTTCAGATAATATATATATTTCGGGAAAATATATTATGCTAACAAATTGAAATGAAGTGTAAAATCATCTATTTTTAGTCTTCCTTATTATTCATTATGAAAATTATTAATCCTTTCATCTGAGTTACAGCCCTGTTTTATGAATAAATGTACCTAGTAAAATATATTCACCAGCTCTTTTATACCGTTAACGATAAACGTTAAATGGAAGAATCCTCCCACTCCCTATTGAAGTTTCAAATTCAACAGGAGTGGGAATTTTATTGTATTTAACGCACTTTTCAATCATCCAATATACCCTATCCGTGAAAATTTCGGCATTTTCACAAAATTAAAAATAGGGATATTAACCCAAGACTTTTACCCTTTTCTTAATCGTATAAATATTCAAAAAAATGTCGAGTTGAGTCATCTATCCTTTTACGCTTATACTAGGGAAGAAAAATTGAAGGAGGAATTACATATGAACAAGGAAATTTCAATTATTGGTGTGCCTATGGATCTTGGTCAAACTAGAAGAGGAGTGGATATGGGGCCTAGTGCCATTAGATATGCAGGGTTGAGTGAAAGACTTGAAAACATTGGCTATACTGTCCGTGATGAAGGTGATATTAAAGTAGAAATACAGGAAAGAGCACAAAGTGATAGTGACACAAATTTAAAGAATCTGCAGGACGTAGCAGAAGGTAATGAAAAATTGAGTCAAAAAGTGGATGAAGTCATCCAAGCAAATCGTTTTCCTTTAGTATTAGGGGGAGATCACAGCATTGCTATCGGGACATTAGCCGGTTTAGCGAAGCACTCTGAAAACTTAGGGGTAATATGGTATGATGCACATGGCGATTTAAACACTTCCGAGACTTCCCCATCAGGAAACATACACGGTATGTCCCTAGCTGTAAGTTTGGGTCTTGGCCACCCTGCACTGACTAACATCGGCGGATATTCTCCAAAAGTCAAACCAGAGAATATTGTCATCATTGGTGCCCGTTCTTTAGACCAAGGTGAGAAAGAGTTAATCAGGGAAAAAGGAATTAAAGTCTACACTATGCATGAGATTGATAGAATGGGTATGACAAAAGTGATGGAAGAATCGATTGCCTACCTGAAAGAACGTACGGATCTTGTACATTTATCACTTGATCTTGATGGTCTTGATCCAGATGATGCTCCAGGGGTCGGAACGCCTGTAATGGGAGGTATTAGTTACCGTGAAAGCCATCTTGCCATGGAAATGCTAGCTGAAGCTAATATCATTACATCAGCAGAATTTGTTGAGATAAACCCAATATTGGACGAGCATAATAAAACGGCTGAAGTTGCTGTCGCTTTAATGGGCTCATTGCTTGGGGAAAAATTACTTTATGGAACGGAAGCACATATCACTCCAGATTTATTGGCTCATGTTGTTAAATAATCAGACGCTATGTTTTTGATAGAAATATAGAGAGTTCGTTAAAATTGATATTCCATAGGAAAAAGCCTATACTTCATTATGTGCTTTTTCCCCCATTGGCGGATGATCGACATGAATCAATTTACATTCCTAGTTTCCTGACGCTTGGCTTCCTTTTCTTTATAAAGCGGCGCTTTCGAAATTAATTCTGCATAGGTACCTATGTACATTGACTCATGCTTCTTTAATGCAGAAGTAATCTCTTTTCGAAGGGGATTCGACATCATCTAAGAATCAGAATCAAAGCTATTAGACCTGTGAAAACACAAATTCCCTAATAACGTCCCAACATAAATGAAACCGTTTGCACCCATCAGGTAAAGGAGTTTTTCAATGAAAACAGCAGAAAATCAACCAAATGAATTAAAACGGAGCATGAAAGCAAGACATTTATTTATGATTTCAATAGGGGGATGTATTGGTACGGGCTTTTTCATTGGTTCAGGCTATACCATTCATGAAGCAGGAGCTTTCGGTGCTATCCTCTCTTACATAGTCGGCGGCTTCATCATGTATTTAACGATGCTTTGTCTAGGTGAACTATCCGTTGCCATGCCTGTTTCCGGTTCGTTTCAGACATATGCGACAAAGTTCATCGGTCCGGGAACCGGGTTTGCCATCGGATGGCTTTACTGGTTAGGTTGGGCCGTTACAGTTGCCTTAGAGTTTCTGGCAGCAGGCCAGCTTATGCAAAGATGGTTTCCTGAATCACCCGTTTGGATGTGGTGTGCAATCTTTGCTTTTCTCATCTTTTCACTAAACGCCTTATCAGCAAAGGCATTTGGCGAATCGGAGTTTGTTTTTTCTAGCATAAAAGTATTGGCCATCATACTGTTCATCATCGTTGGCGGTGCTGCTATGTTTGGTATGATTGATATGAAAGGTGGACAAGAAGCTCCATTTTTCTCAAACTTTTTCGCTGAGGGTCTTTTCCCCAATGGAATATCGGCCCTGCTAATCACAATGATTACAGTGAACTTTTCCTTCCAGGGCACAGAATTAATCGGAATTGCCGCGGGAGAAAGTGAAAACCCTGAAAAGGTTATACCAAAATCCATCAAACAAACGGTTTGGAGAACCCTTTTCTTCTTTGTTCTTTCGGTCACTGTACTTTCGGCGATGATTCCAAGGGAAAAAGCCGGTATCTCAGAAAGTCCATTCGTTGTTGTACTAGATAGTATCGGAGTTCCGTATGCAGCTGACATAATGAACTTCATCATTCTTACAGCTCTATTGTCAGTGGCGAACTCCGGTCTTTATGCTGCGACACGTATGCTCTACTCGCTTTCAAGGGAAGGGATGGCAAGTCCGAAGCTCGGTTTGGTGAATAAGAGAGGGATTCCGCTTAATGCCCTGCTCATCACCCTGGCGATTGCCGGTTTGTCTTTACTTTCAAGTGTAGTAGCTGCAGACACAATATTTGTCTTTCTTCTCTCCCTTGCAGGGTTAGGTGCACAAATTGGCTGGATTGCCATATCGGCTAGTCTTCTTGCTTTTAGAAAATCCTATACCCGCCAAGGCGGAAAGATAGAAGATTTGAAGTTTAAAGTTCCGCTATACCCATTCATCCCCATACTTGCTTTACTAACAAACTGCATCGTCATGATCAGTTTAGCATTTGTTCCTGAGCAGCGAATGGCCCTTTATTGCGGGGGAGCATTCTTCCTTGGATGTTATGCGGTTTATCACTTTAGAGTGAAGAAAATTAAGAAAATAGAATCTCCCAAGCAGGAAGTTGAATTAAATGCCGGTAAAAAAATGGTCATTTGATCCAGAATTCCGCGGGGTAGAGTAAGTGGTGAAAAGCGATCTTTACAATCATTTAGATTGCTTTTCAAAGAAGAAATACCCTGGATGTTTTCACACCCAGGGTATTTCTTTTATTTAATCACCATTTCCTGCATAGCTACCCAATTGTAAACCGCTGTAAGAATTCTTCCTTTTCCCTTCCAGCTTTTTTAGTTCCCCTAACTATACCCTGTCTATAATAATATGCATATAATAGGAAGTTAAATTTCCAGCTCCATCTAGGCAATAAAAACAAGCATCAAAACAAAAAAATCATCTTAATCGATGATATTATATTGTGCAAATTCCTTTAATCTAGGCAGGATTGGCTCTAAAATTTCCTTGGCTATGTAATCGGTATCCAATCCAATGAAGCGTTCACTTTCCATTTCGACCGATCTCGCATTTCCCGGATCATTACAAAAAATAAACGATATGGTCCCGTTATCTTCCGTCATATCTACATATTTAAATGAAATGTCATGTTTCGTAAGACAACTTTCAAACGCAATGCACAATTCATCTATATTTGATTGACTAATAGATGTGAATTTCATATTGATCATCCCCTCTGCTAAAGGATAGCAAAATAAAGCATGAATTTCAAAGCGAAATTCAAGTCCCATTCTTATGTTCATGATTCATCTGACTCTTTCGACAAAAGGGAACATGGCAACAAAACTTGCCCTTGTTTGGAATATCACCGTATGAAAGCCTTTTGATGAAGATGGCATGGGTAATGATTTCCCCATTAGAAATGAATGTAATCAATCGATTTTATTCAATTTCCCACCCTTACCCTGATTTAATTTTTTATCTTTCAACAGCGATTAATAAGGATTGCCCTGGGCATACCCGCATTTTGTATCGCCGGGATATGCAGTTCCTCATGAATATTCCATGGCATGTCTCATATCTTTATACAAACACCTTGTTAGGAGTGGACCAACATGAAATCTTTTTATAAAGGAACGCTCATTTTGATTGTCGCAGCGTTTTTTGGTGAATGTATCGAATTTTTAGTGAACATGCTCCTAGCCAGGGAATTACACGAAGAAGGCATGGGGCTTTATATGTCCATATTGCCAATTTTCTTTTTGATATATGTGATCGCCAGCCTTGAATTACATATTTCCATTTCAAAATTCGTTGCGGAAAATAAACAGGCAATGCATTATAATCTTATCATTCATGCACTTAAAATGGCTGCAGTCGTCGTATTGGTAATGTGTGTAGTCTTGCCTTTCATACTTTCCTTCTCATCCATAATGGACAATTACCATCCCTATATTAAATGGCTGCTCATTACATTGATCCCAATAGTTGCCTTTTCGTCGATTGCAAGAGGCTATTTCATGGGTGTCCAGCAAATGGGGAAGATCGCCTTTTCCAACTTTTTAAAAGATATCATTCAATTCGGCTTGCTTTTCCTCATCTTTAACTTATTTCATTTTAACCAGGAAAAGTCATTATTGATGGCCTTTTTTGTTTTGATTGGCAGTGAGTTCCTCGTTTTTCTATACTTGATCAACCTTTTGATTCTTCAAATGCGAATCATGAGGCGCGGTACGAACTCGCGGACAACTGGTAAACATGCACGGCAAAAGTTATTGGCGGTTTCGCTGCCTACCATGGGGTTAAGGATCTTTCATGCGATAACAAATGCCATCCAACCTTTTTTGATCCATACTGCTCTTCTCTCGGCAGGATTCGGTGCGGTAGTTGCTACAGAGCATTTTGGGATGCTCACTGGAGTTGCGATGACGATCGGCTTCTTCCCTGCCTTTATCGCACATTCCTTAATGATCATGCTCATTCCGAATGTTTCTAGTGCTTACAAGAGGCAGGATAAGGAAAAATTGAGGGTTTTATTGCAAAAATCGATGTCTTTCACCGTCTTGTATGGAGTTCCGGCTGTGATTTTCATTTATTTCTTTGCGGAACCTTTGACCTCCCTCTTTTTTTCTTCAACATCTGCCGCATACTATTTAAAATTATTATGTCCTTACTTCCTTTTTCATTTTTTTGTCATTCCCATGCAAGCCTATCTCATTGGCCTTGGTTTAGTGAAAGATGCTTTCATCCATACCGTATGGTCCCATATTGTTGCCTTTTTAATGATGTATATCCTAGGGTCTCAGGCTTCTCTTAATATGGGAGGAATCATTTTAGGAATGAATACTGGCGCTGTATTATTAACTTTCATGCACTACTTGACCATTTGCAAAAAAATCGGAATAAGCATCTTACTGACGAAATCAAGATCGATATCGATAAAGTGAGGCAAAAACCCTTGCTGTTATTGGTTTATAACGATTAAGATTAAAAATATTGAGCCTTTCCCTGTACATATCACCTTCGTTACTGTATATTTCAACATACTTGGGTAATAATCAAGTAAAATGGTTTAAACTAACCATACAATTGTAATGGAGTGATTTCATGAGTAAAGCTAAGGCAAAGAGTGGAACTGGTAAAGGTACGGGCACTGGAACGGGCAAGAAGGGCTGGAATCGTTGGAAAACAAGTGCCAACAAGAAAAAAAGCGCCAAACCATATGTAAGTAAAGGCATCAAACATTCCAATGACTCAAAAACATCCGGTCATGCTGCAGGTGACAAGACAGAAAAATAATTGCTTGTCCTATAATCCATACAATATTTATGTTTGTTCCATATTCTCATACAGAGTTTTAAGAGATCTGTATGAGAGAAATGGGTCTTATAGATATAAACCACGGGCGATATCCATATGAAGCATAAGACTACAGCTATTATACATACCATCAAAAAAGACACTCCAAATCCCGGTAGTGTCTTTCATTTTTTAATATTTTCTTTTTATCTAAATTGGTTTTTGGGTTTGATAGCATTGTTTTTTTTCGGGGTAAACTCTGTACGGAAACCGTTAGTGGCTTTTTTAACAGAGTCTGTAACTGAATGTATCGCTTCACCAACATCCTGAGCAGAATCCAATAATGGTTCAACCGTTTTCATTTTAGTTTTTACATCGTCGGTGATTTCATTTGCAGTTTGCAATAGTTGTTTCGATTCGCCGGACAAATCGTTGATGGCATTTCTCACCTCAACCAATGTTTGATTTGCTTCACCTATCGTGACCATTCCTTTTTGAAGAGTACTGATTAAAAATACGACCAACCAAATGAAGGCTAAAGCGATCGCAGCCACACTATATTGAATTATCAAGATAAAGCTCCCCCTCTAAATTAAATAGTAGAAACGATTACTTTAAATATGTTAGTGAATCCCGGGGTGCCTGCTTTTTAATGATAAATGATGATACTATTTAATTATTATTTGAACCCCCTCAGCTTCAGTTCGAGTTGAAGGAACTGTCGGAGTGGATAAATCCTTAGGGCGGCCTTCCAAACTGGCTTCTTTCATGGAATTGGTTACATTATGAATCATTTCCCCAACATCTTGAGCTGATTCCAGCAATGGATCGACATTTTCCATCTTCCCTTTTACATCCGCTGTAATTTGATTGGCAGAGTGGATCAATTTTTTGGACTCTTGCGTCAATCCATGTACCGCATTTCTTACCTCTTCCAGTGTCTTATTTGTTTCTTCGAGCGTTTCCATTCCTTTACGCAGCGTCTGGTTGACATTATATATCAAATACACGACGGCTCCGGAGACACTGGCCACACTTAATTTAATAAACATTTTCATATATCCACTCCTTTCATTTAAATTTATGCCCTGCCCCTTCCATTAATTCCCTAAAGTCCTTCACTTGTCCAGTCAGTTTTATAGAAGGACCATTCACCTTAACCTAAAAGAAGTTTAAAGGGTAGTTTAAAGGATAATAGTAAGGGAGAGACCATATTTAGGAGGAGATTTGTTCATGTCACATGAGAATTATTCATCTGTTATCCAAACTTTAAATGAATGTATGACCGCGTGTAATCATTGTTACGACGCATGCTTAAAAGAAGATCATGTAAACATGATGGTGGAGTGCATTCGCGTGGATCGGGAATGTGCGGATATTTGCTCTTATTTAGTACAGGCGATAGGAAGAGGTACACCGTTTATATCAGAGTTGGCTGAAGTTTGTGCCAAGATTTGTGAAAGCTGCGGAAACGAATGTAAAAAACACGATCATGAACATTGTCAAAAATGTGCTGAGGCATGCTTGAGATACGCAGAAGAATGCAGAAAATTAGCCGCTTAATGTAAGGAATAGCACTAAGCTATTCTTTACATATATTTCCCCCTTAACTACCCATTTCTTTGTTAAACCTATTTAAGGATGATGATATAATCTATATATTCTAGCGAGGTATATGTTGAAATTTTTTAATATAAATAAATATTTTAAAGATGATATTTGTAAAAATACAAAAACATATATTGAAAACTGCCATTTTTAGGCACACTAGCATTAAAAACAGGAGGATATTATGACACCTCGTAATGTTCCGGCTAAAGATGATTTAGAAGTGAAAGATACCCCCGCTTCACCTGATAAGGAAAGTGAAGTAGCCAAACTCAATCGATTATTAGGTGCGGTCATGCGATATTTATCAGATGATGAGCAAGAAGAAATTGATATAGAGTATCTTCTCGAAAACACCGAAGGGCTGCGAGATTGGTGGAGCGAATATAGGGAGCTTGATCGAAAACGGGTCGAAGAAGAAATAAAAAATTCCCTGACAGCTCTAACCCTTGAAGAACTTGAAAACATCCGTGAACAAATCCGCATAAAGGAATAATAAAAAAATCCCTGCACTGGGATTTAACCAGATCATGCAGGGATTTTTTTATTTTCTTCTATATACAAAGACATTATTTTGAAATTAAAAATCATGCCGTTCATGCGGCATCAGAAATCCTTTGATTCAAAGACCACTCAATGAACTTAGTTCTAATTGATTGATCATGGAATCAACTAATGCATCCAATGGGTTTAAAATTGTCTTTCCTGTCTGAAGTTCATATCTCTTTGCTGCTTCGACCATTGATAGTTGAGCCACCGACATAGGTCTATTTTCGTTATTAAACTGGTATAGGAAGTTCAAGATTTCCTGGTTATACCTCTCTCCCAATCCCTGCATAATGAATTCAAAGGCATTGTCGATGATGGTAACTTCAAAATCCACAGCCCCATATTTTTCAGCTTGGGCATTTAAACGTTTAACTGTTCCTTCAACAGTGGCAGGGTTCGTGAATAATATCATCTGCGGTTGCTGTAATTGGCAAATTTGCTCAAAATATGGTTCATCGATTTTAATGATAGGCATGGGTAAGGATAGCTGTTCTTCGTTTAAAAAGGCGATGTAGTTTGTACAGGTTATCAAAATGGCATCCACTCTACATTCGGCAATCCATTCGACTTGTTGTTTAACCCTTTTTTGAGCATCCGAATCCTTAAAATTTTCATCCGTTGACACCCGTTGCATCAATCCCGGATCTACAAAATGAAGCCATTCAATATCGAATTTTGAGAATGCGGTTTCTATGTATTCTATATTTGTATAGTGTGCATGCAAACAGCCTATCCTTTTTTTCATATAACTCCCGCTTTCAACAGTTAGTATTCTGATTATTCTAACACATAAAGCGACGTTACACTGGCCGTATCGGCAAAAACGACAATTATCCATAGCCCTCCTGACATCATCGGGAGTCAAAAGACTGCTTCTTAGTGCCAGAAGCTCAGTTGGTATGAATTCGGCTCTTGAGCATATATTTATCAAGGCGATAGCAAGAGATATCATCAGGAAAATTGAACTTCAGTAACCGAATTACTTTTCGATTCAAGTAAAGCATTTGTTTTAGAATAAAAAATTAGCAAAAAGAGAAAAACAAACCTTAATAGTCAGATAAAAATCATTATATTGGAGAGTGTTCACCATTCTTTATTTAATTGCGATTCTTTTCCCTCCATTAGCCGTATTATTAGCCGGTAAACCCATCCAGGCTGTGTTTAATCTGGTCCTCACACTATTTTTTTATGTCCCTGGTTTAATTCATGCAATCTTAGTGGTGCATGATAAGAAAGCTGATAAACGAATGAAGCTGCAAGCAGCACTTATTGCTAAATCGAAACAAACGACAAAGTGATTTATACAACCGCTAATAACCCGAATGCCGACACCATGGTGCACTTTATTCGGGTTATTACTATTAAAACAATTTGGTTAATTGAATCTGTGCGTCTTTTTAATCCCTCTATGATAACAAGCATCACATATATGAAAACGCGAGTCATCCGGAAGCCTTTTTCCACAGCGCTTGCATTTTTTTTGATAATTCAACATTTCGTCTTTTAACTGATCATGAACGCCATCACTGATTTCTTCACGGATACGCTCCCAATAAACAGCTTCCGTCCGCTTACCCATCCGATATAAAAATAGTAGATGAAGACCTATCGCTTTATAAGATAGCTCCAATTCCTCCAGATTTCTAGTCTTGATGATCGGTTCAGGAAGGTCACTGTTCTCGGCAATCGCTTCGACCGTTTCCAGCCACTGCCTGATCAAACTTGGTTCCTTTGCCGAAAAAGGAATATGCAGGAAACCATATAAATCCATTAAAGAAAATCGCGCTTCGATTTCAGTATCCCGTATCAGTTCGTAAAGCTCCCTTTCTTCCGATAGAGAAGCCTTTTTCGTGCCTTTAGGAGGCTCAAATCTCTCCCACATTTCGAAAAATGTCCCTAGGTTCCGGTAATATTTTTGAAAACGTTCAAACACAGCAGAGGTTGGGGCGATAGTGAAGGTTTGAACTGGTTCATCTACCTGTTCCAGCAACTTATTCATGATTTTGATCTCTGCTGTAAATGCTACCTTTCCAGTGTCATAAATTCCTTTTCTACCCGCTCGACCTGCGATTTGTTTGACTTCTTGAGAAGTCAATCTTCTTCTCCGTGTCCCGTCGAATTTTTCATTTTCAAGAAAGACGATGCGGCGTATTGGCAAGTTCAATCCCATACCAATCGCATCTGTGGCAACGACAACTGATGTTTCACCACGATTGAATAACTCTATTTGCCGTTTTCTATTTTCAGGAGGCATACTGCCGTATATCATGCTGACATTATGTCCACTCTCTTTTAACCGGGAAGCGGTTTCCAGTACCTGCCTTCTCGAAAAACAAATGAGGGCATCCCCTTTTTTTGTATACTTCAGTCCATACTCCCTTTGTTCTACCTCTAGCGGTATTTCCCGTCTGTATTCGTGGAGTTCTAAATCAGCTTCATTAAGAAGGTTCAGAAGCATCATTTTGATATTATTGCTTCCGATTATGTGTACTTCTTTCGCATTTGCTTGCGTGATTGCCCTGAACCATGAAAAGCCTCGATCTTTATCGGCAATCATTTGGGCTTCATCTATGACAATTACTTCATGGTAGTCTTTCTCATGAAACATTTCAACGGTGCTGGAGACATGTTTAGCCCCCTCAACAGCCTTTTCTTCTTCACCGGTTTTTAATGAACAAGGTACACCGTCAGCATTTAATTTATCAAATACCTCAAGGGCCAACAGTCTAAGGGGAGCTAGATACAAACCGCTTTCCGCTTCTTTCATTTTCTCCAAGGCCTTATGCGTCTTCCCGGTATTAGTTTCTCCGATATGCAAAACATATCTTACTTTTTTTCCTAATGATGGAGTATAGGCCTTACCGATGATGTCATCGATCATCCTTTGTTCTTCTGCGCGCTTCTTAGCTTGCTCTGCCAATACTTCAGCTTTTCTTCTCTCTCTGTTCTCAACGTCTTTTTCGTATATTTCTTCGTGCAATGTTTCATTAAAAGGAATTCCTTCAAGCTTCAGTAAATCAGAAAGGTATTCTTCCTGAAGTTCATCAAAACAGGACTGAGACAAATCAGCCAATTCATCGCTTAGTATACCTTGAAGGGCATCAACCGTCAGCCTTTCCCCATATGACTCAAAAAAATCATGATGCAGTGCAGCAGATAGATGTTGCATGTATTTGTCAGGGGCTAATTTCATTATGAAATCCGCAACTAATCTTTCATACCTGTAGAAGTAATTTTCATATTCATAACGGTTCCTTCCCCAACCGATTAATGAGTGAATATCGCCTGTCAGCTCTTCAAAAAAATCAGTGACCATTAGGTATTCGGCAGCTTGAAAGCCCCCCTCTTCAACCAATTGTTCTTCAAGCAAGTATGGATCGACATATTGGAATTTAGGCTTATTCTTAAGATCCTTTGTCAAAATTCCAGCAATATAATACCTGACATGTAAATATAAAAGAAGTGAGTTACTTTCGAAAAAGCTATTGGCCTCTTCTTGCAGTCTTGCGCGTATCTTCCATCGCTGCTTGGCAAGCCGCTGTTCTTCTTGTCGCCTAAAGAATTTTTCCCTTGCATTTTTATATCTCTTCTCCCAATCTTCTTGATTATCAGCAAAGGTTTTTTTAATCCACGTTAAGCCATCAAACGGGCGATACTTCTTTAATTCGTTCCGGAACATGCTATTGATCAGCTTATGATCTGATCCTTCCGTTACAAATCCCCTTTCGCTTAAAAATGCTTTTTTTTCCTTTCTGGGCACATCGTTTGATGCTTTATTTAACCAAACATTTATCCAAATTTGCTCAATAAAAGTCGTCCTGTCTGATATATAAGATGAATAAGAAGGCATCGTCTCTTGATTCTCTAGATAAAAATCCATATCCTGGATTATTTTTTCCTTTGTATTCTCTATAGCAATAGGATATATACTTTCTAATTTTCCCATAATGATCCCCTTTTGAATTATCCAATATGTACTTTATTGCTTCTTTTTATCCTCCCCAAATTTTTTTTATAAATGAGCGCGATACATTCGTTTTATCTATTTAAATTCATGCGCACCGTTATCATGAGATGGTGCAGGAATGCCAAGTTGCTTTACATTTGTACGCTCCAGGGTAAATAAGAAAAATATACCAAGTATGCACATCAAAAGTACTCTTCCCATTTCAATTACAGTATAATGCATGATGAATAGACTGATCATTGACTTAGATTTTATGGATCATGAAGTGATACCCATCCCTGAAATCCAGAAACGGATACAGAAATTTAGATAAATGATAATCCGGCGAATGAAAATTTAATGATATTAAAAAATTGCCGGAAATAAAGTAAAGGTCAATTTTTCAACTTTCTCGTTTACACTATTCATCGATAAAACGAATTCAACCCCTTAATTGAGTTTAGTGGAAATCCGGACAACTGTCACGGTATTCAGATTCCGCTTTTGTGTCTTTGTCGTTCAATATGAGAAATAACATCCGGAAATCTAAAAAGACTATAGATAAAAGAGGAGCCTGAGAATGATTCAGCAAGATTTCAACTATTACAAAAGTTTCGATTCCATCGCTAAAGAAGTATTAGCACTATTAGCTCAAACCATTGAGGTCAATACATTCTTTCTTTCTTTCTTGAATCCCATCCAGAGTTTTATCATCAAATCCTTCAATAGAAATGCAAAGTTAATTTGTGAAGGTGACATCCTTCCTTATAATATGGTTTATTGCAAATTAGTTGTTGAGAATGGCTTGCAACCACTCGTTATCCCGAATTTGAGGGAACATGAATTGACTAGTGGCCACCCCGCAACGAAGTTTATAGGGAATGGGTGTTTTATGGGGGCTCCCCTAATAATTGAGGGTGAAATCATTGGGACATTATGTGCATTCGACATTAAACCTCATGTTTTTAAAGAATATGATCTGATACTCATTAAGTCTTTGGCAGCTTTGATTAGTCATACCATACTACTTGAAAAAGGGATTATCAGGGATCCTTTGTCAGGTTTATATAATCGGCACTTCATTGATAATTATTTCGATTATCATAAAGATAAAACAAACGATGAAATGGCCCTTCTTTACATCGATCTTGATCATTTTAAATTTTTTAATGATTCTTTTGGTCATGATGCTGGTGACGACGTTATTAAAAAGGCAGCGGAATGTTTTTTGCAAACCGTACCCGAAGGCAGTCACGTGGCTCGAATCGGTGGTGATGAATTCATTGTATTATTACATCCATCGCATTGTGAAGATTTAATGAAAAACACTCAGCAAAACGCTGAATTATTACTGAACCATTTATCCACCATGCCCATTCACATTAATGGAAAGGATCATTTTGTATCAGCTAGCATAGGGATAAGTTTTTATCCTCATAATGGTACGGAAATGGAGTCACTTTTGAAAAAAGCGGACCGTTCCATGTATATGGCTAAAGAGTCTGGACGTAAGAAAATTCAATACTTCCGCCAGCAGTGATCATCTGAAAAATAAAAAAACCAGTTCTCCTTGGAGACTGGCTTTCTTTTACCTTAAAAAAATCCAACGTTTAGCTTTCAGCCTTTGTAAAAGCTTTAGCAGATCTGCATTTCCCTTATGTATCCGTTTCTCGGATGGTGAAGCGGAGGGGACCGGGATGTTAACTCTCTCGGGTTTTTTGTTCATATTCTGAAAGACCCTTCCTATTCTTTGATTTTGAATAGTATATGCGGGTTCTCCATTAAATATCATAAGGAAAGGAAAACCCCTTCCCTTCTTATAAAACATTTTTTAATCGGCTGAAGCGTGCAGCTTTTTCTTTTTGCTTCAGGATAATGCGTTCGTTCTGTTTCATCACTTTTTTAGTATGGGGACTTAAACCTACATCGGGTATTTTCACCTGTGGTTTGATTACGGCAACTGACACGTCATTGCCGGCTTTATCATAAATGCTCATTTATCCTTCACCACCTGGTTTTTGTTTTATGACCATATCGAACATCATGATTAATAATGCTATTAATAAACAATCGACTTCTGAAACGAAGCTCTCTGATTTAACGTCGAGGATATAAGGTTCCATCAAAATGCTTACAGGCTGCAAAGCCATTTTTTCTTCATCATTATAATACGTATCTTCTCTTTCCAATGTAGCACGAATGGTACTGCCATTCAAGTTCGGATGCCCATTAATCACCAATTGCTTGTCCTGTTCCGTCTTGAAAGGAAGTATTTTCACGTTCATCCCTTCCTTTGCTGCATACGCTTGCAGGAGAATGCTCAAATAAGCCAAATATTCCTTATTCGTTTGATAATACTCAGGTATTCCTTCTTTTTTTAGGAGATGAAACATATTCTTGACCTTTTCCCTATTATCCGTTAAAAGTTTGTCACTTTCCGCAACGGCTTTTGTTGCATAGGATAGCTCGTTATCGCCAATCTTGGATATATACATGCTCAAGAACACAAACATATCAATCAGGATGAATACGATAGCCATAATCAAGAAATTTTTCCACTCATTAAAAATGCTCATCGGATAGAAATTCCAATAAATCAATGCACCCAGTATAAAAATGATATACCAGGTTTTTCGAATCGCTTCAATCCTTTTACTTACCTTGTCTTTATATTTCCAAGAAAGAATGACATAGGCTAATAAAGCAATAAATACTACCCATACAAATACTCTGAAAAACATTAACAATCGATTTATCACCCTACCCTTCGGCTGCTACAATCCTTATACCGCTCTCTATATTATTCATTATATATACCTCTATTCCCTGCCTAAGCCGGGTGAAACTTAAACACTTGTCAGAAGTTTTTCACTTGAGAAAAAACACTCCTCCCAATGTGGGTTTACAGTTAATGAATCATATGTTTCACCATCCATTACCCTTTTTTAAAAGGGTTCATCTTTATCATTTTTCTAGTGGGACATCATAGTAAATAACCTTATTAATTCTGTGATATGATATGTTTTAATAAAAGGTCTGATTATTATGGGAGGAAGCTATCATGATGAAAATTATTAAGATCCTCATTTCTTCTTTTATAATATTGTTACTTTTCCTAAACCTCTATCCTCCGCTTGGAAGACGGACAAACAAAGAAAAAGTGAGAAGTTTCACTACAAAAGAGAATTTCGCCAAGGGAAAATTCCAAAATCAGATTCCTGCCAGTCAAGCGATGAGTCTTAAACATACTGGTTCCATTTTACGTGATTTCATAAAACCTAATCCAAAAAGGAGGCCCGACCGTCCCATCTTAATTGGAACAAAAGACCCTGCATCTTTGAATTCCAATAAAATCACCTGGTTTGGTCATTCTGCATTCATGTTGGAGTTAGATGGGAAAACCATTTTAGTCGATCCCATGTTTGGCAAAGCACCCACTCCCTTTCCTTGGTTTGGGAACAAGCGCTTTAGCGGGAAATTGCCTTTTGATTTGGATATGCTGCCTCCTATCGATGCCGTCCTGCTCTCACATGATCACTACGATCATTTGGATTATTTCTCAATAAAGAAATTAAAAGATAAGGTCAGTCAGTTCATTGTCCCACTCGGTGTCGGTGGACATCTAGAAAGATGGGGCGTTAAACATGAACTGATTCAGGAACATAATTGGTGGGATGAAGTTTCATTCAAGGACTTGCAATTTGTTTGCACGCCTGCAAGGCATTTTTCTGGTAGAAGTTTAGGCGATGGCAATACGACACTATGGTGTTCTTGGATAATTAAAGGAAATCAAGAAAAGGTATATTTCAGCGGCGACAGTGGATATGGTAGCCATTTTAAAGAAATCGGAGAAAAATACGGACCTTTTGATATAACTTTAATGGAATGCGGCCAATATGATGAACGTTGGTCAACCATCCATATGATTCCGGAAGAAACTGTTCAAGCACACATCGATGTACAAGGAAAACGGATGATCCCCATTCATTGGGCTGGTTTCACATTGTCTTTTCATGACTGGACAGATCCGATAGAACGGGTAACAAAAGCGGCCAATGACCTAGGCGTCCAGGTCTGCACACCTCAAATAGGCGAACCAGTAATGATTAATTCAACAGATTTCCCTCAAACAAGATGGTGGAAATGAAAATGGTCCATTCAGTTGTAGAAAAAAGGGTTTCGGAAAACATATCTTTCATCAAATGATATTCCCAAAGCAATACCTTCAAAACCTACTGTATCGTTTCTATTTAACTGTTAGACCTAAGTTGATCGGAGCGGGTGTGCGAGACTCCTGCTTAGAAAAGCGCGTCCAAGTGAGACCCCTGCAGGCGCAAGCCGAGGGCGGGCAGCCCGCGTAAGCGAGTGCCTGGAGCGGAAATCAACGACCGAAAATACCGTAGACAAACTGAATGGTCCATCCCTAATGGGACGGACCATTTTCATTCACATTTTCCCTTCATTATATTCCAGATTCACTTTTATTGAATGCTCTTTCTTCACACCAAAATAATTCGTGCCTATTACACCTAAAATGATTAATATCGACCCCAAAATATCGTAGATGGTAATCGTTTCATTTAGAATGAGAGCTCCTGCTGTTATCGTTACAACTGTGGAAAGATTAGCAAACACACTCATTTGGGACGCTTTGATTTTTGATAAAATCGTATTGGATAATAACGAAGTGACCAATGAAGCCAATATTCCCAAGTACAAAATGGAACTGATGAATTCCGTGCTCGACCATGGTGTAAAGAATTCCGCCATCGATCCTTGTTTTAAGTGGGTGAAGAGCGCAGCCACGTTAAATATGACAAAGCCTGTTCCCATCATGAAAAAGGACATTTCGCCTGGTGTATAGTCCTTGGCAAGTGAACGGGTCATCGTTGTGTAACAGGCAGTTGCAATACAGGATAGCAAGATCAACAGCATCCCAAGCATGTCGGAAAAATCGATGGTGCTCCCTTTCATCACAAAAATAAAAATGACCCCCACTACCGACAAAACAATCGAAAGCTTTTGATATAAAGATGTTTTCTCCTTCAGGAAATATCCAGCTATCATCAATGTTAGAATTGGGGTGACAGCAGACAGAATTCCAGCATCGGTGGATTGCGAATACTTAAGTCCGAAAGTTTGAAAGGCAAAGAAAAGAGTTGGGAACAACAAGGATAGCGGGATCAGATTTTTAACCGACTCCCAGGAATAGCTCACCTTAATGACTTTAACGGCGACCAGGAATAAAATGATGACGAAAGAAACCGTGAATCGGAACGCCAAAGTATCAAGCGGATTCGATTCTGCAATCGCCATTTTCGTAAATAAGAAAGATAGACCGACAATACTTGAATGAAATAGCGCTAACATGTATGCAAATGTTCGGGATTTCATGGCTGCAACTCCTCAACTAGATTACTATATTCCTATTTAGGTATAGTACCCTTTGCATCTGTTTTGCAATCCAAGTTAGAGTTAAAAAATCCTGGTCTTTTTTTGGATATTTTACGTATTTGAAATTTTAAAAAGACAACAATGTGGTGTTGACATGTTAATTTATTAGCCTTTTTTGTTGTTTTAATTTGTAAGAACATAGGAGAAAAATGGATGCCAGCTTATCATGAGGAACGATACTCCCATTTTTCATATAGCTTGAAATTATATTGAGGATTATGAATGCAGTTTGTGCTATGCAAATTAAAGCCTATTACAATAATGTATGGTTGAATTAAATCTGAATGCATCATATCGTAAGAAAGTAATAATTATTAATCGACAATGACAGTGTTTTTTTGATAGGTTTCTTCTACTTCAATGCTATTGTAGGCAATCGGTTCTTTAAAAGTGGTCTGAGCTTTCTGTTTTCTTTTCAAATACATACTAATTGTATAAGTAACACAACCTCATAACTATGTCTCTTTAATGAAGAATCAAGATGTTGCACTAGTAACTTTCAATTAGTTAGAACTTTGTTGAAGTATGATCATTTACAATTCATATATGATAAAATTTCAACGAGGAAGCGAGGTATATATATGTTAGTTACTACTTTAATTTTCATTATAGCTGGCCTAGCGGAAATTGGCGGCGGTTACCTTATTTGGCTCTGGTTAAGAGAAGGAAAATCCATTTACCTAGGTTTAGCCGGAGGTTTCGGATTGGTGCTATACGGGATCATTGCAACTTTCCAAACGTTCCCTACCTTTGGACGTGTCTATGCTGCATATGGCGGGGTTTTTATTGTTTTATCGGTTTTATGGGGATGGGGCATCGATAAGAAAACCCCTGATTTATATGATTGGATTGGTGCTGTAATCTGTTTGGTCGGGGTTTCAGTCATTATATGGGGTCCTAGACACTAAAAAAATTAAAGGGCATAAGGCCCTTTAATTTCTTTTACCAAATTCTCCATTATTGTTTGGCCGATCTTCATCTGATTTTAATACAGTGATTCAGCCTTGGTATACGTTATATCAATTTCTTTTCCTGCCTGATTGCAGTCAAGTTGCTGAAATTATCCTGAATCAACCAAATCGCCGCTGCTGCAATGATGCATGGTATGGCAAAAGCTAAAAAATTGACTTGTAATGACAACTTCATATCAAGCAGGATTCCTCAGAAAGTAGGGGCGAGTATTCCGCCAATTCTGCCGATGCCCAATGCCCAGCCGACACCTGTAGAACGGATTTCATTCGGATAATACTGGGATACATATGCATTCGTTACGATTTGTGTACCAGTTGTCGTACCTCCTGCAATGGCAATCAGTATATAAAGCATGATCATGCTTGGCTTGAAACTCAGCATTGTAAGGGTAATGAATCCAATGACCAAAAAAGTTACCAGAATCCTCTTGGAACCATATCTGTCTGCAAGCTTCCCTCCAACTATTGCCCCAAAAACTGCTCCAAGGTTCAATACGACTAAGAATGTCAGGCTTGAACCTAATTCATATCCTGCCCCTCCCATGATCTTTGGAAGCCATGTACTCAAGCCATACATTACGAACAAGCACATGAAAAATGCAATCCAGAACATGAGAGTGCTTAGAGTCCTCCCTTTTTTGAATAACTCTTTAACTGGAAACCCTTTCATTTCACTTTTAAGTTGCTCCCGAAGGACATAATTATCATTCATGGTGTATTGCCCGTCTACATTCACTTGATTCAGAACGTCCACCAATTTGCTTTTTTTGTTTTTTGTCATTAAATAATTAATCGACTCTGGCAACAATTTATATAATATGGGCATGAAGATTAATGGAAGTGCACCGAGCCAAACCACTGCCCGCCAATCAAAGTTCGGAATCAGATACATCGCTCCCATTGATGCGACAACTCCCCCTAAAGCGTGCCCGCTGAACATGATCGCGACCAAGGTACTTCTAAGTTTTTTAGGAGCATATTCAGTAATGATTGCAATTAGGTTCGGCATGACTCCTCCCAGTCCAAGTCCTGCAACAAAACGTTGTATTCCAAAAGAAGTTGGTTCATCAGCAAATCCTGATGTAAATGTAAATACGGAAAAAATGACCGTACAAATCATAATGACTTTCTTTCTGCCGAATTTATCAGCCAGTGGTCCAAAGACCAACGCTCCTATCATCATTCCAAACAATGCATAGCTGCTGAATAACCCTGCCTCTACAGCAGTTATCCTCCACTCCGCCATCAAAGATGTCAGGATCGTCCCAAGCATGAACATATCATACCCGTCACAGATGATGATAAAGATACAACATAATAAAATCTGTAAATGAAAGCGGTTAAATTTTTGTTCATCAATCATTTCAGGCACTTGGATCGTGCGCATTTCCTTCCCCTCTTTCTGCTTTTCCTTGTGTCATAGTATTAAGGATGTCCCTATTTTTTAGGTCGAACTAAAATTTAATCACAACTGATTATGTAGTTACAAAGACGAATTACACACATATAGAACTAAGTTCACTATATATTAACTTAGTTTTTAGAATATTGTCAATAATCAAAGTCGATTATCCATATATTAATCAACAAAAAAAAGCCCTCTTATCAAAGAGGGCTTTTAACGGAATATAAGGATTAAGCTTCCGAGGCTTCTTTACGCTTTCTTTTCCTTGATTCTGTTATAAGATCATAACCAAGATAAAGGATGATGGCTCCGCCTAACAATTTAATATATAACGGAATGTCCGCTACAAAGAAATAAATCATTGAGAATAATGTCCCTATAATGCTTAACCAAAAAATTATATGTTTTAAAATTTTCAAAGTAAGACTCCTCACAAAAGATGAGATTATTTTCTAGTTCGCTCCATTTTAAGGAGGAATTAATTATCCGTACCATCATTCTAACATTTATTCTTTATATTAAGAGTGACTCGTATTGCGAAATTATGAACATTTAAGCAACTTTTCTCAAGAATAGGTCAAGCCAAACAATTCCCGGAAAATCTTTCCGCGAATTCTTTTCAATTTCCCTTTTCATATAGATCCATTACTACATCAAAAAATGCAAATAAAAAACAAATATGCATGAAATGACTACGGAGGTATCCCTGCATTGCATTCCATGCATTTAATTTTACAAGACGTTCATTTTATTGGACTCTACCACCATTTCTTCAGTTGGTTCCGAATGATCATGTTTATAATAAGCCATTTTCGCTGGAACGAATGATAAAGCAACCGCGGCAATGAGACCCGGAATAGCGAAGGCGATGAAATTCAATTGGATGGGTAGCGAGATGGATAAAAGGAATCCGCCGAGTATGGGTCCTAACATACCACCGATCCTTCCGATTCCAGATGCGACCCCTAATGCCGTAGATCTAATATTTGGTGGATAGTACTGGGAAACATAGGCTTGTACAAGATTTTGGGCACCAATGGTACAGGCTCCTGCAACCGCTACCAAAGTGTAAATCACAAAAGAGCTTCCGCCCATTCCCAATAGGGTCAAACTGACTGCCCCAAGCGCATACATCGGCACAAGCATTTTCTTGGATCCATAACGATCACAAAGTTTAGCGATGATAAGTGTCCCTACGATAGCGCCCCCTTGAAGAACGATCAAGAAACCTAAGCTTGAATTCAGCGCATACCCTGCCTCGATCATTAACTTTGGTAGCCATGTATTCAATCCATATACCATCAATAGACACATGAAAAAGGCGATCCAGAACATCAGTGTGCTTAGTGCACGGGAATCCTTGAATAATCCAACGATCGGCATATTCGTATCTGTTTTTTTCACTTCCACAATTTCGTCATTGATGTCGAATTTACTCTCCGGACTGACCTTGGATAATATCCTGATCAATTCTTCTTTTCTGCCAATTCTGATCAGATGCGTCGAAGCCTCTGGTAAACGCTTCATCATGTAGGGTAAAAATAACAATGGTATTCCTGCAAACCAAAATATTGATTCCCAGCCTAGTGAAGGCATAAGCAAGATACCCAATATCGGGGCAAGCATCCCACCGAATGAGTAACCGCACAAAACGATGGAAACGACCATGCTCCGCATCGTTTTCGGTGCATAATCCGTCAATAAGGCTATGACGTTCGGCATGATTCCCCCTAGCCCTAATCCGGCTAGAAATCGGAAAGTCGAAAACATCGTAGGCGTGTTCGCAAATCCACATAATAGTGTAAATAAACTAAATAAAATCAATGAAATAGCGATTACATTTTTTCTGCCAATCCGATCTGCTAATGTACCAAAGAAAATGGCCCCGAACATCATTCCAAATAGTCCATAGCTCCCCATTGCCCCCGCTTCCACGGAAGTAAGGTTCCACTCCTCCGTCAATACCGGGACAACCGTACCGTAAACGACGAGGTCATAGCCATCAAAAAGGATAATGATAAAACACCATGCCAGCAATCCAAAATGAAAGCGATTGAACTTACTGTTGCTAATTACCTCGGTCGTATTAATTTTAGCCATAAAATTTTCTCCTCTCTAGGTGACTGCAGTACTTCCTTCCAAATGATAGCGCTTACGTAATCCTTTTAAAAAATAACGACTCACCATCATATTATACAAATAGTGAACCGAGTTATCTAATTGTTATTATAAATGCTAATTATCTGATATTTCAATAAAAATTTTCATATATTTTTCATAAATTTCTTAAAAGGTTTTCTGATGCTATCGATATATACAAAGTTCCGACCATGCGTAAAAACAACAAAAAACCAGTCCCTTATCGGAACTGGTTTCTAGTTATAAAAATAGTAAGCCGCAATTGCCGTATTCAAGTAAGAAAGTTTTAAACCACCACTCCTCAAAGTGGGTGTTTGCAGAAACAATCCTGTTGTCCAAGTCAGTGACGAGGCATAACATTCCTGTCTCGATATAAAACTCCCTATTACAGCTTAAAGGTTAAAACTTAATTATCATTACGAACAACGCAGCTTGTATAGTTATAATACCGAAATATCTTCTATCTTGCAAGTTTAATCATTCCCAGACAACAAAAAAATTACATGTTACACATTAAGCTGGTGGAGCCAATTTGTCATGCCGAACCGTTAAAATTAATGGCTGCACTCTGATTTCTCATACTGTCCCCCGACTTTCATTGATATCTTTTTAAGGAATAGTATTCTTAGCATTCTTGGGTAAGTAATATTTTCAGATAGAATGTGCAAGATAAAATTGGGACGGAATTGAAGGTGTTTGTCTTGCGAAGATCATCGGATGCTGAACTGTATAGTATATCCTAAATAACATTTGCAAATACACGGAAGGAGTCTATAATATTAACTAACAGACTTGATTGGAGTGACTAGTTATGCTTTCAAACATTGGTTTTCCCGGTTTGATTTTAATCCTTCTTTTAGCTTTAATTGTTTTTGGACCGAACAAGCTACCTCAAATCGGTCGGGCAGTCGGCACCTCACTAAGGGAGTTTAAGGATGCAACCAAAGGAATAACAGAAGAAATACAAGAGGAATTCAAGGATGACGTACAAGCTGCAAAAAAAGAATCGATAAAATGAAAAAGACGCCTGCACGCAGCAGGCGTCTTTGATGCGTTTGTGGCGCAGAACCGTCAGGCCACATCCCGACGTTTAGCTAAAAGCTTGTTCTTCGACTTACACAAATTAGCTCATCGCTTTATTAATATAACATTAAACTTGTTTTATATCAAGTGATTTATTGAGCAGCCTGTTAACTGCATCTTGGATTTGATTTTATTTCCTTCATGTTGTTGCTATTCTATAAACCGCTTTAGGGCTTTTTAGAAATATTCTATCGAGTTGTTTATTAAAATATGAAAGAGCCCCGATAAAGTATTCTATCAAGCAAACTCGTTAAACTTCATTACAAGTTTATCGTTAATTGAGTCAATTGATCTGAGGAAACGGCCACTTGATTGAACGCTTCATTAATATCATCGAATATATCATTCAGCTCTGTCATTTCCTTTGTGATTTTAATATTCTGCTCTTTAACAGAAAGCATGGAGTTTGCTATTTCAGTAAAAAATATGCCAGTTTCTTTCCCTTGTTTCGTGCCTTTAGTAATTTCACCGCTAACCATGGAAATTGATGTGTTCATGACATCGGTAAAATGAGCAATTCCATTAACCAGTTTCACTACTTCCGAAACTGATTCCTTGGTATTTTCTGAAAGCTTCCTTACCTCACCTGCCACAACTGCAAATCCTTTACCATTTTCACCAGCTCTTGCCGCTTCAATCGCTGCGTTCAACGCCAACAAATTCGTTTGCTCTGCAATTGAAGTGATGAATGTGACAATTCGTTCAATTTCCTTTGACGTATTGGATAGCTGTTCCATATCTTTGGAGATGATCGTCATTTGCTCTTGCGTTTTTACCAATCTTCTCTCTAATCCTTGTAACAGTTCGACTCCTTCATTTGATTTTCCCTCTGCATGTATTGCAACCTCTGACCCTTTTTGAGTGAAATCATGAATTTCGCCTACCTTATTTGCCATTAATTGAGTTGCTGAACTAGTCTCTTGACTGATTGCTGCCAATTCCTCTGCATTATGATTGACCTGTAGTTTAATCGTTTCTTTTTCTGCTAAGTTTTTTTGGCGGATTTTCTCATTTTCAAGTTCATATGCCTCTAAAACTATTTGCTGCTCTAAATTAAAAATTTTTGTGACAGCCAGAATGTTTTCTTGATATTGCTCAATATTTTTTATATCGGAAATCACATGAATGATTAATGATTGCAATAAATCCTGAAAAGCACTCATATACCATTTTGGCTGCAGTCCAATTCGCACATGTACTTGTGCGATAATATAACGCTGTTTAACATACGCATCATCAATGGTACCGCTAAACATTTCGAACATATGGCGCTGCAGAGTCTTTTTCAATCTTTCAACAGAACTATTGTCCGAAATGATTTTCATTAATGAGGGTTCATTTTCTAGATTTTTATAAAAATTCCCTACAATTTGGGTCAAGTGTTCTTTCACTTTTTCCTGTAAAGAACGAATTATGCACAAATCCCCGATCGTCAAATGAATCATGTCCACTTGATTCAATACGCTTGGACATTCCCTGATATTAATACCAACTTGTTCTTTATATTGCATATAGTCTATTGAATCTATCTTTTGCTTACTTCTCCAGATACTTTTCATGATTGAATTGCCTCCAATTTTTTCTGCCCATATATACTATTTCGACATAAGGTCTGTAAATCTTAATTCACTTTGATAAATTTCCCTCTTTCACACAAGACTTATGAACTATTTATGTCCAAACAAAAAAACACTCCATGGAGTGTCTAAAAAGAAGTGCCTGTTGATTTAAGAAATCTGCTCCCTTTCCACCGACTGTCTGCCAAGCGTCTATGGGGGTTGTACAATTTGAACGTAGATTTCCACTCCAGGCAACTCGCTTTCCGCGGGCGGTCCGGGGCCTCCTCGGCGCTATTTGCGCCTGTGGGGTCTCCCTTGGACGCGCTTTTCCCACAGGAGTCACGTACCTTTCGTTCCAATCAACTGGAATATTTTTTTAAGAAAAAACTTTAGTCCGGTCTCATCTCGAATAAGACTAGTTATTAATTTTGGTTATTTACATTTCTATGAAACCTTCACTAGATTGAAGAAATTTGCGACACTCCTGCCGAATAACTGGCAGGCCAATAAAAAGTAAAAAACATGCGGGATAATCAAGTTTTCTTTTAAAATCATAGTTCGGAGTGAGAGCATTCCGAAACCCTTATGTCTTCAAGCTGAAACACTCCAGAGAGTGTCTTTTTAAATGATTATTTTTCCTGCTGGTTAAGATTGGAATGCTTACGAGAATAAGTGAAGTAAATGACGACTCCGATAGCCATCCAGATCAAGAACCTTATCCATGTATGACTTCCTAGCTGAACCATCAAGAATACGGAAAATACGATTGCCAGGCCTGGAACGAGCGGCACAGCCGGACAATAAAAAGCACGTTTCATATCCGGTCTTGTTTTCCGTAAAACGATGACCGCGACGGAAATCATCGTAAACGCAGTCAATGTTCCAATGTTGACCAACTCAGCCAAATCACCAAGAGGTATGAATGCCCCCAATAAGGCCGCTATCAAACCAAATATCCACGAGGCTGCATAAGGTGTTTTATATTTTTTATGAAGTTTTGATAAGGATTTTGGCATCAGCCCATCACGTGACATCGCAAACATGATTCGGGTTTGTCCATACAACATAACCAAGATCACCGTTGTCATTCCGAGGAAGGCACCTAAATCGATGATCCCTGCAACCCAATTTTGTCCTGCGCTTTGCAAGACCAAAGAAATCGGGTGGTCAAGAGCCTTGCTGAATTGTGCATACGGTACCACACCTGTCATGATTAGACTTACGATCATATAAAGCACAACACAAATGACTAAGGAACCGAGGATTCCGCGTGGTAAATTCTTTCCTGGATTTCTTGTTTCTTCAGCGGCAGATGCAACTGCATCAAAGCCGAGAAAGGCAAAGAACATTAATGCGGCAGTTGAAAATACCCCATCTATTCCAAATGGCATGAATGGCTGCCAGTTTTCCGGTTTCACATAATAAATAGAAGAAACGATGAACAATAAGACCACCAACACTTTTATAACGACCATTATATTATTGATTCTAGTCGTTTGTTTCGTACCTATGGAAATCAAAAAGGTAATCGCCATGACTATCAAAAAGGCTGGCAAGTTCATATAAGTCGTGACACCTTCAACCGAACCCGGTGCTGCCGTCAATTTCTCCGGAAAGTTAATCCCGAGTCCACTTAAAAATGATTGGAAATATCCCGACCATCCGGCCGATACGGCACTAACAGCCAATAAGTATTCAAGGATTAAATCCCAGCCGATTATCCAAGCGGCGAATTCACCTAAAGTTGCATAAGCATACGTATAAGTCGAACCGGAGACCGGCACGGAAGCTGCAAATTCTGCATAAGAAAGTGCAGCGAATAAACAAGCAAGACCAGCAATAACGAACGATAATGAAAGTGCAGGACCAGCATTCACTGCACCAGTACCTGTTAATACAAAAATGCCAGTCCCAATAATCGCTCCAATTCCTAGCATCGTTAAATCCCAAGCACCTAGTTCCCGTTTCAATCCCTTATCGCCGGAACCTGCGTTTTTCAACAAGTCCTCAATGGACTTCTTTCTAAAAATACTCATATCCTCTCCTCCATAAATTTTATAAACTATTCTGAAAACTACTGACAAATAATTTCGCTTAATATTTATATCGGAGAAATTTCGACAAATTTCCGCAATTCCTGAATTATCTGACTTTCAAATTATACGTATTACCCTTTCCTTCGTCAATAATTTATTATTTTAAAATTCTGTTTTTTGGATTTTCTTTGGAATGTATGCTTTATTATTCAACAGAATTATCCATCATTAACAATGAATGATTAAAAAATCATTATTTTAATATTTATAAAAGTAAGATGTTGGAGTATTCCCTGTATTCCTATAAACTGTTCTTGTAAAAGTTCTTATATATTTAATTTTATAGAGAATCATTATTTATTTTTCCCTATGTATTATTATGAAATAATTCATCAATATTATTCTGATCTTTCGTGCACCAATCGTTTGACGGAATCAAAGTACATCACTATACTTATTAAGTCTTAAAAAAAGTACGGGAATTATGCTTAATAATTGAAGAAGGTGACATTCATGGATTTTACGATTACCTATCTGTCTTTTTATTTAATCCAAGTCGAAGGAAAAGGCGATCAGGCAGATAAGCGTTTTAAACATTTCCAAACTCTTGATACCCAAGAATACGAGGAAAGTCCTCTAAAGGATTTTTTGGATGGGGAATTGATGAAGATTTCCAAGCGAAAAGTGGACCGTCATCCAAAAACTGAACAAATACCGACGAAAATCGGTTCTTTCATTGTAGAAGAAGGCCATGCACTTGATTCCAACCCTAATTACAATGTATTTAACCGTGTTCGATATGCCAAAACGAAAGAAGAATTCCAAGAAGAAAATGAACAATTCACGCGGTCCTATATTGATACAAGTGCAGTCCGTGGCGGTGTCTTCATAATTGCATCGGCTAAATTATCGAAATATCTTGATGAACCATTCGTTTTCTTATTAAAATGTGATTTCGAGCCGAAAGTCGCTTCCATTTCGGATGAACGGACCTTGATTAGGCACGTTGAAATGGCAATCACCACTAAAAATATGAAATCCATTCAATACCCATACATGCCCGAAGAAGGTATGGTCGAAGAAGGCGAACTGAAAATCCACCAGGCTTCACATGCTCGCTACTTTGAGGACTTCCTGAAATTCGTTGAATATGGTGAATCGATGCCAGAAATCATGAAAAACCAGGTCATCCATATGGTCCATGAACATGTATCCGCTCAATTCGAAGAAAACAGTGACGAACTGCACAAATTCGAACAGGACCTGGAAATCTGGGAAACGAGTGAAAAGCGGGAAATCCAGGAACGTCTTGAAACCCATCAGGTCGTCGAAGCAACAGCCCAGATTGTCGAGCATACACCTGAAGCCGAACTTCGCATGAAACTAGGCAGTACATCAATCAAAGGACTTCTAGCCGATTTCGGCGACAGCATCCATTTAGGAAAGATTAATGGGAAGTATGTATTAATGATTGAATCCGATACAATAGAGTTCGATAAAGGTGTTTCGCCGATTGAATTTCATAGGCCGGATGATTTGATGGAGATTGTGGAGCGGATTAATAGGAAAAGTATTGGGGAGTAAACAGGGTTTTGGAGAGTTTTGAAGTGTTTTATATTGGCTTTTGTATGTTTTCTCCAATGCTATTGATATATCTACGATTGCAAGTGTTTATGTGACCACGAAATGAGCGTTAAAAAGAGTGTTTGTGACCAAAAATGTGACCACGGTTGTGACCATAAAAAATAAAAAATCAAGGTCTTAGTAGTTTTGTTTTAAGGCTTCCATTTAATGAAATTATTATTCTTGCCACTCAGCTTGCAAAAAAGCAGAGTGGTTTTTCCTATTAAAATTTATCTGTACAATAAAAAGACATCCATACTTCATCGGATGTTTTTCACCCTATTTCACCTGTGCTTGCTCCGCTTCCTTCTTAGTATTGAAACCCCTTTTCTTTTTTTGTGTTCGTTTCCCTGTTAAGGGGTCTGTACCCATATCTATTACATAGAAATACTTACCTGTTTGTCTGTCTTTCTTGATACTGCCTTTCACTGTTAAAAAACCTCCTTGATTTCCTAACAGCCAATAGAGTTTACCCTTAGTTCTATTTTACCTAATCTTATAAGAATTTAATAGAACTACAATCCATGCTTACAACCATTCTTATTAACATCCACCTTTCGATACCCCTTATGCCCGAAGAAGGAATAACCGAAAAAGGTGAACTGAAAACCCACCAGGCATCTCACGCCCGCTACTTCTAGGATTTCCTGAAATTCGTGGAATAT
Source organism: Peribacillus sp. GL_122 (assembly GCF_057835005.1). NCBI lineage: Bacteria > Bacillati > Bacillota > Bacilli > Caryophanales > Bacillaceae > Peribacillus > Peribacillus sp. GL_122. The sequence continues at coordinate 2,624,841 of NZ_CM174415.1, read as the reverse complement.
GGTCGAAGAGAACCGTGACGAATTGCATCAATTCGAAAAGGACTTGGAAATCTGGGAAACGAGTGAAAAGCGGGAAATCCAGGAGCGTCTAGAAACCCACCAAGTTGTCGAGCATACACCTAAATCAGAACTGCGCATGAGGCTTGGGAATAAATCTATAAAAGGACCGCTTGCAGATTTTAGGGATATCATCCATGTAGGCAAGGTTAACGGGAAGTATGTTTTAAAAGCAAAAAATAGTAGGGATTAATTATTGATGAACCAGTCCTACATCATTTTAACGCTTGATAATATAAAGTAAACAAACCAACCTAGCTAGGTTGGTTTGTTTACTTTATGGCAGTAATTAACTGAACTATACCAATTAATATTGATACAAGTAATGCAAAAGTTGCAATGAATGCCCCATTTGCCTCAATAGTATCTCTAATATTTTTTAGTTTACCTTCATTTTGTCGTCCTTCAATACGTTTAGATTGTTTGTCATAAGGCCGTGATCCCGGGAGTATTTCATGAATAACTAAACTACAAAATTTTTGACCTCTCTTTAAATGAATTGTCCTCTGGCCCAAGTTAAATATTGTTATGTTTAAGTTTCCGTGGTAACCCGGATCTACTTTTGAGGTAGTGTTTGATATACCATCTTGTAAAAGTCCCACTTTAGGAAGTATCTGACCAAATCTATTTTTAGGAAAATGAACATGTTCCTCGGTTTGAATTACGACCGCTGAACGTGGGAGAAGTTTTATAGTGCCTCCCTCTCCTAACTCTGTCTTGTGAAGATCTCTGTGATCACGGTATTCAGCACCTACTCTAAGATCGTATGACGAGTTAGCTTCCTTCTCATTGCTTAATTGTGTATTATCAAGTTGATTAATATATATTACATCTCCATCGATTCCATTCTTTGACTGAAAGTCACTCTGGGATGTTACTATCGTCTGATCATCTCCGGATAAAATTAAAGGCACAACAGACATTTATTTTCCCCCTAGCGATTATTTTGATTGAAAGTCTTTATATAATAAACTAGCTTGAATACCCGAATTATCCTGATACTTCTCACTTGAATACTTTTCATACTCTCCTACAATACTATGGTAGTAAATTTGGCATATATTAATTCCTGTGTATATTCTTATTGGTTGGATACAATAAATCTCCAATGTCCAATATCCTTTGAAACCTACGTTCCCATAGGGGGAAGAGACATGTATAGATACACCTAGTCTTCCAATTGAAGATCTTCCCTCTAGAGTCGGAACATAGTTTAGGGTTTCTGTATATTCCATAGTCCTACCCAAGTATAGTTTTCCAGGTTGTATAATTAAGCCTTCTGGCGGGATATTGATCTTCTTAGTTTTATTCTCCTTCTTCATATCTAATTCATCTTCTATATATACAAGAAGTTCGTTATGTAATCTTAAATTATAACTATTTGGGTTCAGCTGATTCTCCTGAAAAGGATTAATAATAATATCTTTACCGATGTTCTTTTTTATTTCTTCCCCAGATAATATCAATAGTTAATATTCTCCTTTTCTACAATAATCGAGAATTTCATCAAGTTTTTCCTTTCTATTATATGTCACTTTTTTAGTAGATACTACACTTATATGAATATTTTGTATGTTTTGTAGATCCTTATACACAAAAATTAATCCTGCAAGTCCTATAAAACGGGCTATGCATGCAGAACATCTTGGGATCGATATACGCTGCTAAGACGTTTGACAGAGATCCATATATATCAGAGTATGTAAACGGCGGGAAGGTTATGCAATCTTGGAGGGAAGCCTGCACGGTTTGTTGATAAGAAAGAAACGCCATTTCCTGAAGTCAACAAGTTTATGGCTAGGTAAAGATGGAGAAGATACAATCTATACAATCTAAAATACTCTACCCTTAGATTCATCTTGTTCTTTTAGGTATTATTTCTATATCCACTAATACTCTTTTAATCTCAGTGATAAAAGTCTGAATCGAGTTAAGCTACGCTATACATACTGAAGTATCAGACTAGTCTCATCTTCAAAAACTTTGAAATTTTGTACGCTATGTCTCCCCCCTACCCCTGTGTTTGTCAAGTGTTTGTCTTGTTTCCATAGTTGCTTGTCGCCTGGTCTAATGACTTGTCTTCGGTCATGACATCATTGCTTTGAAATACAATTTGTAATCTTACTGGTCATTTAAGGTAATCTATGTAGTATTGCTAGCATTGTTCTATAATAGCCATATAAATTAGATAAGCCAAACAAAAAAACCACTCTATTAAGTGGTTTTAAACTAATTATCTAACTATGTATATCGACGTTTCTTTGTAATATTGCATATGGTAGTCCTCTTCATAACCTACCACTTCATTCTTACTAGTATAAGGGTTATTTTCATAAACCGGACGTTTTTTCCTTTGGTGCAATGAACATTTATTATATTCAGTTTCTACTGTGTATGTATGATTCTCAATTATCTTCCCTCCCCTTTCTAAAATAACAATTTCATCGGTATTGTTTAGAAAATTAATTAATTCTTTTCCAGTGTATTTATTACCAACAACTAATGGCATAATATCCCTCCTAATCCATTTTTACTAAGCTTACCATATTCATATACCTTTAACTATTATTATGTGCATACTTCATGTCGTATTCTCCGAATGTTTCAATACTGTCTAACATATAAGTTTTGTAACGGAAGCATCCAGTCTGCAGAACAAGTAAATACTCATCAAACTTATATAGATTTTTTATCGTAAACATACTGCTCGCTATATGTCTTTGTATATTATTGACAAGCGGTATATTTACCTTTCGTCTGAGGCAATCTTTCTGGACAAGTTGTTATAATGGTTAACGGAATTTAATACTGCTACTATCATCATATTTACAACGAAAGAATGACTTGCCACATACTACTTGTACATTTACATCTTCTATAACTGTTGCTAAACTTTTTCTTCATTTCTTTTGTGAAAGATTTTGAATTCATAAGTTTAGCTGTATCCGATTTGAGTTTTCTCTTCTTTTGCTTGAGGTGGTGAATCTTTACGCTCATCTCTAAACATTTAACAACAAGTCCATTCTTTAAGACTCCATTATTTTGTAAAAATTCACCCTTTAATACTACTATTTAGTATAATACTAGATAGTAAAAACCCCTAGGATTTTCCTGGTAGTATTAGGAGTTTAGTTAACTAGAAATCGAATCAAGAACAATGGGAGGAAGACTTATGGAAGTTCAGAATGAACAGAATACCAATCGACAGCAAACAAATAATATGCGAGGAATCATGAAACTCATAAAAAAAGTTCCAAATTGGTTTTGGATTGGAGTTTTAATTTTCGTTGGCTTTCCACTAATTTTAAACCTTGTTATCACCAACCTTTCAGTTCCTTGGAGTTATGTAGGAGATGGAAAAGATTGGATAGGTTTTTTTAGTAATTTTTCTGGAGGAATTATTGGTGCTTTTGTTGCTTTGTTTGTCGCCAAAACTCAAGGAAAAGAACAAAAGGAGTTATTTGACAGACAACTAGCAACAGCCGCCGAAAAGGAAGCTAAAAATAGAAAGCTTGCTCAACTTCAGCCACTGTTAATTATTCAATACGAGCTGACTGAATCAATAGAATCTTTAAAAAAAGTAAACATTCTAAGGAGAAAAACAATTGAGAACATTAAGGAACGCGAGAGCAATGTAAACCCAAAAGAAGAAGAACAATTAGAAATGAGAAAAGAAGCTGAACATAGAGTTTACAACCTACGCCCTATAAATGAAACTTTGTTCTCTTATATACACTTAATCGAAGATTTTGAACTTCAACGTAAATTATATTTGCGATTTAGCCAATATAAAGATTTTGCTGAAGCTCTTCCAATAGACTTATTCAGTGAAGAATGGAAGTATACACCTGAAAACGGGATGTCACTTCAAACTGCCACTTATGAAGCTAAAATGTTAAAAGAAAGAAGAAACTTATTTGTTGTTAATAAGAAAGAGCAATTCTGGCATTTTATTGATACTAACTTCATTCAATCATTAAATGATTTAATAAATGCAGTTAATACAGAAATTGAAACCATAAACCAAATTAGAATATCATCTTAAACTTTGAAACCAAAGGGGATTTCTCATTTGAATCCCCCTGAAAATACTCCTTTTTTTCAACTTAACCTTTTATCAAAACTAATAAAATCGATATATTATTAATTGCATTAGCAGGGACATCAATATATAAAGTATTAGCACTTGGATAGATGTTTGTTCGAGGCTTATCGAAGAAAATAAAATGTCTTGTACGTGGATCAACCCACTTGCGGCATTAAGCCAATAAAAGTGGGAGCATCTTGTCGAAAATAGCCCCCCCCCACCTCTTTAATAAACCTATTAAATCAAAGCATTTTCTTAAACTTCAAAATCGCATTTAATTTATCGAGCATTAGATATTTCTTTATTCACTACTACCCTTTATAACCTACTTTGAATTTTATTCCAATGCCTTTTCACCTGATTTTTAATTAACACTTGTACAGGTAACTCTTTCATTTTCTCATGTGTCTCTAGAAGCATTAAAGCATGTTGTACTTGTTGCTTGGAATTTTCCTTGGTCTGCCTTCTCTAAAATCATTTCGCTGCTTTGCAATTACTTTTCCTTCTTGAGTACGTTCTACGATTAAGTTACGTTCCATTTCAGCCACTGTAAGCAGTGTAGTCAAGAAGCAACGTCCCATTGTTGTATTCTCCAATAGATCAACATTCAGCACATGAAGCTTTATACTTGTGTCGAACAGATTCTCAATGACCTTTAATACCTTCTATAAAAGGACACTTTCATTTTACCGTGCAATAACTCTAGTAGATTGGTACAATATTTTACAGACATAATAAATAAGTTTAACAAGGGGGAGTTAAATATGAAAGGATACATTGGCGTTACAACAAGAGAGTGGTTTACATATTTATCAAATAACAAAGGTATAAATGAAGTGAATTTTTGGCGTAAAAACACCAATCAATTTAATGTATTAACAGCCGGAGAGCCATTCTTTTTCTTAGTTAAAAATGAAAAGGGTATTAAAGGCGAAAGAGCTGTATTAGGTAAGGCTACATATGAAAGATTTGAAGTTTTAACTGTTAATGAAGCATGGGATAGGTACGGGCAAGGTAATGGTGATGCAGATAAAGAAAGTTTTATGACGAGAATTAATAGTATGTTTGAAACAGATACAGATAACGGTGAAATAGGGTGTATTATTTTATCCGATTTTCAACCATTTGTTAACCCTGTTTATTTAAGTGAAACTGACATCGAATTTCAAAATAGTGTGGTGTCTGGAAAGGGAATAACAGAAACGGAAGTAAATATTATCAATGAATATGGATTTAGTACGATGGGATCGATTATTCGTAAACTTAATGAAGTTAATAGTGTTGGGTTTACGGAAGATGACGAAGGGTTTCCAGAAGGTAAGCGTATGTTAAAACAGCACTTAGTAAGAGAACGTAATACCGAAGTTATAAAACTTGCAAAGGAGCGGTTTATGCAACGGCATGGCAAGTTATTTTGTGAGGTATGCGGATTTGATTTTAAAGCACATTACGGTGATATAGGCGAGGGATATATAGAAGGTCATCATACTAAACCCGTATCGGAAATGGCTGAAAACGAGCAAACAAAGGTAGAAGATATAACCTTAGTTTGTGCTAACTGTCACCGCATGTTACACCGTAAAAGACCATGGTTATCTACAAATAAACTTAAAGGTTTGTTAAGTACCAACTTAGTTAAATAAACGTAAAAAATACGGGTTTGCGTAACGCTTGCCCGTATTATGCATTTAATATTTTTATGGATATCCATCATCTACTCTTTGATATTAAAATATTCTAGGAATCTTTCATGATCTTGTGCCAATTTAGCAAGTTCCTCGAATGATTTTTTATCACTTTCGTTTAATGCCTTATCTATAAACTGCAATATCTCAAATTCACTATACAATGTTTTAACAGTATATAATTTCCATCCTTCTTCAACTTCCTCTCCTCCATTCCATGGTTAAATCAAGCTCCTTCTCAACGCTGCCCTTCCTTAACCGCTCTATATAAAGTAGCCCTGCTTATCTTAGTTATGTCAGATATCTCATTAACTGTCAGTTTATTAGTGTCCCTATTGTTGAATAGCTCCAAAGCATGATGTAATCCTTTGTGCTTATCAGTGTACTTCTGAGGTCTTCCTTTATATACTCCTCTTTGCTTTGCTAACTCTATACCTTCCAATTGCCTTTCCTTAATCATGTCAGCTTCAAATTCAGCAATACCACTTAATACAGTTATCATTAGCTTACCGATAGCAGTAGAGGTATCAACCTTATCGCCACCCATATTTAACACAACAAGACTAACATTCTTTTGGTTAAGTAACTCAATTGTACTTAAGGCGTCCTTTGTACTTCTAGCAAACCGATCTAACTTCGTTACAACTATAGTATCACCATCTTGGACTGTCTCAATTAGTTTATTAAACTCCTCTCTATTATCTTTCTTTCTGCCACTAACCTTTTCCTTATATATAACTTCACAACCATTGTCTTTTAATTGGTTAATCTGTGCAGCCAGATTCTGACCCAATGAAGAAACCCTTCCATATCCATATCTCATATTCCATCACCTTTTCCTGTACATTTATAATACATGTATATGATACATCATAAAGTTGCATTCTTACTGGGTCAAGATAATGTTCCAAATGGGTGTACTTATATGAGACAACTCTTTCCTTTTACAGATTGAATGCTATAACAAAAAGACATCCTAATCTTCGGATGTCTTATCAAAATCATTTATTTTTGTTCTAGAAGAACCTTTGTGACTAATTCAATCTCACTTTCATCACTTAGTTTATATTACGATGCTTTCTTAACATACCAAACTTTTCAGTGGTCAATTTATCCATTATGACTTCATTTTCAATAGGATTAATATCGTTCTAAATAGACTTGAGTACTTCTAATAATGACTTAATATTTCTTTATTATCCCATTTTTAACGTATCCCAAGTTCTCTAAAGAAGTTCTAAAAAGTTCTAACATAAAGAGATTTTTAAAATTAACTCCTTAATTATCCAAATAATTCATTTGACTATTAAAATACCAAGGAAAATCCCATACATCAACTTGTGGCATTTGCATACTTTCATCGACAAGATCCATATTCACCAATTTGCCCCAAAAGGATACTAATTCTCGATTAAATTCTTTATAAACCTCTGGAACTCTAATAAATACTCCTTTTACTATCTCTGCATGGGTACCTCTCTGCAGTATTTTCAACCACTCTAAATCAAAATTGTCCATTTTATATACTGAATTTGACATTATGGAATCGAAGTTATCACAAAGTTCTTGCAAAAGGTCATCAGCTTCTTCATTCTTATACTCATCATTATTAAATAGTGGACTGATCAAGGGATGAGACTTATTAAATCTATGATAATACTGTCCTCTTTCAGAAGGAACACACAATATCTCTTTCTCTCCATTATTTAAACTGCTTGTAATACGATTTGTTATGTCATAATCGTCAATAATTTTATGAATTCTCTCCTTATCATATACCTTGATATGTATACCAGAAACAGGAGAAACAAGAGTTATATCTGTAAGGAGAAAACGTTCTCTATTGCCATATAATTGACCAATAAAATTCGCTATATCAGATGCAATTTTATTTGAAAATTCACTAAGCACGATAATATGTAAATTTTCCTTGAATGCATAGTCTGCCATTTTAGGTAAGTAATCTTTTGACCAATTTCTATCTATTACACCTAAGTAACGATATTCATTCAAATCTTTACCTTTCCTTCGTACAATTTCCCCATTAAAGGAAATAGTAGGGAAATAAATAATATCAAAGAAGAATTCTTTAGCTTCTTCAGAAATTGTCCGAGTTTTTGTGGGCGCTCCTATAAACCCAATATCAATCAGGGAATCTACGTAGCCACAATATTCATCAAAAGAATGAGAATCCATATAAGAATTCAGATGCTTCCTAAACTCAGAAATGATTAACCTCTCAATTTTTTGCTTTAATTGCTGATACTTATCATCCAAAAGTACATCTGTACGATCTGGAGTGATAGTTAGACACCCCTGCTCAACTAGATTAATATTGGAGTAAACGTTTGTCCATTTTGGAAAAAGGTCTTGAATATTTTTAGTTGGAAGTATTTCAAAACTTTCTTTACTATGATTTGGAGATCCAATTTGAAAGTTACGCTGAGATAAACTTCCAAATAATCTCCCCTCAAAATTATATAATTCCGAACCATTTACTATATATAGCTGACCTTCAATTCCTAGTTTTAACAGTTCATTGGAATCTATTTCAAATACGTAATGACTGAAATTATTATTGCGCCGAAACTTCTTTTCATAAAAAAAGCCAGTGTCTACATGATCTTCAAATCGTACTAGTTTATTTTCCTTTGTATCTTGATTATAAGTTACACTTCCATCATCAGTTGTAATTTCAATTGGGAATGGTGGATGTGGAATAATTTTTTCAACTACTTCTATTATTGACTGATTGGTAAACGGATGGTTTTCCTTTAAAATTAACTCAATTCTAGTACCCACAGTTTTTCGATTAGAAGGCTTCTTTACACAATAACCATGAGCCGTAGGAATTTTATAATATATTGGTAAAGGAGGGCTAAAACGGTCTTCTGGCTCATTCAAACTTTCAATTACCATTGAATCTGCAATCATGAATGCTGATAATATACCTATACCGAATTCGCTAGTAATCCCTAGATCAGTTTCTCTAAACCTTGCTGTTGAATAATAGCTCTTTCCAACTTGTAAAAAGTAATCGGCAAAAATATTATCACTCATACCAATTCCGTTATCTTCAATAATTAGTTTATTACCGCTATATTTAATAGAAACAGTTGGTATGAAATTCTCAAATCGGTTAAGATACAAGTATTGTCTTGCCTTTATCGCATCTATGGCATTCTGGAGTAGCTCTCTTAATGCTGTTATTGGATGACGATAAAGACGCTCACCCATCAATAAATTTATCACTTTTTTATAATCTAATTCAAACTTAACTTCACTGTAAATATATGATCCATCAGAAGTAACTCTATCCGCTGTAATAGGTTCGGTTAGATGTAGAGTATATTTTTGCGAGATAGAATCTGTATATCCCCTTAACAACTCAATACTTTCTCTTCTCTCTAGTTCAATCCATTGAAGAAACAACCTTAGAGTTCGCTCCACTTCTGGAAAGTTACACTCTGCCTCAACTACTACATGATTGGGCTTTATGTCCCATCCGATAAATGATCTATGTTTCTGCCATTCTTGAATACTCACAGTGTTCTTCGGGCTAACAAATTCAAAGATTACCTTTGGTGTTCTCTCTGGGTCTAAGTCTAGAATATCTGCTAACCTTAAAATAATTGTGAGGTATTGAATGTTTACATACTCACCTTTAATTAGTTTATCCCGTGGCCATATCTTAGTATTATACAATGATTTTACAGGTTCACCGTGTCCATTACAAATAGCGACAACATATTTGTAGAGAGGAATATCTTCAATTGAAAGTTCAAACTTCCCATCAATTAATAGTCTCTCAATAAATTCTGCGCTTCTTTTAACATGATTCTTCCTTAGATATTCTGTGAATATACTGTCTTCAATAAAAGTTGCCTCACGGTGGTCAGTTTTCTTGTAATTTAGATATTCTTCGTATCTAGAGTCTAATTTTATAATCTGTTCGAATTCTTTAGATTCTATTATCTTTTCACGTTCTTCTGTTGAACAAGTCATACCAATGTCATGTAGATAGCCTGATATTATAAGCAAAGTTAATTCTATACTATTTAATTTATCTAGCGTTTCCTCTGGAATTATCTTACCCATTATTCTAATTACCTTAATACTGTGGGTAGCATCGTGCAGAGTATATTCTGGCATCTTCTCAGGGATTCGTGCTAAGAGTGGAGCAATATGACGGACTATTAATTTTACTTTTTCCGATAACTTTTCCTCTCGATCTTCTCTATCTACTAGTAGTTGATAAAGCCTAGTCTCCTCTAAATCATTAATAGGTCCATTCACTTCCTATTTCCCCTTTCCATATTAAGGACTATCTTTCAAAAAAAATAATTTCATTATGATTTAAATTTTCTGGAATTATATATTCATAATACAACATTTTTACAGTAATTCCATTAATGCTAAAATTATAAAAATATTCCGATGATTGTCAACCTATAATTCAAATACTTTAAATCCACCTTAAAATTGGCAAAGGGTTAAACATTATATCAACCAGCTACAAAAATAAGGCGTTATGTATGAATAATTTTAGATGGAACATGCTGTAGTAATTAAACCCAATAAAATCAAAATTTTATTAGATAGATTATTAAATGTATAGAGTTATATATAAGGTTATTAAGATATAATCCAATTAATAATAAACAGCGGCTGCTTTCAATTTGGTATTATGTATTTTAAATTAAAATAGCCTTTATCCTTCTGAACATCCCTTCATTTACTGCCAATCCTATTCAGTTCAGATATAAAAAGGTATGCCTTAGCAGGAATGTTAAACAAATTAACAATAATATTTAAGTTATATCTTTCACTATATATTTCTGCAATACGTTCTGTATGCGAATTATGGCTGCCTGAAACCATTAATGATGGTGCTAGATGTTTTGGACTTTTAAAAGGATTTTCACCTTTCATTGACTGTGGCATAATTTCATTTGCTAGGCCTGTAAAGTTAACTAACAACTCAGGCGAAGGGGTATAATTTTTCACCTCAAAAAAAGTTTGTAAATCCATATTGGGTATGTAACTGTAATACTTATAACCTTTCAGCTTGTACTTATGCGTAGAATCACATGTAATTACCCCAGGTTTTATAACTGCTATATCTGCTGCAATATAAATATCCGAAGGATTTTCATATGAAGCTATAGGGATATTGTGCCTTATTTCAAATATTATAGGTGTAGTTTTGCTCGTCTTTTTTATCTCTATATAAGAAAAATTTTCTGGATAACCTGTGGGTTTTACTTTGTATCTAAACTTGCCTCGTTGTAACCCTTTTACCTTAACTTCAAATCCCTCGTTCTCATAAAATTTAACCACGTAGTTATAACATGCTATCTCAAAGAAATCACTAACCTTTGTTGCATGTTTATTAATTTTAGTACTATAACTCGATAAAAAATTATCTATTTCGTTAACAAACCGTTTTATATTTTTAAATGGTTTAGTACTCATAACTATATCCCCCTAATCATCTCGATAACTTGCTGAAGAGAGCCTTTGTATAACAAATCTTGAGGGAAATCTAAATCCTTTAATATTTTAAAAAACGCATCTTGTATTTCCATTACTTCCTCAAACTGTTTATTTTCAAAGAAGTAGTTGTTAATTTGAATACTTATTTTTTCGCCTGTCTTCATCCCGTTATTTATAGAATTACTATTATTCAATGCTTCATAAAAGTTACTAACACCAAACAAGGGGAATAATATTTCCTCATAAAGAACTTTCAATTCAAGAGTGATTTCTAATATTTCTTTTTGTTCTTTTGAAATTACTAGATTCCCCTCCTTTTCTAATTCTTTTAATTCTTTTATATAGTAATTATAGCCTCTATTAAATCTACCCTTGAAATCAGGTAAGTTCTTATTAATATTTAAAATCATATTTTCGTTTCCCTTCTATGAAATATATCAATCCTTTAATCTGTTCTCTCTATGCCACTTTATATACTCCCTTTGATTCTCATTCATTCTAATACTCATAGATTTATTGATATTAAGAAAAACCCTCGTTGCTTCATCCAAACTATCTGGAATCATGATCATTCCATCATTGTCAAAACTAATATATCCCTTATCAAACAAAGAATCATGGTTTGGACAAAGAAGTAACCCATTATTAACATCTAGCCGCTCTTTATGATTAGATTGACTCCATGGCTTAATATGGCTAGCAACTAAGAATCGTTCATCTGAGACACCACACAGTCTACATTTTTTTTCAACAGCTAATAGAGCCTTTTTAAAAATTGACTGTCCTATACGTGCCTTAACAACCGATTCTTTTTCCGTTTTATCCAAAACAATCGGTGATTCTAAATCTTTTTGAAGTTTTAGAAAACTCTCATTATGCAGTGGATTCACTTTCTCGAGTAATAGGTTTACTTGCGAATTATTTAATCGCTTCCATCTTAACTTTAACGTAAGAGCTTGCAGTTCTGTATGATTCGGCGATGGATGAAAATCAATGGATAATTCCTGTAGTAATGCCCTGTTAACTACCAGAGGGGTATCTAATTTCATTGATTTTTCTGGATTTCCAAAAACAATTACCTCATTCTCCTGAACTTTATTTCTAAATAAGTGAGGATTTTGGTATTTCATCTTGATTGCATTATCCATTCTTGCCTCTTGAATAGGCAAAACTCTTTCTACTTCGTAAAATGCAGTGATACAGGGGCTATTACCTATGCTTTTATAAAAAAAAACGAAGTCCCCCTTTGAAACTTTGGTTTTTAAGATTGCCCCTCTTTGTCCTTCATCTCCATAAGTATATTCTGAGAAATGTGGGTCTTCTTCTCTATTATGTTTCTTTGGGTCTAAATATGGAATTAGATAACTGGTCAAATACGTTCCCCCTTAAAAAACTTAAAGATTGTCACTATAATCACCATTGTTTTATCAAGATAACTGATCGAATTATCACCCTATTTTTGTTGGGATATAAGAAACCTTAATTCCTCAACGGTTAACACTTTATCTTTCTGTCTATGTATCATCCTATGACAGTTCGAACAAATAGGAACAAGGTCTTCCTCAGGATCAATAGCAACCTCTTCACCTATAGAACTTAATGGTTTAACATGATGCACCTCGATGAAGTCCTTCCCCCGCTCACCATAAACCTTTTCAAAGTTAAACCCACAAACTACACAGCTTAAGCCATGAATTTCAATTGCCTTTTTTCTGTTTTCAGGATTCCTTTCATATCGCTTACCATAATACTCTTTAACTGCACCATCCTTGTAATAACTATCTTCCTCAGCCTTTTCTGAATCAATATCATTCACAATAACCTCGCTTAGCCTATAAAGACACTGAATAACTAAACTAAAATCAGAATCCTGCTGTTCTAGTAAATTTATTGCTTGATCAATGTTAATGTCCATGAATATACCTTTGTGTTTATCTTTTAATCCGATGAAATGTAATATTCCCATTGATTGATATCCACGACTTTCGTGGGAATTTAATCTTATGACATGCTTATCAAGCCAGCGGTGAGTTCTTGAATGGAAAAGGTATTCATACACAATTTTATCTCTTATGTAATTATCATAAAGTTGATATTCTCTAGACCTTTGTTTTGGTTCTAATCCGTTTATAACGGGCATTTCACTAGACTTATCAAGTACAATATTCTTCACATTAACCTTTGTAAATAACTTTTGAACACTATGATAATTTATAACTAATGGGTTACTTTTTGAATTCCCTTTTCTGAAACATGAATAGGAGCAAACAGCTAGCTTTTTATTGGATTTCAAGAACTCCTCTCCATATTTTTCAAGAAAATATTTTAAGGCAATTTCTCTAGTTGAACCCTCACCTTCCATTTTCTCTATAGGGGAATGTGAGTGTAAGTTTACTTCCTTATCCCGAATAGACAGAAGATACTGTTTAGAATCCACTTTAAACTCCCATATTTGATATTCCGCTTCAATATTTTCTTTAAGGAATAGCCTTTTAAATTCTTCATAACCCCTATTTACATTTGCATCATCATTAAATAAAACGACCTTAGGAAAATGAGCAGAAAAATCGTGAATATTAGACACTCTTTATCATTCCTTATATAAATAATATAGTTAGATACATAGCTTTTAAAACAAGATAGAAAAGAAGATAGAGCTTTCTTATTATCCTTTTCTCTGTTCAATAAATTTGACAGCTTTCTTAAAAAAGTTGACTCTTGATACATCTCCCTAGCCGTACAAGGATAAATAGCTTTTAATTTAGTACAACTTACTAAATCAATCTTCAATTGGCAATAAATCTCCATACTTTATTGTTTAGGAATATTATACCATGTAAAATTAAAGCAAAAAGAGCAGCAAATTAATGCTACCCTAAACAAAAGCATTGCGTTTTCCATTATTTATTATTGATTCAAAGACAGTTTGTTTTCCTTTAATAATTTTAATACTCTTTTTCTATCTTTATATGTTTCTCTCAATTCTTCTATTGTTTTATCTTTCAATACTCTTTTACCCATCTTAAAGATATCCTTCCATAGATAATCTTTCCCTTGAGGATGTCCATCTAAATAATCTGAAACACTCAATTTAAAAGCATTTTGAGCAACTTTATCATCAATGCGAAGTTTGTCATTAAAACCATATTTTCTTGTTGACTTTTCGTTATTATCTAAGTCAATACCAGCAAATACAGGTGGTTGTCCTTCCACGTAGTGTGGAAACATAATAGCTATATCATAGACTAGTTCATCAATTTCTACCCATGAATGACTGAAACTTGTAGGAAATGAATCATCTTTTACTTCTCCAATCATAAGTTTACAAATTATATCTTGTTCTTGTAGCAAAATATACATTGCGGCAGAAAAGAAATGACATCCTCCCTGCATCGGCTTGTTGGCGAAAAAATCTAATATTGTATTATATGTATTCTTTATTTCTTTATCTTTCTTATTAGCTAATTTAATTCCATTAACTTCCATTTTAACTTTTGTAACAACATGACCAAATGATTTTGTACGTAAACGATCTTTCATTGTAATAACCATACTAAGAGACACTCCTTATTGCAAAATTTGTTTTAATATACGTTCTATTTTAAAAGTTTTTCTGATTAGACCTCTAAAATACCATTTGCACTGCATGGATGATTAGATTTTAATTTTGTGCAGCTTACTAATTAAATCTTAATTTGTTATAAATCTCCACCTTTATTGCACAGGAATATTATACCATGTAAAAACAAAGAATAAGAGCAGCAATATATAAATTCTACTCTAATGAGAAATCATTCTAGTACTATTAGAAGACAATTATTCAAAGTTATGATCAATAAAGTAAAGTATATAAAAGACGGGTTTTATTAGTTTTTAAACTAAATGGTATAAGTACTGCCCCCTTTTTCAACCACCTGATTCAATATACAAAAAAGGAAGCCTCAATTAAGAGACTCCTTTAAGCGTTTTAATTGCTACAGACTTTTTATCTTATAAAAATCGAATAGTTGCACCATTCGCTCATATAACACATCTGCAAGTGCAACCTCTTAACACCTAGGTCATATCCTGCAATGATATCCTCAAGTTCTTGCTGTGAGTAAAATTATCTAATAGCTTTTCATCTTCTGCTGTGGTAAACGAACCTTCATCTCCTTACTCTTTAACTTCTCTTGTGGCGTTTCTCTGCCTTGCCTTATTTACGAAATTAGCTTTATGGGATTAACCAAGTAATGCTTTTATATCTTGTTCCATACCAGCTGTTTCTTTCTCTCTCCCCTCTTGTTCTTTCTTTTTCCTCCAAAACTCACGATAATCAACGCTTATAACATTCTTACTTGCATCTTCCCTATCCATCCGCTCTGATAGCTCCTTAGACCGTTTAATTTGATATCCAGCGTCTTTAAGAACACCATCTGCTAACCGTTTCAACATAAATCCAGTTGGGTTTTTCAATCCGATTTTTCCAGCCATTGCAATATGAAGAGCTTTAATTAAAACTTCCGCCCCATGTTGTTCTTGAAATATTTTAAGCTTAGATAATGCTTGTTCATTTAACTCACCTTCATACCCTTGGAAGGTATCTATTATTTTTTTGTCTAAACCAAGAAGCAGTTCAGGCTTTTTCATTGTAGCTTTAAATTCTTTAACATCTTGAACAGTATTCGTCTTAACACTTTGAGTATTACCCTTTTTAGTATTTATCATTTTCGTGTTGTTAGCTATGCACTCGGCAATAGCATTATTAACATCCTGCGAATACTGTGGTCTACTATAGATTTTCTTCACTTTCTCATTTTCCATAATTAAAATGTTACTGTACAGGAAACCATTTTCCTCCAAAATCTTTGTGTAATTCTTTACAGATCGGTCCGATACCCCCGTGTCTTCAGAAATTGTTGCTATGTTTGGAAAGCTTATCTTTCTATACCCGTTACCTTGATTAACAAATTTCATAATATATAGGAACTGTTTGAAGATAGCAGCTTTTGTACCCTTCATCTTTATACTCATAAACCTCAATATTTCATCCGTGAAAACTTGGATAAATTGTTCTTTAACTGATTCGGTTTCATTCACCCTAATGTAAAGCATATCAGAAGATTTGACGTTATTAATCTCAACATTGTTTTTAAAATCAATTGCATCATAAACTTTAATAAGTTGTTGTTCTATTAAGTTAGTTAATGATTGTTCAATCTTACATACTAGTGTCCTTCCTAAGTCGGAATATTCCATCAGTTGCTTTACTGATATTGAAGTAAACCCTGCTTTATTCTCAAAAGTTTTAATAACTCCATAAAGATATAAATCCATCGCATCTCTTTTATATGCTTCTTTGTCAAATTTCACAAACGTTCCTTGGTTATCTTGTTCAAACATAAAATATTATTCCTCTTTTCGTAATTTTTAAATAGTAGCGTTTCTCTAAATCGTTAATCATAAAAAATCCAAGCAACCAGAACAGCCAGAAAGCGAAGCAACCAAAAAAGCGAAGCGCCTCTTCTTATTATTTGTTTCTGTCTTATTTATTGTTTCTCTGTTATTAGTAGGCAAGTAGTGAGCGAATTTTTCACCTTTCATTCCTCAGCCTTAGGAATATTTAGTTCCATTTTTGCTGATCTTTTCCCTACAGTCAGGAACAAATTTGCTAATTTCTCAACTCATCTTTCATACCTATATACATTGAATAATTTCGATTATTAATAGGAATCAGCTCTAATTTCATTATACAAATCGAGAAATCGAGAAATTATGTCTTGAACCGTCATAAAAAAGCTGACGTTTCTCATCATCAAATCTGAAATGCCATGTCAAGAACTTTTTTTCAAAAAGGAGGACTTTTTTTACTTACAGGAATTGACTTCGATGAATCGCAATATTTCATTGTGGAATGTAGATAGACTTCATTTCATGGAGAACTTCCGTGAATTGGGTTGAACTTGATAAATGTTGGGAGTGGTAAACTATGTTCATGGGGTAGAAGAAGAGTAAATACGTTTCGTGTCGGGGATTTATAGTAGTGTTGTGTAGACTGAGGGGCTACACTGCTATTCCATAACAAGGGAGGATTCGTATATTGAAATAACATCTTCTCCATTCTTAATCTAAAACTTGTACATGATACACTATCGCTCTGCTCTTCTTGCAGATGAATGAAGGACAGCCGCAGCTGCCCTTAGAGGTATACAATTGTTCGATATCTACTTTGATTCCTAATGTAAAAATTTTGGAGTTAAAGTTATAATTTCGACTTGTTCTCTTTCCGAACTAACTAACTCCAAATATGTGCATTTCATCTTCTATTTCTTGGCACGAAACCACAACTGTAAGTTGTTTCATTACATGGTACTGTCTTAAAGATGCACTAAAGCCTGCTCCTTTAATTTCTGTCTGACCTAAAGCTACAAACCAATCCATTTTTTCTACAAATTAATTCTAGATAAACAGAGTCATCCCGTTCGTCCACTAAAATGTGGACACCATCTAAAGCAGCGTATTGTTTATATTTAGGATTCGTGGGTATATTGGAAAATTCCGCAAGTTCGGCTACTATTTATCTGTCTAACCATCTGATTGTGAATGATTTCTTTAAATACTCGTGGTTGCCTTAGCCAGTTCAACCGTTATACCTCAGTTTCACTCTGAAGAAGATCCATTAAATATTCTTTCAATTCACCTTCATCAATTCCAACTGCAGCAAAATCAAAAAATACGTCACCTAGTTTAAAATTCAATAATTCGTCGATTAACTCACCTAGTAGATTTCCTTCAAAAATATCAAATGAAACACCTTTTTCACTCCAAAAAGTGTAAGTTTCCCACCTCATACGTTCTATCTTTATCAATTCAATAATAGTATTCACAGTATCTTCCTTACTCATTTCTTCATTAAGGTTTGGTTGTTTCTGTAAGCAAATTCGAACAAAATTGTTTAAACGTTCTTCCTCGATAAACATATCATCCACGTTATAAGATAAGTCATCTTCGAATACCTTGTAATCTAACAACACATGTACAACACCTTCAAATTTAAGATCAAAAATCCCATAAATGTCTTGCAATCCATCATCAAAGATAGGGTCTAATAAGTTCTTAAACTCGAATTCAACTTCAAAAATCTTAACCAATGCATCAATTCTCTTCATACAGCATTCCCCCAGTTAATCTAATATGAAAAATTCTTCATAACTATTTCCTTTAATCCACTCTTTGAATATAGCTTTCCAAAGGACCTTTGCACATTCAAGAGAACATGCTCTCCTGAAACCAAACCAATCATCCTCAATTTCTTCACCATAATGATCAATATACTTACTAAAATCAAGCAAGAAATAACCGTCGTCTTTATCACTGGATATCTTTTTTCCACACAAAGCGCATTTACAAGACCATTTTCTTTTTAAGTTTGGTCTGAAACCCTTAAATTTCACTATTGCTTCAGGTAACTCAAAAGCCTTACCTAACTCTAATTTTGGGAAACTATGAATCACATTTCTATCATTATTAAAACTAATATAAGAGTTGAATTTATCCATTTTACCTTGATCATCTTTATGGCTATCATAAAACAAAGTTGCCTTCTCAATCATCTCGTGAAACTTCTTTTCGTTTATTATTTGCCCATCAAGGTTACAAGGGATAATTCCTGCCTTCCCATTCACAACGACATTCTTGAAAAACCACTCAGTAGGGAAAAAACTTTCAGAAGACTTTCTTGAAACCATGCCAAATACCTCCAATTCATGGTTTATTTCCATTTTAATTCACCTTATGTATTAGCTATTCTTAGGTTAGCTATTATTGAGGAAATCTCATTAATAAGATTAGGAGTATTGCTCTCCACTGGTCAGAAATTCTTCTAAAGAAAGATTACCTTTTTTCTTATTACATTTTTCACACGCACAAACACAATTACTCATGGTTGTTCTGCCCCCTCTGGATCGAGGAATAACATGATCAATTGTATTACCTAGTCCCCCACAATATTTACATATATATCCTTCTCTCTCCAGTACGATTTCTCTAATATCAAATTGATGAATAAGTGAACTGTTAACAATTCCTGCCGTTCTATCAATTACCATTCTTATAGCATCTTCATAAGGAACACTATAAAAAACTCTTTTTTTCGACTTGGTTTTTACTGCCACCGCAATACTAGATTTTTCTAATATTTGAACATTAAAGATATCTTTCGAACCCTTTCTCTTAAAATATTTGCATTCATGGCAATATGATTTCCTCCTACTCTTACCACGTCCATTAGATGCAAACTTTGTGAAGTGTTTTAATCTTCCACAAATTGAACAAGTTTTATACAATTTACAAAAATCCCCTAACATTTCACCCCTCCTTTATAGTCTAGTATAATATCAACCTTAACATATGGCAAATTATGTAATTAACCAAATGTATTGCAAATGCAGTATTAATAACAATTAAAGGTCAATATACAGCCATATTCAGAATAGCAAACGCCTTAAATAAATGTATTGCAATATAACTTATTATTTTAAGTCACAAAAAGTTTTGTCATCGAAAAAAGAGTAGCCACAATGACCGCTCGAAAATGTTTCGCTCCCTTTAGTTAAATGCTTCCGCAATAGATGTACTTATTTTGTTTCTTATTGATAAATCAGTCCCCATTTACAAATACCTATAGGTTGTTTACAGAATGAAAAAGATTCATCCAAATGTTAAAAATATCAAGCAAGCTTCAGATTAACTGCTGAAATTATTCACGGCTTCTATTACCGCTCACCATCATTTGTTTTGTAATTACGTCAAGTGCATTTGAAATCAGATAGAGCCGATTGATATCTCAGATTGTTCAATCCTTGGTTTTGAAGAGGTAGAACTGGAAACAGGTATTTCCTCTAAAAGTCTTCTTACATCCACTTCAACATTTAGAAATCCTTTTCTTTTGGTCATACGAAAAAACCTCCTATATCGTTAGTAATGTAGGTCAATATACGGTGTAATCTCTTACATGACCGTTATACTGACCGTTTCACTAAATGATATAGAAGACTGTTTCGGCGGTGTTCTCCGCCTAAAAGGTAGCGTCCCAGGAGAAACTGAACTCCCGACCGACTGCTTAGAGATCGTTGCTCTATCCAGCTAAGCTACTAAGACTTGTGTTCGCCCTATTGGGGTTCAAGGTTATTTTTGATGAATTAAGGATTCGTTCATTTTACGTTTTTGGAGAGAAATGTTATCACTAAAAACCGAGCTGTTGGAAGCTTAATTTTTTTATTCTGGTGTACAATGATATGTACATTTTGCTGAGGAAACGAACCAGCGTCCAGAAACTCCAACACTTAAGGCTTCTACACTGTAAATGTTGCTATATCAATGTTCTCTCCGCATGGGAGTATTATATATTTACGAGCTTGGTTCAAAGACATTCTCATTATTATTAAATACCCAAATTTAATGTATAACAAGAAAGGAACTACAGAATATCTCTAGTTCCTTATATTAATCAATCATCTTGTTCTTCTAAAAGAGCTGATAACAACTCACTATATGTCGATGTCCAAGTAACAGTATTTTTACCTAAAGCATTGGGGTCTTTACCTACCGCATTAGTTGTTGCCCTAGTAGTTTAGATAAACAAATTGCGAACACAGATAAAGCTTTCGTCCTGATATGCTTCAACCTCCCTCTAAACATCTTATGTAAATACATCTATGTAGAGATTTTCAAAACTTCACCTCGAATTTATGGTAAAATAGAGATTATAAATGGAAACCTTTAACAAGCCCTATGACTTAAGTGGAGGTCTTGGAGCTATGAAAGGAAGCATTACTAAAAATAAAAAGACAGGTAAATGGGAGTTTGTTTTTGATAGTGGAACAGACCCTTTAACTGGTAAGCGTAAGCAAATTAAAAGAAGAGGCTTTGAATCTAAAAGCCTTGCAATGGACGAGATGACTAAGTTAAAAGCAGAAATATTAGGAAATGAGTTTCTCGATTTGACACAAATGTCATACGCTCGATACATGGAAGAGTGGTTTCAAGAAAGAAAAAACCATCTACAGAATTCGACCTTTGAGATTCATTCAATCTTTTACCGAAATGTCATAAAGCCAAAACTCGGTCATTTTAAGTTACAGCAAATTGCACCTATACAAATACAAAAATTTGTTAACGGCCTAGTGAATGATATGTCTTATTCAGAACACACAGTCCATCTCATCTTTCGGATTGTAAGTGCATCCCTCAAGAAAGCTAAAACCCTTAAGCTCATAAAGGATAATCCCTCTATTGGTATTACGCTTCCAAAGGTCAAGCGAAAAGAGATAAATGTTTGGTCCGTGGAACAGGTCAATTTTCTCATTAGGGAAGCTAAGAAGATAAAGCGGCTAACCCGCTGCCATATTGGATTTCTTATATCAATATATACTGGTATGCGTCAAGGAGAGGTTCTTGGGTTGAGGTGGAAAGACGTTGACTTCGAAGCACAAATCATTTACGTGAGGCAAACACTGACACAGAACGCAGTGATTAAAACAGGAGCAAAAAACAAGGCAAGCCTCCGCTCAATCCACATCCCAAACAAGCTAGTTGATGAGTTTAGAGCCTATAGGAAACAGGTCTTACAGGAAAAACTGCTTTACGGACAAAGTTACCATGACAACGACCTAGTTGTCTGTACAAAAAGCGGCAAGCCTATGATACCTAGAAACTTCCGAAAAGAGTTCTATAATCTAATAGAACAACTTGGGCTGCCCAAAATACGCTTTCACGACCTTAGACATACTCATGCTACTATCTTGATTCAACAAAATGTAAATGTGAAGCTAATCTCGGAGAGGCTAGGTCATTCAGATATTGAAACAACTCTAAATACTTATAGTCATGTCCTACCAGATATGCAGAAATCCGTCTCGGATAAATTGGACAAAATCATCGGAATGTGACCAAATATGTGACCGATACAAATCCACAGTACCCTAAATGTTGTCATATCAATGTTTCAGCTACCTTTACCCATACATGCCCGAAGAAGGAATGGTTGAAGAAGGTGAACTGAAAATCCACCAGGCCTCACATGCCCGCTACTTCGAGGACTTCTTGAAATTCGTCGAATATGGCGAATCGATGCCAGAAATCATGAAAAACCAGGTCATCCATATGGTCCATGAACATGTATCCGCACAATTCGAAGAAAACAGTGACGAACTGCACAAATTCGAACAAGACCTGGAAATCTGGGAAACAAGCGAAAAGCGGGAAATCCAAGAACGTCTTGAAACCCACCAGGTCGTAGAGGCCACTGCCCAGATTGTCGAGCATACACCTGAAGCCGAACTGCGCATGAAACTAGGCAGTACATCCATCAAAGGACTTCTAGCCGATTTCGGCGACAGCATCCATTTAGGGAAAATTAATGGGAAGTATGTATTGATGATCGAATCCAATACAATAGAATTCGATAAAGGCGTTTCGCCGATTGAGTTTCATAGGCCGGATGATTTGATGGAGATTGTGGAGCGGATTAATAAGAAAAGTGTTGGGGAGTAAACAAGGAATGGTGATGATTTGTGCTCATTGTTGTGATCATTAAAACTGTGCCATATAAGGGTATGTGATCGTTTGTGTGATCAAAATTATGATCAATTTATGCTCTAAAACATGTTAATAATGGTTTCCTTTAATTAAGTACAACCAAATATTAATTCAAAAAGACAGTGAGCTTATCTTTGCTTACTGCCTTTTTGTTTATAACTAAACAATTAGTTATTCAGTTGTTCCTTCTTCCGTTGTTCCCATTGCTAATTCTCCTTTGGAGAATTCTAAAAAAGACAATAAGAAACCCCTTTAATGCATTTTAAAAAAACTTACAATTATTCCTGTATCCATCATTCTTAGCTACCATTTGGAATTTTCTAATTTTAATCTGGAATAATTCATTCATCTACTTCTTACTTCCTTTGCGAAAGATTCGATCGAGAAATGTTTTCTTTTTCTCAGGAGGCACAGGAAGAAAGAAACGATTCTTACTTGTTACATCAAGATAAGGCGTTAATATGTCAGTCTTCTCCTCTACAGAAGTGGCGATATTAAGCTGTTCTTCAATTTTTGCGAAATGTTTTGCTGTTGAGCCTTTTGACGTATAGACAAAACGCCCATCTGGGAAATTTTGTGATTCTGCTGTTTCATTTTCAGTATATGCATGGACAGACGGACGTGCCCAAAAAACATTTTTCCGCACCACTCGTGCAGGACTTCCTGCAGCTGCTACATTTGATGGGAGCGATTTTGCCACGAGTGACTTTGCACCTAAAATTGAACCTGTACCAACTTCTACTCCTTTTAGTATCATGACGTCCTGCCCAATCCAAATGTGGTCACCTAAGTACACACTCTTTGTTGGGTTAATCCGTTTTCGAGTTGTTCCATCGTAGATCAAATGTGGATCAGCCAAACGAACGACTACACCACTTGAAAACATATTATCATCACCGATGAATAGATTCTTTTGCTCAGAGAGAATAAATCTCGCTGCTCCATTAAATGAATAGTTGCGACCTAGGAAAAATGTATTGTCATTCCAAACATTGACTCTCATCGTTGCATTACGTTTGGATTTCCCAATGATTATGAGCGAGTTGTTGCCATTAAAACTTAGCGTCGCATCTTTAAATTCCGCTCCACGTTCAATAATTAACCGATTTCCTTCACCAAACAATTTGATTTTACTATTCACAAACGAAATCTCATCTTCGGTATTTCCTATAAAGATTATTTCATTATCCGTTTCAGGTTTCTGCAATATATTAGAAATGATTTCCATACTATTCGTACCCTCTTTTTCAAAGTGTTGAAAACGTGTTCATTATACATCATTTTTTACTAAACACAAAGACCGCCTAAGAAAACCTGAAGTGATGTAAAGCTGAAGCCTTTGGATTTACTATTGATTAGCGCCATTATGCGGAATAGATATAAAATCTAAAATCATTCAAAAATTAAACCGCGTTTTACATTGACTAAACGTTCATTCAATAATAAAATAATACTGAAAATTCAGTAAAAAAACGGAGGGGTTGCATTGGATTTACATTTTGAGATTACTGGCAGTGGTCATCCTGTTGTTCTTATTCATGGTGGTGGTGCTGATTTGAGGCAATGGACATTTTTGGCTTCTCTTTTATCTAAGGATTACAAAGTTATTGCTTTTGATGGCCGTGGTGCTGGTAAATCGCCATCCCCTATAAAACATGCAAACTATGTTGACGATGTATTGGCATTAATGGATTACCTGGAACTTAATCAGGCAACACTTATAGGCCATTCCATGGGCGGACAGATTGCAACTGATTTCGCTCTTAATTACCCTGAAAGAGTATCGAAACTTATATTAATTGCTCCTTCTTTAACAGGTTTTTCCTATTCAAAGGAGTTTGAACAATATCATCACAAGATATTGGAAAGTGCCCCCAATATAGATAAGATGTTGGATCTTGCCGTTCATTCACCAACTTATCAAGTTGTTATCGATAGTCCGCACAAAGATCTCACTGTTCAAATGCTCAGGCATCATTTTGGGCGCATGCTTAAGTGGCCCGCGGATTTCTGCATGAAATGGCCTCAGCCGCCTGCAATGGAAAGATTAGAAGGATTGAACCCCGAAACTTTATTTTTTATTGGCAAAAAGGACTTGGCAGACAATTTTCGAGTTGCCGATTGTTTCCGTAAGGTTCCAAACATCCGTTTCATCGAATTAGAGGATGCCGATCATATGCTGCCCCTCACCCATTCTGAAGTTTTATATCAAGAATTCACTGCCTTTATGGAGGATTGAAGTTAAAATGCCACGTACACCCGAAGAGAATGACCGTATTCGCCAAGCATCCAAAGAAAAAATTCGTGCTGCAGCCATGGAGTTATTTATGAAACAAGGATATTACGCTACTTCTATAAGCGATATAGCCAAGAAGGCGGGTATTTCTAAAGGGTTACTCTATAACTATTACAAAGGAAAAGAAGAACTGCTTTCTGAAATGGTCGAGGCCAGAATCAGGGAAGTGGTTGAAGTCATGGAAGAAGCGTTCACCTTAAATACACCTCGTGATCAGCTTGAACATATAGTCAATGGTGCCATTGAAAATATCCACAAAAAACCGGAAGTCCATCGCTTCTATCTCCACCTGCAAACACAGCCAGAGGCTGATGAAGAGTTGATAAAATACAGTCATCTCATAACTGAAGCAAATGCTAGACAATTTGAGTTTCAATGTAAAATATTTGAAAGCATAGGAGAAAAGGAACCAAGGAAACGATCATTATATTTTTCATCTGTGCTACAGGGTATTATGCTTATGATTTCCACCTATCAACAAGGGTTTCCAGTAGAAGAAATAAAAAACCAGATTATAAGGGAGTTTTGTAACTAGTATACCGTTTGAAAGATCATATCTTGAATAGTAAAAATAATGAACTTTCACAATCGGGGGCTAAAATGGAGTAAAAGATTTCGTCAATTGAAAACAATCCCATGATTAACCTTTTATTATGCCACAAGTTCAAACAATAAATAGCTTAATTCTTTGTGATCTTGGTCGGATGATCCCATTATTATTAAAAAATCTCTTCAGAAAAAAATCTGAAGAGTTTTTTTAGTTTATTCGTGACGGCCGGTTTGAACTAAAACTAATATCACTACTTAAAGGTATCTTCTAAATATATGGAAGAAGTTACTCTTTATCTCCTTTACATGTTCATCTATTATTTTACTATCAATATTCCGTCGGCAATCGGGCGTTCACCTGTTGCGTCAGACGGTCTTGTGACTCGGTCAGCCCCAACTGTCATGGTCGTCGATCCGCCGCCGTCAAGATTGATGGCATCTACGGCTCCTAATGACTTCATGACTTTTGCACTTTCTTCAAAATTTGCCCCCACACTCCATCCGGGTGCGCGTCCATCGATGGTGACAAATAATAGATTGCCATTCTCTTTTATTCCTGCAAGCGTTCTAGGATTACGACGTTCCCCAAAACGATAATAAAACCCAGGATCTTCTTCCCAGTGAAAGCCTTCCTCTACGGCATTAATGGAAATTTTTCCGTTTTCCAATAATCGAGGACCTCCGTTAATCATGCTAGTGGTTTGGTCTAATTTTAATAGCTTTCCATCCCCGATGATTTCACTCTTCACCTGAATCTTCATCCCTTGTTGGGCATGGCCACGAAGCCATTCTGCCGCTTCCCCCGTTCCCGCAAGAACAGAACCGCTGCTTGGAATTATTCCCCCGCGATGGTTACGAATTTCCATCACTTCCCCAGCATGATTTACTACCACTTCCACACCATCGCCCGATTCTGTCTTTTCTCCAAATACGGATGTATATTGGATAAGCTCACTTTCATCTATACAAGTATAATCATGTTTTGCCCGTTCTGTTGTCGTATCTCCTCCAACACCGCCACAATTGCGGATTAATCCCGGCTTACGATTTAATCCATCCACTTCCCTAACCGCACCATCAGATGAAGTAGCCTGAATTGACGTGGAAACAGATGCAATGTTTGCCTTCTCTTCAACAGAAGATAAAATCAGAGCTGAACGGCCATTTATCGCTTCACTGACAAGTTGACCTTTGCTGGCGAATATACCGGCAAGATCGCCTGGTGTACCATCCTTGGCTCCAACAACAAAGTATCCCGCATTAACTCCTGCAATGGCATCATTTCTGTCAGTCATTTGGGTCAATGTTTCTTTTCCTATCACTGCATCATTTGCTAATTCAGGCACCACATGCCCTTGAAATCGATCCTGATCCACTTCAATTACGTTAACTACCCATGGTCCTGTTGTTTTCTCTCCGTCTTCACCCGTAAACACAGTCCGTAGACCCGAATATCCCTTTTCCGATAACTTGTTTCTCATTTCGGCTGCATCCGCTTCCTGCTGATATTGGCCGATGCGAACAATGTATCCAAGTGAACCTTTTTCCCGGTCATCCAAGGCCCGATCCGGTTCCCTTATAATGCGAGCATTTTTGAAACCGTCTCTCTTTAAATTTCCCAACAATATCTTTGCCTGCTTCTGTGTTTCTAGAAATGCCACATCCACTGTGAAATAGTCTTTAGAAGATGTTTCACCACGATTGATTTTTGTATACGTCACTCCTGGTGCTGGATTCATAGAAGTTCTTCGCTCATGCAAAGTAGACGTTCCCAGCGGAAGCACATGATTTTTCATTTGCACTTGTGAGTGAACATTCAATTCTGCTTGAACTGGAGTTTCTGGAATCGCATTTACAATCATCAATGACGCTAGACTAATAGAGGCGATAGGCAAAATTGGCTTTTTCCATATTTTTTTCATATTTTTCCTCCAATAAAGTTATGTCCTCCTTTAACTTTATTGTCTAAATGTGATGGAAAATTAAAAAGACTATTATATTTCAGTCAATTTTAAGTGAACAAAAATGAGTATAAATGCTCGATAAATATTACAATTCATAATTGTGAAAGGACAACTTTTAAATATGTTTCCTTAGTATTCAGTAGATCAACCTTTACTTTTAACAAAGCCTTAACCTTGCCTTGCTACCTAATCAGTGGATATTATAAGATATCGAGTGGGATTATCACTTTGGAGGTAAATAAATGGAGAAAGTAAAAAAGAATTTGTTATTAATACCAACCATTTTGTCGGTTATCAATGTTATCTGCCTTGCTTCATTCATCATAGGACTTAGTATTATGAACTACTCAATTTCAAGGATCTTAACAGATCTTGGCTTGCTATGCCCAATTATCGCAACCTTATCATTCTTCTATTTAGTGATTAAAGTGAAGGGTATAAATCATTCCGCATTAAAGTACTTCCATATCGTAAATGCGGTTACATTTCTTGTCCCAGTATGTATTCTTACTTTTCTTATACTACGTTTCTTGAACGATTGGGATATTTACTTTTAAAAAAACTGCTAATATAAAAATCATTTTTTATTCATACAAAAAAAGCCCTCATTTTTAGGTTTTTTTTTCTAAGCCAATTGAATTTAAGCATTATAGTTTTATTCAATTTCATATATTATCCAAATAGTTTTGCAAAGGTATTTTCACCTGCAATACCGTCTGAAGGTATTCCCTTGGGCCTTTGAAATGCCCTTAACCGCTATTTCCGTTCCGCTTCCCAAGATACCATCTATGCCATGTGGATTTTGCACTTCCAAGTAAAGTGCATCTTGAAGGATATAGGTGATATTCCCTTTCGCCCCTTCCCTAACATTAGGTGATGCCGCTTTTGTTTGGTGTCCCCATATCCCATCAACATCTATTTTTGCATTATAGCGGCTATTTAATGTCTTTTGGATGGACTTGATAGTCTGATTGCCGCTGTCCTTTGAAGGCGTATCTTTTACAATGAATTCCGATTCGACTTATGTTGCTGGTGGAGTGGTACCATTCAC
Source organism: Peribacillus sp. GL_122 (assembly GCF_057835005.1). NCBI lineage: Bacteria > Bacillati > Bacillota > Bacilli > Caryophanales > Bacillaceae > Peribacillus > Peribacillus sp. GL_122. Next base: position 2,596,079 of record NZ_CM174415.1, on the reverse strand, counting down.
TTTTGATATCAGTCTAGGCTTTGTTCCCGCTTTTAACTGAGAATAAGTTAGTCCGCCGTCATATCCAAGTGCGGATTATTTTTAAGGCTTGACCAATCCCCGCCCCATGCAAGGCCCAAGGATTTACCAATAGCCGCTACTCGTTTCCATTTTGCATCAACAGTCCATATGGCATTCTTTCCATCATCGCTGACTATGAAGTAATCAATGGCTAGTCCATAGTTATGGTAAGATTGACCTCGCATCGCGTTGGTCACTCTCGGTTTCGATAAATCACTATAGTTTTTTCCATCGTAGATATAACCTAGGCGACCTTGACGATATAGCTTTGCTTGCTCCTCCATAGACCGATAACCTGCGCTGATTTAGACAAAAATGCCTTCTTCGTATGCCCGTTTAACCATTTCCAATGCTGATTCTTTTACGACTGGGTGAATTCCGCTACCCATATTCTTTTCCGAACGATCCAATAAAGCTTCTAATTTAACTGTCAATTTTATCACCTCCTAATATGTTATGGTACTTATTAGGAAATGCTTGTACACCTACCTTGACGTTATAAAAAAAACGCCCTTTTATGTGGACCTAGTATAGGTTCATCATCCATACAATTCTTGTAAAATAACAAAAGCACAACCCTTAATGGGAGTGTGCTTTTATTTTATAATGGCTTATTTTGATTTTCTTTATCTTTATCTTTGCTAATAACTTTTATCAATTCATCCAGCTTTTCATTTCTTTCTTGATCTAATCTTGTCTTTGCATTGATGAATTTTATTATTTTAATTATGAAATAAACACTTAAAACAATAAGTCCCAGATAAAACAAAATCGGTATGATTGCAAAAAGCCCTATTAAACTGCTGGCGTAGTCCATAAATAATTCCCTCCTGAATGTAAAATATAGTATTATTATACAGGAAAAACAGGCTAAGAAGACCCCGTTCTAAATTTAGGACGGGGTTAAAATATAGTCGTTTAATTTTCGATATAAGATACTTCACTGTACTTAAAATTATGACAATAAAGTCGTTTAAAAATCTAAGTTTAGCACCCTATTCTGGAATAACTAAAATATAGACTAAGTAATTTTCAAGTTCTAAATCACAAAATAATACATCAATGCTACGACTGCTGAATCATCCTCAGGTGGAATATTAATATCAAATATCCAGGGATTATTATTCAGCATCTCATAGTCTAAGTAATCTTGCTCATTATGTATTTTCACCAAGACGAATGTCTACAATTTCCACCACTATGGTAAATATAATATTTGAATGAATAACGAAAACAGATAATCAATAATATTAAATAATAAATTAATATTATTGATTTTTTTGATTAAAAAATTAAATTTTATTATTTATCTTTTTAATACCTTGTTATATAATCGAATCAAATAAAAGAAAGGAATTTCATTATGGCATATAAAGTAATCACAAATTGTCCTGTCTGCAGTGAAACATTGAAAATTACAAAGTTGCAGTGCTCTCATTGTCACACTACGATTGAAAATGAGTTTGAATTATCTAAGCTGGCATCCTTATCAAAGGATCAGCTTCATTTTGTGGAAGTATTTTTAACATGCAGAGGAAATATCAAAGAAGTTGAAAAGGAACTGGGGATTTCGTATCCAACGGTTCGAGGCAAGCTAACAGACATCATTTCATCCCTTGGATATGTGCAGAAGAAGAAAAATGAAATAGACGAGAAAAAAGTTGTCACCATGTTGGAGAATGGCGAAATCACACCAGAAGAAGCTATTAAGCTCTTAAAAGAGGAATAAGGAGGAATTTATCATGAAAGAGGAAATTACAAGAGTGTTAACAATGGTTCAAGAAGGGAAGTTTGATGCAGATAAGGGATCAGAACTGATTCAAGTATTAAAAGAGAAAGAAGAATCAGGTAATAAGCTCTTTGAAAAACCGACTAAATATTTAGATAAAACATTAAAAATTCGTGTTGTATCAGCCGAAAATGATAACGTCACGGTCAATTTGCCTATAAAACTCGTCAAGGTCGTATTAATGGCTGGACACAGCATCGCAGCTAGTATTCCTCAATCGGAAAAATACGTTAAAGATATAAACATAAACCTTATTATTGAAGCAATCGAAAACGAATTAGATGGCCAAATTGTTGATATTAAATCGGCAAACGGGGATACCGTTTCGGTCATCATTGATTAGTGATTTGCTTATGATGCATGTAAAAGTGAAAGCAAAAGACGTTCGGTTTTCCATCCCAATTCCATATGCTATTTTAAACATTGTTATTTCAATTTTGTCTTCAAAATTTATTCAGCAAAATGCAAACAAATGGACAAAAGAGCACTTTGAAAGAAAAAAACTGGACTTTACCTTTCCACTAATAGACAAAAAAACGCTAAAGCCTATCGTCAAGGAACTGAAAAATTATAAAGGGATCGTGCTAGTAGATGTCAAAGCTAAGGACGGCACTGAGGTTAAGGTTAGACTATAATTTAATATAGAATACACCTTGATTTAAATACCCTTCCATTTAAAGAGGATTGATGTGAATAATGCACTTAAACAAACGTGTGCTTTAGTGGAATAAGGACATAAATCAAACTTATAAAAATCTCATACTTAGCTAAAAAGAGTAACTCCATTTTGAAATAACCCTTTTTCAAAATGGGGTTTTACATTTGCTATTAAATAAAGCTTAAAACACATTTTTTAATCAATCTTTATTTTAAAGCTACAAAATTGGGCATATTTAATTTATAGTGCAAAATATCTCCTAAAGTGACAGCTTCAGTTCCAAAAATCATCCAGCCTCCAGCACACTTCGCCAATCCTCAGCTTTCGATTAATTTTCATTCGTTTTGTTCCATATTTTAAACCTCCAATGATTAAGCAGGCATATCCTTAAAAAAGACTGGCTTATAAACATTCAGCCATCACGGTTGAGTGTTTTTCATCTTTATATTTGCACTAATACATCTTAATCTTCAACGCATGTCCAAATAAAAAAGGCAGCCACAAGGACTGCCTCTGTTGAACAACTTTTTACAGTTGCTTCATTCTTTTAATGATTACGGCGCTTGTTTTTTTTGCATTTGCACTTACATTTACAACGCTTTCCAGGAAACCATACTGTACTGAGATCATTGTCCTCAAAACATTTTTCCTCAAAACAACAATTTATCTCCATCCTAACACCCTCCTTACTATTGTATATGCTTGGACTGGTGGAAGGTGTGGACAAGTTGCTAAAAGTTTAGAAGTGAATGCAAATACTGACACCGGTTATTACCGTTTGTTTTTATTTTGGTCTCATGAGTTGAAACCGATGACGTGATGTTTAGTATTAATAGTAAAAAACTTGCAAACACGATTAAAAGTCCTTTTTTTAACTTTTTAAATGCATTTCTTCCTTTCTATACTTCCAGAAGGTCATCTATATATGCCCCCTTATTTAATAGTCCATAATATAATTATGTAAACAACTATAAGTGATAAATAGAATTTTACACAAATTCCATCAAAAAAAAAAGTTTTAACTCCGTACAAGTAACCCTCATTTTGGCTAATAAGGGTTACTTTATCCGAAAGTGGAAATACAGGAAACTGTAATGCAAGGACTACATAGATTAAACATTAGAAGTTTTATCCGAAAAATCATATAAATTTCATTTTAAAAATTGAGATATATTTTAATTAGAATCACTGTTCAGTTTCATTTAATTTTCTCCATAAAGTACTTCTGCTTATACCCAATAATTTCGCTGCATCTTTTTTATTTCCATTTGTCTTTTGCAAGGCTCCTTTAATAGTATTAATCTCAACTTATCTAATTATGATACGCTCCAATCAAATGATCTTATACACATATTTCTTTATGTTTTATTCAATGTAATTTTCTACAATAATTGAGATGCCTTGTCCTCCTCCAATACAAAGAGTGACCAATCCGTACTTTTCTCCTCTTCTTTCCATTTCATGAAGTAGTTTAGTCATCAGAATCGCACCAGTTGCTCCTAGAGGATGACCAAGAGCAATCGCTCCTCCATTGACATTGACCCTTTCCAGATCCATGTTGAGTTCTTTGATCACAGCTAAAGCTTGCGCTGCTAAGGCCTAATTCAATTCGATTAACCCTACTTGTTCCTGGGATATACCCGCTCTCGATAAAGCCTTTTTCGTCGCTTCAACTGGGCCAATTCCCATAACCTCAAGCGAGACACCTGAAACAGCTTGCGAGATAATCCTTGCTTTCGGCTTATAACCATATTTTAAGGCTGTATCTTCGGACATGACCAATACAGCAGATGCTCCATCATTTCGACCACTACTATTACCCGCAGTAACGGTTCCACCCTCTTTAAATACCGGTTTTAGAGCACTAACTTTTCTTTGTTAGTTGATCGTGGTTGCTCATCTTGATCAAAAATCCGTACTCCGTTACGAAACTTGATTTCATGGTTGAAATTTTGAAACGCGGGATTCGAAGTAGTGATTCTACGAAAACTAATTAGAGGGTATGTCCTTGATGAACAGCAAGATAGTCATAGTGATGATCTCTATCAAATAGCAGTTCGTTTTTGAGAAAGTTAGATTTTGCTAAATAGGCTCACGGTTTAGCAAAAATTCAACAAATCCGGCCTTATTGAAATTTTCCCCCTCGACTTAGTGGATAAGTACAAGTAAGGCAGTGCCTTTATAAACAGCACCTCGGTATTGCATATTGATAGCCCCAAGCGAACCCGTATATCGAGATTTGGAGGGCAGCGACGTTACTTTAAAGACATTTTTTATGGCTGAACACTTAAAACTCTCAACGACTTCTTTTAAAAATCCTATAAATTGATCCACTTCCTCACTAGTGCCTTATTGAAAATGGTTCTGATCTATCTAAAAATCCCTGACCTTACCTTGGCTCTCCTCCTTCGCCACATTTAGAGCAACTACCGATTCATAGTTTTTTTCCTTCTTTACTTATTTACCAGTACCCCTTGTCCTCCATGTAGTGCCAGCCTCAAACATGTTTCTACAAGTAAGGGTGACAGTTTAGTTCACAGAGTTTAGCAATCTGGCGAAAGTTATTGACAATGATTATCATTACTATTAACATGTTGATGTAGTCATTGAAAATGAATATCATTATTAATTAGATACTTTTTTGATATGTTTTTAATCTACACTATTATTAGTAAGGAGAAAATCAGAATGAAAAAGCTATTCATACCCTTCCTGCTCTTGTTTGTACTTATTCTTAGTGCTTGCGGGAACAAAGAGACAGCGAACGAAAATAATGCATCCAAGGCTAAAAAAGAAACAGTTACATATCAATCAGAAACAGGTCCTGTTGAGATTCCTAAAAACCCAAAAAGAATAATTGCTCTCTCTAATGGACCTAATGTATTGGCTTTAGAAGGTAATGTCGTTGGGATAGATCAATGGACTAATATGAATCCCCTTTTTAAAGATAGACTAAAGGGAGTGGAAGTCGTATCAGAAGATAACCTGGAGAAAATCATTGAACTGGAACCGGACCTTATCATAGCAGGATCCGAGATGAAAAATATTGCAAAGCTAAATGAAATTGCTCCAACTGTAGTATTCACTTGGGGGAAATTAGATTATTTATCACAGCAAATAGAAATCGGAAAACTCTTAAATAAAGAAAAGGAAGCAAAAGAATGGGTTAATGATTTCAAAACGCGTGCAGCATCCGCAGGAAAAGCGATACGTGCAAAAATTGGTGAAGATGCAACCGTTTCTGTGATTGAAAATGATGCTAAAGAGTTTTATGTATTTGGAAATAATTATGCACGCGGGACAGAAATCTTGTATCAAGCAATGGATTTGAAAATGCCTGAAAAAGTAAAAGAAAAAGCACTTAAATCCGGCATTTATGTCCTTTCATCAGAAGTGCTTCCTGAATATACTGGAGATTATATAATCTTTAGTAAAAACCCGGATGTGGTTAATTCATTTGTGGAAACCGATACGTGGAAAAATATACCTGCAGTTAAGAACGATCGTATATTTGAAATAAATAGTAAAGCATCCACATACAGTGACCCAATCACTCTAGAGCATCTTCTGGAATTTTTCGAAAAATCATTTCTTAACAAATAGTAGGTCAAAGAAGGAATTCTTTAATTAAGAATTCCTTCTTTCTTTTCTTTTTTTAAAAAAGAGGATAACGTCCTTTCCATGGCTTGCAGCTTTATTTTTTAACATTCCTATACGTCCATTCGTTCCTTCTCAACAAAGGATTCTTGATAGACCGTACTTGACCGCTAGTCTCTTTCTTTTCGATAAAGCGTTACCGTTTTATAAACATTTGATTATGAGTTCTTACGATGAATTCACCCATTTAATAATCTATCGGAAATTTTAGCCATAAAAAGAATGAAGTAAACCATTACTCGTGTTTTGTCCAAGTTCAAATTTCCCCTCTGATAGTTGCTTAAGAAAAGAGCATCAATAATGAAAACTTTGAAAATAAGTCACCAAAAACCTTTCGGCATCCAGGAAACACTTGATCTAAAATAGTGTGAAACTGAAGTTTAGCTTCCACTTACATATTCGATACGATTACCTTGACAACTTCCGAAGTTCTAAAAGCTAAATCACTCTAATTTTATGGCCGTTAATCTGTATCTTAGTATTGGCTGTTTTCGTAAATATTGTTGCTTTCCTTTAATTCTCTTTCTTCGGTGGATAAAACAAAAATAACGGACCCTTTTTCAAAAGGGTCTGTTATTTACTTATTTCATCGGATTAATAATGCCATAAAAAACAAGATAAAGAGTCATTTTTATAAAAATGATCTTTTAGAGTACCTTCGTATACCATTCCACACTTTTTCATTATCTTTCCAGATGAGGGATTCGATTTAAAATAACGTGCATAAACTCTATGAAAATTCTTCTCTTTAAAAACAAAGTCTATCATTGCTTTTGCTGCTTCGGTTCCATATCCATTTCCCCAGTATTCTTCTCCTACCCAGTAAGCCATTTCACCATTTTTATGTTGTTTATGATTTAAAATAGCGATAGCACCATATAACTGTCCGCTATTCTTGTCTGTTATAGAGAATTCATACATTCTGTCTAATTCAAAGTTTTGCTCGTGAGTTACAATCCACGAAAGAGCACATTCTAAAGGATAGGGATATGGTAAATTCAATGTGCTTTTGTAAATATTATAATTATTACACATTCTGCTAACATTTTTTGCATCAGATTCTTTAAAAATACGCAGAAGTAATCGTTCAGTTTCAATTGTTTTTTCTGCTTTATTATAAATCATTATTTTACCCCTATCCAAAATAAAAGTTTAATACATTCACAATAATTTTAACATAAATTTCCTTATCCATATTAGATAGTTCGATTTTATTCCGGTCTTTATTTATCAAGATGAGCACACCAAAGAAACCATTCATTCTATACCAAAACAGCTTAGTATTTTGATCTGTGGTAAAGCACTAAGTTATATAAGTTAGCTTGATGGGTATAAGGCTGTACAGCATAAAGTGAAAAAGTCTCAATCCTTCTTGAACAAAGTGTTGAGACTTCTTTTAATTGTTTTAATAAGAAAATGTTACATCCGTTATAACAGGAAAATGATCACTTGGGAATTGTCCATTTTTATAATAATCTAAAATTTCAATGGTATTCGCTTTGACGTTTCCTTTTGCAAGAATCCAATCTATTCGATTTTTCGGTCCTCCGCCAGTTGGGTCATGGAAGCCATTAAAGGTACCAAGGTGTTCATTGATTCTTTCCTCAGCAGTTACCCATAAATCATCAAATGCTTCTTCACTTGTTAGCTTTTGGTAAGGAACACTATCCGGATTTGCATTAAAATCCCCTGTAAATACAATAGGGAGCTTCGGATCAAATGCTTTAATTTTTTGTAAAACTAATTCTGCACTCTTCTCTCTAGCATTTGCAGATTTGTGGTCAAAATGAGTATTCACAACATAAAATTGTTGTTTACTTTTTTCATCAAAAAATTTCGCCCATGTTACCATACGTGGAATTGTGTTTCCCCAAGAAGTGGAACCAATTACATTTGGTGTATCTGATAGCCAAAAGTGATCATACTCTAGAGGAGTATAGCGTTCTTTTTCATAGAAAATTGCCGAGTATTCTCCTTTACTTCCTCCTTCGCGCCCTAAACCAATCCATTCGTATTCAGGTAATTTTGCATTTATGTCCTTTAGTTGTTGATATAAAACTTCCTGAGTTCCAATAATACCTGGTTGTTCCATTCGTATAAGTTTTTTTATTGCAGGAATCCTTTCTGCCCAAGTATGTGGTGATTGATCACTAGTATTCAAATACCTTAAATTATACGTCATTACCTTTACATCTACCTCAGATGATTGTCCTGATTTCCCTGAAGCTGACACATTTGATGTTCCTGAAAAGATGTTACTTACTAGCAATAGTACTAATGCCAATAAAAAAACTGGTTTTAACACTTTTCTCATCTATAATTCCTCCTAAATTATGTATTACAAAAAAATCATAACAATTATATGTGTAATCATTATTAGAAAGAGATTAATTATTCATAAAGTTATATTAATTAGGGAATAGTTGTGTAGTATTAAGGGTTTTAGAGAAAAAAACAGATGAAATATACGAAGTATGTTGTAATTTAGGCTTGAAGAAAGACTCAAAAAAACACCTGGTGCCCTAAGGCAATCAAGTGCTTTATAGCTAGTTATATAAATTAATTCATTACTAATCCTATCTTTAAACCAACGAGCATCTTAAATTCCTTAGCAGAACATGGTTATATAACTCCATGATGGCTCAACATTCATGAGTCATTAATTCAAATTAGAGCATATCTTTAACTGTAAACAATTTAAAGATTATTATTTTTTACCTCCTCAAACCACTCATCAGCAATATATAAGTATCATTTTTCTTTTTGTCTAACTCAATATTTTATTTATCTTTAGTTCACTTGCCTTATGTGTTACTGATATATGACAACCTTTTGTATATCTAGCTTCGGCACTGGAGAGTGCTCTAAACCCGTTATCTTTCCTCTTTGCACAAATGAATGTACTGACCAAAATCAGGAAATACGTCCCAGTTTCTTTCAAGGGTATCGCTAATTTCGCGTTCCTCGACTGAACCGGTTGTAAAGTCTCTCTTTTCCATTGCTATATAGCCATCTTCTCGGAAGCCCAAAATCAAGCTACTTACTTCCTTATCAGTTTCATCATCATATTCCCAATACATTGCTGTTCTTAAAAAAATCTTTCCATAATTCATAACTTCAAAGTCATAATTTAGATACTTACGAGTGAAATCATCATAAAAACTTACCGAAACCCATTCATTTGTTACATTTACAATATATTGAGGTTTTTCATCTTCAGTTAATACCGCCGTATATGGTTCATGTTTTTGATGGCATGTGTATGCAGTACGTTCATCAAGAATGTTCCAAGGCTTTTTTTTGATATCTGACCACTCGTCACAATAATAAACTTTCATAGTCAATTATACACCTTCCCATTAATATCCTTAATAATAATTCTGTTTTTTGTTGCTTCATCAAGAATTGTTTGCGGAATTAGTTTATTTTGAACTGTCACTTCTAATATTAATTCACCTTTAAGTCGCCCTCCTTTGAGAGCGTTTGGATTAAAAGAGCCATTTGATATTTTAGAGCCTGAAGGATATTTTTTTGTAATTTCATTTAAGTAACTCTTAGCTGTCTTTTCTTGCACTTCACTAAGTTGAGTGAATTTTCTCGATACTATTTCCTTATTGGGTGCATATGAGTCAACTACGTACTTTTTGCCGCCTACTTCTTTCGCTTCCAACTCTACCTCATTATAAGGGTAACGAGGACGATTTTCCTTATTAAAATTATTACCTGCTTCCCATCGCTCTTTAAGCTAATCCGGTACAGTTTTCTTTTTAGGTGTAACTTCATCCGTACCTTTAGGAATACTCTCCCTTGAAACACCCTCTACTTTTCTATCCTTCACCGTAAATTTCTGATAGGCTTCCTTAATTGTCTGCTTTTCCATCACAACTTGGCGAAGAGTTGGTCCTCCTGCAAGGGAAACTTGTTCCATACTTATCCGTTTAGGGATTTCTTTTTTACCTAGTTCTTCACCTATATTTTTTAACGTGGTTTTCCCTGATCTCGCTATATCTGTTATTGTAGCTTGAACTTTCTGTACCTGCTTTTGCGCAAATTCCTTACTGTATGGGACGAACTTTGTACCACTTGCTACTTTTTTCTAAGCCACCATGTCTGATGTAAATCTAAATGATTTTAAGTCCTCACGGCCTGTTATCTGAGGTGCCAGATATGGCATAAGATGATACATATTCATATCAACAATGAAAAGACCTTAACTTTACCGTTAAGGTCATACTAAAGAACGAGCTTTTCTTGCCCTACATCATTCTTTCTTAAGGTATTCTTCTAAAATACTCTTATCATATTCAGATTCAGGTAAAAGACCTAAACGAGTATTCCTAAATTCCTCTTTCGTGATCATCTGCATTGGATATATCCTCATATTCATAGTTAACCCATCTGCTAACAATTTACATAACCTACTTTGTTGTTTTATTAGCGCGTGTAAGACAAGAACTTAAAGGCAAAAAGCTGAACAGCCCTTTGTATAATTACTTATTCAATGCTAGATAAAATTTGTTTTCTTATATTTGCATCAATTTTATTATTTGAATAATTATCTTGTAAGCTATCAATTAAACGATAGATCATTTCATCCGTTCCTTGGTTAATTTCTAAGAAATTATTTAAGAAATGATGGAATAGATCTTCATCCACTGATTCTATTGGAGCAGGTAAATATTTTTCCCCTTGCTCAATGTAAGCTTTCCAATCAGCAAAAGCAATTGCATCAATAATGCAGTTCCAAGCCTTCATCTTTAATTCGTTCTCCTCAAATTGCATTAGAATGAATAGACCTGTTTCATCAGCATTATCTAAAAATTGATAGATAGTATCTCCAGAAATGTTTTTGTTTTCAACCCAACTCCAGCATAAGTCAATTGCTTCTACTGCATCTTTATACCCAGAAGAGTTCGAAAGCATGCCAATAACTTTTTCAGACAAAGTTAAAAGAAATGCTACCTGTAAATCAGTGTTCATTTCATTAATTTTTTCTATCACAAACTTTTCCTCCTTATTCAATCAAAACTCCATTTTTCAAAATAAAGGATAATTTCCCAGCAGGTTTAACCCCCTCTACTGTCTCAGAAGATAACTTTATGGTTAACTCAGGGTACCTTTTACTTAGTTGCATGAATATTCCTGGTTTAACATTTGGATTAACAATTCCTTGTATACAAGTTGTACAGGCACCTTTTGGATTAGATTGATGTAAATTTAATGTACCGGTAACCTCCTCTGCCTTCAATCCTACTCTTTCAACCTCCAAAATGAATTCATTAATTACACCTTCCTCAGCATGTCTAGTAGATAAAGGATGGGAAGAAGGTGACTTAATTGGCCTATTGGGCATTACTGTGTCTAAATCAGGTAAACCTGCTTCTTTTCTAACTTTAGGTGAGCCACCCTCAAATATTTTACCTTCTAAACCTTTTACATCTGTTTTTCCAATAGCAATTGTTTGAGTTTCAGGAACACCTAGTTTTATTCTAAGAGTTTCCAAATCCTCTTTCCCTATGTTAATACCCGGTTTACTCCCAGTTCCATTTAAACCCTTACCACCATCACTCTTCACCGCAAACTTCTGTACTATATCCTTAATAGTCGTTTTATCAAAAGTGACATGCTTGTAGTTGTTTCCATACGCCGTGGCTAACTCTTCGACCCTGATACGAAGAGGTACTTCCACATTACCGATTTGCCGGCCGAATGCTTTTGCGTACTGAACCTGCTTTTGCGCAAATTCCTTGCTGTAAGGGACGAACTTTGTACCACTTACTTTTTTCTACGCCACCATTCCTTAATTAAATCTATATGATTTTAAGTCCTCACGGCCTATTATCTGAGGAGCCAAATATGGCGTAAGATGATACATATTCATATCAACAATGAAAATTGGGTTAAGGTCATATAAAAGAAAAACAGGTTGCACCTTATTCGGTAAGCTCTCATTTAGCCGATTAAACTGCACATCCAGCCATGTAAAATGTCATCTCGCCCAATTCTCGTTCTTTTTCGTTATCATTGCATTTTAAAAATAGAGACTCCATGATGGTTTTACCTTCATGGAGTCTCTATTTTTAAGCGTATCATTTTTCTTTTTGTCTAACTCAATATTTTAATTATCTTTAGTTCACTTGCCTTATGTGTTACTGATATATGACAATCTTTCATATATCTAGCTTCGGCACTGGAGAGTGCTCTAAACCTGTTATCTTTCCTCTCTGCACAAATGAATGTACTGACCAAAATCAGGAAATACGTCCCAATTTCTTTCAAGGGTATCGCTAATTTCGCGTTCCTCGACTGAACCGGTTGTAAAGTCTCTCTTTTCCATTGCTATATAGCCATCTTCTTGGAAGCCCAAAATCAAATGAGGGATCCTATCTATTAAAATGTTATCCCGCCCTATTCTCGTTCTTATTGCCTAATATTAAAATTACATTGACACACCTTGAAGGTACAACCTTTATGAGTCATGTATTCAAATTAGAGCGTATCTTCGATTGTAAACAATTTAAAGGTTATTATTTTTTATCTCATCAAACCACTCATTAAAAATATGAGTGGCCGTTTTAATCTCATCATGCGTATAAACTAAATCATACTTGTATTCAGCTTTGAAGTTCCCACTCTTAACATCATATATTAATTTCATCTCAGTGGGCATTTCTCTTTTATATTCTTTGCACAATGCTTTGATTTTTCCGATATCTTCATTTAAGATATCTAATACCATAAAATTTCGTTCTGCAGATACATCATATCTTTCTTCCTCATTCTCCAATGCATCATTCAATTTATGAGGCTCTACATACTTATCGTTAATCATATAAAAAAAATCGCTCGCAGTAACTCCTTCTTCACGTGAAGCATAAACATACACTTTATCAGCTCTATCTTCAACATATTCCATACATATGGAAATCATATCTGCTTGCAATTCACTAAACTTATCTTCAAATTCTTTCATACTATTTTTTCACTCCTTAGATTAATTTTCAAGAACTCTAGAGCTCCTTTTACCATCAATAGTATATATTACTTTAAATTTTTCAGGACGCATATCACTCTCAGAGTAGATTATATCAACATTAACTGTTACTTTTTTGGGAGGTGTTTCTTTTAAAGCTGCAGCCCATTCTTCTTCAATTTTCTTATATTGCTTCAAATTAACATCAGATAATTGCGAAACCAAATTGTCAATTTTAGGTGAGCCTCCAAACCTATCACCTGCCAAATGCCCTGCATGGTCTTGACCTTTTACTTTACCAGGTGTGTTTTTGCTGTGTGACAATCTATCTGTTCTCGTTGTTAATTGTAAATTTTCTGTTTCAAATTTTACAATCCTACCTACATTATCTGTTTCATAAAAGTAATCATACTCTCCTGTTTTATATCTAATATCAGGCTTTAACCTATTTTTTCTTCCGTTTGTAAACTGTAGTCTGTTGTCCACAAATGTTTTAACTTCACTTACTTCAGCACTACCTTTACCCGTACCCTTAGGAATACTCTCCCCTGAAACACCCTCTACTTTTCTATCCTTTACCGTAAATTTCTGATAGGCTTCCTTAATTGTCTGCTTTTCCATCACAACTTGGCGAAGAGTTGGTCCTCCTGCAAGGGAAACTTGTTCCATACTTATCCGTTTAGGGATTTCTTTTTTACCTAGTTCTTCACCTATATTTTTTAACGTGGTTTTCCCTGATCTCGCTATGTCTGTTATTGTAGCTTGAACTTTCTGAACCTGCTTTTGCGCAAATTCCTTGCTGTAAGGGACGAACTTTGTACCACTTGCTACTTTATCAGCGATCTTCGCCGCACCTGCCACACCGCCGATTCCGAGTGCCATCAACAGGCCGTTCTGGCGCTGTTCCTCGGTCAGCTGGTTGCCGAACATGTCTTTGCCTGTGACTGCTTCGCCGAGGCCGTTGGCGGCGAGGAGTCCGTATATTCCGTATTCGGTTTTCTGGAGGAGGCTAAAGCCTTTTGTCGTTTTATAGGCATCGAGCGCATGGTTCGCTGCGTTGAGTCCTTTGGCGGTTTTGTAGATGGCGCTGCCGCCTTTGATGGCCCTGCCGGCCCAGCCGACGACGGGGATGAATCCAGCGGCTGCCATGGCGCCAGCGGCGATTCGTTCGGCTTCGGACAGCTTGCGGCCCGTTACTGGATCGACTCCGGTTGATGCCCTGATTGAATCATAATATCCCGTGAATTCCCCTGTAAAGGTTTTTGTCGTATCCCAGGCTTTTTCGTACCATGGGCGGTTTTCGAGTTCTTCCATTTCTTGTTCGATTTTCCGGGCTTCGGCTTGTTGCTTTTTGAAGGTCTGATAGTCTTTCATCTGACCGGCGACTTCATCCTTCACTTGATAGACGTCACTATTCTTGAAGGCCGATTGGTTGAACGTCATCGGAGAAACGGTGCCGTCCTGTTTGGTGGCGTCAAGTAAGGCGCGGAAGAGGCCAACGGCCACGTTTTCTTGCCCGACGGACACATCATATTCCTCGACCAATTGCCGGTCGACATTCTCGACCTTTGTCACGGTGTCATCCAGCCTCTGTCCGGCTAGCGTGATTTTTTCATTAAAGTCCTTTTGGTCGAACCTATCAAGAGGCAGGATATCGTCAATGCTGTCGAGGATCCTTTGGAGATCGTTCGCTTGTTCATCGACAAGCGACTTCGCTTGGTTAATGCCGTTCGACACTTCGCCATCTAAAAAGGGAACCTCGACCACCGTATTTCCGGAGAGGTCCGCCTCTTCCAGGCTGGCTGGAATGCCTTCCAAAAAACTGATTTGGGTCGTGAAAAGTTCCATCCAGGCGTCGGCCACCTCGATTTGCGCTTCATAGAAGCTTTTGATGGCGGCGGCACCGGCCCCTTGAAACTCGTTATCCAGGCCGACGATGCCCTGAAATTCCTTTTTCAGGGCTGTGACTTCCTTCTTTAGTTCTTCATATTGCTTGGCGCGCGACTTGGTTGCGGCCGTCAATGTCTTGGCTTCATATATTTTCATCGCGTAGGATACCCATGTGAAGACGCATGGGCGATGGCTTCATCCTGTTCTTTTAATAAGTCAATGTTGGCACGGGTATCTTCCACGTTTTTCTGGACGATTTTGATATATTGCTCGAAGACCTTCTCTAGGTTCGTTTCCCGGTCGATCCATTTCGAGGTGAATTCCAATTTATTGTTGCCAAGCTCGCCTGCCGGCAAATTTCCAAGCGTGACTGTACCAAGTGCCGTCTTCACCTGATCGACTTGCTTCGTTACGGCAGGATGATTCAGTTTGATTGTCGTCATTAAAACAACCGCCTTTTTAAATCTGATATTTTACTTTCCAGCTGCTCAAATGCCTCTTCGCCTTTGCTCAAAAGGGAGTCGGCTTCTTGGGCTATATTCCCTGCTATGCTCAGTAGAGTATTTTCGGCATTCAGCTTTGTAATCATTGCCTCGATTTTCCATTGGTAATCGTCATAATCGTCATGAATGATACTAAACATCACATTATAGGCATCATGACGGGCTTCCTGAAATTGATCCGAGCGATTCCCTGTCCAGCTGCCACCTAGCTCAGGGTCTTTTATTTTCCTAATCTCGTTCAGACACATGCTCTGCTCTTTTATAATATCGTTTTTCGCATTTTCTAAACGTTCAATTTTCACATTCAAATCAGCTTTTTTACTGGAGATAGCAGAGTGTATATTACTCAAAATATCTGCATAAACCATGAAACTCACCTCAGAAACAGTATAATCCTACACTAAATGTCATATTTTCCTATTTAACATTATAAGGATTAAAGTCCGAGAGTTAAATAGGGAGAAATATGCTATTTTGTCAGTTAAAAGAGAAGATTGGCATAAAAAAGTTCCTACATACCATATTCTTTATACCCTGCATTTTACCAATTTTAAACAAGTGGGCAGAATGTCATCTCATTGGATTCTCTATAAAAATTGCCCCCACTTCATTCAAACTGCCCTAAATTGTATCTGTGCAACAAATCATCCCGAACAAACTCCCTGCAAGTGGAAGATAGATATGACCGCTCAGGATGTATCAAATCCCCAAAAGGCAAATCACCGACAAACTTAACTTCGCCTTCAAAATCCTGCCCGGATTCACCATCAAAACCGATGACTTTCACAAAGCAAGTTTTGTGACCGGTTTTCATAAAATCAATTACCGTTAACACATGATTATGTACATCATTCATTCTTTTTTCCTCCAACCATGAAAGCATTAAGTAAAGATATTTTTTACTAGCATTATAATAAAGAAACCGATCAAAACAACCATGGCTAAGATCGCTAAAGGCATTAAAACATTGGAAATAGACACACCTAATTTCCATGAATCGCTTATACTTTAATTTTTTATGTAATTTGGTTGATCTATTAAGTATAACCTTAGCTAAACTGACGTTGAATGTCCTGACTTCACAATTCATTCACTTATGCTTTTTTTACGTTACCCGGAATATACTTCCCTTAGCATGTCTATGATTTCATAATACTTCCATCGAAGGTCAGTCTGGCAACCCCCTCTTCTATATAGATTTATAACCTGCTATAATCTAAGGATTGGAGGTGTGAAAAATGAAAGAAATAATCCAGATATTAGCTGAAATC
Source organism: Peribacillus sp. GL_122 (assembly GCF_057835005.1). Taxonomy (NCBI): domain Bacteria; kingdom Bacillati; phylum Bacillota; class Bacilli; order Caryophanales; family Bacillaceae; genus Peribacillus; species Peribacillus sp. GL_122. The sequence goes on along the minus strand of NZ_CM174415.1, from coordinate 2,579,278 downwards.
GTCAATAATCTTCACGATTTCATCCTATTCTTTGTGAGTGACACATTAAATTCAAATGCAACGGACAAAGATTTGCATTTTTGGATAATGGGAATCATCGGTATCATCATATTTTTGTTCGTGTTATTTTTATCTAATTTAATTTCCCGGATGCGTTTTGGGATAACGATACTCTCTTTCCTTTATACCTTTACAGTCATGGTTGTTTTAGTATTCGCCATTGAAATACAGCAAGCCCTTACCAGCAGGGGGAATATGGAGTTTCAAGATGCGGCGGTAGGCCTTTGGGGGTTCATCGTATTTTTCATGATTTTTGCAGTACTATCATCCATATTCCTTTTGGTGAAGAATTTTTTCAAGCAATCAAAATAAAGGTAACGATAGGTCACCTTGCTTAAAACATTCCTAATGGCCTTTCAATAACTTTAAATTCGGATTTTGTATTGGCGGGAATGATAAACTCTCTGTAGCATCATCTTAAATCGCAAGGAAGGTTACAGAGAAGAAAATTTGATTCGGGGTAAATAAGCATATACTATCAATTACTTCGGATCACTTTCATTGAATAAATCAATGCTAAACAGATTGAAAGAATCGTCGTCATTAATACGTTCCTGGTCATTTCCAGATATATCAGGACTATTTTCCCTGCGACGGCGATTTACTTCCCTTAATTCCGCTTCCAGGAATTCCGCTTGATCGTGGGAAAGCTTGATCGTGATTTCATTATTTTGATCATCTGCAGCTTTCAAGAGGACATAACTATCCGCCGCATTACGCAAAGTCACATTGCTTACTGTTAAGTTCATGTTCGCGAGTTCATATCTTGCCTTCATAAATTAAAAAGAACCTCCATCGGAAAATACCGGTTAAAATAATGTTATATTAAATATACTCTACTTCAAGATATCTAAATATACAAATTCTTTGTTTGAAAAAGCCTTGATACCTAAAGCAATCTACCTCCTTAAAGTTCTTCCCAATACAAGAAATGCGCCGCATCTTGAATAAAGATACAGGTGAATTATCTTTACTTGAAAATCCAGAAGTTCTGGAAACAATGGAGCAATTGGATGCAATTCCGTCCCTTTTTAAATCTAAAACAGGATATCAATGATTGAATTCACATTGACTATAAACAAAGGGAACCCTTTACTCGTTGAAAGGTTCTATTTGTTTTTATAATTCTTTCTCAATCGCGCAAGTAATATGGTATGGACCCGTGCTTTCATTTGAAGTAATGACGGTTTTCAATCGATTTGCCGGATATACCGCTGAATTGAAACTTACACCCGGGTCATACCCCATAAGATGATATTTGAAAATCGCTTCATTTTTTTTACTTATCCATATGCCGTATCCATAGTAATCCCCTTTATCTTCCGTAGCAATATGGGGCTTCAATAAAAGATTGGTATATGCTTGATTCAGTAATTGATTGGAAAATAACCCCTCCCAAAACCTGAACATATCTGATGTTGTAATATACGCACCTCCATCCGCACCGCCTTTGATCGGAAGGGAATAAACATTTGTTCTCCATGCTCCATTTTCTTCGTCAATGTACCCTAATGCAGTATTTTTAGGAAGCTGGTCCATGGAAAAATAACCGGAATTTTTCATTTCACAAGGCAGAAAGATGTTCTTGTCTATATATTCGGAAAATTCAAGTCCAGTAAGTTCCTCAACAATCAATCCTAGTAAAATATAGCCTGCATTATTGTAATGAAATCTTTCCCCGGGTTCGAACATCATCACCTCATCTTTAAACATTGGCAGGAAATCTTTTAATCTTTTTATATGGTACATCGGATTTTTCTGCCAAAGCTCTTCAAAATCCTCCATCACTTCTTCATCAAAGTAATCAGGAATGCCCGAAGTGTGTGTTAAGAGGTGATGTATGGTTACATTTTGGTTAAAATCAGGAAACACGATTGGAAGACAGTCTTTAAGCTTAGAATCGAACCTAAGTTTCCCTTTTTGTATTAACTGGCAAATGGCTATCGCCGTAAACAGTTTACACCCAGAAGCAATTCCGAACTTTGTTTCGGTCGTATTCATGATTTCATCCGCTCGATTGGAATAGCCATGTGCTGAGCTATGAATCAGGTCCTCTCCCGCTTTCACACCGATTACACCCGAGAATCCAATTCCCTTGCTCGTTTCTTCAATAATCCTGGATAAATCCATATGTTGAGTCGACATTTAGTTTTCCCCTTTGCCGGTAAAATTTCAATACTGATGTGCTGGCCAAGGTGCTCGTTATGTTCTTGCAAAAAAACCCGCATCTTTTGTGATGCGGGAAAACTTATCAGCTTCTTTTATTTCCACCAAGTATCATAAACGTTAATGGCTTCATTGCGTTTATGTTCGGTTTTAGTATACCAACCTTCGATGATTTCAGCAGCTTCCGTTCTGATTTCCTTGCCTTCAAGGTAATCATCGATTTCATCGTAGCTAACGCCTAAAGCCGCTTCATCAGGAAGTAAGGGTTTGTCATCTTCCAAATCGGCCGTTGGTATTTTCGTATAAAGACGCTCAGGCGCACCGACGAATTTCAGGATTTCTTTTCCTTGCCTTTTATTTAATCGGTATAATGGAAGGATATCCGCTGCGCCGTCACCATGTTTCGTAAAGAAACCTGTGATCGCTTCTGCTGCATGGTCCGTACCAAGCACGACGCCTTTATAAAGTCCAGCTAAATCATATTGTACCTTCATTCGCTCACGTGCTTTAACATTTCCCCTTAAGAAATTCGATAGCTTTTCAGAAACTGCTTCTTCCACAGCTTTTACTGATGCATCCACCGCTTCCTTGATGTTGACTGTAACCGTTTGGCTTGGCTTGATGAATTTTAACGCAAGCTGCCTGTCATCTTCATCAGCCTGTACTCCATATGGCAAGCTTACAGCAACAAACTTATAGTCGCTGCTATTCGTTTCTTCATTCAATTCATTGACAGCGGTTTGGGCAATATACCCCGCCAGTGTTGAATCTTGCCCTCCAGATATTCCAAGTACAAAGCTTTTCAGAAACGTATTTTTATTCATATACCCTTTTAATAGATCAACACTTTTCCTGAATTCGACTTCAGGATCGATCGTTGGTTGGACAAGTAATTTTTTTACGATTTCTTTTTGTAATGGACGCATTGGCAAAGCCCCGCTTTCTAATAAAATAGGATTGTCATTTCGTTAGCATTCTTTCTACATTGGCTTTAACTTCATCTATATTCCTCATTTTATTATCCCAACAATCCTGGCTTAGATCTACCGGGTATTCTTCAGGATTAAGTGCACGCAGGTACTCCGGCCATAATACTTGGAGATTTTTTTGCGTGAATGCCTTGATTTCATCTATGGTTGGCAATTCATAAATCAAACTTCCATCTTTGAAAATATCCACATGCAGATCAACCGCATCGAAATCCGTGACGAATTTACTTAGGAAGGTATGGACAGGATGAAACATTTTTAATTTTTCCTGTTCCTGCGGCTTCTCATATTCCATCGCCAAATAATCACCTTCAGCATGATGGTTCACTTTATTGATGATTCGATATACTCGTTTTAAGCCAGGTGTCGTAACCTTTTCAGGGTTAGAAGAAATTTTGATGGTATCTCTCATATTCCCATCTTCACCCTCTATTGAAACCATTTTATAAACGGCACCGAGCGCTGGCTGGTCATAAGCCGTAATCAATTTGGTTCCGATGCCCCAAATGTCAATTCTTGCTCCTTGTTGTTTCAGGTTGATGATCGTATATTCATCCAAGTCATTTGATGCGACAATCTTCGCATCATGGAACCCTGCAGCATCAAGCATACGTCGTGCTTCTTTTGATAAGTAAGCTAAATCACCGCTGTCAAGACGGACGCCAATGAAATTGATTTTATCGCCCAGTTCCTTGGCAACACGGATTGCATTCGGGATGCCAGAACGCAATGTATCGTAAGTATCAACCAAGAATACACAGTCTTTATGGGAAACAGCATATTTATGAAAAGCGGTATATTCATCTTTATAAGCTTGGATCATGGAATGTGCATGAGTCCCTGAAACCGGAATGCCGAACAGCTTTCCAGCACGTACATTACTAGTGGAATCAAAACCAGCAATATAGGCCGCTCTCGCTCCCCAAATTGCAGCATCCATTTCTTGCGCCCGCCTTGAACCGAATTCAAGGGCAGATTCTTCACCGATGACCTGTTTGATGCGCGAAGCTTTTGTTGCCACGAGTGTGTGATAGTTCACAATGTTAAGCAGCGCAGTTTCAATGAGTTGAGCCTCACCGAGCGGTGCCTCCACCCGTAAAATCGGTTCATTGCCGAAGACAAGCTCTCCCTCTTTCATGCAGCGGATCGCTCCCGTGAAACGGATGTTTCGCAAATAATCCAAAAATTCTTCATCATAGTGCAGATCATTTTTTAAATAGTCGATATCACTTTCCGAGAAGGAAAAGTTTTGAAGGTAATGGACAATTTTTTCAAGTCCCGCAAAAATCGCATATCCGCTGTTAAATGGAAGCTTTCTGAAAAATATTTCGAAAACTGCCTTTCGGTTATGTGTTTTGTCCTGCCAATAAGTTTGGGCCATATTGATTTGGTAAAGATCAGTGTGTAATGCGTAACTGTCGTCGTTGTACTTTTTTTCCATGGATAGTTCCTCCCAAAAGAGAAGCATTCGCTTCCCTTCTATTCTGTTACGTTAATGAATATTATAGAATGGTTGCTCCAAGAGATCCTTTAAAATGGCCAAGCGCCCAATGGTGACCGGCATCATTGAACGAGGCTACTGCATTTTCATATACAAAGATTTTATAGCCTAGATTATAAGCGTCCATTGCCGTATGCAAAATACAGATATCTGTACAAACCCCGACTAAATATACATCGGTAATGTGACGTTCCCGCAGGCGGATATCAAGGTCCGTTCCTGCAAAGGCCGAATAACGTGTTTTATCTATATAATGAACATTCTTTTGATTTTTATTTGTTTCGTATTCCTCTTTTAACGCCCCGTATAGGTCTCTACCCATTGTACCGCTAATATTATGCGGTGGAAACAAATTCGATTCGGGATGTAAGCGGTCTCCTTCTTCATGTAAATCAATCGCGAAGACCGTGTATTCACCTTGTTCTATAAAATCCTTGGTTATACTGACAAGAGCCTTCTCGATATCCTGGCCTGGCTTCCCGCAGGTCAATGAGCCCCCGTCTGCCACGAAGTCATACGTATAATCTATATTGATCAATGCCTTTTTTCCCATTGCACGATTCCCCCTCAATAGTAAATAGAGTCCATGACAACCTCTGCATTAAATCGGTAAAGCTGTGAAGGCCGATACGAATTACGTTTCGTTTTCTTCTGCATTCCCTTTTCATCCAAGACTTTCTCCAAAAACGGGAGTTTCGGGGCTTTTGCATAAAAAAGTGAGTCAGCGCTGATTTTTGCATCATCTCTGGCTGTCAGCAAAACCCGTTGCAGTTCAGAAAGTGTAAATTCATCCGGCAGGAATTTTTGGGCTATCGTCGTTTGCACCATTTCTTTTTTCATTAAATTCATCGCATCGTTTATAATTGTATAATGATCGAATGCGAGATCTAATTGTAAGGCTTCCTGAATCGTGAACAATTCAACTTCGGCTGCATCGTCATTCGCTTTTCTTTGATGAAGAAACTCTTCCTGGACAATTGCATAAAAAGCATTGGATATGATCCATCCCCTGGGATCGCGTCCCGGCCGGTCATAAACCCCGAAATGCTTGACATGGAATCCAGCTACACCCGTTTCTTCTTTCAATTCTCGTTTAGCTGCTTCATAGGCAGTCTCGCCAGCATTGACGAAACCTCCGGGTAAGGCCCATTTATCTCCTTCTACATTGGGGCTTCCTTCCTTATCTTTTGTGGCACGTTTGATTAATAATAGCTTCAAAAACATTTCAGGCGGGGCTTTCTCTGCCGTTTTCTTCGTAGTAATCGTAAAGATCGCAATATCTGCCGTATATCCATCTGGAGTAATATATTTCTTTTTTTCCTGCTGAGCCATGGCAACTCTCACTTTCTTTCACTAAGTATGGAATTAAGTAATTAGTAAATCATTAATTACTAATTATAGTACTCTTCCTTGTGTAATTTAGCAACTCAAAATCAGAAAAATTTTCTAATTATTTAAAAAATCATTTATTTTCATACATGATAAATAGCCCGGTCATGATGACCGGGCTTGTTTATTGAATTCTTTAAACGGGATAGACTCCATGTTTACGATCGGTAAATGTCAATTGCTTACTGCTATACGCTTCAAACCGGGTGCTCAATTCATCACGCAGGTCATTTGGCTGGATGATGCCATCAACAATCATTTCGGAGGCTAAGCGGTAGATATCGATATCTTCATTATACTCATTGCGCTTCTGTTCGATGAATGCCGGGCGCTCTTCTGGTTCCATCGCATTTATTTTATTGGCATAGACTGCATTGACCGCAGCTTCTGCCCCCATGACCGCAATCAATGCCGTCGGTAAGGCAAGTACACAGTCCGGTTCAAAAGCGGGACCAGCCATCGCGTATAGTCCAGCACCATAAGCCTTACGGACAATGACAGAAATCTTGGGAACCGTGGCTTCACTCATGGCCGAAATCATTTTCGCACCATGGCGAATGATCCCAGCCTGTTCGACCTTCGTCCCAATCATGAATCCTGGAATATCCACCAGGAACAACAGCGGTATATGGAAAGCATCACATAAATTGATGAACTTGGCTGCCTTATCAGCTGAATCATGGAACAGGACGCCGCCCTTGACACGCGGCTGATTGGCTATGATCCCTATCGTTTGTCCATTTAGCCTTGCAAGCCCAGTAATTAATTCGGGTGCAAATAGTTTCTTGATTTCACAAAACGATTGCCTGTCTATAACCCTATCGATCAGGTCATACATATTGAAGGGTGCATTCTGATTTTTGGGAATCAGGTCTTCCAATGTTTTTTCGAAATCTGCAGGCAGCTCAGGTTTTACGCTTTTAGGTCTTTCTTGATAATTTCCTGGAAAATAGCTTAAGTATCTGCGCGCAAACGCGATGGATTCTTCTTCCGACTTGACAAGCACATCGCCGCATCCTGAAACAGAACAATGCATTTTCGCCCCGCCCATTTCCTCTTCGCTTACCTTTTCGCCAATGACCATTTCTGCCATTCTCGGTGAACCTAAATACATGGATGCATTGCCATCAACCATTACGACAATATCACAAAAAGCTGGGATATATGCCCCGCCTGCGGCAGACGGACCGAACAATAGACAAATTTGCGGGACTTTTCCTGATAACTTCACTTGGTTGTAAAAGATGCGTCCTGCTCCACGGCGTCCCGGAAACATTTCTACTTGATCCGTAATTCGTGCCCCGGCAGAATCGACTAAATAAAGAAGCGGCAACTGTAGCTTTTCAGCTGTTTCCTGAATGCGAATGATTTTCTCGACGGTCCTTGCTCCCCAAGAACCAGCTTTTACAGTCGAATCATTGGCCATGACACAGACCCTCTGACCATTGATTTTCCCGATGCCTGTAACTACACCATCAGCAGGTAATCCATCACTGGCACAATTAGCAAAGAATGCGTCCTCTATTTCAACCCCTTCATCGAAAAGCAGCTCTAGCCGTTCACGTACGAAAAGCTTTCCTTTTTCAGCGTTTTTTTGATGATATTTTTCTAAACCGCCTTTTTTAATCGTTTCAACCGTTTCGGTTAGTTTATCCGTCGTTACCATCCCTGTTCCTCCTTCAATTGAAATCATTGGCCCTTAAAAACCGGTTTGCGCTTTTCCTTGAATGCTGACAGACCCTCCAGTCGGTCACGGGTTTTTAAAGTTGTCTGATAGCAGTCTTTTTCAATTTGCAATCCTGTTTTCAAATTAGTCTCAGCCCCTTGATTGATCGCCGCTTTTGCAGCCCTGAGTGCTAATGGGGCATTGACTGCAATTTCCCCAGCCAATTTTTTCGCTTCCTCTAGTAAATGTTGGGGTGAGTATACATGACTGATGATTTTCAAGGCATGTGCGGTTTTTGCATCCAACCTCCTTGCCGTATAAATCAGTTCTTTCGCTGTCGGCATTCCTACTATCCGCGGCAGTCGCTGAGTACCGCCGGCGCCTGGGATGATGCCCAATGACGTTTCTGTCAGTCCAACCTTAGCCGTTTCCGATGCGATGCGTATGTCACAAGCGAGTGCCAATTCCAGCCCTCCGCCAAAAGCCGAACCGTTAATCGCGGCGATGACAGGAACTGGAAGGTTTTCTACAGCCGTAATCGTGTCACCAATCAACTTGACTGTCTCCCTGACTTTATCATCATTCATACCTGCTCGTTCCTTAAGATCCGCACCTGCACAAAACGCCTTTTTACCTGCTCCCGTTAAAATGACCGTTCGTAAATTGGAATCTCTTCTCAATTCATACAGCCCTTCAACTAAGCAATGAAGCAGTTCTGTGGATAGAGCATTAGCAGCATCAGGCCGGTTTAAAGTCACGAGGGCAATTCCATTATCTTCATGACTGATCTCCACTAATGAAGTCATAAATTCACCTCAATTTCTCTTATTGTGCGTTATAAACAGCCATCTGATGGCTAGGCAATGGTTTTTCCAAAAAGCTTTGCATCATGGCCGCAGCCTTCATTAATTTTTCTGGATTGATTCCCGTTTGAATTCCCATTTTATGTAGCATATGGATCAGGTCATCTGTTGCCACATTTCCGCTCGCACCTGGTGCATACGGACATCCCCCTAATCCTCCGAGCGAAGAGTCGAAAGTGTCAACACCATAATTCAGTGATTCAAGGACATTTGCGAGTGCCATACCCCTTGTATCATGAAAATGGAGGGCAATTCGGCTTATATCATATCTTTTTACTGCCTGTTCTAGGAACAAGGCGACCTGTCTTGGAGATGCGACCCCAATGGTATCACCCAATGAGACCTCATGGATTCCATATTCAAACAGTTGATCACAAACACGGAAAACCTGTTCGGTCGAAACCTCCCCTTCATAAGGACAGCCGAAAACAGTTGAAATATAGCCCCTAACCGTTTTCCCGCTGTTTGCTGCTGTCCCGATGACATCCTTCATTATTGGAAAGGTATCAGAGATCGATTTATTAATATTTTTAAGATTATGCGTTTCACTGGATGACATGAACACGGAAATTTCATCGATATTAGCTTCAAGAGCCGACTCCAGTCCCCTTTGATTGGGTACAAGGGCCGCATAAGTGATACCGGGATTGCGCTTTATTCCCTTAGCAACAAGGGCGGCATCCCTCAATTGGGGAATCCACTTTGGATGGACAAAAGAAGTCACTTCTATATAAGATAATCCCGTATCAGAGAGCTGATCGATCCATTCTATTTTGCTTTGTGCAGGTATCATGACCTTTTCATTTTGCAGCCCGTCACGCGGACCCACTTCCTTAATTGTCACTTTTTCAGGCCAATTCATCTTATCCCTCCGTCCTTTTATTCAATGACGGCCAAAATGTCGCCCTCATTTACGAAATCCCCCTCATTCACTTTAAGTTCTTTGATGGTGCCAGCTTCTTCGGCTGCAATGGGGATTTCCATTTTCATCGATTCCAAGATAATGATGTCCTGTCCGTCTGTTACACTTTGCCCCTCATTCGCTACGATTTTCCAAACGCTTCCTGCCATGCTTGCCTTTAATTCTGCCATCTTACATTCCTCCTGATCATTTTGTTTTAAAATATGCGTTATACAGTCAATTTTTTAATATATTTCGCAATGAAATCCGTAGTCGTATCTCCTTGGGAAAAAGCTTCATGAGAAATTATTTCCATAAGCAAAGGAAGGTTTGTTTTTATTCCTTCTATTTTATAGTTTGCCAGCGCTTCTCTTAATCTCTTGATCGCTTTATCCCTTGAATCGCCGCTCACTACCAATTTGGCGATCATCGGATCATAAAAGTGGGACACGACGGAAGTTCCATGAACCGCCAATTCATGACGGATTCCTTCCCCTTCCGGAAGTTCCATGCTGGTGATTCTCCCCGGTGCTGGATAAAACGTTTTCGGGTCTTCAGCGTATATGCGCACTTCAATGGAGTGTCCATCCTGTTTAATCTCACTTTGAGTGAATTCCAATTTGTTGCCCGATGCAATTTTAATTTGCTGCTCGACTAAATCCAGCCCCGTAATTTCTTCGGTGACAGGATGCTCAACCTGAAGACGTGTATTCATTTCCAGGAAATAAAAATTTTTATCACCATCAACTAAAAATTCGAGGGTGCCCGCATTGCTATAACCAATTGATTTTACCGCTGTCACTGCAGCCATTCCCATCCTGTTTCTTGTTTCTTCGTCAAGGAAAGAAGAGGGAGCCTCTTCTACGACCTTTTGGTGGCGCCTTTGAACGGAGCATTCCCTTTCCCATAAGTAAACAGCATTCCCAAAGGAATCCGCCAATACCTGAATTTCGATATGACGAGGCTTCTCAATCAGTTTTTCTATGAACATATCTCCATTGCCAAAAAACAATTGGGCACGTTTTTGATTCCCTTCGAAGGCCTTGGTCAATTCATCTTCATTAGCAACGGCCTGCATGCCGATTCCCCCGCCGCCTGCTGCTGCTTTTAACATGACTGGATAGCCAATTTTTTCGGCAACGGCTGCCGCTTCTGCACTATCAATTAACGGACGTGAAAATCCAGGCACCAATGGAAGTCCCGCTTGTTCCATCTTTTTCCGTGCCTCGACTTTATTGCCCATCTGCTGGATGATTTCTGGTTTTGGACCAATGAATATCAAGCCTGCTTCTTCGCATGAACGTGCGAAATCTGCGTTTTCACTAAGAAATCCGTATCCAGGATGAATGGCTTCCACTCCCGTTTTCTTAGCTATTTCCAAAATCTTATTGACGTTTAAATAGCTTTCCTGTACTCTCGGGCCACCCAATAAATATGCCTCATCCGCCAATCCCACAAATGGCGAATCCGCATCTGCTTCCGAATGGACGGCGACAGTAAGTATTCCCAACTTCCTGCATGTACGAATAATGCGTGATGCTATTTCTCCCCTGTTTGCGATAAGAATTTTTCGAATCATTCGATACCCTCCTTATTTAGTGCGTTCCGATAGTAGATCAAGAGTTTGTTGCCGAAGCTTATACTTTTGAATTTTCCCGGATGCAGTCATGGGATAAGCATCGGTAAATTGAATGTAACGGGGAATTTTATGAAAAGATATTTTCCCTTTGCAATACTCTATCAATTCTTTCTCCGTCAGTGTTTCTCCTGCTTTCAAAATGATCCATGCCGCTACCTCTTCCCCATACTTCTGATCTGGAACGCCGAGTACCTGGACATCGACAATTGCAGGATGTTGATAGAGGAATTCTTCAATCTCACGGGGATAGATATTTTCCCCTCCGCGAATGATCATGTCTTTCAGCCTGCCTGTAATCTTGCAATAACCCCTTTCATCCATCACTGCTAAATCACCCGTATGAAGCCAGCCTTCCCGGTCAATCGCCTGCTCAGTGGCCTCCGGATTATTATAATATCCCTTCATTACATGGTATCCCCTCGAACAGAGTTCCCCTTGTTTGCCCCGCTGGACTTCTTCCCCGGTAACTGGATCGACAATTTTCACTTCCACTTTCGGCAAAGCCCTTCCCACTGAGGAAACACGAAGTTCGATCGGATCGTCCGTTCTTGTCATCGTAATTCCTGGAGACGATTCCGTTTGACCATAAGTAATCGTGATTTCCGAGATTCCCATCTTATTCACCACGCTTTTCATGACTTCAATCGGACATGTGGAGCCTGCCATGATTCCAGTCCGCAACGAACGTAAATCATACTGGTCAAAGTCATCGAGATTAAGTTGAGCGATGAACATCGTCGGAACACCATGAAGTCCCGTACATTTTTCGGCTTCAACGGTCTGAAGGACGACGCGTGGATTAAATTCCACAATCGGCACCATTGTTGCCCCTACAGAAACCGAGGCCATCGTACCAAGGGAACAGCCGAAACAATGAAAAAACGGAACCGGGATGCAAAGCCGGTCAACTTCGGTAAGCCTCATGCATTCCGCGACATTCAATCCGTTGTTGACCAAGTTTGAATGCGTCAACATCACTCCTTTTGGAAATCCTGTCGTCCCTGATGTATATTGCATATTAATCACATCATCGGGAGCCAATTCCTCCATCCTCATGTCCAGTGACTCCTCCGAAATGGATTCGCTTCCGCTAATGACATCATTCCACGAAAACGTTCCGGGATATCGCGCTTCACCTAAAACGATGATATTTTTCAATTTTGGCAGTTTCTCAGATTGTAATTTTCCTGGTTCTGCATTTTTCAATTCAGGTACGATTTCGTACAGCGTATCTATATATGAATGATCCTTATATTGTTCCATCAGGATGATCGTGGTCGCATCCGATTGCTTAAGCAAGTATTCCAGTTCACTTGTACGGTAATTAGTGTTGACCGTAACCAGCACCCCGCCCATTTTCGCGGTGGAAAATTGGGATATAAGCCATTCCGGTTTATTGGACGCCCAAATGGCGATATGTTCCCCTTTTTTTATATCGAGTGACATGAACCCCCTGGCCGCCTTTCGGCAAATCTTTTCAAATTCGCGATAGGAATGGCGGAGGCCCAGTTCATGGTACACCACAGCTTCATTATCACCATATTGTTCAGCTGTCCTTTCAAGCAATTTCCCGATAGTAATATCTAGCAAATCAGACATCAAACTCCTCCTAATCAAATAAAAGTAAGAATGAACGCGTTTTGCTGAATAGATAACATCTGCTTTTCACCAAAATGAACCAAAGCATCATTGTTCATTTTACGTTCCATAAAGATTAACAGCCTAATTGTCTGGCGATAACGATTCTTTGAATTTCGGATGTGCCTTCACCAATTTCCAATAACTTAGCATCTCTTAAATAGCGCTCCACTTCATATTCGCGCATGTAACCAGAACCGCCATGTATTTGAATCGCTTGATTGCTGGCCCGGAAAGCGGTTTCACTTGCAAAAAGCTTGGCGTATGCCGCTTCCTTTGCAAAAGGCTTTTTATTGTCTTTTAACCACGCCGCCTTATATACCATATTCCTCGCCAGTTCAATTTCCATCGCCATGTCTGCCAGCTTGAATTGAATGGCCTGGAAATTTGATATCGATTTACCGAATTGTATGCGCTCTTTTGAAAAAGCTAAAGCTTTATCAAAGGCAGCCTGAGCGATACCGACGGCCAAAGCTGCAATGGAAATCCTTCCTCCATCCAGAGTGAATAAGAATTGTTTGAACCCTTTGTCTGGATCTCCCAATAAATTTTTCTTTGGTACCCGGACGTTATCCAGAATGATTTCACAAGTATTGGAAGCCCGAACTCCCATTTTTTCATAATTGCTATTGATCGTAAGCCCTTGGGTATCGGTTGGCACGATGAATGCCGAGATGATATTCTTGCCCTTGGAATCTTTGCCCGATACAGCAGTGACGGTAACGGTTCTTGAATAGCTGGCATTTGTAATCCATGTTTTCTCACCATTGATCACATATTCATCACCTTCCAACACAGCAGTGGTTCTCGTACCGCCAGCATCGGAACCCGCATTAGGCTCTGTCAACCCGAAAGCTGCCAGAGTTTCACCGGTCGTGATTGGAACCAGATATTTTTGCTTCTGTTCTTCGGTTCCAAAATAGTAAATTGGACTTGCTCCGAGCGAAACTGCTGCAGCATAACTTAAGCCGGTTCCCCCGCACGCCTTGCCAACCTCTTCAACTGCAATGGCATATGAAATCGTATCTCCGCCTGAACCGCCATATTCTTCAGGAAATGGAATTCCAAGTAACCCGAGTTTCCCCATTTTTTTGAATACATCCTCCGCAAACATGGACTTTGCATCCAGCTCAATCGCAATGGGTTTAATTTCCTTTTCGGCAAATTCCTTAACCATTTCCTTAATCATCTGCTGTTCTTTTGTAAGTGAAAAATCCATATGTTCATTCCCCTTTCAATTGAGACCGACTAGTTGGTCTGTACAAATCAAGTTAATTGTTTAATCGACAACAACATTGTTCTTCAGTAGAAATGGTTGGGTGATTTCCGCATCCTTTTCTTCATCTGTCAATAGGGCATTCAGAATTAGATCTACGTAAATATCACCGATTTCATCAATCGTTTTTCCACCGTCCCTTTTGTACCATTTGTAGGACCAGTTCACCATGCCCAGAATTGACATTCCGGTAATTTCCACTGGCAATTCGCTGCGGAACACTCCTTTGTCAATGCCTTCTTTAATGACGGTAAAAATGATTTCTTTATACATTTGACGCTTTTTTTTAATTGCTTCAACATAAGGTGGTTTTAAGTAAATGCTTTCTTGATAGAAAACTGAGATGTGTGGTTTATAGAGGTCAAAAACTTTAACGAATGATTGAATGATCTTTTGCATTTTTTCTGTTGGATGGGTACTTTCTGAAATGGCTTCCTGTGCTTTTATTAAAACATATGAAATAAAGTAATCATGAATGACAAATAGGAGTTCATCTTTGGAAGAGAAATGGTGATAAAACCCCCCCTTGCTAGTTCCGCATGCCTTAACGATTTCGTTAACGGAGACACCATGAAAACCATGCTGATCGAAGAGAGTCAGCGACGTTTCAATTATTTTTTCTTTTAACTCCGTAAGACTGCACCCCCCTTTGTATCCGCTTACATTTAACAACATAATGAGTGTGGATATGTAGTTAACTGGATTTATTTAGATTTTACCAAATATTTAAAAATTGTCAATTTTTAATTTAAACAAAAAACAGCCCTCAATACCAAGAGCTGTCATCTTCTTTATTTAACTAAAGTATGCCTGAACTATGTCACATGCAAGCCTATCCCATGATAACATTCACTATTTATTTCTTCCCTTGACCGGTTTAACTTGGGCTTTTACAAGCTGCCATCCATTGTTATACTTCCATACTGATTTGATTTCCAGTATCGAATCACGTTCATCGGACCCTTTTACATTTTGGACTCCCACAAGCGCTTTCCCTTTCCCAAAAACGTTCTTTAAGTCCAGTGAAGAATATGGATCAACCATAAGCTCTGTCGGTTCATTTAATTTTCCATTTAGATAAATGCCCATTTCATCATAAGCTTGTTTTCTGGAACTGACATCTATCACCACAGGCTTTTGACCTTCAATGATGATTTTCGCTTTGTATCCGTCAAGAAATTGGGCCATTACGGGAACGGATGGAGGGATTTCCAGTTTCCTCACTTTTCCATTCTTGAACGTATAGGCGTAACTGGTTATCAACCGCTCTCTACCTTCCATCAAAACCGTGACCAATACATCCTGGACCCCATCATTATTCATGTCGGCAACCTTGAGATCTGGATTATACCCAGCTTCAAGCGGGACGCTGATTGTACGTCGATTGCTTTCCACACTTAACTCAATTTTCTTCAGAAACTTGCTTCCTTCCTCATATGGCAAACCCTGAACCTGGATGATGTCTATTTTCTGGTCACCTGTTACATCTCTTTTTGTTGAAATATAAGTGCCATCGACCTGAAAATTTTTATCATGCGCTTCAACCGCTTGATAGCTCAAAAAGAGTGAGATGACTAAAACCGCATATTTTAGCAGATCTAACTTTTTCATAGTGATAACCTCTCTTTTCCAAGATGAACTAATTTGACATTTGCCGCCGTTTGAACTTTCTACGCTGATCTTTCATGAAGATGGACCAGAAATAATAGAACCCTGGCACTAATATCGCAAAGCCCACGATATATGTGGCAAAAACGGCCCGGAAAGATGTTGGATCGGTAAATCCTGAAAGAATCGTGACATTTGGATATATGATATAAGGTAAATGTGCGATACCATAAACATAACTGCCGATTAAATACTGAATGATAATCGCTATTACAGCTACGCGTGGCATCCCTTTAACCTCCTGCTTAGAAAAATAGGGTAAGTACAGTGCTATACCGCTAATGATAAAAAAAACGAGCGAGACGAATAACAATGCCGAGTTTTTCATCATTCCTTGGTAGATCCAATTCGCTTCGTTTTTTAACGTGAGCATAACCAACAGAGCCATGACTAACATAAGCGGTCCCGTTATCATCGCATCCCTGCGATATATTTTGAATGCTTTCATTTCGTCAGCCTGCTTTGAGTAATCAGACAGAAGCAAAGATGATAAAAAAAGCGTGCTCATGATTCCAAACCCCACAAATGCATACTCATTCGGACTCGTGAAAAGTTTAGTTAGATTCAATTCTTCATTTCCTCTCACGCCTTCGACAAATCCAAGATGGGTGATGGGCAATACACTGATTAATAGCCCGGGTATGATCAATCCCGTCAATCCTGAGATATATGTTAACGCTTTTTCATATTTGTCTACGCTATGCGCGAAAACCAAGAAAGCGCTCCTAATACATAGCAGAACCAATATCAGGCTCGCAGGAACGATCAAGGCTACCCCAATCGGGAAAACCGCACCTGGAAATAAACTGTAAATCGCAATTACAAGACCAACCACAAAAGTATTAGTCACTTCCCAAGTCGGTGATAAATAGCTATTTGCAATCTTCGTAGCATTCGTTTCTTCCTTTTTAATGTAAGTCATTGCCCAGAAGCCGGCGCCAAAATCCATAGAGGCCATGATGGCATAAAGAAAAATAAAGCCCCAGACCAATGTTATTGCAAGAAGAGCATCACTCAACCGCCTTCCCCCCTTTTATGAATTCGAATCGAAAAGCCTTACATCTTTCTGTTCTGCTTTATAAATATCATCCATAACGGAATGACGTTTGAAATAATACAAAAGTGTAAATACGACAGAAACGCATAAAATGATATATACAATAATGAACATCGTGAATAAAAATCCAAGGTTTTCGTACGAAGTGACTGAATCCTCAGTAGTCAGCATCCTGTATATCGTCCATGGCTGTCTGCCTGTACAAGCAAAAATCCAACCGCATTCAATCGAAATCACCGAAAGCGGACCTGCAGCAACAAACAGCCAGAGAACCCATTTCGGATAAGTTTCCCTTTTCAGCCATTTATTCCATACCAATGCAAACAGTGCTAAGGCGATTAAGCTGGAACCGATGATGACCATGGCGTTGAATAAGATATGGACATAAAGCGGTGGCCAATACTCTTCTGGAAAATCGTTCAAGCCGGTCACGACCGTATCGAAGCTATTACCGGATAGAAAGCTTAATAACCATGGGAATTCAATCCCATACTTCACTTCCTGGGCATCCCTATCGGTATAACCGAACAAGGTAAGTCCGGCATGGTCCTTTGTTTCAAACAACCCTTCAGCCGCCGCCAGTTTCTCCGGCTGTTCCCTATATAAATGCTGTGTAGTCGCATGACCGTTCAATGCCGTCAAAAAAGAAAAAACCAAACCCAATACAATACTGAGCCTCAGTGCTTTTTGGTGAAAATTATATTCAGCAGTGCCATATTTATTTTTCAGCATCTTATAGGCTGCAACGGCCGCTACAACAAAAGCACCTGTAGTATAAGCAGTCAGGGCCGTATGACCTGCCGTCACCAAGAAACTTGGGTTGAAAAATGCCGCCCAAGGATCGACATCGACGATTTCCCCATTTTCAAACCGGAACCCAGCCGGTGTCCCTTCAAAAGCATGGACATTAGAAATCAAAACCGCCGAAGCCATTGCGCCGAATGCAACAAAGAATAAACTTACGATACGGGCCCATGGCTTTATTTTTTCAGCAGCATACACGTAGATTGACATGAATAGCGCTTCAACCATGAATGCATAAATCTCGATCTGGAATGGAAGCGCCATGACACGTCCAATCACTTCCATAAACCCAGGCCATAATAGTGACAGTTGCACACCCGCAATCGTACCAGTCGGAATCCCGACCCCAAGCAAAACCCCTAATGTTTTGGTCCAGCGTTTAGCCATGACAACATACTGTAAATCCTTTGTCCTTTGATACATTAATTCCGCTGCCAACATCATCATCGGTAACCCGACGCCGATCGTTGCAAATATGATATGTACAGCCATATTCGTCCCGAACATCGCACGGGCCATTTGTATATGATCCATACTGTCTTCCTTTCTTACCTTTGTCTCTTGGTAGTATCTCCTCTGTAAAGGAAAATATTTAATAATATTCCACAAACTAAGTTTTCTTGGTTTTGCAGAAAGACAGTATTGTCCTTGATGATGTTTTTGGTTGATTGTTTTATTTAAATATTCTATCGAGGTTATTATTGGGATATATTTACTCTGGTTGATCGCTTCTTAACCTTGCTTAGGTGCCGTCAAGTCGATGATATTTACTCCGCTTCCATCAATACACCTGTCCGGCCCGAATACGATGTACTGCACGTTCCTTCTATATTTCCCCGCCTGGTACATAGGCTGCCAATCAATACGGTCTGTCGTTTACAATCTTAATTGTTCATCGACACCGTCAAAAACAAACATTACAAGACCCGTCGAAAGATATCATTTGTTATATCGTCATTTCGTTCGTCACATCAATTGAATAATATTAAGAGCGTATTTTGATTAAACTTTTTTCAAAGCACGCTCTTTCTTTTTGTTCATTTACCAAGTTATTAGTATGAGAGCGGGTGTCAGACACCGATTGATAGTTGGAATTTAAAGACTAATGACTCATTTACAAACTATTCAGTAAAATACATAATTAGGAAGATTATGAAGAAGGAGGGATTATATGTATAGAAAATCACTAACAATACTATTAGCTGCGGGTATGGTTCTATCAACTGGTACAGTATTTGCACAAACAAACGGGGCAACAAATGCCCAGTCTGACACAGCTTTTGATAACAAAGTTATCAAAAAAATTAGTGCGGACAATATGTATAATACGATTGCCTATCTATCAGAGCAACCGAGGGCTGCTGGTACAGAAGGGGAGCTCCGTGCAGTCAAATACATAGAAAGTCAGTTTAAGAGTCTTGGTTTTGAAACAAAGGTTCAGCCTTTTCCCATCTATGATACGGTGCAAAATGTAAAAGTGATAATTGGTGACAGTGATTTAGGAGGAACACCGCGTGCCCTTAGCGGCAGTATCAGCGGGAAGGTAACAGCCGAACTTGTTAATGTTGGAAAAGCAAAGCCAGAGGAAGTTGGAGAAAATGTATCTGGGAAAATTGCACTAGTTGAACGTGGGGACATTACCTTTGTTGAAAAGGTTCAGAATGTCCTAAATAAAGGAGCGGTTGGCGTTTTAATGTACAACAACTCACCATCAGGAAATAATTTCGGACAAGTATCAGCGGGGCAAAATATACCTGCTGTAGCCATTACCCAAGCCCAAGGGTTAGAGTTGGTCGAACAGCTTAAAACTAAACAAATCACGTCCACTCTGGAAGTGGGAAAAGCTGAAAGAATCGAAAAGACATCCTACAATGTCATCGCTTCCCTAAAACCAAAAGCCAATAAGGATAATGGTCAAATCGTGACTGTTGGAGCCCATCATGATTCTGTCCCGGGCGGCCCTGGTGCAAACGATGATGCTTCGGGTGTATCAGCTGTGCTGGAACTGGCAAGGATCCTGGCCAAAACGCCAATTGACACTGAAATTCGCTTCCTCACGTTCGGATCTGAGGAAAGAGGGCTCGTTGGATCATCCTTCTATGCAGATTCCCTTCCCAAAGAGGATGTAGACCGCATGGTGGCTCACTTCCAAATGGATATGATAGGCGGACGTGATGCTGGAGAGGATAATCCTGCAGGTGGTTTGATTATGTATACCATTGATGGAATGAAAAACCTTGTGACGGACCTGGGTTCCTCAGCAGGGGCCAGAACGATGGATGTTGCGATTCCTTATGGACAGCTGGGCAGGAGTGACCACCAACCATTCCATGAGCTTGGCATTCCATCCGCCTTGTTTATCCATTCCCCTGTAGAGCCTTGGTATCACCAGCCTACAGATACACTGGATAAGATATCGAAAGAAAAATTGCAGCAAGCAGCTGAAATTGTCGGTGCCAGTGTGTATCAAATTGCCCGTCCGGAAACTCCGGCATTAACAAATGCACGTGTAGCTCCTGGCACGGTAGACTATGATTTTGATGACCGTCCGGTAGATTAAATACTTCATTGTACAGAATTACGAGATTAATAATGGATCTTGGAGAAAATCAGGAGGGCAGCTGTGTAGTTTACAGATGCTCTCTTCTTTTTATCGGCCAGCGCCTCGTGCTTAATTTTTTCGCCTTTTCTAAGCTCTAAGTCTAGTGAAAATCCTATATGAAATATGTAATAAAACATACATGCTTATCCAACTCCAATACCATTCCCACTGTAAATGTAGGGTTAAAATAAAGTTTGATCAAAAGTGTGCTGCAAAAGCTGAATTTATAATAGAAGAAACCCACACATTTTGCACGAAGATTGATCAAAATGTATGGATTTGATTTTTAGGTTATAGAGATTTTTATAAAAAAGATTGATTATAAATACACGGATTCTTTTAAATGAATTAACTTCCAATAAGCACGTATGATTACAAGTAGTACCATTCTTGTTATTTTAAATGGTTTACGTATCTTGAATAATCGAATTTAATCAACTGTACCTCATTAAAAAGCCCGACCATTTTGAACGAATGGTCGGGCTTTACTATAGAACTTTTTGTCAATTGTTGTTTCTTTGAATAAACGTTAAAAAAGGCAATAAAATTTATTTTAAAAAAATCTAATTTTCTGTTGATGATCAGATAAAATATCTTGAACATCACTTCGGATGAACGTTAAAAAAGGTGTTGGAGGTGTTGGAAATGAATCGTAGTTACGTCCTTTTCTCCATGCTTCGATTGATTCTATAACAAGTTCTATAAATATTTTATAATTTTCATAATCATATTTAATATTAAGTCAAAATCTTTGATAAACATGATAAATTGATACGTTTTCGTTTAATCCTCATCACTTGTAATCGGAACTTTATTGTACGGATAATCAGAAAAATTCGAAACGAAGTCAAAACCTATTCCGTCATGGCCTACCCAAAGATAATATCTATCTTTTGATGTCGTTTTTGTATAATCCAAAATAAATCTCGCTAAACCAATGTCACTCGTAAAATCCATTTCTATTGTTTTCTCAGTAGAAAACAAAATACTATCATTGTTAAAAGCGTCCAAATAGGCTTTAGGATAATAATTGACTAGCTCTTCAATATTATTTATTTCTACTAAATGATGATAATTTCTAGGCGCAACTTTCGATGTTTTTGCTCCTTTCGATATATTAATTTCCTTCGAACCACTAATTCCATGCAAATAAATCGGATACTTATTTAATTTTTTTAAAAATTCTTTTAAGCTTTGGCTATAACTCGTAGTTAAATCCTCTTCAACTGAATCAATAAAAAAATAAAAATTAATCATCCCTCTCTTCCCAGATTTAAAAATATATGAAAAACCGTCTCCAACTAAAAAATCATTTAATGATATTTCCATTTCCATACCACCTTATAATTTGCTGATGTTTTTATATAGACATTAGTTGGTATAAATTCAGCTATAATGTAATGCACCCCTGATTTATAATGATAATGCCAAATTCCTTTTCGATATTGCTTACTGGTTTTATTTCCCATTTTTTCAAATAAGCTACCTTTGGTAGTGTATGATAGTCTATAGAAAAAACTCGTCCTTTCCCTTTCTCAATAACTTTAAGTAATACTCCTCCATCAGACTTAATGCTATATTTAGAACCCCATTTTTTAAAATATTTAGAAGCTTTTTGAACCATATACTTTCTTGCTTTTGTTAAAGCTGCTCCTCCATATCTCTTTATTAAAGGTTTTGCCAAAAAAAGTAATGCTTGAGCAATATATTTTGCAATTTCCCCATCTGGATCTGTATACATTACGGGATTATTATTCGCATAAGTATACCCATTCTGCGAAAGTGGTTCATCATCGTCACCTGGGTGTGGATCTAATGCTAGGAATGATCCATTCTCTGAATTGTAATAACGGGCTTGTAAATAATAATTTTTCGTTTCTTCATCATAGTAATAACCCGCATAACGTACTGGGTTTTCTTTCGCCACTGTGCCTTTTACGGCTAAAATATTGCCATACGCATCGTATTGATATGAACCGACTTCTTTATCTTCGCTGTCACGAATGCTTAAGACATCGCCACGTTGGTTCGTGATAAATTGATATGCTTTGGTGTCAAACTTACCTGCATCATCTTTTGCTTTGACAATCATACCAAGTGGTATTCTATGTATTGTTATTAATCAGCTGTCCAACAGCTGACCCCATAAGAAAGTGAACGTCAAGTAGCCCCCAAATACTACATGGGTGGTGTATTTCGGGACTATGTTTTGTTTGCTTCACTTTTTATCGGTACTCTGCATGCCGAGGGTAAACTAGATGACCACGGCAAGACTTTATCTATTTCTATTTTATTCGTTAGATCCATATTTGGCAGCGTCTCAAACAAATAGCGAAGATAATGATAGGGACTCAAATCGTTCTCTTTTGCCGTTTCAACCACACTATACATGATGGCACTCCCTCTAGCACCTCGCGGTGTATTAGAAAACATCCAATTTTTTCTCCCAATCACAAACGGCTTAATGGAACGTTCACTTCTGTTGTTGTCGATTTCTAAATGCCCGTCCAATAAAAAAGCTTCAAGATGCTTCCATTGATTCAAACAATAAGTGATAGCTTTTCCTAGCGCACTTTTTGGTAGAACGAGATCTTTTTGTTCATAAAGCCATGCTGAAAAAAGGTCCAGAATGGGCCTGCTTTTTTCCAGTCGCTGCTCATGTCGTTCTGTAGGGTCGACATGTTTTAGCTTTCTTTCGATAGAATAGAGTTGATTACAGAAATACAACCCTTCGCTCGCCTTCACCTTTTTCCTTTCTGTGAATCAGGTAAAGCCTTTAAGGCTTCATCAAACTTACGTCTGGCATGCGCCCAGCATCCCACAAGGGTGACATCCGGTACTTGATTGTAACCACTATAACTATATCCATCCACTTGTAAATAACCTTGATAACCCGTTAAAAAACGTTTCGGGTGTTCGCCTGCTCTTGTTGGTTGATAGTCATAGAGAACAATGGGGATATCATCTCGCCCTGTGCGATATAACCACAGATAGGACTTGGAAGTCAAGAAGCCATCTCAGTTGCCTTCTTGATATGGTAAGTGGCACATTTGGATGTTGAGTTGGCCAGTCAAACTTTCCTTTTTCCAATCTGCGATAATGCAACCAAAAACCATTATGTTCCCACACGAGAATCTTTAGTTTATCGCGTGAGCGATTGCAAAAGACAAATAAACAAGAAGAAAAGGGATCTAAATCAAACTCTTCCTTCACAATGGTTGCCAGTAATCATAGCTGTTTTACCGTCTGCATCACTTGTAAAAGCACTTGTGGAGTAAAAGGTGCATCTATTTCAATTGTAGCTTCTTTAAATGACTGCGGATGGTGGTATGTATTTTTTCTTCTATAAGGCGTTTTTTCATAAAAAAACCTCCACATGTATGATGTAAGGAGATTATCTCATGAGCTATTTACAAGTAGTAGGTGGGGAATATTTGACGCTTACTTTCACCTTAAAAACCTCTCTTTCTAAAGAAATAAATTAGAGATTCCAAATTTCATACTTACACCGAGCCATGTTAGCAGCTAGACGCATATCTATTTGATAATTTTGTGCTATGGAAGAAACCTTTTGAAAAGAATGACTATTATTTCGTAATTTTTCTGTCCAATAATGGCCTGATTGTTTTGCATCCATTCAAAGTATGAAGCCGTTAATCCACCAGAACTATAATATCTTTTTTTTTGTTCCAACAATTTGACTTATCGCAGCCAAATTCCCTCGACTTAACTGATCTAATTAAGAAGAGGTAATGTTATGGGGAATCACAAACAATAAGCCTTTTCCTCTATCAACAGGAAGATCAATAATCCCAAATTTTAAATTTCATCGACATGGATAAACCAGTTATTTCTGGATGAAAACGAACTCGTCCCTTTGTAGGCCCAATTAATCATTATGTTGAGAACGATAGCCGGAAAAAAGCTTCACTTTGCTTATTGTCCGGCTTTTCAACTTGATCGATATTGATAAGGATTGCCTCTTACCTTCTTTGCACCTCGTAGGTTATAGGTTACTATTTGAAAGTTAAGGATAATCTACATTTAAAAACGTTGCCACATCTTTGCTTTTTTGTTTTCTCTGTTGCCGCATACTTGCTCTATCTAATGCCGTTTCATGTAATTTTTTTTCTTCTTCTGTCTCCGGAATAACTTTTGGAACACGTGTTGGACGTTTATGTTCATCTAGTGCAACAAATGTTAATAGAGCAGTCGCTGCAATTCTACGAACACTGCTTTTTAAATCTTCAGCAATAATTTTCACAAAAACCTCCATTGAAGATGTGCCGGTCCATGCCACATAAGATATAAAACACACTGAATCTGTTGTACGAATGGGATGTAAAAAGTCAACTGAATCTGTTGAAGCAGTTACACATTCACTTCGACTATGACGTGCTGCAGAAATCGATGCTACTTGATCGACATCACTCATTAATTTGCCGCCAAATAATGTATTATGATTGTTCACATCATTTGGAAATATACGACTTGTTCTTATGACCCTTGATTCTCTGCAATATTTCGCTTCTATAAACCCGTCCTCCTAAAACATGGGACCTGAAATCATCACCTATGTAAACTTTTAGTATATGTTTATATTATGATACAATTTTGCGCTTTTTAACCTTAAAACACGATCGGCGTATGTAGCCTAGTGTTCCGAGAATACGAAGCTTGCTTTAAAATATCATTCACCATCTGCTGTTGCTCAAGCTCTTTACGTAGCATTAAAAGCTCCTCCTGCTCGAGTGAACTGTTGTCATTCTCTTGGAAGGAACCAGCCTTTTCATACTAGTGAATCCACCGGTCAAGGGAGGACGGGGTCGTATTATTTCTTCACTGAGCACTTATTATGCGCACTCGCTAAATTTATGAAACTATACTAACTCCAATTGTTATGCTAATTAGCGTTTTTTCAAAAGACAAAGAACGATAATTGCCTCAGTTATCCGCTTTTTTATTGCTTAATCAACTTTTATTCCTATTTATAGATTGGTGAGTTTTTTCTGAAATAAGGTTGCGAATAGCATTCTTCGTTATTTCATCCCATTGTTCAAAAAAGCTGAACACTGCTTCTCTAACTTTCTAAATTAAATTCGGCTCCATTATAAATTGTAGTCTTTAGATAGTTAGCTTCCGAAAAAAATGGCATCATCTTTTAACAATAAGCAACTTATTCATCTTCTGCACCTTAAATATCTAATAGTTGAGTATTCACATAAAGGATAAACCTAGAGGAATATGATAGTTATAATCAATCATGACAAATTATTGAAGATCCTTCATAAATGGTGACCCAATAGGAATAAGATAGCTTAAATCCCATATAGAAAGTGTAACAAGAGAGGAGAAAAACCCTTTGTCCTTTTTCAAAGATCCGCTTTCACCCGATCAAATGCTTGCTGTTATCAGAAATGGCCTGGGGCATTCCCAGATCCCAAAAAAAATCATTATCATTGGTGCCGGCATGTCTGGGTTGGTTGCAGCATCCCTTTTAAAACAAGCGGGGCACGAGGTTACGATATTGGAAGCAACCGGGAGGGTCGGAGGGCGTGTTTTGACCATACGTGAGCCATTTTCAGAAGGTTCCTACCTTGAAGCCGGTGCCATGCGCATTCCGAATTATCATTACTTAGTTGCTGAATACATCAAGAAGTATGGTTTACGAGTCAACACTTTTGTTAATGCGACTCCTAATGATCCCATTTATGCCAACGGAATCAAGACAACCGCTGCCATATATCAACGGAACCCGGATATACTGAGGTACCCTGTAGCTCCCCATGAAAGAGGTAAAACAGCTGAAGAATTACTCAACATGGCAATTAAGCCTGTGACTGACTTCATCATTCAAAACCCAAGTAGAAATTGGGAAATAGTCATCAAAGAGTTTGATAAATACTCCATGAGCTTCTTTTTACAGTACAATCCAGTAGGAATGAGTCTTTCAACAGGGGCAATTGAAAGCATCAAAGTCCTACTGGGATTAGAAGGATTCCCGGAACTTTCTTTTCCTGCCATACTTCGGGAGCTTATGCCACTCTTAAATCCAGACATGGAATTTTTTGCAATCGAAGGAGGAAACGACCGGCTTCCTTATGCTTTTCTACCGGAATTGAAGGATAATCTAAACTTCAGATATGAAGTGACAAAGCTCATCCAACATGATAATCAAGTCACCATCCACTCTAAACATACTCAAAGCCAAAACCCCTTAACGGTTACCGGTGACCTTGCCATCGTGACTATCCCACTTCAATTGTTGCAATTTATGGATATTGAACCCCGGAATTCATTTTCCCATAATAAGTGGAAGGCAATAAGGGAACTCCATTATGCTGCGTCCACGAAAATTGGACTTCAATTTACACATAGGTTTTGGGAAAAGGAAGGAATCTTCGGCGGTAAATTGACGACCGATTTACCCATTAGATTTTCTTATTACCCCAGCCAAACGAGCAACCAGAGTGAATCCGGTCTCATCTTAGCAAGTTATACATGGGAAGATGACGCCACTTTGTGGG
Source organism: Peribacillus sp. GL_122 (assembly GCF_057835005.1). Taxonomy (NCBI): domain Bacteria; kingdom Bacillati; phylum Bacillota; class Bacilli; order Caryophanales; family Bacillaceae; genus Peribacillus; species Peribacillus sp. GL_122. Next base: position 2,552,532 of record NZ_CM174415.1, on the reverse strand, counting down.
ATATACTTCCTGAAAAAGACCGTATACAACACGCATTGAAAAATTTGGCTCAGGTCCATGGAAAACAAGTATACGATCATTTTTTATCAGGCGCTTCATATAGTTGGACACTGAATCAGTATTCATATGGAGCTTTCTCCATGTTTAAACCTGGTCAGGAAACGGACTTGTTTCCATACATTCCAACTCCTGAAGGAAGGGTCCACTTTGCTGGTGAGCATACATCAACCGTACCAGCATGGATTGAAGGAGCCATTCAATCCGGCATCAGGGTTGCACATGAAGTGACGAATCTGCCTAAAACATCCAGTGAGCCTTGAATGGACATTTTCTTTGGCATTAAGTAATCAATCGACTAAAGAGGACATACGAATAAAAATCTTCCCATTTGGAAGGTCTTTATTCGTATGTCCATTCACTTTACCCCTCCTTTTGAACCGAAGTCTATGATCCTTATGTCCACTTCATAATTAATATCGGCTTTACTGAAAACTTCGTCCCATTTCTGCTTATTTTTCTCCCAAAACTTTGGATGCTGATTTTCTACATAACGATAAAATCCTGCTACCCCTGTTTTATATTCATGCTGTAATTTGTATACGATTTTCTTGACGTCCTTCTTCACTTCATCCTCGGCAATACGCTCAATCTCTTTTAGATAGGCTTCTTCAAATGAATTTTCCTTACCATACCAATCTTCCGAAAGTCTTCCTGTGTAAGCGCCCTTAACATTGATCGTCAAATGATCCCCGTTCAATTCCGTCGTGACTTTCCTCCTTGTCCTTTTGATCACTTCAACACTTATAGGCTTACCGTGTTGGACCGCTTCGATTATTCCGCCCTTCACATTTCCGTTCAACCAATTTAAAGCAGCTATATCTTCATCATCCATGACCCCGACCAACTTTGAATTGTTGATTACCCCTGCACCCTCCAAAATTAATTTCCCTCTTCTAATATCAACGGCCTGAATGGCAAAGCTTCCATCTGATTGCAAACTTGATGAAACTTTGCCCATCGTTAAAGGCGGAAGGATTTTATTCGTTCGATTCACATTATCTTTCAATTCATAAATTACATTCGAAGGGATCTCCCCATCGTCGGCTAGTCCCAAAATTTCTTTTGTCGGTCTCTTTGTTAAATAAACAAGACAACTTCTCCTTGTGTTATTATCGCGAATTGCCTGATTAATGATCGCTTCCATCGGGATTTTCTTTAATACATCTTCATTAATGAGCATGATACGCTGATGATTGGTTAAAACCGTATTGGTTATGAGCAAAGAATCCCTTATTGCTTCATGCAACGTTTTGGCACTGACTGTAACATTCTTATATTTTAGTTGAGCTTGATTCTCCTGAACACTACTTCCTGGAGGTACCAGAATTTGCTGGGTTAACATAATTTCGTCTTTCTTTTTACTATTATCGATTCCCATTCCGACCACAAGGGATAACTCTTCTATATTTTGACTGTCCCAACAGCCTGTAAGCAAAGGGATAAGCAAGATCAACCATAATCTTTTCATCCGCTTCTTCTACTCCTTTTCACTTGAACGATCGTGAATGTAATAATTGGCAACCCAATCAATATAAAGGGAAATACCTTTCCCAGTAAATCGCTCATTTTAAAAATCTCGATTGTATTTTTAGGGATTTTGGCCAGAAAAAAAACGATTGGAACCAAAACAATAAGGTTCGTTGAATATGAATTGTTGAAAATTTTCGTCAGTCCTTCTGCTGCGAAGTAATAGTAAATTGCATGTGTACAAAAGAACTGAAGAATCCAGGTGATTAATAGAAACAGCTCTAACCGCTCTATAAATATCCCTTTTACTTCATACGATTGAATAAAAGAAATGGTTGGCCATGTAACAGCTTTGACTTCAGGAACAGTCAGTGTAGCGACTACCAGAACATATGTAATTACATATAATATCATCGGTATGAAAAAACCGATTAAAACGCCACTTTTTATCTTGCTTTGATTTTTAACGACGCCAAACAAAAAGATGAAAAGTTCAATTCCAAAAAAAGACAAAGTCCCGGAGCCCATTCCTTTCATGACAGGGAGAAATCCTTTTCCAAGTACAGGCTGCAGGTTTTTTATATCGACTACTTTAATACTGAACATATAAATTAACAAAACGATGACAATTGTCAGAGGTAAAAAGAAGACGCACACCTTTGCAATGGCTTTAATTTTGCCTGTCAATAGATGGACACTCGCTAAAATCAATGTGAGTATCAATATTTCAACCGGCGTATTCTCCAACAAATAAAATCGGACCATTTCACTCATCGCAAGAACTTCAAAGCTGGCCACACCTATAAAGTACACCACCACGATCAACCCAAAAATTTTGGAGAGCCACTTTCCATAAGCCTCCTCCATGTATGTGTAATAGTTAGCCACCTTATGTTTTTTTAACAGTACAACCAATAAGCATATGAAAAGGGCAATAGCGATCCCATTAAAAATCAAGACGATCCATCCATCGGATGTATTAACTTTTTCTGTTATCGTCCTTGGAAGCGTTAGCATCCCAACTCCTAACATGGCGCATGAAATGATCGAGGCCAATTCCCCACTAAGAATTTTGCCGTCAGCTTTGCTCAAGAAAATTCTCCCCCTTTTTTCCGCTTCGGTAACCGTAAGAACGCATCCTTCCAGGTTTTTTTACCGATAAAATCCATTGGTTGAAAATAAGGTTCTTGAAAGCTGGTCAATTTCGACAAATGACTGATAACAATGATAAAGTATAAAGTGGTTCCAAATAGGCCTAGAACGGCGGAAAAAATCATCGCCCCGAACCTTAATGCCCTGAATGCCAGTCCAAAGCTATATTGTGGTACCGTAAAAGATGTAATCGTCGTGATCGCAACGATTATGACCATCAGGGAACTCACAATATTCGCTTGAACGGCTGCTTGTCCAATAATGACGCCACCAACCAATCCAACCGTTTGCCCAATGGGCGCCGGGAGCCGAATGCCTGCTTCACGAAGCAGTTCAATCGTCAATTCCATTATTATCGCTTCAACAAAAGGCGGAAATGGCACGTTCTCCCTTGTACCAGCTATGGTCATCGCTAGTTCCGTCGGCAGCAATCCAGGGTTGAACGAAACCAAGGAGATATAAATCCCTGAAAGAAAAACGGTAATAAATAAAGAAAAGTAACGAAGAACACGTAGAAAAGAACCCGCAACCCACCTTTCATAATAATCATCAGGTGACTGCAGCAGCATCGTCATCGTCGTAGGTGCCATCAATGCAAATGGCGAGCCGTCAACCATGATGACCACCCTTCCTTCCTGCAGTGCCGCCAATACTTTATCCGGGCGCTCCGTATTCTGGATCTGTGGGAAAGGGCTAAACGATGTATCTTCAATTAATTCTTCAAGCATCCCCGAGTCTTGAAGATCGGTAGTTTTTACTCCATTTATCCGATTATTCACTTCTTTTAACAAAGGATCGCTTGCTTTTCCTTCATAATAGATCAATGCAACTTCCCGCTTTTCAAGCGTCCCTAACTTCTGTTGTTTGACGATTAGGTTGGGATGGTTGGAATATTGCCTTATCAAGCCGATATTTTCCTGGAGACTTTCGATAAACCCAAGCTTCGGTCCACGCACAACCCTCTCAGTCGAAGGTTCACTTAGTGTACGAATTTTCTCCTTTTTCAGATTCAAGACATAACCGTTTACCATTCCATCTATAAATAAAAGTGTTTTCCCGTCAAAAATATGCTCTTTGGCTTTTTCATATGTTTCCACATCCTGTTCCCTGACTGAACAGACTTTGGAAATGACCAGCATCTCGATGGAAACCGTGTGCCTTGATTCGACCTGCGCAGCCGATAAATCGAGGACTATTTCATTGAATGCTGGATAATCCATCGTTCCATTGACAAATACGAATAATCCCGAAACCTCATAACCGGGAATAAAAACCTGTTTAAAAACTACATCATCCTGCATATCCAATTCAGATTTCAATTTTTCCTGCTTTTGATCCAATTTAATATGCAAGGGTGCACTTTTCATGTTGAACTCCTTTGGTTGAATGGGCTTTACTTTAGTTTCCACTTTCTTCAATTATTTTATTCGAAAAGGAAATGGTGACAGTTTTTATAACCAATGATTTTTCAATGTATTCCCATTTCCTTTAACGAGGATCAATAACATTGTAAATGGTTAATTTGTAATTAAATTGCAAATGCTAGGATAACTAGTTTTAGATTAGAGGTGACAACATTTGTTTAACCGCGGAAAGTTCAAAAAAAAACCCAATCAACCAAACGATAAAAATGATGAATTAAATAAAGTTTCGGAAGTAAGGGACCTATTCAATATCCTTTCTTCATCCACTGATTTCGTAAACCATCAAGGAACATATAATGGCATAGGTTATTGGGTATCCTTTTATCGCTCTTTAATTGATGCAAAGGAGCTTCACGAAAGTGTTCTTTCTGTCATACCAACTCTGGAAACGATAAATTTGGAGCAAATTAAAGAGAACGTTCCTATTGAAAATACACTGATTACCAGTACCAAGGTTGTAATCGAAGAAAGGATCATGAGAGGCCAAATTGCCATTCGTTTAGATGGAAATCTTGATGAATGCCTATTAATCAATGTTGCGGCCCAACGAGACAGGCAAGTTAATAAACCTGAACTTGAATTTGGAATCATAAGTGCTCAAGAAGCTTTTGTCGAGGATATTGATATTAATCTGAATCTAGTTAGAAAAAGGCTGCCTACCCCTGGATTGCAAGTAAGTGAAATGACTGTAGGATCCTTGTCCAAAACGAAAGTGGCAGTGTTATCAATAGAAGGGATCGTTAATCAGGAAAATGTTGATAATGTTATACAAAGGATCAATGACGTAGAGTTTGATGAAATATTGGACGGGTCACATCTTGCGCAAATGCTATATGATAATTCAAATACCTTATTTCCTCTTTTCCTAAATACGGAAAGGCCTGATCGCATCGCAAGTGCATTGGCTGAAGGTAAAGTAGCCTTGTTAATCGATAGGTCGTCCTCTGTACTTATTACTCCAACCATATTGTTGGAATACTTTATCACCATGGAAGATTATAATATGCCTTGGGTTCCGGCATCTGCTTTCCGTTTATTAAGGATATTCGCGGTCGTTTTTTCCATATTTGCAACTCCCATTTATGTAGCCGTGCTGACCTATCATTATGAACTGATTCCTAAAGATTTGTTGGAAACGATCGTCACTTCAAGGAACTTAATCCCTTTTCAGCCTTTGATCGAAGCGTTATTCTTAGAGATTTCCATTGAGTTATTACGTGAAGCGGCATCCAGGCTGCCAACTAAGGTAGGTCAGACATTAGGTATCGTCGGCGGTATCGTTATCGGTCAGGCGGCAGTTGTAGCTGGTCTGACCAGTAATATCTTATTGATCATCGTTGCCCTCTCCGCATTGGCTTCGTTTGTTACTCCTATTTATAAAATGGGGAATGCCATTCGGTTACTGCGATTCCCCTTTTTAGTGGGGGCCCAAATTTGGGGGGGACTTGGCATTATCATAACGGCATTGTTTTTGATGACCCACCTTATCAAATTAACGTCAATGGGACACCCGTACCTTGAACCCATATATCCATTTCGCATCCAAGATTGGAAAGATAGCTTTGTTCGGCTTCCTTATAATCTTTTTAAATCCAGACCTGAAAATTTACATCCTGATGATATGTCCAGACAGCCAAAGCCAAAAAAAGCAAGAATCAAAAAAAATGATTTTAATGAATGATTTAAATGAGGGGCCTATATGAACCAAGCTGATGTTAATGAAAAATACAAGGTATCACCGTTCTATGTGTTTTTTTTGGTGCATTCCGTGCAAACGGGAGTAGGTGTTTTAAGTTTTCAAAGAGTTTTAGCGAAGACAACGGGAACGGATGGCTGGATTTCGATACTACTTGCCGGACTGATCGTTCATATATTGATCTGGATCATATATAAAATACTAAGTATCGTCCCAGGTGATATCATTTCTGCCAATAATCATGCATTCGGAAAATGGATTGGGAATTTTTTCAGTCTATTATTTATTCTTTACTTTTTGATCTCTGGGATGGATATAATTATCAGCTATATAAATGTCATACAAGTATGGATGTTTGAAGAAGTAGCTTCTTGGGCGTTTACAGTGGTTTTATTGCTTCTGATTTATTATATAAATACGGGAGGCTTTCGTACAATTACGGGAATTGCCTTTTTAAGCGTCATTTTGTCTTACTGGATTTTCTTTGTCCTATTCTATGCCATGAAATACTCTGATTTCACCAATTTGCTCCCTATATTCGACCACAATCTATTGGAAATACTGAAGGGAACCAGAAGTACTTCCTTAACTTTGCTTGGTTTTGAATTGATCCTGATGTTTTATCCGTTCATCAAAGATGCTAAAACTTCACAAAAATATGCTCATGGAGGGGCCTTAACAACAACCTTATTAACCGTTTTCATTTATTTAGTGACACTGATTTTTTATTCACAAAAACAGTTGGAAATGACTATCTGGCCGACACTTACAATGACCAGCATTGTCGAATTGCCCTTTATTCAGCGCTTTGAATATATAGAAGTTTCTTGGTGGGCTATTTTTGTCATACCCAACATGACCATCTGCTTGTGGGCTGCCAGCAGGGGTATCAAGCGCATATTCAATGTTCAGCAAAAGTATCCATTATGGGCGATGTCCATTATTATCCTGCTCACTAATATATTTGTTTTTGATCAAGATTCCCTGTATATATTGAATAAAATAATCAATCCATACGCCGTGCTCTTCCTTGCATTATATTTGCCTCTTCTTTTAGCCATCATTTATATAAAGAAAAGGAGGAAACGTTTATGAGAAAATTCTTTCTTGTCATCTTGGCTTTTTCCCTCCTTTGCAGCTGTGCCCAGCCAAGAGTGGTTGATGAAGTCAATATGTCCCAAGCCATTGGCTACGATATACGAAAGGATAAAATAATCGAAGGAATGTTCGTCATCCCTATCTTCCAACAGGACAAGATGGGTATGTATCAAACCTTAACTGGAACATCGACGACAACGAGTGATGTTCAGGCTATCGTATCCAAAAAAGCGGATAAGCCGGTGATGCTTGGACAGACACGCATCTTTTTATTTAGCGAGAAAATCGTACATGAAGTAGGAATAACAGAACTGACCGATTATCTCTACCGTGAGCCTCAACTTGGAAACAGGGTCTTTTTGGCCATCGTTGAAGGAAAGGTCAAGGATTTCATAAATACGAAACCACCAAATACGAATGTAAATATTGGAATATTTTTATCGGACTTAATCAATCAACAAATTGAAACAGGGAATGGACCGGATACAAACCTCCATCTTTTTTTAAGAAACTCCATGGCAGATGGCGGAGATTCGTTTCTTCCTTTATTTAAAATAATTAATAAAGAAGTTGCAGTTTCAGGAGTGGCCTTGTTTCATGAAAATAAAATGGTCAGTAAAGTTCGAACGGATGATATGTTCATTTTCAAGACATTAGTTCAATTTCATAAACGCGGAATTTACAAGTTCAAATTAAAAGACAAGCAGAAAAGTGATATCGTTGTGGAAAGTATCCGAAGTGGTTCAAATTATGAGGTATCCAACTCTGAGCGAAATCCGTCTATTACGATTAAGCTCAAAATTAAAGGACAAATCAAGGAATCCATGCGAAGTGACAACCTTACCAATAGAAAGATGATAAAAATAATTGAAAAAGAAATGGAAGATGACATAACCAAGCAAGCAAACCGTCTTATTAAAGATTTTCAAAAAAAAAACATTGACCCGATTGGCTTGAAGGCAAAATATCATGCCAAAAATAAAAAAATGACATATGAACAATGGAGAAAGATCTATCCCATGATGGACATTAAAATAGAAACCAAAGTTGACATTCTCCAAACAGGGGTCTCTGAATAATAAATTTTTAGGAATACTTTTCGATAAGGAGCTGACTTTATGAAAAAAAACATGAAATCAGTCATTACTACTTCAGTATTAGGTATAAGTTTAATCACAGGAAACTCTTTTGCTTCCGCAGGTAACGATAAAAATGAATTGAACTCAGATAAAGTGACCTTCTTTGGCTCCACATCTTCTGCGATTTCCAGTTCAGTTGCTGTACCTCAAAGTTATAACCGGTTATTGTTTAGCGGAACAGTCCCTCCTCTTTTAAACAAGGATGGAAAAACCACTTATGAGAGATATGGCAATACAGAAGAGCAGGCAATCGGAATCTTAGAAAATTTAAAAGCAGATTTGAAAACTAAAGGACTATCCCTCGCTGATGTAACCTATTTGCGTGTGTATGTCGCACCAGATCCAAACAAAGGAGATAAACCAGATTATCAAGGTTGGTTTGATGCCTATGCTCTGTTCTTTAATACAAAGGAAAATCCAGTAAAAACAGCTCGTTCTACAGTAGGGGTGCAAAGTCTGGTTTCGCCGGATTATCTTATTGAGATTGAAGCAGAGGTAGCCTATAAAAATAACAGCAAGTCAAAAAAATAAACGATAAGAGTGAATGGTCCTGTTTCTATACCGGTGTTCCAGGCTTAGTTATCATTCTTATCATTGCACTCCGGAAAAATTTTGAATACAAAAAGAGACAGGAAATTATACCTGTCTCTCGTTGCATTTAATCAATCATGGAAATTCATTCCATCCGTCACTTCTTTAACAATGCCCGCATTGATGACAAAGTCTCCGAAATGCTCTCCTTGCTGACGTTCTTTTGCATATCGGGAAAGAAGTACACGCAATTCTTTTAATATCTCTTCTTCACCGATGTTTTCACGGTACATTTTGCTTAATCGGCTTCCGTCGAAGGCAGCACCGAGATACATATTATATTTGCCAGGTGCCTTACCGATAAAACCAATTTCCCCGAGTGCATGCCGGGCACAGCCATTCGGGCAACCGGTCATGCGAATCGTGATTTCTTCGTTCCTTAGGCCGTTTTCATCAACGATCTCCTCGACTTTATCAAGCAGAACCGGCAAATAACGCTCTGCTTCGGCCATTGCCAACCCGCATGTTGGAAGCGCCACGCATGCAATCGAGCTGCGTCGGAGTGCTGAATGATGTGCACCATCCGTCAAACCGTATGTTTCAAGCAATTCTATGATCTTTTTCTTTTGCTGACTTGACACATCTGCAATGATTAGGTTTTGATTGGCCGTCAAACGGAAATCACCCGAATGGATCTTTGCGATTTCACGCAAACCGGTCATCAGCTTGTAATCATTGATATCGGCAATTCGGCCACCCTCGACAAATAGTGTAAAATGCCATTTTCCTTGCATGCCTTTTACCCATCCATAGCGGTCACCATTATTATCAAAATGATAAGTTCTCGCTTCCTCCAGCTTCCATTCTAGACGATTTTCCAATTCAGCCTTTACCGCTTCAAGCCCAAGTCTGTCTACCGTATACTTAAACCGAGCATTTTTCCGTACGGAGCGGTTTCCATAATCACGCTGAATCGTAATGACTTTTTCAGCCACATCCAGTATTTGATCAGGGCTGCAAAAGCCGATTATTTTGGCTAGTTGGGGATATGTCGCCTTGTCACCATGGGTCATTCCCATACCGCCGCCGATCGCCACATTAAAACCAACGAGTTTTCCATTTTCAACAATTGCTATGAAGCCAAGATCCTGGGAGTAAACATCAATGTCATTGGATGGAGGGACCGCAATGCCTATTTTAAACTTCCTTGGCAAATAAAGCTTACCATACATTGGTTCGACTTCCTCCACTTCAGGAGTACCAACCACTTTTTCTTCATCCAGCCAGATTTCATGGTACGCCCTTGTACGTGGCAAAAGATAATCACTCAATTTTTTCGACCATTCATATACTTCGGAATGAATTTCGGATTGAAATGGAATCGAATTGCACATTACGTTCCGGTTTACATCACCGCATGCAGCGATGGTATCCAGCATTGAAGCATGGATTTCCTGAATGGTTTTTTTCATATTCCATTTTAAAATGCCATGCATTTGAAACGTCTGTCTTGTTGTCAATTTCAAGGTTCCGTTTCCATATTTCTGAGCAAGGTCATCCATAACAAGCCATTGAGAAGGCTGTGCCACCCCGCCGGGCATGCGGACACGCAACATAAACTGATAGGCAGGCTCCAGTTTTTGTTTCTGACGCTCATTGCGTAGATCCCGGTCATCCTGCAAATAACTGCCGTGATGTTTCATTAGTCGATTGTCATCATCCGGAATACCGGCACTAATCCGATCCTGCATCACTTTTCCAAGTGTACCTCGCAAATAATCGCTTTTGTCTTTAATTTGCTCAACATCACTAGGCGGTCCTTCTGGTGCTTTCAATAGTGCTTTCAATAGTGGGTTCACCATGTTGTTATCTCCTTTTCCTCCAAATTTTCAGTACACATCACGTTGATAGCGTTTATTTTGTTGCAATTCTTCAAGATAAGCTTGCGCATCAGCATGGCTCATATTGCCTTCTTTTTCAATGATCTCAATAAGCGTATTATGGACGTCATGTGCCATGTTTTTCTCGTCACCGCAAATGTATACAGCTGCCCCTTCTTGAAGCCATTCGTATAATTCCCCGCTGTGCTCGCGCATCCGGTTTTGAACATACACTTTTTCATCAGTATCACGTGAAAAGGCAACATCCATTTTCGTAAGTACGCCTGTTTCCAACCACTTTTGCCATTCAGTCTGATAAAGGAAGTCCGTCACGAAATGCTGATCGCCGAAAAAGAGCCACGTTTTCCCTTCCGCTTCCGATTCTTCGCGATCCTGGATAAAGGATCTGAACGGAGCTATGCCCGTTCCCGGTCCAACCATGATTATTGGAGTGTCTGGGTTCTTCGGCTGCTTGAAATTCTGGTTATGCTGAATGTAAATAGGCAGCATGTCCCCAGGCTGTAATTGGTCTGCACATAAAATGGAGCAGACACCTTTTCTTTCTCGTCCGTGACTTTCATACCGGACAGCTCCGATTGTCAAATGCACTTCATCCGGATATGCGGATAAGCTACTCGCAATCGAATATAAGCGGGCTGGAATTTTCCGGAGAATTGATACGAATTCTTGCGCCGATTCGCCCCATGAGCCAAAATCACGGACAAAATCAAGCAAATCACGGCCTTCACGATATTCTTTTAATCTATCTTCATTACCAGGCACTAAAAGCTCCTTTAAATCCTCGTTATCTGAAAGCTGGGCCGCTTGTTCAATGAGGGATTTTGTCAAAACCGTAATTTCAAAATCGGAGATGAGCGATTCCCTAAGCTGACGAACTTCTCCCTGCTTATTGATCTTCACGGTTTCTTCTGGGTCCCAATTGAGTTCCTTAAGAAGCATATCCACTAAATCCGAATCATTTTTCGGATATATACCAAGGCTGTCTCCAGGTTCGAATGTAAGACCAGAGCCCTCAAGAGATAACTCGAGATGATGTGTCTCTTTATTGGAGCCACGACCGTTTAAGTTTATATTTTCAAGCACTTCCGCTTTAAACGGATTTTTTCTCGAATACGTTTGTTCACCTACTGAAGCCATCGTTGCGGGAACTGCAGCAACAGAACTGCCTTGCCCTTCATTTAAACTAGAAATGACTCCTGCCAGCCATTCGGAAGCAGGCTCATCATAATCAAGGTCACAGTCCATCCGCGGAAATAACCGTGTCCCTCCTAGTTCCTCCAAGCGTTTATCGAATTGTTTTCCAGTTTCACAGAAAAACTCATATGAGCTGTCCCCAAGCGCCAATACTGAAAAGCGGAGACCTTCAAGGCTTGGTGCCCTCCTGCCATGAAGGTACTCATGGAAAGACAATGTATTATCCGGCGGATCACCTTCTCCATGCGTGCTAACGGAAATGAGGAGATTTTGGACCTTTTTCAAATTGTTGAATTTAAAGTCACTCATGGATGAAATGGTAACCTGAAAGCCATTACCCTCAAGCTTACTCGCCGCATTTTCTGCCAGTCCTTGAGCATTGCCCGACTGTGAACCATAAAGTATGGTCACCTCTTTTGATACTGTCTTTCCGCTGCTTTGAGCTTCCAATACCGGAGCGTCGGCTGAACTCATATTCGAAACTGACAAAGATGCAGTCAGATAACCGCTCAACCAAACTTTTTGTGTTTCTGTCAAGTTAGGCAGGAGGCTGTTAAGGCGCTCTGCCTGCTCATGATTAAAGGGACTGTTACTTACCTGAAGTTGCACGATTTCCACCTCACAAAGGGATATTAACTTATCTTAGTTGACTCTTAGGTATAACGAGTAGGTTAAACATTTTTATTTCCATCCATAAAATAATTAACTCGTTTACTCCTATAGACGAAGTCGGTTTTAACTCCAAAAAAAATTGAAAATACAGGCATATAGGTTCATAGCACGCTACAAATAAAAAATAAGGTTATAAAGGACGTTAACCTTCCCCAGCTTATACTCTTCCTAAAATAAGTTTCTCATTAAAACTTTACTGGAAGGCACATCATTAGTAAAATATATATAATTTATTGTAACTATTAAGAATATTAATAATAAGGAGAAATTTCTATGTACTATGATGCTCTAAAAACATTTGTGACCCTTGTGGAAGTCAAGAATTTTACTAAAACAGCAGAAATGCTTCTTATGTCGCAACCCAGTGTTAGTTTGCATATAAAAAAATTAGAAGAAGAGTTCCAAACCAAATTATTTCTCCGTTCTCCTAAATTCCTAAAAGTCACCTTAACGGGAGAAATTCTTTACGACCGGGCCAAGCAAATGATCACAATCTATGAACAGACCAGACAAGACATTCAGGAACACGATAGGTCCATCAAGGGCGAATTGAAGATAGGAGCAAGTTTTACAATAGGAGAGTATATCCTTCCTTCTTTACTCATCGACCTTCAAGAGGACTATCCTGAACTTGAACTTCAAGTCGTAATCGGAAACACGGAAGAAATCGTTCAAGCCGTTCGGCTATACAAAGTGGATATTGGTTTAATCGAAGGTCAAACTAATGAAAAAGAGCTTTCAGTTCACCCATTCATGCAAGATGAGCTATTCATTGTGTCTTCTAACAATCATGAACTCGCTAATAAAAACGAAGTCGAGATTACTGATTTACATGACCAAGCATGGGTAACAAGGGAAGTTGGATCTGGGACACGTGAATACCTTAATCACGTCATACGTTCAAATGGATTGAAAATTAAATCGATACTCACGATAAGCAGTAATCAAGGAATTAAAGAAACACTTATAAAAAACGGCGTAGGGCTGGCCCTTCTTTCCCGAAGTGTAATTGAAAGGGATGTACAAAATAAAATCCTTTCTATTATTCAGGTGAAAAAAGAATCCTTTAACAGAACACTTTCGTACGTCTATTCCCCAATTATGAAAGATAAAAAGAATGTCAAAACTTTCATAACTGAATTAAACAAAAAATGGCCTATGAAAGCAAAGCCGATAGGATGATCATTGGGGAGGACTATGTTCTAAAATCGATTAATTGGAGCTTATTTATTTTGGGAAAGCCCCTTTTTTTGAAACTCTATTATATCGCTAGGAAAGGTATAACACATTAACTTATAAACAATTGGGTATACGAATAAATAGAGGATTCTTCATAGATTGATTTTTGTTTTCCTTGTATGGATAAAAAATAATATCAATTTTTGTATGGGAGCGGGTTTTATGAATATTGAGATTAAAGAAGCAGCGATTGAACAACTAAGAAAAGTGGATTATAAAGAGAATGAAGATGATGAGAGATTCATAATTGATGGGGTCCCCCTATTAATATCAAGTGAGTCCAAAAAGCATCTTCCGGATAAAGTCTTTCTTAACTACAGTGATGGACTTGGATACAAATTATATTCAGACGAAGAAACATTGAGATATAATCTCCAGTTGAATAGAGTGAATTTTTTAAAATGAACATAGTAAAAAGCCCTTCTGTTTCAGTTGGGCTTTTTGTGCTTATACTCAGGGAATTTATCATCGGCACTTACCTAAAGGGATTTTTATTTTCCCATGGGATAGCACTGCATTACCATTAGGCTAGGCAACTGATTTTCGAGTAATTTATTTCCCTACTAGTAATAATCACAATCATTAAATTACCACCAAATAAAAAAATGACCAATTGTTCATTTTAATCCCTTATTTAGGGTCTAATATATTGTTATTCTATTATTTAGATAATTTTTCAGCACATCCAAAATCTAAAATGAGTATTGTCTAATAGGCTTCCCCAAAAAAGTTGCTTCAGTAACCTCCCTTATTGAAGCAACCTTTTGAATAACCAAATCTGCCCCGATAGTTGCATAAAGAAAATGCTGCCTTAAAGACAGCTCCGATCTTCAGCCTGTTAGTTCTATAAGAAAAGCGAATCTTATTCAAGAATCGCGCCCGATAACTGAAGAACGAATATAAAACCTTGGTACCAAATGGCCTTGTCATTTATTTATGATACGGTTCACCGCACCTATTCAAGCAGTGATTTTTTAAAAACTGTCAGCCTTTTAATTTTACACTTCTACTTTATATCGACGCTGCTGATGAAGCAGCTGCTTGATCAGCCTTCACACAATCAATTGCAACAACGAGTGCAATAATAATTGTTTCTCTTCATCTATTATTTGAACCTTGTAGCTATCGCCCCAAGTAAACCACTCCTTACCCACTTTACCTACGATTTTACCATGCTTTAAAACTTGAAAATCCATATCCCACCAATTACCATGTACTTCAATGCCTGCCGCATCAATTGTATATCGTGCTTTTAAGAAGGAAAATTCCTTCTTTATTGTTAATACCTCCCGACCATTCACCTCAACCAAAAACTTTGGTAAAAAGCTGAACACCTTTTTCGTAATGAGTGCTACTTCATCTCTTGCTGTATTCATAATGGAGAAAGTCTTTGGAACTTGCATAAAACTTCCCTCCACATAATATATATCCTTCTCATGCTGATCCTTTACTGTAAATTTCCCGCTAAGACTGAATACCTTCTGCTTTATATAAAGCTGCCTCATACTTATGCCTCCCAACCTTAAGTCTTTTATATTACTTACGTTTGAAATGGGCATTGGTTCCAATCTTATGCATTAAATTCCAAATAATAGCCCCACTTTCGGGTTGTGTCTATATTTGCTTAAATCTTTCTCCTTTTTTTGTTTTATCACAAGAACTCTATACTACATATGTAAAACCTTATATTCAAGCGACTAATTTACCTTACTTATATGTAGATGCAAATGAGATTTTTTGGGGGGAATATTTTAGATGCAATTTTAAAAATCTATCAAAGTATTGAGCAAAAGCCCCAATACTATGAAATCGATATAACCATGCAACTAACATTAATTTGGAAAAACTTAATCGATAATGGTTTTAAACTAGAATATGTCCAGACAGAAGTATTAAAGAGTCAAAGAATGAAGGAAATGTTAAGTTGGATACATCAGCATTATGCAGAAAAAATTATGTTAGAAGATATTGCAAGGGCTGGTCAGCTGAGCCGTTCTGAATGCTGTCGGTATTTCAAGCGGTTTTTAAAATGTACACCATTAAATTATGTTATTGATTATCGTATTCAAAAGAGCTTATATCTACTGCAGCAAGGTGATTCTACTATTACTGAAGTTGCCTATCAAGTTGGTTTTAATAGTACAAGCTATTTTATTAAAGAATTTAGAAATTCCATGAACATGACTCCCTTAGCATACAAAAAAAAAAAATGTATAATGACTAAGCGACACGTACAGAATGTAGAAACGTCACATTTATTTGAAATGGTCAACAAACAAAATAAACTCACCGTTCTGGAATTTATGATAATATTTATTCCATCATTTTTCTCATATTCTATATTTCTAGATTAATAAAAGTGAAAGACGATAAACCCATGGCTCCCAAGGGGTTTATTTTGGTGTAACTTCCTCTAATGGAGATGTGATTTATTAAAAAAATAATTTAATCGATAAGAGAGAATTGCTATGACTATTTTGTGGAGGTTGGTATGACGTGAAGATGACCTCATTATATGAACTGGGAAAGATTTATGTTGCCTAATATTGTGAGGGATGTTGCCCGCTTGTGAAAAATAACGTGGCAAAGCTTCAAACATTTCGCTATTTTCCTTGGGATGTAAAGGTAGTAGCCAAACAAAATAAAACCCCCGCATCAACTTTTCAGGCTGATACAAGGGCAATAGTCGCGTTTTATTGATTAAACGAATTTGTTTGGGTGCAAAAAGAGTCTTTAGCCTTTACAAATCAATCCCAGGTCTTTTTTTTCATTCATTTAGTGAATTAATCAAAAAAGATTAAATGCATATCACTGTTAGTCCTTGATTTCGCAAAAAATTCCGCTTCATTTCCTCCATCAACAAAGTTACCAATACCCCGGAAAATACCACATTCGCCTCGATCTAAATATCTTACCCCTACATAATCATTATAACTGTCAGGATCATACTCCCATAATTCAACTTTTAACTTACCAGCTGGACCCACGTAAGAATCCCGACAAATCTTATAATCACCACCAGTAGAGGCAAACACATCACTTTCAGCACCATTAGAATAAAGAGATTGTTCTCCTAAATAATCCCAGCCACTTGCAAATGTAGAAGAAGGGAACAACAACGCAGCGACCAATGCCACAGCACTCATTTTAAACATTTTCATGCTCATTCCTCCTCACCCGTTTTGACTTGAAACACATTATTCTCCATATAATTTTAATCAATATTTTTTATATTATCATCTATCCAAAGATTCAATTTTTCATGAAGCGTTTTTTTAGATTTACTCTGCTTGCTCCCCTTCTAAATTGATTGAATTTCTGAACATCTTACTAAACGTCTAGTTTTTAAACAACATTAAAACGCCTCCCCAATGGATAGACGCTTATGAAATATATTCAACGAAAGATGGAATGCTCCGCTTATCAAGACCTAAATTATAAAAAACCTGAAAAATAAAGGAGAGCACATATTAGTCATGTATAATATGTGCTCTCCTTTTATTCAATTAAAGCTCCCTATAATGGAATAACAATTGATCTTCTACTAGCTGGCTTAGTTAAAGAGACATTTGAAAATGATGACAGGTAATATCTAATCCACCTTTGAGGTAAAACCTATGAGCGTCATGTCTATAAACACCAGAATCTAAATGAAATTGTTCACAACCTTCTATTTTTGCTTGAGTTATCAACCAATCCCATAAGATTCCGGCATACCCTAGACGGCGACTAGTTTCATTTGTAATCAGATCATCTACATAAAAATAATTTCCCCACGCTAGAGATTCAGTAATCCTATATCCAGCTGCTGCTTTAACTTCATTATCTTCAATTACTGCTACTAAATTGAAACCATTATTTTTTTCTACTCGTTTGATTTTTTCTAAAAATTATCTTCTGTTAAATGTGGACGTAGTTGTTTAAAAGTGCTAAAAGTAGACATAATTTCTGAATCAGTACTCATTATTTTTACAATTGGTTGAATTTCCATGTATCTCCTTATTATTTGTTTGAATTTCCCTAAAGTAATTCGTGCTTATGACTAAATATCCTTCACAATTAGAAAATGCGGCACTTCAGTTATTGAAGTATCGCGCCCTTTTCTTGAATATCGATATTAGAAAAGGATTGTTTAAAATCTAAAAGGGATCTTCCATTAAAGCACCTGATACGAAAACAAAAAGATCTCGTTCTGAGGTCAAGTATCTAGTGAAAAAGTTGGTTCTTTTCTTTTACCTTTTGGGTACTAAGCACAAAGCTAGCGATTGCTGCAATACTACAAACATATGGGAGTAGAGAATATCCCCAAATAGATATGACATAACCTCCAATCATTGAACCAATGGTGATACCAACTAAGATTATCACTAGGATATTTCAAGAGCGCAATTAATAACTGCTTTGCATGACCTTCTATATGACTTAACCATCCATTATTACATCCTCGACAGATCGACCCGTTTATTAAAATCAAAAAGGAATGAAACGGTCCAACTTTATTTCAAAGCCACAGTTAATCAATTGATTTAATGCCATTCTGAATGTTACACAATTTCATTTTGACACATTCAGAATTTAATGGAGAAAATGCGGATCTACAACTAATCATAATAAAAAGCCACCTTAAAAAAGCTGGCTTTACCTCTTACGTCAAATAATAAGGATTAACATGGTAAAGGTAAGGACTAAAATGGTAAAGGTAAACATGATGAGGATTATTACGGAAACCAAATTCATTTAGACGCCAATTACTTAATTTAAATGTCTCATTGGTAGACCATAATGTTTTTTCCAGACGGCCCATAGTCTAACACACCTTTTTTTCATATCTTATGAATGGGTAAATGTATATGATTGGGTCTTTATTTATTATTATATTCCTCATACGCTTTCTTCTGGCGGTCATTGAAAGCTTTTACCTGGTGATAGTGCTGCTCACAAAAATACCCTTCCAGCTCCCCATCGGTCCAACAATAAAGGGGTTTTAGCCATTCAACCTTTGGGAATCTTCTCTCACAATACAAACAATAATTTTCTTTACTTGTCATTGCTGTTTTCCTCTTTATAATTTTTCAATACAGGCGGCTTTGCTTGCGGATCTGCTTTGATTGCTTCCAGGTAACGATTTACGGACTCTATATTTTCATGTGCAAAGTCCATTTCTGTTTTCGTCATGTAATCCGGGGTTTTCCCTACATTAAGCACTTGTTCATTTAAAAGAACCCGTTAAATGCTTACACTACTTCAATCCTACACACCCATCTACAATTAGGGGAACCTGGCGGATCACAAATCTTCACCCATCTGCAGATATCAGAATACTGCATAAGAAAATACGGATATTGGCCTACAGAATTGTACAAGTTTGAAGGATAATAAGAGTTCACAGGATAATAAAAGATTTCAGGAACGTATTGGTTTAAGGGATAGTATGAGTTTAGTTGACGTTGATTAGAAAACAAGTCAAATTCTCTTTCACACTGTATTCCAACACATTCGTGGATTCTACTGCCATCAGATGAGACAGTACCAATCTTTTTAGCAATAGCATCATTTTCCCAATGATAGGTTCCATCCCGTGCTAAATCTCGAAAGTATAAAATGTTGCCGTTATTCTCAATCGCATAGATAATTCCATCGCCACCGTAGAAGACATGCTGGAATTCGTTGAAATGATTGCCTGTTCCTTGTGCCGTCATAATAATCTGTCCTTCACCGTTATAAGCCCAGTTAGAAGTTCCGTCCCTTGCTAAATCACGGTAGTATAATAAGTCGCCGTTCTGCGCTACAGCGTAGATAATCCCATCTCCACCTGGAAAGACATGTTTGAAATTTCCCCATCCAGTTCCAATTCTCTGCCCAACACCTCCATAAGCCCAGTGATGTTCTCCATTACTTATTTCATCTCGGTAGTATAACAAGTCGCCGTTCTGCGCTACGGCGTAGATTCTTCCATTACCGTCAGAGAAGACGTGCCGGAACTCTCCCCATCCGGACCCAATTACGCCATCATAATAAATTTCTCCGAGAGAGGGAAAGAGACTGTAATCCCGGTAGTATAGCAATTCACCGTTTGGCGTAATACCATAATAGACATTATATTCTGGGTATGATGAGCTAACCCTACCACCAAAGAAAAAGCGATATGATTCCCAACCAGGACCCCTGCTCTGTCCTACACCATCATTAGCCCACCATGAACTTCCGTTTCGGGATTTATCCTGAAAATATCGCAGCACGCCATCGTCCCCAATTGCATATATAATACTTTTTTCATCACTTGTGATGAATTTGAAACCCATTTTAGAACACCTCTTTTTGAAGTTAGATTAATGTAGTAAATTCAGTTATGTTTCAATGAAAAAACTCATCATTTCTCACATTCATAAATTTATTTGGATAAATAATACACTTCTTGGATTGGTTAAATTATACATATAGTATATTTACCTGTTTGTGTTCTGGAAGTTTGTCTATAAAAAATGGCCCTTTTCTAGTCCTTCTGCAAACCTGCCCCGTTAGCAACCTATACCATGTGGTTTGAAATCCTGCGAATAAGCGAGTATTCGTGAGCACTAGTAAACTGAGGGATTTCATTAAGAAAATTTAGTTTTAGTCCACTAAAATCCTTTCATCTTTACTTGTCGGTTGAGAAGACACCCAAAAATCAACTTCATTATTAGACTTGTTAAAACATTTGGTGTGGCACAAAATGAGGAACTTCCACTCCCTTTTGCTGTTTTAAAGTAATCTCTTTACAATCTACCTCAATGGTTGCTATACCTGATAAAGATAAAGAAAAATTGGCGTGCGTGTTGATTATAATGTTTTATTTTAGATGTATTAGCAGGCATACGTTCATGAATAATACTTATGTCTTGATTTTTCACTAAATGCAACCCATCACAATTATCTCCTCATATGTAATGTTTAGCATTGTATTTACTTCCCCCAACTTTCTGCGAAGTTCTAACTCATTAGGATAGGTTGAAACTAACCCGTGTAGTCTATCCCTTTTAAATGATCCACTTTTTCAATCTGCCCACATCTTATCAAAAACGGTCCTACCTCTTTCGTTCCTCTAAAGCAACCTTATACCTTGTGGTTTGAAATCCTGCGAATAGGCGAGTATTCGTGAGCATTATCTATTAAACTGAGGGATTTCAATAAGAACGTAATAATTTAATAAAAACAGCCAGTTAGGTAAACGGCTGTTTTTGAAATGAAAATATACATGAACTACCATAGAATTAACGCAAGGTGTATGATTGCATTAAATATCAAGTTTACGGGTACCAATCCATTTCACAATTTCAGGATCGCGATGTGAAAAGAACAAGCTTTCTTTCGTATCTAAAGTAGCGATTCTTTCCATATCCTCTTGACCTAATTCAAAGTCAAAGATATTGAAATTTTCAATCATTCTATCCTTACGAACAGACTTCGGAATCGCAACGACTCCTCTTTGTGTCAACCATCGTAGAATAATCTGGGCAACGGATTTATTATGGCTTTCGGCTATTGATACTAAAATTTCGTTCTGGAACATGTTATTTTTTCCTTCAGCAAATGGTCCCCAAGACTCTATTTGAACATCGTTCTCTTTCATAAACTTAGCACTTTCTATTTGCTGGCAGAAAGGATGTGTCTCAACCTGGTTTACAGCAGGAATTACTTCATTATGAGTCATCAAATCCATCAGACGGTCCATTTGGAAGTTACTAACTCCGATAGCCTGGACTTTACCATCGCGGTACAATTCCTCCATTGCACGCCAAGAACCATATACATCGCCAAATGGCTGATGAATTAAGTATAAATCTAAATAATCCAATTGAAGTCTTTCTAGTGAACTACCGAATGCTTTCTTTGTGCTTTCATAACCAGCATCCTGAACCCAGAGTTTTGTAGTAATAAACAATTCCTCTCTTGGTACACCACTCCGTTTGATTGCTCTGCCGACTGCTTCTTCATTTAGATAAGAGGCAGCAGTATCGATTAGGCGATAGCCTGCCATTATAGCGTCATAAACGACTTGTTCGCACTCATTTTCATCTTGAATCTGAAAAACACCAAAGCCAAGTATAGGCATCTCAACACCATTGTTCAAAATTACTTTTTGCATATAAAAACCTCCTGTTTTTTAGTAAATCGGAACATACTATTTACAATAAACAACATTTATTAGTGTAAAATTATCTATCTTGATGTGTAGGACGAATAAGCATTTCATTAATTGCTACATCTGATGGCTGTTCAATGGCAAAAGCTATCGCACCAGCAATACTCTCAGCGTCTATCGCATCTTCATAAGCTTTATCGATTCCTGGTTTAAGATCCATATCTGTAATGGAATTTATTAATTCGCTCGTAACAGCTCCTGGTGAGATAATGGTTGTGCGGATATTATTGCTATACTCTTCTTTACGTAAACCTTCCGTAATTGCACGTACAGCAAACTTTGTTCCTGCATAGACCGTACTTCCAGCTCCAACAACATATCCAGCTACTGAAGACAAATTAATGACATGTCCTGATTTTTGTTCTCGCATGGATGGAAGCACAGCCGCAATCCCATAAAGTACGCCTTTAATATTGACGTCAATCATCTTATTCCAGTCTTCGATTCTTTTCTTATAAAGAAATGAATGCGGCATGACGCCAGCATTATTCACTAATACATCAATTTTTCCGAACTCTTGAAGCGCATACTCAGCAAGCTCTTCCATTTGTTCATGTGACGTTACATCGGTTACTTTATAAATAGCTTTTCCACCATTTTTTTCGATGTCTTTCTGTAACTGTTGTAAACGTTCTTCACGACGAGCTGCCAAGACCAACTTCGCACCTGTAGAAGTAAGTTTTTTAGCTGTTGCCTCTCCAATTCCACTAGAAGCACCTGTAATAATCACAACTTTATCTTTTGTATTAGACATCATTTATATCTATCCTTTCTTAATAAAAAGTAAATTTATTGATTCAGAGGAATTTGCCATCTAAAAGCAAATCATCTGCTGAATCTATTTTCTAAAACTTCACTGCTGTGCACTTGAGAGCTCACGGCTGCGTCTAAATGAAAACACTCCAATTAGTAGAGCAATCACGACTGATGTAGCTCCAACCCAACTGATCTCTTGTATTGATGACCTTCCCGCAACAATACCTCCAATTCCAGCACCCGCGGCAAATCCAAGTTGTACAAAGGAACTGTTCAGACTAAGCACGATACTAGAGGCTTCTGGAGTCAGCGAGACTAGATTAAAGTTTTGGGTAGGCCCGAACGTCCAAGCAGCGATTTCCCAAATCATGAGCAACGGGAGGGTAACCATTACCCATCCAAATCCAGAGACAGTAGACAGCAATACTAGCGAGATAATGTGGACAGCCATGGATCCGACCAGCGTGCGGACGATGCCGATCCGGTCTGCCAATAAGCCACCAACCTTAGAGCCAATCAAGCTCGCGATACCCATAGCTAAGAGAATCATACTCAATTTTTCTTTCATAGTTGGTATAACGGCGGTCAGAAAGGGAGTGATATACGTATTGAGCATTGAATAACTAATAAATACAAAGAAGGTTACACCAAGAGTGAATGCGACTCTCGGATTCTTCAAGAGAGCAAGACGCTTGCCCAGAGAAACAGCCGCCTCGCTTTCCATGACCGGAATCGTCCGTGCAACGGCAAAAATAGCCAGTAGGCTGCAGAGTCCGATGCCCCAGAAGATGACCTTCCAATCATAAGACGAAGCAATCATACGGCCAAGGGGAACGCCAAAGACAAGGGAAGAACTATACCCCATTGCGACATTGGCCATCGCCCCACCCTGACGTCCAGAAGCCGCCAGTTTTGCAGCTATACCATAGGCGGTGACAACGAAGCCCCCTGTTCCAATCCCTAGTAAAACGCGAGAGGCCATCAGCAATCCAAAGCCTGGAAGAGCAATTACCCCAATGACGCCGAGTAATATGATGGCGAGAGCCAGTAACAATTGCTTCCGCTGATCCATCTTCGAGGTTGCTACCATAACAAAGGGCGTGCCGATTGCGTTACCGAGAGCGAATACGGTAATAAGCTGACCTGCGGTTGCTACCGATACATCGACGGAAGCAGCCACTTGATCCAACGTACCTACGATGACGAATTGTGAAGTACCGACCACGAAGCTAATAAGGGCCAGCATGTAAATTTTCCAAGTATTTTTCATTCTGTTCTATCTACTCCTTTATCTATGATGTGATATATTAAGTTTTGAATTTTAGACTTTTTGTATCTTGTTTAGTTCCCAGTAAAAATCCCCGTTGACTTTGAAGCCACAGCATAACAACAGCTTATTTCCATACAATCAGCCCGTTAGAAGAAACTTCTGGATCATTTCGTTCTACTCTACGCTTTGCATGATTTATCTTTCATTCTTTGCATTATTATCGCTTTAAACGGTTATATTATTTAACCGCATCCTTATTATGCTACAAGGGAGAAAGCAACCGGTATCCCATTCTTCTCAAATGATTGCCCAATCCTCTCACGACCATTTACGCAGAAAGTGAATTAGCATTATAATGGGACCAACACGGATGAAGAAAACAAAGGAGGATTTTATGTTTGAACAATTATATAGACAAAGAGTTGAGCTCGCCAAAATCATAGAGGATCACACAGGACGTGACGGTACTCAAATGACTGCTATTCCGTCTTTATTTTTCTCCCGTTATTCTAATGATACTGGACCAAATTACGGAGTTCACAAGCCTTCCTTATGCATAGTGGTTCAAGGGATGAAGGAGGTTTTGTTGTCACAGGAGCTCTTTAGGTACGGTCCTGCCGATTACCTTGTTGCATCCGTTAAGCTGCCAATTACCGGACAAGTCACGGAAGCCTCTTTCGAAGTGCCTTATCTTGCTCTCAAACTTGAATTTACACCGAGTGAAATATTAGAGGTGTTACGTGAATTCCAAATGGGAGTTGACAAAAAGGAAAATGCAAAACGAGGTATGTATGTCAGTAAAACAGAGCCATCTTTGCTAGACGCGTTAACAAGATTAGCTCGTCTGCTAGATACTCCAAAAGATATCAAGGTACTTGCTCCTTTAATCGTGAAAGAAATCATCTATAGGGTTCTGCAAGGAGAACATGGGGATATGCTGAAACAAATAGCCATAGAAGGAAGTTCTACTCATCAAATCAGTGACGTGATTGAACATATCATGAATAACTATGAAAAGTCTTTTAAGATTGAGGAACTTGCGGAAATAGCAAATATGAGTGTTTCTTCACTTCATCGGCACTTTAAAGAGATAACCGCGATGAGCCCAATTCAATTCCAAAAACAACTGAGACTTCAAGAAGCCCGAAGCCTGTTATTATCCGAATCAGCAGATGCAGCAGATGTGGCATTCCAGGTAGGCTATGAAAGTCCATCACAATTCAGCCGTGAATATTCGCGCATGTTTGGTTTACCACCAAAAGAAGATATAAAGCACCTGAAGGAGGAATATGAACAAAGGGTAAAAGCTTGAATCTCCTTCACGTAGGTTCATTCTATGTATTAATTTAGTGGCAGCTACACTTTAAATAATATAAAAAAGTGCATTAATCTAATCCCGGATTAATGCACTTTTTTTATTCTGCAATTTACCTATCTTTGTACGCTATAGCTTTATCCTGCTTCCGAACAAATTTCAGAATATAATGAGTCCCACTGATATATATTCCCATGATAGCTAGATGATCTATTAAAAATCCCATGGAAGACTCATCAAAGCTCCAACCGAATGGATTATATATGGTTAACCTCGAAAGCATATCTCTCTCGAAGGAAGTCTGCACACCATAGACAACAATCAACACCGCTATTATACGGAATGCAATTGTGCGGATACGGCTCGTGTTGGTAATTCCCGTCATCTTTCGTACTGCATTGATTATGGTTCCCCAGGACATTCCTATATGCACAGCCATGAAGATAAATCCCCAATATAAAGCAATAACATGTATCTGTAATAGAGTCATGTCATTGTTTATAGAAATAAAGGCAAATATGTCACGGGAAATTGGCACAGAACTTATTATCACCACAGCCATGGATACAAGAAAAAGCAAATTGACCGTAATGCTCAGTATACGTTGTACATTGTGCTTTCCCTTAAAAATCGTTTTATACCATCGTCGATTTAAAATATTGTGGGCAATAAACAACAAAAACAATATAATTCCTATCAGTTCATGGATTGTATTTCTGGTAATCTGATAAGCCATTGCAACTAACATCAGAACGGTCATAGAAAGATCAATAACCAATCTGATTAACATATTTCGATTCAAGAAGTTCTCCTCTTTCTATTAATATTAATACCTGGGTTTTCCGTCAGGACGTACTATTGGTTATTACTTCGAGTTCCGTTCAAATGCTCAATCCCTATGTCTATTGATTAAAATGAATCATCAAAAGAACCTTCTGGATGATCCCTGTTTTTTCTTCATCTTCCATTAAGCGATTTCCATGTAAAATATCCCGCGAGTCCTCCAGATTATCACCTACCGCTTTTACCTTCCAGTGATTTGTAGGGATACCTGCAATCTGTGATTCTGTACTGCTGTCCTTTGATCCTGTAAAATCTTCAAGATCATAACTCTTCATTTCATCCAACGTGTTCACGAAGTCATCACGCTCCTGATTGGCGTGACAAGAAAAGCAGCGACCGATATCTTCCTCGTAATCCACCGACTTGTCTCCATTGAATTCCTGGTATAGCCAATCGCCGTTACGCATCTCAGGGGGATTCTGATCTGCCCAGCCATCGCGCTTTTCCATCACGAAGATTTCATCAAGCTTTTCATCCCTATAGATTTCGAGAGTGATGACAGTGTCATCAGGGATTGACTGACCGTTCTGCACCGCTTCTATTGCTTCCTGGCTCGTGTAGAGCTCCTCCCTGACATTTCCTCGATTTACAGTCGTGTAGTTCACACCCTTATCGTAGTTCTTAGGGAATTTAACAAGTTCACGACTGAACTCAGACATCTCCTGCTGTGAGGTGTCACCCGATGGCCCCTTTTGAGAAATCCCATTTGTGTCATTATTGTTGTTGCAAGCAGTAAGAGTGAGGGACATAACCAGTGCAAGGAACGTAAATAATAGTTTTTTCATAATATTTTCCTCCTACAATTTTTAGTATTTGTATTGATTCGTTGGAGTCAAAGTAGTATAAGATTCTGTGATGTGGTGCTGTTTTTATGGTTATAAATTCTGAATTACCAAAGGTAATGACTATTATTTGGGACTAGCTGCTTATGTTTCTTTTCACTACTCTGTTTAGAACTTTGAGTTTTATTTCAACAAAATAATTGTTATAGAAAAAGTAGAGGCTTTTTTATTATGCAGCAAATGAAAAAACGAACGATATCCTATTCCTATCAAATGGTTGCCTAATCCTACTACAATAAAAATTAAAGTTATACGCCTGCTTATTTTGACAAAATCACAAATATCTTCGTATAGAATGAAATGACTTAACTGCTATAAGTCATAACGATACCAGTGGGATATTATTGGTGAAGAATCTATTGTTATCCCCTATGAAAAACAGGATCAATATATTAAGGAAGAAGTGAATAACATAGGGCAAAGAAGATTTAACCAGGAGTATAAACATTTAAAATGGAGTTTGTGAAGAAATGTACACTTAAATTACCTGACCCGTTAGTTCCATAAAAAAAAGGCTGCCGCAGCAACCCCTGTTAATGAACTAAAGCACCTGTTTGTTAATAAAAGACTTACTTAAAAGTTAAATGATAGAACATACAACGCTTCAATGTTGAATTTTAAAACCACCCAGCATCCTTGTATTTATCCGCGGGATTTTCCACCTGAAATATTAACGGTTGTACCTGTAATATAGCTAGAACGGTCTGAAGCTAGATAAGTGACCAATTCACCAATTTCATCCAATTTACCAGGTCGTCCAAGTGGTATCGTTTTGCTGTAATCTGATCCAAGACCCTCTACTGTCACTCCACGTGTGTATGCTAATGCTTCATTATAAGCATCTGTTGTTAAACCTGTTTGCTCATTAATCCCTGGTGCAACACCAACTACGCGGATGTTGAATTTCCCTAGTTCTTTTGCCCAAGAACGGGTAAAGCCATTGACAGCACCTTTTGTTGCCGAATAAACACTTTGTCCAGAAGATCCTTCCATACCTGCCTCAGAAGAAATATTAATGATAACGCCTTTATTATTTTTCACCATTACTCTCGCAACTGCCTGAGCACAAAGGTAAGGTCCTTTTTGATTGACGGCAACCATGAAATCAAAATCCTTTTCACTTAACTCATACTCTGGCTTTTCGCCACGGAAATCAACAAGTAAACGTGGTAAGTTTACACCCGCATTATTAACTAAGATATCTACAGTTCCAAATAAACCTGTGGCTTTTGTGACCATATTTTCAACGCTTTCTTTATTGGTAACGTCGCATTGAATATGATAAGTTCCATCAGTTTGTTCGCCAGAATTTACATTTAGATCGGAAACAATCACCTTTGTTCCGTTCTTTACTAAGTGTGCTGTAATTTTTGAGCCAATTCCAGATGCACCACCCGTAACAATTGCCACTTTATTTTCTAATTGATGCCATGATTCATTCATTCTTTTTCCTCCTTATTATATATAGAGTCGAGGATCATAGGTGAAATTTAAAAATAAGTAACAAACTCCAAATTACTTTTTTTGTTTTAGCTAAGTTAACTCTTACTGATGCAATTTTCAGAGAGAGTTTTGCTCCTTCGAGGAAACATCCCTCTTCTTGCATTTATTTCTATTTAAACCTTTGACAAGTTTATTTTTTCAAGATTCGAAGAGTTGTTCCTGCTGGCGGCATTTGTATATCTCTTTCTTCAAGATGTAAAGTGCCAGGTAATTCTGGCGTTTCAGAACCATTAAATTTTAACGTGATATGTCCAAGTGAACCTAAATTCTTTTTTACCACGTCACCTACAGAGGTAATGGTATATTGATGATTGCCTAAGACGAGAATGTCACCCTTTTCGATTTCACCATTAATTTCATTTACATCAATTAATAGGCAATAATCCGCTAATTCACTCGGAGCATCAGCTCCGAATAGGATGAACATTTTTTCTCCAAGAAAATCAGAGACAGATGCACCAAGTTGGTTAATTTGAGTTTGATAAACTGTCTGCACAAGAAACTCCTCCAATTCTTTGCTTTAAATAATCTATTCACAATCTATTCTAGTAATTATTCATATAAACCGAAGCTTGCAAGCCAAGCAATAAAAACGGTAGGTGCTCCGGTTAAAAAACGTCCGTACAATACGGAAGGAACTCCGACTTCAATGGTTTCCACTTCTGCCTCTGCCAATCCTAGCCCAACTGGAACAAAATCAGCTGCAGCCTGAGAGTTAATCGCGAAAAGAGCTGGCAATGCAAGGTGCGGAGGGATATTTCCTTTTCCAATTTCCACTCCAATTAATGTCCCAATGACCTGTGAAATAACAGCTCCCGGTCCTAAGAATGGTGATAATAATGGGAATGAGCATATTAAAGAGATTAAGAGCAAGCCCGGCAAAGAACCTGCAAATGGTGATAAATATTGTGCGAATACATCACCAATTCCAGATGCTTTAATCACTCCGATTAACATGGCCACAAAAGCCATAAACGGTAAAATGGTTTTAATGACAGTATCTATAGTGTCACGGCCAGCCTGATAAAACACGTTGACGATGGAACCCATCGCCATCCCAATGCGTGCTATGACGTCTTTAGGCTTTCTTTGTTCACTAATTTTTTTATCTGCGCTATACTTAGGTTTAGATATTGTTTTCTCAACTTGTCCGTTAGCATTGTTCACATTGGATATTGGAGGTGTTGCAGCACCTTCATACAATTCAATGTTTTGAGACTTTACTCCAGAAACGTAAATGTCCTCAGTAATGTGCATTGCTAACGGGCCACTTTGTCCAGTAGGCATGATATTGATCGTCATGATTCTTTTTTTTGGGTATAAGCCACATCGGAGCGTTCCGCCACAATCAATAATGACACACGCCATTTCATTCTCAGGTACACTCGTTTTAAAACCGTCGACTAATTCACAGCCTGTTAATTCTGCAATGGTGTCTGCAATATCCGGTCTTGTTCCGCCCGTTACATAAACCACTTTATTTTTTTCTTCTGTCGGTGAAATCACTAATGGCCCACCAAATCCACCTTGCCCTGCATTGACGATAATTGACTTGTACTGCGTAACCGTTTGAGTCATCGCTTTCCCCTCCTTAGAGATCCACTGTTTCCTTCAATTTAACGCCTTGCTGTTTAGATACATAATAAGTTGTTAAATCTGTTACCCAGCCTCTTAAAAAGTTTGTGAAAATACCCACCAAGAAATAACGAAGGGCTAGTTCCGTGGTTTCAAATCCCAGTGTTGTAATACCTGCAGCAATTCCCAAGAATACGAACAACTCTCCTGGATTAACGTGTGGAAAAAGTCCATTATGCGTGTGGCAGGAATAAGAAGCAGCCGCATAATAGCTTGGTTTGTATTTTTCCGGCAAAAATTTCCCGAGTGACAATGTCATTGGATTTGCCAAAGCGAACGTTCCAATTACAGGTAGAACAAAATATCTTGTAAGTGGATTCTTACTCGATTTCTTCGCGACCCGTTCCACTCTTTCTTCTCCAACCAAGCGTATAAGGGCATTCATTGCAACTAAAAGCATGATAAGAAGTGGAACAATACCTGTTACTAAATCGACAAAAGTTTCGGCACCTGCTCTAAATAAATTCATAAAGCCATCTGCTGCATTTGTAAGCCAATCCATTCAATTCACCTCATATAATTCCTATTTTTTTGATAAGAGTAAATCAATCCAGCCTTTCTTAACCTTCAATTCACCCCCTTTAGAGATAATATGATAACTGTTCAGTGCATCCTCAATAGCTAACCTTGTTAACTTATTTACTTTATAAAAATCTTCTTCACCGAGGTGTAAGAGATTTTTCCCCTCAAATCCTTTTAAGTTCCGTACTCTTGAAAGCACGGTTACTCCCTGCATTTTGGTGGCTTTCAAAATGTTGTTTTTTCGGTCAATTGCAAACATTACGACAGTGCCTGATTTAATAAGTCCCGTTTTTTTCCCAATCGCGACCCTTCCAAGCTTTCTCAATTCTGCATACTTTTTATTGAAATGCTTGATTTGCAAAAATCCAAAAATGCTTTGAAGGAGCCAAGAAAAACCAATTAATATAACGACATACCATAGCATTTTCATTTCCTCTTTTCATATGAACTGAATCTTACAGCTTGTTTCCGCTTACAATCAGATAAAAAGATTTGGTTTAAAATTAATCCCTACTTCCTAAGATAAGGCAGTTCCTTTTTCTATAATTTCAATAATTGCATTTGCGGTTTCCTCAGTGGTGATCAGAGTGTTAATGTATCCTCCTCTTAATCCGCCAATAATAGAAGGAGCTTTTTCAACAGACTCTGCAATACCGATTGAGTATGGAATATTTTTTAGTTTTTCCAACTCAATAGCTATTGTTCGATCAGATAAGTCAGATTGAATCAGGTTTCCATCTATATCATAAAATCGTGAGCAGATATCACCTATGGCACCTTGTTGATTTAAATCTTCAATTTCTCTATTGCCACAAAAGCCAGCCCAGACTAAATTAGATGATTGGTTTGGGTTTCCGATCCCTACTACTGCAATTGTTAAGTTGTTCCAAAGCTCCGTTATTTTAGTGAAGTAGTGAGATTGAACAATATCATCCTTTGTCTCTTTTTTTTCTACTACTGCCGCAGCATCAATAAAATAAGAAGTTCCTCCAAAATCTTCTGCAATATTATAAACAATTCTATTGACGTGATGCTTCGTATCCATTGGTCCAGGCCCACCTACTAAAGGGACAAAATGAGCGTCTTTTTTTCCGGCGTTTGTAAATTCACCGATCAGACTGGCCATTGTGCTTCCCCAGGCGCAGCCTACGACATCGCCGTCTTTAATAATTCGTTTTAGTAATTCAGCCCCTGCTATTGCTACCACTTTCTTTTTATCCAGTTCGGTACTGTCTCTCTTTTCAGGAAGTATAATTACTTCTTTTAAGCCAAACAACTTTTCCATTCGACGTTCCAATTCAAAAGCTCCATCAATATCGCTGCTAACAGTAATTTTAACTACTCCATCTTCCCTTGCTTTTTTTAAAAGTCTGCTGACGGATGTTCGGTATATACCTAATTCTTTTGAAATGGCACCTTGAGTCATATCTTCTTCATAATACATTTGCGCGATTTTAACTAAGAGTCTTTTTTCTTCTCTTTTATCCATTTAGTCCCTCATCCTTTTTTAATATGCACATTTGTGCAACCACAATCATTTGTGCTTTACTGAGTTTAGTATACGCTTACAAAAATAGCTACGTCAACAAAAAAATACCACTTGTGCAAATTTTTAAAATATTATGTCACTTGTGCTGGGTGTGGACTTATTATCAATCGAAAAAGCACAAAAAAAGGAAGCAGTTCTATTTGACCAGGCTGCTTCCTTTCTATTAATCTAACAGTATGTTGTTTGCCTCTATTTATAATATCAAATCATTTTTTACTTTTACAAAATCATACCAATCATCGACAAATTCCATCTGACCTGTCGAACAAGGTACACAACATTAATAGTGACCTCACCTTACCTTCTTTTCCCTCGTTAAATCTTTTATAATAGTTATAACTTTTCCTTTTGTGAATAATTGCTTTCCGTTGGAGCTTTTGTACATCCCGTCTGAACCCCTATTCCTCCAAGTAATGTCCTAGCTCGCTAGTTATCCGAGATCTCATTAATAATATGAAAAAAGGGAATTCCCTTACTAAATTTTCTCATTTGGAGGGTGTAAGATCCAAACCATAGTGGGCCAAGTATTACTTTTTTAAGACTTGGACTCTCTATCTCGAAAATCAATGTTATTAAACACTTTACTTACTATACTGACGGATACATTCCATTGCCCTTTATCAGAAAATAAAGTAGCGAATCTTATTCAAGAATCGAGCCTTTTTCTTGAATAAAATTTATTGTTGATGCATTGAAAAAGATAGATTTGAAAATTTAAGTAGACCAAAATATGCGCAAAATAAAAGAACCCGTTCAGAATTGAAAAGATTCTTATGTTTAATGATTATAGTTATTATTCTTCCAACCTCCTGGACTCGAAGTACCGCTCCAACTTCCTTTTTACCCGCTGAAGTGCATTATCAATCGTCTTTTTATGAACATTCAGTTCCTTTGATATTTCAAAATAAGTTTTTCCTTCCAAATACAAGTCCACAACACTACTTTCCAACTCACTAAGTACTTCCGTTAAAATCAGCTCAATATCGCAAATTTCTTCTGATTTTATTAAGATCGTGACTGGGTCATTTTGTCTCTGTTCAGGGATTAGATCAATTAGGGCCTGTTCCGACTCCCCTTGATAGATAGGCGTATAAAATGAAACATAATTATTTAAGGGAGAATGCTTTTGGCGAATAGCCGCTTTAACAGCCGTTATGATTTGTCTTGTAATGCACAGTTCCGCAAATGATCGGAAAGAGGACTTTTTGCAATTCTTGTAGTCTCGAATGGCCTTATATAGTCCAATCATTCCTTCCTGAAAGACGTCTTCCTTATCTCCACCCGTTAAAAAATACTTCAAAGCATTTGATTGAACGACACATCTGTATTTTTTGATTAAAAAGTCCAGTGCATCTTCATCACCATTATGGATTTTCCCAACCAACATTACATCTTCCATATGAGTATAGTTTTCCACTCGTTTCTTCTCGATGATTACACTCATTTTTTTTCCCCCACTCACTAAGTTGAGCCCCGACATAAAGGTTGCATTATCACTTCAATGTGTTAAAGTTCATTCAATATTATAATATCTCAGAAATGACGATAATGATATTCGCAAATAACGACATTTTTCTACAAAATTCTGATATTTATAAGTCCTGCTCTATAAATATATACTTTCAGTCAGCTTTAATTGTTTTGGTGAAGATCTCGTCATTATAGTAGTTTTGTTTAACTCCTAATCATTGACGGATATAGTTATGCCGGTGGTTGTGGCAATTACGGTGGAGGTTCAGGATATGGAGGCCTAATAATAGCATAATTATAAATAATAATATTAAAGAACTATTCTGCACTAATGGTTTAACATAGCCTAATCAAAAGGAAAAGACGGAATCTATCGCATCTTTTACTTTTACTCCATTAGCTTTAATTGGAGAAACAAGTAGTATGCCATTTAAAACATCGCCTCTAAATTAGCTGGTTTCATTTAAACCCTTCATTGGCAAAATAAAAAAGCACCCTGCAAAGGATGCTTTAACATATTATTAACTCAGTGATATAACGGAGAAATTGGGATATATTTATTAAACTTAGCGCCCGCCTTTTCTTCAACTTCATTTAAAATAGCATCGTATTAAAGTGGTGGATTTTCCACACCCAAATGAATCCAATCTTCTTTTGGCGGTCCATAAACCCCAAAAGGTTTTATTCCTGCTTGACGCATCAGAACCGTAGCTTGTCCGCGATGATGAACAATATGCTTGATTAGTCCCATAAGGATGGAAGCATTTGTTTCCTGTCTTCCAAACGCTTCTTGTATTTGCTCTAGGGATTCGTCTGTCCATTGTTGTTCAATAATTTTGGCTGCGTGAGAACTTACATTTTTAAAAGTGATAGCAATTTCCTGGGCTGAAGATGGAACGTTTTCCGAACTTTCTATCCGGTCTATCTTTAACCCGAAATGAGCTAGATAATCTGGAATATTCGTGGTGAAATGCCACGCAATTCTTCCTAAAGTGCGACCTTCAGGATAAACTTGTTGTTCTAATGAATCATCAGTCAAACTATCCAAAACATTTTGAGTCAGTATGGCTTCTTTATTCCATTCTTTAATAAAATCTCCAATTGTAATATACATATAATACCTCCCCTATTTCGATAGATAATTACTTACTCAAAGCACATTATATAATGTGAAACACACATAAATTAACTGTGAGAAACTTCTTAACGAATTTCTCAAAATTTTATCCATTAAATAGCGAAGTATTGGCATATAACGATGAAGCACCACCAGAGTGAACAAATAGGATGTTATCCTCCGGCTTAAAGGTGCCTTTTTGGATTAAATCAATGAGTCCCGCTGCCGCTTTACCCGTATATACCGGATCCAACAAAATCCCTTCTGTTCTAGCCATTAGCTTGACTGCTTCCACCATTTCAGGTGTAGGCAGAGCATAACCCGGTCCGACATACTCATCAAAACACGTAACAGCCTCGCGAGGGATCGAATTTTGTAGGGCGATGTGTGTTGAATTTTCTCTAACAAGCTGAAAAACTTTCTCTTCTTGTTCAGCTTTTCCTCTGCTTACATTTATGCCAATTACTGATATTCCACTTTGATTTCCATGAAATCCTGCAACCAAACCAGCATGCATTCCCCCACTGCCGCTTACACAAATAACTGCTTTCAGATCAATACCTTGCTCAAAGGACTGTGCTAAAATCTCCTGAGCGCATGCAACATATCCCGTTGCACCAATGACATTGGATCCCCCCACCGGAATGATGTAAGGTCGATGTCCTTTCTCTGATACCTCTTTAGCCACTTTCTGCATTTCTTGCATTAAGTCCGATCCATTAGGTACAACTATAATTTGGTCAGCCCCCAATAAATGATAGAGAAAATAATTACCGTTAAAATCCGGCTCTGAATCTTTTGAAAGTCCCTCTTCCAACACAAGGATGCATTTCATTTTCTCTTTAACGGCAGCAGCTAGTGTCAAGCGGCAATGATTTGATTGAATGCCTCCACATGTAATCAACGTATCCGCGCCTTTTTCCAACGCATCGGCAACAAGGAATTCCAGTTTTCTTGTTTTATTTCCCCCAGCAGTCAAACCAAGCATATCATCTCGTTTAACATAAATGGATGGACCCCCAAGCACTTCAGAAAAATGATCTAATCTTTCAATCGGTGTATATGTTGGTGTATATCGCTTTCTAGGGAATTGTGCTAAATTCATTTTAAAACTCCTCCTGTATTCTCTGTAGTATATTAAAGAAAAAAAGAATATCAATCTGATGTTCTCTTTACTTTAGATAATAAATAATAGCAAACGCTCCTTTTCCATCATAGCATGTTTAGGTAAACGAGCAACTTCATTGCACTTCTTACAGGATGGAATACATCATACATCGCGGCAAAGTGACGCATATCAAGACCCATTTTTACTGTAAGTTTGCTTCCGCTTATTATATGGCCCCCTTGTTTTCCTCAATATTATCAGGCATTTCTCCGGTTTCAGGATGGTTGGGGCTTCCCTAATTTTATACCTTGCAATAAGTACGGATAGCCTTGTAAGTATCTTTGGTTACAATTGTTTCATAGATCATATAAATCTACCTTTTTAATATGAAGTTAAATCATTAGTAGTCCGAAACATAAGCGGACTCGACCCTTTGAAATGTATAAACAATCAAAAGTCTGAAGCAGAGAATGACTTCAATCGTTTTTTAAGATAAAATATATATACTTGTATATAATTGGATTTTAGAAAGGAGCACCATGGAAACCAATCACTATCAATATATTACAGAACAAATTGAACATTATTCTTCTAAGCCCTTAAGGGAAGCAATATTTTTTGTTATTAAAAATGCGATCATTGAAGGGATATTTTTGCCCGGAGACCGTTTAACGGAAGATGATATCGCCCAACAATTCAATTGTAGCCGTACACCGGTACGTGAAGCTTTGCGGAAATTAGAACAGGAAAATTTGCTTCAGGTGAAACCTGGTATAGGGATGGTCATATCCAATGTGGATATTGAACTTTTGCAGCAGGAATTGGAAATCAGGAAAATGCTCGAAAACTATTCTTTACAAAAAGCTTGTGAAGGAATTACGGAAGAGGAAATAAAAAAACTGGAATGGGCAACGGATAAACTGCAACAGGCCATAAATAATAATGACCGAATAGCGGCAAGTCGTGCAAACATTGAATTTCACCGCTTATTATATTCCTACTCGAGAAATACCTTTCTCCAAAAGACTACAGATTCATTATGGCTTTCTTTTCGAATTTCCTTTTTATCGGCCCGTAATGAAGATGTTACAATGGTTGATAAATCTTGGTATGAGGAACGAAACAATGAGCACTTACAGGTAATCCATGCCATTCGTGACAAAGATGCAGAAAAAGCAATAAAGGTCAATACGATCCATATCCAAAAAAACTATGATTATTACCTTGATTACATAAAACGTGTATCACAATAAAATTAAAATAAAGGGTGCCTATTGCGAGTATTAAGTCCGCAATTGTAGGAACCCTTTTATATTAGGTAAATATTACGTATTTCAAGCAGCATTTCGGACGATTCGGGGAATATTTCGACCTTCTCTCTATTTTTCCGGCCGTTCCGCAGGATATTTTGCCAGGATTACTCGTGTGATTTTAAAGTTTGCATTATAAATCCAAATGCAATTTCACTTTTTGGAAGTCTTCAGGCGTGTCAATGTCAAATCCCCACATTGAATTGTCAAAAGAAACGGTCTCGGTCACCGCATCATATTTTTTGATAATGCTTTTACCACCTTGATCACCATTTATTGAATGGAATTCATTGAGTAATACTGCATCCACTAGTATCGGATGTCCTGCCTCCCCTTTATATTTTGGTCGAACGATCCGCACTCCTTCATCTTTACACTCAATATATTTATCTATTAAAGATTGTATGATGTCACGGGAAATAAGTGGCTGATCCGCAAGGAAGATCATGACTGCATCCACATGTTCTTTGATGGATTGAACTCCAAGTTTTAGAGAAGTGGACATTCCATCTGCATAATTCGGATTATGAATAATCTTCAATTCTGGATAGTCTTCACTATGTTGACGGATTTCTTCTATATATTTACCGGCAACCAAATAGATGGGCTGCATGCGGCTGCCAAGGATAGAATCAATGGCATGAAGAAAAAGAGGTTGGCCCCGTAAAGGAAGTAACAGTTTAGGTTCACCCATTCGAATCGACATGCCTGCCGCAAGTATGATCGCTCCTACTTTAGGCATGAATCTTCACTTTTCCATGCAAGGGTGCAGGAATTCTTCCATTTCTAACAGACATCAATTCCGACACAATACTTAGTGCAACTTCTTCCATCGTTTCAGCACCGATATCCAAACCAATTGGTGAGTGGATTGGACCGCTGTTGAAGTCCTCTCCAATTGTATTAAGCATTTCCGTTGTACGGGAGATTGGGCCAAGCACCCCAATATATCGTGGATCACTTTTCAAAGCCACTTGTAGGGTTTTCTCATCTAAGGACTGGATATGATTCATGACTACCCACCATGATCCAGTAAATTCAGAAGGGTCTATTTCATCTGGGCATTTTTGCAAATTCGAAGCCAATGGAAACAAGCGATCATTATTGAAATTCTTGCGTGAATCCAATACCGTTACGGAAAACCCAGCTTTTGCTGCCAATTCGACAACTGGAACAGCATCCCTGCTAGCCCCGGCAATAATCAATTGTTCACTTGGCTTAATAGCATCAATTAGATATCGTTTTCCCTCCAGATTCACCAATTCTGCTCGAGTTTGTGTATCCATTACCATCCTTGCTTTTTCAATGACTTCAGATGGCACACTTCCATGATTTCCAATGAGGTTACCATATTTATCGACGATTAAACCTTTACCGGAAGATACATCCAATATCATGGTGAATTTCTGACCTTTCTGGACAATTTGATTTGTCATCATCCAGAATTCGTCATTTGGCTCAATAGGAAGGATAAATATTTCCAATTTACCTTTGCAACCTATTCCCAACCCCCAAATATCATTCTCGCTCAAGTCATATAGGTGTGTAACGCAAGTGTTAGTTTCCATAGCTTTTTCCGCCCAGCCATATAAATCGCTTTCCAAACATCCGCCACTTATCGTGCCAAACATACGACCGTCCGATGCCATCATCATTTTTGCACCTGGAAGTCTATATGCTGAACCCTTGACACCTATCTGCATGACCATTGCTGCTTTTTCGTGGCGCTCCCATGCGGAACTTATATTTTCCAACACGTCTTTTAATTCTTGTAACCTTGACATCTTTAACCCCCTCCTCTAAATCTGGTATTCACATATTTGGAAGCAGAAAAAGGGAGACAAATGGAAAATGCCCTATTTGTCTCTCTTCCCCATTATTCATTTTTAATGATTTAAATCAGAGCACTAGTATCCTTTTCTGACTAAGAAAACACTTAAGAAAAGAGAAAGGGCAACAAAACATAAAAGGGCAATAAACCCGCCATTATATGAACCGCTCATTTGACTGAATAAACCGACAACCATAGGGCCAAGAGCTGCAATTAAATAAGATACACAGCCGAAAACCCCACTGATGCTCCTCATTACTTCGGGTGAAGAGACACGGTGAAGCATGGTCATGGTCAGGGCAGCTGGCATAAACAAAAGACCAATCAATAAAATGCTCAAGACGGCAGCAACTGTGCTGTTAGCAGTGAAAAGGGAGAAAAGCATGAAAATGATGATAAGCCCACACGCTCCGCCTACAAAAATCGCCCTCTTCATGAATCGATCGGAAAGAAACCCAGCCACCACTTGTACAATAATGGCTAATGCGAATCCACCGGCATTTATAACAGCGGAATTTACAAAAGCAATCCCTTTTTCTTCTGTCAAATAACTTGGTAAAAAGGTCGAAATCCCATAATAGGCAATGGAAATGCAAGAATAAACAATCGTTAAGACCCAGAACATCGGATTCGCAAGAACCGCTTTAACATTATCTTTACTAGCTGTTGGAGTTCCCCCTACTTTTTGATTACTTTGAATATAGTTTAATTCCATTGAATTAACCGCATAATGCTTAGCCGGATTATCTCTTGTCATGATCAAAAATAAAATCAAACAAACGACAGATAATGCCGCAAGTATGAAGTAGCTTTCCCGCCAGCCATATGTGGACGCTATGATTGCTATTAGCGGGAGCCCAAGAACCGGTCCTATCGCATTTCCGTTATACCAAGTTGTCTGTGCCTTTGCTTGTTCATTCTGCGGGAACCAGCTTGAGGTTAATTTCAATGCCATTGGATACAGGACTCCTTCACCGATTCCCAATATGGCCCTGGACCATAAAATCGCACTGATGGAATCGGCCATTCCACCTAAAACCATCGCAAATGCCCACAGTGCGATCCCGATGAAACCGCTGCGCAGTGCACCTATCTTATCAACGATGAAGCCCCAAGCTAATTGACCAAAAGCATAAGTCACTAAAAATATGCTGCTAAGTGTTCCTTTCACTAAATTACCATCAATGCCCAGATCAGTTAGAAAAGGCTTGTTGGCAAGCAAAATATTAATATTTGCCTTATCCATCATGGAAACAGTGAAAAGAACAAGCAAAGGAAAAGCCGTGAAGAACCAACGGGTATTCGTCATTTTGCCCGATTGATTATGCAGTTGTGGATTTAAATTATTCAAAAAAATCAGCCCCTATTATCATGAAATGTTCGTAACTAGTGTAATCCCCTATTTACACCTTCCATTTTCATGCTCGTCTGTCGTTCTGTCATGGTATAGGGTATAATCCATCAACAATGAGTTCTGAACTGCTAAGCGAATTTTTTAACCTATTTCGATTTTGAACTTTTTCCTTTCCGCTTCCTTAATCCAATTACGGAGTTTGCTTGGGCTAATAGGCAATTGATTGATCGTGACTTCTAATGGATCGAGCGCATCAACAACCGCATTCGCAATGGCTGCAGGCGGGGAAATGGCTCCACCTTCACCTACTCCCTTGATGCCAAGTGGATTTCTGGTAGAGAGGAATTCTTGATGGGACTTTTCTACAGTCGGGATTTCCATGGATGTCGGCAATAAATAATCCATATAAGATCCAGTCAAAAGTTGGCCTTTCTCATCGTAAACGACTTCTTCATATAGAGCTGCACCAATTCCCTGGGCTATGCCACCCTGCACTTGACCATCCACGATCATTGGATTGATGACCTTTCCTGCGTCATGAACCACACTATAGCCTTTCAACTCGACAAAACCTGTTTCCTTATCCACTTCCACCATGGCTATGTGGACGGACGATGAAAAAGTAACAGTGGGCGGAACGAAGTAATGTGTGACTTGCAGGCCTGGCTCCATTCCAACAGGCACCTTACATCTGTTTCCTGGACGTGCCGCTTTAGCAATTTCCTTATAGGTCACACATTTTTCTGGGTTGGTCTTAACAAAGGCTTTGCCATTTTCCATTTGTAAATCAGCGGATTCAACTTCAAGCAAGGCAGCTGCGACGGCCAATACTTTTCCCCTTAATTTCGCTGAAGCAATTTGAATGGCCGATCCAGCATTTACTGCACTCCGGCTAGCGTATGTTCCGGCCCCAAAGGCCAAGTTCGTTGTATCACCGACCCTTAT
Source organism: Peribacillus sp. GL_122 (assembly GCF_057835005.1). Classification (NCBI taxonomy): domain Bacteria; kingdom Bacillati; phylum Bacillota; class Bacilli; order Caryophanales; family Bacillaceae; genus Peribacillus; species Peribacillus sp. GL_122. The sequence goes on along the minus strand of NZ_CM174415.1, from coordinate 2,511,407 downwards.
TGTAATATCATTTGGGCTAAGCATTAATTCATCCGCACAGATTTGGGAGAATACCGTTTCGTGCCCCTGCCCCTGCGGAGAAGCTCCAAGGTATGCCACGACCTGACCGGTACCATCAATCGTGACATAAGCACTTTCGAATGGACCAGCACCAGTTCCTTCTACATAAGTGGAAATGCCGACACCGACTAGCTTTCCTTGCTTCTTCAACTCTTTTTGCTGCTCTCTAAATCCTTCGTAATCAATCATTTTCAAACCTTGATCCAATGCAGCGGGATAGTCCCCGCTATCATAAATCAGCTTTGCACCATCTTTAACCAAAATCCCTTGGTCATAAGGCATATCCTCCGCTTGAATAATGTTCTTTCGCATTACTTCCACTGGATCTTTTTTCAACCTTCTAGCGACCATGTCGATAATTCGATCCATTACGAAAACGACCTCTGGTCTTCCTGCTCCCCGGAATGGAACATTCGGTGTTTTATTCGTTAAGACAATCTGGCAAGTAACATCATAGTTTGGAATCTTATATGCTCCCCTTAAATGGTAGGCACTATTGTAGGCACATGTTAATCCAAAATAATTTACAGCACCACTATCTATAATGAAGTGATCTTTAATTCCCAAAATAGTGCCATCCAGGTTATAAGCAACCTCAACATCATGGATTTGATCCCGTGAATGGCGGGCACTTGTCATATGTTCTAGACGGTCTTCAATCCACTTGACAGGTCTCTTCAATAACTTTGAAAGATATGGAATTAAGATTTCTTCTGGGTGAACCCCACCTTTTGGTCCGAAACCACCACCTACGTCAGGTGCAGTCACTCTGATTTGCTGTTCAACCAAATCCAATGATTTAGCAATATAAGTTCTAACCTCAAAAGGAAGTTGAGTGGAAGAATAAACATGAAATTGATCTGTACGGTTTTCATAGGTGGAAACGACCCCCCTCGTTTCTAGCGGGTTGGAAGAAACTCTAGGCGTTTGGATTCTTGCCTTGAGGATTTGATCTGCATTTTTAAGGGACTGTACAGCATTTCCAGTCGTAACATGGAAGTCTGCCTGGACGTTATTCTGTAAATGCTCTTGAATCAATGGTGCGCCTTTTTCCAATGACTTGAATGGATCGACAACCACTGTTAGCGTTTCATATTCCACTTTTATTAAATCTGCTGCATCTTCGGCCACATACCTGTTATCTGCAACGACGACTGCAATGGGTTGCCCTACATACATCACCTTATTCTTTGCCAGGACATCTTCATAACAATAATGGATAGTGGGATTGATCGCTTCCTCTAGATTGGGAGGCAAAGCACAATGTGATTCAAATTGGACAAGAGGCTTTATGATTCCATCTATATCCATTCCGGTGAGAATGGCATGCACCCCTTCCAATGACTGAGCTTCGGAGATATCAATCCCTTTGATTGTGGCATGTGCATGTGTGCTGCGGACAAAGACTGCTTCAACCATATTTGCCATTCGGATATCTCCCACGAATTGCCCTGTTCCTGTAACCAAACGATAATCTTCCCTCCGCTTAACACTTTGGCCAACGTATTTTGTCATGCCTGTTCCCTCCTTAATTGGACACAGTTTGCGCAGCCTGCTTCACAGCTTTAATAATATTGGAGTAACCGGTGCATCGACATAAATTTCCAGAAATGCATTTTTTTATTTCTTCTTCACAAGGGTTTGAATTTTCCTCCAGGAAACCTGAAACCGTCATCAAAAATCCTGGAGTACAAAACCCGCATTGCAGGGCATGATTATCCGAAAATGCTTGCTGTAGGTGATTAAGCTTCCCATTCTCCTGGATAAGTGACTCCACCGTCTTGACTTCACATCCATCCGCTTGGACTGCAAGCATTAAACATGAGCGGACTGGATCACCGTTAACATGGATTGTACAAGCTCCGCAAACTCCATGTTCACAGCCAATATGTGTTCCAGTAAGGAACAGGATCTCCCTGATAAAATCCGATAATAGCAATCTAGAGTCTACTTCCCTCGATATATCTTGTCCGTTTACTTTTAGATTTATCTTAACACCATCCATCACATCACCCTGCCCCCTTGTGCACGAATGGTCGCTAGCTTTAAGGCCCGGATGACCATCGTACCAGATAGTTCCCTTCTATATTCAGCAGTACCATGGAGATCGGATTCAGGTTCGATCATCTCCATTGTTAAAACACTCGCATCCTTATAAATTTCCTCAGTCGGTTCCTTTCCAACCAAAAGCCTTTCCACATCCCCTAAAGCTGTAGGAACGGAATTCACGCCACCAATGGCTAATTTAACCTCAGAAAAACTTCCATCTTCACTTAGATCAACTACCGCAGCCACCTCAATCAGACCAAAATCACCATGCCTTCTGGCCACTTCAACAAATGCCGATCCACTATTCGGCTTTAATATCGGGAACCGAATCTCTTTAACCAATTGATCCGGCTGTAAGGATGTAAGCATATAGGTAAGGAAGAATTCTTCAGGGCTTACTATTTCTTCGCCGTTTACATCGGCAATGACTACTTCTCCTCTTAAAGCGGTTAAAACGCATGGAAGCTCCGCAGATGGATCACCATGGGCGATGCTGCCACCAACAGTTCCCCGATTGCGTATTTGTTCATGGCCTACCCACCGGATCGCTTCCGATAACAATGGACACTTCTCCTTAACCAACTCGGATTTTTCAATTTCCCTGTGTTTCGTCAAAGCACCGATGACCAGTGATTCACCATCTTCTTTTATATAGCTCAACCCCTCAGCCCTGCCTATATCAATCAAGTATTTTGGCGTTGAAAGCCTCATATTCAATAATGGAATCAAACTTTGTCCGCCGGATAAAATTTTCGCATCTTCCCCGTATTCTGATAAATAGTGCACAGCTTCTTCCAAGCTCGAAGGCCGAAGGTAATTAAACGTAGCTGGTTTGATAGGAACCCCTCCATTCGTATACACCTTTTAAATGGTTTGAATGACCGGCATTAAATTCTTTGATGAGTTTTTAACTGTTTCTCCATATCTTTAAAGAATTTACCTGCCATGAATTTTGCAATACCACCAATAACCCTGCTTCCCACACCAGCGATCATTCCACCTATATCTGCGTTGCATTCCCAAATCAATTGACAACCATCACCATCAGGAATGATTTTACAGTCCATTTCAGCAGAAACAAAACCTGGCTTCCCGCTTCCTTCAGCATTTAAAATATACTGATAAGGCACTTCCAAATCCTTCAATTTCACCTTTCCCGTGTAGTCACCTTTTACAGCTGCAACACCAAGCTTAAGTCCAACATCATATTCGCCATCTGCAACTAATGAAAGGTCTTGACATCCTGGAATAGCATTCTTGAGCAATTCCGGATTATGCATGGCTTCCCAAATCACTTCTGCGCTATAATCAAAGTTTATTTTTCCGGATATCTCCATTTTTCCAGCCCCCAATTTTACAAATTTTTTTAACCTTTTGCTCCCTACTTTTTTACCTGCATACATGTATACATCTTAGTTTAAAAAAATTCAAGCCACTAACTACTTTCAATAATATTAATATTCCAAATTGTTTGTCAATTATTTTTTTCCGTTTTGTTGTTAAATTTTTCACTATTATGCCAACCGTACAAGGCCATGGTTGAAGTCCCCTTTCTGCCCATTGCCTTGTATATGCTTTTTACGGTTTCACTTGTCTAGAAAGTTAATCAGCTGATTAGGAGGGAAAATGGCTAGATTTTCGATTTAATGACCACTGGAGTTCATTATTCCTGATTATGTAAGTTCCAAGTGCTCTGGCATTTGTATCCGGAAACCTAATTAATGATCAATTGTTACATGTTTACTCATCAAAACGTTCTAACAGTTCAATAATCACTTTATAGGTCGATGTTGTATCCATATAGGCATATCGGCCATTTCCGTTAAAAAAGTTACCTGTCTGTATGACCGGATAGCCCATTTCTTCTAACATCTTCATTTTATCCTCCATGTCTTTTACGACAAAAGAGATATGGTGAACACCCTCACCATATGTTTCAAGATGATCTTTCCACGTACTAGGTGATTCGCCCGGCTCGATCAATTCAATTTGAATTAACGGGGTATCGATGAACATATATTTTGATTTTCCTTCAGTGGGCTTTTCTTTGTAAATCACGTTTGTAATATCGGTTGAACCAGAATGAATGATGGGAGGTTTTTCAATACCCAACAACTTACAATATGCATCTGCAGCCGCATCCAGGTCTTTTACAACTAACGCAAGCTGTTCCACTTTGTTAGTCCCTAATAGCGGCTGAACGCTTGCATCTTCTGGTCTCTCCCATGCCGTTTTTCTTGGCTCTGAACTTTCAAGCAGTTCAACTAACGTTTTGTGATCATCCAGTGTATCCACATATACATACCGGCCGTCACTTGAAGTGAATTCACCCGTTTGCAAAGCTGGGTATCCGCTTTTCTCCATGATTGGCAGCCTCTTTTGGATAGAGTCAACGTCAAAAGCTATATGGTGGATCCCTTCACCTACTTCATCCAGGAACTCACGCATCGTTCCTGGATTTTTATCGGGTTCTATTAGTTCAAATTGGACGGTTGGTGTATTCAGAAAAGCCAGTTTGGATTGTGATTCCGTTGGTACACCTCTAAAAGTGACTTTCGAAACAGAACTGTCACCAGTTAGAAATGGTTCTGACTTCTTAATGCCTAGCAGTCTTGTGAAGGCTATATTAGCAGCTTCAATATCTTTTACAACAAATGCGAGTTGATTAATATTCCTATTGCCCAATAGTGATTCAGCCATACTTATAAACCTTCTTCCCATAGTTTATTTTGTAATGAACTCAACCCAGTCCGCGAACTGACAATCCTCCATCACTGGAGATTACTTCGCCGGTAATTGCACGCGCTGCGTCCGATGCTAACAGGACATATGCAGCTACATGATCTTCGGGCATCTGTGCAAGCTGAAGAGGGTTTCTTTTTTTAATGCTATTTGCCTTCGTTTCATTATCCACTATTTTAACGAATGGACGTAGGGGAGGAATGACCGATAATGCTGTCAGAGTGCCACCAGGCGCTACAGCATTCACCCTAATGTTAGGAGCAAGTTCATAGGCGAGTTGGCGCATCAACCCTATTTGGGCATGTTTGCTTGCTGTGTACCACACCCCGCCGCCATCCGGATAAAAACTAGCACCGGATACGGTGAAAATAATATTGCCATTCGATTTTTGCAATTCTTCAAGAGCGGCTTTAGCACCGAAGAAAGATCCTTTAACGTTAATATTGATCAAAAAATCATATGCTTCGGAAAGTGCATCGGGAGTTACGTCGGCAAATTTAGCAAATCCATCAAAGACACCTGCATTAGCAACGAAAACGTCCAGCTTTCCAAATTGCTCGACTGTGGCCTGGACAGCCCTCTCATTGTCTTCATATTTGCTTACATCGCCTTGGTTAATGAGAATCTCTTCACCAAATTCCTCTTTCATTTTCTTTAGCGTTTCTATCGAGCGGCCGATGATGCTGACTTTTGCCCCTTCTTGTATAAAACGTCTAGTGACAGCCTCTCCGATACCTGAATTGCCCCCGGTAATCAACACTACTTTATCCTTTAACGCCATTGCCATTGTAACCAGCCTCCTCGTTATCTCTTTTAATCCAAGTCAATAATTATACGAAGATAGCAAGATTTCTGGTATTTATCGTTGATTGATCAACAATGAATATCCGTTTGGAAAGTTTCCATTTACCTTCTTCGAAAATGAATTCATCATTTCGTTCCCCCGAAATCAAATCATGTTGAATATCCGTGCTGCGGCTTCGATAGATAAGCAGATAGCTCTTGACGACTGCCTTTTCACCTTCAACATAGTCTTTAACGCGTACATTAGAGACAAAACGCCGTGTTCTTGACGGCGGTATTTCCGCCCAAGCATAATCCGTTTTCAAACGATCCACGCGCAGTTTAAGCAGCTCAATATCATCATTAAATGTAAACATTTCCGTTGAATAATCCGGGCGTTCCACCCCTTCTTTATTAACACGTACAGGCATTTGATAACGCAAGCTCGAGTGCATTAAATCGAACCAATCATCAAATTCAATATCATCCAGCAGTTGAGCTTCATCATACAGCCACTGTTCAAATTCACATTTGAGCAACATTTTCTCCACATTCATTTCCGTTCCCCCTCCCGCTTATCATTTCGTCATTAATTCAAGCCAGTACTTGTAAAAATTCCTTTGGCTCGCTTCAGTGAATTTATCATCGTAAGCAACACCCGGTCCTATAAAATCAACTGGTTCACGATGAAGCCCCATTGTATAATTGTAGGTTAAATTCTTTAGGAAAGGCATTGGGCCTTGGGCTGCTTCAGTAATATCCGTAAACACTTCCGTATCATCCTGTTCGAAAATACCGGATGGGCTAAAGGTCAATATAAATGAATCTCTTGATCTATCTTTCCAATCTTGGGAGGCGTTCTTTTCCACGAGCATCCAAGCGATCACTTCCATTTTATTGTGACCGATTGGCCGCCACATTCTAATTGAAGTGTTGGATATGAATTGGTCTTTGATTTTTGTATGGGATATTAAAAATGATAAGTTGGGGAAAACGTTCCCAATCATATTCTTTAAGTTTGATAATACTCCATATTGTTCTTCAGACAAATTAGTTTTAAATTCATCTTTCAATTCTTCCGGAAAAGCGAATTCAGGGTTAGGTGTCCCTAAGTTCAGTCCATGCCCGTTTTCCGTATGGATTTGAAAACCACGCTTTGAATAGGTAGCATTGGGCACCATGCCCAGTTTGGCAATGGATCCGTGTGTGACCATCGTGTGATAGGAATCACCAACAAAGTTATCGGAACCAACTTTCCAGTTGGAATTAACAACGAATCTTTGCGGAACCCCGATTACTTCCATTTCTGCACGACCTACGAGTATATCCAAATACCATTTAATGTCTCCAAGAAACTCTTCAAGCGGCTCTGCATCTTCATTCCAAGTTCCAAATAAAAGACCTTTATAGGATTCAAGCTTCACTTTGTGAAGGCCCATTTCCGCCCGGTCAAGGTTGCCCCCATATATGTCCTTTTGTAATGGCACCCCTACGAGCTCACCAGTGTTTTTGAAATTAAACCCATGATAAGGACACGTAAATAATGACTTGTTCCCTTTATCTGCACGGCATAGTTTCATTCCGCGATGCGTGCACATATTATAAAACGCCCTGATTTCCCCTTCAGCATCACGAGTGATGATGAGCGAGTAGCCAGCCAGTTCACGGGTCATGAAGTCTCCTTTGTTGGGTACTTCAGAATCATGACCGATAAAAACCCATGTTTTCAAAAACACTTTTTCATGTTCTATATCATAAACCTTTGGGTCTCCAAGGAGGTATGCAGGTATAGCGCCTTCCTCTGGTTTAACCGTTTCGTTCAGATAGTTAATAACTTGCTGTTTCGACATTTCTTCTAAGGATTTATCAGTTTTAAGCATACTTTTTCTCTCCCTTCCAAGCTTTAAATCATAAGTCTTAACCGATTTGAACGCTCTTTTCCTTATTTTGCAGAGTAGCCAAAACACTTAATGCCGCTAGATAACTCGTTTTCGGATTATTTGGCATCGGATCATTTTCCACTTCCAGTTTCAGTTTCCCGAACGAACCTGACGCTTCTATCAGGTGATTGTTTTTTAACACATTTGGATCGGCAATGATTTTCACTTTCGTCTTTTCAGATCCAAGACCAGCCAAGGACAGCACAATCGCAACATTAATGTTTCTCGGAAACTGTTTGATCGCTTCTGCAGCAGATCCTTCAAATAATACCGTTTCTTCTGTCACTGTAGTACCTGCAGGCAATGCGTTTGGCGGTTTTCTTGTGGTGATGCAAACAGATTCAAGGCCATTCACCGCTTTTGCCGACTTAAGTACATCGAGACCTCCAATCGCACCAGACGGAAGGAGAATATTCACATTATTCATTTTGCAAATCTGGTTTGATTGTTCTTCAAAGGCAGTATTCGCCATCACGCCAATGCTGCTCAGCAAGAGATCCTTCCCGCTTTTAAGCACTTTCAATGCATACTCTTCAGCTGCTTCGATCGTTGCAGCCTCTATGACTAAATCTACATCGGATTTAAGGAGTTCATCGACATCACTATATGCCTGTGTCGTGAATTCTTCAGCTAGTTGTGCCGCTATTTCTTCACGGCGGGCATAAATCGCAACAATTTTCCCACCTGGAAGTAGCCCGTCGTTATTAATGGCCTGAAGCAGAAATTTTCCGATATTACCGCACCCGATTAAACCTAATTTCATGTAGTTTCATCCTTCCTCAATCAGCAAACCCGTATGAGTCCGCAAAGAATTCCAACCCGCAATGTCTTGTTTCCCGGGAAACACCACTTTCTTTTAAGCCAGGGAAATCCAGAGCCAAGTCGCTGAAAACGGTATGATTATTATGGAAAACCGCACCAGCTTCAAGGCGATCTGCCATTTCGACAGCGATATCTTCATTCTCGGTCCAAACAGATGCACGCAGCGCAAACTCACTATCATTCGCTAATTTTACAGCTTCATCAATATCATTGAAAGGTAAAATTGGAATGATGGGTCCAAATTGTTCTACCCGAACCAATTCGCTCTGCTGATCGACACCAGTAATAATGGAAGGAAGCATATAATAACCTTTATTCCAAGTCTCAGGATTCAACTGAATGCCAGTCGTGATTATATTTCCTCCTGATTTAGCCGTACGTTCGATCAAGCCATTCACAAAGTCATATTGTGCTTTATTATTCAATGGACCCATAGTCACGTCAGGCTGAATGCCATCACCAATTACCATCCGGCTAAACTCTTTGGTCAGCTTTTCCACAACCTCTTCATAACGTGATTTTTGGACGTACACTCTTTTTACTGCAGAACAGACCTGACCGGCTACTCGTAAAATCCCTATCCTCAAACGTTTGATAGCGGCTTCATCCATATTGGCATCTTCCAAAATGATGGCAGGATCATTTCCGCCAAGTTCCATATATACTTTTTGCAGATTTCCAGCTGATTTCTGCATGATATCTTTTCCGGTTTCCGTACTTCCGACAAACGCCAATGTCCGTACGCGTGAATCGGAACATAGTTTGTCGCCAATTGCTTTTCCTGATCCTGAGACTATATTGATGACTCCTGGAGGAAAATGTTCAGCAACTACTTTTAAACAGGTCATTATCGTTAAAGGACAATTCGTTGCAGGTTTTACGACAACGGCATTGCCTGCTAAAACAGCAGGTATAACCCGTTTAAATGTTAATATCATCGGAGAATTCCACGGTGTGATTATTGCCGTGACACCTCTTGCCCTTCTTCGGATCTGGACTTTTTGATTTCCAGGGAGCACTTCAGGCTTCCACCAATCAAGTAACTCTGCTGCACAGCCCTTCATGACTTCAACACAGCGCAGTAAATCCTTTTTAGCTTCTACAAGTGTTTTGCCATTTTCACGTACAAACACTGTAACATTTTCCTCGATTACTTTTGAAAGTTCGTCTGCAGCAGTGTTCATCCGGTTAGCCCGTTCCTCAATATCAGAGCGAGACCACTTTTCAAAAGCAATTTCTGCCGCTTCAATCGCGTCATTCACGATTTCTTCAGAGCATTTTGCCACCTGGCCAACTACTTCCGATGTATTTGCCGGATTTACTACATCGACTTTCTCCGGTAATTCTATCCATTCTCCATTAACTAGATATTTTCCTGAAACAAATGGGTATGTCGAAATCATTCTCAATCCTCCTTATAGTTTTTTGGGCTTGAACGCTTCCGCAGCTCCTGGCGGTCCGCCAAATGGCTTGGCCATAGGCCCCACAGCTTCCATATCAACAACGATCATTGAAGGTTTACGTCTTTCCTTTGCCTTTTTCAGTTCGGATATGAATTCATCTCCAGAACCAATACGGACAGCATCAAAATGCATGGACTCAGCCAGTTTCACAAAATCAGGACTCAATAAATCCACGGCTACCTGACGACCATATGCGGCTGTTTGAATATTGCGAAGAACCCCATAGCCTGAGTCATCGAACAATACGATGATAACTGGTAAGTTTTCTTCGGCTGCCGTGACCATTTCCCCGACATTCACCATAAACCCACCGTCTCCAGCCATTAAAACGACGGTCTTATCTGGACACCCCATTTGGGCACCGATTGCTGTTGGAAGACCTTGACCAATTCCGCCGCCTGATGCATGAATGGATGTTCTCGGTTCATAGATTTCAAATAAACGGCTGCCCCAAACGTTTGCCTGTACGGTTACATCACGAACCAGAATGGTATCGTCTGGTAATATCTCCCTCATGCCATCCACAAATTGCTCATAAGGCCCAAGCGTTTCCCTGAGTTGAGCGCGCACTTCATTTCTAAGCGAAAGAACTTCTTGTAAATAAGAAGGTTCCGCATGAACTGAATGTTCTTCGAGCTTTTGATTGATGGCAGCCAGCATATCTTTCGCATTGCCAACCAAACCTAACGAAGCTTTATAGTTCCGGTTAATGGCCTGCCAATCCGCATCGATCGCTATATGTTCTTGTGGCACCGGCACTTTCCAATTGGATGTTTCATTCCCCCTAAACCTTACACCTACACTAATCAATAAATCTGCATTTCTTAAAAACTCTTTTGTTGTTTCATATGCTGCAAAATGTCCGATGCATTGTTCATGGTTTTCTGGAATCGCACCTTTTCCTGACTGACTTGTTATAACCGCTGCACCAAGGAGTTCCGCTAATTTTTGCAGCTCTTGCGAAGCATTAGCACTGATGACTCCACCACCAGCCCATATTACAGGACGGCGTGCGCCTACCATTTTTTGCACGGCTTGTTCAGGAATAAATGGCAATGAATTTGTTTCAGATGTTGAAGGCCGCAGCCCTTCGAGTGAAAGATCTTCTATGATCGCCGATTGAAAGTCAATCGGGATTTCCAATGTAACCGGGCCCGTTGGTGCAGTTAAAGCTTCTTGGATCGCCTTCCTTACCACTGCTGCTGATTGGTCAGGGTTTCTAAGCCTCACTGCATTTTTACAAGCTCCGCTCATCATTGAAAGCTGGTCTTTACACTCATGTATGTATCCTTTACCTGTACCAAGATAAGAAGAAGCCACCTCACCGGTAAGATGAAGAAGGGGGACACCAGCTGCCCATGCTTCCACTAGTGAACCAGCAGCATTTCCTGCCCCTGTTCCGGTACTTGTAATCACTACACCCAATTTCCCAGTGGCGCGGGCATATCCATCAGCCATATTCACGGCACCGCTCTCACCGCGTGAACAAATGAGTTTGATGCTTCCTTCTCTAAGAATTGCATCATAGATTGGCATATTGTGAATACTGACAATCCCGAAAGCAGCTTCCACTCCTGCTTGAACAAGCTCCTTTACGATGGAATCGGCAGTCGTAAACTCTATTTCTTCTTGTATTTTCATCGCGTTATCCTACCTTTTTTAGTAATATATTTATAGTGCCTTTCCGATCGCTCCTGCCGTCTCAATCGTCGAACCCGCTACATAACTTGCTTTGTCTGAAGCAAGGAAAACGATGACACTGGCCACTTCTTCCGCTTCACCTACACGGCCAAGAGGGATATTCCGTTTTTTCGCAAGGTCTCCGTAATACTCTTCAGGGTCCATATCAGGTGCATTTTTCAATCTTCTTCGCTCCCATTGATCCGTCCGGATCAATCCAAGACTCACTGAATTAACCAATATATTGTCAAAAGCCAATTCCTGGGACAAGGTTTTGCTTAGATTAAGGAGACCAGCCCTTGCTGCTGCAGTCGCTACCATATGACGTTCAGGTTCTTTAGCAAGCGTTGCATTAATATTAATGATCCGCCCTCCTCCCCTTTTCACTAAATGGGGATGCGAAGCACGAACGGCATATATGATGGCAAAGAACTTTAACTGAATCTGTTCTTCCCACTGCTCATCCGTTATGTCAAAAAAGTGACCCATCACGCTTTGACCGGCTGCATTCACCAATATATCGATTCCGCCAAACCTCTCAGCGGTACCATTAATGAAAGAATCCACATCCGATTTTGAGGTGACATCACATGTTGATGCAAAAATATCTGCCTTTTCACCAAATGAAAGCAATTGAGTTTGTGCACTCTCCATACGCTCTGCACTTCTACCGCATATAGCCACTTTCGCTCCCTCAGCTAAAAACATTTCTGCTGTTTTTAATCCCACGCCCGACGTGCCGCCCATTATGACAGCAACTTTTCCTTGCAATCCTAAATCCACTCTCGTCACTCCTTTTCAAAGCCATTTTCCTTAAACGATGTCCTAGCTACGTACAAGAATAATGGGAGGAAATCAATATCCTCCTCATTTTTCCGCCATGACTGAATCATCTATCTGAGAATCAACCCAGCCTGGATCGGGATCTCCTCCCATTGCTTTGCGGGCTTCTGGTTTCGGCGGACCTGCAATCCCCCACTGATCCATTAAATGCGGAACCCGTTTCCATACACGTGCTCTCCACTCCGATTCATCTTCAATCGTTTCCAGATAACATGTATACTCCATAACAAAACCGCCTGGGTCTTGAAAATAACAGAAAATATTGTCTCCAGGCCCATGACGTCCAGGTCCCCAAAGTTCTGACAAGCCCGCTTTTCGCACATTGCTTATTCCTCGCATCAGTTCATCCACGGAATCGACCTCGTATGCGATATGATTGACTGACGCATGCTCATCTTGATTGAAGGCAATGGAGTGATGTTTCCTGTTGCATCGCAGGAATGACATTTGGTGCTCACTCCAATCAGTAACTTTAAAACCAAGTACATCCGTGTAAAACTCAACGATCATATCCAAATTCTTCGTGTTCATTACAACATGATTCAATTTCACTGGGTCAACATTTTTCTTGCTCCAAATAGACGTTTGTACTTCCACCCAAGCCGAGAGCTCAATCACGCGGTTTTCCGGATCAATAAACCGCAGGCCATAACCGGCACCTGCTTCATCCAAATATCCAGGTGGTTCAATAATTCGAACGCCCTTAGATTGTAATATACCCGCTGCACGATCCACTGCATTTTTATCGACCATGCCAAAAGCTATATGATGCAAACCTCGTTTTTCTCCCTTGTGAAGGCTTAAAATATGATGTTCCGGTCCAGCCCCGCGGAAATAAACCGTATTCTCCTCTTCCGGAACATCCACTCTATCCAGTCCCCAAACCTTTTCATAAAACTCTGCTTGATCGTCGAAATTCGGAGTTATCATGCTTATATGTCGTAAATGAGTAATCCCAAGCATTTTTTATACCTCCCATAATTTAGATTGGCCTTTAGATAATTTGCATTGGCCATATTTAACAATCTAATCGAAAAGGGCGCCTCATTAATTTTCATAATGCAGGTGCCCTTTTCGGCTAAATGATCAGTCTTTAATGATGGCTTCTCTTTCTTTAGAGCGTTGTTTACGCAGTTCTTCCAGTTCACTGCCTTCAGGATATGTCGGTAAATTAGGCTTCACTGCCCCTAACATAACGAGCATGCGCGCTTCTACATCCCCGTCATTCCTAATTCCCCGATAAACCCCTGGTGGGCTGCTGATGCAGTCTCTCGCACTTAATTTAATTTCATGCACTTCACTGTAGCTATCCTCTTGAATTAATGCAGTGACTTCACCCTCTAGAATAAAAAACACTTCTTCAACATCGTCGTGAAGGTGCAAAGGACCGATACATCCCGGAGGCAGCACCATTGTACTTAAAGTGAAATGTTCACCTGCAATTACATTCGTATCGTTATTGGCAGTGGCACCACGTCCTATATATCTCATCTGTGCGCGTCGATAAGCGGGATCGATTTCTTCTTGGAACTTCAAGACATCCCAATCAAGCGAACGGTCTTTCAATCGGGCAACATATTTTTTTTCAAAATCCTTCACTGAAAAAGCTTCTTTTGTCATTTTAAAATTCCTCCCTTATTTGCTGTTTCTAAATCGCATTATGTTTCATAAGCAAAACATTGTTTTGTCTATGAATTAAGTCTAAAATGAAACCGCTTCATTGTCAATTAGTTTTTAGAATATTTAAAACTATTTTTATAATCCGAACGCTCAGCGCTTCGGGATAAACTTGAAACAAGTTAATCTAATATCCGCTTTTCTTAAACACAAAAAAGTGTGGATACCCTATTGGGAGATCCACACTTTTGAAAGAGGTTATTAACTTATTGATAGATTGGGACTCAAGTATGTTCAGACATCTTCGTGTTGATACGGCTTAACCCCACTATATCCCATATAAACGGATAACTGACGAGAAACTTCCAAAAGTTTCGGCAAAGCAATTTTATCGATGAAATCCTCCTGATAAGCAGACTCTGTTGCCACGACATTCAAGGCAGCTAATACTTTTCCAGTCCTGTCAAAAATCGGAGCTGCAACAGAACGAATGCCAGGGTGGAATTCCCCGCTAGTCATCGAATAACCATTCTGCCGAATCGAATCCAGCTGTTTTTGAAACTCACCCGGCGCGGTGAGTGTTTTGTCTGTATAAGGTGTTAGATTTGAGATTTTGAACATTTGCATTAGCATTTCTTTCGGTTGATATGCCAAAAGTAATTTTCCATTGGCCAAAGCATGTGCCGGCAACCGCAAACCTATGTTCACATTGACAGCGGATACACCTCTGATTGGGGCACTTCCAACATAAACGACTTCCTGTCCATCCAAAATGGATAGATGGCAGGAGGCTCCGATTTCATCACGCAAGTTCTCCATATATGGTTGGACAATTTCCTGGAATTTCAAGCTATTCAAATAGCTGAATCCCAATTCAAGAACCTTTGGCGTTAAACTATAACGTTTGGTATGTTCATCCTGAGACAAATAACCGATATTTTGTAATGTGAATAATAAACGATATGGTACCGTTCTGCTTACTCCCAGTTGTTTTGCAATTTCTGAAAGAGACAAACTCGGCTGTACTTCATTAAAGAGCTTAATGATTTCCAAACCTCTAACCAATGAATTAGCACTATATTTCTCTTTCTCTTTTTCTTCGCTTGCCATTCGAGTATTCCCCCCGTTGTAAATAAATCTCATTTTCTCCTGAATATAACCCATTCAGTAAAGCTTTCTTCATACCTAGAAAGAAGAACTTGCAGTATATGTACATTTTTTTCTGGAAGTTCATTTGGTGAATGTTTTTGATGCACACTTCAATGGTTGCATACCTTTGTCTGTAAAACCCGTACCATAATCCTTGAACACACATGGATCCTGCTGATAACATAAGTGGCCGAACTTCCGAACAATGAAAAACTCGGAATTAGGAATCAATGTCCAAAAAAATTTTGACTCACTATCTGTTCACCACACAAGATCAAAGGCGGAACAGATAATGAAGATAGGATGTCCACTTGGTTTAAACTTGATAAAGAGAAAGAAAATGACCGGTATCCTGACGGAAGTATTTGCGGCCAGATCCGTTTCGCTTCCTTACTAGACAGAAACATGGGCGCCAGTAGTGCACTGCCTCTGCTTTGCAAGTTCATCTGATTTACGTTTCGATGGAATGTAATCTATTCAGAAATTTCCGTTCACTTTCTTCCATACTAACAACAGCTGCCCAACGTGTCGCATCAGATATGATCAACGCTTTCACCACTTCCGGAAAACGGCCAGTAGAATCGAGAGCATAGCCGAGCCAATCGAAAGACCGAGCTGCTATCTCCTTGTTTCCCAAACACTGCAGGATAACAAGCGCTTTTACTTTCCTTTTTTCAGATAATGAATCGAGCATTCTTCTAATTGGCATTCCTTCTACCCTTATTCTTCATGTTTAAATAGAATAGTGTATATGTGTCAATTAAAGCATATTTACATATATAAAACTATTTGGAAGGCCTAGCTTAATTGACGTATCGATAGAAAAGATCGATTCAACCAAATATAACCAATATTACAAATGAAAACAAATAAAGAATTATAATACATCGATATTTTATGCCAAATCATGTTTTTTTCCATATTAAGTATTTCATATACAAAACAATATAAATGAATTATAGATTTTCCTGATTTTAAATTCAATATCAATAAGTCAGAATTTTTGATAATTTGATAATAATTTGTTTTTTTGACACAAAAGATTAAATGCTTCCATTTTTAAGTCCGTGATAGAGGTCCTTCCACTCATTTGATTAAATATATCTCAAAGAAAGTACAAAAGGGTGCAATGGAGTTCTATTCTCGATATGAAAGCGCTTATAAATCTATTTATTCTAAAGATATAAAATAGTCTAAATATTAAATTGACAATCAAATTATTTTAATTTATCGTTAAGAAAGTAAAACTTTGTTTTCCTTACAAAACATTTCCGTGACTTTTTATCTATCAAAATTATAAAGAAAGGCGGGAAAGCTCTAAAATGAACAATCAAAACTAGTACCTTTCTAAAGGGAAAACCCGTATTCACTTATTCTCAATGGTAAGTGTTTTAAGGAATGCTAAAAAGCGACAAGGAGATGGTATTATGTTAAATGGGCAAAAAAGATGGTTGTATATTGCCGTTCCAATTTTTTTCTTTTGGTTTTTCGGACAAATTGATAAGGTTGGCATTTCCATCATTCAAACAGATCCTGAATTCTTGCATGCACTCGGTATGACAGGCGATGACAAAAATGCAAAGATCGGTCTTCTATCTTTTGTATTCACCATTGCCTATGGAGTTTCCAATCTTTTTTGGGGCTTCATCATTGATAAATTAGGTGCCCGAAAAACAGCCATTGCCGGTTTATTCGTTTGGACACTCACGATGATTATGTCAGGCCTGGCAAATTCATATGAAATGTTTTTAATAAGCAGGATCATTCTTGGTTTTGGTGAGGGGATGATGATTCCGGTTTCCGGCAAATTCATTTCTAACTGGTTTAATAAACGCGAATTGGGGAGGGCCCAGGCATCATGGCTTACCGGTAACTATTTAGGTCCGGCAATGGGAGCCGTTGTTTTGGTGCTCGTGATATCTTTACTCCACTGGCAAGCAGCTTTCTTTATGCTTGCAGCGTTCAACTTATTTATAAATATCCCGATGTTCATCTTTATGACACGGAATACACCAGAAGAGCACCCCCGTATAAGTAAGGAGGAATTGGCTTTCATTCGCCAAACGGATGATGAAGTGAAAGAAACCGCTGCCTCCGAGAATAAGAGTTTCGCCCAAGATTATCGTTTCTGGATTGTTTGGTTTGGCATGCTTGTATGCTCCTTCTTATTTTTCGGTATCAGCATTTGGCTTCCTACATACCTCATTGAAGCAAAAGGATTCGAAAAGGAAGGAATGTCGAGTATTACTTCACTTTCCTGGCTATTCGCTTTAGGGTTTGTCTTGGCATGCGGTTTTCTGGCTGACAAAACCAGACGTCCAAGTTTGATGGCCACGATTCTATTTTCATTGACGGCAGTCTTTCTGACTGTAGCGATTTTCATCCCCAATCCTATTTTAGCCGGACTATGTATGGGACTGGCAATGGGATGTCAAGGCGGTGTGTTCCATTTAAGTAATATGCTCATGGTAAAATACTCAACACCTGAAACGGCAGGACGGGCCGCTGGTCTAATTGGATTCACGAATATCATGGGCGGCTTTTCGAGCTATATCATGGGATGGCTTCGTGACTTGTCTGGCGGGGATTTCAGTTCATCGATCGCCATGCTGATTTTTACAGCCATCTTAGGTTTGGCAGCTTATTTATTCTCCATTAAGAGAGAGGCCGCAGAGCTGCGTTTATCACCTATACCTGTACAAAAGATACAAGCATGAAGCTAAAGCCCCATGTAAAATCAGCGCCAACATTTTTTATCACTTTGATGAACTATCCAACCCTTGAATTTCAAGGGTTTTTTCTTGAGCCGACTTAAAAACAACACGGTAGAATAAAAGTTAGAAAGAGTCCATACCAGTAGGTATCGCTCTATTTTTGCATATCCCGATAATATTTTATCAATTTTCCAGCCCTAGCCCGAATCATTCCTTTTATTTGTATAAATATGTCGATAGTTAAAATATTCTAAAAATGATATTTTTTTGAATTACCATGTTATATTGTTAATGGAAAAAAATACTTGTCAAGTAAGGTGAGTGTGTGAATATAGAAGTTTTAATCCTCCATTATATTCAGGAAAAACGTCAAAAGCCTAACCATGCCAATGAATTACTGGATTATATTCAGAATGAATATGTAAACGGGAAGCTGTCAATCTTTCAATATAGAAGTCTCTGTCAGGACTTATATCTTAGAGGAGCAAAACAAACGTCTTCCGGATGAAACTACACCCTTGTCACTGTCATACTACTTCCTATTCTGAATGACTTTTGTTTCTGATTTCCGCAATCGACCTATCTTTAAGAACTAAGCCAGTCATTTACTCCCTCCCCAACATGTTCAAAACTAAATAAAAGCCTCCTTGATCTGTCACCCCAAAACAGATCAAGGAGGTAAATGCCCCTATTCAGACCCTTTATTTACTAAATGAATATATCCAAAATTAAAACCAAACCGAATGCCACGAAGGAAAGTAAGGTTTCCATGACTGTCCATGTTTTGAATGTTTCTTTAACGGTTAGTCCCATATATTCTTTTACTAACCAGAAACCGGCGTCATTAACATGGGAAAACATAAGTGATCCTGCGCCAGTGGCAATAACGAGTAATTCTAGATTTACACCTGTCATATTGGCAACGACCGGTGAAACGATTCCTGCTGCCGTGGTCAAAGCGACGGTTGCAGAACCCGTGGCAATCCGAATCAATCCGGCCACTAGGAATGCAAGAATGATCGGTGATAAAGAAATTTCTTCAGACATGGAAGCAATTGCAGTCCCTACGCCACTATCAATTAAAATTTGCTTGAATCCTCCACCAGCACCGATAATAAGGATTATGGAGGCTAATGGCAATAAGCATTCTTCCGTCAACTTTTTAATTAGCGATTTGTCCATTCCCTGTCTGTAGCCCAAGAAATAGTAAGCAGCAAAACAGGAGATTAATAGGGCAATCACCGGACTTCCGATAAACAATAAGAATTTTTCAATGGAACCCGGTAGCGGCAAATAAGGCGCCAATACAGTTAAAACCATCAACAATACAGGCAAAAGGATGATGAAGAACGAAACTCCTGTCCCTGGTAATCCACTTGACTTTGTTACCACCCGGATCAATTCCGGTTCACCAACAGGAATAACCCGTTTTTGAACCCATTTTGCGAATAGAGGTCCGGCAATTACAGCAGTCGGGAATGCGATGATCAATGAGTACAGAAGTACGTGTCCCATGTTTGCATTATAGATCCCAATAGCTGTCATGGCTCCCGGATGCGGAGGTACCAACCCATGTACGATCGATAAACCAGCAAGTACTGGAATACCAATTAACAAGATGTTCACTTTAGTTGATTTCCGAATGGAAATGACCAAAGGCAGCAATATTACTAAACCAACCTCAAAAAATACCGGAATGCCTATGATGAAACCAGATAAAAGCATGGCCCATGGCAGGTTCTTCACGCCAAATTTATTAATGAAAAAGTCAGCAACCTGCATACCGGCTCCAGAGTCGGACATCATTTTTCCTAAGATGGTCCCTAAAGCCAATATTCCAATAAGGTGACCAAGGACCGCTCCGACACCCGTTTCATATGCTCCTACAATCTTGTCCATCGGCAGTCCAGAAAAAACCGCTAAAAATAAACTGGCTACAGTCAAGCTAATGAATGCATGCCATTTCCACCATGATACCCCCAAAATAACAATTACGATAGCTATCAGCGTGATTCCTAATAAATATAGATCCATATGTTCTCCCCACCCTATTGAAATCGCTTACAATCAAACCAATACAATAATTGAATTATTGTACCGGCTCATTATATGTCACAATGTAGTTCTGTTTAGCCGTGTTGTAATACCCTTCACTGTATTCCATAACATTTCCGTCCCCATCACTGGAAATCCGAATCCTTTTTAGTACAGGACTATTGTTTTCGATTTTCAGTGTTTCGCAAATGTGATCCGGAGCGATAGCAACGGCAAACTCATCTCTGAATGTTTCAAGTTTGACGTTTTGATCTTCCAAAAAGCGGTACAAAGAATTGATCTGGACCTCTTTCATATCTTCTTCGTTCATATCGAGTGAAACATAATGTGTAAAGTAAATATAAGGTTCATTGTCCAATAAATATATCCGTTCGATACTTATGCAATGGTCACCAAATAGAGAATGCAGCTTAGAGTCTGAAGAAAGGTCAATATGACTTATGTTTAACACCTTTTTTAAAATGGAGTGCCCTTCCTCCACCAACAGCTCTGTGAAACGCTTTCCTTTGGAAAGTTTGACAATCGCACCATTAGCTATGACCCTAGTGCCCTTGCCGCTTTTCTTTTCAACATACCCCTCTTGCACGAGTTCTTTGATTGCATTACGGACAGTGACCTTACTTACGTTAAATTCTTCTTCCAAAAGAGGCTCAGAGGGAATGTTTGTGTCAATGGCATAAACCCCATGTAAAATACGATCCTTTAATATTTCTTTTATCTGCAAATACATCGGTCCATTTTTTCTGTTCACATTCATTCCTAATCTCCTGCCTTTTATCTCTTAATATCTTCCATTTTACCTTCCATTGCCGAGAGTATCTCCTTTTCGGTTGCCAAAGGAGTATCTCCAACGACAGTACATGCCAGCATTCCTGAAACAGCCGCAAACCAAACTGTCTTTTCAGGGGAATATCCCAGTAATTCTCCATGTAAGATTCCGCTGGTGTAAGCATCGCCTGAACCTATTCTATCATATACGGAAAATGATAGGATATCGGAAAAGTAAAATGTTTCTTCCTTGTATATATACCCCCTCAACGTATGGCTATTATCACTGTTGATTGAACGATGTGTCCCTGCTATCGACTGAATATTGAATTTCTTTGCCACCTCAGGGATCAACTCGATTAGCTGTTCTTCCCTTGTGGAACCTTCAGACTTCATTCCTAAAATATATAGGGCGTCTTTCTCATTCATCATGACGATATCAGCCAAAGAAAGCATTTCTTCATAATGAGGCTTTGCGTCAGCATAACCTCCCTCCCATAAAGAGGGGCGGTAGTTGCAATCGAAACAGACTGTACCGCCTTTTTCTTTGACTTTTCTAGCCAGCACCTTCATACTTTCCCGTACATTTTCCGCCATTGCAAGCGTGATTCCGCAAAAATGGATGATATCCGTACTTTCCGAAATCATATCCATGTCATAATCGGATAAGGAGGCTGTATTAAAACTGCTTTCCAATCGATTGGAATATGTGACACGGCTCGCCCGCTGTCCAAAACCATTTTCCAAAAAATACATCCCCAAGTATTTGCCACCTCTAGAGATGAAGTTCCTTCCAATTCCTAATCGCTGCAAAGATGAAATCGCGGAATCCCCAAGGGGGTTATCCGGTAACTTTGTCACAAGATTCCCCTCATGTCCTAGCTTTGTCATCGCAGAAGCAACGTTTACCCCCGTGCCTGAAAAGGAGTATTGCAGAGTATTGGCCTGTGATAGCAATTCATGCCCTGGTACCTGCAAACGCATCATTACTTCCCCGAATGCCACAATCCTTTTAGGCATATTTTTCAACCAATTTTTTAGTTATGGCTAATAATTTCCGTACATCCTCCCCATTCGTTTTTCCAGTCTCTTCATCGATGATGGAAGAATATACATGGGGAATGACTTTAGGCACTTTTGCTTCTAATGCGATTTCTAGTATAGTCTCGAAATTATTTAAATCGATTCCACCTGTTGGTTCCAAAGCAAATCCCTCTTCACCACAAGCTTTTGCCACAGCACGATATTTATCTTCATGCTTCAGGCCTTTCATCGGGAAATATTTCAGAGCATTTCCTCCCATATCGCGAACCAGGGCAATGGCAGCTTTGATAGGCACAATGGCAGTTTCACTTGCACCTGCACTTACTGGACCAGTGGATATATTCACGTAACCTACTTTCCCAGTTGGAGAAATAAGTGAATTTATCCAGCTGTCCTTCTCACCTAAATTGGCCCTCGTAGCACCAACAGCAGGAAAAACCTGGTTAATATGACTGCCTGGATAGTATTTTGCTATTTCTGCGACAACCGCTGCCTGTCTATTATCGCCCGCGCCCAATCCTATAGAAACGGCCTCATCAATGGCTTCCCCGTATTCTTTCATTGCTATAACACCAGCTTCCACAGTTGGATAATCCTTTGAGAGTACACCAACCAATACATGGCCTTCCGCTGCTTCAAAGACTTCCACTGCATTTTCTACACTATTTGCCAGTACATTTAAGGCTACACGATCATTCAATAACCGTTTGTTTATGTTTGTCATCCCTGTTTTCCTCCTAATATGGTTCTTAATTGTGCTTCAATGACATGTATATCATCACCTTGCAATGGACGCGGATCTATATCGAAAAAGCCTTGCCGTATCCCATAATCACGTGTGTAAATGGCGATATCCCCATTTCTGAGCTGCTCGTTCACTTCCTTCGCCGTTGTTTCCGTTATTAAAGGATCAATGGAAATACGTGCTCTATATATGGCACGGCCTGCTTCATCCTGAACTATCGTTACTTTTACGCCCTCAATGGATTCAAGTGATGTGAGAACTTGTAAACTAGCTTTTTCTTTTTCGCTATTATCCGTCTTGACGAAATACTCATCCAATGCCTGAAGCAGCCCAAAGGTAGTTTCCTTTCCAACCTTCATGCTCCTTCCGATACAGTGCAATTGAACCTTTACCCATTCGATATATTTTTTTCTGCCAGCAACGATACCGGATGTGGGTCCTTCAATGGCTTTTGATCCACTATAAATGGCCAAGTCGGAGAATTGTACATATTTTTCCAAATCCTCCTCCGCTGCTGCATCGACAATCAGAGGGATATTATTCGTTTTGGCCACTTCCCATGCTTCTTCGACCGATATCATATTTTTCTGAACAGCATGATGCGATTTCACGTATAAAATGGCAGAAGTATTTTCATTTATGGCATCCGCAATATGTTCTGCCTTCCCTTCGTTTGCATAACCAACTTCAACCAATTTTCCGCCACCAAGGTAAATCATGGTTTCAACCGGTGCACCATACTGAACGTTATGGCCTTTAAGCATGATGATTTCATTCTTTTGAATGAGATCTTGATGAAGCCTTTCGCTTTTCCTTCTATTTCCTTCAGTAACGATCGCCGCTACTGAAAGCGCAATTCCACTTGATGCTGAGTTTACGACGACAGCTGCTTCAGAATGAAGCAAATTCGCTATATGCTGGCCTGACTTATCGACTAAATCAGAAATTTCAACATAATTTTGCCCACCTTTTTTCATCGCGTCCATCACTGTGTCAGTTGGGGCAGAAACCCCCAATATACTCATTCTTCCGCTTGCATTTATGACTCTTTTCAAACCGTATTTAGCATTCAATGAATTCTCCATTTATAACCACTCCTTTTACGACAACTCTTTTTTCTGCCATCCTTTTTTCTCCTTCGGAATCCATTAAAAGGGTCGGCTCATTCTTGATCGAGAATAAGGTCAAGTTCGCAATATCCCCAGCTGAAATCCTGCCAAGCTCGGGTTTATGCAACCAAGCTGCTGCATTGACCGTAACGGCATCTATTACTTCCTTTAATGGATAACCCAGATACAAAAATTTTGTAAGAACATTTGCCATATTAAAAACTGGCCCATTCTCTCTGTTTTTCCGATATATATCCGTACTGATCGTATTGAAGCGTATTCCCCGCTTTTTCGACATTTCTGCAGTTTTAAAAGAAAAGCTTGCCGTTCCATGACCTACATCCAAATGAACACCACGTTCAATCGCCTTACTGAACTCAGGCAGCGGCTCTTCTCTTTCATCAAATAAATTATTCGCTTTACCATTTAAGAAATGTGTAATAATATCCTTTTCCTCAAGTAATTCAAGGACTTCTTTAATATCAGGCGGCCCTGAACCGATATGGACCATTAATGGTAAACCAGTTTCAGCCGAGAACTTCCTAGCGATTTTTAATGGTTCGACACCATTTGGACCAACCACGCTTTTACTTATTCTCGCTTTAAGTCCAACGACAAAATCCCCGTACTTGGAAATTGCCTTCCTTAATTCCCCTTCGTCCAGCCATGAAATATCCGATAACTCATCAATCCTTTTCAGGCCAATCCGCGAAATATTCAGAAAGGCGAAAACATTCGTTTTGGAATTTTCACAGCTGTTAACGAGATCAGATATCCTATCTGCCCCCGTGCTTCCCGCATCAATGACCGTTGTTACACCCGTTTTATATCCAATCTCATCGACCTCATCACCATAAGGATCGAATTCCGGGAAAGCATGTACATGTATATCAATCCATCCGCTGGAAACAAAAACTTTTTGATCATAATCTATTATCTTATCCCCTGTTGCAGTTCCTGGAAGTGCGATTTCTTTAATCATCCCATTTTCCAGTATGATATCTGCTGCATTTCCCTCTAATATCTTTACATTCTTCAAAACTAACGTATCTGTCATTTCCCTCATCCTTTTCGGTACATCCTATCGATTGCAAGTACTTTGTATACGGTTACACTGAATTGTGTAAGAATTCATTTCATTTCTCTTTACAAAAATAGATTATCATATTTTGTTGAACTAATCAATATAACGTTATAATGTTTGATTTAAATTTACAGAATTTTTAATGGATTATCACTTATTTTTCTATGTGCTTATTAGTTTCTTCCTTATAGCGTGATCTCATTAAGGTTTTTTTAAATTTACCGTCTATTCTTTACGAATTGTTACAAAATAACGATTGATGTAAGTCTCTACTCTAATTATCCAGAAATAATACTTTTAAAGAGAACTTTATTGAGATAAGTACAATCATCACTGTTTTGAAACTTATACTGCACTGGCATCACACCCGCTGGCAGCCCTAATAGTTTAATAGCAGCTTATTTTTCCGGTAAAATACGCTTATCATGTATCAGTCTATGCTAATGGTAAAAAAACAAGTTTATCTAAAATAACGAATATATATTGCACTAAGTCAAACCTTTCATTGGGACCCTCGTTAATTACTCTACCTGGTTCTCAGTAATACAGAGGATATGGTTCTTTCCATAATAATAAAGACCAAGGATGCTATTTTAAAAGCATTCTTGGTCTGTTATTTGCCGTACTTTATTCGATATTAACTTTTTTTGACAACTGTTCCTATAATGCAAGCCTTTAATTTACCTTTTTCGATCCTTTCCAATGGATTTCCCTTAAACGGTATTTTTGTAGCTTACCTGTTGCCGTTTTCGGTAAAGACTCTACGAATTCAACTGTTGTCGGTGCTTTAAAGTGAGCCATTTTAGAGCGGCAAAAGGTAATGATCTCATTTTCTGTCACTTCCGCATTGGGGTGCAGCACAATGATTGCCTTAGGCGTTTCTCCCCACTTATCGTCTGGGATGGCAATGACCGCCGCCTCCAGAACATCTGGATGTTTATACAATACCCCTTCCACCTCTGTAGAAGAAATATTTTCTCCCCCGGAAATGATTAAATCCTTAGCCCTGTCCTGTATTTCAATATATCCATCAGGATAGGTCACCGCCAGATCCCCTGTATGAAACCAGCCATCCCTAATTGCTTCGGCCGTCTTTTCCGGATCCTTATAATATCCTTCCATTACAACATTGCCGCGAGTAATGATTTCCCCCAGTTCCTTTCCATCCCAAGCGACTTCTTTCCCATCTTGATTGACTACCATCGTTTCCCCATTGAAAACCAATTCAATCCCTTGTCTTGCCTTTATTATTGCTTGTTCGTCCGCCGATTTAGCCTCAAACTCATCCTTCCACTCGTTATATAGGATGAAAGGTGAAGTTTCTGTTAATCCATATACGTGAATCATATTCAAACCAAGGATTCCTTGTGCCTTTTGTATAAGCGCTGCTGCTGGAGGTGCACCTGCTGTTGCCATCCTTGGGCGCACTTTGATATTTGTTTCTTTTGCTTTAGGATCATTCACTAGCATATTGACGACAGTAGGTGCCCCACATAATAATGTAATATTATGATGGGCGAATAATTTTAGGATAAGAGGGGGATCGACTTTCCTTAAACATACATGAGTCCCGCCAGTAGCCGTTACCGACCATACACCTCCCCAGCCATTAGCATGAAACATCGGCAGGGTATGTAAGTATACATCGTCATGATTCACTCCAAGGTGATAAATGAAATTAGCTGCGTTCATGTAATTCCCGCGATGGGTTAACATTACCCCTTTTGGTTTTGAAGTCGTTCCACTCGTATAATTTATAGTCAAAAGTTGATTTTCATCGATTATAACCTCTGGCAGTGCTTCATCAATTGCATGTAAAATGAAATTTTCATAGTCTATTCCAGGTAAAGTGGTTTCATGTCCTTCAACAGGCACGATAATGATTTTTTCCAATGAAAGTCTAGTAATGATCTTTTCGATCGGAGCGGTGAATTCTTCATCGACAATCAACATTTTTGAATCGCTATGCTTGATGATATATTCCAAATCCTCTGCAGCAAGTCTATAATTCAAAGGAACCATTACCGCTCCCATTTGACAAATGCCATAAAAACATTCCAACATATAATGCGTATTTGGCAACATTACTGCAATATGGTCGCCTTTTTCAATTCCCGAAGAATACAGTGCTTTGGAAAGTTGATCTATCCGCTGCCCGAATTCCTTGTATGTAAACTCTTTCTCTTCATCGATGACTGCCACTTTATGAGGATAATATTTTACGGCCCTGCGCTTCCAATCCATTGGGGTTAATGGGGAAAACATTTTACCATCTCCTTCTTTTGTGATTCTCTGCTTACAGCACACTTCCTCTGCCTGGTTCGCCATGATGAGTCATTGAGAAAAAAACTTCTTAACCTTTTTGATACATATTCATTTTCCAAAAGTCATATCTTCTTTAATGGATTTCTTACATCATTTAAAGAATCATTGAATAAATCTAACCGTTATACTCAGGGGAATGACTAATTCGGATATTTTTTAATTATTCTGATAATTAACCTCCTAAAAACAGTGGAATTCACTGCTTTAGTCTTTCTTCTTTCTATTATAATGGAAACTATACACGTCAGGAAGACTATATTTTATTCTCTATGCAAGACGATGCATGTTCGGTCAGTTTCCCAACGATTTGTTTGAGCCGTTGCGTTTCCTCTTCATTTAGGACGCTATAAAAGTCACGAAAGATTTTGGCAAAACACTTATTTATGGAATGATAGGTTTTACTTCCACTTTCGGTGGATTGGATAAAAACGAACCGCCGATCATCCTCACTGTGTACCCTCTCAATCAACTTCTTCCGTTCAAGCCGGTCAATTAGTGCAGTTCCTGCTGCAGGTTTGATTTTTAAATGATTCGAAACATCTTTTACCGCTATGGATTCAGTCAAGACAATTAATTGCAATGCGCGATACTGTACAGAAGTTAAATCATATTTAACCAATAAAGGTTCCACCAATTCCTGTGAGAGGCTGCTTAGTTCCTTGATTTCTAGATGTAAATTATACAATTCACTTGAATGCATGTTTGACAATCCTTTCTTATTGACACTATCTATCTAAAACTATAACATAATTAACGTATCAAAAAATTAACCATGCGAATTAAATTGGTTATTGATTTTTAAAGAGAGAGAGAGGCTGTCCATGTCAGCAGAACAACGCAAAAAGATCATTATCCTCATGATCAATATGTTTATAGCAATAGGAAGTTTCGGTATCATCATTCCCATTTTACCAGCATACCTGGCCTCCATTAATCAAGGAGGAACCGCCGCTGGCCTAATGATTGCCATTTTCGCAGGTGCACAACTTATCTTCTCACCAATTGCCGGAAAATGGACTGACCAATTCGGGCGCAGAAAAATGATTATTTATGGATTGGTCGGTTTGACATTATCCATGTTTATTTTTTATGCAGTCAATTCCATTTGGTTATTATATGCTTCTCGCATCATTGGCGGGATCGGGGCAGCTTTGCTTATACCCGCAATTTTTGCTTATGTAGCCGATATCACCACATTTGATCAACGCGCTAAAGGCAATAGTTTAGTATCTGCCGCCATGTCACTGGGAATTGTAGTCGGTCCAGGAATTGGAGGTTTTTTAGCTGACTTTGGCTTGAAGTTTCCCTTTTTGATTTCTGCACTGGTATCCCTATCAGCTGTGGTATTTTCGATTTTTGTTTTAAAAGAAAGCGAAACGGCACAGGTTACTCAAGCCATGGATGCAAAAACCGAAACGATGGTTCGGAAGATTGCCTTATCCGTGAAAATGCCCTATTTCATCCCACTCATCATTACTCTTGTAATGAGCTTTGGCTTAATGGCATATGAATCTGTCATTGGTCTTTATCTTGATAATCAATTCAATTCAAGCCCTAAGGACATCGCCTTCATGGTTACAGCCACCGGTATCGTCAGTGTAATTGTACAACTGTTTGTCGTCGACCGGATTGTACAGCGTTTCGGGGAAGTGAATGTGCTGAATATCTTTATCAGTGTTGCAGCCATCGGTTTCCTCCTATCACTTTTTGCTTCAAGTTACCTAATTTTCTTTTTAATTTCACTGGTCATCTTCCTTTCCACCTCCATCTTACGTCCAGTTCTTAACACACTGATTTCCAAGATGGCAGGAAATGAGCAGGGCTTTGCAATGGGTATGAATAATGCATATATGAGCATCGGAAATGTGCTTGGACCTACACTTGCCGGAATGATGTATGATGTACACATTACCTATCCGTTCATGTTGGGCCTTATCCTCTTATTCATTACTTTGATGATTACCATGGCTTGGCAAAGGCGATCTCTTCATGCAAAGGCATTATCCTAAAGCTTAAAGAGGTATTTCAAGTTTTCACCTTAATGAAACCCCCGAGTAGCAGTCGCTATTATCGGGGGTTTTCATTAAGATTTTCATATCAATTTAAATCCTCCAAAACAGTATAGTATATCCACACGTACAAATACTTCAATCTCTCGAATGTTAGCTCCAAATTCCAGGCGGAAACCGCTCAAAAATCTTGTGTGACATTTGAATTCACGAGTAAATGCGGTAAATTCACGAGTAAATGTATGAATTTCACGAGTATTTGCTCCAAATTCACGAGTAAATGGCACTATTTCACGAGTAAACGCCCAATCTCTCGAATATTTACTTCAATTTTATGCGTAAACCGCTCAAAAATCTTGCGTAACATTTGAATTCACGAGTAAACACTCAATTTCTCAAGTATTCGCTCCAAATTCCAGGCGGAAACAGCTCTAATTCTTGTGTAATATTCGAATTCACGAGTTTTGATTTACCTAATAAACCGGGAAATCATGTATTTGACCAAAATAAAAAGCGACCTTATTTCTGAAAATAAGGCCGCTTAACATTCAGTTTTCTCAATTCATATTGTTATAAGGAGATATTGAATTTCATTTAATATAAATGGCTTTCTTTCCTTTACTGCTTTCAAAAGCCGCATCAATGATTTTAATGACCGATAACCCCTCTTGGGCAGTGACTGGAGCTTTTTTCCCGCTCAATATACTATCGGCAACTGCCTGGTAATACGTTAAATAAGAACCATGCAGTGTTTCAATGGTTTCATGTATCTCATTTTCTCCTTCAACCGTAACCAGCTTACCATAGAATTCGGGATCATCTGCACCCCAAGAGTCATCCAGCGGTTTTTTCCCCTCACTTAGGGCCGCCTCTTGGCAATCAAGACCGTACTTGATAAATGATCCTTTACTTCCATGCACCTGATACCGCGGTCCATTATTCGGAACGATTGAGCCTGAATGTAAGATAACTCTCAGCTTTTCATATCCTAATATCACATGAAAATAATCATCCGTTTCTGCATTTTCTTTTTGGGAAAATACATCTGCCCAAACGAATTGCGGCAATCCAAACAAATGCAGTGCTTGATCGATGAGATGTGATCCTAAATCATAAAGCATGCCTGATCCCGGGCCTGGTTTTTCCCTCCATCTATCCCTGACCACAGGCCTGTATCGATCATAATGGACTTGGTATGTATTGATTTCCCCAAGCACTCCATCATTCATAAGTTTTTTCACGGTCAAAAAGTCATTATCCCATCTCCGATTATGATAGACACTTAATAGCAGATCCTTTTCTTCGGCAATCTTAATTAGTTCCTCTGCCTCCCAAGCTTCCACTACCATCGGCTTTTCGAGGATGACATGCTTCCCGGCTAACAAGCTTTGCTTGGCCATTTCATAATGCAAACCACTCGGTGTCGTAATAACAGCCAAATCAATGGACGCGTCTTCAAGAATTTCCTCTAAGCTGCTTACCACTTCCACATCTTTCAAATCTTTTTGGACTTTTTCCTTATTGGAGCTGACAACTTTCGCTATTTGAAACTGCCCTAAAACACTTAGTAATGGCGCGTGAAATGTAGCTCCTGACAATCCGTACCCAACTATGCCCACTTTAATTTTTCTCATTTTCGTTCCCACTCGCTTTCTTGTTCCTCTTAAACAATTATAAACTGATATACGTTCTATTATTTTTCATTGTCCGGGTACTTATCTCTCAAAAACTTGACAGACTGATTAATCAATTCTTTCAATACATTAATATCGATATCTGCCACTTTATTGATGTACACACACCCTTTTCCGGAAGTGTGTTTTCCGAATGCCTGTAATAATTCTTCCCTTTTTTTATCCCCTGGAGAGAAATATAAACTGATTTTTGCTTTTCGAGGGGAAAAGCCTACCAGGGGGGCATCGCCTTCGTGACCTGATTCATATTTATAATGATAGATACCGAACCCAATGATGCTCGGTCCCCACATCTTTGCCTCATAACCTGTCGTTTTGGTAAAAACATCCAGCAATTCATATGCATCTTCACGTTTTTTTGGATTGTCGACGTTCTCAATGAACTCAATGACACTACTGTCAGTTTCTTTGGTTTTTTGTTTATACAACCGGAACCCCCCATACTAAAAGTTTCAGAAATGCAAAAAATATCCCTTGCTCAAAACTTAGTACACTATATGATCGTGTCTCTAGATTGACGTGTATGTATACAGCCTTCATTACCGCTGATTTCCTAATTATTCAAATGATTGGCGGACGAGCTTCATTACTAATTCTCCAAGCTTCATGGCAAATCCTTCATTCAATACCCTTATATATTATAGAACATTGATTCGTTTTATTCTATTTTAAGAGCAGAGTTAATAAAGATAAATCTTTTGCGCGTTTATAATCAGTACTTTATCATAAAAATCTCTACGATCAGAAAATATAATCCTGATCGTAGATTTTTAGTGTATCAGCTATTGCCGCCGGATCTTTTCAATTTCATCAGCTATGAATTGTACTTGTGTCCCTACGATGACTTGAATGCTTTGGGGACCCACGATATTGATTCCAGCAACCCCTGTTGATTTGATTTTATTCTGATCGACAGCTCCCATATTCTCCACCTCTACCCTTAATCTGGTAACGCAGTTATCTACAGATGTTACGTTAGCGTCTCCGCCTAAACCCTCATAAATAGCGGAAGCCATTCCAAAGAATTTACTCTCATCATTCCCGCCATGACTGCTGTCTGCTTCCGCAATCACTCCTCCGCCACCAAGCTCATCTTCTGTATCATCTTCTCTGCCAGGAGTCATTAAATTGAACCTTTTTATCAAGAAACGGAATAAGAAATAGTAAATGACAGCAAAAGCCAGTCCTTGAAGAAGTAGCATATAAGGTTGATTTGCCAATGGCAATCTTGAACTTAAAACAAAGTCAATGAATCCTGCACTAAAACCGAACCCTGCTGTCCATTGG
Organism: Peribacillus sp. GL_122; assembly: GCF_057835005.1. Lineage (NCBI taxonomy): Bacteria > Bacillati > Bacillota > Bacilli > Caryophanales > Bacillaceae > Peribacillus > Peribacillus sp. GL_122. Next base: position 2,479,425 of record NZ_CM174415.1, on the reverse strand, counting down.
AAAGTGGCAGCAATAGCCAACGATATTCCTGTTAATAAAGCATGCACAACAAACAGGGCTGGTGCAACAAACATGAAAGCAAATTCCAACGGTTCAGTAACGCCTGTGAAAAATGAAGCGAAACCGGCTGCGAGCATTAATGAGGCGACTTGTTTTTTCTTCCGTGATTTTGCCGAATGGTACATGGCAAGAGCAGCAGCCGGTAAACCGAACATCATGACGGGAAAGAATCCGGCTTGATACATGCCCGTGGTTCCTTTTATTCCTGTTCCAGCCCAGAAGTTACCGATATCGTTAAGTCCTATTACATCGAACCAGAATACGGAGTTTAACGCATGATGTAAACCTGTTGGTATCAAAAGCCGATTGAAAAATCCATAGAGTCCTGCTCCAACTGCACCTAATTCACTTATTCCTTCCCCAAATATAACTAACCAGGAGTAGATGAGTGGCCATACGAAGAATAATATAAGAGAAACGAGTAGCATGGCAACCGCAGTAAGGATCGGGACAAGGCGTTTACCGCTAAAGAAAGCGAGTGCATCCGGCAGCTCGACCTTACTGAACCGATTATACATAGCTGCTGCTATAAGGCCCGATAGGATTCCGACAAATGCATTTTCTATTTTCACAAATGCTGGATTTACATCTTTTGCATCAATTCCTTGCAGCATCGCTACCGAGTCCGTGGAAAGCAATGTCGTTACGACTAGATAGGCTACCAGCCCGCTCAAAGCGGCGGCTCCATCTTTTCCTTTCGACATGCCCAATGCCACTCCAACAGCAAACAAGATAGCCATATTATCAATGATCGAAGAACCTGCTTTAATTAAGAAAGCTGCTAACGGACTTCCCGCTCCCCATCCTGCAGGATCTATCCAATAACCGATCCCCATTAATATGGCGGCTGCCGGCAATACGGCTACTGGCAGCATCAAGGAACGTCCAATTTTTTGAAGATATTTTTTCATCCCTCTTTCCTCCTGACAATTACTGATTTAGGGCAAACCCCATATTCTATTAGACAACGGTTCCTTCCATTTTAGAACTGCATTTCATTTATTAATTTGGCTTTATTCAGGAATAAAGTCTTAGCGATTTTCTCCTCCTTCGAAAGTTCATCAAAAAAAGAAAAGTCCAACCGGACTTTTCTTTTTTCACTTATTTATAGAGCAAGTAATTTTTGCGAACCTTTTTAAAAGCATCCTGCTTTGCTTGATATTCTTTCATGATTTCATTTACTGATGAACCTTCTTCAATTCTTGACATTACCCATCCATTGCCAATCAATAAATTGAAATTTTTGGCTGCAAGGAACTCGAAATCTGCAGGATATAGATCCTGAATGGTCTTGATGATGTGAAGTCCGGTAGGGACAGCCTTGAATTCCTCTCTATCCGTTATATAAATTTCCACTCCATGGCTAAGTTTACCTGCATGTTTTGAAAATGTAGGTGTAAAGGAGGCTGCCCTGAATTTTACGCCAGGTAACCTTAATGCATTTAATTTCCCAGCAAGCTCATCGCTGTTTATATAAGGAGCACCAATCAACTCGAATGGTTTAGTCGTTCCTCTGCCTTCAGAGACATTCGTTCCCTCGATCAAGCCTGTAGCCGGATATACGAACGTAGTGGAAACTGTCGGCATATTCGGTGACGGTAAGACAAAAGGGAGACCAGTTTCGTCATAATCCATATCTCGCTTCCAGCCTTTCATCTTGATGACCTTTAGATCTGCACCAATTTTAAATTCCTTATTGAACAAAGTCGCGAGTTCCCCAACAGTCATCCCATGCTTAAGAGGTATTGGGTACAAACCAACAAACGATGAGAATTCAGGTTCAAGTACTGGCCCATCTACCGACACCCCGCCTTGTGGGTTGGGGCGGTCCAGCACGATAAATGGGATATCATTTTCTTTGGCTGCTTCCATTGCATAAGCCATCGTGTAGATATAAGTGTAATAGCGTGTTCCGACATCCTGGATATCAAAAACAAGGACCTCAACATCCTTTAACATTTCAGGCGTCGGTTTTTTCGTTTTGCCATATAAGCTATAAACGGGCAACCCTGTTTTTTCATCAATATAATATTCAACGCTTGCACCAGCTTGCGCATCTCCACGCACTCCATGTTCAGGACCAAATAACGCTGTCAAATTAATATCCGGATCATCATTAAGTAGATCGACGATGCTGGTTAATTTAGAATCGATGCCAGTTGGATTCGTAATCAAGCCGACTTTCTTTCCGCTTAACACGTCCTTTTCTTCTTTTAAAAGAACTTCAATACCGGGACTGACCTTTTGTTTTTTCTTCTCTTTAACAGCGGTTACACTTTTTGAGGAAACGATGCCGAAAGTCAACAGACAAATGGTAAATATGGTTATCATTCTTTTCAAATTGCATCCCTCCCTATTTTTTAAAGGGTCTTCCAGATTTAATATCTAATCCATATCCAAATTTATAAAGGCTTTCATTGGGCTTGGTTACTGATGGTATATCGACCGGCAACGTGCCTTTAGGTTTTGATTCTCCAAAAATGGTCGAGATGCCTGCCGGGATATTTGGCTGTCTATAACGCCCATTCGAATACCCTTTGAAACCGTAAACAGCAAGAACCGCTTTCGCTTCTTCAAAGTTTGCAACATCATAAGGGTTTCTTAAACTCATTAAAACAAATTCTTTATCTTTCTTCTTAGCATGATTCATGACCGCCCTAGGGAAGGCTGTTGCCCACTTCGACGAATCTTGAATGCTATCATCTATCACTCCATCATTGACAGCCGGATCGTTTTTGACAATATAGGAACCAGTTATGACAAAGTCCGATTCATCAATGAGTCTGGCCACTTGATCTGAAAATGACTTTCCTGAAAAACTCATACCCGTTATTTGGACTTTCTTGATTTTCTTTTTATCAGCTAATTCGCCGATGCTCCTGGACATGGATTCAACTTGGTCATCAAAAGGAGCAAGAATTAAAACTTTATCATTTTTCTTAGGTTTGAAAGGCAATGTTTTGTCTTCATTTTTCAAAAGAGTGATGGCATCTTCCGCGATTTTCCTTTCTTTTTTCAAATGATCTTCATTCCCGACCACTTTAAGCGCGGTTTCGATTTTTTTATCGATCGGAGTATCGTCAGGGTTTAATATCCCTCTCTTCACTTTCAGTTCAAGTATCCTTGTTACAGATTGATTGACTTGACCTAGAGGAATTTCCCCACTTTCCACTGCTGCCTTCACTGCATTGAATACAGTGGTTATATTCTTTTCCATTTGAAGCGAATTAACCTGTGCAGGCATCAGTGCAATATCAACGCCAGATTTCAGGGCGAGGACCACAGCTTCTTCCTGCCCGAAGTTGTCCGCGATGGCATTCATATTCAAAGCATCTGTAACCACAACACCGTCAAAACCCATTTCTTCACGTAATAGACCCGTGATGACCTTTTGTGACAACGTTGCAGGAACCATAATTTCTTGACCGTCTTTTTTACTGATATACTTAGTGTCATCGAATGCAGGAAATTGAACATGTGCAGTCATCATCATATCAACTCCAGCATCGATGGCCCTTTGGAAAGGAACCAACTCGATGGAACGCAAACGTTCTTTATCATGAGAAACAAGAGGGAGACCATAATGACTATCGACTGCTGTATCTCCATGGCCGGGGAAATGCTTGGTCGTCGCTATCATGTTCTGATTTTGCAATCCTTTTATCGTCTGAATGCCAAGCTTTGATACAAGTTCCGGATCAGAACTGAAGGAACGAACGCCAATAACAGGATTTCCGGGATTATTATTGACATCGACAGACGGCCCGAAATTGACATTTATGCCAAGTGACGACAGTTCCTTGCCAATGATTTCTCCAGATTGATAAGCGTAACTCTCATTTCTGGCTGCACCAAGTGCCATATTACCAGGAAGGTTCGTTCCAGTTTGAAGGCGAGTTACGATTCCTCCTTCCTGATCGATCGTTATGAACAGCGGTATGTCCTGGCTTGCCATCTGCAAACCATCTGTTAGCCGAACCGTTTGTTCGGTTTCGACAACATTCTCAGCAAACAGAATCACACCGCCCAGATGATATTTTTTGATGATGCTTGCAACTTCTGAGTTCATTTCAATAAACCCGGTCGCCTTCGCTTCTCCTTGTTTTTGCCAATTACGAAAATCCGGCATTAGCATTTGACCGACTTTTTCATCGATTGTCATGTTTTCTACGATTTCCTGAATATCCGATACAGATTTTTCATTCTCTGATCCCTTTGCTGTCGCATTCCCTCCCAAAATGGATAAAACAAAGAATAATGCGATTCCAGCAGGGGCACATATCCTTTTTATCATTTAGGCTTCCTCCCTTGTTTACTTTTTAGTTCAGTTAGCAACAATTCCATATCCACTTTCATGAAGGGGAAAAATGATTGGAAATGAACTATATAGATTCTATAAAGAAATCAAGGCAGCATTGGAAACCCCGCAGCCGCCTTTTTAACAAGCCTTCATGAAATATATCCATTTACCCCCTGTATAATTGTTTCAATTGGTCACTCAATTACAAGGTTTATCGTTTGACCAGGCTTTAGAAGGGACAGCAAGGGAATATCTTCTTCTATAACTCGACCTATCACATTAACTCGGTGATTTGCCCCTAGGTCTCTCTTGCAAATTTGGACCTCTCCCCGATACCTTCCGTAAGCATCATTGTCCATCGTTATGGACCCAAGGCTGCGTGCAACTGTATTACTCGGCTCAACATTTGCTGTGACCCGGGTATTCTGCAGCCGGAAAACATCTTGAGAAACATCTGGCCTCAATTTATACTGACCGCTTTGCAAGATTCGGGATTCCATTCTAACAGTTAGAATATTTAGATTTTTATAGGCAGTTAGATTCTCAAGCAGATTACTCTCCGTTCCTTGATCTCCAACGTAAACTCCTTCCACATGCTGAATTAGCTCAATACCGGCAGCGTAAGGATTCATCAACCTGTGTTTTTCAAGTGTTGGAAGGCCCTCATGAAGAGGACCGCGTTTACTTCCTGCACCCGGGATGAAAGCAAAGATCGGTATGCCGTATTTCTTGAACATTCGATTTTGTTCATGAAAGAACTCTTCCTCAAGGCCCGATTCGGGCCTTGGATAAAAGTTGTGCCAAGCGATCAGACTTTCCGTTTCCACACCGCCCCCAAGCACGGCTAAAAGTTCTTCTTCATTCAATGTACTTGCATTTAGTGAGAGTGAAAACACCTTAGATAAAGATATGACCGTTTCTTTATCAAACCCATAATCAAGGCGAATACCTTTAATACCTAATGACCATAAATCCGTAAATTTGCTAATCCCTAACTGATCAAGCGTGTTTAATGAGACATCTGCATGGATTTCCATTCCATAGGCCTCTGAAAGCTTTAAAAGCGTGATCATCCTCTTCACAAGATCACCCTTTTCTTCAGGAATATGAAGCGAGGTAAATGCTTTCCTCACTCCCAGGTTAGCAGCATGGATGATTTGTGTTTCTGCATGCGGGTCTTGTAGATAAAAAGAAATTCCGATCACTTGAATTCAACCGCCATTTCATCTTTGAATCCAAACAAATACGTAAAAATAAATCCTGCTATATAGGAAATGAACAACCCAGCGAGGAACAGTCCGATTTGGTTTGGATGAACTAAAAAGGTAAGCGGCAGTCCGGACACACCGATGGACGACGTTGCGATTCCGAATTGAGCTTGGAAGGCTCCTCCTACTCCTGCACCTAAACATGCAGTTAAGAAAGGCCTGCCCAATGGCAGGGTCACTCCAAATATAAGGGGTTCACCGATACCTAGCATCCCGGAAGGAAGGCCCCCTCCGATAGCTCGCTTCAAACTTGCTTTCTTCGTTTTCATATAGATGGCAAATGCCGCTCCAACTTGGCCCGCGCCACCCATCGCCAAAATGGGAAGCAGTGGATCATCACCAATCGAATTGATCAATTCTAGATGGACAGGCGTTAAACCTTGATGTAAACCAGTAATGACGAGAGGGAGGAAAGCCGCACCAAGCACGAATCCAGCTACGACACCACCGAAATCCAAAACATTCAATAACCCAGTCGTAATGGCATCCGATAAAAACCCTCCTACCGGCATAAATACAATGTAAGTGACAATCCCAGTAATGAGTAAAGCGATGGTTGGCGTCAAAATGATATCCAGTGATTGGGGAATGAATTTCCTGACCTGTTTTTCCACCAAGGCTATGAAAATAGCTGCAAAGAGGACTCCTATCAACCCACCGCGGCCAGGGAGCAAATTTTCACCGAACAATGAAATGTCGCCGACGGCCGGGTTTATGACTAAGATACCTGCAAGTGCACCAAGTGCAGGTGATCCACCGTATTCTTTTGCTGCATTGGTCCCAACCAAAATCCCCAAATAGGCAAACAGCCCCGACCCAATAACAGTTAAAATGATGGCTAATTGCGATTCTGCTGCAAGCCATCCGGCTTGAACGATTGCTTTTGTAATACCGGTAATCAAACCTGATGCCACTAAGGCGGGAATTAAAGGGATGAAAATACTTGCAATCCTGCGTAAAAAAAGTTTAAACGGTTTTGCGTTTTTCCTATCAATCTCTGATTTATTCTTCGAGGCTACTTCTTTTAAGTTCAAATCGCCAGAAGATTCCTCCAGAAGCTTTTCAAATTCTGTATGAACCTTGTTCACCACGCCTGGCCCGAGGACGATTTGAATCGTTTCCTCTTCAATGACGCCAAAAACGCCTTCCGTATTTTTTATATCTTCCATTTTTACTTTCGAACGATCTATTGGCAGTACCCTGAGTCTGGTCATACAATGTGCAGCATCGGCAACATTAGATGCCCCACCCAATTTCCCCAATAACTCTTCTGCTAAAATGGCGTACTTATCCCCCTTACCCATTCAAAAGCCCCCTTTGTCAAATCTCATATGAATCATTTATATCGATCTGTCATCGATTTAATGGCAGACCTGGTGTTATCAATATATTGGACAGTCTCTTCATATTGTTCTGAAGCCATCCCCAAAAACAAAATGTCAATCATATATAATTGCGCCAATCGTGAGGATGTTGCTGCACTTCGAAACGGTGCTTCATTCGAATAGGATGTATACAGTGTGACGTCACACAAGGATGATACCGTTGTTTGGCCATAATGAGTCAGCCCGATTGTCTTGACCCCACGTTCCTTTGCCAGTTTCAATATATTGACAACTTCAGGTGTTTCCCCTGAAAATGAAATGGCAAAAACGATGTCATTTTCATCAGCATTTGCAATCAGGGTTGCAACTAAATGCATATCTGTAAAAGCCGTTGCCCCCTTATTGACGCGAAGTAATTTTTGCTGAGCGTCAGCAGCAACTATATTCGAAGCACCCACACCGCAAAAGTGGACGGTTTTAGCATTCAGCATCAGCTTTATCGCATGTTTGAGATTATCGTGATCGATTATTTCAGATGTGTCCCTAATGGTCTGAATCGAATTACTCGTTGTTTTCTCCACAATCCGATACAGTGATTCGGAAGGCTCGATATCCCGGTACCCCTGTTCAACTGTCTTCATCAAATCTCCAGCAATCCTTATTTTCAAATCTTGAAACCCTTTTATTCCAAGCGATTTACACAACCTAATAACAGCGGCCCCGCTAGTTTGGGCAGACGTACTTAATTCCTGTACAGTGCTGTTCACAACTTCATGAGGATTCTGTAGAATATATTCTGCTAGTTTTTGTTCTGATTGCGGCAGCTTGCTCAACATCGTCTGTATGATTGATAATCCTCCTGTAGCCATTGCTTCCCTCCTTAATCTTCATAGATCGAGATGGCTTTTCTGACATCTCCATCCGCATTCTCCAGTAACTCCATTGCTTTTTCATAATCTGTTGCCGTTTTTATCATGACGATCGCTGGTTTAACTTGATTATTTGCCTTTTCAAGCGTATTCAAAGCTTGATCATAGTCAGCATTCGTTACAGTTTCTATGATGCTTATTGCGCGGTCCTTCAGTTTTTGATTACTGACATTAACATCGACCATCAGATTTTCATAGACTTTTCCCAACCGGATCATGGTTGCGGTTGAAATCATATTGAGTACCATTTTATGTGCAGTTGCCGCTTTCATTCTAGTGGATCCTGTTAACACTTCCGGTCCGACTACCACTTCGATCCCTATATCAGCTGCTTCCGTGATGCTCGCGTTTTTATTGCATGATAATGCCACCGCTTTAGCCCCAACTTTTCTTGCATAACGTAAAGCGCCCCTCACATAAGGGGTACGGCCGCTTGCCGCGATGCCAATAACCGTATCATTTGCTGTAAGTTCCACGTCAATCAGATCACATTCCCCAAACTCTTCTTTATCCTCTGCTCCTTCAACAGCCCGAACAAACGCATTTTCCCCTCCTGCTATTATTCCCAGCACCCTATCAGGTGGTGTGCTGAAAGTCGGGGGACATTCCACGGCATCTAAAACACCGAGTCTTCCGCTTGTTCCTGCCCCGATGTATATGAGTCTCCCTCCTTTTTTTAACGATTCGCAAGCCCATTCAACCACCGTTTCAATCTCTGGCAATACCTCCTGAACCGCTGCTGCCACTTTAAAATCTTCCTTATTGATTGCAGAAATGACTTCCATCGTATTTACACTGTCGATATTCATCGTCTTTTCGTTCCGTAATTCAGTAGTTAATGAACGCAAATGTTCCTCCATAGACAATTAAATCCTCCTATAAACAATTACTTAAATATAATTTCATTTTTTAATAGAAAAAAATGAAATTATATTTCATATTATATTCAATGATAGCGTTTTCATTACTCTGATACAAGATATTTTTGAAAAATTTGTTAATTAGCATTTTTCATTCCTCAAACCCCAATGCCGGCGAACTTAAAGAATTCATCCATGGCCGCTTTCTGAGTGCCGTAATTTACCCATAATAGCCTACTATCTTTGGGTGTAGATTTATTCAACAATAAAAAAACGTGTACCGTCCCTATGATCAGGAACGATACACGAACAAGTATTTAACAAAATGCTAAACTAGTATACTACACGGAACACCTGCATCCCTTTACCCAGTTAACGGACAGGGACTACTTTCCCGTTTTCTACTGCACCGACGACAATAGTTGATGCAAATCCTCCATTTTCATCAATCGAGGGAATATCGTATATTTTTTGATCTGGCCCGATATTTGAAAGTCCATCTTGCATATGTTTACGGATGGCCTTCGCATCATCAACGCTGCCTGCAGATTTCATCGCTTCCACAAACGCATACATGGCGATATAATTCAATCCTACTTCGGAGCTTGGATCTTCCTTATAATCCTTTTGATATTTCTCAACGAAAGCAGGCACTGCTTCTTCATCTGAGTCCATCAGTGGCAGAACGCCAATCGAGCCTTCCAATGTTTCATATGACCCTGCAATCGGCTTCATTTGATCCAGCTTTGCTTGATCCATGATGATGAAACCGCCCTTAAATCCTAGCTCCCGAGCTTGCTTCGCTACTTTTGCCGTAGGTTCCGAAGCACCACCGATAAATAGCACATCAGGATCTTTTTTCAAGGCATTCGTGACAATCGTAAAGAAATCGGTTTCTTTGGCGAAATCAATCGAGGAATTATAAACGACTTTTCCGCCTTGCTTTTCCCAATGTGGAAGCACGGCTTCCGTCCAGTCTTTACCGTATTGCGAAGATGTTGGCAAAGCGGCAATCTTCTTGCCGAAATGTTCCATTGCATATGTTGTAAAAGGTTCGATATACCCCTCGTAATTCGGTGGAATCCGGACGGTTAATGAATTTCCGCTCTCGGTCACTGCCGGCTCACTCGTATATGCCCCAATGATGAATTCCTCTTGTTCATTAAAAACCTGAAGTGCCAGCACACCTCCGCTATGAGGCGTGAAAATGATTGGCGTATCATATTCCTGAATTAATCGTTTAGCATTCGACCCTGTTTCATTAGGTAAGTATTTATCATCCAACGATACTAAATTCAGCGTGTATTTCTTACCATCTACTTCAAACCCGCCAGCATCGTTAATTTCATTGACGGCCATTTCGACACCATTCAATGTCCGTTTCCCATATAAGGCTGCTGCCCCGCTTAAAGGACCACTAAAACCGATGTTAACGACATTTTCACCTTTGCCTTTACTGCCACTGCTTGACACAGAGCTATCCCCTTTATTGCACCCGGCCAAAACAGTGAAGATTAGCAGGAGAAAGACAAATAATACTTTCAGTTTTTTCATAAAAATCCCCCATTCTATTTTTTCAGGCCCCAATATACGCTTTCCTTACTTCATCATTGGCTAATAACTCACTTGCTGTCCCTTGAACGACAATTTCCCCATTTTCGAAAACATATCCTTTATCTGCAATGCCGAGGGCAACATTCGCGTTTTGTTCAGCAAGCAGGACCGCGATTCCTTCGCGGTTTATTTCTTCAATGACCCAAAACATTTGTTCGACAATAAGTGGAGCGAGTCCCACCGAAGGCTCATCAAGCATCAACAATTTCGGTTTTGACATCAAAGCTCTTCCAATTGCGAGCATTTGCTGTTGGCCTCCGCTCAGGCTTCCCGCTTCATCATGATGTTTTTCTTTTAAAATCGGGAATAAGTGATAGACGTATTCCAAGGAATCCTTGATCTCCGCTTTCTTCTTTCGATGCACATAAGCACCCATCCTCAGATTTTCCTGGACGGTCATCTGTGGAAACAGTTTACGTCCTTCGGCACACTGGACGATTCCCTCCCGAACATTCTTATCCGGGGCACGGCCCCCTATCGGCATGCCCAGAAAATGAATTTCCCCCTTGGACAGCTTACTGATTCCGCTTATGGAACGAAAAGTCGTGCTTTTTCCTGCCCCATTAGCTCCTAATAAAACAACGATCTCTCCCTTGGCAACTTCGATATTCACATGTTTTATCGCAGTGAAACTCCCATAATTCACGGCGACATCGGTTAACTTAAGCACTGGCACTACCTCCCAAATACGCTTTTATCACCGCTTCATTTACTCGGATTTCCTTAGGTGTGCCCTCCGCAATTTTTTCTCCGTAATTAAGGACCATGATGTCATCTGCCAAGTTCATGATCATATGCATTTTGTGCTCGATTAAACAAACGGTCAGTCCCGATCGATTCAATTTTTTAATCAGTTCTGTCAAGCCTTCCGTTTCATCCGGGTTGATTCCCGCAGCAGGTTCATCAAGAAAGATAATTTCCGGTTCCGTCGCAAGGGCAAGAGCAATGGCTGTCCGTTTCTTTTCCTCCTGGGAGATGCTGGAGACCATTCTGTCAGCCGATTCCGTCAATCCAACAATATCAAGTACCTCCATCGCCTTATCCCTGCATGCCGCTTCCTCCCGTTTTAATCGTTTTGTTCTTAGAATGGCATCCACCAGATTGGATTTCGTTCGCAATCTATGCCCTACAATGACATTATCCAATACGGTCGATTGATCAAAAAGGCTTGTCGTTTGAAAGGTTCTTGAAATTCCGAGTCCCGCTATTTCATTGGCAGGAAGTTTGGTGATATCAATCCCTTTAAAAAGGACCGTCCCAGAAGTTGGTCGATGAAAGCCGCTGATCAAGTTAAAAAAAGTTGATTTTCCTGCACCATTTGGTCCGATTATTGCATTAATTCTACCTTTTTCAATCGTAAAATCCACATTATTGACGGCCGCCAATCCTCCAAACCGCTTTGTCAAATTCTTCGTTTCGATTAGCAAATTCATCCCTCCTCAGCTTTTATGTGCATTTCGCTCCTCACCCCGGACAGCTTATTATCTTTTCGCATTCTTTGCCAATCAAAAAAGGCCCCTGCGATTCCGTGCGGATAAAAGATAATGATCACCGTAAGCAAAGGCCCGAATATCAACATTCGATATTCTTGAAGGAATTGCAAATTCTGCGAAAGGATTACTAACAATAATGTTCCTACCAACGGGCCTGAAAGTGTCCCGATTCCACCAACCAATAAATACATCAATAGATCGAACATTATGGCAGTTGATCCGATATCAGGTCCAATGAAACGAATGAATGAAGCATACAAGGCACCTGCCAATCCTGCAAAGAATGTGGATAGGACAAATGCGGTTAACTTATTCTTCATTGTGGATATACCAATCGTTTGGGCAAGGTCCTCGCTGTTCCTGATGGCCATATACGTCCTGCCGGTCAACGAGCGTATAATTCGATACACGATTAAAATCACTGCAAGCAGGAAAATGAGGACTAGATAATATTGGGATGCTGCAGTATCGAATGTGATCGGCCCTATATTCCCAGGAGCAGGTATACCGATTAATCCCCTAACCCCCTCTGTAAGTCCCTCCCATTTATCGATGACCAGATATATGATGTAACCCACACATAGAGTATAAATCGCGAAAAAGTGTTCCTTTGTCCTCAGCGCGATCAAACCGATCAAAAACCCAATTGCACATGTGATTATACATGCCGCTACAAGTGCCAGCCAAAAGTTCATTCCCGCTTTTACCGTCAGCAGGCCTAGTGAATATGCTCCAATCGCAAAAAAACCAGCATGTGCAAGCGAGAGATATCCAGTATAGCCTGATAATAAATTGATTCCATAAACAGCTATCGCCCAGATGAACGAAAGTGTCAGCATATGGAGATAATAGTCGTTTTGCGCGATAAAGGGGAATGAAAAAGCAAAGATGATAAGTGCGATAATCCCATTTCTTTTCGTTAATATCTTCACGCTACCTCTCCCCCTTGGCAAAAAGACCTGTTGGTTTCACGGTTAATATTACGACTAAAAGAATGAATGCAATGATGTCTTTATAATCATTTGAAATATAAGTTGCGCCCAAGCTCTCACTGAAACCTAGGATATATCCGCCTACGATCGCCCCCGGGATGCTCCCCATCCCTCCCAAGATGATAATGACGAATGCTTTTAGGATGACTAAATGCCCCATGCCTGGAAAAACAAGGTTAATCGGTGATGCAAGGGATGAAGCGATCGCTGCTAATCCACCCGATATCATGAAGGTAAGCATCGCGACTTTATTAATGTTGATTCCCACTAATGACGCCCCTTCACGGCTTTGGGACATCGCTATTATCGTTGAACCGGCATAAGTTTTCTTAAGGAAAAGGTAAAGTAAAACCATCACTGCGATAGCTGACACGATGATCAATAATCGCTGAAGTGTGAATGTCAGGCCCATGATATTGACCACTTGCCCGTATGGAGAAGTCATTGTATGGAAGTCGGCACCCCAGACAAATTGGGCAAAAGCTTCAAGAAAAAGGAGGATTCCGATTGCTGCAATCTTATCGTGCAATGGAGGTGCCTCCCTTAACAGGCGGAACACGAAACGTTCCAAAAGGACTCCCAACAAACCAACAACGATAATGGATACGAACATGGCAATCCAGTAATTGACCCCATATAATGTCATCATTGACAATGTGATATATCCACCCAACATATATAGGGCACCGTGGGCAAAGTTCGGGATATGCAAAATTCCATATACTAGCGTCAATCCCAGGGCAACAAGACTATATACGCTGCCAATCGTCAAACCATTAAAAAGCTGCTGGATCAAAATTTCCATTTACTTCCTCCTTGAAAATTATTGAATTTCACTATGCTGTTCATTCCCTGGTCCACAATCCTGTCCATATTTTGAAAGCACACATCTGCGACGAGAAACACTTTCACTTATTTCCCCACAGGCTCAACCTCTTGGAGAGGAACAGCAAGTTTTATTACCCTATATTCTCCACCAACAGATATAGCTTAGCGTGTAGCGGAATAAGCCCCTTAATAACTTGTTAGCGCTTTCATTTCTTGTGGCCACTTAATTCAATTGGATATCATCAGAAATCATCATAGTTTCATTGACTCTACTTAAGGATTAAGTGGTATGCTGACAAGCATATGCTGTTTTAGGGATAGCCAATGATTCCATCTTCTCTTTAATAACGGTTTACCCATGATAATCGTCTGGTTCATTCACCCCTTTCACCTTGCACCTTCTATAGGAGGATCATTCAGTAGATTAATTTCCTGTTAATAAATGCAAGTGCCGTGCCAAACATTAAATCACCGTCAATAAGGCTATTCACCAGTCAGTGAATTCATTATTGAATTGTAAAAATCAAAAGTATCGATTCCATATGGGATGTCCGTCATTCACTATTGACTGTAAAAATCATTTCTGAATCAATAAAAGAATTAATTGAAGACATAAAATGTAGAGGATTCAAAAATCCCCTTTTAACTACAATCATTTCACACAATAGCAGGTAAAAAAAACAACTTTACAACCAATAAATTTCTAAAAACCCATAAGGTAATAAAGCCCGTTCCCGCCCAAAAAAACGCGTAAATATAATTAGGAATTTCAGTCAAAAAAACAGCACCCGAATTGTTGAATAATGTCCAACAATGCAGGTGCTGTTCATACTTACCTATTCTTTTCCACTGACCTTTAATCGATATTTTTTAAGTTTCCTCACAATTGTTGCCTGACTGGAATCAAGGGCTTCCGCGATTTCATATGTAGTTTGGTAGGTTTGAGCCGCTTTCGTCAAGATTTCCTTTTCGGCCCTTTCCACCGCTTCTTTTAAAGTTAGGGTAGCATTGAGGTTCGGCTGATTCCGATTTTCCGGCTGATATTCTTCCGGAAGGTCGTTAATCGATAATATTTGATTATCCGTCAGCACGACGAGCCTCTCCACTATATTAATCAATTCACGGACATTTCCTGGCCAATCATGTTGATAAAAATATTCCTTCAACCGCGAATCTATTTCTTTTGAGAATTTATATTGTTCGTTTGCCTTTGTTAAAAATAAGTCAGTCAATGCCAAGATATCCTCTCTTCTTTCCCTTAGAGGAGGAATCGTAATCGGAATGACATTCAGCCTGTAAAAGAGGTCTTCCCGAAAATCACCCGATTTGACCATCTCCGATAAATTTCGGTTCGTGGCTGCTATTATCCGAACATCGATTTTCTTTGGCTTTGTACCTCCGATTCTTTGAATCTCCCTTTCCTGAAGGGCCCGAAGCAGCTTCACTTGAAGCTGCAAGGGAAGCTCACCGACTTCATCCAAGAATAAGATCCCACTCTCTGCCAGCTCAAACATCCCTGGTTTGCCTTTTTGATTGGCTCCGGTAAAAGCCCCTCCTTCATATCCAAAGAGCTCGGATTCCAATAAATCAGCGGGAATTGCCCCACAATTTATTTTGATGAAATCACCTTTTTTAGATCGGATGCTCCGATTATAAATATTGCGGGCAAGGACATCCTTTCCAACACCCGTTTCTCCCAGAATGAGTACGGTCGCATCGATATCCGATATTCTTTCAGCAATCTCATAGATCATTTTCATTTTATCACTGACAAATACGACTCCATCCTTGCTTGTTATCTTCCGCAGTTTCTCAATTTCCTGCTTATATTGATTATTCAGCTCATTAACTTTCGTCAACTCATGCATCAGTTCATTTAAATCAGATAAATCCCTTATATTCGTAACGACTTGCTCTATTTCCCCTTCGGCATTAAAAACGGGACTTCCTGTAATCAATGTTTCCTTTCCAGCAAAATTATCCTGTACGACCGATACCGTTCGTCTCAGCTTCACTACCTTATGCGTCACCGAAGCATTCAAGATGCCGCGTTTAATTAATTGGTCCACCGATTTGCCGATATAATACTCTTTTGGTATACCAGTGATCCGTTCAATTGCCGAATTGGTATAAAGCGTGATTCCATCTTGATCGGTGATGTATATCCCATCATAGGAATTTTCGATAATGGCATCCAGTGCGCGATTCAATTTATCCGTTTTATGAGCATCAATCAATAAATCGTCCAAAAATTCTGTTTCACTGCCTATATATAGACTATTGTCAGTATCCATTTGTTTCATTAATAAAAATAAATACCGTTTATCATGCAGCCTCGCAGCTGCAAGCCTTTTATTATCGAGAAATTGCCACTCATCGAATTGTTCGGTTAGTGTATTATTACCATTCTGACTTAACGATTGATTAAAATAGGTGCCCCAATCCTTTATCCGATTTGCAGAATCCACGACTAGTGCAGGAAAGGTCCACTCTTTGAGCAAATTAATCTGAGAATCCTGTTTCACTTGATTCATTACTATTCACCGCCGCAAAAAGAATTCTTTTTAAGTACAATTCTGGATAAATTTCGAAACTCCTTTAAAATTGTCGAATTTCGCTCCTAAAAAAAGTAGTGATGAAATAATTTTCATCACTACTTTCCCTCAGTAAGTCTTAAAAATAACCTCTCCACTGATCGCTTCCTTACCTGACTGGTTAGTGGCCGCTACATTGAAAAAATACCTATTCCCATTTTTTTCTTTTAGATCCGCATGAAGAGTTATGACATCATTCAAGAAAACCATTCCTTTGAAGCGAATCTTGTATTCTTCGATAAATCCAATTTCATAAAGATTACTGAAAAGCTTTGCGAGGTTTCCCATCGTCCACATTCCATGTGCGATAATACCGGGAAGACCAGCATTTTTTGCTTCCTCATCAATGGTATGAATGGGATTGAAATCACCTGATGCGCCGGCATATTTTATGAGGTCCAATCGCGTTACAGGTGGAAGCTCGATTGAATGTAACGAGTCACCAATATGAAGTTCGGTTAATGTCGTCACTTACTCATCACCATCCTTCTGATCGTTTCATTTAAAATGACAAGCTGTTCAGCAGTGAAGACAATTTCCCCATTTGCATCCGTCCCATAATTTTTAAAGGCTAGAAATCCCATTTCCCCTTGTTTCCCTTTTTTCTCATAGTAGTCTTTCACTTCCGTATAACAGGTGATTTCTTCCCCTACCTTCAGCGGCCTGTGATAGCGATATATCTGCTCACCATGAATCAATCCTTTATTCGGGAGATTTAAACTTTCAATCGTCCCAAACTCAAAGACCCTTGGGAAAGTTGGTGGAGCTATATTCGTTCCGTACCTTGATTGCCTGCCTATTTCTTCATCAATGAAAATCGGGTGGGGATCACCAATCGATAATGCGAATTTTTTAACGGCTCCCCGTTCAACTATATTTTTAACGGGGGTAGATCGTTTTCCAATACTTTCATTGAACATAACATCCCGCCTTTCCCCTTAATTTTTTGGACCGCCCGCAACATATAAAACCTGCCCACTAATGAATGAGGATGCTTCATCGGCAAAGAATGCAACAGCATGAGCAATATCACTTGGCAAACCGCTTCTTGCAACCGGAATACTGTTTGCCCTATCCTGGATGAATTGCTCAAAACTCACTCCCACCCGCCTAGCTGTTTCTTTCGTCATTTCAGTTTCGATAAAACCTGGTGCGACCGAATTAGCCGTTATCCCGTATTTGCCAAGTTCAATCGCCAGTGTTTTTGTTAACCCTTGAAGCCCGGCTTTAGCAGCTGAATAATTAGCCTGACCGCGGTTCCCTAGGGCCGAAGTGGATGATATATTGATGATTCTTCCGTATTTATTTGCAACCATATGCTTCTGAGCGGCACGTACTGCATTGAAAGTACCTTTTAAATGCACATCCATTACCGTCTGCCAATCTGAATCGGTCATTTTGAAAAGTAGATTATCCCGGATGACCCCAGCATTATTCACGAGAATATCAAGCGATCCGAATGTATCGGCTATTTCTTTTATGGATGCTTCCACCTCTTCGGAATTGACCACATTGGCCACTTTGGTAAAAATGGTATAACCCTTATCCCTTAATACATTTCCTGTTGATGTCAAAACCTCTTCGTTGATATCGATAATCGCCACGTTTGCGCCTTCACTGGCAAATAGTTCGACGATCGCCAGGCCAATCCCTCTGCTTCCACCTGTAACTAAAGCCGTTTTCCCTGAAAATCTCCCTGTCATAATCGTTTCCTCCTAATCTATTATAAGAATTGTCCTAATTTAACATGCCCCTTAATCAAATTTCGGGAAATGATCATACGCTGTATTTCATCCGTACCATCATAAATCCTCCAAAGCCTGGCCTCGCGGTACCAACGCTCGATGGGAAGCTCCTTCGTATAGCCCATGCCTCCGTGTATCTGCAATACGCGATCAACGACCCGATTCCCCATATTTGCTCCATAAAGTTTAGCCATTGAAGCTAAATGGCGATTGTCTTCCCCATTATCAAGTGTAAAAGCCGCATTCAATACAAGCCATCTTGCAGCTTCAATCTCTACGGCCGAATCAGCTATCTGCCATTGAATGGCCTGGCGCTCCGCGATCGGTTTACCGAATGTAACTCGTTCTTTAGCGTATTCTATAGCCATTTGCAGCAATCTTTCTGCAGAACCGACAGCGCGTGCGCCCACGATCCATCTTGCAAACCCAATCCATTCCAAGCCTAGTTTATAACCTCCATGCACGTCCCCTAAGATGTTTTCTTCGGGTACCCTGACATTATCAAAAACTAAACCGGCCGGTCCCCATTCTCCCATCGTATTGATATACTCTGATCTCCAGCCCATATCACGGTCTACAATGAAACAGGTTACCCCCTCCGTTCCGGTTGCTTGATGACGTTCTTTGTCGGTTACAGCAATGACCATGACGAAATCGGCATCATTTCCTCCGGTAATGAAAGTTTTTTCACCGTTAAGCACCCATTCGTTCCCTTCTTTTATTGCCGTCATTTTAATATTTCGCGTATCGGACCCAGCCCCCGGCTCCGTCATGGCAAAACAGGACTTTTTCTCACCGTTAATTGTAGGGATCAGATATTTCTGTTTCTGTTCTTCATTTGCATAATAAAGTATGTTATCAGCCGAACCTCCAAAGCTGAATGGTACAAACGTTTTTGATACTTCCATCAAGACAATTGCCATCATAAGCTGCCCTAGGTCTGCCCCGCCATATTCCTCCGGGGTATTGATGCCCCAAAACCCAGCTTTTTTTGCTTTTTCCTGTAAATCTTTCAATGTCCCCTCTGGTAAACTAGGTTTTCCTGCCATTTCATTGCGAAGCACTTCATTTTCCAAGGGAATCAATTCATTTTCCACGAACTTGCGTATTGTTTTTTGTACCATTTTTTGTTCATCCGATAGTCGTAAATCCATCTTAACCCCTCCGCTTTCCAATTAGACTAGTTTTGATATTTTCTCTTCAATTGTCCGGTAATGATATTTTTTTGGATTTCGGACGTGCCTTCATATATTCTAGTGATTCGGGCATCCCGATAGAAACGTTCAACCGGATAGTCCTTCATGTATCCCATCCCGCCATGAATCTGAACGGCCTTATCAGCGACACGATTATATACTTCCGAACCATACAATTTAAGCATTGCCGCTTCTTTAATGATTTTTTCTTTCTGATCGACCATCCATGCAACCCGGTATGTGAATGAGCGAAGTGCTTCTATTTCCATTGCCATCTCGGCAATCATATGGGATACGGCTTGATGATCAATGATCGGGACATTGAATTGTTCACGTTCTGTGGCATATTTAGTAGATAGGTCAAGCAGATATTGACAGGACCCCAAATTACGGGCAGCAAGGCCTGCGCGGCCATTTGCAAGGATCTTCAATGCATTTACATACCCTTGGCCAACGTCCCCCAGTACATTTTCGGCAGGAACCTCGCAATCTTCAAAAACCAATTCGGCCGAATGTGAGCCTCGAAGACCCATCTTCCTTTCCAGGCTACCAACTCTAAAACCCGGAAAATCCTTTTCTACTATGAATGAGGTGATTCCTTTCGCCCCTTTATCTTTGTCCGTTACGGCCATAACTGTAAAAATATCTGCTACATCTGCATTCGTTATATAATGCTTGGTCCCATTTAGAATATATTTATCGCCATTTTTGACAGCCGTCATTTTGAGATTCGTTGCATGGGACCCCGCTGCAGGCTCAGTTAAAGCAAAAGCGCCAATTCTATTACCGCTTGCCATATCTGGTAGATACTTTTCCTTTTGCATTTCATTTCCCATTTCAACTATCCCTACCGTCCCTATACCGGTGTGGGCCCCTATCAGAGTGGTATATCCATTATGGGTTTTGCCGATTTCCTCATATAAAGCACATTTTCCTACCATCCCGATTCCGAGTCCGCCATACCTTTCCGGGATACTAAGTCCGAATAGCCCGATTTCCTTCGATAAATTTATTATGGATTCCGGGATATGATCTTCATCCTCTATCTGCATGGAAAATGGATCGATTTGCTCTTCGATAAACTGGCGTATATTTTCTTTTAATAGCAAGATGTCTTCATCTAAGCGAAAGTCCATTTGCATTCCCCTTTATTTGTGAATTAGTGTTAACGCTTTCATATTTTATCCAGATAAGCGATATGTTTTTCTTGAAGTTTGCGTTTTAAGATTTTACCTACCGCCGTCTTCGGAAGTTCACTTTCAAATATGATTGCTTTTGGGACTTTAAAGGCAGCGAGCTGCTTTCGGCAATAATCCTTCAATTCGTTTTCAGCTATTCTTTCATTCGGTTTTAGAACTACCGCAGCATGTACCGTTTCACCGCGATATTGATCGGGAACGCCAAAGACGGCAGCTTCCAGAACCTTAGGATGGCTGTATAGTATATCTTCAATTTCAATTGGATAAATATTGAAACCGCCTGCGATGATCATCTCTTTCTTCCGTCCCACAATGTAAAAGAAGCCATCTTCATCCATTTTGGCAATATCACCGGTATGCAGCCATCCGTTTTGAATCGTCTGCCGCGTCTCTTCAGGCATGCCCCAATAGCCTTTCATCACCTGTGGACCCTTTATGACCAATTCACCTGGTGTATCAACCAAGAGGGCTGGCTCCCCTGTAATACTGTCAATGATGGCGGCATCGGTATTTTGTATAGGAATCCCGATACTTCCGGGTTTTTGCAGGCCGCTAACTGGATTCCGATGCGTGACTGGTGACGCCTCGGACAGGCCATAGCCCTCTGCAATCTTTGTTCCACTCAATTCGTTGAATCTTGACAGTACATTCAATGGCAATGGTGACGAACCCGAAACGCAAGATTTCAATGTATCCAAATCAAATGGATGTGACTGGTAATATTGTAATAAAGCAATATACATCGTCGGTACCCCTGGAAAAATAGTCGGTTTAAGATTATTAATAATATCGACGATCTCCTTCACCTGAAACCGGGATACAAGAATTAATTCCCCGCCATTATAAAACGTCAGGTTCATTCCTGAAGTCATGCCGTAAACATGAAATAATGGGGATACGCCAAGTACCCTTTCCTTCCCCTTTTGAGTATTGATTCTTGAAGTGGCTGCACTTTGCAGCGTATTGGCAACAATATTACGATGGGTTAGCATCGCCCCTTTAGAACGCCCTGTCGTTCCTCCTGTATATTGGAGAACGGCGACATCTTCGGCAGGTTCAATCTCCACAGTGAAATCCGCCTCTGTTACAGATAGTAGCTTTTTTGTCATTTCACATTTGCCCATTTCCAGCGACACGCTCAACACCTTTTCAACATCGGTTTCAGCTATAACGGCTTCAACTATTGGCAATAAATCGTCGAGCACAATGATGTGTCTTGCACCTGAATCTTTCAGGACATGTATTAATTCGTTCGCCTTATACATTGGATTGATTTGGACAACAATGGCTCCATTCAAAAGGGTTCCAAAAAAACCAATTGGATATTGGGGACAATTGGGAAGCATAAGAGCCACACGATCTCCCTTTCCAATACCTTCATCAGCAAGCACGCGTGCACATCTTTTTACTAACTTCCCCAACTCTGAATATGTATACCTTTGCTCCATGAACGTAACCGCTGTTTTATTCGAATATTGTTCGACTGATTGATAAAATAGTTCTGTCAAAGACATTTCAGGAATATCAATTTCAATTGGATTTCCTTGCGGGATATGCTTTTTCCAAGGTCTATCCATTGGTCCTCCCCTTTCTTCATTCAAAAAAATAAAGAAGTCATACTAAACAATATGCAAGGAGTGTGCCAAAAATAAATCGTTATGTTACATAGATTCAATTAATGGTAAAATTCAAAATTGAATTATTTGCTGTCCTCTTAATAATATTAGGCTCATAATACTAGGATTTAAATTTGACTCAATAAGTCATTTTTGAATTGATTGATTACTTTCGTAAAAGGACTCAACTTGTAGTGCGGGGCAGGCGGGGATTATATTCTGGAAGGATATAACTAAACATTTATAAGAAAATAAACGGGATGCTGATAAGATCAGCATCCCGTTCAAAAAATGATTCATCGCTCTATGGCTGAGTCATCTTCCAATGATATTTTCCATAATTCTTTCGCTTTCCCACTAACCGTTTCATCAAAAACAAATGACCCATTCGTATACCGATCATGATTTTTTAATGATGCGGCATGAATCGTTTCAATTGTTCCCTTTTCAGAAAGAATGAATAGACTGTCGGTTTTGTTAATGATATCGAAACCAATGACCCTATGAGGATTCGATTTCAATTCCCTCAAGACCACGACACCGCGTTTTGCCCGGCTCGTTTTTTCAAACTCGGTTAATTTCATTTTCTTTATGGCCCCGCGCTGTGTAACGATAAAGATCGATTCTTTACTATCCTTGGCCAAAACCTTTCCGCCAATGACATAGTCATCTTCTTTCAAATTAATCCCTTTGACTCCTGCTGCCCGGACACCGACAACACTTACTTCTTCTTCATCAAACCATAGACCGTATCCGTTATGAGTGACTAGGAAAAGGTCAGCCTGTCCATCGGTATGGTGGACATCGACCAGTTCATCGTCACCTTTTAAATTGACACCAACCAGCGGTTTTGAATGACGCTGGGCTTTATAGGAAGCTAATTCTGTCTTTTTCACCATACCATTTTTCGTGATGAACACTAAGAATTCCGGCATGGTAAAATCTTTGATAGGAATCGCTTTTATGATTTGTTCTTCCCTGTCGATCGGAATGATGTTCGCGATATGCTGACCGGTTTCCTTCCAGCGAATATCAGGAAGCTGATGAACTGGACAGTATAGGTAGTTCCCTTTGGATGTGAACAGCAAGAGGACATCAGTTGTATTCATCTCCAGCCTCTGGAGCAGGCGGTCGGAATCCTTCATGCCAAAATCAAGACCTCCTGATGCTGCATATGATCGTAACGATGTCCGTTTGACATAGCCTTCTTTCGTCACGGTAACCATCACGTCTTCACTAGCAATCAAGACTTCAAGATTGATTTTGATTTCTTCAATTTCTTTTTCGATTTTGGAACGCCGTCCGTCATCAAAGCCCTTTTTAATGAATCTAAGTTCTTTTTTAATTACTTGAAGAAGAACTTTTTCACTGCCAAGAATCTTTGTCAATTCCTCAATTTTGTTCTTCAATTCCGCTGCCTCTGCTTCAAGTGCTGTAATATCGGTATTTGTCAGCCTATATAACTGCAAGGAGACAATGGCTTCAGCTTGCGCTTCTGTAAAAGCGAATTTAGCAATGAGGTTATCTTTAGCATTCCGTTTGTCTTTAGATGCCCGGATGACAGCGATGACTTCATCTAATATGGATAAAGCCTTCACTAAACCATCGACGATATGTGCCCTGTCATGTGCCTTTTGCAACTCATAACGTGAACGGTTCACGATTACCTCTTTACGGTGCTCGATATATGCATCGAGCATTTTAGGCAGGCTCATCAATGTTGGCCGTTTTTTATAAATCGCAACCATATTGAAATTGTATGCGATTTGGAGATCGGAATTTTTGTATAAATAATGCAGAACTCCATTTGCATCTGCTTCTTTTTTCAGTTCAATGACAATGCGCAGTCCTGTACGATCGGTTTCATCCCTTACTTCGGCAATGCCTTCCACTTTCCGGTCAAGACGGAACTCATCCATTTTCTTGACAAGGTTTGCTTTATTGACTTCATATGGGATTTCAGTGATGACGATTTGCTGCTTGCCGCCCCGAATCGTTTCCACTTCCGCCAACCCGCGAATGATTATTTTCCCTTTACCTGTTTCATAGGCCTTACGAATGCCTTCAATTCCTTGAATGATACCGCCAGTAGGAAAATCCGGCCCTTTAATGACCGTCATTAAATCAGCGACTGTCGCTTCTGGCTTATCGATTCGCATAATGGCAGCATCAATGACTTCACCTAGTTGATGTGGCGGGATTTCAGTGGCATAGCCGGCTGAAATTCCTGTAGAGCCGTTTACAAGCAGGTTAGGGAACATTGCAGGCAAAACAATAGGCTCTTCTGAAGTATCATCGAAGTTCGGTACGAAATCGACCGTCCTTTTTTCTATATCCCGCAGCATCTCGGAGGCAATCGATGAAAGCCTTGCTTCCGTATACCGCATCGCAGCAGGAGGATCACCATCGATACTGCCATTGTTTCCGTGCATTTGGACCATGACCTTCCGCAGCTTCCAGTCTTGGCTCATCCGAACCATTGCCTCATAAACGGACGAATCTCCGTGAGGGTGATAGTTACCAATTACATTACCGACCGTTTTTGCGGATTTCCTGAATCCTTTTTCCTGGGTATTTCCTTCGACATGCATCGCATACAATATCCTGCGCTGCACCGGTTTTAAACCGTCCCTAGCATCCGGAAGTGCCCGATCTTGGATAATATATTTACTATAACGCCCGAAGCGGTCACCAATTACCTCTTCAAGCGGCAAATCTCGAAACGTTTCTTCAAATACCATCGTTAATGACCTCCTCTTCAATCGACATATTTTCATTATCTAAAATATTCGATTCCTCTTCGAGACCAAAAGCGACATTGGCTTCAATCCACTTACGACGCGGTTCAACCTTATCTCCCATCAATGTTGTCACACGTCTTTCTGCACGGGCACCATCATCGATCTTCACACGTATCAATGTCCTTGTTTCCGGGTTCATGGTGGTATCCCATAATTGGTCGGCATTCATCTCACCCAGCCCTTTATAGCGCTGAATCATATAGCCTTTCCCCACCTTGTCTATCGCTCCCTGAAGTTCTTCGTCACTCCAAGCGTATTCAATGACTTCTTTCTTCCCGGTCCCTTTGCTCACTTTATATAAAGGGGGCAAGGCAATGTAAACCTTCCCTGACTCTATTAACGGCTTCATATAGCGATAAAAGAAAGTCAGCAGCAGCACTTGGATATGGGCACCATCCGTATCGGCATCAGTCATGATGATCACTTTATCATAGTTAGTGTCCGGCGTGTTGAACTCCGCCCCGACACCTCCGCCGATAGCATGGATGATCGTATTTATTTCCTCGTTTTTAAAAATATCGGCTAGTTTGGCCTTTTCCGTATTGATAACTTTACCCCGTAATGGCAGTACTGCTTGGAAACGGCGATCCCGCCCTTGTTTAGCGGATCCCCCAGCAGAGTCCCCTTCCACAAGATACAATTCATTCCGTTCGGGATTTTTCGATTGAGCTGGTGTTAATTTCCCAGAAAGGATGGCATCAGATTTTTTCCTTTTCTTCCCGCTTCTTGCGTCCTCACGAGCTTTGCGTGCCGCTTCCCTTGCTTGGAACGCTTTAATCGCTTTTTTAACCAATAGGGTACTCGTGGTCGGATCTTCTTCAAAAAAGTAGGCTAAGTGCTCTGATACGATGGAATCGACTGCAGAACGGGCTTCACTGGTTCCAAGCTTGCTCTTGGTTTGTCCTTCGAATTGAAGAAGTTCTTCAGGGATACGTACTGAAATGATTGAAGACAAGCCTTCACGTATATCGGTACCTTCGAGGTTTTTATCTTTTTCCTTTAATAGACCCATTTTTCTGGCATAATCATTAAATGCCCTTGTCATGGCCGTTTTTGCACCAATCTCATGGGTTCCTCCGTCTTTTGTACGAACATTATTTACAAAACTTAAAATATTTTCTGAATAACCATCGTTGAATTGAAAGGCGAGTTCGACCTCTATCCCATTTTGTTCCCCTTCCAAGCTGACTACACTATGAAGGGTCTCTTTTTCTTCATTTAAATAATCAACAAACGCTTCAATTCCATTTTCATAGTGAAAAATTTCATTATGGTCGTTACGCTCATCCGTCAATTCTATCTTCATGCCTTTTAAAAGAAAAGCCGATTCGCGAAGACGTTCACATAGGATATCATAATTAAAAGTCGTCACCGAAAATATTTTCGGATCGGGCTTGAAGTGGATTTTGGTCCCAGCTTGATTGGTTTTACCGATTTTCTCCAGTGTGGTTTCTGGCTTTCCGCCATTGAAAAAACGTTGTTCGTAAATGAACCCGTCCCTTTTGATCGTCACGACAAGCCATTCAGACAACGCGTTAACGACCGAAGCACCTACTCCATGAAGGCCTCCACTCGTTTTATATCCGCCTTGTCCAAATTTACCTCCAGCATGAAGAATCGTCAAAATGACTTCAGGCGTCGGTTTACCTAATTTATGCATGCCAATAGGCATTCCGCGCCCTTTATCAGACACACTTACACTGTTATCTTTATGTATTTTCACACTAATTTGGTCTCCATATCCAGCTAAAGCCTCATCTACGGAGTTATCTACAATCTCGTACACTAAATGATGAAGTCCGCGTGCATCAGTACTGCCGATATACATACCGGGACGTTTTCTGACCGCTTCGAGTCCTTCCAGTACCTGAATTGCATCATCATTGTACTCGATTGTTTTTACTTTCTTTGCCACAGAAATTCCCCTTTCCTTACTAAACACAATTTCCGGGCCAAATCATACTGCAATGAAATGACTCACTAGCTTAACAAATTCATTAATACGTTAATATCTTATAAAAAGTATAATACTTTCTCGAACAAAGAACAAGTGTTCTATTTTTTCGTCCTTTTTATTAGCGTTTGCACATTTGTGTGGAACAAAACGTATCATAGCTACCATTCTAATTGTAGCGGTAAATTTTCATTTGGCAAATATACTTTTATTATTTTAATCAAATTAAGCTTTAATGGCCCAAATTTCCCGACCGCTCAATGCCCGCTATGGCTGCCTTTTAGTTTTTTTCTCCGGTTGAGATACAGCGATGCCTAAAAAAAAGAGCGGAAGTTCCGCTCTTCATTTTACTTGGTAAGGGCGTGTTCGACTTTTATGCATCGATTCATGATGACAGTATATCCTTTTTCTTTCAAAAAATTATAGGCTTCTTCATTTTCTACCCCTAGCTGCGCCCAAAAGATATCTGCATCGATTTCTGCAAATTCCTTGGCTATCTCCGGAAGGAACTCTGAACGGCGGAAAACATTGACGATATCGACGTGCCCTTCAATATCTTTCAGGGCTTTAACTGCCTTGACACCTAGCACTTCAGATATAGCAGGGTTTACCGGAATGATTTCATATCCGCTTTCCTGCATGGCCTTCGATACCATATAAGAAGTACGCTCAGGGTTATTAGATAAACCAACGACAGCAATGCGCTTTGATTTTTTCAACATCTTTCCCATTTCTTCCCTGCTTGGATTTTCTATCATTCTTTTCAATCCCCTTTATAATAAAATGTAATATTTGACTAAAGAGTATTCCTAACTAAGGTATTTTACAGACAAAAGCTGTTTATTGCCATTATTAAGAAAAACCATTATACAAGAAAGAAAAAGTTTCGAAAAGGCATGACTCACTTAACTTTCTTATGTTCATACAGACTACCACGTATTGTAACAATTTATACAAGGAGGCATCCATCATTTTATATTGACGAAAATAAGGAAGGCTAAACCTTTCACCCTTCATGAACTTAACGTATATCAAAAGATGTAAGTTCATCAAGGAAAATTCATTTTTTTAGTGGATTTTTTTTGGACAGCCATACCATTTTGTCACGAAAATGTTACAATAAGAGAAGCTTAACAGGTATTTTAAGGCTGTTTTTAGCTATTTCTACACGTTTATTTTTGAAAAAGGAACAATCGACACTTAAACGTGATAAAAAAAGAAGATTTTTCTTAAAAGAAAGGGTAATAGAATGCTTACATTTATCACTTTACTGGCTGCCTACCTGATCGGTTCGATTCCTTCCGGTTTAATAATTGGTAAAACATTTTACAAAATCGACATCCGGGAGCATGGCAGTAAAAATCTGGGCGGGACAAATACCTTCAGGACACTTGGTGTCAAGGCAGGGCTAACCGTTACTATCATGGATATACTTAAGGGTACCCTAGCAACTTTTCTGCCGTATATGCTAGGCGTGGACATGCATTTATTGCTAGCAGGAGTTATAGCGGTAATCGGTCATATGTTTCCCATTTTTGCAAACTTTCGGGGCGGAAAAGCGGTTGCAACTTCTGCTGGTGTCATTCTTGCTTATGAACCATGGTTTTTTGTCTTTGCCGTCATCATTTTCTTTATATCCTTATACATATCCAAATATGTCTCGCTTTCATCCATGATTGCTTGTCTACTTGCTCTCATCTACAGTTTAGTTTTTCATATTGATGATTTGGCGCTCATTATTGTAATTAGTATAATAACGATCTTCATTTTTTACCGGCATCGCGCAAACATCAAGCGGATTATTGATAAAACTGAACCGAAGGTAAAGTGGTTATAAGAACATGCGCATATCCAAGTGAAAATAGGCCCGTATGCATGGGCCTATTTTCCATTCTACAATTCATTAGCCGTGTTATTCAGGATACCGGCATGCCTCGAAACCTTTTCAGTATCGTTTCCGATTTCCTGGATGATTGACACTAATCCCTGAATTTTCATTTCCATTTCTGCAGAATCGGTTATATTCCCTTTGATAACACCGATTATTTCATTAAAAGAATTTTCTGTTAATTCCGATTCTTTTTCTCCTGCTTGAACCACTTCCTTGACCCTTAGGACAGAATCAACAACATCTTTCATATATTCATTTGATGTTTGCACGATTGCATCTATTTCAGCTATCGATTTTTTAGTCTGTTCAGCAAGTTTCCTGACCTCATTTGAAACAACTGCAAATCCATTACCATGTTCACCTGCCCGTGCTGCCTCGATTGCTGAGTTCAATGATAGTAAATTTGTCTGGTCGGCTATTCCCTGTACAAGCTTAACAAACTCGGTAATGCTTAAGAAAGATTGGTTTAATAAAACGATCTTTTCATCAACATTTTTCATGAAGATAACAAGGTTTTGTATCTTTTCCGTTAAGATCTGCATACGATTCTGCCCCTCTTCAGCCATTGTTTTTGAACGAAGTGATTGTTCAGCACGCGTTGCGATCTGCATTTTGACATATTGCCCGTTTTCTATCAATTGCTTAACGGAAGCATCCGTTTCTTCACTTAAATACAGGACTTCTTGACTAACTAACGAGATTTTACTTCTCACTTCCTCTTTTATTTCCTTATATTGATTTTCCCTAGCTTTTAAATTTTCCACTTCATATGCCTCAAGAACTAATTGCTGTTCGAGATTGAGTATTTTTCCTATCGCTGATATTAATGCACGCTGCTCTTCTTCATTCTGGGATTGTTCAAAGACAATTCTTTGCAAGTAATTCTGTACATTTTGAAAACCGGATGAATACCACCGGGGCTGTAAGCCAATTCGATAATGAGTCTTCGCCACCTTCGTCCGCAATTCAACAAAATCATCGTCAATCACACCATTGAATAAAGATAACATATGAGTAATTAACGTTTTCCTCAATTTTCCCACTGTGCTGTGCACCGTGATAATTCCTTTTAATTCAGGAACCTGTAGAATCGTTTGATAAAAGGCATCAACAACTCCCTCGACCTGAGGTTCAATTGCCTCTCTAAAAGCATGGATCAGCTTTAAATCGAATTCAGTTAAATCAATGATATTCACCTGCAGTTTCACCTGTTCACTGGTAACATCCAATATGCCATCCGTTTCTTTTACTTTTTGAAACCAGAATGCTTTTTCCGGCTTCGCTTTTATGAAAATCCCCATTTCCCTCTCCCCCTTATTTTGTAATTCACGATAAAGTGTATCCAAGATATTCCACCAAACCGATATGAGTCCCAATATCCATTTAATTAAAAATAAATCGATTATCTTTAAAATAAATGATTCATTAAGACTATATATAATTTATTCTGGCCTCATCGCAATTCTTTTGTCAAGGTAAAAGGACCCAGGATATTTCCACATTAACTTCCCATGAAAGGAATAGTATGAATTTCGTTTAATGGAGAAATGGTCAAGTAAGGATTGAATAATAGTAGAACAGAGGCTACACTGTAACTAGTTATTAAATATCGTTAGGAGAAAGTGCCATGAAGCCATTGCAAATATCACCGGAAACCGCATTAAAGTTATCCAAGTCACTAAACTTGCCTTTAGAACAAATCATGCATATGCCTACACCCGTCTTGCTGAGAAAGCTTGCCGAGGCAGAAGCAAAAGAAAATACAAAATAGCTGCAGGAATCTGCAGCTATTTTTGTGCGCACTCATATGTGTACAAAAAGACCTTACGGAGTATATCTTGAAAGCTGTTCCATTCTGCCCATTAATCTTGAAACTGAGCAATACCCAATTTCGTCGCATAAATATTTCCTTTTTAGTCCTTCTAAGGAATCCTGCCGGTAACTATTTAAATACTCTTTCTCTTCCAGCCTTTTTAAAGCTGGATACAGCATGCCTTCTTTTATAATGTAAATAACGATCATCTTATACCCATACATATCCTTTTGAGCCAAAAATGAAAGCAGCACCATCTTTTAAACAGCTCCGTTTTCCGCAAATCAGCATCTCCCTGTATATGGAAATTAATTAGATGGTATTTCGCTTTTAGCTTTATAATTTTCCGAATCTTGCTTACCCCATTAAATATACCAATTCCCTGAATATTATAGGAATCAATATATGCAAAAAAAAACGCACTTGGGCGGTTTTCAATTGGTGAAGAGCAATTCTTTTGCAAAATCAGGAAACGGCTTCTTTTTGACTGATATTAAGTGTTCATTTTTATAGGTACAGGCAAATTCTAGTGGTGGTTCATCCTGTAATATATCTTTTAGATAATACTTTATGTTGGACACAACTTCATTTGACTCCAAAACCCATTTATATGGCTTCCAGGCAAGTTCCCCTTCATCACAGGCAGATAGTCCGCCCCCTGCATCTTCAGCTCTGTAAACATACATTCCGCCCGTTTGATTCCATGTCACGATCCCTCGAAAGGCCATCCCCCTTACCTTCAATCCAGTTTCTTCAAGAATTTCCCGTTCCATCGATTCATCGATGGTTTCACCTTGTTCTATTTTCCCGCCTATACCATTCCATTTATGCCTATTCGGATTCTTTTGGCGAAATAGCATCAACACTTCAACTTCGTTGGATCTTTTTCGAGTTATGAAACAAATATTATATATAATATCCATGGTTGTTTCCTTTCTTAAACGCACATTATTCGCATCTACCTCATAATTACTTTATACTTAAATAACGAACCTCTAGGAAGGAGAATTAGTATGAAACTGACCATTTCCGATCAAGCAGCCAAGTGGTATATTGATGAGCTGGGGCTTCAAGAAGGCTCACATTTGCGCTTTTATGTAAGATATGGCGGGCATAGTACCGTCCAAAGCGGCTTTTCATTAGGTATCATGCAAGAAGAACCTGAAACAGCAGCAGCAGTAACAACTATGAATGAGATTAATTTTTATGTAGAAGAAAAGGATTTATGGTACTTTGATGATCACGATTTACTTATTACTTTTAATGAAAAACTGACTGAACCAGAATTCCACTATGAAAAGAGTGCCTGACAATAAAGCAGCGGTGTTAACTGCTGTTTTTTCTTGTTCAATCGAGCAGGCGCTCTTTTATATGTTCCGCCCTTAAAATTTCCGCTTGCTTGTCCCCTAAAAGATCGAAATGAGAATAGCCATCCTTCCTGTGGTGAATCCACTCTTTTTTAAGCCCGTATTTCTTACCCCACTCCGATAAACGCTGTAAATCTTTGCATCCCACTTTAGTAACCGTCTTGCAACCAGGAAATCGGTCATCTAGCCAATAATGAGTTAAAAAAGCTATTTGGCCTTGATCGATTTTCTGCTTCCAGGCCACTACGTCTCCCCGTTTAATCCCAAAAGCCATTTCTTGATCACCTCAATAAATATAATTAAACCAATTCATCCTGCTTTTTATTTTTCTCATAGGCCTCATGCCATTCAGGATACATGCGTTTAATGGATATCGGGCGGAAGCTCTCCTTTTTAACGCAAACGTGGGAAGAATGACCTGTAGCCGCCACTTCATTTTTCCCATTAACGATTTCATACCCATAAATGACCCGTAAGCCGTCATACTTTTCAATCCAGGTTTTAACTTTTACCTTATCACCATATCTAACAGGGGTTTTATACGAAGCCTGAATATCCATAACAGGTGAGAGGATGCCATCCGCTTCCATATCAGCATAATAAAATCCTAAATCATTTATCAATTTTGTCCTGCCTAATTCCATCCATATAAAATAATTCGCATGGTAGACAACACCCATTTGATCTGTCTCTGCATACCGCACTTCAATTTCGTTTTCAGCTATGAACATTATGTTTCCCCACTTTCATTTCTATTGCAATAAACATTCTACCATAACAAATGTGCAAATTTCATTTAAGCTGTCTTGATTGACTGCTTCCCTGCCATGAAAAACTAAAAGTAAAGAGGAGAAAGATTTTGCTCCTCTTTCTCCCCTTTACCCGGTTATTTACATATTATCGTTTCTATAACCGCTTTCCCGTGCTTCTTGCTCATCTTGCATTTCTTCCTTCATTCCTTCAATGCTCTTTCTTCTTCGGTCATTTTTGGCCTCAATTGCCTGTTTCTCCACACCTGATGTGAATGATAACGTTTCATTTGCAGCGGATATGTTTTCTTCTGTATTTTGAATCGCATCCTGAATTTTTTCAACATTATCCAAACGGTTATCCTGATTGTGTTTATAAGAGCCCATTAATTTTCACCTCATGTTTTTTTGTTTACATAATATTATTACGACTTTTTATCAAGGGTTACTCGCCTTTAGTTTGAATGACCTGAGGATGTTTACCGGATTTGTCCTGCATTTTCTTACCGTTATTCCCACCCGCTGCTATTGGTTGTGTCCCTAGATGGCTTGGTCTAAAGTGTTTGGAATCTTTTTTTGGATTACCCATTCTATCGCCTCCTTCTCTTATCATGGATTAAAAAGAGGAAATTCATGAATGCCAGTTTTTGAAAAAGCCATGAAAAAAGAGCCAGCACTTTGAAGGGACCTTCATGGCACTGGCTCTTTTTAATATATCTTTTGCAAAACTTATTCAGCCTTTTGCATATGTTTTTTTTCAAGACGTTCCTCAAGTCTTTCCATTTGTTTAACGTCCATCAATAATTCCCTTTTGTTTTCTTTAATTAATTCTTCAAATGTCCTTTTTCTTTTTTTCATGCTTTTCACCTACTTATTTTAATATACTATTCAGTATTGCCGAATTAACGTAAAATTATGACTATATGGTTTCCATCCCTAAAATTGTCATAATTATCAGATTTTTAATCCGATAAAGTTCCATTTCTCCACTCTCTATACTTTAACCCTTTTTTCACAAACATTAACCATAATTTTTTAATTTTTTTGATTTTTCCATTAAATTTTGACAACTTTGTTAACATACAATAAAACGGAACCTCAAGGTTCCGTCCGACTGTAGTAAAATTTCGGTGAAAGGCCAATTGACCTACCTTTTTGTTCTGAAAAAAACGTTCCCGTTGTTTTTAAGAATATCCGCTCCTTTACCGCCGACTGTCTGCCAAGTGACGCTAATTTCTTCAATACTGATTGAACTTCATAAAGGTTCCCCTACTGCATACTATTTATATTTCGTTCCATATCTTTAAGTTGCATGGCTGAAATTACCTTATTCCTGATAATGCCTTCTTTGTCGATGAAGTAAGTTGTTGGTATGCTAAGAATCTTGTAACGCTCATTCACTGGATTCTTGGCACTTTGACTGTCCAGCGGAATTGTAAAAGTAATTCCATTATCCTCTACAAATGCTTGTACATCGTTTTCGGGGTCAATATTGACGGCTAGAACGACGACATCATCACCAGCTTGCTGTGCATATTTCTCCATATCTGGCATTTCCTTCTTGCAAGGCGGACACCACGTTGCCCAAAAATTCAGCATTACCTTTTTACCCTTATAATCAGATAATTCAACTTGTTTCCCATCCAAAGTTTTCAGGGAGAAATCCGGTGCTTTAGCTCCAATTTCCAATCCGCCCAAAGCATCTTTTTCGTCATTTCCCTTTGGTTCATTATCCATCGCCTGCACGATCGCTACCGTAATAAGTGACAGTAAGGCCACCGAAGCAATAATTTTTTTAAGCATACTCGTCCTCCTAGTCCCATTACAATAAAAATATTAGTCCATTTCCAGAAATAGAACAACTTCCCTATTCCATCTTAACAATAAATGGACATCCGGAAAAGTGTAATTCCTTCAAATCATATCATGATATCGCTTTGTTTCATAAACTTGACACAAAAAAAGCGGTAAACCTGACAAGGAGGTTTACCGCTTCCTAAAAGCTGAAATTAGCCTTTTAATTTATTACGTAATACCATTTGAAGGATACCACCGTGACGGTAGTAGTCGATTTCGATTTCGGAATCGAAACGAACAAGCACATCAAATTCTTTTACGTTTCCAGCTTCATCAGTAGCTGTAACTGTTACGATATCACGAGGTTTAACTGTTTCGTCGATTTTAACTGCGATCGCTTCTTTACCAGTCAACCCAAGCGTTTCAGCGTTTTCGCCTTCTTTGAATTGAAGTGGAAGAACACCCATTAATGCAAGGTTAGAACGGTGAATACGTTCAAAGCTTTCAGCGATGACTGTTTTGATGCCAAGAAGGTTAGTACCTTTCGCAGCCCAGTCACGAGAGCTTCCCATACCATAGTCTTTACCAGCGATGACTGCAAGACCTGTTCCATCAGCTTTATATTTCATACAAGCATCATAGATGGCCATTACATCGCCTGTTGGCCAGTAAGTTGTGTATCCACCTTCTGTACCTGGAGCAACTTGGTTACGAATACGGATGTTTGCGAACGTTCCGCGCATCATCGCTTCATGGTTACCACGACGAGAACCGTAAGAGTTAAAGTCACGCGGTTTCACACCGTTTTCACGAAGGTAGATACCAGCTGGTGTATCTTTACCGATTGCACCTGCAGGAGAAATGTGGTCAGTTGTTACTGAGTCACCGAATTTACCTACTACGCGCAAACCAGAAAGCGGGTTAACTGAACCTGGTTCTGGTGATAATCCTTCAAAGAATGGAGGATTTTGAATATATGTTGATTTAGAATCGAAAGCATAAATTGCTTCGTTGCTAGTTTGGATTTCATTCCAACGTTTGTTATCGTTGAATACTGTTTCGTATTCTTTACGGAATAATTCCGGTGTAACTGTTGCTTTAACAGCAGCGTTAACTTCTTCTTGTGATGGCCAGATATCAGCAAGATATACATCGTTACCATCTTTGTCTTTACCAAGTGAATCATTGTTTAGATCGAAGTCCACAGTACCAGCAAGTGCATATGCAACAACCAAAGTAGGAGAAGCAAGATAGTTTGCTTTCACAAGTGGGTGAATACGTCCTTCAAAGTTACGGTTACCTGAAAGTACTGATGTTACTAGAAGATCTGCTTCAGCAACAGCTGCTTCGATTTCGTCCGCTAATGGACCTGAGTTACCGATACATGTAGTACAGCCATAACCAACTACGTTGAATCCTAATTGGTCAAGGTATGGTTGAAGACCAGCATCACGAAGGTAACCAGTAACAACTTTAGAACCTGGTGCCAATGATGTTTTAACATAATCTGGAACAGTTAAGCCTTTTTCAACTGCTTTTTTAGCAATAAGACCCGCTCCAAGCATTACATATGGGTTAGAAGTGTTCGTACAGCTTGTGATTGCAGCAATTGCAATCGCACCTGTTTTCATTACCGTTTCTTTACCATCCGCAAATTTAACAGTTACTTCTTTATCCAATTCAGAATTGTCCATGCCAAAACCTTGGTTGCCCATAGGTGCATTGATAGCATCATGGAAAGATTGTTTCATTTGAGAAAGTGGAATCAAATCTTGCGGGCGTTTAGGGCCTGAAAGGTTTGGTTCAATTGCTGAAAGGTCGATTTCCACAACATCATTGTATGCTGGATCTTCGTTTTCAGGAGAGTAGAACAATCCATTTTCTTTACAGTATGATTCAACCACTTTAATTTGATTTTCATCACGGCCTGTTAAGCGCATGTAATCGATCGCTTCTGCATCAACAGGGAAGAAACCAACTGTAGCACCGTATTCAGGAGCCATGTTAGCGATTGTTGCACGGTCAGCAAGTGGAAGGTATCCTACTCCTGGGCCGTAGAACTCAACGAATTTACCAACTACGCCGTGTGCACGAAGAACTTGTGTTACTTTCAATGCAAGGTCAGTAGCTGTTGTACCTTTAGGAAGTTGGCCAGTCAGTTTAACACCAACCACTTTTGGAACTGGGAAGTAAGAAGGCTGTCCAAGCATGCCTGCTTCTGCTTCGATACCGCCGACACCCCAACCAAGAACACCAATACCGTTGATCATTGTAGTATGTGAATCTGTACCGAAAACAGAGTCAGGGAATACTTCGAAGTCGCCGTTTGGAGTTTCAACAGCATGAACCACGTTCGCAAGGTACTCTAGGTTAACTTGGTGAACGATACCAGTTGCTGGTGGAACTGCACGATAGTTGTTGAATGATTTTTGAGCCCAGCTTAGGAACTGATAACGCTCTGCATTACGTTCGAATTCAAGATCCATATTGGCATCAAGGGAATCCATTGTACCTGCTTTATCAACTTGTACAGAGTGGTCAATTACAAGGTCAACCGGGATTTCCGGGTTGATTTTGTCAGGATCTCCACCAAGTGCTGCGAAAGCATTACGTAAAGAAGCTAAGTCAACAACAACTGGAACACCAGTGAAATCTTGTAGGATTACACGTGATGGCTTGAACGGAACATCTATATCTTGTTGCTCGCTTGTTCCCCATTTAGCAAGGTTCGCAACGTGTTCTTTTGTGATTACTCTTCCGTCCACTTGGCGAAGTACCGCTTCAAGTAATACTTTAATGGAATATGGAAGGCGTGATACTTGGCCGTCCCCTGCTTTTTCAATAGCGTCTAAGCTGTAGTAGTTGTAGCGTTGCCCATCAATTTCAAAGGACTTACGCGCTTGGTATACGTCATTTTTCGTCATGAATATTACCCCCTATTAAACTGTCAGAACTTATTCTGCACATAAAAGTAAAACCTGGTTCACTGAAACCATGTTTACCATAAATATAAGTAAAAAAGTTAGTTTGTCGAATTTTCTCTCTCTTCTCCCACTCTAACTCTTCCTTCAACTTAATACTAATATAGAAATGAGTATAAGTAAATAACAAGAAAGTTATTGTTTTTGATAAGTTTCTCTTATAGAAAAAAATCCCCCACATATTAAAGTGCATTTAGGAAGCCTTGCTGATATGCATTTTATTGAAAATACCCCAATTTGTAGTCTGATAAATTATTCCAGCAAAACATCTTAGCACTTCATACATAATCATTCGACATTATCGCATTCTATGGGTGGAGGTGTCGAAATGACAAAACAAAAGGCAAATCATGTTATACCAGGTATGAATGCTGCAAAAGCGCAAGGTAATGGAGCTGGTTACAATGATGAACTGGGAAATGAACCGCCATTATCTGAAATGCAAAGGCAAAATAATAAAAAAAGAAAGAAAAACCAATGATTTCCCTCATTTCTAGGCGTTAAATAGGATAGGCTTTTTGAAATGGCAGATGTACTGCATTTTTCAAAAAGCCTATTCCATTCTAAAATCAGGAAACGCATAATTAAAGCGCATGAACTCACGATGATGGAACCTGTCACTCAATATTCCTCTGAATTGACCTCATTGACGATTGCCTGAATATCCTGTTCGAATTTTTTCAATTGTTCTTTCTGATGTTCGGAAGCGGTGATTAAAGCAGACTGTATTTGCTGATAGGCCTCGTTCACTTCCTGCTTCACATGTTTCAATTCCGTTCCGTAATCCGGTGCGTTCTTCTCAATGGATGAGTATACATCAAATACCTGTTGATAACTTTGCTGGGCTTCCTGGAAAGTCCTTCGCTTATCTTGTTTATCCTGCATTTGGGTTCATCTCCTTAATTAGTGTCCATCAATAGCATGTACGAGGTTTGCAAATATATGTATGTGAATAAAATTTCTCGGACTGATTATCTTAAGAGATAGGAGGGATAGCACATGAACAAAAACGATGGTAAAGATATTCGAAAAAATGCTCCTAAAGGAAATAACCCAGGTCAACCTGCACCGTTAAGCGGTTCTCATAAGGTGAAAAACAGACAGCACACCCGTCAGAAGCATAATAGCAGTCATGATATGTAAGCTGCTTAAATAATCGTTCCATAACAAAGCGGTGCCGCCCAGAAAAGGCAGACACCGCTTTCGTTTTATGTTTGTAGAGCAAATAAGTCACAAAAAGAATTTTCGATTCCTTCCTATTATAAAGGCCACTGATTTTAACGTTTTAAGTCTTTGTTATTCCATTATTACAGTTCAGCCAATATAACGATGATATAACGTTTTTGCTTCGGCAATATCTTTAGTTCCATGAATCAATGCCCGCCCATCTTTAAAAACGACCAACCGATGGGCTCCGATCGTAAATGAAAGTAAATAAGGATTCCTTACGATCTTACCACCTTGTGCGAGAAGATTTTTTTCGATTTCCGCTAAGTCTCTTTCAAGATTCATCGCCGGCCGAATCTGGACAGAATCCCTTCCGCATAAAACGGCTGTTTTCGTTCGATTTGAATAGGAGAGATGGGGGTACGTTCGATTTGACCCGCATGACAAACAAGAATCTTTTTTTAATTGTGCTACATTTATGGATGAATGTTCATTTTTCCAAAGATCAAATGAAACGATTTTGTTTCTTAGTGATTCAAAATCTTCCACAAGGATTTTTAATGCTTCCGCCAGTTGATGGGCAACGACCGTTTGAACAGCAGGGCTGATGATTCCCACAGTATCACATGTCAGTCCTCCGATTGGAACCGTTTCCAGCAAACAATTCAAACATGGTGTCACCTCTGGGATCACCGTGTAACTTATCCCATAACTTCCTACACAGGCCCCGTAAATCCAAGGTATTTTATATTTTTGCGCAGTATCGTTTATAAGCATCCTCGTATCGAAATTATCTGTGGCATCCAATATTAAATCCACGCCTTCAACAAGCTTCGCCAATTCATCAACCGAAACATCCGCCACATGCGGTTTTACGATAACGTCTGAATTTAGCGCATTCAAACGATTCTTTGCTGCCACTGCTTTCGGTATTCTTTTTTTTGCATCATCTTCACAATAAAGCTGTTGTCTTTGAAGGTTGCTCCACTCTACATAATCTCTGTCCACAATGGTGAGTTTCCCAATTCCTGCTCGTACAAGACCTTCTGCACTTCCCGTACCGAGAGCACCCGCTCCAATCACCAAAACGTGTTTTTTGCGAATTTTCAATTGCCCTTCTTCCCCTATAGGGCCAAAAAGTTCTTGACGTGAATAACGTTCATTCATCCAATGCTCAATCCTTCAACTGGGCTGCTTGCTATCGCGTAATCATTTTTTGCGATTCTTCCTGCTTCATACCCTAATCGACCTGCCTCAATGGCCAGTTTCATTGCTTTCGCCATTTTGACGGGGTCTTTTGCGCCGGAAACAGCAGTGTTAAGCAATACGCCATCCGCCCCTAATTCCATGGCGATTGCCGCATCGGAGGGCGTCCCAATCCCTGCATCGACAATTACAGGAACCTCAGATTGTTCCATGATGAATCGTAAGTTCAGTGGGTTTATAATGCCTTGACCAGAGCCAATTGGTGAAGCGCCAGGCATGATTGCATGGCACCCCACTTCTTCCAGGCGCTTAGCGAGCAACACGTCATCCGAAGTATAGGGTAATACGGTGAATCCCAGTTTCACTAATTCTTCAGCAGCTTTTAAGGTTTCAATCGGATCAGGCAGCAGTGTTTTTTGACAGCCAATGACTTCTACCTTAATCATGTCACATAAGCCAGATGCCTTTGCAAGATGGGCTATGCGCACTGCTTCTTTGGCAGTTTTAGCTCCTGCTGTATTGGGAAGGAGTGTGTATTTTTTCAAATCAAGCTTTTCTAAAAAATTGGGCTGACTGACTTCAAAAATATTCATTCTCCGGACC
The DNA here is from genome assembly GCF_057835005.1 of Peribacillus sp. GL_122. NCBI lineage: Bacteria > Bacillati > Bacillota > Bacilli > Caryophanales > Bacillaceae > Peribacillus > Peribacillus sp. GL_122. The sequence continues at coordinate 2,439,077 of NZ_CM174415.1, read as the reverse complement.
GCAAATGTTAATATTTCCGTCTCCGAAACCTCCACTGATTGCTTTTGAACATCGAAGTTTGGATACTTTCCTGTACCTAATAACAATCTTGAAGAAAATTCATAAGAACCTATCTTTAACATATCATCCGCCTCCTACAAAATGTACAATCTCTACCTTGTCTCCATTTGACAAAAGTGTTTCACTTAGACTTTCTTTTGCTAATATTTCATCATTCAATTCAACAATCACCACTTTTTGATGTAAATCAAAGTGTTGCAGAAGCCCTGTAACTGTTGATTCATCAGCAGGAATCCGTATTTTTTCCCCGTTAATAATCAATTCCAATTCATCCACCTCCATTAAGAAAAAAGAGTCTGTATCGAACGATCCAATCGAAAAGCGGACCATTCGACATTTGTCTTCCTTTCTAAAAGATCAGCTATAAGTACACCTGTAATTGGAGAAAGCAGGATGCCATTCCTGTAGTGCCCCGTTGCAATGAAAAGTCCTTTGTATGCTGGATGTTCACCAAAGTACGGCAAGCCGTCCCCAGTTTGGGGGCGTATACCTGCCCATGTCTTTTCCAATTCCGTTCCTTTAATCGCCGGAAGCAATTGCGTTGCCTTTTCTATTAACGTAGAAATCCCGTCAAGACTTACCTTTTGATCGAAAGTGTTCGCTTTAACCGTTGCCCCGACAATGATTCTTCCACCAACTTTGGGCACAAGATAACAGCCATGTGAGAAGATTGTCTTTTCAAGCAATGGACGATCGGTCAGGACGGAAAAGCACTCACCCTTTACTGGATAACTGTCGAGTCTCATCCCTGTTTTTTCAAGGAGGAAAGCACTCCAAGCCCCACCTGCCACGATGACATTTTTACTTGAAAATCCACCTATGTTCGTGACCACTCCCGTCACACATCCGTTTTCCTTAACTAAATCGGAGACATGAACAAACTCCTTTATATCTACACCAAGGGCAGCTGCAGATTCAGTAAATGCGAGCGACAGCCTAGTGGCTGAAACTTGTCCATCCTTCGGAATGAACATGGCCCCCTTAATCTCATCCGATAGAAGCGGTTCCGTTTTTCTTATTTCTGCAGTCGATAGCCATTCAGCCTCAAGTCCCGCTTCTTGCTGGACTTTGATCATGTTCTTCAACTCGGCTACCTGATCATTCGTTAGCGCCACCTTAAACATGCCCTTGTTCACAAATTCGATGTCTATTCCACTTATGTCTTTTAATTCTTCCGCCAGTGCAGGAAACATCCCCCTGCTTCGGCTTGCCAATGTAAAAAGCGGGTTATCAGCATCCAACTCGGATTGTGCCCCTAACATCCCGGCTGCAGCACTGGATGCTTTACTGGCGAGTCTATCTTTTTCCAATAAAAGGACCTTTTTACCTCGTTTGGCTAATTGAAAAGCGATGGATCCACCTATTACTCCTCCCCCAACAATGATTGCATCATATATGGAATTCATCTTATGTCTCCTTTCCCAAAGACTTCGAATATTCTTTAACGGCTTTAATCGGATTTTCAGATTCAAGCACACCTGACATGACGGCAATTCCGCGTACCCCCGCATCCAGCACGACTTGGCAATTGAAAGGTGTTACTCCGCCTATCGCAATTATCGGAAGATTGACATTTCTTGTGATTGCATGAAGCTCCTTAACTCCCTTAGGAGGAAGTCCGATTTTTGAATCCGTTTCAAAAACATGTCCATAAATCGCGTAATTGGCTCCTTTGCTGAATGCGGCTTTCGCTTCATCCATGGAATGGATCGAACAGCCAACATTCATCCCTGGAAAAGCTCCTTTTACGACTCCCGCATCTAAACTATGAAAAGCCAATTGCACACCAAATACTTTGTGTACCCAGGCTACATCCACCCGGTCATTTATGACGATCTTAGATAGTGGAATCTTATTATCATGTAACAGGGTCACTGCTCGATAGAGTTCCGACGCACTCATCTGCTTTTCCCTTAGATAAAAGAAATCAACATGTTCCTGAATGTTTGAAGCGATCTCAACAAACTTTTCAATTGGCTGTTTCCCAGTAGAAATAATATGCAATTCATGTGCATTCATACTAAGAACCCCTAACTAGTAAAGTTACAATCTCATAAAATCAAATAGATACTAACGGGAATTGAATCGATAGATAAAAGCCGGCCAACAGCAGGATGATAAAATACAAAATGAAACCATGATCCTTTTTTGAAAATCCAAATTCATAAAAGTATGTTCGATCCCGAGTGTCTGTAAATCGCTTTGCCTCCATCGCAACCGCGATTCGGTGAGCACGTCTGATGCTTCCGGATAACAACGGGATGGAATAGGCTTTCATTTTAAAATATACCGATCTTATCCCTTTTCCCCTTTCGAAACCGCGTACCTTCATCGCGTTTCGTATCGTTTGGAACTCCTCCATCATGATGGGAATCAGCCTTAATGCCGCCATGAAACTATAGGCATATTTCGGTTTAAGCTTAACTTGCTGCATTAACGAATAAAACAAGTTCACTGGCCTCGTCGTTAATGAAAAAGTTAAACCAAGAGCCGCAAAGAACAAAGCTCGAAAGCCCACCAGTAAACCCCTCATGAAACTTTCTTCCGTAATCGATATCAGGCCCCACTCAAACCAAAGCGTCTCACCTTGCCCGAATAATATCATTGCGGAAGAGGTGGATATAAAAATGAAACAAAAGGGAATCGACAAAAGTAAGATTCGTTTTATCGAATGCCCGGTAAAAAACAAAAATAAAAGTAATACGCCAATGGTGATATTCATCATATAATTCAGGTCATGAATGAATAACGCCACGATGCATAACACAATCAGTACACCAAGTTTAAGGCTTGGATTAATTCTATGGAGCCATGTTTCTGCATTTGAAACATTCATCTACATGACACTCCTTTTAACTTTGGTCTCCAATAATCCTGATTGCGCAATGTTTTCATCACTTATTACGTTTCCGTCCTTAACCGTCCAGATCCTTGTTGCAAAGTTCTTTGAAATATGATCATCATGAGTTACCATGATCACTGTTATTCCGCGCCTTCGATATTCCTCAAACCATTCCAGTAATGCAAAGGTATTTTTCGAATCTTGGCCAAAGGTTGGCTCATCAAGTAGAATGATTTTTTTGTCTATTACGATTGAAGCAGCTACGCTTAAGCGACGCTTTTGACCCATTGATAATTGAAACGGATGTTTATCCCGATGCGCCTCAAGGCGGAACACTTTAAGCAATGAGCGGACTCTCTCATCTATTTCTTGTTGCGGCCTTTTGTCAATTCGCAATGAATAGGCAATCTCTTCATATACAGTATTTGCAACGAACTGAAACTCGGGATTTTGAAAGACAAACGTCATATGATCCGTTGGGTTTTTCACCCTTTTAATGGGGGTCCCCATTAATTCATACTTACCATTCGTTTTTATGAACTGCATCAGTGCATGCAAAAGAGTACTCTTCCCCGCGCCATTTTCTCCCCTGATTACAATCCATTCCCCTGAATGAACCTTCAGCTCTTCAACCTTGATTTTTTCCTCTTTATTCCGAAAACCGCTAAATCCTTGCACATGCATAAGGAGTGAACCATCTGTAAATTGGTGTTCACGAATTGGTGAATACTCATTTACATATTCATCCCAAACACCAGGGAACCAAATTCCATGTTCTTTCATTTCATTTTTATATTGTGAAAGAATGGTGTCTCTTGGACCATCAGCCATGATTTGACCTTCATCGTTTAAAAGCACGATTCGTTCGATGAATTCTAAAACATGGTCAATTTTATGCTCGACGATAATAACCGTTTTGTCTCGTCCGACTTCCTTCAATAAGTCCCAGATTTCTTTTGTTCCTTCCGGATCAAGCATGGCGGTCGGTTCATCTAAAAATATTACTTCTGGTTCAAGGGCCAATACTGAAGCGATTGCCAGACGCTGTTTCATCCCGCCTGATAATGTTTCTATACTTGTATGGCCTAGGTTCAATCCTACTTTACGGAAATGATTTTGGATCTTCTCTCTCATTTCTTCTCTAGGGATGGAAAGATTCTCAAGTACGAAGGCAATTTCCTCATCGGCAAATGGCATGCAAAACTGACTATCAGGGTCTTGAAAAACATATCCCCATGAAGAAGGGCATTTCAATTTATCCGCTTTCATCGGTACTTCGATGGAATTCGGAATCAAACCGCTTAACACTTGCAGAAGTGTGGATTTACCACATCCTGATGGTCCCAACAATAACACTTTTTCTCCTTTATCAAACGATAAGGATAGATCCTTGAATATCAAAGATTCATCACCGGGAAATTTCATTCTTAACTTCTCAACTGAAACGATTGGTTCCATGGCCCTCAACCTCTACTTTTGATCCAGTTCTGCATAATCTTTACTTGTAACCGGACGAACAAGATTGGTTACTCCTGTTGCTTCCAGAACCTTGACTAGATAATAGGCAGTCACACCTGCAAAGAATACGGAACCCACAAACCTCGCTATCATGAACAACAAAAGATTCCAAGTAGAAAGCGCACCTATTTCCCCGTATGCAAAATCCATTATTACTGATGCAAGGCAGGAAGCTACCGCAGCTAAAACAGTCACCGACATATTGAATTTTTTATATTTGAACGCCATGAACACCAGCTCCGCGAACAAACCTTGGACCACCCCATATAACAGTACGGTCAGCCCCCATGGAGAACCTAGAAAGAATTCCCCGGAAGCTGCAGCAATCTCCGCCAAAAGTGCCACACCCGGTTTCCGTAAAATTAAAAAGGCGACGGGACCAGCTATAAACCACATTCCATAAATAAGTTGATCCAGATGTAATCCTAATGGTTTAACGGAATAGTAAATCGAACCCCAAAGGATATAAACGATTCCAAATGCTACCGCAATCACAATCGTGACTAATATATCAGTTAATTTCAATCCTTTTTTCATTATTTCATTCTCCTTTATACTTCTAGTGTTTCCTGATGCACAGGCCATGTCTCTAAACGATAAGCCATTTCCCAAAATGAGTATTCATATTGGCTGCTAAGGATAAAATGCTCTTTCATTCTCTCCTTATCTTCGTCTGTTACTTTTTCAGCAATCTCATCAAGCCTTGCAATTTGTTCTTCCACCAAAGTGCGGAACCACTCTCCTCCGTAAGCCGCTATCCATTCTTGATAAATCGGCTCTTCGGGTACGCACCCTTGCAGCTTTTCACCTATTTCATAATACAGCCAGTAACACGGCAAGATAGCTGCAATAACATCCCCTAAATGTCCCGAATAAGCTGCACGATACATATGGGAAGTATAAGCATAAGCAGTCGGGGCAGGTTTGAAATTTTCCCTTTCTTCTTTTGTGATGCCTAATCTCTCAGAAAAATTCTCATGAAGTTTCAACTCCGCTTCATATGTTCCTTGTGCATGGCCGGCAAGCCTGCTTGTTGTATGTAAATCTGTAGCTTTGACTGCCCCTAAAGCTTGAACCCTGGCAAAATGAGATAAATAATAGGCATCTTGCATGACATAAAAACGAAAACACTCCAATGGTAATGTGCCATCTCCTATTCCTGCAACAAACGGGTGATTAAAACTAGCTTCCCAAATATGATCAACTTCCCGACGAATTTCCTCTGAAAACTTCATGTCCATTACCTCCAAATTGTATTTTTCAATGAATCTTACAGAAAAAAACCTTTATCACCCCTTTTTTTGCAAACAAAAAACCACTTTCTTAAACGTAAAGAAAGTGGTTGTGCTTGAAAAATACAGAAACGTATTGTTCCAGACCCCACTTCCCTACGCTGGTATAAACCAGATCAGGTTCTAAGGGTCTTAAAGTCATACTTTAATCTCAGCTTCTGCGGTAAAATCAACTTTTACCTATAAAGCACCCCTAGTGGTACAAATTGTATATTTAATTTTCATTTGCCTTTATATTAACACGATAAATCCAATTGTCAAACGTATTAGAAAAGTTTTCAACCTAATGCTTTTGGTTTACTAGCCTTTCAATCTTGCATAACCACCTAACTTGATTGATTAAACCATTGTTAATCCACCATTTACGGAAAGAGTTTGCCCCGTAATATACCCGGCATCTTCCGAAACGAAATAGGCAACGGCACTGGCAATGTCCTCTGGTTGAGCTAGCCGACGAAATGGAATCGCTTTTTCCAAGGCGCCTGCTATACCTTCATTATATGAGCCTATTTCTTGAAATAGGGGCGTATCAGCAGGACCTGGCGCAATACAATTGATGTTGAGTTTGTGACGTGCCATTTCTCTTGCTATCGTTTTTGTGAAGGCAATCACCCCTCCCTTAGCAGCCGAATAAACTGCCTCTCCACTTGATCCTACTCTAGCTGCATCGGATGCAATATTCACTACCTTTCCGTAACCATTTTCAATCATGAGAGGTAAAATTTCCTTGCAAGTATGGATCTGCCCAAGTAAATTAATATCGATAATCCTTTTCCAAGTGCTAGGATCACTTTTTAAAAAAGGTTCCACCTTATCCCAGCCTGCATTATTAACCAATATATCTATTCTATGATAATGGTTCACTGATTCTTCAACGGCTTTTTTAACACTTTCTAATTTCGTTACATCACAATGGACCGCTCTAGCTTCAAAACCCGACTTTTCGATTAAAGTAACCGTTTCCTCAGCATTTTTATGATTTATATCAGCCACTATGATGTTAAAATTGCGAGAAGCCAATTTTTTTGCAATCTCTCTGCCAATTCCGCTTCCAGCACCGGTAATAAATGCCATTCTTTTATTCATCATATTTCCCTCCACTTTCACCATTTAGTCAATATGGATTTATTAAGCTGCTTATATATTGTCGATTATCTTTTCATTTATCATTTCCCGGAGCCGGAATTTCTGGATTTTCCCGCTTGCCGTACGAGGAAAGTCATCCATTATTTCAAGAAATTCAGGCCAATATTGTTTGGCCAAACCCTTTTCCGAGAGAAATTCCTGCATGGAATCCATCGTGATCGGGCTCTTGCCCGTTTTCATGCTGATACATGCACATGCTTTTTCCTGAAGACGGGAATCTGGAACCGCAATAACCTGAGCACTAGAAATATCCGGGTGTTCATATAATACATTTTCTACATAAGCGACTGGAATATTTTCACCGCCACGTATGATTATGTCTTTGTTTCTTCCAGAAATTCGAATATATCCGTCTTCATCCATGAATGCTCGATCACCGGTAATGAACCATCCGTCACTATACTCAGCTAAAGTATCATCGATCCGTTTAAAATAGCCGACAAAAAGAGCCGGACCCTTTACTAATAAAGAGCCTTCTATATTCGGGGCACAGACCTCCCCTTCAAAATCGACGACCTTTAGTTCCATTCCCGGAAACGGAATTCCATCGGTATTCGTCAGTTTTTCTTCTGGATCTTCAAGTCTCGTCAAGGTTACCAAGCCATCTTCTGTTTGCCCCCATCCTGACAATATCTTGAAAGGTACTTTTTCCATGGCTTCCTTTACTAAATGCCTGGGAATCGGGGCACCTAAAGCTACGAAGACTCGTAGCGAATTAAGGTCATACCTTTCTATCCCCTCCATTTGAACCGTATCTTGCAGAAAAGGAGTAGCTCCGGCCGTAAACGTTATCTTTTCCCTCTCAACCCATTCAATAAACTCTCTCGGATTCCAAATGTCTTGATAGACTCCCGTACCTCCAATATGAGTAGGGAGCCTAACTCCATAACCAAAACCTGTTTGATGGGCGAACGTTGACGCCATGAAAAGAACATCATCGGATGTTAAATGTAGGCGGTCAATCCAATAATTCGTTGATATACAAAGAGTATTATGTGTATGCATAACTCCTTTTGGACTCCCTGTGGTTCCCGAGGTAAAGATAATTTCAGTCACTTCATTGGGGTCATGTGTGATTTCATCCAAAATGGATGAATCCATCCTGTCTTCCCAAGGTTCCTCAAATAAGGAGGAGAACAGTTTCATCCCATTCGGCGCACTGTCACCAATCACATATATATGTTTCATTGATGGCCATTGATGACTTAGTCTTTCAATCATGTCAGGGTAATAAAACCCACGGAAATACTCTGGTACAACAATCATTTTAGATTCTGCCATCCCAACCATATAGCCAATTTCCCTATCTCGATAAATAGGTATCAATGGATTGCTAATGGCACCGATTCTTGTAATAGCATAGTGCAAGATTATAAATTCATTCCAGTTAGGCAGTTGAAAAGAGACAACATCCTCCTTACCCAATCCTATATGCAAGAGACCCAAAGCGATCCGATCGACCAACTTACCAAGCTGCTTATAAGTAAAACTACTTTTTTTATCGATAATCGCCATCTTATCTGGATGCTTTACTATAGCATCATTCAAGTAATCCAAGATGGTTCGGTTTGGCCAAACGCCTTGAAATTCCCCCACATATTCCTGAGTCAAAATCGTCTCCAATTTCACCAGTTTTCATCCCCCTCATCAACCTCTGAATTTTTTAAAATCTACAGGCCTCTTTTCTAGGAAGGCGTTTTTTCCTTCTTCCGATTCTTTTGTATTGTAAAACATCGCTAAACTGCCCATCGATAGTTGAGAAATCCCTTGAATGTTAGCACTATCTGCATTAAAGGAATATTTGAGCATTTTTAGCGCAGTAGGACTCTTATCAAGGATCTTTCTTGCCCATTCTTCTGCTGCCTCGTGCAGTTGTTCCGAGGCAACGATTTTGTTTACAAGTCCCATTTCTTTTGCTTCTTGTGCAGAATATTGTTCACATAAATACCAGATTTCCCTTGCTTTCTTTTCTCCGACAATTCGTGCTAAATAAGCTGAACCAAAACCTGCATCATAACTACCGACCTTTGGCCCACTCTGGCCAAATTTTGCCGTGTCAGATGCAATTGTTAGGTCACAAATGACATGAAGGACATGCCCGCCTCCGATGGCAAACCCATTAACCGCTGCAATGACCGGCTTAGGAATGTTGCGGATCGTTTGGTGCAGCGTTTCGATTTCCAGTCCCATTCCACCTCCTAAACCACCCGAATGATTATATCCCCCTTCCTCTCCCTTTTCTTTTTGATCTCCACCTACACAAAATGCCTTCTCACCTGCTCCAGTCAGAATCACTATACCAACACGATTATCATCCCAAGCGTCCCGGAAAGCCCAAATTAATTCCTGAATGGTTCTGGCACGAAAAGCATTGTAAACTTTAGTTCTGTTCATTGTTATCTTTGCAATTCCACCTTTTTTTTCATAGATTACATCTGTTAATTCCATCGTTTTCATTCCCTTCATTATCTTAGTCTATTAAGAATGTTTTGCCTTGTATCACATCAATTCACTGTTAATTACGAACTTAATCGGTACCTAATACGACTGTAAATAATTTTTATTTCTTGGTAATATTTTCCGTTTCAACTGAATGTAAAAATACTAATCCATTGGATTAATGAGAACGGAACTCCTTTCCTATAATGTCCTTTGCAATGACCATCATATTGGCTTGTGCAGTGCCATCACCAATTTCCAACCCAATCACATCACGCAAGCGTTGCTCAAGAGGCATTTCCTTCGTATAAGCATAATGACCATTCAACAGTAAACATTCATGGATAGCTTCTACACTATATTTAGGACCTAACCACTTAACGGAAGCCGATTCTTTACTATGATTCAGCCCTTGGTCACGAAGCCAAAGTCCTCGGTAGGCTTGCCACTTCACCAGTTCTAATTGGGTATAGTGGGTCACAATGGGGAAGGAGACCCCTTGATATGTCGCCAACGGTTTACCAAATGAATGTCTGATTTTCACATATTCGATGGTTTCATCGATACTTTGTGAAGCGGTGCCCACACATTGCAGCCCTATTAACAGCCGACTTAAATCGAACCCATTCATCACTTGGGAAAACCCTTTATTTTGAAGACCGATCATATACTCTTCCGGAATCTCGACATCGGTTAAATATATCGAACCTCTTCCAATGGGGATATTCCCCATGTCCGTGTACCCTCTACATTCAACACCCGGAATATCGGCAGGAACCATGAAAGCACTTATCCCTCGATTTCCCCATTCAGGTTCCGTCTTTGCAAATAAAACAAAGGCATCTCCACACATAGCTACACTTATTCCAGACTTTTCTCCATTAAGCACATACCTATTTCCTTTATGTACAGCTGTTGTTTTAATTCCGCCTGCATCCGTACCGGCGGATGGCTCCGTAATGGCAATGCCAACAATTTTTTCACCACTTGATATTTTGGGAAGCCACTCCTTTTTCAGTTCCTCGCTAGCATGATTATTGATAATTTCACCGATTAATGCATTCAACATCACCGCGTAAGTGAGATTGAAATCACCACGACCTATCTCCTCAGCAGCTATCCCCGTTGTCACACAGTCCGCACCGCTTCCGCCATATTCCACTGGAATCCGAAGACCATTCACGCCAAGTTCCCCCAGCTTTTTCCACAAATGTTTTGGAGTAATCTCTTCGCGATCCCATTTTGTATAATGTGGAAGCAACTCTTCCTTCGCAAATTCTTTCAATATTTTACGAAAATAATCTTGCTCTTCCGTGAAAGAAAAATTCAGCACATCATTACCCCCCTGATTAATTACTAATTTATCTGACACCTATATTTTGAACATTCTACGAAACATGAAACCTCTTACATGAAAAACTATTATTGCAAGATGTGTGCCAACTTGAATCCGCTACAAATTTGGCTATAGTTTCTTAAAACCTTTCGCATGTTTGCATTTTTCTCATTTATGCAAATCAAATTTGCGAAAATTCAAAAAAAATACACACTTTATAAGTGTGCTCTAATGGTTACCCTGATTACATTTCATTGGATGATACAGCTATTTCAATTTGTATTTGGCAATTTTCCTATATAAACTAGCAACATGAATTTTCAGCTTTTGAGCTGCTAAAGAACGATCACCTTCCGAATCTTTTAATGCTCGCTGAATGGCGGATTTTTCAGCATTACCTACAACTTCATCCAACGTACCGGACATAGAATTATTCATAGATGAGGGAACCTCCAATATGAAATTAGGTGTAAAATATAAAGAATCCAGAGTTAGAGTCCCTCCATCTACGATATTCATTCCCCGTTCGATTATCGCTTTGATTTCACGGATGTTACCAGGCCATTCATATTGGATAAGCCAATCTTGGAGTTTAGGATCAATTTCTTTCACATTGGACCCTAACTTGTTATTGAAATACTCGATGAAATGATATGCCAGAGGAAGAATATCTTCGTGCCGCTCCCTTAAAGAAGGAATTTTCAATTCAAAAACATAAAGTCGATAATATAAATCTTGGCGGAATTTCCCTTCTTGAATAAGGGTTCTTAAATCCCTGTTCGTCGCTGCGATAATACGTATATCAACATTTTTAGTCCCCGTCCCGCCTAGTCTTTCCACTTCCCTTTCCTGTAAAACTCGTAATAGCTTTCCTTGAGCCTGATAAGGCAATTCAGAAATCTCATCTAAAAACAACGTACCATTTTGGGCTAATTCTATTTTTCCAGGCTTACCTTCTTTTTTCGCCCCGCTAAAAGCGCCAGCTTCATAACCAAAAATCTCCGATTCAAATAATTCATCTGGAATCGCGGCACAATTTACCGGCACAAAAGGCTGTGCTTTTCTTGTACTCAAACTATGGATCGCTTGGGCAAAAAGTTCCTTTCCCGTTCCCGTTTCCCCTGTAAGCAGTACTGTTGAACTGCTAGTAGCTATTCTGGCGGCCAGCTCTTTTACCCTCTCTATCTCCTTACTCTTTCCAACAATCTCTTCGAAGCTATATCGACTTTGAACCACGGAATTTTTCTTGGCTTTATTCTTCTCCAAAGTGTTGGCAAAATACACTAAATCACTGTATTCCAGTTCGTCTTGGCGGATTATTATGGTATAGATGGTATCAGCTTCTCGTCGAAATACCCTTATAAAACAAGAGTGTCCGCTGATCACACCAGAAAACACATGTTTGTGGGCCAGACCTTTCAAAGAAAAGTTGGAAGAAGTGTGAATGACTCTCGTAATGGACTTTCCTATCAAATCAGTCGGCATAATCATGAAATATTCATAAAAATCAGCAGTGGCGCCTATAATTCTTCCATTTTCATCAACTTCAATTGATCCCCAATTCCTTATTACGTTTTTAACATTTTCCATTCACATCACCTAATACCTTGATTACTTAAAACAAAGATTACAACTTGTCCCTTAATGACTTCAATTCCTGCCTGATTAAAGCAAGTCACCTTTTGCGTAACCCAATCTCTATTCAAATTAATATCAATGACCTCCAGTTCCGCTGAAATCATATCGCCTATATGTACTGGATGATAAAAGACCAATTCCTTTTGTAAAAGTATACAGGCACTACCAGGGAGTTTTTCACTGATCACTTGAGTGATAAGGCCTTCCGTTAACAAACCAGGTACAACCGGCTTGCTGAAATTACTTTTCCATGCTTCTTTATTCACTTGATAAATCGGACTGTAATCTTTTGTTAATTCATTACATAATTTTACGTCAGATTCATTAAATGTACGTTGCATACTAGCAACCTGGCCGATGAACAAATCAGTGATTGTTAAACTCATAACACCGCTCCTTGTTTTTTCAGAATATTCAATTTTAATATAATACTAACTATACATAACTTTCCTCTGAAATACTATAAAATGGGAGTTCGTTTGTAGTTTTACTCGCGAATTTGGAAGGTTTACCCTTGAGCGGCCTTTTTACTCATGAATTTGGATGGTTACACATGAAATTGATTGGTTTACCAGTGAATTCAGCCGGTTTACTTTGTGAATTTGGGTGGCTTACTTGTGAATTTGACGGTTTTACTCGTGAGTTTAGATAGTTTACTCGTGAATTCAGCAGGTTTACTCGTGAGTTTTGCCAATTTACTCGTGAATTCTTTTATTTTCTAAAAAATTGCCTAAATGTCAGGGAACAGTTGCATGCTGTCCACTGACATATAGGCAATCTACTAAAGAACAATATTATACATTCGATGTTGCTTTTAGTTTTATATTTTCCTCGATCTGCGGTTTATCATAGCTGCCAAACCTCTCTTTCACAACGAGTAACGCCAGGGCAGCCATTATGCTTGGGACTGTGAAGGCCATAAATGCATTTTGTGGCGAATAATTTGCAGCCAGCAATAATCCTATTAATGTAGGGGCAACAATCGCTCCAATTCTACCAAAAGCCAAGGCCCAACCTATCCCGGTGGTCCTTATCTCACGCGGATAATATTCGGATATATACGTATTGGCCAAATTCATCGTGCCAACTGTACAGGCGCCTCCAAAGGCGATCAGAATATATAATGCTAGTACATTTGAGGTCAATCCTAATATGACAAAACAGACGGTACCTATGGCACAGAGGGATACAAGTACTCTTCTATGGCCTATTTTCCCAACCAAGTACCCTCCAATTATTGATCCGCCAATTTGTCCTATTCCCGATATAAGATTGAAAGATAAACTGGATGATAGGCCGTATCCGGACTGCTGCATGATTTTGGGTAACCATGTATTGAGTCCGTATACCATAAGTAAACAATTAAAGGCAGCTACCCAAAAAGCAAAAGTGCTAAGAGTACGCTTATTTTCAAAGAGCTTCTTGACTGGAAAGCCCTTTGCCCTTTCTTGGACTTTGGCAAACTCATAATCGTCCGACTCTTTATAGTCGCCGTCTGGGTCAATGCGATTCAAAATTCCAGCAAGCTTTGCTCCTTGTTTTCGAATAACATAATAGGAAAGCGATTCAGGAAATTGCTTCATGAAGAATGGCAGTGCCAGTAAGGGTAGAGCCCCTATCCAATATAAAACCCTCCAACTCATTTGTTCCATCACATACATTCCAATTAAAGAAGCAAGTATGCTTCCGATAGAATAACCACAGTACATAGTGGTTACAATGAGCACCTTATTCTTTTTGGGTGAGTATTCCGCCATTAAGGAGATGACATTTGGCATTAATCCTCCCATTCCCAAGGCTGCTATAAATCGCATAACCGAGAAAAAGGTAGGATTCGGGGCAAAACTTGAAAGTAATGTAAAAACACTGAATAAACATATACAAATGGCAAGCACTTTTTTCCTCCCTAGTTTATCCGCCAGGGGGGCAAAAATGAGGGCTCCCACCATCATTCCGAACAAAGAATAACTTGCTATTCCGCCAGCTTCAACGGGCGTCAAGTTCCATTCCTCCATCATCAAAGGTAAACCTACTCCGTACATGGCTATATCAAATCCATCGAAGGTAATTGCGAACAAACACCACATAAAGACCATTAAGTGAAAACGGCCAAATCTACTATTACCTACCACTTCCGAAGCATTAACTTCACGCAATTAATTCCCTCCCCTTTGCCATATTTCACGATATAACATGTAATGTCAGTTTCCCTAGTTCACCGTAATCTGCTATAATTTCATCGTTTGCCTGTATGGTAACGGCATCTGTAATTCCGCCTACCAATACAATCATTCCAGCCTGAATGGAAAGTCCTTCACGGCTAATCATTTTTACAAGTTCCACAATCGAGTGAATCGGATGATCGAGTACAGCTTCTCCAAGACCCCTCTTTTGCATTTCACCATTTTGATAAAGCGTAACTTCTGCTTGAGCCCAGTCCGTATGGTACGGAGAATAAGCTTGATTGCTAAGCAGGATTTTGGCTGAGGATGCGTTATCCGCTACTACATCGGTAAGTGTAAAAGAAAAATTTTTATAACGGCTGTCAATAACTTCCAGAGCGAGAAATACACATTCTACAGCCGGCCAGACATCTTTCGCCGTTATATTTGCACCTTTCAATTCATCCTTGAACAAAAAAGCAAATTCAGGTTCCACTCTCGGATGAATGAGTTCCCCAACTTTTAATACTGGTTTAGTTAGTTCCATTGCAGATGTCAACCTGCCATAGATTGCTTCCTCTACCCCTACTTGCTTTTGTTTGGCTTTGCTCGTCAAGCCCATCTTCCACCCGATGAATCTGTTATCACCAGTGATCGTCTCATTTATGCTCAACTTCTGAATTTCATATGCTTGATTTACTGTTAGTTCAGGATTGGATAATGTAAGCTTATCCATTTCACGTCCGCTTTTTTGCGATTCGGCTACCCGTTTTGCTAGTTGATCTAGTTTCATCTTAAAGTCCCTTCTTTCTGAAAAGCCATTTGCTCAGCTACTTCAATTATGGTATCTTCCTGACCGCCAACCACTTTTTGTCGACCAAGCTCCAGCAAAATATCCCGGGCATCAACTCCATACTTTTTCGCCGCTTTATTTGCATGCAATAAAAAGCTGGAGTACACGCCACTATAACCCATGATTAAACTAGAGTCTGTTATTTCCTGGGGCTTGGGCATGATTGTATTTCCAACTTCCTCCGAAAGATCGAGCATTTTATATAAGTCAATTTCGGTACAGATACCCATCTTATCCAGAACGGCAACAAGCACTTCCGTCTGGGTATTACCAGCCCCTGCACCGAGACAGCGGATGCTGCCATCGATTCTATTCGCCCCTTCTTCAATTGCCATAAGCGAATTTGCCACAGCTAGCGATAAGTTATTATGAGCATGAAAACCAATATCGATATTCAGCTTTGATCTTAATAACTGGATCCGCGTCTTCACATCTTGGGGCAAAAAAGATCCTGCGGAATCAACAACATACACAGCATCCGCTCCATAGGATTCCATTAATATGGCTTGTTCAAGAAGTTTTTCCGGAGATGCCATGTGAGACATCATTAAAAACCCGATTGCTTCCATACCGAGATGTTTCGCAGCTTCCAGATGTTGCTTTGAGACATCCGCTTCGGTTACGTGGGTTGCAATCCGCGCCATTTTCGCCCCAACTTGAGCCGCTTCCCTTAATTGGTCGATCGTCCCTATACCAGGGATTAAAAGTACTGAAATAACGGATTGGCCTGCAGCTTCAACAGCGGCTTCCACCAATTCAATATCATTCACTTTTGAAAAACCATATTGTAAGGATGATCCGCCCAGGCCATCTCCATGCGACACTTCAATATAAGGGACACCTGCTGCACTGAGTTTCCCAGTCATGTTTTTTACTTGATCGATGGTGAATTGATGTGCCACTACATGGCTCCCATCCCGCAATGCAACTTCAGTCACCAATACATCTTTACTCAAATGAACCCCACCTTTATAGTTCCGATTACCTTTTTCAAACAAATTGTTCGAATTGGCTTTTAGCGATCTCTTCCCCTACTTTTACTGCTGAAGCCGTCATTATATCTAAATTACCGGCATATACGGGAAGAAAATCCCCTAACCCTTTCACTTCAAGAAAGACCGTTATTTGTTTCCCATCACATATCGGCTCTGTCTTCAGGCGGTACCCTGGAACATATTCAGATACTTTTTCCGCCATCTTATTTATGGACGTTGTTATTTCCTTCACATCATAAGAATCCGATTGAAGCAGACAATGAATGGTATCCCTCATTATGAGTGGCGGTTCGGCCGGATTTAGCAGAATGATAGCTTTTCCTTTTTTCGCTCCACCCACCTGTTCCAGGGCCCTAGCCGTTGTTTGGGTGAATTCATCAATATTGGCACGGGTTCCGGGACCGGCACTCCTGCTGGAAATTGTCGCTATTATTTCGGCATATTCGACCTGTGCTACTTGACTGATCGCATGAACGATGGGGATTGTCGCCTGTCCGCCGCATGTAATCATGTTAACAACCGCCTCATTCAAATTTTCTTTTAAGTTCACGGAAGGAACGATAAACGGTCCGATTGCGGCAGGCGTCAAGTCTATCAGCTTCTTGTTCATCTTTTTCAAGGCTTTGCAGTGATAAACATGCGCCTTCGCAGATGTGGCATCGAATAAAATGTCTGCAAGCTCCGGCCTTTCCAAAAAACCATCCATGCCATTTTCAATGACATGATGTCCGTGCATCCTAGCCTTCTTCAAACCCTCTGATTCCGTGTCGATACCAATCATTACCGACATTTCGAGAACATCCGACCGATGAATTTTCATCATTAAGTCCGTGCCGATATTCCCTGATCCAATAATGCCTACTTTTAGTTTTTTCAAAGCCGCTGGCCTCCTTTCACTCAAAATTAACCGAAACCTTTCCAAGTTTTTCTCCAAAGTCAGCAGAAAAACGGTCACCTGGTTTCGCTTCGATTGCTGCGGATAACGCACCGGACAAAATTACTTCGCCCGCATTCAATGAACCTTTAAACCCATGCAGTTTATTTGCCAGCCAAGCTACGCAAGTTGCTGGATTTCCAAGTACTGCTTCACCTGTTCCTTGGTTCATGAATTCGCCATTTTTATAAAGACTCATTTGAATGGAAGGAAGGTCGATTTCACTCAAGTGAATTTTGCGATCTCCCAGAATATATAGGCCCGATGATGCATTATCCGCCACAGTGTCCGGAAGTTTAATCTTCCAGTCCATCACCCTGCTATCAACCACTTCAATCGAAGCAACCACATAATCAGTGGCATCGATTACATCATTAACCGTAATATTGGGACCATGTAGATCTTTCTTTAAAATAAAAGCTACTTCTGCCTCCACTTTCGGTTGGATCAACCGCAGACTCGAAATACAGCCATTATTTTCTATTTTCATTGCATCAAGTAAATGTCCGTAATCTGGTTCATTCACTCCCAGAACCTCCTGCATAGCCTTTGAAGTCAAGCCTATTTTCTTACCTGATACTTCCAGACCGGACTGGGTTTTCCTTCGAATGGTTTCAAGCTGAATTTGGTAGGCATCCTCCACATCCAAATCGGGAATTTCACTGGTGGGGGCCGAAATCCCTATTCCTGTTTTTTCCGCTTTCAAAAACCTGGCAGACCATTCTGTTAAACTAACGTTCATGATGCTTCCCTCCTTCTTTATAATTTAATCGTGACGTTAGACAGTTCACTGTAAAATTCGAAACTATGAGACCCGCCTTCACGGCCGATGCCACTGTGCTTCATACCACCAAAAGGTGTGCGCAAATCACGCAAATACCAGGTATTCACCCAGATAATTCCCGCCTCTATTTTAGAAGCGACACGATGCGCTCTCCTTAAATCATTGGTCCAGATCGTTGCCCCCAGTCCGTAATGAGTATCATTTGCGTGCTCCAGTACTTCTTCTTCCGTTTCGAAAGGCATGACCGTTACCACAGGACCAAAAATTTCTTCCCGTACACAACGGGATTCACGCGTAACTCCGGCAATAATTGTCGGTTCAATGAAAAAACCTTTTTCAAACTGTCCGGCTCTTCTTCCTCCAGTTAATATTTTCGCTCCTTCTTCTTTCGCCAGGTCAATGTAACTCATCACTTTTTTATAATGTTCTTTTCCTATTACAGCTCCTACTTCCGTTTCGGAATCAAACGGATCCCCGACTTTTAATTTTTTTGTTCGCGCGACCATCTTTTCCAGGAATTCGTCATACAATCCTTGCTGAACATAGATTCGTGATCCACATAAACAAACTTCACCTTGGTTCATGAAGCTTGATTTCAATGTCGTTTCGATTACTTCATCAAGATTCGAGTCTGCAAACACAATATTCGGATTTTTCCCGCCCAGTTCAAAAGAGATTTTTTTCAACGTGGGCGCTGCAGCTTTCATAATCGCCGTTCCCGTTTTTGTTTCCCCAGTGAATGTTATCGCATCGACGTCCGGATGCTCACTTAGAGCAGCCCCAGCTGAATTTACACCATATCCATGCACAAGGTTGACAACTCCATCGGGAACTCCCGCTTCCTTACAAATCTCCATTAACTTTGTCGCTGTCATCGGCGTCAGTTCAGCCGGTTTCATAACCGCTGTATTGCCAGCTGCCAGGCATGGTGCCAATTTCCATGTCAACAATAGCAAAGGTAAATTCCAAGGATTGATCATTCCTACCACTCCTACGGGCCGCCTAATGGAATAATGAAGTGCAATGTTGTTCTGATTGAAGGATTCATTACCAAGTGTAGTGATATAGTCCGCAAAAAAGTGGAAATTGTGAGCTGAACGCTTGATATCCATTTCCAGTGCAAGGCTATATGGTTTCCCTGTATCAAGGGTTTCTAACATTGTCAGTTCTTCTTTCTTTTCCAAAATGAGATCGCCGATTCGCCTTAGAACCGCAGAGCGTTCATTATCGGTAAAAGATTTCCAAGGACCTTTAAGCGCATGTCTTGCTGCAGAAACAGCCTGATTCACCTCCTCTTTTCCTCCTTCTGCAACCCATCCAAGTATTTCTTCCGTTGCGGGATTGATATTGTCAAAAGTCTTGGATTGATCTGGATTCAGGAATTCCCCGTTAATAAAGTGACGGCAATCTATTGATTTAGTTGTATTTATGCTATCTTTTGCTGCTTGCATGAAACATCCCTCTCCCTTTATTGAGACACCCGCTCAGTTCAAGTGCCTCAATCTTGTATTTCCACAATCATTTCAATTTCAATTGCAGTGTTATTTGGAAGCTGGGCCATTCCCACTGCTGACCGAGCATGTTTACCCCTCTCTCCAAATACGGCCACAAGCAGGTCTGATGCGCCATTCAATACTTTGGGCTGTCCTGTGAAATTTTCGGCTGAATTAACCATTCCGAGAATTTTGATTACCTTCTTCACTCTGGATAGTTCTCCAAGCTCATCCTTCAGTACCCTTAGAAGATTAATCATTGACTGCCTCGCTGCCTGATACCCTTCCTCTTCCGTCAGCTCATTGCCAAGCTTGCCGTGATATTCATCAACACCTTGTCCGGATGTGAAAATTAAATTTCCCACCCGGACGTGGCTAACGTAGTTGCCGACCGCTTCCCTTGGCGGCTCAAGCATGATTCCAAGTTCTTCAAGGACTTGTTCGGGTGCTTTTATCTGTTTTTCCATGCTTCTCCCCTCGTGATTCCAAATTTAAAAACCTCAATGCATTTCTCCCTAGAAGATTCGCTTTCACTTCATCTGATAGATTTAGAGTGTCATCAATTACTTGACCTGGTGGCTTTTCTCTCAATAAAAATGGATAGTCGGAACCCATCAGCACTTTCTTATATCCAAAACGGTCAATCAGATACTGAATATTCCGGGTATCATAGTTCAGTGAATCGAAATAAAACTTTTGCGCATAGTAGCTTGGCGGCATTGATGTTTTTCTTAAATCAGGCCATACTTCCCATCCCTG
Source organism: Peribacillus sp. GL_122 (assembly GCF_057835005.1). Lineage (NCBI taxonomy): Bacteria > Bacillati > Bacillota > Bacilli > Caryophanales > Bacillaceae > Peribacillus > Peribacillus sp. GL_122. Next base: position 2,418,826 of record NZ_CM174415.1, on the reverse strand, counting down.
ATCGATCCGCGGTAAAATATATGGAAATGAGCCTCCGCCATGTGCAAAACAGATTTTCAGATCCGGGAACTTTTCCATGACGCCACTCCATAAAATGCTTGCTGCCGCCAATGCCGTTTCACTCGGCATCGCCACTGTATACATGAGGTTATGCCGTTCCGTTCGGTCTTTTGCCATTGTCTCCCATGGGTGTATAAACAGTGGGACATTCCACTTTTCAGCCATTTGGAAGAATTCCAATAAAACAGGAGAATCCAGATTTTCTCCATTTACGTTAGTACCGATTTCGATTCCCGCCATACCAAGCTCAAATTTACAGCGTTCCATTTCCCTGATTGCCAATTTCAAATCCTGAAGCGGTACAGTACCGAGACCGATGAACCTGTCTGGATACCTGTTCACAGTCTCAGCAATGAAATCATTCTGGAACTGGGACATGTATAGCGCCTGGTCAATTGGCGCCCAGTATGAAAATGTCACTGGCACCGGTGAGAGCACCTGCATATCGACTCCTTCCGCATCCATATCCTGAATGCGTTTTTCAGGGTCCCATACCTGGTCAGTCACTTTCCTGAACAGTTTTCCGCTTACCATGATATCCGCCCCGCAAGAACATTTCTGCTCTAGCACTGGCCAGCGTCCCTGACCAAATTTACCGGTTAAGTCTGGCAGGTCCAACGGAAGAATATGTGTATGAAAATCTATTCGCATTTCCAAGCCTCAACGTTTTCTGACATAACATGACCGCATTCACTACAGGTGCGAAGTTCCTTACTTCCGTTGAAAGCCTCGATCGCCTCTTTCACCTGGACCTCAATATTCGTCAATTGGATCGTAACTTTGTGCATCTCATGGTTACAATTCCCGCAAAACCAAACAAAATCTTCAAGCTCATCTTTAGCACGCTTGCGCTCTATGACAATGCCGTAAGTATCAGATACACGATGAGGAGAATGAGGTACATCAGCGGGCAGCATAAACATTTCTCCCTCTTTCACCTCCACTACTTCACGGTCCCCGCTTTGGTTGATGCATTCTACATAGCAGGAGCCTTTTATCTGATAAAACAACTCGTCAGAAGGGTCTACATGAAAATCACGCCGATAATTCGGACCACCAAGAAGCATGACAATGAATTCAGAATCTTCCCAAAGCACTTTGTTATTAACCGGCGGTTTCAATAAATTTTTATTGTCTTCAATAACTTTTATTAGATTTAATGATCTAGCCTGTAATTTTGAAGATTGAGCATATCCTTTCATAAATAAACTACCCCCATTTTTCTTAATAGTCCGAAAATTCACATTAACGACATATAACCTACTTGTTTTGAAATCATTTGTGCCGATCGTATTACAGACTGAATAATTCTAGTTTTTTCTTTCCCAATCATATAATTTCGATCCCCGACAAGGTTAAGTGCTGCAATAACTTGGCCATTATAGGATTTAATGGGTGCTGCAACGCCATATAAACCATAATCATTTTCATCATCACTAATCGCAAATCCTTGTTTGCGGATGTCCTTTAATTCTTCATTCAATTGGTTGATGCAAGTAATCGTGTTAGTTGAGTGCTTCAATAGCCCTTTTGCAAGCGTAGGCTGAATAAAGGATGGGTTAAAGGCAAGTAATACTTTCCCGCTGCTCGTACAATGAGCTGGTTTTCTTGCTCCTATATATGTGGTCATATGCTCGGCATGAGGGGACGACATTTTCATCACAAACCTGACTTCGCCTTCGTGAAACATACCGATGTGAGAATTACCTTTAAATTGCAGGACAAGATTACTGATAATTGGACCTGCCTCATAATGAATATCCTGCTGATACATGACTTTACTGCTCCACTCAAGTAACTTCCATCCAAGCCGGTACTTTCGATCTTTGCCTTGGATCAGCATCCCTTCCTTGCACATCGTTTTCACTAGATGATGAGATGAGCTTGGACTCATATTCAATTTTTCAGCTATTTCCTTATTTCCAAGTGCGGGTTCTTCATTAGTGAATAAATCAAGTATCTTTATAAGCTTCTCAACGGACGAAATCATGACGGCCCCCCTCCCCATTCAACTATTAAAATTACTGGTTAACCGCATCTATGGCTACTTGCATCGGTTTGTTAAGCACTTCATCAACCATGTTAAAGTTGTTGTTTTTCTTATATTTATTATAAAAAATGGCTCTTTTCCGTACTGGATCTCCCGTGTAATAGCGCTCGTATTGAAGGAGGCGCTGTCCAAACGCTTCCCCGCATAAATCCCAAGCAAGTTTAAACACGCGAACGCGCTCTTCCGCTGAAACCCCGCTACGTCCTCCATAATATTTATCGAGATCAATGCGCAATTCGGGATTATCAAAGTCGGCCCCTGTCGGAGACATCAACAGCCCTCCAGCTCCAATGGTCTGGATAACCTCTATGGCACGTGGATACATCTCCGGAAGGAAACCGCGAATCGTTTCCAATGCATCCGGATTTGGCCGGGCCTCACCGTAGTCATTAATCGTGTACTCATATTCCGCTACCCGAAGCAGTGAACGGATGACTTCCACAGATTGAACAAGTTCACCCAAATCACGCTGTACATGCAGGAATCCATCGACTCCGATAGAGTCTGCGACTTTACAAGCGACTTCAACGGCAAATGCCATTTTAATATATCCACGCACGCCTGATTGGTGAGCAGGCTGTTCAGCGATTCCCGTCATTGGATACAAGCGGTTTGCCGCCTCCACATTGTTGTATAAGAAGACACGATTCCAAGGAACCAGAACATCATTAAATACAAGCAGGGCATCCATTTCCTCATAGCGGGAGGCCAGTGGATGGTCAAACATCGAGCGTGTTCCGTCCTGCATTGGTTCCCGGCAAATTATGCGCAGTCCAGGCGTATCGATCGGCAGTGCAAATGCTACCGCATGACGTTCATCCCCTGGTGTGAATCCTGGGAAAGAATAGATAATCACCTCATCTGTAATCGGTGCCAGCGTTGCTAACATCTTTGCACCGCGAACAAGTATCCCTTCTTCTCTTTCCTCAACAGTCCCTAAGTGGGTATATGTTTCTTTTTGTTCATGAGATTGCTTGCTTCGATCATTTTGAGGATTAATGATTGCATGCGTCAAGAATAAATCATTGTCACGAATATAGGCATAATAATCCTTGATGTTCTTAGACCAGTCTTTGTTGTATTTATCAAGAAACCAGGAATTATGTGCCATGGAAGTGACCACGACATTTAAAAAGTCAGGCGTTCTCCCCATTAGCCCATATGTCATCCTTGCATACACTTCAAATAATTTACTTCTTTTTTGCAGATCCTCCGATGTCTTCGGGAATAAGAAAGCATTGTTAACACGTTCACCGGTCTCTTTGCAAATGTGGGTGATTTCATCTTGATATTCCGGGTCATGTTGAATGTCATACAACTTCGCAATTTCTTGTATCGGCTGCTTAAAAATTGGCTCATTATAAATATCCTCAACCACTCTTCCACCAAGCCAGACTTCTGGCTTTCTCGATTTAATTCTATTAATATATTCTTCACCGGTTTTAATGCCCATAAGAATCCCCCTCATTTTACAAGTTGTTTAGCAGACCCCATATTCCCTTGATAAAAAGTAAGCGCTTCCAAATCTTCGAAATGTAACTCCTGGATCTCACCGATGAACAATACATGATCACCAGCCTCAAACTCTCTCCATGGTTTGCATTCCATCCAGGCAACACTTCCATTTATTTTTGGCGTAATCCCCTTGTTATCCCAGTCAATTTCAAGTGTGTCCTGTTTACTGCCCGCAAATTGCCATGCAATGGATTCTTGCTCATCCGACAAAATATTAATGGTAAAAGATTTATCTTTCAAGCTAGTGCAGGCTTTTGCTTCTTTATGAATCGAAATTAAAGCAAGCGGGGGATCCAAGGAAACCGAGGTGAATGAATTCACAGTAATGCCCTTTTGAACTTTCCCATCAAACCAGCTCACTATCGTGACTCCGGTTGGGAATTTACCAAAGCAATTTCTTAACTCACGCCCATCCATCTTTTCACCTCCTACTCTTTTATTATGAATTCATTATAGTAAACTTAATAATTTTAAAAATCATATAATTTCATAATATGAAATTTAAGGAAATTTTTTTAATAGCTCTTTTTAATTGTGAATTATCGTAAAAAAGACTTTCATTACCGCATTACCAAAAATCAGTGTTAAACTATCCATGATCATTCATAATTCCAGCTTTATGAATAATGGTCTTTTTCGACTCGAATATATGAAAGTGGTGAGGGAAGTTTCAATTTTGCGTTCCTTAAGAAAGATCTACCAATTCTTTGTGGATATTCCTTTTAAAAAAGGAGTGGTTTTGAATGACCGTTACGAGGTGAAAACTGTAATCGGTACAGGAAGCTACGGTATTGTTTACCTTTGCGATGATTTGAAAATGAATGAAAATAAAGTGATCAAGCAGCTCCGGAAAAGTAAACGCCGCAGCAAAAAAGAACTGAGACAGTTTGAAAATGAAATCTCCATATTACGAAAGTTAAACCACAAAAACATCCCCAAATTTCACGAGAAATTTTCACATGACGGAAATGTATATTTTGTGATGGATTTTATAGAAGGGGATAATTTAGAAGACCATATTTTCTTGAATCAATTAACGTTCAATGAGAAAGAGTCTCTATTTTTTCTGGATGAGCTGGCCGGTTTAGTATCTTATCTACATGACCATGACATTTGCCATCAAGATTTACGTATTCCAAATATTTTACTTAAGAACCATCAGCCCATTTTGATAGACTTTGGTTTGTCCAAAATGATCAATTCGGCCGATCTCGCAAAAGACTCCGTTTTACAGCTGAAAAGGCAGGATTTTTACGACTTGGGGGAAATACTTCTATATGTACTTTATACGACATACGCTTCCAAAAGTAAAAAGGCTCTTCCTTGGACAGAAGAGCTTTCGTTAGAAAAAGAAACCGTGCATATACTGAAAAGGTTATTAAGCATCCAAGAACCTTATTCAGATATTAAAGAAATCTCAATGGACCTGCAGGCTGCATTGAAGTCAAAGAAATTGAATTAGCTGCTGCTGCCACGCCCCTTTCTCTTGTAGCGGTCACTTCCACTCATGGGATACCTTTTATACCCTCGGCTGCTGCTGCTGCTGCCTCGGCGATAATGACCATGTCTTCGCTCACTGCTTCCTTGGGAAAGTTGTTTGATTTTTTTCATTATTTTCTTCAGCATTTATTTCACCTCTTTTATTTTGGTTTTAAAGCTTGTTATTCATTTAGCCTAACATAGTCACAGTATAAACCTTATTAATAAGTACTATAATTTTTTTTCATTTGTGTTACATTCCATTACTGCTTATTTTTTTCATGGAGTCGGCATATTTCATAGTTGATCAAATGAAAAATGGCCTATAAAAAACAACCAATTAAAGAGACGCTTAATGGCCTTTTCAAAAAAATATCTTGCCTCACCAGATGACAAACCGTTTTTTATCTTTCCATTAAAGATTAACCGGGTTAATTGAAAGTACAGTAAACAGAAAAAACCTGGCGAACATTGCATCGCCAGGTTTTTTCTTCGTTCATCATTTATTTTACAGCTTCTTTTAATTCCTTACCTGCTTTAAAAGCAGGTACTTTACTAGCTGCAATTTGTATTTCTTCGCCAGTTTGAGGGTTTCTTCCTGTACGGGCAGCACGGTCACGCACTTCAAATGTACCAAAACCAACTAATTGGATTTTTTCTTCTTTAGCAAGTGTAGCCGTGATTGTTTCAAACAATGCATCCACAACTTTTTTTGCTTCGTCTTTTGTCAGTTCAGCTTGTGCTGCAACACTGCTCACTAATTCTGTTTTATTCATATGAACACCTCATCCTTTTATTTTGTATAAAGTATGTAGAGAAGACAACATAACATATCTTGTATGCCTCTGTCACTTATTATGGCTAAATAAAAGGAATTGTAGCTCTAAATTGATCTTTTTTGAAGTTAAAAGGGCTTTGATTAACATTAATTTTCTGCAGTTTCCAGCTGCAGCCATTGATAGATGGTATCCATATCAATGTTTTCCTCCAAATGGGATGCCAAGAGATTGTACGCTTCCTCCCTACGCTCCGAGTCGCTTTGGACGTTTTCCTTCACTTCTTCCAACCCCTTGTTCCGTCGAATTTGGTTAACTAGTAATCTAGTGAACAGGCGATTATGGAATATCCCATGAAGATATGTTCCCATTACTTTGTTGTCATTGGAAATGGCTCCATCCTCTCTTCCATCCTTCAATAAAAGAAAGGGCCTTACTTGCGACTTCAATGTCGTTCTGCCCAAATGTATTTCGAAACCGTTAAGTTTCATTTGACCTTCCATTATCCCGGCAGAAAGGACACCTTCCATTTGTACCGTTTTCTTTTCTGCTTGAAATACGGTTTCCACCGGAAGAAGCGAGAGCCCATCTGCGTTCTCACCGTCACCTTCGACCGCGTCAGGATCGAAAAGTTTAGTCCCTAGCATTTGAAAACCACCGCATATGCCAAATATCATCGTTCCTTGTTTCCGCAATTCATTGATGGCCCGATCCATCCCCATACGATTCAACCACTTTAAATCTTCCATCGTGTTTTTTGTACCAGGCAAAATAAGCAGATCGGGATTACCTATCTCATGGACACTGCTTACTAGGCGGACACCTACTCCGGGTTCATCAAAAAAAGGATCCACATCTGTAAAATTGGAGATCCGTGGAAATCTCAAGACGGCTACATCGATCGGAAACTCAGCCTTTTTAGGTTTTTTAAAACGCAAGGAAGAGAGGGCAAGTGAATCTTCCGCTTCAATATTCACGTCAAGATAGGGCAGCACCCCGAGAACCGGAATCCCGGTTTCCTTTTCCACCCATTCAATGCCATCGTCCAACAATTCACGCATGCCACGAAATTTATTGATGATGATCCCCTTTACACTATCTCGTTCATCTTGATCCAATAAAGCAAGTGTGCCGATGATGGACGCAAATACTCCACCACGATCAATATCGGCCACCAAAATGACAGCCGCATCCGTGAGTTTAGCCATTCGCATATTCGCTATATCCCGGTCCTTAAGGTTAATTTCAGCCGGACTTCCTGCCCCTTCGAGTACGATGATGTCATAGTCTTCTTGAAGTTTTTCGACCGATTTACGGATGATGGGCATGGCTTCCTGGACAAATTGGGACCGATAGCTTTTTGCATTCATATCAAGAAAATGCTTTCCGTGCACGATGACTTCCGAAACCATATCCTGCTTCGGTTTCAGTAATATCGGATTCATATCGGTCGTTGCCGTGATCCGTGCTGCTTCCGCCTGTACTCCCTGAGCCCGTCCGATTTCACCGCCATCCAAGGTTACATAAGAATTCAAAGCCATGTTTTGTGATTTGAATGGGACGACACGTAATCCTTTATTGGAAAATACCCGGCAAAATGCCGTACAAATCAAACTTTTCCCTACATCAGACGACGTCCCTTGTATCATGATGGATCGTGCCTTCATTACGCTCACCCCCTTAAAACTCTAATCCTTTGACAGCGCCAATGCCCTCGTCATAATAATGCTTGGTCGCCTCAATCGATGAAACCAAATCGGCCATTTCCATTAGCTCTGGCTTGGCATCCCTGCCGGTAATGACTACATGCATATGAGCGGGACGATTTCGAATCGCATCGATGACTTCAGTCAATGGCAAGACATCTTCAATCGGGAATTTGGAAATCGCCAATGCATTGTTCAACTCATCCAAAACAAGTAAATCAATGCCGGGATCACTAAGGGCCAGTCTCGCCTTTTCCCAAGCCAACGATAATGCGTTGCGATGCTCTTCTGGAGTTTTGGTCCATGTAAAACCAATACCTAGCTGCTCCATTTCAACTCCTAATTTTTTCAAAGCCAATGCTTCCCCATATGTACGCTCTGGAGATTTTATGAACTGAAGGTATTTGACATTCATTCCTCTGCCGATTGCCCTCAAAGTCACCCCTAATGAGGCAGTCGTCTTCCCTTTCCCGTTTCCTGTATAAATAAGCATTAATCCTCTGCGTGCCACTCACTCACCTACCTTCATAGCCAAACTGTTTTTTCTATGTATGAAGTCCTTTTAGTAGCAGGAACCGGTTGATCTCCTTTAGGGTATCCGACAAAAATGGTGCCGATCACTTTTTTGTTTTCCGGTGAACCGATAAATTCGTGCAGGCGTTCATCCCTGACAAGACCCACTCCTCTAGTGCGCCAAACGAAGCCGAGACCAAGTTCTTTTGCGGCAAGCCACATCGAATGAACGGCACAACAAGAAGCAAATACATTGTCTTCGGATGAATCTGGATCATCAGGCAAAATATCGGCAGTCACGACAATGATTAGCGGTGTCGTCTTTACAACTTCCAGTGAACTTTCAATCAATTTTGGTTTGGTCGGGAAGCGTTCATGTAAATACCTTTCTGCCAATCTTTCATAACGGTGCTTCGCTTCTCCCTTAATTACATAAAAACTCCAAGGTTCACGCAATCGGTCGTTAGGGGCATAGGTAGCCGCTTCCAATAGCTGCCTGATTTTTTGGTCTTCCACTTCTTTTTCTTCGTAATTCCTTATTGCCCTGCGTTCCTTCAATTCTTGAATGATGGACATTCCGACTCATTCCCTTCAATTATGGACTTTGAATCAATCACTCTTTCAAACCATTGGATTTTTTCTCTTAATTGGACGACATCCCCTACTAGAAAGATTGATGGATTTTGAATTTCTTCTTTTATAGCCTTCAAAGAAATCGAATTCAAAGTACCGGTAATCGTCCTTTGTTTATCAGTCGTGCCCCATTCAATGACAGCCACTGGCGTATTGCCGTCCCTGCCATGCTCCATCAATTTTTCACAGATAAACGGCATATTACCTATTCCCATATAAAAGGCGATGGTATCGATTCCCTGAGCCAATGCCTGCCAATTCAGGTTATCCTGCCCCTTGTAATCACGGCCATGGCCTGTCACAATCGCATAACTTGAGGCATGATCACGGTGGGTCACCGGGATGCCCGCATAAGCCGGTGCTGCGATTCCCGCTGTGATTCCTGGGACGATATCATATTCAATCCCGTTAGCAGCCAGTATCTCTGCTTCCTCACCGCCCCGCCCAAAGACAAACGGATCTCCACCCTTCAGACGGGTAACGTTTTTCCCCTGTAAGGCTTTTTCCACTAAAAGTTCATGTATTTCATTTTGAATGAGATGATGTTTCCCTGGTGATTTCCCGCAATACACCAGTTCTGCATCTTCTTTTGCATAAGTTAATAATTCTGGATTGACAAGCCTGTCATATGCAATGACATCCGCCTTTTGGATACATTCCAGTCCATATACCGTAATCAGTTTCGGATCTCCAGGACCCGCACCGACCAGATGAACTTTTCCCGGTTTCATGCTCGCGCCTCCTCTTAATCTTCGTAAAATACCTTCTACTTGTTGATAGTTTCATGGGCAGATCTGTTTTTTTGTTTTAAGCAAGCATCGATCCAGTTCTTTGCAAGTGTTGGATTGGAAGCAAAATGAAAGTGAGTATACCCAGCAACAAGGTTACCCAATACACACCCCTCTTGTTTCGACCCGAATCTGCCTTTGGCTTCATAAGCATGTGTAAGATCATCATCCGCTTCGAATGTCGAGTAGTGGAATTCATGTCCTTTTGCCTGCTCCATTTCATTGATCAAAAAATTGCCTGGAGTTCCTGTAATTTCTCGATACCCAAGTGCTGCAAGTTTTTTCTGCATTTTAATCCTGCCCGGTATAATACCTGCCATCTGATGCGTTTCTTTGGAAGTTGTTTCAATCGATTTGCTCAAAAACATGAAACCGCCACATTCCGCTAGAGTCGGCATCCCCTTTTCAATGGAGCTTCTGATGGATTTGATAGCACCCACGTTACCGGAAAGTTCAGCTGCAAATTCCTCAGGAAAACCGCCTCCAAGGTATAAACCATCAGCATCCAATGGAACTTCATCCCCTTTTAATGGAGAAAAATACTTGATGTTCGCCCCAAATGCTTCAAGCAACTCAAGGTTTTCCTGATAATAAAAATTGAAGGCTGCATCTTTTGCGACGGCAATGCACACTTCCTTTTCATTTTGGGGTTGAAATATATTTGAGTTTCCACTGGAAACGGAGCTTGTCTTGGATAAACGGTACAACTGATCGATATCGATCGTTTCCATGACTAATTGTGCAAGCTTATCGAAAAACGGATTTAGTTCCCCGCGTTCAATAGCAGGAATTAAACCCAAATGACGGCTTGGAATATCAATATCCATTTCCCGCTTCATATAACCCAGCACCGGTACATCACACTCTTGCTCAATGGCTGATTTGACAATTTTGTAATGCCCTTCACTTCCCACTTGATTGGCAATTACACCAATGATGTCCGGACCGGTCGAAAAGTCCTGAAATCCTTTTACGATGGCAGCTGCACTCCGTGCCATGCTGGCACAGTTGACTACCAACAGGACAGGGCTTTGCGTGATGATGCTGATTTCAGCCGTCGATCCTGTATTGGATAAAGGACTTTTGCCATCGAAGAAGCCCATGACTCCTTCGATGATCGATATATCAGCTCCGGTACCTGCTTTGGTAAGAATTTCTCGGACAGTGTCATGTTCGAACATCCAACTGTCAAGATTGCGTGAAATCCGTCCTGTAACGGCTGTATGATAAGTAGGGTCAATATAGTCTGGACCACATTTAAACCCTTGCACAGTATAGCCTTTCTTCTGGAGGGCTGCCATGATTCCGATGGTCAATGTCGTTTTACCGACACCGCTTCCGGTACCCGCAATTACCAATCTTCTATCGTTCATATTACTTCTCCCTCCTTAAAAAGGAATGATCCCCACTGAAATGGTTACGTTCCCCGATTTTTTCTTAACCAGCTCCAATTGTTCAGCTTTAGTATAAATCCTCACAGCCGGTTCACTTACACCATATGCACCCGTGTATTTAAATACTGTTTCTGATGGCGCTTCGATTTTAGCTTGATTAAGCTCTTCCGGTTCAAAATGCACGAATTCCCAGCCATATTTTTCGACCACTTCAATCAAACCGATTTCGTCTTTCTTTAAGGAAATTGTACAGATCGCTTTAACGCTTTTTAGGGAAAATGATAATTCCGCTAGTGTTTCTGCAATCACCTGCTCAATTTCAGCTGCCGCTGTTCCCCTATTGCACCCGATACCGAGAGCAATGACTTTTGGACGATATACGATCCCATTTTCAAGGATCCTCTTTTCCGACTGGCTAAGAATACGGTGAGTTACGACCAGCGCTGCTTGCGGCTTTGCGTGAAGCGCTTCTTCAATGGATGGATATACGATTATCCGTTCAGGTAATGCCGTTTCATAAGTCCACCAATTCCGTTCACCTGATTCCTGTACAACGGCAACATGCTCTTCATTTACAACGGACGCACTTACTGGCGTCAATTTTTCTGCAGAATCCCAAATCCAGCCGAAGCGCTGGCCGAATAAGTCGACAGGAATCGTTTTTTGTACATCTGAAGCGGTGGTGATTATAGCTCTTGCGTCAAGGGCTGCAGCAACTTCCTTAGTCAGTTCATTCGCTCCTCCCAGATGCCCTGACAGTACACTGATAACATTTTCCCCTTTATCATCAATGACAACGACACCCGGATCCGTTTTCTTATCCTTCAAAATTGGTGCAATCATCCTGACTACTGCGCCGAGTGAAATAATTAAGATGATTCCTTTATATTCCTTGAATAAAGCTGGTAATAGCATACGGACACTGCCCGAAAAAAGCTGGATCTGTTTATGCTCTTCGTCCCCTTTTTCAAACTTGCTCATGTAATATAGATCGGAATTCGAAAAAGCGGTATGTAATTTTCGTGCCAGCTCGACACCATGCTTTGTAATCGCCACGATCGCATAAGTATGAGACCGTTTAATGGGAGCAAGTTCCGCTTCTTTCAGTTCAATGATCATGGCTTAACACCTTTTCTGAAACCGTGGGTAAAACTCGCATCATATAATTTGGAACGGTATTCATCTTTATCATGAATGGTAGGGTCTAACGCCCATCCAGCCAAAATCATCGCATGCTTGCGGATACCATTTTGACGCATATCATCATCCAAGTTCACTAACGTGGTACGAACGATTTTTTGGTCCGGCCATGTTGCCCTTTGAATGACTGCTACCGGAGTATCATCCTTCCAACCGGCTTCCTGGAGTTCTTTAACGATTTTTTTGGTCAAGGTCGCACTCAAGAAGAGGGCAATCGTACAGTGGTGACTTGCCAAATCACGTAGCTTCTCAAATTCCGGAACAGGCGTACGTCCTTCAGCCCTCGTCAATATGAGTGTCTGAGTTAAATCAGGGATGGTCAGCTCTGCTCCTATTGCCGCTGCTGAGGCGAATACCGAACTTACGCCAGGGATCACCTCATAACCAATACCCTCTTTCTTCAAAAGGACAATTTGTTCCATGATTGCACCGTACATGGCAGGATCACCTGTGTGGATTCTAGCAACCATCTTTCCTTCTTTAACACGCTCAACCATGATGCCAACAATTTCCTCCAAATGCATTCCAGCCGTTTTTAGCACCTCGGCCTCGGGTTTTGCCTTTGCAATCAATTCTTCATTCACTAATGAATCCGTATATAAAATCACATCAGCCGTTTGGAGAATGTTCAATCCTTTTACAGTAATCAAATCCGGGTCACCTGGGCCAGCACCTACAATATATATCTTCATTTTCTCACCACCATCAATGTTAAGTATTCTAGTTCAAGTCCTTCCAATTCACTCACTTTCCAAATCACTTCTTCATCGGAAGTGACTTTGGTTACGACCGAGGCCTTTTCAAGCAAGTCCAAATCTTTTAAAACGGTAATCATTAAATCGATGACCTTTGCGACTTTGATGAACACAACTGCATCATGATCTTCGATCGCCTTCTTCATCGCTTCATAGTCATCCCTTGCAGGAACTATCGCAACATGATCATCACCATCAGCCAAAGCGATGCCCAGCCTTGACGCTGACCCATTAAACGAAGAAATGCCCGGGACTGTCTTGATTTCTACTTCGGGATGCAACTCCTGCATCAATTTCATCATATGTATGAACGTACTATATAAAAGCGGATCGCCTTCCGTAACGAAAGCAACATCTTTACCTTCATTTAATTTTTGCCAAACTTTTTCAACCGTTCCGTTCCATTCCCGATCCAAAATCGCTTGATCTTTCGTCATCGGAAAAACTAGTCCCAGCATATCCTTCTCTTCAGGACGAATGTAAACTTCAACAATGCGATGGGCGTAGCTTTTACTCCCTTTTCTTTTTTTTGGATACGCAATGACCGGAGATTCCTGAATCACGCGAAATGCCTTTACTGTAATAAGCTCTGGATCGCCCGGGCCCACGCCAAGGCCATATAATGTACCAAGATTACTCATTCATGTCTTCCTTTCGTTGTGCAGTAATGATATACACCGGATTAAGCGGAACAAATCTGTTCATTCCTAATATTGGCTTACTTCTGGAGATTTGGGCATGCATGATGGAAGTGTGAAAACCAGCTTCAGCAAATGCCTCATTAGCCCGGTAAAGATTCTCAATCGTCGCAGCATTTAGAACGATCCTGCCGCCTTCTTTTAGCCGTTTGCAGCATGTACTGATTAGATCTACCATTTCGCCGCCAGTCCCTCCAATGAAGATTGCATCAGGATCCGGAAAAGTTTCCAGTCCCTGCGGAGCTTTTCCATGAATAGCAGTTATATCAGTACGGAATTTACGCTGGTTTAAATAGCAGTTATCTAAATCAGGCTCATTTTTTTCAATTGCGAAAATTTGGCCTTCGGATGCAAGCTTGGCCGCTTCAATTGCCATTGAGCCCGTACACGTCCCAACATCCCAAACGGTGCTGTTTTTCCGGAGTTTCAACGCATGCAGGCTTAATACCCGAATTTCCTTTTTGGTTATGAGGCCTTTATCCGGTTTTCGCTGCGAAAATTCTTCATCTTCTATCCCCAAGGACCAGCTTGGACCTTCTGATTTTCTTTTCAAAATGACGACATTCAACGGGGAGAATTCCCGCTCCATCATTTCTTCAAGTTCATACCAGCCAGAGTCTTCGGTTTCTCCTTGAAGATTTTCAGCCACAAATGCCCGGTATTCAGTCATTCCGAATGAAATGAGATATTTAGCAAGTTGATTTGGACTATTTTCGATGTCAGTAAGCAAAGCTACTTTCGCTTTTCCATCAATCCTTTGGGCCAGCCCTTTCATACTGCGGCCATGAACACTAACTAGGAAGGCATCTTGCCAGCTTTCACCCATTTTTGCAAAAGCAAGCTGAATTGAACTGAAATATGGGTAAACCTCTATGTTGATTTTGCTAGAAAGATAGCCTCCCATTCCATAAAACAATGGGTCACCGGAAGCTAAGACAACTGTTGGACGAGTTTCATCCTGCAGTTGTTCCACCACCTTTTTCAAACCGCCCTTTATGACAATCTTCTTGCCAGTATAGTTCGGGAAAAACGATAAGACCCGCTCACCTCCGACCAGCACTTCACTTTCTTCTATCCATTGGGCATATTGGGGCAGTAAGCTTTCCTGACCGTTATCCCCTATCCCGATTAATTTAATCGATTGACTCAATTCCAACAGCCCTTCCCAGTAATTGTCCTTTCAACGAATAAATCGCCGTTTCCATTTCAATTCCGCCCTTCACTTGCTTTATGGCAGAGTGACAGCAGGATTCACATAGTTTATTAAAAAAATCAAAATTATTTATCGCTGACATCATGTCCCCGACTTGTGACGCTGTGTTTGCATTCTTGATTTCAAGAACAAGATCATCTTCAGCTCCGACGCTTTGGGCTATTTCCGATAGAAAACCGAAGTCGACCGGCGCACTTTTTGAATGCACCATCATCACACCTTGGGCCACTTTGGAGAATTTCCCCATCATGCCGACCAGTGATACCTTTTTAATTCCCTGCCTCTTACATTGCTTAAGTGAGAAGCCCACAAAGTCACCCATTTCAATAAAGGCTTCCTCAGGTAAATCCTGGAGAAGGCCCATCGCATACTTTTCACTGCGCCCGCCAGTAGTTAAGACAAGATGCTCGCACCCACTCGCTTTGGCGACACTGATAGCCTGGACGATGCTTGCCATATAGGCTGAACTGGAAAAAGGGACGACAGTGCCCCTTGTTCCTAAAATGGAGATGCCCCCCACAATCCCTAAGCGGCCATTTAATGTTTTTTTCGCTATTTCTTCACCTGCTGGCACGGAGATGACGACTTTCACTCCTCTATTGATCTTAAATTCTTCCAATGTTTGTTTCACAGTGGTTAAAATCATTTTGCGCGGTACAGGATTAATGGCCGCTTCTCCTACAGGAACAGGAAGCCCGGGTTTGGTCACACGACCCACACCGATCCCTCCATCCAGGATAATCCCAGGTGCATCAGACCAGCTGACAGTAGAGATAATATGTGCCAGATGGGTAGCATCGGGATCATCTCCGGCATCTTTGATCGTTTCAGCACTAACCGCATTTTCCGATATATCATATTTCTCAATAGTGAAAGTGGCATCTCGCCCGATGGGCAAGGAAATCGTGGCTTCCTCAAGTGCATCCCCCGTGATCAATGCAGTCAATGCCGCTTTAGTCACGGCAGTCGAACATGCCCCTGTCGTATACCCATGACGCATTTGTGAGGGGTCTTTTTTTACTTTCTTTTCCATGATTTTTAACTATCAGCTAAAAGGGAAATCGCGTTCAATGCAGCAACAGTGACAGTACTTCCACCTTTTCGGCCAATATTCGTAATGAATGGAATTTCCGTGATCTTAGCGAGTTCCTCTTTCGATTCTGCTGCAGAAACAAACCCAACAGGCATTCCAATGATTAAGTCCGGTTTTGCAATCCCTTCTTTAATAAGGCGAATGAGCTCAAGTAAAGCTGTAGGTGCATTGCCAATGGCATAAATGCCCCCTTCATTTTCCTTTACGGCTTTTTGCATCGAAATGATCGCCCTTGTCGTATTCAAACGTTTTGCTTCGACCATCACATCCGGATCTGAAATATAGCAATGAACGTCCCCGCCGTGTTTTTGAAATCTTTTTTTGCCTGTACCACTCTCGATCATTTGCACATCCGCAATGACATGTCTACCTTTGCGAATTGCTTCCACACCAGCTTGAATGGCATTTGGATGGATGATGACACTTCTTCCCAATTCAAAATCCGCTGAAGCATGAATGACCCGGCGGACGATCTTCCATTCATCTTCAGAAAAATCATGATTGCCCATTTCTTCGGCTATGATCGAGAAGCTATAATCATATATTTTGTCTGGGTCTACCGTTAGTGGTTTAAAATCCGTTTTAAAATCCATCTTGCATTCCTCCTATTTTTCATTTAGCTGTTTATTCAACTCGGCGATGACATGATCAAAACTGGAATGAACATTTTGATAGTCAACATCCGGTCGCGATATCATAATCGTTTCTATTCCACATTCCAACGCGGCTTCCAATTTCTCATCAACCGCACCGACCTTGCCACTTTCTTTCGTTATCATCAATGTGACGCCATACTGTTCATATAGAGCTTTATTTAATTCTTTGGAAAATGGACCTTGAATCGCAACGATATTTTTTTGTTCAATGCCCAGCTGCGCACATTTTTCCATATTGTCCATGCGTGGCAGCATTCTCGCTATGACTCTGGTATTCTCGAGCCCTAGCAATTCTTTTGCGAACACGGCTAGGGTTTTACTTCCGGTCGTGAGCATGATGACTCCCCGTTTCGCAGCGGCAAGTTTGGCAGCTTCTTCATAATCACGGACAACTATCAATTTATCATTCTGAAACCGTTGACTTTCACGCTCATAACGAATATAAGGGACATTTGCTGCCTTTGCTCCGTTAAGGGCGTTTTTGGATGCTTCTTCGGCAAATGGGTGACTTGCATCAACTACAGCCTGAAAACCTTTTTCAGAAATTAAAGATGTCATATCCTCTGCAGTTAATCGGCCAATCCGGGTGGATATGCCTGCATCTTGCAAACTTTTAGCCGCCGACCCGGTTACAACAGTTGCCAAAACCTTGAATCCCACCTGCTGCATCTCAATAGCTAATTCCCTTGCATCACTTGTACCCGCCAAAAACAAAATCATTTTGACGTCCCCACCACTTGCCCATCGTGATCGTGGTGATGGTCGTGGTCGTGGTCGTGATGGTGATCGTGATCGTGATCGTGGTCGTGATGGTGATGATGGTGGGCATGCCCATGTTCCTCGACATGTTTACGATAGTTTTCCAAATCACGTGCCCCGCTTGATCTGCCTTCACTAGCTTCAATTACACGTTCTTGCAGAATGTTCTGTAATGTTGGATGATATCCAAAATACTTCGCCAAAATGAATTCTTGATCTTGATATAGCTCTTGATAGCCTTTCAGCATATCCTCCATTCTTTCCATCAACACCCCTGTGAAGAGGAAATATGGCAGCATCACTACTTTTTTTGCCCCTAAGCGGGTGCATCGCTCAATGCCTTCATCAACGTGCGGGTCCGTTACACCCATGAAAGCTGTTTCGACCCATTTAACGTTTAATTTTTCCCATAATAATCGTGAAATTTTATATATATCACTATTTGCATCAGCATCACTGCCACCTCGGCCAATTAGCAATATTGCTGTCTCAGCATGTTCAGAGGTTGTATCGAATCCCGCTTCCTCAAGACGGTCTGTCAGGATTGTCAATACATCATGGTGGACCCCGATCGTTTGGCCATATGTGAATTTCACTTCTGGATACTTTGTTTTCCCATCTTCTATTTCAGCTGGGATATGTAATTTCGAATGACCTGCATGCAACAAAATGATCGGTATGACGATAACTTCAGTAGCCCCTCGTTTTACACAATTATCAATGCCTTTGGATATATTCGGTGCCGCAAATTCCAAGAAGCACGTTTCTACAAGGAAGCGCTCATCCAATGCCGGAATCATATTTTCAATAAAATGAAGGACTTCTTCGTTTCCCGAAGCCAAGCGGCTTCCGTGTCCTACGAACAAAACTGCTTTCATTTACTTTCCCCCTCTTGATTAGTCCTCACAAGGCGCAGGCTCTATGTTTATTTTTGGAGCGATGTCCTGATAAGAAAAATTCTGTATCTTTTTCGAACGTTTGAAGTATTTAAAAAGCCGCTCATTTGGATGGGCATTTTGCTTATACTCCGCGACAATGTCCGTAATCAGTTCAACAAGCTGTTCCGGTTCAATGCCTTCCGCAACCGGCTGACCTGGATGGGCTGTTCTTCCAACCGGTTTAGCTCCAAGAAATAAGTCGAACTTCCCTTTTCGGAAGACAATCCCGATATCATCCATCACAGCACTATAACAAGCCATCCCACACCCATTAAAACCGATGTTAAGTTCCTTGGGCATTTTCATTCCGCCAAGCACCCGATGTATTTCATCCGCATAAGGAATGGATTCCGTTTTTTCACCATCACAGAAATCACAGGCTTTTAATGTCAGTACATCTCCAATCGGCGATAATAGAAAGTTTGCTGATTGCAATTTCCCCGTAATGACTTCCGGATCCGTTGTCGGAATCTTTAATACGATTTTATGATTTGGCGTGTATTCCATCGTGCCCTTTTCCCCGACAACTTCCGCAAGTGTCATCATTTGTTTGGGAGTGAATTGTTTATTCGCCACACCTGGACTAACGGCAAGTTCGAATACCGACTCCATTTTTTGCTGAACAATTGGCTCAATGGATTGCTGAACGGTTTGACCCTTGACTCTTGACAGTGCTTCCATTGCCATTTCAAAGGAAGCTGGCTTCTTTTCTGGTGCTTTTGTAAGTAATCCAACTCCCCCAGCGGATTCGATGAAGACTTCTTGCACAGAATCGGCTTCTTGATCTAATGCCCACGGTTCCGCTTCTTTTTGCAGACGCTGATGCGGCTTCAATGGTTGCTTTTCCGAATTCAAAGTATATTTCCTCTGATAGCCTCTTGGTGTGATGATTTTGTCATCATATAAAAAGGTGGATGAATTACCAATAATGACGGTGGTCAACATTCCAATATCGTGATTCAACATATCTTTCAAATTGGTTATGACAATATCCTGCCTATCGCGATAAGCACTTTTCACCAACCCGACAGGTGTATCGGGCGAACGGTAGCGAAGGAGAATGTTCTGTGTTTCAACAATTTGCCTGGTCCGCCTGCCGCTGCGCGGATTATACAGGGCAATGACAAAGTCTGCCATTGCAGCTGCTTCAACCCTTTTAGCGATCAGTTCCCAAGGAGTTAAATGATCACTGAGACTGATCGTACACGAATCGTGCATGACTGGTGCCCCAAGTAATGATGCACAAGAGTTGATTGCCGAAATGCCAGGAATGACCTCAATGCCCACTCCAGTTTCTTCTTTCCAGCCTTTTTCAATCAATACTTCATAAACCAAGCCAGCCATTCCGTAAACTCCGGCATCCCCGCTGGAAATTACCGCAACTTTCTTACCCAGCTCCGCTTGTTTCACTGCTTCCTGTGCACGTGATACCTCTTCAGTCATACCCGTACTAATAATCGTTTGATCTGTGAGCAGTCCCTGAATGAGTTCAACATAAGTTTTATAACCAATGATGTAGTCACTTTCTTGAAGGGCTTCGACAGCACGTTTGGTAATGTGTTCAAAATTCCCTGGCCCAAAGCCCACGACGAATAATTTACCGTTTGTACTCATTAAGACATCTCCTTTTTACGCTTTGTTCTTTGAAATACCCGTATGAGCAGGAAAATCTGGATTCGGTGTCATTTCCCCATCATTGAATTGGTAGATCATTTGTGGAACAAACTCCCCATCATCAATATGGCTGACAATCTGGCGACCGAAATCAGGCGTTTCCACTCGATACCAGTTTCCTTGAGGATAGGCAATCACAACGCAGGCATCCTTACATCTTCCGTTACACCGTGTCCTGGTTGTATGGATTTTCAAATCCAGTCCTTTGGAAGCAATTTCATCGCGAATCGCTTGGGTTACTTCTTCCCCGCCCTTCTTCATGCAGCTGCTTCCATTACAAATCAACAGATGTGTATTTGTACCCATTAAGTTCCAAGTAGTCATCTTCTTCCTCCTGCGTTCAGGGAAAAGGCAAAATAAAAAACCTTAACATAAGAGTCAAGGTTTAAAAAAACTATATGAATGAGGAGCCCCAGGCAAGAATGCCCAATCTCCCAAAATCGTCATAGTCCTTCTACCTTTCCCTCCGAAAAGTATCATGCAATTTTAAAAGCAGGTTTCCTGGCTTACGCTTCATTTTACTTTGTCCCTTCCCGGCAACAATGCCAGTGGCTATCGACAATTTCATCAGCGTTTACAGTAGCGGGGGCTGCATCGGATTTTCACCGATTTCCCTATTATCCCTTGCTTATTCACACAAGAGCACTTTTAAAATATAATATTTGGTTTTAATATACATTTCTAACTAACTTTATCTATCATATAACAACTTTATCAAAATTCAATAGTTTATTCCGACTGTTTAGAAAAGTTTAATAGAGTATATCCTTCCCACAGGCCTTTCCTTGCAACAAACTTAGTCAAAAAAAAAATATAGTGTAGCTGGAATTATTTCTTTATGGTACACTATACGAGAATTTTCTAAATAATTACATAAGTTTTATGGTGTTGAATTTTTCGGAATTCAGCTTAAAAGGGAAGCCGGTGAAAATCCGGAGCGGTCCCGCCACTGTAAAGGGAAGTCCTATTACTTTAACTTTAATCCACTGTCAAATTAGATGGGAAGGATGTAATGGGATGATGAACCAAAGCCAGGAGACCTGCCATGAAGCGTGAAACTGTTTCAACCTACGAGGATGGGTGTGCGGATCAGGCAGAAAGGCCCATGGTTGGTTTATGCTGCAAAATTCCTGTTCATTACGCACTTCTTTCCTTTGAGAGAAGTGCTTTTTATGTTGGGCGCGCCTTTCTTCTCAAGATTGATCAGAAAAATTAAAAGTGTTGAAAGGAGAAAGAATGAAAAGAACCAATTGGAAAATTATTTATTTTGTCATTTTACTGCTTTTTGTCCCAAAAAGGGCAATGGCCATGCATATCATGGAGGGCTTTTTACCCATTGAATGGGCTATATTCTGGTGGGCCGTTACCCTTCCATTTTTAATCTTGGGTTACCGGTCCATTAGATCCAAAGTAAGGGAAAACCCAGAAACAAAAATGATGCTTGGCCTATCGGGTGCATTTGTATTCATTTTATCGGCCCTAAAGATTCCTTCCGTTACGGGAAGTTCTTCACACCCTACCGGAGTTGGTTTGGGATCCATTTTATTCGGACCATTGGCCATGAGTGTCGTTGGCTCCATCGTTCTGTTATTTCAAGCTGTTTTACTGGCTCACGGAGGATTGACGACATTAGGGGCCAATGCATTTTCCATGGCCGTTTGCGGACCGTTCATTGCTTACTTCGTCTTCAAGGGCGCAACTAAATTGGGGTGGTCTTTTTCACTTGCCGTTTTCTTGGCAGCTGCTTTTGGAGATTTGGGAACCTATGTGGTGACTTCCGTTCAACTTGCTCTTGCTTTTCCATCCGAGGTAGGAGGATTCATGGCCTCTTTCAGTAAATTTGCAGGGATTTTTGCCCTGACCCAAATTCCCTTGGCAATCAGTGAGGGGTTATTGACAGTCGTCGTGATGAATTTCTTAAAAAAATACAATCTAGGCGAATTGAAATTGCTGCGAGTTTTATCTAAGGAGGCCCGTTAACATGAAAAAAAGTTTACTGCTGCTTTTCCTGGTCGTCATTCTTGCTACCATACCGTTAATCACACAACAAGGAACGGAATTTGGCGGTGCCGATGGCGAAGCTGAAGAAGCCATCACTAAAATCCAGCCGGAATACAAGCCATGGTTCAACAGTATTTGGGAGCCGCCAGGTGCAGAAACCGAAAGCTTATTATTTGCGCTGCAAGCTGCAATCGGAGCTGGTTTCATTGGTTATTTCATAGGTGTAACGAGACAAAGAAATAAGCAAACCAAACAAGAAATTCCCGAAAAATCGAATCATGTTACTCATTGATAAATATGCCTATTTCAATGGGCTAAAGGATGTACATCCGTTGGAAAAGATGGTTTTTGCACTCTCCCTTTTGCTATTTTCGTTAACGGTAAGGGATATGACCGTTTCGCTCATCACTTTTACGGTGATGAGTGCTTTAATCATTTTTGGGGCAAAAATCCCGCTTTCTTATTATCTTAAATTACTTCTATTACCAGGATTTTTTATACTATCAGGAACAATTACCATCCTTTTTTCTTTTACAAGCAAATTTACTTCGATTTCGAATATATGGTGGTCCTGGAAGGTCGGGAACTGGCAAATTTTCATCAGCGATGACAGCATAGGTACAGTGATCAATTTGATCACTGTCGTATTAGGCAGCATCAGCTGTTTATATTTCCTTACCTTGACTACACCCATTACCGTCATCCTATCGGTGATGCGAAAACTTAAAGTGCCTTCCTTATTGGTCGATTTAATAGAGCTGACCTATCGCTTCATCTTTATTTTTTTAGATACAGCTTTGGCCATTCACCAATCACAAGCTTCACGGCTGGGGTATGGTTCGTTAAGGAAAGGCATTCGATCTCTCGGATTACTAATCTCATCATTATTTTTAGGAGTATTGCAGCGCTCTGGACATTTGACGATGGCCATGAACGCTAGAGGCTATCAGGAGAACCTTTCCTATATCGAGGATACTTACACCTATTCCTCACGCAATTGGCTGATCGCGATTGTAATACTAGGAAGCTTAATCTTTATTAATGGATTTTTGTAAATTGGAGGCAAACCAAGAATGGACGAGCATATTTTTCATATAGAAGGCCTCACCCATCAATTCGCAGATGGAACGTTCGCTTTAAACGATCTTTCGCTAACGATTCAACATGGTAAAAAGATAGCGTTATTAGGCAATAATGGTGCCGGCAAATCGACTTTATTCCTGCATTTAAATGGTCTTTTACAACCTACAGCAGGAAAGATCAGATTTAAGGGCAAGAAAATGAAATATGACCGTAAAGCATTATTATCATTACGAAAGCAAGTCGGGATCGTTTTTCAAGATCCCGACTCGCAGCTCTTTTCCGCTAATGTACAACAGGATATATCGTTTGGACCGATGAATTTAGGTTGGGATAGAAATGCAGTCCAGGAGAAAGTAAATTGGGCAATGGCTGAAACGGAAGTAACCGAACTGAAAGACAGACCCACCCATTTTTTGAGCCTAGGGCAAAAAAAACGTGTCGCCATTGCAGGGGTACTCGCCATGGAACCCGATGTCTGGCTCTTGGATGAACCTACCGCTGGATTGGATCCTTATTTCTCAAAGCAGATCATGGCTCTGCTGGACAGTATCCACCACCAGGACAAAACGATAATCCTGTCAACTCATGATGTTAATTTAGCTTATCAATGGGCTGATGAAGTCGTGGTCATGAACGATGGTAAGGTCATATACCAAGGGGACCCCGTATCCGTTTTCCATGATGAAGACGTTTTGCTGCAAGCGCATCTGGAGAAGCCGTGGGTTTTTGAAATGTTTCAAGCCCTTCATCAATCAAGGGAACCTGCAGAACGGGACCTTTTCCCAAGAACGAAGGAAGAATTGCTTCAATTGTTGGAGACTGAAAGTATTTATTAATTAAGCATCCCCTAGCTCTTGTTTCATCCAAAAACTAGGGGATCAAACCGATATATCTTTAAAATAACAGGCGATAATTCTTGTTCCTAAAAAACAAAAATCTTATTATTTATTACTTTTCTTCCTCAGTTCTTTCTTTTGCAAGCTCAATATCTCTTCCGTTTACATCATCAACGACTGCTTTTATCTCGCCTTCCGCATAAGTATCCGATACTTGTTCGTGGGTTGTAGCCAGTCCAGAGGATAAATTATCTTCCCGTTTATAATCACTAACATCATATGTTCTTCCGGCAATTTCAGAAGATTCATTTTTTGATTGCTTGCTATCCATTTTTTTCACTCCTAGTTTTTTTAATTGTCCAATCATCCATTGACAGCAGTATTAAAGACAAAAGTATTTTGTGTAAAAACTGAAGCAATATTCAATAATGATAAAAAAAGGAGGGAAAAGGGAAAAAAAAGCTTACAAGTAAAATACCCTTTCAAGGACTTTACATGTAAGCTTATTGAGAGCTTAGGCTTCCTTCTTCACATCCACATTATCGGATGGGTCACCCCAACATTCCACATTCTTCAAACCTTTAATATTGTTCACATGGAAGACAGGATTTTTCCCACTTTTCTTTTGCTTTTGATAATCCGCCAGTGCAGCAAATGCAATCTTCCCTAGTAATGCTATGGCGATCAGGTTGATAATGGCCATAAGGGCCATCAGCAAGTCAGCCAGTCCCCAAACAAAATCCAGTGAGGCAAGAGAACCGAATATCACCATCCCTACGACTGCGATACGATAGATGTTTAACCAAACCTTTTTTTCATTGATGAAGCCAATGTTCGACTCTCCATAATAATAGTTGCCCACAATGGAGCTAAAAGCGAATAACAGTACAATAATGGCAAGGAAAATACCCGCCCAAGATCCCAATGCCGTTCCAAGGGCATTTTGGGTAAGGACGATTCCGTCCGTTTCCTTCGATGTATAAAGACCTGAAAACAAAATGATGAAGGCAGTCGAACTGCAAATGATGAGCGTATCGACAAAAACACCTAGTGACTGAATGAGCCCTTGTTTAACGGGATGACTGACATCTGCCGTCGCACCAGCATTAGGTGCACTACCCATCCCGGCTTCATTTGAAAATAGGCCGCGCTTGATTCCCTGCATCATGGCTGCTCCCAGTACTCCGCCAGCCACTTCTTTTATTCCATTAAATGCACTTTCAAAGATCAGAACAAAAACACCAGGTAACTCGGTAATATTCATGATGATGATAATTAACGCCACTATAACATAGGCTCCTGCCATGATCGGAACGATGACTTCAGAGACCTTTGCAACCATTTTGATCCCGCCAAAAATGATGACAGCCGTGACGATTGCCAGGATGACAGCCGTAACCCACTTTTCAATTCCAAACGATTCATTGAATGCGCTTGTAATCGTATTGGCTTGAACCGAATTGAAAGCAAGTCCAAATGTAAGCGAAATCAACACAGCGAACGTGATGCCCATCCAGCGGGCATTCAATGCTTTTTCCATATAATACGCAGGACCGCCGCGGAATGCATCCCCATCCTTGACCTTATAGATTTGAGCAAGCGTACTTTCAATGAAAGCCGAAGCAGATCCGATCAGTGCTATTAACCACATCCAGAAAACGGCTCCAGGTCCGCCCATCGTGATCGCTATGGCAACACCTGCAAGGTTACCCGTTCCCACCCGGGAAGCCGTACTAATACAAAATGCCTGAAAGGATGTCACACCTTTTTTTTCCGCAGTGGCCCCTTCACCCAATAGCCGGAACATTTCCCCTACCATTCTGAATTGAACAAACTTCGTGCGTACGGAAAAATAAAGTCCCAATCCAATTAACATGATGATTAAAATGGATGACCACAACACATCATTTGTCTCACTAATAAAATTTTCTAACATCTCCATTAAAACAAACCCCTCTACTACACTATAATTATTATTATAAAAACATATACAGCTATAATTTATTCCCCTGTTCATTGGGGAGATAAAAAAATGAAGCCATAAAAAAAAGGAAATTCCGTTATGAATCTCCAATACAATAATATATTATATCCTAACACTCTATTTTTTTCATTCATGAATTGGTGTAATCAATAGAAAAATATAATATTTCAGTATCATTTCCTTTAGATAATAATCTTTCTTCCTCACTTCATTTAACGTTCACTACAACGTTAATTAAATTTCTATTCAAAAACAACTTAGATATAGTACATAAAAGCCTCACACGTCCTGATTCCAGATTAACGTGCGAGGCTTATTTTGCATTCATCTGCTCTATCTTATATTCTGGATTGCTGTAGGTCCCAAGGTTGAAATTAGCTCTTTTATGATATCCTTGTTCTGCCTCTCCTAGATGGTTAGAATACCTTGTGCAAACATCTTTCTTAATTCTTTCTTATCAATTTTTCCAATCGGCGTTAATGGAAACTTATCTAGAAAATAGACAACTTTAGGAACCATATACTTTGAGGTTCTTTGTTTGCAGAAATCAATTAATTCCTCACTAGTACAGTTCAACCCTTCTTGCAGTGATGCAACGACACACACTACTTCTCCCCAATCTGGATGGGGAACACCTATGCAAGCACTTAATGCAACAGAAGGGTGCAGGTTCACCACCCGCTCAACTTCTGAAGAATATACGTTCATCCCGCCTGAAATGATCATATCTTTCTTTCGATCTACGATATAAAGGTAACCGCTTTCATCCCATTTACCAATATCACCAGTGTAGAACCAGCCATCACGGATGTATTCCTGGGTAAGATCAGGTCTTTGATAATAGCCTGCCATCATCGCTGGGGATTTTACGATAATTTCGCCAAGCTCGGAAGGTTCTACATCATTTCCTTCATCATCAATCAGTCGAACTTCGGTAAGAATGCACGGTTTTCCACAGCTTTTCAAAATTTCCGAATTGTTATGATAAGCCCATACATGAGCGCTTTTCGATAGTCTTGTAATGACAATATTACATTCTGTCATGCCGTATTGCTGGCGCATAATGGGCCCGAATACTTCAAAAGCTTCTTTAAGGCGCTTTTGTGAAATTGGTGACGCGCCGTAGAAAATATTGCGCATGGAGCTCATATCATATTCCATCTTCTTTGTCTGATCAAGTAATCTGTATAACATGGTCGGTACCATGAAAGTCGTCGTAATTTCATGTTCCTTTATCGCCCGTATGAATTCTGCAGCGTCGAATGAGCCCATCACATAGACATGGACGCCCGAAACAAGGGATCTCCAAAGTAATGAACCGGCTGAATGCACAATAGGCGTACTTAGCAATACTCGGTCTCGGTCGTCAAGTGGGTCTTCGATAGCGGCAGAAAGTATGGCGGCGCCGAGTCCCTTTTGGGAATGCATGACGCCTTTCGGTGTACCCGTTGTCCCGCCTGTATATGAAAGAAGGGCAATGTCTTCCGCTTCAGCTAATGGCAAGTCTAAATTATTTATTTCACTGGGCCATTGAAACCGTTCAAACTCCTCTGGATAATTAATATTAAAGCCAGGAAGCCCAATGACATGGACATCTTCCTTCTTCATTTCTTCCAAATACTCAAAGAAGGTGTCAAAGTGTGTCTTTGTAGCTATTATGACCACTTCTGGTTTTGCTTCCTTAAGGATGAATTGTATTTCTCGTTTTCCCAGTTTTTCACTTAATGGCACTAAGGTAGCTCCACATTGCTGGATGGCCAAACCAAACATCACACTTTCCAAACTGTTTGGAATGATGGTCGCTATGCGGACACCCCTTCCTGCACCTAAGCGAAGTAAATAAGAAGAGATAAGTTCAGTTTTCTTCCATAACTCGTCGTAGGTTATCGTTTCCCCGGTTGGCAACAAGGTAATTGCAGGCAGTTCGCCGAATCGTTTCATTCCTTTATTCAACAGTGACTGAAATGTCAACTTATGCAGCATGTATTTTTTCCTCCCTCGAAAAAGGTTTTACCCTTTTAATAATGCTTTGGCAATTGTATTTTTTTGAATTTCCGAGGTCCCGCTCAGAATCCGATACATCCGTGCACTCCTGTACATTTTTTCTACTGGATGACCTTTTACCAAGCCTTTGGAGCCAAAGATTTGGATGGCCTTGTCAGCCACACGGCTATTTACTTCTGAAGCAAACAGCTTTGCCATGGACGTGCCTGCCCGATCCTCTTTTCCTTGATCAATTTTTTCAACCACATCATAGACCATGCACCTTGCTGCATAGATTTCCGTCGCCATTTCTGCGAGCATATGCTGAATTGCCTGGAAGTCACCAATGGGCCGTCCATGTTGGACTCGCGTTTTAGCATGCTCAATAGATAAATTGAGAAGGTGTTGAGCCATTCCGATAAATCCGGCCGCATGGGAAGCGCGATTTGTGTTTATTCTCTTCAATCCGAGCAGCAACCCTTTTCCTGGTTCTCCGATTATATTGGCGGCAGGCACTCGACATTGATTGAAATTTAATTCAGCATGTATGCGCTCTCCTGATAGGGGAACTTGAATGTCTCCTAGTTCAAACCCCGAATATTCGGGTGTTTTTTTATCTACTAGGAAAGCAGTGATTCTTCCTTTTTCTCCTTCCTGATATTCTTTCGCTATGACAATGGCGAAATCAGCATAGGGTGCAGCACTGATAAAATGTTTTTTTCCATTCAATAAATAATCATTTCCGTCTTTGACAGCTGTTGTTTCGATAGCAAAGGCATCCGATCCGGCATTTGGTTCTGTAAGGGCAAAGCAGCAGCTAGCTTCCCCCTTCACGACGGGCATCACATATTTTTCTATTTGCTCCTGTGTAAAACTTTCCAGCATCTGACCAATTCTTAGCGGCCCGCCAATCTCGCCGATAACCTGCCCCCATAACACCGCTCCGGAACGGGCCAATTCCTCCTTGAACATGCATAATCCTTTTAAGCTAACATCTTGTCCACCATACTTTTCAGGGAGGTTAATTCCATAAAAACCCAATTCCCTGGATCGTTTTCTTGCCCATTGTATGGATTCCCTCGGTATATCCTCTTCAGCGTTCAATCCATGCTCCTGTTCATATGGAAGCAATTCATTTTGAATGAAATCCTGCAACTTTGCTTGAAGTACCTCTAATTTCTCTTCCTGCGTTGTTACCATAAGTTTCCCCTTTCATTTTTTGGTTTTTGTCAAACTGTTCAAATATTTAAAATGTTATAAAATTAATTTTAATTGTAAATAATACTTAAGTAAAATAATCATATATGATATAAACATAAGAAAAATTGATGTAAATACAAAAAAATATTAGTTCCCCTTCATCATGGGAAACTAATATTTAAGAGTAGTATAGAATTCGAGACATTTAATAAACTCCCTGGCAGCTTTTGAAAAATACTGCTTCTTAGAGCGAACATAACCGAATTCCATTGTATTATTTTCTAGCTCCACCAAAGGAATGGCCACAAGTTCCCCGCTTAGGAAATAGGGGTCGCTGTTAACTCCAATATCATAGGAAAAGGCAATGGCTAATCCCTCAGCGACGGTTTTTTTGATGATTTCTGTATTATTTGTGAAAAACAAAATATTCATCTCACCGTAATGATCAAAAAAACCTTTGATGAACGCCTTCATTCTTGGTCCATTGTAAACGACCAAATTTTCGTCCATTAGCTCTTGTGGGGTTATGCTTTTACGTTTGGCTAAAGCGGAATTCTTACTGACTGAAACAATCACTTTTGCTTCCATTAAAGGTTGAAATTCCAACTCATTTTCTTTTGGTTTAACCTTTGGAATGTTCAATAGCCCGATGTCTATCTTATCATTCAGTACTTCATCGGTTATCTCTTGTCCCCCCTTTTCTTCAATCACGATTTTCACCTCTGGATACTTCTTCTTAAATAATGCCAAGGATTTAGGCAAAACCGTCAGAAATAAACCTTGTGTAGAGGATAGGCGTAATTCTTTTTCCATCGTATCTGAATGTATTTGTGCACTGTCTCTTATTTCTTCTAATTTGCTTAATACTTCAAGAGCTTTCTGAATGATTTCCTTTCCGTCTTCTGTAGGTATCGTTCCTAACCTAGACCGCTTGAAGATTTTTATACCTAATTCCTTCTCCAGACTCGTAATGGCCATGCTGATTCCAGATTGAGAGATATGGAGGCTCTCTGAAGCCGTGGAAATCGAGTTAACCTCGGCTACCTTAATGATATATTCCAATTGTTCAATATTCATGGTTGATTCTCCTTCTAGCCTATTACTAATATCATACCTCGAAAAGAAAGCCCTTTCAATTCTAGAGATGTGGAATCAGGACATCTCAAACTGTCTCCTCAAAAGAAGAATGCCAATTTTATACAATGGTAGTTGTTTTTTCGTATTCTTTAGCGGGTTGTGCCCGATTATTTTTAATAGAAACGGCAACAACCGTTCCCAATAACGCCATTATTACTAAAAACAGGAAAGCTGCATTATAGGAGTCATTAAACAGACTGATAATCATACCGAGGGCTAAAGGCGAAACCGCACCTGCAATTTGACCAGCAAAAGTTACGAGTCCGGAGGCAGAGCCCGTAAGTTCCTTTGGTGAGTATTTTATGATAATCGTATATAGAACGGTTCCAAAGAAAGACAGCGCTATGGAGTTGAGAGTGAGATAAGTGATGAAAAGTGCTATGGACGTGGCGTTAGACATTAAAAAGAGAAAAATTGCCGATAATAAAGCGCCTGCAGCAGCAAGATACTTCTCCCGGTTAGCCATATGCTTATCCAGAAGCCATCCGCTTACATTAAACATCAAGAAACCAAAAACATAAGGGATTGCCAATAAACCCCCGGCGTCTATTAAATCAACCCCTTTTTCCTTAACCAAATATATAGGCATCCAAGTGATCAGACCATAGTTGATAATATTTGAGATAAACTTGAAAGTTATGAGTTTCCAAATGTTTTCGATTTTAAATAATAGTTTCAGGGCTACCTTTTTTTGTTTCGGATTGTCTTTTTTAACCTCTTGAGTTCCTTGAGGCTTTAGAATGAACCAAATACCGAAAGAAATTATTATCCCTAGAATTCCGGCAATGGTAAACATGCCCCGCCAACCGAAAGCTACAACCATTGAAGCGGCAAGAGCAGTACCTAATATCCCGCCAATATTCTGGGCGGACAGGAAAAACGAATTGGCCCGGCCCCGTTCTTCTTCCGGGAAGTTATTTCTTATAGTGGACATACTGGCAGGATAGAAAGGCCCTTCACCTAACCCGAACAGAAAACGAATGAATAATAAAGACATAAATGACCAAGCAAACCCAGACATTACAGTGAATAAAGACCAACTAAATAAAGAAACTGTAACCATGACCCTTGCTCCATATTTATCGGTCATCCATCCGCCAAGCGGTTGCATGAGTGAGTAACTAACAAAAAATATACTAATTAAAAAGCCTGTCTGGGACGTATTGAGATGAAACTCATCTGCAATAGGAATAATTCCGACATTTATGGCAACGCGATCAAAAAAGCTTAAAATCATCCCAACAAATAAAAGGCCGCTAATCACTAATTTTCGTTTCTTACTTGCATACAGCTGCATTCCTCATCACTCCATTTTTTATATTTTCACAAAACTTTTGAATTATATAAGGGAAGCGCTTACATTCCCTTTCGAAATGCCAAGCCTGAAAATTCACTTTTCACTTATTGATTTTTGTTCTGTGACTATTAGGAGCGTTTTCATTAAAAGACAATAAAGACAATAATGATTTAAAAAAACGAAACTGGGATGCCTACAAGATTATTTGATACATTCAAACCCACGAGACTAATAAGTAGACTCGTGGATAGAAACATCCCTCACTTGATCCATCATGCTATAAAGTAGTTGATTATCACGGAGTAACGATATTGACCTTTGGTTGAAATTGATCAAGCAAAGACAGGAAATCTTCAAACTGTTCTTTATCACCTGAAATGGAAACTTTACCGGCCGCTGCCATTTTGGATAAATCTTCACGACCTAGAGCAATCTGATAGAAGGTTATTCTATCCAGTGTTAATGTTGCATCAGGATTGGACGCCATTTTCCCTTTTTTGAAGTTCAATACAGAATTATCCAGATCAAACATGTAATTGGTTTTTGAATCTGTAAAGGTCAAATTGAATGTCATAATTTTATTTTCCGCTTTTGTTCCATTTAATTTAATGGACAAGAATTTCAAGAAATCATCCATTGGCATATTGAGCAGCGTATCGAGATTCATCATTCCGCCAGTTCCCTTGGAGTCTGCCACACCATTCCTTAACTCATCTGCGCCGGTTAGATAGAAATTACGCCACACAGAAGATTCAGCTGTGTATCCTAATTGTTCATAAGCATTAGCCAGTAAATTTTTTGCTTCTGTATTTTTGGGGTTAGCCATGACCACATGCTTTAAGACTTGAGCCACCCAGCGATATTCCCCTTTTTTATAATCAAGTTTTGCCCGTTTAATGACCTTCTTTTCCCCACCCATATATTCTATATATTTAGCGCCCGATTCTTCTTGTGGTAAAGTATCCAAGTCGGATGGATTACCGTTGAAATATCCTAAATAAAAGTTATATACCGCTTTTACGTTGTGTTTCAATGTTCCGTAATACCCCCGATTGGCCCAAACTTTATCCAACTTTTCAGGAAGCTTTAACTTTTCCGCGATTTCATCAGGTGTGAGTCCTAAATTAGCTAATCGTATGGTTTGGTCATGAATATATTTATACAAATCACGCTGACTTTCCAACTGCTCCAGAACATGGTCTTTTCCCCATATGGGCCATGTATGGGCGGTAACCATAGCATCTATATCTTCATTCCCAAACAGATCAACTGTTTCATCAAGTGCTTTCACCCATTTTAAGGTATCTCTGGTTTTAGCTCCCCTTAATGTATAAATGTTATGTAACGTGTGTCCTGTGTTTTCGGCTACGACTAAAGTTTTGTAATCATTGATATAATAATGCATCTCAGAAGGAGCTTCTGAAACCGGCGTCAATAAAAACTTAAATGTTATTCCGTCTATTTCCACCGTTTGAATATCATCCTTTACTTCCATTGTTGGAGGTAAATAGCTAAAATTTCCGTTACTTAATCCCGGGCCAATTCCAGAAGTAACAAATCCTCTTTCATTTGCGGGTAAAAGATTTCCAAACATATAACCTGCACGGCGAGACATTATATTACCTAAAAGAATGTTTTCACTTAGCGCTTCATCATTAAAACCTGCGGGGACAATAATGGGCACCTTTGCTGGATTTTCAGCGTACTGAGCAATGCCTTTCATACCACCAAAGTGATCCGCATGACTATGACTAATAACAATGGCACTTACCGGATTTTTGGGTCGATGTTCAAAATACAGCTCCATCGCTGCTTTGGCCGTTTCAATTGTAGAAAGTGTATCCAAAACTATCAATCCTGTTTTTCCTTCCAAAATGGTAAGCACTGATAAATCCTGGCCCCGTACTTGATAAACGCCATCTACCACTTTAAATAAGCCTGTTATATTTTGTAGTTGTGCCTGTCTCCACAAACTAGGGTTTACAGTAAAACTTGCCGGCTGATCTTCTTTGATGAATGAATATCGATTACTATCCCATACTACGTCACCTTTTGAATTTTTTATTGGATTCATATTCAAGGGTGCAATGAATCCTTTATGTGCATTCTTGAAATCTTCCTTGTCTTTAAAATTCAACTGTTCATAAAAAGCCTTATTTGCTGATATAGTTGCATTTGTTGCGGGCATCGGCTTATCGGATGAAGCATTTGTAACAGAAGTTCCTGCGAGTATAGCAAAAATAATGGGAACGGAAACAATTCCTTTAATAAAAGTTACTTTGGACATTTCATACCCCTTTCTCGTTTGAATAAGCAGATATCATGTCTATATTCCGTATGTTGAAGAAGTAAACTTTCTCTTTTTATAGAAATTTTTAGAATAATTTGAATTTATTTTATAATTAATTAGCCATTAAGTATATTTCATATTTCTAATAGTAACTTCAATTTTATTTATATATAAACTGCTTGTTTACATACGTTTGTTCGGCTAATCTGAACATCCCAATACAAAAAGCCCCTCCCGATAGAGAAGAGCTTTTATGAATAATCATGGGGTATATTCAATTTGCTATGACTTTTTCAAGGTAAGGGGGCCGGGGGCACATCGTTAACCATGAAACTGAAAACGCTGCCAAATTGTAATAGTAAACCAAAGAGGCTTTCCTTCCTTATTGAAGAAAATTAACAAATTTAGACACCCCTACTTTATTAAAACGATTGTTTTTCCTGACTAGCCATAAATTTCTTGTTATATCTATTCTGGAAATAACCACTTCCCTCAAAAAGCCTTGCTCCAATTCCCTGGCCACTGTCAACCTTGGCAAAATGCTGATTCCAAGTCCAGCTTCAACCGCACTTTTTATCGCTTGTGTGCTACCAATCTCCATGTAACTTTCTATTTTTGCTAAAACCCCATGCTCCCTTAACATGTTTTCTACTATAAGCCGTGTTCCTGAAATGGATTCACGCCAAATCATTCTTTCATTCCCCAATTCCTCAAGCTGAATTTCTTTTCTGTCTTTCCATGGGTGGTCGGACGGACATACCAATATCAATTCGTCCTCGGCGAACTTTTCTACAATAAAATCGCTGTTTTCCACAAGCCCTTCCACCAAGGCCAAATCAATGACATCGTTTGAAAGATCCTCAAGAACCCGGGGGGTATTTTTTATCGTTAATGTCACTTTTATTTCAGGCTGTTGTTTTTTAAATCTCCCAAGCAAGCTCGGCAACAAATACTCACCGATTGTCAAAGATGCCCCAACTATGAGGTTTGCATTGTACTTGCCAGTTGATTGCTGAATCACTTCTTTTGAATGGTTGAAGTCATTTACAATAGCTTTCGCAAAAGGGTATAACAACTTTCCTGCCTCTGTAACTCTCAGCCTTCCTTCCTCACGGTCGAATAACAAAGTGTTGTAATAATTTTCCAGTTGATGGATTTGTCTTGTTACAGCGGGTTGAGATAGGAAACTTAACCTCGCTGCCTGGCTTATGCTTCCTTCATCCACCACTAAACAAAACATTTTTAGATTTTCTAATTTCAAGAAAACGACCTCCATGTTTTTTGATAGTTAATTAAAATGATAGCATCATAAAGGTAAATGGTGAAATGAAAAACGAGTGCTACATCCCTGAATAAGTGAGGCTATTAAATTATTGGCGACATTCTTTATAAAACGGATAAACCTTCTGGGTATAACGTTTTGTTATACCCGATGATTTTGTTGCAATTTACCCATTCCTTTTTCTTTGATATGTTAGTAATAAGATTTAAACAAAGCATGCAAAGGAAGTGACTGATGTCAATGAAAGGACAATGGAAAACTCTATTCCATTTATTTTGGACCTTTTTTAAAATAGCACCTGTCACATTCGGAGGCGGGTTTGCGATGATCCCTTTAATCGAAAAAGAAGTGGTCGAAAAGAGGAAATGGATGAAAAGCGAAGAAGTTACGGATGTTTTTGCGTTATCTCAGTCCGTACCGGGAGCTGTAGCCATTAACTCCGCCACCTTTATCGGCCATCGAATTGCCGGAATGAAGGGGGCAATGGCAGCCATGATCGGTGTTTCATTACCTACCTTTTTAATTGTTCTGCTCCTAGGCATTTTGTATTTTTTCATTCAGGATAATCCGAAGATAGAATCCGCATTCATATCGATCAGAGCTTCCATAGTAGCCATCATCGCCTATGCGGCTATCAAGATAGGAAAAACGGCTGTTGTAGACAAAGCAACTTTCTGTATTTTACTAGTAGGAATTCCAGTCCTCTTCTTTCTTCACCCTGTGATAGTTATAGTAGCAGGAGCTGTAGCGGGTATTGTGACAATCTCCATTAAGAGAAAATTAGGATACGATGTCAAGTTGGACAGAAAAGATATGAGAAAAGAAGAAAATGATTTCGAACCTTTCATGGGTGCTGGCATATAGGTAAATCTAAAAAAGGGTCTAACTAATTTTCAAGAAAGCGTGTGATATTATGATGGAATTGTGGGAGTTGTTTAGCACCTTCTTTATTATCGGCTTTGTATCGTTCGGAGGCGGATACGCCATGATTCCCGTAATAGAATCGGAAGTCTCACAGCATGGATGGATGACGACGCAGCAATTTACCGATATAATCGCCATTTCCGGTATGTCCCCAGGACCCGTCACAGCCAATAGTGCCATTCTCGTTGGCTATTCGACTGCTGGATTAGCAGGAGCCATATCATCCGCTCTCGGAATCTTGCTACCTGCTATTATATTCGTGACCGTTATAGCCACCTTCTTCAGCAAATTGAATCATTTTCCAATTATTCAATCCATGTTTTATGGATTAAGACCCATTGTCACTAGTTTAATCCTCTTTGCAGCAATCAGTTTAGCACTTTCCAATCATATGATAGCCCCGAACTTTTCATGGCATACGATTAGCTTATTACTCGTTTTTGGATTATCGTTATTTGCCCTAATGAAATTACGCTGGCACCCAGCCTATGTAATTATTCTTTCTGGTTTAGTTGGTGTTGTCCTCTATTCATGACAAATGCCTCACGCAAAACCATTATCAATATGGACCGGAATGAAGCGCAGTTATTTTGGTTATGGAAAAAATTTGTCTATCATAAATTAAAGAAATATCAAACAGATGAATTGGTATTTTCAGGTCAGATGAAGACGGCCTTGATTAGTTTAGGACACTTATTCTGAAATAAGAGCGAGGGTGACTTCTGAATAATTTTTATGCTTATGTTTTAGTATTTCGATCATACAGAAAACACCCTGTATCCAATGATCCAGGGTGTTTTTCATTACCTATTCTCATTTTAAGAAGTACGTTTCTTCGCTACATCTTCTCCAGGCCGAAACCGTGGAAAACCAATCAAGATGGCAACGACTCCACAAAGTCCAATTAATATTGGGTAATATGAATACGGCAAGATGCTTATCGGTGAAATCTTTGCTACTCCTGCTGCAACAAGCAGCTGTGCCCCATATGGAATCAACCCTTGGATACAACAGGCAAAAACGTCAAGTAAGCTCGCCGATTTACGCGGATCAATCCCATACTTTTCAGCAATATTTTTGGCAAGTGGCCCGGCAATGATAATCGAAATTGTGTTATTTGCCGTTGAAAGGTTCGTCAAACCAACAAGCCCGGCAATGCTGAATTCCGCCCCTTTTTTTGATTTGCTATTTCGGGTCACGAGGTGGAGTAGATAATCGATGCCACCATTATGTTTTATTACAGCAACCATACCTGCAATTAAAATGGCAAGGAAGGATATTTCATACATTCCCGCCATTCCTTCACCAACTTTTTGAATGACACCCAACGGTTGATAACTTCCATCCGCCAAGCCGATTATTCCGGCAAATACAATTCCGATAGAAAGGACCAGGAACACATTGACTCCTGCCAATGCAGTGATCAATACGCAAAGGTATGGAAGAATCTTCACCCAATTATAAGAATTTTGGGTGATGTCGGCTTGTTCACCCATCGTTAAAATTCCAAGAATGGCACATGTGATGATGGCCGCAGGTAAAACGATGAAAAAATTCACCTTAAACTTATCCTTCATTTTCGTTCCCTGTGTTCGAACTGCAGCGATTGTCGTATCTGAAATGAAGGATAGGTTATCCCCAAACATCGCACCACCAATAACGGCAGCCATTGAAAAGGCAAGCGAAATATCGGTTTGCTCGCTAATTCCCACCCCGATAGGTGCTAGGGCTACAATCGTTCCCATGCTAGTCCCCATAGATAGAGAAATAAAACAAGCGATAATGAATATCCCTACCATTAAAAGATTTTGCGGAAAAACGGCTAAGGCAAGATTCACCGTTGATTCAACTGCCCCCATGCCATTTGCAACTTCGGCAAAAGCGCCGGCTAAAAGGAAAATGATAACCATTAACATAATATTGGCGTCACCGGCACCTTTACAGAAAATATCAACCTTTTGATTGAAACTTTCTTTCCGATTCATTGCCAATGCAGCTGCTGATGCAATAGAAATTGCTACAATCACCGGAAATGAATAAAAATCTTTAGTGACGATTCCGGACCCTATAAATAAAATTAAAAATACGACAAATGGAATCAATGCCCATGGATTCCCTTTATTGTTTGCACTCATGATGTACACCTCTTTTTATTTTTCCCATGACATGTGTCATAGCTTTTATTCTTTTAACAGTTTTCGCAAATAACACCAATTTGAACTTGATTACCCATTCATGGAGCTATTAGCTAAAAAAACTATCAGCATAAAAAAGACCCCTTCTATTAAACAACAAGAAGAGGTCTTTTAATTTATAAAAAACACCCTCCTTATCTTTCAGGCGAAAATCAGCCTGCTGGATTTGGCACAGCACTCCTATTAAGTCCGCTGCCGAGACATCTTCGGGCCAGTCCCTCCGTCTCTCTTGATAAGAAGATCAAAATTATATAATTTATCAAATATTACGATGCCTGTCAGAAAAGTCCCAGGCTGGAAGCTTGCTGAAACCATCTGAGTTTGTAAAAGTGACATCGAAGTCGTTTTGAAAAGCAAATATAAGAGTACAGCATTTTGTCTATTTTCGCAAGGTTTAGTTTTAAAGTATTCACATGCACTTCTTACTGATTAATAAGAGATCTTGAAATGTGCAGTTAATCAGTACAATGAGTCTTCTATGATATTTATCGGGACGGAATTAATATAAAAAGAGGTCTAATGACCTCTCAGCAAATTTGTTGTATTAGGTTAGGTGAATTTTTTTTAGTCGAGTTCACATCAGTCGATACCTCAAAAGCTTCCATTTGTTCCGAATCGAATGACTTTAAATACTGCTGCAGATATGCAGGATCATTAATGGATGGATTCAACCAATCTTTTTCATCTTCTGGTTTAAGGATTACAGGCATGCGATCATGAATGCTGGTCATCAGCTCATTAGGAACGGTTGTTATAACGGAGCACGTGTAGATGCTGCGGCCTTCAGGGGATTTCCAGGATTCCCATATACCGGCCATTCCAAATGGAGCATGATTCTTCAGTTTTATTCGCATCGGTATTTTTCTTTCTGGCGTCTTCTTCCATTCATAAAATGAGTCAGCGATTATCAAGCATCTCTTCTTCTTATACGCATTCTTGAAGCTAGCTTTCTCTGCAATGGTTTCCGCTCTGGCATTGATCATTTTATAGCCCACTTTTTCGTCTTTTGCCCAGAAAGGAATGAGTCCCCACCGAAGATATCCAAGTCGGTTCATTGCCCCGTCATTAATGACGGATAGCACGGATTGGGAGGGAGCAATATTGTAGCTGAATTGGTATTCCTCATCAAATGATCCTTGAATATCAAACCGATCTTTTAGTTCTTCAATGTCAGTGAAAAGGGTGAAACGTCCACACATAATATCGCCTACCGTATTAAGATTTATTACAGTGTAACAAATGGAACGGGAAGGCACAAATCAGCGTTCTAAAATCCTGATGTCGGTAAATGGTTGATTAAATAATTCGCTGGAAATCAAAAGGGTGCCAAGGACTTCTCTTTCATCTTCAGCTTTAATGATTTCCGACAAAATTAAGGTACTGCCATTCCTTACCGTTACTTTATATTCATTCATGGAATCCCCCCTCAAAAGGCTAGATGGTTGTTATTATAAACCAAAAACCCACAAGTATCAGTATTGAACTATGGCAGAGTCATGGTTAATCTTCTAATGAAGAGGCCGCATGGAGGTTCCTTTACACTTTAAAGGGTTAGTCGAACAATGCCCGGGACCATAAATCCTTGATAGGCGGCAAAAAAAGACTGTCCATGAATGATTCATGGACAGTCAGGATCTGTCAAAGGTTTTTCGCTTCAATTTCGATAATTGATTAAGGAGATGGCATTGAGGAAAGCCATTCATTATTTAAAATGCAGTAAAACCTCATTTATTAAATGTGCTGCCAATGTAACGGTTTTATTATTTTCGTCCAACGAAGGATTCACTTCCGAGATATCAAAGGAGAGGATCTTTTCATTCGATACGATATGCCTGATAATGGCACGGACCAATTTCGGATTCAGTCCAAACGGCGATGGAGCACTTACCCCAGGTGCGTAGGCTGAATCAATAACGTCTGTACATAATGTAAGAATAATGTAGTCATATTCCTTAGCGAAATCATTTATCCGCCGCTTAGTTTCATCTATTTCGTTCAATGATAAATCTTCTTCCAAAATGTAGTCGACCTTACTTCTCTCGGCAGTTTCAAACAGTGCCTTCGTATTCCCCTGCTTCTGAATTCCGATACATAAATAGCCACAACTTTGATCTTCGTCCAAAATCTGCTTAAACATCGTTCCTGATGAACTTTCTTTTTCATAAGGCCTCATATCAAAGTGAGCGTCAATATTAATGATCCCCAATCTAGCTTTTGGTCCAATGGATTTCCTAATCCCAAGATAATGGCCATACAGGGTTTCGTGCCCTCCCCCAAGTATGATAGGAATCGCTTTACTCTCCAGTATCCGGGTAACAGCCGATCCCAGTTGGGATTGGGCGGCCTCCATCTCTGTACCTTCACATATTACATCGCCAGCATCCACCAGCTCGGTTTGGGAGGGTAAATGGCAGGGTAATTTTGCCAATGACTGCCTAATATGATCAGGCCCCTCTGCAGCACCAATCCTGCCTTTATTCCTTTTGACGCCTTCATCACATTTGAAGCCAATCAATCCAAAGGTACTTGATGCATTGGAAGAGATGGCTAATTCCGAAATCGGTGCCAAACGTACTCTTTGGTGGTATCTGAAGCTGTCCATGTCAGATTGGGAATCAATTCTTCCATTCCAATATTTTAAAGTCGGATTTGTATACATAATTTCTCCTTTATTTAAAAAATTCCGAAATATCTTTTTTCAAAATTATAAATGAGATAATATATAATTACCAATACAAAATTTCAATATATCTATAGTTTAAAGCTATAGAAAGGAGAATATATGGATCTTCGTCAACTTCGATATTTCACTACAATTGTCCGGGAAAAGAATTTCTCAAAAGCGGCAAAAATGCTGCATATATCACAACCTTCCCTAAGTAATGCCATAATGAAATTAGAAAATGAAGTTGGTTTTCAGCTTTTGGAACGTAATACAAGGGGGCTTGAGCTTACGGAAGCAGGGGGGATTTTTTATACGAGATCTGTGGATTTGCTAAGAAGATTCAATAATATGCAAGTGGAACTTGAGGAAATCAAGCAGGTTGGAAGTGGAACAATTGCTATAGGCTCCATTGAATCTTTCAAGTTTTGGTTCCCCAAGATCATCAGGAATTTTAAAATCCTATATCCTAATATTCATATAAAAGTTAAAGAAATCTTGGGGGAAGAGAAAGTTATCGATTTTTTGGTCCAGTATAATGGACATTTCACCATCACGAACCAGCCAATTAACAACGATGAAATCATGTCTATTCCCCTCTATAATGAAAAATTCATGCTTTTGGTCCATAAAGATGACGACTTAAATGAAAAAGGTTCCATCACTTTCCAAGACCTTGCAGGGAAAGAATTGATCATCAGTACAACGGGTTTTCAAACGAGAGATGATATTTTGAAAGCTTTTAAAGCGGAAAACGTAAATCCCAATATTTTTTACGAAATAGAAAGACTTGAAACAGCTTGCAGTTTGGTGGAAGAGGGACTTGGGGTTACAATTTTACCGGAAAGCTATATAAAATCCGCTGTAACACCCAATACTGTAATTCGAGCAATCGATTCGAATTTTTTGGAAAGAACTGTTTACCTGGCCTATTTGAAAGATCGCTATCTGTCTCCTGCAGTATGTAAATTAGTTGAGGAGATACATAGCTTTTTTAAGGGTGATGTTAGGAACGGGGACTAAAAAAATCCAACAGTAATGACAAAAAAAACATTCCCCAAATGCACATTGCACAAGGGGAATGTTTGATTAAATGCTCTGGCCGTTTTCCTTATTAACATCTTGCTAGAGGAATTTCATTCTATATTCTTCAGGGTAAAATTAATTCGTGACACTGCCATCATCATCTGGATCTTCAATATCCGCCGGATCTTTTTCCAGTAGTGCCTCTTTGTCTTTTTCGTTCCATTTTGCTTTATATCCTAATGATTGTGCTACTCTTAACACCGGTAGATACGATTTTTTATCTGGTTTAAAAGTTTCTAAGTCCCCTGTTCCAATTGCACCCAAACCAAGTAACAATTTGTCTGATTGGATATAGGGTTTTTCATCTATCAGTTTCATTTGTTCAGCTGTATAAGGATAAACGGCTCCATTCACTTTTAAGGTAAATGGTCCCTTTTTTTCTTCTTTTATTTCTTTTGGCTTTTTCGATTTATAGGAAACATTATACACTCCTTGAACAGTTCCTTCTCTCGTATTATCGGCTCCTCCATACATTTTCCCCTTTTCATAATCATAAATAACAGCTTGCACATTTCCGATATGCTGGGGTTTTTCTTCATAAACATGGCCTTTTGCCATTAACTCCAACCTAGTATTTTGTTCAATTCCCGGTTCCCATCTAACTGTCGGATATCCAGCGGAATAAATACGTGGCGCTAAAATGGCATCTTGAATTGGCATTTTATGATCAAGCACGTTCATAATCGTTTCAGATACAGATGCTATTATCGTCGCTCCCCCAGGTGAACCAATGGCCATGAAGGGATTGCCATCTTTTAATACGAAGGTCGGGGACATACTGCTTCTTGGTCTTTTTCCTGGTTCCACCTGGTTAACTCCACCCGGTGTTGCATCAAAATCCGTCATTTCATTATTTAGCATGAATCCATAATCAGGTACCATAATACCTGATCCGAATACTTGCTCGATTGTAGTCGTATAAGCAACCATATTTCCCCATTTATCCATTACAGAAAAATGGGTTGTTTGACCGATCGGTGTTTTCTCCTCTTTTACCTTTTTCATTGGAGTGGGTTCTTTGCCCTCATACTTCCATGGATCGCCTGCTTTGACATCAGCTGTTGATCTATTTGGTTTGATGAGTTTTCGCCTTTCTTTAATATAATCTTCATCCAATAGTCCTTTTGTAGGTACATCATAAAAATCTTCATCTGCCATATAGGCAGCTCGATCGGCAAAAGCAAGATGCATGGCTTCCGTGAGATAATGAAGATACTCAGGTGTGTTCGCCCCCATCTTTTGTACATCGAATCCTTCCATAAGCTCTAGGATTTGTAGAACGGTCAAACTGCCTGAGCTTGGTGAAGCTGCCCCTACCACTTCAAATCCCCTATATTCCGATTTAACCGGCTCTCTTTCTTTAACCTCATAGTTTTGCAAATCCTCAGTTGTCATCGTTCCTTCACGCTTTTGAACTTCTTTGGTAAGTGCTTCCCCGATTTCACCTTTATAAAAAGCCTTGGAACCTTGTTTTTTTATTAACTTAAGAGTCTTTGCCAGATCTGGCTGAACGAGGGTGTCTCCCTCTTCCAATGGCTTTCCGTCTGGTACAAAAACTTTTGCAGCCGCTTGGTTATTTTTAAGCTTTGTTACATTTTCATCGATATATTGTGCTGTTGCCCAATTGACTCTTACCCCTTGTTCAGCTTGTTTAATGGCCGGTCCTATGACTTGTGATAATTTCAATGTTCCATATTTCTCCAGAGAAGTCTCTACACCCATCAGAGTTCCAGGAACAGCAACCGCTTTACCAGATGTGTGCCGCTTACTAAAAGGAACAGGTTTTCCCTTTTCATCTAAAAAAAGTTCAGGCGTAACATTTTTCGGTGCCATTTCGCGATTTTCAATCATCGTTATTTTATTTTCCTTTTTATTATAAATCATGATAAAACCACCGCCACCGATTCCAGACATCATTGGTTCAACTACATTTAACGATAATTGAATGGCTGCTGCTGCATCGACTGCGTTTCCACCTTGTTTTAATATCTTTATGCCCGCTTCAGCTGCTAACGGGTGGGAAACTGATACGATACCTTTTGTTGCTCCCTTTCCCATTGACCCATCCACTCCAGGGACACTTGCAAAAGCTGGTGTAATCATACAAAAGAAACTGAAAGTAACTAAAATAAAACTTTTTAAAAATTTCATGAATTAGTCTCCTTTCAAAAATAAAACAAATTGGGATTTACCATAAGCCAACTGGATATACGAGCAAATGACTCTGCTTTTGCAAGTAGGAATATGCTGGTCGATCTCTGCAGTCTGCACATTCCCTGCTCTCTTTAATGTTTCACTTCAAAAAATCACCCCCCGAATGCCACGATAATACCGGTTAACGTCAAAATCATAATCAATAAAAAACACTTATGAATTTTTCGAAAAAACTCCACCTCATGTGTTTTCATCAACTGCAAAAAATTATAATGTTATTATTCTACCAACCATCTTACTTTCCCTTTTTTTACAAAATTAGACGCACCCTTCAAAAGCACTAGCAATCCATTAAAAAGTTTTATATAAATCAAAACAACAAACAAAAATGTGTAATAACACCTATTAAAAACAAGAAAAATCGGTTATTTAATAGGGATATTTTACCTTTTATTACCTTTTCTTCCTTTCTTTAAGGATAATATTGACTCTTCCAATTTAGAAATATATTATTGTTATAAACTTATAAGACTATGTTATAAAATCAACATCCTAGCATTTCTATCCTTTAATCGTTATTTCCAGCTTTTGTTAGAGAGGGAATTAAAAGTTCACCCTTTCTTTTACCAGCAGGTTTTAGCCTTGTATTTTCAAATCCAACTGAAGTGGGTGATTGTTTGAATTTCCTATCCCTCCGCTATTTCATAGAGGTTTCTAACCATCTTAGTTTCAGTGAGGCTTCCAAAACCCTGCATATATCCCAGCCCGGACTTAGCCAACAGATTTTATCCCTCGAAAAACAATTAGGCTTTAAACTATTGAATCGAACGACAAGAAAAATTACATTGACGGAAGAAGGTGAGTACATCTATAAAAAACTAGCTCCTTCCTTCGAAGATATTGAGAAAACAGTGAATTACATAGTTGAAAATAAAGCCATCCCCAAGCCTAAACTGAAGATTGCTAC
This sequence comes from Peribacillus sp. GL_122, assembly GCF_057835005.1. Lineage (NCBI taxonomy): Bacteria > Bacillati > Bacillota > Bacilli > Caryophanales > Bacillaceae > Peribacillus > Peribacillus sp. GL_122. The sequence goes on along the minus strand of NZ_CM174415.1, from coordinate 2,373,845 downwards.
CGTCCCTTCTGCAGCTAGTATATATATCCCGAAGTTATTGAAAAAGATAGTGGGGGATTACCCGGAAACAGAATTTTACGTGCATGAAACAACATCTTCAAGGGCTGTAAAACTCTTAAACCAACAAAATTATCACATCGGTTTCATCCGGACGCCCATTAACAGTAACATCATTGCCAATGAAGGATTAAGCATGATTGAATTCATGAGGTTCCCTTTACAATTGGTCGTCTCCATTGATCATCCACTAGCCCAAAAAGATGCTATACATTTATACGAAGCAAAAGACGAACCTTTTATCCATTATGATGCCGTCCAAGCACACTCCCTTCAATTCCTTTTGGAAAAGGCTTGTCTGACTGCTGGATTTTCACCTAAAGAATTATGTAAAGGCTCTGAATTACTGACGATCGCCAATCTAATATCCAATAACTTAGGCGTAGCGCTCATGCCGGAAGATATGGTGAGTTTGTTGGGAAAACGCCAAGTCAAAGCCTTGAACATCGATAACTCGGAATTATCAAGTTCCATATCGGCAGTTTGGAAAAACACGGATGCATCAAGTCTGACTAAGCATATTTTGAATACGTTAAAAAATGATCATGCTTTTAGCGACATATGAAATTATTTATTGGGAAAATATGCTAAACGACTCGGAATGAAAAGGGTCATTTATAATAAGAACTATACTAATCGGTATTAAAAAGCCCCATTTCTCTTGTGACATAGAGAAATGGGGCTTTTAATATAATTTCAACTCTTAAACTTCTTATTGGCGATGGGACGGGACCCCTTCCATAATTTATTAAAACCTTAAATTAGCAAACTCTCCTTATTGGTAGTGACTAATTATATCAATGCATAGCATGATTTGACTTAAGAAAATATAAATACTCCATTCCCTCAGCGGTGATCTTAGTGCCGGCCCTTCCTCTGCCTTTGACGACAAATCCTTCGATTTCTAAAATATCCAAGCGGCGACGGATTTGCTGAGGGGACAAGACAAAGTCCGATTCTTGACTCTGACTAGAAATCAGTTCTCTGCTTGCCGCTTTTCCTTTATCGTTGTATTGCTTGATTACTTCCAAGATGAAAGTGCGCTCCTGAATTTCCAGCATACTTTCACAGACGGGATAATCTGCCGTAACACTTTCTTCCGCATGCCCGTGCATGAACGGAAGATCCCTCTTCGTCACGATATTCCCCTCACAAACCGTCAGCATGTAATCGATCGTGCTTTTAAGTTCCCTTATGTTGCCGGGCCATTCATATTGCATGAAAAACTCCATAACGTCTTGCTCTACTTTTACCCACTTCCCGCTTTTTGTGATGAGATGCTTTATCAAAAGTGGAATATCCGCTCTTCTCTCTTTTAGTGACGGTATGTAAAGATTGAGTACATTCAGACGGTAAAACAAGTCTGTTCTGAATGAACCGTCCCGCATCTTATCATGAAGATTTTTATTCGTCGCAGTGATCACCCTGACATTTATGGGAATGATTCTCTTGCCGCCAATTCTGCGGATTTCACCCTCCTGAAGAACTCGAAGCAGATGGGATTGAACTGTGAGACTTATGTCACCAATTTCATCCAAAAAAATAGTCCCTTTATCCGCCATTTCAAACAGTCCTTTCCTGCCTCCTCTTTGCGCTCCTGTAAATGCCCCTTCTTCGTAACCAAACAATTCACTTTCAAGTAAAGTTTCTGTTAAAGCGCTACAGTTAACCGCTAGAAACGGCCCGTTCTTTCGTAATGAATGCTCATGAATCGCATGCGCAAACAGCTCTTTTCCTGTTCCTGTCTCTCCCTGAATCAAAATCGGGTGCTCAGACAGGGCAAGCTTCTTGGCAATCTGCTTACGCTCTTTCATTACTTCATTCTCGCCGATAATATCTTCAAAGCGGTATTTTGAATAAAAGCCTTGATTTCGCATTTCCCTTTGTGCAGTCTTTTCTATTTCGAAAGCTTGATGTACGCTTTTGAAGGTTGCGACGATTGTATTTTCTTTCATCATTTGCAATCGAAAAATTACGATATCCACTCCGTCTATGTTGAAGAACTTGCTTTCGTCATTACTTCCCATGATGAAATCGATAATATCCCGGCGATTCAATACATGCTCTAGATACTTATTAACCACATCTTTTGCATCAACATGGAATAATGCCGCAAGCTGGTTATTGAATACCGTTATCAGCCCTTCCTCGTTAACGACCAATATGCCGTCATCGACAGTCCCCAACACATTTTGGATATGATCGCTCATTTGCTTGGCATCACGCTCTGCATATAACAGCTTCCGTTGTAATTCAATGATATTGCTAATATACCTTTCTGAAATCTTCGAGGATATATCCTTGTGTAAACCACAGCATTCTACAACTTCCAAAATTGTTGTTATATCAAAAAGACGCACACCTATATCGATTACTTCTTTTATGTAAGAAGGACATAGGTGAGTTTCTCCTGGTGAAACGGCTATTTGGACATTCTCATAAAATAATATCCCCTTCCTGAAAGGGATAAATTGAACATGATCGACACCAAGCTGATATAAGGATTCAATAAGGTTCATAGTTGCATCATCATCATCATTCACCAAAAGAACTGCCGAACCCTCTGGTATTCTTAATAGCTTGTCAATGTATTCATGATTAACAGTTCTCTTTCCCACGATTATTTTCTCGGGATTTACGCTATACATTCCCTCTTTCTTATCATAAGCGGCATCTGATGAAAACAAGATAATTCCATCTCCCAGAGAACGAGGTATTCCCTCATCGGTAGAATGGCTTTTGACGTGCACGTAGTCTCCAAGCAGTTGTTCCAGTTGCTCCTGCAAGGCTTCCTTTGTTTTTGAGCTTCCCGCTATAAGTGTAAGTGAGGATTTTGACATAAAAACACCTACCTGTCTTTAATTGGTACTATTATATCACCAAAAAGAACCATTAAAGACCTAAAACTTCAATTCAACCATTAAGTTTTCATAAAAATCAATTACCCCATATTGGCACAGATTTTGCATATCTATTGATATTGACATTGACGTGCCTATGGTTTTGAAAAGGAGGGAAACAGCAGAATACTAGAAAAACAGATGATAGCCGATAGGCCGGCAATATTTTGTAAGCGTATTAGTTCCATGAACTTATTTTAAATTCAAAGGAGAGACACTTATGAGCCGAATAGAAGAGAAAGCTGTTTTGCTGGAAACAGCGGGGGAAAAAGAGAGAAAAATCAATGTTTTTGTATTGCTGCTCTGCATTCTCGCCATAGCAACTCTATTTACTTACATTTTGCCGGCCGGGGAATATACACGAATCGAAGCAGATGGACGGACAACTGTTGACGCCACTTCTTTTAAATGGATAGAATCTGCACCGGTGGAATTTTTCGATATGATAAAAGCTATTCACACAGGAATGGTTGAAGCCGGCAATATCATCTTTTTCTTATTGATTATTGGAGGGTTTTTCGGTGTTTTAAGAGCAACAGGGACGGTTGATGTGCTTATCGCCACAATGGCTCGGAAGTTGGCGACACGTGAAAAGCTATTAATTCCTGTCGTGATGTTGTTTTTTGCTGTAGGCGGCTCCTTAATGGGAATGGCGGAAGAAACACTAGCATATCTTCCTCTTATCATTCCGCTGGCGTTGGCTCTCGGATTCGATACAATTACAGGAACCGCCATCGTCATTGTTGGGGCATTGTCGGGGTTCACGACTGCCATAATGAATCCATTCACAGTAGGACTAGCGCAAGGAATTGCTGAATTGCCGATGTTCTCAGGTATAGGGTTGCGCCTTATTTTATTTATTATCGTCTACCTTGTTTCCGTTCTTTATATCCATCGTTACGCAATGAAGGTAAAGAAAAATCCTTCCATCGGTATCTATGGGAAATATACAAAAGAAGAATCGAAAAAACTGCTGCAATCAAGTGGGAAGTTAACAGCGAGACATAAGTTCATCTTAGGCAGTTTCTTAATTAACTATATCGTCTTGGCGTTTGGAGTCATCAAGTTCCAATGGTACATGACAGAAATCGCTGCCTTATTCATTATATTGACAATTGTTATTGGAATCATCGGAAAATTGTCTGCGGATCACATCGTCAGCTCCTTTACCAATGGATCTGCAGCCTTGCTGGGCGGTGCTTTGATTATTGGCGTATCACGCGCCATTCTTGTTGTATTGAATGAGGGACATATCGTCGACCCTATGCTCCATCAAATATCTGAAACTATTCAGCATGTTCCGGCCTATTTAAGCGTTGCCGGCATGTACAGCTTCCAAACTCTCATTCATTTTATTCTAGCTTCCGGCACCGGTCATGCGATGTTGACCATGCCAATTATGGTTCCGCTCGCAGACTTATTGGATATTACACGTCAAACTGCAGTGTTGTCTTTCTCTTTTGCGGACGGAATTGGAAATATGATTTTCCCGACCGCTACCACCTTGATGGCGGGCTTGGCAATTGCAGGCATACCTTGGACAAAATGGGCGAAGTGGATTCTGCCCCTAGTACTCATTCAATATCTCATCGGATTAATAGCCGTCATCATGGCTCACTTCATCGGATATGGTCCATTCTGATAAAAATCACGAATTAATTACAGGAGGAGAAACGCATTGCTTACTTTAATCAAAAATGGCGAGATATACTCACCCAATTACTTAGGACCGAAAGACGTTTTGATCACAAATGATAAAATCGCATTCATCGATGACAGTATCGAGATTCCTGACAACTTTGCTCCTATTCATATCATTGATGCGACCAATCTTTTAGTTGTTCCAGGTTTCATAGATTCACATGTTCATATTATTGGCGGAGGCGGTGAGGGCGGATTCAAAACCCGCACCCCTGAGCTGATGCTTACGGATATTACGACTTCCGGTATTACAACGCTGGTCGGCTTGCTCGGTACGGACGGAACTACGCGTAGAATGGAAAGCCTGCTTGCCAAGGCCCGGGCGCTTGAAGAAGAGGGTATTTCCTGTTTCATTCATACAGGTTCCTACCAGGTGCCAGTAAAAACATTGACAGGAAAAATCGAAGATGACCTTATACTCATCGACAAAATCATCGGTGTCGGGGAGATTGCCATCTCCGACCATAGATCATCAGAACCCACTTTTGAAGAATTGACCAAGATCGCCGCAGCGGCACGCAACGGTGGTATTCTGTCAGGAAAAGCTGGTATATTAGAAGTTCATGTAGGAGACGGAGATGGCGAGCTCTCGTTGTTACATGCAATTGCTGATAAAACCAACATTCCGATTCGGCAGCTCCATCCGACACATATCAACCGAAATGAAGAATTATTCAAGGCGGGAATTGATTACGCTAAGCGCGGCGGGTACGTAGACTTTACAACAAGCACCATTCCTCAGTTTCTGGATGATGGCGAAGTGAAGTGCAGCATTGCCTTGCGGATGATGCTTGAAGAAGGGATACCAGTCGGACACATAACCTTCTCTTCAGACGGACAGGCCAGCCTTCCGTTTTTCAACACCCATGGAGAGTATGCAGGCCTTCAAGTGGGAAAAGTATCTTCGCTATATCAGGAAGTGCGTGATTCTGTTTTAGAAGAAGGAATCCCCCTTGAAACGGCACTGAAGGTCATCACCACGAATCCCGCACAAGTGCTGAAACTATCGAACAAGGGCAATATCCAAACCGGGAAGGATGCAGATATCGTACTATTGCAAAAGGAAACTTTGGCAATTAGCACTGTAATGGCAAGAGGACAAGTTATGGTAGAAAAGGGTATTCCGTTGATAAAAGGAACATTTGAATGAGTTAAGACAAGATACCCGTTATCGAAAAATTTACACGACTAGCATTGTTTAAGATTTCGTATTAGGTATCTCCTATACTTAATTGGTCCGTATTTCCCAGAAGTCCATCCTGGTTTAATCATATCCATTGCAATGGTAAAAAAGCATGCTCACTGGCCACTATGAATATTCTGCTGTCCCGATCGATTCAGGTAAACAATCATTTATTCTTAAATTCTTTGTATTAGCCATCGTAGGTGCAATGGGATTTTATTTCACCAAAGGTATAACCGAACCGCCCCATGTCGTGGCAGAATAACCGGGGATTTTGTTAGAAAGCAACCTATTATTTAACACTAACAAGCATGCTCATTTCTATCTTTTACTTACAAAGATTAATATTTTGAAGAATCGCTATAGAGACGTTACTTAAACAAACTAAAAAGTCGAATTCCTAACCGTGAAGGAATTCGACTTTTATTTTTCAGTCATCTTAGCCTGTCTCCTTTGCTGAACTATCAACCAGTTAGTTCATTAGGCAACAAAACCTGTAAATCCTCGATATCTACTTTAAGTTTCATCTCCATTAAAAATCAGGACTATCGAGACCCCTATCCATCACTCTTTATTTTGGCGTCTCGCTACGTGCATTTCTTTAGAATAGTCTTATTGCCAAATATATCAACCGAATAAGGAAGTACTATGCAACGGCTGAACTTTCGCCATGGGATCAATATAGGCTTTGGCATTATTAACTGCCGTAGGGCCTTCACCAAATCCGGAAGCAATTAATTTAACCTTTCCATCATACGTACAAATATCCCCGGCCGCGTAAATGCCTGAAATGTTTGTTTCTTGTTTGGAATTAACGATAATTGCATTTTTATTGATGTTTAAACCCCATTCTTTAATCGCTCCAAGAGAAGAGACAAAGCCGTAATTAATAATTAAATCATCTACGTCAACCACTTCTTTTTGTTGAGTCTTAGTATGTTCTAAAACAATTTGAGTAATTTGATCTGCTCCAACCAGTTCGGAGGGAATATAAGGTGTTTTGACCTCAACAGAGGAATTCACTAATTTTTCTACACTATGTTCATGGGCACGGAATTTATCTCTTCTGTGTATCAATGTTACCTTTTCTGCAATCGGCTCTAACATAAGGGCCCAATCAACAGCAGAATCCCCACCGCCTAGAATCGCCACTTTTCTTCCTTTAAATCGGTTCATATCATTCACGAAATAATGCAAATTCTTATTTTCGAACTGTGTTGAATCTTCCAATTCCAGTTTACGGGGTTGAAAGGCTCCATTTCCAGCAGTAATGATAACTGATTTAGAAAAATGAGTATCAAGGTTTGTGGTGATCTTAAATGTTCCGTCTTCTTGCTTTTCCATCTGTTCAACTGCTTCTTCAAGACAAATTGTTGGTTCGAATACTTTCATTTGTTCCTTTAAATTCTCTATCAATTCCTGTGCCCTTACTTTTGGAAATCCAGCTATATCATAAATGAATTTTTCGGGATAAAGAGCCGAGAGCTGTCCTCCCAATTGAGGAAGACTTTCAAGGATTTTTACCTTTGCTTGCCTCATTCCGCCATAGAACGCCGTAAACAAGCCAACTGGGCCGCCGCCAATAATTGTTATGTCATATACCTTCTTATCTTCTGTCAATGTAATCACTCCTTGTTTTTCTAGGTTGGTTGTTCATACTGAACGTGATTTACAGGTTGTAAGGGATTGACTTGTAATGTTTCCACAAGTAATTCTTCCTTTTCACCTTATAATAATTATGGATAAGATTAGAAAATACCCACCCTTTCAAAAGACAAACTAGTGACGTCAATTTCCCTAGTTTTAAAATCTATAAATCTATAATCAGTACAAACGCCTTCATTGATTATATCTATAAATATTATTCAAATTTATTAGGGTTACCATCAAAGGATACTTGAGCCACTTTTATAGAATCGGTTGGACATCCTTCTGAAGCATCTATCATATCTTCCTCGAGTTCTTCTGGTATAATCGTTGCCCCAACATTATTATCCAATATAACAAACGCAATACCTTCTTCATCGTAATCATAAATATCCGGAGCTGAAGCACCACAAGCTCCGCAAGCAATACAAGTTTCTTTATCCACGATTGTATAATTAGCCATTTTTACTATCCATTCCTCTCTATAATCTAAACCCTGTTTTTTACTAAGGCATTTATAGAAGCCTTAAGCAATCGAATTCGTTTTTACCTTACTCAATATTGTTCAAAAATTCCAAAATGCTTGAATTAAACTTTTCAGGATTTTCCTGGTAACACAGATGACCGCCTTCTGGAATTATCACTAGCCGGGAGTTTATTAACTCTTCATGAATTGCTTCCGACTCCTTTATAGGAGTTACAGTATCCAACTCACCACAAATTACAAGAACAGGAACATCTATATGAGATAACGATTTCATTTGATTTAGATGATAAAGTGAATATGCTACCGAACGATACCCTGCTGGTCTTATCTGTGTCATAATCTCTTTTACTCGTGTATGGACTTTTTCTGAAGCATGGGGGGATAGCAGTGCTTGTATCCTCTTTTCCGCTATCTCCTCTGTAGAAAGGTTTTCAATTGAAAATAATCGATTTTTCAATTTCGTCTCGTTCTCTTCTGGGGTTAGAGCAGCAGCCCCTCTTGTCGAATCGGCTAATATTAGTTTATTAATCTTATCAGGGTACAGGCAACAGTACTCTATCGCAATTGCCGCTCCCATTGAATGGCCGAGCAGATGGATTTTTTCCAACTTTAGCTGATCCATCATGCCGTTCAAAATACGCGCAAACTCTTTAAAATTTCTAAATTCTTCAGCTGGATCTGAACTTTTCCCATAACCCGGGGCATCCCATGCAATTACTGTATAATTCTCCTTTAATTCCTGGATCTGTTCCTTCCATGACTGTGAATTATTGCTCATACCATGTAATAATACTAAAGGTTCTCCATTACCTTCTAATTCATAATGTATACTTAAATCTTCTACTTTTACGTATGGCATAATATCAGTCCCCCTTATTTTTTCGGGCATAACTTTGAACAATACAGTTTAGGAAAGCTGTAATAACTTGAAATATATTACCTTAAAATAGCAAATGATTTACTAAAATAATATTTCGCCTGGAAATAGCTTTCGTTTTGATCTGATAAAAAAAGTGCTTCCTTTTTCTTGAAGATAAGCAGGAAAATCGACTTCCGTTCCCGTCTTTCAACTTAACTAAAACAGTATTCAAAAACTGTGCCAGCTTAGCCAAGTCCTCGCACTGACAATCCGCCGTCGCTTGAAATGATTTCACCGGTGATCGCACGTGATTCGTCAGAAGCTAACAGCACATACGCCGCAACGTGATCTTCCGGCATCTGGGCAAGTTGAAGAATATTCCGTTTTTTAATGCTGCTTGCTTTCGTATCATTATCGACGATTTTCACAAATGGACGCAGCGGTGGAATCACCGTGAGTGCTGTCAATGTCCCACCTGGGGCTACCGCATTCACCCGGATGGAAGGAGATAGTTCGAACGCAAGCTGGCGCATCAATCCAATTTGGGCGTGTTTGCTCGCTGTGTACCATACACCGCCGCCATCTGGATAAAAACTTGCACCGGACACGGTAAAAATAATATTGCCATTTGTTTTTTTCAGTTCTTCAAGAGCGGCTTTAGCCCCGAAAAAAGAGCCTTTTACGTTAATATTGAGAAGGAAATCATACGCTTCGGAAAGCGCCTCAGGAGTCACATCGGCAAATTTGGCAAATCCATCGAACACGCCGGCATTCGCAACGAAAACATCTAACTTTCCGAATTGCTCAACAGTAGCTTGGACCGCTTGCTCATTGTCTTCGTATTTGCTTACATCTCCCTGATAAGTAAGGATATTTTCACCAAATTCTTCTTTCATTTTCGCCAACGTGTCTATAGAGCGGCCGATAATACAAACTTTTGCTCCTTCTTGTATAAAACGGCGTGTCACAGCCTCTCCTATTCCAGAAGCTCCCCCTGTAATCAATACGACTTTATCTTTTAAGGCCATGCCCATTGTCTCCACCCCTTCTGTTATCTTTCAACCGTGATGAATGGTTATCCAAAGATCCATTCAAGTATAAGGTCTTGTAAGCGAGCACATATTTTTTAATAATGATCATATTCTGTTTAGTATACAAAACAGTGTTTTTTATATAAACAATTCTAAAATGTAATCGCTTTATTGTCAATGTAAGCTGTAAAAAAAACTGAAGCCATCGTTCGGGAAAACATTACTTGTTTTCTATCAATCTGTGGTTATCCTTACTCCTATGTACTCGTCAATGAGTATTCAAGATTTTATTGTGGTTTCTCAGTAAGAATCCAGCGCCCCTTCTTACTGAGAAACCCTACTAAAAAACGTATTATATTAACTTTTTGCTCTCTATAAAGTTAGTTTGTTTCCTGTCGTATTACTTAGGTGATATTCGGCAACTTCTTGTTTAATCATAAACAAGTACGCAACAAACCCAAGAGTGGCTGCTACGATCAGCATGGCAATCGAGGGACCAAAATCACCGCCGGACAAATCGCGGCTCCACCCCATAATATAGCTTGAAAATCCACCCATAATATTTGTGAATCCCATTAAACCGGCTGCGCGGCCCGCTGTTTCAGGTGTTGAAAATTTGATGATGAAGAAATTGGTTAGATGGAACATTCCACCCTGAGTTCCCATTGCAAGCCCCATGGAAACGCCGGCAAAAATAGGATTCGGTGTAATGACAGCGATTGTCAAAAATACAGCTGTTAGTATGAACAGAATGGTCGCAAGCAAACTCGGGCGCTTCGTTTTGTCCGCCAGAAATCCGCCAGCCAGGACAAATCCAAGCGCGAATAGCCACGATAATGAAGTAATGCCAGTCATTGCTTCCCTTTCAAAGCCTTTGGCTTCAACGAGATAAGTAGGCAGCCAAATACTGATTCCAAAGAAAAGAAAGGACGACATCAAATTGCCGAACCAAACAACCCAATAACGATAATCCTTTGCGAAGAATTGCTTCGACTGAACATCATCCGCTTCGTCTTTTTGGCGAATATAGGAGACTTCTTCATTACTCATGCGTGGATGTTCTTCTGGCGTATTACGAGTCAAAAACAGGAACATTGGAATATTTATAAACAAGTTAAAGGCGGCGAGAGCAAAGAACGCGGCCTGCCAATGAAACGTTGAAATAATTAGAATGAGCATAACGGTACCCACTGCCGGGCCAAGGTAGTTTCCAGTAATCCAGAATGACTGTGCCCTTCCAAGCTCTCGTTTATTAAACCAATTCGAAATGAATTTACCCGATATCGGGATCATCATACCTTCCCCAATTCCGAGGATGACTCTACTAATTAAAAACATTTCGTATGAAGTGGACAGCCCTCCCATGACCATTGTCGCTGTCCATACCAGTAAACCTAAAACTGCTGTTTTCCGTGCCCCTAACTTGTCGATAATAACTCCCCAAAAAATGTTGGAACAGGAGTATGAAATCATGAATATAAAGGAGATCAAGCCAATTTTTGCATTTTTATCCGGGCCAGTTAAACCAAGATCACTTAAAAATCCCGGATCGGTTTGGATAACAGAGATACCTACTTTATCAATCTGGCCGAAAAACCAGAAGAAAAAAATAGGAATCGCAATGTACAACCATCTTTTTTGACCTTGTAACATGTTATTTCCCCCTTATAATAGGCTCATTTGAATGCGCTTTCATGATTTTCAATAAAGAAAATGACTATCATTCCATCAAACTTCACCAACTCCCCCTTTCAAAAAATAGCAGCAACTTCTGTTTCATATAAAAAACATCGTTACCGATATTTAATGTTATATTGAATTTTCATAATAGTCAATAATATTGAGATTAATATTTTTCCAACAGAAAAGTAGTTTTATATACAAAACTAAATAAGGTGTTGTTTCGATGAAAACAACACCTTAACCGAGCCTTAGGTAATGCAACTCAATAATTTTTGACACTTCATTAACCGAAGCGAGAAAATGTCCATCATGTCCAAAATCCGGGGATGCTGCGGACTGAAGATCTACTTAGTCTATTGTCCGTTCAAGTAAAAGGTTTTAACCGGGAACAGTATGGCGGTTTCTCCAAAGGAGATAACCTTGGATTCCTGTCCAACACCCCAATATATGCTGCCGCTTGAGGTGAATAAAGCATATGTTTCGTCAACCTCAATTCCACAACACCTGCGATGGGTGACCCCAAAGTTGAAGTATGATTCTTCAATATATCACCTCATACATTGCCGTATTTCCTTTTATAACGATTCTTTATAAATATATAAAAATTAACTATTTTTATTATTTATCACTCAATGTTAGCATTTTGTTATAAGTTATTTGAAAGGATGAGAGATGAATGACTATGCAATTTTCTGAATTCGCAGTATTCGGGCTGGGTCCCATCGGAATTGAAATTCTACGCAGTGCTTATCAAACGAATCCTCAAACGATTATCGGTGTTGTCGATATTGATCCCGAAAAGGCAGGAAAGGATATTGGCTTACTAATCAATGAAAAGGAAACGAACAAGTTTGTAGTCTCCCATATACAGGATGTAAATACTGAAGCAGACCACCCTATCGCATTACATGCAACCGGTTCCAACGCACAACAAGTTTGGCCCCAGATCAAAGAGCTTCTAGATCACGGCTTTTCAGTGGTTTCCACTTGTGAACAGCTTTCTTTCCCTTGGCATCGCTACCCTCAACTTTCAAAGGAAATAGATGATTATGCCAAAGCAAAAGGGCTTAGTGTTATTGGTACCGGAATCAATCCAGGTTACATCATGGACACTATGGCCATTTCTTTTACAACAGTATTGACCACGGTTAACCAAATCAAGGTCAATCGTAAAGTTGATGTTTCGAAAAGGCGCCTCCCCTTACAAAAAAAGGTCGGAATCGGGATGACTAGAGAAGAGTTTGAATTTTTAGCTGAACGGAATAAAATTGGGCATGTGGGTCTTGAGGAGTCTGTTAGGTTAATCGCTTATGGGCTGAATTGGGAACTTTCAAGTGTTATCAATACCATTGAACCAACGATTGCAATCGAAAATATGACCGTTCCGCTAACTACTATAAAACCAGGGGATGTTAATGGGCTTCATCAAATCTCCACGGGCAAGACAGTGGACGGAAAGATAATTTCCTTGGATTTAACGATGTCTGCAGGTATTAAACAAGAAGATGAAATCGTTATTGATGGGAACGAAACCCAAAGGTTGATTGTTCCCAACGGAATTTTTGGAGATACCGCAACCGCTGCGATGATTATCAATACCGCTAAGCAAATTGATGCCCTCCGTAAACCAGGTTTACTTACAATGGCTGACATCGGGGTGCCGAGAAATATAAATCAATCTGACTTTGTGCATATTTAATGGCTAACCAACAATCTTGCGTATAAGTCTTATTATATTAGAAAAGGTGAACCCCGAATGGTTCACCTTTTTCGTCCTGGCCAGATAGTTTTGCATGCCAACATGACAAAAAACCACCATAAGCGGTGGCTCAGCTTCCTACATATAGAATCCACTATCTTATGTACATTATCTTATTTCAGGAAAATATATTCCGAAAATGACATCATTTTTCCATTTTCATTATTAATGTGTTTGAGAACCCAGTTTCACGGAAATGGCCTTGGCGGCTTTCGTTACTTTGTCAATCAATTCAGGCAAGCGCTCTTCCTGAAATCTTGCTTCAATCCCAGCCACACTAATACCAGCCACTATTTGACCTTTACCATTGAGTATCGGTGCACTCACCGCTTTTGTATAATCCTCAAGTTCTGATGAAGTTATCGTGTAACCATCCAATCTCGCTTCATTCAAAGCATGACGGAGTTTAGTTTTATCCGTTATCGTTCCAATGGCGATTGGTTTTAATTGAACGCTTCCCAAATAATTTTCCCGCTCTTCTTCCGGCAAATACGCTAGGATGATTCGAGAATCGCCAGCGTACAATGGCGAACGTCTACCAATGGATGTATAAAGGCGAACAGGATGCAAGGTGTCCACCTTTTCAATATACATCGCTTCATCCTTATCCCTCACAATTAAATTCACTGCTTCTTCAACATCATCCCGAAGGTCTTTCATGATGGGATAGGCGATTGACCTGATATCCAAACGCTCACCTACCAGTTGGCCAAACTGCAGGAATATCAGTCCAAGTGAATAATGGCCATCATCGTCCTTTGTTAAAAACCCCATTTCCTCCAATGATCCAGCCATACGGTGTAACGACGTTTTCGGCAAATTGGAAAGTTCCATCATTTCATTAAAAGTCAGTTTCGGATGATTTATGAAAAGGGTTAGGATTTGCATGGATTTCACGACGGTCTTGTTATGTGCCTGCATACATTGTCTCCTTTCATGATACATGTTTTCCTTAACTATCATTCTATTATAAAACATGGAGGAAAGGATGTAATCAATATAACCGTATTCATTGTTTTTTCGTTAACTCCCTGACTGTATTCTCGTTTGCTTTTCCAGCTTTATTTTTATTGTGATCGAATCATTTTAACATCCTGCAAGTTCATAGTAAGAGCATTAATGGGAAATGCTGAAGCTAGAAGATTAAGTATCTTGAACATTACGAAAACCCAGTCACTACAAAGGCATTCTCAATATTACTTTTGTCCCTTTCCCTTCACCAGAATGAAGGATAAGGTTTCCGCCGGAAGCTCTGGCTCTTTCCTCCATACTGAATAAGCCTACTCCACGGGTAACTTTTTCTATATTAAAGCCCTTTCCTTTATCCTCTATTTCCACATGAACTTCTTCCTCTATTTCCCGGATCGTCACTGTAGCATCTTCGGTTTGAGCATATTTCCGAATATTTGTTAATGCTTCTTGAATAATACGGTAAATGGTAATTTCTTTGTTTGTATTCAGACGGTAATTCAAATAGCAGTCAAAATGGACCTTGATATGATGATGCTCTGAAAATTGCACCAATAAAGAGCGAATCGCAGGGAGCAGACCAAGATCATCAAGTACGGATGGCCTTAATTCCCAGGATAGATGCCGGAGTGCTTCGATTATCTCGGTCGTTTCATCCTGCATCTGATCTAACAGGGGATGATCCATTTCTGTCTGCAGTCTGTTAATCGTTATGAGGTGGCTGTATAAGTTTTGACCGATATCATCATGAAGCTCTCGGGAAATGCGTTTTCTTTCTTCTTCCTGCACATCAATGATTTTCCCGGTCATTTTCTGAATCTCTTCTTCCGCAAGCTTACGCTGGGTCACTTCATGACGAATCGCCAAATATTGGTAAGGTTTATTGAACTCATCAAGAAATGGAACGATTGTCGTATCCACCCAATAATAAGTACTATCTTTGGACTTATTTTTAATCTCGCCTTTCCATACTTCTCCTGCTGATATTGTTTTCCAAAGATTGTTGAAAAACTCTCTCGAATGAAAGCCCGAGTTAATAATTCGATGATCCTGTCCGATCAGCTCTTCTTTTGAAAACTTTGAGATCCGGCAAAATTGATCATTGACATATTTGATCGTCCCTCTTTGATCGGTTATTGCCACAATTGAGGAAGAATCCAAAGCAAATTGAAAATCGGCCATTTTATTAACGGATTTTCCTAATTCCTCTAAAACTCGTTTATATTCGGTTATTTCCTTCCGGATTGCCAAGTATTTATAAGGGTTCCCGTCTTCATTTAAGAAAGGGACAATTGTGGTATCCACCCAATAATAGGTTCCATCCTTAGCTTTGTTCTTAATTTCACCCCGCCATACACTTCCTGATGAAATTGTTCGCCAAAGATCTTGCATAAATCCCTTTGAATGAAAACCTGAATTGATAATTCGGTGGTCCTTCCCAATGAGCTCTGCTGCTGAATATTTGGATACCTCACAAAATTTCTTATTCAAGTATATTATCTTGCCTTTTTCATCGGTAAATGCAACAATCGTTGATTCATCAAGTGCGTAAATTAAATCAACCAGCTCATTTATCGGATAGGTTTTCTGCTGGTTAATCCGTGATTGGTCTTTCACTTTATGGACCACGATTAAATAATAGAGCTCTTTCGCAAGCTGAAAGGAGTTCACCCTGAAAAAAAGCGAAAAAGCATGACCATCCCGGTGAATTCCAAAATGGTGGATAATTTCCCCTTCCCCACTTGACTGAAGGTTTACCCCTGGTATAAGATTCAGGAGCTTTTCCCCATTCAATTCATGATGTTCATAACCAAAGTTTTCATATACTTGTTGATCTGCAAAAGAGATGACTCCTGATTCATTGACAAGGATTGTCGCATCGCTAGATCCAGGAGAAATCCCTTTTTTCATTTCCAAATGTTTATTCAAGTCCATACATAATCCTCCTTGTTGCCATGTTAAACCGAGCTGTTCATTTCCTTTTCCAATTTTTTCGCTGCATCAAGGATCGTATGCTGGTCACTTTCAGAAATAGGCTGATCTGTTCGTTTACCTACTAATAATACCCCCTTAGGAACACCTTTAAAATGAATGGGAACTGCGAAAGCGCAATTGAGATTTTCCGCAAGCATGATGGGATACTCTAAGGCTTTGCCGTGAATATTATTTGGAAAACCCTCGATTTTCATCGGCCTCCCCGTTGATATGACCTTACCTGCTATTCCTTTTCCATATCGAACAGTTATCCTTTTGTATTTATCATTTCTGTTTCCGGCGGCATAATGCCAGCTTATGTCAGGACCTTTACTGTTTTGTAAGGCAAGGCCTACAAAGTCACAGTTCATTTCTTCTAATGCATGTTCACACGCTTCTTTAAACGGTTGTTCCTCTTTCGATTTACTGCCACCGCTAAATTCCATACCCTAATAACCCCTTTTTTAAAGCGAATGCAACAAGTTCATGCCTTGTTTTCATTTTGAGCTTTTCCATTAGGTTTCCTTTATGGCTTTCAACAGTTTTCACGCTTATGACAAGCTGTCCGGCAATCTCTTTGTTTGAAAACCCTTTCGCTATCAAGGTCAGTACCTCTTTTTCCCGGTCAGACAACAGATTGAAAGAATCAGCTGCCCCCTGCTTCACACTGCCTAAGTATTCTTCCATTACCCTTTTTGTTGCAGATGGATGAAGGTACGCATTTCCGTTCGCTAAAGATCGGATGGCTACCAATAATTCTTCATGTGGTGCACTTTTTAAAATACAGCCTGAAGCCCCCGCTTGAATAGTTCTGAACAAATATTCATCATCATCATGCATGGTAAGTATTAATATGGCTACCTCAGGCATTAGTTTTTTTAGTTCGGAAGTCGCCGATAAGCCATCTTTCCCATGAGGCATGCTTAAATCCATGACTACCACATTAGGCTGAAGCTCTAGTGCTCGCTGTATTCCCTCGTTCCCCTCTGAAGCTTCCCCTATCACTTCCATATCCGCATGATTGTTTAATAGCATCTTTAAGCCCATTCTTACAACGGCGTGATCATCGCAAAGCAAAATTTTTATCAAAGCGGCTCCCCCTTAGCTTTGTTCGTATTTCTATCGTTATTAATGAATATGAAACAACAATGGGGATTGCAAAATTCGCAAACCCCTTGTTTAGCATTTTAATATAATGGCAGAGAAATCTCTATAGATGTCCCGTCATCTATTTTCGAAACAATGGTACAATTTCCGCCGATCAAATGCATTCTTTCACACATGGCAGCAAGCCCGCTCAATTTATTCATAGCGGCTTCAACCTCAAACCCTTTCCCTGAATCTTTAATCAAAATCAATAACCTGCTTTTTTCCCATTTAAATATCATACATGCCTTCGTTGTGTCAGCATACCTTGCTATATTCACCAATGCTTCTTGGCAGACCCTGAAAAGTGTAATGCTTTCTCTATCAGAGATTTCCGATTCAATACCATGGTTCTCCAGCTCAACCTCAAGGCCGTAGGTTGAAGTGTATAATTTTATGTAGCTTTTTATAGCTGAAATAAGCCCAAGAGTTGTAAGGGTAGGTGGATGCAATTCTACAGCCAAAAGCCTGATTTCTTGAATTGCCTTTTCCAATAACTGATTCATATCACCTGCATAGCTTTTCATGGCAGGCTGTTCGATTGCCGATTCAATGAGCTGCATTCCAGAAAAGAGACTGGAAAGGGACTGCCCCACACCTTCATGAAGCTCCATGGCAATTCTTTTAATCTCTTCTTCATGTGTTTGTATGATATAAGAACTGAGGTTGTTTTTGAGTGGCTGAGTATTCATTCCCACCCTCCTTCTTCGATTGTCGCTGATTATTGGCCATTCAAAATATGACATCCTCTCCCAATTACACTTTCGGTCTAGCGGTTAAAACACTGACGTATACCTTCTCTCCCACCGGAAACTTAGCAATTAAAATTTCTCGTTCTCGAAAACTCCAATTCAGCCTTCAAATCCAATGATTTCATGCACCCAGTTCATTTTATGCCTTTTTCACTTTATGACTTGAAATGTCACTAAACATTCCGGCATATTGAACAACATCCCCAGCATCATTTTTTATTGCACTAATTGTCAGCCATTGTAGATATTGCTGTCCATCCTTTCGGCTATTCAAGATTTCACCTTGCCAGAAACCATTTTCTTCAATAGATTTCCACATATCCTCATAAAAAGTTTGAGGCTGTTTACCTGACTTAAGTATACTAGGATTCTTCCCTATTACTTCATTTTCCTGATAGCCAGTAATCCTTGTAAACGAAGGGTTTACTGAAATGATTTTACCACTGGTATCGGTGATCAAAATGCCTTCTATTGTATTGTCAATCACTTCTTTGGCAAGCCCCATTTTACCTTGGAAATACATCCAGACTACTAAAATCAAACTTGCAAGGGCAACTTCTGACAATGCCATGAACCCGATTGCATAATGTCCTGTGATATTGAATAACAAGGATAAAATTAATGGCGGAAAAAAACCTCCCAAACCGCCCATTGCGGAAACAATACCATTCACAATACCAGCCTGCTTTTGGAAATACATGGGCACCAGTTTAAAAATGACACCATTTCCCATTCCCGCACAGAGGGCAATACTCAAACAACCAAAAGTGTACCAGCCAATCGATGGAGCAAAGGATAGAATCATCGCTGAAGCCGTATACACTCCGAAAACAAACATGAGCAGAATGAGGGAATGAAAGCGATCTGCAAGCCATCCGCCAATTGGTCTCATTAGGGTAGCAAGAACAATAAAGCCTGCTGTCCTCAAACCGGCGTCAACTTTATCCAATCCAAAGTTCGCTACAAGAAAGTTTGGCAGATAAATAGTAAATGCAACAAAAGAACCGAATGTTATAAAGTAGAATAAACTTAGCAGCCATAGTTTTTCATTTTTGTAGACACCCTTAATTTGTTCTAAAAGCGGTGTCTTTACTCTCAGTTCCTTTTTATCCCCTAATAGGAAGTTACCTGCGATAAATACTACCAAAATCACAAGATAAAGCTGTACGGTTGTTGACCAGCCAAACTTCGTAGCTACAACAGGTGCTGCAAATGCTGATATAGCCGTTCCGAGGTTTCCTGCACCGTAAATTCCGTTTATAAAGCCATGGCGTTCCTTAGGATAGTACTTCGGTAAAGAGGTTACTCCAACAGAGAATACGGCTCCCCCAATACCAAGAAATAGCCCTCCAATCAACAAATCAGCAAGAGAATCCGCAATACTGATATAATAAACAGGGAATAACAGCGATATAAAGCTAATCAGGAAAATTTTCCTGGCCCCGAACTGATTGGCGTAAAAGCCAAGGGGAATGCGAAGAATAGATCCTAAAATAACTGGAACAGCTGTTACCAGTGCAAGCTGACCATCCGGTATTGCGATATCTTCTTTAATAAAAGGCAACAGGGACGAAATTAATACCCACACCATAAATCCTACAACGAGGTTTAAGGTTTGTAATGGAAGCTGAATTTTTCTAAACATCCTGACCACTCTCTCTTCTAATTACATATTGTAATCTCGCATTTTCGTCAAAAGCTGACCACTCATTTTCATTTTTAGTCACATTGGATATCAACGGGACAGCGAAAAAATTAATGTCGTCAAAGTAAATACGCAGATGTGTTATATCAGGACAAAGCTCCACCTTAACAATCGTTTTAGAAACGAAAGGAGCTTTATCCTGCCCAACATCATCCAAGATTGCCACTCTAGCTTTTTCCGATATTAATGGTTGTATATCTTCTATTTTAATGTGTTCCACATGTATTGCATCCTCTCTTTGCCGTGTAAACATTCATTTGAAAACCCTGCAAATATTCCCAGAATGTATCTTCTGCATGATTCTCGATAAATTCAATTGTTTCCACTACAGACTCCCAATTGCTCATTCCCTTTACTTCGGCAACTACAATATCGGCCCCATCTATTGACTTTTCATCTAAATACCAGTTAAGACGGACATCTTTAAAAAGGTCTGAAAGGAGCTTATCGATTTCAGCAGCAAAATTTCCAGATGCTTCTTTTACAAAACAAAAATCAAAGTATGTTTCACTGTTCATTTGATTCACGCCTTTTCGTTTTTCGTTTTTTTATAAGTAAATAACGCTAAGGGAAACACCACTATGTTTAATCCCCCAAATATTAAAACATTTACATAATTTTCATAATAATATTGATGAACCATAAATTGGGTAAATACAATATTCATCATCAAGAAGGCACAAAGCAACGCGACACCAATAAACTTAAGCCTCATAACGCTTCACCCTTACTGCGTATACCCCGCCATTTTCAACTTTCACCTGAATCTCAGGCAGCGGCCTTCTTGGCGGACCGGCAGTTGGAGCACCTGTTTCAACATCAAATTTTCCATGATGACAAGGACAAACCATCTCTCCTTCTTCCTTCACCCAGAAAACCGGGCAACGAAGATGTGTGCATGCATTTTGGTAAGCTACGTATTTCTTTTCAGACAATCTGATCAAAATAGCATCATCATGATCACCTGGAAATTTAAACTCTACTGCGTCACCAATTGCAATTTTGCTTACATCTGTGATTTTTTTGTGGGGATACTCCTTTTCCCCAAGACCCATCAATTCTTTAGCCGCTACCGCCCCCCAAGGGAGGGAGGAAATGGCGAATACGCCAGCAGCACCCACCAATGTTTTCATGAACCCACGTCTGTCAAGCTTTCTTTCATTATTCCGTTCAATATTATGAGTGTAATTATCTTCATTAAAGGGAATTTTATTATTTTTATCTGACGGCATCTTAATCCCTCCTAATATAGCTTGGTTATCCCCTGTAAAATACCTGGGAGATTTACCTTAACGTTCGTTTCACTTTCAAGATAAGGAAGGCTAGTCACCCATTTTCCATTATCTAGATTAAATTGTTTTCTCTTATTTTCAATTTCTTCATCTGTCAACCATTGAAGTGTATTGGATGGGCAAACACTTGCACACATTGGCGGGATACTGTCTTTTGTCCGGTCGATACATAAATCGCATTTGTACATTAAGTTTTGTTCAGGGTCAAATTTCGGTATTCCATATGGGCAAGCAATCGTACAATTTTGGCAGCCGATACATTTTTCAACGAGTGCTGATAACACGGCCCCAGTCTCATGGATTTGGATTGCCTGGGCCGGACAACTCCTTGCACAGGCAGGATTTACGCAATGAAGGCACATAAGAGGCATCGTTTGCCGATTGACCAGAGGGTTTACATCATATACATAGTTTCTGTTCCGCTCTTCATGCCCTCCGCATTGTGTACAAGCCGCTAGACATGACCTGCATCCTATGCAGTTTTCAAGTTCTAAGTAGAGCCTCTTTTTCATTTATTGCACCTTCTTTATTTCGACTTTTTCCATTTGGGCTGCACAAACCTTAAATTCCGGCATACGGGACATTGGATCAAGCGCTGCAATGGTTAATAGATTGATAGATTGCTCGTGCCCAAAGTGGTATGGAACAAATACAGTGTCTTCACGAATTGCTTCTGTAATTTTCACTTTATAGATTGCCTCACCTCTTCGGGTATACAGGCGGACCTTATCCTCATGGTCCATATTGTATTTTTTTGCTGTATCAGGATGTACTTCCACGTAAGGTTCCGGACACATATCGCGAAGGAACTGAATTCTTCTCGTCTGGTTCCCTGATAGATAGTGGTAAACGACACGTCCAGTTGTTAAACGAAGCGGATATTTTTCATCTGGCTCCTCAGCAGGGGGACGGTAAGGAAGTGCACAAATTTTCGCTTTACCGTCTGCGTGATAGAATTTTTTATCCAAGAACATATGCGGCGTTCCCTTGTC
Source organism: Peribacillus sp. GL_122 (assembly GCF_057835005.1). Classification (NCBI taxonomy): domain Bacteria; kingdom Bacillati; phylum Bacillota; class Bacilli; order Caryophanales; family Bacillaceae; genus Peribacillus; species Peribacillus sp. GL_122. The sequence goes on along the minus strand of NZ_CM174415.1, from coordinate 2,351,708 downwards.
ATTTGCATCCTTACAAGGCCAAAATACCCCGTCCTGTTTGTCAATCTTATCCCATGTGGCGCCGTAATAATCGGCATTTCCGCCTTTACTGGCCAGTCTGAATTCATCTGCCACATCTTTTGCAGTTTTCAAATGGGAAAAATATCTTCCTCTCCCAAGACGTTCTGCAAGCTCTACTTGTATTTGCCAATCGGGCTTAGATTTTCCGATTGGTTCTTGTGCCTTATTTATCTTAATAATTCGCCCTTCAAGGTTTGTAACTGTTCCTTCATCTTCTGACCACGTTACGGACGGCAGGATCACATCCGCAAACTCTGCTGATTCAGAAAGATAGAAATCCGAACACAGCATAAAATCCAGGTTTTTCATCGCCCTTCTGACAAAATTCAGGTTAGGCGCAGATACTGCAGGATTAGAACATAGCAGATATAATCCGCGAATCGTTTTTTGCTCCATCAGTTCAAACATTTCATAAGCCGAAACACCAGGCTTAGGCATTTCTTCCGGAGTGATATTCCATACGTTACAAACTTCTTCCACATGTTCAGGATTCGTAATTTTCCGGTATCCTGGCAATAAATCCGCTTTCTGACCATGCTCGCGTCCACCCTGCCCGTTTCCTTGACCAGTGAAAGTTGCTACACCAGACTTCGGACGGCCAATCTTACCTGTTACAAGCGCCATGTTTGTATATCCAGATACATTGTCAACGCCCTTATGCTGCTGTTCAATTCCACGGGCAAACATGACAACTGCATTCGGTGATCTTCCATAAATCTCTGCTGCGCGAATGATCTTTTCCGGTGCAACACCTGTAAGCTCACTCGTATATTCCGGCGTAAAATCTTTTACAAGCTCTTTTGTTTCTTCAAATCCATTTGTATGATTATTAATAAATTCTTCATCAGCATAACCATTTTGAATTAATTCATTTAAGATTCCATTAGCAAGGGCAAGGTCCGTTCCCGGTTTCAAGTCAAGATGAACATCCGCTCTTCTCGCAACAGGCGTTTCGCGGGGATCCGCCACGATAATGTAACCGCCTCTTTCTTGAACGTTCCAGACTCTGAACATAGAAGTTGGATGGCATTCTGCTGTGTTGCTTCCTGCAAGAAATAAGCAATCAGTTTCATGAATATCTGTCCAGGGTAATGTTGAACCTCTATCTACGCCGAAAGAACGAAGGAATCCCCCGGCCGCACTAGACATGCAGAATCGGCCATTATAGTCAATGTAGCGCGTGCCAAGAGCCACACGTGCAAATTTCCCTGTTAAATAACATTTTTCATTCGTCATTGATACGCCGCTGAAAACGGATAATGAATCTTTTCCATATTTTTTTTGAAGCTCACTGAATTTTTTCGCGATTAAATCATATGCTTCATCCCAGCTGGCTTCTCGGAAGCCTTCCTTTGTTCCCTTTAATGATGCATCATCACGAATAAGCGGTGTTAAAATGCGATCATCATGGTTCGTCTGCTGGTAAGCTGTAACCCCTTTTGGACACATTTTCCCAACAGTTACGGGCCAGTCATAACGTGGTTCAACCCCAATGATTTTATTTGTCGCTCTATTTACCCTTAAATTCATTCCGCACTGCATTCCACAATATGCACAATGCGTTTTAACCAATGTTTCATTAGGGTGTAACAAATTCTCTACATCTTTAAAAAACTTATCCCTTTGCATTCTGGTTAGCCTCCTTAACTTTTACCTCGTGGATAGGAAATCCGGAAAATTGGGCAATCCGGTATTTTCTTCGGCAAGGTAGGCACATTTCGGCGAGATGGTGGCCATCCTTCGTTTGAAATTCTATTTCATTCTTACCGAGAACCTCTATGACATCTTTTGATTGTTCTGTTGAAACAAACTCATTACCGCAAACTTTGCATTCTTTCATGGATTGTTCCGCATAATGCTCTCTGTAGTTTCTGGCAAATACACTCAGTGGGCGGAAAGGTATGTGAGCAAGTTTTCCGAACGGAAGATAAATCAGTGTAATAATGACTGACCACTGGTGAATCAGGGACATGGCTGGCTGTCCTGCACCGTGCAAAAAGATGTTCAAAAACGTTAGTGCCAATCCTGTAATGCTGACTAATAACAGCATATATAGTGGAAGAAAGTCATACATGAATTTTTGTTCTGCTCTTGCCTGCATATTTTTCAAGCGGCGGTATAGAGCCATGCATACGCCAGTAATAACCATCACAGCTGTAATGTTCAGAGCGTTATATGATAAGTTCGCAATGATCCCATTAGCTGGTACTGTTATTACCTGGATCCCCATTGCGATGATGTTGTAGTAGCCATTGTCGTCCATGGTAAAGTACATCCATCCAAATACTAGAGGGAATGTCACGAAGCAGGAAAGGATACATCCCCATCCGATTAGAACGTGCTGAGTCCATCGGTAAATTCCCCTATTCCAGATGAAATTGTATGTTGCTAAATGTTCAACTGATGTTTTAGGCGTTGATTTTCTAAATATCAGTTTGATGCCTTTTTTTATAAAAACCTTTGTTGGCGGCCTTTCTCCCCATGCGATAAACCTGTAAAAGAACCCCCCAATAAAAATAATCGTCCCCACCATATATCCATAAAGGTTTAAATCTACATGTGTAAACATTCTCGTACCAATAAACGATAAAAAAACAAGTCCGCAAACTGCTAGAAACATAGACTTGGCAAAATGTGATGCAAAAGCATCATCAATCGATTTTCCTGTTTTTTGATTTGCTGCGACTTTTGCCTGCATTACTATTCCTCCTCATTACAAACAATTACCATACCCTAATTGTAAGAGCTGCCCCGATTTTTCCATATCGGGGGACTTCCCTATCCTAAGGGGAAAATTCCCCTATCTTTTAAAATAAAAAAAACAGTTCTGATGTGCAGAACTGCCTGTACTATATTTCAATGTTCAAGTGTTCTCTTTTCCAGTTTTTATATTTTATTTTGCAATGGAGGAAATGCTGATGGAAGTTTTTCTAGATGTTAGTATGATTAAGGGATGTTTGTTGTTTTTGCAGTCTTTGCATATGATAAAATCGATTACCGAAAACAAATGTTTTTTAATGAAAATAAGTATATAGAGGTGAAATTATTGAGACATAATCTCACAAAAAGATATTAGTATTCAAGATTTTTATTGACTGAAAGAAGAACTACACATACATAGTAAAATGGGATAGAGAATTCTGATAGATCGAAACATTTAATCAGATAGGAGCGATAAAAATCCACATAGAAATTCAACGGTTAATACTAAGCTTAAATGCAAGATAAAGTAATTCTTGATACAGTCATTAAAGAAAATACTTGTTGGAGTCACATCAGCCATCAAGTATTAAGGTAAAATAAAGCATCAATTTATTTGAAAAACTGCCTTGAATAAAGAAAATAAATAGAGGCTCCATCTTTCACTTATTATGTATTAACAAAAAAAGAAAGTACCCTTTTAATAAGAGTACTCTCTTCCTTTTGTTACTTCTTGATGAAGTAACTATATTACATGCTGTTTTTTAGAAATAATGAAATCGAAACCTTTAAATCTTTTAATTGTTGTTCTTTTTGAAGGAAATGCTGCTCGGCTTCTTTTAAGGTTACTCGTGAAAATTGAATAGATTCCCCTGGTTTGACCTGAGCAATTAATGGTAAATCTGCAGTAATCACTTGAGCTATCTTAGGATACCCTCCCGTTGTTTGGCTATCCGCAAGAAGAATAATAGGGTTTCCATCAGGAGGAACTTGAACAGACCCGTTAGTTACTGATTCAGACAATAGCTCCCTTTTATCCTGTAACTCTAACAAAGGACCTGATATTCTATAGCCCATACGATCAGATTGGTTTGAAACTTTAAACAAATTCTCTGCAAAACTAACTTTACTAGAGTCCGTAAAATAATCGTACTGGCTTCCATCTATGAAACGAATAACTGGCATGCGACTTGGCATAAACTCCTTTTCATTGACAAACCACTTTGGAGCGATAAACGCTTCTTTAAACTCCCGGTTATCTAGAATCGTAGAAGTTTCATTAAAATCCACAACATCATCTACTTTTAATGCTCTTCCCTTATAGCCCCCAATTTCCCCTCTTAGATATGTACTTTTACTATTCATAACTGTAGAAATAGCGTATCCTCCCGCTACAGACAAATAAGTCCTACAACCTGATTTACATCCCGCGAATCGAAGAATAGAGCCTTTTTTTACATAAACAGGCTTCCACATTGGAACAGCTTGACTGTCAATAGTAGGTGATAAATTTCCACCTGTTATCGCGATCAAGCAATTTTTTTCTATTTTAAGAGTCGGACCCATTAACGTAATTTCCATGGCCGCTTCACTTTCTTTATTGCCAACTAACATATTGGCAATTCTTAGGGAATATGCATCCATTGCGCCGCTTACAATCACTCCATGTTGCTGAAACCCTTTTCTTCCAAGATCCTGAATACTAGTTAATAATCCCGGTTTGATTACACGCAGGCTCACTGTAACCCCTCCTTAAGAATAATTTCATTATACTCTTGATTAGAAATTGGATGGAATTTCACAATGTCTCCTGCTTGTAATAGGCTTGGAGGATTAACATCTGGTAAGAATAGTTTGGTTGGCGTTTGTCCAATTAATTGCCACCCTCCAGGCGTAGATATTGGATATACACCCGTTTGCATACCTGCAATTCCAACTGCTCCTGTTGGTATGGTCATTCTAGGAGAAGATCGTCTAGGTGTTGCAATTTTTTCTGATAGTCCACCGAGAAACGGAAAACCTGGAGCAAATCCAATCATATAGGCTAAGTACTCACCATTTGAATGAATATGGATGACTTCATCAGTAGTTAAATTATTATAACGAGCTACATATTCCAAATCCGGGCCATATTCCCCCCCATAACATACAGGAATAGAAACAGTTCGGTGTGTCAGCTTTTTATCTTCTTTTAACCACTGTAGTTTCCTTTCCATGATAGAACGAACCACTTCATATGGGGAAATAAATTCATCATTATTGCTTTGTTTTTGTTTCTTATAGATAACTAGAGGATCATAAAAAACTGTCAAATTTGTAAAAGCCGGCACACATTCTATAAATCCAACAAAAGGTTCATCTTCAAGCAAATCCATAAACATTTTAATTTTTTTGTGAATGTCGTATTTAATTTCATTCCCAAATGTAATCACGATTGCGGAATCGCCTAAGGGAGACAGTATGCATGTAGTTTTATTCAAAAGCTTTTCCGGCATAGAACTCAACTCTTTCTGTTAGTAATATTATAAAACGCCTAATTTTTCATCACGGATATCCGTTATAAACATATGTCCTGGTGCATGCGTAATCATAATCGCCGGTTTTGTTTCCATTGCGATAGATTGAGGCGTTACTCCACAAGCCCAGAAGACCGGCACTTCTCCTTCACGAATCGTTACTGCATCACCAAAATCAGGTTGCTGTATGTTAGAAACACCAATCGCCTCCGGATCTCCAATATGGATTGGACCACCATGAACAGCAGGAAAACGCGATGTAACTTGAGCCGCTCGCACCACATCTTTCTGAGGAATCGGACGCATGCTCGCTACCATTTTCCCGTGAAATATCCCTGCTTCAACACATGAAATATTCGTTTTATACATCGGTACATTACTGTTCTCTTCAATATGACGAATGGAAATATCGTTGTTTAAAAGGGCATGTTCAAATGTAAAGCTGCAACCGATTAAAAACCCAACCATATCATCTTCCCAATAATCTGAAATATCCGTTACTTCTTCCATTAATTCACCGTATTTATATATCCGGTATTTTGGAATATCTGTACGTATATCACCAGACTGAGCAGCAAATTTAGGAATAGGAGAACCAATTTCTGTTACGTCTAGAAGTGGACAAGACTTAGGATTACGCTGACAAAACAATAAAAAATCAAAAGCATGCTCTTTTTTTAAGATGGCCAAGTTTGCTTGTGCATATCCGTTTGCCATTCCAGCAGTTGGCTTAATCAATTCATTGTTGCGGATCATTGCGCGCAATTCAGCCGGGGTAGCTTGAGAAAGATCGATCATTAATATTCATCTCCTATTAAGAACTGGGAGTCAGTGACAAACTAGCACGCCACTTCCACCCCGTTTTATTGATGTATCATTAAAAAAGAGCGGGCAGTTGTTTCATTAATGTATATACGCCCATTAACGCCATGATGATTACCACAAATACGCCGGAAATCGTCAACCATAAAGGATGTTTATAATCACCCACAATATTCTTCTTATATGCCGCAATTAAAAGTGTACCAAGTGCAATTGGTAAAATCAGACCATTAATTGCCCCTACTACAAGTAGTACTTTAACCGGTTGACCAATTAATAGAAAGCAAATGGTCGATACGACTATAAAGCCAATGATAATCCAGTTAGCCTTTTTATTTATTTTTTCGCTGAATGTTCTGATAAACGAAACAGAAGTATATGCAGCACCAACTACTGATGTGATTGCTGCAGCCCACATAACAATACCAAACATTTTATAACCTACATTTCCAGCAGCAAGTTGAAAAACGGATGCCGCAGGGTTTTCTGAATCAATTTGCAAGCCTTTAGATACAACACCTAGAACTGCTAAAAATAATGCAACTCGCATAACTGTGGTTATTAAAATACCCATTACTGAACTCTTTGTTACTTGTGGCAGTGCTCCGACACCTTTCACTCCTGCATCCAATAGACGATGACCGCCAGCAAATGTAATATAGCCACCCACAGATCCCCCAACTAATGTAACGATTGCGATAATATCAATCTTATCAGGTGCAAATGTCTTCACTACTGCTTCTCCAACTGGAGGAGCAGTTGTCCATGCAACATATATCATCAAACAGATCATAAAAAAGCCTGCGATTTGTGTAAAGCGGTCCATAGCTTTTCCCGCTTCTTTTACTACAAATATTAATACTGCAATAACTGCACTAATTGCTGCTCCAGTTGTTGGGGAAATTCCAATCATCGCATTTAGACCAAGTCCAGCTCCTGCGATGTTCCCTATATTAAATGCTAGCCCCCCCATAACTATGAGTGCCGCTAGAACATAACCTAGTCCTGGAAGAACCATGTTTGCAATCTCTTGTCCTCGTTTTTCAGATACAGCAATAATGCGCCATACATTTGTTTGTGCAAAAATATCAAGAATAACTGAAATAAGGATAACAAACCCAAAACTTGCTGCAAGACTTTGGGTATAAACAGTTGTCTGCATTAAAAAACCTGGTCCTATGGCTGATGTTGCCATAAGAAATGCTGCACCTAGCAATAATGTCCGGTTATTTTTTGGCTTAGAATGATTTTTTTTCTGATCTGTCGTATTTTTGATTGGCTCCAATGAAATCTACCTCCTAAATGTTTGTGATTTTATGTAGAAATAGACTTAACTGTAATTTCAGATATTTCTAAGGATTTTTTTACATGACGAGCAAAGGTTAAAGCATGTGCTCCGTCCCCATGAATACAAATTGTATCTGCCTTTAAAGCCACATCAGTTCCTTGCTGTGATAAAACCTTTCCTTCTTTAACCATTCGAATTACTTGTGCAACAGCATCATCATCATTCTCTATCATTGCATGCGCTTTCATACGAGAAGTCAATGAACCATCTTGTTGATATGTCCGATCCGCAAACACTTCACTAGCCGTTTGTAATCCAATGGTCTGACCAGCACGTATTAATTCACTGCCCGACAAGCCAAATAAAATGAGCTCAGGATTAATTTTGTATACAGCTTCAGCTATGGCAAGAGACAACTCTTTATTCTTTGCCGCCATATTGTACAAAGCACCATGTGGTTTAACATGTTGCATATTCCCGCCTTCAGATTGCAAAAAGCCATTTAATGCACCAATTTGATAGACAACAATATCATAAGCTTCCTGTGGTGAAATATTCATATTGCGTCTGCCAAAACCTATTAAATCCTGGAAACCTGGGTGGGCTCCGATTTTTACTTCTTTCTCTAAAGCAAGCTGAACCGTTTTTCTCATAACGGTCGGATCGCCAGCATGAAATCCACAAGCAACATTGACAGATGTTACATAATCCAAAATCTCTGCATCATTTCCAATTCGATATGTGCCAAAGCTCTCTCCTAAATCACAATTCAAATCAACTGTATTCATTGTACACTCCTCCTATTTACAGAAATTTCGAACAATAAAACCTATAAATATGTAGATAAAAATATTTCACTTTCATAATTTTATAAAATTCCGAAATTCGGAATTGACGTTTCATATTTCGGAATATTCTTATTCTAGCATGTTTTTTTTATTTCGACAATACAATTGTTAGCTAACCTAACATATGTTTTTGTATTTTTTCATTAATCTTGAATATCATTTATGTTTTCTTCTACTATTATCTTTGATTAAACAGAAGATTATTTACATAGATTAATGTAAAAAAATAATACATAGATGTAATATCAATAGACCGGCAAAAACAAGTACTAAACCTTTTTTTGCTGATTAAAAAAGTCGTTGATTCCTATGACAAGGAATCAACGACTTTGATTTTCATTCTATATGCAGGTTCAAGTTAAACTTGTGATTTTGTATTTTCATCTCGATGGCGAAATATTTTTTTCAAGTCTTCTCATTATTAATTAAATCGATTAATAGAAAACAATGATATATCTTCCTTGCTCGTACCGGAGATAATCAAGTCACTCAAAATTTCCCCCATGACACTGCTGAATTTAAACCCGTGTCCAGAGAAACCTGCTGCTATTGCAATATGTGGATAATAAGGATGTTTATCCACTATAAAATGCTCATCAGGGGTCATGGTGTAGATGCAAGTCTTCCCATATTTCATTTTTTGATCAGCAGGCATATATTTCCACAAAAATTTCACCAAATCTGCCTTATCTTCATCCAATTCACCAAAACCCTCGATACAGCCATCAGGATTTATACGTTTTCCCCCATCATGTCTTCCTATCTTTATTCCAGAACCATTTATACTAGGAAAGCCATAGTATGTACCAACTGAAGTATCAAAAGTAAAAGCCGGAAAATCATTATGATTATATAATTTTTCATTTGCATGAAACCAGGCAAATGTTTTTCTAATGGGTTCTAGAGGCAGATTCAAATCTAACATCGCCAATATTTTCGGGGCCCATGCCCCAACTGCAACCACTAAAGATTCTGAGTGGAATGTCTGTTCATCCGTTTTAACCGTGACCCCATCGCCATGAACAACTATCTTCCTTACTTCACTGTTTACAATTATGTCGGCACCATTAGATTTCGCAAGTTGTTGATACGCTCTAATGCACTCTTCACTTTTCAACACGCCCGAAGTCGATTCATAGCACCCAATGTAATCTTCTGGCAGTGTTATACCAGGCCATCTATCATGAATTTCATGTGAATCCAAGATTTCCATTGGTAAACCATATTCCTTTGACCCCGCTTTCACCTGTTTAATGAAAGTGGAATTTTCGCTTCCAGCATTCAGGACCCCCGTTGGAAGAAATAATTGTTCCCCCGAATTTCTTTCCAATTCACCCCATAGCTTTTGGGCTTTAAGTGCTAACGAAACATACTCCCTTCCTTCACCATAAGCATGTCTAATAATTCTTGTTTCCCCGTGATGGCTGCCTTTATTATGAGGAGGAACAAAGGAATCCAATAATAGTACTTTTTGTCCTTTTTTTGATAGAAAATATCCTGAAGACATACCCATGGATCCAGCTCCAATTACAATTACATCATAGTGCATCTTGCTTCCCTCCTTTTTAGATGAATCATACATTCATTCTAGTTTAACAGCAATCATTCATATAATCCTTAATGAAAAAGGAAGCCCCTTTACTCTATAAAATAAAGTAAAACAGCTTCCATCTTTTTTTAGAACTCCATTTCTCCAATCGCCTTTTCAACTAGCATAACTATTTCCCCTTCATGAATTTGTCTATAAATCGATTCAATGTCAGGGTGAAAAAAGCGATCTTCTTCCACCATCGGGACTTGGCTCCGAACTAAATGATATACGCCCTCCGTAACCGGTGACGGTTTCAATGGTAGATGAAAATCCATTGCTTGCGTTGCCGTCATCAGTTCAATGGCTAAAATATATTCAAGTTTCTTTGAGATTTGATAGGCTTTCTTCGAAGCGAAATAAGCAAAACTTATCAAATCTTCTTGATTGGCGCATGTAGGGGTATTATCTACTGTGGCTGGATGCGAGAGCACCCTTATCTCGTTTAATAGTCCGGCGGCTGTATATTGTGGGATCATGTAGCCACTATTTAAACCTGGATTAACCACTAAAAAATTAGGTAATTCACTTAGGTGATGGTTTACAAGCCGATCTATTCTGCGTTCTGTTATTTTTGCTAAGTTTGCTAGCGCTATGGAAATCGTATCTGCGTATATCCCAACAAATGAACCATCAAAATTTCCGGCCATTAGTGCAATTCCATCTTCCTCTTCCGGAAAAATCAGAGGATTGTCACTTACGGAGTTCATTTCATTCTCAATCGAAACAGCAGCGTCTTTCAATACTCTTTTTATGGCTCCATGGACTTGTGGAATGCATCGTAAGCTAAGTGCATCTTGTAATCTATGATCCTTGTATGTATCAATGATTTGGCTGCCTTCAAGAATCCGTGTTACATTTCTGGCTGTCTTTGCCTGTTCCTCATGTTTTTTCAATGCATGGGGACGGGGATCAAATGCTTTTATTGTACCTTTTAGCACTTCTAAGGACATAGCTCCCGTAATGTCCGCGGTTTTCGCTGCTTGCATGCTATTGTATAATGCCAGAATGGCCATCGCAGTGACGGAAGGAGTTCCGCTTATTAGAGCCAGTCCTTCTTTACACCCAAGCGTAACTGGCTTCAATCCAGCTTGCGCTAACGCATCCTTTCCCGGAAGGAGCTCATCGTTGTACCATGCCCGCCCCTCCCCGATCACCAATAAGGACATGTGTGCTTCAGGAGACAAATACCCCACGGACCCCTCACCTGGAACATAGGGAAGTATATCGTGATTTAACAGTGAAGCGATCAGCTTTAAAACTTGTAAACGGACTCCTGAATAACCCTGGCCTAAATTCACAAGGATCATCAATTGAATGGCTCTTACGACTTCTTTTTCAAGAGTTTCCCCTACTGAAACAGCATGTGAACGAACAATATTCCGTTGAAGGGTTTCTGCGTCCTGTGGAGAGATCACTTCAGTCATATTACTGCCAAAACCAGTCGTAACACCGTAAATCAATCTATTATCATCTAAAAACTTTTCTATTAAGCTTCGTGATTTATTTACCCTTTCACAATATGTCTCAGTGAAAGTAACTTTTGCACCATATCTTGCAACCGCTATCATCTCATTGATTGAGATTGCACCGTCACCTAGTTCAACCTCTTTAATATCTTTAGGATGTAAACAATCGGTCATTGTCATCCTTACACAGCTCCTCTCCTATGACTCATCAAGAAGGAGAAAAAAGTTTTGGTCCTTCTCATTTAGAAATTAATCTTATGTTATTTTCTTATTTTCTGTAAAGGGAATATCGGTTCCCTTCGAAAAGTTCCCCGCTTCTAGTAATGGGTCACTCGCTTCATGCAAGGAAAGATTCTTCGTTTCAGGTGCCCAGGCAATCGATGCAATCAAACCGATTAGCAGAACCACAGCCATACCAATCATTGATGTACTTAATCCGAATGAATTTAGACTAATAGGCAGCAGAAATGTACCAATTGCAGAACCAATCCGACTAATGGCCGTAACCATACCTATTCCAGATCCACGAATCTCAGTTGGAAAAAGCTCTGCTGGGTATACTAATGTAAGGTTTGATGCTGCTGACATGAAAAATGTAAAGATCAAGAAGGCTGTCAACATTAAGAATTGAGAACCATTGTGTAAGAAGCTGAGTGAAAACAATGAAACAGTAAGGATCGTAAAAGCCCCGATCGTAAATCCTCTACGAGAAAATTTCGCGAGCAACCAAAGTCCGAAAATTGCCCCAACAAGCAAGAATAGATTTAACATGGTATCGGCAAAAAAGTTTTGTTCAAAACCCATTGTACTTAATATCGACGGAAGGAAAGTGTAGATTGCAAAGTACGGAATAACAAGAGTTAATTTGAATATTCCACCAAAAGCCGTACGTTTACGAAGCTTTTTGCTGAAAAGTCCACTAAATCCTAGAGTCTTTTGATTTTCCGTACCAGTAAACGTTTCTCCCATTTCAACGTTCGATCCAAGGTGTTTTTTTACTATCTGGCGAGCTTCTTCGACACGCCCCATGCTGACAAGCCATCTTGGTGATTCAGGCGTTCCTATTCTTAAGATTAAAACCACAACAGCTGGAATGGCAGCACTAATAAGCATCCAACGCCATGAGTCTGACCCAACCTGTCCCAGGTAATGACCAACAAAGTTTGAAGCTACATATCCAAGCGTCCATACTACATTTATGGACGCGAGGAGCGAGGAGCGATATTTTTTTGGTGAAAACTCGGCGAGTAGAGTCGTACCGACAGCATAATCTCCTCCAAGTCCAAAACCAATTAGTAACCGTAAAATGAGAAGTTCTTCTGGACCACTAACAAAAAATTGTAAAATAGTAGCAATCGTGATCAGTAAAAAGTTTACGAGAAAGATTTTCTGTCTGCCAATACGATCAGAAAGTCTTCCAAGTACCAACGCTCCCCCAAAAAGACCGATTAATGCAGAACTTCCAATCAATCCAGTCCACATTGCATTTAACTCCAATTGAGGACCAAGTACTGTCAGAGCCATCGCAATGATTCCAAGTGAATAACCATCACAGAAGCTTGATCCAAAGGTAAGGCCAGCAATACGAAAATGAAACTTATTAAATGGGGCATCGTCTATAGTATATTTTTGTTCGTTCAAAGAATCCCCTCCATTTTTTGATTTATCAGATTTATGGATCAAAAAAAATTTTACTGCAGTACTCCGGTATTGACCCTGAAATTAAATGAATAGATTTCAGTTCACACTAAAAAATGATATTTTACTGACCTTCCAAACAAGGAATGTACACCTGTTAGAAATATTACACTTATAGGTAGTTTTCATTTTATGGTTAAGATTAGTACTATTTCGGCAAAGAATATTATGAAATAGTAATCTTTTTATAATTTAATTCAAACGATTCTACCTTTTAATTTCTATTTAATTATGAAAATATAGTTTTAGGATTCGATCAATTGTTTATCATTGAAATAAATGACTTCACTAAGGATTTTACAGCCTTCTATTACCTCAAATTTTTCCCTAGCTTCCTTTTCTGTAGTAAACTCAAACATTTTTATGCCATTTTTCGAATGGATGGTGATTACCCACATAAAATTCCCTCCACATGGAGATTCATTTCCACATTTCCTTAAAACACTTTCATTTAATTTCACTGTAAAGCAGTAAAGTATTTAACGCTGCCAATGGGTAGGATGATAAACCACCATCCTACTATTCAACACCATTACATGTGGATAAATACTTCTAAAAGCCCAATTCATCTGCTGAAATGGGTAGACATTGACTGAAGAGCAAGGCCATATCTTTTTTAGTGATTCTTAAAGGCCAGTTTTAGGAATCACTCTTCACAAATGGCGTTAAAGAGGGTTTTTACTCGACAAATTCATGCTCACGGCCTTTATTATCCTTTGGAACCCATGGGCTCTCATAAAAGTAGGAACAAGATCAATCGGATGCTCCTCTTGTAAACTTCTTCTGAAAGTGAAATACATAATCCGTAATCAATATCATCCATTTATGCCTTATCTTAGCTAACCATATTATTGGTGGTTTCCGATGAGTTACCTTGTTTGCCAGGCTTCACGAAAACCATGGCTATCATGCCAATCGTGACGGCTATTGATGCTGCAATAAACATGGCATTATATCCATATATGGCGACAAGACTTCCTGTCAATGTAGGGGCAATAATGGTAGCCAGATTGGCAATGAAATGAGTTACCCCGCCAAATGTTCCAGCTTTATTCGGTTCTGTATCTAGAACCACGATCCAATAAATGGAATTAGGTAAATAATTAAAGGCATTTCCTATACACATTAAAGCAAGTACGGCCGCCGCACTCTCGACAGTCGGAATCAACATAAAACATACAGCTGTACAAAATAATGAGACTACTGTGAACCAAGATCTGGCAATTCGTAAATTCCCTGTTTTCCTGCGTAATATATCCGAGATTTTACCACCTAATAATCCAGTGATAATAGCTCCTACCCAGGGAATCATCCCAATATATGAAAGTGAAGAAAGTGAATAATTAAATTCATCTTGCAGATATTTTGGGGTCCATGTAAGTAATAAAATATTTACATATAAAAAGGCAAAATATCCAATTGCATTAAATACTAACGTAGGGTTTTTAAAAAAATGGTACCATGGTACATTTATTTGTTCGTCTAATTTCGTCTCACCTTTTATTAAAATATCTGCTCTTCGAATTTCTTCTAGTTCGGTTTTCGAGACTCTTGGATGATCTTCAGGTAAGTTTGTAAATACTTTGTTCCAAATTGCTACCCAAATAAAGCCTAATATACCGAGAATAACAAATGTTACTTTCCAGTTAGTGAATGTTAGAAGACCTACTACGATGGGTGCAGTAATTAATGCTCCAATTGGCGTTCCAACTAATCCAAGTGCTACAGCAAACCCTTTTTCTTTAGGAGATACCCAGTTTGCCATCGTTCGGTTCATCGTTGATAAGGTAGGTCCTTCAGCTAAACCAAATAAAACACGAAACACCGCAAATCCTGCCAAGGCAGAGCCTCCAAATAATGCTGCACCTATGTGACCTGCGAATATTGTCCCAATTTCAAAAAAAGACCATGTAGTTCCGGCAATGATCCACATGAATTTAGGGCCTTTCTTATCTGCTAAAGCACCACCAAATAGTGCACCGAATATATATCCATATCCAAAATACCCCAGGATCGCTCCCCAACTTACTGGATCTAAATTGAACTCCTTGATTATTTCAGCTTGGGCATATGAAAGTGCACCTCTATCAATATAATTTATGATTGTAATAATAATAATCATAAAAATGATAAAATAACGATAGTTATTTCTCAACATGTGATCACTCCTTGATGTTTGTTAGAGAGAAGCAATACTGACTGATTTTAAACTTAAAAACAGTAATCTTAAAACCCTAAATTTAGTCTGCATTATGCAGCCTGTAATAGATTGCAACCATGAATACCCTGGTCTTGACTGTTTCGCCCCCATAGAGAAGCTCGGATCAAGACAGAAAAACATGACAATCGGATACTGGCCAAATTCTAGTAAAATATAAAAAAAACCATTAGCAGGCATTCCACCATGGGTAGAAGCATGTATACCAGTGCAACTGAAATATCAGATACATCTCTTGCTTTGGCAACTCGGAATACTGTTAGATCATGTTACGTATCAAAGCCTTTTTACATCCGCCAAAATTCCAGCGGATATAAAGAGGCTCCTGATACATAGATTGAAGTTCAGTAAATGGGCGTTTCATGAGAGATCCGGTCAACCTAATGATGGTTCAATAGGTATAGCCTCTCTTCTTTTAGTGAATTTTATAGACCAGTCAGGCTTTTGAAATCAGTCTTCACTTTATCATTCACAACTTGCACACCATTTTTCCATACAGACTTAACGTGATTGACCCCAAATAGATATTGCAACTCCTGATAGTTTTCAACATTCCATAAAACGACATCCGCTTGTTTTCCGACTTCAAGGGATCCGACCCTTTCTTGCCTGTTGATTGCACAAGCAGCATTGTATGTCGCCGCCGTCAGTGCTTCTGCAGGGGTAAGGCGCATCGAAATGCATGCCAGATTCATGACTAGAGGCATGGATGTCGTCGGTGAAGATCCGGGATTGCAATCTGTCGAAATGGCAACAGCCACACCTTCATCAACCATTCGTCGTCCAGGGGCCGCTTCTTCTCGCAAATACAAGGCGGTGGCTGGAAGCAAGCAGGCAATGGTGCCTGACTTCGCCATAGCAGTAATCCCCTCATCGGAAGCTTTTAACAAATGCTCAGCTGAAATGGCCCCTATCTTCGCAGCTAATTCAGCTCCACCGTATGGCTCAATTTCATCTGCATGAATTTTAGGGATCAAGCCGTACTTTTTCCCCGCCTTTAAAATCCGCTCTGATTGTTCAGGGGTAAAAACCCCCTTTTCACAAAAGACATCATTGAATTCTGCAAGCTTTTCTTCAGAGACGATTGGAAGCATATCATTAATCAGATGATCGACAAATTCATCCTCGCGGCCTTTATAATCCTTTGGAACCGCATGGGCTCCCATAAAAGTAGGAACTAGATCAATCGGATGCTCTTCCTGTAACTTTTTCATCACCCGCAACTGCTTTAATTCGGTTTCCAAATTCATTCCATAACCGCTTTTACCTTCTACTGTAGTCACGCCATGAGCGAGAAACGAATCAAGTCGTCGCATGGTTTGCTCCATCAATTCTTCTTCACTTGCTTCCCTTGTCATGCGGGTGGTAGCATGAATGCCCCCACCTGCGTTCATAATGTCCATATATGTTGCGCCTTCAAGACGCATTTCAAATTCACGTTCCCGACTCCCGCCATATACAACATGCGTATGTGGATCAACTAGCCCAGGTGTCACCAAATGGCCAGTTGCATCAAAGACTTCAGCTTCATGCATTCTATCTGCATAGAGTTCTTCCAATTCTTTGGTCGTACCGATCGCTTGGATCAAACCAGATTCCATCCATATACTTCCATCTTCGATCAACCCAAGCTCTGACATTGCCTCTTTGGAACGAGGACCTTTCCTATCAGAGGTAAGGGTTGCAAGTTGAGCGGCATGTTTTATCCAAATTGGTTTTGTCATTATTTATCAATTCCTTTATCAAGCATCGGGATATTAATACCTCTTTCACGTGCTGTTTCCTGAGCCAGTTCATATCCTGCGTCAACATGACGCACTACACCCATCCCAGGGTCCGTTGTCAACACTCGCTCAATCCTGGCTGCTGCTTCTTTTGTGCCGTCTGCCACAATTACAACGCCTGCATGCATGGAGTAACCCATTCCTACGCCGCCGCCATGATGTACGGAAACCCAGGTTGCACCGCCCACAGCATTCACCATTGCATTTAAGATCGGCCAGTCAGCCACTACATCGGAACCATCCTTCATGGCTTCCGTTTCACGATTCGGCGAAGCGACAGATCCAGAATCCAAATGGTCACGCCCAATTACGATCGGGGCCTTCAATTCACCGCTTGCAACCATATCATTGAGGATTTTACCAAAACGTGCGCGCTCCCCATAACCAAGCCAGCATATACGGGAAGGCAGACCTTGGAACTGAATTTTTTCTTGAGCCATTCTAATCCAGTTACATAAATGTTCATTATCAGCGAATTCGCGTAAAATGGCTTGGTCTGTTTTATAAATGTCTTCTGGATCACCAGATAAAGCCACCCAGCGGAATGGACCTTTACCTTCACAGAATTGTGGACGGATATAAGCTGGAACGAAGCCTGGGAAGTCAAAAGCATTCTCTACCCCTTCATCTTTCGCAACTTGACGGATATTGTTGCCATAATCAAACGTCACGGCTCCTTTTTCCATCATTTCAAGCATCGCTCTTACATGTTTGGCCATTGAAGCTTTAGAGAGTTTAATATACTCTTCTGGATTTGCATTCCGTAATTCTGCAGCCTCCACCATTGACAGGCCTGAAGGAGTATATCCATTTAGCGGATCATGGGCCGAAGTCTGATCCGTCAAGACATCAGGAATGAAGTTCCTTGCGATCATTTCCGGAAGAATATCTGATGCATTCCCAATCAAACCAATCGATAATGCTTTCCCTGTAAGTTTAGCTTCATTGGCTAAACGAATGGCTTCATCCAATGAATCCGTTTTCACATCGGTATAACGAGTCTCAATCCTCCTGTCAATTCTTGTCTCATCTACATCGATCCCGATACAGACACCACCGTTCATCGTAACTGCTAACGGCTGTGCCCCTCCCATTCCGCCTAAACCTGCAGTTAGAGTAATGGTGCCTTTTAACGAGTTATTGAAATGTTGTTTTGCAAGCTCGGCAAAGGTCTCGTATGTACCTTGTACGATCCCTTGAGATCCGATATATATC
Organism: Peribacillus sp. GL_122; assembly: GCF_057835005.1. Lineage (NCBI taxonomy): Bacteria > Bacillati > Bacillota > Bacilli > Caryophanales > Bacillaceae > Peribacillus > Peribacillus sp. GL_122. Next base: position 2,333,502 of record NZ_CM174415.1, on the reverse strand, counting down.
CAGCTGCCTGCTGTCATCTGCCCATACATCATTAATCCCTTTTTATCAAGTTCATGGAATGTTTCCCAGTTCGCGTATGCAGGGACGATATTTGAATTTGCAAGCAGGACACGTGGTGCATCCGAATGCGTTTTAAAAATTGCCACCGGTTTCCCTGATTGGACAAGTAAAGTTTCATCTTCTTCAAGCTCTTTTAGTGATTTGACGATTGCATCAAAGCATTCCCAGTTACGAGCAGCTTTCCCAATCCCACCGTATACCACCAAATCTTCTGGACGTTCAGCAACTTCAGGATCCAAATTATTCATAAGCATTCTAAGCACTGCTTCTTGTTGCCATCCTTTAGTATGCAATTCTGTTCCTGTATAACGGATAACCTTGTTTGTAATCGTGTTCATTTTCATTTCCCCCTTGTTTTTGTTATATATTCATTCTATAAGAAAAATTCAGAATAATTAATTATAGTTTAATGATTATTTTATAATTTATTTTAAGTTTTTGCAGTTAACTTTATTTTTTTATGAATAATTTCAATAATTACATTGTTATGAATAAATAAAAAAAGGACGATTCATTTATTGAATCGTCCTTTTTTATAATCCAGACCGATATGCTGATGGTGTACAACCTTCAAGCAGTTTGAATTTGGCATTGAAATAAGTTTGATGTGAATAGCCGGCTAATTGTGAAATTTCCTCCAATGATAAATCCGTTTCCTTTAATAAACGTTTAGCTTCCCTAATTCGAACTTGATGCAGAGTATTTCGAAAAGACTCGCCGGATTCAGCCGCAAAACGACGGCTGAGTGTGCTTTTATTGATACGCAGAGTATCTGCACAACTCGCTAGATTCCACTGGGCGTCCCAATAGTTGGATTCGATCATCTCCCTTGCTTTTTCGCTAAGTGTGCGTGCCCCTTCCTGTAATTGTCCATGATCCTGCAGAAGCATATGGGTGGTGAACGCATGCAGCTCTTTTACTATTTGATGGATGACAGGTTTATGTACAATTTGCTGAAATACATCATAATATATTGCTTCTAGAGAAGCATTTTGCAAGTTGTATGATTTCATATGCCTACGAATCTGTGCGAGTACGCTTGTAAGGCGGATACGAACGATTTCCGGGTCGGGGTATGGTCGTTCAAAAGTAAGGAATTCACGCTCAATCCAGTTCCTGATGGCTTTCGCATCCCGCCTTTCGAGCATTTCTATCCAAAGTCTTTGTTCAAGAGGAGTGAGGAATGGGTCCATCTCTTGATGCGAAGTCTGTTGACTTTCGGCTAAAATGATATCATATCCATCGAAAAAGATTTGTCTCGTAAATTCACGTGTTTGCTGATACATCCTTTTTAAAGACTCATCTGAAGTTGCCGCTTTTATTATGATGGCAAGTGGCTCATCCATTCTTTCTTTCCAGTGAGCAAGGAACGCTTGGTACTCTTCCTTATATACCTCTTTTTCCTTCGTTTCCTGGACACATAAAATAAAATCCGATAAAGCGAAGATTTGATTCTTCCCAGTAAAAGAATATCGTTGCAGTTCATCATAAACTAAAGGAAGGGTCCTGTTATCAGGTGTCAAAAAAGCGACCATGGTTATTCGACTTTCATGCCTCCGGTCTGTCAAGAAGAAATCCGGATATCCAATATCCAGAGCATTCCCATCATCCATGGTGTTTGTCGAAAGAAGACCAGGACCATTTCTCAATTGAAAACGCAATTGTTGGATATGTTTTACCAGATCTGCCGAAGAAAAAGGTCGGAATAAAACATCTTCAGCACGAAAGCGTAAGGCTCGATAAGCCGTTTGAAAGATTCGCTCAGATGAAATGCCTAACCATCGAATTCCCCTCCGCTTTAACGAAACACCCATCGCCTCACTTTCATCCGTCCAAATATCCATATCCAAAATAACGAATTCCGGTTGCTGATTGCGTATGCCCTTTTCAAATTCTTCAATCGTTTTCCATAAGATCAGTCTGACTCCCGTTAGGTGGGACTCCACTATCCAACGAATTCCTTGAGCCTCAATCTCATCTTTCGCCACCAAATGAATTTCCACATCATCACCTCATTTCTGCTGTTATTCCTGTAATGAATAAAAATGAAGTCAGTACTTGAAAAGAAAAGGACTCCCTTGCCTTTTCGAAAGCACTTGTATCACATCTCCATTCTAATCCCGCCTAAAACCACAAACAAGTCTTATTGGGCAGAACCTTCGAATTAGATTGAATTTTGACATGTTCAACCGATATTTTCATCCCATATATATGTACTTCCTATATGAAAATATAAAAAGAAACATCATGGAAACCTTATGATTTCCAAGTGATGTTTCTTTTTTAGTCACTTTTAATCTTCAATACATTTAGAACCTTTATAATTGATTAATATTGACTTCAACTTCTTTTACGATGTTTTCATCTGAAGCACTTGTCAATTTTAATGATAATAGCGTGATGACTCCCATCACAAGTAATCCGGATAAAATAAACATCCCTTGAGTAAATGCAACAGTTCCGAGAATCATCGGTCCTACAAAACCCCCTAAAGCTGCAAATGAATTGACTATGGCTATTCCAACTGGCGCAGTGGACTCAGTGAAGAAAAATGTCATATAGGCAAAGAAACATCCACTGAACCCGTATAACCCTAAAGATGTAATCGTTAACATAAGCACCATCATAAAGACACTATCTGAAAAGCCGCACCCGATAAACCCGACAACTGCAATCATGAGGCAAACGAGCAAGTGTGATTTATGTTCATTGGTCCGATCTGAATTCCAGCCTACAAACATAATGGCAGGTATACCGACTAACGATGGAATCATCGCTAACCAGCCAATTTCTAGATTGGTTGTCGCATTTTCCGATAATGATTTTATGATGGTTGGCATCCAGAATGACAATCCATAGATAGATGTGTACCCTGCGAAATAAAAAAGGGCCAACTTCCAGATTTTCGAATCTTTCAGCATATCAAGCTTAGTAACTTTATTTATATTCGAGCTAACTTTTCTTTCCGCATTCAATTCCCCTTCTAGCCAATCACTTTCTTCCTTAGATAACCATTTAGCGTTGGTCGGTCTATTAGTTAAATAGAAAACAACAACAATTCCAATAATAATGGCCGGAATTCCTTCAAGGATGAACATCCATCTCCATCCTGCCATACCCAACCAGGAAATATTGTCAAGAATCCATGTCGATGCAGGCGCACCAATCAATCCGCCAATCGGTAGGGCTAAAAGCAAAACCGCTGTCGCCCTTCCTCTTTCGCGGGCCCTGAACCAATAAGTTAAATACAAAATTATTCCAGGGAAAAAACCAGCTTCGGCGACACCTAATAAAAAACGGAGAATATATAAATGCATCGTTGTTTGGGCAAAACCTGTCAATATTACCACGAGTCCCCACGAAATCATTATACGGGCAATCCATATCCGAGCTCCCACTTTATGCATGATCATGTTGCTTGGAACTTCAAAGAAGAAATAACCTATAAAAAAAATGCCGGAAAGCAATCCAAAAACTTCAGCGGATAAGGCTAATTCTGCATTCATTTGTAAAGCAGCATAGCCTAAATTGACCCTGTCCAAGTAAGCAATGATATAAAGGAGCAAGATAAATGGAAGTATGCGTTTCATCGTTTTACTGATCGTTCTTTTCCCTATTTCACCACTGGAATGATTCATGATTATTTCCTCCCTTTTCATGCTACTATTTCCCAAAAAATAATCCGTTTACCGCACATCTCTTTTCCTGCTTCCCGACAATCTGGTTCATTCCTAGGACCATCAATTTATCCTGATCCCCCCTCCATTTACATATACTGAATCCAACAATATTATAAATACAATCCATTTACTCATGGCTAAAGAGGAATAAGCCTTTCAACATGACAGTAACCAATTGTATAGGAATGTTCAGAAAAATCTAACCAACCTTTTCAACTAATTCTTCTACTTGAAAAACCTCCTATTTAAACTGAATTAACCTCCCCCATACTTGATTCCAAAACTTTGTAAGCGCTTTCTGAATTTGCGAAATCCAATTAAGAAAGCGTTGTGATTATTGATGATCTACGTTAGATTAAATAGACCACCAATCATTTAACTAGACTGTAGTCTGATATTAAACTATACAGGAATATTCTGTCAATTATCATTTGGAGGTTTTTTATGATTGAACCCAGAAAGAAACAGCTTAGGGGAGAAAAGACTCGTGAAAAAATTTTAAAAATATCTTTAAAGCTATTTAGCGAAAAAGGTTATGATAAAGTTACCGTTGACGAGATCGTGAAAAAAAGCGGCACATCAAAAGGGTCATTTTACCAACACTTTTCAGCGAAATCGGACATTTTTTTAGTAAGATTCATAGAAGTCGATGATTACTATCGCGAAGTCTTCCGTTCGTTCCCAGTCGATATGGACGCTACAGAGAAATTGTTTATTTTCATATGCAAATTGATGCGTTTTCTGGAAGAAGAAATGGGCAAAGATTTAATGAAAGTGATTTACAGTTCCGCTTTAGATTCAAAAGAACATACTTACTTTTTGAATTCAAATCGCTCACTCTTCCAAATTATTCGTTCATTAGTTGAAGAGGCTAAAGAACAAAACGACATTGACACTGACCAATCAGTTAACGAAATTTCACAGCTTATCACCCAAAGCCTGATGGGAATCATCTATCATTGGGGATTAAACAACTCAGAACAAAGCTTGGAATCACTATCCATACCACTAACCAAAACAATCATTAATGGGCTGAAAACGAAGAACTAATACATAAATCAAAAGATTCATTTTCAATCACACTGATTGGTCAGGGTAACTCCATTAATCTATAAGTTCATACATTTGCATTATTTCAATTGAGTGTCAGACATATTAAACGAGGAGTCGAAAGCCAGATATCATGAAACAATTTTTCTTTATCATCCTATATGCACTATTATTTGGATTATCACTGCAGGCTTTTAATTTCAAGCTTGACCACCCTATTGCAGAAGATATCAGCCGTCTGATGCCAGTTAAAATGAAAGCGATAAAGGCAGAAGATAGTGAAGAAGCAATCAAAATGGTCGTTTTAGATGCCGAAAAAAACGATGATCCCATTTCCATTGCCGGAATGCAGCATAGCCAAGGAGGTCAGACATTATATCCAAATGGGATCCTGCTCGATATGAAGCATTATGATAAAATACTTGATTTGGATGTAAATGAAAAACGCATCACGGTCCAAAGCGGAGCAACCTGGGCTGCTCTCCAGGAATATATCAACCCATATGGACTTGCACTGAAGGTCAGTCAATCTCAAAACATTTTTACCATTGGCGGTTCTTTGAGCGTTAATGTCCATGGCCGCGATATCCGTCATCATGCCTTGATAGAAACCGTGGAATCTTTTAGGTTGCTTAACGCAAAAGGACAAATCCTTACAGTGAGCCGCGAAGAAAATTCGGAGCTCTTCCATTCGGTTATTGGCGGGTATGGTTTGTTTGGAGTAATACTCGATGTAACACTCCACCTTACAGATGACGAACTTTATAAAATTAAAACCAAATCACTCCATTATGATGAATATACTTCGTACTTTAAAAGAGAAGTTCTTCAAAACGATGATGTTAAAATGCATCTTGCAAGAATATCTGTGGCTCCTGGCTCGTATTTGGATGAAATGTATGTAACGGATTATTATAGAGCAAATGACCAAACACAGCTATCTAACTACAATACTCTCAAACGGGAAACGATCATTGCCGTGCCTAAATTCTTTCTTGGTCTCTCACGTTATAATGACTGGGGTAAAGAAAGGTTTTGGGAAACTCAAAAAACCTACACGGCCAATATTGATGGTAACTTGGTTTCGAGGAATAATGTGATGCGGTCGGACTCAGCCTTTATGGATTACAGCAACCCAACCAAAACTGAAGTGCTGCAAGAATACTTCGTTCCGATTGATCAATTTGCTGATTATATCGATGATTTAAGAAAAACCTTATCTGATGAAAAAGATTTTAACTTATTAAATATTACAATTCGCTATGTGGAGCATAATGATGAATCACTCATGTCCTATGCCAAGGATGATATGTTCGCTCTTGTAATGCTCATCAATCAAGGGACAGATAACGAAAGTAAGGCAAATACGGAAAGGGTCATCCGAAACATGATAGATGTGACGCTTGACCATAACGGCAGCTACTATTTGCCCTATTATGGGTATCCTACCAAGACACAATTATTTGAAGCGTATCCGCGTACTGAGGAATTCTTTCAATTAAAGAAGAAATATGATCCTGATAATCGCTTCATGAATCTTTTCTATGAGGAGTATCATCCATGAATTATAAACGTTTCGTTTTTTACCAAGGCACTGTTGGAATGGCTGCCAGCATGATTTTCCCTTTTTATATTTTGCTAATCAAAAATGTAGGCACCAGTTATTCGCAATTCGGTTGGGCATATGGAATATTCTCACTGACTGCAGCACTTAGCTATCCTTTAATCGGAAAATTCACTGATAAAGCCGGTGACAAAGCATTTCTCCTGGTCTATTCATGGGGGATGGCACTAATCCTTCTTGCCTTTCCTCTCGCATATGAAATTTGGCATGTCTATCTCCTGCAAATCATTATGGGGGTACTTGGGGCAGTACAAAAAAACACAGAAAAAACAGTACTTGCTAGATATGTTACGAAGAAAACAGCGGGTGAGGAAATTGGAAACTACCATGTTTGGACATCCATCGGTGCTGCATCTGCGGTGATTGCAACCGGATATTTAGTCGACTTTTTAACGATCGGCAGCATCTTTTACATTGCTTCCTTAATGTTTGCCTGGAGTGGATTTATTATAATGAAGATGGAGAAAAACGCTTCACTATCTAATGCAGAATAAATAAAATATAAGCATTTATTTCTGGTTAGCGCTAATAAATCAGTTACCCCTTTTAGTAGAAGAAGCATCTGGATTAACCTCAGCAGATGCTTCTTCTACTATGTAAATCATTTGCGGATCAAAAAACAAAAAATGGTCTTACAAAGATATATTAAACCTGCTCCCCTTTTCTCATTTTGGTTTCGTTAAATATACGAATTCTAAACTTACTGCGTTAATTAGTACAATTAAAGATATCGGACCAGAGCACATATAATAAAATACTACTTTCTTATCAACTTGGTTATTATTTTTCCGTCTAAAAAAACTAATGACATCATAATTATACCCATTCCAATCAACTGATGAATAGACAACGCTTCATGTAAAAGGAAAAAGCCTAAAATCATTCCGATGACAGGCACTATATAATTACTATATGAAGTAAATAATGCGCCTTCTTGCCGAATCAGCCTATTAAATAATGCATAAACAACACCTGCATGGAAAATGCCTAAAATCGCTAAGTAGATAGATTGAGATCGTGCTAAATCCAATTTGAAAGATTGCTCAAACAAAAGGGACATGGGAATGAGCAATGCACTGGCAATCAGCAATACATTTCTCATATGAATAACGGAAGATCCCTCGTTTAATTTCTCCATCAAAATCAATGATAATCCAAAACTCATGGCAGCCAATATCAATAGGATGTTACCCTGAATACTGTTAGAATGGTCTTGGAATCCTTGTGTTGGCCAGGAAAGGAAGACAATACCTGCAAATCCGAATAGGATACTTGTAATCTCCGGCTTTGTGCTTTTTCTTTTGAAAAATGCTAGTAAAAGGAGGATGGTAAAGACGGGAACCATTCCAATCAGCACCGCTGCGAAACTGCTAGGCACCGATTTCTGGCCTTGTGCAATAAACACGAATGGTAGTACAACCTCGAAAAAAGCAATGATTATATACCATTTATAATAACTCCTAGGTACTCTTCGCTCTTCTTTTGATAAAAAAAAACCAAAGAAGAGTAAACAGATACCGCCGATACATGCTTTGATGGCTGACAATGTAATAACCCCAACATTTTCTATGACTAATGCAATAAAGAAGAATTGAGATCCCCATATACCACTAATCAACAGTAACAACACATATTTATTCATTCACTTTACCTCTCTTTTCAGCAATGGATCGGCAACAGTCTTACTAATATGCTTTGATTGAATTCCACCAAAATAATTCGTGCCGATTACCCCAACAAGAATAATCATTGCACCTATAACATGATAATAATGAATCGATTCATGTAAGAAAATCATCCCTGCTATAATTGTAATCAATGTCGCTAAATTACTAAAAACGCTCATTTTAGATGCTGGTAATATAGATAATGCATAGTTTGATAAAAAAGCAGTAAGCAGTGAGGATAATCCCCCAAGATATACGATTGAAATGAGGAATGCACTACTTGTGAAGGGTAATAAAAAGCTGCTAATTGATTGGTTAATTATATGGTTGATGACGGCCATACTATTAAAAGTCACAAAACCAAAGAACGTCATCACATAAGTTAACGTAAATAGTGAATATTGCTTTGTTACCTTCCTCGCTACCACATTATAGAGAGCGGCAGCAATCGAGGATAATAAGATCAGAATCGTTCCCTTCAAACTGTGTGCCGCAAGTTGCAAGTCATTCATGACAAAGATAAAGATAACCCCCATCACAGAAAAATAAAGGGAAATTTTTTGACCTTTACCTGCGTATTCTTTCAAAAATAATGAAGCTGATAATAACGTGAATATTGGTATGGTCGCTTGGATAATACCCGCTTCTGAAGATGAAGTATATACGAGCCCAAACACTTGAAATGTAAAGAATAAAATTGGATAAAGGAAAACCAAAGGAAGAATTTTCAAAGTATCGGTTGCGCTCATTTTCACTGATGTCCTCCGATACAGCTTAAAAATTATCGCGATCAAAAAAGCCATCGTAAATCGATGTGCCAATGTATCTAGCGGACTCGCTTCCATTAATGATATTTTTGTAAAAATAAATGAAAATCCAATAATAAAGGCATATAGTATCGCCGCAATATAGGCTTTTTTATGTTCTGGCATATTGAGTAAATCCTCCTTTTCAACACCCGGCCGGTTGTTAGTATCGTATTAAAAGATCCACTACGATACAATACAAATAAGAAGCATCTGTAACGGTACAGTTTTTAGGAGGTATTCATGTTAAAATACGTAGCTTTGTGTAATGAATTTGAATCTCTCATCCAGAATGGACAGCTCAAAGCGGGCTTTAAACTCCCATCGATTCGTCAATTAAGCGAACAACATCAATGTAGTAAAAGTACAGTTTTGAAAGCTCTGCAAGAATTGGAAAAGAAGCATTTAATCTACGCAGTTCCTAAAAGTGGATATTATGTCGTTCAAAAAGAATTTGATGGTAAAAGTGAACCAACAGCGGAAATCGACTTTGTTACTTCCGCTCCCGCTTGGCATCAATTTCCGTATCATGACTTTCAACATTGCATCAACAAAGCCATCGATACCTATCAGCAAGAATTGTTTATCTATGGCACCCCAAAAGGACTACCCTCTTTAATAAAAGTGATACAAAAACAATTAGAGCAGTATCAGGTTTTCGCCAAAGAAGAACAGATTTTCATTACTTCTGGCGTGCAACAAGCACTTTCCTTATTAACGTTCATCCCTTTTCCAAATGAACGTACCCATATACTTGTTGAACAGCCTAGTTATCATCTATTTGTGGAGCAATTGAAAGCGTACAAGATTTCCGTGCTAGGAATCCAACGAACTGCAGAAGGTATTGATTTAGAGGAATTAGAGCGGATTTTTAGCAGTCAGGAAATTAAATTCTTTTATACGATGCCTCGTTTCCATAATCCGTTAGGGACTTCTTACTCTAAAAAGGACAGAGAAGAGATACTAAAACTTGCTGTAAAGTATGGTGTCTATATTGTAGAAGATGATTATTTAGCAGATTTCGAAGAAAATATGAAGGTAGACCCCATTTTTTCCGGGGATACTCATCAAATGGTCATTTATTTAAAAAGCTTCTCTAAAATAATGTTTCCAGGACTGCGCATAGGTGTTGCCGTATTGCCTAAACCATTAGCCGTCAGCTTCCAACTATATAAAAGAACAGCTGATATTGATAGTTCCATGATTTCACAAGCAGCCTTGGAAATCTACATAAAAAGCGGTATGTTTGAACGCCATAGAAACAAGGTACGGCTCTCCTATTTAGGGCGTGCAAACTTGCTATATGATGCTCTGGAAAAGTACTCTACTCCAGGCTTTTATCGCCCAGCATCCATATGCATGAACGCACATATCGTACTACCTCATCGTTTAAATAGTGCTCACCTCATCAAAAACTTACAAAATCAACAAGTACTGGTAGAGACTATAGGCCAAAATTATATAGATGGCTTTCACCAGGAAAAAATATTAAAACTAAACGTGTCCAATACAAATATACAAAAACTTGACCAAGGAATAGCTCTTATTTTTAAAGAATTGAATAAAAAGCAAAATTATTACTTATAAATCTTTTACATAAGGTATAGTCACTTTCCACACAGGGCAATAAACAAAATATAGTGAAAATATTTTATCTTATTGTAATACTGAAAAAATATGGGCAAATGATCACAAACAAAAAAGAGCCAATTAGAAATGGCTCTCAACAAAGTTACTCTTATCAGTACTCTTTATTTATAAAATTTTATACGATCCTCAAGTGGTTTGAATTCTTTATCACCCGGTTGAGCTGTTGGATTTCCAAATGGCATTTGCGCAATCAATTTCCAGTTACTTGGAACATCCCATTCTTTTTTCACTTCATCATCAATTAGAGGATTATAATGCTGTAAAGTTGCTCCCAATCCTTCTGCTTCAAGTGCAGTCCAAACAACTAATTGATGCATGCCTGATGTTTGTTGAGACCAGATTGGGAAGTTATCGGCATAAGTTGCAAATTGTTCTTGAAGTGATTTCACAACAGATTCATCTTCAAAGAATAATACTGAACCATATCCCGCTTTAAAGGAATCCATTTTTTGTTGAGTACCAGAAAAATCTCTATCTCCAACTGCTTTCCTTAAAGCCTGCGTCGTAATATCCCATAACTTATCATGGGCCGAGCCTGTCAAAACAACAAGGCGGGAAGTTTGGGAATTAAAAGCCGATGGCGTGTGTTTTACCGCAAATTCAACAATTTCTTTAATTTTCTCATCCGATACTTGGACTTCTTTATTGATTCCATAATATGATCGTCTCTCTTTAATCGCCGTGTAAAAATCTTTTGTCATGATTCATTCCTCCAGAGCATTTTTATATTTCAAATGATTATCCCTTTTTTATTTCTACCTGTTTTAGTATGGGCATAAACCAACATATCATTCGCTAAAGATTGTCAATTATTCTTTAATGATTTCCTTGGTGCTTCTTACTGTATCAATGGGACGTACCAACTTTTCGATTTGATCCCTTTTCGGTTCTAAGAACGGTGGTAAAGATAACTTTTCCCCAAGCGTTTCATACGGCTCATCCCCCATAAATCCAGGACCATCAGTGGCAAATTCGAATAAAATTTGCGGCGCCACTCGCACGTAAAGCGACTCAAAAAAGTGACGATCAACATAACCAGACGTATGAAATTGGAAGCTTTCCATTCGTTCGATCCATTCTTCAAGAACGGAACGGTCTTCAACACGGAAGGCTGTATGGTGAACAGTCCCAAAACCCTGCCGTGCCTGAGGAAGGATCGAATTATGCTCGACAATCACTTGTGCACCATTCCCGCCTTCCCCTACTTCAAATAGGTGAAATGATCCTTCCTTGTCTATTTCTTTGAATAATAGAACTTTTTCCATCATTTCTTTAAAGTAATCGAAGTTGGCAATCCGAATGAAAATTGGTCCTAATCCTGTAATGGCATATTCCAAGGGAATCGGTCCTTTTTGCCAAGGAATCCCCGCTGCAACCCCTTCATTGTTTTCATCTGAAATCAATTGATATTGCTGATCATCAAAATCCACAAATGAAATGATCTTTTTACCAAAATGTTCCTGAATTCCTGTATTCCTTACTTCTAAACGGTCGAACCGCTTAACCCAATACTCCAATGCCGCATCATTCGGTACACGGAAGGATGTTTTTGAAATCTCATTAGTCCCATGCACTCCTTTAGGAATACCAGGAAAATCAAAGAATGTCATGTCAGTACCTGGACCGCCAACATCGTCGGCAAAAAACAGGTGATAGGTTTGGATATCATCTTGGTTAACTGTCTTCTTGACTAAACGCATGCCTAATATATTTGTGAAAAATTCATAGTTCTTTTCTGCACTACTTGTTATGGCCGTTACATGGTGTATACCTTTTAATCCATTCATAAATTAATTCCTCCCAATTAAAACGATTCAATTTTTGGATGTTCAGCTTGTGAATTAATCCCCTATATTTTCCCTTCAAGAAGAGTGGCTATTCATTAAAGGGGTTGGAATAGGTTTTACATAATTTTTATTATCTTGAATTAATATATCTTTACTTAAAGATAATTTACCATGAATAAAATTCACTGTCAACAACTTATCTCAAATTAATATATCTCAAAGTCAAAATAACTTCTAAAAAACCTCTGTCAATTTTCATTTAATTCTAAATATCTTTCGAAAGAATTATCGAAACAGAATATCCATTCTAAAGCAAATGCCATTCCGAATACGGGTTACTATCTATAGTTATAATTCGCGGCAAAGACGATCAATCACTTGTCTTGCTAAATTGACAGTATTTCAATACGAAAGCCCCCAGGTAAAGACAAAACCTTTACGTGAGGGCTATTTCGTTTTGGTATCTTATTTTACATGACGCAATTCCCCTTGTTTTCCGGATGAAGAGTTAGCACCATCTTTTTCTTTTGACTTCTTTGAAGAAAGATAAACCCCTGCGAAAATAATCAGCAGGCCAATAATTACATTAGGATTAATCGCTTCTCCAAGCTGGACATACCCCCAAACCATAGCGCTTGCAGGAATAAGGTATGTAACCGTTGCGGCTAACTCTGGGCTGCCATTTTTATTGATGTAGAAATAGATCAGCTGGCCGAGCCCAGAGCCAAAGCACCCAAGACCGACTATGGAGAAAATCGTTAGCGGGTCCATCAACATCACTGGCTTAATCGGACCTGTTATTAGCATCCCGATCAAACCGATAAAGGCACCCGTGAGCAGCGTAAACGTAGTAATGACCAATATGCTTGTACTGGAAAGAAATCTTTTCGTATATTGGCCGGCAAAACCATAACAGGTGGACGCTAGCAGCATTGTCCCAATCCCGATGAATTCCTTGCCGAAAAGCTGACCGACTTGAAAATCCATCAATACTAGAATTCCGAAAAAACCGATAAGAATGCCCATCCATTGTCGGGCGGTTAAAACATAAGAAAAAATGATAAATCCGATGATCCCCGTCCAGATCGGAGTGGTTGCATTAAGAATCGATGCCGTGCTGCTGTTAATCTCTGTTTCACTTAAAGCTATTAAACCCCATGCTAATCCGCAATTGAAGATTCCGACAACAACCAGTGCTGTCCATGGTAATTTCCAGTTAATTTCACTGCGCTTCCACCATAAAATGGGAAGCAGAACAACAGCACCCGCCAAACAGCGGAGAAACACAATCCCCCAAATGCCCGCTGGCGGGAGCAGCCACTTCATGAAAACAAACGATAAACCCCATATCAAACTAAGGCCGATTAAAGCCCCGTATAATCGAAGCATGATATTCCCCCTTCCTACTTTCTTATTATGACAAACATTGTTATGGATTTCATATATAAGATGAACTTGAAATTTATTTTCTGACAAATTCGGTATAGAATAAACAAAACCTTATAAAGGAAGGATAAAAATGCCACAGATTTCAAATCAAATGAATGATTAGATTAAGCCATGCTTTCTACTGATTGCAAAAGAATGTTCGAACGATACATGCTGCTGCCAGGTAAAACCATCAGTGAAATTGCCAACGATTAAACGAAGGGAACCAAACGTTCGCAACTATGTGAATAAATATAAGGATAAAGGTTTTATAAAAGTAAATTAAAATTCCAGTATGTTGGACTCCAAGCGGTTGCAGGTCAATGCAGAGAGGAATCGTCAGTGCGATTTCTCCTATTATTTTAGCTCTGTTACCCTATATATTTTTTACATGTCTTAAAAAACTAAAAAAGCTGGAGATCATTAAAGAAGGCAAGCCAGTCTATAGGCTTGCCTTAATCTGAAAAATGAGAAAAAACGCAGCATGTTATTTCGTTTCCTCCTCCTACTGCCCGTTTATATTCTGTGCTAAATTTTGGGGTAATACTTTCACTCCGAATTCCTCTTCTATCCATAAGCTAATTCGATTGACTAGACTAATGATAGTGATAGTAGTCCAAAGCTCGTTTTACCTTTTCAATTATTTTTATGTTTGTCGCCTAATAAATCAAGTGACTACTATACTTTTACATTGGCATCAGAATTGACCATTATTTTCATGTTAGCTATGGCTACAGTTTCTCCGTTTTGTTTTTTTATTTCTTGGATGACTGATACAACACCTTGATAGCCCTTTTCAAAAAGGTCAATCACCTTTAATTCTACATGTATCGTGTCCCCAATAAAAGTTGGGTTTATAAATCGAACTTTCTCCAAACCGTAAAATGCAACAACGATCCCTGGTTCAAAATGAAATAAGCCGGTTGCAGCCGAAAGTATAAGCATTCCGTGGGCTATCCGTTGCTTAAATTGTGTATTAACTGCATACTCCTTATCAGTATGGAGGGGAAACCAGTCACCGCTAAATGCAGAAAACATTACTAAATCAGCCTCGGTTATAGTACGTCCTTTCGACATCCATGTTTCTCCGATTTCATATTGATGGAAATATTTATTAAACATTATTTCATCCTCCTTTTATTTGTGATTGAATTATCAGTCGGAAGATTCCGATTTTAAATACTAAAAGACTATATAATTTAGTGTTATTTCTTTAAAATCAACACGAATAAAATTTTTTTCATATAGAAGACGTATTATTCCATGTAAATAGCGGTTATAGCAGAAATAAAATTGTATTTTTCTATGTTCAACGGGAAATGGTTAAACGATAGCAAACAAGCTGAATATACCGATTACAAAGAATACAGCAAGTGTCTTTATAATGGTAATAACAAAAATGTCTTTATATGCCTGGCGATGTGTGAGTCCCGTAACAGCTAGAAGAGTTATTATAGCTCCGTTATGCGGCAAAGTATCAAATCCACCTGCTGACATAGAAATGACACGATGCAAAACTTCCAACGGAATGTCAAAATGAGCAGCAGTTTGTATATAAGTATCCGCCATTAAGCTCAACGTAATGCTCATCCCACCAGATCCTGATCCAGTAATGCCACACAAAACATTTGTCATGATCGCCCCATTAATTAAAGGATTCGAAAACATTCCAGTGAGATAATCTTGTACCACAGTAAAGCCGGGTAAAGCTGCAATCACACCCCCGAAGCCATATTCGGTTGCCGTATTCATGGTTGCTAGCAATGCCCCACTAATGCCTATATTAATACTCGAATTGAAATTTAATTTGACAGCTTTATAGTTTAATAAGACGATTGCTATTATCCCGAGAATAAGAGCCATCTCTACAGACCAGACACCAATAACTTTTGACATTTCGACAATACCATAGTCTTTTAACCCAATCGTAGCAAAATCGAATCCTTTGGCATACCAAAGAGGAAAAGACTCAGTAAAAAACTTATTCATCACTCCGACTAACACCAACGGAATAAAAGCAAGCCAGTCTTTTCTACTTATAGCTTTTTCAGAATCTATTCCCAACTTATTAGTCGTTTCCACTGATATAGCAGAACTGGCTGCCATTTCTGCTTCAGCAGCTTCCTTATCAATAGCTTTATCACCAATTCCAAAATACCCTTCACCGTTTCTAGCTGCCTTATGTCGACAATGATTTAAGTATAAAAGGCTTAAGGAAATGATAAATATTGCCCCAATAATCCCCAATGTCGGTGCAGCATAGATATCAGTTTTAAAGAAACCAGTTGGAATGACATTCTGAATTTGTGGAGACCCTGGAAGTGAATCCATGGAAAAGGTAAATGCACTAACTGCGATTGTCGCAGGAATTAATCGCTTTGGAATATTAGCCTCGCGAAACAGCTGAGCAGCAAATGGATAGATAGCAAACACTGCAACAAACAAACTAACTCCGCTATATGTCAGAATTGCGCCCATTATCACAATGGCTAGAATGGCTTGTTTAGCCCCGATAAAACGGACAATAATTTTTGCTATGCTCTTTGCAACACCGCTTATTTCAACCAGTTTCCCAAAAATAGCACCTAGTAGAAAAACCGGGAAATATAATTTAACAAATTCAACCAACTTAACCATAAATATATTAGAGAAAAAAGGTAAAACATGTCCAGGATCCGTTAAAAATACAGCAAACAAAGCGCACAATGGTGCAAAAAGTATAACAGAAAATCCTCGATATGCTAGAAACATAAGTAATCCTAGTGAAATAATAATGATCATTACATCCAATTCGACTTCCCCCTTTTTCTCAAAATATTATATGTTATCATTTGTTGCTGGTTTGAATGCTTTGCCCCAAGACTTATTGGGGCATTATAGGACAGTTTTCCAGTGCACATTTAGTAAAGAACTTTAATTAATTTCCCGAGTAAATCCACTGTTTCTTTTAAACGATTTTGTTTATTAACAAAGATGAGTTACTTTAGAATCTGCTTTTTTCCAATCCCGGCATCAGGATCTTTTTCAAAAATCGGACTTGCCTCTGGTTTGGTCATGAGGGATTACTGATCAATGAAGTTCGGCTCTCTTTTATTAATAAAGGCTTCAACTCCTTCCTTTACGTCCTTAGTCTGAAAAACATGACCAAAATTTTCAGCTTCAATCACGAGTCCATCTTCAAGTGTTTGTTCATAACCAAAATCAATAGAATGCTTTGCAAAAGTTAAAGATTGTAAAGAATAATTGCAAATACATTTTGCAATTTCCTTTGCTTTTTCTAAAGATTCGCCCTTTGGCACAACATGATTAACAAGCCCTATTTGTTTGGCATCTTCTGCATTCAGTGGCTCTCCAGTAAAGATCATTTCTTTTGCTTTGGCTTTACCTATCAGTCTAGGAAGTCTTTGAGTTCCCCCTGCACCTGGAAACAATCCCAATTTAATTTCAGGAAGCCCAATCCTAATATGTTCCTCCGCAATTCGAATATCACAACTTAAGGCAAGTTCACACCCTCCACCTAGTGCTAATCCGTTGATTGCAGCAATAGTTGGTCGAGATAACCGTTCAATTTTATTAAGTGGTTCCTGAAGCCAAAGTGATTTCCCCTTTCCATCTTCCACGCCTTTTCCAATCCATGCTGGAAATTCTTTAATATCTCCTCCAGCAACAAAAGCTCTTTCGCCTTCACCGGTAAGTATAATGACCTTAATATTGTAATCGCTTTCAATTTCATCCACCACAAGATTCAATTGTTCTATAACATCTGCGCTTAATACATTAACAGGTGGATTATCAATAATAATCGTTGCAATATTACTCTGTTTTGACCATGAAACAACTTGATCCTTATTCTTCATCGGCTTTCCTCCTAAACCAAAGTGTACTTGTGGGTTCCAAATACTCTGGCATTATTGAAAAACGTGAATCAGTGGGTGAACCCTGAAATCTATGATAGAATCCTTTGTGGTTATGTGATTTTTTAAACAAAGTGAAATAATGTATTCACAAAACCTTTTTCACCCTTCCATAAACCCCTTATTTATCCATTCCACTAAATTGTTTTCGAAGAATAAACTTTTGAACCTTCCCGGATGGGGTACGTGGTATTTCATCAACAAATGTGACCTTTCTAGGTTTTTTGTAGCTAGCAAGATGTTCCTTACAATAATTAACAACATCTTCCTCCGTAAGTTTGGCTCCTTCTTTTTTAACAATAACAGCACATACAGCCTCAATATATTTCGGATCAGGAATACCAATTATAGAAACTTCCTTCACTTCCTCATGCCGGTATAAGACATCTTCAATTTCCGCTGAGTAAATGTTTTCACCTCCGCTCCGAATCATATCTTTTTTTCTGCCTGCAATTGATAGATACCCATCATGATCGAATTTTCCCATGTCTCCTGTTTTACACCACCCATTCACGAATGTTTCCATTGTGGCATCTGGTTTCCTCCAATAACCCTCAGAAACCGCTGGACTTTTAATAGCGATTTCACCAATTTCACCAACTGGCAAAGGCGTTCCCTCCTCATCGATAATATTTATTTCTGTAAGTGGCATCGGCTTTCCTACGGTATGGCCTTTTGTAAAAGCATCATTTGGTTCAAGCGAAGCCGCAATTGGCTGTCCTTCAGTTAACCCGTAAACTTGAACAACTCCAATTTGAGGAAACCTCTTTTTTAATTGTTCTAGTGCCCATGGCATTAGCGGGTCACCACCTGTATAAATAGTTTTTAAAGATTTTAGCTGATACTTTTCAATTTCAGGCAAATTTAGCATTTCATAAATCATGAAAGGGAATAAAAAAGAATCGGTCACATTTTCCTCTTCAATAACGGAAAGAATTCTTCCAATCTCGAATTCTTGGCTTTTTGTAATTATTACCCTTCCACCCATCAGTAGAATGGGAAGTGCGATATCTTCCATCGCTCCAACATGGTATAGTGGTCCTGTCGTCATCGCAACTTCTCGCCCTGTAAATTTCCATTTCAGTGCTTGTATCGTGGAAAACCAGAAAGTTGTATCATGAGTCCAAATCGCACCTTTAGGTCTTCCCGTAGTTCCTGATGTGTACATCAGCATGACTGGATCGTTTAATTTAATGTTATCGACTTTGACCTCATCTACCGAACCACTTTCTAAAACACTCCATGACTCTGACCAACCTGGGGTTGAGCCATTTCTATGAGGAAGACAAAAATAACGCTCAACAGAAACATTATTACAAACTGATTCCAGCTGATTGGCTAAGTTAGAATGGAAGCACAATATTTTTGTCTGTGAATCATTTAATGCATACTCAAGCTCTGCACTTGAAAGCCTAAAATTAAGTCGAACTGCAATTGCACCGATTTTCGCAATGGCAAAATATAGACTAAAATATTCGAGACAGTTGTAAAGTAAAATACCGACACGATCCCCTTTTCGCACTCCAATTTCGTAAAGCTTGTTTGCATACGCATTTGATATAAGGTGGAGATCCATGTACGTCATCGACTTTCCTACTTCTTCTTTTATTGCTATTTTTCTAGGATTTATATTATTTAAATCATTCGCCATTTTTCTTGTGATAAAACCGACATCCAATGAAATTCCTCCTTTTCAATTAAAAAAATACAGACAAAATTTAGGCTGCAAGGCCACTAAATTCAATACTGTTCAAATCAATTCTCAAACTTTCTAAACAGGCCCTCTTACATGCCATTAAATTGACCACTCGTCTTTATCGTTTTCTTTCCTCCTTTCTTCTAATTTTGAATGCAAGATTCATTCCAAAACGAAAAAAACCCTTACTGACTTACTGTCCTTAATAATCGAGGAAAACCCAATAACTTATTTTCCGATTATTCGGAAAATAACTAAAAAAAATCAACTGAAGTAAGATCAGTTGATTTTTCATTCATTAATTTTCATAATTTATAGCCTTGTTTCTCCTGTAATGTGAACTATATCAACATTAATCCGGAAATTAAAAAATAAATCCGGGATTTCGGAATGAATTCTGAAATGCCGGATTTATTTTTATTGGTCAGAAATCTGATATTTTCTAATTTTATCGTAAAGGGTAGAATTCCCTATCCCAAGAGCTTCCGCAACCCTTTTTTTATCAAACTTAAACCTCCTTAACGCTCTTTCGATTTCCTTCTTTTCTGTTTCCTCTACACAATCCTTTAAACTTAATTCTTTCATATTCACATTATGAAGTTTTAGATAATCAGGTAAAGCATCCTTTCCCATTACCTCTTCATTTGATAGGTGAACACCTGCATCAATGACATTCTCTAGTTCTCTGATATTCCCTGGCCAGTTATATTGCTCTATTAATGAAATCACCTCAGGGTGTATGGAGGTTACTCGTTTTCCTATTCGAGCTGTGATTTTTTTAAAAAAATAATCTACAAGTAAAGGGATATCTTCAATTCTATCTCTTAAAGGAGGAACAAATAATTGGACAGCATTAATTCTATAAAATAAGTCTTCACGAAATAGCTTTTCTTCAACCAATTTTTCTAAAGGGCGATTTGTTGCAGCAATCACTCGAACATTTAGTTTTTTTGGGTAAAGCGAACCTACAGGCTCAAACTCTTTCTCCTGAAGTACCCTTAATAACTTGACTTGCATTTGCTGAGGCATATCACCAATTTCGTCAAGGAAAACCGTTCCACCATCAGCAAATTGAAACTTTCCTATTTTACCTCCCTTTTTTGCCCCTGTAAAGGCACCTTCTTCATAACCGAAAAGTTCAGATTCTAACAAGTGTTCCGGAATTGAACTACAATTTATTTTCACAAGCGGTTTGTCGCTTCTTCCACTTAACTGATGAATGCTATGTGCTATTATTTCCTTGCCTGTACCGCTTTCTCCTCTAATTAGTACAGAGATATCACCTCTAGCCAACCTTTTCACACGTTCTTTTAACTGTTGTATTTCTTGAGAAGTTCCAATTAAGTTGTGTAAGGAATACTTTACTCCATTTGAAACATCTATTTCATTTCTGTAAAAATTATGTTTTGTCAGTATCTCCTTAATGTGACTATTCATTTTATTCCAGTCATCAAGATCACGAAACATTATTGTCCCGATTGCACCAATTATTTCATTATTTTCGATGATAGGAATGCGATTGGCGATAACAAAATCACCACGAAGAAAATGTATATCAGCGATTTCCGATTTACCTATTTGCACTACAAGGTGTAGCCTTGTATTTTCAATTATATTCGTCACATGTTCACCAATCACTGTGTCGCGTTCAACATTTAGAAATTCACAATATTTATTGCTAATGTATTGAATTTTTCCATTACTATCGACAATTACAATTCCATAATATGTACTTTCAAACACTATATCTAATAGTTTATTATTGGAGAATTGTCCAGTATTCATCTTAAGCTCCTTTACCTAGAATCCTTTACCATATAATACCACGCATTTCGGTCAATATATATTTAAGAAGTGAAAATTCATCAAAAATCACAACTGAATAAAAGAAATCGGGGGAGATATTATGTGCCCTCCCTAGCGTAATCAAACGGATTAGTTTTTCACGCTTCTATAGTTGACTTTAATTATCGAAAAAAAAGCCTGGCAACCTTTTTATAGTTGCTAGACTTAAGTTCATTTTTAAGATTCAACCCCAATATAAACACTATTAAAGGCCTTAATGATTATAATCCGTATTATGTGAACTAATATAAAATTCACCTTTTCCATTTCCCTTACAATACTCTTCAAGTGCTTGGTCTATACGAATCTCTGTAGCCTGTAGTCTCGTCTTCAATAAATACTGGTATAGTTTATTTTGCCGACTTGCTTCAACGTATAAGATTCGAGTAAAATCAAATGCCGTTTCAATGATTTTTTATTCATGTGTACTTTTTGGTCAAGTTCACGGACATCCTTGGCGATTTCCTTAATTGGTTTTTCATCGGCATGATCAATTACGGGAACAAACAAAGCATCCCCCCAGATGGAGGATGCTTTGTTTGTTCTATTTTAAGGTCCGTTCAATAGGCAACAAGGTCCCTCAGTGCCTTTTCCACTTTTTCAGGATTCACCATGAAAGATTTCTCCAATGGTGGTGAATATGGCATCGCAGGGACATCCGGGCCCGCGAGTCTCATGATTGGGGCATCGAGATCGAAGAGACAGTTTTCTGCGATGATCGCCGATACTTCACTAATGATGCTTCCTTCCTTATTATCTTCAGTAACCAATAGGACTTTTCCTGTTTTAGATGCAGCTTCCATAATGGCTTCTTTATCTAATGGATAAACGGTTCGTAAATCAAGTATATGAACGGATATGCCATCACTGGCCAGCCTTTCAGCTGCCTGAAGCGCAAAATGAACACAAAGGCCGTAAGTAATCACTGTAACGTCCTCGCCTTCACGTTTTACATCCGCTTTACCAATCGGTAAAACATAATCATCATTCGGCACTTCTTCTTTAATAAGGCGATAGGCACGTTTATGTTCAAAGAAAAGGACCGGATCTTCATCGCGAATGGCTGCTTTCAATAACCCTTTCACGTCGTAGGGTGTAGAGGGCATGACAATTTTAAGTCCCGGTTGATTGGCAAAAATGGCTTCAACGGATTGTGAATGGTATAACGCCCCATGTACACCCCCGCCGTATGGAGCTCTGATGACGATAGGACAATGCCAGTCATTATTTGAGCGATAACGGATTTTTGCAGCTTCCGAAATGATTTGGTTGATTGCGGGCATGATAAAATCAGCGAATTGCATCTCCGCAATCGGCCTCATTCCGTACATGGCCGCGCCGATGCCAACTCCTGCGATTGCGGATTCAGCAAGCGGTGTATCAATGACACGCTGTTCCCCGAATTGTTCGTATAACCCTGAAGTCGCTTTAAACACACCGCCTTTTACCCCTACGTCTTCACCTAATACAAATACACGGGGATCACGTTCCATTTCTTCCCGCATCGCCATTATTACGGCATCTATATAAGATATCACTGCCATCTTCTTTCCTCCTTACTTACCTGCGTAAACGTAATTTGAGAGCGTGTCTTCATTTGCAAATGGAGCATTTTCCGCATAATCCGTCGCTTCGTTCACAACTTCCATTATTTCCTCGTTCATTTGTTTCTCCATTTGGTCATCCATGATTCCTGCTTCTTTTAAGTAGGCACCGAAAGTGATGATCGAATCTATTTTTTTTGCCTCCGACACTTCATCTGGCGATCTGTATTGACTATCATCATCATCGCTTGAGTGTGGTGTAAGCCTGTATGAAACCGTTTCGATTAAGCTTGGTCCTTCTCCACGCCTGCCTCTCTCGGCCGCTTCTTTCACCACCCGGTATACTTCGATCGGGTCATTTCCATCAACCGTCACCCCTGGCATGCCATAACCAATGGCCCGGTCCGACACTTTCCCGCAAGCCAATTGCTTTTCAAGCGGTACGGAAATGGCATACTGATTATTCTCGCACATCAAGATAACCGGAAGTTTATGTACACCTGCAAAATTCGCCCCTTCATGGAAATCACCTTGGTTTGATGAACCCTCACCGAATGTAACGAATGAAACAATATCTTTTCCTTCCATTTTTCCAGCGAGTGCAATTCCCACTGCATGTGGCACTTGAGTGGTAACTGGCGAAGATCCCGTCACGATGCGATTCTTTTTTTGCCCAAAATGCCCAGGCATTTGACGCCCGCCCGAATTTGGATCTTCTGCTTTTGCAAAACTGGATAACATTAAATCCCTTGCGGTCATCCCAAACGCAAGCACCACACCGAGATCCCGGTAATAAGGAAGGACATAATCCTTTTCACGATTCAATGCAAATGCAGCTCCCACTTGAGCTGCTTCCTGCCCTTGACAAGAAACGACAAAAGGAATTTTCCCAGATCTGTTCAACAGCCACATCCGTTCATCTATACGTCTTGCCAATAACATTGTTCTATACATCTCAAGCACCTGCTCATCACTTAGACCTGCCTGTAGATGACGGTTTTCAACCATATGTCATCATCCCTCCTAATAATTAAAACATTTTTCTGTTAAAACAAACTTAACTCCGGTTATTTATCTAAGGAAGAAAAATCTCGTTTATGTATGCATGCTTGCCATATAACACCCTCAAATGCGTTATCATCTAGTATTATTACCTGGTACTAACTCAATGCAATATTATCCTACCACTTTTTATCTCAAATTTCCAACTAATTTCACTATGTTAAAAGGACATTTTTTGTCTATTGAATCAAGTACATGAATAAGTGGGTGTTTTCACGCGAAAACAATGATGAATCGCCTAGACCATTCAGATTTTTACTGAAGTTTTATGTACGACCAAGGTTAGATAAACACCGATATTATGTGATCGTTTTTTTGTTGACTAAGCGGAAAAATAGCTGTAAATTAAAATGATTAATAAAATTAAATGTTCGAAATGGAACAGTCCAAAACAGAAAGAATGGTGATGTTGATTGGAGAATGAAAAACAATTAATGCGTTCCGTACAACTATTGCGTTCATTTTGGAACGTGCAGAAAAATATAATGCGGTTCGTTCAAAAGACAGCCTCAGAAAATGGATTAACAGTTCCTCAATATTCCATTTTGATGACCATTACCCTTTACAAAGAGACCACTCAAAAAAATGTCGGGGAGAAAACATTTCTTCCAAAAAGCACTTTGAGCCAAGCGGTCGATGGTCTCGTTCGGGCTGGCATGCTCCATCGTGAGCATGTGGAGGGCAACCGGCGTGAGATTCAGTTGTCAATCACCGATCAGGGGAAAAATTTATTAAAAACGATTCATTTTCAAGAAGGAAGCATTCACCAAGTCTTTCAAACGGCCATTGAAATGCTTTCCGAAGAACAGTTTGAAGAGTTGCTAGAAACGCATCTTCAAATTACAAACTTTTTAGAAGCACAAGCTACCGAACAGGGAGAGTGTTCAAAATGATAAAAATACTGAAAAATTTATCCGTTTATAAGTGGATTATTTCAGCAGTTATCGGTCTGGTTTTTATTCAATCCATGTCGGATCTCTTTTTGCCTACACTAATGGCTGATATTATTGACAAAGGCGTCGTTCGAGGAGACACTCCATACATTTGGAAAATCGGTGGTTTGATGCTGTTGGTTTCCGCACTTGGCGCTTGTGCATCCATAATCGCAAGCTACTATTCATCCAAAGCGGCAATGGGAATGGGACGCGATCTCCGCCTGAGAGTCTTTAATCATGTTGAAAAATTTTCGTTACAAGAATTTGATGAAGTCGGTACGGCGTCATTGATTACACGGACGACCAATGATATAACGCAAGTCCAGCAAGTGGTTATCATGATGCTTCGTATGGTTATCAGTGCACCTATCATGTTAATCGGCGGAGTGATCATGGCTGTATCCATGGATGCAAAATTATCCCTTGTCATTGTTGTCACAATGCCTTTATTAATTGGGTCGATCTTGCTTATTCTATATAAAGGTGTACCGCTCTTTCAAACGGTGCAAAAACGATTAGACCGGTTGAACCTTGTATTACGAGAAAATTTAACTGGTATTCGCGTCATTCGAGCCTTCAATCGTGAAACACAAGAGAAGGAACGTCTAAAGAAAGCGAATAAAGAATTGACGGATGTCTCGATCAAAGTCAATAAAATCATGGCCTTCATGATGCCTGTAATGATGCTTGTAATGAACTTGACGGTTGTTGGCATCATTTGGTTTGGTGGGGTTCGTATTGATAACGGCGGTATGCAGATCGGGGACTTAATGGCATTTATCCAATATGTTATGCAAATTATGTTCGCTCTCGTTATGGCATCCATGATGTTTGTTATGGTTCCACGAGCGGCCGTGTCGGCAACAAGGATAAACGAAGTCCTTGACATGAAACCTTCATTCCTGGATGAGGGGACAGAAAAGGCAGATCGTGAACACGGTACACTTGAATTTGAACATGTGACGTTCAGTTACCCAGGAGCAGAAGAACCTGCATTATCGGATATTAGTTTTTCTGCAAGTCCTGGTGAAATCACCGCAATAATCGGTGGAACAGGCTCAGGGAAAACAACGCTCGTCAATTTGATCCCTCGCTTCTATGATATTTCAAGTGGAACGATTCGCGTCAATGGTGTTGATATTCGTAAGTCATCACAAGATGAAGTTCGTTCAAAAATTGGATTTGTACCACAAAAGGCCGTCCTCTTTACAGGTACGATCGCTGAAAACATTCGCTTTGGAAAACAAACAGCCACACAAGATGAAGTTGAGCATGCTGCTCGGATTGCGCAAGCGGAAGATTTTATCAGCAACATGAAAGACGGCTATCAGGCAGAAATCGAACAAGGCGGTTCAAACCTATCAGGCGGGCAAAAACAACGGCTTTCGATTGCACGGGCACTCATTCGGAAACCCGATATTTATATATTCGATGATAGTTTTTCTGCACTTGACTTCAAGACGGATGCCAACCTTCGCGCCGCCTTGAAAGATGAAACGAAAAATTCGACGGTACTACTCGTTGCCCAACGTGTCAGTACGGTGGTTGACGCTGATCGAATCATTGTGTTGGACGAAGGACACATTGTAGGTATGGGAACACACCAAGAGTTGCTAAGTACAAACGACATATACCGTGAAATCGCCTTATCACAGCTCACGGAGGAGGAAATTGCATGAGTAATCAAAAAAAACCTCAAAGCGGCGGTCAGGTTGGGCATGGTCCTGGTGGCGGTAACATGATGATGATGGGTCAAAAAGCAAAAGATTTTAAAGGAACACTAAGACGTCTTTTGACCTATTTAAAACCTCGGCGCAACAAATTGATTGCCGTGTTCTTTGCTGCAATCATGAGTACGATTTTTATGATTGTCGGACCAAAAATCATGGGAACGGCAATTACGGAATTATTCGAAGGAGCATATGGGAAATTCCAAGGAATACCAGGAGCAGCCATTAACTTTGATAAAATTGGCCATATCCTTCTACTCCTTGCTGGACTGTATGCCTTAAGCAGCCTTTTCAACTATGTGCAGCAATACATTATGTCGAGTGTTGCACAAGACACGGTATATGATCTTCGAGAAGATGTTAACGGAAAGCTCGAGAAACTTCCACTCAAATATTTTGAAGGACGTCCAAACGGAGAAACACTTAGCCGAATGACAAATGATATTGATACAATCGGGAGCACCCTTCAGCAAAGCTTAACGCAGTTCATCACATCAATCGTAACGATTTTAGGGATTATCATCATGATGCTTTCAATTAGCCCGTTATTGACATTAATCTCGATAGTCAGCTTACCTTTATCAATATTTGCAATCCGGCCTATTTTGAAAAAATCCCAAAAGTACTTTGCCGATCAACAACGTAAACTCGGACAATTAAATGGGCACATTGAAGAGATGTATACCGGCCATCAAGTCGTTAAAGCATTCGGACATGAAAAAAAGGCAAGTGCCCAGTTTACTGCAGTCAATGAAGAATTGTATAAAGCGGGAAGCAGAGCACAGTTTATATCTGGAATCATCATGCCCCTGATGTTCTTTATCGGAAATTTGAGCTATGTCCTCATCAGCGTTGTCGGGGGAATATTGGTAACGCAACGTTCGATTTCAATTGGTGATATTCAAGCATTCATCACTTATTCAAAGCAGTTCACCCAGCCAATCACGCAAACGGCTAACATCGCAAACATTATTCAGTCGACGGTTGCAGCAGCTGAGCGTGTTTTTGAACTACTTGATGAAGAAGAGGAAATGAAAGAACAAACCACAGCTCATATAAAAAGGGCAAATGGTGCTGTCTCTTTCGAACATGTGGACTTTGGATATGGGGAAGAAATGTTAATTAAAGATATGAACATCGATGTCTTGCCTGGACAGACGGTCGCAATCGTTGGGCCGACTGGTGCTGGAAAAACGACCATGATAAATCTTTTGATGAGATTTTATGAACTCAATGGCGGAAAGATTAATATTGATGGTCTTGATACACGGAGTATGTCCCGGAGTGATCTTCGAAAGAACTTTGGGATGGTGCTTCAAGATACTTGGCTCTTTAATGGCACGATTAAAGAAAATATCGCTTATGGCAAAAATGGAGCAACTGATGAAGAAATTTTCTCAGCTGCTCGTACGGCACATGCCGACCATTTCATTCGGACACTGCCAGATGGTTATGAGACAGTCTTAAACGAAGAAGCTTCAAACATCTCACAAGGCCAAAAGCAGCTTTTGACAATCGCCAGAGCTGTTCTAGCAGATCCACCAATCATGATATTGGATGAAGCGACGTCTAGTGTGGACACTCGGACCGAAGTCTTTATCCAAAAAGCCATGAACCGACTGATGGAAGGAAGAACTAGCTTTGTCATTGCCCATCGTCTCTCAACGATTAAGGATGCAGATATGATTCTTGTTATGGATCAAGGAAAAGTGATAGAGAAGGGAACGCATTCTGACCTTTTAATGAAGAATGGTTTCTACGCAGATCTTTACAATAGTCAGTTTACTGAAAATGCAGCAGGATAATAAAAAAGAGGCTCAATTTCAATCGAAATCGAGCCTCTTTTTATAAATTCCTTATCCACAACCGTTCCATTGATACTCCAATTAGGCGTCCATGAATCAGATAACTTATAAGCTGTATCAATACCCCCTTTTATTTCCCTTTTTCACATATTCCCAATCTACCTCAATATTTTTTCTGACCCTTTGAAGAAGATGCAACATCGTTTCCGTTTCCTCCAAAGAAAATCCAGATAATGCAACCTTGTCGGTATACTCCCCTTCTTTTTTCAAAAAGGGATAGACCTTTTCACCTTTATCAGTAGCATATAACTTTTTAATCTTTTTGTTGCCCTCATCATTTTTCTTTTCAATAAAACCTTGAATTTCAAGTTTTTTAATGGCACGAGCCGCTGTCGTTCGGTCAACCTTTATCATTTCTGCTAACTTTTCCTGAATGATTCCTGGATTTTCACATATTCGGACAAGATACAAATACTGCCCTTTTGTAAGGTCAAATTCTTTAAATTCAATATTACTTATAGAGTCCAATGCCCTTGCTATCATTCCAATTTCACGGAGTATTTCTTTCATTCAAAGTGCCCCTAACTTTTTTGTTGTATTTACAACAAAAATAATTTCGTTTATACTAAAAAAGGATATACATTTATTATGACTTGTCTTATTACATAAATCTAGAAAAGGGATGAAGAACATTGGATTCAAAGAGAATTACTACAGAAAATGATTTAAAAATAGCCTTTCATATCAGAAAAGAAGTATTTGTTGAGGAACAAGGTTTCCAATTAGAAAGTGAATTTGATGAATTTGATGCACTTCATGCTTCTTCTGAACACATATTAGTCTACTATAATGAAAAAGCAGTCGGAACTGGAAGGTTAAGAGTTGTTGATGGTTTAGGTAAATTGGAGAGAATTTGCATCTTAAAGCCTTACCGTAAATTTGGCCTTGGAAAAATAATAATTAAAACGTTAGAAAAGATTGCAAAGGAAAAGGAACTATCCAAGGTTAAATTACATGGGCAAACACAGGCAGAGGGTTTTTATAAAAAACTCGGCTATCAGACTTCATCCGATGTCTTTATGGAAGATGGCGGTCCACATCTTTTAATGATAAAAGAATTAATGAATGATTAAGTGTGTTAAATGTGAGTAAAACAAACATTACCCTATATTTGATGGATTCATACTATTAACCTTAGGTTGTTCTTTAACGATACAATCAGACCGTGGAACATCACCATTTGATGCCCTTTTGGTCGATTTTTTCCATATGATACTTTTAAATTCGCTTTTTAAAAAAGAAAAAACCAGAATTTATGGGTCTACTACTGCTTTAATAACCGGTCTTGGTATTGTGAACTATTTACCGGATAAGGGACACACATAAACAGTGGCCCTTATCCGCCCTTCAATGATTCATTCCATCAATAACTAGAATATCTGCATCCTTTGCAAAGGTGGCAAAATTTTTAGTATAAGTTAAATCACCTGAAACAACTACACTTTGTCCATTCGCATCAAAACGATATGCATATGTTGGAATTGTATGTGGGACAGGGATTGATGTAAT
The DNA here is from genome assembly GCF_057835005.1 of Peribacillus sp. GL_122. NCBI lineage: Bacteria > Bacillati > Bacillota > Bacilli > Caryophanales > Bacillaceae > Peribacillus > Peribacillus sp. GL_122. The sequence goes on along the minus strand of NZ_CM174415.1, from coordinate 2,303,650 downwards.
TTTCACACCATCGAGTTTAAAACTATATTTATCCTCTGTAAAATCTTTAATATTCACATTTGTTAACATTCCATCCTTTGGCCAGCCCAAACTGGCATGATACTCTTAACAGAATTATCATAAAGTTCTTGGAATTGAGGTCCTATTAGATTAAGGGAACGACTTCCTGTAGGTCCTTGCCAACCATAATAAAAAAATCCCAAAATCCTCCATTATGATCAACATGTTGATGTGTGAACAGCATATTTGTAATTCTTTCTGCAGGCAGACCAATTTTCCCCAGTCCCCTAGTTGTGTTATCGCCAGTTCTGTGGCTTTCACAGTCTTTGGGACAGTGATATTTTTCATTTTGGCGAGGACAATTTTTTAAACACCAAAAACGGGCAATAGGAATAAGCACGAACAAGCCCTTAATAACATGAAATGTTATTAAGGGCTTGAAATTTATTACACAACGGGTGCTGTTTCATGAACAAGCGGGTGAAGTGCCTGTGTTTCATCAATGTAAATAAAAGCATCATATCTATCTGACATTACAGAAGGTACATAGTTTCCATATTGTTCATATTCCGGTCTGTATACAACCCCAATCGCCCGATGTCCAAGCCTATCTTGGAATAGCTGCCGATTTTCATCAGTAAAAATGAGCAACTTATCATATGCCCCCGAAAGGTGCATAGCCTCCTCCCAACTTCCATTAATTGCAGGGGGTACTGTTTTTATTTCAAGATCCATGCCCCACTCATCTGCTGCAATGACAGTTCCCGTGTAGGTTCCGAAACCTGTGATAAATACATCTTCAGCTGGGTTTTGTTCACGAATGACCTGCCCTACGTTAATCATCCCGGAATCTCTCATATCAGTAGCGCTGGCATCGCCAACATGGGTATTATGTTCCCATACAATCGCCTTGCCTTTTGAACCGTAAAAATCCATAATTTCATTTAGTGCATCCACCATATGCATATCTCGAATATTCCATGATTTATCATCATGAACCACCATCGTCCTGTAATAATTTTCTGCATTATACGCTACTAATGCATTCACTTGAAGGTTCAAATTCAATTCTTCATGATGGGGGTATTTTTCTTTTTTCCGTTGAATGGTTGTCAGTAATTTGGCTACTTCCTCTATACAGTCTTCTGAAAAAATGCCTGCGGAAACTGCGTACTCTTCATTATTCCGATTGAATGGCTCAAAACATGTGAACGCCTGTCTTGCAGCCTCGAGGTCAGGTGAATCAATTTGTTTTAAGTAATGGATCACTTCATCCATGGATTCCCAAAGACTGTAGATATCTATCCCATAAAATCCAACTTTTATTTGATTTTGTCCAGACTCATTGTATTCTTTCATCCATTCAATCAGGTCTATCATTTCCTCGTTTGCCCACATCCAGGTCGGCCAGCGATCAAAAATTTTAAGAACATCCTTTGCGGATTTAGATACTTGGTCATAGCCTTTAACATACCTATTAATTGCCTGGCATGCGGGCCAATCTCCTTCAACGGCTACAAAGGTGAACCCTTTTTCTTGAATCAGTTTTTTTGTTATTTCAACTCGGGCCGTGTAAAACTCAGATGTTCCATGGGATGCCTCTCCCAGCAAAACAAATTTTGAATTTTTAACTTGGTGAATGAGTTTATCCCAATCTGCTTTCCTTGTAAGCTTGACTGATTGTTCGATTATTGACTGAACCAGATTATGATGCACTGTTTTTCCTCCTTGTTCTTTTACGAACATTATCGTTTGTATTCAGCATTATAAGAATTTGAACCTGCGTGTACTGACAGTAAAGTATCAGCGTATCCTACTAGACGATTTATAAGTTCATCACAAATTGAGTAAACAAGCTGAAAATTTTCTTCCTCAAATAGAACAGGGTCATCCAGAATTACTGTCGTGTTAATGAACATATCTTTATTTCCATATAGATTGTAGTGCACTATAGCCTTTCCAGCAGCTCCTTCAGTAACTGGATCATTAAAGCCTGGAATGAAAACAAACCATTCTTCAGCCGTGGCGGACCTGAAGTTTTTTGTAAAAGACATTCGCTCGGTTACCTTCATGATCTTTTTTAACTCTTCCGGATTTATATCCTTGATCTTGTTCATTCCATTGCCACCCTTAACACCATGTTATAATCTTCCGTTATATATTTTCCTTAAGGTACCCATCCTATAAATATTATTGTGAAATAATCGAACACGGACACTGAAAAAAGAGCCATTATATACATGAAACTTAACAAAAGTAGACTTTTAATAAATGCCGATAATCATGGAACTTCCGCATATAAAAATTATTTTTTGGGTATCAAAAGAAAGAAGATAAATTCCCGGATTGGGTTGGACTGGTCTGGAGTGGAGGAGTTGCTCATGGAAAAGATGAATCGGGGAATTTTAACGGCGCTGTCGGCGATCGGCATTGCACAGGGACTGAAAATTTTAACGCATAATAAGCTGACGGGAAAGTGGGACTTGAAGCAGGCTTTAACAACAGGCGGCATGCCTAGTTCGCACTCTGCAGGTGTGGCCGCACTGGCATCCTATGTGGCAGCTAATAAGGGCTGGCTGCATACGGAAACATCGCTTGCGACAGTGTTTGGCGTGATTGTGATGTATGATGCTCAGGGGATTCGGCGCCATACAGGCGAAATTGCTAAGCTTGTAAATGATCTTGAAGATAATATGGCGAAATTTTCTGGAGAGTTTCCGAGCTTCGAGTATGTGGAGCGTGAGAAAGAACTGAATGAACTGCTAGGACATCAGCCTGTGGAAGTGGGAGCAGGTGCGCTGCTTGGAGTGGCACTTGGGCTTATTTCAGCTAAATTGGAGGATGGCAAGCCCACCAAAACCAAACGGCTGAAAACAGTGGACAAGCCTTGATATTCTAGATCTTGAAATAAGATAAGCAAAGAAGCAAGGTAAGGAAGATTCTAAAAAAGATCGTCCAAGATTTATTTAACCCAACATGTATATAAATATTTTTAACATGAAAATATCTAAAAAAACATCTCAGTAAGGTGTTTTTTCTTATACATCCGGAAAAAATCACAATCACGAATATTTTTTTAATCATAAGAATAAAAAATATGTCTATGTTATTACCATAGACAAGACTAATAATTTATTCTGCTTAACAAATAGGAGTGTCAACTAAGCTCTCATAGGTGTACTATTGATATTTATTAAAGTGACACTGTTTCTTCAACTAAGATTAAATTTTATTGAAGAAACAGTATTAAAGGATCACCACATTGAAGATCCTTTTTTCATTAACTATAAAATCGATTTCTTAAGTTAGCTTGAAAGTTTTTTCGCGAAACGACCTACGTTTCGCGATTCTGGAGAAAAGTGAAATGCATTCTACTATTTTTTGCAGAAACCTAGACATCAATTTTTTCCTCATATATTCATTTTTTATGAATTCGATAAATCAATTAAAAAACGCGACATATCTTGTCCTTCTTGCGGCCGTGAAAACAGAAAAACCTCTATGTGTTAGAGGTTTTTTCGTTAACTTTAATCACTTGTAAATAGTTAATAAATCATTTTTACACAAAATTTAATTCGAAGACTTTACCTGCTGGAATACCCACTCTATCATTTTTTCATTTTCATAGGCGGGTATCCATGATGCATGGTCATAATTCATTTCTGATTTATATTCCGTGTATATTGGTTCTCCTCCATCACTTTCAATAGCATCTATAATATTTCTTGAATATGAAACAGGGATGACTGAATCGTCTTCTGCATGAAATGCCCAAATTGGTACGTGATTGATTAGATGTGCCTTAGCCGGATTAGCCCCTCCCGCTATTGGGACCATCGCTGCAAATGTATCAGGATGTTCCATATTCATATTGAATGTACCAAAACCGCCCTGAGACAATCCTGTGGAATAAAGTCGGTTTGGATCGATATTATATTCTCCTCTTACGTGTTGCAAAACTTCGTATGCCATTTTAAGGTCCTCAGACACTTCGAATACTCTGCTTAAATTAACAATGTTATAAACATCTCTGGTAATCGTGAATCCACCATCAGGAACATTACGCGATTGAGGAGCTAAAATAAAAGATGGATGCTTAGCTTGATTTTCAGGTGCCGCCCAGATAACGGCACCGTCGTTAGCCATCAATTGCTTCTCATTATCATTTCCACGTTCCCCACCCCCGTGTAAGAACAAAACGAGCGGATAAGATGTAGTTGGATCATAATTTTCAGGTACGTATAGGCGGTACGGCATCGATTTATAGGTGAATTCTAAAAACTTTTCAGCGATCGAGCCCCTGGTCTCGAATGTGTAAGTAAACTCAGCGACATCGCTTTGATGTTTCTTATTCTTTATAGTTGACCCTTTACTTTTTACTTTTCCTCTTATCGCGATAGCTTTAATTATCGAATCGTTATTAACGCGAATCGCCTCTATAAATAAAGTGCTTTTATCTGTAGGAATACTTCCATCTGTCGTGTAATAAATCTTTGCTCCAGGCGACGTTGAATTCAAGACTACTTTTTGTTCCCCATAATAGTTACCGGATGCAGAAGAAGCCGTTGGTTCAGCCAGTTTACTGTTTATATGATTGCTTTTTGCAAAAACAGGCACAGTAAATAATGTTAAAATAAGCAGCAACATCAACATACTATTTATAAATTTTGTCATTTTTTTATCCTCCTTCTATAATGCTTCCTGTACCTCTATTTCCATCTCCAATAAGGCGTAACTCAAACTTTTCCCATGCGTATCCATACCGAGTGATATTGTAACTCCGCCAAGCAAAGCTTGATGGCAAACGAACTGAAGAGCAGCGATATTTGGAACCTCGTATCGAAAAATTTCACCATCAACAATGTCCTTAAAATGGTGTTTTACTCTCTCTATTGTTACTTCTTTGCATAAAAGGGAATAGTCTTTTTCCTGATATGGAATAAGCGAAAGCATCAAAATATTCCCTTTATCACCAGCGCGACTGTGGGCAAGCTCATATAGTTTTTTCTTCATGCAGTACACTCTCCTTTATTACAACACTCACTTCAATTTCTTCACGAGGAAGCAGTGAAGAAACAATTCCTAAAACTTCGTGTGTATACTTTCTTGCTCCTCCTCCACCGGCTGGCCCGTTTGTGTAAAGAGATTCAACCTCTTCACCAATTTTAGCGGCTTCGCTTAGACTTTGTGCTTTAGCTGCTACCCTTAGTCGGACTTCGTATGGTTCATTCCATTGTCCAAAGGTATTCCGGTGTGTGGATGAAACACCGATATAATCAATCCGCAACTCATCAAAACTCTTCTCAAGTCTCTTTCTCATAACGTCTCCAGCTAGTTGGGCTCGTCCCCATGCATTTGAACCTGCATATGAAATTTCTCCTTCTCCAATAAACCCTGCATGGTAACCGACGCTTACTTTTAACGTTTCCGGGCGTTTTTTTCCTTTCCCTCCTGTTACTTCAATTCGATCCTTCCCTGCCTCGCTAAGCTTTACTGACATAAAGTCGGCAATTACATCAGGTGTAATGTATTCGTTCGGATTTGTGACTTCATATAAAAGCTGTTCTTTCGCCGTCATTAGATTGATAACTCCACCTGTATTTGAAATTTTTGTAATCAAGGCAGAACCGTCTGCTCGTACCTCCGCATACGGAAATCCTAAGTTCTCCAGGTGTGGAACATCCTTTTTTCCCGGATCTGCGTAATAACCTCCAGCAATTTGACCACCGCATTCCAAAAGGTGGCCAATAATGGTTCCCTGTGCAATCAAATCTGTATCGTCAACCGACCACCCGAAGTGGTGAACCATTGGCGCTAAAAATAAGGATGGATCCGCCACTCTCCCGGTCAGAATAATGTCTGCTTCTTTTTCTAACGCAGGTAAAATAGCTTCCACACCGAGATAGGCATTTGCCGATAAAATTGGGCCGGATGAATGTAGAGGCTTATTTGTTTCCATAGACTGTGCATCTGTATCTAGGAATGAAGATACATCATCCCCTGTAACAGCCGCTACTTTGATAGAAAGACCTAGTCGTTGGGCAATTTCAATTACTTTTTCAGCGCCACTGACCGGGTTGGCTGCTCCCATATTTGTAATTAACCGCACACCATTTTGAATGAGTGTTGGAAGTAAAAGCTCCATCCGCTTTTCAAGCAGCGGATCATAGCCTAATGAAGAATTCTCTTTTTTTCGCTTGTGCGCCAGCGCGATTGTCCGTTCAGCCAAACATTCCAACACTAGATAATCCAAATTCCCTTTTTCTGCAAGAAGTAGTGCGGGTTCCAACCGATCACCTGAAAATCCTGCACCTGAACCGATTCTAATCAACATAATCACCTCAAATAATAGTAATAGCTCCTGTTAGCAGGGCTACGATAGTCATGATAATTGTTGTTCCAAATGCCCATTTAAAAATAAAACGCTGATGATCCCCTAAATCAACGCCTGTCATTCCTATAAGAATAAACGTAGACGCTGTTAATGGACTTAATGGGAAGCCGGTTGTCATTTGCCCCAGTATAGCTGCCCGGCCAACTTCAATGGGATCAATTCCAAAAGTAGAAGCGGTTTGACTTATGATAGGTAAAACTCCAAAATAGTAAGCATCCGGTGTAAAAACTAAACTAAGAGGCATGCTTGTTATAGCTGTCAAAATAGGTAAGTAGCCCGCCATCGCTTCAGGAATAACCGAAACCATTGAAAGCGCCATAGCATCAATCATTTTTGTTCCGGTCAAAATACCGGTAAAAATCCCCGCCGCAAAAATCATGGTCGAAACCATAACAACGTTGTTTGCGTGACTTGTGATACGCTCCAGCTGTTGTTTTTGGTTTGGGTAATTCACCAATAAAGCAATTGTAAAAGCAATAATAAACAAGGTAGGAAGTGGCAGCCATACTTTGATTAAAGCGAAGAGAAGAATCAGTGTCAAAATAAGATTGAACCAAAAAAGTTGGGGACGTTTAAATTCTAACGTCGTTACCGCTAATTCTTGAAAAGCTATGTTGTCCTTTTCCTCCATATCTATAATCCCTAATCTTTTCCTTTCTCTTTTTCCAAGCAGATAGGATGAAAACAACACCCATAGGATACCTGCAACCATAGCAGGTAGAATAGGATTAAATAGTTGAGCAGAAGTGACATTCAAAGTTGCCATCGCCCTTGCTGTTGGACCGCCCCATGGTGCAAGATTCATGACACCGGCGCCCAGAGCCACTACACCTGCTAAAATCAGAGGGTTCATCTTCAATCTCTTATAAAGAGGTAGTAAGGCCGAAACAGTAATCATAAATGTAGAAGCACCATCCCCATCTAACGATACAAGCATCGTAATAACAGCCGTGCCCACCACCACTTTTAAGGGATCTCCTTTCACGATAAGAAGCATCTTAGTTACGATTGGATCAAACAAACCCGTGTCCATCATCAGTCCAAAATATAAAACAGCAAAAGCCACCATAATTCCGGTTGGAGCAACCTTTTCGATACCCGCTAACATCATTTCTCCTATCCCCAAGCCAAATCCGCCAATCAAAGCAAAAACGATCGGCACCAACACCAGAGCAATTAAGACCGATAAACGTTTTGTCATAATAAGGTAAAGGAAAACTCCTATTGTCAAGAAACCTAAAATAGCTAACATATAATCCCCCCAATGAGTCGTGAATTGAATGTTTACTGACATACTTCAGCTGAAAAACCCCCCCCCCCACGAGGCATATTTACTAAGATTCCATTGCCATTTCTATAAGAATTTTGCTGTGTACTATTCTTATTGCAAGAACCATGCCTAAACAAAGAAAAATATTTTAAATTATTATTGAAGTTTGATTTTCTTAGGTGTTTGTTCACTCTAATGTTGATTAATCAGTTATTTAAGTACTCACTATGAAAATTAAAAAACAAAAAAAGAAAGCACTTTATTGATAGCGCTTTCTTTTATAGTGGATACAATTTCTAATTTTTTAGAAAATATAACTAAGATTCTCAAATAAATTATTTTTATCCCCTGATTCTATGGCCTTGGTGGATTTCTAATTTTTTAGAAATCCATTGATATATTCTAATTTTTTAGAAATCACTTTGAATAATACGGTATTTTTTCATTTTATTATATAAGGTGGCCAAAGATACCCCTAGAGAATTTGCTGTTTTTTTTCTTCCTTCCATATCATTTCCGAACTTCCCCAAAATTTCTTGAATGAATTTTGATTCTGCTTCTTCCGTTATGTCTTTTAGTGTATGACCGTTTGGTTTTAATGTAGAATCTAAGCGATTCAATTCAAGCTTCATCATTACATCTGGTAAGTGGTGGAACTTTATTTCCATTCCTTCCGCCATACAAGTTGCATAGTCGATAACATTTCTCAATTCTCGAACATTGCCAGGCCAATCATATGACCGCATAAATTCTAAAGTTTGTTCGTCAATCGTGTACATAGAACCATCCCTAGCTGATGGAGTTAATGACGAACGAAGCAATGAATGAACCAGTTCAGAGATATCCTCTCTTCGTTCTCGTAGAGGTGCTATCTTTAAGCTTATAACATTAAGTCTATAAAACAAATCTCCGCGAAAATGATTTTTATTTACAAGCTGTTGTAAATCACGGTGTGTAGCGGCAATAATCCTGACATCAATATTTCGCTCTTCTGTTTCTCCTACTCTTCTGATCTTACTTTCTTGTAACACCCTGAGTAACTTAGCTTGGAGATCATATGACATATCACCAATTTCATCCAAAAAGAGCGTACCCTGGTCTGCCATTTCAAATAAACCGATTTTACCGCCTTTTTTTGCATTGGTAAAGGCCCCATCTCCATAACCGAATAACTCACTTTCTAATAAAGAAGATGGAATAGACGCACAATTAACTGGAATAAAAGGCTTATTACCACGATGGCTTTTATGATGAATAGCCTGTGCGAATAATTCTTTCCCTGTCCCACTCTCGCCGATAATTAAAACTGGAAAGTTGGAATCGGATACCCGTTTTGCCACATACACAACGTCCTTCAACCCGCCATCTTTTCCAATAATGTCATCAAAAGTGTATTTTACTTTATAAAGCGCATTCATCTGCTTTTTAAGCTGCCGGACTTTCTCGTTTTGTTTTTGAAGTTCAAGTGACAATTTATGAACTTCAGTTAAGCTTTTGCAAACGGACACAGCGCCAACAACCTGTTCATTGAGAATAATTGGAGCCATATCGACCACATATTCCCGATCTTTTGTCTTTCGGTAGACCCCAACACGACACTGACAATCTTTTAGTGTTTTTGTAAGTTGCGCTCCGGGCCGATACTTTACCAGTGGCTTCCCTATGATATCAGGTGTAACACCAGTAATACGTGTATATTCAGGATTAATCATTTTTACATACCCATTATGATCAATCACTAGAACACCGTCATTGATTGACTCTATAATTGCTTTCCACCAGCCTATGCTATTTTCACTAATTGAAGCAGTGTTTATATTATTTGATTGCTCTTTCAAGGAATTAACTCCTTTCACCCTTATATACTATTGTAAATCTAAAATTCTACCTCTTCATTTAGTTCATATTTCAGTATTTATCGCCTGGATCATTTTTAATTTTATCTCTAAACTTCTCATTCGTGAACATTTCCTTTGTGGTTGTTATGTGTTTACCCACTTCTTCAAATAAAGTCCTATCAATGTGTAAGTTGAATACTATATTACTTAGATATTGTCTCTTCTAAGTTAAAAATCATTTTTCTACCTTAAAACTACGTTGAACCCGGTGGGAAATCATATTGTAACTAATAGGGTTTTAATAGAATGTCTTGATTGGGGTTTTTAAACGATTCAAAACCGACTAAATTGATCTCAATGATTTTAGAGCCGAAAATGACCTAAGCCTCTCTGCTTCTTAGAAGGGCTTAGGTCATTTTATGTGCATTATCAATTCTTCCGAGACATTTTCATTGCAAATGAGTACATATCCGATCGGAATAACCCTTTATAATATTCTACTAAGTTACCATCAGAATCAAAAATCATTCGTTCTGTAATCAGCAAGCACAGCGTTTCGGCTATACCTAAATGTTCTGCATCTTCTTTTGTTGGAAAGCCACAGGTTATGATTTGTTCTGCTTCACAAAAGTCAATGTTTAGATCACCTTCGAGTGCATCATACAATACGGTTGTACTTAAATCGAATTTCGTCAATTTTTTTCCTAGGTCCAAAGAATAATAATGCAATTCTATGGCTATTGGGACATCCCCCTGCAACCGCAGCCTTTTAATATGGTAAGATTCGTCATCAAACCCATTTGCATCAGCTATATTTTCAGGTGTCATTACACGGCCATGATCTAGTAGTTCAATCCCCATGCTTTTAGTGGTTTCCGTAAAACTTATCATCTTAAGCCATTCTTGTACAGGTTTAAGGGAAACGAACGTTCCCTTCCCATGCCTTTTTTCCAATATTCCCTCACGAACCAGAATGGATACGGCTTCCCGTACAGTGCTCCTGCTGACAGAATACATATCCATGAGTTCCCTTTCACTCGGGATTTTATCTTTATAATAACCTTCCAAAATCTGATTTTCCAATATGGTTTTCAATTGAGCATGTAAAGGGATTGGATTTTTAAAGTCTAACTCCATAAAATTTCCTCCAAACAGAAAAAGACATCGTAATGTTCGTATCAGTTCTTATATTGTAAACCAAATAGTTATAATATTCAAACACGCCAGCGGTCTATTCTTTCCTTAAATTAGGATTTTCCCGATTTCCCACTCCTTCTTTTCCAATAAAACGTATCTTCAGATGAAAAAAAACCTGAATAGATATATGTATTCAGGGCTTATCCTATATGCAACCTTCATCACGTTTCAGGCATATTTAATGGGCAAAAATAGAAAAGTTTATCTATTAAACGATAAAGTACGAGATTATCGAAAGCAGCAAAGAGGTAATGGTCATGGCTAAAAGAGGACGCATTGCTTTTGTCCGCAGTGCCTGCAGGCTAACATTCAGTCCAAGACCGATCATGGCCATTGTCAATATAAATGTAGTCGTTTTAGAAATACCATCCATTACGAGAGGAGACACCGTGATATACGTTCCAAACACATAACTTCCTATTAAACTCATGATTATAAAACCAACGAGGAACCATGGAAAATCAATTTTGGCATCTTGGCCCATTTTCCCGGATGTGCGTTTTTTCATCCAATACATAAAAATGAAACATAATGGGATAAGTAAAAAGACACGGCCCAATTTTGCAAGAAGCGCAATCGCTAGCGCATCTTCACCAGCCGGTGCTCCCGCCAAGGCAACATGGGCGATTTCATGAAGACTGATCCCGGACCAAATTCCATAATCCATAGCAGATAGCGGAAGGATCGGACGTAAAAGTGTATAAACAATGGAGAAAAGTGTTCCCATTAACGCGATTATCCCGACGCCTATGGCTGTATCTTCTTCCTTCGCTTTCACGATTGGAGATATTGCCGCGATGGCTGCTGCACCGCATATCCCGGTTCCTACAGCAAGAAGTAGGGAAATGGAGGCATCTGCCTTAAACCACTTTGCAATCAAGACCATCACAACTATAGCAAAAGTCACTGTTCCTATGTCACGTACCAACAATGGCAGACCCTGATTGAAAATCACATCGATATTTAATTTCAACCCGTATAAAATAATGGCAAAACGCAAAAGTTTTTTTGCGGAAAATTCTATTCCCGTCCGGAACTTTTCAGGATATCCCGCAATTTGACGATAAATCACGGCAATGATGATTGAGCAAGCAAGTGGACCGATTCGATTGAATCCTGCAATCTTGGACAGCCCCAAGCCTAAGAGAGCAATAAAAAAGGTGAAAGCGATACCGCTCAGCCATAAAACCACCCTGTTTTGAAGCAATTTTTGCTGCACTTGTGGTGTTTCTTCCAGTGGCTCATATTTTTCTAATTCCATATATCCCTTCCCCCTTTCCAGATAAACTAAAGCCCAAATTACGTATCATCCCAACCTTTCAATCGTTTGAAAAAAATCGGTTTCTTCTATATTAGTAGGTGAATTCCCTTTGATAAAACACTCGGATTTCTTTAAAAAAGGCAAGCTTGGATTTTGATTCCCCCACAATTCAGGAACTGTTAGGGTCTGGGAACGATGGGACCTTAAGGCACGAATCTTTTTCTGAAGAGTCCCTTTTATATTCACTCTTGTGATACTGCTCAGCCCGTTTTCCTTTATCCATTCATCATAAAAAGCATGCCAAAGGACAAAGTACAGACTATGAACCTTAAAAGCTGGAAATATTGGATCTGGATAAAAATCGGGATCACCGGATTTTAGAAAAGCAAATTCGGCAGCACGGCCAATCGCACAATGGTCTGGATGCCCCCCATATTTCTCGTGGAATGTTACTAGTGCATCCGGTTGTACTTCACGAATCACCTTTACGATTCTCTCCGCCAATAAATCCAAGCTTTCAAATTCAATCGTTTTATCCCTTACGTTTAAAAATCGCAGGTCGTTTATCCCCAATTCTTCACAAGCTCTTTTTAACTCCTCTACCCTTAGTTCAGGCAATGCCTCCCTTGTTGTAAGAATGGGATTTCCCATGCGCCTGCCCATTTCGCCTTTTGTCGCACAAAGTAATGTAATATGAACACCTCGCTCAGACATCTTGGCAATGGTTCCGCCACACAGGAATGACTCATCATCGGGATGTGCAAGAACTACCAATAACCTATGTTTTGATTGCATATTTCCTCCTACTTCGGATTCTCCACTTTTCCCACTGCTAGACCCTCCATGAAAAAATGGACATGGATGCCATAACGGTTAGACAAATCATGCCCATCTTCATTTTTCGTCTATATATAGCCCCTAAAGCTCAATCATCTATTTTGGTTAGCATAATTCATATAATACGGATTTAACCGTTTCTATGACAAAGCGTAGATCTTCAACGGTCGAGGATAAAGGCGGTGCAATGATCAATACATTTCCATATCCAGGAACTGTATCTCCATTACGACCGATGATAAGACCCTTTTCCTTGCAAGCACCGATTATTTTACCCATGAACTCATCGGAAACAGGCGTTTTTGTCTTTTTGTCTTCCACTAATTCAATGCCATATAAAAACCCTACTCCCCGAACTTCCCCTACTTTATCCAGGGCTGTCAATTCAAAGAGCTCACTTAGTGTCGATTCACTAAGTTCAGATACACGTTGAACGATTTTTTCATCTTCCAAAATTTCAATGTTCTTTAACGCAACTGCGCAAGATGCAGGGTGGCCTCCATATGTTGACACATGCCTGAAATGATTTAGATTTCCGTTCTCTTTGAATTTCTCATAAATCCTGGAATTCACTGCCGTTGCTCCAAGGGGAAGATAACCGCTGGTCAAACCCTTTGCCATTGTAACAATATCCGGTTGAACCCCTTCGGAGTGCATGAACCCAAACATTTTTCCGGTTCTTCCGAAACCTGAAACCACTTCATCCACAATTAATAGAACATCATGTTTTTTACAGATTTCCGAAACCCTCGTTAAGTATTCTTTCGAAGGAATAAGGACCCCGCCACCAGAGATGAATGGTTCAAGAATAACACCAGCTACCGTTTCAGCCCCTTCAAAGTTAATGACCTGATCGATATATTCAGCTGCAAGCAAATCGGAGTTTTCAACGTTTTCCCCAAACGGACTCCGATAACTGTACGGTGGTGGCACATGCAGGAAACCTGGAACCGCAGGATCATATTTCACTCTCCGATTTGCCTGTGCGGTTGCGCTTAGCGCGCCAAAAGTATTGCCATGATAAGCTCTGTACCTAGAGATGAATTTGTATTTACCCTGATTGCCATTTTGGGAATGATATTGCCTGGCTATTTTAAAAGCTGTCTCATTCGCCTCAGAGCCGCTGTTCGTAAAAAACGTTGTATAGGATCCCTTTAAATGTTCACTTATTTTTGCAGATAATTCGATTGCCGGCTTATGGCTTAACGTTAAAGGGAAATAAGATAAGTTAATCATTTGTTCATAGGCTGCCTGTGCAATCTCTTTTCGCCCGTGACCCAGGTTCAAGCACCATAAACCGGAAACCCCATCTAGATATTTATCACCTTTAGTATCTGTGAACCATGAGCCGGATCCTTCTGTAGCCATCATGGGAGCATCCTTCTCATTATAGCGATGCATCGCATGCCATAAATGGTCTTTATCCATTTGAACAAGGTCTTTCATTTCAGTTTCCATCTTCACAATTGAAACCCCCTTATTATTCATTGAACGCAATTAAGTTAAGTTCCCATGCTGTTACAGACCTTTATAGAGCATTGGTGATGGTGCGATGACCAAAATAGATCATCAAATCATCGCACCTGTCATATCACCTTTTCACACCATTATTTATCCCAGTTTTTATGATCTAAATGAGAATATTTTTCTAATAATCTAGTAGGCATTTTTAATGCATCTTTTCTAAATGGAGGAGCTAATTGTGTTCCATCCACTTGTATATCAATGACAGTCGGTTTGTTTGATTTAATTGCTTCTTCAATGACAGCGCCTAACTCCTCGGGTTTTTCCACTCTAATACCAACAGCACCCATTGATCGGGCAACTTCCGCGAAATCAGGATTTTGGATATCCGCCCCTACAAAACGATTATTATAAAAATCGACCTGATTCTTTTTCTCTGCACACCATGCATTATTATTGAACACACATGCTATGACCGGTATGTTTTCTTCAACGGCCGTACTCACCTCATGTAAGCTCATGCCCCACGCGCCATCTCCAACAATGGCTAAAACAGGCGTGTTCGGTTCAGCTAACTTGGCACCAAGTGCAGATGGGTAAGCAAATCCCGTGTTCCCGAATGTAAGCGCAGCGATATGCCTGCGGCTCTGATTGAATTTTAAGTAAGCGTTTGCAGTTGACGATACATTACCGATATCTGTAGTAACGATGGCATTTTCAGGCAACACTTTAGTCAATTCCAAAAGGGCCCGACGCGGATTGATCGGGGTTCCATCGATCATCGCAAGTTTCACCAATTCTTCTTCCCATTTTTGTTTTTCATTCGTTACTTCGACCATCCGCTTTTTTTCTTGTTTTAGGTTAGGTTTACTAACCTTCAACCGTTTCAAGATTTCATGGCTCGCTTCACGGGCATCTCCGATGATCCCAACTTCCACAGGGTGTGTCCTCGCTATTTGCCTTGGATTAATATCTATTTGGATGATTTGTGCATCTTTAGGGAAATAATCAATGTCATAGCATGGTAACGTTCCAAAAACCGATAATCTTGTACCGACCGCCAATATGACGTCTGCTTTCTTTAGTGTATTCATGGCTGCCTTTGAACCCATGTAACCGATTGGACCGACTGACAATGGATGATCAGCAGGAAAGGCATCATTATGCATATAGGAGACAGCTACCGGAGCTGTTAAATATTCTGCAATATTCTTAATTTCCTCGATGCCATCTGAATCGACCGTTCCCCTACCGGAAATAATGACAGGATACTCAGCCTCAGCTAAAATTTCTGCCGCTCTATCCAAAGATGCAGAAGATCCGCAGCCCCGTTCATCTACGCGATATTGATGTGGTTGAAGTATTTGATCTTCCACTTCACCATAGAAGTAATCACGGGGGATATCGAATAAAACCGGTCCTCTCTCGGCATAGGCAATTCGAAATGCTGTCCTAAGGCAATCAGCGACCCGGCCTGGGTGTGTCACTCTAACTGTTTCCTTAGTGATGGCCTTGAAGATGGAAACCTGATCACATTCTTGGAATCCATCCCACCCAACCGTTGGTGTACCAGCAGAAGGTGATATGACCACCATTGGAGTATGAGCTTGATTGGCCGCTGCAACAGAGGTGACCATATTCGTCATTCCAGGTCCGTTTTGCCCGATGACAACTCCTGCAACACCAGAAACACGACAATAGGCATCTTCCATATGTGCTGCACTTTGTTCATGGCGGACACCAATGAACCGGATGCCTGCAGTTGGTAATAAATCAAGCATATCCATGAAAGCAGATCCCAGAATTCCCGAGATATGTTTAACTCCCTCGGCCACTAATGTCTCAACGATGGCTTCACTTGGTGTCATTTTAACTTTCGTTCCTCTTAACATTTTTGTTTCGACCATAGCACATTCTCCTTAATTATAGTTATTTCTGATAATGACGTTGCGACGTCCGTACCAGTTATAAGATGTATAATACTACCATTGGATGAAACAGTCAATAAATAAATTGAATATTTTGAATTTATTTAAAATCTCTAACCGTCATAGTCACTAACTCATGTATAAGAATCTTTTTAACCAATAAATATATCCTTTTTTTCTGTCAATCTGTAGTTGATCCTATCGATGATCTCCAATAAATCACCTATTTCATCAATTACGAAACGGCTCCTGCATTCCAAAAACGATTTTCTGCATGTTTCATCCGTTTTTGCAGATCGTATGGGTCCATTTCGTTGATTTCCGCTTCTGAAAGGCCGATTTCACTGCCGCCTTTCAATACGGCAACAGTCCACATTCCCGCAGAAATGCCTTCTTTGATGTCACTGATCGTATAGCCGACTTTAACGATTTTGCTGAGTGGATACACTTGGAGATTCATCGCCGTCTTAAAGCACATCCAAGGGGCAGGCCTTCCTGCAGGCACTTCGTTAGACGCAACGATGGAATCTGGTTGATAGCCCCATTTTTCCGCCTCTTGTTTAACAACATCAATCACTTCACGAGTATACCCTGTCGTCGAACCGATTTTTATTCCTTGCTGCCTTAAACGGCTGACTAATTCAATTACGCCTGGTATTGGCTTGGCGTTTTCCTTGAGAACTTTAAAAAGCAAAGCCTCAAAGTCCATATACAATGATTTTAGATCTCTTTCGTCCGGTTCTTTCCCGAATTTAGCAATCCATAAATTGGAGATTCGTTTCATTTTCAGGAGTTCCATTATATGATCCATCTTCAATAAACCCATAGGTTCCCTTGCTTCCTTAATGGTAATATCTATCCCCCTTATCCTGAATATCTCGACAAATGCTTGGACCGGCGCAATACAACCATAATCCACCGTCGTTCCTGCCCAATCAAAGATCACTGCCTGAACCTCTTTGCATTCCTTTGCACTTTCCAATCTAAGTTCCCCTCCTCATCCTTACCTCCTTTAAAATCACCAAACCTGCTAAACCTGTTAATACCCATAAATCCACTACTACCCGGGTATAAAGAGAATTCATTTCACTTCTCCCAAAAATAGCTGTAAATCTTCTTTGGCAGCTTCAGAGAGTCGATTTATTTTTTCAAGATCCTTATCCGGATTACCTGACTCCCCAATTAATGGGTAAAGGTTTTTCTCAATCCCTTCATACCAATCGGGGTATTCATCTTCTACTTGCTTTTCTATCGAATCCCATGTAGAACTGATCTCTTTTCCCATTTCTTGAATTTTCTCCGGATCCGCCTCCGTACTTATTTCTGATTCCAATCCTTTTATGGATTGAATCACATCGCCGACACCTTTTTTAATAACCTCTGCATTTTGGGTATCAACCGTATTTGCATCCGGATTTTCATTCAATACTGGACTTTTTTCCTGTTGAGCCTCGTCCGGTTCACTTGAATTGTTGCAGCCTGACAGCAATATGGCTCCAAGGATAACCGCACTAGCCATTACACGGAAACCATTCAACATAATCCCTCCTTCATGACTTAAAAGACAGATGGCACCAAGCACCTGTTGGCACAACTCTCTTTTTCTATGGGAATCATATTCTAGCTGATTTGTGATTGAAGAATTTTGTCTGAGGAGTTCCATAGAAGTAAACGAAGCATTTCCTTAAAATGGTATAGAGCAAAAGCTATAATTTTTCAGAATTAGGGGAACCAGGAACAATATTTAATTCATTCTCCATATACTTCGCTTTTTTGCGCCGAAGGAAAAAGAATGAACAGATAACGATCAAGCTAAATAGCATGGTAAAGATGAACTGTGGACGCTGCGAATCGATAAATGCCATTAATACCAAAACGGAAATCATGGATAGTATGGTTACATAAGTCAAATAAGGGAATAACCACATTTTGATCTTGAAAATTCCGGGATTTTCTTTCTCCATTCTCTTCCTTAATCTGAGATGGGAAACCGCAATGGCCAGATAAACAAGAATTCCGACTCCACCCGAGGAATTCACTAAAAAGAAAAAGATTTTATCAGGTGAGACATAACTGAAAATGGTGCTGATAAAGGCAAATAATGTAGAGCCGACTACAGCAAATATAGGGACACCGTTCTTGCTCACTTTTGAAAATAACTTTGGAGCATCACCCTTTTGTGCAAGTGAAAATAACATGCGTGAACTCGTATATAACCCCGAATTCAAACAGGAAAGCAATGCAATGAGAATCACTATATTCATGATCAGGGCAGCAGAAGGGATTCCCATCATTTCAAGTACGGCAACAAATGGACTTTTCAGCAAAGAAGCCGAATTCCAAGGTAATAGCGTCACTAGAATGGCGATGGACCCAATATAGAAAATCAGGATTCGCCATACCACACTATTCAATGCACTTCTAACTGACTTAACCGGATCACTCGTCTCACCCGCGGCAATCGCTGGAATCTCCACTCCAACAAATGCATGAAAAACAATCGCGACGCCAACAAGAACAGAACTTATCCCGTTCGGAATAAAACCGCCAAAATTCAGAAGATTGGAGGCGCCAGGTGGTTTTATCGTTGGGATAAACCCTAATATCACTGCCACACCCAGGCACAAAAATAGGATGATACTGATTATTTTAATGATTGAAAACCAGTATTCGAACTCACCAAACGATTTTACAGAAAAAATATTCGTCAGTTTCAATAGGATAATCAAAGATAGACTTATGATCCAAACGGGAACGGAAGGAAGCCAGCTGTGTATGATTGCAGCTCCCGCTGTTGCTTCCAAAGCAATGACGATAACCCAAAAGAACCAATATAACCAACCTGTTGTAAAACCGGCCCATTCACCAATCCCCTCTCTTGCATATACGGCAAAAGATCCAGTATTGGGATTCACAGTGGCCATTTCCCCAAGCATCCTCATGACTAGAACAACGATCAAGCCTGCCAAAACATATGATAATATCGCCCCGGGGCCCGTTTGACCAATAATGATACCGCTTCCTACGAACAAACCAGCGCCTATGACACCACTTAAGGATATCATCGTTAAATGTCTTTGTTTCAGACCTGGTTTCAGTTCTTCCTGTTGATGTTTCATACCCTCCACCAACTTTCAATATTTTGGGGAATCAACTAAAATAATCGCTACTTGCATGTAAAAACAAGGCTTTTTCAACTGCCTGTCCTTTACACTTTCACAAAGATAGTGGGAACTAGGAAACATGGCATTTTAAAAACAACACAGGAGATGACGCTATGAACTTAAGATTCTATATCACTATTCCCCCTTCCTTAAGGCTATTTTGAAATCCGAAGCGGATCTAACATCACCACGTCATGATGTTAGTACCACTTACTATGTGTATAATACACTCTGATTTTTTTAAAGTCAATTTAAAAATCAGAATATTTAGATAACAAAATGAAAATTTTCAAATAAAAAAGGTGCCCATTAATACTGCAAACCTCAAATATTTTTCATTTTACTTCTTTCACCTTGGAGGATTCGTCT
Source organism: Peribacillus sp. GL_122 (assembly GCF_057835005.1). Lineage (NCBI taxonomy): Bacteria > Bacillati > Bacillota > Bacilli > Caryophanales > Bacillaceae > Peribacillus > Peribacillus sp. GL_122. The sequence goes on along the minus strand of NZ_CM174415.1, from coordinate 2,283,928 downwards.
AACACACTTTCCGTTGCTAATTTTACGGTATTCTGCTTCCTATCCAGCATTTTCTTTAGAAGATATGAAAAAAGCAATGTAAACGCAATTCCCTTAACAATCGATGTATAACCGTAAACAAGAAGGCCCAATATCAGTACGATAAGATTAATAACCCTTATTGTCGCTGCAATATCTAATCTTTCATTTTTTTGATGTAAAATTAAGGCAATCACGTCAAAGCCAACAGTGGAGGCATTTGCTGTTATACATAAATAATATCCTATCGCTATCAAAATCGACGAAATGATAATCACTAAACCGATATTTATATCGAAATTAATCTTCCATGAATAAAAAAAATTGAAAAAAACCATATAGCTAAGCGAACTTACGATCGATTTAATAAAGTATTCTTTCCCTAGAAAAACTAAACAAATGATTAACAGTAATCCTGTTACGAAATTGGCTAGCATGGCAATGTTATAACCCGATAATGCATTCAATAATAATGCCGAGCTAGTTACCCCGCCGTTAATAATTTCATTGGGAACGATTAAATAAGCATAGGCAAAGGTCATGGAAATGTTTCCTGCGATAATTTTCACTATATCCTTCATAAACTTCTCACCATCCCGTTCGATATTTTGATAATGCTTTCCCCCCCCTAAATATATATTTATACTTGAACCATAAGATACACATTCATCTCTTACAACTATTTATTCGAACCTTTTCCCGTTCGATACTTTGAATGATTTTACGAAGTATGCATATTTTGGTTCAAGTGATTACAATAATTCGCTAACCAGAATCCTCTCTCCTTCTAATAAATAAAATAAAACATCCCCCTTAAAACTTGAAGATGTTCATTTTTACTATTTTTTTGTACAACTTAACGCTGTTCAAAAGCCTTTGAGTTTACCTGAATGAATAAGACATTCCAATAAATGATTTAAATTTCCAATGGGTTATACTAGGAGAAGGCTATTTATAATCTCGCTTCAATAGACTTAGTCCGACATTAAACAACCTGACAAAAAGATAAAAAAACTGTTTAGGTATGCAGGTAAATGTATATCCCCCTAATTAGTCCCATCAATTATTATTCCGCAATAAAAAAGTTGAGGGGTATGCCCCTCAACTTTTTAGTGTTCCATTAACTATTTCCCAAGAAATGTTTTTTCGATAAGTTGTCAATTAACCATTTCATGTTACTGGTAAAGCTGACTCATCTTTCATCAGCCTTTTTCGATAAACCATATTGGATAGCTGTACACTCACTTCATATAGCACAAGCAGAGGGACGATAACCAAAATGTCCGAAATGATATCTGGAGGCGTAATCAGGATCGAGATGATGACCAGGACGAAATAAGAAATCTTACGAGACTTTTTCAACACTGTTGGATTGATGATTCCTAATCTGGTCAGGAACATGACCACAAGCGGCATTTCGAATAAAATCCCGAAAGGTAAGATCAAATTAATCATGAACCGAAAATACTTTTCCGCTGTGAACATCATCTCGAACTGCCCGGCCGATAGGGAAGTGAGAAAACCCAGCACTATTGGAAACAACACAAAATATCCAAATGAGATACCGGTGATGAATAGAATGAAGAGCCCGGGTATGAACCGAAATGTAACCCTTCTCTCTTCCGGTTTCAGCGCTGGAGCCACAAAGCGCCATAACTGATAGGCTGCTAGCGGAATCGTCGCAGCTATTGCACAAACCGCAGCGATAATCATGTATACCCATAGGATTTCACTTGGTCCGAGCACGGCAAGCTTTCCTTCCAAATCCTTAATGAGCAAATCATAAATATCCTGTACGAATATGAAACTCACTATTAAAAAAGCCAAAAAACCTATCAGTGTTTTAATGATTCTGCCTCGGAGCTCCTCCATATGTTCAATAACGTGTAAATCCTTACTTTCCACCTTCACTCCTCCTTTTTAGACATTTTACTTGCACTATTGCAAAATAGCATTCTCCCTCGAACCCATCTCATGAAAAGAAGCAGGCGAGTTTTTCCGCCCGCTCTATCCCATTAAATTCATCCCTCTTTTTTAACAGCTCTTAACGCAGCTTTATTCTCATTTTCTTCCTCTTTATCTGAATCATTCACCAAACCTTTGGTTGCACTTTTGAATTCGGATAAAGTCCGGCCAAATGCACGGCCTATTTCCGGCAGCTTGGACGGTCCAAAAATAATCAGTGCAATCACGAGGACAATCACCAAACCGGGTATTCCTATATTTGAAAGCATTCTTATTCACTCCTCTGATTTTTCTCATTTTTCTTCGCTATATTCTTGTCAAGCATCATTATCGTTCCCTATCAATTAGTCACTTTCCCCTGCTTTTTCATTCTTTGTTTTTCATGTGCGCGATTATGGGCCCGTGTCCGATCTTCCTCGACTTCGTTCGTTTTTTGTACACCTTCCATAACCGCTGCTGATGCAACCTTTCGCAGCCCTGTTTGATCCTTATCAAAAACAAAGGATGCTCTTGTCGATATGTCTGCACCTGGTTCTGTCACGAATGGGACTACACGGTAGTCAGCCTTCCATTGTTCTGGGGTTACTTTGCATCGGACATATCCCCGGTAATCATTAAAGAACTTTATATGTGGATTCTGACTTAGTATTTTATCAGTATCCGCACGCTTATCCGCTCCATTTCCACCAGATGTGATGGAAGTTCCGACAAACTCCACACCGAAAATCTTTGAATTTGGATCATCGAAATCCGCCTTTAAATTGGCTGCCCAGCTTGCATGTACATCACCGGTCAACACGACCAGATTTTCCAGGTTGTTTCTTTTGATTACATCAATTAAACGATCGCGTGCAGCCGGGTAGCCATCCCAGGAATCCATGCTGAATTTGGGAGCGGTTGGTGTTCCATAATTCCTTTGTGCAAAGAAAATCTGCTGAGGCAAAACGTTCCACTTTGTATTTGATTTTGATAGATTGTCAGTTAGCCACTGTTCCTGCTCTGGACCTAGCAATGTCCTTTTCGGATCAAGTGACTCAGGCGTTTGCGGGGAACTTCCATCGCCGTTTGCCTGATCATCCCGGTATTGACGGGAATCCAATACAAAGAAAGAGGCCAGATCGCCATATGTGAAATTTCTGTATAACCGCATATCCGCTCCCTTAGGCAAAGATGATTTACGAAGGGGCATATGCTCATAGTAAGCTTGATAGGCGGCGGCCCTTCTCTTGATGAATGCTTCTACCGATTGTCCTTTTTCCGGAATGACATTTGCATAATTGTTTTCAACTTCATGATCATCCCAAGTCACGACCCATGGGAAAGCTGCGTGTGCCGCTTTTAAATGGGTATCGGAGCGGTATTGTGCGTACCTATTTCGATAATCCTCAAGCGTGATGATCTCCGGACCACTATGTACACGGACATTACCTGAAGAAGAAACATATTCATTTGGGCCATATTCATATATGTAATCGCCAAGGTGAAAGACAATATCCAGATCTTCTTTTGCCAAATGTTTATAGGCCGTATAATAACCATGCTCAAATTGCTGGCATGAAACAAACGCGAATGACAAGCTAGATACACTTGAACCTATTGGCGGAAGTGTTTTCGTTTTCCCAGTCTGGCTTACTTCCCCTCCGCTTTTAAACCGGTAAAAATAGACCTTATCAGGTTTTAACCCGCTTACTTCCACATGAACGGAGTGGCCAAGTTCCGGCCTGGCTATTTCCTTGCCTTGCTGGACAATCTTTCTGAAATTCTCATCCTTTGCCACTTCCCATTTAACGGAAATGGCTTCTTTTGGCATTCCTCCGCCATTCAACGGATCAGGTGCCAACCTTGTCCATAAAACTACACTGTCCGATAGCGGATCACCTGAAGCTACTCCGAGAGTAAATGGATAATCACTGAATTTCGGGGCAGCATTCACTTCAATCCCGCCCATTGATTGGGCAAGGGCAAGACCTAATGAAAGTCCGGCAAGCTTACTTGCTCCCTGGATAAAGTTTCGGCGGTCCATATTCTTACCTAATTCGCTCCAATTCTTAATTAAATCATCCATTGCTCTTTCATTATTCATTGATCTTTCCCTCCTATTATTTGAATCTGGTTCAAGTATAGAAGGGCATTTTTAAAGGTGTATGAAGAAGTGTAAATCAATAAATTTCCAATTAGGAATTTTCAGTCAGGACTAATGGTCCCCATTGAACACAAAAAGAGTTTTGATTCACTCATGCATTTACATAGACCTACAAACTTTAACATATAACGACAGTCTTTCGACCTAGTTCTCTTCATGAATCATTTATTTAATCGTTACAAATAACTTCCATGGGCTATTTTAACAATGAAAAATTTTTAATAAACTTATAGTATTTCATCTGTTTATGTAAGCCTAATGAAGTCTGCGGGAAAGTAGAATAAAAGCAGGATACAAAATCGGACTAATGAATGTCCAAATAATTTATGAGTAGTCACTCACTTTTTATTTAAAAACATCCTAATTTATGTAATAATGGTTTCATAATAAAAAATGAAAGTACTTGAGGGATTCTGCATTGGAGAGTATGGAAGAATTAAATGAAAAAATTGAGATATTGAGGAAAGAATTAATAACTATAGGAATGATATATGGTTTTACAGCCCCAACAACATTATATAAAAGCCAGGAACTAGATAAACTATTGAATTTACTTAGGAAAAGAAAAAGAACCAAATGATTTAAAATATGTCTAATTCTACTAATACTTCTTGGGATCATTACAACTGCACACATGGAGTTATTTTAGAATTATTTTTAATAGTCACTATGCAGTTCATGCAGCATATTCCTCTTCTTAACCACCTCGTATTCTTTTCTTGGACCCGTGGACTATTCTTTCTGTAATATATCTAATGAATGATCATCCCTTCTAACCTAATGCTTCCTAGTCAAGTCTTCTACGTCTTATTTTGTTGGTTGGAATTGTGCCGTAGAACAAATTGTTTAGGGTCATTTTGAACACATACTTTCTCCCCATTAAAAAGGCATCCAAATTGAATGGATGCCTTTTTAACGAATTTTTCTTTTATGTCCTGCATTTAATAAAAAACTATCTATCTCATCTAAATTTATGAATGGTGTGAGTTTTAAATATCAACGATTCTTTTAATTTGTCATGTCCAACCTAATATTTCCGCTGTGTTAATAATTTTTACTATTTTTGTGACTGAAGTCCTTTCAATTCAGGGACAACATTGCTTACCTCCCTTCCAGTAACCGCTGCAACGAGGTTCTTCGCCGCAAGCATGGCCATATCAAATCGTGTTTGATGAGTAGCTGAACCTATATGCGGCAAGGTAACCACGTTCGGCATGGCTAAAAGCGGATTGTCAGGCGATACGGGTTCCTGTTCAAATACATCCAAACCAGCTGCAAGGATTTCCTTATTTCGCAGTGCTTCAATGAGGGCCTTTTCGTCCACCGTCTGACCGCGGGATGTATTGATAAAGATCGCAGATTTTTTCATCAGCGCGAATTGCTCCCGTCCCATAAGATGCCTCGTCTCCGGAGTATAAGGGACCATTAAAAGAACGAAATCGGATTCCCGTAAAAGGTGCTCTAAAGAGGAGTAGGTTGTACTGAGCGTTTCCTCCACTTCGGATTTTCTTCGCCGATTATGATACAAAACTTCCATGTTAAAACCGAATTTGCCTCGTCTTGCAATAGATTCCCCAATTCTCCCCATACCGATGATGCCCAATGTTTTCCCATGAACATCAACGCCAAAGAGGGGTTCATCGCCTTTATTTCCCCACTTGCCATCCTTTACAAGCTTGTTCAGTTCCGGAATACGGCGGGCTGCTGAGAGCATTAAGGCTAAAGCTAAATCAGCCACGGTTTCATTGAGAACATCAGGTGTATTTGTACCGATTATGCTTCTCTTTTTCATTGCCTCTAGATCAAAGTTGTTGTAGCCTACCGAGATATTGCTGACAGCCTTTAGACATGGTGCATGGTCCAGAAATTCATCATTTATTTTTTCTCCTGTGATGAGCAGTCCCTCCACATCGGAAATTTCCTTTAACAGCTGGCTTCTGGTGATTGGTTCAGGGCCTTTCCATTTTTCATACTGACAATATTTCGAAATAAATGCCTCTACCTCGGCCGGTACTGGTCTTGCTATATACACTTTTGGCATCAATTTATGTCCTCCTCGATTACCCTATTCTTGAATAGGATGTTTTACAATAAACCAATAACAGATTGCGGCGCATCCGGCGATTAAACCGCCAGATATAAAGGCAAGAGAGTAAGAACCAGTTGCATCCACTATCATGCCTGCCACAACAGGGGAAAAGGCTCCACCAAAATAACCGCCAAAATTCTGAATTGCACCTACGGAAGCAACCATGGAAGGAGGAGCAATGTCACCGGCAAGTGCCCACGCGCTGCCTGTAATGGCAGAAATAAAACAAAGGGCAAGGGTCAGTAATGTTAAGGTAATAGCGAGCCCTTTGGCAAGTGGAACTGCACATACAACAATAGCGGCCGAGATGGCACATATACTAATTAAGGCACGCTTTGCTTTAATAGGTGTAGTAATTCCTTTGTCGACCCATTTTTTAGTAAGATATCCTCCGAAAATATTGCCAAAGATTCCGCCAAGCCAAGGAATACCAGCATATATACCCATTTCTTTAAGTGAGACATGATGGACATCAAACAAATAAAGGGGAAGGAAGACAAGGAAAATGTTCCAAATCCAAATGGTACAGAAGAAGCCCAGAATCATCCCCCACACGCTTCGATATTTAAATAACGAACCCCATTTTATTTTTGATGATTGAATGCCTTGCTCCACTCCACCACCTTCCGACTTAATGTAATCAAATTCCTCCTTGGAAAGTTTTTGGCTTTTTTCAGGATTTTTATAAAAAATAACAAAACCGATCGCGAAGATGATTCCGATCACACCCGTTATATAAAACAGCGCTCTCCATCCAAACGTCACCATGATAAAAACGAGAATTGGCGGTGCAATGGCTGGTCCCCATTTGGACGAAGAATCCCAAATTCCAGTTGCCAAGCCTCGTTCCTTTTTAGGAAACCAATACGAAGTGATCTTAGCCATCGTCGGAAAACACGGTGCTTCTCCCACTCCAAGTAAAATCCGTACAGCAATAAATGAACTCATTTTATGAACGGCTCCGGTTAAAATGGTCGCACCGCTCCACCATATAAGCGCAATTGTATACACCTTTTTGGTCCCGAACCGATCAATCAGCCAGCCGGAAGGAAGCTGCATTAATGCATAACTCCAAGAAAAAAAGGTTCCCAATAACCCGATTTCGGTCACGCTCAGTCCGAGATCCTTCATCATTTCGGGAGCTGCAATGGAGAGGTTGGCCCGATCTAGATAGTTGATTATTCCCCCAATCAATAACCAGATGACGACGGTCCAGCGAAATTTCTTGCCAATATTTAATGGCTTATCTTGCTTTGTTTCCATTCTTGCTTCCATACCTTATACCCCCTTGTTATATAAAACGCCGTAATTGGCAGCGCTTCCAAAATTAGAAAAAGTCAGAGTTCACGCTTGGAGAATATGTATATACAAGGAGGTTATTGTTTTATAATATAAAACTCGGTTTTTGTTTTGTGACAAAAAAATAAAAAGAAAATTCTATTTATTCTGTAAAGTATCGTATTATGAGGATGTGTGATTGTCAATCTTTATTCTTATTTTTAGGATTATATTCCTAGCAAACGTTTTATGCCAAGTGGGGAAAAATTGATAGACCGTTTTTTTGAGAGTAAAATCATAACAAACTTTAGCCCACGATCCATTTCCATCTCTGGCTTTGCTACCGGAAAGGCTTAGAGACGTTTTTTATTACTTTTCTATAATATTAGCAAGCGCTCCTGATACATGCGGGACGTCCATAGACGTACCTGATAAAGCAGTATGTAGTTTACCAGATAAGTGGGACATTAATTGTTCGCTTGGCGCTGCTGAATCCACTTTTCTATTGGTATTACAATATCTTAATGGAAGCTGGGATGGTTAACGGAGCTTCCACTACTTCCTGATAAGCACACGGAATACTGTTTTCATTTGTTTTGGAGATCCCATCCCTTCGCACATTTACTACAACTATATTTTTTCTCAGTATTTTTTAAAGAGGAATGAAAGGCTGGCTCATCATCCGTTCCTCACAGTGACATTGAGTTCCTCCTATCTCTTCTCCTTTTAGGATCTGTTCATTGAATTTCATAATTTATAGCGGAAACGATTTATTCGATTGATCCATCTCCTGAATCTGGTAAGGGAATTCATTTATGGTATATATTTCTTCCAACGTTGTTTTCTTTTTTCAATCTTTTATTTCCGTTTATCCATTTAAAAAATTCTAAAATAATATCTCTGGTTAATTTTTTATGATTTCGCATTTCCATTTATTGCTTTTAAGCTCAAGACAACTATGCCTCATATTAAACTATTGATCGTTAGTTCAATAAGAAAAAGAGCCGTTGTAACAGCTCCTTGTCCCACTCTTTCACCCTTTTGAAACGATAGGGTAATGTTTCTCCTACTTATTTTTTACTCTTTGCATCCGTTTGTGCTTATATTGTTCAAAATCCCACTCAGACAAAAATTCTTTTGCAGAAGTATAGCCTGATTTATAGAGAAAGTCGATTTCATCCTCATTCAGTTCAAAGTCCGTTGCGTTGATGCCGCCAGTAGGAATTTGAATCGTGCGTTCAATCGTTTCTTCGTTCATATGTCGTAAATCATGGGCTTGAAGCATCGTTTTAAATATATTTTTGAAAAGGTGGATTGGCGTTGGTATAACCGGATCTATGTTAACTTCATCTTTCACAAAATGGAATCCGAATGTTGGAAAGCGAGGATTGTCTGTATCGAAAATCCATATTGGGAAGTTACTAAGTAAACCACCATCTAAAATGTAGGATTTTTTCCGGTCTTTTGATTTCCAAATAACCGGACGGAAGAAAAATGGTAGAGAGGCACTCATCATTACGGCAGTTGAAACTTTTAAATCAGCAGGAGACATCCCATAGCGTTCCAAATCATCTGGCAAAATAAGCATCTGACCATTCGAAACATCAGACGCAATTATCTTCAACTTTCCATCTGGAAGATCCGCGAATGTCCTAATCCCTTTTTCTGAAAGAAGAGAATCCACCCACGTTTCCAAATAGTCGTTTTTATAAATCCCAAGGTGAACCATAAGTTCCAAAAAGGAGCCAAAAACGGGAATTCGATTTAGAATTGTCCTGCCTCGCATCTTTGAGTAGTTGATTTCACTATACCGTTCTCTAATTTCATGGCTTTTATAGCCACTAGCCAAAAGAGCTGCGATTACTGCTCCTGCTGATGTCCCAGCGAGTCTTTCCCATTCTACTTTTTCCTCTTCCATTGCTTGAATCGCTCCAATAAAAGCAATTCCCCTGACCCCCCCACCTTCAAAAACGGCATCTGCTTTCATTTTTTTCCACCCCTCGATAAGAGTTATTATAATTATTAACAATACTTTCAAATAAAGCGAATTTTCACACTCTTGAAATCCAAAAATCAGCCCCGTCAGTTGAAGAATAAAACCGCTTGACATCGATGATTGGAATTAATGACTGTTCTATTTTTCTAACAAATTAGTTCGCTAACAGGATCTAGATTCTCATGGTTGTGTTTTTCAATCTCTAACACAACTTCTGTAATATCATGTTCTTTGACCTTGCCAGCTTTTCAGGTTGTTCGCATGATTAACCGCACTTCTAATCTCTGTTTATGCTTTCCATCCCTGATTGACAATTGGTTGCATATCCATCCATTTTTCCTTTTTTATTTTTTAAAACCTTTCTCAAAACTACATGTCTGTTGATTCCCTATTTGAGAAACCCTTCATCTACTATGGCTCTACTATTATATTAAAAGTGGATAGACCCCTTAACATAGGTGAACGCAAAAGTGATGGTAATCAAACATAATAACTGTAGTAGGATGGCATCTTTTATCATGGTATGTATAAAACGAGGAAATTGCATGGACAAATTATCAGATCCCTTCTAAAAAACTTTATCAAATCAAAATAATGTTTATATTGTTGAACTAATGCCTCAAAGTGGGTAAGGTCATTTATGTAAACTAACAGAATTTAATTATTTATCTTTCTTCCAAAATAGTAAAGTATCTACCTCACTTCTTCTTTTATTTAGGCTTTACTTAACTTTAAGTTATCTCAATAGAAAATTATTGGATTAATTATTCAAAAAGAATAAGGTCACTAAGATTAGTATTGGGAACTAAGAGGAACGTTCAGCAGTTCTTTTTTGGTGAAAAACCAATTTATTCACTTATCAAAAAAGTAATTTTCTTTACAGGATGACCGTTATTTTTTATAGAGGTATTTTTTTAATTATGTCGAAAAGGATATGTAACAATTGAAGGAGTGAAAAAATGGAAATGAACCGAGCAAGGAAAATGTATGATTACCACGTGTGGGCTAATCAGCAAGTGTTCCAAAACCTAAAACAATTACCGGACGGAGTCTATGGCGACACGATAAAAAGTGTCTTTCCATCCATCAAGGAAGTCCTTGTTCACCTTTACGCAACAGATATTACCTGGTTGGAAATAATGAAAGGATGCACCATTCAAGATACTTTTAAGAAAGTTGAACAGCGGCAGAAAGAAGTGGACGGAGTCTCAATAAGTGAACTTGAATCCTCCTATGATGAACTTGCAAAGGATTATGATAATTTTTTTACTTCACAGCCTGATTTTGAACGGACCATTGTAACCGAACATCCCAAAATGGGGGCTTGTGAGTTTGTACTTGCCGACCTCATCCATCATGTAGTGAATCATGGGACCTATCATCGCGGTAACGTATCAGCGATGCTCCATCAACAAGGCGAGCGTGGCGCACCAACGGATTATGTATTTTACTGTTTAAAATAAGCGGTTTGGCAACCGAAAGTATGAAGGAACATCATTTAGGGGTCGCTTTAAACATCCAGATGAAAGCCGATGATTCACTTGCCAAGGAATCATCGGCTTTTATTTGTTGGGAATGAAAATCCAAACGCTCGTGGCATGGTTAGTCAGTACAAATGCCTTCATTATATCTTACATGATCTTCAGAGCTTTACCCGTTGAAGGCGAAGTGCATTCAATACGACTGATACAGAACTGAAAGCCATGGCAGCACCAGCTAACCAGGGGGCAAGCAGTCCGATTGCCGCAATTGGTATCCCGATTACGTTGTAGGCAAAAGCCCAGAATAGGTTTTGTTTGATATTCCGCATCGTTTTCCTGCTCATGAGGATTGCATCAGCAATACTGTTCAAATCACCCCGGATCAAAGTGATATCGGCAGCTTCCATGGCTACGTCCGTCCCGGTTCCTATGGCCATTCCTATATCGGCTAGTGCCAGCGCGGGAGCATCATTTATACCATCTCCGACCATTGCCACTCTTTTACCGGCTGCCTGCAGTTTTTTCACTTCTTCCGCTTTCCCTTCAGGAAGGACTTCTGCAATCACTTGGTCAATGCCCACTTGATTGCCGATGGCATTTGCTGTCCTTTGATTATCCCCGGTTATCATGATGACCTGGATATCCATTGCTTTCAACCTTTTAATCGCCGTTAGCGAGGTATCTTTTATCGTATCGGCAACGGCAATGAGGCCTGCATATTCACCTTCAATGCTAGCGAGCATTGCTGTCTTCCCTTGCTCTTCAAAAGCTTCCATCGCTGTTAGGGCATTAGTAATATCCACGTTATTTTGCTTCATCAATTTACGCGTTCCGACGTATAACACTTTTTGATCCACTACAGCTCTCACGCCGTATCCAGGAATCGCTTCAAATTCCTCAATCGCAGCAAGTGATATCTGTCTTGCTTGAATTCCTTGAACGATTGATTGCGCAAGAGGGTGTTCAGATTGTTTTTCAGCTGCGCCGATTAGAGATAAAAACTGTTCTTCTTCCATACCGTTCTCGATGAGGACATCGGTCAACACTGGGGTACCATTTGTCACTGTTCCCGTTTTATCCAAAATGACCGTATCTATATGGTGTGTGGTTTCCAAGTGTTCCCCGCCTTTAAATAAAATACCGAATTCAGCGGCCCGACCTGATCCTGCCATGATGGATGTTGGAGTGGCCAGACCTAAAGCACATGGACAGGCTATGACTAGCACTGCAATCATCGCTTCAAAAGCTGGTGTGAATTCTCCAGGGTTAACCCATATCATCCAAACCAGAAAAGTTAAAAGGGCGATTCCGACAACAATGGGAACGAAGACACCGGAAATTTGGTCAGCAAGACGTTGAATCGGGGCTTTGGACCCTTGAGCATCTTCAACCACTTTTATGATTTGAGAAAGAGCTGTATCCCTTCCGATCTTTGTCGCTTTCATTTTGAGAAAACCATTCTTATTCAATGTTGAACCGATCACAGTATCCCCGTTTGTTTTATCCACCGGAATGCTCTCACCCGTTAACATGGATTCATCAACGGCAGAGTTCCCTTCGACTACTTCTCCATCGACAGGGATCTTTTCACCCGGCTTCACCAATATCGTATCTCCCACGATGACTTCCTCAAGTGGTATTTCGCGTTCTTCCCCGTTCCTTAACACCAGTGCCGTTTTGGCCTGAAGCCCCATCAATTTTTTGATGGCCTCGGAAGAACGTCCTTTTGCTTTTGCTTCAAAAAGCTTCCCTAATAGAATGAGGGTGATAAGAATCGAACTAGTTTCGAAATAAAGTTGTGCCGTATTGTGATGGGATCCCATCGATATGATCGCCTGATAAACACTGTAAAAATAGGCAGCGGATGTTCCCATTGCGACTAATACATCCATATTGGCACTTTTATTTTTCAAGGCTTTATAAGCCCCAACATAAAACTGCTTTCCAATCAGAAATTGCACTGGGGTGGCGAATGCCATTTGCACCCAAGGATTCATGAGGAAATCAGGCATATAAATAAACGAAGTAAAACTAAAATGACTTACCATCGCCCATAACAATGGAAATGATAATATGACCGAAAGAATGAATGTATTCTTTTGTTTTTGAATTTCTTTTTGACGGAAATCCACGGATTCCGTGTTATCTTCCTTGATGATCGCCCCATACCCTAACTTCTCCACCCGTTGAATGATGTCAACTGGGGAGGCTTCGGAAGGATCATATTCGACTGTCGCATTTTCAAGCGCAAGGTTCACATTGGCCATGCTTACTCCATCCAGCTTATTTAACCCTTTTTCAATTCGGTTAGCACAGGCAGCACAGGTCATGCCCGTAATCGTAAATTCCTTTTTCTCTTTTACTACATCATAGCCAAGATCTTGAATTTTCTTTTCAAAGTCCTTGTTGCTTAATTTTTCCGTATCATATTTAATGACCGATTTCTCAAGAGCCAAATTAACGGTGGCTTCCTCAACGCCTTCCATTCGGTTTAACCCTTTTTCAATCCGGTTTGCACAGGCAGCGCAAGTCATACCTGTAATCTGCATTGTTGTTTCTTTTATTTGGCCGCTCACATCATCCCCGCCTTCCTATACCGCTATGGGGTATATTTTTTGTAAAAAAAAGTGCTTAACAGCACTCCCATGACTTATTCGACATCGTAGCCTTGATCATCGATTGTTTCTTTTATTTTCTCAAGTGATACTTTTTCCTTATCAAACGCTACATCTACTTTTCCTGCGTCCAAATGTACTTTTACGCTTTCAACACCTGCAAGTTTTCCTACATTCCCTTCAACTGCATTCACACAATGACCACAAGACATTCCACTTACACTCAATGTTACATTTTCCATTTCAACATCTACTCCTTTATTTTTTCATTAATTTTTGTATCGTTACAAGCACTTCATCTATAACTTCTGTATCCCCTTCATTCAGGCGTTCGACCACACAATTCCTTAGATGGCCTTCCAATAATATCTTGGCTACACTATTCATCGCGCTTTGTGTAGCTGCTATTTGGGTAATCACATCATCACAATACGTATCTTTTTCAATAAGACCCTTTATACCGCGAATTTGACCTTCAATTCGATTTAACCGGGTCGTTAAATTCTTTTTTACTGCTTCTGAGTGATGACTTCTTCGGCCGTGGGAAGAGGTCGTACAGCATTCTTCTTCATTCACAGAATCTTTATCATTCAACATTTCATCCATTTCCCATCCCTCCTTGAAATTAATATACCATACCCTCCTATCCTATGAAAAGAGAAAAGCTATTGTGTCAATATTTCTTTATTCTTTGCTTTTTAAGTATATTTATTCCTTAGTCTGTTTAACAAAACTACACACAAAATACCCCATGCGAAGCTAAACAAAAAAGGATGAACTACATGAGTCTACTAAGGATGCAAATAAAAACACTCATCTCCGGAGAAATGAGTGTTTTTGGATCTTAATACCCTACGCTGGCATTATCCCGATAAAGTTTAACGGATTTCAATTTTTTAGTTGGTTGTCTGTTTTAAAATTGCATAGTTAACACACCGAAATTAATAGATATGTTTGTTTTCAAATAAAGGATGTTCTTACTCCACACCTTTTAGTTGAATACACAAAAAAGTAATATATTTTTTATTGGTTATCAAACAAATAATCCAACAATCATAGCACTTAACAAGGAGACAGCCATGCCGCTAAGCAACAGCTTCCAAACATTCCTTCCGATAATGTGCGATTTTTCATCATCGAAGATAGAATTGAACGTACCATAAATCAAATCATGCCAACTGTACTGAAATTGGCAAATGAGGTGAGATACGTAACTGCCACTGCGTTCCTTTATTCGATTCCAGAGTGCCAGAGAAATATAGAAAGTTATAAGTAGGCGGCTACTGCAGAGTTCAAACTTTGAAGAAGCTTTTTAGGTTTAATAATATTTCAGCTTGTTAGACCTAGAGTTTTATTTTCATAGTAGTTTAATAAGCAATAAATTTACAAAAAAAAACCCTTTAACTCCCAGAGGGTTTGTATCACTTTGTATCCGAGTTCCTAACACAATATGCAATGAAATTAGGATCATATACTTTTCTGTTCTCTATCTTAAGGCTACCTAAACTCCCTTAAAACTTTTTTTATATTTTCTAATTTCTGGTGATTTAGTTTCAGCATTCCATGCCCTTCTTGAGTCTTTGGTTTGCCCAGCGAAACTGTATTATTTATGAGTTCATTAAATTCTTCTAACTCTGTTAATTTACGGCCAAGTATTGTTTCAAATTTATTTATCAAAAGCGCAACAGCCCCTGACACATGTGGGGCAGCCATGGATGTACCTGATAAGACGGCAAATTGGTTACCAGGAAAGGTTGATACAACTTTCTCCCCAGGGGCTACTAAATCCACTTCACCATTAGAATTACTAAATCTGGAAATTCGTTCACGCAGGTCAACTGAGCCTACTGCCACAACTTCCGGATATGCAGCTGGATAACTGTACTCGTTTGTTTCGGCCTTACCATCGCCTTCATTTCCCGCGGCACACACGACCATTATATTAGATTGAACGGCGTTTATAATCGACGAATGTAAGGCCGGATCATTATCCGGTCCCCCTAATGACATCGAGATAACCCGTACTTTTTCGCCATTAGGACCTGTCCAATTGACAGCGTAATTAATAGCTGACGTAATGTTTTCTGTTGTTCCTTCTCCTGATCCATTTAAAACCTTAAGTACCAGCAACTTCGCTTTAGGTGCTGCACCTACAACTCCAAAACCATTTTCTGCTGCTGCAATGGTTCCGCAAACATGAGTCCCGTGTCCGTTATTATCGGCAAATTTGACAGGATCACCATAATAATCGTCCGTGAAATTATATCCACCAATAATTTGATCAATCAAATCAGGGTGATCTGACTGGCATCCTGTATCGATTACGGCTACTACTATGTTCTCACCCTTAAACCCTTCTCTCCAAATAGAGCGTGCACGAATCATTCTAATACCTCGTGGAACTTCCAAGGTATTTTCTGTTATTCCTTCTACTTGGAAGGGTACTAATTGAACATTTGGCAATTCTAGCCTCTCCCTTCATATTAACCCTAAGACGGGCAGAAACACCTCCTTTTGTAATAACAATTGAGGGGAATCCACACTTAAAACCCGTTTAGGAACGCTGAATCCAATAACATTGATTACAGCCTTTCTTTATCCTATGAATGGAGACAAGCTTTTGCTATAAACCTTAGTCTAATTTGATATTTTAGTTTACTAAAACAAAATACATTTAATTGAGATGGAGTAGATATATCACCGTTTACAAATCCTTAGTAAAAAGAAGAAATGGAAATCTATAATCATCAGAACCTTAGCAAATATAGTAATTACATAAACGACCTTATTGGAAAGGAAAAAGAAGCTACCTCCTCGGCAGCTTTTGCACTTCCATTATAATAACCAATATAGACTTACATTTATTATGCATATATTCAAATATGGACTAGGTAAAGGGTAAATAATTGATGACTAAACAAACCCTTTTTAAAGGAACTACAATTTTCATTATAAAGATATCGAGATTCGCCAAGGGATTAGTAAACTTAGCATCTCCCTCAAACAGGTTGGGTGGATATCCATCCTTCAAGGTCATTCATTCTTTAGTTAATTTTTCAACTATTTTATATTGTATATATGATTCTGTTCCTGTTTTTCGTACATTTGCTGATAGCTGCGTACACACTCAATTATTACTCTTTTGGTTTGTATTCCCAAGGTTCAAATGAAAAAGGAATTCCAATCATTTTGCAATCAATTCATCATAGGAAAACTAAATATTTTTTTGAAAACTCCTTTAAGGAGCGTTTTCATTTTCATTTCTTCTATACTTGCTGTAAAGAATTTCTCTGCTGCTTTTACTCCATCTTCTATCTTAAATTGATCCTTGAATTCACCTTGATTCCAAACAACTTGTGTAGGTGGTTCAAAGGGAAGAGCATTCAATGCTTGACTATGTGAGACAGCAAATAATATGGCAGATCCTACATAAACAGCATCAGCACCGAGTGCAAGTACTTTTAAAAAGTGCCCAGGTACTATTAGCCCTTCTGAGACAATTAAACTAATTTGACCCTTCATTTTTCTCGTTTCTAAATGATTAAACAGCCCGGACAACTGCATGTAATGTCGGTATTCCCATGTCATCGGATAAAATGGGTAGTAGTGCACCGTGTGTGGCTGCTTGGCCGCCGTCAATCGTAATGAAATCAACACCGAGTTCAATTAAATGGTCTATATCTTCTTCAATTTTTCCACCTGCCCCCATTTTCACACCAATGGGAACACCGCCAGTTATGCTCCGAAGTTCATTAACAAGTTTTTTAATATCTTTCAATGTTTGATTTTCAAAAAAATGTTCAAAAAGACTCCATCCTCATTCTCTTTAAGCCACACCACTTCATGAGCCCGACCTGTTAAATTTTCGGGTGAAATTTTTCCACCCATCCCAGCTAGTGCGCTTTGTCCGAACTTAATTTCAATCATGTCGGCAGGCTTAATAAGCTCTTCTTCCTTTGACCATTCTGTTTTTGAAAATTGTAAAATATATTTTCCTGCTTTATCTAATTCTTCAGGTATTACTCCGCCTTCTCCGGAATTAATCGCGGTTCCTACATTTTTTGCTGCTTCCGCCAAAGAAAGCCTTGTTTGTTCACTAAGTGCGATACCATAGGTCATCCCTGTAATCATAAGAGGAATTTGTTTTTTTTGCTTTTTGGTCCAATGGTTACCTTAACATCAACGTCTTCTTCACCATCAATAGGAAATGGTGTCGTTTATGCAGGGATAAAGGTAATTGGATCCAAATGCGGCCATTTTTTTGAAGAGCCAAGTGGTCGATGCAGGACGTCACCTGCTTCAGAACTAGTTTGTTTTTTTAAAAAATTAATCTTATATTCGTTCATACAACTTTATTAGAGACATACCATTATTTTTGTTGTAAAACGCATTGTGTTTAACGAATACTTGAGTTATGTAATTTTATTAGGTACATCAGGGAAAAAGTCTAGCTTCAAAGCATAAAACCGTGTTTTTTGCTCTGATCTTATACTATTGCCACATTTTTTTATTTAAAGGCACTGGTTAAATGCTGTTGATTTTTCACAAAGAAAAAAGGACCATATTAATAGGGTCCTTGTGAAACATCTTCTTCAACAAACGCAAGGTTGGTTCTATAGAAATTATTAAAAAACAGCGCGATTTGTTTTACTAAAATTTTAAAAAAGAGTGTAATCAATCACTTTTTTTGTAGTATCATTTAGGTCTTGTAGCTCTTATTTTCGCACTTTCACCTAGCTCACGCGAAAACTCTTCATTCACACGATCCGGTTCGATTTTTAAGTTATTGGGAGTTTGAGCTAATGATTTTTTTCTGCTAGATGATTTTTGATTGTTTGATCTTCCCATAATATTGCCTCCTAACTATATTTTAATCTTTATTAGTATGGCTAAGAATCACATTTATATATCTTTAGATTTGTTCATGAACGACTTTTTTCCTTATAAAATTTTTTTGGGACTGCTCCTTCTTTTACTACTACGCACCTGATAGTTCTATAAGAAAAATTTAAATTTAAGCTGAAGAGTTTTCAGTAATGACTTTTTCATTGCCTCTACAAAGTTCTTCAGTGTTTCATCAGATAATTCTAACAAGGAAAGATAGGGATTTAAATCTTCTAATTCAACTAATAAAAGTTCACCTTGTTCATTCCGACAAGCATCAACTCGTTGAATCCCCCAATCAAGATTATTCCATTCAAAAAATTTGTTTGCAAAAGTTAAATCTTCTACAATAGGTGCATATTCTTTTAATTCCCATCTTTGTTCTTTATCTGGTGCATAAAGAGCATACTGAAATTCTTTATCGATAAAATAAAATGAAACCTCATACTCAAAGTTGATAAATGGTTGTACTAATGTGTTTTTTGATTCTGAATCAACTTTATCTCTCAATTCATCTTTCGTTACAAATTCCAAACCGATTGAATCTGCACCATCTTTTGGCTTTACAATATACGTCTCTACATTAGGGAGTTTATCTAAAGAATCAAGAGTTTCTATAGTTGGAATAACAGGAAATTGAGCATTCGTTAGTTCAATTAAGTATTCCTTCCCGTTCATATCAGACTTTCCGTTAAATTAATTGTATGTTTTCAAAATATCCAGAAACTACTCTATTGCGGAATGCTTGATACGTATCCTTAAAATTCGCTACTGGACCAGCATTTCGAAATACTATTAAGTCAAAATCTTTTTCAAACGTTTCAGTGTCTTCAGGATGACAAATGCCCAACTTAAAATCTTCTCTAAGCTTCGAAGTAAGGAACAAATCCTCCTCATAATAATTTCTTCCTTTTGCTTCATAGTATAAATCTGTTACGAACAATAGTGTGTTCATTAACCCTCACCTGCTTTACATTTATTTTCATTGATTTAAAAAGGATTTAAAAACAAAAAAGGGCTGTCCTAAAAGTCAGTAAAATGACTTTTAGGGGCAACCCTTTTTCGTATTGGCTTGGTGATACTTCTTTAAGGGGTACCACCATATTTTTAAGTAATTACCATGATCGAGAAGTTTGGACTCCACTCTTAAGAACGTAAATGTGGAACCCATATATCCTCAAATCCAAAAAAGCTAATTAAAAACCGGAACTTGATTGGATAATGGGAATATTACTGTTCTTTTGAAATATTATTATTCCTTTTCTTTTTCAATAAAAGAATGATGGCAATGATAAAGGCAACTGCGCTATATATCCAGGTATACATAAAGGCAAGACCCAATCCTATATTTGCATCCATATAATCGTTTTTCACATGATCTATGGCTAAATATAAAAGCGGTGCAGCTCCAATGATGAATAGGATGACAAAGAGAACATTCTTTTTCGGATTCCTGCTTGATAAAATAATAATGATGAAGGATAGCAAGAGAAACGCTTCTGAAGCTATCGTCAACGTTACCAGATTGCTCATTATAGTTCACTCCTAATCGCGGTTTCATAAATGGAATATATTTATGTTCCCTTATATCTATGTTACTTTTCCATTTTCATTAATCTCAAAATATTTTTTATTTGAATGGTATTATCTTATTAAAAAACCTGAATACCTTCAACAGGAATGAAGGATCCAGGTTTCATGTTAATTTTTCTTTGATAATTGCAAGGCATTCTTGATGCTTTTCAGTGATTTTGAGCTTCCGTACATCAAGACTCCACCACGATAGATTTTTGCCCCGATTATTCCTAGTAAAACAATGGTTAAGATCAACACAGCAATGCTGATGGCGATTTCCCAGAATGGAACTTCAAGCATCCCTACGCGCAAGAACATGATCATTGGCGTGAAAAATGGAATGAATGATGTAATCGTAATATAACTCGCTGACGGATTCCCCAGTCCAAACATCGCAATCATGAAGGCAATGACGACTAACATGGTCATCGGTGAAATCATTTGCTGGACATCTTCAATTTTGCTGACAACGGACCCAAGACATGCCGCAAGAGTCGCGTACAGAAAATAACCAAGCAAAGCGAAGATGATCGCATAAATGATTGTTGAGATATCGGTGCTTCCGAAACCGAAAAATGAAAAGAATCCTTCATCCATACCTGTCAAGTTTTGTTTAATCGAGAAATAGCCCACTCCAAAAAATAAAATCATTTGCGTAAGACTAAGCAAAGCAACACCCATTATTTTGGCAAACATCTGTGTTACTGGCGGGACACTTGAAATCAGGATTTCCATGACCCGTGAGGTTTTCTCAGTAGCCACTTCCATTGCAATCATCGTTGCATACATCAATACACCGAAGTAAATGACGAATAGGAGCACATACACGAGACCGCGTGCCTGATTGAGATCCTCTTCCGTTTTTGCATTTTTCTGAAGCGCAATCGTATCAAATGCTGGCGGCGTATTTAATTGAGCGATTTGCTGCTCTGTCAAATTCAATTCCTTCGCAGTTATTTGACCCTTCAATTGGGTAAGCGCTAAAAGCAAATCATTACTTACCGCAGAATCTGAAATTTGATTCGCTTTATACGTTCCCTTGAAGCCGACGGCTTCGTCCTTTTCGATTAACAAATAACCAACGATTTCTTCTGCGCTGACCATTTCCTCCGCTTCCTTTTCATCCTGGGCGGATATTATCGATAGGTCATCGTTCACACCTGCTACCGCTTTTTTATAAGAATCAAATAAGCTACCTTCAGTCTTATCGATGACGGCAACCTTTTCCTGATCATCACTGTCGAATTTATCAATAAGATTCGAAATATTCGTAAGGACAAGAATCAGGGCCATCATAATGATTGTAGAAATGATAAAGGATTTCGTTTTTAATTTTGATAGATATGTATGGGAAAGGACAATCCAAAAGTTATTCATAGACGGCACCCACTTTTTCAATGAAAATATCCGTCAGCGATGGTTCTTCCAATTCGAACTTCCGGACGAAACCTCTTGGAACAAGATCACGAATCATGTTCTCAGCCACATCTTCACCAGTGACTTGAAGAATTTTTCCTTCCATCGTGTTCTTTACTTTTGTTACACCTGAATAATTATCCAAAAAGGATAAATCAAAATCAGCTTTAATTGACACATTCTTTTTACCAAATGAACGCTTGATTTCTTTTAATTTTCCAGCCACAACAGGAGAACCTTTATGCATGATGCAAAGATGCTCACACATCTCCTCAACATGCTCCATGCGATGGCTCGAGAAAACGATTGTCGTACCGCTGTCCCTTAAGTCGATGACGGCTTTCTTCAGTATTTCCACATTCACGGGATCCAGTCCGCTGAAAGGTTCGTCAAGGATAAGTAATTCAGGTTTATGAATCATGGATGCGATCAGCTGGATTTTTTGCTGATTTCCCTTTGAAAGCTCTTCAACTCGCTTATCAATATACTCGGGAACCATAAAGCGGTCTAGCCAATACTCCAATTCTTTCAAAGCATCCCTTTTGTTCATCCCTCTTAATCTAGCCAAATACACAATTTGATCACGGACCTTCAGTTTTGGATATAGTCCGCGTTCCTCAGGAAGATAGCCAATCAATGAACTTGTCGTATAATCGATTTTGTTACCATCCCAGATCACTTCCCCTTCAGTCGGGTCAAGCAGGCCGAGTATCATTCGGAACGTAGTCGTTTTCCCCGCTCCGTTCCCACCTAAAAAACCGAACATTTCTTTCTCGGGAATAGTTAAATCAAGCTGGTTGACAGCTGTGAATTCCCCGAATTTTTTCGTAACTTCTTTAATTTGTAAAGCCAATGGACAACCTCCTATTATATGATTCTTAATATATGTTACCGGAAAGGTTTTCCAATTTCAACTATCACCAAGGAGCAAATAACCCTTTTCACCTTCGATTATATGCATGTTCCAGAAAAAAATTTCACTATCCACCATTTTAAAAGAAATGCAAAATTTGCAATAAGATTTTTCTGCGAATCATAGAAATGCTCCTCCCTTTCCTCCTCTTATTGCTTGACATGGAGTTATTCACATTCCCGTAACGTCTCCATCCTACCCCTAACAGCCAGTATGTCACGAAACTGAATAGCCTTATGTCACCTTTCACATCCGGTTAACTCATTTCCAACGTATACGATTGCAAAGAAAGGTATATGTCAGCTATGCTATCCATCACTTCGGCAAAATGTTCTCGATGAAATATAAATGGTGGTCATCGGTTTCTTTCAAATTTTTATCTTTCTATTCACTCTGTATAATCAAATATACAGTGTTCCAACGTAACAAAAAATAGGTTGGGTACCCAACCTATTTCCATAAATTCGTCTATTCGCTTGCGATAAATTTAAACTGATGCAAGACTGTTTTTATTTTACTATCGTCACTTTTACATGACTATTTTCAAGCATTTGTCTTGATGCTTCATCGATTTCTACATCCGTAATGATCTCATCCACTTCACTAGGCGGTACGATTAGCGAAAACGCCTTTTTTCCAAACTTTGAGGAATCCACCATCAAGATCACTGAATCCGACCTTTCAATCATTTTCTTTTTTAATAGAGCCTGCCCCTCATTAGAATCACTGAGTCCTTCTTCTAGGTGAATCCCCTTGCAAGACAAAAACGTTTTGTTGACATGATACATCGTTAATGATTTCTCTGCTATCGGACCAACAAATGATAAAGACTTTGACAGCAATCTTCCCCCTGTTGAAATAACCTCTATTTTTTCTTTTTTACTCAATTCCATAACCACTTTGGTGGAATTGGTAATAACCGTTAGCGGTATGTTTGGTAAGGCTTTTGACATATACCAGGCAGTTGTACTTGCATCTAAAATAATCCTGTCACCTTCCACTACCCGCTTTGCCGCTTCATATGCTATCACTTTTTTTTCGTTGACATTTGTTATCACTCTTTCGGAAAAATGGATTTCCGAATCATCTTCTTGCAGGCTAACCGCACCGCCGTGGCTGCGTATAAGTTTTGTTTCTTTCTCAAGCTTTTCGAGATCACGCCGGATTGTTTCCTCCGTAACTGAAAAGATCTCACTTAATTCTATAACACGAATACTCGAACGTTCATTTACGAGTTCCACAATTTTTTGGTGTCTTTGAGCTACAAGCATACCAACTTTCTCCTATCTATATAATCTTTGTTTACTTTTGTTTGTTTTTGTATTGTAACATATATTAAGCCCTCTATATAAATAGAGAGCTTAGGAACAGCCTTTTTCATTAATATCGTTATTTGGTAATTAACTTAAATCCTTCAATAATTTCTTCAATATCTTCATCACTAATATCGATTACTTCGCCAATACTTTTTGAGTACACTAATGCTTTTGCACTATATTCAGCTACTTCTAGCCTATCAAATACACTCAGTAAACTTTTTCCTGAGACAACTGCATACCCATTTTCAATTAATAGGACAGGATTATCCTCTGCTAGTTTATCGGCAATCATTCTATTATGATCTTCCCCCATTCCAAAAGGCACTTTATCTATATCCCGAAGAACAATGTAGGCCTCTGGAATTATGTGTGTATTATATTTAACATCTGTCACTGCATAGGCCATTAAAAATCTTGGGTTGGCAATGATTACCGATGTAAGCTCCGGGTTTAACTCATATATTTTTTGATGAAGTTCATAAAACTCACAGGGTTCCTTGCCAGCTTCACTAAACTCCTGATGAATAAGAACCAATTCATCTTCCTTAATATATTTACGGTCTTGTTGAGAAGGCGTGATTAAGATAGATCCATCTTTAAGTCGTGTTGAAAAGCTGCCTGAGATACTTGTAAAAAGCTGACGATCATATAACCGTTCCAATAACCTGATCATTTCTTGACGGCAAGAATCCTCTTCGACAGAATGGTGTTTCATTTCTATCTGTGTTAATTTATCCACTTTATATAAATCTATTTCTTGTAAATTTTGTTCGGTCAGTTCAAAGGGTTCCCCTATATTTCTCGCATTTATTTCCATACATGCAGTATCTTCAAGCGTTTCAAACAACATAAAGGCATCAAAAATAGTGGGTTTCCCTACCACTATACCATGATTCTCCAATATGACTGCATCCCCTCCTTTTGCAAATTCAGCCGAAATATTTTCTTTTAATTTGTCGCTTCCAGGAATCGCATAGGGTGCAACCTGAAGGGAGTCCGCTACACTCTTATATGAATGTAAAAGCAACTTTGGGTTTGGTCCCTTGCGTGCCATACTAAAGGAAACCAATGCCGGGGGATGTGCATGTACGATAGCTTTAATATCCGGCCTAGCTTCATAAATTCCCTGATGAAAGGGAAGCTCTACCGATGGTTTATGTTTCCCTATGACTGTACCGTCTTTTTTGACGCACATGATATCATTCATGGTTAATGTTCCTTTATCAATGCCCGATGGAGTAATCCAAAGGTCACCATTTTCATCTAGAATAGACAGGTTTCCTCCTGAAATTGTTGTCATGCCATACTTATAGACACGTTCCATGATCATAACAATTTGTTCGGCTGGATGCAGATTTTCTTTCATACTTTGATCACTCCTATTATTTATATTCTTTCATGGAAATTGCTTGTTTGAATTTTTCAATCAAGGATGATCCAATTTTTTCTTTTGGCTCATATTTTTTTACAAGAAACGAGTGTTGTATTAACTTACGTGCCGTTTGTAAATCGCTTATTTCATTGCCTGAAATCATTTGCACTAGTATATTCCCAATCGCTGTAGCCTCTGCTGGTCCAGCGTATATGATTTTCCCGCTAAGGTCTGCCGTAAGTTGATTAACGAATTCATTTTTCGCTCCTCCACCGACAATATGAAGTTGCTCGATTCTTTTCCCCGTTATCTCTTCTATTTGCCGAATGGACATCGCATAAATAATAGACATATTTGTAAATATACAGTTCGCTAATTCGCCCACTGTATGTGGAATCTCCTGATTCGTCTCGCGACAATACTGCTGAATTTCTTGAATCATATTTTCTGGATTTAAAAATCGTTTATCATTAAAGTTGATGAACTGCCTGCACTCATTTATTTTCTCTGCCTCAAATACAAACTGCTCGAAGTTATAGTCTTCCTTCAAATGTCTTCTGACTTCTTGAATAACCCACATGCCAATAATATTTTTCAGGAAGCGAAAGGTTCCGTATGCACCCCATTCATTTGTATAATTGTTTTTAAGGGCTAACTCATTCACGATCGGTTTATCGCTTTCAATCCCAAGCAACGACCACGTTCCGCTACTAATATAGGCCCATTCCTCTCCATTACCAGGTGAACCGACTATGGCGGAAGCAGTATCATGTGAAGCAACGATAATCACTTCTGTATCGGGAAGATCAAAAGTAGAAAAACGTTCTTTCATCAGTTTCCCTAATCGTTCTCCCGGATTAGCAAAAGGCGGGAATTGATCTTTAGATAATGCAACCAGGTTCAGTAACTCTTCATCAAACTTCTTCGTGTTTACATTCAATAATTGCATCGGAGAAGCACTTGTAACTTCTGTGACCTTTTTTCCCGTTAGGCAGTAACCTAAATAATCAGGCACAGTCATGACATTCCTGGTACCTTTCAGCTTCTTTTGATCTTCTTCGTACAATTGGTATAACGTGTTAAATGATAAGAATTGAATCCCCGTTTTTTGATAAATGATTTCTTTAGGTAGTGTTCTTGTGACCTTTTCGATTGTATTTTCGGTGCGCTTATCACGATAAGAGATAACTTCTTGCACTCTCTGTCCATCATCATCCAACAATACGTAATCCGTTCCCCACGTATCAATGCCAAGTGTACAGTGGTCGTACCCAAGCTTTTTTGCTGATTCCAACCCCTTTAAGATTTCATTCAATAAATGATCAATATCCCAAAAACATGTTTCACTTTGTTTGGTGAAGCCATTCGCAAATCGATGAATTTCTTCAATTACTAATTTCCCGTTCTCCATCTTCCCTAAGACCAGCCGGCCACTTGAAGCACCAATATCCACCGCAATATGTATCATTAGTCCACACTCCTCAATTTCTTTAAACCATACATTATGGAATTGTGATCACGGCCAAAGAAGTCATGCAGCTCTAAATAATAGGCATAGAGTTGTTTATAGATCCTTACATTTTCTTTTACCGGTATAAAAGACTCTTCTTTTACTTTTGCCATTTTAGAGGCAGCCTCCTCTATGGAATCATACCCACCATTTATACGGCCGGCAGCTGTGGCTGCGTATATGGCTGCTCCTAATGCAACCACTTGTTCCCCATCCGCGATTTTAATTTCGCGATTTAAAATATCGGCATATATCTGCATTAATAGTTTATTTTTTTGAGGTAATCCGCCACAGGCAAACAAATCGTTTATCTCTATACCATCATTCTCAAATGTTTCAAGGATTTTCCTTGTTCCAAAAGCTGTTGATTCTAAAAGTGCACGGTATATTTCTTCCGGCTTCGTAGAAAGAGTAATCCCTGCAATTACACCTGACAAGTTCGCATCCACAAGGACTGTTCGGTTGCCATTCCACCAATCTAAGGCCACTAACCCTGATTGACCAGGTATTAAGCAGAAAGCCTTTTTTTCCAATAAGCCATGTAGATTGACACCTTCTTGCTCAGCTTCTTTCTTTACATACTCCGGAACAGCTTGCTCAATATACCAGGCAAACGAATCGCCAACCGCCACCTGTCCCGTTTCATAACTGAATGATCCGGGAATGATTCCATCCTCCACTACTCCGCAAATACCCTCTACTGTT
This sequence comes from Peribacillus sp. GL_122, assembly GCF_057835005.1. Taxonomy (NCBI): domain Bacteria; kingdom Bacillati; phylum Bacillota; class Bacilli; order Caryophanales; family Bacillaceae; genus Peribacillus; species Peribacillus sp. GL_122. The sequence goes on along the minus strand of NZ_CM174415.1, from coordinate 2,256,649 downwards.
TGTTTTTTCTCAGCAATCAACATGTGGCAAGTAGAGGTTCCCATCGTCATCACAAATTGACCTGGATGGACAGCTCCCACAGCTGGAACACCTGCATGGGCATCGATTATGGCTACAGAAACAGCCGTACCAGGTTTCAACCCCATCTTCTTAGCCATCCCTACTGTTAAACCACCCGACCGCCCAGCGATGGGTAACACTTCACCACGCATTTTTGTATCCAGTATATCCAGAAGGCGTTCATCAAGAGCCGCTAAAAAAGCAGGGTCCGGATATCCATCTTCTTTATCCCAAAGTGCTTTATAACCGCTCATATTACTGCTGCGTACCAGCTCATTCGTCAGTCGGAAGGTAATCCAATCCCCGGCTTCCATAAATAGATCCGTTTCTTCATAGATATCAGGTGATTCTCGCAACACTTGCAATATCTTAGGAAACATCCATTCAGAAGAAATTTTCCCGCCATATCGTTGCAGGAATGGCTGATTCGTTGCCTGTGCAATGCGTGTAATATCATCCGCTTCTTTTTGTGCGGCATGATGTTTCCATAATTTCACCCAACTGTGAGGGTCCCTTTTCCATTTCTCATCAAAACAAAGGGGATCTCCCTTCTTATCAATTGGCAAAATGGTGCATGAGGTAAAATCGATTCCTATGCCAATCACATCATTTGCATCTACTCCACTTAACCGAATCACTTCAGGAACAGAAGTGTATAAAACGTCCAAATAATCACCTGGATGCTGGAGAGCCCAATCTTTTTCAAGTTTACGACCGTCTGGAAGCCTATTAGACATTACTCCATGACGATATGGTGTAACATGTGTTGCCAATTCATTTCCGTTCGCTATATCTACTAACAGCACTCTGCCAGATTCAGTTCCATAATCAATTCCAATTGTATATCTCTCATTCATCCCTTCAACATCTCCTAACATGCCAGTCACTCAATGATTTTTAATAAAAAGCCCCCTCTAGATAGTTGAGAGGGGACATTTTGGTCTATCAAACACTAAAAATTAAAATCAGCTGCATTGTCTTTCGTAAAATCTGTCGGTGGTCCCATGATGATTGTTTTTCCATCTTCCCACACATCAATTTCACCTACATTTTCAACTTTCAAACCATCTTCTGGTTTTTCCCCTTCAGCTAAACGTTTGGCAAGGGCAACGGTTAAATAACCTAGTTTGTCTGGCTCCCAAAGAATGGCTACATCTAGAGATCCATCTTCTAAATATGGTGAAGAGTCTTTCGGTAGAGCCGTTCCAACGACCGTAATATCATCTTGCAGTCCTTTTTCCTGAACAGCTTGGGCTGCCCCAAGAGGTGCCGGAGTAGAAAAAGCCATGATTCCTTTTAATTCAGGATTTGATTTTATTAAATCCAATGTTTTTTGGTATGCCACCTGTTGTTTTTCATCCGTCGCGATTTTATCCGAAACTAATTCAATACCAGGATAATTCTCTTCCAGTTCTTTCTTTGCTGCATCAATCCATGTGTTTAAGTTTGCAGCTGAAAGCCCCCCTGTTAAAATCGCGATTTGCCCTTTTTCAACACCCATTTGTTTTACGAGGGATTTAGCGATATGGCGACCGTATGCCTCATCGTCTATTTGATGGACGGATAATTCTACAAGGGATTGATCAGCTGGTGTATCCCAGTCCATTACAATTATTCCTTCATCCTTCGCCTTTTGAAGGACTGGTGAGAGTGATGCTGCGTCATTTGGAGCTACCGCGATTACATCCACATCTTGACTAATTAAATCTTCAATGACTTTTACTTGCTGTGCAGCATCCGGTTCCGTAGGTCCTGTGTAAATGGTTTCCACACCAAGGTCTTTACCTGCTTGAATCGCTCCTTTTTCAGAAGCATTGAAATATGGTATCCCCATTAACTTTGGAACTACGGCAATTTTCAACTTCTCATTACCACCTCCGCCACTAGTTCCTTTTTCACTGTTTCCCGTTGCTCCTTCTTGTGATACACAGCCTGCTAACAGTCCACCAGCTAAAATAGCAGTTGCCAAGATCCCCGTCATTTTCTTCATAATGATCCCCCTTGAATTTTTCTTATTTTTTCTAAAGTATTTTCAAAGATTACATGGTCCTGTACATTACGCTACAGAGTTTGAAGGTACATTCTTTTGACTTTTTTCATCTAATTTCGTTTTCACGAAGTTTATGACCAATACCGTGATTAAAATAACCCCCATCATTACAGTTACGATCGAACGCGGTACACCCATTAAGTTCAATCCACTTGATAACATTTGGAAAATGATCACTGCGTATACAGTGCCGATAACTTTGCCATAACCACCTTGAATTTCCGTTCCGCCAAGCACGGCTGCCGCTACACTTTGTAATAAATAAGAAGATCCCAGATCCACTTTTGCTGTATTATAACGGGATGTCATTATAATAGAAGCAATTGTGGCAAGAAGTGCCGCATATAAATAAACCCTCATTAATACCGTGCTATTATTTACCCCTGAAAATAATGTGGCGATCGGATTGCTTCCCACCATATAAACGCTTCTGCCCCATTTGGTTTTTGACAGCAATATAGCTGTTAATATGGAAAATAGTACAAAAATAATGATAGAAAGAGGAACGACCCCCATATAGTAACCGTTTCCAATTAAGCTATAACCCTCACTGAATCCTGAAATCGAATTTCCTTTTGTAATGCTTAAGATCACACCTTCAAAAAGGACCATCGTTCCGAGTGTCACCAGTATTGGCGAAACACCAATTTTTGAGATGAGTACGCCGTTAATCAATCCGCAGCTCAGTCCGACTAAAACACCGATTAAGATTGCGGCGAGCATTGGGTATCCGCTGCTTGCCATAAGTGCGATCGTCACGCCAGACAAAGCAGCCGTATATGTAATCGAAAGGTCAATCCCTCCAGTTACAATCACCACCATCATAGCTAAAGCGATTAAACCAAACTCCGGAAGCTGGAACATCATATTAGTTAAATTATTTGAAGAAAAGAATCCAGGTATCGAAAAACTCATTAACACAAACAAGCCTGCTGTAATTACACCTAAAGTATTTTCTTTTGATATTGATATCCGTTTCATTTTTTCACCTCTTTCTTACGCTTCCACTTCAATTTTTGCTAACTTATCTTTTGAGCGCTTATATTGAATGTGGTCGTATGACACCGCCAGTAATATAATCAATCCAGTGAATACTTTTTGCCAAAAGGTATCAATTTTTGCCAAGATAAGACCATTTTGTACAATGCCTAGCAGAAGAACGCCCAAAACCGTTCCCAAAATGGTACCGCGCCCCCCCATGATGTTCGCACCGCCCAAAACAACGGCTGCTATGACCATCAGCTCAAGACCAAGCATTCCATTTGGATCCACAGCCTTTGTATAAGCTGTTTGAGCTATGGCTGCTATTCCTGCGAGAAAGCCCATATAGGAGAAGACAAAGATTTGAACTTTGTCAAAATTTATCCCAACCCGAATGGCTGAATCTTTATTACCGCCAATCGCCAATACTTCGCGACCGATTAATGTGTATTTCAAAATATACCAAGTAAACAGGGCAACGGCGATAAAAATAAGAATGATAATAGATACACCAAACACTTCAAAACTAGCAAACTTGATGAATACGGTTGGAAAACTGCTGCTGTTCAAATACTGTCCATTCGTAATGTACAACACGAGCCCATTAATGATACTCATCATTCCAAGTGTCACGACAATAGCTGGAATTTGAATCTTTGCAACAAGCAGTCCATTCAGTGCACCTAAACAAACCCCAAGAAATGGCCCAATCAAAAAGAGTAATAGGATAGAGATGGGATGGTCTGGCATGAGCATCATTACCTTCCCAACGATGACACAGACAGCGCTTGTAACAGCGGCGACCGATACGTCAATCCCGCCAGTGATGATGACAAGTGTCATACCCACCGCCAGAATTCCAAGGACAGCATTCCCTTTTAGTACATCCAGCAAATTGTCTACAGTTAAAAAATACGGGCTTAAGAATGTCAATGTAATACATAGAAGCAATACAATCATAGCGATGCTGATTTCCTTCGACTTCAAAATGGCGTTCATGCACGTACCTCCTCTTTTAGCGGAAGCCCTTTTTTGGAAGGCGATTGGGAACCAAGCAGAGCATAATTCATGATATTTTCCTGTGTCGCTTCTTCTATTCCAAGTTCACCTGCTATTCTTCCATGTCTCATGACCAAAATTCGATCACTGACAGCAAGTACTTCTGGAAGCTCTGAAGAAATCACAATAATGCCCATTCCTTCAGCCGCCAGTTCCCTCATTAACTTATGAATTTCAGACTTCGCCCCAATATCAATCCCATTCGTCGGTTCGTCAATAATTAGGATTTGTGGTTTGGTAGAAAGCCACTTGCCGATCACGACTTTCTGCTGATTTCCTCCTGACAGGTCACCCGCTGCTCTTTTAGGCAAAGCCGGTCTAACATCTAGCGTTTTCATATAGTGATCAGCCAGCTTAACTTCTTTCTTTCTCTTAATTAATTTGAATTTATTTCTCAATTGTTTCAAAACAGGTAATGAAATATTATTAATTATGGACTGTCGAAGGATGAGTCCTTGCGTTTTTCTGCTTTCTGGAATATACGCAATCCCTTGTTTTACAGCATGTTCAGAAGACTTGATTTTAGTAGAAACCCCATTTATTTTCATACTTCCATCGTAGGGCCTGTTGACCCCGAATATTGACTGTGCAAGCTCTGTTCTTCCAGATCCGACAAGTCCAGTAATCCCAAGGACTTCTCCAGCTTTCAATTCAAAAGAAACATCTTTAAAGTTACCTTCTTTTGATAATCCATTCAGTTCCAAAAGAGTTTTTCCCGTTTTTCCTTTTACCATATTCTTTTTATATAAAATCTGACGTCCCACCATTAGTGTGATTAATTTATCTTCATCAAGTTCTTCGGTTTCGTAAGTACCTACATATTTTCCATCGCGCAATATTGTAAATCGATCGGAAACAGTAAATAACTCTTTTAACTTGTGGCTGACAAAGATTATGGAAATTCCGCGATCCTTTAATTTTTGTATAACTTTATAAAGCTTTTCAACTTCCCCGGTCGATAGGGATGAAGTCGGTTCGTCCATTACAATCAATTTTGAATCAAAAGCGAGGGCTCTGGCGATTTCAATCAGCTGCTGTTGAGCAATGCTTAATTTTTCAACGGGTGTATTAACATCAATCTCAAATTCTAGTTCTTTAAGTGCCCGTTTTGCCGTATCTTCCATCTCCTTCCACCTAATCTTTTTCCATGGTTTTTTGTCACTATCCCGGCCAATATAGATATTTTCAGCTACAGATAGGTTTGAAAATAAACTTAAATCCTGATAAATGATTGAAATACCTTTTAACGTAGCATCAATCGGTTTTTGAATTTCTGCTTCTTTTCCTTCAAAGTAAAACCTGGCGCCAGGGTCCGGTCGATAAATACCAGCTAATATTTTAATGAGCGTTGATTTCCCGGCACCATTCTCACCTATTAGTGCATGAACTTCTCCTTTTTTCACTTCAAGCTGAACACTATCCAATGCTTTTACACCAGGGAAGGTTTTACTGACATTCGTCATTTGCAATAAGAAATCAGACATATTTCTCTCCTTTCCAACCTTAATCAGTCATAAATTTGATTCAACTTTTGTTTTTTTCCATAGTAATTAATGTTATTGGTTTCACAAAAATGTTCCACTTCTGCTAGCGTTGGCACACCATCTTGGGCCCCCATTTTCGTTACCTTCATCGCCGCTACAATTGAAGCAAACACTGCTGCAGATTCGATCGTCTCCCCATCTGCTATGGCACAGGCAAGGGCGCCTGCGAATGAGTCTCCTGCCCCCACTGTATCTACAGCCTTTACAGCAATGGGCTCGATAAAGGTTGTTTCACCGTTTTGATACACCAATGCTCCTTTGTGGCCCAGCTTAATAATGCTGTCCACGCCAAAATGATTCTTAAAGAAAACACCCGCTTTGCATGCACTTTCCTTCGAGTTGACGTCGATCCCAGTCAACACTTTTGTTTCCTGCCAATTCGGCGTAATTAAATTGGCATACGTCAGTGCTTCGGTCGTTACCCCTTCTGCAGGGGCAGGGTCTAGGATAATAAACATATTTTTTTCTTTAGCCCTTTTCATGGCATGCAGAACAGCATCACTAGGAATTTCCATCTGTACAAGTAAAACAGCATAGTCATCACTGATGGTAGAAAAACAATGGTCAATATCACTTCTTTTCAAATCGTCATTGGCCCCTTTAATGACAAGCATCGTGTTTTCTGCTGTAGCATCTACTGTTATGACTGCGCAACCAGTTGGATGTTCTGCAACATGTTTCAGGGAGGATATGTTCACGTTATTTTGAAGAAGAGAACGTTCTATTTCATGCCCGAATGCGTCCTCGCCAACCGCACCGATTAGCTTTACTGGCTTTCCAAGTTTAGCGCACGTCGTTGCTTGATTTGCGCCTTTTCCACCACTTAATAGTTTCATATTTTCTCCGAAGATCGTTTCCCCATGGGCTGGATACTGATTAGTGACTGCGACAATATCCATATTAATACTCCCTACCACTACAATCCCATTCATGCACAACCCTCGTTTTTCATTTTCATTTGCTCTAAGAATGCCCGGAGTTGGCCCACGGCATCTTCCAGTAATACATCGTTTTTAAATAAACAGGACGTACCGCAAACCAACATGTCGGCTCCATTTTTCAATACACCCGGAATGGTTTCGAACCCAATGTTTCCATCTACCTGAATATCAATTTGGTAGCCTTCCGATTGAATTAATTCTTTTATCTTTTTTATTTTCTTATACATAAGCGGTACAAAAGACTGTCCGGCAAAACCAGGATTCACCGTCATCACCGTTACATAATCGACTACATCCAATACATGTTCAAGCTCTGTAATGGGGGTTGATGGATTTAAGGCTACCCCTGCCTTAATCCCATCATTCTTCAGCTTTTGTAGTGATCTCTGTAAATGGGCAGTTGCCTCTGCATGAATGGAAATCATATCTGCCCCCGACTGAATGAAAAGATCTAAATGGTCTTCCGGTCTTTCAACCATTAAGTGAACATCAAATGGTTTATCCGAGAATTGCCTAATGCGTTTAATTAGATCCGGGCCCATTGTAAAATTAGGAACAAACGATCCATCCATTATATCTAGATGAAAGAAATCAACACCTGCACGGTCTAATCTCATTACTGATTCTTGTAAATTCCCCATATCTGCACACATAAGTGAGGGTCCAATTAAGGTCATATAAACACTCCCGTTCCATTTCGTCTTTTATCAAGAAAGCGTTTTCTTTATGAAGGAAGCGCTTTCTTTGTTGATACTTTCACTATAAAGGGAATTGGCATAAGCTGGTAGGTGATAAAATTCGGGTAGGGGGGATTTTCTTCGGGACATTTTAAATGTAGACATAAAAAAAAGCTCCGGAATGGAAGCTTCTACTTTTTCACAAAAAACTCATGAGTATCTCGATATTGAGACGGCAGTTGTCCTGTCCATTGCTTAAACAGCCGACTAAAATATTTGGTATCTTGATAGCCTACTTTTGAAGCAATATCGTAAATTTTTAAATCTGTATGACTTAATAATTCCTTCGCCACTTTTAACCGTTCATTTGTTACATAGTCAAGCACGGTTTCACCTGTCTGATTTTTAAAATACTCACAAAAATAGGTTGAATTTAAATGGACATGATTAGCAATTTTTTTTATTGTGACGTTGTCGCCTAAATGTTTTAGAATCCATTCTTTTGCCTGGCGTATGGGATCTGTTTGGTCATTTTGAAATTCTGCTTGCTTTTTTAACATATTCATTACCCAGCGCTCCGTCTCCTTTTTTAAATGATTAAAATGAGAAGAATCCTCGGCAATGCTAAATGCTTCCTCAAGTAAAAGCGGAAGCTCTTTAAACCCATCACTTTTGATCCATCTATTAATAATTCTAATAGACAAATAACGAACCGATTCTTGTATTACGAAAGGGGAAGTGACATCTTTCAATTCGTTAAAAAATTGCCTGAGAGAACGAATGGCGGCTTCTTCCCCATGCTCCATCGCCTCTACTGTCTCTTCTGCCCATTTATAGATGGATGGCGGCACTTCGATCACTTTATCATAGGATACATGTTTAAGCATTTCAGTTTTGAAAATTTTATTGCCTCCTTGTATCATTCGATATTGCAAGGTAGATCGTAATTCATCTTTCATATTAACTAACAGAGTAAGGTCATTTAACTCACTCCCAAGGGCAATAGAAACCGTAAAAGGGGTTTGCCGTTGGACAGTTGTCTTTAATGTTATACACAATTGCTCCAAAGCTGTAGGGGGAGTATCCTTAATCAATAACCAACTGGCATGTAGACTATCTTTCCACATCCAATGCGTTGAATGATCATCTAGTAAGTCTTTTATCAGTTTTTTTATAACATCATTCCATCTCCCCCAATCTTCTGGTGAAAAACTTTGGGTTTTGGCAGATGTATGATCGATTCCAATATGGATCAGGGAATAGGTTCCTTCTGGGAATTGCCGCGTCCATTCAAGTAATGATAAGTCCATTGCATCTTTCCACGTTATTTCCATCAGCAGTTGAAGCTGCTTTTCATGGGTTAATATCGAGGCTCTTTCTTCTATTTCTCCTATCTTTTCCCTTTCCTTTCGCGCCTCAATTACTTTTTCCAGCACAGTCTTCAACTGCAGTTTAAACTTTTCTCGATCAATCGGTTTCAATATATAATCGACAGCGCCTTCCCTTAGGGCAGTCTGTACATAGAGAAAATCATCATACCCGCTTATAATGAATGGAAATAGCGTTGGTTTAGTTTTTTTCAACTGTTGAATTAACGTTAACCCGTCCATGACTGGCATTTGTACATCTGTTATTAATACATCAACTTCTTCTACTTGATTGATAATTGCATCGTAGGCCTCTTGGCCATCGGAGTAAACACCTACAACCTGCCACTCTTCCCCACAAGATTGTACTAGTCTTTCTATGCCTCTTCTTATCCTTGGTTCATCATCTACAATGACCGTCCTGACCCTTTGTATCATCTCTGTTCTACTCCTCTCCTTGAACGTACATGCTTACTTGTTGAGCATTTATTTTGGGAAGTCGTATAACCACACTCGTTCCCTTACCGTATTCGCTATTAATTTGAAGGTTATATTGTTCCCCGAACATCATACCAATTCTTGCATTTACATTGATAATCCCAAAGCCAGAGTCTCGTTTCATCATTGGATCCAAACGTAACTTTTCATTTAATTCAATTAATTTGCTTTCTGTTATCCCTGGTCCGTTATCACTGACTATCAGCAAAAGATCTTCCTCACATGTCTGAGTTTCCTCTTCAGAAATATATATTTGAATGTCTATTTCCTTTCTTTTTTCCAGTCCATATTTAATGGAATTTTCAACGATTGGCTGTAAAACAAACTTGGGTAAATAATAATTAACCACATCTGCCCCTTTTTCTATCATAAAATGCAAACGATCTTCAAAACGGAATTGTTGGATGCTTAAATAATCTTCAATGTGCTGAACCTCACTGTTTATAGGAACCAAGCTTTCTTTATTACTGATTGAAAAGCGCATCATTCTGCCAAGCAGTGTCACCATCTTCACGACTTCATCGCTCTCTCCTTCTTCCACAGCCATGCCTATGGTTTCCAGCGTATTATACATAAAGTGAGGATTTATTTGAGATTGAAGGGCGTATAATTCAGCTGTTTTTTTTCGCAGTTCAATGTGGTAGTTTTTTTGAATCAGCTCTCTTATCTCTGCAAGCATTGATCGAAAACTGTTCGCGAGCATCCCGACTTCATCCTTGGAATGTATGGGTATATCTACTAATAAATCACCTTTTTCCACTCGCTTCATGATATCTCCTAATTCGTTTAGTGGACGTGTAACGGTCCAGGCAAAAAAGATAGAGATCAATGTAGTAATGAGTGTGAACAGGATAAAAACGAAAATTGTCACATTTCGGATAACATCCGTTTTTTCTGTCATATTTTTGATTGGCATGCTGTGAACGAGTACCCATGGAAGCTCATTTGATTCACTTATACTGATTAAATTCCGTTTTCCATCTATTTCTGTACGAAAACTACCATTCAGTAATGGGTAATCATGTATCCCTTTTTCCACAGAACCAATTTTTGAATGATCCTTATGATAAATTATCTTCCCCTGCTTATTCATGATCCACATCGTTACATTCTCTTCCTTCTGCAAATCCTGAAGTGATTGCTCAAAAAAGGCTACATCGATGGCTATATAGAGCGTTCCTAGATTTTTTCTATTATCGAAATCAGTAATTGGTTTGACCAACATAAAATAGGAGGGATCCCCTTCAAACGTTAAATTAGTCTGATTAGGAAGGAGCAACTGCATCTCGCCTAACAATCCTAGGTCCTCTGCATATGGCAAGGAACCATCTTCAAAACCAAAACTGTCATAATGCAGACTTGTACTTGCAAATGTACGATTCTTGGAAACAAGAAACGCACCCAAAATATGAGATGAATTGTTATTTAAATAGGTCCTTGTCAAATAACTCTTCATGATATATTCATCGTGTAGCAAAACCGATTTTTTTTTTGATTGGCTGTCTCTTAAAATAGCCATAACATCACCGGAATTATAAATTAAATCAGGTAATGCCTCTAGTTTTTGAATGTCATTTTCAATGTTGCCATTAACCTGTTTGACCAGACGGGGAATATATTCGCCGACTTCTTCTTCTATTGATTTAGTGTATTGCCAGTATGCAATGAACCCGAGGAAGGCCATAGGTAGAACCGTTAATAATGTATAGGTTGTAACTAGTTTTGTCGTTAAACGCAGGTTTTTTATCTGGATCGGCTTTTTCCCTTTAAAAATCATACTGGTTCACATTTCCCTTTGTAAAATCGATGGGCTCTCCCATAATGACCATATCACCGTTGAATTTAATCTTACCTATGTTCTTAATGTTCTGTCCCTCATAAGGAAATTCATCATTCAATAAGTTTTTTGCTAGGCTAACAGTCAAGTAACCCAACTTTTGTGGACTCCATAACGTAATGGTCTGGGAAGCCCCTTCCTGTAAATACTCATTCATTAAATTAGGAGTCGATGTACCAACTACGGCAACCTTGCCGATTTTCCCTGCATCTTTCACAGCCTGAGCCGCAGCAGGAGGGTTAACCGTCGAAATACCAATAATTCCTTTTAGGTCCGGATATTTTTTAAATAAATTTTGTGTTACCTTATACGCTTTATGAATATCTTCGTTTGTATATTCCACTTCAACTAGTTTCATAGTTGGATAATATTCTTTTTGTTGGATTTGAATCCAATCAATCCATGTATTAAGATTGGCAGCGGTAGGAGATCCCGTCATAATCGCAAACTCCCCTTTTTCTTCCATTTCAATAGCGAGAGTATCCATTACATGCCTCCCGATTATCTCAGGATCTATCATGTTCACAAAAAAGCTTCTGGATGATGCATTAGTATCAGAATCCCAGGTGATCACCTTGATTCCTTTATGCTTTGCTTTTTGCAGCACCCTACCTAATTTATATGGATCATTTGCAGATACCGCAATTACGTCCACTTTTTTTTCAATTAATTTTGTTATAATCTCTTCCTGCTTTTCAGAGCTGGGGGTAGGTGGGCCTGTATATATGACCTTAACACCTAAGTCTTTTCCCGCCTCCAACGCCCCCTCCTCTACCGCTTTAAAATAAGGAATTCCGTCAATTTTAGGTATAACAGCTATCGTATACGAATCTTTTTTATTCTCTACAGGTTTTGTAGTGACGTCGATACTTTCTTCATCATTGTAAATAATCTCGTATTCTGAAGAATGATCACAGCCGTTTAGTATAAATAAAAACAAAATAAAAAAGATGGGCACCCTTAACATGATTAGCTACCTACTTTCTTAAATTCTAAACATTAGCACGTATCATGGATATTGTAATAAGGAATGACTTAAGAAATGCTTTTCTCATCCGGTTACATTCACCGCTGCTTCTTCCTAAGAAAACGGTTTCATAAATAATAGATCTTACCGGGAATATAACCTTACTTTCTTTACTAAAATAGGAAACCTTTATATACTTTCAGGTTTCCCTACAATTTATTGTCCAGCCATGACCTTCTCTGTTATGTTCAGCTACTAACTTACACGAAAAGCGGAATAGAAACTGGAAAAATCGTATTTTAGCATCAAGAGTGAAGGTCTTTCTCATATTCTTCTATATGTATTAAAAATACCTCTATTGTACATTTGAACCCCATCATTTTTTTCTTTTTATTATTGATTTTTACTGTTTTTGAAAGGTTTGTCAATTCAAATTTTACAAACATTTTTAAAATTCAAATAATATTTTTATATAGTTTCACTTACTCATAGTGTTTCATTTTTAGTTGTATTGGAAAATTAGAAAGGGAGTCTATAGAAAAGGTTACCAAAATGATTCTTCCTCAATCCTCAGTTTAATTTTCAACTGATTAAATCAATATGGTGTACGATACTCTCATTCCGGATTTTACATTTCGAATACAAATTAACTTGCTTTCATGTCTATTCATTAACGTGCAATCAAAAAAAATAAAATATACCCATAGAAAGACCTGTGTCATAGATCGTTATAGGTATATTTTATAAAGGAATTACCTTTCTAATTTAAAACAAAAATCTTTTTTCTTTTTCTCCATCTCTTCCTTATAATCCGGAAATTCCAGACCATTCACTCGGGACGAATCGATAGACCCGATATTAATTCAGCAGGATTAGTCACACCACATCGGGTTGCCGATTCGGGATAAACCGTTAATTTAACGTTTTGCTAACACATCACGTTCATAATCTTTCACTTGCATCAGCCATCTTTCCTTCACCGGCACATTCATTTGCTCACAGTAATAATCCCAAATTGCACCAAATGGATAGGTTTTAAATTCCTCCATTAATGCCAGGCGCTCTGTAAAATCCCCTTTTTCTTGCATCTCTTTCAAATGATCGTTCGGTACAAGTAAGGCATATAAGAGGGCTTTAATCATATTACGCGTCCCAATCGTCCAGGCAGCAACACGGTTGATGCTGGCATCAAAGAAATCAAGACCAATGATCACCTGGTTTAATGCATCATTGCGAACAATTTCAAGCGCAATTTCACGAAGCTCATCGTCTAAAATTACGACGTGGTCACTGTCCCATCGAACCGGGCGCGAAACATGAAGTGCCAGTTTATCACTGTATAATAGCATCGAAGAAATTTTGTTCGATACAGTTTCAGTCGGATGATAATGACCTGTATCCACTAAGCAAATCTTGTTATTTTTCAGTGCGTAGCCAAGGTAGAATTCATGCGATCCTACGACATATGACTCGGAACCGATACCGAATACTTTACTTTCCACTGCATCCCAATTACATGTTTCATCCACTTCTGCCGTAAAAATTCGATCAAGGGATTCTTTTAATCTCTTTCTTGGTGTCAAACGGTCGCTTGGAATATCTTTGTAGCCGTCTGGAATCCATATATTTGTTAAGCAGGGCATGCCAAGTTCACGGCCAAAGTACTCTCCGATTTTTCGGCTGGCGATGCAATGATCAATCCAGAATTCACGTATTTCTTCATCTGGATGAGAAAGTGTCAATCCGTCTGCTGCTTTTTCATGGGAAAATAGTGTCGGGTTAAAATCCAAACCAAGACCGTTTTCTTTAGCCCAATTCAACCAGTTTTCGAAGTGCTTTGGCTCAAGCTGATCGCGTTCGACTGCTTCTCCATTTGTTTCCGCATAAATGGCATGCAAATTGACCCGATGTTTCCCCGGAATAAGCGATAACGCTTTTTCAAGATCCATGCGTAGCTCTTCGGGCGTAGTGGCTTTTCCTGGATAATTACCCGTCACATCAATTCCGCCCGATAATTCACTTTTGTTCACTTCAAATCCACCAATATCATCACCCTGCCAGCAATGAATCGAAATAGGCACTTTTTTCAGAGTTTCGAGTGCAGCATCCACATCAATTCCCCAATTCGCATACGCTTGTTTCGCCGCTTCGTACTGTTCTTTAATTGTCATATCGTCCCATCCTTTTTAACGGATTGAATAGTTCACTCCATGATTCCTACTACCTTTTCCTAATCATATAATCTTCACTTATCACAATGGGCAGTACATACTTAATCTATTATTTTTGGATAGATTGATTTCGCCTATGACAAACCCTACACTTAAAGCAACAAAATCCAAGAAAACAGGCAAAAACTATTCAGCGATTAAAAGCTCCAGGTACACCGCCGTCTACAGTGACCATGCAACCCGTTGTTTTGTCTGCTTTTGATGAAGCGAAAAACGCTATGGACTCAGCAATGTCTTCCGGGAATATATTTACCAGCAATGTCGTACGTTTTTTGTAGTGATCTTCAAGCTGGTCTGGCTCTATTCCGTATGCAGCGGCACGCTCTTGACGCCAACCCGATCCCCAAATGGAAGATCCCTGTAATACGGCGTCTGGCAAAACAGAATTAACACGGATTCCGAAATCCCCGCCTTCCACTGCAATACAACGTGCTAGATGTGTTTCAAGTGCTTTGACAGAACTGTAAGCAGAAGCATTTTTTCCGGCGTAAACAGAGTTTTTCGATCCTACAAATACCATATTTCCTCCTGTTCCCTGTTGTTTCATTTGCTTAAAAGCTTCACGTGCTACAAGGAAATAGCCTGTCCCCAGTACATTCATGTTTAGGTTCCATTCTATTAAGGTTGTTTCATCAAACGGGCTGGATGTGGCAAGGCCGGCATTGTTGACGATAATATCAATTCCGCCAAATGTAAGAGCTGATTTCTCAAAGGCATCCTGTACCTGCTCTTCACTGGTAACATCCATTTTAAAAGCTGCAGCACGTATTTCCCCGGATTCTTTATTGATTTCATCCGCAACTTTTTCAGCACCTTCAATATTTAAATCAGCTAGAACTACATGGGCACCTTCAGAAACTAAACGCCGTGCTGTTGCGCTGCCAATACCGCCCGCACCGCCTGTAATGAAGGCTACTTTGCGTGAGAACTCGGCTTCTGCCGGAGAAAGAGACAATTTATAAAGTTCGAGTGGCCAGTATTCAACGTTATATGACTCATTTTCACTGAGAGATACGAACTCCCCAAGTGCTGTTGCCCCTTTCATAACCGCAATCGCTCGATGGTAAAGTGCTCCGCTCACGTTTGCCATGGCTACGTTTCTGCCTGTGTTGACCATTCCGACACCTGGAATCAAAATAACTCGTGGTGCCGCCTCAAACATCACATCCCCTTCGTTTTTATTGCGCTCGAAGTATAGCTTATATTCTTCCTTATATTGTTGAATACCCGCTTTAACTTTTTCAACCAAGGATTCAGTCCGTTCATTTTGAGGATCCCAGTTAATGTAAAGCGGCTTCATTTTTGTATGTACAAGGTGATCCGGGCAAGCAGCACCGACTTGTGATAAGGCTGCCGCATTTTTGCTGTTCAAAAATTGCAGGACATCATCTGCATAGTCATAGGTTAAAAGCATTTTTTTCTCCTCGCCCACAGCACCTCGGATAACCGGCATAATGGAAGCAAGTACCCTTTTGCGCTCTGCTTCAGGTAAAGAGTCAAATGCCTGTCCACCAAATGCATCTTCTTCATGCTGGCGGCTGTTAATAAACTCTTCTGCTTCCGTTATGATCGAAATGGTTTTTTCATAGGCTTCTTTCGATGTTTCACCCCAAGTAACCAACCCGTGTTTTTCCATCAAAACAAGTTCGGCTTGCGGGTTATTTTTCACACCTTCTGCGATCATTTTAGACAAAGTGAAGCCAGGGCGCTCATATGGCACCCAGACAAAACGATCACCGAAAATTTCATTGGCGACTTCTTTTCCATTGTCTGCACAGCAAAGACTAATAATTGCATCTGGATGTGTATGGTCAACATGTTTAAAGGGAAGGAAGGCATGAAGTAAAGTTTCAATCGACATACGTGGATGCTTACTGTCGATCATGCAGTGTGACAAATATTCAACCATTTCTGCATCAGGCATTTCATCACGCTCGATTAAAGGGTGAATGTCCGCTAGATTCAAACCTGTGAAATTGCCCGCTTTCATTGTCGCAAGGTCGGAACCGCTTCCTTTAACCCACATGACTTCAATTTCCCGGCCACGAAAATCTTTTTCCATTGTTTTCATGGATGTATTGCCGCCTCCCCAGTTGCAGACGGCTCGATCTGTACCGATTAAATTAGACCGATAAACCAGTTCTTCTACTCCAGATGTTACTTTTGACGCTTCTTTATCATTCCATAAATTAATAGCCATTTTGTTTTACCCCCGTTTATCTTTATTTGTGTTTGTTTTATTGTATAACACTTTTGTTTTCATTTGAAGAAGTTTTTTTAATTGTTACCAATTTTACGAAAACAAGGAAAATGGTTGAGAGTGAAAGACCAAAGATGTATCCCATTTTCGATAGTCCAACTCATTCTGCAAGTTAAAATCAGCTTAAAAATCACGATTTTCCTTAGATGAAGTTTGTAAAATTAATATAATCACAACAAATGAGCATGATTGAAAACACCATGTCCCTTCCATCTTAGAAAAAGACAGATACAAAACTTCCCAAAGACTTCGCAGGACATTTCCTACGGAAACACATCATTTTCCCGGGTAAACAGGCAGCTGCAGACAAACTTCTTTCTAATCAAACTCCATTTGAAAAATCGGTGCTGTGGCTTTATTGAGGTTATATGAGTTACTGTTCAAATAAGAAATGGACATGGGTTTTCACACCAAAGATGGAGTTAACCTTTTGCTGTTTGTCTTTCGCTTTAGTACATTTGGAGCTTTTGTTTCTATTTTAAAATCAAGATTCACAAAAGAGTGGATTGGGTACAATATGAAATGAACTAGTAAACGTTAGCGTAGTATTAGAAGTTTCGGGAGGAAGTTTATATGATTAATGAAAAAGTGGCGATGATATTAGAAGATAAAATTAACGTTATTAAAAATGGTGAAAAATCCATTTATTTAGTAGGCCCCATCAAATTACCCGTTAACTTAGATGGCGAAACAACTGTATTCCAATGGTATTGCTGGTTACCATGTGAGAATATGGCAGGTCATTTTTGTAATGATGGTACTTATAATATGGAAAAGATCATTGAAACTTTAGCCTCTTCCAATTTAGCGGAAATGCAGCAATCCAGTGTGTTACTGTATGGAGATTTTCAACATTCAGCTGATGCACTTATCCGGATGCATAGTATTTGTCATACTGGTGATATATTTGGCAGCAAACGCTGTGATTGTGGCTTTCAATTAAAGCATGCTATGAAAATGATTGCGAATCAAGGAACTGGTGCTTTATTTTATTTAGCCAATCACGAAGGAAGAGGCATCGGATTATTTAGTAAAGCCATGGCTTATGTACTGCAAGAAAAAGGATTGGATACGGTGGAAGCTAATTTGGAGCTTGGATTTGTTGATGATGCACGTAACTATGATGACGCCATTCAAGTATTAAAAAACCTGCGCTCAAATCCAGTGACTCTTATCACCAACAATCCTAGAAAATTAGAAGCCCTTCAAAAGTCAGGTGCCAATGTTGCAGGCAGAGTTCCGTTATGGGGAGATATCTCCGAGTTTAATGAAAAATATTTAAAAACTAAAGTGGTACGTTCCGGTCATTTAAAAGATAATAAAAATGAATGACTGGTTTGTTTTATATGAAATTGTTTATACCCTGAATAGGTTTGAATTGTTGGAATAATCGGGAGAACCACAAGAATCGTAGAAAGTATTATCCAGTAAATATGCTTTGTAAAATCATTTGTCATGGAAATCAAATGTGTTATTAAAAGATTATTTGATAAAAAAGTAAGAAAAGATTTTCGATTCGACAAATTTATTTGTTGAAAAAGGAATTATTCCAAAAAACATATTCAATACTGAGTCCTCACAATGTCATTCAATTAAATCGCAGATTTTTGGATGAATAAAAAAAGAGGGAATATCTCCCCTCTTTCTATATGTTGTTAATATACCCTATGTCCACATAGCTACAAGTTTGATGACCTTCCCTTCCTTATTTGTATATGCTACTCGAATCGTTTTGCAAAACACACTCATTCTTCCCGATGATATGGTCAATAAGCATAACAAATAAGGGGGTAACCGCAGCGACATAGAAATTATCTATTTTTAACGGATTACCGATACGATACCAGACAGTTGTCGTAACTACTGCAAAGAGCATTCCCAATACTGCACCTCGGCCACTGCTAAAACGCGGTAAATAAATCATCAAAACAACAATGACGGCTAGAGTGGTTCTTAATGCCCTAGCAAAGCAGACCGTGCTTAGTATATCTGGAGCGAAGATCGCAAATGGAATGGGAATCGGCCCTATAACAATTGTGGCAGTCCTAGCAAATCGCAGTGATTTCTATTCATTATTTCTTTATTAAAAATTGGATATAGAAGAGAGCTAAAGTTAAATTACCAAAAAGAACCCTTAATGTTTTTCCTAACCCTTCTCAGTTAATCTTGGATTTTTCCATTAATGACAACACACTTCCCATTTATAGGTTGCTTTATCAGCCTTCCATCCTTGATGTATACAGTGTAAGTATTATTGACTTTAGCATCTAATCTTGCTAGGTCTCCCATTCCTGCTATGATATTTTTGACAGCTTCCCTCTTCAGATTATTCATAACTTGCTTTTTCCATTGTTCCCGTTTGTTTTTTTGTATATTTTCATCAACCATCAGGATCCCATCCTTCTTGTTTGATTTATGTCTTCTCCGATAATAGTGTATTATTTTTTTATCATCTTTGTTACCCATCTGCTTTTCCTTATTGGGTGATTTTATTTTTAACAGCACAGGTTACGGTAAAATTAAAAAATATACAAGTAAAGGGGATAAAATAAAATTGCTTACGTAGTGATAACAAGAAAATACATAAAAACAGGATGCAACGGAAAGTTGCACCCTGCCTGAAAAAGGGGTTTGCTTCATTTCGAATCAGCATAAATTCTCTGCGATAAACACCTCATCTACTTTAGAGTAAATACTGGTATCTGACTAGAGTTTACCATCCAAAGCTACCATCCCCTATATCTTAAAAGTTTCATCAACTTTCAAAGCATAAATGACAATTATTGAATGAGTTTTCTGCTTTTACGTGCAAGAGAACCATCTCCTTGCTCGAATCGATTTTTTAATGAAGCTACCAGTAGTTAAGTTAAATGTCTTTAACCGACACCTCATTTACTATATGATGTGAATCATACGTAATCAGTAGCCCCTTCTTCTTTATTTATAATGACCATCAGCGGTTAAAAAATAACTGGTTGTTTATGGATATCGAGAATGTTTAAAAGCAAGTTATAGCTATATAATGAAATTTGGTGAATGAACTCATTAGTACTCTTTCAAATGATTTTCAGTAAATAAAAAAGGCTGCACCGTCTACACTAATCTAAAAGGAATAAATTATTTTTTACCCTTTTTATTCAGGAACTTATATAGTTGAATAAAAACCCTATTGATTCATTAGTTAAAGAATATTTTTATTGGTTCCATTGATTTCGGAATGGGATGAGTCTTCTTTGTTATTGTCTTTTTATCAGTTTCTGAAGGTTATTTTCATGGTAATTTAAGTGAAATTCTTCGTTATCTCAAAGCATGACAAATGCTTTGCTCCCTAACGATCCTTTTTAGCACATTATTAGTGGTTTTAAGCTAAACTAAACAGATAAACTCTACACTAAGTTCAACTCACGTCAGTGGAAATGGCGGGAAATGACCAAAAATAAAAAGGCCGCCAGTCAGTTAGTTTTCACCGACTTTCTGGACAGCCCCTTGCAGTCTTTACTTTATCATTAATATAGAAAGGACAAAGCGAAGAACCTCGCTTTGTCCATACCTCATAGCATTATGAAGACTCGATTATTGCGCTTTCAAATCTGCACGATAATCGTCTATAATCGCTTGTATCTCTGGATCTGCCGGAACATTTGTAACGTCGTAGAGGAATCCATCGGATTCAACCAAAGTCATTTTGGCGTCAACGACTTCAAAAGTCAAATTCAGGCGGCCTAAATAATGTTCTTGTTCTCCGCCAGCTTGAGTAATTGGCACCATCAACTCTCCTTTGAATTCGTATTCGGGAGTTTCGATGACCTTGTGTGTATCTGCCCCGATTATCGCTGAAACTTCGGGAACCTGAGCCAGCTTATGATCTTCAGGATTTCCGGCGTGCGAAAGGACAATGTTAACGTCTGACTTTTCACTCACTTCAGGAAGCAACTCATTCAACGCTTCAACCGGTTCGATGAAATCGAGGTCTGCAACATCATTCTAACCGCGAATTTCCGGCTTCATCGATGTAAGGCCAATCATGCCGACTTTAACGCCAGTGAAAGTAAAACTCTTCCAAGGTTTGACATTATGTATATACTTTCCTGTTTCCCTGTCAATGACATTACCAGTAAGGATGGGAAAATTCACTTTGCGGTGGTAATCCTTTAACTGTTCATAACGGCTGTCCGGTGTGCCCTCCCCGGCAGGGTAAACGCGGAAGTCCGTTGTTTCCTAGAGCCATGCATCATAGTCCAAAGCTTTCAAAAGAGACGTTTCCAACTCTCCTCGACCCGCCTGAAACGCGCCGCGCAGGAAGAGATCCCCGCCATCGACGAGAAGCACATTCTCCTCTTCATTTCGCACATTTTCAATGATGGTGGCATACTTCGCAATTGAATTGTGATGAAGGGTTCCATCATCCAGCGTGACGATGTCATCCAGATGACCATGAAAGTCATTCGTCTGGAGAATGGTGAGTTTAAACTTCTCTCCCTCCTTGAGCTTTTCCTCCGCATCTGCCGCAACTGGCTTTGCGACAAAAGCGGCAGCCATCGCCAGTGAAAAGCAGCCCGTCAAAAATATCTTCCCCATTTTTTTCATACTATTTCCTCCAAGCAAATTACTCTATTAAATTGTAAAACAAGTTATTTAGTTTCCAGTCTTTTCGGATTTCTCAAGAGCTACTAGTTTATTTTTTTCTTCAGAGTTAGTTTTTTCTTCTTTGTCATTGCTGATCAAATCATTTGTTACTTTTTTAAATTCTTTTAAAGTGTTTCCAAAAGCACTTCCAATTTCCGGTAATTTAGAAGGCCCAAAAATGATTAACGCAATGACTAGAATGAGAATTAGGCCAGGGATGCCGATACTAGATAACAAACGTCTCACCTCCTATACCATGATGGTTTGATAGTACTCAAAAAATGCGTTCATTACTTATAAAATGGGCATACCATGACGCTCTAAAGCTGCTGCTTCCAATATGGACATGCCTTGTTCTTCTGCGAATGCAGTAAGTTTGTCCAAAACAACAGGAGCAAGACTTGCTGGCGGTAGAGCCTGGTTCATAGCTCGTCTACGGGTAGAATTTCTGCGTGCAAAAGGTCACCATTAGGCATGATATCACCAGTTCGTGAAAGCATAATTCTACCCGAATCTAATGAATTTTTGGAAAGTGGAATCGGTTAAAGCCATGCTATATAATTGATCTAGAAATATTCTAGTTGTAAACCTACTCCCACTTCCTCGCCAAATAAATTAAAGGGCATGTTTTGAAGTACTTCCATTTTTCAGAGTGTTGAATACTAATAATTTAAAAATATCCATCAGTCTCAAGCATATGCTCATATTTATATGCATGATATCTTTTTAATTCGTATAATAGAATAAAGGGGAATCAAAATGAGTCTAATTTACAAAAAGAGGGAGCAGATTTGTTCTGTGGAACCAAAAGGCGAAGAAATAAACTGCTTAGCATTAAAAGTCAAAGAGATTATTCAATCTTCAGGATGTCAAAATGAAGATGTAATCTTTCTGTGCATTGGTTCAGACCGATCAGTTGGGGATTCATTAGGCCCTTTAGTCGGGACAATGCTAAAAGAACATACGGTGCCTTATCGTGTATACGGTACTTTGGAATATCCCGTTCATGCATTTAATTTAAAAGACACGTTGAAAGAAATTAAAAAACAATTCAAAAAGCCTCTTATTTTTAGTGTGGATGCTTGTTTAGGGGATCAAAACCAGGTCGGTTATGTTTTCTTGAAGAATGGACCACTTGTCCCAGGGAAAGCTTTAAAAAAAGTATTACCTGAAGTGGGAGACTATCATATTATAGGAATGGTAAATTATATAGATCCGCTGCCAACGATGCAATTTTTAAATGATACTCGTCTATACACGGTTATGAACCTGGCGAATAAAATCGTAAAAATCATTACTCAAGCGACCGGCGAGACTTCTAGACCTTATTAAAAGAATGGGCTGTCCCAAAAACCACTAATAATAATTGGTTTTGGCACAGCCCTAATTTGTTTAAGTTCGGAGAATTTATTAGATAACGTTATACTTAAATAATAGCCCCTGTCAAGATAGCAACAATGATAAGGACTAATGAACAAATTAGAGCCCATTTAAATGCATACCGCTGTAGTTCCCCGATATCTGTCTTTACCATCCCTACCAGTAAAAGAGTCGAGGCCACGAGTGGACTTAAGAAATGTACAGGCTGGCCCAGTACGGAAGCTCTGGCAATTTCTAAAGGACTCACCCCATAAACTTCTCCTGCTTCGGCAAGAATCGGCAAAACACCAAAGTAGTAAGCATCATTAGATAAAACGAACGTAAATGGCATACTTGTGAACGCAACGACCATCGGTAAAAAAGAGCCTAAAGAATCCGGAATGATGGCCACTAATGAATTTGCAATGGCGTCTACCATTTTCGTTCCGGAAAAGATCCCTGTGAAAATACCAGCCGCAAATACTAATGTGACAACGGTTATAGCGTTTCCTGCATGTGACACGATTCGCTCTTTTTGCTGTTCTAAATTAGGGTAATTAATGATCGAAGCAAGCACAAACCCGATTAGAAACAACACCGGTACCGGTACTAAGCCCATTATAAGAACGACCATGACTGTGAGCGTCAACAAAAGATTGACCCATATTAATTTAGGGCGCTTTAAATCGACTTGTATGGCGGAAGCTACCGCTGCTTCAGCAAAAGCCCCTTTCATTTCAGGTGCAGATTTGATATAAACAACGCCAAGCCTTTTGCGCTCTTTTTTACCAAGTACATAAGCGGTAAAAAGAATAGCTGCTATTCCTGAGAATAGTGTTGGGATAATCGGGACAAAGAATTCATTTGCATCCAGACCTAAAGATGCTATTGCTCTTGTTGCAGGTCCTCCCCAAGGAGTCATACCACTCATAATACTGACAGCCAGCATAGAAATAGTGGCAAGAATAAGTGGATTCATACCAAGTCGTAAGTAAAGAGGCAGCATAGCGGAAATCGTAATCATATGAGTCGTGGTACCATCACCATCTAAGGCAACGGTCATTGCGATTACTGCTGTTCCTATCGCTATTTTAACCGGATCCCCTTTTACGATTTTCAACATAGTTTTAATAAGTGGATCAAATAATCCAGCGTCAATCAGGACTCCGAAAAACAAAATAGCGAACAATAGCAAAGCGGCTGAAGGTGCGACAACCTTTATTCCATCGAGCATCATATCTCCGAGCTCTGGACCAAATCCGCCAATTAATGCAAAGATAATTGGAATGACTACAAGAGAAGTAACAGGTGATAACCGTTTAGACATGATTAAATAAGTAAAAACAACGACCATTGAAATTCCAAGTAACGTTAGAATATGAATCCCCTCCTATTAAAGAAACCGCTTACAAATCAGATGAAAAGTTTGAATAGTTAAAAAATACAACATATTATTTTCTGTTTCTCTGTTGCTTTGTTTTTCTATTTTTAGAATAGTTCATATCATTAAATAAGTGAAATACATATTTTTTGTACTTTTTCGAAAAAAAAACTTATAATCCATTTTATATTAAATTAAGAAATCAAAAAAACACAATGAAATTGTCAATAATTTCATTGTGCTTTTTCGTTATAGATTGGAATTTTTATTCAAGAAATCAATAAAGTTTTTCACAGTAGAGAGTTTTAATGAATCCTGGTTATACATTAACCATGTATTTCTTAACACCGGCTTCCCATTTTTGTAGGATAACCCGTATGTATGCAAATTATCTGAAGGCTGCAGGCATATTTCTGGCAGAATAGAAACACCAAGATCATTTTTGACCATCTCTTTGCACGTCTCCTGCCGATCTGTTTCCATAGTTACAAATGGTGGCTCTGGGAATCTATCATGCCACCAGCCATTTATTAAGTTTTTTAAAGAACTGTCGGTTTTATAATTTATGAATGGAAGTTCTGGCAAATTATCCAAGTCTACCTCTTTCTTAGAAATTAAACAAAGTCTTTCTTTATGCAGTAGCGATTTGATTCCATACCATTCATAATTTCCACGCAGAATGCCTAATTGAACACTAGAGGAATCCAGAAGATGCATGATTTCAGTACTCCAGCCTGTATTCACATTAAATTGTACATAAGGATATTGTGTTGAAAACTTTTTCAATATTTCTGGTAGTTTATATTGGGCAAAGTTGCTGGAAACGCCAAGCCTTAACGTTCCTCTTACCTCATTTTTCATATTCAGCATATAATCTTTCGTTTTTTGCAACTTTTTCACCATTTCTTCCGCATAGCCCGCTAAATGTATCCCTTCTGAAGTGAACTCAATGCCTCCTTTTATTTTGAAAAATAAGTTCGTGCTAAATTCTTTTTCTAAATTTTTAAGCCGGTACGTTAACGCCGGCTGCGATATATATAAACGCTCTGCGGCACGGCTAATGTTTTTTTCTTCATAAAGTACCCTTATCGCAATCCAATCTTTTTCGTCCACTTAACCATCTCCCCCTTTGTAGATTATAAGTTTTTTTATCATTTTTATTAAAAAAATATGTATTTTACTTATGAACAAACTTATCATACTATATTTTCAAAGGAACCGGTAGTGCTATAAATATTGGTTGAGAAAAGGTGGTTATACAATGAAAGTACCTGTAGTTGTAATGCGCGGCGGGACAAGTAAAGGTGTGTTCCTTAACTATGAACATATGCCTTCGAATCCCTTACACTGGGAAGGTTTCTTACTTGACGTGATGGGCAGTCCGGATCGGAGACAGATTGATGGTCTTGGAGGAGCGAATTCATTGACAAGTAAAGCAGCGATTATCAAAAAATCAGATTCACCAGAATTCGATGTGGAATATACATTTGCTCAGATTAGTATCGATAATCAAATGGTTGATTTTAAAGGAAATTGTGGAAATATTTCATCTGCTGTAGGACCTTACGCAATTGAGCAAGGATTAGTCCCTGCAAAAGAACCTGTTACAACGGTGAAAATTTTTAACGTGAATACACAAAAATTGATTATTGCAGAAGTAGAGGTTGAAAATGGACATGTAAAATCAGAAGGATGCTGCTCAATTCCTGGGGTGCCTGGTAAAGGATCACCTATCTATCTTTCTTTTACTCGTGCAGAAGGAGCAGTTACAGGAAAACTTTTCCCTACAGGAAATCCGATTGACATGATTAAAACCAAGGATCGACTAATTCAAGTTTCAATTATTGATGTTGCCAATCCACTCGTTTTTGTAAGGGCACAGGATATTGGTCTAAGCGGAAGCGAATTGCCCACTGATTATTCACAGGAAAAATTAAATGAACTGGAAGAAATTCGGTCAATTGCAGCTGAAATGTGTCAATTTTCCGATAAGAAAACAGCTACTGTCAAATCTCCTGCTGTACCTAAAATGACCCTAATTGCTCCTCCTATGGATTACGTCGATCTAAACGGATCGGAAAGAAAAGCGTCAGAGATGGATTTGATGATCCGAATGATGTCCATGCAAAAGCCCCATCAAGCGCTTGCTATTACAGGAGCCATCTGTGCAACAGCAGGGGCTTACTTACAGGAAACGGTTTTATCTGAGATGGTAAATATTAAACACGAAATTTTTCGATTAGCCCACCCGGCCGGGATAATGGAAACAAAAGTTGATTTCTTGGCAGGACACATACGCGCTATTAAAGTGGTACGCACAGCAAGAATCATTTTGGAGGGATACGTGTACACGAAAAAATATTATGAGCTTTCCTATCAATTAGCTTGATTTGAATTGATCTGCAATTACAGCAAAAAAATTTTCTATCACTTGGAGGCTTGTCAAATGTGGGTCATCACTGTCTTTTTAAAAGAAAATATTAAAATATTTGAATTTGACACAGAAAAAGAAGCGAAAGAACTATTCAAAAATATGAAAGGCACTAAAATTCTTTCCGAAATTGTTTACTTCAATGATCCTTGTTTTGTATAAGTGAGACTTCAAAAGAGCCCAGACTCTAATGTATTTCACCTAAACCATGTCTTCAAATTTAATAATAAACTAGGATTGAGAATAGAAGTGAATTTCCCCAGATAAGCTAAAACCCCTATACAAATTAGGGTACAGATACTGAAATCAAATTTTTATGGTTACTATAGTATTTAAAAAAAGCTACTTACTATCTATCATTTTGTTTAGAGAAAAATACCAATAAACAAATCCACTACCCTTTTTCATGCTGAATTTTAGCATCGGAGTGATCAACAGCAATATAACTGGTAAATTGATAAGTTAGAACTGGCTTCATGCACGTTAATGCCCATCTGATCCATTCAAGCTGGTGCTAAACTCGAAAAGCTAGTAATGAAGAATCTTATTGTCTGGCCATCAGGACGCTTAAAGCTATACAATCACTCCACCTGAAAAAATTCCAATAGATAAACTGTTACTAAGTTTGACCTTTTATATACCTATATGATATGAGTTTTAGTCAAAGCATACAGAATTTTTATATTTTAAAATACCAAACAGCCAAGGACTTTTTTAAGCCTTGGCTATTTTTCATTCTTCTACTACACGTAACTCTATTATTTTTTGGACACATTCTTATCTAATAAACCATTCATGGAAAAGACTCAGTGATTATTGATCGTTTCAACCTTTTCTTGAGTATAGCGGGCTGCGGATGAACCAGCTAATTTTCCAAAGACTGCTCCAGACATTAACCCGGATCCACCAGGATAGTTTTCATAAAAAATCCCCCCAATCATTTCACCAGCCGCAAAGAGACCTTTTATCGGTTGTTCTTCTTTGTCTAACACATGACCCGTTGTATCTACATGCAAACCACCGAACGAGAAGGTGATTCCGCACGTTACAGGGAAAGCATAGAATGGACCTTGTTCAATTCGAAGTGCCCAGTTGGATTTAGGAGGGGTAATTCCTTTCGTTCCTTTGCCATCTTTCTCTGCAGGTCTATACTCGCCATCTTGTACGGCACTGTTATACTCTTCGATCGTTTTAAGAAATTGTGTTTGATTGACCGGCAGTAAACTAGCCAACTCCCCAAGCGTATCTGCTTTATAAATAGTCGCTTCTTCAAGGTCATATTCTTTACGCAGCATCGGGCGTACCTGTGCATCATAAATTTGATATGCCACATGTCCAGGCTGTTTTAATACCTCACGGCCGTATTTGGCATAGGTGTAATTTCGCAAATCTGCTCCTTCATCAACAAACCGTTTCCCTTCATTATTAAGCATGACGCTGTAAGGATAAGAATGCTTTTTAAAAATATCTCCCGGCTTCGTGAAGTCTCCTACTTTTGGCGCATTATAATCAGTCCCAATAGAATGACATCCAGACCACTGCCCAAATTTTTCAGCCCCAACTGCCATAGCCATGGAAATGCCGTCTCCTGTGTTGAACTCGGTTCCACGAACAATAGCCGCTTCCCATTCTTCACCAATATTTTCACTTCTCATTTTCTTATTGGCTTCAAAGCCGCCACAAGCCAAAATCACACCGGATGTCTGAACAGTTACCATTGTATGATCCTTCTCCACAACGACACCGGTTATTGTGTTATGCTCTGATACAAGCTCCACAGCACGTGAATCGTACCAAACGTCGATGCCGATTTCTTCTGTCCGCGCAAAGAGCTGTCTCATTAAGCCAACGCCTTTATCCTCCGTTTTGATAGGCAGTCCCCCCCAGAAATTGCGCTTTCCATCTTGTACGAAAGATTGATTTTCATAATTCAATTCAAATTTTATTCCCTGATCACGCATCCACGTAATTGTTTCATATGATCTAGAAACCAGCTGTTTTGCTAACTCAGGATTACTTTGTCCACCTGTTACTCGCATTAGATCATTGTAATAATCGGATTCCGAGTATTCAGGCATTACAATTAAATCGGATTCTTCATCTGTTAATTCAGGTATTATATTTCTGATTGCGTCCAAATTATTGTATGCAACACGAATGGCTCCATCCGTGAAGAAAGAGTTCCCTCCACGCTTTTCCACTGGTCCTCGTTCTAACACAAGAACTCTAGCACCGCCCTCTTTTGCTGAGATTGCGGCACATAAAGCTGCGTTTCCTGCCCCTACTACAACTACATCATAATTTTGTGTATTTGACATTTTTACCCCTCCTGTTAAGTAGTGATAACTCTTCATGTAAATAATAAGTGAAAATAATGAATAAAAATAATATTGTTTTTTTATTCATTGCCATAGAAAAATTTTATGAAAAAATGCAGGAAACGCAAACTATTGTGAGTCTATTGATTTACATAAAAAGATAGATTTCTTTTATTCATTAGTTGTATTATACTTTTAGAAATCAAATAAATTATTATTATTTACAATTACCCATAAATATTTTTTATGGTTAAAGGAGAAAAATTTTATGGATGAAAAAGACTGGCTTATTTTAATTACTCTTTACGAAGAAAGAAATATAACAAAGGCAGCACAACGACTATTTATTTCTCAACCAGCTTTATCCTATCGTATAAAACAGCTGGAAAAAGAGTTCAAAACAAATTTAATCTCTAGAGGCAAAAGAGGTGTCGAGTTTACAATTGAAGGGGAATACCTAGTTAAATATTCGAAAAATATGCGTAAGCAATTAGGAGCTGCAAAAGAACACATTTCAAATTTGGATGAAAAAGTAAAAGGAACTTTGCGATTGGGTGTATCTGGCTTGTTTGCCCGATATAAACTGCCAGTATTATTAAAAGAATTTCTAACACTATATCCAGAGGTTGAAATTAGTTTGAAAACTGGATGGAGTTCTCAAATTCATCAAATGCTTCAAAAAGAAGAAGCACACCTCGGGATAGTTAGAGGTCCTTACAAATGGCAGGAAAATAAAGTGTTATTTCAAGAAGAAAAGATTTGTATTGCCTCCAGTAAAAAAATTGAATTAAAAGAACTTCCTTTTCTTCCTAGAATTAATTATCAGACAGACCAATCGTTAAGGAATACTATTGAAAACTGGTGGCAGGAAACATTTGCGGTACCACCTAAGATTTCAATGGAGGTAGATCGGATTGAAACATGTAAAGAACTGGTTCTTAATGGTTTAGGATATGCCATTTTACCAGAAATCTGTATTAAAAATGATGAACCACTGTATACTTTCCCCATTGTATTAAGCGATAATAGCTATTTGCTTAGAGAAACTTGGGTTTTTTATCGGGATGTGACTATGGATTTGGCACAAGTAAAAGCATTTATTGATTTTCTTAATGATTCTAAACAATAGAAATAAGACGAATCGAAATAAAACTAGTACAAAGGAAGAGAATTAATATGAAAAAGTGGGATTTAAATAATGCAAGCAAGACAACCCAATTTTCAGCTGCACTTCTAACTGCTTTTATTGGAGGCGGCCTTTTCACCCTTATCAGGTTGCCAATCCCCTGGCTTCTAGGTCCAATGGCAGCCCTATTAATTGCATCACGTTTCAAAAACGTTAATTTAATTTGGCCCGTTTCGATGAGAAATACTGGATTAATTATTGTAGGTTATTCAATTGGCATCTCTTTTACCAAGAGCTCACTGTCTGACATGATTAGTCACCTTCCCTCAATGTTAATCCTTACAACCTTAATTGTCCTTGTGTGTGTATGTTCGGCTTTTGTTATGTCAAAATATTCCGGCATTGACTATCCTACATCCTTAACGAGTAGTATTCCTGGAGGTTTGTCACAAATTGTTGTGTTTGCAGAAGAAATGAAAGGTATTGATATTACGACAGTAACCTTTTTCCATGTTACAAGAGTGATAATGGTTGTTTTCTTAGTTCCCCTTTTAATTTTCAGTCCCATTTTTGCTGCGAAAAGTACCAATGGCTCATCTAAAATAATGGATAACGTTATTCCAGAGTGGAGTGATTTATTTCCTCTTATCTTTCTGTTCGCGCTTATTTGTTTTCTCGCAGCAAGAATAGGTAAAATATTCAAACTACCAGCTCCTTACTTTTTAGGACCAGTAATCGTTGCTGCTGCAATAGGTCTTTTAGGTTTGCAGGGACCACCACTTCCTCCTTCACTTCTTGATATATCTCAATTTATGGTTGGCGGTTATATCGGTTTACTATTAAAACCGGAACAACTTGACAACAAAAGAAAAACCTTATTATTGGCTTTGCTGAACGGACTAATTTTGATCTGCGCAACAATGTTTTTTAGTTTTCTACTGACCCATTATTATGATTTATCGACTATTACGGGTTTTTTAAGTTTAGCCCCTGGTGGAATGGATCAAATGGGAATCATTGCACAAGAAGTCAATGCTGATGTATCTACTGTTACCAGCTATCAACTATTTCGGATGGCTTTTATTTATGCCGCAGTGCCTCCATTGCTAAGAATGGTATTAAAATTAAGTTTAAGAAAAAAAGACAAGAACAGTAACGTAAAACTAAATGTTAAATAAAAAAGAAGAGAGAGCTATATCATTAAACTTTTAAAATATTTCGTCATTTAATCATTTATCCTTTGGCTTTCTTTGCTCTACTCCCGATTCTTTTTAAAGAATAAATTATTTTGATACCAATACAAAAAAAATATGTATTTAACTTATTGTTCTCTCTGTATTACCTTTAATAAAGAAAAGCGCTTAGCATAGTGTAAAACTAATTAATCTACCGATTAATTTTTCTGAATAGTCGCGAAATTGTTTTTTTAGTCATCCAGAAATCATTTGAAAGCGCATTCAAAATATGGGAGGGGATTTAATAATGTTTGTTACAATTTTAGGCATCTCCATGGTTACCGTTTTTACCTATTTAATTATGTCCAAACGTTTATCACCCATTGTTGCTTTAACTTTAGTTCCGATCGTTTTTGCAGTAGTTGGTGGTTTTGGAAGTAAAATTGGGACTATGATGATGGAAGGCATTAAGCTAGTCGCTCCATCTGCAGCTCTATTATTATTTGCCATATTGTTTTTTGGTATTATGATAGACACGGGCTTATTTGACCCACTTATCAAAAAGTTATTAGAAGTCGTCAAGGGAGATCCTGTCAAAATTTCGATGGGTACCACAATTCTTGCATTACTCGTGGCCCTAGATGGAGACGGTACAACAACATATATCATTACTGTTTCAGCTATGTATCCACTTTATAAACGAATCGGTATGAATCCATTGGTTTTAGCCACAGTAGCCATGCTAGCTTTAAGTGTTATGAGTGGTATGACCCCTTGGGGTGGACCTGCTACCCGAGCAATAGCAGTATTGGGACTTGATGCATCCGAATTTTTTGTTCCACTTATTCCTACCATGATTGGTGGTGCTCTTTGGGTTATTTTCGTCGCATTTATTTTAGGGAAAAAAGAACGTAAACGACTGGGTGTAATACACATAGACGAGTTGAAAAATGAAATAGCTGCTACTGTAGAAAATGAAGCCACTGAAACATTTCCTCATATTGACATTAAACGTCCTCGTTTTTTGTGGGTTAACTTATTAATTGTGGTAGGCATTATGGTCATTCTTATCATGGGATTGGTACCTTCCCCTATTTTATTTTTGGTCGGTTTCGCCATTGCTTTAATGATTAACTACCCTAATCTGGAAATGCAAAAAAGACGTATCTTAGCACATTCTGGAAACGCTTTAATTGTTGTTCTATTAGTTTTTGCGGCAGGAGTATTTGCAGGAATCTTTTCCGGTACAAAAATGGTTGATGCCATTGCTAATGGACTGGTTGCGATAATACCTGCTTCATTAGGACAGTTTTTTCCTGTCATTGTTGGCATTACAAGTATGCCATTCACTTTCGTTTTATCGAATGATGCCTATTATTTTGGAGTTCTCCCTATTCTTGCAGAAGCAGCTTCAGCCTATGGTATTAGTCCGTTAGAAATTGCTCGGGCTTCTATATTGGGACAACCCGCTCATTTAATGAGCCCACTTGTTGCATCAACCATTCTATTAGTTGGCATGGTTGATAAAGACCTTGGAGAATATCAAAAATTCGCATACAAATGGGCCATCTTGACATCGTTAATCTTAACAGTATTAGCTATAATTAGTGGCGCTATTTCTTTTTTGTAAATTATAAAAGTCCTTGTATACTAATTTGCTAGGAAATATACGCAGGTTCCTTTCTAAAAGCTAAAAGCAGTTGTAGTTCTTAGGTGAAATCAACTGCTTTCATTGTTGTTTTTTATTTTTCCTATATGGAAACCTCAAAACAAAAAGACTTACCTTAAAGGTTAAAGGGTTCCGTTTTAAGGTGCTTTTCTAAAAATCCGTGCTGAAATGACAGTCGTTTTGACATCGGTATTGGTATATAAAAAAGCAAAAACTCGCCATAGTAATTGGCGAGTTTCTTTATTTGGAATACCTAAACCTTATTTAACTAAACCAGCTAATAGGATGTCAATATTTTTCTCTGAAATTTTCATTTCCCTTATGATATACTATTTTTGGCCATGCCAAATAACCCTCCAAAACCCTTTTGGAAGGATTTTTCTCTGTTTCACAAAACCGTTAATTAGGCTAAATCTAGGAACGTTTCTTTTCTCTTTAATAGAGCGTAAATCCAATGAAGCAACTTATTCATACAGGCAACGATTGACACTTTGGCAGGTTTTCCTTCTGATTTTTTCTTATCATAGAATGCTTTAAGCTTTTTGTTCCTTGAACTTCTTATGCCGCATAGTACGGCAAGATACAGAGAATGACGTAGTCTGCTCGAACCTCTTTTTGTAATACGATTAATGGTTGCCGTAAACTTACCCGATGCGTGAACACTTGGATCTACTCCAGCGAAGGCAACCAGTTTTTTCGGATGATTAAACCGATCGATTTCACCAATTTCAGAGATAATCGTGGCTGCGATTTTTTCCCCGATACCGGGAATCGATTGGATGATCTTATATTCTTCCAGTTCATTTGCCAGGGCCACTATACGATCTTCCAAATCAGAAAGGTGTCCCTGGTAATGAAAAAGCAACTCAATATACATACGAAGATTGATTACGTGACTTTCATACACGCTTTTTTGAAATGGATTTCGAGCTGCGGAATCCATTATTTTTTTGGCTTTTTCCCATGCCCATTCACCCGATCGGCTAGAACAGAACTCTATAACACTCTCTGCTAGTCTACTTTCTCCGGCTTTTAATACCGCATCTGAAGTAGGAAATTCCTTTAACATCAATAAAGAAACCTTCGAATATAGATCCCCAAAAACCTTCCGGTATTCAGGAAACACTTGATCTAAAATGGTGTGAAACTGAAGTTTAGCTTCCACATACATATTCGTTACGATTTCCTGTTGTCTGGACAAATTCCGAAGGTTTAATAGCTGAATTCCTCTAATTTTATGAGGTTCTAAATCCTCTTTGTAATACAGCACACACAACTGATACGCATCGATTGCGTCTGTTTTTACCTTCCGTAAACTGGTCTTCTTTGCCTGATAAGAAATAATCGGATTTAGTAAGATATATAGAATCCCTTGTTCCTCCAAGTATTGAATAACCGGAGTATGGTAATGCCCTGTAGATTCTAAAATGACCATAGGCATCTGCCCTGTCACCTCTTCAATCTCTTTTAAAAAGTCTAAAAAATGATCTAATTCCTCTTTGATGTGCTTCATTGAAAAGCTCGTCCCATACGGTTTAGATTGATCTAAAAATGCCTGAACTTGACTCTCTCCTTTTGCCACATCCAAACGGACTACTGGATTCATTGTTTTTTCCTCCTCTACTTACTTACCAGTACCCCTAGTCCTCCATGTAGTGTCATAGCTTCGCTTGTTATACGAGATCTACGTCCCAACCAGCCTCAAACATGTTTCTACAAGTAGGGGGCCGGACAGTTTAGTTCACGGGATCAAGTCCCACGCACCCGTACGTCCTACCCTGGCTACTGATATAATAGATTCTATTAAAAAAAGGTCAACCAGTAAAAACTGGCTAACCTTATAATACGAAGCACCCGTTAGATTAACGTTTATCTAAACGCATCCCGTTAGACAAAATAAAGAAAGGACCAAACCCCTGTGATATTAAGGATTTGAGCCTTTGGTAGTTGATGACCTGTGAGGGATTCGAATATACAAAAAAAGAATAAATGGTTTTTGACCCTAAATAGAAATATAATTTAGTAGATATATGATAAGTAAGTATGAAAAGGTGGAGTTTTATTGGATATTTTATGGTGGGGATTAACGATCGTCTTATTTGCTTTAAGTTTTGTAGGAATTGTCTATCCTATTATTCCCTCGGTTGTTGCCATTTGGGGAGGATATGCAGTTTATCAATTCCTCATTAATTCTGATGAGTTATCCTTATGGTTCTGGATCAGTATGGTTGTGTTGAGCGGTGTATTAATCGCGGCCGACATTATCGCAAATAGTTATTTTGTTAAAAAGTATGGGGGGTCAAAAACATCCGAGACAATAGCAGCTATTGCCACGATTGTTGGTTCATTCGTCTTCCCTCCTTTTGGGATAATTCTCGTACCATTTTTAGCAGTCCTCATTTCGGAATTAATCATTCAAAAAGATATAGTGAAGGCTTCAAAAGTTGGGTTTGCTACTATAATCGGTTTTTTAGGCGGCAGTTTAGCCAAAGTATTAATTCAATTATTGATGATTGTTTTTTTTATTTTAGCGGTAATTTTTTAATTAATTATCAACGGCCACATTAGGAAAAAGCTGACTTTCAACAGTCAGCTTTTTCTATTAACAGAAGTCCCATTGACTTATCTGGTACAAGATAATAAGAGAAAAAAGTGATGGAGGAAAACTTTTAGTGTGGCCTATTGTGAACAATTCTTTAACGATAGAACTCTTTTTAGAATTCTAATATTATTTTCACAACTGCTTCCTTCCCTTTCAAAGAGTACCTCAAGACATGATCCCCACCCACGTTTTCACAGCCGTCGCTAAAATCAATAGAGCCAGTATGACTTGCAGGACTTTTACATTCATTTTTTTACCGGCCATTGCCCCAAGCGGAGATGCTATTAAACTTGCAACAACCATGATTAATGCTGGATAGTAATCAACTTGTCCCGTTGAGATTTTTCCTACTGTTGCACCTATGGATGAAATGAAAGTGATGGCTAATGAAGACGCAATCGTTACCCTGGTTGGAATTCTTAAAACGATAAGCATGATCGGAACTAATAGAAAGCCCCCTCCGGCACCGACTATACCGGCACCTAAACCAACGATTAAGGCAAGGATGGCAGCAAGCCATTTGTTGAAGGTAACTTGATCCAAAGGAATGTCATCTATCCCTTTCTTCGGTATGAACATCATGACAGCCGCTATCAACGCCAAAACTCCATAGACGATATTCACCCCGTTTTCCGACATCGATTGTGATCCAAAACTTCCAACCACACTTCCAATTAACACACTGATCCCCATATAGAGAATAAGCGTTTTATTTAAATGTCCGCTTTTACGATAGCTCCATATACCTCCGATGGAAGCGAATAAGACTTGTATAGCACTTATTCCTGTCACATCATGGGCGCTAAATGCCGCTAAACCAAAGATCGGGGGAATATACAGCAGCATTGGATAATTTATTATCGAGCCGCCGATGCCGAGCATTCCAGAAACGTATGAACCTATAAAACCAATCAAAAAGATGGTCATGATAAAGGTGATATCCATTGTAAGTGCCTCCCTTAAAAGAAGGGAACCCTATTGGTTCCCTTCCCTTTATCAGCCTTTTCTGATCCAAAATTTCAGTATATCATTTTCTTCTGCCGTTTCCACCAGTTCATGGCCACCAGATCTTGACCAAGCCGCTAAGTCGGCTTTTGCTCCTTTATCTGTTACATGTATTTCCAGCACTTGACCGGTTTGCAAATCATTCATCGCTTTTCTTGTTTTAACAATCGGCATTGGACATGCAAGTCCCTTAGCGTCTAACACTTTATCTGAATTCATATTTCTTCTCTCCTATTTTCTTGGATTTTATTTTTACCAGTATTAGCGAACCGCACAACGATTGGGTCCGATTTCCATTTCGCGCTGTTTTTCATCATCAGGCTCGATTTTCCCCATATTGGTTTCGCGAATTTCTTGATATGCGTTTGGTTGAGGCGGTAAATTACCTGTTACCAGCTCTCTGAATTCCGTTTCATCTGCAATGTTCAATCCATGATTGTCAGCAAACAGCGCACCCAACTTTTTAGCGACACTTCCGTCTTCATTCAATTCATCGATGATCATGAAATGTGATGGCAATACTATTAACTCGTCTGATAATTCTCTATAACGTGTATAAAGTGTTTCTCTTAAGTCCCCTACCCAATCCTCAGCTAATCCAGCTAGGTCCGGTCTGCCAATGGAATCAATGAATAGTATATCCCCGGAAAGCAAGTATTTTTGATCGACCACAAATGAAGTGGATCCAATGGTATGGCCCGGGGAGTATAATGCTTGGATATCAATCGCTATATGACCGATCGTTATCACTTTACCACTTTCTAATGGCTGATATTCAAAAGTTACTTCAGCCGCATCTTTTGGCGGCAGCCAGTAGGCTGCATTTGTTACTTCCGCTATTCGTCTTCCACCTGAAATATGATCGGCATGTAAGTGCGTATCCAGAACATGTGTAATTTTCACTCCGATACCATCGGCGAAATCAAGATAGGCATCTATCATTCTTGTAGAATCAATTACGGCTGCTTCACCATTGGAGATGACCATGTAAGATAGACAGCCTTTACCAAGTCGAACAAATTGGTAAAT
This sequence comes from Peribacillus sp. GL_122, assembly GCF_057835005.1. Taxonomy (NCBI): domain Bacteria; kingdom Bacillati; phylum Bacillota; class Bacilli; order Caryophanales; family Bacillaceae; genus Peribacillus; species Peribacillus sp. GL_122. The sequence goes on along the minus strand of NZ_CM174415.1, from coordinate 2,219,456 downwards.
TTCAGCGCCATTGGTCAATTCGCCGACCCTCACTGGTTCCAAGTGTTCACTCCATGCTTTCATGCCGCCCTTTAAATAAGAAACATCCAATCCAGCTTCAGATAGCATTTCAGCTACCATAACAGATGAGCCTTCCTTTGCGCATACTACCAGGATTTCTTTATTGGTCGGGATTTGATCGAGGATTTCTTCTACGCCATCCAGTAGATCAAAATAAGGGATATTAAGGAATTCAAAGTTCTGCCCTTCAATTTTCCAATCATTAAAGTCACTTTCATTTCGAACATCCAAAATAAATAAGTCTGTTTTATTGATTACTTTCTTTGAAACCTCAGCTGCTGTCATTTGCTTAAACGCCATCTTATATACCCCCTACAGTATTAAAAATCCCAAAAAATTTTACCTTCATTAAAAGGTTAATGTAACATCAGCATCCTTAGCGAACTCTAAAAATGTGATTGCCCCACCTACTTCGATACCGTCAACTAAAGCTTCTTTTTCCATGCCCAAAACGTCCATGGTCATTTGACAGCCAATAAACTTGACATCCATTTCCTGAGCCATAGTAACTAATTCCGGAATTGAAGGAACATTAGCCTTTTTAAAGCCTTCGGCGAAATGCTCCTTACCTTCAGGCAATGGAAGTTGTCCATTCGCCTCTTTATGAATTAAATTCAAGCCTTCAAAAGTAAAGAAAATTGCCACTTCTTGATCTGTTGCTGCCGCTGCCGTTGCGATATTAAACACTTTATATGCGTCAAATACACCACCATTACTTGCGATTATTGCCACTTTGTTAGTCATGTTATATTCCTCCATTTTAGAGTCACCTTTATTTATTAACGGATTTTTGTGAAGGCCCGTTCCATTGGCTCATGCCTGGTACAACATTGAATACTTGTTCAAATCCAGCCGCCGTCAGTTTTTGTGCAGCAAGATCACTTCGGCTGCCAGAACGGCAAATCACGAAAATCTCTGACTCTTTATCAAGTTCACCCATACTTTGTTCCAATTCACCCATTGGAAGGGATTTCGCTGCTGGAATATGATGAAAAGCATACTCTGCGGATTCTCGTACATCCAGAAGGATCATATTTCGATTTTCTTCCATTACTTGAAGAAGTTCTTCATTTGAAATGATTTTTTCATGCTTCTTCACTTCTGTTTCTTCTCCGCTTGCTTTCCGAAGATAATGTTTTAGTGTGGTTCCTTCTTCAACTGTACCTAAATATTGATGACCTGTACTTTCCGCCCAGGCTTTCATATCGGCAGTTGACCCTTTATCAGTCGCTTGAACTTCCAGTACTTCCCCTGCTTCCAGACCATTCATGGCTTTTTTCGTTTTTACGATTGGCATGGGACATGCTAAACCTTTAGCATCCAAAACGGAATTTGTTTTAATCATTTTATTTCCTCCTTGTTTTCTAAATAGGGATGGGGGTATATTCGGGTTTGAAATTATGCTGTAGGACCTTCCCAGCGATTCATACCACCCACCATGTTCAACACTTTATATCCATGATCCTCAAGTATCTGTGCTGCCCTTGAACTTCTGCCCCCTGACCGGCAGACCATGATAGACTCTTTTGATTTATCCAGATCCTGCATTCTAAATTCCACTAGACCCAACGGGATATTTACAGCATTTGGTATTTTCCCTACCTTTACTTCCTCCACCTCCCGCACATCAATAATGTGGACTGGCGAGTTTCCCTTCAACAATGCACTCACTTCATTCGGTAAAATTTCTTTCATATTTTTAAGATCCTCCTTTTATTCGCGCCAAGAACTCATGCCGCCTTTTACGTTAGTGACTTCTTTAAATCCTAATTTTTTCAATGCTTTACTTGCATTACTGCTCCGCATCCCGCTTTGGCAGATCACTACCACTTCTTTATCTTTTGAAAGTTCTTGTGCCCTTTTACCAAGTTCGCTTAAAGGAATATTTTTAAAGTCCTTAATATGATTGCCCCTATATTCATTAGGAATACGGACATCAATGAATTGCTTATTTCCTTTGTTACTTAGCTCAACTTTTAACTCTGCCGCATTTATATTTTTTATCCCCTTTGCCGGGACAAATCGCTGATATAAAATCCAAACGATGAAACCTAATATAATGAGATTGAATATAGTTCCCATTTGAACTCATCCCTCCAGTACCCCAAATTATATGAATAAGTTTACATTTCCATCCTCTGCTTCAGCTAAATAAGCCGCAACACCTGCATACTCAATTCCATCACTTAATTCCACTTGCTGCAAGCCCAATAAATCCATTGTCATCGTACAGGCAATTAGTTTGATTTCCTGTTCTTGGGCCAACTCAATTAAATTTGGGAGTGACATGGCGTTATGCTTTTTCATCACATGTTTGATCATTTTAGGACCCATCCCAGCAAAGTTCATATTGGATAGTCCCATTTTATCTGAACCACGCGGCATCATTTTTGCAAACATTTTTTCCAGAAATCCTTTTTTTAATGAAACCGGCTCATCCTTCCTTAAGGCATTCAATCCCCAGAATGTATGGAAGATGGTCACTTCATGATCGTAAGCCGCCGCCCCATTTGCGATGATATAAGCAGCCATTGCCTTATCATAATCACCACTAAATAAAATGATCGTCGTTCTTTTCTTTTCAGTCATTATGTTTTCCCCCTGATGATATTTCATTTTGTTGTTTCATCATACCCTATGGGGTATATATTATTCCAAAAAATATAGTTCGTCAACCTACTTCACTAAAAAAATGAATGGAATAGGTTTTTCTTTATTTAATTGGCCCATGATTGATTGAAGTCAAAACTTCATTCACTTCGAATATTTTTCCATTAACCTTCACGATACCAAACCCTTTTAACCGAGCTGTGTGCATAGTCAAGTACTTACATGCAGATTCCTTCGTTTCAAACAGATAAATGCCACCAGCTTCCTTTGCCTCATTGTCTTCGGTCCAAATCTTCCAGATCAAGCCTTCTTCATCATTAATGCTTTTTGCTAAATCAGTAAATTCTTTTACCATTTCGTTGCCAAATGGTCCTTCCATTTTAAAATCCACTTGTAAAATATAAGACATGAATAACACTCCTTTTTCTAAAGGTCAGGTCAAATTCTATTACCTGCTTTTTATCAGTAAATTAACCGCTTCCTTGACTAGATGATCAGTGCCTTCGCCTTTCACAACGTTTTCCCGAACGCATTGCTCAAGATTTTCACTTACGATAACACCCATGGTCCTATCGATGGCATTACGTGCAGCCGACAATTGCGTGACGATTTCTCTGCAATCCTTTCCCTGCTCCATCATTCCAAGTACACCCTTGATTTGTCCTTCAATCCGCTTCAAGCGATTAATGACACTTTTATCATACTCCATACTCTGCCCCCCCATCTATTTACAAATGCAATTACTTTCCGATTATGAAGCGAAGCCCCAAGTTCACTTCCGAATTAACGCTTCAAATAGACATAATGAATATGCAAAACCTCTTAATCAACATTCTCACGATAATGATTATAAGCCCATAGCTAGTTAAATCGCGTTTACTCGTGAATTTAGGCATTTTACTCGTGAATTTGCGCATTTTACTCGTGAGTTTACACGTTTTACTCGTGAGTTTGGTCATTTTACTCGTGAATTTATGCAATCTTACTTGTGAGTCCATATTATACCTATAGGGGTATAATGTCAAGCCGTTTAATTAAAAAATAAAAGCCACCATATACGGCAGCTTTCATCAAATACTTCAATTATTGAAAGAACCTGAAACAATTTTCCCTTTGTGCATAACCGCAAGGCGCCTTGCACGTCTTGCGACTGCTTCAGCTGAACAACTAGCTTCCACAAAAACAGCATCCGCTTTATCACCAATAGTCGGCCAAACTCGCTCCCCCTCTGAATTAAGAGGTGTTTTCCCGCCAGTAATAAAACCAAGAGCTCGTCCTAAAGACCACTCATCAATCCAAGCGAAACGTTCAGCCATCAGACTAGCTTTGTAAAGCACGTCCCCAGTGCCAAATGGGTCCCAATGATCTGTTATGCTGTCATTTACAAGCGAGACATTTATACCCTTTTCATGAAGCAATGGGATTGGAATTGTGGGAATATCGATAGGTACAGTAGAAGCAATTGAAATACCCGCATGAGCTAAAGTTTCCGCCGCATCGGCTGCCACTTCAACTGGAACATCCCCGAGTCCAAACGCATGTCCAATTGTAACTCTTCCCTGCCAGCCTGCTTCTTCTGTAAGTTTAGCCAATCGTTTCATCGTATAAATTCCCAGGTGACCAGGTTCATGTAAATGCAAATCTATATCTGCATCCGCTTCAACTGCAAGTTCTATGAGTGCATGTAATGAAGCTTCAATATTTTCATCTACTATGGCCGGATCCAATCCCCCTGCAGCAGTTGCTCCCATTCTCAATGCTTCTCTTACAAGTGGAACGGAATTACTTCGCAAGAGTCCGTGCTGAGGAAAAGCAACTAACTCGTAAGAAAGCTGTCCATCGTATGATTGTAATGCCTGTAAAACTGCTTCCATGTTTTTCAACCCAATTATGGGGTCAACATTACACTGAGCTCTTATGTGGGTTACTCCATTCTGTAAAAGCAGCTCCAAAATCTTCTTCGCCCTTTCTTCCGCAACAGGAAGAAGAGACGGAAGCATGTCTTCTTCTTCTTTCATTCGGCCAAATACATCCACAAATGGGGTACATGCTTTCCATTTACCTCCATAGTATGTTTTGTCCAGGTGAATATGCATATCCTGAAAACCAGGAAGCATAAGCAGTCCGCCCGTATCCTGAACTGGCAACTCAACGGGTAAATTCTCATGAGCTGGGATTATTTTAGTGAATTTTCCTTCTTCAACTAGGATATGACAGTGTTCCGTTATTGTTTTTGTAACCATTCCATCCTTACGAAGGAAAGCGCTTTCAAGCAATACATTTGCTAACCAATATGATTGTGTCATTAAAGTATCATCCTTTCATTTCATTCATATTTAATTCCGGTGGAAGTTTTTTGAAGAAATTTGTATTGAGTCCTAGGTAAATAACTCCAACTGTCAACCAAATCAAACCTGCAGTCTTTGCATACATATCCAATTTGTATAAAAAGAATAGCGTGATCATTGCTCCAATAGAAGGGAATAACAAATAGCGTACAACATTTATGCCTTTACGTTTTTTCTGCTTAATAAAATAATAGAATATAACGGATATATTTACGAAGGTACAGCCAAACAGTGCTCCGAAGTTTACTAAAGAAATGACTGTTTTTACATCAAGAAACAAAGCAGTTAAACTAAGAGACCCAATAAATAAAATACTATTTGTTGGAGTAGCTTTTTTAGGGTGAATGTAGCCAAAAAACTTTGGTATAATTCTGTCTCCACCCATTTTGCACAGCATACGGGAACAAGAGGTTTGTGCAGCTAAAGGGCCCGCTATGGCTCCAATTAAGGTGAAGAAAGGATAGATAACAGCGAGTATACCTAATCCAATTTTTTTAAATAATTCAAGTGCTCCCGTATTTACATCCGTGAATTCACTCCAGCCTGCAGGCCAGGCTAATAGCATTAAGTAAGATACGGTTGTAAATAAAAGCCCTGCACCCGCACAAATTATTAATACCGCTCTTGGAACATTAACTCTCGGATTGATAGCTTCTTCCGCTACCATTGTTACAGCATCAAATCCAAAATATGATAGTACCAGTATAGATGCACCAGTAAAAATGACTCCCCATCCTACTTCTGGTTTAGCAAACTCACTAGAGTTTACAAATACATCCCATGAGAAAAAGGATCCCATTCCTCCTCCTTGGGCAATAAATTTAATTAAAAAAATCGTTACAATAGCTATAATGGAGAGCTGAACCAAAACAATTATATTATTTACTTTGGCGGTAACATTAATGCCAACGTAGCTAATCGTTGTCACAAGGACAGTTAATCCGAGGATCCATATCCAATTAGGTATTTCAGGGAAAATCGCATTCATATAATTAGCAGCAATAACGTAAGACAGCATAGGTACAAGAAGATAATCCATCATAACAGTCCAACCTGTTAAAAAACCAATATATGGATTTATAGCTTGTTGGGCATACGTGTATGCAGAACCTGAAACCGGGAAAGCGGCAACCATGCTTCCATAACTAAATGCTGTGAACAGTATTGCTAATGCTGTTAACGCGTGAGTTAAGGAAAACATTCCGTGAGTTATATTCGATACAATTCCATACATATCAAAAATTGTCGTAGGTATTAAATAAGCAAGGCCGTAAAATACAAGGGAAGGGAGGGTTAGAACTCTCTTAAAATTTGCCTCTTCTTGAATTAAACCTGAATTAACGATGGTTTTAGCTCTCAATTTATTTCCCCCTATTATTGGTATCAGGTGTGAGTGTTTTGGACGCTCTTATACTCCTCTACCATTTTGATATAATGGCTTTTCACATCTTCAATATGTTCTTTCATTAATTTAGAACTTCTATCTGAATCTCCTTTTTTCACCGCCTTCAAGATCTGTTGATGGTAATAAAGTGCATTTTTTGTATCATCATAAGTTGCCATTTCAATCCTTACTTTTTTGAAAAATTCCGAAATATTATTGTACATATCAATAATCACTTGGTTGTTTGTCGATCGTGCAAGCGTTCTATGAAATACAAGATCGGGAACGATAATAGAAGTTTCCATTTTAATACACACTTCTAAGTCGACCAGCGATTGTTCAAGAATATGGATTTCACTCGGTTTTATCCTTTTTGCAGCCAAATAAGCGATTTCAGCTTCAATTACTTTGCGAAGTTCTAATAAGTCTAGAGAATTATCGATATTGACAGATATTTCGAACGTGCTTGAAAATGCCTTGTCATTGAGATGTAAACTTTTCTTTACATACACCCCCTTTCCTATTTTTTTTTCAATAATTTCTTTTTCAGAAAGTGATTGCAATGCCTCTCTTACAGAAGATCTGCTTACTTCTAATAGTTTTGCCAATTCTCTTTCAGACGGAAGCTGGTCACCACTCATAAGATTATTCTTAAGAATAAAATCACATAAAAATTTTTGAACAGTTTCACTTACAATTGTCATCTTTAAGTTCAACTCCATTGCTTTAGATATCAGACCGGTCAGACCAGTTTATACAAAAAATAACCTCGTTATTTGGAAATATACATTTCTCTTGTCCTCCTTCTATTTTTTGAATTTTCTATTTATTCAATATGCAATTCTTATTCCAAATTAACAAAATACTATTATAACGGCCAATCATTAGTAAAGTTGGCAATATCATCATGCGTATCAGAATAAAAAATTCAATATTGCATAATTTATATTTGGTTTTTAAAATTTCGAGATGTAAAAAAGCGTCGATGTATCGGATGGCTAACCACTTTATATTGAATATGCGGGGATCACAATCCGCAAAAACTTGCGCCAAAACCAGATATCACCTCGCCTCTAAGAACTAGAGCTGAGGTGATATGAATTCAATCAAACTTTACATAATCTCCTTCTTTGATTTGATTCTTTTCAAACCATCCAAGATTCACTTCAATTACTTTATGATAAGAAAGTTATGGATCATAGGTAGAACATAAAAATCAACTCGTGAAGGCCAAAAATAAAAACGTGCCCATTTATAGGCACGTTTTTCATATGAAGGGGAAATTCATTGGTCCTTCCTGTATCTTAATTCGCATACAAGCGATATTGGTCGCTTAATGTATCCCCATTACCGTAAATATAGGCTTTAGAGCCGGATGTATAGGAAGAATTGTCGTACTTCCATTTAATTCTTAGTCCCATGTTTCCGCCTGCTCCATATGTTTCATTACCATACTTCTTAATATATTGCGAGAAGCTATCCCACGTCCGTGGGCCAACCACACCATCCACTTTCAAGTTGTTTTCTTTTTGATATTTCTTTACACCCGCTTCGGTTTTTGGTCCAAAAATTCCATCAACGTCAACCACTGCTGAATCCGTATAAAAACCCATGACATTTAGGATATACTGCATATTTCTGATCTCCACCCCATGAGAGTCCTTCCGCAAAATAGAGTTTTTATCCCAGCTTTCGGGATGGTGAAACCCTCCAGCTGATGCTGAAGCAGTGGAAAAAGATATCCCAAGGGCCATTGCTAATACTACCAAACCAGTAAGTAATTTCTTCATAGCTCCATCTCCCTCTTTTTTTGTACATCCGAACTACCTTACCATTTCCCCTCAGATTTTATATTTCCCTTCCGACCAATGTCCTGTTTTGAACTTGCTAAACAAACAGTGTGATGAACCATAGCTAATCACCGACATCCCGATCAAACCTTTAATTTGGGCCAATGATTACGGCATCATGGTCATGCAAGAGGGAGCATATTTTTAAATTAACCTAATCCTAAATTAGATGATGAAGTGGCTGATATTTTCCACAACGCCCTTAAGAAGTCCCGTTAGCAAAATGTGAGCAAATCACTATAGTTGATCTAATCGCATCCAGTAAGACAAAATAAAAAAGGCCCAAACCCCTGTTATATCAAGGATTTGAGCCTTTGGCAGTTGATGACCTGTGAGGGATTTGAACCCACAACCCCTTCCCTGTCAATTTTTTAAACTATCTTTTATACAGTACTTTTTCAAAAAAAGATTCCATTAAGTCCAATAATTCAACCACAATGTTTATTTATATTAATTGAGATGAAAGGTAGGGTTTTTTATTTTCACTACACCTCCACGTACGTGGACTGTAATTGAGAACACAAGTGGTGTTGGTGATTTCACAAAAAAACTAACGGAACCAGTATCACCTGATTCCGTTAGCAATATTTCATTTAAGACGCCATTTTATCTGTGTTTTTTACTTGTAGGCTGATAATTTATCTAAAATATTGAAGAAAATAATCGTCTTCCCCATTTGCGTATTTGCAAATTCATAACCTAACATAGATTACTATAATAACAAACAAATAAAACAAAAATTGGCGGGAATGAGTCCTGTTCAATACCGCCTTCACATTAGCCAATTAACTGCTTAGTATGAACTCTAACTTTTTGGGGCACACCAGTTTAACATCCTACTTCGCTTTTACCTTGAATGGGGACACTTCTACTGTTCCCCCATTCCATCAAGATTCTTTGACCCAAAGTTATCGAGCAATGCACGCACTTCATCTGTTGACTCTGTGCTCATTAATTGATTTCTTAATTCACTTGCCCCTCGAAACCCTCGGACATATATCTTAAAAAAGCGATGAAGAGCCTTGAACGGACGTAGCTCTAATTTTGAATATTTATCATGGAGATCCAGATGCAACCTTAACAGATCAAGCAATTCATTACTACTATGATCTTTCGGCTGCTTTTCAAAGGCAAATGGATTATTGAAGATACCACGCCCAATCATAATCCCATCAATACCATATTGATGAGCGAGCTTTAAGCCAGTTTGACGGTCAGGGATATCCCCATTGATCGTCAAGAGTGTATCTGGTGCCACCTGGTCACGAAGTTTCTTAATCTCCGGGATTAGTTCCCAATGAGCATCTACTTTGCTCATTTCCTTTTTTGTACGCAGATGAATGGAAAGATTAACAATGTCTTGTTTCAATATGTGTGTTAGCCAGTCGTGCCATTCGTCTACATCCGTGAAACCAAGCCTTGTCTTTACACTTACGGGCAATCCTCCTGCTTTTGCTGCTTGTATTAAATCTGCTGCAACTTCTGGACGACGAATAAGGCCACTTCCCTTCCCATTCTGTGTCACATTAGGTACAGGACAGCCCATATTGATATCCACACCCCGATAGCCTAGTTTCGCCATACCAATACTCATTTGCCGAAAGTATTCAGGCTTATCCCCCCATATATGGGCTACAATCGGTTGTTCATCCTCTGTAAAAGTCAAACGCCCACGTACACTATGGATGCCCTCTGGGTGACAATAACTCTCCGTGTTTGTAAACTCTGTAAAAAACACATCAGGTCTGCCTGCTTCACTCACTACATGGCGAAAAACTACATCCGTCACATCTTCCATTGGTGCCAGTATAAAAAAAGGTCGTGGTAAATCACGCCAAAAATTATCTTTCATATTCAAATTCCAATCCTTTCATTATGGGTACCAGGCCAACCCCTTATCCCAAAATTAAAAAGCAGAATGTCCCTGCTTCCTTTACACTTATACCATGCTTAAGCACTTTTTATCAAACTGCGGAAATGTTTTTTTTCACGAAATCGGGGTTTGTATCAGAAATGTTTATTTTAACTTCACAATCTCTGTACAACCAAAATATCTTCTGGTGAAATCCACCCCATCAACCAGCATACCACTGTTCGAGTTAAAATAAAGTTTTGCTAAAAAAGACTGAAAAGAAAATTGGAAGAACACTGGATTGACAAGGGGTTAACAGGAAAAAGCCCCCGAAATCGTAAAAGTATTTTTTGAAAGGGATAATTGCCATTACAACAAGAGCAACAGTAATAAATGAGATGATAAATAAACGACTTGCGATTTCCATTTTACTTCTCCAAGTTATGACTATTGAGGTTAATTTACTAAAACCTGAATTTCTTTATATAGAGTTGCAAATGTTCGAAATGGTTTTAACAATACGCAAGTACATAATTTCTAGTAGGCAAAGCCAACATATAGGGAAAGAAATTGAAATGGTTGAGGAGGGAATAATTTGAAGGCATCTGATTTGTTCGTAAGATGTTTAGAGAATGAAGGGGTTCAGTATATTTTTGGAATCCCTGGTGAGGAAAATACGGATCTTATTGATTCTCTAATAAGTTCTGATATTAAATTTATCTTGGTTCATCATGAACAGGCTGCAGCTTTTATGGCAGACATTTATGGCCGGCTGACTGGAAAGCCTGGCGTCTGTTTGGGCACATTGGGACCGGGTGCAACTAATTTATTGACAGGGATAGGAAGTGCTTATCTGGATTATTCCCCTGTTGTCGCGATTACAGGTCAGGCGGGCCTTGATCGAATTCATAAGGAGTCGCATCAATATGTGGACATTATTGGGGTTTTTAATGAAGTAACGAAATGGAATCAACAAATTAAGGTGCCGCATACGATTCCGGAAATTATCCGTAAAGCATTTAAGACTGCAGTCATAGAAAAGCCGGGAGCTGTTCATATCGAACTCCCCGAAGATGTGGCGATGATGGATACAGAAGGTGAACCTCTTCCGGTTACACCAATGCCTCGATCCCGCCCTGCAGAGGAAGAAATCAAAAAAGCCGTCGAATTAATAAATCGCGCAAAAAAGCCTATAATTCTAGCTGGTAATGGAGTAGTCCGCGATGGAGCTGCCGAGTCCTTACGGAAATTTGCAGAAGAGAAGCAAATTCCCGTTGTGAATTCGTTCATGGCCAAAGGAGTTTTACCTTCCAACCATCCATTGACCCTTTTTACAGTAGGGATGCAAGCAAGGGATTATGTTCTATGCGGGTTTGATTTGGCCGATCTTATTATCACCGTCGGCTATGATTTCGTCGAGTATTTGCCAAAGTATTGGAACGATGAGGCAATGAATCCGATTATTCATATTGATGCTCGTCCGGCTGAGATTGATGCTTATTACCCCGTTCAAGCTGAATTGGTCGGGAACGTTTCGGAGGGACTTGAAGCCTTGTCCACTGGTGTAGTAGAAAAGGAGCTTTGGCCTGAAGTGAAAAGGTTAAGGTCTCAAATCATAGAAAAATTTCATTCTTCGGATGATGTATCAGGAAGTCCTATCATCCCTCAGCGAATTATCGCCGATTTGAAAAGGGCGGAAAAGGGCAATGCCATTGTCATTTCGGATGTGGGAGCCCATAAATTATGGATGGCTCGGATGTATCAGCCGGAAATGCCTAATCACACTATCATTTCTAATGGCTTTGCATCGATGGGAATTGCCATTCCTGGCGCAATTGCAGCCAAACTGGCAAAACCTGATAAACCTGTCATTGCGGTTACAGGGGATGGCGGATTTCTGATGAATGGGGTTGAATTGGCAACTGCAAAACGTCTAGGTCTTGCCTTCGTGATAGTCATTTTCCATGATTCAAAATACGGCCTAATTGAGTGGAAGCAATTGAATAAATTTGATCGTACGAATGCGATTGAATTTACAGACCCAGACTTTTTAAGCTTCGCTAAAAGTTTTGGTGTTAAAGGAGTGAAAGTAACCCACTCCGATGAATTGCTTCATGCATTAGAAGAAGCGATTTCGAGTCAGGAAATTGTCTTGATTGATGTGGATGTCGATTATTCGGAAAATGTAAAGCTCTCGAAAACACTAGGTGATTATATTTGTAAACTATAAAGGCAGATATTATTGGAGGGATTTCAGATGAAGAAAAAGTGGCAATTGTGGATTGGTGGTAAATGGCGGGAGGCAAAATCATATGAGCCATTATATAATCCCCATTCAAACGAAGAAATTGCACAAATCGGACAGGCTGAACCAGCGGATGCCATTGAAGCGATTGTTGAGGCAAATGCAGCTTTTCAGAAATACCGATCCTACCCGGCTCATGCACGAGCGGAAATTTTATTTAAAGCTGCCACAATCATGGAAGAACGCAGTGAAGAACTTGCGAAAATCATTTCTCTAGAGGCGGCGAAAACGATTCGAAATGCTCGTGAAGAAATGAATCGTACGGTTGAGACCTATCGTTTTGCTGCAGAAGCGTCAAAAAACAATTATGGAGAACAAATACCGATGGATGCGGCAGTCGGTGGGGTAAACCGTTTTGGATTCACGGTTCGCACCCCTATTGGCGTCGTTACCGCGATTACCCCATTTAATTTTCCATTTAATCTGGTCGCCCATAAAGTTGGTCCAGCTATCGCGGCAGGAAATTCGATTGTGTTAAAACCTGCGGAACAAACCCCGTTGAGTGCACTGGTTCTTGCCGATATTTTTAAAGAAGCAGGGTTGCCCGATGGAGTATTGAACATCATACCGGGCAAAGGGGATGTATTAAGTGAAGCGTTGACGACCCATCCACATGTAAAAAAAGTGACATTCACAGGCAGTGTAGAGGTCGGACACCTTATCCAGCAGCAGGCAGGCTTCCGCAAGCTTACCCTTGAACTCGGATCCAATTCGCCCTTCATCATTGATGAAGGAGTCGACATCGATAAAATTATTCACCGAAGTGTGATGGGTTCATTTACGAATAATGGGCAGGTGTGCATCTCGATTCAACGAATTTATGTCCACAAATCGCTATACCAACAATTTTTAGATCGATTCGTCAGTGCAACAAAACAGCTTGTCATCGGTTCCCCCCTGGAGGAAAATACAAATATTACAGCGGTTATTTCAAAAAAATCATTGGAACGGCTACAAAGTTGGATTGACGAGGCAGTACAGGAAGGAGCAAAAATTGAGTGCGGCGGTACAGTGGAAGGCAATGTACTATTGCCTACCGTCTTAACCAATGTAAATCGTGACTCAAAGGTATTTCGTTTCGAAGTATTTGGTCCGATTGTCTGCATTTTCCCATTCGATACGCTGGATGATGCCATCACTGATGCAAATGATTCGCGTTACGGATTGAACTCAGGAGTGATGACACCGAGTATAGAACGAGCTTTTTATGCGGCAGAACGCTTGGAAACAGGTGGGGTCGTCATCAATGATATCCCAACTTACCGAATTGATAATATGCCGTATGGTGGTTGGAAGGACAGCGGCGTTGGCCGGGAAGGCGTCAAATATGCGATGCATGAAATGATGGAGCAGAAGTTTATCAGCTTTAAAATAAGCGACGAATGAACATAGTGAAAATTATAACCCTAGTATATGAGACGACGATATCTTAAAGATTTCGTCTTCTTGTTTTGTCGTAAATTAATGTTTTTGTTGTAGCCAGCTGAGTCTTGAAAAAATAAAAAGCCACCATATAAGGCAGCTTTCACCAATTACTTCAATTCTTCAATTATTTCAGCACCATAAGAGTTGTCGATTATGCAGCGCCAGGTACCCGTGGAATCCTTTTTAAATACATATGTCGCGGTTCTTTCCATAGAGAATTCGGAATCTTCCTTTTGATTGGCACTTAGCTGGGCTTTTGCCACAACCAATGCCGTATCACCCGTTTCGATTATTGCCATCTTATCTTGATTGACGATTAAACTATGGTTAAAGTAGTCAGCGATAGCAATGAATGCCCGACGAATTTCTTCTTTCCCTTTTGCAAATGTTCCAGGTTTGACAACTAAAGTTGCATCCTCTGAATAGAACTCCATTAAATGATCGAAATCCTCATTATTTATTGCCCTGTCCGCATTTTTTATGATTTGTTCCAGCTCATGATTCTGCATATTCACCCTCCTATTCAGCTTCTCTTAATTAGACCGCTCTGTTACTAATTGATGTTCGACTGCCATGATGGGGTTTCCTGCTCATTTAGAGAAAAGAGTATGCTTAAAATCATTTAAATAAAAGTTGAATTCCCACCATTGATCTACATCTAAAATACCCAAAAGAATCAATATGTCAGTTGTTGTTTCCATTGTTCTAATGAGGCAAGCAAGTTAGGCATTCCTTCCTGACCGAAATATTCCAGAGAAACAAAACCTGTATAATTTCGCTTTCTCAATTCTTCGAGTAAGCGAATATTGTCAACATCCCCACTAAAAATGGGTGCTGGTTTGTTTTTATAACGCTCTTTATGATTGTAGTGATAATTTTTTAAATGTACATGGCTGACATGGGGGAAAATGGATTCCAATACCTCTTTCGGATTCAATTGATCAACGTATAAGTTAGCACCATCGAAAATCATTTTTATCCGTGGATGGTCGATATCTTCTAAAAGCTTATGAATGGCTTCGAGGTTATCTGCAAAGGAGTCATAGTGAATTTCTATTGCTACATCCACTCCATAGAGATCTGCCATTTGCCCTAATTTATTTAATTCGGTTGCAGTTTCCGACCATTGCTCTGGTGAGGCATTCCTTGATGCTATATGTCCTGCGAACGTCCGTATTAATGGGCAGTTTAATTGATGAGCCATATCTAACAATTTTCTTGCTTGATTGATTTCGTTTTGATGTTCTTTTTGGTTCCAAAGTTTCGAAAAAGTCGTATATCCACTAATGGAAGGTATTTGTAAATCATTGGTTTCAAGTAATTTGGCTAATTTGTCCAGTGGTCCATGCTTCTCCTGAAATCGTTCTATATGTTTATTCCATAATTCAAGTCCTTTAACATCCGCTTGCAACGGAAGGAGCCAATTTATTATTTCCTCTATGTCCCATTCTTTAAATCCTGTTGTGCATAAACTCAATTTCAATGTAATTCCGCCTTTCTCCTTTTTATTTTATCATTCAGTGATTTCAATACGCTGGACTTTTCCGAGAAGAAAGATATAAGCAAAAGCGCCAATTAGGGCCACTACGGATATGAAGGTTAGCGCTGCTGCATATGAATGTGTCGCACTAATGATTATACCGACGATTAATGGAGATAATGCCCCGCCTATGTTAGCTACAAAATATAGTGAAGAACCCGTTAGTCCTACCATTCCTTTCGGAGCAATATCAGCTAAAAGGGCACCGGTAACCGTTGATGCCATCCCCTGTCCGAAGAAGGCTATTGCCATAAAGGTGATGACTATGTTTGGTGAATCCGTATAATTTCCCCCGAGAATCAAACAAGAAAGTAACAATCCGACAATAATGGGCAGTTTCCGTGCCATTCCGGTTGATAACCCGCGTATTATCATCCAATCGGAACATCGGCCGCCAATCAGAGTTCCTAATATCGCTACTATGTATGGGATACTTGCATAAATTCCGGTTTTTAACATCGTCATTCCCTTTTCATCAATCAAATAGGATGGAAACCAAGTCATAAAGAAAAACAAAGTAGTTTGAATGGAAAATTGCCCGATGAACATTCCCCAAATTTGACGGTGTTTAAGCAGTTGGCCAATCCGTTTCCAGGAAAAAGGATGCTTCTCTTCGGTACCGATCATCCCTCCGCCTTCTTTGATATAGTTTAGCTCCTGCTGAGAAATACGCTTATGTTCCCTTGGATTCCGATAGAATCCATACCAAACCAATCCAATAAGAATCCCTATAATTCCGGCTATATAAAACAGGTAATTCCAGCCAAAGGTAATGATGATCCAAGTAAATACTGGAGTCAGGAAGGCTAATCCAATATATTGAGTACCCGTATAAATCCCTACCGCAGTAGCACGTTCTTTTTTAGGAAACCACTCGGATACACACCAGGCATTAGTAGGTATGGAGGGAGATTCAAAGGCACCCAGTCCTATGCGATATGTAATCAGGGACGATATACTTTTCGCGGTTCCTACCATAAATGTAAATACAGACCAAAAAATGAGGGAAACCGTGTATACCTTTCTAGGACCAAATCTATCAAGAAAGTAGCCGCTAAAAAGCATGGAGAACGTATAACTCCAGCCAAATACAGAAAATATGATTCCCATTAAAGCCGGGTCTATTTGTAAATCGGCTTGAATATTCGGAGCAGCAAGCGAAATGATGGCACGGTCGATGTAATTTATACAAGTGACTAAAGCAATTAGAAATAGGATAAACCATCGAACAGTTTTCTGTTTTCCTTTTTTTGATCTGTCCGTTAACAGTTCCGGTGTGCGATCTTCTATTATTGCCTTTAATTCTGAACTCAATATTTTTCCCCCTAACCTAATGCCCAACATTAGTACATCGTTCTACTAACTTTATTGAAATTTCATAAATGCTTGTATGTTTCCTGCAATTACTTATCAATCCGAGTTTAATATTTTCAAGAGCAGCCGCTAGGAACATTGATAGCAGATCCCCTTGTTGCAAAGTTAAGCAACTTAGGGGATCGTTTTTTGAATTGTGAATCATTTCTTTAGATAGTTACAGTCTTCTCTGATTCTACCTCTTCATTATCCTCCTTGACTACCCTGTCAAAAGATCCATGTTTTTCTTGGACAAGAATATAACCGATGGCAGCGATGATACTTGGCAGGGCAAATGTAGCAAAAGCCACCTTTGGATTCATGCCTGTTGACAGAAGAAAGGCAATTAAAGTAGGAGCGATAATTGAGCCAATCCTGCCTATTGCTTGTGAATAGCCCATACCCGTCGTACGGATTTCACGGGGGTAATATTCCGTGATGTACGGATTGGCTAAGTTCATGGCACCCACAGTACAGGCACCCCCCATAAAAATCAGTAAATATACTCCGAAGGTATTAGTCGTAGCGCTCAATGCGACAAAGGTAACGGCCCCTAATAAGAATAGTGTAACAAGAACTTTACGATGGCCCATTTTTCCAGCATAATAACCGCCTACTAAGGAACCTCCAATTTGACCAAGGCATAAAACCAGGTTAAATGAAAGGCTTGAGGTGATACTGAATCCGGAATCCTGCATCATTTTTGGAAGCCATGTATTTAATCCGTAAGCCATCATCAATGTACAGAACACAGCCAACCATATGGAAACCGTACTGAATGCCCGTTTGTTCGTGAATAGTTTTTTTACTGGTGATCCTTTCCCCCTCTGTTCAGCTTCACTAAGCCTGAAATCGTCTGTTTCTTTAAAATCCCCTTCTGGTTTGACTTTATTGAGGATTTCAACAACCTTACCAATTTCCTTCTTTGCTAGATAGTAGGAAAGGGATTCAGGAAACTGCTTCATGAATATTGGAAGTGTAAGTAATGGCAAAATTCCAATAAAGTATAAAACACGCCAATCCGTATAAGGAATGATATACATTCCCACTAATGATGCCAGGATTCCACCGATTGAATAGCCACAATACATCGCAGCTACAATGATGGCCCGATTTTGTTTTGGGGAATATTCAGTCATTAGCGATATAACATTCGGCATCAAGGCTCCCATGCCAATTGCCGCAATGAAACGCATGACTGTGAACCATGTGAGGTTAGGTGCTATCCCTGCCCCCAAGGTAAATACGCTGAACAAAATCATACAAATGACGAGAACATTCTTCCGGCCATATTTATCTGCAATCGGTGCTAAAATCAGGGCGCCAATCATCATGCCGAATAAGGAATAACTGCCGACTGCCCCTGCCTGTATGGAAGTTAACCCCCACTCTTCCATCATCCAAGGCAAACCCACACCATACATCGCTATTTCATACCCGTCGAAAGCGATGGCATAAAAACACCAAAGAAAAACAAGTAAATGAAAGCGGTTAAATTTACTGACAGCAATGATATCCGAAGCAACTACACTACGCATTTTCCGCCTCCCATCATTTATAAAAATATCCTTCGAATGTATTTTCCGAGTTCCAAAATAGAACTCGGAAAATACTCGGAAAAATCAGATAATAACTTTTGAAATTGCCTATTAACAAACAATGCATATTCCTATCGATGTTTAGTTTTTCACGACAGCTTTATTGAAAACTGGTTTATCTTGTAATCTAAGTTCAAAATCTAAATGAGCTGTATAATAATCATTTTTCAAACCTTTTTCTGCACCGGAATGTTTATCTAACTTCGTAATTAAGCTTCCACGAACACCTTGTGCAACATCATTTTCTAAATATTTATCGCCTTCAAAATATATTTGTGTTACTAATCTATCGCCATTTTCCGGTTGGAACAATAGATGCAAATGTGCTGGACGAAATGCATGATGATCAATCCACTTTAAGAACTGACCAGAAGGCCCATCTGTTGGAATTGAATAATTACCCGGTACAACTGTTTTAATTTCAAAATTACCATTCGCATCCGTATAAAAAACACCACGTAAATTATCATCTGGAATACCTTCGGCGAAGTATGAGTATTCACCATTTGTATCAGCCTGCCACATATCGATTTTAGTATTTGCCAACGGATTTCCATTAACATCTTTCACTGATCCTGAAAAGAATAGGGCGTCACCTGGTTCATTTTCACGTTGTGGCAGCACACCAGGATTTTGAACGACTGGCGTATTTTCAATGTAATAAGGTCCTAGAATAGTAGGTTCAGTTCCTTTTACACTTTTATACATTTCTTGAAGAGCATGAGTTTCAAAGAAAACATCCATAAATAACGGAATTTCCCCTGCCCTGCCTAATTGATCCATCCAATCCACAAGAGCTTGATAGTCATTATGATCAATTTCGTATTCACTAACTAATTCCTTGAATTTAACTACCAATCCATTATAAACGTCGATTACTTTTTGATTCTTCATTATATTTCCTCCAATTTTTTTAAGTTTTTATATTTGTTGATTTTCAATGATCGTACTGATTCCTAATCCACCTGCTATACATAGTGTGATTAGCCCATATCTTTTTCCGGTTCTTTCTAACTCATGCATCAATTTGGTTGCTAAAATTGCACCAGTGGCACCAATTGGATGTCCCATGGCAATGGCACCGCCATTAGGATTCACCTTATTCATATCAAGCTTCAATTCTTTGATTACTGCCAAAGCTTGTGCAGAAAAGGCTTCGTTCAGCTCTATTAAATCAATATCATTCAGTTTCAGCCCTGACATTTGAAGCGCTTTCAAGGTAGAGTTGACAGGTCCCAGCCCCATGTAATTCGGAGATACGCCTGCTGCAGCTTGAGCGATCATTCTTGCCTTCGGCTTTTTACCACTCCTTTTTGCTGCTTCTTCCGACATTAGTATCAGAGCGGATGCACCATCATTTCTTCCACTACTATTTCCAGCGGTTACCGTTCCATTTTTCTTGAAAACCGGTTTTAAATTAGCCAACTTTTCCAGACTGGTTTCTCTTGGGTGCTCATCCACATTAAATTCCATTAACCCTTTTTTCGTTTTAACTTGATAGGGAACGATCTCTTTCGAAAATAGTTCAGTAGAAATTGCCCGTTTTGCATTTTCTTGGCTCCTTAAAGCAAATTCATCTTGTTCAGTCCTTGAAATGGAATATTTTTCAGCCAGATTTTCTGCTGTCATTCCCATCGTTAACATCCCGTAATCTTCAACGGGCTGTGAACCTGGCTGGCTTTCCGTATTCGGGTCCAATAACTGTCCATTCCCTGATTTCAATCCAAAACGGATATTTCTCATATAGTATGGGGCCGTGCTCATTGATTCCGCTCCGCCTGCAATGATTACATCCCCAAATCCGCATTGTATTTGTTGACTGGCAGAATTGATTGCCTGGATGCCGGATCCGCATTGTCTGTGTACGGTATAACCTGGTACTTCCACAGGAAATCCTGCCCTGAGCGATGCAACTCTTGCCAAATTTGACGCATCTGAACTTTGTTTCGCTTGTCCCATTATCACTTCATCAATACTCTCTTTAGGAATATCCGCTCTCTTGATCACTTCATCAAGGACAGCAGCTGCCAGGAAATCGGCAGGAACATTTTCCAATGCTCCCCCTAATTTCCCTATAGCGGTGCGAACCGAGTCTATAATAACTACATTGCTCAATTTTCTACCTCCTGCTATTTTTATTTCTTTCTTCTAAACTATCCTTATATCTTTGGTGAGCTATTTTCAGGGCAACAATCACCGACTGCTGCGATGGAGCTAAAAAGTCCGTTTTAATATTCTCTATTAAGGAATCGATATCTTTACTAAAATCAAAACCTACTATCATTCGCTTAAAAAAATCCTGGGCCAAAGTTGTTAAAAACGTAAATTCTGCATTAATGATTATGTGACTTTCCTTGTGAATTTCCAGTACCATCCCAGCGTATTTATAATTTTCATACATGCTCGTATTTTGCGGTGCCTTCGCATAGGCCGTGATTAATAATGTTGGCTGTCCCATATAAAACTACATCCTCTCAAGATTACTTGCATAAACCAGTGGGTGTTTCTTAATCCCCTTTCCAGTTTATATTAATTAAAGACCTCTTGAAAAATGTTTTACTTTTTCCATATCTATCTCCATGCCAAATCCTGGACCATCCGGGATGATTATTTCATAATTCTCATATTTTATTTGGTTTAGCGTAATATTTTCTTTGAAAAGTAACGGTCCAAATAATTCTGTACCGAATTCAAATTTTGGAATGGTTGAATAAAGTTGTGCACAAATGGCCGTTCCCAATGATGATTCAATCATCGTTCCGCCATACAAACCAAAGCCTACACCTTCGGCAATCGCAGCCACCTTTTTCGTTTGGGTCATCCCGCCATGTTTACATATTTTCAAGGCGAAGGAATTACCTGCCCTATGTTTAGCTATTTGAAATGAATCTTGTAATGAATTCAATGATTCATCGGCCATGATCGGGACCTTAAAACGTTCGGTCAACCTTGCCATCCCTTCATTATCCCAAGCTGGCAGCGGCTGTTCGACCATGGAAACCCCGCCTTCCTGTAAAGCTTCAATGCAATACGTAGCCGTTGTTTCATCCCATGCTTGATTAACATCAACCGTAATGCGTGCTTGATCTCCCACGGCTTCAATAATTTTCAATACATGCTCCACATTCTTATATGGATTACCTTTGCCAATTTTCAATTTAAAGATATTATGACGTTTTTGGTGTAAAGATTCTTTCGCTTCTTCGATATCTTTACTCGTATCCCCACTTGCCAAAGTCCATGCCACCGGCAATGATTTATGAATTTGTCCACCGAATAATTCATATGCAGGGATGTTTCTCCTTCTGGCTACTAAATCCACCATGGCTGATTCAACGACAGCCTTCGCAAAATTATTTCCTCTAACATTTAGTGAAACTTCATGCATGATTTTGTCATAATGGACGGGGTTTTTACCAATGATAAGCGGGGTGATATATGTATCAATATTCACTTTGATCGCCTCAGGTGTCCCCTCACCATATGAAGCCCCGCCTATTGTCGCCACTTCCGCCCAACCTTCCGCACCCTCTTCATCCATGACACGGGCAAGAATGATCGTTTGTTCCACGATCGTATGCATGGCAAGCTGATGAGGACGAATTGTGGGTAAATCAATAATGTATACATCTACTGAACGTATTTTCATTTAAACCACCTTTTTAACATTTAATAGATAAAATCCGCTTCTGTTTTTGCTCTTACTTCTTCGATCGTTATACCCGGCATTAATTCAATCAATTTCAACTGTTTGTCAATAACTTCAAAGACAGCCAACTCGGTGATGATCAAGTCAACGCTTCTAGTGGAAGTAATCGGGTAGGTGCATTCATTTAAAACTTTACTTTTACCTTCCTTACTTGTATGTGTCATTGTCACGATCACTTTTTTGGCACCAACCAACAGGTCCATCGCTCCTCCAACACCCATGATATTCTTGCCAGGTACGGCCCAATTTGCAATTTCCCCGGTTTGACCTACCTGCAAAACACCCAAGATGGCAACATCAATGTGTCCTCCACGGATCATTGCAAACGATTCTGCACTATTAAAGAATGATGCACCAATCGATTCCCCTACCGGTAACTTGCCTGCATTAACTAAATTGGGATCGATTTCATCTTCATCAACTTCTGCAACCCCTAATAATCCATTTTCCGTATGGAAAAAAACATTTTCATCATCAATGTATTTTGCAACCAAGGTCGGAATCCCGATTCCAAGGTTCACTATACAAGGGCCCGTCAATTCTTTTGCCGCGCGTCTTGCTATCATATTTTGCATTAATTCTTTGTCACTCATAACCTTTGACACCTTCCTTCGTCAGGATTTTCTTTGCCTTAATAATTCCATCGACGAATAGATGCGGTGTTACAATCTCCTCTGGCGGGAGTTCTCCAGGTTCAACTATCTCATCCACTTCAGCAATTACGACATCTGCGGCTGTTGCCATTACCGGATTAAAGTTTCGAGCCGTTTTATAATAAACAAGATTACCGAGTGTATCTGCCTTCCATGCCCTGATCAAAGCTACATTTGCTCTTATGGCAGGTTCAAAAATATATGTAGCCCCATTTATTTCCCTTTCTTCTTTTCCTTTAGCTAAATCGGTCCCTACACTCGTTTTCGTATAGTAACCGCCTATGCCAGCACCGCCAGCACGAATGGATTCCGCTAATGTCCCCTGTGGCAATAGTTCTAATTCAATTTCACCACGTTGGTAAAACTCCCCAATTTCACGATTGCTTGTAAAATAAGAACCAATCGCCTTTTTTATTTTCTTCTGGCTTAGGAGAACTCCCAGACCTTTTCCTTTCTCGCCTAAATTGTTACTGATTACTGTCAAGCCTGCTACATCCTTTTTGGCCAAACCATCTATTAATGTAAGAGGGGCACCGATCAAGCCAAATCCACCTACCATTAATGTATGACCGTTCTTCACACAAGATAAAGCTGCTTCTATATCTTGATGTACTTTTGCCATGTTTTCCCCACCAATCTCACGTTACTTATTTTCAATCAATGAATCACTTGCC
Organism: Peribacillus sp. GL_122; assembly: GCF_057835005.1. Taxonomy (NCBI): domain Bacteria; kingdom Bacillati; phylum Bacillota; class Bacilli; order Caryophanales; family Bacillaceae; genus Peribacillus; species Peribacillus sp. GL_122. The sequence goes on along the minus strand of NZ_CM174415.1, from coordinate 2,196,095 downwards.
TCAAACCAAGCAGGTATTCCAGCAGTCAATAAGCAAATCAGTCCCACTTCAGCTAATTGTTCTTCCGAAGCTCCATTTAACCTTGCCGCCTCCATCCATTCCCCAACCTGTTCCCCTTTTAATTCTGTAATGAATATGCCTGTCATCAGGAGATGTTTTAGACTTTTTGAAACCACTGAATCACTTAATATATAATCTTTGAGGGAGTTTTGGTCTTCCGATTTAACCAGTTTCAAAACATTCGAGACGAATCCCGTCTCCTCATCCCCTAATAGTTCAATCATATAAAGCAGGATTTCTTCTGCTGTTCCTTGATCGCCACTTATTTCGGGATATCGAATGCCTTTAAGTGTTAGAGCATACTCCAAAGACTTCATTCCTGTTTTTAATGCTTCTGTTCCGTTATATAAGTAAGAAACAATTAAGTATTCCACCAGTTCCGGTATTGTTGCCCCGCCATCGATTGCCCCTTTGGTATGGTAAACCATACTCCGTTCATACAACCTCGCAGCATTCATGCCTACTAGTAATATATCTTTTTCCTTCTTCGTCAAGGCTCCCTCTTGCATGATGTTACTTCGTAAGTTGGTATAGTGATCAAGTGCATTGGGGCTATAATCGTGCATTTTTTGCACCCAGCCTGGTACCACATCATAAACTTCTTTGAAATACAATAATCCCTCGCTCATTCGTCTGCACCTCTTTAAATTAATTGTGAATCAAGTATCGATAGTGCCCTTATAGGTGAGGCTGTTGCATTTTTTAGTTTTAAAGGGATCCCGAAAAAAGAAAGCGGGAATGCTTAGGCAGTTTTTCAAGATTCACTAGATTTTCAACGATATATATATCATGGTTCAGTAATTTTTGATGAATTCCGCTTTCTGAATCTTGGTTCAAATCCGCATTTGGCAAATCCAACCCGACAATATGTATTTGCTTTTCAATTAACCATTGAGCCACACTTTCATCTAATGCCTGCGCTTCAAAAAAGCCTTTTTCCCCCCATGATTTCCCCCATGTCCTGATCAGGACGATATCGTCTTTTTCAACATATACTCCCTGCCTGCGTTCGGCCTCTTCAAGTAAATCTTTCGTAACAGGTTCATGTGTCGCTTTTAACATGCTTACATCCAGTATGAGGGCATCCCCAAACATATTCTTCAGATTGATGGTTTCAACCGAATCCCCATTTTCTGAGTAATGTGAAGCCACATCGACATGTGTCCCACTATGGTCAGAAAAAGAAATCAACTTGGAACGGTAGCCTTTAGGAAGTGAATCATATTTCCCCTTATGTTCAAGAGGTTCATCTTTAATCCCTATTGCAGGTAAATCATTATTCGTAACTAGACCATCGTAAAGTTCCAATGTTAAATCAATGATTTTCAACGATAAAACCCCCAAATTCATTAAGCTTTTACATTATCACGACAAAAATGGCTACCCTAAACATTACTATCAATAATTGACAGCAGGTGTTTAAGGTAGCCAGTTGTTCACTAGTTGTTATTAAAAAAGGTTGTTTTTTAATAGCTAATGAATAGGCAATAATTAAGTTTATTATATATTCTTAATATTACACTATTTTCTGATAATTTCAATATTTTTTTAAAAAATATCTTCAAAAAAATCAAATTCGTTTTAAGAACGACTTTATCTCTTTGTTAATCTCCGCCCTATTTTCAAACACCATTGTATAGTGGTTACAAGTTGAAACGATCGTTTCAATATCAGGTGTATATTTCTTCGTATCATCATAGGCTTCTTCATAAAATAATGGAGGAAAATCCCCTATTTTCCCACTGGCATAAACCAATAAGGTTTTACAGGAAATTTGTCTACAAACTTCTTTAGGGACAAAAGAATAAAAACTATTGAAATCTGTAAGAATGCTATCTTCTGATGATTTATTCTCCCAGTGACCATCCACTTCATGAACCTCATACTCCGCCACACTTTGCAGGTGTTCTGTCCAATTGATACCCAAACGGCTATAGATTTCCTTAATTTCTGCAATATAACTTTCCTGAGATTCATATTCTTTACTTAATCGGCCTAGAGATGGTTGTACGATGTCCCTTTGTTGTTGAGAGGAAATGGCCGCACCATCCAATAATATCAGGGCCTGTACCGAAGTTAATTTGCTGGCTACAACACTTGAGATGAAGGCTCCCATTGAATACCCGATCAAAATAGGATTTTTAATCTTTAACTCTTGAATTAACTCAATTACATCTTCTGCATGTTTAAAAAGAGAAGACTGCACATCTGCCCTCGAACTATTTCCCCTCCCTCTCAAGTCAATCGAAATGACTCTGTACTCGCCTTTTAACATTTCTGCATAATAATGCATTTGCTTATGATTGCCCGTTAAACCATGTATGGCGATGATTGGCCCTTTCGTTCCAGGATAATCAGCAATTTGGATTCTATGTTCCCCCAATTCCTTTACATACATTTCCATAGTAACACTCCTCCATTTCCTTGATTAAAAACATAACCCAGCCTACATATTTAATAAAAAAAGCTATCTTAACTTCACCATCAAGGTAACTTGATAGAGAAATTAAGATAGCCAGTCAGTTCATTAATTTTCATTAAAAAAGGCCTTTTTTTAATGATTAATGAATAGGCAAGGTATAAATACATGTAATGATTCCATTTTACATGAAGTTCTAATTTTATCAATTATAATTTGATAATTTTGATTTCTTAGTAACTTAAAGTCGGTACCTGGGAATTTTATTGAAGGAGGTCCTCTATGGTCTCCCTCCATCGTTCAACAATTTCTTTAGGGTTTTTCAAGTCGATTTTAATTCCAGAGGTTATTTCAGCATACTTAGCAATATCCTCCCGTGCCTCTACTATTTTGGCCTGGAATCTTTCTCTTTTGTATTGGACATTTTGCAGCTCTTTTAATCTCTCTAATGAAAGGCGAAAATATTGGGCTTTACCTTTCCAAAACAAAACCAGTGTAGCTTTATGGGTACGATTGACATTGGCTGTAGTCGAAGTATTCGGCCATAAGCCAATCCTTAATTCCTTCCTGCTTATTGCTACGATCTCACCCACGCTAATCATTGCAGTATGTGGCCATCCTTCTTCACTTACCGTCAACAGCATCATGGCTTCATGCTGCTTGTCGACAAGTTCTTTACCATTTAACAAGTCGAATACCTCTACTGGCATTTCCATCCCATTCATTTTTTCACCTTTTTCCTTAATTCACTAGTAATCTGTTATATTTTGGTGCGATATTTCATTCCGTCCCACCGTTTCGCACCGTGAGCATCGATTTCAAATTGATCTAACGCCCTATATGCAAGATGATCAATGATATCGTTAACATTTTCAGGATTATTATAGAAGGCTGGCATCGGAGGGAATATAATAGTCCCCATTTTGGAAAGCTCCATCATATTCTCCAAATGAATCGTATTTAGAGGGGTTTCCCTTGTCATTAGTAATAATTTTTTTCTTTCTTTCAACATGACATCAGCAGATCGCGTTAATAAATTATCCGCTAGTCCCATGCGAATGGAAGCTAATGTTTTCATACTGCAAGGTGCTACGATCATGCCATCAACCCGGAAAGATCCACTTGATATTCTTGCTGCTTGATCTTTGTAAGAATAGGAATGATCAGCTAATCCCTCCACGTCTTTAACAGAATATGAAGTTTCATGTTGAATGGTGGCATGTGCCCAAGGGGACATGATTAAATGGGTCTCCACTTCACTGCTTTTAAGCATCTGAAGAATCCTAATTCCGAAAATGGCTCCAGTCGCTCCTGTTATCCCAACAATGATTTTCATTAATTCCCCTCCTTATTCATTAGTCATTGAATCGAAACTTAAAAATATAGAGAACTTATACATTGGAGAATCCAGGCACAAATCGACTTGGATCTACCTCTTTAAATTCAGACCTTTTAAATTCATCTTTTAAATGAAACGGTACTGTACAGTCAAAAATGGTCTTACAGGAAATCCCCTTTTCCTGAATGGTGGGGCTGTATGCGGGATCTTGTGAAGGATCTAACGGGTGACAGCGCACTCCAGGAATGAATACAGTATCAACATCACCTTGGTAACGAGTATTTAACGCCCATAAAACATCATTACTATCAAAGGGATCCACATCTTCATCCACTATGAACACATGCTTAAGTTCAGAAAAGGCAGAGAACGCCAATAGTGCAGCTTGTCTTTGGCGACCTTCATCACTTGGCTGACTTTTCTTGAATTGAAGAACGGCCATGTATTTACCCCCTCCTGAAGTATGGGCATAAACGTTCAATAATTTGCCTGGCATGGCCTTTTCCACCATTTGCAGAATGCTTGCTTCAGTTGGAATGCCAGCCATATTCACATGTTCTTCACTTGGACCAATAACTGTTTGCATGATTGGATTGACACGGTGCGTAACAGCTTTCACTTTGATTAGAGGCAGTTCCGCTACAGCTGAGCCTGTATAACCAGGGAATTCCGGCATTGCTTTTCCAGTATTGGTGTTTTGATCTTCCCGAACGCGCACTCCGGGAACCAATTCCCCTTCTATTACATATTCAGCATTCGCGATAGCTTTTTCATCAATGGTCAAGCATTGGACCAGTTCTACCGCTTCTTTCCTGATAGCCCCTGCAACACTCAACTCATTAAAGCCAAGAGGAGTCGTAGGTGCTTCAAAACAAGCAGCGACTTCAATAGCAGGGTCAACACCGATACTAATGGAAATTGGTAATGGTTTTCCTGCTTTTTCAGCCTTTTCACGAAAAACTTCTAAATGGCGGCCAGGAACAAAATACATGGACATCTCATCTTTACTTTGTAAACATAAACGATGTATCGTTATATCAGATTCACCCGTTTCCGAATCGGAGGCATAGCACATGCCTATGGTGATATACGGGCCTGCATCTTCCTCTGTATTCGTAGGGGCAGGTATTAACTTTCTGATATCGAAATCCGGATCTTCCGCATAGTGAACCACTTCTTGAGCTTTCGCTTTATCATTTGTAATGGTGATTGGATCAATTGGTTTTTTTACAGCTTCATTTAAAAGGAACCCCAGTCGCTCCGGTTTTGTATCCAGCATGAGACCGACTCTTTCCCGGCTGGCTAAAAGTCCAATCACCACGCTTGAATCTTCATGTCCCAATACATGATTGAAAACCATGGCAGGTCCGATTTTTGTTGGACGCATTACTGTTCCGCCAGCACCGACATGACGATAAACCCCAGATAATTCAGCATGAGGATTGACAGGTTCATCCGTTTCAATCAATTGTCCTGGAATGGACTTCAGTAGTTCCAAGGCAGAACGTAAATCTGTCACTTTATTCATTTTTTCAGACATAAAAAATCCCCCTATCACTTTATGACCAGTATCCTATGTATCATTCAAAATCAAATAACCTATATGTTATCGGTTACAACTGATATTCTAAAGTGTATTTCTACTATACAGTCAATGGATATTTGAAAATTCAAGTAATTTTCTCTACAGGGATTTGCAGCTGACAAAAATCAACACTATTATCATTCTCGTAAAAGGTCGTATCCAATAAACAAGCGTCCACGACGTCCCCTACAGTTCTATACTGATTTTCACTGATCCAATGAACCAATTCATTTAAAAACTCAATGTCATATGGCATTCCATATTTATACACACATGCATACTGACCAGCAGGCAACGTCATCATATTATCCATATCAGGATCTATAAAGGGTAAAGAAGTATATATTCCCGCACCCTCGAAAACATCATCCGTTCCAAGCTTATCCTTTAAAATAACCGTGCCAAATCCCTCTGACGGAAGCATCTCATGTTTACTTAATACATTCCAAGCTTTCATCAGCGTTAAATGTAATTCTTCTCGGCACAATTCATTTTCAAATGGTATAAATAAGACATGCCGTTCAGGAAATTCTTCTATAATAGGTTTATCCAATTCACTTTTAATATTTTTGGCTTCTGAATATTTCATTAATCTCTGCTGAATAAATGTACGTGTATTCATCAAGGCATTTATTTCTTTATCAATGAATTCTTGATGAAATTCCAAAAGTGACATGGCAGTAGTTAAATTCCGATTTCCTATATGCTCCTTAATATCATTCAGTTTGATGCCAATCGACTTCAAAAAGCAAATTTCCCTTAGAAACGGAATCTGAACTGCACTATAATACCGATAACCATGTTCATCTATATGTACAGGTTTAAATAATTCGATCTTATCGTAATAAATGAGTGTTTGCCTTGAGATACTGTGAATGGAAGCCATTTCACTGATTGATAAGTAATTGCCCACATGTGTTCCTCCTCCGCAAAGCCTTTTTGTAAAGTTCTTCCTAATTCTCACATTTACTTTGTACCATAATTTAATATATTAATTTTTTGATTTCCCTGCTTCCATACGGCAGCTACAGTCGATTGGAGAGAGTCAGTATTCTAAAGAAAACTTCTATCCTGCCCTAACTTTACCATTTTCCATTTAAAATAAGGGATTTTCAAAGGCCCTGTCTATCGAAAAAATGGATCATATCAACATCTTCATTAATAAGCACTAAATGAGCAAACGAAATTCACTAGTTATAAATTTTAAATGATCATCTAATTATTTTGCGTACCAAATCTATGATGAACTCCTTGAATTATAACCAATTGAAGGTATAAAGATCTGTTGAAGATACCGCTAAGATAAATGAAATGATGAAAGAAGTAAATCAGTCCCTTCCAGAGCAGATAAAGAATACAACCCCTTCACATCCATTTGAAGATTACACTGTAACATTTGATCATCCAGCTTATCTTGAAGTGTATAAACAAAATAATGAATTGCACATAAGGGTTTTAGAGAATGAATTACCATGGTTCATTTACTTGTTTATTTGCATTTACCAGCAATGTGGAGTACACAGCTTCTCACCTTTACAAAAGTTAAATTACAATTTATCCACTGAAAAAAGAGCACCTCTGGGCGCTCTTTTTTCATGATTTTTTTTCAAGGTGATTCACAAACATATCTTGTTGCTTTTCGTTCAACACTATTTCAGGCTGTAACCAAGAAATTCGAGGTTTACTGATACTTTTTATATCAAAGGAGTAGTTATTAAACTTGAGCCCAAATTTCTAATACTCAATCTTGACCTGGAACCACAATCACTTCTACCACATGTTTTTTTAGGATTTCCTGCATATTTTTTGGTACTTCTTTGTCTGTAATCACTATATCAACAGAGTCTAGGTCACATACCTTTTGAAAAAAAGTTTTATTAAATTTCGTTGAATCTGCAATCACAATGACCTGGTCAGAACGCTTAATCATTTCGTGAACGAGGAGGCCTTCTTCCTCGATGGAAGTAGACAGTCCTTCAGAAGATATTCCGCAAGTACCAATGATGCATTTATTCACCTTATAATCCTGGACATCTCTAATGGCTCTTGAACCATATATGGCTTGGTGTCTAGTGCTTAATGTTCCACCTAATAAATTAACCTTTATATCTTCTCTTGGGCTTAATACACTGGTAACGTTAATCGAATTAGTCACGACCGTATTGTTCCGGCTCGTTAAATATTTAGCTAGAAATTGAACTGTTGTGGAGGCATCCAAAATAAGATGATCCCCATCGTTTATCAAAGAAGCTGCAAATTTTCCGATTTTACTTTTAGCTTCCGATGCCATGTTCATACGCTCACCATAATTATGGACTTCATTGGAAAGCAGAGCCTTTTTCGCCCCACCCCGTATTCGAATGATCTTCCTCTCCTCTTCTAAATTTATTAAGTCTCTTCTGGCCGTATCTTTAGATACATTATTTATTTTACAAATTGTTTCAATATCAATCCGTTCATTTTCATTTAAATATTGAATAATTGCGTCTAATCGTTCATCCTGCAGCATGATCTCACCTCGTAGATTTAATTATAAGTTAACCCAAGTTTATTCACAACGAAACATGAATTATATTAAGGATAATTAAGCTTTCGAGGGTAGATTATTAGTAAATACTGAACACCGTAATCAATATATTTAGTTATCAGAATTCCAAATCGGGGATATTAACCAGGGATTAAACATGATATTAATATCCCGACCATCGGAAGGGTATATTCCGGGCATGAAAAAAAATCAACCTTAAAATGGAGATGATGCTGTCTTAGTGCCAGACCCTTTTTAGACAGGTTCAGACATCCCTTTTTCCCTTTGATGTCGTTTATATACGAATTTGGATAGGCTTACACTGCTTTCATATAATAGTAATAAAGGTATCGTAACTAGGATATCTGATAGAAAGTCTGGTGGTGTAATCAAAATTGAAATAACTATTAAAATAAAGTAAGAATATTTCCTGATTTTTTGCAAACGGTATGGATTTATTATTCCTAAACTTGTTAAAAACATAATGACAACAGGCATTTCAAACAGAAATCCAAAAGGCAGTGTCATATGAAGCATAAATCGGAAATATTTCTCCGTTGTAAAGAAAGTTGTAAACATGCCGTTTGATAGAGACATTAAAAAATTTAGTACTAGCGGAAATAAAATGAAGTAACCAAAACTGATTCCTAGTGTGAATAGAATAAATAGTGCTGGAATATAAGCGCTAGTAACTTTGCGTTCTTTTGGTGTTAACGCTGGACGTACAAACAGCCAAGTTTGGTGCGCAGCAACCGGTATAGTAGCCGCGATGGCAACGACGGTGGCAATAATTAAATAAACGAGTATGATATCACTCGGTCCTAACAGAGCTAGCTTAAACGGCAAATCTTTAACTATTATATTATAAATATCTTGAACAAATATAAATGTCAGTACGAGGAACAGCGTGAAAACGACTAAAGTGATAATAATACGTTTACGTAACTCCTCAAGGTGCTGAATCATGCTCGATTTTTTTTGATTTTCCAACATCATCACTCCAGGAAAAAAAGATGTAAGACAGATCCTACATCCCCTCTTCATTTATTTGATTAGCTTTCTTTCTTATTGGTAACATCGGCATTAGTGTCATCTGCTACAAGATCTCTGGTAGACTTTTTAAATTCCCTTAATGTTGATCCAAACGCCCTACCAATTTCCGGTAACTTAGAAGGGCCGAAAATAATAAGTGCAATCACTAAAATTAGCATCAATCCTGGTATTCCAATATTTTGTAGCATAACTTCCCCCATTGGTATTTATATTTTGTACTTCCTTTAAAACGTTAAACGTTTATGTGCTCATCGAACCTATCCCCAATTCTTTTTTACCAAGGTTCATTAAAAAGGTCATATCCTTTTAATTGGTATGAAGCTTAGGCTTCACGCTATCCAGAGAACCCGAAGACAGAGTTCCCTTATGTAATACGGCAGCACGCTTGGGCAGGCGTGCTACGGCTTCGGCCGAGCAGCTTGCTGGAACGAGTACGGCGGTCGCGGCATCGCCTACCTTTGGCCAAATTTGCTTACCGGACTCGTCTAGCGGTGTAATGCCGCCGGTAGCAAGGGAAAGTGAGCGAGACAGGTTGTATTCGTTTGACCATCCATACAGATCTGCAGCGAGATGTGCCTTCTGCAGTGTATCGCCAATCCCGAATGGTGACCAGTGATCAGTAATACTATCATTACCAAGCATGACGTTCACCTTATGCTTCTGAAGCAGCGGAATCGGCATTACGTCTTTACCGATTGGAACGGTTGAAGCAATGGAAATCCCAAGCGATGCAAGGCGTTTTGCCATTTCTACGTCGGCGCCATCCCCTAACGAAGCGAGCGAAAAGGCATGACTGATCGTCACTTTCCCCTGCAGACCGGCTTCCTCAGTCAGATCAGCCAATCGACGAATTGCCTTCAATCCTGTTTCGCCACCTTCATGAAGGTGAATATCAATACCTGCTTTGTAGTCAACCGCAATCTGTACCATCGTTTGCAACGATTTTTCCATATCACCGTCAACTAAGGTTGGATCTAGTCCGCCAACATGTGTAACTCCGAGTTGCATGGCTTCGCGTATCAGTCCCTGAGCATTTGAACGAAGCAAGCCATGTTGGGGAAAGCCAACGATTTCATGTGATATTTTATCTGAATAGTTTGCTAAGGCCTGATTAAGTTTTTCAAGATTTTTTAAACCAACGACTGGATCGATGTTGCAATGGCTTCTGACATATGTCGAGCCGTAGCCAAGAATTAGTTCAATTAATTTCTCCGCACGCTCCTGGGCTGTTGGAAGGAGCTCCAGTAGCAGTGTCTGCTCCAAGGTAATCATGTCAAAAATGCCATTTTTCCTCGTTGCTGCTGCTCTCCAAGGACCCCCATAAAAAGTTTTATCCAAATGAATATGCATATCTCTAAAAGAAGGAAGTAGCAGCATGCCTTTCGCGTCGTAGCAATCGATACCTTTTCCATAAGGGGACTTAGTATCTAGTATTCTGGTAATGATGCCTTTAACAATATGGAGGTTCCTCAATACGGTTTCGGTTGCGACGACCTGGCCATTTTCATACTTGTATCCACTTTCCAATCGAACATTCATCAACATAAAGGAACTGTTCTTTCCTGGTTTTTTGGTGTTATGGCCAACCTTCTTCTCAGAATCCGCACTTGCCGTCTCAGGCATGAATAATCCCATCGTGTCCGTGACACCGAGAACCGCGGAAGCGCTTCCAATTTTACAGACGTTACCTATAAACTTTCTGCGGGACAAACCTTCCTTTTCTTGATTCACCTGTAAAATCCTCCTCTAGTACATTTGTATTTTAAGATGATCATGATTAATAGACTTCATTGGGGAACAAGAGGCAACCATCCCGTATTTAATCGAGGTTACACTTATCTCCCAATTTTTCATATCTCTTCTAGTGGTGTTTTTGGATTTATTATTATTTAACAAATTGTTCGATATCAATCCATTTCATATTTGTCGAAATAGTCACTCGTCCAGTTACATGATTTCACCTTATAGATCCAATTATAAGTCTATTTATTTTTAATTGCAATTAAATCTGCATTAATTTAAGTCAATTTAAGTTTTTGTAGATGATTAATTGATTCCTCACTTTTGATTTCGACAAAAGAATCTTTGATGTTTCATTCCTTGTTAATGGAAAACAAAAAGGGAATGGTAAAATCCATTCCCTTTTTGACTGTGTGCAAAGTCCTTTTAGTCAAATTTAACCCTTAACGCCAGAAGGCCGCCAATCGGCGGCCTTCTGGCGTTCAAACTACCTTTTAACAAATACCGTATTTCCTCTTTTATCCAGTCCGTTATTCGTGCAAATATGCCCAGGCATATTGAGCGTAAAGTTCTGCACCGGTAGCAAGCGCATCTTCGTCGATGTTGAATTTCCCGTGATGATGGGCCCATTCCGTATCCTTTTCAGGGTTTCCAGATCCAACTAAAGCGAAGCTTCCAGGTACTTCATCTAAATAGAAACTAAAATCTTCTCCACCCATTGTTGGCTTTTCATTATATACTGCGCCTTCGCCAAACGCATTTGAAGCAACTTTTTGCACTAATTTTGCACTGTATTCATCATTAATGACAGCTTGCGTTCCACGGTAGTACTCAACCTGTGCGGTCGCACCGTAAATATTAGCAACATTTTCAGCATAAATCTGGAGCTGTTTTTCTATATGGTCACGTGTTTTAGGATCAAAACAACGGACAGTTCCTTCAATAACGGCATTTTCTGCAATGACATTAAATCGTGTTCCAACGACCATTTTTCCAACTGTCAAAACTGCGGGATTTTGTGGGTCGACCGTTCTTGAAACGACAGATTGTACATTCATGACGAATGAAGATGCCACAATAGTTGTATCGATACAATCCTGTGGCATTGCACCATGTCCCCCTCTTCCTTTAAACGTTACTGTAAAGATATCTGCTGAAGCGAATGAAGGTCCTTGAGAACAAGCAACTTTGTTTGTTGGCATTTGCGACCAAATATGTATGCCAAAAACATTATCAACACCTTTGACAGCCCCTTGTTTAACCATTTCCTTTGCACCTGTTGCTACTTCTTCAGCTGGTTGAAAGATTAATCGCACATTCCCAGGTAATTCTTCTTTTATTTCATTTAGTGCCTTCGCTGCAATTAATAGCATTGATGTGTGGGCATCATGACCACATGCATGCATTTTCCCTTCTTCTTTTGAAGCATATGGCAAGTCTTTATTTAATTCTTCAACAGAAAGGGCGTCCATATCCGCTCTTAATGCTACCGTCTTTCCTGCCTTACCGCCTTTAATTTCTGCAATGACACCTGTTGGTTCTGCTTTCCGATAAGGTATTCCTAATTTTTCAAGGTATTCACAAATAAAGGCAGTTGTATTTTCTTCTTCCCATGATAACTCAGGTTCGCTATGAAGTTTTCTACGTATTTCTATTAATTCATCACTATAATTTTGAATCGCTTCTTTTATCGTTTGATTAATCATTCTCATTCCACCTCCGTTAAACATTTAGCCACTTCGTAAAATATTTGCACTCCATTTGCTAAATGACGTGCATCAGACCATTCTTCTGGACAATGACTTAGTCCTGCTTTACTTGGAACAAAGAGCATGCCAACATCAGTCACATCGGAAAAAACCATCGCATCATGACCTGCTCCACTATTAATGGAACAGTATGGAATTTTTAAATCAGAACTTTTATCTTTTAATAAAGCTTTTATTTCATCACTCAATACCTTTGGCGGCATATATAACACCTGTTCCGCAGTTGTATGGATCCCCTGTTCATGATAGGATTCGATTAATTCTTTCATCCGTATGATGACATTGTTAATATGTTCTTCCTTGCTAGATCGGATATCTACCGAGAATTCGACTTTATTTGGGATGACGTTGGCTCCATTTGGTAAAACATGTAGTCGTCCTGTCGTGATAACCGTTCCTTCACCTTCCTCAATTGCAAAGCTCGGTAATTGAGAAATAATCTGAGCGGCTGCAACCAATGCATCCGTACGGCGATCCATAGGGGTTGTGCCTGCATGTCCTGCCTTTCCTTCAATGGTTACTTCTAATTGAGTTAAACCAACAATAGCTTCTACAACACCAATGGGGATATTCTTCTCTTCAAGGATTGGTCCTTGTTCTATATGCAATTCAAGAAATGCTTTAATGCTATTGGGATTTCTCCTTTTCGGAAGTGATGAATCCAGACTAATTTTTGACATCGCTTCAATTGTTGTGATACCTTCTTTATCCCTTAAGTTTTTAAAACTTTCCTCACTAAGTGTCCCCACTATTCCTCTAGACCCCATTAGTCCTCCGCCAAAACGAGCACCCTCTTCTTCAATCAGGGCAACGATTTCCAATGGATATTTAGGTGTTAATTGATTTTCTGCAAATAGGGCAGCCACTTCAAGAGCGACAATTACACCTGCTGGTCCGTCATACGCACCACCATTTGGTACGGAATCAAAATGTGAACCGATCAAAACGCTTGGTGCATCTTTTAAAGTACCTTCTAGCTTTCCAAAAATATTTCCGAATCCATCCTCCTCTACTGTTAGACCGGATTCCATCATTTTATTTTTAATATAATTGCGTGTAAGTAAGTCTTCCTTGCTATACGTAAGCCGGGTTGTCCCTTTTCCGGGTGTTGATGTAAATTCGCTCAAATCATTTATTTGCTTTTCTATACGTTCGATAAGACTCACTTAGAACTCCTCCTATTTTACAAGAATTGTACAAATATTCCTGCCAAAATAACCGACACGATTGTAACCGATATAAATCCACCAACAATCATCGGCGGCAGCATATGGCTTAGCAATGCTTCTTTTTCATTTTCATCTTTTGTTAATGAATTGACCACTTCATTGGTGATAATGTAATCGGCTGGAAATCCATATAATGCTGTTAAAGATACAGCAAAGGCCATTTCTTTGCTGACATTTAACAATTTCCCTGCAATGAATGAGAATATATACATGCCAATAACAGCTAAGAAAATGCAAACAATAAGTGGGTAAAGGATCTCCATCATCATACTTGGTGTTGCATTTTTTAATCCGTCAAAGACAAAAAGCATAAGGGCCATGATGGCAAATCCAAATCCATTTGCTTTTTGCAGAGTCTGCTTTTCCAAGAAACCTATACTTTTTCCGACAACACCGAATAGTAAGCAAAGAACAAATGCATTTATTGATATAATCGGCTCTAATCCAGTCGAAACAAGGTAAGCGAGAAAAGCAACAACCGCAAGTCTGAAAAATTTAAAATATTCCGTATTATATTTTTCAGGAAGTTTTTTAAACAGCTTAAGTTCCGTCATGCCTTCTGAAGCGGCTGCAGTATCACTCTTTTTTATCGTTAATTGCCCATTGCGATATTGCCCCAATAGCTTCTTCCCTTCTTTCTTCAACACAATTGAAGTTAAAGGATATCCAGCAAAGCCTTGCATTACATAAATAACAATGGCAAAAACGGACAAACTCGTAAGTCCTGCGTCTGCCGCTCCTTCTGACATGATTATTGAAGATACCATACCGCCCACTAAAGGTGGAATCGCCACAAGGACAGTTTGCAGATCAAATATGAATATGCCAATTCCGAATATAAGTGCAACAATACCAAGGATACCAGATAAGGAGATGACAATCGTTTTCCATTGATTTACCAATTCTCTTATTGAAAGCAATGTTCCCATATTCGTGATCAATAGGTACATCATCATGGTTGCCACTACTGGTGGAACACCTGCTATTGAAACGATGTCTTGCGGGAAGAATGTCCAATAACCACATAGAAATAGGATTGCGGAAACGAAAACGGAAGGTACCCAGGCTTTTGTTCGAACCGCCACAATGTCTCCTACAAATAAAATCAGAATAACAATAACTAAAGCCAACATCTGTGACATATGAGTTCCCTCACCTTCTAGTTTAATAATTTGAATATTCTAAAATAATAACACTAAATTATTTTAATTTAAAGACAATTCAATATTTTCAGGTAATTGTACACAGATAATAGGAAATGTAAGTGTTTTAATTCTGATTTTAAAAACCAAATATTCTCAAATAATTAAACGGTTGGGTATATAAAAATAATTTTAATTATACAATTATCTTTGGATACTTCTTTATCTCGTTAGTGACCGAATTATCTAAACACCAACCTTTTATTTCAAAAAGAAAAAGCCGTCTAAGGACAGCTCTGATTAATTATTATTTAATATCCTGTTTACTTTTTACTGTATATAATTTGAATAAAGTAAACTCTTTCTACTTTCATAATTGAATGTTTTTTGCACAAGAACCAAAACTTCCATCAATAAAAAATACTTACCTTAATAATTGTTGCAGATGAGCCGACTTCGTAATTGGATAACTTTATATTTAAATTGTTGCAGAAATGATCTATGTTCAAGATTACCAAGTCTCCTTGCCCTAAAACAATAGTCTCTTTTTCATCGATATTCATTCTACTTTTTCCTTTGAAACAATAATAGGCGTCGGTTCTTTTCGTGGATTCCCCATTATCCAACACTTCAGAATGGATTCCATCATTCAAATGAATCGTGCTAAGGTCTCCTTCGCATCCTTCTGCTAACATCAAATTAAAGTCTGTAACCCTCCCAATACTTCGGGTCGTCCAGCCTCCATCAAACCGATCCTGTTCAAATGGCTGTAAATGCACACGGTGCTTTCCTTTATGTTCCAGCAACATTTCACCATCAAGGATCATGATGATTCTCTGAATGCCTGGAAGGTGAGTAAATAAGGATTCGTCCACCTCGACATCTGCGGTGCTTATCCGCCAGTTGAAATCACGCTTCGAGTAATCTCCACCTTCAGGATAAATAGCAAGTTGAGTTGTTTTACCACCTGACCAAAGACTGGTTATTTGTTCACTTTTTCTTAATATTTTTAGTGAATATGACAACTATTTTCTCCCCTTTTATTAATACTTTACTTCAGTTGAAAACAATTTCGACCAGATTGTAGATCGAAATTGGAGTAATGTCAATAGGATGGATACGATAAAGTCAAGAACTTCTGTGGACATAACTTTGTTGATTGAACACGCTTAAGCATAACGGGCTATCGTTTCACCAAAGTCAGCGGAGCCTGTTTGTTTCATCTTTTCAAACCCTTCTTGCATGGCGCCAGCAGTTCTATACACGGAACTTTCATTAGCGT
Source organism: Peribacillus sp. GL_122 (assembly GCF_057835005.1). Lineage (NCBI taxonomy): Bacteria > Bacillati > Bacillota > Bacilli > Caryophanales > Bacillaceae > Peribacillus > Peribacillus sp. GL_122. The sequence goes on along the minus strand of NZ_CM174415.1, from coordinate 2,179,950 downwards.
ACGTTTTTATAGCCATATCACCTAGTTTATTTTTAATTAAGTTGAAACTGGAAATAGGCAGGCCAAATTGCTTCCTTTCATTGGCAAAGTTAACTGCTAGCTCAATCGATCTCTTTGCTAGTCCTAGCGAAGTGGTTGAAATCTTATGGCGGCCGATATTCAATACGTTAAACGCAATAATATGCCCCCTCCCTACTTCACCAATAACATTTTCAGAAGGTACTCTTACATTATCCAAAATGAGAAAACACGTGGAAGACCCCCGCACCCCCATTTTCTTTTCTTTCGGACTAATAGAGACTCCTTCGTAACCTTTTTCAACAATGAAAGCAGTAAACTTTTCGCCATTCACTTTCATTACAAGGCTTACATGGTATGCAAACTATGATATATTAAATTTTCACTGATGGTTCTTCTTGATAGATAATTTCACCATCAATAATAGTTGTTTCTACTTTTATATCTTTAATTTGGTTTGGGTTGACACTTAAAATGCTGTCATTTAATATAACTAAATCCGCCAACTTTCCGACCTCTATGCTTCCTTTTATCTCTTCTTCAAAACTCGCATAAGCGCCATTCCAAGTGTATAGTTTAATAGCTTCCATTACGCTTATAGATTGATTAGCACCAAACTCCATTCCAGACTGGCTTTTTCTATTGACAGCAACATGAATTCCTAATAAAGGATTATAGTCAGTAACTGGCGCGTCCGATCCACCTGCTGCCATGATGCCACGATCAATAAAATCACGAACAGCGTACATGTGATTAACACGATCACCATAGTGTTGGACATATATCTCTCCGAATTCATATGGAAATGGAGGATTTGGAATAGGAACCATCTCGAGTTTTTTCATTCTCTCTTGTAAATCTGGTGAAGAAATTCCCGCGTGCTCAATCCGATGACGATGGTTTTTTCTTGGTGCTTCCTCCAACACCTTTTCTACACAATTTAAATACATTTCAATGGCTTTATCACCTTGTGCATGTACAGTGATTTGATAGCCTTTTTTATGTGATTCACCTAAAACTTGGTAGATTTCTTCCTCACTATAATAAAGAATGCCATAATTGTTAGAGTCACTGGAGTACGACTCACGGGTTGCAATTGTAGGCCCGGTGCTACTTCCATCTGTAAACAATTTAACTGGTCCAACTTTGAATCTCTCATCTCCGGTACCAGTTACCACACCAGCTTCGACCATTTTATTAACAAATTCATGGGAGTTATTTACCTGACATATCATTGCATAAATTCGGACACGAATATCCTTACTCTTCACAGCTTGTTGCAGTAAACGGTAACTCTCAGGACCATTTCCACCTGCCTCATGTATACTTGTTATGCCCGCTGCAACGAAATGATCTGATGCAATTTTCACAGCCTTCATCAGTTGACTTTCTGTATAACTTGCAACCTCGCTCATACCCATATTTGCTGCTTCAATTAACTTTCCTGTAAGCCTTCCTGCCTGATTCTTTTCAATAACTCCCCCATTAGGATCCGGTGTGTTCTCGTTAATTTGCGCAATTTCTAATGCTTTGCTGTTCACCACGCTTATATGGCTGCAAGTACGGGATACAATAATGGGGTGTTCAACTGAAATTTCATCCAGCTCAGCGATTGTTGGATAACGCTTTTCCTTCACAGCGGTTTCATTAAAGCCCCAAGCACGTATCCATTCACCTTTAGGAGTTTCTATGGCTTTCTTCTTCAGGTCATCTAACAAAGCCTCGATAGAATCAATATGTTCAGCTTTACAACTTACCGACAACTGATTCACCCCATAAAAAATGAGGTGAATATGAGAATCAATGAATCCAGGAAGAAGCGTTTTTCCTTGCAGGTCAATTACATTCGTTTTTTCTCCTATAAAACTCTTAACCTCCTGATTTGAACCAACAACTGCGATACGATTATCCTTTATTGCTACAGCGTCGGCTACTGTATTCTTTTGGTCTACTGTAATAACTTCTCCATTTATCAATACAACATCAGCTTTCATAAACTCATCCCTTTCGAAATTACTCTTTTAGAGTGATTAATTCAGTATTTAGCATTATCTGCTTAAAATTTGCCCACTCCCCATTTCACATTATTTCAGATTGATCTCATGGTTCATTTTATAATTCTTTTTCAAAAATACTGGACAATCCCATTCACAGACAAGGTCCTTAGCCAAGGAAACGACCCAGTCCTTTGTAATATGATACTTATTTCCATCAACAGTAATAAACACTTCACCGTCTGTCACATAGAAAACTTCCTGTTCTTCTAGATGCCACGTTCCTTTATCTGGTTCGCCTACCCATGGTTCCCACGTGTCAACACCTAGTTGTAGTGCTTCTTCTGCTGTAAGTTTTTTCGCAAAAAACATGATGATCCTCTCTCTTTCTTATAGGTAATTTTGAAGGAATAGGTTCTATAAACGTACTGTCTTAACATTTGTATCTTTTAAACGTTTGAACTCGTTTTTCATAAAGTATATGGCAATGAGAACGCCTGGAATTTCTGCAGCAGGAGTTGCGTACCATAAACCTTCTACGCCCCAATATTTTGGGAAAATAAACATGAACGGAAATAAGAACAACAGCATTTTGCTAACACTAATAAACGTTGCGATCCAGTTTCTCTCTTGAGATTCGAAATAGCCGGAAACAAGCAAGCCAACTGCATTAAGCATAAACAAAGAATTAAATACAATTGTCGTCCAAATGCCCAATTGATGCAATTCAGGATTTCCGCTGGAGAAAAATGACACAATTGAGTCTGCAAAAATGATCAAGATAACTGTCATAACCAAAAAGAAGGAAACCGTAAAAATGAGCCCAATCTTAATTGCCTGTTTCACACGATCAAATTTGCCCGCACCGTAGTTGTAACTAATGATTGGCTGAAGTCCCGTCATCCCACCGAGTGCTGCTAATGCGAGCATATTTGTAATGTAGCCATTCTGAATCGTGAAAGCTACGACATGCAAACCACCTCCGTAGCTTTGCAGTAAGTTGTTGAAAAAAATAATTGCAAAGAACATCATCAACTGGCTCGAGAAAGATGCAAACCCAGTCCAAGCCACTTCACCGATCGTCTTTAAATTAATCATCATATCTTTCATTTTTGGCTTAAGCTTTGTTTTGCTGAACCAAAAATAAAAAATCAGTAAAACAGGAATCGACTGTGCAATCGTATTGGCCCATGAGGAACCCATCATTCCCATGTCATACTTCGTTACCATAATCCATTCTGTAATCCCAGCAACACCTGTTGCTACTAACCAACTGCTCATTGATAATATAGGCTTTTCATCGATGTTAGTTAAAATACTTAGTACAACAGCCAATATTGTTAATGGCAACGAAATCCATAATAAGCGGCTGTATTGTACCGCATACGGAAGCGATTCATTACTTGCTCCGAAAAAGATCATAATTTGATTCTCAAAAATCAACCCAAGTACGGCGATCAAAATAGATAAGAAAAGAGTAAACCATAAGATTTGTCCCATAATACTCCTAGCTTCTTCGATCTTTCCTTTTCCGAGCCGAAGGGAAATAACCGCTCCCGCTCCGACACCAAAAAGAACCCCAAGCATACGAGTAATAACCATGACGGTAAATCCAATTCCGATCCCTTCAACTTCCAGTGCCTGAAAGCCACTGACGAAATAGCCATCGACAACCGCTCCAACTCCTAAAATCGCATTAGCCATAATGCCTGCCAAAGCAAATCGTAAATATAATAACGGAATACTTTTAGTTCCCAGCATTGAATCATACGCTGGCTTATCCATTACTTCTACTTGTTCTATATTCGGTGACTGACGGTTGTCTGCTATTTCCATGAGCATGTCCCCCTATAAATAATTGATATAGCAAGTTAAGCCAAATTAATTCGCATACCAACCGACAGGCTTGACATGCTGGTGGATATTAATTTGTTTAGTTTCCATGAAGTGTTCCAGCCCAACAGCACCTAACGCTCTGCCGATTCCACTTTGCTTATATCCTCCCCAAGGACCTTCAACATAAGCGAGATGATAACTATTAATCCAAGTAATTCCCGCACGCAATTTACTAATGACACGTTTTGCTCGATCCATATCTTCAGTAAATACAGCACCAGCTAATCCATAAACGGAATCATTCGCTTTTTGGATGGCATCTTCCTCATCTTTAAATTTCTGTACAACAAGGACTGGACCAAAAATCTCTTCCTTAACAATACGCATATTCGCATTTACATCAGCAAAGATCGTTGGCGCAATAAAAAATCCTCGATCAAGCCCATTTTCTGTTAAGCGCTTACCACCACAAACTAATTTTGCACCTTCTTCGATTCCGCTCTTGATGTGAAGTAATACTTCATTCATATGAGGCTCGTTTGTGAGGGCTCCCATTTCAGTGTTCTCGCTTTCCCCGTTGCCAACTACAATTTTGCTTGCACGCTCGGCCAATCTTTCCACAAACTTATCGTAAATGGTCTCTTGTACAAGCAAACGAGATGCAGCTGAACAAACTTGCCCAGCATTGTGGAAAATACCAAACATCGCATTCTCGACTGCAGTTTCAAAATCCACATCGTCGAACACAATAAGTGGAGATTTACCACCCAGTTCAAGTGTGATTTTTTTCATATTGCCCGCAGCTGCGCGCATAATGCTTTGGCCTGTTTTTGTTCCGCCGGTAAAGGCAACCTTGTCAACATCATGGCTCTCGGCAAGCTCATTCCCAACTATTGATCCAGGTCCCAATACCAAGTTTGCCACTCCAGCCGGAAGTCCAATCTCTTCGATAATTTCAAATAATTTGAATACGCTTACAGGAGTGACCTCAGCAGGCTTAAGTACAATTGTATTCCCTGCGGCGAGTGCAGGAGCAATTTGCCAAACAGCTAACATAAGCGGGAAGTTCCAAGGTACAATAAGTCCACAAACACCAATCGGTTCATGAATAATAATTGTTTCCGAAGAATCAGCACGAGTGTAAGATTCCTTTTTCATGCCTTTGATCAAGTCAGCATAATATCGGAAGCATTGTATCGATACCGGAATATCCGCATAAGTGGTTGCGCGAATAACCTTACCGTTATTTGCAGTTTCCAAACGTGCAATTTCAGCCGCCTTCTCTTCAAGACGGTCTGCAATCTTATAGAGATAGTCAGCTCTTTCTTCAGCTGATAAATTCGACCAGATCCCGCTGTCAAACGCTTCACGGGCCGCCTTGATTGCAATCTTCGCATCGTCTGCTGATCCATCAGCAGACGTTGCGATCACCTCTCCGGTTGCAGGATTGATAATGTTTCGTCTAGCACCGGATAACGCTTCTACCCATTTCCCGTCAATGAACATGTTAATTTTCATAAACAAGTCTCCTTTACGCAATAATATCTTTCAGTTTGAAACCAATATGTGCTAGATTTACCAGCATAGTTTTCTGATTATAGAACGGGAATGATTTGAGGCGTTCCTTTTCAAATCGATATCCACCTGCACTCCCCGTAACGATCCATTGTGCCAATAACTTACCAAACAATGTCGAGAGGGAAGCGCCGTGGCCCGTATAACCCGTTGCGAAATATGCTCCTTCTTTGGATCTGCCGATAACCGGGAACGTATCAATTGTAACCCCGATAAAACCACCCCAACGGAAATCAATCTTGCTTCCTGCTAGTTTTGGCATTATTTTAACCATGGCATCGTAAACACTTTGATAAACGGTATCGCCTAAGTTTGGACGAATATCGCCACCGCCAAATACGATCCGATTATCTGGTGTACGTCGGAAATAGTAAAGGAAATTGCTTGTATCAAAAACCATGCGATCTTTAGGAATGACGGTACTCACCAGTGATTCTGGAAGCTGTTCAGTGGCAATAATACGTGCCGATATTGGCAGTACGCCTTTGTTCAGTTCATTCATGATTTTTCCGGAGTAACCATCTGTAGCGACAATAATGTCTTTCGCAGTAACAGCACCTTTTTCTGTTACAACTTTCACACTGTTTTGACCGTACTCAATAGATAGTGCTTTCGAATGTTCAAAGATTTTTGCACCAATCGATTTAGCTGCTTCTCCCAAACCAATTGCATAGTTCAGTGGCTGGAACGAGTAACTCGAGTTGTCGACTAAGCAGCCATAATAAAGTGGGGAATCGATCTCTTGATGCAACTGACTTCGATCAAGCACGCTTGATTCGTACCCGAAATTTTTGTTTAAGTATTCGCTTTCATGTTTCAACCCTTCAAAATGCTTGACTTTGTAAGCCGCCACAATGTGACCTGTCTTTCTAAAGTTACAGTTGATTTGATGCTCGTCAATGATTTTTTTAACCAGTTCAACACTAAACAGGGAGAGATCGTTAAGCTGTCTCGCCTCGTCGACACCATACTTTTTGGCAAGCTCCTGCACCGTTGGCTTATAGCCTGGCAATACCATCCCGCCGTTACGACCGCTGGCGCCATATCCGATCGTTTCTTGCTCAAGGACAATGACACTCTTCCCTAATTTTTGCAAATGATAAGCAGAAGAAAGACCTGTGAAACCTGCGCCAATAATGACAACATCCGCCTCTTCATTTCCTTCAAGAAGCTTTTCTTTTTCATAGCTGTTTGCAGTCGCTGCCCACAGTGAGAGAGCATCCATTCGATCCATCTTATCCATAGCTAGTTCTTCTCCTTTTGTGACATGTATGCTATAATACAGTCGGATTTTATTCACAATATTCACACTTCTTGAGTCCATCATATGACTTGGAGTTTCCTCCATGTCAATAGCCATTTGACAGTTTTTTGAATTCATTTTCGTAAAAAAGTGGAGTAACTCCACTTTCTTCATTGGGGGGCATCTATGAAAATTGGTACATTTGCAAAGCTTTTTCATGTTACGACCGATACCGTTCGTTATTACATTGAACAGGGATTATTAATACCAGACAAAAAAAACACCCAGTATCAAATGAACCAATTGTGTCTAGACGACATGGCTTTTATTACTGAGCTGAAAAAATTTCAGTTTACACTGCTAGAAATTCAACAAATTTTATCGTATCGGCGTGTCACAAACTTCTCGGACCATGAGGATATCGACTACTACAACAACTTACTCATTGATAAAAAAAACTCGCTGACCAAGAAAAAAGAAGACATTTCAAAAGCTATCCAATTGATTGAAAAGGCGGTTCAAACCAGCTCTCCTTCATCCAAAGAAGAGAATTTTACAGGGATCCCACTTTCCTTTGTAAATCTGCTCTATTGTCCGAAGTGCCACATTCCACTTGAAATGAAAGATATAACGATTAAAAAAGTCTACATTCAAACCGGGAGTTTAACTTGTACCTGTGGATACGAGGCAGCTATCGAGGAAGGTATTATCATTACCGCGAACTTGTACGAGACGTCTCCTTATCCATCTTATTTTTACGATAAAGAAACAATTAAAGAGATCAATCCCAAAATGATTAACTTATTTGAAAAAAGTAATTTTTGGTTTCAAAAAGTTCTACAAAATGTAGATTTAAAAAACAAGTTAATCGTGGAAACAAACGTTGACGCTTTTGTGTCACTACCCAAATATATCGATGTTCTTGAAACGAGCGCATCCTATGTATTCAGTGGCTATTCGCTTGCGATGCTCAAGAAGGTTAGAAAAAGAATTGAGCGTATGAATCCGAAGCCAAATGTCCTTTATATTTTGAATTCTGATTTAAATCTTCCATTGAAACCGCTTAGCATCGATGTTTTTGTGGATAGTTTTACAGCAAATGATTTTTCACTGCTCAATCCGCAGTTCCCAATTCATGTTCTAAAAAACTATTTCCACAGCAGTTCAACAATTGTCGGCGGGTACTCCTATTATGATAGCTCGGCCAAATCCTTGAAAAATATTTCAGCATTATATCCAAATTCCCACGAGCATATTTTATATCCAAAATACATAGAAGAAAATATATCAGTCAACGGATTTCAAATTACGCAAAGTGAAAATATCGGTTTCTGTACAGATCCAGGACCTTTTTTTGATTATCATGTAATAGACGAAAAATTCCACATGCTAATGTATTTGGCTAGTACGAAAAAATAGCACACAAGGGGAGTCTATAACTTTCACTTTCATTAACAGTACATGTATGTAGTCCGAGGGGATACTATGGGTATCCGTTTTTTTTTGTTATCGTTCAATCCTAGGTCTTAAAGGTAAAGGAGTAGTCCTAGAATCAAATGAATAACTTGATAAAAAAGAAGGATAGATCAGGTGAATGATTTACCCTTCTTTTTACCAATAAAACTGATGATTAAATGGAGTTTTCGATTAATGATAAACGAAGTGATCGGCCATCTGAGTTATTTCGTACCTATGTAATAGAAATGTTTTAGTTTTTTCAATTTATTAAGTTCGTCTTCTCCAGTTTAAAGCTGTGAAACTTACAAACTGTACATCCTTCCTATTCCATTCAAGGGGCAGAGTTAACCCTGCTTGTGTCTTAAGGCATGTGTAACTTAGAAATAAAGTTTGATCGTTCTTCATACTTCTTAATGAACTAAACCAGCTTTTAGGATGTCAATATCTTTCTCTAAAATTTTCATTTCCCTTATTTTATACAATTTTTGGCCATGCCAAATAACCCTCCAAAACCCTTTTGGAAGGATTTCTCTCTGTTTCACCAAACCGTTAATCAGGCTAAATCTAGGAACGTTTCTTTTCTCTTTAATAAAGCGTAAATCCAATGAAGCAACTTATTAATACAGGCAACGATTGACACTTTGGCAAGTTTTCCTCCTGATTTTTTCTTATCCTAGAATTCTTTAAGCTTTTTGTTCCTTGAACCTCTTATGTCGCATAGTACGGCAAGATACAAGGAATGGCTTAGTCTGGTAGAACCCCTTTTAGTCATACGATTAATGATTGCCGTAAACTTACCCGATGAGTGAACACTTGGATCTACCCCAGCGAAGACAACCAGTTTTTTCGGATGATTAAACCGATCGATTTCACCAATTTCAGAGATAATCGTGGCTGCGATTTTTTCTCCTATACCGGGAATCAATTGGATGATCTTATATTCTTCCATTTCAATTGCCAGGGCCACTATACGATCTTCCACATACATATTCGTTACGATTTCCTGCTGTCTTGACAAATTCCGAAGGTCTATAAGCTAAATCCCTCTAATTTTATGAGGTTCACCTTTATAATACAGCACACACAACTGGTACGCATCGATTGCGTCTGTTTTTACCTTTCGTAAACTGGTCTTCTTTGCCTGATAAGAAATAATCGGGTTTAGTAAGATATATAGAAGCCCTTGTTCCTCCGAGTATTGAATAACGGGAGAATGGTAATGCCCTGTAGATTCTAAAATGATCATATGCATTTGCCCTGTCACCTCTTCAATTTCTTTTAGAAAATCTAAAAAATGATCTAATTCCTCTTTGATATGCTTCATTGAAAAGCTCTTCCCATACGGTTTAGATTGATCTAAAAATGCATGAACTTGGCTCTCCCCTTTTGCCACATCCAGACCAACAAATGGATTCATTATTTTTTCCTCCTCTAATTATTAACCAGTACCCCCTAGTCCTCCATGCATTGTCATAGCTTCGCTTGTTATACGAGATCTAAGTCTCAACCAGCCTCAACCATGTTTCTGGAGGACAGTTTACTTCACGGGATCAAGTCTAATACAGAGAGGGCGAACAAGATTGCCGTCACCAAGGCAGGTATCCCCGTTTTTCCACCTGCTGAGATTCCCGATGCACTCTCAGCGATTAACCATTTTATCTATGTAAGATCAGCATTACTCCTCAAGGATAGGGGTTTATCGAAACGCAGACTTTACCTTTGTCGTAGCATTGCAAGTACTTCCAATCACTATTTTTTGTGTTCAAAAAAAGGCATGCTCCCATCTTGGGGAATCATGCCTTTTTGTAAGGAAAATAGATGTTGATGCAAGTAACTGCCCTTTTTCTTTTAACTAATTCTAACTTAAATTATATGTTTGACTGTGTATAGTATACTTATCGATTTTTTCCACGCTTGGTTCATAGCCAATTCCGGGCAATTCTGGAACCATGATCATTCCGTTTTCTACCGTAACTTCAGGGTCAATAATATCTTCTGCCCAGTAGAGGGAAGAAGCTGCGGTATCTCCAGGAAGGGTAAAGTTTGGCAGGGAAGTGATGGCAATATTATGCGCTCTTCCAATGCCTGATTCCAGCATCCCCCCACACCATAGTGGAATTTCATGCTTAAGACATAAATCATGAATCTTCTTAGCTTCAGTCAAGCCCCCGACGCGGCCAATCTTAATATTAATAATTTTACAACTGCCTAATTTAATAGCTTTTCTAGCATCCTCCAATGAGTGAATGCTTTCATCCAGGCATATAGGTGTTTTTAACCTTGACTGTAAATCTGCATGGTCAATGATATCGTTATAGGCAAGCGGCTGTTCAATCATCATTAAATTAAAATCATCCAAGGCGGATAACCGGTCTATATCTTGTAAGGTATAAGCTGAATTTGCATCTGCCATGAGCGGGATTTCAGGATATACTTTTCGGACCTTGTCTATTAATTCAACATCCCAGCCCGGTTTGATTTTTAGTTTAAAGCGTTTATAGCCTTCACCGAGACGTGCTTCAATCATATCTAGGGTCGAATCGATCGAGTCCTTTATCCCGATGCTTACCCCCACTTCAATTTCCTTTTTTGTTCCACCTAACACACTTGAGAGAGAGGCATCTTGCTTTTTCGCATACAGATCCCAAATAGCACCTTCTAAAGCTGCTTTTGCCATATAATTACCGCGAATATGGGAGAAATATTTTTCAGAGAGTTCATCCGGATGCTTGATTTCATTTTTAAGAATAATTGGAATTAGATAATCCTCGAGTATATGCCAGTTTGTTTTTAAGGTCTCTTCATTATACAGAGGGTCGAGCATCGCAACCGATTCAGCCCAACCGGAAATGCCATCATCGCTTTTTGCTTCTACAAGGATAAAATCCCTATTGTATTCCGTCCCAAAGCTAGTTGTAAAAGGTTCAAGCAAGTCTAGCTTAAGATGCCTTAGGATAACTTGTTTAATTTTCACTTGGAAATTCTCCTTTTGTGATAAAACTGTTAAAAGACACAGTCTTACCAATTTTTTATTAAATAGGCTGACAGCAGCCTGAAATTACGGGCTCTTATTAAAATCTACCTGCTTATTTCTTTGTTAGCACATAAAACTGAACGGGAATTTCTGTCATGGAATTCTTTATAAAATCTGTTACCTCCCATCCTTGCTGAAATAAATCGGTAAATATGTCCCTGGTTTTCATCCGCCATTCATTGGCTGCTTGACTATTTGTGACCCTTATTGTCCGGAAGTCCCTTGGAATGGCCACAAAAGCTGTATCACATTTTTGTTCAGGCAGCGGAAGAGTGAAAGATGGAACAGGCAATCCCTTTTCAATGGTCTCCCATTGAATAAGCGAGTTTTCTATCACAACATCCAGTGGAATTCCCCGTCCACTAGAATCCGTTGTCTTTTTTTTATCAATATGCCATTCGACAAGAAAGCGGTCAGAAGGAACTCCACTGTTTAAAAGGTCTTCCATTTCTCCATAGCAATTTGCGATATATGTGGAACATCCCCCACCAAGCTTGGCTATATTCAAATACCCATTAATACTTTCTAAAGGATCGTAAGTCCAGGTAATAAGGGAATAGCCGAGCTTTAACGCTTCCTCACGTTGGGCTAACTTTAACTTCTCCCCTATACCTTTGTTGCGAAATTGCTCATCTATGCCTAGAATATGTGAACAAAGATAGGCAGATTTACCATTAAAACCCGGGAAGCTGTATTGAAATCCAATCAGCTGACCCTCGCAATAAGCTCCTAAAACCAAACCACCGTTTTTCACTGCTGTTATGGTTTGGTGTGAGGGGATTGAATCAGTATCTCCCCAAATGTTAGATTCTAGCTTTCTTACCTCCTCAAGTTCTTCAATTCGATGAAGGGAACGAATTACAATTTCCTGTGGTTTCGTCATGGTCAACCTCCTAAGAAAAGCCTAAGCGCCTTTATTGCCCAAACAACCATAAGCTGGTCAAGTTAGTTAAACGGCTGTTCGCTTGTCGGGCTAGGCACTTAACCCCTTATTTAATATAAAATGTAGTACTTCCCTATCTTTTGGACAAAGAAGTCATTCCTGACTACTGAAATCAGCTTCTTGCAATGGAATCCTTTTTGTTCGCTTTACGATTTTATAGCCTAGAAAAGCCAGGAGAAATAAAGGAAGCCCGATATAAGAAATTAAAATTCCATACCAGTCAATCTCAGGGCCGAAAAAAGCAGAGTAATTTTGTCCCAGGATAGCTGTAACACATAAAATTGTGGCTAATATCGGACCGAATGGATACCATTTTGAAACATAAGGCAAATCTTTCAAATCTCTTCCTTGTGCAATAAACGCCTTCCGGAAACGATAATGTGTTATCGAAATTCCTAACCAGGATATAAAACCAGATAAACCTGCAGCATTTAATAACCAAGTATAAATAGTGCCTTCACCGAAAAGAGAGGTTAGAAAGGCTGCCATCCCAACGATGGTAGAAAAATACACAGCGTTCACTGGAATGCCGCCTGCATTCACTTTTTTTAGAAACGAAGGGGCTTTTCCTTCTTTCGCCAGCACCCAAAGGACGCGAGAAGCTCCGTACATAGCGGAATTGCCTGCTGAAAGAACAGAAGTAAGAATGACCACATTCATAACGGAGGCAGCTATGGCAAGCCCTGCATTTTGAAAAACTAATGTGAAGGGACTTACCGCAATATCTTCAATATCCGAGCTTAACAAACGCGGATCGTCATAGCTGATTAAAAATCCAATCACAATGATCGCCAATACATAAAACAAGAGCAGTCTCCAGAAGATTTGCTTAATAGCCTTGGGAATATTTTTTCTCGGGTTTTCACTCTCGCCTGCCGCAATTCCTACTAACTCAGTGCCTTGAAAAGCAAATCCAACCACCATAAAGACACTTATTATGGATAAAAAGCCACCTTTAAACGGTGCTTCCCCTTTGGTGAAATTTTCAAAACCTACGGCATGACCGCCCATTATTCCAAAAATCATTAATAATCCTACTGCTATAAAAATGATAATCGTTAAAACCTTTATAATGGCAAACCAGAATTCTGATTCTCCATATCCTTTTACCGATAAGATATTCAGGCCAAATATGATTGCAAGAAATAATGCGCTCCAAATGATGCCCGGGACAGAAGGCAGCCAAAATTTCATGATCAGGGAGGAAGCTGCTAATTCCAGAGCGACTACGATTGCATTGTTATACCAATAGTTCCATCCGATTGCAAATCCTAAAGCCGGATCGACAAACCTTGATGTATATGTGCTAAAAGAGCCTGTAATAGGAATAAAGGCGGCCATTTCCGCTAAGCTTGTCATCAGAAAGAAAACCATGATCCCGGCAATTATATAGGCAGCTACAGCTCCTCCAGGACCCGCGGTATGAATGATGGAACCGCTCGCTAAAAATAGTCCCGTTCCGATGGTTCCGCCGATTGCAATCATGGAAAGATGCCTTGGTTTGAGCTTGCGCTCCAGCTGTTTTCCATCAGAAGCTGCTTGGACATCCGTTTGTGATGCGAGTGCGGTATTTTTCATGAAACACCTCTTCATTAGATTTTTATAGTGAAAAATTCTCTTCTTCTGTCGCCATCATTACTGTGTTAATTAAAATTTTCGTTCCATAAATAAGTGCTTGTAAATTAAATTTCATATCCGGATGATGCAGACCAGGAGTTAGATCGCAGCCTAATCCTATCATTGTTGCGGTTATATCAGGATTTTGGGCTGTATAAAAATGAAAATCCTCTCCTCCTTGAGAAACACAAACTGGAACGACATTTTCCGTCCCAATGATATCTCCTATTGCGATTTCAGCCAGCTTTATCGCTTTTTCATGCAAGGTCGCAGCTGGAACAAATTCTTCCGCAGACCAGGAGATGGATGTACCAGTTTGCACCATTGTCTGGTCAATAGCTTCCTTTGTTAAGCTATTTAGTTCATTCATTACAACATTTGACTGTGCTCTGGCATCAATTGCAAAGCCAGCTGTTTCCGGGATGACGTTTGATGCTTTGTTGTTTGTTTCAAATTGAGTCATTTTGATGGAATAAGGAGTTTCGGTAACTAGATTAATCTGCTGTAATTTTTGTATAAGCAAAGCCGCTGCCTCGATGACATTTATTCCATCTTGCGGTCGGGATGCATGGGCCTGAATACCTTTGATTGTTCCCCTTATTGTTTCGGCAGAGCCATGGACAATGACGGGGGAAGCTTTCATATAAGGAACCTCCGTACTGGGTCTTACATGTACCCCGAATAAATATGTAACATCCTCCAATGCGCCATCATTGATCATTTGAAGAGCGCCTTCTCCTTTTTCTTCCGCAGGCTGAAATATAAATCGGAGAGTGTGTTTAGGCCGGATTCCACTGGAGGCAATGGCCAATGCTGTATATAAAACCATTGTGCTATGTGCGTCATGTCCACATGAATGATTGGCCTTTACAATTCCATCTACTTCCTGAACAAGCGCATCCATATCAGCCCTTAATGCCACAACCTTTTTTGAGATGCCTGGAATCTCGGCAATGATTCCATGATGGCTCTGAAATGTTTTTGTGGCTATTCCCGCTTTCCTAAGACATTTTAATATATAGCAAGACGTTTTTTCCTCCTGCCAGCTTGGCTCAGCCAAAGAATGCAGGTCATGGTAGGACTTTATCAATGATTCTTGATGCTGATCAATATATTGAATCGGGTTCATAATGAAGCACCTCCTCCTTTACATGAATTTTAACTTTATTAAAAACTCATTCATTAAACACTTCATAACTTGAATATAACCTTTCTAATTTTTGCTGATGGGTATGGATCCGTTTTTCGTCTTTTTGATGTATGCCTGCAATAACCAAGTCCAATAAGCTAATGACGGAAGCGATTGAATTGGTTCCGGTTTCTGCGTTTTCTTCAGTTGTCAATGCAATATCAGCGATGCGGCCAACAGGTGACAGAAGGCGATCTGTAACTGAAATTAAACAAACTCCTTGTTCTTTGGCACACTCAGCAACTTTTAATGTTTCATTCGCATACCTCGGAAAGGAAAAAACAACTATCACAGACTTGTTAGTAAGGTTACAAAACTTTTCATAGAAGTCACCTGTTGGTGAACATAAACTTACATTTTCCCTTAATGAACTTAGCGTATAGGAGAACCAATAGGCAGCAGCATGGGAAATGCGATGCCCTGCAATTAATATTTGGTCAGCCTGGATCAAGACATCGACTGCTTTCCATATATCCTGAACGTTCGTATGATCTAATAGATGTCTTAAAATATGAATTTCGTTTTCTATCACTTTGGTAAATGGATCTTGCTTGTCATCAATGCGAAGAATGGAATCACTATTGGATAAGTCTATATGATTTTGGTGCAGCAGCTGTTTTTGAATTCTGGCCTGCATTTTACTAAACCCTTCAAATCCTAATGAATAGGAAAACCGAATGACCGTCGTTTCACTAACTTCCGCTTCCCGACCAATTTGAAATGCCGTTTTAAAGGCGGCTTCATCCAAATTTTCAATCAGGTAAGCGGCAACTTTTTTTTGACCTGCCGATAAATGGTCAAATTTTTCCTTTACCAATAATTTAAAAGGAAGATGTTCCAAAACATTACCCCTTTCCGACGAATTAAATACTTCTTATTCTAAAAATGATGAAGGTAATCCTTCTTTGTTTTATACACTATCACAATTTAATTAGAAAAAGAAGGAGATTTTTGATTTTTTTGATAATTAATAACTTCAAATTTCAATCAGATAATATGCCTTTTAGTTAAAAAGCAAAAAAACTATAAGAAGGTAGGCAAATTCGAAGAAAAGCCATTATGCCTACAGTTTTTTTCTAAAAATCCATTACAGTTGATTGGAGCGGGTGTTCGAGACTCCTACTTAGAAAAGCGCGTCTAGTGGAGACCCTGCAGGCGCAAGCCGAGGAGGCTCCCGGGACCGCCCGCGAAAAGCGAGTACCCTACGTTCCAATCAACGTTTAGATTTTACAAACCCTCAAAAAACATTCCAGTTGATTTTTAGAAATCCGCTCCCTTCTTCATTTTTATTTACTTTATTTGTAAATTTAACATTTTCATTGACATTTAAGTTCAGGATATATGTTAGAATATTCTGTAGTTTCAACTTTTTCAAGGGGGGCAATTTAATGGGAGAATCACTTAAAGGACACGAACTTTTACAAGTTTTAACAGAGGGGAAACAACCTCCGAATTGTGATCTAACGTTACAGATTGAAGCAAATTATGCCCAGGATGGAATTGCGAGAGGTGTATGGAAAGTAGATGAAAAGTTTATTAACGGAATTGGTGTAGCAATGGGTGGATTTGTCACTTCTGCAGCAGATATTATGATGGCTTATGCGATATCATCTAAATTAAGTATCGGACAATCCTTCGCATCCATTGATTTACATACTACCTTTCATCGACCAGTGAGATTAGGAGACGTACAGGTTGAAGCAAAAGTAGACCGAATCGGAAAAAAAACTGCTTATGTACTCGCAGATTTATTTCAAAATGATAAAAAAGTGGCAAGCGTTGTGTCATCAGTTATGATCCTTTAAACCAGATAAAAAAGCATGTTGCACAAAAAAGCCCTTCGTAACATGCTTCTTTCATTTAGACAATTCGATAAAATCAAGAACGCCCACAAGATTCACCGCTTCGCCTAACCACTTGATTGTAATTTCAATTTTATATTTTCTTTGGATAGACACATCATCAAACAAACCATCGCAGTACAGGGTTTTTGAGATCCATGGTGAATAGACCGTAATCAAGGACGACCATTTCATCATTCTCGTTATATCCGACATTATCTAAACGCAAATCTATTGGTATAATACCGTGCCTTATGAATTTTAATTCCACCTTGATCAGTTTCCTATATTCCTTGATTGCAAACGGCACTTTCGTGTCCACCTTCTTCATGATAACCCAGCCCGTCCCATGCTCCTTAACTGGACATAAATACTTTTTGACTTCCTCTTTACAGTTATTATATATATAGGCTTCATTTGCAGTGCTTATTAGTCCTACTTCTGACAATGCAATTTTTAATATATATCCATTATTTAAATCATAGACGACTCGGTTAAAACCATGCCCGATCATTTTATACTTGAACTTTAGCGTTTTTCTGGCGGTAGATACTAATTGTCCAGCAGTTATATAAAATTGGAATATCCCTATTTGAGATATCCAGGACTCAATGGCTGTTATCTCTTGCCGGGACAGAATTGTACTTTTATTCGGCTGTTGTTTCCTTCCGTTACCATTGTCAATAGGCCACATTCCTTAAACGTCTCCTTTTTTTAAAATTTGTTTCTAGAGAGATGGGATTCCATGGATGAAAAAACAATAGAAGAATACATGCATGTTCTAAGTTTTTCAAGATTTCCCCTTCGTTATATGATATGTCTTTATTATAAAACGGCTTGTACTGTAGCTGAGGATACTAGAAAAAACTACAAATATTTCAATGAAGGGAAGGAAAAAGAGAAACCTGCTTATTTTTGAGTCTTCTTAAATAAATTCAAAAACCCCGGAGTTGGCCTTGAAAGCCACCCCGGGGTTTTTGAATTTTCATATTGTTATCGTTTTTGGCAGGTATGCGTCGCCTTTTCATGTACTATGCTAATAAGTCAACATCTTTTGGTTGCTCCATATGATTATTCTTTTTAATGGATAGCGCAGCAATTATAGAAATGGCGGAACAAGCGATTAAGAACCAAAAGGCGCCATTGTAGGATCCTGTAAGGGTGATTATAAAGCCCATGACAAGAGGTGATATGAACCCTGCTGCCTGTGCCCCCATATTAATTACTCCCATTGCGGAACCGATAACCTGTTTAGACATGATTTTATGCGGCAAAGCAAAGGCAACTGTAAAGGCAAAGCTTTTAAAGACCATACAAAGGTTCAAATATACCATAGCTGCTACAAGGGAGGTCGAGGTAAACATCATATACAGGAATATTCCTGACATGAGCATGCCAAATGCTGCATAATATTTTTCTAAGTTATTAAAAAACCTGTCAAGAAGCCATCCGCTGAACAACATAGCAACTCCAGTAGAAATACCCGGTAACGCTGCATAAAAACCCATGGACAACAGATCCATTCCTCTTGCTTCCATCAAATAGGATGGAATCCAGGAAGAAAGTCCCCAATTTACTATTCCGGCAGCAAACCACATGACGGTTATTTTCCACAAGCCGGAATTCATCAGCAATTCCTTCATTGGAATTCTATTGTCTTTTAATGGAGCAGTGCTTTCATTTGGTTTAAAATATACCCAGAAAGCTATCGTTAACAATATTCCTAGCAATCCGATTACATAAAACATGTTTCTCCAGCCCATAAATAAAATCATCGGCGCAGCCACCAGTGGGGCAAGTGCCATCCCAAAGTAATTGGATGACATCAAGTAAGCAGAAGCCTTTGGCCTTTCATCCCGGGGAAAATAATCCGCTATCCCCTTTTGGGAAGCTGAAGGATATCCTCCTTGACCAAGCCCGAAGAGAAAACGTATGACAAGTAACGAAATAAGAGACCAGGCAAAACCGGTAAATACGGTAAAAACAGACCATACAATGATGGACCATATTAAGACTCTTCTCGAACCCAGTTTATCTGTTAGCCATCCTCCTGGTATTTGCATGATAGCATAGGATAAGAAGAAGCTACTCAAGATTGCCCCGACAGCAGCAGCATCCAAATTAAATTCTTCCTTAATAGATACAACAGCCACACTCATGACCATCCGATCCAAATAATCAACCAGATAACCAACGAACAGCAAAAATAATATAAAGTGCTTATTTTGGGACCCTCCAATGTAACGCTTCATCTTATTCCTCCCTTTTTCTACTAATCCTTCATTTTTCTTTCCATGGGCAAATTAATAGGGATTATCTATCGATCTTGAAATGTTGCCACTTTATCTATTGAACTTTGGAACCTTCTAATTACCTTCCCCTCTCGTGCTCCTGTGTATTCCCCATGATAAACGGTTAATTTTCCATTTATATAAACCACATGTATGCCTTCAGGCTCTAATAGCGGCTCTTCAAATGTAGCTCGATCTTTAATTTTTAAAGGATCAAATATAACAATATCTGCCTGATATCCCTCTTTAATTAATCCCCTATCCTTTAATCTCATTAGCTGCGCAGGAGCACCTGTCATTCGACGAATCGCTTGTTCAAGCGTCAAAGCTCCTTCTTCCCTAACATATTTGCCTAATACTCTCGGAAATGTCCCATATAATCGGGGATGCGGTTTACCTCCAAAAATCCCATCGGATCCCACCATTTGCAGTGGATGGCACATACTCAGCAAAACATCTTCCGCAAATCCCCAATGAATAACCATTGCTACATTCCCTTTTTCCTCAATGAGAATATCAAATGCGGCATCTTCAGGGGATTGCTGCCTGATTTCTGAAATTTCAATCATATCCTTACCTTCTAAGCATTTATTAGAATCCGTTTGAACGGAGGTAATAATGATATTTTTCCAGCCACAATTCAAAACCCAATTTTCATACTCTGTGTTTGTTTTAAATTCATCTGAGATTCTTTTTCTGATTTCTGGAATATTCAATCGTATCAGCGTTTCTTCCGTTCCCCCTGAATGCATCCAAGGTGGAAGTATGGCATGAAAAACGGTTGAAGCGGCTGAATATGGATATTGATCAAAGGTAATCTCAATACCTTCCTCTCTAGCGGCATTCATCTTGTCCAGCGCTTTCTTAAATTTATCCCTATTTCCCTGGCCAATTATCTTAAAATGGGAAATATGTAATCTTACACCGGATTGTCTGGAAACATCTATGACTTCATCCAAAGCTGATAAAGAGTGAATGCTTTCATTCCGAATATGGACAACGAAACAGCCGTCATATTTCGCAGTACCCTTACATATTTCAATCAATTCTTCCTTATTGGAGAAAACATTTGGGGGATAAACTAATCCTGAGGACAAGCCTACTGCTCCCATACGCATTCCTTCCTCGACCATCAACCGCATTTTTTCCAATTCTTGTTTAGTAGCCACTCTATCCTCAAATCCCATGACCAAGGAACGAACAGCGCCATGAGGCACAAGGTAAGCCGCGTTGCCTATCATTTTTGACTTTTCTAGAAATGAAAAATATTCATCAATGCTATTCCATGGCCACTCCCCAATATCGCCATTTAGTCCACTTAATTGTTTTTTCCATAACGGCTTTGTTTTTTCCGATACAGGAGCAACAGAAATACCATCCTGCCCAAATAATTCTGTAGTCACACCCTGAAGTGACTTTATTTTATGAACTTCAGGAACAGTACAAAGTAAATCGGAATGAACATGGGGATCAATAAATCCTGGTGAAACCGCCAACCCATTGGCATCTATAGTTTGCTTTGCCTGTTCGCTGCTTAAATTGCCCATAAAAGTAATTCTTCCATCCTTGATTCCAATGTCAGTTTTCGTCCAAGGGTTCCCTGTTCCATCATAAACCCTTCCATTTTTTATTATCACGTCAAGCATTTGACCACATCCTCTATATATTAGTTAGACTAATTGATGATTTAAAATAGGATCAAAAGGGTAAATCGGTCTGCTTATATTCTTGTAATCAAAGGTTGATAACTTCACACTGCTTAACCCAGGCGAGTCAACCGTTATAATTTCTTTAGCAATAGGCATGAAGGCTGCGCGAAAATGGTGAGATGATTTCAAACCAACAATACTTGATTTCTCAACATCTATTCCATGAAGGAGGAAAACTTGTTCATCAAAAGTCTGGGAATTTACAGAGCATACAATGATATCCACGTTTCCAACCAATAATCTTGCACTTCTACCCAGGTTCACTTTGCTTCCATTCCACATCGGTGAGGATTGAATAAACTTGCCATCAGATAGACTTTTTACATAAGCTGATATT
Organism: Peribacillus sp. GL_122; assembly: GCF_057835005.1. NCBI lineage: Bacteria > Bacillati > Bacillota > Bacilli > Caryophanales > Bacillaceae > Peribacillus > Peribacillus sp. GL_122. Next base: position 2,158,865 of record NZ_CM174415.1, on the reverse strand, counting down.
TTTAGAGAGTTACCATGTAAACTATCTGTTTTACCACCTAATTCGACATGAATTAGGGACCCCACACCTTCTTCATGGGCCATTTTTGCTATTTCTGGATCAAAAATAAATCCAAAGCAGCTATTTGGAATGTTTGCTTCAATCATTTCCTTCAATAAAAATGTGCCATCTCCTGGTGTACCTGCACCAGGGTTATCGGAAGCTTCATTAATGATGATGGGCATTTCCTTCTGGGAGGAAGCATATGTAATGGCTTTCTTTGGTGAAGGCAATATAGGAAAAAATTCATCTTTCTTCTCAAAAATTCTAACAGCTATATCATCTGAAATTTTTTGTGCTAATGAGGGTTCATTGTTCGTAATGGCAATTACTGAAACTCCTGCGTGAGGGATATCTGAATATGGGAAGCCGTGAAATAAGGTACAATCAAGCACCTTAGGATGCTTTTCCCATTCCTCGCACCATTCATTGATTTCTTTAATTGGAGAAAAGTAGGAGGTTGTAGTAGGAATAAGTAATGGTAATTTAGATAGAGCCATTTCCGGGTTAACTTTTCCTTGAATGATGCGAGCAGTTATATCAATTGCTTCACTCCCCCTTTCATAGGAATCCGTATGAGGGTAATCTATATTTCCGAGTAGTGCATCAGCTTTTTTAACCATGGTTTCCGTAATATTACCATGGAGATCCAATGCAGCTACTATTGGTATTTTTGAACCCAAAATGCTTCTTAATTCCGATAGGATATCGCCTTCAATATCGTCAACTCCTTCCGCTACCCCTGCACCATGAAGAAATAGACAAATCCCATCCAATTTTCCAGAATTCAAAATACTTGATATTAATAGATTTTTTGCTTTTTGAAACGTTTCCTGTGTTATCGTTCCTGAAGGATTGGCCATGGCTGCAAAGGTCGGCACAATTTCAATCCCCAGTTCTTTTCCCCGATCGATCATCCCACCCAAATAATCCAATACACCAGTATGCCTATCGAGAAGTTCCTCTCCTTGGGTCCATTCCCATACTTTAAATAAGTCGACTGTCGTTCTTACTCGAGAAAATGTATTCGTTTCATGCGCCAACTGACCGATTGCTATTCTCATAAAATCTCCCCTTTCTTCACTATTAAATGAATAAAACCCTATCTGACTGACTCCCTGGAAAATTGAAATTCATATAACTGTCGGGGTCTCCCCCGGTTAATGGGCTGTTCCTCACCCACGATGACAGCTAAATTCGTATTTTCAAGGGTATTCAGGATTCTCCTAGCGCTCCTAATGGTCAAACCTAATCCGTTAGCAAGATCATTTGAAGTGATGCATCTATTGCCAAAGCACTCACAAAAGGAAAGTAATTTGTTTATGGTTGCAATACTGAGCCCAGCTGTTTTTGCTAAATTCATTAGATGTGGGTCATCACTCCGCAAGGAATATTTCAATTTCCCATCTTTTCCGACAGGCCCAAAAACAGTTCCATCCATGTCAACCACAAAGCAACTCGGTTTATTAACTCTCGCTTTCATAAGTGCTTTACGAGCACTCACTTCCGCTTCGTTTGCTGTATGTCCAAATCCTATTCCAATGGTGGTCTCTACATCAATTTTCATGGCTATCTCATCTAATAGCGGTGCTTTTTTATATTTGTGGGTAGTCCTTTCAATGGCGCCCCTAGTGGTTATAAATCGGACTTCATCTCGTTCTGACCAGTCAAAAATAGCCTGGACCTCTTCACAAAAATCGATTAGAAGATTTTGAAGTGCAGCCTTTTTTCGCTGTTCTCCATATTCTGATATGGGCTTTTTTAAAGAAGAAAGCAAGTTATTAAAATGCAGGATTCCAATGGCAATTTGTGTATCGCTTTGAAGCAAGGCCTTCCCCTCCAAAAGGACATTATTCAAGCTAGTTCGAATGGCGGACATAGTAGGGAGAACTCTGAATACTAGTACCCCTAGCCCTTTTAACGATTCGTATACGGATTTAACACAGGTAACGGCCACCTGAGTTTGATTATTTTTCCATAATTCATAATGAAAATGAACCAATTCATCCGCTTTTTGATCAGCTTTCAGAAACATCTTTTCTGGATATATTTCTAAATCCTCAAAACACTCTTTTACTTCTCTATTTGGCAATGTGTCTATACTAATCCTTAACGGTTCCTTGATTGGGTTAAAAGAAGTTTCTGTAATGATCTTAAAAAGAGTACGATACAAGGATGTTCCTGTTGAGGGAATAAACACCATAGGCTTTGTAACATTTTGATTCTTTGCCATTTGATAAGGAATTATGCCTAAAAAGAATAAAACATCCGCCTCGTCGACTCTTCTTTTAATCACATCTATTGTTTCCTGTTCATGTTTGTAAGGTGCAGGTAACATGGTAATGTCAGAGTACGATTGACCGATAGTAAACACTAGTTCTACTAAATCTATAGGACCTATTACTAATACTTTTGTATTCATCCGATCCTCCACTTTTATTTTTCAAATAATACTGAATAGTAAGTTTTTATTATTGTTTATAACTTTAACTATCTAAATAATAAAAGTAAATGTCTGTTAATGGACCGAAATACGTTTTTTTGAGCAGTCAGTTATTTATTTGAGCTTTCTCCATTCCTTTTCACTAGTGAATACTATATCTTCGTGCATCCAGTTGACCTAGGCCTTTATTGATCTATTATCGATATCACATGTTAATTGGGTAATATTAGGAAAAATATTTCTATTTGCCGCATATCATTGTTTATCAAGACCTACATTTAAAAAATATAGATAAAATTAAAGGACATTACATATTAGTTTATATCAAATAGGTAATGTCCTTTATTCATTAAAAATCGGGCTCGATTATGGAAGAATACTTAAAGGAATTTATGGATTTGAATTTGTTGCCATACAATTTTATAAATGTATGAAAAAAGGATGAGGATTGTGCCTATTAATCCGTTTGAAAAATATTCAATGACATGGAAGCCGACATTAAATCGAGAAGATAGACCGATTTTATCAGGCATTAGCTAAGCAGTAGAATGTAACATTATAGAGGGGCGTTTAGTTCCAGGCACAAAACTTCCACCGCAAAGAGAGTTAGCAGACTATTTGGATGTGAATCTAAGTATGCTACCAAATCGTGTATCATATCGACCTTTACATGATGAGTATAAATGGCTATACATTGCGTAGGATATTTTGCTAATCATATCTATATCCATTGGAAATTAGATACCAATACAGGAACCTAATACTTCAGTTCTTACTGGGGAAATTGATGTTTTTCATGCATAAAAAAATGCCCGATTCCATAATATTAGAATCGGACATTTTATAAAGCTATTAAAGTTAAGGTAAAACTGCTGCCCATTAAATATACGTCTACTTCCCGGCCCTCGATCCGGGAGTAAATAATTTTTCTTGAAATTTACTTGACATGGATATAAGCGATAAGATTACAAGGGATTCACATCGCCGTGTGTTTATGCTACGGCTCTCGAGTCGATTTTCTGTTTCCGTTTGTTCTTGTTCTTTTTCTTATACCACCACATATAGACACCAGTGAACATCAGTATAGATGGAGTAAGACCACCGATAGCATACAAAATTTTAGTAAATAAGCCACCAAAACTACCGGTATGTAATGGAAAGTGCCATGTTTGATACATAAGCCCACTATTAACACGTGGATCTAGCTTGCCCACTACTTTTCCGCTATACTGATCTAACCATACTTTTACATTTCCATTCCCTGGATCGAATGAACCGCTGAGACGAAATTCCACTGCGCCTTCTGGAGTTCCTCTTTCCACCTTTTCGGGCATTCTAACTTGCATAAGTGTTCCCTGAGGTACTGCTTTTTCAGCTCTACTTATCAATTCATCAAGTGGAAGCTTTCCAGTGGGAAGGGCTTTTGAGATAAGCTGCTCTTCTGGAGGCATTACCTTTGCTTTTGCACCAAACCAACCAAAAATCATTTCATCATACACAAAAAGTGCTCCTGTTAACGAAACAACCAATAAAAACGGAATGGAAACTCCACCAATGACTTTATGTAGATCATATTGCCGTACATAAGGGTTAGCATTACGTCTTAAAATAAACCCACGCGCCCATTTTTTAATCCCCGGCCACCATAAATATAATCCTGATAATGTAATAAAAAAGAAAATAAATCCAATCGTACCGATGATTTTATCACCATTGAAATCTTTTAACAGCAGCTTTTCGTGAAACTCCGCTATTAGATTAAATAATGCTTTATCCCCTAATGTTCCGTTTATGTATCCTGTTCCTGGATCGACAAATATGTTTTTTTGTTCTTCTCCTTCTTTAAGGCGGAATAGGTAAACTCCTCGAGCGTTAGGTTCACTTGGAGTGTATACACGGTCAATTTGACCTTTTGGATGTGATTCTGATACAACCTGCAAGGCTTGCTGGTACGTAACTTTTTTTCCTTCTGTTACTTTATACAAATTAGGATGCAGCATGCTGTTTAGTTCAGGTTCAAAGACAAGCAAACTTCCTGTTAAGCCAATTAGTACAATAAAAACCCCTGCTAGCATACTAAGCCATAAATGAATTTTTGCGATGATTCTACGTGTTTTCATAGAAATGCCTTCTTTCCAAAAGTAGTATGAAATTATGAATGATAATCAATACTATAAAGAGAATGATTATCATTGTCAATATAAACTAGTAAAAGCCTATATAACCCTTATTTGATAGTCTTTAGATGAACTTAACTAATAAAAAGAGATGCCCCAAAAGTTTTACTTCTGGGACATCCACTTTTAGAAAATGAGTTCAACGTGTAATTTTTTTCTGGAAAGGTTGGACAGGAATTTAGGGATTACTTTTTTTACGATTAGGCTTTGTTAAATAACAATCTTGTTCTTCAAAAAAGGACCAAATTTTTTGGTCCTTTCGTTTGTTACCATCTTCAAATCCCTGCACCATCAAGCCTTGCTATGTATAAATACACAGTCACCAGCATTGGTGTTTTTTATTGTTTATATAGGTATAATCCATACCGTAAAGACCTACAGCTTCATGCAGACGTGAACAATGAGCTTTATGAAGTGAATCAGCAAGAGTTCAATGGACATTTAATTTTTGGAATTTAACTGCATACATTACGTTTTCTTAACATGTGGTCCTGACATAGTCAGGGTCTATTTTTATATATGGCATGGTCTGAATGTCAGACTCAATTTAGAATTAGTAATCATTAGTTGAACAATTAAAGGGCCGATAATATCGGTTCTACTAAAATAAAAGTTTTATAAGAAAATTAGGAGGATACCATAATGGCAAAAAAAGAATTGTTTGGATTTATTCAATGGTTGGCAATCTTGAAGACCCAAGGGATTCAGCTCTACAATCTTATCAATGACGGTCTTATGTTATAAAAAACAGTTTTTACACGATTTTATATACAATATTGCATACCTTTTTTGTTTACTTTATCTGAAATGTGTGTTATTAGCAAAACGCTTTAACCTTTCCTCAGCATCTTTTACATCCTTTTCATTAAGTGGAAGTTTTTTTAATCCAATTTAAAATGGTTCATATTTAGGATTTGACCAAAACATTTCCTTTGTAGCAACTAACACTTTATTAAAGGATATTCTTTTACCAATCTTGAATAGTTTTCATCACTCTTCTCATCCATAGGTATCATAACTTTTTTCTTTATCTACTTATTGCCATTTAATACCCTGACCTTAATGTCCAGAAGTCATTTTAATACCTACTGCCCCTGCAATAATACACATAATAAATAGGGTTAATCTTAAACTTCTAGGTTCATTAAAGAAGATCATTCCTGCTAAAACACTTCCAACAGAGCCGATACTGGTCCAAATTGCATAGGCAGTCCCCACTGGAATAGAAGTTAATGACAAAGAAAGAAAATAAAAGCTTAAACTCCCCAAAAAAAGACACGCTACAGAGGGTAGCAATTTTTTAAACCCGTCTGCACGTTTCAGGCTTATAACACTACCAATCTCGGCAAATCCGGCAATAAGAAGAAAAAACCAAGCCATTGAATCATCCCCTAACCTTGCATAAATCATATCATTTCCTTTAATGTTTAGGTTGTGCCGGATTGATTTTTATTCCAATTATCCCTAATATCATTAAAGCCATAAAAAATACTTTCAGTGGATTAATGGTCTCTCCCAAAAAAAGCATCCCAATTACTACTGTTCCCACCGTTCCCAATCCAGTAAAAATGGCGTAACCAGTTCCTAAGGGAATGGAATGTAAAGCTTTTGAAAGTAAAAAGAAACTAAAGATTATAATAACTACCGTTACTATACTAGGTATAATTTTGGTGAATCCGTGAGAATATTTAAGACCGATCACCCAGACGATTTCCAAAAGTCCTGCCATTATGATATATATCCATGCCATTTTATCGCTCTCTCCTTCGGCATTGACACTTATTTTTGAACCACGAAGTTCTCCAAATATCGATAAATCGCATAAGCTACCCCATTCTCATCATTTTTAAGGGTTGTCGTTGTACAAACAGCTTTTATGACATCTTTCGCATTTCCCATCGCTACGCTGTATCTAACTTTCTGGAACATGGATAAATCATTGTTGCTGTCCCCGATTGCCATAGCCTGATCTAAGGAGCCATTCATCAAAGAAGCCAATTTTTCAAGGGCCATTCCTTTTGAAGCTCTTTTACTAGTAATTTCAATGTTGTGATCAGCAGATGAAACAACCATCAACTCATCAAACTTTTTGAATTGGTTCCATGCTTCCTCTAATTTCTTTTTATCAAAAGAACATGCTAATATGTTATAGAATTCTTCCTCCTGTTTTAAGATATCATGATAGTTTTCAACTAAAACATATCCAAACTGGTCAAATTGCCTTTCCGCTACTTCAACTAATTCTTTCATATCTGTATTCAAATCTGCGCTTTTCAAACTTTTAATCTCATTATGGAAATGTTCTCTACCCTTTTTAAGAGTATAAATGGCTTTATCAGTAAACACTTCGTAATAATAATTCCGTTCATCTAACCATTGGAGAATAGATTCGACACGATCTTTAGTTATCGTGATAGAAGAAATGCACTTTCCGCTTTTGGAATGAATAGTTGCGCCATTTGTCCCGATTACAAATGGGGAAATCTCGGCTTTTTCACAAATTGTTTGAACGTCAAAATAAGCCCGTCCTGTTGAAATAACTACTTCAAAGCCTCTATCTTGGGCATATTGAATCGCCTTTTTATTTTCTTCACTAATTTCATTCTGGTCGTTTAATAATGTTCCGTCTAAATCTATCGCAATGAAACTCATGCTATATAGCCCCTTTTCTCATTCTATCTATTAAATTCTCTTTCTAGCTTTTATACCTGCTATCAATAAAAATCCAATCAAAAAAGAGAGAGAACTCCCTCATCCATCTCGATATGTCCTTTTATGGATTGACTATGCTTGAATCCAATTGATATCCTCTAATTTTGAATGATTTCTCCATTCCTCTGGAAATGGTTGCTCGCAGACAATCACATCGACTTTTTCTAGAGGACAAACTTTACTAAATGTGTCGACACCAATTTTAGAGTAATCCGTTAGCAATATAACTTGCTTTGATACCTCGACCATCTTGCGTGAAACTAATGTTTCATGTAAATGATAATTACTAACCCCATTTTGAATGGAAACACCACCAGCTGAAATGAAGGCTTTATCAATATTAAATTGATTTAACATTTGTTCAGTGAGACCGCCGCTTATAGATTGATGCTTTGGATCAATTTGTCCTCCTAGTAATAGAATTTGTCCTGTAAACTTATTTTCATTGAGCAATTCGGTTAACACAGACGACACAGGAAGAGAATTGGTTAAAATCGTAATGTCTATTTTATTTTCGATACACTGCGCAAATTCAAGCATGGTTGTCCCTACATCAATGGCAATCACATCTCCGTTAGAAATGAGTTCTACTGCTTTTTTCCCAACCTTGATTTTCGCTTCTTGATTCACTGTTGTACGCTGGGTAAATGGAGGCTCCTCAAATTCAAAGACTTTTTTAATCGCTCCACCGTAAACCCTCTTTAAAAGTCCTTTTTCCTCTAATATCATCAAATCGCGTCGAATCGTTTCCTCTGAAACATTAAATTGATCAACTAATTCCATAACTTTTACTTTTCCCATTTTGTTAAGTTCTTTTAAAATTTCATTCTTTCTTTCTTCAGGCAAAACAGACATATTCCTTCCCCCGTGATCATTAATAATTTATAAAATAATGCATTCTTTCTTCGGTACAAGAATATGAACGCGTGCTCCTTGCTCAAACATTTTCCCTCGGTGGTGAAGATAGTCTACAAGGAAAGCAGACTCATCTGTTTCTACTTCATATCTTAAAACATTCCCTGTCATAGAAACATCTTTAATAAACCCTTTAATTCCCCAGTTCTCTTGTAAATCCAAGCTATCCTCACCAGCAGAAACTAATTGTAAAACTTCAGGACGAATGGCGACTTCATTCCCTTTTAATTCTGTGCTGCGAACAAGTTTATGGAAAACTTCCATATTACAAACATTATAATTTCCGATAAATTTTGCAACAAATGTATTGACTGGAGAAGTATAAATTTCTGATGGAGAACCGGATTGTACAACTTTTCCTTTATTCATGACAAAAATTCGATCAGACATCGTCATTGCTTCTTCCTGATCATGGGTAACAAAAATAGTTGTAATATCTAACTCTTTCTGTATTCTCTTTAATTCTTTTTGCAAACTTTTTCTAATTTTAGCATCCAATGCGCTTAACGGCTCATCCAAAAGCAGTACTTTCGGCTCCATGACAAGCGCACGGGCAAGAGCAACCCTCTGCTGTTGTCCACCAGATAATTGATGAGGATACGACTCTTCTTTTCCTATTAAATCAACCATATCAATCATATTTTTCACTTTTGATTTAATATTTTTTACCTTCTTCATTTTAAGGCCGTACGCGATATTGTCAAAAACGCTCATATTTGGGAAAAGCGCATAAGACTGAAATACCATACCGACTTCACGCTGACGCGGTGATAAATTAGTAATATCTTTTCCATCAATTAAGATTCTTCCTACATCAACACCTTCAAGCCCCGCAATGGAACGTAATAATGTACTTTTCCCGCATCCGCTTTGCCCAAGAAGTGTAGCAAATTCTCCTTTTTTTAATGTTAAAGAAATGTCATTTAGAACGACTTGATTTTCATACCCCTTAGTCACTTGATCGATGGTTACATAGCTCATTACTTTTCACCTTCTATAGCAGTATTTTTATTACAGTGTTGTTTTTTAAAAAATGAAAGAATTCGCTTCTTATTTGACCCGACAGGATTTTTTTCGTTTCTAAACGTAAGTTTTAATACAATCCCCGTTAAAAGTAAAATCATTGAATAATAAGTAATAACAATTGCACTTGTTAAGTGACCACTGCTGTTTAGTTTGTCGGCAAGATAAATTTGAATGGTTTCAAATCGGCCCCCGACAAGCAAATTGGCAAAAGCAAACTCACTAAATAAAAGAGCGACTGATAATAAGGTAGACACTAAAATACCAGATATAATATTTGGAAACACCACTGTGCGAAACGACTGGAATTTTGTAGCACCGAGTAATTCAGCTGCATCAACAAGCTGCACGGCATTAATCGTACGAAGACTGCTACGAATACCTTGATACATAAATGGCAGAATCGTTATGAAATAGGCACCGATTAAAATCCAAGGTGTTCCGGCAATTTGAATTGGTCCATCTGAATATACCTTGATTAATCCTACAGCTCCAACAATGGGAGGAATTCCATAAGGAAGCATAGCTGCTGCTTGAAGTAACCCTTCCCATTTACTGAAATATACCGTGATGATAAAGATAGTCGGAAGCATAATAACAACACTAAGACCTACAGACATGACAATTAAAAACAGCGTTCGTCGAAAAGCATCATAAAACCGTTCATCTTGAAATAATTCAATATACCAATCCATTGTATAACTCTCAGGTAAAATGGTATGATCCCATTTACCGGCAATCGAGAATAAAAATGTTCCTACAAGCGGAATTAATAAATATATAACTAGTAACCCAACAATCACTTTATGAAAAGTCAATGAAGATTTCATCGTAAATCCCTCCTAATGCGGCGCATCATTCGTTCATTGAACCACATCGCCCCTATCATTGTCGCTGCTAGAAGAACTCCCATCGCACTACCTAGCTGCGGCTTTAATGCAACGTCACTAGCAACTAGAGAGGCAATTTGCAATGACAATAAGTTATAGTTGCTGCCTACTAATGCATAGGCTGTAGCGTAAGCTCCCATCGAATTAGCAAACAAAATACTGAATGTACCTACAATACTAGGTAAAAGAACTGGAATCCCAATGTGCAGCCAAAATGATAATGTTGATCCTCCTAATAATGAAGAGGCTTCTTTCCATTGTTTCTTAATTCCTTGATAAGATGGGTAGATGAGCATAATAGCAAGCGGAATTTGAAAATATATATAAACAAGAATGAGGCCTGTCCATGAATATAAATTAAAATCCGCAAACACATCCCCACCAATCTTTGAAAAAAGCAACGTAAACAACCCATTGTTTCCAAGTAAAATAATAAATGAAAATGAAAGGGGAATACCCTCAAAGTTCGACGTCATATTGGCGATCATCAGTAAGCGATTTTGTATTTTTTGTGAGAACTTTGTAATCGAATAGGCTGCAATGACTGCTATAATCACAGAAGTTACAGCAGAAAATAAAGAAATGACAAGGCTATTTTGAATGGCTTGTAAGTAAAATTTACTTTTAAATATGGTGATATATTGATCAATAGTAACTTGAATTCCATCGTCTGCATAAAAACTATTTTTAATCATTGCCACTAATGGTCCTATTTCAAATCCAATCACAAACATAATAAATGGCAGTAAAAGAGCTAATAAGTAAATTTTTTGTTTTTTTATTTTTCGCAAGACTTCTCGCTCCTCTTTGTTCTCTAACAATTTGGAAAAATTCAGGAATTGATTTAACAGTACGTTCGTTAAACCAATTCCCGTCAACCTTCATTCTTCATTTTAATGTTGAATAGTGTATCTTTTTTAAAGTGTATTTTTTCTTTTCAGACCTGGAAATTGATATGAAATCATTTTATTGGACGGCTCAATATTTAAAAGTTCACAAACGAGCGGTGCAAAAGCTAATTGCGGAACTACTTCACTGTAAACACCAGGCTCAACTTTTGGACTCATGATAAAGAGCGGTACATCACGCTCACCATCAGTTATGCCGCCATGGTTGCCATATTCACTCATGCCATGATCAGATGTAATTAAAATGTGGTAACCTTCTTTGATCCAAATTGGCAAAAGTTGTGCCAACAAGCTTCCCATTTTTAAGATTTGTTCACGGTATTCTTTCGATTCCGAACCGAAAAGTTCTCCTTTTACATCTACACCGAGCGGATGAATATATAAAAAGTGTGGGTCATACTTTCTGCGCAAAGCTTCTGCATCCATTAACACATGACTGTCCGGATAGTCATCATCCCAATAAAATTTCCCATATTGAATCGGCTTAGACTCATCCTCTTGCTCACGATCCTCAATAAAATGGAATGGCGCGCGATTATAAAGTTCGCTTACCCAGTAATAAGATACCGTTCCGTTTCTTAAGCCGTTTTCTTTCGTAAGATGAAAGAGACTTTTCTCAGTAGATAAGCGAACGGCTTGATTGGACGTAATTCCGTTCACTGATGCCGTTGTACCCGTTAGTAACACTTCATATAATGGACGGGAAAGACTTGGGAGTTCCGACTTTACTTTATAAAGTGCTGCCTGATTTGTTTCAACTAGATGTTGAATAAATCCAAGAGCCTCACATGCTTTATCATATCTCATACCATCAACAACAATTGCTATTACTTTATTTGACATGGACTAACACCTCTTCTTGCCAAAGCTGTGGTAAATTTTTAGCCGTTTCTTCCCAAGCTTTGTAATCTTCAATTGGTTTTGCATTTTTGTACTGTTCTTCTGGAACCATTTTTTCAGCTACTTCTTTCGGTAGTTCTACATCGCGAATTGGACGGGCAAATCCTTTAGCTAAGTTAATTTGTCCTTCATCGCTTAAGATATATTCTCTAGTTGCCATTGCCGCATGAGGATGCTTTGCATTTTTGTTAATAATAGTTGCGTAGCCGCTTACGACTGAACCTTCACTTGGAATGGCGACGTCAAATTGATCGCGGTTAATTTGGTCAGCGTAGCCAAGAGCATTGAAATCCCAAACAAGGGCAACTTCCACTTCCCCTTTTTCGATGTTAGCCGGCTTGGCATCAGTTAAGCTAAGGCGGCCTTGCTTGGCAAGCTTAGCAAAATAGTCAATTCCTGGTTGGAGATTTGTTTCATCACCACCGTAAGCCTTAGCCGCAGCAAGAACGGCCATTTGGTTCTGTGTACCACGCTGAACATCCCCAACTGTTACTTTATAATCTCCTTTTAATATGTCATCCCATGATTTTGGCGGGTTATCTACTAATTCTTTATTAGTTAAGAATGCAATCGTTCCTTGGTAGCCAACAACCCAATCTCCATTGTCATCCTTTGCCCAGTCAGGTACCTCGTCCCAATAGGAAGTTTTATATGGCATCGTTAATTCTTTTTGTTCCGCGATGGGCCCAAAGGAAACCCCTACATCGCCGATATCAGCTGTTGCATTCTCTCCTTCAGATTCCATTTTGGCAATCTCTTCGGCACTGGATAAATCTGTATCATTGTGTTCCAATGTATATTTTTTCATCACTTCATTCCACGTTTCTCCCCAGTTAGCCCATGAATCAGGCATACCGACACTATTAATTGTCCCCTCTTCTTTTGCCTTTGTTTCAATTTCTTTCAGGGTTAACGAACTTGGATCCTTAACAACTGGAGCAGCCTCCTCTTTAGTAGCTCCACAAGCAGCTAATCCTAGTACACTCACTCCTAACATCACAGCTTGAATAGACTTGTAACAATTCTTCTTGAATGTGTAATTCATAAAAAGTGCCTCCATTTAATGTGGAATTATTAATGTTTATTACTGTTTGTTACGGCTTAATCATAATCATTCAATATAAATCCCACATTAATCCAACGTTAAGATTTTGTAAATCAGTTCTTTATTTGTCCAATTCATCATCAGCTTTTATGTTCATACAATTGAAAAAGATAGCCTTTTAATAGTTTCGCGGGATTTGGTAGGTTGACATTTTGCATCGTATCGACGGCAAGCTCCTTTGCTTGTTCTTTATTCAATGAGGTAGTACCTTCCTTTGTTTAAGTTCAAAATTATTGTCCTTTACAAAGGGGGACCTAAAGTTAACTGAATGGTAGTTGGCATAAGATATGTAACCGCGTCCCAGTGAGCCCAAAAAGTTAGACACTTTATTTAAATAAGCACAGCTTTGAGGGCATGAACCCGGAAATCTACCGGGCTCATGCCTTTTAATTTCTTCAGTTACCCAATCCCGCATTTGCGAAAAAATGGTATATTATAGTTTATGACATCAATGGTTTAAGACAAGGAGTGATGAAGTATCCGTAAACGATGGATCATTTCAGCAATTGTTGGATTATTGCTTATTTGTTTAAGTGTAATTGCCTTCAATTATTTCGGGAGCGATAAAAATGAAAAAGGGAAAAAAGCGGAAGCCAAGGAGTCCAAAATTCCTGAGGTGCAGGAATATGGCGGGACCTATCTAAAAAAAGTCGGAGATAAGGTTCGCCAAAAAAATTGGGGAACCTTCACATTGCTAGAAACGAAGTCCATTAATGAGTCATTTGAATTGGCACCCATGGTCATCACAATCAAGGATATCCGTAGGATTCAATTGTCTTCACTCACAGATGAAATAAAGGAGGAGCTCAAGTCCTATACGGGATTGAGTTTTGAAGAGGCCTATTCGATATATTATAAAGAGAATTTATCCATGGAGGAAATCGATCAACAGGCTGCGTTGTCTAAAACGGATATTGATGAAGAGGTTTCCTATCTAGAGATAACATATTCCGTGGAAAATAAAGATTCGAAGGAACTTCAGTTCTTCAGCATGGAAAATGTTACTTTCAATGATGATCTTACATATGATGTGCCTTCTAAAACTTTCATCCATTCCGGAGATACTTTTATGGGGACAAAAAAAGTAAGCCGATCAGATTACCAACCAGGAGAAACAAGAAAAGGCACAATTGGCTTATTGGTTGATCCCGAGGAAAACTTCGATCGGCTCGATTCCTTTTCATTCACTACCGATGATATAGCGGATGGTGAGTCTCATGAATTATTGGTGGAGGGGACTTCATTTGAAATTCCGCTAAAAGGAAAGTAGTTTTATAGTCTATAAAAATATGATGGAAACCCTAAATAAGGGGAACCTCGAAAAAAGGTTTCACTTATTTAGGGTTTCCTATGAGTTCCCTAACGATAAATGAACTGCTTATCTCTCCCCGACAGTAGGGTTCTGTGTTACTTCCTCCATTAATATTCTGCGCAATATTTTCCCTACAGCTGATTTTGGCAGTTGTTCCCTGAACTCAAAACTTCGCGGCACTTTGTATCTGGCCAATCGTTGCACGCAAAACTCCCTGATTTCCTGCTCCGGGACTGACTTTCCTTTCTTTAAGACAATGGCAGCTTTTACCGTTTCCCCACGGTATGAATCCGGAACCCCATATACACATGTCTCTTTTACGGCTGGATGCTGATAAATAATATCTTCAACTTCGATTGGATAAACATTATAACCGCTTGCAATGATCATATCTTTCTTCCTGCCTACGATATAGAAATATCCTTCTTCATCCATCGTCGCGATATCCCCAGTGTAAAGCCATCCATCCCGCAAAGCCGTTGCTGTTTCCTCTGAATTCTTCCAATATCCCTTCATTACTTGCGGACCTTTAATGATCAGTTCGCCTCTTTCACCTGCTGGCAATTCATCAATGCCTGTTTTTAAGTCGACGATTTTAGCGTCGGTATTTGGGTATGGAATTCCGATACTTCCTGGTTTTTTCTGTCCTATGACTGGATTGCGGTGGGTAGTGGGTGAAGTTTCTGACATTCCAAACCCTTCCAATATTGTAACCCGTAATTTTTTTTCGAACTGATGAATGATTTCTATCGGGAGCGGGGCTGAACCACAACTGCAGTACTTAAAGCAGCTTAAATCGTCCGCCGTTAAATCCGGGTGATTCAGTAAAGCAATATACATGGTCGGGACACCTGGAAAAATCGTTGGCCGATGTGTTCGAATCAAATCCACCACCTTGTTTATTTCAAATTTCTCTAATGTGATAAAAGTCGATCCGGCATATATGGCACTATTCAATCGTCCATTACCAAACACATGGAATAATGGGGTCAATCCAAGCATCCGTTCCCCAGGCCTTTGGAGTTGAAGGGCATTTGCCGTAAAGGCAAAGTCTTGATAAACATTCGAGATCAAATTAAAATGCGTGAGCATGACCCCTTTTGATTTCCCTGTAGTCCCCCCTGTATATTGAAGTACAGCTACAGCTTCCTTCGGATCAATGGCCAGAGCAGGAAGTTCCTTACCTTTCCTTGATAACTCCGTTCCTGTTTCCATTAATTGGTCGACTGGTATGAACGTTAACCTATCAGAAAAACTTGTTAGCAATAATTTTTCCCGTTGTTCCTCACGCCCAATGAACCAATTGGCTTCGGAATCCTGTAATATATAATCCAATTCACTCGACTGATACAGCGGGTTCACTTGAACGACCACACCTCCCAAACGATGAATGGCATAATAGGCAATGATATATTCTAGACAATTTGGCAGCATGATTGCTATACGATCGTCTTTTTGAAATCCACGGTTGTCTAAATTCACAGCAAAACGATCTGAGGCATCCTTTAATTCCATATATGTCATTTCCCAATCCCCGTCTATTACGGCTTTGCAGTTTGGGTAAAGTCGGGCTGAACGTTCAAGGAGTCCATATAATGACACTACTGGAATGTCAATTTCAGCAGGAGTTTCTTTCGGATAAAATCCATGCCAAGTTCTAGTCAATTTTTTTCACACCTCATTCTTTTCTATTAAAATGGAGCATAGTCATTTGTCAGCCAACTTGATCATCCTTGCCTCATTTATCACGAATGATTTTAAAAATTCCTGTGCCCTTTGCAATTGTGTTGCCTTCAGTATCTTTTATTTCTCCTTCAGTAAAGGCAATTTTGTATCCTTTTTGAAGGACTTTTGCTTCCGCAAATAGTTCCCCGCTCGATATGCTGGCTAAATAATGTACAGTTAAGCTTGTCGTCACGACTTTGGATTTGGTAACGGAACGAGTCACCATTCCTAGAATGGTATCCAGCATGGTAGCATGAATACCGCCGTGCAGTGTTCCATTAACATTAAGCAAATGTTCTTCTATGTTCAACTTTATAGTAACATTCCCCTCTTCAAATCGAATGATTTCAAAACCTATATGTGAAAAGAATGCACTACTTTCGAATTGATTCCGAATATCTTCCACTTCAACAGGCAATCTTCCTCCCCCTCACTTTGGCACGATTCAACCTATATACGGAAAGGAGCAGAAACGTATAGGGTTTCCACTCCTTAATCGTTGGCCTATACGGCTTCAATCATGATAGCCATTCCCTGTCCGCCGCCAACACAAAGTGTAGCAACACCATATCTTTCATTCCTGCGAATCAGTTCATATATTAGCGTTGTCACGATCCGTGCGCCCGTCGATCCGACTGGGTGTCCAAGAGCGATCGCTCCCCCATTTACATTAACTTTGTTTTCATCTAGCGATAAATCCCTGATTACTGCCAATGCCTGTGAAGCGAACGCTTCATTTAATTCGAAAAGCCCAATGTCCTCTACTTTTTTCCCGGTGCGCTCCATAAGTTTTTCGACGGCTGGTACTGGACCAATTCCCATCACTTCAGGCGAAACTCCCGCAGTCGCCCAATCTACAATCTTTGCGAGTGGTTGTATTTGTAAACGTTTCGCTTCACTAGCTTTCATTAATACCACTGCAGCAGCCCCGTCATTACGGCCACAAGCATTCCCTGCAGTGACGGTTCCGTTTTCCATGAATGCCGGTTTTAAGCTTGCAAGTTTTTCCATTGTGGTTTCCGGACGTGGATATTCATCCGTTTCAATGGTAACCGTACTCTTCCTGTCAGAGACTTGAACAGGAACGATCTCATCTTTGAACTTTCCTTGTTCTATCGCTTGCGCCGCTCTTCGTTGACTTTCCACTGAAAAGGCATCTTGTTCTTCCCTGGAAATGCTGAATCGTTGTGCGACATTTTCAGCGGTGATTCCCATCCCCAAACTTTTTCCGTAAATTTCTTGAGGCTGCTGTCCTGCTTCAGTATTAGAATCCACTAGCTTGGTCCTGTCTCCCCCAAAACGGGCACTTCTTAAATAAAGCGGTGCGCGGCTCATGCTTTCCGTACCGCCGGCAACGACTATATTTGCTTGACCTGAGCTTATCTGCTGTGCTGCTGAGGTGATGGCCTGCATTCCAGATGCACATAACCGGTTTACCGTAAAAGCCGGTGCAGAATCGGGAATCCCTGAGCGCAGAGCTGCCACTCTCGCGACATTCGAGGATTCGGTCGTTTGCCTAACTTCCCCGAAAATGACTTCGTCCACTTGTTCTGCTACAATATTCGCTCGCTTGATCGCTTCTTTGATGGCTATGCTCGCCAAATGACCGGAACTAATCTCTTTAAATGCTCCACCGTACCTTCCAATCGGTGTTCGAACAGCACTAACGATTACGATATCTTCTCCCATTTCGTTCCTCCTCCTTGAAATTCCAGATTCATAGGCAAAAGACTACCTGCCCGAATCAAACAGTAAGAAATTAACACTCTTCCAAGACATTCCTTGCTATGATTAAACGTTGGATTTCATTCGTTCCTTCATAGATCTTCGTTATGCGGGCATCCCGATAAAAACGTTCAACTGGATATTCAGCCATATATCCCATTCCGCCATGAATCTGGACCGCTTTATCCGCGACCCGATTAAAAACGTCTGAAGCGAACAGCTTTGCCATTGATGCTTCCTTGATCACTTTTTTTCCTTCATCAATCTTTTGTGCCGCCATCATCGTCAATGCTCTTGCGGCTTCCGTTTCGGTTGCCATATCAGCAAGCATCCATTGAATCGCTTGGTTGTCCGCAATTGGTTTGCCGAATTGAATGCGCTCTTTTGCATATTTGGCTGATAATTCAATCAATTTACCACTTGATCCCACTGATCTTGCAGCCAAACCTACACGCCCTTCACCTAAAATTTTCAGGGCAGAGATATATCCCATTCCAACTTCGCCGATAACATTTTCTTCAGGTATGATACAATCCTCGAAAATGACCTGTGAGGTATATGATCCCCTTAACCCCATTTTTTTGTCCTTTTTGCCGACAATTAAACCGGGAAAATCTCTTTCTACTAAAAAAGCTGTAATCCCTCCCTTTGCTCCTTTATCTTTATCCGTTATAGCAAATACGGTATAAACATCAGCTATCGGCCCATTCGTGATGAAATGTTTCGTCCCGTTCATCACCCAGTAATCACCCTTCTTTTCTGCACTTGTTGCCAAATTGGTTGCATCAGATCCCGCTCCTGGTTCAGATAAAGCAAAGGCGCCAATTTTCGTGCCTGCTGCCATTTCAGGTAAATATTTATTTTTCAAATGTTCGGATGCAAGCTTAACAAGACCTGTACTGCCAATCCCGGTGTGGGCACTTATTAATGAAACAAATCCATTATGGGTCCTTCCTAACTGCTCTAATACGGTAGCCTTTCCAACAGCATTCAAGCCAATTCCACCGTATTGTTCGGGAATGCTTATTCCGAATAAGCCAAGGTCTTTTGCTTTTTCCACCAAATGCTCCGGGATAGCATCTTCTTCTTCTATTTGTATCGCGTATGGCTCCACTTCCCTTTCAACAAAATTACGGATCATTTCCTTCATTTGCTGCATTTCCTTGGTTAAAGTGATTGTCATCAGTTTATTCCTCCTTAGGTATGTTCATAAGTAACCATTTATAAGTTTTCTTCATAGGGCATATAGGGCTGTTATCATCTAATCATTCAATGGAATTCATTGTATTCTGGTAAATTAGAGTCTTCACTCTTACAAATTCAGGCTTCACGTTCAATTATCGTAGCAATTCCCTGCCCGCCTCCAATGCAAGCCGTAATTAGAGCAAACCTTCCGGCAGAACGCTTCAATTCATAAACCGCTTTCGTAATGAGGATGGCACCCGTCGCACCTAGTGGATGTCCATGTGCAATGGCTCCCCCGTTCACATTCACTCTTGCGGGATTCATATCAAGCTCCCTATTACAAGCAATGACTTGAGCGGCGAAGGCTTCATTAATTTCAATGATGTCCATTTCATTTAAGGAAAGCCCTGATTTTTCCATTACCTTTCTTATAGCGGGAACAGGTCCTATTCCCATATAATTTGGATCTACCCCTGCAACAGCCTGTGCCCTGATCTTCGCCAAAGGTTTAATCCCCAATTCCACCGCTTTTTCCCTCGACATTATGACCAGGGCCGATGCGGCATCATTCAATCCCGAACTATTGCCCGCAGTCACGGAACCGCCTTCTAAAAACGCAGGTGCTAATTTGGCTAGCCCTTCTTTCATTATTTGCGGACGTGGATGTTCATCCAATTTAAATTCAATATCGTCGCCTTTTCTGACGGGAATGTGAATAGGCGCAATTTGCTCATTGAAACGGCCCTCTTCCACGGCTCTGGCCATATTTTTTTGGCTTTGTAGTGCGAATTCATCTTGTTCTTCCCTGCTGACCTCATATTTTTCCGCTAAGTTTTCAGCCGTGATTCCCATCGGGGGATCGCCAATCTCTTTTGGGGACAACCGGGATTTTCTGAACTGCGGTGGCTTTGCATTGTATGCTTTTTCCGGGCGATCCATCAAGTATGGCGCCCTGCTCATGCTCTCGACCCCACCGGCGATATAGACATCACCTTCGCCTGCCCGGATCGCTTGTGCAGCCAAGTTGACAGCATTTATTCCCGATCCGCATTGACGGTCGACAGTCAGTCCGGGAAGATGAATCGAGAGGCCTGTTTCCAGCGCCGTTAACCTGGCAATGTTTCCACCTCCGCTTAACACATTCCCCATGATTACATCATCTATCATTAGGGGTTCGACATTCGCTCGTTTTATGGCTTCTTTCATCACTTCTGCTCCAAATGCGTGTGCGGGAACCGATGCAAGTGCACCTCCCTGTTTTCCAATTGCTGTTCGAACTGCAGAAACTATGACGGCATCTCTATTCATTTCCCATCCGCTCCTTTTCCTTTTTTCACACCCAGTTGATGGCATTCCTTCATTTCACTAGTTTCATTGAATGTAGCTAGTTGTCCCCTTGCTTATGAGGACTTAAGATCAAAATTATCCGAACTTTTATTTTTATGTTTCCCTTTTGATTTGGCTGGTTTAACGAATATCGCAAACAGGATGCCAAAAGCCAGGACAAGGATGGCCATGAACAATATCGATAAGTTATATCCCAATAATTCATTTCCTCCTGCTAAACTTATGATATAGCCAGTTAATAGAGGTGCAATAATGCCTGCTATATTTCCTGATGATGTTAGGATGCTTGTCATCAATCCCCCCCGCTCTTGCATTTCATTAATCATGATCGTTGGTCCGATCGGTAAAATTGCATATGTAAGGCCCTTTGCTAAACACATGGCGACTATCACCCAGATTGGATTTTGAAATAGCATGATTGAGGAAAAGAACAATGCACCAAGAATCATAGCGCCCGCGACGACAAATACCCTCGATGACCGCCAATTCTGATTCTTCTTGAATAAATGATCAGACACCATCGAAACACCCATATAAATACATACGGAAACGACTCCGATTATCGCAACACTGGTTCCCATTTGACCTGGAGTCATTTTTACGGCTTCCACTAAATAAATCGGGAGCCAAACAGAAAACCAAACAACTAAAATATACGTTGAAAAATATGCAAGCGTAGTAAACAAAGCAGTAGGTGATGCGAGTAGCAGCAAAAAGTCTTTCACTTTAATTTTTTCTAGTTTCACTTTCTTTTTCTTTTGTATGTTTTCATATACTTCAACTGGATTTTCCTTTGTTAAAAATTGAAAGAGGAAGAACCAAACAAGGCTTGCGCCGCCAAGGGCCGCAAAGGCAGCTTTCCAGCCGAATATCGTAATTAAAGAAACCAGGATCGGTGCCACGATCATTGCACCAACGGTTCCTCCGCCAACCACTACCGAATTAGCAAAGCCTTTCAGTTTCGGCGGAAACCACTTATCGGCATGACTGTAAGCGATTGGGCTATAAGGCCCTTCGAATGCGCCCAGTAAAATCCTGTATAGAATCAATAATGGAAGAGCGGTGATGGCTAAAACGCCGAATTGCAAAACAGTCCATGTCAGCATGATGAACCCAAGCACTTTTTTAGCCCCCAGCCGATCAGCCCATGCTGCCCCCAAAATCCCTGTTACTGGGTAGAGCCAATAATAACTGCTTCCAACAAGACCCCACTCCGCATAGCTAAGATTGAATTCTTTCATGATGGGAACAGCTGCGAGACCCACGATCGATTTATCTGCAAAATTGATGACGGCTCCAAAGAATAATAGAATGAGAACAACCCAACGCATATAATTCCCTCCCCTGCTTCATTTTTGTTCACACACTGATCTACCCATCCAACTTAGGTTTCATAAATGAAACCACATTCCCTTCTTTCAATCCTTTTCCAATTCTTCTTTAACTAACAATCTTTTTAATAGTTTACCCACTGTATTCCGCGGAAGTTCTTTTCTCAATTCAAATACTTTTGGTACTTTATAAGGAGTCAATTGAGAATAACAATATCCTTCTATTTCTTCAAGATCCACGGAAGCACTTTCTTTAGGTACGATGAATGCTTTCACAATTTCGCCTTTTTCTTTATGGGGGATGCCCACCACAGCTGCCTCTTTTATTGCCGGATGTTCATATAGAACACCTTCTACCTCCTGCGGATAAATATTGAATCCGCCGACGATGATCATTTCTTTTTTCCTGCCGACTATATAGAAATATCCTTCATCATCCATCACCGCAAGATCGCCAGTATATAGCCAGTCATTCTGTAAGGCCTTTTTGGTTTCTGCTTCGTTATTCCAATAACCCTTCATGATTTGCGGGCCTTTTATGAGCAACTCCCCGACGCATGTGTTAGGCACTTCATTATTTTCATCGTCAATGATCATACAGTCCGTGCCTGGAAAAGGGATGCCAATGCTTCCGATTTTCCTTTTTCCAAATGGCGGATTACGATGAGTGGAAGGAGAAGCTTCCGACAAACCGAAACCCTCTCCGATTTTGGCACCTGTCAGCTCCTCAAATCGCTTGATTACTTCAACCGGCAGAGGCGCCGATCCACAAGAACAACTTTTTAAACAATTCAGTCCATAGTTTTCAATTCCAGGATGATTGACGAAAGCATTATACATCTTTGGAACTCCTGGAAAGAAAGTCGGACGGTACTTTTTTATTTTTGCAAGTACATCTTGAAGTTCGAATTTTGGAAATAAGAGGATGGCAGCTCCAATATAGATACCTAGATTCATCGCACTTGTCATGGCATAAACATGGTAAAGAGGCGTAGCTGCCAAAACGATTTCTTCACCAGGTTTCAGGGAATCCCCATACATTTCAAAACTCTGCACGACATTGGAGGTTAAATTATAGTGAGTAAGCATGACACCCTTCATCTTCCCAGTTGTGCCGCCAGTATATTGGATGACTGCAGTATCTTCATACGGGTTTATCATTTCGGGCTTCTTAATGGCATCTCCGGTTTGAATCATCGTTTGAAGGGAATAGGAGCCATTTTGATCATTTTCCGTATCAATGTAAACATCAAATTCATATATCGCTTTCGTTTCTTCGATTGTATTTGCGGCCGTTTGGTCAAATACAATATTCTTGGTATCTGAGTCTATTAAAATTTGCAAAAGTTCCCGCGGTTTATACAGGGGATTAATCTGTACAACTATCAGACCCAGTGCCTGTGCAGCGTAATAACTGATTATGAAATAAGGGTGGTTGGCCATCATCAGACCAATACGTTCACCTTTAACAAAGCCCATTTCTCTCCATTTACCTGCAAGTTTGTCTACCTGCATTTTTAGATTCTTATAATCCATTGAATGGTCTTCATAAATGATGGCTGTATGTTGTGGAAACTTACTTGCTGTTATATCAAGCAGCGAATAGACCGATATTTCCGGCAGCTTCATAGATTTCATTCTTTCAACATACCATTGCTCCCATGGTTTATTTATTGTTTTTCGCACCATTATCCCTCCGCACATAAACGAATTTCTTATCGTGCATGTTTGATTTATACTTATAGTTATTATGCAACTTGCATGCCAAGTCCCATTTTTGTGTAAAATCGCTTAGTATTAAGACCAGTCAATTCATTAATGAATTTTATTCAGTTATAATGCCTATCTTTAGAGGATTCATCGAAATGCCAATAATTCATTTTTGAATTTTTGATTGGTTTTCTAGCGCTTGTGAAACTAGGCTTTTACCATATTATAGATTATACCTACTCACAAATCGTGATTTTGATTTTATCCATGGGTTTTATAAAATTTAAAAAGCCCATCCAGCAACGGATGGGCCTATTGCAACATTTATTAAAAATTGGCTTACTAGTGAAGTTTATAAAAATCTATTGCTCAACTCCAGTCCTGGATTTCTAGCTTTTGCGCATTCACAGACTGATTTTGGGCCACCGCTGTATCCAAGAATCTTCTAAGCCACATAACTAGTTCAATCGATCGGACCATCCTGTAAAGATCTAGATATCTCGTTCTTTAAGACCATTATCCAATATGGCTTGAAGTTGTCGTCCTTCATTTTGATCTTTGCTGCTTATTCGTATGTATCCAAATTTACGAACATCCATTTTTTACACCTCATTCTATTTCTTTCTACTATTCTACTAAAAACGTTCGTAAAAGTGTATGTAAAACAATGAACGTTCGTAAAGTGTTTTTAAACTTTAACGAACGTTAAAATAAGAGGATTTTATCGAAAATAGAACCGTTCGTAAAAGTGTACTTTTACGAACGGGATTTAAAATGATTATTTTGAGTAGAAAGAAGAGATTTTGCAGGAGTAGAATGATAGTTCGAAAAACATGTTGAGTAATTAAAATCAGTTTGAATATCAATAATGACAAATTGGTCTGGCGATTTTGAAACGCCCAATGTACGAAACTGGAACATTCTAATCATCCTCTACCTATATCACTTACAAACAGTAAATACCAACTATTAATAAACAATACAATGAACACATCGAGGTAGTTTAAAATTTGTTACAGAATTTCATTCTCCCCCCTCTTTGTTGTTGCCCGTTGAGTAGAAATAAAATTTAATACATGTCGTTTTCCAGGTGCTGCCTGAATAGCTCCTTTTACGGAAGCAGTTAGTGCTCCACTTGCATTTGCAAAAGTAAGTAATCGTTGATGATTTTCACTCACTCTTTCACATAGATTTTCATTAGATACTTCAAGTGACACTAGTTCGGATAAGAAACCTCCGATAAATGCATCACCTGCCCCAGTTGTATCCGAAACAATTACTTTAAATCCTTTGTCTTCATATTCCTCTCCATTTTTCAAATAAATATTTGCGCCATCGCTTCCTTTTGTATATACGACTACTTTCACGTTACCGACAAAAAGGGATTTAATCGCTTCTTTTTCCTTATTAATATTTGTTATAAAATATAATTCTTCATCGGATACTTTTACAATATCAGCTAGAGGCAAGAAGTTTAGTATCGTACGCCGACAGCTTTCTTCATCAGGCCATAAAGGAAGCCTGACATTAGGGTCAAAACTTACAATTCCACCTATTTTATTAAATCTGTCTATCACTTTTATATGAGTTTGTTTCATTGGACTTTCAACTAAATCCACTGAGCAAAAGTGAAGAAGATCTCCTTGATTAAACCACTCTGACTTCACCTCATCTGGTGAAAGTAATAAATCAGCTGTATTCTTTCGATAAAAATTAAAACTTCTTTCTCCGAAATTATCTACAGATACAAATGCTAATCCAGTTTCACCTTCATCGCTTCGAATTATATAGGAAGTGTCTACATCATTTCCTTGAAGCACGTCCATTAAATAATCACCAAAATTATCATTAGCTATCTTGGTTAGCATGACGGAATTCCCACCATATTTTGCAATTGCAATCGCAACGTTCATAGGAGCTCCACCGGCAACACGTTCAAAACCAGTAACCTCTTTTAAAGATTTTTCTTTTTGAATAGGAATAAAATCAATTAATGTCTCGCCAATACAAAAAACTTTTTTCAATGTATTCACCCCTAAACAAGGAACAAGTGGTCTAGACACTTGTTCCTTGTTATTTTATTTCCAGATGTCTTTTAGGTTCCAATAAGTTATTTCCTTGACTTGTACATCACCATTCTCAGTAAATAACTCAATACCTAATCTATCTTCATTCGGATAGATACGACTTGTCATGGTCGTTTGTCCATCATTCGCAAAGATTTCAATGGAAGATCGATCAATAAATACACGTAGGGAAAGCTCTTTATTTGTCTCAAGTATTGTGTTCCTAACACCATCTTCCACTTTTCCTGACTTGGAGCAATCAAGTGTTAGCTGTTGTTTATCTAAGTGATACGTTAATACTGTTTCTTCTTGGTTAACTCCACGAATCTTTAGACCTACAGATTGAGCACTACAATTAGTTAAGTCAAACACAGCTTTCACTTCAAGTAAATCATCTTTCGTTTCTACCAAATAGCTTTCAGAAATGGATTGATTTGTACACTCATTGTGTTCAGAATCACGTAATAAGGTTAATTCCTCAACAGGATTCATTAAAATCTTGTTATGATCCCCTAGCGTTATTTCACGTGGTAATGTTAAGGCTCCACACCATCCATCTGCTTTTGTTGGCATGTTTGACTCCCACATATCCATCCAACCAATTGCAATTCGACGACCTTTATCATCTAATAGTGTTTGAACTGCATAAAAGTCATGTCCATTATCTAGTTCAGTAAATGATCCATGAACAAACGCGTTTGTT
This sequence comes from Peribacillus sp. GL_122, assembly GCF_057835005.1. Classification (NCBI taxonomy): domain Bacteria; kingdom Bacillati; phylum Bacillota; class Bacilli; order Caryophanales; family Bacillaceae; genus Peribacillus; species Peribacillus sp. GL_122. The sequence goes on along the minus strand of NZ_CM174415.1, from coordinate 2,132,649 downwards.
TCATAATTATAATCTCCAACCAAATAACCTGTTTGGAATAGATTATTATATAAATCTCCATTTGATTTAATACCTTGAGGAGAGATCATTAGAATATATTTTCCATCTAATTCAAAGAAGTCTGGACATTCCCACATATATCCAAGTGAGCCATCACTTTGTGCAAGAACGCCAATGTATTCCCAATTCAGTAGATCAGGAGAACGGTATAAAATAACTCTTCCGACATTCTCCTTCGTTGAATTTCCTAAAACCATGTACCAGGCATCATTGTGCTTCCACACCTTTGGATCACGGAAGTGATGTGCACTATCTACTGGTGGTTTAGCAATAACCGGATTTTCTCCAACTTTCTCAAATGTTATGCCATCCGTACTGACCGCAATATTTTGATTTTGATAGAAGAGATCTTTTTCCTTATCTGTATAGTGATGTCCTGTATAGATTAGGGTTAGTTCACCATTATTATCAACGGCACTTCCTGAGAAACATCCATCTGTATCACATGCATCCCCAGGAGCTAAAGCAACAGGCAAATGCTCCCAATGAATGAGATCTTTACTTTTTACATGGCCCCAATGCATAGGCCCCCAATTTGCATCATATGGATGGAATTGATAAAATGCATGATATTCCCCCTTATATTGTGCGAAACCGTTCGGGTCATTAATCCAGTTAGCTGGAGCCATGATATGGTAACCTAATCGATAACGATTATTTATTTTTTTCTTTGCATTCTTCAGTGCCTCTTCAGCCTGTTTAATTCTATTAATTGTTAACATCCTAACATCCTCCTATATTATCTTTCGTAACCTTTCCACATTGCCATTTAAGCCTTTGCTTTTTTTAGAACCTTTTAAAGTAAAGATTGAAATAATGGTAAAACAAAAAACCATGATTCCCATGATGAGATAGGTATGACGAAATCCTACACTGTCATATAATCCACCTGCAATTGGTGAAAGAATAGATGCACCTACCTGAGAGGCAAATTGGAAACCAACTAGATAAAGCACAGAAGATAGACGGGTATCAAAATTCGCTGCTAAATATTTAAAAATAGCAATTAGCATAATAGGCAATTCTAGAGCATGAATTAATTTCATCGAAGAAATTCCGATTGGCCCAACAACTATTCCAGAACCGATGATTCGGAAGGCCATTAAAAATCCTGCTAAAATTAAACTATTCTTTACACCAAACTTATTTACGATAAACGGAGCAAGAAACATCATTCCAGCCTCTAAAAATACTTGGAACGAGTTTAGATATCCAAATACTTGATTGCCTAACGATTCAGTCGGAAATAAAGATGCGTAATAAAGAGGGAATTGCTGATCATAAACACTGTAGACGCATGTCACCCCAATAATGTACATCATGAAAAACCAGAAATCTTTTAATAAAAAAAGTTGTCCAACGTCTTTTAATTTAATAGAATCGGCTCTATTTATCTCTTGATCCGTCATTTCTATTTTCACAGACATAATAATGGCCACTAATATGATTGCTGAAACAGATGCAACCCAGAAATTGATATTTGGATTAATATTAAACAGCTGTCCTGCAAAAAATGTAGCTGCCGCCCACCCTAGAGAGCCCCACATTCTCGATTTTCCATACTCGAAATCATATTTACGGCTAATCTTCTCAATATATGATTCAATCGCTCCAATACCAGCTAGAAAAGCAACTGCTAAATAAATTCCTCCAACAATCGCGCCCCAAAAGACATTGTATTTTAATAATGGTCCATAGATGAAAATATAAAATGGTCCTACAAATACGATTAGCAAACTAATGAAAGATAATATTTTTTTCTTTAAACCTATTTTGTCAGATATATAACCATATAGTGGCTGCATACATAAGGCGAAGATAGCGTTTACAGAAAAGATAATACCTGTAGCTGACCCACTTAAATTTATTTCTTGTCCTAACCAAATGGAAAATAAAGAGTAACTAGAAGACCAAGTGAAAAAGAAAAAGAAAAAATACGCACTTAACATCCAATACAGATTTTTTGAAACTTTCAATTTAATTGCTCCTTTTACTAGACATGTGAAAAGAAATGAATAACTAGTTAACGATATGAAAAAGAAGAAATAGAAATATGAATTTAAGTCCATACATGGTTGTTAATGATGATACACTCTCTATTTAATGCCTGTACCTGAACCGCCAATCCCCTCTAAAATATAACGTTGAGCCACAATATAGATAATAATCAATGGAACGGTGGATATCGTCAGTACAGCCATGACTTGGTTAGTATAAACCGGATCTGTACTATTAATTGCTGTAATCGCTACTTGGATCGGAAATTTCGACTTGTCTGTCAAGACCATCAGAGGCCAGATATAATCATTCCAACTTCCGATGAAAGCCAATGTCCCAACAGTGGCAACGGCTGGTTTAGACATCGGTAGCATGACCCGCCAGAATACTTGCCATGTATTTGCCCCATCCAATTTAGCCGATTCAATAATCTCTGTTGGAATAGCCATAAAAAAGTTTCGGAACAAATAGATATTGAATGCCCCTGCCAACGCTGGCAAAATAACCGCAAGACGTGTATCCACTAATCCAATGCTATGAATAATGGTAAATTGAGAGATTAAGATGGTTTCAAATGGCACGATCAAAATAGCCAATAAAAGACCAAACAGCACTTTTTTTCCACTAAAATTAAGTTTAGCAAATGCATAGCCCGCCATCCCATTGATAATTATGGAACCAACTGCTACACACAAACCATAAAACAAACTGTTGCCGATATAACCTAGTAAATGAAATCGTAACAGAACTTGCTTGTAGGATACAAACCAGTCTGATGGATGAAATGATGGCAGGAAAGCCTTAATGTTACTCATATCGTTATAAATTTCCGCTTCTGGTTTCATCGAGGATGCGACCATCCAAAACAGCGGAAAAATAAATAGCACTGCGAGCAAAACCAGGCAAATGTATTCTAAAATCGTTAGAGGCCCGAATTTCCGTCTCATCAGTCTTCATCCTCCTTCACCAGTTTACGTTGCGTAATCGTAACCAATCCGATAATCGTTCCAAACAAGAGAGCAATTGAACTGGCATAACCAACCATGCGGTCCGTAAAACCAGTTTGATAAATATAATAGACAACCGTCATGGTGGAATTCACTGGTCCGCCTTGCGTCATAACCATTGGTTGAACCAACAGCTTGAATGCGCCAATTAATGTGGTAATAAATATAAAAATTGAAGTTGGTTTCAACAAAGGTAACGTAATGTAAATAAATCGTTGCCATTTATTCATTCCGTCTAACTGTGCCGCCTCATAGACATCACCAGGGATATTCTGCAGTCCTGCTAGAAAAATCAGCATCTGAAAGCCGGCTCCTTGCCAAGCCGAAACCACAACAATTGTAAATATCGCCTGCTTAGGACTTGTCAAAAACGGTTGCGCTGAAATGCCGAAGTATGTGAGTACATTGTTAATAATCCCTTCATTTGGATTCAACAAATACAACCATAGAACAGAGATAACGACAAGTGACATGACAACTGGACTAAAGTAAGCTACTTTAAAAAACGTGTTTGCTTTACGTTGTTTATTTAACAGGAGGGCCAGCCCAAGAGCTGCCCCTATCTGTAACGGAATAACCCAAACTACAAATTCCAGTGTGTTCACCAAGCTTTTCAGAAAAATTGGGTCCTGGAATAGATTAATGAAATTGTCCAATCCGACAAATGTGCGCATATCGGGTGTTAATAAATAATAATCCGTAAACGCATAATAGACTGACATAATAGATGGAATAACAAGGAACATCGATAAAAGTAACAACGCCGGCCCCAAAAATGTATATGCAACTACATTTTCTTTCCACCGAATTTTATTCTTGATTCTTCCCTCTGGTCTCAGAAATGTATAGACATTCCTATTTTCTTTCCATCCAATTTTACTCATAGTTCCTCCTTCTAATTGGCCTTATCTATAGCTGATTGCATTTCTTTCGCATGTGTATCCAATACTTTTTGGATATCTTTATTTTGATCATAGAAGCTGATGTCATCGATTGTTTGTTGGAAAGCACGCGTGACTTGCGGATAAGCCGGTGTAACGGGACGTGCGTGTCCTGTTTCTTTCAATTGTTTCAGGAAGACATTCATTTGATCTGAGAACTCTTTTGCCATCACTTTTTCAGAAGAGTATCGGACTGGCAGTGCTGCAATCGTACGGCTCAGTTCCACATTCGAATCTTTGTTTGTCATCCAGTCAACTAATTTTGCAGCCCATTCTTTATTTTCGGACGTTTGTGTCATCGCAAATTGCCAACTACCTGAAGGAGAAACTAGTTTCTTTGTCTTTGGTGATACTGGATATGGCATAACGCCATAATCTACCTTTTGGTAGTTTGTTTTCATATCAGTTACTGTCCATACTCCACTAAACTTCATTGAATATTTTTCCGTTTCAAACGCTTGTTTGACTGGCGTTCGTGTCGTATAACCTTCTTTCAACATTGTTTGAATAAAAGTCATTGCTTCAACAGTAGTTTTTTTATTGAAGACACCTTCTGCTTTCTTTCCATCTTTCGAGATGATATCCCCATCAGCTGACCAGACAAACGGAGTTAGCGCATACGTCAACATTTCGTCTTTCGACTGTAATTGCATATCAATAGCTGGTTTGTCGTATTTATCTTTCAACGTTTTACAAAGAGCAAGGAATTGGTCCCATGTCCATGGATTATCAACTGTTGGCAGCGTATTCAAATCTACGCCCGCCTCTTGTAACATTCTTTTATTGTAGTAAATCCCAACTGATGATTCACTAACACCAATTGCATACAGCTTGTCTTTATAAGTTCCTTGTTGCTTAATACTTGGCAGCAAATCCTCTTGATCTTTTATATACTCATCCAATGGTGCAATGACACCAGATTTCGCGTAAGCAGCTGTATTTGGTCCGTCCAAAGTAATAACATCCGGCAAAGTGCTGGTTGTAAGGGCCGCGTTTACTTTGTCTTCATAACCACCGCCATTTCCGCTACGTGGAATAAATTCAATTTTAGCTTTGATATTGTCAGAAGAATACTTCTTATTGAAGGCTTCTACCCGTTTTTTATACACTTTTCCTTCTTCATTCTCATCAGATATATGTACCCACATCGTAATCGTCTTTTTACCATCACTATTTACGCTTTCGCTTTTGCTGCAGCCCACCGCAGCAAACATCAGTAATAAAGATATACTTACTAGTAGCCATTTCTTCATACCTTTCACTTCCCCCTCATATGTCTTTCGTCTTAAAAAAAAACTTATAAAAGCGCTTTCAATTGTAGTTTATGTCAACCGGTTACATATGTCAACCGATTGACAGTTATTTTTTTGAAAAATCAGACATTATCTTTCATGTAATTTGTCTCTAACTCTTGCACATATTAGTACTTTTCTCTAAAATAAGTGCGTGATCCGACTAATCTGAAATTATTTTATTATAGGGTTTTCCTAGTAGGTGACAGATTATGATATGCTATTAAACAGTTTATTAATGGATTTTTCATTTTTATCACCTTCGCTCTTTATACAATATTGATGCCAATGTTTAATATCTCTGTGAACCAACTGAAAAAATCTCAGTATCCAATCAATGGACCAAAACATGAAAACTTTATTCAAATGAGTAGTTAAAAAAGTTAAATAAAATGGATGTTTCTTAATAAGGTAGGAGGACATGAAATGAAGCCTAACATTCACGATGTGGCAAAAATAGCAGGTGTTTCATCAACAACAGTTTCCCGTGTATTAAATAACCGCGGTTACATAAGTGAAAAAACAAAAGAAAAAGTTTATAAAGCGATGGAAGAGATTAATTATTTTCCAAACGATTTAGCCCGTTCTCTATTCAATAAACGAACTAATATAATAGGACTAATTATCCCAAATTCAAGTAACCCATTTTTCGGTGAACTTACCTTTCATATTGAAAGCATCTGTGCTTCATTAGGCTATAAATTGTTACTTTGTAACAGTTTAAACCGTATAGATAAAGAAGAAAAATATTTAGAAATGCTCATACGTAATCAGGTAGATGGAGTAGTCGTTGTGACATATAACCGAGGTATACTAAATTATGAGAAGCAGAATCTTTCTGTCGTAGCAATTGACCACTACTTATCGAAAAACATCCCTGTTGTTGGCTCTGACAATTATAGCGGAGGAAAAAAAGCTACAGAATTATTAATAATGAAAGGTTGTCAGTTTATTGTTCATATAAATGGACCAATTGAGCTGCAAACACCAGCAAACTTAAGAAGAAAAGCGTATGAGGATGTTATGAAGGAACATAGTAGACTTCCAATTACATATGAAGTTTCACCTCGTCAAAGTCATCAAGAAGTAATCTCTAAGCTTTTTGATGAACATCCAGAAGTAGATGGGATCTTTGCAAGTGATGATTTAATCGCGGCATCTGTTATAGCTGAATCTAAAAAACGCGGAAAAGATATACCAACGCAATTAAAAGTTGTCGGTTATGATGGAACAGAAGCCGTTCAAGTTTTACTGCCAGAATTGACAACCATACAACAACCAATTGATTTAATTGCCAAGACAGCAATTGATATTTTATTAAAACAAATTGAAGGTGAATTTAACAATTTTCCGTTTGAGACATATCTGCCTGTTAAACTTTTAGAAGGTGGAACGACTTAATTTATTGTATTTGTATGATGGTTTTTGGAGGTGTCAAAACCGGCTTTGGTGCAAATACAAAGACGAATAGAAAAAAATTGTAGATTCACTCTAAATAGCTAGTTATAAAAAAGAAACTGTATTACTTGAAGGGAGTCAGTTCACGTATTTTGTCTGAAAAAGTGTACTTTTTCGAATGGGATAGACAGATCAAATTAATATTTTAACCCGTTAACGTTTTGAGTCTATTCTTAGCCTCGCCCTTTTTATATAGGAGTGTAGTTAGTATAGTTTCATGAACACATTTTAGTTAAGTCCTTACAATGATTTTTGAGAGGATGTGTCCGTCTTGTATAGGTAAAAAATATAATAATGAGTTCAAGTAGACTATAGTAGATCTTTATCACTCGGGTAATTCAGTTAAGAATTAAGCGGCTAATATGGCGGTTAAAGAATTTACTCCTATCGTTTTGGGGAAGAGTCCATGACTCCAAAGAAATGGAAAGCGGAAAATAAAATTGCTCCAACAGGCAAAGGCCGAGGGGCTAGGAAAAAACTATGAATAAAGAGGAAAAGAAAAATAGAGGATGGGCAGCATTATTATTAAGTTAATTTTGAATGTAATGGCTTTTGTGTTAACCACATTTTCAGGTTAAAACGGTAGAGCAAACAAGGCTGCACCAGATTTTTTTCGTTTCGGGCAGCCTTGTTTGTTTATTCCCGACAGCCGGTAGTCGTCTGCCCGGCTTGTATAATAACAACACTGTTTGCAATAGGGTCTCAACGCTTCAATATGTGACATGATAAGTTCTAGTAGATATGTGAGTAGGTGAGATTGGCACACAAACATCACTATCATGTTCTCTCACTAAATTATAGAAGATAAAGCGTATTTCCTTCAGGGCCGAGCGGCAAATGTCCATCTGCAAGCAATTCTACAATAAATGAAAATGGGTTTTCTTCACCGGCAAGTTCGGCTGTACAAGCAAGAACGCTTATATACATGGCATGTCCAACGAGGAACTTGATTGCTTTTTCATCCCTAAATACGTTGAATGCTTGTTTATATGCTCCATGAAAAACGGCCTCCGGCACTTTGTCCACGATATCGGCAAGCAGTTTTTCATTTCCAGCGGCATCGATCTTTTCCTTAAGTTGATCCGGTAATTCTTTCAGAACTTCCCAAAGTGTACTGCTTTCAAACGAAAGTTGGCTGACTGTTTCTAAAACCTGCGCTGCCGAAAGCCACTTTATTTTATATTCACTGACGCCAATTGCACTCATAAACTGCTCTACTTTTTTCTCTGCTTCATTACACTTTACCCCTGCCTGTGAATACCAGTCTATGGATGTAAGTCGCTCAATCATTTCATTGGCAGACCGTGCGTCTGTACCATACTTTTCTTCATTGATTATTCCGGCTAAAGCCATTTTAGTCCGCTCCTTTCATATCTTCCGTTTTATCAGCCTACTGGGATTTCCCTGCCGACCAATGTCTGTTAATATTTTGTTGTCAGTTCTGGAGGACCAAATTTCGGTCCATATGGGCCTTCATCGAGCCAGCGTCCCAGTCTTGGAACTATGGATACGAGGGATGCTGCAAGTTCACGCTTTAGGTTCATTTCAGGGGCATCCCCTTGAAGGTGATGCAATGCAGTGGTTGACCCGTCTCGGTTCCACTTTGCGGCAATCCGTCTTTCAGTCGCTGCTGCATCAATTGCTTCTTTTCGCTCCGCTTCAGAATTAGATTGAAGCGCTTTCTCAATCCCCCTTACAGAAATAATTGCATCCGGTATTCCGGAGTTCAATCCACGGGCACCAAAATGACCTACTCATATACAATTGGTCATCACTTTCATTAACTTCTTGCTAATTTTTAATTCCCTTAATACCCACACACACATCGTTTCTTTGCTTTAATTACTTTTCTAAAGTCCTTGGTTGCTATTACATTTTTTGAACCACTTTTCCGGAATCTTTTATCATCATCAATTTCACTATTTCATTCACCATTCTTCATGCTCCAACATATAATACCTCAAAGGAAAACCGGGGGTATCAACATGCAAGACAATCAACATGGATCGCAAATGAATGAGGTTGAAAAGTTTGATGAATGGGTAAAAAGTTTTTTTCTGGATCCGGAAACTTGTGCGTTGGATCATCAACTTTTTTCAATTGATATATACGAAAGTGACGATGAGTATATGGTGGAAGCGGTTTTGGAAAATCATGATGTGAAAGATATAAAAGTTTGCCTATGTGATAATGAGCTATCGATCATCGTTTACGATACTGATAAGCCAATTCTTGAAAAAAAAGAAGATATACTGCCCACACAGAGAAAGATCCCTTTCCCCTTTTCGATTTGCTCTCGAAGAATTACCGCTGAATTCTCGAATCCGATATTGGTGATTCGCATCCATAAGTTTTCCCCCGGAAAAACAGCTGAAGATATTAACATTGAGTAGTTCATTCATAAAAATAAAAAGAATGGCCTAGGGAACCACTTCTCCCTTAGCCATTCTTTTTTCTTGATTATCCAGCAAAATAAAAGGACGTTCGACTTCCATTTTGTGTCGAAATGACTTGCAGCTGTGCATCAATTCTTTCTTTCAATTCCGGCACATGGGAAATTATTCCGACCAATCTCCCGGTGCTTTGTATATCCATTAATGCTTCAATCGCATGATCAAGAGATTCAGGGTCGAGCGTACCGAAACCTTCATCGATGAACATCGTTTCAAGTGAAATACCGCCAGCGTTCTGCTGGACAACATCCGCAAGACCCAAAGCAAGTGCAAGGGATGCCTTAAAGCTCTCGCCTCCCGAAAGGGTTTTGACATGTCTCTCATGTCCTGTATATTGGTCATACACAGATAATTCCAGACCGCTCTGGATATTCCTGCGTGTAGGATCAAGCTTTCGCAACAGCTGATATCTGCCGCTTGTCATTTTCAGCAGCCTTGAATTGGCTTCTTTTAAGATATCATCTAAAAAGGCTGCCAGTACATATCGTTCAAACGTTATTTTGAAGGAATTTTGACCTTTGGAAATCTCTGACAGATGACCGACTATACTGTACCTTTCATCTAAACTTTTCTGATTTTCCCTGATTTGCGCCAATTTCCTTTCGATTTCTTCGTTATTCCGAATTTCAGCCTGTAATTCATTCTGATTTTGGCGTAACGACTCCAATTCTCCATCTATGAAATCGAAAGTCTTTTTCAATCCTTCAAGATCTGGTTTGGCCACATCTTTTAATTTCATTTCCAAATCATGAAACAGACTTAAAATACTTTGCCAATTTTGATTATACTGTTGTACTTGGTCCTCCAAATTTCCAAGAGCCGCTTCCGATTTTTTTGCTGCCGTATATTCTTTATAATTGGAAAAGCCTTGATTGGTCATATCCGTAATTAACTTTTCCCGCTCCTCTTTCAATTCTGCATTTAAGGCCTCTATATTTCCACTTAGGGATTCTTTTTTTGCAATGATGGCCGATTCTCTTTCCTTCACCAGTTGGAGGTTTTTTTGTGCATCATCAAATGCCGATTGTAAGCGTTTCTGTGTATTTACAGCCATTTGATAAGCTTCATTATATTCTTCCTCAGTCCGTATTCCGTCTGGCAGGGAATCGGTTAATCCAGTTAGTTTTGTAGAGTTTTCAATATACCTCGTTTTCCCTTGGTCCTCTTTTCTCTCTAAAGAGATCATATTATCCTTAAGCTGGGATGCTTTCTCTTTTAAATCCTGCAACCTTTTTTCCAGATCATTGAGTACAGACTTTTTCCGCATCAATTCTTTTAGCTGCTCTTGAAGCACTTTTCCTTTTTGTACAAACTGTAGCAAATGCCCATCAATATTTTCACACCTAAACTCCGGCATGCCATTTTGTATGTCACTAAGCTTTTCTTGTGAAGACTCTGCTAGTGCATCATATTTGGATTTCGCTTGATAATATTCACTTTCCGCTTGGCTTTTTTGTTGTTCTGCAGTTTTCAGCTTGTTTTCTTGATCTTTCAGTTCCAAATCCGTCGGCATATGCTCATGCAATTGCGCTGGTTTTGGATGACTTTGCGAACCGCACACAGGACAATTTTCTCCAGAATGCAGCATGGAAGCAAGCATACCCGCTTGGCCAGTTCTCCAGTTTCGATTCAGGGTTTCAAGTTTTTCCTTCTCCTGAATTTGTATTCTTTGTAACTCTTGGAACCAATTATTCTTTTCATCCAGAACTCGTTTCGTATTCTGGATTTCATAAAGAACTTCTTGAAGCTTTTTAATCTTAGATAACGATTGATTATTTCTTTCTGCTTCAATTTCCTGATCACGATAAAGAACAGCCGCTTTTTCCGCTTCTGTTTTTTCTTGAGCGACTTTCTCTGTTTCCGCTTCAATCGACAGATGTTCCGAAACAGTTTTTTCACGAAGTCGTTTGCTAGTTTCCCACTCTTTTTCATCTAAAGTAACCTGTGCTTTTAAGCTTGCAAAAGTCATGACAGCCTCTTTTACCTGCTCAAGCTGATGAACAGTTCGGACTGCCTGCTCTCTTTGATTATCCTTCGACTTTTCCTTATCATAGGAATCCTGCTTCTCAATGCGCTCAATCCGTAACTTCTCGGACTGCTCACTTAACTTTTGAAGTTCGGTATTCGCATCTTGTACTTGTTTGCCAATTCGCAAATAGTATTGTTCCTGCTTTTCAAGCGAAGCCGCTTTGTGTGCCATTTTTATTTGGACTTTCACTAATTCCATTTCTGGCAGCTTTGCTTCAAGGGCCTCCTTTTCATTCCGCAGTTTTTCTTTTTCCGAAAATCGATTTAATAAATCGACAGCTTTTGAAAGTTCTTGATTTACTTGATCACGAGCTTTCTGCTTTTCCTGTATTTGTTTATTTATATACTCACTTTTTTCTGCCGCTTGCAAAATGACTTCCTGTAACAGCGGTAAGACCTGTTGTTCACTAGGCTCTTCCCCTTGTATTTGTACCTGTAATTCTTCATTATTGCCAGGCTGGATGCCTTTCATTAATTCAATTCGCCGCTGAGCACTTTTTTCACTTTCCTTTTTTAGGATGGAAGCCTCTTCTTTTAATTTTTCTTCTATTCGTTTATAAAGTTCAGTATGAAATAATTTCTGGAGAATCTGTTCTTTATCCTTGCTGTCGGAAGTTAACAGTTTTCGAAATTCATTCTGTGGAATCATCAGGATTTGCCGGAATTGATTAGCGTCAAGTCCAATGAGTACTTTGATTTTTTCTTCAACTTCCCGTACATTTGCTCCCAGCAATTTTTTTCCTTCGGCCAATATCTCATATAATTCAGCCTTTGCTCCAACAGTTGTTGTTCCTTCACCTGCTTTTTTCTTGCGTTCCTGCTGCGGGGACCGGGTCACCAAATACGTTTTTCCACGCAGTGTAAATTGCAACGAGACTTCCGTCCATATATCATCTTCGGCAAACTGACTTCGTAAATCTTGCCCGCTTCGATCTTCACCACTGGCTTTTCCATATATCGCAAAACTAATACCATCAAATATCGTTGTTTTCCCTGCGCCTGTCTTTCCAGAAATGACAAACATCGTCCGTTCTCCAAGGGAATTAAAGTCAATGGTTTCCCTTCCTGCATATGGTCCGAATGCCTGCATCGTTAATATATCCGGTCTCATTTCAAAGCCTCCTCTTTCTTAACAGCCTCAATTACCGAAACCATCAAATCCTGCTTTTGAGAATCAAAGTCCCGATCTGTCATTTCTTGATAAAACGTTTCAAACAAGTCCAATTCTGATTTCCGTTCATCTTTTACAGAGGAGAAAGATTTTTTTCTTCTAAGGTCGGTCAAATCCCATTTACGCTCTAGATGTAGTACGTTCGGATAAATCTGGCGCAAGCGGTTAATAGGATCAATGAGTGCCCCCTCATCATTTAGTGTTATTTTCAAATAGTCATCCCTTTTTTGCGATTGATAGAATGCCGGATCGAGTAACTCTTCCATAACTCCAGATATCTCCCTCATATCGAACTTGGGTGCCAAAGAACGATAGCGTATATGAAAGCTTCCATCTTCTTGCATATCGACGATGGAAAGCGACTTATTTTGCTTGGCCTCGGAAAAAGAATATTTTAATAGTGATCCAGAGTAAAACACCTTAGGATGACGTATTGCGTCTGGACTATGTAAATGCCCAAGTGCCGTATAATCGAACGCATCGAATAAGTCGGATGAAACACAGCCGGAGCCACCTACAGACAAGACCCTTTCCGAATCGCTCGTTTTTCCGCCTAATACAAAAGCATGTCCTACGAAGACATTCGGCTCATCCTTATTGAAATTCTCGGCAATCGTTCCGGTAATCCGCTTCATCGCTTCTTGATGGGAATGGATACTATCATCTTCAAAAAGATGGCGGACCGTCCCAGGTTCTGCATATGGAACACAATAAAAGTTCACGCCTTTGATACGGACCGGCTCACATGTTTTTGTCAATTTCCCATGAATGTATAACTGACTATGACGATACCATGATGAACCGAATGCGAGTCTTTCCGCAGAATCATGGTTTCCCGATATCGCAACGATGGAAGTATTCATTTTCACATTAATCGTATAAAGGATTTCATCAAGAAGCTCCACTGCTTCAGTCGGCGGAACGGAACGATCATATAGATCACCGGCAATCACGACCGCATCCGGTTTTTCCTCTTCGACAATTTCTATGAATTGCAAGAGTGCATGCCTTTGGTCATCTGTCATATGCACCCCGTGAACGATTTTCCCTAAATGCCAATCAGCCGTATGGATAAATTTCATAGTTTCACTCCGTCCTAATTTTTACTTACTATTATTATATCAAAAATTTTACGAATAGCATGGTTTGGGTACAAACGTTCTAATTTTTACCACACTGCCCCATTCTTTTGAAAGATTCAGAATAAAAAAAGCAAACTCCAAAAGAGTCTGCTTTTTTCATCATTAGCTGAATAAGTGTTCATATGGAACCATATTCACCTTTCTTTCAGCTAATTTTTTTTGTAAAAATTTATGGTCACGTTTTGGTGTGGCAATGATATAGCCGCGTATCACTAAATCTTCCGTAATATCGCCCGCTTTTTCCTTTAACGCCAACTCTCCGATTTTCCCTGCGATTTTATGACGTGCAACATCACGAAAAAGTTCTGGCACAGGGCTCACTAAATCTTCCAGTAATTCCTTTTGCTGCTTTGACCATAAGTGCTTTGTTTGTTCCAAATAGTATTCTTCCCAATCCATATCGGATTTCCCATCTTCTTTCGGAAATCTTTTCAGGAACTTCCGAAACATGAAAAAGCCACCTATGCTCATCAATATAATTAAAAGGGCTACCCAAAATAGAATAAACCATAAAAACCATCCACTAAGCAAAGTACCACCTCATATGTATAGAATGATCGTCACTATTATTATAGACAGTAACCCATATCTTTACAAGACTGGCAATGTAATCATTCCTGACCGTTCACTTCCAGCAAGACAAGTGAAAATTCCCCCACCGCATTTTCTTCATATAAATTCGTGACCGAAGTTGCGTAGTTAAAGATCTCTGCTCGAAACTCCTCGTTTGACTGTGGAATCTTTACGTCAAATACCATTTGATAAAGCAGTGTTGTAATATCATGATATTCACTATGTGTAACCCTGAAATTGAAACTGACTTTTCTGATTCCCTTTCCTTCAGAATCCTTTACAGTTTCAGAAAGAAAGTCAGTGACACGCAGTGGAACATCGTTTAAAACGACCTTGTCTACCATTAACAACATCTCCTTAATAAATTGGTTAAAGACATGTTATCACTATAAACTTTCAGCTTCCAATTATTTAACCTCGAAAAAATAAAAAAACGTGCACAAGTTACCTTGGCACGTTTCTTTAAATCAATTTCCCTTTTTAACGATTATACGCCATTTAGCGTCATCGATTTGCTCAAACTCCGTAATTTCATGACCTTCGGTAGCAGCCCAACGCGGAATGCTCTCCGTTGCTTGTGTGCAATCGAAATTAATGATCAATTCCTCTCCTATTGCCATGTCCACTATCGCTTCTTTTGCTTCCACTAAAGGGAATGGACATACCATTCCAGTCGTTTCCAATACTTTTGCCATTTATATCCCACTCCTTGAATTAAAAATTTTTGACTCGTATCTTATGCCGCTTTGGATGCAGCCGCTGTCAGCTTTTGCTTACGGATAATCGTGAAATAAGTTGCTACCCATGTACCCAGCAGGAAAAAGACAATCGCGATCCAACCCTGCCAAGCAAATAGCGCCGAGTTCACCAAACCATTTCCGATAGTGCATCCCCCGGCAACACTTGCACCGAATCCCATGATTACACCGCCAATTGCATTGTTACGTAACGTTTTCATATCAGGCAAACGCCAACGGAATTCCCCGCTTCCTTTGGCAGCAATGAAAGCGCCGAGGAAAATACCCAATACTAAAAACGTACCCCAGTCGATTAACGCATCATCTCCTGTTATAAGGAAAGTTAGAATGTTCGCGGAAGGCGCTGTAATTCCAAGTCCGAACATCCTGCCTGTCATTGCGCTTAGCGGCCATGCCATGATTGCAATAAGGCCGACCAATAATGCTGTAACAAAGGGATGCCACCGTTTCTCGAATAAGATGTGGGCCAATCCCGTTTTTTTCGGTTTCATTTTAAAGATTGGAAGTTTCGGTTTTCTCAATTCACGAATCACCAATAGGCCAACCAAAAGTGTCACAATAATAACAAGCACCCATGGCGAAACATTTAATGTTTCATGAATATACGTATCACTTGTACGATAAGATAACAGATTATCTCCAGCCACTTTCCATACACCATATTTCGTCATTGCTGCCCCTAGCATATAACCAAAAAGAGCAACCCAACTTCCGATCATACCCTCTCCGGCACGATACCATGTTCCAGTGGCGCAACCTCCTGCCAGAACCATACCAATGCCAAAAATAAAGCCACCCACGATTGTTCCCAACCATGGAAAACCATCATTTCCAAACTGAATGACCCCTGTATCATTCAATGCATAAACACCAATACTTTGTATTGCTATTACAATAAATGTAGCTAAGAACATCCGTCCATCTTTAGCTAAAATCAAATCACGATATGCACCAACAACACAGAAACGGCCTCTTTGAAGCACAAATCCCAGCAGTAAACCACAAATAATTCCGAACATAATCATTTGTAACATGAACCGTTTCCTCCTTAAGTAAAATATTATAATACCAATATAATATAATCCGGATAAAATTACTAGGTTTTCGTATGAACTTTTTTACCCTCATGAAAAGTTTCCAAGCAACGAAAAACCTGAGTCATTTATCGACTCAGGTTTATTGATTGTTCCTTTGATTAAATCCTACAGTACATGTATTACACCATGCTACTTCTGCCGAAACTGGCTTCTTTAACTTTCTTATATTGATAAAGCATGGCAATTCTCCACGGAACGATCATCGCAAAAGCAAGTAAGAAGAACATCCCACTCAACACACCGATTTCAATCGTGCTTCCCAGCATCAGTTTTGCCACCAGTCGAATCACCATGAGACCAATCAATATGAATATGAATGCTTTAGAGCGCAGAATATAAATTTTTTCATCTCTAACTTCAAATTTAGATGTTTTTATCAATAAGATGGAAAATAACATCCCTGCAACAAGAGCCTCCAACAATTCGTATCGAGTCACCCGGAACATCGGGAAAATGAACATCAAAGCACCTGTACTCATAAACAGCGGCGGTAAAATGATTTTCTTTTCATTCACTGGTTTTTGCGTTTCCTTCATCCGTAACATGAAAACACCTATAGCCATCACAATCGCTATACCTGTTGATATATATATCATCTCTTAACCATCCCTTTAAACTAAAAATAGGTAAGTACCATTAAAATTATATATGACTTCAATTTATAAACAAAGTATATATTACCTATTTGAGATAAACAAGGAGAGTGTTATTAATCAAGCGCCGTTTTTATGTTATCCAATACCATGCCCTCGTCAGAATGCTTGACTTTAAAATCTTGCGCCCCAGCTTCTCTAGCCTCGACAACCATTTTTTGCTGACCCATGGCAGAGCACATTAGCCTGAAATTCCTTCTTAAATTCTTTAACGGCATCCAGCACGCACAAGATTGGCACAGGAATATCCATCATTACAATGTCAGGATTCCAATTTCGATATCATTCAATGGCTTCTCGTCCATTCCCGCCCTCACTGACCACTACATGTCCTGCTTTAGGTAAAATATTTGAAATTGTCATTTATCATTTAAATAGAAAGAAAAAATTAAAAAATCACATCATAAAACCTAATTAAGGACAATTCATTTTGAATTTTATTGAAAAAATAGCTTATTATGGACTAAAATCCGGTAAAGCCACCGAATAGTCTAGACAGGACTGCGATTATTTTGGTCATCCAATCAAAAAACAAAATCACACCCATTACAATCATTAAATATCCGCCAATCTTCATGATGTATTGGCTGTACTTTTTGATCCATGTCAATTTTCCGACAAAGAAGGATAATATGAAAAATGGTATGGCAAATCCCAAAATATAGGCAGTCATATAGCTCATGGACGCACTAGGATTAGTTGCACCCAGTGAAATGACAGCACCTAATAGCGGACCAGCACAAGGGGTCCATCCAGCCGCAAAGGCAAGTCCGATAAGAATGGAACCTATATATCCGCTAGGTCGGTTCTTAAATTCAAAACGACTGTCTTTCATCAAAGATTTCGGCTGAAAGATTCCTACAATGAATAAACCAAAAATGATAATCAGGATGGCTCCAATCTGACGAATTAATTCTTTATAATTCGCGAAAAAAGAACCTAGGTATGATGTGCTAAACCCTATTGCAATAAAAACAAGAGAAAACCCAAGAAGGAAGAATAAAGTATGCAGCATGCTTCTTCTTTGGAGCATGGCGTTCTCGGATTTGATTTCACCAACACTCATACCAGTGATATAAGATAAAAAGGCCGGATATAGCGGTAAGCAGCATGGCGAAATAAAACTTAGAAATCCCGCCCCAAAAGCTAAAAAAATATTAATATCATCCAAATAAGCTCACTCCTATGTATGTCAACCTATAAACATTGTAACAAATAAGATAAAAAAATACATTTATGGAACTTTGAATATTTCATGACAACCAATTACTTATAACTGGATGGGGCACGGATTAAGTTAACTTATTTGAATTCATTAGTCCAAGCCGATATAATTGTTATATTCATACATATTTTACAACGAACACATAAATTAAGGGTACCTTGAAAAAATGTTGGGGCCAGAAAGGAAATATAATGGCTAAAAAGAATGAATTTCTCGAACAGATTGAATTAAAGAGAAATGAACTTATCAAGATTGTCGCTAAAGATGGTTTAAACTCGCATGTTGCCGTTGAATATAGCCAGCAACTCGATCAATTATTAAATAAATATAATGAACTTTTTTATAAAACCGGTACAGGTTTTTAACTCAGTTCATCTCCCATAGATAACCACATATGTTATTATATGAATTATTTTGCTGTCAAACTCCCCTTTTTGCATTCATTCTCATTTGAATACTTAGGCATGACCTTTGCTATATTAAAACAGGCAAGCGCTATGTGCGCTGCCTGTTTTTTCATTTAAAATAATGCATATGACATGTTCCAATATCAACATCGGATGTAGGTGCATATTTTGTCACAACAAGAACAATAGGAGATCCAGCTAAGATGGAAGAATTGGGCGGAACAGAGATAACAAGACTTCCTACCCCAGTGGCACCCGGTGTGTACGTTGTTAATTCCTCCATTTTCAGCACCCCACTAATAAACACCTCTTATGAACTGTTTTCGGTACTTAATGCAGGCAGAATAGTCGCAGGATCACCAGTATCTGAGAAAAAGCTTACTGGATCAATAGAAAGCGTGGTTGGGCCAGTCGATGCGGCAGTCACCTCATAAAATATTCGGGTGACCAGAATCAGGTAATCCCGGATTCATCAAGGGTATCCTATATAAAGGTATTCATAATGGCATTTTAATCACGAGTAAAAGTGTGAAATTCACGAGTAAAAGTACGAAATTCACGAGTAAAAGTACGAAATTCACAAGTAAATCAGCGAATTTCACGAGTAAGATAGATGTAGCAGGAGGTCATTCGTTTGAAGACCCTAATTGTGACTGTTACACCCAAAATAAATATTCATGATGATGTCTACCTACAGAACGATAAAGAAATGTGTTACGGTTTCTGAAGGCAGTACCATCTCAAAAAGCAAAACTTCCTCCCATCCAGATTTTCATGCAGTACGCTGTAATTGTAGTAGCTGACAGTGAACATTCCTCCTCTTTTTCTGAATCGGGCTCATCTCCCTTTAGTACAGAACCTCGTTCCTTTTTCTCCACGGCAATCATTCAAATTAAAATGAGAAAATTATATTTGACAAATCGCTCAATAAATATTATCTTTAATTAAAGATAAATTAATTCGAGATAACACCCTTACTTTTTTTAATATAAATCTCGAATTAAAAATATCTAAATTAAAAATAAATTCCAGGAGGAATCATAAATGATTGGTATAGGTTTATTAGTTATACGTGTGGTAATCGGTTTATCGTTTGTTGGACATGGAGCTCAAAAATTATTTGGATGGTTTGGCGGACATGGCTTGAAAGGTACAGGAGGCTGGTTTGATTCGATTGGCATGAAGCCAGGAGTTACCATGGCCCTATTTGCAGGTCTATCAGAGCTTATTGGCGGAGCTTTATTTGCTTTAGGTCTCCTTACACCCTTTGCAGGTATATTAATTGCACTTACAATGATCGTTGCGATCGTTAAAGTCCATGGAGAAAATGGCTACTGGGCAACTCAAAATGGTTATGAATATAATCTTGCCATTTTTGCAGTGGCGATTGGCGTTGCGTTAACCGGAGCTGGCCCATACTCACTTGATTCTTTTCTGTTTTAAGGAAAGTTTCGGTTTTATAATCCCTACATTATGAAAAACACGGAGTTGGATAAAACCACTCCGTGTTTTTTCTTTTTCCTTAGAAAGAACCAGGACATATTTTCTCCAGATTCTAATCTTTGGTACGAATGTATAAGGATCAGACTCCCATCAAGTGATTTTCGATTTAAATTCCCCTTAAAATCAACTACATATACTATTTTCCCTAGGTACTAGTCTACAGTTCATATCAATTATTATCAGAGTCTTCTCTTACAGTTTTTTGTCTTCTATTCATTAAAGGACATGGCAGTGTTTGGAGTAGCTGCTGGTTCTGTGAAAGCATTTATTCTTAAGAAAAGAAGCAGCAAGAATTTTTACTGAAACAGTTAATAGCCGATTAATAGCATGGGGAGCACCTGCTCTTACTGTTAGTGCTGTTTATGCAATAAACTATGCTATTGTATATTTTGAAATTGGAACTAGGGTAGCTATATACCACGGAATCGATTATAAACCTAAAAATGAAAGGATAAACTTTTAATTGTTTAAAATTATTAAATTTTATCATTTAGAAATAATAAACTTCGTTTTAGATTAGTATATTTTTTTATTAGATTCTATGTAGTGTTTTCCGGATGGCAGTACACATTATTTTTTTAAATATACTTCTACTTTGGTTACCATTTTGTTTTTAATCTGCTCTCTATAATACGACAGAAAAAGACAAAAAAATAATCTAACATATAAAGACCTCGTCGTATAGATGAACTGTGCCCCAATTTACGGACAATATAAAAAAAGTGCCTAAGAAGCAAATAAGTGGTCCCGGTATTGTCATTTTCTCAAAGCCCCCTTTGGCTCTTTTGGGCGTGGAGGCTTTCCTAGTTAGTCCTCTAAAGCTGTGATTCTGGAAGAGTGGTTTCCTCCTTCCTTTTCCAAGCATTCCGTAAAGAAAGCCCCTTTCCTCGCCAAAATTTCCGATTGTATCTGACCTTAAGACTTAATTGCTGGTAATGAAAATTCCTAAGTCTTTCCCCTTTGTCATTTTCCGAAAAAGCTTGGAAATAGAATACTCAGTTATTCATTCTTTTCAAGGATTGAATTTGAAAATACTCCACTCATCTAAATGATCCTTCCATAAACATAAAAACCCCGGACAAGGAACACTTTTATATGTGTGTCCGTTGTCCGGGGTTATTTTTTCCAAGTATATTCATTCCATAATGGTTTTGAACACCATTATGCATTTTTTATTTCACTAATATATGACGTCTATTTATTCAATCCCTGGAAACCATCCTGGAGAGTGGATGATCGCTTGCCATAATGGGTCTGGAATATCAAGTTGCTGCTGATTATCCTTGTTTATTTTTGTCACGATTTCTGCTTCCCTGCCTTGTTCCACTTTTTGTACCCATTCAGGATCGATTATGATTTCACGGCCTAATGCGATTAACGGAACCCCCGATTGCAGTGCTTTGATCGCATCATCCGCTGTATAGATGGAACCAACACCAATGACAGGTACTTGATCTCCGATACGTTCTTTTATAATTTCCATCCGAGGTCTGTCAACCTCGGCTCCCCTTCTTGCTTTCGACCAGAAATCCATTAATGATACATGAAGATAATCAAGATCTTTTGTTACAAGCCCATCAATTAATGCAAGTGTATCATCCATGGTGATTCCTGGTGTTTCAGGCTCCTCCGGTGAAAAACGATATCCTACGATGAACGGATCCTTTGCATGTTCAGCAACAGCCTTTTTCACTTCATCCACAACCGCTAATGGAAAAGTCAGACGCTTTTCAAGGGAACCGCCCCACTTGTCTTCACGCCGGTTTGAATGAGGCGAAAAGAATTGCTGAAGTAAGTAACCATTTGCACCGTGAATCTCGACACCGTCAAATCCCGCTTCAATGGCCCGTCGTGTGGTTTCACCAAAGTCGAGAATGATCGATTCTATTTCCTTTTCAGCTAGTGGACGCGGAACTACTTTCCCTTCGCCTTCCGATGGGATATTGCTTGCACTGACTACATCGCCATTTACTAATTCCGGTGGAACCTCACGTCCGCCATGAAAAATCTGAAGAATTGCCTTTGCACCTTTTTCTTTAATCGCTGATGCCAAACGACTTAAACTAGGTATCAATTCATCCTGATCTCCGCCAAATTCCCCATGAAAACCTTTGCCATTAGCCGTCACGTAAGTACATGCCGTTATAACCATGCCGACCCCACTTGACCTACGTTCATAATAGTTAACTTCGGCGTCGGTTACAGTCCCGTCAGGATTAGAAGAGAAATTTGTCATAGGCGCCATCACCAATCGATTTTTCACTTCTAATTTCTTTCCTATATTGAACGATTCAAATAATGGTGTATATTTAGAATTCATTTAGTAATCCTCCATTTGCTTCCCCACCATGTTGGTTGGTATAAGTCCTTAATTCACAATATACATCCGCATATTATGATAATGATTCTGCATGTTTTGTGATTAATGCCGAAATGGCTTCTTTTGGCTGGAAGCCAATAGCTTGATCTACCTTTTCTCCATCTTTGAATAGAATTAGAGCTGGAATTCCCATCACTCCATATTCGCTTGTCGTATCTGAATTTTCATCCACATTAAGTTTTACGATTTTAACCCGATCACCCATTTCAACATCAATTTCATTAAGCACTGGGGCAATCATTTTACACGGACCGCACCACGGTGCCCAAAAATCAACCAATACTAAACCTTCCTTGATTTCACTAGCAAAATTATCATCTGTTACATGTTCTATTGTCATGATCATTTCCTCCTTGTATTATCCGAAATATTTATGGTCTTTACTCATCATCTATTTAAATCAAGTTTAGCGATTCTATTACCCGGGATAAGAAACTCTGATTTCCGCGCATTTATTTTCGGATGGATTTTGATGGATTCCAATTTACCGGATAACTCCATAAACCATGTTTCATCTTTAGAAAGTAACGCTAAATCAATTAAGGTCAAAAGATGATTTTCGTTACTGATTTCTAGATCCGGCAGTTTTTCAGTCCATTTACTCGGAATCCAAATCGATTTCCCAACCGCTTTTTCATTGTCACTTTCCACCACATTCACTTTAACGATTTCTCGACTATCACTTACCGTTTCAATGAAACCATGGATAAGTTCCCCATCTCTTGATTTTCCCTGTACCCAATCCCCATTTTTGAGCTGATCGTTTTCAACCATTTCCATAACACCCCTTTTATGTTCATTTGATATTCAAACTATAGTTATTAACTGTAATAATAAAATATACATTTAGTGCAAAGAAAAAACTAAATCAATATCACGGACATTGTTTAATTTTTTCCAAAAAAGTGCTGAGAGTTATATCTTCTAAATATTTTTCAAAATATAATTCAGCTTCATCGAATATTTGATTCATGACTATCTGGGTATTGGAAGATATGACACATTTTTTCTCCGGATCACCTGTACACCACTTTGGTTTCAATGTCCCATGTGAAACAGTTATATAAATATCTGCCAAACTTACCTCTTCAGGGTTACAGTCTAGAATATAGCCTCCGCCAACACCTTCTTTAGTTTTAACAAATCCTTTTTTTCTTAAGCAGCTCATCATCTTTCGAATCCTTGCCGGGTTTGTACAAACGTTTTCTGCGATAGACTCACTGCTTGCCATATGATCTGGTAGATAAGCTAAATAGACCAAACTATGCACAGCTATTGTAAAATCACTATTCACTTTTCGCATCCTCCTCAAGAAGATTACTGTAATAATAATATTTACAGTTGATAAAGTCAAGTCAAAAAACTCAACAGCTTCCTCAACTGTGTTGATTAATTTATTGTTTTAATGAAATCCCCCCTACACAAAGGAAAGAGGGAATGATTTTTAGAGAGATATCTCATTGTTGAGAAAGATTCAATGCTGTATATGCCGATAGATTAACCTAGATTGCTCACTTTTACCCTGAGGATGATAATAACCTTTTGAAACCTTATTATCACCTATTAACCCAAAAGAAGTTAAATACCCCTATACCAAAACTTCAGATGATATTATCGTAAAAGTTACAACTTCAGACATTTGCGGTTCTGACTTGAGCTTGATTCATTAAAAGATTCCAAATAACCCACGGATTATGTGTTTTTAGCCATAAGCCAATGGGGGCTGTCGAGGAAGTAGGTCCTGGTGTAAAAAATTCCCTAAATAAAAAATAAGCACTCGACCAATTCAGGTTAATTGCTCTTCTATTTATAAAGTTCATTCAAATCAAAAACACCCGATTACTTGGATGCTTACCTTTAATCAAATTTATATATTAACTAACTCTCTATTGTCTAAGTGCTTAAATAAAAAAGATTAAGAGAAAAGATTTTTATTTTTTACATTCACATTTAGATTTCCTTCCAAAACAAAAACCACCTTTACTGAATCATTCATTCAGAAAAAGTGGCTTAAGAAACAAAAATGAAAGATAAACCAAAATTTTATATAAAATCGGTGGAAGAATTCAGTCTAAATGGATCAACCAGTTCGATATTATATAAAATTTTGCATCCAATCTTCCAAGAACATTGATATATCAAAGTTTCATGCTATCTTATTTTGTTTGTTGTTTATTCATGGCGCTCATCATTTGATTAATTTTCTTTTGGGATGGTTTCATACCCATTTGCATCATCATCATTTTCAACATCTGTTCGTTAATTGGCGGATTTTTCTTTAAGTAATCCATCATGTATTTACGAGCGATGAAAAATCCCAGCACTACTCCAGCAATCAATGCCAGTACGCCAACTAGAATGTAAACCCACATACTATTTCCTCCTTCATGTTGTCTAACATCAGTGTACTAGACCAAAGGTTATTATACAATACCCGCTACCGAAAAGTCCCCCATTTAGACAAATTTTCTTTCTTTTATCGGTTTTAACCAACCGTATTTTTCATGTTCGAAATCAATGGCCAGAAAACTCGCTTCATATTTTCGAATACTTTCAAAGAAAGCGGTCTCCGCTTCATAATCTCCTTCAGCTTTAAGAGTAATGGACTCATTTTGAATGATTAAAACGGCTTTACTTGTTCCGTTTGTTTTTTCTAAATAGTATTTTCCATTTTGAGTCCAATAATTCATCTTTTTTTGCAAACGTTGTTCAATAGCTACCTGCAACTGGTTAATCGGGACTGTTTTGGTGACATATTCGATTTGTTTTTGCAAAATACTCTTCAGTCTGCCCCTTGCTTGAATATACTCCAAAAACAAATTGAAAAATAGCTTTTCTCTTCCATAATAATGATGGGCAAATTCATCTTCGATTAAATAAATTTGATAGGTTCTCATCAGCCAATGCCTCCTAGCTCTCCTATTTTGGTCACGAAAATATCTAACCACCAGGACCCTCTCCACTATTTTCCACTATTGATGACTTTCCCCTTTAACTGACACATTTAAACGAAATTTATTTATTCTCATTATATATTGACAAACTAAAAAGATATGTTGTTTGTTGGAGAAATTTTCTTCTTTTTTTGTCGAATGGAAGATATCCTTTAGAATAGGAACACATTCAATATAATATAGGATTGTATTTGGTAAAAAAACTGACACCAATCCAATTGGTGTCAGTCCCCATTACTATTATTTAAGCATTTCCTTAACTCGAGCAACTACATTTTCTACAGTGAAACCGAATTCCTCCATGATTTTACCGCCTGGTGCAGAAGCTCCAAAATGATTGATGGCCAATATTTCACCCTCATCACCTGCATAACGATCCCAGCCAAATGGTGAAGCCACTTCGATAGCTAGACGTTTTTTCACTGCCGGATTGATTACGCTTTGTTTATATTCTTTAGATTGAGTTTCAAAACGATCCCATGATGGCATGCTGATTACCGAAACATCAATTCCTTCGTTCGCTAAAGCTTTCTGTGCTTCCACAGCCAAGTTCACTTCGGAACCAGTCGCAAGAAGTAATGCATCGGCTACTTCTTTCTTAGAAGCAGAGATGATGTAAGCACCTTTTGAAACACCTTCATACGCAGTTTCGGAAGTGTCTTTTATTGTTGGCAAGCCTTGACGAGTCAGTACAAGAGCAGTTGGTTTATTTGTTGACTCCATTGCCACTTTCCAGGCTGCTGCCGTTTCATTGCCATCAGCTGGACGTATTACCCCTAGGTTAGGCATTGCGCGCAATGATGCTAATTGTTCGATTGGCTCATGAGTCGGTCCGTCTTCCCCTACAGCAATGCTGTCATGAGTGAACACATAGTTTACAGGCAGTCCCATTAGTGCTGCCATTCTTATGGCAGGACGTAGATAATCAGAGAATACAAAGAATGTTCCTCCGTATACTTTTAATCCACCATGAAGTGCCATTCCATTTAAAGCCGCACCCATAGCGAATTCACGTACACCGAACCATATATTACGGCCACTGTAATTACCAGGTAATAGATCTGTCTCACCTTTTATGGCAGTATTATTCGATCCGGCTAAATCTGCAGAACCCCCAATGAAGCTAGGGACCTTTTTGGCAATCGCATTTAGTACTTCCCCACTTGAAGCACGGGAAGCTAATGTCTTACCTTCTTCATAGACTGGAATTTCCTGATCCCATTCAGCAGGCAGTTCACCTTTGATGGCAAGCTCCAATTGCTCTGCTAACTCAGGATGTGCTTCTTTGTAATTTTTAAACAATTCATTCCAAGCCTCTTCTTTTTGAGCGCCTGCATCAACAACAGCTTCATTGAAGTGTGAATACACTTCTTCCGGAACATAGAAGTCCTCTTCGAATGTCCATTTATATGCTTCTTTTGTCAATTTCAGCTCATCTGCACCAAGCGGAGCGCCGTGAACAGCAGATTTACCTGAACGGTTTGGTGAACCGTAACCAATAACTGTTTTCACTTCGATTAATGTTGGGCGTGCATCATCGGTTTTCGCTTCTTCAATCGCTTTAGCAATTTCCTGAAGATCGTTCCCATCCTCAACGCGGATATATTGCCATCCATAAGATTTGAACCGGTCTGCTACGCTTTCACTAAATGATTGACTTAAGTCTCCGTCAAGGGAAATATCATTAGAATCATATAAAACAACAAGTCTTCCGAGTTGTAGATGTCCAGCTAATGAAGCGGCTTCTGCAGAAACACCTTCCATTAAATCCCCATCTCCACAAATACTATATGTATAATGATCGACCACATTATAAGAATCGCGGTTATAGCTTTCTGCCAAGTGACGTTCTGCCATTGCCATTCCGACTGCCATAGCGATACCTTGTCCAAGCGGCCCAGTAGTTGCATCTACACCAGCCGTATGTCCGTATTCAGGATGTCCTGGAGTTTTACTGCCCCATTGGCGGAAGCTTTTCAAATCATCGATAGATAAGCCATAGCCCGATAGATGAAGAAGGCTGTATAACAACATAGACCCATGACCAGCTGAGAGAACAAAGCGGTCTCTATTAAACCAATCTGGATTTTTCGGGTTATGGTTCATATATTCTGTCCATAGTTTATACGCCATCGGCGCCGCACCCATTGGCATACCTGGATGGCCAGAATTAGCCTTTTCAATTGCATCAATCGATAATGTACGAATCGTATTAATAGAAAGTGCATCTAATTTATCTAACATATCGTAAAAACATCCCTTCCTGTAATGTACCTCTTTATATTATAGTGACAAGCTTAATATCACAACTAAAATCACTATTTACTGCCCCAATATTACAATTTTCTAGAAATAAGAGAAGTCCCCTATTTAGATTAAACTAAATAGGAGAATACATACATGAATGCACTCTCATTTTACTCCAAAATGCTAATAGAATCCTCAAATGGAATGTTCCATCAGAAGAATCCAAGCTTTTATTAATGTAAGTTTCTTTTTTCTTTTATATTTTTTATCTTTTGAGGAGTGACATCATTACCTTCTGGATCCACGACTTTCACATGCTCCAACGTATTGGTCATGGACTTTCTGAATGTTTCCAAATACTCACTTCTCAATTGGGTTTGCTCTTTTGCCTCAACTTCCGTCAAACCTTCAGCCTTTGCCTTTTTAGAAAGTTCATTAATACGGGCTAATTTTTCTTTTGATAACATAATTTCGCTCCTTCATAATCTGCGGATATTGTCATGGTATTAAAAAAATAGCGAAATTACAAGTTCTATGATTGACTTTCCAGTGTATTCAGTTGATGTTCGAGGAAACGCCTGTTCACCGTAGCCTTAGAAACATTGTATCCAAAGCCCCTTAAAGTTGCTGCGATTTCTGCAAATGTCAATCCATTGGCTCGAAGTTTAATAATTTCCTCTATAGGAATCTCCTTACGGTCCCTTCCAGTGGAATTCCTTTGATTCTGAAGATTTTTTTGAGGACGATACCCTTTTTCAACGGCCCTTATCATCCCGCGCTTTATTTTAAGATTATGTAGTTTCCTTTGATATTCTTCTACAATTCCGACTATCTGGATGACCATCGCATCCGAATCAGATAGCTCAAGTTCCCCATCGTGTGAGAGCGTATAAATTTTCACATCTTCTTTAAGGATGACATGGAAAAGGGCTATTTTGGCATTTCCTCTTCCCAGTCTTGTTTCGTCCTGGATTAATAGTACTTCAGCTTCTTTGGTTTTAAATAGTTCGAGCATGTCAAAAATGCCATCCCTATTCAACTCATAACCACTTGCCTGTTCTTTTATTATGGAAATGACTTCAGCATCCATCTTTTCTGCCAATTTGACTAATTCATCTTCTTGCCTTGCCAATGATGTTTCCTGTGACTCTTTTTCTGTGCTGACCCTACAATAGATTACCGCTTTCATAATACCCTACCTTCACTGCTTACTGCTCACTGGCCAAATTCTGAACAAGTTCTTCCCCTTTTACTGGAATGACGATGACTTGACCAGGTTTAATCGAATCCGCTCTGACTCCATTATGCTCTTCTATCCAACCAATGAATTCTTTTTTTGTCAAATTTGCTTCTTCATATTCTTCGGCAATTTCCCATAGGGTGTCACCTTCACTTACTTCTATAGAAAGGAAATCATTTTTTTGATCATTGTTCAATGTACAAGAGAATAAAATTGAAAAGATGAATACTGATCCCGCTAATAGAATCGTATAAATATAATTTTTGTATAATTTTTTCATAAATATCCCTCCAAAGCGAATGTTCGTTCGTATGTTATGATCAAATTATAATACGAACGTTTGTTTCAGTCAACAACAAAATTCGAACTTATGTTTGTATAGAGTTGGGGGCCATGCTATAATATAGCAAAGAACATTGGGGAAGAGGTGCACAAATGACTAAACTATCAAAACGGCAGCAAGATATTCTTGATTTCATTAAAGAAGAGGTTCGCCAAAAAGGGTATCCACCTTCCGTACGGGAGATTGGCGAAGCAGTGGGACTTGCATCAAGTTCAACAGTACACGGACATTTATCCCGCCTGGAAAGTAAAGGCCTGATTAGACGTGACCCAACCAAGCCAAGGGCCATTGAAATAATGAATTCGGAGGAAGCGAACAATATTCCCAAAGCCAATGTCGTGAACGTGCCGTTACTTGGAAAAGTAACAGCGGGCATGCCCATAACGGCCATCGAGAACATAGAAGAATACTTTCCGCTTCCCGAAAGCATGGTTCCACATGATGACCATGTATTCATGCTGGAAATCATGGGTGAAAGTATGATCGAAGCTGGAATTCATGATGGAGACTATGTCATCGTCAAACAACAAAGCAATGCCAATAATGGAGATATCGTCGTGGCCATGACGGAAGATGATGAAGCCACTGTAAAACGATTCTTTAAGGAACCGGATTACATAAGGCTTCAGCCTGAGAACTCAAATATGGAACCAATTATTTTACGAGATGTTTCGATACTTGGAAAAGTAATAGGCTTATATAGACAAATACACTAAAAGCGCTAACCGCGCTTTTTTTGTTTGTTTAATTTATGTCCTGAATTCTCTCAATATGCATATGGAAGAGTAGGTTTTGATATATTTTTTTAATAGAATCCATTTTCATGGGAATATCACATCTTTTATAACGGATGTAAGTACTTTGGCAAGAAGTTCATTCAAATAAAAAAGGAGAGCGTTAAAAAATACCGCTCTCAGTTAAAATTCATTTCACTCTTAATCTTTGGTTCACTTTAATAAGGTTAAGATCGACCAAGTCATTCCACTTTTGAATCTGCACTTGTGTAGAACCATATGCTTTTGCAAGCGCAGAGATGGAATCCCCCTTTTTGACAATATGATAAACCTCCTCATTGCTTGCATCATATATAGTTAAATCGCTTGTTTCGATAAGGTTCACCAGTTTTTCTGTATATTTCGGATCCGAGGCATACCCCGCATCGATTATTGCTTTGAGTGCTTTTTTGTAATCTTTTTCTCCAATGACAGATGTATATAGGCTTCTATTCCATGACGTCCCCTTTACGTATAGATTGGCAAGATCTCGAAGACTTTCTTCCCAAGATGGGTATTTTCTGAATTTGTTCCATACTTGAACGGGCACATAGTTGACGTATTCCATTGTTTGGATAATGACAGACTCACCCTTAAAGTCACCTTTTGTACCGAATATATTTTTTCCTTGATTTGCTAATAAGCTTGTCCCATATCCACTCTCCAAGCAAGCTTGTGCAATGACAACAGAAGGTAAAATATTAAATTCCTTTTGAATTTTCTGGGCATAAGGAGCAATTTCCTTAATAAATGTTTCCTTGCTCAATAGAACCTCCCATTAATAGGTATTACTTTATTTTTTACTGTTTATTTTCATTCATATCGTATTCTTAACCATGAGAAAGGTTACAGCTTGTCCATCAAAAATGAGTCCGATATTTCGTTCATTATTTTTACTATAGATAAACATACTTATGTTGGCTCGCTCCGTGTATTATTAAACCATTCCCGCTGCCAACCAGAAAAAGCCATCAATCCATATAATTATATGGATTGATGGCTTTAAAATTGAACTCTGAAAATCTTCAAAACCTGGTTGCATAACCTTTTATTTATTAGTTTTAAATATGAATTTATTTATTATTGTATAAAGCCTTGATAAAAAGTGAAAATTAATATTGAAAACTACAATTTAAGGTGGTGAAATTATGGACTTCCCAACCATCCATACAAACTTTTGGGATGCGGTAATAGCCATTCCGATCATCATGATTCTTACTCAACTTATTAAGGTCATTTTTCATATTCAGCCAAAATTCATCCCTACCATCGCTTTGGGTCTTGGCTTATTCATTTCCATTTTCATCAGTCATCGTAATCACTTGGTTGCAGGGATTTTCATGGGCTGGTTTTATGGCTATGCAAGCATTGGCAATTATGCTGCACTTAAAACTGGTATTTTGTCTTATAGAGGCACTTATCATAAGACAGATTAAACCCTTTGTCTCTCGCTGCAATTCATCAATCTCTAGTATTACAAGGAGCCCGACTTGCTTCTATCCTCATCGAAGGATCCGTCAAATTAATATCTATTTTAACAATTACGACCTGAATGTTTCCTTTGGCTGAATCACCAACTCCCAAGCTAACCATACCATTAAACATTACCCCAAAAATACCTTTTCAATTAAGAAAAGGTATTCATTTAGTAAAAAAAGGAGGTTCGGAATGCTCTTATCCCGAACCATGATTTTAATGGATGAAACCCTACCTGATTGAAGAAATTCACGACGCTCAAGCCGGAAAACTGACTTTTCTTCGAATTTGATACCTTCTCAATAAGAGAAGGCATTTCACTATTTCTCGATATAAACCGAACGAACCAGCGTCCGGGTTCTTTCACTGCCATCCACATTTTTTTCCTTGACGTCAATTGTTACATTATATACACCTGACTTAGGCACTTCTGGAAGGGTACCAGTAAAATTTTCGGTCTCCATTACCTTAATAGAGCTTTTCCTACTAATTTCATTACCGGTTTCATCTACTAAATGAACCAAAAATGTTGTGCTGATTGGCGTTTTTTTATCATTCATTGGATTCTTTATTAAAAATTTTGCATCTTTTTGCTTAACTTTTCCGGCCATACTTAATGTAATGGGATTCTTTTCGTTAAATTGTGCTGTGAACAGGTAGGCGTCTTTTGGCGATTTAGTCTTCATTCGCACTTTCCAGTCACCGATTTCGAGGTTGTTTCTATTGAATGTTTGGATGGTTGCACCATTAAAAAAGGAAGTTTCATTTTTGGCTGAATCAACCTTTAAGGAAGGTGAATATTTTTTATTGGATGGAGAAATCAATTCAACCTCGACATCATCTGAGGCTGTATATATGGTTATATTACCCGGGGCTGATTCATTTACATGGAAACTTTGTTCAATCCAAACATTTTGTTTCAGGACATCACCCAGAACAGTTTGAGCGAGTGCGGTTGTAATGACATCATCTTCAACTCGTTCTTTATAATTGACATTAAAGCCAGGAATCCCAGTGGTGGAAGTACTCCTTAAATAAGGTTCAATTCTTGAAAATACAGCTGAACCGACTCGGATATTGTCGTGATCAAAGTTGGGATCCGTAAATAAATGTGTTGCGTAGGGTATTTTTGTACTCCATACATTTACTAGACCATCATTTTCGCCATATGAAGATAAATATTGTCCACCCATTGATAAAGCTGAAAGAACCGGGCCTCTGTTCATACCTGCCACAGTGAAATACATGTTTTTACGAGAGTTAACATGGTTATCCGTGACAGAACGAAATTCCGCCATTTTACCAACTTGTAAAGAATAAGTTCCATCATCTTTTTGACCTAATAGGGAACCAAGCCAGCCCGCATACCAGCTATAAGCCAAATCAGCAAGGTAAGAACCATGATGAGGGGAAGCTAAAGTGATGACCCTTCCAACATATTGGTGTGCTCCATAGTGTACTAGAGCCGCTTGGGTGTCTGCCCCCCCTTTGCTGTGAGCTATAATATTTACTTTTTCGCCCCCGAAATGGTTACTGATTTCAGAAAGCATTTGCGCTAAAAGCCTTCCATTAGCATATTGGCTCACTGATCCATTTCCAGCTGAATCATGAAGCTGAACAAAAACCGTTTGGTAGCCTGCTTCATACGCCTTAGTATACATATCATTGATCCCATGATATTCCGTTTCACCGTACCAGCTGGTTGAACTGCTGTTTCTCCCTTGAACAAACACGATTGGTGGTTTCTCTTTGTCAAGATTAGGAGGAATGCTTCCAAGAAACCAATCCCCTGGACTGAAAGTTTCGGAGGGCGGCTTCAATTTCCCTGCTGAGGAAATGTCTGGCTTAGCCATAATTAATATGGTTAGAATGAGGACAAGAAAAACGACATAATTGATTACATTCCTTTTCAATTGTTATCTCCTCCAATATCCTATGGTATTTTTTCGAACTCATCCTATTATCAATGCCCTCCTTCCCAGGACTTCCATAGCCTTCATTATTATATAATTGTACTTTTGCATACCATTACCTGCCACCTTCATAAAGATGGGATAAAAAAACTAGAAGAAGTTCATTAAAAATGGAGATAAAGTATGAAGATTCGCTTTCAATTCATTTAGGTATGCAGTCTTTTTCATTTTATGAAGACGTACTTACGGAGGAAATCGGGATGCTTCAAGTTCACAAAAATGAGAACAAGCCCTTATCCTGCAAAGGATAAGGGCTTGTTCATCCATATTAACTTTTCCTTCGAATTTGCCATTGTCCAAATGCTCCTATTCATGGTGTTTTGAAAATTCGACCTATACATTCAGTAAATAAAAATTTTTCTCAGCAATTGGCTGTCATTCATTGGGATCTCAGTATCAATCGTCTATTTTATATAAAATATCAGCATACAGCCCTTTTATTAAGGAACACCCCAGAAGTTTGGATTTTTACTCCTTTAAATTCTCCCTCCTACATACGCGTATTTCATCCTGAGAACAGGATCAATAATTTCAGTGATAAGCCAATTTGACAACACCGTCGTGTACGATAATCTCCTCAATGACCTCTCCACGAATTTCCTTCCAATCTTAAATGTGCTAACGGCAGCAGCTCCTACTGCAACTTCCCTTTCCACTTTGTTCACCTTCTTTCCATCATTCCTTGAATCTTGTCCCATGGAAGTTAGGATTGTAATTGATTAGACTTTACATTCCGAATGGCCACTCTGTTGAAGAAACGCTGGTACACTTGAACTTTCAACTACATTTGAAGTGTAGGTGAGGGTCAAAAAAAATGATCTCGTCGATTGAGAATCCTACACATTCAGCAAATAAATAAGCCTTATCGATTCGCAAAGGAATCTTATATTGCTCATAGTCAATGTAAGTCCTCTTGGCCATTTTCAGCACTTTAGCCATTTCATCTTGAGTTAATCCTTTATACTTCCTCGCTTGTTTAAGTGTGAACTTAACGTTTGTCATATCTTGTCACCACCTGTCTAAAAAAATAATATCACACTTGAAGTATAGTTTCCAACAATTTTTCGCAAAATTCACGCACTTTAAGTTTACTCACTTTCACTCATAGTGTATATTCAAGTAAGAGGTGAAGAAATATGCACATTGGTGAACGGATTAAAATGTTAAGAAAAGAAAGAAAAATGACACAAGAAGATTTGGCAAATATATTAAAAGTGGCCCCAACGGCAGTATCGGCCTGGGAATCCGGACGGAATAAACCTTTAATGGATAAATTGAGCATGATGTCCACATGCTTTGAAATACCGCTATCCCACCTCATTGAAGGAGCACCTGTCGTTAGAAATAATTCTGGAATGGAATTCCTAAATGAAAAGAATGTAAGATTAATTGGTGTTTACGGAAATATCCCTGCTGGAGATCCTAATTTTACCAATGAATATATTGAAGCCTATATGCCGACATTAAATTCGATGCTAAAATCGAATAAAGAATATTTTTTCCTAAGAGTGAATGGCAATAGCATGAACAAAGAATTCAGAGACGGATCATTGATTCTCGTTGAAAAAACAACCTACGTCGGAAACGGAAAAATTGGTGTGGTTTTAGTAAATGGTCACGATGCTACAGTCAAAAAAGTGAATATCAATGAAGAAAACATCACACTCACTCCCTGCAGCACGGATCCTTTTTATGAAGAAAAAACCTATAACATCAAAAATGATAGAGTCCGTATTTTAGGAAAAGTGGTTCAAGCCATTAAAATATACGATTAGTATCCAACTCGAGGATTTCTTTACAAAAAGGAAAATAAAGGAATAATGAGCAACAATACATAGATTCAATTTATTTTATTTGCTGATATATTTTAGGTACAAGCCATTATGGTTTGTGCTTTTTAGTATTGTTCTTTTTATATTTCATTACAAAGAATCCATTTAAATTTTGTGTCAGCCTATAATAAAGCATAGCTTACATTAGTTAAGAAGTGGAATAACCAACATATACAATTCCCACAGAACCAGTTTTCTTAGACCATTTACTGATGAATTAAAAAAACGATCACTATCGTAATATTGAATCACCTGCAATTGTCAATCGGCGATTTAAAATATCCTATCCGTTTTCCCCAGATTACTTTGTCATTGAGTGAATGCATTTGGAAACTATATGCGTCCCAGGACGCATTTTTCAGTAAATTTCCCTTTCATGCAAAAAGAATGAAATTATCTATATTGTGCAATCACATTATCTTATTTTTATTATTCGATTCACATCTTCATATAAGAATCTTATAATTGGAGAATAAGCATTTGCCTCTGTAGCTCTAGAAGGGAAGAGCGCCGGAAAACATTGTAGCCACCGGATCGCAAGGTAAGGGTTTCAGAAGCACCGAAAAGCAAATACGCTGAGGCAGGTGGAATTCCTGCCGGTGATAATCCGTAGGGAAGCGTGTTCTCCCCTAGCCTATGCTTACGAAAGGGGTACGGGTTCGAATCCCGTCAGAGGCTTGTTTCCTGAAAAATGCGATTATATATAATCCCTGTAAGTGACCCCCATTTGCACAAGTCCACTTTTGCCTTCTGTGCAAATTCATTATTTTCCCCTTTCACTCCCTCCACTATTATCCAAGTAATGGATCAAATCAAGACAGTAGAATGTACATGATTATTTCATTACATACATATTCTTGAACCTGGAAAAGCCCCTCTCTTTTTGAGAAGGGCTTCCTGCGTGGAGTGCTTCTGGAAGTTATAAATAATTTAACCAGTCAATTATTAATTATTCATTTTACCCGCAACTTCTGGTTTACTGTAATGGTGTACTGACTGTCAAGACCGTTCCAATCTTTAATTTGCTTAACCGTACTGCCATAAGCGGTGCTTAAGGAGTATACGGTATCCCCACTAACGACAGTGTGGTATACAGCTGTACTTTTCTTTGTAAGATTGAAGCATTTAACTAAACCGTTTACATGTCCGCGAGCCAGTGATTCGATAAAGGAAGCCGTTTTCAATTTGGCTGCGTCATTGACATTATCGATAAATCCATTTTCAGACAGGAGTGCAGGCATGTCCGTTTCACGGAGTACATGTAAATCCCCTGTTTTTTGTCCTCTGTCTTGGATGGTGATAAGCTTCATAACCTCTGAATGAATATGATCTTGATACGTTTTCGAGATTTGGTTAGTGGACGTACAGATGTAATCCTCGTACCCAGTTCCGCCGCCGGCATTAATGTGGATGGAGAGATAAAAGTCAGCTCCCCACGCGTTCGCTGCATTCGTACGATCGTTTAAGGAGGGGTACGTATCTTGGGTCCTGCTCATTTTCACATAAACGTTATTATATTCTATTAATAAGATGTCTTTTATTCGAGTTGCAATGGATAAAGTTAAATCCTTTTCTCTTAATCCATTCCCCACCGAGCCTGGATCCGTACCTCCATGGCCAGGATTAATAAATACCTTTACCATTTCTATCACCTCTATTAATCTTATGTTATGTATGAATAAATGCTTGTACACATAACTATCGGATTATAGAAATTTCAAAATAGTATAGAATTCTTCATCTCGCCTGCCGTTCCAAAAAAAATACACCCCAAAAGGTGTTTTTTGGCATATAATATTACGACATTCGCCCAATGGACGAAAATTTTTTGAAAAAGTTATCTTCTATTTTTTCACTTTGGCATCAGGAATTATTGGAGATAAGCCATAAAAATAGTGTTGGAAGGAGATAGAGAGATTTAAGAAAAAGTCAACATTAACAATAATGCTCTAACAAAAAGCTACAATTTATTGGTGATGGTTTATTTTATTTATTGCTTCCGCACAAACTTTGATTGAGTCAATCACTATGGTGGGTTCTGATAATTGTGGAAAATGTCCACTTTTTTCAGCGATAATTTGTTTGCTATTTTTTGACAACGAAAGTAATTCCAATTGATTCTCAAGTCGTTTTTTTCGAATTTCCTCTGGCATCATTCTATTTTCTTGTCCACCAGTAATTACAAATACAGGTATTTCGGGAAATGTATCAGTTTGCTGGATTTGATCCACAGTTTTTTCCACAAAATTAACTTCATTGAATTGTTTATGTGAAGACAAGGAATCAAACACCTTGAACATCTTATTAATGGTTTTTACTGCCTTGCCTTGAAATTCATTAAGGCTAATATCTTTCGTAGTACTGGATTCTAAAAAAACAATTCCTGCTACTTCATTTGGGTAAAGTCGGGAATATAAATTAGCATATAAGCCGCCTATGGAATGTCCCACCAATAAATATGGAGGTTCAAAACCCACGATTGTTAATGTTTCACGTAAAGTGTTAACAATATTTATCCCGTCTTGGCTTTCCTTCGGTTTATCGCTGCCAGCAACACCAAAACGATTATAGGAAAATACTGATGAAGATTCCGAAATTGCCGGTAGGATTTTCATCCAACCCTCTATCGGTCCAGAACCACCGTTAATCAAAACTATATTTGGCTTGCCGTTTCCACTAATATTATATAGTAACGTCCCTTTTGATGTATCTACTTTATATTTTTCAATTTTCAATTTCCACACCTCACTTGTTTAAATTACTTTACGTGTGTAACAAGCTGTTGGTTTCATTTATTGAAATTGCAGTCAAATGAGGCCATTGAATTTTTCACGAAAGTTATAGGAAAATGTGAACTTAAATTCCTTAACATTGAACGGGATTAAGGAGATGACATATGATGAACGAATATGATAATTTTGAACGATTGGTTCAAAAGTTTGATCAAGGAAACAAGCTAATTCGCGCATGGGAATTAAAAGGCGGTATTTCTGCACAGGTGACAGGACTTGAAATATTACAATCGTCAGGGCGGATCGTAAAAATGATCGTTCGTCAGCATGGTGATAATGACCTGAAACGGAATCCAAATATTGCAGCAGATGAACACAAGCTCTTAGGGATATTGAAAGCTGCCGGTTTGCCTGTACCAATGCCATATTACTTCGAGCAATCCTGCGAGATATTTTCCAAGCCATGCATACTTCTAGAGTTTATTGAGGGTAAGTCAGAATTCACCCCCTCAAATCTTAATGATCATATATTACAATTGGCAATCAATCTAGCAAAAATCCATCGTGTTAATTGTGCAGATCTATCTTTATCATTCCTGCCTAAAGTACAAAATACATATGTCGCGATGTTAAATAAAAAAGAAAGGGTAATCCTGGACGAAACATTAAATCTGAGCATGATTAGAGATTTGTTAAAATCTTTCATGCCATTACCCTCCAAGAATAAAGAAGTAATCCTTCATGGTGATTATTGGCCAGGAAATATATTATGGAAAGAGGATAAACTAGTTTCCATAATTGATTGGGAAGACTCGGGCTTAGGGGACCCTTTGGCTGACCTTGCCAATAGTCAACTCGAAATTTCATATCATTTTGGAATGCAAGCAATGAATGGCTTCACCCATCAATATAAATCAATGATGCCGGAGTTGAATTTTACAAACTTACCCTTCTGGCAATTATTTGCGGCATTACGGTTATCTGCATTCCCTGAATGGGGCTTGGAAAAAAGCAAGGAAAAGAGCTGGAAGAAAATACACAAGTCATTTGTTCGTCAAGCAATTAACCAAATTCGTAATGAGTGAAAGATCTGATATGCCCATGAACTTTTAATAAAGGCATTTATACCAGTCCCTTTATCAATTTTTTTCATAAACTAACAATGACTTTCAAAAAATATCCGGGAGGTGTTTAAATGTATAATAAGCCCTGGAGGCATCCGAAAGGCGGTCAATATCCACCACAATATTGCCCACCTCACAGAATGCCTACTCAGTATAATCCACCTCAAATCTCCCCGACAAAGCAATATGTTAAAACTAATGTCATTAACACTGTGATTCCGGTTTTTCACCCCACACATACAACTACCGTGAATAAGCATTTCACCACATATATACCGCATACCCGAAGTATCGTGAAAGAGTGTTATACCCAAAGCTTTGTTTGTGGAGTTCCTCAACCCCCCAGTTTTTCGAGGAGAATGTTAAGATATTAATTAAAAAAACCCCGATTCGGGGTTTTTATTAATTCCTTCCATCAACCTTTGAAAATTGACATTCAAAGGATTTACAATTGTCTAAATGCAAACATTACTGGACATAGGAGAATAAGTCCTACTTAAAAACGATTCATGAGTATTTAGCTATTGTAGGGTCATATTTACACCATATATTCTATCGAGGTTTATCTTAAAATAAACTTCTTTGATGAGATTCTTCCGACAGTGCTCATGCAAGCCAAAATGACTAACAATTACATAATCTACCATTTGCCTATTCTACTTAAATATTTTGTCGATAATACAACCGTGCCCTTTTCATATACCTCCAATTCCTTTACACCATCAATCGTTAAAGGAATGTTTTTTTCATTGACAAAATCTGAAATACTGCTAAGAAGGGTTAAGCAATCGCTATTAGCCACTATCTTTATTCCTGATAAAATGGGTATAGGTGTTTTTATGGAAACGGCATGGCTGACATCTGTAATCGCCTTATTGAAGCATTCTTTGTTTATTATAAATTCCATGAAAATAAGTTCACCCCAATATAATCGTTAAAAGAATAATCCACAAAATCCCTAAAAATCCCTGTTTACCCTTCTTATATGTTGCGATCAGGTTCGAAGAAGCGGCTTATTGTATCATTTTCAGCCTAATATTGAGCGTGAACTGCTATGACAGAAAATATAAAACTAACTATAGGTGGTATTAGTTTTATATGAGTCCTTTAGATGATAAGATTCTTGGGGAAAGTGATTGAAAAATAGATCAATATTTAGGAGGAGTTCATCTTGAATCCTTATGCATTTTTGGCAATAGCCATCCTAAGTGAAGTGTTTGGCAGTTCGATGTTAAAAGTATCAAACGGGTTTAAAAGGTTATTCCCTTCCATTGGTGTGGTAATTGGAATGGGTTTGGCTTTTTATTGCCTATCGTTATCATTAATAACCATACCGCTTGGAACGGCTTATGCCATTTGGTCGGGAATTGGCACAGCTTTAACTGCTTTAGTCGGAGTTATCGTTTATAAAGAAAGCTTTAACATGAAAAAATTTTTAGGTTTAGTCCTGATCATTGGAGGAGTGGTGGTTTTGAAGCTCTCTAGTGGAGGCAATTAACAATTTAGTAATCGGAGGTAATAGTATGAAAGGATACATAGCTTTAGGAATATCTATCATAAGCGAAGTATTTGGTACGACCATGCTTAAGTTATCTGAAGGATTCACGCATTTATTCCCTTCATTTGGGGTTATAATAGGATTTGGAATTGCATTTTATAGCTTATCTATATGTCTTAAAACAATTCCGTTAAGCTTAGCTTATGCCATTTGGTCAGGAATAGGCACAGCTTTAACGGCATTAATTGGCGTACTATTATGGAGTGAGCCATTTAGTATCACTACATTAGGTGGCTTAGTATTAATCATTGGTGGAGTGGTTTTACTAAATGCTTCCCATACTCCCAAACAAGCAGAAGGATCGTCAAACTAATGGTTTGACGATCCTCCTCTCCCCCGATTGTTCAAAAATAAAAAGAGTCCAATTCGATGTCTATAAGAAAAACACGCTACCTAGAACAGCATTAAAAAAGGCCGCCACGGCGACCTTCTCTTTTTGAATGGAGCTGAACTTTCATGAATCAGTCCATCTCTTCCATATAATTCTACAGCATTTTCCTTTGCAAGCTAATTGTTTTTTCATTTCATCCTTAGCCTGCCAGTCATCAAATACCTTTAGCCTTCACCAAGTCCTTCGTGCAAAGTCCGTAAACTTGAATTTATCGGGTCTATGCCTGGATTCGCTATACTGAAACAAGCTTCCATCGATTAAATGGACCGTACTTTTCACAACTGCCACCATATCGAAGTCTTCAATGTCCAATAATTGTCTATCTTCTTCACTGCATGGCTCCACGGTAATTTCCTTATTGGAAAATCCGATCTGGAGCCCGAGTTCCTTTTCGATATATCCATAAATCGAATCCTCACAAATTTCCTTCGTCAGGTTAGTTACGAACTCGCTTTTGAAATAGTCTTTGTCCAGTATGATTTTCTTGCCATTGATTTGCCGTACCCGAAACACTTTCCATACTTTACCACCATCCGTTAAGTCCAGAAGCTTGGTCATGTTTGAATCGGGGGTCTCAAGCTCCAACTTATGGATGATCGTTTTGGAATGCAAATTCAACTTTTCCACCATTTCTTTATAGGAAATCAACCCTGCTACAGGAAAATTAAATTTGCTGAAATCCAAGACAAATGAACCCTTTCCTTTGATTTTATGGATATATCCATTTTGTTCAAGCAACTGTAAGGCCTTTCTCACAGTATCCCTGGATATGTAATACTCTTCCATTAAGCTGCTTTCGGAAGGAAGCTTTGAATTTGTCGGAAAGGTTCCTTCTTCAATTTTTGAAACGATATCACCATATAGCGATAGATATTTGCTGTTCATTTCATCACCACAATATATTTTTCTTAGTCTGCTACTTGTCTTTTTTCAACAAATAGACAAGCGATTCATAGGGACGAAGGATTAAATCACCTGCGAGTTCTTTCGAATCGATATAGTTTGAGAGCAAGAGCTCTGATTTGTACCCGAATAGGTCAATA
This sequence comes from Peribacillus sp. GL_122, assembly GCF_057835005.1. NCBI lineage: Bacteria > Bacillati > Bacillota > Bacilli > Caryophanales > Bacillaceae > Peribacillus > Peribacillus sp. GL_122. The sequence goes on along the minus strand of NZ_CM174415.1, from coordinate 2,090,817 downwards.
TCTTTTGGAATCTCGAAGGACGCTTCTTTTGCATAAAAGTTATTGATGACCAGAAGTTTCTCGTCTTCATAACTGCGAACATAAGCGAACAATTGGTCATGGCCGCCAAGAATTTCCTGGTAGTCCCCATATGCAATGATATCATGTTTCTTGCGTAAGAATATAAGTTTTTGGTAATGATGAAAAATGGAATCCTGACCCTTCAGTGCGTGTTCAGCATTGATGATCTTAGCATTATCAGGCACTGAAATCCATGGTGTCCCTTTTGTAAAGCCTGCGTGCTCCGTATCTTCCCACTGCATGGGAGTTCGAGAATTATCACGGGATTTAGCTTGAAGAATTTCGATTATTTCCTTTTCATCCTTGCCTGCCTCTTTTAAAATATCATAATAATTAATCGATTCCACATCCCGATATTGTCCAATATCATTGAATTTCGGGTTGGTCATTCCTATTTCCTCCCCTTGATAAATATAAGGGGTCCCCCTAAGCATATGAATGGCTGTTGCCAGCATCTTGGCAGATTCCTTATGATACTCTTGATCATTCCCAAACCTGGATACGATCCTCGGCTGGTCATGGTTGCACCAGAACAGGGCATTCCATCCATTCCCTTCTTGCATCCCATACTGCCAGCTGCTTAGGATCTCCTTTAACTGCCTGAAGTCAAAATCTGCAAGTGACCACTTTTCCCCATCTTTATAATCCACTTTTAGATGATGGAAACTGAATACCATGGACAGCTCCTTTTCAACTGGAGATGAATATTTGATGCAATGGTCAATGGTCGTCGATGACATTTCCCCTACAGTCATCACCTCTACATCCTTCCCAAATGTTTCTTCATTCATCTCTTTAAGGAATTGATGAATTTTGGGACCATCTGTATAAAAGCATCGTCCATCTCCATCATTGTCATTTTCATAGATGTCAGGTTTCGAAATAAGATTGATCACATCCAAACGGAATCCTTTGACACCTTTATCCATCCAGAAGTTTACTACATTGAAGATTTCCTGCCTTACTCTGGGATTTTCCCAGTTAAGATCAGCTTGGGTCCGATCGAACAAGTGAAGGTAGTATTCATCATGTTCCGCTACATATTCCCATGCAGGTCCTCCGAATTTTGAAATCCAATTGGTAGGGGGCTCTCCATCTTTCGATTTCTTGAAAATATAATAGTCCTTATATTCTTTCTCTCCCGCCAATGCTTTTTGGAACCATTCATGCTCTGTTGATGTATGGTTGAATACCATATCCAACATGATTTGGATATCCCGCGAATTAGCTTCCTTCACCAATCTTTCGAAATCATCCATCGTCCCGAAAACAGGATCAATGGATGTATAATCCGCTACATCATATCCATTATCATTCTGAGGTGAACGATAAAAAGGGGTCAGCCAAATATAATCCACTCCCAGTTCATTCAGATAATCAAGTTTTTCAATAACACCATTTATGTCCCCGATGCCGTCACCGTTCGAATCCTTAAATGACTTCGGATAAATTTGATAGATGGTACTTTTTTTAAAATCCTTCATTGTGATTCCTCCTCTGCTATCCCTGATGTCACTATTGCCAGTATGGTAAAAAAGAGGGAGAATGCTCTCCCTCCGCGTTATTAAGCATTTAATTTCGTTGTTTTCGTTCTTGTTTTCAAATTCATTTTAGGACGTTTGGAGAATACAATAGTCAAAATGAATGGCACAACGAAAGCAACCAACATCGCGAGTGCAAACATTCCCATGTACTGTGGCTGGATGGATAGGATACCCGGGATCCCTCCAACACCGATGGAATTTGCCATTACTCCAGATCCGACTGAAACGATGCCTGCGAAAAGTGAACCGATCATACCGGCTAAGAACGGATAGCCGTATTTCAGGTTAATCCCGAACATGGCTGGCTCGGTTACACCGAGATAACATGAAATCGTAGCAGGTATGGAAACTTGTCTTTCCTCCTGGTCCTTTCTGTTGATGTAAATCATCGCAAGCACTGCCGTTCCTTGTGCAATATTGGATAATGCGATCATCGGCCATAGGTTCGTACCGCCAAGTTCACTCATAAGCTGAAGATCGATTGCGTTTGTCATGTGATGCAGTCCCGTTATGACAAGCGGTGCATAGGCAAAGCCGAAAACTGCAGCAAATAGCCAGCCAACTGATGAATTCAATCCGGAATATACAACCGTAGAAATGACAGAACCGATTTTCCAGCCTAAAGGCCCCAGAATGGTGTGGGCAATGATAACAGTTGGAAGTAAAGCGAAAAATGGAACGACGATCATGGAAATGGAATTGTGCACTTTATCTCTCAAGAACCGTTCTAAATATGCCAAGACGAACCCTGCAAGTATCGCTGGGATGACTTGAGCCTGATAGCCGATCATATCGACCTGGGCAAAACCGAAATCCCAAAAAGGTATGTCACTTGCCTTTGTGTTTGCCACTGCATATGCATTAAGAAGTTGTGGGGAAACCAGGGTCAAACCAAGGACGATGCCGAGAATTTGAGTCGTGCCCATTTTTTTCGAGATTGACCATGTAATCCCAACAGGAAGAAAATGAAAAATAGCTTCACCTATCAGCCATAGGAAGGCGTGTACTCCTGACCAGAATTGTGAAATATCCACAAGGGTCTTTGTGCTATCATCGAACATTTTAATATCGCCAATGATATTGCGGAATCCAAGAATGAGTCCGCCAACAACTATGGCAGGAATCAGCGGGGTAAAAATATCCGCAAGATGTGCAATCATACGCTGCAGCCAGCTCATATTCTGTTTAGCTGCTTCTTTCACATCTTCTTTTGACGCTTCCTGAAGTCCAGCTATGGAAACGAATTCATTATAAAACGATGATACTTCGTTCCCGATTATGACCTGGAACTGTCCAGCTTGTGTAAACGTTCCTTTCACAAGCTTAATAGATTCGATATTCGTTACATCCGCCTTAGAGGGATCTTTCAAAGCAAAACGCATTCTTGTCGCACAATGCGTAACCGTCGCAATATTCTCTTTCCCTCCGACATATTGAAGCAAATCCGTTGCTGGTCCTGTGTATTTACCCATTTCACTACTTCCTTTCCCTAGAAAGCAAAATATAGTTGTTTTTATAACCTGTACGTATAGGTTCTGTATACGCTTTCATATTATCCTGTACGTACAGGTTCTGTCAAGAACTTTTTTCCAGCCATCTACATTCACTTTTTATAAGGATTGATTGGGCTTCGTTTTACTATACTATTCATCACTATTCATCATCATTAAAGGTATTAAAACGTAAGAAATGTTATCCAGTTAAGGGCGCAATTCTTTTAAGTAAATGTATTCTCTCTCCCTCCCCTGATGGATTAATAAAATTTCAGAAAGGATTCCCATCAGACATGATAAGTAGCTGAGGATTTCCCGAATAGGGTATAATGGTGACATAACCTCTTTATTGATATCTTAATGGTTAGAATATAATAGGTAAATGGGAGATGAACTAATGTCCGAAACTAGTAAATTTCCACTTATATCAGGTAATCTTTCTCTGGATTTAGTGAACACAGAACTAGTCAGTCGTGGTCAACGACAAGATTTATTGCTATCAGAAGTGGATGTGCTGGACTGGCTTACTATAATAAAAGAGCAAAACTTATTTTGGGATGATCGGCTATGCTTAAAAGTTAAAGAGAGAATCGGGCATGTATTAGTAAGTCTATTAGAAATGCGTACAATTTTAAGAAGACAATTCGAATTAATAGCAGATGGGAACCCGATTCCAGATGAGTTTATCTCTTTTTTAGAAAAAAAAATTGATAAAGCACCATTCACTTATAAATTAATGGATCAAAAACTGGTTCCCCTACCTGTTGGAGAAGCGGAAGATATCCTGCTATCTTATATTGCTTTTGACGTATTAACTTTAATTGAAGAAAATAAGCTGACCTCATTAAAGCAATGCTCGAATAATGATTGCGTACTGTTATTTATCGATGAAAGTGGAAGACGCAAATGGTGTTCAATGAAAATATGCGGTAATAGAAAAAAGGTCGCCCGATTTCAACAACGGAAATCTGATGATGAATGAAGAGCCAACTTAATAAAAGAGTTGGTTTTTTTTGCAGTTTTTAACTAACTGTTAAAAACGGTTTTGACAGGTTAGTTGATTTCGTGTAAAGTGTAAATGTACATTAAAGGAGGGGAATAATGGACCGCATAACAGTAGCGAGACAACAAGAAACACGTTCATTTCATATACGGTATTTATCTAAAATGAAGGGAAAAGGAAAAAGTCCTTTACAGATAAATGTAAAAGACGCAATAACCGGGCTAATCGGTGGATTTTTAACCATTTTCGCTTTAATTCTTTTAACAAAAATGACATCTGCAGTGTGGTTAATGGCTCCATTTGGTGCTAGTTGTGTACTGGCATTCGGGCTATGGAACGCGCCGTTATCACAGCCACGAAATATTATTGGCGGCCATTTTATTTCAACATTCGTAGGTTTAGCTTCCTATCAATTTACGATGAGCCTTGGGCAATCGGCTTAGCTGTCGGATTAGCAATTGCGGTGATGATGCTGACAAAAACGACGCACCCACCGGCAGGGGCAGACCCACTTGTTGTTATGCTTGGTCATTATAGCTGGAGCTATTTATTTACGCCTGTGTTAATTGGTTCCGTGATAATTGTTTTCCTTGCACTGTTAATTAATAATTTGCGCAGCAATCGGAACTATCCAACTTTTTGGATTTGATTGCTTTTAATGTGTTATGAGATAAAGCATAATTTTGCAATGTTTCACTATCATGAAATAATAAACGAGGAACGCTCAGGCTCCTCGTTTTTGTCAGCTATAAGTGCTGGTATTCTTATTAAGATCTCCCACACTTTTCAATAACCTTTATCATCCATCATTTAGTTTGACTAGTGTTTCTGCAACTTCCACACCGTTCACAAGGAGTGATATTCGATGGATTCCCATGTAATGGCGACGAGTCGTCAGGTCTTTCCAATTGTGAATCCTCACCCTTTCAACTCCTTCACCATCTGAGAAATCCCTATCTGCCAAAAGGAAAATTTTACGGGACGTTTTCTGATTGGCTTTTACAAAATCGACGGCATACTCAATGCGAAGTTTCGCTGTATTCTCCGCATGCACTTGAAAGCCGAAATGAAGTTCACTGGTTTCCCCAATATAAATCGATTCAGGTTCATTTCTTATAAATGCATTTGTAATGATATTCGGATTATTCAATACATCCGTGTATCCAAATAATGAAAGGACTTCTGGATCTGCTTGGCGAACTAAGGTCCTGCATCCCCGTCTAATAATCCAAATTGTGTTGGGTTCTCCGCTTTCATGCCAGCGCTTGGCTGTTTCTATTACGGTTTTCGGATGGTCTTTGGCAATATCATTCAAATTATTGGCAACACTTTTGCGAACATATAGGGATGGATCGTTTTTCAGGTTCTCAAGTAATTCCAAGACGGGTGCCGGATCGGATTTGAACATCGGTAAAGCTTGCCCCCAAGGTAACCTGGGCCTGCATCCCTCACTAGCCAGCCTGCGGACATGCTCATCATCATGATTGGTCCATTCCTTCATCTTCTCGATCATTAAAACGGGATCAAGCAAGATAAAAGCACGGATTGCAAACTCAGAGGATGACCTTGCTGTAAAACGCTCCAACGCATCTAGCGATAACGGCCAATCTTTCTTATTCAATCCATGTACCTCTACAAAATCCGGGAAAAATAAATATCTAAACCCTTCACAATCCTTATCAAGCCGATACAAAATATCCAAAGCCTCTTGATAATCACTTGGAAGATGCTTTCCAAGAGTAATGGAAATGTGCCTTATCCGTTCTTTTAACTTCCTCTCGTCCCAATGCTCATCAATTACTTCCCCTATAAACGATTCAGTAGAGAAGGACGGATGGACACCCTTTACTTTTTCACCGAATTCACGAATGAACGTTTCATTATATAAATCCTTTAAAGGCTCAGCCATTTAATTCACTTCTTTTCTTCAGGTTAAATTTGCTTTTGGATACTTGCACTACCTATCAGCTATCATTTCAAACTATGTTATGCACTCTCATCCATAGAGCGATACATATCATTAAAAAAGGACAGCTTACTTTACAGAACAAGTCTGTCCAAAATCAAGTGAAGTTCATTCATCACTATTTGGAATGGCTGCATAATAGCTGATTCTATAGGAATCTATATACCTCTTACCAATAGATGTAATCTTTGCACCAGAACCCATTTCCCATAAGTCCATCTAATATCCCCATACAAAATCCCTCCCGGAGTTTTCCTTTGTGTATAGTATGATAGTAGTAGCATATAAAGTAAAATATTCCTACCATATTAATGAATTAATCAAAACGACAAAAAGCCCACTCTGAAGAGCAAGGGCCTGCTTCTAGCTTTTATCAAAGAAAAAGGGTCAGTCCCACTGAGTTAATACTTTAACACAGTGGGGACTGACCTAATTGTCTATTAGACATTTTGATTTTAGCTTTATCTGACCTTTCTACTTATCTATTTAATTGTTTCACTTTTACAGGCTTTTTTTCCTTGCTTAATTTGATGATTTGACCGATAATACTGATGGCAATTTCTTCTGATGTTTCCGAGTCAATTTCCAATCCGATTGGAGAATGGACCTGCTCCAACTGTTCTTGCGTGACCCCTTCACTTTTTAACTTTTCAAATATGCTTATGACCTTGCGTTTACTGGCTACCATCCCAACATATGCAATCGGAAATTGCATTGCCGTTTTTAATACAATATCATCACAATCTTTTGTAACAATTACCACATATGATTTTTCATTTAGGTTGGCTGCGAGCAAAGCCTTTCCAATATCCTCGTTCACAAAAAGGTTTGTCGCATTCGGAAAGCGTTCCTTTGTACAATAACCAACGCGATCATCGACAATGCAATAAGGATATTCGAGGAAATCAGCGAGCTTTGCCAACGCATGGCCTAAATGACCGGCCCCAGCCAGAATGAGTTCAGGCCTGCTTGTATAGACTTCAATAAAGACCCGTAACGTGCCGCCACAATTCATCTGAATTCCGTCTTTTGCATGTTTATTCAATTTATATTCAACGATTTTCGATTGGCCATTTTGGATCGCCTTTACACTATCTTCGATCACATAGTGTTCAGCCAAGCCTCCTCCGACAGTCCCTTCAATGGTACCATCCCGGTAGACAATCATTTTTCCAACATGCCTGGGAGTCGAGCCCTTTGATTCAATAATCATGGCTAAAGCAAAGGTTTCGTTTTGACGCGTCAGCATGGCCACTTTTTCCATCAGCTGCATGAAAAGCTCCCCCCTATCTTTAAACATTAATTCGGTTGATATTGCTTCATGCTAAGAAAATAACGTAAAAGATGTAACGCAACGGTTTTTCTGTAAGCCGCAGTGGAGCGTTGATCGTCGATTGGTCTGATGATCTTATCGAAGGCTGCCACAATTTCAGCGATGTCTGCATCGGCTAATGGTATCGTTTTTCCAACCAGCTTCTTCTCAATATCAATGGAACGAACCATCGTAGGTCCGACCGCCCCGAAGGCAAATCGAATGTCATCGATTCGATCTTTGCTTATCCGGACGAAACCCGCAAACGATACTTTGGCAATGGCATCTGCGTTGCGGTTGCCGACTTTCTCGAAAACGACATGTGAATCTCCTAATACGAACGGCAGAATAATCTCCGTTACTATTTCATTGTGAAAGCGTTGAACCTGTCGTGGACCTTGAATGAAATCGCTAATCGCAACCATGCGATCACCATTTACGGAGTGCAACAGAAGCTTTGCATTGTATACATATAATAAAGGAAGCATGTCACCGGCTGGAGAGGCGTTGCAAATATTACCACCTAATGTTCCCCGGTTTCTAATTGCCGGGGCAGCAATTGTTTTAATTGCATTCTTTAAAGCAAAAGGAATCAACGGATTTTCAAGTAATTCACTATAGGTACAGCAGGCCCCGATGTGGAGATCCTTGTGATGTTGATACACCTGCTTTAATTCGGAAAGATGATTAATAAAAACAATCGGTTTAGGGATTTTTGGAGGTACTCCCCTTCTACTTTTGTGAAGAACCATAACATCGGTGCCCCCGGCTATGATTGCACAATCTTCTCTATTCAATTGGCTCAAAGTTTCGTCTAAACGCTCGAAGCGATACGCTGTTATTTTCTCTATCATAAGCCATCACCTTTTTTAGCTGCTAGGTTAATCGCCTCAACAATCATATTGTAGCCCGTACATCGGCACAGATTTCCGGAGATGCCCTCACGAATTTCAGCCTCTGAAGGATGAGGATTTTCAGATAACAAAGCTGCACTTGCCATAATCATTCCCGGTATGCAATAGCCGCATTGCACTCCCCCGGCGATGGAATAGCTTTCATCTAAAATTTTAAATTGTTCCGTTTCAATGATGCCTTCGATCGTTTGAATATCGGCACCAGCAATCGAGCCAATTGGAATAAGGCAGCTGTTTTGCAGGAGGTTATTCACAAAAACACTACAGGCTCCGCACTCCCCTTCACCACAGCCTTCCTTTGTTCCGATTAACTCAAACTCATCTCTTAATAAATCTAGTAATCTTGCTGTAGCAGGGGCGTCAGTTTCTACCGTTCTTCCATTTAGTGTGAATTTAATCAACCCTCTTCACCTTCTTTCATCCAAAGACTTTCAATAATGACTTCCGGTGTAATCGGAATTTGCTGAAAAGAAGTGTGCAGGGCATCCTCAATCGCAGCTTGGACTGCTGGAGCGCCTCCGATTAAAGTCAATTCACCTGCGCCCTTCGCCCCGTATGGACCATCAGCATAGGGGTTATCAAAGACCTTGCTTTCAATTGAAACAATATCCAATGAAGTCGGCGGTCCATAATCCGATATGCTTTTTTGTTGGATTCTACCTTGTTTTGACGTCATCTTTTCTAGATAACCGTATGCTAGCCCTTGAGCCAAACCACCGTCAATTTGGCCTTTCATAATCCGTTCATCGATGACCTTCCCAACTTCATAATTGCCGTATACTTTTTCTAACTTTAAATTACCTGTTAACGTATCAACTTCTACTTCAACGATATTAACGCCCCATGAATAAGCCGGGTAGGCATCTCCAGTGAAGGTTTTCTCGTCCCAAGGAATCATTTCACGGTGAACATAGTGCTCAACTACTTCCTGTTCCACCCCTGTTTGCCACTGATTCTTAAGTTTTTTTGCGGCCCGTTCAAGCAATTTTCCGACAATCATCGTCGTCCTGGAAGCTACGGTCGGACCCGAGTCGGGAACCTCTTTTGTGTCGGGATAAGGGTACAAAATATCTTCGAACGGGAGGTTAAGTTCTTTGGCGACAATTTTACACAACGTCGTCAAAATACCTTGTCCCATATCAGAGTTTGAGATTTTTAGTGATACCTGGTCGTCCTTTGATTTAACCAGTTTCACCTTTGCTTTAATATGATCTCTTTCGCCACTGCCAGTAAATCCACAGCCGTGGAGGAACAGCGAAGTTCCTATGCCTTTTTTATAGCGCTGATTTTGTTGATTTAAGCGCTGAAAGACTTCTTTTTTCTTTTTGTATTCTGACACGTTGAGTACGTCCTCAATCATTTCTTCCACTAATATCGAGTCGCGGAATTTACCTTTGGTGATGGTGGGGTCTCCTTGTTTGACGAGGTATTTTCGTTTATATTCAAGCGGGTCGATTTTTGCCAGTTTACTAAGATGTCCAATATGACTTTCGATTCCGGCAAAGCTTTGAGGAGCACCAAAGCCTCTGAAGGCGCCGTTCGGAACGGTATTGGTTTTTAAGACATAGCCTTTTGCATGAAAATGCGGAATTTTATAAACACCGGCACTGTTTATTAATGCGCGCTGCAGCACGACAGAGCTCAATCCAACATTTGCCCCTCCATCGAGAAAGATGTCAACACACATGCTCAAAATATTTCCTTCCTTATCAAGGGCCGTCCTATATTTGAGTTTGGCCGGATGCCTTTTCGTCGTTACCAGCATATCCTCAGAACGGTCGAACACGAGCATTACCGATTTTTTGACTGCTCTTGCAGCAACGGCTACGTGACAAGCCATCATAGAAGGATAATCTTCTTTGCCGCCAAAACCTCCGCCGGTAGGACTTTGAACAACTCTGACTTCATCGTCACCACAGGCTAATGCGCTTAGCAATGCATTTTTTATATAATAAAGACATTGCATCGATCCCTGGACGACAATTTCATCATCCTTATAAACGGCGAGCATTCCTTGCGGCTCAAGATAGACATGCTCCTGATAACCCGTATCATATTCTTCTTCGATGATTTGATGGGCTCCCTGCTCGATAGCTGAAATGTTTTCTAAGCTTTCCCCAAATTCATAGCTTGCCAAAACTAAGGATACTGATTTTTGCTTGATCGCTTCGTCCAATGTATAGATAGCCTGATGTTCTTCAAATTCAACCTTCACTTCATTTAACAAACTGTACAGGATATCTAGGTCTTTGCCCGTGAGCATGAGAATTGGCTCACCAATATAATTGACCCACTCATTGGCAAAAATGGGCTGATCTTCTTTGATAATTTTGACATAATTCGGTCCGGGGATATGCTCTGCTCCAACAGCTTCATACCCTTCCGGAAGGTTAGGTAATTGAATGGATATGATTTTTCCATAAGCAATTGGTGATCGATACAAAACACCATAAACCATATTTTCCACTTTTACGTCACTAATATAGGGCAACTGGCCCGATACTTTACCTTTATGGTCCTTTTTGGGCACTGAGGTGCTTATGTCTTTGAGATTCATTGCAACAACACCCTTCGACTCATTTTTTTAATGGGACATATTCTGAATAGAAACCTCTTCCTATGATTTTATCAATGAGAATGATCTTTTATGATTCATTTCTATTCAAGATTTTCGTAGTTTTTATTTTTATTTTTACTTCGAGAAATTTAAAGCATTATCATAATCAATGGCTTTTTGGTAATCCTCCGGTGTATCAACATCCATTAATACTCCCGCATCATCTACATTCATGTATTGCTTTTCGTAACCGCCCAGGACCACACGCAAATTACTTTCTGGATTGGTTTCGAGAATTTTCTGTTTCACTTCGCTTGATAATTTAATGGGATGGCCGCCTTTATAGTCAAAGCTGGGAATAACCACGTTTCCTTTGTGTTTTGCTAGTAGCTGAACAGTCTCTTTTTTTACAAGCGGACAATCGCCGGGTGTTATAAAGAAGGTTGGGGCATTTACTTCGTTGCAGCCCTTTTGAATGGAATGAAACATTCCCTGGTTAAAGTTTTCATTATAAACAAACTTGATCTGAAATGAATAGGCATTTTCACTGATAATTTTGACAATTTCCTCTTGGATGATTTCCGCTTGAAATCCAGCTACGACGATGACCCTGCTGCATAATCCTTCAAATTTAGAGATCGTTTGCTCCAACACGCTCATTTGCCCCATCGGCAAAGTCATTTTAAATGCATTCGCTCGGCTGGAATATCCAGCAGCTAGGACGATTGCTTCCATATTTGTCACCTTCTACCTATCATTTTTCTTAAATCTCACAATAAAATCACAAGCGGAGGAAGGATTTGCTGTATGGACTATTAAGAGAACATAGTGTTTTTTCTTTATATGCGTAAAAACCTCATTATATTACTTATTAACCAACTTGATACTATTTTTAAATTATCAAAAGATATAAAGAGACAATACATAGTCCTTATTTTAAGAGAATGAGTGTCAAGTATTGACCAAGGTTTAATCGAAGAAGCTGAAATTATTGAATTATCAGATAACGATAATTTTTTTAGAATATAAAGAAGCCTTTGCTCTAATGAGCAAAGACTTTTTGTTGACGAGTTTCTTCTATAGTACACCCGTCGAAGCCTCTAATCGACTACATATTTGCATAAGTGATGACGAACGCTTCTTGGCTGAGCCACACACAAAGAGAGATGAGTTCATCTGCTTGATACTTAATAGATCGCTGTACAAACCCAACTTGTTTGGCGATTTCTTGTAGGACTATTGCCTCCATTTCTCAAATCTTTTTTCAATCTTGCGGACTACTTCAGTCAAAGCCACCCCAGACAAAGCATGATGAGAATGCCTACCATCAGTTTATCCGTTTGGAAGGTCGATCCGGCGACCGCCATCATAAACCCGATTCCGGCGGTTGCCGCATAGAGTTCCCCAACAACAATCCCGATCAGGGTATGCCTCAATCCTAAGCGCGCAGCCAGTCAAGATTACTGGAATCGTTACGGGAAAAGCGACCGTCAGAAAGGTTTGCTGATCCTTCGCCCCGAAGGAGCGAGCGCCTTTGATCAAATCGGCATCGACCGTTCGCATCCCGTAACGGTGTTTACCAGGATAGGAAATATCAATCCCAAAAATATAAAGGCAATTTTTGAGCCCATTCCAATCCGAAAGAAATCATCAGCAGCGGCAGCAAGGCGATTCTGGGCGTAGCGTATAAGGCGGATACGAATGGATCCAGCACGGTGCTTATTTACCGTACCAACCCATGGCAATCCCCAGCAAAATCCCGCTTACGCGCAGGTCATTGTATATCCCATTTAATTTTAACAAATAATAGAAGGTCTTTATGAAAGGCATTGTCGTTAGAAGTCTCCTTTACGGGACTGCAAACGACAATGCCTTCTTCTTTAGCTAAATCTAAATATAAGAAAGACAAAACATTTCGAATAAAATGAATGAGTGTTTCAGCTATTTATTTGAATAGTTTGGAACAAGGTAATTTCAATGAACTTTTATAGTAATTATCATTGCTACTGGCTTGAATAATCAGGAGATTCCATCATTGAAAATGTCTGCCCTTCCTTCAATAACAGAAATGGAAAAACGACTGTCACAAGAGTTTTGATGCAAAAATTTACTGTTTAGTATTTGACCGAACCCTGGAAGTGTAATACTCAAAAATATTTAAAATTATTGAAGAATGTCACAAAGACCACAGTTAGTGAAAGTCAAATAGAAGGTATTGAGCAAGAATTATCTGAAAGTCCAGAAGATGGGACATAAATAGTTTCTATTAAGTTCCTTTTAACCTTTTCGTATCCATAAAAAAGGTATGGAACCTGAAAACTAATAGATCGGTTTGTTTTCCCGCATTTTCTATTAATAGACTGCTTTCTTCCACATATCATATTGAAAGGAAATGAATTGTACCTTAGGAAACATGGGAAAGTGGATTGATATGGATTCCAACAAAATACTTTGAGCCTATTACCCCGATTTTCATGTTGTTTCACCTCGAAAATCAAATAGTATTTTTATTATATGGCAAAATCTTAATAGCACTAAAAAAAATTCACCAAAAATCATGCTTTGAAAAGTGAAAGTCCATCTCGTCATTGTTTGAAATTTAAGAATGGGGACCTCTTTACGGAGGTCCCCATTAATGAAAGCAAGGTTTCTTGTTCAAAGGTACAATTCATTACGGAATATCATGTCCCATCGAGCTTGTTAATATGTTAAACCATTGCTCTTTTTCCATGCTTAGGTTTAGTGAATCAATGGCGCTGTCCAATCGTTCTTTCTTACCTGATCCAACGATCGGCATGATTTTTGCAGGATGTCTCAACAGCCATGCATACATTACTTCATCTATTCCGTTAGCACCGATTTCATCTTTCACAATTTCTAACGTTTTTCTTAAGCGGACAGCCTTTTCATTCGACTCCTCAAAGATGCTTCCTCCTGCAAGCGGTGACCATGCCATCGGCGCCACGCCCATTTCCTGACATAAGTTCATGGTTCCGTCTTCGAAGTTTTCTAGATTGTATGCAGAAAGCTCCAGTTGATTCGTCACAAGCGGATATTCTAGATAAGATTGAAGCATATCCCATTGCGGTTTTTTGAAGTTCGATACTCCAAAGTTACGGACCTTTCCTGATTCTTTTAATTGATTAAACGCCTCAGCCGTTTCCGCAGGGTCCATCAGGGGATCCGGACGATGAATAAGTAACAGATCAATATAATCCGTTTTAAGATTCATAAGAGATTGTTCAACAGACTTTATTATATGAGTTTTACTTGTGTCATAATGATGACTTTTATGGGAAGGACGGTTTTCTGATTTAAGAACTATGCCACATTTCGTAACGATCTCCATTTTATCGCGTAAAGATGGCTTTAATGAAAGTGCTTTCCCAAAAATCTCCTCACACGTATAGCTGCCATATATATCGGCGTGATCATATGTAGTGATGCCCCGCTCCATTCCATGTTCAATAAGAGATAGGATTTCCTCTGTAGGAAATCTCCAATCTGCCAACCTCCACATACCGTGTACAATGCGTGAAAGACTAAAATCTTCAGTTAGATTGACTCTTTGCATGTTTTTCTCCCCTTTTATAACATGATTAATCTTGCTAATCAGTTTTTTGTTCTGCGTTCCATCATGTTTATCCTTCGTTAATTTATGTCAGAATCATTTGCTACTGTCATGAACATTAGTATAATTTAAAATTTCGGAGAATCCTAATCTTGAGTGACCCTTAACATCACGGAGCATAGGTTCATGAACCTATGCTAAAGAAATGCATCGCCGCCTTATTCGTGCAATTTCACCCGTTTGTTCCATAAGAAAAAGGCTGCCGCAGCAACCTCTTAAATGGAATTCATCAGCATGAATCACTTCATTAGTTCCTTTGTGTTTTCTCGTGTAATTCCACGATTTCTATCGCTAAATCTTTTGTTGTCATGGAAGTCATCAAGTGATCTTGAGCATGGATCAGGAGCATTGGAATATCGAATTTCTCACCATTCACTTCTTGTTGAATCAATGCGGTTTGGATTTTATGTGCAGCAACAAACTCATGCTCTGCTTCCTTTAATTTATCCTGGGCATCGCTTGATTTACCTTGTTTTTGCAAGGTGATGGCTTCCATTGCACAACTGCGGGCATTCCCGCTATGGAGAATTAATTGAAATGATAATTCTGATAGATCCTCTTTCGTTTTCGTCATTTTACCACTCCTTATGATAGTATGTTATTTTGAAATTAATTGAAGGGCCGTACGCAATACTTCCTTGCCATTACATGATCCATAATGCATTGGATTTATCGTATCTACAGGTACTCCTTTTTCATCCCCTATTTTCTTTATATCATTAAGTAAATAACGAACTTGAGGTCCTAAAAGAATAACATCGACCTCATCTATATGGTTTCTTACTTCCATTGTGGCAACAGCCTGGATTTTCACGTTCAATCCTTCTTCCACCGCCGCTTTCTCCATCTTATTAACCAATAGACTAGTGGACATTCCTGCAGAACAGCATAATAGTATATTCATCATTATTCCTCCTTAAAATTTAGGTTCAGGTTATTTAATCAATCTAAATGTGCCCCATGGTTTAATATAATCCAGCAAAAAAAGTTCCTCTTGTACAACATGGGCGACTGCATTTTTTCGTTCATCCAATGGCATATCCCTCAAGATGACTTGAAGTTCGCCTTTGTATTTCCCAAATGAATCATTGCCGATGAAAACGGACCCTTTGCGCTGTGGGATACTTTCCCGGACTGCAAAATCTTCATTTGCATATTTTTTCCGGACCTCCACTGAACGGACCATATACTCACTGATATCACCACGGCGAAGGTGTAATTCATCCAACACAACCTTTTGCTCAATTGGTGACGCATCCGAATGGAGTTCCACTTTCAACTCGATCATGTCACGCTGTAAGGTTCCCAGCATTCTTAATTCCTCTTCACTCGCGTAAGCATTCCCAATGATGACATCATCAATTAAACCCGTTGCCCATAGATGCTTGGCTTGTACATCAATTGAAAGTTCACGGTGCTGTTCTAATGTGCATAATCCATCATTTATATTCCAAGGACCTATATCACCGGTTTGTGAAGTAACGAATGCAGCTGTACGAATGCCATGTTCTTTAAAACGTCTACTGCAGGCGATGAAGAAGTCGTAAGGAAGACCTGTGAATTTTTGGGGATAGAAATTATGACAGCCAATGATTTGATTTTTATTCCCCTGATGCGTCAGAATGTTCGATAAATAATCGACGTCATTACTCATATTCAATTCGATTTTCAATCCATAAGGATTATAGGTCATTTTAGCTTCTTTCAAGCCATCGAATCCAAGGTCCAGACGAACACCGTCAGCTCCCATTTCTGCGAAAAAGCTTAAATCATCATAACTAATATCAAACTTGTCGAAAACAGCTGGAGCAACATCAAGAATGACTTCCATATGTAGCGCTTTTGCATAAGAAATAATATCTTTATATTCTTCCATGACAATTTCATATGGTTTTGAAACCGATAATAAACACGTGAATATTCGTTCAAAACCATAACTATGGGCAAGTTTAATATATTGCTTGTCTTTATCCGGTGTAGAGTGTTCCGGATAAATTGAAATACCTAATCTTCTCATAAGCTATCATTCACTCCTTTTCTACTTTCTTTCCATTGATCCCGCCTAGCCTGTAATCCCATTAAATAGTCGCGGTAGCGGGAGGATACCATTACAGAACAAATAATCGTTGGTACAATGACAATTAAATAATAAGTCGATCCCATTGCGGTAAACAGAAAGATAGAAAAGCTAATAATTAAAATAGACAGGCCAACCGATTTCCAGGGTGTTAATTTTTCACCTAGCCCTGTTCGGAAAAAAATGATTTGTGCCCCTACAAATGATAGAGTTGCGGATATTATTTCAAGCATATTTAATGCCCGCTTTCTTTTCTTCTGGTCCAGCTTCTATTTTATTTTCATCACGTAAATGCTGCTTCTCGAACATCTTGAAAAATGGAAAATAAATCATTAAAGAGATGACGAAATTCAATAAAACCAGAACCCCGGCCATGATTGTCCAATTTGTACTGATGACAGCTGCGATGGGACTAAAGACCGTAAACGGCAGCTTAGCCATTATCATCGGTATTAACCCTAATTGAAAGAATGTATAGGAAACTATGACATTTACCAAGGGAGCAACAATGAACGGAACCATTAAAATGGGGTTCATGACAATTGGCGCTCCAAAGATGATAGGTTCGTTAATATTAAAAATCCCTGGAACAAAGGACAGTTTACCCAGCTCTTTCAAATACTTCGATTTTGAAAATAAGAACAGTACAACAAGTGATAATGTCGATCCCGCCCCGCCAATCCATACGAACCATTGAATGAATTGTTCGGTAAATAGATTGGGCAAATTCGCCGCATTACCCGTTCTTGCAAATGCATCCATATTCTCGAGAATCGCCGAATCCCACATCGGCCGTATGATCGGACCCAATATTGCCGGTCCATGAATACCCAGCGACCAAAAGAAAACGATGAGAAAGACTGTAAGCAGACCACCTATTAAACTATTACCCACCAATAAATTTTTGAGAGGTGACACCAAAGTAGTGATGATCGAGTTAATGTCAAAGCCTAAACCATAGCGAATGCCCCAGAAAAGAAGGACCACGACCAATGTTGGAATCAGGGCTGCAAAGGAATTCGAAACCATTGGCGGAACGCTTTCCGGTAATTTGATTTTTATATCGCGTTTAATCAAAAAATGAAAAATCTCAACGGAAATCAGCGATGTTACGATTGCCCCGAATAAAGAGGCTGCGCTTAAAGAGCTGATAGGTAACCAGCGACCCGCTTCTATCACCCCTGGAACGGATTCCATGACTTGGGTAGGCACAACACATGTAATCAGAAAAGCTAAGACTGATAGAAGGCCTGCACTGAGTTGATCTAATTTATAATGTCCTGCAAGCGCTGACCCAACCCCAAAAGCTGCATATAAAGCCATTGCTCCCACTGTAAACCGAAACGGTACATCCAAAGCGGCACGATAAGGTGCAATCCATTCGTCATATCCATCAATCGGAAAATTCAACAAAATAACAAAGAATGATCCAATGATCGTCAATGGAAGTGTTGCTAGAACACCGTGCCTAATTGCCAGCAGATGTCTTTGTGAACCAATTTTGTTTGCGACTGGAAGCACTTTCATTTCGAGTAAACCCATAAAACTATTCAATAACCTTTCCCCCTTTTGAATAAGAGTCTGAAAAAACAAACTATTCCAATAAATAAACATTATAACGTTATATTGATTATGTCAATATTTTTATTGAAAATATGGTTTATGTTACAAACTTTTAAATCATAGGAATACATAGTGCAGTTTTATAGCCATTGCTGATAAAAATAGGTAAAAACCCTTCTCGTAGCTCCCCAAGAACACCAAAAAAAACAGGAAATTGATCACTGTCAATTTCCTGCTTTCTTTTTTGAAATCACATTTTTTTAAAAGGAATTTTTTATGACAATCTGTAGCTCTAGACTAGCCTAGTCTAGAGCTCATTTTTTTCTTTTCCTAGTATCAAATTCATATATTTTCTTTACACTTTTCATTAAAAATAGAATGATATAGCGTAGTTGAATATTTACATAATGAAATTAATGGTTTCTTCCAACGCATCATTTGCATCCGGAGATTTCCCCAGCTCGTAAACGATTTCCCCGTCAATCATCGTCATTTCAACCCGTAATTGATCAATACTGTCGATTGTTACATCCAATATTCGGTTGTTTAGCACAATCAAATCTGCTAATTTCCCTACCTCGATGCTTCCTTTTTGGTCTTCCTCGAAGCTTGCGTAGGCTCCGTTCCAGGTGTACAGCCTAATCCCTTCTATGACGGAGATTTTCTGCTCTTCCCCAATGACCGCGCCGGAAGGTGTCAGTCGGTTGACCGCCCCATGAATGCCGATAAGCGGATTGCAGTTCGAGACGGGGCTATCCGAGGCTCCTGCTACGACAATGCCAGCTTTTAAACAGGCTCCAATTGGGTAAAAATAGTCGCTGCGAGCGCCGAAGTGCTTAATGTATATATCTCCAAATTCAGTGAAAAAGTTCGGGTTAGGAACGGTCACTATGCCCAATTTAGCCATTCGTTCGATGAGATCGGGCATCGCCAAACCGGCATGCTCGATTCGATGTCTGTGATTGTGCCGCGGATATTGTCTAAGCGCTTCTTCGAACGTATTCAACAACATCTCGATCGCCCGATCGCCCTGGGCGTGAGCCGTAATTTGATAACCATCTCGATGGGCTGCGATGAGCGCGTCGTTCATATTCTCTTGCGTGTAGTACAGAATGCCGCTGTCTTCCGGATTCGTCTCATATGGCTGACGCGTCGCAAGCGTCGGCGCGGTGCTGGCTCCGTCTATAAAGATTTTCGCCGGACCGATACGAAATCGATCGTCGCCGAACCCAGTGGACAGGCACGTCTCTCTCATTCGGATAAAGTTAGGCTCGTGAACGACCATTGCATACACCCGAACCTTTAAGCGACCAAAACGAACCGCTTGCTGTAGGATGCGAAGATTGACCGGCTCGTACCCACCCGCATCATGAATTGTCGTAATGCCTAACGATACGAAATCGCGCGAAGCGATTTCCGCCGCTCTGGCCAAGACCTCTTCCGTCGGATTCATGACACGTTTTACCGGATCCATGGCTGCTTCCACTAGCAGCCCGTTTAATCTCCCGGACTCGTCCCGACCGAACACTCCACCTTCCGGATCGACCGATTGGTCGTTTACACCTGTCAATTCCAACACATTACTGTTCGCAATCATAATGTGGCCACATTGTCGCACAATTAGAATCGGGTGTTCCGTCGACACCTCATCCAGCTGATTGCGGGTTAGGTACCGCCCTTCCAACATGAACATTTCGTTGTAACCTACTGCTACGATCCACCCTCCTTCAGGGGTAGATTCCGCCTTCCGTTTCAATTCACCGATAATATCTGCATTGGATTGAATCGATGCGTCTTTGCAATTAATCGCTAGCCTTGTAAGTCCATAACCGAGTAGATGCAAATGCGAATCTATAAATCCTGGCAGTAGAGTCCTACCTTGCAAATCCATCACTTTGGTGCTTTCTCCAATCCAACGTTTGATTTCCTTGTTTGTTCCGACGGCTTCTATTCGGTTACGTTTAACGGCAACTGCTTCTGCGATCCGATTGCCCGAATCGACGGTAATGACTTGTCCGTTTAAAAATACAACATCAGCAAACATACGATCACCTCTTATTTTTCTGTAAACAAGTTCTAATGACTATGCTTTGTGGGGTTCTAGTTTTTCAGCCAATTCAGCCTACAAAACGTAATTGATTTCTACTAAGCTTCTACTTGAGTCATAGAATCAGCATCAATAATACTGTTTGAGAGATAGTTAAAAACCAATGCAATAAACATTTTTCCGATGTACAACATTGACTCTTCATCTACATCAAATTTCGGATGATGATGCGGGTATATCGCATTCATCGCCGGATTCGCACCTCCCACATAGAAAAATGTTCCAGGAACCTTCTGCAGATAAAAGGCGAAATCTTCCATTCCTGTTAACGTATACGGCGGGATTTGTATCACTTTTTCCTCTCCCAGAAGATTTTTTGTTAACTTGTCCGCTTTTATTGTTTCATCCGGATGATTCCACAAAGTGGGATATCCTCTCTCGTACTTAAATTTCACAGTGGCTCCTGCGGCTTCGCAGGTGGATGTTGCAATTTGCCCAATGGCTTTTTCTATCAAATCTTGAACGCTTTCCTCGAAGGTTCGTACCGTTCCGGTAATTTTGGCCGTGTCGGGAATGACATTAGAAGCCTGTCCGCTTTGAAAAGAACCAACCGAGACAACAACTGTTTTAGATGGATCAACGCGGCGGCTGACGATTTGCTGCAAATTGAGCACCAGTTGGCTGCCCACCACAATTGGATCTACCGTCAAATGAGGAGCTGCTCCATGCCCGCCTTTCCCATAAACCTCAATTTCAAATGTATCTCCGGCAGCCATTATATATCCCTCTCCAACAGCAACCATACCAATCGGAAGAATGGAAGATACATGGGCTCCATAAATGACATCGACTCCATCCAGACAGCCATCTTCTATCATTGGCTTTGCTCCTCCTGGAATTACCTCTTCCGCAAACTGATGGATAAAGACAACATTTCCTCCGAGCTCATCCTTCACTTCGCTTAATACTTTGGCTACTCCAATCAAAGCAGCTGTGTGAACATCATGGCCGCAGGCATGCATCACCCCAGAAATACGGGACTTGTATTCCACGTCTTTCTCGTCTGATATCGGCAATGCATCGAAATCCGCCCGCAGCGCTACTGTTTTGCCCGGTTTCCCTCCTCTCAAGATTCCAACTACTCCTCTTCCGCCAACTTCAGTTCTTACTTCCAATCCCAAGTTTGTTAATACATCAGCGATCTTTTTTGGGGTATTTACCTCATGGAAGGATAGTTCGGGATACATATGAAGATCTCTGCGAAATTTAACCAACTCCGGATATACCTCTTGAAGTCTACTAAATAAGTTTTTTAGCATCATTACCACCCCGTTATTTGTTATAGCATTAATCCATCGGATTGCTGATATTCGTGATCAACATTTCCATTCCACCTTACTAAATTTGTATTCCCATTAGCCAAAGACCACTATTTTACTTTGACATTCGACTGTATTTGATCAGTCACGTCCCCGTGAGAAACATGATTGCTGTTTCGAATGGTTAGTCCGAACAGCGCGGAGGACAAACCAGCCGCAATTAAGAACCAGAAAGCGCCGTCGTAAGAACCTTTTAATGCTGAGATGAGTACACCCATCATGATCGGTGCAATGAATCCACCAATCATCGATCCCAGATTCATAATTCCAATCGCGGAACCAATCACACTCTTGTCAAACAATTTGTGAGGGAGTGCGTATACTGCACTAAACACAAAACCATAAAAGATTGATGACAGTGTCAAATAGGTAAAGACCATTCCAACATTAGGTGCGAAGAGTGCTAAAAATAAAAATACTGTGTAAAAAAGTCCATTCATTAAAAAGTACATTTTCTCCCTACCGGAAAATCTGACCAGCAACCAACCACCCGCTGCCGTTCCCAGAGTTGCGGCCGTAGTTGGAAGGAGTCCCAACAACCCTGCGGAAACCAAATCTAAATGGCGTACTGTTACCATATACATGGGCAACCATGAAGACGTGCCCCACGAAGCAATGCTGATTGAAAACCACGTTAGGACCAATGCCCATGTCTGACGAGTTTTCAATAAAGAGAGCATGGAATCCTTGTTTACTGGTTGTTGTTCTTTTGCTTCTTCCAATTGAATCGGACTCCGAATGTATTTCCAAAGCAGTACTCCAATAATCACACCTGCTGCTCCAAGAGCAAAGAACACGTTCCTCCAGCCTAACCAGATCAGGAGTGTTGGCACAAGAACACCCGTAATTAGACCGCCAAACGAATTCGATGACATTAAGATGGACTGTGCCTTACCTCGTTCTTTCTGAGGGAAATACTCAGCGATGGCTTTTGCACAGGCAGCAGGATATCCCCCCTCCATAATTCCGAACAAAAAACGAATCACGATTAAAGCGGTAAACGACCAAGCGAAACCGGTGAAGACTGTAAAAAGCGACCAGAGGACAATAGAAAAAATAATCACCCTTCGGTAACCCAACTGATCTGTCAGCCAGCCGGCCGGAATTTGCATGATGGCGTAAGCCAAGAAGAAGACGCTGATTACTGTTCCCGTGGCAGTCGGACTAAGATGGAATTCTTGACCAATCGGCACCAAAGCAAGATTCATAACTAACCGGTCCATATAAGAAACCATATAACCCACAAATAGGAGAGACAAAATGAACTTCCTGTTGTCCCCTTGAACAGCCATACGCTTCACAAATCATAACCTCCCCTTAATGATGCCCAGCAAATAATGGATTGCAGCTTGCACCAAGTTTCTGTAAAAAGGCAACTTCCTCTTACGACAGTTCTTCAATTTAGTTCTTTACGAATTTACTAACTCAAGTGCATTATTTTTTGTTTTCTTATGGATCTCATTACCTCCTTTACATCAAATTGTTTATGCAAGTTTTACGCCAAGAAAAAGATCACTTTACAATGAAAAAAGGACGTAAACGGGTTGATTTATGTGAATCTTCTAAATGTTTAGAGTATAATTTTTATGAATCGATTCAAATGAATCGAAATTGAATCAACGCTACTCAAAATAATGATGAACATTGAATTATTTTCGATTCAAAATAAACGGTGGATCCATCCGTTATCAAAGGAGAGACAAGTGATGAATCAGAATATGTCAACCATCGAACCGGAATATTTATTCAAAATCATGAACTTCATGAATAAACCTATTTATATAACCGATAAGAACGGTATGATTCTTTTTGTTAGCGACATGAGCTGTAAGCTGATTGGGAAAAAGAAAGAGGAGCTAATCGGGAAAAACGTCTCACAATTGGAAAAAGAGGGGTTCTTCAAGCCGTCTGTTGCAAAAATAGTTTTAGATAAGAAACAAAATGTCAGCGTCATTCAACAAGGTGGAGAAGGAACAGGGGTAATTACAGGACATCTCATATTGGACAAGAATGATGAACCAAAATATGCAGTCACATTGGGTTATGATATTCCAGATTTCGTCGGTTACAGTTCTCAAATTAAAATTGAAGAATTGGATTCTGCTTTTCGGTATTATTTACAAGAATTACAAAAACTCAAAGCGAAACTTGTACGGACCAAAGAAGTCCCTTTTTTTATCGGACAAAGCCGGGTCTATGATATGCTCAAGGAAACAATTGAAAAAGTTGCCTGTGTGGAAACGACCGTTCTTATTACAGGGGAAACAGGTGTTGGAAAAACGCTTATAGCGGAACGTATTCATCATCTGAGTGACCGGAAAGATCGTCCTTTTATCCATCTTAATTGCGCAGCGATTCCGGAATTGCTCCTGGAATCCGAACTGTTCGGCTATCAAAAAGGAGCGTTTACCGGAGCAAATGCGAACGGCAAAACCGGACTTGTCAAACTTGCGGAGAAAGGCACCCTTTTCTTAGACGAGATTGGCGAACTCTCACATTCTTTACAACCCAAACTCCTTCAATTGCTGCAAAATAAAACGTACATGCCGATTGGAGCTTCCCAAACGGTAAAAGCCGATGTGCGTATCATTGTAGCTACCAACTGTAATTTGGAGGATATGGTCAAAGAAGGAAAATTCCGGGCTGATTTATATTACCGCCTCCATATTTTGCCAATCCGCATACCCTCGCTTCGTGAGCGGAAGGAAGACATCTTTTGTCTCCTTCAGTATAATTTGGAGAAGTTTAATTACTTGCATAACCATAAACGAGTGCTTTCTACAAAAGTGGTCGAAGTGCTTCAAAACTATCATTGGCCTGGAAATGTACGGGAATTGGAAAATATAATTGAGCAGCTTGTCATTATGGCAAAAGAGAATGAAGTTGCAATTCAGGATTTGCCAAAACGCTTGATCGATTCAGTCTGCGAAGACGTTTCTACCTCTTTAAATGCAGGAAATTCTTTACATGAAGTTTTGGAAAGCGTCGAAAAAAGAATGATCACACAAGCATTCCATCATCATAAAACAACCCGCGATGCGGCAAAAGCACTGGGCGTTACTCAGTCATTATTTATGCGCAGGTTGGCGAAATATGCGATTACAAAAGAAGAAAAATAAGCTGGAACGGTAGTTGCCGCCGTAACTGATAAAAATGTTAGGAAACCTTGACAGTGTGAGGGACCAACCAAAAGTCATGCTTTGTTGCAAAAAAAAAGCACTTAACCCCCTAGGTAAAGTGCTTTTTTCAATTTTTTACCTCATTCGCTTTCTGCATTCTCCTTATTCTGGAGATGACGCTGCAACCAGGCTTTCATTATTCTTTAATATCCCACTGCGGATTCCAAACGACTTCCCAAAGGTGTCCATCAGGGTCTTGAAAGTGTGCAGAGTATCCTCCCCAGAAAGTGTCATGTGCCGGATCGGTTATGATCGCGCCAGCTTTTTTTGCTTTTTCCAACACAATATTCACTTCTTCTTTACTACCTACATTGTGACCAAGGGTAAATTCAGTAGGACTTTTCGGAGACAAAGGAACCTTGGCCTCATGCGCTATATCCTTTCGACTCCAAATGGCAAGCTTTAGGCCTTCTTGCAGGTCGAAAAAGGCAACGGCTCCATGCTCAAATTCTTTGCCCACTATTCCTTCTGTTTGAAATCCAAGGCCTTCCCGATAGAATTCCAGCGATTTTTCCAAATCATCCACACCTAATGTAATTACAGTAATACGTGGTTTCATGATTGCCCCCCTTCTTACTTACTTTCTCCTTCTATTGGTTACAAATGCATGTAGTTCAAACCAGATCAAAGTAAACAAATTTTTTGTCAATCTAAAATGATCAAATTTAACGAGTCCTAATAAATGAGTCCCTCCTTTATACACTTGGTTAATTTTAACATTCCCCATCTTTTTTTCCATTAATTTTACTAATCCATTTTATTGGTATTTTAAGTGTAAAATAACTCTCTACCTACTTTAACCGCTCTTTATCCATTAAAAAGTCCCTCTCGATTGAGAGGGGCCTTTAATGGATTGCACTTAACCTTCAAGCTCCTTCTTCTTGTTTAAGAGTTGGAGGTATTCCCTATCCAATTCCTCTTTTTCCTCTTCCTTCATAACACTGGACAGTTTCCCAAGTGTCTCGATGATTTGCACTTCAATCATAAGAAGTTCAGCCTGTTTATCTTGATTACCATCTTTAAGCGTAGCCGATTTAGTTGATTCCTGATTGATAGCTCTTAATCTCGGAGGTTCATCTTCAAATGAAAGTGAATGTGTTGCAAGCGATTGGATCAATGAACGATCATGAGTCACAAAAACGATGGTTCCTGGATACGCCTTTAACACTTCGGTTAAAGCCTCTTTAGTTTGAATATCCAGGTAATTTGTAGGTTCATCCAAAACCAATACATTATAGTTTCCCAAAAAAACTTTTGCTAGGGAAGCCCTGACTCTTTCCCCACCGCTTAAAAGTGATACTTGTTTGTGAACATCATTTCCTTTAAAAGCTAATCGTGATAATAGCGTACGAATAAAGGCTTGATTGTAGGGACTGTCCTCCAATATATTTTCAAGAACCGTTTTACTTTCATTCAAATTTTCTTGTTGTTGGGCAAAAAATCCAATCTTTGCTGGCTTCGCGACATATAAATCTGAGTGCCGCTCCACTATCTTTTTCAATAATGTCGTTTTTCCTGAACCATTTTGACCATTGATGGCGAGTCTGCAAGCTAGGGGGACATCTCCAAAAATATGTTGTTTCAGAATCCTTGACCCGACTTTCAGGAAACAGCCATTAAATCGAATGACCCTTTTGCTATGCAAAGATGGAAATTCTGAAATATCAAAGATTATAGGGGAATCTTCCCTCGGTTTTTCTTTTTTTGCTAATTTTTCGATTCTAGTTTCAATCGCTTCAGCAGAACGGTTCAATTTCGCCTTCTGTTTCCCGGAGCTCCGTTTATGGAGCCTTGCTTCTGAATTGCCCATTCGTTTAGGGGCTTTCCTAATTGAATCAGATTTGGCTTGGAGGTTTTGTGCAGCCTGTTTCAACCGATTCTTTTCACGGGTGTACTCTTCATATTGCTTATTTTCCTTTTCTGTTTTTGCTTGCTTTTGTTTGATATACGCTTCGTAATTCCCTTCATATACAGTTAACTTGCCTTGCTCGACTTCCCATATTGTTGTACACAGATGATTTAAGAAAGCTTTATCATGTGAAGTAAGCAAAATAGCGCCATTAAAAGACTGTAAATCCTTTTCCAATTGTTCAATTCCGGATATATCCAAATGGCTGGTAGGTTCATCCGCAATCAATACATCCGCATTGGAAGACAGAGCTGCGGCGATTTTTCTTCGAGTAAGTTCTCCGCCGCTTATGATTTCTTGATTCTCATTGGGCAGTTTCCATATGCTCGTTAACTCCCCGCTTATTTCTTGTTCAGTTTCTTCAATTTGCGGGATATAGCCGACTGTTCCATAGCTCTCTATATGACCGGTATCGGGTTCCCTCACGCCCGCTAGAATAGAAAGCAAGGTCGTTTTACCTTCTCCATTCCTACCAACCAAACCAACACGGTCATGGCTGTAAAGATGAAGTGAATCAACGGAAAGAACTTCACGGTTCCCGTAACTTTTCTTTAAATCATTCGCTTTTAAAAATAACATGAAAAATCCCCCTCTATTTTTCTAGAGAGAGATCGCCTGTTACTAAATTAATATACATAAACCAAATATACCTCATCTGATTTGATAACAGATAAAGCAGTTGTATATAAATTAGTACCTATAAACGAACAGACGAATCCCATCTCTAAACATAATCATAAAAAATCTCACAAGGGTATCTAAATAGAGTCTTGTTCAAATGAAATAGTGATTCACTTTACTCACCAATAAATCCGGTAAGCAAACAAAGTGACGCGTATTTTCATTGAACATATTTAACCGATTACACCCATTGATATAGATTTAGATTTACTGTTTATTTGATAAGATTACTGCTTCATTGTATGAGGTACCTTTTCCTTCCAATGTAATGAATTAATGATTGCATATTATTCATATGTTTGTAAAGCCATTTTATTCCTTTTTTTGATTAATGCTCATAAAAAAGTGAGAGAATTAATTGGGCTCAACATGGACATGAACATCATATACTCCATGATCTTTCATCATCACTTTCTCTACATGCGTCGCTATATCATGTGCTTCTTTAATATCCAAGGTAGAATTGACAAGGATGACAACATCAATCACTTCATTATTCCCGTAATTTCTCCCTTTAATTTCTTTTATCCCCTTGACTCCATCCACATTTGTAATTACATCCTTATATAGATGAATTTTATTTTCATCAAATCCGTCTGAAAGTTCATGCGAGGCTTGAATGAAAATCTCCCAGGCTGTTTTGCATATTAATAATCCAACAATGATGGCAGTAAGGGAATCCAGCCAAGGCATATTTAATTGGGAACCAAAAATCCCAATAGCTGTTCCGATACTTACCCAAGCATCCGAGATATTATCTTTTGAAGCTGCCATAACGGCTTTACTATTAATTTTTATAGCAAGCTTTTTATTATATCGGTATACAAAATACATGGCTATTGCTGATAAAACACCTACATACCCTGCAATAATGTCAGGTGATTCCTTTCCACCTTTAAGCATGGAAGCAACGGCATCTATTAAAACTTGTACACCAACAGCAAACATGATGAATGAAGCTACCATCGAAGCAATCGTTTCGCTTTTCCAATGACCATAACCATGATCTTTATCGGGGGGTCTTTGAGCTAACCTTAAACCGATCAGCACGGCAATGGACGCGACAATATCAGTCGTGTTGTTCAAACCATCCGCTTTCAAGGCCGCTGAGTCGCTTATGTATCCTATAACCAGTTTCATTATTGATAGACAAATATAAGCAATTATACTAATGATTGCACCACGTTCGCCTAATTTGAGGTCATTATATTTTTGTTCTTCCATTCAACTTCCCCCCACAATTAAGTACTTGAATATCATATCAACTTAAAAATGGGTGGGTCTATAGCAACCTTTTTGTATCGCTTTATATAAGTAAGTGATATATAACTATGTTGCATAAGGTAAACTATCTGAAAAGAAAAACATTGATGAACCCTTGACAAAATCCCCGGATGTTAACGCCGCAAAAATAACGAATTAAGTGAGATTTATATCGTTTTTTCAACTTTAAAACAAAATAAAGTTCCGCTTTCGTTTGATTGCAAATTATATTTTATATGTAGTGTTTTAGCTATATCCTCAATTATTTTTAAGCCAAGCCCCTTACTTTTACTATCGATATCAAAACCAATTCCATTATCCTTGATTCTGAGTCCATTATTTTCAATGGTTATCACAAGTTTATCAGCCCTCGAGTGATTCAACACATTTTGGAAAACGTTATCGAATAACCTTTGAAGCCACAAGTCATTACTTATCCATTCCAACTCTCCATTTAATGGATGATAAATTAATTCAATACCATGCATGTTATACAAATAACCCCATTTTTTAACCATCATTTCTATTAAATCGTGCATGTTCACTTCATCATTCAAGATATAAGAATTATCTAACGCATCTGTGGATTGAATATTATATTCATTTGTTAATTCGGAAATATAATCAATTTGTTGATATAGTGATTGTAAAAGTGGAACTTGATCCGTATATTGACCTTCTAAATAAAACAATTGTAATCTTATTGCTGTTAAAGGTGTATTGATGTCATGCCTTAATTTATTTAAGAGTTCCTTTTTCATTTCCTCCTGGTGTTTTAGTTCCAATTCCCGATAGGTCGTTCTTTCTATTAATAAGTTCACCGATTTAGTTAATTTCCCGATTTCATCATTGCTTTTAATCTCTAATATATTCGGAATCTCCTTATCACTAGCTAAATTCCTGATGGTTTCATTCAATATATTTATTTTATTTAATAGCGAGTTAATAGATTTGGAAAATAAGAAGGCTAACAATAATAATGATAAAATGAATACCCCAAGCATTGTAGGATATGCAAATGATTCATGAAAAGGAATGTCATCATTTGTGGTTTTAAAGGCCAAGTCATAAATTACTGACATAAGGATACTGATTAACAGTAATATAAATGGCACGCTAATAACGGCGATAAATAATAATAGCTGGTATTTTTTCTTTAATTTCATTTTTTTATATAGGTATTCAATCTATACCCTTCTCCATATATATTTTGGATGATCTCACCGGTGTTATCATTGATTTTTGTTCTAACTTTTTTTATATGTACATTAATGATATTTTGATTCCTATCCTCGAGCTGCCATAAATGTTCAAAGAAATGTTCTTTCGTTAAGATCCGATCCCTATTTTCATATAAATAGAAAAATATTTTACGCTCTATCGCAGTAAAAACCACTTCATTATGCAAGTCATTATTGAATACCTTTTTATGTTCGGCATCTATATATATATGCTTAATTTGCGTGAAAGTACCATATTGATGATCCAGCAATTTCTGCATTCTTAGTAATAGCTCCCTAGGATCAAAGGGCTTAGTCATATAATCCTCACCAATTGTCAAACCTTGGAGTTTGCTTTCCATATCATTTCGGGCGGATAGAAAAATAACTGGAATATTTAAACCTAGACTTTTTACTTTCTTTGTAATTTGATAGCCATCATCTCCTGGCAGCATAACATCCATAATGACTAAATCCATCTCATGGATTATATCTATAATATCTTTTCCTTCTTTCACCCAACGTACATTGTATTTTTCGCGTTGCAAAATTTTTTTCAATAAATCACCAATCATCAAATCATCTTCAACAATTAAAATATTATATCTTTTCATCATAAAGCCTTTCTTTATTCATTTGATAAATTCCATGGCAAGATCATATATCTCATCTGGCACATATAAATAAATGCTGTGCGTCCCATTCAGTTTTATTACATCCGCTTTTAATAGTTTCTCTGCAAACTCCTCATAATCTTCATTTTTTTGTTTTGTATATTTTGAATCCTTATTTTCATCGGCAATCGCATCTAAAAATAAAATGGGTGTTCCTTTTGGAATCGGCAAGTTAACTGATTTTTTCCCATTACTGTAACTCTGTAAAAGCTCTTGCTCCATATCATCATTAAAAAACTGTTTATATGATAGTGCTTTATACACTTCCTTTTCATGGTCACTTAAGAATGATTGCCGAATCACTTCGGGATTATAAACAGCAGAAGGAACAAGACGATGCAAACCCATTTTCGTTAAAATATTCACTCCTCTTACAGTCAATGAATCTACCATACCCATTTTATGAGTTACATATTGGTGCGGTAAACCAATATCCAAAGCAATGATTCCCTTTACTTCACTTGGGTATTTTTGTGCCCAGTAAATAGCTTCGATACCTGATACTGAGTGTGGAACCAAATAATAAGGAGGTTTATTTCCACTTTCCATCAACGATTTCCTGCTTTGTTCCAATATTGTATCAATATCCCTATCATCGTGAAAAACATCACTGTATCCATATCCAGCTCTTTCAATGACTGCAATCTTATTTTCTTTTGCAAACTTACTATATAATCCTTTCAATTCATAAACAGGAGCAGCAATCCCGGAACCGGACATAAAAACGTATGTATCCTCACCGCTGCCTTCTGTATATACATTAATTTCTTTGTTATTAAAATTAACGGATGTTCCTTCACTAATTAATGAAGACTCCTTGCCCTTTTGATAATTATGGTAAATAAAAACAGCTATTGCTACAAAAATGATAATAACAATCAAGGTAAAAAATATATTCTTTGATACTTTCAACATTTTCCTCATAAAGAAAACTCCTTTCAAGTAATACTGAAAGGATATATGTTAAAAATAAATTTCTAATAAATTTTCTTTGTATATTTTCACTTTTACTTTTAATAACAGTGAATTTCATTAGAAAAAGGCTGCTCCAAAGCAGCCCAAACTATTGAAGGAAAGTCTTTCCGAATGGATTAATAGCATCCCTCCACCATATTCCTAAGGATAAATAATATTATATGTAGGTTTAATCACTCCGTTTGGATATTGTTTCATTTCAACTAAATCTAATTTTAGACTTGGCTTAACGCTGCCGAAAAGAGGGATGCCTTCACCGATTATGACTGGATTCACTTTCAGCACCAATTGATCAATGAGTTTATGTTTTAATAACGTTCCAGCCAATTCTCCTCCCCCGCAAAGCCATAGCTTTCCGTCACTTTGCTTCTTGAGATTTTCAATAAACGCAACGGCGTTTCCTTCGATAAGTTCTACATCCTTATTCGATTCAAACTGAAGAGAGCTCGAAAATATATAATGTTTCAAGCCCTTATAACCCGGTTCACCCGGTTTAGCTCCGAATTGAAATCCAAATTCATATGTTTTACTTCCCATCAACACCGCTTCATATTGCTGGATATCGGATAAAAAGTCTGGGACATGATCTCCTTCAAATAAGAAAAAGGATTGATTGATATTCCCATCCAACATTGCTTGATCGGCAATGAAATTGTCCAGTGAAACCGCTACATGATATACCAATTCTGCCACTTAGTCATCCCTCCAAAAGTGATTACACATTTTTACACGAACAACGAGTGTCCCCCATAACCTTTTGTAAAAGGTATCAGATAACCATCTCCTTTTTTTTACAAAACCGCCAAAGTAATATATATTCGTTAATCAGGAATAAAATCCCTTCCGTTGAATTGCCGTATCAGTGATATATACTGCTTCTTACCTCATTGTTTTCTTGGCAGGATATTAAGGTCCCGCTTTACCGGGCATCTATCCATGTTCTCGCCTATATGGTATCATTTTGAATATTAAGTTAAAAGGAGGCATCATTTCATGTTTCTTGCAAATACTCCCGAACCACCCTATTACGCTTGTATTTTCACTTCTCAAAGAAGCGATAAGGATGCCGCAAGCTACAATTCAACCGCGGAATTCATGAACGAACTTGCCGCTCAACAAGATGGCTATTTAGGAGTCGAAAGCGTAAGAGATCAAAACGGGATAGGAATTACCGTATCCTATTGGAGGTCCCTGGATGCCATAAAGCTTTGGAAAGAAAATGCTGCTCACAAAAAGGCACAAGAAAAAGGTATGAAAGATTGGTACTCTTCATACTCAACCCGAATTTGTAAGGTTGAAAGTGATTATACAAGCAAATAAGGAAACTAAGATTTCATATATATACATAATTTTTATGCATTTTCAGCTATAGAAAAAGACCGCTTTTTTAGCGGTCTCAGACTGTAGACAAACTCTAATAAAAGAGAGTTTGCCTGCAGTTTTTTTAGGGGTATGTACAAATTGAACGTTGATTTCCTCTCCAGGCACTCGCTTTCCGCGGGCAGTCAAACTGACTTTCATTCAATATACCTTCGGGATTTGTTTAATTTTAGGCAAAAATTCAAAGGGAGTTTCAAAAGTGGTTCGGAATATTTTAATTCCAAACCACTTTTGTCGACAATTGAGACCGCCTTTTAAGCGGTCTTCACAATGAATTAAAAGGTCAATAAATCTTCTTTTATAAGTGAGTACATATATAAATCATCGAATTTGCCACATGTATATTCATAATGCCTTAGCAATCCTTCTCTTCTAAACCCTTGTTTTTCCACGAGTTTTTGGGATGGGTGATTATCAGGTTCAATTAAAGCTTCAATCCTTTCCAGGTGAAAGTGGCGATAGCCATACATAACAACAGCTTCCAATGCTTCACTAGCAATGCCTTTTCCCCAATGATCTTTACTTAAATCATATCCAATTTCAGCTCGATGATGCTTGGTGACCATATTCAGAAAACCGCAACTTCCTATAACCTTACCGGAATCTTTTAATGTAATTCCCCATCTGATTCCCGTACCTTCCTGGAATATAGATTCGTACCATTTAATTTCATCCCATACGTCATTTACTGTTTGGCACGGATCTAATCCCATTGGCTTCACTACATCTATATCAGATAAATATTTAAACATATCACCCGCGTCTTCTATTGTTACTTCCCTTAAGATCAATCGTCGTGTTTCAATAAGCGGAAATTCCTTCTCCATCCACTTTCCCTCCCCCAAAGTCCCTTTTCCATACGTTACTGATTTAATCATTACCTAATTAAAGCCGATAATCAACGCTTTATTGTATAAAGAAATAATGATAATAGCTAAAAGGCGTCCCTACTTTCGTAGAGACGCCTTTTTTCCGTTTACTTGATTCCTTCATTTATAGAATTCGTTCCCTTTACTGCTGAAATCATTAAAAACTTGGGCCTTCGATTTTCATCTTTCATTTCAGGAACACTTTTTAACAATTCATCAGAAGGCATCGGCTCTTACGCTGAAACCAGCACCAATCAAATCATTTATCTATGTTGAGATCGTACGATGATAATTTACTACGTTTTCTGTTAAGAAGGTTGTTTCTCTCACACCTTCGAATTTATAATTGTCAACTGGCCAATGCAAATGATTTCCGCGATCATCTACATACCAAGCTTGTTCTTTGCGGGAAGTAAAGATTGGATGTTCAACCGAGAAAACAAAAGTTTTGTTAAGTCAAAAAGGGATAATTTTTTCTTATTATTATCACAAAACAACTTAAGCACCAATAGTGTTTAAAATTCAATATGAGGCAAAAAAAAACAGCCATTAATATTGGTGTCTTTTATTTTGACAACAATAAATAGGCAGCCCTGTTTTGTTGTCCATCATTGTCCATATAGGACCCTTCCCACCCTTTGTACATAGTCTGAAAGGGTAAACAAAAAAGGAGGATTTCTTGAATGTATAATTGTAATTACGCTTATTACCCTAATAATGTGCATTATTATATAGATGGAGAACGAATACCTGGCCCGGGCGGTGGTCAATGGGACGGACACGGTGATGGTCATGGCGGTGGACAATGGGACGGACACGGTGGTGGTCATGGCGGTGGACAATGGGACGGACACGGTGGTGGTCATGGCGGCGGACATTGGGACGGACACGGTGGTGGTCATGGCGGTGGACAATGGGACGGACACGGTGGTGGTCATGGCGGCGGACATTGGGACGGACACGGTGGTGGTCATGGCGGCGGTCATTGGGAACACGGACAATGGATTCCACGCTGTAGGAGAGTATGGGCTCCCGGATTTGGTTGGACTTGGATTTGTAGGTGGTGAAAAAAAGACAGCTTATGGCTGTCTCTTTTTTTGCTTTTTCTTCGTTTTGTCCAATCACTCCAATTACCAGTATGCTTGTTTTCCTACCTCCCCATCTGAAGTTCAAATTACTGCAAACAAAACCCTTCATATTGATATTGATCTTAATCCCTTTCGACAATTAGTTGTAATCCCTGATTTCAACAAGATAATTCGTACAATTAGGACTTATCTCCTGATGTCCTTTAAAAGAATAAGTCTTTTTTACCCATCCTTAATAAGTTATCGAGAAGATAAGCAAACTATACCATATTGCAGCTATACGGAATCTACCTAGGCTTAGTTCGCTACAAATTAATCCAGGTAGTAAAAGGATAAATGTATATCGCTTAATCAAAATGTAATGGGGTGAATGTTTTATGAGAATGAAAAAAGCAATAATAGGTCTCTCACTCTTATGTATGATTGTTCCTGGTATTGCCAAATCGGCTGATTCCGTTGCTGAAAATAATCGAAGCAATATCGTAGCAAATTGGAAATTCACAAAACAACATGTTAAATCCGGTTCAATCGATAAAGGTAATTTAATAATAGAAGATACAAGCAAACATGGAAACGATTTAGAGTTAGTGACGATAGGTGATCCTGCCTCGCCTGAATTAAAAAATATGATTCAATGGTCTGAAGAAGATTATCATGATCAAGAAAAAGTGGATAGCTTGAAGTTCGCTAACTATGAAAACGCCCCTTCAGGTAGGTATTTCAAAACCAAAAAGAATGCACCTATCAATTCGGAGAAATTCGATAAGGGTTTTACCATTGAAGCGATTTTTAAGTTGCCAAGTGATTCCAAGAGTGTCATGGGGCTTTTTTCTAGACAAGGACAGGCGGCCGATCTTAATAAAATGGAAGGCGAGAAAAAAATCCTTTCTGCTTTAACTGTATCCAGTGATCAAAAAATCCACTGGACAAGTCATCCATCTAATTTAAATTATAATGTAAGCAATTGGTCTCGATCTTTAAACGCTGAGGAATGGTACCATTTGGCAGTTGTTAATGATGGTAACACGACGACTTTAACTTTGAATGGCATAAGTGATTACGGAAAATCAGAAAAAGTAATAGGTATTGCAGCAGTTAATGGTAAAGGTTGGAACATCGGAGCATCTGAGTGGGGAAATAAGTTTAATGCACTATTCAAAGGGAATATCCAGGAAATACGAATTGCTAATAAGGCTTTAACCGAAAAAGAATGGCTTGTGCAGGATGCCCGTGACGATGAACCATTCGAAGGATCAAACAAAGCTTTACCCTTTCTAAAGAATAAAAAGAATTATAATTTTCTTTTTGTACCAGATACCCAGAAATATTCAAGCCAAAATCCAGAGATATTTAATAGCCAAATGAACTGGATTTCCAATAACACCAAGAAGAACAATATTATCATGAATACATTTGTTGGGGACATAGTCGATAGTGATTTAGAAAAACAATGGCAGAATTCCCTCGGTGCCATTTCCCTTTTGGATAAAAAGGATGTTCCATATATGATGGCGGCCGGGAATCATGACTATGCGGCCGGGGACCCTTTCTTAACACATTATGGGCCGCAGCGTTTTTTGAATAAAAAATACTATAAGGGGTCGTCTCCCTCTGGGTATAGCTCATATGCAATCGCTAAGGCAGGGAGTTATGAATACTTAGTCTTGATAGTCGATATGAAAAATCTGCATAAGGACCTGGAATGGTCAAAAAAGGTTCTGGATCAGCATAAAGATAAACCGACAATTCTCGTCTCACATGATATTATATTTCCTAAAGTTAAGGATGATAAAACCATCGCCGTCGAGTCGTCTAATGGCCGGCTGATTTGGGATGAACTTGTAAAGGACCATAATCAAGTGTTCATGACGGTTAATGGCCATTATTTTGGGATAGCACATCGGGTAAAACAAAATTCAGCAGGAAATGATGTCATTCAAATGCTGGTCAATTACCAAACGAATTATCGAGGGGGTAATGGCTGGCTAAGACTTGTAGAATTTGATGAAAAGAAAAATGTATTGGTATTCCGAACCTATTCGCCATTTGTCGACGAAATGTCTAAAAAAGAAAAATCCTATATCGATTATAAATTTTTAACAGGTGAAAATAATTCATTTAAATTGGATTGGGACTTTAAAAATAGATTTAATTTTAAGTAATTAAAAGAGGAGGAAAAAATCCAATTCCCCAGGTGTAACTGATTGATCTCAGCAACCTGGGTGAATTCCTTTATTGGGTGCCCTCCTATGTGTTGAGTCGTTCAAGAAGGATAAACGTTCATTCTTCATGATGAATTTAAAATGCTGCGATTTTTTCCAGTTGGTTTAAACAACTATCATGCTGCTTTTTTCATTACTGATTTATACTTTCCGAACCCATTAACGACAAGAACCCCTAATATCGCAATTCCGCCGCCAATGACTGAAAGAGTACTAGGCACTTCCCGCAGCCAAACCCAAGCGACGAAAATGGCAATCACAGGTTCAAGGTATAACAAACTGGAAACGGAACTGGCTTTTCCTAATGATAGTGCGACTGCCCAAGTTACATAACCGATGGCTGCAGGGAAAATACCAACAAAAATCGCTGATAAATGACCTTCCATTGTCGCATGTTGAATTTCTTGAAATAGACCAGGAAAAAATATAAAAAAGGGTATTGTACCGATCCATGTGAAATAGGCTGTCAATTCAATCGGATTATAGCGGCTAAACAGTGGCTTTTGGAAAACAAAAAACACTGCAGAAGCAATAGCAGACATCAGCACTAAAAAAGCACCTTCAGAAATATTCAGGGAAGGGCCTGCAGTACCTAATGTTATTAAGGTGATCCCTATGAATCCTATGCCTAAACCAATCCAACCGAATAGGCCGAGGCGTTCTTTTAAAACGAACGCAGCAATGATCGCGATGAAGACAGGTGCTGAACCAATCAGCATTCCAGCCGTTCCCGCCGAAACGGTTTGTTCCCCGAATGTAACCCCGATATGATAAATACTAATACCAATAAATGCAAGGATCGATATCCTCAGCAAATCCTCTTTTTTCGGGAGTCGAAATTTCACCCCAGGCCATAGAGCATAAAGGACAAAAATCCCTGATGCTATAAGATAACGAACAAGTACCAAATGGCCGGCTGAATACCCGCCAT
Organism: Peribacillus sp. GL_122; assembly: GCF_057835005.1. NCBI lineage: Bacteria > Bacillati > Bacillota > Bacilli > Caryophanales > Bacillaceae > Peribacillus > Peribacillus sp. GL_122. The sequence goes on along the minus strand of NZ_CM174415.1, from coordinate 2,052,880 downwards.
GTAAGCTTGCACGAATAGCAGCGAATGTAGATCCCCAAATAATAACTGTAATAGATGCCAATAAAAACGCCTTAGTGTTCAAAACCTATTCCTCCCAACCATACTATAATCTGAAGGTATCATGGATATGCGAGAACTTCAATAAAATTTCTATCTTGCTGTGAAGTGGAACAGTAAAATAACGAATAAGAGTACATTCCGAGATGTAATCATCGCTGAAGAAATCCCATTCCATATGGGATTGAATTGGAAATCTTCATTTAAAGATGGAATAGGTTTGAAAATTATGCTAAACAAAAGGTGCTTCGTATAGGAAGCACCTTTTGTTCAGACTGTAGACAAACTCGATATTAAGATTACCTACATTTTTTTGAGGGAGTGTAAAATATGAACGTTGATTTCCACTCCAGGCACTCGCTTTCCGCGGGCGGTCCGGGAGCCTCCTCGGCGCTCTTGGCGCCTCTGGGGTCTCCCTTGGACGCGCTTTTCCCGCAGGAGTCTCGTACCTTCCGTTCCAATCAACTATGTTTAATTCAGAAGGAACCCCTTTTGTCTACAAACTCGTTTACAATTACCTTTTCCAAATTTAAGCTTACTTGAAATATTGTCTTGGGGCTTTTACACTGTAACCATTTTGTGAAGCAATACTGCAAAAATAACGTTTATATTATAAATATCATTAACTATTTTCTGGTTTCCAAGATGAAAAGCGTCTTTCAATAATGCCTAATAATGAAGTAAGAATGATTCCAGTAATAGTAATGACTAACACTCCAACAAACATGCGATCTGTTTGTAGATTTTGACCATTGCTTGTCAATTGATATCCGATACCAGCAGTCGAAGCGAATAATTCACCTACAACTACAGCAATTAATCCTTGACCAATACCTAAGCGAATACCGTTTAAAAGGAATGGTACCGTCGAAGGCAAAGCGATTGTTTTAAAAATTTGAAATTCACTTGCACTAAATGTTCTTGCTGCTTTTATTAAGTTTTGATCTAATGTTAACATAGCTTTTTGAGCGCTCATCACTATTGGAAAGAAGGCCATCAAAAATACTATAACAATTTTTGATGCTGGTCCTATTCCGAATGCAATTATGATCACTGGTAAAAGGGCGACTTTAGGAGTTACATATAATCCTGAAATGAAAGGGTTAACGACTGCATTAAAGTTAGAATTCCAGCCCGATAACACACCAATTGGAATTCCAATAAGTATGGCTAAAACAAAGCCTGCAATAAATTCGTAACCACTCACTTTCATATTTTCCCAAAAAGAAATTTCTTGGACCATTAAAACTGCCGCTTGGGCAATTTCAATTGGTGAGCTAATGAACAATGGATTTATCCATTCATTTTGAGAGGCAACTTCCCAAAGCAACAGGAATATTAAAATAGAAGCAACACTGATAAAAAATGACTTCTTTTCTTTTTTTATTTTCTTCGCCTTTTTTATCTTGTGCTTTGACTGTGTTAGTTGGATAGTACCCTTCGTCATATTATTCTCCTTTCCCTTTATTATTTTTCTTTATTATCGAAACCTTGTTTTGAAGACTCCTGTTCAATAATGGACCATATATGATCTACAAACTCTAAAAATTCCGGGCTACGCTTCACGTGGAGATCTCTAGGTCTAGGTATATCAACATCGACAACCTCCACTACACGTCCTGGTCTTGCCCCAAAAACAAAAACTCTATCAGCTAAAAATACCGCTTCATCAATTTGGTGTGTAATAAAAAGACTTGTCTTTTTTGTCTCATCCCATATTCTAAGTAACTCACCTTGCATAAATTCCCTGGTTTGTGCGTCTAATGCCGAAAATGGTTCATCCAGTAATATTAAGGACGGGTTCACCGTTAATGCTCGAGCCAAGTTTACCCTTTGCTGCATCCCTCCTGACAATTCGTGGGGATAATGATTTTCATAACCTTTTAAACCGACCATTTCAATAAATTCTTTGGCCTCTTTCTTTTTCTCTGCGGTTACTTGCTTTTGCAGTTCAACTCCATAGAGAACATTTTCCAAAACTGTTCTCCAAGGTAATAGACTAGGGTTTTGAAAAACCATTGCCCTGTCCTTGCCGGGACCATCAATTTTTTGCTGATCTAATAGAATTTCTCCCTTACTTGGCTTCAGTAATCCAACTACAGTATTTAAAAAAGTGGTTTTCCCACAGCCGCTCGGCCCTACAATACATATAAATTCACCATCTTTGATATTTAAGTTTATATTCTGCAGGGCAATCACTTCTGCACCAGTTTTATTGTTTACGTAAGTAACATCCAAAAATCGAGTGGACAATTTGAACTTTTCAAGTTGTGCATTTTCCATCTTACCTATCATCTCCTTTCTATCTAATTATTTTTTAAATGCTTCTTCTATATAACTATTTGTCCAAATAACATCTTCAGTAGTATCCTGTTTAGTAGAAACTCCTGACAACTTGCCGAATTCAACTAATGGATCCTGGGCATTATCCCAAGCTTCTTGATTCATTTCCCCATAGCCTTTAAAAGTGTTTTTCAATCCGATTAGTGATTCCTCTAGGATATCAACATCAATTCCATCAAAATAAGATACGATTGATTCGGCTGCTTCTCTTGGATTATTACGTGTGAATTCCATTCCTTTCCCTATTGCCCGAACTACTTTCAAAGATGTTTCCTGATTTTTTTCTAAATATTCCTTTTTAGCAAAAACAGCTTCCCAGACCATATTCCCATACATTGGCTCTTCACTTGTATTGATTACAATCTCACCAACATCTTTACTTTCCGCTTGTAAACCCATTGGAGGCGATGCTATACCACCGTCAACAATCCCCTCCTGCATACCGCCAATCTTCGATCCATCTCCTGCTAATTTGACGGCTTTAAGAGTTTTGGGATCAACACCATGCATTTGCATTAAATATCGGGTGTATACGTCTCCAGAATCACCAACAAGGTTTGTACCAATAGTCGCGCCGTTCAATGAAGCAACTCTATCTTCAAGTGATGAGTCTTTAGAAACATTCTTTTTCTTTTGATATTGTTTAGAGATAGTAATTTGATAAGTTAGCGCTGAATTTAAAGATTGAATCGCCATTAAATCTTCACCTTTGTCAAGAGGAGTGAACATACTTCGAGGACCTGAGACCGCAAACTGAGCTTCTCCTGATAATACAGAAGCAATTACTTGTGCTCCTCCACCACCAGATACAATCTTAGCTTCAATTCCTTCTTTTTCAAAAAATCCTTGCTCAATGGCTACATACAAAGGGGCAACTGACAATAACCGTGCAGGTTCCGTAAAAGTAAGCTTTACCGCTTTCCCTCCGGAACTCCCCTTATTTTCTGTAGTAGTTTCGTCACTTGAACTGCATCCAGATACTATTAACGCCAAACAAAGCAGAACGAACGCCAATTTATTCTTAAACATATTACTTACCTCCCTAAATCAATTATATTTTTTACACTTAATTCACTAACTTTGTGAACACAATTGCAAAATGTCCATTAAACATCTATAATTCCTCCTATTTCAGTTTTATATACGAAACATAATTTCATATATACATCAATTCTAAATCAGCTGTTACATTAAGGTCAAATACAATTTCGGAAAATTTAGATAATTCAGTAGGTTACAGCACAAAAAAACACTCTTTTAAAATCATGAGTGTCCTTTAACTCTTAAGATACAATTAACTCTTTTCGTAACCAGATAAAATAACGACATAGTACATTTACGTCCTTCAAAAATTAGAATATGGAGTGCTTATTTGTTTTCATACAAAAAAGAGCTGCTAATCAGCTCCTGGTATTGAAGTAAAGTATCGTTGCTTTAAGTACAATTTATCATGATCTTCTAATCCCTTTTTATTATTAGACTAATCCAGTTAAGCTGTAGACTAGAATAATTACAAATGCTGCTAGTGTCTTAAAAATTGTAATCACAAAGATGTCTCCATATGATTGTTTGTGTGTTAAGCCTGTAACCGCAAGTAAGGTAATAACAGCGCCGTTATGAGGTAACGAATCCATCCCGCCTGATGCCATCGCTATGACACGGTGCATTACTTCGGGAGGAATATTATATTGATTAATAGCTTGTATATACTTATCTCCCATCGCACTAAGTGCAATTCCCATTCCACCAGACGAAGAACCAGTAATACCAGATAAAACGTTTGTTGTAACGGCCCCATTTACAAGTGGATTCGTAAAAGTGTGTGAAATACCATCACGTACAGTTGCGAATCCAGGTAATGAAGCGATGACTCCACCAAATCCATATTCAGAAGCAGTATTCATAGCTGCTAGTAACGCTCCACCAATACTGGCATTAATGCCCTGTTGAAACCCTGTTGTAACACGGCCCCAATCGTAAGCAACTGTTGCAATAATACCTAAAACTAGAGCTAGTTCGACAGACCAAATACCTGTTACTGTCGCAAGATCTACTTTCCCAAACAAATCTAATCCTATCTTTGAAAAGTCAAATCCCTCTGGATACCATTTCGGAATAGAAATAGTAAAAAATTTATTCGCCACACCCACTAAAACTAGCGGTATAAATGCAAATATTTGTCGTACTGGACTTGTATTAACAGCTAAAGGAACCGGTAATGGATTGACCGTTTCTGCAGCAACTGCCGTTTCTCCTCCATCTCCATTAAATCTTAAATACCCTTCACCCGCCTCTTGAGCTTTTTTACGACGTCTTTCCAAGTAAATCATACCCATAGATAAAACGAAAATCGAACCAATAATTCCTAATATCGGTGCTGCATATATATCTGTCTTAAAATAAGAAGTAGGAATTACATTTTGGATTTGCGGTGTTCCCGGCAGCGCATCCATTGTAAAAGATAATGCTCCTAAAGCAATCGTCCCTGGAATAAGCCGTTTAGGAATATTGGCTTCTCGGAAAAGATTAGCAGCAAATGGATAAACTGCAAATGCAACGACGAACAAACTCACTCCACTGTAAGTTAATATGGCACACATTAGTACAACTGCTAAAATTGCTCTTTTTTTGCCGACTAGTTTCACAATCGTCTTGGCGATAGACTCAGCAATTCCAGACATTTCGACTAACTTTCCAAAAACGGCTCCTAACAAAAAGACAGGAAAGTAGTTTTTAATAAATCCAACCATCTTCTCCATAAAAATATTAGAAAAGAACGGCAAAACATAGCTGGGCTCTGTTAGAATGACAGCAAGTAACGCACAAAGTGGTGCAAAAAGAATGACAGAAAAACCACGGTAAGCAATAAACATTAATAGCCCTAAAGCAAGTATTATGATGAATAAATCCATTATTTCCCCCCTATATCGCTTAAAACCTAGATGCGTTTTCCTTCTTTTTCAGTAGGATATTCAAACCACAAAATTGAATTGTGAAAGCTTCGTTAGTTGTAAATTGAATCACTCAGAAATTCCTTTTACTTGTTTGTTAATAAAATTGTTTGTTTTGTAAGCGTTTACTGCATTTTGTAAAATTTTAAATTGTCTTGCGTGCGCCTTACCCCATTAGCTGCACTTTCAGTAAAGTCAAATTCAAAAATAATGAGCGTGCATTTTTTGAAAAGAGAGGATGCATAAAAAGCTTATGTATCCTCTTTCACTAGTTAATTTATCTATCCTTTTTTACTTGTTATTAACCGGTACTTTTCCATAACGACGTACACGAAGAAGTGCTTGTTCAGCATGTCCAGCAAAATTCTCCAATTGGCAAAGGCGCGCAGCATATTCCCCAATCATGGCACTGGCTTCTTCCGCTACTTTTTGATAGGTAACAGTCTTCAAGAATTTACCGACCCATAAACCACCGGTATATCGTGCAGCACCTTTTGTTGGCAATGTATGGTTTGTGCCAATGACTTTATCTCCATATGCAACGTTTGTTTCAGGTCCCAGGAATAGGCAGCCGTAATTAGTCATATTTTCAAGGAAGTAGTCCGGATTTTCCGTAAGAATTTCAACATGTTCAAATGCTAATCGGTTTGCTTCAAGTACTGCTTCATCTATGGTATCAACCAGGATGATAACGCCATAATCCTCCCAAGAAACACGGGCCACGTCTGCTGTCTTAAGAACTCCCAATTGTCGCTCAATTTCAACAACAGTTTCTTCTGCTAGTTTACGAGAAGTAGTAATCAATGCCCCAGGCGAAGTCGGACCGTGCTCCCCCTGCCCTAGAATATCCGTAGCAATCATTTCTGCATCAGCCGTTTCATCAGCTACGACTAGTGTTTCTGTAGGGCCGGCGAAAAGATCGATTCCCACACGTCCGTATAGTTGTCGTTTTGCTTCAGCAACGAATGCATTACCTGGCCCGACGATCATATCAACGGATTTTATCGTATCAGTTCCGACAGCCATTGCAGCCATTGCTTGAATGCCACCGAGTATGTAAATCTCATCGGCTCCCGCCATATGCATTGCAGCTACAGTTGCTGCTGGGATTTCCCCACCTATAGGAGGTGTGCATGCAATTACTCGTTTGACTCCAGCTACTTTAGCCGTTAATACACTCATATGGGCAGATGCTACCATTGGATATCGTCCACCAGGAATATAGCAGCCAACACTATTGACCGGAATATTTTTATGACCAAGGATTACACCAGGAAGTGTTTCTACCTCGATATCAATCATGGACTTCCTTTGCTCTTCTGCAAATCGCTTCACATTACTTTGCGCAAACTTTATGTCTTCAATGGTCTGATCAGGAACCTGGCTAATGATTTCTCCAATTTGCTCATCAGTTAGCCGGAAACTTTCTGGTGACCACTTATCGAATTTTTCAGATAATTCTCTAACTGCCGCGTCGCCTTCTTGCTCAATTTTTAGTATCGTTTGACGTACCGTATCGGATACTTGTGCGTCATTCTGTGCAATTTCTTCCTGTGCTTTACCTTGCTTTAAATAAGTTGCCATATAAATCCTCCTTGTTTTTGAAAACCTATGATTAAAACTTTCAAAATGCATACGTATGCATTTTTCAGTTAATTGTCGCCCCATTCAGAAATGCATACGTATGCATTTGAATGGGGAAAATTAAGAATTTATGAAATCTTCTAAACATAGAATAAATAAATCGCTTTCATCTGTCAAGTTTTTTTAAAAGTTTAAGATTTTGTTGTATTTCTTTCGATCAATCTCCCTGATACTAGAGTTGGTTTGGAATTGGAACCCTTTTGGTTCATTTCGATTAATAGAGTATTGATGGTTAATTCAATCATTTCATCGACAGGCTGTTCCCATGTAGTGAGCGAATAAGACGGCCATGAAGCCATTTGAATGTTATCAAATCCAACAATGGCAATATCCTCAGGAATGGATAAATTTAACGTTTTTGCTGCGTCTATTGCGCCTAAAGCGGTTATATCATTTGCTCCGAAAATGACCTCAGGCCGATTTTCTCGTGTCAATAACTTTAATGCGGCTTCATAGGCCCCATCATACGTATAGTCCCCTTCTTCAATGACCGGATCAATCCCTTTTGACTTTAAAAACTCACAAAATCCTCTTTGCCGATCTTGACTGGTCGATGTATTTTTCCTACCCGTAATGAAGGCTAATTTGCTGTACCCTTGTTCAAGCAGGTATTCACCAATCCGCCTACCAGCCGTATAATTATCACAGCTTACGGAGTGACACGGAATGTCTTTACTGTATCGGTTAAATAAAATAACAGGTATGTTGTTTTCATGGAGATGGGAAACCACATTGGAGGACAAAAAGGCATCCGTTACAATAACACCTTCTACATTGTATTCAAGAAATTGGGCAATCTCCTCTTGTTGAATCTCATCATTTTCGGTATAAACAAACAATACATGATATCCCTTTTCGCGAAGCCCCTTAGAAAATTTCCCTAAAACTTCATGGTAAAACGGATTTTGGATATCTTTCATGGCCAGTCCAATCATGTTTGATTTGTTCATAATCAATCCCCTGGCAAAGGCATTCGGCCGATAACCTAAAGTTGATGCGGCTTCCTTCACTTTTCTCTTGGTCTTTTCAGACACATTCGATCCTGGAGTAAACACACGCGAAACCGTTGACTGGGAAACATTAGCTAATTTCGCAACCTCCATCGCATTGACCGATTTTTTCTTCAAGAATCTTCCCTCCAAATATACGTGGATTATGAGTTTTATCATCATTCTTTTATTATATAACTTTACCACTAACAGCGCCAATTACCACAAATTATTATAAGTATAGTCATGAGATTAAAAGGGGGAGTAATCTGGATGTCTTGTTCAATATCTTATGAGCAAGTAATGATCATTTACCTTAGGTTGGACCAGCTGCCCAAGCTACAGCTTATCATCTGAAACTTATTCTCTCCTCAATAGGCTTTTTCACAATACCCCAAAAACAAAGAGCCGCACATCCGGCTCCCCCCCCACCATTAAATCCAATTTATAGGACTTCCTTTCTGTCCGATAGTTATGATATTTCCCTTAACTGTAGCCAGCATCCCTAGATTGACACACCCTTTGCAGAAACCCACCTATTGCTTCTGGTAAAAACTTCAGTGGCAGACTAAAAATAATAGTGGATAAGACTGCAGTAAATATAGGTATAATGGTTTGTTAGATGATCTCCCGTTACAATTTCTGCATGAAATATGTGATAAATCAATATTGGAAGACCTAATCCACTATGCCCCCTATCCATTTTTCCGCTATATTTTAGATTACTTTTTATTAATATAATTCCCCTTAATACATTTCACGCTTTCGGTAACTTTTGGGCGAAGGTTTCGCCCGTTACCTTCTTCATGAACATTCCTTTCCTAAATGCTATATCCCTTCCAAAGATAGCCACATTCTGACGGTCTGGACCAAACGCTTGCCGTTCCATTTCAATACGGTCTGTACAACTCCGAGTGAATCGGCATTGTACCTTCCGGCTATCCTCTGATATGCTTCGAGCTCATATATCCCGTCCCTATTAAAATCTACCGGATATAAAGCAGATAAAGGATTGACCCATCCTGCTATCGGTGCCTTCAAAACACCATACTTGTATAGCAATGAATCACTTTTCTGATATCATACGTATCCAATTTTCATCCCAACTGCTTCTTTATTATCAATATAGAATTATATGCAGGAATTTTGTGGATAGCTTGAGAGTTTTTTTGAAATATAAATATAAAAAGCTAAGTATTACACTGCTGGCATGACTTGGGGTACCGGCATGACCTTAAACGAGAAGCTATGAAACTCAAAAGAGTTTTTCAATATATGGTGAATCAAATTTTCCGAGTTATTACTTTCTTCTTATTGAAAAATATCTCAATTTATGTCAATTGAAACCAAATTACGAGTTTGTTATCTTAGTTAATGAACCGGTTCATGACTATTTTCTGTATGAATATTAGGCACAATAAAAGGAGAGATGAAACCATGACACAAGAACGTAAATCAACAAGCGCAGTGGAGCAGTATGCTAATCTCATCCCCATGAGCGAAATTGCTTCGAACGCAGATCAATTATTTCCTTTTCCAATCTTTAATAGTTTACGACAAAAAACTCCTGTAAGGTACGACGAGGCTCGAAGCTGCTGGGATGTGTTTCGATATGAAGACGTTCATTATATTCTAAAAAATCCAAAACTGTTTTCATCGGAACGAGGGTCTGGAACTCTTCAAGGAAGCATTTTGACAATGGACCCTCCTAGACACACAAAAATGAGAAACTTAGTGAACAAGGCATTCACTCCTAAAGCAGTGAAGGATTTAAAAAATAAAATCGAAGAGGTGACACTTTACCTTCTCGATCAAGTTAATGAGAAGGGGACTATGGATCTCGTTCATAATCTTGCTGGTCCGTTGCCTGTCATTATAATTGCCGAATTATTGGGGGTCCCTGCTAAGGATCGGGATCTTTTTAAAACCTATTCTGATGTTCTCGTGGCAGGCGCCAAAGATGGTTCAATTGAAGCCTTCCAAAGAATGGCACAAAAACGTAAGGAAGGAAGTGGGTTTCTTAAAGAATATTTCAAAAAAATAATTTTAGAGAGAAAAATTAATCCTGAAGAAGATTTAATTTCGCTATTATTAGCAGCAAAAATTGATGGGGAAAAATTAACAGAAGAAGAGGTACTATCTTTCTGTGTTTTATTATTAGTTGCGGGCAATGAAACAACAACTAATTTAATTACAAATGCCGTACGCTATATGACAGAAGATAAAAACATTCAAGAACAAGCTAGGACAAATCTACCTTTAATACCAAAATTGGTAGAAGAAACACTACGTTTTTATCCTCCAATACAGGCAATTGGCCGTGTTACAAAGGAACATGTCAAAGTTGGGGGCAAAACAATCCAAAAGGGGGAACAAGTAATTTGCTGGGTCGCTTCGGCAAACCGGGATGAACAAAAGTTTGCAGAACCTAATCGGTTTACGTTAGAAAGGAAATTAAATCCTCATTTGAGTTTCGGGTTTGGTATTCATTTTTGTTTAGGTGCCCCGCTTGCACGTCTAGAAGCAGAAGTAGCTCTCGTGACACTATTAAGTACATTTGCAAAATTGGAAGGTGTAAAAGGGACTGAGCTGGAGGCGATTCCAAGTCCGTTCGTTTTTGGAGTGAAAAGTCTTCCTTTAAAATTCACAAGATAATGAGCCATGCTGCCTAAGAATATAAACGAACACCCTACATTTATTCCAGTTATTAGAAATTATACTGCACTAGGTTGATAAAAACTAAATATATAATTCGGATTTTATGACCTAAAAAATACAGAAACGAAAATGGAAATCACAAAATGATTGCCATTTTCGTTTTAAAATACTATTTTGGTTTTAGGGCACCTTGATGAAAGTCTTTTCTTATATCGAAATATACATAACCCTTCTGGTAATTGTTACTTTTCATATATTTCAAGAGGCAAATCATCCGGATCACAAAAAAAAGTAAACCTTTTTCCTGTTAACTCATCAACACGGATAGGTTCGACTGGAATGTTTTCTTTTTCTAAATCTTCAATAGCTTGATGAATATCTTCCACTTCAAAAGCAAGATGTCTAAGCCCTCTTGCTTCTGGATAACTTGGACGGTGGGGGCTATCAGGAAAGGAGAACAATTCAAGCTGATATTCCCCTCCGACCATTAAATCTAATTTATAGGACTTCCTTTCTTCCCGATATGTTTCCTGCTTAATATCACAGCCTAAAATGTTTACATAGAAGTTTTTTGATTTTTCATAATCGGAACAAATTATAGCTACATGATGTATTTTTTTCACCTTCATTTGCTTCCTCCCTAAGATGATTGGTTATTTTTATAATCTAATTTTACCAAAGTTATCCATTAATAAAAAATTAGATTTCAGTTCCTTTTATTTTCATTTCTTCAATCTTTGAAACTGGTGCTGATTCAGTATCTTTTTTTATTTCATGAGTTACCGAAGGAATGATAGGACATGGGAGGGAAAGCCTCCAGGGGCGGCGTTGGAAAATGTTCATAACATGGTAAAATTCCATTGTTCTTTTATTTCACGATGCCTTAATGTCCCTAAGTTACTTCATATATCCGTTAACATACATTCAAAATGAACCCCTGCGAATAAGCGGGTTTTTACTAGAAAAACGTTTTAAACTGAGAGAGTTCAATAAGGTGAGTAGCCTGGCGGCGAGAAAAAGGATATTTAGCTTAAAAAATCGGATTCAAATATTTAATTCTTCTCTCCGAACTCTTTTCCTGCTGATTTTTGATCCTTTATTTTAAAAGAAATGAGGAAGCTAATTAACGAAAGTACAGCGATGACAATAAATGAGATTTGCGCGCCATACATATCAGGATGGACTATCTCGGGACGCTGCTGAGCATTTTCGGTAGCTGATGTCATCACAGTAACAAGTATTGCAGTACCTACAGATGCTGCAATCATTTTCATCGTATTATCCATTGCTGCACCATGGGCGATTAACCGTTTAGGTAGCTGGTTTAAGGCGGCCGTTGAAACAGGCATCATAACCATGGCTAATCCGAACATCCGAATACTGTACATTACCATTATAAATGTAAAACTTGTTGAAGGACCAACATCCATAAAAGTAAAGGAGGAAGCGGTTATGAGGAGTAATCCGCCAATAACCAACCACCTGGCCCCAATCCGGTCAAAAATACGTCCAATGAACGGGGACATTATTCCGGTAATAAGTGCTCCAGGGAGTATCGCTAATCCAGCTTCAAACGCAGTAAATCCTCGCATGTTTTGCATAAATAGCGGGATGAGCGTTTCGGCACCAATCAGACCCATAAAGGTAATGGCTCCAATAATAATAGCAATCGGGAATAATGAATACGTGAACACACGGAACTCCAGCATTGGATGCTTCAATCGCAATTGCCTTTTGATAAACCAAACAAGTGAAATTGTTCCAATACCTAGGGATATGATGGTACTCTCGTCTGTCCAGCCATAATTACCTGCAGCTGTAAATCCATACAATAATCCACCGAAACCTACGGAAGATAAAACAATCGAAAGCACATCCACTTTTGGCCGTGTAACTTCTGTTACATTTTTTAAAGCGAAGAAAGCAACTATGATATCAATAATAGCAATTGGAAGAATGATAAAGAATAACACCCTCCATGAGTAGGTCTCCGTAACCCAGCCCGACAAAGCGGGCCCAATAGCCGGCGCGAAGGAAATGACCAGACCGACCAATCCCATAGCTGCACCCCGTTTATGAACAGGGAAAATCATTAGGAAGACTGTTTGCATTAACGGTAGCATAATTCCGGCTCCGCTCGACTGAATCATCCTTCCTAGCAGCAGCATTCCAAAATTAGGAGCTAGCCCCGCTACCAATGTACCAGTAGCAAAAATCCCCATGGCTGAAAGGAAAAGCTGTCTGGTGGTAAAGCGCTCCAGTAAAAACGCGCTAACAGGGATCATGATCCCATTAACCAGCATAAAAACAGTAGTTAGCCACTGTGCACTATTTGCCGTAATATTCATTTCCTCCATAACAGGAGGAATCGCGGTAATCATTAATGTTTGATTCAAGATCGCAATAAATGTACCCGCAAGCAAAAGGGCAACAATTGTTGTTTGTTTACTATTTGTTGAACTCAATTATGGTCCCCCTTTACGATTTGGAAAAAACATACTTTTGTAGATTACACGAATTCACATCAGATATCCAGTTATTTGCTGTTAAAAATATAAGCAATAAAGTCGGCATTAAATACTTACTTTCCCTACAAATAAAAGGGGATTTCCTTTGAAGAACAGGCTGCAATTGATGTACTTTCTATTGGCCTAGTCATAGGGTTGCTGTCACAGACCGCAAAGTAGCAGATAAGTAGAGAGATGATGGGGAACACAGGAGCAAAGTGTATGCTCCTTATGTTGTTTATAGGGTCCGTTTCTGAATAGCTCTGTATAAAAAAACCTGTGAAATAATTCCTTTAATGGAGTATTCCTTACTGTCATACATTCGTAGGACCAAGACTATTTTATCCTTGGTTATATATGATCTCATCTTTCAAGTAATTTTTCGTTTCTCGGTTTCTTCTTGTATAAATATTGTCAACTAAGGATAATGTCATTTTATAAAGTAGGTTACCTTGTTTTTCGTTAGTGGCTTGATGAATGGCCAAAGTGTTCTTATCTTTAGTCTTCCCTACCCATTTCGTCATTTACATTGTATCCCCTTGTAGAATATAAGTTTTGTGCTGAAATTAAAAAAGAGCACTTTGAAAATACCGATGCTCTTTAAATAGTAAAAAATAAAATTATTATTTATTATTTTCTGATTCTTATACCTTTTCATTGTGCTATCACAAATATAAAGGTGTATTTCCATTCCTGTTTAGTAATCTTTTTTTCACCAACCAAGCGCCTCCCATAATTCCTGCATCATTTCCTAACGTGGCATTGGCTAACTCCACTCCTTGCAATACTCTTGGAAAAGCAAAACGAGTAAATTGCTCTTTTAAAGGTACTAACAGTGCATCCCCTGCTTTGGAAACTCCTCCACCAATGATAATTTTCTCAGGATTTAAACCATTCGCAAGATGAGCTAATGCTAATCCTAAATAAAGGGTAACTTTCCCAATCACTCTATTAGCTAATTCATCACCCTCATTCGCTACTTCAAATACTAGCTCAGATGATAATATTTGATGTTCATTGTAAAAATCCCTCAGTCTACTTGGTGTCTCGGTAAAAGATAATTCTTCAATCGCTAAACGAACAATACCTGTGGCAGATGCTATGGTTTCAATACATCCCGTTTTCCCACAATTACAAGGTGCCCCATCCTCTACGAGAGAGGTAATATGCCCTATTTCGCCACCTGCCCCATTTATTCCATGTACAATTTGCCCATTGGAAATAATTCCACCACCAACGCCCGTTCCCAAGGTGATACATAATAAATCTTTTGACCCTTGTCCAGCACCTTTCCACATCTCCCCAATGGCTGCTGCATTTGCGTCATTATCAACTATGACTGGCAAAGATGTTCCCATTTCAAGAAGATCCTTCAAAGGAAAGTTATTCCACCCTAAGTTAACTGCGACATCAATAGAACCATTCCCCAAGTTAACAGGACCGGGTGCTCCAACCCCAATACCAATTAACTTCTGTTTTTCTTGCCCCAACTCACTTAATGTTTGATCTATTGATTTAGCCATCTCCTTAGGAATATTTTTCCCTTTTTCATTTATATTGGTAGGAATTTCCCATTTATATATAATCTCACCATTTTGATTGATAAATGCCATTTTAATAGTTGTACCGCCTATATCTGCACCCACTAACCATTTTTCATCCATCAATACTCACCCTTTTTCATTCAAGTTGGCAAGGAACTGTATGCCTTCACCTTACGGCAAGTTAAGATTAAATTCGTTAATCTTGTACTAGCTATCGACTATACAGCTTTACTTTTTTATATAGTAATTAAGAAGTTTAACTCCTATCTTTCCTTGTTCAATAGAAATTTTTCTAGAGCTACGATAGCCCTTTGTTCATCGTCTCCATCTGCAGTAAATTTAAACTCCTTTGCCATGTCTTACTGTCAGGGCCATTCCCCCGATATTACTTTTCTCAACTACCTTTTTTCCTTTTTCACAATATTAATGTCACTGTTAAAAGATGATGCTTTTCCTACAAATTTCAGCACCAGATCGAGATTGGAGTCCATGACGAAGAAGTACGTCAATTTTTTTCCACCATTAATCCTCACTCTACCCTTACTAATTTATCTATATTTTTAATTGAAATTAAAAAACTTATTTCTCGTAGTTCATACATCTGTTATAAGACACCAGCTTCTCTTCTTTTATGTGTTTTCATAGGAAGTGGAATACGAGTCTCCGTTTTACTATCAAAGAAGTGTACCTTGTTCATGTCTATAGCTAATTTCATTTGTTGACCTGCTTTCACTTCTGTACGAGCATCCACGCGCGAAACAAAGTTCTGATCATTAATTTGTGAATAAACCATTATTTCAGCACCCATTAATTCTGCCACTTCCACTTTAATATTTATTGTTGTATTCGGTGAGGCATCAACGAAAATCAGCTCATCATGAAAATCTTCTGGACGTACACCTAAAATTATTTGTTCACCTATATATCCTTGCTCACGTAATCCTTTCATTTTTCCCTCTGGCACCTCAATACGTATCGGTCCGATATGGAAGATACCCTCTTTTAAGGTACCAGTAAAGAAGTTCATCGCAGGAGAACCAATGAACCCGCCAACAAATACATTTGCAGGTTCGTCATATACTTCTTTTGGTGCACCCACTTGTTGTACAATTCCATCTTTCATAACAACAAGACGAGTTGCCATGGTCATCGCTTCTGTTTGATCATGCGTTACATAAATTGTGGTGGTTTGTAAGCGTTGATGTAGTTTAGCAATTTCAGAACGCATTTGGACACGCAGTTTTGCATCCAAATTGGACAAAGGTTCATCCATTAAAAATACTTTTGCATCACGAACGATTGCACGACCTAAAGCAACACGTTGACGTTGCCCACCCGAAAGGGCCTTTGGTTTACGCTGTAAGTATTGCTCTAGACCAAGGATATGGGCAGCCTCTTGTACACGACGATCAATTTCCTCTTTCGCGAATTTACGTAATTTCAGACCGAATGCCATATTGTCATAGACGCTCATATGGGGATATAAAGCATAGTTTTGGAAGACCATTGCAATATCTCGGTCTTTTGGTGCCACGTCGTTGACACGTTTACCATCGATAAAAAAATCGCCTTTTGAAATCTCTTCAAGTCCTGCAATCATGCGAAGAGTAGTTGACTTACCACAACCAGATGGACCAACAAAGACAATAAATTCTTTATCTTCAATCTGAAGGTTAAAATCTTTCACTGCTGTTACGTTTTTATCGTAGATTTTATAAATATGATTTAAACTTAACTCGGCCATTGTTTTCTCCTTCTTGAATCAGATTTTTTAATTTGTAATAGACTAGAATTTTATGATAATTTGATTTTGAAAAAATATTGTGATATGGATCAAGTAGATTCATACCACAACGACCTTTCAATAAAATTAACTTGTTATGCCCACCACATCTGTGAAGGTGATTCCTCAATTAAAACCGTTTGTAAGTTTGTCACTGCACGTTCGAATCCCTCATCAATAGACATGATCGCATCTTCATGCTCGATACTTACCACATAATCATACCCGTATGTGCGTAATGCACTCATCATATCTGACCATTCTTTTAAACTATGTCCACAACCAACTGAACGGAACGTCCATGCCCGCGAGCGAACTTTTCCATATGGTTGCATATCGGTTAACCCAAACATATTAATATTTTCTTGATCTAAATAAGTATCTTTGGCATGAAAATGATGAATGGCATTTTCTTTGGCTAAAATCTTAATGGCTGCCACTGGATCAATTCCTTGCCACCATAAGTGACTTGGATCTAAATTCGCTCCAATTGCATCACATGTTTGTTCTCGAAGTTTTAACAAGGTATAAGGTGTATGAACTAAAAATCCTCCGTGCAATTCTAATCCGATTTTCACGTTATTCTCTTTTGCATACTCTCCTACCTCTTTCCAATAAGGAATGAGCTTTTGTTCCCATTGCCAAGTTAAGATCTCACCATATTCATTTGGCCATGGAGTAACCGGCCAGTTTGGGTATTTAGCCCCCTCGTGATCACCAGCTGTTCCTGAAAAGCAGTTGACAACAGGTACATCAAGTAAAGAGGCCAGCTTAATCGTTTTACGTAAGGTTTCATTGGATTCTTTTGCAAACCCTTCTTCTGGTGAGATAGGATTTCCGTGACAACTAAATGCACTAATCGTCAATCCACGATCCGCTACTTTCTTTTTATAGCTTTCTCTCGCATTCGCATCTTCTAATAATTCATCTAACGGGCAATGATGGTTTCCTGGATAGCAGCCTGTCCCAATTTCCACGGTATGTAACCCAGCTGTTTGCACTTTATCTAGCATGTCTTCAAATGAATAGTTTGCAAATAGAACAGTAAATACACCCAATTTCACGTTGTTTTCCTCCTATAGGTCCCAAATTCTTAATATGGTAAGATATTTTTATAAAGCAGATTTTAAACTGCTGGCTCTTTTATCGCTAAAAAGGTACTTACAATTTGTTTGGTTTCATGAGATTCAATAGCGGCTAGAATAACAGATAGAGATTTTGCCCCTTCCTCTCCTGAAACGGCTGGCTCTTTATCCTCTACGATAGCATTTACGAATTGTTCAATCACATGTGAGTTGTCTTGGCCGCCCTCATCGTTTGATTGAATTTTGCCAAGCTCATAATTTGCAACCTCACCTGTTGCGTATTGAACGATTAAGGAATACGTTGGATGATCTTCTAAACGAAGAATTCCTTTCTCACCGTAAATAATCGTGGAGTTATCTTCTTGACCCACGTACGCCCAACTAGATGCGAGCGTTCCAATAATTCCACTTTCTGTTTTTAACACACATACTGCGTTGTCATCGACATTAGCAAAATCTTTAGCGTTCGTTTGCACAAATGCACCTACTTCAACGATTTCTTCACCAAGAATGTAACGAAGTAAATCTGTTTTATGCACACCTAAATCTCCCATGGCTCCAATAAACGCTTCTTTCTTTTTAAAGAACCAACTCTCTTTACCGTCAACACTCCATTGCTCAGGTCCTCCATGACCAAATGCGGTACGGAAGCTATATATTCTTCCAATTTCACCACATTCAATAAGCTGACGTGCTTTTTGATGGGATGAAACGAAGCGTTGATTGTGACCGATCATAAGTTTTTTGCCACTTTCTTTTGCTGCTTGAATCATAGCCTGAGCTTCTTCTTTTGACGTAGCCATTGGTTTTTCACACAATACATGAACGCCTTTGTTTAAAGCTGCGATTGATATGAGCGCATGCAAATAATTTGGTGTACAAACACTCACTGCATCTACCGTTTCGCTTGCGAGTAATTCTTCATAATTTTTATATACTTTTGCACCATACTGCTTGGAAACTTCAATGGCGCGCTGTTCATTTATATCACAAACTGCTACAATCTCTACTTCTTTATTCATTTTATATTCTGGTAAATGACGAAGTTGAGCGATACTTCCACAACCTATAATCCCTACTTTTACTGTTTTCATAATCAGTTTCCCCTTTAATATCCTTAATTTTTCACTGCAATTCGTTCCAGTGGTGTTGCATTTCCGTATATAGGACGTTTTCTGTCAACTGGGTGTGCCCATTTCACGCCATTTATAATGACACGTTGAATATCTTTATTGTGATATGTTGGATACGTTTCATGGCCTGGTCTAAAATAAAAGACTTTTCCATTGCCTCGTTTATATGTGCAACCACTGCGGAAAACTTCCCCACCTTCGAACCAACTCGTAAAGACTAATTCGTCTGGAGCCGGGATATCAAAATGTTCCCCGTACATTTCTTCGCGTTCTAGCTCGATATATTCTGAAATGCCTTCAGTAATCGGATGACTAGGATCTGTTACCCAAAGACGCTCTTTTTCATCTGCTTCGCGCCATTTTAAATCACAACTTGTACCCATTAATGTTTTGAAAATTTTGGAGAAATGGCCTGAATGCAATACGATTAAGCCCATTCCATCTAATACACGCTGCTTTACCTTTTTAACAATTACATCGTCTACTTCATCGTGAGCTAAATGCCCCCACCAAATCAGCACATCTGTTTCTTCTAATACAGCATCTGTTAAACCGTGTTCGGGATCATCCAATGTAGCTGTTTTTGCATCAAATCCGCTTTCTTTTAAAAATGCTGCAATAGCACCATGAATACCTTCAGGGTAGACTTCTCTTACAACTGGATTTTTTTGTTCATGTCGATTTTCATTCCATACAGTTACTTTTACCATCATAAATACTCCCTCTCATTTTGATTTGATGTATTGAAATTATTATCCGTAAATCTCCAACTTCACAATACATAAGCTGTCGATTTGACTGCCCAACCGCTTTCTAAAGTATTTGCTTTAGAGGTCTGCCTGCCAACCTATCACTCTATGGACTGCACTGAATTAAGTCGTTAAAAACAACGTAAACGTTTACGTTAATGGTACTGTAGTCTTCCTCACAGCGGATAGCGGATAACGGCTGTCAATGCCTGTGAGTTGTGGAACAGCCATTACATCACTTGAACAGAATACGGCTGTAAATGTTGGATAGTCCAAACTTGAACCACCCTTTCTATTCCACGTTGAAGACCATAATACCCATATGTACTCATTTGAATGGTTACCGTAACACCAACATCATTTATAGCGTCCTTAAATCCATTTACACGAGGAATTGTCGAAATGACATCTCCTTTTGTTCCGGCAATCATCCCAACATCAATTCCTGTTAAAACTTCACTTGTTAATTGTTTCGATACTTTGAGAACCAGTAAGCAATATATCTAGTACAACAGCCTTAGCCTGATAACCAATCTCGTCAATCACTTTTCTGAATGCCAGAAACAGATAAAACTGGATTTCTTTGCTGCATCAATAATTGTAATTTCCACCAACTTTCTACGTAAACGTTTTCTAAAAACACACTAGCACATGTGTAAAACCTTTTCAATGATTTTTCAGATATTTTTGAATTTTATTTATTTTATAAGATATTCTGTTACTGCAAAAAAAGTGGTATCACCCCTTTATGGGTATATTTGTATAGTGTTTATGGAAAATGAGTGTCTAAGCTTGAAAAGCATGTACAGACAGAAAAATTACTATAAAAAAGGGAACTATTCTTGCACAAATAGCTACTTCAAACAAAAGGATAGAATGACTTATCTGGGGCTTAGATTCAAAGGTAAAAATTTTTTATTCGATTGATGATCAGTCCGGATAAACTATGCTTCTTCCTTCTTGAATAAAACCCGCGCCCGTTAGCTGAAAGAATGTTGTTTTACCTGTACAATTAGCATTAGCAATCTTTTAACTATCTCACGTGAACTTTCGGAAGTCGCGCTTACTTTTATCCACGAACTTCGGCTTTCTAAAGACACATCTTCTATCCTGGAGACTCTTCTTTTTATAGACTGTGCTTCCTATGATTTCTTTCATTTCCCATCTCCAACTAGTCTGTTTCTCTCCCCTAAGATGGCAGAAATAGTCGCCTATTTTGTGTTGGTAATTTCGGTTTTCTGTGAATGGTTTTTTGATTTCGCTTATGTTAACCTCTCTTCACTCCAACTATTTGCAACTGTATATTTATCATTGTGTATGTGTGTAACATCACATCATATTATGTTTTCGTTTTCTATCTGGGGCATTTGTTTTCGAAAACCTTCATTTACATCTACATCCACCTCTATTAACCCTTTTTTCAAAATATATGCTTCATATATTTTTCATTCACATAATCGTGAAATTAACGGATTAAATGTTTACATATGAAACAAGTCGTTTGACGGAAGTTAGAATATTCAAATTTTGAAATAAATTGTATTGAAAACGCTTTATTTATATGTTAAGGTTTTTTAGAAAACGTTTACGTAGAAAGTTGGTGAAACATGTCGATTACCATTAAAGATGTAGCAAAGCAAGCAAATGTATCCGTTGCGACTGTTTCTCGTATTTTAAATAATTTGCCTGGCTACTCGGATGAAACACAACAACGAGTAAAAAAGGTAATCAAAGAACTTGGTTATCAACCTAATGCCGTTGCAAGAGGTTTAATTAATCGCAAAACAAAAACGATAGGTGTACTCGTTCCCAATGTATCTGATTTATTTGCAAGTGAGGTTTTAGCCGGAATTGAGGAACAAGCTCATGAGTTTGGTTACAGTGTAATGATATGTAAAACCAATCATGATGGTAAACGAACGATCAACTACTTGCAGGCATTGTATGAAAAACGGGTGGATGGAATTATTATCGTCAGTGAATTTATCACGCTAGATTACTATAAAGCGATTGAAACAAACAATGTACCGGTTGTATTAGTGGCAACACAATCAGACTATCCCCTTCCCTTTATTAAAGTAGATGATTATCAAGCTGCTTACGATGCCACGACCTATTTAGTAGAAAAAGGGCATTCACATATTGGAATGATTGCAGGAACAAAAAGCGATATCATTTCGACAACTCCACGTGTAAAAGGCTTTACAGACGCATTAAATCACGTGGGAATAACAGTGACCAATGAAATGATCACGTATGGAGATTTTTCTTTCAAGAGTGGTATTGAGGGAATGAACGATTTATTGAAAAGTTACCCAAAAGTAAGAGCTGTATTTTGTGCAAGCGATGAAATGGCTGTAGGAGCCTTATCACTTTTATATAAAAAAGGAATTAGAGTACCGGAAAGTATATCCATTATAGGATACGATAATACAGCTACAGCTGAGAAGGCCATTCCCCCACTTACGACGGTAGCGCAGCCCTTATATAAGATGGGTAAAGATTCCATTCAACTTTTATTGGATCCATCTTTAAAAATAAACCAGCTTTATCCTCATCATATTGCTGAACGTGATACAGTCCATTCATATAGCGAATAAAGGTTAAGTTACAAGTTGGGGTGATTACACTATTATCACTCCAATTATAAACGGCTTAACGTAAACGTTTACTATCATTGATGATTCCATTAGAGTAAACGTTTACTTATGCATAAAATAGACGAAATTTTCAGACGGGAGATACGTATATGAAGAATAAGTGGCGTTACCTCTGTACTACAGCATTTATAGCCAGTTTACTTACAGGATGTACTAATCAAACAACAGCTGATGAAAAAATCCATATTGAATTTTTTCAAAATAAGCCGGAAGCTGTAGCGACATTTGATCATTTAATTGTAAGGTTTGAAAAATTGCACCCCAATATTGATATTGAACAGAATAACGTTCCTGATTCCGAGACGGTATTACGGACGAGATTGGTGAAAGAAGATGTACCAGACCTTTTAGCGATCGGAGGCAATGCTACGTATGGCGATATTGCAGAAGAAGGATTATTTTATGATTTTTCAAAGGATTCAGCCATCAATAAAGTTATACCAGACTATGTTAATATGCTTAATTTATTAGGTAGAACGAATAATGAGGATAATGGAATTCCCTTTGCGACGAATGCAAATATGCTTTTATATAACAAGGATAAATTTAAAGAGTTAGGGTTACAAGTTCCCAAAACATGGGATGAGCTAATTAACGTTTCAAAACGGATTCAAAAACAAGGAGAATTACCTTTTTATTTTACGTATAAAGATGCTTGGACTGCAATGGTCTCATTTAATGCCTTAGCAGGAAACTTGCAAGGTGACAACTTTATCCAGGATCGCAATTCCAATAAAACAACTTTTACAGAGCATTACAAGGAAACTTTAGAAAAAATGCTTACATTGCTCGATTATGGTCATAAGGATAATTTTGGCCGTGACTATAATGCAGGCAATCGGGCGTTTGCAAATGGTGAATCAGTTATGTATATCCAAGGAAGCTGGGCAATCTCATCAATTAAAGCAATTAACCCAAATATAAAACTCGGTTCCTTTCCCTTACCTGCATCCAATGATTCATCTCAAAACAAACTCGTATCAGGTGTAGATACTGCATTAACGATGTCAAAAGATACACCACATAAAAAAGAAGCGTTAATGTTTATTCATTTTTTATTAGAAAAGGAAAATTCACAGTATTACATTCAAGAACAAAACAGTTTTTCTGCAGTTAAAAATGTTTTACAAAATGATGAAGCTTTAAAAGAGTTAAACCCTTATTTTGTACAACAAAAAATCACTAGTTTTCCGGAACACTATTTCCCTGCTAGTATGCAAGCAGCCAATTTAGTACAGGATTTTCTAATTAAAGGAGAAGTCAAACCGTTCCTTTCAAAACTGGATGATGAGTGGAATAAAGTCAAAGCGAGAGAATAACAAGGGGGAAAAACGAGTGGTTAAACAATCCAAAGCCTATTACTGGATGGTGCTTCCAGCATTTTTAATATTTTTTGTATTTCATACAGTTCCAGTTTTTCAAGGAATGATTTATAGTTTTACAAATTATAAAGGGTATGGGGATTTTAATTTTGTTGGCTTAAAAAACTATGTGAATTTATTCCAAGACCAACGTATTTTGGCTTCCTATGGCTTTACATTTAAATTTGCCATTGTTTCCACTTTACTCGTAAATATCATTAGTTTGGCAATTGCCATAGGACTTAATGCAAAGATTAAATTTCAAAATACACTTAGAGCTGTGTTTTTCGTGCCGAATATTCTAAGCGTATTAATCGTTGGGTTTATCTTTAATTATTTATTTGCATTTTTTATCCCTCAAATTGCTGAAAAGTTGGGCATCACATCTTTAACACAAAATATTCTTGGTAACCCAGATTTAGCATGGGTTGGAATTGTGATTGTGGCTGTATGGCAAGCCGTTGCATTTAATACCGTTCTCTATTTAGCAGGATTACAAACGATTCCAACTGAATTGTACGAAGCTGCTAGTTTAGATGGTGCGGGAAAATGGAAAAGTTTTAAACACATTACATTTCCACTTATTGCATCTTTCTTCACCATAAATATGGTGCTTGCAATGAAAAACTTTTTGATGGTATTTGACCATATTATTGCAATGACAAATGGAGGTCCAGGTCAATCCACGGAAGCCATTTCGGTATTGATATATAAAGGGGGCTTCTCAGGGGGGGAGTTCGCTTATCAGGCAGCAAATTCTGTGATCTACTTTATTTTAATTGTGGTTATATCAATCCTGCAAATTAAATTCCTTCAAAAACGTGAGGTGGATATGTAATGGAAAGTAAAAAAGTAAATTGGCCTATAACCATACTGCTAATTTTTTGCTCACTGGTTATCTTATTTCCCCTCTACCTAACAGTCGTGACAGCATTCAAGTCACCAGATGAAATGAGTAAATCCCTTTTGTCTCTGCCTCAAACATTAAGATGGGAAAACTTCGCTGAAGCCATTCGCCTGACGAATTTTTTTCAATCTATTAAAAATAGCTTTATCGTTACAGTTTTTACAGTTGCTCTTACATTACTGACAAATTCGATGGTGGCTTATGCCATTGCACGGAATATGCATAGAAGATTCTTTAAGTTGCTTTATTACTATTTTGTTAGTGCGATGTTTGTACCTTTTCCGATCATTATGTTGCCTGTTGTAAAGCAAACTAGCCTATTCGGATTAAATAATATGACAGGACTTATCTTTCTGTATATTGTATACGGTTTGGCTTTTAATATTTTTATTTATGTGGGCTATATACGTTCGATTCCCAAGTCATTAGAAGAAGCAGCTTATGTAGATGGAGCAAGTATTTGGACAGTATTTTGGAAAGTTATTTTTCCATTATTAAGCCCAATAAACGCAACAGTCGGAATTTTAACATGTTTGTGGGCATGGAATGATTTTATGTTACCACTTGTTATTTTAAGTGATCGTGATTCGATGACATTGCCGCTTGTTCAATATGTATTCCAGTCACAGTTTACAACAAATTATAACTTAGCATTTGCCTCCTATTTAATGGCACTCTCCCCTATGGTCCTTGTTTATATCATAGCTCAAAAATGGATTATTAGTGGTGTGACAAAAGGTGCTGTTAAATAAGGGGAATATGAGACTGATTAAGAAACAAATTAGAAGTGAAAGGAAGATGAAATTGGAGAAAAAATGGTGGAAAGAAAGTGTTGTTTATCAAATTTATCCTCGGAGTTTCATGGATAGTAACGGGGACGGAATTGGAGATTTACGTGGAATTATTTCAAAACTTGATTATTTAAATGAATTAGGAGTTAATGTCGTTTGGCTATCACCTGTTTTCAAATCTCCAAACGATGATAATGGCTATGATATTAGTGACTATCAAGACATTATGGATGAGTTTGGTACCCTGAATGACTGGGATGATCTTTTGGAAGGATTACATTCACGCAATATGAAATTAATGATGGATCTAGTTGTTAATCACTCATCAGATGAACATAAATGGTTCATTGAATCCCGATCATCAAAAGATGATCCGTACAGAGACTACTATATTTGGCGCCCCGGCAAAGATGGAAAAGAGCCAAACAATTGGACATCAGTTTTTAGTGGTCCAGCTTGGCAATATGATAAAGAAACAGATGAATACTACCTTCATCTGTTTAGCAAAAAACAGCCTGATTTAAATTGGGCAAACCCTACAGTAAGAAAAGAAATTCATGACATGATGATATGGTGGCTTGATAAGGGCATTGATGGTTTTCGAATGGATGTGATTAACCTCATTTCCAAAGCGGAAGGATTGCCCAGCACTCCAGGCGGAAAGCGATACGACTGGGGTGGCGATTTCTTTATGAATGGTCCTCGTGTGCATGAGTATCTACAAGAGATGAATCGTGAGGTACTTTCGAAATATGACATGATGACAGTCGGCGAATGTCCTGGGGCATCCGTTGATGATGCCACTAAGTATGCGAATAGTGAAGGTACTGAACTAAATATGATTTTCACATTCGAACATATGGATTTAGACTCAGGACCAGGCGGAAAATGGGATGTAAAGCCTTTAAAGCTGGACGATCTTAAAGAATGCATGACAAAATGGCAGAAAGGATTGGAAGGAAAAGGATGGAATAGCCTTTATTTAAACAACCATGATCAACCAAGAATGGTCTCTCGCTTTGGCAATGATACATCTTACCGAGTAGAATCCGCAAAAATGCTTGGAACATTCCTTCATATGATGCAGGGAACGCCTTATATTTATCAAGGTGAGGAAATAGGTATGACAAATGTTAAATTTAGTCTTGATGAATATAAGGATATTGAGATTCTGAATATGTACCGTGAAAAAGTTATAGAGGGTCAAGAGGATAAAGCTAAAGTAATGGAATCCATTTATATTAAAGGCCGTGATAACGCTAGAACTCCTATGCAATGGGACGATAGTAAAAATGCTGGTTTTACAACAAGTACTCCTTGGTTAAAAGTAAATCCAAACTATAGAGAAATTAATGTGAAACAATCATTAGAAGACTCGAATTCTATCTTTTACTACTATCAAAAACTAATTAAGTTAAGAAAAAAATATGACGTAATTGTGTACGGTGCATATGATCTTATTTTAAAAGAAAATGAGCAAATTTATGCGTATATACGTACTTTAGATAACGAAACATTACTTGTTATTTGCAACTTTACAGGGGAAGCAGCCTACTTTGAATTACCAGAACACATTAGCTGTGAAGCTAGCCAACTGCTAATCAATAACTACGCGGATCAAAACAGTGATGAAATTTCTTCTAATACATTAAAACCTTATGAAGCGCGCGTTTATCTCTCGAAGTAACGAAAAAAAGTAACCTCGATCGTTTTTGACTTTATGAAGAGTTCACCTTTTGATGAACCTATTCTTTTTAAGCATATGCATCGTAAGGTTCGTGTGCGAGGACTTACAATTAATATTTTAAAACTAGATATACGGATACTTTCAAATTAAAAAGGCATGTGTATAGGAATAAAAAATAACTTTATATCCGAAAAACTTACCCATTAGGTAAGTTTTTCTTTTTTTCGTTTTAAATTACCGATAACAATACTAGTGAATTTAAATGGGTTATTATAATTCATGTTTTTTGCCTTAACCATGTGGATGCAATAATCCTAGACTTTGCGGTTATTTTAACTCTTCTATTTCATTCTTTAAAAAGTTCAACATCTTTTTCCCTCCTGCAAATAAAAAGCACCCAATTTAATGGATGCTTAGATTTCCTTTCTTTCGTAATCTTATTTCAAATTTATCACTGAAAAATTCATTTGCATTAAATATAGTACTAATGTCTGAAATATCACCAACGTTTACAATTAAGGCTTCATCAACTTCTTGATCTGTGAGAACTATGCGATATTCATATTGATTTTCAAAATATTTATCTTTCCAAAAGTAAATATCAGTCCCTTGATTTTTATAAGAGCTCATCCTAGCTGAGGAATTGATGTTATAATCATCGTATTTTACCAACCCCCCTCTGTAAGCATAACCTTTTTCATTGAGTGTTCTAGTAATTCTGTCAATAAATTGCGATGGTGTAACAAAAATTAAGCTATCTCCGAACTCCCTGATCATTTTATCGATTTGTTCATTAGGTAAATCAAATTTGGTATAGAAATACTTTTCATCCTCCTTAACCACTTTTAACATATCGCCGACAATTGCAAACATACAATATAATGGTCTTTTTTCATTTATATTTTTTCTGAAATTCATTTTTTTAGTTCGTCCCGACATTATTAATTCATGGGTATCTTGAGTAAAGAAATTCATTGTTAATTCCGTAAAAACATGTGCTGCTTCAAATTTGTCTCCTACACCTTTTTCTCCTGAAGCACTTTCCATATCAATATACTTTTTGAAATTATTCATATATAAATCTCCAGACAAGAAACTTTCCACAAAAGGTGTGAACTTTATAAATCCAAAAACTTGACCTTTAAATCCAACGTCTGATATTTTCATACTCTTCATTCCCTCCTATTTGACTACTAAATTCGACAAAAGGGACTATTCACCGGTATTTAATCCTAGACTATTAAGGTACGATTACTGTTAGTGAACATGTAAGAATGTATGCCTAGTTGACAAAGAATATACTTCATTAAAAAACGCTTATCCAAAGGATAGACAGTCTTTCTTCTTTACAGTCTTCCCTTTAACCTCTCCTGACTCCATAATCTCTCCCCAATAAAAAAAGCACCCAATTTAACGGATGCCCCCTTTAACATCAATAAAAAATCCTTCCGGTATTCAGGAAACACTTGAACCTATATAATTACCCGTTCAAGCTTTTCGTTGAAGTGAAATTCAAACGGGAGTGCCCGATTTTAAGGCTTCACGGAAAGATCAAATCTTTTAATATCTATGATTTCTCTCTGCACTGCGATTTGGACCATTTCATCGGCCGTTTTCAAAAATATTTAAAGCGGGAATCGTGAATATACAGAATATCACTAGGGTAGCGGTACTGTATAATAGAAGTATAGGTTTACATATTTTTGATGCTAATTACATTGCGTTCAGCTTATTCAAACTAAAGTATCGGTAGAAAGGTTGGTAACTATTTTGAGTATAAATCCAAATATGGTGGAGATAGCCTCCCTTCTTGGGGAAAAGTCACGTGCAACAATTCTTGCAAGTTTACTGGATGGGCGTTTTCATACTGCAGGTGAATTAGCATTGATGGCTGTAATAACACCTCAAACCGCCAGCTTTCACCTTTCTAAATTAATGGAAGGTAACCTTGTTAAAGTTGAAAAGCACGGACGACATCGTTACTATCAGCTAGCAAATGGAGAAATTGCGCACATTTTAGAATCATTTCTTGCCATTTCCCCACCTCCTGAAGTTCGGTCGTTAAAACAATCAAACCAAGTCAAATTGCTTAAGGAAGCCAGAACTTGCTATGATCATTTGGCTGGAAAACTAGGAGTCCAATTAACTGAATCGATGTTGAAAGCCGGATATTTGAAAATAGAAGAGAGAGAGTTCACAGTCACACCCAAAGGAGATCATTTTTTTTCTGAATTCGGCATCGATTTACTTGATTTAAGAAAAAAACGCCGTTCATTTTCCCATTCATGTTTAGACTGGAGTGAACGTCACCATCATCTTGGCGGTGCTTTAGGAAATGGGCTCCTTACACATTTTTTTGATTTAGGCTGGATAGTCCGTGTTCCATCTATTCGCGCAGTAAAAGTAACAGCTAAAGGGAAAGAAGGATTTAAAGAAGTTTTTTGTATAGAGGTATAATTTAATAATCCCTCGTGAAAAAGAAAAGAGGCTCTTTTCTTTTTCACGAGGGATTTTCTGTACTTAGCAGCTTAAGACAATCATAACGATTACTATAAAGCTCTTTTAACAAATTTATTTTCCTTTTGGAAATTGCTATTTACAAGATAGATGCCAATGATAATAAACAGTCCGCCGATTAGGAGTGAAGTGTATATCGGTTCACCTAATAGTGCCCACCCTGATAATACTCCGAAGAAAGGTGCCAAAAATAAAAAGGCACTTGTTTTTCCTGGATCACTCTTTTGTAAAAGGTAATACCAAACAGCGAATTGCACGATCGATGACATGATACTTAACCAAAATAAAATGAACAACGAATGAACATTCATTATGAAAAATGGTTTTTCAAGAATAAAGCTGCCAAGTAAAAGCAGTAAACCGCCAAAAAGCATCTGATAAGCAGATAATACCCATGTATCGGAAATCGCTCCCCATTTTTTCGCCAATAAAGTGGAAATGGCCCAGAAAACAGCAGAAAGAATACCGAAAAGAATACCAACCTTAAATTCAAGTTGAGCTCCCATCGTTATAATTACTCCAACTAATCCTAATGAAACTCCAATCCATTGATATAGTTTATAGCGTGTTTTTGATAAGATGGTACCGAATACAACAACAAGTAACGGGTTCGTGAATGTAAGTATTGAGGATTCACTTGCTGTTATAGTGCGTAAACTCAGGAAAATGCACCCCATAACTCCGGCTGTTTGAAAAGTGCCGATAATAAGGATTTTTATCCAATCCCCTTTAGAGTTTGGATGCGGTCTTTTAAAAAAGATAACGATCATCGCCATTATGAACCCAGCAAGTGTGAAGCGTAATGCTGCTAATAATAATGGGGATGAATAAGGCAGACCAATTTTAACTACTGCAAAGGAAGAACCCATTAAAAATGTCGTTAAAAGTATCAACAGTGTAAATTTGTAAGTATTCATTTTTTTATCTCCTGACATATTTAAATGACGATCTACCGATATTATAGCTGGTGATTATTTCAGCTATCATCGAAATATGGAATACAAGTGGAGATAAATTAAATAGTATCGACATATTATAGGAATCCTTATAGTTTAATTGGCATAAGTAACCCTTTTTAAATCATCGTATTCATCTTTTGAAATCAACTCCAATTCTTGAAGTTTTACCTCTCCCATCAAACTTCATGCCTTAAAGCTCTCTCATCAACCTATATAGGCTTGTAATTCCTACTTTTCATATATTTCTAGAGGCAAATCATCCGGATCACAAAAAAAAGTAAACCTTTTTCCTGTTAACTCATCAACACGGATTTCGGAATGTATCACCATATCTACATTTTATATCCTTATACATTCCTGAAGACTTTTCATTATATGTTAAAAAAAGAGCCCTCCAGTATGATTTGGGTAAATGAACACCACATCATACGGAAGAAGCTCTATCATGCAATTACACATCAAACGAATTTGACTGTTTGAGAGAACCAGCGAATAATCATTAAACTTGCCCTTATTATACTGCCGTATAACCGCCGTCTACAATAAGGCTTGTGCCTGTAACAAATGATGCATCGTCACTTGCAAGGAAGAGAACAGCTTTCGCCACTTCTTCCGCTCTGCCTAAACGGCCAATTGGATGTAAATCGATCAAACCTTGTCTGATCTCACCTTGTGCTTCCGCAATAAGTGGTGTATCAATATATCCTGGGCAAACTGCATTGACACGAATGCCATCTTTGGCATAAGTTGAACCTAACGTTTGTGTTAATAGTTTGACCCCGCCTTTCGCAGCAGAATAGGCTGTTACCCCCGGTTTCCCTGCATGGCTATGGATGGAGCCTGTATTGACAATGGCGCCGCCTGTAGATTGTTTTTGCATTTGCTCTATCGCATATTTATCGGATAGGAAGACACCGGATAAATTAATATCAATTGTTTTTTGCCATTGTTCATAGCTTAACTCATGGATGTTTCCGTCTCTTGCAATCCCTGCGTTTGCGAACATGATATCCAGTTTTCCATATTTATTAACCGTCTCTTCAATCATTTTCTTTACGTCATTTTCATTTGTCACGTCAGTTTTAACAAAAAGAGTATCATACCCTTTTCCATTTAACTCTTCTGATACAGCTTGTCCATGATCAGCAAAATCGGCAATGACCACCTTTGCTCCTTCTTCTGCAAATAATTGAGCCGTACTTGCTCCAATCCCGCTTGCTCCCCCAGTTACGATCGCCACTTTATTTTCCAATCTCATATTTAAACACTCCTTAATTTTTAGTTTTTAATATCCGTTAGAAAGGGATTTTAGCGAGCAGTCGCTCCGCCATCTATTACAAATTCAGTACCCGTAGTATAGGAAGATTCGTCCGAGGCAATGAAAAGCACTGTATTCGCTACATTATTGACGCTGCCCAGATGTCCCAACGGGAATTCTTTACCCAATTCATCTTTTGAACTGCCCGTTTGTTCAGATGCATAGTCCGCCATCCCGGTATCGATATATCCTGGATGAATCGAGTTTACACGGACCCCTTTTGAAGCATACTCGATAGCAGCATCTTTAGTCATTGTCCGAACCGCTCCCTTGCTTGCACCGTATAAAACATGACCAGGGGCTCCAATCAAGCCTGCTATGGAAGAAGCGTTTATGACTGAACCTTTATTTTGTTTCGCCATCAGTGGCATAATATGCTTCATTCCCAGGAATACGCCGGTCACGTTAATCGACATGAGACGATTCCACTCCTCCAGTTCAATCTCCGCAACCGGTTTAATGATATAAATACCCGCATTGTTGAACAGAACATCCACCTTATCAAAAGTATCGATCGTTTCCTTTGCAACCTTTTTCCAATCTTCTTCATTGCTGACATCATGACGAATGAATAGTGCCTCTCCGCCGATTGCCTGAATGTCTTTCACAGCCTGATCACCGGATTCCTGGTTTATGTCAGTTATGACGATTTTTGCTCCCTCACTAGCAAATAGCAAAGCTGTTTCTTTCCCGATTCCTGTACCCCCGCCAGTAATGATTGCCACTTTGTTTTCAAGTCTCATGATTTCATCAGATCTCCTTTTCTTATTTTACTGATACTGAAATCCTCAACCTTAGAGGTTCTCACTAGACAAGTATTCCTATACAAGTAAATAAAGCTGACTTTAACAATTGTCCCCCCCTTTAAATGGAATGCCGCTAAAAAAGCTTCATTGTCTGTCTATTCCTTTATTTTACTCCTCGTAATTTGAAATACTATCCTATAATATGCTGTATAATAATTGGGTAAGTATCCCCCTTATATAGGGTTATTTTGTTTAAGGAGAAGAGACTCGTATGACCCAGCACTCTCATGCTTATGAAGAGATATCGTTTCAGCAATTCATCTTATTCATAAAAAGCCATAACAAACAGATTGAAGAAAATATCAATATTTATTTAAATCTAGAGCCCCTTATATTAGAAAATGAACGTAAGGTGATACAAACATTACTGGAATCATTTCTACTATTTTTATCCGCTCCAAAAATCGAAGACATAAATGAAACGTACGATAAGTATCTGGAAACTTGGCTTCAATCACATTTACCCATTTTAAATGTGAACCATTTCAGCATGTTCCGATTAATCTTTGAAAAGTCCATCGTTACCTTAATGGCCAACCTGAAACATGCCCATACCATCTCCATTCTAATGTTCTTATTATCCATTTTCTCTCATCTCATCCATAGCTATAACAAATGGATGGATGTCGAACCAATGCAACTTTCAAAAACCCACGAAGAAAATGCTGAACTTAAAAGGCTGCAACTATTAGACCAGTTGGATGAGCTTCTAATTAACTCATCAGGAATTAAGGATTTTGCTCATATCCTAAAAAAATGTGAAGAGTTCTTTCACTATAAAAGATGTGTTTTTTATGCTTATATTCCTTGGTCCAATCAATTTTATGGCACCATTGGATTGGAGCTGCCTAAGGTTCAAAGCATGAGAGGACAACTCAGCTTGAAGCAATCCTTTGTTTTCAATTCAAAAAAGCCTGTATTTTTAAAGAATCCCAATCATTATATTAAAAAGGAACATATAGCCTTGTTTAATCTTTCATCTGTCATATTTGTGCCGATTGTTCATGACCAGCAAGTTTTTGGCTGGCTGACCTTTGATCAATTAGGAGAGGAATTCGATTATTCAAAAGATGAACTAACTTTACTTGAACAGGTCGGAAAACGGTTAGGCTTATATTTATCAAGAAAGGATGATGAGGTATCCATTGATATAGATCTACAATTGACGGAACGGGAGTCCATGGTTTTAAATTTGCTGGCGGAGGGGTTTAACAATAAAAAGATGGCCGAATTATTGCAATTAAGCGAGCATACTATAAGGGATTATATAAGCAGTTTAATGACAAAGTTTAAAGCCAAGAACCGTACACAAGTCGTAGTCTATGGATTTCGTTTTGGTCTATTAAAGTAAAATCTGATTTCCTTTAATCGTTATGTAAGTCAAAATAAATCCTTACATAGTTAGTTGTTGAATATATCATTTACAGTGGCTGCCATATCATAATCATTGGAAACGACTTTGAAGAAAGATTCTGTCATGGCAGCCTGCGATCCACTTCTGAAGGTATCAATTCATGTACTCATATTTATAATCGCCTGTTATATTAATAGCACTATCCACCTGAATATTACGGATGGATCCTTCATTAAGGCTAAAATCCTCTTTAGAAACTTCTTTCCATTTTTTCAAATCCTTTCTGTAGATAACTGCTTCTAAATTATAGATGTCTATATTTTTTTCAAGAGCATATTTGTACGTATCCCTAATTTCTTTCTCTAATGCCCCCTGTATTTTTTCTTTAAGATGGTGTAAGGAGATGTTTTCTTCCATATCCGTTACGGCACCTTCTACTTCAATTGAAATATCGAATTCGACTGTATCATTTACATAGATAGGCTTTATATTGAATTTTGGCCTCATTAGAGATATTTGAACATTTTTGTTTTTGTTGATTTTTATTCCAATTGGGGACCTTACCGTTGATTTTGTTAACCATCTCATCCCCCCAAGATGTTTATTTGCTATCTCCCCCTTTAGCTGATTATTTTTAATAAAATAGGTCCCTGATAGTTTTACAGTGTTCTGTGTTTTTTCTTTTGCTTTCCATACCTCATTTTTTAACGAAACCTTCGGTAGTTTTATTGTCATTCCTGTTTCATAATTTTGCGTATAAAATCTTTGGATCCGGATGGGTTCGACAAAGGATCTTAATTTATAAATATCCTTCGGATTGAAAATGCTTGTTTGCACTGAAGAGCCGAATAAACTATTGACAAAGAGGATCTTTTCTAAGGAATCATCGGTTCCATATAACCAAGTTGTTTCCCTAATTTGCTGAAATCTTAAAATGGGATCGTTTACGTTGACCAATCCATGTTTTAGTAAGCTTTCAGAGAAAATGATCAATTTAACATGAGCCCAATAAATATACTGGTTTGACCTTTTATAAATGTCATTCATGGCCTCGTTCATTGTTTTCCCTCGCCCTTTGGCGACCCAAACAGGTGTTGGTTTTGGTTCCAATCCTTCTTGTTTAGCCACACCGGCAAAAGACGTCACCTGCACATAAATGACATACTGCCCATTCTGATAATCTATTCCCATTGCACTTATATATTGAATATCTTGAATATCCTTGGCATCCCAGCAGCCACTTAAAAGAGCAAGGCTCATTACGAATAGTATAAATCTAAGGATCATTTTCATTAGCGATTTCCTTTTGTTCTGTCCTTAGTTTTCAGCATTTCGGCTCGTTTCTTTCTAAAGAGATATGGCTTCACAAAGACACCGCCCCCTAGAAGATCTTTCAAGGATAGTGGTGATATAGGCGCTAAGTAGGGTAAACCATAAATCTGCAGCCTTGATAAATAAAGGACAATGGAGAAAACACCGAGAAAGAATCCGAATAAACCTAAAACAGAAGAGAGAAATAATACAAAAAACCTGGCCATGCTTACAATTCCACCTAAAGATTGATTGATTAATGTATAGGTGGCTACCGCAGTTGTACCTGCCACCACCAACATCGTCGGGGATGTAATCCCTCCTCTAATTGCCGCATCCCCTATAATTAATCCACCCACAACGGCCAGTGATTGACCGATTGCTTTGGGGAGTGTGATCCCTGCCTCTCGAAACAACTCAAATAAACCCAAAATCAAGAAGGCCTCTTGTTGAGGTGATATAGGCAACCCAAATCTAGATACGGTTATCGTCGCCAAAAATGGGAAGGGGAGCTGGTCTAATTGAAATGATATTAGTGCTATATAAAAACCTGGCAGGAATATTGATATCACCAGTCCGATAATGCGAAAGAAATATTCGAAATTTGTATAGTAAGATGGAGTATGACGATCTTCCGCCGCCCTTAACAATAATGTAATATTACCTGGTCCAATTAAGGCAGTTGGTGACCCATCCACTAAAATGGCAAAGCGCCCATTATTTAAACTGGCTACAGCATAATCCGGCCTCCCTGTATAATCAAAAAACGGGATCAGGTTGAACTTACTGCCTGATAAAAATTCTTCAAGTTCAGTAGTTCCCAACAAGATATCTGTATTTATTGAGGAAATTTTCCTTTTTACTTTTTCAATGGTTTCTGGATTTACAACATCCTTCACATATAATAAATTGATTTTTGTCTTGCTCCTTTTGCCAATGGTAAATGCTTGATTTTCGAGTGATGCAGTTTTATATCTTTTTCTGATCAACCCTAAATTAACAGAGATATCTTCAATAAATCCATCACGTGGACCTCGGATGGAAATTTCACTACTTGTTTCCTCGGGACTTCGATTCGGGATGCTTGGTAGGGAAAACATGAATAATAATTCCAATTCTTCAAATAGCATCAGGACCATCCCGGAAAATACGTTTTCCTCCACATTTTCTTTTAAAGTGGAGGAAGGGAAAACCCTACTGACTTTAAATTCGTCTTGCGGATCCTCTATAACCTCTTCTTCCTTCAGTTTAGAATTTATGAATACACTACCTTCAAGCCGTGCTACTGATTCCCACAACTTTTTGACATCGACCAACACCTCTGAATAAATCAAAGTGCAAATAAGGGGCGGATCGGTTTTCCCTTCAGATGTAATGGTATGCTTTTTGAATTTTACATCCGAGCTCATTCCGAATAATTCATTGAAATACTCCGTCTTTAGTTGGATCTCCGAAGAACTCCCCTTATTTGACTTGTTCAATAGAGGCTCCATTCTTTTTCACCCTTTCTTTCAAAAAAATGACCATGTTAATAAAAAAGGTTATAACCAAAATGCTAATCACACTCAATTTAAAATAATATCGTTCCGTGCTGGAATGTCGATTGGTATACAAAGCGCAATGATTAAGGAGACTGATATAGCAAGCAATACAATATTTTTTATTTTCTTTGATTTAATTTGAAACAGTTCCCCCATTAGGAATATCGATAACGATACACGGATAAATGCACCTGAAAGCCATTGGTATATTGATAAAAAATCCAGCCGATTCAAATACTTACCCATGGTTAGTAACCGCCATTGAGCGTATGCAGGATTGCTGATTTTTGCAGCCTGTATCGGACCAAACTCTGTAATGGAGCCTATTATGGGTCCCATACTGATAAACAAAAGAAATAAACCTAAAAAAAGTAAACTCCTGAACTTTATTTCTGTCTTTACAAACTGTTGAAGCAAAACGAGAAGAAATATCTCTGTAAAACCTCCACCTAGTATTACGACCCCGTCCCAAACAGGTGTAATTCCATTTTCAAAAATAGGGAAAAGCAAGGAGTAATCCTTATACTGTATATTTGCCGTCATTATCATAAATCCAAGTGCCACAACAAGGGGTAAAACCAATCCTCCGGCAATGGCTATTGTTTTGATTCCAGCCTCTGCAGCAATAAAACATAGGATGATGAAAGGTATAAATAATATATATTCTGGCGTTTGAATCATATAAGTACTGTTTACCCAGGAAAATGTGCTATATAAAGTGACAAACAAGTTTAATAAAATATAGAAGAAAAGAAGGATTTTTATGGACCAGGCGGCGAGCGGGTGACTGTGAGTATGAAGCCAGCCAATGATATGCTGCTGTTTTGTTTTATTTATGATCCAATAAACCATGGGAAGCCATAAAAGAAAAAGCATCCCGGTGACTAAATTACTGATCCATGAATCTCTTCCGGATGCCCCAAGCAGTGAAGGCAAAACGATAACATGGTTCATCAACCCAATAGATAGAATCAGCACCATTGTCGCTTGAAAAGTAGATATACTTTTTATCATGTGAAACATCCCCTCTCTTTTAATATGAGGAGGCATTTTTGTTTTTATTCATACGATGCATCAATTCTTTAATGGACAGATAGGTATTTGAACGTCCCCTTCCGTCAATAAGCTCCGCTGAATCAACTGCCATTTATGGCTTTGCGATAAATAATTTAGAGAGACATTTTTTGTTTACAAATCAGAAAAGTTTTGTACGGTTTCATCGAACGCCCAACAGGCACCAGCTATTTTTTAGCTGGTGCCTGTTGGCATTTCTCCCTTATACTGTATCCTCCCAGTTTGAATGATACTTTAAGATGTTAGCTTTGTAGGTTCTTCATTGATAGTTTTTTCTATACTGCTGCTTCCTGCCTGATCCTCTTTTATCCATTTAATGAGCGATATCGATGCCATCGCCATTATTAAGATGAGTGGAACGGAAGTAATGACTACTACTGATTGAAGAGCATGAAGTCCTCCACCGAACATCATGGAAAACGCTACAAGCTCTATGACCAATGCCCAAAATATTTTGTGCCATCCAGCTGGCTCTTGATCTATTGACAACTTTTTTGATGCTGCGCTTGCTAATGTGAATGATGAAGAGTCTAGTGTAGCAGAAAGAAAAATAAGTGTGATAATCATAATCGCAAGCAAGGCTACACTGCCGCCGGGAAGCCCCTGGTAAATGGCGGCAATGGCTGCTTCCCCACCTTTTTTCTCTAAAATGTCAATGACAGGAACAAGTTTATTAAGTTCAAAGTAAAGACCTGTATTACCCATAATGGAAAACGCCGCCCAACACCCTACTGTTCCTCCAATACATTCAGCAAAAATGACTTGTCTTATCGTTCTTCCTTTCGAGATTTTTGCTACAAATATGCCCATATAAGGAGCACAAGCAAACCACCAGGCCCAGTAAAATATCGTCCAAGCTACCGGAAAGCCAGAATTGGCAACAGAGTCGGTGTAGAAACTCATACGAAAGAAATTCTGTAACAAAATCCCAACGCTATCCGTAAATCTGGATATTATAAACAAAGTTGGACCAGCTAAAAGAACGAATGCAGAAAGTGCCAAAAAAAGGTACGTATTGATGTTAGCTAATCTTTTCAGGCCCTTTTTCAGACCAAAATACGTGCTAACACAGAATATTAATGTCAAGGCTACTATTAGCGTCATATCTAACATAAAGCTTCGTGGTATATTAAATAATTCAGATATACCTTCAGAAATCATCGGAAGTCCCAAGCCTAAAGCAGCCCCTATTCCTCCAACCAGTCCAACCATGAAAAAAACGTCAATCGCTTTACCTAACCAGCTATTTGCTCCCTTTTTGAGAACACCTTCACACGCTGAACTCAATTTCACACTCGGATTTTTCCTCACATATAAGTTATAGGCAATCGGCAAAGCAGGTAGACAATATAGTACCCATGCGCTAAAGCCCCAATGAAATAATCCATACGTAGACGCCCAATCTGCCGCCGCCGCAGTTTTTGGTTCGGCCCCAAAAGGCGGAGCAGTGTAATAATAAGCCCATTCAATCGCGCTCCAGTATGTGATACTTGCACCAATTCCCGCCGTAAATAACATAGCTAACCAACTGAATGTCGAAAATTCCGGCTTGGTATCAGGCGCACCAAATTTTATCTTTCCATATTTACTAAATGCCAGCCAAATCAAGAAACCTAAAGCCGCCACCACAGCCCATAAATATAATGAACTCAAACTCTCGGCAATTAAATGATGTAGATCTCCGAGGATTGCAGTCCCTTTTTTAGGATTTAATAGTACAGGAATTGATAAAGCAGCAAGAATAGCTAGAGCCGGCCAAAAGATTGCTTTATCAACATTTGATTGTTTCATATTAAAAGAACCCCTCTTTCATTGCTTTTTGATAGTATGAAAACTTACACTTTCAGCTCCAGCTTTAATATAATTCACCTAACGAATGATCAACATTTAAAGCGCTTTCATTTTATCAAACCATAGGTCATTTATAGATTACAGACTAGCTTTGCATCGCCTTTGTGACTAATTGATGAAAATGTTTCAAACCGTGCTCGGTCGGAGAATATACTCCTCTTCCACAAGCTCTAGAATGTAATCCACTTTGTAATAACTCAACTAATTCGAAGTCTTCTTCCCGCACTTGATCTACAAATTTAATTAAATCTTCCTCGTCTTCAGTCAAGTTTTCATCAGCAAAATAATAACGATAAATTGCCAATGAACTTTTTTCATCAACCGGGATAATATGGCTCGTTGTCATATTTCCAGTACCTGGGTATATACTTATCATGGTATTCGGCCAAACCCAGTAAAAACGTGCACCAGGACCTTCTTCTTCATCACTGGCTGTTGTACACTGATAGGAAAAATTATCACAAGGAGTAATACTATATTTAGTTAAATCGAAGGCCTTCGAGAAGCTAGGATGTGCAATTTGACAATGATCACATTCCAAATAATTGTCAATGATTGATTTCCAGTTAGCTTGAACAATTCGACGGTTTTCCCTGACCTTTTTTAAAGAACTAAGAAATGTATATTCATTTATGTTATTTAAAAAAGATTGATAATCTGTTTCGAAAGCAGGTGCATCCTGATTTAGATTTACAAATATCATCGACTGATGTACTTCTATACGAATTGGAGTCATACAGCTAGGTTTTTCTATATCATTTGTTTTGAAATTTGGAGTCCTGTTCACCTTACCATCTAAATGGAATGTCCATCCATGATAAATACACTGGAGAATTTTTTTATTGCCCTGTTCTGTACGCTCGACTATCGCACCACGGTGAGGGCAAATATTATAAAAAGCATGCAACTCTTCGTCCTTGCCCCGTGTTACAATAATCGGCTCCCCGACCAAATCAAATGTAAAGAAGTCTCCAACCTTCTCTACCTGGCTTGTATGCCCAACCATAATCCAATTTTTATAGAAAATATTTTCCCTTTCCTCCTTCATGACTTCAGGATCCACATACTTATTATAAGGTAGTGTATAGTCCAGCCTTTTCATTTCTTCTTTTGTCGACATAATGGCAGTTCCTCCTTTTAATTATCCATAAAAATAAAGACTTGCTCTGAATAAGGATACAGGTATTCCTTTTAAACCTCCTCTGCCGATTGGCATCATATTTCCTTATTTCTGCAGCATGCTTTACTTAACTCTTATGCAAGGATAATGCCATTTCGACAGCCCCCTATTATTACCGATATTTTACTAATTCCCCCTTCTTTAATGTATAAATATGATTTATAATTGACTCAATTTAACCATAATAGACTCATCCTAGTTATTATAGACTCATTTAACACTTAAAAGGAGATGAAGGGAGCAAACTCATGCAAAACTTAATGAGTAATGAAGGAAAAATTGAAATGAGTACTGAGATATTGAAAAAAATTTTAGATCATTCACCTAATGAGATATATGTTCTTAACAAAGATGCCCGCATTATTTATGCAAATAAAGCGTATGAAAGACATTATGGAAAGCAGTTAAGCGAAATAGTCGGAAAACATAATAATGAAATTTTCTCCAAAGGATATTGGAAACCTAGTATTTTACCCTTTGTTTTGAAAGAAAAGAAATCGGTTACAATCAAGCAAGTTTCATATATTGGAAAGGAAATGATTACAACAGCTATTCCTTTACTCAACGATGAACAGGAAATTGAACTTATTATTACAACAGCACAAGAACCAAACTATAAAGGGTTATACATTCCGGACGAACAAGAACCAGAAAAACTAAGTGAAAAGAATTCTTATAAAGAAAGCGTAATTACGAACAACGAACAGATGAACAATGTAATGGAGGTCTGCGATAAGATTTCTATGGTTGATGCGACCATTTTGATTCAAGGGGAGTCTGGTACAGGGAAAGGAGTGTTGGCTAAATACATTCATAATAGAGGACTTCGAAAGAACTCGCCTTTTTTATCCATTAACTGTGCTACCATACCGGAACAATTAATAGAATCAGAACTTTTCGGATACACCGATGGTTCTTTTACCGGGGCAAACAAAGGCGGAAAAAAAGGTCTACTTGAAATGGCAAACGGCGGTACCGTATTTTTGGATGAAATCGGGGAAATCCCGATTAATATTCAGGCTAAGCTTTTACAGGTTATTCAAGACCTTGAATTTCTTCCTGTCGGGGGCAGAGAACTAAAGAAAGTGGACATTCGTATTATTTCCGCTACCAATCGAGACTTATTTGAGATGGTGCAGAAAAAAAGATTTAGAGAAGATTTATAATATCGACTTAATGTAGTTAATTTACAAATACCGCCATTAAGGGAAAGAAAAGAAGATATCATTCCGCTATCTTACTATTTTCTTTCAGTATTCAATAAAAAGTATCAAGTTAATCGGATTATATCGAAGGAAGTCCTCGATATTTTTTATGACTATCCTTGGTCCGGAAATATAAGACAATTAGAGAATTTAATAGAAAGCTTAGTTGTAACGAGTGAAGCTATCATTCAAGTATCCGATTTACCGATAATGCTACAACAAAAAAATGCTCAAGAAACACCAAGTCAAGAAACACATAGTCAAAACAGCACCGTCCAGAACAAATCAAGTCAAATGCTACAAGATTATTCATTAAATAAAGCGTTAGAAGAACTTGAAAGAAACCTGA
This sequence comes from Peribacillus sp. GL_122, assembly GCF_057835005.1. Lineage (NCBI taxonomy): Bacteria > Bacillati > Bacillota > Bacilli > Caryophanales > Bacillaceae > Peribacillus > Peribacillus sp. GL_122. The sequence goes on along the minus strand of NZ_CM174415.1, from coordinate 2,010,566 downwards.
TTGTTACCTCATATACAAAATTCAGGAATACAAGGAAGGTCGCTCATCAATTATCCATTAGCCAATCAAAAGCATCACGGTTAGTGCGGAAATACTGTAAAGATTTAGACCTTTATAATTGATTCATTAAAAAATATATCATAAATATAAGTGGGCTTTTTCATTTGGATTTTCGGGCGGTTCCATAAAAAGAAGGAAACTAAGGAAAGTAGATACTTTCCGATCAAAACTGGTCATCGGGTTGGATATAAAATCGATGCTATGCCCTTTCTTACATTTCGGCAGTGCTGCCTCTGGTCTTTTTGAACATTGCCCATAAATCTTCAAGTATCCTCATCATCGCATAGTACACAAGAGACCACTTATTGTGGTCTCCTCAGTTTTTAGGCAAAAGGGTTTTATCTAAAAGTTAATACAATGTTGATTGGAACAGATGTGCCAGACTCCTGCTTAGAAAAGTGAGTCCAGAGTAGACCACCGCAGCCGAGGAGGCAAAAAGACCGAAATTGGAAGTCGGTCTTAAAATCCTATTTAGCAAACATAAGCTTTACAAAAATTAACACTAAAGTATTTCAACTCTTTTTTATTCTGATAACATTAGTCTTTTTGCTTATCATTTTTCACTGTTTTTCCAGATAAAAACCATCCGCCTATAGCAATGAGAAGCATGACTGACCAAAAGATAATATTCCAGATCGGTCCTTCAACAAAATCGTGTGGGATAATGTGCACGGCTGGATGCGCAAGGGTATGCATTAATAACTTAACCCCTACCCAACCAACGATTAACATGGCTGCGGTTTCGAGGCTAGGTCGCTCCGTCAGTATCTTAACAAAGTATCCTGCTGCAAACCGGATGACAATTAAACCTGCAATCGCTCCTAATAAAATAACAATGAATTTCGCCCCATCCATTCCGCCTATATCACCCATTGGTGTATCTGGCAAGGCAATGACAAGAGCGACTGCAGCCAAAATGGAATCAATAGCAAAAGCAATATCAGCCAATGCAATTTGCGCAACGGTCATACGGTAGCTTTTCCCTTTTCCCTCATTCTCCCCGTGGTCCTTTTTTAGTAAATGCTTTAATGAGATGAAAATCAAATATGCAGCCCCAATTGCTTGAACTTGCCAAACATGGAAAAGGTACGAAATAATAAAGATTGCACCAATCCTAAATATAAAAGCTAAAAGCAACCCAATATTAATCGCTTTTTTTTGCTGTTCTTTTGGTAAATGCTTTGACATAATGGCTAAAACCAATGCATTATCGGCAGATAATAAGCCTTCTAAAAAAATTAGAATAATTAACACCCAGCCATATTCCAATAATAACGATAATTCCATGATACCCCCCTAAAAGCATGTATAAGAATGCGTATTGACTTCAAACCAAACAACACTTTCTCCTCCAATATTGTCCCATCTTATTTACTTCCTTATTCAACCCTTCCGTCCCATTAACTCCATTTGAGTAGGAGGTACCAAAGCGACTCCCCTATTGAAAGCAAGGCATCCGTTAGCTCTATAATATATTCTTTTTTGCTTAGTCTTAGCCCACTGAGATAAACTGGGATTCCAGTCTGTGTTTTTTCAAATTCATCACCTCAAGATTCATTTTACAATCCTATCCATTCTAGCAGATAAACTTAATACTTTTAAGATTAAGAATTCTCACCTTTTCATTACAAACATAATTAAAAAGCATGCACTTCACGACGGTTAACAAGAAAGGTTAAACATCATTGTGCTTAAATGATTTAGTCGCAACATTAATCGCTGAATAAACGAATAAAATTAAGCCTTTCCCCAAATAATAGGTAGACTAATTAGCAGGGAGGGATATATGTGGATGTTAAGCGTGTAAAACAGATACTTTCTTCTTCATCCGACATTGAGGTGAGATATAATGGCACCTCAGTATGGATTGATAATTTAAATGAAGATGGAAGAACGGCTACAGTACATTTAAGAGGACCATTAGAGGAAAGATCAGAAGTAGCAATTGACGAACTTAAAGAAATATAAGGAATATATTAAAAAATAAGCTCCTCTCGTAATGAGAAGAGCCTTTACTTATTTCAGCCTTAATTTTTGACCGATATAAATTTTGTCGGGATCTTTAATTCCGTTAAGACTAACAAGGGATTTTATCGTTGTATTATGGTTTTTTGCAATGAAGCTAAGTGTGTCGCCTTTTGTTACTGTATAAATTGTGGTTGTTTCGGTTTTCAATGCACCGGTGTTGTGCGTCCTAAAAGTATTTATTGTATTTGTAAAATCCCTATAGGCTATATTCAAATCCACCTTTGTACTGATGCCCCTTATTTTACCCGAATCAGAATGCTGCCAAATATCTGCGCTACGTCCCAACGTGCTGTTGTATCTGGCAATCCACAAAGCGTAATTCGTCAACCTTGATTCATCTAAACTATTTTCGAGAAAATATTTACCAGTATACAGCATAGCCGTGTATCCAGCTTCTTCAATAGCTTCTAAAAAAGCTATTGCTGCATCGGTCAGCGTTTTTTTCTTTGCCTTTTTTTTATTTTCCTCAAGATCAAGAACAACAGGGTAATTTACAGCAAAAGAGCTGATTGAATCTAAAAAATAAGCTGCCTCAGCCTCTGCTTCTGCAACAGTTGCAAACTTTGCATAGTGATAGGCCCCGACTTTCAATCCCGCTGCCAATGCTTGTGGTGCATTTTCTTTGAAATAAGATAACTTAGAATAACTCGTTCCCTCTGTTGCTTTAATGAACACGAACTTCACGTCTGCCTTTGCAACTTCCCCCCAATGAATGGCACCTTGCCAATGTGAAACATCGATTCCCTTTATATATTCCATATTAATGTCCTCCTTAAGGAAACAACCCTATGGCGGTAAATGTTTTATGAATTTAACATAGCCCTTATAAACACATCATATAGGAAAAATGCAGTCCTATTGCCCACCTTATAATAAGATATTTGATGGAGTTAAAACAATAATAATCTGTGGGAATGAAAGGAAAGAATTATGCTGTTTCCTTTTGTTTTCAAATGTTAATTTATGCTATACTGATTTTATTAATATCAGAAGGGATGATGGGTGGCCGATGATTAACTAATCTTATTTTTTAAATTTGAAATCGCATATTTCAAATCATACGAAATAGGATTAGTCTGCCCATTTTCTATAAATTACAGAGCTATACTTAAAATAGCTCTTATTTGACAATGCACAGGTACGGCTAATCCTTCCATATGAATTGGGAGGATTTTTTTTATCCTCCCATTAAGGAGAGGGCTGAATTATATGAAAGAATTATTAAAATTAACCAATATTAGCTATGAAGTAATGGACGTAAACATTTTTGAAAATGTAAATGCAAGTGTTCAACAAGGGGAAATCATCGGTATCATTGGCAAAAATGGTGCCGGTAAATCTACGTTGTTGCAATTAATTAACAATGATTTAGAGCCTGTACGCGGACAAATCCAATGGCTGCAGCAAGACTTGAAAGTTTTTATGGTTGAACAAGAAGTCGTGTCGCATCCATCTGAAGATAAGACCCCTTCCGAAGTTAAATTACTTGATAAAATGCATGTACCAGGCCATGAATTCCAACAATTAAGCGGGGGAGAAAAACTGAAAGCCCGACTTGCAAAAGGACTTTCTAAAGATGCAGACCTTTTACTATTAGATGAACCGACGAACCATCTTGATGAGGACAGTTTAGAATTCCTTAAGGGACAAATAAAAAATTATAGAGGTACCATCATTTTTGTTTCGCACGATCGTTATTTTTTGGATGCTGTTGCAACGAAAATTTGGTCGATTGAAGATAAAAAGCTAATTGAACACAGAGGGAATTATTCTAGTTATATGGAGGTTCGCAAACAGAAAAGACTTACACAACAACGTGAATATGAAAAACAGCAAAAAATGGTTGAACGGATTGAGGGACAAATGAATGAAATCACTTCTTGGTCGAAAAAAGCCCATTCCCAATCGACGAAAAAAGAAGGAGTTAAGGAATACTATCGCGTAAAAGCAAAACGAATGGATGCACAGGTAAAATCTAAACAAAAGCGTCTTGAAAAAGAGCTTGAAAAAGCAAAAGCTGAACCTGTTGAATCCGAATATACTGTACGCTTTTCAATTAAAGCAAAAAACAAGACCGGAAAACGTTTTTTGGAAGTTAAGAATTTAACTAAGTCTTTTAACGAGCGAACACTATTTAAAAACGTCAATTTCACGATACAGCATGGTGAGAAGGTTTCCATAATAGGTCCCAATGGCAGCGGAAAGACGACATTATTAAAAATAATTCTTGGACGTGAAAATTTTGCGGGCAATGTTTGGATTTCACCATCTGCAAAAATTGGCTATTTGACGCAAGAGGTGTTTGATTTACCACTTGAACTAACACCCTCCCAGCTATTTCATAAAGAAACTTTCGAGTCGAGAGGGAACGTTCAAACTTTAATGAAGCATTTAGGCTTCACGACATCTCAATGGACAGAACCCATTAAGAACATGAGTATGGGTGAGCGAGTGAAATGTAAGTTAATGGAATATATCCTAGAAGAAAAAGATGTGCTTATTTTGGATGAGCCGACAAATCACCTGGACTTAGCTTCACGGGAACAACTTGAAGATACCTTGGCACAGTATACTGGAACGCTAATCGTCGTTTCGCATGATCGATATTTTCTTGAAAAAACGACAAGCAGCAAACTTATCATTTCAAAAAATCACATACAAAAGCAATTGTATGAATCATCCTCAAAAAGAGATAATCTGGAAGAACTACGATTAACACTTGAAACAGAAAGACAAGAAGTATTGGGAAAGCTTAGCTTTATGACTCCAAACGATAAAGCGTACACAGAACTCGACCAGAAGTTTAATGAGCTTACGAAAAAAATAAATGAACTTAGTGACAAATGACTATCAATAGTAACCTAATGATACTGCTGGATTAATAAACGAGAACCCTTAGATAAAGTCTAAGGGTTTTTTATTCAGAATGGCTGCCGAAATATTTTTTAGAAAGTCCATGGTATTCGATTCCCCCTTTGAATCTCCATTGTTACATGCTTTTGGTGCATCCTAGGTTCAAAATCCATTTTCCTTTCTAGCTAAAATGCAATAATCACATATACCGGCAAGAACATGGATGAATCATGTAATTCCCCTTCATGAACTCATCATAATAAACGCCATCAAGTACCAATTTGTTTGAGGTGCTAAAAGGATATTAATAATTGCTTTTATTTATATTCAAATTGAGCAGAATACTAGTGTCCCTTTGTTAATAAGATTTAATGATGGTTTTGTTTAAAAAAGGGGGCTTTAGTTATGAGTGAGGACACACAGGAATCTATTAGGAATAAATCAGGAATGTTTGTTGCACGCTCTTTAGATGAGATTCGTTTTTGGTCAAGAATAATGAAGGAACACTCGTTATTTCTAAGACTAGGTTTTAGATGTGAAGATACGCAGCTAATTGAGGAGGCTAATCAGTTTTATCATTTATTTGAACGGATAGAACAGCAATCCCATACATTTACAAATCAAACTGATCCTGAACAGATCAGGAGATTTAACTCGGAAGTGCAACAAGCTGCTACAGGAATTTTTTTATTCAAAAGGAAGGTATTGGGGTTGATACTCACCTGTAAATTGCCTGGTGCAAACAATTTCCCACTTTTAGTTGACCATACAAGCAGGGAAGCCAATTATTTCAGAAAACGATTAAAAGAATTAAATGAGGGTAAATTGAAACCACTGGCAGATGCCATCATCAAAGAAAATGTATTCTTTTTAAGGATCATGGCGGATCATGCAAAATTCATCGGACATCTCCTTGACCCATCGGAAAGAAAGCTGGTGGATATGGCGCGTAATTTTAGCAATGATTTTGATCAATTAGTCTTTCAAGCTGTGGACTTAGAGTCCATGAAACCGCAATCTCAAACCGCTCCTCTTTTGGATCAATTTCTAGATCAGAACCGAGTTTCCGTCGTATCACTTCGAGACTTTAAGAAAACCGCCAGAGATTTAATCGAAGAATGCAAAATCAAGAGCATTATCCATCCTCTATTGGCAGATCACGTTTTCCGTGAAGCTGAACGTTTCCTTGAAATCATTGATATGTTTGAGACCCACCTTACAGGTGAAACATACAATTAATTGAGTATGAAGGATATAGAAAATAATGTTTTTTATAAAATTGCTATTATGGATTAATAAATTCAAATAAAAATTGGCCCCTCTCGATTAAGAGAAGGGCTTTTATATGTAAAAAGTTAAGAAAGGGAGTTCACCAATGTTTTAAGTTTCACTTTATCAGAAACATGAATCCATGGTAAATCCAGATTATCATCGTCAATACCAGGTTGGATAACGCGGCTATATAAAAGGTCACAAATACAATCATTTAATAACTGGATATCCTGGTCTGATATTTTCCGATTATATGTTACATTAGCGGCTCCTGTTTGTTTATTCATTCCCCCTATCAAGCCTCTTTGTTTTAATGAACTTCTGATCACTTCTCTAATAGCCTCTAGACTAGTCAACGGAAATACATCAAGGTGCTTAACAATCATTCTAAAGATATCATCTTTAGATAAGTCCTGTTCAATATGTTGTCGCAATTATTCCACCCCCATTCGTCAAAACATTCTTCAAATGAAACGGAAAATCCTCCTTTATCCTTAAAAAGGACTACGCACACTGCCTTTTTGAGTGGGCACTGCCCTTTCAACTCATAAAAACCAGATTGACTGACGACTATCCGCCACGAATACATCGCCTGAACCCTTTTTGCAAAGGATGTTCCATTGTATGAAAACTCATCTTCCATAACTAAATTGATTTTGTTCTTTGCAAATTAACATTCATATTTTTGGTAAATATTTGTATTATAATAAAATAAATATTTAATCTGTTACGTTATGCTAATGATTATTTAACGAAGGGAAAGATGCTTATCTTTAAGATCATTCTGTTCATTCATATTTTCGCTGGAGCAATATGTCTTATTAGTGGAATAGGTGCTATGTCTTCAAATAAAAAAAGAGGTATGCATACAATTTGTGGTGAAATTTATCACAGTTCATATGTTGTACTCTTTGTCACATCCCTGACAATGGCAATATTGAATTGGGAAAGCAGCGCCTATTTATTTTTCATTGGGATATTTTCATATTCTTTCGCATTTATAGGGTATCTTGCTGGTAAGAAGAAATGGAAAAACTGGATTGCATCTCATATTAGCGGGATGCTCGGTTCCTATATCGCTATTTGTACTGCAATTCTTGTAGTGAATGTACCCAATATAACTATCTTGAATGAATGGAACCCATTAATTTTTTGGTTTCTTCCAAGCATTATAGGTTCACCGCTGATAATTTTGGTTGGACAGAAGTATAAAAAATCCCATTCAATCTAAATGCAGTCCAAAAAGCTCCTACAAATTTATTTAAAAATCCCAACACAAAAAAAGCCCCTCGATTAAGAGAGGGGCTTTTAACAATGGAGGAGTACCACTTAGGGGGTAGTACAATAATATAATTATCGCCAATCAAAAACATTTATATTCATTGTTATTCGGCAAACAAGTTAGTGTATAAGCTTAATTATCTGTGTTAGCATATATCTACTATTTCAGAGATGCCAACCATGGTTTGTTGTTGGTAATTTGTAATTTTTATTTCCTAATCTCAATACCAAGTACAATATTCGTCAACTCCACTATTCATAGCGCCTCGCTTTTTCCACTTACTAGAAAAAGTAAAGCTTCCTCTGCACAATAGATAGCTAATTTACAGTCCCCTGCCTCGCCTACACCAGTTCATTCATTTCAGACTGGGCTAAATCACCAGCTGCTTTCACACGAATACGGGTTGCATTCCCAGGCATATATGCTAAAGGTACATCTTCTATGTCGACAATAACAAGCGTTTCGGGATCGGCTCCGGCGCTGATACTATTTTTCCAATTCAAATAACGAAGCATTTGGCCACAATTTGGCGTGTTTTGATCTTTTATGTAGGCTCAATAGCCGTAGTTGTGACATTACTTCCTTGGAATTCTGCCAATGTATTACAGAGTCCATTTGTTGCCGTTTTAGAAAACTTAGGCATTCCTTTTGCAGCTCACCTCATGAATTTCATCGTACTAACTGCTGTTTTATCATGTCTAAATGCTGGATTATATACAACATCCCGAATGCTTTTCTCTTTAGCTAAAAAAGGGGATGCCCCTCAATATTTTAGTAAGTTGAATAATAATGGCGTACCTGCCAGAGCTGTTTTTGCAGCTACCATATTTTCTTATATTGCTGTAGTGATGAGTTATGTTTCGCCTGAATTAGTTTTTCTGTTTCTCGTTAATTCATCAGGAGCGATTATATTACTAGTTTATTTGGTTATTTCCATTTCTCAGTTGAGGATGAGAAATAGATTAGAAAGAGAGAATCCTGATGCTCTGAAAGTGAAGATGTGGTTGTTCCCATATTTGACATATGCGACGATCCTGGGGATTTCCATCATTTTAATTTCCATGGCTTTTATCTATTCTACAAGAAGCCAACTATATTCAACACTTCTACTAACTGGGGTAATTATTGTGTTGACTCATTTTTTCGGAAAAAAGAACATCAGTAGCGCAGAGGAGAAAAGTAAACTATCCAGTAATTTGCCTCCTTTGAAATAAGCTAAGGCAAAATATCATTATGTGATTAATTAAAAAGCCTTACTTTTCCAATGTGGAAGAGTAAGGCTTCTTTCTATTCCATTTTCTTTCTTTGAAAAACATCAAAATGACTCCAGATGTCTTCCAAAACTTCTAATCGCTCGTGTATATCTTCCTGCTTCTCTTTTCCGACAAACATGATCAAAGCATTAATCAAGCTTAATGGTGCAACGAAAGAGTCAATGAAGCTGGGCATCTGACTGGATGCTGTCAACGGAATGTCCGCATGGGGAATAAGCGGTGAGAGTAAATTATCAGTAATAGCAATTGTTGTCGCATTTTTTTCCTTTGCAAAAGAAAACATTTGAATTGTACTTTTCGTATATCGTGCAAAACTGACACCAATCACTACATCTTCTTCACTTAAATTATATAACTTTTCCGATGAATTCTCCAATGACTGCAGAAGTTCCACATTATTTAAAACAATTTGAAGATAATATTCCAAAAACACGCCCAGGGAAGTGGCACTGCGGTTTGCGATAACATATACTCTTCTCGCTTGTAATAAGCATTTCACTGCTTCATGGAATGCATCTTCATCCAATTTCTCCATAGTGGATTTTATGTTTGCGATGTCATCTTGGAAAACTTCGTATACTCCTGAAGACTCTTTATTGTAAACCTTTTGGGACATCTTTAATCGCTCTGTCGTTGTCAGCTGCTGCTTAACGGAATTCTGCATATACTGCTGCATCTCTGGATAGCCTGAATAGCCAAGCGAGGTTGCAAACCGCACAACAGTGGCATCACTGACCCCTGCCATTTTTGCTAATTTTCCAACTGTAAAAAAAGGAACGGTCGTTTGATTCTCTAATATATATGTAGCTATTTTCACGTGGGACTTGCTCATTTCCCCTATTTGTCCAGCGATGTTTTGATAGACGTTTGACATTAAAAAGAGCGCCCCTTTATTTATATTTATGTATTGTAGGAGTATCTATTTCCTTTTTGTGAATGATTATAATTTAACAATAGGTTTTTTCATCCTTTTTTGTCAAGTTAATTGAAAGTACCATGGTGGAATTAAAAAAGGCCGATCAATTGAAATCGCTTTGATCGGGCCTTTTGCTTTTCTTCTAACACTCAGTTAAACTGAATTATTTCAGGATCCGTCCAATGGCTTCATCATGCGCTTCCACAGTTCGAAGAATATCTTCCTCCGTGTGTACGACAGACATCGAATAACGATTAAGCGGCTTTGTATAAATACCTAATTTTAATAACTCATAGTCAAGCTCTTTTCTTAATTTCGTATTTGCCCTGCTCATATCACGATAATTTTTAATCGGGCCTTCAGCTAAGATAATGTTAAAGATACTGCCCATACCGACTGTTTGCATGTTTAAGCCATGTTTTTTATACACATTCTCAAGTTCCTTACGTAAAGATTGCGTCTTAGTAAACAAATCTTCCATTGTTCCTTCTTGTTCCAGTAAGTCAATAGTTGCTAAACCGGCAGCCAAAATGGTTGGATGACCATTGTATGTTCCACTATGATATAACGGATTTTGTTTATCTGCATTATCTGCTCCAGCTGTTAAAATATCTCTTCCGCCTCTAGCAGAGGTAATCATCATTATTTCTTTTTTACCTCCAATGGCCCCTACTGGGAATCCGCCGCCCAGAACTTTTCCTAATGTAGTGATATCCGGTTTAATGCCATATACTTTTTGAGCTCCCCCAATCGATATCCTGAATCCTGTTTTTACTTCATCGAAAATAAGCACTATATTAAGTTCTTCTGTTATTCTACGAAGTCCTTCCATGAATTCTTGTTCAGCAGGTATGAACCCTCCTTGAATTGGCTCTAAAATAACACCTGCTAATTCATGTGCATGGGCACGTAAAATCTTCTCGGTAGATTCTAAATCATTGAATGGAAGAATGACGGTATTTTCAATATAGTAATCTGGTAGTCCTCTTGATTCTCCTACCGCTTTAGGAGCTGTTGCGTTACCTGCTTGATCCATATCAGGGTTAACACTCACTAATACTTGATCATATCCTCCATGATAATGTCCTTCAAACTTTGCCAATTTCGGTTTTCCGGTATAAGCCACCGCCGTGCGAATTGCAAGAAGTGTAGCTTCCAAGCCTGAATTCGTATAACGAACCATTTCAATACCAGGATATAACTCTACTAATTTTTCCGCCATTGTTGTTTCCATCTTGTGAGGCGTACCGAATATGGTAGTTCCAGACTCTAACATTTGTTTTGTCACAGCATCAAATACTTGTTGATGACCATGACCTAATATAAGAGCTCCATAACATAATAAATAATCGATATATTCATTGCCATCTACATCATATAACTTACTGCCTTTTCCTTTTTCCATCATTAATGGATGTGGCGGAAAGTATTTAATATGTGCTGTGACACCGCCCGGAATCACGTCACAAGCTTTTTCAAATAAATCAGCTGATTTATTTGTTTTTTCTGATAATGTTTTTTTGTCGTGTAGTATCATAATTAATTTCCCCTTTATATAGATTTTTTTCATGCGAAGTATTTATAAATAATAGAAGAGATTTTTTTAAATCTAATCAAACTTCTATTAAATGTGGATATTTTTCAGACCAAACCCAGATATTCAATTGATTAAGCATCCAGGTCCAGCCCGACCATAAGAAGATAAAGAATAATAAGCTATACACTTTGAAATTGCTTCCACCAACCATCATTTCCAGCTTCTCATTCACTTCCTGTTCTAACCAATAGTAAATTTTCTCATTATTAAAATAAACATTTCATTATAAATTATAATATGAAATAAATATTACAAAGTCAAGATTAATAAGGAGATTTTTACTTATTTTTAAGATCTCAGAAATATAAATGCTAGCCGGATGAAGCAATTCAATCAGAAACAATTTCTCAATAAATAAGCTGTAATCTATATTTTCGACGGATATCTGACTTTAATGAGCAAACGCCAATTAAGCGCTCCAAGAAATGGCGCGCTTAATTGGCGTTATTTATCATGCTCTTCAATCATGTCTGTGTCTCCTTGGCCTCTACCGCAGCAATTCTATACCACCGTCGTTATTTGGGAATGCTGCATCTATTACATATTTTTAGAGGTTCATCAGGAGGTGCTCAGATCCCTACAACATTTTAAACTAGTAAAGAAGAAAAATGAGACTGAAACCACGGAGTTTTCTGCATTGAACGGAGCTCAACTATATTGCTGAACTTTTAAGGCAAAGATTTTCTTTTCGGTCACTAATACACCTCTCCCTCCTTATAAATTTAAGGAGGGAGAAAGCCCATTTAGCACGCTACATTTTTAAAATCAGAAGTTCCCTTTAAATATTTTCACTTTTATATTTTGATTTCGTTCTAATGAAGGAGAAAATTACGTAACTGCACTTACATTGTTTCATAGTTTTTTATTTCAAATTCACTTAGGGGTCGATTAATCGACTTACTCAATTTATTAATAAGCTCTTGGTAATCCTTAGTATCATTTGGATCTATACCTTCCCTGACGTTTAGTATCTCGTATCGGTCATACTGTTCTGGAATAAGTTTTCCGTCTACATGGATATAAAGCCTATATTTGATCCTCAGATTCATCAAAATACCATCTCCTTTACTATCAGTTCGATATAGGGAGCTGTTTTCCTGCAAGAAAAAATACTCTAATGTGGCCTCCACTAACTATTCATTTTTTAATCAGAATGATAAGTAGTTCGTATTATCTCAAAACCTCTCTTTTTATATTCGCGATGAGCGCACGAACAGTTAGGAGGAATTGTTATATATATAAGAGAACAGCATATTAATAAATATACTTTATTGAATTTACCTGAATTTTTTTGTTTTTACTGCATAAATTGTTCAATACGAAAAAACTAGTGTATATGGGGGTTTTTTAATGAATCATCCCGAGTCAGTATTAGAAATGTATAACTATCACTCGTGGGCAAATGTGGTCATCATCGATCGGTTAAATGAACTTCCACAGCACATTTATCATAAGGAAATTCAGAGTGGTTTTTCGTCGGTATCAAAAGTGTTGTCTCACATTTATCTCACAGATTATGCGTGGTTTGACATTATCTCAGGTAAAAGTATGGATGAAGCAATGGCATCTTCCAATCAATTAAGAGAAGAAGTGGAAAAGAAAAGTATTGAGGAAATGAAAAAAATATTTTTAGACTTATACGAAAGAAACAAATCACTTCTGAGTACAGAGGATATTGAAAAGGTAATTGTCGTGGATAACCCATATGCTGGGTTGCTTGAAACTACCATTTCCGAATCGGTATTACACGTTGTCACACACGGATCATATCATCGTGGCAATATTGCTACCATGTTGCGGCAAATGGGGCACACTTCCGTTATGCAAGATTTTGGCCTTTACCTTTATTCAAAATAAAAAAACAAACTATATCCGACTCCTGAATAAGGTGATGTATCGATGGATGAACTAGTTGGCACTTGTGTTCGCTGTGCACGTAATGTATATTGTACTGCTGGATTTCTGAACGGTATTCTGTTAGAAAACAAGAAAATCCTATGTTTTAATTGTAAGGATATTTTATATGAAATGATCAAAGCAGAAAGATTGGAAGATGAGAGTTGAAGAGTAATACACCAAATCAAAATGTAAAAACACTTTTCAAAACTTCAAAATAGGTCATGCCAATAATTTGGCATGACCTATTTTGCCCGATGGACAGTCAGATTGACCTTGTTGGTTTCGCACATGAACGTTGAGAGATGCACAGGCCGGTCGTTTGCATCGAAAGCGATCTTTAATATTCTAAATAAATTGGCACCAATATCACATTCTAAAAATTTAGCATAGTTTTTTGTAGCACCAATCACGTCTATAATTTTATCGTTACTGACTATTTCTGTATGGTAATCTTCCATAAGGATTTTATAAGTTGATTCATCCCTTGCAATCTTCTTTTCTAAATCCGGAAAACGAATTAACGAATAATGAGCGGTATCGTAGAAAAGCGGACGATCATTTACATACATGAGTCGCTCAAGTTCGAGAACGGGGCTACCTTCTTCAATGAGGAGATGACCTGCAACATCTTTGGGTGCTGGTATGACCTCACTTCTTAAAATCCGGGAATTAGGTATCATCCCAAGCTGATGACTAAACTCCGAAAATCCACTTATGGATAACAATTCATTATGGAACTTATTAGATGCAACAAAAGTACCCCTGCGCGGAATGCGTGTCAGTGTTCCTTCCTTCACCAATTCCTCTATTGCTTTTCGTATGGTAATGCGACTAACGTTATAAGTTTCACAAAGCTCTGCTTCGGTTGGGATCTGTTCATCTGGTTTATATTTACCGTTCTGAATATCATTCTTCAACATTTGCCTTATTTGCATATATAATGGCTGGGGGGTTGAAGGATTTAAATTCATATTAGATTCATCCTTATCCGTCAAAATTTATTATTTACTATCTATTATACATTATTTCCAGTCCCAGTCACCACGCACCGAAATATCTAATTGTTTTCGCAGCAGACTCTGTACCCAATTCTAAGCAAATGCCGATAGATTTGCCTTTCAATATTCCATATATAAAACCGGAAATGAAGGTATCCCCGGCACCCATAGTATCCACCACAATCGATTCAACTACACCGCATTGATAAAATTGAATGCCGTCATAGGCAAGTGAACCATTTTCACCTAAAGTGGCGACCGCAATTTTAGATCCTTGATTTTTTACATCCTTTAAAAATTGGCGGATAAAGCCATCATCCTTCGTATAAGAGAAAAAAGGATAATCAACAAACTGCGGTAAAGTCTTCACTAGATCGTGATCTAGCTGATCTGAGAAATCAAAAGACGTGAGCATTCCTTTTTCTTTAAAAAAGGAATAGTACCTATCCGCATGTCCCCAAATCCCTGAATGTATGAGCTGAAATGTTTGAATGTACTGGAGCTCTTGCGTCGTTAAATAGAAATGTTCCATGACACCTTCGTCGTATTCTCCAAATCTGCGGTCATTTCCTACCATTTCAACAAAAGTAACCGCTGTTTTTCCTTCTTTCCTCGATAGATGAGATATATCAACGCCTTTTTCCTGAATCGCTTGAACCATTTTTTCACTATATTGATCGGAACCCACCCAGCCAATATAAGCAGATTCAGCACCTAACCCTTTTAAATAGACAGCCACATTTAAAGGATTACCGCCAGGATAGACCTCCCCGCTCTTTTGATAGACATCCATACAGTTATCTCCGACTGAAACCGTTCTCATCATTTTCCCCCGCTTTCTTTGAACTTAAGAAATGAGCACTACTAAGTAGTGCTCCATTTTGACGTCAAAGGATCCTTCTTGTTTTTTTACTTGATTATAAGAATGAAACACTCTCTAGATTAAAGAAATTTGCGACACTCCTGCCGAATAACTGGCTAGCCAAGACCACACTGGCGCTTGCTTTGATGAGGCTTGGCAGACAGTCGGTGGAAAAGGAGCTGATTTCTGAAATCAACTGGAACTTTTTTTTGAGGGTTTGTAAAACTTGAACGTTGATTTCAACTCCAGGCACTCGCTCCAATCAACTGGAATGTTTTTTTGATCTGTTGGAACTTTTTTTAAGAAAAAAACTGGTTCTTCTCTAATTTGTCTACAGTCAGGAGCACTACTAAGTAATGCTCCACATATCTTAATATTCCATTTGTCGATAGTATCTTCTAAGTGTTAATGGATGATTTCTTTCACGCTCAAGGTAAACGCTGATTCTACTTAATACTGCCCAGTTAATACTAACAGAAAAGTGCTTTCTAAATTCTTCACTGATGCCATCCATTTCAAAGCTTTTTGTATCAATAACCGTTATCTTTTTTGAGATTTTTTCTACAAATCTCTCTACACGGTCCATCAGCGGTCTTGTTTCGTCTTCTCCTTTTAGTAAAATAACACTTGTATCTTCAACAACAAGTTCAAGCGTACCATGGAAAAACTCTGCCGCGTGGATGGATTTCGCTTGGATCCATTGCATTTCCTCTAAAATGCACATGGCATATGAATAAGTGTTTCCCCACAGGTTACCAGAACCGACCATCATGTGGTAATCCGTGTCTTTATGTGTAATGGCAAATTCCTCTGCTTTTTTGTCAAAAGATTTAACGGCATCCAGAATTGCACGTGGAAGAAGAGAAACCTCCTTCGTGAATTGTTCATATTGTGGGAATTCATCATTGTTATACATGAAACGGAAGACGACCATGTACAAAAGCATAAAGAATGTATCAAAAGAGTGCGTTTCAGAACCTGTCGTTATACAGTAATCCGCAATTTGTGTTAACGGAGTATTTGGCTCTGCAACTAAAGCGATTGTAGTAGCCCCTTTTTCTTTACAATACTCAGCCGCTGCAACTGTTTCTTGAGTTGTCCCAGATACAGATGTAAAAATACAGACTGAATCTTTACTGAAATGATTATGATTCATCACCATGAACTCAGCAGCAATTTCTGCATGGACATCAATGGTAGAATTTGATTTTAAAATGTATTCATATGGATACATCATGGCTATGGTGCCACCAGCCCCGATCAGGAAAATATTGCTGTAGCCCCTTTTTGTGATACCATCTACGATTTCTTCAATCTGACCTCTAAAAGCAAGGCCCTCTTTTTCTACAAGATCAAGAAATAACCCCTCATTAAACTTTAGCATCGATATCTTCCTCCCTGTATCCTTGTTTATTTGTTATGTCTTGTATTATAACTAAACACAATAAAATGTACAATTGTTTTATTTCAAATTATAAGGGCGTATGTCAAAGAGGCCTAACTTCCCTTATCATTCTGCTAAGCCACGATATCGCTGTCGTTATTGCTCTTTGATCCATACTTCCTTTCCCAATAATAGTAAACCGGCAGACCTGTTGCGATAACGATCGACGCTGCAACCACTCCTTGGATAGGAGCCCAAGTAAATGTTCCCCAGGCAAGCCATGATGCTCCAAGAATAGCTAAAACCGTTGTTAATCTCCACATTGGCATACGATAGATTGGGTTATAATCATCCCTTTTACGACATTTATAAACTGCGGCAAAGTCCATAATGTTAATAACCAATTGAATCAGTGTGAAATAGCCAAGTAACACCGTTAAATTACTAAAGCACACAAGAATACATGCATACGTAACCTGAACGATGATGGAGAAACTTGGAGTTTCATATTTAGGATGGACTCTTGCAAAACGTTGAAAGAATAGTCCGTCCTTTGCCATTGCATACTCAAGGCGGGGCTGAAACATTATGCAAGAGCTCAGAGAACCCAAGATAACAATAATCGCCGTAATGGCCACAAATGATGATGCAATATCAGATAATCCCGGAATATATTTAACAGCTTCAGAAACAGCCGCATTGGAGTTGATTAATTCATCAAATGGCATCAAGCCGATGACACAAACGGCTAGCAGCGTATATAAAGCCAATACAATGAATACCGAACTAATGAGAGCTCGTGGAAGTATTTTCCCTGGATTTTTGAACTCCCCAGCCATGAAACAAATCGCAGCCATCCCCGTATATGCCCATGTGGTTGCAGATACACCACCTATTAAACTTGAATTTTGGGTACCAGGTCCTGGAGTATAAGTAAAGTTATCAGGGTTCATATACATGATTCCCAGGACAATGACAATCAGGAAAGGAATGATTTTGATAGCCGTGATAATGACTTGGAAAAAACCTCCTTCTTTCACACTTCGATAATGAATCGATGTGATGAGCAGGATGATCGCGATACCCAATAATTTCCCGGCCACTCCTGAGAAAAATGGGAAAAAGGTTGCTAAATAAGAAACAATCGCTAAAGCCATAATCGATATAGATGGAGGATCCAAAGCCCAGAAAGTGGCCCATCCATATAAAAATGCCAAAGGCCTCCATCCAGCTTTATTTAAATAAACGTAACCGCTTCCATTTTGGGGGTATGCCGTCGATAACTCTGCCAGCACCATTACTTGCGGTATGGCAATCACCCCGCCTATTATCCAAGCTAGAATAGAAATGGAAGGAGTACCCGCAGCCCTTGCAACATCACCAGATGAGACAAAAATACCCGACCCTATAGTAGTTCCAACAGCAATAGCTAGAGCAGACCAAAAACCCAGTTTTCTTGTAAGTGTGCCATTACTCATAAAGAGTTCCTCCAAATTAGATGATTAAATTCCTAATTCCCTTACTTTTTCAATAGATTTCATGATTGCATCTCTTGGATTTTGATAATAATTTGATCCCATGATCTCTAGAGTACAACTTCCTTTGTAACGATGGCTTTTAAGGCTTGTTAAGTATTCTCTCCAATTTAAAACCCCATCATCTAGTTCCAGATGCGTATCTGATTGAATAGCAGATGATTTTCATATTTCTAGACTTAATTTCCCTTCTCAAACTCCTTACATTTCCTAGTATGTTGCGATAAACATATAGATGTGGCTCCCCCCCATAATTCAATGCTTTTAATCTCAAGGTGATCCATGCAATCCAAAAAATAATGAAAAGGGAAATGCCTAAAAGTGATATTCATCTGCAATATTCAATTATTCCCCCCCTTCAAAATGACTTTTTATTTGTTATGTTTTGTATTATAATTAACCAATACATTGATTGCAATAATTATTTTGAATATTTAAAAAATGTTAATTCTCAACATACGGAAAAGGCGTGATTTTATTGTCCATCACACCTTTTTATCAATTAACTATTTTTTAGTGAATACGAATGATAGAATGTTAAAGTATTTATACTTTAGTGGAACAATTTTTCTGATACGCAGTAAGTTTTATATTGGTGATTATTGTTCGAAGTATGATATACATGTAGAATGGATGTTAAACTGGGGGATTTCCCAAAAAAGAGAATATATCCTGGATATTGGCAAGTTAGTTGTTAATAAAGAATAAACGCCTCCAAAATCCGTGAATTGAGGTTAATCTCCTTAAGATGGTGTATATCATTGGAAAATATAGGTTGGTTTACTTAAAAACTTATTGAAGTCGCTTTAATTTCTATAATTTTAAAATATAGCAGGCAGTACAATACGTACTACCCTAGCGGAAAGGACGTGCCATAATAATGAATCACGACAAAACAGACATCACTAAAATTCGAACGGGTCCCATGTTTGCGGTGATGCTGGCTGGTGCTCTAGTCGCTTTCTTAAATCAGACATTAATTAATATTGCATTGCCTCAATTAATGAATCATTTTGAAATATCAGCTGCAACAGCTAACTGGCTTACTACAATCTTCTTATTGGTCAATGGGATTGTCATCCCTATCACTGCTTTCTTAATGGAACGTTTCAATACAAGACAACTATATCTTGCTTCGATGGGACTCTTCGCTTTAGGAACTTTCCTATGTGGTATTGCCCCCAGCTTCTCCGTCTTATTGATCGGACGTGTGGTTCAAGCTGCTGGGGCAGGGATTTTATTCCCTTTGATTACAAATGTGATTTTCACTTTATTTCCACCTAACAGACGCGGTTTCGCAATGGGTATATTTGGTATCGCAATGAATTTTGCCCCTGCTGTAGGACCGACGTTATCAGGATGGATTATACAAAACTACTCTTGGCGGGTTCTGTTTTTTGTCATTTTCCCATTTGCACTGCTTGACTTCATCTTTGCCATTTTCATCATCAAAAAAGTAGGGAAAACGAGTCGGCCTAAACTCGATAAAATGGGTGTAATACTATCCACTATCGGTTTCGGCGGAGTACTATATGGATTTGCTACAGGCGGTACCAAGGGCTGGAACAGTCCCGAAGTACTGACGATGTTCCTTGTTGGAGGAATCAGTTTAGTTTTATTTGTCTGGAGGCAATTTACTGTATCCCATCCTATTTTGGAATTTAGAATTTTTCGGTATCGGATGTTCACTTTAACGACAATTATCAACATCATCGCAACTATGGGTATGTTCTCTGGAATGATCATCATGCCAATCTATATGCAGAATATCCGTGGGTTTACCCCGATGGAATCCGGTCTAATGCTATTGCCTGGCGGGATTTTAATGGGGATCATGTCTCCTATCACAGGTAAGCTGTTTGATCGATTTGGTGCGAGATGGCTTGCGGTGAGCGGACTTGCCATCACTATCATTACAACCTATCTTTTAACGCGGCTTGAAACAGATACGTCCTATTCTTATGTGGTGTGGGTATATACTATTAGAATGTTCGGAATGTCGATACTGATGATGCCTATCTTCACAGCTGGATTAAATGAATTGGCACTTAGCCTAAATAAATATGGAACAGCAATGGTCAATACATTGAGAATGGTAGCAGGTGCTGTTGGCATGGCATTCTTTGTTTCCATCATGACAAACCAGGGGACGAAGCATGTTCAGGAAATCTTATCTCATAGGAACATATCACCAGATAATACATCACAAATGGCCATGGCCATTAAACAAGGTAGCGTAATGGGAGTGGATGATGCATTCATGATTGCAACAGGTTTGACCATAATTGCATTCATACTGGCCTTTTATATACGGCAAACTTCACCGCAAGAAGATACCATTACAAATCGTCTATCAAAAAAAAGAGCTTGAATAAACAAGGCTAAACTCAACCTATTTTCCAAGGTATATAAATTCTATAAAACTGACTTGCCCCATTAAGGCCAAAAAAAGAGACACTTTTTATGTGTGTCTCTTTTTTTGGCCAAATTACTTCATGTGCTCAAGGTGACGGCCTTCATTTTGATCCTGCTGCTTACTCACATGCATCTAAATTTTCAGAACATCATTCGGGAAGGAAAGCCAACAATACACAAATAGCAATTGTAATTTCCAAACAGCTAAGTATATATTTACATTCCTCTCATATATTTTAAGATAATGATTTGGACAAGGGGAATGTTTTTATGAAAAAGTTTGTTACTCTGCTTTTTTCAAGTTTTTGTATTGGAGTAGGTCTTAACCTGTTCATTGTCCCCATTCATCTAATAAATGGCGGGATATTTGGAATAAGTTTGTTAATCAAATATGTTTGGGGAATCCAGGTTGGACATACCATGATCATGATCAACATTCCCATATACCTTCTATCTCTTCTATACGATAAGTCTTATTTCTTCAATGCCATCCTTGGGTTAGCTTTTACTTCGACCGTTATTGATTGGCTAACACCACTAAACGGTTTGGTTCATCTACCGATCATAACGAGTGCCATTATCGGTGGAATGACGATTGGGATTGGTGTTGGTTTTATGCTGAGACAGCATATTAGCCCCGGTGGAGTGGATTTACTAGCACTATTAATCTCTAAAACCACAGCAACTAATCCTGGAATTATTATTTTTATTATTGATTCACTCATAGTAATTGCGGGAATTATTATATTGAATGACTTAAAGCTAATGTATTCACTCCTCACGATTTCCTGTGTCGGGATATGCGTCATTTTTATCAATTCTTTTAAGACAATAAACATTTTTATAAGATAAAGCCATATCTACAAGTGCTGCAACAGGGAAGCCTAATCAAGTATATCCCCCCTTTGGATATACATTTTGCTCGTGCTGCATCCATGATTTCGCACGTTTACTCGTGATTTCGCACCTTTTACTCGTGAGTTTGGCCCATTTACTCGTGAGTTTTGCTGTTTTACTCGTGAGTTTTGGCTATTTACTCGTGAATTTAGCATGTTTACTCGTGAATTCGTGCTGCACCCATGATTTAGCACGTTTACTCATGGGAGCGGATTTCTGAAATCATCTGAATATTTTTTAAGAAAAAACCGCAGGCAAACTCGCTTTTCTTCGAGTTTGCCTACATTCGTGGCGCGATTCTTATTAAAGAATCGCGCTGCGACTGTTGAAGTTCAATAATATAGAGTGCATTAAAAAAAGGAAAGTGGAATATGATTAAAATGTCAATCTAAGGGAGGGAATGAGAATATATGAAAAAAGTAAAAATTATATATTGGATTTTCACAGGGCTTTTGCTGGCACTAATGGTTTTGGGTTCTATTCCAGATATAATGTCTGTTCCCGATGCAGTCGCTTTATTTAATCATTTAGGTTATCCTACCTATCTCCTCCCCTTTATTGGAATAGCCAAATTATTAGGTGTCGTGGCAATACTCATTCCAGGTTTTCCGAGAATTAAGGAATGGGCTTATGCAGGTTTTGTATTTGATTTGACGGGTGCTATGTATTCAAGCATATCAGTGGGCGACCCTGCCAGTGGATGGCTGCTTTTCATTATAGGATATATATTGATAGCCGGCTCTTATATTTACCATCATAAAATATTAAAATCCGCTACATCGAGCACTTTGAGCAATAAGGATAGCTTAACAATATAATAAATGGAAATTAAAAGAGTCCAGATAAGGTTTACCTTATCTGGACTCTTTTTTTTGAACATAAAAAGTTGCTTATTACTAACTTACTTTTTTTGAAGACAAATAAGCGACAAGTATATAGCGTTCAGGTGCCGCCCCGATATAATCAAAGGGATAACAGGTACTGACGGTTAGCGTTGCCCGTGGCTTTGGTACGATTACGGTTCGATCATCCTCATCCACAATTCGCACTTTGTTGACTTTGTATGTGAACTCGCCTGCCGATGTTCTTACAATCAACAAATCTCCTTCGCCAACTTGCCCGAGTTTACGGAATACCGTATCTCTATGACCGGAAAGAACGGAATTGTCATTTTCCCCTGGTAGTACACTTCCTGCAAAGTGACCAACGCCTTTTTCCAATTCATCCTCGTTTGTGCCATGGAAAATAGGGAGTTTGGCTTTTAGTTTGGGTATATACAGTTCCCCGATTTCTTCACCAGTTTTAGGACTGACAGGATATAGCTCTTTCTTTGTTGTTTTTTTACTTATTGGCTCACTACTGGGTGGTTTCTGTACAGTTTCATTCACTTGGCTACTTGGAGTATGAGTCTTGTAAAGAAAGTAGCCTTTTGCAAACTTATACATGTTGGATGTGGAAAACCAAACCCCAAATAAAATGATGGCAATTGTACAAGAAAGCAGAAGCAACCGCCTTTTCTTTAATTGTTTCATATTAAGCTTTCCTAATTTTTCGATACATCAAGCTTCCTAACAAGACAATGCATAGTCCTAAAAGGGCATTAGGGATATAATCGGAAGCGGTATTTGGCAGTTTAGCCCCTTTTACAGTTTGATGTTCCGATTTAGTATGAGTGCTGATCTTTTGTTTTACTGGTTTAGCAACCGGTGCCTTTTCAATGGTCTTTTGCACCTCTTTAGCAGATTCCTTTATTTGCCCGCCTGCATTGGTAAGAGTATCAGAATCGACCATTTCACCCGTTATTAAAAGATCAGCCAAGAACTTCCCATCAGTAGAGTATATTGATATTTTCAGGTTAGCACCCTTCAGTTCTTCCAATTTCATTAGATCCAAAAGTGATACAGGTGATTCCGAGCCACTTTTCACAAGTGAATAGGATACATTAAGCTTAAAGATGGAAAGTAATTCTTCATAGATTGATGCCATTTCAGCTATCTGTTCAGCTGTAAGCTCGGTTGCTACATCAAATTCCTCGAAAGCCATCATGCGGTTGCCCAATTCTTCAAGTCGCTTGACTGTTTCCGGATTGGAAAGATGCTCTTCCAAAGACATTAAGTGGTCTTCAAGCCTCCGTAGTTCCTCTTCCGTTAACCCGAGATCTTCCTCGAAAATAGGAAGGAGATCTTCGACAACTTCACCATCCATCCCCCCACCAGTAAGGTTCCAAACAGTTTCTTCAAGATTATCTATGTATATATAATCGTTAATATCTTCACCATTTTCTTCCAACAATTGAAGCAACGCTTGTTTATCCAATCCATAATTCTCATTAAAATAATCTAAATTGCTTAGGTCTGCCTTTATGACGTCACCTAAGAATTCGCTAAGCTCATCGACAGATTCGAATTCTTCCGTGCTAAAATCATAGAGTTCCAATGACGCTTCGATATCTTCTTTTGTTACTTCAAATCCTCTTACTTTGCTAACCTTGGCTAAATAATTGACAAATTCTTTGTCAAAGTTTGGATCGCGTTCAAAATCGCCCTCTTCTGCATAGAAATAAACAGCTTCATCGAGGTCCCAGATAAAGATATAATCGTTTAGTTCTTCGCCATTTTCATGCAATAGTTTAATTAGGCTCTCATTAGTTAGATTATAATCTTCATAAATGGCATCTAAATTACTTAAATCTGCTTTAATAACTTCGCCCAAGGCATCTTTAAGATCACCAATAGATTCAAAGTTTTCAATACTCTCATCGTAAAAAGAAAGAGACGTTTCAATATCATCCTTCGTCACTTCAAAACCCCTGACAAGGCTTACCTCTTTTAAATACTTTGTGAGTTCTTGGTCAAAATTTTTGCTTGGTGCTGCCAATGCTAATTGCGGGAATAAGCTAATTAACAACGTAAATGAAAGTAAAATGGTCCACAGTTTTTTCATACTTTTCTCCTATTCATAACATTTCATATGTTTCTAGAAAATTATAATTCAATAACAATAATTTAACAATGAAGTTATTTTTTCCAATAAGGATAAATTTCTATCTTAATTACCTTGCTAAGAAACTTTTTAACCGCATATACACCTGTTTGCGCAAATAATGACGTATTTCTTCCTATTAATATACCGATTGCAAAAAGAGGGGGTTAAAACACCCCGGCTCCTATGCCTCCAGATAAAAGAATTTTTATTTTCGTATGCCTACTAAACATAACTAAAGTGAAATAATCCGAAAAATAAGGTTTGAGGGATAGTTGCTTTTTGTAGGGCTTACTCAAGTTCTTTTGCGGATTCTAATATTTTCTCTCTCTTGTTCTCCTGCCTTTTCATAACAAGAAATTCACACACTTTTATAGTATTTCTCTCTAGTATTGTCCCCTCCCCCTAAAGGTTACATCCATTACGAAATATAAAAAACGCAAATCCTTACGTTTCAAGGATTTGCGTTTTGATTGATTTCGTTCATAGATAGCGTTAACCTATTAAATTTCATTGCTTCCTTCACTAATCATAACTTCAACATCTATCTCCATCATCATTTCCGGCATTGCAAAACCACTTACGATCAAGCCGGTACTGCAAGGATAAACATCTTTAAAATGTTCGGCTATTACGGGATAAACTTTACTTCGATCTTCCCGATTAAGCAAGTACACGGTAATCTTACAAATATCATTGACTGAACCGCCCGCTTCTTCAATAAGCTGCCTAACGCACTTGCATGCCTGATCCGCTTGTTTCACGACATCTCCAATCCCATGAAAATTACCGTCTAAATCAAAACCAGTTTGCCCTCTTAAAAAGATTCTATTTCCTGCCCTTACGGCCATGCTAAACTCGTTTACAATATGATGCTCCGGCTTTCCCAACGTTGAAGGATAATACTGATCTGTTTTGAACTTTCTAAATCTCTTAATCCCTGAATTTTTAACTTCTCCCAGTCCTGTCATAACATCCAATACCTCCAGTTCATTATTTTATTACCTAATTAAATAATGTCCTCCCAAGATTTATTATTCTTGGAGAAAATATTTCCGAAACCACATTTCGCTTTTCTAATCTATAATACATTCATGCTACTAATTCTTATATGATTGAAGTTAATTTTTCCACTCACCTACAGTAGCATCGACATAGTCCTCACTCTCTTCAGTGACCTGCCCATTTTTCCGTTTACTGTACCAAGACCGTACTAAATAGGCTGCAAGAATCACACCGAAACTCGCTAAACTGAGAAGAAGTTGCGAACGTGTACCAGGAATCCATGCCATTGCTATAAGCACTACGAACATCCAGATAATGGCTACATAAGACAGATAGGGAAATAACCACATTTTCAACTTTAATTTCTCAGGTGCTTCCTGTTCTAACCTTCGTCGCAGACGGATTTGAGCGAAAGCGAGCACCAAATAGTAGAAAAGGCTAATTGCTCCTGCGGAATTGATTAAAAATAAAAAAACTGTCTGTGGAAAAAAGTAGTTTAAAACAACGCCTACGTATCCGAAAACCGTCCCTGCCAGTATTGCCCTAACCGGAACGCCCCTTTTATTAAGTTTGATAAGAAATTTTGGTGCGTCTCCCAGTCTGGTTAAGGTAAACAAACTTCTAGACGTAATGTAGAGACAAGAATTAAGGGAACTGAGTACTGCGGTAAGAACGACTACTTGCATTAGCGAAGAAGCGAAAGGGACACCTAATCGTTCTAGTGCAATCGCAAACGGGCTTTGAATAGCAATGCCAGCAAACTCGAAATTCCATGGCACGATTGCAACGATGAAGAAGACAGAGAAGATATAAAAGAATAAGATTCGATACATGACTTGATTGGTAGCTTTAGCCGCATATTTTGCAGGCTGATCGGACTCTGCAGCTGCAATGGTGGCAATTTCTGCCCCTCCCATCGAGAAAAGTACAGTAACGCTTCCCACTAGAGCTGCAACGATCCCATTTGGAAAGAAGCCGCCTGCTGTATACAGGTTCGAGAGACCGGGTGATTCACCAGGCCATAGTCCAAGAGTATATATAGCTCCAAAGACAATGAAGAAGGTTATCGCGAATATCTTAATAGATGCGAACCAAAACTCAGTTTCAGCGAATGAACGCACCGAGTAAAGGTTGGTCAAAGTAAGCACCACTAATAATACCAAGCACAATATCCAAGGTGGAATATCCGGAAAATAATTCACAAGTATTCCAGCACCAGCTACAGCCTCAATTGCAGCCACGATCACCCACATATACCAATAGAGCCAGCCAACACTAAATCCAGCCCAATTCCCTAATCCCGACCGTGCATATTCGGAAATTGAACCGGCAGATGGTTGTGCCACTGCCATTTCACCTATCATGCGCATGATTAAAAGCATGAGAATTCCTGACAAAGTATAACTAATAACAGCCGCCGGCCCTGTTGAATTGATGACCGCACCGCTTCCAACAAAGAGCCCGGCTCCGATGATGCCACCGAGTGCTATCATTGTTACGTGCCGGTTCTTTAACGTGTTTTGGAGTTTGTCCTGTGTAGATGGATCCTGCTTGGTGTAATTATCCGCCATAGTTTCACCTTCCTTTTACTATTGGTTAAATTTCAGCCGATTTTTCATTTCACGGTACTAGCAATGTCATCTCTACTTAACTCCTTATATTCTGTAAGTGTGTCTTTCCGACTTATAAAGGTTATCTTCGATTACGAGCACTAAGGACTATACACAATGGGGAATGCATCCTGAAAGTTTTCGGTGACAAACCTACAAATTCTCTTCATTTCAACGCCCTCTTTAAGTCATTTTCTGTTCCTCCTCTTATATTTTCACATAATGAAGTTGGTAACATTCGGAATATATCCTTATATATTCCTTTAATGAAATATTACAAGCCATCATTATAAATGTCAACAATATCTTTTGAATATTCAGAATTTTAGGTGGCTCAATTTTTCAGTAAAATAATATTGTACTCTACTAAACATCTAATAAACCAACAATTCTATATATCCACATACTCTTTCGATTTTTAAACAAGCCGAATTATTTCGACCAACCGATACATATCCAATTACATACCGGGAATCGATTGGATTCATGTGGAAGAATTCCTTGTTTTTATAATATTTGAAAATGTTATCTATTCTTTTAAGTTTTGGGTAAGTTTTCTTCCGTAAAAAAGACTGACTATAGTCAGTCTAAGGTGACGTCAGGTGCTTCCTCACGCCTTATTTATATATTATGCAAGTGTTTGGACAAGCGTTACCCTATCTATTAAGTTATGACACTTTTCAAACAAAAAAAGAGACTGTATATTACAATCCCAAGTGTTGTATGTTTTAAAAGAAATCGCAAAGCTATTTATTGACGAGTTTCTTCTATATTATAATGATATTTTTTCAGAAAAAATTAAAGAATGACCTAGACCCAAAATATCAGTCCCCAACTGCCGAAACTCTTACAATTTTTTAGTATTATCCATGCGATCTAACGACATCTGATAACCACCATTACTCCCATAATTCAATAGTTTATTAACTCTTGATATAGTAGCTGATGCGGCACCAGTTTCTGCCTCAATACCTTCGTATGTAAAGCCATCCTGAAGCATTCTAGCAACTTCTAGTCTTTGGGTAAAAGCTTTTATTTCATTCATTGTGCACAAATCATCAAAAAAAGCCATACACTCTTCTCGGGTCTGTAATGAAAGGATAGCCTTAAATAATTGTTTTATGTTTTTCTCAGACAATTTATTTCTGTACATAACCTACCTCCATTATATCTATTAATTATTATATATATTAGAAAAAAATTTATCGTCACAATGGAGATGCGCTCATATTCTAAACCGGGAACCAATTACAACTGACTGGCACTTTGATCACACTTTGAAGTAGGTATGAAGGGCATATGTTTCCTGCAATGCCTATTCAAAAGGCTCTACAAATAAATATACAGAAAGGATTTTTGTTTTTTTAATCCAAGTCTTTCTACCGTTTTAATAATGATTAAGCAGACTCGTCCAATCTTACGGACAGTCTGCCTTCTCACTTTTTACGTACAAGTGCATGCAAATTATCTAAATGATTCCTCTTTTTCGCTTATGTTCTCTTGCTTATATAGAGCGCCATTTTTGATATACTGGGATGCTCCCTCTTTTGCCCGCTCTATGTTTTCTGGTGTTAGCTTTCTGATGACCTTAGCGGGAACTCCGGCTACTAAAACAGCCGGTTCAATTATCTTTCCTTCCGGAACTAGTGCTCCCGCAGCGATTAGAGAGCCTTCTCCGATTACTGCTCCATTTAAAATTGTTGCACCCATACCAATTAACGCCCCATCTTCTACAGTACAGCCATGTAGAACCACGTTATGCCCGACAGTAACATTTTCACCGACTTTAATTGGAAAACCTGGATCCACGTGAACTATTGTACCGTCTTGAATATTTGATCCTTTTCCTATCGTTATTTTCTCATTATCTCCTCTTAAAACGGCATTGAACCAAACGGACGTATCTTCCTTAAGTTCTATGTTTCCAATTAACTGTGCTCCTGGGGCTATATATGCGCTTGGATGTACATTGGGGTAGTGTCCTTTATATTTATGAATCATTCTTCATTCCTCCTTTTAAAATATGTTGATTATTCCAGAATAAAACCAAAGTAACCACTATTCGAAACCTTTCTTAAACACTATTAATATAATAAGAATCTTAAATCTGGCCTCTGCATACAACTGCCACAGTTTGTTTCCTAATATGTCTCCACCTAACTATTAACAGCCACCTATGGAATTTGTCTTCCTTCTCTCCAATGATTTTGTTTAGAATTCATTTAGAAAGAGATTGTCCCTAATATCACTCCTACAATGATATAAATTAGAAAAATCCCTAAAGACCATTTTGCTGCATATTTATGAAGGTCACCTAGGCTGATTCCAGTTATGTGAATCAATAAATAAACAGATGCTACGAGTGGACCCATAATACCAAAAGGAGTTCCGTATAATGCAGCTGTTCCAATTGATAAAGTATCAATGCCGTAAGTAGAAGCAGTTTCAGCCAGGACTGGCAGAATCCCAAAGTAAAATCCATCAGGACCAATCAAGAAGATGGCAGGTGCACTAACTACCGCAGTAATTAACGCCATATATGGACCAAGGTCTGTAGGGATAATGGAAACAATCGATTGTGCCATAGATTCAGAGATTGGAGTACCTTTGAAAATCCCTGAGAAAATCCCAGCAGCAAAAACCATGGTAACCACTGCTATTGCATTGGGTGCATGAGCAGCGACTCGATCTCGTTGATCATTTAAGACTGGATAATTAATGAGCAGTCCTAGAGCGGTTCCAATGATAAAGAGTACGGCAGCAGGTAACCATTCTAGTACAATGGCTATCATAATAACGATTGATACAAGGAAATTGATCCAAATTAATTTAGGACGCTTAATGTTTGTGTTTTTTGGTGAGATATTTTCTATTGTAGCGCTTTCAATTGCAGCATCTATTATTCTGGCTTCAGGCAATGATAAAGATTCTGTATTTATCTTTTTGTATCTAGCTCGTTCTTTCAAACCGATAAAATAAGCAACGGCAATAACATACAGCAAACTTACAAGCATTCCTGGCAACATTTGAAGATATAATTCCGTTGGATTAAGATTTAACACACTCGCTACGCGGCCAGCAGGTCCTCCCCAAGGAACAAGTGTTGTGATACCAATTTGCATGATTGTAATGGAGGCCAATATGATAGGACTGATCCCCATTTTTTTATATAGAGGAAGGAAAGCTGTTACAACAATCATCATCGTCGTGGATCCATCACCATCAAATCCTATTATTCCCGCTAACACAGCAGTTCCTACGATAATCTTTAGTGGATCTCCTTTAGCTAACTGTATAATCTTTGAGGTTAAGGGATCAAATAACCCTGTATCTACCATGACTCCAAAATACAAAATGGCAAATAACAAAAGAATAGCGGTAGGCGCAACATTTTGAATACCTTCCATTATCAATGTTCCTAATTCTGGCCCAAATCCTCCGATTAAACCAAAAATGATAGGTACAATTGTTAGGCCAATAAACGGAGATATACGTTTTGACATAATCAAAAATAAGAAGGTACAAATCATTGCAAATCCTAAAATAGATAACATAAACTTCCTCCCCAAGGTTCGTTATTGGTACCGCTTTCAAAAATCACCTGTAAATTTACTGTAACAATCTCTTTTTTTCTCAAGTCAGAATAAGAGCATTATAACCCCTTATAGCTTTAAGATTTTCATTCCCTTTCTACCTTTGTAGGCCGACAGACAGGCATGAAATTTTAAGATTTATCTAGCAATAATAAAGTACACTATTTTTGCTGATTCAATTTTTTTCCCCCAAGGACTTCGTCGTTATGTTGTCCTAGTTCGGGACCAATCCATTCAATGCTGCCTGGCGTTTCAGATAGTTTTGGTACAATTCCTGGAACTAGTACCTGTTCCCCATCCGGCAAAGTGACCGTCTGAAGCATATCACGTGCTTGATAGTGTTCATCCCTTACAATATCTTCAATATTATAAATAGGCCCAACTGGCACACCAGCCTCATCTAATATTTTTTGCACCTCTTTTTGTGAGTGTTTCCTAGTCCACTCTTCAATTACTTGATCTAGATATTCCGCATTTTCAGCTCTGCCATTATTGGTTAAATAAGTCGGATTTTCCGCAAATTCTGGTCGTCCTATCGCATGCGCAAATCTTTTGAAAATACTATCGCTATTTGCCGCAATGACGATATATTTTCCATCTGCACATATATAGGTATTTGAAGGAGCGATTCCTTCCAAGGTAGCACCTGTTCTTTCTTTTATTATTCCTTTTAAATCGTATTCTGGCAGAACGCCTTCCAGCAAAGAAAATACCGCTTCAGTTAGAGCAACATCCACATATTGTCCTCTTTTTAATGGATCGTTATCCCTCGCTCTTAATGCCATTAACGTACCATTCACTGCATATAAACCTGCTATGGAATCTCCAACTGCTAAACCAACTCGAACTGGGGGGCGATCAGGAAATCCTGTCAGGTATCGGAGACCACCCATTGATTCGGCAACGCTGCCAAACCCTACTTTGTTTCGGTAAGGTCCTGTTTGACCATAACCAGAAATCCTTGTCATAATGATACTTGGATTTATTTTCTTAATATCTTCATAGCCAATTCCCCATTTTTCCAACGTCCCTGGACGGAAATTTTCAATAATTACATCCGCATCTTTTGCTAACTCCCGAACCATCTCCTGCCCGTCTTCTTCACGAAGGTTAAGAGTTATAGATTTTTTATTTCTTGCATGCACGTACCACCACAGGGACGTTCCGTTATGCATCACTCGCCAATTTCGTAAAGAATCCCCTTTATTAGGGTCCTCAACCTTGATCACTTCAGCACCAAATTCACCAAAAATCTTCCCAGCAAATGGAGCTGCTACAAAGTTACCTAATTCTAAAACTTTAATGCCCTCTAAAGGTTTTCTCATAGGATTACCACCCTTCAATTATTAACATTTCATACTGTTTCCTAGTAAGGTATAATACTTATTTAAATTAACTGAATATTCTAATAACGTATACAATTTACTACTGGGCTCTTTCCATTCCTAATCAATTTATACAGTTTTTTTAAAATTTCTAGCATTATTCAACAGCTCAGGGAATGCTTTATCTAAGTCCTTTACCTGTTCCAGATCCAAACCTGTTTTGATATTCTGTTTTTCTAAAAATTCCACTACACGACTTGCCTGAATATTCCCTGGAGACCCAGGAGCATATGGACATCCTCCTAGTCCGGCTTGGGCTACATCAACTAAATGAACACCAGCCTGTATCCCAGCCATAACATTTGCCAAACCGTATCCATATGTATCATGCAAATGAAGTCCAATAGGAATGTCCGGAAATTTCTCTGCTAAACGGCTACAGTATTCATATACCTGTCTCGGTGTTGCTTTGCCGATTGTATCTCCCAGGCCTAATTCACAAACCCCATTATTAACCAGGAACTCTGCAATCCTTTCCACCTCAGAGTATGGTACGATCCCAGCAAACGGACAAACAAATGCGGTTGAAATTGCACCAATTGTTTTTCTACCCTCCTTAGTGGTTTCTTCAATTAAATCTTTTATTTCAATTAAAGACTCGTTAGAACTCTTATTTAAATTTGCCTGGTTATGTTGTGTGCTCGCAGAAAGGAAAAAAAGAGCATTGTGTATCTTTGAATTTAGGAACCTGTCTAATCCCCGTCTATTGGGGACCAAAGCTTCATATTCTACTCCACGAGTAATTGGCAGATTTTGTCCTAATTCATCCGCATCTTGCATCGCAGGAACCCACTTTGGATGTACAAAGGACGTGACTTCCAAGCGATCAAATCCTGCTTCAATTAAATTTTTAATTTTATTTATCTTTTGATCGGTTTCTACAAAAACAGGTTCATTTTGCAGACCATCTCTCAATGTAACATCTCGAATTTTAAGTTTTTCTGGAAAAATCATTTTTCACTCTCCTTTAATTAATATTCCTCATCCTTAACACCTGAGTACATGGAAACATAAAATTGATAATCACGTTGAATATGTGCCTTCATTAACTCCTCTGCAGCTTTCCCATCCTTATTTTTTATAGCATTCCATATCGCTTTATGTTCATCGGCACCCTCTTCTATTCTCTTAGGGATATTCAATACAGCATTTCGATAAAAAGAAATTAAGGAATTTAACTGATTCATCATTTTCATCAAATAAGGATTACCACTGGCTTCCACAATCAGGTAGTGAAATTGGCTGCTTAGGACCTTTAATTTTTCAAGCTCTTTCTTATCAACCATGAGGTTCATTTTATCAACTGAACCTGACAATTGTTTACGCTGTTTTTCATTCATACGTGAAGCGGCATAAAAAGCAGCTGTAGGTTCCAGGCTTAACCGGCATTCGTAAAGATATTTAAAATCTGAAAAGGTTGCGCGGTACACTCTTACTCCGCCTCTTGGACTGACGGATACTAATCCTTCACTGTTTAACCTGCGGATCGCTTCTCGGATTGGACTTCTACTGACACCCGTTTCCTGAGAAACTTTTCCTTCCACAATTCGTTGTCCAGGTGGTATGTTCCCGCTTACAATTTGTTCATGTAAATATTCATATACTTGATTTTGAAGAGTTTGCGATTGTACTGTTTTTAACTTCATTTTTACCACATCCATAGTCATAATTTTCAGATAATGTATACAAAAAAATATATGTCTACCTCATCATAAATCAATTTGTTGTTTTTGACTATAGTGTGATATTTATATTGGCAGCATCATAACATATACTCGTTTTTTAGTTCCACCTACCCTTCACTGTGAAAATAGTGTAATTAGAGCAATCCCCTCACTAATTTCACAATTTTTCTAAATATTATTATAAGTTTCCCACTCCTGCAAGCTTATACATTAAAGCGGACATTCTGCAAAACAGCTATCTTTCACCGCGTTAAAGTTAAATAGTTTTCTCGATTCTCCACATAAAAGAGTCTGCGGGGAGCAGCATGTCTCTTTCTTTTAACAATCAAGATTCTTTTGGTCAATCTTAATAATTCCGTCCTCATCAACGTCTATCTCAAATAAGCCATTTTGGGTTAAAAATAAAGAATACGTATCCTTACTAACCTTTTCATTGTTTATCTGCCGGATGGCTGAAGAAAATTTAATGATAAAATAATTCATATCTGTTCTGGTGTCATCCACTTCATTTATTAAATAATTCCGAAGATACATCATTTCTGTATTAGGAAACGTTTTATAAAAAAAATCGAGAGGATTGCCCTTTTGAAAATCATCATCTGAAGAGAAGTAAGTGACACGGGGTATACCATCAGCTGTAAACCCTGCCAAAATATATATAGTTGCATATTCCTGTTCGGGATATAACTTCTTGAACATCTCTAATGAATTTCTAAAAAATATTTGTGATTGAGCCTCGATTTCTTCAATTGAACTTGTTCCAAGAGAAAACATTTTTAATTCTTCTATACATGTATCGATGATATTTTTAACACCCGCAAATGCAAAGATCACATTTTGATTTAATGCTATTACTTTTTTTTCATCATCACTAAAGTTTTCAGTTCCTCTATAGGTTATTCTTTTATCAGCCATAATAAAAACACCATTTTTAAACTTTTTACCAATTAATGCAGTCATAATTAATTTCCCTTCAGAATAAAACTAAGCCCTACTATCATGCAATTTGGAGTAGGGCTTACTTATATTTTATCATATGTAGATCCCTTCTGAAGTCCTCAAGTTTCCGGGTGGTAACAACCCTAAATATATAATTCTCTATCAAAACATCTATCAATTATCATTTTCTTATTCTTCGTTTTTACACGGTTTCCCCCAGTTTAATGTTAGCCATATATTGATTAATTTTTTTATAAAGTTCATCAGGATCGTCCGCAACAATATTTTCACCATTTATAAGTGCAAATGGGTCAATCAAACATTGACCACAATATAACAAGCACTTATCCTCAATAACCTCCACATCGCTGCACTCAATTAATTTTCCTTTTATTGTTTCCAACTCGTCTTCGAAATTACATGGACAGAACTTTACGTTTATTTTCATGGTTAACTCCCCTTCGTTTTTTGTTGCCAACATTTTAATTGGAATAACCAAAAGTTTGCAAGAGTACACTCAAACGCATATTCGCTTTAACGGTTTAAAAGACTGTTGCCATAAATACTAAACGCGTTAAAACACATATTTGCGCGTTGGATTTTTATAGATTAAGATGTGAAACATTACAGAAACTAAATTTCGAAAATTCTGTTTGTTAGAAATTTAAGATGAAAAAGGAGAGGTTAAAATGGCCGAAAAAATGGTAGCATCACCTAAAGTAAAAAAAGAAGAATTGTTCCCGGTAAAGAGTGTTCATTACGTAGAAATCTATACAGGAAACGCAAAGCAGGCAGCTTATTACTATGCAAAATCTTTCGGTTTCAAACTTGTAGCATATAAAGGATTAGAAACAGGTTCCCGTGACCGTGTATCTTACGTGATGAAACAGGGCGCTATCCGATTGATTTTAACAGGCACCCTATCAGACAATACTGACGTTGCCGAGTTTATTAAACTTCATGGCGAGGGTGTAAAAGATATTGCCCTCCTCGTAAAAGATCTGGAAAAAACATATGCGGGTGCGATTGAAAGAGGTGGCATCGCTCTTCGGGAACCATGGGTAGAAGAAGATGAAAACGGCAAGGTGAAAAAAGCGATTCTAGGTACATATGGGGATACAATTCATACGCTTGTTGAACCAATCGATTATAAAGGCGTATTTATGCCAGGGTTTGAATCTCGCGAGAACACCCTTGCTTCTCAACCAACTGGCTTAATTGGTGTTGACCACCTTGTCGGCAATGTGGAGGTTATGGAAGAATGGACAAACTATTATGAAAATGCATTCGGTTTTACAGTTCTGAAGCATTTTGATGATGAAGACATTTCGACCGAGTACTCTGCTCTAATGTCAAAAGTCATGATGAATGGAACAGGACGCATAAAGTTCCCAATTAATGAGCCTGCGGAAGGAAAGCGCAAGTCTCAAATTCAAGAATACCTAGATTACTATAATGGACCAGGCGTTCAGCATCTTGCCCTGTTGACAAACGATATCATCGGCACGGTGGCGGCTCTCAAAGAAAATGGTGTGGAATTTTTAAATACCCCTGAGACTTATTATAAAGAACTCGCCAATCGGGTAGGAGATATTGATGAAGATGTGAAACGACTTCAAGAACTTAATATTTTGGTAGATCGTGATGATGAAGGCTACTTGCTACAAATCTTTACTAAACCACTTGTTGATCGTCCGACGCTGTTTATCGAAGTCATTCAGCGTAAAGGTGCACTTGGATTCGGCGACGGGAACTTTAAAGCATTGTTTGAATCGATTGAACGCGAGCAAGAACTTCGCGGAAATATTTGATTTGGAACGGTCATACCGTTGTCTCTCACGGTATGGCCTCCTTTAATAGGAGGTGTGAGGTAGTTGTTAACTAAAGTAAATGTTAAGTGGAGGGAAGAAGCGGTCAGTCATTTTATGACAGAACTCATTGATTATGCAGGTCTATTTCCACCGGCCGCGCTTCCGCTTCCAGAGGCTATTTCAAATTTCCATGCATACATCAATGATTCGGACAGCTGGATGCTCGGCCCGTTTGTTATTCCTGCTTCAAGATTGGGTGAACTTAAACCATTTAAAGCCCAGTTTAATGATCAATATCCACTTAGGTTATCTGTAATTTTAACTAAATCCGAAGAAATCGAAACCGAAATGGAAGCTATTCAACTTTTTTTAGAAACATATAAAACCGCGGGAACCATAAAAGCAATCGAGTTTCCGCTTCCACCACAGATTAATTCTTCCTTCTTAGAGAATCTTGAAAAACGAACAGGGAATTATCCCATTTATTGTGAAATGACAGGAACGAATGATCAACTTCTATATACATTGGATACTATCCATTCGATTAATCAAAAATCTCTGAAACGTATAGGTATCAAAATGCGCATGGGTGGGATCACGGCTAATTTGTTTCCTTCTGTCAATCAAGCGGCATTCGTTATTCACGAATGCCAGAAACGAGAACTGGCACTTAAATTCACAGCTGGACTGCACCATCCGTTTCGCCAGTACCGAACAGAAGTGGAAACACGCATGCATGGTTTTGTTAACGTATTTACCGCTTCTATTATGGCATATAGCCGTTCTGTCAATACAGCAACCATTCAAGCCATTTTGCTTGATGAAGACCCAACAAATTTTTCATTTACAACAGACTCGCTTTCCTGGCGCGATTTTACTGTCAGTTCGGCCGATCTCATCAAAGCGCGCAGTTTCTTTGCAGCTTCATATGGAAGCTGCAGCTTTAATGAGCCTCGGGAAGAACTAGGAGAGCTTACTATTTTTCATGGGGAGGCAGTACGATGAAACATTCCTTTATTGAGACAACGCCAGAATCACATTTTCCAATTCAAAACTTGCCATACGGCATTTTCCAAAAAAATGGTCAAAGCCCCCGTGCCGGTACAGCCATCGGTGATTATGTTCTTGATTTATCTGTAATCGATGAAGTTGGATTGCTAAGTGGGACCGGTGCAGAAGAAAAAAAAGTTTTTTCCTCTTCCTCTCTTAATCAATTTATGTCACTTGGCCGTCCGGTCTGGACTGCTGTCCGTAACAAACTTCAATACCTTTTGGATTCGAAAACGCCTGATTTACGAGATAATGAAGAGCTTCGTTTGAAAGCGTTTCACCCATTGACAGATGTAGAGATGCTTCTTCCTGCAGATATTGGAGACTATACAGATTTCTATGCCTCAAGAGAGCATGCGACCAATGTGGGTACAATTTTCAGAGGGAAAGACAATGCCCTCATGTCAAACTGGACACACTTGCCGATTGGTTACCATGGACGGGCCAGTTCCATCGTTCCAAGTGGTACCCATGTGCGTCGCCCTTCGGGACAACGCAAACCAACGGATGCAGATTATCCAGTATTCGGTCCATCTATACAGCTTGATTTCGAACTTGAAATGGGCTGGTTTATTGGACCTGGCAACCCTCTTGGAGAACCAATTCCAGTTAATCAGGCTGAAGATCATGTTTTCGGGCTCGTTCTCGTAAATGACTGGAGTGCACGTGATATCCAAGCATGGGAGTACCAGCCTCTTGGCCCTTTTCTTTCAAAAAACTTTGCAACATCCATTTCGCCATGGGTTGTGCCGCTAGAAGCGCTGGAACCTTTCCGTACTTCTGGACCGCAACAGGATCCAGAGCCGTTTCCCTACTTGCAGCAAACAAAAGATGGGGCATTTAATATTAACCTTGAAGTTCATTTGACACCAGAAAATACAGAACAAGCAACCAGAATTACGAATACCAACTTTAGCTATATGTATTGGTCAATCGCTCAGCAAGTCGCTCACCACACCATTACAGGCTGTAATATCCGTTCTGGTGACATGCATGGATCTGGAACTATCAGCGGTCCAAGCCGTGAAGAACGAGGCAGCCTCCTTGAACTTACTTGGCGCGGCACAGAACCGCTTCAACTTAACGACGGCGGTGAACGAAGTTGGATTGAAGATGGGGACAAGTTGACTATCAGCGGGTGGTGTCAAGGAGATGGGTATCGAATTGGATTTGGTCAAGTAAGCGCTCAAGTTTTGCCAGCCCTTTCGGAGGCACAGATTTTAGGCAATCAAAAAATGAAGATTTAGCAACTAATATACTAAATGTAAAAGACAGTTACATGGAAGGAGTTTAGGCAATGACACATTATGTTAAAATGGGCCGCATTCCCCATAAACGTCATACTCAGTTTCGCAAGGAGGACGGAAGCCTATATTATGAGCAATTGATGGGTACGAAAGGTTTCTCGAGTATTCAGTCACTCATTTATCATATCAATCAACCAACACAAGTAAAAAAAGCACAAAAAATTCGTGATGTTCGTTATGAATATGAAGAAAAAGATGCATTAAAACATCGTCATTTCCGGACATGGAATACGGAAGTTGGCGGCGATTTTCTTGAAGCTCGCAAAATTTTCATGGCAAACGATGATGTTGCACTTGGCGTTGCTCGCCCTAACCAGCAAATGGATTACTTTTATCGAAATGGTGAAGGTGATGATATGCTGTTTGTCCATGAAGGAAGAGGTAAAATCGAAAGTATTTTCGGTGAACTAAGCTTTTGGCCAGGTGACTATCTCATCATTCCGATTGGCACCACGTATCGCGTCGTCTTGGAATCAGAAGAAGCTCGCTTTTTCATCCTTGAATCGAGTTCATCAATTGTACCACCAAAACGCTATCGTAATGAG
The DNA here is from genome assembly GCF_057835005.1 of Peribacillus sp. GL_122. NCBI lineage: Bacteria > Bacillati > Bacillota > Bacilli > Caryophanales > Bacillaceae > Peribacillus > Peribacillus sp. GL_122. Next base: position 1,971,382 of record NZ_CM174415.1, on the reverse strand, counting down.
TTTGGCCAACTTCTTGAGCACTCACCATATTGCGAGCGTGATTTCCGGACACCAGAAAAATTGGAGCCTAAAGATGAAAAAGGAGAATATGAAATCAGAGTGCGGGCACAAGGCATGATCACATCCTATACGTATGATTTTCATCCGCTTGATGCGGTTGGATGGGATGGTTACCTCTTCCCTTATGCGTTCAGCATTCATGATTTTGAACCAATAACCGGACGTGTTCATCAGCCGCCGCCAGTTCATCAGACGTTTGAAGCACATAATTATGTTGTATGTTCATTTGTACCACGTATGTATGACTATCATCCGGAAGCCATCCCTGCTCCTTATGTCCACAGCAATGTGGAAAGTGATGAAGTGCTATATTATGTGGACGGAGACTTCATGAGCCGCCGCGGCATTGAAACCGGATCTATTACCCTTCATCCAAGCGGCTTACCTCATGGACCGCATCCAGGTAAAATTGAAGCAAGTATCGGTAAAAAAGAAACGCGTGAATTAGCAGTCATGGTCGATACATTCCGTCCGCTGTATATCGTAAAAGAAGCACACGCTATTGAAGATGATGCGTATATGAGCAGCTGGCTGCCAAAATAATAACTGAAGTTTCCCCCCTCGGCAGATCAGTTCATCTCTATATCATTCATGAAATAAAGCCGGAGCCAGAATTCCACTAGCTCCGGCGCCTTTGTTGTCATATTAGTTCTTCGCAATAAGTGATTTTTCCTTTAGTTTTTTTTCTAAAAAACCGATGACTGTAAATATAGACCTTCAGGCAAAAAACAAATCTGTAAACTGGTTTTCTTTTATATCTTTATTCTCATCGATAGATATATTTAAATACGGCTTGATACGTGATTTCTCAACTTATTATGTTCACTCCAAATTTACCCAAACACTCTTCACCTCGGTATAACTTTCTAAAGCATAGGCACTTAAATCTCTACCAAATCCCGACTGTTTATATCCCCCAAAGGGAGAGGCTGGGTCAATTACATCATAGCAATTAACCCAAATATTTCCTGATTTTAATTGATTAGCAACTTTATGTGCCATTTTCACGTTCTCTGTCCAGATACCCGCACCTAAACCGTAAGGAGAGTTATTCGCACGTTCTATTACTTCTTCCACCGTATTGTAAGGCATGACAACGACGACTGGTCCGAAGATTTCCTCTTTTGCAATCGTCATATACTCTTCTACATCAATAAAAATAGTCGGCTCAACAAAGAAACCTTTATCCGATTTTCTTCCGCCTGTTACTGCCTTTGCTCCTTCTTCTTTACCAATGTTAATAAATTCAAACACGCGGTCTTGCTGTGTTTTAGAAACAAGAGGCCCCATAGTTGTATCTGTATCCAATCCATTTCCAAGCTTAACGTTTTCAGCTAGGGAAACCATACCGGAAACGACTTCATCGAATTGATCCTTATGAACGTATACTCTCGACCCAGCACTGCAAACTTCCCCTTGGTTGAACATAATGCCGTTGAACACTCCGGGAATCGCTTTTGAAAGGTCCGCATCCGGGAGTATAATATTAGGCGACTTTCCCCCAAGCTCCAGCGTCAACCGTTTCATTGAATCTGCGGCTTGTTTCATTATTTGCTTCCCGATAGGCGTCGAGCCGGTAAACGAAACTTTATTTACATCTGGGTGATCCACTATTGCATGACCGGCTTTCGCACCGAATCCAGGAACAATGTTAACAACACCTGCAGGAAACCCTGCTTTTTCAACAAGTTCAGCAAAATAAAGTGCCGATAACGGAGTCTGTTCAGCGGGCTTCAAAACAACCGTACAGCCTGCAGCTAAAGCCGGAGCCACTTTCCATGAGACCATATTAATAGGGTAGTTCCAAGGGATAATTTGTCCAACCACTCCGACTGGTTCGTGACGAGTATAGTTTAAGAATGGACCGGAAACAGGAATTGTTTGCCCCATATTCTTTGTCGCCCAACCAGCAAAATACCGGAACGTTTCAATCGTACCTGGTACATCGACGGCCCGTGTTTCATTTATTGGCTTTCCATTGTCCAAAGTATCTAATTGTGCCAGCTCTTCTTGATGTTTTTCAATAAGGTCAGCTAATTTCAAGATGAGTTTCGCTCTTTCAGCGGCACTCATCTTTGACCATGGTCCCTCATCAAATGCTTTCCTTGCTGCCTTAACTGCCAAATCTATATCTTTTTCTTCCGCTTCATAGACTGTTGCCAATATTTCTTCAGTAACTGGATTAATTGTTTCAAATGTTTTTGAAGAACACGATTCCACAAATTTTCCATCGATGTACAACTTTTTCGTACCTTTTAAAAACTCCCTCACCTTATTGCTCATTTCAAGTGTTTGGTTCGCCATTCTTGGTTCCTCCATTCTAAAAATAAACATGCCAGAGATCGAGCCGCTAAGCCTTCAAGCTCTCTAGCATGTTGTATGAATCCAATCATTTATTTAATGGTTTTATTAAATTCAGTCACTGCTGTATCGATGATATTGATCATTTCCGAAATTTCTTGTTTATTAATGATAAGCGGCGGAGCAATGGCAACAATATCCTTGCCCTTTTCAAAGTCTGCAGCTCTTAAAATCAATTTGCGTTTGAAGCACTGATCAACAACAAACGAAGCTGGTTTGACTGATTCTGCAAATGGTACATCCAAGTCACGGTCCTGCTGAAGCTCAAATCCGGCAAGCAAGCCGACCGCTCTTGATTTCGTGAAATACCGGTGTTTATCCGTTAAGTAGTCAAACCCTTTCTTCAGCTCCTTCTCCATTTTGTTAACGTTTTCAAGAATGTTGTCGCGTTCGAGAATTTCAATCGTTTTCAATCCAACGGCACATGCTGTTGGATGTCCGCTATACGTAAATCCATGACCTAAAATTTGATCATATTGAACGATAGTATCTCTGATTTCTTTATTAACCAACACGCCGCCAAGCTGGGCATAACCGCTCGTAATCCCTTTTGCTACACTCATGATATCAGGCACAACGTCCCAGTTATCGACACCGAACATTTTTCCGGTACGGCCAAATCCACAAATGACTTCGTCAGAAATCATCAGGATATCATTTTCTTCACACAAGGCTTTAACTGCTTTTAAATAACCATCAGGTGAAACGTGAACTCCTCCTGCACCTTGAATTGGTTCAAGGATAAGGGCAGCAATGGTTTCTGCTCCTTCTTTTTCGATGACATCACGAATGCATCCTTCATAGTTCGGATCATTTTTATCGCCAAGCTCACAATTAGTCAAATGTGATTTTGCCCTCACCATATCGGCATCTCTTGAACCTGCAAAACTATGGAAAGCATCTATGCCAGTTGCTGTTCCAGCAGAAACCGTTGCACCATGGTAGCTACGGCTTATCGATAAGATTTTTTTCTTTGTTGGACGACCTTTTAAATTCCAATAAAAACGTGCTAATTTAAAAGCCGTATCGTTTGATTCCGACCCACCGGATGTGAAAAAGATAGCACTTAAATCACCAGGTGCAACGGAAACTACTTTTTCGGCCAAGCGAACAGCTTTTTCATTTGAGTAGCCATAGAATGAAGAACTGTAAGCAAGAGTAGACATCTGGTCATATGAAGCCTGCGCAAGTTCCTTGTTTCCATGTCCTAAATTTACATTCCAAAGCATGGAAGCGCCATCAATATATGTATCACCTTTAATGTCTGTTACACGGATCCCATTTCCTTCTTGAAAAATTATTTTCGGGCCATTTTCAATAAACAATTTAGGTACAGTCGTTGGATGAAGATAATGTTTTTTGTCTAATTCAATTAATTTTTCGATTTTCGACTCGGTTTTAGAAACAACCATGTTCCATACCTCCCAATGTAATAACTATTTAAAATCCCCTAAAATGAAACACTTTCACTATTAATCTAGTATATTGAGAATAAATAAGGAATAATTCCTTAAATAAAATATATATCATACTTAGACTATTGTCAATAATCTGAATAATCAATCTAGTTGTTTTTTTATATTTTTATTCCATTGGAAAAGAAGATTCGAGATCTTTACCTTTATTGTCACCTCTTGTTCCAACTAGTTCTTCTACTTCTAAACGGTTAATTTTTATATTTAAATATCCAAAAGCGATAGCTACAAAAGTACTAATATAGCAAAAGAATGCATACGGAGCATATTCAATTGGAGAAACACCTAGAACAGAAAACATAAAAATACCACAAGTGGTCCATGGGATAAGACTTGCTGTCACTGTTCCGCAATCTTCCAATGTACGTCCGAGCAATTTCGGATGCAGCCCCCGTTTTTTATATTCATTCAAATACATGCGTCCAGGGATAATAACGGACATGAATTGGTCACACCCTACGATATTTGAAGCGATACACGTACCAGCAGTCGCTGTGATTAAACTGCCTGTCCGTTTTACTTTCCGAAGCAGCGACCCAAGAAGAGTTTCCAATATTTTTGCTTTTTCGAGAATAGCGCCAAATGATAGAGCAATAAGGATTAAAGAAACCGTATACATCATATCTTGAATCCCACCTTGGTTTAACAATTCATCCGTGACTTTGTAACCCGTTTCGGCAGTATAACCATTATTCATGATGTTAATCATATTACCTAACGAAGTTTTTTGGACAAATAGGGAACAAGCCCCACCAATAAGGACCCCGACAGTCAAGCCAGGAATGGCCGGTATCTTCAAAATGAAAATTAGCGCAATAAATAGTAACGGAATTAATAAAAACGGCGAGATAACAAATTGATCTGAAAGAATTCCTTGAATCTTTTCAGCCTGTGACAAATCTGCACCTTCCCCACGAAATTTAAACCCGAGAAATGCATACAACATTAGCGATATAATAAGTGTGGGGAATGTAGTGTTCATTAAGTTCCTAATGTGTTCAAAAAGGTCTACACCCACAACCGCCGAGGTGAAGTTCGTCACATCCGATAAAGGACTCATCTTATCACCAAAATAAACACCCGATACGACTGCACCAGCAACCATCGGTAATGGAACACCCAAGCCATGCCCAATTCCCATTAACGCGACTCCAATCGTACCAGCAGCAAACCAGGCATTTCCAGCGATGCTGACAAGAACAGAAATGATGCAGGCTGTAACAAGAAAATACGTTGGAGATACAACCCCTAATCCATAATAAACCATCGATGGCACAATTCCAGATGCCATCCAAGCTCCAATGAAGGCCCCGATTATCACTAGTATCAGTAAGGCTTTGATTGATACACTAATTGTTTTTACTAAGTGTTCTTCAATTGAATGCCAATTATGACCAAGCTTCAAAGCAACGATCACTGCAACGACCGTACTTATTAAAAGGGGTACATGTGGATCAGCACCATAAACACCAATTCCAATTGCCAGGGCACATGCCATAAACACGATTGGTATTAAAGCAAGCCATTTAGAAGGGGTTTTTACCACATTCACATCGTTATCCTGTTTCACTCATTTTCACTCCCCGTATACTTTTTAACTCCAAGTTTCGATCACTATCTAATAATTTTTTAAAATTTGATAGCGCTTACAATCTTAAGCGGTTAAAATGAGCGTTTGTCAGTTAAAAATGCCATTAATCAATCCCCCTGACTTTTTTAAATTGGCTTTTATAATTAAAAAGCTACCATAATAGAATTTAACTCTATTTAATCTCTAAAGCCATACTTATTTATCCGATTATGAAATTTCCATATTGTTTTGCACTCTCATGAATTAAGAAGATCGATAAACCTACAAATATACTTATTTCATAAGTTAATTCCTCTATCCATCAAATATAGGAACAGCTGAGAGTTAGAATCATTCGGAAATGAATGGATGTCAATCCTGGATTAGTCTAAATCTAACAGTGCAGCACCAGCAATCCCCGGTTCGGTCATTTCGAAAGGGTTTAAAATCAGATCTGGTTCTTACTCTGTTAGAGCAAAATTCACGAACGGATTTTCCATTTTCGATGCTTCTTTCGCGATACGTACTGCAATCTCATATCCAATATGGGGATATACTGCGGTAAAAATGCCTACACTTTTTTCTACATCCCCTTTAAGGAGATCTTCATTTGCCACAATACCTGAAAGACAATATCCGGTAAATACACGGAACCCATTATTCATCACACTGATTGATTGGAGCATTTTATTCAAATTGGCCAGCTTCTAAAGCAAGACAGATGGTATGATCATTCCAATGTCCTGGAAGCTATTCCTTAAACATGCTGATACCACCTTGTCCCATAATTTAAAAATAGAGGGCAAACTCTATCATTTTCCGTAAAAGGTAACGTACGGAGCAATATTTCTAATAGAAAAAAACAGCAAGGAGCTTATTTGTTCAAAAATGTAAATATCCTTCATGAAAAATTGGAGCCATCATGTAAAGCTGGCTATACTATTTAAAAACTTGAACTCATAAACTGTGGATTTCTACGTCAATTCCCGATCAATGTTCATAATTCCCTGCAAAATTAAGGTACCGGCTTTTTCAATATCCTTAGGCAGACTGTATTCTTCTGGGCAATGACTCTTCCCATCAATGCTTTTCACGAAGACCATGGCTGATTTTGTAATCATTGCCATATGAGCTGCATCATGTATTGCCATACTGGAGAACGTCATTAAAGGTTCTTCCATCTCCTGAGCTGTGCTTTGTAATATATGAACAATATCCTCATCTAAAACAACTGGTTTTTGATCAAGAAAAACTCGGTGCTGAATGTCGACCTTTCTTTTCCTGGCGATTTCTTCCCAAGCGCCCTGTATTACGTTGACCTTATGTTGAATTCCCTCTTCTGTTTCTCCTCTGACTTCATAGATAAAATCAACTTGTCCTGGAATAATATTTGCTGCATTCGGAAAAACAGTCAATTTGCCGACTGTTCCAACAACACTGCTGCCGCTTTCTTGGCAATGACGTTCCACTTCAAGGATCATTTCAGCTACAGCAGTCAATGCATCCTTCCGATGTTCCATCATTGTCGTACCGGAGTGATTAGACTGCCCGATAACCCTTACTTTACTTCGATAAGTTCCGACAACTCTGTTGATGACCGCCATGGATATATTTTTACTTTCCAACCGCTGTCCCTGCTCAATGTGCAGTTCAATAAAAGCCCTTTTGTCTTTTCCCGTTTCCTTCATCATTGGGAATTTATCAAGGCCTCCCCCAGCTTTAATCAGTTCATCACTAAGCCGGGCACCTGTGGAATCAAAGACATCTTTCAGCATCCCGATTTTCAATCGGCCGACGAAAGAACGGCTTCCGAACGTTGATAAGTTAAAATCATTAGATTCTTCAGCCGTAAATGAAACGATTTCCAAGTCATGGTCAAGAATCACGTTATTTTCAATTAATGTTTTAATAATCTCTTTCGCCATAAGAACACCTAACGGGCCATCATACTTACCTCCATTCGGAACGGAATCAAGGTGTGAACCAATGACAATACTGCCTTGTTTTTTTCCATTCCCCTTGTGCCTTCCCCAAATATTAGCGGCCCCGTCAATAGTGACCTTTAAATCCATATCCTCTAATTCCTTAATAAACCGTGCACGCACTTCATGATCTGCTTGTGAAAAACTGGGCCTTGTCACTCCTCCTTGATCATTTTTTCCGTATTCAGCATACTCTTTGATGTCCGACAATAATCGGTCAATATTGATTTTCATAGCTGTTCACTGCCACCTTTCCCCTAGGAACTCCAAACTGGTTAGCGTTACCTTTTATTCGTCACCTTTTACCCCATAGGAAGGTGCGAGATCCGGCTCAATTGCCCTAGATTTATAATTTTCTGCTTGCGGACTATAAATCTCCCATAGTTTTTTCAAATCATTTAGTGGATCATCGCTATAATCAACACGCAGATCTACATAAGCAAACGGAGTATCCGGATGATAGACCAAGAGTGCAATAGAATGTTCTTGATCAAGCTCCCCTCCCATGTTAAAACCGAGTTCAAGAGCTGAAATTAACCGCTCAGGTAAAGAAAGGTCCTTCCGTTCAAGAAAATGTTGGCCCATCGCTTTTGGGATTTCTGGATTGCTTAACAGGTTACCTATGCTGGCAACATTATCTGCATAATAGTCCCCGTGTACTCCAAGCGCTTTTTCACCTGTAAACACGCTTGATTCCCCGTTGGCATCGACAACAGCCAGCTGTCTAAAATCAGGAAAGTCTGAGGCAGCAACCATTGTCCGAATTGACGCTTGGGCGCTGTAACCTTTTTCCAAAGCTGAAAGTCCTATGTCCGCTAGTCTGGGATCTGTGACATTTTGCGTCAGGATGACACCTATATTTGATTTGACCCAAGGACATCTTGCCCCAACAGCGGGGCTGCTGGAAGTGACAATAGCTCCTAAAGCTCCTGTTGAAGAGCAACGTCCTGCCACGGAAAACGTACTTGTAATGTTCATTTTTAATCCTCCCTTGAGAAAATAAGGAGCAACAAACATGATTCTTTTCAATAGTTGCTGCTCCATTCGTTTAATTTATATTCGTCATATCCCCTTATTCCTTACTGCTAATAATTGCTTCGACGTCTATTTCCACCAGCATTTCAGGAAGAGCCAGCCCATTGACGACAAGTCCTGTACTAACTGGATATACGCCTTTAAAATGCTTAGCAATAACAGCGTAGGCTTCTTTTCGATAGGAACGATCAGTAACATAAGTTGTGAGTTTGCAAACGTCTTCCATTTTCCCCCCTGCTTCTTCAAGCAACTGCTTGATGCAGCGACAAGCATTCTCTGTCTGTTCAGTAACATCATTCTCCCCGTGAAAATTACCTTCCAGATCAAATGCAGTTTGCCCTCTCATAAAAATACGGTTTCCAGCACGAACAATCATAGAAAACTCATTTGCTACGTGATGAGATGCCTCCCCCATATCAGCTGGATAAAATTTATTCGTTTCAAATTTACGGTATCTTTTAATTTCCATTTTCTTAATTCTCCCTTGCTTCTTATTATATTAATGAATTTCCAACCTATTTTTTCTGGCATATGGGTTCTCACACATTGAAATCATCGTAAAACACTCGGCCCCTAGCAGCTTTTTTGCCTGAGGGTAGTTTCCTTGTTGCAAAAGCTTGCGAATGCGTGAAGAAGAGATCATTTCACCTCGTTCACATGTCAGGGGCTTTACCACTTCTACTTTAAAATAGCGGCGTAATACTTCGATAGTGCCCTTTCTATTTTTTCCGAATAAGAAGTTAGGGCCTTCCCAGATTTCAATGGGATTTATTTCTTTTAATTCTTCAATGAATACCGGAACTTCCTTTTGAGTAAACGCTTCATCAAATGGACCGACTATTACATGGTCAACTCCTAGCATTTCGAGGCGCTGAAGCTTCTCTTCCACTGACATTAACAGTTGGCAGCCTTTAAAAAAGACTTTTGGAGGAGGATCAAAAGTATATACAACCAAAGGAACTCCAAGCTTCATGGCCCGTTCTTTTGCCTTTAATAGCAATGCTTGATGCCCCCTGTGGATGCCGTCGAGTGCACCAATCGATAGAACCGATGCAGAAAGCTGTAAAGTACCTTGTGTATGTATTTCCAATGAAAACTTCCCCTTTCTATATTCAAGATTACTGATTAGTAACAGTAATAGCTGATTTTAAATCCGCTGCTTTACGAACCATTTCGCGCTGTGCTTCCATATCGAAGCTATTGAAAACTGACATCTGTTGAGCAAATGGAGGACTTTGAGCAAACAATTCAAAGGTAGTTCTATGTCCTGCATAAGAAGAATTCAAGAGGTCTCTCGCAAAGTATAGTAATTTTCCTCTTTCTTTCGCGCTCCACTCACCAACGGAATAGTACTTATCAACATATTCTTGAATCGCTGGATCTGCAAACGTTTCGGAATCTGGTGTAACGGCTAGTTGCCCTCCTACGAGTTCCCTTGTTAAATGCGCCATCGCCGGGAAATTAGATAGTGCAAATACACGGCCAGTGTAAAGAAGAGATTGGTTTGGCATCATTAAACCGCCGGGGCTGACTTCCGCATTTGCAACAGCAGCTGTTAAATGAGCATTAATTCCTTCACGATAATTAATAAGCTGAGATATTTTTTCCCTTACTGCCTGCAGCTTTGTCAGACCTGTTTGTTCAACGTTCAATAAAGCCGTTCCTAGCAAATAATCTGCTCTGCGCAATACTCTAAGGACGTAGTTAAAAGCAGAATACCGATGCAGTGTGGAACGAATGTACGCAGCAGAGGCCAAAGAACGATGGAACAAAACGTTTTCCCATGGAATAAGTACGTTATCGAATATTAGCAATGTATCAATTTCTTCAAATTTTGTAGAAATCGGATAATCTGTATCATTTTTTCCTGTCCCGAGGGACGTACGGCAAATGTGCTTTAATCCAGGAGCTCCCATATCAGCTATGAATCCACAAGCAAATGGCGCCATTGTTTCTTCACCGGCTTCCCAGTTCAAGATAGTCGGTTTAACGAATGCCTGGTGAGCATAAGCGGCAGCCGTTTCAAACTTCGCACCTTTTACGACAATTCCTTTATCGTTTTCTTCAACAACATGCAACAGGGTTCCGCCATCTTTTCCGCTAAAAAGTTTGCTTCGGTCACCTTTTGGATCCGTATTAGCGGAAACATGGAACAAGTCTTCCCTTGCCACTCGATCGATATGATTCGCAATATTTTTCGCATAAGTAGGGTTAATTTCATTTAATTTATCCTGCGCGTCATATAAGGACCACATTTCACCTATCGTTTCATCACCAACACGGTATACAACTCCGCCAAGATCATCAAGCACAGTTTCCACGTGATTGCGGATTCCAGTTAAATCTTCTTTAGTCTTTGGAGCTTTATACGCTCGGGAAACGACTTCGCCATCTTCCAATCGAGTTGTTAACTTCTCCTTGTTTTCAGGTTCAAAGGCCATGTCATACATTCTTGCTTTCACATCAACTATCGGTTTAAACGATGGGTGTTCAGCTACATTTGTGACCCTTTCCCCATCGATGAATACTTCCCTGCCGTCATTCAATGATTCACGATATTGCTTACCAGTCATTAAAGCCATACTATTTCCTCCTTTTAGATGATTTGTTATCTAATTTTCATTTTGAAAGGACTTAGACAAACAGCTTGTTTTACCTTCAGTTTTAAGCTTTCTTGAACGAACCAAATTCTCCTTTGAAATACACGAGCGGATCCCCTATGAGTGCATGGGCTTTTTGAACCTCCGCCAGAAAGACGGAATGAGTACCTCCTGTTACTTCTTCGACCACCCGGCATTCAATCTGGGCAAGTGTGTTGTTTAAAACAGGGTTACCAAGTTCGCCATAGGACATTTCCACACCTTTGAACTTCTCAGTGTTCGACCTGGCAAACTGCATCGCAAGCTCCCCCTGGTTTTCAGCAAGAATGTTTACAGTAAATGAACCTTCTTTCGAAATAGCATGGCATGTACCTGTATTTTTATTGGCACATACAAGTAGCATTGGAGGCTCAAGAGACACGGAACTAACTGCGCTGGCAGTAATCCCATAATCTATTTCACTTTCCCTTACTGTAATTATCGATACTCCACTGGTGAAATGACTGATTACATTTCTAAATGATTCAGGACTCACTAACTGTAACGATTGATTATCTCGAGAAGAGATATTACTCATATAAAATGCATCCCCCTTTTTTATTTAAGGAATTATTCTTAATGTATTCCTTAAATAAATCATAAAAAAAATCCAGCGGATTGTCAACTGAATTTTCTAACAATTCTTATTATTTTATTTTTCTTCATCATCTATTAAAGGTCCGTTTCTTTTAAAGGAAGAAATACTGCTTGTTGCAATAGAGCAATTCATTCAACATATATACTAATGTTTACTATAATTGTTATAATCGATTAGAGAATATCCGAAAAGAAAACTTAAAAGATTAGTAAGCAAAAATGAAGGAACTAATCAATTAATTAATTAATATATTTCCCTAAATAATACATAATGTTTTTGGAAAATTTGCAAGTTATTCTATTAGGTGGTGTTCGACTATGAAAATAAAAGCCGGAATTGTTGGTCCAAGTGACTATGTACAGATTATATGCGATATTGCAAAAGAATACTCCGACAGACTGTACCCGATTCCATTTGGATATCAAAATGCTGAAGAGGCGACAAATATCGTGAAACAAAATCAACAGTTGGTCGACCTTTGGATTTTTGCAGGCCCAGCCCTCTATCCTTTTGTAGAAAAAAGCGGTTCCAAACAACCTTTTTTTTATCTTAACTTAGATGGGGCAAGCTTAACAAAAACGTTGGTGGAAGTGGGTTATAAAGATTCTAAAAGCCTCAATCGGATGAGTATTGATTTGCTTAAAGAAAGTGATGTATATGAGACATATCATGATCTCGGCATTTCATATGAAGATATTCATGTTCATGAATATCTTCATGATACTTCTCTCCAGGATCTTCTTTCATTTCATCAAAAACTATTTAAAGAGGGACAAGTTGATATTTGCATTACCTGTCTATACTTTGTATACGAACAATTGAAGTTACAAGGGATTCCTGTGTATCGAGTAACCCCTACACGCAGCAACATACGTGAAACGCTAAAAACAGCGATCCAAAAATGGGAAACCCTTCATTTTAAACAATCACAAATTGCTGCTATATTTATCAAAGTAGAGAACATGGATACAAACATGAATCACCACACCATTTCCTACGATTTACATCGCTTGAACTTAAGAGTACAAGATGCTGTATTAAACTTTTCCGAATCAATTTTCGGCACTTTTGTACCTCTTGGGGTTGGAACATTTGTGGTTTTCTCCACGAGAGGCTCCATAAAAGAAACAGGGCAACAAATTGGAGATCTTCTGGAAAAATTAGCTCTAATTTCGGAATTACCATCGAACGTTGGGATCGGCTATGGAGAAACTGCACTAGCTGCGGAGGAAAATGCAAGGCTCGCTTTAAATCATGCACAAAATTACGATTCTTTTTGTGCATTCCTTGTTGATGATAGAGGGATTATTGAAGGTCCTCTTAAAGAACAAGAAAGCATTTCTTTTGGCTATCGAACGGAGAATAAGGAAATAAGTGAAAAACTTAAACAGTGTGGCGTCACTATTACAACACTTAACAAGATTTTGTCTGTACAAAAAAGAACAGGGAACCACTCTATAACAGCATCAATTCTTGCAGAATGGTTAAAAATGACACCCCGGAACGCACGGCGAATTCTTAATGGTTTAGTCGAGCAGGAGATTGCCGAAATAATTGGTGAAGAAGCACCTACAGCTAAAGGAAGACCTAGAAAGATATATCGAGTTAATAGTGAATTGGAGACTAAAACGGAATAGACCGATTAAAAGTAGAGGGCACTAAATTCCTAAGTGTGGAATTCCCACATCTCACATTTCAAATTGGATTAGGAGCAAAATGCTCCTTTCAAAGGGTAATTCAGAAGTTTTGTGTGTTGTATTTTTACAGATTCAAGAAATCTTGTAGTTCAACCCTACCATTAACAAAACGCCATTTAGAGCGTTTCAGCCTATAGGCGAACTCGATGAAAATCGAGTTTGTCTACAGTTTTTTAACGGTTTGTCCAATTTGAACGTTGCCTCCAGGCACTCGCTTTCCGCGTGCGATCCAATCAACTTTGTTTTAACTTTTAGATAGACCCACTTTTGTCTACAGTTTTAAATGCCATTTAGGGCGTTTAAAATTACCTACTGGGTTTTGGTAGGTAAAAACAACTTAATCCCCCAACCTATCTAATTCCGATTATCTTTTAAAGTTGATAGTTTAGGGTAGCCAAATAATGTCATGTTCGCAAAGTTTGTCCAAAATAAGAAAAAGAGCAATGTATTTGCTCTTTCCGACTCAAAGACATTATAATAACTCGCTAGCTATTGGCAGCTTTCCTATTTTGCTTACTACCATAAAAGACTAACTGTTTTCCTTCCTGTTCTTCCATTTTAAATCCACGCCAACCTTTTGCAATAATTCCTTGCTGGGATGCTATATCATTCATCTCAATGATCTGGATTTCCTGCCATGGAGATGCGTCCACTACAGACAATTCCTTGACAAATATATAACGTAATTGCCTTCCATATTTCTCTTTTAACGCCACAATCTCCATTCCTTGGGCAAATTTATCTTTTAAACTGGGAATGTTAAAAGGCGCAACTGTACAGCATACATATCTGTAAGGCGACTCCTGCTTGTTCAACTCCTTCATGATCAACGTTGCAAGTGTCTGTTGCAGTTTGTTTCCCCTGTATGCAGGCAGTACGTTTGAAATTTCCTGATAAATCACTTCCGACAGCTCGTATTCCATCATTCCGAAATCTCTCCCTAGATGTTCCTCATCAATAGGCGGAGCTAGCAACGCCCGGAATGCAATGAGTTCCTCACCAACGAATGCTCCAATCATGAGCCCATTTCCTTCTAGAATATATTGAAACTCTTCCTTAGTAAGCGGTTGAAGTACACCTTTATCGGTCAAATGGTGAACGACCTGTTCTTGAACTTGCAAAATATCGGTTAAATCCTCCAACACTAATTTTCTGACCTCATAGCATTTATGATTTTTATCCTTACTGATGGTACCCTCATAAATCAATTCCAAAGTTGCTCCCCCTTTTATTGAATGACATCCTGAAAAACTGTTAAATCAACTAGCGTTTCTTCATTAATCGCTACACCTAATCCTGGTTTTTCAGTCAACCTAATATATGGTACATCATAATAAAGATTCCCTACATCCCTGAAGAATTTCAATGGACCAGTGAGTTCCACGCTTGTGATCACCTTTTTTGAAAATGCGACATGGAAGCCAGCTGCAGAACCAATGGATGATTCTACCATCGAGCCAATCTGACATTCTAACCCAGCAAGCTCTGCTTGGTGGGCTAGCTTTATTGCCGGATATATACCACCGCATTTCATCAATTTAATATTCACTTTATCGGCTGCTCTTTTCTGGATAATTTCGCGCATTTCCCGTGGGCCTTTTAATCCCTCATCAATCATCAGCGGAATCGTAGACTTCGATTTTATTTCAACCATCCCATCGATGTCATCGGCAGCTACCGGTTGTTCAAGCCAATCAAGCTGGCATTCACGCAATTGATCAATCGCTACAAGAGTTACCGCACTGTTCCGCCATCCTTGATTAACATCTGCACGTATAGCGATATTATCACCTACACGGTCTCGGACAGCTTGAATGCGTGCCACATCTTCACTGACATTGGTGCCAACCTTCATTTTAAATGACTGATAGCCCTGCTCGACCATAACTGCCGCTTCTTCGGCCATTTTTTCAGGAGGGGCTATACTTAAGACATGGGTAATTGGGAACTCATCATGATAACGTCCCCCGATTAACTGGTAGACTGGCTGCCCCAGCTTCTTTCCCATGATATCAAAGCAAGCAATGTCAATGGCCGCCTTAGCTGTAGGAGCTCCATAAATCGCTTTGTCCATCAAATCATGAAGCCTTTCGATTTCAAATGGATTCTTGCCTAACAGTATGGGTCCCAACGTATTTTTCAACACTTGGTAGGTCCCTTCCAGAATCTCACCAGTCACATGTTCGTCTGCCACACCTTCCCCGTACCCAACAAACCCTTCATCCGTCTCTATTTTGACAATGATCGATGGCATAAATTCGTAAGTATGATAACTAACCACAAAGGGCTCTTTAAGAGGCAGATGGATTGCATAAAGGTGGATCGCTGTAATTTTCATTTCTAATACTCCCTTTCGATTCACAAGATTGTACGAGTTTGATATAGTTGTCGTTAATAAACCGTTATTTAAGAATACATTAGCTGTTTCACTTGGAGGTTAACAATGAATACAAGAATTGCTGTCATTGGTTCCACTGAATTTATCGAAAGAATTGAATCCATCACATCCGAAATTGCTGAAATTGATTTCGACGCCTATGTATATGAGAAACCTACTGAGGCTGGTATGCTTGTTAAGAAACTCAAGCCGTGTGATGCTGTGTTGTTCTCCGGGGCGTTGCCGTACTACTTTTCAAAAAAATATCATGAGCACCTTCCAATTCCTTCTTTTTATTTAGCACAAGATGAAATGTCGATCGCTTCTTCCTTACTATCCGTGCTTTATCATAAAAAAATCTCTCCTCATCGAATTTCCGTCGATGTTAGCAACGCCTTGATCGTAAAGAACGTATTAACTGACCTCGAAATCGAGATGGACCCGAGCTATATCATGGATTATCAGGAGATGCTGAATGGCTCATTTGATATTTCACTGATCACTTCTTACCATCATGAACTTTGGAAGGAGGGTTTCATAGACCTTGCATTAACAAGCATCCATTCTGTATTTGATCAACTGCAACTTATTGGGGTACCTGCCATGCGCATGGTTGATCCTCGAAGCTCCATCTTTAAAGCGCTGCAGGATATTAAAGCCAATACAGAACTAATTAAAAGCAGATCTTCACAGATTGCCGTTTGCTATGTCATATCGGATGAAGCGAACGCTCATGAACTGGTAGATGGTTTAGCACATGAAATACAAGCCTCGGTCCAGCTTCTTGAAGACTTCCACTTCATCCTGTACAGCACTCGTGGTGAAATCGAATCGTTGATAAAGAAAAACGGCCTGAATTATTTTTTTGACAAATTCAAGAAGAAAAGTAAAGTTGGTTTCGGATATGGTTCAACCATTATGGATGCAGATCGTCATGCAAAGATTGCCCTCGGATTTGCTGAAAAACATAGTGAGTACAAATGCGGATACATTCTCACGGAAGACAAAGATTTGCTTGGACCGTTTCCACAGCAAACCAAACAGCAACGCTTGAAAAACGATCATCCCGAACTACTTCAGGTTGCCAAACAGACAAAATTGAGTCCTGCAAACATATCTAAAATCATCCAGTTTAGTCATTCCCGCCAATCCGTCCAATTCACAGCTGCTGAACTAGAGGATTATTTACAGGTGACCCGTCGTACTACTGAAAGAATTTTAAAAAAGCTATCCGATCATGGGCATGTCACCATCGTCGGTGAAGAAATGACCTATTCGAAGGGACGCCCCAGAGCAGTTTATGAACTTAATTTGCCAGTATACTAGATTTAAATGTAAAGAAAGGTTCTTTTGGAAGGAACCTTTCTTCCTAGAGGTCTCTTGCTTTATTGCAGGTCATATTTAAAATTTGGCAAGTTTTTCATATAGGTAAAGTTGCTTCCTCTTCTTTCTTGATATTCTGAATTTCGGCTTCTGTCAATTTCGTAATGGTAAAGCCAGTCATCGCATAAATGATAGAAATAACTGGGATGATAAAATTCAGAATCGCATATGGTGCATAATCGAATGCATGCACACCAAGTGTTGCAAGGATAAATACTCCGCAAGTATTCCAAGGAACAAATACTGAAGTCAATGTTCCGCCATCCTCAAGTGCACGGGATAGGTTCTTCGAGTGAAGTCCTTTATCTCGGTAAGCTTTTACATACATACGTGAAGGAATGACGATGGAAATATATTGTTCTGAGCATGTTACATTCGTCGCAAAGCATGATAAAACTGTTGACGCAACTACACTTCTCGATGTTTTTGCGAATTTTAATATTTGCTTTACGATCGCTTGAAGCATGCCTGTGTTTTCAAGTATTCCACCAAATGTCATTGCAACAATCGTCATGGACACGGTGTACATCATTGAATCCAATCCGCCGCCGTTAAACAGCTTGTCGACCATATTATTGCCCGTATCAATCACGAAGCCGCTTTGCAAAGCTGCTATTGCATCAGCCATATTGCCTCCTTGAATGAAAATTTGGGATAAGAAGCCGAGCAGGACCCCTATAATCAACGCTGGAATGGCTGGAACCTTTTTAGCAACTAGAATAATGACGATTAACGGAATGATCAATAGAAACGGAGAAATGACAAAGCTATCCTGCAAAACACGCATCGTTTGTTCAATATTCTCAGCATTCATATCTCCTTTACCAAAATCCTTCCCAAGAAAGGCGTAAATAACCAAGGCAATGATAAATCCTGGAATCGTCGTGTAAAGCATATGGCGAATATGCACGAATAAATCCGTCCCTGTCAGTCCGGATGCAAGATTGGTCGTGTCTGAAAGCGGTGACATTTTGTCACCAAAATATGAGCCTGAAATAATAGCCCCCGCAATCATTGGTGCTGGTATTCCCATACTTAGACCAATCCCCATCCCAGCAACACCGATTGTCCCCATCGTTGACCAAGAACTGCCGATTGCCAATGATACCACTGCACAAATAACCGAGATGCTAACAAGAAAAAATGAAGGAGTGAGGATTTCAAGACCATAATATATCATGGTCGCAACAATTCCTCCTCCCATCCAAGCCCCGATTGTCATCCCCACTAGAATAATGATGACGACTGCTGGCAGAGCGAGACGTATTCCCTTGTACATGGACTCTTCAATTTCATTCCACTTATATCCAGAACTCCAAGCAACAATAGCAGCAGCTGATGTGCCTACAATAAGCGGAATATGCGGACCTTGTTCCAGCCAGACCACCGTCATTGCCATCATTACAATCATGACGATGAGCGGTATCATTGCAACACCGAATGACATTTCTTTTTTCATAAAGCATCCCCTTTGTTATTAATTTTCATGACTCTATTATTTTGATGACTATTTAAAAACGAATGACATGTCGCTAAATAGCCGTTAATAGAATTATCATAATATTTCTACGAATAACAGTCAATTAATATTTTGAAAGTTAGCTCTCTTTAACAAACCATTAGAAATCCATTACAGTTACTAAAAAAACTACAGTAATAACTGTAGTTCCTCAAAGATTTCATTGCCATTTATTTTTCATCTCTAGTCCTTCCTCAAACGACAAAGATTTCTTAACTATTAATTTCAATGAATTACTCTTTAAATCCAATTCATAAGTATTTAAAACCCAAGGTAAACCTTCCATATTGTAATAATTCATTGTTTCTAACTCATTTTTCTCATTAAATCTTGGTGGTAAAGTATAGGACAAAGCACTCTTTACTGATACTATTTCTTCATTATCTACATAATACAGATATCCTACCTTTGTGTTACAGTCTAATTGATTTGAAACCATCACGATATCAGGATAAGATTTAGATTTTATAGGAAACACGTGAAAGTAGCTACTGTAATTCTACCCTATCTAAATTCGCGCCAGTTTGTTTGTCGATAGATAACTTGGCATCCTGCTTGTTCAGTTGACCGTTACAAATTCTGTTCTTTGGTCAAACCCCTCACGTACCCAAAAGCATTTATACTTTTGGAACAGTGCGATCATAGATTTTACAGGCATTTTCATACTGTCCCATTTGGAGTACCTTATTGGGATATTTTTTAGAATCTCTGAAAATATGTATAAGATTTTAATAGAGTGGATAAACTAATAAAAAATATTGGTAGATTATGGAGATAGATACTAAGAAGAAAAGAAAGAAATGTGGAGTGAAATCAATGAATGTATAACTCAAATAATTGACGAAAAACATGATTTATCTTTTCAGAAGAAAAGCAATGATAATTATATGAATCTATATATTCAAACGGCCGTATTACACACCTTATTTGGAATTTCAGATGAACTTCAGAAAATTGAAAGGAAATATACTTATAGTGATGTTCCTAAAGAACTCATGCGCTAAATTTAATTTTATGGTGGATTAGGATAAAAAATAAAAAACTCCCCAAAGGGAGCCTTTCTAAATATCAAAACAAAATCTAATTTTTCCTAATCCACATTTTTCTTACACAGCTAAATCTCACAATGTAATATCGGTCATTCTCGACTCCAACAATTCTGCCCATTTTATAACTGTTCCATTTGTTCTTTACTTTTCCTACATTATCAAAAACCTCTACACGACTTGCATTAAATACATGGACTCCCTACGGAGTGAACGGATCTGTAATAGAATGCTTGGCAACCATATCTTGCTAGGCTCCATCATCAGTTAAAGCCGCTGAATAAGCTACTACATTGTTCCAAGATAATGTAGCCCCAGCTTCTACAAGGTTCGCTTCACTGGCAGTAGGTACTTTAACGGTCAAGGATAGACCGTAGGAACTGGGATTGGACCTCTAACGCGAGTTGCCATTATATATAACCTTCCATAAAAAAATTTCAGCATGGTCAATCTTTACCGTTTTCTTGGTTCTTCTTTTGGCTTGTTATCACATGACACCTGGCATTCCTATCAAAGAAAATATGACAGGGATAATAAATCAATAATGATAGGCAACTTTTATAGAATGTTGAATTAATTCCTATCCAGAAAATTGATTTATGGAACTATACATGTGGTCTCAGTAAAATAAATACTAAACTCAAATCAAGAATAGGAATCCTCCTAATACGACGTACTGTGTACCCATTCCTTATATAACTAATCCACCTACTGCCGGTTGTTACCCCTAAGTTACCAGATACTAAAAACAATCCATTTGAGAATTCAGGAGCTCCGGAGCTGCAGTCGTAATTGTATCTCTAGTCAATCACGTCATCACCATCCCATGAAAGGCGGCAACATAAGGATTCGCAAACTTGTTTCGATTTTCCGTCTTAAAGATTCATTTTCTTTAGAAAGCTGCACAACCGGTAGCTGTAAACTCTTCATAACCATCACCTCGTTTTCTTTTTATACACATGTTCAAAGAGCCTCAATGATTACTGAGATTCCTTGTCCTCCTCCAATACAGAGAGAGGCTAGTCCATACTTCTTTCCTCGATTCCTTAACTCTAGGGCCAATGAATATATAATTCTAGCTCCACTAGCCCCAACTGGATGACCTAATGCGATTGCTCCACCATTGACGTTAACTTTTTCCCTTTTCAAACCAAGCTCTCTCTCTACTGCAAGATACTGGGCAGAGAATGCCTCATTGATTTCGAACAAATCGATATCTTCAATATTGAGTCCTACTTTCCGTAAAGCTAATTGACTAGCAGGAACTGGTCCAATGCCCATAATATTTGGGTCTACCCCAGCAATCCCCCAGGATATAATTCTTGCCAATGGCTTCACATTGTGATTGGTTTGAAGGAAGGATTCACTTCCAAGTATTAAGGCAGCTGCCCCATCATTAATACCACTGGCATTACCTGCCGTTACGGTCCCATCCTTTTTAAAGGTTGGTTTCAGTTTCGCTAATCCTTCCATTGAAGTATTATGGCGAATATGTTCGTCTTCTAAAATGGTTATTTCCTTTCCTTTTTTGGTGAATATCGTGACAGGGGAAATCTCTTGTTGAAATCGCCCCGTCAGTTGGGCCTTTGCTGATTTTTGGTGTGATTGGACAGCCAAACTATCTTGATCGTCTCGGGTTAGTTCATATTTTTCAGCAAGAGTTTCCGCTGTTACTCCCATCCCGCACCCTATATATTCATCGCTCAAAGTCGCCCAAAGCATGTCGTCCATTTGTGGAGACTGTAAACCAGTACCAAAGCGGACATCTCGTAATACGTGAGGAGATTGGCTCATATTTTCGGTTCCCAAGGCTAGGGCGACTTCAGCATCCTTTAAAATGATCGACTGAGCTGCCGATACGACCGCTTGCAATCCAGAACCGCATAAACGATTGAGAGTTAAAGCGGGGCTCTCGATTGGAATCCCAGCTTTCAAAGCAATATGCCTGGATAGGTAGGAGGCATTTTTCGAAGTATGTATCACATTCCCTGCAAAAACATGCTCAACCTCTTCAACTGAAATATTACTTTTTTCAACGGCTCCTTTACTTGCGATCACTCCAAGATCGATGGCAGAAACATCCTTTAATACCCCTCCAAAACTCCCGAATGGCGTCCTAGCTCCACCTAAAATGTAAACATGACTCATAATTCATTCTCCTTTATTGAAGGTTGTTTGATTCGATTTAATGGATGGAAAACATCTTTTCCATTTCTTTATTTCACCCTCTAATTTTATACCGTTATAAGGACTGGATTGAAAAAGTGCAGTCCTATAACCTTTAGTCCCCTTTTTTGATTTTGTTATTCCAAACAAAATATCTTCTGAAAAACTATGTAAGCTATTTGCCATCGTAAATCTATAAAGATAATACTTTTAAAAACTCCAACCCTTTCAAGGATAGAACTTTAATGCTATTTACACTTTTTGTTCGATAAGCTTTCGGGTATAGATGGTTACCCATTTCCTTGGCAGCAATCCCACAGATTTAGCCATGAGTTTATTTTTAAAGCCTGGAATGATCACCGTTTTATTCTTCATTAACCCTTCAAATCCGCACTTGGCAACAGCTTGCGGTTCAATTAAGTTCTTAATGAAAATTTTTGTTCTTGTTGAGGCCAAGCCTTGCGTGAGCGGCGTTTTGGTAGAAGGGGGACATAATACAGAAGCTTGAACTCCGGTTCCTTTAAGTTCTTCCGCAATTGCTTCCGTAAAGAATAAGACGTAAGATTTGCTGGCCCCATACATCGACATCCGTGGAGTTGGCTGAAAGGCCGCTGTTGAAGCCACGTTTAAAATTTTACCTTGCTTTCGTTTCACCATGTCATCCGCAATAAGTCTAGTTAAATACGTGAGCGAAATCATGTTGAGCTGCAGGTATTCCATTTCTTTTTGAATATCCAATTCCGTCATCAACCCTAATCCGCCAGCTCCAGCATTATTAATCAATATATCGATGTCGATTCTTTCGCTTTTCAAGTATCGATGCAAGCTCTCTACCGTTGTATGGCTACTCAAATCGCCGGCAAAAGTATTCACTTGCACGCCATATTCCTTTTTTAGACTCTCGGCTTGTTGTTCCAACAACGCCGAACCTCTGGCAACTAATACCAAGTTATAACAATGCTCTGCAAAAACTTTTGTGAATTCATATCCGATCCCTTTTGTAGCACCAGTAATCAAAACCGTCTTTGCTGTCATTAATCATTATCCCTCCCAACATTATTATCTGTTAAATTTGAATATTAAAAATTTTGAAAACATTATTATGTTAATGATTATACTTATAAGTTTTAATAAAATAAAATTAAAAATATTAATTTGTAAATTATTATGACTAATATTAAAAATGAAAAAGCCAAGAAAAAAGAGAAGCCTCTTCGTCAAGTGGACGCCGGACTTCTCTTTTTTTTATTAATCAAATTATCAAAATTTAGTCACATCAATAGGTTCAATTCCTTCAGCCGCGCAATGTTCATAGTATCTTTTCAGGAATGTTTCCCAATTGTCTCTGGCAAGAATTTCTCCTTCTTCACCTATATAGTCTAATGTTCCTTCTACAATATTGAAGGTGATAACATCTTCATCCCCTACAGCTGTCGGCGTATGTTTGGAGCCTGCAGGCTCATAAACCATGTCACCAGGTTTGGAGATCCAAGGCTCCTCGAGATATCTCCAAGTCCCTTGGACGGTATATACAATGACTGTTCCAGGATGGAAATGGGCCGGAAGCTGCATTTTCGCAGGAACAGATAATAAAGTAACCGTTTGTCCTGTCACAGGGTTGGCTTTAAGCAATTTAAATTTCGCATCTCCAAAATATGGAATCCAAGGCAATTCATCTACACTAACATTACCTGCATGAAATACTTCTACTTCTTTTACATCTTTTAAATTACCCACTTAAAATCCCCTCTTCCAATAAATATTTATTAAATTCGCATATTGTTATCGCTTTCATCAGCAAGCAAATTAACTAGTTCGAATTTATTAATTTCAGTATATTCTTAATTTTCAGTTAAGTAAAATTGATATTTTTTAATTGCAATTAAGTATGATTAATTTACGCAACCACGTTATTTGGATGAAATTTACTTAGCCCCAAGTCCACCATCAAGAGTCAAAATTTGTCCAGTACAATAATCAGATGCTGCTGAAGCAAAGTAAAGGAGTGCACCTACCAAATCATTGTCACTGCCTAATCTTCTAACTGGAACTTGTGAGGCAATGAAAGGGCCTGCTTTGTGTACAAGTGTTCCCGGTATTTCTGGGTTATTCATTCCTGTAGTGAAAACTCCAGGAGCAATTGAATTTACATACACTCCATGTCGTCCCCACTTAACTGCCAGATCCTTCGTTAAAGTCATGACTGCACCCTTACTAGTTGTATATCCGACAGAATCTACAGCTTCCGGGTCAACACCTTTAAAACCGATACTAGAAGAAATGTTAATGATTTTACCGTATTCGTTATTAATCATATGTTTACCAACTGCCTGACACATCAAGAATGTTCCTGTCACATTTGTATCCAGCATAGCTTGCCATTGTTCTAAAGGCATATCCGTAGCAGGAGACTCAAAAACTGTTCCACTGCCGTTGACTAAAATTTTGATTTCCCCAAAATGAGAAACCGCTTTCTCCACACCTTGAACGACAGATTCCCGATCTGTGACATCCAATGATAGAGCAAGTGCCTGTCTTCCTAACGCCTCGATTTCTTTTACAACTGCTTCGCAAACTTCTAAACGCCGTGAACAAACAACAACGTTTGCTCCGGCTTCTGCCAACGCCAGTGCCATTACACGCCCTAACCCGCTGCCGCCTCCGGTAACGATTGCTGTCTTACCATTTAAATCAAACAATTGGTTCAATGACATTCTAGTTCTCCTCCTGTTTTTAGAATATTCAAAGATTTTAAAATATTATTGATATTGATTATACTAATAAATTATAATTAAATAAAATTAAAGATTTTAATCTGTAAGTAAGTATTACTAATATTTAAAAAAGGAGAACAGTCATGAATATTGAACAATTACTATATATCGTAGAAGTCGCAAAATACAGTTCTCTGTCTATCGCAGCACAGAATCTACATGTGACTCAATCCAACATCAGCCAGTCCATAACCAACTTGGAAAAGGAGTTGGGGATTAAAGTTCTTAAGCGGTCACGGGGACACGGCGCTGTCCCAACCGATGAAGGAAGAATCATTCTGAAACTCGCCTATGAAGTACAAAAAAAACTTGAGGAAATAAAAGTGACTGCTAACTTATTGAATTCCACGGAAGTGGGGGAACTAAAAATTTCGTCATTACCTGGATTGATGACGTTCCTGGTAAAAGCGATAGCATCGTTTAGACATGATTATCCGCACGTAAATTTGGAGGTTTCCGATAAAAGTGGATCTGCTGTAATTGAAGATGTTCGACAGCACAAGACTGACATTGGACTGATTACGTATTCAAGTGATTTGAACATAAACATGGAAGGAATAGCTTTTGAAGCATTAATCGAAGGGAAGCAGAAAGTTTATGTTTCTAAGCATTCTCCCTTAGCCATCCTTGGTACTATAACTCCGCATGATATACTTGATCAAACTCTCGTGACATATAAGGGTGAATTTATGCAGTATTTTGTACAAGAATTCTTTCATAAATATAAGCCCTTGAAAATCTTATTTACATCAAATAATATGGATGGAGTTCTCCAAGCCGTCAATGAAAATTTGGCAATTACATTTGCTCCTGATTTCGTAATGAAAAACTATCCCCTTATCATTAATGGTGATATCGTTCCAATTGATTTGGTGTATCATCCGACTGTAAATATTTCTTTAGGATTAGTTCGATCAGAAAATAAACATTTGTCCACTTTTGCCAACAAATATATTCATTATTTAAAATCAGAAATTATTAAGAATTAAAAAAGAAAAAAAAGAGAAGGTTCTTCGTCTCAAGGTGGGCGAAAAAGCTTCTCTTATTACAAATCTATCTCTACCCTTAGCAGTGTAATCTCTTTACCTTGTAATAGAAGTCTTTTGGCGATCCCCTTTACCACATGTCAAATTGGTGCTGATCGTAAAGGAAGCCTCCGTCTTTTCTATCACTTCATCAAGTGAAACACCTTCTTGAGTTTCCACAAGAATCATTCCCTCGGGAGTAAAATCAAATACAGCCAAGTCAGTAATCAGTCGATTTACAACCTTTTGACCTGTCAATGGAAGGGAACAGCTTTTTTTGATTTTGGATTCATTGTACTTATTGGTGTGCTCCATTATGACCACAATTCTTTTGGCACCATGGACAAGATCCATCGCACCTCCCATCCCTTTGACCAATTTTCCCGGAATCATCCAATTTGCCAAGTCACCTTGTTCGGAAACCTCCATACCTCCCAAGATAGCCAGATCAATGTGTCCCCCACGAATCATGGCAAAGGACTCAGCACTGTCAAAGAAAGATCCACCGATTACCGCTGTAACCGTTTCTTTCCCTGCGTTAATAAGATCAGGATCTTCCATCCCTTCAACTGGATAAGGTCCGATGCCAAGCAACCCATTTTCGGATTGCAATAATACATGTAATTCTTTCGGTATTTCGTTCGCAAGTAAAGTAGGCATTCCAATTCCTAGATTCACATTCATCCCATTTTGAATCTCTTGAACCGCACGCTTAATGATTTTTGTCCTGGTATCCATACTGTTAATCCTCCTGAAAAATCGCATTGTAATTTTTGCGGTAAGTTACCCTTTAAAGGTAAGTTAAGTAGGTATGACGGTACGGCGTTCAATTCTTTTCACATAATTTTTTCCTTCCAATATCCTTTGAACATAGATCCCAGGTGTATGAATCTCATCCGGATCAAGAGCACCTACTTCAACCATTTGCTCCACTTCGGCAATCGTAATCCTGCCTGCCGTTGCTGCTAGTGGATTAAAATTCCGCGCTGTCTTCCGGTAAACAAGATTTCCTAACGGTTCACCTTTCCATGCCTTGACGAAGGCAAAATCCCCAACAATTCCTTCTTCAAGAATATGCGTTCTGCCATTAAATAATCGGTGCTCTTTGCCCTCTGCAATCGGTGTACCCACTCCAGTCGGCGTATAGAATCCAGGGATGCCAGCTCCTCCTGCCCGAATTCTTTCCGCCAGTGTACCCTGGGGAACAAGCTCTACTTCCAATTCTCTACTTAAAAATTGCTTTTCAAAGATCTTGTTCTCACCTACATAGCTTGCCACCATTTTCTTAATCTGTTTATTGGCAAGCAGTAAACCCAGTCCCCAATCATCCACCCCACAATTGTTACTGACAATCGTAAGGTCTTTTGTTCCCTTTTCTCGCAATGCTAGAATTAGATTCTCGGGAATTCCCGACAGACCAAACCCACCAACAATGATGGTTGCACCATCTTGAATATCTTGAATCGCTTCATAAAATGTTGTGTTTAACTTTCCTTGCCCAGCCAATATTTTCACTCCCTGCATTATTAACTTAATTAATAGAATTTTTTTATTATGATACCGACCATACTCATAAGTAATAATTAAATAAAATTAAATATTTTAATCGGTAAGTAAGTAATCTTTATATACTACAAACTATAATCTTAAATATAAGCTGTGTTAAACTTACCTGTTGATTTCCGCTCCAGGCACTTCGCTCCAATCAACATAGTTTGAAAAATCAACAATTATGTTTAACATAGCCTAAGAATAAATAAGGACCTCCGTAATAAAGAAGTTCCTTTTACAGTTCAAATCATTTACGAAACTTACTAATTTACTTAATCCTCCGCTTCAATATGATCATCAGCGTAAGTCTCGGATATCTTATCCTGACAACTCCAGCACTTACTGCGATTTCGCTCCATAATGGCTAATTCCTCATGACACAATACACAACTGTCCATCTCAGAAACGGCCTTTTCATTTTTACACATAGTTTATTTCCCTCCTTGATTCACCTATTAATGATTTTTATACAATAACTTGTTCCTCAGGTTTTATCGTTGTCTGACTTTGGTTCGCGGGACGGACAATGGTCCAAAATAATAATCCGATTACGAACATAACCAAAGAAGTTACTTGAAAGCCATAACTATATCCAATTGCCTCTGTTCCTGCATACTGGATAAGATACCCGAATATGAGTGGAGCAATAATGCTTGTTGAACTTGATAGAGCCACATAGGTCCCTTGAGCCTTTCCAATGTTTTTGGGAGAAAATAATTCCATTAATATGGCGGGTGCGAGTGAAAGAATAACAATCGCAAAACCCGGAGCAAGGATGAAGAATAGAATGGAAATAGAACTAGAATTAAAGGCATTTGCAAGAAATAAACAAATAGCGGATAGCACCATCGTAATCCCTGCAACATTTATTCGTGCTTTACGAATATCTCTTGTTTTGCGATAAAGCCGATCCGATAACAAGGCAAATACAATTTGACAAATGGCAGCAAAAAGAAAAGGTAAAGACACTGCAAGTTTTAACATTTTTCCATCAAAACGTTGAATTTCGGTAAAATATGCAGGAAACCATACCGCTTGAACGGACAATAACCAATAGGCACAACCTGCACACAAAACGATAAAAATAAAATTTTTAGATAATAGATACGGAAGAAACTGACGCCAAGAAACATTAGAAGAAATTATTGAGTGCTTATCTTCTTGATCAAAAGTATACGAACCGATTTCTTTTGGGCTTTCTTTTCCAAGAATCAACCATAAAACTAGCACCATTAGTCCAACAATCCCCATTGCAATAAAAGCAGATCTCCATCCATATCCATTAATCAAGGAGATTAATAATGGCGAGGCAATCGCGGGCCCGATTGTTGCTCCAAAGAGAACAGCGCCAAAGCCTATACCATGTCTATGTTTAGGGAACCATTTTCCTATTATTGAAGTTGATATAGCAACTGCAGGACCTTCTCCTGCTCCCAAGACCATTCTTGTGATTACTAGCAGAGACAGACTGGAAACAAAAGGTGTGGTAAATTGAACAATCAACCATACAAACGAGATCCAAGTAAACATTTTTTTCGTATTTCTTGAATCGGCCATTCCCCCTAGAATGAAAGATGAAAAGGTAAAGAACCAAAAAAACGAACTGCCGACAATTCCCCATTGTGAAGGACTTAAATGTAACTCTTTCATTAGAGGAACAGAAACCAAACCAATGATAATTTTATCAACCTGGTTGATCATACCTGAAGCTACAAGAATTAATAATATGATCCAAGAATATTTAGGTGTTTTCAAATTAATAATCTCCCCTTCTATTCCGTTAACATGAATCAATTGGTGTTTTAAAAGTTTTTAAAGGTAAATCTCCGTTAACCTCGTCTAAACTCTTTATATTTATTAATCCCATTACCTCATTTTATCTGCAATACCTCCAGCTGTTTTTTCACGTACCGGAATACCGCCGCGACCCGCTTTACCTGTTTTCTCATCAATGAACATCGCGAAGTCTGGCGCAATTTCTCGCCCATTTGGCATCGTGAGCCATAATCTTAATAAATGACGTTTGCGTTCAGGTTCTTCATAGTCTTCGTATACAGTACGTGAATGAAGAACAGTATAATTATTAACAAATTGCATATCACCCGGTTCCATCATCATATCAATATGCATGTTTTCATCATATAGGAGGGAATCCATTAAGTCATATGCTTCAGTTTCAACTTTTGACAAGTATCTCCCTGTTTTCGCCTGTGCCGATTCGACATATCCGCGGTTATATCTGCAGCTTAATTTACCTTCGTAATAACTAAAGACTGGTGATGAATAAACAGGAGATTCACCTGGTGTTTCCTCACCACGACGATCCAGGAAATATGGAAGATAGAGAATTCCAAGATACTCTGGGTACCTATCCACAATTTCATTGTAAACCGCGATGGAACTTACGATACTACTGTAACCGCCAGCTTTAGCTTTTCGAAGACTTAATAATCCGACTACGTCAGATCCATCTGGGTGAAAAGGAAGATGAGCCTTCGTTTGGTAACCACGTACATTTGAATCATTAATGTCGAGACCTTGGTCCACAACATGCCCTAATAGATCACCTTTTGCATTTTGCGTTACCGGGATGCCCAGGTGGACTCCGAGACCCCAGTAAATGATGCTTGCTTCTTCATCTGTATACTTTTCTATTGGTAAGCCACGAATTAATAGAAAACCTCTCCCATTTTCCAGTTCGTTTATAAAATAGGCTATTTCGTCAGAAAGATTCGGAATTGGAAAGTCCTCCTTGTTAAAATCAGGTGCCTTTAACCCTTTTTGTTTTACATAGAATAAAGCGCTTTCAAGATTTACAATCGTTTTCTCTGACAAATAATAAATCCATGAATCATCTTTTGCTAAATCAATACCTTTCCAAGCTACTGGTCCTTGAATTTTTTCCTTTAAAATAGACTGCACCGAGAACCCTCCTTCGTTTTCTATTGCAATTTTAACTAATGAAAAAGTTTGGGCTGTTTTCCTACTTTAAAAGCGACTGCCACTATCTTTCAGACCCTTATACAAACAATTATTGCTTAATAAATGATGTTCCTTGTCCCCCCCTTTTTTCATGAAAGCGCTTTAAATAACTTCTGACTGTTATAAATGTTATTCCGTTAATTATATTCATAATTTTCAGTTAAATAAAATTAAAATTTTTAATTTGCAAATAAACTTTACTAATAAATGGAAAATGTAACACCCTTATACATGCAATTTTACAACACTTATCATTATATTAATAAAACTTAAGTGCAATTTAAAATCTTTAATTTTATATAATTATCATTTATAGGTAGAATCAAAGATAGAAATGATTAAATATTCTAATAAATCACTTTCAAGCAGAGTCTTATACAAGTTAATTCGAAACAGGAGGTTGAACTATGGACTTAAAATTATCTGGAAAAAAAGCACTTATCGTTGGAGGAAGCAGGGGGATTGGCAAAGCTATTGCCCGTCAGTTGGCTTTGGAAGGTGTGGATTGTACGATTTGTTCAAGAAACGAATCTTCACTAAAGAATGCAGCAGACGAATTGGCCAATGAAACCAACAGAAATATTTATCCAATCGTGGCAGATACTAATGATCCTGGCTCTATCCTAAATTTAGTTGAAAAATCAGCAGCCGAAATGGGAAGCATTGATATTTTAATCAACAGTGGAGCCCGTGTTGGAGGTCATGAACCAGAGGATTTTAACAGCATTAAAGATGAACTTATCTTGAAAGATTTTGAAGAAAAGTATATGGGCTATTTTCGTTGTGTCCGGGCTGTTGCTCCTTATATGATCCAAAATAATTGGGGACGTATTATCAATATAAGTGGTCTGGCAGCTAGAATTGGCGGCAATTATTTTAGTTCCGGTCCTCGTAATGCATCTGTTGTCCATATGACAAAATCCGCTTCATTAGAATTAGGAAAGCACGGAATTACTGTCAATGCTGTTTATCCAGGGATTGTCGATACTGAAACGTTTAGAGGCCGTGTCACTAATGAGGAAGCTATACGCCAGGCAGCATCAATGAATGCCCTCGGCCGTTTGATTACACCAGAGGAAATTGCTAATGTCGTTACCTTCCTAGCCTCACCTTTGGCGGCATCGATAACTGGCGATGTCATTTCGGTAACCGGTGGAATTGGAAATACCGTTTATTACTAAATGCCTAGGGTTGCTATTGTTATTGTTTCATTGATTCTCAATAATTTCTATTTAAAAATTAAATATGTATTTTAAAAAGCGAGCCTCACTAAATTCTGAGGCTCGCTTCATTTAGAACATTTTCTTTCATTCTATCCCTATTGTATATTTTAAGGAACTCAAGAACTTCTCGATCCTAGAAACAGTCAATTCTATGTTCTTTGAGAAAATGGCCATTTGTACAAAAAATCCGTGGACCATCCCGGGTTCACATTCATATTCAACTTGAACACCAAAATCTTTCAGACGTTCAGCATAGGCCATTCCTTCATCCCGAAGTACATCATTTTCCGCTGTAATAACAATTGCTGGCGGGAGACCACTTAAATCTTGAGCGACCAAGGGGGAAGCATACTCATTACGCCTGTCCTCATTATTCCTTAAATAATGATCACGGAACCAAATTAACTGTTCGCGATCAAGACCAAATCCTTTTGCAAAGGTTCGATGGGATTCCGTATTGAACTCAAGATTTGTAGCAGGATAGATTAAGACCTGTGCAGTTATGTTTGGACCCTTTTTGTTTCTCGCCATCATCGTAACTACAGTCGCTAGATTTCCACCTACGCTATCCCCTCCAACTACCAATCGAGAAACTTCTCCGTTAAATGAAGTCCCTTTTTCAAAAACCCATTGCAATGCGGAATAGGCGTCTTCTACTGGAGTCGGAAACTTATACTCTGGAGAAAGACGATAGTTTACGGATACAACAATACTTTCCGTTCGATTCGCTATCATTCGGCAGCTTGCATCCGTTGATTCAATGTCTCCTAGAACCCATCCTCCACCATGGTAGTAAATAAATAGAGGGAAAGGACCTTGCCCTTCCGGTATATATACCCTGCATTTGATTGTTTCATCCTGGCTTACCGGAATCATGAAATCCTCAACTTTTGAAAGCGGTTCTAATTTTACAGCAGGACGCGGTGCTTTAGAAAGCATCTCTCTTACTGACTTATGATCCATCGTATGAATAGGTGGCAGCTGATTAAATGCTTGTAAATATTTTTCTGCTTGCGGATCTAAATTTGCCAAAAAACATCATCCTCACTTCAAAATAAAAAACATAAAATGGTGATTTCATTCATCATTTTCGTTGAATAAAATCACCATTCAAGAATTATTGGTGATTATTATTACCACCGGTTTTTATCTAATTACAGGTGCTCCTCCTATATAAAACTCGAAACCTGGAGCAATTTTTCGGCCATTTGGCATCATGAGCCACAATCTTAATAAATGACGTTTGCGGTCATCTTCTTCATAATCTTCAAATAGTGTACGTGAATGAAAAACGGTATAATTATTAACGAATTGCATATCACCCGGTTCCATCATCATATCAATATGAAAGTTTTTATCAGCAGTAAGGGAATCTACAAAATTAAATGCTTCGATTTCCTCTTTTGACAAAGAGATACCTGTTTTTGTTTGTGCTGATTCGACATATTGACGCATATATCTGCAGCTTAATTTACCATCGTAATAGCTAAAGATCGGTGATGAAACTACTGGAGATTGACCTGGTGCTTCTTCTCCACGAAGATCATGGGCGAATGGACGATAGAGAATTTCAAGGTACTCAGGGTGATTATCCAGAATTTCATTATAGATAGATAACGCACTAGCGATACTGCTTAAACCGCCAGATTTCGCTTTACGAAGACATAGTAATCCGACAACATCAGCAAGATCTGTGTGATAGTCAAGACGTACATTCGTTTGGTAACCTCTTACTGTTGTATTATCATTAAAGTCTTTACCCATGTTTTTGATATGCCCTAAGAGGTCACCCTTTTTTCCTTGGATGATCGGTAGGCCCAAGTGAAGTCCAAGACCCCAGTAAATGATACTAGCTTCATCGTCAGTATATTGATCCATTGGTAATCCACGAATCAATAGAAATCCTCTCCCATTCTCCAGCTCGTCAACAAAATAAGCAATTTCATCAGCGAGATCAGGAATCGGGAAATCCTCCTTGTTAAAATTGGGTGCCTTTAACCCTATTTGTTGAACATGTAATACAGCCTTGTCAAGAGCTGCAAGGGTTTTCTCTGACAAATAATAAATCCATGAATCATCTTTTGCTAGTTCGATACCTTTCCACGCTGAACGCCCTTGAATTTTTTCCTTTAAAATAACTGACATACATATTCCTCCTTTATATTTGTTATATCTCCATAATTGACTGAATATTTTGAATTCGTTATTCATGGCACACTTATTATTAATTAAATGAAATTATTATTTGTAACTTATAATTAAGTTAGATCAATATAATCTTACTAAGAATCTTTCAATCTACGTTTATACCTCTTAAATACTCAATTTCTCATCTGTTTCAATTATTGTGTGGCTTTCCTTTGCGGGACGTACACCGATCCAAAACAATAATCCGATAATGAGCATCCCTAAAGAAGAAGCTTGAAATGCGTATCCGTATCCGGTAGCTTCAGTCGCTGCATTTTGAATAAGATAGCCAAATACGAGTGGAGCAATAACACTTGTAGTACTCGCAAGTGCAATGAACGTCCCTTGTGCCTTTCCAATATTCTGGGGAGAAAAAAACTCCATCAATATTGCGGGTGCGAGTGAAAGAATGACATACGCAAAACCCGGAGCAAGGGTGAAGAACAATATGGACATCGCCGTGGAATTCGCGGCATTTGCTAGGTATAAGCATAGAGCGGATAACATCATCGTTATACCGGCAAGATTTATTCGTGCCTTACGAATATCTCTGGTTTTACGATAGAGCCGATCTGATAGAATGGCAAATCCTAATTGGCAAAAGGCTGCAAAAAGAAAAGGTAAAGACACTGCTAATTTTAATGTTTGACCATTAAAATGTTGAATTTTGGTAAAATAGGCTGGAAGCCATACCGCTTGTACGGACAATAACCAATAGGCAGCCCCCCCGCACAATACGATCAGAATAAAATTTTTAGATAATAGATGCGGAAGAAACTGACTCCAAGAAACTTTAGAGAGGCTGGATGATTGCTGCTCCTTTTGCTGTATCGACGGCCAGCCGATTTCTTGAGGATTTTCTTTACCGAAAATCATCCATAATACCAGCACAATCAGTCCCAGAATGCCCATCGTTATAAATGCAGATCTCCATCCATAATGATCAATCAAGGAGATTAATAATGGTGAAGCGATCGCAGATCCCCCTGTCGTTCTAATAGAACCGCACCAAAGCCGATGCCGTGCCTATGTTTCGGGAACCATTTTCCCATGATTGCCGTGGATAGAGCGGGGGCAGGACCTTCACCAGCTCCCAAAATCATTCTGGTTAACAAAAGCATAGACAAACTGCTAACGAAAGGGGTGAAAAATTGAACTATCAACCAAATCAACGACATCCAAGTTAACATTTTTTTCGTGTTTTTTGAATCGGCCAGGCCGCCAAGAATAATAGAGGAGAAGGTAAAGAACCAAAAGAAAGAACTTCCTACGACTCCCCATTGCGATGGACTTAAATGTAACTCTTTCATTAAAGGAACGGAAACCAAACCAATAATTATTTTATCCACTTGGTTGATCATCCCGCTAAGAACTAGGAATAATAAGATAATCCAAGAATATTTTGGAGTACTTGTCATGTAAATCTCCCCACATTTCCCTATATAAGGAACACTTTTTCTGAACTCTGAAAAAGTGTTCCCACTCGTTCTTATAAGCATTTTTAAAAAATCACTTCAGGGTTTCTACAATACCGCCAGATGTTGTTTTACGTTGCGGTACGCCGCCGCGACCTGGTTTACCGGTATTCTCATCAATAAACATCGCGAATTCCGGGGAAATTTCCCGACCATTTGGCATCGTGAGCCACAATCTTAAAAGATGACGTTTGCGTTCCGGCTCTTCATAGTCTTCGTATTGAGTACGTGAGTGAAGAATCGTATAATTATTGACGAACTGCATATCCCCTGGCTCCAACATCATGTTATAATGTAAATTCTCATCGTGAAGGAGGGAATCCAGTAAGTCTAATGCTTCAATTTCCACTTTTGACAATTGGATGCCTGTTTTTGCTTGTGCTGATTCAATAAATAAACGGACATATCTACAGCTCAATTTACCATCATAATAATTAAAGATTGATGATGTAAATACTGGAGGTTCTCCCGGAGCTTCCTCTCCACGACGATCAAAGTAAAATGGACGACAGAGAACTCCTAGATATTCCGGATTCTTTTCCAGAATTTCATTGTAAACAGTCATCGAACTGATGATACTGCTGTGACCTCCAGATTTCCCTTTTCGCAAGCTTAATAATCCAACAACATCAGAACCATCAGCATGAAATGGAAGATGCAGTTTCGTTTGGTAACCACGTACATTAGAATTTTCTAAGCTAAAACCTTGATCTTTGACGTGCCCTAAGAGGTCACCATTTGCGTTTTGCGATACCGGAATGCCCATGTGAAGTCCGAGACCCCAGTAAATGATGCTTGCTTCTTCATCTGTATACCTTTCAATAGGTAATCCACGAATTAATAGGAACCCTCTCCCATTCTCAAGCTCTTCAACAAAGTAAACGATTTCTTCATATATATCAGGAATCGGAAAATCCTCTTTGTAAAAATCAGGTGCTTTTAAACCCTTTTGTTTAACATGAACTAAAGCGTTCTCAAGCGAGGCAATCGTTTTTTCAGACAAATAATAAACCCATGATTCATCTTTAGCCAGGTCAGTGCCTTTCCACGCTACTTGCCCTTTAACTTTTTCCTTTAAAATGGTTGACATAATTAATCCCCCTTTAATAAGTTGGTTCATTTCTTACTTCACTTCAGTCAATTCTCTTAACTCTCTCCGCAAAATCTTCCCTGTTGAGTTCTTAGGCAGTTCTTTAAAAAATTCTACTCGCTTAGGAAGCTTGTACTTCACCAGCTTATCCTGACAGAATTGAATAATGTCATTCATGGTGACCTGCTCATCCTTAACTACGACAAAAGCTTTAACACTTTCTCCGTATTCCCCATCTGGAACTCCGATTACGGCCGCCTCTACCACAGCAGGATGTTGATATAGGACTTCCTCCACTTCACGAGGATATACATTGTAGCCTCCAACAATAATAATGTCCTTCTTGCGGTCAACAATGTAGATGTATCCTTCTTCATCCATTGTTGCGAGATCACCAGTGTAAAACCACCCGTCATTAAAAGCAGCTGAAGTAGCTTCCGGCATCCCCAAATATCCCTTCATTACATTCGGCCCTTGAACAACTAATTCTCCAACTTCTCCTCTCTGCAATTCCTTTCCGAACTCATCTACAACTTTGCTTTGGACAGCTGGAATATTCAAGCCGATAGAACCTGGCTTGCGAGTCCCATTTAAAGGATTAATAGCGACGAGAGGAGCAGTTTCCGAAAGCCCATATCCTTCCAAGACAGAAACATTAAACTTGTTTTCAAATTTATGCAGCAGCTCTGCCGGAATCGAAGCACCTCCTGAGATACACATGCGAATAGATTGGCAATCCTCCGCAATCGCTTCAGGCAATTGATAAATAAAACTGTACATCGTAGGTACTCCAGCAAACACGGTTGCCTTTTTTTCTCGAATGGTGCTGACCACGTCATGAGGGCTGAAATTAGGCTGGATTAGGATTGTTGCCCCACAAGCAATTGGCGCATTCAGACAAACTGTCATACAGAATACATGGAACATTGGCAGAACAGCTACGATACGATCTTTAACATCGAGTTCTAGTAATTTTGAAATGGAGTCCGCATTTGACACCAAGTTCCGATGCGTTAACATTGCACCCTTTGGTTTCCCGGTTGTTCCTGAGGTGTATAGAATGACTGCAAGGTCTTCCTCATCAATGTAAGGGCTTTCGTAAACATTAATGCTTGTGCTTGTTTCCATGAGATTCTCCCATGTCGATTCCTGGTCCTCGGCTTCGGTATAAACCACAAGCTTCAGATTTTCCAATTGCTTTTTTACTTCTGATAACTTCTGTTCTACAGATACATGAGTAATGACCGCTTTGGCTTGACTATTGTCTAATAAGTAGTTGATTTCCCCTTGGGTATACAAAGGATTGATTGGAACAACAAATGCACCAAGCCGTAAAATGCCGTGGAACGCAATGAGAAATTCAGGGCTATTTCCTAAAATAAGAGCCACTCCATCTCCCTTCCTGATTCCTTGTACATACAGACCAGCAGCCAATCGATCCACCTTCTGATTTAGTTCTTGATAAGTAACACTTTCATCTCTATAGATATAAGCGATACTTTCTGGGAATTTACTTGCGCTTCTTTTTAGATTTTCGTTTAAGTTATAGCTCATTAAATGAATTCCACCCCTTTTCTCACATAGGAGGCTTTGAACGCCTACTATTTTGAATATTTAAAATATTTACATTTTAAGTATACTCATTAATTGTAATTAAATAAAATTAAATATTTTAATTTGTATGTAAGTATTAATAATATTAAAAAGGAAATTCAGGATAACAGGAGGGCTACTTCGATGATCTCTACATCTACTTCTAAAAAAAGACAAAGCCCCAGTAAAGAGCTTTGTCTTTTTTTATATTTTTGATTAATTTATAAAATAGAGCTATTGCAATAATTGGTTCTTTAGATATTTTTCTATTAACTCAATAAATAAGTTCATAGATTTCGTATGCAATTCCACAGATTCTGTTATTACTGAAAAATTTCTTTTTATCGGTGTCCCTTTTACATTTAATACTTGAATGGTACCGAGCATTCTTTCTTTTTTAACAGTAAGTTCAGATAAGTAACTAATGCCGAGCCCGGCTTCAACTGCTTCTTTTATAAGTTGTGTGCTGCCGAACTCCATTAACTTGGAAGGACGTATTTGTAAAGATTGAAATAATGTTTCTGTTGCCTCTCTTGTACCAGAACCTTCTTCACGGACAATCCAATTCTCTTGTTCTACCTGTCTTCGTGTAACTTCCTTATTGAAATAAATTGGATATTTACCCCCTGCCACGATATACATTTGGTCGGTGGAAACGGGTTTTATATATATATTTCTAAGAGAAATTTCTCCCTCTACAATTCCTACATCGATCTCATGACTTGTGATTGCTTTGGCAATATCCCTTGTGTTGCCAATCTGTACCGAAGGGTAGATATTAGGAAATAGTTTTTTCATTCTTGCAAGTATATGTGGTAATACATACTCTCCAAAGGTATAGCTGGCACCAATTTTTAATGGTCCTGTTGGCTCGTTATTTAATTCATTCACTAACATTGACATTCGTTTATATAAACCTGTTATTTCTTTAGCATGTAAATAGACTATTTCACCTGCTTTAGTCAGCTGGACAGATTTGTTTGTTCGCAGAAGTAGTTTTGAACCTACATATTTTTCTAATTGTTGAATTTGCTGGCTGACTGCAGGCTGAGTCATATGAAGCTCTTCCGCTGCCCTTGAAAAGTTTCTTTTATCAGCTACAGATATAAATACAGATAATAGTTGATCCATATGCTCTCCTTCTGACTATCGCATTTACTTATTATAACTATAATAATCATTTATTTTCCTTATTGTAAATCATTAGTTACGATAAATTATAAATAATCCAAATAAGGGGTTGAAAAACATTGGAACAAAAAGCGTTAATAACTCCCAGTCCAAATAAGCAAAAAAAAGCGGCAAAAAAGCTAAATGTTTCTTTGATTTCTGGAATTGGTTTTACATTGATTATAGCCGTGTTAGGTTTTATTTTGGCAGCGTTGCCAGGTCTAAATCATATTGGACCTCTTGCGTGTGCCATTTTATTAGCTGTGGTTTATAGACAGGTTTTTGGATATCCAATAAAATTACGTACTGGTATTCAATTTTCATCAAAAAAACTATTGAGATTTGCCATCATACTTTATGGATTAAAGCTTAACATGATTGTGATATTTCATCAGGGTTTCCCTCTATTGCTAAGAGGGACAATGACGATCATTTTTTCAATTGTTGTTCTTATGATCATTGCAAAATGGCTGAAGGCAGATTTTAATCTTTCTTTATTATTAAGTGTCGGCACAGGCATTTGTGGTGCGGCTGCCATCGCGGCCGTATCGCCAATTATAAAAGCAAAAGATGAAGATACGGCTATGGGAGTAGGCATCATCGCATTAGTCGGCACAGTGTTTTCAATAATCTATACGTTAATATATCCTTTTTTATCTATTGGTCCTATGAATTACGGAAATTGGGTTGGAATCAGCCTACATGAGATAGGCCATGTTGCTTTAGCTGCTGCCCCGGCAGGCCAGGATGCTCTTGCTCACGCATTACTTGCCAAACTTACACGAGTATTCCTATTAATTCCGGTTTGCTTTATCCTCATGTTTTGGATGAAAAAGAAAGGAAAAATAGAAGGGGAGGCAAGATTCGAGTTTCCATGGTTTTTAATTGGCTTTATCGCTATGAGTTTTGTGGGAAGCTATATCATTGGTAATAAGGTATCGGTATCACAAAAAGTGATGACTGATATTGCAGGCTTCACATCATTTATCTTAACAATGTCAATGACCGGATTAGGATTAAATATTAGCTTGAAAGAACTACGTACCAAAGCAATACGTCCACTTATTGCCATTATTATTACATCAATTCTTTTATCCTCGCTAACGTATATTAGTTTTTAACAAAGAATAAAAAGGTGAATTTTTACCCACTGCAATACATATATGACGTCATGAATATGTTCAAACCGAATATTTTTTTATTTTTTTAACTCATTATAGATGCATGGATCATAGCAAAATCGTAATTTTCCTTATTGAAATTCTGAATAATATCTGTAGGGTTTTGCTCTACTAATTCAAATTCAAATGTTATTTCACTATTTTTTGAACCATGATTTCTTGAAGTATAAAAGAAAAAGTAAACGCAGTAATTAAATGAGTTTGATTGCTATTTTTATAATCATACATTTCATTGTTTTAGTTCTTTAATGGTGTTTAGTAATTTATTGCTTTCGAAATAACTATTTTACCTCGAAAGTGGGAGTAACTCCTTGTTTTGAACGGATTACCGCACGATTGCTTACAAGGTCTTAACAGGTCATTTCAACGCATTCCAGTCATCACTATATTTTTTAGCATAAAATTAAAATATTTAGGGAATTAATAAATACGTTAATCTGATAAAAAGGAGATGATTATGAGTATGAGTATGATTGATAACCCATTGAATAAAGAGAATTACGAAACCTCTGTAGAGTCAGTTGAAGGTGAAGCTGCTATCAACTCACCTAATGAACAATCCGACGCCCTTCCAATAACTCAGTCAAAAGATCCTGAATTCGATCTTTTCGGCACAGGATTAAATGAGTATCCGTTTTAATTTAAATTCCTTATCCCATGATAC
The DNA here is from genome assembly GCF_057835005.1 of Peribacillus sp. GL_122. NCBI lineage: Bacteria > Bacillati > Bacillota > Bacilli > Caryophanales > Bacillaceae > Peribacillus > Peribacillus sp. GL_122. The sequence continues at coordinate 1,930,559 of NZ_CM174415.1, read as the reverse complement.
CTAATGAATATTGTTGATGATATTAGTGGATTAGATTTGATACCAAGGCATTTCATCGCTGCATTCGTTTTAAAGAACTCATCCGCTCATTGGGATGGTTTGTTTAGGAATAAGATTCACAGGCCTCACCCTAATAATATTAGAAACTGCCGGGTCAGGTTACAAAAATCGCGCACACAAAGTAAACCACAAAAAGGTACAGCGTATCATGAAAGAACTAGGGCTAAAATGTCTGTCCGTATGAAAAAATATCGCTTTTACAAAGGGACTGTGGGCAAGTAACCTTTAGTCTATCAGTCCGGTGCAATATCGTTACTATTTAGAAGGAAAGGTTCAAATGGAGAAAACCATACAATCGTCTTTCGAAAATTTACTATATCAAGATAAGGACTTACAGTACGAAGCCCACAATCATACCACCAATGAATAAAAAGGAGAATACATATCGGACGTTTATAATATGCATTCTCCTTTTACTGCTTGTAAGACAAAGCACCATTATGGGAATGCATTAGTCTTTAGGTTATTAATCCAAATGCATTTTTTAGAACTTTCGGTGCCTTTTTAATTCCTTCTGTTCCAATAAAACTGCTCGCACTCGCTATTAATACGCTTGAAGAAATGAATTTGACCACATAAAAAATTCCTGATCCAATAATTAGATCCAGGATTAAAAACCTTTTAATTGTTGAGCCTTTTATTATATAAATAACGATTTGGTCGTTTTTCTTCCTACTCAGCATTGTCACACCCTTATCTTTTTACTAAATGTTATGAAAAAGAGGGGTTGTCATATTCTTCTGCATCATGTCTTTCCTATTTAATAAAACTGGTTTTTTCTGCAATTTTGTGACGACTCCTAAAACAAACCAGTTCACAATATGACGGATATCAATCACAATTGTCAAAAGGTTATATCCGCCAATTTGGAAACCTTTAATTTCTCGTCTAAAAATGCATTACGAAATGAATGGGTTTTACAGATGTAACCTCTTCTTCTAAAACATATAAATTCACTTAATTTGTTCGGAATTATGCTTTAACTGAATACCTATGTGAAACTCTCCAACAAAAAACTCCAAAACTATTTAAAATGAATTTACCCCTTAATGATCGTTAGAATTGTTTCTTGTTTTTACTGTAATCACTACATCATTTTTTATCTTCTTTTTTCTTACTACTATTTTTCTCTTTACTCTTACAATATATTTCTCTAGCTGAAAAAGCACTCAGTAAATGAGTGCCTTTCGATGATTTATGAAAACGTTCAGAGGGTTCTTCTATGTATTATTTTCTTTATAGATTTTCTTGGAACTTCACTCCAATGAAGGAAAAAGTATTACTGCTATGAACATTTTGCTTATTCACTACTTTAAATAGATATAGTATTAAAACTCACCCTTTAGGTGCTTTTTAATTTTTTCACTTCCCCTTAACAGCGTCCATTCACACCCAATAGTATCACGATTAATTCCTATTAATTCTTTAACGAGAATTAGAAATGAAAAAATTTTGCCGTCTTATCACGTTCTTAGTACTAATCTCTTTTTCTCCTAATAAACTTAATAAACTAACTATTTAGGAGGGGTATAATGTTTAATCAAAAACTGGATAGTAATAGTCCACTTATTTTTAAAATTAATGACGTCACTTACCAAAAGTACAATCTATATAAGAAACCATACAATCGGGAAATATTCATCATAAAAGATTACGGTGAAGACCGCGGTATTACCGATAAAAGTATTGCGTTATTCGAAGCAGTTAAAGATCATTTTGACCGTTTTAAAATTGCAAAAATTGTTAAAGAAATTAATAAAGACAATCTTTTGCTCGATAGTGATCTCATACTTATAGACAAAAAAGGAAATGAGCTACACCTATCTGGTTGTAGTTGCGGGTATGCCGGCACTGGTGCGGATGGAACTGTTGAAATTTTGAACAAGGCTGGATTCGAGATAGATAGAAGGTTTGTTTTTTGTTCAAAAGGATTCACTCTTTTTCATCCGAATGAAGAAAAGGAACTATATGGCGAACGCTTATAACTTTCTACTTCTCCCCCGTTCTTTGATAGAACTCTCACAAATACAAAAATCAAACAAGAAACTCTATACAGAAAAGGATTATTATCTAATATAGATAATAATCCTTTTCTATTTTACAAAGAACTTAAAACTGCTTCCATCCAAATGCCAAAAAGGTCATCTAATGCATAGTTCTCCTATTTGTATACATTCCACTGCGAAATCCTCTTACTTACAAAACCTGTTATTCCTCAAGCATGCCCTTCACTCGCTTTACTTTGTCTTCCATCTTGCGGTCTTTATCACGACGGTCATCGATTCGGATATTCGTACAAACTCTAGCAAGACCTTTTTCAAAAGGTACTTCGTGCATCGCTTGAATCACTTCAAACAACTTAGGCAGGTCGCCTTCAATGATTGTATTCATGGGAGTCAGTTGAAAACGAATTTCTCCCTTTTCTTCATATTGCTTTAAAACTCTTTGAATATCTGCCACATAACTGCTGACACTTGGAGTTTGTGTACCGACAGGAATAACCGTTACATCAACTATTGCCATACTTATTCACCAATCCTTTTTATGTATTAATCAAGAAGCTTACTGACATCTATCCTATATAGACGGATGTTTTTACTATTATAACTTAAACTCCAAACTTTGCACCTACGAAAACAGATATAAGCTTTGGAGCTAGTTACCTCTTTTTAAACCAAAGTTTGAGATTCACAAATCAAAGCACTTCTGCAGGTAAGGAAATTACTGTAAAATCGGTGAAATAAAAAAGGAAGCACTGATTCTTGACGCTTGTCCTGCCGGCTAGGCCAACAGCTGCTTTTTAAGCATCCCCTGTATGCGCACGAGATGAACTAGATGTATTGCAGGTTTAGTGTATTGGTATTAAAGGTTTGTTTTCTTGAATAGCCTTCTTAAGTAAAAGCCATATTATAATCCACTTTTTTGCAAACAAATCCACCTCTATTATCATAGAGGTGGATAGTTTTCATCGATTTATATATTTTTATACCTTGACTTTTCAATTAAATAATCCTTATATACTAAAACTGCAACAACAATAAAACTTAGACTAACAAACCTGAAGATCATCTCTAAACTAATCCATTCAGCTAAAATACCTAATACAAATGAGCTAATTCCAACACCAACGTCAAAGCTGGAAAAAAAGGTTGCGTTGGCTGCGCCTCTTTTTTCTTCTCTTACATTTTGAACAGTCCACGTTTGTAAACATGGCATAACAGTTCCATAACCTGCCCCAAATAAAATCGCCGCAATGATAAGTTGAAGATCATTTGTTGCATAAGAAAGTATAAAAAGTGACAAAAATCCTAACACAGCTGACATAATGATAATAGACCAAGGTCCTTTTTTGTCATACCATTTTCCCGTAAACGGACGTAGTAATGTAGCGACAGTTGCATTGATAAGGAAGAATAGAAAAATATGATCCAATTCCTTTTGTTTTCCAAATAGAACGACAAATGTAATGATCGCTCCAAAACCAAGTGTTGTAATAACCGTCAGTAACGCTTGGAACCAAACATCTTTTTCAAAAATCATATCCAATAATCGAAATGGTTTCTTCTCACGCTTTTCAGTGGTAGGTGAATATACAAATTGAAGCGCAATTACTGCCAATAGGCTCAGTACTACTGATGACCAAATTAAAATATCGAAGGAAAAAGAGTCATAGATAAGGATACCTATACTTGGTGCAATGATAGCCCCTACCGTTGTGGATATAGAAAAATACCCTATTCCTTCTCCTAATCGTGTCTTAGGAATTAAATCAACTACTATTGTACTATTAGCTGTGGTCGATACTCCCCACGCTGCACCATGGAAAAGTCGTAACAATAGAAGAAGCCATATAATATTAAGAAATGGATACAGCATTGTTATAATCATTAAAGCTGCACTTGCACAAATGGCTAGACTTTTCCGCTGGTTATCAATTAAATAGTAACCTACAAAAGGTCTGATTAGAACAGCACCTATCGTAAATAATGTTGTTACTAGACCAACATGAATGGAAGATGCATTCATGCTTAACATATAGGCTGGCAAAATAGGAAGCAACATTTCAAACCCTATAAAAACTAATAAGTTGCTTGTAAATAAAAAAAGAAATGATTTATTAAAGATTCTTTGATTTTTCATATAACTATTCCTCGCTTCTAAATTATTTTTCTAAGTTAGAAGCGTTTGGAACACTGAAACGTTTTTCAATTGTCTAAGTTTTTTAGTCAATTGACTCACCCTCTCTAAACCCCTTAAAAATTTTCAAATAATTATATCAGAATCTCGACTTATAAACAAGCTAATTTTTAAACAGCTTTATTAAAAATTAAATGACTTTATTGTCATTCTACATGAATTAACATCACTGTTTTTGTTATTGTGTATTTATTCCAAAAAAAAACATCCTCGACAGGATGCTTTAAAATTACTAAAACCCATTAAAAGCAAAAATAACAACCTGATAATCCTTCACAAGCACCCTCGTAACGAATGATTTTTTCTTTCTCCCCAAGTGATTTTTAGCGAATTCTATTTTTCTTGATTTTCTTTATGATACTCTAATAATCTATTCAACATTTTTCCTTATTATCATAAGTCTCTTCAATTTACAGTTCACTTTCCTTTTTGCCCCTCTTTCCATGTTACCCATCAATTTTTGCGTAGCTTACAAGAAGGAATTCCTAGTATAAAACAAGTTAAACGAAGTGTATCAGACCATAAATTTCTCCTTAGTTATGTGAGATAGCCTGGGGACTTCCAATCTTTCGGCTTTATGTTCTTATTCATCCATTTTTTTTGTGGCGCGTGATATGGAGTGGAAGAAATTAAATGATCATTGTGCCAGCTTGCTGCTCCAGAACGAATCATTTCATCAAGCAGGACTCGAATAAATTCCTCTGGATTTAGCTGGAAAGAGTAGCGTGCAAAATCATGGAACCAACCACACTGTAATAGGTACTCATCAACTTCTTCTTTTGCCAATCCATTTTTAATGATTAATGTGAATGAAAAAATCCTCTTACAAGCATGCCATGAAACTTTTTCTGGTGCCTTTAGCCACTTTTCAAACCGTTTCCTTGCTGCATCAATGGAAACCATAGGATTTTCTATTTGAGGTCCATGTCCCGAATATGCCTTTCGAATTGTGAGCATGGACAATAGATCCAAACTTTCTATAGATCGTTGGATAGATGTTACACCCTCTCGGAAGATATTTAACCATCCGATATCATTTTTGTGGAAAAGATCCCCGCAAATTAGTATTTCTTCTTCCGGTTCATATAAAGAAATATGCCCTAAAGTATGTCCCGGAGTGTACAAGACTTTCAAATTTCTACTTCCTGTGTTAATCTCATCGTTATCTGAGAGCTTTATATCCACTCGATAAGGTTCTACAGGCTGATCTAACCATTCTGCACTACAGGATTCAAGGTCACAAGAATTAATTAAATCTGCTTCCCATTTATGAGCAGCAATCTTAACACCGAAATTTTTTTGAAAATGAAAATTCCCCCCTACATGATCGCTATGATAGTGTGTATTCACTATAAGGTGTAATTCTTCAGGTGAAACGCCTACTTCTTTAATTAATTGCTCTGTACCTTTCGCATCACTTCCAAAACCAGTATCAATAAGGACCGGGAGCTGATCCTTAATAAGTAACATGTTTGCACTAGGAAATTTTCTTTCAAAAAAAATAATACTTGAGTTGTTCATAAGCTATTCCTCCTTAAATAATCAAATAATCTGAATAATCAAAATATAATAACTATATCATCATTTGGATTTACACTTATGATCACTGTTATATCTATCGAATTTGCACACCGACAATGACAGTCGCCCCCAATTTGTCCCCTGTGTGGTTTTGCGTCTCAGTCACCCATGCTGCTACCTGCGGGGTAGGCGCTATAGAATCAGTTCAAAAACAATAAACAGAATAAAATTAAGCAGCTAGGTATATACGTTTATAATATGACTCCCGCAAAGCTTCCTCTTAATACTTGTTCCTCATTCTGGTTTGCGCATAGGAAAGTTGCCAAAATAGATATTCTACCATTATCTTTCTTTTCAAACTTTTCGATCGTTACTTCACATATTATTGTATCTCCTGTATAAACTGGTTTAATAAACTCAAAATTCATAGTACGAGCCAGTACATTGTTTTCTCCACCAACTTTTGTTGGTAAACAAGCAGTCAACAACCCTTGAATAACAAGTCTCCCCTGTTCATCGGGAGTAATATGGTGATTCCCCTCATCCCAGGATACTTTTGTGAACATTTCAACATCCTCTTTGGTGAAAGTCCGTTCAAATTTAATAATATCCCCTACGTTTAAAGACAACTTTATTCCCCCTTTTATTTTTATCCTAATTTAATCGTGTAGACTTATACGATTGCCGCCATTATATTTCTTGAAGATTTTCAGGATAGATGGCCGTGGTAACGTCTAATGTGCACAAATTCTACCCATTAAAAATGCTGTAATATTTAGTTTTACCTTGTTAAAAGAATCAGTCTTAATTTATCCCTTCTCATTTTAAATGTGACATATATTCAAATGCCGTTATTCCATATACGCTTTTAAAATGTTTATTTAAATGGGTTAAATCAACAAAACCACAATCAGCAACAGCTGAATAAATATCTCCGTTTTTTTCTATTAGCTGCTTTGCACGTTCTATCTTGCAGTTAAGAAAGTATTGATATGGTGAAATTCCAGTATGGGCCTTGAATAATCTGATAAACTGGAATTTAGATAAATTAAGCTCTTTACATATCTCGTCAAGTTTAAGTACATTGTCTAAATTGGTATGAAACATTTCCTTTGCTTTTCTAATTGGAGCGTTATCTTTCTTACAGTCTGTAGAAAGATTAGTTTGAATAAGGCTATCTGCGAGGGATAAGAGTAATTCACTGCACAAAGCCTCATCTTTTTCACTTAAAATAGCATTAGAAAGATTTAATATTCTTTGTTCAATTCTATAATCATACACAATGGGAGTTGAAAATCGTACTAAATCCTTTTTCTCAATAACCTCTAAAAGCAATTGTGGCTCAATATATAGCATAACATAATCAAGACCTGCCTCATCATGTGCCATTCCGTCATGTGCCTGTTCTGGATTAAAAAGCATAACACCATTTTGATATGATAATTGTAAACTTCCATCCAAGTTATAATGCTGAATACCACGCAATGTTACACCTATCGCATATTCCTTGTGAGAGTGCTTTTTATACGTAAAATCAGTAATACTGGCTGACAACGCCGTAATACCTGCAGATTTTTTATAGATAAATTTGTCCATTTAATTCACCCCTTATCTACATCCAAATCATTATAGCAGAATAAGCTAAAGATATTGCCATCACGGCATTAACAAACTTTTCATGCTTCTGTAAAAACTCCTTGAAGAGCGTACCGAAAAGAACCCATGTAATAAAAGCTAAAAATCCTACCATAGTTATAGAAACAACACTTATTGTCACTGCAGGCATTGCAGTATAGTGTGGCATAATAAAGCTGGGAATTACAGTCATTGTAAATAGAACCACCTTAGGATTTAAAAACTGCATAAGGAAGCCTGACATAAAAGTGGCAGTTTGGTTTACAGTTGGTTTTGATGTATCCATTTTGTAAATTTGATAAGCGAGATAGAACATATAAAAGCTTCCGATTATCTGCATAACGATCAAAATTTTTGGGATTATCGTTACTAGCATAGTATTCAACATAGCAGAAATAACAAGTAATAAACCAAAAGCAATAGTTGCTCCATACGTATATTCCATCGCCTTCTTTGTCCCCATATTATGCACTGTGGATAATATCACGATATTAGTAGGTCCTGGTGTAAAAGTTACAATAAAACAGTAAATTAAAAAAGATGTAATATTCATGAGGAAAACTCCTTTCAAGTAACCCATATATTACATCTTAAAATCAATTGGTATATAGTATATTATTGCAGGTTTATTAGGGTATCTCAAAGACTCCACAGAAAACATACTGAATATTTCAATCTTTCTTCAAGCTTTAACCCTTTATCTTGCCTTTTATGAAATGGGAGCACATAAAGGTTTATTATCATTATGACTCAAAAAGAACATTGCTAAATTTCTAAGTTACATAATCAACCGTTTTGATAAATGCTTGGAAATCCGTATAATCCTCTGAATCTGCATCTATAAAAACTTACCCATACTATATGAGTAAAAAGTTATTTGGAGTAATATGTTTTTTTCTACTGTCAATTAAAGCAATACAGTGAGCCAATCGCTCTACCCCCAGTTTAATTTGACTCTCGTTCACTTGTGAGATGCATAATCGAACGAGATTTTCCTTTTTATATTCTGCTAAAAACATTCTAGAGGCATCATCAACATATATATGCTGCTCATTTAACATATGAACCACCTGTTTTGCTTTCACATTTTCGGGCAAACTGATGGAAAGATAGAATCCGGAAGTCGGTTTTGAAAAAGAAGTATTGGCCGGCAGCAATAATTGACATGCTTCTTGAAGGATCTGCATTTTAGTCCTATATACCTCTTTGACTTTTTTGAGATGGCTATTAAACATACCGCTTTTTAAATAGATTTCTAGCGCACCTTGAGAAAGTGCTGAACTATTAAAATCCGAACTAAATTTATATCGTATGAAATTGTTAATCATTAATGCAGGAAGAACGACAGTACCAATCCTTAACCCAGGGAGAAAAATTTTCGAAAGGCTTTTAATATAGATCACTCTCCCAGAAGGATCAAAAGAAAATAAAGGATCTGATTTTGGATTTGGATCAAGGTCTCCTAATATATCATCCTCCACTATATATACATCGTATTTTTCAGCTAACTCAACGATTTTTTTCTTTTCGCTATTCGTATAACAATGTCCAAGTGGATTGTGAAATCTCGGGATAATATAGAAAAATTTTATATCATTATTTCGAAAAATGTATTCCAGACGATCAAGATCAATCCCTTCCATTGATAATTCAATTCCAAAAGTAGTAGTTTGATGCAGATTGATCGACTCAATGAATCCGAAATAAGTAGGCTGTTCAATTAGAATATTGTTTTTTCCATTTGGAAATGGCATAGACACTAATAAATTAAGGGCTTGCTGCGAGCCAGATACAACGACTAATCTTTCTGGTTGGGTGAAAACCTGTAAATTTTGCAGATATTTCACCAACTGTACTCGTAGTGAGTAAAGCCCTTGTTGATCAGAGTATGTAAAAAGCTCTTCTTTATAATGATCAATTGCTTGATTCATACAATGTTGAAATTCAACATAAGGCATAACATTTTTATCTGGACCGGCAGACAAAAAATCAATCACCTCATTTTCTTCCGTCGCTTTTTGGTATTCATTCACAACATAGTAGCCGCTCTTAGGAACAGAATAAATTAAATGCTCTTTTTCAAGTTCTACGTATGCTTTAATGACCGTATTTTTGCTACATGAAAAATACTCAGATAACTGACGAACAGAAGGCAGTTTACTGCCTGCAATTAGCGAACCATCTTCTAGTCGAAGCTTAATATCTTCCATTATCTTAATATATTTTGAATTCATTTAATGATCCCCCTCCAACTGTACCAGGACAGATAGGTAAAAAAATGGTGTATTTTTATTGAATGTACTCATAGTATGTTAATTATATCAAAACTGTTATAAAGATACGAAAAAAAACGGTACAGATGTGGTACAAAGTATAATTGGGGGTCTGAAAAGATGCAGGGAGAAAAAAGAGAAAAATTCGGATTATTTTTGGGATTAGTGGGGGTCATTTGTTTTAGCTTAACACTCCCTTCTACAAGTATTGCAGTAGAATATTTCGGGACTGCGATCGTTGGTTTAGGAAGAACAGTCGTAGCCGCTATTTTAGTAGCCGTGGTACTAATTGTTCGTAAGGAAAAACTACCTTCTCTTCGTCAATTTAAACGTCTACTCATTGTTGCTTTTGGTGCAGTTTTAGGATTTCCTCTCCTCACTTCTTGGGCAATGGAATCCTTGCCAGTTTCGCATGGAGCTGTAGAATTAGCTCTGTTACCGTTAGCGACAGCCGGATTTGCTATATTTAGGGCAGGTGAAATCCCATCTCTCAAATTCTGGATTTCAAGTATGATCAGCTCTTTAGCGGTAATTATGTATGCACTTCATCTTGGATTCGGCCAATTACAAATCGCCGATTTAGCTTTACTGGCAGCAGTGGTCATTCTGGGACTTAGTTACGCAGAAGGGGGAGAATTAGCGAAAGAATTAGGTAGTTGGCAAGTTATTGCTTGGGCAATTATGATCGGTGCTCCATTTTTCATTATTCCAGTTGGGCTAAACCTGACAACTGAAATGCTTCATGCCCCAATACATGCTTGGATTAGTTTTATTTATCTCGCAGTGGTTAGTCAATTTCTAGCATATGTTGCTTGGTATAGCGGAATGGCTATGGGCGGGATAGCAAGAGTTAGTCAGATTCAATATTTACAACCATTTTTGATGATTCTATTTGCAACAGTATTTCTAGATGAATCCATCACAATCTTCACTCTTGTAATAGCAGTGATTGTTGTCTTTTCTGTTATATTAGGCAAAAATGCTCCCGTATCAAAAAACACAGCTGTATCAGAGAAAAGCTAACTAAATGAAAGTTAGCTTTTTAGAAGACTAAATTGTATAGATGAGAAGTTGTCATGACTATAGATTTAACCTAGAAATACATCAAAAATCAAACCGTCTTAGCTATTTTTCATGGCCTGCATTGTTATATCTCTCGATCTTGGTATGAGTCGGATAAAGCAGTACCAACATGGAATTATGTGACCGTTCATGTTTACAGAGAAGTCGAACTGCAAGAGGATGAACATGAGTTAATTAGCGCCCTACATGATATGGTATCGAAGTACGAATCTCCTGACAGTTCATACAGTTTGCAAGATGTAGATGCTGAGTTTCTCGCTTGTATGAACAAAGGAGTTCAAGGATTCGAAATAAAAATAAACAAAATAGCAGGGAAAGCAAAGTTAAGTCAATATCATCCATTGCAAAGACAAGAGTTAATTTTAATCACAGCCCCAGGTGGCATAGATCAAATGGTATTATTAGCAGTTAATGCAGAGGTCTCGCTTGTTTCGATGTTCCAAATGTTCAGGCTACTGTTCATCTTTGTTTTAATTATGCCTTTGATGAAAATGTTTTATCGTTGGCGAGAAAAAAAAGAAATTCTCTACAATCAAGAAAGCAGTGTCCGCAAGAGACTGTGTGTTTTGAAGCGTTTGTTATATATGGACTGCTCCCTCCCGTAATTCCTATAGACCCGGTGATACCTGTAGCCCCTGTGGTTCCTGCAGTACCTGTAATTCCTGTAGCTCTTGATGATATATAAGGCTTATTGTAGAGTTGACGCAAACCGTGGGATATGTAAGTTTTTGGCCTCCACAATCTGACAAATCATTAAGAAACAAAGATTCGCTTAAAAGTTTGTTATCGCAAAGTATCTTTTCTTTAATGTCAGGATTGTCGCATTTGTAATAATCGTCCAATAACCGTTTAAGTTCGTGACAAATAGTTCAATTTGAATCATTTTATTCCAGATTTCTACGACTTAGCTTCACTGTCTTCTTAACCGCTTTCTTTTTCTCATCATGGTTCATCGGTCTCACCCCAATAAAAAAAGCATCCAAATTAATGGATGCGTTCTCCTTTTATTCATCAATTTTGACTTTTTTCAATAGATCATTTCTATACGAAATTGCATCTCGTTCAAAAACTTTTTTAAACCTATCTTCGTACTCTTCGCGGGTTATTAGTCCTTTTTCACCCAGTAATTCTACTATAGCTCTAACCCTTACTCTACTCGACACTAATTCGTTTGTCATATTGGATAATAAAATACCGATTTTCTCATAATCATCATTCATTTTTTCATCCCCTTTGTTTAACTAATTTGACAAAAGGGACTAATTCCCTGCAAAGAAAAGCACCCCAAATAATAGATGCTAATGTTTTTCAATAGGTAAAATATATAAAATAAGGGTGGGCTGTTAGTTCCTCTTTTACACCCTCATTTAACTATGAGGATATTATCATAGCACCCAACCACAAACACACCCGATTATGGAAAACTTTATAGGTTCACTTCATTTTTTACGGTCTCCTTTATTGCACCCTATGGATGCAACTGTAACTTTAAGTACACTACTTAACTTCTTTGCTACATTAAATAATGAATTCATGTTAGGAGTTAAGAGATTATGCTATTCAAGTGGCTTAACCTTATATCTCAAAACGGTTTTTAATTTTGCAGGTTCAACTTTTCTAAAATCTGAAAGATATATTTCTCTATGTTGTAATGAAGTTCTTTCAAGATTATTATTTTTTATGAATTCATTCATTAATTTAAAACTTTGAGGTTCATCATCATATGGACCTACATGAAGCATTTGGACAGATAAACCATCTTGAAATGTACCGAACTTTACATCATTTAAAAATGGATGTGGTTTCTTTTTTTCTACATTTTCAAATGCCCACTCTACTATTTCCCTCTTCTGTTAAATCCCAAATTCCTTCTAATGGATATACAGTATATTTAAAATATCCATCTGGAGTGTATCCTTACTTCGGCATCATTCTGACCGCATAAGCCAATGAATAAAGAACACCTATCTTTTCAGCGAATTCGTGTTCATTTGGATTTCTTTTTCCCTTTATCAAAAAAAATTCTGTTCTGGAATTGTTACAAGTTCAGATTCTCGTTTTGGAATATATAAATTCTATTCTTGTTTTCTCCATTCGTATTTCATTAGTTTTTGTTCCCTTCTATATATTTTTTTCAATATGTTTGATATTAATTCAACGTCCTTCTAAATAAACCTTCTTCTGGACAATTCCTTCAAGCCCTTGTTGGTTATCTTAACAAAGGAAAGTTGATGTCTATGCATGTGTCAAAGAACTCAAAGAAAAAAAGTGTTTATGGATATTCAAAATACATGAATTATGCCCATAAAGGATAACTTTACGATAACCAAAATGGTTTTAGACAGTTGTTCTTTCTCAGTTAACACAACTTATGATAAACTAAGATTATCAGAATTTTCCAAATAACGGAACGTTCATTGTTCCGTTAAAGGGCCAGTTTAATTGAACAAGGAATTGGCATGACACCTTAATTAGTGAGCTATCTACAACACGCCGCAAATGAATTTTGACCAAAGGGATTATCTAGTAAAGGGATTAAATTGGAGGGAATAGAAAATGGATGTAAAGACACTTTTGTTACAACAATGGGCAAGCTGCTTAGATGAAGAAGACTGGTTTCCACCACTTGAAAAAGTGCTAGAGGATATCACTTTTGAACAGGCAATTTGGAAACCAGCTGATGGGGCAATGAATTCCATTTGGGAATTAGTTTGTCATTTACTTTTCTATGAAAAGAGATTTCTGATGCGATTTCTTGGTGAAACAGCGAATGAACCACAGGCAGAAAATAATGAATCTACATTTCGATTACCAACTGAGAAGTTAGAAAATTGGAAGGAAACAAAACAAGAATACTTTTATGTTCATCGTGAACTTGGAAAAATACTAGCAAAATCAGAACATGAAGATTTGTATAGACAGATCCCAGGAGAAGATAATTCATTAGTGCTTGAACTGAAGAGTTTAGCATTGCACGACGCATATCATATTGGGCAAATTGTATTCCTAAGTAAAATGCAAGGAGCCTGGCCAGGGAAACGCAGCTTTTAAAAAAGCTTCATTAGCTTTACAGTTATTCCATAATAGGGGGCTTTAATGGATTAAGAACGGGAACGTCCAAATCGGACGTTCCCATATTTTATACCTAAAAAACAACATTACTACTTAACAAAGCCAAATTTGCCAAGGGTTTGAGATATTTATTGTTCGCATTCCCATGGGTGAACTTGTGTACGGAACAGACTTTGTAGCATAATCAGGACTCTTAAAACATCACAAATGCCTGTTTAACAGCATTTTTAATAATCGATGAAAAAAAATATCAGCTCCCCATTCATTAGCTGCTTTAGTACGTGCCGATAATGATAGAAAAGTGTCACCAGTACGACTCATTTTGACCGAGACTTTCTCATACTCAGTTAGAATGTCTCTAATCCTTTTTCCGATTCTTAATGTTAAATTCTTTTCTTTTATTCCGTTTCCGACTGCCACAGAAAAAGGGATGAACACAGGAGTGAGATATTTTTCTGTCACAATTTCTCCCTCTTTTACTTCTTTCACCAATTCGATCATATTGCGTTTTAGTTAGCCATTTCAAACATCTCCATTTCTAATAGGCTTTGTTATAGATTAATGTTGATTTTTGAACAATTAAAAGAGACCACCTAAAAGTGGTCTTCTTAAGTACATCCTATGGAACTAACGCACCCTATTGTTAAGAACAATATCTCACAATCTTGCTAAGCAAAGTACCAAAGGCAACTTTTGCTTCCAATCGGCCGACAGGGGGCTGACCGTTGGGTGTCGCGGGTTGAGGGCGGGCGTACCAGGCGCGGGCTCGGTGTCAGTCTTCGATTGCCTGGTAGACCATGGTCCAGAAGTCGTGGATAAGCCGCGCTGAATCCGGGGTGGACATCCCGACCTGGGTGAGCAGGATTCCAGTGAGCTGTTTGTCCGGGTCGGCGTACGTCGTGGTGCCGGTTCCACCGTCCCAGCCGAACTGGCCGATGGACGCGTAGTCACCACGGTAGGTGCGCACCGCCATCCCGAAGCCCCAGCCGCCGTGCTGCCCTTGGCCGAATGACACATGGACGTTGTTGCTGGCCATTGCGTTTCGGACGGATTGTTGCTCGGGCGTGAGGCGGTTGGTGGTCATCAGCTGGACGGCGGGCCGGGACAGGATCTGTTCGGTCCCTTGCATCCCGTGATTTAGCAGCATCCGGAAGTAGGCGTGGTAGTCGTCGACGGTGGAGGAAAGTCCGCCTCCGCCGCCCTGGAACGCTGGAGGCTGGCTGTGGCGTCCCCCCTTGGCCTCGTCCCACACGATGAACTCTCCGGTCTGCGGGTCGGGGGCGTAGAGGGGCGGCAGCCGGTCGATCTTGTCGGCGGGCACGTGGAAACCGGTGTCCTTCATGCCCAGGGGGTCGAAGATGCGTTCGCGCAGGAACGTCTCAAACGACTGGCCCGTGACCCTGGCGACGAGCACTCCGAGTAGATCGTTGCTGATGTGGTACTGCCAGCGCTCTCCGGGCTGGTGCATCAGCGGGAGTGTGCCCAGGCGGCGCATCCACTCATCCGGCTCGGGCATCGGCTCCGGTAGATCGGGAGTAAGCCCCTGCTCGAATATCGCGCCCATGATCGGAGTGCCCAGCGACGTCATATCCATGCCGAGCCCGAACGTGGAGGTCAGCAGGTCCCGTACTGTGATCGGCCGCCGCGCCGGCACGGTATCGTCCAGCGGGCCGTCGATCCGCTTCAGCACCCGCCGGTCGGCGAGTTCGGGCAGCCACTGCTCTACTGGGTCATCCAGCCGCAGCCTGCACTCGTCGAGCAAGACCATCGCCGCAGCCATCGTGACCGGCTTGGACGTCGAGGCAATCCGGAAGATCGTGTCCCGGTCCATCGCCGCGCCACCGTCATGGCGCATCGTCCCAATCGCTTCGACGTGCGTCTCACCGTACCGGCTGACCAGGGCGACGAGTCCAGGGATTTTCCCGGACTCGACATGCCGTGTCAGCACCTCACGCAGTCTACGCAGTCCTGCTTCGGAGAAGCTGTTGCTTTGTCCCGTAGTAATCTTTTTCATTTAGTTTCCCTCTCTTTACTTTTTTATCAGCCCTATTGTTCTACAAAATCTCTATTTGTTATCAATGCTTGAAAGCGTGTTCGATGCATCAAAGAGACTGAATATTGGTATTCAAAAGGTCACTCTCCTCCTTTCTGGGTGATCAGAATCTAGATATGTCCACCACTTAGCATAGAGCCATATGTTCATCGGACGTTTATTCTCGGTTTTATCAAATTCAAAGTCACCATTATTCCGTAAGTAATCTTCTTTGTAACCGTTGTCTTGCCCCCCCTTATTGGAGTCAAGCAGAGCGAGAATACGGCCCTTTTCCAGTTAAGCTCCCACCTCCACATTCCCTAATTATGTATATTCTAGATGTAAATATAAATTCCTTATTCAACTATCCTGCCCCGTTAGTTCATTAAGAAAAGCGATTCTGAATACATTTCATGCAAAATGAGTAACTTGATTTTTACTTTACATAAAGATTTTGCATTTGGGCAAAATTATAGAAACAAATTCAATTGGAGAACAACATTTATGATTTTCCTTGCCCTTTTATTAATGTTAGGCGGGTTATTAATTATTAATGCTATTTACGCTTATCACACCAAGCACATTGACTCAAATTTTTTATCCACTTTATGGTACTACATTAAACTTTTACCTTTGTTTCTGCCTGCGAGTATTATGATTGGATACGGAGTGAAGTTTTTAACAAAAATTGTAGATAACCTAACCTTCTCACTTATTGTCTCTAAAGGAATGGAGATACTAGTTAGTGTAGCAATTGGATACATATTTCTAAAAGAAATTCCCAATTGGCGAACAGGGGTCGGTATCACATTTATATTAATTGGTTTTTGGTTATTAAAAGGAAAATAAGAAAGAGCTTACCTTGATAGGCTCTTTCTTATGACAAACCATAAATATAAGAATTACTTATAATTATTCTAACGCCCTTTCATAAGTATACTTTCGTTAGTTATTCAATAATATGGCCAATTGTTGAATATAGATCAAACAGCATTCTTGAACTAACCTGCCATGTTAGTGCCATAAGAAAAAGCTGCCTTAAAGACAGCTCTGATCTTAAGATAGTTGAACAAAGAGCAATCACCTTATTCAACCATAGGTCCCGTTCCATACATTTTTTAAAGGCTAATTATCAATAAAATTTATGTTATTGTCTAGACACCATTTAATCGCAATTTGTTTATATCGTTTGTCACGATAAGAATACCATTGGTCTTCCACTTCAAAGTCAATAATTTTGTCCTTAAACCTTCTAAAAGCACCCTTCCCCTTAATTGAATTTAATAATATATCTTGCTTTCTTTCATCACTAACAGTAAAGCAAAAGTCTTCAATGATCTCATATTCATTTACTTCATATTTTGTTGGAAGTTCCTTGTAATTATCAAAGTTATCAATTACATCATTAGCAACTTTTCTATTTTCTTGTTCCCACTCTGGTAAATGACCGAATTCTTCTTCATCTTCAGCGGCTCTCAAGTCACCCAAAGTTACTGAAATGATTTCCCCATTTTTTACATTAAAAAATGTCCGAGACTCATCAAACTGTATTTCCAATTCTTCAATAATGGCCTGAATCTTTACTGGATTTCTCAATTATAAATCACCCTTTAATTTTTTTACTAATGTACCTGTTAGTTCATTAATAAGAGTTATTATTTTTCTTCTACATTACATAAATCTTCTGCTATCTGCTTTATTCTTTTAAATCCAAGTCCTTCTCTTTGCTCTAAGGATAATGGGTGGTTTGTTGGTTCTAATTCTATAGAAGGACGTAGACCTATTGGACGAGTATGAACCATTGTTTTTAAGTTTAGTGTTTCAGAATAACAAGGAACAGAGCTTAAGAAATTGACCGAAATAAACAATCATTTTTGTAAGTCTTAATGAACTAAAGCACTCGTTAGTTTAAGTGTATCTCTTCACTATTCCGTTCTGTTTTTATGTTCCCTTCTTTCATTTTTATATTAGGCTCTGTTAAATTTTAATCTTGTTAATTGAATAAAAATTAAAGGAAACCCTATTTAAAGGGCTTCCTCCTTTCTTGCTCGACCAACACACTCCGCTACTTTAAGTACAACCTTTCACTATCTTTGGTATATAAAAGAAATTATCTTTATCAGTAATGATTACACTAAACTTAGTTTTTCAATTGCCTGCTTTTCATCTGGAAAGAAAAATATATCCTTCCCTTTATTACTCTCATAAATAAAGTCTTTCAAACTTTTACTTGAATATACAGAAAAGTCTCCTACAACAGCTATTTTCACGTGATAATTGATAAACTTTTGTAATATTTCCCCTGCAAGTTTCGTACTTAAGTGAAAAAAGTCCTCACATATTGCCGATTTATTCAAAATTATACGGTTACAGCCAGTTTCATACTGTACTGTCGCTATAAAATCCAATGCCGACTGAACATCCTTTATTAGTATCTTGTTACTGCTTATAACAGCAATTTCAATATTATTCTGTTTAATTGTATTTGTTTTCATTAATAGTCCCCCATTTCAGTAAATATCCTCTGATTTTTGTTTTATTTTCATTAATACGTCTCATTATATTTTACAGTAGACTTCTTGTTGAACTATCCTGCCCCGTTAGTTCCATAAGAAAAAGCTGCCTTAAAGACAGCTCCGATCTTCAGCTAACGCACCCGTTAGTTCTTTAAGGAAACGATCCTTATTAAAGGAGCCCCCCCTTTGTTGAAGACCGACGAACTTCTATTATTTATGTATCCTTGACTGATAAATTCATTGAGAAATTGATATAATTCTTCTAATATCAAAAATTGTACATTCTAAAAGCCGCCTATAGGCGGACTTCTTATGGCTCTAGCCTGGATTAAACAGAAAACAATTAGGAAAAAATATTATTCTTCTGATGGGCTAACAAATAAAGAATCGGTTTGAGAAATTACACATAGCTTTTTTCCTTCTTTTTCATAGATTGTCATTGCCCCTTCTTGTGATTTTTTATCCCACCCCCAAAATTTAATAACCGTTAAATAATAAAGTGGAAGTCCGTTTTCTTCGGAAGCTGGACCCCATTTATATTCTTCATACATATTTTTATCGTCTTTTCTTATTAATTTGGCCCCTAATGGTATCGGGAATCCTTTATTTATTGCTGATTCACTATAAGATAAGAAAAAATAACTAAACATTGAAACTAAAATAACTATAATAATAATAAGAATAATAGCTTTTTTCTTTCTAAACACAAAAATACTCCCCTTTTTACGGCCCTGAAAGTGCCACCTGTTTTTAATTATTTAATCTCCCTCTATAAATTTTACTTTTAAATACAATATTTTAATCCACATATCGATAATAACCTACTTCAATAATCTGTCCCATTAGCTGTAAAAGGGTGATTTTCGTTTGAATATGACAGTACGATAAGTTTTAAAATCGCACTTTAAAAAGGCAGCCAATTGCCGGCCTTTTTTATGAAGCTAACGCACCCGTTAGTTCATTTAGAAGTAGTAAAAAAGGGCGTTCCATACTAATAATGAACATAATCATTCCCTCTAGTGAAATTATTACAAATGCATTGAGATTTCCAAACCTGTGGGTTTGTCCCCAAAAGGTCCGCTATATTCTCTAAAAACTAAATCAAGTCCTGAAATATCGTCAGGTAAAGGCGGAGACACGATAAAACTGTATACGAATTGCCCTGTTGAACCACTTCCAGCATCCCATCGACAATCATATTGTTCTCCTAAAAACAATTCGAAAAAATTGTGTTGATGTCGGGCTCCTGGTGAATCCTTCATCGAATCCCAATCGATATTAAGATGAACCACGCTTGCATTCTGGTACTGCCGAATAAAGGTTACCGTATATAAATATTCACCTTTATCAACTGATTTTAAGATGGGTAAATGCCGTCTAAATTCTTTTGGTTCAACACGTGGTCTAAATTCTTCATCATCTCTCAATGTACCGAATACCGAATTTAACAATTCCTCGTACAGTCCGAACCTTTCTGCCCAATTTGAGATATTTTTATGAGGTGGAAAACCTGGATCATTGTTTGAAATTTCCTTCCGTTGTTTTAGTAATGCACAAAGTTGTTCATCTATTAAAAAAACCTTTTCATCATAATGGTCTGTTGGTTGTTCGAATGGCATTCGTTTCATTGTATTCCTCCTCATTTTTAATTTAAACTCAAATAATTAGACCCCTTTATATTAACAAATATTGAATTTATTAGAAATAATGTTCTTCAACTAACCTGCCCCGTTAGTTAATTAAGGGTACTTATTCGCTTGAATTTGAACGTATGATAATGTAAATTATCATACATTCAAACCCTTGATTTCATTGATTTTTTTCATTTTTTCTCTTTATATTTAAAAAAGAGACAAAATCGTACATTCAAATCGTTGTTTTTAAAGAATTTAGAAGTTCGACTTACTCTTTGATAGTAAGTCGTCTCCTGCACTGTACGTGGATTGAGTACAATGGTATGTGATGGTCAATATCTTTGTGATGATAGGTGCACTGATTGGAGTATGTGGCCATATCATATCCTAACCCTTGTCCATACCCCCTATGATAAGTAGTCTTGCTGTATGCCGTATGCTGTTACGCGTAGTGCAGTTGTACAGGCCCTAGGATGGGTCATACGAAGGTGCTAGAATTAGGGGGGGAACTTAGGGGGGAGTTTGTTAACGTCCTGGACCTTATACGGCTTATATATTGATAAAAAAGTATTCTCTATGAGAAAAGATCCTAAAAAAAGACCTTAAAAAAATATTTAAGACCTCTACATTAGAGTGGCGATATTAACAGCATCCCTTTTTCTTTTTCTTTTTCTCTTTCTTGTTGCTTTGTGCACCGGATTCATTTGAATTGGATGAATGTATTGAACTTATTAAAATGAGTTTGAGAAGTTTTTTCAAGATAGACTTGTGTATCATCAAAATGTCTCTCCTTCATGACTGTTTTATTATATTTTATGAAGGTTGTACCAACTTGCGTAGATTATGATTCAAAACATCCGGCCATTTCGGAAATTTTTTTTTATCCTATGAACAGAGATGGAGACTATTGTGTCATTTTCCTAATTAAAGCATAAGGTATATAACCCATTTAATTAATTTCCTCCTTAAAAACAATTAAGGAGATGTCTTATGTCAGGTTGTGAATCAAGGTGTGACGACGGTTTTGGATTTGGTGGAGGTTTCGCCTTTATAGTCGTCTTGTTTATACTCTTAATCATTGTTGGAGCTAGCTTTGTTGGTGGCTGCGGCGGCGGTTACGGCGGCGGTTACGGATATGGCGCCTGTTGTTAAAAATAGTATGAAAAAAGCCGACCTTTATTGGTCGGCTTCTTCAAATTTGATTCCTATTTCTGGGGAATGATAGCTATTTTGAGGACTCTAATTATGGTCCAGACGACAAAACGCGAAAAACTATGATAATACATTCTATGAAAAATAAAGCCCCGAACGCTTAGAATCTTCAAGGATCTCATATCTTATAGAACTAACGCACCCGTTAGTTGATTAAGAATTTTCTATTTTGAATTTATGTAATAAACCAGATTATCAGTCCATTCACCAAATTCAAAAATAAATCCTTTTCTTATGCATTCAAACTCCATTCCTACATTCTCTGCTAAATTATAAGAAGGTGTGTTATCAACGTTTATATGAGCCTCAATTCGGTGGAAATTCAAGTCTTTAAAGGCGATATTAAGGGCTTCTTTTACTGCCTCTTTACCATAACCTTTTCTCCAATATTGATTATGAATAGTGTAACCTACCCTACCCCATTGAAAGTCATTTCTCTCTAAGGTGGAGAAATCTATTGTTCCAAGATGTGTACCGTCTTCTTTCCTAAAGACACCAAAAACATATGCTATATCATTCATTGCTAATTCTTGATGTTTTCCCACTAAATTGGTAAACCATTCCTCTGTACATTCACTCATATCAATCTTCCCTTGATCATACCTGTGTTGAGATGGAAGTCTATTTTTAAATTCGCTAAGCCAATTTTTAAAATCATCTTCTTTTAATGGTCTTATTACTAATCTTTCCGTTTCTGAAATCCAGTCAAATTTGTTCAAATAAAACAACCTTTCTATTTATGTCTCTTATCTCTTAAAATCTCTCCCTTTCAAAATAAATCCAATTGTTATCAATTCGCCTTAACAGTAATAATCCCTTTTTGCAACGTATTCTTTATGCAACTAAACTGCCCCTTTAGTTGCATAACAAAAAGGTTGCTTCAGCAACCTCCCTTATTGAACTAAAGCAACCGTTAGTGCGATAAGAAAAGTTACATTCTATTGCACATTATCTACGTACTTCGATACGAAAAAATCAAATCTCTAACTTTAAACCGATTTGTAATTTTTTTATTATTGTATACAATAATACTATCTTAAAGTGTGAAGGGACTGAACTATGCACAGATATCAATATCTAAACCCCAAATTAAAATAAAATGGAGGCAAAAATATTGATTACAGAACTACGAACAGAAAGATTAATATTAAAAAAAATGAAAGTATCAGACTCCTCTAGCCTATTTAAGATCTGGTCTGATCCTGAAGTTACAAAGTTTATGAATATCAATAGTTTAACTGATGAAAGTCAAGCAATACAAATGATTGAAATGCTTGATAAGTTATATCAAGAAAACAAAGCTATTCGCTATTCAATTTTTCATTTAGAATCAAATCAAATTATTGGTTCTTGTGGTTACAATACCTTAGACTTTGAAAATTCAAAAGCAGAAATCGGTTATGAAATTAGTAAAGAATATTGGGGTAACGGATTTGCTTCGGAAGCCATTCTTAAACTATTGGATTATGCATATAATACTTTAAATTTTAATAGGATTGAAGCGAAAGTCGAACCTGAAAATAGAAATTCAATAAAGCTTCTAGAAAAGTTAAATTTTCAATTTGAAGGCACACTAAGAAAGTCCGAAAAATCAAAAGACACATTTATTGATTTAAATATGTATTCAAAATTAAAAACTGATTAACATATATTGTGAAAAGCCTATATTCTATACGAATATAGGCTTTTTCGGCACTTTATTGATCGTTTTTATTCAACATAAGAAATATACTACTGTTTAATAATAAAATTATCTTTTCTTATTGAACTATCCTGCCCCTTTAGTTCCATAGTAAAAAGCTGCCTTAAAGGCAGCTCCGTTCTTCAGCTAACGCACCCGTTAGTTCATTAAGAAAAGCGATTCTTATTAAAGAAACGCGCCCTTTTATTGACTATCACTATTTATCTTTTAATTATTAATACAAAGTATCTATGTAATAAATGGAATTCAGTTGTTTGACTAAATATCACTAGGTAAGGTAGCCGAATTGTTGATAGTTCATCATACTTTAAGTTGATGGACTTATCAGCTTTACATATTTTCTATTCGTTATTTTTCAAGTAAACTTTTAATTGCTTTTCCAATTTTAATTTTTCTTTGATTGACTATTTTTTCACGCTGACTTTCAGCTTCAATCCACTCTATGGAGCATTAACATCTGCATAGAGTATCTTTTTTTATTAAGACTTATTCATGATCATAGTAGCTCTTTCTGCCTTGTATGTAAGAGTTGGCAAGGTCCAATGCTTTTTGAACGGCACCAATTCGGTTATAGAAGTGGAAGAGTTTTTTTTCGTAGTGTTCAATAAACATGGTGAAGCCCATATTTTTAAAAAAAGGAAGGGCTGTAGTCTCAATAAAATGATAGTAATCGTCTTCTTCATGATTAAGCTGATAAAGGTGTAATTCAAAAAAAATCCAGTTATACGATTTTGTCGATTTTGCTATTCTTAGGCCTTTATGTGCTAATTCCAATAAAATCTCGAATGAAAGTAGTTTTCCTTTATAACAAGTATTAATATAACCATCTAATGCAGTTAAATAATGAGGAACCTTTTCATCAATTAGTTCCATGGCTTCTTTGTATAGTTCGGATGCTTCTTTGTATTTTTTTCTTCTGTAAAGTTCAAATGCAAGATTATTAAGGAGCTTTGATTTACGGTCTATTTCATTAATGGTATCACAGGTACGTATTAATTGTTCGTACCTTTCTTTCGTCTCTTCATAATCATGAAGCTCCTTTGCATTTAATTGTAATAACATGATCGTCTCTGTATCAATTATTCGGATGACATTTAACGTTTTTTGAAAATAGTCAAGAACTTTCTCTGCATAATAATACGATATTATATTAGAATGAATAAGGTGATAGGCTAGTGACAAATGGTAATAATATTCAAATTGATTATATTGACTTTGATCAATAGATGTTAAAATTTGAATACAATCTCGATACTGTCCGTTGTGAAAATAATACATACCTAGAACATGCTTTAACATATTGCGGTCTTGCGGAGGAAAAGATGATTCTTTTTTTTGCAGGTTTTGAATAATTAATAATGCTGTTTCTAATTGATAATTAGATAAATAATACCTTGCAGAGAGTAATTGATAGAAAACTTGAAAATCTGGCAATTGAATCAGTGTTTCTTTTTCGATTTCATCTTTTAAAATTTCTGATTCTTTGCTTTGTTGCATAACGAACGTGTCGTGCCATAACTTTAGTTTCTGTTGAAGATTATGATACCGCACAAATTCATCATCAAGACAGATATTCAATCTTTGGGATAATAAGTGAGTAATTTCCCCTGAGTAATCTGTTATCCCTCGTTCTATCTTACTAAGATGTGTAACCGAACAAATTCCTCCACAAAGCTGCCCCTGAGTCAACCCTGCTTTTTCACGATAAAACTTGATAAGTTTCCCCTCAATCATAGCTTCACCTCTAGATTGTAATTTTATCTACTATATATAGAAAAAAATGAATATATATTCTATATATTCTAGTAAAATTAAGAAAAGCGCAAGGCTACTTTAATAGCTTCACTCTATTTATTAGCTTTTTCAATATTCACTCTTATTTCCCGTTTTTATGAATTCCCAATCTACCTCAATATTTTATTCTGAAGAAAATCCAAATAACGCAACCTTATTGGAATACTCTCTTTCTTTAAAAATACTTTTAGAAATATTTTATACTTTCTTTAAAAGTTAAAACACGATGAAGCTAAGCTTTCATCGTGTTTTTTAATCGTTATGGCTGTATTCCCAACTCAACTAAAATTGATTCTAATGTCTTACCTTTATATATTTTCTTTGGTTTTGGAGCATTATCGACATGCTCATTTTGCTTGAGATAGTTTGTTTGAACATATTTCATATCTTTAGCATCAACTATTCCATCAAAGGTGATATCCGCTGCACGCTTCTTTGTTTTCCATGCATTTTGAATTTCAATCGCATCTAGAACATCAATGACATTGTCTTGGTTTACATCACCTGCAGTAATATCAAGGGCAGGTATCCAGCGATTTTGACCGAATAACTCACCATTGTGCTCAAAACCTATACCAGAATTTAGTTTTTCTTTCGTGACAAAGTGGCCTGGGACTTTCATTTCAATTGTGAAGGCATTTGTGCTTAACGGCAGCTTGTTGAATACATATTGTCCATTTTCTTCTACCGTTGATGTCGCATCGAACTCATTTCCTTCTGAATCAAAGATTTTCACTGTACCGCCAACCTTGCTCCAATCCCTTTTCTCTGTAACAGTACCATCTTCATTTTTAAATCCTTGCGGAGTGACATAACCTCTAGCCATTGAGAATTGAGGGTTAACCTTCCAACTTAAATCAGATTTTAACACACTGCTTGTCTGATTATTAGCATCCATTACGCTCACAATCGGATTAATCGCTGCTCCAAGGGTATATTGATCATCCTGAACCTTTAACGTAACCTCAACGACTTTTGCATGGTCTAATGCTTTACTCTCTTCATTAAATTGGACAGTAACGACCTTGTCTTTAATCGTTAAAGAGGCTTTGTCCGAGAATTTGCTGTGAAGCTTCGCATCAACTAACTCTACGCTATCTAAACCTCTGTCAAAGTCTCCGTCACCATTAAAGTTCCATTCCGCCTTTGACACTGCGTTTAGGTTATCTAATGATAGCGTTGCTTTTACCGTATCGCCTGTTTTCACCTCATACTTTTCGCCAATAGCATACGCGACAGGTGTACCTTCTTTTACAAAGTAATATTGCTTTGTAGCTGGTTTGTTTCCTGCCATATCATAACCATTCATGCGGAATTGAAGTGCTGGGATGGATTCATCCAGAGCGATTTCTTCGACAAACTTTCCTTCTTTATCCATTGGAATTGGCGTAGAAGGGAAACCACCTTGACCCCAGTAATACACCATCGAGTTCGATGATTGATCGATATTTACGCCCAATTTCTTTAGTTCGTCAACGGTTGGATCTGTGATTTGAATTTCGAATGGATATGTTTCTTGACCTGGCTTATATTCAATAAATGGAGATTTTCCATCAAGTGAACTTTTGAAGCTCGGTGCATCGAGATCGATGAACAAATGCTGCGTTTCAGTTGTAACCTTCCCGGAAGTACCTGTACCAATGAATTTCAACTTGTAATGTCCCGGTTGCACATAACTTGCTTCTTCCGAAATGGGCTGTTTTGAGTTTCCTGTAAACTCATAATAAGTTCCATTAAATGCATTTAATCCATAATCTACATTGTCATAAGCGTTTTCTAAATTTATTGTTCCGACCAACCCGAGGTCCTTTCCTGTTTTGCCATCTTGAAGAACGACATCCATTTTTTCCATTGGTGCACGAAGGTTAAAATCAGCAAATACAAATGGAGTACGCATAGGATCCCATCCTACTTGGTTTAAATAACTTGGGGAATAGGCAGGATTTAGTAGTCCAACCTTATTAAACCCATCTTCCATTGTTCGGAAGCTGAAAGGAATCCGATACTGCTCTGATGAATTCGCATTGTTTGTTAATGTAATATAACCTTCGTAAATTCCATCTTTTGCTTTCTTAGGAATAAGCAAACGTGGTGTTACTTTTTTGAAGTCTTCACTTTTTACAGAAATTTTGCTTGGAATATCCAACTCCACTCCGTTTTCCTTCAAGCTGTTTGAACCATTCGATTCAGTTACAGATACACTGAATGTTTTGTTTACTTTATCATTATTTTCAATAGTGATTGATTTTTTTAGATTTAGCTTTTTATCTGCATAGTGAACATCAAAGCTGAGTCCGCCCGTCAATTCTTTTACCTTGATTAATTCCTCAACACCTGGAACAAATGTTTTATCGTTAATTTTGAAGCTTGTTCCACTATACACAGCTTGGTATGGATCAACTCTTCCTGCTCCAACTTCAAATACACTGTAGTCTCCGTTGAGAGGATCTGCCGTATTCATTAGAACGGCTTTAATATCTTCCGGCTCTAATTGCGGATTCGCTTGAAGCATGAGTGCTGCAATCCCCGCTGTATGAGGAGTAGCCATAGATGTTCCAGAATATCTTGAATATGCATATTGATAGTTTTCTTGATGTTCAGCGTCCACCATATAAGAAGGGATTGTTGAGAGAACACTTACTCCCGGTGCCGTCACTTCTGGCTTCATATCGTATGTTTCTCTTGCCGGGCCTCTTGAGCTAAAGTCCGCTAAGTGGTCACCTTCTGTCTGTTTATCCGCGTATTTGGAGAAAGTAAAATTCGCTTCACCTGCTTGAATCTGTGCTTTAATGCTTTCTCCCGCTTCTTTTGTTAAAGAAAATGACGGCACAAAGTCAACGGACTCACCAAGATTTGCATTAATCTGCCCTTCCACATTGTTATAAAGAAGGACGGCGGCTGCTCCATTTTGTTTCGCATTGCTGACCTTTTCCGCTAAGGCGAATTCTCCGCGTTCCACAAGTGCAATTTTCCCTTTTACATCCTTGCCGGAATAATCAGAGCCATTTCCTAAACCGACATTTACTACCTCATAGGATTTCCCTTCCCATTCCTTTAATTGGTCTGAATAGTGGCGTGCCAAACTAACAAGTTCGATCGAATCTTTATTTCCGATTTTCCCACTGAAAGTAGAAACCGCCATCGGCACATCACTCGCCCCGACTGTCAAAGCAAGTGCTGCTGAGCCAGGTGAACCTAATGTATAATCATCTGATCCTGCATTTCCAGCTGCTACAACTGCTGTTACATCATTAAGGACAGCATAGTTAATGGCAGTACTGGTTGGATCATAAGGATCATTGATGTCCGATCCGAGGGAAAGGTTGATAACATCCATGCCATCGTTTACAGCTTTTTCTATACCTGCAATGACCCCTTCAGATGATCCTGAGCCATATGGTCCAAGAACACGATACGCATATAAATCCACATCAGGAGCCACACCTTTCACAGAAACCTCTGCATTCGTTCCTTGTCCAGCAATGGTACCTGCGACATGTGTTCCATGGGAAGTATAATAGGAAGAACCGGACCAGCTAAATTCTGGTTGCCCCGACGCTTGCCAATCCTTGTACGTTGCCTCCATTGGATCATTATCTTGATCAACTAAATCGTAACCGCCCTTATAGGCATCCTTCAAATCAGGGTGGTTGTAATCAATCCCTGTATCAAGAACCCCAACTTTGATTCCTTTTCCTGTAATACCTTCATTGTGCAGCTGGTCAATTTTTAAATATGGAATACTTTCAACGGATGTACCAGGGGCTGATTTCTCTCCCATAGCGATCGGATCGACCTTAAATTCTACATCTTTATATACTGCTTTTACGACTTCGGATTGTAAAAGCTGCTCTACCTGATTAGCTGGCAGCTTCATAGCTACCCCGTTATAAACGGTCTTAAAGGTAGAAGTGATTTTATGACCTGTTTTCTTGCTTCTAAGATTAGTAGATGGAAGAATCGATTGAATGTCTTTATTAAACTGAGCATGTTCCTTTTCTACTTGATCATCCGCATGTTTTTTAGAAAGCTCCTTTCCTTTTACATTCGCATCCAAGACTGCAACTTTTCCCGGCTTTGATTTAAACTGGACGATGACCGAGATTTCTTTATCCTTTTTTAACTCTTCCATTTTAAATCCTTGCAATCCGACATTATCTGTCATTTCAAGTTTATTTAACGCTTTTCGTTGTTCACTTGTCAACGAAGCCAAGACGTCTTCTGCCTTTATATTCGCTGCATTTGCATAAGGAATGAAAGGCGTGTTTGCTGATGATAGCAGCAAGCCAGCTGACAGCGTAATCGCCGCTGTTCGTTTAATGAATGAATGAATTTTCATATGTTCCCTACTTTCTTAGTTAAATAGAAGGTTTCCGAAAAATATCCCTTTCTAAAAATTTAAAATATTCATACAATAATATTAATTGCTTTTCTATTGGATTGCTATTGGGTTAATTTTAAAGTGCTTTATACCTACTTATTTAAAAAATGTTATAAAAAAAGCATTATCCCTGAGAAAATTAGTTAAAAAGACCTGAATCCATTTTTATAAATTGGGGTTTTCTTTAGTAAAATAAGAAAATATGAATTCCATTGAGTGAGTTGAGGAGGGGAAGGTCTATACTTAAGTTGCAGCAAAAAGGTTTATTCCCGAAAATATCCAAATTAACTTCCAAGTGTTATTCTATTATCAGGCCCAATTGTTGAACAAAGATCAAACAGCATTGTTGAACTAACCTGCCTTTAGCTACATAAGAAAAAGAGCTGCCGAAGCAACTCCCTTTTTAAAGTAAAGCACCCGTTAGTTCAACAAGAGAAATTAGATGAAACTTTCTTTGGTCATTTTTAGTTTTTTAATCCTCTTTCTCCTAACCCTTTTTCAATCCTTTTTCTATCAACTTCTTCTACCCAATCATAGTATTTCTCATAAAGTGGACGTATCTGGTCTGCTTCACGGGCTATGACTTCGCACCCTCGGTCGTCGTAGACAAAGAAAATAATGTCTTTTGTGATGTTCACAAAGAAAACATCAGGATAAGCAATGGAGTATCTCCCAAACTTTGGTTTCAATGGAAAATCCTCATTACTCGCTGCCTTAAGTAATTCATTTACACGTATGTCTTCTCGTTTACACAGCAAGGAAAATTGTTGCATCTCAAATTCTTCTGCTTCGTCCAACTCGAAGGGATAAGGGTAAGTTTTCACCTGAATTCGATTCAAATTATTTTTACACTTCAGAAACGGCTGGTATACCTTCAGTTTTCTTGTACGTTTCTCTTTTGTTTTGTGCTTATATACATTCGTTACAAGGAACAAGTCGTCATTTTGCTCAAACAATTCATTAAAAATTGTGGAGGTTTGCTTATATACTAGACGAAATCGTTCAAGATTGAGTTCATCATTTTCTTTGAATTGATAGATTTCCCCACCAAGTGAAAAGTGAATGCCAATGTCCCATTGAGAATAAATGCTTGGGACTAATTCGACAGTTGGAAAACTTCCATTAAGATAGTCCATTATATTCATTTACTCATTCTCGCTTTCGTTTACATCGAATTCAAGATATCCGAAAAAGGTTTGGATTTTTATACATAAATAGTTAAAGTGAAAATAATACAGCATTTCATCTTAAACTATCCTGCCCCGTTAGTGCCATAAGAAAAAGGTTGCCTCAGCAACCTTCCTTATTGAAGTAAAGCACCTGTTAGTTTAAGTACATTTCTTCACAAACTTATATTAGTTCGCAACTAAGATTTAAGAACATAATTGATAAATTCTGTTTTTTCTTTAGTGTACGCTTCACGATCATTGCTATATTTTTTTGCTAAATTTCTTTTAAGAATAGCGTATTCATCAATAAACTGCTGATTAGTCCGTAATAAATCACGAAAAAGTAGCTGATTATCCCACCGTTCTTCTCTCCCTCAAGTAAAATATGTAAATGTACTACTCGTTTGTCGTTAATTACTTTCACAAAAAATCTTTGCCAAGGTCGATTGTCTATGTTAGGTGGTACATAATTCCAGTCGTGATTAGCTAACAATGAAGATATTTCTTTTATTTTTTGAAATGAATCAATTTTAGCCATTAAATCAATGATTGGTTTAGCTGGTAAATTTGGAATAGATGTACTTCCATAATGTTGAATTTCCGTTATGCCGAAAGTTGAAAGAAGAATAAGAAGAAGTGCTTTTTCCTGATTACCTTTTTCTACCCACTTGGGATTTGGTTCGACAATGTCTATTGTCTCATTAGCCCAAACGGGCCATGTGCTTTCATCATGAATATCTTTCATTTTACTCTCCCTCAAGATTTTAATTTTTTCAGTTTCAGAAAAATCTTAGTACCTGCATTCTTTTACAAACCTGCCTCGATAAAAGAAAAAGCTGCCTTAAAGACAGCTCCGATCTTCAGCTAACGCACCCGTTAGTTCATTAAGAAAGCCTTTATGGAAGCAAAGAAAAGAAAATAAATAAAGAGATAGCAATATTCATATACCCCCAAAATCCTTTTCTGTCTTTTTGAAGTTCGGCTAATCCTGTCACCAACATAAGTGCCCCAAGGAAAAACATATAATATGGAAATAACTCAAAGGTTTGAGTTATTAGACTATAACCCTGATAGAACAATAACCACTATTGTTAAGATAATTCTAACCATTTTCAAGAATATATTTCCCCCTAAAAATTAAGTTCTGTACAATTTCTTTTTCAATCATACCATTTGACACCTTTTCATTTGTGTGAAAATGGAAATTCCTTCTTTCACTATCCTGCCCCGATAGTTTATTAAGAACAACAAAATAAAAAGGACCCTTGGTCCCTTAAAAATACTTTCTATACAAGTCTCTCCGCATTGCACCACTTAGATATGCATAAATTTTTGTGGTTTCACTTTTTTCATGACCCATTAAATTTTGAATCACTTCTAGAGGGGCTCCATTATTTAATAAATTTGTAGCGTAACTATGTCTAAGCTGGTGGGGATGAATGCTCTTTTTTATGTCCGTTCTCTTTGCTACCAGTTTTAAAATGTTCCTCGCTTGAGAAATACTCATTCGATGGGGTGCGCGTGTTGTCACAAATAGTGCTTCCTCATGATCTTTTCGCTCACTTAAATATCGCTTCAACCATATTTCACAACGAGTATTGAAATATACTTCTCGTTCTTTACGCCCTTTACCTAAAACGATTGCTGATTGATTAGAGAAGTTGATTGAGGCCTTATCTAGAGTTATTGCTTCACCAATTCTGCATCCTGTTGAATACATAAACTCAAATAAAGCATTTTCGAATGTTGTATGACATGCTTCCCGCAAATGTTCAATTTCTTCTTCAGACAAGTATTTTGGAACCCTTAATTCTAATTTTGGTTCCTTGATTTTGGAAGCAGGATTTCCATTAATTAAATTTTCATCCTGAGCCCATCTAAATAAAGATTTAATAAATCGAATTCTGTGACCCAGACTGGATGGCTTAAGCTTTTCAGCTGCTTTTCCGAGATAAACTTTAAGAGAATTAGTTGAAAGTTCTTGAATGGATATATTTCCAAAACTATTCACCAACAAGTTAAATTGGACGTAATAGGCCTTTAATGTTTGTGGAGAATAACCTTGGATTTGCTTATCTGCCTTATATAAACCCCATACATCAGTTAAGATCATATTTGTTTCTCTCCAATCTATACCCTATTAATTGACAGTATAGACAAAAGAAGAACTATTATACTAGATTAGTAGATTTTTATATTAAGCAATAACACCTGTTAGCTAAAGAAGAAAAACTGCCTTAAAACAGGCTTCAATCTTCAGCTAACGCACCTGTTAGTTCCATAAAAAACATTACGAACCACTTATAAATGCTATACCAAAAATACTACGAACCATATAAAAGCAATACCAAAATCTAATAACATCTGCCTCTTATTTTCCTTTTTTAAAAAACTTTCAAATCCATCTATTATTGAACCAATTCCTAATAAAAGAATTATATATTTAATGAAATTAAAATTAAAATCATTAATTATAACTAATATTAAAATTAAGCCCATTAATATCCTCATTAAATAACTAATCAGTATAAATGGTTTAGTACGTTTAGTACTTTCTCTTTTTTCAAAAAACAATCCCATTACATATTTCAACTTATTTGACACTAAATTTCCCCCATAAACTACAAACTGAATTTAATAAACTATACCATAAAGTAAACGGGTCTTCGTCAACTAACCTGCCCCGATAGTTGCATAAGAAAAAGCTGCCTTAAAGACAGCTCCGATCTTCAGCTAACGCACCCGTTACTTTAAGTACAATCTTTCACAAACACCATACTAGCATTACCATAAGTATTCAATATTTCTTAAGATTCTTCCTCCGTTAAATGGCCCTTTCGTGCAAAAAGGACGCTTTTCCTATTCCGGAAATGCGCCCTTTTATGGAATAATTAAAATCTGGATCAGCCCTAAAAACACTCAATTTTACTTAAACAATACCAGCTAATAGGTTGTCAATATCTTTCTATAATCCTTTTTTATATTTATTTTATAGTTATACTTTTTACAGAACTCCAAGAGCCATAATATTTTGTTCCTGACAATGTTTTGTACGCTTTTAATCGAACATAATATTTTTCACCCTTTTTTAAAGAGTTTATTGTTTTAGATACGGTATTTTTGTTTGTGATTGTCACATTCTTTGTTGTACTACTAGTAAACTTGCTGCTAGTAGAATACTGAATTTGGTACCCTGTAGAAGTAGAAATCTCCTTCCAGTTCACTTTCATACTTGTTGAGCTACTCTTTTTAACACTCGATAATGTAACAGTAGCCGGATTTGTTGTAGAAGTGAGAACACTGCTGTAGGATCCATAATAATTTGTTTTCCCTACGGTTTTATATGAACGAACTTTATATTGATACGTTGTTCCGGCACTTAGTTTGCTAATTGTATAACTGCTCGCGTTACTTGTAATTGTCTTTAACAGTTTACCCTTACTATCATACTGATAGATTTTATAGCCTGTGACTTCACTTTGTTTTGTCCATATCAGTTTTAAAGAGTTTGTCCCTCTGCTAGATACTTTTAAGCTTTTTACTTGAGCAGGGTTTACCGTTACATGTCTTTCTATATTTACAGTGTTTCCATCACTGTCCATTACCTTGTACGTTAAGGTGTAGCTACCCACCTTCGTCGAGTTCACACTTCCGGCAACTTCTATACTTGATGTCAGTTCTCCATCTTCTGTATCTGTTGCAGTCACACCATTTTTAATATCAAAGCTATCTCCTACTTTGATTGTTGCAGCTTTGGTCCCTTTGATCATAGGCTTATCATTACTTCTTACTCTCACTTGTCTTTTAACCTCTGTTGTATATCCATCACTATCCGTCACCTTGTACGTTAAGGTGTAGCTGCCCACCTTCATTGGGTCCACACTTCCGGCAACTTCTATACTTGATGTCAATTCTCCATCTTCTATATCTGTTGCAATCACGCCTTTTGTAACATCAAATCCATCTCCTAGTTTAATTGTTACAGCTTCTACCCCTTCAAATACAGGTGGATACAACCATTTAGCATATATCGTTACACCTGTTGTAGATTGATCCCAAACTGTTGTGTAATTTCTGTCTAAATACCAGACAAATAAGTGGTTTTCCTCAGTACTTCCAAAAGGAGCTCTCCCCATACTCGTTAGACTTTTCGGGATGGTTACACTTTTTAATTGATTATCCTTAAATGCCCCATCCCCTATTCTTGTCACGCCTTCCGGGATGGTTACATTTGTTAGTTGATTTCTACTAAATGTATAATATCCTATTCTAGTCACACTTTCTGGGATGGTTACTCTTGTTAGTTGATTATCACTAAATGCTCCATCCCCTATACTTGTCACGCCTTCCGGGATGGTTACATTTGTTAATTGATTTCTACTAAATGTATCAGATTCAATACTAGTCACACCATTTGGAATAGTTACACTTGTTAGTTGATTATCCTCAAATGCAGATGACCCTATCCTAGTCACTCTTTCCGGGATGGTTACTCTTGTTAGTTGATTATCCTGAAATGCATAAATCCCTATACTAGTCACACTGCTTGGAATGGTTACACTTGTTAGTTGATTCGAATGAAATGCCATCCCCCCTATACTTGTCACGCCTTCCGGGATGGTTACTCTCGTTAATTGATTTTCACTAAATGTATGAGATTCAATACTAGTCACACTGTTTGGAATGGTTACACTTGTTAGGTGATTATCCTGAAATGCATAAGACCCTATTCTTGTCACACTGTTCGGAATGGTTGCACTTGTTAGTTGATTCGAATGAAATGCATGATTCCCGATACTCGTTACACTGTTCGGAATGGTTATACTTGTTAGTTGATTCCAATGAAATGAATGATCCCCGATACTCGTTACGCTATTCGGGAGAGTTACATTTGTTAATTGGTTCAAAGCAAATGCATAATCCTCGATACTTGTTACACTTTTCGGAATGGTTATACTTGTTAATTGATTTGAAAAAAATGCAGATTCCCCTATCTTAGTCACACTTTCTGGGATGGTTACACTTTTTAATTGATTAGAATAAAATGCACTTTCACCTATACTTGTCACGCTATTCGGAATGGTTACACTCGTTAATTGATTACCACGAAATGCTTCACTCCCTATCTTGTTCACACTATTTGGAATGGTTACACTTGCTAATTTATTAGAACGAAATGCACTATCTCCTATACTTGTTACACTATTCGGAATGGTTACGCTTGTTAATTGATTACCACCAAATACATCATTCCCTATACTTGTCATACTATTTGGGATGGTTACACTTGTTAGGTGATTATCACTAAATGCAGATGATCCTAAACTAGTTACACTTTTCGGGATAATTACACTTGTTAGGTGATTATCGCTAAATGCAGATGACCCTAAACTAGTTACACTTTTCGGGATGGTTATACCTGTTAGGTGATTATCACTAAATGCATAATTTCCTATACTAGTTACACCTTCTGGGATGGTCACTCTTGTTAGTTGATTACTACTAAATGCACTATCTCCTATACTTGTCACACTTTTTGGGATGGTTACACTTGTTAATTGATTCCAAATAAATGCACCTTCCCCTATACTAGTCACATTATCCGGGATGGCTACACTTGTTAGTTTGTTACTACTAAATGCACCTTCTCCTATCTTAGTCACACTTTCCGGGATGATTACACTTGTTAGTTGATTAGAACGAAATGCATAATACTCTATACTAGTTACACTTTCTGGGATGGTTACACTTGTTAATTGATTAGCACTAAATGCTTCATTCCCTATCTTAGTGATACTTTTTGGAATTGTTATATTTGTTAATTCATTATGGCGAAATGCACCATTCCCTATACTTGTCACACTATTTGGGATGATTACACTTTTTAATTGATTACTACTAAAAGCATAATTTCCAATACTTGTTACTGGCATTTCATTCAGTTTACTTGGAATTTCCACGTTTTTAGCGTCTCCAAAGTAATCTACAATTTCAACTGTTCCATTTAAAACATTATATTTGAAATCACCTTCTTGTAGTGTTTCCGCAGATGCCTGAATCATTGAAATTGGTATAAAACTCAATAACAATGTAGATAATACTATTATCTTAAATATAAGTTTCATTGAATCCTCTCCTTTTTTGAAATCAATACTAAATCGTTTAAAACCAACTATACTACTATACAAAATAGGGATACACATTACTAGGTTCTAGTGCAAAAATCCCAAACTATCTGCAAGTAATCTTCTAAGCTTTGACATACTGATATGATTACTCTATAAAAGGTGCGTGATCAGTATGGAAAAGCAAAATCTATTCAAGTGGAAACATGCTTATTCTAT
Organism: Peribacillus sp. GL_122; assembly: GCF_057835005.1. Lineage (NCBI taxonomy): Bacteria > Bacillati > Bacillota > Bacilli > Caryophanales > Bacillaceae > Peribacillus > Peribacillus sp. GL_122. The sequence continues at coordinate 1,893,934 of NZ_CM174415.1, read as the reverse complement.
GAACTAATAAAATTGTCATAGGCTTTATTCGTTTTTTTATAATTACCTTCTTGTGTACCTACTCCATATTCAATACAGGCCTTTATGTATTCTTGTAAAACTTTTTCTATAACCACTTACTTCATACCTTTCTCACATCTAACGCCTTTGGCGTTCTTGTTGAGCTAACCTGCCCCGATAGTTCCATAAGAAAAGAGCTGCCTTAAAGACAGCTCCGATCTTCAGCTAACGCACCCGTTAGTTTAAGTACATTTCTTCACATTCTTCGCTATATACTTTAACATATATATCCATTTTAATTAGTGTTATTCCACTAATTGGCCCCACGAGGATTGCTTTGCTAATTGCCAAAAAGGAAAAAAAGTGTGTCCAGGGTTTACCTAGGCACACTTTTTTTAGAATCAAGGTGAATTCCAAAATAAAGAAGCAACTAACGGAAGGATTCCAGCAATTAAAACTACAAAACTATTCCCGACTAAACCAATCAATTTTGAAACACTTTTTTTGGCCATTAATGAAACAACGATTCCTACAATTGGCACTAAGATCAGTATGGCCAATGTTAATTTACCAGGCAAAATTTCTATTCCAGAATATATACTAACAGCATAGAGGCAGATGGTTAGGATAAATATAAAAACAGATATAAGACCTAAATTTCTTCTCATTATTATTGTCTCCTATTCTCATAATTCCTTTTATGGTTCCGAAATCCCATAGGCTAAAGTTAGGGCCAAAGTAAAAAGAGTTAAAGCGATAAAAAATATGCTATTCGATATAACACTGATTACTCTTATACCAAATTGCTTTGTCTTGATTCCCAAAATCAGAGCTACTAAAAATCCAATATCAATTATAAAAAATAAAAAAATGGGTATCCTTAAGTCCGAGTTTGGGAAAAATCTGCCGATATAAAAAACCAGTAGTGCAGCAATCACTAAAACTACAGTCAATATCATTGGTATAGCTGCTTGTTTATTAACTTTTTGGTTTTCCAAAATATCACCCCTACCTCCATATTACCAAAATTTACCTAAATGGAAAAGGGAATAATCTCTGTAAAATATTTAGATTAATCATAGAAACACTCTAAAAAGCAATCCGGCTGAGAAGAGTACTGTTATCAAATTTTGAGCTATATAAAAAACCAATCCTAGCAAGGTTCCATCAGTTGTTATGGCGCTTTGTGAATACACTAAGCTTATTCAACTAACCAGGGCTGCCATAGCAACCCTATTCCCTAATTTTTGCATATAACGTGGAACGTGGAACTCCTGTAGTTTTTACTATGTCATTTACACTCATTCCGTTTGTTTCACGTTCATTATATAGCTTGATAGCCCGTTTTAAAGTCTTTTCATCTTGCCCTGGTCTTCCCATATGTTTCCCTTGCCTTTTTGCTCTCTCCCGGCCTTCTGTTGTTCTTTCTACAATAAGATCACGTTCAAATTGTGCGAATGAACCTAAAATATTAAAAAGCAGTGTTTGTAAGCTGTTTCCTTCGTTTGAACCATCAAACTTCATATCTTCTTTTACAAATCTTACATTAACCCCTTTTTCAGCTAATTCATGAACTATCTTATTTAAGTCCATAATAGAACGAGCTAAACGATCTATTTTAGTTACTACTAATGTATCTCCTTCTCGTGCAAATTCAATAGCTTCAAAAAGTTGAGCTCTTTGTTTTGTACTTGTTCCGGTTACTTTTTCAACAAACAGCTTTTTACACCCTTCATTTTCCAATATTTCTTTTTGCGTTTCTAAATCCTGGCCAGTAGTTGAAACCCTTGCATAACCAATTAACAATATGTATCATCCTCTGTCTATAAGTCTTAAATCTTTTATACATTAAATTATAGACTAACTTTTAGACAGGAAACAAGAATAAATAAACAAATATTATCTCTATTTTTAAGAGTGTCTTAAAGTTTTAATTTTTAGACACGTTCGTAAAGTTAATTCATAACCTAAATATAATTGTTTTTTTACAATAGTTAAATAAAACCTATATATTACCCCTGTACAATTATGCTTGAGATCTAAGAGAGGTGAGGATGAAATGAGAAAGGTATCAAAATTCATGTTGGCTGTTATGGTTTTAGTTGTGTCACTATCATCTTTAGTCGGGAATGCTTTTGCCGAAGAGCAGGAATTCCCTCGCGGAAAATCGGTTAATGTCAATGTGATGTCTTATAATATTCATCACGCCGAAGGGGTAGACGGCGTTTTGGATTTGGAACGAATTGCACGTATCATTGAAGAGGGGGAAGCCGATATTGTTGGTCTGCAGGAAGTGGACAACCATTTTTCCAACCGCAGTGACTTTCAAGATCAGGCAAAATGGCTGGCAAACCGGCTTGGAATGTTTTATACATATGCCGCAAACCTTGATTACAACCCGTTAAATGAAGGTGAGCCACGTCGCCAGTATGGGACAGCCATTTTAAGCAAGTACCCAATTTTAAAATCTGAAAATCACCTGCTGCCGAAAATTGGAAATACAGAACAGCGAGGACTGTCGGAAGTGACCATAAACGTGAAAGGTAATCATCTTCATGTTTATAATACGCATCTAGCTTTGACTTCCGCGGAACGCCAAATCCAAATTGAGGAAACAATCAATATTGCCGGTGAATCAAAAGGGCCAAAAGTTATTATGGGTGATTTGAATGCGACACCTGAAAGTAACGAAATGAAGCTAATGTATTCCAATTATATTGATGCATTTGCAAATCAAAATGAGGCATACACTATTCCTGCGGAAAACCCAACAAAAAGAATCGATTATATTTTTACCTCAAATAATATTGAAACAAATGGTGCCCGGGTGATTGACACTCTTGCATCAGATCATCTTCCAGTGATGACTACGATTGTGCTGGATCGGTCTGAGCCTTTTAATAATGGAGAAAAGTAATTTTTTCGGGGTCCCTTCGCTTTTTGCGAGGGGCTTTTTTAAAACGTGCTATCAAAAAGGATCTTTAATCGAAGATCCTTTTTTCATGCCTATAAGGGTGATTATGTGAACTAGTTCTGTATATGGTATACATATATTTTTCTAAGCAACTTGTTTAGTTTCTATTGATAAACATACTTTTCTGATTCTTATTAGATTTATATATGTAATAGTTATAAATACTAAACCAATTGCCAAAGGAATGAAATAATAGTGGCTATTAAATAATTTATCGTAGCGATCTAAAGGAGTAATATAAATGGCTGCTAAAAAGCTCATGAAACCTAATGCAAGTGTCGTGATTAAATTTAAGTTCTTATCTTTAATATTTTTATAGATGAACATAGAATTAGTCACTAACATCCACATACTTAATACAAGCAATGCATGAGGAATTCTTTCTTGATATAAAGAGTGGAAGTTAAGTATCACAATTGAAAGGATAATGAGAGCAACTATAGGTGTTGCCATAAGAATTTTGGTTTGGATATCTAAGCTTTTTATTGATAAGTTACCCTTTAAACCAATGATATTGTTGGCATTTAAAATTGAAAGAAAGGACAAGATAACGGCTAGAAATACTGCAATAAACAAAAAACCACTTCCTAAACGATAATATACAAATATCATACTACAAATACATATTGGGGTCTCGCCAGCATTTCGGAAATCTTGTACGCTAAGCGAATTTCAGCAATGATTTTGCTATTTTTGTGTACGTTAAGCTCTTCCCAAAAACGATATTAGTCCAGATTATTGAAACTTTGTTTTTGGGAATGAGTTTTGGGTCTGAAAATCAGCTATTTTCAAAGAAAAGTAGCTTTTTAAGGTTCAGTCCCAAAAAACGAGCGCTAACGGAACACCCCTTTTGTATCAACGGTTGAAGCCTTAGCGTACGTTTTCCCAAAATGTTGTCTGTACCCCTTATAGAACTAACCCACCCGACTATTGTGTTCTTCTTCCTAATTAGAGCATAAGGTAATATAACCCATTTAATTAAGTTCCTCCTTAAAAACAAATAAGGAGAGGTTTCTGTATGTCAGACGGTATTGGATTTGGTGGAGGTTTCGCCTTTATAGTCGTTTTGTTTATACTCTTAATCATTGTTGGAGCTAGCTTTGTTGGTGGAGGCTGCTGCTAAAACAGTATGAAAAAAGCCGACCTTTATTGGTCGGCTTCTTCAAATTTGATTCCTATTTCTGGGGAATAATAGCTATTTTGAACAGTCTAATTATGGTCCAGACCACAAAACGCGAAAAACTATGATAATACATTTTATGAAAAAATAAAGCCCCGAATTTCCTTCGCTTAGGATCTTCAAGGATCTCATATCTTATGCAACTAACGCACCCGTTAGTTCAAGAAGGATCAGCTTCTATAAACTGTTCATAATACTTTTTAGGGTTACTTATTTTGTTTTCAATGAAAAATTCAGCCTGGTTTTTAACCATATCAATATAGTCACTATCAATTTGACCCTTACGAGTATTCTCAACACTGCCTTCAACCTTAACATAATTTGATTGTACATTTACAATTACCGTCATTATTTTTGTATCTTTAAACGAAACTGTTCCAATAACTTCTTTATTTTCTAAATCAACAGAAGGATAGTCCACTGTTATCCCAGAGGATTTGTACACAGTAAACCCTGGTATTGGTACCATTGGTCTAATATATTTAAATGTAATATAAAGACCAATGCCAACAATCGGTATCAACAAAATTTTCAAGACAAGCGAACCACCCATTACTGTCCTCCTAACAACAATTCTCTTTCCTAAATAATACCATAAAGTTAAAGTTCCTTCTTCAACTAAACTGCCCCTTTAGTTGAATAATTACCAAAAAAATATCAATACTAAATTTTATAAAACCATTCTATACAGAGAGGATTGCATTATCATCAGAAAGTTACCTTTGTTAATTTTGCTTTTTTCATTTTTCCTCCTAACTGGCTTCAATAGTGCAAATCAGTTAGTAATATCAAATATTGAAACGACTATTATAAAAGCAGAGAATATTCTTCGTTATGATATTAAATTAAAAAATACAGGTACTACTCAAATTAAAAGTGAATTCGATTACCCAGGGCATCATGTTTACGGGCTTGAAGTGGTGATAAGACCTAATGGAAAGTTAGCAACTAAAATGGAAATGGACAATAGTAGCAAGTACAAAAAAATGATTTCAATGGGTTGTGGAAGTGATGGACTCATTGACCCAGGAAATGAAGGTTCATTTAACATTGAATACAAAATTAAAGAAGGTACAGACATTAAAGATATAGAAAAATTGGCTTTTGACTCTACCTTAATAATATTAGATGGTGTAAAAATTGTTAAAGAATTTCCATTAGAAAAAATAAACGAAAATTAACTGCACTATACGCCTTAATATGACATCAGTTATTAAGGTTTTTTTATTGTTTAATTTCAAAACTCTTGTTGAACTAACCTGCCCCGTTAGTTCATCAAGGAAATCAACAACTCCTTTAACAGAGCCTTCTAATAAAAAAGAGCAGGCATTAGCCCACTCTTAGATTTCTTTAATGACTGGTTTACCCAGCATGTTCTCAGAGGACAATAGTTCCTCTAACCGTTCTTCCTCAACCTTTTTATTTCCTGGTTTCGGAAATGCATCCCCTTTACGATAAATCTTTCCCTTGTCCTGAAGGTCTTTGAAATCCACGATTGCTTGGTAATTCTTTTTCTCGCTCATCCATTACACCCCTGCTAGTTTTCCAGGATAAGGCTTTCCAAATACCTTTTGCAAGAGAATCCCGGTTGTTTATTTCCCCTTTTTTGTCCGCTCCGAACAGAACAGATTTTTCAGATTTTACCCCTTCCACATAACGTTCCATAAATTCCCCTGTTACTTCTTCATTATCAAATTCCTTGTTTTCTTCTTTGGTTTTTCCTGAAATTTTGGAACGCATAAACATTCCTTTTGTAAGTCCCACCCATTATCTTGAGCCGTCCTCAAATGTCTTGGTAAATACAGCTGCGACATATGGAGGTACATCATCACTCCCAACGGACGAAAGGCCATCCCCTGTTTCCAAACCAAACAAGATATTTTTGTTTTGGGCGGGTACTTAATAAAACTGCGTGGATACGGTTATATTTCCACCTGAAATGGCTATTTCAGCTGTACGGTTATCCCCATACGCCCTCATCGCTTCTTGTGGAAACAGCAGCAGTATCAATCAAGCGGTAACCTTCCATCAGGGCGTTATAAACTGATTCTTCGCAAACTTCTTGATCATCAATTTGATAAACCCCAAATCCAAGTATCGGCATCTCAACACCATTGTTCAGTGTAACCTATTGCATGCTATTTCCTCCTATTTTTTATTTTGTGAAACGATTGTATTAGAAGACTTTGGTAAGTATCCCCCTTTTCAATGTGCAGACGGCATAGGGGAACATAAGTAAACCTTTTTCCTCTTGATTGTCCCCCTAATAAAACAGAATGGAAGTTTGAAAGTTACATGTATTGTGAAGCTGTTGATGACCTTCTCACCAAGATAACGTAGGAGATAACAGCCAGAATACTTGTCATAAAAATTGTTATTCCGAAGGGTACGGCAGAATTTTCTCCTGCGATACCTACTAAAGGGGAAGTGACAGCCCCTAACGCAAATTGAAGAGAGCCTAATATGGCTGCCGCACTCCCGGCAATATGCCCTTGTGATTTCATTGCCAGTGTAAATGAAACCGGTCCAATCATTCCAATAGCTGCTGCGAATAAGAAGATTGCAATGAACAACGCAACAAAAGGTCCGTGAACTAGCACGACAAACAAGATCGCAGTGGTAGTGATGAAAGCTAACAGCAGTCCATTCCGAAAAATACGGTGTTCGTCCATCTGCCCTGCCAGTCGTTTGACAAGCTGTGATCCCAGAATAATCCCAAGCCCATTTAAGGCAAAAAGAACCGAAAACAGTTGAGGCGATATGCCATACATATTTTGATAAATAAATGGAGTGCCGGCAACATAGGCGAACACACCAGAGAACAATATGCCATTGACAAGCGCATACCCCATAAAGCTCCGATCTCGAAGCAAGGAACCGTAGTTTCTTAATACTTGCCTAAAATTGCTGGGAACACGCTGCTCAACAGGCAAGCTTTCTTTTATTCCCCATATGGATATGCCTGTTAAAAAAAGCCCTAAAAAACCTAGAAAAATAAACACACCGATCCATGAAGTGAACGTAGTCACCGCGCTTCCAGCAGTAGGGGAAATCAATGGAGCGACATTACTAATCATCGTCAACAGTGCCATGAATTTGACCATTTCTAGTCCACTGTAGCGATCACGAACAATCGCGCGAGAAATAACAAGCCCTGCGGAAGCAACAAATCCTTGAATGAAGCGTAAAACAATAAATATACCGATGCTTGGCGAAAATGCACATACTATAGAAATAATAAAATAGAGCAGCATCGAAATCAGCAAAGGCTTACGCCTGCCATGAACATCGCTTAAAGGACCTGCAACGAGCTGCCCCAGACCTAACCCTAACAAACTGGCAGTTAAGCTCGCTTGAATGAAAGATGCCGTTGTATTAAAATCATTCATCATTTGGGGCAGCGATGAGAGATACATATCAACGGTAAATGGACCTAGTGCTGAAAATATTGCTAACAACAAGGCAGTTCTAAAAGAATTGTTAGAAGTCTTATAATCCATTTATACACAGCTCCTTTGGCATTCTATTTTGTTTGACACGGGGTATACTGCTAAATGAGGAAGCTGCAATAATAACAGCAATTTAACGGTTATTGCCCATTAATATTACCTAACTTAAGAAGTCCGAAACTATTTGCTATTATGAAATTGTGCAATTACAAGGTTCCAATAAGAAGATCGGCTTTCTTCTTTAACTTTGTGAAGAAATATACGTAAATTCAACTGATTTTAGTGCCAGGAAAAACCAAACAGGGGCATAATCCATCTGGTTCAATGCCCCCGTTTGTTTATGCTCATTACTTCAAATTCTCGGTAAAGAATGATTCCAACCTGTCGAAAGGAATGAAATCTGTCTTGTCGTACAAATCAACATGCCCTGCATTTGGGACGATGTACAGCTCTTTTGGTTCTTCAGCCAATTCGTACGCATCTTCACTAAAGTATCGTGAGTGAGCGTGCTCGCCTATGATAAACAAAATTGGGCGCGGCGAAATCGATTTGATGTGTGTAAGCAGAGGGAAGTTCATAAATGACATGCTGCTTGTTACGGTAAATTGAGTAATTGAGTTCGGGTGATACCCACGTGGCGTAGAATAGAACTCGCCAAACTCGCGACCAATAGGGTCTGTATTTTCGTCAAATCCAATAGGTGCTCCTCGCTGGGCGAGCGTTGGCTGGCCTGCCTCAAAATCCACGTAACGTTGCCCGGCAATTGCATCCAGTATACTGTTGCGATCTTCTTCAGTAAATGAATCCTTCCAGCCGTTGGCTGTTACACGGGATATATCATACATGCTGACCGTGGCTATTGCCTTGATGCGTCTATCTACCTGTGCTGCACTGATCGCAAAACCACCGCTACCACACATACCTATTGCACCAATTTGATTCTTATCTACAAATGGACGTGTACCTAAATAATCAACGGCTGCACTGAAATCTTCTACGAATAAATCTGGAGAAGAAATGTGTCGTGGTTCACCACCACTGTATCCGTTGTATGAGGGGTCAAATGTAAGAGCTACAAAACCACGCTCAGCCATGTTTTGAGCATAAATACCAGAACCTTGCTCTTTTACACCACCATAAGGCGCGCCTATAATAATCCCTGCGTGTTTCTTTGTCTCATCAAAATCTTTTAGCATGTAAAAATCTGCTGCAATTTCGATTCCAAACCTATTTTTGTATGAAACAGACTTTCTTGTAACTTTATTACTTAAATCAAAAATATAGTTATCTGTCTTTGACATTTTTTTCACCCATTTTTCTTCAATATTTTTTAGAGATACCACAAACACCTATGACTTAAAACCCAGCTATTTCAATAGTGGAATAACCCCTCTTACTGAGTATTTTTTCACCTTCCTAATGTAGAACTAGTTAATTTTCAGGATATATATGCTGATTATTAGCCCCATGTTAACTATAAAGTTCGCTTGATAAGCAGTATTGATTATCTATTTTTTATATAATCCACCTATAGCTGTGCAATTATTGTTCTTTCGCTGTCTTACAGGCAGTTTAGATCGTAATTTAGCAACTTAGATTGTACTAGTGTCAATAACAAATCGATACTTTACATCTGATGCTAAGACACGCTCATATGCTTCATCAATTTGATCAGCAGAGATTACTTCAATCTTAGGAACAATATTATGTTTGGCACAGAAATCCAACATTTCCTGAGTTTCACGTATGCCTCCAATCGCGGAACCTGCAAATGAACGACGATGACCGATAAGGGATATCACGTTTAGGGACAATGGCTCTCCAGGAGCACCGACGTTCACCATAGTGCCATCAAGGGTGAGTAAGGAGAAATACGCATCAAGATCAATCTTTGCACTTACTGTGTTGATGATTAAATCAAAAGAACCTGCAAGCTTCTCAAATGTATCTCGGTCGCTAGTAGCATAGTAGTTGTCTGCGCCAAACTGCAAGCCGTCCTCTTTTTTATTCAATGTTTGTGATAGAACGGTCACATTTGCACCCATAGCATGTGCAATCTTGACTGCCATATGGCCAAGACCTCCCAAACCAACAACCGCTACTTTCTTGCCTGGACCAGCTCCCCAATGGTTTAATGGTGAGTAGGTTGTAATGCCTGCGCAAAGTAATGGTGCAGCGGCGTCAAGTTCAATGTTATCAGGAATTCTTACAACAAAGCCCTCGGTTACGACGATATGTGTAGAATAACCACCTTGTGTAGGCTCACCATATTTGTCGACACCAGCGTAAGTTGGAACATGTCCTTTAAGGCAGTATTGTTCTTCCCCTTTAAGGCAGTTCTCACATTTTCCACAGGAGTCAACCATACATCCGACTCCTACTCGGTCACCGACTTTATACTTTGTTACCTCGGCTCCAACATCGGTAACAATTCCCGCAATCTCGTGTCCTGGTACAAGTGGATAGTTAACGGGACCCCATTCGCCGTGAGCAGCATGGATGTCTGAGTGACATATGCCTGCAAATTTAATCTCAATTAAAACATCATGTAAATCTAGATCACGTCTTTTAATTTCTGCTGCTCGAAAATGTCTGTCAGGACCGTCGACAGCTCTTGCTTTAGCCGTTACCATTTAAAACCCTCCAATTAAATATATTTTTCAAGAGAATACTTTGTAACTAGAGGAGAAAATTAGGTTTGAAAGCTCTCATTCCTTCATTACTCCCCCTCCTCTTTTCTCTTGCAAATCAATGTTATTCCTTATAGTTAACTCTAAGTCAAGTCATTTTTTTATATTTTTTCTCATTCGTTTAGGTGACAATTCAGCTAGTAACATAGGACAATAACACATTTATGAGTTATATCTCCATTTTTTAAAAGTGATTTTGACACTCAGCAATACCCATGATAAAATCGCTTCACGTCTTAGAGTTAACTCGAAATTTATGCTTGAGGAGAATAGGAGTGAAAACAATGAACAAATATTCTATTAGTGAAGTTGCAAAAGAATTGAACCTTACAACATATACCTTACGTTACTACGACAAGGAGGGACTTTTGCCTTTTGTAGAACGAACACCTAACGGAACACGACTGTTTAAAGAATCCGATATTAATGCTTTAAAAATCATTGAATGTCTTAAATCCACCGGGATGCCTATTAAAGAAATTAAAAATTTCATTGATTGGTGTACTGATGGGGATTCCACCATACAGCAAAGATATGACATGTTCTTAGAACGTAAAGCTGCTGTAGAAGCACAGTTGGAAGAAATGAACAAGACTATGAAACTAATAAATCTTAAATGTAACTATTATAAAACTGCCTTGGAGGCTGGAACGGAAGATATTCATAAAAACGATAAAATTGGGAATTTTAATTAATATAGAGCAACCTATCCTTCAAACCTAATTTGTAGGATAGGTTGCTCTATTTGTGATATTCACTGTGCCAATAAAGCAATGCATTTCCAAAACCACTGCATGTTCTCTACTCCCACTTCATCCAACGATACAAAGTGGCTTAATCTAAAGTTAACAATAAGCCAATAAAAAAAATTAATTATTATTTATAAAATTCCCTCTTGAATTAGAGTCTACTCTAACGCTTATGCTTAGTCATGTAACTAATTATCATTACTACGTCGTGTGATAAATGGAAATTCTTGATTCTAACAGAAGCTATTCGGGGAATAGGGCTGATTCCTTCATTTTTCTAGATTGTGCAATAATCTACTCTTGCCTATGATTAGCGGGCGAAAAAGGAGGATATTGGAAAATGTCAAAGGATACAAAAGTTGCACTTGTCACTGGCGGTAATCGAGGAATTGGATATGAGCTGGTCAAACAATTGGCTTTGGAAGGTTTTAAGGTCATCTTGACAAGTCGAGATCCAATAATAGGTCATAAAATTGCCAAAAAACTTAAGAAGTCAGATTTAGACGTATCATTTCTGGTAATGGATGTAAACAATCAAGAAAGCATTCTTCAGGCCGCGATCACTGTAAATGAGCGATATGGAAGATTAGATGTATTGATTAATAATGCAGGCGTGTATTTGGATGAGGATAAAAAGTTAGTGGCTATGGACCCTTCCATTCTGGAGAAAACAATGGAAACCAATTTCTTTGGAGTTTACCATGTAATCCGTTCCTTTATTCCCCTCATGGAAAAACAAGGCTATGGCAGAATTATTAATGTTTCCTCAGAATATGGCGGGATGAGCCAATTGTCATATCCAGGAGTAGGAGCATATAAGTTGTCTAAGCTTGCCTTAAACGGATTGACACAATTGCTTGCTGGAGAAGTCAAAGGTGATATTAAAATAAACGCTGTCGATCCAGGATGGGTAAGCTCAGAGATGGGTGGACCATCTGCTCCAACGACACCTAAGCAAGCAGCTGAGTCATTCTTATGGTTAACAACAATTGGATCTGAAGGACCAAGCGGAAAATTTTTCAGAGGCGGAAAACTAATTGATTGGTAACAAAACAGTCTAAGAAATAGAATATTCAGTGTTTAGGTGTGTTGGATGAAACCATCCGCAATATGCCGACCGCATTGCTGGTGCAATTGCCTTTCCTATTTAGCAACTATCTGATGTAGTCATTAATGAAATGATAATTTGACCAACTGTTCAAGTTGGTTAATAAAAAAATGAAGTTATTGGAGGCAGTAAAATGGCAAAACATGAAGAAGTAAAAAATGGCGTTATTTTCCCAGTGGGTGAAAAAAATGAAGCATATGCTCAATTTTTTGTCGGACAAAGTTATCTTAAGACATTAATTGCAGATCCTAAAGTAAATGTAGGTGTTGGGAATGTAACCTTTGAACCAGGATGTAGAAATAACTGGCATATTCATCGTAATGGGTTTCAACTTTTATTAGTAACTGGTGGCGAAGGTTGGTATCAAGAAGAAGGAAAACCTGCTCAATTCTTAAAAGCCGGTGATGTTATTGTCACCCATGATGGTGTAAAACACTGGCATGGTGCTACAAAAGACAGCTGGTTTGAACACATTGCAATTACTGCAGGTACGCCGGAATGGTTGGAACCAGTAACAGATGAGGAATATAACAGATTAAAATAATTGGCCGGACACTTCTTGGACCCTTTCACAGGGTCCTTGCCGGACATTTTATCTTTCACAGGCTGATAATGATGGCGTTGGCTGTTCTTTTTTCTCTTCATGGGTACTTGGCGGATCATGCCAAGGTCTTCAAGTTTCTTCATTAAACGTTGAACAGTTTTAATCGTATAAAAATATATAAGATAACTAATTAAAATAACTAAAGTTGCTATTGCTCACCAAAAGACTGCTGGTTATAAAAAAGGGGGTTTTTACGTTTATAAATTGGAGAATAAAGGAATCCATATAATACAGGGAAAAGAAAATCATTATATTACGATACACACAAATTCCTCCTTTATCCATAAGTTCCTCTTTTTATCATGACCTTAAATCATATAATTTCCAAATATTACATTAAAATTCTTTATCACTATGATTTACTTTTTGGGGTGGAAGCGTTAATGTAACCGGATTTATTCACAACAAAGGTGATATGGATGCGACTGATATTCAGGTTGCAGCAGAAGATAATAAATTTTCAGGTGCATTAATACGCATCTCTGACGACTCCACTACTGTTCAATCTGGCAATAGAGTAGCATTGGCCTAGGAGTTCCTTCATTCCCGAGTAATATGATTAAGGAAATAGATCACGCAGAAATTAAAGCAATTAGTTATTAATTGTGAGGAAAAACAATGAACATAAACATCAAGGTTTACTTACATTCAAAAGGAACGAGATTTTTACAGAGTAGAAGTTTCCCAGTACATATTCCTAGGTATGAACCTAAACATCCTCCTTTTCTTTGCATACTCTAAATCAATAAAGAATAGAGGAGGAATCGCAAAAAATGCATGATATATACACAGATGAAGATATAAATTTAAACGATTTAAGAAGACGTATTGGTTTTGGTGGTGGAGGTCACTTTGGAGGTTTTGGAAGGCCTTTTGGGTTTGGGAGACCTTTTGGGTTTGGAAGGCCTTTTGGGTTTGGATTTCCTTTTTTAGGTGGTCTTGCTGCTGGAGCTTTGCTTGCAGGACCTTTTTATGGCGGCTATGGAGGATATTATGGATATGATGGATATGGATATGATGGATATGGATATGGATATCCAGGTTATGCACCATATCCAGACTCATATTTATACTACACTTAATACTACTCTTATTGAGAAAAAAAGTTAGTGACTAAGAACAAGAGCGAATATGGACTTGTAAAGATAATCTACTTTAAAAGCCCTTCTCACATAGAGAGGGGTATTGTAAATGTGGTAAATGTGGTTCATAACAGGAAATATAAAACATAAAAAATGTTGATATTCCTAGGTAATAACCTAAACTTCTTCCTTATCTTTGCATACTCTAAATCAAATTAAAAAATAGAGGAGGGGTTACTTGAAATGTGTGAATTAAATGCAGGTATAAATATAGTTGATTTAAGGAGAATTACTGTAGGTGGTATTGGTCCCATTGGAGGGGTTGGACACATTGGTGGTGTTGGACACATTGGTGGTGTTGGACATGTTGGTCCCATTGGTGGTGTTGGACCCATTGGTGGTGTTGGACCCATTGGTAGTGTTGGTCCCATTGGAGATTATGGTGGTATTGGTATTAGCTATGGATTTCCTTTCGCAGGTGGGCTTGCTGGTGGAGCATTTCTTTCAGAGCCCTTTTATGGTGGATACGGTGAATATGGATACCCCGGATATGCTCCATATCCAGATTTTTATTCATACTACACTTATTGAGAAAAAAAGTTAGTGACTAAGGGCAAAACGAATGTAAATTGTAAAGATATTCTTATTTAAAAACCGGGATTTATGTTTGCATAAACATTAGCAATGCGCCAATTCTTACTAGTTAATTGTGAAATTATACATCATAAAACATTTATTAAATATGGATAAGTTTATTATATGCTTGAAAGGCTACTACCACTGCAATAAATGAACCAATAAGAAATAAAACAGAGCTTCCTAGTGTAAACAACCTTCCTATTAAGGTGTTTTTTGCTTCTTCAATCTAGGAAATATCGTTATTTATATATTATTGCCTCCGACCTATTGAATTTAATATTAATAACTGCAAAATTCACTGTTGGTGAAAATGGGGATAAATAAAATTTTGTAAGAAGATCACTTCTCTTTTTAGAGATTCGGTAATAAAAAATAAAGATTTCATATCCTGATGTAATGAATCTATTTGTTTTTCCATTTTTTTAATTTTTCTACTTTGTTCCTTTGCTTCTTGTTCTGCTTTTTTCTCTAATAAAGCTGTTTGTTCAATTGCCAGTGCAGTAGATCCTGTAGATACCATGTCTCCAATAGTCACCAATATGGCCCCAATCAATGATAATATAAAGCCTGCATTAGAATCTGATCCTGAATTGGTGGTATTTGGATTCTTAGTAGCTCCTTCTCCTTCTCCTACTCCTACTCCCTCTTCAACTTCTTCAACCTCTTCAACTTCTTGGGCCTCTACAGCAATCCCGATAACAGTGATAAGATTCCCTATGTTTACAATCATTTCACCAAAAAAATCAATCTTATCCGCAGTATTAGTAGGTAAGGAATACAATATATTATTTTCATCAGGTCCTTGGTTCAAAACATCTCACCTTCTTGTTTGTGAATTTAGCTTTTCAATCAAACCCAGTGTAGTTTCAGTTAATTCCTTTTGAATCACTTTTAATATAGAAATTTCATTCATAATATCAGCTTCTTTTATTTCTGCGGGTGTTACACTTTTAATTCTTAGTATTAAACTGTTTAGACAAATTAATATATCTTTAAATGCTTTGATCAATAATCCATGTTCCGTTTCTAAAATATACGGAGGAGAAATTGTCTCAAGAGATTGTATACTGCTTTGACTAACACTTATTGCATTTTTTATATCCAAACAGTATTGTTGATAATTAGAAATAGTTCCATTTGAATAAATAGGATAAATCATATTAGAAATATATACTAAGTTCCCTCCAACCAAATGGAGAGTTTGACCGTATTGCTTGAAATTTTTTCTCATACGAATCCCTCCTGGACTTACCGAAAGACTTTGGGCTGTTTGCTTAGATAATGTATGTAAAAGGAAATAAAAAGGTTCATTAGAGAAGATTATAATCAAAAAATAAAAGGTCTGATTTTTTTACTAATAGTGATGAAATAAGGCTTTTTTGACGTGATATACTAAAACACTTAGCGGTCTTTGATACAGTCGGTATACTGGCATTATAAAGGACAGAGAAAGACTCCTTCCCGATTAAGGAGAAGGATAGTCAATTATCCAGCAAGCAATTCAGTGAAAGTAGCTTTTCCTGCTTTCTTATCTGGAGATTGTCAAAAACCTGTTAAAAATAGGTGATTCAATTGAACTAAAAAAAGATGAAGAAAATATATATGACGAATACGCAGTAGAAGTGTTATTTAAAGTCATGAAATTATGGTATGTTCCTAAGTATTATTCAAAAGAATTTTGTAAAATGATTGATAGCAATGCACCTTATGATGCTAAAATTTCAAGGTTAGATATTGAAACCCCCTCCCCTGATGAATGGTCACAAATTAGGATTAAAATAAATAAGGTTCAATAAGAAAAGCCCCTCTCACTAAGAGAAGGACTTTTTATGATGGAGGTACCATGTGTAGTCTGCACCATAATTATACTTTTTCCATTCATTTTCTAATTAACCTAAACTCTCTCTATAAAAAAATTGAGCCCCACTCGATTCGAAAAGGACTTTTATTAATCCTTAACGATTACACTAATGATATCACTGAAGAATATACTCAAAGTTAAGGAGAAGGGTATTTTTTTAGGATTAATCTATTGCCATATCCGATGCCCTTCTTCCGAAGCCAATGCATCTGCTTTGGTAACATGAACAGTGCCAAATGGATGGTTAGGAGGTGCATATATCGAATAAAGTTTTAGAGGAATATTACCTGTATTGGTTACATTATGCCATGTGCCAGCAGGTATCATTATTGCATAATCATCATAAACGTTTCTTACAAAGTTTAAGTTATCCTGTCTATTACCCATTTGAACAACCCCCTGACCTTGTTCAATACGTAAAAATTGGTCAACGTTAGGGTGAATTTCTAAACCAATATCTTCACCAACTTTAAGACTCATCAGTGTAACTTGCAAATGTTTTCCTGCCCATAAAGCGGTACGGTAGGTAGTGTTTTGTTTCGTAGCTTCATTGATATTCACTACAAATGGTTTTGGTCCATAATCTTTTACCTCAATATTATTTCTTCCGTTAGATGATTGTAAAAAACCCAATTGGTTAGCATTATTAACACTCCAATAATCAGGATTTCTTACATAGTTATACATTGGTACATTAACATAATAAGGATTTTGATATTGATAGGTATGGATATAAGGAACATAGTACATTTTTCTCAACCCTTCACAGTTTATAACATTATCATATGCACCTGTTAAGTGAATGTACTTTAAACAGAGCTATAAATAAAAAGCCCTACTCAAAGCGAGTAAAGGCTTTTTATTATGCAGCAAGCAATTTAGTGAAAGTTGCTTTACCTGCCTTCTTATCTGCAGTTATCTTTTTAGCTTTCTGGAATTTAGATAATGCTGATTCAGTACCTTTTCCGAATATAGAATCAAATGAGCCAGGGTTAAATCCTTCCAAATAAAGTGCAGACTGTAGGATCCATGTAAGATTCCCTTTTGCACCTTTTTGGACAGTGACAATGGCAGCCTTAGTTTTAGCCCCCCATTTACCATCCACAACAAGACCAGCTTTATAACGGCTGTTTAACGTTTTTTGAATAGAAAAAATAGTGTTATCCCATTTGTTCTTGGAAGGCTCTTCACTAACCTTTGAAGCCACTTCAGTCTTAGGAGGTACAGTAATAACGGTTACGTTTTCTATCTTGAATTTCAAAGAAAGACTAGGTTTTTTGCCTGCATTCTTCTGTGAATAGGATAATCCACCCGTCATTTCCAAGTGAGGATAATCTTTAAAACCTGTCCAATCTCCACCCCATTTAAACCCTAATTCTTTACCAATAACAGCTACTCGTTTCCATTTAGAGTTAATAGCCCACAATGGTTTTTACGTCCTCACTGACAAGAAAAAAGTCAATTGCTACTCCAAAGTTATGGAATGATTGTCCTGGCTTAGCGTTTGTCACCTTTGGCTTGGCTAGATTGCTATAATTTTTACCTTTGTAGCTATAAAAACGACCTTGGCCAAATAAAGCCGCCTGTTCTTCCATGGAGCGATAACCAGCGCTGATTTGTGCGTAAATACCTTCTTTATAGGCACGCTTAATCATTTCTAAGGTTGATGCTTTCACCACTGAATTCATACCAGAACCCATATTTTTAATTGAACGATCTAATAAAGTTTGCAATGCTACAGTCATTTTTCATCGTCTCCTTTTAATTGAAATTAATAAGAAAAAGCCACCCAATGGGCAGCTTATTTTGAAGTTCCTTCTCTTTTGGTAACTAACTCATAAAATCCGGTCCCACTAAGGCCAACAAATGCACCGGGCCATAACCTTAAAGTTAAATCCATATCAGTGAATGGAGACGCCACTGAACCTACTCCCACACCAATCACCAAACTTAAAATTGGTAATTTGTTGTTTGGTAAAGTAACGGTCAGTTTAACAACCTGGACTATTGCTGCTACAACTGGAGCCAAAAGAGTCGCAAATAATAATACTAATTACATGCCTTCGTTTTCCATAATTTTATCCCCCAAAAGAATTTATGATTTTCGGTATATATTCAAAAGCCGCGTTATGGGAGCCTTTAGTCCAATGCCTACGTCTCCAGTACAACATTGCCCCGCGCAAACATTTCCTACTCAAGTTGCTCCAGCGCAAGTCTCTCCAACACAGCAATATATTAATACGAACGTATCGAGCACAGTAATTCCTGTCGTTCATCCATCACATACTACAACTGTCAATAAACATGTAAACACGTATAAGCATTACTTTCCTCACACTCAATCCGTGGTGAACGAATGTTATACACAACACCTGATTTGTGGAAAGCCACCGCACAATCCATGCTGCCCTCCCAGGTATTTTGGATATTAATTAGTACTTTTAAGGGCTTATTTGCCCTTATCTACATAGTAGGTTGTTCTATTGTTCATTTTTTTTGCGGAAATAGTTCATTTCTTAAAGTTTCACGATATTTCACCGGGGATGAATTTACATATCTTCAAGTTAGGGATGATTTAGAAAATACAACTATAGAAACGGTTATTTTTATCGGTATAGAAACCGCGGTTCCTGACAATGGAAAACCTTCCTGTTTAACTAACGTGATTCCCATAAATACACCAAAAGTAGTCCCATTTTTAATCATAAAACCCTTGTTCAAGTTATAAGTACAGGCAACTTGTACAGCATATTAATAGAAATATAGTAACTTGAATTAGGGGGTGGAAGTAATTTGAGTAAACAAAAAAAATGTTCAGATTGCAAGCACACTAAATGCAGATGCAAGCATGAAAAATGTAGAGTTTGTGGGCACAAAAAATGCAAATGCATAGTCGAGAAAAAAATCAAAGTGAAAGTAAATATACCTACAGAAATGTCAGGACCAATTGTATGCAATAGCACATGTGGTAATCTGTTATTGACCGATCAGGTTCCGAGTCTGAAAATTTGGAAAGCGAGAATTTCGATGGACGCTACCGTAACAATCTCTGTATTCAATAGTGCTATGAGCACTGCATCGGTTCGGGTTCTCGTGAATCGAAATGATGAAAGTCCAGTTGAATTCTCCGTTCCTTCTGGCAATACGCTTTCAGCAACAGTAGATGCTGCCGAATCGATTATCGTATTTGGGATAGACACAGGGAGAACTGAGGGGAAATATTTTTTGGAAGTATGCTTTCCTGTTATTTGCGATGACAAACGTAAACAAAAAAAAGATAAATAAGAAAAATGCAACCAGGAACCCAGCCATTGTAAAATACAAAAATAGTTACTGAAACGTAAACTTTTCTACAAGTGATCAAACTATTTTAAATCCTAAAGGAGTTATATTCACTTCTTTATCCTTCATAAGTATTCCACATATTTAAGGGAAATTGCCTTCCACCTTTTCTATTTCTATTAACGAAATAAAAATAATTTAGCAAATATTACACTCATGTCAGTTGCAAAATTGCAAAATTTACATTCTATAATATTGAATGGCTAATACAAGCTGTTTAATAGTAAATAGGAGGAATTCATAATGTGTGGTTCAAATGGAATTAACGGAGGTTGCTGCCCTCCTGCACAGGTGTTTCAAGAAAAAATTTGTGGTAATTTTAACGGCCCTTTAGCGGGTGTGGAAATATGGTCTGCTCCAGCAGGCGCTTATTCTTCAGGAACTTTTGAAATTTTCAACTCAGCTTCTAGTACTGCTACAGTAACGGCTACAGGGACATCAACTCCAGCGATAGCTTTAAGTGCTGCTCCAGGAAATACTGACTCACAATCAGTTAATCAACCTACTAGTTTTACTATTACAGCAGGTACTGGAGATAATGGGTCATATTGTATCAATTTGTATAAGCGTGTTCTAGCGTAATAAAGTTATAAAGGAATTTATTACTCTATATCTTTTAAAACGGACTTCATACTCTATTAGAGGAATGAAGATCAAGTATCGAACAGATAAAACATATCTGGAAAAAATCATTCGAAAGGAGAAATATACAATGTGTTTTTATGACTCTTGTTGTCCTCCTGCTCAGATATTTCAAGAAAGCATTTGCGGCAATTTTAATGGTCCAACAATTGGAGTAGTAGATGAGACGGTATTTACTGCTCCCGTTGGTACTTACATTGAAGGGACTTTTGAGATTTTTAATTCTGCTGCAAGCGTTACAACTGTAACAGGTACAGTCAATTCATCAACGGCTCCTGTTACAACTACGATCGGGCCAGTACCACCAGGAAATACGATTGGTAAAACTGTGAAAAATCCGACTTCTTTTGTTATTCAAATGCCCGCAGGAACAAGTGGGACATACAGTCTGACGCTATACAAGCGTATTCTAGCTTAAAACACTTTAAGTGCTGCCCTAGGAAATGCAGACTCATAATTAGTTAATCAACCTACTAAAAATGCTATATCCTCACTAACAAATGGGTTCTGGTGCAAATATGATTTATTAGAGCTGATGAAGGAACACAAAAATAATCAATCTTTTCTCAAAACATGCTTTTGTTCGTTTATCAAGAGTCATAGCATAAATTTGTTTAACCTATATTTGCCTGAAATAAAAAAAACCCTGACACCAAAGGTGCCAAGGGTTTTAAAGATTAATACATTGACATATATTGTTCGCGTTCCCATGGGTGAACTTGTGTACGGAACATGCTCTTACCTTTAATATAGTGTCAAACTTTCACAAAAACGCTTATTTCTAAGCATTCACTAAAATTCATTTATCATAATAACTCAAGAATTATCGGGCATTTATCGGGTGATTTTCGGGCAGTATTTTTAGTATACCTTTCACCTTTATAAATTTAAAAACCAAAAAAGCACAGCGTGTTAAAGTCGTGTTGGTAGCACTTCTTAAACCGTCCGCCTACTCTGAATAGGCAAACACTTGCTGCACCCTTAGATGTAGTTTATTACATTATGGGTTTCTTCGTAACGGTTTGCTAATCAATGGTGAATCGTTGCTTTTTTGTTTCCTAAAAGAGACCAAATTAATGAAGAAACGTATCTATGTAATCGCAAATGAAGAAGCATATAACAACTTATCATCTTTCATTGACGTAGAAGAATTAAATAAGAATGTACGAGTTTGTCGAGACGCCATTCGTGCGTCTGTAAAACGTGTAGATGTACAAGCTAGATTAATTAAATTGTTAGAGATTTTAAAGCGTCACAGCTGCAAGCAAATCGGTGTGAGCTATATGTGTAAGAATACAATTGCAGATAAGCTTGAAGTTTCTTATAAAACAGTACAACCTTTAATGAAAAAACTTGAAGACCTAGGCATGATCCGCCAAGTACCAATGAAGAGAAAAAAGGATATGTTGCAAACAGCGAATGCCATCATTATTCAACCTGTGGAATATGAAATGTCCGGCATGGTCCCTGTGAAAGAGTCCAAGAAGTGTGCAGCCATTAAAACAACTACTTCTTTCTTAAAACAAAATATTAAAAACAATAAACGTAAAGCTGCGGTTCAATTCTGTGGATAATTCTCTAAAAGCCTCTTTAAAACAAGCGAATTTTGTAGCCCATTGGGTGCCAGATGTATTTAGTAATTTAGTTGGTTCATTCTACGAAAAGGCTGAAACTATTCAAGAATTTTGGAAGGTAATTAAACAGTTTAATAAAGTGGTTGATTATTCTACTAACAAAAGAGCATTCACTAGGGAACAAGAAATAGCAATTGGAACTCAAGCATTCAAGGAATTTGCTATGAAGGTGAAAAGTGGAGTGAATATCCGTAAAGGACCATTCGCTTACTTCAACGGTATTGTCAACAAGCTTATGAGTAATCTTTACTTTGATACTGAATTTATGGACAACCTTATATAATTTCAGAGAAATTTTTTACTTGGACATGTATATTCTTTGCTTTTAGCCACATTTCTAATATTTTTTCCGCTCTGAATTAATTGTGTAGATGTAAAAAAACAGGTTCCATATTCTCCAAAAATTCTGCAGTATACCCGCAAAGCTATCAATAAATTTTTTTCGGTTATCCACCATGCTCCTTCTTCACTCAATTTACATTAGCCTTTGTTCTTGAATAAGAAGATAAGTAAACAAAGTTTAACAGGTATTTAGTTTCAATTCTCAAGTTAAGAAACATAAAAACCCTGACAAAAACTATCTAAGTTCTTGCCAGGGTTAGTAAATATCTTAACTTGAGGGAGATTAATTTCTTTTCTTCTTATAGTTCATTAATTTATACCATTAAAAAAGTATAATAATAAGAAAAATAAAAAAAGTACAAAGTAATAAGATTGTCTAGTTTTTTTGTTTTTTTGTTTTTTTTCTATAATTTGATATAAACAATACACAATCACTGCACTTATAAGAAAACCTTGTAATAATATCATATTAGTTTTATCTATCCTTTATTTTAATAGATTATAAGCCTCTTTCATATCTGCCTTAGCTGAATTGCTTGCACTATATATTTGATAAGCTGCAATACCTGCAGTACCAGCTGAACCAACTAAAGCAACAATTGTCCACCAATAAAGAGCACCAATACCAGCAGCTACTAAAGTAGCTGACGCAGTAAGAATAGTAGATCTTGCACTTGATACATTTTTAGATAACTGTTTAAAATCAACTACTTTTGCTCCATAACTAACATTTTTTTTAACAGATCCCCTATTTCATTCTGCCCTCATCTTATCAAAACGGTCCTATCTCTTTCGTTCATCTAAAGCAACCTATACCATGTGGTTTGAAATCCTGCGAATAAGCGAGTATTCGTGAGCATTATCTATTAAACTGAGGGAGTTCATTAAGAAAAGCGATTCTTGAAGATCGATAGTATTATTGAGGATTTTACCCCAAAAAAATTAAACCTAATTATTACTCGACTCTTTCATTAAATTTTCCTTTAGGTAAATTCAATTGTTGGCGAAGCTCGTTGGATAAAGTCGATCTTGTTTCATCACTCACTGTATAATACCATATATCGCCAACCATACCTCCATCACCTTGGATCTCCATTTGTTTAATATGCTTAGCAGCACTTATATAGGAGCGTTGAACAGCAATCATTTGATCCATTGTTAAGTTCGTTTGAACATTTTTTTCTAGTGCTTTTAATATCTTTTGATAGTTAGCTAATGAAGTTAATTGAGATCCTTCATGAATAATTTGTTTAATGACCTCGCGTTGTCGCTGTTGCCGACCAAAGTCACCGCGTGGGTCTTCTTTTCTCATCCGAGCATATGCAAGTGCTACTTTGCCATCGATATGTTGTTTTCCTTTCGGTATGTGCACACCTTCTAGGGTAAAAGTAAACGGGTTATTCACTGTAACACCGCCAACCGCATCTACAATATCCTTAAATCCGTTCATATTCACTTTGACGTAATAATCGATAGGAATGTTCAAAAACTGTTCGACCGTTTGGACAGTTCCTTCGATTCCGCCATAAGCATATGCCGAATTGATTTTATTATAGGTGTTCTTGGATGCAATGAATGCTCTCGTATCACGAGGAATACTCACCATTGTCGATGTTTCTGTCTCTGGATTAACGGTGATAACAATCATAGAATCTGAGCGCCCAATATCACCAGGTCGTTCATCTACTCCCAGCAAAAAGATTGATATCGGATCGTGTGAAGTAAATGAAGGCTGCTTGGAATCGCCATGCAGTGGTTTATACATATCGTTTACTGATTTTGCAACGGCATCATAAATGCTGTAACCAAATAAACTACTAATGATTAATAACGTGACTAATCCAATAAAGATGAACTTTTTCCATTTAATTTGTTTCTTCTTTTTTGATTCTTCCATGTACATCCTCTTTCTTGTCAATAATAACTGAACGATTGCTCTCATTTTGACACTCACTAAAAAAAGAACTCTTTCAATATTAGTGGAACGTCTTTAATTGTTTAAAGGTTCATATACCTTTTTGGAATTCCCTTCATAAATTACAACAGATTTTGCTTGATTTTTAGGCTTTTTTATTGCTATTTGCTGAGGGCTTCCTTTAGCACAGCCGGTAAAGAAAGTAACAACTAAAGTAATAACAACTGATACGATAAGTACTTTGTTCAATTTTCATTCCTCCTCTTCACCTAAAATATAACTTCTATTTGTTACATTAGTTTTACAATCTCCACAAAGTTACGTTGGATTTTGTAGCTCATAAAAAAAGAACCCTAATGATTGACAGGGTTCTTTTGAAAACAAATATAGAATTGTATCTGATTATTGAAAATCGAGACTCCATGTTTAAAATGATGACGATTAAGAATGGATTTAACAATAGCAAGACCTAGGCCTGTACCTGAGGCTTTTTTGTTTCTGGATGCTTCTAATACACAAAATGGCTCCCAAATTTGCTCAATCTTTTCTGTTTGTTGTATGTTAGTGCCATTCTTAATTTGAAATACGGTCTCTTGTTTTAAATCCTCAATTTCAATTTCAATTTTATGATCTTCTGTATATTTAATCGCATTACTTATTAAATTGTTAAACACCATCTCGATCTTCTCTTTATCCGCCAACACAAATAATTGTTGTAAGTGAGAATTAGAAATTCTTACATCTATTTCTTTTGTTTCGATCTCAATTTTATGTTTTACAAGGCACGTATGAAATAAGTCGATAAGATCAAAAGTGGTCTTTTCAATCTCATCTCTTTCAATTTTTGAAAAGTTTAATAAATCCTCTATTACTTTGGAAATATTATCTGTTTGTTTTATAATCGTGTCAATATAAGTACCGTCGTCTAGCCCATCTTTGATTCCTACACAATATGCTTTTATTAAAGACAACGGTGTTTTCAGTTCATGCGTAAGATCAGACATAACTATTTTTAAGTTCACATTTTTTCGTTTTAAGTCTTGATGAGCCTTATTAAGCTTATCACTCATCAAATTAATGCTGTTGGCAAGCTCCTCAATTTCATCATTTGTTTTGATATGAACAGTTTCAAATTTTAATTCTGAAATATCTTTAGAAACATCTTTTAACTCTTTCAACGGAGTGGTTATCCTTTTTGACAATACCCAGACTAACGCAATGATGAGGATAATAGAAAATAGCAACATATATAAATTAAATTCATTGACGATTTTTGCCGTATCACTAAAATGTACAATGGAATTGCCGACTAACACGAGCATATCGTCTCTTTGCATAAAACTGACTAAGAAGCTTGATTTTAACTTTCCCTGGTCATATATTTTATTCACTTTTTTTCCTTCTGCCAATTTTTGAAGTGTTTCTTCTGTAATCCAAAATTTATTTAATGTGATTCGTTTTTTGTATAATTGACTAAATACTACTTCATTTAATTCATCTACATTACTATGAATAGGCTCGTAAACAATTGTTATTCCATATTTATTTTCAATAGTTTCTTTGGAATGAATAAATGTAGTCTCATCCATTTCTTTTATCTCATTAGAAACTTGCTCTAACCTCTCTTTTGTTTTATGCAAGTAATATTTAGGTAAAAAATATTGAGTAAGCAAGATTGAGATAGAAAAAATGACGATTACTGCTAAGGAGATGCTTAGGGATAGCTTTCTTCCAAGCTTATTCATCTTCTTCCTCCAAACTATATCCCAACCCTCTATGAGTTTTGATCACGCCTTCTCCGATTTTATCTCTTAGCCTTCTTATATGTGTATCAACCGTTCTTTCTTCCCCAAAGTAATCAAATCCCCAGACGATATCAAGGAGTTTTTTTCGTGTTAGTATACTCCCTTTATGATTTAGAAAGCATCTCAAAAGTTCAAATTCCGTTTTTGTCGCATTCAATTTTTTTTCCTTTTTATAAATTTTTTTTGCTTCTAAGTCAATTTTTAAGTCTTTTAATTGAACGATCTTCTCTTTACGAAGTAGTTTCTTTGCTCTTGCTAATAGAATTCCTGGATGGAAAGGTTTCCTAACGTAATCATCTGCTCCAATCTTTAACGCTGCTAACTCATCTTCATTTTCACTTTTCGCCGTGAGCATTAATACTTTTGTGTCACTTTTACTTTTTATTTCTTTACAAACTTGCAAACCATTTGCCTTAGGCATCATCCAATCCAATATAGCTAAATTGATTTTGTTACTATAAAAAATAGTCAGTGCCTCTTCTCCATCTTCAGCTAGAAAAACATGAAATCCTTCTCTCTCAAAATAAGCCTTTAAAATTTTCAACATATCTTTTTCATCATCTGCGATAAGTACTTTCATTTTTTCCTCCGAGTTATCGAATTTAGATACAGATTTAATTCTTCAACTTGACTAATCACACACTAGTATTTACATTTATAAAAATTTCCTGAGCCAAAAACTTCTTTCAGCCACTTTCCTAATTAAATCAATTAGTTTTTCTATTGCCTGATTATCTTTATTCTTTTTCATATTTTCGATGTATTTTTCCCGATTTTGATATAACATGTATATCGCATCGATAAATGTATCATTGTTCAAATTCTCTTGTAGAAGTACTTCTGCATATCCAGCATTTTGAAAAGATTGAGCATTTAAGACTTGCTCTCCCCTGCTGGCACCATTGGAAAGTGGAATAAGAAGCATTGGCTTTTGCAAAGACAATAATTCAAAAATAGCTGTTGAACCTGCCCTTGAAACCACAAAATCGGTCATAGCCATGACATCAGATAATTCTTCGTTGATATATTCAAATTGTTGATAGCCTCTTACCTGAATTGATGGATCGACTTTTTCTTTACCACAAATGTGTACAACTTGAAAATCTGTTAGTAATTTATCTAAACATAATCTGACAGTTTCATTAATACGTTGCGCGCCCTGACTTCCACCCATAACTAGCAACACGGGTTTCTCTTCTGTAAATCCACAATGGGACAACCCCCTATTGTAATGGCCTTTTTTCAATTCATCTCTAATAATACCACCGATATGAATTGTCTTATTGGTCTTTAGGTCTTGTCCAGTATCAGGAAAAGTCGTGCATACTTTTGTTGCAAAAGGAAGAGATAGTTTGTTGGCAAGTCCTAGTGTCCGATCAGGTTCACGAATCACGATTGGAACTTTGTTTAACCATCCCCCTAAAACGACAGGTACAGCTACAAATCCTCCTGCAGAAAATACAACATTAGCTTTTACCTTCCTAAATAACCGATACGATTGGAAAATTCCTTTGATTACTTTAAAGGGATCTTTCACATTATTCCAATCAAAATAGCGCCTTAACTTCCCAGTTGAAACGCTATAATATTGAACGGAGGGGACACTTGTCATTAATTGTTTCTCGATTCCGTTCTCAGAGCCAATGTAATGAACATCCCAACCTGCCTGAATAAACTTCGGGATCAGCACTAGGTTGACCATTACATGGCCAGCAGATCCGCCTCCAGTAAAAACAATACTTTTTTTCAACTTATTTCCCCTGCCTTTATCATTAACAAATATCATCATATTACATACAGTCATACTATCCGTGTATTTCTTCAGCCTATTAAAATTCAATTAATAAAATTTCCGGTTTTTAAGAAATTATGGAAAATGTCTTTATGAGAGTCCATCATACCTTCTGGGATTGCATCCAACTTAAAAAAACGTAAACCTAAAGATTCTGTATCGGATACTAACAATTCTCCTTTAAAATCTTTCGAAGTATAAACAACTGTTACAGCATAAAACTCGTCTCCATTTTGTAATTTTACAAAGTATTCTTTTCCAGAAAATACACCAACTAAGGTGAGATTATCTACAAGAAGGCCGGTTTCCTCATACAATTCTCTTTTTGCTGTATTTTCAGTTGATTCTCCTAGCTCCATTAAACCGCCAGGAATGCCCCATAAACCCTCCGGTTCTTTACGTTGTTGTAATAGAACACCATTATCTTTATCAATTAGAATCACAACCGCACCAACCAAGATAACTGGTCGATGTCCTACAGCTTTCCTTAATTCGCC
This sequence comes from Peribacillus sp. GL_122, assembly GCF_057835005.1. Classification (NCBI taxonomy): domain Bacteria; kingdom Bacillati; phylum Bacillota; class Bacilli; order Caryophanales; family Bacillaceae; genus Peribacillus; species Peribacillus sp. GL_122. Next base: position 1,865,629 of record NZ_CM174415.1, on the reverse strand, counting down.
AACATACCCCATCATATATCAGCACCTTACATAGGATGAGATCGTCAATTTTCGTTCCACGACAGAAAACCGCCTTTCATTAACATTTGTTCTACTTCACTATTTGAAATTTGCTTTGTAGCAGAACTATATTCCTTCAGGTTTACCGGTGTACTGCTAGTATAATGTTCTTGAAGTCCTGGCATAGTAATAGAAGGCAGGACTACAAAATAATCATTATCAAAATATACAGTTCTGCTGCTTTCACATTCGGTGAAGAGTGTTTCATTCAATTTTTCTCCTGGACGAACACCTATTTCCTTTATTTCAATATTCTTTTTACCTGATGATTCAATTAACACTTTGGCTAGATCAGCTATCTTTATAGAAGGCATGTTCATAACATATGTTTCTCCACCTTTACCGTTAATTGTTGCCTTAAACAACAATTGAACGGCATCTTCAATCGATAAGAAAAAACGTGTCATACCTAGATCAGTAATCCCTATTTGTGAAAATTGTTTTATTTGACTTTTGAAAATAGGAATAACACTGCCACTGGATCCGAGAACATTACCACTTCTTACACAAATAAATTTAGTGTTTGTTTCTTTTAAATTTGCATGAATAATTAGCTTTTCTCCAAGAGCCTTCGTGATTCCGTAAGTATTTGACGGATCCGCAACTTTATCAGTTGAAACGTATATGACTTTTTTTACATCGTTTTCAATGGCTGCTTCGATCACATTTTGCGTACCAAGTACATTTGTCTTTATGGCTTCAAAAGGTTGATATTCACAAACAGGTACATGTTTTAATGCAGCCAGATGAAAAACATAATCGACACCCTCACATGCTTGCATAAGTTCTTCCTTATCACGGATGTCACCGATAATGAACTTGAATCTATCATCATTAGCAAATTGTTGTTGCATCTCAACTTGTCTTGTTTCATTCCGTGAAAAAATACGAATTTCTTTCGGATTATGATCAAAAATCTGTTTCACAATTTCAAGACCCCATGATCCTGTACCACCTGTAATTAAAAATGTACTATTATTCAATGTTTTTCCCTCCATATAAATCATAAAATAATTCAATCAATCCCTTTACATTGCATATCGAAAAAAGAAAGCAATTCGTAACAACCATCATGACGAATATATTGATTTTTTATTCTAGATATATAATAGTTTTTGTTTGTTACATTAGTTTGACAATCGTAATAGTTATAAAAAACTACATGATAATGGATAAGGACTCTGGATTATTAATAAGTTATTAGCTCCATGGATAACATCTATAGGTTGGGTAACTTTACCAAAAACCATGTTGAAATCAAATTTACTATAGAAAAACACCATTCAAATAGAGAATGGTGTTTTCTATATATATGTTCCACTATCAGGAGTTAATTAAATAACTTAGAGTGTCGATTCACTTTCTATTATTCCCTTCTCTTATTCCAGAAAATGGCCCTTTAATGGAATAACATGACTGACGTTTTTAAACAACTTTATTATGTTTTAAATTTAATGTCACTTAACAGTATTCCTTATGGAACTATCCTGCCCCGTTAGTGCCATAAGAAATTCTATGGCGGCGATCCCCGCCGCCACCATCTACCACGAAACCTGCTCATCACCCCAAAATAAAGTCTAACCCATTAAACTGTTGACAATAATGGTGATAACAATACAACCAGGCTGAACCTTTTTTGGTGGATCTTAAGAAAGATACCCTGTATAAGAAACTGGTTGTGACAGTATGGAAGAACCATTTAGTGTACTACTAGTACGGATACAAAAATTTTTGTAACAAATCTCCTGTCATATGTATTGTTAATCTTTTTTTGAGGTGATTTCTCCTATGGAAGCAATGATTGAACGGTGTGCTGGCCTAGATGTACACCAAGAAACAGTAGTAGCCTGTGTATTATTTGGTCCATTAGATAAAAAGCCAAAGACCTCTATTGAAACTTTTTCAACTACAACAACGGGACTCTTGGCTTTAAGTGATTGGCTCGCTACCCTTCAGGTATCCGATGTTGTGATGGAAAGTACCGGAGTCTACTGGAAACCAATATGGAATATACTCGAAGGTTCTTTTCACCTTGTTCTTGCCAATGCAAGACATGTCAAAAATGTTCCAGGGCGTAAAACTGATGTGAAAGATGCCGAATGGCTTGCCCAGCTTCTAAGATGCGGACTTATTGAAAGCAATTTTGTTCCACCGGAGGATATTCGTGATTTACGAGATCTTACTCGTTATCGAAAAAAATTGATTCATCATCGCACCTCAGAGCAGAATCGCATTCACAAAATCCTTCAAGATGCTAATATCAAGCTAACATCCGTTCTATCAGACATTTTTGGAGTATCGGGACGCCGTATCCTTGAAGCGATTCTAAACGGTGAAAAAATAGAGACCGATGGTCTTCGAAAAATGGTGGATTGGCGAACAAAAGCAAGTATTACTGACATTGCCAGTGCAATTAATGGTCGTATTCGCCGTCATCATCGTGATATGTTTGCGTTACCATTGGGAGCATATGGGTTATTTAGAACAAACCATAGAAGAATTGGAAAAACAAATCGATCAACTCCTGTCCCCCTATCGTAAGGAAGTAGAATTATTGGATGGTATACCTGGTGTGAACAAAGCTGCCGCAGCCACTTTTATAGCAGAAATGGGTGTTAATATGTCCGTATTTAAGTCGGCTAAACATCTTGCATCATGGGCTGGTGTGAGTCCCGGAAATTATGAAAGTACCGGTAAAAAAACAAGTAAAACCACACAAGGAAACAAAGCATTAAAAACGATGGCCGTAGAGTGTGTACTGGCAACCTCAAGGCAAAATAATCGAATTGCTTCACATCGAAAAAGGATTACCAAACGACAGGGAAAAATGAAGGGACGAATCGCTTCTGCTCATTTACTATTGACGATTGCTTACAACATCTTAAAAACAGGAGAACCTTATCATGAACTAGGGTCAAATTACCTTGAAGAAAAACAAATGAACAAAGAATTAAAAATGATCGAATACCTAAAAAAGAAAGGATATACAACAATCCCTCCATCTGAACAACAAACTGCATAACCAATCAAAATAACGCAAGGTACACTTAGTCCTTCAAAAAATTAGAATTATGGTGGGCTTATTTTAGTATGGTCTTTCACTAATGTGTTTTCATACAAAAAAGAGCTACCTTAAAGGAAGCTCCGATCTTCAGCTAACGCACCCGTTAGTTTAAGTGAAACTCTTCACATTTTCACGAAAAGTTTACCATCTTTTAGCTAATTCGGTATAGAATGATTTTAAGCAAATTACTCAAGGATAAAGGTCTTTTTTTAATGAATCTCTATTCCTATTAATGACAATTATTCATAATATTAAATTACTGTTTATTGAGATTAGGTGACGTTCATACTTTCTAAGATTTGTACAACTTCTTCAGTTGGAATTTTCATATCATCATTTATCCATTTTCGAATTACTTCAATGATTCCTCCTGTCGAATAAGTGAAAAAATATTCTAAATGAGTCTCATCAGCATTTGGTAACTGTTTTTTTATTTCTGCAATTGTTATATCATGAGCAGAATTCAAAACTGTATTTAGTACATGAGAGCTATTTTTTTCATTAAAAATGATTTTACAGGGCTCCTTATTTATATGTATCAATTTTAAAAGTTCATTAAGTATATTTTGTTCTCCTGAAATATGAATTGTACTCATCATTTTCTCTATCATTTCTTCTTCAATACTTCTCATTAAATCAAATGGATCATTGTAATAAGAATAAAAAGTTCCACGATTAATATCTGCTTCTTTGCAAATATCCGTAACAGTAATTTTATTTAAGTTTTTTTCTTGTAATAGCAGTAAAAACGCCTCTATAATTACCTTTTTACTATACAATGTTCTTCGGTTTCCTTTTGTACCAACCACGTTTTTCCCTCCTACTTATTAACCAATTCTGTTCAATATGTTTTTAAATAAACAAAATAATAATAAATGACTATTTAATAACACATGTTTTCATTTTGCATATTGTTACCTTCAATTAGCTTTAATATACTTTGTCTACGTCATTAAAACAACAAGGTGTTCAAATAATAACTTGTCGTTTACTAATAAGTTGTTTTAATGTGTTGTATGTAATATTAGGATGAAAGGAAGCTGTTAATGGCAAAGTATCTTTATAAATTAGGAAAATGGGCGGCAAACAATAGTAAAAAAATAATTGGAGGCTCATTAACAGTTCTCCTTGCGATAGCAATTATTGCAATGAATCTGGGACCAAATTTTTCTGAAGACATGTCTATACCTGGATCAGAATCAGAAAAAGCCCTTCAACTCATTAAAAAGGAATTTCCCTCTAATACCGGAGGTCAAGTACAGTTAGTATTAAAAGCACCTGAAAATAAAACCTTAGATTCTGAAGAGATTAATAAAGTAATTACGGATACATTGAGAGTGATAAAAGAAAAAGATGGACATATTGTTTCTGTAGCAAGCCCATTAGAGTTAGGGAATTTAAGTAAAGATAAGAAAATAGGTTATGCAATTGTTACTTATAATGTAGCAGCAGACAAGGTATCGGAAAAATCAAAGGAAAATATTATAGAAAACATTGAAAATACACGTGATGCAGGTATTCAAACAGAATTAGCTGGTGATGTTTTATTTTCTGAAATGGAAATTGGAGGAATCACAGAAGTAATTGGGGTAGTTGTTGCTTATGTTATATTGGCAATTACTTTTATTTCCTTCCTAGCGGCCGGGTTGCCAATTATTACGGCGGTTATTGGACTAGCTATAGGAATTTTATTAATTGTGATTGGAACAAATTATTTGGAAATTACCTCTGTTTCGATAACGTTAGCAGCAATGTTGGGACTGGCAGTAGGCATTGATTATGCTCTCTTTATTATGACTCGTTTTAGACACCAAAGAAAAGAAGGATATTCTGTCCAAGAGTCTGTAGCAATTGCAAATGGAACAGCCGGGAGTGCTGTAGTGTTTGCTGGCATAACAGTCATCATTGCGCTCTTAGGTTTATCTGTTGCAAAAATACCATTTTTAACAATGATGGGTCTATCTGCTGCTCTATGCGTATTATTAGCAATATTTATTGCAATAATTGTGGTTCCAGCTTTTTTAGGTCTGATGGGACATAAAGTGGGTCCAGATAGAAAAAATACTTTTTTAAGCAAAATTATTAAAAGCGATAAAAAACAAACTACTTCCGATAGATGGGGAAATTTTGTAGCAAAACGCCCGTGGAGGGTAGCAGTTATTGGAATTATACTTCTTTCTATAATTGCTATCCCTATTTCCCATATGGAACTCGCATTACCAGATAACGGTTCGAAAAATGAAGAGACAACTGAAAGAAAAGCATATGATTTACTTAGCAAAGCTTATGGCCCAGGCCATCATGCAACATTAAATGTAGCCGCTAAAACATCAAGCGAAACAACCAATCCACAAGTAGCATTAAGAGATACTATAGAAGAGTTAAGTGGATTATCAAATGTAAAAAATGTTAGTCCAGCAATTCCTGGACCTTCTGGAGAATTGTATCTTATTTCTATAACTCCAGAGACAGGAGCATCTGATTCAGAAACAAAAGATCTTGTAGACGATATTAGAGAAAAGGCAAAGACCTTGGAAAAATCCGAACAGTTAAAATTAATGGTTACAGGTACTACGGCGGTAAACATTGATATATCACAGAAATTGAGTGATGCATTGCCAATATTCGCTTTATTAATTATTGGATTTTCATTCATTTTATTAGTTCTAGTATTCAGGTCTATTCTAGTTCCATTAAAAGCAGTTCTAGGATTTTTACTTTCATTAGGTGCAACATTAGGATTCACTGTATTTGTTATACAAGATGGAAATTTAATTGATTTATTTGGATTTCCCATTGTTAATCCTGTATTAAGCTTCTTACCAGTCATTGTGATAGGGATTTTATTTGGGTTAGCAATGGATTATGAGGTCTTTCTAGTTAGTAGAATGCGTGAAGTATTTACACATACTGGGGATGCACGCGAAGCTGTTTTAGCAGGAATGAGAGATAGTGGTGGAGTAGTAACAGCTGCTGGGTTGATTATGATTTCAGTATTTACTGGATTCATGTTAGCTCCAGATCCAATAATTAAAGCAATGGGCTTTTCTCTCACATTTGGCGTTCTATTTGATGCTTTTGTAGTAAGAATGGCTATTGTACCAGCAGTAATGATCATAATGGGAGAAGCTTCTTGGTACTTGCCAAAGTGGTTAGATAAACTACTACCAAATTTAGATATTGAAGGAGAATCATTTATAAAAGAAATAGAAAGAAAAAGGAAATAAAAGGAGAAAAATGTTAAGTTCGAATAATGCATAAATATTTTTAACTAATGGGGCTGAAGGAAGTCGATTCTTGTTATTCTTCAGTCCTTTTTCTACATTAAAAAGATAGAATTTGGTTTTATAATTTGTAATTATTGTGAAATAAGTTGCTTAAACTGAATTTATTAGCGAAATGGCTCTTTTAGTATATTATTTGCTTCTTGAACTAATCTGCCCCTTTAGTTCCATAAGAAAGTGTTGCGTAGCAACCCTATTGTTAAACTCAAGCACCCTTCTGCAAAATAAATAGGGAGATTATTCCCGAAAGAACCTCTCCCTGTTTTTTATTTAGCGGCAGTATTTATCCCTTAATGCAAGTGCATATCTAACCGATTGCTCTGCACCTTTTTCTTGATCCTCAATCATTTGTTCTAGAAGTTCTGCTGGCGGATAATAGTAATCCAATGGCTTAATTACATTTAAATCATAAGGAGGTTGTCCCACCTTAAATGCTCCTTCGCCTACTGCAAAGACTCCGCCTGTACCAGGCTCTCTCTTAAAATGGATGGCATACGGGAAGCACATTTCAACGTTGATTCTAGTCAACATTGAATTCTCAATCAATATTTTAAAACATTCTTCCAAATCGATATTACCAGTCCCAGCAGGTACGCCACATACCCTGTAATCTTCGCCATCATGGACGATAATATGATCCTTAAAATGAGTTGTAAAGGCATATGGTGCTAATTTTCTTACAGCTTCAATCGGGTCCTCCCATGCCATCATTGCATTCCCGAAATCACAATGAGCACCAACCCAAGGGCTGTTGACTTCCTTAATGATTTGAATCACTTCATCCGTTAACTCTTCCTCGTGATTTTCAACAGCAAGCTTGATTCTATATTTCTTTAATAATGGTACAATTTGTTTAATATCTTCAGGAGCTCTTCTCAATCTGTCTGGATCATATTCTCCCATGCAGGTATACGTACGAATGACATCCGCTCCAATTCTATGCGCGGCCTCAATGACCTCAGTTAGATGTTTCGGATCGGTTCCATTTGTATCGATTTCAGCGAAAAATCCATACTTTTGAATTTCTTTTTTCACCTTGTCTAAGTATTCCGGTTCAAATGATTCTAATGTACCAATTCCTGGTAACCCTGGCCATGGAACAATATTGATCATGACTCCATCTAATCCCAATTCGGCTGTTTTTCTGATAAAACCGAAAATATCCATTCGACCTGTAATAAACTGCAAGTGAAAGCTTTCTGTCTCTAATCCAATTTTCATGTTTTACCCACCTTTATGTTAATTTATTGTGCCGAGAAGAAATTAAACTAAATTTTGTTCGACTTCTATTTTTATTTGAATTAATTTCTACTTAACGACTTTGCTTACGAAAGTTCTCTTAAATTAGGGAAGAACCAGCAACTAAACGACGAAACACATTCTCCCCAAAAAAGAATAATTGGTCACCTTTTTACCTCGGCCATCAATTCAATTTCAATCATTGCATTCATAGGTAATTCTGCTACCTGAATGGTACTCCTAGCTGGAAAAGGCTTCGAAAAATATTCCGCATAAATTTCATTTACAGTTTGAAAATCTGATAAATCAGTCACAAATATAGTTGTTTTCAAAACTGAATTCATTTCTAGACCTTTTTCTATTAAAATGTGCTTTATATTTTCTAAACATTGTCTTGCTTGGTCTTCAATGCCTATAGCTAATTTATTAGTATTAGGATTTAAAGGGAGTTGCCCCGAAATATAGAGAATCCCTTTTGATAATACCGCTTGGGAATATGGTCCAATAGGTTGTGGCGCATTACTTGTTAAAACTGCTTCTTTCATAATAAAAATCTCCTTTTTATCTACAATATTTTTCTCGTAACTTTTTGACCGTTTGTACAGATTCTTTAATTTCATTATCTTGGGCCAATAACATTTGTTCTAAAAGATCATCACTTGGATAGTATGTTGTTAAAGGATCAATCAGTTTTTGATTGAAATACGGTTTTTACATCTTAAATGATCCTTTCCTTACTTCGCTTACTCCCCCCGAACCTTTAGGTCGTTTAAAAGTAGAAACATATGGATGACACATTTCTAAAATTATTCTGTGTAAAGTATGACTCCGTCTAATCCTAATTCAGCTGTTTTTCTGATAAAATCGAAAATATTCATCAACCTATAATAAACTGCAAGTGAAAGCTTTCTGTTTCTAATCCAATTTTCATTTGTTACCCAAATTTAAGACAATTTATATATTGATAAAAAATTAAGCATTCATTTAATTATCTTCCAAATATCGGTTAGTTTGTTTTTTCTTTTTTAAAATTTTAACTGAATAGTTACTTATAATAAAACCTATAGCTGCAAATGCAATCATAATCAAAAATACATATCTATATCCAGTAATTCCAGGATTGTGATCCAGAATATTACCATACATGGCAAAGGCGAAAATTGAAGGAGCATAACCAACTAAACAAGCTACTGATACGGCAGCACCGCTTATTTCTTTTGGAATATCAATTTCATCTAATGGGGCAAAAAACACAGCCCGTTGAGTAAATACAATCGATCCGAAGCCAAGTGTCGCAATTATTCCTATATAAATATTCATTTTGTCATGTGGAAGCATAATAAAAATTATCATTGCAATAATGGATAAGAGAAATGTAAATCTAAGGTATTTTGTCGCTGATTTAAATTTTTTATCAACTAAGAATCCACCGATGGGACCGCCTATCATTTTTAATCCGTATTGGTTTATAATCCCATATGCACCTAATAACGCTACCGGCATTCCATAAATTTCTTCCAAGAACGGAATAAAGTAAGTTAAACCTGCGTAAACCGTATAAACGCAAAATATTGTAAATGAGGAAAACCACAGTATGGGAGTTTTAATTGCTTGAATCGCACCTTTCAAAGCTACTTTATTTTTACTAATTTCTTCTCCACCCTTATCAAACGTTTCAATAATATCGTCCTCTATAAAGAAATAACTAATAATACCAACAATAATTGTAATCAAGGCAAAGAATAAAATTGCGGCTCTGAAACCTAATGACTCAGATCCTAACCAAATAAATATACCTAGAGCAGAGAATGCAACGATTGTATCTACAACACCACGGCCAGCTTCAAGAAATCCAAACATCCTGCCTTGTTCGTCGGAGTCTCCAAGCAATTTAACGGTTTTTATCAATACTGGCCAAAAAGTAATCTCTGTAAATAAAGCCATTACTCCCCAAGAAGCTAAAATTCCATAATAACTTGGTATAGTAGATAAATAAATCCCAGTTGCACCTACACCAATCAATCCAATCGGAATTAACTTCCTTTTAGAAAATCTATCAGTGATATAAATGGAGACTACATAACCAAACATTTGTACAATAGCATATACAGATAATGCCAAACCTATTTGGGTATGTGAAAGATGAAAATATTTTTGCATCGGAACGTAAAAAGCATCTTTTAAGGATGATAATTTAAATATTGTTCCTCCTCCCAAAATTAAGATACATAAGGTAAACCATTTTTTGACCTGCTTCTGTGCTACTGCCATAAACAATCCCCCCTCATAAATATGAAAGTAATTAGCGGTTTTCGTTAAAACTCAAAATTCACCTTTATTAATTAGGAAAATATTCAATTAATACTAGTTTTTGCATTGACCTCGATTCAGTTAGTTACTTCATCAAAGTTATTTGAAATATTTTTTATGTTCTTTAAACTAATACTTGTTGATACATTGTTTTTTAATGGATCTTATTTCAATAGAGGTTTTTGGCAGAAGACACGCTACAGAGGGGAGTAATTTTTTAAACCCGTCTGTACGTTTCAAGCTTATTACACTACCAATCTCGGCAAATCCGGCAATAAGAAGAAAAAACCAAGCCATCGAATCATCCCCTAACCTTGTATAAATCATTTCATTTTCTTTAATTTTTAGGTTGTGCTGGACTAATTTTTATTCCAATTATTCCAAATATCATTAAAGCCACAAAAAATACTTTCAGTGGATTAATGGTCTCTCCCAAAAAAAGCATCCCAGTTACTACTGTTCCCACCGTTCCCAATCCAGTAAAAATGGCGTAACCAGTTCCTAAGGGAATGGAATGTAAAGCTTTTGAAAGTAAAAAGAAACTAAAGATTATAATAACTACCGTTACTATACTAGGTATAATTTTGGTGAATCCGTGAGAATATTTAAGACCGATCACCCAGACGATTTCCAAAAGTCCTGCGATTATGATATATATCCATGCCATTTTATCGCTCTCTCCTTCGGCATTGACACTTATTTTTGAACCACGAAGTTCTCCATATATCGATAAATCGCATAAGCTACCCCATTCTCATCATTATTAAGGGTTGTCGTTGTACAAACAGCTTTTATGACATCTTTCGCATTTCCCATCGCTACGCTGTATCCAACTTTCTGGAACATGGATAAATCATTGTTGCTGTCCCCGATTGCCATAGCCTGATCTAGGGAGCCATTCATCAAAAAAGCCAATTTTTCAAGGGCCATTCCTTTTGAAGCTCTTTTACTAGTCATTTCAATGTTGTGATCAGCAGATGAAACAACCATCAACTCATCAAACTGTTTGAATTGGTTCCATGCTTCTTCTAATTTCTTTTTATCAAAAGAACATGCCAATATGTTATAGAATTCTTCCTCCTGTTTTAAGATATCATGATAGTTTTCAACTAAAACATATCCAAACTGGTCAAATTGCCTTTCCGCTACTTCAACTAATTCTTTCATATCTGTATTCAAATCGGCGCTTTTCAAACTTTTAATCTCATTATGGAAATGTTCTCTACCCTTTTTAAGAGTATAAATGGCTTTATCAGTAAACACTTCGTAATAATAATTCCGTTCATCTAACCATTGGAGTATAGATTCGACACAATCTTTAGTTATCGTAATTGAAGAAATGCACTTTCCGCTTTTGGAATGGATGGTTGCGCCATTTGTCCCGATTACAAATGGGGAAATCCCGGCTTTTTCACAAATTGTTTGAACGTCAAAATAAGCTCGTCCTGTTGAAATAACTACTTCAAAGCCTCTATCTTGGGCATATTGAATCGCCTTTATATTTTCTTCACTAATTTCATTCTGGTCGTTTAATAATGTTCCGTCTAAATCTATCGCAATGAAACTCATGCTATATAGCCCCTTTTCTCATTCTATCTATTAAATTCTCTTTCTAGCTTTTATACCTGCTATCAATAAAAATCTAATCAAAAAAGAGAGTACTCCCTCTTCCATCTCGATATGTCCTTTTATGCGCTATGCTTGAATCCAATTGATTTCCTCTAATTTTGAATGATTTCTCCATTCCTCTGGAAATGGTTGCTCGCAGACAATCACATCGACTTTTTCTAGAGGACAAACTTTATTAAAATTCCCCAGTTCACTTGTTAATCCAAGCTATCCTCACCAGCAGAAACTAATTGTAAAATTTCAGGACGAATGGCGACTTCATTCTTTCAGGGTTAACGAACTTGGATCCTTAAAACTGGAGCAGCCTCCTCTTTAGTAGCTCCACAAGCAGCTAATCCTAGTACACTCACTTCTAACATCACAGCTTGAATAGACTTGTAACAATTCTTCTTGAATGTGTAATTCATACAAAGTGCCCCATTTAATGTGGAATTTTTAATGTTTATTACTGTTTATTACGGTTCAATCGTAATCATTCAATATAAACCCCACATTAATCCAATGTTAAGATTTTGTAAATCAGGTCTTAATTTGTCCAATTCACCTGCTCTTATTTTCATTATCAACTAGAAAAAAGCCTCAACAGCTGACTGTAAAGAGGGGAAAGTAAAGGCAAATCTATTAAAGATAAAATGAAAAGTTTTTTATTCAAACATATCACTCTTTTCAGTTCGTCATTAAACAAAGCTCCTGGTTAGCTAAATAACACTTATGCAAAAAACTCTCTTGAAAAGAGAGACAGACTGTAGACAAACTCGATGAAAATCGAGTTTGTCTACAGTTTTTTTGAGGGTTTTAAAAATTCGAACGTTGATTTCCACTCCAGGCACTCGCTTTCCGCGGGCGGTCCGGGAGCCTCCTCGGCGCCTTTGCGCCTGTGGGGTCTCCCTTGGACGCGCTTTTCCCGCAGGAGTCTCGCACCTTCCGTTTCAATCAACTTTGTTTTAACAATTAGATACAACCGCTTTTGCCTACAGTCTTTTTTGTTTTAAAATATTAACAGATTAGCCCTTCTCATTTAAGAGAAGGGCTTTTACGATTTGATAGACGCAGAAAGTTTATTTGTCTACATTTATTTTTTGTTCATCTGATTTTTGGATGATTTCTTTTAGTTCTCCTGTATCACCTTTAGCATTAATAATTTCAAAGATCTCATTTAAGCCATCTTAGGTTTTTTCATCTTCCGTTTTCACTAAATCCCTCCTAATTGTGGTTATCTTTTAAGGTCTCCCAAATTAATAAAAACCCCCCTTCCAAATAGGAGAGGGGGTAAACGGGCTTATGGAGTTGCCTGGGCTTGGGGAATACATCCCGATATACATCTAGATAGGGCATGAAGGTTTACTACCTTATACAATTATCATCAAAAGTATTTTCAAGGGGTGGAGGCCAGTTATGCTAACCTGATGGGTCGGTGCCCTTTTGTTGAAGAAACCTGGTACTCCGTACATATCTTCTAAAAAAGAGGTCTTATCAACTTTTCTTAACTCTGCTCTTCTTATTTTATAAAAAAGAAAGGGAGAAAAGAAAGGGAGGTATGCTCTGCATTCCTTCCCCTCTTTTCTTGCTATTGCTTTGGCTCCAGTCCGATCAGGCGCAGGAAGTATTCCAGACCTTTTTTTCCAATTTTTTCTTTCGGCTGTTTATCGGCAGGCGCATCCGGTCCCTTCGTTAAGAAATTTTTCTCAACGAAGCGAATGTCTGTCTCGTTCACCTCTCCGTCTTGATTGATATCTTGCGGCACGATGGATGAATCCTTCGTACCATATGCATCAACGACACTCTGGATATCGAGGATATCAATCATTTTGTCACCATTCACATCCCCTGCAAGACTTCTCTGACCAATTCTTAAAAATTGCCCTCGTAGCTCTCCATTTGCATCATGATATCCAGGAATGAATTTCTTCATCACTTTAAGATGCCCCGGAACATCGAAAACAGCTGTATATACTTGATCGGAAGCAGGAATATCATTGACTGTGAATTTTCCACTCTTATCAATTGTTCCTGGATATTTTTTACCACTTCTAGAGAGAGCGTATACTTGTGCTCCTATTTTTGAATAATCCCATTTTTTCAAAAATTCTGATCCTGATTCACCTATCAAAAATGCTTCCGGTAAGATGGATCCCAGCAACTGTGTATGTGTAGGAATTATTTTAAGATCTTCAGTGCCGTAAAAAGGAATAGCAGTGTCTGCTGTTTGTCCGGATTTCTTATAAGACCCCTTCTTTACCTCAAATCCAGGAATTTCATCGTAAACTTCATCATTCGATACTTTAAACGTTACATCGAGGAACGGCATATCTCCATCCAGTCCTCTGAATGCTTTTCCAGTAATAGAAGCACCGATTTTCAAACTATTATTGAATGTACCTTCCGTCACAACAGGTTTATCTAGTGATACCTGTAAGCCTTTTTCCTTTGCATATTGTTTGACTGCCTTGTTCAGCTTCACGTTCGAAAACTTGAAGAAGTCTTTGTAGTACTCTACATTAAATTCTCCCGAGACAAGCTGTTTCACATTATTAAGGCTGAGTGTCATCGTAAAGCTATCGTCGACTTTTAACTCTTTCTTGTTATAACTGGAAGTCGTATATTCCGTTCCTTCTTTCATGAAGTAATACTTTTGGTAACCAACTGCCGTTGCAGTATCCCACGTTCTCAACCACAATCTCATAGGTTGTTTTGCAATATCACTTTCCTCAATTCCTAACTTCACATCTCCATTCGCTTGAATAGGGAAGAACCCAGCCATATATCCAGAGGCACCTGTATAGTAAGCCATAGTGTTGGACGATTGATCGATGTCCAACCCTTTAGATTGTAATAGATCCACTGTCTCATCCTTAGCTGTTCCATGCAGCCACACCGCTTTTTGGCCATCTTCTACTGTAAACATAGAATCATTGATTTCGATTACACCCGATTTTATATCCATGTTGACTTCTGGTGCTGTATTGTCCACGATAAGTGGATTGTCTACCACATATGATTTCCCATCCTCATCGTGTGCAATCAGTTCCAGTATATAGTCGCCTGCTGGAAGCTTTATAGGAACATCACTGATTGGCTGGGACAGATCATTTGTAAATGGTAAGACCGTACCGCTGAACGCACCCGTAAGAAACACTTCTCTATCTATTGGAAAGTTAGTGTTCGCTGTCCCTATGAACCCTACAGCTTCTCCTGTTTTACCGTCTTTTACAAGCACATCCATGGTTGTCATTGGGCTGTTCAACTTCATGATGAAATGGATCTGTTTGTCATTAAGTTCCCAGAAAGGTGTTGTATTTGTCACGGATGGTCTAGTCGCTTTGACATAATCAAATCCTTTTTCCGTCGCCATAACAGCAAATGGAATTTGATAGGATTCGGCTGGATTGTTCGCGTTGGTCACATGAATATACCCTTCATATCTTCCTGCCGCAGCGCTGGTTGGAATCGTTATTTTTGGCTGGATCTCCTGTACTTGGCCGCCTCCCACTGTAATCGATGAAGGCACCGCCACTTTTACACCGTTCTTCACGGCATCTTGAATGCCTTTACGCTCACCGTGATACTCCACTTCTAGTTTAAAAGATTTCTCTTCCTGGCTGTTGTTTTGAACCTTCACCTTTTTGCTTGCTTCAATTGGTTCATTACCTTTTTTATAATATCTGCCGAATACGATGGAGCCTGTTTGTTCGTCAATTTCTACGAGGTTTCCATTTTCGATATTTTTTGTCTTATCCCATACTTTGATGGATGTGTCTGTATGAACCGCTTGATAGGCATCGATTCGTCCTGCACCCACTTCGTATACAGAATTATTCCCTTTTAAATCATCCGATGTATTCATGAGTGCCGCTTTTACATCGAAAGGAGTGTATTCCGGATTCTCCTGCAAAATCAATGCTGCTGCGCCTGCCACGTGTGGTGTAGCCATCGATGTACCCGACATGCGCACATAGGCATTCCCGTAATTAATGCCGTCCTGCGGATCGTTGATGAATTCCGGTGTCGTAGAGAATATCGACACACCTGGAGCGACTACATCCGGCTTTATATCATAATTTCCATTTACCGGTCCGCGTGAACTGAAATCTGCTAAATGATCGCCTTCCGTTTTTGTGTTATTTAACGTTTCAAATGTGAAAGAACCTTCGCCCAGCCCCTTTAATCGCTCACCATCCGCTTTTGACAGGCGGAAAGAAGGAATTAACCCGACAGCCTCACCCAAGTAGGCAGGTATTTGCCCTTCGACATTGTTATACACAATCACTGATTTAGCCCCAGCGTTTTTGGCGTTTTTGATTTTTTCATCAAACGCAATTTCCCCGCGCTGAATCAACGCAATTTTCCCGCTGACATCTTTCCCCCCAAAATCAGTTGCTTTACCAAGTCCCGCAAATACAATTGGTAAGGATTTTCCTTGCAATTCTTCTAATCTATCAGAAAAATCTTTGCCTAGCAGCTGCATATTTTCAAATTTCTCGGCGGAAGCGCTTCCATTAAATGCAGGAATGGACATGGAGGCATCGCTTGCACCTACTGATATGCCAAAAGCCGCTGTTCCCGGAGAACCAAGAGTTTTCTCATTCGGTCCGGCGTTACCTGCAGCAACGACGGTCACCAAGCCTGAAAGCATGGCGTTATTTACTGCGACAGAAGTGGCGTATAAAGGATCGTTAGTCTGCGCGCCAAGCGACATATTGATGACGTCCATGCCATCTTCAATCGCTTTATCGATTCCAGCAAGGATTCCTTGTGTATTTCCCCCTCCCCAAGGTCCCAATACTCTATACGCATATAAATCTACTTCAGGTGCTACCCCTTTCACAGCATAATCCACATTGTTTTTCTTTTGGGCTGCAATCGTCCCTGCGACATGTGACCCGTGGTTTGTGTAATACACATAGCCTGGTTCTTCCGGCTTGCCAGCATTTATCCAATCCTCGTAGGTCGTTTCCATTGGATCGGCATCATTATCTACAAAATCATATCCGCCTTTATAAGCTTCTTTTAAGTCAGGATGATTGTAGTCAATACCTGTATCAAGAACACCGACTTTTATTCCCTTACCGGTAATGTTCTCGGCATGCAGCTTGTCCACGCCAATTTGCGGAATACTGTCTGCCATTTTCGGCTCAATGGTTTCTTTCGTTTTTACCGGCGGTTCCACTTTTACCTCGTAATCTTTAAAAATACGTTTAACTACTCCAGATTGCAGCAAATCCTTAACTGCCACACCAGGAAGTGTCATCGCTACGCCGTTGATGGCGTTTTTATACTCTCTTGTGATCTTTACATCTTCCACTTTGTAATTAGTCACGTTTTTCTGTGATTTAAATGATTGCACATGCTGTTTAAAATCTTTATGAGCTTTTTCCACTTTCTCATTCGCATCTGCAGAAGATAGTTTCTTTCCTTTCGCCGCTTGTTTCATCACTTCTATTTTGGCTGGCGCCTGTTCAAATTCGACGATGACTTTGACTAATTCTGGACTATTTGCATTAATATCCGGAGAAATCGTAAAGTTTGGATTGGCATCTAATTGCTCTAACGCCTTTCTTTGTTCTGCAGACAGGCTCGCTAAGATCTCTTCCGCATTTTCAACTGGATTCAACTCAAACGGGCTTTTCGCCAATACATTATACGGAGCGCCTTGAGATAATAACATGCCAACAGCTAGCGTTCCTGTAAGAATCTTACTGATTTTTTTCCTCTTCATACCGCATCCCCTTATCCTATATAATTACTATTTTCTCTCTAAACATTTGTTCTTCATAAACAATTCATTTAAAGATGAATTCATATATCTAGTAAACTAAGATTCAATATATCATCCCATATTTCTACTTTTCTGAAAATTAATCATAAGAAGTAATTTTTCATCTATTGGTTCTAGATCAATATATAACTAAAGAACTATTCCAGATCTGTTATTAAAGAAAAATAATAAAGGTACTGAAAAGTTCTTTTAACCTTTTAAGTAATTATGATTTATGAAAATGGAACAAGGTGATTTCGAACGGCATAAATGACTGCCTGTGAACGGCTTTTCACATTCAGCTTTTTGAAAATCTTATTGATGTGAATTTTGACGGTCTTATCACTGATAAATAAGGCTTCAGCGATTTCTTTGTTACTAAGACCTTTGGCCAACTCAAACAGTATTTCTTTTTCACGCTTAGTCAAAATATTTTCGTTTGGCTCTGATTTCGTTTGCTGGTGATGATACGTTATCAGCTTTTTGGTCATGCGAGGATGAATAACCGAATCCCCTTGTGACACCATTCGAATCGCTGCTACCACTTGTTCGGATGACGAATCCTTCAATAAATAGCCATCTGCACCAGCCCGAAGTGCTTCCATTAAGTATTCATTATCTTCAAACATCGTCAATACAAGAACGCGGCAATTCGGATACTGACTTTTCACGAGGGACGTGACCTCAATGCCATTTTTTCCAGGGAGATTGATGTCCATCAAAATACAATCAGGTCGATACTCCTCTACTTTCTTCAACACCTCTTCCCCGGACACGGCTTCTCCCACGACTCGGATGTCTGATTCGAGATCCAATATACTCCGAATTCCATCACGCAAGACCGTATGATCATCTACTAATAATATTTGAATCATGATACTCCTCCCTTGTTTCTGAATCTGGAATGAACAATGTAATTTCTGTACCTTTTCCTGTGGAACTATCAATCTGAAGGGTAGCACCCAGCTGTTCAGCTTGTTCATTCATATGTAAAATGCCATAATGTGGCTCATGCTTTGTTTTAATCATGGATTCAAAAAGGGAAAAGCCAACCCCGTTGTCCTTCACTTTTAAAAGCACATGTTCACGTTGATAGCTTAGAAGAATGTCAACTTCGTCCGCTTTTGCATGTTTTACAATATTCTGCAAGCTTTCCTGTAAAGTATCGAAGATGGCTCGTTCTATTGTAAAACTGAGTGTTCGAGAACGGCCCCTTTCATGATATTTAATCGCTAGATTATTTTCTTGTTTTATCGATTGAATTTTATTTGCAATCGCTTGTTTTAACCCTAGCCTTTGGGTAGGATATGGCTTTAAAGCATAGATAGAATAGCGAACTTCCCCTAAACTCTTCCGTAATTTTTTTATACTTTTGTCTACCACTTGCTCCATGTTTCCTGATTGATCTGCGGACTGCCTCAGAGCTGATTCCAGCTGAAATATGACCCCGGCTAATACTTGTGCAATTCCATCGTGAATTTCCCGGGCAAGCCGATTTCTTTCTTCCAGAATCATTCGTTTTTCTTGTTCGGCGACGAGGGACCGTGTTTTCAGCAAGCTGCCCAATTGATTGGCAAACGTAGATAAAGACTGTATATCTTCGGTAATAAAACTCGCCCTCCTGCTTTTACCTGCAACAAACATCCCTACCAATTCATGATTTACTATAAGAGGCAGGTAGACAAGGGAACGCATGACATCTTCAAACACTTCATCCCCTGGGGCCATACCTGTTTTCCAATCAGTAACAACAAAGGTTTCAGATATTTCTTCAAAATTCGGATGGATATCAGAAGAACTTGAAATATTGGAATGTACTTTTCCATCCTTTAATAGAAGCTGCCAATCCCCCTCATCTTTTGCCCATAAAGCATATGCTTGTATTCCCAAGAATCCTTTAAGTGATTGTTTCATTTGATCTAAGTTTCCGGCAGACAGCCCGTGACTTAACTCCGTCGTAATGGTAAAAAGGTTATATAATCGTTCTTTTTCAATCCGAATTTGCCTCATGAAGGAGCTGATGGTGCAGATTGCTACAAGTGGGAAAAAGAAGAACAGAACGGTAATTCCATCCAACTCCCCTCGATATCGATGTTCTAAGATATAAATAAGGGAGGCGTAACACAAACAAAAACTTGCGCTCAAAAATAAAAATATATTTTTCTTGTACCACTGTTCTAGTGGATATTGCTGAGGCAGAATCACCATTAAAAGATCATATAAAAGGGTGTTGAAAAGGCAAAAAAATACGGTAAATAAAAGCAAGCTTATTAATTCTTCATATAAAACTGGCAGGTTCATCTCCGTAATAAAAAAAGAAATACATTCGTTGGAAAACCATTCTGCCAAAGTGATACTAAAAGCAAATTGAGTGCAATTAAATAGTGTTCTTTGTATTGGTAAGCGGCGAAGGGTATGTGTAAAAACCATCACACATACACAAGCAACAACCGTTATATGTATACCAAACTCCCAATTCATTGGATAAATAAGCGTAAGACTGAGTGTAATACCTCCTCTTCCAATACGGATAGGAAAATACTCAATAATCCCCATAAACACAGCTAACAACAAAACGATTATGAATTCAGAAGGCATTTCACTTTTAAATATGGAATTGATTACAGCAATCATACCAAGAATAGAAATAGAATAAAGATAAAAACTCGCTATTTGTTCCCTCCTAGTGATAGAATCTATCTTTTTCAAAACGGCACCTTCCTTTATTTGCAAGAATCATTGTCTATCATTATCTAACAAAAAACCGGCACTGGCAAAATGGCAAAATACCCACTAGCCAATCACCGGCTGTGCCATTACCCTAAATGGCAAGACACAATACTAGTATACTATTAGATTCTTTATTTGCCTGCTCATCAAATGTTGTAAATGTCATGGTCTTTTGTTGTAGATTATATAGTACAAAAAGTGTAAGTAATCTAAACTTCATCCCCAATAAAAGACGTTGAAGAAAAAGAACCAAAGGATAAATTTTTGGAATTAAGTGAATTAAAGATGGAACTGATGCTTTTTGTCGGCAGAGAGATTGATTTCAAAAGTAATTAAAAAACCTTAACCCAATAAAATACAGGGCTAAGGCTACTTAAAATCCTATTCAATTACTGTCTATTTACAGTAGTAATCCATAAAATGGTTCTTTGTTTGATTATAGAAACTAGCTTAGGATTATTTTAATCCTAACTGATTTAACACAGTATCTAATGTAGAACCTTTATACGAAGTTTTCGCTTTAGGTGCATTCGGAACTGTACTATTTTGTAATCCATAGTTTTTAATAAGAAGATCCATATCCTTTTTATCAACAACTCCATCGAAGTTCAAATCTGCTCCTGATTTATTTGTTCCCCAATATGTTTGTAGATATAATGCATCCATTATATCAATTACATTATCTTTATTTGCATCCCCAGCTTTAGGTTGAGTGGAAAAAACTCTTTCCTTTCCGATTAACTCTCCACGAACGTCATCAGATAGCACAAACGACTTATACATCGTAAAATGACCTGGTGCATCTACTTTTAGTGTATAAGCATTTTTATCAGCTTTCATTCCATCTAAAATGTAGTTTCCATTTTTTACTGGATCAGCCTCAAAAACAGTTTTACCATCATATGACGTTACAGTTACTTTTGCACCAATTTTGGAATTATCAAACGCGAAATTCTGTTGGCCTGTTAAAGGATCCATCGTTCCTTCTAAATTCAAGTTACCTTTTATCCTTGAATATTTTTCTTTCATATTAACAATATCCATATAAGTATATACATTATTTGTTACTGCATTTGATTGATCAATTGTAGTTCCAGTCATTTCCATGTTAAACCAGTTGACAGAGAAACTTGACTTTGGCGAATGATGTTTAGCTGTATTTAAATCGAAATTAACTAATTGCATATCTTTTGGTAATGCTTTTTTTCCTAAATAGTTAAAAGTAATTGTATAAGTCGTAAGGTGATCATCAGATGTTGATGTTACAGATACTTGTGCATCCCCATATTTCTTAACTGCATCACTAACAACAACATTATTAATTGTAGCTAAGTCACCATTGTCTTTTAATACTGGAATTGTAATCTTTGATGTTTTTAGGTTTTTAATATTATTCGAACGAATAGAATAATTTATAGTATCTCCGGTTGAAGCGACTTGTTTATTTGCTTTTAAGTAATAGTAAGGGTAAGTATTAGAAACAAAAGCTACCCTTAGCATATCCGTAGGACCTGAAGTAAAGTTTCTTGCAGCATCATAACCATAAAACTGAACTTTTAAAGGTGTAGACCTTTTTTTCACTAGTATTTGATCGTTGTAATTTCCATTTTTATCAGTGTTAATTGCTGGACTTGAATATGCACTATCGTAAAATGAAACCACTGCATTGCTTGTTTGATCAATTGGAATTCCAAGACGATTAGCATCAGCCACTTCAGGATCATTTACATTAATATTGAAATCATATAAATATTCTTCATTTGAATCGAATTGACTATCTTTATATTCAATAACTTTTTGATCTAACGAATCAAAACTTGAAGTCATTGTTGGTTTGCCTTTTTCGAAGATGAAATCCGCTACTTTCGTAAATACTTTCCCCTGATCATTTGTTCCAACCATTTTTAATTTATAGTTACCTGTTTTTGCATAAACATAATCACTATTAATCGGATTTTTCGGATCACCTGTAAACGGATAGTAAATCCCAGTGAATCCAATAGGAATACCATAAACTTGGTTTTCATTCAAAATTCGAGGATCAAAAGACCCTAGGAAACCAATATCTTGACCGGTTGAATCTTGTAATACTACATCTAAAGTCTTCATAAAGGACTTTAATGAGAATTGAAAACTAAGGTATGGCATGGCTTTTTCTGGCCAACGTGTATCACCAGAATACATTTGATCTCGTAATGTAAGGGTATCAATCCCTTCATTAATAACACGCCCGCCAAATGGAATTTGATACGTTTCAGTTGGATCTGCATTATTTGTAAAGACGATATATCCCTCATATGTTCCTTTTTCGGCTGTTTTCGGAATGTTTAAGTCAAATTTAATTGATTTTTGACTAATTCCGTTTAATTTAACTGAAGTTGGACCTGTTAAGGTCACTCCATTTTGAGCTGCATCTTTGGAACCTCTTAATCCTGTTTGGAATTTAACATTTACACTAAATGTTTTTGCTTTTTCACTTCTATTTTTCAATGTAATCTTACGTGAATCATGAATATCTTGGTCATCAAATCCATATGAACCAAAACTGATTCCACCCGTTAATTCTTTGATTAACTTTTGTTTTCCATTGATATTTGTAGGCGTTTTATCGACTACTTCAAATTCGACATTAGAATGAAGTGCTTCGTATGCATCAACACGACCACTACCGATTTCAAATACACTATAAGCTTTTGAAAGTGGATCAGCCGTATTCATTAAAATTGATTTAATGTCTGCAGGCTCAAGATCCTTATTCGATTGTAATAATAATGCTGAAACACCTGCCACATAAGGGGTTGCCATTGAAGTTCCTGATAAACGCTGATATGCATATTTATAATCTTCCGGTTTTGTTCCATCTACTGTTTTATCGTTTACGTAAAATGGGACGGTTGAAAGAATCGAAACACCTGGTCCAGTTACTTCCGGTTTAATGTCATAATTCATTCGAGAAGGACCTCTAGAACTAAATGTTGCTAACTCATCGGATGCTGTTTGTATCTTAGTAAAATCGCCAAATGTGAAATCAGTTTTACCAGTTTTTAATGCTTCCAAGATCGTTAATCCTTCTTCATTTGAAACAGAGAATGAAGGAATCGCATTAACTGATTCACCTAAAAAAGACTGAATTGCACCCTCGGCCTTGTTTGCTTCATCATTATACATGATAACGCCCGCAGCACCTTGTGCCTTGGCTTCCGCAATTTTAGAGTCCAATGTATAAACTCCGCGGCTCATGAGTACAAATTTCCCTTTTACGTCTTTTCCTGTATAGTTATCTCCGAGCCCCACATCAACAAGTTGGAGCGTTTTTCCTTTTAATGTAGACAAATCATCTTTATAGTTTTTTGCTAATTGTCTTAAATTGTAATTTTTCCCATTATGTGCACCTGCATATTGATAAATATCAATTGCAACAGATGATGCACCAATAGATAACGCTAAGGCTGCAGCACCTGGTGAACCTAGCGTATAATTTTTATCGCCACTATTCCCCGCTGCAACAACGGTTGTTACTCCACTTAATACTGCATTGTTTACAGCAATTGAAGTTGCATATAATGGATCATTAAGTGAATTACCTAGTGACATATTAATAACATCCATATCATCCTTCACAGCTCGATCGACAGCTGCAATTATGTCATCAGCTTGTCCGCTGCCATATGGTCCAAGCACACGGTAAGCATAAATATCTGCTTCTGGTGCTGCTCCAACTGTTGTATACTCAGTATCCTTCGCTACTCCACGGCTTCCAATAATCCCAGCAACATGTGTACCATGATTAGTATAATAAGCCGACGATCCATTCTTTTCTGGCTTACCTGATTGTTTCCAATCAGCATAGGTCGTTTCCATCGGATTACTATCGTCATCTACAAAATCATATCCACCTTTATAAGCATCCTTTAAATCTGGATGGTTATAATCAATACCAGTATCTAGAATACCGACCTTAATTCCTTTACCGGTATAGCCTTCTGCATGTAACCGGTTTAATCCATCATAAGGAGTATAATTTGCGATATTGAATTCATCTGCTTTTAATTGATCATTATCTTTTCCTTGAACAGGCGGATCAATCGTAAACGTTTCGTTACTCCAAACGGATTTGACAGCTTTTGATTTTAATAGACTTTTAATTTTGTTAGCAGGTAAACTCATTGAAACACCATTAAATGCATGTTTATATGAGCGATTAATCTTATACTTTACTTTTTTACTATTTTTATCAGCTAATACTTGTCCTAAATCTTTTTGAAATATTTCATGATCTTGATCGACTAAATTTGATGCATCTTTCGCAGATAATTGTTTTCCCTCTACACTTGCTTCAATTTGTGCGACTTTGGCAGGCTTATTTACAAACTCAATAATGACAGAAGTCTGTTTCGTAGAATTTAAATCTGTATCTGAAGAAATTTGAAGACCTGTCTCTTCATTTGTTGAAAGTTCGTTAAGAGCTGCTCTTTGTTCTGGTGTTAAATTAGCAAGTAAACTATCAACATTCGTATTACCAGCTGCTTTGGTAACATTTGATACATGTCCAAGTGAACCTAAAATAAAACTAGATGATAGAGCAAATACAGCTAAGATTTTTACGACCTTGCTTTTGTTGTTTGCTTTTTTTCTCCTTTTCCTCATTAAACCTCTCCCCCTCCTAACTAAATAGTAGATTAATATATTTGTAAAAATGTGAAGGTTTCGTGCTGATGACTTAACTTCACATTTAATACGCTGATCTGTCTTTCAACATAAGGTTATTAAAATTTTCCAACTAATCTAGTATTAACTAGTAGTTTATTTAATATTCAGAAATATCACCTAATTAACCCTTATCATCCCACATTTCTCCTTTTCTGAAAATTAATCATAGGATGTAACTCTTGCTGTTATTGGTTCTATACCTGCATAAAACAAAAGTACTATACCAAGAGTGACATAGTAAGGGACAGGACATTTTTTTATAAGTGATTTTTAAATAAGAGAACGGAACAAGTTGATTTCGAACGGCATAAATGACTGCCTGTGAACGGCTTTTTACATTCAGCTTTTTGTAAATCTTATTGATGTGAATTTTGACGGTCTTGTCACTGATTAATAAAGCTTCAGCAATTTCTTTGTTGCTAAGACCTTTGACCAACTCAAACAGTATACAGGGTACAGTTTATATAGGTCTGCCTTTAAAACAAAAAAAACACCTTGTGTTATTCAATTATCTGGCCCGTTTGCTGAACAAAGTTAAACAAGCATACATTTTATATTTGTTCCAAAACTCGTGTTATTTTGCACATCCAACTTTAAAAACCCAGCTACCTTCACATGAGAAGATTAGCTGGGTTTCTTAATTATTTACATCTAATTATTTATAGAACTATTCGGATCCGCCTAGTAAAAAAGCGACTGCTCATTGTTCAGCAATCGCGCCCTTTAATTGAATAACTATTAAGTTTTTTATTAGCTAGTATTGGAAAGTTTTGTTTATTAATCCTCATCAATCTCATCTTCAAATGCAGAATTCAATACAATAAATTCTTTTAAGTTAGAAGCTAATTCTTTACAGTTTTTGATGCAAGGACGCTAATCTCCGCAGCCGATGCCCAGCCGTTAACACCCGCCGTTGCTTCGAGCTTGACATATGATGCATCTGTCGAGTCAAAAATTGCTTCTTTCTCCACCACATTGTTATTTGCCCAACTTCCGCTTGCAACCTTGGTAAAGGTCACTCCATCCGTACTTACATATACATTATAGCTTGTTATATTTCCGTTTAGCCCCGATTGCCTTGGTAAATACGTGACTTTATTGACTTTGTAAGCTCCTCCAAGGTTTAAAGTAATCGATTGAGGGAGAACATCAGATTTATCCCTCTTTGTATGCCACAGCGTTTCTGGGTTTCCGTCAATCGCCATGGATGCAGCACTATTTTCACCACTTGTTTCCTGACTTGTCGCCGTTGCCGTGATTTGTGACTGAGGGATCTTATTAACAGTTACTTTAATGCTTGTTGTCAAAGGCACGTTATTTGGATTTGCCACCCCAGTTGGCAAAGTTACAGCTCCATTTACAGTGAAGGTCTGTACAGTCGTTACATCAGGATCATAGTTTGAAGCATCTACATCCCATGTCACTTTGGCATCGCCACCACCACCATCGGTAACCAAGGATACTGTCTTTGGCAATCCAAGGGCGTCTGCTGTCTTCGCCGCTCCGATTGCCACCCCTGTTTTGTCAGCAGGTGCAGTGATGCTCTCTAAATTAACACCTTGAGGCGTAATGTCAATGTCCTGCGACGAACGGTTATACATGGAATCCGCAGCGAATTCTCGGAGGGTATATGGAGTAATCGGCGACAAACCTGTAATCTTGTATTCCCTGTGTTCATCGAATGGCTTGTCTAGCGGCAGCGAAAGACTGTTAAACGATTTGTCAACTTCCCCGGTAAGTTTGTTGATAAGCTGAACAGATGATTACAGGTGAACTGGTACCTCTACCGCCTTTTCCTGTAGCTACTTCTAATGGATTCGCCACTTGGGCTGTTACAAGATATTGGCCATCCATTGTCCTATCTAACACTAGGCCAGCATATTGGCCAGTTCATTTAATTCAATTCACGACGGTTCCAGCAACCAATAGTCAATAATAGTAATACGATCAGCATGATAAGCATTTTAAAGCTCCGTTCCATAGACTAAACTCCTTTTGATCTATTTATACATGGATGTACGTAGCTGGTAGAGGGAGCTAATGCTACGATATAACGCAAAGGAGATTACAGAAAATTTTTTGATAAATTGTAACCTCTTCTACATGCTGTCTAATTTTCAAGGTAAACATAACTTTAACAAACTCAGACGAATACAAACGAGTTTTGTTTTTTTATGTAGACTATGGACAATTGTACTTATCTCCTTTGCAAACGCTATTCATTTACAATTTAATGGGAACAAGCTTATTACTTGGTTAGATAATTTAAAAAATTATTAGCAGTATCCTAAAGCCAATTTTTCAGAGTACAGGGAATCAGTGTTCACTTTGGAACGGGAAAAAAATAAAAAACCTTAACCGTATTCGCTAATTTTTTTTATTTTTTTCCGGAATGCGTTGACTGCTAATAAGAGTAATGGGAGAACAAGTCCGTACGTTGAAACGTATAGCGGCCAAACTTCTTTGTCAAATGTGGCTGAATGGGCGACATCGGGATGTATAATTAAGGAAAGCGAAACCACGATCATCCCTAAAGGTAGCGTGAGTGGGCGATAATTGTTTATTTTCAACGTTTGTGCAAGACCGATAACGGACGCGTAAAAATAAAACACCATTTTAAAATAAATAGTGATAAGCCATATGATGGCTATTATGGCTTCTACCCGTTGCAAAAAATCCCCTATGTTTATCTTCCTAGCCAAAGCATAACTTGGATACATCTGTCTGGCACTATTATCAGCACCTAAAACTAAAATAGTTAAAGTGATAAGGATGATTAAAAAGATTCCTCCAATGAGCATTCCGATAAAAAAGTTTTTTTCAGCTGCTTTTGGTTGATTCATTGAAACAGGAAAAATCATTAATAATACAATCAAAGGCAAAGAAAAAATACTTGTAAAAAGAAAAACAGCCCGTATCATCGGTTTTAATCCTGTTTCAAATACGGGTTGTATGTTTTCAAACTTAAATTGAACTGGAGGTAAAAATACTGAAACCACTAGAATTACGAATAAAAAAACAATGACAGGAAATAAAATTTCTCCAGTACGAGCCAACGTTTCAAGACCAAGGCGAATTCCCATAATTAAGATGCATGCGAAAAGAATTTGGATCGCTTCAATAGGGGTGTCCGGCATGATCTGTGTCGTCAAGAAATTACCAACATAAAACAATAGTTCTCCAGCGGCGTAAAGTGAAAAGAAAACAAACGTAAGAGAAATTGCCTTACCTAACCATTTGCCGAGAAGTGTTTCATTGATTTCAACCAGTGTCATAGTGGGGAACATCCTGCCTATAGCGATATATAAAGCCACCACCAATAAACCTATGCCTGTACCGATTACAGCTGCAATCCAAGCATCTTGTTTTACCTCTTGAGCCATACTTCCAGGAATCACCAGTATGGTCGTACCTATAGAAAATAAAATAACTAATATTGCAAATTGCCGAGCACTAATTTTAATATCTTTTACCATAATTCAACATCCTATCAATGGTTATTATCCCTATTGTTGACCTTGTTTTGTTAGAATAAACTCTAGCCTTAGGAGTGCTGCTACATTTGGCGTCTGTCAATGGTAAGCGGACCGACGGGAACATTAAGGAGTTAACGGACTCATCTATCCAAGAGGGAGGTTGATTTTTTTAGTGCAATCCAACGTGCTACGTTGGCTGGGTCGTGGGCGAGTAGCCCACGGTCTTATAGGGGTAGCGAAGCGATTGGGGCTCCCCAACAATCTATATTTGGGTACCAAATACACAAGGATTGAGAATGGCTGCTCCCTAGATTGATCGGGAGGGGGCATTCGAAATTGCCCTTCAAGTGCGAGCGATTGGAAACAACAAATGTAACCCCATTCCTTGTATAAACCCAACCAATTATTTTATTTTTTTCAGGAATGAATTACCAACCGTACCGACGCGTCGGATTTCTCCTTGTACCTTTATATTTACAGGCAAGTTCTCAAAATTTTTATCCCAATCTTTTTTGAGTTTTCCCCAGGCTTTAGGATCAGCTCGATGAATCGCCTCACCAAATCCAAAAATGTCTACTTTTTCATTTTCCTGTACCTGTTTTATTGCCTTTTTGAACATTTCCTCCGTTTCTTTTTCATAAATTTCCTCTAATTTTTCAAACGTTTCTGGTTTTGTCAAATCGATATGGCATTCTACTTCACCTACATTGCCTTCTACACGAACATTTAGATCTATCTCAGGTTTTCCATTCTTTATCTTACCTTTCATTTCCGTGTTTGACTTTTTCACTTCATACACAGCTTTTCCGCCTTTAGGACACGGTATATTCACAACTGTACTTTTCTCCTTGTTTGTAATGACGTTATACGTTTTGCTTTGTTTCTCATCTAACCAACCGACTAATTTATCCTTTTTGAATGCAGCTAAGTTACCATACTTTACTCGAGCAGGGGGATTAATCATTTCTACATTCTGTTTGCTCAAAGATGTTTCTTCATCACCTTTTATATCTGCATGGATTCCTGTTAACACTGGCCTTTTTCCGTCACTTACCATATCCGCGATCAATTCATCTAATGTAACGGCACTTGTACCTGCCCATGCTTTTTCCGAGACTTCAAGGGTATCAAACAAATTATTGGCAGGTATTTTTTCTAAAGCTGTGGGCACCTTCAGGATATCTTCTGCATTCATTCCCTTAGCTACGGTGATATAAAAATCTGAGCGCATTTCCCAATCCCTAGAGAGAAAATCTATTGGTTTTCCAATTCCTTCTTTTGCTAATGACTCACCAATCACGAGCATTCGAAGATGTGAGGGATATATTTTTCTTGGGGATTCCTTTGTCATTTTTCGGACAGCTTCAAATACGGTTTTCCCTTTCGCCTGATAGATGACGACCGGTGAAAGGCCGGAACCTCCACCCCCTTTTCCCTGAGATACTTCTCCTGGATTTACCACTTGGGCGGTTACAAGATATTGACCATCCCTTGTACTATCTAGCCCTATGGCCAGCGTTATAGCAAGTTCATTTAATTCACGACGATTCCAGCAACCCGTAGTAAATAATAGAAATACAATCAGCATGATAAGCATTGTAAAGCTCCGTTTCATAGGTTAAACTCCTTTCACTCGATTTTTCTATTATTTGGTTTATTACGGATTATTTTAAAGTGACGATTTCATTTTTATGATCCATCTTCGCTCTTGCCCAAACGTTGAAATTAAAGAACTACCGCATGTTGACTTTTCCCCTAGGGATGATCATCATCAGCTTATCTCTTTTCAGTTTTCCAAATATAGTCTATTTCCAAGCATCTTTAAAGACTATATTGATTCCTTATTCTCTAACTTGTAGGCTTTTTTTCTCTCTAATATTATTAGGGCTAGCGATCGTTCGAAAAAAAAAGTAAATCTGATTGGAAAATAAATTCGCACATAAAAGATAGAATACATGTTACGTAATTGCTTCTAAAAAAATAACAACCTTCAAGGTTTTAAAAGTCGTTGGCCGGACGGGGGAACAAGAACGGAACCGCCAACCTTATATACGATAATCTATAAAGTAAATGATCACATACCCATTTTTGCCTATTCCATTTTCACTTTAATAATGTCTCAATCATGTCGGAAAGCGGTTTATAAATAGCTGTAATCCCATCTAGTGGATTGGGAATCTTGATATTCAGCGCTTGGGCAATGCTTAACGCGGTTCCGAATAGTAGAAGAATGGAAAATATCCATAATTCCTTTTTTAATTTATTCCTCAACAGATGAGGAACATCGATCGCGATAATCACAGCGACGATGACAAGGATTCCTGCAACAGCCACCACTTTCGACTACTCCTTTCTCTACTTTCCTTATAACAGAATGGGATACGGTACCGTCCAATCTTTGTATCTACCTATACATTCACAGACAAGTCAAAATTGTTTATTCCAATCCTTCTTATACCTTTTTGGTAGCTTAGAATCGCAATGATAAATGACTTCATCCAATCTAAATAGAAGCATTTTGTGTATTTTGATACCATTTAGAAAACTTTGTTATCAATCTTACATTTTATTCCGCGGTGGTTTCGGTGCCGAAGCGTGTTCGCGTTTATTGTTTTTCTGGCTGATTAAACGGGGCCGAGAAAACATCCCCCATCTAGGTACCCGAATAAACGTATCCTTCATGTCTTCACGGATATAAGGACCAAAAGGACTCATATAGGGAACCCCAAAGGAACGCAAGCTGCACAAATGAAGAACAAGTGCGATGAAGCCAACGATTAACCCGAATATGCCAAAAGAAGCGGCAAGCGCCATCATCGGGAAACGGAGCATTCGAATCGACATGGACATGGTAAACGCAGGAAGCACAAAGCTTGAAATAGCCGTGATTGCAACAACGATTACCATGGCAGCAGATACGATTCCAGCGTCTACTGCCGCTGTTCCAATCACCAATGTCCCTACAATAGATATAGCTTGTCCAATAGCTTTTGGCATTCGTAAACCAGCTTCCCGCAAGATTTCAAACGCCCCTTCCATTATGAGAGCTTCAATAAATGCAGGAAAGGGAACCCCTTCTCGTTGAGCGGCTAGACCGATCAGCAGTGGAGTTGGTAACATTTCCTGATGGTACGTGGTGATAGCGATATATAAGGATGGTCCTAGTAGAGCAATAAAAATAGAAAAAAAACGAAGCAAACGAATAAGGGTGCTAATGTCTGCACGCTGATAATAATCTTCCGCAGACTGAATAAAGGAGATGAACAGTGCTGGGACGACTAGAACAATCGGCGTTCCGTCCACTAGTATGGCAACTTTCCCTTCCAAAAGCTCGGCGGCAATCACATCAGGGCGTTCCGAATAATATATAGTCGGAAAGGGACTGTTTTTTTCATCTTGAATCAATTCCTCAATATAACCACTTTCTAGGATTCCATCGATATCGATTCGATCCAGACGCTTGTGCACTTCTTCGACGACTTTGTCATTCACAATTCCATCGATATACATGATCGCTACATCGGTTTTGGTCAATTTACCAATTTTTTTCGATTCCAACCAAAGTCGGGGGGTTTTTATTTTTCGGCGAATTAACGCCGTATTGGTACGCAAGTTCTCCGTAAAACCTTCCTTTGGCCCCCGAACGACGGTTTCCGTGGTGGATTCCATTACACCACGGTCTTTTCCACCGCGCATACCGATTGTAAAACCTTGTGCATATCCATCCAATAAGAGAATAACATCCCCTGATAACAGGGAAGTCAATAAAGAACTGAATTCCGTAACATCCTGTATGTCTCCAACCGCAAGGATGCAATCTCTCAATACTTGTAAAACATTCTGTTGAGACGATATCATTTGCTCCTGATCGGGATGAATATCTAACATGAGTGATTCCATGATAAAGTTCTGAATGGCATTAGTGTCCACCAAACCATCGGTATAAAAAATACATGCCTTAACGATTCCCTCTTTGCCAATTTGTATTTCTCTAATCACGATGTCGCCACTATTTCCAAGCTGTTGCTTTACATGTTGAATGTTTCCTTGGAGACTTGTTTTTAACAAGTCTTTGTTCGTTTCCTTATTTTGATCGCTTTGCTCGAATAAGAAGCGATTACCGTTGTTTTTTCTTTTTTTCTTAAAAAAACTCATACATTTTTCCCTCACTCAGTATTTTGATTCTTTAAAAGGTAGACTTATTAGAAGTTATTGTGTTACCGAATGAAGTGAAGTGTTTGATGTCTTCATTATTATCCTGCCTATTTTCCAATTTTTAATACATTAAGGAAATAAATAGTTCTCCACAATAAAACGTGTTTGTAGAGAAGCAGGAACCTCCCTTTCACAAGCTACGCCTTCAAACGGTTGCCCGAAACATTTATGAGCGATCATCGTTATAAAGTGCAGGGTAACCTTTTATTGAACAGGAATATATGGAATTCCACCGTCCAAGTGAAGTCACAGTCCTCACACCGTTGACTGTAAACAGGTACATGAATATAGAGGGTTCCTCCATTCGAAACCCAGACATGGCGGAGCATTCGATGGTTAGAACTGGCATGATCTTACTCAATTTAAAACATAGCGGACATACATTAGGATTGAGAAGTTGCTATCAATGTTTTGGTTTGGTCACGATAACATTAGAGGAAGATTTTTCTTTTTTCAATATCCAGTACGTTTTGTTAAAGGGGAGCTAAATCCGTCTATACTTGAAGGAATTTCATACAGTTTCTCATTCCTCAAATCGTTTCTGTACCCTATCGTTTATTAATGTTAGATGGTCATGAGTGTTTTGTTCTCTTATCCATTGTTGTACCCTAAACAATCGAAAGTCGAAGGCCCTTTGAAGTAATCCAGTTAACCGATATTGGAAGAAGTCCTTTTTCTTGAGTCTCATAAGAGCATCTTCATAAGAAGAAAAGCAGAGCTTTTGAAAAAGAAACCAATCTAACGTCTGTTTGATGTTCTCAGGGTTCTTCCAATAATTAACTGGAACGTTAGCCAATTCCCACGGTTGAAAATGACCAGGATACACAGCATTAATCACTTGATAAGGAGAATAATCAAAAGAACGAAAAATACCATTAAGTTTTTGATCTTTAAAGAAGCGATGGTTGATTTTCAAAGGGATTTCTTGATGGGGTATCTTGCATTTTTCTTCAATCACGAATCGAACGACTTCAATTGCCCTTTTTCTTCCGTTTTCCCCTTTCCAATAATTATTGGAAACTTGATTGAATTCCCAAGGTTGAAACTTTCCAGGGTAAGCATTTTCAATTACCACTATAAAACCCTTCCATCCATGAACATGAGAAGGAGGTCGTAAACGGTGATTCCAAAGGGTTTCCGCTTTGACTTTTCGAGGAATTTCTTCTATAGGAATTCCTAAGTACTCTTCAATGAGGTAACATGTTAGGAAGGCTAAATATTTCATTCCCTGATCTCCTACAAAAAAGTGGTTAGGAAATCGTGCTCTTCTTCCATCTAATACATCCCGATAAATTTGGATTATTTTTTCTTTTTCTTCCATAGGAAATCGCTCCTTTCTCTATTGCAAACTATATCCAAAAATTAATATAATACCAAATTAACTCCATCTAATGCGTTGGCCTTACCATCTCATATCTTGTTCTAACCACTTGAGATATAGGGGGATTACTGTGACAAGAAAGAGGTAAAACGGCTGCACATAAAAATATGATAATAAAGTTGTTTAAAATTGGACTGTAAAACTCTTGAGATTCATGGATTTACCCTTTTTTAAACCATTTTTTTGTTACTTAAAACACTTAATCGACTTATTGTTTTTAAACACCTTATTGTCATTCAACATCTTTTGGTGGTTTCTTAGGGAATTTCATTCTGTTTGGTCTCTTCCTTTTTTCGAAAGGCACTTATTCCTAACAATAGTAGAGGAAGAAATAGCCCATAGGTTGAAGCATGTACCATAAAAATGCCTTTATTGTATTGATTATAATCAAGAATATCAGGATGTAAGGTCACAGACATGACAACCATAATCATCCCTAATGGTAAAGTAAGTGGTCGATAGTCTTTTACATTTAATGTTTGGGCAAGACCTGTAATCGCTGCGTAAAAATAAAATATCAATTTAAAATACATTGAAATAAACCACATGATAGCCATTACTGCTTCAATCCGTTGTATAAAACCCCCTACATTGATTCTTCTGGCTATCGCATAACTTGGATACATGTGTCTCGAAGCAACATCAATACCTAAAACCAAAATGCCTAAAACGATAATGATGGTTAAAAAGAGGCCCCCAATGATTATTCCTGAAAAAAAGGCTTGTTTGGCTTGTTTTGGCTGATTTACAGACACGGGAAAAACCATTAATAATACAACAGAGGGTAGACAAAAAATGCTGACAAAAATGAGGCTTGACCATATAATGGGTTTCATTCTTACTTCGAATACAGGCTGTATGTTCTGAAAATCGATTTGAGGAGCAACAGAAACTACCAAAATGATAAATAGGATAATGAAAAAAGCAAAGAAAATCTCGGCCGAACGAGCCAAGGTTTCAAGTCCAAGGCGAATTCCCATGATCACAACGCACGCAAAAAGAATATTGATCATTAATACGGGTGTATCAGGCATCATTTGTGTCGTCAAAAAAGTCCCAACCTGGAATAAAAGTCCTGCTGCAGAGATAAATGAAAAGAAAACAAACGCAAGAGAAACGGTCTTGCCTAACCATCTTCCGAGAAGTTTTTCATTAATTTCGACTAATGTCATATTCGGATAACGGTTTGCTAAGGTAATGATTAACGCCACTAGTAATAAACCTAGTCCTATACCGAGTAAAGCTGAGATCCAGGCATCTTGTTGTGCCGTTTTTATGATAGCAGCTGGAATAATTAAGATGGTCGTTCCTATAGAAAATAAAATCACCAAAATACAAAATTGACGAGGGCTGATTTTAACGTTTTTTACCACATTCTACACTTCCTTGCAAATATCGACTGAAGAATCACGAGTCGCTACCACTTATTCCTTAAAGACTCCCTTTGAACAAACCAAATTATAGGATTGAGTAATCCCATTCAAACTAGCTGTCACAATCAGGAATAGCGAATTGATGGAAACATTAAAATTCGACATAAAGAGCCCTTGTTTACCAAACGAAACGTAAAATAAAGTCCGACTACCCAGGAATATTGAGTTTCATTACAGCTCTTAACATTTCTTTTTTCTCCTTTTAGGTAATTATCACCATCTATTTAATATTCTAAACAAAAACAGGCAGCAAACTACGCCACCTAAGTAATGTATAAGTTAGTTGTCAAGGCTTTCAATTGGAAACTGGGTGTCCTCCTATAGCTCTAACTATGATTTCATAATCCTCCATCATGCTTTTGGGCGATTTGAGTCATAGTATAGGCGAGTTCATTCCGGTTTTCCCTCTATCGTCACATGGACTTTAATCGTTTTGTTATGTACTCCGATTGCTATAATATAATATTCCTTATCCAACTCTTTGCTTTCTTCCATAAATGCTCGGCTCTGTTCTATCCTTTTCTGAGTGTTAAGGTATTCATAGACTGAAAAAAGTATAAACGCGACAAAAAACCAAAATTAGTAATGATTTCGGTTTATCATGTTTATAAACGGTTTACCTTTACTGATCGGAAGTTGTCAGGCAAGGATTTTCTACTATTGCTGCACTGATTCTTAAAATGTTTTCTATATTTTTAGCTGTACTTCATAGTAACAAAGGGATAATTTTTAAAAACAGAAAACCTTCTTATAAGTACAATCGTCTATAACTAGGGAAGGCGGTGTGAACTGTTTTGGAGGAGTTTGTGTTGAAATGGTCTCAAAAGACTGTAAGAACTTAGCACCGTTCGCAAACAATTGAACCCCAATCTGAATCTCCATTTGTATACTCCTAAATCTATATGCCTTTTTTGTTTATTCTTCAAACACTACAAAGCCCTCCTGTATTTTAAGGT
Source organism: Peribacillus sp. GL_122 (assembly GCF_057835005.1). Taxonomy (NCBI): domain Bacteria; kingdom Bacillati; phylum Bacillota; class Bacilli; order Caryophanales; family Bacillaceae; genus Peribacillus; species Peribacillus sp. GL_122. The sequence goes on along the minus strand of NZ_CM174415.1, from coordinate 1,829,387 downwards.
GGGCTTTTTTTAATCCTCTACAATCACATCAATAATCTCATTAAATTGAATATACTCAAAGGAACTATCTTTCTTCTGAATACGTAACTCTTTCGTGACAGGATGTATGTACACACAATACCCGTGCAAATCATAAGGACTTCCCTCGTTATGCAATGAAAAACTTAGCCGTAAATGATATTCCATCGCATAATGAATGTTGTTTTCAAACTCTTCAACCTGGTATTCATCAAGGACAGGTTTTTTATTAAGGAAGCAATCAACCTCACCCATTTTTTTATTTAAAGCTTTATGTTCTGGCATAATCAACGCTGCTTGCCATTTAACGAGCCCTCTATCACGAATTGTACTCATCAGAAAGATCCCTCCTTTACATCCATTATATGCGAACTAACGTTCTTATAAAAGACAGAAAAAAATTCCTTCCCCAAATATTTCGGGCTAGAGAAATGTTGATTTTTGAACAAATAAAAGAGACCACTTTTTTGTGGTCTTCCTTTATGCCCTATGGAACTAAAGCACCCGGTAGTTGAAGAAGGTTTTTAACCTCCCCCTCAATTTTCCAATTTATTCAATCATTAATTTCGGATACTCTATAGGTGATAGCTTTCTGAGTCTACAGCAGAATTGATTTGTAAAACAGCAAACCGCCTATATTTAGTAGAGATAAGCTCTTTAAAAACTAATCTACATAAACTATGAAGAATTAATAAAAAAGAAGGTGAGAAAGTGAGTAAAAATAAGGATAGCTCTTCACGCAAGGATGAAGAGAAAGTGAGTAAAAATAAGGATAGCTCTTCACGCAAGGATGAAGAGAAAGTGAGTAATAATGAGCATAGCTCTTTTCGCAAAGATGAAGAGAAAGTGAGTAATAATGAGCATAGCTCTTTAAGCAAAGATGAAGCAAAAATAGGATCGGCACACCAAGAGTGTATTGACCGTGCTTATCGTATTCCCATATTTTTAAGTACGACAACTCATTTAAATGATAACCAACAACAGTTTCTAAACCGTCTAATTTTTGAGATTGAGAATGCTTTGCTTTTTCCACGTACATTACCTTTAAGCGAAAGTTATCCCGAAGCCATTTTAACCGATATTCGTCGGTTAGTTTCATCAAGCTATGGAATGTTAGCAGTAAACCTCCGTCGTTTTCAAATTAAGACAGTTGGCGTCAATGAGGGACCCCTTCCACCATCCACTCCGTTCTGGGAAGGATCAGTTTATTCACAAGTAGAACCTTCAATGGCTTTTCAATTTGGTCTACCCTTATTATTAGTAAGGGAAGAAGATACTGACGCAAATAATGGAATTTGGGCAGGAGGAATTGCCCCACTCAACCTATTTATAGTTTGGCATTCTGAAACTCAAACTGTAGATCAATTCTTTAACACTCCTGAATGGAGATCAGCCTTTGCAAATTGGAGTGCGCAAGTAAGAAATGCCTTTTATATTCAGACAGAGCCTAAGTTCAAGTACAGTTGTCAATGATAAAACTGGTACTTTTGCATCAAGTCGAAAATATACAAGGTTTTGTTCACCCTTATATATTTTCGACTTATTCTCATAAAAACAAATATTTCCATTTGGTTACCAATTACAAAATTGAACCCAGAAACAAAAAGATTTACTTCATTAAATAAACAGCCTTTAATGAAAGTAATTCACCAGTTGAAAGAAGTGTCAAGGACAATAAATTGTTTCTTTAAAACCTTCACTAAAAGTAAAAATTAAGATAAAGCAGGAATATTCCTGCTCTTTATCCTTCTAGTGTCTCTACTCTCGCTACTAATTCGTTCCACTGTTCCTCCGTCGGGAATCCATCAGCACCCTTGTCGCCTTTTGAGCCTTGCGACCCGGAATACCTTCTCCTCCACCTTTTACATTCCGGACATAACTAACAACTTCCCCAGCTTTTGCCGCATTTATATAATATCCGATGATAGCTGGTGCATTTTCTCCAAGAGCTTCAACGATTTTCCCATCTTCACCAGTCCCTACTGGAACACCTGCCTGAATGTCTGCTCCCGCTTCGACCTTCCATGTTTCTCTATTCTTAATAGTCACATAGACCTCTTCACCTTCTGTGATCGCTCTTGTTGCTAAAAAGTCAGGGACTTCGCCTTCTTGGGCTAAACGAATATTTATTTCATTTTCTTTTTCTTTGACTGCTAATACTACTAATCTGTTGACCTGGATATCTTCAATTACAACAGCTTTAAAGTTTGTCATTATCCCTCCACACCACCTTGCTCTCCAGTTGTTCCTGGATAAGGTTTGCCAAATATCTTTTGGAATAGTGAATCCCGGCTGTCTGTTTCACCTTTTTTGTCAGCTCCGAAAAGAACAGATTTTTCAGATTCGGTTGCTTCTACATAACGCTCCATAAATTCTCCAGTGACTTCTTCATTATCAAATTCTTTGTTTTCTTCTTTGGTTTTACCGGAAATTTTAAAACGCATGAACATTCCTTTTGTAAGTCCCACCCACTCTTTAGAACCGTCCTCAAATGTCTTAGTAAATACCGCTGTCACATAAGGTGGTCCATCCTCACCGCCAATGGACGAAAGTCCGTCCACTGTTTCTAGACCAAATAAAATATTCTTATCCTGAATGGGTACTTTGTGAAATTGAGTGGATACTGTTACATTTCCACCTGAAATAGCAATTTCAGCTGTACCATTATCCCCATACGCCCTCATCGCTTCTTGCGGCATTTCTACCTCAATATTTTGCAGAAATTTAATCCGGGTAATTTCACCAGCCGTAAATGAATGGTCGTCGTCATCTGTTAAAACCGCATAATAAAATTCATTCACACCGGTAGATGCTCTATAGCTTTTTTTCTCTTCTGCCAAATTAATCACTCCTATTTAAAATAATGGCTATGTTAAATTCTAATGTTGATATTTGACCATAAGAAAACCGCCTTGGTGAAAAGGCGGTTCATTGAGCTATCGTCCCCGTAGTTAAATAAATTAGTTGTGTCTGTTTTTATTGAGTGTCTTCGTCGCTTTTGTACTCCAAAAATCACCTGGCTGACAATCCAAAGTCTTACATATCCGTTAATCATTCATTTTTTGACTTTATATCTGGGGCATTTTTTAATGGCTTTTGAAGTGCGTCCACAATGGCTGCGATGATACTTGTTGCTAAAATACCCATTAGACATAATGATGTAGGACCCGCTGCATCATCACTACCTGTAACTTTAGCAAGCACCCTTAAGCTTACTATTCCTAACAAAATGAGGAAAATGACTGTAAAAGCGCATTTCTTTATAATCTTCAAAGATTTAAGGGATAATTCAGAGAAAGCATTGTTCTTTTCGATGTAGGTTAATAGTTTATATGCTTGATACAACGCAACAGAAAACGCAATACAGAATCCGTATGCACATACTAAAAAGGGGATTAGGAAGTAAGCCGTATCTGGATGTACCCTTGCATCTCTAACGGCTATCTCAGGCAACCAGATACACAAAGCAAGCACTGCAATTCCAGCCAGAAAAATAATTACCTTTAAGAAAGTGATTGAACCTCGTTTAACATTCATTTAAAAGACCTCACTTATTTAATGACAACATGATTTTAGCATAATATTTATCGTTTTACAATAAATTTATATTGTTTTTATTTATATTATTATTGTTATTGAAATATCCTTTTAATTTTGACAAAAATAAAAAGCACTTCTCATTACAAAGAAATGCTCTTACTTTAAAATGTTAAATTTACAACTTGCTCAACAAAACTGCCCGTTAGCTTAACAAGAATAAGCAGAGAGCCGAAGTTTGGTATTCGTGTCGGTCACAGTAAATAGGCACGATTTGACCAACATATTTTTCTTATTCGATGAAGTATTCTCATATTCCTTGCTGTCTACATAACGAAGCCAAGCCAAATAATGTTGCAGATACTTCGTTGCAACACCGTTAAAGCGGTCAATCCAGCGTTTCAGTCGGCTATGGTAGCCTGTTCACGTTCTGAATGTGGTAAACGCCCTTTCAAATCGGGTTGAACGTGTTTGACATTATTGCTTGTCTCGGTATTCAGGAGCATCGATGGACAGATAATGCTTATTATTTGGAATATCGTCTGCTTGTGGGACTCGTACCTTGATCGCGATATCAGATAAGGTCCCGTTAGCCTTAGCAATCTCTAAGTCTTTCAACCAAACATTATCAACCTTGGCCCAAGCACGATAGAGAACCCTTTTTTCGGATTCACCAGGTTCAGGTCCTTCATTTGCTGTATACTCATGAAAAATAACGGGTGTACGTAAATCTCCTGTATTAACCCTTGGCGGTTTATATTTAAACGGCTGCATCTGGTTCGCCCTCTTTTAATGCGATCGATAATCCTAAACTATTAATTTGACTAAGGAAATCATCATTGAAGTATTCAAGGGCATCATTATAGGCATAACGAGTACGTTCAAAGACTAGCTCCTTGGCCCTCTCGTCCTTTTCCACATTGAATTGTCCACATTTGTTTAGCAAATCCACAATAGAAAAGGACAACAATCTTTTCGAGGAGCATATGAAAAATGTCTTTGAATAATTTTTTTTAGTTTTTTCGGGCATTTATCGGGCAGTTGATTACTTCATTAGATTTTATGAATAAATGCCGGAAATAGAAAAACCCCTGACACCAAAGGTGCCAAGGGTTTGAAATATTAATACATAGACATATATTGTTCGCGTTCCATGGGTGAACCTGTGTGCGGAACATACTTCTTAGCATAATCAGGCATCATAAAATATCACAAATGCCTGTTTAACAGCTTTTCCAAAAACAGTTTCTGTATTATTAAGAGTAAAGTATCATGAATTGGTGGGCAAGTTGGTGGGCAAAATAAACGCACTTATTTTGAGCAACTTGATATAAAATATATGTAACACTAAATAAACCGAAGAGAGCAAAATGAATGAGCATAAATATAAAAGTTTACTTACATGCAAAGGGGACTAACTTTCTACAAAGTGGAAGCTTCCCTGTCACAACCTCAGACTATAAAAAAGATCCAGATTGGACAGCAGCTGTTGCAGCATACGAGTGGATCCAACAAATAAAAAATAACTTTGCAGCTAGTAAGGATTTCCATATTGTTCAGGTGATTTATAACGATGATATTGATATTACGGAGTTAGTTAAGAATGTTAGACCTATAGTTTAGGAAGATTTGTCTTTTTAATACTCAATAATCAGTTCAAACAGTTAACTCTGTTTGAATTACAATTCTAAACAGAATTTTATAGTTACAACAAGGATTTGAATTGAACTCTAAACAATAAGGGAGATAATAAAATTGGAGTATATGAATATGAATATAGTTAACTTAAAAAACCATAATGAAATTAACGAAGCTTGGGTACAGAATATCATCGCTGAAAATCCAAATTTATTGGGGTTAGGTGACGTTGAATTATTACAACTAGAGCGAAAACAACCAAGGGCTGGAAGATTGGATTTTTTATTCAGGGAATTAAATGGGAACAGAATATATGAAATAGAATTACAACTTGGTAAAACAGATGAAAGTCACATTATTAGAACTATAGAATATTGGGATATAGAAAGAAAAAGATATCCTCAATATGAACATGTTGCAGTCATCATTGCTGAAAACATTACTAGTCGATTTTTAAATGTTATTAGCCTATTCAATGGAAACATTCCAATTATTGCATTGCAGATGAGCGCTATTCAAATAGAAAACAAAATAGGACTTCATTTTGTTAAAGTATTAGATGAAAGTTTAATGAAAGAGATTGATGATGAAATAGAGACTGTTCACCAACCAACTGATAGAGGTTTCTGGGAAGCTACTGCTTCTAAAGAAACGGTTTCTTTAGCTGATTCAATCCTTAATTTGATTAAAAAATGCGATGATGGATATAACCTAAAATATAATAAACATTACATTGGTTTAGAGAAGAGTGGCATTTCAAACAATTTCATCTACTTTAAGCCAAAAAAAAGGCTTATAAACGCTATGTTTAAAATGGAAAGTGACCCTGAATTTGAAGAGCAGATGGAGGCAGCAAGTTTAGATTATGAACATAAGAACTCACTTTATACTTTAAAGTTAAATCAAGTTGACTTAATCGATCGTCAAGAAATAATTGAGTCGTTAGTACAGCGGGCTTATCAGTATTTCATCAAATAAGAAAAATGGAATATATATTTCAAAAATTTCGAAGCCCTTCCGATAAAAAGAGAAGGGCTTTTTCTACATTGAATCAAAAAAAATGTGTATAAACGAAATCTGCGCATTCTTTAATGTTACCCCGTTACTAATTCAGAATTTAAAAAATACCCCGATTGGACAGCTGCTGTTGCAGCATATGAATGGATTCAGCAGATTAAAAGTAGCTACGCTGCTAGTGAAGATTTCCGAATAGATAAAGTGGTATATAACGATGATAATAATATAACGGAGTTAATTAAAAAGGTTTAGCCTGTAATTTAGGATCACTTGCACTTTTGAACTATTTTTAGAGGATATCCTTGATTTTCTTATTCAACAGTTTGTGCTTAGTTGAATAAGAAAATCATACTTACCTGGATAAAGAGGGTTCAGCTTTTTACTTTTAGAAGAGTTTATTCAAACAAGTTATTTATCTCCATAATAATAGCTGTATTCAATCATTGTATCGTCACCAGAAGAACCTGCAATATCTACAGAAACAATACCAATAGAAATACTAATACCAGAAAGAGTTAGATGAGTATGATGATATTTAGCTACAAGATAAGCTGGATCACCAGCTAACTTCTTACTTGCTCTCATCTCTCTTTGCATATTAATATTTTGAAAATCTCCTCCACCTAAACCAACTTTAACACCATGACCATACGCTTGGGGTGAAGTCATGCTTAAAGCCTTGTTACTAGAAATCCACTTAGTTCCACCTTTTCCATCTGCCACTTCTGTCTCTTGGGAATAAGTAGCCTTAAAAGTGTCTGCTACGGCAACTCCGCCTTTATCCCAAGCTACTCCCATACCATCTGTTTTTTGATTTAAAGGCCTGCCGTTCCATGCAGCATTTGTATTAATTAAATATTTATATGCAGTCGTTGTACTTCCTAGGTAAATAACCTGTTGAGCAAATTCTAACTTACCGTTGATTTTCACTTTATCTTTTAAAGCCATAGTGGATATATTACTATCAGTCGGCATGACAGTAGGTTCGATTTTCATGATTGATAAGTTTTTACCAGTTTTATTATTATATGTTTTAAGATCTTTTACTTTTTGCTTTTTGATTTTTTCAAGATTCTTTTTAGTATATTCAATTCTCGTACCGTCAAAAGACGTATAATATTTTTTGACACTTTCTACTTTAATATCAATAGCTTTTCCGCCATTTTTAGCAATGTTCCTTTTTTCAGATTTTGTTAATTTGGAAATAACCTGATTCTCTACACCAATCCTCTCTAATACTTTATCTAACTCTTTATTCGATAAAGTATCAGCCTCTAAAATAGGAGCAACTCTGCCATCCTTTTCGTATTTAATATTAGTACTGTTAGTTTCTTTAGCTAATATGGGTTGTTGAGCTAGAGAAAAAGCTAATAAACCCGTTAATATGAATGTAAATTTTTTCATATTTTTCCACCTCCTTCAAAATCATACTATTATAATATATTTTTTAAAATGGTACATTTTTACCATAATGTCATATTTTTGTATTATTTCATATTTATTTGTCATATTTGATATAGAAAAACAGAATGAGAATTAAAATCCAAAAACTCCAAACCTCAAACACACCAGAGTTTTCCCACATATCGGCTAAAGGAGTATTAAGAGTAAAAAGAGTTAATATAAAAGCTCCAAAAATTATTATTAGTTTTTTTAACAAAAAAATCATACCTTTCTGTATGTAACTTTAATAGTAATAATCATTTTTCTCGATAATAATTTGTTCATTTTACATCTTAATGCATAGAACTGACTACCAAAACTAACTTATCCAAGTATTTCAAAAAAAGCATCTCACTCCTTATAAGTTGATAGAATATCCATATTATACAATGTCATCTCCCAAAAAACTGCACTATAGTCTAACAAGGTACCAAAGTAACAATTTATAATTATTAATACCCGCACCACTTCATTTGTTTCGTATTGATGTATTTCATCATAAATGACGCAGCCATCACGCAAACCGTCCTTAGTAGATGCGTTGGACGTACGATATTTCACAATGCTTTTTGTCGCATTATTTTTGATTTCCACTTTTGTTTTATAGAACATTCCTTCTAAAATTTTATGTTCTTCAATGGTTTCGTACATTTCCATAAAGGAGGTTTTTGCCTGGTCTTCCGAGTTTGCAACAATGGAAACATTGTACTTTGGGATACCATGCAATTCACTTATGAAAAAATTTGTTAATGCAGTGATTAAACCGTTCTTACCACCACCCCGTCCCATCATAATCAGGAATTTACGAAAGAAATTTCTCCCGTTATCTTTGTAAAACAAAAAAACAAACGCTGCTATGAACATTTGAAAAGGTTCTAAGGGGAAATACCATTTCTCGGTAAACCTCTTAAAATTATTTATTTGTTCTTCATCGAAATATAGATCATCTCGGGATAAAACATGTTTCTTCAAATACCCTATCAGCAGGACACGTTCTTTATTAAGCTTTATGTTTCCTGATTCATACAACTTAATATATTCATCAACGTATTTATTAGAAATCATATAAGGTCACTAGCGCTATGCTTGGGCTCCTTTTCATCCTCAAAACCGAATGACTTTTCTATACTCAATAAAGAAGCATTAATCTTATTCCGTTCACCAATTAGGGGATGGGCTTTAGTAAAAGTCTGGGATCCATTTTTCGTTGTAACGGATTCGCCCTCTTTGTTGATTATTTTATTTACTCTTCTAAAAGACTTGACTAAATGTATATACCCTTCTACTTTCTCAACCTGGATCAAATCATCTAAATTTATTTTATTCATTAGTTGTTCTTTGAGTTCCGTGATTTTAACCGCCATGTATCCACCCCCTAACGTGAAAAATTGATGATAAATCTGGAGAATCGAGCCCCCTCCCCGGTTTTCAAAAAAATGACCAAATATTTTAAGGGGGGGTATTACCACATCTCATCATCCCAACGTTTCTTTTTCTGTTCACCGAAGACACGGTCATGCATCTTGTTATGACAGTTCAGGCATAATGTTGTAAGGTTATCTAATACCAATGCCAATTGCGGATAGTGTTCAATCTCGTACTTATGATGGACATTCAGTTCAATGGTCTTGCGTTCTCCTTCAACCTTCTTGGAGTCCACATGAACCTTTCCCTCACGCTTACACTGTTGGCACTCATAGTTGTCTCTATCCAATGCTTGGAGCCTTAGCTTGTTCCAGTCACCAGTCCTATAGAACTTCATCTTCTGTTCCTCTGTCTTGTACTCTGGCATGCTAGCAACAACTCCTATTCATTCACTTGGTCCCCATGTTATTGACTATAGAATACTTAGCTTCTTTATCACGCTTGTATTTGTTGTAGTAAAATTGTTTCATTTAAAAATCTCCTTAAAAAAAGCCACTGATAAGTGACTTTAAATTAATTTGAATTATGAATTATTAAGAGGGCCAATTTCATTGTTAATTTTTATTAATTCACTATCTAAATTGTTGCTTATTTGTTCTATTTCATCTCTTTTATTACCAAATTGATTCCAGTAATAACTTCTACTTTTTTTCAGAACGATTAAAGTATTTGCAATTCTAATTGATTCTTCTTCAAGTTCCCAATTCCTGCCTTTAGACCTATCGAAACTAGCTTTTAATTGATCTTCAATACGGCCTTTAGTTATCTCTAAATCATGAATGTTATTTAATAAATCTTTTCTAAATTGTTTATAAAAATCTTCAAGTTCCATCAACTCTAAAAATAATTGGGTGTTTCTCAAATCACCTAAATCTGTCCAGTTTGTGGGATTTAATTCTCTTATATCTAAACTCGATTCAGGAATATCTTCATTTTGTACTTCAACCATTTTCAAAGCATCAAATTCATATTTAATTTTTTTAAGTTCATATTGAACTTTTAATAAAGTTTTTCTTTCTGCATTTATGGCTTCAATCTCCCTTTCTTTAGCTTGTGATTTGATTTGTCTCCAAGCAATAAAGAAAGCAACAATACCTCCGATTATACCCCCTGAGTAATTAGAGAAATACCCTAACCAATCATTGTAATTTCCTTGAACCCCAGGAATTAACCAAAAACCTGAAAAATGCCAAGTTAAAAGAAAATAATTTATGATGATTGGGACAATGATTATAAAAATAATTATACAAATAGTCCATTTGATATTTAATACCTTTGATAGTTCTTTAAACATGATTACTACTCCCCCTTATTACTTGTTATTTCGACTATAATCGGGGAATTTCCTGCCTACTTCTTCCTTACAGATTCACCAACTCTTTTGTAAGTATCACAATACTTACCCATCATATCTTCCCAATCTCTATGTTTTAATTCTTCTTTTCTCTTAGCCATGATTCAGGTTCACTCTAATGTTGCTGTTCCTTCTATGTTAACTTCTGAATGTCCGATTTAGATAAATAATGGTCAGCAAACTTCATCTTGAACACCTTTCTTATCCAAAATAAAAACACCGCGGGAAACGGTGTAGGATCGTTCTCATCAAGAGACAAAGTGGTTACTTCCGTGTAATCACCTTTATCAAGCTCTTCTTTAGTAGCATCTCTTTTCAATTCATCTTCTGTATTAATTCCTTCAGCAATTTTAGATTCATCAGAAGAGCGATTTTCTTTTTTCATCAGCACACCCCTTTTAAGGTTTTTGTGCCCATGCGTTATCATTCGATTCTCCATCACCTTCTTTCTCCAAAATAAAAAGCACCCTCAAAAGGATGCTCAGAATTAGCTTTCTAATATAATTCGCATTTCAGAACTACTTCTCTTTTTATAAAATTCTTCCAAATCTTTTTGACTTAAGGAATTCTCCTTACTCTCACTCTTAACACCATCAGCGTTGGCAACTATATATATGCATTCTCTACTTTTACTAATCGCATATTCTTTAAGCTTTTCAATATAATAGCTAGATAATCCTTTTTTTCTATAAGAAGCATCATGGACATGTAGTAATTGTAATTTTATACTATTACTATTTTTGCCCCGCATCTCTACAGCTAGACCTCTTTTATAGAAATCCATAGTAAACAGGTCTTTCTCAGTTTTTTTATTATAAAGAGAGAATTTCACATCTTCTTCTCTATCCCTATGTCCACCTTCATATTTTCCATCATCATGAAATTTATAGGCTATGTTTTCTTCATCTTCTTTAAGACATTCAGGTAACCCCCAACCTATAATTACTTCTTTCATGGTTTTATCTTTCTCTAAACTCAATTAAACCCACTCCTTTTTTTGATTATATAACACAATCGAAAAGAGTGATATTCTCCTACATAATATATATTCCCTCTAAACTGAACACCTAAGCGTTCCTGAATCAATTGGTGTAGCAACGATTTAATAGTTAAAGTTAGAAACTTTATTTTATGCTTCATGCAAGTTTTCAAGGAACATAAAAACAAACGCCTATTAGTGGATATATGCTCATGTATTTAACGAAATTCTTAAATACCAGCCTTTATATAGTTTCTATATTTCACCCAACTTTTTTGCCGGATCAATACCATCTATATAATCTTGTACTGTACAATTAAGGTGCCAAGGGTTTTTTAACTCTTCCCTATTTGGTTTTACACACTGATGCGGTACTACCTGATTTAATGCATACCCACATTCATTTTTCAGGTGATTACCTATATACTGTCTACATTCCTTTAATCCCCCCTTCTTTTTATTGTTTACAGTTTGGATTATCAGGTTTTCGTCGACTCCCTTTTTACCTTCATAAACAACATAATTACCCGTTTCTCTACAACCTTCTATAATAAAAAAATGATTCATTTGAAAACCTCCTCTTTTACTCATTTACATCGATTTCAATCAATAATATTAAGATTTCATACTTTTTTCATTTGTTTTGGTGAATAGAAAAAGACCACTCAATTAAAGCAGTCTCTTAAGTCAAAGTTTAGTTTTCAAATCATTCGGAAGCACACCTTCATCTATACCTGCTTTTAACAAAGCAAGTAAATGCTCTTCCTCCAAATCTAAAGGACGTGGAACAAAAAATTCTTTACCTGTGCTGTCTTTTTTATAGTATGCAAACCTTATTTCTTCTGTTTCTTTTTCCTTTACATATATTTTTTCTATAGCATATACAGAATTACCAACTGTTATTTTCCCTTGTTTAAGTAAGTTACAGTAATCAGTGGATTTAATAATATCACTCATAAAATCCCTCTCCTTTCGTCAAATATACACATTCGACGTCTGAAAGAAATTGTCCTGCTAGTAAAAATACAACTTCTAGGCGATATTCAGACAAAAAACCCTTCATAACCGAAGAGAGTTTCCTTCTCCCCGTCCTGCCATCCATTCTACACCCCTTTTAAGTGAGAACTTATGTTTTAGTGGCAATCTATTCAGGATAAAGTTGAATAAACTTCAGAATCGCCGTTTAGAAAAATGTTCGTCAAATTTCATCTGGCTCACCTTCTTTCTCCAAAATAAAATGCACCCTCGAAAGGATGCTTAATGTAAAAAATATAAAGATTTCGTTTTTTTAATTTGAAAAAAATGTAATATTAACAAATATAACCCAAAAAGAAGGGTATTTTAACTATTAGCAGAATGGTACTTATGTATCTAAAAACAAGGAGGGGTTTATATGTATTATCCACTATTAAAAAATGCTAATAACGAAATGAAGGCTGTAAAAAAATTGAAAGAAGAATCACGTTCGCAAATTATCCCTATTATTGAATCAAAAAGAGTAAAAAGAGAAAATATCAATAATTGGGAAGTTCAATTTAACACTTTAGGTAGATATCTAAAAGAACGAGTAAAAGACACTAAGTTCATTTATGACTTTAATTGTGCACTAGAAGAACTTGGGGAAGAAGATAGACTAGTAACTGCCAGCGGTACTAACCTTGTTGATCACTGTATTATTAAGATGAAACAAACCGAGTTAAATTTAATCCCATGCTTCCAACATGATTCTCCTGATTGGTTAATAAATTCTGTTCTTCAATCAGGGTATCCTGAAATAGCAATTAGAGTTAGGTGTCATGATTTCCAGGAATCGTTTAACCCATATGTGTATCAGAAAATTGAGAGTGATTTACAGTTGGCACCGCCAAATACAAACGTAACAGTGATTCTTGATTTCTTTAATCATCCAGCTACTATTAACAGGATTCAAAATACTATAAATACATTCTCTAAAATTAAAAATTCTAACTTAGTTTATTTAGCTACCTCTTGTCCCGAGAACGCTAATGACGCAGAAACTCATTCTATTACATTGGTAGGTCCAAGGGTTGAACTAAATAATTATCTAGAATTAAGATCAACCAATAGAACTTTAAATTTTGGTGATTACACAACAAGATTAAAAGGAGAAGTTCTATCCGGATTCAATATGAATAACTCCTATTTAAAAGTATTTTACTCAACAGAGACAGACTATTGGATCGCCAAATCAAAACTTATTAAAGATGACGGAGAGTTAACGTTTTATGAAGTATGTCAAAATTTAATTGAATACGACTACTATCCAGGTCCTGACTTTTCCTTTGGTGATTCAGAAATTAAGAGATGTGCAGACAGGGAATTTACTATTGCAGAACACCAAGCACCTATCGCCATTGCCGTTAACCATCATATAGAAATTACGGTAGCACAGCTTAGTGAGCTTAATTTAATCTCCAGTTCTCTCTCTTCTTAAGAACCGAATAGACATAAGATCGTATAACATTAAAATCAGCTTCTTCATTCAAGAGTGAAAGGAGCTGATTTTTCCTCATTTTTTTTAGAGATTTAGGTAAACCCAAATGATCAATTAAACCATCTAATTCTTTTTTCCACAATAATTTAATAATGAGAGTTGGGTCTTGATGGGACACTTTTCTTCCTTTTCTGATATCAATCAATCTTGATTGATCCGCGCTTATTATTTTTATTCCCCACCACTCAGGTATCAATTCTTTTATTTCCAAAAGGTATTTTCTAGAAATAACAATTGTCATTCTTTCAAATGCTTTGTTATAATACTCCATTTGTCTAGGAAGTCGAAGTAAATTGTCTAAATCACTTTTTATCTCGTATCCATGCATTATTCCATTAACAACTGCTACATCAATTCTAGATGCTCCAAAATCCAAACCTAATTCATTAATTATTCTAGTTTCAGGGCATTCACCATATGTTTTGTTTAATTCGTCCAATAACAGCATTCTCACTTTAATATCATTTAATAATTCCATTTGTATCACCTAAACATATAATATTAATAAATCCTTTTAATTTCAAGAGCTTACCGAAGTAATGACTCTCTTTTATAGGTATTCTTCAAACGTGTTAATTATCCTACTAAGAGTACAACAATGCGGCAAAAATAATTTTTTAACGACAACCCCAATTTATGCTGCCCTTTTTTTTATTCTCGAAGATATAAATTTACATCCAAATACTTACCGTCTTCTGAATGGTTATATCTGGTTTACACTGCACAAAAAGAAAGGTCACTCGGCCATACTCCGAGCAACCACGAATAATAAACCATTCAGAAAAAAAGGGAATAAAGTGCAACAGCTAAAAACCATCACGCCTTATTTAGAAGTTCTCTTCAAAACTTCCATACTATTAATTTAGCACATTCAAAATAAATAAATGTCCGTTTATCGTTCGCGAATCGTTCAGAAATCGTTCGCGTGGAATTTCGATAGTAAATCATTGCTTTCCTTTTGTTTTTTCCAATGTAAAATGGGCAACCCCCCCCCTTTGAATTCGTTATAATTCAGATTGTGTATAATTCACAGGCACCCACCTTTTCTTACAGTCCCAAGGGACTATCCCGTTTCCTAAAAATGAATTGAACAACCGCCAGGTTGAAGTGAATTTCGCATCTGTAGAAAAGCAGGAATTACAAAACATATAACCATCCACGGTTTACGACATACCCACGCCGTTTTACTTCTTGAATCTGGAGCAAGTTTAAAAGATGTGCAGGAACGTTTAGGACATAAATCCATTCAAACAACAGCTGATGTCTATGCTCACGTGTCAAAAAAACTCGAAGAAAAAAGTGTGGACGGATATTCAAATTACATGGATTATGCCCAGTTGAATATGAAATAGTTTGAAATGTGGTCAAAATGTGGTCAGCCAGCTAGTTCCCGTTCATTTTATAAAAACAAAAAAAGCCTTGGCAACTGAGAAACTCAGTAATACCAAGGCTTTAAAGCTATTAATACATTGACATATATTGTTCGCGTTCCCATGGGTGAACTTGTGTGCGGAACATATCCCACTCGATTTCTTTAGCTTCGACGAAGTGTTCAAGTAAATGTTCACCTAATGCTTCTTTGATGACTTCATCGGATTTTAATGTTTCCAATGCAGCATATAAAGTAGCTGGTAGATCAACGATACCTACTTCTTCACGCTCTTCTTTATTCATTACATAGATATTGCGGTCAACTGGAGCTGGAGGAGTCAAGTCGTTCTTGATACCGTCAAGACCAGCTTTTAGCAGAACTGCAAGTGCCAAGTATGGGTTTGCTGCTGGATCGACACTACGTACCTCTACGCGAGTACTTACTCCGCGTGAAGCTGGGATACGGATTAGTGGGCTACGGTTTTTAGCGGACCATGCAACATAACAAGGAGCTTCGTAACCAGGAACTAGACGTTTGTATGAGTTAACAGTTGGGTTTGTTACCGCAGTGAAGCTTGGAGCATGCTTAATGATACCTGCGATAAATTGCTCAGCTGTTTTACTTAATTCCAATTTACCTTCTTTATCATAAAATGCGTTTTCGTTGCCTTTGAATAGAGAAACGTTACAGTGCATACCAGATCCGTTAACACCGAACAATGGTTTTGGCATGAATGTTGCGTGTAAACCATGTTTACGGGCAATCGTTTTAACAACCAATTTAAATGTTTGGATGTTATCACAAGCTGAAATTGCATCTGCATATTTAAAGTCAATTTCATGTTGTCCTGGAGCTACTTCATGGTGGGATGCTTCGATTTCAAATCCCATTTCTTCAAGCTCAAGAACGATATCACGACGGCAGTTTTCTCCTAGGTCAGTAGGTGCAAGGTCAAAGTATCCGCCTTTATCGTTCAATTCTAGAGTCGGCTCGCCTGCTGCATCCAGTTTGAATAGGAAGAATTCAGGTTCAGGTCCAAGATTGAAATCTGTGAAGCCCATTTCTCTTGCTTCTGCAAGTACACGTTTTAGGTTTGCACGTGGATCTCCATCAAAAGGTGTTCCATCCGTATTGTAAATATCACAGATTAAACGTGCAACTTTACCTTTTTCGGAAGTCCAAGGGAAGATAACCCATGTATTTAAATCAGGATATAGGTACATATCAGACTCTTCGATACGTACGAATCCTTCAATGGAAGATCCGTCAAACATCATTTTATTATCAAGTGCTTTTTCTAATTGACTGACTGGGATTTCAACGTTTTTAATTGTCCCTAAAATGTCAGTAAATTGTAAACGAATGTACTTAACATTTTCTTCTTTCGCTAAACGAGTGATGTCTTCACGTGTGAACTTTGCCAATTTCTATTCCCCCTAATAATCATTCATAAATCATATTTTTATTGGAAAAAACGGGACATATCTCCTTGTCGAAGAGAAGTTCGATGCTTGCTTCCTTGTAAAAGCTCGGCACGCAGAAGCTTGCGAAGCTCCTCGTCACTAAGGTCCTGTCTTATCTTTTCCGCTTGTTCTAATTCTTGAGTTTTAGGTAAATTCTGTTCCTTTACAGTGAAAATCTTTTTGATGCCGGCAAGATTGACTCCTTGTTCGATTAAGTCTTTAATCTCAAGCAGTCGATCGATATCGTTTAATGAAAAAACCCGACGATTTCCATCTGTTCTCATAGGAGTAATAAGTTGATGCTCTTCGTAATACCGAATTTGGCGTGCAGACAACTCAGTTAGCTGCATGACGATTCCGATGGAAAAAAGAGGCATCGAACGCCGAATGTTGTTGCCGCTCATTCTTAGCATCCTCCTTTTGTTTATCTAAAATTATCTTATATCATGTTATTAAACTTGTCAATATCATGTTACATTTTATGACGTGTTTTTTTCAGAAAATTAAATGATTTATTACTACTCAAATATTATGACTATTGGTTTTACAGGAATCCAATTGTATTTGGATTCCCATAACATACCTAACTTAGTTTCATTTACAATTGAATCAGCTTTTTGTCCATTAGCGCATTCACAGCAGTCAATACAGCTACTTTAACATGGGCGTATGTCAATCCGCCTTGAACGTAGGCAACATATGGAGCCCTTGTCGGACCATCTGCCGTAAGTTCAATGCTGGCCCCCTGTATAAAGGTGCCCGCAGCCATGATTACATCGTCTTCATATCCTGGCATATAGGCAGGATATGGTGTCACATGTGAATTGATTGGTGATGCATATTGGATGGCCTGACAGAAGGCGACCATCTTATCCCGGTCATTAAATTGGACGGATTGAATCAAGTCAGTTCGCTTCGCATCCCATTTAGGAGATGTATTCATACCGAGTTTTTCTAAAAAGGCAGCTGTGAATATGGCTCCTTTAACAGCTTGGCCCACGACAT
Organism: Peribacillus sp. GL_122; assembly: GCF_057835005.1. Taxonomy (NCBI): domain Bacteria; kingdom Bacillati; phylum Bacillota; class Bacilli; order Caryophanales; family Bacillaceae; genus Peribacillus; species Peribacillus sp. GL_122. The sequence goes on along the minus strand of NZ_CM174415.1, from coordinate 1,811,621 downwards.
GTGGAGCAAGGAAGAACCCTTGGTACATTTCCTGCAGACTATAAAGCGACGCACCTGCTTCAGCCCCTATTCCTGGTGATGTTAACCGATAGGAACAAGCTTCAACCAAGTCCTTTTTACCAACAATGTATCCTCCGGTCTTCACAATCCCGCCACCGGGGTTTTTAATGAGTGAACCTGCCATTAAATCCGCTCCGACGTGACATGGTTCTTGTGTCTCAACAAACTCTCCATAACAGTTGTCCACGAACACGACGATTTCAGGGTTAATGTCTTTTACAAAAGAAATCATTTCCCTTATTTCATCAATCGTAAAGGAAGGACGTGTAGCATACCCTTTTGACCGTTGTATACCGATCATCTTCGTATTTGGTTGGATGGCTTGTTTGACAGCTTCGAAATCAACGGTTCCAGTTTCCTCTAACGGAACGGCCTTATAGCTGATCTGAAAATCACGCAAAGATCCGATACCCGAACCCCGGATGCCCACAATTTCTTCCAAAGTGTCATACGGCTTTCCAGTTATGTATAACAATTCATCCCCTGGGCGCAATATGCCGAAAAGAGCGGTGGAGATGGCGTGTGTGCCTGAAATAATTTGGGGGCGCACCAATCCAGCTTCCGCTCCAAATACATCTGCATATATCAATTCCAGCGTATCGCGGCCAATATCGTCGTATCCATACCCTGTAGTCGGGATGAAATGGGAATCACTCACTCTATGTGCTTGATAACTTTGTAATACGCGGAATTGATTTTCTTCAATTCGTTCGTCCACTTGCTTATGTAACGGAGAAATCATTGCTTCCACTTCCTGGGCAATGCTTTTCAACACTTCTCCATTAGTTAACTGATGATACATCAAAATTCCCCTTTATAATGAATATTTCTCCAGCTGCCCGGTTATTGGATGATCAGCTAGACAAAAACCTTTGCATTCATACCTTTCCGATTCTTCATTAAAGGAGAGCGTGCGCAATATGGTTTCATTTTTCAGCTGTGATAATAATTTACCCTCACTCGACGGCAGGAAAACATGATACGGGACCATTTCTTCAATCACGTACTTTTCAATTTCTTCCATGATTTGATTCAGGTCCGATTGTTCATAGGCACTGATCATTAATGAAGCACGACTTGCTGACCTGACAAAATCAGTGTGAATCTTATCTTTCTTATTATACAACGTTAGCTGTGGAATGGAAGGGACATCTAAGTCATTTAGCAAATCCTGCACCGTTTTCTGATGATTAAAGTAATCTGTACTTGAGGAATCGACCACATGAAGCAACAGATCCGCTTCTTTCACTTCTTCCAGGGTAGAACGGAATGCGGCAATTAAAGATGTCGGCAAATCTTGTATGAATCCAACCGTATCCGTCAGCAGCACGGTAAATCCGCTAGGAAGAATCGCCTTTCGTGTCATGGGATCCAATGTAGCGAACAATTGGTTCTCCTCGTATGAATCCGCCTCTGTCAAACGGTTGAACAGCGTTGATTTACCTGCATTCGTATATCCCACAAGTGCTATTTGAAATGTCTTATTACGTTTCCTTCTATCACGATAGCGTTCACGATGCTTCACTATCCCACTTAATTGTTGCTTGATTTCATCTATTTTCCCACGGATGTGGCGTCGGTCGCTTTCCAGCTTCGTCTCCCCTGGTCCCCTGGTGCCGATTCCGCCTCCTAGCCTGGACATCGCCGTCCCCTGTCCGACCAAACGCGGCAATAAATATTGGAGCTGGGCAAGTTCAACTTGCAACTTCCCTTCTCTGGATCTCGCCCGCTGAGCAAAGATATCCAATATTAGCTGTGTCCGGTCAATGACCCTTGCCTCCAATTGTTTCGAAAGGTTCCGAATCTGGCTCGGGGATAGTTCATCATTAAAGATAAATAAATCCGGCTCCAGCTCCTCTTCCAGATTCCGAAGTTCCTCCACTTTTCCTTTTCCTATATATGTAGCCGGATCGACACTTTCCCTTTTCTGGGAGATGGTCATTAAAACCTCACCATTCGCCGTCTTCGCCAAAGAAGCCAGTTCATAGAGTGAATATTCGAAACGTTCATTAGCCTCAGTTGTTTGACACCCAATCAACACGGCCGTTTCCTTTTTTGCTTCTTCCAAATCACATGCACCACCTTCTGGTAGATTTCAGTTAATCATAACAAAAAAATTGAATATATAAAAATTTCCTCAAAACGAAGCTTTTAACCGTTTTAAAAATTCCGATAACATGCTAAAATCATATTTGGCCTTACCATCAAAATCGAAAAGACATAGAGGGACATTCATATGACATGGGAAGTATTAAGCTTCATAGGTACGATTGCATTCGCTATTAGCGGAACCATCATCGCCATGGAAGAAGAGTATGATATTTTAGGAGTTTATATTTTAGGAATCATAACCGCCTTTGGCGGAGGGGCAATCCGTAATCTGTTGATCGGTGTTCCCGTTTCAGCGTTATGGGATCAAAGTTTCTATTTTGTCATCGCTTTAGTATCCATCACCATCGTTTTTGTTTTTCCTACAAACCTTTCAAAGCACTGGGACAGATGGGGAAACCTCACTGATGCCATTGGCCTTTCAGCCTTTGCCATCCAAGGGGCGATGTATGCTGTGGAACTTAATCATCCAATAAGCGCCATCATTGTATCAGCTGCATTAACCGGATGCGGCGGCGGGATACTCCGTGACGTGCTAGCTGGAAGAAAGCCATTGGTCTTCAGAAAAGAAATCTACGTAGTATGGGCCATCATTGCAGGCTTGGCTTTAGGCAGTGGTTTATTATCCCAGTCATGGCAGCTTTATTCGCTCTTTGCCGTCATCACGATATTGCGAGTCCTTTCTTACACCAATAATTGGCATCTTCCTAATAAGAAATGGATGCCTAAAACATAAATTTGAAAAGCCCGCCATCTTGGCGGGCTTTTCCATGTCATTCTTTCTCATCATCCTCGAAAATCAAATCTTGGCTGGTAAGCGTCAGTAAATCGGATTTTTCAAATGAATCTTCCAGTAAAAGCCGCATTGCCTGCGCCCTAATAGACTTTTCAAGTACATTGCGGATATAACGTCCGTTGGAAAATGAAATAGGTCCCCGAAATGAACGCAATATGATTAAATGTTCTTTTAATTTCCTTTCGGCATCCCGATTCATTAGATACTCCTTTTCCTGCAGCATCAGATCGGCTATTTCCATTAACTGTTCAATCGTATAATCCGGAAAATCAATAACAAGCGGGAACCTGGAATGAAGGCCAGGATTAAGGCTGAGGAAATAATCCATTTCCCTCGAATATCCAGCAAGGATCAAAATGAATTCGTGCTGCCGATCCTCCATATGCTTGACAAGGGTATCTATGGCTTCTTTTCCAAAATCTTTTTCGCCGCCTCTTCCCAAGGAATAGGCTTCATCAATAAATAGAATCCCGCCAATGGCCTTTTTAATTAAATCCCTTGTTTTTTGGGCAGTATGACCAATGTATTCCCCGACCAAATCTGCCCTCTCCGCCTCAATTAAATGCCCTTTCGAAAGTACATTCATTTTTTGAAACAACTTACCGATTAAACGTGCAACCGTTGTTTTCCCTGTTCCGGGATTTCCTTTAAACATCATATGCAGTGCTTGCCTGCCAGTTTTCAGCCCCTTTGCCTCACGTTGTTTATTGATGTAAATCCAGGCATATATCTCTTTTATCATCCGTTTCATTTCTTCCATTCCGACCAGCGATTTCAGTTCATCTTCAATCTCTTTCAATGCCACATGCTGGTGGGGGATTTCCTGCACCAAAATTTCTTTTATCGGCAGATCCTTTTGTAGCGCTTTTCTGTTTTCCGCATTAAACACAATATTGATTTGCCCGTTATTTTTCATACGGATCGGTTGTTCCAATGCATTCACCTCTCCATCTTGGACCCTAACTCAAACACCACAATTTTCGATTTATGATGGTCATAGGCATATGCTGCATAGCCAAAACTAACCCATCGGAAAATTCGTTTATTTCTTTTCGAGATTAAGCCCCATCCCTGCCTGGTAAGCGACTTATTTTGACAGGATTTTTTCATTGGAGGATTTGTTTCGACAAACTCCATTCCCGTTCACCAATTTATTAGGGATAATGTCATTTCCTGCGGTTTCCCGGAAAATAATCCGTTCCTTAATATATATTCAAATCAGGTACGTAAAATTATCGATTCTTTGAAAAAGAACAGAGAAGTGCATGCAAAAAAAACAGGTCGCTATAAGCTAAACCTGTTTTTCACATTCATATATATGATTATTCCTTCACTTCGTAATCAATCTGAACATTACGTTGTGGAGCAAATGTAGAGATCGCATGTTTATAGACTAATTGTTGTTTACCCTCTGATTCAAATAAAACGGTAAAATTATCGAACCCTTTCACTTGTCCTCTAATCTGGAAACCGTTTAATAAAAATACCGTCACATACGTACCATCTTTACGTAATTGATTAAGAAACTGATCTTGAATATTTACTGATTGTTTCATGTATTAGTCCTCCTCTTTTCTCTCTAAATTTATGTATTCGCCTTCACTGAAAAGCTTTCCTGCTATAAATCCAGATATTTCATGTATTTTTTTTGGAAAACCCTCGAGATCGGTCATATCAAACCAAATTACATCCATTTTATTCCGAAACCAGGTCAATTGCCTTTTTGCATATCGTCGGGAGTTTTGCTTTAATGTCTCAACTGCTTCATCCAATGAAGCCCTACTATCAAAAAAATCATAGATTTCTTTATAGCCTATAGCCTGGATTGATTGGCAATCCCTCAAACCTTTTTCATAAAATGACTCTACCTCTTGAATCAGCCCTTCTTCCACCATGCCATCAACACGTTGATCGATGCGTTGATATAACTTTTCACGTTCCATTGTCAATCCAATGATGCACGTATCATATTTCAATTCTGTAGGCTGTTCATTCAGCTGCTCACTCATTGTTTTACCAGTACAATGAAAAATCTCTAGTGCCCTGATCACCCTTCTTACATTATTAGGATGAATTCGATTCGCGCTTTCCGGGTCAACGCTGCGTAATTGTTCAAAAATGGGATCAATCCCCAAATCCCTAACCTGTTTTTCGAGTCCCTCCCTATAAACAGGGTCGGATGGTGCCTCCGAAAATTGATAATCATAAATGACCGATTGTATGTATAATCCTGTTCCTCCGACGATAATGGGAAGTTTTCCTCTGCTGTGGATCTCCTCGATACAAGCATTAGCCCGCTCCTGGAACTCTGCCGCACTAAAAGGTTCATCAGGGTCTTTAATATCAAGTAAATAATGAGGAATTCCCTCTGTTTCTTCCTTCTTGATTTTTGCAGTCCCAATATCCATCCCTTTATAAACCTGCATGGAGTCTCCGCTAATAATTTCACCATTAAATAACTTTGCCATCTCAATGCTCATCTTTGTCTTCCCAACAGCAGTCGGTCCAATGATAACGAGAAGTTTTCCTTTTTGTTGTTTCACAATCTCACTGCCTTAAATGATTTTTTCCCTATCTTATCATAATCTCGATGAAAGCAGCTAAACATCTACCCAGTATGTCCAATTCAGGTACTTTTATTCAACTTTTCCCCGTAATAATCGTCATCTTTATATCGCTTAGATTGTCAGAGTGTAAAATTGCCAAAAATACATTTGAAGCTCACAGCTCCATTGCTCCTTCCCCTGGTATAAGGGAATATAATCCAGTTAATAGAATCGAAAAAAAGTATGATTCCTTCTGCATTTGAGGAACCATACCTTTATATTTTTTGTCTTTCCTTTAGATCAATTTAGCCAATTTTTCCATTAACGGGTATGATCATCGAAACGGTCGTTTCTTTTTCAGTGGATTGTACATGAATCTCTCCATCATATCTGTTCACTAAGTCTTTAACGATGAACAATCCTTGTCCGCGAACTTTGCCCTTTTGTGCCTTTTTGGTTGAAAACCCGCTGGCGAATATATTCTCGAGATCTAATTCCGAAATCATTGGTCCAGTGTTCGTTACCATAAAGGTATACTTTTCATCATTAGCTTTGCAGGCAATATTCATTCGTCGTTCTTGCTCTGGCAATTCAATTGTTGCCTCAATAGCATTGTCGATAACATTTGATAATAATTTAATCAAATCGATTGTTTTAATTCGATTGAAGGATTCGGGTGAAACATCAACCTCAATATCGATGTTATAATTCTGGGCCGAGAGCCTTTTTGTCTCTAACAGAACAGATAAGCCCGGGTGGATCACATCCAATTTCATCGATTCAATTGTATGCACTTCTTTTGAAAGACCGGTTAAGTATTCGAGTGCTTTTGCGTTTTCCTCTAATTTAAGCAGTCCATGTATTACCTGAATATGATTGGAAAAATCATGCCTTAATGAGCGGACTGAAGCAATGAGAGATTGAAATTCCGATTGATACGTATCTTCCGTATCCCCCACTTCACGTGTCAGTTCCTTTTGATACCATTTTTGAATGACAAAAAAGGTAACCAGCAGCACGATAACAAATCCACCATTATAAACTAGAATGGCAATGCTGCTTTTCAATACCTTGCCGTTAATGGCATTAATATCTTCTGCGCTCACATCAATGCCCAAAAAACCAATTATGTCGCCATTTTGATTTTTCATCGGCACTCCCACAGTCAAATACTCACCATACTCCGGATCTTCTAGAATCCCGGTAATGAAGCTTTTTCCTTCATACCCCTGTTTGACCTGCTCCGGCGGAACAGTACATGCACCACCGATAGGAAAATCCCCTTTATGATCTTTAGAAAACCCAGTAATCATAGCCTTAGAGACTTCCGGATTATCAATCATGATCGTATAAACATATAATGCTCCTATTTTTTCACGGGCATCCTCTAAGTAAGCTTTTATATCCCTATAATCACGGCTCTTTACTTGGTTATTAAGAAATCGCTGATAGGCCTCTATATCCATCGAGTCGGCAATAGATCTAGCAGCTACCAAGTTTTGATTAGCAACGGATTTTTGCACAGAATTTTTAATGCTTAAATATGTTGAAAACATATTTAGAAGAATGAAAACAATCAATAAAAGAATGGTCAAATAAAGAAGTGCCCTTAACTTTTTATTTTTCATAGGATTAAACTTACCTCATCTCTAGCAGCTAAAAGTTAACGAACCTATTCTGAGTTTACTATATAAAGGGACAAAGAAATAGAGAAAAATCTAATAATCTCTATAATTCCAGGCATATAATACTATAATAAATCAAGTAATTAACAGATTACCCACTAACTTTCGATCATATAACTTTTTCATATTTTATCTGCACTGAACAAACTAATAATTTTTTCTAATAAATCATTTAATTTTCAATAATTAATTATATTAATATAATTTTATGTAAGAAAAAGGGGGGATTGACGATGTTTGGTTTGGTACTTTCTCTTTCAAATAAATAATTTTACCCTTTATATGAAAATATTACAAGAATCTAGAGGTTTTATCTGTAAAATTACACCATAATTCACACTTTTTATATTAATTTGCGTGGTAATAGTGAATCACTCCCCTTCCAATAGTACATATTAACTAATTTATCAATAAGGAAAACAAAAATGGAATCAGGACCTGACCCCCTGATTCCATTTACGTATGATAGCTTTTATTTAATCGAATTGATGACTGCCCGCTCATACATCTTTTTTGTTACTTGATAATATAGCAGTTGAAAAAGAAAATACGTTCCGATGACCATAGCAGAATAGACGAACAAGTTGGATCCCAATAAATTGCTTAATGCCACGTAGGCGATTATGGCATGAATCATCCCTATCAGAAAAGGAGCGAAAAAGAGGATGCGTATTTCCGCACTTAAAATTTGCCGTATTTCTTTTTTTGTCAGTCCCAATCGATGAACGGCATGAATTTGGATTTTTTTATCTTCTAAATTCGTAAAAACTCGCAGATACATCATGCTTCCTTGGACGATAAAGAATAATAAACTGACAAACAAGCCGATAAAAAGTATCAAAATGCTTCCCTGTTTCATTTCTTGATAAATCGGAGCTCTTGTTTGAAATTGATTATGGTCTGGATTATTAGACATTTTTTCGATTTTACTGGATGTTTCCATTGATTCTTCCCAATCTTTAATTTCATACCCGCGTACTCTTACCTTTTCTTTTAAAGGCACATCAGCAGTTATTTCATGAAACAGCCGATCATCGACCACCATCAGGGTCGTTGCTGACTTTATGGGGGCGACTATGGATTGATTGCGCTGACCAATCATTGTTACCTGTATGGTTTGTTTACCATAGTGAAGTTCCTTTTGTTCTCCCTTTTGGACGAATTGATAATCCAGTCCTCCATAAGGAAAAACGTATAACGCTTCCTTTCCAGATAACTTTGCCGGATCAATTTTTCGCAATGCAGCCACATTGTTATAATCACTTTCCGAGATTAATAATGACCTATTTTCATTAGATTCTCCCGTTCTCATATGGGGTAACATGTAGGTAATGGGTACTCCTGTCATATTTACTTTGTAAAGGATCTTGAATCCATCTTCCTTTAATGCTTTCTCTACTGCGGATGGTTCAATAATGGAATTTATAGAAGCATCATTTTCCACCCAGCCAATTGATTGAGGAATGTTATTCACCCCTTGCTTTTTTAAGTCTGCACTGAACATGAAAAGTGTGCCTGCAGCTGTCAAAATGACGGCTGTAATGATCGAGGTCAAAAAGAATAATCTGGAATAGTCTTTAATATTAAATATCAGGTTTGTTTGAGTGATTAAATTCGTTCCACCATATAAGCTTTTCTTCTTCCGGTAAAGCCTGCTGCAAAGAGCGACAATACTTTGGCTGAATAAAAAATAGGTGCCGATCAGTACGAAGAGTAAAATGGGCATTACTCGAATATAAGAATTGTTCAACGACATAGTGCCTGCCAAATAATAAGAAACGCCTAAGCTAACGGCCGATAATGCAATTAACCACTTTGAAACGAAGGGCGTCTTTTTTGGTTTTTGTTTATCTTTTAGTAAATCGACCACCTCCGCATTTCCAATGTGGAACAATGAAAGGAGCGATAATAGCTGAAATAACAAAACGAAACCAACAATCGTATAAACAAAGGCCTCAGGGACAAAAACAAACGATATTGGTTGCTCTACAGCCAATAACCAAGAAACTGCCATTAAGAATAACTTTGAGAATAAAAACCCCAAGCCTACCCCAATCAGGATTGATATGAGGGAAACCATCGTTTGCTCCAGGTAAATCAGTTTTCTTAGTTGGGATTTGGACATTCCAAGCAGTGTCAGCAGCCCAAACTCTTTTTTTCGCGGCTGTATAAATGCGGCATTCGAATAAGCGATAAAGAAAACCGAAAATATGATGATCACTATTTCTGCTGCAATGAGTCCCCTACTAATTAGCTGTCCCCCAGGAATATTCGCATGGACCACATCAGGATGAAAGATAAATGATGCGTAAATAAAAAAGATTGAGACGGAAAGGACAATACTGAAAAAATAAGCTAGATATCGTTGTGCATTTCCCTGGATATTTCTCTTAGCGAGAAGTCGGATGTTCATGATAGACTCCTCCCAAAACGCTTAACGTATCTAAAATCCTTTGATGGAAACTCTGTCTTTCCCCTCCGCTGTGCACCTCCGAAAAGAACTTACCATCCTTTATGAATAGAATCCGGTCACAGAAGCTGGCGGCAGTCGGGTCATGAGTGACCATGAGGATGGTTGCTCCCTTTTTCTCCTGAAGTGTCGTGAGGGTATCCATTACCTGCTTGGCGGATTTGGAATCCAAATTACCAGTAGGTTCATCCGCTAAAATAATGGAAGGCTCATGAATCATCGCTCGTGCACATGCCGTTCGTTGCTGCTGACCTCCGGAAATTTCATAAGTCCGCTTTTCTAAAATCCCTTCTATACCAAGAAGGCTCGCCAACTGATTCACCCTATTTTCCATTTCCTGCAATTTATAATGATCTAACGCTAAAGGAAGGAGGATATTTTCGCGAACGGTAAGTGTATCAAGAAGGTTGAAGTCTTGAAAAACAAATCCAATTTCCCTCCTGCGAAACAAAGCCAGGTCTTGATTGTTTAATTCATTAGGATTTTGATCATTTAGAATGACTTTACCTGTGGTGGGCTTATCAATCGTGGCCATTAAGTTAAGCAGAGTGGTTTTCCCGCTGCCTGATGGACCCATCACCCCGACAAATTCCCCTTTCTGTACATTCATGGTGAAATTATGTAACGCTTTATGAAATAAATTCCCCTGTTTTTGAAAATAAGTTTTGGATAATTGCTCCGCTTTTAAAATCGACATCCTGAAAACCTCCCTTTCTTACCGTAAGTATAATGAATAAAGCGGGAGGCTCCCATCGAAGTTTATTACATAATCGTTTAACACCCTTACAATTCTGTCACCTTTCATGTAAGGTATTTGTCTTAAAGAGAAATTCCACAGTAGTCCCTACTGATACAGTCGATTGAATGGTAACACCATGCCCAAGCCTGTTAACGATTTCCTTCACTAGATATAATCCCATCCCGGTTGACTCTTGTTGGACTCGCCCGTTCTCTCCAGTAAAAAATGGATCAAACACCCGTTTTACATCATGTGGGACAATTCCAATTCCCTGATCAGTTACCCTAAGGAAAATCTCCGACTCTTTTTCAACAATGCTGAACGTTATGCTGTCATGCTCTTCCTGCCTTGAATACTTCAGTGCATTAAAGACAACCTGACTAATGGCGAAGTGGAGCCACTTACGATCCGAATGCACATATAAATTCTCAAGTTCCGTGTCAAGCCTGGGATATATGAACCGTTTGATGAACTGTTTCTTTTCCTCGTTAATCACTTGCTTGACTAGATTAATTAAGTCAACCCTTTCCGATTTTACATCCTCCGAAAAACGCTGCAGCCTTGCTCCATGCAATATAATTTCCAGTCCTCTGCGAAATCGATCATTCTCTTCTTCTACCTCTTTAAGATAATCCTTCATCGACTCATTCGTAAATGTCCTTTTGCCTTCTTGAACCAGTAAGGAAATGACTGAAACAGGTGTCTTCATTTGATGAACCCATTGATGAATCAACAGCTCATATTGCTCCTTCTGTTTGATTTGTTCTTGTAATTGTCCAATTGTTATCCGGTTCATTTGTTGAAAAAGTTCCATCCACAACTTTTGTTCATTTGACAGGGGTTCCCTAAAGGCTTCGACAGATTCAAACGACAAGCTTGTTTCTTGCTTCATCCTTGCTAATTGATTAAGAAAACGGTAATGCCTTATGTAATCGGCCGCTAAAAATAGAAACATCATAAACAACGCGAGAATAATTAAATAGATGATATTTGAAATCGATATGTGATTCCCCGCTTCCAGAACGGCTAATGCATAAGCAATAATAAGCAGGCTTACCAATAGAACGGTATAAAAAATAAAATAAAGACGGTCTTTTATAAAGGATTTCAGCTTCACTTTTCTTCACCTTGCGCTATTTTTAGTCGATATCCTTTTCCCCTGCTAGTTGTTATGGCTTGGTTGACGCCAATATCCTCAAGTTTTCTCCGTACCCTTGTGACATTGACGGTCAATGTGTTGTCATCAACAAATGAATCATCATTCCATAATGCTTCAAGTAAATCTTCACGCGAGACAATGGTGTCATACTGTCGTAGTAAACAACTCAATAATTTCAACTCATTTTGAGTTAACGTTACCCGATTGTCCTGATATTCGATCATCGCTTTTTCCGTATAAAGCGTTAATCCGTCCATTTCCTTTATTTGTTGGTGGAATGAAGATATTTCCGCATATTCACCATAAACCCTGCGTAGGACACTCTTTATTTTCGCTAGTACCACTTCCAAATGAAACGGTTTTGTTAAATAATCATCTCCCCCATATTCAATGGCCATGACTTGGTTCATTTCATCTGTCCTTGCAGAGATGAATATGATGGGAACCTTTGAAACCGTCCTTATTAGCCGGCACCAATGAAAACCATCATAATAGGGCAGATTAATATCCAATAAAACCAAATCTGGCTTTACCTCTTGGAACTCCGCAAAGACTTGGTCTAGTTGCTTCACTTCAAATACCTCATACCCGTACCTTTTTAAATAATTGACCAAGATTCCCGCTATTTTGAAATCGTCTTCAACCAATAATATTTTATACATCGTTTTCTCCTCATTCACATCAATCCTTCATATCAATTCAGCTTTTGAAATGACAATAAAAAACCTTGAATGGTATGAGCCAATCAAGGGGATTCAAATAAAATTAGATTTCTTCCGGGATTTTCAATCCCTCAATGAAGGATTTAAAACTCGATGCAACTTTATAAATATTTTCATCCTGACTTGATGGATCCGAATACCAACCCTGATCCCAGAAATAAACTCCCTTTTCCTCTTCATTATCTATCAGTAAGATTTTACCTGCACATGTATCATTACCTATTATAATGCAATTCTTATGTAAGTCTTCCCTATTTTCTTCATGCCATTTCTGTAAATCCAGTTTTTTATCTTGAAGCTCTAATCCATAAAGTAAATTTAAGCAAACGAGCGTGTCTAATCCATCTACATAAAACTTACTGTTTCGAACCGCAGTTGTGCCGCCATTATGCGTAAGGAGAAATTGTTTATAATCTGCAGGGATCTCAAAACCCACAAATTCCTGAAAATTATTCACTGCTTCTTGTGTCGCTTTTCCATATCCGTTAATATTAACCATTCTATCACTCCATTTCAGTTTATTGTAGCAAAATCAATTGATAATCTTATTCTGTAAGCCTGCTAATTGCTGTTTATAAAAAGGTCAGGACCTACACTCCATTTATGGAGATCGTTGAAAAATAAATTATCATTACTTAGAAAATAATACTTTTTTTAAATATATTAACATAATTTTACTATCCTTATCAGTATTTTCTGATATTTTTTTTGACAATTTCGTTGCATTTCAATAAGAAAATAGCTTTTATATAAAGAGTTTTTGTCGAAAAATCGATAAATCATATAATTCGTAGATAAATCAGGAGTTTTCGAAGATATATCTCCATTTTCGAAGATATATAGGGGGACGATGATGAAACTTAGCATTATTCCTCCTTCTTTATACAATTAAAAAGGCGCCCAACCATTATCTTCTAGGTTATGCGCCTTTTACCTATTTATGAATTATCCCATTACAACTCAGACAACTTTATAGTCATCATAAGTAATTAATAACCTGCTCATAGAAACTGTCTCAGCACGAAGCCTATTCTTATCACGACAATAAGCAATGATTGAACTATTGGGAATTTTGGCTGTACAATTCCATTTACTATATTTTTCATTATACCTGGAGGATATTTCGATATTCTCACCACGAATCTTTAATATCCTGCGTTCTACCAAGGGCATCATCTCCAATTCCGATAATATTCTTTACCCTAAATCAGATAAAATATTCCTGGGTCTCATTCAGGCATGGCATATTCAAAGATTATGGACATTATAGCAAACCAAACATATATTCAAAACAAAAGATGTCTACATATTCTGCCGATAGCCGGCGACAACCGAAAGATCCTGCCCCCTATTATTATAGGAAATGCGGTGAATCCCAATCGTAATCTTATAGAATGTCTCTTTATTTAAGGTATTATAACCAGAATAATCATAATATTTTTTTGGAATATTAAGAGAAATCACAAAAACCACCTAATAACTGTTAATAATAACTATAAAAATTATATTCGTATCACAAAAGAAATATTTGAAATTAAGAGGTTAGAGTCGTATGATTAGTAGTATCGGCGGAAAACACATAAATCAAAATATAAGTTTAAAGGGGAATTAGATATGGTAGATGTAATCTCAAAACCTGAACATGAAACACTTAATATTTCTGCAAACCAAGAACAATTGGATATCCTTGATCAGCTTTTAAAGCCCGAGGTACAGGAATCATTGAACACTTTGGTTGAGCAGTTACCAAAACTGACCGAGTTAGTGAATATTTTAACAAAGTCTTATGATTTCGCTCAATCGGTTGCGACTGATGATGTTTTGAAAAACGATACGGTCAGCGCCATTTCGGAGATCGCGACACCTGTAGTCGATTCAGTGAAAGGGCTTGCGGCTACTGCCATCGAAGCTAAGGATCGTGCTGAAGTGAATCATGACGTGATCGGTCTTTTTGGTCTGTTAAGAATGATGAAAGACCCTCAAGCACAAAAACTTTTCCGTTTCGCCCAAGCTTTTCTTGAAGTCTCTTCAGAACGTAAAAACCAAAAATAATTTGATAAACTTTCAATCAGTAAGGACGGGGGATTAACTATGTCAAAACAAATCGTCATCTTAGGTGCAGGTTACGCTGGATTGCTATCTGCCTTATCCGTACGTGAATATTACAATAAAGATGAAGTACAGGTTACAGTGGTGAACCAATTTCCAACACACCAAATCATCACTGAATTGCACCGTCTTGCAGGCGGATCCATTTCTGAACAAGCCGTTTCCATTCCGTTGGAAAAACTTTTCAAAGGAAAAGATATCGACCTTATCATTTCCAAAGTGGATTCTTTCTCAGTCGATAACAAAGAAGTGAAACTTGCCAATGGTTCCACTTTATCTTATGATGCCCTGGTTGTTGCTTTAGGAAGCCAAACAGGATTCTTCGGCATTCCGGGACTTGAGGAAAACAGCATGGTCTTGAAATCCGTAAACGATGCAAACAAGATTTACAAACATATCGAAGATCGCATCCGCGAATATGCACAAACGAATAATGAAGCGGACGCAACCATCGTGATCGGCGGCGGCGGATTGACGGGCGTCGAGTTAATCGGTGAAATCGTGGATCATTTCCCTAAAATCGCCAAAAAATTCGGAGTGGACTTCAAGGACTTGAAAATCAAGCTTGTAGAAGCTGGTCCAAAAATCCTTCCGGTCCTGCCTGACCACTTGATCGAACGTGCGATGACAAGCTTGGAAGCACGCGGCGTTGAATTCTTGACAGGTCTGCCTGTAACGGGTGTTAAAGGAAATCAAATCGAATTGAAAGATGGACAAACGATAACGGCCAATACGCTTGTTTGGACAGGCGGAGTTGCGGCTCTTCCTATCGTAGGCGAATCAGGCCTTGAAGTGGATCGCGGCAAAGCGACCGTTAATGAGTATTTGCAATCCAAATCCCATAATGACGTATTCGTTGTCGGGGACAGTGCCGTTGCGTTCCCTCCAGAAGGCGGCCGTCCATACGCTCCTACTGCACAAAATGCTTGGCAAATGGGTGAGCTTGTTGGATACAACCTATATGCAGCCTTTGAAGGCAAGAAACTTGAAGAATTTTCACCTGTAAACTCAGGTACACTTGCGAGCCTTGGCCGTAAGGATGCGGTGGCAACCGTTGGGGCCAATAACACTTCCCTTAAAGGCCTTCCGGCTACATTGATGAAAGAAGCAAGTAATGTTCGCTATCTATCACACATCAAAGCCCTATTCAGCTTGGCTTATTAATTTTTAGATATAGCACTCATTGAATTTAAAAGGACCATTCATCATTTGATGAATGGTCCTCTTTTGTATTTAAGAAATCAAATCTTAACTTGGTTGATGCTGAATCTAAGGGAAAATCCCTCAGGTAATTTTGCATTCGTCAAAATCCGGGTTTCTTTCAGGCGTTTATCATTATAAGAGGAGACTTCCATCAATTCTTCATCCATATAAGCAGGATGGGTCATTATCTCCACGCTCGCCCCATCCGTTACCCTCCCCTTCAAGTTTTGAAAATAATCTTCAACCACCATATCTCCATAAAAATCGTCCAGGAATATATCTGTAACGGTTTGAATCCCAGCCAGGTGCCTTCCGGCATTACGCACTGGCAATCCGTATTTATCAGACAGCTTTTTTATTACAGGTAGAAATGCTGTGATACCGTGTACATGATGATGGCTGTCGAAATGAGTTGGAAATAGACCAAATTCCAAGAATCTTTCGATTTGTGCTGACCACTCCCTCTCCAATTCCCTCAAGGAAATACCGGCAGGATCCCCATATATCAACCCTTGCTTTTTAAAGAAACCTGATTCGTCAACTAAACTTGGAACATCACTCAATAAAGGTTTACCCCATGTCAGCACTAAGTGTATACCTACCTTCAGAGAAGGTGTCTTCTTTGCGATTTCAATCGCATGCTCCGTTGCTTTCGCATTCATCATGATCGTTGCCGAATTGACAATTCCATATTTGTGGCTATCCAAAATCCCATAATTCACCGCTTTAGTTAACCCGAAATCATCTGCATTTACAAGGACTTCAATCATGATAAATTATCCTGCAACTCCTTTTTTTCAAAAAACTGCGGCAAATAATCTTTATGCGCCTCAAGCATTTCGTCTAAGATAAGTTTTGCAACCCGATCACTTGGAACGAGTGGATTGATCGTCATCGCAAGCAACGCAGTATCATAATCCCCTGTAATTGCAGCTTCGATGGCTACCCTTTCAAAGGATTTGATTTGCTGAATTAAACCGCGGACTGCGACAGGAAGCTCACCTACATTGATTGGCTTAGGACCATCCTTAGTTATCACGCAACTGGTTTCAATCGCCGAGCCATAGGGAATGCCTTCAATCGCACCATGATTTACGGTATTTACCGCTTGAATATCTCGCTTATCAGTATGCATCGAGCAAATCAACCGCACAGCAGCATCACTGTAGTACGCACCTCCGCGCTCTTCAAGCTGCGGCGGCTTGATTGCCAGATCCTTGTCTTTGTATAGCTCGAATAAACCTGTTTCAAGTCTTTGAACGACCTCTGCACGTGTTTCCCCTTTTTCTGCATCCTTCAATTCTTGGGCTAGCACATCTCCCGTTTTATAATAGTAGTTGTGGTATGGACACGGAAATAGGTTTAACGCTCTTAGGAATTCCGGTTCCCAGCCCATTGCATGGATATTCTTCATCGTGACAGCATTAGATGGATCTGTAATCAAATGGATGATTTGATCTTTGACACTCTCGCCATCAACGAATACATCCAAGCCGTAAACCATATGGTTCAAGCCAGCAAAGTCGATCCGGACTCTTGATGGCTCTACATCCATTAAATCCGCAACACCTCGTTCCATACCAATCGGCACATTGCAAAGGCCGATGATTTTGGAAATATTACTGTGACGCAGAACTGCTTCCGTTACCATTCCTGCAGGATTCGTGAAGTTAATCAGCCATGCTTCCGGACATAATTCCTCCATTTCATGAGCAATATCCAGAATGACGGGAATCGTTCTAAAAGCCTTGAAAAGCCCGCCTGGTCCATTCGTCTCCTGTCCGATCACTCCGTGTTTCAATGGAATCTTTTCATCAAGCGCCCTTGCTGCGAGCTGGCCAACCCGCAGCTGGGTTGTTACATAATCAGCGCCTTTAAGCGCTTTCTTTCTGTCTAGCGTGAGATGGACTTCAATATTCACACCAGCCTTTTCAATCATCCTTTTTGCCAAATTCCCGACAATTTCTAGCTTTTCCTTTCCCGCTTCGATGTCCACGAGCCAAATTTCACTCACAGGAAGTTTTTCATGATATTTGATGAAACCTTCGATCAATTCAGGCGTATAGCTCGAACCTCCGCCAATCGTGACAATCTTCAACCCCTTGCTCATTCAGCAGTCCTCTCCTTCACAGCATCTGCATGTAAGAATTCTTCGCGTAGATCAATCATTTCAATTGCAAGATCCTTTATAGTCATCGCTGTCATTAAATGATCTTGTGCATGCACCAGGATAATGGGAAGATCAAATTGGTCCCCGCCCGCCTCAGCATGGATTAATTGGGTTTGGTATTTATGGGCCTGCAGTAATTCTGTTTCAGCTTCGGCTATTTTCACGCGAGCAGAATCAAAATTCCTTTTCTTTGCTTCCTGCATCGCTTCCATTGCAAAGCTTCTCGCATTCCCGCTATATAAAATCAATTGAAAGGATAGTTGGTATAATTCTTCTTTTTCCATTTTCATCACTTCTTTCTTAAACGCTTAGCGTTTCTGAATCTTTTGTAAGCTCTGTTTTATTTTTGGTGTCTATCTTCACTTGAGCATAAACGAATGGTAAATAAATGACTGTTGAAATGACTAAGTTGATTGCAGCCAAGACCGCTCCGGACATATGCCCGCCTGTTGCCAGGAATCCACCCACGATCGGAGGGGTAACCCATGGAATCTTGGCGACAATTGGGAAAACCATTCCGCTGCTTACTGCGATATAAGAAATCACAGTTGTAATTACCGGGCCGAGAACAAATGGGATGAACCACATTGGATTCAGAACGATAGGCAATCCGAAAAGAATGGGTTCGTTAATCTGGAACACTCCTGGTGCCCCTCCGAGTGCAATCATCTGTTTATACCGTTTCCGACCGGCAATGATCATTGCAATGATAAGGCCCAATGTTGCACCAGATCCGCCTAAATAAACAAATGCATCCAGGAAAGAACCCGCCAATACCCCGTATTGATCCATGTCTTTGACGCCTTTTGCATATAAATCGATATTTTTCACTCCCGAACTTTCAAAAAGCGGTGTCGTGATCCCGCCAAGGATATTGGGTCCATGCAAACCGATCATCCATAATAAATGAACAAGAAATACTAGTAAAATAGCGAATGGCAGTGAATCTACTGCACTTTGTAATGGAGATACAATCACTTTACTAAGCCAGTCATTCAGTATCTGCCC
Organism: Peribacillus sp. GL_122; assembly: GCF_057835005.1. Lineage (NCBI taxonomy): Bacteria > Bacillati > Bacillota > Bacilli > Caryophanales > Bacillaceae > Peribacillus > Peribacillus sp. GL_122. Next base: position 1,792,845 of record NZ_CM174415.1, on the reverse strand, counting down.
ATCCGTAATTTTACGGAATAGCAGTCCGAATACACCAGCGATAAAGATCGTCGCCATACCCGGCACTAACTTTGCAAATGAACGTGCTACCGCTGGGGGTACTCCATCAGGCAGCTTGATGACTAAATATTTCACTCGTGAAAGTCTCACAAAGATTTCAGTGGCAATTAAGGCAACGACAATACCTGTAAATAGGGCTGTTGCATTAAAATAGTTAACGCTTACAAAACCCCATGCCCCGCCTGTTACATCCTTATCATCGATGGTTAAAGTGACATTTCCGATTTGAGGCAATAATAAGAAGAAACAGGCTGCGGAAACCAGCATCGCTTCAAAACCATCGTCACCGTATGATCGTGCCAATTTATAAGAGATGCCGAATACCGCGAATACCGTCATGAATGCAAAGGTTCCAAACCAAATATCACCGCCCAGCGTATTCCATGCAGGACCGAAGATGGCCTCCATCATTCTTCCGTAAGGCTTGATGACTTGCCCGAGATTATTAAACAGGACGGCGAATGACCCAATCATTGTAATCGCTATCATTCCAATCAATGTGTCACGAATCGCAAGCAAATGCCGGTTATTTCCTACCTTTACCGCCCCAGGCATAATATACTTATCAATAAAAGTCATCATATCCTTATTCTCCTTTTATTAAAGTAGTGGCTTGTTTTAATACTTCTTCACCATTACATAGTCCATAGAACATTGGATTGATGGTTGCGACTGGAATACCCTTTTCTTTCCCCGCTTCCTGTAACTTGGAAAGAAGATATCTAACCTGCGGACCTAATAAAATCACATCGGCCTTATCTATTTCATTGTTCACTTCTGTAGAACCCACAGCCCATATACGACATTCTATCCCTTGTTTTTTAGCGCTTTCCTCCATCTTGGTAACTAATAAACTAGTAGACATCCCCGCAGAACAACATAATAAGATATTCATTGAAATTACCCCCCTTTTTAATGATTGATTATTCAGTATTTTTAAGTAAGACTAAACCGCATTTTTGTAATAATCCATGTTACTTTGTTTTATCACTTCCCTTGAAAGGCTATATGAAATGGGTATTATTACCCTCATACATACATTGTAGTTACAAATTGGAAAAATATCAACACAATTTTTAATTTGTTACTACAAATTTTCGATTTAAAGTTGATTATTGAACTTATCCGAGATAATCTATATGTATAGATTGGGAATGAACATAGGAGGAATCACTGTGGAGACCATGAATAAAGAAGCGGCATTGCATTCCATAGTTAAGGAATCGATTATCGATCTCATAAAAAATGGCGAATATCAACCAAATACAAAATTACCGACTGAGGCCGAATTTTGTAAAATATACGGAGTAAGCAGGACAACAGTTCGTACGGCCTTACAGCAATTGAACGTCGAAGGCTACATCTACCGTGTTCAAGGCAAAGGGACTTTCGTTTCGGAGAATAAAGTGAAGCAATTTCTTACAAGCACGGTTGAAAAGTTCTCTGAGCAAGTCACGATGCAAGGAAAAAACCCTTCTACAAAGGTCATTAGCTTAAAGGTGATTGAAGCAAATGCTACCCTTGCCAAGCTTTTCAAACAAAATATTGGAGACCCCGTAAATAAACTGGAACGGATACGTTACGTAAACGACATCCCCCTTCAATATGAAATTGCCTTTCTCCCTTGGTATAAAACACCCGGGCTAAATATCGAAGCCTGCGAAAAATCACTCTTTAAAGTACTTGAGACACAATTTAATTTAAAAGTAAAAAAAACAGTCGAACACTTGGAGTTTTCACTTGCCGACGATTCCATTTCTGACAAATTGGATGTACCGAACGGTTCACCTTGTTTTTCCTTAGAAACTTACACATATGAGAATGACGGATCGGTCATTGAATTCTCTAAAACTCTCTTTAGAGGCGATCGTGCACACTTTGTCATCGAGCGGAACTATTGATTATAAATATATAAAAGAAGAAGGATGCCTTATTAATTAAGGCATCCCATTTTTTTGTATACTTTTTATACGGCATATTGATTCTAATACGGAATGCTCACACCGAATCATGATTTTTAAAAGGAGACATTTTTTACTGATGAAACCCTCACAAGATTGAAGTAATTTGCGATACTCCTGCCGACAAGTCTCCGCTGGATGCTTGCTTTGATGAGGCTTTGCAGACAATCGGCGGAAAGGGAGCGAATTTCTGAAACCAACTGGAACTTATTAAAAAAACACTGTAGGCAAACTGGCTTTTCGAATTCGACTACATTATGAGAGGAAATCATAACGATTGCCTTTTTTCGTTGCGCACCTGGATATATATATATTTACATAATTACAAATACATTGATTAAATGGGTAAAATTGATAAATATTGCATAATAAACTAATCTAATAGACTAGGGATATACGGACAACAGCCGGAAGCTCTGGACCATTTTAACTTTTATGATTTGGCATCAAATTTATATAGAAAAACAATATGAATCACAGTCTCAAAAGATTTTACAATATGCTGTAAATTAAGCATCTTTAATGGCTTCACTCATTGCACCCAAGCACCAATGATTGCTTGGGTGCTTTTAATATTTACTTGATTATCACCAAAAAAAACGTGTCTCCATTCAATTCAACAATTCATACATGACGAATTTCTCAAAAGGATTAGATTCAGTCAAGCCAGGTAACATCACTTCGTTTTTCAGCTCGAAGGCGGTTTGATTTTCGAGGAAAAAAATATAATCCTGTGAAGGATAAAATAATATAAGTTCTATTTGGCGCGGTTCTTTTTCAAAGGAAAGCAAAATGTTATTGATGATTTTCATGAAAATCTGTACCGAGAACGGATTAAAGAAATAAAAACGATTGTCTTTCGTATCAATATCATATTCTTCTGCCAAACAACAGTGGAATTCTATATTTCCATTGTTGTTTTTCCTTTTCTTCATGTAGCCATTCAGATTCTCGATCGCTTCTTTATAGAAATTTTCATTCATCTCCACGCCAACCACAGATGATTGATATAAGTGATGGATAAAAAAATTCAAGCGCCCTTTACCGCATCCAAAATCCACAATGCGATCATTTCTTTTCAGTGCATATTTTTCGAATAAATGTTCTAATGCACTGTATGGCGTAGGTTCATAGCGGTGATAATGCAAAGAATCATTGAATTTTTTTTGTTCACCTTCCGTCTTGATGTTCAGCATTTCATCATAATTCATTACTTCCATTGTTATCTGCACCTGCTTCATGGTTTTTTCAATAAAGGGATTCCTAATCAAAAACCCCGAATAAGGTTGATCTTATCCAGGGTAAAGTCTTTTTATATGAATGTCCAGACAATTAATTGAATTTTGATCTAGTTACATAATCATTAAAATCAGAGATGCTTGGGTTGGCCATATAATGACCGCCTTCTACTTGGATCGTCTGACCTGTAATGAATTTGGACTCATCAGATGCAAGGAATAGAACGGTATGTCCGATATCATCCGCTTCACCATGATATGGCAATGCATTAAATTTGGCAAAAATATCGAGTACGGCCGGAGGCATATTATTTTTCGCTGCAGGAGTTAAAATAAGGCCTGGTGCCACTCCATTACAACGAATATGATCTTTACCATACTGTGCAGCGATATAACGGGTCAAATTCACTACCCCCGCTTTGGACGCACCATATGCAGATCGTATGGAGTCACCTGTAAACCCAGCCATCGAGGCAGTATTGATTATCGATCCCCCTCCCACTTTAATCATGTGAGGAATTGCAAACCTGCTTCCCAATAAGACACTTTTTAAATTCACATCCATAAGTCGGTCCCATTCTTCCAAATCTAAATTCACGACATCCAGATCTTTATGCAGGTTAGTTAAACCCACATTATTAACAAGTACCGTAACCGTACCATATTGTTCAATTGTAAAGTCGACTGCTGCCTGGATAGAATCTGCTTGTCCAGCATCCAAGAATACTCCAGCCGCTTCCCCACCTTGTTTTTTAATGTTTTCGGCCGCTTCTTTTGCTCCTGCTTCGTTAAAATCAGCAATCACGACTTTTGCGCCTTCTTTAGCCATCAGTGTGGATATGGATAACCCTATACCCGAAGCTCCACCTGTCACTAATGCTACTTTACCTTGTACTCTTCCCATAAAAACCCACCTGCTCTTCAAAATTGAATATCACTGCTTTATTCATCATGACTACCAGTACAAGAATACAATATCTATAAAGTTATTACAAATAATTATACCTATAGTCCAATTTCTTAAAATGGAGATCATTAGAATGTCATAAACCTAATGAAAATTTTGTTTACCAAATCCAAAACAGAAAAAAGCTGAAGCTTCAAAAAGAGCTTCAGCTTTTTTTCATTTTTCTTCTTCATCATTCCATATGATCCAATCATGAACCTCAAGAATTTCCAGAAACTTCATCAACCGCGGTAAGGCTGGTTCTGCTTCCTCACCAAAATGTTCACTCATCGCTTCAGAAATCTGATTTACATTCCTTTGGAACTGCATCTGTTTAATGGCATATGCCCCAAACTTATCAAGCTTGATTTTACGGACTGATGGTTGTTTAAAGAAACGAATTGTAATTCGTTCCACAAAATTGGTCCTTTGAATGACCAAAAAAGTTGCTTCCGAAGATTCATGTACCATAGTGACGCGTCTTTCCAAAAGGGGAACCATAGTTAACAGGTTCCTCTTTTTTGATTGGCGTTTATGAAGCATCTTCTTTTTTCCCTTTGCTGGATACGAACCATAGCAATCCAGCTAGAGCAAGGAATAGTAAGAATGGCAGCAAATTGCTGGCTAATTTAGCCGCAGCCGGAACTTGGACACCTGCTGCGATCAATATGGCAATAAGTACACCAATCAATGATTCACCTGCAATTAAACCTGAGGCAAATAATACCCCTCTATCAACCCGTGCTTTAAGCGCTTCTTTTGTTTTCGAGAAGAACTCAACGAAGAATCGAATAAATCCACCGATCATGATTGGGGCACTAGTATGGACCGGCAAGTAAATGCCGACTGCAACAACAAGTGAATTCAGACCGAAAAACTCTAATGTGATGGAAATAGCAGCACCGATAAAGATGAGGGTCCAAGGTAAATCCCCCCCAAGAACACCTTCAGCAAGTATTTTCATTAGTGCCGCTTTAGGTGCAGGTAGTTCTGCAGATCCCATCGTATATGCATTATCCATCAGAACCAGGATAAAACCAATGACCGAAGCGGACGCAACAACACCGATCATCATGGCAACTTGTTGTTTCCATGGTGTTCCGCCGACGATATATCCTGTTTTTAGATCTTGTGAAACATCACCTGAAACCGCAAGTGCTGTACAAATGATCGCCGCGACGGTTAATGCGGCTACCATTCCAGTCGTACCAGTAAAACCAGTAGCTTTATAGACAATGGCCACAATCAATAGTGTAGCTATCGTCATTCCAGAAACAGGGGAAGAAGAACTTCCGACGATTCCAACAACCCTTGAAGCCACTGTTACGAATAAAAATCCAAAAATCGCAATTGCAATCGCACCGATGATTCCTACATCTGTTATAGGTGTGAAAGCAATGATTAAAATTACGATGATCGTTCCCAGCCAAACGTATTTAGCCGGCATGTCTTGTTCTGTACGGATTGAACCTGATTTTAGTTGTCCTTTATTGGCTTTTACGCCTTTAAGAGTATCAAAAACTGAACTGAAAAGTATTGGTAATGTTTTGATCAATGTGATTAATCCGCCAGTTGCAACGGCACCAGCACCAATATAGCGTATATAATTATCCCAAATTCCCCATGCATCCAATTCACCGATCGGTACATCAGAAGGGAAAATGGCTGTTCCATTGCTTCCGCCAAAAAAGCTGATGGCCGGTATTAGAACGACCCAGGCTAATAAACCCCCACCTAGCATTTGTCCTGCAACACGCGGTCCAATAATATAACCTACACCCAAAAGGGAAGGAAAGGCATCAAGACCAACCACTGCATTTTTAAAATTCGTGATTCCTGTTTCAACCTCTGTCTTGAAAAGCTTAAACCCATCACCAAGCCCTTTAACGACACCGCCGATAACCAAACCGGCTCCGATTAGTTTCGCGCTTGTACCACCCTTTTCTCCTGATTTCAGGACCTCGGCACATGCCGTACCTTCAGGATATGGTAATGTTTCATGTTCCCTTACAATCAAAAGCTGTCGAAGGGGAACCATCATGAAGACCCCTAAAAATCCCCCAGTTAACACAACGAAAATGATGAATGCTTGACTCACGTCCATGTCCCACATGAATAGTGCTGGTATGGTAAATACAGCACCGGCACCAATAGCCTCACCTGCCGTGGTCATCGTTTGCACAATATTGTTTTCTAATATTGAATCCCTGCGAAAAACCCCTCTTAAGATAGCCATTGAAATTACCGCTGCGGGTATTGAAGCAGAGACAGTTAAACCAATAAGTAGGCCTAAGTATGCATTTGCCGCCCCGAATACGATTGCAAGAATGATCCCTAGAATGATTGCAGTTGCAGTCAATTCCGGTAGAGATTTAGATGCAGAGACGTACGGGACGAATTTACTCTCTTTTGAATTGTTCGACAATTTAGCCACTTCCTATGTTAAACTTTAAAATCATAAAGAACATTATATCACTGTAATTTAAAGTCACGCAATGGGAAAATTCTGCTTATCAAAAGTTTGATTATATCCAATAATCAGATTAGTAGTTTCGATTTTATAATATATAAAAATAACATTTATCTCATGACCATCTGTTTTCGGCCTATTCGTTACATGAAATCACTGCATCTCATTCATTCGATGTCGGGACCATCAGCACTCCTTATTAGCTCCATGAGCAAATAACCCACTGGGTTATTGCACATTAAAATGAGATTTAACATATCCTGAAAAATCAAGTATTAAAAAAAGGAATGATAAATTCATGGTTTCCTATATGGACTATACTTCACCATCCACACAATACTTTTTTGATGTTAATAAAAGCAATTTAATGAAAAAAGACAATCAAAACTATATAAATGTATTAGGTATCAAACAATTGAACACACTCGAAAATGTTTCTCTATTAGATATTTACCTTAGTTCAAACAATGTCGTAGAACCGCATTATCACCAAAATGCTGCAGAGCTAGTGTATTGCATTTCTGGAGCTGCAACCGTTTCATTACTGAATCCTTTTACTAAGCAAATACAAAATTACCCCATTAAACCTGGCCAAGTAGCCAATGTTCCACAAGGTTGGTGGCATTATGAAGTGGCTAATACGGATAATACTCACCTGCTGGCCATTTTTAATGCACCAACACCTGAGGTGATCCTGGGTTCGGATATCTTAAAATTGACACCTGCAAATATTATGGCACATACGTATTGCATGGATGAAAACCAATGGAAAAAAGCAATTGCGCCAGTTCAACCCTCAACATTCATCGGTCCGCCAGCCAACTGCCATCGAGCGTCCGAAGAAGACATGCAGCAATATCCGCAATATAATAATCACTATGATAACCAAATGTATACTGCCCCGGCATACAACTATCAATTCCAGCCCACTCCCCCATATTATTATTATTGAAGATAAGTGTTGTGAACTTAATTAACCCTGTCCAAGTCCTATATCCCTTTCATGGATGGCGTCTAATAAATCAGAATCGAAAAAGGCAATGGAGAACCCCGTACATAAGGGTTCTCCATTGCTTTTCATTACATGATCCTTTTGAACATTTTCTCCATTTCATAAATGGAATAAGAGATGATGATAGGTCTTCCATGAGGACATGTGAAGGGATCGGTTGTCCGCCTTAGTTCATCCAATAGTGCTTGGATTTCATCATTGCGCAGATGACGGTTTGCCTTTATTGAGGCTTTACAGCTCATCATGATGGCTGCTTCTTCACGCAATTTTTTGATGTCGACCTTTTTCATCGATAGCAATTGTTCTATCATTTCCTCAAGGATTTCCTGTTCAATTCCTTTAGGGAACCATTGTGGATGAGATCGGACAATATAGGCGTTATAGCCAAACTCTTCTAAATAGACGCCGACTTTTTCCAATTCATGCCGATATTCATTTATCCTGATACATTGGTCTGTTGAAAATTCAAGGGTGATGGGAACCAGCATATCCTGTAGCTCGTTTTCAACACGTCCGACCTTTTCTTTAAAATATTCGTATTTGATCCGTTCCTGGGCAGCATGTTGGTCTATGATGTACAAACCTTTTTCGTTTTGGGCGAAAATATAGGTTCCATGCATTTGCCCAATTGGGTACATGGGAGGGATGCGGCTTTCCGGTTCATTTACCTCAATTTCTTCCTCTTGTTCGACAGTGTAGGTTGTATACTTTTCAGCTGACTCGTAATTTGGTTTGCTTTCATCATCTTGTAAGACCGGAATATAGGCATCTGCCATTTGCTGCTGTTCATTGCTATAGATTATTTCCTTTATTGGTTCAAGATTGAAATCTTCATTATGATCCACGTAACTCTTTTGTTCCTGCTTTTCCCGAATCAAGGTATCCTTCAAGAGTGAAGCTTCTTTCTTGGCTTCTTCAAGGACCCGCTTGCCGCTTTCCACAACATGGTCCAATTCCAGCGTAGTTTGCTCACTTTTCACCTGCTCCGGCTTTGGTGTTGGTTTATATCCACTTGGTATTAGAGACATCTTTTTAAACGAAGATTTGATCGTTTCCGATACAAGACTGTACAATTCCTGTTCCTTGCTGAGCCTTACCTCCATTTTGGATGGATGTACATTGACATCGACAAGAATCGGATCCATTTCAATATTCAACAAAGCAATTGGAAAACGCCCAATTGGAAGAAGTGTATGGTATCCATCCAGGATTGCTTTCACGAGCGCATAGTTTTTAATGAAGCGGCCGTTTATCATGGTTGAAATATAATTCCTTGAAGCCCGGGTGACCTCAGGCATAACGATATATCCGGATAATTTAAAGTCCAAGGAGCTTGCCTGAACCGGAATCATCTTTTTGGCAATATTCGTACCATAGATTGCGGCTAGCACCTGCCTGACATCACCGTTACCATTCGTATGCAGGATTCGCTTCTCGTTGTGTGATAACCGGATAGAAACATCCGGATGCGAAAGTGCGAGCCTGTTAGCGACATCCGTAATATTTCCTAGCTCGGTATGAATGGTTTTCATGTATTTCAACCTTGCAGGAGTATTGTAAAACAAGTCGGAAACCAGGATATCCGTTCCTTTCCGGCTTGATGAAGCCTCGAGTTCCTTAACCATGCCGCCTTCAAGAAGTATGCGCGTTCCCACACCTTCGCCTGTGCTGCTTTTCATTTCAAAACGGGAAACTGAAGCAATACTGGGCATTGCTTCACCGCGGAAGCCAAGTGTTCGAATTCGGAAAAGATCATTTTCATCTTTTATTTTACTTGTGGCATGGCGTTTAAATGCCGCTTCTATGTCATCAGCCAAAATCCCATCGCCATTATCCACGATCCGAATGGAACCAAGTCCAGCCTCCACCAATTCAATCTCTATAATGGTACTGTTTGCATCTATTGCGTTTTCCACAAGTTCCTTAACGACTGAGGCTGGGCGTTCAACAACTTCGCCAGCTGCGATTTTATTTGATAAAGCCTCATCAAGCTGTATGATTTTTCCCATTTTTATCGCCTCGCTTTAATTCTCATTTAAGTTTCTTTTGTAATTTATAAAGGGTATTCATTGCCTCAAGCGGCGTCATTTCAAGGATATCCAGTGATTTTATGTCATCCAGCACCTTTTTTTCCTTAGGTGAAGAATTCACTCTTCCTTTAGGAGCCTCTTCCCCAAAGAAGGAAAGCTGTGCTTCATTGACGGATGTTACCGGGGCAGCTTCGGCAATAGGTGCTTCTACAGCGGCAGCAGGCTGTTCAGGCATCGCCTTTGCCTGTCCATTTTCATTTTCTAGCTGCGCTAAAATAGCAGCCGCCCGATCTATTAACTGCTCAGGTAAATCAGCTAGCTTAGCCACATGGATTCCATAGCTTTTATCTGCTGGCCCTTCTTTTATTTTATGAAGGAAAACGACATTTCCATTTTGCTCAATGGCACTGACATGGATATTTTTCAATTTTGGCAGTTCCGCCGCCAATACAGTCAATTCGTGATAATGAGTCGAAAAGAGAGTCTTTGCCCCAATTTCCTCATGAATATATTCAATGATGGCCTGAGCAAGCGCCATCCCATCATAAGTTGATGTTCCCCGCCCTATTTCATCAAATAATATCAAACTGTTTTCCGTCGCATTCATGATGGCATTTCTTGCTTCAAGCATCTCGACCATGAATGTACTTTGACCGGAAATCAAATCATCTGCCGCGCCAATCCTAGTAAACACCTTATCAAAAATAGGCAATTCAGCTATACTTGCTGATACGAAGCATCCAATTTGCGCTAGAATCGATGTTAGCGCAATTTGACGCATATACGTACTTTTACCCGACATATTTGGTCCTGTGATCAAAAGTAACTCCCTTTCTCCACCCATAAAGCAGTCATTGGGGACATACTCCTGTGATTGAAGGACTTTCTCGACCACTGGATGCCGGCCTTCCTTCAGTACGATTCTCCGATCATCAGAAAAGACTGGCTTCACATAATGGCGTTCTTCGCTAATCGTTGCAAAGCACTGCAGGACATCCAGTTCACTGACGCCTTTCGCTAAATCCTGTAAGCGCGGGATATAGCTTTTGACCTCTTCACGAAGATTGAGGAATAGGTCATACTCCAAACTGATGCTTTTTTCTTCTGCTTGTAAAATCAAAGCTTCCTTTCCTTTCAATTCAGGTGTGATATAACGTTCGGCATTCGTTAAAGTTTGCTTTCGTTCATACCGGCCTTCTTCAAGCAGATGCAAATTGGCTCGTGTGACTTCAATGTAATAGCCAAATACACGATTATATCCGATTTTCAATGATTTGATCCCAGTACGTTCCCGCTCTTCGCGTTCAAGCTGCGCAATCCAAGTTTTCCCGTTTCTGCTGGCATCCCTGTATGTATCCAGCTCCTTATGGAAACCATCCTGAATGATATTCCCTTCCTTCACGGACAATGGCGGGTTTTCTACAAGCGCCGTTTCAAGCAAATCCGTCACTTCTTCGCAAGGATCCAATTTATCGGCCAAAATTGAAATATCCTGATTGGATGCCATTGATTTCACGATTTCACGAATGATCGGCACCTGTTGCAATGAACGTTTCAGTTGAATCAAGTCCCGAGCGTTTACATTCCCGAAGGCCACCCTTCCGGCAAGCCGCTCCAAGTCGTACACTTCCTTAAGGCGTTCACGTAAGTCCTGCCGTTCGAAGTATTGATTTTTCAGGGTTTCAACAAGGCTTTGTCTCCGCTCGATCTGCTTTTTATTAATGAGCGGTCTATCAATCCATTGTTTCAACATCCTTCCGCCCATGGCCGTTTTCGTTTCATCAAGCAGCCATAATAATGAGCCTTTTTTACCTTTGGAGCGAATGGTTTCAGTTAATTCCAAATTGCGTTTACTATAATAATCAATTTTCATATATTGTGATGTTTCATATGCAAGCACTGGCTGTAAATGATCCAGGCTGCGTTTTTGGGTACGGTAAAGATAATTCAATAAACGTGAGGTCGTTGTCGCCAGTTTCTGGTCTTTTAACAGATGAAGCAATGCAACGAATGACTCGCTTTGAACCAAATTATTCTCTAGGGATAGAGCGGCAGCGCCCCGTTCTTGCAGCCTTTTTTTCCATTCTTCATTGAAATCCTCGGCAATGACCACTTCACTCGCACCAAGTATGGCAAATTCATTCAGGACTTCCTCGAAACTCTCAATCAAAGTGACCTTATTTTCCCCTGTCGATAAATCATTGTATCCAAAGCCAAACTGACCATCCGTGAAATATGTGATGGTGGCAATATAATTATTTTCCTTTTCACGTAGACCCTTACTATCCATTTTCGTTCCCGGAGTAATCAGCTGGACAACTTCCCTGCGTACCACACCTTTGGCTTGCTTCGGATCTTCGGTTTGTTCACAAATAGCTACTTTAAAACCTTTTTCTATCAATATATCAATATAATTAGCAGCCGAGTGATACGGAATGCCGCACATCGGAATTCGCTCTTCACTACCGCCTTCTCGGCTCGTTAATGTGATTTCGAGCTCTTGTGATGCATTCAGTGCATCGTCAAAAAACATTTCATAAAAATCGCCTAAACGAAAAAATAAAAAGGCATCCTGATACTCTGCCTTAATTTTTAAATATTGCTGTATCATCGGAGTATATCCAGCCATTCCTTCAAAACCTTTCCAAACTAAAATCTATTACACATTTATGTCCTTCATTATAACATACGGGAAAGCAACATTGCCTGTATTCGAAATTGCATGGTAAATCAATTATCCTTTGAATTCAAACTTTTTTTTGAGCTACCTATGCAAAGCCATACGCACTGATATAGTAACATTCCATCCCTTTTTTTAATCATGGCCAGGCCTGCAATGGACTTGTCCCGCTTCAAATTAAATAAAACCGGATGAAGGGAATGTCATCCGGTATTAATTTCTAAATTCTATTCGTCTTCGAATTCATCAAGGAAATCCGGATCTAAATCTTCGAAATCCTCATCATCGAAATCAGAGCCCCAGTCATCCTCGCAGCGGCCATCTGGACTAACAGCGACACAAATTTTCGTTTCGCCGACGACTTCCACAAAGAATTCCCGTTCCACATGGACAATGATTTTTTGTCCACATGGGGAGATGACAGCTTCTAAACAATTCGGCTGTTGGACAGCGTTTGCAACGATTTCATGGTCATCAAGACAATCGGGATCACGGTATTTCAGCGAAATAACGTCGGTATATTGCACTTTTTCAGTTACAACTTCCGTCTTCGAATTACGGTTATAAGAATACCAGACGTTGATTTCGTAGCTGCCGTGAATTTCTACCTTTTTGCCGACTTTCTTTGCATCGTATTTATGGTTGATGATCCAACAACCTAGAATGCTAGAAGGATGATGAGCCGGGCAAATGGTGTGAGAGGACTTTGTAAATTTACGTCCTTTTGCCACCACCGCTTTAGTAATTATCTCTCTATATTGTGACATGCTAGCGAACCCTCCTCATACAGTTTCCATTCATCCTATGCGTGGTAAAAGTCTAGTGTGCGTAGAATTTTAATTGTTTGAAAACTGCTGTAATGTTTTAAACCTAGGTTATTTTATGCTCAAGTTTTGGGATATGTGTCACGAATGGGCACTGTATAAGGATTTTCGAATATTAAAAAGCCCTTCTGAAATCAGAAGGGCTTTTTATAATATTCATGAACAGCTTCCGCCGCCTGCTTGTACCTGTGAACCTGTCTCACCGCGAAGGACGTCTCCTTCGGTCGATTCAATGATCAGGTCGGTCACCTTGTTCGATACTTGTGATGAGACCATTTGTAAAAGATCATTTACATCCACTTGGGATTGTTTGAATTCCTGCACGATCGGAAGTTCATCCAATTGTTTTTCCAGCAAATCAATTTTGGCCTGAACTTGGCTGTATGCTTTCTCTTTGCCGTAATGCTGGAAGTTTACAGCCTGTTTTTGCAAGCTCTTGATGCTGGCGATCATTTCACGGATTTTTTGGTTTTCATTGATGTGAGCTTCTGCCCGTTTAAAGAAATCGACTTCTTCCGTGCTGGCGATCATTTCAGCAAGCTCGGCCGCTTTATTCAGAATGTCATCTTTAGTATATTTAGTCATATTACTCCACCTCAATCGCCGTTGCTTCTTCAACCATATCCCCATTTAATGACCATGTTTTCGTTCCGGTGATTTTCACTTTTACGATTTGGCCAATAGCGGATTTTGGTCCTTTGAAGTTCACGAGCTTATTTTTCGTTGTATAACCTGCTAATACTTCCGCATTCTTCTTGCTCTCGCCTTCAACGAGCACTTCAACAATCTGTCCATCATACTCTTTCATTTTCAATGCGCACGTTTCATTGACAAGGGCATTCAAGCGTTGCAGACGTTCCTTTTTCACTTCCATCGGTACATTATCCTGCATTTTAGCAGCCGGTGTTCCTTCACGTGGTGAATAGATGTAAGTATATGCTGCATCGAAACCAACTTCACGGTATAAAGACATTGTTTCTTCAAAGTGCTCTTCCGTTTCATTCGGATAGCCTACAATGATGTCAGTGGTTAGCGATGCACTTGGGATAGCTTCCTTGATCTTTTTTACTAGCTCTAAATATTGTTCGCGTGTATATTTACGGGCCATGATTTTAAGTGTGTCCGTACTTCCCGATTGAACTGGAAGATGGATATGGTCAACGAGATTGCCGCCTTTAGCCAGTACTTCAATCAAGTGATCATCAAAATCACGGGGATGGCTTGTCGTAAAACGAATACGCGGAATATCGATTTTACGGATTTCATCCATCAAATCGCCGAAACGATATTCGATATCCGTAAAATCTTTGCCGTAAGCATTCACATTCTGCCCAAGCAGGGTTATTTCCTTGTAACCCTGTGCCGCTAAATGACGGACTTCTTGGATTATATCTTCAGGCCTGCGGCTTCTTTCTTTCCCCCTTGTGTAAGGTACGATGCAGTAAGTACAAAACTTATCGCAGCCATACATGATATTGACCCACGCCTTCGTTTTTCCTTTACGCACTTTCGGAAGGTTCTCGATTACATCACCTTCTTTGGACCAAACCTCAATGACCATTTCCTTGGAAAGATAAGCTTCATTAAGAATTTGCGGCAGCCGGTGGATATTATGCGTTCCGAAAATCATATCCACAAAATGGTGCTTCTCTAGAATCCGCTTTACAACTGACTCCTCTTGTGACATACAACCGCAAACCCCAAGCAATAGATCCGGCTTTTCCAATTTCAATGATTTTAAATGCCCCAATTCACCAAACACTTTATTCTCTGCGTTTTCCCGAATCGCACAAGTGTTAAGTAAAATGACGTTAGCATCATCCACCGTGTCTGTCGGCTGATAACCAAGTGCCATAAAGATGCCCGCCATGACTTCTGTATCATGTTCGTTCATTTGACAGCCATAAGTACGAATGTAAAACTTTTTACCTTCTCCCATTCCACGGAAACCTTCAGGAATTGCAAAGTCATCATGATATTCTACTTCTTCTTTTCCTCGCTTTTTCGCATCTTTTAAGGAAGGCGGAATATAAACGGCTTGAAAGTACTTACTGAAGTCCTTTTCGGATTTTTTGTCCGCTGGATTCTCAGCCTGTACTTGTTGTGATTCTAATCGTTGTTTCTCGTTCATAGTTAATCTCCTTTCAAAATAGTTAGTTTATTTCTTTCACCAACTATTTCAAGACCTATCTTCAAATGGTTTTATACGGTTTCCTTTTTAAGAATTCCCAGTAAATATTAGCTATTAAGTGTGATATATCCACATTATTATAGTATAAAGCTTTTAACAGCAAGAAACAATCATTCTGTCGTGGCTTCTTCGATTGTAAGAATTTTTTCACAAATACGGAAAATAGGAACATGAAATAAGAGGCTATTACAAAATTAGCCTCTCATCATTTTTGGATGACGCTATCCATTGCCGATATTTTCCAAATTCAGACAATTCAATTTCAACCTTTTCAGATGATTAAGGAATAAGAAGAACCTTACCACACTGACCTTTGATCATCAGTTCAAATCCCTTTTCAAAATCGCCAAGTGAAAAACGGTGGGTAATCATTGGTTTTACATCAACCTTGCCACTTTCAAGCAGACTTGAAACCTGTTGCCAGGTTGAAAACATCTTCCTTCCAGTTATCCCTTGGACAGTAAGACCCTTGAATACAATATCCTCAGTTATATTAAGCGTGACGGGCTTAGAAGGCAAACTTAGTATTGATATTCTACCACCATTCGTCGCCATCTTAAACCCTTGTTGGATAGCTGCAGGATTACCGCTCATTTCGCAAACAACATCCACCCCATCCGCACTTGTGAGGCCTTTCGTGATTTCCAATGGATCCTGTTTAATTGAATGAATGAGGTCTGTAGCACCCATCTTTTTGGCAAGCTGAAGTCGATAATCATTAATATCTAGAGCGATTACTTTATCAGCTCCCGCGGCCTTTGCTACAGCAATCGCCATAAGCCCAATTGGACCACAACCGATTATTGCCACCGTTTTACCCAGCACCTCGCCAGCTAGCACTGAGTGGACTGCGTTACCCATCGGTTCTTGGATGGTAGCAATATCGAGTGGCATATCACTTGGATTTTTCCATAAATTTTTGGCTGGCAGAGCTATATACTCTGCAAAGCACCCTTGTTTATCAACACCGATAATGTTTGTTTTTTTACAAATATGGAATTGCCCGGTTAAGCACTGCCTGCATGTACCGCAAACGATATGTGTTTCGGCAGATACACAATCACCAACTGAAACATTACTGACCCTTGCTCCTATCTCGATTACTTCCCCAGCAAATTCGTGCCCAAATACGTATGGTGGACTCACTCTTCCCTGTGACCATTCATCCCAGGTGAAAATATGAATATCCGTTCCGCAGATCGAGGTCATTTTCACCCGAATCAAGACCTCGTCATCACGAATATCCGGTATATCGACAACTTGTAATTGTGCCCCATAACCTCGGTGGTGTTTGACGACGGCTTTCATTTTACCTCTCAACATGTACATTCCCCCTGAAATAGGGCTGCTCTCTTCATCTACCTTAATATGTAAAAGATATGAAAAATCCATCACAAAAATACCATAATCGCTTTTGTATCGGCCTTTTCACATTAATAATGATGATTTTTAGGGCATTCGTACATTTTTGTTAAATGGGTCATGTTTCTATAGCATCTTTTCTGCTCTCGAATAAGATATCTTGTACAACAAAATTATGAAGGAGTGACTTATATGTCATGTGGATGCAATAATCATGATCATCATGATCGGGACCGGGATCGGGACAGAGATCGGGACAGAAATAACGATAGAATCGCAGACGATTTTTGTCGTGCTGTGAGGGGCTGTAATAGGCGCGATCGGGACCGTGACCGTGACCGCGATCGGGACCGCGATCGGGACCGTGACCGTGATCGTGATCGTGACCGCGATTGTGATCGTCACCATCATCATCATCATCATCACAATGACCGTTGTTGTTGTAGAAGAAGGAATCGTTGCAATTTCTTCGGTTTCGGCGGTTTCGGTTGCGGTTTTTAACCGTAACTTCGGCGGATGCCATAACGATTGTTAAGCTAAGCCAGTAATAAGCGTTCTAGCATGAGGCATAATTACTGGAGCGCTTAATTTTTCACAAAAAAGGTTCACCCCATCTTAAGGGGTGAACCTTTTAACTTTTTACATAAATTCAGCAACAAGCTTATCAAAGTGTTCTTGATCCAGTGTCAGCTCTGATTTATTTAACGCTTTTTCAGCATACCCTGGCACTAATTCCTGGTACGAAGGGCGTGAAGAGTCCTGATAAATAATCCCTGTCACAAGGCTGTCATGTTGCATCAAAGTCTGCATGGCCTGTTCTTTATTTGATGAATCATAGCCTTCAATCGTGTTCAATTTAGTTAAGTTTTGTTTAAACCAATCATACGTATTGATCTTATTATATGTTACGCAAGGAGAGAAAACATTGATAAAGGAGAATCCTTTATGGTTTATCCCTGCTTCAATGATCGCCGTCAGGTCTTTCAAGTCAGTGGAAAAGCTTTGGGCGACAAACGTTGCACCAGCTGACAATGCTAATTCCATAGGTGAAACAGCTTGTTCTATTGATCCTTCTGGAGTGGATTTCGTTTTAAATCCAGCAGCGGACCTAGGAGAAGTCTGGCCTTTTGTCAATCCATAAATTTGGTTATCCATGACAATATACGTAATGTCGATATTACGGCGGATCGCATGGATGGTGTGTCCCATCCCGATTGCAAAACCATCTCCGTCACCGCCTGAAGCTATAACGGTCAATTCACGGTTGGCCATTTTTACTCCTTGGGCAATTGGCAGTGAGCGGCCATGGATGCCATGAAAACCATAGGACTTGATGTAACCCGATATACGACCTGAACAGCCGATACCGGAAACAACGGCCAAATTCTCCGGCTCCAATCCTACATTGGCTGCCGCACGCTGCATGGCAGCCTGAACGGAGAAATCTCCGCAGCCAGGACACCAGTTAGGTTTTACATCATTCCGAAACTCTTTAAACGTTGCCATATTCGAACATCTCCTTGCATTGTGTGTGAATTTCATGCGGGAGGAATGGGTTGCCATCATATTTTAGGATGCTTTTAATTTTATTAACATGTCCAACATTCATCTTGATAATATTAGCCAATTGTCCAGTCGCATTATTTTCAATAACTACTACTTTCTTAGCACTTTGCACCAATGATAGGACTTCATCAGCTGGGAAAGGATGAATCAAACGGATATGCGCATGATTCACTTTCATTCCATCCGTTTCTAACCGGCCAATCGCTTCATCAATCGTCCCGCGTGTTGAGTTAAAGCCAAGAATTAATAAATCCGCTTCTTCATGCGGTGTGTTTTTGTATACTGGTGTTTGGAATGTGTTAGTTAAATTATTCAGCTTACGCATCCGTTTATCCATTTGCAATTTACGATTCAAAGCCGTCTCAGAAGGTCTGCCCGTTTCATCATGTTCAACACCTGTAACATGGTGAATTCCATTTTTCATACCAGGCACTACACGTGGTGAGACTCCGTCTTCCGTTACTTCATAACGCTTGAAGTAAGATTTGTTTTCAGACTCTTCAATTTCAAAGTCAACCAATTTTCCGCGTCTTATCTCCACTTTGCCATAATCAAGCGGCTGAACCGTTTGTTTACCTAATGATAGCTGTAGGTCGGATAAAACGATAACTGGACATTGATATTCCTCTGCAAGGTTGAATGCTTCTGCCGTATCATAAAAGGCTTCCTCAACAGTACTCGGAGCCATGACGATTTTAGGTATTTCACCATGTGTACCATAAATCATGGCCATTAAATCTGATTGCTCCTGTTTTGTAGGAAGTCCCGTAGATGGACCACCACGTTGAGTATCGACGATGACAATTGGCGTTTCGGTAATGCCCGCTAAACCAATCGCTTCCATTTTCAAGGAAAGTCCAGGTCCAGCTGAAGCTGTGATGGCGCGTACACCGCCATAGTTTGCACCGATTGCCATTGTAGCCGCCGCGATTTCATCTTCAGTTTGTATGACCGTCCCACCAAATTGAGGAAGTTTTTTAATTAAGTATTCCATAATTTCAGAAGCCGGGGTAATCGGGTAAGCTGCCATGAAGCGGCAACCGCCTGCAACTGCACCTAAAGCGATGGCATCGTTTCCGATCATGAACATTCGTTTTTGGCCGTCTGCCTTTTCCAGCTCCATTGCGCCAAGTTTTTCTCCAAGCATCACTTCCATTGCCTTATAGCCAGCAGTAATGGCATCCATATTCTTCTTAACGATTTCTTCACCTTTACGGCCGAATATTTCATCAACCACATCGTTGAATACGGAAATTTCCATACCTAGAACAGCACATGTCGCACCGATGGCGACCATATTTTTCATTAATGATGTTCCTAATTCGGCTGCTATTTCCGTAAATGGAACAATATATAATTCCGCCTTTGTATCTTCTGGGCAGACAGGTTTGAATTTTGCATCTGCGATTATGATGCCACCCTCATGTAATTCTTTATAATTGACGTCAATTGTTTCTTGGTCAAAAGCAACTAAGATGTCTAAATCATCAGAGATAGCACGAGTTTCCGTAGTACTTACACGAATTTTGTTATTCGTGTGTCCACCCTTGATTCGGGATGAGAAATGACGGTAGCCATACAAGTAATAACCTAAGCGATTGAGGGCAATACAGAATATTTCTCCTGTACTTTCAATACCTTCACCTTGTTGTCCGCCAACTTTCCATGAAAGTTGATTGATCATGTCTTACACTCCTTTAGGACGTTCGTATATAAATGCATTTAACCGCACCTCTCTTCAGAACATTCAACTATGTATAATTAATCGTTCTAATTTAGGAAAGGTGTACTAAACGCTTTCAATTCTATCGGTTAAATCATTAAATTGCAACCTTTTTGCTTTTATTTTTTATATTTTCAGAATATTTATTCATATCTATATAGTAAGAATTGAAAATCACTTAAGATATTACCTTTTCAAGGGGAAAATTACGAGTGAAATTATCAAAAAGGAGTCCTTTTACAAACTCACTGGAATAAAGCCTGATCAGTTCATTGATTAAGTTATGATAATCCTTATATGACTTTAAATTTTCCACCATATGATCGATTCCATCAAAGTCAGACCCTAATCCAATTTGTCTTTCCCCGCCCAAACTGCATATATGTTCTATATGTTTCAAGATATCCTTTATCGTAGCCGAACCGCCATTTGAAAGAAATTGCGGGACAAAGGTTACGCCGATCACCCCATTTTTCTGCAAAAGGGCTTGAATCTGCCCGTCCTTTAAATTTCGTGGATGCGGACAAAGATGATGAGCATTCGAATGAGAGGCAATTGGGAATTTCGCCAACTTTAGGGTGTCCCAAAATCCAGCTTCAGATAAATGGGATAAATCACACCAAATTGACTTCTCATTCAATAGGGCCACCACCTCTGTTCCAAACCCTGTCAAGCCGCCCCCTCTTGTTTCTAATGCCCCATCCGCTACCAAGTTAGCGTAATTCCAAGTTAGACCTACGGAGGACACTCCAAGATGAATAAGTGTTTTCAGTTTCAACAAATCATTCCCAATGCAATCGCACCCTTCCAAAGTTAGCATTGCACCTATTTCCTTTTCTTTTAAAGATTCGATGTCTGCCTTGGTCTTTATAAATTTCATTTCCGGCTCTGATAAAATCTTTTCATGAAAAATATCCACCATCGCCAAAGCGGCTTGAAACCTCATATCAGGGTGGACTTTTTCAGGAATATATATTGCAAAACATTGGACCTTTCCCCCTTCTTCCAATAATCCCCGCTTTGTTATATGTAATTTATCACTATTCGTAAAAGAAATATCCGGATCGATGAACATTTTCATCAGCACATCACAATGTGCATCAAAAATCGCCAATGTAATTCTCCTTCCTGTATCTTTTTTAAGATTATATATTCCATTATAAAGGGACATTGATTTTTCGTCATTTGGATTTCAGGACAAAAAAGAGCCTGCTCGCCTTCCGACAAACAGGGCACCCAAACATGAAATTATCTTGGTTCAATGATTAGTTTTATTGCCGTTCTCTCTTCGCCATCAATAAGTATATCTGTAAAAGCAGGAATACAAATCAAGTCGACTCCACTAGGTGCGACAAACCCTCTCGCGATTGCTACTGCCTTGACGGCTTGATTTAACGCACCTGCACCGATTGCTTGAATTTCGGCTGCTCCTCTTTCCCTGAGCACTCCCGCTAGTGCGCCTGCTACAGAATTAGGATTAGATTTTGCTGAAACTTTTAATATTTCCATTCCTAGTCCTCCTTGTTTTCCCTGCCGATTCTAACTTGGCTCAATAGTTATAACACTTTCCACTGCTACTATATTCATCAAGTAAAACTTGTATGACAAAGAAAACCGGGATTGTCCACCATTTATTACTGAATGGAAAAACGGATGGACAGTTTGACTGTCCATCCGTTCGAATCATTGATAAAATGGATGATCTTCGTTAATCAGTATCCTTTCTATTTTTATTGCCTTGCCGGTTTTATCATCAATTTCAAGGAGAACCCCACTCAATAGCGTCCGACCCTCTTTTGGCACTTCGAAACGAACAGGAAGGCTAGTTAGGAACCGCTGGATGACTGCCCCTCTTTCCATACCTAGGATGCCATCATATGGTCCTGTCATGCCTACATCTGATATGTAAGCGGTGCCTGCAGGTAATATACGGTTATCGGCTGTCTGGACGTGTGTGTGTGTACCGACAACGGCTGTAACCTTCCCATCCAGGAACCACCCCATAGCTTGCTTTTCACTCGTAGCTTCTCCATGAAAATCGACAAAGATGATCGGTGTCTTTTTTCGAGCCTCCGCCACGAGTTCTTCCGCCTTTTTGAACGGACAATCCAAATCAGGCATGAACGTTCTCGCTTGCAAATTGATGATCGCTATTTCATGATGGTTCAATTTTAAAAATTTCATTCCTTCTCCAGGTGCCCCGTCTGGAAAGTTAGCTGGACGGACGAGATATTTCGCTTCATCAATAAAATTGAAAATATCACGATTATCCCATGTATGATTTCCCATGGTCACCGCCTGCGCTCCCCACTCTAAAAAACTTCGGTAAATCTTTTCTGTAATTCCCCGGCCACTTGCTGCATTCTCGCCATTGATGACCGTGATATGCGGACGATACTTTTCTTTTAACTTAGGAAGGTATTCTTGGATCATGTCACGACCAGGAGACCCCACTACATCTCCAATAAATAGCAATTTCATTGTAAAATCCTTTCTAGATTCACCTAATAATATGAATTATTCAAGTATGTATTGTAACATAATTTGGGGTAATTATAGGAATTACGCTTAACGACTAAAATCGGAAATAGAAAAAACGAAGTGGTTTGCACCACTTCGTCTTTCCTTTACAATTATTTGGCGTATTCGACTGCTCTTGTTTCACGGATGACCGTGACTTTTATATGACCTGGGTAATCGAGCTCTTCTTCAATCCTTTTCCGGATATCACGAGCGAGTCGATGTGCCGAAAGATCATCGATTTGTTCTGGTTTCACTAGAATCCGCACTTCTCGTCCGGCTTGAATCGCAAAAGATTTTTCCACTCCATCATAGGATTCGGAAATTTCCTCAAGTTTTTCAAGTCTTCTAATGTAATTTTCAAGCGTTTCACTTCTAGCTCCCGGTCTTGCAGCTGATAATGCATCAGCGGCAGCCACAAGCACTGATATGATGGAAGTTGGTTCCGTATCGCCATGATGTGAAGCGATGCTGTTAATGACAGTTGGATGCTCTTTATATTTGGTTGCTAATTCAACGCCAATTTCAACATGACTGCCTTCCACTTCATGATCAATCGCTTTCCCAATATCATGCAATAAACCTGCACGGCGGGCAAGAACTTCATCCTCACCAAGCTCAGCGGCCAGTAAACCTGAAAGCTGGGCCACCTCAATTGAATGTTTAAGTACGTTTTGCCCATAACTGGTACGGAACTTCAAACGTCCTAGTATTTTGATGAGATCTGGATGGAGACCGTGAACTCCAACTTCAAAAGTTGTTTGTTCACCAATTTCACGAATATGTTCATCTACCTCACGTCTTGCTTTGTCAACCATTTCTTCAATGCGAGCCGGATGGATCCGTCCGTCCTGAACAAGTTTCTCAAGAGCCAAGCGTGCCGTTTCCCGTCTAATTGGATCGAATCCGGATAAAATGACAGCTTCAGGAGTATCATCAATAATAAGGTCAATACCTGTTAGCGTTTCTAACGTCCGGATATTTCGTCCTTCACGTCCGATTATCCGTCCTTTCATTTCATCGTTTGGAAGATTTACTACAGAAACGGTGGTTTCTGCAACATGATCAGCCGCACAACGCTGAATGGCAAGAGAAAGGACTTCTTTTGCTTTTTTATCAGCTTCTTCTTTGGCACGGGTATCACTTTCTTTAATCATAAGCGCTACATCGTGAGCCAGCTCGTTTTCCATTCGGTCGATAATGATTGCTTTAGCTTCTTCACGAGTTAAACCGGAAACACGTTCAAGCTCTGTTTGCTGCTTACGAACCGTCTCGTCCACTTTGCTTTCCATCTCTTCAATATGCTGTTGTCTTTGGTTTAGAGAATCTTCTTTTTTCTCCAAAAGGCTCTCACGTTTGTCTAACGTTTCATCCTTGCGGTCCAGATTCTCTTCTCTTTGCAATAACCGATTTTCTTGTTTTTGTAATTCGTTCCTTCTTTCACGGGCTTCCCGATCCGAATCGGCACGAACTTTATGAATTTCATCTTTTGCTTCCAACAAGGCTTCTTTCTTAAGTGCTTCCGCTTCACGTTTTGCATCCTCAAGGATGTGTTCTGCAGAGCCCTTTGCCCCTGCTATTTTACTCTCAAATTTTGATTTGTGAATAAAATAACCAACAACTGCACCGACGATTAGGCCAAGCAAAGTGAAGATGATTGTCATGGGTTCCATCGTTTCACCTCCCCTTGCTATGAACTTTTTACATAAAATGTTGAACTGTCGGCAAGTACATTGCACATAAATTCAATATACAGCACTTAATTTTCAAAATTTTAGTTTGAAAAATTGTAAAATATACATATTAATTGTATAGTTGAGAATTTTTATTGTCAAGCGTTTGTCCCTTATGTATCAATGATTATTCAAGTTTTCTTAATATCAACCATCATAATCTACAGCATTCATTATGGAAGAAGTCTGTAAATCTGATTTCAATGCCCTTTAATCCGCTGAAAATTTCGCACTTTTCTCAAAATATACATAAAAGGCCTAAGCGAACAAGCTTAGGCCTTTTATAAATATCATTAATCAAGCAATTCAAAATGCTCTTCTGGTTCATTTTCTTCTGGCGGTAATTCATGCTCTCCATCGAGATTATAGTGATCTCTGATTTTCTGAGAAATTTCCTGAGCGATATCCTGATTTTCTTTCAAGAACAGCTTCGCATTTTCGCGACCTTGTCCGACACGCTCTTCATTGTATGAATACCACGAGCCACTTTTAAGGACGATATCAAGATCTGCACCCATATCGATGATTTCACCTTCCTGTGAAATCCCTTGACCATACATGATGTCAACTTCTGCTTGACGGAATGGTGGAGCAACCTTGTTTTTTACAACTTTGATTTTCGTTTTATTACCGACGATTTCATTACCTTGTTTTAATTGTTCCGCACGGCGCACTTCCAGACGAACAGTTGAATAGAACTTCAATGCCCGGCCTCCCGGAGTCGTTTCCGGATTTCCAAACATAACACCGATTTTTTCACGGACTTGGTTAATGAAAATGGCAATGGTATTTGATTTATTAATGGAACCAGACAGTTTTCTAAGTGCCTGAGACATCATCCGGGCTTGAAGACCCATATGGGAATCTCCCATTTCGCCTTCGATTTCAGCTTTAGGAACAAGTGCTGCCACCGAGTCAATGACAATGATATCCACCGCTCCACTTCGAACTAACGCTTCAGCGATTTCTAAGGCTTGTTCACCCGTATCAGGCTGTGAAAGCAGTAACTCATCGATATTCACACCAAGTTTTTCTGAATATGCTGGATCTAACGCATGCTCGGCATCAATGAATGCAGCCGTGCCGCCAGTCTTTTGTACCTCTGCAATAGCATGTAATGCAACAGTCGTTTTACCCGAGCTTTCAGGTCCATATATCTCAATGACCCGGCCTCTTGGATATCCGCCCACTCCCAATGCTACGTCCAATGCTAAAGAACCGCTTGAAATCGTTGAAATCCTACGATCAGTCTGTTCCCCAAGTTTCATAATAGAACCTTTACCAAATTGTTTTTCAATTTGTTTTAACGCCATATCTAAAGCCGCTTGACGATCACTCACTCAATTTCCTCCTCTATATTCAAATAATCGGCTGCCCGATTAAAGATGTACTTACGTTAGCAATTATTTGAGATCAAGGTTTGTACCCTGTCTCAAAACCTATCTTTACTATATACTCTTTTTACTATTTTGCCAAGCAAAAAGTCGAACATTCATTCGTTTTTTTCTTCTGGGATATTCTTTATAAAAAAAGCGTTTTATCTAAAGGAAATCTCCATTTCGTTTCACTTACTCCCCCAAAAAAACATTTTCATTGAATTAACTTTTTTCTTTTTTTCCCTATTTTTCAAGAAACAAACTTCTAAAACCAAATAAAAAGCAGAGCTGTAAAAAGCTCTGCTTATAGCGTTTATAAATCCCTTAATAGGTAATGACAGCCGTACTTCACACTCCGAATACGGTTTTGCGCCCTGCTGCCTGAAAGATTCAACTCCTTGAAATGAGTGTTTCCATCCCGATAGGAAATGCCAATAAATACTGTACCTACAGGCTTGCCTTCTTGTTCATCCGGCCCTGCAACGCCCGTAAAGCTTATGCCTACATCCGCATCGAGCTTGCTCCGGACATTAGAGGCCATTTCCATAGCACACTCACCGCTGACCACCCCATACTCGGAAATGGTATCATCACTGACGCCGAGGACATTAGACTTCGCATCATTCGTATAGCAGACAATTCCGCCTTTGAAGACTTTACCGGCGCCCGGGATGGTTGTCAGCTGTTCTTGGAACATCCCTCCGGTCAAGCTTTCAGCTGCCGCAATCGAAAGCTTGCGGACCGTTAATTCTTTTACAAGTTCCTTTATTAGCGAAGTATTATCACTTCCATAATGGAACTTGCCGACCCTGCTAAGAATTTCTTTTTCCGCTTTCAATATAAGCTCTTCGCATTTTTCTTTAGATGAGTCTTTAGCGGTGATCCTTAACGTCACTTCCCCTTCGGCTGCCAGTGGAGCAATTGTCGGATTCGTTTGATTGACAAGGAGATCTTCAATCACCGTTTCCAGTTCGGCTTCGCCTATACCGTAGAACCGAAGAACCTTGGAATCGATCCGTTCATGCTTTTCCAATTTATTCATGATCTTTTCATAACCATAACTTAAAAACATCGGCTCCATTTCACTTGGCGGACCAGGTAGAAGCATATATGTAATCCCAGATTTGGACAAGACCATTCCCGGTGCCATCCCATGATCGTTTGCCAACACTTCACTGCCTTCTAAGACAAGGGCCTGCTTTTTGTTGTTTTCCGTCATCGGACGTTCCCGTTTTTGGAAGTAAGCTTCAATGGATTGCAAAGCTTCATCATTAAAAACGAGCTTTTTCCCTATATGACGAGCAATCGTTTCTTTCGTCAAATCATCTTTGGTAGGACCAAGTCCACCGGTAAAGACAATCAAGTTCGCCCTTGATTCAGCGATTTCTATAGCTTGTTGTAAACGGCGGTCGTTATCCCCGACCACAGTATGGTAAAAAACGTTGATCCCCATTTCCGCAAACTGCTGCGATAAGAATCTTCCATTAGTGTTATTGATTTGTCCTAAAAGAAGCTCTGAGCCCACTGCAATGATTTCTGCATCCATCTTTTCAAAACCACCATTCGTTTTACTTTGAATTAACAAATACTTCTTTGTTTTTTATAAAATAATCCAAACCTGACCAGATTGTAAAGATTAATGCAATCCATAATGCGATATTAGCAAAAGGCAGTGAAATGAGGGCAAATGGAAGGTTATGCAGCAATAAAGCCGAAATAGAAACAATTTGTGCCCATGTTTTAATTTTTCCAAGCTGGTTCGCTGCTACCACTTCCCCTGTACCCGCTAACACCAAACGTAATCCGGTGACTGCAAACTCGCGACTTATGATCACGATGGCAATCCAAGATTGACCGTACATTAAATCTAGATCAACCAAAACGATTAAGGCAGCCGAAACCAGAAGTTTATCAGCCAATGGATCTAAAAATTTCCCTAAATCAGTAATCATATTATATTTTCTGGCAAAATGGCCATCGATCCAATCCGTAGTGGAAGCGATAATAAAGAGGATGGCTCCAGCTAAGTGCGCCACTGGCAAACTGTATTCTCCCCAAGTTAGCGTTCCCCATGAAAAGGGAACAAGCATGATGATTAAAAATACTGGAATTAAACAGATTCTTGCTACTGTAATCTTATTAGGCAGATTCAAAACTTTTACCTCCAAAATTTACGCCTGCCATTTGGGCAATGCGTCTTAGATCTGAAATAATGCTTATATGTATAATTTAACTCAAAATCCAATCTTATATGCCGGGTAAACCATTTCCCGTCGCCTTACTATTATATAGAGCAAAAATAGTCATCTAAAAGATGACTATTCGGCTTTCGTAAATTGTATCGTAACCAATTGCGTATTCACTTCAGTCGGTGAAATGGAATACTCCAGCTTCTCATCATTCACATAAATCTCAGTTTCATATGCTCTGCCTATATTGATGACAGCTTCTTTTTCATTGGTGAAATCAATTACCTGGCTTTTGTCCTTGTCGATAGTGCCCTGGAAAAGTAATTTACCTTCACCATTTTTAATGCCTACCCATGGTGAGCCTTTGGAGGTCACCTTTAATTTAAAGGTATCGGTATTTTTTAATTCATACGTACTATTTTTACCGCTGGAACTGGTGACGGCAAGTTTTTGCTCTTTCTTTTCATCTTTGACAACTGCATCATCTTCATTCTTCTCATCAGATGAATCCGATTTTTCTTCATTCTGTTTTTGGTCTGCATTCTCTTTTTCTTCGTTAAACCCATCACTTTTATTGTAGCCCACGGCTTCATTCTCTTTAGCGTTCTTTTTGTCATCATTATCCGGGTTACTCATATAGTTCGATACCAGCACCCAAATCAATACGGCAGCACCAATTACTAAAACGACAGCCAAGATCTTCGGTAACATTTCTACAACCTTCGAATCCCCTGCCGGTATCGTTTTTCTGGATTGGACCCTTGAAAGCTGTTCTGGCAATTCCTCGCTATAGACCGATGGTATTTCACTCTTATATTGTTCGAAAATCTCTTCTGAATCCAGTCCGACCGCTTCACAATATTGCTTTATGAATGCCCGTACATAAAACTTTCCAGGCATCATACTGTAATTTCCCTCTTCAATGCCAATGAGGTAACGCTTTTGAATCTTTGTTAATTCCTGCAAATCTTCTAAGCTAAGACCTTTGGCTTCCCTAGCTTCCTTTAATCGATTACCTAACTCAGTCAAATAAAACACCTGCCATTTTTAAAAGTCAAAGGAACCAAAATCGGACCCTGAAAACTGGTCTTTTTGGTCGACAACTTCATATGTTATTTCTTCTTCAGGATTGTTTCGCAATTCAATAATATAATCAAAGTCTTCGAGGGTATACTCCGTATTTTGGACAAAAACATCCGGATGTTCGATTACTTTGACAGCATCAAGCCTCATTATTTCGCGGATCAACTGCCAATGACGCTCATTTGCACGGCGAGTGGAAACAATTCCATCTAAAATGAACAAATTATCATTATTATATTCATCCTCAATAAGCTGACTGCGGATAGTCTGCTTTAAAAGGGTCGATGACACAAACAACCATCTCTTATTAGCACATACACTCGAGGCTACGATAGATTCAGTTTTCCCGACACGAGGCATCCCTCGTATCCCAATTAATTTATGACCTTCTTGTTTAAATAGCTCGGCCAGGAAATCGACAAGCAAGCCTAGTTCATCACGAACAAACCTAAAGGTGTTTTTCTCATCGGCATCGCGTTGAATATAACGTCCATGCCTGACTGCGAGGCGATCACGCAATTTAGGTTCCCTAAGCTTAATGACCTTAATCGTATCCATCGTACGGAGGATTGACTCGAATCTTTCTATATTACGGCTGTCTTTCGCCAACAAAAGTAAACCACGCCTGCCTTCATCGACCCCGTTGATGGTGATGATATTAATGGAAAGCATACCCAGAAGGGATGAAATATCCCCTAATAAACCAGGACGGTTGACTTGAATTTCATATTCAAAATACCATTCTTTATTATCCACGATAACACTCCTTAAGCCTAAAAGTTTTTACCCTACTCAAGGGCAAAAAACTTATCCATCGTAAATTTTCAAGGTCTGAACACTTTAATATTAATTGTCTAGCTTCTATAATATAGCATTTCGTGATAAGTTAAAAGGAAAAACCCTAGAAAAATATTCATTTTTATATAAGGGGATAAATAGTCATCCACTTCAATCCAAAAGGCCCTGTTAATTAATAACAGGGCCTTTTGGATTGATATTTTACTTCGTTGCATTGTTCTCGACTAACTTGACCATGACACTTGCCATGGCATGCTTTTCTTCATCGCTTGCGACCGACCAAAGATCAGCAAGCACTTTCTCTTGATCATTCTGGGGCTCAACCTGATTAGCCAGGTAATCACCGATTTCGAAAGCCAAGTTGTTAACAGCACCTTCTGACAAACCTTGTTGTTCACCTTGATTTAATCTGTCGCCTAAGAAATTTTTCCATTGATCCCAATTGTCCAGTACAGACATGAATGGTCACCCTTTCCTTCAAAATAGTACATAGATATTTTGTGAAGGAACCGAGAAAATTATACATGTCTAAAAAAAATCATGTGTACCATCCGCCATTTACGCCTAAGATTTGCCCGGTTATATAAGACGACTTGTCGGAAAGCAAATAATATACGGCCTCGGCGACTTCTTTGGAATGCCCCATCCTGCCCATCGGGATATCGCCTTTGATGATCTCCAGATCTTCTGCACTGAATGATTCGAGCATGGAAGTGGAAATCGCACCGGGGGCAACGGCATTTACCCGGATTCCATTAAGCGATACTTCTTTGCTAAGCGCCTTGATAAAAGCATTTTGACTGCCCTTGACCATAGAATATAATACTTCACAAGATGCACCTGTCTGCCCCCAAATCGATGTGACCGCAACGATGGCAGCCTGTTCTTGGTACATAAGCTTTGGAAGCAGTTCCTTGGTTAATTGGAAAGGGCTCGTTACATGCAGCTGGACCATTTCATTAACGATTGTCTCATCCATGTCCGATATAAGCCCATAATAGCTATTGCCACTATTAAGGACGATTGCATGGAGGGCAAAAATATTTTCCGCCAATTTCTTGTATCCATCCGGTGCAGCCAAATCCGCTTGAACCGGAATAAGTTCGACTTGATGAGGCTTCAGTTCTTCAATCAGTTCAAGTATCGCTTCTTCATTGCTGTTATAATGTAAATAAAGTGAGTAATTCTCCTCGGCAAGCTTTATAGCGATTTCCCTGCCGATTCCTCCGCTGGCTCCAGTAATAAGGGCAAAACGTTTCCCCACATTGCCGCCCCCTTTATATTATTTAGGAAGTACCTGGCAGACAGTCATCCGTTGATCGGATATTAAGTCCTTGGCGACCTCCCTGATATCTTCGATCGTTAGTTTTTCCAATACCGATACAACATCGAACAAGTTCATATCATTGAATGCATATCTGGTGAATTGATTCGCTATATATTCCGGCGAATTCAGGGAACGAAGGAAAGAACCGATTTTTTTCTTGATTGTCCTTTGCAGGCTTTCTTCATTCAGGCCGGTTCCGGCTTTTGATTTTTGCAGGATACCAAATAATGACTCCGTCAACTCGTCAGGTTTGGCACTGTCCCCGCCAATTAACGCAAACCCAAAACCTTGTTCCTGTGTATAATCATAAGAAAAGCTTTGATCGATCAACCCTTCCTCATATAGCTCCTCATGCAAAGGTGAACTCTTGCCAAACAGCATTTCCAAATAAATATTGGTCGCCAATTCCCTTTTCAAAAGCTGTAATCCTGATTGGTGCACGTTGATGGCCTTGATGCCCAGCATCACTTTTGGTGTCTGGACATTCATCCTTAAGACTTCCTTATCCTTGGCAACGACTTCCGGCTCTTCGTCAAATTTACGTTCCACTGCAGGTTGTTCGTTGTACCCTTTATTATTTTGATTATCCCGAATCAGTTTCATGGTGCTTTCGACATCTACCGGTCCTACAACGAATAAGAGCATGTTGCTAGGATGGTAAAACGTATTATAACATTCGTAAAGCATATCCTTCGTAATATCTGCAATGGATTCCACAGTACCGGCAATATCGATTTTCACTGGATGTTGATGATACATATTGGCTATCGTCCCGAAATATAATCGCCAGTCTGAATTATCATCATACATATTGATTTCCTGCCCAATGATTCCTTTTTCCTTCTCTACCGTCTTTTCCGAAAAGTAAGGATCCTGGACAAAGTCAATTAAGGTGGTTAGATTCCTATCGAAATCGGACGTGCTGGAAAATAAATATGCTGTACGGGTGAAAGAAGTAAAGGCATTTGCAGATGCTCCCTGCTTTGAAAATTGCTGAAAAACATCACCATCTTCCTTTTCAAATAGCTTATGTTCAAGAAAATGGGCGATCCCATCAGGTACTTTAGAGAATTCCGTTCCATTCAATGGTTTGAAATGGTTGTCGATTGAACCATAATTCGTCGTGAAAGTCGCAAATGATTTATTGAACCCACTTTTCGGAAGAATATATACTTCGAGACCATTATCCATTTTTTCATGGAAAAGTTCTTCTTTCAATTGAGTGAATGCTATTTTTTCCATTACCCTTGCACCTCCGCTTCCGTTAGGAAATAAATCGTATCAAGCTGAATCTTTTGAGCGACTGCAATGATTTCTTCCTTTGTCGTCCGTTCTGTTTTTGCAAACCAATCGTCGAGTGATA
This sequence comes from Peribacillus sp. GL_122, assembly GCF_057835005.1. Taxonomy (NCBI): domain Bacteria; kingdom Bacillati; phylum Bacillota; class Bacilli; order Caryophanales; family Bacillaceae; genus Peribacillus; species Peribacillus sp. GL_122. Next base: position 1,760,393 of record NZ_CM174415.1, on the reverse strand, counting down.
TATCCTGCCCGGAAACCACATTATGATATAAAATTTCCACAAGTCCTCTCGAAACGTCAATGGTTTCAAGGAGTTGGTTCTTAACGACCGCCTTTGTCTGTGCCAGTTCTTCTTCGGAAAAGTTCCCTTGCTTCATTTCCTTCATTTGTGCGTGGATGATATCCAATGCCTGCTTGTAGTTGGCATTTTCAATGCCCGCCATGACCATTAAAAGTCCTTTATGACTTTCGAGCCTTGAAGCTGCATAATAAGCAAGGCTGGCTTTCTCCCTGACATTAATGAAAAGTTTCGAATGTGAAAAGCCACCAAAAATCCCATTGAATAGCTGAAGAGCATAATAATCCGGATCACCGTATGCAACTTGGGTTCGATAACCGATATTCAATTTACCTTGTTTCACATCTGAATTTTCAATGATTTCTTTTTCCTTCTCCACTACCTTGCCTGGCTTCCTTGGCAGTCCCACAGGCACTCGTTCTTGCAACGACACATACTTGTCAGCTAGAACCTCCACTTCCGATTCATCGATGTCACCGATTACATATAAATCGATTTCATCCTCCGTCAGCACTTTTTTATAATGGGCGTAAAGGGATTCTGGAGTTATCGTTTCCAAGTCTTGAAGATTGCCGCTCGCTTCAAGAGCATATGGTTCGTTTTTGCACATTTCCTCTACAAGGCGTGTAGCTGAATATCGCATCTTGTCATCGGAAATGGATTGAATCCGCTGTTTTAAAGAACGGATTTCATTGGAAACCGTTTTAGAGTCAAAGGCTTCGCCGTTCTTCTTCGGATTAAAGATCACCTCTGATAATAGCCCAAAAGCCTTTTCGAGAAGCGGGGTTGAATCACTAAGGAATTTTTCATTAACGATATCGATCGTAAAACTTATGATTTGATATTCTCCTTTTTTAGCTACATCGACATAAAACCCTGCCCCATACAAATCATCTAGATAAGATCGAAGCTCGGGAGTTGTAGGATATTTACTTGTATTGCTTTGTAATACATATGGCAGCAATGCACGATATGTAACGTCCTCTTTTGTCAATGGTGCTTTCATCTTCAGTACGAGAGTATTCGTTTTATATTTATCCGTACGGACCACATGAAGCTTGTAGCCGCTTTTTTCCGTAATAGTATCGGAAGCAATTGACATGAATAATCCTCCTCATTATATAAATCACCTTTATTAGCTTATTGTTTGTAGATCGGAACCCTTTTAAACATCTACTTAAAATATACATGTGAAAGGAAAAATCATGCAAGTTACAGCTACTTTTTTTGGGTTTTCACAATGACTCCATCAATTGCGGCCCCAATCTTAAGCTTTCACATAAGGAAAAACCGGTCAGCACAATTTGCTGACCGGTCAAATTACTTATCTTTTCCCTTTGATGTAAGGCTGTCCAGATGCTTTTGGAGCATCTGCACGTCCAATGAAACCAGTTAGTGCAATGATCGTCAGAACATAAGGAGCGATCAAGAGGTAAACAGATGGAATATCCTTGAAGAAAGGAAGGCTCGAGCCAACGATGCTTAAACTTTGAGCCAAACCAAAGAATAGTGCTGCACCCATTGCCCCGATTGGGTGCCATTTACCAAAAATCATAGCGGCAATGGCCATGAACCCTTGACCATTGATTGTCGCATGATTGAATTCATTCGAAAAGATGGTAGCATAAATCGCTCCGCCGATACCGCCAAAAGCACCTGATAATAAAACGGCGGCATAACGGATTTTCGTAACATTGACACCCATCGTGTCAGCAGCCATCGGATGCTCCCCCACTGCACGGATCCTTAATCCAAATGGCGTTTTATAAAGTATATACCAAACTACAAACGATATTAGGATCGCTATATAGACGATATAATACCCATTTGCGAAAAAGATAGGTCCTATAAATGGAATATCACTTAGTAAAGGAACATCAATCCTTGGGAATGTTTCTGTGATCCTATCAGTTTGACCTTTGTCAAAAATCAGCTTCACCAAAAACATGGTCAGACCTACTGCCAACAAGTTGATGGCGACCCCACTAACCGTTTGGTCTGCCCTGAACGTAATGCATGCCACAGCGTGTAGAATGGAAAACAGTAATCCGGCAATCATTGCCGCTAAGACGGCAAGCCACGGAGTCCATTCGCCAAAGACATCAGCAAACATTAAGTTAAAAACGATCCCTGTAAAGGCACCAATGACCATCAATCCTTCTAAACCGATGTTTATGACACCTGCCCGTTCAGAAAACACCCCTCCGAGTGAAGTAAAAATAAGTGGAGCAGCTAGAGCAATCATGGATGGAATAATTATTTGCAGTACTTGGTAAAAATCCACTTATTTCACCCCTTTCTTAAATCGAGCGGCAATCCAACGAATAAAATAACTGGATGCGACAAAGAAAATAATCAATGCTATGACAATATCTACAATTTCACTTGGTATGCCGGTTTCTAGCGGCATATTTAAGGCACCTGCTTTCAGTCCCCCAAATAATAAGGCGGCCAGAACAACCCCAATAGCTGTATTCGCCCCTAGTAAGGCTACTGCAATCCCGTCAAAGCCCATACCTGTGAACCCGCCTTTGACCGCTGCATAACCGAAAGTTCCAAGACCTTCCATCGCACCCGCAAGCCCTGCAAAAGCACCTGAAATAACCATGGAAAGGATGATGTTCTTATTTACACTCATCCCTGCATATTCGGACGCGTGCTGATTGAAACCTACCGCTTTCAGTTCAAAGCCCGTTTTTGTTCTTTCAAGAATGAACCACATGATGATTACGCATATAATTGCTACGACTATTCCCCAATGCATCCGGGAAAAATCCGTAATGCTTTCAAAAAAAGGAGAACGCAGTGATGCTGTATCTGCAATTCTTTCTGTTTTATCCAGCTTGTCAGTCAGTACATTCCGAATTAAATAATTCGTTACATATAAAGCTGTATAATTCAACATGATAGAAACGATTACTTCATGTACACGGAACTTCGCTTTTAAATATCCAGGGATGAATGCCCACAAGGCGCCCGCAGCTGCACCAGCTAAGATCGCCAACGGCAAATGGATGATCCTTGGAAGCTCAAAAGCGATTCCGACCCAAACCGCCGCCAGCCAGCCAACTATTAATTGCCCTTCCACACCGATATTGAATAGGCCCGTACGAAAAGCAAAAGCCACTGCCAAACCAGCAAGGATATAAGGGATGATTGTCCTGACGGATTCCCCTACATAATAAGAATCCCCAATAATTCCATTAACCATGGAGCCATAGCCGGCAACTGGGTCATAGCCGCTTACCAACATGATTATGGCCCCAACGACCAAGCCGAGGATAACTGCTATTAACGGACTCGTTAATTTAGATAAATACTTAGACATGTTGTTTTCCACCTGCTTCCGTCCGTTTACTGCCGGCCATAAGAAGGCCAAGCTCCTGTTCAGTCGTTTCTTTCGGATCGACAATTGCGACGATTTCCCCTTCGTATATAACAGCAATTTTATCGCTCACATTCATGATTTCTTCCAATTCAAATGATATGAGGAGTACCGCTTTTCCTGCATCCCGCTGTTCAATCAGGCGTTTATGGATAAACTCAATCGCACCCACATCAAGCCCGCGTGTAGGTTGTGCCGCAATCAATAAATCCGGGTTCCTATCAACTTCACGACCGATGATTGCCTTTTGCTGATTGCCGCCAGAAAGCGCCCTTGCCGGGGTATATTCACTCGGAGTACGAACATCGTAACTTTTGATCAATGAACGGGCTTTTTCAAATATTTTCTTTGAGTTCAAGATACCAGCTTTTGAGAAAGGCTGTTGATAGTAGGTTTGCAAGACAATATTTTCCCCAATGCTGTAATCAAGAACCAAACCATGCTTATGCCTGTCTTCTGGAATATGACCAACGCCCGCTTCCGTGATTTTACGCGGCTTCAGATTACTGATTTCTTTTCCATTTAACTTTATGGAACCTACTGTTGTCTTCCTTAGACCAGCCAATGCTTCAATTAATTCGGATTGACCATTTCCATCCACTCCAGCGATTCCGACAATTTCTCCTGCACGGACAGTTAAATCCAAGTTCCGAACAGCTGAAACGCCACGGGGATCCTTGACTTCCAGTTCCCAAACCTCGAGAACGACATCAGAAGGAGCAGCTGCCGTTTTTTCCGTCTTAAATAAAACTTCCCTACCGACCATTAAGCTGGCCAATTCGTTAGGGTTCGTTTCGCTGACATTCACTGTTCCGATTCCTTGCCCTTTGCGTATAACCGTTACCCGGTCACAAACCTCCATAATCTCTTTAAGTTTGTGTGTAATTAAAATGATAGATTTCCCCTCTTTGATAAGAGCTTTCATTATAAAAATCAGTTCCTTGATTTCTTGAGGAGTCAGAACAGCGGTTGGTTCATCAAAAATTAATATCTCCGCACCACGGTAGAGTGTCTTTAGGATTTCAACACGTTGCTGCATCCCTATTGAAATATCGGCTATCTTTGCATTTGGGTCGACACGAAGCTGATATTGTTCTGATAGTTTCCTAACTTCCTCACTCGCTTCTTTTAAATCGATCTTACCAGCCTTTGATGGTTCTTTTCCTAATATGATATTTTCTGTTACAGTAAAAGGGTCAACGAGCATAAAATGCTGATGGACCATTCCAATCCCTAAATCATTGGCAATGTTTGGACTGGTAATCTTGACTGGCTCACCATTCACACGAATTTCTCCCTGCTCTGGCTGGTATAAGCCGAATAAAACATTCATCAATGTGGATTTTCCCGCGCCATTCTCACCTAATAATGCGTGAATCTCCCCTTTTTTAACCTGAAGGGTAACGTTATCATTTGCGACGATGCCTGGGAATTCCTTACGGATATTGAGCATCTCAATTACATATTCCACGTATTATCAACTCCTAGAATGAGTGTAAATATTCTTAATTAATAAATTGATATCTTACCTTATTGATTTTTTTGAAAAAAACCAAATGAAAAACTACGAATCTATCATAGTTTTTCATTCGATATTTTACAGTGCCAAGCGCATTTTTTAGGAAAAGAAAGAATAGAGGGCAATTCTGCTCCCTATTCCTTCTGGCATTACAGCTTATAAACCAAGTTTTTCGAATTCTTCATCCGTACCCGGAACTACGAATTCACCTGATTTAATTTTTTCTGTCCACTCATCGACCGCTTTTAAAGATTCTTCTGTTACGTTATCTTTTGTATCGGAAATGCCTACACCATTTTCTTCGATACCGTACTCAATTACTTTTCCGCCTGGGAATTTCCCTTCTTTCGCTTTCTCGGAAAGGTCTTTAACTGCTACGTCAACACGTTTAAGCATGGAAGTCAGTGTGATATTGTCGTCAGTACCCGGAACTGCCCCTAATTTAGCTTGGTCGCTATCTACACCGATTACATAGATTTCTCTCTTTGGATCTTTTTGCTTTTGCTCTACAGCTTCAGTGAATACACCTTTTCCAGTTCCGCCAGCAGCATGATAAATGATATCGATACCAGAAGAATACATGGAACCTGCAGTGGATTTACCGATATCAGCTTTATTGAAATCTCCGGCATATTTAACTTCAACTTTTGCATCCGGATTTACAGATAAAACCCCAGCCTTAAAGCCAACTTCGAATTTCTTGATTAATTCAGATTCAACTCCGCCGATAAAACCGACCTTGTTTGTTTTCGTTTGCAATCCGGCAATTACACCTACAAGGAATGAACCTTGCTGCTCTTTAAAATTAATGCTGGCTACGTTCTTTTTATCAACAACAGTATCCACGATAGCAAAGTTTGAATCCGGACGTTGGTCAGCCACTTCACCAACAGCTTCGGCTAAAAGAAAACCGATACCATAGATTAGTTGGTAATCTTCACGTACAAGCGTATTCAGGTTTTTAGCGTAATCGGCATCAGATTTAGATTGCAGGTAGTTATAGCCATCTTTACCTTTTTCCAGACCATTATCCTTACCGAATTCCTGAATGCCTTTCCAAGCGGATTGGTTGAACGACTCGTCATCCACGCCGCCAGTATCAGTTACCATCGCAACCGTGAAATTATCTTTGTTTTTCCCATTTGAAGATTCTTTATCATCATTCTCTGAATTACCACATGCCCCTAGTAGCGTACCGGCTGCAAGAACAAGTGAAAGAGCTAGACCTAATTTGCGCTTTTTCAATTTTTATCCCCCTAATTTACATAGTTTTTTGAGCAGGAATGTTCTGAAAAGTCATTTATGTTTGCGTTTTCACTTCTCGTTAATTTTTTTTGCATACGTTTGATTTGACTTTTACGGAATCAAAACAAACGCTTGCATTCACCCGTATGCAGAGTCAAAGCCTACACACGTTTACGAAGAACATGAAAGCTGAACATATTGGCTTTAAAGTAGTTAACAGAATACAGAATAGGCTGGTCCCAATCATCCAGATGCATCTGCTTTAGAACGAGTAGTGCGGCTTCTGGAGAGCAATTAAGGATAGGAGAAACTTTCTCATGATATCCAATAGGCTCAATCTCCGCTACGGCATGCGTAATTTTCCGATGCGCATCTCTTTCCAAAATATCAAAAAGAGACTCATCATTACGGTCAAAATTTTCTGATAGTATAGATTCAGGAATTTTGTCAATACAGTAGACAACTGGCTCCCCATTCGCTGTCCTTACTCGCTCGATGATGACGATGCGTTCATCTGTTGAACAAGAAAACCTGCGTATATCCTCTTCTGTAGGTTCTTGGGCCGTCGAGCTTAAGAAAATCGTACCCGGCTTCATTCCTGCCTCTTCAATCATGTTCGTGACACTTTTTAATTGCTCGATACCTGAAGTGAACCGAGGTTTTGGATTGACGAAAGTCCCAACTCCATGGCGGCGAATGATGATGTTTTCTTCTTCTAAAATTCGCAGCGCTTCTCGAAGTGTCGCCCTACTCACTCCCAATTTTTTTGCAAGATCGAATTCTGAAGGGAATTTTTCATTTTCCTGATAGACTCCTGCTTCAATATCCTGCTTCAGGTAATCAATGACCTGCAAATATAAATGTCGACTATCTGATTTTATTGACATACAGTTTCCCCCAGCTAATTTCTTAAGACATCAGACCTCTGATGTTGAATCATTCCTACTAATCGAAAATAATATAACATTTTTTTTGATATAAATAAATAGTGTTTTACTATTTACTTTAAAAGAATTTAGGAGAAATTACCCTTCCATGTGTCTTTCAATCTAGATACAGCCGAGGAATTTGTACGATTATTCTCCTAAATCAGATAAATTTATTTTGAAAATGCAAAATGATTGCAGCTCTGTTCAAGATGATGTTTTCCTGTATAATAGGATTTATCTTCTTTGAAGGGATGTACACAAGATGTTAAAGATTACAGAATACACGATTGAAAAATTGAATGATCCATTTGGTATTTTGTCCGGGGAACGTTACGAGTTGTTCTTGGATATTGAAGTGCCTGAAGAGGATGAGCTCTTTTCAGAAAATGGTTTATATATCCGGGTGCTTTTTGCATTGGAAGAACAAATAGGCAAATTGATTAAATATGATATTTTTGAAAAAGGGAACGAAGGCGCACTCGAATTCGATTTAGAAGAAGATGAAGAAGCGCTGATTACCGACTTCTGCCTTAAACATTTAGACGAGGCGATGAATAATTAAAAAACCGGGCTGCAGCCCGGTTTTTTTCAACTATGATGAATGCGCTTCATCCTGTTCATCTTTAGTAACCAATACATTTCGTGGTTTACTGCCTTCATATGGACCGACAATTCCCCTCGCTTCCATTTCATCAATCAATCTTGCTGCCCGGGTATAGCCAATCCGGAAACGGCGCTGCAGCATGGAAACAGATGCAGTCTGCATTTCTACGATCAAGGACACCGCATCCCCGTATAAACTATCTTCGACTTCACCATTTGAAGTTTCTGCAATTTCATCCGGTATCATCTCTTCGTTATATTGTGCTTTTTGCTGTGAAATGACATATGTGACAACTTCCTCGACTTCATTGTCGGATAAAAAGGCCCCTTGAACGCGAACCGGTTTTGAAGCTCCTGCAGGCAGGAAGAGCATGTCACCCCGTCCTAACAGTTTTTCGGCTCCGCCCATGTCGAGGATCGTTCTTGAATCGGTCATTGATGAGACACTAAAAGCAATCCGAGATGGGATGTTCGCTTTAATAACCCCTGTAATTACATCTACGGATGGCCGCTGAGTGGCAATTATCAAGTGGATGCCCGCGGCACGTGCCATTTGTGCAAGCCGTGTGATGGCATCCTCTACATCATTTGAGGCGACCATCATCAAATCTGCCAGCTCATCGACAATGACTACGATATAAGGCAAGAGCGGTTGTTTGGCATCTTCTTCTATGTTATACCGATTAATATAATCATTGTAGCCTTCAATATTACGGGTACCGGAATGAGAAAATAGCTCGTAGCGCCTTTCCATTTCACTGACCACTTTTTGCAAAGCCTGTGCAGCTTTCTTTGGATTCGTCACTACAGGTGCGAGTAAGTGGGGAATTCCATTATAGACATTCAACTCCACCATTTTTGGATCGATCATCATCATTTTCACTTCATGCGGTTTTGCCCGCATCAGAATACTCGTGATAATCCCGTTGATACAAACGGATTTCCCGCTGCCGGTAGCACCAGCCACTAGTAAATGCGGCATTTTATTAAGCTCCGCCTTAACCGCTTCACCAGAAATATTCCGCCCTAAGCCTATTTGCAGTTTTGCGTCAGGCTTGTCAACTTCTTTGGCCTCTAAAACTTCCCTTAATGACACCATTGCCACTTCGGAGTTAGGCACTTCTATTCCGATAGCCGATTTTCCGGGAATCGGGGCTTCGATCCTAATATCCTTTGCGGCAAGTGCAAGGGCCAAGTCATCGGATAGGCTGACAATTTTACTGACCTTCACCCCTACATCCGGATGGACTTCATATTTGGTTACGGCTGGGCCTAAATGAACTTGAGTGACCCTCGCTTTCACTCCAAAGCTATGAAAGGTGCGCTCAAGTTTTGCCGCATTTTCATGGATCAATTGGTACTCTCCGCTTTGGTCCGTTTTTTTGGGCTGCAATAACAAAGAAAGAGGGGGTAAAAGATATTCTTTATTTTCCACTTCCGTAAAATTCATAGGCGGAACGGCGTCATCCTGTTCCTCTGCACTTTCAGCTGCAGGTTCCGTAACTACGGGAATTATTTCGTTTTCGTCGCTATAGGCTTTATCAGCAAAGCTGGAAATGATCCGTTCGGTAGCCATTTGCTGTGTTTCCTCTTCTTGATGAAGGGGCTGATCCGTTTCCTCCACCGGATCTTTTTCCCGTTTCTTCTTTTTCACGGGATTCTTTTTCTTTTCTTTTTTGTCGTCATTCCACGTTTTCATATCATCTATGAATGCGGACCATTGCTTTTTGAAAAAGCCGCCAAGACCCTTGAAAAACTTCCCGAGGGTTTCACCTAACGTTTTCCCGGTCAATAGGACGGCACCTACAATGATAAAAAGGAATGAAACGATTTTCGATCCAGCTTCGTCGAATAAAAAGTATGAGGCTGCAAATAATATCGCTCCAATCATACCGCCCCCAAGGTCCTTTGTGCTGGCCTTGCCGGTCACTTCCATCCAGAATAGTTCCCATGTATTCGAAATGACGCTTGGCTTCGTAAACGGTCCTCCATCTGCAAGCATGTTAAACAGTGTCACATGGCTTAGCAGGAGCATGCTCGCGACAAGAAAATACATCCCGACGAATTGCCGTTTTAACAGGTAAGGGACCTCCCTCTTTATCATCAAATAGAAGCCAGCTGCAATTGCTCCCAACAATAAGAGGATATACCATTCCCCCATGAAAAAGCGGATTAAAAAGACCGTCCCGTTTCCCACTGCTCCAAGCTTGGCAATGGCAATGATGGCCAAACCTATTAAAGTGAGGCCGATCAATTCGTATTTAAGCGTTAGTTTTAACTTCTCTGTACTATTCTTTTTTCTGCGTTTCTTCTTTGCCATAATATCACCTGATTCTTCATGAAACTATTCTAACTTTCCTATTCAACATCACTACATGATTTCCCTTCTCGAAACAAACGTTCGCTCACTGATTATACCAAATATATATGTACCTGTCCTTGTTATATATACCATTTATTATTAAGACGAACATTTTGCCCATATAATGAATAAAGCAGCCAAGCGGCTGCTGATTTTCATTCCAGTATATCATAATTTACCTCAGTTAGTCGTTTTTACTAATGATTCATCTGTTCGAACACATTTATGACAGCCCCCGGCTGAATGTGTACATTCATATAATCTTCAGGATCCGTGCTTACAATTCGATCAATGCGAAACGTGCGGCCACCGTCATGTTCAACCATTACATGTACACCATTATAGATCATTTCTATTAAATTTGCCGTCTTCTCATGGTGATGAGGGAAAATTATTTCTTCAGGAACGATCGTGTAAAGCGTCATTGCAGAAGCCCCTCCTCTTCCCCGGCAATTTTTGGCCTTCTTTCTTCCATGAAGCTATTTAGTTTTCTCATGGCCTGGCCTACTCCTCCTACATCATCGATCATACCGATTTCAACTGCCTCGGCCCCGATTACATTCGTGCCGATATCACGGGTTAAATTTCCTTTAGCAAACATTAAATCCTTAAAACTTTCTTCCGAAACGTTGGAGTGCCGCGTAACAAATTTAATGACTCTTTCCTGCATTTTATCTAAGTATTCAAAGGTTTGAGGCACGCCAATGACTAGCCCTGTCAAACGAATGGGATGAATCGTCATCGTTGCTGTTTCTGCTATATAGCTATGGTCACACGAAACCGCAATCGGCACACCGATCGAGTGACCTCCCCCAAGTACAATCGAGACGGATGGCTTTGAAAGGGAAGCCAGCATTTCTGCGATGGCTAGTCCTGCTTCGACATCTCCTCCGACTGTATTTAAAATGACAAGCAGCCCCTCTATATTGGGATTTTGTTCAATTGCCACAATTTGCGGAATAACATGTTCATATTTGGTCGTTTTATTTTGAGGCGGCAGCTGCATATGTCCTTCAATTTGTCCAATGATCGTTAAACAATGGATTTTTGAGTCCTGAGATAGTTGCGGAACATTAGTAGCCCCCAGCTGCTGAATCTTTTCGATTAAAGTTGAATTCTTACCTTCCTGCTTGCCTTCATTTTCATTTGGTAATGGTGCATTATCCACTATGCCAACCCCTTTCTCTTAAGCCTATAGCTTTATTATGTCTCGAGTCTCGGACTTCATTCTTCAAGATATAAGAGGTTTGACACAGAAAAAAGAACCCTGACTGTTTAAGCCAGGGGTTCCTTACTTAATATTCCATGATTATTGGTAAAATCATTGGGCGGCGTTTCGTTTTTTCATAGAAGAATTGGTTTAACGCATCACGCATTTCCTGCTTCAGCGTGGACCAATCAAAAGGTTGGCGCGACCCATTTTTCTTTACGATTTCACTTACTATTTCAGTTGCTTCCCCAATCATTTTCTCAGATTCGCGAACATATACGAAGCCCCTTGAAATGATTTCAGGTCCTGCTGCAATGCTTTTATCCTGACGGTTCAACGTGACCACTACAATCAAAATGCCATCCTGGGATAACAAGCGCCGATCACGAAGAACGATATTACCCACATCTCCAACACCGCTGCCATCTATCAAGATATTTCCTGCAGAGACTTTGCCGGAAAGACCCATTTTATTGCCCTTTAGTTCGATGACATCACCTTTTTCGGCAATTATGATGTTTTCACGTTTAATTCCCGCAGCAACCCCAACTTTTTGATGGGCATATAAATGGCGGTATTCCCCATGTACAGGGATCAAGAATTTAGGATTCATCAAATTGATCATCATTTTAAGTTCTTCCTGGCTGCCATGCCCTGTTACGTGCACTTTATATTTATTTGCAGATACCACTTCAGCACCTACCCTGTAAAGCAAATCGACGGTTTTGGATAAAATAAGTTCGCCGCCCTGTAGGGGTGATGCACTGATCAAAACTGTGTCTCCCTTTTTGATCGTTACCTGCTTGTGGGTCTGTTTTGCCATTTTTTGAAGTGCCGCAATGGGCTCCCCCTGATGACCTGTCGATAACACGACGATTTCACGGTCGTCATACTGGCTAATTTCATTAATCGGGATTATCAGCTCTTCTTCGACCTTTAAGTAACCAAGGTTCAAGGCTGTTTCATAAACGCGTTGCAGGCTTTTTCCTACAACTGCCACTTTTCTGCGACTAGCTGCCGCTGCATTGAAAACATGTTGAATCCGGTTGATGTTCGAAGCGAAGCACGCTACGATGATCCTTCCGGAGGCTGCATGAAAAACCTCTGTAATATCTTTGGCCACAACTGCTTCTGATGTCGTATAACCTGGCCTCTCGGCACCGGTACTATCCGAAAGCAAGCATAGGACACCTTCTTCACCGATACTAGCCATTTTACCGATTTCCGGTTTATATAGATCTGTTGCTGCTTGATCGAATTTGAAATCCCCTGTATAAACGATTGCACCTTCACGAGTGTGGATCACGACTCCGACAGAATCGGGAATACTATGGTTTGTCCGGAAAAAAGACACGGCTGCTTGAGGGAAACTTAAAAGAGAATCAGAATCGATTTCAGTGAATGTTGCCCTGCCGTTAAAGCCATCTTCCTTTAATTTCGTTTTGATTAAAGCTAGTGTAAGCTTTGTTCCATAAACAGGTGCCGGTAAATATTTCAAGACATAAGCAAGCGCTCCCATATGGTCTTCATGACCATGGGTAATGAATATCCCCTGCACCCGTTCCTTATTATCCATCAAATAAGAAATATCAGGGATAACCGCATCGATTCCGAGCATTTCGTCTTCTGGCAGCATTAACCCTGCATCAAGAAGATAGATGTCCTCGTTCACCTCAACGACGTACATATTTTTACCAAGTTCCCCTTGTCCTCCAAGAGAAATGACTTTTATTCCATTATTTTTATCTTTACCCAATCGAATATCCTCCTTAAAAATTCCCGTTCATAATTTCCCAATGAATTCATTATAACCGATGTTTAAAAAACATGACAACACTTACCATTTTCAGAGGGACTTTTTCATTTAATTCAAGAAAACAACCTATTATGTAAGAGATCCTTTGTACTTTTATCCAGTTTCGATTGATAATAAAACATTCAAATATTTTCATCCCGAAATCGGAAAGGATATCCCATTCATATACATCATTATGTAAAAACAAGCCAATCTTCAACGATCAGCTTGTTCCGTGTCTTTTTATTTATTTAATACCTTGGTTAATGCAAGGCGCTCCTGTTCAGTCAATGGCACGATTGGAAGTCTCACCGAGCCAACGTCAATTCCATTTAACTGAAGCGCTGTTTTGACAGGTGCAGGGCTTGGCGCTGCAAACAAACCTTTTATAAGCGGTAACAGTTCCTGATGCAACCTGGCTGCCTCTTTCAAATTCCCACTGATGAAGGCCTCCACTATTTTCTGCAACTCATTACCAGCAATATGTGAAGCAACCGAAACTACACCCACACCACCAATCGCCAATACTGGAAGTGTTAAAGCGTCGTCCCCACTATATAACGCAAAATCTTCATCCGTGCCGGCTATGATTTGGGTCATAGCGTTTAAATCCCCGCTCGCTTCCTTAACGGCCACGATATTAGGAATTTTTGAAAGGCGGATGATCGTTTCCGGTTCAATGTTAATCGAAGCGCGCCCAGGAATATTATATACCATAACAGGGAGAGTCGTACTAGCTGCAATAGCCTTAAAATGCTGGTACAGACCTTCTTGATTCGTTTTACTATAATACGGGGCCACCAGCATTATCGCATCGGCGCCATTTTGTTCCGCTTTTTTTGTCAACTCGATGGAAGCATACGTATTGTTACTTCCTGTACCCATGATGATGGGCACACGTTTTTCAACAACCTTAGAAACATGACGCAATAACGCAATTTTCTCCTCCGAAGATAAAGTCGGGGATTCCCCTGTCGTTCCCGAAAGCACAAGCGAATCGGTTCCATTCGTTAATAAGTAATTAACCAATGAAGTCGTCTTTTGAAAATCGACATTTCCCTTGCCATCGAAAGGGGTGACCATTGCGGTTGATACTCTACCAAATATCATCATCTAACACCTCTTTAATTTTTAAAACCTTTATTCATTAAAAAACCAGATCATTGGACTTCCCTTTCATGCAATTGAAATGCATAGTGCAGGGAATTAACAGCTTCTATTAAATCTTCCTCTTTTACGAGTACCCAAATTGTCGTATGGCTATCCGCTGACTGGAGAATGGCAATTTCCTTTTCGGAAAGCGCTGTGACAATCTTCGCTGCAACGCCTGGCACTCCATTTATACCTGCACCGACTACAGAAACCTTGGCACAATTTCTTTCAATGACCGGTTCATGACCAAGCTCGGCCAAAATCGAGAGGGCAAGTTCTGTCATCTCTTCCGAAACGGTATACACTACGCCGCTTGGATATATATTTATAAAGTCCACTGAAATAGAGGCATTGGCCATTGCTTTGAAAACTTCTGCCTGAAGATTATATTGATCTTTTTTCGCACGGACCTTGATTTGAGTGATCTTTGGTACATGGGCAATCCCGGTCACGAGCCTTTCACGTATGTCACTGCCCTGGCTTCCCTTGTTCATGCTTGTAACAAGGGTCCCCAATCCTTCGCTGTATGTTGACCTTATCCGAATCGGGACTTTCGCCTGCATCGCAATTTCAACAGCTCTCGGATGAATGACCTTCGCCCCTTGATATGCCATATTGCAAACTTCCGTGTATGAAACGATTGATAATGGACGAGCTTGATCGGCAATACGTGGATCTGCCGTCATGATTCCTTCCACATCCGTAAAAATATCGACCCGCTCAGCTTGCAATGCCGCACCTAATGCAGCGGCTGAAGTATCACTTCCACCACGGCCGATGGTCGTGATGTCCCCGTTTTTAGCCGCTCCCTGGAAGCCTGCTACAACGATTACATCCTTCACCTCAAGTTCTTTCATGAGACGGTCGCATTTCATTTCGGTAATTTTCGCACTTGAATAGTCGGTATTTGTCAAGAATCCCGCCTGAGCTCCAGTATAAGCGACCGCATCAATACCATGTTCCAAGAGCATGTTCGTAAATACGACAGATGATATAGTTTCTCCAACTGACATAAGTAAATCCTGTTCCCGTTTTGAAAGGCTGGCCTTCGCTCCATTTACTAGGGAAAGTAAGGTATCCGTTGCATAAGGATCGCCTTTTCTTCCCATTGCTGAAACCACAACCACCACTTTATAGCCTTCTTTAATCGCATTTTCAATATGCCCCTTGGCAAATGAACGGCTTTCCTCATCGCGAACGGATGTACCACCGTACTTCTGGACGATAATTTTCATAATATGCACCCCAAATATAAGCCAGCTTCCCAATCCGGGAAGCTGACAAAAACTCTCTATCCTATTGGAATTTAATTTTCTATCTAGTTCATTAAAAATAAATTATTACTTAACGGTAACCAAACCTAATTTTAAAAGGCTCTCAGCAATTTGAACGGAATTCCAAGCTGCTCCTTTTAATAGATTATCGGAAACCACCCATAAATGGAAGCCTTTATCTTCATCCAAATCTTTGCGAATCCGACCGACGAATACATCATTCTTTCCGACGGATGAAGCAGGCGTAGGGTAAACTTGTTGCTCAGGTTCATCTTCTAACACTATTCCAGGTGCCGTTTTCATTAAATCTTTGATTTGAGAAGCCGCTATGCCTTCTTTTTCAACTTCAATGTATACAGATTCCGAATGACCTGTTACAACAGGAAGCCTCACGCAAGTTGCAGCCACTGGAAGGTCTTGCATATGCATGATTTTCTTTGTTTCATTAATCATTTTCATCTCTTCGAATGTGTACCCGTTATCTTGGAATTTATCGATTTGGGGAATGACGTTAAATGCGATTTGATAATGCTTTTCGTCCCCTTTTACCGGTAAAATCTTCGGATCTATTTCTTTTTCATCAAGCAAGTCGCGAGCCTGTTCCTTTAATTCATTTATCGCTGCTGCACCTGCACCCGAGACTGCCTGATAGGTGGAAACGACAATTTTTGATAAGCCGTATGTCTTGCGGATAGGTTCTAATGCCACAACCATTTGGATAGTTGAACAATTCGGGTTTGCAATGATCCCATTATGCTGTTTCAAGTCTTCTTCATTTACTTCAGGAACGACTAGCGGCACATTTTCATCCATGCGGAATGCACTCGTATTATCCACTACTATCGCACCGCGTTTCACTGCTTCTGGAGCCAATTCCTTAGACACGCTTCCTCCAGCACTGAATAAAGCGATATCGATGCCTTCAAAGCTTTCAGGTTTTGCTTCCTGCACTTCGATTTCTTCGCCCTTAAATGTAAGTTTGATTCCAGCGGAACGAGCCGATGATAAAAAGATGATTTTCTTAATCGGTAAGTCCCTTTGTTCGAGTGTTGAAATCATTTGTTGTCCTACTGCTCCAGTTGCTCCCACAACTGCAATACGCAATCCCTGTGTCTCAGTCATTTATCCATACTCCTTTTCTATCTCTTAAATTAGTTATTTATTGGATTTACTGCTTCTTGTTCAGAATATCATTTATTTTATCACATTAACATTCCAAAGGGTCGCACTTTAACAAAATATTCTGGTAGTGGAGTGGTTTTTCATAACTTCAACCTACAAATTTATGCATATATGTCAGTCGTTAGAATGCGGAAGGGAGGCAGAAATACTTGCTCAGACTAAATCATCCTTGAACCTTTCGACGATGACAGGTTGAATCTGTTCCCTTTCCAATGCAGCTATGATCGTATCCCTTATCATGCTCATCCTTGCAACCATGGAACTTGGTTTGCCTGTGGGATTATCCTGGCCATATGGAACGAAATATATATCTTTTGCAGCCATCAGCCTCATTAGATTGACACCATTTAACCCCAGTGCATCATTTGTTGATATCGCGACCACGACTGGACGGTGATTTCTCATCGTCGCTTTTGCAGCCATAAGTACTGGCGAATCGGTAAGAGCATTTGCCATCTTACTCATTGAGTTACCCGTTAAAGGAGCGATCACCATGCAATCAAGTGGCAATTTAGGTCCTAAAGGCTCTGCTTTGACGATTGTATCAACGACATGATTCCCCGTCAATTTTTCTATTCTTTCGACCCAATCCTCACCCTTTCCAAAACGGGTTTCCGTGTTTTGAACTGTCGATGTTACGATTGGAATGACTTCCGCCCCTTCATCTACAAGTTTTTCTATTTCCGGGAACACTTCATCATATGTGCAATGTGATCCTGTTAATCCGAAACCAATCCGTTTACCTTTGAGACTCATATCATTTTCCCCTTCCTTTTCGTGAACTCGCCTTGTATCAATAGTCCCAGTGCATTCGCTAATATCTGACCAGCTGTTTTCGGGGCAACTATACCCGGCAGGCTTGGTGCCAACAGCGCCTTAATTCCCCTTTTTTCAGCGTAACGAAAATCCGTTCCTCCCGGTTTTGAAGCAAGGTCGATGATTAATGTATGAACGGGCATTTTAGCTATAACTTGTGCGGTAATTATCGGAAAAGGAATCGTATTGATACATATATCCACATTTTTCATTTCAGCAGCAAGATCATTTAAATGAAAAGGAGCTAATGCCATTTCACTGATCCTCGCAATATCCTCGCTTTTTCTTGCCCCCACCTTCACTTTTGCTCCCAGTGCATGGAATGACCGGGCTACACTCATACCGACCCTTCCCAGTCCAAGAACGGCTACATTCGATCCATGGATCGTAAAATCCGTATGTTGAATGGCCATCATGATTGCACCCTCAACAGTGGGAATCGAATTATAAATAGCCACATCATCACGTTCGAACAATAGTACGAGTTTGCGATCCACTCTCTTGAATATCTCATCGAGGTAATCGTTACTGATTCCTGCATAAAAAGTGCAATGTGCCGGGGTCTTTTTTATCATTTCTTCAGTTAAAACAACCTCTTCACTGGAAAAAATCGTTTCTACTTTCCCATCTGAATCCGTGCCCCTGACAGGTAAAATAACTGAGTCTAGTTCCTTGAAATTTATATCTTCCATTTTTTCCTTAACCGCTCCGGTAAAAGCATGGTCAAGCTGTTCAAAACCTACCAATAATAGCTTTGCATCAAGCTCCGTCAGTTTACGGACAACTTCAAGCTGACGCGCATCTCCACCAATTACAGCGATTTGCATGCCTGTGAGCATTAAAACCGTCACCTTCTTTATATAAAAGATCCTAAACATTCCTTGCCCCGTGATACAATCCCTTCAGGAAGCAATTCGGTATTTGCTACATTCTCTAGTTACCCTGCCATCTTATGTTTTTAGTTAAAAAACGGTGATAAGAAATCAAAAAACGCCTTAGCTATTGCCAGCTAAGGCGTTTTCGGGATTGCATTTCGAGAAATTCCAAGGAGTAGGCGCGAGCGCATTATCCGTCCATTTGCTCTCCGTCTTTTAGTGAAAGTCCTTCTTGAAAATCAATGATGACCATATCCGCACCGATTTTTTTTATGTGATCCCATGGCACTCTTATTTCACTGCCATTCCTTAAAAGGCCGAACCATTTAACAGATGGGATGATCAACGAGGTAATTTGTCCAGTTTCATCTATTTCCAAATCCGTCTGACCAAGGATTCCTAATCTTTCCGCCCTATTCACATCGACTATTTCCTTACCGCTCAGTTCGCTTAACCTCAAATTTGGTTCCCCCTTTTTTCGCCTTCTATTCAATCTATATCCGAAAAAGGTAAACTTAGAAGGCATTTATCCAAATATTGTCCAAAACACTGGACCTCCCACATTCAAAGAAAAAAAGCCTGACCTCCCTTTAATAAAAGGAAGGTTCAGACTTAGTCGTTATTATTTGTCCCAGTTTTCCAGCGGGCTCACTAATGACAAGGAATGTTTCGTAAAGATCTGATTTGCCAATTCATTGACGGTATCCTCTGTCACTTCGTCAATCTTGATGATTATATCATCAAGGGAACGGTGCTCACCCAACATTAGCTCATTTTTTCCGTTCCGGCTCATGCGGCTATTCGTGCTTTCAAGGCTGAGCATCAAACTTCCTTTAAGTTGTTCTTTACTATTCCGTAATTCTTTTTCCGTAATGCCATCCCTTTTTAAAGTATCCAATGTTTCCTGAATGGTTTCATACAGGCTGTCAAGCTGGTTTGTGCCTGTCCCCCCATATACTGTCACCATACCGCTATCTTGATAGCTGGAATGATAGGAATAAACGGAATAGGCAAGGCCGCGTTGCTCCCTGACGTCCTGGAATAGGCGGCTACTCATGCTCCCTCCAAGAATATTATTTAAGGTAATCAGGCTGTATGTTTTATCATTGCCGATTTCCAACCCCTTGTAACCAAGGCATAAGTGGGCTTGTTCCGTATCTTTTTTACGGGTGATCCTATTTTCATGGAAGGAAGGTTTGACCAATTCAAGACGGTCTTCCGAGCCTTGATACGAGCCAAAATAGTTTTCGACTTCCTGAATCAATTTTTCATCCACATTCCCAGCAATGGACACTACTACTTTATCGGGTGTATACATGTCATGGACGTATTTTTTTAATGTATCACTATTGAAGGTTTCAAGCGTATTTTCCGTCCCAAGTATAGGATAGCCAAGGGGGTGGTTTTCATATACCGCCTTGCTTAAGAGGTCATGGACAATGTCATCGGGTGTGTCTTCGTACATTTTGATTTCTTCGTAGACGACATTTTTTTCTTTTTTCAATTCTTCCCCATCAAATGTTGAGTTGAAGAACATATCAGCAAGGATTTCCAGCGCATAGCTTGCATGGTTATCCATTACTTTAGCATAGTAGCATGTATATTCTTTTGAAGTGAATGCATTCACCTGTCCGCCAATACTATCGAACGACTCGGCAATTTCACGCGCATTTCTCGTGGTTGTTCCTTTGAAGAACATATGCTCCAGGAAATGTGAAACCCCATTCAATTCTGGTGTTTCATTTCTTGAACCTGTTTTGATCCATACTCCTATTGCTGCTGAGCGTACAGTTGGAATATTTTCCAATACAATTCTAACTCCATTTTGACACGTGTATTTCTTAATCAACTAACATTCCTCCCAATCATTCTATGCTGCTATCGTTACCAATGTTTTATGGATTCGATCGCTCTTCATCTACTGCTTCCGAAACGGTAACAACATCTAAATCTTTCTTTTTTATTTCAATTATTAACGTCTCCAATGATTTTGCAGTAGATTCCGTCGGATGCATCAATATAAATGCTCCAGGGTGTATCTTAGAAAGCACTCTTTGTTGAAGGACTTCAGGGCTTGGCTTTTGCCAGTCGATCGTATCCACACTCCACATGGCGGTCTCCATACCGAAAGAATCCGCGATTTTCACCGTTTCATCCCGGTAGCTTCCACTTGGTGGTGCGAACCATTTCATTTTCAAACCTGTCACCGCTTCAATGACTTCATTCGTTTTTCGAATTTCCTCACGTGTAGCTTGTGCGGATATGTTTTTCATATCCGGATGTGAATAAGAATGATTTCCAATTTCATGCCCGCCACCCTTAATCATCTTGGCCAAATCAGGATTTTTCTTGGTCCAATTCCCTTCAAGGAAAAAAGTGGCCTTGACATTATTCTTTTTTAACACGGCCAACATATCTTGTAAGTACTCATTCCCCCATGCCACATTGATTAAAAATGAAACAACTGGCTTTTCGGGGTGGGCCCGGTAAATCGGAGCCGGATCCAGATCCTCCATATGAATCTTTGCAGGGACCTGCTGAAATACCAGCTTATCCTTATCGAACACGCCCTCCTTCTTCATGGCTTTATACGATTCATCAATATTTACCTTCAGGCCGTTATATGCAGGAACGGTTTTCCAAACAGAATCTATTCGTGCATCCTGTGGTGCAATCTCATATTTTTTTGTTGATTCTTTTATTTGTAAAAGAAGCTCGTCTTCTTGCTTCATTGAAGCAACTGAATCATTGGTTAATTGGGTCAAATAAACTTGTGTATATGGATTTTGCACTAATAACCATGATATACCTGCAATGGCACTTATCGCAACTATCTGCTTCCATTTATTATTCATTTTTTACGCCCCCTTCATACCAAAATGTATGAAGAAAACGGACAAGGTAGAACATGACCTGCTTATAACGCCATTCGCAATATTGATATTCCAATACTTTCAAACAAAAAAAGCATGCAGATTCACAAGGAATCGCATGCCGGATTTTCATTTTCAATTACGATTGAGAAGGGTTGGCTGCCTCTTTTTGCTCTTTCAAGACCGCTTTACGGGAAAGGTTTACCCTTCCTTGCTTATCGATCTCAGTAACTTTGACCAATAATTCATCGCCAAGTGAAACGACATCTTCCACTTTTCCGACCCTTTCTTCAGCCAGTTCAGAAATATGTACCAAACCGTCTTTACCATTGAAGATTTCAACGAAGGCACCGAACTTTTCGATACGTTTAACTTTACCTAAGTATAGTTCGCCCACTACGACTTCACGTACGATATCCTCAATGATTTTCTTCGCTTTTTGAATCATTGGTTCATCAGTAGAAGAAATGAATACCGTTCCATCCTGTTCGATGTCGATTTTCACGCCAGTTTCTTCAATGATTTTGTTGATATGTTTTCCGCTCGGTCCAATTACATCACGAATCTTATCCGGGTTTATGGACATTGTAACGATTTTTGGAGCATATTTGGATAACTGTTCACGCGGTTGATTGATTGTTGACATCATTGATTCCAAAATATGCATCCGGCCATGTTTGGCTTGTAGTAAAGCTTCTTCAAGAATCTCTCTTGAAAGACCTTCAATCTTAATATCCATTTGTAGGGCAGTAACACCTTTTGAAGTCCCTGCGACTTTAAAGTCCATGTCTCCCAGATGATCTTCCATACCTTGAATATCCGTTAAGATTGTATAGTGCTCACCTGTTTTGACAAGACCCATAGCAATACCAGCAACTGGAGCTTTCAATGGAACACCGGCATCCATCATTGCCAAAGTGCTTGCACAGATACTTGCTTGTGATGTTGAACCGTTTGATTCAAGGACTTCAGAAACAAGTCTGATTGTATATGGGAAGTCTTTATCGTTTGGAATGACAGGATCCAATGCTCTTTCACCAAGTGCACCATGACCGATTTCACGGCGTCCTGCCCCACGGATAGGGCCAGTTTCACCAACACTGAAATGCGGGAAATTATAGTGGTGCATAAAACGTTTTGACTCTTCGGTACCAAGTCCGTCCAGAATCTGCACATCACCAAGTGCACCTAATGTACAGATGGATAGCGCTTGGGTTTGTCCGCGTGTGAACAATCCGGAACCATGAGTACGGGGCAGAATGGTAACTTCTGATGATAATGGTCTGATTTCGTCAGGATTACGGCCATCCGGACGCACTTTTTCTTCCGTGATTAAACGGCGGACTTCGGATTTGACCAATTTATTCAGGATTTCTTTGATTTGCTTTAATTTTTCTTCATCAGTTTCTTCTTCATAATGAACCAACACACGATCTTTTACTGCTTTGATGGCGTCTTCACGAGCATGTTTTTCCTGAACTTGTACAGCTTTGTTCAAGTCTGCTTCACATAGGCCCTTCACTTCTGCTTCCAGTTCAGCATCCACTTGATATAAAGTGACCTGCATTTTTTCCTTACCGATTTCAGCAACGATTTTCTCTTGGAATGCAATGATCTTCTTGATTTCATCATGTCCAAACATGATTGCCTCAAGCATGGTTTCCTCTGGTACTTCATTTGCTCCGGCTTCAACCATGTTGATAGCATCTTTAGTGCCGGCAACCGTCAGATTGATGTCACTTTTGGCTAGTTGGTCAACAGTAGGGTTAATAATGAATTCATTATTGATTCTCCCCACTACAACTCCAGCAATTGGACCTTCGAACGGAATATCGGAAACTGAAAGTGCAAGGGAAGAACCTAGCATGGCTGCCATTTCCGTAGAACAATCTTGATCGACACTCATGACCATGCTGATGATCTGAACATCGTTCCTGAAGCCATCTGCGAAAAGCGGACGGATAGGACGATCGATTAAACGGCTTGCAAGAATTGCCCTTTCACTTGGTCGTCCTTCACGTTTGATGAAGCCTCCCGGAATTTTACCGACTGCATAAAGTCTTTCTTCATAGTTCACTGTCAAAGGGAAGAAGTCGACATTTCTAGGTTCCTTTGAAGCTGTCGCAGTACTTAATACAGCAGTTTCTCCATAACGGACTAAAACTGCCCCGTTCGCTTGTTTGGCTAATTGCCCTATCTCTACCGTTACATTACGGCCGGCCCAGTCAAATGAATACGTATGTTTTTCCTGTCCCATTTATTAAACCCCTCTCTGAATCTTCACTTAGAGGCTTAGTTTACCTAAACCTGTATTGGATTAAATCATTTATATGTGAAAGTAACTGAACTCGAGTTAAAACCAAACTATTCCTATTATGCACGAAAAAAACAAGCATTAACAGTAAAATGAATAAAAATTTCATTCATTTGATTATGTATATCCTGATCATTTATAAATGGAAAAGGACCCGGCTCCTGCCGAGTCCCAAGGACGAAGGCCCAGCCTTAAGTAGAACACGTCCAAATCATTTGATTAACATCAAAAAAGCGGGAAATTTCCCGCCTTCCTGAAAAAATTATCTACGTAGACCTAATTTGTTAATTAGTGTACGGTAACGAGTAACGTCTTTGTTACGTAGGTAAGTTAAAAGATTACGACGTTTACCTACCATTTTTAGAAGACCGCGACGTGAATGGTGGTCTTTTTTGTGTGTGCGTAAGTGACCGTTCAAGTTGTTGATTTCTTCTGTTAATACTGCGATTTGAACTTCTGGAGATCCAGTGTCAGTATCGTGAGTTCTGAACTCAGCGATTAGTTCGTTTTTGCGTACTTGTGTAATTGCCATGTTATTATTCCTCCTAAAATTCTGTAAAATCACCTATTACCGAGCCAGCGTCGGAGTCTCGACTAGCCAAGCAATGGTTATTTTCATACATACAATAGAATACATGTTTTTCATTAAAATTGCAAGTCTTGTCTTTTATGCTTCAAGCTTTGCAAAATAGGCGATTGCATTTTGCTTATCTATTTCGATCTGAGCGACTAATGCTTCAAGTCCGGAAAATTTCTGCTCACTCCGAAGTCTTGTATGCCATTCAACCGAAACCTGGCTGCCATATATATCTCCCGAGAACTCCAAGGCATGAACCTCTACAGTGGGATATTTGGGTTTTTCTTCGTGGAACGTAGGTTTGTAACCGACATTGCAAACCCCATTATACCATTTACCGCTTATTTTGATCCTGACGGCATATACGCCTGCAGCGGGGAAGATATAATCGTCACTTACTTCAATATTAGCGGTGGGGAATCCCAACTTTCTGCCCCGTTTTTCACCGTGAATGACATGACCTTTCGTTAAATAGCGTCGGCCAGCCAAATGATAAAAGTCGGAAAAGTTACCATTACCGAGAGTTTCCCTGATTCTCGTCGAGCTTACCTTTTCATCTTCAAGTGTCTGTTTTGCAACGACTGTCTGCGAAAATCTGCCCTGTGCGTAAACAGGCAAATCTTTCATCGATCCTTGACCATAGCGACCGTATGAATAATCAAAGCCTGCAACTACGTGACGGACATTCAGCCCGGCAATGTATTCGTCAACGAATCGTTCCGGCAGTACGGAAGCAAATTCCTTGCTGAAATGGACAATGAATAAATAATCGATCTCCATCGACTCTATGATATCCACCTTATCTTCAAGTGGAGTGATATAGCGGATATTTTCCGTTTTCCTACCCAGTACTGCAGAAGGATGCGGGTCAAATGTCATGACTGCTGACTTAAGATTCATTTCATCGGCTTTTTTCTTGGCGGTTTGAATAACAATCTGATGACCTTTATGTATACCATCAAAAAATCCAAGCGCCATTACAAGCTCGGGAAAATCATCCGAATTAAATTGATGAGGATGCTCTATTGCGATCACTTTCACCTTTCAATCTCCTCTTTCCGGCGGTAAAACGGTCTATAATTCTTGTGCCAATACTTTTACAGGTTTAATTAATCCCACTTTTGTCGGATGTATTTGATAAATGGCAATGGCCTTATCAGCTGGATCGACCATCACAAAAGGCTTCCCTTTTTCAACAACAACATCCTTTGTTTGTTCCAATACCGCACCGTTAAGTACTTTCTTTGCTACTTTATCACTAATCTGAAATTTGGGCAAATGAAATAATCCCCGCTCCAAAGGCAACAGAAATTCATCCGTTTGTCCACTTTCCATGAACTCTTCCACTTCAGCAAATGTGAAACAGTCCTCCTGCTTAAAACCTGCTGATTCAATACGTGTCAAGTCTGACATATGGGCAGGAAAACCCAGTTCTTCACCCATCATGACTGCAAGCGTTCGAATATACGTTCCCTTGCTGCATTTGACGCGAAAACGAAAAGAAATGGTTTCCCCTTTAAATTCAGAACGATCATCGAGAAGGGTTATTTCATAGATGGTGACCTCCCTTGTAGGCCTCTCCACTTCTATCCCTGCACGGGCATATTCATATAACTTCTTCCCGTTTACTTTTACCGCTGAAAACATCGGCGGCGTCTGTTCAATTTTTCCAGTCAATGATTCCAGCACTTCAAGAATCCGTTTACGCTGAATCACTTGATCAATCTTTTTCTCTTCCACTTTTTCACCGCTTGCGTCTTCAGTTGTCGTTGAAAAACCAAGGGTCACTTCCCCTTCATACGCTTTACCGGCTTCTGTCAAATATTCGGCTATCTTAGTTGCCCTGCCGATACAAATAGGCAAAACCCCTGTTACATCAGGATCTAAAGTACCTGTGTGCCCAACCTTTTTTGTCTTTAAAATCTTTCTTAATTTAAAAACACAATCATGGGATGTCAATCCCTTGGGTTTCCATAATGGAAGAATACCGTTCACGCTTTCACCTCATCATTTATAAAACACCCTAAACTACTATCATAAAGCAAAATGAATTCCAATTCCGAAAGGTGTTTTTCCTTTTTTACATATTCAGTTTTCAAAAAAAAGAGACCGACTTCAAGAAGTGCAAAGCACTTATTGAGTCGGCCTCCTTTTACTGCTTGCTTATTCCTCGTCTTTTTCAGCCGGTTTATCCTCTGAATTGATTTGGGAAATCAACGACTCGATACGATTACCATAATCGACCGATTCATCAAATTCAAAAAACAGCTCAGGGGTTTTGCGCAGGCGGATTCTCTGCCCAATTTCTGAACGCATGAATCCTTTCGCCTTAGCTAGACCTTGAAGGGTTTTCTCCCTTTGTTCCTGGTCACCCAAAACGGAAATATAAACTGTTGCCTGTTGTAAATCGCCTGTAACCGCGACATCCGTCACTGTAACAAATCCGATTCTTGGATCTTTAATTTTTCGGCCGATAATTTCACTCAGCTCTTTTTTCATTTGTTCGCCAACACGATTTGAACGAAGGCTCATAATATCACCTCGATAGCCTAAAGCCAGTCTATATCTGTTATTGTTCGCTCTAGTTCCGGAAAAGAATCTAGAAATTTAAGGGCATTTTGAAGTTCCCGTTCAGTAGCCTTCCTTGATGATGTTACGGTTACGATAGTAATCTTTGTCCGCTGCCATAAATCCTGAAAATCGGTCTCTGCTACAGAAATATTGAACTTCTGCTTAAGCCGTGTCATGACACGCTGAAGCACGGCCCTTTTTTCTTTCAAAGAATGGGTGTCATGGATGATGCATTCACATTGGACAGAGCCAACGATCATTTACGTTCGATCTCTTCCATTACATACGCTTCAATTACATCGCCTTCTTTAAGGTCGTTGTAATTTTTAATCGTAATACCGCACTCATAGTTCGTTGCTACTTCTTTTACATCATCTTTAAAACGTTTCAATGCATCAATTTCACCTTCGTAAATGACGACACCTTCACGAATTAAGCGAATTCCGCTATCACGTGTAATTTTTCCTTCTGTAACGTAAGAACCGGCAATCGTACCTACCTTGGATACTTTGAAAGTCGTACGAACTTCAGCCTGACCGATAATTTTTTCTTCGAATTCAGGGTCAAGCATCCCTTTCATAGCCGACTCGATCTCTTCGATTGCTTTATAGATGATGCGGTGAAGGCGGACATCAACATTTTCTGATTCAGCTGCACGCTTCGCATTCACGTCAGGACGGACGTTAAATCCGATGACGATTGCATTCGAAGCTGTAGCAAGGATGATGTCAGACTCTGTAATGGCACCGACGCCAATGTGTATGATTTTCACTTTAGCGCCTTCTACTTCTATTTTATTCAGGGAAGCGGCTACTGCTTCCGCAGAACCTTGAACATCAGCTTTTAAAATGATGTTTAATTCTTTAATTTCCCCTTCTTTCATTTGCTCGAACAATGTATCTAGGGTTACACGGGATTTTTCATTACGTTGTGAAGCAAGTTGTCTCTGTGCACGCACTTCCCCAACTTGACGGGCCGTTTTCTCATCTTCAAAGACGATGAAACGATCGCCGGCCTGTGGCACTTCGTTCAATCCAGTGATTTCAACCGGCGTTGAAGGACCTGCATCCTTAACACGGCGTCCAAGATCGTTAACCATAGCACGAACACGTCCGAATGTATTACCGATAACAATCGGATCACCGATTTTCAACGTTCCGTTTTGAACAAGCAAAGTGGCAACCGATCCGCGCCCTTTATCCAAACGCGCTTCGATAACCGTTCCATTTGCTTTACGAGTTGGATTCGCTTTATACTCCTCCACTTCACTGACAAGAAGAATCATTTCAAGCAAGCTATCGATACCCTCACCGTTTTTAGCTGAAATTGGTACGAAAATTGTGTCTCCGCCCCATGCTTCAGAAACTAAACCATGTTCTGTCAATTCTTGCATGACACGGTCCGGATTGGCAGCTTCTTTATCCATCTTATTGACAGCAACGATAATTGGAACTTCTGCCGCTTTAGCATGGTTGATCGCTTCAATCGTTTGAGGCATAACGCCATCATCCGCAGCAACGACAAGAATGGTGATATCGGTAACTTGTGCACCGCGGGCACGCATTGTTGTAAACGCAGCATGGCCTGGTGTATCCAGGAATGTTATTTTCTTATCGTTAACTTTAACTTGATAAGCACCGATATGCTGAGTGATTCCGCCCGCTTCGCCTTCAGTAACTTTTGTATGGCGTATAGAATCAAGCAATGTCGTTTTACCATGGTCAACGTGCCCCATGATCGTCACGACAGCCGGACGTTCAATCAAATCTTCAGAAGCGTCCTCAGTGACAAGTGATTCAAGGTCTGTTAGGTCGACACGAATCTCTTCTTCGGCGACTACACCGTATTCCGCACAAATCAATTCTATTGCATCTTTATCCAAAGTTTGGTTGATTGTAGCCATAACACCAAGCATAAAGAGCTTTTTAATGATTTCAGAAGGTTCACGGTGAAGTTTTTTTCCAAGTTCCATAACCGTCAAAGACTCATAAAACGTAATTTTCTCTGGAAGTTCTCTTTCTTTACGTTTTGTAACAGGTGCCTGAGGCGCTTGTTGTCTTTGTTTATTATTTTTATTCTTGTTATTGCGACCCTTGTTGAACTGACCTGTTGGTTTTTTCGTCCCTACAGGTTTAACTGGTGGTTTCTTCTTCAGTTTTTCTTTATTGACTGTGCTCTTTTCATCCGCTTCAGCTTCGTACTTTGCGACCGTAGCGTTAGCTTTTGGTTCAGCAGCTGGGCTTTTATCTTCGTTTTTAGGTTTGATTGAATCGTTTAATTTATTTACAGTTGAATCGTCTAATGCTGTCATATGGTTTGTTACCTCTATATTCATTTCTTTAAGTTTATTTATTACATCCTTGCTTGAAACGTTCTTCTGTTTTGCATATTCATATACACGCAATTTTGTCATACGTTCACCCCCGTAAAATTTAATCGAGCAGCGTTCGGAGTTTTTGTGCAAAACCTTCATCCAGAACTGCGACGGCAACTCTAGCATCCTTACCTATCGCATGGCCGAGCATTGACCTGCTTTCGACTCTTTTTAAAGGAACCTGATAAAATGCGCACTTATCAGATATTTTTTTTTCAGTGTTTTTTGAAGCGTCCGCGGATAAAATAACAACTTTGGCATTACCGCTTCTAATCTCTTTAACCACTAATTCTTCACCCGAAATTAGCTTGCGTGCTCGATTGGCCAAACCTAATAGAGACATCCATTGTTGTTGTTGGGTCATGATGTTAGTTTTTCTCCTTATTCACTAATTCAAGCAATTGTTCATAAAGGGAAGAATCGATTTGGGTACTAAGGTGATTAGCCAGCACATTTTTCTTTTTGGCCAGCTCGATAACATCCCGATCAAGAGTCAAATAAGCTCCCCTTCCCGATTTCTTTCCGGTCGGATCAAGGCTGACTTCCCCTTCTTTAGATCGAACGATGCGAATGAGTTCTTTCTTCGGCTTCATTTCGCCTGTAGCCACACATTTACGCATCGGGATTTTTTTTCGGCTATTCATCTTTTTTCACCTCGAATTACTCGTTATCCTCTTCGAAATCTGTTTCCTCTTCAGTAACATAACTATCTCTGCTCAAAAGGAATTCCTGTTCTTCCACAGGATAAATACCAGCTTCGCGGGCTTCCGTTTCACTCTTGATATCAATTTTCCAGCCTGTAAGCTTGGCAGCTAAACGGGCATTTTGTCCACGCTTACCAATTGCCAGGGAAAGTTGATAATCCGGAACGATTACAGTCGTCGCCTTTTCCTCTTCTTTAACAATAACTTCAAGTACTTTTGAAGGGCTTAAAGCATTCGCAACGAAAATGACCGGATTCTCCGACCATTTAACGATATCGATCTTTTCACCTTTCAATTCGTTGACGATGGCTTGAACGCGCTGACCTTTTTGTCCTACACAGGAACCGACAGGATCGACTTCTTCGTTATCGGAATGCACGGAGATTTTTGAACGGTCGCCTGCTTCGCGGGCAACTGACTTAATTTCTACTGTTCCATCAAAAATTTCAGGCACTTCGATTTCGAATAAACGTTTTAAAAGGCCAGGATGTGAACGGGATACAAAAATTTGCGGGCCCTTGGAAGTCTTTTCAACTTTAGTGATGAAAACTTTAATGCGATCATGAGGTTTATACTGTTCATTCGGCATTTGCTCATTCACCGGGAGCAAAGCTTCGATTTTACCTAGGCTGACATAAATGAATCGGGAATCCTGGCGTTGAACGATGCCAGTCATGATATCCTCTTCACGATCGATGAATTCGGCATAAATGATGCCTCGTTCCGCTTCACGCACCCTTTGAGTAACGACTTGTTTTGCTGTTTGTGCAGCAATACGGCCGAAATCCTTAGGTGTTACTTCCATTTCGACAATATCCTCTAACTGATAGTTGGGATCAATTGCTCTTGCTTCTTCAACAGAAATTTCCAGACGCGAATCGAACACTTCGTCAACAACGTCTTTTCTGGCAAATACACGCATAGTTCCTTTACCAAGATTCAAGTCGATACGTACATTTTGTGCTTGGTTAAAGTTACGGCGATATGCCGATATAAGGGCAGATTCAATCGCGTCGATCAAAACCTCCCTGGAAATTCCTTTTTCGTGTTCTAAAATATAGAGAGCATCCAATAACTCATTGCCCATGGTGATCCCCCTTACGGATATTTAAATTAATGATTTGCTTGACTTATGAGAAGGTAATCGCCAATCTTGCTTTGGCTACCTTTTCGAATGGTATGACGATCGTTTTCTTTCTTGTCTTGATTCTGACTTCGAGTGTCACTTCTTCACCATCGAAACTGGTTAAGATTCCTTCGAATTCTTTTTCATCTAAAATGGGCTCGTATGTTTTTATGTAAACATTTTTACCGATAGCATTAAGGAAATCCTTCTCTTTTTTCAGAGGCCTTTCAGCTCCGGGTGATGAAACTTCGAGAAAATAATTTTGTGGAATCGGATCAACCTCATCAAGCTTTTCACTGAGTTTTTCACTCACATTTCCGCAATCATCAATATCTACGCCTGTTTCTTTATCAATGTACACTCGAAGGAACCAGCTTTTACCTTCCTTCACATACTCCACTTCGACTAATTCAAGCTGCAATTCTTCAAGAATTGGTAATGCTAATTCCTCTACGACTTCCGTTACCTTTTTACTCATTTGTTTCCTCCATACGTGCGTTGTATGCGCTTGGTTTCGGATTCAAAATTAAATGGTCAATACAACACGAAAGAGTGGGTTTCCCCACTCTTGCCATTGGTTCCTCTTAGTATTTCCAATAAAAATATACCATAATCAAGATTTTTATGCAAATACCTTGTCTGTTTCTTCCTTTTTGAAATCAGTTTCCTCTTTAAAATAAAGATAACTGATTTTGTTCAGGCAATGACTCCAGACAGCCTTGTTTATCAAGATATTCAAGGATGGTCTTCGAAACCTTCCCCCGTTGTTGAAGATCTTCTTTTGAGAGGAATTCACCATTTTTCCGCGCATTGACGATATTGATCGCCGCATTCGTTCCGAGACCAGGTATCGAATTGAAAGGCGGTATCAAAGTGTTCCCTTCAATTAAGAATTGATCTGCACTGGATTTGTACAAGTCCACTTTAGCGAATGAAAATCCGCGTTCACACATTTCCAAAGCTAGTTCAAGAACCGTCAATGTATTCTTTTCCTTTGTGGATGCATCCAATCCCTTTACCGTAATTTCTTCCATTTTTGATTTGATTGCTTGCGATCCCCGAGTCATCGCGTCGATTTCAAAATCATCGGCACGTACTGTGAAATAGGCAGCATAATATAATAAAGGCAGATGCACTTTAAAATAGGCAATCCGGACAGCCATCAAGACGTAAGCTGCAGCATGGGCTTTCGGGAACATGTATTTAATCTTCTTACATGAATCGATATACCATTCCGGTACCTCATTTTTCCTCATTTCCTCTTCGAATTCCTCCGAGAGCCCTTTCCCTTTACGTACAGATTCCATAATTTTAAACGCTAGGGAAGGATCGAGACCTTGATAAATCAGATAGACCATAATATCATCCCGGCAACCTATAACCTCACTTAGTGTACATATCCGGTTGTGGATCAGTTCCTGTGCATTGCTCAGCCATACATCCGTACCGTGGGAAAGCCCTGAGATCTGAACAAGCTCGGAAAATGTCGTAGGTTTCGTATCTTCAAGCATCTGACGGACAAAACGAGTACCAAATTCCGGGATGCCAAGCGTACCCGTTTTACACATGATCTGTTCTTCGGTAACTCCTAAAGATTCAGTACTGCTGAATATTTTCATTACTTCTGGATCATCGGTAGGAACGGTCTTTGGATCGATGCCACTTAAATCTTGAAGCATCCGGATTACAGTCGGATCATCGTGTCCAAGTATATCAAGTTTCAAAATATTATCGTGAATGGAATGGAAATCAAAGTGAGTTGTTTTCCACTCAGAATTCCTGTCATCCGCAGGGAACTGAATAGGTGTGAAATCATAGATATCCATATAATCCGGAACAACGATGATTCCACCCGGATGCTGTCCTGTCGTCCGTTTCACACCAGTACAACCGGCAACAAGGCGATCAGTCTCGGCTCCACGCATATGGATGTTATTATCAGAGGAATACCCTTTTACATATCCATAAGCCGTTTTTTCCGCGACCGTACCAATCGTTCCGGCACGATATACATACTCTTCACCGAATAAGACCTTCGTATAGTTATGGGCCTTCGGCTGATATTCACCTGAGAAGTTCAAGTCGATATCGGGAACCTTATCCCCTTTAAATCCAAGGAATGTTTCAAACGGGATATCATGCCCGTCTTTTGTATAAGCAATGCCACAATCGGGACAGTCTTTATCGGGCAGGTCAAACCCGGAACCTACAGAACCGTCATTGAAGAATTCGGATTTCTTGCACTCCGGACATACATAATGCGGCGGAAGCGGATTCACCTCTGTAATTTCAGTCATGGTGGCAACGAAAGATGACCCAACCGATCCCCTTGAGCCAACTAGATAACCATCATTCAATGATTTTTTAACAAGTTTGTGTGAAATTAAATAAATAACGGCAAAACCGTGGCCAATGATGCTTTTCAATTCTTTCTCAAGACGGGCTTCCACGATTTCCGGCAGGTTCTCTCCATAAATCTTTCTTGCCATGCCATAACTCATTTCACGCATCTCTTCTTCTGCACCTTCAATTTTAGGCGTGTATAACTCATCCTTAATTGGCTTGATTTCTTCAATCATATCAGCGATTTTATTCGTGTTAGTTACCACGACCTCTTTGGCTTTCTCAGAACCAAGGAAGGAGAATTCCCGTAGCATTTCATCTGTTGTCCGAAAATGCACGTCAGGAAGCTTATGACGATTCAGCGGATTTGCGCCACCTTGCGAATTCACAAGGATTTTACGGTAAATTTTATCATTTGGATCCAAATAATGCACATTTCCCGTGGCTACGACTGGCTTATCCAATTTTTCACCAAGCTTGACGATATTGGAGATGATCGTTTCTAACGATTTATCATCTCGTACATATTCAAGCTCAATCAAATGCTGATACACTTCCTTCGGATGGATTTCAAGATAATCGTAAAATTCGGCAATATCGACGACTTCCTCAAAACCCTTCTGCATCATCCCTTCAAAAACTTCCCCTTTATCGCATCCCGATCCGACCAAGATTCCTTCACGATACTTTTTAAGTTGTGAGCGCGGTAATCGGGGCACACGATAGAAATAATCGATGTGTGTGATTGAAATTAATTTGAAAAGGTTTTTTAAGCCAGCCTGTGTTTGCGCGATCAACGTACAATGGGAAGGACGGGAACGCTGATAAGCATTTCCTTTACCCATATTGTCATTAAGTTGATCATGATGGGTAATCTCCTTTTCCATTGCATCCTTCAGCATCTTCAGCATAAGGTAACCTGTAGCTTCGGCGTCATAAATGGCCCTATGATGCTGGGTCAAATCAATATCGAACTTTTTACATAATGTATTTAACCGGTGATTTTTAAACTCCGGATATAAGAAACGGGCAAGTTCCAATGTATCAAGAACTGGATTGGAAGCTTTAGGATAACCCATGTTTTTATAACCTATATTCAAAAAGCCCATATCGAAGGCTGCGTTGTGGGCAACCAGAATCGCATCGCCCGCCCAGTCCTTGAACTTTTCTAGTACTTCCGAGACTTCTGGAGCATTTTCAACAAGATCATCAGTTATTCCAGTCAATTCTATCGTCGTATTGGATAGTGGGTGATGCGGATTCGCAAATGACTCGAATCGATCAATGATGTCACCGCCACGAATTTTCACTGCAGCAAATTCAATGATCGTATCATAAACAGCTGACAGGCCTGTCGTCTCTACGTCAAACACAACATAGGTGGCATCTGCCAAAGCGATATGCGCCTCATTATAAACAATGGGTACACCATCATTTACAAGATTCACTTCTACGCCATAAAGGATTTTGATACCATTCTTTTTCCCGGCACTATAAGCTTCAGGGAATGATTGTGCTCCCGCATGATCTGTAATGGCCACAGCCTTATGTCCCCACTTTGCAGCCTGGGCAACAAGCGCAGAAGTAGGTGTCACTGCATCCATCTGGCTCATTGGGGTATGCATATGCAGTTCGACACGCTTTTCCCCTTCTGGAGCCTTATCCTGCCGTCCTTGTTTAGAAATTTCATTTATATCATTTGCGATCATTACAAGGTCACGTACGAATGTATCATTTTGGATGCTGCCTTGGGCACGTACCCACATCCCTTTTTTCACTCGGGCAAGTATGGCAGCATCTTCTTTATCACGCGAAAACATTTTGACCAATATCGAGCTCGTATAATCAGTGACTTTAAAAGTCAACAGGCTTCGTCCGCTGCGTAACTCACGCACTTCTGCATCAAATACGAAGCCTTCTATAGCAATCCTGCGCTCTTCATCAATAATTTGTTCAATTCTGCGGAAATCCGCATCTTCTTTAATCGTATAGCCAATTTTAACCGGTCCGTCGTAGACGGCATCGTCGCCGCCTTTTTCCGATTCTTTTTTCTGCATTTCCACTAGGGCAGCAAGTCCCTTTTCTGCGTCTTCCTTTTGTTTCTCTTCTAAAAACTTCTGGTAATCAGGATTCGAAACCGTTTCCTTCACTTCCGCTTCAAGTGTCAACGGAGGAAAACCGAATGTTTGGTAGATATTCGAAATGATGCCGGAGTATTTTCGTTTCAACTGACCAGCCTCCGTATCATTTCGGGCGCTAACGATAACCTTATATCCATTCACCGTTGGCACTTGTTCATTTAGAAGTGATAACAGTGCCGGAGACATGCCTTCAAGCTCGCCGATGCAGTTTTTCCAATACTCTTTTACCAATTGTTCCGTCACTTGCGGATTAGCTACGTTCAAGTTGAATGTGACCTTCGCAATATGGGAAAACGTACTTGCTAGATGAGTAGCAAGTCTTGTATGAACACTGCAAGGAATTAATGCAGGTATATTAAAAGCAAAATGCCATGTTTTGGACTCCCTCTCGATTGAGAGCTTATCAATTTCGGCACCTATGAAATAATTCACAAAGGCATCCTCAGTCAAGTCCATTTGCTGGAGCAAGAGTTGAAATCTCTCTCTACCGCTATTTGGATTTTGATCCATTCCCTCTCTCCCCTATCTACTATCTCTTATTTTTCACTATCATTTTCTTTTGATACCAGAGGCTATTATAACATATCATGAATGTTTCACTAGTATCCAAATCCATGAAAAGGAAAGGCATCATCCAAGTGAATGATGCCTAATTCCGCTATTTTAAATTATGCCATTATTTCGTGAAGCTTTTGAGTCAGTTCAGATCTTTCAATTTCAAGAACCTCACCCGTTTTACGAATTTTCACTTCGACGATTCCGTCGGATGCCTTTTTACCAACAGTCACCCTGACAGGAAGACCGATCAAGTCAGAGTCTGCGAATTTTACGCCAGCACGTTCTTGACGATCATCCATAAGAACTTCCATGCCTTGTGCCTTTAGATCATTATATAAATCTTCTGCAAGGGCAGCCTGAGCCTCATCCTTCATATTGATTGGAATCAAATGGACTTGGTATGGCGCCAAATTCGTTGGCCAGACCAATCCTTTTTCATCGTTGAATTGTTCAGCAACAGCGGCAAGTGTACGGGAAACACCAATGCCATAACAGCCCATGATCATAGGCTGCGTCCGTCCATTCTCATCCAGGAATGTCGCATTCATAGCTTCGGAATATTTAGTTCCCAGTTTGAATACGTGGCCTACCTCAATCCCTTTAGCAAATTTAATTATTCCGTTTCCGTCCGGTGATGGGTCACCCTCTTGGATGAAACGAAGATCTATATAATTGGCCACGTTAAAATCACGAGCGGGATTTACGTTCACATAATGGTGGTCTTCCTCATTTGCACCACAAATTCCATTAACCATGGCCTCGACGGCAACATCCGCAATCACTTCAACTTCAGAAGTGACATTGATTGGTCCAAGAGATCCAATTGTACATCCTAAGACTTCTTTCGTCTCATTTGGATCGACCAATTCAACGATTGAAGCGTTATAGAAATTCTTCAGCTTGATATCATTGACTTCATGATCTCCTCGTACCAAAACAAGCACATACTTTTCATCCACTTTAAACAATAACGATTTAATTAGTTTCTCTGCACTAGTATTCAAGAATGAAGCAACTTCTTCAATCGTTTTTTGACCTGGTGTATGGATTTTTTCAAGTGCAATTTGTTCTTCGGAGCTTTTTTCATATTTTACGCTCACAGGTGCCATTTCAATATTAGCTGCATAATCGGAACTATCCGAATAAGCGATGGTATCCTCCCCTATTTCAGACAGGACCATGAATTCATGTGTATCCTTACCACCCATTGCCCCCGAATCGGCAATGACGGCACGGAAGTTCAACCCACAACGGCTGAATATATTCGAATATGCCGCATATAAATTTTTATAAACAGCATCCAGGCTTTCTTGATTAGCATGGAAAGAATAAGCATCCTTCATGATGAACTCACGTCCACGCAACAATCCGAAACGCGGTCTTTTTTCATCACGGAATTTGGTTTGGATCTGGTAAACCGTTAATGGAAGACGCTTATATGATTTCACCTCATCACGAACTAAGCTGGTTATCACTTCTTCATGTGTGGCACCAAGCGCAAATTCACGGTTGTTGCGATCCTTAAGCCGCATCAACTCTGGACCATAAGTATACCAGCGTCCAGATTCCTGCCAGAATTCGGCTTGTTGTAAAGCCGGCATCAATAGTTCTACTGCTCCAGCATTTTCCATCTCTTCCCGAACGATAGCCTCAACCTTTTGAAGCACCTTCTTTCCAAGCGGCATAAAACTATAAACCCCGCTGGAGTTTTGTCTCATAAATCCTGCACGTAATAGCAGCTGATGACTTTTGATTTCAGCATCTGCAGGCACTTCCCTCAATGTAGGGATCAACGTCATACTTTGTTTCATATCTGCACCTCTTCAATATTTCCTTTAAATTAATTTCGGCTACGGTAAAATTCATACCGTAACTTGAATACGGTCATTTCATACAAAAAAGACTTTCCGCGTTATTCAGAAAAGCTAATTTAATATACTCATTCTCGATTATACTTACGATTTCCCTAGAAAACAAACAATTTCCCCAAAACGGTTAAAAAACTAGGAAATCCCTTCAGATAACAAAACGGCCAACAGATAAATCTGCTGGCCTTTTTTGCACTGTCCAAACATGTCTTACAGGAAGAACCGCTGGATGTCATTCCATGTAACGACAATCATCAATAACATCAGCAACGCAAAGCCGATGAAGTGAACCATTCCTTCTTTTTGACGGTCAATTGGTTTCCCTCTTAAGAATTCGACCACAAAGAATAACAGCCTTCCCCCATCCAATGCCGGCAGCGGAAGCAGGTTCATGATTCCCAGGTTAATGCTGAGCAGCCCTGCCCATTTCATTAACGTGAATAAACCTTGTTTCGCTACTTCCTCAGTTGATTTATATATTCCTACAGGACCAGATAAACTGTCGATCGTAAATCCACCCGTTACGAGGTCACCAAGGATGATGAAGATTTGTTTTGTCCAAAAATACGTTTCTGTAAAACCATATTGTATAGCTTTAATCGGTGCTTTTTCAACCGGAGGGTAAACACCGATAATGCCGATTTTCTTCCCTTCCCTCTCCACTTCTTGTGGAACAACCGGAACTTCTAATGTTTTCCCGTCCCTGTCAACGACGAACTCGATCTCTTGCCCAGGATTCTTTTGAATGCTTTCCTGAACATCTCCCCAAGTGGAGACTTCCGTCCCTTCTATGGATTGAATGACATCCCCCGATTTTAAGCCGGCATTTACTGCCGAACCATCTGGAGTCAACTCACCAAGTTTCGCTTCATCCACCACGACTCCTTGAAACAGGCCAATCAACACAAAAATGACAAAAGCCAAAACGAAATTCATTGCCGGTCCAGCTACAATCGTCAGGAAACGATGTCCAAGCGACTTTGAGGCAAATTGCCGGTCAAAAGGAGCAATCTGGTTCTCTACACCATTTTCAACGATCACCGCTTCTTTATGAATGGCAAACGTTTTTAGTATATCTTCCTCGCCCTCCTCATAACCAGTAAGGATCAGTTTATGATCAAGGTCGATCACTTCAACTTCCACAAGACGAATATCAGGATATTTATCTTTATTGTTCAAAATGATTTTTGTAACATTCTCTTCATTATCAAACATTAATCCCACCCGATAGCCGGGCTTCAATTCAATATTTTCTGCGTCTTCACCAGCCATACGCACGTACCCGCCAAGAGGGAGCAATCGAATGGTATATACGGTTTCCTTCTTTTTATATGTGAATACTTTTGGCCCGAAACCGATTGCGAACTCACGGCATAAAATTCCTGCTCGCTTTGCAAACACTAAGTGCCCAAGCTCATGGAAAAATACTAGAGCTCCAAAAATGATGATGAACGCTATAATCGTTTCTAAAGTCTGCATGTTCCGGTCACCTATCTTTCACTAAAGATTCTATATACTGCCTTGTCATATTATCGACTTCCTGAATCGTTTCTAAATCTGGAAGGGCTATGACGGAATGCTGATTCAGCGCTTTTTCAATTAACATTTCAATCTCAAGGAAGGTTATCTTTCCAGATAAGAATGCAGAGACTGCGGCTTCATTGGCGGCATTCAACACAGTAGTCATAGTTCCGCCCATTTTACCTGCTTTATAGGCGAATTGCAAACAAGGATATCTGGTGAAATCCATATCACTAAAATGCAGTTTGCCTGCTTCAGCAAGATTAAGTCGTTTGCGTCCTGCTAGCGGAATACGGTCTGGATAAGTAAGTGCATATTGTATCGGCACCCGCATATCCGGTGTCCCCAGTTGTGCTATTACGCTGGAGTCATGAAACTCAACCATGGAATGGATGATGCTCTCCTTATGTAGCAATACATCAATTTTATCGTAGGGAAGATCGAATAGCCAGTGGGCCTCAATTACTTCCAATCCCTTATTCATCATTGATGCTGAATCGATCGTGATTTTAGCTCCCATTGACCAGTTCGGATGGTTCAGTGCCTCTTCCACCGTTACATCCTTCAATTCTTCCCTGGTCCGATCTCGAAAACTGCCTCCCGAAGCGGTAATGACTAGGCGTTCTATATTTTTTTCCTTTTCACCTTGCAATGCCTGAAAAATAGCGGAATGCTCACTGTCAACCGGCAGCAATCTGGCCCCCGCTTTTTTTGCTTCACTTATGACCAAATGACCTGCCGTCACCAAAGTCTCCTTGTTGGCGATAGCAATATCTTTTTTAGCCTTTATTGCTTGAAGTGTCGGATAAAGACCCACGCTTCCGATGACAGCATTGACCAATATCGAAGCCTGACCATAAACGGCAACAGCAGTCAATCCCTCATCTCCATACATGAACTCGATATCTTTGCGGCTGGAGAATTCACTTTTCAAAACATGATAATCTTCTTCCGTCTGGACTGAAACCAGTTTCGGTTCAAACTCTTGTATATAAGTCCTGACCAATTCTATATTCTTTCCAGCAGAAAGCGCCACGATCTTGAATTGATCAGGATGGGACCTAACTACATCCGCTGTTTGTTGACCAATCGATCCTGTCGCGCCCAAAAGGCTGATATTTTTCAAATTGTTCATCTCCTAATTCAATAACGCTTGCCTATATTTATATTATAAAACATGCAATAAATGCAAAATCGGTAAAATGAATATCACGCTATCAAGCCTGTCCAAAATCCCTCCATGTCCCGGGAGAAGCTTCCCTGAATCTTTAACGCCATAATGACGTTTATACGCCGATTGGACCAGATCACCCAATTGCCCGAATACCCCAATGATTAATGAAATCAATAATAATTGTAATAACGTGTAGTCAAGGTTGGAGAAGACGTAAAATAGAACACCCACTACCATAGCGGAAAATAACCCGCCGATAAATCCTTCTACCGTCTTGTTTGGACTTATTTCTGGCCAAAGCTTTCTTTTACCAAGTGATTTACCAATGAAGTAGGCTCCGGAATCGGTCGCCCAGATCGTAAATAGGGTAAGCAGGATATAGATCAGCCCCAACCCCAAAGAGTCACGTGTTTCAAATAGGTAGTAGAAACCTATCCCCAAGTATAGGATTGAAATCACTAGAAAGCCTGCGTCATCAAAAGTGAAACGGTTTTTTGAAACGACTGTATAAAGTAACAGCAGCAAAACCCCGATTAAGAAGACTTGAACTTTATCGTAATTTATTTCTGCTAAAAAAGCAGTATGCTCATTAGGCAATAAAAGCACCCACAATAATATGTGTGAAAGAAATGCTTCAAAAGACAGTACACGTAACTTTTTCATTTTCATCAGTTCATACAAACCAATTGACCCTAACAGATAAACCGTCAGTAAAAAGGGAGTGCCCCCTAAAATGACTAGTGGAATGAAGATAGCGGCAACTACGACCGCCGTAATAATTCGTTGTTTCATTATTCCATTTTCCTCGCCTTCTACATTAAACGCCACCGAATCTTCGTGAACGCTTTTGATACTCCTCAACTGCCTGCAATAAATGCTCTTCACTAAAATCCGGCCATAACACCTCAGTAAACCACATTTCAGTATAAGCCGCCTGCCAAAGCATGAAATTACTTAAACGGATTTCACCGCTTGTACGGATCAGTAAATCAGGATCCGACAAATGTTTGGTCATCAGGTAACTGGATAGCATTTCCTCAGTTACATTTTCCTTTATTATACCATTCTTAGCATCTTGAATGATGCTATTCACTGCAGATACAATTTCCCCGCGGCTTCCATAATTCAGGGCAAAATTCAGAATCATCCCATCATTGCCTTTCGTGTCTTCCATTGCCCGTTTAACGGCACTTTGAGTATGTGACGGAATGAGAGACAAATCCCCTATCATTTCAACTCTTACATTTTCGGAAATGAGCTCGGGTAAAAATGTCCCAAGAAATTCCTGTGGAAGCTTCATCAAAAAGTCGACTTCACTTTTCGGACGTTTCCAATTTTCAGTGGAAAACGCATAGACTGTCAAAGTTTTGACCCCTAATTTATTGGCAACTTTCGTAATTCTACGAACGGTTTTCATACCTTCATGATGACCCGCCACACGTGGCAATGCACGCTTTTTGGCCCAACGGCCGTTCCCATCCATAATGATGGCGATATGCTGAGGAACATCAAACTGTTTAATATGCTGAATCCTATTTGTTACATCGGAAGAAGCATCTTTTTTAACGAAACGCTTCCAAAGTGAATACATATGTTAGTCCCCCATC
The DNA here is from genome assembly GCF_057835005.1 of Peribacillus sp. GL_122. Lineage (NCBI taxonomy): Bacteria > Bacillati > Bacillota > Bacilli > Caryophanales > Bacillaceae > Peribacillus > Peribacillus sp. GL_122. Next base: position 1,718,238 of record NZ_CM174415.1, on the reverse strand, counting down.
AGGTTGTACTTATCTCTCTACAAAGGCAAAGTTTTCGTGCACTATGTATATAAGCTTTCTGCCGCTTAAAAAGAATCTATATTATAATATCAAAAAAAAACTGGTTCTCATATTATTATTATGAAAATTATTTCTTCATTAGAAGCTAGAAAGGGAGAAATCATTACTTCTTTTTTTCTAAAACCGGTTATGATTACCGTGAAAAATGCAAAAAAAGGACCACCTCCAACGTTTGCATGCAACATACTAACTCAAGGAGTAATCATTATCGGAGAAACCTTATTATAACAGTTTTCTCCTTTAAGCACACCTATATGTTAGAACCAAGACATGACCCGGTATGGATTCGGCCCTCTTTATTTAATCAATTCTTCAGCGGAAATTATACTTCCAAAATTTCTTTTTCTTTATCTTTTGTAATTTCATCGATTTTCGTGATATTGCCATCTGTCATCTTTTGGATGTCTTCAGCAAAGCCACGTAAATCATCTTCAGTGATTTCACCACTTTTTTCAAGCTTTTTCAAATCATCATTAGCATCTCGACGCACATTACGGACAGCTATTTTCGCTTCTTCCGCTTCTTTTTTCACAACTTTCACAAGCTCTTTTCTGCGCTCTTCAGTTAACGCCGGAATGGCTATCCTGATGACCGATCCATCATTAGAAGGATTTAAGCCTAAGTCTGATTTCAAAATCGCCTTTTCAATTTCACCCAATACCGTTTTATCATATGGTTGAATGACTAATAATCTAGCTTCCGGGACAGAAATGCCAGCCACTTGATTAACTGGTGTCGGCGAACCATAATAATCAATCGAGATTCTATCAAGCAATGAGGCATTTGCCCTTCCGGCACGGATGCTTGCTAATTCACGTGTGTACGCTCCAATGGCTTTTTCCATTTTCGTTTTCGCATTCGAAATAACTTGTTTCGGCATCTTTTATTTCCCCCTTACGATAGTTCCAAGCGTTTCGCCTAAAACGGCACGTTTAATATTACCTTTTTCCATGATTGAGAAGACGATCAATGGAATATCATTGTCCATGCATAGTGAGGACGCAGTTGAATCCATTACTTCCAACCCTTCTTTAATCACATCAAGATAGGAAAGTTTATCATACTTAACTGCATTTTTGTCCTTAACCGGATCTGCATTGTATACGCCATCCACATTATTCTTCGCCATCAAGATGACATCAGCTTCAATTTCAGCAGCACGCAAGGCGGCAGTGGTATCCGTTGAGAAGTATGGATTACCTGTACCAGCTGCAAAAATCACCACTCTCTTTTTCTCAAGGTGCCTGATTGCACGGCGTCTAATGTATGGTTCTGCGACTTGTCTCATCTCAATGGAAGTTTGCACGCGCGTTTCAATTCCAAGCTGATCAAGACTGTCTTGTAATGCCAATGAGTTCATGACTGTAGCCAGCATACCCATATAATCGGCATTAGCACGATCCATGCCCATTTCACTGCCTATTTTTCCGCGCCAAATGTTTCCGCCACCGACAACAACAGCCACTTCCACATCAAGCTCAGCCACTTCCTTGACTTGTTCAGCAATGGATTTAATTACTGCAGGGTTAATTCCAAATCCTTCTTCACCGGCTAATGCTTCGCCACTTAGTTTTAGAACGACACGTTTATATTTAGCGTTACTCATGAGAACCTCCAACTATGTAATCTTTTCATTCGTTCATCATGCTTTCTTGCAATACTACCAAAAATTCATGACATTTCAAAAAATAGGGAACACAAGAGTGTTCCCTATTATTAATTATCTGACAATTAGTCTTTTTTAACTTGATTCATTACTTCTTCAGCAAAGTTTTCTTGACGTTTTTCAAGACCTTCCCCTACTTCATAACGAACGAATGATTGGATTTTTCCGCCTTTTGATTCAACGAATTGTCCCACTTTTTGATCAGGGTTCTTAACGAAAGCTTGTTCGTTAACACAGATTTCTTCGTAGAATTTATTGATACGTCCTTCAACCATTTTCGCAACGATTTTTTCAGGTTTTCCTTCATTAAGTGCTTGCTGAGTAAGAACTTCGCGTTCGCGTTCTAGTTCGCTGGCATCTACTTGGTCACGAGAGATATATTTAGGGTTAATTGCAGCGATATGCATTGAAACGCCTTTAGCTGCCTCTTCGTCAGTTGTACCTTCAAGAACTGATAGTACGCTGATACGTCCACCCATGTGAAGGTATGCACCAAATGCGTCGTTATCTGTTTTAGAAACGACTTGGAAACGGCGAAGAGTTAACTTTTCCCCGATTTTTGCAACAGCAGCATTGATATGATCTGCAACTTTTGCTCCATTTTCCATTGTTTGCTCAAGAGCTGCTTCAACGCTTTCAGGTTTGTTAGCAAGAAGGAATGAAGCCAATTCTTTAACAAGAAGTTGGAAGCCTTCGTTTTTAGCAACGAAATCAGTTTCTGAGTTCACTTCAAGAATAACCGCTTGGTTTCCTTCCACAACGATTGAAGTTAGACCTTCAGCAGCAATACGGTCGCCTTTATTAGCAGCTTTTGCAATCCCTTTTTCACGTAGGAAATCGATTGCTTTTTCCATATCGCCTTCTGTTTGTACAAGCGCCTTTTTACAGTCCATCATACCGGCACCAGTTTTTTCACGCAATTCTTTAACTAATTGTGCAGTGATTGCCATAATATATATCCTCCTCAAATTAAATGCAGTTTATTCAATCTTTACCCATTATTGCCAAAAATACTTGTTATCATCAAGGAAAATAACGAGTATTGACAATTTTCCTGAAAAAACATCAACTTTTTCAGTCAATTTGACGGAGCTAAACTAGTTGATGATTTTCATCCCTCAAAAATCGCCCATACCTTTTTAAAAAGACATTCCGTACAGCGATTTTATGTATGTTTATTTAGTGCAAAAAAAAGGGATAAAAGGCATTATCCTCTTATCACCTTTTTTCTTACTGAATAAGCAACCTTTTTTACTTATTAAGCAGTAGTTGTTTCAGTTGCTGTTTCTTCGCCTTGTTTAGCTTCTAAGATAGCATCTGCCATTTTACCTGTTAATAATTTAACAGCACGGATTGCATCGTCATTCGCAGGAATAACTACATCGATTTCATCCGGATCACAGTTTGTATCAACGATACCAACAAGTGGAATGTGTAATTTGTGTGCTTCCGCAACAGCAATACGCTCTTTGCGAGGGTCGATAACGAAGATCGCATCTGGAAGAGTCTTCATATCTTTAATACCGCCTAAGAATTTTTCTAAGCGATCCCATTCTTTTTTAAGTTGGATAACTTCTTTTTTAGGAAGGACTTCGAAAGTTCCGTTTTCTTCCATTTTTTCGATATTTTTAAGACGAGTGATACGTTTTTGGATTGTTTCAAAGTTTGTTAAAGTTCCACCTAACCAACGTTGGTTTACATAGTACATACCAGAACGGATAGCTTCTTCTTTAACAGATTCTTGAGCTTGTTTTTTAGTTCCGACGAAAAGAACAGTACCACCGTTAGCAGCTAGTTCTTTCACGAAGTTATAAGCTTCTTCAACCTTTTTAACTGTTTTTTGAAGGTCGATGATGTAGATGCCGTTACGCTCAGTGAAGATATATTTCTTCATTTTCGGGTTCCAGCGACGTGTTTGGTGTCCGAAATGCACACCAGCTTCAAGCAATTGTTTCATAGAAATGACTGACATTTTAGTTCCTCCTAAATGGTTTTGTTTTTCCTCCGCACCGATCATTTTCATACAGAAACTGTCGTAACAGCACCATCTGCAAGAATCACGGGGCGTGTGTATTAACACCATTTCATAATATATCATAATGGCTCTGTACAATCAAGAGATAACTTTATCTATTCTTGCGAAACTTTAGTAATAGCTCTATCTCCGTTTGACCGCGACCTAACTTTTTGGCGATTTCCTCTACTGAATTCCCTTGATCCGCTAACATATCCACTTTTTCATTCAATGACCATTCATTTAACGAAGCCTGCAGCATGTCCGAAAATTCCATGCCAGCCGGCTTCCCCTCGATTTGAGGGGAAGTGACTGCCGATGAAAGCTCCAATTTGTCCTCGACTTTTACGAGTAAAGCATTGGCCTCATTTTCTTCAGGCACTATTTTATAAGCGTTAATCACCTGCATTTTAGCTGCGGCACGACTTCCCTCTTCATACTCAATGTTTTGTTCTTGTTTTTCTTCCTTATCTTCCTTTGTTTCCTTGATTGAACCATGTTCTTGTCCTTTTTGTCCATGATCGTGATTCAATGCCACCGAATTGGTGAATGCCTTTACCAATGTCTCGTTGTCCTCTTTCATCTCCATTAAATAACCAGACAAAAGTTGTTCCATTTCTCCGATGATGGCTTTTTGGTCTTTTTCCAACTTACTTAAACGATTTTGGCGAAGATATAAAACGATGATGGCAAAAATGGTGAATATGTTTAATACAAACAACAGAAATATAAAAAACGCTGACATGTTGCCTCCTAATTAACCGGAATAGTCAATCCTGTTACCTTAATACGGATGGGGATCTTTTTTCACTGTTGTTTTTTCTTGATTACTTTCTCTATGCTTTCATGACAAAGTGCAGTTCGAGCATTCTGTGATTTCGAAACATTAATTGATGCGGATACCCGTAAGAATTCTTTCAAGTTGACATATAGGGGCTTTCTTCGTTCTCCAAAGCCCCCTTCAATCAAAATATCATGATTAAATCTTTTGATTTTGCATCGTGTTCCTTAATTTATATATCGCTTTCGAGTGTATTTGGGATATCCGGGACGTAGATAGGCTCATCACTTGTCCGATTTCGGTTAATGTTAGTTCTTCCTTATAAAAAAGCTGTAAAACCAACTGTTCTTTTTCATTAAGCGTTTCTATGACTTTGGCTAATTCCACATACAGTTCTTCCCTTAACACATGTTCCTCAGGTAAATCCGCCTTTTCATCTTTAATATGAAAATTCGCGCTTTCTTTATCGTCCTCTTGGGGATTTTCATCAATAGATAGTACATTGGCAAAGAAATTCTCATTTAATGCAGCATATACTTCATCTTCCGGGATATTCAATTCAGCGGCAATCTCATTTGGCGAAAGGTTCCTCATGTATTGCTGCTCCAGCTGTTCTATTGCAGATTCAATTTTCTTGGCTTTATCTCTTGCACTCCGCGGAAGCCAATCCTCTTTCCTTAATCCATCTAAAATAGCACCACGAATTCTAAAAGATGCATACGTGTCAAACTTCAGGTCACGCTTCGTATCAAAGCGTTCCAGGGCATCGAATAACCCCATCATCCCTAAACTCCTTATATCATCCCGGCTCACATTTTTAGGAAGACTTACTGAAATACGTTGAACATGATACGATACGAGAGGTATGTATTTCTTTACCAAAATGTCCCCGGCTAGCGGATCTCTGCACTCCACCCAATTTTTCCAACATAACTGCTCTTCTTCGATGGTCAGATGAGACATTGGACATCCTCCTAACATTGTTATATACGATTTGTGATCAAAACGGCCCCTAAAGCCATAAATACAATAATAATTCAGTAGCAAGTGTACCTGTCATATTTTTGGCTTTTCAAAAGCCAAATCCGATCCTATATGTTTTTAGTCCCCTTAGTAACGGTACGTATATTTAGCAAACAATCATTTAAATTGAATTCGATCGTTCTTCCGCTATTCCCGCCAACATCTTCGGCAACGACTCTAATCCGCAAGTCAGATAACTCTTTCCGGACAGCTTCCACATTCCGGGGTCCTATTCTCATTAAATCTCCTCCGGAGGCAAATTGGAACATTTGCGCTCCGCCAGCCAACTTCGCTTTTAGGAATGGCATTCTTGCGCCTTCTTTTACTAAGATCTGCACTAATTCCTTTATCGCCGTATCTGCAAATTTGGCAATGTTGATCTGTCCCGATTTAGCGAGTGAAGAGTCAGGCAGCATGATATGGGCCAAACCTGCAATTTCTTTTTTTTCATCATAAATCACAACACCAACACACGACCCCAATCCGGAAGTACGAATCGTATGGGGAGGTTTTATTATATTCATTTCCGCTATTCCAACCTTAACAACCTGGACCTTTAACAATTCAGTCATTAGGTGACACTCCTAAAGCGGGAAAAATGATATCAAAAAATTCGGGTTCGGGTAATAGAAAGAAATGACCATTAATGGAGTCAGCAAAAAGCTGGTCTTTTTCAAGTACTGTATCAATGACGATGGCTGCGTCACTTACTTGAGATAATTCCAATAATCCATAACTGATCGTTGCCCCTACCATATCGATGCTCAAAGATGGAACGGATGGATAGATATTCAATCTGGTGAAATCAGAAAGGGAAGAGAGATAGGATCCCGATAAAATATTCCCTAATTCCTGAAGGCAAGAGAGTGCCAATTCAGTATAGGGTGCTGAATCTATCAAAAAGGTCACATCACCAGTCATCTTACGAATCAAGTATTCAGCTACAGGTAGCGAAAGGATAAAAAACATACTCCCTGAAGCATCACCTTCTATTCTAAGGAAAACGCTGGCAACGACTTGATCGGCCCCGCCAGCCATTTCCATCATTTCATCAAAGGAAACGATTCGGACATTAGGAACATTCATATCAATTTTCCTATTAAGGATGGCAGAAAGCGCGGTTGCTGCATTCCCTGCACCTATATTACCGATTTCCTTCAAAATATCGAGGTGAAGAGGGGTGATTTTCTCAATGAATGACATATGATTATCCTTCTCTTAACATATTTTCAGTCATTTCCAGAATTAAGGCCTTCTCCAAATTAATTAGGACTAGCAGTCGCTTCTCAATTTTAGCCACTCCGCTAATGTATTCTGAAGCCAAATGGCCCACAACTTCAGGCTGAGGTTCGATACTCTCCACTGGAATATCCAAAACATCATTGGCAGAGTCCACTATTAGCCCCACTTCCATATCATCCAGAATGACGACGATAATCCTTGTTGATTCATCGTATTCCACCTCTTCGAAACCAAAACGAACCCGTAAATCAATAATTGGAGTGATTACACCCCTTAAATTTATGACTCCCTTAACAAATTTTACTGCCTTTGGAACTCTGGTAATATGCAGAAGCTTTTCAATACCACTGACCTTATCCACTGGAATTGTATATTCTTTATCCTTAATTTGAAATACGATTACTTTCATATCCTCCGACATCTATTCCCCTCCTTTTAAAAAAACTCATGATGATTGTGAAGCCTTGACGAAATACGAATCGGCACGGTCGAACCAACGTCCCATGACCCTGCCCCATTTATCTATCATTCAATGAATCAATGTGTTGCAATCTATGATTAAAGCAACTTGACCATCACCAAGTATCGTTGCCCCCGATATTGCAAATGCACTAGTTAAATAATTACCTAGTGACTTCAGAACGATTTCCAGCTGCCCGATAAATGAATCAACGACTAATCCAGCTAATTTATCGCCTTTTCTTACAATGACCACAGAGAGGGACTCTTCTTCTTCCTGACTGATAGGCACTTCGAATATATCTTTCAAGAACAGAAGCGGTAGAACCTTCCCCCTGTAGTCAATAACTTGTTGATTATGGGCATTCATGATATCTGCTTTTTTTATGATTGCTGTTTCAATAATGGAAGAAAGCGGTATGGCATATTTTTCGTTTTGGATTGCAACCAGCATGACAGAAATAATGGACAATGTAAGCGGAAGTTGAATAAGGAAGATGGATCCTTCATTCTCTTTGGAATCAATCGTGACAGATCCACCGAGGGACTCAATAGTATTTTTAACCACATCCAGCCCCACACCCCGTCCCGATACATCTGAAATGGTTTCCGCTGTCGAAAAACCAGAAGCGAATATCAATTCATAGATTTGCTTATCCGTTAGGGTGGCGGCAGTTTCCTTAGTTAATATTCCATTGGATAGGGCCTTGTTCAAGACTCTATCTTTATTGATGCCTGCGCCGTCATCCTCGATTTCAATGAAAACATGATTACCGCTGTGATATGCTTTTAACAGGATTTTACCTTCTTCATTCTTTCCTTTCGCCAAACGTTCTTCAGTTGTTTCAATTCCATGATCCATGGCGTTTCTTATTAAATGGACGAGAGGATCACCGATTTCATCAATGACTGTACGATCAAGTTCCGTTTCGGCACCGTTGATTTCCAAATTGACTTTCTTGTTTAAATCCCTTGCCAATTGACGAACCATTTTAGGAAAACGATTGAATACAGTTTCCACGGGCACCATCCGCATATTCAATACGATTGTTTGTAAATCACTTGTTATACGGGACATTCTTTCTACTGTTTCATGCAACTCTTGATTATCCAAATCGCTGGAAATTTGATCAAGTCTGCCTCTATCGATTACTAGTTCCTCGAATAAGTTCATTAATATATCAAGCCGCTCAATGTTCACCCGAATGGTCTTGCTTGATGCCGGCTTAACGGGTGCCTGTTTTTTCTTATCATCGTTATCAGTTGGAAGCAAGGCATTATTTGACTCTTGTTTTAGAATTTCAGTAACTTTATCCTCGTTAGAATTGGCTGCATGCAGCATGCTTTCTAGATCAAGTGCATTTACAACAACTTGATCCACTTCGGTAACATTCATGATTTTTTTCTTTATCTCTTCACCCGATTCTGTTGTTACCATCGTGACCATAAATTGCCGATCGAATTGCTCTTCTTCCAAAAGTTCGACGGGTGGGTGTGACTTGATTACTTCACCTGACTTTTCAAGCACTTCGAAAACCATAAACACACTGGCAGCTTTTAAAAGACAGTCCTCACGCAACCCTATCGAAATTTCGAAGCTGTTAAAGCCTTGATCTTTGGACTGTTGAAGTACTGTCCATTCAAATTCATCGTACTCTCCCGCAAACATTTCCTTCTTTTCTAGGATGGCAGAAGCTGCTGCAATCTCTGCAATGGTGGAAGAAAAGGGCGACTCCCCTTTTTCAATCATTTCCAGCTGATGGACAACATCCTTCACATTTCTTTTTCCATCTCCACCTTCAGCAATGGACATGACCATTGCTTCTAAATCATCAACCGCTAAAAATATCACATCAAACAATTCAGGCGAAAGGGCGATTTGATTGTTTCGGATCGCATCCAGCACATTCTCCATTTTATGAGTTAAATTGGCTAGATCCTCATATCCCATAGTTGCCGACATCCCTTTTAAGGTATGGGCGGAACGAAAGATTTCGTTTACGATCGAGAGGTCTTCCGGGTTCTTTTCGAGTACCAGCAACTGTTCGCTGCACGTTTGAAGATGTTCTTTACTTTCTTCTATAAATACCTCTAAATATTGATTCATATCCATACAATCTCACACCTCCACGTGTTAACAATAGCTTATTATCGCTTTAGCTATTTTTTCTACATCCTCTATGCTATCTATTAACTTGGTATTGATTGCCGCCTTAGGCATACCAAAAACGATTGATGTCTCCTGTGATTCGGCTATCGCTTTTAAAGGACCCTTTTGTTTAAGATTGGTAAGCCCCCTCGACCCGTCCATCCCCATCCCGGTCATGATAACGGCTATTTTCGCAGAATCATTCATTTCACTTACCGATTCAAATAGCACATCAACCGACGGGCGATGTCCATGACGCACTTCGGATTGATCCAAAAGGATTGCCCAGCTCATCCCTACCTTCCTCACTTTCAAGTGAAAACCTCCAGGTGCGATGTAAGCGACACCTTTTTGAATCAGTTCTCCCTCTTCAGCTTCCTTCACTTTAATCTTGCATAATGAATTCAGGCGTGTTGCCAAGGATTTTGTGAAACCGGGGGGCATATGCTGGACAATGAGTATGGGTGCATCAATTTCTTCTGGGAGTTCTGTCAAGACAGTCTGCAGAGCTCTCGGGCCTCCCGTTGATGTACCGATGACTATTATATTCTTGTATCCATAGGACCATTTTTTTTGGTTTTTTTCGTTTTTTGACAATTCAGTTGAATCTATTTTACTATATTTTCCCCAAACGGATGAGCTTCTTTCAATATTTTTCGCATTTTTTTCTAGTTTGTGAACATTTGCCCTGCTGGCAGCCATAACTTTTTCATGGAGTTCTTTCTTGATTTTATGTAAATCCAATGAAATGGCTCCCGAAGGTTTAGCCACAAAGTCAAAGGCTCCACTGTTCATGGCGGCAAATGTATTTTCCGTTCCTTTTTTCGTGGTGCTTGATAACATGACTACAGCGGTTGGACATTCATTCATTATCCGGTTTAATGCTTCCAATCCGTCCATAATCGGCATTTCCACATCCAAAGTCACGACATCGGGTTTTAAAGCCTTTATTTTGTCAATGGCATCTCTTCCATTCCTGGCAGTCCCGATGACTTCCACCCTGCTATCTTCTGCTAAAAACTCTGAAATTAACTTTCTCATAAACGCAGAATCGTCCACTATCAGCACTTTTACTTTACCCATATAAGGAGACCTACTTTCCAAAAAAATATCTCTTCATATTTTGGAGGAAATGGCTTTTTTGCAAAGTCAATTCTTCCCCAAATGAATGATTTGCATATCTCGAAGCAATGTCCACAATGGCTTTGGATACATCGGCTTCAGAATCGAAAAGGAGAAAGGGCATTTGTTTGGTAACAGACTTGGGAACGGTTCTATCATCTGGCAAGTACCCTAGAGCTACAGTTTCCAGTCCCAAAAATTTCACTAGTGCATTTTGGAGCCGCTTAATCGTTTCTTTGCCGTCCTTACTCGTGAAAACCCGATTGCAAACTAGGAACAATGGAATCTCTTTATTTACTGAATGGATATATTTCATTGCGGAATATGCATCCATGATAGAAGTAGGTTCAGGCGTCGTGATAACGACTAATTCATCCACACATAACAGGAATTTCATGGAATCCTTAGTGATGCCTGCCCCCATATCAAATAAGATATAATCGTAATTCGCCAACAATAAACTGAATTCTTCATTAAAACGGGTATACTTATCTTCATCAAGTGAAAAGAGATCCGTCAACCCTGTTCCACCTGTAATGATTGAAATATTTCCCGGTCCTGGCATGATGATATCCTTCAAACTACAATCTTTTTCAAAAAAATCAATAATACTGCAGGGAGAGTGTTCACCTATCAAAATATCAATATTCCCCATACCGATATCCATGTCGAACAACAGTACCTTTTTGGCTCTTTGGGATAAGGCAATGGAAAAATTCAAAGTAAAGTTTGATTTTCCCACTCCACCTTTACCGCTTAAAACGGAAATCGTTTTGGCGATTAATTTATTTTGGCGGGCTTCCAATCTTTTTCGTAAATTCTCAGCTTGATCTTTCATATTTTTTAGCCCCGAAAGCCATTTTCAATAGCTGTGATGATGTAGCTATTTCAATATCGTCTGGCACATTCTGTCCATCTGTTATATAGGCCGCTCCCAATTTATGAGTGTGTATAAAATTGAATATCGGCCCGAAAGTGGAGGTTTCGTCCGCTTTTGTAAAAATGACCTGTTTAATCGGTATGGTAGCAAACTGTCGATAAATATCTTCCATATCCTTTTGTTTAGAAGTCAATGACAACACTAAATAGGTTTCCATCTCATCTGTAAAATGGATGATTTCATTAAGATCCTTAACATATTGCGGGTTACGGAAATTCCTTCCTGCCGTATCAATAAAAACAAAATCATAATGGGAGAAACGTTCAGCCGCCCTTTTGAAGTCTTCCAGATTATAAGCGACTTCAATGGGAACGTTTAGAATCTTGGCATATGTCTTAAGTTGATCTATTGCGGCGATCCTGTACGTATCCGTCGTAATGAAAGCCACCTTTTTATCATGCTTCAACATGGTTTCCGCAGCTACTTTTGCCAGAGTCGTTGTCTTTCCCACACCTGTTGGGCCAACAATATTAATATACTTTTTTCGCAGCCTGTTTTTTCCATTTTCGACCTTTTCCAAAATCGCGAACATGGCTTCTTCCAACCAAACTTGAACCTCTTCATCAGTGGATTGCTGTTTAAAAACGAACCATTTTTCAAGTAGTTCATCCATGATTTGGCACCGAAGTGATATATCCACTTCCTGCTCGGTTAGGTATTCGTGGATTTTCTGCAGTTTCCCCGGATATTTTCTATCAGGTGAATAGATTTGCAAACTCTTTATCATATCTTTCAAACCTTCGATTTCTTTTACTAAGACAGCACTTTCCCTATTGCCTTCATTAGGTTCAGAGGCATCACTTGCCACTTCCAGCTTTGATGGCAACTTCTTCGATTTTTGTTTGGTTACGGTTTGGACAGGCTGGGACACGGGGTCTATGGCTGCAATGACCTCAATATTCCTCTTTTTGAATAATCCTAAGAAACCACCAGTATATACAGCCTTTGAACTTAAGATTACCGCATCACTGCCTAGTTCCTCCCTTATTCGCTTTATTGCCTCGTTCATTGATTGTGCCAAATATTTCTTTACCTTCAATCGAAATTCACCACCCCTACACTTTGTACTTCTACATTGGATTCGAGTTCATTGTATGAAAGAATCAGTACATGAGGAAAATAACGTTCAGTTAATTGCCGGGCATACATCCTTACTGCTGGAGAGCAGAGTAAGATCGGTTGATGATCCATTAGGGTCAGCTCTTCCAATTTGGCTGCAATTGCCTCCAATATGGATTGCGATATAGTTGGATCCAATGATAAAAAATTACCATGTTCGGTTTGCTGTACACCATCCGCGATGGTCTTTTCCACTTTCCCCGATAATGTTATGACTTTAATTCTATTTTCATCCGAAATAAAAGAATTCGTTATTTGTCTGGCTAAATTCTGCCTTACATATTCAGTAAGCAAATCTGTGTCAGTCGATAGCTTGCCATAATCAGCAAGTGTTTCGAAAATGATCGGTAAGTTCCTTATTGAAACTTTTTCCTTCAATAATTTTGCCAATACCTTTTGTACATCTCCTATGGACAAGGGATTCGGAGTGACTTCCTCTACTAGTATAGGTGCCGATTCGTGGAGATGATCGATCAATTGTTTCGTTTCCTGCCTGCCCAATAATTCATGCGCATTGGCCTTTATGACTTCCGTCAAGTGAGTGGATACAACACTTGGCGGGTCCACAACTGTATAACCCAACATCTCGGCATGTTCTTTCATATCATCCGTGATCCACTTGGCCGGTAAACCGAAAGACGGTTCTATCGTATCGATTCCCTCTATTGAATCATCCTCCATCCCTGGACTCATTGCCAAGAAATGATTAAGGAGCAATTCCCCCTTGGCCATGACACTTCCTTTAATCTTCAGCCGATACTCATTGGGATTCAACTGAATGTTGTCACGTATTCTGACGACAGGGATCACGAGCCCCAATTCAATTGCAAGCTGCCTGCGGATCATGACAACCCGGTCCAGCAGGTCTCCCCCTTGATTGGCATCCGCAAGCGGAATCAATCCATATCCAAACTCAAATTCGATCGGGTCGATACTTAAAAGGTTAACGACACTTTCTGGACTTTTCATTTCATCGGTTTCCAGCACTTCTTCCATTTCTTGTAATTCACTTTCGTCCTGCTTTGGTATCCTTGAAATTGTATACCCTCCAACGACTAATAAAGCAGCGATCGGAATCGTGAATAAGTCGGAAATGGGAGTGAATAACCCTAAAAGGAAAATGGTTGCTGCTGTCAGGTAAAGCATTTTGGGAAATTGGAATAACTGTTCAACAATATCCGCTCCGAGGTTTCCGTTCGAGGCTGCCCGGGTTACGACAATACCCGTAGCTGTAGAAATCAATAAAGCAGGTACCTGACTCACGATACCGTCTCCAACCGATAACATGGAAAAATGGACGGCTGCTTCTCCAAAGCTCATATCCAATTGCATGACGCCAATAATCATACCGAAAATCAAGTTAATGATGACAATGATGATGCCAGCTATGGCGTCCCCTTTAACAAACTTACTCGCTCCATCCATGGATCCATAAAAGTCTGCTTCGTTACTGATTTTTTCCCTTCTGGCACGTGCTTCGTTTTCGGAGATCATCCCAGCATTTAAATCTGCATCTATGGCCATCTGTTTACCTGGCATCGCATCCAGCGTAAACCTTGCCGCTACCTCCGAGACCCGTTCGGAGCCTTTCGTGATGACGATGAAATTGATAATGACCAAAATGATGAATACAACTAATCCTACAAGCACGTTACCGCCGACTACAAACGACCCAAAGGTTTCTACAACTCCTCCAGCATCACCATAGGTCAAAATGGCACGAGTCGTCGAAACATTCAACCCCAGCCTGAACAATGTCAGTAAAAGGAGCAAGGAAGGAAAGATTGAAAATTCGAGGGGTTCTTTCATATTCATCGTAGTCAATAGAACCAGCAACGCAAGAGAGATATTTAAAAGGAGTAAAACACTTAACAACCATGTTGGCAATGGAATGACCAACATGGCAACGATCATGATGACGCTTGATATAACAACTAAATCCCTTGCTCGCATGTTTTTTCTCTCCTAACTAGCGGGTTACCCTATTACTTCTTTACAGTTTACCTTTGGTTTTATATACAAAGGCCAGTATTTCAGCGACCGCCTTAAAGAACTCTTCAGGTATCGCCTGGCCTAATTCAGCTTGATCATATAAAGACCTGGCCAAAGGCCGATTTTCCACCATGACCACATCGTTTTCTTTAGCAATGAATTTAATTTTCTGAGCAACAAAATCAACGCCCTTCGCCACTACGTACGGAGCTTCAGCTTTTTCTTCATCATATTTTAAAGCAATAGCAAAATGCGTCGGGTTAGTGATGACGACATCCGCATTGGGAATTTCCTGCATCATTCTTTGAGCGGCCATCTGCCTTTGCTTTTGCTTTATCTTGGATTTGATGAGCGGGTCCCCTTCGGAATTTTTATACTCATCCTTAATATCCTGTTTGGACATCCGGATGTTTTTTTCAAAGTCATATTTTTGGTACAAATAGTCTAATAGAGCAATGAACAATAAAGCCACGGCAGCATAAAATCCCACTTTAATCGTAATATCCGCCAATGTTGCCATCGCTTCTTCCACAGAAATCTGTGATAAAATCATAATCTCGTCCATGCGCTGCCATAGTACATAAAAGGCAACAAAACCAACAAATGATATTTTAAGAATGGATTTCAATAATTCAACAATGGCCCTCATTGAAAAAATACGTTTGAATCCTTTAATGGGATCCAATTTATCAAGTTTGAACTGAATGGATTCAGTCGAAAACAAAAACCCGATTTGCATGACATTAGCCAATATCCCAGCCACTATCGCTGCTGCGAAAACTGGTCCTAGGATAAGGCCCATCTCCTTTAAAACCTCAATCATGATAATTTGCATATTCTCCTCGCTGAATCCAGACAAGGTAAAATGTTGCAGGTATTCTTTCATGAGACCGCGCAGATGATTATACATGTATGGTCCCATAAGCAATAGCACAGAAAACACCGCAATTAAATTCACAGAGGTATTTACATCCTGACTTTTTGCCACCTGACCTTTTTTCTTCGAATCCTGACGTTTTTTTGGAGTCGCCTTTTCGGTCTTCTCTCCAGCGAAAAACTGTAAATCCAGCTGAAAACTCTCCATATCAAACGCCTCCAATCAACTGCATTAGTTGACGCATTGTCAAAAGCAAGAAATTGAAGAGTTGTGTGACAACTGTCATCATCATCCCCATCACCAGTATGATAACCGCTAAGCCGGCAATGATTTTCACTGGAATCCCGACAACGAACACATTTAATTGAGGGACCGTCCTGGCAAGGATCCCTAACGTGACATCCACTAAAAAAATGCTTCCCACTACAGGTATGGACATTTGAAAAGCAATCATGAAAGCTTTGCTGAAAGTTTTGGCCAAATATTCTATCAGTGTATGATCTCCGAATGGTACAAATAATTGGTCAATCGGAATGAACTGATAACTATAAAAAATTCCATCCAAAAGCAAATGGTGGCCGTTGGTACTCAATAGGAATAATAAAGCGATTGTATAAAGGTATTGTCCCATCAATGGGCTTTGTGCCCCCGTTTGGGGATCGATGACATTCGCAATTGAAAAACCCATTTGAAAATCAATCAATCCACCAGCGATTTGAACGGCTGATAAAATCATATAAGCTGCAAACCCGATGAAAAGCCCAACCAGCGCTTCCTTCATGATCAATAAATAAAATGTGACATCCAATTCCAGAACCGGAGCATCGATGGTGTAGTACATGATCCAGGCAAGGAAAATCCCAAGCCCTACCCGATGTTGTACCGGTATTGAACGGTACGAAAAAATCGGCATGGCCACGAAAAACGTAGTGACCCGTACCACAATTAATAAAAAGGCGGGAAAGTGCGGAAAAAGTTCCTCCATGCCCTACCCTACAAATCGATTCAGATTACCGAATATTTCATTTGCATATGATAATAGGTGGCTCAGCATCCATGGAGCCAACAAAATGAGTCCCAATAAGACTGCGACGATTTTTGGAACAAATGCCAAGGTTTGTTCCTGAATCTGTGTAGTCGCCTGAAAGATGCTTACTAGCAGTCCTACAATAAGAGCGATTACCATCAATGGACCAGCGATGATCAATACCATATAAATTCCTTTTTCTGCTATATCAATAACAAGCTCTGCACTCATATTCTCTCACCTGCTTAAAAACTCTGTAATAAAGACTTCACTACTAAATACCATCCGTCAACAAGAATGAAAAGGAGGATTTTAAATGGCAGGGAAATCATGACTGGGGGCAACATCATCATCCCCATCGACATCAGGACACTTGCAACGACCATATCGATAACCAAAAATGGAATGAAAATCATAAAACCTATTTGAAAAGCCGTTTTGATTTCACTGATAGCAAAAGCTGGTACAAAGGCAGTCAAGGGTATGTCCTGTATCGTTACCGGCTTATCCACCTTGGCATACTCCAAGAATAACGCCAGATCCTTTTGCCTTGTATGGGCACTCATGAATTCCTTAAATGGTATCGAGGCCTGTACATATGCCTCTTCTAAATCTATCTCTTCATTAAATAACGGGGTTAATGCCTTTTCATTCACTTCCTGAAAAGTCGGTGCCATTATGAAGAAAGTCATGAAAAGTGCCAGGCCGACCAGCACCTGGTTCGGCGGCATCTGCTGGGTGGCTAGCGATGTTCTCACAAAGCTAAGGACAATGATGATTCTTGTAAAACAGGTCATCAAGATCAATATGCTTGGAGCCAGCGATAAGACAGTCATTAGAAGAACAAGTTTTACGGAAGTAGAGACATTAGTGGGATCACTGTTATTAAAAAACTCCATGAACTCATTCATTCATTGTCTCTTCCTTTCCTACCAAGCTCATTTAACAGCCTTTTCCTGCTATCGGACATTTGATCAAGTTGATTTTTGAACTCTGCAGAGAAACTGGCAGTTTCGGATTCGCTTTTCTTCAACCACTTATTTTTCAACTTCATGGCAAATTCCCCAGGCTGGATCATTTGATCGATCTTATCGTTGTGATCTTTCAAAAGCTGTTCATATTCCTCGGGATCATCTATTTCTTTCAAGAGCTGAATATTTTCGCCAACCCCGATCACCAATATTCGCCCGCCTACTTTAACAAGCTGGACTGAACGATTTGCCCCAAGGCCCGTACCGCCTAAATTCTCCACTGAATTTGCCTTTTGATACGATTTATTTTTTTTATTGATGAATTTCAATAGGATATATAGAAGGGCCACAACAAAAATAGTAGCAAATATCATCCTCAGAAACTCCCAAACGGTTATCCCCACTTTGTCAGGATTAGAAGCCTGTTCGGTAGTTTTCGAGTCTATTGATTCATCTTTATCCACCTTTAAATCATCTGGCTGCTCATAAACAGCCTTCACTGTTTTATCAAGGTCTTCCGCATGGGCCTGTATGGACCCAGAGAAGAATACTGCTATCAACAGTGAGACCTGAAGCCATTTTTTTATTAAAAACAATATGAAGACACCCTCTTAACTTAATGCTTTATTTATGGCTTCCAATACCCGGTCTGCCTGGAATGGCTTCACGATAAAGTCTTTTGCACCCGCCTGGATCGCATCAATGACCATGGCTTGCTGCCCCATCGCAGAACACATAATGACCTTAGCTTGAGGATTTACCTTTTTAATTTCCTTTAACGCTGTAATCCCATCCATTTCAGGCATTGTAATATCCATCGTTACAAGATCCGGATGGGTTTCTTTATATTTTTCCACTGCTTGGGCGCCATCTGCTGCTTCCCCGACTATTTCAAAACCATTTTTAGAAAGGATATCCTTTATCATCATTCTCATAAATGCTGCATCGTCCACAATTAAAATTCTATTAGCCATTATTCTCGTCCCCCAAATTATCTTATTTTATTTAATCGTTCACTTTGACTCATGATATCCGTAACACGTACCCCAAAGTTTTCATCAATTACCACTACCTCACCTTTTGCTATCAAGCGGCTGTTTACCAGGATATCCACTGGCTCTCCTGCTAATTTATCCAATTCAATGATCGATCCGGAGGACAGCTCCAAAATATCCTTGACGGAGCGTTTCGTTCTTCCAAGCTCCACAGTTACTTGCAAAGGGATATCCATCAGCATGCTGAGATTTTTCGTTTCAGACTCCTGAAGCTGGTAAGGCTGAAAACTAGTGAAACTGGCAGGCTGAACATTTACCGGCTGTCCTGTTGGTACGGATGAAACTCCAAAATGTTGTGGAACATTCGGCATTTGGTTCGCAGGTTGGGTTTGGTGACCGCTTTGTCCATAAATTTCGTTTGCCGATCGATCTGACCTGGTGTCCTGGAATGATGCAGGCTCCTGATTTGGAATGTTTGTTACTGGATCACTTAGTACTTTTTGCGTTTTAATATCGGTAGGTTCGCTTTCGCTCGTCCCATTTAATAATTCAGAAACTAACCCTTTAGCAAACTCTAATGGTAACAATTGCATAATACTGGAATCAATTAAGTTGCCGACACGGAGGCGGAACGAGATTTTTGCAAATAAATCCTCGTCAGGTATCGCATTTTCACCTACACCGTTTAAAAAATTAAGTAAGTCTATGCTAGGTGGAGAAATATCCACTTTTTTACTAAAAATGGTCGACATGGATGTCGCAGCAGAACCCATCATTTGGTTCATTGCTTCCTGAACAGCACTCAATTGAATTTCCCCAAGCAGGTCAGAAGGATTCTCCCCATCTCCGCCAAGCATCAAATCTGCAATGATAGCAGCATCGCTCTGCTTGATGACCAGCATATTTATACCTGAAAAACCTTCTGTATATTGCACTTGAATCGCTACATACGGATGCGGGAATTCTTCCGCGATATGTCCCCTTTCAATTAAAGTAACCGTCGGGGTGGTGATATCCACTTTCTGATTCAACAAAGTGGATAGGGCAGTGGCCGAGCTTCCGAAGGAGATATTACCAATTTCACCGAGAGCGTCGAGTTCCATCATTGATAAATAATCGTCAATCGAAAGAGGGAACACCTCATCCTCTATATCACTTGTACCTTTTAAAAGGGCATCTATCTCGTCTTGTGAAAGCATTCCATCACTTACCATCTTCGTCTCCCCCTTTCAAAATATCAAGAATCTGGATAGCATGTTTTTTTCCTACTTTTCCTGGCTGCCCACTGTATTTTGGGATCCCCCCAATTGTAATCGTCAAAGGTTCATCGATTGCCTTATTCAAATCGATGACATCGCCAACATCAAGCAGCAAAAAGTCGTGGATGGTGATATCCGTAGAACCAAGTTCGGAAATAATGGGAAGATCTGCGTTTCGGATACGCTTTTCCAAAATCATGATTTCCTCTGGAATTTTTTCCTTTTGGGAATTTTCCATCCAATAATGAGCGGATAACTTTGGTATGATTGGTTCCAATACGACGTGAGGAATGCAAACATTAATCATTCCGCTCGTTTCTCCGATTTGTGTATTCAAGGAAATGACCACAACAGTATCGTTGGGTGAAACCAGTTGCAGAAATTGTGGATTCACCTCGAACTCTGTCATTACCGGTTCGATTTCAACAATCGTTCCCCAAGCCTCCTGTAAATTTTCAAAAGCCTTCTCGAATAAATTCGACATGATTTTCGTTTCTATTTCGGTTAAACTATCTACCTTATTCACGCTTATGCCCCGCCCGCCCAAAACACGATCCATCATGGAATAGGCGATATTCGGGTTGACCTCAAGAATGATTCGGCCATCCAAGGGCGGTACCTCAAAAACATTCATGATTGTCATTTTTGGAATTGATCGGATAAACTCTTCGTATGGTATTTGATCTGCCGAAGCAACGGATATTTGGACATAGGTTCTAAGTTGAGCAGAAAAGTATGTGGTCAGCAGCCTCGCAAAGTTCTCGTGTATTCTAGTCAAACTGCGGATTTGGTCCTTTGAAAACCGAAGCGCCCTTTTAAAGTCGTAAACTTTCACTCTTTTTTCTACTTCTTCTTTTTTTAAATCATCTGCATCCATTTCACCTGTGGAAATGGCCGATAACAGTGCATCTATTTCATTTTGCGATAATATTTCCCCGGACATTAACACTCACCTCCAAAGCTTCCCCTTCTTATTTAATGAAGCAAGGATGTTCTTATTGCAGAATCGAGGAAGTAATATAAACCTTTTCAACTTTTCCTTCTTCCATTAATTCATTCATTCTAGTTTTTAAAGCTTCTTGAAGCTTTTCCTTGCCTTTTTTACCGGTTAACTCTTCCGCTTTCATTTCGGATAGTTCGGTAATAATTATATTTTTCACTTGAAAATTTCTTTTTTCCAACTCTTCTTTCGCTTTTTTGCTTTCAGTTTGGAACATAAATGAGATTTTGATATAATCATTGCCGGCAAGATTCGTAGTAATTTCAGGAATCTCAACGGATGATTTGACAATTTCGTCAATGCTAGGTTTATCTTCGGCAGATGTGGGATCAGATAACTTTGTCACAACCACGACCGCTATGACACCTACAAGCGTTATAGCCACGAGTATAATCAACATAATAGTCATTAGGTTTTTTTTCATGAACTTTCCTCCACATCCTTACGAAGACCGAGAATATTAACGGTACGGTAAAATTGTATAATAGCTCCAACCAGTTCCTCTTCCTTCTCTAGCACAACGATTTTCTTACCATTTGTAAAAGTAATGGTCGTATCTGGCAATGACTCGACTGTGTCTATGTACAATGCATTGATATGAAAGCATTTTCCATTGAGCCTTGTGACTTTGATAATGATATTTAGGAGCCAGAGCAAAAGCACCTGGCTCCTCCCTCCCTTAACCTATCGTTTTAAGTTAACCAATTCCTGTAAAATTTCATCCGACGTCGTGATGATCCTGGAGTTCGACTGGAAACCACGTTGTGCAACGATCATTTCAGTAAACTCTTCGGATAAATCCACATTGGACATTTCCAATGAACCTGATGCAATCACACCACGCCCCTCACCTGCGATATTGATGTTTGCAGTACCTGAATTGATTGATTCCTGAAAAGTGTTACCACCCGTTTTCGTCAAGCCTGATGCATTGGAGAACTTGGCGACGGCCAGTTGGCCTAAGGTTGTGATCAGACCGTTGGAATAAACGCCATTTATTTCCCCTGATGCGCCAATATTAAAGCTTTCCAGTTTTCCTTCTTTATTACCATCTGGATTGACAAGAGCTGTAGTGGAACCTTTAACTTGAGTAAGGTTCGAGAAATCAAAATCCAAATTAACTTTTTGCACGCTTTCATCAACTGCTGTATCCGAGTCATCCTCTTTGCCGCTTGAAATGTTAATGGTTTGACCTGACTGGGTTTTATCAGCTGCCACTATCTGACCATTTGCATCGAAATTCACCGAAGTGAACGGTTTTGGTTTAGTTGTTGATGTATCTCCCAAAGCAGCAGGTTCTTCATCAAAAAGCTCCCATTTATCATCACCGTTTTTTTGAAAATAAATATTTGCCGTTTGTTCTTTACCATTTTCATCCACAACTTTCATTTGCTGGCTAAATACGGTACCATCAATTGCGTCAGCAGCTAGATTTCCACTTACTGATATTTTAGTAGTGGCAATGGCAGGTAAAATCGCATTGACGTTAACAGCAACGTCGCCAATCGTTTTTGATCGTTTACCGTTTTCATCAACCTTGTAAGCCTGTACTTTCAACCCATTCGCGTTGACAAGTGTACCGTTATCATCCAGATAAAAGTTTCCTGCACGTGTATATGAAAGAGAATCGCCTTGCTTGACGACAAAATAGCCATCACCAGATATTCCTAAATCAAGATCGCGGCCGGTGGTTTGCAGGCTTGACTGTGTATGGATCGTATCGATTGTAGCTATCGTGGAGCCCAATCCAATTTGTTTAGAATTGGTTCCGCCTTTATTGGCTGTTGCTGCACTTGCACCAGATACCGTTTGGTTCATCGCATCGCTGAATGTCACACGGCTTTTTTTGAAACCATATGTATTGACATTGGCGACGTTATTACCGATTACATCCAATTTTGTTTGTAAGTTTTTTAATCCGCTTATTCCCGAATACATTGAACGAAGCATGTAAAAGCTCCCCTTTCATATATCGACTGCTTCCGTCATGCCACAGTCGAGGCTCCCTATTCCAGGTCCAGCCTATTTATCTAAAATTATGGTTCCATTTATGTTCGTGAAGATTTGTGATGTTGCTTCATCCCTGTCCATGACCGTGATGACCTTGTTGTTTTTCGTGCTTACTAACAAAATTACCGTTAAGGCAAAGGCAGATGATCCAGCAAGACTTTCAAAAGCATTAAGCCAATGAGGTTGTGGCTAAAGCTGAGCGGAATTTGTTTGAAAACCAAGTTCATTCATATTCCCGTCCCTTAAGCTTCAGCGATTTTTATCAATTGCTCTGATGATAACTTGGTGTTGTTTTCATCATCCACTTCAATTTCCAGCTTGCCATTACTCATGGATATCGAGATTACGACAGCAGACGACTCACCATTTTTATCGTCCATCCAGGAAACACGCTTGCCTATTAATTCACTTGCCGCCGTCAAGCTATTCGACGTGGAACTTGGTTGTTTCATTGCTGAAATATTTGCGGGTTCAAGCTTTGTGCCATCTTCTAAAAGAAAATAAACACCATCACCCTTATATTGGATCGATTTAACGATGCCTTTCCCTTCTTCTATCGCAAGGTCATCATCGCCTTCATCCAATTTGTGCCAAGTGACTTCCTTACCGACAAAAGAGTTATAGTTCATTAAACTATTTTGTTGATTGATCCCGATTATTTCTTCCATTTGGACTCCCATATTCATCATCTGTTCGAGAGAAGAAAAAGTGGCCATTTGGGCGATAAATTCCGTATTGTCCATCGGACTTGACGGATCTTGATTTTGAAGCTGGGTAAGCAACAATTTCAAGAAATCATCCTTTCCCAATGCATCCCCAGTTTTTCTGTTTTCAGTTTGAGATTTTGATAATAATAGTGACGTATCGATGGTCGTCATTTTTTCACCTACACTTCCAGATTTAACAGAGCATCGGCAAGGGATCCCGTAAACTCGCTTTCCGTTTCATCATTGCTTTCTTCCTTACTCTCCTGTTGTTCATTATGTTCATCAGCATCTTTATGGCTGAATTTCTCAGAGTTAAAAGCATTGAAGGCCTGTGATATTTCAATTCTTTCAATTTGAATGTTTTGTCCGCTAAAGGCTTGTTTTAAGCCATGAATCTGATTCTCCAGCATATCTTTGGCCTGAGCAGTAGAGGCCATAATCTTGGCTGACAGCATACCATCCTTTTGAATCAACTCGATTCTTAGGGACCCTAAATGTTCAGGAGTCACTCTGATCAAAAGTTTATTTACACCGTTAGTTCCGCTAAAGTTCGCCTTACTCAAAATATTTTCAAATTGTTTAACAAACTCTTCTTGACTGACAGTTTGCTCACCTTTGGGAGCTGCCAAGACGAATTGCTCCAGCTTTGTCATGAGAAAAGGCATACCAGTCCCTTGATGTTTACCACTATCCGGACTTTGCAAAGTCACACCGCTGCTTACTGTCCCGTCTTTATTTCCCTTGTCACTCCCGGATAATTGCGAGAATGCACTTTTCAATGTTTCTAATGTTTTAGTTTGCCCTTTCTCCAGAGTGTAGGATTGATCAGGTTCTGCTTTTGACTGATTGGACAGCCATCTCTCCAACTTTCCCGTTAACCCTTCAAGCAGGTGTTTCATTTGTTTCTGGATGGCCGCTTCATCTAGGGTCATATCCTTATTTTCCGAGAGAAGATCTTGAATTTTCACCAGCTTCAAAAGATTCACCACACCGGATAATGAGGGGTCATGCCATTTTTCTTCGCTCAAAACAGTAATTTTTTTCAGGATGGTATACAGATCCATGACATTGGCTGATAACAAACTTTGTGGATTCAGGCTGAAGTCATCCACTTCTTGTTCTAAATCCAGATCCTCGATGCTCCCAAAGAAATCATCAAAGGCACCCTCATCATTTCCGCCTACATTTTTTAGGACCTGTAAAATAAGGTTGTGGTCTTGTTGATTTACAGAAGGGGCTTCGGCAACTCTCTCTTCCCCTGTTTCACTTAGCCTTTCAAGTTTCAAAAAACCAAGCAAATCCTTTATTACAGACATTCGTCCTTCGGTGATGGCGCCTATATCCGATGGAATGGGAGGTTCTGTCCCAATGGCTGATTGAAGGACTGAACCAAACTCTGAATCAGTTTGCTGATTTGGCTTAACTGGTACCTTTAGACCTAATGATGCCAAGGGAAGTAAAGAATTAATCGCTGAATTCATATATTCACCTTCTCACTCTTTCCACTTAAGAACTTTGTTCCGTTAGTTTCTTCGTTAACCTTGCAGCATCAGCCGTATTCATTTGCTCCAAAACCTTAGCTAAAGTGACTGCTTTCATACTTGAGAGAATCTCCAATGCATCTTCATCATTCATTTCCATAATGATAGGTGCAGCCTTCTTGGGAGCCATAGTTTCATAAGTACGGATTATATCTTTAAACGCTTGTTTACTATTATTCTGACTATCCCTAAATTGATTCATTTCTGTTTGAAGCTGCTGTTTTTCCGCTTCTGCCTTTGCAATGGCCTTGTCACGTGTATCAATGATGCCCTCAAGCTTTTCTATCTCTTTTTCCTTGTTTTCAATCTCGGTTTCTAATTTTTCGAGTTTCATGGAAACTTTCTCATCATTCTTGGCTGGCTTCCCCTTCTCTTCATCCTTTTGATCCGATTCAATGAAGGGTATTTTCGCAGACATTTCCTTTGCCTTTTCCACTACATTCACCCCTGCAACTGTAAAAACGATCAACGCTACAGTTACCGCAAAGATTAATGGAATGAAGATGACAAGAAACCATTGAAACTTACTTATCTTGCTTTCTTCCAATTCTTCCAATCCATTAGATTCACTTTTTTTACGCATTCCATCACCTTACGCCTTTGCTTAAGAATTGCCGGATAGATATTTCATCCATTTGTTTGTTCTCAGCTTCCTTAATGACATCGAGGAATTTAAGAAAACCATTTTCTTTCAATTTCTCGTACTTTTTAACCTCAATATTTCTTTCCATTAATATATCCCGTTGATTATTCATCTTATATCGCGCTTCAATGACTTCCTGTTGACAGTGGCTTAAGAGTTTTTCCAAGTTGTCCATAAATAACTGATGATGACGAATTTCCTGAACGGATAATCCATTTCGCAGCTTTTCCTGTTGAAACTCAAGCAACTCTTCTTTTTTCTTTAAAAGCTTATATAACTTTTCTGCCACTTCTTCAAATTTTTTTAAAGCAGCATTATATTTAGCTAGTGCATCGGTTTTTTCTTTTTCTTTGATGGTCAGGATCTTCTCGAATTTATATTGATAAATCATTATTAATCACCTTTCTCCATCAATTCGACAAGGGCGTTGATACTATTATCTTTGGAAGCTTTTTCATGGGTTCCTTGCTTCAAAAATGAAATGATTTCCGGATAGCGTGTAATCGAGTTATCAATTTGTTTGGAAGAACCCTTCTTATAAGCTCCTATATTAATCAAATCTTCCGACTCCATATAGGTCGATAAACTTGCCCGCAATTTTTCTGCGGCATTTTTATGCTTGTCACCAACAATATTGTTCATGACACGACTAATGCACTTTAATACATTGAGCGCTGGAAACTGTCCTTTATTGGCCAAGTTACGGTCTAGGATGAAGTGACCATCCAAAATTCCCCTGACAGCATCAGCAATCGGTTCATTCATATCATCACCGTCGACTAGTACCGTATAAAAAGCTGTAATGGTCCCCAACTGATTTGTTCCCGTTCTTTCGAGTAACCTTGGAAGGATGGCAAAAACGGATGGCGTATACCCTTTGGTCGTCGGCGGTTCCCCGATAGCAAGCCCAATTTCCCTCTGGGCCATCGCAACCCTCGTGACCGAATCCATCATCAGCATCACATTCAATCCCTTATCACGAAAATACTCCGCGATGGCAGTTGCCGTCAAAGCACCCTTTATCCTCATCAACGCTGGCTGGTCAGATGTCGCCACTACAACGATTGATCGTGCCAGCCCTTCTGGTCCAAGATCTTTCTCAATGAATTCTCGAACTTCACGGCCGCGTTCTCCAATAAGACCGATTACGTTTAAGTCAGCCGTCGTATTCCTTGCTACCATACCAAGCAACGTGCTTTTCCCGACACCGCTCCCTGCAAAGATACCAACACGCTGTCCTTTTCCAACTGTTAATAAACTATCAATCACCCGAACTCCTACATCTATCGGTTCATTAATGGGAGGTCGTTTCATCGGATTCGGCGGATCTTGATCCACAGAAATTGTCGCGAGACCTTTTGGAAGCAGTGAGTCATCAATGGGATGTCCCAATGGATCGACTACTTTGCCAATTAGCCCGCTTCCCACCTTTATCTCAAGGCTCCGTCCGCTCCCTTCCACGATACAACCCGGTGCAATATCACTAACTGCTGTAAATGGCATTAAAATAACCATTTCATCACGGAAACCGACAACTTCAGCTAAGATTCGATTTTTCTTTTTTTGTATACCTGTATAGATATAACAAACATCACCTACAGAGCTTTCAGGGCCTTGAGATTCTATCATTAGCCCCACGACACATTTGACCCGTCCATAGTGTTTGAATGGATCAACTTCATCAACTAAGGGCAAAAGGTCTCTAGTTTTCATCTTTACTCCCCTTCCAGCAATTCAGTTAGTTTCACTTTTATTTCCTTCAGCTGACTGTCGACACTGGCGTCCATCCTTCCGTTTTCCGATTCGATGATACAGCTGCCTGCTTCAAGCTCATCATCCGGAAAGATATACAACTCAGTATCTTTCGGAAAGATTGCCATCAACTCATCTTTATGAGAAAGAATCGATTGATATTGGATCGGATGGATATGCAATTGCACTTCACGGTAATCCCTCACCTCTTTGATGGCTCTTTTGACTATGGATAAAAAAGACTCTTCATCTTTTTCAAACTGTTGCCCGATAATTTTCTCTGCCACCTTCAGGGCAAGATTCAGAATAACGGTTTCAGATGATTCGATATTGTGCCGATAATCTTTTTTAGAGGACTCTACCACTTCTTTTGCGAAGGCTATTTCCGCTGCAATCTCGTTATAACCCTTTTGGATCCCATCTTCGACTCCCTGCTGATACCCTTCTTTTTGAGCTTGTTCAATAAACATTGCTTTTTCTTGATTCTCCCATTGTTCACGGTCTTGCTGGATTTCAGCAGTAATTGCTTGGGCTTTTTGTTTAGCTTCGAGCAATAACGTTTCCGCTTCCTGTTTAGCATCATTGAGAAATTCATCAGATTGAATATAATGAAGGTTTTTCCGCTCAGCTGCATCATCATTTTGAAGAAAGTCGAAAGGGCGAACTTTTATTGCAATCTTTTTGCTTTTCTCCTGGTTAGCCTGCTGGGATTTGATAATCCTAGACAATGATATCATCCCCTCCGCCGCGGGCAATCACGATATCTCCAGTTTCTTCCAGGTGCCGAATGACGGCAACAATTCTTGATTGTGCTTCTTCTACATCACGCAATCGTACTGGCCCCATATATTCCATTTCTTCCTGGAAGGTTTCAACCATACGTTTTGACATGTTTTTGAAAACGATTTCCTTCACTTCATCACTAGCCACTTTAAGAGAAAGTTTAAGATCTTCGTTTTCAGATTCCCTGACTACTCGCTGAACCGCTCTGCCATCAAGGGTAACGATATCTTCAAAAACAAACATTCGTTTCTTGATTTCCTCAGCAAGCTCCGGATCTTGGATTTCAAGTGCCTCCAAAATCGTTCTTTCCGTTGAGCGGTCAACACCATTCAACACATCTACTACAGCTTCCACTCCACCTGTCTGTGTATAATCTTGGGTTACAGTCGCAGAAAGTTTCCTTTCGAGTATTTGCTCCACTTCATTGATGATTTCCGGAGAAGTGCTATCCATTAAAGCAATCCTTCTTGCAATATCAGCCTGCACCTCTTGCGGAAGTTCAGACAATATTTGTCCAGCCTGTGTGGGATCAAGATAAGACAAGATTAATGCAATGGTCTGCGGATGCTCGTTCTGTATGAAATTCAGGATCTGTCCAGGATCTGCCTTTCGTGCAAAGTCGAATGGCCGAACCTGCAAGGATGATGTTAAACGGTTAATGATGGCGGTTGCCTGATCAGTACCTAATGCCTTTTCAAGTACCTGCTTCGCATATCCTATCCCGCCCTGCGAGATATAATCCTGTGCTAAAGCAATATTATGGAATTCTTCCAGAATTTCTTCTTTATCATGGGAGTCCACTTTTCTCACTCCCGAAATTTCAAGGGTCAATCTCTCAATTTCCTCTTCAGAAAGATGCTTATATACGGATGCAGAAACATCCGGGCCTAAGGAAATAAGGAGGATGGCAGCTTTCTGTTTGCCAGTCAATCCGGCCTTTTTTTTTCTATCTGTCACTTTCTTAAGCCTCCTAGTCTTCTGCTATCCAGCTTCTTAATAATTTTGCAAATTCATCTGGCTTTTCTTTTGCAAGCTTCTCCAGTTGTTTTCTTTTTAAAGATGCTTCCGTTTCCTTCTCTTTGTTCAAATCCGGAACATCGAATACGACTTCTTCCTCTTCAACCACGTACTCCTCTTCCATTTCAGCTTGCTTTCGGGATCGGAGGAATAAGATTAAGAGAATGATAATGGCAAGTATTAGCACTCCGCCTACGATGTATGCCCATATTGGTAACGAAGGATTCGTTTCACCTTTTTGCAACGTCATTTTCCCGTTAAACGGCTGGACGGAAATCGCAATTTTATTATTAAGCTCCTCGTCCGTCAGTTCTTCCCCTTCAGCTTTTTTCTCGATTGTCGTGCGTATTATCGTACCAAGGATTTGTGTAATATCCTCCACACTCTGTTGAGATAAAGAATTCGGATCGTCAGCGGTGGGCGGTTCGACCATGACCTGAATACCTAAATCCTTAACTTTATATGGGCTTTCGACTATTTCTTTCTTGATTCGGTTCACTTCACTATTTATCGTTTCATCCACTTTTTCATAATCACCGGATCCGTTAGTGCCTTCAACGTAACTGGATCCCAATGAATCTGAGGAATCCTCACTTTGCGGAACGCCTCCTGCACCCGCTGCGTCCCCACTATACGATTCATTGATCCTTTGCGCAGAAATCTCAATTCCAGCCATATTTTCTTCATCGACCGGTTCAACTAAATTCTCTTCCCGATTTTCTTGAGTAAAATCAATGTCTGTCGTGACTGAAACAACCACTTTGTCTCTCCCCATAATCGTTCCAAGCATATTTTGCACCTGTCTTTGAATATCACGTTCTATTTCTTTTTTTATTTCATTTTGGGTGGCAAATGCGGACGCGAAAGAAGAATTTTCATTTTCAAGATCGAAGTACTCAAACTCTTGGTTCATAATGACGATATTATCTGTAGGGAGATTCGGAACACTTTTTGAGACAAGATGATAAAGGGAATTGATTTGACTTTCTTCAAATTTATAGCCGGGCTTCGTATTCAATACAATGGATGCTGAAGCTTCCCCAGCTGAATCACTGACAAAAACTCCTTTATCAGGAAGAGTGATCATAACACTGGCATCTTCTACTCCATCAATCTTTTTTATTAAACTGGCCAATTCCGTTTGCATCGAGTCCAGTTTAATGACATTGAATTCATTTTCAGTCATTCCGATACCAGCACTTTGACTAAAAAAGGAATAGTCGATACTGCCAGATTCCGGAATTCCTTCTGCTGCCAGTTCCACTTTAAGAGAATCCAGTTTTTCTTCTGGAACTTTTATGGTCGTTCCATTTTCAGAAACTTCATTCATAATCCCTTGACTGTCTAAATTTTCTTTAATGCTCCCCGTTTCCGATGGAGTTAAGTTGGAATATAAGGGCACCAGCGTCGTACGCGTGGTTAAAATTGAAACTGCCGTAATGATGGTGATAATTAATGCTGCTGAACCAATCATCATGAATTTTTGTTTTTTACTGCGGCCCGTCCAATAAGCAGTTATTTTGTTTTTAAAATTCACTAGTACTTCATTCATTTAAATCCCCCGGTCAGTCTATGAATTTATGATTGGGGGATTTTTTCCCCCTGGTCATTTTTCTCTATATAATGAGGTTAAAAAATAAATGCTATATACTCATTCTCATCATTTCCTGGTAGGCTTCCACAACCTTATTCCGAACCTCTAATGTAGCCTGCATGGTAACGCTGGCTTTTTGTGAAGCTATCATCACCGAATGTAGCTCAACATCCTCTCCATTAACCAATTTGGTTGTAAGATCATCAGATGCCACTTGTGTTTCGTTGACTTTATTAATTGATTCTTTTAATACCGACGCAAAATTTCGGTGTGCTTCGTATGGTGTATTAGTATTGTTTTGATCTTTTTTCAATACATTACTTGCATTGTTCACTGTAGAAAGAGAAATCCCCTCCATATCAACAATCTCCTTTCAAACTTTTATTTTCCAATTTCCAAAGCTTTCATCATCATTCCCTTTGATGCATTTAAAACTGTCACATTTGCTTCGTATGAACGTGTGACACTCATTAAATCAACCATCTCCCGAAGCGGGTCGACATTTGGCATTTCAACATAACCATCTTCATTGGCATCAGGATGTTCGGGATTGTAATCCAGTTCAAAAGGTGTTTTATCTTTTACTATTCCAGTCACCTTCACTCCATTCCCTACTTCGCTCGTTTTTTGGGATGCTGCGTTTAAGAAACTTGAAAAACCATTTTCCTTACTTTGCAGCACAACCGATTTTCTTGTATACGGCTTCCATGTTTTCGATTCCGCGTCATATTCCGCCCTGGTCGTATCAGCATTAGCCATATTAGCAGAGATTACATCCATCCTTACCCTTTGGCTCGTCAGGCTGGATCCGGTCATGTTTATACTTTGGAAGATTCCCATCACTTACCTCCTCTAATTACATTCTGCAATGATTGAAACTTACCTGAAAGCCTGTCGGTTACTGCATTATAATAAATCTGATTGGCTGCAAGCTCCGTCATTTCCTTATCAACGTCCACGCTATTTCCATTATTGTTATATCGGACATTTTTCTGCATCACGACCTGAGAAGTATGACTCCCCTCTGACTTGAAAGTAAAATGCCGTTCATCGGTACGATATGACTCCAGGTAAGATTCCAGCTCTGCCTTAAAGGATTGTGTTTTGTTGACCTCTTTGGCTTTATAATTAGGCGTATCCGAGTTGGCTATGTTCTGTGAAATGACTTTTTGTTTTACATTGGAATAATTAAGGGCATTTTCTAGTGATTGAAAAGTATTTGAAAATAAATCCACATCGATCACCTCTTTCTATAATTTACAAATAATTACATTATCAATAAATTAACCCAGTACATTACGTTTTTAATTTTAAAGAAACATTATAACTATGTCCATAAACAACACATAGACTTTAGACCTATTATCGTCGAAATTTGTCATAACTTGTTCAAGTTTGTCGTTTTTATTAGTATGATTACAGGGTTAATATTACGTAATATTACATTTTAATATGATATTCTACATATTAACCAAAGTTTACTTCTATTAGCTTTTATATCATATCGAAAAACAAACCTATATACCTGATACTTTAGAACTAATTTTCACATTTACTTTCAATTGATTATTTCAATTTAGTTGATTTCACCCTTTAAAATAAAGGATTTATAAGAAAACAAAGGCTTACTGCCTTTTTTCTTTTTTTGAAAAAAACGTTTTTTTCAAAACGCTGATTTATTCGACAAAATTCCCTAATAGCTTAAACCCGTTATCCATAGAGTTTTAGCAATCTAAAAGTTATAACAACGTTCCTTTTTCACTATTGCAACAGTTATAATAATATAATTCCTCTTTTTAAGAAAAATTCAACTATTTTTTCAATTCTAATAGAAACCAAGCCTATATTCATATTTCCATTTAATTCGAATTACCTCTTTTTCCTTTCTCCCCCTGACATTCACCCGCTTTTGCTTATTAGTCCCAGAAAGCAACAGATCCAAATACCACAAAAAAAAGCAGCCCTTTTTAAAGGACTGCTTTTTTAGTATGTTAATTATTTTTAAGCTTTTCTAATTCAAGAAGGAATTTATCGTTCAATACTTTGATATAAGTACCTTTCATTCCTAGTGAGCGGGATTCAATGACTCCGGCACTTTCCAGTTTCCGTAGAGCATTTACGATAACGGAACGGGTGATGCCGACACGGTCTGCAATTTTGGATGCTACAAGCAGACCTTCATTACCTTTAAGCTCCTCAAAAATGTGCTCAATAGCTTCCAATTCGCTGTAAGATAACGAGGAAATTGCCATTTGAACAACAGCTTTACTACGAGCTTCTTCTTCTATCTCTTCTGATTTTTCACGCAGGATTTCCATACCGACTACTGTCGCACCATATTCAGCCAAAATTAAATCATCATCATGAAATTTTTCTTGTAATCGGGCAAGAACCAATGTTCCTAAACGTTCTCCCCCACCCATAATCGGTACGATCGTCGTTAATCCAGTTGCGAAAAGCTCTTTGTTTTCGACTGGGAAAGCAGTATATTCGCTTTCGATATCAAGATTCGAAGAGGTTTCAGGAATATTGAACAGGTTTTTTGTGTACTCTTCAGGGAATTGTTTATCTTCCAACATTTTGTACATGCGTTCGTTTTCAATTTGCTGACTTACCGCTATGCCAAGTAATTTCCCGCGGCGGCTGACGACGAATACATTCGCTTCGATAACTTCACTTAAACTTTCAGCCATTTCCTTGAAGTTAACTGCTTTACCTGCTGCTTTTTGGAGCATTGCATTGATTTTTCTTGTTTTTGCTAATAAGTTCATTTGATTTGTTCCTCCTAAAAATACCATGGTTCACAATAACTATGAAGTTGTATTTCCGTAATTTTATGTTCATTGCCAAGATTGTTTCTTAATTAAAGGATAAACTGGCTTAAATCTTTGTTCCGGGCGATAGAACCAAGCTTACCTTCGACATATTGGGGCGTAATTGTAATCTTCTCCATCGTTATTTCCGGAGCTTCAAAAGATAAGTCTTCAAGCAACCGTTCCAAAATGGTATGAAGTCTTCTTGCACCAATATTGTCTGTGTTTTGATTTACTTCGAAGGCCACTTCAGCTATCTTACGAACAGCATCGTCAGAAAATTCAATTTCTATACCTTCAGTTTCTAATAAAGCAACATATTGTTTTAACAAGGCATTATCCGGTTCATGAAGAATCCGTACAAAGTCATCTACAGTCAGTTTGTTCAATTCTACACGAATTGGGAATCTACCTTGTAATTCAGGGATAAGGTCGGATGGCTTAGCCATGTGAAAGGCCCCTGCAGCAATGAATAAGACATGATCCGTTTTAACTGAACCATATTTAGTCACTACTGTCGAACCTTCAACAATTGGCAGGATATCCCTTTGGACACCCTCTCTTGATACATCCGCTGATGAACTTCCAGATTGCTTACTGGCAATTTTATCTATTTCATCGATGAAGATAATCCCATTTTGCTCAGCCCCGTATACTGCATCGGAAGTGACTTCATCCATATCAATCAATTTTGCCGCCTCTTCATTTGTTAAAACGGTTCTTGCTTCACTTACTTTCAATTTGCGCTTCTTGCTTTTTTTCGGCATCAAGCTTCCTAAAGCGTCCTGCATGTTCATCCCCATTTGTTCCATTCCCGAACCTTGGAGCATATCAAACATCGAAGCAGCCTGTTCTTCCACTTCGACCGTTATCATTTCACTTTCTAACTCACCGTTAGCCAGCTTTTCAGCGACGGTTTTTCTTTTTTCCTGCAAACTTAAATCTTCGGAATTTTCTTCAGAATCCTGTTCGTCTTGATTGTTATTGCCTCCAAAAAAGACTTCAAGAGGATTCTTGAAATTACTCTGTTTTTTTGTTGATGGCACTAAAAGTTCTATTAAGCGGCGATTTGCATTTTCTTCTGCCCGCTCCTTTACGCTGGCCATCTTTTCTTCCTTCACGAGGCGGACGGAAGTCTCCACCAAATCACGAACCATCGACTCAACATCCCGGCCGACATACCCGACTTCCGTAAATTTCGTTGCTTCAACTTTTACAAAAGGAGCACCTACCAATTTAGCCATTCTCCGAGCTATTTCTGTTTTCCCAACGCCTGTCGGTCCAATCATTAATATATTCTTCGGAACGACTTCATCACGAAGTTGATCCGAGAGAAGGGAACGTCGGTAGCGATTCCGAAAAGCCACTGCCACTGCCCGTTTTGCCTCACGCTGCCCTACGATATACTGATCCAGTTTTTCAACGATTTGCCTCGGTGTTAAATTAGCTTTTTTTGACATTTGCGCTCCTCCTTACAACTCTTCCACGATTATATTCGTATTCGTAAATACACAAATTTCCGCTGCAATTTGTAAAGATGATTGGGCGATTTCCTTTGCCGATAATTGGTCACTGGAAAACCGCATTAATGCCCTGCCGGCAGCCAGTGCATAATTCCCACCCGATCCTATGGCGAGAATCCCGTCATCCGGTTCAATTACTTCCCCGGTGCCCGAAACGAGCAGCAAATGGTTCTTATCCATCACGACTAGCATGGCTTCCAGCTTTCTCAATACATTGTCACTTCTCCATTGCTTTGCCATTTCGACGGCAGCGCGCTGAAGATTGCCATTATACTCTTCAAGTTTAGCTTCGAACATCTCAAATAAAGTGAATGCATCTGCAACGGAACCTGCAAAACCTGCAAGGACATTACCATTAAAGATTTTTCTTACTTTCCTCGCCGTATGCTTCATCACTACTGAATTTCCTAAAGTAACCTGCCCATCACCGGACATGGCACATTCACCTTTATGATGCACTGCAAATATCGTTGTCATAAAGTGTCCCCTTTCAACATTTAAGGCCGCGGATGTGATGCATTGTAGACTTTTTTCAATTGGTCTTTTGTAACATGCGTATACACTTGCGTTGATGAAATTTTAGAATGACCAAGCAATTCTTGAACCGTGCGAATGTCCGCCCCATTATTCAATAGGTGTGTAGCAAACGAATGCCTTAGCATATGGGGATGAAGACTTCCATCTGCGGCTGACTTTTTAATCAATTCATTCAATATATAGCGAACTCCCCTAGGTGTCAGAGGGTCTCCACGAAAATTAACAAATAAATAAACATGCGCCTTGGCGTCAGACGAAGTCAATTCCATCCTGGCTGTACGTATGTATAAATCTATCGCTTCCTGTGCATAGCTACCAACCGGAACGTAGCGATCCTTTTTTCC
Source organism: Peribacillus sp. GL_122 (assembly GCF_057835005.1). Taxonomy (NCBI): domain Bacteria; kingdom Bacillati; phylum Bacillota; class Bacilli; order Caryophanales; family Bacillaceae; genus Peribacillus; species Peribacillus sp. GL_122. The sequence goes on along the minus strand of NZ_CM174415.1, from coordinate 1,682,278 downwards.
TTTTCCATGGATCAGTACCGTCCCTAAGGAAAGATCGATATCCTGCAGTTTAATCTCACAACATTCACTTACACGAATTCCTGTAGCATACAATAATTCCAGTAAGGCATTGTTCCTTATTCCTATCGGTGAATCCTTCTTTAAAGAAGAAAACAACTGATTCATTTCCTTCTCATAAAGAAAACGCGGCAGTCTTTGATCCTTTTTAGGTAAAGAAGCCAAAGAAAAAGGATTATCTTTCACATCACCTTCACGTAGTAAAAATCTATAAAGGCTCCGCAAGCAAGATGTTTTTCTTGCTACAGTGCGCTTAGAAAGGTTTTTCTCATATAAATTCGTTAAATATAACCGGACATCAAAATATTCAACGGACGTGATATCCTCAATGCCCTGTTCATTAAGGAACAGAAAAAATTCGTGAATATCACGTTTGTAATTTTCAATGGTGTATTGTGAACTGTTTTTTTCAATCTGTAAATATTCGATGAAGGATGATAATGCCTTTTTTTGATTAATCATGGAAACACCTCGCAAAGGCTAATAAATAGTATCATACTTTAAAACAGCAGGCAAATATTTTACAAATTTTTCACAAAGTTCTGAATTGTGTCCAAAGCGCGTTTAGCATGCGTTTCGTTCCGCTCTTTTTTGGATTTGATTCTCACTTCTAGGTCTGGGAGCAATCCAAAGTTGGCATTCATCGGTTGGAAGCTCTTACCATTCGTCGACGTTATATACCTTGCCATGCTGCCCATCGTCGTCTCCGCAGGGAATATGATAGGCTCCAATCCTTGGACGATCCTTGCAGCATTGATACCTGCAACAAGTCCTGATGCAGCAGATTCTACATACCCTTCGACACCAGTCATCTGACCGGCAAAGAATAAATCATCCCGATTCTTGAATTGATACGTAGGCTTCAATACATTAGGTGAGTTTATGAATGTGTTTCGATGCATAACTCCATAACGCACAATTTCCGCATTTTCCAAACCAGGTATAAGCTGCAATACTTCTTTTTGCGGCCCCCATTTCAAATGTGTCTGAAAACCAACAATATTGTAAAGTGTTCCTGCCGCATCATCTTGACGCAATTGAACTACAGCAAAAGGACGTTTTCCCGTTTTTGGATCTTCTAAGCCAACTGGCTTCAATGGACCAAATAACATCGTTTTCTTCCCTCGTGATGCCATCACTTCAATGGGCATGCAGCCTTCAAAAAAGATTTCCTTTTCGAATTCTTTAAGTGGTACTGTTTCAGCAGCGATCAATGCTTCATAAAAGCGGTCAAACTCTTCTTCCGTCATCGGACAGTTCAAATAAGCTGCTTCCCCTTTATCATAACGGGATTTCAAATATACTTTATCCATGTTGATGCTGTCTTTTTCAAGAATTGGCGCGGCAGCATCATAGAAGTACAAGTATTCTTCATCCATGATTTGCTTTAAGCTGTCAGATAGTGACTGACTTGTAAGCGGACCGGTTGCAATGACGGTAGGACCTTCCGGAATTTCCGTCACTTCTTCATTAATGACAGTCACATTTGGATGATTTTTGACCCTTTCCGTAACAAGACCGGCAAATTCATGACGATCAACAGCTAAAGCACCGCCAGCCGGTACAGCACAAGCATCTGCTGCGGACATGATGACCGAATCCAGGATACGCATTTCTTCTTTTAATACACCAACTGCATTTGTTAAAGTATTTGCCCGAAGTGAATTGGAACAAACAAGTTCAGCGAATTTATCGGTATGATGGGCTGGCGTTTGTTTTACAGGGCGCATTTCATATAGATCGACTTTAATTCCTCTTTTAGCTAACTGCCACGCCGCTTCACTTCCAGCAAGCCCAGCACCGATTACACTTACTTTTGTTTCTTTCATTTTTCGAACCTCCATGTATAGATATGATAAGACAGGATCATTTATCATTAAAACTGCTTTCATAAAATTTTCATTTTTAACGATATCTATGTATTTATACCCGAAATACTCATTCCTGCTAACGATAATTTTAAAGCATATGCCACAAAGCCGGCATTCTTCCTGCAATCCATCTTTTTAAAAAGGGTAACGGACGCAAATAGGAATTATATCTTTAAAAGAATGTACTTGTCCACTGAATTTTACATCACATGGCCTAAATAAAAAAGTTTCAAGCTTTATCCATTTTCTTCTTGGAAGCGAATCCACTTATTATCATGATATCATACTTTCCTGAACATAAAGAAACCCGGCAGATGCCGAGTCAATTTATATTTAGGGTTTTTCGATAATTCCCAGGGAAAGTAAACGATTTTACGGTCTTTTCTATGCTTGGGGCATTTCTTTGAAATCACAATCCATACACTGGACCTGGACGCCTTTTTTGAGTTTTTTCTCAACAAGTGTACCTTCACATTTTGGACAACTCCGCGGCAGTGGTTTATCCCATGATATGAAGTCACATCCAGGGTAGGTATCACACCCGTAAAATATGCGGCGTTTTTTACTTTTCCTTTCAATAATGTTTCCTTCTTTACATTTTGGGCATTTGACACCGATTTCTTTAACGATTGGCTTTGTGTTACGGCAATCCGGGAAATTACTGCATGCCATGAACTTTCCATAACGCCCCATCTTAAAGACCATCCCATGTCCGCATTCCACGCAATCTTCACCAGCAGGTTCATCTTTAATTTCAATTTTCTCCATCTCGACTTCGGCTTTAGCCAGATGAACTGCAAATTCTTTATAAAATTCATCAATGACCTTTATCCATTCGATACTGCCTTCCTCGACGCTGTCGAATTCCTGTTCCATCTTGGCAGTGAACTCTGCATCAAGAATATCCGGGAAGAATTCGCGTATCAATTCAAGAACGATCTCACCAAGCTCTGTCGGGATGAACCGTTTATTATCCAAGGTAACATAGCCCCGTTTTTGAATCGTATCCAAGGTAGGGGCATATGTAGAAGGACGGCCTATTCCCAGTTCCTCTAGGGTTTTGACAAGACGGGCTTCAGTATATCGGGGCGGAGGCTGTGTGAAATGCTGCTTCGGCTCGATATCTTTTGAAAAGAATTGATCTCCTTTTTTCACATCCGGAAGTGCATTTTCCTTTTCTTCCACCGAGTCATCGGACCCTTCAACATATACCTTCATGAAACCCGGAAATTTAATTTTTGAACCATTTGCCCTGAAGATGACATCTTCGTTATGCAGGTCGATGCTCATCGTATCCATGACTGCCGAAGACATTTGACTAGAAACGAATCGTTCCCATATCAATTTATAAAGACGGAATTGATCTCTGGATAAGAACTCCTTGACTACACCCGGTTCACGTAATGTGCTTGTTGGCCTGACTGCTTCATGGGCGTCCTGGGCATTAGTTTGTTTTTTCTCCTTGCGCTGTTCAACCTGAACATAATCTTTACCATAATTATTTTGAATGAAGGTATGGACTTCCTCTTTCGCAACATCGGAAATCCGGGTTGAATCGGTTCTCATATAAGTGATTAACCCGACTGTACCTTCCTTGCCAAGCTCGATTCCTTCATAAAGCTGCTGAGCAAGCATCATGGTTTTCTTTGCACGGAAATTCAATTTACGTGCCGCTTCCTGTTGCAGGGAAGAAGTTGTAAAAGGGGAAGCTGGATTGCGCCTTCTTTCCTTTTTAGCCACAGCTCCTATCGTAAATTCGCCGCCATTTAAAGAAGCGAGCACTTTTTTGACGTCCTCTTCGGTATTTAATTCCTTCTTCTCGCCACCAAGGCTGAAGAAGGAACCTTCAAACTGTTCTTTTCCTTTTACAAAATCAGCCTTGATTGTCCAATACTCTTCCGGGATAAAATCTTTGATCTCCTTCTCCCGGTCAATGATCATCCGTACAGCAACCGATTGGACCCGTCCCGCGCTTAAGCCTTTTTTCACCTTTTTCCACAAAAGCGGGCTTATATTGTATCCGACTAAACGATCCAAGATCCTTCTTGCCTGCTGGGCATCAACCAATTTCATATTTATTGGCCTCGGCGATTTAAATGATTCTTTGATAGCCTCTTTCGTGATCTCGTTGAATACCACGCGGCAATCTGAGTTAACGTCAACATCAAGACTGTGAGCCAAATGCCAGGCAATGGCTTCCCCTTCCCTGTCGGGGTCAGCCGCGAGATAAATTTTTTTCGCTTTTTTCGCAGCGGTTTTCAATTCTTTTAAAACCGGGCCTTTGCCGCGGATAGTTATATATTTAGGTTCATATTCATGTTCAACATCGACACCCATTTGACTTTTAGGCAAATCTCGAACATGCCCCATGGAAGCCTTTACTTTATATTTTTTTCCCAAGTAACGTTCTATTGTTTTCGCCTTTGCGGGCGATTCCACAATCACTAAGTATTCTGACATCCAATAAATCCTCCTCAAAGAGGTAATATAAATCTTCACTATTATTAATCATTCAAAAATCATTTGTCAACACCTCTTTACTTTTCAAAGCATGCTGATTCATTTATTAATAGGTATTTTGACAAGAGGTGCCATTTGCAAAACTTATAACAGTTTTACAATATTTTCAACCTTTTTGTCTAATAATTCAACCCATCCTTCTAAAAAAGCACCTTTTTTTCTTTTTTCTCGTTTGATTCTCCGTCTATCTTCTATATTATATTGTTCAAAACTCTTCCTCGATCTGCCTGTAACTCAAAACAAGTTTGGCACCATCGGAAATCAATTGATTGGTCCCCAGTGATTCAGGGCTCGTAACATTGCCAGGAAGCGCAAATACCTCCCTGCCGTGTTCCAAAGCAGCTTGTGCCGTAATAAGGGAACCGCTTCTTTCTTTTGCCTCGACCACGAATACTCCCTGTGATAATCCACTGATGATTCGATTCCTAAGCGGAAACATCCAAGGTTCCGCCTTCATTTCCGGTGGAGTCTCAGATATAAGCAGGCCTTTATTGATGATTTCTTCAGCAAGGGTAACATTGAATTTCGGATATATTTGCATAAGCCCCCCTCCTAAAACCCCAATCGTATCTCCGCCTCCCCTTAATGTGATCTTATGTGACTCTGCATCGATTCCAGCCGCCACTCCGCTTATGATCACGAACTTTTTCTTTACAAGCGGTAATAGAATCGATTTTAAGGCCTCCAGACCATACGAGGTTGGCTTACGTGTTCCAACAACACCTAGCGTATTCTTCCTTGTTAAAAGCTTCTTATCACCTTTATAATAAAGAACCCACGGAGGATCGAATATTTGCTTCAGCAAAAAAGGATATTCATCATCGAAGATCGTCAAACAATGGATTTGGCTATCTTCGTAATTTTTAAGTTTATCGATGGTATTGAGTGAATGTAAATCTTTGAAAAAGAGGTTAAGCTTATTTGAAGGGATAGGGAGCATTTTTGCCCATTCAACGTAATCCGTCGTGAACAGGGAAGATAATGACGGGTCTTTGGACATGATTGTTTGGATTGATTTCCATCCTGCCCCGCGGCAATGATGGAGATGGATTAACTTTTCTTTTTTATTCAATTTGAAACGCCCCTAATCGGATATTTTTAGTGGTAGGTTGATAGTGATGTACTAGGTGTCTCCCGAGGAAATTGGAGGAAAATAAGACCGACCCAAAAAAAGGTCGGCCCAGCTTAAATTAATGTGTTTTACAAGGTTCGTATATCTCTTTTTCTTTCAAGACGGAAATCAATGTTTCACCCATTACGGATGGAGTTTCGGCAACTTTAATTCCACATTCGTTCATAACGCGGATTTTCTCGTCAGCAGTTCCTTTTCCTCCTGAGATAATGGCACCAGCATGTCCCATGCGTTTACCGGCAGGAGCCGTACGGCCACCAATGAAACCAACAACTGGCTTAGTCATATTTTCCTTCACCCAGATTGCTGCTTCTTCTTCTGCCGTTCCGCCGATTTCCCCGATCATAATCACAGCATGTGTTTCCGGATCATCATTGAATGCCTTCAATACGTCAATGAAATCCGTTCCATTAACTGGATCCCCACCGATACCGACAGCCGAAGATTGCCCGATGCCTGCTTGCGATAATTGGTGAACGGCTTCGTACGTTAAAGTTCCAGAACGTGAAACTACACCTACATGGCCTTTTTTGTGGATATATCCTGGCATGATACCAATCTTACACTCTTCAGGAGTAATGACACCTGGGCAGTTCGGTCCGATCAAGCGAGTTTTTTTGCCTTCCATGTACCGCTTAACCTTGACCATATCCAGGACAGGAATATGTTCCGTGATACAAATGACAAGATCAAGTTCTGCGTCTACGGCTTCCAGAATTGCATCAGCAGCAAATGGCGCCGGTACATAGATAACGGAAGCATTCGCTCCGGTTTCAGTGACAGCTTCGGAAACTGTATTGAATACAGGTACCCCTTCCGCCTCTGTTCCACCTTTACCCGGAGTGACTCCTCCAACGATTTTCGTGCCGTATTCCAACATTTGTTTTGTATGAAATAATGCTGTTGCACCAGTGATTCCCTGAACGATCACTTTCGTATCTTTATTAATATAAACGCTCATTATGTTCCCCCCTGCCTATTATCCTACAAGTGATACTATTTTTTGTGCTCCATCAGCCATTGATTCAGCAGCCGTAATATTTAAACCTGACTCTTTTAGAATCTTTTTGCCAAGGTCCACATTCGTTCCTTCAAGACGAACAACAAGAGGGACATCCAGGCCAAGCTCTTTAGCAGCAGCCACGACGCCTGTTGCGATGATGTCACATTTCATGATTCCTCCGAAGATATTAACGAAGATGCCTTTAACATTTTTATCGGAAAGGATGATTTTGAAAGCCTCTTTCACTTTTTCCTCAGTGGCGCCGCCACCAACGTCAAGGAAGTTAGCCGGATCTCCCATATAATGTTTAATGATGTCCATCGTCGCCATAGCAAGCCCGGCACCATTAACCATGCATCCGATATTTCCGTCAAGCGATATGTAACTAAGGCCATGTTTGGATGCTTCAATCTCTTTTGCATCCTCTTCATCCAAATCACGGAATTCCGCGATGTCTTTTTGGCGGTAAATCGCATTATCATCAAAATTCAATTTAGCATCAAGTGCCATTACATTGCCGTCGCCCGTAACCACTAATGGGTTGATTTCTGCGATTGAGCAATCTTTTTCAACGAAAGCAGTATATAAGTTAACCATCAGCTTGGAAGCTTTATTTATAAGTGAAGCCGGAATATTGATATTGAATGCAATTCTCCGTGCTTGGAAGCCAGTCAGGCCGACAACCGGATCGATTACTTCTTTGAAAATTTTCTCTGGCGTCTTTTCGGCCACTTCCTCAATTTCCGTTCCGCCTTCTTCAGAAGCCATCAACACGACACTGTTCGTAGCACGGTCAAGGACCAGCCCGATATAATACTCTTTCGTAATGTCGCAGCCCTCTTCAATAAGTAAACGCTTAACTTCCTTGCCTGCAGGTCCTGTTTGATGGGTCACCAACGTCTTGCCAAGAATTTCTTCTGCATATGTACGTGCTTCATCAAGATTCTTCGCTACCTTGACTCCGCCGGCTTTCCCGCGGCCGCCCGCATGAATTTGAGCTTTTACGACAACAACTTCCGTACCTAACTCCTTCGCTGCTTCCACTGCTTCATCAACAGTAAAGGCAACCCGGCCATTTGGAACGGATACCCCGTATTGTCGCAATATCTCTTTCCCCTGATACTCATGGATATTCATTTCCCATCCTCCTTATCTACTAAAAAACAACTTCGGAATTTAATGCGTGTTTTCTCTATCATATTACAACAAAATTCTCCTTCGTGCATAATTTTCTTTCACAAAATTTTTAAAATATTATTATAATATACTTCCATACCCCTGTGTAAAATGGAAAAAACCTTCTTTGCGGTTGGTTTTTTTCTTATTAAAATCATTTATTTTTGCTCTGTACAAAAAAGTCATTACTGTTATAAATCTATTGAAAACGCTATCATAAAAGCCTTTTCATCATATTGACTCAGAGATCTTTTCATGAGAAATTACGGTTATCCTTTGACTGACCCTAAATAAAAGCAAAAGGACAAAGCCATTGCCTTGTCCTTTTGTTAATAGTTTAGTATTTTTTTAATATAATGAAAATACACCAGTGATTTCCCTAATATTCTACATAAACCAACAGAACTCCATTTGGTGAAATCACATGGAAAACTAGGATCCTACCGATTCTTTTCTTTGTCAACTTTATAAATGAATGCAAATACCTCTGCAACTGCTCCATATAATTCTTCGGGAATCGTTTGATTTATATCAAATTGACCTAAAAGTGCAGCAAGCGATTCGTCCCTCTGGACCGGTATATCCAGTTTCATGGCCTTTTCCAGAATTTTTTCAGCCGTTTTACCTTTCCCCTTCGCCAATATGACGGGCGCTTTGGATGTTCTTTGATCATACTTTAAGGCAATGGCTTCTTTTCGTAGATCATTTATCATATTCGAATATCCACTCCGCTATATGGACCGGCTTCTGAAAAAGGAATCGGTTTTACCCTTAGGTCCCGCTCTTTTTCATTCACGGGTTTTACAAATGAAACCCCTGATAATCTGTAATCCATTTTTCCGAGATTCTCTCTTAGGATGTCAAGATATTGACCGGCTGCCTCTTCAAGGACCGCACCATGCCCATTGATGACCGTCACTTTTATGATTCGGTTTTGAACCTGCATGTCGATGACAGTTTCTTTAAGACGTTCCAATTCTAAATAAAATAGGACTCGGCAGTAATCCGGGTCTATTTTGCCATCTTTTGTTTTCCTTCCGCTCCATTGTAAAGTTAGGTCCGTTTGAATCGATCCCAAATTGAGTGGAAGTGTCAGGAGCAAATTCTGAATCGGCCCATTTTCCTGTGAAAGGATCTGTTGCGCAGTAATCCGATTTAGGATTTGTTCTGCCATTTCCTTGATAGATGCCGGAATTTGCTCATTCAGCAATTTAAGCAGCAGCGGTTTAAGTGTCTCTAAATCATTCGGGATCTCCTTCATATCATCTCCAGAAAGATTAATGAGTGCATGTTCCAGCTGAAGGCCAAGGACCTTGGTCATTTCTTTTAGTTGGTGTGCAACGGCCCATTGGTGAAATCGATTTTTTGAAACTCGGCTTCCAGTACATGTGAAAGGACAAGCTTCTCATTAATCCTAACGTATCGGGCTTCAGGAAGCTTATTAAGCGACTGAAACAGTAATTCAGCCACCATACCCTTCGACTCCTCTATTTGCTCTGTATCCATATTCAAGTAGCCTATAAGGTCATTCACTTCTTTTTTTCCGCCTATTGCCTTTTTAGCTGTTGCTTCGGTAAAAGCACTTTGGAGTAAATGAAAGGCAAGAGGGGAAAGTTTTTCTGCAGAAATGTTTTTTCTCTGTATCGAGTGGATATCAGCTGGCAGGTGATCATGACCGTTAAATATGCGATTAATGGTCGGTTCGATCTCTTCAACTTTTGCAAATGCACCGCTTTTTGCCCCGGATAGCAACTGCAATCCTTGGTGTAATTTATCAATCACTGAAATCTTGGCCATACCGGACCTCGCCTCAGCTCCATCCATTAAGCTTTCCAGAAAGACAGATTCTGTAATTCCCTTTGGAATTAAACCCGTCTTTTGAAGCAGGGAAAATGCTCCGGATTTCATTTCTGGCGTTGAATCGGGATCCAGCCAAGTGGCCACTAGGTTTTGCAAACCATTTTGTTGAAGCTGGTTCTGTTTAACAACATGTAAAGAGTCCAATACATCCATAAGCTTGACGGCCGTCCTCGTTACTGCCCCGACATCTTGCAGCTGTTGCTTGAAGACACTGAGTAGTTTGTGGAAAGGTTCACCTTTGTACTGTGTAAATAATGCATCAAATACATCTTTTACAAATGGCAGTTGCTGAATGAACATCGATTTTATTACAGGTAGACCAGCTTCTGCAGCATCAGCAGCTTTTAACCATTGCAAAGCGGACTGAAAGGTTTCCTTAGTTATCGGAAGCCGATTTGTCAGGAGGTATTCGGCAAGTTTCGTAGCGGCCGGTTCAGGCGTCATGCCGAGATGAGCGATCAATTGCGCAGCCGTTCCCTTTAAGCCGGAAACGTTCAAATCGGGGGAATCTAAAGCTTTTAACACGACACCCCCTTCTATTGGGTGCCTCACTTGAAACCAGTACATTTCTCCTGACCGTAGCGGGATTTCGAGATTGGCAATCATTTTTTGATGGCCAATCTGTACCTCGGCTGTTTGGTCAGGAAAAACCTTATTCGCCTTCCCGATAAGGATTTGCCCGTTTTTCAAACTCACAAATCCTTTTACTTCAATGGGTGAAGAAACGGGTTTGCCGCTTGTTATGGATTGCACCACTCATCCCCCCTTAGCCCTTCGTTCGTGCAGCGATTTCCTTAACTGGTGCAAAACTTCTTCTATGCCAAGGTGTAAGCCCGTGCGTGCCGAGTGCTTCTAAATGTTGGCTCGTCCCGTAACCCATGTGCTTTTCGAACCCATATTGCGGATATTTTTCACCATATTCCTTCATCATCCTATCACGGGTCACTTTCGCTATTATAGAGGCCGCAGAGATGCTAATGCTTCTTGCGTCCCCCTTTATGAGTGAAAGCTGCGGAATCGGCACATCCAGTTCCATCGCATCAATCAACAAATGATCAGGAAGTTCTGTCAAATCGTTCACTGCGGCTACCATCGCCTTTTTCGTGGCTTGGTATATATTGATTTCATCAATAACTTCGCTATGTACAACACCCACACCTATTGATAGTGCTTCCTTAAAAATCATCTCATAAAACCGTTCCCTTTTTGACTCTGGAATTTTTTTAGAATCATTAAGACCCGGCAAATAAAAAGATTCAGGCAAGATGACTGCACTCGTCACAACTGGTCCTGCGAGCGGTCCTCTTCCCACTTCATCGATACCAGCCAAAATGGAAAACCCCTGTTTTCGCAATTGCCGTTCAAACTCTGTCATTTCCGTGAAAGCATCCCTTAGATGTTGTTCTTTTTCATAAGCTCTTTGCCATTTGCTTACTAAGTCGGTTACTCCCTTTCTTCCGTCCTCCCGGCATTCTTGTAAAAATGAATCTTCGGGCTCTCTTATTGTCATTAACTTTGAGGAGATTTCCTTAATGCTCATTGCAGTTATCATCTTTTATCACCCATCATATTAATTATCGGCAGTCTTGCTTCCTTTTTTCAGTTCAGAAAAATACGGAGCGGAAAAGAGACATCAAAAAGAAATATCTTTTCGACATCCAACTCCAGCTCCGTATCACTTCATGTTAATCGGGGATATCAACCTCTTCATAATCCAATGGGACCTCAAACGTAAGCGGGCCCATCTTTTCTGAACGGATTTCACGTACGACCAACTCTGCGGTTTTATCATAATCGATGAAGCCCCCAGATGCCAAACAGCCCCTGAACTTTCCGACAGCATCGAACAATTCGAGCGTTTCCTGCGGAATTACATCCAGGTTATAACGGGATTTCATTCTATCCGGATATTCTTTTTCCAAAAAGCGAAGACCGTATAAAGAGACTTCGTGCAAGTTTAAAATCGTATCCTTGATCGCACCTGTCAATGCCAGCTTCAAACCAACTTCTTGATCCTCGAATTTCGGCCAGAGAATCCCCGGCGTATCCAGCAATTCCAATTCCTTACCAACTTTTATCCATTGCTGCGCTTTCGTGACGCCAGGAGTATTCCCTGTTTTGGCAATGTTCTTTTTGGCAAGTCGATTGATTAATGTCGATTTCCCTACGTTCGGAATGCCGACTATCATGGCACGGATCGCTCTCGGCTTTATTCCTCTTGATTCCATCCGCTCATACTTCTCTTTTAAAAGTTTTTTGGCAGCAGCTGTAATCTGGTTTAAACCGTTTCCTGCCTGCGAATTAATGGCAATCGCCGTTTTCCCCTGCGATTTATAATGCTCAAGCCACAAATTAGTTTTTACCGGATCTGCCATATCAGCTTTATTCAATAGGATAACCCTCGGTTTATGCTGAATGATTTCATCGATCATCGGATTTCGTGAAGATGCCGGAATCCGGGCATCCACAAGTTCAAAGATGATGTCGATCAGTTTTAATTTCTCTGTTACTTCCCGTCTTGCTTTGGCCATATGGCCAGGGAACCACTGTATTGTCAATGGAATCCACCTTCCTACTATTCCGCCAATCGAAAGTCTTCAATCGGCCAATAAACTAATTTAGTTTTTCCTAACACTTTATTGTAAGGAACGACACCTACGCCAATATGGCGGCTATCCTTACTAAAACGACGATTATCCCCTAGGACAAATAGAGTGTCCTCAGGTACCGTTCCTTGTTCTATGACATCACTTAATGTAAAAGGCTCCGTCAAATCCCCGCCATCAATCAATTGTTCTTTATATTCATCCAAGTATGGCTCATCATAAGCTTTTCCATTCACGTAAAGAGTATCATCTCTATATTCCACTTTTTCCCCTGGCAATCCGATGACCCGTTTTATGTAATCTTTGCCTTCAGGAGCTTCGAAAACGATAATGTCGAATCTTTTCGGTTCGCCAATCGAATAGGAGATTTTATTAACGATCATGCGGTCCGTATCCTTTAATGTCGGCATCATGGAATTACCGTCCACAACAATAGGAGCCAGGAGGAAATAACGAATCAGCGTCGCCGCTATAACCGCGATTATGACCGCCTTCGTCCATTCCCACAATTCATTTTTCTTTTTCGCCATCCTTACCCACCCTTTTTGAAGCATATCAACAATTATTTTAACATGTTGCGGACGCTATAGCGAGCAGGATTCTATATAGTTTTCACCGTATGTGTATTCATCGTTTCTTAAAGTGCAAAAAGGGAGCCTGATTAACAAGCTCCCTTTTTTTGCATGATACTGTTTGGTTATTCACCTTATGTGGATCATGGTAAACCCGCATGAAGATATTCGAAGGATTAACGACGAATTTCTTTAATACGTGCTTTTTTACCACGAAGTTCGCGTAGGTAATAAAGTTTCGCACGACGTACTTTACCGTGACGGATAACTTCTAGTTTCGCAATTTTTGGTGTGTGAACAGGGAAAGCACGTTCTACTCCAACGCCGTAAGAGATCTTACGTACTGTGAAAGTTTCACTAACTCCGCCGCCACGACGTTTGATTACAACGCCTTCAAACAACTGGATACGTTCGCGAGTTCCTTCAATAACCTTTACGTGTACACGTACTGTGTCACCAGGTCTGAATGATGGAAGATCTGAGCGAAGTTGTTCTTTTGTGATTTCGTTAATAAGATTTTGCATCGATTTCAACTCCTCCTGGACGCTCTTGCAAATACTTATTGTTTGCAGCGGAACATCGTTATAAGACTGAGCATTTTGCCCAAGTCACAAGTTATATCCTATCACACTATAAACGTCGATGCAATAGACATCAGTCTTCTTTTTTAATCTCGGATAATAATTTTTTTTCAACTTCCGATAGTTCATAACTATCGAGCAAATCCGGACGTCGAATCCAAGTTCTGCGCAGAGATTCCTTCATCCGCCATTCATCGATTTTTTTATGATTCCCGGATATTAGCGGATCGGGAACTTTCATCCCCCGGAAATCTGCAGGTCTAGTATAATGGGGATGCTCTAACAAACCAGAAGAATAGGAATCAAGAATCGGGGAGTCAACATTTCCAAGAACGCCAGGCAGCAAGCGCACAATGCTGTCAATTATGACCATTGCACCCAATTCCCCACCTGTAAGCACAAAGTCACCAATCGATATTTCATCAGTGACGACATGCTCCCGGATGCGCTCATCATAGCCTTCATAATGCCCGCAAATGAAAATGAGATGTTCCTCTTCAGCAAACTCTTCGGCTTTTTTCTGCGTGTAACGCTCTCCCTGGGGACAAAGCAGGACTACCCTTGGGGTTAGCTCACCTTGCCCTTTTAGAGCTTCCACAGCATCAAAGATCGGTTGTGCCTTCAATACCATTCCGGCACCGCCGCCATACGGATAATCGTCTACCGTCGAATGTTTATTATCTGCATAATCTCGAAAGTTGGTCACCTTGTAGCTGACAGCCTGCTTTTCCGCAGCCTTTTTTAAGATTGACGAACCAAATACCCCTTCGAACATTTCTGGAAAAAGCGAAAGCACATCGATTTTCATCAGTCCAAAAGTCCTTCCATCGGTGTAATGATGACCTTTTTAGCGGAAATATCCACTTCTTTTACAATTTGATCAATATATGGGATCAGGATGTCCTTACTGCCAGCTTTCTTAATGACCCAAACATCATTGGCACCAGGCGTAAGAACCTCAATGATTTCCCCAACTTCCATGCCTTCATCCGTAAATACCGAACAGCCAATGATTTCATGGAAGTAGAACTCACCTTCGTCCAATTTACCAAGCTGCGCTTCCTTGACTTTCAGGACCCCGTTTTTAAAAGCCTCGACCTGTCCGACGTTATAATAGTTCTCGAACGTCAACAGGTTAAAGTTTTTATGGGTGCGATGCGACCTGATGATAAGCGGCAAAGGTTTTTTCTCCGTGTCCCTAAACAAATACAGAGTATTTCCCACTTTGTATCGTTTTTCCGGAAAGTCTGTTGAAGAAATAACACGGACTTCTCCTAAAAGGCCATGTGTGTTGACAATTTTACCTACATTAAACCATTTTTCCATTCTTTCACCTCTAACGAATTTCCGAGACGATTCCATCTTTAATGACAATGGTCTTCGTTGCCATAATTTCGTCCCAATCTGCCCCAATTTCCACATCAATGATACTTTGAACTTCTCGTTCCTTCAATTCACTACCTGCGGGAAGGATCTCCAACTGCTCCATTTGAAATTCAAGCAGTTTAATTTTTTCTTGCCTCTGATTTATTTCTTTTTCAAAATGAGCACGGAGACTAGCAGGTTGGAGAGTTCTTGTTTTTTCAAGTTTTTTCAGTTCAAAGCGAAGCTGTTCACTCTCTTTTTGAAGCTGAAGGCGTTTTGACTTGTATTTCTCGAGGAGCTGATTCTTGCTGGATTCCGTTAATACTTGGTTAACGATTACATTTTGGAGAATTTTCATTCCAGCACCTCCTATTATCTATGATTTCTTATTTCATTCAAAAAATATGTATGATGGGGTAATCTTTTTGAAATGGGGGTCATTCTCTTAAGTATAACGTAAATCGGTAAAAGATGCGTCTTAAAAAGGCGTAAAGTTTAAAGTCCTGGTCTATTCAATTAGGATCCCAGTCGGAATTTCACCTTCTTGAAGTACAAAAAAAGGAGGGGTATTAACCCTCCTTATTCGGAAATCTCCAAATAGATTTTCTTCTGCTGTGAAGATCCTGCTGCATATACCACAGTCCGAATCGCCTTAGCAACACGCCCTTGTTTACCGATCACCTTGCCCATGTCCTCTTTATGAACGGAGAGGATATAAACAATCCGGTCGGATTCTTCCTTGGAGGTCACGATGACCTCTTCCGGATAATCCACAAGTGCTGAAACAATCGTTTCAATCAGTGCTTTCATCAACTACCGTCGATTACTTGCTGTTTTTTGCAACATGGAATTTTTCCATGATGCCTTGTGTAGAGAATAAGTTACGAACTGTATCAGATGGTTTAGCTCCATCTTGTAACCATTTAAGAGCAAGCTCTTCGTTGATTTCAACTTTAGCTGGTTGAGTCACCGGGTTATAAGTTCCTACCACTTCAATGTAACGTCCGTCACGTGGTGAACGAGAATCTGCAACTACAATACGATAGAAAGGAGATTTTTTAGCTCCCATACGTTTTAAGCGAATTTTTACTGCCATTTTAAATAAGCACCTCCGAATAGTTTCACACAAGATAGTATAATATCAAATGTCTTGCATGTTTGTAAAGGTTTTTTTCTTAACAGGTGAAAAAAGTGTTGAAATACATGGCTTCGACCTGTATTTCGCTTCAGTTTCGACCTAAAATAAACCTTACATGAACGGGAATTTGAATCCCTTTTTCTTTCCTTTTTGCATGTTCGTAACCTGTTTCATCATCTTTTTCATTTCTTCGAATTGCTTCAGTAGACGGTTCACTTCTTGAATCGATCTGCCACTTCCCTTGGCAATCCGTTTCTTGCGGGATGCATTCATGGTTTCCGGATGTTCCTTTTCATGCGTAGTCATTGAACGGATGATAGCTTCCACATGACCGATCTGTTTCTCATCGATCTGAAGGTTGTCCATCCCTTTCATTTTATTCGCACCGGGAATCATTTTCAGAATATCATCAAGCGGTCCCATATTCCGCACCTGACCAAGCTGATCAAGGAAATCATCAAAGGTAAAAGTGGCTGTACGCATCTTTTTCTCTAATTCTTTCGCTTTTTCTTCATCTACATTGGCCTGTGCTTTTTCGATTAGGGTCAATACATCACCCATGCCGAGAATCCTTGACGCCATCCGTTCTGGATGGAACGCTTCAAGTGCATCCAATTTTTCCCCCATACCGACGAATTTAATCGGCGTGTCGGTGACTGAACGAATTGAAAGTGCCGCACCACCACGTGTATCCCCATCAAGTTTCGTTAAGACGACTCCAGTCAGGCCTAGCTGTTCATTGAAGCTTTGGGCAACATTGACCGCATCCTGACCTGTCATCGCATCGACAACCAGGAAGATTTCATCAGGTTTTGTCAACTCTTTGATATCCTTCAGTTCGCCCATCAAGTTTTCATCAACATGAAGGCGGCCTGCGGTATCAATCAACACATAATCATGATGTTCTTCCTTAGCTTTTTCAATTGCCTGTTTGGCAATTTCAACAGGGCTGACCTGGTCCCCAAGGGAGAAAACAGGCATGCTTAATTGTTTGCCAAGTGTTTCAAGCTGCTTAATCGCCGCCGGACGGTAAATATCAGCCGCAACGAGCAATGGCTTGCGGTTGTATTTTTTTCTAAGAAGATTGGCAAGCTTTCCGGTGGTCGTCGTTTTACCAGCACCCTGAAGCCCTACCATCATAATGACAGTCGGTGGTTTCGAGGCAACGGCAATCTTGCTTTGTTCGCCGCCCATCAGCTCCGTCAATTCTTCCTTAACTACTTTAATTACCTGTTGACCGGGGGTTAAGCTTTTCAGCACTTCCTGACCTACCGAACGTTCACTGACACGTTTTACAAAATCCTTCACGACTTTAAAGTTAACATCCGCTTCCAGCAGGGCCAATCGAACTTCACGCATCATTTCTTTTACGTCCGCTTCGTTGACCTTCCCTTTTCCGCGGATTTTTTGCATCGTGCTCTGCAGTCGGTCGGCCAATCCTTCAAATGCCATATTGCCGCCTCCTAATCCAACTTCTCAAGCGTTGTGATTGCGTCAAGCAGCTCCTCTTTTGAAAAGGAATCCTTTTCTATGAGTCCCTTCATATTCGCAATCCACTGGTTACGCTCTTGAAATTTTTGAAATAACAAAAGCTTTGCTTCATATTCCTCAAGCATCGCTTCCGTTCTTTTTATATTATCATAGACTGCCTGCCTACTGACTTCGTATTCTTCGGCAATCTCGCCAAGAGAGTAATCATCCAGATAGTAGAGGGACATGTAGCTCTGCTGCTTCTCTGTTAACAACGATTGGTAAAAGTCATACAAATAATTAATCCGCGTTGTCTTTTCAAGCATCTTAGCAAGCCTCCCTGCTGTTAAGTGAAAACCCTTTACAAGTTTATATTGTAAAGCCTAGTTTATTTGATGTCAAGTTAAACTCCTTACCACTTGTTTGCAAAGCATTATTTTTTCTTTTTTCATCCTTTTTTTTAGACCTTTATGCAATTGCTACTCCAAATAACCACTGTGAACAAAAAACCAGAAGAGAAATATCTCTTCTGGCTTACAATTTTTCTAAATCTCTTCTTTATCGATGATATCAGCAAAAAGGCCATAAACATATTTCTCAGCATCGAATTCCTGTAGATCGTCCATTTTTTCACCTAGCCCGACAAATTTAACGGGAATGGCCAATTCATTGCGAATTGCCAAAACAATTCCACCTTTTGCGGTGCCATCAAGCTTTGTTAAAACAATACCGGAAACATTGGTCGCTTCCTTGAATGTCTTGGCCTGAATAAGGGCATTTTGCCCAGTTGTAGCATCAAGGGCAAGCAACACCTCGTGTGGTGCACCTGGTACTTCACGTTCAATTACACGTTTCACCTTTTCCAATTCCTTCATTAAATTCACTTTATTCTGTAAGCGACCAGCCGTGTCGCAGATCAGTATATCCGCTTTTCGTGCCTTGGCGGCCTGAATGGCATCGAACATGACCGCTGCAGGATCAGAGCCTTCACCCTGTTTGATTACACTGACACCGACACGCTCTCCCCAAACCTCAAGCTGTTCGATTGCACCGGCACGGAAGGTATCCCCGGCAGCCAATACGACAGATTTACCTTCCGTTTTGAATTTATGGGCAAGTTTACCAATGGTCGTCGTTTTACCTACCCCATTAACCCCTACAAACAAAATGACCGTCAAACCTTCTTCTTGTATATTCAGGCTTGAAGTCGCTTCTTCATCACCTTGGTAGATTTCAACAAGCTTTTCGGAAATAACGGACTGCACTTCCCTCGTATCAGAGATATTCCGAAGCTTGACTTCCATTTTTAATTGATCAATCAGTTCCATCACAGTATCAAAGCCCACATCAGCCTGTATCAGGATTTCTTCAAGTTCTTCAAAAAAGTCCTCATCCACTTTCCGGTAACGGGCAACAAGTTCATTAACCCTTCCAGTAAAGGAATTCCTCGTCTTTGTCAAACCTTGCTTGAATTTTTCCCCTATGGATACTTCTGCTTCAACTGATTTTTCTTTTTCTTCCTGGGTCGTAAATTTCTCTTTTAGCTTTTTGAAAAAACTCATTGTCCCACTTCCTCTAATTCATGAATTTTAAACTTCAATAAAGTTTTCTGATTCTTCCATCCGGACTGAAACAAGTTTGGAGACGCCTGACTCCTGCATCGTAATGCCATATAGGACATCCGCCTCTTCCATCGTGCCTTTGCGGTGAGTAATCACGATGAACTGTGTTTCCCTGCTGAACTTCCTTAAAAATTGACTGAACCGGACGACATTCGCCTCATCAAGCGCTGCCTCGACTTCATCAAGGATACAGAAAGGCACCGGACGCACTTTTAGAATGGAGAATAAAAGGGCTATGGCTGTCAATGCTCGTTCTCCCCCGGATAAGAGGCTCAAATTTTGCAGTTTTTTCCCAGGAGGCTGTGCAATGATATCTACTCCTGTATTTAGTAAATCATCCGGATTTGTCAGCTTCAGCTCCGCTCTGCCTCCGCCGAATAAAGCTTTGAAGACTTGTTCGAATTCTTCACGGATCGAATAGAAGGTATCCGCAAAGCGCCGCTTCATTTCATCATCCATTTCATCGATGACTTGGAATAATGTATCTTTCGCCTGTTGAAGGTCTTCCTTTTGACTAAGAAGGAATTCATAGCGTTCAGCTACACGTGCGTATTCATCAATTGCACCTAGATTCACCGTCCCCAGTTCCTCGATTGCAAGCTTGATGAGCTTCACCCTTTTTTGAGCCTCTTCTGCAGGCATCATCAATGGATACTGTTCTTTAGCACCTTCAAAGGAAAGGGTATATTCTTCTCTCAAGTGGTCGAGGCGATTTTCCAGTTCGACATCCAGACGAGTTAATTTCACTTCTTCATCCTTTATCACTTCGACAATGCCTCTATAAAGTCGATTTTCTTCTTTCAAGGACAGTTCAAGCGTTTCAACTTCCGTTAGAAGCTCGTTTTTTTCCTGTTTTTTTATGGCGATTCCTTCAATTGCTCCATTTTTATCGAGCAATTTCTGCTGAGCCATATCTTCCAGGGACTCTTCCCCGCTTGAACTGTCTGTCATTTCATTGGTCAGGAGCCCTAAATCATCTTTGTTTTCGGCAAGCCTGCTTGTTTCCTTTGAAAGATCCGATTCAATGCGTTCCATCTTCTCTTTTTGGTTTTGCAGCTGGCCGCGCTTAGAGGCAAGCATTACCCTCAGTTCATTCGTTTCTTCAGCAAGGCTCTCTTTTGAGGATTGTTGAGATTGCTTTTGTTCGGTCATTTCGGAAATCAACCGGTCCAGCCCTTCAATCTCAGTTTTACACGATTCCAAAAGTTCTTCCAGCTCTTCAAGTCTTGCTGTTTTTTGCTGTTGTTCTTCCAAATATGAATTTTTATCCAAATCATAAAGATGCAGCCGTTCATTCACATTTCTTTCCTGCAGTTCCACTTCACGGAGTTCGCCCTTAAGGGTTTGTTCTTGTAATCGAAGTCTCTCTCCTGTTTTTCTGGTTTGTTCAAGCGTTTGCTCTTGAACACCCACATCCACTTTGAGCTGTTTGACTTGCTTTTCTAGCTGATTCGTTTTAGCTTCCATGGCAGCAAGTTTTTGATGGAGCTCTTCCAATTCCGTTTTCCTTGAAAGCAGGGAGGTCGTTTTTTGCTTTAAGGCTCCACCAGTCATTGAACCACCTGGATTGACGATATCCCCTTCAAGTGTTACGAAGCGGAAACGGTGCTGCATCATTTTCGCCAGGTCATTTGCACCTTTTAAATCAGTTGTGATCATCACGGTTCCTAATAGGTTTTCAGCAATCGCTGCATGCCTATCATCATATTGGATCAATGAGGAACCCGTCCCCACAAAAGCTGAATGACTCTTCAGCATCGATAGTTGGTTAGCTGATATCTCTCTTGCCTTTATGACTGATAAAGGCAAGAACGTCGCACGCCCATACCTATTTTTCTTCAAGAAGGAAATGGCTTCCCGTGCATGCTCTTCGCGTTCCACGACAACATGCTGCATCGCTCCGCCCAGAGCCGTTTCGATGGCCGTTTCATATTCCTTTGGAACCTTTATCAATTCCGCAACCGCCCCTTCAATGCCTCGAAGGGTTTCTTTCGCTTTCAAAACCTCTTTTACACCCTGAAAAAAGCCAGCATAATCATCTTCCATTTCTTCAAGAAGTTCCTTACGAGATTTTGCCTGTTGAAGAAATTGATAGGCCTTATAAAGGGTGGTTTCTTGTTTTTGATACGTATCTTTTGCAGCATTCAATTTATTCTGCTGATTTCGGAAATAAGTGACATGCTCTTCAAGCTGCTTGGTCATATTTTCCATCAGCTGTGAATATTCCATTTTTTTAGCAGTGATATCCATTCTTTCGGTTAAGAACTTTTCATTTTCCATATCAAGTTTAGCATTTTTATGTTCCTGCTGCGTTAATTGCTGGAGTAGGTATTGTTTTTCGTTTTTAGCCGATGCCTGCTTGTTCAACCACTCGATATAGTCACTCTTTTTTGCTTCGATCATCGCTTCAATATCACTATTGAAAAGGCCTAGGCTTTTTTGTTTTTCATGTAAGGTTTCAGAAATCCCCTTCACTTCCAAGTTCAGTGCATTCAGGATTTCCGTTTCTCTTTCCTTTTGCAAAGCCAAACGCTCGACGGCAGCCTCACCCTCCACAATCGCCTTTTCTAGCTGTGACTTGTTTTGGGCAGCATTTTTTTTCCGTTCTTTCAAAACCTCTTTACGGCCTTCAAGCTTTTCAAGTTCTTCGCTGGCATTCAGGAGAATTTCCTGAAGTCCATTGATCGATGTCTCAAGCGTCGCGAGACTATCCCTTTGTTTTTTGAGATGCGCTTCCCTGTCATGAAGCTGTCCAGCCATTTGCTGTTCCATTTCATTATGTTTTTCAAGTTCTTGTGACAGTTTTTCCCATTTTTCATAAAGCTCTTCTATTTCAAAAACGGTTAAAGCCACTTCTATTTGCTCAAGCTCTTCTTTCTTCGCCAAAAATTCCTTGGCGAGGGAAGACTGAATTTTTAACGGCTCCACCTGCCCCTCCAATTCATGGAGGATATCATGGACACGGTTTAAGTTATCCTGTGTTTCCGTCAGCTTCGATTCCGCTTTTCGTTTTCTAGTTTTATACTTCAGGACACCGGCTGCCTCTTCAAAGATCACTCGTCTTTCTTCAGCCTTACTGCTTAGGATTTCTTCCACTTTCCCTTGGCTGATGATGGAAAATGCTTCTCTCCCCAGACCAGAATCCATGAAAAGGTCTATGATGTCTTTCAGACGGCAACCTTGATTATTAATGAAAAATTCACTTTCTCCCGATCGATATACACGCCTTGTCACACTGACTTCATGAAAGTCGATCGGTAGGGAATTGGTCTCGTTATCAAGGGTCAATGATACTTCCGCAAAATTCAACGCTTTCCTCGTGTCACTTCCCGAAAAGATGATATCTTCCATTTTTGCTCCACGCAGTGATTTCGCAGACTGCTCTCCAAGTACCCATCGGACTGCATCGGTCACATTACTTTTACCGCTTCCGTTTGGTCCAACCACTGCCGTGACACCAGGTACAAAATCAATCGAAATTTTCTCTGCGAAAGATTTAAATCCTACAACGTCCAAACGTTTGAGGAACATGACCTTTCCCCCTCTACTGTTAAACTATCTTGTTGATTTTTTATCTTTTAAAACGACCAATGCATGCTCGGCAGCATGCTGCTCCGCTTCTTTTTTGGACTTTCCTATTCCAGAGCCCAGTTCTTCCCCATTAAGGGAGACGGTCGAAACAAACTCCCGATTATGAGCCGGTCCTTTTTCCTGCAAGATCTTATATTGCAGGACACCGATGGCATCCCGCTGGATCAGCTCCTGAAGCTGGCTCTTATAATCCATCACATGAGAAAAAGCACCCTCGTCTATCTTCGGAAACACGACATTCGTCAAAAACTGCACAACCGGCTCTAATCCTTGATCAAGGTACAAAGCACCAATGTAGGCTTCGAATACATCCGCAAGCATGGCAGGGCGTTCTCTTCCACCTGTCATTTCTTCCCCTTTTCCGAGTAATACATATTCCCCGTAAGAAAGGCTATTTGCAAAAGCAACAAGTGAAGGCTCACACACAATGGCTGCCCTTAGTTTGGTAAGTTCACCTTCGCTCATCATCGGATATTTTTGATATAAGTATTTAGAGATGGTCAATTCAAGTACAGCGTCCCCTAAGAATTCAAGCCTTTCATTATCTTCATAAGGCTTACGGCGATGCTCATTCACATAAGATGAATGCGTAAAAGCTTGTTTTAATAGATTTTCATCTTTAAAATGAAAACCCAGATTTTCTTGCAACTGTTTAAATTTATTATCCTTGATTGATGGTTTACGATTATTTCCGTTCCTACGCATCACACAAAACCCTCCACAACGGTTCAAAAAGCATATTTTTCCAATATATAAAAAGAAACCTGGCAGGAATTCCTGTCAAGCTTTCCTATGTACCATCATACATTATTATCCGCTTAAAGAAAACTAAAGGCAAAAGACCACTGCCATGCAGGAGGAACTTACCGTGTACATGCTCATTTCCTTATCTGCCGCGCATCAAACTTCTTTAAGCAATAAGAGAAAGCCCCGTTATAAAACGGAGCTTTTAGTCAAATGACAATTCATTACATAGTGCTTTGTATGTAATTCACAGCATCACCTACTGTGGCGATTTTTTCAGCGTCATCGTCCGAAATTTCCATATCAAACTCGTCTTCGAATTCCATGACTAGTTCAACTACATCAAGGGAATCGGCACCAAGATCTTCTTTGAAAGAAGCTTCAAGTTTTACCTCTGATTCTTCTACGTTCAAACGATCTACAACGATTTTAGTTACTCTTTCTAATACATCTGCCAATGTGTTCACCTCCCCTCAAAACATTATAAATTAATTTCGAAAAAAATCAAAGAAAACTTACATGACCATGCCGCCATCTACATGAAGAGTTTGCCCAGTCATATATTTGCTGGCATCAGAAGCGAGGAAAGACGCCACTGCAGCAATATCTTTAGGGTCACCGAACCGTGCAAGCGGAATTTGGTCCAGCATGGCTTTTTGGACGTCTTCAGGCAATTCACCCGTCATATCCGTTGAGATGAAACCTGGGGCAATCGCATTGACCGTAATGCCTCTTGAAGCGAGTTCCTTTGCCGTGGTTTTAGTCAGGCCGATCACACCAGCTTTAGCCGCTACATAATTAGCCTGCCCTGCATTTCCGCTGACGCCGACGATCGATGCCATATTGATGATCCTGCCGCTACGCTGTTTCATCATTTGCCTTGTAACCGCTTTGGTGCATAGGAACACGCCTTTAAGATTCGTATTGATCACTGAATCCCATTCATCTTCTTTCATACGCATCAATAGGTTATCACGTGTGATGCCAGCATTATTGACCAGGATATCCACTCTGCCAAACTGTTCGACGACCTCTTTGATCATGCTTGTCACCGATTCACTATTTGCAACATCGCATTGTATGGCGAATGCTTTACGGCCCAATGCCTTGATTTCGTCAACCACTTCATTCGCTTTAGCTTCACTGCCAGAATAGTTGATGGCAACATCTGCTCCCTGACGGGCAAGTTCTAATGCAACTTCCCTGCCTATACCTCGTGAAGCTCCCGTTACAAGTGCTTTTTTTCCTTCGAGGATCATGCTTGTACCCCCTTCAATGTTTCAATTGTTTTAGTTAGAGTATCTATATCGGATACCGAGTGAATTTGAACGGAACGATCAATTTTCTTAATCAATCCGCCCAATACTTTCCCAGGGCCCACCTCGATGAACGTATCCACGCCCAATTCAAGTAGATTTTTCACACTGTCCTCCCAAAGGACCGGTGAATACAGTTGTTCGATTAATTTTTCTTTTATTTCGGCAGGTGCTGTAATGGGCTTAGCCGTTACGTTTGAAATAACAGGAATTTCTGCCTGTTTGAAGCTTACTTCATCAAGGACACCCTGTAACTTTTCTGCTGCCGGTTTCATCAATTCCGAATGGAACGGTCCACTAACTTCAAGAGGCAGAGCCCGTTTAGCGCCATTTTCCTTAGCTTTTGCACTCGCAAGTTTAACCCCTTCCGAGGTGCCTGAAATGACGATTTGCCCTGGACAGTTAATATTGGCCAATTGAACGGATTCCCCTGTGGCCGTAATTTCAGAAGTGACTTCAGATAGAGCTTCCCGGTCCATTCCCAAAATCGCAGCCATTGAGCCTTGACCATTCGGTACCGCAGCTTCCATGAATTCACCACGCTTACGCACTGTATATACGGCATCCTCAAAAGAAATTGCACCAGATGCCACTAATGCCGTATATTCACCTAAACTGTGCCCGGCTGTATAATCGGGTTTGATCCCCGCTTCTTCCAACTCCTTGACAAAAGCATAACTCGTGGTCAATAAAGCAGGCTGTGCATTATAAGTCACCGTTAATTCTTGTTGTGTGCCATTAAAGATCAATTCGGAAAGTGGAAAATCAAGTTTTTCATCAGCTGTTCGAAAAATTTGCTGAGCACGCTCGTTTTCCTGAAATAAGCCATGCCCCATTCCTATTGTTTGTGAACCTTGTCCTGGAAAGACAAAAGCAATTTTACCCATCTGTTACTCCCCTGCCTCTATGATTTATTATTGTTTTTCTATCGTCTCCGCAATTGTCGATATGACGTCATTTCCAACCATATCGCGAGTCTGGCGTATTGCATTATAGACCGCATTCGCATCTGAAGAACCATGAGCCTTAATGACTGGGGCCTTCAAACCGAATAGGCCGGCACCGCCATACTCCGAGTAATCCATTTTATTTTTTATGCCTTTTAGTTCAGGCTTTACCATTGCTGCGGCCAACTTACTCTTGAGATTGCTCATCAAAGCCGTTTTCACCATTTTGAATACGCCCATAGCAGTACCTTCAAGCGTCTTTAATACCATATTTCCCGTGAAGCCGTCCGTTACGACAACATCTGCCGGCCCGTTCAGGAGGTCCCTTGCCTCTACGTTACCTATAAAGGATATCTCCGATGATTGCTGCAGTAATGTAAAGGCATGCTTTGTCAGTTCATTCCCTTTTTTTTCTTCTGTGCCAATATTAAGTAATCCGACACGGGGCTTTTCGATTCCCCGCACTTTTTGTGCATAAACAGACCCCATTATGGCGAATTGAAGGAGATGCTCCGGTTTCGCATCGGAGTTCGCACCTACATCCAGTAGCACAAAACCTTTACCATCGATTGTCGGAAGG
Source organism: Peribacillus sp. GL_122 (assembly GCF_057835005.1). NCBI lineage: Bacteria > Bacillati > Bacillota > Bacilli > Caryophanales > Bacillaceae > Peribacillus > Peribacillus sp. GL_122. The sequence goes on along the minus strand of NZ_CM174415.1, from coordinate 1,656,127 downwards.
GTGGGAGCCAATGCCGGACGTTCAATTCCTTCTATCCTTCCGACCACAAACAAGCCCGCAGCCATTAGCGCCCCTGTATTGCCGGAAGAAATACATGCATCGGCTTCTCCGTCAGCCACTTGCTGTGCTGCCAACACCATCGAGGCGCTTTTCTTGCGCCGGACCGCACGAACCGGTTCATCGGTACTCAATATTTTTTCATCAGTATGTATAACCCTTATACGGTCATGTTTCGCTAAGTATTGGTTAATTTCAGCTTGATTGCCTATCAAGGTGATTTCCACATCGGAAAAATTCTCGACAGCTTTCATCGCTCCCAAAACCTGTGCCTCGGGAGCATTATCGCCACCCATGGCATCTATCGTAATCTTCATTTTCTTTCATCCTTTACTAGAAAGTTAAGAGCGATACATTTCGAACTCGCCTTTAAAAACCAGTTCATTACCCACGTAGCTTCTGACTTCCACCACGGAACGATCGTTGGTGTGGTCCACGCTTTTAACCCTCGCTTTAGCTACCACTCTTTCATTTTCCTTTACAGAACGAGTGAATAAAATGGATGCTTTTGCAGTTAATGCCAGTTCATCATTTATGACTGCTACAGCCAATGAATTCGCTTGGGCAAAAAGGTGATGTCCCCTTGCAATTCCATTCCGCTTAAAGACATGCTCTTTATTTATATCCAAAATCGAAATTGCATTATCATCTAAATTAAGGTCAATTACTTCCCCGATGATCTCATCCAAAGGCAATGCCCTGATTTCGTCACTGAATTTTTTCTCGGCAACGCTTTTAATACGCTCACGCAGTTCCGGTATCGATAATTCAAGACGGTCAAGCCTAATGGTCTGGACGCTCACCGAATATTTTTCAGCCAGCTCCTCATCCGTTACAAAAGGATTCTGTTTAATCGTTTCGATTAATAATTGCTGGCGTTCCTTCTTATTTCTTCGCATTTGAAGGTCACCATCCGTAGTATTATGACTAGGTACTAATAGTAGTATATATATTTTAAAAACAGATTGCAAGATATTGCGTAAAATCTCACAATCTGCTATTGGTTTTTCATTCAGTTCAGTCCAGCTTTTCTCCCGTGAATACGCCCGTCCCCTCTAAATAGTTCCGAAGCGGAGTATACTCCGGGGAATGCCAAAAGCTTTGGGAGGCAATCAATTTTGCTGCATCCGTCCTTGCCACTTCCAGGGTCCTATAATCATGGACCATGTCGGCTACCTTGAACTCGGGAAGGCCGCTTTGTTTTTTACCGAAGAAGTCCCCGGGGCCACGAAGTTCCAAATCTTTTTCGGAAAGGGCAAAACCATCGTTTGTCTCGGTCATTATTTTCATCCGTTCTTTGCCGACTTCCGTTTTCGGATCAGCCAGCAGTATGCAAAAGGACTGATCACTCCCCCGTCCAACTCTTCCGCGTAACTGATGCAACTGTGAAAGCCCAAACCGTTCTGCATCATAAATGACCATTACCGTTGCATTTGGAACATTCACCCCAACTTCGACAACCGTCGTAGAAACAAGGATTTGAGCTTCATTGGCACTAAACTGCTGCATCACTTCATCTTTTTCATCCGCGGGCAGCCTTCCATGCATAAGACCCACTTTGTACCTGTTTGCAAAGTATTGTGTCAGCATTGCATGAACATCGAGAACATTCTGTAAAGAATCGAGTTTCTCCGACTCCTCAATCAAGGGACAGATGACGTAAGCCTGTCTCCCTTTCTTTAGTTCCTTTTCGACAAAGGTTAAGATCCGATCAAGCATTTGGTGTTTCGCCCAATAGGTTTCTATCGCTTTTCGCCCGGCAGGCATTTCATCGATCGTGGAGACGTCCATTTCCCCAAACACTGTAATTGCAAGCGTTCGCGGAATCGGTGTTGCCGTCATGAAAAGGACATCTGGATTCGTACCTTTTTCACGAAGGATGCGGCGCTGTTCCACTCCGAAACGATGTTGTTCATCCGTTATGACAAGACCTAGATTCCGAAAATTCACTTCATCCTGTATCAATGCATGAGTTCCTATCAAAAGATCTAACTCACCGGATTCCAACATTTGCAATAGTTCCTTGCGTTTTTTGCCTTTTACCGAACTTGTCAACAATGCGACCTTTACTCCACTCGGTTCCAACATTGCCTTCAGGGATTGTGAATGCTGCTCAGCCAAGATTTCCGTCGGGACCATAAGTGCACCTTGGAAACCTGCTGTAATCGTCGCCTTCAGGCATATGGCGGCAACCACCGTTTTTCCAGACCCGACATCCCCTTGAAGTAGACGATTCATCCGGTAAGGAGATTTCATGTCATTCATTATTTCCTCGACGACCCTATTTTGAGCGTTCGTCAAAGGAAAAGGGAGAGTTCCAATGAACGCTTCCAGCTGCTCCATGTCAAACTCCTGTCCTATCCCTTTTGACTGCTCCCTCTGCACTTTACGAAGTGCCTGCATTTTAAGTTGAAACAATAAAAACTCTTCATACACAAAACGGCGTCGAGCCTTTTTCACCTCATTGGCCGATAGAGGGAAATGCATTGTATGAAGAGCATCGTTACGAGGCATCAGTTTGTATGCCGTCAATAATTGCGGGGGCAGATTCTCTTCTATCATTGCCCCATATTCAGAAAATGCATTGGAGATAAAGCGGCGGAGACCCTTGACCGTAATGCTGCCTTTCACTGAGTACACCGGTTCGAACTCTTTCTCCCGGCTACGATCACCAACGTGGCATTCCGACCCTGTAATGGTTTGGCGATGACGATCCCACTTTCCTGTAACCATTACGGTTTCCCCTATCGCAAGCTTTTGCTTCAGGTATGGCTGGTTAAAAAAAATGACATTTATTAAATATCTCCCAGTCAATACTTTAATCGTAAGCCTGGATTTTTTCTTTCCGAAGTATCCTAAAGTGGGCACCGTATGAACCTTGCCTTCCACGGTAACCCGCTCATCGTGCTCGACCGTTTCCAAATCCCTCAACCGGTAATCTTCATAGCGATATGGGAGATGCTCAAGGAGATCCGCGACGGTATGGATCCCCATTTCCCCCAACGCTGCCGCCGTTTCGGCCCCAATTCCTTTTACTGCTGTTATGGGTTCCTGTATAGTTGCTTTCACTTCTTATTCAGCGGCAAGCCAAAGATTTTCGCTTCCAACTCCCGCCCAGTCGGTGTAGCCGCTAAACCTCCTTGTGCAGTTTCCCTAAGTGCCGATGGCATCGTTTGCCCGATTTTATACATCGCATCAATCACTTCATCACACGGTATCCGGCTTGTGATCCCCGCTAACGCCATATCTGCGGCAACCATTGCATTGGCTGCACCCATGGCATTCCGCTTCACACAAGGCACTTCCACAAGCCCAGCAACAGGGTCACATACAAGACCAAGCATGTTCTTTAATGTGATAGCCATCGCTTCTGCACTTTGTGCCGGTGTCCCACCTGCCATTTCAACGATGGCTGCCGCTGCCATGCCCGAGGCAGAACCGACCTCCGCCTGACAGCCCCCTGCGGCTCCAGAGATCGAAGCATTATTCGCAACAACAAAACCAAAAGCCCCTGCTGTAAATAGGAACTCAATTTTTTGTTCCCGAGTCGGTTTTAATTTATTTTGCAAAGCAAAAAGTGTTCCAGGCACAACACCAGCAGATCCGGCAGTCGGTGTCGCACAAATCGTTCCCATGGCTGCGTTCACTTCGTTTGTTGCCACGGCTTTGCTTACCGCATCCAACAGCAGTTCACCGGATAAGGAATTTCCGGATTTAATGTAATTCTGAAGAAGAACTGCATCCCCTCCCGTCAGGCCGGAAACGGACCGTACACCTTGAAGTCCTTTTTCAACTGCCTGTTCCATTACATCCAGGTTGACACCCATCTGGCGGATGATTTCTTCACGGCTTTTTCCCGTTACTTCCATTTCCTGCTCTATCATCAGCGTTGAAATTCTTTTCTGCTTTGATTCAGCTAATTCTACTAATTCCGCTACATTTCGAAACATGATTCATTCTCCTTCCTAAGTGGAAACGATTGCCCTGTCAATCCACAATCCTTGCTACTTGAGTGATGTTGGGGAGTGCCGTAATTTCAGCGATGACGTGATCCTCTAGGTTATGGTCCACTTCAATCGTCATCAAGGCCATCTTCCCTTTCTCTTTTCGGGAGACTTCCATCTGGCCAATATTGATTTGATGCTTGGCTAATATTTTTGAAACATTGGCAATGGCACCAAATCGATCATCATGAACGACGAGTATGGCAGGGTTGTGCCCGGAGAGCCTCAATTTAAACCCATTCAGTTCGACGATTTCGATCTTTCCCCCGCCAATCGATATTCCGACAAGTTCCAGTTCACCATCATCATCACCAACTGTTATTTTTGCAGTATTGGGATGTTCCGGCACTGCTTCTTCTTCCCGAAAAGTAATTTTCATTTTCTTTTTGCGTGCTAGTTCCAGCGATTCTTTGATTCTCTCATCAAATGTATCAAAATCAAGTAAGCCTCCTACAATGGCTACATCCGTTCCATGGCCTTTATAGGTTTTGGCAAACGATCCGTAAAAAGAAATATGTGCCCATTTTGGTTCCCGGTCGAATAAATTCCTTGCAACCCTACCGATCCTTGCTGCTCCTGCTGTATGGGAACTAGAGGGGCCGATCATAACAGGACCAATTATATCGAATACACTTCTAAATTTCATGATTTGCTCCTCCTTCTTTACACTGGGAGTAGTTAAATAATAAAGCCTGATATATTGTAATTACAATCACGCTGTCCGTAATCCTTCTTTTCAAAAAAATAAAACTGCATAGCCTAATGACATATGCAGTTTATTGCCTTTTATTTTTTTCAGGATCCTTAAAAAAATTATGACGAATAAGTCTCCCTTATCTTCATGATCCTCTACTTATTCAATTGAAAAAATAAAAGAATATAAAGGTTGTTTCCCATTATGGACTTCAACTTCAACGTCTTCGAAATTCTCATTACAAAACGCAACAAGATTTTCGACATCTTCAGCAGTGGCATCTTCCCCATATAAAATGGTAAGGATTTCCGAATCTTCGTCAATCATATCGGAGAGAAGACCTTTTGCCGCCTGAGTCATGTCTTTATCCTTCACTTTGATGGTGCCTTCAGCAATTCCCATGAAGTCCCCGGTCTCGATTGCTAGACCGTCAATGTTTGTATCCCGGACAGCATAAGTAATCTGGCCCGTTTTCACATGCGAAAGGGCTTCGATCATCGCTTTTTTATTCTCTTCAGCATCAAGTGAAGGGTTGAATGCCAACAATGCAGCCATTCCCTGTGGTACTGTTTTCGATGGAATGACAGTCACATGATCCCCAAGCACATCTGCAGCCTGATTGGCCGCCATGATGATATTTTTATTATTAGGCAAGATGATCACATAATCTGCATATGCCTCTTCGACAGCTTTAACGATATCTTCCGTGCTAGGATTCATCGTTTGGCCGCCTTCGATGATGGACTTAGCGCCGATGCTTTTGAATAATTCGCTGATGCCAGCACCCATCGCCACTGACACTACAGCGTACTTCTCTTTGGTGGACGGTTTAGTTTGAAGCGGTGTATTCGTCTCACCGACAATCGCAGTATGCTGTTCACGCATATTATCGATTTTCATTTTTATTAAACTACCATATTGCTGTCCATAATTCAGGCACGTGCCAGGCTGTTCCGAGTGAATATGTACTTTGACGACTTCATCATCTGAGATGACTAATAATGAATCCCCGTATTCACTTAAATCATTTCTGAATTTTTCTTCATCAAATGGTTGATTGGCAAGTTTTTCACTTTCCAATCGGACCATGAATTCCGTACAGTAGCCATACACGATATCTTCCGTATTCATATGCACTTGTACATTCATGTGATGTTCGGCACTGATCATGTCGTCCATGCTTGGACCATTTGAAGATCGGACTGGAAGGGCTTCACCTTTCAGCTCAGCAAGGAAACCTTCATAAACGAACACCAACCCTTGCCCACCGCTATCAACGACTCCCACTTCTTTTAAGACTGGAAGAAGATCTGGTGTGCGTTTTAATGAGGCATTGGCCTCACTAACGATTTCTTCCATTACTTGAATAAGGTCTTGGTGCCTTGCTGCTGATGAAACCGCTTGCTTGGCCGCATCTTTTGCAACCGTTAAAATGGTTCCTTCAACAGGTTTCATTACAGCTTTATAAGCTGTCTGAACCCCTGCTTCAAAAGCTTGGGCAAATTCTTCACTATTGATTTCCGATTTATGTTCAATCGCTTTAGCAAAACCGCGGAACAGTTGCGAAAGGATTACTCCTGAATTGCCGCGTGCGCCCATTAGCAGTCCTCTTGAAAGGGACGTACCCACTTTCCCGATGTGTTCCTGGACGTTATTTTGCACTTCCTTCGCTCCCGAAGTCATCGATAAATTCATATTCGTTCCTGTATCTCCATCTGGAACAGGGAAAACATTCAACGCATCAACCATTTGGGCATTAGCCGCTAAATGGTTGGCACCTTGAATGATCATTTCTGCAAAGCGCTTTCCGTTTAAACTTGTAATTGACACAAAACTTTCCTCCTATATTTAAGGGTTCGTCACACGAACTCCCTGCACAAAAATGTTGACGGAATCAACAGCTAATCCTACAGTTTTGTCCAGAGTATACTTTACCTTTGATTGCACATTATGTGCAACTTCCGAGATTTTCGTTCCATAACTTACGATAATATACATATCGATATGAACTTCTTCTTCTTCTTGACGGACTATTACACCCTTAGTAAAGTTTTCTTTTCTTAAAATTTCGGCAATGCCGTCTTTAAATTGTTTTTTGGAAGCCATTCCTATAATTCCGTAGCAATCCACGGCTGCTCCGCCTGCTACAGTAGCGATAACATCATTAGAGATGTCAATTTGTCCATACTTCGTTTGTAATTCGATAGACATTTTCTTTTCCCTCCCAAAAAATCAAATCAACTAAAGACATTTTACTATAATGTCTATGGTTTTAAAAGTAAATGTCATACGGTACTGTATATAATTCAATTTTGAAGTATGTATGTCAAGGTTTTTTTCTTGAAAGTAATTAACTGAAGTATTGCATTCTAACGGTAGGTATGATAAATTATTAAAGTATTTTACAAAGACTTAAGACGACTGCGAAAAACTTAAGCTTGTTGTAGTTAGGAGGGAATTTAACATGGCACGTAAATGTGTAATCACTGGAAGAAGAACTCGTTCTGGTAACAGCCGCTCTCACGCAATGAACGCTAGCAAGCGTACATGGGGCGCTAACCTTCAAAAAGTACGTATTTTAGTTGACGGTAAACCTAAACGTGTATACGTTTCTGCAAGAGCTCTTAAATCGGGCAAAGTAGAACGCGTATAATGTTACGGCATCCTCTTAGGATGCCTTTTTACTTTAATGGCCAGTATTAATGGGGAAGGTTTCAATTCGTTGATCAAGGCTGGTCTGCATCAAGGAAGAAAGCCTTCACCCATTAATGGATGGCTTCCCCTTTTTACCGAAAAATAACACCTCCCTGAATTTGAGAGGTGTCATGGAGATAAGTATCAGCCTTTTTTAAACGCTCCGAGCATAGCCCTTACCAAACTGCCCAGAACTTTTGGCAATTTAATCGTATAAAATTTCATCATGCCCCTCCTCTTTGCATCCCACAATTAAAGATGAAGTGGAATTTTTCTATTACAACATAAGCTTTTAAGCGGATATAGGATGATCGTAATTATATCCGAATCTGCTCTAAGCATGAATTTTAATCACTGCTTCTTATCACCATTAATATGCCTTTCTCAAATGAAACATTCCCAGAATCGGAAATTAGTTCATTGCTGATGCAAAGCGTCGAACCTATTTCCACGCTTGCATCATTCAGTGGGTATTTGAAACCCGAAAGTGTAATGCCGGTGACTTCCGCCGTTACAGGAAGCAATGACAAGTATTTCTTATCTTTCAAAGCAGTGACATCATATGAACCTGCTGTCTTTACTGTGAATATATTTTGCCGATCGACTATGTATATTTCTATATCGCCATGATAAGGGAGGACACTTTCTTTTTGGAGCAGCTGGATATTTCCAAGAAAATGGTCCATTCTTCCCCCTGTAGCGCCCAGGATATGAATTTCACTTGGCTTTTGCCCTATTGCCCATTTAAATGCAATCTCTAAATCCGTTTCATCCTTTTCCGAAGAATATAGATTGATTTGTTCCAGCCTTTGCTCAATCTTCTTGTATTCGCCTTCCGAAACTGAATCAAAATCCCCAAAACCGTACTTAGGTTCGATACCTTTTTCAAGCAAGGACCATACTCCCCTATCAACCCCGACCCAAAGATCAGTCTTCTCCACATACCATTTCAGATCCGGCCAAAAGCATTCCGGACCTCCAGCCATTATACTAATAATCATTGAAATCATCCTTTTCTATATCTAATCATATCCAAGGTGCCTTTGTTTAATTGATAAAAAAAGCCGACCACCATCATACGAATATGATAGTGTCGGCTTATATCACTTTCCCCGAATCTTTTGAATCGCTGCGTGTCGATCTTCTTGATTATATATTGCCGAGCCGGCCACCAGGACTGTCGCCCCTTGTTCAATACATAGTTTAGCCGTTTCTTTATTCACTCCACCATCAATCTCTATTTCGAGGTTTTGATTATACATTTCTGCCATCGCCTTCACTTCGGCAATTTTCGGCAGAACGGATTTAATGAACTTTTGCCCGCCAAAACCCGGATTGACCGTCATCAACAATACCATGTCAATATCTTCGATTATAGGTTGGATTAAGGAAGCCGGAGTGGCTGGATTAAGCACCACGCCTGCCTTTACACCAAAAGATTTAATCAATTGTATCGTCCGATGCAAATGAGTGCATGCCTCTACATGTACAGTTATATAATCGGCTCCCGCTTTCGCAAAAGCCTCGATATAACGATCAGGTTGTTCGATCATTAAATGAACATCAAGCGGAAGTTTTGTCACCGGGCGGATAGCATCAACAATTAGTGAGCCTATCGTTATATTCGGCACGAAATGCCCATCCATGACATCCACATGGATTAAATCCGCTCCGCCCCTTTCCACATCAAGAATTTCTTCTCCCAATTTTGCAAAGTCAGCTGATAAAATGGATGGTGCGATTTTAACCATTTTAATACCTCGGCTTTCTATCTCTGATTTCTTCTAAGAATTGCATATAATGCTCATATCGATAACGTGGAATTTCCCCGGCGTCAACCGCTTCCTTCACTGCACACTTCGGTTCTTTATCGTGCAGGCAGGCACGGAATTTACAGTCTTCCCCATACTTATGCATTTCCGGGAAGCAATAAGATAACCGTTCAGCTTCCATTTCCATGAATTCAAGTGAACTGAACCCTGGAGTATCTGCGACAAGTCCAGAGCCAATATGAATCAATTCAACGTGGCGGGTGGTATGCTTCCCACGTCCCAGATGTGATGAAATGTCATCCGTCTTTAAAGCCAAGTCAGGATTGATTGCATTCAGCAAAGACGATTTCCCAACGCCGGACTGACCGGCAAATACACTGGTTTTTCCTTCTAAATACGGCACTAGTCCTTCAATTCCTCCAGCAGTAACTGAAGATGTTTCCAGTACAGTATAGCCAAGTTTCTGATAGTCCTTGATATACTGAGACAATTTCTTTTGGTTTTCAGCCGTAACCAAGTCAAGTTTCGTCACGACGATAATGGGTTCGATTTCGTTATCTTCGATCAGTACGAGGAATCGATCAAGCAAAGCCGGACTGAAATCAGGCTCTACTGCTGAAAAGACAAGGATAGCCTGGTCTACATTCGAGATTTGCGGACGAATCAATTCATTCTTTCGCGGTTTTATTTCGGTCACGGTCCCGTCCGTTTTATTTTCCGCTTCAAAAACCACATAATCACCCACAAGCGGCGTTACCTTATTTTTCCTGAACACGCCCCGTCCGCGGCATTGATAGACCTCTTCACCATCAAGGACATAATAAAATCCACTTAATGCTTTGATAATTTTTCCTTCGGGCATAACCACACTCCTAATTATTAAATTTATTCTGGATATGAGACGGATTCGTCAATGATGACCTGATTGTCCCGCATGACTTTATATCCTGCTTTCTTATCCGGGGAAACCATTAATTCGATCGTTCTTTTGGCATCATCCAAGATAAAGAATGTTTCTTGAGGCTCCGTCATGCTATTGTCGATATCCTCGATGAAAATTTGTATTTTTTGCGTTTTGCCTGGCTCAACCGGATCATACTCGATTTTGATTTCCTCCGTTACACTCTTGGGAGGAATCTCTTCTTTCCCTTTTGAAATGACCACTTTCACAGTACTGCCCTTTTCCACCTTCGTAGCAGGTTCGGGTGACTGGGAAATGACAAGCCCCTCTGCTACTGTATCATCATAGATTTCTTCTTCGACATCGATCTTTATTCCACTTTCATTGGAATAATCATCAAGGCCAGCTTGATTGAACCCAGTTAAGTTCTTCAAGCTCAGCAGATCTGCCCCTTTACTGACCGTTAGCTCAAGCTCCGTTTCGGATGGTACGACCTCAGTGGCACCCGAGGGCGATTGATCTATGATCGTGCCGGCAGCACTGTCATCATATTTTTCGGTCACGCTTATGTTTTTGAATCCCATTTTTTCAAGAAGGGATTTAACATCAGAGTAGTCTCGACCTTCATAACTGGACAATGAAATCGTCTCTTTGCCAATGCTTTGATAAATATCGATCACTGCACCTTCCTTGACCGTCTTACCTTCCTTAGGGTTGGTTTTGATCACAAGACCAGCTTCGACCTCTTCATCTTCAATCTCGATCGTGTCCCCAATTTCCAAATCCATTTCAAGCAATTCAGTAATGGCATCATCCAATTTTTCCCCTTTAAGGTCCGGGATCGTCACTTCCTTCGAAACAAGGAGGGGAGGTAAAACAGTGACAGATAAAACAGCAAGCAGGGCAAGAACTAAAAAGGTGGTCACCAAGATCGCAGGCATGTTCTTTCGTTTTTTACCTTTATGTTCCGACTTGATTTTTTGTTTTTTCTGTTTCTTTTGTTTTTTCTGTTTCTTTTTCGATTTACTCTCTGCTTCTGATTCACTTTCTTCATCGTCCGCATAGACCAATGTATTTTTTTCCGGACCCCTTATGATTGTCTCATCCACGCTTGAAATCTGATCATCCGTTATGACGGGGATGGCTTTTGTTGCATCATGATCTTCAGGAATGGCAAAAGGCAGTTCATTTGAACGCTCAGGATTAAGCGAAGTCCGCATGTCATCTTCCATTGAGTCCACGCTATCATAGCGGTAATATGAATCTTTGGCTGTCGCTTTCAGGATAATATTTTCCACACTCTGAGGTATTTCAGAGTTCCAGCGTTTTGGCGAAGGAGTTTCCGATTGTAAATGTTTAAGCGCGATCGAAACGGCTGATTCACCCGAAAAAGGCAATCTCCCCGTCAACAATTCAAACATGACGATGCCCAGTGAATAAATGTCCGATTTCTTATTGGCCATACCGCCTCTGGCCTGTTCCGGAGATAAGTAATGAACCGAGCCCAAGACTGCGTTGGTCTGCGTTATGTTTGTTGCACTTAGGGCCAATGCAATACCGAAGTCCGTAATCTTGACGGTTCCTTCTTTATCTATCAAAATGTTCTGTGGCTTGATGTCACGATGGATAATCCCATTGTGATGGGCATGGGAAATCGCTGCCGTGATTTGCTTCATGATATCCAGGGCTTCATCAACTGGAATTGGATAATATTTTTGTATGTATTGCTTTAGAGTAAAACCGTCCACGTATTCCATTACAATATAATAGATTGAATCTTCTTCACCAACATCATAAATGCTTACGATATTGGGATGGGCCAAACTGGTTGCCGATTGGGCTTCCCGATTGAAGCGCTTGATGAACTCTTCGTCATTATTAAAGTCCATGCGAAGGATTTTCAATGCAACGTCCCTATCTAAGATCATATCCCTTGCAAGGTAAACATTCGCCATACCGCCGCCGCCGACCATCTCGATCAGTTTATAACGGCCGTTGATTCTTCTACCAATCAACATTCAATTCACCTGCTTTCACTTTCTTCAGTAAATTGAACAAGCACAAGGGTGATATTATCTTCCCCACCGTAGTGATTGGCCTTATCTATTAATGAATTCGCCTTTTCTTCAAGTGACTGTTCATTGGTTATGGTTTCTTCCAGTTCCTGTTCACTCACTTTATTCGTCAATCCATCCGAACAAAGCAATAGTAAATCATTTTCTTCGAAGATGACAGTCATAATGTCCATTTCCACTTGCATTTCTGTCCCCAGGGCTCGTAATAAAACATTTTTCCGTGGGTGGTTTTCGGCATCTTCCTTTGAAATCTGCCCGGAACGGACCAATTCATTAACAAGTGAATGGTCTTCCGTGACCTGCTTAAAACCGCTCTCATTATACAAATAACATCGGCTGTCCCCGATGTTAGCAATGGTAGCAAACTTGTCGGTGCAAATGGCTGCAACAATGGTGGTCCCCATGCCCTTACATTCCGTATTCGATTCAGCATGTTCAAAAAGCAACTGATTGACCAAGACGATTTGCTGCTTCAGCCAATCCTCGGCCTCATTTGCCGTTTCGATACCTGTAGATGCTTCCCAGCCCTTTTTCAGAAGGTCTATCGTCATTGCACTGGCTACATCCCCGGCACGGTGGCCGCCCATGCCATCTGCAACGATGGCAAGGCGAACGCCTTCCGAGTTCTTAAAGATTCCGCCATTATCTTCATTATGCTGGCGGACTTTTCCACGGTCTGTCTTAAATATTGCCCTCATAGGGTCACCTCGTCTCTTCTTTGCGCTCCTTGGCCCGAAGCTGGCCGCAGGCTGCGTCAATATCACTGCCTTGTTCCCTTCGGATCGTTACATTAATGCCGCGCTTCTTCAATGTTTTTTCAAACTCAAAAATTTGGTCCCGAGGTGTACGTACATAGTTGCGTTCAGGTACATAGTTAACCGGTATTAAGTTAACATGGCATTTTATCCCTTTTATTAAACTTGCTAATTCTTCTGCGTGCTCCACTGTATCATTTTCGCCACCGAATAGACCATATTCAAAACTTACACGGCGACCTGTTTTTTCTGTATAGTATTTGATGGCTTCAATCAAGTCTGGAAGTTTGTAGGCCTTATTGATCGGCATCAATTTACTTCTCAATTCCGTATTCGGTGCATGAAGGGAAACAGCAAAGTTTATTTGCATGCTTTCTTCGGCAAACTTATAGATTTTAGGAATGATTCCACTTGTGGAAACGGTAATATGACGCGCCCCGATGTTCAAGCCCTTTTCATGGTTTATATTCTTCAAGAATGACATCATATTATCGTAGTTATCAAACGGTTCACCGATTCCCATGATAACGACAGAACTAACACGTTCTTCCGATTCGTCAAGTGCTTGCTGAACTTTAACGACCTGGGCAACAATTTCCCCTGATTCAAGATTACGCTTTAAACCGCCTAATGTCGATGCACAGAATGTACAGCCAATTCTACATCCTACCTGCGTTGTCACGCAAATGGAGTTTCCGTATTCATGGCGCATCAGCACCGTTTCAATCGAATATCCATCATGGAGTTCAAATAAAAACTTCATCGTTCCGTCATTGGACGTTTGCTGAATCAAAGTCTTCAATGTCGTGAAGGTGAATTGTGATTCCAGCTTATCCCGTAATGTTTTCGAAAGGTTGGACATATCTTCAAAACTGGAGACACGCTTTTTATAAAGCCAGTCATATACTTGTTCGGCCCGGAATGCCTTCTCTCCATTTTGAATAAGCCATTCTTTAATTTGGTGAAGCTCTAATGAGTAGATCGATGGTTTTTCTGGTGTCGTGTCTTTTCTTACTCTAGATGATTTAGTGATTTCTGCCATTACAGCACCTTCTTTCTAAAACTCGCAATAAAGAATCCGTCACTGCTAAAATATTGCGGAAAAACTTGCAGCGTATGACCCTCGATAAATGGCTGAACGCTTTCAGGCATTCTTGTGGACAAGGTTGCATCGCTTTCAAAATCCGGATGGCTTTCCAAAAATGCTGCAGCGACTTTGTCATTTTCTTCTTTATCCACCGTACAGGTACTATATACTAACCGTCCGCCTTGTTTGACAAGCGGGGCAGCCGATTCCAATAATTGTTTTTGTATACTTGAGAGTTTCATTATATCATCTTTTGTTTTAGTGTACTTTACATCAGGCTTCCGGCGCATGACTCCCAATCCGGAACATGGTGCATCGATCAGCACCCTGTCAAACCCTTCCTTATTAAAGTGTTCTTGCACATTCCTGCTATCAAGGGCCATTGTCTTAATATTGTTTCTGAGTTTTAGGCGCTCAGCCTGCTCTTTAATGAGCTTGACCTTATGCTCATGAAGGTCGAGCGCATATACTTGTCCAGTGGTCAAGCCTTCTGCGATATGTGTCGTTTTCCCTCCAGGTGCAGCACAGCAATCGAGTACAGCATCATTTTCATTCGCACCTAATGCATGGGCTACAAGCATTGAACTCTCGTCCTGAATCGATAAATACCCTAATTTGTAGCTTTCTGAATGAGCAAGATTCCCTTTATAGCTGACGATTGCTTCGGGAACGACTTCACTTGCTTCAACATCATATCCTTCTTCCGTTAATATGCTGATCAGTTCACGGCGTGAAATCTTCTTTAAATTAACCCGTCCCGTCTGTAAAGGCGCAGTTAAGTTGATTTCACACATTTCCTTGGTTTTTTCAAAACCAAATTGCTCTACCCAACGCTTGACCAACCAAATTGGGTGACTTACTTCTATGGAAAGCCGTTCCAGATCATCTTTAATATCACCTAAAGAAGGAACACCATTTCTTTGAATATTACGAAGTACACCATTTACCATCGAAGATGTACCTTTATGCCCGCGCTTTTTGGAAATTTCGACGGCCTCGAAAATGATTGCATGATCAGGCACTTTATCTAAATAGACCATTTGGTAAACGGAAAGTCTAAGTAAATTGATGACCCAGCTTTGCGTTTTTTTCGGTTGTTTAATATATGGGTTCAAATAATAATCCAAAGTCATCTTCCGCTGTATGGTACCGTAGCTTATTTCTGTAAGCAGTCCGCTGTCCACGGCGGATAACTGGTGCTTTTTAATCAAATTGTTCAATAATAGGTTACTGTAGGATTGGTTTTTCTCTACAGATTCCAAGATATCGAGAGCGATTTCACGTACTCCCTTTTTAGTTTGCTTCATTCTGTTCTCCTAACTTCATGCCTGCTTTAATGAACGATCCGGCTCCGCGCAAATAATCTTTCGCCGGCATTTTTTTCTTCCCTGAAGGCTGCAGTTCTGTAACTAGTATTGCCGTCTCATTGCCTGTCGAAACGATGAAACCATCACTTTGTACATCAATGACCGTGCCCGGCACTGCCTGATTGCCATCTTCAAGTTTCTTTACCTGCCAAATTTTCAAAATGGCCCCATCTAAGGTTGTATAAGCAACAGGCCAAGGATTCAGGCCACGTACATGGTTATAGATGTCTTCCCCTGATTTCGACCAGTCGATTTTTTCCTCAGACCGTTTTATGTTAGGCGCAAAAGACGCTTTTGCCTCATCCTGCTTGATCGCCTGTAACTCCTGATTTATAAGTTTCGGAAGCGTCTCTGCAAGTAAATCCGATCCTATCTTGCTTAATTTATCATGCAGTGAACCTACATTGTCTTCTTCCTCTATAATAACTTCCGCCTGAGTCAATATATCACCGGCATCCAATTTTTCCGCCATGTACATGATGGTTATTCCCGTCTTTTCTTTCCCTTGTAAAATGGAATAATGAATTGGCGCCCCTCCACGCAGTTCAGGAAGCAGGGAGGCATGTACATTAATACAGCCGTACTTAGGGGCATCCAGCAATTCATTCGGAAGGATTTGACCGAAAGCAGCCGTCACCACTAAGTCAGGATTCAATGCAATGATTTTTTCAAGTTCTTCTTTTTCACGGATTTTTTCGGGCTGATAAACGGGAATCCCCTGCTTTTCGGCTTCGACCTTAACTGGCGGCGGCGTCAGCACCTTTTTGCGGCCTACTGGACGATCGGGCTGTGTGACCACAGCGATCACTTCATACCCTTCATCAATGATTCTTCTCAATACCGGCACTGAAAAGTCCGGCGTACCCATAAATATAATTTTTGTCATTCTTCCCCAAACCTTTCTAACTCTTCTTCCGAAATATACCGGGAAACCTTACTTGTAAATAAAACTCCTTGCAGATGATCAATTTCGTGCTGAAGGGCCCTCGCGAGGAAATCCTCCGCTTCTATCTCGAAAAACGATCCTTTTCGGTCTTGTGCCCGGACTTTGACACGGTATGGACGCGATACTTCGCCATATAAACTCGGGAAGCTCAAGCATCCTTCAACACCTGTCTGTTCGCCTTCCACTTCCAGCACTTCCGGATTAATCAGTTCGATAGCACCTGATCCTTCCTCTATTTCAACGACGGCCACTTGCTTTTTCACGCCAACCTGAGGTGCTGCAAGTCCAACGCCATCCGCCTCCACCATCGTTTCATACATATTATTTAACAGCTTTGCCAACTTTTTATCAAAACTTGTTACTTTATCGCATTTTTGTTCTAAAATTTTTTCAGGAAACAAGACAATCGGTAAAATAGCCAAAATTAAAGGTACCCTCCTAGATATGAAAAACAACACTTCATTATATAAAAACGCAAGCTGTAACAGCTCGCGGTAATCATCCATCTCTTAAACAATTACATCATGATCTGTGGATTTAAATCTATTGAAATCTGCAGATGATTTTGAGCGGTTTCTTTTTGGTAATGCTCCAAAAGTGTGCGTAGATGCTGATTAAGGTCCGGCTCTCGTTTGTATTTTATCAGACATTGATAGCGATATCTATTGTTGATTCGACTAATGGGCGAAGCAACCGGACCTAGTACGATAGAATCCCGATTCAATCGTGAGCCTAAATAATTGGTGATTTTTTCAGTAACACTGACCGTCTTCATTAAGTCTTCATGTGAAACGGTTATAAGGACAACATAATAATAGGGAGGGTAATGACTTTGCCTCCTTAGATGCATCTCCCGTTCATAAAAAGCATCAAAATCCTGTAAGGCAGAAAGCTCGATGCTGTAATGCTCAGGCGTATAGGTTTGGATGACCACTTCTCCCGGAAGCTGATGACGTCCCGCCCTTCCGCTTACCTGCGTCAGCAGCTGGAATGTCTTTTCAGAAGAACGGAAATCAGGCAGATGCAGCATCGTATCAGCTGATAGGACTCCAACAAGAGTGATATTAGGAAAATCAAGGCCTTTTGCTATCATTTGGGTACCTAGCAATATATCGGCCTTCCCTTCACCAAAAGCATTCAGCAACCGCTCATGTGAACCTTTCTTGCTCGTCGTGTCAACATCCATTCGTATGACCCGTGCTTCAGGGAGGATTTTTGCTAGCTCTTCTTCAACCTTTTGAGTGCCTGTACCGAAGAACCTTATATGTTCACTTTCACATTCAGGGCAAACGGAAGGCATTCCCTCTTCAAACCCACAATAATGGCATTTCATTATATCATTAAAGCGATGATAAGTAAGTGAAATGTCACAATTAGGGCAGTTGATGACCAATCCGCAGCTTCGGCACATCACAAAGGAAGAATGTCCCCTTTTATTTAGCATCAGGACTGTTTGCTCTCCCTTCTCAAGCCGGTCTTTCAGCTTGGTAAAGAGCAGCTCCGAAAACATGGAACGATTTCCCGTTCTTAGTTCTTCCCTCATATCTACAATATCCACTGCTGGCAACGCATTTTTATTCATCCTCTGGCTAAGGGTCAATAATTTATAGACGTTTTTCTTGGCACGCGCAAAAGATTCAAGTGTAGGTGTGGCGCTGCCAAGAATTACCGGACACTTATATGATTTTGCTCTTTCAATGGCAACATCCCTGGCGTGGTACCTTGGGGTTTCTTCTTGCTTATAACTGGATTCATGTTCTTCATCAATGATGATCAGCCCCAGGTTTTCAAAAGGAGCAAACACGGCTGAACGCGCCCCCACCACCACTTTAACTTCCTTACGATGAATTTTCCGCCATTCATCATATTTTTCACCTACGGATAAACCGCTATGCATGACAGCTACCTGCTCACCAAATCGTTCCTTAAACCGCTTCACCGTCTGTGGCGTTAAGGAGATTTCAGGTACAAGCATGATGGCTTCCTTCCCTTTTTCAATGACAGAGGCAATTGCCTGTAGATACACTTCCGTCTTCCCGCTGCCTGTTACACCATATAAAAGAAAGACATCATGTTCATCATGATGTATTTTCTCGTTGATGGGCTTCAAGGCAGCTGTTTGTTCAGCTGTTAGTGTAAAGGGTGTGGATTTTTCGAACACACGGTTTTCATACGGATCACGGTATATTTCTTGATCCATTTCCGCCAAAGCCCCTTTTGCCACTAGGGATTTGACGGTACCGCTCGATGTGTTTATCAATTCAAGCAATTCCTTTAACGGAATGGGTTCTTGATGTTCAATAAAGTATTGAAGGAGTTCCTGTTGTTTTTTTGCATGGCTGGACATGGCTGATGCCATTTCTTTCAGTTCCTTAGGGGAAAGCAAAGATTTAATGACACGGACCGTCTTCTTATTTAGTCGGTTTTTCACATTATATACGAGTTCAAGATTGCCATTTTGCATTTCCTTTTGGAAGAGAGAGGCGTTCTCCCCTTCAATCACGTCTTTCCAGGATATTGAATCATTTTTTCCGAAAAGGTTTTGAATGTAGAGAGGCAGCTGCTCCTTTTTATCTTCAACGACTTTAATAACTTTTTCATACTTTGCTTTCATCGCTGCCGGAAGCATGGCCTGCAGCGCTGAAATTTTAAAACACATCGCCTCTTTAGTCAACCAGTCACCAAGCTGCAGCAATTCATCATTAAGGATAGGCTCCAAATCCATTGGTTCCTTTATATTGCGTAATTTCGCAAAGTCGCTTTTAGCTTTTAAGCCTGTGACGAATCCCTGCACCATTCTTGGACCGAATGGGACGATGACCCGCATTCCGGGCTTGATGACTTGGTTCCACTTTTCAGGTATGCGATAGTCGAATTCTCGATCCGTTTGTTTAGCAGGTACATCCACGATGACGGATGCTATATCCATAAGACATCATTCCTTTTGCATGCGGGATACTTCTGCCAGGATGCTTTTAGCTATATCCGCTTTACTCATTTTTGGAAGTTCGATCGCACTTCCATCTTTATCGTAAATGGTCACGATGTTCGTATCCGTTCCAAATCCTGCCCCTGCGACGGTAACATTATTGGCAACGATCATATCTGCGTTCTTTTTGACTAATTTTCCTCTAGCGTATTCTTCGACGTTGTTCGTTTCAGCCGCAAAACCTACCAAGATCTGATGAGTTTTATTTTCACCGAGTTCCTTAAGGATATCCTTTGTCCGTTCAAATTCAATCACATTTTCCCCTGGCTGCTTTTTCATCTTTTGAGCATGATAAATCTTTGGTTTATAGTCCGCCACTGCAGCCGTCATGATTACGACGTCACTGGAATCGAACTGATCGAATACCGCATCATACATATCCGCTGCCGATTCCACTGGTATTACTCTAGCCTTGAAAGGTGGCGTCAAGTTCACGGGGCCAGTAATCAATGTCACTTCAGCACCCATTTCAATTGCCTTTTCGGCTAGGGCATAGCCCATTTTGCCGCTGGAATGATTCGTCACGTAACGCACCGGATCAATCGCTTCACGAGTCGGTCCTGCCGTTATCAAATATTTCTTTCCTTTAAGAGGCTGTTTCTGTGATTTGCGTTCACCGAAATATCGATTAAGATGTTCCACGATTGTTTCCGGTTCCTCCAATCGCCCTTTTCCTACATAACCGCAGGCCAAATACCCTTCACCCGGTTCAATGAATTGATATCCGAACGACCGAAGTGTCTCCATATTTTTCTGAACCGCTGGATGGGCGTACATGTGCACGTTCATTGCCGGCGCAACCCAAACAGGTGCTTCCGTTGCCAGTAGCGTGGTCGTGATCATATCATCCGCGATTCCATTGGCCACCTTGCCAATGACATTGGCTGTAGCTGGGGCCAATAGGATGATATCAGCCCAATCAGCCAAGTCGATGTGGGCAATGACTGAAGAATCCTTCTCATCAAAAGTATCTGTATAAACATCATTTCTCGAAAGTGCCTGAAAGGTGAGCGGCGTCACGAACTTACGTGCCGATTCACTCATGATCACTTTTACATGCGCACCTTCCTGAGTTAATTTACTTGTCAGGGCAGCAGCCTTATATACAGCAATCCCGCCGGTGACACAAAGAAGTACTTTTTTATCGATAAGCATGCAAATTTCCCCTAACTATACATTCTTTTTTTCTAATTATGACGGAAAACCGAAGAAATTTCATTTGAAATGCGCAATATCATATGGATTCCCCCAACATTCCATATCTTTCAGGATTTCATCTATGACTTTGGTTACTTTTAAAAAAATCAAAACAAACAGGCCTGACACCTTGGCCGCAGGAAGGAAGCACTTTCCAAATGTAACGCTCCTGTTTGCTTTAGGGTGTCAGGCCCGATAGGTCAAGCTATGTGTTCTCTTAGTTTTCCTCGTAAGAATTATCATAAGTCAATTTACCGGAATGAATTTCTTCAAGGGCACGACCTACCGATTTATGGGAAACCGGTTTAATAAGGCAATTATCTTTAATTTGCATTTCCCTGGCGCGTTTAGCTGCCACCGATACAAGTGAGTATTTAGAATCGATTTTAAGTAATAGAGAATCAATTGATGGATATAACATGGTTTATTCCGCCTCCAACATTTTTTTATATAAAACTGCAACTCTTTCCCGACGGCAATGCTCGGCAATTACAATTGCATTAATTCTAGCACATGCTGCATCCACATGATCATTTTCAACAACATAATCGTACAGATCCATAAGTTCTATTTCTTCCTTGGCCACTTTCATCCGGCCTTTTATCGCTTCCTCCGTCTCGGTTCCGCGAGTAACGATGCGGCTTTCGAGTTCAGTCAAACTCGGAGGAGCAAGGAAAATGAAAAGTCCTTCAGGGAACTTCTCCCGGACTTGTTTAGCTCCTTGAACTTCTATTTCCAGAAATACATCTTTTCCGGAATCGATTGTTTCACGGACATAATCCACGGGTGTTCCATAATAATTACCGACGAACTCAGCATATTCCAGTAATTTGCCTTCTTCGATCAGTGCTTCGAATTCCTCGCGTTTTTTGAAGAAATAGTCCACTCCGTCCACTTCACCATGGCGAGGCAGCCTTGTCGTCATCGAAATTGAATATTCGAATGCCGTTCCTGGCTGAGAAAAAATCGCCTTCCTAACAGTTCCTTTACCAACACCGGATGGTCCGGACAAAACGATTAATAAACCTTTTTCTCTCATATTGTTTCAGTTACCCCTCTTCTACGCTGTCATCTCTATCTTGTAGCCGTGCAGCAACCGTTTCCGGTTGAACGGCAGATAAGATAACATGGTCGCTGTCTGTAATTATAACGGCCCTGGTTCTTCTACCATATGTAGCATCTATTAAGGATCCGCGATCTCGGGCGTCTTGGATGATCCTTTTTATCGGAGCCGATTCAGGGCTCACGATGGATACGATCCGGTTCGCGGAAACGATATTCCCAAAACCAATATTAATGAGCTTAATTGACATTTTTGTCCCCCATTCATATCTATTGTCACCTTGTTAGGTTCATCATAAACCGACTACTCGATATTTTGAACCTGTTCCTTTAATTTTTCAAGCAAACTTTTCATTTCCACCACATCTTTCGTAATGGCCGAATCATTTGCCTTTGATCCAATCGTATTGACTTCCCTATTCATTTCCTGGACAAGGAAGTCAAGTTTCCTTCCAATTGGTTCACTATGGGTAAGGGTCCTTGAAAATTGCTGTAAATGGCTATCGAGTCTGGTCAGTTCTTCATTTATATCACATTTATCAGCAAAAATGGCCGCTTCTGTCACAATACGGCTATCTTCAATCAAACCATCAGTCAACTCGGCCAGTTTGATTTCCAATCGGGCTTTATATTTTTCGACGACTGAAGGTGCATGCATTTTGACTCCTGCTACAATCTCACCGAACTTTTTCAGCTGGCGTTTCATGTCCGAGGCAAGTTCCTGACCTTCGAGATCCCGCATTTTTTTCAGATTTTCCAATGCCCCCGTGACGGCCTTCATTAAAAGGGATTCCAAATCGGCAGGAACCGCAGGTACTTCTTCCGTTATGAAAATCGATTCAAGTTGCAGCATATCCTGTAATGCAATGGAACTTTCCAGATTGTACTTTCGCTTGACTTCATCCATCAAACCCACATACTGATCCGCAAGATTCCAATCGATCTTCACCTTTTTGGAAACCAGGCTCTCACCTTCCACTGTGATGAAGATTTCCACCCGTCCCCTTCTTATGTATTGATTCGCCTTCTTCTTTACCTTTTCTTCCAAAACCAAAAGCTGGCGCGGCATCCGAATCGTATATTCACAAAAACGATGGTTCACGGTCTTAATTTCGGCAAAAACCTTGACCTGTTCGTTTTCCGCTTCTTCTCTTCCATAGCCCGTCATACTGGTAACCATGGTTCCACATCCTATCAAACATAATGTAGTAATTTGGCCTTTAACTTTCATTATATATTAGCTACAGCACGAAAACTTAAGCTCACAAATAAAATACTACAAAAATAAAAAGGCAATAGAGCATGACTCTACCACCTTAAAGATTATATCATATATCATTGTGCTTTTCTTGCTAAAAAGGTTCCAGCCAGTAAAAAAGTTGGAATGGATGCCATCCCTATAACTAATAGCCAATCCCTTCCCGAAATCGGTACCGTATGAAAGATTGTTTGTAGAGGCTGCACATACATGACGGCTACCATCAATAATAGGGAGGACAGTACCGCCCCCACTAGATAAAGGTTACCGAATGGATTTCTCGAGAAGATCGAACGTTCGCTTCGGCAATCGAATACATGTATTAGCTGAGCCAGGACCAAGGTAGCGAACGCAATCGTTTGTGCATAAGCAAGATTATCCGGATTTGCACGGTATACCACATAAAATGCGATCAATGTAGAAATCCCGATCAGAAAACCACGAGAGATGATCTTCCAGCCAAGCCCTCTTCCAAAAACACCTTCATTAGCATTTCTTGGATTTCTTTTCATTACATCTTCTTCTGCGGAATCCAGTCCCAATGCCATCGCAGGCAGTCCGTCGGTAACAAGGTTCACGAATAAGATCTGGATTGGTATCAAAGGTAACGGCAAGGCACATAGCATCGCAAAAAACATGACCAAAATCTCCCCAACATTGGAAGCAAGCAGATAACGGATGAACTTCCTGATGTTTTCGTAAATATTCCTGCCTTCTTTGATGGCCGATTTAATTGTGGCAAAATTGTCGTCAACCAATATCAAGGAAGAAGCTTCCTTAGCGACATCTGTACCCGTGATACCCATGGATATACCAATATCCGCTGATTTTATCGCAGGGGCATCATTGACACCATCCCCTGTCATTGCAACGACATGTCCTTTATTTTGCAAGGCTTTTACGATTTTCAACTTATGTTCCGGGGAAACGCGGGCAAATACCGAAACACTTTCAACAACTTCCTCAAGTTCCCCTACTTCCATGTCGGCCAATTGCCGTCCTTCTAGTACGCGGTCTTTTCCTTTTAAAATACCAAGTTCTTTAGCTATTGCCTTTGCTGTTATTACATGGTCGCCAGTAATCATGACAGTTTTGATTCCGGCATCCCTGCATTCCTTAACTGCCTGCTTCACTTCCGGACGTGGGGGATCGATCATGCCTTGCAGTCCCATGAAGGTCAAATTGCGCTCAGCTTCGGTTTCATGAAGCAAAATCGTTCCTTTAGAAAGGGGTTTATAACCAACAGCAATCATTCGAAGTGCCTGAGAGGCAAGCTCATTCATGTCCTGTTGCACCCTTTCCTTACTCTTCTGATTCAATATTTCCGACTTTCCTTCCCAAAGAATCGTGTCGGACTGGGCGATCAATACATCAGGGGCCCCTTTTACGATGACGAAATGATTATCTTTATCATCCTTCACTATGACACTCATCATTTTGCGGCTCGAGTCAAATGGAAACTCCTTGACTATCGTAAACCTCTTAGACAAGTGTTCCCTCGTCAAGCCCGCTTTCATTGCCGTGACCAACATCGCCCCTTCTGTCGGATCACCGTCCAAAATATATCGTTTACCATCCTCCTTTAACTCGGCTTTATTACAGAGCATGCCGAATGTAATTATTTGAAGCAAGGCATTATGGTTTTTCGGGGCAACTGAAACTCCCTCTAAGGAAAACTCTCCGACAGGATTATAACCAGTACCGCCGACATCCCAAGTTTTCCCTCCACTCCAGACCTTCGTCACCGTCATTTTGTTTTGTGTCAGTGTACCTGTCTTATCTGAGCAAATCACTGTTGCGCAGCCAAGCGTTTCTACGGCAGGAAGCTTGCGGACAATCGCTTTTTGTTTGATCATACGCTGAACGCCCAAAGACAATGCTACGGTCACAATGGCTGGCAAGCCTTCAGGAATCGCCGCAACAGCCAAAGATACCCCGGCCAAAAACATCGTATAAAGATCATGCCCTTGAATGACGCCAGTCAGGACCACGATTACAGTTAATATTAAAGCCGTGACGATCAAAATTTTGCCTAGCTGCTCCAACCTCCGTTGAAGCGGTGTTTCTTTTGTTTCTGCAGTCTGCAGGAGATCCGCAATCTTGCCCATCGCCGTATTCATTCCTGTAGCGATTACGATTCCTACCCCATTTCCTCTTGTTACCATCGTTCCCATAAACGCCATATTTTCCTGATCACCGATACCTTCAACCTCATTCATCAATGGATCAGAACATTTAACGGCCGGGAGTGACTCGCCGGTAAGTGCAGACTCTTCTATTTCAAGGCTTGACTGGTCGATGATCCGTAAATCGGCACCAATTCGGTCACCACTCGAAAACTTCAGGATATCCCCTACTACGACTTCTCTCGATGGGACTTTCAGCCACTGGCCATCCCGAAGTATGTTAACTTGCGGCGCAGCCATTTCCTTTAGGGCATCCAGAGATTTCTCGGCCTTCCGTTCTTGAAAAAACCCAAGTAATCCATTCAAAAAAACAATCGCCATGATGGCAATCGCATCGATATATTCACCCAATATCCCGGAGACTAAGGTCGCGGCAAGTAAAACTATGACCATGAAATCTTTGAATTGGGCGAAAAATAAAAGAATGGCTGACTGTTTTTCTCCTTCCTTCAATTCGTTAAAGCCATGCTTTCGCAGCCTGTCCTTTACTTCATCATCGTCCAAACCGTGTGTAACGTTTGTTTGAAGCGCTTTCTCCATTTCTTGATTATTCATTTCCTTGAACTCCATCAAGTATCACACATCCCTTTGAATAGAATGAAATAGGCTCCTGTATACATCTCAACAGGCGCTTTTTGCTTTACTCATCCAACACCTGCCTGCTTACCGATACATAAAACAACCTGCTCTTCTTCCATGATTATTCAGACTCGTCCAAAATAATGCTATAATTAAACAGAATTGCGGAAAGAAGAACGATCCGGATAATTTAATGAATGAACGACCGCTAATCATGATGAATGGACCCAAATTTGTATTTAATCTCTGGAACCAAAAAAAGCAGCCATTCAATTTACCTGAACTAACAACTCCAGCTTTTCACCCAGTTCGCTAAAAAATTGGGATTAGCTAAAATGGGCAGCCAAAATGAGTTCTTAGAAAATCTTATGTAAAGGAAGTAAAAATAGAATGTCATTTGATGGATTATTCACGAAAGCGATGACGGAAGAAATCGCTTCTTTATTAAAAGGTGGACGAATCAATAAGGTACATCAGCCTTATAAAAATGAAGTAATACTGGTTGTTCGTGCTGGAGGTAAGAACCATAAGCTCCTATTATCAGCCCACCCAAGTTATTCGAGGGTGCAAATGACCGAAGAGAGTTATGAAAATCCCAAAGAGGCACCCATGTTCTGTATGCTTCTTAGGAAGCACCTCGAGGGCTATACGATAGAAAATATTTATCAATATGGACTTGATAGAATGATCATTTTTGAAGTGAAGGGCCGCAATGAGCTTGGGGATGTCTCTCAAAAGCAGTTAATCATCGAAATCATGGGGCGTCACAGCAACATTGTTTTAGTCGATAAAGAACGAAATATGATTTTGGACAGCATTAAGCATGTTTCACATGCCGTTAACAGTTATCGGGCGATATTGCCTGGCCAGGAATATTTGGCCCCGCCCGCACAAGAAAAGAAGAATCCATTCGAGGCTACCGAGGACGATATAAGGAAGAATATTGACTTCAATGCAGGAAAGCTGGATCGACAGCTTGTTGCCCATTTTTCTGGAGTTTCACCATTAGTTGCAAAGGAAGCCGTTTACCGGGCTGGACTTGCCAACGGCACGACCCTTCCATCAGCTTTTTTAAAGATTATCCAAGAAATCTCGGAGCAATACTATACTGCGATGATCAAACAAGATGGAAATAAAGAAGTTTTTTATATGCTTCCACTAGAGCATCTGAATGGGAATCAACGTACATTTCCTTCATTGAGCGAGATGCTCGACCGCTATTACTTCGGAAAGGCAGAAAGAGATCGGGTTAAGCAAAAGAGCCAGGATGTAGAACGTTTCATTACTAATGAAATAGAAAAAAACTCAAAAAAAATCGGGAAGCTCGAACGTACATTAAAAGATACGGAACGCGGAGAACAGTATCAGTTGTTCGGTGAGCTTCTTACAGCTAATCTATATCAAATGAAAAAAGGCATGAAGGAAATAGAAGTCGTCAATTATTATGATGAAGAACAAAGTATGGTCACTATCCCGCTTGACCCATTAAAAAATCCATCAGATAATGCACAGAAGTACTTCTCCAGATACCAAAAGTCCAAAAATGCAGTCGGAGTCGTCCAAGAACAAATCGAAAAAACAAAATTGGAATTGGCCTACTTTGAGGCCTTGCATCAGCAGCTCCAATCAGCTTCACCCAGAGATATAGAGGAGATTCGCGAAGAACTTCAGGAAGAAGGATACATTAGGCAAAAAAAGAAAAAAGGCATGAAAAAGCCTGCAAATGCAAAACCGCAGCTTGAAACATATTATGCTACAGATGGAGATCTCATTTTTGTCGGGAAGAATAATAAACAAAATGATTATCTAACGAATAAGTTTGCACGCCGTGATGAAATATGGCTTCATACCAAAGATATACCTGGCTCACATGTTGTGATTCGAAATGAATCGCCAAGTGAAAAAACGATAAAAGAGGCAGCCGTATTAGCAGCTTTCTTCAGTAAAGCACAGCAATCGAGCTCAGTGCCCGTTGACTTCACACAAGTTCGCCATGTTAAGAAACCGAATGGTTCCAAACCCGGGTTCGTGATCTACGACCAGCAGCAGACCGTATATATTACACCTGATGCCGATACTGTCATACGCTTAAAGGAAGCTGTAAAGGATTGAAAGGTAAAAAAATAGAGGTGGCCCAATCCTTTGTGATTGGGCCACCTCTATTTTCATGCAGAAATCCAAGCCGTATCAGCTGGATTCTCCCGCCATTTTTTTAGCTTTTTCAATTCTTCTGCTGTGATGTACCCTTTTTCATTAGCGACTTTTATCAAAGTCGAGTAGTCACTCAATGAATGGTTAATAATGCCCTCAGCATCGAATTTTTCTTTTCCTTTTTCCAATTCGTAAGTAAAGATTGAAACGACTCCTAGAACATCACAGCCAGCTTCTTTCAGTGCATTAACAGCAGTAATCACACTTCCGCCGGTTGAAATCAAGTCTTCCACAACCACCACTTTTTGTCCTGGAACAGCACGGCCTTCGATTTGATTGCCCTTTCCGTGCTCCTTGGCTTTGGATCGAACATAGCACATCGGTGCATTTAATTTTTCACTCACCCAAGCTGCATGCGGAATGCCGGCAGTTGCTGTGCCTGCAATCAGTTCAGCCTCAGGGAAATTCTGTTCAATCAATCCTTTCAATCCTTCCGCTATTTCATTGCGAACCTCTGGGTATGAAAGGGTTAAGCGGTTGTCACAATAAATGGGTGATTGAATTCCAGATGCCCAAGTAAAGGGGTCATTCGGCTGTAGGTACACTGCTTTTATTTCCAATAGATGTTCAGCTATCTTATTATTTAACATGATATTCCCTCCCAAGCTGCTTTCATATCCAAATACGCCCTTAATGGATCTGCCGCCCCCGTTATGGCTCTCCCTACAACGATGGCATCCGCTCCAAAATCCCTAGCCTGTTCAGGCGTGGCAATTCTCTTTTGATCATGCGCCTGTCCACCTGCACTTCGGATTCCAGGTGTGACCGTTAAGAATTCATGACCGATGCGTTCATGTATGTTCTTTACTTCATGGGTGGAACAGACGACGCCATCCAATCCTGCCTGTCTAGTAAGTTTTGCATAATGGAGGACCGAATCTTCCAGAGACCCGGCAATGTTTTGCTCAGCATTCATTTGTTCTTGTGACGTACTCGTCAGTTGGGTAACCCCAATGCATAATGGACGTTTTTTACCAGCGGACGTACCCTTATCCAGACCTTCCATGGCTGCTTCCATCATCTTTTGTCCACCTGCCGCATGTACATTGACCATGTCAGCGCCTAAAGCTGCCAATCCGGTCATGGCCATTTTAACGGTATTTGGAATATCATGAAGCTTCAAGTCCAAAAACACATCGTGGCCTTGCTCCTTTACGAAAGAAACGATTGATGGACCATTCTGATAAAATAATTCCATCCCCACTTTTACAGCCAGTTTTTCCGAATGGAACTGTTTTAGGAATTCTTCTGTTTGAATGAGGTCAGGGAAATCAAGAGCGATAATTAGTGACTGCTTCATTCTGCTTCCAGCTCCTTCCGGTACATTCTGAAATATGGTCAAATCCGAGCTCATCCAACAATTTCGGTAATTCTTCGATGATGGTCGGGCATACAAAGGGATCCACGAAGTTAGCGGTTCCCACCGCAACGGCACTTGCACCCGCATAGAAAAATTCAATGACGTCTTCCGCTGTAGCGATGCCGCCCATTCCGATGATCGGAATAGACACTTGCTGGCTTACCTCATAAATCATCCGGAGCGCAACAGGTTTTATTGCAGGACCAGATAACCCACCCGTCCTGTTAGAAAGGATCGGTCTGCCAGTTTTTAAATCCAATCGCATGCCGACTAGTGTATTTATCATTGTCAAACCGTCGGCACCGCCTTCTTCTACGGCTTTAGCCATTTCCACAATATTACTGACATTCGGTGAAAGCTTCACATATACAGGGACGGAAGACACTTCCTTAACCGCCTTGGTCACCTCTTTAGCAACTTCCGGCACCGTACCGAAAGCAATGCCACCTTCTTTTACATTCGGACAAGAGATATTCAATTCAAGTGCTTTTACATTCCCCACCTTACTTATCTCACTGGCTACCTTTACATAGTCATCTATTTGCGAACCGGCAACGTTGGCGATGATGGGAACATCATATCCACCTAGCCAGGCCAATTCTTCACTGATGACCTTTTCTAAACCTGGATTCTGCAGACCGATAGCGTTCAGCATTCCCGAAGAGGTTTCCGCAACACGCGGAGTCGGGTTACCGAACCTCGGCTCAGGAGTGGTCGCTTTGATCATGATCGCCCCAAGAATATCCAAGTCGAAAAATTGACTGTATTCACGGCCGAATCCAAAGCATCCAGATGCTGGAATGACCGGGTTTTTCAAGTTTAATCCTGGTAATTCAACTGAAAGCCTGCTCATAATACCACCTCTCCTGCCCGGAATACGGGTCCATCACTGCATACCTTTTTATAACTGAAACCAGTTGGATCATCCCCTGTATGACACACGCAGGCAAAGCATGCACCGATGCCGCACCCCATCCTTTCCTCAAGGGACAGGTAAAGCTTTTTCTCACGATAGCCCGCTTCCAACGCTTTTAACATTGGTGTCGGCCCGCATGAAAAGATCGTTGCAAACTCTTGCTCCAGGTTGTCTATTACAGTCGTAACAAATCCTTTTGTCCCATATGAACCATCCACCGTGGCAATATAAGTATCACCTAATTCACTGAATTCTTTTTCGTAAAAGATGGCTGACTTGGTCTGGAAGCCCAATACATGGATTACCTTAACACCTTTCGCAACCAACATCCGTGATAATTGATACAGGGGCGGGACCCCAATCCCGCCACCAACCAATAATGCCGTTTCGCCCTTTTTGGCCTCATGAACGGGAAATCCGTTGCCAAGGGGTCCAAGGATATCGACCGCTTCCGCCTCTTTACGCTGTGATAACAGCGTCGTTCCTTTACCTTCAGCCCGGTATATCATCGTGAACTGTTTTTCACTGTTGTTGTAAGAAGAAATTGAAATCGGGCGTCTTAACAATGGCTCAGTGCCATCTGTTGTCTTGACTTGGACAAACTGGCCTGGCTGATTCATCTCTGAAACCAATTCACCTTGCAGAGTAAGTTCAAAAATGGATGGGGCCAGTTCCTTATGATTTAACACCTTCATTCTTTCCTTCTTGATCATATATAGCTCACCTCACGACTTTTTTCCGTTTTTCCCATTGCTTCTGCCGAGAAAGTCATGGATTCTATCACTCTTAAAATAGCTTCTGCCGTATCAAGTGATGTTAGGCATGTCACTCCATTTTCAACCGATTCACGTCGGATTCTGAAACCATCTCGGGCCGGCTGCTTACCTTTTGTCAAAGTATTTATGACAAATTGTGCTTCCCCGTTCCGGATAACATCCAGCAGGTTTGTACCTTCTTCGCCAATTTTACCGACAATCGCAGTAGGGATGCCGGATTGCTTCAATAAGGCAGCGGTTCCGCTGGTGGCTATCAGCTTGAAACCGATATTATGGAAACGTCTTGCTAAAAGTAGCGCTTCTTGCTTATCTTTATCAGATATCGTCAATAACACCGAACCATGCCCCTTAATTTTGAAACCGGAAGCGACCAGCCCTTTGTATAAAGCCTTTTCAAGAGTGCTATCTTTCCCCATTACTTCACCAGTCGATTTCATTTCAGGTCCGAGTGAGATGTCCACACCTCTTAATTTCGCAAAAGAGAAGACCGGCACTTTCACATAGACTCCAGTTTGTTCTGGCACTAACCCCGATTTGTAACCTTGGCTTTCAAGCGTGTGGCCCAAGATGACCTTCGTGGCTAAGTTAGCCATCGGCACGTTCGTAATTTTACTTAAGAATGGAACGGTTCGGCTTGAACGTGGATTTACTTCAATCACATACACTTCTTCATTGCTGATGACATATTGAATGTTCAAGAGACCAATTATATTCAAACCTTTTGCCAATCTGGTCGTATAATCGATGATTACTTCTTTCTGTTTTTCCGTTAAATTTTGAGGCGGATAGACTGCAATCGAATCACCTGAATGGACGCCTGCACGTTCGATATGCTCCATGATTCCAGGGATAACGACCGTTTCGCCATCGGAAATTCCATCGACTTCGATTTCCTTACCCGTTAAGTAGCGGTCTATCAGGACAGGATGATCCGGATTTATTTTCACGGCATTTTTCATGTAATGCAGCAATTCTTCTTGTTTATAGACGATTTCCATCGCTCTTCCTCCGAGAACATACGATGGCCTTACTAAAACCGGGTAACCAATATCTTCAGCGATGACGATCGCTTCATCAACCGATGTTGCGGTTTTACCCTTTGGCTGCGGGATGCCTAAATCCTTAAGTGCTCTTTCGAATTTATTGCGATTTTCCGCCCTATCCAGGTCTTCAAGTGAAGTACCAAGGATCTTCACTCCTCTTTCAACAAGACCATCTGCAAGGTTGATTGCTGTCTGTCCACCAAACTGGACGATGACCCCTTCCGGTTTTTCCAAATCGATGACATGCATGACATCTTCAATAGTCAATGGTTCGAAATAAAGTTTGTCGGAGATACTGAAATCCGTCGAAACTGTTTCGGGATTGTTGTTGATGATGATCGCTTCATATCCCGCTTCTTTAATGGCCCATACCGAATGTACGGTCGCATAATCAAACTCTACTCCTTGCCCGATTCTAATTGGGCCTGATCCCAGAACAATGACACTTTTCTTGTCAGTAACGATGGATTCATTCTCATCTTCGTATGTCCCATAAAAATACGGTGTTTCCGATTCGAATTCCGCAGCACATGTATCAACCATTTTGTAAACAGGGATGATTCCTTGCTGTTTCCGGTACTCATAGACGTCAATTTCGGGAACTCCCCATATTTCTGCAATCGTTTTGTCAGAAAACCCTAGTTCTTTAGCCTTTTGCAATACTTCACAATCAAAAGAATGTTCTTTAAGCTGCTTTTCAAAGTCGATAATCTTTTTCAACTTATGCAAGAAGAATAAATCGATCTGGCTCCATTCGTGTATTGTTTCGATCGTTATTCCCCTTCTTAACGCTTCACCGATATAGAATAACCGTTCATCTCCCGCTTTTCGGATCCGTTTCTCTATTTTTCCATCTTCAAACTCGTCATTCAAATTAAGATGGTATATACCCGCTTCAAGGGAACGGACAGCTTTTAAGATTGATTCCTCGAATGTACGGCCGATTGCCATGACTTCTCCGGTTGCCTTCATTTGGGTCCCGAGCCTACGGTTGGCGCTTTCGAACTTATCGAAAGGCCAGCGCGGAATTTTCGTAACGACATAGTCCAGTGCCGGTTCAAAGCTGGCATAGGTTTTGCCAGTGACAGGGTTCATCATTTCATCGAGCGTCAAACCAACGGCTATCTTTGCTGCAAGCTTTGCAATTGGATATCCTGTTGCTTTTGAAGCAAGTGCCGACGAACGGCTGACCCTTGGGTTCACTTCAATGACATAATATTGATAGCTGTTTGGATCTAGCGCCAGCTGAACATTACATCCACCTTCTATCTTCAAGGCACGGATAATCTTCAAAGACGTATTTCGAAGCATTTGGTACTCTCTGTCACTTAATGTTTGGCTTGGTGCGGCAACAATTGAATCGCCTGTATGGACACCGACAGGATCGAAGTTTTCCATATTACAAACGACTATCGCATTATCATTTGAATCACGCATCACTTCATATTCCACTTCTTTGAAACCGGCAATGCTCTTCTCAAGCAGACATTGGTGTACCGGGCTGCTTTTCAGGCCACCCTCAACAATCTCGATCAGCTGCTCTTCGTTATCACAAATCCCACCACCTGTTCCGCCAAGCGTGAAGGCAGGACGAACAATGACTGGGTAGCCGACTCGTTCAACGAATGTATAAGCTTCTTCCAGGTTATGAATAATGTCGCTGTCAGGCACTGGTTCCCCCAGATCGTTCATTAGCGTACGGAAAAGGTCACGGTCTTCCGCTTGTTGTATAGCCGAAAGTTTGGTCCCAAGAATTTGGACATTGCATTCTTCCAGAATTCCTGATTCGGCAAGCTCAACTGCCATGTTCAAGCCAGTCTGTCCGCCCAAGGTAGGTAACAGTGCATCCGGGCGCTCTTTACGAATGATTTTGCTGACAAATTCCAATGTGATCGGTTCGATATAAACCGCGTCAGCCATTTCAGTGTCTGTCATGATTGTCGCAGGGTTAGAGTTAATCAGGATCACTCGGTAGCCTTCTTCTTTTAAGGCTATACACGCTTGGGTTCCTGCATAATCGAACTCGGCGGCCTGTCCGATGACGATCGGACCGGAACCAATTACTAGGATGCTTTTTATATCATTGCGTTTTGGCATGTTTTTTCCCCCTTGTTGGTTGCAGCTTCAATCATTTGTAAGAATTCATTGAATAAGTAGTTGGCATCTTCCGGACCTGGTGATGCTTCCGGGTGATATTGTACGGTGAAAGCCGGATACTTTTTATGGCGCAGGCCTTCAATCGTATCGTCATTCAATGCTGTATGTGTCACAATAAGATCTGTACTTTCAATGGAAAGCTCTTCAACTGTATATCCATGATTTTGAGATGTGATGGATACCTTTCCGGTACGAAGGTCCCTAACCGGATGATTCGAACCTCGATGGCCGAATTTTAATTTTGCCGTATCCGCCCCGTTTGCAAGTGCGAATAATTGATGTCCTAAACAGATTCCGAATAACGGTACTTGCGTTTGGATTGTACGGATCATTTCGAGCGTCTCATGAACACTTTTCGGATCTCCAGGGCCGTTTGAAAGCATTACGCCATCCGGATGGTATTGCATTACTTCTTCGGCCGTGACGTTATAAGGCACAACCACGACATCACAGCCGCGCTTCGTCAACTCACGTAAAATCCCATGCTTCATGCCGTAGTCTACAAGAACAACCCGCGGGCCTCTGCCCGGGCTGGAATAAGGTGCTTTTGTTGAAACCTGTTTTACCTGATTAGAAGGAATCACCGTTGCCTTCAATTGGGAAACCACTTCATTTGCATCTTTATTGATATTGCAAAGCGCCCCTTTTAGTGCACCTGATTTCCTGATGATTCTTGTCAGCTTTCTCGTATCGATTCCGCTTATTCCAGGTATGTTCTTCATTTTCAGATATTCATCTAGTGATAGTTGGTTTCGCCAGTTGGAAGGAAGTTCTGCTGTTTCCTTAACGACGAATCCTGCTATCGCTGGATTGATGGATTCAAAGTCATCGCGGTTTATCCCGTAGTTCCCGATTAATGGATACGTAAGTGTAACGATTTGACCGCAATAGGATGGATCGGATAGAATCTCCTGGTACCCTGTCATTCCTGT
Organism: Peribacillus sp. GL_122; assembly: GCF_057835005.1. NCBI lineage: Bacteria > Bacillati > Bacillota > Bacilli > Caryophanales > Bacillaceae > Peribacillus > Peribacillus sp. GL_122. The sequence continues at coordinate 1,621,109 of NZ_CM174415.1, read as the reverse complement.
GTTAAAAACGACTTCACCTATTTTTTCTACGTCCCCTCCGAATGCTTCCCCAAGGAATACTGTCCCGTCTTCTAAAATTAGCTGTCTTTTCATCCTTGAACACGTCCTTTTTCCCAAGCTATTTTTCCTTCCGCAATCGTCATGACTGGCCAGCCATAACATTTCTTTTCATTGAAAGGTGTATTTTTTCCTTTTGAAGCAAACTCTTCAGCATTAATTTCTTTTTCTGTTTCCAAATCGATGAGCACGATATCCGCGATAGCACCCTCCTTTAGCTCTCCATAAGGAAGGGAGAAACTTTCAGATGGTTTGATTGTCATGAAATCGATCAATTGCTTTAATGTAATGACGCCCTTTTTAACCAATTCGGTGTAAAGCAGTGGGAAGGCCGTTTCCAATCCTACTATTCCGAAAGGAGCCAGCTGCATTCCCTGCGCTTTTTCCTCTGCCGCATGCGGGGCATGGTCAGTTGCTATAAAATCGATGGTTCCGTCAAGCAGTCCTTCTATTAATGCATCCCGATCTTCACGGCCCCTCAATGGCGGGTTCATTTTATAATTCGTATCAAGTCCCGGTATATCATCTTCACACAATAATAAGTGATGCGGTGTAACTTCGGCTGTGACGCGGATACCGGCGCGTTTGGCATCCCTTACCGTCCTTACCGATTCCTTCGTGGAAATATGGCAAACGTGATAATGGCAATCCGCCGCTTCAGCAAGGAGGATATCCCGGGCAATATGTACAGCTTCACATACTGACGGAATTCCATTGATTCCCTGTTCTTTTGAGAATCTTCCTTCGTGGACGGAGCCTTTATTGATTAAGCTATTGTCTTCACAATGAGCAACTATGGCCATATCTTGAGCGGCTGCCCTTTTCATCGCTTCCAGCATCATCCCTGCTTCTTGAATTCCCACGCCATCGTCCGTAAAGGCGAAAGCACCCGTTTGTTTTAATGAAGAAAAGTCGGTCAACTCCTTGCCTGCTTCCCTAATCGTAATGGATGCATATGGGAGTACCCTGACATGAGCCGTTTCTTCAATTTTCCTGTTTAGCGCTTCAAGGTTTTCCACTGTATCGGGAACTGGCCTTGTATTAGGCATTGCCGCTACCGTAGTGAAACCGCCTCTTGCCGCTGCAAGCGTTCCACTTGCGATTGTTTCTTTATGTTCACCGCCCGGTTCGCGTAAATGGACATGCAGGTCAATGAAACCTGATGTAATAAGTAACCCTTCAGCGTCAACTACTTTACAATTTTCCGTTGCCAAGTTCTCGCCGATCTTTGTGATTACCTTGCCTTCCATTTCAATGTCCGCTTTTTTGAATGAGTTTTGATTATCTAGCAATACTCCATTTTTGATTACTGTTTTCATGAATGTTTCCCCCTTCGGATTGGTCAAGCACATTTTTTAATACGGCCATTCTAATGAACACGCCATTCTCCATTTGTTTAAAAATTCTTGAGCGGCTGCATTCGACTAAATCACTGTCTATTTCAACACCGCGGTTTATTGGTGCAGGATGCATGATGATCGCACCCGGTTTCATATTTTTTTCACGTTGTTTGGTCAGGCCGAAACTTTCCAGATAATCTCCATTTGCCTGATCGTATTTTTCAATATGCCTTTCATGCTGTATTCTGAGCAGCATGACCACATCCGAGGTAGCTACCGCATGGTCGATGTCTTCATACCTTCCTAAACTGTTTGTTCTGTCAAACCATTCAGGCGGACCCGAAAATACGACATTCGCTCCTAAACGAGTTAATGCTTCTGCATTCGATTTCGCAACTCGACTATGCCTCACATCACCGATTATGGAAATCTTCAGACCTTTGAAACTTTTAAACTCTTGTTTTATCGTCAATAAGTCCAGTAATGATTGGGTTGGATGATTTCCGCAGCCATCACCTGCATTGATTATTGGAATCCCGATCTTCTCATTCAATTCGTCAAAATAATTATCCTGTTCATGACGGATGATCAAGGCATTTACACCTATTGCTTCTAACGTTTTAACAGTGTCATATAAGGTTTCACCTTTTAACACGGATGATGTACCCGCATCAAAAGGAATGACCTCTAGTCCCAATTTTCTTTCAGCCATTTCAAAGCTTGATTTTGTACGTGTACTTGGTTCAAAGAAGAGATTGGCAACTGTGGTCTGCTGCTTTGGATTCCAGCTAGATCCGTTGGCAAAACACTCTGCCTCATGTAAAATTTTTTCAATATCAGTTAAAGTCAATTCATTCATGGTCAATAATTTTTTCATCGATCCTGCTCCTTTCACATTTGTGATGCGAGGCATAAAAAATACCCCGCCATTAAGGACAGGGTGTAGGTCATAAAGAGTGTGAGGACACGGAATGGTTTACACTTTATCCCGTTCTCATTCTTTACAGCAACACCCTTTTAAGCCTCTCTGGACTTCTTTTAAAAGGTGATTTATTGTTTTGATGCAGTATCTTATTTTTCAAATATATCTCCGGATATTTTTTCACGGTCCGGAAGAATCAAGTTAAGAAGGATTCCGACGATGGCTGAAAGTGCCATTCCGGAAAGCGATACCGTTTCCGATAGTTGTACGAACGCTCCTCCGATTCCTAACACCAGGATGACTGAAGCTATCATCAGGTTCCTTTTCTTGTCAAAATCGACCTTATTATCAATCAGCATCCTCAATCCACTTGATGCGATGATACCGAAGAGCAAGATGGAAATACCGCCCATCACAGCTGTAGGTATCGAGCTGATGACTGCTGAAATCTTACCGTTAAAGCCAAAGATGATTGCAGTCAATGCTGCCCCACCGATGATATACACACTGTACGCCTTTGTCATAGTCAGGACCCCAATATTCTCGCCATATGAAGTCAGTGGCGGCCCTCCGATTAAGGAACCAATCATGATTCCTGCTCCATCTCCTAAAATCGAGCGATGCAAACCGGGATTTTCCAAAAAATTTCTGCCGACTACTTTGCTCAGTACCATCTGGTGTCCGATATGTTCTGATAAAGTTACGATGGCGACCGGTACCATGATGGCAATGACTTCCCATGAGAAGGACGGTGTATAGGTTACATAGGGAAACATGAATTCAGGCATTTCCCACCATTGTGCTGACTTGATCGGTTCATAATCTATTATACCTGCAACAGCCGAACAGCCGTAGCCGACTATGATTCCCATTAAAATGGGGATCAAGTTAATGAATCCCTTAAAGAACACGTTGCAGATGATGGTTACCGCTAAAGTGATCAGCGCTATCACTATATATGTGACGCTGTATTTATCTTGTGGATCATACATTGCCATGTCCACGGCCGTTCCGGCTAGGCTTAATCCGATTACGATAATCACCGGACCCACCACAACCGGAGGAAGTATATTCATCAACCAGCGCAATCCGACTTTTTGGATAATCAAAGCTACTATCCCATATATGAACCCTGCTGCAAAACAGCCGATCATGGCCGCTTCCGGACCTCCTAGAGCCTTAGCCGCGATGATTGGCGAAATGAAAGCGAAAGATGAACCGAGATAAGCAGGTATCTTACCTTTGGTTATCAATAAGTATGAAAGTGTGCCCAATCCGCTTGAAACCAGTGCTACCGCCGGGCTCAATCCTACCAAGAATGGCACCAGCACCGTTGCACCGAACATGGCGAACAAATGCTGGATGCTTAACGTAATCCACTGGCCAGCCTTTGGCACGTCCTCGACATCCAGTACGATGTCCCTTTTAGTTTCTTCCATTTCCGTATCCCCCTCATGAAAATTCCATCAAAACTGCAAAAACCCTCTTTGCAATATACAAAGAGGGTTTCTCAGAAGGCGAATGCCTATGCGTAGGCACAGCTCTCCCGATTGACTCCCCTTTGCCAGCCTCTCTGGACTGTCTTTAAAAGGGTAATATGAAATTTTCATGTTGTTTAGTTTTCTAATATAGTAACTTGATCTACTTCATCTACTTCTGTTAAAGTAACTGTAATTTTTTCAGATTGAGAAGTCGGAACGTTTTTGCCGACAAAATCCGCGCGAATCGGCAATTCCCTATGTCCCCTATCCACTAATACGGCGAGCTGGATCTGCGAAGGTCTTCCCAAATCCACTAGAGCATCCATTGCCGCTCTAACGGTTCTGCCTGTGAAAAGAACATCATCCACTAAAATCACTTTCTTGTCAGTGATATTGACCGGAATGTCTGAGCCTTTTACGATGGGTTCCCCATCATTGGTCTTTTTCGAAAGGTCATCACGATAAAGTGTAATATCCAGTTCACCAAGTTCTATTTCCTTGCCTTCTATTTGATTGATGCGCTTTGCAAGTCGGTCAGCGAGGAAAATCCCGCGAGTACGTATCCCGATTAAGACGCAATTCTCAATACCCTTATTTTTCTCAATAATTTCATGGGCAATTCTCGTCAAGGCTCTGCTAATGGCCTGCTCATCAAGTACTATGGCTTTCTCATTCAACACGTCGGCCACCCCGATTCCTTTTTTCTGATAGGTTAATTTCAACAAAAAATCCTCATGCCAAGAAGGCATGAGGATTTTATCGCCATGGGCATGGTTATCCCACTTTGCGTATCCGTTTCCTTCTCAGTCTCTCTGAACTGTGTTAAAGGTTCTTATTAAGTTGTTATTATAATATATCAGAAAAACGAATTTGTCAATCCTTACTTCTACGTAATTGATTAATTAGATTTTCAAACTCTTCCGGAATCGGAGCTTCGAATTCCATATACTCATTTGTACGCGGATGAATGAAACCTAGAAGACCCGCGTGCAACGCTTGTCCATCTAATTTCAGTGTCTTTTTCGGACCATATTTCGGATCTCCCGCCAGTGGGAAGCCAATGTATTTCATGTGTACACGGATTTGATGTGTTCTTCCTGTTTCAAGCTGGCATTCCACCAAAGTGAAAGCTTTGAAGCGTTCGATGACACGGAAATGCGTGACAGCATTTTTGGAATTCGAATCTGTGACAGTCATACTTTGGCGATCTTTTTTATCGCGGCCGATCGGTGCATCGATCGTTCCGAAGTCATGAGGGATCACACCATGAACTACAGCTTGATACTTACGGGTAACCGTTTTATCAACAAGCTGCTGTACCAGTTTCTCATGTGCCATATCATTTTTGGCAACCATCAATAAACCTGATGTATCTTTGTCGATCCGATGGACGATTCCAGGCCGCATGACTCCGTTAATTCCAGAAAGATCCTTGCAGTGAGCCATCAATCCATTTACAAGCGTGCCAGATACATGTCCCGGTGCCGGATGGACGACCATGCCGCTCGGTTTATTAACAACGAGTACATCTTTATCTTCATAATAGATATCCAAATCCATTTCCTCTGCTACCGCATCCAATTCCTCAAGATCAGGAATCGTCACTTCGATTGTATCGCCAGGAATAGCTTTGTAATTCGTCTTTATCGCCGTGCCATTTACCAAAACATGATCATCCTTAATCCATTGCTGGACCTGAGTACGTGACCATTCCTCATTCAAAGTGGAAAGAGCCTTATCAATCCTAACTCCTTTTAGTGTTTCATCGATGCTGTATAACCTTTTATCCATTATCTTTCTCCTTAGCGTTTTTTTCTTCTAAAAACATATGAATCACGAGCAGTCCGACACCAATTGAAAGCGCAGCATCAGCAACATTAAATACCGGGAAACTGTAGCTGAAAATATAGGTATGAACGAAATCCACTACTTCCTGACGAGCAACACGATCGATGAAATTACCAATCGCACCGCCTAGCATGAGAGCAAGTGCAACTCCAAGCAAAATGCTTTCCTTCGCCATTTTCTGAATATAATAGACAAGTCCAATAATGACAGCGATGGTGATGATGTAGAAAAACCACATTTGACCTTGTAGAATTCCCCATGCTGCCCCACGATTACGATGCGAGGTGATATATAGAAGGTTTTCAATAATTTCAATGCTTTCTCCGTACTCCATTTTTTTCACAATCATCCATTTTGTCAGCTGATCGATAGCTATGACCAAAAGGGCAATCAAATAATAAAACACATTTTTTCCCCCAAACTAATCAAATCTTCACTTTTGAATTGTAGCATAAACTAGAAATAATGACTAATCCGAAAAGCATAAGTCTGCTAACTGTACCTGAAGAATATCAGGAAGATTGGATAAAGGTAGAATTCCCGATTTGGGTTTTAGCTTTTATTCCCGCAAAAAGCCGGCCCTTTATAAAGGGACCGGCTTTTTTTGTGGGAATTATTGATTCACGTAATGCTCTTTCACGACTGTAGCACAACGCGGGCAAAGTGTTGGATGTTCTTCCACTTGACCTACTTCCTTCGAAACATTCCAGCAACGTTCACACGTTTCACCTTCTGCTTTTGTAACAAGGATCGCTATATCCTCAAGTTTAACCGCTTCTGCTGGGGCACTTGCCACATCGCCAGCGATTTCGAATTCGGATACGATGAATAGCTGTTCAAAGCTTTCCTTGATGCCATCAAGCAGATTCTTCGTTTCTTCATTAACATATACCATCACTTTAGCGTTTAGTGATTTTCCGATGACCTTCTGGTTACGGGCTTCTTCTAATGCTTTTAGAACATTATCACGGACATCCATGAACGCCGTCCATTTTTCTTCAATGACTTCAGCATCATCAACGGAAATTTCTTCAGGCATCAATGTCAACTGTACACTTTCTTCCGTTACACCCGGAATGAACGCCCATACTTCATCAGCTGTATGAGAGAGGATCGGTGACACCAATTTGGTTAAGCTGACCAATGATTCGTAAAGGACCGTTTGAATGGCCAAACGCTCTTTACCATTTGGAGCTTCACAATAAAGAATGTCTTTTGCATAATCAAGGTAGAACGAACTTAAATCCTGTGTACAGAAATTATTGACCATATTATAAATTGTAGCAAACTCATAATTTTCATAACTTAGCTTCGAATGTTTGATCAGTTTATTCAATTTAACGAGCATGTATCGATCGACTTCAGGCAATTCTTGGACTGCCACTTTATCGGTTTTTGGATTGAATCCATCCAAGTTCCCTAACAGGAAGCGGAATGTATTACGGATTTTACGGTAAACTTCCGAAACTTGTTTTAAAATAGGATCGGAAACCCTGACATCCGATTGGTAATCCACCGAAGCTACCCAAAGGCGTAAGATATCTGCACCAAGTTGGTTCATGACCTTGGATGGCAGTACAACATTCCCAATCGACTTACTCATTTTACGGCCTTCGCCATCCAATGCGAAACCGTGGCTAAGTACACCTTTATATGGCGCTTTGCCTGTAACTGCAACACCTGTTGAAAGCGATGAGTTAAACCAGCCGCGATATTGATCGGACCCTTCTAAATAAAGGTCAGCAGGCCGTTGCAAGTCGTCTCTTTCTTCAAGTACCGCTTGATGAGAAGAACCGGAATCGAACCATACGTCCATGATATCCGTTTCTTTCGTGAAGATACCATTCGGGCTGCCTTCATGTGTATAGCCTTCAGGCAGAAGATCTTTCGCTTCACGCTCAAACCAGATGTTTGAACCGTGTTCGCGGAATAGATTTGAAATATGGTTGATTGTTTCATCCGTAATGATCGGCTCGCCATTTTCTGCATAAAACACAGGAATTGGCACTCCCCAAGCGCGTTGGCGGGAAATACACCAATCCCCGCGGTCACGGACCATATTGAATAGGCGCGTTTCGCCCCAAGCCGGTACCCATTTGGTTTCTTCAATCGCTTCCAGAAGTTCACTGCGGAAGTCTTTGATTGACGCGAACCATTGTGCTGTTGCACGGAAGATCGTTGGCTTCTTCGTCCTCCAGTCATGTGGGTAAGAGTGCGTAATGAACGTCAAGTTCAATAACGCGCCTACTTCAGTTAATTTTTCGGTAATAGGTTTATTCGCTTGATCATAAAATAATCCGGCAAATTCCCCTGCCTCTTCCGTCATGACTCCTTTTTCATCTACAGGACAAAGTACGTCCAAGCCGTATTTTTGCCCAATGATAAAGTCATCTTCACCATGGCCAGGCGCAGTATGAACACAACCCGTTCCAGCTTCAGTCGTTACGTGCTCACCTAACATCACTAAAGATTCGCGGTCATAAAGAGGATGTTTGGCAACAGCACGGTCCAACTCGCTTCCTTTAACTGTTTTCAGGATAGACGGGTTTTCCCAGCCTAATGTTTCCGTAACCGACTCAAGCAGTGCCTCAGCAAGTAAGTACTTTTCATTTTCGACAGCCACCACTACGTAATTTAATTGCGGGTGCAATGAAATACCAAGATTAGCCGGAATCGTCCATGGTGTTGTCGTCCAGATGATGATTTTGACGCCCTCTTCGATTACACCTTTGCCATCTGTGACTTCAAAAGCAACATAGATGGACGCAGAACGTTTGTCTTGATATTCAATTTCTGCTTCGGCAAGAGCTGATTCACTTGACGGGGACCAGTAAACAGGTTTTTTCCCTTTATAAATATAGCCTTTTTTCGCCATTTCACCGAATACCTTGATTTGCTGGGCTTCATATTCAGGCTTCAATGTGATATAAGGATTATCCCAATCACCACGGACCCCTATTCTCTTAAACTGCTCACGTTGATTGTTAATCTGACCATAAGCATACTCTTCACAAAGCTTTCTGAATTCGGCAACGCTCATTTCTTTCCGTTTCACGCCTTTTTTTGTCAATGCCGTTTCGATTGGAAGCCCATGCGTATCCCAGCCAGGTACATACGGAGCTTGAAAACCGCTCATAGATTTAAATCGGACAATGAAATCCTTTAAAACCTTGTTCATTGCATGGCCCATATGGATATCGCCGTTTGCATACGGAGGTCCATCATGCAAAATGAATAAAGGACGTCCTTCCGTTTGTTCTTGCACTTTTTTATAGATGTTCATTTCATTCCATTTTTCTTGGATTTCCGGTTCACGTTTCGGCAAATTCCCCCGCATTGGAAATTCAGTTTTAGGCATCAATAAGGTATCTTTGTATTCCATCATTAAATCCTCCATCCGTCTTTACATAAATTCATTCGAACCGATGACTTGATATCCGGCCAAAATAAAAAGCCCTCTCATCCCTAAAAAAGGGACGAGAAAGCTTAGCTTCCCGCGGTACCACCCTGGCTAGAAAGATTCACAAAGTGAATCCATCCTCTCGAGCATTCGTAACGTGAATGAAACGCTTCATTTACTTACTGCAAAAGCAGGTTCAACTCAGAACTCAAGGGTGATCTTCAATATCTTCGCTTATTCCGGGCTTTCACCATCCCCGGTTCGCTAAAAATAAGTGTGTGAAGAATTTACTTTCCCTGTCATCGTCTAATTTCATAATGAATAGTATTGTTAAAAAATTATATGCGAAAAAAGTGTTCAAAGTCAAGGAATCGTTTAAATTTCCTCTTCCACTCTCTCATTTAATTCTATTTCAGTCGCATCCACTTCATAATCCAGAAGATGATCCCAATCGTCATTGTCCAGCAAATCGAGCTGTGCACCGACAAGCATTTTGAAACGCGTCCGGAATACTTTGGATTGCTTTTTCAAATCCTCAATATCCATCGCTATTTTCCTTGCTTTCACGAGTGACTCATTGACGATCCTGTCCGCGTTTTTCTCTGCTTCCTTTATGATCAGTTTCGCTTCTTTTTGGGCATTGCGCCTTAATTCTTCAGCTGCTTCCTGAGCGACAATAATCGACTTGTTAAGTGTACCCTCAATTGTCGTAAAATGTCCCAAACGATCAAAAGTCTCGTTCAGTTTATCTTCAAGTTCTTTCTTCTCCCTCAAAATCAGTTCATAATCTTTAATGACCTGGTCGAGAAATTCATTAACTTCATCTTCATCATACCCACGAAATACTTTGTTAAATTCCTTGTTATGTATATCTATCGGGGTTAAGGGCATTACGGCACCTCCAGAACGGTTTCTACTCTAGTATGTTAAAACTCTATATTCGACAATAAATTTATAAATCCTGCTTTTTATTGAATTATTTTTGTCTGCCTAACGAGATTCTCCACTTATCCTTCTTGGTTTTCCCATCGATTGAAGCTATTTTACATCTGCCAAAACCTCTGATGGAAAGTGTATCACCTTCACGGCATTCTTCCGAGATGTTTTCCGTTTGCTTGAAATTCACCTTTACTTTACCTGACGTTATCAAGGCCTGCGTTTTTTGACGGGACATGTTCAGGACGGACGATAGCACACTGTCAAGCCTAAGAGAACTGACGGTGGTTACTTGCTCTTCCCATTTTTCTTTAACTTGGACGATATCCTCGATCGGAAGCCGTCTGATGGAAACAGAAGCATTACCTATTTTCTCCAGATTCCCTGTGAGATATGAATCCATCTCCTCGGCAGCTATAAACTGAGTATGCTCCTCCGTCACTATTATATCACCAAATTTTTCACGTTTTACCCCTAGTGACATCAAGGTTCCAAGTATTTGCCTATGTTCAAGCGTAACAAACTTTTTTGGATAGGAGATATCGTATAAGGAGATATTGAAATCCGATGATTCAGGAGAGTAATAATCAGGGTAAATGAGCACACGTTTTCGCTCTACGAAATCGCCCCCGCCATTGAATTGCAGTTTCGCATCCGGATCATTCCCCAATAAGGAAGTAAGGATTTCCTGCTGACGCGGATCAAGAAAATCAGATAGTTTCGGAGCGTAGGAATTTTTAACCTGATCGATCCAATTCATAGCCTGGTCAATAAAATCTTTTTCCTCCGGCCTGAAATGCTGATAAATACTCATGATTGAATAAATGCTCCTTAGTTATCAAATTAATGGACGATCATAAGTAGTTGATTAAACGGCTCTGCGTTGCTACTACACAGCGGAGAATCATCCGACTGTGTAGTAAGATCATGTCAGGTTAGTTGTTGATCATCCTATTAAAGTCTGTAAGTAATTGATTCCATAACCGCTGGCAAAATTAAGTACCAGCAAAGCCACAAGAGGTGAAAGATCGATCATGCCAAGTGGCGGGATGAACTTTCTGAACGGTTCTAAATACGGTTCGCAAATCTTTTCCAGAAATTGACCAATCGATGTCTCCCTTGCATTGGGGAACCATGACATCAATATGTAACCGATTAATGCCATTGAATAAATTTCAATTAAATAATATAAACCCTGAAGCACTAAACCCATTAACCATTACCACCTCGCTTCTTCGTACTCCTCTTCGGCGGCGAAGCCGGTAATATTACCGGAAACATCGACGTTGTCCGGGGTACATAAGAATATATCTGTTCCGATTTTTTGGATATCCCCGCTGATTGCATAAACAGTCCCACTTAGAAAATCAATGATTCGCTTTCCTTGGTCATGCTGGATTCGTTGAAGGTTCACGACTACAGCACGCCTGTTTTTTAAATGGTCAGCTACCTCCTGGGCTTCTGCATAAGCACGAGGCTCCAATAATACTACTTTAGAAGATTTCTGTACGCTTTGCAAACTTACGATATTCTGATTGGCATGATTCCCTGCAGAAGCGGACTGATGCTGTTTAGCTGACTTCACGACTTTTGGTTCAGCCTCCTCTTCTTCCATCATTTCATCCTTGTACTCATACTCATCATCCAGCGCGAAATAAGATTTAAATTTTGATACGAACGACATCTATAGGGTACCTCCTTAAAATTATTCGCCTACAAGTGCTGTACCAATCCTGATCATTGTAGCGCCTTCCTCAATGGCAATCATGAAATCATTGGACATCCCCATGGACAACTCAGTACAGGGGGCATGCTTCAACTCTAAATTTTGTATTTCAACCTGGATGCCTTTCAGTTTGCGGAAGCATTCCCGCAAAACCTGTTCATCATCGGTCAGTGGAGCCATTGTCATCAATCCTGCAACATTCACCTTATCAAACTTGGATAATCCTTTGATGAAATCCATCGTCTCCTCAGGACCCAGGCCATGTTTTGATTCCTCACCAGAAACATTCACCTGCACTAAACAGTTTATCGGCTCATTTGCACGTTTTTGAATTTCTTCTGCCAAAGAAATGCGATCCAATGAATGGATATACGAAATTTTATCGATGACATTCTTTACTTTGCGTGTTTGCATAGAACCGATATAATGCCAGTTGGGCTTGTCCTTCAGCACTTCATATTTAGTCAAAAGCCCTTCGTCACGGTTTTCACCCAAATCAAGTATTCCCGCTTCCAATGCTTCATTCGCTCTCTCGACCGAAACATATTTCGTCACTGCGATCAACTTTATCGCTTCACGGTCCCTTCCACTATTCTCACATGCTCTATTTATCTTTTCTTCGATGTTTTTTAAATTGTCCACTACTTTCACTGTTACTCTAAATCCTCCTTCCAACCGATAAAACTCATCAATCTGCCTGTCTTCCCGTTATCACGGCGATGTGAAAAAAACAATTCATGATCACAGCTTGTACAGTATGATGTAACGTCGATCTGACTTTTTGGAATTCCTGATTTTTGAAGAATCAATGCATTAAGTTGCTTAAGGTCTAACTGATATTGTCCTTCACTGATTAAATTATAGGGCTTTTCGTCAATATCTACCAGCATATTCTGCACTAAATCCATGACATAATCATCAACTACATAGCACTTCGAACAAATCGACGGTCCAATAACAGCAAATATCTCACTTGCTCTTATACCCTCACTCAGCCATGCCTCAACCATTTTTCGTGCAATTCCATTAACCGTACCCTTCCAGCCGGCATGTGCCACCCCAATCATACCATGTGCCGGAGCAAGAAAGTATAAGGGCACGCAGTCTGCATAGCAAAGGGTCAATAGAGCGTTTTGGTCCTTCGTATAGAATCCGTCAGTCGCTTTAAAGGCTGAATCATAATCCGTAGCACCTCTCCCGCCATCGCGGCTGGTAACTTGATGGATTTTCGTTTCATGTGTCTGCTCGGCGCCTATCCATTCATTAAGCGGAAACGTCAGCTTATCAGCTATAATCCTGCGGTTTCCCTGTACATCTTCAAGTTTATCACCGACATGAAAACCGGTATTCAATGTTTGAAAATCACCTGTACTGACTCCCCCATTTTTTGTGGTGAAGCCCGCTACGAGCTGGAGATTTTTTTGTCTCCAGCTGTCAATGAGCATATATTGGTCTTTTATTAAAACAAATGGCTCTTTCATGCTATAAACCTCTTTATTTTTAGTCTAGTGTATCATATATTTGTGCCACGCACCTTTAAAACCGTTCATCTTTCACTTCGGCTTGAAAAACAGTCTGATGCTCAACAAGTATGACATCTGCACCGATTTTTTTTATTTTACGCCATGGGATCACAATATCCTGTTCCCTGCCAAAAAAACCCATCAATCTAGTTCCATTTGAAACAATGATGGCCTCTATTTTCCCCGTGGCCGTATTGATTTCAAGATCTGACATATTACCTAATTTCTTACCATCCGCTATATTGACGATATCCTTAATTTGAAATTCGGAAATCCTGGTCACATCACTCAGCTCCTCAAAATTTCATCATAGATGAAGGTCCTATTCCTATGTATATGACATGATGCGCTCAAGGATGAAGAATACGATAAATAAACGTCCATTCGATCACGATCCCTTCCGGAAGGGATTTTCAACAAAATAAAAAAGCCGCTATGGATAAGTAGCTTTAAGCGGGTATTGACATTTTTGCCCTACCCGCTTAAAGCTAACTTTTTCTCATGCTCAGCTTCTACTGTTGGATATTTTTATTCATTTGTTTGATTGCCGCTTTTTCCAATCGGGAGACCTGTGCTTGTGAAATGCCGATTTCCTCGGCTACCTCCATTTGCGTCTTCCCTTGGAAAAACCGTTTGCGAAGGATCATTTTTTCCCGGTCATTCAACCGTCTCATGCCTTCATTTATAGCTATTTCATCAATCCAGGTACTATCTTTATTTTTTTCATCACTTAGTTGGTCGAGTACATAAATCGGATCCCCGCCATCATTATAAATCGGTTCAAAAAGTGAAACTGGATCTTGTATAGCATCTAGTGCAAAAACAATTTCTTCATGAGGTACTTCCAACACCTTGGCGATTTCTTCAGCTGTCGGCTCACGAAGGGTCTGGCTTATGAGCTTTTCTTTTACCTGCAAAGCTTTGTAAGCGATGTCTCTTAAAGAACGGGATACCCGAATCGGATTATTGTCACGAAGATATCTTCTGATTTCTCCAATAATCATCGGAACAGCATACGTTGAAAACTTAACATTTTGACCTAGGTCAAAGTTATCTATCGACTTCATCAACCCTATACAGCCTACCTGAAATAGATCATCTACATACTCTCCCCGATTGTTGAAGCGTTGAATGACGCTTAGAACGAGTCGAAGATTCCCGTTTACCAGTTTCTCTCTTGCTGAAATATCGCCATCTTGCAGTTCTTTAAAGAGTTTTCTCATTTCTTCATTCTTTAAAACCGGTAATTTTGATGTATCCACACCGCAGATTTCAACCTTATTACGAGACAAAATTATTCCCTCCTCACAGGAGCGCTGTACAAAAAACAGTATTTCCGCGGGAGGAAAAAATATGCACATGGCTAGAACAGAAAATCCCCATTATTTTTCAATATAGCTACCAAAGTATTGATTTGATTGACATTTAAGCACTTTATTTTTTTACACCATTTTATTAAATTCTTTACGAAGCCTCTTAATAATCCTTTTTTCCAAACGTGAAATGTAAGATTGGGAAATCCCCAGCATGTCGGCAACGTCCTTTTGGGTTTTTTCTTCTCCGCCTGCAAGCCCAAAACGGAGTTCCATTATCTGTTTTTCACGTTCGGATAACTGTGTAAGTGCTTTTGTCAGCAGCTTACGGTCAACATTTGCCTCAAGGTCTTTCGTGATAATGTCATCGTCCGTTCCAAGTACATCGGATAACAGAAGTTCATTTCCATCCCAATCAATATTCAGGGGTTCATCAAAAGAAACTTCAGAACGGATTTTGTTATTTCTGCGTAAATACATTAATATTTCATTCTCGATGCATCTCGAAGCATATGTAGCGAGTTTTATTTTCTTCTCAGGATTGAATGTATTCACAGCTTTGATCAAACCTATGGTTCCAATGCTGATTAAATCCTCAATATTGATGCCAGTATTTTCGAATTTCCTGGCAATATAAACCACCAGCCTTAAATTACGTTCAATCAAGATCGAGCGTGCAGCTTCATCACCATTCGGTAATTTATTGATCAGTATTGCCTCTTCTTCCTTCGAAAGGGGCGGGGGCAGTGCCTCACTCCCTCCTATATAAAATATTTCGTCCGTTTTCAATCCGAGCTTGAACAATAGTTTGTACCAAAAATAAGTGAGCCGAAGAATGAATTTCTTCAAAATAATTCTCCCTTCTAATAAACGGATTATGGGTCAAATTAAAGAGTGAATTGATGGTTCAGGAGGCATTTTGCACCGGTATCCCGGTTAACATTTTCGGGTGAACGATAGATTGATAGCTATTGTCGGGAGAGAGTTGCTGAAAGGTAAACGAAACGAGACCCTGCTTGACATGAAATTCTTTTTCTCCTTGAATGATTTTAATGTAATCCGGTTTGATTGCGGTTAACAGCTGATGTTCATGGCCCACGACTTTATAAGGGATGACACGCATTCTTCCTGTCCATGAATATTCGGGCTGCGTTTCCTGACTAATCAGGTTATCAGGATTTTTAAAGAGTTCTAGCATATCGTCCGGAATTCCTGTTTCCCCTCCTGAAAGAGAGATGATCATGACTGGGGAGCGTGTAATCGGATCATATAGTTGATTGCCGCTATCCACCAATCCATGAAATTCCCCTTCAAAGTCAGAGATTTTAACCGAGACCGAAACCATTTGTTCATGTGTAAGCTTGGTCATCTCCATCCCTTCTAGTGTTCGCTTGGAAAATTGCCATGCGAGCGGGAACCCGATCATTACGAATATCCAGCTGACAGGGTCGCCAAAACGGTTGATTCCTGCATATTGACCAGGGTCCTTGGACACGATTTGGAATTCAAATAAGTAGTGAAGTCCCAGAAGGATTCCTCCCGATAAAAACGTCACGAAATATAAAGTGGCCACCGATTTCATGAAAAGTTTCAACCTATTAAACCCAAAGGTTGCCAGCACCATGACAAGGGATACTAAAATCTTCATGTACACTCGGTCGGCAATTGCATAAAAAGGAGTGAATGCCAATACGATAATGAAGGAACCAATCAACCCGCCGATGCATACCCGCCAAAGAGCTACCCTTCGTTTAAGAATGATTGCGGTCCAATATAAAAGGAGGCAGTCAAATAACCAATTCAACAACCAGATCACATCTAAATATAAAGTCAAACACCCTCCCCTCCTTTTATTAACAAACCTTCCACTAGCAAAAAGTATAGCGTACCTGCCCTTAGAAAGTGTGTCACTTTTTGTACTGAAAACTTAAGAGTTTTTCAGTCATTTTTACCCTTTTTGTAGAAAAACAGCCATTGATATTTTCAATACCGTCTTAGAGACTATCCTGCTCCCTTTTACTTCTGTCGATTTATGTTATAAAAGTTTAATAATTTATCATTTCCCTCCAGAAGACTCCCTCTTCAAGCGTGTGAAGGGCGAGAGTCCAACGGTAAGGGGAGATGAATGGCGGTTGGCATAATCCAAAGTAATCTTTTGACAAACATACGTTCCCTGAATGATAATAACTATAAAGGGGTGAACCAATGGTCGTAAACAAGGCTTATAAATTTCGAATCTATCCAACGAAAGAACAACTAGTTCTCATCAATAAAACGATCGGCTGCTCCCGTTTTGTCTATAACTTCTTTTTAGGCAAGCAAAATGAGAAAGATGCCTACTGGTATATCTGTGAAGAAATGAAGCAAAACGGCCAATTACCCTCTAATGAATGGAAAGGTTCTTTTCTGAATAAATACGCAACAATCAAAGAACTTCCAGCTTTAAAGAAAGAGTATTCTTTCCTAAAAGAAGTAGACAGTATAGCCTTACAGAAATCAGTAGAAAATTTAGCAGATTCCTATAGTCGATATTATAAAAAACAAAACAAGTCTCCACGCTTCAAATCGAAAAAGAATCCGGTCCAATCCTACACGACTAAACATACGAATGGAAATATCGGAATGTTTGGAAACCAAATTAAATTGCCAAAACTCGGTTTAGTTCGTTTTGCTAAAAGCCGCGAGGTCGAAGGGCGAATCATCAATGCCACAATCAGGCGGAACCCTTCGGGTAAATATTTCATTTCTGTTTTAGCGGAAACCAATGTACAAGTACGTCCTAAAACGAATCGTTCGTGCGGTGTAGATGTTGGTTTGAAGAATTTTGCCATTCTTTCAGATGGTACGGTTTATCAAAACCCAAAGTTCTTCGGAACGGTCGAAAAAAAATTGGCCAAAGCACAACGAATTCTTTCAAGGCGACAAGAAATAGCCTTGAATCAAAATAAACCATTGGCTGAAGCCAAAAATTATCAAAAACAAAAAAGAAAAGTGGCCATCCTACACGAAAAAATTTCAAATGCCCGAATGGATTACTTACATAAAGTCTCAACCGAAATCATCAAAAACCACGATGTTATTGGAATGGAAGACTTGCAAGTGTCCAATATGATGAAAGATCACAAACTAGCTAAAGCGATTAGTGAAGTATCTTGGTACCAATTCAAACAAATGTTGGAATACAAAGCAAAATGGTATGGTAAACAAATCGTGTCCGTATCTAAAACGTTTGCTTCTAGCCAACTGTGTTCTAGCTGCGGGTACCAAAATAAAGACGTTAAACATCTTAATCTTCGTGAATGGGATTGTCCTTCTTGTTCTACTCACCACGATCGAGATATTAACGCAGGACTCAATCTAATGAACGAAGCCATAAGGCTTCTAACCGTAGGAACTTCGGGGATAGCCTAATTAAAATTTGGCCAATAGGCTAATGTTCTTAGGAATCCCCCACTTCAATCAGACCGTAAGGTCGGTAAGCGGCGGGTAGTTCAATGCTCTCTCATCTTTTCACATTAATGAATGAAAGTGAACAAATGATGGGGACTCCCTTCTGCCAAGGCATTCCACCCAGTACAATTCCGTCTTCCAGCTCACAGGACATCCAGAAAAGATCATGGATCCAATAATGCAGATTTCATTTATCACTTCGGTCCGAGTGATAAAGCTCGAGAAACGCCCCATTATTATAAGGTCAATTGACACCAATTGCTTTTAAGAGTTCACATTATTAACGACAAAAAACCGTCCCCAAATGGGAACGGCATATGACGTCGGTATTAACGGCGTCTATTACGGTTACGGAGGAAGGTTGGAATATCCAGGGCCTCATCACCTTGATTGGCATTACGTGCAGGCTGTTCATTGACTTCTTCT
The DNA here is from genome assembly GCF_057835005.1 of Peribacillus sp. GL_122. Lineage (NCBI taxonomy): Bacteria > Bacillati > Bacillota > Bacilli > Caryophanales > Bacillaceae > Peribacillus > Peribacillus sp. GL_122. The sequence continues at coordinate 1,602,687 of NZ_CM174415.1, read as the reverse complement.
CTCTTCACTTCACGCTTCACGTTTGGCTGTGGCGTTTGTTGTGTCTGAGGTCTTGATTGCTGCTGTTGTCCGAGTGTTGGACGTCCCGTAGGCCGTATTGAAGCTTCAACCTCGTTAAAGCCTGTTGCAATTACCGTAACGACGATTTCATCTTTAAGGTTTTCATTGATAACAGAACCAAAAATCATGTTGACGTCTTGATCGGATGCAGTAGCCACGATATCGGCCGCTTCCTGGACTTCAAAAAGACTTAGGTTCGTGCCACCTGTAATATTCATCAGTACGCCTTGGGCACCATCAATCGATGTTTCAAGCAACGGACTGGAAATGGCTTTTTTCGCCGCTTCCGCCGCACGGTTTTCCCCTGAGGAAATCCCGATTCCCATAAGTGCGGAACCTTTGTTGGACATGATTGTCTTCACATCGGCAAAGTCCAAGTTAATAAGACCTGGAACAGCAATTAAATCTGAAATCCCTTGTACACCTTGACGAAGTACATTATCGGCTTCACGGAATGCTTCAAGCATCGGCGTGCTTTTATCGACGATTTCAAGGAGGCGGTCGTTCGGAATGACGATCAGTGTGTCAACCGATTCCTTCATGGATGAAATGCCGCCTTGTGCCTGTGTTGCACGTTTTCGGCCTTCGAAAGTAAATGGACGTGTAACTACACCCACTGTAAGAGCCCCTAGATCTTTAGCGATGCCCGCTATGACAGGAGCAGCCCCTGTTCCTGTACCGCCGCCCATTCCAGCAGTTACGAAAACCATATCGGCACCTTTAAGCGCTTCTTCAATCTGCTCTTTGCTTTCTTCAGCAGCTTTTTTTCCTACCTCGGGATTGGCACCTGCTCCCAAACCACGAGTAAGCTTTCCACCGATTTGCATTTTGATTTCTGCTTTTGATAGATTAAGAGCCTGTGCGTCAGTATTGACAGAAATAAACTCAACACCCTGTACACCATGCTCGATCATTCTGTTTACCGCATTGTTTCCGCCGCCGCCAACACCTATTACTTTTATCGTTGCTAATTGTTCTAGATTAGAATCAAACTCCAACATGACAATCCTCCTATTTTGACGAAATTCCCGATTCTTAATGATTGTTATTCAAAAAAGTAACCCAGGATTTTTTTGAATTTAGATTCACCTTTTTCACCTTGTTTTTTAGCCGTGTTCTCTTTGTTTTTCTGAGAAACCTTCTGGCTGCGCTGGTCGTTATCTTCTTGAGCTTGTCCAGCTGCTACAGGAGTTTTATTAGCGGTGTTTTTTTGCATTCTCTCTTTCTTGCATGCGTGTTTAATCAAACCAACAGCTGTCGTGTATTGGGGCTCCCTGACACCGATGTAATTCGGTTCAGCTGTCCTTACTCGGTTTTGGAACACATATTGAGCTAGCTCCAGGACTCCCGGCATCTTGACGACGCCCCCGGTCAACACGAAACCACCCGGTATATCCTGGAAGCCAAGTCTCTTCAAATCATCTTGAATCAACTCGAATATTTCGGTCACCCGCGCTTCAATGATATCCGAAAGCATTAACTGGTTGCAGGTCTGTTGCTGATCGCTGCCGATGATCGGTATTTGGAATACTTCATCTTCAGACGCGTCATCATAAAAGGCATGTCCATGCTTTACTTTTATTTTCTCAGCTTCCTCCATCGTTGTCCTTAGAACGATGGAAAGGTCCTTCGTAAGTGTTTCCCCGCCTATAGGTATCACAGACGTATATTGTAAATAGCCTTGTTCGAAAATTGCCAGAGTCGTGGAACCACCGCCAATATCGACAAGTGCCACACCAAGTTCTTTTTCATCCTTGGATAAAACAAGGGAACCTGCGGCTAACGGCTGAAGCGCGATATCGGTTATTTCCAACCCTGCCCTTTCCACACAGCGCAGTGTGTTATGTAAAATTGTCCGAAGACCTGTGATTAAAATCCCTCTCATTTCCAACCGGACACCTATCATGCCCCTTGGATCACTGATTTCATCAAGTTCATCAACTTTGTAGTGAATCGGCACCACGTCGATGATTTCCCTGTCGGATGGTATCGTTATTAACTCCGCTGCTTCCCTAACACGGAAAACGTCATGCTCGGTAATTTCTTTATTGTCACTGGATACCGCTACTACCCCATGGCATGGCTGAAGCGTCACGTGATTTCCGCTTATGCCGACGATTACATTCTTTATCTCCATCCCTATCATCCGTTCTGCTTGCTCTATAGCCTTTTGAATGGATTGGACGGTTTCATCTATACCGACGATCGAACCCTTTTTGAGCCCTTCTGATTTAACATTTCCTACGCCGATTATATTTAATGTGTCATTGACCATTTCCCCAATGATAACTTTTACACTGGATGTACCGATGTCAAGACTTACGTATATTTCGTTGCTGTTCATTCCATGGCACCTCCTTCAGTTTTATACATGTATTAGTAGAATAACATTTTTATATCGAAGACTTATACATTATAGAATAACAGAACTGATTACAACAACTCGCGAATTTCATAGAAATGCGGTTCATTTAGTATTTCCCGAACAAAACTCGTAGATTTCCCACCTTATGGTGCTTATTGTTCGCTTCTCAACGAGACTGATACACTTAATAAACTAGATACTGCCATAAACTATTCGTCATTTATAACTTAATTCCCTTTAAAATTATAGATTTTTTTTCTGCTTTTTCCGGGAAATGGACCATTTTTCAATTAGGATCCTTCTAATCAGGGCGATATTTTGAAAGAGCCTTACACCGAACACAAAGATTGCGGCTAAATATAAGTCTACACCAAGATGTACACCTAGAAAAGCCAAACCTGCGGCTAAAACAATATTAAAGAAGAATCCTGTTACAAATACAACTTCATCATAAAGATTTTGCAAATGGGCCCGTATGCCCCCAAATAAGGTATCAAAAGCAGCAAGCACAGCAATGGAAAGATAATTTGAATATTCATGTGGAATATCAAAATCCACCAAAAAACCAAGGGTGATTCCAATCAATAGTCCAAAAACTGGAAGCCACATTACGATTCACCCCCATCCATAATGGGTTCCATATGTTCCACATTAATAGCATTTTGGTAAGCCGGCAATGTCAACTCACCGGAAGGCACATTGATCTGCACTTCAAAATTATCTATAAAGAAATCATCCATAAGTTCGGAACCTTCAATGCGTTGCTTCAGTTTCTTTGGATTAACGGTTATTGCCTGTATTTCGACCGGGTAATGAACAAGAGGATACCCGTCCATTTTCGGCTGCCCATTAATATCACGAATAACCGATGTTGATATATACCTTTGTCCTGAAATGGAAATTTCGTCAGCGCCATACCTATACATTTCATTAATGAGCCGAATGATCAAAACAGGTGAAATATACTCGACCCTCTCACCAAGAAGGAGATCTGCTTTGATAGGCTGTATAGATACGATGACCCCATTACCTTTAATTTCGGTCAAACCTGCATCTGTCTTTAATTCGGTCAGGGTGTCACGCAATACTTCTTCTTTACTCTCATTTTTCTTTGTTTCATAGGATGCTATTTTTCCCTCAAGCTTCCCTATACCCTCTATTAGATCCGCCTGGGTCTGCTGTTCTTTCAATAAATCATTTTTCAGCTCCCACATATCCCTTGTATCGGAAACGACAGGCTGATTCACCAAATTGAATTGAATAGCGAGCATGAAGCCAGCAATCAACGTAACCAAACTAAAAGAAAGCTTTTTTTTCATTTCCAGTTTCTCACCAATCTTTCATCGAATCCGGCGGTCTGATCACCCTCCAATAATTGGATCAAAAATGATATTCTTTTGTTTTTCCACTGTAAAGATAATATTCTCATTAACCAGCTGTTCCTTGATGCCACCGGGTAAGTCCAGTGAAGCACCCAGGACATCCGGGTCCCCAATCGCAGATATGATGAAGGGAGCAGGATGCTGATGGCCATCGATTGTAATCACAGGCCCATTACAGATTATGTATGAATCATGATTTAACCTTTGACCGTTAATCGCAACAGCCTCTGCACCTGATATGTATAGTTCATTGACGACCTTGAAGACATGCTGTTCATGGACGAGGTAATTATTAACATTGGCTTCTGAATCCATATCCGTACCATCTTCAAGCGTCACCTGCAGGCCTGAGCCTTTCACTTTCACTTTCCCGAGAAACATACGGTATTTTTCCGTATCCTTTGCCAAATTGAAAAAAAGCTGCTTTTCCTGCGCTAAGTCTTTTTCTATTTGGGATACATTTTCTTGCTTCTGAAGGAGTTCCTTCTGAAGTTCCCGGTTCTGCTTCTCCTGTTCGATCAGCTTCTGCCTCAGCTCATATTCCTGATCCCAGGCTTTGTCCTTCCCTGCACCTTCACCTTCTTTGGTCAGATTGTAAGAGAAGGCTATCATGAATCCGAGCACCACGCAAACCAGGGGTAAAACCACCCGCTTGCCATTAATTTTCCTCATTAGTGTCTTCCTTTTGATCAGCGTCTTCATATGCCTTAAAATAAGAACCCACTTCCAGATCGATGACTCCCTTTACATTTGGATCCAACTGGCTGACAATTGATGGATAGTGAATCATTTTCTCGTATAAAGTCCGGCTTGTCGCACTTACTTCAAACCCATCGTTCATATACATGACGATATGGTAGACATCAGTTTTGGTTGGAGCGTAATGAATTTCTGAAATGGCATTCTGAATCTCGATTGGAAGCTTGTCCAGCTCTTCTAAAAGCAACTTTAATGCTTTACCCTCTTTGAAACCAATTAAAACAGGGGCAAATACTGGAATTTCGCCTGTTGCCAACTCCTCTAAAACGGACCCGTTTTCCAAAATGGGTGCAAACTTCCCATTATTGGACAGATATGCCATCCTATTATGTTCCGAAACCGTAATTTTAATGGAATTAGGAAATATCGGTGTCACCTTAACGCTTTTTATTTCTTGATTTTTTTTGATATTGGCTGCAGCTTCCCCTGTATCAACCTTCCAGATGCTTCGATCCTTCTTCACCTTACTCAATTTAATGATCTGTTTGGAAGTAATATAACGATTCCCCTCTACCTGCACGGATTTCACATAGCTTAACGGAGATAAGAAATATAGCACACAAGCAACCAGAATGAAGAAAAGGGAAAGCAAAAGAACAAGCCGCCTGTTTGCTTTGCTTTTTCTTAATTGTTTTAATTTCGGGATGCGGTCCTCAATGGAAACGATTTTCCCCTTTTCCATCCCCTTCACCTCTTCCTGAAAAAATGGATGGTTCTTGACAGTGCGAAATCAAGACAAACTCTATATTTGGTTATTAACAAACTTTAAAAGGTAACACATTATATCACAATATTTGGATATTATGAATCCTATTATTTTCTGCCGATAATTTCCACTTCTGTTTCCATTTCAACTTCAAATTTATCATACACAGTATCCTTCACATGCTGTATCAACGCTTGAACATCCGCTGCACTTCCATTACCTGTGTTAACGATAAAGTTCCCGTGCATCGGTGAAATCTGAGCTCCGCCAATAGAATGTCCCTTCAGGCCTGCATTCTCGACCAATTTACCAGCATGGAGTGGAAGTGGATTCCTAAATATGCTCCCGGCACATGGAAGATTATACGGCTGGGTATCTTTACGATAATTCTTGTTATTCTGCATTCTTTCAACGATTTCGGTTTTATCACCCTCTGTCAATTGAAAAATTGCTTCCAGTACGATACCAGGTCTTTTCTTCTGAAGCAGAGAAGTTCGATAAGAAAACTCCATTTCTTCTTTCGAAAGCCAAGCCAGGGTTCCATCTTCAAAAAGAACATGTGCCTCCTTGAGAATTTCACTCATATCTGAACCGTGTGCACCAGCGTTCATATAGACTGCTCCGCCGACGGAACCAGGAATCCCACTGGCAAATTCCAATCCTGCATATCCTTTTTTACTGATTTGTACGGACAGGCTGACAAGTGATACCCCAGCTCCTGCTTTTATCTCCGGCCCATTTATCTCGAGATGATCAAGTCCTTTACCCAATTTAAGCACGGCACCTTCAATTCCGCCATCACTCACAAGTAGGTTAGAGCCCCTGCCGATCACCGTCCATGGAATCCCATTTTCTTTGATGACCTTCATTGTTTTTTCTATATTCTCAATGGATAAAGGCACGATGAATAAATCTGCCGGCCCCCCAATTTTCATAGTTGTATGATTTGCAAGCGGTTCCTGTTCAAGAACTTTGCCGATTTTCATTTCAGTTAATTGCTTTATCACATTATCCATGATAAACCTCCTTGTTGTTCCAAAAATTCCAGGTTATAATTTTCATTTCCTCTTCCATGAGGTCACTTATATTACAAGTTTAATAACGCCTTTTTAGCAGAAAAATGAACAGAAGCAAGCCCCAGTACGGCCTAACCCTCTTATACTATAGTCTAAACAAAGACGTATTGCCAATATTTATTGTGGATTCCTCAACATTCATACATGGTAATATTTAAGCGGCATTTCATTTATTTCTAAATTTCGGCAAGGCACCATCCAAAATCGTTTTCCTGCAAGGGTTTTCAACATAAAAAAAGGAAGCCTGCGTTTAACAGAACTTCCCTTTTGCCAAACCATATATTTCACTTATTTTCAGAACCTTGAATAACGGCTAATATTCAGGAGCACCCCAATCGCCATCAACATGAGCGTCAGTGATGAACCACCATAACTTAAGAGGGGCAAGGTGATACCCGTAACTGGCATCAAACCCGTTACCACACCTATATTGATCATCACTTGAATGGCGACCATTGCAATGATTCCCACCGCTACAAGGCTCCCATATAAATCAGGGGCACCAAGTGCAATCCGAATGCCCCGCCAAAGCATAAGCGCAAATAATAAAATGACAAGAGAACCCCCGATGAAGCCAAGCTCCTCGGAAAGTATGGCAAAGATAAAATCAGTCTGCGGTTCTGGTAAATAGAAAAACTTTTGGCGGCTTTGCCCGAGTCCCAATCCGAACAATCCCCCTGGTCCGATTGCATAAAACGATTGAATCATTTGAAATCCACTGCCCAAAGGGTCCTCCCAAGGATCCAGAAAAGACGTGATCCTTTTTATCCGGTAGGGCGCTGACAAAATCAGTCCGATAAAACCTGCTACCCCGATTAGCCCCAAGCCAACAAAGTGACTGATTTTTGCCCCGGATATAAAAATCATAACGATGCACGTTCCAACCATCACCGTTCCCGTTCCAAGGTCCGGCTGTAACATGATCAATCCAAATGCCAAAAACACTAAACCCAAGGATGGAAGCATCCCTTTTTTAAAGGAGGTGATCAGCTTTTGCCGTTCTGATAAAAACTTAGCTAAAAAAGCGATCATCGCCAGCTTCATGAACTCAGAGGGCTGCACCGAAAAGGCACCCACACCAATCCAGCTCCTCGAACCATTTCTCGCCATCCCTATACCTGGTACAAGCACAGCCAGTAACATAATGAAACAAATGATGATAAGGATCTTGGCCCATGTCCGCCACGTCCAGTAATCCACATTCATGATGAAAAACATGGCTATGACACCAACGCAGGCAAACAGCAACTGCCTTTTAGCAAAATAAAACGAATCATCAAATTTATATGTTGCCCAAATGGCACTCGCGCTGTAAACCATGATTAATCCAACAGTCAAAAGACTTAAGGTGACGATAATGAGAATGAGATCAGGATTCGATTTTTTTAATGGCACGGACATCCACCTCTAGGAAGTTTTTCGAGCCTGCGAATATAAACATCAATGCTGATTGCTTGTCAGCACTTTAGTCAAAAAAAAAGCGATAACGGCTCATTATCGCTTTTTTCCATGGTGTCAACGTAGAAGCAAGTTCACTTCTCTCTGCGAAAGCTCTTACTTAAGTTTATGCACGGCCTCCATAAACATGTCTCCTCTTTGCTCAAAAGTTTTATATTGATCCCAGCTTGCACAAGCAGGGGAGAGAAGAATGCAGTCGCCTTCATCTGATAATTCAAATGCAGCCGGCACGGCCTTTTCTACATTATCGACACGTTTTATATTCGCTATTCCTAATTCTTTGGCTACCCGTTCAATTTTTTCTGCCGTTTCACCAAAAGTTATCACGGCTTTGACATTTTTCATCGCCGGTTTCAGCTCATCAAATTCATTTCCGCGATCCAAACCGCCCGCCAATAAGATGACAGGTTCCGTAAAGGAAGTTAGCGCTTTGGATGCTGCAAGAATGTTCGTCGCTTTCGAATCATTATAAAATTTACGGTTATCGATCGTTGCCACAAACTGCAGACGGTGCTCCACACCATAAAATGTTTTGAGTACAGTCTGTATGGCTTCGTTAGCTACACCCTTCAGTTTGGCCGCTGAGATGGCAGCGAGCACATTTTCCAAATTATGCTTCCCAGGAAGGGCTATCTCTGAAACTTCAATGATTTTTTCTCCTCGGAAACTGACGGCACCATCTTCCACATAGGCTCCATTCTCATGTTTCACTTCAGCTGAAAAAGGAACAAGTTCAGCCTTGGTCTTTTTCGCCATGGACAAAACAAGATCTTGATCTGCATTATAAATCATGAAATCTGAGTCTATTTGATTTTTCGTAATGGCAGCTTTTGCTTCGACATATTCCTGTTTTGAACTGTGATAATCCAAATGTGCATCATACAAATTTGTCACGATTGAGATTTCAGGGCGAAATTCGTCTATTCCCATTAGCTGAAACGATGATAATTCAATGACAATCGAGTCATCGGGTTTTGCATTTTCAGCAACACCAGAAGCCACTGTCCCGATATTACCGGCAACCAGCGGGGATTTTTCACCGGTCTTCAACATTTCGTATATCAATGTTGTCGTGGTCGTTTTCCCATTTGTACCAGTGATCCCTATGAAAGGTGCTTCACTTATCTGATAGGCCAGTTCAACTTCCGTGATAACAGGGATCCCTTTTTCCAATGCCCCTTTTACGATAGGGTTCCGATAAGGGATTCCCGGATTTTTCACGATCAGCTCGAAACCCTCATCAAGAAGCTCGATCGGATGACTGCCGCAGATGACTTTGATTCCCTGTTCAAGAAGTCCTTGAGCCTCAGGATTTTCCGATAATGGCTTCATGTCATTAACCGTCACGAAAGCACCTAATTTATGTAGAAGCGAAGCTGCAATCACTCCGCTTTTTGCCAAACCCAATACTAATATCTTTTTCTCTGAATACTTTGCAGTCTCTTTCAATTATATCCACACCTCTAAATAGATTCCAAGTACCGCACACAGCAGCCCCACTGTCCAGAAAGTCACGACGACGCGCCATTCCGACCAGCCGGAAAGCTCATAATGGTGGTGAAGCGGACTCATTTTAAAAATACGTTTACCAGTCGTTTTAAAAGATCCTACCTGCAGGATGACCGAGAGCGTCTCAATCACGAAGACTCCGCCAATGATTACCAGTAGGATTTCAAGCTTCGTTAACAAGGCGATGGTTGCGATTGCTCCCCCAAGGGCCAAGGAACCCGTATCCCCCATGAAAACCTTTGCTGGATGTGCATTGAATACCAAGAACCCGAGTACTGCACCGACAACCGCCACCGAAAAAATAGCGACATCATATTGTGACTGACTCCAGGCCAAAATGGCAAAAGCACCAAAGGCAATGGCTGATGTTCCTGAGACAAGTCCATCAAGCCCATCCGTCAAATTGACGGCATTCGAAAAACCTACCAGCCAGAAAATAACGATAAACAGATAAAACCAGCCAAAATCAAAAGCAAAGTCAGTACCTGGAATCGTCAATTCAGGATTAAAACGGTCTGTCTGCTTAAAGACGAAGTAAAAGATGACAGAAATCACAATTTGTCCAAGCAGTTTTTGCTTGGAAGTCAATCCTAGGTTTCGCTTCATGACCACTTTGATGAAATCATCCAGGAAACCTAATAAACCAAAACCTAAAGTAACGAATAATAATAAATACGTTTCGGTTGAAGGTGCCGAAAATTTCAAAGTCATGACTAGTGTAGCGATGGTGACAGATAATAAAATGACCAAACCGCCCATGGTGGGTGTTCCAGTTTTCTTCAGATGCGATTGTGGGCCTTCTTCCCTAATACTTTGCCCGAATTTCAATCTTCTTAAAAACGGGATGAAAATCGGCGAAAGAAGAACGGTTACTAAAAACGCCACCAAAATCGTATAAAAAATCACTTGTTCCAACATTCCTTACTCCCTCATTCCTAACACAATTCAAATATAAAATTCTGCTTGATGTCTTTTCTTATTTGTTGCATGGCAATTTCAGCTTTGTTCAAACTGAACCCAAACGACTTTGAATCGCCTTTTCCGCTTCTTCACGGTCATCGAAGTGAAGCACTTCGTCACCGACCAATTGATAGGTTTCATGACCTTTTCCGGCTATTAATATAACGTCGCCCTCTTCCGCCTTGGAAACAGCGTAAGCAATCGCCTGCCTGCGGTCTTCAATAACCGTATATTCTTTGCCTGCTACACCAGCTTCCATATCCCGGAGGATCTGGGCAGCATCTTCACTGCGCGGATTATCCGAAGTGAAGATCGGGTCAGTCGCCAAACTGCATGCTATTTCGGCCATGATGGGACGCTTTGTCTTGTCTCGGTCCCCGCCGCAGCCCACTATCACGAAAATTTTCTTTCTAGCAAACTCACCAACAGTCTTTAGAACATTTTCTAAACTATCCGGAGTATGGGCATAGTCAACAATGACAGGGAAGTCCTGATTCGCTGTAATGAGCTCAAAACGGCCTGCAACACCTTTTATATCCTCTATGGATCTAATTGTCTCATCTAGATCGTTACCGGCGCACAAAGCAGCTGAGATTGCAGAGAGCACATTATAAACACTGAATTTACCAATTAGCTTCAGCTGAATGTAACGCTCTTCTTTACCTGCTGTCAAGGTGAACGATGTGCCATTAGCATCAATTTGTATATCCTTGGCCCTGATATCTGCTTCTTTGTCTATGCCGTATGTTACAACTGTAGCAGCAGTCGCTTTAATGAAATCAGCTGTTGCCTCATCATCAGCATTAAGCACAGCATATTTAGGACGATTTTCTATGTAAGCATTGCCTAGCTGTGAGAAAAATAAGGATTTTGCCTGCCTGTATCTGTCCATGGTTTTATGAAAATCCAAATGATCCTGTGTGAGATTCGTAAAGACGGCAATATCATAATCACAGCCATGGACGCGTCCAAGCTCAAGTGCATGTGATGAAACTTCCATAATGGCAGTGGTAACGGATGCTTCGGCCATTTCATGAAAAGCCTTCTGCAGCGTAACGCTATCTGGCGTCGTATTCTTAGTTTCATATACCGTATCGGCAATTTTTGTATACATCGTGCCAATCAAGCCTGTTTTTTCTTGTCGATCCTCGAAAACCTTTTCCAATAAGTGACTGGTCGTCGTCTTTCCATTTGTACCTGTAATTCCGATCAAGCGCATCTTCTGAGTCGGATGGCCATAGAATGCATCGGCAAGCACCGCCATCGCCCTGCTCGAATCCCTGACTACGATCACGGGAACATCGAGGTCAAGCGGCCTTTCGGCAATGACTGCTGCAGCTCCATGTTCTACAGCAAGTCGGGCAAAATCATGACCATCGACTGTATAACCTTTTATACAAACAAATAAACTTCCGTCTATGACTTTACGGTTATCATTTTCAATGGAGGTGATTTCAGGATTTTCTCCTTCATACGTAAATAAGGAGTGTAAATAAGATAGTAATTTGTGAAGCTTCATTTTTCCATCCCTCTCAACTTAATTTGAGGATTCATTATATGTGATTAGCCTTGGCTTGTCGAGAAACCAATTTCAATTATACGGGGTTATCCCGACTCCGTAAACAAAGCGGCTGATGATTCTTCAGCCGCTTTAACTATTCATATATTATATTATACTTATTCTGTATTTTCGCCAAGATAAATTCTTATTGTGGAGCCTTGTTTTACTTTAACACCTGGATCCGGGGCTTGATTTATGACTTTATCCCCATTTCCGGCAATATCCAGCTTAAGGTCGATCAGCTGGGTTTGCAACTCTTTTTTGCTTAGACCCACAACGTCAGGTACCTCGACCATGACAGGATCCGTCCAGACCGTTTCCTTCTCAATCTGGTTTTTCCTTGGCTTGACGCCCATGGCCCTAAGTGAATCCTCCATGATATTCCCAACGATTGGTGCGGCAACGACCCCGCCGAACTGTACCGTTCCTTTCGGATTATCCACAGCGATATAAACGACGATTTGCGGATCATCCGCTGGTGCGACCCCAATGAATGAGAGAATATAATTATTTTCAAGGTATCTGCCATTTTCAGCTTTTTGGGCTGTACCCGTTTTCCCGCCGACTCGGTACGACTCCACGAATGCTCCTTTACCGCTACCTTGGGCGACAACGGATTCAAGTGCTTCACGGACTTTCTTCGAGGTTGCTTCTGAAATCACTTTTTTCTTCGCCTGTGGGGTCTTTCGCATCAGCACTTCCCCATTTTTTGGATTCACAAGTTCCTTCGCGATATAAGGTGTATACAAAGTTCCGCCATTCACAGCCGCCGATACCGCTGTCACCTGCTGAATGGGCGTTACGGCTACACCTTGTCCAAACGCTGTCGTTGCCTGCTCAACCGGACCCACTTGATCCATGTTGAACATGATTCCTTTTCCTTCTCCTGTTAAATCAATCCCCGTCTTTTGCCCAAACCCAAAATCATTTATATATTTAAACAGCTTGTCTTTACCAAGCCGGTTCCCTAATTCTACAAAACCAGGGTTACATGAGTTCTCGACGACTTCAAGAAAAGTTTGGTCCCCATGTCCTCCGCTTTTCCAGCAATGCAGTGTAGACCCTGACACTTCCACATGTCCGGAATCATAAAAATGTTCCTTTTGTAAGTCGACCTTCCCTTCCTCAAGCGCCGCAGCAAGCGTGATGATTTTAAAAGTCGAACCTGGTTCATATATACTCCAAACTGGTAAATTACGATTATACACTTCTGAAGGTACATTTTGAAAATTGGCCGGGTCGAAGGTTGGCCTGCTTGACATTGCCAATATTTCCCCTGTATTCGGGTCCATTGCAATGGCAATTAGACCATCGGGATCATATGTCGCCTCCGCATTATCGAGCTCCCTCTCCACAATTGTCTGGATTTTGCTATCGATGGTTAGCTTCAAGTTATCACCATCAACAGGGGGCTTATAGTCATCGGCCATATTCTCAAGCCTTTTCCCTTTCGCATCGGAGTAAAATTTAACGAATCCTTTTTCTCCGCTTAGTTCCTTATCATATGACAATTCAATACCCATCAACCCTTGATTGTCAGAGCCTGTAAAGCCAAGAACATGCGAAAGGTATTCACCAAATGGGTAATGGCGCTTTGAATCTTCAGCTATATAAACGCCCTTTATCCCTAATGCTTTTATTTCCTTCGCCTTTTCATGAGATATCTTTCTGCCTTCCGGAATTCTGACGCTCATCGCCTGTTTCGTTAACCATTGATAAGCCTTTTCCTTTGTCATATCCAATATTGAAGCAAGCTGTTCCGCCGTCTCCCCAGGATTCTCAATCTGTCTTGGGATGACATAGACTGTTGGAGCAGATATATTCGTTGCCAGCTCAACACCATTCCGATCGAGAATTTCTCCTCGTTTGGCTTCAAAAGGAATATTCCTGCTCCAGGAATCTTTAGCCAGCCCCGTCAACTTATCCCCTAGATAAAACTGTACAATTCCCAATCGGATATCAATGATAAAAAAAACAACGATACCGATCGCCAATGCGATTGCCAGCCGTTTTCGGACAGTAACATTCGAAACACGCAAAAACAGGCACCTCCATTTCATACATGCTTCAATATATGCTTGTCTACTCGATGCTAGACTAGAAACTTTGTAAGAATTAAAGAGGGGATCCATTTGGATCCCCTCTTTATCTTCACTCTGTTGTCTCTTTTGTCGGTATATCTTCACCAGCCCCTTCAGGCTGGGATAATTCAATATCGAAGGTCTCTCCTTCCTTCACTTTTTTCCCGGCCTCAAGACTTTGTTTACTCACATATCCAGTACCTTCAGTTTTTAGCTCCAGTTTTGCAACCTTAGCCAATTTCATAACATCGCGCAGGGACCATCCCTTCATGTCAGGAACTTTCATTTCTCCTTCCGTCCTCAGGATTATCCTTTCACCCTGTAAAAGTATACTCCCCGCTTTTGGGGATTGATCGAGCACTTTACGCCCACTGCCGATCGTACTTACATCATAGCCAAGTTCCTTCAGTTCTTTTACAGCTGAACTTTCGGTTTGATTCGTATAGTCAACGATTTTATTTGCTTTTTGTTTTTTAACCTCAGAAGGCTTTATGTTTAGATATTGCAGGCTATTTTGCATGACAGGATTAAATATCTCTGACAATGGATCAGCCCCAACATAAGATACACCTAACTTCGGCTGCTTGACCGCCACATACATGACCAACTGCGGATCATCTTTTGGAGCCATACCTAAAAAGGAGAATACATAGTTATTTTTCCCTTCTAAATATCTACCTGTCGGACCAGGAATTTGTGCAGTACCGGTTTTCCCCGCTACTTCATACCCATCAATGGCATATTTTTTCCCTGTTCCTTTTTTCGCGGAAATTACCGTTTCCAAATAATCACGTACTTGTTTTGCAGTTTCTGCCGAAATCGGTTGCCCTGTCACTTTTGGCTTTGTCGTTTTCAAAATTTTTCCGGTATCTTGATCGGAAATGCTTTTTATCACGTACGGCTGCATCATTTTTCCGTCATTGGCTATTGCGGATGCAGCTTGGATTTGTTGAATCGGTGTAACGGTCGAACCCTGTCCAAAGGAAGTAGTAACTTTTTCAAGCTTATACTTGTATTGAATTTTTCCAGTTATCTCGTTCGGCAGGTCAATTCCCGTTTTTTTATCAAATCCGAACTTAGTCAAATACTCACGGAAAGTATCCTCTCCTATCTTATCCATTGCAAGAGTGGCAAAAGCGACGTTGGAGGAACGTTGAACCCCTTCAAGAAATGTCATGCTCTTCCCTCTTTCGATTCCGCTATGATCTCCGATTTTCCCCGATCCGGCTTTGTAGGTTCCAGCGACAAAGCTTTCATTCGGATTAAAGACCCCTTCCTCAACAGCCGCGGCAAGGGTGAATGTTTTCATGGTTGATCCCGGTTCGAAGCTTTCTTCAATAGCCAGGTTACGCCAAGTATCCGTAAGCCCGACTTTCGTTGTCGGGTGGAAGGTAGGCCTTTGCCCCATCGCCACAATTTCCCCCGTTTTTGGATTGGAGACAATCGCTATGATTTGCTCGGGATCGTATTTTTCCTGCACTTTGCTCATCGAATCTTCCAGGAACGTTTGTATTTTCTTGTCGATCGTAAGCATGACATCATTGCCATTATCCGGGGCAACCACCTTTTCCTTCGTATCCGGTAAAAGAAAGCCCCATGAGTCACTGTCATATGTCAGCTCCCCGTTCGTTTCCTGTAGTTCTTTATTGAGGTACTTTTCAATGCCGAACTTACCAGCCATTTCTTCCGTTTCTTCATCCTTTTCTACATAGCCAATCAGATGGGAGGCGAAAATTCCATTAGGATAAAAACGTTTATTCGTACTTCCGAATGTAATTCCCGGCAGTTCCATTTTTTCTATTTTCTGCTTGACGACCTGAGTCAAATCCTTGCCCGCACTGCCAAACTCCACCTGGTATGCCTTTTTTTTCGTAAGTCTTTCATAAATGTCCTGTTCATCCATGTCGATATATTTAGCTAGCTTACTAGCGGTCATCTCCGGATCCTTGACATGCTCCGGCTCCTTTTCACTGAGTACAGCCCTTAAGATATAGGAGGGAGTATCCTCAGCGATGACTTCACCTTTAGTATCGAGTATGCTTCCCCTTTTGGCTTCTAGGACCTGTTTTTTTTCATATTTCTTGTCGATTTTCGAAGCCAGTACCTCCCCGCCTGCTGTACCTGTCACCTGAATATACAAAAAGCGGCAGACTAATACAAAAAAGAGCAGGCCGAATAAGAAGAATAATCCGGCTGCCCCATGCTTCATATTTTTTTGTTTCTGCATTATCACTGCACACCCTTCACATTATTCTCATTTAACTTGAAGCCTAGCGCTGCAGCTTTTTTCCAAATTCTTTCGTATGTACTAAGTTCAGCAACCTGTACTTTCAAATCTTCATTCACTTTACCCTGTTTTTCAATCGACGTTTCCACTAGCTGGATTTCTTTATTCGTTTCATAGATGGCCGCTTGATTAGAGACTATTTTCACTCCCATAAAGGTAACCATGATAGCAAGGGCACATAGTAAGAAAACTTCACCAATGGATATCTTCGCTTTACGGATGACCACTGTTTGATGCGTCTGTTGCTGCTGTTGGTCTTCATATTGCTGTTCTTGTATTTTTTTGGCTATGGAACTCATTCATGTTCCCCCTCTACTGATTTTTTTCTGTGATTATTGCTTTTCGGCGATTCTTAACTTAGCCGACCGGGAACGATTATTCCCTTCCAATTCTTCTTCAGAAGGTAAAATCGGTTTTCTCGTAATTATTTTCATAGTTGGTTTGAATTCATCCGGGATAACTGGAAGTCCAGGCGGAAGGTCCGGCATGCTACTGGCTTTTTTAAATACCGTTTTACAAATTCTATCTTCTAATGAATGGAATGTAATGACAGATATTCTTCCTTCTTTATCCAAAAGCGATATGGCTTGCTCCAAGGAATCTTCAAAGACACCAAGTTCGTCATTCACAGCGATTCTTATTGCTTGGAACACTCGTTTCGCAGGGTGTCCGCCTTTACGTCTTGCCGGGGCCGGTATTCCATCCTTAATTAACTCCACAAGCTCGAATGTCGTTTCAATCGGTTTTATTTCACGTGCCGCTTCAATTTTCCTGGCAATTTGTTTCGAAAACTTTTCTTCGCCATATTGGAAGAAAATTCTCAGCAAATCATGGAATGACCAAGTATTCACGACATCATAGGCAGAAATGGCAGCACTTTGGTCCATCCTCATATCCAAAGGTGCATCATGGTTATAGCTGAAACCACGCTCTGGTGTATCCAATTGTGGGGATGACACACCTAAATCATAAAGGATCCCGTCCACTTTCTCGATTCCCCGGGCATTCAACTCTTCTTTTAAGTATTTAAAATTATTAGGAACAAGAACAATACGTTCGCCATAGCTTTCCAATTTTTCCTTAGCATTCCGAATCGCCGTTTCGTCCTGATCAAAAGCATAAAGCCTACCCTTGTCAGAGAGCTGTGAAAGTAAGTATTCGCTGTGACCGGCTCCTCCTAAAGTACAATCCACATAAATTCCATCAGGTTTGATGTTCAATCCATCAACCGTCTCTTTTAATAACACTGTTGTATGTTGAAACATGCTAGACATCCTTCCAATCGGTTATTGAGTGACCCTATTTCTGGGGGCAGCCTTAAATATCAAAGCCAATCATATTTTCTGCTATCTCAGCGAAAGAATCCTCAGAAGCTGAAAAATAGTTTTCCCAAAGGGATTTGCTCCAAATCTCAATACGATTGGTAACACCAAGAATTACACATTCTTTTTCCAATTGGCCATATGAAGTAAGCGGCGTGGGGATATTAATTCGCCCTTGTTTATCAATTTCGCACTCTGTAGCTGCAGAAAAGAAAAAACGGGTAAAGGCTCGGGCATCTTTTTTTGTTAAAGGTAGGGCTTTCAGCTTTTCTTCAAGCAGCTTCCACTCTTCCATAGGGTAACCAAATAAACATTGATCGAGTCCGCGGGTAAGGACAAATTGCTCCCCGAGATTTTCCCTGAATTTCACTGGGACAATCAAACGGCCCTTTATATCGATGTTATGATGGTACTCTCCCATGAACATACCCACAACCCCCACATTCTAATCTCAATGTACCACATTCCCCCACCTTTCTCCACTTGTTTTTACTTTCTCCTTCTAAGTAAAAATTCCCTTCTTTTCTACTTAAGTTTATTTAGCCAAATTATTCACAGAAACGTGCAATTCCCTCGAATGGACTCAGACTAAGACGCAGTCCCACCATTACTGTCGAAGCACTACCTGACAATAGCCCAGAAAGCAGAAAAAAAAGACAGGCTTTAGCACCTGTCTTTTTTACACTTTTTAATCCCTCCGGCAGGATTGGTTTGTGGCAACCCTATTCAAATTGAAGTGTCCGCCACTTTTCCCCAAAACGGATGGATTTTCTAAATGAAAATCAATTTATGCTGATTATTGAACCGGTATTCCAGTTTCATCATATCCCGTACGAACTCTGGCCCGTATTGATTCAAGTAATAAAACACATTCCAAATCCTCTCCTGAGGTGATCCAAGAGGGTACAGTGAATTTGCAATCCGTTCATATTTTTTCAATATGACCGAATGCCGTTCCTTTGTACGGTCACCGATTTTGCCATACATGAAATTCAATTGCTTTTGAATGAATTCGATGTTTTTGTTCAACATCGGCTCAAGTCCTCTATCTAAAGAGACAGCGTGGGCAAATAGCTTTTCATGGTTCTCTTCAAGCTGTGATTTCAGTGTCCCGAACAGAGTGTCAATCGTCTCATCTTTCACCGAATCAAGGTAACTTTTCACAGCATTAGCGGTTCCTTCAGTCAGAACAGTTTCCAAACCGAGTTCCATTTCTTCAAGGTCGCTATGGATACTGCGCTCTACCAGCGTGATATTCAACCTAGGAATGATTGGCGGCATCTTCATGGAAAACAACTCAAATGCCTTTTTTAATTCTGCCCAATAAGCTATTTCCCCAGGTCCAGAAACGAAAGCCAATACAGGGAAAAGCATTTCCTGCATGAGCGGGCGTGTAATGACATTGTTGCTTAATCGTTCAGGATGATTTTTGGCAATCTGCAAGAGTTCCTGCCCGGTAAATGATACTTCACCGTTTTTTCCGCTGAAACCACCTTCTACACGTTCGAGTAAACATCGATCTTTTTTTTCTGGATCATAATAAAATAAATTAGCTGCCCGTTTATCCATTTCAATCATTTTTGCATACCCTTTCGCATGCATGAATGATTGCTGTTCCTCGACCACTTCAGCAATCCGTTCACTTTCATTGACCATCGATTCAAAGTATGCCTTCTCAATTCGCCTTAATTCCGGATCACCGGCATCGACTAGTAAAAGGCCATATTCTTTGAACCATTCATGAATCAGTCTGGCGAAGAAATCGACGAAAGTATTCGATTGCTTAATGGTTTCCTTCATATCAATCAGGAGTTTATTCGTAAAGGCCGTTTCGCCATAAGTTTCAATGATTTCCTCAAGCCATTTCTCAGCCTTATCCGTTTCCAGCTCTACATCAGAAACCATTGTTTTATACGGCTGATAGGAAGGATAGGTTTTTTTATCGGGTTTACCGTTTTTCATAACATAAACATGATTGACTTCAGCCAAATCATGATCTTCTCCAGCTATCCAAAAAACTGGAATGACTGGCTGCCCAAGTTCTTTTTCCTGTTCTTCCGCAAGCTTAATGATCGAAATCACTTTATGAATGGTATACAGCGGCCCTGATAATAACCCTGCCTGCTGCCCTCCAATTACCACCACGGAATCATCCCTGCGCAACCTTTCAATATTCCCCTTAACTGCCTCACTGATTGAAAAATGGGACATGTATTGTTGTATGTAATCCGACAATTCATCACGTAAAAAAGAGCGGTTCATCAATTCATTATATCTATTGAGATAAATGTCAGGCTTAGACAAGTCATAGTGAAAATAATCCTCCGTTTCAAGACGGTTTTGTAAATAGTCCGATGCAAAACGGTTTAAAGATGGTAACGCGAGATCTTTCATCTCCATTTCTGTTCTCCCTTTCTCTGCAACTACAATTCTTTTTAGAGTATAACATTCCGGTTTAAGAAAACAAAAGAAGTTGCCCAGCAGCAGAAAATTGATGCGATATTCTATGTTATGTAGTCAATATCTTCGTAATACTTGTAATTATGCCAATGGAAAATAATAGAAGGTAAGCTACAAAAAAGAAGGCGAAGTTCACTCTCCAAAAACCCTTTAATACCTTATGGAAAATGATTTCCTGTTTTACCTTGTAATGGACAAGGACCACCACGAATGCGTTGATGATCATGATCAGCATGATCACCCAAAGAATTTGCTTATCCCAAATCGTAATGATCAAATAATGGACGGATAATATGAACAGCAGCGTACTCATGTCCATTGCAAATTGAACGGAGCGCCTATGGTTTCCAGTGTATTGTTTGGCACTTATAAAAAAAAGTAAATACCCTACGAAAGGCAAGGTAATAAATATCGCGGCAATACTTGAAACTACGTACGGCACATGCTCATCCCCCCTGAGACTCTTTTCCTTTGACCATCTTATATAGAGAAGATGTCAGGCAATCACTTTTCCCTTTACTCTTTGCCTCCGAGAGGATATGACCCAAAATAGCATCAATTTCCGTTTTACGGCCATTTTCTATATCTTTTAGCATTGACGATCGATTTTCTGCAGTTGCCATACAAACGGATTTCACATGTTCAAAAGACTCATCCTTATTTTGAACTTCCAAAATACCGGAGATTTCTTCAAAAAGATCTTGAAATAATTGGTAGTAATAGGAGTTAGTGATTAAACCGCCATTTTCCACATCAAGTATCGCCGTTAACGGGTTTATCACTGCATTAACGACAAGCTTATCGATCAGCATCGAGTGAAAATCCTCGCTCTTCGCAAAAGGAAAATGATCGATCCTTTCATTCACTAACGATAGTTGCTCAAGTTCCCCTTTAAAGGAAGCGATCCTTGTAATGCCGTGCCCTGTATGCTCCACGGTATTCCCGTCATGTTTCAATGCCCCATGCTCCACTACCCCCACATATATGGTCGGGGATTGAAGCTGCTTTAAATAAGAAATATGACCATAGCCATTCTGCAAGAATAGCAATGGAACCTGAATACCTTTTATCCTAGGCAGTATTTGCGGCAGATGATATTGCTTGACGGCCAATATTAGAAGATCCACATCCGATATCCCATCATCCAGGCTCTTGGAAATGATGCCTGTCAGCAGCCTGCTTTCACCATCCGCAATAAGACGGATTCCATCACGTTGGATGATGGACGCCTGATCCGCAGTATGAGTATAGAGTGTCACACTATGTTTTCCACTTAAATAAGATGCAAACAGCAGCCCTATGGCCCCTCCCCCAATGATTCCAATTCTCATAATACCCTTCCTTACTTATTGAAATATATTCACTATTTTATCACATTATCTTTTTTATCCTGCATCAATTTTCCCATCGTTGGAAAACGCAGCACAACTGATTGAATGAAATTGAACTGCCATTAACAAGGCTCGTCATAAAATACCAATGAAAAGAATTATTAATACGCCATTGAAGATATATTTTCTTCTTTAAGCGTTAATTTAATGGTATATTAGATACGAAAAGCTTAGCCATTTTGAATACTTTTAGGAACAAAAGATAACTCCAAACTCAACCCGCGAGAAATTGAAGGGAAAAGGGCGGGGGATAAAAGGCTATAAGCATTTAGACAGCTAGGATAAGTCGATGATGTCATACTAGATTTGACCTTAGCTGGAATTCCACATCGTAAAGATCAGTGGGATGACTTTCAAAGGGTACTATCGAAGAGGTTTATCAGAATTAAGGGGGAGCTTTTTTATGGAATACAAGGTGGAACGATTACTTGTAAATTTTAAAACGCTTGAGGAATTCAAAAAATTCAAAGAATACGGGATACAGGAACTGTCAATGCTAGATGATTTAGAGGGTAACATCATCGAAAATGACAGCCAATCACCTTTTTACGGAATCTTTTATGGCGACAAACTGGTAGCCCGCATGAGCCTGTATAAAAGAAGTGCTAAATTCGACCAGTATTTTGACAAGTCTAGGGACTTCCTTGTTCTTTGGAAACTTGAAGTCCTGCCTAACTATCAGAAAAAAGGTTATGGAAGCGCTTTGGTCGAATTCGCCAAAAGCCTGAACACGCCTATCAAAACCAATCCAAGAGTTCATTCACAAGACTTTTGGAAAAAGATGGGTTTTTCTGCTGTTTCCTACGATTTGGACAGGGACCTCGGAGAAAACCCGCTGATTTGGAGCCCATTTGACATACAAGATAATAAAGAAATAGATACACAAGAATAAGGAAGCATCAAGAAAATGCGGGCGGATTTTCCCACCCGCATTTTTTATTTATTGACCCTTTCTAGATTACCATTCTTATCCATTTGGAAACTCACCTTCGGATTAGTCTTTTCGTCCTCTTGTACACTAAGTTTTCTCGCGCGCTCCATAATCTGCATTAACGCACGGTAATCTTCCTCAACAGCTTTCAGGTTTTCTTTAAGCAATACATTTTCTTCCAATAATCGGGCATTTTCCCGTTCAAGAAATAGGGACCGCTCAGAAATCCGTTCTTTTTCCTTATTATCAAGCTGAAAGAATTCATCCATTTTAGTTAAATATAATATAACTTCCTGAAGGGTAATAGATTCTTTATCTTCATGCTCGGGCGTTTTTTCTTCAATCGTGACATTCTCCGCCACTGCAACCGAATCCATTTCCATTTCAGGATTATTGACTACCTGTTCTTTCCTTTGTTTTTTCGCCAGCTCTATCCCAGACTTATATTGCTTCCTTACAAATGAATTCCAACGGAACCCACAAGCAGCAGATGTCCTCGATAACTGTTTCCCCACTTCTTCAAACGCCTTTAATTGTGTACTGCCTTCTCGTATATGCCTCAGTACCACTTCAGCCAACAACAGATCCTCATCATGATTCCATGCATCTTGTCTCGCAATCGTCATCTCTCTACCTCCCAGCAAGTTTTAATTCATAATATGCACATGCTAGGAAAGATAGAAGATATATAGAGCGTGTAATATTTATTTTTTCTTATTTAAAAAACGATCGACTGCAGCATGATGCTCATCTCTCGCCCACAGTTTAGAACATTCCCGGATTTCCGCATCCATTCTTCCTTTAAGCCCGCTACCCTGCCATTTATGGACCAGCAATCGTTTATAGGCCATCAACACCCCTGTCTCATGGCGAAGAAAATCTTCTGCGAACATTTCCCATCCATCCGTACCTTCTCCGACTATCTCATCTACGAAACCAAATTCCTTTGCTTCCTCAGCTTTATGTATTTTTGCATCCAATAATAGCTTTAGCGCTTTTTGCTCTGGTATTTTTTCAAGTAAAAGTGAAGCTCCGCCCCAGCCTGTCGTTATTCCCAGTGTACCTTGCACAAACCCTAGCTTGACTTCACTCTTTGCTAATCTGAAATCACAAGCTGTCGCTATTTCGCATCCACCGCCGAAAGCACTTCCATTGATGAGCGCTATTGTTGGTTTTGGGAAAACTGCTAGTTTATACAGAATTTCACCCATTTTCGATAACATAGCAAAGGCCTCTTCTTCTGTGTGCAAATCCTGAAATTCCCTTAGATCCCCACCTGAACAGAATGCCTCAGATCCCGCCCCTGTCAGGACTAGCAACTTAACTTCATCATCGTATGCAGCTTCTGACAATATCAACTCAAGTTCGTCCATCAATTGATAATTCACTGCATTCCTTTTCTCCGGTCTATTAAATAGGAGCTTCATGAAACCGCGTTTATCCTTTTCAACTTCAATCACCTGATCCATGTAAACACCTTCTCCAAAATCATCGGCAAACATAGATGATTCAAAATATTCTGCCAAATATATTTGTAAAAAAAGCACAGAGAAAAATCCCTGCGCTTTGATTAGCGTGTTGCATCAAGAAAGCAAAGCTCTCAAGTAGGTCAAGAAATTATTTTGCGACAACTTCTTTTCCTTTATATGTTCCACATTCTTTACAAACGTGATGTGAAAGAGTCATTCCACCACAGCTTGGGCATTCTACCATACCAGGTACTTGAAGCTTGAAGTGCGTACGACGTTTTCTTTTTACAGTTTTCGACGTTCTTCTAAAAGGTACAGCCATTATTCCCACCTCCTTAAAAAATATAAAAAAGCTGGAAAAATCGGATTAACGATTTTTCGTTCCAATCAAGATTCTTTATTGTTGTCAAAAAAGTCGGCAAGCTTTGCAAATCTCGGATCAACCTTATGCTCATTTTCCTCTTCAGAAATAACAGCCCAGTCTTTTCCGGATTGAGGAGCAGCTTCGTTCGAATCGACATCCTCACAAAAAACCTGCATCGGAATTTCTAGCAATAAATTTTCTTTAATTACCGGTATTAGGTCTACAACTTCACCTTCCACAACAGTGACATCATCTCCGTAGAAATCAGCGCCATCTGCCTTTAAAAGAAAGGTTTCCTTTGTATCAATATCAATCGGATATTTAACGTCTACCAGTGTACGGGAGCAAGGTAATGTTAATTCACCTGAAAGATGCAAGTGAAAAGTAATCTCGGTCGAGCTGATATCAGCTCTTCCTGCTACTCTGATCGGAGAAACATCGCGAATTTGCGGGTCTCTTTCTCTAATGTCCAAGACATCCACCAGTTCATCAAACCGTAAATCTTTGTCCCGAATTTTTTGAAGTTGACTAATCGTCCATTTCAAATGAAATCACCTCAAGGCAACAAAAATAATTATAGCTTTCAATTATAAGTTTGTCAATATTTTTTCTTTACACTATAATGTAGTCATCCTAACTGATTGTCTAAGTTTAAGAATCATTTCAAACAAAGAATCCGGACGATTACTTATAGTAATTTTACTTGAAATACTATTTTAGCACTAAGTTGATAAAATACAAAGTTTTTCTCTGAGGTGAACGAATGAAAGCTTGCGGTTTAGTAGTCGAATATAACCCTTTTCACAATGGACATGTTTTACATGCAAGAGAAAGTAGAGAAAAAACAGGGGCAGATGTTGTGGTCGCTGTTATGAGCGGGCCCTTCTTACAGCGTGGCGAGCCCGCTATCGTCAGCAAGTGGACACGTGCCGAAATGGCCTTGAACGGCGGCATAGATCTTGTCATTGAGCTACCCTATGCTTTCGCGACACAGAAGGCGGAAATATTTGCAAAAGGATCTATTTCTCTTTTGGAATCCCTTGGCTGTGACTCCTTTTGCTTTGGAAGCGAGGATGGCAGAATTGAACCATTCATCACTGCCCACAGAATTCTATCGGATAATTCCGTTGCATTCGATGCCGCAATTAAATCGGCTATGGATGCCGGTAATAGTTATCCGGCCAGTGCTGCCCAGGCTTATCGATCGATCATCAATGGTGATGCCGGATTGGATTTGACTAAGCCAAATAATATTCTTGGAAAGGAATATGTAAGTGCTGCACTTTCAAACGGCTACTCCATTCGCCCTTATACGATTCAAAGGGTCGCTGCCGGATACCATGAAACAAAGTTGTCCAAAGACCCTATTGCCAGTGCAACGGGGATACGAAAAGCCATCCATGAACACCAGGAGTTAAATTCTGTTTCCAGTTATATTCCTCAACCGACGATGAATGGTCTTGAGCAATATTTAACGCACTACCATGCCTTGCATGACTGGGAAATGTATTGGCCCATGTTGAAATACCGAATCCTTTCTTCCTCTTTAACCGAAATAGCAGGGATATACGAAATTGAGGAAGGCATTGAACACCGGATAAAGGAGATGGCCAAACAATCTTCGAGCTTTTCTGGATTCATGGCAGCCCTGAAGACAAAACGCTACACATGGACACGACTACAACGGATGTGTGTCCATATATTGACCCATACATTAAAGGAACAGGTGATTCACAATGACCAACCAGCCTATATCAGACTTCTTGGCATGAATGGCCGGGGACAAGATTATCTTCGCACTGTAAAAAAAGGCTTACCCCTCCCGCTCATCTCTAAACTTTCGTCCTATCAGAAACAGGATATCGATACGGACTTGCGAGCGGCACAGGTGTATGCATTGGGCTTGTCGGAACCATATCAAGCTGCATTGATGAAACGGGAATATGAATCTCCCATCATTTTCAAATGAAGAATCGTTTAAGCTTGGCCCGTCCATCCTTAAGAGTAAAAATCAAATCATCAAAAAAGCGCAAACAGTAGATGACTGCCTGCGCTTTTTTTCATTTTTCTTTTCCTTTTAGCTTGGTTAAATAGTCTATTGCATCATCAAAGTTGTCCACCGGCACGATCTTCATGTCCGTGTCGATATCCTTTGCTGCAATAAGTGCATCTTCATAATTCGAACCTGCTGCTCCGTTTTCATTCGGGGCAAAGAATATTTCGGCTCCTGACTTATCGGCTGCAACTATTTTCTGTTGAATTCCGCCAATTGGACCGACTGTCCCATCGTCGGACATCGTTCCTGTCCCCGCTATGTCATATCCATTTGTAAGATCGCCCTTTGTTAATTGATTATAAATTTCCAATGAAAACATTAAACCAGCCGAAGGACCGCCTATTTGTTCTGAATCTATGGAAATCGCCGGTTTTGTGGTCACTTTTCGATTATCATCCAGCGAAATGCCTATTCCTACCCTATTTGGGTCATTTTTAAAAGGCTGCAAAGAAAGAACGGCCGTTTTCTCCGTCTCTTCCCGCTTATAAACTATTTTAACTTCGTCTCCAGCCTTCTTTCCGTTAATATAGTTCATGAATTCCTGTGCTGACTTGAATTTAACATCATCGACCTGAATGATTTGATCGCCCGCTTTCAGCTCTTTAGCTGCCGGCATTCCTTTTAGCACGTCCAAAACATATACACCCAGGTACTCGTATTCGACTTCTTTCCCTGCTTTTTCATATGCGATCTGAATGGCATTATTTTTAGAACCATCCATTAAGTGCAGCTGCCTGATATTATATTCTTCATCTGTTTCATCTTCGCTTCGAATGGAGGTTTCCGGATAAAGTTCCTGATATTTGCTCCACTTCGCCAGCATGTAGGAATATACATTCGCCCGGCCCATCCTTACAGTGGTTAACATAAAGCTTCCTTTTGCTTCATCTCCTCCGGATACCTCAATGATTGGCTCCAATTCTTTAGCCATTCCTGGTTTTGATACATAAAAAGGTAGGGAATAAAGGGCTGATGCTATGAGAAGTATAGCCACCACCAGGAAAGTGCGTACATACATTTTACGGCTCATCTTCAAAGGACTCCTTCCAAGTAACAATACTCTGCTTAATTTGATCTATCTTTCCTCTTGCAGCTTCTTCTCCAATACTAATTATTTCCTGAACGTTTGTAAATGATTTCGAGCTGTATTTCTCCACCCTGGGGCGTATCATGACGTCTGAAGCAAACTCCCTGCTTTTAACCAGCTCCATTTGCAGGATATCAAGGCTTTGCATGATGACGTCATAGATGGAGTTTATCTCCATATCCTGTTTCACGTGGGCTACATCCACACCAATTATGATGTCTGCTCCCATATCCTTCACGACTGAAACAGGAACCCTGTCAACAACGCCTCCATCTACAAGCAGTCTGTTCCCGATTTTTTCGGGAGTGAAAATACCGGGAATGGAGATGCTTGCCCTTACAGCCGGTGCGATGGGACCTTCCTGAAAAATGACTTTTTCCCCCGTTTTTATATCAGTGGCGACCACCGCCACAGGAATATCAAGTTCTTCAAATTTCTTTCCATATGTAAATACCCTGATTAAATCCTTTGTCCGTTTACCCGAAATGAAGCCCATTTTAGGTATGGTGAAGTCTAAATAATACTTTCGCTTAAATGCACGGGACAACTTATACAGCCTCTCGATATCCGAACCCGCTCCATAAAAGGCAGCAACCATAGCCCCCATGCTGCTTCCGGCAATCATATCTATCGGAATGCCTTCTTGCTTTAATACCTTTATCACGCCAATATGTGCAAACCCCCTAGCTCCTCCTGACCCAAGTGCAAGCCCGACCTTTGGTTTCGACAAAGATATCCCTCCCGCTGTAACTAGTTCAAAATATTGAAATAACACTCATTCAAAGTTATGGTCTTAAACGGATTTATAGAAGCATATTATTTATATTGACAGTGAAACAAGCATGGCGGATATAACCTATGTAGCCAATAAAGTGAGGTCTTCATTGATATTCCATTGTGCGGATCATCCTCATTTATACATGTCGGTACAATCCATATTCCATCATGCGCTTACTTTTCGAGAAAAGGAAGTTCATATTTTATTATATACGAAACGAACTGCCCTTATTTAGAAACCTTCAAGAGGAGGATGAATTTTGCTAAAATCAAAATCAAAAACAGTACTGTTAGCTACCTCCGTCACGATGATGGCAGTTGGCTTGATCATCTTCCCCCAAGAATCCTTTGAAGCTTCCAAAGGCGGACTGAATATTTGGTGGACAATTGTTTTTCCTTCGCTTCTACCTTTCTTGATTCTCTCGGAGTTATTAATCAGTTTTGGTGTTGTCAGGTTCATTGGCGTCATGCTCGAACCATTTATGCGTCCCTTATTCCGTGTACCAGGAGTGGGCGGTTTCGTTTGGGCGATGGGACTTGCATCAGGGTTTCCAGCTGGAGCGAAATTCACTGTAAGGCTTCGTCAGGAAGAACAATTGACACGCATCGAAGCTGAGAGACTCGTTTGTTTTACTAATTCATCCAATCCATTGTTCCTGTTCGTTGCCGTTGCCGTTGGGTTTTTCCACAATCCTCATTTAGGGATCATCCTTGCACTTTCCCACTACTTAGGAAATTTTTGTGTAGGCATCATCATGCGTTTTTACCGTTGGAAAGAAGAAAAATCCCATACAAATGTAATGGCCAAGCTCCCCTCCATAAGACAAGCCTTTAGCCAAATGCATCGAACCAGAATAAAAGAAACAAGACCATTTGGCAGTTTACTTGGAGATGCGGTACTCTCATCCATTCAAACCCTATTAATGATCGGGGGATTCATCATTCTCTTTTCGGTGGTGAACAAGCTTTTATTTCATATGAACATAACCGGATTGCTGGCATCAGGGGTCAGAGGAATTTTACATATTTTCAATTTCCCCGATTCCTTAAGCCTCCCCTTCATATCAGGCATGTTTGAAATGACTCTTGGTTCAAAATTAACCAGTACGGTCGAAGATGCGACACTCTTTCAGCAAACAGTAATGACAAGTTTCATCTTAGCTTTCAACGGTTTCAGCATTCAAGCGCAAGTTGCCAGCATCATTGCCGCAACAGACATTCGTTTCACTCCCTTTTTTCTGGCAAGGATAGCACATGGCCTTCTGGCATCCATTATTACCGTCTTACTTTGGGGACCATTATATAAAGGCAATATGTACAGCGGCAGCCCGATAAATGCATTCCCAGTCAGCGGTTCCGGTGAACACGTGAATTCCCTATATCAGAACATGCTTGATTTCGGACCCATTCTGACACTCGTGTTTTTGATCCTATACATCATCATATTTACCAAAAGGCTATTCAAAGGCCTTTCGTAAACCGAAAAAAAGAGCATTGCGCGTTGGCAATGCTCTTTTTTCTATCCTTTCAGTTCCTCGTATTTTTTGGCCAGAGCTTTCTCGACGACGCTTGGCACTAGTTCGGAGATATCCCCGCCATACTTCGCAACCTCTTTCACGATACTTGAACTCAAGAAAGAATATTGATTTTTCGTCATGATAAAGAATGACTCTATTTTATTGTTAAGGAATCGGTTCATCGAAGTTCCCTGCATTTCATATTCAAAGTCGGAAGTCGCCCTCAATCCCCTAATGATGGCATTCGCGGAAACGCTTTCAGCATAGTCGACCGTCAATCCCTGATAGAAATCCACTTTAACATTCGGCATATGAGCAGTCGCTTCAGTAATCAATTCCAGTCTCTCCTCCACAGTAAAAAGTGAATTTTTCGCTGAATTGTTCACGATGACCACATATACCTCATCAAAAACATTCGCTCCCCTTTGAATGATATCAAGATGACCAAATGTTATTGGATCAAAACTCCCCGGACAAATCGCTATTTTGGACATTCATAGTTCCCCCTGTTCGTGTACGTTTCCCCATTGATAAATCGTAACGGCAATGACGCCATAAACTTCTTTTCTCTTAACGGTAAAGTCACCAACTTTTTCTGGCAATGTAACATCATGGCCATGCTCACAAACAATGTATCCCATATCGTTTAGCAATCGGTATTTATGTATTTCTTCAAGAATCTCGACAAGCTTTTGTTTCTTATAAGGTGGATCAAGAAAAATCAATTCAAAAGTCATTTCCCTTTTCACCAAAGCCTTCAGTGCACGCTCTGAATCATTTTTATAAACTTCTGCACGGTCTGAAAACTTGCATAGTTCCAAATTGGCCTTAACCGTTTGATTTGCTTTAAAATCCCGGTCGACAAATATGGCTTTATCCATGCCTCTGCTTAACGCTTCAATTCCCAGTCCACCGCTCCCGGCAAACAAGTCGAGGACCAGCCCTCCTTCGAAATAAGGACCAATCATGTTGAAAATAGATTCCTTGACTTTATCAGTAGTCGGCCGGGTTCCTGTACCCGGTACAGCCTTAAGTGGTCTTCCTTTGCAAATTCCGGAAACGACCCTCATCATCCTCACCACATTTTATGACAAATTTCTGTTACTTTCCTATCCTAACATATTAGAAAAAGCTAGCCAATATTTAAACCGATTTGGCTTCACTTCCAAGATGAAAATCGACTTATCATTTCGGACCATAAAGGAAGATATCCATTCTTTTTATAAATCTTTTACATTTTGAATAATAAAGTGGTTTTTGGCAATAATGTGAATAACAACATTCCTTTTTAGGTGTTGTTGCCAACCGCGGAGAAGGCTTACGTTTCCCCATAAGTTCTTCCTCCGGTTTCTCCTCTCCCTTTGCCTTCTGGTCCTTAGTTAGACATAGAAGGACCCTGCATATTTTTGCAGGGCTTTTTTTTTTTGATAAACCTCTGATATCTAATTTTCTTTGTCATGATTCGTCAATGAAGTTGTCCTTCTCTTTTATGAGGGATAATGATAAAGTAATGAATAATAAGTTAGTTAGGAGAGGTTTAATTGATTCAACGTTTTATTGAAATTGGACAAGGATATTCCGATATATATGAGTTGCTGGAAGTAGGCCGCAATCAGAAACATCGAGTTGCAAGGCTTTTGGCTATGCATTCTACTATTGATGATAAAAAGGTAACATCATTGGTTATCGTCATGCAGCCCACAGATCCCGGGAAATTCCAGCCACTTTACATTTGCCGTGAAGGTATACCGAACCCTCACGCCACCAAAAACAAACGCTATGAGCTTTTTGAGAACTTGGCGGAGGAACTGGATAGACCAATTATTGAAATCGACGTGAAACCTTCGGTGCTCTTTGCAGAAATCGAGTTGTACTACCAACACTTAATCGGCATTTTGCGAATGAATAGATATTTGCCCCCATTAGGTTGAAAGATGTTGATGCCAGAAATTGAAAAAAGCTGACTCCGCATGAGTCAGCTTTTTTCAAATTCCCATTTTATAATCATATTCTTTCGCTTTATCCGGTTTGGAGTTTTCGAACTCCACCTTCAAAAAAGGCTTGTAAGAAAGGTCCACTTTTTTAACGAACGAATAATTATTCAGCTTTTCCACTAGTGGTTCCACTTCATCCATATTCGTATAAAGAACTACATATTTCAACTTTTTTGAAACATAATGGATATTTCCAAATTTCCTAAGCATTTTGGCTTGTTTTAATGTATGTAAATAGACGATGATTCCCTGTCTCGCTCCAAGCATATCAATAACTCCCTTTTATAAAGGTTTTAACTAAGTGTAGCATAGCAGAATCTTTACTTTCAACCAAGAAAAAAAGATTATAAACGAAATTATCTCACTATTATGAATATACACACTGTGAAGGGAGACAAACAACGATGGATTTAAACCAAATTTGGAGTCAATTTATTGATCATCTATTAGATAATGATGAAATTACCCAAGCTTCGATAAAAAAGTTCACAGGTATACCATTTATATATATCCATTATCATCCGGCACAAAATGGTAATAGTAAGCTTTCCTTCTTAATAAAAAAAGCTGCAAGCCTTTCAATGCGTGGCAAGCAGCTTCATTGTGAAACCATTTTCGTACGACAGGAAGAACATTTATATGTATTCCGGCATCGTTTTTATGTGCCGCAGCAAAAGATGTTTTGCTGTGGCAACCTATGTCCGGATTGTATCTTATATCGCAGTTAATCACTTTGTAACGTATCAGGTTGACCAACTGTCTCGTTGAAGATTCCTTACATGACACAGCCACCGAACTCCGTAGCAATATCGAATTTCGGTGGCTGCATGTTCTTATATAGCGGCCTGAATGTTCACGATTCTTGCCATTACTTTAAGCAGAGCATCCACAACTTCCGCCGGTTCCGCAGCTTCCCGTTGAACATCCACCTGATGAAACAAAAAATGGATTCCCCGCTGGGGTTTTGACCTGTTCAGAAACGGCTCGGCCAATTCTTCCGCTTATTTCATCAAGAACGGATTGTAATTCGGTCTCCGCCAGCTTAAACCTTGCTACGGCAGGATGCATATCCATGTCTCGTTTAGCTTGCCTGGTTTCTAAATTGATGCGTTTATAATCCGGATGATATTTACCGAACCTCTGAACATCTTCAAATAGATCCTTTAGCGAAGTAAACTTGGAAATTTTCCGCTGTGCCTCTTTGTCGCTTTGTAATTTATATAAACTAAGAAGGTATTCTTCCCCTATTTCAGAATGAAGGATCATTTCAGCTAATCCATCAGCCTGTTGTAAAATGTTGATGATTTCCATAGTAGCAAGCATTAACAAGCTCACCTCCACAACCATTTTACCATTTCTCCCTTTTAGATGCTAATGGTTTGATTAAATCGAGGAAGTGATATGTACCTCAATCTCTTTTTGCAACCCTGTTTTTTCACCTGAACTATTCAAGACTTCCAGCTTAATTTTATGCATGCCATTCGGGACTTCCTTTAAGATAAAGGCTGCCGTTTTCATATCGACTTTCTTTTGATTATCAATAAATACGGACACAGTTGCCAATTGTTCAGGATTTGATTCAGAAAAACCATAGTTTTTCAAGTAGCACTCGACATAGACAGAGTTGCCTTTTACAAAAGTTTTTACCCGAAAGTCCTCATCTGAGTTTCGGATGCTCGATACAGTGGTGGCAGCTTTATGTGTAGAAACATCTTGCATGGCTACTCCTGAATTTTCAGGTTCCGGTATTTTCTTTCCACAACCCGACGCTGCCATCAACACTGTGAGAGCCAAAATCAACTTTCTCATTCCATCGTCCCCCTTTTGCCTTTATTGTTCGCCAAAAGGAGTAATTTACTCTTATTTTCTTCATTCACCTGAAGCATTCATCGCTTGAAACATATGAAGCATCATTGAGGCAACCTGAACGCTTTCCGAAAATTTAGAGACCCGATGTGGAATCGACTTCTCAAAATAATATTTCGCTTCGGTTTCAAACACATCCACTTCATGGGGATTACGCATTAACCTTTTGTACCATGCAGGCTGAATCCTCAAGTAATTACGCATATCTTCGTTTGTTTGAATGAATTCATATATATTCTGACGCATGAAAAACCCTCCTTAATCTTTGGTGAATAAAAAAGGGTTAGCTCTCTGCTCTTTTTCTTTTGGGGGAGGACTGGTATCACCTGACTTATTCCCTTGGAAAGCAGATAGCACTCCTTGGATTGCACCGATGGCCTGATTGGCATTCGTAATATATTGTTGAATCTGCCCCATATCCATATTTTTAACTGCACTCATTAACGAACCGATCAACTCAGTGCTTTGGTCTCCCTTTTCAACCGGCGGTGATGGGGACCCTGTATTCACTCTGGACTCGCCCACACTGCCGTTAGCCTGCCAGCGTGGATGATCTTCTCCGAGTAAATACCACTCTTCAAAAAGTTCCTGCCATGTTGCTTGTTTGCTTCTCACTTCATTCACTAAATGAGGATGTTCCTTTACAAACTCCCGAAATCCATCCACGGAGGGCCGCTTTCTTTTTGCCATTACTCTCACCTCACACTTAGACATCGCCTATTGCACCATATGCTAAAGGTAAATAAAAAGTGCATAACATTCCTTTTAAAATGCAATTAGATGATTTGGGGATGAGTACCCTTATAGTTCCAAAAGGGTATGCTGCCGTGACTGCGGATATCCAAGTTCTTTATGTAAACCCCTCCATTGGCGATCGATTCCGTGCAAATTAATACTTAGGCATACAATCATCATCAAGGGAAAGGTCAACCGTGTTGATGGGGAACTTGCGCTACAAAGACAGGGACCTTTTTTATTTTCAAAATATAATCCAGAACAAGAAAACGGACCCAAATCGGATCCGTTTTTTTATCTCTTTATGAAATTCTGGGTGTAGTACTTTTTATATACCCCGACGCCCAGACCTGTAAATTCCTCGTTCAGCATCGCATCCCGATGCCCTTTGCTATTTAGCCAACCTTCCATGACTGCAGCTGCGTCAACATAATTAGCCGCTATATTTTCACCTGCTGACCTGTATTTTACATGGCCTGCATCGAGACGCTTTTCCAAATCCCCCTTTGTTTCAGTAACATGGGTTCCTTCAGGTGCGTCCGTCATTTCCCGGCTATGAAGGTAAGCAACCTCTGCAGTTGGCGCATCCCATTCTAAAGGCTTCAAATCAAACCTGCTGCGCATTATATTCGTAATATCGAATATTTGCTGCTCATTGCCCTCTTCCACTTTCGCCAAGTCTTCATCAGAAAGGTCCTTAACTGTCACAAGTTCACCATGATAGGTCAACTCATACGGCTGTTGTTTCAATAAGGCGGAATCATTCAAAAATCGGATGCTTGAAACAGTCCCGGTGAATTTATCCAAATATAGCTGAACATTAATATTCCCTAAATCAATCAACGGCCTCATGTTCATATCTTCCTCCGACAATTCAAAACGATAGGAACTGTGACCAACTTCAATATCAACAGTGGGTTCCACATATAAGCTGGAATAGATGGCATCAATCGATTGTCCAATTTTAAAAGGAGCGACATTGACCTCATCACCGATTCCATAAGCAGATACCACTTTTTCATTTTCAACGGCTAATTGGAAATAATTATCATAGTCCTTTTTATAAACCCACCATTCATATCCATAGGCGGACATATCAATTCGATCTGGCTTACCATATTCCTTTTCTATCTCTTTTGCATTTTTCCCGATCGTTACCGCCAGACCTTCTGTCACTTCAGTAACCCCTTCCTTTTCAGAGGAAGGGCTTTTTTCATTTATATGTCCATTGGGGTTAACACCTTTGTTACCATCAATAAGAGGGTTTCCTTCATCTTCATCGCCGATATTAAGATAAATACCTATTACGAAAAAAATAATAATTAACACCAACACCTTACCTAAACCGCGCAGAGGAACACTCCCTCTCTCTATCTAATTTATGTATCCAATGCAAAAACCTTTCTTACCTGATTATATCACTGTTCAATCATAATTTTCTAATTTACGATAGACTGTCCCTTCATTAAATTTATTTAAAAAATGGAACTTTTGCGAATGATTAAAATACCATGGTTGAGTTCATTGCAACTTCCACCATTTCGTACTATTATAAAATATAGGATAAAATGGTATATTATAAACATACTTGGAGATTTTTAATATATTCATGTACATAATATTTTCCCGGTATGTCATTTTAATTCTCAATAGTAAACATAGGAGGTACTACTCGTGAAATTTGAAAGCTTTGGAATCGAAAACATCACAGCCGACTTAAACCGATTAGATGACCTAATGCCGCAATATGGTTTAATACGTGCAGAACAATGGGATTACGAAAGAGTTAGTTACGATCGTAAGTTCGACTTAAAAGAAGGCACGTTTTACCTGAGAATACTTGGCTATGCTACAGAGGGTGATGTAGGCGCTCACAGGGCCGTCATCAAACTAATGGTTCCTCTATTAGGAAAACACTATTATCCACATGGAGTTGAATATGGTGAAGGAGAGGATTTCCCTGCATCACTAGTTAAACAAAGTGAAAAAATCCTCGCTCAAATTAAAGAAGAACTTACACAATTCAACGGCCTGTAAAAGCCGTTAGTGAAAAGTAGGTACAAAGAGAGAGGATCATGTGTGATGCTCTCTTTTTTTATATCCATTACAAAAGCCTGATGCTTATTTTGCACCAGGCTTTTTCGTTATTTTAAAATCCTAGGATTGCCTTTATTAATGATGTTGTTTCGCCGCCATGATAAATGACATAAAGCAGGATGTAAACAGCTACTCCAGTAATCCCAGTGAAAAACCAAATGATGCTTGTCGCAGGCCCAATTTTTTTATGAATGGCGAATTTACCTTTAAACCCAGTGGTAAGCATGATGATCCCCAAAACAGCTCCAGTTGTTGCAAGCGTTATATGGAAAATCAAAAAAATCGTATAATAAATTTTAATGTCAGCGGGTCCGCCAAATGACGTACTACCGATGAAGACCGTCCGGGAAAGATATATAGTGAAAAAGATTACCGCAAAAACCGCAGCTGCCATCATGGTTTTTTTATGGGTCTCGATTTTGCGTTGTTTAATTTGATACCAGCCTATTGCAACAGTGATGGCACTTAATACAATGAAGGCTGTACTTATCGTTGGAAGGATTGGTAAAGACATATGAATTGTAGTCCTCTCTATATTTATTAATCAACTACCATTTTATAAGAGGCAATCATAAAATTCAATAAAATCAAGGATTATTAACAGAATGCTCACTTTTATAGAATAGGCAAGTCAAATCACTGGCTATTTGGTTTAAATCGAAAATCAGGCAAAGGCAGATAAAAGACTTGTCCGCCCCAAGACTAGTCTTTTATCGTACAATTATTCTACAGTCTGAAAATCCGAAGGTATCGGATCGATATCATTTTGGCCGCCATTCTCCTTTTTGAACCAAGCAAAGAAAATGACACCCAATACATAGCCTAAAACGATTTCTTGAATCACCTTCATCAAAACCCCGCCAAGCTGTTGATCTTCAAGCAGTGGCAGTCCATTGAACATTTCTGGGCCACTGAGCGTTAAACCTGACAGTGCTGAAGCCGGAACGCAAAGTTCCATGGCACTGGCCCAAGATTCCGCATTGGTGAATGTATCATACATCGGATCATTAGCAAAAATGATTAAAGCGCAGGCAGGGGTCATTAGAATGCCACTCCCGAATATATAAGCTACTTTTTTCACACCTGATAGACTTTCACGTTCGGGCAGCTGATTGACAAGCGGGAACCACATCAAAACAGCAGTCGTAAATAAAAGGATCGTGTAGCCGGCATGAATCCACATCCCCGTTTTGATATAGTCGAACACTAACGGGATATGGTACAGCGAGAATAGAACATTAAATAGTAAAAGGGCGACAAGAGGTCTCGTAAAAAATTGAAATAACGCCTTCACTCCCCTTGAATTTATGAAAGTCCTCATAAGCCAATCTGGAATCGCAATGATAAATAAAGGCGGAATCACGAGATAGAGCAGTGCCATTTGAAACATGTGTGCACTGAACATGATATGGCTCAATAAATCCAGTGGGGATCCTTTTACCACATAAAGGAGGAACATGGCTATCAAAAAATAAGTTGCCTGTTTAACGGAAGGCGATGAACTGCCCGGAAACTTCTCCCCTTTTTTTGTCACCAGCCAAAAATAGCCTACGGTTATAAGTACGAGGGCGGCAAAATAATAAGGACTCCACAAAGCGCGAAATCCGAAAATATCAATAGACAAAAAAATCACCTCGTTCATAAACTTTTTCTTACTTTCATTATACCTAAAATGAAACATTGTAACAAATATAGATAAACTTGGATTGTTTTTCTGGAAAATCACCACATAAAGAAAAACCGGCTATCATTCAATAGCCGATTTTCTTTATGGTTTATAACCAAACAATCGTTGTGAACACAAGGACAGTTATCAAGCCGACTGCAAGGCCGGAAAATAAGAACAATGCAATGGTGCCATGCCCTTTATGCTTCATGTGCATGAAATAATACAATTGGAAAATCACTTGTACAACTGCCAGCAGCAAAATGACTGGCTTAATGAACCAATGTGAAAAACCCTCA
Source organism: Peribacillus sp. GL_122 (assembly GCF_057835005.1). Classification (NCBI taxonomy): domain Bacteria; kingdom Bacillati; phylum Bacillota; class Bacilli; order Caryophanales; family Bacillaceae; genus Peribacillus; species Peribacillus sp. GL_122. The sequence continues at coordinate 1,564,452 of NZ_CM174415.1, read as the reverse complement.
ATTCCTACTGCAGCAAAAGCAAGTAATGTAAAGAAAATCATAAGTGTAAATGATATCACTTGGTGTTTCATCTCTTCAGCATTTTTCTTACGGCGATATTTTAAATCGACATTCGGGTTCGCTGAATTTGATTGTTCATTCGCCATCAGTTATCCCACCATTCCCATTAAGTATACGACAGTAAAGATAAACACCCAGACTACGTCAATGAAATGCCAATAAAGACTCGCAACGAAAAATTTAGGAGCGTTATACAAATTCAAGCCCCTTCCTGCATTACGCACCATAAGACAAATGATCCAAGCCAAACCGAATGCAACGTGCCCTCCGTGAAAACCAACTAAAGTATAAAACGCTGAGCCGAAGGCACTGCTCGTAAATGTATGATGGAATTCATGAACATAGTGATTAAATTCATAAATCTCGAGTCCAAGAAAACCTAAGCCAAGTGCAACCGTAATGACAAGCCAAGCCTGCATTTGTTTAAAGTGGTTATTTTTCATATGGTACATCGCATACACACTAGTCAATGAACTGGTCAATAACAGCATGGTTGCTACAAAAGTAAGGGGTAATTCGAATAAATCTTTAGCTAGGGCTGCATCACCATTTGGAACTTTATCCTTCAATGCTAGATAAGTTGCAAATAATGAGGCGAATAATACCGTCTCTCCACCAAGAAACAACCAGAATCCCAAATACTTATTTTTACCTTCTAAAGTCGCTTTCTCGGGAGAAGCAGGCCAGGTAGCATCCGTGAATCTTTCATCTGTCTGCATTATGCCTTACCTCCCTTGTCTTTATCGTCCATAAGGTCTTCTTTATGAATATGGTACCCATGATCGTCTTTAACGGAACGGATAAACATTGAACCAAATGTTACCAAAAGTCCCACTATCATTATAGGCAGGGTCCAAGTCTTATCATCCATATGGTATAAAGCACCGAATGCGGCGATAAATAAACCGGAAGCAATCGTTAAAGGAAGAATGGATGAATTAGGCATATGGATATCCCCAAGTGGTTCTGCAGGAGTCATTTCCTTTTTCCCTTCCATTTTTTCAACCCAGTAAGGATCTAATCCCCGGACTAACGGAAGCTGTTTAAAATTATAAAAAGGCGGTGGTGATGGAATGGCCCATTCCAGCGTACGGCCATCTCCCCAAGGATCATTTCCGACTTTTTCATTCTTCACAGATGTAATGATGATATTGATGACCATAACCAAGACACCAAATGCCATCAAAAAGGCTCCAACAGTACTAATCATATTACCTGTATTGAAACCTTGATCGTCCAAGAATGTAAATACGCGACGAGGCATCCCCATCAAACCTAAGAAATGTTGAATGAAGAATGTTAAATGGAAACCAATCAAGAAAGTCCAAAATGTGATCTGCCCCAATTTTTCGCTTAACATCGTTCCAAACATCTTCGGCCAATAGAAATTGATTCCAGCCAGTAAACCTAATACAACCCCACCGACGATTACATAGTGGAAATGAGCAACAACGAAATAACTATCATGGTATTGATAATCAGCAGGTGCAGATGCGAGCATGATGCCTGTTACGCCACCCATTGTAAATGTAGGGATAAAGGCAACTGCATAAAGCATCGGAACCGTGAACTTGACGCTTCCTCCCCACATCGTAAAAATCCAGTTGAATATCTTAATACCTGTCGGTACAGCGATAGCCATGGTCGCAACGGCAAAGATTGCATTTGCGATCGGACCTAGACCAGTGGTAAACATATGATGCGCCCAAACCATGAAACCTAAGAAACCGATTAAAACGGTTGCAAATACCATCGATGAATAACCAAACAATCTTTTTCTGGAGAATGTAGCGAAAATTTCGGAAAAAATACCGAACGCCGGAAGAATCAGGATATAAACTTCCGGGTGACCGAATATCCAGAATAAATGCTCCCAAATAATCGTATTTCCCCCTGCCGCTACATCAAAGAAATTCGCGCCAAACATCCGATCGAACATCATTAACACCAATCCCACGGTAAGCGGAGGAAAAGCGAATAATATCAATGCAGAAACGACGAAAGTTGACCAGGTAAACAGCGGCATACGCATATATGTCATACCAGGCGTACGCATATTAATAATGGTTACAAGGAAATTGATCCCTGCAATTAGTGTTCCAAAACCTGATATTTGTAATCCGAGGACGTAAAAATCAATGCCATGTCCTTCGGAGTGCAGGGAAAGTGATGCATAAGATGTCCAGCCTGCATCTGGAGCCCCCCCTAAAAACCATGAAAGATTCAGAAAAATTCCGCCAAAGAAAAACAACCAAAAACCTAACGAGTTCAAAAATGGGAACGCAACATCACGTGCCCCTATCTGTAATGGTACAACCGCATTCATTACAGCAAACACTAACGGCATGGCCGCCAGAAATATCATAGTCGTACCGTGCATGGTCAAAATTTCATTATAAAATCCGGCACTTACGAAATCATTGTTTGGGATTGCCAGCTGGATACGGATAAACATCGCTTCCAAACCGCCGATTACAAAGAATAACCCGCCAGAGATAAGATATAAAATGGCGATTTTCTTATGGTCTACCGTCGTCAGATAATCCCAAACCGTAGCGCCAAATCCTTTTTTATTAGCGTACGTACTCACGATTTAACCTCCTTAATCAATATTCTATTTGTCTTCCACCTTAAGCTCCAATAGATAAGCTGCCAGTGCATTAATATCTGAATCTGAAAGTTCGCCGTAAGTACCGGTCATCGTGTTGCCCGGTTTATACTTCTCAGGATCCTTGATCCATTTTTTCACATTCTCTTCCGTATGATCCAATACGCCAGCTACTTTTTGACGCTCACCGAATGTAGCCAGATTCGGAGCCTGACGAGCTGCTTCAGGCCTGCTGTCATTTGGTGTCACCGCATGGCAGCCTATACAGCTTTTATTAAAGACATCTTCACCCTGTTTGGCTAGATCACCTTCAACGACAGGTTCCTTCGCGGCTTTCATATCTTTAGTCCACGCTTCAAAATCGCTTTTAGACTTCGGTACGACCTTAAAATCCATCAAAGCATGTGAAGGACCGCAAAGTTCAGCACATTTTCCGTAGAACAAGTTGTTCGAATCTTCTGCCTTTTTACTATCGAATTCTAAGAAAAACTGATTGACCCCTTCTGTATTTGTATCCATCTTTCCTCCGACAGACGGTACCCAGAATGAATGCTTAACATCTGAAGCAGTTAAGTTGAAGTACACTTTTTGATCTGTTGGCACAACCAAATCCTGACTTGTTACAACGCCGAGGTCTGGATATTCAAATTCCCACCAATAAAGGTTTGCCCTAACATTCACGACAAGTGCATCCTTCGTTTTTCCATCCTTATCTTTCTTATCCATTGCCTTTGTGTCGGCTAAGTCGAAAGTCGTGACGACGGTCGGAACAGCCAAAACAATTAAAAGAAGGATAGGAATAACAGTCCAGATAATTTCGAGTTTATGACTTCCTTCAATTTGTTTCGGTATTGTTTCGTCGCCTTCCTTCCGACGGAAGCGTAGTAAAACTACAACGAACAAAATAATCACAACAATAATAACCAGTACCATGATTAGTGTACTCAATATCAGTAAGTCATACTGAGATTGCGCAACATCACCTGCTGGCTTCAGGGCGGATAGAAATGGTTCGCCGCAGCCCGAAAGGACAAGTCCTACAATACCCAGCAGAGCAATCAGGCGCCATTTGTGCAGCCTTTTTTTCATAGCTTCAGAAACCCCTCTTTCGTCAAAATTTTCTCACAAAAATAAAAATGGGCGCAATTGCGAATATTCTCTCTATGTCAATTTCTAAAAAAGAAAGAATCCCTAATCCAAGGAATTATTAAGATGATTCATGTAACCGCTCTTATGTATGACCCCGTTGGTTCCGTTAATATGTATGAATGGCGGTCAGTGCATTATTTATCAGTAAGCTGGAGCCTGTAAAAGAACAGGACGCCAGCTTATTTAAACCAAAACTAGATGAGAGTGACAATGACCATCGCTACAAATAAAATGGTCATATAATTTAAAGAATATACAAACATGGATGTTGCCCATTTAACATCATCTTTCTTTTTATACCCCTTAATCCCCAAAATAAGCCAACCCGTACTCAATAATGCAGCAAGAATAACTAGCGGAGTTCCTAATGGAGTTAAAAAGAAAGGAATGAACATTAAACAGACGATCCATAGCATAATCGATCTTTTTGCCGCCTTGAACCCTTTTACTACCGGAAGCATGGGTACCCCAGCTGCACGATATTCTTCGACACGCCTCATTGCAAGTGCATAAAAATGAGGAGGCTGCCACAAGAACATGATCGCGAACAGGACCCAGGCGATCTTATCAAGGCCCGGGTCGACTGCAGCCCACCCGATAAGTGGAGGCACCGCTCCGGATATACTGCCTATAATCGTATTCGAGACAAATCTACGTTTGAAAACCATTGTATATAAAACAACATAGGCGAAGACGCCGAATGCTCCTAGTATGGCAGTTGTCATATTAGTCAATGCAAGTAAAATCAGCCCTGCAGCAATTAAACCGAAACTTAATGCCAATACCTTTGAAGGCTGTACTTTCCCAGTTACCGTTGGACGGTTTTTCGTTCTTTCCATTAAATGATCGATATCACGGTCATAATAATTATTGAAACTGCAAGATCCCGCCATTATGAGCGCCGAACCTGCAAGTGTATAAAACACTACATCTAGATTGTGTAAGAAGCTAAGCCCCGAAAAATGAAGAGCTAACCACACGCCGGTAAAAGCTGTAATTATATTTGAATTGACAATCCCCACTTTTATAAGTGCGAGAAAATCCTTCCAAGCTGTTGTTTCAGGTATATCCGATTGAAGGGCGGCTTTACTGTCCTCCATGACAGCTTCTGACAAACCCCTTGTTTCTGACATTTGTTTTCCTCCTTTAAATCATTCAAAACAGACGCAAATGCAAAAAAAAACTTACATATGCTATAGAACATTATTTCATACTTTTTAATATTTGTAACCAAGGAAGCGTAAACAAAAAGTAAATTATTTACCAATGACCGTTGTCAATGGAATCCATCGAGAGCTTTCATTCTTAAATATCATGCTTAATAACAGTAAAATTTAGTAAAATCATTTCTTCAATATATTAAAACACATTTTTGGAAGCTTTTGTGAAATTTTTTCGGATATTTTTTGACCAATTTGTGTCTCAATAATTTACTTCTCTTGTATGATGTTCATCAAGAACATGAATAATATGCTATTATCATCATCCCCTAGGCTCTATCCCTATTTTGCTCCTACTTGAAGGTTTACACTCCCTTTATTTCTATCAAAGTCTTTAGTAACTTTCAACTATTTCAGGCATTTTAATTAATAGTTATAATATTAACTGAACTTGTAAAATCATTCTATTTTGTGTAATATCGAGGAAGTTCGACAAATATTATGAAAAACCTTATGCTATTATTAATTTTATGGAACAACCCTAATTTGCTACAGAGAAAAAGGTGGGGCTACTAGTGAAATCGTCTCTTAAATGGTTTGCTGTTTTAACAACGGTTGTAATGCTTTTCATCTTACTTGGTGGAGCTTTAGTCACGAAGACGGATTCCGGCATGGGATGCGGCAGGTCCTGGCCATTGTGCAATGGCCAATTGATCCCGGACAAAATCACGATTGAATTGGTCATTGAGCTTTCCCATCGACTCGTTTCAGGAGCTGGAGGTTTCCTTGTTTTAATATTATCGTATATGTCTTGGAAAAAAATCGGCCATATCCGTGAAGCACGTTTCTTATCCGTCCTTTCTTTTGGTTTTCTGTTACTACAAGGGTTGATCGGAGCCGCTGCCGTCATTTGGTCACAATCCGATTTCGTCCTTGCCCTTCATTTTGGCATATCGCTCATTTCCTTTGCTGCCGTCTTTTTACTGACACTGTTGATTTTTGAAGTGGATAAGAAATTCGAAGCAGAAAAACTTATCGTTGACAAACGAATGAAATTCCATATTATTGGCGTATTGATTTTTTGTCTGGTGGTCGTATATACAGGTGCTCTTGTAAGGCATACAGAATCCAGTCTTATCTGTAAGGATTGGCCTTTATGCGTAAATGACAGTCTTGCACTACCCTCCAACCTTTATGAATGGATTCAGATGGGGCACCGTGCAATGGCAGGCGCTATTTTTATTTGGGTATCATATGTGGCTTATATCGCAAAAAAACATTACAAAAATCAAAAAGTGTTATATGGCGGTTGGATTGCTGCATTCATTCTCGTATTTTTACAAGTTACCGCTGGTGCCTTTATCATTTTCTCAAGGCAAAACTTATATATCGCACTGACACACGCATTATTCATTGCCTGCTTTTTTGGTGTAATGAGCTATTTGATGCTATTGACATCAAGAAGCAAAAAAAATGCCCTCGCCAAGCAAAAAAGGAACTCCGCGCACTCTGTCAAAGGACAGGATGAACAGGATATAACGCCAACGGTACCCGCCCGTTAATGTCTGATTGTTCAATCAATAATATAATAAGATAAAACAAAACCACCATTCCCGGGAATGGTGGTTTTGTTTTATCTTATAGGGAAGTTCAATGACCGTACATTGCCTAAAAAGAGGGGATAGGGCAGCTTAAAACCTCAAGCCTACCCCCATATACCCCAAATCATTCACAAGGTCACAGTCAGCGATATTACTTAGTTATTTCAATCAATAAGTCTCCAGTACTGATCGCTTCTCCATCTTTTACATAAATATCCTTAATGGTCCCGGAGAATGGTGCTTGCACGGTCGTTTCCATTTTCATCGCTTCCGTAATGATCAGGTGATCACCCTGCTTGACCTGATCGCCTTTCTCGACCACTACACGAATAACCGTACCTGGCATTGTCGCACCAAGTTGTTCTTTATTTTTAGGGTCAGCTTTCATTTTTGATACAACGGAAGATTTAATGTTTTCATCCTTGATGATCACTTCACGTGATTGACCATTCAACTCAAAATACACAACCCGTGTTCCATCAGCCAATGGCTGACCGATTGAAACCAATTTTACGATGAGCGTTTTACCCTTTTCAATTTCAACTTCGATCTCTTCCCCTAGCCTCATACCATATAAGAAAGTTGCGGTATCGAGGTTGGAAACATCACCAAACAGCTCATTCGTTTTATTGTAGTCCAAGAATACTTTTGGATATAAGGCATATGCAAGCACATCGAAATCGGTGACTGCCCGTCCCAATTCCTTGAATAATTCTTCTTTAAGAGCTGCAAAATCCACTTCTTCCAATAATTCACCCGGTCTTACTGTTATAGGTTTCTTCCCTTTCAGGATAACTTCCTGAAGCTCTTTAGGGAATCCCCCAACTGGCTGACCTAGATAACCTTCGAATAACTCTATGACTGAATCAGGGAAATCGATGGATTTGCCTTTTGACAGAACATCTTCTTCAGACAGGTTATTTTGTACCATGAATAAAGCCATGTCCCCAACAACTTTGGATGAAGGTGTTACTTTAACGATATCGCCGAACATTACATTGACACGCTGGTACATTTCTTTAACTTCATGCCAGCGGTCCCCCAGCCCCACTGCTTTGGCTTGCTGCTGCAGATTGCTATATTGACCGCCTGGCATTTCGTGTTTGTAAACTTCGGTATGAGGTGCATTCATGCCGCTTTCGAAGTCATGATAGAATTTCCTGACCTCTCCCCAGTATTCTCCTAAACGCTCTAGTGAATCGACTTCCAATTTAGGCTGTCTGCTTGACCCCTCCAACGCATAATGAAGTGTTTGTACACTTGGCTGCGAAGTCAGTCCAGCTAAAGAACCAATCGCCGTATCAACGATATCCACACCAGCTTCGATCGCTTTCGAATACATGTAAATTCCATTCCCGCTTGTATCATGAGTATGCAGATGGATCGGAAGGGATGTCGTTTCTTTCAGTTCCGATACAAGGCGGTATGCAGCATCAGGTTTCAAGAGGCCGGCCATATCCTTGATCGCTAAAATATGGGCACCGGCATGTTCTAGTTCCACGGCCATTTTTTTATAGTAGTCGATATTATACTTACTGCGTGATGGATCATTCAAATCCCCGGTATAACAAATGGCCGCTTCCGCAATTTTGCCGGATTGACGGACTGCATCAATAGCCAATTCCATCCCTTTAACCCAGTTTAAACTGTCGAAGATACGGAAAACATCAATGCCTGCATCCGCTGATTTCTCTACGAATTCACGAATGACATTATCAGGGTAATTTTTATAACCAACTGCATTCGAAGCCCTTAAAAGCATTTGTAATAGGACATTAGGTGCTTTTTTCCTGAAACTTATCAGCCTATCCCAAGGATCTTCTTTCAAGAATCGATATGCGACATCGAAAGTTGCCCCACCCCACATTTCCATTGAAAATAAATCAGGAAGTAGTTTTGCTGTAGGCTCAGCGATATCAAGGATATCTTTCGACCTAATTCTCGTCGCCAGTAAAGATTGATGTGCATCGCGGAAAGTCGTATCGGTGATCAATACCTCTTTCTGTTCTTTGATCCAATTGACCAGTCCCTCTGCACCTTGCTCTTCAAGTATATTTTTTGTACCCGAGATAAGCGGCAGGCCACCAACATTCGGAATTGGAGCTGGATCAAAAACAGGTTTTTTCTTTTTCTCGACTCCCGGGAATCCATTCACGGTCACATTTCCGATATATGAAAGCATTTTTGTCCCACGGTCTTTTCTAATTGGGAAGCTAAATAATTCCGGTGTTGAATCAATGAATGATGTATCATATTCCCCATTTATGAATTTTTCATGTTTTACAACATTTTCAAGGAAGGGGATATTTGTTTTAATACCACGAATCCTGAACTCCTTAAGGTTACGAACCATTTTGGAAGCTGCCTGTTCAAATGAAAGCGCATGAGTAGAAAGTTTAACGAGAAGGGAATCATAATATGGTGTGATGACCGCACCTTGGAATCCATTCCCAGCGTCCAGACGAACACCGAATCCCCCACCGGACCGGTAAACCATCATTTTCCCGGTATCAGGCATGAAATTATTCAATGGGTCCTCAGTCGTCACCCGTGATTGAATCGCATATCCATGTGTTTTGATTCCTGACTGTTCGGGAATCCCGATCTTTTTGCCATGGAGTTCATGCCCTTCTGCTACCATGATTTGGGATTGAACAATATCAATGCCCGTAATCATTTCAGTAATGGTATGCTCAACCTGAACCCGTGGATTGACTTCAATAAAGTAAAATTCGCCATTTGCGACAAGGAATTCGACCGTACCAGCGTTTACATAATCAATATTTTTTGCCAACTTGACGGCTGCTTCACAAATCCTTTCCCTTAAATCCTCGGAAAGGGAAACGGAAGGTGCCACTTCCACAACTTTTTGATGCCTTCTCTGAACGGAACAGTCACGTTCATATAAATGGACGATATTCCCATGAGTATCAGCCAAAATCTGAACTTCGATATGCTTCGGATTTTGTATGAATCTCTCTACATAGACTTCATCATTACCAAAAGCTGCTTTAGCTTCTGATTTTGCGCGATCATAAGCCTCTTCAACTTCTTCGATTTTTTCGACAATCCGCATTCCGCGTCCGCCGCCGCCTAAAGAGGCTTTTATGATAATTGGAAAACCGTATTGTTTACCAAATTCCTTTACTTCTTCAACACTGGTCACCGGTCCATCGCTACCAGGGATAACCGGAATATCAGCCAGTTCAGCTTGTGTTCTGGCTTTTACTTTGTCACCAAACATATCTAGGTGTCTTGATTCTGGTCCGATGAAGATTATGCCTTCTTCCTCACAACGTTTCGCAAATTCAATATTTTCTGAAAGGAAACCATAACCGGGATGAATCGCATCGACACCGCTCATTTTAGCGATCGCAATTATGCCTTCAATATCCAGGTATGCATCAATCGGCTTTTTGCCTTCCCCAACCAAATATGCCTCATCCGCTTTATATCGGTGATAAGAACCATAATCCTCCTTTGAATAGATTGCAACTGTGTGAATGTCTAATTCCGTACATGCCCGAAAAATCCGTATCGCTATTTCTCCACGATTTGCCGCAAGTACTTTTTCTATACGTTTCCCCATTGCTACCACCCTAATCAATATGTATTTTTATTGAATATATAGAAAAAAAGCGTGAAAGACTTTCACCACTCTTTATTCAAGAATTTATTTCCCAACTAAGGAGACCATTCTGATCAAGCTCATTTTATTGCGGATGTAATTATTTCGATATATTTTATATTTTCGTTTTTTACATCCGATAGAGACTAAAAAGAGCTCTGCACCAATAGCAAATGAAAATTTAGCTATAATAATATATTATCAATTTGATTTAACATTCAATTAATATAACCATAATACTAAAATTAACTGAATACAATAAAAAAATAAAAAATTACATATATTCGTATATAAAAACAAGGAATTAGCTCTGCCTTTCCGACTTACGATCCCATTGTTAATCAAAGGCATTCGATTGGAAAATCCCACATATTTAATGATTGATAGAGAAATTTGAAATGTGAAGATAACCACTGAACATTTCATCGAAAATTCAAAAAATAAAAAAAAACAAAAAAATAAAAAACACAATTGAGCTTCTACGAATTAATTAGTATGTCACTATTGAATATAGTATAACACTATTGATTAATTATCAAATAAAAAACTCAAACAATCATCGAGATTTGTTTGAGTTAGTATGTTTTATCTATTATTTTTTTAATGATGCTTCATGCAAAACTGACAATTCCTGTTCAAGGGCCTCCAAAAGGGATTTACCCTCGGTTTCCTCTACCAAACCTAATCGTACGGCAAAATCAATTTCTCGTGATAGGCCGAACATTTGTGTATCAAGTACCTCTTCATATAAAGGACATTGAGGCATTGTGAGATTTTCCATTTGAACTTTTATCAGTTTTAGAATCTTGTCAGCATCTGCTTTTAATAAAGCATAAGCTTTTTCTCGATGATTGACAAGCATATCAGATGCCATGTTAAATCCCCCCGCTCAGAGCGATTAAATCTTATCTCTAAATTCTACCTTTAGTTTTGTGAAAAAGCAAGGACATTGACAAACAATTTGCCATTGGGATATCACTGCCACCTCTCAAATGAATATATCCAGCCATGGAAATTGTTCACCATCGTGTAGATGTGACATTTCAATTATAATTGATTATAATCATTAAAGAGCAACAGAAAGGAATGAGATATTTGGAACCTATCGTATTTATAAATGGAAAAGTGAAATATCCAATTACGCTAGATCCTGGAGTATGGATTTTTGATGACCGTAAAGTTGAAATCGATACATATTTCCACGCTGAAAGAGTCCAAGTCAATGAATTAGAAGAATATACGATTGCCGCCTCCAAACATTGGCAAAAAGAAATACAGGAAGGCGCAATAATGCCACCCACAATAAAAACGGAACGAAAGTTCGAGAAGCAAAGATTGCTGGAAGGGACTTTCGGCATCCCTTTTGAACCTTTTTTAAAAAATGCCGAACCTGAAAATGGGGTAACTGAAGTCATCGTTACAACCGATAATGAGGAGCTTACATTCCCGTTGGAAACGGCACTTGAATTTTTCCTGGGCTTTTCCAAGGATGGAAAGCCGCTTAAAATATCTGATGGCGGCCCTATGGAAATTTATTTCGGAGACGCTTCCAACATCAATGATCCGATAAAAAATGTACGGTCTTTCACTGTTAAATAAGACTTAGTCCATTCTTACCGAAATCTTTAGAGCAATCGGCAAGGGACATCCCTTGCCGATTGGATTATAAAAGCGTAGCTGCGAGTTGGGCCAATCCAGATCTTTCCCCTTTTATCAATTTAACATGGCCGGCAATGCGCTCTGTCTTGAATTTTTCCACCACATAGGTCAAACCATTATTATATTCATCTAAATAAGGATGATCTATTTGCTCCGGATCCCCCATTAATACAATTTTGCTTCGCTCCCCGACTCTCGTTAAGATGGTCTTGACCTCATGTTTTGTTAAGTTCTGCGCTTCATCGATGATGATGAACTGATCCGGGATGCTCCTTCCCCTGATATAGGTCAGGGCTTCCACTTCAATCGAACTCATGCCAGCTAGAATGGCATCCAATTCCCCAGGTTTTTTCGTATTGAATAAAAATTGGAGATTATCGAAAATAGGCTGCATCCAAGGTCTTAATTTTTCTTCTTTTTCCCCTGGCAGATAACCAATATCTTTACCAACAGGAACAATTGGCCTGGCAACCAGAAGTTTCTTATATTGTGACAAATCTTCAGTTTGCATCAATCCTGTAGCCAATGCCAATAAAGTCTTGCCTGTCCCCGCCTTACCAATGAGCGTCACAAGCTGGATATCCGAACGAAGCAATAAATCAAGGGCCATCGTCTGCTGGACATTTCTCGGTTTAATTCCCCAAATATGTTCCCCTTCATACATCAATTTCTTGACTAGCCTGCAGTTCTCATCCACTATCCCAATCGCAGAAGCTGAACTCCCCAGCGTGTCCTTCATCAACAGGAATTGATTTGGGTAATATGAATCTTTTGTCAGTTCCTCCAGTGCCAGAAAACTTTTTTCATAAAACTTATTCAGATTATCAATCGATACAAACACTTCTTTGTGCCCAGCGTATATATGGTCCAGTTCTACGACACGATCATTTAAAAAGTCCTCTGCCTCAAGTCCGATGGCATCGGCTTTAACCCTGACGAGAGTATCTTTGCTTACCAAAATGACCGTTTTTCCATCTTCCTTCGTCTCTTCTTCCAAAGATAAATTTTTCGCGACTGCCAATATCCTGTTATCATTCGTTTTCTCCACAAAAATTTCCTGAAGCTTATGAAATGAACGGTGGTTGAGTTCAATCCTTATGCTGCCTCCATTATGAAGCGGAACGCTCTGATGAAGCTTCCCTTTTTCACGAAAGCTATCGATCAATTTCGATACTTGCCTGGCATTCCTTCCGATTTCATCCATATACCGTTTTTTCGAATCCAATTCTTCTAATACGACTGCCGGAATGACAACTTCATTATCTTCGAATGAATAAATCGAGTACGGATCCTGCAACAGGACATTCGTATCTAAAACATAGATTTTTTTCCCCAATATGACGCCTCCTGCCTGCTCTTTAGGATATGCCTTACCATTTACTACACTCAGAAGTTATGTAGCGGACGAGACTGTTGATAAAATATATGTTCATTTGCATAAAGATAGAAGAACATTTACAGACTATAAAGAAAACTTCCAGCAAAAAATGCTATCCCCAACATTGAAGACAACATGTTTGGCTGCATTTTATACTTACATGAATCAGACTTGGGCAATGGTGGACAGGCTGGAACCAACAAAAAACATTAAGGAGGTTGCACTTTGCAAAAATTCATATTGTCGCTCGCTGCTGTTCTGTTGATGACAGGTTGCTCAATGAATAATAAAAATGAAGTGTCTGAAAATAATGCGAAAAACAATTTAACGAAAGTCAATAACTCGACCATTAAGGAAGCAGACAGAAATACAGGTCAGCAAACAGCGGAAAGACTCACAGGTTTGGCTAAATCCATACCTGAGGTGAACGATGCCACCGCAGTCGTACTTGGCAAATATGCCATCGTCGGAATAGATATCGACCAAGATATTGAGCGTTCACAGGTCGGAACGATAAAGTACTCAGTTGGAGAAACTTTAAAACATGATCCTGAAGGTGCATATGCCCTCATCGTCGCTGACCCGGATATAAATGAGCGGATCAGGGAGGTAGCCAGAGACATTAAAGACGGTAAACCGGTAACCGGGATACTAAATGAACTGGCTGACATCACAAGCCGGGTCATTCCTGAGGTTCCTGGTGATATTTTAACCCCAACGCCGTCCAAGAACATTGAAAAGGAAAAAAATAAACTTGATGATGAAACGGAAAGAAAAGAACTCGATAAAGAGCAAAATGATCAATCCAATCACTTTAAAGAATGAATACTCCTAACCCGAAGTCAATCTTCGGGTTTTTGTCTTTATCCGCCATGAACCAAGTAACGTTAACGTTCATATGTTAGTTTCACTTTATCCTCGTTTTACCATAAAAATATTGGTATACTTAAAAGCATATTCAAATTGAAGTGAGGTTCAACTAATATGAAGGTAAAATGTGTAATATGCGACCAAATTGAATCTATACCTGATGATAGCCCAGAAGCTAAGAAACTTCGCAACCGACCTATACATACCTATATGTGCAATACATGCAACCAACGCATAGAAGAGCGTACGAACGAACGGATTGCAACCGGAAACTTCCGTCTTTACCGGACAATCAAAAATGAAGATGAATGGTAGAATAAATTATAAAGTTTCCCTGATTGGTCTCACCAATGGAATTCTGCTTGGATTGATAATGAAGTGGGTCGAATTGTTTTCCGGTAAACAAGTTTATAAGCTCCTATTGAATGTGGATTTCCTTCCTGTAATCGGATCTGTTTCCTGGAGCGAGGCAACATTGTTCTTTTTCCATCTCCTTTTCTCACTGGCAATTACGTTCAGTTACGTTTATATTCTTCGTCCTTTGAAGATTTTCAGGAATTGGAACAAATACACACTTGCATTTTTCACGATCATGCCGGCAATCATGCTTTACTTCCCATTATCGACGCTGTCGAAAACAGAAGCTGTCCTTCCTTCTGATTTGACAGCTTTCTTTTTGTGGACAATCTTACATCTTTTTTACGGATTTTCCCTCCCCAAAGCACTATAAAAAAGAACCATGCGTATATCGCACGGTTCTTTTTATCATTACTCGATATTTTTATACTTATCTGGCTCTAACTGTATTTGGTCTAACATGATATCAATCAATTCAATCGGATAACGCTGCTTTTTCATTTCGTCCCCCAAAAGATACTCGACGAAATAAAAAGGTTCTGTTTTTGAAACCGAATCGATTATCACCTGATGATCATCTTTCAACATCTGCATAAAGAACATTTCTGTATCACGCGCAGCTGTATCATCAGGCCTTGCATCACAGACAACTTTGATCGTCAACCAATTGTATAAAGCATCCTGTAATGATTTCATCATCTTAAGCCTGTTCTTCTTTTCTTGAATTATGAAGACGGAATCTATAGATCCCAAGAACAAGTGAAGCGATGACTAATGCTTCCCCCATAGGAAGAAACACCGCAAAGAAAGAAAGAAGGGTACATCCAAGTGCCATTACCGCATAAATGACCACATTTTTTAGCAAAGGTAACTTTTTGGCAAAACCTAACTGATAGACAAGGATGCATAATCCAAAGATCGTCAAATATAAATACCACATTCCTGCTTCAGGATTTTCATCCACTCGGTACAATGCTGCAAAAAATGATAATCGCTCTTGGATATCCAATCTTTTCTCCTCCTCTTGCTATTTATTTTTCTTCAACAGCAACTTTTTTTCTTTTAGCTGCTCTTTCACGTTCGTTTTTATCAAGAATTTTTTTACGAAGACGGATTGAGTCCGGAGTTACTTCACAGTACTCGTCATCGTTCAAATATTCTAGAGCTTCTTCAAGTGACATGATTCTTGGTTTTTTCATGGAAGAAGTTTGGTCTTTATTTGCTGAACGCATATTTGTCATTTGTTTCGCTTTAACGATATTGACAGTTAAATCGCTATCACGGTTATGTTCCCCGACGATCATGCCTTCATAAATATCCGTACCTGGCTCAACGAAAATAACCCCGCGGTCTTCTACTTGCATAATACCATATTGTGTAGTTTTTCCTGATTCCATGGATACAAGAACACCTTGACGTCTTCCGCCGACTTGACCTTGGGCCATTGGTTGGTAGCTGTCAAATGAATGGTTCATGATACCATATCCACGTGTAATCGTTAAGAACTCAGTTGAATAGCCAATAAGTCCGCGAGCTGGAATCGTGAACAATAAACGAACTTGACCGCTTCCGCTATTGATCATATCCAACAATTCACCTTTACGGGCTCCCATTGATTCCATGATCGAACCAGTGTGCTCCTCAGGTACGTCGATTTGTACACGTTCAACTGGCTCACAACGGACACCGTCAATCAAGCGAACGATAACTTCCGGTTTAGAAACTTGCAGTTCATAACCTTCACGTCTCATGTTTTCGATCAGGATGGAAAGGTGAAGCTCCCCACGACCTGAAACAATCCAGACATCCGGAGAATCAGTATTTTCAACTCGTAAGCTGACATCCGTTTGCAATTGGTTTTTCAAACGCTCTTCAATTTTACGAGCTGTGACGAATTTACCTTCACGGCCTGCGAATGGGCTGTTATTTACAAGGAAAGTCATTTGTAATGTTGGCTCATCGATACGTAGAATTGGAAGGGCATCAGGATGTTCAGTCGGACAAACCGTTTCCCCTACGTTAATATCCTCCATACCTGAAACGGCAATTAAATCACCGGCAACGGCTTCTTGGATTTCAACTTTCTTCAAGCCAATATAACCAAAGATTTTCGTTACACGGAATTGTTTAACCTTCCCATCAAGTTTCATTAATGAAACTTGTTGACCTACATGCATTTTACCGCGGAATACACGGCCAACCCCGATACGTCCTACATAATCATTATAGTCAAGTAAAGCCACTTGGAATTGAAGCGGTTCATCTGAGTTATCAATTGGTGCTGGGATCGTTTCGACGATTGTTTCGAAAAGTGGGGTCATGTCTTTTTCTTGTTTAGTAGGATCTGAATCCAGGCTTGCAGTACCAGCAATACCTGAAGTGAAGACAACTGGGAAGTCTAACTGTTCTTCTTCAGCTCCTAGTTCGATGAATAAGTCAATTACTTCATCGACCACTTCATTTGGACGTGCAGAATCTTTATCGATTTTGTTCACGACAACGATTGGTGTAATCTTTTGTTCCAATGCTTTTTTCAACACGAAGCGAGTTTGCGGCATACAGCCTTCATATGCATCAACAACAAGAAGAACGCCATCAACCATTTTCATGATCCGTTCCACTTCACCACCAAAGTCGGCATGACCAGGTGTATCCAAAATATTGATTCTTGTATCTTGGTATTGAACTGCTGTATTTTTCGCAAGAATCGTGATTCCGCGTTCTTTTTCAATCGCATTAGAATCCATCGCACGTTCTTCCACATGTTCATTTTCACGGAAAGTACCAGATTGCTTAAGCAACTGATCCACTAACGTCGTTTTACCATGGTCAACGTGGGCAATGATGGCTATATTACGAATATTTTCTCTTAATTTCAAAAAATTCACTCCTAAAAAAGTTTGTGTAAAACGTATCACTAGTATTAGCTTACATATTATATCACAAACATACTAGAAACAAATACAGAAATTATGTACAATAGATATATTAGGGGTGATATTAATGAACATTAAATGGAATTTCTTAATATTAGCGGTACTGGCAACATCCAGCATTGGCTCCATTGGCATCTTCATTGCTGAGAAGAGCTTGATTGGAATATTAGCTGCAATCGTCATTCTTTGCGGAATCATGGGGTTCGGTTTCACTCAGAAGAAGAAATTGCGCGAAGCCGGGAAGTTATAATATAAAAAACTCGCTGACAGACAGCGAGTTTTTTTTGTTAATTATTTCATAATGAACATTTTAATCCATCCGCGCCAAACTTTGGTACTGCCTTCAATTAGGCCTTGATACTAATGACTGGAATTTCCTGATAAGTATTTATCGAATACTTCTTTATGGAGCCCTGGTTTAGATACGAAAAGTGAGTCACCTTTTAAGAAATCCAATTTGTCACCTTTAATATTACTAACTTCCCCGCCCACTTCCTCAACCAGTAAAACTCCTCCGGCAAAGTCCCAAGGCATGAGTCTCATGGTTATGTATGCATCAATCCTTCCAGCTGCGACGAAAGCCAGCTCCAATGCTGCGGAGCCATAAGAACGTGTCCCTCTTGCATCCCGAACTAGCGGTGCCAAAAGATTCGGATCGATTCTTCGGTTTTCCGTTACCCAGCTTGCATTAATGGAAATTATCGCTTTGCTTACTGATGCCTCTTCAAGAGATGGCAGCCTTTGATCATTCAGAAATGCTCCTTGCCCCTTAATCGCATGATATAATTCATCACTAAAGACATCATAAACCATGCCGATTTTTCCGATGCCATCCACATAAACCCCAAGGGAAATTGCAAAATTCCTCTGTTGATGAATGAAATTCAACGTTCCATCTATTGGATCGATGATCCACACAGTACCTTTTAGGTCTTTAATATCATTGCCCATTCCCTCTTCCCCGAATATGCGGTGTTCAGGGAAAACTTCGTTGATTTTTTCGCAAAAAAACTTTTCTATCCCCTTATCCATATTAGTAACCAAATCATTCGGATTCGTTTTCATTTCAATATTCAACTTGGTTTTAAAGGACGCCCTTAGCCTAGTACCCGCTTCTTTCATCCATAACTTCGCATATGTATCCATTTCCTTGACCGATGCCATTATAATATCCCCGTCCTTTGTGATCAGAAACTACATTAAAATGATCCTTTTCTAAAGATTAAAGCAAATATAGCTTGCCTTCAAGTTTTTAACACCTTAAATTTTCCATTTTTTTAACATGAGGAAAGAAGATTCCTTGACCACCTATCCATTAATCGGTTTTCGCAATTATGAGCTAGCCAGCACAAATACTTTCAAACCACTTTGAATTTACGTTTCCCTTCCTTATTAAAGGGACCCGGACTAAATAAAATACTACCTTATATATTATATTGGACATTTAATGAAAAACGGACACATTATTTTTTAATAAAATAAAGTGTCCGCTCATCTATAATAAAATTCCTTGTATTGAAATTGATTCATTTCCTTTATTCATTCTCCTTCAAGATCTCTGCAGCCAATCAGTTACAAGGCTTTCAGTTTCAACAATTCCAAGCGGATGCGTTCTAGCCTTTGCTTGCATTGTGACCTCTTTTGGTCATTTTCTTCACCGATTGCTTCAAAAAGGGTTGCTAATTCATAGTCCATTTCCATCCTTAACACTGCAGCTCTATGTCTTTCAACTTCTTTAGCTTTTAATGCTTGGTTCATGACTTGTTTCATAATTAACATTCTCCCTTCATCAATTAACGTAATTTTCTGAATTTATTTTATCATATGACTTCCTACCTCAAATAGCAACTAATTTGTGCTATAACCTAAAAGGAATTTTACATGCCAACCCAAATCGTATTTTTTTATATTTTACTTTTACTTATGCTACAATATGTGCAGATATTACGGCAGGAGAGATGAAAATGAATATAGCAAGTTTTACAGCAGATGATTTTGATGTTTTTAAAATTGATGGATTGGAACCGCGCATGGATGCTTTAAAAGAACGGATCCAGCCCAAATTACAAGCACTTGGAGAGTACTTTTCTCAAAAACTGTCAGTTATGACCGGCGATGAAATGCACCCTCATGTTGCAAAGCATGCTAGACGGTCAGTGAATCCTCCTAAAGATACTTGGGTTGCTTTCGCTGCCAATAGCAGAGGTTATAAAATGATGCCGCATTTCCAAATCGGGTTATGGGAAACGCATATGTTCATCTGGTATGCCGTGATTTATGAAGCCCCTAATAAAACTGAAATCGGAAAGAAACTGGAGCAGCAGGCAGGCCGATTAGTCAATAGCATTCCCTCCCATTATGTTTGGTCAATTGACCATACAAAACCTGATGTCATCAATCATGATGGTCTTGGAGTAGATGATTTGAATTCAATGTTCACTCGTTTGCAAACTGTAAAAAAAGCCGAAATCCTTTGCGGTATAAAAATTTCCCGTGATGACGCTATTAAGTTAAAAGATGATGATTTCATTCAAACCATTCAAGATGCGTTTGAACATCTTTTACCCTTATATCAATTAAATTAAACACAGTTGCTTCGTATTCGGATTGAATATCGGGTGCCTTCAATTATTAAACTGGTTAAGAAAAAAGGAGAGCCTTAATGGCTCTCCTTTCCTCATTTTTGCACTACTCCTTTGCTTGCTTGTATCAAATCACCAATTTGATCTTCCTTACCTGTCTCGAAGCATTCGATGATCTTGCTGCCGACAATGACACCATCGCAGTATTGTATTGCATCACGGACATGATCTGGCGTCGATATGCCGAACCCAGCAAGAACGGGAACCGGACTTATCTCTTTTACCTTCTTTAAATAGCCTCCAAGTTCTTCCCCAAAGGCGTCACGGGCACCCGTAATGCCTTTGACTGTAACTGCGTAGATGAATCCCTCCGCCCCTGCAGTAATCTCAGTGATACGCTCTTTCGAAGACGTGAGTGTCACAAGTCGGATAAGAACGATCCCTGCAGTTTTGATTGATGAAAAGATGGCTTCTTCTTCAATCGGTAAATCGGGGATGATGCACCCGGAAATCCCTGCATTGAGACAGTCATTCGTAAACTCTTTAAGTCCATATGCCAGGATCGAATTCGTATATCCCATTAAAATAATTGGGATGGTCACTTCATTTTTGATTTCCATTACTTTTTTCAGGACATCTTTTAAAGTTGTTCCATTTTCCAAAGATCTGATGCCGGCTTGTTGGATAACCGGTCCATCAGCGACAGGATCAGAGAATGGTATACCTAGTTCAACGGCAGTCGCACCGCTGTTTTCAAGAAAAAGAAGCTGGCTCTTTAACCGTTCAAGCCCTCCATCCCCTGCCATAATATAAGGGATGAATGCTTTTTCCTTCTTTGTTTGACATTCTTCAAGCGCATTTGTTAATTTATTCATGTTCACTACCCCCCATCAATGATTGGACCGTTTCAACATCCTTATCACCACGGCCGGACAGGCAAATCACCAGTCCTGTTCCTTTCTCCATTTCTTTAGCAAGCTTTAAACCGTAGGAAATGGCATGTGAACTTTCTAAAGCAGGGATGATCCCTTCCTCCCTTGAAAGCATCGCTAGAGCTTCCAAGGCTTCATCATCGGTTACGGAAGTATATTTCACCCGATTTGTATCTTTTAAGTAACTATGTTCAGGCCCTACCCCTGGATAATCCAGCCCTGCAGAAATTGAATGTGCCTCCTGGATCTGACCGTCCTCGTTCTGCAGTACATACATGAATGCCCCGTGGAGCACCCCAGGTTTCCCCTTAGTCAAACTTGAAGCGTGTAATGGTGTTTCAAGTCCATGCCCTGCCGCTTCCACTCCGTATAATTTTACCGTTTCATCCTCAATGAACGGATAAAACATTCCCATTGCATTACTTCCTCCGCCTATGCAAGCAACTACTGCATCCGGTAGGGAGTGAACCACCTCCGAATATTGACGCTTTGTTTCATTCCCTATCACGCTTTGAAAATCACGTACAATAACGGGGAATGGATGCGGACCAAGAACTGATCCCATTATATAATGGGTGTCAT
Source organism: Peribacillus sp. GL_122 (assembly GCF_057835005.1). Taxonomy (NCBI): domain Bacteria; kingdom Bacillati; phylum Bacillota; class Bacilli; order Caryophanales; family Bacillaceae; genus Peribacillus; species Peribacillus sp. GL_122. The sequence goes on along the minus strand of NZ_CM174415.1, from coordinate 1,542,950 downwards.
CCACATTCGCCACCCAATATCGTAACGCCTCATTCACTGCATCCTTCAGTGTCCCGCTTCCTTGTGATACAGATATGACCTTGGCTCCCAAAAGCTCCATCCTGAATACATTCAATTTCTGTCTCCTGATATCTTCTTCTCCCATAAAGATGATGCATTCCAACTTCAGCAAAGCACACACAGTCGCCGTTGCAACCCCATGCTGTCCTGCACCCGTTTCGGCAATCACCTTTTTCTTGCCCATTTTCTGAGTCAGCAATGCCTGACCGATCGTATTATTTATTTTGTGGGCTCCGGTATGATTCAAGTCTTCTCGCTTCAGATAAATATCTGCACCACCTGCAAGCCTCGTTAAGTTCTCCGCAAAATAAAGTGGTGTTTCCCGACCGATATACTGTTTCAGGTAATAATTTAGCTGCCTTTGGAATTCAGGATCATTTTTAGATTGTTCATATACTTCTTCAAGCTCCGTAATCGCCGCCATTAAAGTTTCCGGAACGAAACGGCCTCCATATGCTCCAAAATGTCCAGTTTTATCAGGCTGTGTATAAGTGTTCATCAATTCATTCCTCTTTTCCGGCTGTATATTTTGCCTCATTAATAAATGCCTTTATTTTTACGGCATCTTTTAATCCGTTTGTTTCAACGCCGCTGGCTACATCAACTGCGAATGGTGAAACGGCATTAATCGCTTTTCCGACATTTTCCGGAGTCAGCCCACCCGCTAGAATTACCTTCCCCAGTGGCAGATCCGCTTTTCGGATCATATCCCAATCCAAAGTCAATCCCTTTCCAGATGAACTCTTAGGAAGATCTACTAATAGATAATCTGCTGGGTATTCATGAAGGTTTTCAAGGTCTTTCTCTGAATTGACGGCAAAGGCCTTGATAACCGGTAGGGGCATTCTGCAGGCAAAGCTGGCAGACTCGTTACCATGAAGCTGAATATAATCCAATCCTGCAATTTCAGCACTTTTTATCACTTCTTGTTCAGTTTGATTAGCAAACACTCCGACCTTTTTAACCTGTCCAGCTAGATTCGCTCCGAATTCTCCTACTATCTCTGGCTCAACCTTCCTGCTACTCTCGGCAAAAATGAAACCAATGAAGTCTGCTCCGGAACTAACAGCAGTCTGAGCGGCTGCCAATGTCTTTATCCCACAGATTTTCACTAACATATTAATCTCCTTATATACTCATTTGCAATTCGGCCATCGTGTGCGGAAGATTTGATGCAGTCATCAGTGTCTCCCCGACTAAAATCGCTTTTGCACCAGCTTCCTTCACACGCATCACGTCTTCTTTTGTTTTGATTCCACTTTCACTGATAATGATATGGCGTTTAGGATCAAGTAACTTCGCCAGTCGTTCCGTTACAGCCAAATCCACTTTGAAGGTCTTTAAATTTCGATTGTTAATCCCTATTAACTCTGCATTCAGCTCTAGAGCCCGTTCCAGTTCGGCTTCATCATGGACTTCCGTCAATACTTCAAGCCCTTTTCTTTTTGCATATTGATATAATTCATGAAGGCGTTCTTTAGAAAGTGCTGCCACAATCAATAGAATGATAGTGGCACCAGCTTGATGGGCGCGATCGATTTGGATTTCATCGATGATGAAATCTTTGCACAACCTGGGAATCCGTATGGCCTCGCTTACGATTCTCAAATCTGCAATTGATCCTTTAAAGAAAACCTCATCCGTCAATACGGATATCGCTGCCGCTCCGCCACTTTCATATGAAAGGGCCTGCTCGATCGGATTTACATTGATTTTAATGTCCCCTTTTGAAGGGGAAGCCCGTTTTATTTCCGCGATAACCGCCATCGATTTAGCCGTTTTCAAATTTTCCACTAAAGATGGTCTGACTATGTTGATCATGACCGAATCGTCTAAGCCCCTTTCTTTTAATTTTGCGACTTCCACCTTTTTCTGTTCGATGATTTTCGTTAAGATATTTTCCATTACATGACCACCTTATTTCTATTGCCATAAGCAATCAGATTTTCTAACTTTGCAAGAGCCGATCCGCTATCAAGGCTTTCTTTAGCCATGGAGATTCCCTTTTTGATCGTTGCTGCCGTACCATGTGCGTATAATCCCAATCCAGCATTCAATAAAACGGTATCACGATAGGCCCCTTTTTCCCCTTTGAGAAGCCTAAGCATGATATCGGCATTTTGTTTTGCGTCACCGCCGCGGATGGCATCATTTCCGTAAACCGGCAGATCCACTTCTTCAGGGTGCAGCGTAAATGGGATAATATCCCCTTGCTCCAAAAGCACGAGTGAATTTTCTCCCTGCAGGCTCGCTTCATCCATAAACCCGGCACCATTTATCACGACCGCGCGTTTCCTGCCTAATTTATGTAGGACTTCCGCAAAAAGCTCGAGCATATCACGTCGATTAATTCCCATTAATTGCGTGTCGAGTTGGACTGGATTTGTCAGAGGACCGATTAGATTAAATATCGTCGGGATTTTCAGTTCTTTTCTCACTTTCATTATCCGTGCAATATTAGGGTGGACCGATGGAGCAAATAAGAATGTGATCCCATTTTCCTCCAACAGTTCTTTTAACATGTCAGGCTCCAAGTACAAATTAACACCTAATTCTTCCAATACATCCGCACTCCCCGTTTTGCTTGAAATGCTGCGGTTTCCATGTTTGGCAACCTTGACACCGGCCCCGGCAAGAACGAATGCTGATGCTGTACTTATATTGAAGCTTTGTGACCCATCTCCTCCCGTTCCGCAATTATCCATAACATTAATAGAGCTTGTTCGTACACTTCTTGCTTCTTTTCTCATGACTCTGACAAGGCTTGCTATTTCACCTGCGGTTTCCCCTTTGGATTTTAGGGCAATGATGAAAGCTGCCATCTCGCTTTCGGTTATATCTTTAGAAAATAACGCTTGGGCTGCTCTGCTCATCTCTTCTTCCGTCAATGTTTGACGCTCTGCTAACTTCGCTAAATACTCCTTCACCGCTAACTCCCCCAGTCGTTTTTTTATAAGATGGATTGTTCCTTCTCAGATTGGAAGGTTCCCGCAATCTCATAAAATTGATGTAATAATTCCTTGCCGATTTTCGTCCCTATTGATTCAGGGTGGAACTGTAAACCGTAAAGCGGGAAATCTTGATGTTTCAGGGCCATAATCTCCCCATCATCCAGTGCTACTGCCGTCACAGTCAGTTCATCTGGCAAACTCGCCCTTTCAACTACAAGGGAATGGTAACGCATTACCGGGAATTGTAAGTCCTGTTTGGCAAATACACCTGTTCCATCATGTTCGATAACCGATGTTTTCCCATGCATGATTTGTTTCGCTCCAACCACATTCGCACCAAAAACCGCCCCAATGGCCTGATGCCCCAAACAAATGCCTAATAGCGGAACCTTTTCATAAAAATTACGGATGATTTCCATACTGATACCAGCATCTTCCGGCCTGCCGGGTCCCGGGGAAATGACGATTGCCATTGGATTCAGTTCCTCAATTTCCGCAAGGCTGATTTCGTCATTCCTTTTTACTATGATTTCTTTTTCCACTTCTCCTAAATATTGATAAAGGTTATAAGTGAACGAGTCATAGTTATCAATTAATAAAATCATTTTGTGTGAACCTCCATTAAAGCGCGTGCTTTATTTTGTGTTTCTTCAAATTCCGTTTTTGGATCTGAATCATATACAATTCCTGCCCCTGCCTGTACATAGGCCTTGCCATCTTTAATGATCATCGTCCGAATGGCTAATGCCATATCAAGATCCCCTCCAAAACCTATGAACCCTATCGAGCCCGAATACATCCCCCGTTTACAATTTTCCAGTTCATTGATCAGCTCCATTGCCCTGATTTTTGGAGCACCTGAGACTGTTCCGGCAGGGAGGCAGACCGTCAGCGCATCTAAACTCGTGAACCCTTCCCTAAGCTTTCCGCTAACCTTCGAAGCAATATGCATGACATGCTGATATCTTTGAATTTCCATTTCCTCGGTAAGGTGGATTGAACCGATTTCGCAAACCCTGCCAAGATCATTCCTACCCAAATCAACAAGCATCTTATGCTCGGCAAGTTCCTTTTCATCCATCAGCAGGCTTTTTTCGAAGCCTTTATCTTCTTCATCCGTTTTCCCTCTCGGTCTTGTACCGGCAATGGGATTAACATGAACCATTCCTGATGAAACACTGATCAAACTTTCTGGAGACGACCCAATAATTGTATAGTCACCAAATTCTATATAAAACATATAAGGAGAGGGGTTGGCTAAACGTAAACGACGGTAGGCATCGAAAGGCTCCCCATCGAAGTCCGCTTTGAACCTTTGTGATAAAACAACTTGGAACACTTCACCAGCTATAATCGCTGATTTAACTTCAAGGACCATTTTCTCGAATTCATCCTGACTGAAATTCGATTTGAATTCCAAATATTCCGACGATATTTCCTTTGACGGTTTGCTTGCCTGATTGATTTTTTCCTTCATCCCCAATAAACTTTTTTCACTATCTTCTTCCGCAGTCAAAAGATGGATCTTCTGTAGAACATGATCGAATATATACAGTTCTTTATAAAAGAGAAAATGAGCATCAGGCATTTGCAGAGAATCAGGAGGCACCGGACCTATATTTTCATACAGACGAATGATATCATAGCCCATATATCCGATTGCACCACCGTTAAATGGCGGAAGATGTATGGGAGCCTCTCCTATCTCCACTAGTAATTCGTTTTTTAGAAACTCGATGATATTGATGTTCTTTACAATTTGATCACCTGTTTCAGTATCTTTCACATTTACTTGGCCAGCAAGTGATGTCACTTCCAGATAAGGTTTTGAACCTAGATAGGAGTAGCGGCCGTTGTCATGATGCGAATTTGAGCTTTCCAATAAAAACTTCTGGTCACCATCTAATTTCTGAAATATGGCAATGGGTGTGTGGATATCCCCTTCAATTGTGTCCATTTTGAAACGGAGTATTTTTTTTTCATCCAAATTATTCATCTCTCAATTCCCTCCCGATTCTTATGCGCTCTTATAAACCCCTGGAAGGGAAAACCCTTTTGGCCAAGTGCCGGAGTTTTCATTTCCTCTGGTTTTTTGATTTTTTCTCTAAAAGGTATATATATTGAAATCCCAATAAAAAAATCCCCCGCAAACACAAATATGTGTCTGCAGAGGACGGTAAACCGCGGTGCCACCTCAAGTTGGAAAAACGCATCATTTTTCCCTCTCAAGCAAGAAATGAAAAATTCTTGCGATTACCCTTTAACGGTGGCAGCCGAGTTTCCCTACTTATTTCAAGAAACCACTCATAAGTCCATTCATCTTCTTATATCGTACCGGTTTCCACCTATCCCGGCTCTCTGTTACGCATCTAAAAAGATTACTACTCTCATTCATAGATTTAATTATCATTTCCATAAAAACGCAAAAAGGCCCCTCATCCAAAGGACGAGGAACCCGTGGTACCACCTTAATTAGCTAAATTAGCTCACTTTTCGGCATTAACATGCCTATCTCCACTAACGATGAGATAATCGCCAAAGCCTACTCCGTTCATCCGTTTCGGTTTGGGGCTCGGAAGTCCATTCGCTTAAATTCGTTCACCAGTTTTCAGCAACCACTGGCTCTCTGCAGAACATCATTAAGGTACTCTTCTTCGTCACTGCCTTTATCATTTTCTTGCTTATTATGTTAAAACAATCTTTTCAGTAAGTCAATGGAGTTTTCTAAAAATATTTTTAATTTTTCATTTTTATCCATTCCCCGTCATCGATTCCTTTTGCCTTCTTAATAACAAGATAGGCTGAATAAGTGCTGACTGATTCAAACTCATCCGTATACTTTTTTTCATCCGCCTTACCGGGGACTATTTCCTTGAATCTTCGGTAAGCCTTCATAAATTCTTCCTTTTGTATTTTATTTTCATAAGCCTTTTCTACAGCTTCAAAGAATTTGATCACATCTACGATTTCTTCAGTAGACCAATCAAGATCCATTGGATATTGATAATCCATACCCTAAACACGCTCCTTCTAGATAGTTTTTCATGCTGTCCGGCAGACCATGCATCATCAGTCTGCCCATTTTGAGCGAATTGCTTCCGCCTGGTCGATAATCCGACTGAATAGTTCAGCAGTCGATGGTACATCATGAATCAGCCCCATCACTTGTCCAGCCCAAGCAAAGCCTTCACCTTCGACACCGTCATGGATATAACGCTGATTCGCTTTTCCGCTTATGTAATCCTTCAATTGTTCATATCCGCCGTTTTCTTTTTCTATTTCAAGGATCTTATCGGTCCAGCTGTTTGCAATTACCCTTGCTGGTGCACCAATGGAACGCTTGATGACAACCGTATCATTTTCTGTGCCGGAAACCAAGGCATTTTTATATAATTCATGTGCATGAACACATTCCTTGACTGCTATGAATCGTGTTCCCATCTCGATTCCTTCGGCACCAAGTGCCAATGCTGCCATCAAACCTCGTCCATCGCCAAAACCACCCGATGCGATGACTGGAATATTAACGGATTCCACAACTTGAGGAATTAACACAGAAGTTCCGATATCATCACGGCCTAAATGTCCTCCACCCTCCTGACCAACTACCATCACCGCATCTGCCCCAAGCTGTTCAGCCTTCATTGCCTGCCTTCTTGCAGCAACAAGCACGAGTTTTTTCACCTGGGTTCCTTTGACGTAATCAAGAAATGGTGCAGGGTTGCCGCCGGTTACGGAAACAGCTGCGATATCCTCTTTCAAGGCTGCTTCCAGCATGTGTTCATAAGGTCTTCCATGCTGACCGATTGCAAAGTTCACACCAAACGGTTTATCCGTCAATGATTTGGTTTTTCTAATTTCATCTGTCAGTTGCTCCGGGTTGTCCAAGGACATGGCCGTTACCTGCCCCAGCCCTCCTGCATTCGAAACTGCCGCAGCCAGGTCTGCATATGCTAAATGGGCCAATCCCCCTTGTACGATTGGGTATTGAATACCTAACAAATCGGTCACACGCGTTTTCCACTTCAAACTCCTCAGCTCCTTTTTCATTTTATGTGGTTTGTTTATTTAGCTCTCAAAAATCATTAGTTTCATTATGGCAAATATTGTTTAACCGTTCAATTTTTAAACTCACCTACAATATTAATAAAGGAAGAATTCTTGAGTAAATCCAGTAAATACTAGGAAAATGGACATTTATAATCTGCTGATAATTTTATTGAGCCCCTTAACAACAAAGACATATATAAATTGTTTAAGTCAGGACATTAAAGTCACTCTAGGCATTTATTATAAGACGTGCTATAATTCATATGTTTTATGTCTATCCACAAGTTTACTAACCATACGATGGAATCGGAGAAACATACGATCATTAATAGAAAGGGAGTATGTACTCCCAAATATTACGTACCTATTTTATTGAAAAGGGGCCACAAAGAATTGTCACAGAATGAAACACCCTTATACACTGCCTTATTGCAGCATGCAAAAAAAAATCCCGTTCAATTTCATATTCCAGGTCATAAAAAAGGAAAAGGAATGGACGCTGATTTCCGTAATTTCATTGGAGAAAATGCATTATCTATAGATTTAATCAATATCGCTCCACTCGATGATCTCCATCAGCCAAAGGGGATCATTAAACAAGCTCAGGATCTTGCCGCTGAAGCTTTTGGGGCGGATCACACATTCTTTTCCGTTCAAGGAACAAGTGGAGCAATCATGACGATGGTCATGACAGTTTGCGGACCTGGGGACAAAATCATCGTCCCAAGGAATGTACATAAATCCGTAATGTCTGCCATTGTATTTTCCGGAGCTGTTCCCATTTTCATCAATCCTGAAATAGACAAAGATTTGGGCATCTCACACGGAATCACCGTAGATGCCGTCGAAAAAACTTTAAGGGAACATAGCGATGCAAAAGGATTGCTTGTCATCAATCCAACCTATTTCGGCATTTCGGCTGATTTGCAAAAAATAGTGGAAGTTGCTCATTCCCACAAAATCCCAGTACTGGTAGATGAAGCACATGGTGTCCATATACACTTCCATGAAGACTTGCCGATGTCAGCCATGCAAGCTGGAGCGGATATGGCTGCAACGAGTGTTCATAAACTGGGCGGTTCACTAACGGGAAGTTCCATATTAAATGTAAGGAATGGATTGGTTTCCGCAAATCGTGTTCAAGCCATATTGAGCATGCTCACAACCACCTCAACCTCCTATATCCTTCTGGCTTCCCTGGATACGGCCAGAAGACAACTTGCGACGGTAGGCAGGGAAATGATTGATGAAGCAATCAATCTCGCAGGGTATATCCGTGAGGCCGTTAATGAGATTCCTTATCTTTACTGTGTCGGCAGCGAAATTCTCGAGAGTGAGGCAGCCTTTAGTTATGACCCGACTAAATTGATCATATCCATCAAGGAATTGAATATTACCGGATACGACGTTGAGAAATGGCTTCGTGAAAAGCATAATATCGAAGTGGAACTTTCTGACTTGTACAATATCCTTTGCCTGATAACACCTGGAGACTCAAAAACAGAAGCGGACCTTCTGATTACTGCCCTTAGAGACTTGGCCGATGAGTTTAAGGAAATGGCGGCTGAACATGAAAAGATCGAAGTCCTGCTTCCTGATACACCACCATTGGCTTTATCACCAAGGGAAGCATTTTATGCAGAAACCGAAGTGGTTCCCATTGAGGAATCTGTCGGCAAAATTAGCGCTGAGTTCATCATGGTTTACCCGCCTGGAATCCCAATCTTCATACCAGGTGAATTGATTACTGAAGATAATATCAATTACATCCGGAAAAACATCGAGGCCGGCCTTCCTGTTCAAGGCCCTGAGGACCCAGAAATAAAATATTTACGTATCATTAAAAATTGATTGATCCCATCAAACCAGAGCGAAGTGCTGCTCTGGTTTTTTTGCCCCCTTTATTATTGAGCATGTAGCTCCCGATAAACTGAAGATTTTCGCTTCATTGACTTCTATAAAAAGGGTGCTCCAGGTTACAATCCTGAAACACCCTTAAATTCTATTAATCTTATAATCCTGTTTCGATTTATTTTTCAGAGGCAGCTGTATCACAGCTTTGGCAGTTGTGATTGTGTGTATATAGTACACTTACTTTTTCATCTTCAAAATGTTCAATCGTGCTATTGCAAGTTTGACATACGATAGTTCCCATTTTTACAACCCCTTCCTCTATATTGTATGCATCAATGACGTAATGTAACCGCTTTATATGAATTATAATATAACACATTTATTATTTCAAGCTAAAAAGTATAACATATATACTTTTTTCCTATTTAATGAACCCTCATGTAGGAAGCAATTGACTCCAATCGTTCGTTAGACGATTCCTTTTTGGGCCCTGGCGCTCATTTCATCACACCTCTTGCTTTTGCATAGCAAGGTGAAAAAGGAATTTCGTCTTTTAATTTACATATAGATATGTATATAATACATCCATAAAATGTTAATATATTCTTACATCCTATCGATTTAAGGGGGATCCACATGACTGAAAATGCCTATATCAAACTTGTTCCTGAGTCCGTGAAAGGGACTGTAACCATCGAAGACGTGAAAGAACTGCTGAACTATTATCAAATGATCACAGCGAAAACCGGAAAGCAACTGGATTGGGACTATGATAAGAAAGCATTTCCTTATGAAATGAAAGAACCAGAAAAGATGAAAGATAAGGCCATATATCTCCAATCCAAAGAAGATCGATATCACATGATATTGATAGGCGTTGACCAAGAAGTCGTTAAGGATGAAGACGGATCAGAGCGGATTCAATCCTATATCCAATTTACCCTCCCTGAAACAGCAACTTTCGGTGATAAGGGGAAAGCTAATGAACTGTGCAAGTTCCTTGCAAAGAAATTACGGGCGCAGCTACATCTCTTCAATAAACGGGTGATGTATTATTATCCAAGGAAATAAAAAACCTGCAGAAGCCGGAATTGGCTCATGCAGGCGTTTCAATTAACTTTGGATCAAGAATCTCATAACCATTCTTTTGAAAACCTTTCACGATATCCTCAATGGCTTCACTCGTCCATTGCCGGTCATGCATCAGTAAGTTCGCACCATTTCCTAAATAAGGGCTGTTCAACATGATCTCCCTTAAAGCTTTTTTATCCTGATACTCTTTTTCCCAGTCGTATCCATATGTCCAATTCATGACCAACATTTTTTCTTTCTCAGCGACTTTTTTTGAATGCTCGGTATTCGATCCAAATGGCGCCCTGAAGTACTTAGGGCGTACCCCTGTAATGCCTTCTACCAAATTGTTCAATTTTACGATTTCCCGCTCTTGTTCCTTTTCGGTTAACTGTTTTAAATTCACATGGGAATAAGTATGATTACCGATAGAAAAACCCATTTCATGAATTTCTTTTAGCACCGCTTTATTTTCATCATTTTCAAGAAAGTGACCGTTCACGAAAAAAATCGCAGGTACTTCAAGGCGCTTCAGCGTCTGGGCGATTTTCAGAGAATATTTATCAGGTGTATCATCAAATGTTAACAGCACAACTTTCGGATTTGCATCCCCAATTGGTTTAAATGACCAATATTCTTTGTCCACCCGATATTCTGCCTTTACATGCCCATCGACAATTGTTTTTGACGTTTCGTTTTTCAGATCTTTCTCTTGCTGGCTTTCATCTTGGACCGTTGTTGTCGTTTCCACACTTTTTTGATTATCATTTTCCGTTCGACTGGAACTCGGACCATTGCATGCCATCAATAAAAATGATACTAATGTGAATAATGCTACTCCTTTGTTAATCATGGTTCCTCCGTGGTTTCTTGTGTCATTGCGGCTTGCTTAAAAATTCAATAAACGGGTACTAGCATTTCCAAAAGGATTTGCAAAATACCGTAGCATAATAGACTTATCACGGTAACAAGCATTGTTCGCCTATTGGATTTTAAAATCATTTTACCAATGTAAATGGCTAGATAGGAAAAGACCAGAAACATGAATACTTTGAAAACGAAACGATCGTTAACAGACAGCCATTCAACTAATGTATACCCACTCCAAACGATTAGTTGAAAGAGGATTACCAGATAATTTTTCAAGTGATCCACCCCATTTTGATATGAATATATCAGCCATGATCTTTTTATTGGCAAAAAATATTCCTTTAACATATCGCTCATCTTATTTTTTTATCCTTTATTACCTTTTTCAAACCCTTTCAAGGAAAAAAGTAAGAAGTCCTTTTATAGCTTATGCCCTTTTTACCCTTTTCATTTAACAAGCGTGAAGAAAATCATGACTGGGGAGTCATCCTTCATATTTGTATATCTGGCAAACAAAAAAAGCGTACTGCATTAGGCAGTACGCTTTTTTATAAAAATCAATTACTTGATGATGTGAATAGGAGTTCCAAGGGCAACTTCAGCAGCTTCCATTGTGATTTCCCCTAAAGTTGGATGTGCATGGATTGTCATTGCGATATCTTCGGCAGTCATTCCTGCTTCGATAGCCAAACCAAGTTCTGCAATCATATCAGAAGCGTTTGGTCCTGCAATTTGTGCTCCTATAACCAATCCGTCTTCTTTGCGAGTGATAAGCTTCACAAATCCGTCCGTATTATTTAAAGAAAGAGCACGTCCATTTGCAGCGAATGGGAATTTAGAAGCAAGCGCTTCGATTCCAGCTTCCTTCGCTTCTTTTTCATTATAACCGACAGAAGCAAGTTCCGGTTCAGAGAATACAACAGCCGGAATAGCAAGATAGTCGATTTCAGATGAATGTCCTGCAATGGCTTCAGCTGCAATTTTACCTTCATAAGAAGCTTTATGAGCCAACTGAGGTCCAGAAACGATATCACCGATTGCGTAAATGTTTTTTACGCTTGTACGGCATTGTTTATCCGTTTCGATCAAACCACGATCAGTCATTTTGATTCCGACTTGCTCCAGGCCGATCTCTGCCGTATTTGGACGACGTCCAACTGTTACTAAAACGTAATCGGCTTCAACTTTTTTCTCTTCGCCTTTTACTTCATAAGTAACGGTTACACCTGTTTCAGTTTCTTCCACGCCTTTAGCATTTGCTTTAGTAACAATTTCAGCACCCTTGTTTTTAAGGTTACGCTTAACAAGTGCTGCCATTTGTTTTTCAAAGCCTGCAGAAAGGATTTCTTCCGTACCTTCAAGGATGGTAACTTTAGTGCCGAAGCTTGCGAATGCTCCGCCAAGCTCAGTTCCAATGTAACCTCCGCCGATTACCACGATCGAACTTGGAACTTCTTCCAAAGCAAGAGCACCAGTGGAATTAAGTACACGTTTCGTATATTTAAATGACGGAATCTCGATTGGCGATGAACCAGTGGCGATGATTGCGTTTTTAAATGTATATGTTTGGGCTGAGTCTTCATTCATAACACGGATGCTGTTTTCGTCAACGAAATAAGCTTCTCCAGTTACAACATCAACATTATTACCTTTTAATAGGCTGCTTACACCGCCTGTTAATTTTTTAACAACAGAACCTTTCCAAGCTTGTACTTTAGAAAAATCAACAGAAACTTTTTCTGCAAAGATACCCATATCTTCTGAATGCTGAGCTTCATGGAAACGGTGTCCAGCCGAAATTAAAGCTTTCGATGGGATACAGCCTACATTCAAACAAACTCCGCCGATTGTTCCTTTTTCAACGACCGTTACTTTCTGTCCAAGCTGTGCTGCGCGAATTGCGGCAACATATCCCCCTGGGCCTGAACCGATCACTAAAGTATCTGTTTCGATTGGAAAATCTCCTACTACCATTGTTTACGCCTCCATTAACAATAATTCTGGGTCGTTCAATAACTTTTTGATATGATTCAATGCATGTTGAGCTGTTGCTCCATCAATCATGCGGTGATCAAAGCTCAGTGATAATGCCAGAACTGGAGCGGCGATAATTTCCCCGTCGCGTACAATTGCTTTTTCGGCAATGCGTCCAATCCCTAGAATGGCAACTTCTGGATGATTGATTACAGGTGTGAACCATTGACCGCCTGCGGAACCGATATTCGTAATGGAGCAAGAAGCACCTTTCATTTCGTTAGGAGCCAATTTGCCGTCACGGGCTTTCGTCGCTAATTCATTAATTTCTTGTGAAATAGCAAAAGTTGATTTACGATCTGCATCTTTTACAACTGGAACGAGCAGTCCTTTGTCTGTGTCTGCCGCAATTCCGATATTGTAATAGTGTTTATGGATAATCTCACTAGCCTCATCATCAAATGATGTGTTAAGCATAGGGAATTCACGCAATGCACTTGTTAACGCTTTAACAACATAAGGTAGGAATGTAAGCTTGATTCCTTTTTGTGCAGCAATTTCCTTGAATTTCTTACGGTGAGCAACCAATAGCGTCACATCGACTTCATCCATTAATGTAACATGCGGAGCTGTCTGTTTGGATTTCACCATTGCTTTGGCGATCGCTTTTCTCATGCCGCTCATTTTTTCGCGAGTTTCAGGATATTGCCCTTCTGGAATTGAAACTTTTTGTTTTTCGGTTGTTTCCGTATCATTTTGTTGTGAAGCTTCACTTTGAGCTGCCGGTTGCTGTGGAGCAGTTTCGCCGTTTTTGAAAGCATCTATGTCATCTTTCATGATGCGGCCGTTATCCCCAGAACCAGAAATCTCACGAATATTTACCCCTTGTTCGCGTGCATATTTCCTAACAGAAGGCATGGCGATGATACGTCGTGAAGGATCTGCCTCAACTTGTGGTTGTGATCCCGCGCCCGTTACACCATTATTTTCTTGAACCGGAGCAGCCTCTTTCTTGACTTCCTGTCCAGCTTCAGCAGTTGCTTGAACCTGGGCCTCCGTATTCTTCTCACCTTCTGCCTTCGCTTCTTCTCCATGATCCCCTTTAAACTGAAGATTTTCATAACCTGGAGCATCGAAAGTTACAAGTACATCGCCAACAACGGCAACCGTTCCTTCTTGAACAAGGATTTCTTCAACGGTACCTTCCACCGGTGATGGGATTTCAACAACGGCCTTATCGTTCTGAACCTCGCAAAGCACGTCATCTTCTTGAATCTTATCTCCTGGTTTTACAAACCATTTCACTATTTCACCTTCGTGTATACCTTCTCCGATATCAGGGAGTCTAAATTGGAATGCCACTGAGTTCAACCTCCTATATTAAATCATACTTAGTGCTTTGAATAAAGTCCTTTATCTTGCATTACCGTTAATGCGATATTACTTTCCCAAGCAGGACATTCATTCCCATTACTTAAGATTGTTAAAACTTCAAGACTTTAGTCGCCGTTTCAATAATGTCTTTATAATTAGGGAGCCATACTGTTTCAGCTTGTGAAAACGGGAATACCGTATCAGAAGCCGCCACTCGCAACACTGGAGCATCCAAGCTCAAAATGGCACGTTCGTTAATTTCCGCTACGACATTCGCTGCTATACCAGCTTGCTTTTGTGCTTCTTGAACAACGATAGCGCGTCCAGTTTTTTCTACAGAAGCAATGATTGTATCGATATCCAATGGAGATACAGTCCGTAAGTCGACTACTTCGACGGAATGTCCTTCCTTAGCCAATTCCTCAGCTGCCTTGATGGATTCCTGTACCATCGCACCATACGTAATAATGGATAAATCCGTTCCTTCTCTTTTCACATCCGCTTTTCCTAATGGAATTGTATATTCTTCTTCAGGAACTTCCTGACGGAAAGAACGGTACAATTTCATGTGCTCAAGGAAAATGACAGGGTCATTATCACGAATAGCTGAAATCAATAAGCCTTTTGCATCGTAAGGAGTGGAAGGGATAACTACCTTTAACCCTGGTTGCTGAGCCATTAAACCTTCCAAGCTATCAGCGTGCATTTCCGGAGTATGCACTCCGCCCCCAAAAGGTGAGCGAATTGTAACCGGTGCACTGTAACGTCCGCCTGAACGGTAGCGCATACGAGCAAGCTGACCGCTTACGGAATCCATTACTTCATATACAAACCCGAAGAATTGAATTTCAGGAACAGGACGGAAACCTTGTAAAGAAAGACCGACCGCTAATCCACCGATTCCAGATTCAGCAAGAGGTGTATCGAATACACGATCTTCACCGAATTCTTTTTGAAGATTTTCCGTTGCACGGAAAACTCCTCCATTAACACCAACATCTTCCCCAAAAACGAGTACATTCTCGTCATTTTTAAGTTCTGTACGTAATGCTTCTGTAATTGCTTGAATCATCGTCAATTGAGCCATGGCTTACTTCGACTCCTTCTCTTTATAAATTTCATATTGTTCTTTTAAGTTATAAGGCATTTCTTCATACATGTTTTCAATAAGGTCTGTAACCTTTTGCTTAGGTTCTGCATCTGCCAATTTGATTGCTTCTTTAATATCGTCTTTTGCTTTTTCTATCGTTTCGTTCTCTAATTCTTCATTCCAAAGTTTTTTGTTTTCCAAGAACTTACGGAAACGAACCAATGGATCTTTCAGTTCCCACTCGTTATCCATTTCGGAAGTACGGTAACGTGTCGGGTCATCCCCAGCCATCGTATGTGGACCATAACGGTAAGTTAATGTTTCAATCAATGTAGGGCCTTCACCATTAATTGCACGTTCACGTGCTTCTTTAACTGCTGTATAAACAGCCAACGCATCCATACCATCAACCTGGATGCCAGGAATACCTGCAGCCACACCCTTTTGGGCTAATGTTTTTGATGCTGATTGCAAATCAACCGGAGTCGAGATTGCGAAACGGTTATTTTGCACGATGAAGATAGCCGGCGCTTTAAATGCACCTGCAAAGTTAATTCCCTCATAGAAGTCACCTTGTGAAGTTCCACCGTCACCCGTATATGTGATGGCTACAGCTTTTTTCCCGCGTTTCTTCAACCCAAGAGCCACTCCGGCAGCTTGGATATATTGAGCCCCGATAATGATTTGTGGGGAAATTACATTGACGTCTTCAGGAATTTGATTTCCTTTAAAATGTCCCCGAGAGAATAAGAATGCTTGCCAAAGCGGCAGGCCATGCCAAACGATTTGTGGAACATCACGGTAACCAGGCAGAATGAAATCTTCTTTTTCCAAAGCATACTGGGAAGCGATTTGAGAAGCTTCTTGACCGGCAGTCGGTGCATAGAAACCTAATCTGCCTTGACGGTTCAGTGATATAGAACGTTGATCCAAGATGCGTGTATAAACCATACGACGCATTAATTCTTGCAATTGTTCATCACTTAAATCAGGCATTGCCGCTTCATTAACGACTTCTCCCTCTTCATTTAAAATTTGAAAAGTTTCAAATTGTTCTTCTACTTTCTTAAGCTGATCCTGAACATTAAATTTAGCTTGTTTAGTTTTTTGAGCCATTTGGCACCTCATCCTTTCATTAAAAAGGTTCGCTATTATTATTCTATAAAGCAAAAATAGTTTGCTTTTTAGTTTCTTCAACAATTCATTCTTTTATTTTTCCCTTAAGACCAATCCTCAAACGTGGATATGCTTAATATGTCTCAATCTTATTCTGTACCATAAAAAAAATCAAGGAAAATGATACAAGAATTTTTATAGATTAAGTTTACAAGATGAATTAACATCAAGTCAATCACTTGGAGTTCCTTATAATTTTGATTTTATAGAATTTCCAATACTCATACTTCTTCTCTGTATTAGTTTTGACTTTACAACTGTACTATTAAATTTCCCCTAATTTTCAATTTAAGGATGGTAAAGGATAACATTTAAATCCCCCAGCATATCGGATCAATTCCAAAACCGCTTTAACTATAGGCATTTGAGCCTTCGGAATAATATTCCAAAAAAATTTTCAAACGCTTTCATATAAGTCTGCTGTTAGAATTTTGATTATCGTTTTTTTTTAGTACAGGTATGAAAATTCCCCTCAAGCTGGTTGCACAAAAAAGGCTATTCTAGAATTTCCCAGACCCTAAATGAACTGGATTGAACAAAAATATGGGCTGTGAGTGAGAATCACAGCCCATCATTATTTATATTATTTTGTTGAATCAGCCATTTCTATGCCGGAACTATCATAAAAACTTTCTTTTTTTTGATTTGATTTTTCCGTTAATGCATTAAATTCCTCATTCGCTTTCAAAACCTCTGTATAAGAGGTATTTATTTTCTCGATTTGCACTTGTAATTCATCCATTTTCAAATCCTCTTTTTTAAATAGTTCATATAATTCACGATCATAAGCCAGACTTTGTTGATATGCATCATATAAATTATCGTAGGTGCTATAGCGCTCACTCATGACCTTTTTCATTTCAGTCGCTTCTTTTTTTATTTTTTCATCCTCTATTTTCCCGATTTGTTCATCTATCTGATTGAATTGTTCTTTTGAGGATTGCATACTGCTTTGTTCCTTTTCAATTATTTTTTCCCTTTGGTCGATATTCTTGGTGGCTTCATCTGAAAGCTCGACGATCTGTTCATAATCATCCAATCCAAGTTTAATTATTTTCTCATATTTTTCTTTTTCTTTTTTCTCCAAATCATTAAGTGGCTCTTGATGCTCGGTGAAATCACTTTCCTTTTCTGCAGTTTTCTCTAGGATTTTGTGGATTCTTTCTTCCGGCGAACCATTAAAACAACCAGTCAAGATCACTAAAGAAAGAAGTAAAATAACATATGGACCAAAACGATTCAACATAGACAGCTCCTTCTGATAGTACTTCGAAGATTCATATTTCTCTAATTTCCCTTATTAGCCGCAAACACTTGTTACATTCATATTCCGAACAGGTTTTTTTCATTACTGGGCGCTAGCCTACACCCTTTAAGCCATACTGCATAGGCTGTAGGGACCGTTTCAAATCAGAGTGGTCAGCATTTTAATAATACAAAAAACGGAGGTATGAAATTATGTATGGAGGTTACAACCAGGATTGTTGTTATCCGGTTTCCGTTGCACCCAGCTATGGTTATGGTGATGGTGGAGGCGGCTGCGGCTTTGGAGGCGGCTTCGCTCTAATCATTGTCCTGTTCATTCTGTTAATCATTGTCGGCGCGTGCTTTTGCTAACCAGATAATTACTATTACCTTTACCCGAAAATGTTAACTATTTACCCTAATTCACAAAAAATGATTTATTTTTTTAAATAGACCTCAACACGCAAATAATATAATGGCTGGGATAGGAATTAATGACTTGATTCCATCCCTTCCATTTTTCTTTCATTAGATCATCCATTAACTTTCAGTATTTTTTTTGTTAAAATAATCCTATACATATTATAAGAATTTTTGTGGGGTGAAAGATTATGCTTACCATGGATGATTTTGTTAATGAAGACGATCCAATCTTAAGGCAAGTCGCGGTAGAGGTTCCGCTTCCGGCATCAAATGAAGATAAGCAACTTTTAGCCAGCTTGATGGAATATGTCCAAAACAGCCAGAAGCCCGATATTGCTGCACTATACGGGTTAAGGGCAGGAATTGGCTTGGCTGCACCACAGGTGAATGTTTCAAAAAGGATGATCGCGGTTCATTTGAAAGAAAAAGATGGTCAACTGTATAGCTATGCACTTTTCAACCCTAAACTCATCAGCCATTCAGTGGAAAAAGCATATTTGACATCCGGAGAAGGCTGCCTTTCCGTAAATCGTCCCGTTTCCGGCTATGTGCCCCGTTATGCTCGAATAACGGTTGTGGGTACGGACCTGGAAGGAAAATCAGTTCAGCTCCGCCTGAAAGGCATCGCAGCCATTTGCTTTCAACATGAAATCGACCACCTTAATGGAATCATGTTTTATGATCATATCAATCCGGAAGACCCCTATGCCATACCGGAAAATTCAATTGCGGTGGAAAGGTAACGTAATAAGCAAAACCCCCGTCTGTTGGTTGACGGGGGTTTTGTTTTTTATATCAGTTCAAGTTCCTTCAAACCAAAAAGTATGCCATCATCATCGACATCCTTGGTTACAAAGTCGGCCTCTTGCTTCACAAGTTGACCGGCATTCCCCATTGCCACGCCATATCCCGCTACTTTTAACATCTCTATATCATTTAAGCCATCTCCAAAGGCGTAAACATCCTCCAGAGCAAACCCGACTTTTTCCATTAATATTTTAATGCCTTCAGCTTTTGAACCCCCGAATGGAAGAACATCCGTTGAATACTCATGCCATCTAATGAAATGGAAGTCATCATATTTCCCAACAAAGTTCCCTTCTTCATCTTCCGAACAGAATAATAAGGCTTGGTATATATCATGGTCCTCATAAAAATCTGCCACATGTTCAGGGTGGGGAAACTTCAGGCTGCTTAATGCTTCTTCAATTCTGCTATGATGTGGAACACTCGATTTCATTGTCTCCTCATTCATGAAAACGATCGGTATTTCATTTTTTTCAGAATGTTCGTGGAGCCGTTTTATCTCAGGTATGCTCAAAGGGTTTTTATAAACGACTTTCCCTTCAAAAACAACGTATTGTCCATTGAAACTTACAAATGTATCGATACCAAGCTCTTCCCTTAAAGATTCGAACATAAACGGAGCCCTTCCTGTGGCAATCGCTACAAAAACCCCGCTATCCTGCAGTTGCTTAATGGCTTTTTTTGTTGAAGCAGGTAACTTTTTTTCATGATCAAGCAACGTTCCGTCAATATCAAAGAATACGATTTTCACTAACGATTCACTTCCAATTCATTCATTTTTTCCTTTTTTAATATGTACCCATTTAATAATTGTCATCAAGATAAGTCAAGTAACACAACCGGATTCCACTCAATTTACGTTTTTTATTCACGAATGGGCATATACTATTCTTAATAGAAAAACAACTCAGGCTTCTTAGATTACTTCTCCCATCCTTCTTGCCTCCAAAAATCCCAGCTGCTTGTTTGAATGAGCCTTTTTTTTCAAAAATGGGCCAAGGACCTGTAAAGACGTATTTACATTATTGAATAATCCTATACAATAATAATTAAGGGAGCGTGATCGCCATGTTAAAAAAGCTTCGTAAAAAGCTTGCTAAACAATGGAATGATCTTTTAAGAAAAAAATCTATCGCATAATTTGCCACTCATTCCTGCCTTGGCCGTCATCCATATGCGAATTTTTTTCGGACAGTCCTTCAAAAACTTGCGGAGGGCTTCTTCCTTGTTGTAAAGTTCTTGTTAAGCATTCTTTCTTTCTATCTTGGCTTTTATATGGTCAGGTGAATACATATTTCAATAAAGATATGAGTCGTAGTGTTTTCATGAAACGCTGCACACAGTCGTACTGTATTAATTAGAAAGAAATCGTTTACGAAAAAAAAGATCCCATGATTTAAGTTTTACACATGGCAAAAACGGATAGGATATAAGATAGAGGAAGACACAATTGGATTGATACCAGAATCGGCCATCTATTTTTTTATATACTTTTATACATTGGTATATTTAATTCATCAAACCCCTTCCGTTTTTATGGCGGAGCTGGGTTTATTTTTACATGATGTTGAAAAACATGAAAAAATTGTTGTTTTTATATATAATGAAAAAAGCAATGCAAACAAGTGAGGAGAGATTAAAATGGTTTTTAAGGTATACTATCAAGTAACCATATCAGAGGTTCCCATCAGGGAGAATACTAAAACAATGTTTGTCGAAGGTGAATCCGTTCGTGACGTTCGTTTAAAATTAAAAAAGGAACCTTATAACGTAGAAATCGTATTACCTGTAACCGGAGCATATTTAGAATATGAAAAACAAAATGAAGATTACAAAGTATTGGAGCTATAATTTATGAAATTTGTAAAAAACGATCAAACAGCTGTATTCGCCCTGGGCGGTTTAGGCGAAATCGGTAAGAACACATATGCTGTTCAGTTTCAAGATGAAATCATCATCATTGATGCTGGAATTAAATTTCCTGAAGATGAGCTTCTCGGTATTGACTATGTGATTCCAGATTACAGCTATTTAGAGAAAAATGTAGATAAAATTAAAGGTGTTTTCATTACTCATGGCCATGAAGACCATATTGGCGGGATTCCTTATTTACTTAGAAAAGTGAATGTCCCTGTGTACGGCGGAAAACTGGCACTTGGACTGCTTCGTAATAAATTGGAAGAACACGGCCTTTTACGTCAGACAACCATGATTGAAATCAGTGAAGATGAAGTGATCAAGTTCCGGAAAACGTCCGTCTCATTCTTCCGCACAACTCACAGTATCCCTGACTCTTATGGAATCGTTGTAAAAACACCACCTGGACAAATTGTCCATACTGGTGATTTTAAATTCGACTTCACACCAGTGGGCGAGCCTGCAAACCTGACCAAAATGGCTGAAATCGGTAAAGAAGGTGTATTGTGCTTACTCTCGGATAGCACAAATAGTGAAGTGCAGAACTTTACTATGTCCGAAAGCCGTGTCGGCGATACCATTCATGACATTTTCCGTAAGGTTGACGGCCGGATTATTTTTGCAACGTTTGCATCGAACATCCATCGCCTTCAGCAAGTTGTAGAAGCAGCCGTGGCTAACGGCCGTAAAATAGCCGTTTTTGGCCGAAGCATGGATTCAGCCATATCAATTGGACAAGATCTTGGTTATATCGTAGCGCCTAAAGATACATTTATTGATGTACAGCAATTGAATCGTATGCCTGCGAATAAAGTAACCATCCTTTGTACAGGGAGTCAAGGTGAACCAATGGCAGCATTGTCGCGCATAGCGAATGGCACTCACCGTCAGATTCAAATCATTCCTGGTGATACTGTAGTATTTTCATCTTCACCTATCCCAGGTAACACAATCAGTGTTTCCAGAACGATCAATCAATTATATCGTGCAGGAGCAGACGTCATTTCAGGTCCTTTGAATGACATTCATACATCAGGACATGGCGGACAGCAGGAACAAAAGCTAATGCTTCGTTTGATTAAACCAAAATTCTTCATGCCAATCCATGGTGAATACCGTATGCAAAAACTACATGCCCGCCATGCAGTCGATTGCGGAGTTCCGGAAGAAAATTGCTTTATCATGGATAATGGTGAAGTTCTATCCCTAAGTGAAAACACAGCACAAATTGCTGGTAAGATCCCTTCAGGTTCGGTTTATATCGATGGAAGCGGCATCGGGGATATCGGTAATATCGTTCTCCGTGATCGTCGAATCCTTTCCGAGGAAGGCCTTGTCGTTGTCGTTGTCAGCATCAATATGAAGGAATTCAAAATTGCATCCGGACCTGACATCATCTCACGCGGATTTGTTTATATGAGAGAATCTGGAGACCTTATCAGCGATGCTCAATCCTTAATAACTAAGCATTTAAATAAGGTGATGGATCGAAAAACTACACAATGGTCTGAAATTAAAAATGAAATTACAGACACTTTATCTCCATTCCTATATGAAAAAACTAAACGCCGTCCAATGATCCTGCCGATCATCATGGAAGTCCAATAATAAAAAAAGCCCAGCCATCATTTGGCTGGGCTTTTTTTGTTTAGATTTGTAAATCTCGAACGTTGAATTCCACTCCAGGCACTCGCTTTCCGCGGGCGGTCCGGGAGCCTCCTCGGCTCCTTAGTGCCTGTGGGGTCTCCCTTGGACGCGTACTCCCGCAGGAGTCTCGAACACCCATTCCAATCAACTTTGTTTTAACAGTTAGATAGAACTCCTTTTGCCTACAGGCTTTTTTGTTTTAAAAAAGGAGTATTAAAACTTGAGGTGATAAGGATGCTTGAATAGATTTTCTATCGTATCTTAATGGAAAGCTTCCAAAAGTAAACTGATAAGAAGCATATATTTGTTGATTCCACACTGTGGAAAGCCAGTGCCGGAAACACGAGTTTATCAAGTACGCCTTCAAGAAGAACTAAATCAAAATAGAGAGTACAAATCATCCAAACCTATTTGTGCGACTTGTTCACTTTTATCACAGTGTACGAAAGTAAAGATCATTTGTGTCATTATGTAGATGTAAAATCTATATATGCGAAACGCAAAGAAACAATATTGCGTGTACTCGCAGATGTAAAAGAAAAGAATGGTTTTCGTAGGACTACTTAAGGGAATTAAAAAATTGTCGATGCAGGCAATTCTCTATAACTACTTCAAATCCAATAAAAAAACAAAAAGGGTTTCGGAATGAGACCATTCCAAAACCCTTTTTGTTTTCCTTTGATAAAAGCGCTGCTCGATTTTAGCATGACACTTACTTATTCTACAATCTTTTTTTCAAAACGATTGATGTCGGAATCTGCTCCAATGACGATCAATATATCGCCTTTATGAATTAAATCGTTTGCCTGAGGAGAAACATTGATTTCATTCCCTCTTTTGATCGCGACTATATTCAGCCCATAATGAGCACGGATATCAAGGTCAAATATCGAGTTTCCATTCATCTTTTGGCTTGCAACAATTTCGACGATGGAGTGTTCATCAGAAAGCTCTAAATAATCGAGAATATTATTGGAGACGATATTATGGGCAATCCTTCTCCCCATATCTCGTTCGGGGTGCACGACATAGTCGGCCCCGATTTTACGAAGAACCTTCTCATGATAATCATTTTGCGCTTTAACCGTAACATTTCCGACACCCAATTCCTTAAGCATAAGAGTCGTCAATATACTAGCTTGAATATTCTCGCCAATCGCTACAATGACGTGATCAAAATTCCGAATCCCTAAGTTTCTCAGTACATTTTCATCTGTCGTATCCCCTACTACGGCATGTGAAGCTATTCTGGCAAATTCATTCACTCGATCTTCGTCAGCATCGATAGCCAGAACCCCTAATCCTTCTTCAGCTAATGTCTTGACTATGCTGCCGCCAAAACGGCCAAGTCCAATCACCGCAAATTCTTTTTTCACAATAAGCCCTCCAACGTCATTCGTTCTCTCTTTAGAGCATGTTCTGTACTGAAAAGCATTTTTTACGCTTCGCTTCCTTTAAACGTTATATAGTCCGTTAAGTGATTGATCGCGAGTTCAATCGCAGTTTCATCCGGACTTAACTTAGCGTGGTGCAATCCGTAATCCGATGAAACCCCCAGCCAGAACATGAATCCTGGAATCTCCTTTAACATATAACCAAAATCTTCACCAGTCATCGCTTCCGTACAGCGATGCAAATGAACAGCAGTTGACTTCTCTGTAAATTCCATGAATTCCCGGGTCAACCGTTCTTCATTATACACCTGGTGATACATCGCACCATAGTCGATTTCAGCCAAGCACTCATATCCCACTTGTATGCCATCCACAAGCGCTTTTATTCTTGACTTGACCTTTACCATCGATTCGGGGTTAAGGGTGCGTATTGTGCCTTCTAACCGCGCTGTCTCCGCAATAATATTTTGAACGGTGCCACCAGTAATCTTCCCAACTGTAATGACAGCTGAATCAAGTGGATTGACATTCCTGGAAACGATTGTTTGCAGCTGCCCTACAAGCGAGCATGCCGCAATGACCATGTCATTTGTTTCATGCGGGTAGGCTGCATGCCCTCCTTTCCCCCTCAAATCGATGAATAATTCAGATGTATTGGCAAATAGAAGCCCTTCTTTAACGGCAATCGTCCCAACTGGATACTCTGGAGCAATATGTAATGCAAGAATCATATCCGGCTTCCATTTTTTCATCGTTTCCGATTTAAGCATTGGTTCAGCTCCGCCAGGACCCTCTTCTGCGGGCTGGAAGATGAATAGCAAGTCATCATCGATTGGATTTTCGGTGAAATATGTCAATAATCCCAAACCTATGCTCATATGAAAATCATGACCGCAGGCATGCATATATTCCTCGTGGTTGGATGCGAACGGCAATCCGGTTTCCTCTTTTATCGGCAGACCGTCAATATCAGCCCGGTAGCCAATTGTTTTCCGCGGGTTCATTCCCTTCACTTTCACGAATATCCCAGTCCGCCAAGTTTCTATTTCCATTCGCTCCGGGGCCAGTTTCGTTATGTAATTCAGTAGGTATTGCTGAGTCTTGAATTCTTTGAACCCTATCTCCGGTATTTGATGCAAATCACGCCGGATCTCGGCAAAAGGATTTATTTTCACATTATTTCCTCCTATACAGAAAGCGTGGATATATTTATCCACGCTTCAGGCAATATTCACTAAAGAAATTAAAGTTGACGAAGTTCTTGCATGATTTCTGTTTTTGATTTTGTTTTTTCGTCAATTTGTTTAATGACCCTCGCCGGGATACCAGCAGCCACGGAGTAAGGAGGAACGTCTTTCGTTACAACTGCACCAGCCGCCACAACAGAACCTTGACCGATTTTCACACCTTCTAGTACGACCGCATTGGCTCCGATTAAAACATCATCTTCCAAAATGACCGGTTGTGCGGAAGGCGGCTCGATGACACCTGCTAAAACGGCACCTGCACCTACGTGACAGTTTTTACCCACTGTTGCACGCCCGCCCAGTATTGCGTTCATGTCGATCATTGTGCCTTCACCGATGACAGAACCAATATTGATTGATGCACCCATCATGATTACTGCGTTGTCTCCAATGGATACTTGGTCACGGATTATTGCGCCAGGCTCGATACGGGCTTTGATGCCTTTTAGGTCCAATAAAGGAATGGCAGAGTTTCGGCGATCATTTTCAACTACATAATCCTCGATTTTTGTTCCTGCTGCCTTGATTGCTTCTTCGACTTCAGACCACTCACCGAATACAACACCTGTATTTCCTGTTATGAAAGTTTTAGAAGCTGGACCAAAATCCATGCCTTCTAAATCGCCTTTGACATATACCTTTACAGGTGTAGATTTTTTACTATTTGAGATAAAAGAAATAATTTCGTTTGCATCCATTTTATTCATTCCGGGTAAACCTCCTAAATATGTATCATTACTCGTTTTAAATTTACCAGACAACTGCCGGCAAGACAAGTTGAATGTCACTCTTATATATTATTCTCCCCTATTGACATTTTCGTCAGCGGACCTATAACATTCCTTGGTCACGAATATGCTCTTTTACCACTTCCGTGAATGCCTGGACTTGCTTTAACTGAAAGGCAGATTCATAGCCGCAAAGCCATGTATCTCGTTCGATTGAGTGGTTATGCCCATCCAAAAGAGGGATTTTAAAAACATTCGTATCTTTATCATGTAAAGTGATGGCTGGCAGGATCGCATATCCTATACCATTAAACACCATTTGTTTGCATGTTTCGATTTGATCCACGACTATGGTGTTTTTTGGTGTCGTTTTAAATTGCCGATGCCACCAGTCCTGAATTTCCTGATAATAATTCGAATCGCTTTTAAACTGAATGAATGGCCGGTC
Organism: Peribacillus sp. GL_122; assembly: GCF_057835005.1. Taxonomy (NCBI): domain Bacteria; kingdom Bacillati; phylum Bacillota; class Bacilli; order Caryophanales; family Bacillaceae; genus Peribacillus; species Peribacillus sp. GL_122. The sequence goes on along the minus strand of NZ_CM174415.1, from coordinate 1,516,624 downwards.
CGTTTCGAACACTTGATTCAGTTCCTTCATTTCAGTATCCACCAAATAAAGCATATCTGTAAATAAATGCTGTTTTACCCCTTTCCAATCCGGGGCTCCCCTTATGATGCCAATATGTACTTGTCCTTCATACAAAGACTTTAAAATCTCACTGCTCCAGCCAGTGATTAAGGAAATTTTGGCATACGGATATTTTTGGACGAACTTTTTCAATACTTGCGGCAGCCAATTTTGACCGACAATCGAGGCACAGGCTATTTTCAAAGTGCCATATACTTCATGGTCCATAGCTTGAATACTTTCCCTGACCTTTTCCTCTTTTTCTATAACCTCATTGGCTAAACGAATTACCGCTTCACCTGCAGGTGTCAGTGACAGCCCTTTTTGTGAACGCAGAAACAGTTTCGAGCCCCAATCCTTTTCTATTGATTGTAAACGCTGGGATAAAGCCGGCTGGGAAACGAACAACCTCTCAGCTGCTTTTCTCATATTCATTTCCTGAGCAAGCACGGATAATAAATGAAATTCTGAAAATGACATACACACCAACCTCTTGATAATTAATTCTTATCATGATGATTTAATTTATTTAATTTTTATTATCAACAAAGTCGACTTATAATACAAGAGAAAAGAAAAGGAGTGAATATCCTTTGACGTTCATTTTATTGCTTGTCATCAGTTTTGCAGCATCCTTTGTCGGCACATTGGCTGGGAGCGGCGGTCTTATCGGCATGCCATCCCTTCTTTTGATAGGTTTACCCATCCACCAGGTTATTGGTTCAGTCAAATTTTCCAACATGTTTTCTTCTTTTCCAGTTTTTATATTTTATTCAAGAAAAAACAGCTTAAATTGAAGTATGCCCTCCAGTTAATCCCATTTGCCCTTTTCGGTGGCTTATGTGGTGGTCGAATTCATTCTCTGAAAAGGCAATGAATTTGTTAGCCATCTGTCTTTTGACTGTCGCTTTGATCATGAATTTCATTAAAAAACGAAAACCTTCCGATGAATCGGATTGGCATCTCCCAAAAAAAGTTTATCCATCCCTATTCGGAATCAGGGTCTATGACGGAATGTTCGGACCGGGACAGGCAACCATGCTCATGTATACCTTTTTAAGAAATGGTGCCACCTACCTTCAATCCCTGGCCTTTACTAGATTCCAAACTTTCATTAGCTGTACAGCTGCATTCATTACCTATTTCATTGCCGGTACATTGCATGGGGGATTGCCATTTATTACACGATCGGGTCCCTTATCGGATCACAACTGGACTTGCGTGTGGCTCAAAAAATCTCCACTCGACAGTTGAAATTAATTTTACATGCGGTCACGATCGCATTATTGATTCAATTGGTCATCAGAGTTGCGTTTCCTTAAATACAAAGGCAAACTCCATTTAAAGAGTCTGCCTTTTTTAAGCATTCTTATTCTTATTCTTTCTTAGTCTCGTAAGTAACAGGAAGCTGATTACAGCGAAGCCTAGAACGATGAGATAAATCGTCTGTAAAGACAATGTAAGTCCTTCCTGTAAAACCTTTACCACATTTTCAGGAAGCGACATGCGTTCTTCACTGTTCAACAGTTTATTTGCCGTATCTATCGTCACTCCCGAGCCGGCTGGCGCATGTTCATTCAAGTAGGCTTGAAGCCTCATATTCATGATTCCTCCAAGTAATGCAGCACCTACAGTATTTCCTAAATTACGCATGAACATATTGGAAGCTGTCGCAATGCCCCTTCGTTCCCAGCTGACGGTTTTTTGAATGACGACAATGAATGAGGTAGAAGTCAAGCCCATGCCTACACCGACAAAGAAGGATCCCATGGCAGCAATAATCGGCCCAGCCTCCGGCTTCATCCACACCAGGATCAAGCTCCCAAGGATCAATGAACACCCTCCAAGGAGGGAGGTTGATTTGAATCCTATTTTCATCAATAACCTGCCAGAGACCATTGATGCAATCGGCCAGCCAATTGACATGGCTGTCAATGTAAAACCAGCTACCGTAGGCGAGCGTTCCATCACCCCCTGAACGAATGTCGGGAGGAAACTTGATAATCCGATCATCATCACCCCTGTCGTCAGGGATACAAGATTGGCAATCAGAATGGAACGCTCCTGCCAAATTTCAAATGGCATCATCGGTTCGGCCGCTTTCTTTTCCTGAAGAATGAATAAGATGAAGGTGATGATGGCCACTAATGCCAAGGATATAACTGGAGCTGAAGCCCATGACCATTTCACTCCTCCTTCTACGAGTATCACCATAAGAGTGGATATGGATAACGTCAATAGCGTTGCACCTAGGTAATCGATATCACGTTTTTTCTTTTCGATATTTTCATGAAGGAAAAACCAAATCCCAATAAAAGATAATAAGCCCAAAGGGATATTTATCCAGAAGACAAGCTTCCAAGTCAGGGACTCAACGAGCAAGCCGCCCAAAGCTGGCCCCATGACCGCTGAAATTCCCCAAACGCTCGATAGATACCCTTGAACGCGTGCCCTCTCTTCATTTTTATAGATATCACCAACAATCGTCGAAGCTACAGGAGCTACAGCCCCCGCCCCAAAACCTTGTACAAAGCGATATATGATGAGTTCCGTCATAGAATTGGCAAAACCGCAAAGAAGGGAGCCAATTAAAAAGACAATGATTCCAAATAATAAGACAGGTTTTCTCCCGAGAATATCCGATAGCTTTCCATATATCAAGACCGTTACGGCGTTCATTAACAAATAACCTGAAAACACCCAGCTGTAAAGTGAAAAACCACCTAAATCACTTACAATGGCTGGCATTGCCGTCGAAACGATCGTTCCTTCAATAGCATTCATAAACATAGCCAACATGATGGCAGCCAATATAAAGGGACGTTTCAATTTTTTATTCTGCACCTTAGCACTATTCACCTCTTGGCCCAATTTCAGCATCCTCCCCTAATAGACCCTACTGTTTATAGAATTTACCACTAGCTGGATTAAATATGTAAAAACAAGAAAACTCGCCAACTGGCGAGTCTTGAGGTTAACTTCATGTTAAGCCGTACTTATTTATCAGGCGTATTTTGTTTAAATACTTTTTTCAAGATTGCCCTTCTCGTTAAGATACCTTCAAATACATGTTCGTCATTCTCTACACAGACAAACGGATGGTCAATCAACAATTCCACACCCTTGGTCAATGTATCTTCAATATGCAGGCGAGGTATTTCTATATTCATTATTTCGGAAACTTTTTTATTCTCAAGATTATCAAATTCAATTCGTTCCAGTCCCAAGATTGAATCAAGAATGACTGGTGTGCTAATTAAACCATGCAGTTTATACATCGGATCTAACACAGGAATGGCCGTATAACCGCTCTTTGTTAATACCAATAGTGCATGTTCTAAGTTATTGGTTACCTGCACGTGGGCCACGCGTTCAGAAGAAATCATTAAGTCTTTAACGCTGGATTCCAATAAATCCCCATCATGAGTACCGATCATTTTAAAACCCCTTACCATATGTTTTTATATACAGCTCTTTCTATAGTTTAACATATGTAAGCAGAAAAGGCTCATTCCTAGACCAATAAAATCCCAAACGGCGGGATTCACAAGAGACCCTTAGCCCTTACTAGTTTTGATGTTAACCTGTTTAAAACCGCATTCCGGGCATTGATAAATCACATTTTGGTTGGATTGTGCCGTTAATACATTTTCCATTTCCCTTTCCTCACCGCATTCCGGGCAAATTACCATTGGATTTTTCATTTACATCCCTCCAATTATTAAGATGTCGTAAAAATCACTACTTCATTCAAGTAAAAATTGACCGAAATTCATTCACAATAAAAAAGCCGCTTCCAAAGGAGGCGGCTTTTCGTAATTTTTTTAAGATTGAAGAAGATCAAAGATTTCAATGGTAATCATATCAATATTATCGAATTGATATTTGGATGATTTCCCTTTATCACTGTATACTTCAAGCTCGAACATTTCTGTTTTGCTGAAATATGTAACCTGGCACTTTTTCACACCATCTATTTCAAAAAAACGTTGAGCAGATTCAGATTCCTTCGCTTGCTCTTGAAGACTTTTCAATCTGGTAAGGATGCCCTGTAATTGAGACATACTCCCTCTCCTTTCTGAATAAAACCTTTTCGATAGGTTTCACTATACCATACTTTTCTATCCAGTAGCCACGCTGAAATAAATTCAGAATAATTTAAAACTTCATTCTTTACATGGCACTATTAACAGAATAAAATAAGGAATGGATTTTGTACATGAAAAATTTTTTGGGGGTAGATTCTGTTGCAAAACATTAGTGAACTTGGTTATCGCATTTCATTGATTGATGGTTTTGATTTGGATAGAAGAAATCGTACAGGTACATATGTAATTGCCGATGAAGACATCACATTAGTCGAAACTTCCGCCAGCCCTTCCATCCCCCACTTAATGAAGGGGCTCGAACATTTGGGAATCGCCCTCGAAGATATTACATATATCATTCTTACCCATATTCATTTGGACCATGCAGGTGGAGCAGGACTTTTTTTACAGCATTGCCCGAACGCCAAAGTGATCGTCCATCCAAAAGGTGCACGTCATCTAGAAGATCCAACACGTTTGATTGCTGGGGCTAAAGCAGTCTATGGTGAAGAATTCAACAAGCTTTTCGATCCGATTTTACCTATTCCGTTTGAAAGAATGCTGATTAAACATGATCGGGAGTCCCTGCAAACAAGTGATAATTCAAAGTTGACCTTTTATGACACTCCCGGGCACGCAAACCATCATTTAAGCATATTCGATTCGGTTTCAAAAGGGATGTTTTCAGGTGACACCATAGGCATCTATTATCGTGAACTCGATGAAGAAGGTCTGGAATTTTACTTACCTTCCACATCGCCAAACCAATTTAACCCCGAAGCGATGCTTGCAGCAGCGGAATTGTATGAAAGCATCGGCGTCGAACGTATATATTTTGGTCATTATGGGGTTTCCGAAAACCCTAAGGAAGTATATAAACAACTTCATTACTGGCTGCCTAAATTTGTTGCGACTGCCAAATCGGCATATAAGGAATATGCGAGCTTTGAGGAACGAGTGGCAGCGACAAGTAAAAATATTTTCACGGAAGTCGCCTTTCATTTAGGCGAAAAAGGAATCACCACAGATCATCCTGTTTTTGAAATCATCGCCATGGACCTGAATGTTTGTTCCATGGGATTGATAGACTATCTGGTAAAACAGGAAAAAGGTAAGTAGAACGGTACTTGGGGTGTTTTCCTATTCAAATGTCCTGGCATCCTCTATAATGAAAAAATAAACCTTACCTAAAGAATACATGGAGGATTGAAATGAAAGACGTTACGCTATATACCCAACCTGATTGCCCTCCCTGCAAAATCATGAAAATGTTCTTTGATGATAATAATGTCGTTTACAAAGAAAAGGATATTAAAGCAGATGGACAAGCCCGAAAAGAATTAACGAATAAATACGGTGCCTATTCCACACCTACGGTCGTCATCGATGGGAAAGCCATTGTTGGTTTTGAATTGGACGAAATAAAAAAAGAACTGAATATATAAAAAAAGTCTAGAGAAGGCTGTGACCTCCTCTAGACTTCTTCATTTCAACTCCATATTTTTCAATTTTAAAGAACTTTCCTTATTTCATTTTATCACTTTCATACTTTACATCCATTACCTTCCAAACGCCATTTTCCTTTTTCAAAGTAACTGATTCAACATGTTTTTCCATCGATACCGGTCCGTCCCCAGTGTCCTGGAACTCCTCCTGAACATAAATGACATCACCGTTTTTCCCATATACAATTTCCGTATTCTTGTCATAACTGAAAAAAGGGATATAATACGGAGCGAAATCTGATCCAAATGCGGTATAACCGCCATCGACTTTCACTACATTCGCTTGGACAAACTTCTTGATGAAATCACCTGTGAAATGTTTATCCAACTTCCCTTCTATCGCTTCCTTAGTACGTACTTTCTCACTGATCGAACCTTGGTTCTCCATGGCATCCTGTACCAAAGATAGTACTTCCTCTCTATGTAAGCCCTCCGCTGAAGCAGTGAACCCTCCACTTAAAAATAAAAGGACACTGGCAAGACATGCAACTAGATACTTCCTCATTACAATCATCTCCTTGTTATAGAGTTTCTCCTAATGGTTATGATTTTTGCCTATGCCTTTCAATACCCGTCAAAATCAAAGCCAAACTACAAAATCAAATTCTTCGGGATACCTTGATACCATTACCCATTCTTCACAATAAAAAAGGAGATTTCATGATATTGAAATCTCCCTCTCACAATTATCGAAAAGCATAGTAAAAAATAAAACCGGCAACCAAAATCGTCCCGACGAAAAGGGAAACGAATACCGGGTTCATTAAATAAGGATGTTCTTTAACGGAATCATCGATAGTCGAATCATATCTGGCCTTCACTTTCTGTGCCCTTGCTACAGAATAAGTATAAAAGAGCAGATATAATGCCATGATTGTAACGATTATGATTAGAATCCAGATGTACGTGCTCAAAATATGTCTCCTCCAAGCGCATCATTTCTGCTTATCGTTACACATTTAAAGCGATTATATTCATGAATCGATTTTTATAATAGTGCTTCATTTTCATATAAATAACTATAAGAAAGATCACAGAAAATGTATTCCTTATTATTCAGGGGATATGAAAAGGTCCGTATAGTTTCCCCCGTTTCGATATCACTGTATAAATCGGATAGTATTCCTTTTTTCTCATTGCGCATCTTTACGATATTTTCGAGAAAATAAGGTCTCCAGCTCCAATTTTTATTCATATAACTGGGTTGGACTAACCATTGCCCGTCCTTATGTAGGATATTGGGGGATTTTTGATATCCCTCTTCATCACAAATATAAAGCCGGAAACATACAGAATCCAACTTTTTCGCCAAAATACCGAGAAAATCTTCATGGGAGCCGTTCCGCTTTTGCTGTTTTAAGAAATTTTGCATATTCTCGTTGAATTGCAAAGTCTTTTGATAAACGGCTTCAAGCTTCTTGGTCTCTAAAGAAATGAAGGACTGACATTCTTGATGGAATTTTTCACGAAGTAAATCTTTATTAATGAATTCGCCTTCCGGTTTCGCCAAAAAATACCCTTGATAATATCGTCCCCCATTCTTCCATGCAAAACGAAGCTGGTATTCGGACTCAATGTTCTCAAATAGTAAATTGGCGCCGATTTTTCGTGCAAGCATGCTTAGAGAAAACAGGATTACCTGATAGGCATCTCCACCTGAAATGCGAAGCTGGTCCAGGTTAACTTTTAAAATATTCGGAGAAATCTGTGCGATTCGGTCCAATTGCGTATCTTGTCCTAAATGATCTAAAGCTATCTTAATCCCATATGTTCTAAAGTAAGCAAGCACATGCTGCAAAGGATCTAAGTTTTCCGGGCTGATTGTGTCTGATAATTCCAGTACGATCCGGTGCATTTCCTCCGGTTGAAAATGACGATGTAAAATCTCCATGAATTCTTCGCCATGATCCAGCATAAGCAAATTAGGATCCCTGTTGATAAAGATAAGAAAATCTTCACCATAGTCTTTTATTCTCTCCAAAGCAATTTCAAGTACGTAATTATCCACTTCCACCCTATACTCTTCCGGCACTGCAGAATTGTGAAAAAAAGGTCCAAGGCTTTTATATTCCGATTGTTCCTCATAGCGCCCTAGAATTTCATACCCGATTACCTGATGTTGATCTGCACTGAAAATCGGTTGAAAGAATGGTGTCACCCTGTCTAAATTCTTTAATATCTTTTCTGTATCCATGATGCATCTTCCCCCTAATTACGAAAACACCAATATGCCAAAATTATACCATTAGTTTCTTGCATTGATAATAAATATTTTAATTCCTACTGCATAACTCTTTTTTCAGAACCACATTCATCCAATCCATTTGAAAAGAAACACATTGAAAAAGCATTGTCCATAAATGGAACAATGCCTTATGTCTTATCAAAAAGGGAAGAACCACGGGATCGTGATCACCATGATAACGCCAATGAAGATCTGTATGGATATCCCGATCATGATAAAATCTTTATGCTTGTAATCACCCGCCGTCATCACAAGCGCGTTGGTAGTGGCAACCCTTGGAGTCGATAACGCCAAACTGCCAGCAACGGCAAGGCATATAAACACAGGTAGGGGATCGATGCCTTGATTCACCGCAGATGTCAGTGCAATGGGCGTCATGATTACCGCCGCGGCTCCATACGGGATGAATTGGCTCAGGATCAGTGTCAGGAGATAAAAGACCGCTAATATGCCGTGTGCCCCGATATTACTGAATAAAACGGCCAGCCAATCACTTATCATCCTCACTCCGCCCGTATTATCCAATGCAGCCGTTATTCCGAACATGGCTGCAATCAAAAGAACAGGTTCCCAGTTAATCTTTTGGTAAGCATCCTCCATCGAACGGACACAGCCAGTGATCACCATCAACAATGCGGCCGTCAATACCGATAGTACGGCAGGGACGGACTCCATCGATAATAGAATGACCATCAATGCAGTGATTCCCAAGGCAATCCATGCTTTGCCCTTGGAGTTGACCGGAGAGCCATCTTCCGAGGTACTTCCAATAACGATGACATCCTGTAAATCCGAGGAAATCCTCTCAATGTTCTCCCATTCCCCATGTATCAGGATTGCATCCCCCGGTTTAAGGCGTTCCGTTCCGACATCGGCTTGAATATATTCGCCATTCCGATTGATTGCAAGCACATTACATTGGTATTTCTCACGAAAATGCACATCAATCAAGGTTTGATTTTCATAATCCGAGTTCGGGACGATCAATATTTCTGTCAATCCAAATCTACTGCTAAGAAAATGTTTCTTTATTTGTTCGGTATTGAAATGTTTAAACTCCAGTTCATAGTTAAGTGCCAATCTCTCAACTGCTTCTTCTTCCCCAAACACCAAAATGATATCTTCAGGATGAAGAACCTCATCCGCCCTTGCTGAAATCGTCAGCTGTCTTTGCAACAGCGGTAATTGCTTATCCTTTGGCTTCCGCTGGATTTCAATCAAAGTCAATTCATACTGAATAGGAAGCTGGAGGTCAGACAGCCTTTCTCCAACAATATCGGAAGTAGCGGGTATATGCAGATAATGCAATCTGTCATATACTTTGTACATGCCTGCAAGCTCCCCTGCCGACAGTCCCTTGACACTATTGTTCGCGGCAATCGTCTTCTCGGGAAGCAACAGGCGTCCGAGTGTCAACATGAAGAATAACCCTGCTGCAAAGGCGATCAAGCCCACGGGTGTAAAGTCAAAAAACTCTAATGTCCCTATTCCGTTTTGCCGTAAGACATCAGCAACGATCATATTGGAGGGAGTACCTGTCAGTGTTAATAGCCCTCCAATACTGCTTGCATAGGCAAGTGGCAATAAATACCTTGTCGGACTTGTTTTTTGTTTTAAGGCCATGCTCATAACGAGCGGAAGCAGTATGGAAACAATTCCTGTTCCGCTTAAAAAGGCACTTAATATTCCTGCTGTCAGCATGACGATAAGCAGCGATTTCCATTCACTGCCCCCACATAAACCCAACAACTTATTTCCTGCCTTTTCCACGATTCCTGTATTTAACAGGCCGGCACCGACTATAAATAGCCCAGCCAGCATGATGACCACTTGGTTCGCAAACCCGGCCACTAGTTCATCCAATGTAAGAATCCCCAGTAAACCCAGAATGGATAGTGCACTAAGTGCAATTAAATCTGCTCGAAATTTCCCTTGTATAAAAAGCGCGATCGCGCATAGAAGTATAATCAGTGTAATAAACATTGGTTCGGTCATCATGTTACCTCCGTATAGATGTTCAATTTCAAACCGGATACGGTTTCATCAAACCCCAGTTTACATGTTTTTCATATGCTCATAGAAGATATTTTCTTCATTTTATGTATATTGTTTGTTAGTATGAGGAAGTAACATTTTTATATTAGATAGGTTGATTAATTTGAATAAACCCATATCCAGAAGAACATTCTTAAAAAAAAGTTTTGGTACATTGGCTACCTTAACCGGTTTAGGTATTGGCGGAAACTATTATGCCCATAATTTGGAACCTAAGTGGTTAGAAATCAAGCATAAAATCATCAGCCACCCGCTTATCCCAAAAGGTTTTCATGGCATGAAAATGGTCCAATTCAGTGATACGCATTTAGGCTTTCAATTTCAGCTTAAAGATTTACAAGCAATTGTCAATAAGATAAACCAACTGGACCCTGATGTTATTTTATTTACCGGAGATTTGATGGACCAGCCTAATAAATATAAGGATTACCAGAAAATCCCTCTCGTTTTAAATCAGCTCAAAGCGCCACTTGGAAAGTTCAGCATCTACGGTAACCATGATCATGGGGGATATGGCTCAGAAATTTACAGCGATATCATGGAAAAATCCCATTTTACCATGTTGCAAAATACCTCAACTAAGATTACCTTATTAACGGCTGAAGAAATAGTCATTGCCGGGGTTGATGATGCCATGCTAGGAAAACCTGATTTTGAAAAAGCACTATCTGGCATTCCTGAAGAAGTGTTCACCATTATGCTTTCGCATGCCCCTGACCTTGCCGACACATCAAGGACTTATGACATCCAGTATCAAATAAGCGGTCACAGTCACGGAGGACAAGTACAAATCCCCTTTGCCGGTGCCCTTGTAACTCCCCCATACGCTGAAAAGTACCGGGAAGGCACGTATGAAATCGATTCATTAACGTTACATGTTAATAGAGGGCTTGGCACTACCCGTCTCCCATATCGTTTCCTTTCACGTCCGGAGTTGACAGTTTACGAATTCCAATCCGAAAAATGATAGGAAAAGAATACAGGGGAAAACCGCCAGACTTTTTAACAAAACCTGTGCGAATAAACGACTTGTTGCCATAAATCATGTGTAATGGACTCCTATGAATTATAGCATTAGAAGTATATCTGAGAAAACCAGGTTTTTTTTACCAGTCCCAAATGGTAGTTGCCATAAAGGTTATACCATACTTAAATAGCCGCACAGGAAAGTTCCGATACACCCTAAAACAGACACCGTTATATAGATAAGGCTATCTATATAACGGTGTTTCCTAATAAGTTCAAGTGTTTCCATGCTGAATGTTGAAAAGGTCGTAAAAGCACCCAGGAAACCTATTGTCAGAAAAACCTGCAAAGATAAAGCCCAGCTTTCTTTCTGTGGAAGCGCAATTCCAAGCCCAAAGGAACCTATAAGGTTAATCAGTAAAATGCTAATGGGTATCGAGACGGCTGGCAATAGCCTATTAAAAATAATCTGCAAGACATATCTTGAGGCCGCTCCCAAAAAGCCTCCTATAAATACCGAAAGAACCTCAATCAAAGGGACTCACCTCTCCGTCTATTAAAAAGTCCCAGTCCGAAGAAACCAGCAACCAAACCAAAAAAAAGCGTGGCACCAATATACAGTCCCGCCAATGCCAGAGAAGTCTGCAGTAGATCCACCACTTCTTGTGAAAATGTGGACATCGTGGTGAAACCGCCGCAAAACCCGCTGCCCAGCGCTAAAAAAACAAGCGATCTCTTTTTCGAGGCGAAATAGCCATTGATCATTCCAAGTAAAAAGCTGCCTACTATATTTATTAAGAGGGTTCCAAACGGGAAGAAGGAATGACCAGCAGTCAAGATTACGCAATATCGCAATATCGCTCCAGCCGCTCCTCCAAAACCGACTGCAAAAATGCTTTTAAACCGATCCATCAAGGTCCCCCCAAATTATTCTCATAAGTAGATTCATTATAACAGATTAAGATGAAACAGGCTCTTTTCTTAAAAAAATCCATACTATGTAAAGAATTTGAGAAAAGGAGGCAAATTATGCAAACACAGTATTTTCCTTACTACCACTATCCGCAGACCATTATGCTACAGAACGATTACAGAAATGCATATGGGAATGAATATGGACCTGAATATTGGAATGACGAGCGCTTCTTTCCTTTCTTTCCGCTATTGGCGCCTGTAGCTTTTGTTGCAGGATTGGCAATTGGACCGTTGCTATTCAATAACCGTCCACCTATCTATCCAGTCTATCCTCCATATCCTCCTCCATACCCGCCCGCTTACCCTCCTTACCCCGCTTATCCAGCTTACCCTTCTTATCAAGGCTTTCAGGGTAACCAGCAACAATTCGGCGCACAGGCTGGGGTATCTGAAAATATCAATATATACACTAAATAAGGGTTGGAAAGAAGGCGACAAAAGCGCCTTCTTTTTCTTGGACTAAAAGGCGTCGGATTGAATTTTACTTCCCTATATATTTTGAAGTGGTATAATATGAAAATGAATAGATGGTAAAGTGTTGGGAAATGATGGTCATACCCTAGAGATGTACATGCATTATTTTTTCACTTTTTTCTGCCTGGTTGCACACACGTCTCTATTTCAACCAATATATAAAAACGGGTTTTTACTGAAGGAAGTCTATTTATAACGTCCTTCTAACCTCATTAAGAAAAGGAGTTTCCACAATGAACCAAACGAAAGGACATTCTGAAAGGGATGAGTTTTCGATAAACTCCCTTGCCCAAGCCGTGTTTATTGTCAATAAACATGCAAAGACTGCATTGGAGCCCAAGAATTTATATAATTTAAAACGACTCGCATTAAGCAAGCTTATGCAAGAAGGAAAAGCGAAGAAGATTGGACTTCATTTCTCTGATAACCCTCGCTTTGCAGCACAACAATCCGACGTCATTGTCGAATGCGGATCATATGTTTTTCATTTACCTCCCACAAAGGAAGATTTGAAAAAGCTACCCCACCTCGGCAGCCGGGCAGCTTCCATACGGAACCCTAAAGCCGCGTTGTCATTATCCAAGGCAAAACAGATCTTGCAAACTTACGTTGGACAAGCAGGTGAAAAACAACCGAACAATACCAACATCGAGAAAAAGGCTCACGGACGTGGGTCGGTCAAGCAACCTTTTCACAATCCATTCCCATCCTCCTTTTTAGGAAAAGGTTCCAAGTATTAATCATTGATAAACCAAACGGGCCGTGAGGTAACGCCTCATCGGCCCGTTTTCACATTCATAATACCAATCTGTCTATCAACTTTATAAGCTCTGCAATTTCTGGCTTGCTGATTTGTGCGTTAGCCCCTACGACCTGACCTTTATGACGAAGGCTGTCAGTAATCAAAGAAGAGAAAATAATCACCGGCAACCCAGCGAGTTCCCCGTTTTCCTTTATTCTTCTAGTCAAATGATGTCCATCCATTTGAGGCATCTCAATATCGGTAATTACAAGATGCACTTCATCTTCAACCACTTTTCCTGATTCAATTAAATTCTCCAGATAATTAAATGCATCAAGTCCATTTTCATAAAACTCCAAGTACTTGAATCCCGCTTCTGACAATGTATCAAAAAGCAGCTTTCTCAGTAATGGAGAATCTTCTGCAATCAGGATTCTCTTGTCTGAATTTTGCCGGGTACCAAGCTTTTTAACCTGTTGGATGTTTATTCCTGATTCTGGATTGATTTCGACCACTATTTTTTCAAAATCAAGTAACAGTAACATTTCTCTATTTAATTTTATTACTCCGATAATCTGACTTTCAAGGCCTTGATACATATCCGAAGGCTTTTCGATTTGGGACCAGGAAATACGGTGGATCTGTGTTACGGTATGGACATGGAAAACCACTTTTTGCTGATTGAATTCAGCCACTATGAATTTATCCTGCTCAGGAGTTTCAGATGGCGGAAATCCTAAAGCATCCGCCACATTCACAACTGGCAGGACTTCTCCACGAAGTTCAATGATCCCCTCCACATTTGGATGGGAATGAGGGACAAGCGTGATGGGGACAGGATTAATGATTTCCTTCACCTTGATTACGTTAATGCCGAATTTATTCTTTCCGAGACCGAATTCCACTATCTCAAGCTCATTCGTGCCACTTTCCAGTAATATTCCTTTATTTGCTTCCATTGTGTCATCTCGCCCTTCTCTTACTTTTTCATTTCATAATTCTACGAAAAATTATGGTTTTATCAATGAACTCATACCTAATAATTCGGTTAAATATTTCTTTTGTTTAGAGCACAGATAAAAAAAGGATCAAGAAGTGATTATCTATTGAAGCCAAACTAAAAAGGGACCCATCAGAGTCCCCCTTTTTCCAAGTTCATTTTTCACCATTGCCATTCCGCCCATCATATCGATCGTAAAGGGCCTGTCTCTTCGACATTCCCCCCTCCATGATATAACCGACATGGGTATAAAGCAGACCTGATAGGCTGGTCGCAAAATAACGCCCTTCATCCCTTCCAAACTCTATTCGCATTTAGAGGAAAGCAACAAAGAATATAAAATAAAGCTTATATGCATGTGGAAAAGTGAATTGATGATGGTCCCCCCGATTAAAACGAATAAACCATTCGTTTTCCCTCAATTTCCATTATAAAAAAATACTCACCTCAAATGAAACTTAGAATAGCAGGCCAGTTGGGTCATTTCATCTCTTTCGCGACCTATTCTTTGGATTGAGCCAACCTTTTTTAACAAAGAATAAAAACATCATCAAGGCAATTCCGCCCATCATTCCAAGAATGAGGAAATAGCCATAATGCCAATTTAATTCCGGCATATATTCAAAATTCATCCCATATACGCCCACTATGAAGGTCAGCGGCATGAAAATGGTAGTGATGACAGTCAATGTCATCATCGTTGAATTCATATTATTAGAGTTCACAGACAAATAACTATCACGTATATCGGACGAAAAATCTCGATAGGATTCAAGCATTTCAGCCAATTTAAGAAGATGATCGTACACATCATTAAAATAAAGGTGCTGATCTTTCAAATAATTCAGTCGCTCCGATGAAATCATTCTGTACAATAAATCACGCATCGGCAATATGGTCCGACGGAGCCTGGACATATCTGTACGTAAATCGAAAAGCTGATCCATCAATTCGTTAATCGTGTCATTTTCAGTATTTTCCTCAATGCTACCCAATTCGCTTTCAATTTTATAAACAGGTGGGAAGAATTCATCGACGATCCTGTCAATTATCCTATGCATCAAGAAAAAGGGACTTTGCTTCAACATTTTATTACCAGCAATTTCTTCCCGTACCTTTTCCAGTTCAAGCATATCTTCCTTATGAAAACTGACTATCCATTTTTCACCAACGAACATATCCAATTCCACTGCTTTTAATGCCTTCTCCCTTAGAGCATGAATCACAAGAAATTGGTAACCCTCATAAAAATCCATTTTTGGACGTTGATTAAAATCATCCAGGCAATCTTCAATTGCCAGCGGGTGAAAGTGAAAATGATTGGATAAAAGTTCGATTTCCTTGTTTGTGGGGTTGGAAAAATCAACCCAGAACCACTCGATATCCGGATTATTCATTTCCGTTAGCGGTAAATCAAAACTGATTTCTTGATTAGAAGTAATTGCGCAAGTCCTTATCAAATGTATCAACCCTCAAAATTTTCTTATCATACATTATACCTTTAATTCATTAATCTCAAAAAGTTTTCTCCCCCATCCAAACTAAATGATAAAATAGAATGAATGAGTCAAACATAACATAATTCATGTAGTTAGATAAGGGAGGATATTCATAGATGGAACATTTAATAAACCCTCTAGTAAAAGACGTACAAATATCAGGAATCCGTAAATTCTACAATATGGTCGCTGATATCGAAGGCACCATTTCCTTAACGATAGGACAGCCTGACTTTCCAACTCCAATGCATATTAAAGAAGCGGCAAAACAAGCCATCGATAATGACTATACCGTTTATACTCACAATGCCGGCTATCTGGAATTAAGGGAAGCCGCTTCAAAATATGTAAAGGATAAATACAAGCTTAGCTATGATCCGGGGAATGAAGTCCTAGTGACTTCTGGTGCCAGCGAAGGCATAGATATTACCTTTCGGACGATTCTCATCCCAGGGAACGAAGTAATATTACCGGGTCCGGTATATCCAGGATATGAACCCATCATTAAGATGTGCGGTGCAACACCTGTTTATGCCGATACAACAAAAAATGGATTTCGTTTGACTGCAGATATAATTGAAAAGTACATAACCGATCATACACGGTGCATCGTTCTGCCCTATCCATCGAATCCGACCGGGGTAACATTATCTGCCGAAGAATTATTGGACATTGCCGAACTTGTAAGGGGCAAGGACATATTCATATTGGCTGATGAGATATACAGTGAACTGGTATTCGATCAGGAGCATGTTTCGATTGCCACTTTCTTAAAAGAACAAACCATCGTCCTGAACGGATTGTCCAAGTCCCATTCCATGACCGGGTGGAGGATTGGCCTTCTGTTTGCGCCTGTAGCCATCTCTCAGCATATCCTGAAGGTTCATCAATACAATGTAACTTGTGCCTCCTCCATATCGCAGAGAGCTGCCTTGGCAGCATTGACGGCAGGCAGAGATGATGCCATTCCCATGAAGACTGAGTATTCCCGGAGACGGGAATACGTATACAGTCGCTTACAAGCGATGGAACTGGAAATAGTCAAACCAAATGGTGCCTTTTACTTCTTTATAAAGCTGCCTGAAGGCTATGCCTCTTCCCTTGATTTTTGCCTCAAGCTTGTTCAACAGGAAAAAGTGGCAGTGGTCCCTGGAGATGCCTTCTCTCCCCTTGGCGAAGGGTACTTCAGGATATCTTATGCCTATTCCATGGAAACCCTTGAAAAGGCTTTGGACCGTATTGAAGCTTTTTTAGCTAAAAAGTAACCGAAAAAAAAAGTGGCCTTCAATTGAATGAACAATTGAAGGCCACTTTCCTATTTTTCAAAGATGTCAGGCTACCGAAGGTTTTTCACAAAGCCAGTCAACTAATACAATCTCCGTAAAAAACGAATTTCCCGATATCCTTCTTCCTTATTTGTCGTGGTAAGGCTCACTTCAACGATGGACCCCAGTAAATCAGCCATCACTTCTTCAAATTCCTTTGCGGAGCGCGGCTTTGAAAAACCTAAACTCTTCAATTCGCGCATCAGGATCTGAAAACCGGCATTCGTTTCGATATGACTGAATTTCACCGGCAAGATTAGCGGACTTTCATTCATTAATTTCAGATCCCAACGAATGGGCTTTGTTTGATGAATGGTTTTTTCTCGTTTAAAGCCTTCAATCCTTACAATATATCGACCATCTTCTAATTCCTGGAACTTCATATTAATATCATCGAATTCGCCCATAGCTTTCACTCCTTTTTGTAAAGGCTGTCGCTATCAGCTTATTCATGGTAAAGAAATGCTAGCACTTAATTATAATGTTTATATAACGCCTGTGTACCGCTATTTTCCTCGCCAGCTTCTGCCAGCCCCTCATATAGGGATTTGCTTAGGCTTAATCCAGGAGCGTCCATTCCCATTCTTTCCGCTTCATCAAGTGCAATCTTCATATCCTTGATAAAATGCTTGATATAAAAACCAGGTTCAAAATCCCCTTCAACCATACGCGGCACAAGATTGGACAGTGACCAGCTTCCGGCAGAACCCGATGATATGCTTCTTAATACCCGTTCCGGATTCAACCCCGCCTTTTGGGCATAGGAAATCGCTTCAGTCACTCCGATCATATTAGATGCAATGGCGATTTGATTGCACATTTTCGTATGCTGTCCCGAACCAGCCGGGCCTTGATGGACAACATTGCTGCCAATGATATCAAAAATGGGCAGGACCGCTTCAAATGCCTCACTAGACCCGCCGACCATAATCGTAAGCTTTGCATCACGGGCACCGATATCTCCTCCGGAAACCGGTGCATCCAATGATTCCATGCCTCTTTTCTTGGCTTCCTCCGCTATTTTCACTGCCAAAGACGGAGTCGAGGTCGTCATATCGATTAAATGGGTTCCTTGTTTCCCGTTTTCGATTAGCCCATTTTTCCCAAGATAGATTTCTTCCACATCACTAGGGTATCCTACCATGGAAATGATCACATTAGCTTTCTGCGCAATTTCCTTTGGTGCAGATGCCCACTTCGCACCCTGTAAGAGCAGTTCACTTGCCTTATCCTTCGTCCTTGTATAAACAAATACCTCAAATCCCGCCTTAAGTAGATTTGCGGCCATGCTTTTTCCCATAACTCCTAAACCTATGAAGCCGATCACTTTGTTCGATTGTATCACTGCAGATTCCTCCAAATCATTTTGTTTCAAAAATCCTTAAATGGACTTTATCATTCCTCCGTCAACTAAATAGGACTGCCCCGTTAAATATGTATTGGCACCTGAAACAAGGAAAGTAACGAACTTTGCAAATTCCTCAGGTTCCCCATAACGGCCAACAGGGATTTTGTTAATGGATTGTTCAGTCATCTCCTCAGGAGTGACGCCTTGTTTCTCTGCATTCATTTTATCAAGGTGCTGAACGCGGTCCGTTGCGATTCTTCCTGGTCCAACTGTATTGATCAATATCCGGTCTGGTGCTAATTCTGAAGCTAACGTCTTTGACAATCCAACGATTGCAGTCCGGAATGTATTCGATAGAATCAATCCTGGAATCGGTTCCTTAATGGATGAAGAAGCAATATTAACAATTTTCCCGCCCTGTTTTTTTAAATGTGGCAAGCTCTCACGGATTGTCCTTATGAAGCTTAGTAAATTAAGTTCGAAAGATTGTTGCCATTCTTCATCATTGAAATCTGTAAATGAACCCCCTGGAGGACCTCCGGCGTTATTAATAAGAATATCGATACCTCCGAACTCTTCAGCAGTCTGCCTAACCAAGCTTTTAATATCTTCAGCTTTTGTTATATCCGTTACCATATAAGCAACTTTACCCGCCCCAAGCTGCGATATTTCCCTTTGCACGGCAGCAAGCTTTTCTCCATCACGGCTGGCTAGCATGACATTTGCTCCTTCTTTAACCAATTCAGCTGCCATGGCCTTACCCAAACCTTGACTTGAAGCTAAGATCAAGGCATTTTTCTTTTCCAAATGTAATTCCATATTTTATGACCTCCATTTTCTCAAATTTATAATTCCATTATATCGCCATATTCGAAAAGTGAAAAATCTGAATAATCATTATTGTGATTTTTTATATCAAGCGATCACAAAAAAATTGCCGGTTGGATAACCCAACCGGCGTCAAAGGGGGAAATGAGAATGTCAGCTGCCCTAATAGAGCTAAACAACTGTGCTTGCTTTTTATTTACCCCCATTTTGGTGCAATAAACATTTTTTCTTAATTGTTCAAGCAAAAATTACAGGAAAGCACCCCATCCGAAGATTCTGTGGATGGGGTGCCATTTTTCCTCATTTTTTTATTTCTTCAAAGCGTTAATTACCGCTTCTTTCACATTATCATTCGTATCCAACCCTAAAACTTCCTGAGATAGTTTTTTCATCTCTTCAAGCGAAAGTTGGCTAATTAAAGAACGTGCTTTTAAAATCGAAGTGGCACTCATTGAGAATTCATCAAGACCCAATCCGATCAAAATCGGTATGGCAATTTCATCTCCAGCCATTTCCCCGCACATCCCGGCCCATTTCCCTTCTTTATGAGCTGCATCTATGACCATTTTAACCAGGCGTAAAATCGCTGGGTTATATGGTTGATATAAATAAGATACTCTCTCATTCATTCGGTCAGCGGCCATCGTATACTGAATCAGGTCGTTAGTGCCTATGCTGAAGAAATCGACTTCCTTAGCAAATATATCAGCCATCACTGCAGTTGAAGGGATTTCAACCATAATTCCGACTTCAATTTTTTCGGCAACTTGAATGCCATTATCAAGCAATTCCTGCCTAACTTCAGCCAAGACGGCTTTAGCCTCGCGGAATTCAGCTAGTGTGGCGATCATCGGGAACATGATTTTCAAATCCCCATAAATGCTTGCGCGAAGCAGGGCACGGAGCTGAGTCCGGAAAATCTCCTGCTCATTTAAGCAAAGGCGAATCGCACGGTATCCAAGGAAGGGATTCATTTCCTTAGGAAGCTCTAAATAAGGCAACTCCTTGTCTCCGCCTATGTCAAGCGTTCTGACGACTACAGGCTTACCTGACATACCTTCCAGCACCGCTTTGTATGCCTCGAACTGCTCTTCTTCACTTGGAAAGTCATTTCTGCCCATATAAAGAAATTCCGTACGATATAACCCGATGCCTTCACCGCCATTTTGATGAACGCCATCCAGATCTTTCGGAGTACCGATATTTGCAGCCAATTCCACATGATGGCCATCATTTGTAACGGTTTGTTCATGAACCAGTTTAGCCCACTCAGCCTTTTGCATGGCATAGGCTTCCTGCTCCTCCTCGTAGCGTTTCACGAGTTCCGGAGTAGGATTTATGTGCACTTCACCCTTTAGCCCGTCAATAATGACCAAGTCACCATTTTCAATGGACGAGGTCACTGATTTTGCTCCAACGACTGCTGGAATTTCCAATGAACGTGCCATTATGGCTGAATGGGATGTACGTCCACCGATATCGGTCGTAAACCCTTTGACGTATGCCGGATTCAACTGTGCTGTATCGGATGGAGTCAAATCCTCCGCAATGATGATCACTTCTTCAGCAATCATGCTTGGATTTGGAATATGAACACCTAAAAGATGCGACAGTACCCGTTTCGTGACGTCACGGATATCCGCTGCCCGTTCCTTCATGTATTCATTATCCATTTGTTCAAACATCGTAATGAACATGCTTGCGGTTTCATTTAAGGAAAACTCAGCGTTGACGCTCTCTGATTGTATTTTATCCTGAATGGGAGTTATAAGTTCCGGATCAGCCAAAACAAGCAGGTGTGCGTCAAAGATAGCGGCTTTATCGGCCCCTAAATCTTTTTCGGCTTTATCCCTGATTATCTCCAATTCATTTGTTGACTTTTGAATAGCTTCCTTAAAACGGGATATTTCCGCCCCGACATCTTCTATGCTTCTTTTTTCAATCGATAAATCTGGCTCTGTCAGTCGATAGGCTTTAGCGATGGCTATTCCGTTTGAAGCTGCTATTCCACTAATCAAAGTGGACATTATTCTGCTAATCCTTCTCTGTTCAACGTTTCAGCAAGTGTATTTAGTGCATCATTTTCATCGCTTCCTTCAGCAGAAATCGTAATTTCCGCACCTTGGCCAATACCCAGTGACATTACACCCATAATGGACTTAAGGTTCACTTTTTTCTCTTTATAAGAAAGGTTTATTTCTGAATCAAATTTTCCTGCAGCTTGTACAAGCAATGTAGCCGGACGGGCGTGAATTCCTGTTTCTGCAGTTACTGTAAATGTTTTTTCTACCATATAAATCAATCTCCTTTAAGATAAATTAACAAAAATAGGTTATGTAAGGGAGTTTCTCCATCCACTCAGGAAAGAAATGAAAAAAGAAATGCCCTTTTCCTTATCAGAATAGCATTATCATTCCCAACAAACAAACCAAAACTATTGGTACCTACAAAATATTACAAAAATATAGATGGAACTGCAACTATTACTTTTCAGATTCTTCAAAGATTAAATGGACAACTGTGCATTTTTGGTAAAAAAAGCCCTGAAACTCAGCATAATGAAAAGGACCACCGTTAATGAAACACTTCCGAGAATCCCGATTAATATTGCAATCTGGTATTCAATGGCGATGAGCGGGCTTATCCCAGACAGGATTTGCCCTGTCATCATTCCTGGAAGGAAGATAATCCCCATCCCGAGCATATTGTTCAAAGTCGGGAGCACTGCGGAGTCGAATGCAGCATCCACATATTTCTTCACAGCCCTCGCTGGAGTCGCCCCAAGCATCAACATCGCTTCCACCTTTTCACGATTACTGCTAATCCCATCATGGAGGTTTTTAAGCGTCAATGTCACTCCAGTCATGGCATTCCCCACGATCATCCCTGCAATTGGAATGAAATACCTCGGCTCATACCATGGCGTGAAATGGATCACGACCACATTAAAATAAAACAAGGCCGCCATGGGTCCTGACAACATACTTAGGATAACCATCCTTTTGATTTTCTTATTAATTGTATAAGGCACTTGCTTAAAAATATTATGGATGGAAAACAGGGCCATCGCACATAAAAATCCTAAAGAAAGTAAAGGGTGGGGATTTTCAAAGATATATGTCAAAACATATCCGGCAAGAATGAGTTGGACCGTCATCCGTACCGTAGCGAGCATGATTTGCTTTTCCCGTGAAATCCCTCGCCATTTCACGATTATGAGCAGAATCACTACAAATAGGTAAGCCGCACAAAGACGCCAGAACTCAATATCTATTATCCCATTCGCCTCCATTAATAGTCACCCTCCTTCGCCTTTTTCAGAACGATCCTCTTTTCAGCACATATTTCCGCAAGCTGTTTTGAATGGGTTATCATGATGACCGTTCCTTTTTCCCGCTTCACTTCTTCTAAAAAACGGCTCATGACCGTCAGCTCGGCTTCTTCATCAAGAGCTGAAGTCGGCTCATCCAGCAAATACACCTCGGGTTTCAATAAAAGTAACCTCGCCAGTGCCAGCCTCTGTTTCTCTCCGCCAGAAAGATTCTCCGCCCCCTCGTCTAAAGACTTCTGCAACTGGACGGTTTCAAGTGCTTTAACCAATTCGGCTTTATCCTTTTTTTCCCGTTCGGTCAATTCCAGGCCAATCTGCAGGTTTTCTTCAATCGTACCCGGTAAAGTGAACGGTGCCTGAGAAAGCATTGTGACCTTACGCCGGAGCTCTATCGGGTTGAATTCATCCAGCAACCGATCCTGATAATAGATCGAACCGCTATCCGGGTCATCCATCCTGTTCAATAATCGGAGCAGTGAGGTTTTCCCTGCACCGCTTTCCCCGGTCAAACAAGTAACCATACAAGCGGATATTCTCAAATCATCAATTTTCAAAATCCCTTTATACCTAATATTTTCAAGCCTAAATATCATTTTTACACGCCTGCCTCCCTTACTTCCACCATATCATTATAAGAAACTATCATGATATGAGGTAGAGATGCATTTAAAATTTCAATGATTTTCATTTTCTTTCCCTTTTTTATAGGTTAGTATTATTCCTGCCGAATATATCCATGACGGACGTGGAAAACACCTAAATAAATGGAGGGACTTATCATGAACGGAAATTCCTTTTTACATTCTTATCTGAATGTTTTTCTCCTGACTGCACTTTGCCTGATTACGTTGTCTGGCTGCCAGGCTGCATCAGATAACCTAATTAAGCAATCCAAACAGGAAGATTCAATTTCCAACGAAGACTTCCGATCCAGTGCGGGTTCTTCAAATGAAGAAAAAGGCAAGACATTCACAGCCGAGATCATTAAAGTTGTTGACGGAGATACAATAAAAATCAAAATGGCTAATGGAAATAAAGAAACGGTCAGGCTCCTTTTGGTAGATACTCCAGAAACCGTGCACCCATCCAAGCCCGTTCAGCCTTTTGGACCTGAAGCAAGCAAATTCACCAAGGAACTAATGCCAGCGGGTTCTGAAGTGGAAGTAGAAACCGGCATAGGTGAAAGAGATAAATATGGCCGGCTGCTGGCCTATTTTTATGTTGACGGTAAAATGGTGAATAAACTCCTGCTTGAAAAAGGACTGGCCAGGGTAGCCTATGTTTATGCACCGAACACGAAATATCTAGATGAATTGGAAAATATTCAGAAACAAGCCCAAAAAGACGAAATCGGTATTTGGTCAATTGAAAACTATGCAACTTCAAAGGGGTTTGATGATTCGAAGTCCGTAGAAGCTTCAGTGGAAAAGCCAACTGCATCTTGCAGTAACCCGCAAATTAAAGGGAATATAAACTCTAAAGGCAACAAAATATATCACATTCCTTCGGGCCAATATTACGAAATAACCAAACCGGAAGAAATGTTTTGTACCGAACAAGACGCACAGGATGCTGGATTCCGAAAATCGCAAAGTTAACAAATACAATGGTTAATAGTATGCACGCTTCAGAAATCACAATTAAGAACGTATAAGGGGGCTTAAAAGAGGATCAGTTTGCCTGCAGTTTTTTTATTTAAAAAAGTTCCAGCTTGATTTCAGAAATCCGCTCCCTTTCCGCCGACCGTCCGCCGGGCCTCATCAAAGCAAGCAGTTAGAGGGTCTCGGCTAGACAGTTATTCGGGAGGAGTGTCGCAAATTGTTTTACTTTCATGGTTCGGGATGTGACCATTCTGGACTCCCGTTGTCGACAAACTGAACACCTCCCCATAATATATGGCTTTACATTAAATGAAAAACACATCCAATCTAAGGATGTGTTTTTCATTTGGCCATCCCCTCATTAAAGTTCTATTGAATCAACATTTCCCTATTAATAAGATCCTCGTTAATCCCTTTAAAACCCACTGTTTATTCCTTCCATTTACCCTTTATGCCATTTGGCTTTAGCCGAACGATTTATTTATGGTAGAAGCACCCGGGAATACAGGAAAGTGCACTTTCTAAAGGTGGCTTGCTTAATGGAAGATTTCTCAGCACTAACGTCTGAATTCACGCCGATGATCCATCATATAATCCGCTCACTTTCCATCTATAAAAATAAGGATGAATATTTTCAAGTAGGATTGATTGCTTTATGGGAGTCATATAGGAAATTCGATGAGGAATACGGTAAGTTCTCCAACTATGCCTTTACGGTAATCAAAGGCAAAATTCTGAACGAATTAAAGCACCACCATAAATATGAAGCCCACACCGAACCATTTGACTCCTTCATTCTAGAGATTAAAGATCCATTTTCAATACACGATGAGGCTTTTGCCATCGATAATATCTTAACCTACACGGATGGATTGACACTGAATCAGCAACGCTGGCTTTTACAGACGTACTTGGAGAATAAAACGGTGACTGAAATTGCTGAAGTATATCAAGTTACTACCGCAGCCGTAAAATCATGGAGAAGGTCCGCTTTAAATAAATTAAGGAAACAATTGATTTTTCCATAATGAATAATTTAGGGTGGCTCAATCATGAGCCACCCCCAAAAATATACATTAACTTCTCGCTTCTTCTAAATACGTATAAATTATCACACCGTTATGTTGAGCATTCCCCCGAAAGTGTTTAAAGTCTTCCCTTTTAACAAGAACCTCACGAAAAGGTAAAAATTCTTCTTTTGTTATCCTGAATTCATCCATTTCCCGATTTGCCAGTTTATCGAGTACATCTTTTGCTTCTTCTGCATTCATAAGATTGTCCTCCTTAATTATCAAATGTTCTATCATTTCTACAGGAGAAATTCCGTTTTTATTTTAACATAAGCTTGCCACTTAATATAATTCAGAACTTTTTGAGGCAACTGCTACATAATTCTTTACGAATGCTTTAAAATAGTGCAAACTGTATAGTAAAATATCATAATGTAAAATGATTGGCATTTTTTGTACATAGAATTACATACTGGTACGCATAACTGCGTTCACAAGATATACCAAATTATGCCACATCATTACATCTGCTCCATTAAAAGAAATCGTACCTTCCTTTAAAAGTTTAGCTTACTGTACCGACATAAGAGATAACTTTTTCTCTTACTAGCACTTCCCACGTCAAAATCTAAACTGCAAGATGTTCGAATAATCCAATTACTCCATAGTTACTTTTTGATCATTGGAAACAAAATGGGAAAGGATGATTACCATGAAGAAAGCGGAAGTTGGAAATATCATTGAATTTAGAGAAGGCTTAAAAGGAATCGTCGAGAAAGTGAACGAGAACTCAGTAATCGTGGACGTCACGTATATGGAAAATTATCGTGATTTGGAACTTGAACAGAAAACCGTCGTCAACCATAAAAATTATAAAATCATAGGATAATTCAATGTACTCAAACGGGATGGTTACTAGATGACCATCCCGTTTTTCACTTTATCGAAATCCTCCGAATTGATTCTCCCGCTTTTTGTAACCATTTCCATTTCATACCGTCTAATTCATTAAAGGGCAAAACACATGTATTTGATGCAGGTATATCCAAATTCAGATTGGAATTTCTATCAGAAAGATGAGGGGAACACATGACTAGTTGGACACGTTATATTGGCTGTGTCACATTCGCCGCTTTTCTTCTGTCTGGCTGCGGTACGACCATAGACGAAAATGCAGATGAGCCACAGGAAGATTCAGTAAAAGAAGGGAACGAAGGCAATACTTCTCAAGGAGATAATCACAATAACCGAAGTGATAACAAAGTAAGACTGATGGAGCAAAACCTGCAGTATACAATTAACGGGGAAGCAAAAGAAAAAACAGCCTTCCTAAAAAAAAGTGATAACCAGCCGTTCAGCCTCTATGTTTTGCAACAATTCAGATTAAGTGCCGAAGAACCAGGAAAGGATATTGTGTTCCTGACTGAAGATGACTCCATTTATATGAGAATCGAATTGTTGAAGGCGGATGTCAATTGGGATGAGGTGGAAAAAAATGTTCAAGCCCAGCTGAAAAGCATTTCAGAAACAATTAGCGATCCTTCACTTGATGTCGAGGGCGGAACGGGCTTTGAAGTGGAAAGCGGCGATGATGTGATCACTTCCATATTGCTCAAGGATGAAAAATCACCCGTCCGCTTAACTATATTCACGAAAAAAGATAGAGATTACCGGGATGCTTTTCTAGAGATGGCTAAGACGCTGATGAAAAGGTGAACATCCACTATACCCTGATACGGAGGGCTAAGGACTGGCCCCCCGTTCTTCATTACTCCTTCCCCGCCTTGCTTTTCCAGACCAATATTAAAAAAAGGAGGCTTATGTATCCAAAAACCGGATAAATATATCCTAGTAACCTTCCATATCCGAATTCACTGATGATCAAAGCTATTAAAAAAATCACCGCTATGATCATCATGCTTGGCAATTTAATATAATTGCTGATTTGCCTCTGTAATCCATATATGTTTCCGATGACCGAAGTGAATATCTCCCCGTAAATCACCAAAATGAACATCCAATATAACTGACTGGCTGCCGTTCTCATAATAACCGCTGAAGGAATTTCATATCTATTCACGTCAGGAAGTGTCATAAGCGAAAAATGCCCCGTCAATAAAATGATCGTCAGGAATATCCCCCCAAGAATTGCACCATGTTTAATGACCTTTTCATCTCGAACTTCATACGCAACCGGAACCAGCACAGCCTGTGCCAAAGCAAGGTTAAAGGCTGTATAGGCAAATGGTGACAAAATCATTTTCACGGTGATCACTTCATCAGGAACTTTTGTAAGGGTCTTAAAGAAATCCCCATTATCCAAAGTCGAGAAAAAAAGGATCAAGCTAAAGCAGATCATGATCGGTACAACAAAAGAGTTCACAGTGAAAACACCGCGCATGCCCATCATCAGGACCAAGGATGCCAGTATGATCGTAGACCAACTTCCTATACTTTTAGGCACGCCAAGTTGTTCTTCAAAAACGGCTCCTGAACCCGATATCATGACAGCCGTCACCCCTAACAGCATGATAAGGAAAAAGAAGTTGATGATTCCCGCTATTTTCCTCCCAAAAAGAAATTGGTTGAACTCCTCATAAGAAGATGCTCTTATCCTTGCGGAAATGAGCATGATTTTCGTCCCAGTGAAAATGAAAATATAACCTGCTATTAAAATCCCGATAAAGCCATAAAAGCCATAACGGGTAAAAAACTCGACAATCTCTTTTCCAGTTGCAAATCCTGCACCGACGACTGTGCCTACATAAACTGCTGCAATCTGAAAACTCCCTGACCACCTTGACAGCATACTCTCCCCTCCTCAGTACATTTATATGTAAGGAAGAGATATTTAAGACAAGCCGAGCGATATTCCTTTCGTCGGCTGTTTTTTTCCTGGGCTAACATTCTCTCATTGTGAAGTCTGAAACTCCCTATGCATTTCTCTGTGGAGCTTAAATCAGCACTTTTCATGCCCAACATTCCGAACGTATGAAAGATTTAAAAAAACGCTTGGAATTATCTCCAAGCGTTCGTATCATACAGCCTAATTTTTCATAATGCCTTATCATCTACAGTGGAGAGCCATTCGTCTATCACCTTTACAACGGACTGTACAGTACCGTCATCAAATGGAGATTTCAGATTCGCAGATTCAACAAGATCAAGGAACGACTTGCTGCCTCCAAGTTGGCACAGATTCAAATAATCACCCCAAGCCGTTTCATCTTTTTCAGCCGACCTTTTCCAGAATTGGAAAGCACAAATCTGGGCCAATGTATAGTCGATATAATAGAAAGGTGATTGATAAATGTGACTTTGCCGCTGCCAATACCCGCCATTCTCCAAGAATTCATTTCCTTCATAATCGCGATGTGGCAAATATTCCATCTCAATCTTACGCCAAGCCTGCTTTCTTTCAACGGGGGAGGCATCAGGATTTTCATAGACAAAATGCTGAAATTCATCAACAGCTACCCCATACGGGAGGAATATGAGGGCACCGCTTAAATGGGAAAACTTATACTTTTCCGTATCTTTCTTGAAAAACAGCTCCATCCATGGCCAAGTTAAAAATTCCATGCTCATCGAATGGATTTCACATGCTTCATATGTAGGCCAATAATACTCAGGAATGTCAAGTTCACGGCTGCGATACACTTGGAATGCATGGCCTGCCTCATGCGTCAAAACATCTATATCCCCGGAAGTACCGTTGAAATTAGAAAAGATGAATGGAGCTTTATAGTCTTCTATAAAAGTACAATAGCCACCGCTTTCTTTTCCTTTCTTCGCCACAAGGTCCATCAGGTCATTATCAATCATATAGTTGAAAAACTGATTAGTTTCAGGCGAAAGCTCCTGGTACATCCTTTTCCCATTTTCGATAATCCACTCAGCATCGCCTTTTGGAATGGCATTACCCGTTCTGAAATGAAAATTCTCATCATAATAGTTCAGTTTCTCCAATCCAAGACGTTCGCGCTGACGTCCCTTCAGCCGGGTGACAAGCGGTACCACTTCCTCTTTCACCTGCTTGCGGAATGCAGCAACCATTTCAGCATCATAATCAGTCCGTGTCATTCGATAATACCCAAGTTCCACGAAATTCGCATAACCTAGCGCTGTCGAAATCCCATGCCTCACCTTGACAAGGTCATCGAATATACGATCCAATTCCTCCTGCTTTTCTTCAAAGAAACCGTAATATGCCGCACTTGCATTTTTCCTTAACTCACGGTCCGAGGACTCCATATAAGGCTGGAGCTGCGCAAGTGTTAATTCTTTTCCATCAAAGTGAATTTTTGCAGAGGCAATCAATTGTGAATATTCACTTGATAATTTATTTTCTTTTTGCAGCTGTGGTATGATTTCGGGCGAAAAAGTTTTGAGTTGGGCCTCTGCCAGGTCAAATAGTTGAGTTCCCCATTTCTTCTCAAGCTCCTTACGATATTTCGAGCGAACGAGTTCATTGTAAAATTTTGAGGTTAACTCTTCCATTTCAGGGGAGAAGTCATCTAAATAATCATTCTCAGCTTTATAAAAATCATCATTGGTATCAATGGAATGCCGTATATAGACCAAATTAAACATCGTACCTACATAATTTCGGATTTCATTTATTTCTTCCATGGCTTTTATTTGCGCATCAGCATTAGCAGCGTCAGTAAACTTTTCCAAAGCTTTCATGAATCGGGTTTTAATTTCATCCATTTCAGGACGTTTATATTCATACTCATTAAATTTCATATGTACGCTCCTTTTCACGATATAAAAACATTTTTTCAACCTGGGTAACGTTATTCATCAAATTCGTTTTCAAGACACATTCACCATTATCGCGGTTATCGTAATATAATTTAATTCGCCACAGCGTTATTAAAAACCTTTATGTCCTCAAAACAAATTCAGATTTTATCAGACATAAAAAACCAGCACCTGTAGTCAAACCCGGGTGCTGGTTCTTTAGCTAATTTTGAGCGGAATACCCAATCTTTTTAAGCAATTCGATAACGGTGGCCTTTTCATTGTGCGTAAGTACACTCATGATATCATCGATTCTTTTTTCATGCTCAGGAAATACTCCTTCAATAAAGGCCTTTCCTTTATCCGTTATTTTTGCAAAGGTTACACGGCGATCCTCTTTACATGCTATTCGCTGTAGATATTCCTTCTGTTCAAGTTTATCCACGACATAGGTAATGCTGCCGCTAGCTAGCAGGATTTTTCCGCCTATTTGCTGAAGGGGCTGATCCCCTTTATGATAAAGCAATTCCAATACGGCAAACTCAGTTGGATTCAAACCCTCTTCAGCTATATGTTTATTTACCACATCATTAATGGATCGATGGGCTCTAGACATCACAATGAACAGTTTCAAAGACTGTTGGATGTTATTATTCTCCATAACTTCACAACCTTAAAAATTTTTAATTAAAATATCTTGAATTAAAAGTTATTATATGACATAAAGACTTTTTTGTCAATCTACCCTGTTAGTATGCACTATTGTTTAATCATTCATTTTGATATACTTGAAAAAAAAGCTAAAGTAGTGACAATCATGAAAACAAGGCATAAATTCACCGCATATCTACTTATTGTTATTTTACCATTAATTATTCTCTCAATCATTTATTGGGTACATTTAGAACGTTCCATTCAAAAAGAAAGACAGGAACAAGCTGAATGGGCGGGAACGGTTTATCAAGAATACATAGATCAAGTTATCAGAGAAACGAAGGAAAACCTTGAGCTGCTTAGCCTTAGCAGTTCCGTGCTTTATATGGATAACAAAAAAACCGAACTTCTTATGAAATGGATCAAAGATACAGATTCCAGGTATGCCGGAATCTATTGGCTAAATCGTGACGGTGTCTCCATTTCAGGGACGAATAAGAATTTCAATCATTACTATTTAATTGAACAGAATGATATAGAACTTGCAGTAAAAACCCAAAAAGCCGTTGTTGTAGGAACAAAGGAGCTATATAGCCCTGATTACAATTATTTTTCCATTTTTGCTCCCATACTGGATCATGATAAAAAAGTGCAAGGGTTTTTATTGGCACATATCAGGCTGGATCATATGGAAAATATATTAAAGATTCTCAGCCCTGGTCATACCTTTAAATTGGAAACAAAGGACAAAACCCGAATTTTAGATATAAATGCCGACGAATTTACTGGACATTCTAAATGGGTGGATGTTCCTTTGACCGAAGTCAATTGGAAACTGTCCGTCAAAGTGCCCGATAAGATTAACACAAATAATATCAATGTATTTTTAATGCTTGTCTTTTTCACCTTCTTTTTTACTCACATGATTTATACCATCGTGGAGGAGCTGATCGTTCGCAGGAATACCAAAAAACAAAAGTTACTAAACGAAAGGCAAAAAATAGATTTTGTCGGTACATTGGCTGCCAGTACTGCACATGAAATAAAAAACCCACTTACCGGCATAAAGGGGCTAGTGCAGTTATTGGTTGAAAAACACCCTGAAGAACAAGATCAGTTCTATTACTCTGTCATCATGAAGGAAATTGAACGGATCAATAGTATCGTCAGCGAATTTTTGATTTTAGGGAAGCCGATGGCCCAGACTTTATCCTTATATGATATCCGCAGTATCATTGCTGAATTGAGACCAATAATAGAATCAGAAGCACGTCACTTCAATATTGAAGTGGAATGGAATATCATAAAGGAGCCGATCCTGGTTCATTGTACAAAGGATCAACTCAAACAAGTCATCCTCAACATTGCCAAAAACGGTTTCGAGGCCATGGAAGTTGGGAAAAAGTTAAGGATTCGAATTCACCATGAAAATGAATGGGCTAAAATCATGATCACCGACATCGGGCAAGGACTGAATGAAAAAGAAATAGGTAAAGTGTTCGATCCCTTCTATACATCGAAAAAGGAAGGAACGGGATTAGGGCTATTTGTGTGTAAACGAATAATTGAATCTTTTAACGGTACCATAGAGTTTTCAAGTAAACCTCTGAAAGGTACAACCGTAACAATCAGCTTACCGCTGATAAAAGACCACCCTTAGCAAAACTTTGAAGAGTTTCATTTTTTTATCAATGCCAGTAACGATTCCGATTTATTTAAAGGTGTCATGCATACGGTGCATGCTTCTTGAATCTATTTATGGAATAGGTAAAAATCTTAATCAGGAAGAAGGAAATATACAGATGGGAAGTATCGCTGCCATTAAAACAAAACCGCAAAAACAAGATATGACTCTGAAAATCATGATCATCATTGGCATATGCCATTTAATGAATGATTCTCTTCAGGCCGTCGTACCGGCCATGTTCCCAATCCTCGAAAAATCAATGTCGCTAACATATACACAGCTGGGAATGATTGCATTCTGCCTGAATATCGTCTCATCCCTCCTGCAGCCGGCAGTTGGATTCTATACGGATAAAAGGCCAATTCCATATGCATTGCCCATTGGGTTGACCAGTACTTTAATCGGGGTCATCATTCTCTCAATTGCCCCAAACTATACCATTATCCTTGGTGCAGTCATCTTGATGGGCTTAGGGTCGGCCATATTCCATCCGGAAGGCTCTAGGGTTGCCTATATGGCAGGCGGACCAAAGAGAGGCCTGGCACAATCGATTTATCAGGTCGGCGGGAATAGCGGGCAGGCACTTGCCCCACTCATCACAGCCATCGTGCTTGTTCCTTTTGGTCAAAAAGGCGCACTCTGGTTTGCCCTGGTTGCCTTGATGGCCGTAATCCTATTGCTGTATATTGCCAAGTGGTATTCCCAAAAATTAGTTCACTTCCAGCCTAAAAAGCTTGCTGCAAAAATAATCAATAAAGAGCGGTCACATAAAGTGGCCAAAGCCCTGGTATTGATATTATTCATAATCTTTGCCCGTTCCTGGTATGTATCGTGCATGACGAACTTTTACAGTTTTTATTTGATCGAGCAGTATTCATTCACGATAAAATCCGCACAATTTTTCCTATTTGCCTTTTTGGCCGCCGGTGCTGTAGGTACATTTTTTGGAGGTCCGCTTGCTGATAGATTCGGGCGTAAAAATGTCATTTTCTTTTCTTTCGCTGCCAGCATGCCAATAACCGCACTTTTACCATTCGTACCTCCTACAGCCGCTTTTATTTTATTATTGATGGCGGGATTCATTATAATGAGCAGTTTTTCCGTCACTGTAATATACGCACAGGAATTGGTCCCGGGAAAAGTCGGAACGATGGCAGGCTTGACAGTGGGGTTAGCCTTTGGAATGGGTGCCATTGGATCCGTTTCATTGGGAGCCATTGCAGATATAATTGGAATCGAATCCATGATTAAGTTAGTGGGATTCCTTCCATTACTGGGGATCATCAGCATACTGCTGCCGACTGATCTGACATTGAAAAAATGGTATACAGAAGAATGACTGCAAAATAGTTTTTTCCTGGAACATTTTCTTTATGTCTAAATACAATAAATTATTGTTCCGCCCAAAAATTCACTAATGAGTAAGTACCATACAAAGGAGAAATTTATGAGTGGAGTTTTATTAGGCAGCATCCTATCTGCTATGTCTACAGGGTTTGGTGCGTTACCAATCTTGTTCATTCAAGGTTCAATCACACATCGATTCAGAGACACGCTTCTGGCATTTACGGCTGGAATTATGATGGCTGCTTCGTTATTGAGCCTGATCCCGGAGTCTCTGGCCACCGGAGGATATATGCAGCTAGTCATTGGGGTTTTTCTCGGGGTAATGACATTAACGATCATGGAAAAAAACATTCCTCATATCGATCTCAGCCATACGAAAAGTGGCATTCAGTTCGATGAAAAGGCTTTGCTCATCATCACTGCCATTACACTCCATAATATTCCTGAGGGTCTTTCTGTTGGGGTGAGTTACGCCTCTGATACTGCTGATACAGGTAATTTGATCGCTTTTGCCATCGGCCTGCAAAATGCTCCGGAAGGCTTACTAGTCGCCTTGTTTTTAATTAATCAAAAAATCGGTAAACTCACAGCGTTCCTGATAGCTACCTTAACCGGTACCATCGAAATAATTACCGGCTTACTAGGTTTTTATTTAACCTCTTACATTGGGTTCCTGGTTCCATACGGCCTAGCTTTCGCCGCCGGGGCCATGCTTTTCATCGTTTATAAGGAATTGATTCCTGAAAGCCATGGGGATGGTAATGAACGCACATCTACCTATTCCTTCATTGTCGGCCTTTTGTTCATGGTCATATTATTGGAAGTTTTGTAACTCCCGAACTTCCTCCATGGCTGGCTCCATCAAGTGAGTCAGCTCTTACTTTTCATTAATCAGTGTAACCCATTCAGAAAAATTAAGACTTCTAAACCAATCCCGATGCATGAAGGACACCTTCTGGTGGCCTCCCCTCGATATATACCCCAAATCCATAGGAAATTCAAAAGATATATTGTCTTGTTTATATAAGTCTTTCATTAATTGTTTTCAGATATGTTTACAAAGGTTCATTTCACCAGAAATCACACAAAGTTGCTTGTCTCCTTGCCTGCTACTTTAAAAAATCATGCATGCATTCAAATCCCCTCTAAAAGGAAATGTCGTCATTAAAGGGTTGCTGCACAATAACAACCATCTCTTCTCGCTTATTTCTCACTTCCACTGATGAATGATGTTGAAGGATTAAATACTCATTTATAAGTTTGTCAAGCTGCTCACTTTGGCGAAGGGTATACTCATGATTTAGTCCATACATTTTGGCCAGCTCCATCATTTCCCAACGCTTCATTCGAATCTCAGAACAAATTTCCGTTGCACACCTAGAATTCATAACAACATTCACTACTCCTGCCTTTTTAAAGTTACATTATAATAAAGAAGTATTACAAAATATGCCTTATATGTAAATAGATTCGCAAAAAAAGACAAAACTTCTTAAATTGCGATAATGCTTACCTACCAGCAGACAGGATATGACGGAAATTTCTAAGCATGAACCTCTATATTGATTATGACGATTTCATATGAAGCCCGCTCCGAAAATCGATTCGAAAGTTCTGCAATTTGGTTGTCATTCTTATTTTCCGCTTAATTACTTCGGAAGCTTCTCTATAATGGAAGCACAATATTTTTTATGGTTACAACCCTTAATTGTGATTCCAAGATAATAAATAATGAAAAAAGGAATCCAATAAAGGATTCCCCATTAACTAATGAAAATTTCATATGCTTTCCGTTAACTAAAAAAGGTTTGGAACATCCCCTTCTGCATTACTCAAATGGCAAATAAATATGAAAGCTCGTCCCTTTTCCCACTTCGCTTTCCACTTCTATATAGCCATTGTGCTCTTCAATGATTTTATAGCTGACCATGAGCCCGAGCCCCGTTCCCCTATCTTTCGTCGTATAAAAAGGTTCACCCAATTTTTTTAGCATTTCCGTTGAAATCCCCATGCCTTTGTCAGTAATTGAAATGCAAACGTATTTCTCTGAAAATCGGCTTGTTTTAATGGAAACAGATCCCCCATCTGGCATGACTTCCAATGCATTTTTGATGATGTTAATGAACACTTGCTTTAACTGGTTCGCTTCACATAAAACGTTAAATTCATCTTCTTCAAAGTCTGTCTCGAATTGAATATTTTCCAATAGTGCCTGAGCGGCCAGTAATTCCAGTGTCTCTCTCAATATGGTATGAACATCCTGTTTGAAAATTTTTAGCGCCTGCGGTTTTGCCAGTACCAAAAATTCCGTGATAATGGTTTCGATTCGCTTAATTTCGGAAGTAATTACATGAAAGTATGTGGAAAACTCCCCTTTAACTCCATCCTCAAGCAGCTGGATAAAACCTTTTAAGGCTGTCATTGGATTCCTGATTTCGTGAGCAATTCCGGCCGCCAGTTCACCTACTACATTCAAAGTATCCGATTTTCGGATTTGTTCCTGCATTTCGAGATTTTTACTCACATCACGGAAAATGCTTAAATTCAGGTTCGAATATAAATTTTTCCTCGTCAAAAATTCAATATGCTTAACCCTTCCATCTTCGTATGTTATCGGAATGATGGAAGAGTAGACCTCATGCTTATAAACATTTTCAATGTGAGCGTTCAAGACAGGAGCATTTTCAGGAATTTTTTCGATGAATCCCTTTACAGATAAAGATAGCAGTTTGCGCTTCGAAATCTCCAATATTTTCTGACCAGCTTCATTAATATCGGTGAACCCTTCATGATTCCATAAAATCAAGCCGTCTAATGTTCCCTCAAAAATCTTCCTGAACTTCTTTTCACTATCCCTTAATTCCTTCTCAATCAGCCAGCGCTCACTGACATTTCGAAAGATCGTTACGTTATATCCGTCACCTTCATGTTTTTTGGCAGTCAATTCAAGCAATTTAATTTGGTTATTAGGCATTTTATAAATCAGCTCACCCCGCACCTGGGTGTCTCTTTCAAACGTCTCCATCATCTGGCCAAAATGGTTATTATTGCTGTACACGTATTTCCAGATATGACTGCCGATCAAATCCTCTCTGCTGGATTCGAATATTTTACATGCTGAATGATTGACCCGAAAAATGATCCCGTCATCATTCCAGAATATGATTGCGTCCATGGACTGATCGAATAATTCGGCAAAAATCCGTTCGCTCGTCTCTAACTTTTTTTCTATTATATTTGATTCTGTAATTTTTCGAAGCACCGACATATATAATTCATTTCCTACCGTTGAACTTAACGAGAAAGTGAAATGATGCAGTTCATCCCCAACCTTTATCTCTACCTCTCCTTTGAAGTTCGAGTCATCAAAGGCTCTTTGTATGCTCTCATCCCAATATTCCCTATAATATGGGGATATGAGGTCCCTCATATTCTTACCGACAATATCTTTTTTCGGGATGCCCAAGACATGGATAAAGGCATGGTTCACTTCCATTATTATTCCTGAACTGTCGAATAGAACGATGCTTTCTATGGCTGTATCGAAAATGTCCAAAAACATCTGCCTTGACACCCTTGTTTCCCTTGACGAAGAAACATCCAATGTCACATCCCCCAAACGGTAGAACTGCTGTCCTTCGGAAAAAGAGCCTATACGTATAAACTCTATTTGCTTAAGGGCTCCGGTATGTAGCTGGATAATTTGCCTTTCACTTTCATTCGAGTTTTTTAGGGAACTTGAAACTTCCTGGTTATTTAAAGGGATGACATCGAGAAAATCAGTTATCTTCATGGACTCCAGCTGCTCTTTCGCGGTTTCCAGCAGGGCACAAGCAGCATCATTGGCATAAGTGAGACGCAGTTCCTCATCAACCCTAATATAAGGCTCTGACATCGAATTGAAAATGTTCAAAAACCCTTCGATCTGTTTATTCAATTTTAAAATTTCCTGTTTATATTCCGTTTCATTCTCATACCCGATTTTCATATTAACCCCCCTCATCAAAACCCATACTTACCAACTTTATTCGACATCCATCTTGATTTTCCCTCGGTATTTTTCGAAAATCGGCGCAATCAAACCATTCCAAAATTATCCTATATATCAAATTATAGTATATTGAATACTATAAAACTTAGCGTTAAGCTTAATTTAAGGTTATTATAATAAATTTAATAAATATTGATTTAGTACAAGGTATTTAGGGTATAAGAAATAACAATGCTTTCTAGCTACCTTAAAAATTTATTAAATGGAGGCAACGATGAAACAACGTGATTTTTTCTTCGATAACGCCAAGTTCATTCTTATGGCTTTTGTCGTCTTTGGACATTTGCTGAATACGTATATACATGACAGTGAAACGATATATGCTTTATATAAAACCATTTATTCCTTTCACATGCCTGCCTTTATCCTTGTTTCAGGGTTCTTTGCGAAAGGTTTTTATCAAAAAGGGTATTTAGGTAAAATTACTAAAAAACTGATTTTGCCCTATATCATTTTCCAATTGATATATACCGTTTACTACTATTTCTTATATGAACGTTCTGCCATCACTTTAGACCTGCTTGACCCCCAATGGTCGCTATGGTTCCTGATCAGTTTATTCTGTTGGAACATCATGCTCCTTGGTTTCTCAAAGCTAAAGCCATCAGTAGGCATAGGTTTATCTTTTTTAATCGCATTATTGATTGGATATATTGACAATATCTCCAATTATCTTAGTCTCTCCAGGACATTCGTTTTTTTCCCGATGTTTTTGATTGGGTACCATTTAAGCAAGGAACATTTAAAAAAACTATTCACTCCCAAAGTTCGTTTGGCTTCACTTAGTGTCATGTTATTGATTTTTATCGGTTTTTATTTAAATGCCGATATCAATTATAAATGGCTGCTCGGTTCGAAACCATATGCCGAACTTGAAGATGCGACAATCGTGTCCATGTTTAAACGCCTGGGATTTTATGGATTGAGCATAATTTCAGTGTTCAGCTTCCTTTCGTTCATTCCACGCGGACAATACTTCTTTACGAACTGGGGTAAACAAACCCTTTATGTCTATCTGCTGCATGGTTTCTTCATTCGGTTTTTCCGTGAAAGCACCATCCAGGAATACTTCAGCAATACAGAGAGCTTTATCATGCTCGCTGGCCTCTCATTCTTGATTACCGTATTATTATCAAGTGAAATGATCGCTACCATGGCGCAGCCGATCATCGAATTGAAAGCGACCAAGACAAAACGTTTCATGACTAAAACGAAAGAGTATATTAAACAAGCTTTTTAAATAAAACGGATGAAGCATTTTCTGCTTTATCCGTTTTCGACTTTCAAGCTGAAAAGATTCCCCTTCAATACCATAACTCATTTTTCAAATGGAGTACGCTATGGTAAAATTACTCGTTAGTGCTTGTTGGCTTAAAAAGACATGTACACGAAAGGAGCCAGGCGTTTCTTTTACGCCCTTTAACATGAATATAATAATCAGTACTCTTAACGCAAAATATATCCATACATCGCTATCCATCCGATATTTAAAAGCTTATGCCCAGCCAGATTATGATGTACAGCTGGCAGAATATACGATAAAAGATCCAATTATGAACATAGTTGGTGACCTTCATTCCAAAAAACCTGATGTCATAGGGTTCAGCTGCTATATTTGGAACATCGAGGAAACAATGAAAGTCGTAGCCATGCTGAAGAAGATCAATCCAGAATTGGTTATCATTCTTGGCGGACCTGAAGTCACCTATGATGTTGGGGAATGGCTTGATCAAATTCCCGGGGCTGATTTCATCGTAATTGGCGAAGGTGAAGTCACCTTCAAGGCCCTTTTATCTGAAATTGAAGGTTCGAATGACTATAAGAAGGTCGGCGGCATTGCGTATCGACAGGATGGAAAAAAAATCATCCAGCCTCAGAACGGCAAGGTTGATTTGAAATCCCTCCCTTCTCCCTATCGTTTGGAGGAAGACCGCGGCGATCTTTCTAAACGTGTCACCTATATCGAAACTAGCCGAGGGTGCCCGTTCAGTTGCCAATTTTGCCTTTCATCGATTGAAGTGGGTGTCAGGTATTTTGATCGTGAAAAGATTAAAGAAGATATCAGGTACCTTATGTCTAATGGTGCCAAGACCATTAAGTTCGTTGACCGAACCTTCAATATCAGCCGAAGCTATGCCATGGAAATGTTTCAATTCTTAATCGATGAACATCTTCCCGGTGTGGTTTTCCAGTTTGAAATCACGGCGGACATCATGCGTCCGGAAGTTATCCAGTTCTTGAACGATAATGCCCCTGCAGGATTGTTCCGCTTTGAAATAGGG
The DNA here is from genome assembly GCF_057835005.1 of Peribacillus sp. GL_122. NCBI lineage: Bacteria > Bacillati > Bacillota > Bacilli > Caryophanales > Bacillaceae > Peribacillus > Peribacillus sp. GL_122. The sequence continues at coordinate 1,476,805 of NZ_CM174415.1, read as the reverse complement.
GTACAATCGACGAATGATCATACGAATGATCTAGTTATGAGAAGGCAGAATTTCGAAAAATTGACCAGAACCGTCACGATGGTAAAAGAAGGTCAGAAAATTGATCAGCATTTAGACCTAATTGCCGGGTTACCTGAAGAAGATTATCATTCTTTCAGAAAGACTTTCAATGATGTTTTCGAGCTCAGACCCGAAGAGATGCAGCTTGGTTTTTTAAAGATGCTTCGTGGTACTGGCTTACGGATACGTGCTGATGAACACCAATATATATACAGCGAACATGCTCCATATGAAATCCTAGGAAATAATGTTTTATCCTTTGATGACATTGTCCGCATTAAACAAGTTGAAGATGTCCTTGAAAAATACTGGAACGATCATAGAATGGATCACACCACGGAATATCTTGTCAAAACAGTATTTCAATCACCATTCGACTTCTTTCAAGATTTCGGAACCTATTGGGATGAACAAGGCTGGTCACGAATCGGACATCAGCTTGAAGACTTGTTCAGACGCTTACAGCAGTTTTTGGCTTCCCGGGAATCTGCTGAACTGAAAAACATTATCGGACTCATGAAATTGGATTATTTTATGAACCAAAAATACAAACCACGTAAGCCTTGGTGGGAAGCTTCATTAGATAAAAGTGGGCGGAAAGAGATATATGAAGAGATTCTGGATAAGCCTGAAAAGCTTGGTTCCTCTTTCACAGCCTTGGCACTTAATGAAAAAGAAATACACAAGCACACATTGCTCGAGGCACTTCCCTTTGATTTGGAAACGTATTTAGCTGAGGGAACAATCGTCGAGAAACCATCGTTCATGCTTGCCTATTTTGATCCGAGTGGTAAGGGATCAACGATATTCCCTCTCTCAAAATCTGACAGCATCATTTTTTAAGAATAAGGACGGACCCAAGAATCGGGTCCGTCCTTATTTACTTATCACTATCACGTTTTTTATTTTCTTTTGCCAAAATTTCATAAATTTTGGTTGCGTTCATATCGCCGCTGAATTCGATTCCAAATTCAGTTCGTACATGTTGTCCCATCTTTTCCTGGCTGTTCTGTTTTTCTTTATCCATTAACTTCTTCCTTTTCTGCCTTGCTTTGAATTACGGTTGGCACCTTTCATTGCGTTTTCCTCCAATGCGAACTCATTGGAAAAATCATTTTCAGCTTGGTTTCTTTTTGGCGTTTTACTTGCTTTGACAGCACCATCCACATTGGCTTTCCGTTTCATTTTCATCCACCCTTTTCATATAGTTTACATTTTAGAATGGGGTAAAAATGCCTGAAATTATTCAGGGATAATATAGGGACAGACGAGAAAAATAACCGTAAAACGGAAAGGGAGACACTACATGAAAAAGAAATTGGATTCACCAATTGTCGACGATACACAACCACACCAAATTAACGCACCAAGCTTTAAGGGAACCGGCATAAAACCACAGGCTCCATTCGTCAATGATTATGGAGTCGTCATTGGCGACAGTAAATATGCATCTGAAAACTCACCACTCGAAAATTGGAGCGAAAATACAGACCCGGAAATCATGGCTGGAGACGAATGGATACACCCCACCAATGATATAGGCTGGAATTCAACTGAAAACCGTGAACTGTTAGAGGCTAAAAAAGCGCCGCAGCCGCCTTTCATGCATCCCGATAAGGATGTGAGCACTGATACGGATTGAATCGTTCTTGAGGGTCCAAGGAACTAGTGAAATCTCATTAAAATACAAGGGGTGCATCATATACACCCCTTCTTCTCATTTTACCTGCAAAATCAACTTCCCTTTCGTTTGACGGGCGTTCATTTCCTCATGAACGGCTGCTGCCTTTTCAATTGGGTAGATGCCGCCGATAGTTAGCTTAAGTTCCCCGGACATGACGTAAGAAAAAAGATCTTGAATGCTAGGCAACAGCAAATCTGGGTGTTTCATGATCTGTGGCAGGAAAAAACCTACGACGGATTGATTGCGCCTCATTAATTGCTGCGGGTTCATCGTATAAGGCTTACGACTGGCATTACCAAAAACCACGAGACGTCCAAATGGAGCCAAACATTTCAATGTTTTATTGAAAACATCCCCTCCTGCCATTTCCAGCGCCACGTCTACTCCCTTTCCGGACGTGACCTCACGGACTTTCATTTCCCATCCTTCTTTCGTGTAATCGATAAGTTCATCTGCCCCCATCGATTTAGCCAGTTCCAACTTTTCCTCTGTGCTGGCGGTAGCAATCACTTTTCCAGCCCCGAAGATTTTGGCTAATTGTACGGCAATCGTTCCCACTCCACCTGCAGCAGCATGGACCAATACCGTTTCCCCCTGTTGCATGCGTCCCATTGTCTTTAGAATATGATAGGCGCTCAGACCTTGAAGTGGCAGGGCAACAGCTTCATGAAACTGAATGGCATCAGGAAGCGGAATGGCCGAGAATTCATCTGAAAGGGCATATTCTGAATATCCACCCGATTCAATTAAACTCACTACCCTTGTACCGGGTTTGATTTTGGTCACCTTTCCACCAACTTCCACCACAACGCCAGCCACTTCCGCACCTGGAATGAATGGAAGCGGCGTAGGTACCACATATTGCCCTTCCCTTCTCGCTGTATCTGCATAATTGACGCCGACACAATCGATTTCAATCAGAACTTCATGCCCAGTTGGCACGGGCCTTTCCATTTCAGTCAATTTCAGTACTTCCGGTCCGCCGTATTCTTCAAAATGAATGGCTCTCATCTTTATCCCTCCCTTATTAATTCCCTGTAAATTCCGGTTTTCTTTTTTCTTTGAATGCTGCAACTCCCTCCAGATGATCTTCTGTGGAGGCCATCAGGGTTTGCGTGATACGTTCCTGTTCGAGCATTTCATCAAGTGTAGCCGTAAATGAATGGCTAACGAGCTTTTTCATCATCCCATAAGCTTTTGTCGGTCCATTTGCCAGCTTTTCCGCAAGTTTCAATGATTCCTCTTCAAGTTGATTGAGTGGATATATATAATTAATGACACCTAACTGGTATAAGCGTTCCGCAGAAATTGGCTCGGCAGTAAAGAAGAGCTGCTTTGCAAGGTGGGGCCCTACTAATTTAGGTAAAAAATACGAACCACCTCCATCAGAGATCAGGCCTACCTGTGAAAAACTCATGGCAAATTGACTATCATCGGAAGCCACGATCAAATCACAGGCGAGTGCCAAATTAAATCCGGCTCCTGCCGCAAATCCATGGACGGCAGCGATTACGGGAACCTCAGAAGCATCCAGAGCCAATATGCATTCATTCATTCTGCCAACATGATCATACAATTGACTTGCAGAGGCCTTCCCCATTGACTTAACGTCACCTCCCGCAGTGAATGATCTTCCCGCCCCTTTGATAATGACTGCCCTTATATGTGGTGTTTGTTTTACATCCTTAATCGCTTTCGTTAAGCTTGCAATCATATCCGGGCTAAATGCATTCAAGCTTTCAGGACGATTCAAAGTCAGGATCATTACATTATCGGTTACCTCTGTCAATAAGTGTTCTTTTAACATTTACCCATCCCCTTTTTCTATTTGATCAACCAGCCGCCATCCACCAATAAATCCGTCCCAGTCATATAGGAAGCCTCCGGCGAAGCAGCAAAGGTAATGACATTACTTATTTCCTCCGCTTTCCCCACTCTTTCCAGTGCCGTGTTCCGTTGAATCGACTTTACGAATTTCTCATTTTGCAATCCATCCTCCGTTAAAGGCGTTTCAATGAATCCCGGTGATACGGAATTGACCCGAATGCCGGCTGCAGCGAGTTCCAGTGCCAATGATTTCGTTAAACTGATGACCCCTGCTTTAGCAGAGCTGTAATGCGGGATGAATGCCCCTGCCTGATGTCCTGACAGTGAAGCCACATTCACGATTGCCCGATTGATGGCTTTATTTCCACTGCCAACTCCTTCTTCCATCACTTTTCCCAAGTACTTGGAAACTAGAAAGACACTTTTCAAATTGACATGTTGAATCATATCCCAATCAGCTTCAGATGTATCCAAAAGCTTCGAGGACTTTGATCCACCTGCATTATTGATTAAAATGTGAAGGTCACGATATTGTTCCTTCACATACATGGCCAGATTCTTTACATCTTCCTCGACGGTAACATCTGCAGGGAAAATGTCGGCTACGGGAATCGTGTGCCTTGCATTGATTTCTGCAGCTGCTTCCTCCAGCTTTTCTTTCGTCCGCCCTACCAACAACACTTTTGCCCCTTCGTCCGCCAGGCGCATCGCTGTAGCTTTCCCAATACCGGAACCTGCACCTGTCACCACCGCTATTGACTGTGAAAATCTCATGCCCTTCACTCCTTATCCAGGTTTTGAACTACGTTTCCTGCCTTTTCAATTCAGCTTCGATCTTTCCATCCACCAACTCTGGGACAAGATCCATCGAACCTTTTTGCGCCGCCAATTCCAAATCTGCGATCAAGCTGTGTTTGTCAAACAACTGTCCGACATATGATGATTTCAGGATATCAAAGGCATTTTCGCTATTCGTTCGATAAAGCGCTTTTGCAGCCTTTGCTGCATCGTTGAGTATGAACGTACCTTGTGATCCAGCAATCAGGCAATCTATCAAATGACCTGCACCGTAAAAGTCTTCCAGACTGAATTCACCTGAGTTTCCCGAACAAACGATGATGATCGTTTCTGTTTTATGATGTTTTTTTATTTTTTCAGCAACTGACGGATTATTTAACAAAGATGCGATATAAACCTTTTTGGCAGCGGCTGAATTCCTTAGCGCAACCGTTCCATTAGTCGTGGACAATATTAAAGTTTTGCCAGGTACCAACTTACTCAATAGCGTCGGACTTGGATACATTAAATCATCAACCGGCTTTGCTTTTAGTTCCCCTGCCACTATGGAATCCCCATGGTCCAATTCCTTGCTTTTCACCAAGGCATCCACTGGATCCATGACAGGTATCACCTGGCGTGCTCCATCATGAAGTGCTGAAATAATCGTTGTGGTCGCTAATAACACATCCAGGATGACCGCAACTTTATCCCCCTCTTGAAGCTTTTCCCTATCTATCTCTTCTTTTTTTAGTAGCAAATGAATGTTTTGTATATATTCCATTTAATTAAACTTCCTTCGCAGCTACATTTGCAGCATGAGTGAGTAAGCTTTTAACCGTTTTTCCGAGATTGGAAAAACGGGGATCATTTGTCTGGCCTTTTTTATATCGATAATAGATTTGCTGAAGGATGACAGCTAACTTAAAGTAACCAAAGGTTAAATAAAAATCGACGTTGGAAACATCCCTGCCGCTTCTTGCTGCGTACGTCTCGATAAATTCCCTTCGTGTCAGGAAACCGGTTAAAGTCGTGATTGACGCTTGACCCACACCGAATTTGATAAGTTCCGGGTCACCGCTTTCCGTCCAGTAGCTTAAAGCCACTCCTAGATCGGCTAGCGGATCACCCACGGTGGACATTTCCCAATCAAATAAACCAACCATCTCTGTAAGGTCCTTGTTAAACATGGCATTATTGATCTTATAGTCATAATGGATAATTGAAGTCTGGCTATATTTCGGGATATTCTGTTGAAAATAATCGATAAGCGGACGAATTTCCTTGATTTCATCTGTCTTTGCTCTCTCATAGCGGGAAATCCATCCGCGTACTTGTCTTTCAATGAACCCTTCAGGTTTGGAAATTTCCACCAACCTCGTTTTCTCATGGGGAATCGAGTGAAGATCAGCAAGCCGATTGACCATCACATATGAAAGCTGTCTGCACTTTTCAACAGTAGGCTCGATTCCCTTGGGAAATTCGGTATCTATTACAATTCCATGTTTCCTTTCCATTAGGAAAAAAGGGGCCCCCGCAATCGATTCATCATCCGAGAACAGAATAGGCTCGGGAGCTGCTTGAAAATATGGGTTGATTGAAGAAAGGATATGATGTTCACGCTTCATATCATGTGCCTTTGGAGCAACAGGACCAAGAGGTGGCCTTCTGAGGACAGCCTCCCACTCACCAATTTTCAGCTGATAGGTCAAATTGGAATAGCCCGTGGAAAATTGTTGCAATTCTAACGGTTCATTTGGAAGATCCAATACATTTTTTCTTAGGAAACCTTCTAATGCAACAATATTCAGTTCCTCGCCGGGCCGAACAGGAATCGTATCGTCAACCATGTTCTTCCCTCCTTTAGACTTTTTTCATTCTAATTATGAACAAGATGTGAAATGAGCTTTTCTTTAATAAATTCAGGAATAGGTTCACTTTTTTGATTCAAAAAATTAAAACAGACTAAAACTGCACTTCCCCTAGCAATCACTTCCCCAGTTTGTGAACAGAGGATATCATGGACCATTTCACAACTTTTCGTACCTACCTTTGTCAAAGATGTACGGATGGTCAAGAGTTGATTGAAAAATCCCTGAGCAATAAAGTCGCATTTAGTGGAGGCTAACAAAAAATTCCAAGATTCGGCATTCGCCGCTAGGCCTAATGCTTCAAAAAATTTCATGCGTGCTTCTTCGAGGTATATGAAATAGCTTGTGTTATTGATGTGGCCCAAAGCATCCGTTTCGGAAAAACGGACGTTGACTTCCAATTCATGCATAAGACCCCTCCTTGATTAACGATGTACGAAAGCAGGTTTACGTTTATCCAAGAAAGCGGAAACCCCTTCTTTAACATCTTCAGTTTGGAAGATTTCTTGAAATAGATTCGTTTCAATCTCTAGACCTTGTTCAAGCGTTGCCTCACTTCCTTCATTAATCGCTTTCTTGATTCTCGAAAGTGCCTGAAGTGAGTGCCTTGTCAATCGTGAGGCCAAGATTTTCGCTTCCGATAAGCCGCAGCCTTGCTCAACGACTTTATTGACAAGCCCGATCTTTTCCGCTTCTATGGCACCAAGCGGATCACCGGTAAAGATAATCTCTTTTGCTTTTGCGTTTCCTACAAGTCTGGACAAACGCTGTGTACCGCCAGCTCCAGGAAATAAGCCCAATTTCACTTCCGGCAGACCAATTTGAACCTGTGTTTCTGCCACTCTCAAATCACAGGCCAGAGCCAGTTCGCATCCACCGCCCAAAGTCAGGCCATTTAATACAGCTATCGTAGGTTTAGGTAACTGGTCGATTTTGGTTAGGACGGCATGACTTTCCTTTACCATTTCTTTCATATTCGGGTTCCCCATCATGTTAGGGAATTCTTTTATATCCGCACCAGCGGCAAATGCGATATTGCCTGCACCGGTTATGAGTACCGCAACAGTTTCAGTATCTTTTGAAAGTTCATCGAATGTTTCTCCCAATTCTCTGAATACTTGTTTACTGATTACGTTTAATGGAGGATTATCGATGGTGATGACCGCAAGCTTATTTTCCTTAACCACTCTAATTAATTTTGTCATCAATTCTTCACTCCTTGGTTTGGATAATCATACCAGCCTTTTCCTGTTTTCCTGCCTAATTGTCCTTTATTCACCTTTTCTTCTATACAAGCATTTGGCTTGTCTTCTGGATTTCCAGTTTCATTGTATCGCTGCTGCATGACAAAATATCCAACATCAATACCTGATAGATCCATCAGTTCAAAAGGGCCGATGGGATGGCCTAAAGCTTTCCTGCAAATTAAATCGATATCCTTATAGTCCACAATTCCTTCCTCATACAAATATAAGGCCTCACGCTGCAACGCTCCCAAAATTCGGTTTGCTACGAATCCCGATATCTCTTTCCTTAACAAAACTCCTGTCCTATTCATTCTCTCTGTGACTTCCATCGCAAGCTTCGCTGTTTCCTCCGATGTTTGATCACTCATGACAACTTCAACACAATCCATTATTAGAGGCGGGAAAAAGAAATGCATATTAATGAACTTATCCGGACGATTCGTCACACTAGCAATCAGGCTATTGACAATCGTTGAACTATTCGTTGCAAAAATGGTTTCTGCTGGCGCCAATTCTTCAAGTGTAGCGAAGACTTCCCGTTTCACATCAAGTTTTTCAACAACCGCTTCAATGATCAAATCAGCTCCACTGGCCGCTTTCTCAAGATCGGTGGTATATTGAAGACGGCTAAAAGCAGCCAACTTACGATCTTCGGACAATTTTCCTTTTTGAACCCATTTAGTCAAAATGACGTCCAATTTTTCTTGGGCTGTATTCAACGCGTTTTCCTGAACATCCTGAAGAATCGTTTCGTAACCTCCAAGTGCAGCAAGCATCGCAATTTGATGCCCCATCTGCCCAGCCCCAATTACGGTTATTGATTGAATTTGCTTGTTGGTCATGCCTTCTATCTCCCTTCTACTAACTGGTTAGTATGTAACCTGGTCACGCTTCAATTCCCTGCAGAATCATCCCCATAAAAATGGCTGCAACTTCCTGCTCGGTTTTTTCACCTTCTGGGTCGAACCAATGATAGCTCCAATTGGCCACACCCAAAATAGCAAAAGAGATGATGGATGCATCGAGATTGGAACGTAGTTCTCCGTTCTCGATGCCGCTAATCAGCACTTGCTCGATTTTATTACGGAACTCATCCCGCTTAGGAAGGATTTGTGCAAGTTTTTCATCACTTAGATTTTTCATTTCACGGAAAAACACCGTTGCGCTGGATTTTTTGGTTTTGATGCTTTTTAACAGCATCAATACCATATCGAAAAGCTTATCCCTACAACTTTTCCCAGGATCCAACATTATTATTTCCTGCTCACTAAGCAACTCGCCTATATAAGCTAGATGAATATCCATAAGTAACTGCTCTTTGCTCGTAAAGTAATAATAAAACGTTCCCTTCGTAACCCCGACCGACTCGACGATATCGGAAATCGACGTTTCACTAAAGCCCTTCTTTTCAAATAAGCGTATGCTATGTTCTGTCATTTTTTCTTTCATGTTTGCATCCTCGCAATCTGTTAAAATTTCAGCTGAATTGATATCATACGCGTTCGTACTATCAAAGCCCTCTTATTTCCTGGAAAGTTCTTCTCTTAAAGCACGCCTTAAAATCTTTCCGACATTTGTTTTCGGTAACTCATCACGAAATTCAACGAAATGCGGAACTTTATAAGCCGATAGGTTTGCTCGGCAGTAATCGATGATTTCCCGTTCATTTGCCGTTTTATTATTTTTAAGTACAAGCACAGCTTTTACCGACTCCCCTCGGTAAGCATCTGGAACTCCGATGACAACCGCTTCCTGGACAGCAGGATGTTCATAAAGAACTTCCTCTACATCTCGCGGATATATATTATAACCACTTGCGATGATCAAATCTTTTTTCCTGTCGACAATATAGAGATAACCGTCTTCATCAACTTTGGCGATATCACCCGTATAAAGCCAACCATCCCTAAGGGTCACCGCCGTTTCCTCCGGCATATTCCAGTAACCTTTCATCACTTGAGGTCCTTTGACGACCAATTCCCCCAATTCGCCAGGGTCCATTTCTTTTGTCCCGTCCCCCAGGTCCATCACTTTATATTCAGTCGAAGGGAAACCAATCCCGACGCTCCCAGGCTTCCTTTTTGCAAATGCCGGGTTACAATGCGTTGTTGGCGAAGCTTCCGTAAGACCGTAGCCTTCCAATATCTTCGCACCTGATTTTCGTTCGAACTCACGCAGCAGTTCCACGGGCATCGGTGCACTTCCGCTGTTACAGACCTGGATTGAGCCCATTCCATATTCTTCTGCCTTTGGATGATTCGTCAACGCTACATACATGGTCGGTACACCAGGAAAAGTGGTCGGCTGTTCACGCTTAATCGTTTCCAGCACCTCTTCTATTTCAAATCGTGGCAGCATGATGGAATCACCCGCAATATACACGGATAAATTCATTGCGGACGTCATTCCAAAAACATGAAAAAGCGGGATGACCGACAGCGTTCTTTCAGAGCCCATTTTTAATTCATGCTTGAAGAATTCATACGATTGAACGACATTGGCCAGAATATTGCTGTGAGTCAGCATCGCCCCTTTTGAACGGCCGGTTGTTCCTCCTGTATACTGAAGAACGGCTATATCATTTTCCGGATCGATTGATACGTGATTGATTTTGCCGTCCCCTGCCTTCATGAATTGGTCAAAAGAAGCATCAGGCTGGAAATCTGCATCCGAAGACTGAAGGCTTACGGCGATGATATTTTTCAGATTTGCATGTTGCTGCACACTTTTCACTTTCGGGTATAATCCATCCAATACAACGATCGTTTCAGCACCGGAGTCCTGTAAAATATGCTGAAGTTCCCTTTCAACCAGCATTGGGTTGATTTGGGTGATAATGGCTCCTGTTGCCAACGATCCATAATAAGCTATAACGTATTGCGGACAGTTAGGTAGCATGATGGCGACACGATCGCCTTTTTGAACACCTTTTTTTTGCAGGGCTGAAGCAAAGGCTTGCGACGCATGAAAAAGTTCCTGATAGGATATCTTTCGGTCATAAAAAGTAATAGCTGTATTGTTTGGATAGGACTGACATGCATTTTGAAGGATCCTTTGCATCGGAAACTCAGGGACTTTTATTTCCTTTGAAATTGAATCAGGATAAACGGAAAGCCATTTTTTTTCATTCATCATTTCATACCCTCCAGCCATATTTACTCATCTTTCATTACTTTGCATGTGAACCCCCATCGACAATCAAGATATTTCCAGTCACAAAATCGGATGCCTTTGAGGCCAGGAAAACCGCTGCCCCTTTCAAATCATCATCACTCCCTAATCTTTTTAGCGGCGTGGAATCCAAGATAGGATTCTTTCCTTGCTCAAGAACCCCTTTCGTCATTTTTGTCGGAAAGAATCCGGGTGCGATTGCATTAACATTGATATTATGCTGACCCCATTTAACAGCTAAATCCTTCGTTAAAGTAATGACCGCCCCTTTACTCGTATTATATCCGACCGTATCGAGCACCCTCGGGTCGGTCCCCCCTAATCCGGCAACGGAAGCGATGTTTATGATTTTCCCATGTCCCTGTTCAATCATGACCCTGCCTGTTGTCTGGCTCATGATAAAGGTTCCGGTTACATTGACATTCATCACCTTCTGCCATGCTTCAAGGGGCATGTCGACGGCTGGTGCCCCCCAGGATGCCCCGCTATTGTTTACTAAAATGTCGATGGCACCAAATTCACGGTAAGTTTCGTTAACAACTTCCTGTACATCTGAAGGATTGGTGATATCACACTTCAGGGAAAGCGCCCTGACTCCAAGCTTTTCGATTTGTGAAGCAACTTCGTCGCATGCCTCCTTCTTCCTTGAACAAAGAACGACATTTGCCCCAGCTTCGGCAAAGCCGGTCGCTATTTGTGCTCCCAATCCTCTCCCTCCACCTGTTATGATCGCCGTCTTTCCAGTTAGATCGAATAAGTCGGTAACTTTCATATTTTCACCTCATGCTTTTGCTGGTATTTTCGAAGTTCTATCTTAGCAACTTGTGAGCGGTGAACTTCATCGGGACCATCAGCAAGCCTTAAAGTCCGTGCATTTGCCCAATGTGCAGCAAAAGGGAAATCATCGGAAATCCCTGCAGCTCCAAAGCCTTGGATGGCCCTGTCCAGCACATTCAATGCCATATTTGGTGCCACCACTTTTATCATGGCAATCTCCGCCTTCGCTTCCTTGTTCCCGACAGTATCCATCATATAAGCAGCTTTTAAGGTCAGAAGTCTTGCTTGTTCGATTTCAATGCGTGAATCAGCAACCCACTCCATGATCACACCTTGTCTCGCCAATGTTTTACCAAAAGCGACACGATTTTGAATGCGCTTACATAATTCTTCAAGAGCTCTTTCAGCAGCGCCGATCAGCCTCATGCAATGATGTATCCTTCCGGGTCCGAGTCTTCCTTGGGCAATCGCAAATCCTTTGCCTTCACCCCATAGAATATTCGTTGCCGGGACCCTCACATTTTCAAAAGTGATTTCGGCATGGCCATGCGGGGCATGATCATAACCAAACACAGGGAGCATTCTCTCGATTTTGACACCCGGTGTATCCAGCGGTACAAGAATCATTGACTGTTGTTCATGCTTGGACGCCTCAGGATCCGTCTTACCCATGACGATGGCAATCTTGCATCGGGGATCGCCTGCGCCTGAAGACCACCATTTTCGGCCGTTTATGACATACTCATTACCCGTCTTTTCTATCCTGCATTCGATATTGGTCGCATCGGAAGACGCCACTTCCGGTTCTGTCATCGAGAAACATGAGCGGATTTCCCCAGCAAGCAAGGGCTTCAGCCAGCGTTCCTTATGTTCATCTGAACCGTATCTCACCAACACTTCCATATTACCAGTGTCCGGCGCATTACAGTTGAAGATTTCAGGCCCTATCGACGACCTACCCATGATTTCACAAAGCGGGGCATATTCTAGATTTGTTAAACCCGCGCCATAACCGCTATCAGGTAAAAATAAATTCCATAATCCTTCTTCTTTTGCTTTTGCCGTCAATTCAGATAAAATCGGGGGTATTTCACTCCAGCGGCTCTTCTGTGCTTCAAGCTGCTTCTTGTATATTGATTCATTTGGGTAAACGTGCTTTTCCATGAATTCCGTTAACTTCTTTTCCAGATCTTTCACCTTTTGAGTATGTTCAAAGTTCAAATTGAATTCCTCCTTTTAAACTTACTAACCGGTTAGTATGTTATTACTCTTAAAGTATATACATAATATTCAGATTTTTTCAACGATTAAATCATTATTTTCTTGTCATTCGTGGCCCTGCATCCGGACCTTTTCGTTCTCACTATATTCCCTTTGTTGGACGGTTGGAAAGATACAAACGATTTTCGTACCTTTTTTCAGTTCACTCGTGATGAAAACTTTTCCTCCGTGCTTTTCGATGATTCTAAAACAAACGGAAAGACCCAATCCCGTTCCTGTTGTTTTTGTAGTGAAAAATGGCTCTCCTATTTTTTGAAGGGAGTTTTCCGGGATACCCTCCCCTTCATCCAAAATGCTCAAAAAAACTTCCCCATTTTTTTCATTTATGCTCACAAAAATATTTCCGCCATTCGGCATCGATTCTATGGAATTTTTTATCATGTTTATTAATACTTGCTTGATTTGGTTTTCATCAAAGTACATAAAAATAGGTTCTGAATCATAATTTTTATGAATTTGAATATTGTTCAGTACGGCATTTGTCTCCAACAGCGTTACGACATGGTTGCAGCTCTCCTTTAAATCCTTCTCAAGAAAAACCGCCTCAGCAGGTTTCGATAGCAGCAAGAGTTCATTCAGAACTTGCTCGATTCGATTTATTTCCGAAAAAATAATATCATAGTATTCCTGCTTTTCAGAACCGCCATCTTTAATCAACTTCACGAATCCCATTATCGCTGTCATCGGGTTCCTGACCTCATGTGCAATCCCTGCCGCAAGTTGGGCAGCCGTTGATAATTTGCTTGATGTGATTGCCAGGTGTTCGTTTTGGCTCACAAGCTTTTCCTCCGCATGTTTACGTTCATTGATTTCCGATAATATGCCCGCCGTCCCGATAAATTTCCCAGCGTCATCGTAAATTAGTTTAACGAATGCTTCAACCCAACTTGTTCCCTTTTTCGCATTTAGTTTAATGTCCGCACGAAAATATTTATCCCCTCGATGAAAGGAGTCCGCAAAGGTCTTTAATACGTCTTGATAAGAAGCGTTATCCATATGCTTAGAAAAGTGAAGCCCCAGGGATTCATTCACGGTTGCACCACTCATCGATTTCCATGCCGGGTTTAAATACAACCATTTCCCTTTCTCATCCGTTTGGAAAACGACCTCATTGAAGCTATTGATTAATTCTTTAGAATAATTGGAGATAATGCGATAACGCCCTTCGCTATCCTGCAACAAAGCAATCGTTTTCCGGTTATGATCGAAGATGGCACCCAAACACCAGGCAATGGTTAAAATTACGATTAAATATATTCCTGCAAAGGCGGAAAACCTTCGTTCTTCATGCCCCAGCCACCCTATATAGGGTAATATCAATATGAAGAAAAGGGCAGGGACAAAGATCCTTCCAGTATATTTCTTCACTTCTTCCACCTCCTCACCAAAATGATTTATACTTCATCCGAATGAATTCAAAGTAAGGGGGCAAATTAAGCATATTTTTGTATGTTTAAATAGTTGAATACTCACTTATAGGTAAATTTCAACATTTTGTCCATGATTCCTGCAAACAAAATAAAAAACCTTTCCTAGATGGAAAGGTTACTGTTCTACTTAAATCATTTACCCAATGATGACACGTTCCTTTGGATAATGATAATTTTCCGTAACTTCTTTATGGCCTATGATATACAGGAGGGACGTTATCCCGACACGGCCAATGAACATAATGATCATAATGACAATCTTACCGGTATTACTGAGTTCAGGCGTAATTCCCATCGAAAGTCCAACTGAACCAAAAGCCGAGCATACTTCAAAAATGATTTGCATCAAAGTAAAATTCTCAGTAATCGATAAAATGAAGACCGCGATTATGCAAAGGAGCGATCCCATGATCATAACTGCTGTCGCCTTTCGAATATCATCGGGATGAATCTCCCGCTTGAACACTTTAATGGAACGCCTTCCCCTCATGAAATTCCATAAAAATAGAATCATGATGGCCAGAGTCGTTGTCCGTATCCCTCCCCCGACTGAACTTGGGGATGCTCCAATGAACATCAAAATGCTCAGCAATAAAAGGGTCGGTTCCGAAAAATCGCTCACATTCATCGTTGCAAGGCCACCACTTCTCGTATTCGATGACATAAATAGAGAGTAAAAAAAAGATTCGTGCCAGTTTTTATCTTTAAAAAACCCGTTCATTTCCAGCAAGTGAATCAGGATCGTTCCCCCAATGATAAGGGAAAAGAAAGTGACTGATGTCAGCTTCGTGAACAAAGAAAAATGAAACTTATAAGTACGGGCTTTATTGGATAAAAACTCTTTCAACTCAATCAAGACAGGAAACCCGATTGCTCCAAGGGTAAGCAGGATAATCGTGATGAACTGTACAAAATAATCGTCTTTAAATGGAATCATTGAAATACCGGTAATATCAAAACCAGCATTCGTGGTGGCACTTATGGCTAAAAATAAGCCATTTAAAAAGGCTTCTTTCCAGTTAGGAAAATAATTCAGAAAGTAAATGCCTAAAACTAGAGCTCCAATCATTTCAATTACGACAAATATCTGAATGATTTGAATCAATAATTTAACAAGACCCGAAAGATTCGATTGGTTTTGATCTGTCATGATCAATTGTCTTTCCTTCAAACCGATTTTCTTACCCAAAATCAACCAAAAAAACGTTCCAAGTGTCATAATGCCAATACCGCCAAATTGGAGAACAAACATTAGAATGAAATAGCCTACCTCATTATACACTTCGGGTAAACTAACAACTGTTAGGCCTGTTACACTAACTGCACTTACGGCTGTGAATAATGCATCCATGAATTTAAATTCCACGCCTGGCTTAAGAGCAACCGGCAGACTCAACAATATGGTCGAGATACTTACGGCCAAAAAGTAATAACCGACGATAAGCTGAGCGGGTGTTAACTTTGATAATATTTTTTTGATAGCAAACATAAAGAGTTTCCTTTCTTACTCCTTTATAGTTATGCGAATCACATAACCATTAAAAATCTAGTTTACCCTTTTTTCATTCTTTTTTCATTCTTTTTTCCATTCTCTTTTAAAACTGACTTACTTACAACAAATAGGCAGGTTTACCAATAACTTTGATGCTGCTCATATAAGTAAAACTCCACATTCTACTTATACTATCATTACAGCGGCAAAAGCCGTTGAAAAAGTAAAGGGGAGATTCAAATGGCTAACAGCAGTAACAACCTTCTTGTTCCTGGAATCGAACAAGCATTAGAACAAATCAAATATGAAATTGCATCTGAATTCGGTGTACAATTAGGTTCCGATACTTCAGCACGTGCCAATGGTTCAGTTGGCGGAGAAATCACGAAACGTCTTGTACAACAAGCACAATCTCAACTTAAAGGTCAATAATTCTTATTACAATTTAATATCCATGGCTAAGAGTCCAGCTGCATGCTGGACTCTTTTTAATCATTATGTCCATTTCCGTTTCCATTATTGCCTTTACCCCATTTCGACTTATCCCAATCTTTCTTATCTTGTTTATATTGCTTATCATGGTTATCTTGCTTACCATGTTTATCCTGCCTATCCTGGTTATCTTGCTTACCTTGTTTATCCTGCCTATCCTGGTTATTGTGCTTCCCTTGTTTATCCTGCCTATCCTGGTTATTGTGCTTCCCTTGTTTATCCTGCCTATCCTGGTTATTGTGCTTCCCTTGTTTATCCTGCCTGTCGTGCTTTTTATGATCATTATTATTCTTTTCATTGACTGATGGAACTTTTTTCACATCGATCTTTTTATCACTCTTTTCATTTTTCTGCTCGTTCTTTGATTGGTTGCTGTGATCGCTATCCGATTTTCCTTTTGACTTGTTGCTTTTTTCCTTGTTTCCATTTATGGCATTCCGTTTTCCAATTGTATCTACCCGTTCGGTTTGTCCCTTAATTTTGGTAAATTGCGTTGCCGGGCCTTTCCTTTCAGTCGGTTTGGCTTCATTAGCCGGCTTTTGCTTTATTTCAATTGCATCATTCTCTTTTTTCTTTTCCCCATCCGATTTGTTTTCCGTACTCAGCGTTACACCCTTCTCTTTCGGAATAACAACCTTTCCCTCGATTTTTTTAACTGGCGCTGGAGCAGGCTCCCTCTTATTGACTTTTACCTTTCCTTTATCTTCATTCAACTTCTTTTCGAGATACCTACCCGTGGATATGCCTTGTTCCCTTGCTTGCTTCCGATCGCTTTTTGTTGCCTGGATCACTTTCATTCTTGTATCAGAAACATTATCCTGCTCAGATATTTCTTTTATCTCTTCTTTTAAATTCTTATCCAGTTCTTTATTTTTTTCCAATAACGTTGTGGAAACGACTATTTTTTTATTTCCTTTCAAATAACCAAGTTGCTTCGTCGTTTCAACGATTCGGTTTGTAACAGTCTTTATATTCTTTCCTTTCCAGTCCTTCAGATGATCAATCACAAGCTTGCCGTCTTCATTTAAACCGGTAAGTTTGAGAACTTCTAAATCATCGTCAAGCTCCAATTCAATGCTTGGATTCACATCTATCGTCATATATGCTGACACGTGACCAGAGAAATAAGAAGGAAGAATCGAAAAGAGTATCAAGAAGGTGGAGGCAATGCTTAGCACGGCCGTTTTTTTGAAAGATGAATGAAAATTGGAAAAAGCTAAAGTGAAATTTTGTTTAGCAGGTGAAAAAGTGATTTCCTCACCCACTTCATATACCCGCTCCTGCCTTTTGGTTTTCAGAAATTCACCCTCGGGGGTCAATAGGGTTACATATCGCTTATTAACTGAAAGAATAACTCCTTTTTTCATCCATCGATAGCCCCTTTTATATAATCATTCAAATACAAAAAATCTCCGTTTATTATGATTGCCACAGCAATGATGTATTTTCTGTTCCGTTCAATCGTTTTTCTGCTTACTTCCACTTTTCCCTCAAGCTGTTTTACGGGCAGCCGCTTTTTTGCAAACAGGGTTTCTTTCAGTTCGTCATCTTCCATTAACAATTTAGCGATCATGATAGCTCCCTTCCTGGCATCTGCATGTTTGGGAGAGTTTTCAACTAAATCCTCAAATGACAGACCAAAATCCTGTAGATGGCTTATATAAAGCTGAATTTCTTCTTTTCTTCTTTCCGATTCCTTCTGCTTCTCGTATTCATTGATGGAATTTTCATTATCGATATATATATGGCTTTGATCATTATCATCATTCAGTGATAAATCCAATAGTACTTCTTTTTGTTTGGATTGGCTTCTTAAATAATCTATAACCCTTCGTTTAACGAGGGTTTCGGCAAATGCCAATAAAGAACGGCCTTTTTCCGGGGAATATTTATCGATAGCCTCGTTAAAAGCAATCATACCAATACTGAATTCATCATCCGATTCGTATATGTAACGTTTGCAAACCGACGAGACGGTTTTCGCAATAAAAGGTTTGAATGATTCTATAGTATCATTACGAAGGCTAATATCGCCTTGTTGAATTTTCAATACGGTTTCTTCTAAAGAACGCTTTTTTTTGAATGCTGTAAACAACAATCCAAGCATTTGCTCACCTCGCTCCTGTTGAACATAAAATACGCATCAACATACTTATCTTAAGCGGAGGGAGTCTAAAAGACAGTACCAAAAGAACTATTTTTGCGATTTAAATGAAATCACATAATATATCAACATGATAAAATACTTAGTTTTTTCTCGTTTATTACAGTGCAATTACAGTAAAATAACTTTTTCCGGGTTTTCGTCCAATACAATGGGACAATTGTCATTTTTATAACCGGAATTTAATATTCACATCTTTTAACATATCATACGTAAACATACCTGCGCTTTTGAGGGTCATCTCCATAAATACATTAAGAAGCAAAAAAAATAGGCGTGACCAGCACGCCTACAGACTGTAGATAAACTCGATGAAAATCAAGTTTGTTTCAGTTTTTATGAAGGTTTATAAAACCTCAAACGTTGATTTCCACTCCAGGCACTCGCTTTCCGCGGGCGGTCCGGGAGCCTCCTCGGCGCCTTGCGCCCGCGGGGTCTCCCCTCGACGCGCTTTTCCCGCAGGAGTCTCGCACCTTTCGTTCCAATCAACTTTGTTTTGAAATTTTAGGTAAAACCCCTTTTGACTACAAACTCTAGGCGTGACCAGCAGGCCTGTTTTTTTAAGCTTCCTGTATTTTTTTCTCTTCTTTTTCTTTTTTTTCTTTTTTGCTTGAAATGATCCATGCACCTGCTGCAATTCCAATCAAAACAGCCCAGAAAATCGATTTCCAAAGAGTTGATTCAGGGAAATGATGATCGATGACAGCCAATGAAGGGTGTGCAAGTGTGTGTACCGCCAATTTCACTCCAACCCAACCCACAATCAAAAATGCTGCCATTTCAAGTGAAGGACGCTGATGAAGCAACTTCACGAATGCAGTTGCTGCAAATCGCATAATGACCAATCCAATCAAACCTCCGAGGAACATGACAGCGAATTGCCCTCCGTCAATACCGCCTACTTTCATCCAGCCTGTTGCAGGAAGTGTAACAGCCAGTGCGACGGCAGCCAACATGGAATCGATTGCGAAAGCTATATCAGCCGCTTCAACCTTTACCACGGTCATCCAGAAGCCAGATTGCTTTTTGGGTTTCTTGATTTCCTTATCACCTTTACCAGCGTATTTTTTGTAAATGTTCTGAAAAGCAATGAAAAGTAAATAAATCGCACCGATTGCTTGAACTTGCCACACGTCGACAAGAAAGGAAATAAGGAATAAACTTGCAAAGCGGAAAACAAAAGCTCCCATCAGACCATAAAACAAGGCTTTTCGCTGTTGTTCTTTTGGCAAATGCTTAACCATGACAGCCATGACGACTGCATTATCCGCAGCAAGTATCCCTTCCAATCCAACCAAGATAAGAAGGACCCAGCCATATTCCAATAATATTGATGCTTCCATCCATTCAACCTCCAATAGTTAGTATTTCCTTCCTATTGGCATTGGCAAAATAAAAAGACCTCTGCCGTATAGGCAAAGGTCTTGCTGAACATGAAATCATGTCAACAAAGCCGATGAATGTTTAACATCCACGTAATGACGACTTTGTTTTAGGGCGAACCCTAACGCTACTCCCCTTTGAAAAGGAAAATCAGTTATTAAGTATATTAATAGTATACGCGCGAGTTATGAAAATAACAATCTTTTTTATAAATGGATCTCACTTTCGGTTCCCTTTGGATAATTTCATCAATCGCAAATATTCTTTGCCGAAACGAATCCAGTTCGGTTTGGCAGAAAAGTAGTTCTGAAACAGCGATAAAAAACTCGGGTATTTCCCTTCATATGGATACCATTGTATTTCTGTATTGTTTTTACCATTATCGATCATGATCGCTTTTTCATGGCAAAAAATCTTCAATCCATGCTCGCCATGATAGCGGCCAACCCCACTTTGTTTGGCACCGCCAAATGGTAAATGATGATTAGCAACCGTTATCAGCACATCATTGATCGTCACCGCCCCAGTTACTAACCGTGACGCAATCCTGCTTGCTTTTTCCCTATCCATTGTCCAAACGCTGGAATTGAGTCCATATTCACTTTCATTTGCCAGGGCGATCACTTCTTCCTCCGTATCGAAAGGTATAACAGGCAACACGGGTCCGAACGTTTCTTCTTTCATGATTTTCATGGAATGATCGACATTGGACAGAATTGCCGGCGGAATGAAATGGGTCTGTCCCTTTTTCCACTCTTTTGGAGGTGTTCCGGTTTCAAGTACGGCCCCCTTATTCAGTGCATCCTCTAGGTGTCCAGCCACAATATCAACTTGTGCCGGGAAAGTCATTGAACCGATATCATCGTTCGATTGCACTCCCTGCCTCATGGACTTCGTTTTTTCTTTAAGAAGCATTAGAAATTCCTTATAAACAGGTCGTTCCACATATACCCGTTCTACACTCATGCACACCTGCCCACTATTTGTGAAAGCCCCCCATAGAGCCCCGTTCACAGCCCGCTCCAAGTTAGCATCACGCAGAACGATCATCGGATCCTTACCGCCAAGCTCCAGAGTCGTTGGGATCAGGTGTCTTGCTGCGACCTCACCAATCATTTTTCCAGTCCTTACAGATCCAGTAAAAAATATATAATCTGGTTTTTGCTCAGTTAATGCCGCACCCAATTCTTTCCCTCCATGGGCAAACTGTATAGTCCCTTCTGGGAAACCAGCTTCAAGAAACAGATTTTCGATGCACACACCAACTAAAGGAGTTACCTCTGATGGCTTGGCGATGACTGTATTTCCCGCTGCTAGAGCATTAAGAATAGGTACCATGGAAAGCTGCAGCGGATAATTCCATGGTGAAATGACGAGAATCGTTCCACGGGGCATATAATGGATATAAGATTTTTTACCAATTAACATGAGTGGAGTGGTGACCTTCCGTCCGGAAAGAGTCTTCACTGCATGTTTCTCGATATGCTTGATTGCATCAATCGTGGGCATGATGTCAGCAACCAGCGCTTCAATTTTCACTTTTCCCGTATCTTTTGAAACGACTTCAGCTATTTCATCCATTTTTTCAACCATCAATAATCGAAGCCGTTTTAAATAGTGCAGTCGTTCCTTGATGGGAAGATTCGACCATGATTGGAACGCATGTCTTGATTTCTTATATATATGAGGAATCGACTTCAATGGCGTTGGGACGATTTCCGCAATCTTCTCACCTGTTGCCGGAGAAAACACTTCCAACTTGTCATGTATTTCTTCCATAACTACTCCCCTTGCTTTACCTTATTTTTATTGGTACTCCATATCATTTTTATCCTTTAAATAAAGATCGACCTAGGAGGAACATGCAGCAAAACTTCTCGGCTGCAGTGCTGTCAAAACGCCCTTTCTAAGTGACATTTTATAGTAGCGACTCTATTCCACTCCTTAATATGCCAGGACGGATTGATAAGAGTGCCTGACTACTTTTCTTAAACACTTCATGAGAGAAACGTTCATAAACTACTAAAAGTACGAGTTTTTTCCTGAACCCTCTTATATAATGCCAGAGACGCAGCAGCCTGTATAATATAATCGATTGGAACCAAGTTCACAACCGTTACCCTCTCCCCATAAAATCCCTGTCCGATTCCCTGCAACATAATTGGAGCTAAGTATACCTCTTAAGATGAGTTATTCTTTTAGCAAATTCGTTTACAGTATCCGCGACATCACGTCACGTTTTACAATTCATTTGGTGAAACCCATGAACTACGGCCCAGTCATCAATAACCTTGAATAGTAATCTCTATAGCACCGCATAAATGGAATATATAGTAAAAAGTTTTCGGTATTAAAAGGAGTATTCACGTTTACTATCGAAGGTAATGTATAGGAATCCAAATTTGGCTATAAGCAAAAAGGAAATCCGGGAGACTAGTTTATCGGTTTTAGTGTTTAATATTGGGTAATGGAGGATAAATTCATATTATCGAATAAAAATTATTATCTATATAACCGATTTTCCGTTACTATATAAGAAGGCGATTTTTTCGCGCATACATATTTGAGGTGAGCGCACAAGTGAAAAGAATAATTAAAGCATACGACTTCCCTATTTTCATCGCTGTCGTATTACTCTGTTTGTTTGGTTTAGTCATGATTTACAGTTCGAGTATGGTTACTGCTGTTGCTCGATACGGTCAGCCCATGGATTTCTTTTTTGAGAAACAAAAAACGGCCTTTCTCATTTCATTCCTGGCAATGATCGTCACGATGATCCTTCCTTATAAGATGTACAAAAACAAAATGTTCTTGATGTCTATGATGTTTGGAATGGCCGGTATCCTTTTGATGCTATTTATCTTCGGCCATACAGCTGGAAATGCCACAAGCTGGTTCAAGTTAGGGACAGCATCGATCCAACCTGCAGAATTTTCCAAATTGGCGATGATCATTTATCTGGCCGCCATTTACGGAAAAAGGCAAGATCGAATCAATAGTATTGATAAAGCCGTCATCCCCCCGATTTTCTTTCTGGTATTCATCTGTTTTTTAATCGGGATTCAACCTGACTATGGAACGGCAGCAGTCATTTTCCTGATTTCAAGTACCATGATCATTTCATCCGGGATGTCTTTTAAGAGCATATTCAAACTTTCTTTGATTACTGCGATATTCGTTGCGATATTCGCAATAGGAGTACTCGTGACAGGTAATTTCTCATCCGTCCTCTCAGAAAATAAGGTGTCTCGTTTTACAGGGTTTGCAGACCCTTTCGGAAAGGCAGGAGAAAGCGGGTATCAACTCGTCAATTCATTATTCGCGATAGGATCCGGTGGCCTTACAGGAGTGGGACTCGGTGACAGTGTACAAAAATACGGCTACCTGCCTGAATCACATACTGATTTCATCATGGCCGTCATTGCAGAAGAGCTCGGGATATTCGGAGTCGGGTTCGTTCTTTTGACACTAGGTTTTATCGTCCTAAGGGGGTTTGTGCTTTCAGCAAAATGCAAGGATCCTTTTGGAAGTCTTTTATTGATCGGCATCTCATCCATGATCGGCATTCAAGTTGGCATCAACGTTGGCGGAGTGACTGGTCTTATCCCAATTACAGGGATCACTCTTCCATTCATCAGTTATGGAGGATCTTCCTTACTGCTGCTCATGCTTTCAATGGGCATATACCAAAATGTCGTAATGCGAATGAATTTACTTGAACAGAAAGAACAGGTCGTGTCCATCCCAAAAGATGAGATTGCGTCTTCAAAATAATCGATCAAATACACCCCTGACATTTATTTTCATGTCAGGGGGTTTCCTTCTCTGTAAGGTTATTGAACTTCACATAAAAAAACAGGCAGTCGAAACCGACCGCCTGTTTTTTTCATTTATAATGGATACCAATTTTCGTAAAGCCAGAAATCAGACTGAGCAAAGGACAAAGTAGGCAGAAGAATGCAAATGGGGCATATTCAAGGGTTGAAACACCCAATACCTGTGTCAGGAATACACCGCAAACACCCCAAGGAACCAGAGGATTCACAACTGTTCCCGCATCTTCAAGTACCCTCGCAAGCGTTTTGGGCTGCAAGCCTAAATCTTCATATTTCTGTTGAAATGCCTTCCCTGGCAGTATTACTGACAAATACTGTTCACCCACTAGGAAATTCACGCTGATTCCTGCAAATACAGTAGCCGAAATCACTTTCGCTACACTCGTCAATGAATCCTGGACCGCATTTAAAATGGAAGGGATGACTCCCAATTCAAACAAGAGTCCGCCCATCGCCAATGCCAACAACACCATCGAAACGGAGAACATCATACTTTCAATGCCGCCCCGCGATAAGATTGAGTCAAGTTGATCCATTCCACTCTTGAGTACGAATCCGCCGTATAAAATATCTGCTAGTTTTGCAACCGTCAAATTAGGCGTTTGAATGAAAGCGATGATGGCTGCCGAAATGATTCCTGCCGACAATGTCGGAATGGCTGACACCTTTTTCAAAGCCATGATTAGAACGATGACAAACGGAATCAAACTCCATATGCTTATATTCGTTTCCAATTCCAGGGCTTTGGTCATGGCTTCGATTTCCTCAACACGAGCAACTTTGACATTCGGTGAAAGGAAGTAAAAGATGATTAGCGATATTAAAAAACCTGGAATCGTAGTCCAAAGCATATTATTAATATGTTCAAACAATGGTGCTCCAACCGTTCCCGATGCAAGGTTGGTAGAGTCGGATAATGGAGACATTTTATCCCCAAGAAATGCACCGGAAATGATTGCACCGGCTGTAATCGCCAACGATAAATCCATCGCAGCCGCCATACCTATTAAAGCAACGCCGATTGTGGCTGATGTTGTAAGTGAACTCCCGATACAGAGCCCAATTAGCGAACACACCAGAAATGTGATCGCATAGAAATATTCCCCAGAAATCCAGTCAAACCCATAGTACATGATGGTAGGGATCGTCCCGCTTGCCATCCAGATGGAAATCAGCATTCCAATGAAAAAGAATATATAAATGGCTCCCATACCAGTACCTGCACCTTTGACGATAGCCGCCTCCATAATCGAAAATGGCAGCTTCTTGATCTTCCCATAAACAAATAAGAAAAGGATTGCCGCAATTATTGGAATATGGGGGGCAAGTCCATAATGTATGATACCAGTTGCAATGATTAAGAATAGAATGGCCAAAACCCCAATTGCTTCAAGTAAGGAGAGTTTTAGCTTTGCATCTTCAAGACGCATGATGTATTTCCCCGCTTTCAATGTTGTATATTCTCTGAGGTAAGGCTTGGACCTTTTCACTCCTCACAATTACTGAAACGCTTTTAAGCACTAAAGTACTAGCTAAATATATAGGAGTTTCAGGAGATTGTCAAAGGAATATTTTAGTATAATACGATTCTTCATTCCTTTTTATCACAAAACAAAAACCCATACTTCGCTTCGTATAGGTTCAGCCTAATATACCCTAAGATATAAGTCCTCTTTCTTGCTTAGCCCCCAAATAAGGCCCTATCTTAATCCAAAACGATGTCCCTACAATTCTTTTCAGATATGTCTAGTCCCACCTAAATGAACTGCAAACCGTTCCTGATCATCAGATAATTTGGTTTTTAACTTACCAATTAATAAAAATTATTATTGTGTACAAACTACGTTTTGTAAGTAAAAAAATGATTCCTGTACACCGAAGATTTAGATTTTAGATTTCATCAACTGCTGCATTCGTATGTGTAATTATAATAATCCTTTTATTATAACCCTTTTTTGATTAATAGCGATTTTTGCAATTGATACTATTTGCGACGCATTTCCCTGGACTTACACCTTTAATCAAACGCCATCCCCTTAAATAAAAATAGCCAACATCTCCTCTTTTCAAAAAAAGGTTAATGTTATACAATAAGTTTGTTAAGTATTTCACAAACTTCCGTTGAAAAGTATCCATCCAAGAAGGATGGATACTTAGAAGGCTACATTAACAAGGATATATAGATAGGTAATGTAATTAAAGATAGAATGGTACTAATTACAAATGAAGATGCTGTTTCAGTTGATAACGAATCAAATCTAGTTGAAATCATTGCCGCTACAGCAGATCCCGGAAATGATACTAGCAAAATAGCTTTAATTGTATCTGCATGATCAAGGCCAATTAGATGGGCAACCAGAATCATATATAATGGAATAGCCACAACTTTTAAAATGGAAATACCAAAAGCAATTGGTCGTAAGCTAATCTTACGGATACCCACGGTTACACCAACAGCAAATAATGCAACCCCAGATGTCACTGACCCAATTTGATCGAGCGCATTTTTTATGATATCCGGTGCCTGGAACCCTAATAGTGTTAATACAACAGCAAGTAAGGGAATACATGCAAGCGGTTCGCTAAGACCATGCAAAACGATACCCAAAATGTTTGTTTTTTCATCTTTAGATTTACCCAATCTGGATTGTCCGACCGTACCAACTATTGTTGCTAATGGATCCAGAAGGGCATTCACCACAATACCGGTAATCGCAATAGGTATAGCTATCTCTTGCGCCCCAAACAAACTGCCTAATACAGATATCCCCATAAAAGCAAAAGCTGGCTGAGTTGCGTTTAATGAAAACATAGATGCTGCAGTTAAATCGTATTTAAACACCAAACGAGCTACTATTAAAAGGATAATGTAAAAGCCAATAACACCTATGGTCATAGTTAAGAAAAATGACCATTGATTAATTAAGGTTTGTTTTGAGGTTGTTGTGATCCCAATGAATAAGTGTGCAGGTAATGCAAATTTTGTAACTAACGTATTAAGCCCTTTGGATGATTCTGAATTAAAAACTTTAAAATAGCCACCCAAATAACCAATAATAATTGTAAAAAAGATTGGTATCAATGTTAAAAATATATTCCCAATATTCACTCGAGATGCACTTCTCTTTCCAAAAAATTGTCCTATTTAAAAGATTCTACTATGACTGACTTATACGGAGATTCCCCTAAAACGGATCCCTTTCTTTTGAGACAACAAAATAATCTGGATTTATTTCCCATGAATAGTTTTGTACTCCGGCTTCCACATGGATTCTGTAATTGCTTTTTCAATATCTGTTATATCCGCTTTCGCAACTCCTTCTTCAATGGCTGTCTTGGCCACTTCGATGGCTACAGATTTAGAAACCTCTTGCAATTGTTTGATTGAAGGGAGTAAAGAAGCACCATGCTTATTGCTATCCGATAATCTTGAAACAGCAGATGATGCTGCTGCAAGCATGCCCTTAGAGATTATTGTTGCTTCTGCGACAATTGCACCAAGTCCAAGTCCTGGAAAAATATATGCATTATTAGATTGTCCGATTGTATAAGTCACACCATTATAGTCAACATCATCAAACGGGCTTCCTGTCGCTATTAAGGCTTTACCTTGAGTCCACTTTATAAGGTCTTCAGGAACAGCTTCCGCTAAGGCAGTCGGATTTGACATCGGCATAATAATAGGATGTTCCACGTGCTTTGCCATTTCTTTTACAACTTCTTCTGAGAAAGCTCCTGTTTGACCAGAGGTGCCGATTAAGATGGTTGGTTTAACCTTTTTTATTACCTCTAATAATGGGATAATTCCGACTTCATTCCGAGCCCATTCCTCGATTTCTTCAGCTTTCCGGCAATACGACTTTTGGAATTTCAAAACATCCGGAATGTCATCTATCAACAATCCACGATAATCGACGGCCCAAAAGTTACCATATGCCTCTTCTCTGGAAATGCCATCAAGGATCATGGCTTCAACCATCTGATCAGCATTACCGATTCCTGCTGCACCTGGACCAAAAACAACAACTCTTTGTTCCTTTAAAGGAACACCAGTTACTTGTAATGCAGACTTTACGGCGGCTAGTGTTACTGCACCTGTACCTTGTATATCATCATTAAAAGTGAGGATCTTTTCGCCATAATTATCGATTATATTTCGTGCATTTATATTTCCAAAGTCTTCCCAGTGAAGTAATACCCTTGGGAAGAAGGCTTGAGAATTTTTAACAAATAAATCAATGAATTCGGTGTATTCATCACCGCGAACACGCCCAAACCTGTTACCAATATACAGTGGATCACTAATCAGGCTTTCATTGTCAGTCCCAACATCCAGGACAATAGGCAGCACCCTGCTTGGATCAATTCCCGCAGCTGCAGTGTAGACTGCCAATTTGCCAATGGCTATGTTAATTCCGCCAACTCCCTGATCTCCGATTCCAAGAATACTTTCAGAATCTGTAACAACTATTAAATCGATATCATCAGATGAAAGGTCCAGGTTTTTAAATGCATCTTCCATTCCCTCCATATTATCAATAGATAGGTATAGACCTCCTGGACGGTGATATTCTTGGGAGTACTGTTGAATGGCCTCTCCTACAGTAGGTGTGTAAATGATCGGAAGTATTTCACTTAGATGGTCTTTAAGTAGGCGGTAAAACAGTACCACATTCCTATTAAATAAATCATATAACATTCCATTCTTCCGAATATTGGTAGGTTGAGTGGAGAATTGTTCATAAGCTCTTTTTACTTGTTCCTCAAGAGTAAGCACCTGGGATGGCAGCAAGCCTACCAATCCTAGTTCATTTCTTTCTTCCTTAGTGAAAGCAACCCCTTTATTAATAAAAGGGTTTGACAGAATACCTTTTCCTCTTAAAGTTGTTTCCAAGCCCTTTTTTGTCTTTTCATATGCTGTCATAGACGTACCCTCTTCCTAAAAATGTATATTTAAAAATGATCATTACCAGGCAATAGAGTATATTCTTCCCCGGGGAAGTGTAATTACTAAAAGAAAACTGTAAAAAGGAAAATAAATATACAGCACATAAAAACTTAAATATTTCCTCATTACTGCTTATTTGTTCAATCTTGTGAAAAATTTATAAATAACTCAATCGCCAGTCTATATCTTAGTAGTCATTTACGGGGGACACTAGCTTATTTAACTAATTTTAGTATTATGTAATTAAAAAAAGTAAGCAGCCATTTGGCTACTTACAGATAACGTTGAATAATATGGCTCTTGTCATCATTAAATTTGTGTTGGGAGACTGGTCGGCCTACCGTTCCATAGATTACCTTAACATCAAGGACTCCGATATCCTTCATGAATTTTAAATATTTCCTTACTGATACCCTGGATATACCCGCCACATTTACGACTTCCTCTGTTGAAAAGGGAGCATTTTTAAATACCAGTATCACATTCCATATACTCTTTAAGGTATCTTGAGCCAATCCTTTCGGTAATTCCTCTGGTAAATGAATTTCTTCTTGATGCAATATTCGATAATCTAATTCTTCTTGATTTAGCATATTTTTATCTTGAATAAAATCTGATTTGTTCCGATATGCTGATAAGGCCGCGTTAAAACGTTCAAATTCAAACGGCTTAATTAAATAATCAACAGCGCCTAGTCTTAATGCTTTCTGAATCCTCTCAATGTCCGACGCAGCAGAAATGACAATAACATCTATCTCTTTTTCACTTTCTCGAATTTGTGAGAGTAAATCGAGTCCATTTTTCCCAGGCATGAAAATGTCTAATAGAACTAACCCTATTCTTTGATTTTCCAATACATTCAGAGCTTGATCCACTGAGGAACAGACAGCAGCTAATTCGTAGCCATCGACTTGATTCAAATAGCGCTTATTGAACTCTGCAACCATCGGGTCATCTTCTACGATCATTACCTTAATCATCCTACATCATCCTTGCTTTTGTATGGTATATAAACCACAAACGTTGTTTCTTGACCTTCTTTTGAACTAATATCGAGATCTCCACCTAGCTTATCCAGGCTTGCCTTAACCAAATATAAACCAATCCCCCTGTCCTCTCCTTTTGTTGTAAATCCTTTTAGAAGGATATGATTAAGATTGGCATCAGATATTCCCTGTCCAGTATCATGAACTTCAATAGTTAAAATATCATCTGCATAATCAAACTTTAATTCAATTCGTTTAACGGGCCTTTTTTCCACTGCTTCTATAGCATTGTCAATCAAATTTCCTATTATCGTAATTAGCTCATGAGTAATAGATGCATTTTCTGGTTCTGGCAATTGAAAGTCAGAGGATAATGCCAGCTTAGCACCTGCTTCCCTGGCATAACTTAGTTTTCCAATTAAAAAACCGGCTAGTACTGGATCTTTAACGGTTTTGGTAATAAAGCCAATCTCGTTTTCTCTGTGGTCAACAAGATCACTAATATATGCTGCAAGCTGATCATAGTAATGCATATGCACCATACCAAGTATTACATGAAGTTTGTTCATGAATTCGTGCGACTGGGCCCTTAACGATTCAGCATATAAACGGACTCCAGTCAGCTGTTCCGCCAGCAGATGTATTTCAGTTTTATCACGAAATGTAGCCACGGCACCTACGATTTCATCCTTCACAAATACTGGTACCTTATTCACTAGTAAGACACTATCTTTTAAATCCTGCTCTTTATCTAATTCGACCTTGCCGGTCTCCAGGATTCTATCCAGGTTTGAGTCAGGCATGTAACTAGTTACCTTTTTACCCGTTGGATTTTCATTAATGCCCGCTTTTTTAAATATCTTTAAAGCTGCTTTGTTTACGAGAGTAATGGTTGAACTCTGATCTACCGCTATAATTCCCTCCCGAACTGATTGTAAAATGGCGTTTCGCTCTTTTAAAACCTTCGCAATAGCAAAAGGTTCCAGCCCAAATAATATTTTCTTAATATACCTTGCCAAAAGTATTGCGCCGGCAATTCCGGTTAATATTCCAAAAACGGTTCCTACATAAATATTAAAACGGCTTTTTAAAACAGCATCATTAACTTTTTGAAGAGAAATACCGACCACCACGGCTCCAATTTGATTATCCTCTGAATCATAAACAGGGGTGAAAGAACGCAAAGACCTGCCTAAAGTTCCTTTGGAAATAGATATGTGCTCTCTACCTCGTAATACATCTTTCTCATCCCCTCCAACAAATTTTTTTCCTATTTTACTTGGATCGGGGTGAGTTTTCCGGATTCCATTATTATCGATTATTACTACAAATTCTACATCTGTCGATTTTTTTATCCTATTGGTAAATTGCTGAACTTCCTGATTTTTCCCACTTCCACTTAACGCCTCAATTACAAGCGGCGTTTGTGCTGCCATGCGTGCTACGTTTACTGCTTTTTCAGTCTGGCTCTTCTCTATTGTATCCGCAACAGTTTGGCTAATAAGAATATCTGTAATAAATAATGATAGGGCTACTACCCCACACACCAGTATCATAATAGTAAACTGTAGACTCCATTTCCCTTTTTTCACTGCTACACACCTCTTTGGTCTAAAAACTCTATTAACTTTAAGGAAGATACTTTTTTTGTTAAGTATGTTCATTTTGCTTACATCACACAATTATTCGGTACTTTATCAAGTTCCAAAAAGGTAGCCAATTGATTTAATTCAATTGTGATAAGATATTACCTAACCATTTGTCAATCGTATCCTTAAAAATACTGATTCATCTGCAATATTTTCCAATGATAAAACCGACTATACCTTCGTAGGCTTGGGTATAAATGCATACCTCGGTAGTTGAATATAAGTTATTTTTGATATTCTCCTCCTGCACCAGGGTTAAAGCCACAAATTTTCAATTATTATTATGCAGTTCATTAAGAAGTTTCGCGGAATATCCCAGCAATTCTTACCATGCTAAAAGTTGCTACGATTTTCTTATTTAACCTTTCCAATTAGTTACTATTTAATTTTCAAAAATACAGCTGTCTAACATCTTCTATCTCCCTGTTTCCGTTTATCTAAAGTCGACATGTTTAAAACAGGGGTAATGATTAAAATACCCGCATTTTCAACAGATTTCAAATCAACAATGTATTAAGACAGTACTCAAGGTTTAGACTTACTCATCAATTGTGTAAAATGGCCTAAACATAGAAAAGATCATTTAATTACTAGAGATATGTTAATGATCATGAAAAAAGATTAGTAATTGTAGTCATCAGTGAAGATGTATACCGGGCATTTGAAACCTATAAATCGAAAATACATGCAAATCCTACTTATGTATTTATAACATCAGTCTTTACTGTTTATATTACTTTTATCTGGAATCTGTTTTTGGGGATTACACAAAAAAAGCTTGCAGATTTAGACCCTAAAAGGACCTTATTCTCCAAGCTGAACAATCTCCACCATCCGAAGTTTTCCAGTTAAACTATTGATTTAAATGATATACATCTCAAATGTCAGGGGTTTCTGATCCAATGTACCAAGCTAATACTCCGCCTAAGTGATTTTGTTTTAACAGTTAAGTCGAAGCCTGATTGATTATGAAGTTCCTCCATAAATTTGCTCTATAGATAATTTCACATAATATAAGGTAAATATAGCCGCGGAAACATGTTTAAGGTACTATCAAAAAAACCTTTCGATATTTAAACAATGCTCCAGATAATGAAAAAAGCCCGTGTATATTACACGGGCTTTTCCATTATTTCAAATCCATTGGATTATATAATTCCACGTCAGGATTTTTATCTTGGAACCAACGAAGTGCAAACTCATTTTCAAATAAGAATGCATATTTATCAAACCGGTCTTTAACAAGGATGCTTCTTGAGCTATGAAGGTTTTCATCCAGCTTCTCATCTTCAGCCCAACGTGTAATCTTACTGCCCATGCGCTCCATCACGACTTCAACATTGTACTCGTTCCTCATTCGATGCTCGAATACTTCGAATTGAAGTTGCCCAACCGCACCAAGCAGATATTCTTCCATCCGAACCGTTTTGAAGAGCTGAATTGCCCCTTCTTGTACAAGTTGGTTAATTCCTTTATGGAAATGCTTCTGTTTCATGACGTTTTTAGCTGTTACCCTCATGAATAGTTCCGGTGTAAACTGAGGCAGCCTTTCAAACTGGAACATGTCTTTGCTAGTTGTGATCGTATCTCCAATCTGGTAGTTACCGGTATCATATAAACCGATGATATCTCCGCTTACCGCTTCATTTACGGTGTTCCGATCATCAGCCATGAATTGGGTAGAAGAAGACAGGTTAATCGGTTTCCCTGTCCTGCTCAAGTTTACGCTCATTCCACGCTCGAATTTACCGGAGCAGATACGAAGGAAAGCAATTCGGTCACGGTGTTTTGGGTTCATATTCGCTTGGATCTTGAAAATAAAGCCAGAAAAATCATTACTAACAGGGTCCATTTCACCAGACGTTGTCATCCGTGCTTGTGGAGCTGGTGCAAATTTCAAATAAGCATCCAAAAACGTCTGAACACCGAATGTCGTTAAAGCACTTCCGAAAAATACGGGACTTAGTTTTCCATTCGCAATGTTTTCTTCAGAGAATTGGTTACCCGCTTCCGTTAACAGCATGATTTCTTCCAAAGTTTGCTCATATAACTGGGAATCCTTAAGTTTATGATCCACTTCGAGTTCACCTTCGTCATTCAACGGAAGGAAACGCTCTTCCCCTTCAGTTTTGAACTGTTCAATCCGATTATTGAACCTGTCGTAAATGCCCACGAAGTCTTTTCCCATCCCAATCGGCCAGTTCATTGGATATGTTTCTATACCTAATACCTCTTCGAGTTCGGCAAGCAATTCAAGCGGCGTTTTACCTTGTCGGTCCATTTTATTGATAAAAGTGAAAATCGGGATGCCCCTCATCCGGCATACTTTGAATAATTTAACTGTCTGATCCTCGATACCCTTTGCCGAATCGATAATCATCACGGCGCTATCAACAGCCATCAGTGTACGATAGGTGTCTTCACTAAAATCTTGGTGGCCTGGTGTATCGAGAATATTGACACGGAAATCATCATAATCGAATTGCATGACTGAAGATGTAACGGAAATTCCCCGTTGCTTTTCAATCTCCATCCAGTCACTTGTTGCATACTTCCCTGTTTTTCTAGCTTTAACTGTTCCGGCATCACGGATCGCGCCGCCAAACAGCAATAATTTTTCTGTCAAAGTCGTTTTCCCGGCATCCGGGTGAGAGATGATTGCGAAGGTCCGTCGAGATTGAACCTCGTCTTTTAATGTAGTCATAAAATGTTCCTTTCATTATTGGAGTCATCAAAAAAAATTTATAGGAGATTTACTATATTTTTTACATTGGAATAGCAACCTTTCTTTGTATGAAAAAATCCTGATCCTACACAATATATGTAAGAAAAAATATATCATAAGGCATGAGCCTTGGCTACTCTGCATTCATGTCAATCAACCTTTCTATTTTAACACGATATGAAGGAAAGATGTAGAGGTGAATGAAACACCATAAGAGGATTTGTCCAGATGGCAAAACAAAAGACGCTTAATCAGCGCCCCTTATCTTTATCCATATGGTTATCGTTCATTTATTCATGGTTTAGCTCATTTACCTTGCAGTTTTAATCGCTTTTTGATTCCGCTTGTTCTTCCAACGTTTTTTTACTTCCTTGAATATGATGGGAGCAGCAAAAATGAGGGCCCTTTTTAATAACTTTTTCATTTTTCATCCGTCCTTTCTTTCTTATCCTATACCCGATTATTTTAATTTCAACCATAAAGGCTTTTCCTTTTGGACATGGCATCCCCGTCAAATTTCAAACCAGGAAAATTCTGCACGACAATACCGTTATACTTCCCTTTATAAAACCCTAATATTATTTTCCCTAAATGGGAATGTATAAATTGCTTCCATTTGTTTTATCCTTTATAAAGGTGGGTATATACTAAAAAACTGGAAATTGCTCCAGAGGTTAGTGGGTTAATAATGTAGGCTTTCACATATTATCAAGCATCTTCGTATGATACTATAACTTGAATGTGGATGCTTGATAATGTGTGAATTGATTTTTCCATCCAGGTAAAATCATCACCATTAATATTTTTTAACTTTTTAGGAGGATTCATCGAATGACAGTAACAGGTAAAGTGAAATGGTTCAATAGTGACAAAGGATTTGGATTCATCGAAGTACCAAACGAAGATGATGTATTCGTACATTTTTCCGCCATTCAAGGAGAAGGTTTCAAGAGCCTTGATGAAGGTCAAGAGGTTGAATTTGAGATCGAAGAAGGAAACCGCGGACCTCAAGCCAAAAACGTCGTAAAACTCTAAAGCATAGATACACAAACATAATTGATAGGCAATGTAAAAGGATGCCGCCATATTGGGTGGCATCCTTTCCTATATATGTGTACAAGCGAATTATTCACGTTATCTTTCATTAAAATGATCCACAATGAAGCCAGGAACATGTTCGCCAGAAAAACTCTTTATGTCCACATCTCTGCTTTCTTTATAATAAAAGGCAGCTGAATACTCTCCGCCCCAATCGATTTGGGCATTATCAATGGCCGTCTCGATTTCCAAAGCCGTCTTAATTTTCAAGCGATTTGGCTGTTGTTCAATCTGCTGTGCAAGTTCACTTTCAGAACTCGAATGATAAATTTCCGAATCGGTCTTCGCAACCAGGATATAAGAGATATCATCAGCCATTAACCGAGCTTTTTCCGATTGTCCGGTACTTTCCATCCATTTTGAAAACTGAGTATATGAAGAGTCCCAATTCATATAAATGGTTTTGTTATTATTCAAAAGAATTTCGATGGTGGCATAATCACCAAAAGAAGATGTCATTTGGGCGAACGATTGATTATTCAGATCCTCAGACAATGCCTGTACGGCAGTTTCCAGCTGTTGGCCGTCCGTAATCGTTATTGATTTGTCCACTTGTCCGCTCGCCGTTATCTTGATTTTAGATATGTCTTCAGTAGAAACATTCAATAACTCATTAACCATTTTTTTATATTCATTCGACTCATATATTTTCGCCAATAGCGGCATGTAAGAGTCGTAATTTTGCAAATGGTACTCTCTTGCTAACCGTTCGCCATTCTTGAGTTCATACATCAGAAATACGGATTGTCCATCATTCAATTCACCAATGGAAACCTTTTTACCCTTATCGATAATTTCCTGATGCAATAACCTGATCGCTTCTATATTTTCCTTCTCATTAAGATAATTGGAAGCTTTATTCGACGTGTCATCATCTTCAAAAAATAAAGGAGAATCGCCAATATAAATTTGGCTAATCATCTTTTCATCAGGAACCTTGGCCTTATACTGAATGGGATCTATTTTTATTAAGAGTGTCAGCACAATGATAACCACTATAAATGTTACATAACCTTTCAGTTTGACCCGTATTCGCCAAGTCTTTTGCAGGACGATTTCCCCTAAATAATATCCAAGCAAAGAACCGACGGCATATCCGAAGAAAATCCACCCAGGTTTTCCTGTCGTTTCGCTAAAATAAAGACCTGTGAACAGCATCATGCATAATGTCAGGACGAATTTAAATAATGGCTTAATCTTCGGGTAAACAAATGCCTGCGACACATGCTCCAGCTTTCTCCTCTCATAGAGAAAAAGAGAGCTGATCAGAAATAGAAAGGTTACTATACTATAAATTAATGTATTAATAGAGAAAAAAGTGATTTTTTCCATCTCCGTTGCTGCTAATAAGGGGGAGATGCCATTCATATTGGCACTAAGATAATAATCTGTTGAAAATCCTTCTATCAAAAACTTCACATTGGCTGCAAACAAAACAAACAGCCCCACCGGCAAAGCAAGAAAAATATAGGTCAGCAATCCTTGAAATGCTGATAATCCCGTCACCATTCCAACAAGAACGGCAACAGAAAAGATCAAAGCTTCCAAAATAAATGTAGTCCCCATCCAAGACCATATATCCGTCATGGTATATAGCCTTTCTACATCAATTGCCGAGTGAAATAATATCAATATTGAGCCTGTAAGTAAAATCGGCAAACCCATGAAGCCAATTCCCGTCCCAATCATATGAACGTAGATGCTGCGTCTAGTAATCGGTAAACTATGAATAAAGTCTGAAGCTTGTTTCATTTGTAAGAACCGAAAAAGGAAGATGGCAAGTAATACTGGAATAACGATGACCAAGACAAACTGTATCATCTGCTGACAGGAAAAAAGGTTTTCGAATTCCACATATTCATTGTTCTCATTCAAGATAATCGCTAACATTTCCAGAGGCAGGGCAAATATGAGGCCTACGAGATACAGGAAGCCAATCCAGCCAGTGCTTCTGAAAATATAGATAATCAGTTCTCTATTAAACCAGGTTATTCTGGATGACATAACCGATATCCCCCATTTCATAAATGAATATCTCCTCTAGAGTAAGTGGGAGAATATCTAATATTTCTGGCTGATACTGATTAAAGTGCGATTTAATCATGGATTCTTTACCTTTAACGATGCAAACGATCACGCTGCCGCGTCTTTCCTTATTAAGAATTTGAATTCCGTGGTATAAACCGTGGGGAATTTTATGTTTAAAGGCAATTTGCACTTTGTGTACATCCGCTTTTAAGTCATTCAAATCCTTTTCGATAACAAGTTCACCCTTGTGCAAAATCCCTACATGATCGGCTAAATCTTCAATTTCCCTGAGATTATGGGACGATAGTAAAATCGTCATACCCCTTTCCGATACATCCTGAATCAACAACTGTCTCACATTTTTACGCATGACCGGATCTAATCCATCAAAAGGTTCATCCAGGATGAGAACTTCCGGCATCGTCGAGAGTGCGAGCC
Source organism: Peribacillus sp. GL_122 (assembly GCF_057835005.1). NCBI lineage: Bacteria > Bacillati > Bacillota > Bacilli > Caryophanales > Bacillaceae > Peribacillus > Peribacillus sp. GL_122. The sequence continues at coordinate 1,439,441 of NZ_CM174415.1, read as the reverse complement.
AAAAAGCAACCTGTCTCTGCATCCCCTTCGATAGTTTATGTATTTTAGTTTGGATGGGGATCTGGAATACTTCCTGTAATTGATAGAAACGTTCTTGATTCCACTCACTATAAATATGACTATAAAAACCTGCCATTTGCATGATCGTATAGTTAGCCAGGAAATAAGGTATATCAGGAAGGAAGAAACAACGATTTTTCACTACACGGTTTTCAAACACATATGATCGATCAATAAGAACTTCACCTGCGTCCTGTATCAGATTGCCTGAAAGCATTTTTAATAAAGTCGTTTTCCCTGCCCCATTTGAACCTAATAACCCGAATATGGAGCCTTTTTGTATGAACAAGGTGACGTTTTTGATCGCTTCTTTTCCTTCATATAATTTACTCACCTGTTTTATTTCAATCATGATTCTCCCCCCTTTGCCAATGGACTGATTTCCTTTATTATTCTATAAATTTCATGTTTATCGATTCCGATATACAGAGCTTCAGCGAGTACCTTTGAGAGTTCGTTTCTGATCTTTTCTTCTTTTAATGAGTTTTTTAAAGATTTAGGAGGTGCCACGAAATTCCCTTTGCCTGGCAATGTATATATAAACCCGTCAGATTCAAGCTGCTTGTACGCTTTCTGGATCGTATTCGGATTGATGGTCAATTCCTGAGCCAATATTCGTATGGATGGGAGCTGATTATGTTCCTGTAAAACTTCATTGATCATTAGTTCCTTAAACTTATCCATTAATTGCTCATATATCGGCTTTCCACTTTGGACATCCAACTCAAACATCATCAACCCCTCCTAGCAAATGGGTGTATTACATCTCCTAATACAGTACATTATAAAACAATATCTTCCAATTTAAAACCAATTTCAAACAATACTACCCATACATTTGCTTTCATTTTGTTTAACAAGACTTACAGTAGGGAACTAAAGATAATAAGAATAAACAAAGGAGTTGTTTTCATTGAAACCATTATATACAGCTACAGTTACCGTACACGGTGGTCGTGAGGGACATGTTAAATCAGAGGACGGGATTCTGGATTTCGATGTGAGGTCACCGAAGGAATTAGGTGGTTCCGGTGAGCGTGCTACAAATCCTGAACAGTTATTTGCAGCCGGTTATGCAGCTTGTTTTGACAGTGCCTTGAATCTTGTTCTGCAAAAAGAAAAGAAAAAATTCGATACTTCCGTGACGGCAAATGTCACGATTGGTAAAGATGAGGAAGACGGTGGTTTTAAATTAGCTGTAAGGTTGGATGTTTCGATTCCCGACCTAAGCAGGGAAGAAGCCGAAGACTTTGCCAAAAAAGCTCACATGACCTGCCCTTATTCAAAAGCAACTCGCGGGAACGTCGATGTCACCTTGATTTTAGTATAAAAATATGCAAGGGAATGGATACGGCATTAAGGCCGGCTCCCTTCCCTTTTTACTATTTCACTTCTTCCAATCCCTTCAGCTTCAAAAGAAAGCCCAGACCTATTACCGCCATGATGATCAGTGACCCTAATGCCATCCGGCTCGCCAATGTACCGAGGTCATGGAATACCAACGTTATCGTTCCATATAAAAGCGGACCGATTATGGAAGAAACTTTTCCGGAGAATGCAAATAGTCCAAAAAATTGCCCCCTCTTCTCTACCGGGGTCAATTCAATGATATATGTCCGTGATGTCACCCACATCGAACCTAGTGAAATACCAAACATACTCCCTGCAACCCAGAACCAAAGAGCGGTTTGTGCGAAGACTGCTATAAATAAAGCGACCAAGAGCAGAACTCCCACATATGTCACAGCTAGCCGCGGTCCCTTCGACTGAGTGATATATCCAAACAGAAACGATCCGGCAATACTCGATACTGTCGATACCAAGTAAAGCAAAATGAATCCGCTTGAGGAAAATCCAACAACAGTCTTGGCATATACGGCCATCATGCCGATAGTGGTAGCAATTGCATCATTTAAAAAGAAATAAGCAATCATGAATGTAAAAACCGATCGATAGGATTGCATCTCTTTAAATGTTGATTTAATTTCCTTATAACCGGATAAAAAAGGTTGTTTCGCTTTTTGCTGTTTTGGAGTCTCTTTTAAGAAAAAGAATAAAGGAAGGGAAAAAACCAAAAATAAAATCGCCGTTGGAATAAAGGCTTCATGTGAACTCCCTTTACTAATGAATGGATAGATCGACAGTCCCACTAACGTTCCAAGATAACCTACCGCCACTCCAAATCCTGATATAAGCGGCAATTGCTGTTTCGTGCCTAAATCACTCATCATCGTATCATAGAAAACAAGACTCGAATGATAGAAAAACTTTGCTATCACAAATAAAAGAATGACGATCGCTAAGGAAATTGGAATGCCCAGAAGCTTTCCATCGAACGGAGCCCCTCCAAATACCCCCATTAAAAATGTACATACAACAGAAATGAGTGTAAAAATTATAATGTATTTTTTCATTTTTCCCGTTCGATCGATCATGACTCCGAACAGCGGGGAAAACAAAACAAGAAACAAACTGGCAATCGCATTAGCGTAGGAGATGAAGGTACTTGCAATCTGATCAAGAACGGCATTTTCCCCAATCTGTTCCTGGAGGAAGAATGGAAAGAAAATCGTATTTATATTAGAAGAAAAAATCGTATTGGCAAAATCGTAAAACGCCCAAGAGAGAATGGGCAGGGAAAAATATAAACCAAAATTCCCCTTCCATTTTTTAGACTTCGGTTTCACCTGCAATTCCATCCGCTTTCCCTCCTTTATAGATGCTTAAATTATATGTATTCCATACCTTTACAATAAATCCTTTAAGTCTGGATTATAACATTGTGTAAAACATGATTTTTTCCTGCCTAACATGTAAAATTATGAAATAAGGCTGTCCTGCTAACTTCTTCTTTATATTCTTTAAGTTTGGGTAAAGGATATATAAAATAATGTGCCTAATAGGAGTGTGAAAGATGATTGCATTTATTCTTATTATCTTGTTAACCATACTTGTCCTGTTCGCTATCTACGCTAAAAGATCAAAGAGTGATTTCCCTGAAAACTTCATAATGCAGCATTCCCCCCTTAAAATTGGACATCGCGGTGCATCTGGATATTGCCCCGAGAATACCATGGCTTCTTATATTAAAGCAATTGAATTGGGAGCTGATTTCCTGGAAGTGGATATCCATCTTAGTAAAGATGATGTACTTGTGGTTCATCATGATCCCACACTGGATCGAACCACAAACGGCAAAGGAAACCTTCGTGATTACACGGCAGCCGAATTAAAGGAACTTGATGCAGGAAGCTGGTATCATTCTCGCTATAAAAACGAAAGGATTCCTTTACTGAGTGAGGTATTGGAGAATTTCGGGTCAGAAGTTGGAATCTTAATCGAAATAAAACATCCATCTGCTTATCCTGGCATTGAACAGAAACTTGCAGAAGAATTAGAGAAATTCCAAGAATATCCAACAAGTAAAAATAGGATAATGGTACATTCGTTCGATATGGAATCCATGAAAAGGTTTCATCAATTAATGCCGGACATACAAGTGGGCGTATTGATAAAACGGCGAATTAATGACCAAAAATTAAAAGAGATTGCCGAGTTTGCATCATTTTTGAATCCAAAGCAAACGATTTTAAGTACGAAGCTGCAAATGCGAATCCAAAAGCATGGGATGAAAGTATATACATGGACCGTTAACAATAAAAAACAAATGCGCATGTTCAAAAAGATGCAGTTAGATGGTATCATTTCTGATTTTCCTGATTATTTCCTGGATTGAAACTTTGAATGTGTTTGCCTATTATTTTTTCTTTAAAAACGTTCCAGTTGATTTCAGAAATCCGCCCCTTTCAACATCAAGCGGGATCTTGGCTAGCCAGTTATTCGGTAGGGGTGTCGCAAATTCCTTCAAGCCAGTCAGGGTTTCATTTCAAGTATTCTTTTATAATCATGGTTCGGGGTGAGACCATTCGAACTCCCCCTTTGTCGACAAACTGAACAATCCGCAAATGCGGATTGTTTTTTTAATAACATTGAAATGATTGTATCTCATGCCCATCCGTACCATTATAGGCCCATCGCTGTTGGCCTCGTCTCCATCGATAACCTGCCACGGAATTTAACCGACAAGTGGGGGAAAGCCAAAATGAGCGGACATTCTTAAGCCATACATAAGTATGTTGGTAAAAGCACCCTTTCATTGAACCAGTGTCAATTGCCTTATACATCCATCGTGAAAGTTGTGGAATAATTAAAGGCGGAGCTATATGAGGCGGGCCTCCTCCGTAGGACGGACCAGGCGGAATCCTTACATCCATTATTTGATCTTTTAATGGATTATCCATGCTTCGGGGATGTGCATTTTGATATAAATTATTTTCAGTACCGTTATGGCGGTTCTGTTTATCGAATGAATTGAACTTCCTTTTATCCGTATGTAGACGTATGACCATGTGTGCAATCTTCGCTCTCGAATCTAGGTTCTATATGACCTTTAACCAGAAATTAATGCACCAGAAAATATTCCCTGTTTATTTTTTGAAAAAATCCCTATATTTTTTGGCTTTCTTGTACTAGAATTTGATATAGTGTTCTTAATGATTTAAACTTATTCAAGTCCCTAAATCGTTTTTGGGGACCAACCGAACTAAATTTTCTTATCTTAGAAAAAACGAGGGATTCCTATGTGGGAATTATTATTAGAATTCGATTATCAGACCGTTCGCCATGCGGTATGGGCAGGTTACTTATTTACCTTTGTCTTTCCACTGGCTGCGTTTTACTTCTTAAATAAAAAGCAATCACTCTTGAACGACAAATATCAAGCTTCCGTTCATTCAGATAAAAGTAAATCTCCTGTTCAGAAAGGCAGCACTTTTGACTGGCGCGGTGCACAGCGCTTTTTCACATTTATCCGGCACAAGGATTCACCCGATGATTCCGATGAGCCAAGCCTCCTTCTCGTTGTTTAAACATTAACAATTCGAGGAGGAAATTATAATGAAGAAGAAAAACATGTTTCTAATTGCCGTCCTATTTTTGGCAACGACCCTTTTGACAGGATGCTCAGCAGCAACGAGCGGTCCATTTCATACTGCATTGGTTAATCCTATGACAAAAATGCTAGAATTTAATGCTGATTTATTTAATGGCAACTATGGTATAAGCATCATCATGATGACATTTTTGATTCGCCTTATATTGCTTCCACTGACTGCCAAGCAATATAAAACACAGCTTAGCATGAAAACGAAGATGAGTGGGCTGAAACCGGAAATGACAGCAATCCAGCAGAAAATCAAAGAGACGAAAGATCCAGCTAAACAAAAGGCCCTTCAACAGGAAATGATGCAGCTTTACCAAAAACATGGAGTCAATCCTTTAAACATGGGCTGTCTGCCGCTCTTAATTCAAATGCCGATTCTAATGGGCTTTTATTATGCGATTCAAGGTTCCCATGAAATTGCGACACATAGTTTCCTTTGGTTCAGTCTTGGCCAGCCGAATATTGCCATGGCGATTATTGCTGGTGTCATTTATTACTTCCAATCGGTCATTTCCATGAGACAAATGCCGGAAGAACAGCAGAAACAAATGAAGATGATGAGCCTGCTCTCACCAGCAATGATTTTATTCATTTCTTTCTCTGCTCCTGCTGCATTGCCGCTGTATTGGTCGATCGGAGGCATATTCATGATTGTTCAGTCAATCGTGCTTCAGCGAATATATAAAAAAGACCATGCCGCTGTCTCGGCTGTAAAAGAAACGGGTATTAAAAAAAGCTAATCCACTTGGATTAGCTTTTTTCATATCAGTCACTTTCCAGCTTCACTGAAACTCCTCAAGCTTGCCTTGATGGACAGTGAAGGGATTTTTAGGGCGAAATGCACTTTATTTTATTTCTTCGGCAATGGATTTGTTGTTGAAACCTTTTCGAAAAACCTCTCTACATATTCGAAATCCGTGTAAAAGAACAATAATAGATCACCCGGTTGTGATGTTTCCCAGGCTTTTACGAATGCATCCAATTCATTAGGTTCGATGAATGTCCGATCTTTATGTAACCCAGCTTCTACGGCAGCTCCCTGAAGCAGCCCCGCTACTTCGAACGGCTCCCTTCCACGCAAATCATCATCTTCTTTAATGATGAACAGATCAGAATTCATGGCCGCCACCTTGGAGAGCCTGATAAGCTCTTCATCAATACGGTCCCCCGGTCCTGCCAAAACAGTGATAAGACGATTTTTGTTATAGGCACTGACCGTTTCGAATATAGCCTTCAATCCTGCTTCATTATGGGCATAGTCGATGATGATCGTGCGCTCTTTCAATTTTTTTAAATTGAAACGTCCTTTGGACAAATTCGTATCAGGCATAAATGTGGCAGCCTTCCTTCTTAGTTCTTCCATTGAAATGCCTTGTGTTTCGGCTGCGGCTAACGCCTGAAGTAAATTGGCGATATTATGACGTGCCATGCCTGAAATCGTAATTGGAATAATGGTGCAATCCATAAATTGATGGATGACTCCATCAGATGAATGACAAATCACGCCTTGTTCATTGACGTACCAAACTTTACCTCCCCCATTTATCGCAGCCTTCACGTGAGGCTGGGTGGCATCAGTAGAGGTGTAAATAACCTCCCCATCTGTATAGGCGTTCATGACAGCTACATTCGGATCATCTGCATTCAGCACACAATAACCTGTTTTCATTACGACTTCGGCTACCAGCCTCTTTAATTTTATGAGATCATCCAATGTATCGATTCCATCATGGCCGAGGTGATCCTCACTTACATTGGTGATGATCCCCACATCACATTTACGAAAAGCCAGACCTTCACGCAGAATTCCGCCCCGGGCCGTTTCCAATACGGCTACATCAACTTCAGGATGGGCCAATATCATTCTTGCACTGACAGGGCCACTGCAGTCACCTTGATCCAATACCTCATCGCCGATATATACTCCATCAGAATTTGTCATACCCACCTTTGTTTTTTCATTAGTAAGAAAATAATGAACCAATCGCGTTGTTGTCGTCTTTCCATTTGTACCGGTCACTGCGATGATCGGTATAGCCGCCTCTTCCCTAGTCGGAAATAAGTAATCGACAATGGCTTTGCCTACATCCCTTTTTTTTCCTTCACTCGGATAATGATGCATTCGAATTCCCGGTGCAGCATTCACTTCAATAATCGCAGTCCTTGAATGTTCGATTGGTTTTGATATATCCTCACAGATAAAATCTATTCCGGCTATATCCAAACCGATCGCTTTCGCGGCAGCAACAGCCATATTTTTAATGGTAGGGTGAACCTGGTCCGTTACATCGATTGCCTTTCCACCAGTCGAAAGATTTGCATTGCCGACAACTTGAACCAATTCCCCTTGATTCGGAATGGTATCGAGCGTCCGGTTCGATTTTTCCAAGTAACACGTCACGGTATGTGTAAGTGGAATTTTTGACATCGGCTTTTCATGACCTTCTCCCCGCAACTCATTACAATTTTCCTTTTCTATCAAACTGCGAATCGTTTCCTTACCGTTGCCAATAACATAGGGAGGAAGCCTCAAACTAGCGGCGATAAGTTCTCCGTTGACTATCAGTAACCGATAATCATGTCCTTCAATATGCCGTTCGACAATGTACTTCTCCACATGCAACTCCAAACAATTAATTACATTGAATAGTTCATCCTTATTTTTGATATGGGTGATGACACCCTGCCCCTGTCTCCCATTATACGGTTTTATGACCAGTGGAAAACCCAGCCTGTCCGCCGAGGCAAAGATATCTTCAATGGAGTGGGCAACTTCCCCTTCAGGTACAGGGAGACCACACCCTCTTAAAATTGATTTAGTCAATGATTTGTCACATGAATTCTCAACGGCAATATTCGAAGTTTGGCTAGATATTGTCGCCTGGACATACTTCTGCCTTGTACCGGTTCCTAACCGCAGTAAGCTTTCATCACCCATTCGCTCGACAGGGATATCTTTTGCCTGCGCTGCCTTAAAAATGGCTTCGGTACTTGGCCCCAGTTTATTTTTATAATATAACTGCTCTATTTGTTTTACATAAGATTGTACATTTATAAGTTTCTCACCATTCAGGATGGCTTCCACGATATCTTTTGCTGCTAAAAAAGCTTGAAGACCTGAGTGAGGCTCCTGATAGTCAAAGGTAACATAATAAACACCCTTCTTTTCCATCATTATCGTTTTTCCACGAACGGCTTCGATTCCGGCCAAGTTTTGAAGCTCAATCGTTATATGCTCCAATATATGTCCCATCCATGTTCCTTTTCTCAGCCTTTCGGCGAAACCGCCTCGATATCCTTTTGAACATGTATGGCTTCCCAAGTTCGGGAGCGCCTTTAACAATTTTTCATTGAATCCAGGTATTGAATCAGATGGTTTCTGTTCAAGTTCCCCTATATCCAATTCAATGCAAATCGTAGGTGTGTAAGCAAAATAATTAGGTCCTTTTAAATAACGGACTCGATTGATCATCATTGTTGGATCCCCTTTTTCATCAACAATTTCCTGGTAAGCAGGTCAAAACGGTATCCCCTGGTTAGTGCATGAAGGTTAAATCCCGAAAGAGTCAACTCTTCACTGCCATTATCAGAAGATGTGATATTGATATAATCACTGGTGCTGCCATCAAGAACCAATACTTGATGTTGGCCAACTACTTCAAAATGACCGTCTTTAACTAAAATTGCTGTATTTTCATCAATGCCAATACCCATAATTTCTTTATTCCCTGCTATCGCACTTAACAGACGATCAAAGCGGCCACGCTGGGAAAAATGTTGATCGATTATCAGGCCGTCAAGGAAGCCAAAGCCTACCCCAATTTCAACCTTTAATTTATTGGCATTCAGCATCGTGTCAGCAGCGACGATCATGTACTTACCTAAAATCGAAGCGCCAGCACTTGTCCCTGCTATCACCATTCCTTTATGCCAGGCTTTAGAAAGGGCATCGTGGAACTTGGTTTTCCCAATCAGTTCAGACAATCGGCTTTGATTTCCCCCTGAAATGAAGATAGCTGAAAAAGATTTCAGCTGTTCACAAATTGCAGGATCATCTGCATCCTGCCTTGAATCCAGCTTGATCACTTCCACCCTGTTCACGCCTAAATCCCTGAAGATCTTGATATACTCTGCACTCACTTCCTCAGGAATTTCACTTGCTGTAGGCAATATTCCTATTCCGCCGTCGTTATGGGTTGCAAGCTCGACAAATTTATTTAATACTTCACCTTCAAGGCACTTATCCTCTGCCCCGCCAATGATAAGTAATTCACCACAATTCATTCATCATACTCACCTTTACAAATGGATTAACATCATGAAACAGAACACATAATGACTAGTATGGCAAATTCTTTCAGTCTTCATTCATAAAAATGGCAAACTGCATAATTTTGTTTAACTTAATGGAAAAAGAGGAAAAGTAATAGAGTAAAAAAATAAAAGGAGTGTGCAAAAATGAGCCAAAACCAATTAAAAGAAAAAGTATTGAACATCATTCGTGATCATAAAATAGGAGTTTTATCTACAGTTGAAAACAACAAACCACATTCACGCTATATGACATTTCTTAACGATGAATTAACTTTATACACACCAACGAGTGGAAAGACGGAAAAAATTGATGAAATTGAAAAGAATCCTAATGTTCATATTCTGATCGGCTATGATAATGAAGGATTAGGCGATTCCTACCTGGAAATCTCAGGTACCTCGAAAATTAACGATTCACAGGATTTGAAGGATAAATTATGGAATGAATCATTTGAAGATTGGTTCGAAGGTCCGAAAGATCCCAATTATTTAATCCTTCAAATTAAACCGGAAAGCATTCGGTTGATGAACAACAATGGTGAACCTCCACAAGAATTATCATTATAAATCATTAATATTTGTCACTCACGAGTAAAGTGACCAAACTCACGAGTATTGCGCCAAAACTCAAGAGTATAATAAGAATATCGCTAAAAAACCAATAAAAGCCCGCACTCATGTGAGTGCGGGCTTTTTTCAAGATTAAACCAACTCTGATTGGATATAATGCAAAATCAGATTGGCTGTATGTTTTAATGAAGAGACATGCGTCCGCTCGAAGGCATGTGAAGCATCAATCCCCGGTCCGATTAGACCATGTACGACATCATAGCCTGCCCGGATCGCTGCGGAAGCGTCCGAACCATAATATGGATAAATATCGACGCGGTAGTCGACAGCATTTGCTTTGGCAAGGGCGACTAGATGCTGACGTAATTTATAATGATAAGGACCCGAGGAGTCTTTTGCGCAAATGGAAACGCTGAATTCATCCGTAGATTGTCCATCACCGATCGCTCCCATATCGACAGCTAGATATTCCACTGTTTTCTCAGGGATATTGGAATTACCGCCATAGCCGATTTCTTCATTGTTTGAAATCAGGAAATGGGTCGTATTTGCCAATTTTATCTTTCCTGCGGAAATGAGGTCAATGATATGAAGCAGGATGCCGACGCTTGCTTTATCATCCAAATGCCTTGATTTCAAAAAGCCTGTATCCGTAACTTCCACTCTCGGTTCAAAGGAGACAAAATCTCCAACAGAAATGCCAATGGCTTCAGTTTCCGCTTTAGTTTTCACGACAGCATCTACCCGGACCTCAATTGTCTCATCATCACGCTTGGCATCCCCGGCATTTTTATATACGTGGACAGAGGTCTGATTGATTAAGATGGTCCCGGTGATAATTGCTCCGTCAGCTGTGTGGATTTTACAATACTCCCCTTCCACTGAGTTCCAGCGAAAACCGCCGATCATCGTCAATTTAAGGCGGCCATTTGCCTTGATTTCCTTTACCATGGCTCCCAAAGTATCGACATGGGCAGTCAGCAAACGATGTTTGCCATCATCTTCGCCTTTTAATGAAGCAAGCAATGCCCCTTTATTCGTGATCTTATAAGGAACCTTCCTCTGCTCCATGAAATCGGCCGCGTATTTAATGGCTTGATCTGTATAGCCGGAGGGGCTAGGTATGGACACCAATTCTTTTATGTATGATACGATCTCTTCTTCTTTGATCAAACTCATGCATATCTCTCCTTTCCTCTTTGTTCATTATATCTTTTCATGGGAACTTTTAACATATTAAAAGACCGCCAAAAGACGGTCCTATTAATCGATTTAACCCATATGGGCCAGGACAGGCAAGATGGCCATAACTAATGTTGAAATGCCATATAACGCTAAATTCTCCATATTAACTTTTCTTTTCCACTTATCTCGCCATACTTTGTATCTGCCTATATCTTCGTTCCTCATAAAAAAACCTCCTTCATGATGAAAGTTCAACTTATTTCAACTGTCTTTGTTTGTTGGACATTTCCTTCATATATTCCAAGAAGGCAATTCTCTTTTCGTCTGGATAGGCTACAATGTCAGCAATGATTTCCACTTCAAGAGGTTTCAATAACCGGCCGACCGATTCAGTAAACAATATTTCTAACTCTCTCTTTGTTTCATTAGGATTTCTCACTTCCATCAATATCACCCTTCCAATTACTTACTATTATCTATATAACCTTTATCCACTTCATTGAAACGCAAAAAAATCGACCGCCCATAAAGGCAGCCGATAGTCATCAATTAAATTATTTCGTTACCCCCACATTATGCCACTGATATTGGCGGCCTGCGAGATAATCATAACCTGTAACACGTTCATTCACTCCTGCCAATTGATAACGGAATAATGTCGGAATGACCGGAACCTCATCATAGATCAATTCTTGCCACTCATTATACGTATCGATTCGATATTGATCATCAAAGGCTTCCTCTGAAATCCCTTTAGCAAGAAGCTCATCATTTTTTTCATTCACCCAGCGGGTATAGTTAAATTCCGCAGATCTAGCCCATAGACCAGATGGATCCGGATCGGAAGCGACTCCCCATGCAGCTGAATAAACATCAACTTGATCATTATCCTTTTTCAATAGGTCATAGAATGAATTGAACTCATGCAGCCTACCATCCTGCAATTCAACATCCAAACCTACTTGTTCCCATTGTTGGATATAATACCTTGCAAGAGGCTCGGAAACATCGGAACCGCTCATTGAAGCAAAGTTGATCTTGAACTCTTTTCCATCTGCATCTTCACGCATGCCATCTTTATTCGTATCTACAAATCCTGCTTCATCCAAAAGTTTTTTAGCTTTTTCAGGATTATATTCATATGGTTTTACATCTTTATTATTATATTTAAAGTTCGGCGTAATGACAGAATTGGCAGGGAAGCGAAGGCCCTTGTACATCTTTTCTCCAACTTCTTCATTATTGATGGCATATGCCATCGCCTGACGAAGGCGTTTGTCTCCGAATTTAGGATTCTCATCCATAATATTTTCTTCTTTTTCTTTATCATAGTAGCCGAAATTGAAACCAATATAGGAATAAGCCAATTCAACTTTCCCCAATAATTCGACATTATCCAATTCCTTGGCCTGATCATATTGCTCAGCCAAGACCTCCGCTACATCGAGGTCACCATTTTCAAGTGACTTGACGACAATAGACGGATTCACGACTTTCAATGTGATACTGTCCAATTTAGGTGCACCGCGGTAATAATCTTTATTCGCTTCAAATTCGACTGCTTCCCCCTGAACGATTTTCTTCACTTTGAATGGTCCAAAACCAATCGGATTTTTACGGATTTTATCCGAAGATTCCAACTCTGCAATCGGAACATCTTTTAAGTATTCTTTATGAAGCGGGTATGTCCATAATCCAGTCGTGACGGAAGGATTCGGTTTTTTGAATGTGAAAATGATTTTCTTGCCGTCGACTTTAATGCCTGAAATCTTATCCGCTTTCCCTTCATGATACTCTTCCATACCCTCGATTAAAGCCATTTGTTCATCATAGCGTACACCTTTGTAATCTTTGCTTCCCATGACAAGATATGCATATTCTAAATCGGCACCTAGCACAGGTTTTCCATCTTGCCAATTTACATTATCCTTAATCGTCAGCGTAACCGTTTTATGATCGTCTGAAATCTCATAGGAAGCGGCACCTTCATTCGTATATACATAGTTTTCATCTGTATCCAATAAATCTTCATCAAAGAATGTGATAACTTGATTATCGGGTTCGCCTTGATAGAAAACTTTGTTTAATATCCCTTCAAACGGAGTATCGGATACCAAACCATATGTCAAATGGCCGCCTTTAATCGGCTCTCCTTGATTTGTCGTCTTTGTCGGGAATTTAGAGGTATCGACCTGTTCGACATCTTTCCCTTTTTTCTCTTTCGTTGACGATTTCTCCGTATCATTCGAACATGCAGCAAGCAGTAGAGACGAAATGGCCAATGCACTTAATACCTTACTGTAGCTTTTGATTTTCATATCCTACACTCCCCTTTTTTTATCCTCTTCTTTGTCTTGCATCGGCGGCGCGTTTTAACGCTTGACCAACGAAATTTATACTCAGCATCAACACTAGAATCATGAGTGATGCGGGTACCCATATCCACCACTTGTTTTCCAGAACATCTGGATTTCGAGCATAACTGATGAGCGTCCCTAAACTAGGTGTGCTCTCCGGAAGACCGAACCCTAAGAAAGTCAAACTGGATTCTAAGCCAATATTGCCTGCAAGGTTCAAAATGAAGTTGACGATGATCAATGAACTGACATTGGGCAGAAGCTGAAACAGAATGATTTTCCAATGTGGTGTCCCGAGTGTCTGTGAGGCGTGGATATAATCCAGCTCACGCTCAGACAAAGCCTTTGAACGAATCAGTCGTGCCTTTCCTGTCCATAAAAACATCGTCATGATTAAAATGAAAACATATACATTGAAGATCGGCACAATCACGACTACAACGATGATGAACATCATTTGCGGCAGGGCAATCACGAAATCGATAATACGCATGATCACATTATCGGTTGCCCCGCCAAAGTAGCCCGCCAGAAGCCCTAATGATAAACCGATGATAGCCGTGAATAATGTAATGAATAAACTGATCGTGAATGAATTTCTGGTACCAATTATCAGTTGTCCGAATACATCCCGGCCACCATAATCGGTTCCAAGCCAATAGTCTGAAGATGGTTCCAAATAAATGGAAAGAAAATCGACCTTGGCTATTTCCTTGGCGTCCATGAAAAACGACGCACCGTAAACAAAAAGCAATATGGCTGCTAATATAATCAATGAGCCCATGGCAAGTTTATCCTTTTTGATTTCCTGCCAGATGATCTTGATTCCTGAAGGGCTCACATCGTTAACTTGTATGTTCTTTCCGGTTTCCACTTTCATTTCCATACGACTCACCCCGCTCCTATTCTATCCGTATGCGCGGATCGACCGCACTAAGTATGATGTCCGAAAGAAGAGTGCCAAGCAGAGTGGCAAATCCCGTCATCATGACGATGGCCGTGACAACACTGAAATCTCGCAGACTGACTGAACTAAGGAAAAGCTGCCCAAGTCCCGGATAACTGAAAATGGTCTCGATTATGACCGCGCCGCCGACCAATCCAGTAATTTCATAACCTAAGAATGCTGCTATCGGTAAAAAGGAATTTCTCAGGATATGCCGTGAATATACTTTTGATTCAGGCACTCCCTTCGAACGCGCTGTCCTTACGAAATCCTTGATTTTATTATCGATGATTTCATTTCGCAAATATTGGATCGTACTTGTTGTTGCAATTAAAGCTGTACTTAAAGCTGGTAAAATCAAATGATTGATCTTGCTTACAACATAGGCGAATGTTCCTTCATCCACTTTTGAATCGACACTGCCCCCAGACGGGAACCAATCTAGGGCAAATCCGAAAACGAATAACATGATTAAAGCAAAAATGAAAATCGGCGTGCCAAACCCTAAATAGCTATAACCCGTAACGGTTTTATCCACCCAGGTATCGTTATACCTTCCGCTAAGTATGCCTAATGGAATAGCAAGCATATATGTAAAGATCAGCGTGACCAATGCCAGGAACACCGTGTTCCAAAGCCTGTCTTCGATCACATCCATAACGGGCGTCTTATGTGTATAGGAAATACCGAAATCCCCCTGTACTGCATTGGATGCCCACCTTAGATATTGTTGGTACCAAGGGTCATTCAAACCCAGCTCTTCCCTGATCCTATCAAGTTCGGCTGGATTGGCCCTAGGGTTGATTTCCTGTCCTGACAGTGCATCTCCCGGCATTGCTTTTGCCATCATGAAAACGATGATGCTCAATAAAAAGAGCTGCGGGATCATTACTAATAATCGTCTTAGAATAAATTTCCACATATTCCTTCCACCTCCTTATTGTAATGCGACTCTATGTGTCGATGAGATTGGCTTCAAATCGTAAGCACGTCCATTCTCATCGAAATATTTTGAGTAGGTAGACTCATATTCTGAGGTGAGTTTTTTTCTAAGCTGCACTTTATCTTCGCGAACTTCCGGCTCTAAATCCGGAATGGCGGCAATCAGGCGCTTCGTGTATATATGTTGGGGATTTTCATAGATTTCCTCGCTTTTGCCTTCCTCTACCAATCTACCGCGATACATAACACCCATCCGGTCACACATATGCCGGATTACGCCTAAATCATGCCCGACAAATAAATAAGTCAAATTGAACTCCTGTTGGAGATCCTGAAGAAAATTCAATACCTGTGCCTGAACGGAAACATCCAATGCTGACACCGGTTCATCCGCAATGATCAGTTTAGGTTTCAATGTCAATGATCGGGCAATTCCAATCCGCTGGCGCTGCCCCCCTGAAAATTCATGAGGATACTTGTGAATCGATTCAGGACTCAGTCCGACTTTGTCCAAGAAGTCCTGTACGATTTTCTTTTCCTCTGAAGGGGATAACCGTTCGAAGTTCCTCAGCGGTTCGGCAATGATGTCCAGTACCCTCTTCTTCGGATTCAATGATGAATACGGATCTTGAAAAATCATTTGGATATCTTTTCTGAATGGTTTAATTTCTCTTCTACTTAGAGATGCTAAATCCCTGCCTTCAAACAGGATTTGTCCGGATGTCACCTCATTCAGTTTGACCACTGCCTTGCCTGTCGTGGACTTGCCGCTTCCGGATTCACCGACCAAACCATATGTTTCCCCTTGCTGCAATTCAAAGGAAACACCGTCCACGGCCTTTACGTGATCGACTACCCTTCGAAAAAAACCGCCCCTTATCGGAAAATGCACTTTGAGATTATCTAATTTGAGTAATGTCATTGGCCGATGCATCTCCTTCAGCTTGAAAATAAAATTCTTTATAGCAGGTACAACGCACAAAATGATCGTTACCCACATCGTGAAGCCGGGGTGTCTCTTCATGCGCATGTTTAGGTATCCAAGGAATCCTATCTTGGAAGCGACATCCTATCCGATCCATTTTCGCTATCGATGGAACGATTCCTTCGATAACGTGCAAACGATTTTTCTCGTTTGCAGCAGAAGGAATCGAATTTAATAACGACCTCGTATATGGATGCAGCGGATTGTTGAATATCTCTTTAACACTTCCCGTTTCCACTACCTGACCTGCATACATGACAACGATCCTGTCTGCGACCTCTGCTACGACGCTCAGATCATGTGTAATTAAGATGATCCCCATTTTTGTCCTGCTCTGGATATCTTTCAGCAGATCAAGTATTTGCGCTTGAATCGTAACATCCAGTGCCGTCGTGGGTTCATCGGCGATGACCAGTGCAGGATTGCAAGCAATGGCAATCGAGATCATTGCCCTTTGGCGCATTCCGCCCGAGAGCTCATGCGGATATTGCTTGTACGTCCGTTCAGGGTATGGAATTCCCACTTGTGTCAAAAGTTCGATCGTCCTGTTCTTTTTTTCAGCACTGGAGAGTTCAGTATGGTAATCAAGATTCTCCTCGATCTGCTTTCCTATGGTCATGAGCGGGTTCAAAGCCGTTAAAGGTTCCTGGAATATCATACCCAATTCCTTACCCCGGACTTTATTCATTTGTACATCATTCAACTTTAGTAGATTTTGACCTTTATAATTGATGTTTCCTTCGGATTTCGTTCTCTGCTTATTATGTAATTGAATGATAGATAATGCCAATGCACTCTTTCCACAACCTGATTCTCCAACAACTGCTACAATTTCATTTTCATTCACCGTAAACGAAACATCATCTACCGCTGCATGATATTTGTTGCCGATTCGAAATGAGGTAGTTAGGTTCTCTATTTGCAAAATAGCTTTCTTCATCCTTGCTCCCCCTAAACTATTTTATCGGGAAAATAATTAATCTTCTGATAATTATTTAAAATTTTAATCAATTTTTTACAATTATACAATAGTTTTTATAGAAAATAATCACATTTTTTTCATTTTTTATAACTTTAGGAATAATTTTCTGCAATAAAAAATCGTTTCCTTTATAACGGTTATACAGTAAAGTTTTGAAGTCCGATTAAATGTAAAGAACCAGTAATTTTAAATTTATTATTCCAAGATAACTATTTTACAGTTCATATCTATTTATTGACCTTGTCGTTTTACGTACAGCAGAATGGTTCTGATTTAATTTTTTTGATATTTCAGAAAAGTTAGTACATTTGTAAGAATATCATAAAACAGGTAATTATTTCATATATATTTCAATACTTTAAAAAAAACACTTTATTTTCATTAAATGCCATGAAACCTTTTTAAAACAGATTCGTAGAAATCGGTAGAAAATAAATGATGAGGTGATTGAATGTATTCACAAACTGTACAAACATATATGCCGTCCGTCATGCGGACGTTCGCTTTGTCACTTGCCGTTTCCGTCTTAGGGATGGCTCTCGGCACTATTGTTCCGCCATCCTTGTTTCTTCCCTTAGCGATACTTGAGATCGCGATGTTGATTGGAGCATTCATATTGCGGAGGAAAAAAGCCATCGGTTATACATTTTTGTATAGTTTCACATTGATTTCAGGAATTACGACATATCCGATCATTGCACACTACCTAGCCGCTGCAGGGGCAAATGTGGTGATTCTGGCAGGTGTTACTACGACAGTCGTATTTGGTGGACTGGCGGTTTATGCCACGACCACCAAAAGGGACCTTTCTTTCTTGGGAGGAATGTTATTTGCGGCCTTGCTAGCTTTAGTTGTCATTAGCATTTTCAACATTTTCTCTCCATTAAGCTCTACAGCCATGCTGGTCTTTTCCTTTATTGGGATTTTAGTTTTCAGTGGCTATATTTTATATGATTTCAATCGAATGAAGCATTACGGGGTAACAGCCGAAGAAGTACCGCTCATGGCCTTGAATCTATATCTTGATTTCATTAACCTATTCATTAACATCTTGCGCTTCTTTGGTATTTTAGCAAGCGATGACTAAAAGTCAGATATGATCAAACCTAACAAGGTACATAAAAAAGACGCTTGGACTTATCCAAGCGTCTTTTCACGTTTCTTTCCCATAAGGATAATATCATCGCTGAAAGATGAGAGTACTGATTTTCCCAAAAACTATGGCGATTAATAAAAGACCAAATCACAATGAATTTGGTCTCAATCATCAATAAGAAGGCTAAATGGATGCGTATCTTATTTATATAATCCTGGCTTCGATTGATCGGTCCATGGCAGTTTCACACCGAAAGTACTTGCAATGAACTGTGTATCTTCCCTTCTTTTCTTTCTTATTTGGGCACGTTGTTTTGCTGATTCATTTAAATTCATTTCCATCTCTGTTTCAGGAACCAAACGCGGGACCGGAATTGGTTTACCTTCTTCATTAATGGCAACAAACGTCAAGAATGAAATGACGCATAAATTCCGATCTCCTGTAACTAAATCCTCTGCAATCACCTTTACGATGATTTCCATTGATGTTCTGCCCGTATAAGTCACGAAGCTTTCAAGGCAAACTGCATTTCCTTCGTGAATAGGGTGCAGGAAATCGACAGAATCAGTTGATGCCGTAACGACGTTGCTTCGCGCATGACGCATGGCTGATATAGCCGCTACATCATCAATGTATGCCATTAATTTGCCTCCGAACATCGTACCAATATTATTTGTATCCGGCGGGAGGACAAGGCTTGTTTTTATGACCAAAGAGTCCCGGCAATGTTTTGTTTCTTCCATGGTGACTGCACTCCTTTATGTCTGATTTCTCACTATTCCACTTTATCGAATTCTTACCTGTAAAGCAATTCACATGCTTATTTTCCTGCTTTTATTCAAAATTTATGCGGTATATACTGAAGCCACCCACTATCACTGCCCTTTTGGCCGCTTGCCTTGTTGCAGCTCACCCAGGCTCAAGCCAAATGTCATTTGTAAATGCGGATAATCCTTGAACCCTGCCCAATCCCCTCCCCAGTCAAAACCTAACCCTTTAGCGATGGTTACAACTTCCATCCAATCTGACTTTCCATTATTGTTGCCGTCATAACTCATATCCCAAATGGCCTCGCCTTGTTTGTTAAGTAGGGCAAAATCGATCGCCAAACCGAAATTATGCAGCGACTCGCCACCTCTTGCATTCGTTACGATGTTGCCCGAGCCTGATCTGCCCTTTTCATAAAGTTCATTTTGCTCGGCTAAAGACCGGAACCCCGCCGTAATGATAACTGGGATGCCTTTGTCATTAGCCACTTGAATGAGCTCGTCTTTTTTTTCGGCGACGATCGGATTCAGCTCGTCAGTCAGTTCGATTTCATCTAGATCAGGCGGAAGCACATACTTGATCAAGAGCCACAGCAACAATCCGAAAAAGCCCAATACCAAACATGTCCTTACCCAAGTGGCTTTCACTGAATAATCCTTCCTTTACGAATATCATCTGAAAGTGAAAAACTCAACCAAAGACGGATGAGTTTTTCTTCTATTATTTATAACTTTGCTTTCAATTCTTCAATTTGCAATAAATGCCGTTTTTCATGTAGTCCCACGAACGGGATCCATTGCTTCAAGCTTAAATCTTTAAACAAAGGGTGTGGAAAAGACTTTAGTTCGAGATCAATTTCCTTTGCATGGTCAACGACCTGTACAAAAGCTTTTCGGGATTCGGACAACTTTTCTTTAACCTCACTCAAAGATTGGTATGATTCTGACGGAATGACAAATGGGGGGGCCTGGACCTTCACTTCACGATTTAAAGTAAGCTCGATCGGTTTATCCACAGCAGGATTGCTATCGTCGCCTTTCAATTTATCGGAAATGCCCTTTGTTATGGCTCTCTCCATTAAATATAAATGATCCAAAACCTGGATGATGCTCCATCGTCCTGTTTCAGGATGGGCGTTCAGCTGTTCATCCGATAGGCCGTTGACCGCATTTAAAAGCTCTTCCCTGATTTTTTCATTTTCATTCATTTTTAGCATCTCCTCTTATCAGCCTCGCTAACCTCCTTTAATTATTCCATGTGCTATAGGAAAGTGTAAAATGATAATACTTTTTGACTGAAGTGAACCGATTAAAAGTTGTCTATTTTTTGAAAAGCTCTATGATAGTCATAAAGGCAAAACTCATCTAATTCAAATGACTTTCAACATTCATCAAGGATAGTCTAAATAGGAGTGATCGCTATGAGTGGAGGACATATTCCATTCAGCCACAAAGGCCGCAGTACCTTACATGCAATACCCTCAAAAGGAAGCATATGGTTGATGCTCAAGCAAATGTTCAATCGGGTTCCATCGAAGTGGAAGTTTTGCACTTTGGTTTTATGTATCATGCTTTTCATTTCATTGCTTGAGTTCTCCATCCCCCAGTTGACGCAGTTTACGATTGATACAATCATTCCCGAAAAAAGATATGACTCGTTAATCTGGATTGGCGCAGGAATTCTTTGTGCTGCCATTTTATTGGCTTTACTGAACTACTTTAACAGCTATATCGTTTCCAAGGTCGGTCAAAAGGCTATTATGGATATACGTAATAGCATGTATGACCATATTCAAACACTGGATATGAAATTCTTTGATAAAAACCGTACTGGTGACTTAATGTCGCGGTTGACCAATGATGTCAATTTACTGCAGCAGCTCATCTCTTCGAGCATGCTTCAAGTCTTGACTGACACGGTGACTTTCATTGCCGTGGCGGTATATATGCTTTTCATTAACTGGAAGCTGACCATTGTCCTTCTTTTTACATTCCCTTTCATGTTCTATATCACAAGGGCATTCGGGAAACGCATCAGGATGTCATTTAGGTCTGTGCAAAGTTCCGCAGGAGATGTCAGCAACCAGTTACAGGATTCCATTTCAGGAATGCGGCTCATTCAATCTTTTACAAATGAAGAATTCGAATCAAGGAGATTTGCGGAGCGTAATCAGGAAAATATGGCTGCAAACCTTAAGTCCGTTCGGCTACGTTCCATGTTCGGTCCGATTATTGATTTATTGAACAATATCGGTCTTGTAGCAGTCATTGTGTTCGGTGCTTGGCAAGTGATGGAAGGTGAATTCACAATAGGATTAATCGTGGCCTTTCTCGCCTATTTGAGGTTACTGCAGAGTCCAGTTCGCAATTTTAGCCGGGTCATCAGCATTGTCCAGCAATCAGCCGCCGCCTTTGAGCGGATAACTGAAATATTGGAAACCCAACCTGAAATAAGTGACAAGGGAAATGCCATTGAACTCCCTGCGATAAAAAAGCAAATTGAATTTCAATGTGTTGATTTTGCTTATGATGAGAGTGTACCTGTACTCAGCAATTTAAACCTGACCATGAAAGCTGGTCAAGTAACTGCTCTGGTCGGCTCCTCTGGCGCTGGAAAATCGACCATCACGAGCCTTTTGATCCGATTTTATGATCCGCAAGATGGCACGATTAAAATGGATGGTCATGATATCAAAGAAGTGTCACTGAAATCATTACGGGGACAAATGGGAATTGTTTCCCAGGATATCATTTTATTCAATGGTTCCATCCGTGATAACATCGTGTATGGCAAACTTGATGCTACAGATGCTGAAATCAACGAATCCGCCAAAGCGGCAAATGCGCATGACTTTATCAGTGCCTTTCCTGATGGTTATGATTCTCAGATTGGAGAGCGCGGAGTCAAGCTTTCAGGCGGACAAAAACAGCGCATTGCCATAGCTAGGGCACTTTTGAAAAATCTGCAAATCATCATTCTCGATGAAGCAACGGCGGCCTTGGATACAGAATCCGAACATTTGATCCAGCAGGCATTGTCACGTTTAATGAAAAACCGGACTTCAATAGTAATTGCACATCGTTTATCGACCATTCATGATGCCGATCAAATTATCGTTCTGGAAAAAGGGCAGGTTCATGAAAAAGGAACACATCAACAGTTATTGCAAAACAACGGCAGATACAAGCAGCTCCATGACTTGCAGTTCCCTCAACTAAAAGCGATATCAAATTCCTAGCTACTTTGCGGGCAAAAATGCACAGAAAGCCTTCCTGTGCATTTTTGCTTTCATTTGAAATCATAACTTTCCAAAACCCGATTCGCAATGAGCTGATACCCTTTTTCATTCGGATGTAACTTATCACTGAAATACTCTGTTTTCTTTTTATCTTCAAAAAGATCATTTGTAGGAATGAATAACATCCTTTTATCTTTATCCGCTATTCCCTTTATTGACAGGTTATAATCGCGAATGTGCTTTTCAAGTTTTTGATTGTCTTTAATTGGGTTATATAATCCTACTACCAGAATATCCGCTTTATCGTTTGCCTCTATCAATGTTGATGTAATCTTTTTCAGATGGCTGATATACTCCCGTTTACCCTCATTGATTTTTCGGTCACTTATTTTCTTCAAGTCCCCGCCGTTGCTATTGATCAAGTCATTCGTTCCAATATAAACGATGAAAGTATCGGCTTCATCAAGTTTCGTTTTAATGCGGTAATCATCAAGCTGTTTCATCACCCCATCCGTTTCCTGGCCTTTTATACCGTAATTCCAAAAACTCACTTTTTGTTCGGATTGCGGATTATTCAATTCATCCTCAAGGCCTTCTATATATCCTTCTCCGTCCTTATCCCCTTTTCCATAGGTTAATGAATCTCCAAAAGCCATCACCCTTTGCACATCTTCCGACTCCGAGGCCTGAAATTCATATGCAGCAAAACATATAACTAGTACTATAATCAATAAACCTGCCAATTTTTTCATTTGGTTCTCCTCTTGTCTCTTTACTAGAAGTATTTAATCTTTTACATACCCAAAAAATCTGCAGTCTTAACATAAAAAAAATTGTCAGATAAAGATTTAAGAGTGTATGATAATATAAAACTTTCAATGGATTGAGTGTCATTCACCGTCCCTTAAACAAAAAACGGGATTACCCTTCATTCTGGAGATTGAATAAATGATAGTTAGGAGTTTAAATCATGGAAGAGCACATAGAGTTTAGAGAGGCAGAACTATCTGATCTACCCAGAATTGTTGAAATATATAATTCGACAATTGCTTCAAGAATGGTCACGGCAGATACGGAACCTGTATCCGTCCAATCGAGGGTTAAATGGTTTGAGGAACATCATTCAGAAAGTAGACCGCTATTTATCATTACTATAGAAGGGAAAACTGCTGGATGGATGAGCTTCCAATCCTTCTATGGCCGACCGGCATATAATTCCACTGCCGAAATCAGCATTTATATTGATGATTATTTCCGGGGAAAAGGAATCGGACAAATTTCGATTCAAAAGGCCATTGAATTGAGTCCAAAATTAGGTGTTAAGACTCTATTGGGTTTCATATTCGCCCACAATACACCAAGCCTTAAGCTTTTTTCCAAATTCGGGTTTGAAGAATGGGCACATTTACCTCAAGTTGCCGAGCTGGATGGCATTGAGCGGGATTTGGTCATTCTTGGTAAACGTGTCGATATTTAATATTATTCTTTAGAGCTATTGCCTTGAGCAGTAGCTTTTTCATATTAATCGAGGTCGAATTGGCTAATTTAAAAATACCTATATGCTTTCTGGAGGGGAAAATGTTCAGAATCTCTTTTACTTGTTAACGCATTTAATAGCATATCCAATTCTTGACTGGCTTGAACAGTTAGCAGACTTGTTAAGCCGTAAATTGCTGCCAAGTTGATCATTTCTTTTCTCTTCTCTTCTACTTTTTCTATCGTTACCTTACGGCAAGGCATTATATAGCCACCTCCCATTTATTCAATATTTTTACACTTTCATCATAATGAAACTACTAGTAAAAATCAACTATTTTTCAGAAATTAAATGTGTTATTTTAAAGGATAAATGTGACAAAATGACTATTTCATTCTAAAATTATGTATATTTTGTGTCATTTTCTATCAAACGCAAAAAAAGCATCCACTAGTGTAGACTGCGAATGCTTACATCATATCCCTTATCCAAAAACCCAAAATATAGTCCATCGTTTACTATGTCATCCATTCAGAAGGTGACTCAGTATTTGGTCTATTTATAACAATCTTATATTCATCTTCAAGTACTTTTAATGGGGCATCATAAAGGTGCCTTTCATCAGAGGTTTTGTATACTCCATTGGCCAATAACTCTTCAATAAGCTTTGCCTTCCTCTGTTCAATCCTCTTAAATAATTCTGCCATGTAAATGGCTCCTTTCCTAGTCTTCCTAGAGCCTGCTTCTAGTTAGCTAAACTTTATCAACTTGTTTGATTTTCACCAAATTATATATACCTTTTCCATTATGTCACTAAACGTTATTTCCCAAAAATAAAAGCCCCTTCTAATTCAAGAAGAGGCTGACAGTGTCCGTACGGCTCTTCTTATCTTCCAAGCATATGCTTGTTGGATTTAGCACAGTTCCCAAAACGGGTCCGCTGCCGAGGTTTCGTTGGGCCAAGTCCCTCCACCTCTCTGGATAAGAAATCGATATATAAATGATGTAGACATGATTTTATCCTAATAACCATCAAAAGTCAATTACCTGGTTCTCCCTTTTTTCCTGGACATAAAATGGTCCCTCTTTCAAATGCGGGTTGCATTTTCTTGTCTTTCTGATATGATGTCAGTAATTACATACAATTCACACCACTAGGGGAGTCTTTTTTAAGACTGAGATGGAATTAGTTCCGGACCCTTTGAACCTGAACCGGCTCATACCGGCGGAGGGAAGTGGATGATATCGTCCATTTACAGACTATATCCATCTACCCCGTTCCGTATTCAGGAACGGGTTTTTTCATTAACAAGGAGATCCATTCTAAAGGAGGATGAACAATGGAGAATGTTAAATTAGAACCATTCAGTGATAGACTACATGCACGGTCAAAAGAAATTTGGAAAAGGAACCATTCACATCCCTTTGTCCAGGCAATTGGAAATGGTACGCTTCCTGAAAACAAATTTGCCTATTACCTGAAGCAGGACTATATCTATCTTATGGATTATTCCAAGCTCTTTGCTTTAGGTGTCATCAAAGCTCATAACATCGAAACCATGGCAAAGTTTGCGAGTATTTTAAATGAAACCCTTCAAGTGGAAATGGATATTCATCGGCATTATGCTTCCGAATTCGGGATCAGTTCCAAGGAATTGGAAGATACAGAGCCTACTCCAACCACTCTAGCCTATACAGGATACATGCTAAATGCAGCTCAGCATGGGACTTTGGCAGACTTGATCGCCTGTCTCCTGCCCTGCGCTTGGGATTATTATGAAATCGGTTTGCTATTAAAAGAACAAAATGGAGCAGCATTGGAAAACAATCGCTACGCAGATTGGATAAGGTCCTATTCATCTCCTGAATTCGGTGAAGCACACAAATGGCTGATCGCTTTGTTGGAAGAATTGACGGAAGGCATGCCAGAAACGGAACTTCTTAGATTAGAAAAGCACTTTTTGGTTACTTCCCGATATGAATATTTATTCTGGGATATGGTTCAAAATGAGCAGGATTGGCCGCTGTAGGTCGTTGACATGATGATGAATCCTATCAAGAAACTGACGTTGACTGCCATGATCACGGCTATAACGACGCTGACCAGTTCATTTATTTTCATACCTGCAGGATTTGCAAAGGTCTTTCCTATTCAGCATCTGGCAAATGTCATGACTGCCGTTCTATTGGGGCCAGCTTATGCTGTGACACAAGCTTTTTTAGTTTCCATCATTAGAAACATGTCTGGTACCGGTTCAATTTTTGCCTTTCCCGGGAGCATGATCGGTGCACTTTTGGCTGCCATCCTTTATCGAAAAACACAAAGCTTAAAATTCGCCTGTTTAGGGGAAGTGATCGGGACCGGTATTCTCGGTTCCCTAGCCTGTTATCCACTTGCCCTCCTCCTATTGGGAGAAAAAGCTGCTCTTTTTGGTTTTTTACCGGCTTTTATGCTCAGTTCATTCGCTGGTGCGATTTTAGCTTTCATATTACTTAAAATACTTCTAAAAAATAATTATATGAAGGGGTTTTTTTATGAAAACAGCATTAACCATCGCAGGCTCTGATTCAGGGGGCGGCGCTGGAATACAAGCGGATTTAAAAACATTTTCTGCACATGGTGTCTTTGGAATGTCTGCCATCACAGCCGTAACCGCACAAAATACAATGGAAGTCCGTTCAGTACAGCCAATTGAAACAGCAATCATATCAGATCAAATTGCAGCTATCTTTGAAGATATTCATGTCGATGCAGTAAAAATAGGCATGCTTGGATCAAAAGAAATCGTGGAAACTGTCGCTGCGTCCCTTAAAACCTTCTTGCCTGCCATCGTTATCCTTGACCCTGTCATGATTTCCAAAAGCGGCCATCATTTGCTCGACGAAAAGGCTGTCTCTGCCTTAAAAATGGATTTGCTTCCGCTTGCAACACTTTTAACCCCAAATGTACCGGAAGCGGAAGTACTTACTGGCTTGTCGATTCGAACGGAACAAGATTTCTACAAGGCATGCATTTCAATACAAGAAATGGGTCCCAAAGCCGTTTTACTTAAAGGAGGCCATGCAGCAGGAAATCCAAATGACCTTTTTTATGATGGGACTGACTTCCAATGGATCAAGGGAGAGCGCATTCATACGAAAAACACTCATGGCACGGGCTGTACTCTATCATCTGCCATTACATCAAACCTGGCAAATGGGCTGCCATTGCAACAGTCGATCGAACAGGCCAAGACCTATATTTCTGAAGCGATACGCAATAGCTTTTCAATCGGCAAAGGTCATGGACCTGTCCACCATTTTCATTCATTTTCAAAAAAAGAACGGAGTGAATTAATATGAAGGTTTCTGCAGCCGATTTATTCGTGAAGGTAAAAGAAAGAAAACCACTCATTCACCAAATCACCAACTTTGTTACGGTCAACGACTGTGCAAATGCCACCCTTGCCATCGGTGGTTCACCAGTAATGACTTCGAGCCCAAGAGAAGTGGCGGATATGGTCAAATTAGCAGATGCATTGGTCTTGAATTTCGGTACGATCGATGATAAAGCCTTTGAAGCAATGGTGATTGCCGGTAAGACGGCAAATGCCCAGGATATCCCGGTCATTTTGGACCCGGTGGGAGTTGGTGCCACCCCCTATCGTACAGAGCAGGTCAAAGAGCTCCTTAGTAAGGTTACTTTCCAAATCATTCGCGGGAATGCGAGTGAGATTCTTTCATTGATGGGTGGGGATAACGTTACACGCGGGGTGGATTCGGGGGAACTAGCGATTAGCAATGCAGAGCTGGCTGCACAAGCAGCAAATAAATTGAATAGTATCGTCGTGGTCAGCGGAGCTAAGGATGCGGTCAGCGACGGAAAACATACGTCCATCATCGACAATGGGAACCTCCTTTTAACTAATGTTACAGGTACCGGCTGCATGTCCACCGCTCTTATCGGTACTTTTTCCGGAGTCACCGACGATTTCTATTCTGCGGCAATTGCCGGTATCTCTACCATGAGCATTTCAGGGGAACTAGCTGCTGCAAACCTTCAAAAAGATGAAGGAACAGGAACGTTTCGCGTGCGATTAATCGATGCAATATCAAGAATGGATAAGGAAATCTGGATGCATGAGGTGAAAATAAATGAAGAAGTCCCAAATTGATTTAAGCCTGTATTTAGTTACGGAAGAATCCCTAGCATTAGAAGAATTGGCCAGAATCATTGCAGAATCGGTTTCAGGAGGAGTCTCGATCGTACAACTTAGAGAGAAAAACAATTCCTCCCTTTCCTTTTATAAAAAAGCTTCTGCATTAAAACAATTATTGAACGAGCTGTCCATTCCCCTTATCATCAACGACCGGGTGGATATAGCCCTTGCGGTTGCAGCGGACGGAATTCATATTGGGCAAGATGACCTTCCACTGCCTGTCGTCAAACAAATGGTTCCTGAAGATATGATTGTAGGTGTATCTGTCTCCACTCTTGAAGAAGCTCTCGAAGCCGAACGAAATGGAGCAGACTATATCGGAGTCGGTTCCGTTTTCCCTACAAAGACCAAACAAGATGCAACCCTAATGGCCATTGGGGATCTGGAGGAAATTTGCCGCAGCGTATCCATTCCCGCCGTAGCCATCGGGGGTATCACTGCAGATAACATTTCCACTCTTTCTGATAGCGGGCTATCCGGTACCGCAGTCGTATCGGCCATCATGAATGCAGATAGTCCGAAGAGAGCCTCCGAATCCCTTTTAAAAATCATAAAAGACTTTGATTAATGAAAAGAGGGGACTGATTACAGTCCCCTTCCTTTTGTTTATGTCAAAACGGTATTCTTTGTTTCCTTCCCAAAAGCTACGGCAATGGCACCCACTAGAATAGCGATTGTAAAAATGGTGAAAATCGATGAAATCGGTGTGTCTGCGGCAACTAAATACCCTACAAGCAACGGTCCCAGGACACCGCCAATCCTTCCGATCCCTGCAGCTAACCCAGCACCTGTACCACGAACTGCTGTTGGATACTGCTCAGGTGTATATGCATAAAGCGCACCCCATGCCCCCAGGTTGAAGAAAGATAGGAACATCCCGGAAACTATCAGCAGTGCCAGCCCCTCTGACGATCCAAAGAAAAAGGCACTAACGGCGGTTCCAATTAAGTATGTGATCAAAACGAATTTACGTCCCAGCTTCTCTATCAGCCATGCAGCTGAAAAATAGCCCGGAAGCTGTGCAAGCGTCATGATCAAAACATATTCAAAGCTTTGAATCATGCTGAAGCCTTTTAAGACCATCACACTTGGCAGCCATAAAAACATCCCATAATAAGAAAAGACCACGCAAAACCATAGAATCCATAATACAAGGGTCTGACGGGAGTATTCCTTTTTCCAGACACTTTTCATATTGCTTAATATAGACGGTCTCTGCTTTTTTTCTAGTTCCGTATACTTCGGTGAATCCGGCAGTTTCAAGCGCAGATACAGCGCATATAAAGCTGGAACTGCGCTCAATAACAATGCAACACGCCAACCATAAGCCGGAATGATGAAGTAGGATATGAGTGCTGCCAAAATCCAGCCAACCGCCCAAAAACTTTCAAGAAGGACGACAACCCTTCCCCTTTTACTTGCTTCAACACTTTCAGAGACCAATGTCGAGGCAACCGGAAGTTCTCCTCCAAGTCCCATTCCAATCAAAAATCGCAATATCAAGAACAAGCTGAGTGTACTGACTGCTGCAGACAGGCCACTTGCGATTGAAAACAATAATAATGTAATGATAAAGACATTCTTCCGTCCGACCCTGTCGGCCATCGCACCAAAGAATACGGCTCCAACAGCCATTCCGATAGAATTTATGCTCCCAATCCAGCCAACCTGCTCACTGGTTAAGTTCCATTCCTGTTTCAAAGCAACAATAATGAAAGAAAGCATACCGACATCAAGTGCATCGAACATCCATCCAAGACCCGCAACACCTAGTAACTTACGTTGCGATATCATTTTCGCATCATTTCCCATATATTCCTCCTGAAGAACTTTAGACCTTCTTGTTATTTTATCCTTATTCATTTTAACTATTAACTTTCATTTTTGCTATAGTATTTACACATGTCATGACAAAATAATACTTCTTTACTTAATTATGATGATGAAATCTTGAATATTCTGTCGAATGATATAGATTGAATATTCCCTTTTTTTCATTTATCATAAAAATTGGCATAAATCATAGCGTTAACAATAAGTCATCATGTTCTGCCCAAGATAATCATTTTATTCAGGAGGGTAATTATGACAAATCTAACGTTAGAAGTAAGTGGAAAGCTGCAAAAATTTTTAACAGGACCAAAAAAGCTCTATATTAATGGTCAGTTTGTAGAAAGTGCTTCAAAAAAAACCTTCTCCACACCTAATCCTGCTACAGGACAAAAACTTGCAGATGTTTATGAAGCTGATAAAGAGGATATCGACTTAGCCGTCAAGGCTGCACGCAAAGCATTCGATGAGGGGCCTTGGTCAAGAATGAGCGCAGCTTCACGCAGTAGGCTAATGTATAAACTTGCTGATTTAATGGAAGAAAATAAAACTGAACTTGCTCAATTGGAAACGTTGGATAATGGTAAACCAATCAGTGAAACTACCAATGCCGACATTCCTTTAGCTATAGAACATATGAGATATTTTGCTGGCTGGTCCACCAAGATTGTTGGACAGACCATTCCAGTAAGCGGAAATTATTTTAACTACACAAAACACGAGGCTGTTGGTGTTGTCGGCCAAATCATCCCATGGAACTTTCCGCTTCTTATGGCGATGTGGAAACTGGGAGCGGCACTTGCTACAGGTTGTACGGTTGTATTAAAGCCTGCTGAACAAACTCCGCTTTCCGCGCTTTACCTGGCTGAATTATTGGCTGAAGCCGGTTTCCCTGATGGGGTCGTCAATATCGTTCCCGGTTTTGGTGAAACCGCTGGACAAGCACTTGTCGACCATCCGCAGGTAAATAAAATTGCATTTACCGGTTCGACCGAAGTTGGAAAATTGATCATGCGCTCCGCTTCATATTCATTGAAACGGGTCACATTGGAACTTGGAGGGAAATCGCCAAACATCATCCTGCCTGATGCGGATTTCTCAAAAGCCATCCCTGGAGCTTTGAATGGGGTCATGTTTAACCAAGGGCAGGTATGCTGTGCCGGTTCCAGGGTTTATATCCAAAAGAAACATTATGATAATGTAGTTGCCGATATGGCAAGCCATGCAAAAAACATAAAACAAGGGGTAGGTTTAGATCCAAGTACACAAATTGGACCACTTGTTTCCGAGGAGCAGCAAAATCGGGTAATGGGCTATATTGAAAAAGGGAAAAACGAGGGTGCGGAAGTTCTTGTCGGCGGAAATAAACCGGGTGAACAAGGCTACTTTGTTTCTCCTACTATATTTGCTGGTGTCGAAGAGGATATGACGATAGCCAAAGAAGAGATTTTCGGGCCGGTCATAGCGGCAATGCCATTCGAGGATTTAGATGATGTCATTAACCGTGCAAATGCCAGTGAATATGGATTGGCTGCCGGCTTATGGACTAGCGATATAGCCAATGCCCATTATGTTGCAGGAAAACTCCGTGCCGGTACTGTATGGGTGAACTGTTATAACGCGTTCGACGCAGCTTCCCCGTTCGGCGGTTACAAACAATCCGGAATCGGACGTGAAATGGGATCTTATGCACTGGACAACTATTCTGAAGTGAAAAGTGTCTGGATTAATTTGGGTAAATGATTTTTTGACTATTAAGAAAGAGGGTCTCAAAGAGGCCCTCTTTCTTTCAGTCCATTGTTCACTGTCCCAAATAATTAAATTATTCAACTATTCAAACCTTTTCAATAGTCTTTCCTTCTATAATTTTGGTAGAATGCAAGATAGACAAACCGGCTGCTGCTTGAGCTGGCTCGGGAGGTTACGTGTTCATACGGTAATGATGCCGGGGTTTGTGCTAAAGTGAATGAACCTTAACTGATTCATCTCCTTGCCGGTTATGACGAAATCCTGTCTAATAACTATAAGTTTTCACAAACGATGTAAAAAGTTTCTTTTTTATATGACAATTAAGTACAATTATAAATGTAGAAAATGGAAAAGGAGTTTTGAAATGATGAGTGATTTTCAAACGAATTTAGAAAAATATGCAGAACTTGCCGTAAAAGTCGGCGTAAACATCCAACAAGATCAAACCCTGGTCGTAAACACAACATTAGAGGGTGCTGACCTAGTGCGTCTCATTGTAAAAAAGGCTTATGAGAACGGTGCGCGTAATGTCATCGTTAATTGGAATGACGATATCGTTTCACGTACCAAATATGAACTGGCACCGGATGAGGTGTTCCACGAGTATCCAAAGTGGCGAGCGGAAGAAACGATTGAACTTGCAGAAAACGGAGCTGCCTATCTATCCGTAATCTCCTCCAGCCCTGACTTATTAAAAGGTGTAAAGCCAGAAAGGATTGCCAACTTCCAAAAAGCATCCGGGACTGCACTGAAGAAGTGGCGTCAGTATATGCAATCCGATAAAGTAAGCTGGTCCATCGTTGCCGTCCCTTCAATAGCTTGGGCTGATAAAGTATTCCCTGAAGAGGCAGAAGGAAAACGCGTTGATCTGCTATGGGAAGCCATTTTCAAAGCAGTTCGTGTTGATGTGAAGGATCCTGTGGAGGCCTGGAAAAAACACGATGATACCCTGCATGAAAAGGTTGATTATTTAAATGACAAGCATTACCAAAAATTGCATTACACGGCTCCTGGAACCGACCTGACAATCGAGTTACCCGACAAACACCTTTGGGTCGGAGCAGGAAGCGTCAACGTACAGGGTCATGAATTCATGGCTAACATGCCTACCGAAGAAGTGTTTACGGTTCCATTGAAAACAGGTGTTAACGGTACGGTTTCCAGTACGAAACCCCTTAGTTACGGCGGCAATATCATTAATAATTTTTCCGTGACCTTTAAGGAAGGACGGATCATTGAAGTAAAAGCGGAAGAAGGGGAAGAAATCCTAAAACAATTGGTTGAAACGGATGAAGGTTCACACTATCTTGGTGAAGTGGCACTTGTTCCATTCAACTCACCGATTTCCCAATCGAATGTTTTATTCTTCAACACACTTTTCGATGAAAATGCATCAAACCATCTTGCTATCGGCAGCTCTTATGCTTTCTGTATTGAAGGCGGAAAAAACATGAGTCCAGAACAGCTTGCAGAAAATGGACTGAATGAAAGCCTTACACATGTCGATTTCATGATTGGATCTGAGAAAATGAACATCGAAGGCATCAAACAGGACGGCACTTCGGAACCTGTCTTCCGTAATGGGGATTGGGCGTTTTAATTAAAGCATTGATATAGAGGCGTTTCTAAGGTCTAAAACCTTGAGTGGTCACAGAATTGGTCACATTTCTTTAACTTTAAACAAATTATCAAGTTCATTAGCCACGTGTTTCTGCATACTAGGAAGCACGTGGCTATTTATATAACGTAATTTTGAATAGTTGTATAACCAACCCGCTTTGAAAATATTCTATACTACCAAGTCTAGGGTTAATACAACATTTATTAAAGCTACTATAAGTTTTGATATGTACTACCGCTACATTCAATTTCATTTGAATCGACAAGTCTTGAATAAATTGATCAAAAGGTAATTTAATCGGATCAACACCAGCTAGAAATTCACTAAGATAATGTTCCGCTTCCTACTTAACATTCCTGTATTAGTAAAATTGATAAAACCACCAATCTTAATGACTGGTGGTTTTTGTGTATTTATAAAAAAGACAAAGTATTTTAAATCAAAAATACTTTGTCCACTAATTAATATACTAGCGTAAACGGATGAACACGGCAACTCCGGTTAGACCAGAGTCAAGGTTCAATACTTGTACAAATCTATTTCCAAGTAAACAAAGTACAGCATCTCTGTATAAATCACCGCGATCTAAAGTGTTAGCGCAAGGAGCAGCGCTTCCAATCACTGTAGCTTGTACAATTCTACGCTGAGCTAAAGGTATTAACGAAGCTCTTTCCCAAAGAATCGTAACTACATCCACAGAAATAGAACCAGAACCAGAACCAGACATATAATTCACCTCTTTTCGTTGTTAATATATTTAATGCAATTTCAGACAGCTTGGTTCATTCTTTTGTCATGCTATACAAAAAAGAGGCAGATATATTATCTAATTATTCAAGAAAAATTCTAGCCACTTATTCAAAAGGAAACGAACGCCAAAAGGGAAATCCAGGAACACTTTGAAATCCACCAAGTCGTCGAAGCCACTGCCCAGATTGTCGAGCAATACATCTGAAGCCGAGCTGCGAATGAAACTTGGCAGTACATCTGTCAAAGGACTCTTAGTCGATTTCGGCGATAGATTCCATTTGAGGAAATTAACGGCAAGTATACAATTCATTTCGATAAAGGTTTTCGCCGATTGAATTTCATAGCCCTGATGATTTAATGGAGATTGTGGAGCGGATTAGTAAGAAGGTTTAGGTAATTTGGGGTTGTGAATGAGAATGTGACGTTATCAAGACGTTTTTGACTAACTTAGTGACCGCTTTTGAAACCCAAAAACATGCGTTATTAAAGGAGTTGTGACCAGTTTAGTGACCAAAAATGTGACCGCTCATGTAACGAAATAAATAATACTAAAAAATCGGTCTGAAAGTTCGTGATTTAGGGTTTCCATTCTTTTAATACAAAAAGAAGTTCCAAAAATAAATGGAACTTCTTTTTTATATGAATTTTAAGGTAGTTTGAATAAGCCAATATATTGATAGTAATCAGTTCGTATAAACCTATTAAATAGCTTCCGTTTTTTCGTAGCCAATTTGCCATATAATCTTTCAAAATCTGGATGGGACGTAATCATATAAACGGTCCAATTATCAAGCTTAGTGAAAGCTTGACCCATTTCTTTATACATTTTCTCTACCGCCTTTCTGCTCCCCAATCCGCTCACCATATGGAGGATTCTCACCAGATTATTTCTTTTCCAATTGCTTCTTATTATACTATGGCTTTGGATAAACAAAAAGGAATACAAATAAGCCTCTCTCTAAGATTGGAAGAGGCTTATTCTAAGGGAACTTTATTAACAGTTTAGGCTTATTATAACTGCACTTTCTCTGGTAACACAGTGGTCACATGTGGTCACATGTGGTCACAAAAAAGTAGTTTTTCTTACTTTTTCTATTTTTATCCTTTTAATCAAAAATATCAAAACCCTTATATATCAACGTTTCCAGCCTACATCGACGGCATCAAACAGGACGGCACTTCAGAACCTGTCTTCTGTATTGGGGATTGGGCGTTTTAATTAACTAATATTCTTGAAAACCTTCTAATTCATAGCCACGTGATTCCTGTATTACATAGGAACATGTGGCTGTTTTTTTGCATCGTTAATCAATCACCATCAGGCTTTTAGCTTTTGTCCAGCCAAAATAATTGGGCTAGTTCCGTATACATAGCCTGATTTTTTAAACACAATATTTCATTGGAATATCTTGAACACATCTTTCATTCGCAAATATGTTATACTATTAACAAAGAGGGTGGCTAAATTGAGAAGCAATAAGTATAATACTGGTGAAACAGTAACTATTCAGGATACTAATGAATCAGTAACCATTAATAAATGGGCATATGTAAAAAATATGAAGAGATATTCTTATACTGTTAAAGAACATCCAACTACTTTTTTCTTTGAAGAAGAATTAAAAAAAGCTTGATGACAAGTCACTAAAACCCTACTCATTTCAGAGTGGGATTTTTTTCGCTTTCATTTTTAGTACAATAAAAAACAGACTCCCATCGAGGAAGTCTGTTCATATCGGTTACGATTTAATTTAAAAATTAAGCTTTTTGAACGTTAGCAGCTTGAGCTCCACGAGCACCTTGCTCAACGTCGAAAGTTACTTTTTGACCTTCGTCTAAAGATTTGAAGCCTTCGCTTTGGATAGCTGAGAAATGTACGAATACGTCGTCTCCGTTTTCACGTTCGATAAATCCAAAACCTTTTTCTGCATTAAACCATTTAACTGTACCTTGTTCCATTGTTGTTGCCTCCTAGTGCATAACACACATTGTATTACTATTTTTAATCATTTGGAAAATAATCAATATCCTCTTCCACAATCAAAAACAATTCTTTATTAGATTAACATGAATTGCTGAAGATAGCAAATTATCCAGTGATATTTAAGGTTTCATATTCTTTTCTCCTGCCTATTTTCTTTATTTATCCAATTTAATGATTCAGATATTAATTAATGGGTATATCAGAGTAATAAGAAACATTACCAAGAATGATCAACAAGGAGGTCAATCAATGAAATATTACAAAGTATCCAATAGCGGTTTTGACAGTAAGGTTATTGTAGCCTATAGCGGGTATGAGGCACTCGGATATTATTTAATGGAAATCGATGATCAACTTGGTTTTGTTGATGATATAGATGTGGAAGAAGTGGATGCGGATGAACAAGTCGAGATTTCCTATACGGGTTTCCCCGTTTATAAGACACTTAAGGATCTATATCAAGAGAAAGATTTTTGGGAAGTTCCTAATGTTGTCGTGGAAGTTGAATAAAGAAAGCACCCTCCCCATCTTTAGGAGAAATCAATATAAGCCACTGGATGTTACTTCCCAATCCACTCTGTCAAATAGTATTTAGTAATTGCAAGATATTCACGGGTATATGATTTCAACAGTGACACTTTTGGTGTTTTTGCCGGCATTCCCTTCATGTTCAAGCCTTCTTTTCTTGCTATTTCAACTGCCCGGTAAATATGAAAGTCATTGCTTACGATTAATCCTGAAGCTGCTGTATCAGGAATGAGTTCTTTTGAGAAAACAATATTTTCGTGTGTTGTTGTAGATTTGTCTTCCATCATGATGCGCGCTTCTTCAATTCCCTGGACGATTAGCCCCTGTTGCATTGCTTTCGCTTCCGAAATATCTTCCCCCGGTCCTTTGCCGCCAGATACAATGGCCACTGTATGTTTATTAGCCGTTAAATATTCTGCAGCTTTATCAATCCGGTATTGTAAGGATAATGATGGAATCGAACCTTTGACCCTTGCTCCAAGAATAATGAGGTAATCGGCATTTTCCGGAATTTGCTGGTGAATGCTTTCTTGAATTTTCATGTGTAAAAAACCAAAATACCCCAGTAATATAACAGCACTCATTAAACCTAATTTCATCGCGCTTTTCAAGGTTTTTCCCCGCTTCATTTTCCTTTCATTTAACATTCTTTCCCACTGACCCCTCTATAGCCAAGATCGAAGAGCGTGAAATCATGAAAGATTTCCCGCTCTTCCAAAAATATTCAAACTGACAGTTTATTCTGCGACCATATCATCATATATTAATTTTCCAATTTTACTGATTACTTGACGGCTTTCTTCCTCTGATTTCATATCTTCAGTAAGAACTGCAGCATAAACAGTTTGTGTTTCTGAACGAATGATTGCACAATCATGGGATACTCCACGAATTCCGCCCGTTTTGCTTGCGACCTTGACCCCTTTGCCCATTAGCGATGGAAGTTTATCCCTTAATTGCTGATTGTCAAATACACGCAATATTCTTTCCTGGCTTTCTTTCGTTAAAAAGTTTCCTGTATGTATCGCTTTCAAGCAGGTAATCGTATCTTCCGCCGATATGGTATTGTCGCGCCCTTCTTTTAATGCCTTAAAATCCTGCATTTTTCGTTCAAGGACAGTATTTTCCAAACCAAGTTCCTTGATGCATTGATTAATTTCCTCAAATCCCAGCAGGTTCATCATCATGTTCGTGGATGTATTGTCAGAAACAGTTATCATCAATGTCAATAAATCCTCTACAGTTAAAAATACCTTATTCGATAAGACATGCAGGACTCCAGATCCCCCTGTCACTTCATTAGGCGGGATGGTCACTGGTTGATTCAAATAGATTTTCTTTTGTTCACTTTGACGATAACCTTCGATGATCATCGGTATTTTGATAAGACTCGCTGATTGAAAGGATTCATTCTCGTGATATCCAATCGTATCCCCAAGACCATTTTCAATTTTATATGCGATTTTCCCATTAAATGTTTCAATTAATGCCAAGATATCATGTTCTATAGTTTGTAAGGTCATCTATTCCCTGTTCCTCCCTTGGATATCATTTAAACCCCTATAAAAAACTCCCTTTTCCCCTAACTTATTCTACCATGTTAAAAGCAGTACAATCTTCTTCTAAATTCCAATTGAATAATTTTTTGCATAAAAAAAGAGCCTTCATATCGAAAGCCCCGTTAAGAACTATTATTCATCTAGATTTAACTGCCCTGCCCTTCACTAATGGGAATCGTTTCTTCTCGGTTGTATCCACCTGTGTGATTTCACCATCATGTATGGTTATTATCACGGATCCATATTGCAGATCTTCCAAGCTTGAAATGATATGCCTGATTTTCAATTCTTCTTTCTTTTCCATAATATCTCCCCTTCACTACTGGTAATAAAGCTTCGTTTCATGCCCAATGTTTAAAGCGTTCGCACGAAAAGCACACGTCCGCTTCCCGCTTTCCATGTTTTCTTGAGGAACTTGGTTTACCTATCATATCCTCACATTACTTTCCGTATAAGAATAACCAGTTAATAGGAACTCCACATTCCCCTCCCCTCACTATAAAAATAAAAGGCACCCGTCATCTAACAGAAGTAGATGTAAGGGTGCCTTTAGTTGACTAATCGGCAATATTCGGGAGTTGCATATGTTATAGAAAAATACGATTTAAAGCAAAAATCGCATTATTCTTACCAATTAACTTGGTATTTACTAATATAATCCAATTCCCTCGTTTTGTCAATATGAATTAGAATTTTCTGAGTCTGCGTTTTATATTTTACTTATTTACCACTTTACCAAACTAAACTATTTGAGATATACTATTTTAGTATAAGTTGTCGGAATAAACACACACTGTATTTAAGAAAGGTTCGATATAAATGGTAAATAAAAAATGGGGTTTATTGATTTTGACCACATTCGTTATTGGGAATATGGTCGGCGGCGGAATTTTCATGCTCCCTGCTCAATTAGCACAGGTATCCAGTCCATTAGGGGCCACATTGGCATGGATCGTTACTGGACTGGGAGTCTTTCTAATAGCTTTGGTGTTTGGTAACCTGGCAATCCGGAAACCGGATTTGAAAGCTGGACCGCAAAGTTATGCTCAATCATTATTTAAATCTCCTGCTAAAGGAAGGGTTTCAGGATATAGCATGGCTTGGGGCTATTGGGCTGCGAATTGGGCTGCGACAGCTTCTGTCATCATTTCATTTGCTGGTTACCTATCAACGTTTTTCCCGGTGATGCATAGTGCGAAAGTGATTTATACAGTCGGTTCGTTTCACCTTGAACTAGGTAAAGCATTAACGTTTGCGGTATGTTCCATTGCCCTTTGGGGGATTCAGGCAATCTTGGTGAGAAGTTTTAACAGTGCCGGGAAGATGAATCTTTTTGCTACGGTTACCAAAGTGCTTGGATTCTTATTTTTCATCATTATCACGATATTCATCTTCGATACTTCCAATCTAGGGAACGGAGCTGAATTTTATGATAAGGCGGGATCTGCAATCTCTTTAGGCGATCAAGTGAATGCTGCTGCAATTTCAACATTATGGGCCTTCATCGGTATTGAAGCTGCCGTCATGCTTTCAAACCGAGCCAAGTCACAAAATGATGTAAAGAAAGCGACGATTCTTGGTTTACTTATCGCTGTTGCCATTTATATCGCCATTACTTTATTGACGATGGGTGCCATATCACAAGACGATTTGAAAATATCACAAAAACCGCTTGTTGACGCCCTGCAAGCTGTAGTTGGTTCAAGCGGTACGTATTTAATGGCTGCTCTTGCCGTCATTTCCTTATTGGGATCTACAATCGGATGGATTGTCGTTGCATCAGAGGTTCCTTACCAGGCAGCGAAATCGGACCTGTTTCCGGCCTATTTTGCGAAAGCGAACAAAAATGGCACACCCGTCCGTTCTATGACAATAACAAATATCATGACACAGATATTCTTATTCTCCACTATTTCGGGTACGGTTTTGGAAGCTTATAAATTCTCGATGATCGTCGCTACACTCGCTTACTTGATCCCGTATCTTGCTTCGGTTCTGTATCAATTGAAACTAGTCATGACTGGGGAAACCTATGACATCATGAAAGGCTCAAGAGTACGTGATGGCATCATCACCATCCTGGCGTTAATTTACTCGATCTGGGTCATCAAGACGGGTACAGCTGATATGAATACATTCATACTTGGCATAGCCTTATATGTATTCGGAATCGTCCTATACCCACTATGGATGAGAAAAAAATCATAACCTTAAACACCTTGGCATCCATAAGTGCCAAGGTGTTTTTTTATATATCTCTCATAATCAATCTAGTTTTCAGCTGAACCGTTTCCCCTGAGCATAACTCCCTCAATCCAGTCATTTTTGCAGGCAAATCCAAATTAGGAGCATTCGTTACCCATGTATATGGTTCAGGACAGACGAACCCCTCCTGATTGAACAATACCCAAAACTTAAAATGTTGATCACCATGATAGATGACCTGTATGCCAGCCTCTTGGTCAGTGAGTATGCACTCGTTTTCCAGCGCTCTTACCTCATCATAGCCAAATAGGTCATCAAATAGCCGGCCGTCCAAGCTAATACCGTTTTGGATTTCCAATGTATTGGCAGTTTCATGAATTGCACCAGTGGGCAATGACCTTTCATTCAATTCCCAATGTTTATTGACGGGAAGAGATATACTGCAATCCTCCAATTTACTCCTTGGTCCAAATGGAAAATTGAATACAGTATGATAACCTGCTCCCCACGGAAAGGGTTCAATGCCCTTGTTGGTGATTTCCAATTGTATTTCCAATGTTTCTGCCCTTAAAGAAAAAGACATATTCACAGTGATATCTTGTGGAAAGCTACCTTTTAGATCAAAATCGCTGCTTGAAAATTCAGTATTAATGACGATTGCTTTCCCGTTCACTTCCTTTTTGCAGACTTGCCACGGCTTGTCATGCAAAAAACCATGAATATGATTAGATTTTTTCATTTCATTGATTGGAAACTTATACACAGTCCCCTTATATGTAAATTGACCATCTTCAATTCGATTAGGAGGAAACAGGATTGGCATTCCGTATAAAATGGGAGCTTTTTTATACTCTTCCACACTATCCGGAGTGCGCAGCAACTCAATATCCTTATGCTTGTACTTCAACGAAAGCAGATTGCTTCCTAAAGATGGCGCAAGTATCGCTTCCACTTTTTCATTGCCGAACTTTATGGCCTTTTCATTTAAAAAAGTGATATCTTCAATGTAACCTTTCACTTTTTCTCCTCCTTTGACTTGAACATATATCCATCCTACTTCCACGGCCCATTTTTTGCAACAAATGGAAAATATATATTTCTGAGTTTAAAATAAGTGTTGGTAATCTATGATTTTGCTTAGTTCGTTTTACTATTTTTCTATCTCTTTTATCCTTTTCCTCCGCACAGATCGACTTGTGCCTTATTAAATAAAAAAAAGGGATGCCGTTTACGGCATCCTCTTTTACTTATCTATTACTTTCACTTACTAAAGCCACTATGCCTTCTTCATCATCCAATACAAGTTCAATACCCGAGTATGGATCTTTATTCATATATTCATCCAGCCATAAGCGAAGCGCTTCTATCAAGTTGATGGTAATTAACACTTGTTTCCGGCCATCGACGAACGCTTCCGCCGAAAAGCCATAATCATCATCAAACATTAACTCCACTTCTACCTCATTGGGTTGTACCTGCTTTTTACGAGCAATGTAAACACAAACCGCATTGATGATATCTTGTTCGGAAATCTTTAGCCTCTCCATGGGTTTGTATCCTCTTTCTTCTTCTTATCTTTGAAATATGTGAATATTTTACGGATTACAACGATTAATACAACGACCGCTAACACGTTGATTAATAGACCAAGTATAGAACCAAGGGCTCCCATATTGGCGAATAGGCTACCAAAAAGTAAACCTGCCAGTCCACCTAGCATAATTCCTTTCATTAAGCCGCCTTTTGAGAATGTATTTCCACTCTTGGCTTTATTAGCAGTAGTAGCATCTGACTTCTTCGTTTCTTTATTTTGGAAGTTAGAATTATTATTGTTGTTGCTGTTAAAGCTTCTTTTTCCGGACTTGTATCCCCTTGCATCGACTGACTCCGTATGATCCTGGAATACATAAGTGCCGACTGGCGAGAATGCTAGTGTAATCGTAAGTAATGCAGCCATAAATTTTTTCATCATGTTTTTTTGCCTCCGTTTAATAGTATGGAATGTTGTTTCATTATATCTTTACCCAGATTACTGAAAGTCCACATCACCTATCCTTGTTTAATCTTATAGTATTTACGTTTAATTTCAAAATAAGTTTCATTTTTTTTCGATTTTTTTCAAAAAAAAATAAGCAGGGGCATTTACTCCCCTGCTTACTTAAAGAACGATTAGTTTACACGAACGACACGTCCGTTGAAAACACCTGCCCAATATCCGCTTTCCATATTGGCGATTGCAACACCTGTTGAACTTTGGGAACCGATAAATTTGCCGCCTCCGACATAAATACCGACATGCCCATCAGTTTTATAGGTATTGAAAAATACTAAATCTCCAGGTTGTATTTGACTCTTGGATACTTGACGTCCTGCATTTTTCAATGCATCCGTA
Organism: Peribacillus sp. GL_122; assembly: GCF_057835005.1. Classification (NCBI taxonomy): domain Bacteria; kingdom Bacillati; phylum Bacillota; class Bacilli; order Caryophanales; family Bacillaceae; genus Peribacillus; species Peribacillus sp. GL_122. The sequence goes on along the minus strand of NZ_CM174415.1, from coordinate 1,396,702 downwards.
CTGGCTGGAAGGTTCACACCAGCTTGTTTATAAGCCCATGCAACGAATCCTGAACAATCGAAAAGACCGTTAGCGATATCGGATGCCGTTCTTCCGCCACCAAATTTATATGTGGAGTTACCGATATATTTATAACCTGCTGTAATTGCAGAGCCTGTATTTGCACTGCTAGGCTTGCTTGATGTTTCAGTTTTACTGGCTGCAGGCTTACTAGCTGCTGCAGGTTTATCAGCAGAACTGTTTTTAGATGAATTAGATGATGATTCACCTTTAGACGAACCAGATGCTGACGATTCAGCTTTAGAAGCACTTGATGATTCTTTACTAGATGAACTTGATGTTCCTTCACTAGAAGAATTAGAAGAATTCACTTCTTCAGCAGCACGGTCAAGATCTGCTTTTTCTGCTGCTTTACGTTCTTCCTCTTTTTTGATATTTTCACGAATGGACGCAATTTGTGCTTCTAAACCTGCATCCTTATTCTCTAAAGATTGTTTTAGGGCCGCTGTTTCCGACTCTTTCTCTTCAATCTTAGCCTTCATATTGACAGTTTCAGCTTTTTGATCTTTAATTTGGGATTGCATGCCTTTAAGCTCTACTTCCATATCCTTTAGGCTTTGCAATTTTTTCTCAACAGTCGCTTGTTTTTTTTCTAAGTCAGCTTTATCCGCTTCCTGTTCTTTAAGAATCTGTTGGTCAGCTTCCACGATAGTGGCTACCGCTCCAACACGATTAACGAATTCACCAAAGCTTTTAGAACCTAAAACAACTTCTAGGTACTCAACGTCCCCGCCGCTCTCTTGGAATGAAAGCGCGCGCTCTTTCAAGACTTCCTCGCGTTTTGCGATTCTTTCTTCCAACGCTTTAATTTCTTTCTTTAAAGAATCTATGTCTTTTTCGGTGTCTTTAATTTCTTGTTTAGTATCTTTGATTTTTTGGTCATTTTCTTTCATTGCCGATTCTATCTGGGCAATTTGGGCATTCATCTTCGTTTGTTCTTTTTTCAATTCCTGTATAACTTGTTCTGCCTCTGAAATATCTGATTGTATTCCTGTGCGTTGTGATTGAATATCCGAGATAGATTCAGCTTTTACAGACGGTATGGCAAAAGCGCTTCCTAATCCAAGCATAATTGTCGTGTTCAATACGATAAGTTTTTTCTTCAAACTCATTTCCCCTGCTTTCCTCCCCTTGCATTTCCATCGACCCACTTCTTTTTCTCTATGAAAAATGATTAGTCAAAATAAATTGCTGGGAACTCTTCTCTATTTTTTTTACTCTTTATGTAATCTTCAAGGTTGTGATTATATTAAATACATTTCTTAAACTCTACTATGTTTTCATCTAATTCGTAGTATATCATCAGATTTTGTCAAATGCGTAATAACAATATTACAATTATATTTCAATTTTAACATTAACCATAAAAATTCGACTTTTTCCCGTGATAAATCATCCAATATCTTACATAACACTCTTCTTATTTTGATGCAAGACTTTTTATCTAGTGTTTAGCACAATGTGACCATAGACTATTGACGGGTAAAAACTCACCATTTCCGAATGCAAGGAAGCCCTTTTGCAACAGATTGCAGTTTATTTACCTTTCGTACAGGAAGGTCCTGCTGTCAGCATCATTAAAAAAATTAAAAAAAACCGCTCTTAGCGGTTTTTCCGTCAATATTCGACTCATTTTTAAATCCCAGCCATAAAGTCGACAAAAACTCTCAATTCTTTTGGGCGGACATATACCCTTTCCCCTTTGCTTATTCCCAGATTCAAATATTGTTCTTTCGTCAGTTCGATTTCCAGCGGTTCGTTTGTATCCTGACGAATGACTTCTATCCGGACGATGGGGCCAATTGTATGGATATGGTCAATGATGGATGCAATCGAGTCCTTTTCCGATGGTTCTCTTTCTATGATAAAGTTATGATTCCTTACATAACCAGTGCCCATTCCATCTTCAATGTCCGGGGCATTCATTTCCACATTCCCAGTTACCAATTTCCCTTTATGGACGTTGCCCTTAAATAGATTGACACTGCCGAGAAAATCATAAACAAAGGGATTTTCAGGATGATCATATACTTCTTCCGGGGTTCCAATCTGTTCAATTTTCCCTTCATTCATGATTACGACCCGATCAGCAACATCCATCGCCTCTTCTTGATCATGCGTCACGAACACACTCGTAACATTGAATTCATCGTGAAGCCTTCTTAGCCAACGCCTAAGTTCCTTGCGAACCTTGGCATCCAATGCCCCGAATGGTTCATCAAGCAAAAGGATATTCGGTTCAACCGCAAGGGCCCTTGCCAATGCGACACGCTGCCGCTGGCCGCCTGATAATTGGGATGGATAACGATCTTTATATCCTTCCAACTTGACAAGCTGAAGCAATTCGGTAACTTTTTGTTCAATACCTTTTTTACTGGGCCTTATTTTTCTAGGGCGGACCTTTAATCCGTAGGCGATGTTATCAAAAATCGTCATATTTCGAAAAAGGGCGTAATGCTGAAAGACGAAACCCACATTTCGATCTTTTACATGTTTATGCGTATAATTCTCTTCATTGAAGAGAATCTTGCCGTTCTCTGCTTGTTCGAGACCGGCGATGATACGCAGTAATGACGTTTTTCCCGATCCGGAAGGGCCAAGGAGGGCTACGAGTTCACCGCTCTTTATTTCCAAATTGATGTTTTGGAGTGCTTGATAGGACCCGTAATATTTTGTAACATTTTCAATGATGATACTCATTTCATTCCTCCTAACTCGCTTTGGTTGATTTAAAGTCCGTTTTCCATTCTATGAAACTTTTAATGATCAAGGTCATGATTGCAAAGATGGACATCAGGGATGCAACGGCAAAAGCAGCCGAAAATTGATATTCATTGTATAAGATTTCAATATGAAGCGGCATCGTATTGGTCATGCCCCTTATATGGCCCGATACGACCGATACAGCCCCAAACTCACCGATTGTCCTTGCATTACAAAGGATGACTCCATATAGAAGTCCCCACTTTATATTTGGAAGCGTCACATACCAAAATGTCTTAAACCCTCCAGCACCCAGCGTGAGTGAAGCCTCTTCTTCAGACGTCCCCTGACTTTGCATGAGCGGGATCAATTCGCGTGCAATGAATGGGAAGGTGATGAAAATGGAGGCGATGACAATCCCAGGTATTGAAAAAATCACTTTAATGTCAAAGGATTGCAACAGTGGACCAAGTGTTCCATGTAAGCCAAACAGAAGGACAAAAATCAACCCAGCAATGACGGGTGAAACGGAAAAAGGCAAATCTATCAGTGTTATTAAGAAGTTTTTTCCCTTGAAATCATATTTTGTTATGGTCCACGCAGCCACAACCCCGAATATGGCATTAAGTGGCAAGGTAATGAGGACGACGATCAATGTTAACTTAATCGCAGCCAAGGAATCAGGATGGACAATGGCGGCAAAATAAGCTTCTGCACCTTTTTCAAAAGCCTTTACAAAGATTGCGATTAATGGGACAACTAAAAACAAAGTCAAAAATAGCAAAACAATGGAGATAAGGACCCATTGTATGGATTTAGGCTCTTTTGTTGCGTTTCTCGTAATACTGACTGGGTGCTTCGTTTTAGCAACCACTGAATTACCATGTTCCATCATATCCCCTCCTACTTCCCTGAATATCTTTTGCCGGTCCACCATTGTAAGATATTGATGGTGAACAAAATTATAAATGTAATAATGAGCATGACGGCCGCAACAGCTGTTGCCCCTTCATAATCATATTGTTCAAGCTTTGTCATGATGATCAGCGGGGAAATCTCCGTTTTAAACGGCATATTTCCGGCAATGAAGACAACGGACCCATACTCTCCAAGTGCCCTCGCAAACGAAAGTGCAAAACCCGTCAATATCGCTGGAATCAATTCCGGGAAGATAATTTTAATGAATGTCTGCATTCGATTCGCCCCTAAAGAAGCAGACGCTTCTTCCATCCCTTTTTCAATATTTTCAAGCACCGGTTGAACCATCCGCACCACGAATGGAAGACCGATAAATATTAGGGCGATGATGATCCCGGCAGGAGTGAAAGCGATTTTAAAGCCGAAAAATTGTCCGATCCATCCGTTCGGTGAGTATAAGGTGGTCAAAGTAATTCCTGCCACGGCAGTCGGGAGGGCAAAAGGCAAATCCACCAGTCCATCGATGATCCGTTTGCCGGGAAACTCATAACGAGTAAGCACCCAGGCAATTAACACGCCAAAAACTGCGTTCACAAAGGCCGCAGTTAACGCTGTCATGAAACTCAATTTATACGAAGCAACAACCCTCGGCTCAGTTATGGTCGCCCAAAAGTCCTGAAGCCCCATTGAAAATGTGTTTAGAAAAACCATGGATAACGGGATCAAGACGATGATGGAGAGATACAGCAACGTAAAACCCATCGTCAACCCAAAACCTGGTATGGTCCTCTTTTTCGTCTGTTTACCTTCTGTCACTATATTCATAGCTTCGCCTCAGCTCTTTTTCCGATTTATGAAGGAGAAGGTGATAAAGCCATCTTCTCCTTCATGCTTATTACTGTTGATAAATCTCGTCAAATGTACCGCCATCATTAAAATGTGTTTCCTGGGCCTTTTTCCAACCGCCAAACGTATCTTCAACAGTCACCATATCGATTTTTGCAAATTGGTCTTCGTATTCAGCGAGAACCTTCTCATCCCTTGGACGATAGAAGTTTTTCGCGGCAATTTCCTGACCGACATCCGTATATAGGTATTCCAGGTAAGCTTCAGCCACTTCCTTTGTTCCTTTTTTCTCGACCACTTCATCGACAACAGCTACCGGTGGCTCTGCTAATATACTGATGGAAGGATTGACGATTTCATATTTGTCATCACCGAATTCTTCCAGTGTTAAATAGGCTTCATTCTCCCAAGCGATAAGTACGTCACCAATTCCCCTTTCTACAAAAGTGGTGGTTGCACCGCGGGCCCCTGAATCCAGGACTTCAACATTCTGATAAAGTTTTTTCATGAAATCCTTCACTTTTGTTTCGTCATTATCGAAATTCTTCTCTGCATAAGCCCAGGCAGCCAGGTAATTCCACCTTGCCCCTCCGCTTGTCTTCGGATTTGGTGTTATGACGGATACATCCTTTTTAATAAGATCATCCCAATCTTTAATGCCTTTAGGGTTATCTTTTTTCACCAAAAACACAATCGTTGATGTGTATGGTGTCGAGTTTTCCGGTAAACGTTTTTGCCAATCCTTCGCTAATAGGTTACTTGCTTCATAAATGGCATCAATATCATAAGCCAATGCCAATGTAACGACATCCGCCTCCAATCCATCAATAACGGCCCTGCCCTGTTTACCAGATCCGCCATGTGATTGTTGAATCGTTACATCCTGACCGGATTCTTCTTTCCAGTGCTTCACGAATGCTTCATTGAATTCCTGGTACAATTCCCGTGTCGGATCATATGACACATTCAAAAGCTCGACTGACTTTGATGCCCCTTCCCCTTCCGTTTTTTCCGAGTTGCATCCTGCAAGTACACCGAAGACTAAAATCAAACATGTCAATACCATCAATTTTTTCATGGAATCCCCCCTGTTTTTTGCTACAAAAAAAGCACACTACCTCCCTTTTTATTTTTATTCAAGGAGATAGTATGCCTTCAGTTCTCTGATCAGCAAATATTCTGAATTTATTTATCATTAACATAAAGCAAAGTATACCAAGTTGTCAACTGTGTTTTATAAATAAACATGTCCTTTTATTTAAATAATTACGTGTAGAAAGTTAAAGTATTTCCCAAACGAAAAGGGCTCGATCCAACGGGGAGATCGAGCCCTTTAATACCTGGCCAACTCTCATGAATTTGATGCTTTTTGATACAGCTTATTGTCCACGATATACTTATAACACTGATCAGGCAGTAAATATCTTGGTTCCCCGCCCATCGCGAATTCATCCCTTATATATGTAGAACTGATTTCCATGGAGAGGCCTTTATCTATAAGGTGAAATGTATTGCCGTCATCATAATTCCTTAGCAATGGACTTTTGGATATGATTTTCAGCATATCTATCCCATCCCGCGCCATGACGATGAATTTATGATTGGCAATCAATTTTTCCCTGAATTTCCATCGTAAGTGTAACGGTAACTCCTGATTATCAATATCTTCAAGTAAATCTGCACCCATTATGAAAAAAACTTCGTCCTTTGGAAATCGTGATTTAAAATGTTCCATCGTATACCAAGTATATTGTTTACTCGTTCCGGCGCGTTCATTAATTTCATAATCACTAACTTCGAATAGCGGGTTGCCCCCTATTGCCAGCTTGAGCATTTCCCAACGGTGTTCATTGCTCGTTTTCATCTGTTTATCGATACGGCCATTTGCGCAAGGTAAAAAAATCACTTTGTCTAGCTTTGCACGATGCGCAATGGTCGATGCTGTCCATAAATGCACATTCGTGACCGGATCGAAGGAAGATCCATAAACTCCAATTTTGCCCATCCTTATCTCCCCCATCTGCTTTTATTTTTCCAAGCGGCCCTGACCGGACTCCCTTCCCCGGCTTCTTATGCAACCGGCAATGCAGCCAAATCGTACAGTCCAGGCTCCAGTACGTCAATGACCAGCCCTTCCATTGACCTGTTGCCAGCAACAACCGCCGGGCCCCCTGTATGCCTTCAAAATCTTTAATGCCAATGCTTTCAGCTGCATCCACCTTTACTACAGTAGCAGTGCCAATATATAAATATGATTTCTTTCCATTTCCATCAAAATGAAAGGGGTCATCAATTTGAGTTCCTAATGTGTACTCATCCGGATTTCCCCTACATTGACAGCTGCCCCTTCAGCCATTGGTGAATTCAGCCGATATGAATATTGCGTATCTCCTGGCCTATGCTGTATTTTCATTCAGGCTCTGAAAATATCTAACCACGGATCCATGTATATCTCCCGCCCATTCCAAGCTTAAAGTTTGGTCCTTAAAGTCCAAAGCTCAGGAAAAAATGGCTGTTCGACCACTTTCTTCAGATAACTTACACCGGACGATCCGCCAGTTCCCTTTTTATTACCGATGATCCGTTCGACGGTGCTCATATGATTGAATCTCCAGAATTGTTGTTGACTTCCAATATCAACGAGCTTTTCGGCCAACTCATACAAATCCCAGTATTTATGCACATCACGGTAAACTGTCAGCCACGCGTTTTCAACACTTGCATTTTCCTGATAAATTACAGACCAATCCCTGTTACGGACCGATTGATCAATGGGAAGCCCTCTTGCAGCCAAAGCCCCTATAGCCGCATCATAAATACTAGGTTTATTCAAGGCTGCCATCATCGACTCATAAAGCTCGGGCTTGTGACGGAAAACGGCCAATATATGCGAATTCTTTTGACCCATTGCAAATTCTATCAACCTGTTCTGAAATGATTGAAACCCTGAAGAGTTTCCTAGTTTCTCCCGGAATTCCATATAATCGGATGGCGTCAAAGTCGAAAGCACATTCCAGGATTGAACAAGTTGCTGCTGGATCCTGGCCACTCTGGATAGCATCTTAAAGGAAGGCTCCAATCGTCCTGCCTCAATAAGGGCTGTTGCTGCAGTCAATTCATGGAGGATCAATTTCATCCATAATTCACTTGTTTGGTGAATGATGATGAACAACATTTCATCGTGATGACCGGAAAGCCGATGCTGACTTGATAATATTTGATTTAAATGCAGGTAGTCCTCATAGGACATATCTTTTTCAAAATCAGTTACCATACTTTCTTCCAAACGATGTTCATCTCTTGGACCCTTATCCATACTATCCCTCTTTCCCTTTACATTCTTTTGATTTTCGACATCAATACATAAACGATGCAAAGAAAGATCAGCCAAGGAACACCGAACTGGAGCACAATTTTAAACGGGCCAGTGAACCAGGTGGATACCGTCAAAGCAAACAAAAGAATTGCACCAAGAATCGTTAGATATGGAAATCCGTACATTTTAACCGGTAATTTGCGTCCCCCTGATTTCTCCCACCGCTTCCTGAAAAATAAGTGGGAAATGAACACCATGAACCAGGTAAAAATGGCTCCGAACATCGATATCCCCATCATGAATGCATATGAAGTATCTGGAAGCAGGACCTTTACTCCTGCAGCAAGAAATATGCCCAAAGTAGATATGAGAAGGGCCATTACCGGGACTCCTTTATTGCTCACTTTTTGAAATAGGGCTGGAGCCTGCTTCTGCTCGGATAATGAAAATATCATTCTGGTGGAGGCATATAATTGACTGTTCATTGCAGATATTGCAGCGGTTAAAATAATGAAATTCATGATCCCCGATGCCCCGGGAATATTCAGGATTTCCATTACCCTAACAAATGGGCTTTTATCAATACCGGCCGATTGCCAGGGAACAATCATTAACATGATCCCGATTGTCAGTACATAAAAAGTGGCAAGCCGGAAGACAGTTGCCTTCAAAGCTTTAGGGACGGCAATATCCGGATCCTTCGCTTCTCCCGCCGTCACCGCAATCAACTCAGTTCCTAAAAAGCTGAAGAGAGAAATGAATATGGCGACCCAGAGCCCCCAAAAACCGAAAGGCATAAAACCGCCATCATTAGCAAAGTTCTCAACACCGATCCCGCTTGAAGGTTCGGCGCCAATCACCACGTAGGCGCCCAGTAGTATGAATATGACAATGGCGCTGATTTTGATCATGGAAAATACATACTCAAAATTCCCGAATGTATTGACACTCGTCGCATTTACATAGATTAGCAGTGCAGCAAACAGGAAGATCCAAACGCTCCCAGGTACATCCGGGAACCAATATTTCATGTAAACAGCGATGGCACTCACTTCGACACCAATGGCAAGGACATTCGCTATCCAATATGAATATCTCACAACAAATCCCGCAAATGGACTTATATATTTTTCAGCAATGGTTCCAAAGGATCCCGATGTTGGATGGGCTACAGTCATTTCCGCCAAACAGCCCATCAGTAGCAGGACAATGAATGCACCAATTGCATAGCTGATAAGTACACTTGGACCTGCCGTAGAAATCGCAAGGCCGCTCCCCAAAAATAATCCGGTGCCAATTGCACACCCCATTGCAATCATTGTGATTTGACTCGATGATAATTCACGATGCAGCTTATTTTTCTCCATATGTTGCTCCCATTCTAGGCAATGATTCCCCTTTTATTTTCATAGTTTTCATATAATCTGCCGGGCGGCCCCTTCCGTCCAGCCGTCTATTCCATACCTTTTCCAATCTTCCTAAGACTTCATTAAACTTTTCTCAGCCCGCTTCGATAAAAGTCCCAATGAGTTGCCATCCATATAAATCATCCCTGGGTTCAAATAGAACTCCTCTCTGTAAGAAACCAATGGATCTTCCTGATCCAAAGTTTTCGCATAATCTTTCGTTGACATGAAATTATTGATATCCATGTTCTCCCCGCTTACTTCCCATCCACTATTTTTCACTTGTAAATCCCTACCCCTTCCCATGCCAACCTTATCATTCTGTCAGGGTCTTTTTCAATATAATCCTTTTTATCAAAAATCATGGTGTAGTGGTTGGTTTCATCATATTTCGGCCAAATTTCACCTTCCGGGGGATTGGGGTTTCCATGTTTCGCAAAGTTGACCCAGTGGCCCTGCATTCTATGGGAAACCTTTAGGGCAGCTGACCTTGAACCAAATGAAGTAATCCGTTTCCCAAATGCCGAGTCGAAAGTCTGGAAGGCAAAAGGGATTTCCATACCATGCGTCGCCCCTAATTTACTTATGCGCATTGCCGCCGTTTTATAATCAAAACGGTACATCCAAGTTTTTTCAAAGCGGCTGTATGCCTCTGCATACCAAACCGAGGGAATATGGAAAGTCGCATCACGGCCAATGCCAAGCACAGCTTTCTTTTCTGGGTAGTTTATATAAGCATTCGTAATTCGCTCTTTCGCCTCTGGATCTGTATTTTCGAACATTTTATGAATCATTGCCGCATTAGTTGGGATTAAAGGGGGATCCATCTGTTCGAATAATGTCGCTTCGTCCCTATTTGTTCCTATAAGCAAGGATATTCCCTTTGCTTTTCCGGATCGAATTGAATCTAGTGGATAATCGGGCAGGAAGTCACCATCTACGACAGGTCCAAATGATAGTGAGCCCGGCATGGCTTGTGAGTTTTCCCGTAAGAGTTTGTAGGAGGCCGCGACAATCTCTTGAACTGGAAGTGTTTTTAACCGATGGATTTCATTCTTTTCAATGTCCAATATCTCAAGGAACCTTTCACTGAATTGGCGCGCAAATCCTTTTCCGTAAACAGATGTCGGAGCGGGACTTTCTGCAATGGCCTGTTTAAAAAGACCTCTCGCTGATGGAACAGTAAGTAAAGTCGTAACCGCATTGCCTCCAGCTGATTCACCAAATATCGTAACATTATCAGGGTCGCCGCCAAACGCTTCTATATTCTCTTTAACCCATTTAAGAGACGCAACTTGATCACGTAAACCTAAATTGGTTTCAAATATTTCCCCATCACCTGCAAACTCGGTAAAATCCAGATATCCCAGTGCCCCCAGCCTATAGTTGATGCTTACTACGACTACATCTCCATTTTTAGCCAGTAAATGTCCATTGTACATATCAATGGATCCAGCTCCCGTTATATATGCTCCACCAGGAATCCAGACCATGACCGGGCGTTTTTTATCATCAGCTCTAGGTGACCAAATATTCAGGAACAAACAATCCTCATCCATTTTTTCATTTCCGGCCATTCCTGTTCTTACCGCCCGATCCATCGGCTGCGGGGGAATGGGACCAAAATCCACTGCATCCATGACACCGCTCCACTTATCAACTGGCTCCGGTGAGCGGAAACGCAGACCATCAATCGGAGCTTTCGCATACCTGACTCCACGCCATACGCATATATCGTTTTCCATAGTACCTTGAAGATGTCCTTTTACCGTCGTAACTATTGATCCAATCATTCCCTTTCACCTCTTCATATAGTAGTAGATATTTAAGTTCTTCTTTTTCCATTCCCTTATATCCTTCATCTTTATCGAAAAAAGATCTATAGAGTCAGTTCAGCCAAAATAAAGTACTGCTATCATATAAAGCTCAGGTTATGAGTTTGAATATAGATTTTCAAATGACCAGTTCAACAAAAAAAAGACCCAACCAGGTCTTTTTTTGTTGAACTCGGCAATTAGCTTAGGTGAGCATGGCAATGATGCTCAATAAAGAGCTGCCCCGAACTGAAAGCTGTTGTGCAGCATATGTTAATTGCTGTTCATCGAGCTGTTCCAGTAACGGCTTTAATTCAAGCAATTCATTCTCCAGTCCTTTAAGGTCTGTAGATATCTTGTCCACCATCAAGAGCACTTGCTCAGAATCAACAGTGGTTTCAGACAAGACTTGTAACCGTTCCTTGATTTCAGTCAACGGCATATTCTGTTCCTTATACCGATTAATCATTTGAAGACGATTTAAAGCATCTTCTGTGTAATATCGATATCTTGACCCAGTTTTTTCATAGTTCAGCATTCCTAATTGTGTGTAATAGTCAATGGTTCTTCGCGAAACATTCGCAAGTTCAGCAAGCTGGCCAATCCGATATACATCCACCCAGATAGTCACCTTCTTTTTAAATCTACTGTTAACGATACTATAACATAACTATCCTAAATGGTGACTTCGAGGATGAATCTATTAGACTACTTTATCCGAATTGCCCTTCAACTGCTTCTTGGCAAAATACAGGGCATCTTCCTTCGATTTAAAAAAGTGCTGTTTTTCTATTTTATGATACAAACCTGTGCTGAGTAACAATTCCTTTGGTTGCTGCTGGATTCCGGAAATGATTAATTTCCCCTTATATTTACCGATGCGATTAACAATCGCCAATAGTGCAGCCTCTGCTGAAGTGTCCATATATGTTACCCGGCGCATGCTTAATACCAACACTTTCGTCTTATTATCCAAGTTCTCCAAGATCGATGACTCCAGGACGTCTATCGAACCAAAGAAGAGGGGACCTTCCAAGTTATACACATTGATCTTTGAATCCGAATTATCGATTGGAACAATCTCAGTAACCTCATGACTTCTTTCCCTAACCTTTAACGTGTGGCTCATTTTTGCAATGAATGTGATGAATGCAATCAATAAGCCGATTCCCACTCCCATGATTAAATCAGTGAAGACAGTGATGAGGAAGGTGACCAGCAAAACCGCAGAATCCGCCGTCTTCGTTTTCAATACATGAGCGAATTCCTTTCTCTCACTCATATTCCAGGCAACAAACATCAATATGGGCGCCATGCTAGCCAAAGGTATATGTGCTGCATATGGAGAAAGCACCAGCAAAACCAGTAAAACGACAATACCGTGAATGACTCCGGACATCGGGGAGACTGCCCCGCTTTTTATATTGGTGGCAGTCCTGGCAATAGCACCTGTTGCAGGTATCCCGCCGAAGAATGGGGTCGCGATGTTCGCGATTCCTTGCCCAACCAATTCCTTATTGCTATCATGCTTGGTTCCCCCCATGTTATCGGCCACGGTAGCGGATAACAATGACTCGACACCGCCTAACAAGGCAATTGTAAATGCAACGGGAAGGAGTGTAATAATGACTTCCACTGAAAGCTCCGGCACTTGGAATTCCGGAAAACCTTTCGGAATCGCTCCATACGTGGAACCAATTGTAGCCACCTTATCGGGAAATAAAAAGTAGGCTGCCATTGTTGATATTAGCAGACCCAGAAGCGGTCCTGGCACTCGGGGCAGAAGCCTAGGTGCCAGCAGTATGACGACAAAACATATAATCGCAACAAACACACTATATATATTGATCGTTTCTGCTTTAATCACCAGTTCCTTCATGTTATCCATGAACGCTTCATGTTTTTCCACTTTCATGCCAAAGAAGTTGGCAATTTGCCCTGAAAAGATTATTATCGCAATTCCTGTTGTAAATCCAATGATGACTGGACGAGGAATGAACTTCATCAAATTGCCCAACTTAAGAAGACCCATCAAGACCAATATCATCCCCGCTAAAAACCCGGCAATAAGCAGACTTTCATACCCATATTGCATAACGATTCCAAATAATAAAGGAACAAACGCCCCGGTTGGTCCTCCAATTTGATACTTGGAGCCACCCAAAATCGATATGAGGATTCCAGCGATGATGGTCGTATATAACCCATATATCGGTTCGACGCCTGAAGCAATTGCAAAAGCCAATCCTAAAGGAATGGCTACAACACCTACAACCAATCCTGCCGTTACGTCCTTTTGAAAACCCTTCATATTATATCCTTGAAATCTAGAATCTTTTATCATCCTTTTCAAACTCACATCCTTGTCGTTTTTTAAAATTGGAATCTACCATCATCAGGAAAAATGACGTTCTTTCATTTTTGAGGGAGTTGCTTGATCGAAATTAATCTAACTATTGTAGTTTTTTCAACGGGACAAACCATGCGGGGGACTTTTCAAAACTAAGAAATAATCGTCATATGTAATCTCCTTTGTTAAGTTATTTGACATGGTTTCGACCACGCTTCAACATTATACAGTAAAACGTAGAACTGTACATTGTTAGTAACATTAACATTTGTTTACACCTTTTTGCATTTTTTTACATCCGCATTACAATCCGGGACCATACTTCCAGGCTGGTTAATTTGAAGCCGGAGATTCAGACTACAAATCAGGAAGTTTGAACTTTGGACTAATTCCCCATAACGGAAACCTTGATTACATTAGAAAAAGCATGTTTTGAGAAAGGTTTCTCAAAGCATGCTCTATAAACCTAATTTCGTATTTCGGCTCAGGCTATATATATACATAAAACCTCTTGATTAAAATCAAGAGGTTTTCTTTTAGTTTACAGCTCTTCTCCTCTCGTCTCGATAATATTCTTATACCAATGAAACGACAGCTTCTTTTTCCGGTTTAACTGATCATGATGATCCACGTAAATAAATCCGTATTGCTTCTTATACCCGTTTAACCAACTTAATAGATCAATGACAGACCATGCGTAATACCCTTTTAAATGGATACCTTCTTTGATTGCACGTTTGATCACTTTTAAGTGTTCCTCAATATATTTAATACGGGGAACATCCACTATTTCACCATCGATAATCGGATCCTCATCACCAAGCCCGTTCTCTGTAACATACATTTTAATATCACCATAACGTTCTTTTAACATATGCAGCCCATCTAAAAATCCTTGAGGTGAGATTTCCCAGCCCCATTTTGTATATGTTTTATCTTCCATCTTTACGGTCCGATAAAAGCCATCAAAAGACGGGTTCCCTGGAGCTAGAGTAGATGTTTCTCTTGAATGCTCCATGTTTGAAGCGGCTTCCCGATTTTTTTCCACGCGAATGGGCTGGTAATAATTGAGTCCAATAAAATCATTTTTCTCCGCATTTCTTTTTAGCGTATCCAGTTCTTCTTCGGTCCAACTTGGCGTCCAGCCTTTTTCCTTTAATTGCTCAACCACATAACCTGGATATTCACCTTTTAAAATAGGGTCATAATACCAAAAAGTTTCATATTCATTGGCATGCCGAGCAGCCAATACATTGTCATGTTTGTCATTTATACTGTAAGCAGGCAGGAAAACATGGGTAATCCCAATTTCACCGTAATGATTCAGTGTCTTGTATACCTCTACCGCTTTTGCATGTGCATAAAAAACATAATGTGTCGCTTGAAAGTATTTATTTTCATCGTTTTGGATTCCAGGCGGGTGCGCTCCTTTTAAATAGCCCAGACCGCAAAACATAACCGTTTCATTAAACGTGATCCAATGTTTGATGCGGTCTCCGAATGCGCGAAAGCAAATTTCCGCATACTTGACGAATGCTTCAGCTGTTCGCTTATTCGTCCATCCCCCATCTTGTTCAAGCGTCAAAGGCAAATCCCAATGGTACAGAGTAACAAATGGAACAATCCCATATTTTAAGCATTCATCAATAACATTATTATAAAATTCCACGCCTTTTTCATTTACTTCCCCGTCACCTGTCGGCAAAATACGTGCCCATGAAATGGAAAACCGGTATGATTCAAGTCCCATCTCTGCCATTAATTTAATATCTTCTTTGTAACGATGATAATGGTCTATCGCTACATCCCCGTTTGTACCTTCATATGTTTTCCCTGGAATCTTTGAAAAGACATCCCAATTCGTTATACCTTTTCCATCTTCATCCCATGCTCCTTCTATTTGAAAAGAAGCAGAAGCTGCTCCGAATAAAAAATCATGTGGAAATTTCATTATAAACCCTCCATTTTCATACCCACTTGTAAAATTGATAATAATATATTTTATTTATTGGTACAAATATTAATATGATTATATTACTTTCATTCATATTTGACTACATAAAATTTACATTAAAGATAGTATTTACTATGAAGAATGAATAAATCCAGAATCAATAATTCACGAAATTAAATGACGTTAATTCTGCAGAATCAATCTCGCTTTTTTAACAAAAGGTGAATAACTTATTAGTTGTTAGTTTCATATGAACACATACAAAACCCGTCCTCCATTGGAGGACGGGTAACATTAACAATCACTCCACAACCGGGAGCCAACCTTTTATCCCAATCAACTTTTCCCAAAGCGGATCTGGAATGACCAGTTCATCCTGATCCCTTTTTGAGAGGGTGGTCCGTATTTCCGCTTCTTTTCCAGACCTGATTTTTTCAATCCAATGCGGTTCCATAAGAAGCTCACGGCCAAGGGCGATAAAAGGGACACCCGTTTCCATAGCTTCTGCAACTTCATCAGGTGTATGCAGTGATCCTACGCCGACCACAGGAATACGATTACCTACTTTATCGTAAATTTTAACGATGCGCGACTTTGTCCTATCACTCTCACGGAAAGAGCCATTCCAGAAGTGACCTACCGATATATGTAGATAATCCAGGTTTTGATTCGCTAGTCTGTCAACGAATTGGATCGTATCATCTAAAGTGATTCCAGGATTGCTGCCTTCTTCAGGAGAAAGGCGGTAGCCTATGATAAACGGCTTTTTCGCATGCTGGGCAACCGTTTTCTCGACTTCATTCACAATGGTAAGCGGGAAAATCAATCGTTTTCCCAGTGTCCCACCCCAGTTATCCGTACGACGGTTCGAATGTGGCGAGAAGAATTGTTGAAGCAAGTACGTATTGGCACCATGTATTTCCACACCATCAAATCCTGCTTCGATGGCCCTTCTTGTTGCTTCGCTAAATGCCTTAATAACCTCTTGTATATCGTCTTCACTCATTTCCCGCGGTACAGGTGCTTCATCGTTTGAAGCAATGGCACTTGCAGAAACAGGCTGGTTATCAGGCAATAATTCCAACGGACTTTGCCGGCCTCCATGATATATTTGCAGAATCGCTTTTGACCCGTTGGACTGGATCGTTTCAGCTAGTTTTCTCAAGGATGGGATAAAGGAATCGTCATCTGCACTAAGCTGGCCTGGGAATCCCTTTCCTCCAGCAGATACATAGGCACATGCCGTGACCACCGCACCTACACCAGCCGAACGCTCTGCGTAATAGGCCAGTTCATCATCGGTTACAACGCCTTGATCATCCGAAGAATAAGTGGTCATAGGAGCCATCATGATACGATTTTTCACTTCTACCCCTGATGGAAATTTATATGGTTGAAAGATCTTTTCGTATTTTTGATTCATGCCAATCCTCCCCCTTTACTCTTAGTGGTGATGATGTCCGTGCGGTTCTTTAGAAGGGTTCGTGATTTCAAAGCCTTCTTCAGGTACATAGAAGTATTTAATCCAGACACCATCTAGAAATTCTTCACGTGAATCAAGTAAAATATCGATATCTTTATCTGTTTTGACGATTTCATCATGTTCTGCCGGTATATCTAGTTTCATGTCATAATGGGCATGATCGCCATGCATATGGGTGACATATACACGAATCATCTTCCCTTTTGCTTCTTCAGTGCTCAGCATTTTTTGTAAGACCTTTGCTGCATTACGATTAATTTTGCATTTCATGTCCATTCCCCCAACAATAAAATTATCCCTGTACTGAATTCTACCCAATTACGGGTTATCAGTAACATCCATTTTTACCCTTACTTATTGGCCATGTCCACTCAAATGCTTAGCGGTCTGAAGGAAAGACGATGCCGATTTGCTTTCTTGCTTCATCCATGATTTCCATAGTCAATAGTGAATTCGAATATGAATTTATATCGGACTCCATTTTCCCCTGCTGTATCAATTCAACAAATTCTTTCGCTTCATAATACATGGTAGGCATATCCTGATTAACCGAAATATTTTCAGTGGTTCCATCCCGATACTGAATATCCACCGCTTGCGGTCCTGAAATTTTCTGAATGATGATGCTTCCAAGTTCACCTTGAATTTCCGAAGGCAAATTGGATTCAGTAATTTTGGAGAATATGACGACTGCCTCCATTTCATCATAGGAAAGCAGAATCGTACCTTGCCCATCGACCCCTGATTCAAGCATCGTTCCTGATGCCTGTACCTTATTTGGTTTACCGAACAGAACAACAAGCGGATAGAGTACATAAATACCAAGATCCATTAAAGAGCCACTGGAGAATTCAGGATTGAATGCATTCAGCACAGTGCCTTGTTTATACGAATCATATCGAGATGAATATTGGCAAAAGCTTCCCGAGAAACGCCGTACCTTCCCGATTTTATCCAAATTCCCCTGTATACTTTCGAAATTCGGCATGATGGTAGATTTCATCGCTTCCATCAATAGCACATCATTTTGTTTTGCAGCCTCAATCATTTCCCTTACTTCTGCCGCATTTGAAGCCATTGGTTTTTCACATAATACATGTTTTTTATTTTGTAAAAACAACACGGCTTGCCTGCAATGATGAGAATTAGGGCTTGCTATGTATACAGCGTCAATTTCATTGCTGGCGGCCATTGCTTCTAAATTCGTAAAAGTCGTATGTACTTCGTATTTATTGGCAAATTCCTTGGCTTTCTCTTCTGTACGTGAGTACACGGCTGTTAACGATAAATCCTCTACATGCTTTGCAGCCTCCAAAAATCGTTCCGTGATCCAATTTGTACCTATTACCCCTAATCTTATCAACATCCTATCCCCTTTCAAGCTAACTTTATTATGTCCTCAATATACAGACATTTCACTGAAAAACAAAGTTTAATGAACACTCGCAATTGTTTAAATTGGATTTTTTAGGCAATGTTCGTTTATAATTTTTCTATAATACCACTGCCATGATGTTTCTACATACTCCCTAACGGGAAAGCAAACTTAAAAGGAGCGTGTGAAGTTTATGACAGAATTAATGAAAAACAAAGTTGCCATTATTACCGGTGGAGGATCGGGAATTGGCCGGGGTGCCGCCCTGAAACTAGCTGAAAACGGCGCGAACATCATCTTTTTTGACCGTACAGTCGAAAATGCCGAAAAAGTGAAGGAAGAAGTGGAAAAACTTGGTCGAGATGCATTAATCATTAAAACGGATGTTTCCAAGGCTGAGCAAGTTGAACATGCCTACAAGACGGCCCATGAACATTTTGGGAAAATTGATTTTGTATTTGCAAACGCAGGCATTAACGGAGTGATTGCCCCTATAGAAGATATAAAGCCAGAAGATTGGGATCAGACGCATACCATCAACCTCAAAGGCACCTTTCTCACCATCAAATACGCCATTCCCTACATGAAGGAAACGGGTGGCAGCATCGTAATCAACAGCTCCATCAATGGAAACCGATATTTCAAGAATTTTGGTTTTTCTGCTTATAGTTCATCCAAAGCTGGTCAAGTCGCTTTTGGGAAAATGGCTGCACTCGAATTGGCAAGATATAAAATCAGGGTAAATACCATTTGTCCCGGCTCCATCGATACGAACATTCACGATAACACATTCCCGGAAGATGAAAACTTAAAAAAAATCAGGATTCCCATTGAATATCCCCAAGGCTCTCAACCCCTGGCGAAGAAGGCGGGGAATACCGAACAAGCTGGTGATCTCGTATTGTTTCTAGCATCAGACATGTCTTCCCATATTACGGGCACGGAAGTTTATATCGATGGAGCAGAATCGCTATTATGATTCATACTTACGCCCCTAAAGGAAAAAGCTGAAATCCACATCAGGGATTTCAGCTTTTCCTAATTAAACTCGCCTTAACCCACGACGGGCAAGGATTAAATAAGCGCACATGGCGATGACATGACAACTTACCATCACAATTCCCATCGGCAAGGGTGACTCACCTGAACCTAGTCCCACCAAGGGAGCCATTAGTGATCCTAATATGAAAGGAAGCAGGCCAATTAAAGCCGAAGCACTGCCTGCTGTTTTTTTCTGATTTTGCATCGCTAAAGAAAAACTCGTTGTACCGACAATACCGACGCTGGAGACGGAGAGGAATAAAGCGACCAAGATTCCTGCCAACCCAATTTCGAGAAGGACTGAGGCAAGAAGTAATATTCCCCCAAACAAAGCTAGACATAATCCCATTTGAAGCAGTTTTTCTTCTTTAACCTTCCCTGCCAGCTTCCCGGCAACTTGTGAAGCGATGATGATCCCAATTCCGTTTATCGCAAAAATCAGACTGAAGGTCTGTGGGGAAACGCCATAAATGTTCTGGAGAACAAAAGGTGATCCGGAAATATAAGCGAACATGGCGGCACTTATGAATCCTTGTGAAAAAGCATAGCCCATAAACACACGATCTCTCAATAAGTTCCAAAATGTCCTGATAGTATCATTTACCCCACCTGGACTTCTGAGATTGGACGTTAAAGTTTCCTTTATCCCAAAAAATGCAGCCGCAACCATAATGATACTTAATACTGAAATGACAACGAAGACTCCCCGCCAAGACGTGAACTGCAAAAGTTGACCGCCAAAAACCGGAGCCAATATCGGTGCCGCCCCATTAACAAGCATTAACATGGAGAAGAACTTAGTCAAATCCGATCCTGAAAAAAGGTCACGAACTATCGCCCTTGAAATGACAATGCCTCCCGCTCCCGCAATACCTTGGATAAATCGTAATAATAAAAGCAATTCAATGGTTGGAGCAAAAGCGCATAACAGAGAGGAAATGCAATAAATGGATAAAGATATGATTAACGGTGTCCTTCTTCCTTTTGCATCACTTAGCGGCCCTAAATAAATTTGTCCTAAAGCCAATCCTAACAAGCAGGCAGTCAAGCTCAGCTGCGCTAATGACGTACTGCTTTTCAAATCCTCTGCCAGTGTAGGGAGACCCGGTAAATACATATCAAGTGACAGTGGTCCAATCGCTGCAAAAGACCCCAGCATAAGAGCCATCAACAGCCTTTTGGATTTAGTCATTTCGATGCCTGATGATATCGTTTCCTTCATTTCAATCATTATTACCCCTATCCCTTTCAACTAATTGTTTTTCCTGAATAAAACTCGACTTTCTTTATTTTACAAAAGATCCGAACAATTTACGATAAGTATGCTTCCCTTGAATTGGATTCTTCCCTCCAGCACTCTATTAAGTAATGTTCAAAACTCAGAAATCTTCTAAAAAGGAAAAATCTTAAATGAGGAAATATATTTGAGGATACTACGAACCAAAGGGAAAAACTATTAAAGTTCTAAACGATTCCCCATAAAAAATGACCCCATTTTGGGGTCATTTTGATTTATTCAACAATACTAAATTACGCGGAGTATCACCAGATAATCCATCCATCAAGTTTTGTGCCGCAAGAGCTGCCATCTTCAATCTTGTGGCAATGCTGGCACTCCCGATATGCGGCAGTGTAACGACATTGGGCAATGTTAGCAGCGGGTGATCCACAGAGACGGGCTCTTCTTCGAATACATCCAATCCAGCCGCCCAAATCTCTCGGTTTTCCAGCGCCTGGTACAACGCCTTTTCATCGATAATCCCGCCTCTTGCGGTATTTATGAGGACAGCCGTCCCTTTCATTAATTCCAGCTGCTCCTTGCCAATCATATAAGTGGTTTCCGGTGTGAGCGGCAGCATGACACAAACGAAATCCGATATTTGGAGCAATTTTTCAAGGGGCTGATATACGATTCCTAATTCTTTTTCCTGTTCATATTTACGGCTTCGATTAAAATAAATCAAGTTCATATCAAATCCCTTAGCTCTTTTTGCAAGGGCTTCCCCAATCCTACCTAATCCGATTATACCAAGCGTTGCGCCGTGTACATCTTGTCCGGTCAGCTGCATCGGCGACCATGTTTCCCACCTTCCGCTCCTTAAATAATCTTCTGCCTCCATCATCCTTCTTGCCGTTGCAAGCAGTAAGCCGAAGGTTAAATCAGCTGTCGTTTCCGTTAAAACCCCCGGTGTGTTCGTGACCATGATGCCCCGTTTTGTTGCACTTCTAACATCAATATTATTATGGCCCACTGCCATATTCGCGATGATTTTCAGGTTAGGCGCTCGTTCAATCAGTGACTCATCGATTTGTTCCGTCAATAAGCAAAGCAGACCCTCGACTTCTTTCATTTCTTCTTCAAGGACTTCTCTAGGGACCGGTATATCCTCTTGATCCCACATCCTGACATCATAATTCCGACTAAGACCTTCGATGATTTGTTCCGGTAATTTCCTTGTAATATAAATTTTTGGCTTCAAACCATAACCTCCTATACCGTTTCATTCCATGTAACACATTCTTGCACCATTTTTCACCTTCAGTTTTCATTACCCAACAATTAATTTTAAGAATATTGGCTAAATTACTAGCTTGTTTATTCAATTTTAAAATAAACTAGATAAATAGACCATCCATTTCCAATCATTCTTACTATTAATTTTCTCGTTTACAAGGAGGCTTCCGCTTGACAGTTTTAATTCATTCAACTAATCATAGAATAATAACCCTTTAAATCTATTCGATCATTAGTAATACAACAATTTTCCAGATGAAGTTTATCTCGATTTAGGAGGATATGGGACGTTCATGAAAACGAAAACAACATTTAAAATTTATCCAATCATAGCTCCAAGCGCTTTATCTTTAAAAAGTATAAACTTTTATTTAGTTAAACAGGATGAATCTTTAACATTGGTCGATGCAGGCATGAATGATGACGTCTGCTGGAATGCACTTCAGCAAACATTAAACGAAAATGGATTTACCGTTGGAGATATCACGGAAATTTTATTAACCCATCACCATGGAGACCATGTTGGTTTGGTCAACCGGATTACCGAACTCCATCCGATTCCCGTTTATGCCCATTCTAAATCCATTCCCCGTTTAAAAAGGGACCCTGACTTCTTAAATATGAGAATTGAATTCTATAAGCAGCTTTACATTGAGATGGGCTGTGGTGAACTTGGAGATAAACAAGTGGCTTACCTATTCAACGCGGTCGATAATAATAAAGATCAAAAACTGAATGGTGACATCATCGCAATCACGGAAAAACAATGGCTGAATTTTGAAGTGATCGAATTTCCCGGGCATGCCCCGGATCAAATTGCTTTCCTTGACCAAGAAGGGAAACGGCTTCTTGCCGGTGATTTATTGATTGAACATATATCAAGCAATGCCTTGATCGAACCTGATGAAAACGGTAATAGAATGCTGACTCTTGTAGATCATATCGATTCATTAAAACGCTGTTTAGCATTACAGGTTAATCTCCTCTTTCCTGGTCATGGTAACATCATTGAACAACCTGGTCATTTGATTGAAAAAAGACTTAATAGCATAGAGAGAAAATCACAAAAAATCCTGACCTTGATAGAATCCGGAATTTCTACCGGCAATGAACTGGCAAAGGAGTTTTACAAACAAAAATATATTGCAGAATTCCCGCTCGTCATGTCAGAAATCATTGGCCATTTGGATTATTTAGAATATCAGGGGAAGGTCACGAAACAACTCGTTGAAAATGTAGTTCATTATCAAGCTAAATGACATCAAAAAAAGGCTGGAATCATTAAAGATTTCAGCCTTTTCTTGATGATGAACTCACACACACACTACAACCTCTCGGGAAAAAATGCCTTTCCTGGCCACACAGCGATCAGCAATTTCAAATCCTGCTTCTTTAATCATATGATCCATCGTGTCGATCGTTACGACGACGACCTTGTCAGCAAAGCTTCTGGCATGTTTAAGGATCGAAAGCTGATCTTCCGGCGTCGCATGTGTATATAAATTGTAAGGCATATCGATAATCGCTACATCATATTTACTAATGACCTCCGAAATCGGACCTGTAGTTACATCACCTTCGAGGCCGAAATAGGCAATGTTCTCCCTGGAACCGTCGGTAACAAGCGGGTTAATATCCCGGCCATCAATATTGATCCCCATCGATAGGGCTTCTACCAATACCGTTCCAATTCCGCAGCATGGATCAATTGCCTTCACTCCATCCGGATGTGGAACGGCTATGTTGGCAATGGCCCTTGCCACTCTTGTGCTAAGCGCTGTTGAATATTCCCGGGGCTTCTTCATATGTTTTAACCAAACCGCTTCAGGCTTGACATACTTCCCAAAATACCAACGTCCGCCAAGTGTCACGATTCCAAAGACCTGATCAGGATTACGCACATCGGCATTTCCCTGAATATGCCATCCTATCTCCCGTTCAATTTCACGCTGTCCATCATAATCTATTTTTGCATCTTTATTCAAATCATTAATTTTTACGAATAATACTTTGAACGTCGAATCAGGCAAATGAATACCTTTCACTTGCTCAACGATTTCGGATATGCTTTCCCCCTCAAACATGACGTCGACCCGCCCTTTTATAAAAGGGCTTCTGCTCGGTTCAATTGCTATATCACTTTTCAAAATATTTCCTGAAGTCTCAAAGCCAAAGAACGAGCGCATCTCCATTTTAGATAATGAGCGTTCGTCAGGGCTGCATGTAAACGTATATATATATGCCGGTTTGCGGCTATGATTAATCAATCCATTCCCATCCTTCATTACTTTAGATTATATCTTTCTATCAAACATAGCTGTAATGGTATAGAAAAGCAAATGGAATCGTATGTAAAAAGCATGAATGCTTTTCTTTCAACACTCACGCTGTTAAATTTTTCATTGTTCCATCACTATTAGGAAAGGAATTATTAATCCAATTTATGCAGCCGGCTATTTATATACTTTGCACGGGCCTCAATGAATTTCAGGATGAATTCGGGCTCATTATCAAATTTCACAATATCCCCCTTGATATATGGATCTTTTGAAACATAAGGTCTTATTTGATCATGCATTTCCTGAATGATAGGTTTCATATAGCCCACGTTAAAATGATTGTTCAAAATCTCCTTTAGAAGTTCTTGGTACCGGACACGAAATCCCCTCACATCAAGGATTCTAGCAGTCAATGTATTGAATCCCTCGATTCCCACATAATCCTCTTCCATCACTTTCCCGTTAACATCCCTGCCCCATGTCGCATCATAATCCCATGGAATCATTTCAAAGAGGCCAGTATCTCCATTTCGATACAAGGCATAGTTATGAACGAATCCATCATAGTTTTGCGTAAATATGACACCGGCCAGCCAGCGCAGGTACTTTTCCACATCGACATATTTTACGATTTCCTTTTCAAAATCTACTCTTGAAATTGTATTGATTTGGAGGATCAACTCTTGTAAATATAATTCATCCTTTGCTGTCCCGCATTTTTTTTGATAGCCCATCTCCAATGATTTTTTGATTCCTTTATCCAAATCGCTCATCAATGAGAAATTGGCATCACCATCCACTGCATAGAAAATGGCTCCCTTGGGCAGTCCCCTTTTCTTCAAATAATATTCATCCACCGATTCCAACTCTAGGTATATCCCTTCGTCCTTTCCGTTCAGATTCAGGAAAACGAACTGGGAGTTCGGTGATAAGGTGCCTATATCCGCAAAAAAGTCTAAAGATAATTTATTTCTTAGTAAAGATTTATCTTTATATTCGGCATTTAAATGAACTTCCTTGGCATTCTTATAAGTATTAGGTTTATAAAAGACTACATTATAGGATTTTTTGCGAAAACCGCGGATATGTGAGCCACGGTAAACAATATCAATATCAAGTTTTTTTCTGTTAAGTGTTAACTTTGCCGGTAAAGGATCATTGCACCATATATCTCTGCGAAGTTCCATTAAATTAACTGGTGGAATAAAAAGCTGGTACATAGGCAGCTTCTTGTCAGCATTCATATAACCCTTTCCTTTCACTTTCACTTTCATATTAAATTATGAAAAAAAGCGAGGGATGTCACCAAAAACAAATTTTTATTAAAAATTGTGCTATTATCTCTGGCATATTACGTACAAGCGCATAGTTTAACGTATAGAAAGGGGGATATATAAATATGTCTGACATCATTCGAAATATTCAAAATGCGGTGGATAGAGCCAATTCCTTCGGGTTAGGCGATTTCATGTATAATGACCCATGTTCAAAAGGCCGTTCTTCACGTAAAAAAAACAATAATAGGCGAACTTCCCGCAGAAGCACTAAACGTTGCACTAGCAGGAGGAGGTCCACTCGCAGCACGCAAAGACGCACTAGCAGGAGGAGGTCCACTTTCAGTACGCAAAGACGCACTAGCAGGAGGAGGTCCACTTGCCGTACGCAAAGGCGCACTAGCAGGAGGAGGTCCACTTGCCGTACGCAAAGGCGTACTAGCAGGAGGAGGTCCACTTGCAACAGACAAAGGCGCTCCAACAGAAACCGGTGTTCGTCCAACCACTGCAGTTGGCTTTGCGGCAATAACTTTCGCAATAAACGGAGAAGGTGCTTCTAGTTTCATGGTACCGTTTTAATGTACAACTAATATTTTTTTACTAGATATTAAGCTTTACTTTAAAGTCCAATTTCTATACAAAAACACAAACTCGTCCTATAGGTAGGGGCGAGTTTTGTGTTTTTAAAATTATCACGATCGTTAAATCCATTCAAATGTCCCTTTCCTTAAACAATAAAAAACACTGCCATTTATAATGACAGTGGACTTAGTAGACAAAAACAAAGTGATTGGAACGGAAGGTCCTAGACACCTGCGGGATAAACGCCGAAGAGCACTCGGACCGCCCGCGGAAAGCGAGTGCCCTACGTGCAAAAAACGTTCAAATTTTACAAACCCACAGGAAAAGTTCTGGCTTGATTTCAGAAATCCGCTCCCTTTCCGCCGACTGTCTGCCAAGCCACATCAAAGCAAGCGCCTATGGGGTCTCGGCTAGCCAGTTATTCGGCAGGAGTGTCGCAAATTTCTTCAATTTAGTAAGAGTTTTATAAAACAGGAAAAAACCATAAAGTGTAACCTAGTCTTAATCAAGTCTTGTTTTTAAATTATGGTAATCATCCATCAGTAAAATCATGAAAGGGATTCGGGATGAGACCATTCCCCCCCTTTTTGTAGACAAAAGGGTTTCTATCTAAATTTTTAAAACAAAGTTGATTGGAGCGGGTGTGCGAGACTCCTGCGGGAAAAGCGCGTCCAGGGGAGACCCCACAGGCGTAAAAAGCGCCGAGGAGGCTCCCGGATCGCCCGCGAAAAGCGAGTACCTGGAGTGGAATTCAACGTTCAAAATTTAACACCCCCTCAAAAAAAACGTTCCATATAAAACAATAAAAAGTCATGTAGTATAACCAAGTTTTGTTTTTAAAATATGGTTTGCTAACGATTGAGAACTACTAGCCAATTGGTCGCAAAATATCAAACAATGCTTTAGCCATAAATATTCCACCGCTATTCCAACCACTATTAAAATACTTATTAATAGCAAAAGATTTATTTTAAAATATTCATCCATGAATGATTTAGCACCTCTCTACAGTTGCCTAAGAATGAACATTTGGTCCAACTCCAGCATAAGTTCTTGTTGAAGCGAAACCGGCAGCGGGTTAAAATCAGTTCACTAATATTTTCATAAAATCCGCAGCTCCATCATTTATTTGCCATGTACCTGAACCTATAATAAAGGATCCTACCCTTTTACATACGGTAGGACCCTTCAAGTTTCGCTTATTTAACGGAGACCAATTCGAACTGTGCATACACATCCTTCAGCCCTGCTTGAATGGCTTGACCGGCCTTCCCACGATAATGCATTTGCACACGATCAATCAATTCTTCGATACCATCTTTCAGGCAATAACCGCGCAGCAGTTGACGAATGAATTCCCTGCCATGTTCTGTAGCAAGTGTACAGGAAGCTTCGACTATTACACCATATTTAAAGTCAAGCTCTACCGTGATCGTGATGGAATCATATATATTTCTCGCTGCCATCCCTTGTGGAAGTTTTGCATGCCCTGCAATAAGGTATGTGTTCATCATCTGATCTCCTCTATCTATAGTTAATGGACGGAAACTTGCTTGAAGGGCCATGCAGGCAATTGCTTACGAAGCTCTTTATCTTGTCTGTAGCCAAGTGCGTATTCGCCCTGCATTACAGTATGAATCTCACGGGTTCCTTCGTAAATGACCGGGGCTTTTGAATTCCGCAGAAAACGTTCCACTGGATATTCATCCGAGTAGCCGTAGGCACCATGAATTTGAACAGCATCATTGGCCGCTTCGTTAGCAGCATTACATGATATCCACTTTGCAAGTGATGTTTCCTTCGTATTCCTTGTTCCTTGATTTTTCAAGGTTCCCGCTTTAAAGACCAGCAATCTGGAAATCTCTAAATTTGCGGTCATCTTGGCAATCATCTGTTGAACTAGCTGATGCCTGCCAATCTCTTTTCCGAATGTACTTCGTTCATGGCAATACTTCAAGCTTGCTTCCAGGCTTGCTTCTATTAACCCTACAGCACCTGCGGCCACTGTAAACCGGCCGCTGTCCAATGCCGACATGGAAATTTTAAAGCCCTCACCTTCTTCACCAAGCCTATTCTCGACCGGAACTTTTACATCCGTTAAAAAGATTTCGCCTGTATTCCCGGCACGAATTCCTAATTTCCCTTTAATGGCTTTCGACTCCACTCCCTCGAAAGTCCGTTCCACAATAAAAGCAGTGATTCCCCTTGAACCGGCATCATGATCCGTCTTGGCGAAAATGAGGAAATGATCTGCATAATCACAGAGCGAAATCCATGTTTTTGACCCGTTCAAGATATAATGGTCCCCAACACGTTTTGCTGTTGATTTCATTGCCGCAACATCAGACCCTGCATTCGGTTCAGTCAGCCCAAAAGCGCCAATCTTGATCCCTTTTGCCTGGGGTACTAAATATTTCTGTTTTTGTTCTTCCGTCCCCCATTGCAGCAAGGTCATGCTATTTAACCCTGTATGTACAGAAACTGCAGTTCGGTAAGCCGTATCGCCTCGCTCCAGCTCTTCACAAACGATGGCAAGGGTATTATAATCCATTCCGACTCCACCATACTCTTCGGGTATACAAACGCCCATCAACTGTAATTCCGCTAACCTTTTTAAAATATGCGGCTGGAATTGACCTTGCCTATCCCACTCTTGAATGTATGGGATAATTTCCTTATCCACAAATTTCCTTACCACTTTTTTCACACTTTGCTGCTCTTCTGTTAATTCGAAATTCATCATTAAAATTCCTCCTAAATAATTTTATTTTCCTTGAATTTGCTTATTTGGTCTGGACTATATCCAATTTCAGACAAAATGGAACCGGTATGCTCACCATACAGTGGCGGATGCTTTCTCATCGTAACCGGCGTTTTTGAAAGGTTCAGTGGCGATCCCGTCACTCTAAGATCTTCGATTGTGGGATGTTCCATGTTCACCAACATGCCTCTTGCGATGATTTGCGGGTCCTCGAACATCTCTGCGATATCATTAATCGGACCATTGGGTATCCCAGCATCATCAAATAGCCTTTTCCATTCTTTCTTTGTCTTTCCTTTCAACAAATCCTCTATTATCGGTATTAATCCTTCCTTGTTCAGCAAACGTTTTTCATTATGCTTAAACTGTTCCTGCTCGGCTAAATCAGGTCTGCCTATAACGGCTGAAAACCTCCTGAACTGATCATCATTTCCTACAGCCACAACAAGCTCCCCATCACTTGTCCGGAACGTTTGGTATGGAACGATATTGGGATGTTGGTTTCCCATTCGTTCAGGGGTCTGGCCACTGAATAAATAGTTGCTGGCGACATTCACCAATGAAGAAACCTGGCAATCCATTAACGAAATATCAATTTCCTGTCCTTCCCCCGCTTTATCCCTATGATGCAAAGCGGATAAAATGCCAATGCATGTATACAAGCCAGTTAATATGTCAGCTATGGCCACCCCGACCTTCACGGGGCTTCCATCTTTTTCTCCTGTGATGCTCATCAAACCACTCATCGCTTGAATGATATAATCATAGCCAGGCAAATCTTTATAAGGTCCGGTTAAACCAAATCCCGTAATCGAGGCCATGATCAGCTTGGGGTTGCATTCCTTTAAATCCTCATAGCCTAACCCCAGTTTTTTCAACGTGCCCGTCTTGAAATTTTGAATCACTATATCCCCTGAAGACACCAACTTGCGGAAGATCTCTTTCCCTTGTTCCGACTTTAAATTCAAGGTCATGCTTTGCTTATTTCGATTGGCACATAAATAGTAAGCGCTTTCTCCTTGGGCGAATGGCGGACCCCACCCTCTCGTTTCATCCCCTGACTCATGATGCTCGATTTTAATAACCTCGGCACCCAAATCACCGAGAATCATTGAACAAAACGGCCCCGCCAAAACACGGGATACATCGATAATCCTGACACCTTCCAAAGCTCCATTCATATCATCACCCCTTTCAAACTGTCGGGATACACAAAAAAGAGCCAGTAAAACCAACAATGTCATTACATTGAATGTTTCACTGACCCTTATCCACGAACTGTCTTCCTGCAAAGGAAGATCAAGTGAACCAAGTCAATTTTTATGGATTCCAGTTTTATGACAAGCCGGCCATGCAGCAAGGTAACTTGCTGTCATCGGTTTGGTAAATTAAGTATAGTCTCATTTTTTGAATTTTGCAATAATTTTGTTCAGGTGTTTTCATTACATCCACTATTATACTCTTTAGCATACTTCCCGTTTAATATAAAAATACACCCCTCAATCCAGAGTAATCGGAAATTGCCTTTATTCGTGAGGCATGTGATGATTGAATATGCATAACTGTCAATATATGAATTTTTCATACTATCAATTATCGCTCGACAGAAAAGGAAAGATTAAAAGGAGATGGCGATATGGACAATAAAAAAGCGGAAATAATCGAAGCGATCAAGAAATACCACACAATTATCATTCATCGTCATGTTAATCCGGACCCGGATGCATTGGGATCACAAATCGGTTTAAAGAAGCTATTGAAGCATTCCTATCCTTCTAAAGAAGTCTATGCGGTAGGCGAAGAAGTGGATAAGCTTCTATTCATTGGTGATATGGATGTCATTTCCGATAACAAATACAAAGGTGCCTTAGTGATTGTTTGTGATACTGCCAACATTTCACGGATCAGTGATTCCCGATATGATCACGGGGACATGCTCATCAAAATTGACCACCACCCCGATTATGAGCAATTTGGTGATCTTTCTTGGGTCGACCCCTTTTATAGCTCTGCCAGTGAAATGCTTGTTGATTTATTCTTGGAATTTCCAGAAGGCTTTATCATGAATAAAGAAGCAGCTAAATCATTTTATACAGGAATACTTAGTGATACAGGTAATTTCATGAATGGGAATACAACTCCAAGGACATTAAAAATGGTTTCGCACTTAAGAACTTATAATATTCATCCAGAAAGAATCCATAACAGCCTTAATATAAAGACGAAAAACGCTTCAAGACTTCAAACAGACATTCTCATGAGCTTCAATGTAACCGAAAAAGGGATAGCTTACTTCATTATTACGGAGGATCTGTTAAATATGTATGGTGTGGATCGAATTGAAGCTTCGAATTTAGTTAATACGCTATCAAGTGTCAGGGGCAATAAAATCTGGGTTTTCTTCATCGAATATCCTTCTGAAATCCGTGTCAGGATACGTTCACGGAATATCCCCATCGCTTCAGTCGCACGTCAATTCAATGGTGGAGGACATTCACTGGCTTCAGGCGCTACCATCCATTCCTGGGATGAGGTTGATCATGTTATCCAAGCATTGGATCAAGTCTGCCCATAACAGGGAGTTCATTACCTGCCGTGGTTATGTGTATGATTATAATCCCAGGCGCAATACGATGAAATAATTCTGCCTTGACCTGATTACAAAAAAAGCGCCAAAGCCAGGATGGCTGAGGCGCTTGCTTGTTTCAATTTATTTGGACACTTCTTCAAGAATTGATAAATCGATCATGCCTTTTATATCATTGCTAGGAATATAACCAGCTTCTTTGCTTATGTCTGCCATTTCCTGAATGACTTGCTCATTAACTTCAGTTGTCACTTCAAGGCGTGAAAATGCTGAAGCCACTTCTTCTTTACTTAATTCTTTTCCAGTCAGTTCCTTCAAATGCTTAATAACCAATTCTTGGCTTTCTTCAGGGTTGTCTTGTATAAACTTCACCGCTTTTTCATGCGCTTTCAAATAGGAAGCAGCGAGCCCCTTTTTATCCAAGAACTTCTGGCTTGCAGCCACTACCGTGTTAGGTGAGTCTTTCCCCCATGCAAATTGATCCCAGTCAAGCAATAACTTTCCTTTTGCCTGGTTTTCTAATACATAACCCCATGGTTCCTGAGTTGCTGCTGCATCGACAGATTTTTGGACAAAAAGGGCGGTTGTGTCAGCAGGTGCCGCCGCATACAGCTCAACTGTCCCCCCATTCGTAGTCGGTTTTAAGTCAACATCTTGAAGGGCCTTCCTAAGCATGACATCCTGTGTGCTTCCAATGACGGGAATCGCTACCTTTTTACCGCCCAAATCTTTTAAATCCTTAACTTTGCTGCCCTCGCTAGCCACAAGTACGGCACCTCCATTAACAGCCCCGGAGATCAAGTGGTATTCAGGGTTTTTTACGTAAAAGTTAAGCAATGGACCAGGCCCGACCGTTCCGACATCAATGGCGTTTGTAGCCATTGCTTCCATGAATAATCCGCCATTGGCCACTGTTTTGGTTTCAATCTTAACATCTTTACCGAACTCTTCTTCGAAAAAGCCTTTTTCGAGTGCAATGATCGTTGCACTGTGGGTTAAGTTAGGAAAATATCCAATTTTCACGGATTTCCCCCCTGAACCTTCTCCTTCTTCATCATTGCTGCTGGATTGAGTGCATCCGCTTACTATTCCGATTAACAACACAGACAGAATAAGGGCAAAAAATGATTTTTTCAGCATATTTTTCTCTCCTTTTGAACTATTATTTTATTAAACTACCGTTACTTCACTCCCCATTTCAGTTGAACATTACGTTCAAGGCGGGAAAAGACAACATTATCCACGATTGTTCCGATGATTGCGATGATGATCATCACGGAGATGACCAAATCCATTTGTCCCAGTGATCTGCCCATTTCCAGCAATTGTCCAAGACCGCCTCCCCCGCCAAGTAATTCACCTGCCATCAGTGCACGCCAGGAAAAGGCCCATGCAATTCGGAGACCGGATATTATTTGCGGGACGGAGGCTGGTAAAATCACGGTGCGAAGAAAATGAAACCCGGTCGATCCATATGTTTTGGCAACCCGCTGATACAACTGGGGTACATTCCGAAAACCACTTGTTGCATTAACCGTCATCGTCCAAGTTGCGCCGATGGTGACAATAAAGAGAATCGAAAAATCATTCAATCCAAACCAAATGATCGCTAAAGGGAACCACACGATACTCGGGATGGACTGTAGTGCCGTCACGACGAATCCTAAAGTGTCTTCAACCAATTTAAAGCGCCAAATGAAATATCCTAATATTAGACCTACTATAATGGCAATCGTAAAGCCGATCAGGATACGACCAAGGCTTTTTGCGATGGCTTCAGTTATTTGTCCGCTCATCAGTCCATTAAACAGAGTTTCCAAAACCTGGGTCAGACTTGGGAACATGAATTCCGGAAGACTGGAAAGTCTAGATGTGACTTCCCATATCCCCGCTATCATCGCGATGAATATGATTCGTCTTAAAGCTGTAATCATTCCCCATTTCCTCCTTCAGCACTTTTTCAATTTCCTCCTGTAAAATCGATAGAACCCTTTGTTCTGTATGCAAAGTTACACTATCCGGCATAACTCCATCTTTCATGGAAGGGACGGAAATCGTCTCTTTAATTTTCCCGGGACGGGTTGCAAAGACGATAATTTTTTCGGAAAGCTGAACAGCCTCACGAATATTATGGGTAACGAAAAAGATTGTCACTTTAGTTTTTCTCCAGATTTCGAGCAGTTCTTTATGCAAGACCATCCTCGTTTGCTCATCCAGCGCAGAGAATGGCTCATCCATCAACAGGATATCCGGTTCCATCACCAACGCTCTTGCGATGGCCACCCTCTGTTTCATGCCCCCTGATAGTTGATGTGGATAGGAGTCAACATATCGGCTGAGGTGAACCATTTTTAAAATGTCCAATGCCTTGGCTTTAGCCTCTTCATTGGGAATTTTCTTTAACTTCAATCCGTATGTAACATTTTCAAGTACCGTCAACCAAGGAAATAACCCCGCCTCTTGAAATACTACGACCCGTTCCGGACCTGGCTTCATCACTTTTTTTCCAGCTACACGTATTTCACCTACATCTGCCTTATCAAGTCCGGCAATCAGATAAAGGAGTGTGGATTTACCACATCCTGAAGGGCCGACGATCGAAACGAAGCTTCCTTTCTCGACCTCTATGTTTATCTTATCGAGCACCTTTATGCTTTCTTTCTTTTCATTTTTAAAACTTTTTTCAATGCCATCTATTGTTAAATACATAAAGTCACCCCACTTTTATATCGCATCGATTTACTAAACATTATTTCTTAATAATGATTAATCCAATGGTTTTTGTCAACTATAAAAATGCAAAAATTCTAATTTATCGGTATCTTTCTATTCAACTGTCAATGTATTGATAAATATTCCAAACTTACACAAAAATACATACGGGCAAATTCCATTCAGCAAATAAAAAACCTGAGCCCTTTTAAGGGTTCAGGCTAATTTTAATATCCACTTTTATAACCTTAAAAAATCCTGCTTCCATACAATTTATCCTTCATTTTTTGTGTCCTTGCATGCAGAGGCTTTTTCAAAATGATACCTAATATGAGCGTGATTACTAAAAAGAGAATCAAGATAAAAATGTCCTTGCCAGCTACGCTCCATGTTATTCCCCCTACAGATTCACGAAGTAAACCCACAGCATAAGTGAATGGCAAGAAAGGGTTAATATGTTGAAAAAAGGGCGGTGTGACTTGAATAGGGAAAGTGCCGCCGGAACTTGATATTTGAAGGACCATCAAGACGACGCTTATCCCTTTTCCAACATTTCCAAGAACGGAAACGAAGGTGTAGACAATGAGTGTAAATACTGTACTTATCAGAACAGAAAACAGGATGTACTCAAATTTATCCGCTACATAAACACCGATAAGGATGATATTCCCAATGGAAACACTAAGAGCCTGCATTACCCCAATGATGAAAAATATAAGATACCTCCCGATATAAATTTGATACGGGCTGTAGACTTTTTGAGAAACACCCACGCTAAGCATGGAAATCAATATTGTACCGCCCACCCAAAGGGAAAGTGCCGTAAAGAAAGGGGACATGGCAGATCCATAGTTCGGAATCGGAAAGAGACTGTGCTTATTGAGCAGCACTGGTTCTGAAAAAAATTCACTTTCTTGTTCAATATCATTCCTTAGGAAATCGATCACTTCTTCCATATCATAAGACTTATCGATTTCCCTCATTTTAGAAGCTAGAGCCTTTATTTTCGTTTCGATTTCCGGAAACTTATTCATTAACTTATCGATATCCCCTGTACGTGTTTCCAATGTTCGATTGGTCTCATTCAACAGCGTCCTCACCTCAGGAAGAACCTTGGTTCCCTCCGCCATCGTGACCTGGACATTATTCAATATTGATTCCGTTTCGTTCCAGATTTCATTGAATTTTGGCCCTGTTTCCTTTGAATAACTTTCCTGGAAGCTTGCCAAAACTTGATCATTGGTCCCGCCAAGTTCGATAAGATTACCGTAAGCTCGGTCATTTAGCGCTTGAAGTTGGTTCGAAGTATTATCCCTTAATTCATCAACTATCTGTATTTCTGGCTGAAGCAAGTTTTTCCCATTAAATTGATTGACTCTCACCAATAAATTATACATACTGTCCAAAAGGTACAACTCTTTATTTATCCTCGTTACCCCTTGTTCCACTAGCAGATTCGACTCATTGTCAGGCAAATCCTGACCCGTTAACCGGTTCGCCAGTACTAAAACGGATTCATTATCGCTCCTGATATTCACAATATCATTTTTCAAAAGGGGATTGATTTCTTCGAATGCCTGCCTTGTTGAATCTACATAACTAGAAACGTCCGACACCAATTTGTCCTTCTGCGACGTTATTCCTTCTATTGAATCCAATCCATCATTGACCTTCTTAATGATATCTTCAGCCTTTTTAACATGTGTTTGAACGGTTTTAATATTTTGTTCAAGCTCAGGCAGTTGACCCTCTAATAAATACACCATATTCTTCATTTTTTGAATTGTCGGCAACTCGTTTTGAAGGGTGATTCCCAGTTCATTAAATATTGCAAGGATACTCCCACTGGCCGATTTGATAAAAGTTTTGCTCACATTGTCCACAATGCTGTTTGCACCCGCTGCCGTAATTTTAGGAGCAATGGAATTGATTTTTTCATTAACATAGTAATCAATCTCCGCCTTTTTAGGGTCATCGGTCATGATTGTCGCAATATGTTCGGAAAAGTTCTCGGGAATGATGATGGATGCATAATAATCCCCCTTTTCCACCTTAGCTTTCGCCTCTCTTTCCGAAGTGAATCTCCAGCCTAAATCCTTATTCTCCTTTAACCCCTCTATGACTTCCTTGCCTATGTTCACGGCTTCGCCATTTAACTCCGCAACTTTATCATTATTGGCAACACCGACAAGAATTCCTTCCGTATTTGCATACGGGTCCCAAGATGCGACAATATTAAACCATGCATAAATGGAAGGGATGAACATGAGAAAAACTACTACGATACAAACAAAGAAATTTTTATAAATGCTTTTTAAATCGTCAATGAAAATTTCCCGAATATTTCTCAAAACATACCCCCGTGCAAATGTATTTTGATACTATTATTCGAAGAAATTTCTTAATCGATACTAAGTAAACATATCCATGGATTTATTGAACCAAACAAAAAGAAGCAAGTATCGAACTACTTGCTTCTTTTTGTTTGATTAATTGTTCATGATCTATCGCACCCATTTAATCCATCTATCAATTTATGCTTGATGGATCCAAATTCAAAGACGGTTTTTTAGTTACAGAATAAACGGCAAGGTGCAAGAACATACTATCACAAACTAACTGCACGGAGTTTTGTAAGGGAGAAATAGTCATGTCAGACGCTGTTGAAATCATCTTTCGAACATTTACCTCTTTTATTTTGTTATGGGTATTTGTCCAGCTCCTCGGTAAACAGACAATTGCCCAGAGGACCTATCACCTTTATATCGCTTCAATTACGATGGGGACAATTGCAGGAAATCTGGCATTCAATATTAAAATTAAATTCCTGTATTTTATCATAGCAATTATTATTATGGGTACCGTCGTTTTTATGCTGAATCTTCTAGCGGTTCGAAATCCGCGCTTCGGGAAATGGATCGCTGGAGAACCTGCTACCTTAATTCAAAAAGGGAAGATTCTCGAAGAGTCAATGGAACGAATGGGGTATTCACTGGATTCTCTTAAACAGGCTTTGCGTGGAAAAGATGTCTTCAACATAGAAGAAGTCGAATATGCCATTTTAGAGATTAATGGCTCCCTCTCTGTATTAAAAAAAGAACAATACC
The DNA here is from genome assembly GCF_057835005.1 of Peribacillus sp. GL_122. Taxonomy (NCBI): domain Bacteria; kingdom Bacillati; phylum Bacillota; class Bacilli; order Caryophanales; family Bacillaceae; genus Peribacillus; species Peribacillus sp. GL_122. The sequence continues at coordinate 1,359,619 of NZ_CM174415.1, read as the reverse complement.
AAAATGCCACCAAGCAGGATTTACCTTTACTGCCCTCTGCAGGAACTGTACCGATTGAACTGGTCTATGACGGGAAGATCTTATATGAAAACTTATCCAAACACACCTACGATGACGAATGGTTAATGGCTGAACTCAAAAAAAGAAACCTTGCTGTTTTTGACATCTCGTATGCTGTCGTAGGGACAAAAGGAAATTTGTATATTGATTTAATTAAGAATCAATCAAGGGAATAATCCATTGCATTTCAGCGAGAATCATAACTAAGATTAAAAAATATCATATCAATTTTTGTTAAATATATCGCATTCTGGGGTAATTGGATAGCAGGAATAATAAAAGTGGTTTTTCCAGAAGAAAAAACCACTTTTTCAGCCTATTATGAATTAACTCTTTTCAATCACGTTTATCAATTCCCTCAAATAATCCGGTAGATCAGGCGGACGCCTGCTTGATACAAGGTTACCATCTACGACGACGGGCTTATCTATCCAAGTCGCCCCCGCATTTTCCATATCATCTTTAATGCCCGGTGTACTCGTTACATTCTTCCCTTGTAAAATTTTAGCGGAGATCAACACCCAACCAGCATGACAAATTTGCCCGATGGGTTTTTTATTTTCTTCCATGCTTTGGATAAGTGATATCACTTCAGGAAACCGGCGAATTTTGTCAGGTGCCCATCCCCCCGGTACAAGAATGGCATCATATTCTTCAGCTTTAATACTGCCATACTCATAATCAGATATAGCTGGTACACCATATTTTCCAATATATGTTTCATTCGCCTTTTCTCCAGCAAGGTGAACAATCGCTCCTTCTTCTTTTAAACGTAAAATCGGATACCAGAGCTCTAAATCTTCAAATTCATGGTGCACAAGACTGATTATTTTCTTTCCTGCTAATCTCATGAAAATCTCTCCTTTTTCGTTCTATTCCCCTTTACCATTCTTCCCTATTACTTCCCTTTATCTACTGCCTATACACTTTACTCTTTAACCGATGCATCAATATTTGGTCTAAAAATCAACCTTTACCAAGTACAACCCAGCTGCCTCCGCCATACGGCCCGTTTGGATTCTTTCTTTTGACTCTAAAATGCTTGGTATATTTTCAGCATCTATTTCACCCAACCCAACTTCTATCAACGTCCCGACAATCTTTCTAACCATATTATAAAGAAATCCATCGCCTCGCACTGTAATTTGGATGAATCCGGCCTTTTCTTCTATATCAATGGAATATATTTCACGCACCATGGATTTTTTCTTAGACTTTGCATTTGAAAAAGCCGTGAAATCATGTTCACCTATAAAATGTTGACATGCTTTTTTCATTCTTGTGATATCCAGCTTTTTCTCTACATGCATACTGTATTTTCGCATGAAAGGATTTGTATATTGCTCGTTCCAGATCTTATACAAATAGGTTTTATCCTTAGCATTATAACGGGCATGAAAACGATCAGGAACTAGCCTAACCTCGACAATGCTGATATCTCTTGGTAAATACCTATTCAAATAATTCATGATTTCAGCTTCAGTCAGATTTTCACCAATCTTAAAATTGGCGATTTGAGCAAGGGCATGTACACCGGCATCCGTTCTGCTGCATCCGATGATCTCGATTTTTTCCCCCACCATTTCCGTTAATACATTTTCTATTTTTCCTTGAATCGTATCATCACTATTACCGAGTCGTTGCCAGCCTTTATAGCGACCGCCATCATATTGAATGGTCAATTTATAATTGTTCATTTCTTCCTCCTTATTTTATTACTGTATAGTCATCTAAACAGAAAATTCTTGATAAAATACAAGCCCCCATACAACTCCTGCTGTATGAGGGAACAGATGGTCTTTTCTTAGAAACACATTTAAATTGTTAAGTTGTTAAGGTTTTGTATCATAATGTAATGAGTTTTGTCCCTTTATCCCCTTACTTCCACAATTCTACAGTGAATGCAGTAAATGGAGTTCCATTTGGGAGCACCCACCGCTTAATGATTTATGTAAAGATCATAAATCTTATCTATGCCACTCAATAGTAAATCCTAACAATCAAAGTGAAATGCACTTCTGCATAGTGTACCAAAGTGAGTAACGTCATGCAACGAACGATTCACCGTCACGCGCAGTTTCTGTACAACTTTGTGCAATGCATAAACACACAGGAATAATAAATGGAAATTAAAAATAAAAAAGACCCAAACCCTTGTTATATCAAGGATTTGAGCCTTTGTTAGTTGATGACCTGTGAGGGATTCGAACCCACGACCCCTTCCCTGTCAATTTTGTTTCATATAATCAAACTGGTTTAACTGAATTAAATAGTGTAAAGAAGATTGATCTCTCAAGGTTTTGTAAGGTCTTTAAATCAGTCCAGTAAAATAAATTAAGCTAAATGAAATAATTATGTTAGCAGGTGGTCTGTAATAATTATCATTGTGACTAATCGTTTAATTTTCAAACCACTGACCAGTTAGGAAACCGGATATCATTACAGTTTAGTATTTTTTTATCGGAATGGAGCTCACTATTTGGATTACAAATAATAACATCTGTTCTGTCTTTTCCTGTGCTACTAAACTTAAATCAACTTGGTTAGTTTTTAACTCTTCTAAACTTTTGAGGATGCCTGCCTGAACAACAAACAATATGTGTGGACTTTAATTGACAACACAATGGGATGTTGATGGGTTTATCAATATTCATTGTGTAAAAAAGCTGCCTTAAAGACAGCTTCGATCTTCAGCTAACGCACCCGTTAGCCATCCATGAATCGCAAAAATCGGCGATTCACCACAAAGAATGAAAATGGTTAGGAAGTGTCAATACTGATACTGACCTTAATCCAGTCAACCCTAATCCATAGACTAATTAATTAACGCTCTCCTCTTTTTTTAAAAGATTGAGCAGAGTCTTCTTAAGTATTGTCATTTTTCCATTTTTAAAGAAACTTATTTTCATGGTAGTTCTATAAGAAAAGCGATTCTTATTAAAGAATCGCACCCTTTAACTGAATAAGAAGGGACTATATTTTATTGAGATTATCGTCAACAAATCTCTTCTTTTTATCTGTACAAGAACGCTAAGTTTCCAGGTTAGTAATTTTGCCGAAAAGTAATGCATCATAATACTTATCCTCTATAAAATAGTGGTCTTTTAATCGTCCTTCTAACTCATACTGGTTCTTTTCAAGTATCCGTGCAGAGCCAATATTGGCATGCACTACCATAGCATGGAGCTTATGAAGATTAAGTGATTTAAATGCAAAATCACTTATCAATGCAACAACCTCTGTTCCATACCCCTTATCCCAATGATGTTTATGCAACACATAACCAATTTCAGCTTGGTTTGCTTCTTGGTCAAAATTGAAAATTATGGCTGTTCCTATAATTGCTTGAGTTAATTTTTCAACAATGGAGGAATATAAATGAGTTCCTGCCGACTCACGTTTTAACATTATTTCAATGAACTGACGAGTTTCCTCCAAAGTACTCATCAAATTCCAGCCAATAAATCGTGAAACCTCTTGATCTGACGCATAATGATGTATCTCTTGAACATCCTCTATCCTTAGTGCTTTGAAGTAGATTTTTTCACCCTCTAATGAATGAAATAATTCAGCCTGCTTCTCCATTTTAACCTCCTCTAACTACGCTTTGTTAATGAACCTCCGATGGTAGCGAAAATGTCCCCAAATAAGGGTTAAATATCATCGCACTCATCTTAGTATATCCTTTCAAATAATTTTCCATATATATGTTTCAACTGTTTCCTCGGCAATCTGTCCTTTTAATGGAATAACATGACTGACGTTTTTATACAACTTTAATGTCACTTAACAGTATTCCTTATGGAACTATCCTGCCCCTTTAGTTCATTAAGAAAAGCGATACTTATTAAAGAATCGCTCCCGTATTAAAAAACATCTGAGACTTACGAAATGGATGAAAGAGAAAATGGAATTAAGGTTGAATATGTAAAAATAATCGCTATTTCGTATTTAAAGGAGCATCGGTTTCAATATCCTTTTTTGCTATAATATTTCGCGCTGAAAAATACACATGGAAACAGTGCGAAAGTATATGTTTTTCTCGCCAAACTCCCATTGAGGGAAGCCGTTATAGTTTCTCACCTCAGGGCTTTTCACTTATCTCTTTTCGTTCATGTAAAATTTCTTGAATGATTTCAATATGAACAAAAGCCCATGATTTTTCATGAAAATGAAGAAACACACTTATGGCAAGAATGGAAATATAAGTTAAAACAAAGACAACCCAAAGCAAACTCCCATCTTTGAAAAGGAAATCTTGTAATTGTTTTGAAAACAGAAAAAAAAGCCAAGGTCCAGAGGATATTATAATTGGAATGATTCCCGATCCATTTTTCTCTTTTATCATACAATAATAAATTTTTTTTAACGTATCGCTATCAATCGAACTATAAAAGTTTTGAATTTCTTCCACTTCTTTAAGTTTCTTCATACATTTGAAAGATCGGTCTTTGTATGAGACTTTTTTTAATTGAAGATAAATTTTATGAGCATCTCCACGTAATGAAAACATATGTCTAATCTTTTTACTCCTTCCAAAAAAACTCCTTACTAGAGGTTTTGTAATAATCCGTCTTTTTATTTTACAAATTATTGGTACTTCCCATGTAGCTAACCTTCCCGTTTGCCACCCATGAAGCGCAAAAATCAGCGCTTCACCACTGAGAATGAAAATGGCGAAAAACCTTTAATACTAATGCTAAGGCTGTGAGAGGAAGGTCGATAAACTATGTCATTAGAGCCCATTCGTTAGTCCTTTAGGTCCACAAGAAAACAAAGGTTGCCGCAGCAACCCTTGTTATTGAAGTAAAGCACCTGTTAGTTCTATAAGACTTATTGTTGAGATGACAAGTGAAGGAGGGAGTAGGATGGAGAAGATCATTAGAAAAGATAGAAAAACGCCCCAAAAAAGGCGTTCAATTTAATCATTTTTATTTATTTTACCGTCGTTCCCCTTGTCAATACCAGTAGCGTTATTAACTATTTGTGGAAACAAGTTTAACCCCTGATCTAAAGCATTCATTGAATCGGCTTTTTGGCCAAGTTTTTTTGATTTTTCTTGTTTTTTCATTTTTGTCGCCTCCTAAAATTAGGATTCGTAGTAAATCAAAAAATATTCCAAAGTGATTTTTAAATGATTATGTTGCACAGTTCGAATAAACTATTCTACTTTCTGCTAATGGACTTGATGTTGTCTGGTATTGGCCATTGGTTTGCTCCTTTATAAAGTTTGATTTCTGCGTAAAATAGATATTTTACGCAAAGGTTAATATAAATGGCCACACTCTCTTCCTTATCATAAATCTAGAGCTTATGTAAAATATGGTTTCAATAAGGAAGTAACTCTAAAACAAAAGGAAACTAAATTATATTTATAGAGATCACTTTTAATATTATATATTCTAACAAGGTGCATGGTCTTGAATACGACCTTCTTTTTCGAGTGATAAATCAATAAAGAGAACTGATGTCGATATATCAGTTCTCTAGTGAAATTTTTTTCTATATTCTTTATTTGTTATACGAGAAGAAATTTATAGTGGAATCAAAAAAAATCAGTCCCTACTGAACCTTCCCATTATTCTTTCTTATCATTATTCTCTTGGTTATTCTTTTCTGAAATTCGTCTTTGATTGGCTTTCGTCTCAGCATTCACATGGTTTGCATCATTTGGTTTATTTTTTTTAGAACCTCTTGCATCATTACTCATACTTATTCACCTCCCGCGGCAGCTTATATACGTATGTTAGCTTACTCTTGCCTCCAAATTTTATACGCCTCATCTGGATGTAGCACATCGCTAACTAGCATAAAGACATCCCGTACAGACCGCGGACAACATTATTTCAATCACACAAAAAGAGCAAACCCGTTTATAGTCCTCTCATGTAATGATTTAAAAATATCCCCATCAAACTTATATCCCTACGATGTCTTTCAAAAATCATTGTCGATATGCGGAATCACTATTTATCGTTTCAACAACCGTCATTAGTTTTTTCATGCCTGTTTGCAGCTGTATTTCGTTTGCATACGAAAAGCTCAGTCTAATCCACGATCTAAGGGCTTGATCTGGATCACATATAGATCCCGGCACGAAGGAAATGGACTGTTCCAAACAGGCATCAAGGAGCTTTTCAACTGAAATTTGTTCTGGAAGTTCCACCCACAAGTTTAATCCTCCTGATGGATCTGTCCATTTCCATGACGTTGCAGCCAGTTCATTTCTCATTACTTCTTTCCTTAAAAATAGAGCTGTTCGCAATTTCTCCAAGTGAATCTGCATTCGTTCCGAGAAAAAATAGTGCAGGAACATTTTTTGATTAATAAGGGCCGTCCCGTTGTCAGCAAGTGACTTTGAAGTAATCAAGTGGCTCATTAGCGGATGACGGCAAGCTACAGCTGCAACACGCAATCCAGGCGAAACGTATTTACTAAAGCTGCGGATATAGATAACATAGCCATCGGTATCATACGAATAAATCGGGAATGGAGGAGCCTTATCAAAATAAATATCCCTGAAAGGATCATCTTCAACGATGACACATTGATACTTTTCTGCAAGTTCCACCAGCTGTTTTCTTTGCAGAGCAGAAATGGTGCACCCTGTTGGATTATTGAAGGTTGGATTTGTATAGAAAAACCGCGGTTTATCTTTTTTTAAGATATGTTCTAGCTGATTCAGATCGTAACCGCACTGGCCAATCTCAATCCCAATAATACGCGCACCATATTGCCTGAAAATATCAATAGCTGAGCTGTATGTAGGCCTCTCAACTAATACTGTATCATTCGCCCTGAGCAGAACCTTTGCCACGAGATCAATGGCCTGTTGAGCACCTGAAGTAATTAACAGCTCATCAATCGGTGCAAAAAAATGGTGCGTCTTGTAAAAGTAGTCTGAAAGCGCTGTCCTCAATTCCTCATCCCCTTGAACAGTCGAATAGGTGCCAAGCACTTTGGGATAGAGGGTAAAAACCTTTTTGACATATTCAGATAAATAAGAATTCGGCAGGAGATTCGGATCAATAAGAGCTTGAGAGAATTGATAGTCAACAGCCACCTGATGGATCGATGACAACAGGTTGCTATAAGGATAGTCAGCGATTTCTGGCAGCTGAGATTCATTCAAAGAAAAAGATGGATCTTCAGGCTTAACAAAGTACCCTGATTTTTCCTTTGCGTATATCTTTTTATGTTCTTTTAGTAATTGATAAGCTCTTAGAACAGTCAACCGATTTACTTTCAGTTCCTCCGCCATTCTTCTTACAGAAGGCAGTTTCTCATGTTTCTTCCATTCTTTACGATCAATTTTGGCAAGAACCAAATCGTAAATCTGCTTATAAAGCTCTGAGGATTTTATCTTCACATGAATTCCCCCCAATATCAGTTTAGCACCAAGGTTTGCGATCTGTTCTACCTACAATGAATCTGTTCTATTTCCCGTCCTATATGATGAGTAGCAAGGAGGGATTTACATGATTATCTTTAACTATATTTGTATGTGCTTGATTTTTGGGACAACATTCCTGGCAATAAAAATAGGAGTAGACGAAGGGCTTCCTCCCTTTTTTTCAGCAGGGATCCGATTTTTCATGGCAGGAATCCTTCTATATTTAATGATGTCGCTGCGAAAAAAAGCAAATCTGGCTGTTCTTTTTTCTAAAGAATCATTCATCACAGGAAGTACGTTAACATTCGGAACGTTTGCTACGCTATATTGGGCGGAACAGTACGTTGCTTCCGGGGTTGGTGCTGTCCTGTCTGCAACGGGACCAATTATGATTTTGCTGATTCAAACAATGGTCTTGCACGTTAAGTTATCTATAAGAACGTTTGTAGGATGTGCAATCAGCTTGATTGGAGTGGCTCTGCTCCTTATGCCGAATCTGACTGTTTCCTACGATTCAATATGGCTGATCGCCTGCTTCCTTATTCTGCTTGGTCAAGTGGGTTATGCAGCAGGAACGATCTATTCCAAAAAGGTGTCAGAGCGTTTTTCAGGCACCTCACCTATTATGCTGAATGCTACTCAAATGATTTACGGCGGTGCATTGCTTCTGCTGCTGTCTTTGGCATCTGAGCAGATAAACATAGGAGATCTTGCAAATAAGAATGCAATAGGATCGATCGTGTACTTGACCGTTTTTGGCTCTATGATTGCCCATACCGTATACTATTGGCTTGTTTCAAAAACGGACCCGATATTTCCGTCCACATGGCTCTACATCTCCCCCATCATTGCCTTAGGACTTGGGAAGGTTTTGTATCAGGAAAAGATAACATGGCTCATGTTTTTCGGGGGAATCACGATCATTGCAGGATTAATTGTGATTAATTCTAAGGCCTTAATCACCCATTTTGCAAATAAGTGCCGTACTGATTCCGTTAAGAGTGAAAGTTACCGCGCTAATAAGACTTAATGTTCAAGTCTCACATTTTAAAAGCGTTAGAATCCTATTCATTCTAACGCTCTTTTTAAATGTATTTATTTGTTAGCCTTCCTCTCCAATTCAAGCAGCAAGGCTTTCCTTTGAATTCCCCCGTCATATCTCCAAGATCTCCATTAGCAGAAATAACTCTATGAAGAGAATAAGAGTGGATACCTAATTCGCTCCATTTGCTCGGGCAACTGCCCGAAGCCTAGGGGATGCATAAAAAAGGGGGGTAATACAATCTCTTAAACCAACGAGGTCGTTTATTAAATAGTGCCCCCCTCTTGTACACCTTTTTAAAATTTTTGTTATATCTCCTACAGAGCTTAAAAGTATCCTCTCAAAAAAATTTTCCTTCTTCAACTAAATTCCAGTTACATAAATTATAAAATAGCTTTACTCCGTATTCCACACGCAAAAACGGACTTGATATAATTCGGTCTATTTTTGTATTACTGAAGAATTCAACTAAATATTTCACTTGTTTTGACCCTTTTTCTGTTAATTGAGATTCCGAAGGTTGCCCTTGTGCTTCGCAATGTCTGACAATGTAAATCTGCTTATGCATAAGATCCTCCACCTAATTAGTAAATACTAGTTTCTATATCTGTCTGTAATTTTTCTTCTTGAACTAACCTTCCACGATAGTTCCATAAGAAAAAGAGCTGCCAAAGCAACTCTCTTATTGAAGTAAAGCACCTGTTAATTGAAGAAAGGTCATCAGTATTATCAAAAACTTAAACACCAAATATCACTGTTCCTAAAATCATATTTACAAAAGGAAATATTAATAAAACCGAATTTACAAAGATAGCACTAAGCGTCCCAATCTATGCGCATAACATTGACGGTTTCTGTTAATACCATCATATATAGCAAGAAATTGTTCTCGATTAAATTGCTTTAAGTTTGGTTGGATAAAAACATCGTAATTATGGTCTGCAGTATCGAAATTACTGCTATGAACAAATTGTTGGATGAGCAGGTCATAATACTTATCTACGCAATCGTTCTCTGTAGCCCACTTCAACAATATTCTCTTTCCTCTTCATCTAGTATAAGTTGTTCATTAAAACCTTTCTTCAGAAGTATGTTCAGTCCAGTGTATTTCTTTAGTCAAGTAATCGATATGCTTTTCCATGTTTTCTCTTAAAAATTGAGCACGAACTTTGAACTTGATTTTCTATTTGTTTATTCATCAAGCTTTCTAAGACAACTCCTCTTTCTCTGGGTCTTATCTTATTGGATATCAGTTTAATTTCTCACTCAAAGTCAGCTCCAGAGAGGTTCTCCAAGGAGGCTTATTTTTCTTGTTTTAGTTTAAAGTCGGGTCTCCATTTTCTAAGAGTACATTAATTTATTAGCATTTTATCTAATTCACGAACTTTATCATATGACTTCAATAGTTGTTCAGGTATTAATGTTCTCCCATAATCCCAAGCATTAGTTTCTATTTCAGATTTCAGCTTTTCTTTTTCTTCTTCGTGACCATACATTAAAATCCTTAAATCATGTTTGTTTTTCTTAAAATCTAAATAATAACCAATCATACGATAAAGAATAATTTTAACAAAGTCTTCCTCTGTCTCTTTAATTCTAATTTTCCCTTTATAACCGTTAACTTGAAGGTAATTGAATTTTATAGTATTGGTCGATACGTTATAACTCATAGGTGCACTTAGATTATTGTCAAATTCATAAATAATATCCAAATTGTGCTCATTTAATGTGTTATTAATTATCTTTTCGATATCGCTTATATAAAGCATTTAACTATCACTTCCCTTTTAAAGACTTACTTCATTATAGTAGTAGATTAAGTTATTCTTCCTTTATCAATATAATAAACTGTTGAGATATTAAAATCACACAGTTAAAAACAAAGGAAATATTTACTATATAATACTAAAGTGGAGGGTAAGTCCTACGAGAAGTGTGATTAATCCCCTAATAGGAAAGGAATTTGCTTTTAATTACTCTTCCATACTTTCCTCCTTCTATTTATTTCACTTTAAAACTTTCTATCATTGGTTGTAATTCTTCTTGATATTGTTCTACCATCATTTCTAGTGAAGGCATTGTATTATACTTTTCAAGCCAAGAAACGTAATGAAGTGCTACATTATGCGCAATATCAAAGTAGGGGACAGGTTCGTTGTAACCACTCTCTCTGTGAGCTGAAAATTTATCTCTGAAGTCTTTCATCGTTTGCCAATATTTTGCATAGTCTTCATGCGTCATGTTCAGAGCTTCCAATAAGTATTCCCGTGCATGGTATTTGGTAGTAAAGGTAATCCAACACATTATAGTAAAGTGGATTTTACCGGAGAATATGATTATGTACCTTTTAAAGAAAAGCCAAAAAGATGGTCTTCTTTTAACCTCCATCGTTAGCTGAATAAGCGATAGGCTTTGCCTTGCCTTGTCCTGTAATACGTTTAAATGCTGCTCTATCCGCCAACAATTGAGTAAATAATATATTATGAACTATATCTTTGAAAACAAAAAAAGGCCCAAACCCTTGTGATATCAAGAATTTGAGCCTTTGGTAGTTGATGACCTGTGAGGGATTCGAACCCACGACCCCTTCCCTGTCAAGGAAGTGCTCTCCCACTGAGCTAACAAGTCGTATGTAAATCAAGCCTTTTAGAGCTTGCTTTTAAAGCTTAATTAGTTGCTGACTTCTTTACTGGACAAGATTTATTATATAGTGGTATTCAAAATAAAACAAGTAGTTTTGCTAAAAAAGTTTTTATCGTAAAGTGGCCTGGGAAGTTAATCCTTGAAAGTTGCAAGCTTGTATGAATCAGTTCAACATTTAAACTATTACATCTTAATGAGTTCCCTATATCCGTTATCTCCAGATCTTCGTAAAGCAGCCCAATTGAGAAAGTATCTTTTCTTTGTAGTCCTTAGTCATACCATTGGGAGCTGCTGAGTACGGTCATTGTTTTAAGAACTTGTTCAAGATTCCCGAAAACCGTTTTTTTGAGCAAAGTCAAAGAAAAATATCGCATATACAGTCATTGTGCTTCTTATGACAACTATAACAATCATCCGGTTTCTTTTGATCACATTTCTTATTAAGATATGTGGTGTCTACAAAGGAATTACAATGTGAAATAGTATAATGATTCTTAATTATAATCGCCTTTTTCTTTTTTTATTTTCTGGTTATTTTATTCATTAAAAGAAAAGGTGTTTGTACAATATGGTACAAAAGTAAAAATAAATCTAACTAAAACAGCAAAAATCTACTGGTTTATATTCCGATATCAGGTAAGCTAGTTCATTAAGAAACGCTAAAGAAGAACACAATAAGTGGTCTCTTTTATTTGTTAAAAAACAACAATGAAAGTTAACAATTCCAATAAAAAAAAAGAATTGCTGACCCTAATTAGCTCCATCTCGCCTTTGGTCCCCCTTATTAGCCCCTACCTAGCATGTAATGACTCTTGAGACCCTTTTCAGTTTCACTAACCTGACGTACACAATGTTACCTTTGAGTGCTGTATTCGACGATCAATGTATTTATAAAATGGATATCCAAATGTCGCCAAAATTCCATTCGTTTACTGATGAGCAAAAATTTATTCTAAGAGACTAATAATAAGGAAGGATATTTGTGGATGTTAATCGTGGAAACAGATTCTCTCTTTTCCATCTGACAATGAGATGAGGTATAATGCACTTCAGTTTTGATTGATGAAGAGGCAGCTATTGTACTTCTGCGAGGACCGTTAGAAGAAAGGTCAGAAGGTGAAGAGCTTATAGAAGAAGTTACAAAACATTTACTACCCTTCACAATCCCGAACAAAGCGGGATGAATAGACGTTGACGGAGTACCCTTATAGAAAACCCTTGAGTATCCTTGGGGAAAGATATCTTTACTTGAGTCATTCCTTCTTCCTCAGTCCATTAAAAGGCTCTTTGCAACCAATGAGAGTTGTCTCCCTTAATCCTTCTATTTCTTTTTGAAAGCAAATCAAATCAACAAAAAATCACCTCCCCCTTCTTGGAATAGAAAGAAAAGTGATTCAGAAGTTTATTATTGGTAAAGTCGTTAAGGCTTGAACTAATAGTGTCGATACATGACAACTTCTCATCTCGTAAGCTTCATTAACTTGAAATCGATAGTCTTATGTAGAGTGAAACCCGACCAGCCTTCCCCGTCAAGGAAGTGATCTCCCCCTGAGCTAACTTGTCGTATGTAATGACTAATTAGTAAGGTACTTAAAGTATATAATTTGTCATTTTGTTAAAAATTCAACGCATTATATTAAAAAAGTTTTGCCCACCACAAAAAACGAACTAGCGTTCTCTTTTCACTTGCATATAAAACATTTGTTCGCATATAATGATAGCAAGCAAGTCAGCAAAGGAGTGACAGGGAATGAAATATATACTTCGTAAACATATGGAAGAAAATGCTCCATTGGAGATAATTTATCTCTCCGAACAAGGTAAGATTACGCAGCGGAAAATTCAGGTGCTTGAGATTTATCCAGGCCATATTCACGCATTCTGTTTTCTAAGGCAGACAAAACGGACATTTAAAGTGGCCAATATCCTTTCTGCCCGCCTCATTAAGGCCAGGTTTGACAGGTCTGGATGAAGATTGTTAATCAAGGTTCAACCTATTAACTCTTCTTCTTCCTGGATATCCTTTTCCTGTTCAGTTAACGATTCTTCTTCATCCCTCAGACGATGAGCTAACCTTGAGGCGGCACTCGCGGCAATGCTTGCAACGATATCATCCAGGAAGGTATGAACGATTCCTTCTTGCTTCTTATCAAGTTCGTGTATGACGCCTATTTTATTTTTATCTAAATGGCCAAAGGTCGTTACAGCAATGCTTCCGTAACCGAGTACTGCACCAAAGGCAATCGTTTCATCCACTCCGAATAGCCCTTCATCAGACTCAACAATCGATTGCAGGGGTTCTGATAGCTTTTTTTGCTCTGCCAGTTTATCCAGCTCCACACCGACTAAAATGGCATGTTGAATTTCCCTTTTCAACAGGACACGCTCAACGCTGTGGATGCATTCCTCCAGCTTAAGATCAGCTTTGTACGGGAACTGCAATTCATAAACGATTTTTGCAATTGCCTCCACACTGACACCACGATCTAATAATGTTCGTTTAGCCGCTTTTGTTACTTCCCTGCTGTGTACGTGTATATCTGCCATTTTATTCGCCACCTTTTTTGTATTATTTTTCTATATCCTTGTATTATAACACCTTATAATTTAAATTTTTAGAAAATATAACGAAAATTTTATATTCTAAATTCTTGTCACGGGAAAAAGTCGCAAGGCTATGCTAAAATAATCAAGTAAGTTGTTTTTCATTATTATTTATCATTGAGGTGCGGGAAAATGAGTTTACGCAAAGGCACAATTAAAGAGTACATGTTTAAAAGCGAAGCTTTAGCAGAAGAATTGGAACTGCTTGTTTACTTGCCTGCTAATTTTTCGCCATTGTATAAATATTCGCTTGTGATTGCTCAGGATGGCCGTGATTATTTTCAAATGGGCCGAATTGGTCGGGTAGCAGATGAACTGTTAGGGAACGATGAGATCGAGAATATCATCATTGTCGGCATTCCCTATAAAGACCGCTTTGACCGCAGGCGCAAATATCATCCGGACGGGGAACAGCACATTTCATACATACGTTTTCTTGCACATGAACTTGTCCCGTTTTTAGATGATGAATTCCCAACCTATCAAATGGGACATGGTCGAACTTTGATCGGTGACTCTCTTGGGGGTACAGTTTCTTTATTGGCCGCTTTGCAGTACCCGCATACATTCGGGAAATGCATCATGCAGTCGCCACTTGCCAATGAAGCAGTAATGGAAGCTGTACGTAATTTTGAGGATCCGCATCTCCTCGAACTTTATCATGTGATCGGGACTGGTGAAACAGATGTTCCGACGACGGATGGCAACAAGGCAAACTTCATAGAACCAAATAGGGAATTGCATAAATTAATAAATCAAAAAGGATTTCCTTGCTTCTATGAAGAATTTGAAGGTAATCATACCTGGAAATATTGGCAGGCAGATTTAAAACGAGCACTATTGGAAATGTTCTAATTTACTCGAAATCATCTCTTTGAGATGGTTTCAAGTAAAAACATGTCCAACTATAATACAACAAAAAAAATATCAGGAGGTTTTATTTATGAAATATGGTGTTGCAATTTTCCCTTCAAAAAAACTTCAAGATTTAGCTAACTCCTATCGCAAACGGTATGATACGAAATACGCTTTCATACCACCGCATCTGACGCTTAAACCAACGTTCGAAGCGACGGATATGGAAATTTCAACAATCGCGGAACAATTAAAAGGCATTGCTCAAAAGTGCAGGCCTTTTACGATGAGCGTAACGAAAACGAAGTCTTTCCAACCCGTAAGCAATACTATTTATTTCAAAGTGGAATTATCCGAAGGGCTTCAAGAGCTTCATGATGCACTTAACAATGAGGACTTCATGAAAAGTGAAAGTGAACATGCATTTGTCCCGCATATTACCATCGCTCAAGATTTATCCGATAATGAGCATTCTGATGTTTTAGGCCAATTAAGCATGCTTGACATCAGCCATGAAGAAGAAGTTAAACGAGTTCACTTGCTGTATCAACTTGAAGACGGGGCATGGACCGTATATGAAACATTTAGATTAGGAGCTGAATGATTTCGTGTTTGTAAAAATCGCAGAGAACAGCCAAGAGCTTGAAAATGCATATATGATTCGAAAAAAAGTGTTCGTCCAAGAACAAAACGTCCCTCTTGAAGAAGAGATCGATGAATATGAAAAAGAGTCCACACATTTCGTTTTATATGATGAGCAGCATCAGCCAATCGGTGCCGGCCGCTTCAGGGTCATTGACAACATTGGTAAAGTCCAGCGCATTTGTGTACTATCATCGGGCCGTAAGAATGGTGCCGGCGCCATGATCATGAATGCTATTGAGGAATACGCAATCCAGCAGGAAGTGCCTCAATTGAAGCTTGATTCCCAGGTGCATGCTATCCCTTTTTATTCAAAATTAGGGTATGAGATCGTTTCCGACGAATTCATGGATGCTGGCATTCCTCATAAAACGATGAAGAAAACCATTTTATGATATAAAAAAGCTGTCCTTTCAGTCTTCTGATTGGACAGCTTTTTTGTTCGTTCATGGACTTAAATATCGTTTTATAAAAAAAAACATTTGCGTTCAATGGCAATCTCCTCAAAAATACATAGTCTATATATAGAAAGCAAGAAGGAGGGAAAATTTTATGGGTAACAATGAATTTAACCTGGAGGAGTCTCAAAAAAGACTGATGGAACTGCTGGTTTCGAGGACTATGAGAAAACATGGTTTCAAAAAGGATAAAGTCGATCTAACTGAAAGAGAGAGAAACAACCTTAAAGAAACCATTCGTTATTTACAAGAGCAATCACAAAAAATCATAAACCAAGAAAAGAACATCACGGAACATGATGTTAATCCAGTTACAAATTCCATTCACAACAAATTCACGGATTCCAAAGATAAATGACGCACCATATCACCTAATCACCCTACTTGCTGGCGAGAAATAAGTAAAACGAGACATAGCAGCACTTACATTTCATTCCTAAAGCTCCAGCTTCTTTATTATTCATCCCCCACACACTAATACTTTCTCTAAGTATTAAAAAAATAGACGAATTAACTGATTTATTCGTCCAACCAGATTAATCATCAAAGCATATTTTAATAGGGAATAAAACCTAAGGAGGAAAAAACAACATGAACCAAAATGTATATCGTAGCAATTGTAACACACATGATGATTCTGAAAGATCATGGTCGGCTCTAGATTCCGCTTCCAGACATCCCCTGTCAGGATTCTGTGACGATGACACAAAGATTGACCAAGAGGCAAGACAGGATAATAATCAAGTACAGCTTTCTGAAGAACTTATTTACATTAAAGATTCTTGTAATGTAAATGTCACTTCAACGGATGTTAAAGCGGCCCTTTCTCTACAAGCTGCACTACAAGCTGCTATTGCGGTCATCGTAAGCATTTCCATTGCAGATGCTGATAATGCTGAAAAGATCACTCAAGAATTAATCCAATCTTCTAATGTTAAACAAATCACGCGCCAAAAAACAATTGTTGAAAACAGCCGTGATATCGACATTACAACAACTGATGCACAAATCGCTCTAAACATCCAACTATTACTGCAACTATTGTTAGCTCTAATCGTGGAAATTGACATTCTTTAAAAGAATCAACACAAAAAGGACACTTCACGTGTCCTCTTTTGTCTTTCATGGAGAAACTAGACAATTTTATTGATAAACCTTCCTTTTCCTGTCATTCCAGCCGTTAAATCTTCACTGACCCTCATGCCCATTTGATATTTATATATGCCTGCTCCATATGTACTTACCCGATCATTATCTTGTATTTGAAGTAATCCTCCAATGCTTTCCCTTTCCAACACCTGATCAAAACGGATAGGTTGAATGAGTGTCGTTCCTTTAACAATTCTTACTTTCTCTGCAGCTTCGACCTTCCTGTTGGCATATTGAATATAATCAAATTGTGTGACAGGTGCTATGTATCCCATAGTAACCCCTCCTTATATTTAAATAGTTATGTTGTCAATTAATTACCTATCCGGAACCATAATTTAAACATGATTTCCGCATTCTTTTTTCCTAATCTTCTGGTATGATGAGTATTGCCGATATTTTTAATAGATTAGAGGTATCCATTTATATGAATCAAGCAAAATCTGGCAATGAAATCGTACATTTACATACCGTTTCAGCTGGTGAGCTGCAGACACTTTTTGAAAAAGGAAAACGTGATCAGCTTTCTTGTATCATTTGTCATAAACCAGTGAAATTATTTATTGGAATCCATGAGACACCTTATTTTTATCATAGTGACCCGTCACAGGGACCCTGTGAAATGCCCATTTCAGAACCGATGAACGAGGACAGGCCATTAGAATATATGGAACAGAATGGATTTAGGATTCCAACATCACGAACCATTACGGAAACAAAAACCATTACAGAACCTTTCCTTAAAAGCCGGCCCATAACCGGCAATCCGAAATATTCAGATAAACCATATGGTCTGGCACAATCAGAGGAACCATACTTTCAAGAATTATCCTCATCAGGGGTTGTACTCGATGCAGAGCAACTCAAGGCGGTAATGACGATCGATGGTCCAATTCTCGTCCTTTCAGGAGCAGGCAGCGGGAAAACCCGCGTATTGACGGTACGCACTGCCTATATGCTTACAGTGAAAAAAATTGATCCAAAAAGTATCATGCTTGTAACATTTACGGCGAAATCCGCAAAGGAAATGCAGCAGCGTCTGCTCGGCTATCCCTCTATGACGCCTTCCCTTGTTTCTCAAATCGTTAGCGGGACCTTTCATAGCATCTTTTATAAAATCCTGATTTTCCATGAACCAGCCAAATGGCAGCGCGATTTCCTATTGAAGTGGGAGTGGGAAAAAGAAAAGGTATTGAAACAGGCTGGCAGGGAATTGGAACTTGATGATAAGGAATTTGCATATGATCAAGCCCTTCAGCAAATCGGGCTTTGGAAAAACTCTTTGGCCTTTCCAGAAGATATTCACCCTAAGGACGATTGGGAGAAATCGTGTTTATTTTTATATAAGAAATATGAAGAATATAAACAGCAAACAGGGAAGTATGATTTTGATGATATGCTTGTAGGCTGTTATGTATTTTTAAAAAATCACCCGGATTTTTTAAAGAAATATCAGCAAAGGTTTAACTATTTTTTGGTAGATGAGTTTCAGGATATCAATAAAGTTCAATATGAATTGATAAAACTCCTCTCTGCTGAATCAAAAAATGTATGTGCAGTTGGAGATGATGATCAATCCATCTATTCATTCCGGGGAAGCGATCCGAAGTATATTTTGAATTTCAATCATGATTTCCCTCAATCCCAAGTAGTGAAGCTGACGGAGAATTACCGCTCTTCCCATGAAATTGTCGCTACAGCGAACCGATTGATTAAGCGCAACCAGAACCGGATGGAGAAAAAGATGAGGGCACAGCATGATTCAGGAAATCCCCCTATTTTATTTTATCCTTATGATGAGGAATTGGAAGCAACGATGATCGTATCCGATATCCAAGAGAAAATATCCAAGGGAGCCAACCCTGGGGACTTTGCAGTATTGTACAGGACACACACGATGTCCAGGGCCATTTTTGAACGGCTAGCCGCTTCCAACCTGCCATTCGTCATTGAAAAGGATGCGGATTCGTTTTATCAGCGCAGGGTCATCCGCGGCATGCTTGCCTTTATGCGCTTGAGTTTGTTTCCTCATGACAGCAAGGCAGCATCTGATGTCCTTTCCTCCTTATTCTTAAAGCAAAGTATATTACAGGAGTTAAAAGCAATGACAATATTGCAGGATTGTGATTTTATCGATGCATTTGCTTTTGTTAAGACAGGACATGCTTTTCAAGAACGAAAATTAAAAACGATTCCAGGACAGATCCGCTCATTAAAAATTATGTCGCCACTCGTAGCTTTAGAAATCATCGAGAAAGATTTAGGATACCAGGAATATGTAAAAAAACGCGGAAATGATGCGAACCTGGAAAAAGGGTCCGATGACATCCGTGACTTAAAGGTGGCAGCAAATCGTTTTCCCACCGTCGCCGCTTTCCTTGAACATGTCGATCATATGACTGCGATGGTCCAAGAGATTAAACAGCTATCGAAACATTTTAAGGATGCCATACAGCTTACCACCATACACCGTTCCAAAGGGCTTGAATATAACACAGTATATGTTCTTGCTGCTGTCGATGGCAGCATTCCTCATGATTTCGCACTTGAATCTTACCGGAAAGGGGAACTATCCCCTCTTGAAGAGGAAAGACGATTGCTCTATGTAGCGGCAACCAGGGCTAAAAAGGACCTTTACCTTTCCATCCTGCAAACTAGACGCGGACGGACCGCCCATCCATCACGTTTTCTGAAGCTTTGACCAAAGCTGATGCTATCCCATCTTAGGAAATGGAAGGATAAAACAAGATGAGGTTAGGAATGGTCTCATCCCGAACCATGTTTAAGACTAGTTTATACTTTATGGGCTTTTACTGTTTTATGAAACCCTTACTAAAATGAAGAAATTTACGACACTCCTGCCGGAAAACTGACTTGCCAGGACACCGCTAGATGCTTATGGCGAGGAGGCTTGGCAGGCAGTCGGCAAATTTCTGGAATCAACTACAACTTTTTTTTAAAAAAACTGCAGGCAAACTCGCTTTTCTTCGAGTTTGTCTGCAGTCTGAAGGCCTGCATGATAGCAGGCCTTTTTTCACTTTTTATTTATCATATTCGAAATAGTACCGAAATCCAGCTTATTCCCTTCAGCTACGATGGAATGGACGATTTTATCTTCCGTTTCTTTATTGACCGGTTTGTTCGCTATTTTTGAAACACGCTTAATGACATTTCTAACAGTTGTTTCATCTTTGAAATTGGCTCCTTGCAGCGAGTTTGCCAATTCTAATACATCTTTCATATTTACGCCGGTTTTACCTTCTATGTTTTTAAAAAAGTTATTATCCATACTTAAGCCCCTCCCTTTTCTGTACCTATCCTATGGCATTATCAGAAAAATGGTGCTTGGCCCAAACAAAAAAAAAAAGGAATAGGCTTCTTCTGCCTATTCCATTTTCCTTAGCAGAAAGAAGCCCCTACAATGATCAATAGGATAAACAATACAACGATTATCGCAAAAGTGGAACCGCCGCCATATCCGCCGCCGTATCCATAACCGCCGCCGTATCCATAACCGCTGCCGCCACAACAACCGTAGCCACCAAAACCAAACATACATATCACCTCGCTCTCGCTAAAGCTTACTGATAACATATGTAGGTCTGGACAAATATGTATAGGCCATGTCCTAGTCCTGGCTGCCTATTTCCGCTTATTTCATCCTTTTGGTCTGAAAACCAAAGCTCCGATGAATCCAAAGACGATTGCTGCAGAGATACCGGAACTCGTAATTTCAAACATACCAGTCAGTACGCCAACGAGCCCATGTTTTTCCGATTCCATCATCGCCCCGTTCACCAGTGAGTTCCCAAACGAAATGATCGGTACGGTTGCTCCAGCACCGGCAAAGTCAATAAGCGGCTCATATAAATCAAATCCGCCAAGAACAGCTCCTATTACAACGAACAAGCTTAACGTATGTGCTGGTGTGAGCTTAGCAACATCGAAAAGAAGCTGGCCGACGACACAGATCAAGCCACCGATGACAAAGGCCCAAAAAAACATTGCTAACATCGAAATCTCTCCTTTTTCATGAATTCATTCCATATTCAATGGCCACCGCATGGGCAATGCACGGAATCGTATCTTTTTGCTGGACGGAAAGTGGTGACAATAATGCTCCTGTTGCGACAAGCAGAATTTTTTTATATTTACCAGAAATCATCTCATTTAATATATGACCGTATAAAACCACTGCCGAACATCCCGCACCGCTCCCGCCAGCCAAAACAGGCTGATCCTTTTTAAAAATCATCAATCCGCAATCTTTGAATTTTTCCTGATTGATGTCACAGCCCTTTTGCTTTAATAAGTCAATGGCTGACTCCCTCCCTATCTGACCTAAATCACCAGTAATGATGAAATCATAATCATCCGGGGTCAAACCAGTATCTTTGAAATGGGCAAGTATCGTATCGACGGCCGCTGGGGCCATCGCTCCCCCCATATTGAAAGGATCTTTCAATCCCATGTCAATGACCTTTCCGATAGTGGCCGAGACAATATGGGGAAATTCCCCTTGCTTGCTTCCACCAGGAGCAACCAGCGCCACCCCCGCTCCTGTTATCGTCCATTGGGCTGTAGGTGGTTTTTGCCCTCCATATTCAGTTGGATAGCGAAATTGTTTTTCAACAGCTGCATTGTGGCTTGAGGCGCCTGTCAACACATAGTTAGCCCCGCCATAATTAGTGATGAATGCAGCTAGAGCAAGCCCTTCCATTGAAGTGGAACAGGCTCCAAACAATCCGAAATATGGAATTCCATTAGTTCTGGCTGCAAAGCTTGTAGGTGTAACCTGATTGATTAAATCACCCGCCAAAAAAAATTGTACCTGTTCCTTGTTGATCTTACCTTTTTCCAATGCAAGCTCAACCGCTTTTTCCATCAAATGTCGATGTGCCTTCTCATATGATTCCTGCTCCATCCACAAATTGTCGTATAGGATATCGAAATCACCCGCGATTTCTCCATTTGCTTCAAATGGACCGCCTGTTACCCCTGTTTCCAAGATGACCGGTTTATTGGTAAACATCCATGTTTGTTCTCCCTTTAACACCGCTTAGCCCCCACTCATTTGATAAATTGTTTTTATCAACGCCACGACAAAGGCTGAAAATACTCCAAATAAAATGACAGATCCGGCCAATTTAAACATATTGGATCCAACACCAAGTACAAAACCTTCCGTCCGATGTTCGATTGCTGCCGAAATGACTGCGTTACCGAATCCTGTAACAGGGACGGCACTTCCTGCCCCAGCAAACTGGCCAATGCGGTCGTAAAATCCGAAACCGGTCATCAAAAGGGCCAGGAACACCATGGTGGCAGTTGTAGGACCTCCGGCTGTCTGTTCCGTAAAGTTGAAAAAGTAAATATAGAAGTAGGAAATGGCTTGTCCCACTATGCAGAAAATGCCACCTACTAAAAAGGCTTTCAAACAATTCTTCACTATTGGTCTTTTAATTTCATGCTTCCCTTGGAGCTCTTGATACGCATTCTGCTGTGGGGTCGTTTTCTCCTTGCCACTCATAGCTGAACCTCTCTTCTAAATTAATTCTTTTTGAAGTTCTTCAATTTCCTTGAACTTCTTCCTTGCCTTTTTTTCGGGTACATCTTTTTCTTTGAGTAATTCGTTCAATCTTACAGATTCCAAAAATATTTTATAATCGCTTGATACGATAAAATCATTTTTGGGAAACTTCTCTTCCAGATTTTCAGTCACAGTCTTTTCAATTTTCTTCATATGAAAACGTTGCAGGTGCTTAACTTTATAAGCGACGATAATCTTTTTTTCGTTTTTCACGACGATCACGTCATAGATGGTGTCTTCATTAGCAACTGTTTCCTTGACCTTTGAGATCAGTCCCTTTTCATCCTTCTCATCCATTCCATTAATGATATCCATCGGTTCAGGATTCGTACGTTTAATCATTGCTAAATTCTCCGTTTTTCCATCATTCTGATTGCTGCAAGCAGTAAGCACACACAAAAAAACTATAAAAACCAGCAAGCTGCCCTTAAAATATCTTCCTTGTCTGAGCATAGAATCACATCCTAATTTATCGTTCTATTGTTATTTTCTTGTATAACTGTTTTTTTATGAATGGTAGGATTAGGAAATAAAAAACCTTTCCAAAATGGAAAGGTTTTTTCACTCAATAGCCTTTATTTTTATTGTTATTATTACAGCCGCAGTCTTTCTTGATTTTGACCGGTTGATCTTTTTTAATCGGTTTTGCATAAGCCCATGGATTCTGTTTCTGATTCAATTTATAACTCCTCCTTTAAGATCTATACCATACTATATGAACGAAGAGACAAGTTGTTTCCAATCAAATGTCCATAATTTTGCTGATTATGACCTCAATGATTGCGCCTACTGCTGCTACGGCAAGGATTAATATCAATACGTCGCCAATAAACCAATGTTGGATATAAAGAAAAACCAGAAAAAGGCTTACCCAGACACCAACGCACCAAAAACAGCTCAGCAATTGACCAATCCAGCCAAGCAGGCCCTTCTCTTTGGGCATTAAAAATATTTCCACATCCCCTTTTTCATTTTTTTCCTCTATTTCTGTAAAAAAGGGGTGGCGCAGCGGCTCCAGGATCTTATCGAAAACGATCAAGCGTGTCAGCCTGAAGGAAGCCAAGCCTAATATTATAAATAAGGTAAATTCATTTTGTGGGGGAAACATTTAATATTGCTCCTTCACTTAGGTTCTTCAATTATTTTGGCATCGATGATATCCGGCAGGCCCACGAAACGAATATGCTTCCCTCTTTTAATCTTCACTGATTCCCCCTTCATTCCCAATACATAAAACTGAATTGTTTTTCCGTTAACAATAGCCTCACATAATGGCTTTGGAAAACCTTGATGATTGGATAGGCGGGAAATGATGTCGCGGGAAGATTCTTTCTTCTCCACCTTTTTCCTTTTTCTCTTAACTGGTTTTTCGTTTTCTTGTTCTATTTGTTCAGGATGTTCCATTTGTTCAACCGGAGTTTGCTCAGGGACATATTGTCCGGTGATTTTCCTTAATCCCGTAATCTCTTTTTCAATTTCCTTCATGGCATCATAAACACCGAATTCTCGTTTGACTTTTTCGATTTTTTCTTCTTTTTGCTCGGCTTCCTGTAGTTCGGGTTCAGGCTCAACGCTGTCTTTAGGTGTAGCTTTTTTCGTTCGAAAATCACTTTGCATATTCCCACGCTGATCTGATATTTTTGCTTGATCGACATATAAAAGTGGTTTGGATTCCTTATCGCCATTTTTCTCTGACATGAAAACCCTCCTTAATATTTCAGGATATCCACAGACTGCAGCTGCTCCATATGGTATTGGACAACTTTTTTCCCAAATTTATGCCTTATGAATAAACTGGATTCTTTTTTTTGTTCCAATTTCCCAAACAGTGTACGGTCATTGATGATGAACTTACAAACAGGTTTAGGTGCAAAGGCTGGAAGCCGGGACAATAGCTCCACCAATTCCTCGGCAGTATATGGAGTGCTGATATTTTTTTCATTCAATTTAATATGTCTCTTCAGCGGATTGTATATGGTTTGTTTTCCAACAGCACAAGGCAGACCAACTTTCTTCACGTCCATGATTCCCCTCCTTCTTTTTC
Source organism: Peribacillus sp. GL_122 (assembly GCF_057835005.1). NCBI lineage: Bacteria > Bacillati > Bacillota > Bacilli > Caryophanales > Bacillaceae > Peribacillus > Peribacillus sp. GL_122. Next base: position 1,335,139 of record NZ_CM174415.1, on the reverse strand, counting down.
ACGAATAGGGTTGAAAGCAGGTTTTTGCCGATTCTCGCAAACAATGTATATCAGCTCTATGTATCATTTATATGAGATTCACCCTTCTTTATGCTGGAGATGTGCCGCTCCTCAAAAAAGGACACTAACCAAACTTAAGTATGGTGGGGATTAGCGGAGAAAACTAAAACATTTGAAGATGAAAAAATCGGAAAGATTTCAATTGAGGATGTAGCAGTTCATACCTGCATAGTGGACAATCAACAAAAAAAGGGGACCGATATCGGCCCCCCTCAATTACTGTCATCCGATTATATGATAACCAGAATCCACATGGATATTTTCCCCGGTAATTCCGCGGGACATGTCACTTAATAAAAATACTGCCGTATCCCCTACTTCTTCCGGAGTCGTTGTACGACGGAGCGGTGCTTCTTCCTCAATCTTCTTTAAAATTGTATTGAAGTCACGGACACCTTTAGCGGATAAGGTACGGATTGGACCAGCTGAAATTGCATTCACTCGGATGTTATCTTTGCCAAGATCACTTGACAGGTAACGGACATTGGCTTCTAGTGAGGCCTTGGCCACTCCCATTACATTATAATTTGGCATGACCCGTTCACCGCCAAGATACGTCATTGTGACAATGCTGCCACCATCCGGCATGATTTCCTTCGCCGCTTTAGCTACAGCCGTCAAAGAGAATGAACTGATATTATGGGCAAGCAAGAACCCTTCACGGCTCGTGTTGACGAACTCGCCGTCCAGCTCTTCCTTGTTAGCAAATGCGATACTGTGTGCCACGCCATGAATGATACCTGTTTCTTCCTTAATCATCGCAAAACATTTTTCAATGCTTTCATCCTTCGTTACATCACATTGTAAAATGGCGGAAGGCTCCCCTTCCAATGTAGAAGATAGTTCCCTAACGCTTTTTTCCGTACGGTCTTTTCCGTAAGTGAATATCAGCTTTGCACCTGCTTTATGTAAGGAACGGGCAACTCCCCATGCAATACTTCTTTTATTCGCTACACCCATTATGACAAACGTTTTTCCCTCTAATGAAAAAGTCATCGTATGTGACCTCCTATTTTTAATACAAGTTATTAGTACCTGCTACTAATGATAGTATATCAAAATTCCTTTGATAAAAACACCGTTTTCTAAAGTCCTGTGGGAATAGCCCTCCAAGAGGGCCTTCTTTGACTTATAGTAAATAGCCCATTAATAATGTTGCTAATCCGAAATAAATAAGAATACTGATAAGGTCGTTGATTGTTGTAATGAAAGGACCTGAAGCTACCGCTGGGTCGATTTTCATTTTATGCATAAGAAGCGGGACGATTGAACCGGCAAGTGTGGCCACGATTAGAGTTATGAAGATGGAAATACCGACTAATAATCCTAGCATTAAATCACCTTGCCAAAAATAGACAATGAAAGTGATGGCAATTCCACATGTCAGGCCAATAATAAGGCCAGTTCCAGCCTCTCGAAGGACCAGTTTCCACTTGCTTTCTTGTTCTAATTCACCTGTTGCGATCCCTCTGACCGCTACTGCCAATGCTTGTGTTCCTGTATTTCCAGCCATGCCGCCAATCAATGGAATAAATACAGCAAGAATCGCTTTTTGACTTAGTGTTTCTTCGAATCGGCCGATCAAACTCGCAGTCAGCAAGCCTAAAAATAAGAGGATGACCAACCATGGCAGCCGTTTTTTTGCAGCGGAAAATGGACTCTTATCAACATGATCAAGATCAGAGATACCTGCCAATTTAGAATAGTCATCGGATGCCTCTTCATCCATGACGTCAATGATATCATCAACCGTTATAATCCCTAATAAATGGTTTTGGAAATCGACGACTGGCACGGCAAGGAAGTTATAGTCCCTTATTTTTCGTGCCACCTCTTCCTGGTCTTCAGATACAGGTACGGAAACTACCCTGTCATCCATTAAATCACCGATTAAAGCATCTTCATCAGCAATGATCAATGTCCTGAGCGATAAAACACCAAGCAACTTCTTATCCTGATCGGTTACGAACACATAATAAATTGTTTCCGCTTCCGGAGCTTCCCTTTTTAAGATCTGCATGGCTGATCGAGCGGTTTCATTTGCTTCAATGGCAATGAATTCTGTCGTCATGATACTTCCTGCCGTAGATTCCTCATAGTTCAGAAGCTCCTGGATTTCACTTGCCGCTTCATCATCCATGATGGTCAAATAGCTGACTGCCTGCTCATCATTGATTTCATTCAGGACGTCAGCCGCATCATCCGCATACATATGGGAAAGCATATCGGCTGCGTAAGTAGGATTCATTTCAGCCAACAGGCTTTCGTAATCCTCTTCATCTATTTCTATATTTTCAAAAAGGTCCGCCATTTCTTCCGGTGACAAATATGTGTAGACGACGGATCTGAATTCATCTGACAAGCTTGTATAAAATTGAGCCTGATCATATGGATGCATTTCAAGGAACTCCGTACGAAACTGATCTAGACTTTCCGTTTTTAGCGCTTCAAGCAAAAGCTCGTTATTCATTTGACTATTCTCCCGCTCCCGGTCCTTCATCTCCTCCATAACCATACACCTCCTAAAACATATTTTTTCATTTCCTCGTTTATATTTTATTTTTTTAAATAATACTATACTAATACCATAAACATATACAAAACAAACAAAGGGTGTGTCAAATGAACATCGATATCATAGGGGACATTCATGGATGTTTCGCTGAATTCAGGCAGCTGACCGAAAAAATGGGCTATACATGGGAGACTGGGTTTCCTGTACATCCCTCTGGAAGAATTCTCGGCTTTGTAGGGGATTTAACCGATCGCGGCCCAAACTCCCTTCAAGTAATAGAGGTTGTCCATGAATTAGTCATTAACCAAAATATAGCAAGGTATGCCCCAGGTAACCACTGCAATAAATTGTATCGTTATTTTTCAGGCAATAAAGTTCAAATTTCACACGGTTTAGAGACTACTGTAGCTGAATATGAATCACTGAACATTCGGGAGCAGAAGAAGATCCGAAAAAAGTTCATGGATCTGTATGAACGTTCCCCACTTTATCAACTCATCGATGAAGGGCGATTGATCATTGCCCATGCAGGAATTCGCAGAGACTATATTGGCCAATATAGCAATAAGGTAAAAACCTTTGTCCTCTATGGTGATATCAATGGCTCCAAACATCCCGATGGGTCACCGGTCAGGAAAGACTGGGCACAATCATACAAAGGGGAAACATGGATCGTATATGGACATACACCAGTCCCTGAAGCTAGACGAGTCAATCATACATATAATATTGATACAGGCTGCGTCTTCGGTGGAAAACTGACGGCTGTCCGTTATCCCGAAATGGATCTTCAAGAGGTGCCTTCTTCCATGCCATATATAGCGGAAAAATTCAGGACATCTTTTGATTAACCAAAAAAACTCGCCATCTTGGTGAGTTTTTTTTGCGTCTATGAAGTTTTTTCATAATCTTGGTTTCGTTTAATGCAGCCCGGACGGATATAAAGTCAGGAATCCCATCCTTTACTTCCCTCGAGCAAACGGGTCATATCTTCTGGTAACTCTTCTTGAAACAACATCATCTTCTTGGTGAAAGGATGTAAAAATTTCAATTCAAAACAATGAAGGGCTTGGCGAGGGATACCTCTCCTGTTCCCTCCATATAAATCATCACCAGCCAGCGGGTGACCAATATGCGCCATATGGACCCTGATTTGATGTGTACGCCCTGTTCGGAGTTCCAAATTAAGGAATGTATGGGACTCTGTATGTGCCAATACCTTAAATAGGGTACAGGCATACCGGCCATCCTCCCTGACTTCCCGTTCAATGATGCTGGTCGATTTTCGTCCGATTGGCGCCACTATCTCTCCTACAGGTCCTTCAACGATTCCTTCAGCTACGGCTTGGTATCTCCGTTTAACTTGTCCTGATTTTTGCTGTTCACTTAAAAGGTGATGGATATGCCGGTGCTTGGCAATTAAAACCAAACCTGATGTGTCCCGGTCAAGACGTGTAACTATATGGATCGTCGCCTGTATTCCCGTCTTCCTATAATAACCCGCCAGGCCATTCGCCAGACTGCCGTTGGGATGCTCGCGGGAAGGAATGGTATTCATGGAAGGGGGCTTGGCCACCACCAATACAAACTCATCTTCATACCTGACATTCAGGGGGATGGGTTCCGGCAAAAGACCTTCGCTTGCCTGCTCCGGCGGAAATATGACGGTGACGATGTCGCCCGTTTCAATCCGTTCCCTTACGGTCACTTCTTCGCCGTTCAACTGGATATATCCACCTTTAAACTTAATATCCGTTAATGCTCGTTTTGAAATATCGCATTTGCTGAGAAACTCTCGCAATAAAGAGCCAGAATCCTCTTCAAAAACCGACCAGGTCAAAGAAAAGTTTTGATTTGACATGAGGTGAATCTATCTCCTTAATTAGCAATAAATGAATCATGCACTCTTTTCCAGAAAGGAAAAGGGCGGAATCTGGCAAATCGGATCTTTTCATCTGCCACTCGGCACTGTATCGACTTTACATTTTCCTGAAGCAAGGACAAATGGTCGACCGTAATTTGAAAATTGACCGCATTGACCGGCCTGAACATACACGTATGATGTGCCGGCAGCAGAAGTGGAGATCCTACCGTCCTAAACACCCGGTTATTAATGGATGCCAATTCGGTAATCTGGATAGCATCGATTGATGGATGGACGATGGCACCGCCAAGCGCCTTATTATACGCCGTGCTTCCAGATGGCGTCGCAATGCATAAACCATCTCCACGGAACGTCTCGAAATGCTGGCCGCGTATTTCAACGTCCATGACAAGCGTCCCTTCCACACTTTTGACCGTCGATTCATTCAAAGCCAAAAATCTTGCTTCCCGTCCTCCATGCTGATAACGGACAATCGTTTCGAGCAGTGGATATTCCACTATTTGAAATGGGGTTTTAGCTAAAGCTATCACCAATTTTTCAATTTCATCAGGGGTCCAATCTGCATAAAAACCAAGATGTCCTGTATGTACACCGACAAAGGCAGTTTTATCCAATCGATTCTTATAACGGTGAAAAGCATATAATAAAGTGCCATCACCACCGACAGAAATGACAATATCCGGCTGATCTTCGTCATATTCCAAATGAAAGTCCTGAAGATACGTTCGCATCCTTTGCATTAAAGTATTCGATTTCGCATCTCCTTTTGACGTAATCGCAAATTTCATGTAATACCACCTCACAAATTTTCTTCTCGTTTACCCATTTATGCGTTCAAGAATCTTTCTTCCTGGAAAAAAGACGCTGTGCTTCCTGGATTTCCGTACGGATTTGCGACATCTCTGCATCAAGCAGGAAGGCCGCTTCCGCTGCACGTTTGAGTCGCAATTGAATATCTTCCGGGAAAATGCCTTTATATTTATAATTCAAAGAATGTTCAATCGTTGCCCAAAAATTCATCGCAAGAGTCCTGATTTGTATTTCGGCAAGGATATTTTTTTCGCCATGGATCGTCTGGACGGGATAGCGGATTACAACATGATAAGAACGATAGCCGCTTGCTTTTTTATGGGAAATATAATTCCTCTCCTCGACTATCTCGAAGTCATTGCGACCTCGTAAAAGTTCAACTACCTGTTCGATATCATCCACGAACTGGCACATCATGCGAAGCCCTGCAATATCCTGAATTTCAGTTCCCAATTTATCAATGGGAATATCCTTCAGGCTCGCCTTATCCAAAATGCTGACAATCGGCTTTACCCTGCCTGTTACAAATTCGATCGGCGAGTGAATATTCTCTCTCTCAAACTGTTTCCTTAATCCCTTTAGCTTAACCTTTAATTCTTCGACAGCCTGAGTATAAGGCGCCAAGAAGTCGTCCCAACTCTCCATTGCCACACCACCTATATCTATCTAAAAAGCGCCTGTTCAACTCTGGTATGGGCAGAACGCTCTCCTAAATCCAGCAGTCACATGACTTTATGCCAATTCACCGCTGGATCCTATTTCTTTTTCTAGCAAAAAGTATGTATTAAATTTCTATATATACGATAATCCATTTTTCGTGCTCAACGTTTATATTTTATCATATCCTGCAATTGATTCCTAAATATTCAAGTATAATAGCAAAAATTATTGAATTCAATTTGACAGCTGGAATGGTTCTTATATGATTAACCTAAGAATCAGTCAGAAAGGATGGAACACATGAACCAGCATATTGAAATTGAATTTAAAAACCTTTTAAGCGAAAAAGAATTTCGTCAACTGATCGAATACTTTCATCTCGGGGCATCGAACTTTAAAACCCAGAAAAATCATTACTTCGATACACTCGGATTCACTTTGAAAAATCAAGATTCTGCGCTTAGAATCCGGGAGAAAAACGGGCGTTACGAGCTGACTTTAAAACAGCCCGCTACAGAAGGATTATTGGAAACGAATCAAGATATTCCTGAAGAAACCGCATATGCATTTCTGAATCATAACACATTCCCTGATGGCGAGATCCAACATCTTATCCTAGAATGCGGAATTGATCCAAAAGATTTTACCTGCTTTGGGACACTAAAGACAGACCGTCTTGAATTTCCTTACAAAGAGGGTTTACTTGTATTAGATCATAGTTCGTATTTGAATCAGGAAGACTTTGAGCTTGAATATGAAGTGACGGATGCAAAAGCCGGGAAAAAAAACTTCCTGACCCTCCTTGAAACCCTTCAAATTCCGGTAAGGGAAACCGAAAATAAGGTTAAGAGGTTTTATCGCGCCAAATTCCAGGAATAATCCTGTTTGAACCCATTCGGAGGTGGAGAGTTTGAAAATCCAAGATTTCAAAACGTTTATGGAATTGCAAGCAATCCAGCAATTCACAAATGGCAGCCTCACAAATACAAATTCATCTCGATTCGTTTTCCAGGACATGCTCTCGGAACTGGTTTCGGGTGATGCTCTTGAAAGCACTTCGCAGAAATTGGGTTCCTTATTATCCAATGTGGAAGCGGAAACGAAATCCTTTCTTCAACCCGGCGGCCTAACATCCATGAACATCAACACGATATCCGCTGCCCATCCTAACAATCAGAGCAGCAGCGAAACCGCAACAAACTATGATCATATAATCAGCCAGGCGGCCAGTTTATATAATCTCCCGGAAAAACTGATTAAGTCTGTCATTAAACAAGAATCGAACTTCAACCCTGAAGCAACCAGTTATGCGGGTGCTACTGGTCTTATGCAGTTAATGCCAGCAACTGCAAAAAGCCTTGGGGTGGATGATGCAACCGATCCAGAACAAAACATCATGGGCGGGAGTAAATATTTAAGTCAAATGATGGAACGATATGACGGGGACATCCAGGTTGCTCTTGCTGCTTATAATGCAGGGCCAGGAAACGTCGATAAATATAACGGCATCCCGCCCTTTAAAGAAACTCAGAACTATGTTCAAAAAGTTTATGGCACATTTTCAAGCTAAAGCAAGCTGACCTTGTTTATTTGTGACGGGTCAGTTTTTTTCATGTCTATATATGGCTTCTTCCACAAACCCAGAACAAATGGGAGAGCCCCCAAAGGTGTAATTTCCGATCATTCCCCTGTGTCATACTACAGATGTAAAATTTTCTTTAAGCTATATATTTGTTATATCAGTACGTCATTGATAAAATATGAATAAATATCAACCATCTTTCTTTAAAAGGAGTAATCAACATGATGCAAGGGAACCCTACACCATATGAATTAATTGGAGAAGGGCAATTACACAAATTAATTGATGTGTTTTACTCCAACGTTAGTCAGCACCCGGATCTGCAGCCAATATTCCCTGACGATTTAACTGAAACGGTCCGTAAGCAAAAACAATTTATGACTCAATATTTAGGCGGTCCCTCTTTATATACCGAAGAGCATGGCCATCCTATGTTGCGGGCTCGACATATACCTTTTGAAATTACACCAGAACGTGCGAAAGCATGGCTTTCATGCATGTATCAAGCTATGGACGAAGTTGGCCTTGAGGGTGAGATTAGGGAGTTTTTCTATCACCGCCTCTATTTGACGGCACAGCATATGATCAATACATCCGGAACTGACGGGAAAGGAGAAGACAGTTGAGCGCACAAAAACCAGTTTTCAATATTTCCGATTGGATCAAGACGCAGCATTGCTATGATATAGGAAAAAAGCCAATTGAAATTTATGTTTTTGTTGATCCGCTTTGTCCCGAATGCTGGGGCTTAGAACCAATTATTAGGAAATTACAGATAGAATATGGCCAATTGTTCAGTTTACGCCATGTTTTAAGCGGTAAAATCGATACTCTTAATATGGGGAAAAATAAAAATTATGAAAACATTGCTCAAGTTTGGGAAAAGACAGCCAGCCGCTCGGGAATGTCCTGCGACGGGAGCCTTTGGTCTGAAAACCCAATCTCTTCTCCATATACAGCTTCCATCGCAATAAAAGCAGCGGAATTGCAGGGGCGTAAATTGGCCATTCGCTTTTTAAGGCAGCTTCAAGAATATGTATTCATAGGAAAAAAGGATATATCCAATATCGAAGTCTTGACCGAATGTGCCAAAATGGTTGGACTGGATGTGGAGGAATTCCTTTATGACATCAATTCTTCCAGTGCAGCCAAAGGCTTTCAATGTGACATGAAAATCACAAGCGAAATGGAAGTGACTGAAATACCTTCCCTTGTCTTTTTCAATCAAAATATTGAAGAAGAGGGAATAAAAGTTTCAGGTGTCTATTCTTACGAGGTATATGTTCAAATTTTAGAAGATATGCTCAATGGTCTTCCAGCCCCTGCAAAACCCCCCTCTCTCGAAGAATTTTTAAGCTGTTTCAAACTAGTGGCCACAAAGGAAATTGAAACTGTTTATAATATGAATAAGAATAACGTCGAGTTGGAAATGAAAAAGCTTGTTTTAAAACAGTTGGCAGAGAAGATTCCTGCTAAATACGGAACGTTTTGGAGATATACAAAGAAGCAGTCATGAATTTGACTGCTTTTTTGTTATATTTAAAAAGGAAAAACCATGCAAATCAAAAGATTGCATGGTTTTTTTTATAAGAAAATAAGGGGATGGGAGAAATTTTTCACGATCAAACAAAGGGGTATAAGTTTGTTTGTGATTCACTTCACAATAAACAATATAACAGATAACCCAGTTATGTTTCAACTGTATGTGTAACATTTCACAAATTGTTCACAATATATATTTTTCATTTTTTAATTATCGTTTCTGGTATATATAGCTAAATAAGAGCCCATTTTAATTAAAAGACATAAGTGTTTTTGATATCTGATAAGCGTGGGAATGAATCTAATTGTGAAGTAAATCACAAGAAATATTAGATCATTTGTTTTTATTTCCTAATCTTTCGTACAACTTTTGTTACAACCGGCGTCATTTTGTTCTTTTTACTTTTGATGCAAATGAAAAACCCCGGCAAATCACGAAATTTGCTGGGGTTTTCATCTATTTATACGAATAAGGGGATAGGAGAAATTTCACGACGAACAAACAAAGGGGTATATGTTTGGGATGTGATAACTTCTATATCTGTACTATAGCAGATTATACACCTTAATTGCAAGAACTTTGTGCGCAACTTCACATTATTGTCATATTCTTAGAATACTTCTTATTTTAAAACATACTATCTAATAAAGCGCAGATGAGCTTTTACTGCGGCCAGGTTGGAGGTGACCAAATTGAAAGGCTTTATTCTACTCATACTCTTGATAGGGTCGCTATTTGTCCAGCTGCTCGGTATCATGAACCTCATTCCTCTGTATTTTACCTCCCCTATTTTATTTTTTGTTTTCTTCATAATTCTTCATAGCTTAAATCAGAGAAATCGTTTTAAAGGATTATGACGGACATTCATATAAGTTGAAAAGGACCCGAAGTGCTCGGGTCCTTTCCACATCCTATTTATTCAAAAGCTCTTCCAACTCATTTAATTTTTCTTCGAATACATTCATGGCTTCTTGTACAGGTTCGGCTTTAGTCATATCGACGCCAGCCTTTTTGAGCACTTCAATCGGATAATCGGAACTTCCTGACTTCAAGAACTCCAGATACCTTTTGACAGCAGGCTCTCCTTCTTCAAGGATTTGCTTGCTCAATGCTGTTGCTGCACTGATTCCAGTTGCATATTGATAAACATAGTAATTATAGTAGAAGTGTGGAATGCGCGCCCATTCCAAACCGATTTCTTCATCAATGGTCACGTTCTCTCCAAAGTATTTCTTGTTCAGCTCATAATATTCCTTAGTAAGCATATCCGCTGTCAACGCTTCCCCATTTTGAGCTTTTAAATGAATCGTATGTTCAAACTCTGCAAACATCGTTTGCCGGAACAATGTGCCGCGGAAACCTTCCAGGTAATGATTCAATAAATAGATGCGTTTCTTTTCATCTTCGATTGAATTCAGTAAATAATCGTTCAACAAGTTTTCATTACAAGTCGATGCAACTTCCGCTACAAATATGGAATAATTCCCGTATGGATATGGCTGATATTTACGTGTATAGTAGCTATGAACCGAATGCCCAAATTCATGAACGAGCGTGAATAAGTTATTGACGTTATTTTGCCAGTTCATTAAAATATAAGGATTCGTCCCATATGTACCAGAAGAATAGGCACCGCTTCGTTTCCCTTTGTTTTCATGCACATCGACCCAACGGTTTTCAAATCCCTCTTTCAAAACGTTCAAATAGTCCTCCCCAAGCGGAGCAAGACCTTTAAGGACATAATCTTTGGCATCGTCATATGTCACTTCCATCTTCACTTCTTTAACAAGAGGAGTGAATAGATCGTACATATGAAGTTCATCTAATTGCAGTACTTTTTTACGTAAATCAAGATAACGGTGCAGTAATGGCAAGTTGTCATTGACCGTTTTAACGAGATTATCGTATACGGTCTCCGGAATGTTATTATTACTTAACGCCGCTTGGCGTGCTGATTCATATTTTCGAACCGTGGCATTGAAGTTGTGGTTTTTCACCTCACCTGACAGGGTTGAAGCAAATGTATTACGGAACTCTCCATACTTGCTGTATACCCCTTTAAATGCCTCCTCACGTACACGGCGATCTTCACTCTCAAGAAAACTGATATACCTTCCGTGAGTAATTTCCACTTCATTTCCCTCTTCATCCTTGATGGTCGGGAATTTCAAATCGGCATTGTTAAGCATTCCGAAAGTATTGCCCGATGCATCAAGTACTTCTGATGCTTGCGCCAATAATTCTTCCTGCTCTGCAGATAAAATATGGGGTCTCTGAAGATTAATTTCCTCTAAAGAATGTTTGTATAATTTCAGATCTTCTTTTTCTTCCAAAAACCCTTCCACTTTGTTTTCATCAATACTCAATAGTTCAGGAACCATAAATGAAAACACAGCCGCTGCCTGGGCGTATAAAGCTTTTGCCCGATCCTCCATCCCTTGATAAAAAGGATTGGTTGTATCTTGATCATTACGCATATGTGAATAAGAATAAACTTTCCCTAGCTTCTCGAATACCTCATCTTGGAGTTGAAGGGCCGCAAATAATTTTTCTGCGCTTTCTCCCAACGTCCCTTTATGTCCCTCCGCTTTCTTGAGGTCTTCTTTTACCGCTTTGAAGGCAGCTTCCCAATCTTCCTCGGTTGCGAAGATATCTTCCAGTCTCCAAGTATCTTCAGGAGCTATTTCACTTCTTGAAGGTAATGTATTCGCTTTTGTTTCCTGTGCCATAAAAAAATTCCTCCCCATTCTATAGAAACTTGCCATTGGGCTAACTCGTTAAACCGGATCGAACGCTGCAATACTTCATTCGGCGTTCATTCTTTCTTAAAGTTTTCTTAATTCCCAGTTCTTATTACTATTTCTCCATTAACAAAAATAATCCTGCCCTTTCATCTGAATTCAAGATAAATAGAGATGTTATCACTGATTATACTGGATATTCTCCTTTTCCATCATCAATTTATGCTTATCATAGAAATTTTTTTCCAAAATTTGAGCTTGATCACTGGTGAAGGGAAGGGTAATTTCCCTTTCAACTTTAAAAACCCCTTCTTTCAGCTTTGATAGATAACCAAATTGCTCCAAAAGCATGATATATTGACCTACAGGATACTCGATGGGTTTCTCATGAAGCAATGGCAACGGTCTGAACTTTATTTCCCCTTTTTTTGAACGCTTTCTAAAAATATGGATAATATCAGCCATAAAAATCTTTTCCCCTGTTCTTTTCTCTTGAAACACATCCATGTATAACCATGCCTGCCATTCGATTGAGGCTGTTTCGATCAACAGCATCCCTCTGACGGGAACACCCACTTCAATTGGAAGTGTCGCAGGTGAAATATGATGTAAATATAGCCCTTCGAAAAAAGGATCGCATCTCCGTGCTGTTTTCATTCGATGAAGGGACCAGCCATTTCGTTTATATCTCCATGCAGGCAGAAAAGGGAATCGAAAGCAGTTTTGGGGCAATGCCCGACTAGGGGGAAGGAGCTTTAAAGAAGCTGTTGTCAATTCGGCAAAGACGGTTCTGGGGGTAAAAGGAGTGAGGTTTTTCAATACTGATAAATGATCAGTTTCCGGACAATACATCCAAAGAAAAGGATGATGGAAGCTGCCGGTGACGAAGAGCCAGTGGAAGCGGGATAAACTGAATTCATACAAACTTTTCCTTTTTAAGCGTTTTGCTGCGAGAATCCAAATTGGCTTGATGCCTATGCTTTGATAGGCTTTTGTCCTTTCCATGAATTCAACCTCTGGGATAACTGAGCATTGAAATTCTATTGCATAGCGATTACCTCCTATCACAGCTAAAATATCAGCCCTTTTCTTAATTTCAGGAAGGTAGGCTTCTAAATCCACTTGATAACCATGTGATAAGAACCACTGAAACAATTTTCTTTTTCCCATTAAATGATAGGCGGATTCCGGTTCTGAAGAAGCGCGGCATGACGAACTATTTTTATGGGCGAAATGCGGGATCCTGACTTTTCCCGCTTTGATGGTCATTTCCATCTTGCAGCATGGACAGTAATAATCTGCTGACTTTCTCCATTCATCAATCACGTTTGCCGGTATCTTTTCAGGGAGGGTAATCCATGTCCCATCCTTCTTTATCGCAGTTAGCATACATCTCCTCCTCACCCACTACATTCGCCTGTTTCGCTTAGGATTCCTTTTAATCCGCAAAAAAAAATGCCTGATCGGCATAAGAGAAAGTATCTAAAGAAGGGGTGAAAGCAATCGGCAAGTGGACTCCAAAACTTTCAAACCGAAATTCCGTTTGGAAAACGCATCAATCTCCACTTCTTGGGATACCTTTATATCTTCCAAAAAATCATTCACCAGCTGCTGAGTACTTTCCGTCCGGTAGAGAAAAGCATTGACTTCGAAATTCAGGTTAAAGCTTCTCATATCCATATTGGTTGTCCCAATTGATGCCAATTGTTCATCCACGATGATGATTTTACTGTGCATGAAGCCTTCATTATATTGGAATATACGAGCTCCGGAAGCAAGTAATTCGGGAAAATAAGTTCTCGAAGCATGAAATACGATACGTTTATCGGGGTTCTTCGGGACGAGCAGCCGGACATCCAAACCACTTAAAGCAGCCACCTTCAATGCTTGTAAGATATCGTCATCAGGAACGAAATACGGGGAGGCTATCCAGACGGACTTTTCTGCTGAAGTGATCATCTTAAAAAAAATGCTTTTAATGATCGTCCACTCACTATCAGGTCCGCCGCCAATCAATTGAATTCCGCCATGTCCGTGATGGTTCGGCAGTCCGGCCATGAGATATTCATCACTTAAAAAACTAGTATTGGTGCTATAATACCAATCCTGCAGAAATATGAGCTGTAAAGTCCTGACCGCTTCCCCCTTTATGATAAGGTGCGTATCCCGCCAAGAACCGAATTTCCGATCTTGTCCCAAATATTCATCCCCAATATTGAGACCGCCGATGAAACCGACAGAGCCATCTATCACAATTATTTTACGATGGTTACGAAAGTTGAATTTATTATTTAATAAAGGGAGATGCAACGGACCAAAGGCCACCATTTCGGCTCCCGCATTCTTCAGCTCATCGATATAAGAGCGTGCTAATTTCCAAGAACCAACCGCATCATAGAGAAATCGGACCTCTACCCCTTCTTTTACTTTTTGTATCAAGATGTCTTTTAACAGTCCGCCAATGCGGTCATCCCTAACAATATAATATTCTAAATGAATATGATGTCTGGCTTTTTTTAATTCTTCGATGATATTGGAAAATGTCTCCTCACCATTCCTTAAAACCCGGGTTTCAGTCTGAAATGAAATAGGGCTATTCCCCAGCCTATTTGCAAGAGTGATTAACTGCTGAGGGTTCTCGCCCATTTCCTTAATTCGTTCATTATAATCCGCTTCGCCGCTTATTTTCACGAAACTCTGTTTGTCCAAAAAGTACTTCTTGCGAAATATCCTCTCTTTCCGAAAATTACGGCCAAACAAAAAGTAAAAAATGAAACCGATGAATGGGAAAGCGCCAAAAACAACAAGCCATGTTATGGTCTGGATGGGATCTCGGTTTTCCAGGAAAATGTTGAATCCAATTATCACCAAGAAAATGGTCAATATAAGACTAGAATAAAAAATCAGCCCGCCATCGACGCCATTTATTAGAAAATGCCATGAACTGACCAACAAGAGAATAAGCAGACCGACGCCAACTATATTCTTCACCTAGACTACCTCCAATTAACAAACAAACACAGGCATATTTGAAAAACCTCCATGCTAAGGCAAAAAACACTTAATCTTGGACGAAAAGGCCGATTTCTACTGAAATCGGCCTCAACAGTCTATGCGAAATATTTATCGACCGTTGTGAATACATCATTTTCGATAACTATCTTCCCGTACTCTTCAAGCATGTGCACCGTTATAGGTGACTCCTGACTATATTCCAATAAAAGACTTAAAACATTATCGATTTCTTCCTCATCAATCTCCGCCTCGGAAAATTCGATATAAAGATAATATTTATTCTGATAAACATAAAGTTTTGTTGTCCAGTCATCCAAGCCATGACGCTTGCTTAATGAAATGACATCTTCAAAATCCTCGAAAGTCGTGATGAATTCAATTATACCATCCTCGAATGTCATACCGCTTTCTTCATCTTTACCATGAAAATGTTGATCAAGAAGCGTATCCATCTTGTCTGATACATTCAAATCCCTTAACTTATCATCTGAAAGAGGCAGCTCGAGTTTCTGACCATCTTTGGCAAGCTGGGCTTTTGTGACCAAAACTTCCAAGCCTTTTTCAAGGGCTTGAACTTGAATCCATAAGGGTCCTTCAATCATGAATTCTTCTTCTTGATGCACTTCATCCATCATTTCCCAAAAAAGTTCCTCACTTCGCTCGCGGCTGTACCAAATTTCTTCGCGATCAAAGCCTCTTTCCTCAATATCTATATAGGAAATATAAAATTTAACTGTATCGTCATTAATGCGTTCGATTTCCATGATTCCCCTCTCCCTTCCTTTCTCATTTTGAAGGGATAATAACCCCCAAGCGAAAATTGCTCTTAAAAGCTCTTTACCCGTAAGTGAATACTGTAAATCATGATAGTCATTAAAACAGACTATTTTACATCATTTTATGACAAAACCTTGAAGAAGGGAAATAAAAAACATTACTTATCTAAAAAACAATTGTTTGCCTAATATTCCATTCATTCTATAAAATAATTCATCCTCATGCAACTATCCTAATGCTTTATTCAATTTTAATCTTACTGCCATTAATGCCTTATTATATACACAGAATGATGAGCTTCATTCTTTATTTTTTCTTTAAATGATGACAGGTTCAAGGGACCTTCTGCAAATCCAAAACGTCTGCTGTCGCCTAAGGATTCTTTTATGTTCCCCTTCATTAAGTTAAAAAAATCAGCGGAAAATCGTTATGTATAAAGAAAAAGCCCTGCACATTTCCTGGCAGAGCTTGAAAGACCTTATTAGTTGACCATACGTTGTGCTTCCCGTAACTGGAAGGTACGGACTTTACGTGGTAAAAAGCGTCTTATCTCATCTTCATTATAACCAACTTGAAGCCGTTTCTCGTCAAGGATAATTGGACGTCTCAACAGACCTGGATTCTCCTTGATCAATTTATATAATTCTTGAAGAGGCAGGCTCTCTAAATTTACATTTAACTTTTGGAAAGTTTTTGACCGTGTTGAAATGATTTCATCGGTTCCATCTTCTGTCATTCGAAGAATTTCTTTAATCTCATCAATCGTTAACGGTTCTGAAAAAATGTTTCTTTCTTTATATCCAATCTCATGTTCCTCTAACCATGCTTTTGCTTTTCTGCATGAAGTACAACTAGGTGATGTATATAATGTTACCATGTTTACTCACACTCCCTAAATATAGAATCGGTGATCTATGAGGGGAAATCTACTATTAGTATTCATAAGTACCACTCTAATTTGAAATAATTTTAAATAAGTATTTCATTTTCTTTATTATACACTAATTTATTTAAAATGAATACCCTTTTTGATATTTGGAAAAATCCTTTTAAACTTCTAGTTTAGCCTGTACTATAGCTTTTTCCGTTTTTTATGTAATACATTAAAACCGCTTTTTCTAATTGAAAATACCTACCTACCATTCTCATTTAACTCTCATTACGGCCCTCATGATTTTTTAAATAACTCGTTACTTTTATTTACCCCCAATCTTTTTCAATAAACAAGATCATGTTAATATATTTTCTTTAATCAAATGCAAATTCCTCCTTTTACATTAAAAACCATTCTTTTAGCACATATATTTCCAAAAGTAAAAAGATAATTCGAAAGAATCAGCGATAAGGGAGCATTCTACCATCCAAGAAGTTATAGAAATTCATTTTACCGTAAAATATGAACAATAAGAAAAGACAGATTGCCTACAGTCTAAAAAACGATCCAGTTGTTTTCAGAAATCCGCTCCCTTTCCGCCGACTGTGGGGTCTTGGCGGAGCCAGTTTTTCGGCAGGAGTGTCGCAAATTTCTTCACTCTAGTGTGGGTTTCATCCCATATTAATCATGAGGGGAACCAAACCTTCTTTTAAAATCATGGTTCGGGGTTCGAAGCTTCCTTTTATTGACAAATTTTAAGAAAAGACAGTTTGCCTCAATTTTCAAAAAATGTTCCGGTTGTTTTCTGCTGGAACACTTTTTCGACCGTTCACGCAATTTTTTTCCTTTACTGTACTTTTTTCGACAAATTAAAAAGGGCCGGTGAAACAACCGGCCCTTTTTCTCAAATTTGCACCTCTTTAAAAATATCCGTTTCCTGACCTGCATTCAAGCTTAGTACATCCTCTACATCTTGATAAGATTTCCCATAAAGATCATCATCTTTGTAAGTATGGATTTCAGAATAAATCTCTTTCATGAAATCAAATACGTCTTCTTCATCAACAGATGGGTTTGCAGGCCAATATAAGATTTCCATAGGCGTATCCTCCTTGGTGGCAAGCGATTTTCGGCTGTAGGAAATCGAAGAGGCGTGCCGGAATCCTTCCCTTTTATAAAATTTCAGCCTTTTAAATGTGTCATCATCATTTTCTTGTACTGGTTCTACTTCCAGCAAGATCGTTTTCTGCTTTTTTTGCAATTTTTGAATCAATTTCCTCCCTAGTCCCTGCCCCCTTGTTTTCTTAGATACAAAAAGGTAATCAACGAATATAAACTCTTCCCCTTCCACATACAATAAAACATGGTCGGGACCTTCATCTTTTTTATAAATTTCCTGTTTATCTTCTAAAAGAACTTCTATATGTTCTTTGGACTTCATTTCTTCAATAGGGAAATACTGATTTAGCTTTTCATACCAATTCATAATTTAATCTCCTCATTTGCTAGTTTATACTTTCCAGATTATTTCTTATCCACTACAATGGAACTTGAATAGCTTGAAAATATTAGGAGGGTTTTGATGGTCAATTACTTTTTGGACTTTTTTTTAGTCGCTGCTTGCGTTATTGGCATTACAGCTGTGAATGGCGTTGTGACGAATGGCATCGGCGAAAAATGGTTTGGCGGGAAACGTCACTCTCATATTTTCGATCAATCGAAACGAATTCAGTCAGGGTGGAGTCAAGTTGGCGGGAATAAAAAGCGGTAATTCAGAGAGAATATGGATGACCGGAAGAATCTTCCTAGGTCATCCTTTTTTTCATGGGGTATAGTCTACTCCCTTTGTATATCGATTTGCTGCATTCCATAACAAGTATTCATCAATACCATTGTCATTCAATGCTTTTATTTGGGCTTCCACTTCTTCCTTACCATACCTTTGGTAATTCCCCTCTCCTAAATATGAGGCAGTAAAATCTTGTAACCAAGGTCTTGAAGTAGGTGGTGTTTTTAATTCCTTCAGCTTCCCGTTTTCTAATTTCGCATATTCCTTAACGAGATTATAAGGCTCCAAATCAGGCTTATCGATACCAAAATAAGATGTCCAGTGACTCGGATAGATCATCGAGGAAATTACATCAACATTCTCAGAAATTTTTGTAAAGTTTTGCCCAATTCCGGGAGCTTCAGGCAATGTAGCCGCATATCCAAAAATATCCACTGACACTTCCACACCATATGGCTCCAGTTGTTTCCTCGCATAACTCACGAAATCTGTCACTGCCTGAACCCTTTTGGCTGTATTACTCACTTTCGCTTCATCATATTCACCTACATCATATTTCAAATCATCTTCTTTATTTTCGAATCCTTCGGGGAAACGGACATAGTCAAATTGAATTTCTTTAAAACCCATCTTTGCCGCTTCAATGGCAATACCGACATTATAATCCCACACCTCTTTTAAGAATGGGTTAACGAAGGCTTCCCCTCGACCATTCTTCCATACCTTTTCTCCATCTAAAAAAGACAATTCAGGCTTCTCTTTGGCCAAATGGGAGTCTTTAAAGACGACTACCCTTGCAATTGGATAAATCTGTTTATCCTCAAATTTTTTCAGCATTGACCTTGGGTTTTTTATGTAGTCTTTACCGATCCCTGCATATGGAGAATCGGGATCTTCGGGTTTATACGTAACGTTCCCCCTGTCATCCTTAATGTCAATGACCATCGCATTCAAATCGGTTTCATCTACATATTTAATAAGCTCATTCAATTTATTGCCACCCGCTGCAGGCCCTGTCACATATATTCCGCGCACAGCATCCGGATAGTCAAATTTCAACCCCGAATCAAAAACAAAACGCGGTACGTTCACAGGCAATTCTTTATTTTCTAATGCCACCTGCCTGGTTTCGTTCATGCTTTGCGCATGAACTGGCTGTTGAATCAGGAATATGCACATACCTGTCATCAACCATTTACACATTGGTTTCATTTTCTCCACCTCATTCGCCATCAGTCATCAATATTCAACAAATATAATAAACCCCTTTCTTTAATACCACAAACAATTAACTTTACTCCTATATATTATAAATAATTAAAAAAACTGCCTTACAATGTTTCAACCTTAAGAATACGTTCATAATCCTGTATTCCCTTGTGAGTATCCTTCCCTAAAATGGTCTGCTCATTGTGATATATGTTAAACGGTTTGATTTTCCTTGAACCCTTCATTTCTCCCATATCAAAAAAAAGAAACGGAAAATCCTTTCTATTGGCTTGATTGCCGTTTCGATTATACATTTAATATGAATAAATGCTAAAATACAGTATAGTGGACATTTCGTATTCTCAGAATGGCATCGATACAGGACAAAACGGCCCTCCACAAGATTTTAATGAGCGTTTTTCCCCATCACAGGGGCACGCACATTTCTTTCAAAGAAAGTGGATTCATTTTCTATTTATCCTTACAATAATGAAGAGCGAATATCCATTTATCAATAAACGTATTTAGAGGAGTGACTAGCAGTTGAAAAGGATTTTCTCCGGCATTCAGCCATCCGGTTCCGTTACTTTAGGAAATTACATCGGAGCCATGAAACAATTCGTTAACTTACAAAATGAATATGAATGTTTCTTTTGTATTGTTGACCAGCATGCAATTACAGTTCCACAAGATCGCATTAAGTTAAGGAAAAACATTAAAACATTGGCCGCTTTATATTTGGCCATTGGTTTGGATCCTGAAAAGAATACCATCTTCATTCAATCAGAAGTACCTGCGCATGCTCAGGCAGGCTGGATTTTACAAAGTATATCCTATATAGGGGAACTTGAGAGAATGACGCAATTTAAGGACAAATCCGCTGGCAAAGAAGGGGTATCCGCAGCACTGCTTACATACCCGCCGCTGATGGCTGCCGATATTCTCCTTTATAGTACAGATGTGGTTCCTGTCGGGGAAGATCAAAGACAGCATCTTGAATTGACACGCGATTTGGCTGAACGGTTCAATAAAAAGCATAATGACATTTTTAAAATTCCGGAAATCAGCCTCCCTACAGAAGGGGCCCGTATCATGTCCCTTCAGGAACCAACCAAGAAAATGAGCAAATCTGATCCTAATAAAAAGGCAACGATTGCCTTATTGGATGATCCGAAGCAAATCGAAAAAAACATCAAAAGCGCAGTTACCGATTCGGAAGGAATTGTCCGTTATGATAAGGAAAACAAAGCGGGTGTTTCCAACCTGATGTCCATATACTCCATCTTCAGTGGAAAATCCTATTCAGAAATTGAAGAGATGTATGAAGGTAAAGGTTATGGTGACTTTAAAAGTGATTTGGCTGAGGTGGTTCTTGGAGAAATCCTACCAATCCAGGAACGCTTTAATGAATTGATCGATTCGCCTGAATTGGATGAGATTCTGGACCGCGGTGCAGAAAAGGCGAATATTGAAGCCAATAAAATGATCAGAAAAATGTATAATGGCATGGGACTTGGCAGAAAGAGATAAAAAAAGACGATCCTCATCGGATCGTCTTTTTTGTTCATAATATCGATGGGCTATCGCCGGCCTCCACTTGCCAAAGCTTTTCAAAAAAAGGCTGCCCCTTCACAAGGTTTTCACAAAGTTGAAGATGCTTCTCTGACCAGCCTTCCTTCATTTCTTCATATAACTCAAGCCAAGCTATCTGAAAATCCATTTCTTGAATGCTTTCATATTTCTCAGGGGCCCATTCTGTATACCAATAGCGGATTTCAGCTGTGTTTTTCGCAGTGAATAATTGGTCCATGGCCATGAATAGCAATTGCTTAAGCTGTCTTTCTTTTCTTGTCAAACCGTTCATGAATAAGGGAGACGGCGACAAAATATGATATTCTTTCTCAGATGTAGGTTTTTCAGTAAAGGTGTAATCCATCTCATCATGGTTTTCTATCATGTCATAAACAATTTGTTCCTGCCGGGGAATTATTCTGCTTTTCCTAATCGGAATATGATAACCTATCGTATCAACAGCTAAAATTCCATTTCCATCAGTCACGATAAAACAATAGTCAAGCTGAATTCTTTCATGATTTTTCCTTGCATATGCTTTTTGATAAACATCATTGAGCAATGGCTTAGGTAATTCTGACAAGTCGTTCTCTATGTAGTGGAACAATGTTGATGACACTTTCAACAAAGGAACTTGATCTAGTAGTTCGATCCCGTCATCCTTCCTCCATTCATGAAAATGACAAATATTATAGCCGTTTTCTTCTCCTTCAAACCAGTTAACCCATACATCATGAAGATATAGCATCATTCATCCCTCACTTAAACAAATTTCTGTTTGTCAATCAGTATAGGCAGGAACCATACAATTTATTCCTATTCTAGAAAACAGATTAAGAAAAAAAGAACGTATATATTAACTCTTTTTTGATAAGAATTCTTCAGATTGGATAATGAATGATCTTTTCACAGAGAGCTTTTCAAAATTTTTCACCAGGTAATAGCCACTACAGTATCCAAGCATATACGGATATCCTTTCGTCCCAAGGAGAAGTGCATCATGAAGAGGATCTGTACGTTTTATCATGTGCTTTTCCTCTAAATGCTTGTTCCAAAATTCCCGTAGTTTATCTTCCTGATATAACTTAGTCCATTTCGCTAAAAATTTTGTTCCTAAATATTTTCCCACCGTTCTTTCCGCCAGTCCTTCCATGATCATCGTATCCAGGAGAGTGTATTCTTTTTCGTCCTTTTTCAAATGATGCAGACGGCAAACATGATGATATTCATGAATCAACAGGGCCTCCATTTCCTTTTCGGCCATCCCCGTGCCGTAAAAAAGGAATAGTTTATCTTTAAATGCCAACCCTGACTTCGTTTCAACTTTTTTATTCCATATCCCTGAAGACATGAGCGGAAAAATATATATGGGAACATCAGGCCCTCCCCAAAGCTTCTTATAGGCTGTAAACATGCTTTGAGTTTTTTCCCATGCATTATTTTCTTTTAAGTCTTTCCATGTGAGTTTTGTTTTTTGATTCGGCGAATACATGCCATGCTTTAATAAATGATGATAAATCATGTTCGAATCAAGGGTATTGTTGAATGTACTTTTAAGTCTTTCCATCATCTGTACCGGGCGGTTGAAATCCTTCATCATCCATTCATCGGTTGAAATGACTCCCATTTCCCATACACCTCCGCTTCCTATTGACTATCGTATGATTTTAAGAAGGCGGTTGACACATTTTATATCCCTCGCATTTGCATT
Source organism: Peribacillus sp. GL_122 (assembly GCF_057835005.1). Taxonomy (NCBI): domain Bacteria; kingdom Bacillati; phylum Bacillota; class Bacilli; order Caryophanales; family Bacillaceae; genus Peribacillus; species Peribacillus sp. GL_122. The sequence continues at coordinate 1,312,396 of NZ_CM174415.1, read as the reverse complement.
TTCCCTTCAAAATAAAAAGAGCAGATCCCAAAGGATCTGCTCTTCCTTCATAACTTATTGATACTTCTTGAAAAGAATGGTTGCGTTATGTCCACCGAATCCAAGTGAATTGCTGATGGCTGCATTGATTTCGCCCTTCCTTGCTTGATTCGGAACATAGTCCAAATCACACTCAGGGTCTGGTGTTTCAATATTGATGGTTGGAGGCAATATGCTGTCCCTTATTGCCTGAATCGTGAATATTGCTTCCACACCGCCTGCTGCCCCTAACATATGGCCTGTCATCGATTTAGTGGAACTTATTGCAAGTTTATTAGCATGGTCGCCAAAGACTTCTTTGACTGCCATCGTTTCGTATTTGTCATTGTATGGCGTACTCGTTCCGTGGGCATTCACATATTGAATGTCTTCCGGATTCAAACCTGCATCCTCAATTGCAATTTTCATTGCTCTTGCCCCGCCTTCTCCACCTGGTGCCGGAGCGGTAATATGGAAGGCATCTCCAGTTGAGCCATAACCAGCTATTTCAGCATAAATCTTGGCTCCTCTATTCAATGCATGTTCAAGATCTTCCAGAACGATAATTCCAGCTCCTTCCCCAATTACGAAACCATCACGATTAAGATCAAAAGGACGGCTAGCCGTTTGTGGATCAGGGTTGGTCGATAAAGCCGTATTTGCACAAAAGCCTGCAACCGACATTTTTGTGATTGGCGCTTCGGCCCCGCCTGTGATCATGACATCGGCATCGCCCCGTTGAATGGCTTTAAACGCATCACCAATTGAATTTGTTCCTGTTGCACAGGCTGTTACCGTACATGAATTGATTCCTTTAGCACCCAGTAAGATAGAAACCTGGCCGGCTGCCATGTCCGGAATCATCATTGGAACGAAAAATGGGCTCACCCGTTTATATCCTCTGTTTAAAAAGTTTTCATGCTGTGTTTCAAGTGTCTCCAGCCCGCCGATACCCGAACCGATCCAGACCCCGACACGTGCAGCATTTTCATCGGTTATTTCCAGCTTGCTATCATTATATGCCATAACGGAAGCTGCAATTGCATAATGGGTAAAACGGTCCATTTTGCGTGCTTCTTTACGATTTATATATGTCTCTATATCAAATTCCTTGATTTCAGCAGCCACTTTAACGGGGAATTCCTCAGCATTCAAACGAGTTAAAGGTCCTATTCCCGATTTCCCCTCGATTATATTCTTCCATCCAGTTTCTGCATCATTACCAACTGGAGAGATTGCTCCAATACCTGTTACAACTACACGGCGTTTAGTCATTAAAAATGGCTCCTTCCTATTTTTAAAGCACTTACGTTTTGCTTCTTCTTTTATTTACCCCACCTAAGAGCGATCGCTCCCCATGTAAGGCCACCACCAAAACCGACCATGACGATTAAGTCATTGTCCTTGATTCTTCCCGCTTCCATTTCTTCCACAAGGGCCATTGGAATGGACGCTGAAGAAGTATTCCCATATTTATGAATCGTTTTTGTCATTTTTTCAAGCGGGAGATCCAATCGTTCCCTTGAGGCTTCCATAATGCGTATGTTTGCTTGATGCGGGACAAGCAGATCCACATCTTCTTTTGTCAAACCAGCTTTGTCCAATACACTCAGGCTGGATTCCCCCATCTGACGGACAGCAAATTTAAATACTTCACGTCCATTCATATGAATGAAATCTCCTTCCTGTAATAAGTGCTTCCCACCGGTTCCATCTGCTCCTAATTCAAAGGAAAGGACTCCTTTGCCTTCAGATACAGGTCCAAGTACAACTGCACCCGCTCCGTCACCAAAAAGTACAGCAGTATTGCGGTCTTCCCAATTGGTTACTTTCGAAAGTTTTTCAACACCGACAATCAACACATGCTTATATGCACCTGACTTAATAAATTGCTGTGCCGTGATCATTGCATACATAAAACCGGCACATGCAGCACTTACATCCATTGCAGCTGCCTTCATCGCTCCCAATTTCTCTTGAATCATGCAAGCGACAGAAGGAAACGACTGATCAGGTGTAACAGTAGCTACAAGAATTAGATCTATCTCTTCAGCAGAAATTTCCGCATTTTTCAATGCAGCTTTTGCGGCTTGATAAGCCATATCTGATGTATCAATATCATCATTTGCAATTCTTCTTTGCTCAATACCCGTCCTAGTCCGGATCCACTCGTCGGAAGTGTCCATAATTTTTTCTAAATCCGCATTTGTAACGATTTTGTCGGGTAAGTAGCGGCCAAGCCCTAGTATTCCAGCATTCATCTTGCCATCCCCTTATATTTTTATGAGTTATTATAATCATCTATTATTACCTGGTACTAATTTTATATAAAAAAAGACTTCCTTGCAAGAGTTAACAGTTTGAAAGGCTAAAGAAATCTCTTTCAGAAGTCGGTCAAGCGCCTATGCCAAGGGAGATTTAGGACATACATTATAAATAAAAGGAGGAATTCATTGTGGACATCTTCAATCGCAACCGCGAAAGAAACCCGGATGATCATTTTTCGAATTTGATGTTTGGCAGGAAGGCTGAACCGGAGCAAGAGGAATCGAAAGTTGATAACATGCAATTGATGGAGAACGTTGAAACATTGATGGGCTTATACAGTCAATACAAACCGACCATTGATAAAATTAATCTGAACCCATTGATTGCCAAGTTCTTGAAAAAAGAATAAAAATATTAAGGCTGCCGTTTAACCGGACAGCCTTCCTTTAATTAACGCTGAGCATCTTGTTTACCAAGCTCATAAGCTTCTTGCATTACGCTTTTAAAGAGCTCCATGAATGGCTCTGCCATCTCCATTGAGAATGTAATCCCGCTTGCTTCAAGCTTCGCTTTAGCCTCTGGGAAGTATTTCATGGCGATCCCCATAAATTCAAGAGTTTTATCTGAACTCATTCGCGTTTCCCCCCTATCTTTTGAATATTCATCCAATTGATCTTTGTGATGCCAAATAAAGCTCAATATTATCATAATTCCACAAGACCCATTCGTAAAGGGCGCACATAGAAAATCATGAATATCTTTTGATGTGAATTCCTATCCTTGAACATTATAGTACAAGACATATAGATTAGAGGCAAATATACAGTTTTGCACTTCCCTAATATCGAAACCTATCGATTTCATATTTTCCCGATCATGCACTTCGCCTTCATATTTGGTTATCGCTCTCCCAAGTCAGTCTCGCTTTCTCCACTTTTTAAGTAAGTTTAATCGTTTATTATGTTTTCTTTGTAGAGCAATGCCTTCTTCCGGTTCCATTTTGCATTGCACTTCAAATATTGTTCCTTTATTGATTTTAGTTGTTGAGTGGGAAGTGAATGAATCCATACTTTCACTAAATATTAACTTGGCACATTTATTCCAATGGTCATCAATACTGCTGCACAATTGGATGTCCCTATCGGAAGAGGAGGTAAGCACTGCTTCCAAAGCGTTAACAAAATCAGTGATATAGAGAGCATCTCCGGTATATTCGGCAGCAATTGCCGCATTGATATCAGACTGTCCAAGCTGATTGATTCCAGCTTCAAAGCTCATGCCTTCCGATTGCCAAGGTCCATAAATCGTCGGTAAAAATATGATTTTCGTAGAATCTATTTCACGAATCGAGCTTAATATGGACTGAAATACACAGACATCTTTTTCAATGGGCATGAAAAGTACGAAATTCGGCGTTTCATCCTTGCCATTTTTGAATTTCTCAATGAATGAAACGATTTCGCCTATCAGAAAATCGATTTTGTCCAATTTTCCGCTTTGAATATCGTAAAGAGATATGAACACCGTGTCCTGCTGTGAAATATCCAATAATTGAAGCTTATTTATCGGAAAGTATATATAATTTGAATTCCTGCCTATTTCAAGTTCCTTTTCTTCCATAATATATTGACTTGCTTCGGAATCAGCCCAATCAATTCCGATTACTTCTTTACCTTGGTTCAAAAAATATTGAGTCACATAGAATCCCACAAATCGATAAGTGCCAATGACAATGTTTGTTTGCATAAATACAGCCTCCTCGTATGCCATCAAGCCCACTTCACCCGGCACGTCTAGTTTTTTTAGATGCTGTATCGTATGCAAACTATTGTAAAAATATATCACTTCTCATAAAATCTCTTCATTCTCATTGAAAAACTTTTGTATTTGATAGGGGATTTTATAACGTTTTTCGGGCAATATATACGTCAGTTGCAAATCTGCTTTCCTAGCCAGCTGGATTTGCCGATAAAGGGAGGCTTGCTCTTTCCGTAAGCTTCCAAAAACCTGAATCACTTTCATGGGGATATTCTCTGCAATAACTGAATCCTCAGTGTCCAGGATATGCTGTTCACATTCTGCTGGATCAAGCTCATATGCAGCAGCAACCTCTGACAGCCACTTTTTAAAGAAGAACTTGTTTTCCTTTTCTTTCTCCAGTTGTGCTTTCAAAGAAAAAACCGGATCAATCAATACGACAGACCGAATTTTATTTCCAAGTTCATTCATTAGCTTTAGGGCAAGTAGTGCGCCTGTCCCCTCTGCCAATATATGAACCCTTTGATTGACTATTTCTTTTTTAATGAAAAGAATATATAGGTTAAGGGAAAGGTCCAGTGCTTTAGGACTGCCCCAGTTGGCTCCGTGAAAATTGGATGAAAATAGCGTGTATCCGTATTCCTTTAAATATTCCAATATCTGCAGCCTGCCAGGATGCTGCAGCCAAAAGCTGCTGTCTTTTTCGACAAAATGACTACGGTCTCCAATTACCATTACGGAAAAACCACTGGGCCGCTCTGGATAATAGATGATATTCCATTGCTCATCAATTTGAAAAGTTCGTTGTTCCATCGTTCAAACTCCTTTAAGGAATATTACTACTACTATATTAATTTATGAAGAAAAATAGAAAGGGTCAGTGGAAACGCCTAACTTCTTATCTTAAATTAACCAAGCATGGACGATTTTTGTTTTAATTCCCCCCTATGATTTCCCATTTAGGGTTTGGAACCAACTTGTCTGCCGGAAAAAGTTCTCTTATGATTTAATGTATTGAATTATTTAAAGGTTATTATTAAAAACACGTTTTAACTGTATATTAATTATGGTAAGATAAAAATGAATGTAGTGGAATGAGGTGAAATTCGATGCGTTATGCTTGGGCAATTTTTTGGACATTCTTATTAGTGCATATGACTGTATATGTTGTTTCTTCCATGATCGGACTTTCATACGATGCTGCGCAGGGAACGATTCTAGGATTAGCTGCTGCTATCCTGATTCTTATCATCCCTGCTATCTTGCCTGCCGGGCCAGCTAAAGACTCTCATCAACATTAAGAAGAAGCAAAAGAGGACATCCTTTTTAGGATGTCCTTTTTGTTATACCGTACTTTGCTTACGTGTAAACAACATTTCAACGTTTTTATATGAGGACCAATTCATCATGATCATGATCAATCGTTATTCCTTCTTTAAGCTCAACAGTCCCAGCTATGATTTTACGGGCGATTTTCGTTTCCAGATGCTTTTGGATGAATCGCTTCAGCGGTCTTGCTCCATATACCGGGTCATATCCCTGGTCCGCAATGAATTCCTTAGCCGCTTCTGTGACGTTCAGGACTATATTTTGTTCAGTTAACCTTACCTGTAATTGATGAACCATTTTATCCACGATTTCAACGATTTCTTGTTTCGTCAGAGGTTTGAATAAAACAATGTCATCAACGCGATTTAAAAATTCGGGACGGAAATGGCCTCTTAATTCTTTAAAGACCTGATCTTTTATTTCTTCTTCAATGCCACCATCCTCCCGGTTGGACTGCAATAAGAAATGGGAACCGATATTGGAAGTCATGATGATCACCGTATTTTTACAGTTGATTGTTCTGCCTTGGGAGTCTGTAATCCTTCCATCATCCAACATTTGCAGCAAAATATTGAAGACTTCCGGATGCGCCTTTTCAATTTCGTCTAATAATATGACTGAGTATGGGTTTCTCCTAACAGCCTCCGTAAGTTGGCCTCCTTCCTCAAATCCAACATATCCAGGAGGTGCACCAACAAGGCGGGACACGGAATGTTTCTCCATATATTCTGACATATCGATTCGAATCATATGTTCCTCACTATCGAATAACGTTTCTGCCAAAGCTTTTACCAATTCGGTTTTACCGACACCAGTCGGCCCAAGAAAAATGAATGAACCGATTGGTCTGTTTGGATCTTTAATTCCCGCCCTTGCTCTTAAAACGGCATCGGATACGAGTTCCACCGCTTCTCCTTGACCTATTACACGTTCATGCAGAATATCAGATAGGCGAAGCAGTTTCTCCCTTTCACTTTCCACCAGCTTGCTTATCGGAATTCCCGTCCACCTTGCAACAATCGAGGCAATTTCCTCCTCCGTCACTTCCTGGCGAAGCAATCGTGATTCCTGTTTTTCCTTTTCCAATTCGTCTTCCATTGTTTCCAATTCTTTTTGAAGCTGCGGAATCCTTCCATGCCGAAGTTCAGCTGCCCGGTTAAGGTCATAGTCATTCTCTGCCTGTTCCAGTTCATGACGCAGTTTCTCAAGCTCTTCACGTTTATCCTGCACCTTCTGAAGCGCTGATTTCTCCATTTGCCACTTGGATTTCATGCTATTCGCTTGATCCTGAAGTTCTGATAGTTCTTTTTGAAGCACTTCCAGCCTTGCCTTGCTTTGAGGGTCCTCCTCATTTTTCAGGGCCGCTTCTTCAATTTCAAGTTGCATGACTTTTCTCGTGATTTCATCCAGCTCGGATGGCATTGAGTCGATTTCCATCCGGATCATCGCACATGCTTCATCCACAAGATCTATAGCTTTATCCGGTAAAAACCGCTCCGTTATATATCGGTTCGAAAGGACAGAGGCCGCAACGATCGCCCGATCATGTATCCTGACGCCATGGTGAATTTCAAACCGTTCCTTTAATCCCCGCAAAATTGAAATTGTATCTTCCACATCCGGTTCAGGAACCAGAACCTGTTGGAAACGGCGTTCCAGAGCCGGATCCTTTTCAATATATTGCCGATATTCATCAAGGGTCGTTGCACCGATACAATGCAGCTCACCACGCGCAAGCATCGGCTTTAACATATTTCCGGCATCAAGTGCGCCATCCGTTCTTCCTGCACCGACAATTGTGTGTAATTCATCAATGAATAAAAGAATTTTACCGTCACTCTTCTTGATCTCATTCAACACCGCTTTTAGGCGTTCCTCAAATTCACCGCGGAATTTGGCCCCTGCAACAAGTGCACTCATATCTAGTGAAAAAACGGTCTTATCCTTTAAACCTTCCGGCACATCCTTCCTGACGATCCTTTGTGCCAACCCCTCGACAATCGCTGTTTTACCTACTCCAGGTTCTCCTATTAATACAGGATTATTTTTCGTTTTACGTGAAAGGATCCGGATGACGTTACGGATTTCCGTATCTCGGCCGATTACTGGATCGACCTTCCCCGATTTAACCTCAGCAACGAGATCTCTGCCGTATTTTTTCAGTACTTCATAAGTGCTTTCAGGATTTTGACTAGTCACTCGCTGATTCCCCCTTATATCGTTTATAACCCGTTTTGCTATATCATAATCAATTCCATATGATGAAAAAAGCCTGTTTACATTCGTTTTATTGACTTGCAACGACGCAAGCAGTATATGTTCGACGGATAAATATTCATCCTCCCACATTTGCATTTCCTTTTCGGCAGCCGTCAAAATTTGCTGTAGGGAGGTTGACATGTAAACCTGGGAAACACTCCCTCTCACTTCCGGTAATCGATCCAGTTCCTTATTTAGCTCTATATCAAATAGATTCATCGGTTTACCAGATTCCGATAAAATCCTGATTAATAAACTTTCATCCTGTTCCATTAAGGCCTTTAATAAATGCAGCTCCGTCAACTCGGGATTCCCTCTATCTTTGGCTAGTTCCTGGCCGCCAATGAACGCCTGTTGGGTTCTCTCCGTCATATTATTAATATCCATCTTGAAACCTCCCATTCATCTATATCATGAACGAATTATCACTCGGTTTGACCAACTTTGACCTTTATATTTTCATTATACTTCTAATTTTCCCCATGTAAAGGAAAGTTATAAAAAATGCAGGAGGTATGGAGGATAAACGGAAAAAACCTTTCTTCAAAAAGAAGAAAGGCAGACCCATTTGTAAAATGGCATAAAATCACTGATTGGCTGAAACAAAACGACTTATGCTTTTACGGCCGTTTTATTATAACCATGAAATTCATCGACGAATTGGAAATCTTTATCCGTGCGACCTGCTAGGATCGTATCTCTGAGCAGAATGCCTGCATCGGTCGTATTGTGGATGATTTCCCCCCACATTCTTGCACTCGTTTGAACATTAGCTGTACGCGGAATGCGTTCCTCTTGATATTCCAAAAATGCCTGTTCAATGTCATTTCCATGCTTATGAAGCATATCCGACAAATAAGCTGCATCTTCTAAAGCCTGGCAAGCCCCTTGTGCCAAGTATTGGAGCATCGGATGTGCCGCATCGCCCGTAAGCGTAATTCTTCCTTTACTCCAATTATCAATTGGTAACCGGTCATACATCGGCCAGCGGCGTTGCCTTTGAATGAATGAAATCGCATTTTGAACAAGCTCACAAGTTCCGGCAAATACACTGTCCATTTCTTCCGGGGTTCCCCATTGATCGGTTTTTTCGTTTTCTTCCGTGTATTGAGAACTTTTGAACACCACTACTTGGTTGTAAAGTTCCCCCCTTCTAACCGGGTATTGAACAAGATGAAGGTTTGGCCCAATCCACATATACACATCATCTAAATCTCCATGGCTCGTAACCTCTTCCATCGGAATCGCTCCCCTGTATGCAACATATTGAGAGCAGATCGGTTGATCTTCCACAAAAAGTTTCCGTGCCTTGGACCATAATCCATCGGCTCCAATGACAGCAGTTCCTGAATGTTTAGACCCGTTGGCTGAAGTAACCGTAACTTCACCTTCATTTTCTACTGTTTCAATAATGGTTTGGTTCGTAACCAGTTCAATATACGGGTTATTTTCACAAGCTTCAGCCAGTACTTTATGCAAATCGGAACGATGCAAGACAACATATGGCGCTCCATATCTTTCTTTATAAACATCACCTAAATCCAAAGCGGAAAGCTCTTTGCCGGAAAAGGCATCCATCAGCACCAATCTTTTTGGAAATACTGCAATTTCATTGATTTTATCCATGACGCCTAAACGCTGCAATACGTTGGTGGCATTTGCTGCAAGCTGAATCCCTGCACCAATTTCTCCAAATTCGGGAGCTTGTTCAAGGACCTTTACATACTGTTTAGTTTCTGCGATTCCTAAAGCAGTTGCCAAACCGCCAATTCCCCCACCGATAACTATGAATGGTTTTTTTTCTGTGCTCATCATCAATTCCCCCTATATTAGTTGCTTTTAGCCAATGTTGCGGACAATGCCACAGTAAGCGTTTTCATTCGGCTGGCATTCCATATATTCATCAGGATCAAGCTGAAAGTCCCAAACAGATTACTTTTAAACCAAAACAGGCTTGAATTCACTTTCAATCTTTTGGTAACCATTGTTTGTGTCTAATGCCTGTTGCTGTTCCAAATCGAATCTCTCCATTATTGGTAGGTCGTTTACCGAGAATAAGTAAGAATCCGCTTCTGCAACGTGCTCATGCCATGCCCAATTCGGAACGACGAAATAATCTCCCTTGGACCAGTCAAAACGCACTCCATTAATAACGGTATAGCCTGATCCTTGGTGCACTTGATAAATTGTGGAATGGGTATGGCGATGCGCTTTCGTATGGAAACCTTTAGGAAGTTTCTGCATCCATGCCCCCATCGTCGGATTGGCCGTTTGGCCATTTGACGGATTGATATATTCCACTGCGAAACCTTCATATGGGTCCGGTTCGAAATTCATTAATCCTTCTATCGCTGCTTTTGTGCCTTTCCACTTGTAATTGGCAAGCGGTGCCACTTGTGAATAACGGTCGGATACTGGACGAACCATCCCGCCTTGATAACGGAGCTCTGAAAAATTATCCGGACGTTTAGGCGTTTCAATCCGATCTGGATATGGTTCAAAGAAAGTGCCACCTATGGAATAGATGGTTGGGATATCAAGGGCATCCATCCAAATCATTGGTTTTTCGCCTACATGTCCATGACCATGCCATAGGTTTTTAGGCGTGATCAAGAAATCTCCTTCTTCCATGAATATCCTTTCTCCCTGCACGATGGAGTAGGCACCTTCACCATTCGTAATGAAACGAAGTGCACTTTGGGAGTGACGGTGGGAAGGGGCCACTTCACCTGGCAACAATAGCTGAACTGCTGCATAAAGCGTTTGTGTCGTTGAAGCCCATCCCCAAGGCTGGCGATAAGTAAGGCCAGGGTTTTGAAAATAAATGGCCCTGCGCTCCCCTCCTCGGTCAGGTGTGAAGATTTCAGCTGCTTCCATCAATTTTTTTGTCAAAAGCTCTTCTTTCCATAAATAAGCATGTGCATGAGGTTTAGGTTCATGGTCCATCAAAGCGGGAATGGCTTCCCACAGTGGCCCAAGGTTATACTGCTGAATATCCTTTGTAAAATCTTTTACGATTGTACTGTCCATGTATTCCGATTTTTCAGCCATATTAATCCCTACTTTCTTTTTTATCTTTCCTCACTGGATTTTAGAAAGATTTCGCTTAATTTGATCATAGTGTCCTGAAACATGCTCATCGATGAAGTGATCGACTATATAAGAAACTGGTTTGTTTCCGAATTTAGCGAAATTCCGGTGTGGCGATTCTTTGGATAGTGTTTCTTCATCTAAATTCCCCAGACTGCTCTCCACTTTATATTTAAGCTCCTCCACTTGCTTCATGACATCATCTACAGCAATTTTGTCAGTATCGGTAACTGCTGCCAATCGGGCTGGATCTTGCAATCCACGCCCCCATTTGGCTCCAGGCATCGCTATTACAGTTTCCACTTCACCTAACCAATAAGGAATGGCCTCAGCTAAATGGGAAAGTATCTGCATGATAGACCATTCATCATCTGCCGGCTTAAATCGGATCGTTTCTTCCGGTAGGTTTGCCGCTGTCTCAAGAATGTGGTCGATTGATTGTTGAACCGATTGGATTGATGTCCCGATCTCCTGATAAGCCATTTTATTTTCCCTCCCCGACACGTCGAACACGATTTTCAAGATAACCTATTTTGTCGATTTCGATTTTGACAACGTCACCATCTTTTAAGAACACTTGTGGATCACGGGCTACTCCTACCCCACCAGGTGTTCCTGTGAGTACGATGTCACCTGGTTCAAGAGTCATTAAATTCGATAAGAATTCAACTAAATACTTCACATCGAATACGAAGTTGGATGTATTCGTTTTTTGGCGTTCTTCACCATTTACCGTTAATCGGACATTTAAGCCAGATGGATCGGATAGTTCATCGGAAGTGACTAACCAAGGCCCCATCGGAGCACTTCCTTCAACCGTTTTCCCTTGAAGCCACTCAAGTGTACGCCGTTGGATATCACGGTACGTTACATCATTCGCAATTGTATAACCAGCCACATACTCAAGAGCATCTTCTTTTGATACATTACGTGCCCTTTGTCCGACTACAAAAGCAAATTCCGCTTCATAATCTAGTTGTTCAGAGATTGGGAAAAACGGTATATCATCCTGGGGACCGATTACTGTATTGGCGAACTTTGCGAATACCACAGGGAATGGCGGCAGTTCACGACCCATTTCAGCAATGTGCTCACGGTAGTTATGTCCGACACAAATAATTTTGCCTGGCTTTTGGACAGGAGCCTCAAGCTTTATATTTTCAATTTCATGCACCAATTTATGTCTGAAGGAATCACGATTGTTAATAGCATAGTCCGCAGCCTTTTTCGCGATGGAAAGGCTTTCATTCCCTCCCTGTAAAAACGCCTCCATTGTTGCAGGGACATACGCTTCAGCGATTTGTTCACTGCGAAGTTTCCCTTCGCTTTCAAGAAGCGCTTGATAGGCATAGTTCAAGTCAACTACTACATTCGGGTAAATCGCACCAATACGTTTAAATCCTTGAATGCTGAAAGTTACTAATCTCATATTTCATTCTCCTTTATTAATCCGGATTTTTTAAAAACCTCTTTTTGATGCCACCATCCTAATTCTGCTGGATTCACTTCACAAACCAGAATTTGAACGGCTATACATCTCACTAATTTCACTTATAGATAACATTGTTCACTATTTATATAAATAATAACTTAATTTTCGGAATACTGTCAAGAAACTATTGCAAATTTTTGTGCAAATGTTATCATCTACACCATTATGAGTACTTCGGAATCAATTTTAAAATCCGCTAAATTTATTTATTTAAAAGGAAAAGTATATTGATAGCTTCAAGCAGCAGGCGGTTTTTCGTGCTAAATTTCATTTATATTTTACAGGTTCTGATATACTAGACCTAAATTAAAACAGATTAGGGAGATTGACTTATGGAAATCGTAAAATCCGGTTCGACGATTCAATCATTACAAATAGGGATGGGCATCATAGATTTACTTGCTTCCCAAAGGACTCCTTTAAGATTCTCTGATATTCAAGAATTAACGGAAATAACGAAAAGTAACCTCTATAAGTATTTGAATACTTTGACTCAGCTTGAGTTGCTATATCGTGATAAGACAACCGGTATGTATCACCTTGGGAGCAAACTGATTCAATACGGCATGGCAGCGATAGGAAATGAGGATGTCACGAGCAGAATAACTCCTTATTTACAGGAAATCAGTCACCATACTTCTTGCACAGTCCTTTTTTCCGTTTGGACATACGATGGACCAATCACGGCGAAAATTTGGAATTCTAACCAAAACTTAAACATCGGGGCACAGTTAGGTACGCGTCTTCCGCCATCATCCTCATCCGGAAAGGTATTCACTGTTTTTCAGGATCCTTCCTTGACAGCCGAATGGATTGAAAAAGATCATAATGTTACAGGCTCGTTCCTTAAAGAAACAGATGAATATCATGAAATTCGGAGATACAAAATAGCTTTTGCCAAAGAGCCTCTTGTACCTTCTGTTTCCTCCATGTCCATTCCGGTTTTTAATTATAATTCAGAATTGTTGGGAGCGATCACTGCCGTTGGGTTCACCGAAAGCATTCCAGATCATTATGATGATCCCTTAAGCGACTATTTAAGAAAGAGCTGTTTGGAAATCTCGAAAATATTCGGTTATTCCGCTGAATAGAAAAAAGCAGGAAAAAGGATGCGATCATTCCTTTTTCCTGCTTTTAGATGTTTCATGGCTTCCGCTTATATGTCCAGATCCGGTTATGATTGGATGTTTCAGGAAAAGAATCCCCTGCATCAAGCTTTACCATTTTCGGATTCACTACCGTGCTGCCCGTTTCACCGATTTCTACGTAGGTCCCATTATTAGGTGCCTTCTGACCCGGCTTAAATTGACGATTTTGCCCCATAGATCTCACCCCTTTACATGCTTTCCCTGTTATTATTACCAGGTTCCTTTCTTTCATGTCAGAAAAATTAGGAAAGTGGCTTGAATCAAAAAGGCATCTGCTCAGAGAGCAAACGCCTTTTTTTTAAGACATTAAGTCCACCAGGACCGCCTTTTGGGCATGAAGACGATTTCCGGCTTGGTGGAAAACGACGGAATTAGGTCCATCGATGACTTCAGCCGTTACCTCTTCTTCCCTGTGTGCAGGCAGGCAATGCATGAATAAGTAATCTTTTTTAGCAAGTTTTACAAGTTCACTATTGATTTGATAATCTTTAAAAGCTTCTAAGCGGATACCATTCTCGAATTCCTGCCCCATGGAGGTCCAAACATCGGAATAGACGATATCCGCATCTTCTATAGCTTCCGAAGCGGAGGTCGTGACCACAATTTCACTGCCAGTTTCTTCTGCCACTTTTTGAGCATAGGCGACGACCTTTTCATCAGGTTTGTAGGCCTCAGGACACCCAATGGAAAAATCCATTCCCATTTTTGCACAGCCTACCATCAATGAATTGGCAACATTATTGCCATCACCGATATAACTCATCTTCAAGCCTTTTAACTTCCCTTTTATCTCGATGATTGTCAAGAAGTCTGCAAGCACCTGACAAGGATGCGCAAGATCTGTTAACCCATTGATGACTGGGATAGAGGCATTTTCTGACAATTCCAGGATTTTTTCATGCTCGAAGGTACGAATCATGATGCCATCAATATATTCAGAAAGGACTTTTGCAGTATCGGAAATAGTTTCACCACGCCCAATTTGCAAGTCATTGCCACTTAAGAACAAAGCGTGTCCGCCAAGCTGCATCATGCCTACTTCAAAAGATACACGGGTACGGGTAGACGATTTTTCAAAGATCATCCCTAGCGTTTTCCCTTTTAAAGGCGTATATTCTTCACCAGCATGCAATTTGGCTTTAATGGCCTGCGCTAGCTTTAACAAATCTGCAATTGCCGTTGGTGCAGACTCCTTCATGGTTAAAAAATCTTTTCCATTTAAAATCTTCGCTTGTGTCGGTGCCGTCATTGAACTCATACGTGTGACACTCCTTTCGAATATGGTACAAGCCATTCCTGAAGCGAGGTAACCCCTGGATCAGCATTTTCTAACGATTGTAGATAGGCCTTGAAAGTCTCTTCTTCCGTAAATGCAAGCAGTCGGTATTTCGCTGCAAGTAGCCTTAGCTTCTTATCTTCTTCCGTTGTTCCATATGCCAAAACGACTGCCGCGTTTCCTTCATTTAACCATTTATCAAAATCTGAATTCCCCAATGTCAAACCCGCTTCTTTGATTTGCATTAACAAATCTTCACTTAATTGGACTGATTCTGATTGATAAACTCCTGTAGTATGTTTAGCTTTTTGAGCATGGAATACTTTGGTCAACGCTTCATTTACCGTTTCTCCAATGGCGATTCCTTCACCTGTTGATTTCATTTCCGGACCTACCTTCGAATCAAGTCCGCTTAGCGCAAATGTAGAGAATACTGGATATTTGACGACAGCATATGGAATTTCCTCCATTAAGCCTGTTTTATCGAACACATTCGACAATGAATATTTCCCGAGCAATATTTTTGTCGCTATTTGCACCAAGGATACATCAGTCACTTTACTGATGATTGGAATTGTCCGGCTGGCGCGAGGATTCACTTCCAATACATATACACTATTTCCCTCAATCACGAATTGGATGTTCATGAGTCCTTTATACCCAAGTTCCCTAACTAGTTTTTTAGCATAAAGGGTCATTTTATCTTTGATATCATCCGTTAAGGATTGAGCTGGCAATAATGCCATGCTATCCCCTGAATGGACGCCTGCTTTCTCTATATGTTCTGCAATGATGGGAATGTATACTTCATTTCCATCCGCAATCAAATCGATTTCGGCTTCCTTCCCTGGAATATAGGAATCGATCAACACGGGATATACAAGTGCCGATCCATTTGCGATTCTATTCAATAAGCTTTCCTTGGAGCGGATGATTTCCATTCCCTGGCCGCCAATTACATAGGATGGACGTAAGAGCAGTGGAAAACCAATTGCCTCTGCACTGGCAATTAATTGTTCTTCACCATTAGCCATTGAACCCGGTACATGGGGGATATCCAGTTTTTGAAGAAGCTGATAAAAACGATCACGGTCTTCCAATTGATCAAGTGTATCGAATGAAGTCCCCAACAAATTGACACCGTATTCTTCCAGACCTTTTGCCAAGTTTATCGCAGTCTGCCCACCGAATTGGACGATAACATCTTCAATATCTTCCGCCTCTATTACATTCAGAACATATTCAAGAGTTAAAGGTTCGAAATATAGGCGGTCTGCCGTCGCAAAATCCGTGCTTACCGTTTCCGGGTTATTATTGATCATGATCGTTTCGACATTTTCATCCTGGAGTGCATAAACACCGTGAACCGAACAATAATCAAATTCAATTCCCTGTCCGATGCGGATCGGACCGCTGCCAATCATCAACACTTTCTTTTTAGCCGTTTTTTTCTGTTCGTTCTCACCAAAATATGTTGAATAATGATAGTTCGTATGTGATTCGAACTCGGCTGCACATGTATCAACCGTTTTGTAGACAGCAGTTACGCCCAGTGATTTCCGGTGTGCTCTCACTTCCATTTCATTTACTTTCCATACGGAAGCAAGATAGCGATCTGAAAAGCCCTTTTCCTTGTAAGATTGAAGTTCTTCCCTTGTTATCTGATCGATTTCCTTAGCTTCAATTTCCATTTCGTTTTGGATCAATGAAGCAAAGGATTTAAGGAAGAAATAATCTATGGCTGTCGCTTCATGGATTTCTTCAATCGTCACACCTTTTCTAAGCATTTCAAAAATGACAAAGATTCGTTCATCAGATTTTTCGGCAAGCTTTCCCCAAAGTTCAGGAACCGTTTTATTTTTCAGCGATGATAGCTGCAGCCCAATCGTTTTCAATTCCAAAGAATCGACGGCCTTTTGGACTCCACCCTCAAAGCTGCGGTGTAAAGCCATCACTTCACCAGTCGCCTTCATCTGTGTTCCCAATTTGCGGTTGGCGGTCGTGAATTTGTCGAATGGCCACCTCGGGAACTTCACAGCTACATAGTCAAGAGCAGGTTCGAAGCTTGAATATGTGCTTTTCGTTACAGGGTTGATGAGCTCCGATAAATCGTAGCCGACAGCGAGCTTTGCAGCTATGCGGGCTATGGGATAACCTGTTGCTTTGGAAGCTAGTGCCGATGAACGGCTGACGCGCGGGTTTACTTCTATTAAATAATATTGCTTGCTATTAGGATCAAGTGCAAATTGAATGTTACAGCCGCCAATGATACCTAAAGCAGAAATGATTTTAATGGAAGCGGAACGCAGCATCTGAAACTCATCGTCCGATAAAGTCTGTGATGGTGCCACGACGATCGAATCACCTGTATGAATCCCTACCGGATCGATATTTTCCATATTACAGATGGTGATGCACGTATTGTTGCCATCTCGCATAACTTCATATTCTACTTCCTTATAACCAGCTATGCTTCTTTCAATCAAGCATTGTGTTATCGGGCTTTCTTGCAGTCCGCCCCGTACAAGTTCCTTAAAGGTATCCAGTGAATCAGCAATCCCACCGCCAGTTCCGCCAAGTGTATAAGCGGGACGAACGATGATGGGGAAACCGATTTTGTCGGCAAATGCCATCGCTTCTTCAAGAGTATGAACAATTGTACTGTCGGGAACGGGTTCACCTATTTCAAACATCAGCTCACGGAACAGTTCACGATCCTCCCCTTTTTTGATGGAGTCGATCGGAGTTCCCAATAATTTGACTTTATATTTTTCAAGTACTCCAGCATCATCCAATTGATAAGCAAGATTCAATCCTGTTTGACCGCCTAATGTAGCGAGCAGGCCATCCGGCTTTTCTTTGGAAATGATCTTTTCCAGTACATCAACTGTTAAAGGTTCGAAATAGACAGCATCCGCATTCATATCATCAGTCATGATCGTTGCAGGATTGTTGTTGACCAGTATGACTTTATATCCTTCTTCCTTTAAAGCAAGGCAGGCCTGTGTACCTGCATAATCGAATTCGGCGGCCTGCCCGATGACAATCGGCCCCGAACCAATCACTAAAATGGTCTGTATCGTGTCGTCCTTAGGCATAAGCTTTTTCTCTCCCGCTATAATCATTTATCATTTGTAAAAAGTCGTTGAATAGTAATGAACTCTCGATAGGTCCTGGATTTGCCTCTGGGTGGTACTGGGTAGTGAAGATTGGCAAGTCTTCATGCATGAGCCCCTCAACCGTGTTATCATTCACGTTTCTGAATCTCACTTGCAGCGATGTTCCTTGTAAGCTCGGTTCATCAACCTCATAACTATGGTTCTGCGAACTCATATACACCTTTTTCGTTTTCAAATCGACCACGGGCTGATTCGCACCGCGATGCCCAAACAGCATTTTTTTGGTATTTCCACCTAAGGCAAGGGCCGTTAATTGATGACCGAGGCAAATGCCCATCGTTGGAAAATTCGTAATGATCTTTTTTATGTTTCCTAAAAGGTATTCAAGCTGTTTTGGATCCCCAGGCCCATTTGAAAGCAAAATACCATCTGGCTTCAAGTCCTTGATTTGTTCGAATTCAGTATCGAATGGTACGACAGAGACTCGGCAGCCTTGCTCGACCAATGAATCCAATATGGATTTTTTATAGCCGAAATCCATCATTACCACGTGCTTGTCGCCTTCCCCAAAACTCTCGACAACCTTTGTGGATACCTCAGCAACGTGGGCTGATAAACCAACCAGGCCGGGTACGGCAGTGTATTCTTCTTCCGCTGTGATGACTGCCTGCATGGAACCTTCCTGTCTTATATTCTTAACGACCGCTCTTGTGTCAACATGGCTTAAAAGAGGAATGTTCCACTTGTCTAAATATTCACCAAGTGAATATTTAGCTTGATAATGGGAATGGCTCATATTTCCTTCATATACAATCACACCGGCAACATGCGGCTTCTTACTTTCAAAATCATGTTCATTGATTCCATAATTTCCGATCAGTGGGTATGTGAAGATGACAATCTGGTCCTTATACGAAGGATCTGTCAACACTTCTTGATATCCGGTCATTCCTGTGAAAAAGACAATCTCTCCAGTGATTGTTTTTTCAGTCGTTTTAGTCAGCAGTTCCCCTTCAAAGACGGAACCATTCTCTAAATATAGATAGCTTTTCATGATCTTCACCTCTTTAGATGATGTATATTTATATATACGATAGCATAATTATTCATTTTGTTCCATAAAAATTCAATAAATTTAGATAGTTTGTTTTATTGCCAATACTTTTTTAATTTTGTTTATCGCCATATCGATCTCCGATTCGGTAACTGTCAGGGATGGGAGTAAACGAAGCACTTTAGGACCTGCACTCAATACAAGTAAGCCCTCTTCTTGCAGTTCCATTAAAAACACCTGAACATCTTGTTTACATTCAATTCCGACCATCATTCCCAGACCGCGAATCTCTTTCACTTCTTCCATGTCCTTCAATGCTTTTGCCAATTCGCTTTCAAGGTATTCAGCCTTTTTAACGGTTTCTTTTAAAAAACCTGATTGGAAAATTTCCTTTAACACGGCTTCGGCCGCCGAAACACTAACGGGATTACCTCCAAAAGTGGATCCATGACTTCCAGGGTTAAAGAACTCAGACAGCGCTTCCTTCCCAATCATTGCACCGATTGGCAGGCCATTTCCCAGCCCCTTTGCTGAAGTGATGATGTCCGGTTGGATATTGAAATGCTGGAATGCAAATGGTTTCCCTGTACGCCCTATCCCAGTTTGAATTTCATCTATGATAAGGAGAGCTCCGTGTTTTTGGCATTGTTTTTGAATCGTGTCCAGATATGATTGCTGTACAACATGGATGCCGCCTTCTCCTTGAACTATTTCAATCATTACAGCTGCCGTATTTTCATCGATGGCTGCTGTCATGGCGTCATTATCATTAAATGGAACATAGTCGAACGAAGCTAGCATCGGTCCGAAACCGGTCTTGATTTTTTCCTGCCCCGTTGCAGCCATCGTTGCAAACGTACGGCCGTGGAAAGACTGCTGACATGTGACAATTTTGCTTTTCCCGGTAGCTTTACGTGCTAGTTTGATAGCTGCCTCATTTGCCTCGGCACCGCTGTTGGCAAAGAACACCTGACTTAAACCAGAGGCATCAGCCAGCATTTTTGCTGTCCGTTCCTGTAGGGAACTTTGAAACATGTTCGATACATGCCAATATTTATTTAGCTGTTCCGTGACGGCCATTTTTACCAATTCATGACAATGCCCAAGATTCAAAACTCCGATTCCGGATGTGAAATCAAGATACTCTTTACCTGCTGCACTCGTAATCTTCAACCCTGACGCTTTTCTTGGCTCAATGTTCCACCTTGCATATGTTGGAAATAAATTACTCATTGAAATACCCCTTCTTCCTGAAGAAATTTCGTACCGATGAATTGTCCGTCTTGATAAAAATGATCTTTCCCACTAACGATCATCACTTCTTCAATCCCTTTATTCAGTACCGACAACGCTGTAGTGACTTTCGGGATCATTCCCCCATGGATGCTTCCATCCCTTATTAAATTCTTCGTTTCCGTTTCATTCAATCTCTCAATGATCTGCCCATTTTTCAAAACCCCTTTAACATCTGTCACAAATAAACACATATCGGCCGATAGTGCCTTCGCTACAGACCCTGCAGCCATATCGGCATTCACATTTAATTTAGTGCCTTCTTCGGTAGTTGAAATGGGTGTCAATACCGGACAATAACCTTTTTCGAATAAAAGTCCGAATAATTCCGTATTGACTTGTTGTATTTCACCAACAGCTCCAAGTTTCTTTTCATCGATATAATCACCTGTGAGAATTCCACCGTCCGAGCCATTTAAACCGATTGCCTTGATGCCGTGGGATTCCAATTTATGAACGAGGCTGCGGTTCGATTTGCCTGCCAGCATAAGTTCCACAATTTCCAGCACTTCTGTGGTCGTTTTTCTTAAACCATCTTCAAATACTGGATCAATTTCAAATTTTTCAAGCATTGAATTTATATCAGGGCCGCCTCCATGCACAAAGACAATATGGTACCCGCGGTTTTGTAACTCTTTAACACTATTGAAAAACGACTCCGATAACTCATTTATGATGCTGCCGCCGCACTTTATGACTAATATGTCCATACTTTTCACCTCTTACGAACGATAGCTCCCGTTTATTTTCACATAATCATAGGTTAAATCGCAGCCCCATGCCGTGCCTGATTCATTACCATCTTTCAAATAAACATTAATGATGATACTTTCATTTTCCAAGTATGCTTTGGCTTCTTCCTCAGAAAACATTACCGGCTCACCATCATTAAGTACGACGATATCACCAAAAACGATCGTTGTTTGATCCGGATTGAATTCCACTCCGCTTCTTCCCATCGCAGCAATTATTCGTCCCCAGTTTGCATCCGCTCCAAAAGCTGCCGTTTTCACTAGATTTGACCCAACGATCGTCTTCGCCATCATCTGTGAATCTTGCTTCGTAGGCATGCCATGAACATTCACTTCTATCAGTTTTGTGGCACCTTCTCCGTCTTTCGCAATTTGTTTGGCGAGATTTTCGGAAGTTTGTTTTAATAATTCCAGGAAAATGGACCATTCAGGATGGTCAGGTGTCAATGGTTCATTGTTCGCTTCTCCATTCGCGAGCACTAACACCATGTCGTTCGTTGAACAGTCACCATCAACCGTGATTTGATTGAATGTATCATTTGTAATGGAGGAAAGTGCCTGCTGTAAATCATCCGGTTCAATTACAGCATCCGTCGTAATGAAACCAAGCATTGTGGCCATGTTTGGATGAATCATTCCCGAACCCTTCGCAGCACCGCCCATTTTCACGGTTTTTCCGTCAATAATCGTTTCATAACCACAGCTCTTCGTTACAATATCCGTTGTTAAAATGGCTGTACCAAAAGCTTCAGCAGCTTCAGGTGTATTTTCTGGCTGCAATGACTCTATGCCTTTTTTTACTTTTTCCATTTCCATGAATTCACCTATGACTCCCGTTGAAGCCACTGCAAATGAATGGTCCTTCAAACCGAACTTTTGAGCCGCTAGCTTCCTCATTTCATTTGCATCTTTTAAACCCTGTTCACCTGTACAAGCATTCGCACAAGCACTATTCACTACAATGCCGTGAAGTTTTCCATTAACGGCTATGCTATCTTTCGTTACATTGATTGGAGCGGCTTGAACTACATTTTGTGTATAAACCGCCGCGGCTGATGCTGGGACATCGGTAAAAATGATGCCAACGTCCTTTTTAGAATAGCGTAATCCTGCATGAACACCTGACGCTTTGAACCCTTGGGGCATTAAAATGTTTCCTTCTTGAATTTGTTTGATTTCTTCAACTGGCTGTAATGTTTTCATTATTTTCCTCCAAAGTTTACGGATATAGCGGACTGTTCCATAGTCCTGCCGTTTCTTCTAGTCCCATTAATATATTTGCATTTTGAATGGCCTGCCCTGCAGCACCCTTCACTAAATTATCAATAACTGAAACCACCGTTACCTTACCTGTTCTTTCATCATAATCAACGCCTATGTCGCAAAAGTTTGATCCATATACTTGTTTCGTGGATGGAAAACGATCAAGGGGCTGTATTCGGACAAATGGGTGGTTCTCGTAAACGGTTTCGTATAAATCCCTTAATTCAACATTTGAGGTTTCCCGATTTACCTTTATATACATCGTCGCCATAATCCCTCTTGTCATTGGAACAAGATGAGTATTGAATGTAATAGGCTGTAGACCTGATGACCATCTCCCAAGCTGTTGTTCGATTTCCGGTATGTGTTGATGTTGATTTACCTTATATATCTTAAAGTTCTCATTCATTTCACTATAATGGGTGGCTGCCGAAAGTGATTTACCCGCCCCGGAAACCCCGGATTTTGCATCGATGATCACATCGGCAGCTGTTCCGGCCAATCCTTCAGTGAATAAAGGGGCAAGACCTAATAGTGATGCGGTTGGGTAACACCCTGGATTTGCAATAATCGTTGCTTTTTTTATTGCTTCGGCATTCCATTCAGACAATCCGTATACGGCTTCTTCAATAATATGCTGAGGCGCTGCTGGTTTTTTATACCAGTGTTCATATTCACCTGGAGTTTGAAGCCTGAGGTCTCCTGATAGGTCGATTACTTTAATGTCAAGGTCAGAAAATTCCGAAATCAATCCCGAGGAAACACCAGAAGGAGTTGCAAGAAATACAATTTCGGATTTTTTTGCAATCGCCTCCGGGTCAATTTCTTCTAATTTGTCTTTCATATGCATTAAATGTGCATTTTCTTCAGATAAACTTCGGCCAAATTGGGAAGAAGTATGCAATGATTTTATTTTAAATTGCGGATGATTATTCAAAAATCTTATTAGTTCCATTCCTCCATAACCTGTTGCACCTACTATTGATACGTTCATAAAACCATCTCCTATAATTTCAGGTCCCTGTCATTCTTTGATTCTATTATTATAAGACTGAATAAAAATAAAATCAAATGTATTTTTATAAAATTCTAAACTAAAATTTTAAATGAAAAATTATCCATCAAAACTCCTAGAATTATCCAAAGTTGTTGACTACTAGTGCTTTTTCCGTTTAAATCAAAGGTAGTGATTGAGTTTTAACGGCATTTGGAAAGGTGGTCATTTGCATGAATGAATTATCGTTATCTAATCTGATGCATTCAATTTTAGATAATAAACAGCAAGTTAAACATATGGAAAAAGGGCGCTATCTTTTTCAGGAGAGCACCCCAGCAAGTGATTTGTATTACATTTTAAAAGGTAAAGTAGAAGTGAGTAAGGTTGTTCCTGACGGTCGGGAATTAACTATACGCATTAGTTCGGAGAATGATTTGGTTGGGGAAACTGTCTTATTTTCTCCAAATCCTAAATATATGATGAATGCAAAGATGATGGAAGATGGAATTGTTGCGGTAATTTCCAAAGAAGCATTAGAAGAGAAAATCGCCTCAGATAGCCATCTTGCAGTCGAGATGATGACATGGTTATCGGCTCAAAACCGTAAAAATCAGGCTAAATTCCGCGATATGCTCCTGCACGGCAAGAAAGGTGCCTTTTACTCCACCCTTATCCGTTTATCAAATAGTTATGGCACTGAAGCAGAAGACGGTACAGTTATCAATCTTCCCTTTACAAACCAAGAACTCGCCAATTTTTGCGGCACATCCCGCGAGGTAGTCAATCGAATGCTCGCTCAATTAAGGAAAAACAATGTCATCTCCATTAAAAAGGGACGCATTACGATTCTTGACTTTGACTTTTTGAAACAGGAAATCGACTGTGAAAACTGTCCAATAGAAATCTGTACCATCGATTAAATCCCACATAAAAAGCAGTAAATACATAATGCCTTACTGACCTTAAAATGATCGGCGTTTATTTCCAGGCTGAATTTTCCCTAGGACCATTTAATTATTTTCATTTTCATGGATTCCTATAAAAAAATATAAATATGCATAAAAAAAGCATAAAAATCGCTTTCGTCCATTGACTGGCATCAGAAGTTCCTAATAACTATATAAAAAATGAAGGGGTGGCGTAATTGCCATCCCTTCATTTTTTATTCATTCGGAAGGAGTATTTGTATATTACCCGCCAATGAATGACATTTCGATTTTTTCCTGTTTCTTGGCCGTTCCCGCTGCCCGCTCATCCGAATAGCGATCGTACCTGCGATTCCAAAGCGAAATGATGAACCCGGTCAATTCTTCATCTGTCATGCCGGAACGGAGCAATGACTTCAAGTCATGTCCCTTTCCATTAAACAGGCATGTATATAAACTTCCATTAGCAGAAAGACGTGCACGTGTACAACTTGAACAAAAAGACTCGGATACCGAGGTTATGAAGCCCACTTCTGCAGTAGTGCCCTTATAACGGAAGCGTTTTGCCACCTCTCCAAAATAATCTTCTTCTACCGGTTCTAGATCGAATTCGGTTTGGAGCATTGCAAGCAGTTCTCTTTTCGTAATGACATTCTTCAACTGCCAGCCATTTGTATGTCCGACATCCATGAATTCTATATAGCGTAATTGAATGCCCTCATCTTTACAAAATCGGGCCATCGGCAGGATTTGAGATTCATTGGTTTCTTTTTTCACTACCATATTCACTTTAACGCCAAGCCCAGCTTCTTTGGCAGCTGCGATGCCTTCAATAACAGGCTTTATACCGATATTCCTGCCGTTCATCTTCTTGAAAAGTTCATCATCGAGGCTGTCTAAGCTGATATTCACCCTCTGCAAACCAGCTTCCCTCAAATTCACGGCATGTTTTTTCAAGAAGACACCATTCGTAGTCAGTCCAATATCTTCAATACCTTCAATTTTAACGAGATTTGAAATCAGAGTGTTGAGATCTCTCCGGAGTAATGGTTCCCCGCCTGTCAACCTTAGTTTTTTTACCCCTAAGCTTGCGAATATTTTAGAAAGCCTTACAATTTCCTCATAAGATAATAGCTCACTTTTAGGCAGGAACTGAAAATTCTCATGAAAAATTTCAGCAGGCATGCAGTACTGGCAGCGAAAGTTACAGCGATCTATGACTGAAATCCGTAAATCCCTTAGTGGCCTGTCCAATGAATCTTTAATTTGACTGTTCAATTAACCACTCCTAGCCGAAAGTATTAGAAAAAAACCAGACCATAAAAAGTGACTCAATTGAATGGAATCACTATTTTTGACTGGCTTTTCATTTCTATTACAGAGTTATTATTTGATACCTAATGCAATTTTAGCATATCTGGACATTTTGTCTTTCGTCCATGGCGGACTCCAGACAATCTTCACATCCGTTTCCTTGACCTCGGGGATATCTTCCAGAACCAATTTAACTTGATCGACGATCGTCCCAGCCATCGGACAGCCCATTGCTGTCAATGTCATCGTCACCGTAGTCAGACCTTCCTCATCCATATCCACATCATATACCAAGCCTAAATTAACGATATCTATACCAAGCTCAGGGTCAATGACCTGCTCCAAAGCTCCAATGATAATGTCTTTTGTATCTTGATCCACTTCGATCACTCCTTTTATGGAAAATCTCTTCGTTTTAGATTATCGGTTTCATCATTATGTCCGTATAAGCATCATAACAGATTTTGAGTGAGTACTTAAGCATTTTGCACAGCTGACAGTAAATGTTTCGCGAACCAGTCTGCAGTCATAAGTACGCCTTCCCTACTCACTTTATGTCCAGCCTTAGGATCAAGGATGAAATCAATTTTTTCATCTGCCTCATTATACCCTGCTTTGACAGCTTCATAAAAACGATATGCATGTTGATAAGGAACAACCGGATCTTTGGCACCATGCCAAAAAAGAAGCGGACGGTTGGAAAGCTTATCCTGATTCAGACTCAAATCAAATGGCTTGAGCTGTTCAATCACCTTGGCAACTTCCTCATCAGTAGCTGGGAAATTAACTTTCCTTTTCTTAATCTCCGCCATTTGGAGCTCTGCATACGCGACATATGATGGGTTTCCCATTAAACTGACTCCGGCGGATATCCATTCATATGCAGCCAGGGCCCCATTAGTCACTATTCCCCCCATAGAGGTACCAGCTACGCCTATTCTGTCAGGATCAATTAATTTTCGGGATAATAAATCATCCTTCAGCAAAGATAAATCCCGGATTGTCTGTAAAACCATTTCCCAAAAACGGGGCATCATTTGAGAATCACTTAAGCCAGCTTCCCTTTCCCCATGATGGATCACATCGGGAAGAAGCACACGAAAACCCTTTTCTGCCATTAAATAAGCATAGTGAAGATTGTGTTCTTTTGCACTTTGAAAACCATGTATAAAAATAATAACCGGCAATTCCTGATTGAAAGTGGTTTCTTCACCTAGGTGCAGTACAGGAATATGTCCAATTAGTTCTTTTTCAATTATTATCAAGTTAACCCCTCCGAATAATTTGTTCCGGTCTTTTCAATGCCATTATCAATATGGCATTGGCATTCATCATTCCACTCCTTAATCCCGAGCTTCGCTTTAATCATCATGATCCTGGATATAGTAATATCATACAGGAATGCATAAAGAATGAAAAAGATTTACATTTACTTTAAAATAGGCTTAACAATATTTGCATATAATGAAATCAAAAAGAACAGAAGGTGTGTACATGGCTGAGAAACATTTAATCGTATTAGATCTTGATGGTACTTTACTTACAGATAACAAAACAATTTCTTCAAGGACTAAAAAAACACTCCTAAAACTAAAAGAAGATGGACACGAAGTTATGATCGCTACCGGGCGTCCCTTTCGCTCAAGTGAACTTTATTACCGGGAATTGGGGTTGACTACACCAATCGTTAATTTCAATGGCGCTTTCGTCCATCACCCATTACATACAAGCTGGGGGGTATACCACTCTCCACTTGATATAAGTGTTGCGAAAGATATTGTTGAAGCGTGTGATCAGTTTAAATATCACAACATCATCGCAGAAGTCCGGGATGAAGTTTATGTTCATTATCATGATGAAAAGTTGATGAACATGTTTAATGTAGGAAATCCGATCATGAAGACAGGTGACTTGCGCAATTATCTTCAGGATTCCCCAACTTCGATGCTAATTCATACAGATAGTGAATTCGTAGGACAGATTCGCCAGCATTTATCCGATGTCCATGCAGAATTAGTCGATCATCGCCGCTGGGCAGAGCCTTTTCATATCATCGAAATAATAAAAAGCGGGTTAAGTAAAGCCGTAGGTTTAAAACGTGTATCCAACTATCTGGAAATCCCTCAAAACAGGATAATCGCTTTCGGTGATGAAGATAATGATTTGGAAATGCTCGATTACGCGGGAACCGGGGTGGCCATGGGAAATGCGATTTCACCAGTAAAAACGGTAGCAAATACGACTACATTGACGAATGAAGAAGATGGTATAGCGGTCTTCCTCGAAGAAAAATTCAATATAAAAGCCTAATACGTCATTTTTTACCTTCATAATATCTCTTTTTCAAGCCAAACTAATATGGACAACAGCTTCCATTCCGTTGTCGACAACGCTCAGAATCGGAGGAGATAAGAATGGGTAAAAGCAGTAAATCTAAACGATTTGTACAGCAAGGCAAAGAAAGTGTTGCCAGGCATGCCGAAAAAATCCCTTATCACACTACGTTTGAAGAGGCTGAAAAAGACAGGTTAAGAATTATGTCAGAACAAAGCTATGGTGGTTTCTAATGGGAAACAATTTATTCCAGAAGGCAAGGGAATTTGTTGAAGAAGCTCTCCACTCTGAGCATGAAGGTGACCAGCATAAGACAGAGGAAATCGCTAAAAATGCTCTCCACTCTGAGCATGAAGGTGACCAGCGCAAGACAGAGGAAATCGCTAAAAACGCTCTTTCATCAGCCTTTGCCAATACGACAGAGGCCGAAAAAGAACAACTGCGAGAACTCCAGGAAGAGCTGGAAAACCACTCTAAATAACGTGAAAGCCTCCAGGATTCCTGGAGGCTTTCGCTTTGTTTTCATCAATTGTTATTTCGTGCCTTACCGCCTTTTTCACCAATTTCTTTATAAAAGTCTTTACCATGGGAATCAGCAGTGGCTTCTCCGCCCTTTTGTCCAATTTCTTGATAGAATTCCTTCTCATGATTATCCGATGTAGCTTCTCCGCCCTTTTGCCCAATTTCCCGGTAAAAATCCTTGTCGTGATTTTTAGAAGTGGCTTCCCCGCCTTTACGACCTGCTTCCTGTCTGCTCATTTTTTCGTCGTTAGCCATTTTTATCACTCCTTCATAAGATTTTAAATTGGCGCTACAATATAAGAATTAACCGTTTGATACAGGCAATAAACATAATACGCCTAAATATTATCTTTTGTAATAGAAGTGTAATGGCCTTAATTTTTTGTTAATATCATTCCCTGCGGAAAGTTCCAACAATGCCTGAAGTTTCTATGATATTTGTGAAAGCATGTGGATCCACTTCCTTGATGATCTTTTCAAGGTCATACAGTTCATACCTTGTAATGACAATCAATAACATTTCCTTAGTTTCGTTCGTGAATGCCCCTTTTGCAGGAACCCTCGTGATTCCGCGAACTAACTTAGCATGGATTGCCTGTTTAAGTTCTTCGCTTTTCTTTGTAATGATCATGGCCGTAAGCTTTTCATGACGCGTATGAATCGCGTCAACGACACGCGTCGATGTGTAAAGGGTAACAAGTGTGTACAAAGCTTTTTCCGGTCCATAAACAGCACCTGCCGTTACAATGATCACGCCATTCAGCAGAAATAAATAAGTACCCACGGGTTTGTCCTTCTTCCGTGACAGTAGCATGGCGATAATATCCATTCCGCCAGTCGACGCACCGTATTTCAAGGTGATCCCCACACCTACTGCAGCTATGACTCCGCCAAATACCGCATTTAATAATATGTCAGGTGACCAGCGTGTAATCGGAATGATTTCCATAAAGAAGGACATTAAGACAACGCTGAGGAAACTATAAAAAGTGAAAGACTTTCCAACCTTTCGCCAAGCAATGATCGTCACTGGAATGTTCAATAAAAGCAATAGAATACCTGTCGATACATTAAAAGGAGCAAAAGAACCAATCATCCTCGATAGAAGCTGGGCCACTCCTGTAAAGCCGCTTGCATATACGTTTGCCGGTATTAGAAAAAAGTTCATTGCGACGGCATTCAGTAATGCTCCGACCACAACAATGATAATTTTCTTCATTTCACCACTGTACATCCTAAAAACCTCCATTTCACCCTTATTCTATTATCTTTTTAACCTTAATTATTTATTCTATTTACGTAGAGATTGAATTTTCACCGTTACGTGCTACACTAAAATGTAGAGTGACCACTCATTTTCTAAAAATTGTAAAAAGAAAGCAGGTGTATTATGGCTATCACAATTCTGGCAGATAGTGCATGTGATTTGCCGTTGTCTTTCTATAAGGAAAACAATGTTTCATTAATTCCTTTACAAGTCCATCTTGACGGGAAAAATTATGAAGATTTACTTACCATTAATTCTCACGAAGTCTATCAAGCGATGATTGAGGGAAAAGCCCCGAAAACATCGCAAGCTTCACCAGAATGCTTTATAGAACTTTTCACACAGTTTGCCAAAGAGAAAAAACAAGGGATATATATAGCCTTTTCCTCTGAGTTATCAGGAACATATCAAACGGCAGTGATGATTCTTAATCAGGTGAAGGAAGAGTATCCTGACCTTGACATTGAAATCGTCAATACGAAATGCGCTTCGATGGGCGTCGGATTAATTGTAAAGAAAGCAGCCGATCTAGCAGCAAACGGTGCCACTAAAGAAGAAATCCTAGCTGACATAGAATTCCAAACCCGGCATATGGAGCATCTATTCACTGTAGATAACCTTGAGTATTTGGCCCGTGGCGGCCGCATCTCCAAGACATCTGCCCTTGTTGGCGGTTTATTAAACATTAAACCGTTATTGCATGTAGAAGATGGGAAGCTTGTTCCGCTTGAAAAGTTACGCGGCAAAAAGAAATTGATTAAACGTGTAATCGAATTAATGCACGAAAGAGGAAAAAATTTAAAAAACCAAACGATTGCCATCAGTCATGGTGATGATGATGCGACGGCCCTGGAATGGAAGGAAGCCATTAAAAATGAATTCGGGACAACCGATTTCATGGTCCATACAATCGGCTCCGTCATCGGTGCACATGCCGGTCCTGGTACAATTGCCCTCTTCTTCTTAAACGATACCCCTGAGAAATCATAAACATACATACTCCCTTCCATAATTGTGAACAATATATATTGATCAGATAATGGAAGGGAGTTTTCTCTATGTCAAAAACAACCGATGACAACAAAAGGCCAAAAGATAACCAGGCGAGAAATGCTGAAAAAAATGTCGCCTATCAGGAAAATCTTGCTGCGGGTAAGCACTCCTATTCGAAGAAAACAGACCATAAATGAAGCGAGGGGCTTGTCCCCTCGCTTTTTTAATATGGTTTAGATAGTTGTCTTCCTATCACACTTTCTCTATAATAAAGGAAATAAAACCTGCTGGAGGTAAGTGATGGCAAAGGAAAATTCATTTGATATTGTTTCGAAAGTAGACTTTTCAGAGGTAACGAATGCAGTTACCATGGCTATGAAGGAAATACAAACACGCTATGATTTTAAAGGGAGTATAAGCAGCATCACCATTGAAAAAGAAGACCTGGTTTTAGTGTCCGACGATGAATATAAGCTCGAACAGCTGAAGGATGTTCTCATCAGTAAACTCATTAAACGTGACGTACCAGTCAAGAACCTGGACTATGGCAAATTAGAAGGAGCTTCTGGCGGAACCGTTCGCCAACGGGCTAAGTTGATTCAAGGCATCGATAAGGAACAAGCAAAAAAAATCAATACCATCATTAAAAATAGCGGTCTTAAAGTGAAAAGCCAAATCCAAGATGATCAAATCCGTGTTACCGGTAAGAACCGTGACGATTTGCAAGGAATCATTTCCGCAATCCGGGGCGCTGATCTATCCATTGATGTACAATTCTTAAATTACCGCTAAGTATGAAGGCCTCACCTTTGGGTGGGTCTTTTTTATTTGCAGCATTGCCTCAATAGCCGTCTTCCCTCCCTTTTTTCTTCAAATGAATCTCCTTCATGTAACAAGGAAAGACTAGTCATGTTCCCTTAGTTATATAAATAATTACCTATGATTTACTTGGTCATTTTTTCCATGTTTTCTTTTTTCTAAAAAAAGGAATAGAAAAAGCATAGATAATTAAACAGGAGGCGTTTTAATCTTGACTAACCAAAACCAAAATCAGAACAAACAAGGATTTCCACCTCAACATCAACAGCATCAACCTGGATTGGAAACAAAAATGGAACCGAACCCTGATTCAGTTAAAGCTGCCTACAAAGGAAGCGGCAAACTAAAAGGTAAAACGGCAATCATAACAGGAGGAGACAGCGGAATCGGTAAATCGGTTGCCATTTATTACGCCAAGGAAGGAGCAAATGTGACAGTTGCATACTTGGATGAACACGAGGATGCCAAAGCGACTAGAGAATTGATCGAAAAAGAAGGACAGAAATGTTTACTCATTTCCGGAGATATCGGTGATGAATCCTTCTGCCAGGATGTCGTCAAAAAAACGGTTGATGAATTTGGCGGTTTGGACATACTAGTCAACAACGCCGGTGAACAGCATGTGCAGACAAGTATCCTTGACATTTCAGCTGAACAATTGGAAAAAACGTTCCGCACGAATATTTTCTCGATGTTCCACTTAACTAAAGCTGCATTGAAGCACCTTAAAAAAGGAAGCAGCATCATTAATACAACCTCTATCACAGCCTATCAAGGCAACCCAAAACTAATCGATTACTCTTCAACAAAAGGTGCAATATTGGCATTTACAAGGGCCCTGTCGAACTCCATTTCAAAAGATGGCATCAGAGTGAACGGTGTTGCGCCAGGACCGATCTGGACACCGCTGATTCCTGCCTCATTCGGAGAAGAGGATGTTGCCAAATTCGGACAGGATACTCCAATGGGCCGTGCAGGGCAGCCAGAGGAATTAGCACCAGCATATGTATATTTGGCAAGTGATGATTCATCCTATGTCAGCGGACAAGTCATCCACGTAAACGGCGGGACCGTGGTAAACGGATAAGCTTTACCCTTTCAAAAGCAGTGGATTTCACAAATCCACTGCTTTTACTCTTTCAAGCAGGATATTTCCGGTTAAAGCGGAATATATGAATGGGAAGGAGTGGAGTCATTTTTGAAAAATATTGTAGATCCATGGTTCACCGTTCAGGAATTGGACTCAGAAACGTTTGCAATCAGTGAATATGGTCATTGGGAGAAAGTCCATTCCTTTTTATTACTTGGGGAGACCCAAGCTGCGTTAATCGACACAGGATTAGGCATCTGTTCAATTAAGCGGATTACAGACCAGCTTACCGATCTTCCGATTATCGTCCTGACGACACACGTTCATGCCGATCATATTGGCGGTCATGGGGATTATGAAACAATTTATGTTCATGGTGATGATGCCAATTGGCTGATCAACGGCATTGAAGGTTTGTCCTTGGAACAAATAAGAAAGAACATTGCCCGGGACATCACTGTCCCCATACCCGAATCATTCGATCCTTTTACATATAAGCCATACCGGGGGTCCCCTGATAGACTCTTATCGGATGGGGACACGATTGATCTTGGGAACCGCAGTTTAGGCATTTATCACACACCTGGGCATTCACCTGGCCACATCTCAATTTTGGATAATGAAACAGGTTATTTATTTACTGGCGACCTGCTTTATTCAGATACTCCAGTTTATGCATTTTATCCCTCGACAAGCCCTGAAGACCTTGTGAATTCATTAGAAAAAATCGCAAAAATCAAGGCAGTATCCAAAATTTATGGCGGACACAACCAACTCGGCCTCGAACCAGGGATCTTTGAGGAAGTCCTTGAAGCCATTCAATACCTTAAAGAGAATAATTTAGTCAGACACGGAACGGGTGTACATACATTCAAAAGTTTCAGTGTACATTTCTAGGAAAAAAAGGCATTGCTTTTATGCAATGCCCTTTTCGTTCAATAAGTCATGGCCATTACACCTTGCTTGATCGATCTGCAGGAATGCCTTTCCACGAAATGATGTGGAATGATGGTCCCAGCAGGAGCATCTCCAGTCTGCAGCATTTGAATGATGCCCTTAGCGGCCTGATAGCCCAAATCAAAAATATTGATATCTACGGAAGTCAGGGCTGGTAATGACAGTTCAGAGAAAAGAACGTTATTGAAGCTGACGATTGAAATTTCTTCAGGAGTGCGCACGCCCATCTCACGAAGTGAATGCACGATGCCAAGTGCCATAAGATCATCACTGACCACCAAAGCGGTTGGTGGTTCATAGATGGATAGTAACCTTTTTGCAGCTGCTTGTCCCCCTTCATGTAAAAAATCTTCATGCAGGGTATATTCCCTCCTTCGATCGATTCCAGCCCTCTTCAATGCCCGTTCATATCCTGACAGGCGATCAAGGGTCATCACAAGGGTTACGTCACCTCCGATGAATCCAATCCTTTCATGTCCTAGCTGTACGAGGTAATCCGTTGCCTGTTCGGCAGCCAAGACATTATCATTATCAACATATGTTATCTCCTCGATAAAATCATAGGGTTTCCCAATGATCACAAATGGAAAAGTCCTTGCTCTCAAATAGGTCAGAATGTGATCGTTCATCCTTGAATACATCAGGATTATTCCATCAACCATCCCCCCCTGCACCATATTCACTACTCCTTCGTAGATTTCATCTTCTGTTTTTCCCGTGCTTAGCAACAGGGAATAATGATTTTCCTGAGCTCCCTCACTTAGACCCTGAAGGATCGTCGGAAAAAACGGATTTTGATAATAATCATTTGAAGAACTTGGCATTACCAAGCCAATGATCCTGGTCGATTGATTGGCAAGACTACGTGCAATGAAGTTTGGATGGTATCCTAATTTACTCATCGCCTTACGTACCCGTAACTTTGTTTTTTCACTTATCCGAGGATTGTTTGCAATCACTCGAGAAACTGTTGAAGGAGCAACATTCGCTAACTGTGCCACATCTTTTATTGTTATGGCCATGCATTTCCCCTCTCCCCTCTTAGCCTTTATTGACTTCATTTAATACAAGGTGAATACCAATAAACACTTCTCTAATATTCGTTTTATATTTATACATTTTGTATGTATTCATAATACACTCAGTTCGATAGTTATATCCATACTTTTTTTAATGTTTGTTCAATTTTTCAGAAAATACTTACTTTTCCGTTTTTTTCATCTTTGTTTTAAAATTCAAAAAGAAGCTGATGTATGATCAGCTTCTAAAAAACGGCATGTCTATTGGAGATTAAGAAGTCAGACGACTAACTACATAGGATTTAAGCTGATTTCCAATCAAGTCCATAGAAGTGATATACAAATTAATAACGATAAACCCTCGTTTCATATGGACGTAAATCAATAAGGGACACCTCAGGACAATCCTCATAATTAGCTAGCAAAAGTTCCATTTTCCCCCAGTGAGAGAGGTCGATTTGGTGGTGATTCACACTAAAATTACATACTACCATGACTGAATTATCATTCATGTTTCTTGTATAAATATAAAGTTCAGGATGATCTTCCCATAATAATTCATATTCCCCATAAACAAGGACCTGATGTTTTTTTCGAAGATCAATCATCTTTTTATAAAAATGATAAATGGATGACGGGTCATTTTTCTGCTGTTCTACATTAATGGCGCGATAATTGGGATTAACCCTCATCCAAGGTGTTCCGTGCGTGAAACCGCCATTTTCAAAATCATTCCATTGCATCGGTGTTCGTGAATTATCACGGCCGCTATGCCAGATAATGTTCATGATTTCATCATGCGGACGACCTTTGGAGGTCTCTATCCGGTAAAAGTTTTTCATTCCTACATCATCATAATCATCAATCGAATCAAATTGGACATTCGTCATGCCAATTTCCTGACCTTGATAAATAAAAGGTGTGCCTTGCATGAAAAAGTAAAGAGCCCCAATCATTTTTGCGCTTTCCAACCAGTATTGATGATCATTTCCCCAGGTGGATACACTTCTTGGCTGGTCATGATTTTCAAAAAACAAAGCATTCCATCCTTTGTTTTTCAGCCCCTTTTGCCATTTGGTCATTGTGCGCTTTAACCCCTGAACATCAACATCGTGATTCTGTCCCCTATTCCAAAGTCCAAGATGTTCAAATTGAAATATCATATTGAACTTCCCATTCGATTCCCCGACCCATTCTTCCGCCTGCTCAATCCTGACGCCATTGGCCTCACCGACCGTCATGATATCATACTTAGAGAAAGTCTCTTCTTTCAACTCCTTAAGGTAATCCAGAATCCCGTCCTGATTGGTGTGCATTTCAAACGCAGGTACGTACTGATGCCAATATGGATTGGGCATATCCGGAAGGCCATCACGCTTATGAATATGCGTGATCGCATCAATTCGGAAGCCATCGATTCCCTTATCGAGCCACCAATTGACCATTTCATATAATGCCTTTCGTACATCAGTATTTTTCCAGTTTAAGTCTGGCTGCTTTTCGGCAAATAAATGTAAATAGTATTGATTGGTCCTTTCATCGAATTTCCAGGCACTTCCGGAAAAGATGCTTTCCCAATTATTAGGCTCACGACCGTCCTGCCCATCCCTCCATATATACCAATCCCGTTTCGGATTATCGCGGGACGAACGTGACTCTACGAACCAGGGGTGCTCATCACTTGTATGATTCAAAACAAGATCGAGTATCACCTTCATCCCACGTCCGTGAACATCTTTCAATAACAGATCAATATCTTCGTTTGAACCGAATTCATCGGAAACTGCTTGATAATCACTAATATCATAGCCATTATCCGCATTGGGCGATTTATAAAACGGACAAATCCAAATAACATCTATCCCTAATTCCTGCAAATAGTCAAGCTTTGAAATCAAACCTTTTATATCACCGACTCCATCACCATTACTATCCATGAAACTGCGCGGGTATATTTGATAGCAGACCGCTTCTTTCCACCAGGTCTTATTCATGCTGTAACCTCCCGATCCTGTTTTCCACAAAGCCTTAGGGACAATGTTTGGCGGCTACCGACAATCGAGAGGTATATGATTATTTTGGTTGGTTCCGTTTTGAACGCTTAATAACCAAAGCAATGAATATACCAAAAATAAGAAGAACCAATCCTATGACTAACAGGTAAGGAATATTAATAATCGATTTAGGTGACAGTGTGTAGACTTCTGTCGTCTCCCTGTCGATTACGATAGAGTAACTGTTGTCCTTACTGCGGACCAGATCCCCATTCAGCATACCTCTCAACTCTTTATTACTTTCAAGTTCCTTATCAGTAAGGTTTATCGTTTGAGTTTCAGTCGTATTGTTCATGGCGACGACAATCGTTTCATCACCATATACACGCTTGAATACCGAAGCTCCACCTTTTTCATATAAAAGCTCCATATCCCCCTTTACCAACGCTGGGTACAAGTCTCTGAGATCAGAAAGCTTTGTTATATATTCCACCAATTCCTGTTCTGTCTTAAAATTCATCAACTTGTGATTATCCGGGGCATTATCCCCATTTAAGGCAATTTCCGATCCATAAAATACGATTGGCACCCCTGGCATCGTATATAGATACGACAGCGCCATTCTCCATCTGGAACCTGGATTTTCGTTATGGTCGGCTGCATCCTTTGTAAAACGGGGCATTCCCTGTGTATCCATGAATAATGCCTGCTGGGCATTGCCCCCTAATTCATCTTCGCTTTTCTCAAACGCATTAAAAACAGGTTTCAATTCTTTATCGGGTGCAGCAAATGCTTCCCGTAGCTCAGCATTTTGTGGATAAGCCATAAAAGCATCGATACCCGTCTTCTTGTAGCTTGATATCAAATCGGCATCACCTTGTACATCGCCGATTGTATAGAAATTTGATTTTTCAGATTTGACTGCATCCACAAATTCCTTCCAAAAATCTTTTGCTACGTATTGGACTTTATTTATACGGTAACCATCAATATCGGTTTCCGTTATCCACCATTTGGCAGCATCAAGTAAATATTTCCTTGTTTCCTCATTATCTTGATTCAAATCGGGAAGATCATCAACCCAGCCTGTTTCCAAATCCTTTTGGCTACTGTCCTGGGAAATCTTTTTTTCTTCATGGAACCAATCTTGTTTTTTTGGATCGGTCAGCCACGTGGAGTCAGGACCCACATTATTTGCTTGAAAATCAATGATCACCTTCATATCGCGTTTATGTGCCTCATTCACGAGTTTTTTAAACTCTTTCAATGTCCCATAATGTTTATCCGTTTTATAGAAATCTGCCACCCAATCGCCATGATAGCCATTTTCATCATTAGCGAAAATCGGTGAAAGGATGATAGCGGTATAACCCATATCTTTTAAATAATTCAGTTTCTTCGTGACACCTTCGAAATCCCCACCATTAAACGTGGAAGGGTCATTCACGTTCGCATCTCCATTATTTTGAGTATTCCCATCGAAAAATCTGTCGATCAATAATGAATATACGATTTCATCCTTCCAAGTTCGTTGTTCTTTTTCAGCTGCTCCTACTGGAATGGCGTAAAAAAGAAGCAACGGAATTAAAGCGAGTGATAACACTCTTTTTCTCATATCCGCTCTCCTCCTAGCTATCTCTTTACGCCTTTAAGATTAGCCTTTTGACCCCTTAACGTCAAATCCAATTTATAAAAAACTTTACACTAAAGGGACAAATTGGAGATACTGGTCATGTTTACCGAATCGGAAAAGGCAGAACACGATTAACGTTCTTTTTTTATCGTCTTAACCGCTTTATCCAAGGCCCTTTTTGGTTTTGCTTTTTGAGTGCTTATTTCATCCATGGCTGCATTCATCGGTCCCCATACCCTATTCATTTCCGGTATACTCGGCACTGGTTCAGCGTATTGTAATTGTATACTTATGGCTTGTGCCCTTTCATTTTCATTGATTGCGACATTGTGTTTGATTGATTTATTAGGAGGGATTTCCCCGGTTAAATCATAACGCTGCATTGCATTATCATCATTTGTCAAATATTCAACTAACTTCGTAGACCAATAAGGATGTTTTGTGAATGCTGTTACATGCCACCCTTTGATTTCCATCAACGTTTTCATTGGCTGGCCATTGGGCAATTCGGGCATGGGGGCAATTCCTGTATCCTTTCGCCCGGTAAATGAGTCACCATCACTCATGATAGAAGCCAAATTCCCTTGTATGAACAACTTCTCGATCGCTGCCTTGTCGCCTTTAGGAATCAACCCCGCCCTATACCATTTTTGGATGTACGCAGCCCCTTTTATGGCACCCTTATTATTCAAACCAATGTCGGAAGGGTCCAGTTTTCCATTCTTATCTTTAAAAATATAACCTCCCATTCCAGCGATCACTCCATAAGAATCATGGAAATCATTCCATTTGGCATAGTAACCATGCACGTTACCCTTTCTTAATTCCTTCGCCATTTTATAAAGGTCATTCATCGTCTCAGGAGCCTTAGCCATCAATTTTTTGTTATAAATGAAAACGGATGTGTTTACGGATTTTGGCAATCCAAATACCTTATCTTGATACATCTCCCCACTAATTGAAGGTTCAATGAAGGCATTCAATACCTCATCTTCCACCTTCACTTCCTGAATTAAGCCTTCCTTCACGATTTGCCCGACTTTTTCATGAGAAAAAGTTACGACATCCGGGGCCTTTCCGTTTCCGATTGGCCCATCACTTCGAAGCCGCTCATACATCTCGGTAGCTATTTCAAGCTCTTCATGCTCAACTTTGATTCCATATTCTTTTTCAAAAGCTTCAATCACCGGCTTTAGGGCCTCCGCTTTACCTTTTTCCTCCCAAATGATCAATTTTTCCGGCTTCGCTTCATTACTGGCTTTGTCTTCTTTTTTCTTATTTTCTTTCACTACTTCATTCTCCAAATCTGAACTGGTACCACAAGCACTTACACTAACGATTAAAAACATGGACATGAACAAATGAAAAATCAGCTTCTTCACTTTCATTCTCCTTTTTAAAATGTTTATTCTATCATGTCCAAAAGCACCAAATAATACTGTTTTTCAGTTCAGTCATTCAAACAAAGCCACTTAATGAAAACGGTGCC
Organism: Peribacillus sp. GL_122; assembly: GCF_057835005.1. NCBI lineage: Bacteria > Bacillati > Bacillota > Bacilli > Caryophanales > Bacillaceae > Peribacillus > Peribacillus sp. GL_122. Next base: position 1,272,923 of record NZ_CM174415.1, on the reverse strand, counting down.
AAAGCTATTGTTATCATTATATGAACGGCTTTGGTTTTTACAACATTTTCCTTGGTGTATTTATTTCCTTGTAGTGATGAACACTTTTTGTTATTTTTTAGTTAATAAGTGCTTTTTTCAATTGAAATCGGGTATATAACCATATTGAAAAACACTTAACCTGGCTTAGTGCAACTTCATTGTGCCCCCCCCTCATAAACAGCCGGAAAGTTTCCTTTTTCACATCCCCAAATACCTATAGAATTGGAGTGGTTTTATAATGGAATTTTCATCCATACACCATAGACCTAATGACAATTACGGCTATACCATCAACACTGAAACCCTACATATCCGCCTACGTACGAAAAAACAAGATATCTCCTCAGCTGGATTGATTTTTGGGGATCCATACATTTCAGATAGTGATGGTCAGTGGCTGTACGAAGAACTTCCCATGAGTTTATCAGGCAGCGATAACCGTTATGATTATTGGCATATCTATGTGAAGCCTCCCTACCGAAGAATTCGATATGGGTTCAAGGTATCCTCAGAAGATGAAAGTGCCATTTACACGGAAAAGGGCTTCTTTAAAGAACCACCCCGAGATCCCGGAAGCTATTTTGCGATTCCCTATCTACATCAAAATGAAGTTTTCGGGGCACCGGAATGGGTCAAAGATACAATTTGGTATCAAATTTTTCCTGAACGATTCGCGAACGGAAACCCCGAAAATGATCCAGAAGGTGTGATACCTTGGGGAAGTGAAGAACCGGCCGTGGACAATTTTTTTGGCGGGGATTTCGAAGGAATCATTGAACATTTGGATTACCTAGAGAACCTCGGCATCAACGGAATTTATTTCACGCCAATCTTCCATGCCTACTCCAATCATAAATACGATACGATTGATTATCGGAGTATCGATCCGCAATTCGGAACGAAGGAAACATTGAAAACCCTAATAACCGAATGCCACAAACGGAATATCCGGGTCATGCTTGATGCCGTTTTTAACCATAGCGGCTACTATTTCCCCCCTTTTCAGGATTTACTCGAAAAAGGGGAGAAATCAAAATATAAGGATTGGTTCCACCCACACAACTTTCCTCTTAAAGGAGGGGAAAGGCCCAATTATGAAACATTCGGTTTTTTTGAATCGATGCCAAAATTGAATACTGCGAATCCGGAGGTGAAAGAATATCTGCTCGAGGTCTCGACTTATTGGATCAAGGAGTTCGATATAGACGCCTGGAGGCTCGATGTGGCAAATGAAGTCGATCAGCCATTCTGGCGTGAATTTCGAACAACGGTGAAAAATATAAAGCCTGACCTTTATATTCTTGGGGAAATTTGGCATGACTCGATGCCATGGCTTCGCGGCGATCAGTTCGATGCGGTCATGAATTACCCGTTTACCAACCAAGTTTTTCGCTTGGTCGCTTCACAAACCATCAATGCGCGCGAGTTCACAGAAGAAATGACAGCCATCTATCACAGTTATCCTACCAATGTTTTTGACGTGACATTCAATCTTCTTGGAAGCCATGATACACCGCGGATTTTCACGGATTGCGGGGAAGATCTAGCTCGAACCAAGCTCATCCACGCAATCCTTTTGACATTCAATGGCAGCCCTTGTATATACTATGGAGATGAAATCGGCTTAACCGGAGGCATGGATCCAGGGTGCCGAAAATGCATGATCTGGGAAGAAGAAAAACATAATACCGAGCTTTTCAATGAAATTAAGACATTGATCCTCTTGCGAAAAGAAGAAAGATTACTTGCCAATGACGGAAAGTTCAAATTCCTTGACACAGCCGGTAACGAAAATATCGTGGCCTACCAAAAGTATAATGGAGAACGTTCTGTCGTGATCCTCATCAATCCGACGGATGTCCAGCAATCCTTTGCCCTTCCTTTTGATTTGAAAGGACGTACACTAACCGATTTAAGAACAAAAGAAACCACACAGGAAGGTAAATTTGAATTGGGTGGTTATCAATATAAAATTCTCGCATTCAATCATTGAGGCAATGAAAACGGGGCAATGAAAGTCATCCGCCCCGTTTTTTTCAATCGATTATTTGGATATCATATTCTTTGAACCATACATGGGTTTGTGCCAAGTGAGCAAGCAACTGTGGACCTGACATCAATTGCCCGAACCACGGCACTTTAAAAGCGGCACCCTTGGAATCTACTATATCGGTTAGCTTCTGTTTATCGAAAAACTCATGCAGGACCGAATTTTTATCCGTAAGTAAGTCTTTCAACCACGCCTGCACACGGTCTGTATAAATAGGGTTATGGGTTTTTGGATATGGACTTTTTTTACGATACAATACCTCATCAGGTAACAGCCCCTCCAACGCCTTCCTTAGAATACCCTTCTCACGGTTGCCTTCCATTTTCATTTCCCAAGGAATGTTCCATGCATATTCAACAAGGCGATGGTCGGCAAATGGAACGCGCACCTCTAGACTTGCACCCATACTCATCCGGTCCTTCCGGTCAAGGAGCGTCGTCATGAACCATAATAAGTTCATATAGAAAAGCTCTCTCCGCTTTGCTGCCACACCGCTTTCCCCTTCCAATTTAGGCGTTTCGGCAAGGGTGGTCAAATAAGCTTCCTGCGCATATTCCTCGAGCTTCAATTTCTCGCGCCATTCCGTTTTTAATAATGATACCCGCTCCCCGGTCGATCTCATCCATGGAAAACCAGCACGATTCAAATCATCCTCACGATGAAACCAAGGATAACCGCCAAAAATTTCGTCCGCACATTCGCCGGATAGGCCTACGACAAAATCCCGCTTGATTTCCTTACAAAACCAAAGTAAAGAAGAATCGACATCCGCCATGCCTGGGAGGTCCCTTACAAGTACAGCTTCCGTTAAATAATCCGTCAACTGCTCTTGAGTGATGATCGATGAATGGTGAACCGTATTAAAGGTATCCGACATCTTTTTAATCCAATACCCATCAGAGTTAGGCTGAAAGTCATTTGCCTTAAAATAGCGCTCATTGTCTTCATAATCGATGGAATACGTATGAAGCTGGCCTTTTCCTTCTTTTTGATAGGCGTTTGCCGCAATGGCTGTTATCGAGCTTGAGTCAAGCCCTCCCGATAAGAAGGTACACAGCGGAACATCTGATACAAGTTGCCGTGTGACTGCATCTTCGACAAGGAAGCGAACCTTCTCGGCCGTCTCATCAAGAGTATCCCGATGTTCTTCGCTTTTCACATTCCAATATCTCCAAATCCGGAGGCCTTTCCTTGATAAGGTAAGCGCATGGGCAGGCCTTAATTCCTGGATATTATGAAATACGCCTGAACCTGGCTTTCGGGATGGACCAACACCAAAAACTTCAGACAACCCTTCGCGGTCAATCTCCGTTTTAACATCCGGATGGGCCAGAATCGCCTTAAGCTCCGATCCGAAAATGAACCCGCCGTCCCTTTCCGCGTAAAAGAATGGTTTTACTCCCATGCGATCTCTTCCAACGAATAATTTCTGTTCCTTTTCATCCCAAATCGCAAATGCAAAAATCCCATTGAACAAGTCAATGCATTTTTCTTTCCATTCTATATAAGAAATTAGTAAAACTTCTGTATCAGAATGACCGTTAAAGGAATATCCTTTTAATAATAGCTGTTTACGAATATCCTCGGTGTTATATAGCTCACCATTATAACAAAGTGTATATCTGCCGTTTTCGTGATTTTTCGTCATCGGCTGTTTTCCGCCTTCCGCATCGACAACCGTTAACCGTTTATGACCAAAGGCAACATGGGCTTCGCTCCAAACATTTTCTTCGTCTGGCCCCCGCTTTGCCAACGTTTTTGTCATGTTTTCCAGTGTTTTCGTTTTTGTCCGTAAATCTTTTTGAAAATGCACCCAGCCTGTTATCCCACACATTTTACACTTCATCCTTTCTATCCGGACCATCAAAAATAGATTGGCTCCCTGTCTTAAAAAAGATTTACAGTCCCTAAGTACCGATCAGCAATTCCGTAGGACTACCCTGCCCACATCGCCCGGCGTTGTTAATGAATTGTTGAGCAAAGCATCCCGTGTTTAAACATAGCCTATGCAAAGACGGAAAGATGGTTATTTGTCCATAAAATTTTAAAATATACAGTTATATTTTCATTGGATTTTGACTAAAAAGTAGGTGAGGATTCCACTATTGGAGGTATATGTATGAGTCAGCAACAACGAATCAAGTTAATGAACAGGCAAACAAGAGCTTTTACCGAAGGAACAGTGGAAAATATCAATCAACAATGGATTTTTTTCGATGATGAAACAGATGAGGCCTGCTCCATTGAAGACCACGTTGATAGCATCATTGAAGTGTACAGGGGTGGGCGCTGGCAGCAAGGAGTAGTTGAAGAAGAGGGGAAAATCTTGCTTCACCGGGAAATCACCTTCTTAAGGGAAAATGAGCCCATTCGGATACGCAAAAAACTGCTCTACTCTTTTGAACGTTTATTGGAAGAATTGAACGATGATTCCTTTTTCCAATTTGTAACGACATTGAATTCACTTGATTTTTCTATTTATGATTGTATATATAGTTATAACCAGCTCACCTTTTTAAGGGCCGTCCCTAACCAGTCCGGCGTGAATTTCTTCACCTTTGATAATGAGAGCCAAATATGCCTCGTCCAGCACCACTTTTCTTATGGGAAAAAGGATCACGATCGTTTTGAATTCACCCTGAACACTGGAAAAAGGATCGTCATTGAGAAAGTGAATTCACAATAAAGGATAAAAGAAAACGGGTAAATGAGGTTTCCTCATTTACCCGTCTTCAATTCAGTATTAAAAAAAGTCCATTCCTTGTGGCAGCGAAAGCCCTAAATAAAGGACGAATATAAGCGCTACGATGAACAATATCCACATGGCACTTGTGCTTTTCCCTTTTTTCGTACGGACCAGCACCATTTCCATCGCCGCAATCACGATGATTCCAACAATCATTTTTACTGCGTAAGCACCAAAATCAGTGATCAGCATACCGCCAGTCAGGAAAATCAATAGATAGAACAACCGTGTTATCATATGTAGCATTTTCGCTTTCGGATTTCCACCTTTAAGCATCGAATATGTGACAAAGAAAAGAATGATTCCGATAACCCAAGCCGTAATATGCATATGTGTCATTTTTTTTCCCCCTCGTTCAGTTTCCATTTCATCATATCATAGGCTTTTACAAAAAAACAAAACTAAGGAATCACCTGAACGGGTAAAACCAACAATTTAATGAACACCATTTACATTTCTTCTTAACTGGTCCCTACCTGCGCATAACCGGCTTTTTACCATATGTAACCAAACGCCATATATATTCAACCGGTCCGTATTTAAACAGCCCCATCCACAATAAGGAAAGCAGAATTTGGAGGCAAAACAGGGCTATTAAGAAAACAAATCCTGTCGTATAAGAGACTGATCCATATAAGCCAAGGCCATATGAATAAAAAATGGCCGTACATACTATCGATTGGAACAAGTAATTGCTCATCGACATCCTTCCGATATACGAAAGCGGGTGTAAGAGGCGGAAAGCCCCTGCCTGTTCCGCCAAAAGCGTAATTGCCGTGATATAAAAAATCGTAAGTAACGGCCCTCCCAAATAATCCTGCACGAATATCGTACCAAAATGGTAAACCGTCACATATGGCAGAATCTTAATTGACATGCCCAATAATAAGCTTACAATCGAAATCATCTTCAATTGTCGTTTATATTGGGTTGGATTTTGGATAATGCCTTGTTTTGCAACGCCTGCTCCAATTAAAAAAAACGGAAAAATCGATAAAAAAAGGATAATGGCATTAAAAGGGTTATTCACCATATACCAATCCAGTGCCCTTTGACTCATTATGTCCGTAAATGTACCAGATTGATAAACTTCCAAAGACTGTTTCATCATCGCCGAATCAGTCGTTATTGCCATCCCTTCCCTATCAAAAATGCCCAATATAAGAAATAGCGAACCCAATATCGCAAAAGGCAGGACATAACAAACCGAGCCTAGCAGAATTAAATTCCTGCCCTTCATTTTATAAAAAAATAAAAATGCAAACCCAAATACAGCATAATTAATGAGGATGTCCCCATGCCAGATGAAAAAAGCATGAATGCACCCGAGTATCAGCAGGAAACTTAGCCTTTTCATATATAGTAAAGGAAATGAAATACCCTTTTCTTCAGTCCTTACAGCTAGTATGATTGCCCCGAAACCGAACAGAAAGGCGAATAACGGATAAAAGCTGGCCTGTGCGACAATATCACTGAATCTGTACAAAATCCTGTCCCATCCCTCGGACCACCGCTCGGCACCATCTATGTACAAGAGCGGAGAGTGGAAAGAAGGCATATTCACTAAAAAAATACCTAAAATGGCTAATCCACGTAAAACATCGATGCTTACGATCCGTTTATTTTCCTGCAATGGTACCATTGTGCCCTTCATACCGTACACCCTCTTTCATCCATACAGATTTAGCATCTTTTCTATAACTCCATTGCATCATCTCTAACTTTTGTGACCGCTTTTTGCTTTTTTATCAGTATGACAAACAAGCTGCCCAATAAGCAAAAGATTCCTGCAAGAAAGAATGCCCATGTATAGGAATTGAATATTTTGAAGATAAGCCCTCCACCGTACGCCGCCACTGCTGCACCCACCTGATGGGCCGCGAATATCCAACCGTATACAATCCCGCTTTTCTCCATGCCAAAGACTTGCCTTGAAATGCTTATGGTTGGAGGAACGGTGGCTATCCAATCCAAGCCATAAAAAACGGAGAAGATTATCAATAGACCGATAGAGCCTTCATTTAGCGCAAAAGGAAGTAATACGAGGGAAGCACCCCTTAGAGCGTAATACCAAAACAACAGCCAACGGTTATCGAAACGATCTGATAACCACCCGGATACAGTCGTACCAATCAAATCAAAGATTCCCATGAAAGATAGCAGTGATGCTGCCGTCACAACCGGTAAACCAAAACTAATGCAGTAAGAAATGAAATGTGTGCCGATCAACCCGCTCGTTGAAAGACCGCATATAAAAAAGCTTCCTGCCAATAACCAGAATTCCTTCACTCTCACTGCTTCAATCAATGACTGAAAAGCCATGGCGATGGGGTTCTTCTTTTGGACTATAACAGCCTCCTGACTTTCCTCTTCTAATCCATATGGAAGAGTGCCAACTTCCATCGGATTGTTTTTCATGAATAAAAGGATGATTGCCAGCATGATCAAGCTAAGGATCAAAATTAATCCAATCGCCCATCTCCATGAATAATTCTCAATGATGATGGCTAAAACCGGAAGTAAAATGAGCTGGCCTGTGGCTGTACTTGCCGTGAGTATCCCTACCGCCAGCCCCCGCCTCTTCTCGAACCAACGATTTGCCACATATGGGCTCAAAACCGTTAAAAACACTCCAGAACCCAATCCAATGATAATTCCCCAAATTAAAATGAGCTGCCACTCATGCTCCATGAAAAAAGTGAGGAAAATCCCTGCCAATAAAGTGGACATGGCCAATACCATCATTTTCTTCAATCCAAGCACTTCAATTAGAGCGGCCATGAATGGACCCGATAATCCATAAAGAAAAAGACTTATGGCGAAGGCTAAAGAAATGACGGACCGGTCCCACCCGAACTCACTTTCAAATGGTACGATGAATACTCCCGATGATGACCTAACGATTCCCGCTACAATAATCGAGAAGAAGGTTATGATTAAAATAACCCAGCTATAATGAATACGTTTCAATGCTCTCCCCCACAATCCAAAAATCTTTGAATCAACATGATGAAAAAGAAAAATTATAATAATTTGAAATATTTTATAATAGTAACACTTTATCGTTAAACAGGATGCTTTTTTCGAAACAAATTCCAGTGCTCCTAAAATGACCGTCCATATCCAACAATGGCATGAGTTACTCTTCATAGTTTAATATGAAACCGAATTTAAAGGGAAACAGAAAAAACGCTGATCATTTCTGACCAGCGTTAGCGAGGCATCAATTAACGAATCTTCCTGATTTCCCCTTAATTTCCCAGTAATCATTACGGAGATGGATTTTTTGTATTTTCCCCGATGCCGTTTTTGGAAGCTCATCGACGAACGATACACTGGTAACTGATTTGAAATGAGCTAGTTTTTCCCGTGTGAAGGACTTTATATCATCCTCCGTTAATTCCACGCCCGTTCTTGGCACAATGAAGGCATGCGGCGTCTCTCCCCATTTTTCATGCGGAACGGCAATGACTGCCGCTTCAAGAATTTCCGGATGTTCGTAGAGTACTCCTTCCACTTCTATGGAAGAGATATTTTCTCCGCCACTAATGATGATATCCTTTTTGCGGTCAACGATATCAACATTGCCATTTTCATCGATTGTGGCCATGTCCCCAGTATGCAGCCATCCATTTATTAGTGTCTGGCTTGTCGCTTCTTCATTTTTCCAGTAACCTAACATCACTCCATGACTGCGGACGATGAGCTCCCCGATATCCACGCCATCATGGGCCACTTCCTCCCCATTGCCACGGATGACCTTTACCTCACTGCCTATGATGGGATATCCGGCTTTCGCCTTCATTCTGTATTTTTCTTTTTCAGAAAGATCATCGAATTCAGAACGAATCAGCGATATCAGACTAACCGGTGTTGATTCAGTCATTCCGTAAATTTGAATGAATTCCCAGCCTAACTCTTTTTCCACCCTTGTAACGAATGCAGGAGGCGGTGCGGAACCCGCAACGACGATTCGGATATCCTGCTCGATATTCGGAACATTCCGTTCATAATATTGAAACAGCGAATTCAGAACCGTGGGTGCCATATGCATTATGGAAACCTTATGCTTTTGCAGTGCATCAAATATCATTTCGGGGCTGGTTTTCCTCAAACAAACTTGAGTTGCACCATTTGCCGTATAATAAAATGGGGCACCCCACCCATTCACGTGGAACATCGGCAGTACATGCAAATATGTATCGCGGTCATTGACCCTGAAATGATGCATCGCGCCCAGGGCATGCAAATAGTTGTTGCGGTGAGTCAGCATCACCCCTTTGGGATTTCCTGTGGTCCCACTAGTATAAAGGAGACTCGAAACATCATTTTCATCCACGGACTCCCGGTTGAAGCACTTGTTATCATAACGTTCCAGCCAATAGTTGTAATCGGTTTCATTTATCTCTTCATTTTTATAATGAACGATTATGTGCTCCACCGACTCAAGTTCATCCTTGACAGGGGAAATTAGATGATACAATTCCTGATCTACGAAAAGGACCTTTGAATCGCTATGGTTCAAAATGAATACATAATCGGCAGGCTTCAAACGGATATTCAATGGAACGATTACTGCCCCAAGCTGAAATACCCCATAAAAGCCTTCAAGCATTTCAATTGAGTTAGGTGCCAAATATGCCACCTTGTCACCCTTTTTGACTCCAAGGTCCCTTAAACCATTTGAAAGCTGGTTTACACGGCCTTTCAACTCTGAGTAGGTTAAAACCTTGTCATCTCCAATGATGGCTTTCTTATCGCCATATAGTAAGGCTGCTCGATCCAAGAAATGCGATAAAACTAATGGTACATTCATTTCCTCACCTCTAATTTTATTTGAAGATTCTGAATTAGCATTATATTACCATATCTGTTATCAATATTCCAATAACATTTACCATTGTTATATAACAATATATTAGTAGGCAGATGAATCACATCAATCATGAGCCAACATACAATACCTTGAAACTCCCTTCAGTGATAGGCTCATGGCCTGAGATTCAAGGGAAAAACCAGAATAAAAAAAGGGTGATTTTCTTGCCAGCCATCGTAGGAGTCGTTCAAGTTATCAACGTCGGTAGCAGTGGAATTGTCCATATTGGGGACGTCTTTAAGATTAGTCCATATACCACCTCAAAAACGTTTGCAGGTGCTGGCTCTTTTAATACAGGTGAATCCATATCCCTCTATAATGCCTACAGCACCACAAATACAAATGATACAGATGGTGTCGATCAGCCACTGGTCTTAAATCTCTAATGGTTTTAAGAAAGGAGTCAGCATGATCTTCAATATTCACCAGACCATACAAATCAATATGATAAAAATTGAAAGCATCGCCAATTCATCCGTTTTTCAAATAGGAAGCGCCGGGGTTATTAAACCATATTCCACCTTAGCCAATACTGGTGGATTCACTGAGCCTGCTCCACAAATTGAAGCTGATGTAGTCCCATCAACCAGTTTCGTCCCGTTTACCCGCTCCTAGTTCATAGGCATTCACCTACCTCCAACTTTTTCATATACTGTCTTATATAAAATTAACTTATTGTGAAGGTGGGGTGTTGAATCGTGAATCAGGATCTATATTCATATTCCATACAAATGCAGCGTTTTCTTGAAGCCCAGGATAAACGGATCATGAAACTTGAACACGAACTCAAACGCCTGAAAGATGAACTAGCCGAGCTGAAAAATAAACCGCCAATCCATGTAGATAAAATTGAATATAAATTCGATCAGTTAAAGGTCGAATCTCTAGATGGAACTTTGAATATCGGTTTAAATCCAACTGATCTTAACAACATTGATGAATTTGCCGTCAACAACCAACCTGTTCAACCTGGCCCTAACCTATTTCCAGGCAGGGAGATCGTCGTCGAGGAAATTCACAACGATATACTTTCAGACTTGGAAAATATGATTCACGATGCGGAAAACCAGCTGAAAATATCATTGGAACCCTCTTATCATGACTTTATTAAGCAGGACGTCGAACGCCAGCTGCATCAACGAATCAATATGTATTTCGATAATCTTTCGTACGCGGAACGTGCTCCGCAGCAAAGGGATAATATCAAGGAAAAGATCAGGGAAAAGGTGAAATCCGATATTCAAACCGCATTATTTCAATTCATTACCCATTCACAAGCCGATACAGGAGGAAATCCAAATGGAGTTTAATGTAACCAATCACCAGCTTTGCGTAGGAGATATTAAAATTACCGGTGTAGCAAGCTCTGCTTTATTTCTCATAGGGGATGTACAAACGGTCCAACTATCTTCCGCATTCGATACCCCGCCGGAATCCCTTATCATCGGACCATTCGTCCCATTTGCTCCAAAAGGATAAAAGAGATGTTTTCAAGAATATCAAAAGTAAAGTCTATATCTTCCAAGACACTCATTTTTAGCTCCACCATGCAGATTGGAGACTGTTCTTATATTGACGGAAAATCATTTGCCTTGGCAATCCAGAAGAAAAGCGAAACTTTCCAGTCAGTCGATATTCATTTCGAAGATTATGAAATTTCCAAGAGACCATTTTATATTCCGAGATTGAATGAACCAGTCATATCAAGTTTTTCAAATCCGAATCCCTTCATACGGGTCGGCAATATCAATATAATCGGGATATCAACCTCATCTGTAGTTGGTGTGGGGAACGTAGGCCATGCACGTATGGAATCAAGAGTGAAACACATTCGGGAGATTCCTAAAAAAACCGAAGAGACACCAATTGAGGGTTCAACCAACACCACTTAAATTTTAAAAGGAGGAATTCATATGCCAGCTATTGTCGGTCCAATCCAAATATTCAATATCGCGGAAGGAAACCTGTTATTCGGGGATGCAGCCGTCATTTCGCCGAAATCTTCCAGCAAAACTGTCACCGGATCTGGTTCAGCTAACACAGCTGCAATCGTTTTTACGGCCAATGGCCTGAATGGTAGTAATGTCCTTGATGTCAATGGGGTCGACCAGCCCATTACAGGGAATAATTAGTCTAAGAAAAAGCCTCCCCTTTCCAGGGAGGCTTTTAAATTCGGCCTATTTTTCTAACATGTTAAATACTTGCTCGACATCTTTGTCTCCCCTGCCTGATAAATTGACGATCAGTATATCCTCTCTTGTCAACTCTTTCGCCAGCTCCAAGGCGTGAGCTAGAGCATGTGAGCTTTCGAGAGCTGGAATGATTCCCTCTGTTTTGGATAATACCTGAAAAGCCTCAAGAGCTTCTTCCCCTTTAACCGTTACATACTCCGCCCGTCCGCTATCTTTCAAAAAACTGTGCTCGGGTCCTACGCTTGGGTAATCCAATCCGGCTGCTATGGAAAATGTCGGTTTTGGTTCCCCTTGTTCGTCCACTAACGTCAAACTTTTGAATCCGTGCAATACTGCCGGGACACCTTGCGAAATACTTGGTGCTTCACTTGGCTCTACACCAATTAAACGGACATTTTCTTCATCGATATAATGAGCAAAAGCACCAATTGCATTACTTCCCCCTCCTGCACAAGCAATGATGGCAGTTGGCAGCTTTCCTTCCTTTTCAAGGATCTGGCGCTTTGATTCTTCACTTATGATTGATTGAAAATGCTTAACGATCGTTGGATATGGGTGTGGTCCCACTGCTGAACCAAGCAAGTAAAAAGTATTTTCATAGTTTTGCACCAAATCATTCAATGCCTCATCAACGGCATCCTTCAATCGACCCTGTCCCTTTTCGACCGCTACGACCTTTGCCCCCAACAATTCCATCCGAAAGACATTCAATGCCTGCCTCTCCGTATCCAGCTTACCCATATAGATCACACACTCCATGCCAAACATCGCACATGCTGTCGCAGTCGCCACACCATGCTGCCCCGCGCCCGTTTCTGCTATGATGCGTTTAGCACCCATCCGTTTAGCGAGCAGGATTTGTCCGATCGCATTATTAATTTTGTGAGCACCTGTATGATTCAGATCCTCACGCTTCAAGTATATTTTTGCCCCGCCAACCTTTTTCGTTAAATTCTTCGCAAGTGTTAACGGATTTTCGCGCCCGACATATTCTTTCAAATAATATTGAAACTCCTCAATGAATTCCGGGTCATCCTTGTATTTCAGGAATTCCGTTTCCAAAATATCCATAACTTCCTGAAGTTCACCTGGTACGAAGCTTCCACCAAACTCACCAAAGTACCCCTTACTCTTGATCTCACTCGTCATACTCTTCTCTACTCCTTTAAAAAGGTATTTTTCTCCACTAGTATATAGTAAGCATTTATACCTTTTCAAACTATTCTGTTTATTTAACCAAAAAGAAGGTCCCACATCAATGGGACACTCCTTCTCTCTTATACTTCCAATAAATGCGAGCCATCAAAGAAAAACAAGTAACGGCCGGTTACCTTCTTATTCATTATCCCTTCAACAGCCCTCGTATAAAGCTGAAGCTGCATCCGGTATCTATCGGCAAGAATCTCTTTAGCCCCTTCATACCCGCTAGCAAAACGGCCGGTGATGGTATCCGTTTTATAATCGAGGAGCACAAGACCTTGTTCATCCTCAAAGATACAATCAATCACACCTTGAATAAGGATCTCTTCATCTCCAGCTGCCCAATCGCTATAAGCTTCCTTTGCAGGCAACGACATCGTAAATGGCACTTCACGGCGAATGCTCCCGGCCCTCTGCATTCTTTGCCCGATTTCACTGTCAAAGAAATCGACGATCGCCTCAGGGTCCACAGCTTCTTTCTGTTCCTCCGTCAACAACTCACGTTGAATCAAGTCAACGATCAGTTCCTGAATCGATTGAATGGTAATCTCTTTAGATAGATCGATATGCTGCATGACTAAATGTGTAATCGTACCCCTTTCAGCGGGGGTCAGTGACTTTTCTTGCATGAAAGTCGGCCGCTTCGTGATAGGCCGCTTAAATTTACGCAACAACTCTGTGGAGCTTTGCTCGTCCTTGAGTTCATATTGACGTTTTAGTTCAGAAACGGATTGCTTGGAACGATACACCGTCGCATCATGCTCTGGGTACTCCCATTCCAGCTGTTCCTTGATATCATCATAAAACTCGGAAGCGATACCGACCTTCTCCGATTTCTGGACATGATCAAGCATTTGCTCTTGAACCAGTGCCTCTTCCTCATCCAGAACAGCAAGCTCTTCACTTGGAATGACGGAAATGGACCAATTCGATGGATGCGACTCCATTTCCAAGCCAAGACCTGCAGCACCAAGAGAATCCCGATGTCGGACAAGGGATGGACCAATCCAATCAAGATAACTTTTTGCACCTGCCCGTACATAGTCCTTTAATAGCCACTCTCCATGTGCCGCATTACTTTCCCAGTTCTGCTGCGTTTTTTCAGCATCATTGATACTGGCAATCAAATAAAGCTTCTCCTTAGCCCTTGTAAGCGCCACGTAGAGGACACGCATCTCCTCGGCAATTAATTCAAGTTGCTTTTTTTTCTTGAAAGCCAATTGAGGGAGGGATGGATAAGTTATCCGTAATTCGGAATTCACATACTTTGCCGCAAAGCCATAATCCTTGTCCAGTAAATAGGGCTTGCGTAAATCCATCATATTGAATTGCTTGGAAAGGCCGGCAATGAACACGATCGGGAACTCAAGCCCCTTTGAGGAGTGAATCGTCATCAGCCGGACTACATCTTCCTGTTCCCCTAAAGCCCGAGCTGCCCCTAAATCATCCCCACGTTCTTGCATCCTTTCTATAAAACGCAAGAAACGGAACAGACCGCGGAAAGAACTTGCTTCATATTGCCTTGCCCTGTCATAGAGCGCTCTTAAATTGGCCTGACGCTGTTTGCCACCCGGCATCCCACCTGCAAAATCATAAAACTGCGTTTCGCGGTATAGTAGCCAGATCAAATCTGATAATGCTTCCTGCCTGGCAAGCTTCCTCCACTTCACTAGTTTTTTATAAAACGCAGAGGCTTTTTCATAAAGCCCCGGATGTTCTTCCGGGTCACTCTTTCTGTAAAAATCAGCTAGCGCTTCGTAATAGCTTCCTGTATGGAATAAACGCACCTGTGACATCTCTTCTTCATCCAGCCCGACGATAGGTGAACGGAGAACGGATGCCAATGGGATATCCTGTTGCGGGTTATCTATCACCTTCAATAAGGAAATCATGATGGCCACTTCGGTCGCTTCAAAATACCCTGTCGACAAATTGGCATATACTGGAATTCCCTGCTTTTTAAATTCCTCCATGATTTGCGGTGCCCATGGCATCGATCGAAGAAGAATGACCATGTCTCGATAAGTGGCAGATCGGTACTTTTTGGTTTTCGTATCATATATCCGATGCTTTTCGCTTATAGCCTTTTTAATGAGCTTGGCCATCTGCCTTGCTTCGAGCTGTGCTTTTTCAAGCTCCTCGGCTTCAAACCCGCCATCCGATCCTTCCGTTTCCGAATGAGCTTCCGGATCGGCTGTTCCATCAATTAAATGGAGTTCGATCGGATTTGGATCGTCTTCGGGATATGGGGCACCTTTTTTCAATTGGGCATCTTCATCATAATCAATCTCACCGACTGTAATGCCCATCAACTGTTGAAACAAGAAATTGGTCCCATCGAGAACTTCCTTACGGCTCCGGAAATTGCGGTTTAAATCAATTTTCAGTCCGGAATCAACACCATCATGAGTAAAACGTGTGTATTTTCCAAGGAAGAGATTCGGTTCCGCAAGCCTGAACCGGTAAATGGACTGCTTGACATCGCCAACCATGAAAAGATTCCCATTATATTCGCCGTCAGCCGTCACCAGTTTTAAGATGGATTCCTGAACCAGGTTCGTATCCTGATACTCATCTACGAGTACCTCTTTGAACTGGTTCCTATATTCTACGGCTGCCGCTGAAGGTTTTCGTTCACCATCCACAGTTTCCCCTGTCAAAATTTGAAGACAATAATGTTCCAAATCGGCGAAATCCACCAAGTTCTTTTCTGCTTTTGCAGCGAAGAATCGATCGTCAAACTGTTTAACAAGCATTACAAGTGTATCGACATAGCCCTTGAGCTCCCTTATATCACGCAGATAGCTTTCCGGTTTACGGGAAAATAACTCTTCCTGTAACGATTTGATGATCTTCTTCGCCTTATCACGATACTTGGTAGCCTCATCCGTAACTTCTTTGATAAAATCTCCACCAGTAAGGCGTTTTGCCGTTCCAAATTTCACATTTTGGATTTCTTCATAAAGAGCGTTCCAGGATTGATCCTTCACTTCCGAAAGTTTAGCAACCAGGGCAAGATCAGCTATATAGTTCTCAGCCCTTGGGGCCGGCCCCCCAGGGATTTTTGTCAACGCAAATGAGCGTTCCAATAAGTCCCTGGCAGTGTCCAATTGTAAACCAATATCAAACTTCAATGAATCGATAAACGAAAGAACATCAATCCCATCATCATCTGCCAACTCATACATGCTAGCAGCACCATCGAGCCATCGGGCCGGATCAGGATTCGATTGCGAAAAATCATGAAGCGATCGAACCATATTCTGAAGCGCATCATCGTTTCGATCGCTTGTGAAAGCATCAACCAAATTAAAGAACTCTTCATTATCACTTTGGCCATACTGCTCCTCGAAAAGCTCTTCCATCACTTCATCACGGAGCAGCTGGATCTCCGTAGAATCTGCAATCCGGAAGCCCGGGTCAATATCCGTCAGATAATAATACTTCCTGATCACCTCTAAACAAAAGGAATGAAGTGTGGAAATCGAAGCACGATTAATCAAGCTCAACTGCTTACGCAAATGCTGTGAATGCGGATTATCATTGATCGCTTTTTCTAATGCCTCACTTACCCGATGGCGCATCTCGGCAGCCGAGGCATTGGTGAATGTAACGACGAGCAGTTCATCTACATCGATTGGATCTTCTTCGGAAATGACTTTTTGAATGATCCGATTGACCAGCACCGCTGTTTTCCCTGAACCTGCAGCGGCCGCAACCAGAATGTCCTGATCTTTAGCCCATATCGCCTTCCATTGATCTTCCGTCCAAGTCACGTCTCCTGGCAGAGCAGGAATTTTCGTTTTACTCATCGTTCTCTCCCTCCCCCCTTAATAGCTCAAGAACGTCATTTTGTTTCTTCTGTGCCAAATTCCTGAATTGGTTTTCCTCCAGTGACTGGTCGAATTGGCATACAGATTTAAAGGAACAGAAGGTACACGGCGTTTTTTCCTTTAATTTATATGGCGTTATATCCACATCACCATCGACCATTCGATCACCAGCCTCCTGATAAATACGGCGCACATGATGATTCAGAAGCGAGAACTCTTCCCTGCTGGCAACTTTGGAAGCCGCAAGGAGCGATCCGTCCTTTTTAAATCCAGCTGGAATGATATCCGACTTACCCGAATTTTCAATATCAAGCGAGGTATCCATCATCTGAATGACATTTGAATGATCTAGTACAAGTCCATTCATTTTAAAACTTTTATAAATTTCTTCTTCAATTTTATCCAAACTGAGCATTCCCTTTGATTTGACAACAGGATTATGCACATGAAAATACAAAACGCCGGCTGGAATCGCTTCTTTTCCTATAAGCGACTTGGAATGGGTGACGACGATATCTAAGTATGTCAACATTTGCAGCGCGAGTCCATAATACACTTCACTCATGTTCAGTTCCTTTTCACTCGACTTATAATCGAGCACACGCAAATAGACACCCTCATCTTCTTCCGCTTTATCCACGCGATCGATCCGCCCGATCAGTTCCATCTTCGTACCGTTTTTCAATGTGAAAGAAAGTGGAGGAAGCTCGCCATTTTTTCCGAATCCAAGTTCTAATCCGACTGGGGCAAAACCGCTCACCTTTGCATGTTCACTTAATACGATCGAGGCC
Organism: Peribacillus sp. GL_122; assembly: GCF_057835005.1. NCBI lineage: Bacteria > Bacillati > Bacillota > Bacilli > Caryophanales > Bacillaceae > Peribacillus > Peribacillus sp. GL_122. Next base: position 1,255,214 of record NZ_CM174415.1, on the reverse strand, counting down.
CGACCAATCACGTGTTCCAGTTTCCGGCGTAAATAGTGATGGCGGTTCGTACTTAACAAAATCTGATTTTGGAGTTTAGGAGCAAGTCTCTCCACAGCAATTCTGGCCAGTTCCAAGCATTGTTCCGGGGTCAATGCAGACCATGGAATATCATGTTCCTTTAAATAATCGGAAATCATTTTCAACGCTCCATGGAACATCTCGCCTATATCCGGGGCATCCAAACGGAAAATTTGCCGTTCCCGCAATTTCAAGCCATGAGCGGCATAATGGGAAAACGGGCAGCTATTGAACATTTCCATCCGGGATACACTTGTAAGAATGCTCTCACCGTATAATTGCTTACTTGTTTCCTCAGATAATTTCTTTGTTCTATTTTGATAAAAAAGACTCGATAAAACCTTAGTTGCTGAAGGACCGGCCATTTCATCATCCATAATGGCATTATATACATCCCACCATAGTGAATGGATTGGATAGTTCCTTTTTTTCAGCTGCAATTGGGCAGCCAGGTACGATAGGGCAACATCATGATTTGCAGCATATTTCACCTGTTCCTCAGCAGGCAGATCGGACGGATCGTTCATATAATACACATCGGACACGTTCGGCAATACGTCCCTTACCCGTTTCAAATAAGATGAGGGTAAAAGTGCCTTTCCTTCCTCATCGGCAAGCGGATATGATAAATAAAGGGCCTCAGCAGGCGTAGTAAAGGCTTTGTACGCTGTAAACTCCTCATCCAGCAGGCGCACTTTTGAACTTGGGGCAACATCAAGTCCACCAGCCAGCAGCGCCTCACGATCACTATCTGAAAATATCCCGTCTGATACAGCTTTTCCTGGCAAAACCCCTTCGTTCAGGCCGATGACAAAAGCTGTCTTCACATCATCCAGACGGGATAAATCTAGATTAGCGACCAATACTTGGTCAATTGCCGGCGGTACCAAAGAAAATTCAAGCGACTCCAGACCAGCTTCAATGATAACTGCAAACTGTTTCATGGAAAGCTCTTCCCCGCTCAGCAGTTCAACGAATTGATCCAATAGGTCGACAACTGCATTCCATGTTTGCTCATGCTCTCTTGCCGATACCAAATCACCTGCTGCTTCTGCCTCTTGTTTCAGCTTTTCCAATTTTTCCGATACATGCAATTCTTCAAGATATAGATAAAGGGCTTCACACAATTCCCTGCCATTAACAGCCTTTTTAACACGTTTTGAGAGCTTCAAGATGGGCTCGGTAAATAATTGCTTCAGCTCATTCAACTCTTGCTCAAGCTGCATTTCCTTATCCGTTTGATTCCGGTCCTCGAGTTCCAGTCCGCGGAAGCGCCGGTAGGTCCAACGATCTTTGGACGTCCACCTGCTTCCTTTAATGCCACGGGCCAGCACATAGTTTTCCAGCTTATCTACCTGTTCGCGCATTCTATCGTGGTTATTTTGCAGCGGAAATAGAAGCTCCGTCTTGATGGCACGAAATACCGGCTCATAGCGCCAATAGCCATTGATGATCTCCAAAGTGGAACGAATCAGCTCAATCAGAGGATGATTCAGCATCGTCCGTTTGGAATCGACGAACAAGGGAATTTGATAATCCCGAAAAACAGTTTGTAAAATATCTGCGTACGCTTCTCCATTCCGGACTAAAATCGCAATATCACTGAAACGGTGCTGCTTCTGTCTGACCAGCGACAAGATGTCCCGGGCAACTCCTTCGATCTCGGCTCTGCGGTTAACTGCCTGGGCGATCGTTACATCAGGCGACTGCTCAAAAGTTTGTGCAGGTCGAATGGCAAAATAAGTTTCCAGATGATTCAGTCCCGGGCTCTTTCCAAACCTTTCCGTTCCCTTTAGAATTCGATCTTCTGAAATCGGTATGCCATTCCTCAATCCAGCGTGATAAAGGTGATGATATAGATTTCCCGTTTGCCTGAACAACTGCAAATCATCCGGAGCGTATTGTCTGTAGGGCTGATCTAACGTCAGCGAGATCGTTACACTCCTGCACAGCTTGATCATTTCTTCCACAATCAATAATTCCTGTGGAGTCAAACTATAAAAACCATCGATATATATATCCGCATCCCTTATATAGGAAGAACCTGCCATTTTCTCGATCAGCAAAGTGAAGTAGTCTTCGGAATCTAAATATTTGTTAACCATTTCATCCTCAAAAGCCTGATAGACCAATTCAAGATCATGCAGTTTATCCTGAATGCCGCTGCCGGCCTGTGAGGTTTCGGCCAAATAGTTTTGAATGTCATCAGGTTGGATGCAATACTGCTTGAACTCAGCCAGCATTAGCTCCATCTGTGCAATGAACCCCTGCTTATCAGCAGAACGACGAAACATCTTTAACTCTTCCTTTTTATCATCCATGATCTTCCGTATCAACATATTAACGCCAACGCTGTCCAAATGCAGCCGGCTCATCCCCCCGGTCTCCTGAAGAACGCGCCAAGCAAGCCTGCTAAAACTAAAAACCTGTGTCCGGATCATTCCGGCAAGGCCTGGTGTTTTAATTAATTTATATTCAGATAGAAACGTCATCTGATCAGGAACGAGGTAGATAATTGGATTTCCTTCGGGATTTTCTGCCAATTTGGAGCGAATTTCGTCCAATATATTCGAAGTTTTCCCTGCACCCGATCTTCCCAGTAAAAAACGGAGTGACATCTCTTTTTCCCCCTTACAACATAATATCTAGATCCATCATACCAGAAATACTTTAGTCACCATGACTAGGTTTCTGTTTCCAATTAGATTTACTTTCTATTATTTTACCGTTTCCCTTTAAAAAACACCAATCGTACGTTCGCGTTTTTCCCCAAAAGAAAAAGCCCACATAATTTTGGGCTTCCACGATCATTCACCTGTAAATTTATAATTGAAATCTTTGACCGGCCAATATCGAACATCCACTTTACCGACAACATTTTCAACCGGTATATAACCAAAGTGACGGCTGTCAGCACTTTCAAGACGATTATCACCCATGACAAAAAGCTTGCCCTCCGGAACTTTGGTTACATCCGTCAATTCTTTTAATGTAAAATCACCCGTAAAGTCCTGTTCCGGGAAACCTTCCTTGAATTTCTCAAGATAAGGCTCATCCACTTTCTTACCATTTACGTAAAGCCAATCATCTTTATAACGAATTTGGTCACCTGCAATCCCTATAACTCGCTTAACATAATCTTCTTGTGAATTCGCATGAAAAACAATAATGTCAAAACGGTTGATATCATGAATCTGGTAATTGATTTTATTCACGACAAGTTTATTTCCATCTTCTAGGGTCGGCTGCATCGACTTCCCTTCAACATCATAGCTTGAAAAGAAAAATGTACGGATTAAGATGTAAATAACAAAAGCTATCATCGCTGGTTTTATCCAATCGGATAAAGAATTCTTATTTGTTTTTTCCATCTATTTCAACCCCTACTGCATTTATATACTAATTTATTGTCCTTCTTCCCTCTTCATGCTTTTATTTAACCGGACTTCAAGTCTTTTCCCCACATACCATAGGATAAAGATGACGATCCCGATAATGATCGTACGCACAGGTTTATGAATTAAGGATACTAAATCGTAACCTACGAAGCTGATCGTAAAGATCATCACCGCTTTCCCTCCCACTACTGCAAGTCCATATTGCAAGGGACTGACTTTTGAAAGTCCTGCCACGATATTAACGATGGCCGAAGGTGTAAAAGGGAAGCAGAGCAATATGAACAAAGGACCGAATCCATGGCTTTCCACCCAAACCATCAACCTCTGCACCTGTTTATGCTTTTGCAAAAACCGGAAAAACCTCGTTTGACCATATCTTCTAATAATCCAAAAGATCAAAAAAGAACCCGCTACCGCACCAATCCAAGAAAATAAAAATCCCCACCATAGGCCAAAAGCCGTTGCATTAGCAAGCACGAACACCACTAAAGGCAAAAAGGGCAAAAAAGCTTCCAGCATCGGCAGTAAGATCCCGGGAATTGGACCGAATGAGCGATATTGCTGAATAAGTGCAGATATATGATCAAGTGTAAACCACTCACGTATAGTATCCAAATCCATAATTATCTCCCTCGACATGCTGCTATCCAAGCAGCATAAACTTATTAAAAACTGTTTATTTTAGATATATCACTTTCCCCTGAAATTGCAAGAATTATTATCCATATACCTTCATACTTTCCCTAACTCCGGAAAACATAATCTTGTTAACGAATATTTCTAGATTTATCAAAACCGCTTGCATATACACTGAAAATACATTAGGATAAAAAAACAGAACAAACGTTCTTTTTTACATAGTATACATACTAATATTAAAAACCGTGCTACTTTAGAAAGGAGCGGTCAAGATGACCCGCATTCCAGAAGATGACCGAAATATGATTGAAAAAGCCATCTACCTCCCTATGGTTATAACAGTCTTAAACCGGGATCTCAAGGTCATCGAAATTAGTCCGTTTAAATTAAAAAGGCCCTATTCGGAGCTAGTCGAACATATTTTAAAAGTGGTTCAAGACGAACTTGCCGAGGTAAGGCGATATTTGCGCAAGGAGAATATTAAGGTTAGTGAAATCAAACGCGATGAATCCTTCACGATGTATTGTTTTTTATATAAAGGATACGAGGAACATCATAATTATTTCAATCCCCGCCTTCGCAACAAAACCGAAGACTTGTTATGTTATTACTTTTTCGAAAAAAGACACCGTTCAAGGAATTAGCGGGTTACAGGCATCACCACTATATGTTTGTGAACTATGGGTGTTTGGAGCCTTTCGGGAAGGGTACAGATGACCTTCGTTGTAAGTATGTATGCCATTAACAACGCATCCCACCTTTCCTGCTTCATAAAGTTACGGGAGGTCAATTTTTGATAATCAAGATCGATAGGACTTACTTACCTCCATTCACATGTATGAATGTTCCATAATCATATAATAATTGGCTTGTTCAAACATGGATTTTCAATTTTCGATCAAGGCATAACCTATGTAATCAAGTGAACCATTTTAGTTTTAAGATTCTTTAAATCAAAGTTATTTACATATTCCTTGGCAAAGGTTGGAGTGACCCCCGTTATGATCGTTTCCGCACTCATCATATTGATGAGAAAGTTAGGAAAACAGCTTTCTTGAAAGAGGCGCTTCGACAAATCAATGCTAAAGTAACTAATGTCATTACCCGCCGAAGAATGTAACACATCACTCATGATTTGCACTGAACGATTCAAGGACACAGTCCTTAACGAATAATAGGCCGGGCTCGTATAATAACCATTATCCAACACTATCATTTTAGAGTCCGTATAATGTTTTTGCAAAAGATTGTTAATTGCATATCCATACTTACTATCATCTACTTGTAACCATCAATTGATATGTAAAGTATTAATTTACCTGCCAAAAAAATAAGAACCTTTCGCGAAAACGCTTGTGAAATACTGAACAAAATTATTGATACATCATGTGGTGTCTATTATATTATGCATTATGAAGTGAACTATTAACAAATTCATACCCCATTGCTTGATTGTGAAAAATTTCCTCAATCCCTTGTTTCTTATAAAAACCATGCAATGTTTTATTTGCATGGTTTTTATAAGAAATAATTAATTCGAAAGTGCAAGACATTTCCGATATGGTATCAATCCCAGTTCTCAATTGCCTCTTGAAAGCTATCTTGTATATATTCATTACAAGTTTTATATCTATTCAATTCTGCTTATATAATCCGGTCGAACTCCATAATATTCATCTATTATTCTTAAACAGTAAACAAACTCATCAACATTCTCTATAACGCTCTGTACTTTCAACTTCAAATACGTAGCCTGCTCCTTCAATACCAAGCATGTCAACTCCATACTTATAACATTCTTCTAATAAAATTCTGAGAGAAATAGATTTTCTATTGTCTTTTCACCTGTAAATTAATAGCTTTGTTAATTAAATATAAATACCTAGGTCTATTTTACCTAACCACGATTCAGACGCCCATCTTCCTTTTTTTATCACAAGGAAAATTATGTCCAAATCCCCATTTTCCCTGTTACACATGGTAAATTATTATTGGAGGGAAAAAAATGAAGAAAATAAATATTCTACTGGTCGCTGTTCTTGTTTTGTCTTTATTCACAGGACTTAAAACAACCGAGGCAGCCTCAAATGTGAAGGTACATTTCATCAACGTAGGACAAGGAGATTCAATCCTTATTCAAACAGGTAACGAAAACGTTTTAATCGATGGCGGCGGTAAAGGAAAGGGCGACGAAGTTGTAGCCTACCTAAAAAAACAAAAGGTAAAAACACTTAATGCATTAGTATCCACTCACCCAGATGCGGATCATGTGGGCGGTCTGGCTTATGTGATAAAATCGCTTAATGTGAAATCTGTGTATGCCCCTAAAATTTCTCATACTACCCAAGCATACAAAGACTTTTTAACGGCTGTTAAGCAGAAGAAGCTTACAATAAAAAAGGCGCAGACTGGCGTGGAAATCAACACTAAAGCTAAGGATAATTCCCTTAAATTCATTGCACCTGTTAAAGAATATGCTAAGTCTGACTTAAATAATTGGAGTGCAGTCCTTTTACTTAAACACGGCAAAAAAACATTCTTGTTTACAGGTGATGCTGAAGTAAAAGCAGAGTCAGATATGCTGGCTAAAAAACTGGTACCAAGTGTGGATGTACTTAAAGTCGGCCATCATGGTGCAAAAACATCAACAAGTTCAGCTTTCATTAACAAAGCAAAACCGAAATACGCTGTAATCAGTGTAGGGAAAAATGGATATGGGCACCCTACTTCTACTGTTGTAAAACGGTTGAATTCAGTGAAAGCCAAAACTTATCGCACAGATAAATCAGGTAACATTATTTTTACTTCTACAGGTCAGAAAATTACTGTAAAGACGGTGAAATAAATGGTACAAGGAATTATCGATCGCTTCGAGGGAAAGATCGCTGTCGTTGAAATCGAAGGTGGCGACATGAAGGATTTTCCTAAAAGCGCTCTTCCCAAGGGAGCAAAAGTAGGAGATATGCTGATTATCGATGGTAATACGATCACCATTTCCAAAGAAGGCACTAAGCAGTTAAGAAAAGAGATTGACGATTTAATGGATGAATTATTTGAGGATTAATTCCGGGGCCCTTCTTTAATAAGAAGGGCTTGCTTTAATTTTGAATGAATCCCGTTTGCATTCTTTTATGATTATCCCTGAAACCCCACTAACGCGGTATATACTTTGACATTACCTCTGAAGCCTTTGCCCCATTTGCATCGGAAAACAGATAGAAGGATTTCCTCTTTGTCTCCTCAATTCTCTGGATCAATTTCGTTTTTAAAAAAGATGTCCGGTGCAGCTGGTTTTCGAAAGAACTGCATGATACTGCTATATCGATAGTTTGTCTATTCCTGAATGTGATGGTTGTATGTTTGGAATCCAGGCGATCACAGGATGCCACATGCTCATGTGATAGCCAGATGCATTGAGGACGCAACGGAGATGTAGTCGGAAAGAAGAAAATCGAACTGGTCGGATCAATCGCGATCGGTGCTTTATGTGTGATGTTTATGAGCTGTTTCGTGCCTTGCTTGCGTCCTTCATAACTTGATCCGAAGAACTCACAGCTTTTCTTTATTATTTCCATGGGTTTAAACGGGGAGATGAACTCGTCCTCCATTTCAACGATACGGGAATATATTTTACTCCCATAATTGATTGGCGAAACCATTAGTGTATGTGGCGTGATTTCATATTCCTCGATGATTCCCTGATTGTTTTCCTTCATTTTTAATCCACCTCTTCCTCATTACTAAACACCGCTTTTACTTTACCGAAGCTTATACTCTTGATTGCTTGTACCCCTCCATTCCCCATTGTCCAAGAAGAGTGAAGGGGAATAGTAAATGTATGTTAAATTACTCACTATAATAGCACAACCCTAAAACATAAAAAGGGAGTTCACGAAAAATTAAGAATTCTTTTATTTAGTGGCTTTTTCGTCATCTAAATGACACATTCTCTATTAATGTTTAAATTTTTTAAATTTTCAGTTGATTTTATCCGCTCAAATCCATATAATAATAAAAAGGGTCAGGGGTGGTAACTTTGAAAAATGAAAAATCTTATTCAGAGTCAGTGAAGTCCTTATCAATGAGCGAAATGAAAAACGATGCCGTGGTTCAGGAAATGTTAATTGATATGATTATTCAGGAAGCCGTCCTTACTACCAAAAAGAATATCCTTGCAAAACAGATCGATGAAGCCTTGGATATGAAAAACCAACCTTTATTCTTAAAACTAAGTTCTGAAATGAACGTTTTACTAAAACAGTTCGGCAATTAAAATGCATGAATAAAAAAGCCTAATGATCAGAAAAGCCTCCCATAATATTGGGAGGCTTTTCTAATTATCATCACTCTTTATGAAACATCCCCATGACCTCGGCTGTTTCGGTTATATTGACAAAAGCATTCGGATCCACTTCTTTTATCATCGTTTTTACATCGGTTAACTGATAACGTGTAATGACTGTCATCATTACTTTACTCTTTTCTCCTGAATATGCACCTTCACCATCCATGACTGTAATTCCACGATAAAGGTTGGTCAAGAGCTTGGTTTTCATTTCGTCACTCTTTTTGGTAACGATCATCAATGTTAATTTAATGTGATTGGAATGGATCGTATCGATCACCTTTCCTGCTGCATAAATGGAAATCAGCGTATATAATGCGGCATCCCAACCAAAGATGAAGCCTGAGATAACCACCACAACTGCATTCATCACCGAAAGCATTGTACCAAGTGGAAAGTCGCTCTTCTTAGCCAAAAGCATGGCAATGATATCAAAACCGCCTGAAGAACCTGAAGCACGAAAGATGATGCCTATACCGAATCCCGATATGATTCCGCCAAATAAAGAAGACAAAATCGGATCAGTGGATATTCCGTGAACTGGAATGAGGTATAAACTGACGGATATCACGACAACTGATAATATCGTATAGGTGATAAAGCGTCTCCCTAATTTCAAGTATCCAAGAATCAGCAATGGCAGGTTCAACAGAAAATTCAATATCCCTGTGTTGACCGGAGTGATGATTCCGAACATAATCGCAAGTCCACTAAGTCCGCTGCTTAAAATTAAATGAGGTATCAAAAATAAGTTATAGGCTACTGCAACAAGCACTGAGCCCATAGTGATCAAAAGTACATTATACATATCCGATCTCCTTAAAACGAACTGGGAATTTAATTTATTATAGTAGAGAACCTTAGGTTTTTAAAAATAATAGTTTTTTCTGAAAACAACTTACAAACTTACATTTTTCCGATATAGAAGAAAAAAGCCAGCTGGTTTTCAGCTGGCTTTCAATCACCCTTTGTATCTGTATTTTCAACCGTTGAAATCCGCTCGAGCATGGTTGGATGGGAATACCGCAGCCATTTAACCAGGAATGGTGGGTTGACTTGACTCAAACCCGACCTCGTGAGTTCCTGGAACGTCGTGATTGCTGATTCTTTATCCCCGGTCATTTCAATGGCATAACGGTCAGCCCTTGTTTCTTGATATCTGGAAACATAATTGGACAGCGGACTCGAAGCAAAGAGCAGCACAGACGTTATTAAGAGAAATAAAGGAAGAGAAGAAATACTGTCAATAGAACGAACCTTTAACAGATGGCCCCAGCGTTTAATGATAAAATTCATGATTTTCGATGTCAGCCACAAACCGATTAAAGTCAGTCCTAAATAACCTGCAATCCCTATATAAATATGCTTTTCCACATAATGAGCCATTTCATGTGCCATGATAAAAAGGATTTCATCTTCCTTCAGTTTGTGCAGGGTCGTATCCCAAAGGACTATTCTTGAGTTGGAACCTATGCCGGTCACGTATGCATTCAAGGCATTTGTCTTTTCCGCCATATTTACTTCATACACGTGTTCAGCAGGAATTTCAGCCTGTGAGGCAAGTGCCAATATTTCCGTTTCCAGCTCTTTATTTTTGAGCGGATAGAATTCATTATATAGCGGATCAATCAATACAGGCTGTACAAACATCAGAAACAAGGTAAATGGAATGGACAACATCCAAGCATAGAGCCACCACTTCTTCACACTTTTCTTCATTAACCAATACAAAACGGACACGATGATGAACATCATCCCGTAATTCACCCAGAATTCGATGACTCCATCCTTCATCCACGAGGTGAAACTTTGTGTACTTATATGGTAACTCCTGCTCATCCGATATCCGATGAAACTGATTGGAAACAGTGCCAGGTAAGAAATAACGGAAAGCCAGAATAAGTAGATGCCCGTTCTGACCGCTTTCCATTTCGAGACTGCCATTGACGACTTTTCAAATGCTTTTGAAAAACCAAATAATAAAATGAAGAAATACAGCAGCCATTCATATGGCCTGGATACGAAAAAAATAAAATTCCGCAGTCCTGAATACTCTTCGCTAAGCTTTAGTTCCCTTGCATTCAGAAATGTTGCAGGATCTGCTGCAGTTCCACGCAAAGCTTCGGGAATCGAGGTATCAGCTCCATAAAAAATATACCAATACATCGCCGCTGCATAAAGGATATATAACAGAATCGCTCTTCCAGCCCATTTTCTAACCATGATGCCCCTCCTTAAACGAATCTCCTCTTAATAGTTTAATCCAAAATGGACAGGTTAGAACCGCATTTCCCTTCTATATTATTTATTCCTTTCAATCTCCATCATTTTTTTATTTTTTATTCTTTATTATCAACCTTAAGATTTCACAGAATACACCTTCAGTCAAAAATGTACTTCCGGGATAATATTGACATCGAGGAGATGAAATGATGAATATGCAGAGATATTTTAAAAAAAACGGAGGGCTTTGGAGGTTTAAGGTAACGACGAATTTATCCCTTTGCCGGCACCTAATTACCTTGATGTAAATCGTTTCATCAAATTTTTTGGAATGCGAAATCGATAATGAAGCCGACTAACGGAACAGCGGGCATGAGGTAGTCATCCCTTCATCCCGCTTTTTTGAAAACTATACAAAAGTGCCATAAGCTCCGGTCGATTATTAACATTCAGTTTTTTGTAAATACGGCTTATATAGTTTTTTACCGTGCCGATGGATAGAAAAAGTTTTTTTGAGATTTGCTGATTTGTTTCACCTTGGGTCAGCAGGATAAGCAGTTCATACTCGCGTTTAGAAAAGGCCCCCAATTTTTCGATTGCCTTATCCAAAGTTACTGGTGATCTTTCAACATCCTGCTGCAGCTTCTTCATTAAAATTGATTTAAATGAGGCGGGATAAACTATCTGACCGTTGGCACATTGACGGATTGCCGACAGCACTTGTTTCATTCCGCCATCCTGTAACACATAACCTGCTGCACCATGGCATATCGCTTCGATAAGATAATGATCTTCTGAATAGGCAGTAAAAATGAGGAAAGGAGTGGATGGATGTTTTACCTTTAGGATCGGCATGACTGATGATGTGTGATTAAAATCAAGAAGGTCCATTTCACTTCCAGTCACCCCTATGGCCTTAATGTCTTCTTCTTTTTCGATGAATTCCTCAAATCTTCCCTGACCACCATATATCAATAGCTTAATCGACTTCATAACATCACCTGTTACTTTCATTATTGTTATTAATCCGATAATTTTTTATAATTGCCCGCGCTAATAGTTCTATTGGTCTATACTTTACATCATTAATTCACCTGATAACAAATTTAAACTGTAAAATGCTTAAAAAGTGTACCTCCTGACAGTAAAAAGGCTATCACCCGTTTGTCTTCAGGATGATAGCCTTCTTCTTTGTTCCTCATCTATGAGCGTATCAAGTTTCATGATGCTCTCCTGTGCCCGGGGAAAATCAATTTTGCGATAATGGTGTTTTCCACCTTCTTCTTCATCTTTTTCGTCGGCCCATTTGACGACTTGCTGAAGCGGTGTACGAATAATATCATTTGAAGGTAAGAACGAATCGGTGTGAAATAAAATGGCGAGGGAAATGGTCTTTGCCTTTATCGGGTTTTCCCCCAAGCGGATTAAAAGTTTATGTGCTCGTTCTGCACCTTTGATGGGGTGAATATCATTTTGTTTATACAGATCATAATCCCATTTACCATTGCGATACCAGGTGAAATGACCCATATCATGCAAAAGTCCAGCTTTAGCAGCAATATCAGGGTCGACATTATACTCGTTTGCTAAGTGAAACGCATGGTATGCTACCGCAATCGCATGTGCCAGACCTGAACGGTTCAAGTATTTTTGAGCAATGGGATGTGTAAAAATATCCAAAAGCTTTACATCTCTCATCTAACCCCTCCTTACAATTATGTGGAAATTTTTAATGACAATCATAACTCTTTTCGAAACAAGAATCAAGGTTTTAAGATTCTCCAATATATTTTATGCAGCATGATACACTTTGGTTGTACAAAAAAAGGACCATTGCCGGATATAGGCAATGATCTCCTTATGATCAATGAAATTCAGTTTTGCAGTACATGGTTTTTCAAAGAGCGTCGTAAAATTTTACCAGTCGCGTTTTTTGGAAGTTCAGCCAAAAACTCAATTTTTGCCGGTACCTTATATTTGGCCAAATGTTCCATGCAATAGGCAAGCAGTTCTTCCTCTGTCAATGCATTGTTTTTCTTTACCACATAGCACTTAACCACTTCCCCTTGATTGGGATCGGGAACGCCTATGGCTGCTGCCTCAACTACTTCAGGATGGGCATACAGAACCTCCTCCACTTCACGTGGATAGACATTATAACCACCGACGATGATAAGCTCCTTTTTACGATCTACAATGAAAAAATAGCCTTCATCATCCATCCTGGCTAAATCGCCTGTATATAACCAACCATTTTTCAAGACAGCGGCTGATTCTTCAGGCATTTTATAATAGCCCTTCATTACATTCGGACCTCTGACAACCAATTCTCCTACCTCGTTGATTTGCACTTCTTCTCCAAGCTCATTGACCACTTTGTTTTCCACCCTAAGGATGGAGGTTCCGATGGATCCCGACTTCCTTGGACGATCCAAAGGATTGAAGCAGGTAACTGGGGAAGCTTCGGATAAGCCATATCCTTCTGAAACCCTGACATTAAATTTTCGCTCGAATGATTCAAGAAGGGACACAGGCATTGCGGATCCTCCCGATATGCATATTCGTAACGACTTCAAAGCATCTTCTTTCGCATCTGGATATTGGAAAAGAAAGTTATACATCGTAGGCACTCCAGCAAAAACGGTTGCATCATATTTTTTGATTTGCCTGAATATTTCCTTTGGACTGAATTGCGGGACAATTAAAAGCGTACCTCCGCTTATCAATGGGGCATTCACAACTACCGTTAAACTGAAAACATGGAACATTGGCAATGTCGTAATGACACGGTCACTTTCCGAGATTTTTAAATATTCACCAATATCATGTGCATTGGAAAATATATTGGTATGTGTGAGCATGGCCCCCTTTGGTTTCCCCGTTGTTCCGGAAGTATAGAGTATGATTGCCGTATCTTCAGGATCCAGTTCTGGCCCTTTAAAACCGTCATCCCCCGTTTCGATCATTTTTGTAAACGATTTCATTTTTGGGTAGATGTTAAATTCGCTAATATCCCCATTATCCTGCTGCGTTTCGCAAATAACATATTGTTCTACGCTTGAGAGGATCGGGTTCATTTTCTCTAGTAAGGGTAAAAGCTTATCTAATGCCACAACAACCTTTACATCGCCATTATTAAGGATATAACCAATCTCGTCAGGTGTGTAAATTGGATTGACGGGAATTACGGTCGCCCCTGCTCGCATAGCCCCATACAACGAAATGATGAAATGTGGAGAGTTGCCTAATAACAGCGCAATGTTATCACCTTTGGAAACACCCAGCCTATGTAATTCGTCTGCGAACTTCGTAACGGCTTTATCCAATTCCCCATATGAAGTGGATTGATCCATAAAGTAATATGCTGGCTTATCCGCCTTTTTTAAAGCCATTTGATGAAGCTGTTCAGATAAATTCATCTTTCTCCCTCCCCTGCAAATAGCATGAATGAATAGTCATTCATTTTTATGGTGAACTAAATACATTTTTATTATATTAAAAGAAAGCTATTACAGCAACAATTTTATCCATATTCAAGCAATTACTGTCATTATTAGGCACAAAAGCCGTCCTATTAAGTCGGGACGGCTTTTGTGGCTTAATATATTAGTGCCAATATTTCTTCTTTCGTTACATTGCCAAAATAATGACGAACATCGATCTCATCTAGTACCCTGCTGATTGCTTCCTTTTCATAACGTGTTCCAGTAAGCTTTTGTTCAATATCCGCAACCTCTCCGACCCCGAAGAAATCGCCGTAGATTTTACAATTTTCAATAATTCCCCTGTTCACTTCAAGGCGGATGTCAACAGACCCCACAGGGAATCTATGTGAGTTTTGCAAGTTGAATTTAGGCGATTTTCCGTAATTCCATTCCCAGTTTTGATACCTTTCTTCAGAGATTATGTGAATTTTCTCCCAATCCGTCTCCGTTAAAATATACTCTGTAACCTTACCGCTATCTTTGAAAATATTTTGCAGAAGGAACGAACGGAACTCTTCAACAGACATCGGTTCTTTTAAGAAATCAGCAATATTACCGACACGGCTTCTTATTGATTTTATCCCTTTTGACTCTATTTTATCTTTTTTCACTTTTAAAGCGGATACAATGTGATCCATTTCTGATTGAAACAGCAATGTCCCATGACTGAACATTCTGCCCTTCGTTGAAAACATCGCGTTTCCCGAAATTTTCTTTCCTTCAGCCAGAATATCGTTACGACCGCTCAATTCAGCATGTATTCCAAGTTTCTCAAGCGTTTCCACGACAGGCTGGGTGAATTTCTTGAAATTATGGAAACTATCCCCATCGTCCCTCGTAATGAAACTGAAATTGAGATTCCCTAGGTCATGATAAACCGCTCCCCCCCCGGAAAGGCGGCGAACAACTGTAATGCCATTTCCATCTACATAATCGGCATTGATTTCTTCAATCGTATTTTGATTTCTTCCTATGATGATTGAAGGACGATTAATGTAAAATAGAAGATAGGTTTCATCTATATTTAAATGTTTAAGCGCATATTCTTCAATGGCAAGGTTAATTCTTGGATCTGTAATTCCCTTATTATCAATAAAAAGCACAGTTGTTCCTCCTTGTAGACTTCATATCACTGATGTTTCATTTATAGTTGGAATTCGAGATTGGTTTTAGCTACAGCTATTTCCCTTTTGAATACCTCGGATGCTTCTTTTTTCAGTTGATCAAGATTCCCATAATGTGGGAGATGAGTTAACAGCAAAAGCTGGACGTCAGCCTTTTCCGCTAGCATGCCCGCTTCTCTTGCCGTCATATGCCCCGCCTTTGAACCATCCATATCACTGTAAAAGTTACTTTCACATAGTAAAACATTTGCGTCTTTAGCGAAATCTGCAAGCTCATCCATATATGAACTATCCCCTGTGTAAACTATCGAATGATTTTCAGCTTCAATCCTCATTGCAAAACAAGGGACTGGATGATTTGTTTTCATGAACGTAAATTTACACGGTCCAATGGTTAAGGGTTGATCAGCAGTGTAGGCTATCCCCTTTGTCACGTCTTTATAAGTTAACTTACCAAACTCGACTTCGTCCAAATCATGACCATAAATAGGAATCGTCCTTTTTTCGCTGCCCAATATCTGCTGTATGAACGCAGCGTGCTGCAGGACACCAATATCCGCTACATGATCCGGATGATAGTGGGATAATACAACTGCACCAAGATCCTCCGGCTTCATATGGTTTTGCAGCTGTGATAGAACACCGCTGCCACAATCAAGCAGAATGCGAAAATCTTCATATTCAAGCAAATAGCCGGAACTTGCCTCATTTTTAGCTGGATAACCGCCCCAGCAGCCAATTACGGTGATTTTCATGCTTAGGCACTCCTTTTTTTCTCTCAATGACTTCCCCATTAATATAAACTATTCTTGCCCTTATTTCACCTTTTTTACTTATGTTATAAAACATTCGTTGACATTGTAAATCTGTTATAATACAATAAAACTATAGAAAAGCGAATAATAAAATAATTCAGGAGATGATGTTCATGATTCAAAGTAGCGTTGAGTTCTTTAAAAACCTGCCTCCGAAACAATGCACGGAATGCGGAAAAAAAATCGAAGAACAGCACGAATGTTATGGAAACCACTGTGATCATTGCCTTTCTGGAGAGTAGTATTCTTGTGTTCCACCATCCGCTTCCCAAATAGCAGGATGAATTCATATAAGGTTCAGTTTCGCAGCTGAAAAACATCCCCAATAAAAAGAAGAGATACCGCTCATCGGCATCTCTTCTTTTTATTGGGATTCATTGACTTTCAGCAAAAAAATAGAATTATCACTTTACGGATAATCCTTTGAACAAATATATTTTAAATAGTTCAGCAATTTCCTCTTTCTCTAATGGGGCATGGTTCCTTTCCCAATCAAAAATCAGGGCAAGGTACATCTTTAGCATCAGGAAAGCTGTTATCTCTGGATCGCAAGGCTGTATATAGCCCTTATCAATCGCTATTTTTAGTTTTTCCTTAATGTAGGATACAATGGCTTCTTCCATTTCATTAACCATTTCCTGAACGGCCGGCGTACCAATTTCCCGCTCTTCCTGAAGAAGTTTTAAAGATAATTGATGTTCCTGCCTGAACTCCAGAATTCGATAAACGGCCCGATGCAGATTTTCAAAAAAGGAGAATTGATCATCCAAAGATTGTTCAGCTTCATATTTCATTTCCTCTATCATCCGCTGAACGATTTCTTTAAACAGCTCCTCTTTATTTTTATAAAAGGTATAAATGGTCCCTTTTCCCACATTGGCAATTTTAGCGACTTGATCCATCGTCGTTGCCTTATATCCAAAAAGTGAAAACGACTTGGTCGCGGCTTCTAAAATTAATTTTTTACGATCAACAGACATTTCCCACCTCGATCCTGACCAAACGGACAAAATAGTCATTATGTTCAACGATATCATACCAAAAATATTCAGTCTTTTCAATTAAATTTTCGATTTTTTAGAGAAACAATGGCCATCCTCATTAATGGACAGCCACTTTTTCAAAAGGGGTATTTATTTAAATCACTCAGGTAAAGTAAAAAAAGCGTCGCTTTTCCAGGTGCATGGCATCTATCAACTTCATATGAAAATATGTAGAGCGAATCGTAAGCATGGTTAAACTGGTTTCCTCTATTGATTGATCACTTTTCCTGTAATTTGTTTAAAATGATTGTAGCCAAAGCATCGATGAATTCAGGTTTAACATTGGGCATATCCGGCCTATAGTAACCTGCACCAATCTCTTCTGTCACAACCTTACATTCATAATCATTATCATAAAGGACTTCAAGGTGCTCGGCAACAAAGCCAACAGGAATATAAATGAAAGCTTTATAACCTTTTGTTCGATGAAGATCTCTGGTTAAATCCTGTACATCAGGTCCCAACCATGGTTCAGGTGTTTGTCCAGCGCTTTGCCAGCCTACTGCATAATTGGTAACCCCTGCGCCTTCAGCAATCATGTCTGCCGTTTCTTTCAGTTGATTTGGATACGGATCTCCTGATTGCAGGATTTTTTCAGGAAGGCTATGTGCCGACACAATCAAAGCGAAGTTATCGCGTTCTTCCGAGGACATTTTCCCGATTACTTCTTTTACTTGGTCTACCCAATATTGAATGAATTTCGGCTCATCATACCAGCTTTCAACGGAAGTTATGGTCAGGTCCCCCCATTTAGCGGCTTCGTCCTGGGCACGTCCATTATAAGACTTCACGCTGAATGTTGAAAAATGCGGTGCCAATACTATACTGACCGCTTCTTTGATTCCATCTTCATGCATTTGTTTCACTGCGTCTTCAACAAAAGGTTCAATATGTTTCAGTCCAAGATATGCCTTGAATTCAACTTCTTCCTGAACGGAATTCAATTTCTTTTCAAGGGCTTCAGCTTGTCCTTCCGTTATTTTTGCAAGCGGGGATAATCCACCAATCGCTTCATATCTGCCTTTTAGGTCGGCAATCAATTCATCGCTTGGCCGTCTCCCATGACGAATATGTGTATAATATCTTTCAATATCCTCTTCAGTGTATGGAGTACCATAAGCCATGACTAAAAGGCCCATTTTTTTTCTTGACATGAAATTACACCTCATTTAAAGATTTCGTTCTTTTATTGTGCATCCAATTAAGGATTTTTAGCAAATGGTTCGCTCACCTTACTTCATTTTTGATGAATATTCATGAATGAAAGCGGTCAGCCTCTTCAGTGTTTCCGGATTTACGGAAGGGAAAACCCCATGTCCCAGATTAAAGATGTAGCCGTCCTGTTCCATGCCCTGATCCAGGATCCTTTTCGTCCGTTCTTCTATAACATCCCATGATGATAAAAGAAGGGCAGGATCAAGATTACCTTGTACCGTTTTCTGTATTCCCATTTGTCTTGCTTCTGTAATTGGCAGTCTCCAATCGAGCCCGACTACATCAATCGGAAGATCATTCCACTCAAGTGCCAAGTGACTTGCGCCGACCCCGAACATGATTAGCGGTACATTTTCTTCACGCAATGAAGTAAAGATACGTGTCATGATCGGTTTGATGAACACGCGGTAATCTTCAACGTTCAAAGCACCTACCCATGAATCAAAGATTTGGATGGCACTAACGCCGGCTTTAATTTGTGACTTGACATATACGATGATCATATCCGCTAGCTTATCCATTAATGCAAACCAGGCCTTGGGCTCGGAATACATGAAAGCTTTCGTTTTATTGTAGTTTTTGGATGGGCCGCCTTCAATCATGTATGAAGCAATGGTGAAAGGTGCCCCGGAGAAACCGATCAAAGGAACGGACAATTGCTCCGTGGTCAATAATTTAATCGTGTCCAACACATATGGGATATCTTTCTCTGGGTTCAATTCGCCTAATTTTTCAACATCTGTCACCGATTGGATCGGGTTGGCTATGACTGGACCGATTCCGGACTTAATCTCAACATCCACACCAATGGCTGGTAGCGGTGTCATTATATCTTTATATAAAATCGCAGCGTCTACGTCATATTGCTCAACTGGCAATCTAGTCACATAAGCGCATAATTCCGGCTGATGAGTAATCTCAAAAAGGGAGTACTTCTCTTTCAACTTACGGTATTCCGGTTGTGAACGGCCAGCCTGACGCATATACCAAACAGGCACATGATCCGTTTTCTCTCCTCTTGCAGCTTTTAAAAATGTATCATTCGTAATTTCCTTAGACATTAATATCCACCTTTCAAGCAATCACGTTTCTATTTTTATTCATTACCTACATAGAATATCAGAAGGATGTTGAATTTGAAATCGAATCTCCTTAAACTATAGCTTTTTCTATAATAGAAGTATAGCCAACCTATTTATTTGTCAGAAAATCGACTTTTTTATAAGTATCTTACCGGTATCAAAGACTATTGGTTAGATTGAAAATGGTAAAAGCACTATTCATTGGGTAAAATGGGTATACAGGTACTATATAGATATTGGAGGGGAATTTATGAATGTATTCATCACATCAGGCAGTTTCAATTTTTTGAAAAGCAAAAAAGATAAGCATCCGAATGAAAATATATTACTTATGCAAAACCCTGACACTACAGTACTTTTACATGAAACAGAAGGTAAAACGCTCTTCAGCTCTCCACGTAAGTATGAAGTAGTTGATGGGAAAGGGAACCTTCAGGATCATGGGTATGTAGTCATGAACAATATACCTGTCAGTGAAGAAGGAAGGCCGGTATTCGAACATCGTTTTAAAAACAGGGCAGGATTCATTGAAAATGAACCAGGTTTCGTCGCACTTCGTGTACTGCGGCCAATCAACTCTGAAACTTATGTAATCTTAACGATTTGGGAGAAACAAACCGATTTTTTGAACTGGAAGAAATCCAGTTCCTTTCAGAAGGCGCATAACAGCGACTCCAAAGCTCCCGTTACGAATTCCAGCCAGAAGATGTTTTCAGGTGAAGCCTATGTAACGCAATATACTTTGGTGAAGGATTCAGAAGAATAATCCAATCTTGCTCAATAGGAGGCCCATCCCTCAAGGATGGGCCTCTTTGAATATATAGTAATACAGAGCGTTATTTGGGACTGCCCAAAAATCATATGAACCTATAACAATCCGACAAATTCCTTCTTTATTTCCGGGGAAATGCAACGGGTATTTACAATTATTTTATCTGAACCCTTTTTTCAAAGTACTTTAGGCCCGAGGAATTCATACAATTTAAACAAGGTTAAAATATATGCCGCTCCTAATGCAAAACCTGCCAAGATATCAGTTGGAAAATGAACTTTCATAGCGATCCTACTGACCCCGATTAGCAGAACCAGACAAACGAAACCGATTCCCACTGCCCATTTCAAAGAGTTTCCTTTAATTTCTTTCATGATTAAATAAGCAACCATACTGAAGAAAATAAGGCCCACCATTGCGTGTCCACTGGGAAAACTGAAGCCAGCGATCTCCATCAAATGATTTTCAGGGCGCACTCTTTTAATATGATTTTTTATCCACCCATTTAATACATCACCCCCGGCCATACCGATAGAGAAGATGGCCATGGTCCAATAATCCTTCTTTATTATCCACAAATATAGAACACATAATAAGCTTCCAAAACCAATGAACTTGGATTTCCCAAGATAGGTAATGGACTTGAAGAAAGTGAACGAAAAAGTATTCTCACCTACGGAAATAAGTTTCGTAAAATATGTATCGAACGCTAAAGGCTTTCCACTCTCGACTTCTTGCATCAAAAAAAAGAATAGCAGCAAGCAAATCAAAACCATAGCAAACCAGGAATATTTAATCATGATATATATCTCCTCAAGGTATTTAATTCACTTTGGATCATTCAGAATATGATATACTATTTACAATTAATCCAATCATTAGGAGGCGCAAAATGATACAGCAATTACACGATCTTCTAGATGGTTCATATGAAGAAATGGTTTCCATCAGACGTTATCTTCATCAACATCCCGAGCTTTCCTTTCAAGAAACCCAAACGGCTGCCTTCATCGCTGGATATTATGAAAAACTTGGAATCGAACACCGGACGAATGTAGGCGGTAATGGTGTTATTGCCAAAATCACAGGCAATAAGCCTGGTAAAACCGTAGCTTTGCGCGCTGATTTCGACGCCTTACCCATTCAGGATGAAAAAGAAGTTCCCTATAAATCTTCCGTACCCGGGGTAATGCATGCGTGTGGACACGATGGCCATACAGCGACACTCCTTGTCCTTGCAAAAAATCTGAATGATCTTAAGGATGAGCTCGAAGGTGAATATATATTTATCCATCAGCATGCTGAAGAATATGCTCCAGGAGGTGCCAAACCGATGATTGAGGCTGGCTGCCTTGATGGGGTGGATGTAATTTTCGGCACCCATTTATGGGCTACGGTCCCTACCGGAACAGTCCAATACGCTTATGGACCCATTATGGCCGCTGCTGACCGTTTTGAAATCACCATTCAAGGGCAGGGCGGACATGGAGCCCAGCCGCATAAAACCCGTGATGCAATCGTAGTCGGCTCCCAGCTAGTCATGGCCCTACAGCAAATCGTAAGCCGCCGCCTTAACCCAATAGATTCTGCAGTCATTACCGTCGGTTCCTTTGTAGCGGATAATGCCTTTAACGTCATTGCAGATAAGGCTAGAATAATCGGGACCGTCCGCACTTTCAAGGAAGATGTCCGTTCATTCATAAGCGAAGAAATGGAGCGGGTTGTTAAAGGAACCTGCCTAGCTGCCGACTGCACTTATGAATATCAATACTTTCAGGGTTATCCAGCTGTTATTCCACATGTTGAGGAAACTAAATTCCTCATCGAAAGCACTGAATCCGTCAAGGAAGTTTTGATTACAGAGGAAATTGACCCGGATATGACAGGTGAAGATTTTTCTTATTATTTACAAAATGTGAAAGGTACATTCTTCTTTACGGGGGCCAAGCCAAAAAATGAACATACATATCCGCACCATCATCCTTTGTTTGACATCGATGAAAAAGCGATGCTCATTGCAGCCAAAATATTAGGCACTGCAGCTGTAACCTATCACAATAAGAAACAATCATCGCAAAAGGTGAATGAATCTTTATTACGGTAATGATAAAGGGACGGGTTCTCCCCGTCCCTTACTCTTTTAGAAGTCTGATTCTGTAACAATTGACTGCCGTCTCCCCAAGTTGTTCCAACAAATGATGGTTGGCATATGCACCGACAGCTGCCCCAAACCCTGGGACTAGCTGGAACATTTTGATGACATCGATGTGATCGCGATATTCCTGCTGAAATTCTTGCCAGTCTATTTCCGGCCATTTCCCTGAATCCCATTCTTCTATTACCCGTAATGTTTCCAGTTTTTTTTCCTCGCTCGAAAATGCCATCTGAAAGATATGGAGTATGAATAGGCGTTCCTCATATTTATTTGGATCAAAACCATATATACGGGATATTTCGAATAATAACTTCATCTTGATGCTAAGCAGTAATGGGAAATCAGCCAATCCAATTAAAAGTCCTGCAGCTCCGGTTCCAACACCTTCTATAACGGCCGTTTTCCGATAGGCCGTTACAGTTTCCGCAACCCATTCTTCTTTTTGCTGCAAGGATAGAAGCACTACATTTTTTTCTTTAGACATATATTTCGAACCTGATAATACGGCCTCTATCATCCCTTTAATACTATCAGTAATCATTTTGTGCACTCGGTCTGGAATATAACTATTCATTTTGATTTGTGCCTTTTTGGATATCCGCTCAAGCTTGCCGGATTTCTTGGCTACTTTCTTTTTCCATGATATTAGTTCCGATAATGCCTTTTGTCCATATTCATCCATCATTTAACACCTCCGTTAAATATGTATATACCACCTATGAGGCTTTTAGTTTCAATTTTCATTTCTTAAAAGAAAAAGCTGATTTTATGAAAAATCAGCTTCTGATTAAAAGTTTTTAATTTTCTTTGCTGCATAAATTTTAAAACCGAGCAAGAAAACAAGCCCCATTGCCAAGGCGGCTAAAGCGGACATCCATTCCCCTTTCACTAGCAGGACCAAACCGAAGACAAGGTCCTCAAATAATAAGAAATAGGAAATAAGCTTTATCACTGCAGATTCTCTCATTTTTGCTGGCAATGGATACAAGGAGACCCATACCTTCCATTCATGAGCCTTCCAAACCGGCAGCAGTTGCAGGGCTGTCATGAATAGGAACATGAAGGTTACAATCAAATGTGCCCATATGTTAGTGAATACACTTAAAATCACTGACCCAATGATAGTCAAGCGAAAACAAAGTCCCACATAATCATTCGATCGCAATAGAGTACGGGCGTAAAGGTAGGTATACGTTGATTTTTCACCATACGGAATGAATGATAATAGCCAGTCCATCCATTTTCTTCTTGCTACCTTTCCTTTCAAATGAGGAACATCAGTAAACATGTTCGCTATTCGATAAAAAGAATTCATCCTCTTGTTTTCCAATTCCACCAGCCGTTCCCACTTAAGCACAAACCCTTTAGTTGCGCTTCGGTAATACATGTAAAGTCCTAACAATAATAAAAATGTTATAAGTGCAAACAGTATATTTGCCCTTGAACAGATGAAATAAAGAATCACTCCATTAAGTAAAAAGCGGATGAGAGAGTCCCAATGGCTCACTGATGTATCCTGATATTTCAACACCTGCCAGCGCATGGTTAAATTCAAGAACTTCAAAATAAGCAAAACGACCAGGATGATCCCAAGGTCCGTGCCTCCTGCACCCGTAACCTTCGAATACATCGGTATAGATGCGATGAGGACAACCAGAAGAATAAACCCCTGCATGACCCAACTTAATATCAGTGAATTCTTGAAATAGCTTCTCAACTTCGTTTCAAGCGGAAGCAGGAATACCGTATCAGGTTCTTTCAAAAAAGTATTAATCGGGCTTCTGGTCACAATGATCGATAAAACAAAGGCCATGATCAATTCAGCAGGGAAATCACTGTCCAACGTCTTCACCCAATCACTGTAATAATAGGCCAAACCACCAAGAACCAATACCATGACAAAAACAAGATGGCCATTAAAAATATAGCGCAGATATTTTTGCGTTTCATTTATATAGCCTAAATATCTTTCCTTCCAGAGATTTTGACTATTCATGACCGATTTCTTCTTTCGTCAATTGAATATATAAATCGTCAAGAGTTGCCCCCGGCATGGAAAATTGTTCACGAAGCTGCTCAAGATCGCCTTTTGCCCGGATCTCTCCATTATGCAGTATGATGAAAGAATCACAATACCTCTCGGCTGTTGCCAGTATGTGTGTAGACATTAAAATTCCCGCTCCGCTCTCTTTCATTTTCCTCATCAAATCGAGCAGGGATTGAATGCCTAATGGATCGAGACCTACGAAGGGTTCGTCGACGATATATAAAGACGGCTGTACTAAAAAGGCGCACATTATCATGACCTTTTGCTTCATTCCTTTTGAGAAATGGGCCGGAAACCATTTAAGCCTTTTTTCCATATGGAATTCCTTTAATAGAACGTCCATCCTTTCTTTATATGTGGCTTCCGCCAAACCATGTGCCATGGCCGTAAGCTTTAAATGCTCCTCAAGTGTAAGCTCATCATACAAGATTGGCGTTTCTGGAACATAAGTGAATTGTTTCCGATATGTATCCGGGTCCTGGGCAAGAGTTTTACCATGAATCGAGACACTTCCGCCTTTCGGCTCCATGAGTCCGATGATATGTTTAATCGTCGTACTTTTCCCAGCCCCATTTAGCCCAATTAACCCCACTAGCTCATTTGGTTGAATGTCAAAACTTATTCCCTTTAAAACGGGCGTTTTTGTATATCCGCCCACTAATTGCTTTATTTCCAATAAGGACATATAAACGATCCTTTCTATATAGAGGTTCTTATTTCCATTTTATCAAATTCTCCTGCTTTTATATAGTCGAGTGTCCCCGGAACTAAATTTCCATAAATAACTAATTATATTTTTCCTGCTTGATGGTCATCATAAATAAGGAAGAAGGGGTTAGTCATTACGTGTGATTCACATCATATTGTAAATGAGGTGTCAGTTAAAGACGTATTACACTGAAATACCCAAATGTTTTATTACAAATGATTCACATCATATTGTAAATGAGGTGTCAGTTAAAGACGTATAACTGAATTAAACCAGAAGCTTCATTAAAAAAAATCGTTTCGAGCAAGGAGATGGTTCTCTTGCACGTAAAAGCAGAAAAATCATTCAATAATTATCAATTATGCTTTGAAAGTTGATGAAACTTTAAAGATATAGGAGATGGTTGCTTTGAATGGAAAATCTCTAATCAGATAATAACCATATTTTACTAAAATGTAGATGAGGTGTTTGTCGCAGAGAATTTATGCTAATGCGAATTTTGAAGCAAAACCCCCTTTTTCAACAGGCAGGGTGCAACTTATGTTGCATCCTGTTTTTATGATTTTTCCTTTTCTCAGGGATTCAAGCTATGGTACGATTAACCAAATACATTAACTTCTAAAGGGGCGTTTTTAATGAGTGATTGCATTTTTTGCAAAATAATCAATGGGGAAATCCCAAGTTCCAAAGTTTTCGAAAATGAACATGTATTGGCCTTTCTCGATATCAGTCAAGTAACTAAAGGCCATACGCTGGTAATACCTAAAGTACATAAGGAAAATCTTTATGAGTTGACACCCGAGATTGCCAAGAACCTTTTTGAAGTGGTGCCGGAAATTGCCCGCGCCATGAAGCAGGAATTCCAACCTGTAGGCCTGAACCTTTTAAATAATAACGGTGAAGCCGCTGGACAGTCCGTTTTCCATTTTCATATGCATTTAATTCCTCGGCATGGTGAAGGAGACGGCTTTGGGGCTGTTTGGAAAACGAATACCAGCGACTATACACCAGATGACCTGAAACAAATCGCTGACTCCATTGCACTGCATTTAAAATGAGACCGTGATGGCGTGTGCAAATTTCTTTTTCCTTTCGTTATACCTTTTTAATTGAACGTTAGCTAACACTGGTTGCATGAAAAAACAATGATCCCGATTTGGTCCTCACTCAAAGTGGAGGACCTTTTTGCATTGGCCCATCATTAAAACAAAATGTCACCTAAAATTCTAAATTTTCCTCCTATTGAATTTAGTTTTCTGGTAGGATATATGAATAGTCTCAAATACTTTATCACATAGTCGCATAGGAGGAAAAAAATTGAAACGTGCACGTAATTTTAACGCTGGGCCAGCCGCCCTTCCCTTAGAAGTTTTACAAAGAGCCCAAAACGAATGGTTGAATATTGAGGATTCCGGTATGTCGGTCATGGAATTAAGCCATAGAAGTTCGGAATTCGAAAAAATTCATAACCATGCCATTCAATCATTAAAAGACCTCATGGAAATTCCTGAAAATTATGAAGTTCTCCTGCTTCAAGGAGGAGCAAGCCTACAATTTTCCATGATTCCCATGAACATTTTGAATGATGGGAAAAGGGCAGATTATGTCCTAACTGGTTCTTGGTCGGAAAAGGCATTAAAAGAGGCCAAAAAGGTTGGTGAAACGGCTGTTGTCGCTTCATCAAAAGATGAAAAATATACGTTCATCCCTAAAGTCGAAGACATCCAATTGAATGATGATGCTGCATATCTTCATATCACAAGCAATAATACGATTTACGGTACGCAATGGAAGGACTTCCCGGAAACAGGGGGCATTCCTTTAGTAGCTGATATGTCAAGTGATATTCTCAGCAAAAAAATTGATGTTAGTAAATTCGGCATCATCTATGCAGGTGCACAAAAGAATCTGGGTCCATCGGGAATCACGGTCGTTATCATCCGTAAAGATTTAATTACAGATAATGACAAAATTCCATCCATGATGAACTATTCTATCTATTCGAAAAATAATTCTTTATACAACACTCCCCCGACATTGGCCATTTACTTATTGTCCCTTGTGTTGGATTGGGCAAAAGAACAGGGCGGCGTTGAAAAGATTGCTGAAGTCAATGAAGAAAAAGCAAAAGTCATTTATGATGCCATCGACGGCAGCGATGGTTTTTATAAAGGCCATGCCCTACCGGACAGCCGTTCATTAATGAATGTGACGTTCACGCTTCCGTCAGAAGAAGCTGAAGTACAATTCCTTAAAGAGGCAAAGCAAGCCGGATTCGTAGGACTGAACGGTCACCGTTCCATTGGTGGCTGCAGAGCATCCATCTATAATGCTGTCCCTATATCCCATTGCCAGGACCTTGCGGATTTCATGAAGAAATTCCAGGAATCGTATAAAGCGAAGGAAGCTCAAATCCTTTAATTCAAACAAATATAACTTCTAAAAAAATAGGTCTTATGATATACTATTTTAAACTTCTTGCAACAGGCAATAGTGCATTGTTGAAGAAAAGATGTTAGTTGAGATGAGAATAGGAGAGATGAGTAAATGAAAACGAAAACCCTTGTGTCACTGTCCCTATTAATCGGGATTGGGGCTGCCCTGCATTTTATCGTACCTGGATTCTTCCTTGGAATGAAACCGGATATGATGCTGTTGATGATGTTTTTGGCGATTACCCTGTTTCCCGCGAAGAAGAATGTTTTCATTGTCGCCCTGGCTGCTGGAGCCATCTCTGCCATGACAACTACATTTCCTGGTGGACAGATTCCAAATATCATAGACAAATTGGCAACAGCCTTTCTGTTTTACCTTTTATTCATCAGTCTTAAGAAGTTTTCAACATCCGTTGTCACCGTTAGTATCTTGACTGCCGTAGGAACAATGATTTCCGGCGCTGTCTTCCTTGGTTCGGCTTATTATATCGTTTCCCTTCCAGGGCCTTTCGTTGCACTTTTCGGCGCTGTTGTACTTCCTGCCGTACTGTTAAATACAGTTGCGATGGTCATCATTTATCCAATTGTGAACGGCATCGTAAGAAAATCAAATATACCCATTAATGCTTAAGCAGCAGGATCATCATACCTAAAAAAGCACCGGAATATCCGGTGCTTTTTTTCCAATCTTATGAATCTGGAATTCTAGTCAGAATCATCCTTCATCATTGAATCAATATCCACATAAACCAAATGAAAAGCAGTAAAACCCCGGGGAGGCCTATAGCGAAGGCTCTAGCCTGGAGTACCCTCTTAGGCGGATAGATGCCAGGAGTTTTAGCTCGCCTTAGAAAATACCCCATTCCGCACACGCATACCAGACCTATTAAAAAAATGATTTTCATTCTTTACCCACCAGTGCCATCCATGTTCCGACAGCTTGTTTTTATTATCTATATGCTGATCTTCCTTTTATATGAAGCATTATTAATAAAGCTTCAAGTTATTTTTAAATATTATATATTTACTCTCTAAGTTTAAAAAAATATTTTTGTGATATAAAGATAAAATGGTCGATACTCTTCCATAAGGATGAAAATTATGGTATTTTGATATCAATAGTATTTCTCTCCCTATTTATCATAATTTCCAATTGATGCTTTTTTCAGCAGGGATTCAGACCATGGAAAGCGAAAACATAATATAAAATGAGGTGATCCTAATGAAAGCAAAATCATTACTAATTGGCTTTTTGACTGGAACAGTAGTAGCTGGTGCGGCAACCTTACTTTCAACACCAAGTTCAGGTAAAGACCTACGGACCCGCATCAAAACGAATACCGAAGAAATTAAGAATACAATTGATGAGTTAAAGGTAATAATGCTAAATATTAAAGATGACACGATGGAGGCTTCACAAATCAGCAAAGAAACGGTAAAAACGTTCATTTCGGATGTTCAGGTCGTCATCGAGAACTGGAAGCGGGAAATCGAACCCAATAAAAATGAATTATTGAAGAACGTTCAAGAAATTGAAAATTCATTGAAAGAATTGGAAGCGGCCTCCCCTTCTTCTAAAAAGATTAATAGCTGACATCGTCACACAAACTTGATTCTCCATTTTTCCCAATAAATTACATGGTTTATTGGAGAAGAATGGAGAATTCATTAAAAAACTAAAATTTTCTAAAAATTTTGCAAATATTTTTCTTTATTAATTTTTATTTTATTGTCATAATAAATATATAGAATCTTATAAGTAGGTGAGCCCATAATATGCAGAATAAAAATTATTCTATGAAAGAAGCAATGATTTTTAGTCAACGAATTGCACAATTAAGCAAAGCATTATGGAAATCGATTGAAAAAGATTGGCAGCAATGGATCAAGCCCTATGATTTAAATATCAATGAGCATCATATTCTTTGGATTGCCTATCATCTTAATGGCTCTTCCATTTCTGATGTTGCAAAATTTGGGGTCATGCATGTTTCTACGGCATTTAACTTTTCAAAAAAATTAGAGGAACGCGGATACTTAACATTTTCCAAAAAAGAAAATGACAAAAGGAATACGTATATAGAGATCACAGCGGAAGGTGAAAAAATTCTTCTTGATTTAATGGAGACATACGACCCAAGCAAGAACTCTGCTTTCTCAGGTGCACTTCCACTGCGTGAGCTTTATGGCAAGTTTCCGGATATGATTGAAATGATGGCCATCATCCGTAATATCTACGGTGAGGATTTCATGCAAATCTTTGAACGATCCTTTGATAACATTGATCAGGAGTTTACTGACGTGGAGGGTAAAATCACAAAAAAAAAGATAGAGAAAGAAACTGAGCCAGTTTAATCTCATACTCTATCCATTTCCTTCATGAATGATACATATAAACCTTGTGAGAGGCATGCATCAATGCATTCCTTTATGGTTATTTTTGGATTAACATTTCTTTCAAATTGATTAAAAAGCGGTCGAAAGTTCATATACCCTTCCGCTTTTTCTATTTCATAGCGTTTGCTCAAGATATCACATGTTTCCAATAATTCTTTCGCTTCCTTCTTCGTGAAATTTTTTTCCACAAATAGATAATCCAACTTGGCCTCCGGATTGCGTATCAGGTTTAATAAAAGCCGTTGATGAAAACGGAGTATTTCTATTTCTTCATTTATATTTTTCATACATCACTTATCCCCAATCGATCATTCAATTTATCATAAAAGGCATATAACCATTTTTTGATTTTTCACGCTCAGTAATCTGTCAGATCCCTGGTTCAAAACCTGGCCTTAAACGCCCTTAGCTTGCCTACACACTATATTGATTTTATCTTAAAGTTAATCCAAGAATTTCATTGCTTTTTCCACCCATTCATCGTAATGTATGTAAGTATATTAAAACAGCTTTGGAGGGCTGATTTCGAAATGAATTCGTGGAAAACAATTGACGTGGCAAAACAATATGGCAGTTGCCGTCTGATCTTTTTTGCAGTTTTTACTATATTGTTGTCTTTTGTTCTGATCTATACATTATTAAGTGTCTTTTTAACTCATGTTATTTTGTATGGCGATCAAACAATGGTATTTTTTAGCCTATTGCTCTTATTATATCCTGTTCACAAACTATTACACTATTTACCTTTACGATTATTATGTAAAAAAGTAAAAACTTCTTGGTCCTTGAAGTGGAACCTTGTGCTTACATGCAAAGTCAATGTACATGTTCCGATTCGAAAGCATCTTTATCTTTTGACCCTTGTGCTGCCTTTCGTCATTATGTCTATCATATTGATTGGTTGTGCCCTTAGTTTTCCACATTACATTCATTATTTCACTATTTTATTATCCATGCACACCGGATTATGCGTATCGGATTTTATTTATATAAAAAACCTGATTGGTTCCCCAAGGCATTCTTTTATCGAGGAACATCTCGAAGGATACGATATACTTATTCAAAAGTGATTTCTTATTCATTCATAAAGATGTCCAATAAGATTTTTAAGTATCTTTTTTCATTATAATTTGGTATCGTATTTATACATGATGTTTTGCAAGGAGGGATTTTAGGTTTTGATCTCGTTCTGGTTTATTATTTTTGCTATTTTGATCCTTTATAATATTAATAGAATGACAAACTCTTTATGTATTCAAAAGGAAATTGCTGAAGACCGGCAGCCTAAAGTATTCAGGACCATTAATGTATTAATTACAATTATGTTATTATCCTCCTATATTGAAATTTTGTATACGTAGAGATGAGCAACAAATGATGGCCATCATTTGTTACATACATTGGTGATACCCGGGGCATTATCCACATAAAGAAAAAGGGCGAAGCAACAGCTTCGCCTTTTATTTATGAGTTTATAACCAAGAAGCTCCAATGATGATTAACAGGATGAAAAGAACGACAATTAGAGCAAAGCCTCCACCTATTCCTCCAGACATTGATCTTCCTCCTTTCCATTCTTAAGTAATTGTAATTTCATGCACACCCTTAAATCCGCCAAAAGGAATCCATTCCTTTCTAAGCTTGATATTCACTTCGTCTTTTTGTTGAGCGGCTACCCTATCCTATTCAACTCCATCACAAAAGGAGTGGGCTCTTTCCATTATTAATTTTGCAGCCGATTAGAAACAGGCTGATCCTATAATTATTAATAATATGAATAACACCACTAACAAAGCGAAACCTCCGTTAAATCCATTACTCATTTTACTCCCCCCTTTTGTTGTCCTCGATTTATCATATGTAATGGTTTATTATCTGGGTAGGCGTACACCCATTTTTCAAAAAAATCTTAGTCATACGCCAATATATTATTTTTTGTAAAGCAACCAGAATATGTTATAGTTAATTTTGTGGAAATACGAAAAATAGCAAACCAGAAACTTAAAACTAGGAGTTGTTTTTATGAAGAAGTGGGCATTATCGATTGCTGTTACTGCAGGGCTGATTGGACTTACAGCATGCAACAGCGACAAGGAAGCAGTCGTGGAAACTAAAGCGGGGGATATAACTAAAGAGGAATTTTACAATGTAATGAAAGACCGTTATGGTGAAACCGTTCTTCAGGAACTTGTTTATGAAAAAGTTCTTTCTGAAAAATATACAGTAACTGATAAAGAAGTTAAAGCTAAAACGGACGAACTTAAAGAGCAAATGGGTGAAAATTTCGAAACGGCCCTGGCCTCTTCCGGATATAAGAGCGAAGATGATCTTAAACGTGCACTTAAAATCGGCATGCTTCAAGAAAAAGCAGCCGTAGCCGATATAAAAGTTAAAGAAGCTGATGTGAAAAAAGCTTATGAAGACTATAAACCACAAATCAAAGCGAGACATATTCTAGTGAAAGACCAAAAAACAGCCAACGAAGTTAAAGCTAAATTGGACAAAGGCGAAGATTTCGCTAAACTTGCAAAAGAATATTCAACAGACACAGGCACAGCTGAAAAAGGCGGCGAACTAGGCTGGTTCGGACAAGGTGAAATGGTTCCTGCATTTGAAGAACAAGCTTACAAAATGAAGAAAGATGAAATCAGCAAACCGGTTAAATCCGATTATGGCTACCACATCATCCAACTTGAAGATATAAAAGAAAAGAAATCATACAAAGATATGAAAAAAGATCTTGAATATGATTTGAAAGTCGCTCAAATTGACCAAACTAAAGTTCAAGATATTTTGAATGCAGAAGTTAAAAAAGCGGACGTGAAGATTAAAGATAAAGATCTAAAAGATGCCATTACTTCTGGTGATGCAACTAAAGCAGAAAAATAATTCGATAGTAAAAAGCGACAGGACTTTGTCCTGTCGCTTTTTATCATCATTCAGCTATGCCCCCTGATTTATATCCTTTTTACGCCTCTCGCGCTCTTCTTCCATGCGTTCAATGTACTTTTGACCTTCCTTCTCAATCCAAGCATCATCTATGAGGCGTTCCTGCCTAGCTGTCCAAATTGACATGACTGCACTGACAATTATCCCAATAAACACGAACCATATCCAAATTGGCATGTCCATTCCCTCCCAAAAAATCTACTATTCATTTACTAGAGAATATGCGCGAACAAAAAAAATATGCTTCTTTCTCCATCGAGAAAGAAACATATTTCATTAAAATGTTGGTTTATAGAATGAACGATTATCGAGTGCGAAGACTCTTTCCGTAAATTCACCCGGTTTCACTTTTTCTAATGCCCGGTCCATCATATTTATCTTGGCATCCATATTATCAATATAATGCAGCACTTCCGCTTCCCTAACCATTGGCGGTTTTGGACTGCCCCACTCAGCTTTACCATGGTGGCTTAATATCAAGTGCTTGAGAATCATGACTTCTTCCGCTTCAATGCCCAATTCCTCTGCAGCTTTGCCGACTTCATTTACCATGATGGTGATATGCCCCAACAAGTTCCCTTCCACTGTATAAACAGTCGAAACAGGTCCAGATAGCTCATGTACCTTTCCAAGGTCATGGAGAATGACTCCTGCATACAATAGATCCTTATTGAGGGAAGGATATAGTGTTGAAATGGCCTTAGCCAGCCCTAGCATCGATACAACGTGATAGGCCAGACCCGACATATACTCATGATGGTTCTTGGTTGCAGCAGGAAACGTCAGGAATTCATTCTGATATTTTTTTATGAGATGCCTAGTCACCCTTTGGATATTCGGATTCCTCATTTCAAAAATGAATTGAGTGATGGTTTCCATCATTTCTTCCTGACTTATAGGGGCCGTTTGAATTAAATCGGCTTTCGTTACCCCATCAATATCTGAAGTAATTCTGATATTACGGATTTTCAATTGGCTGCGTCCTCGATAATTCTGGACTTCCCCTTGAACTTTCACCGTAGCTTCCGCACTGTATATTTTCTCATCAGCCTCGGAAACATCCCATAGCTTTGCCTCGATCTCCCCGGTTTTATCGCACAAAATCAATGTTAAAAACGGCTTTCCATTACTTGCCACCGCTTTTGTACTCGTTTTAATGTACATATATATATCTACTACTTCACCAATTCCGTAGTGTATGATCCCATTTCCCATGCGACTGCCTCCGTTCAATTAAATATCAACATTATAACATACCAATCTCGTTAGTGCGTTTAGTTTTCGTTAATAAGTGATAGACAATGGACAAGAAAAAGCCTAAGCTGACCGTCTGTTATCACTCCACAAGAAAACCAGGCTTGACCCCAAGCCTGGCTCTTCAATCAAATCTATTTCAACAGTTATTGTTCGGACAATACGCGCATTTTTCCTGACCCTCAATTCGGTAATATAAACAGCATGTCACCCGTTTATAAGGATTCATGGACGCCGGAACACTTTTTTCCCCAATGAATCGTTTAAAAGGCGAACGCGTTTCAATATTCAGCCATACTTCATCTTCAAGCAGCATTTCAATGTCCTTTTCAACTCGCGTCTTTATATCTGCCTGCTTCAATAACTCACTATACATCCATACCGTATAACTCCAAATATTTTCCCAGAGCACTAGTTTAGATATTTTAGCAGTTCCGGAAAAGAAGCTCATGGCATCAGAACCAAAACTGCTTAATATGGAATGTAGGGCAGATGCGCTTTCCTTTTCCGTGACATTGCTCCACCTGTTAGTTTTTAGTAAAAAATTCGGGAGCCAATGTTTATCTTCTGGATCATCCAAAACGCCAATTTCCTGAAGTGTGCCTTCCCAAATAAGCCGATGTTTGCTGAACATGTAAAATTGTGCCGTGACAAAAAAAGCATAGCGTCTGAACCACATTGAAATTGCTATCCTTGACGTTTCAGCTCCAGTCCGGGCTTGTGCATACTGAATAAGCTCATCAGCATGATTGAAGGTCTTGGAAACTTTGGCTTCATCTCGAAAGGAAATGCGATATCCCTGCAGCTCTTTTTCAATAGCTGGTGTTAGGTTATGCATTGGCCAGCGCTTTTACCTGACTTTGGGCGTAGCGGCCTTTACCAAACGGGACACACATGGGACTGCCGAAAATTGGATCAAAAGAAATTTGACATTCCATGCTGAATACATGCTGTACCAATTCAGGCGTGATGATATCCTCTGGCCGGCCTTGAGCATGTATCGCCCCATCTTTAAGTGCCACCAGATTATCCGCATAACGGCAAGCTAAATTCAAATCATGAAGCACCATCACGATCGTTCGGTTCTCAAACTCATTCAAGTCGAACAATAAGTCCAAAATCTCGATTTGATGGGTCATATCAAGATATGTAGTCGGTTCATCCAATAAAATGACGTCCGTATCCTGAGCCAGCGTCATTGCTATCCATGCCCGTTGCTTCTGGCCTCCCGATAATTCATCGACTGCCTGATCCTTTAAATCGGTCAGGTTCGTCGCTTCAATTGCCTTTTGAACTTTTTCTTCATCCACGGAACTCCACTGTTTCAACCAACTTTGATAAGGATATCTTCCTTGTTTAACAAGTTGATAGACTGTAAGTCCTTCAGGAGCAACCGGGGATTGTGGGAGAATCGCCATCTTTCTTGCTACATCCTTCGATGACATGGTCGAAATCGCTTTGCCTTCGAGCAAAACTGAGCCGGATTGAGGTTTTAACAATCGTGCAACCGACCTTAGCAGTGTTGATTTTCCACATCCATTAGCACCGATGAATACGGTGATCTCCCCTTTGGGTATTTCTATATTCATATCATTTATAATTAATTTATCACCATAACCGAGCGATAAAGACTGTGTGTTAATAGCTGGTCGCATAAAAATACTCCCCTTTTAGTCTAATAATACTAGTTTAATGAAAATGATTCTCACTGTCAATCCTTTAAAAAATATAAACCAAAAAATCCGTGTCCCATTCCTCTTAAACGATTCATTACAGTGAATACTCCTTTAAAGATATGAAGCTTCCATTGGAAACATTAATGTAAAAAAATTAGCACATTATATTAACTTGCCATATCATTTACCACTTCCTGTAGCTTCAGAACGATTCAATAATCCATTCTCCCCCTCGGCGCAAACCCTATCAGAATTTCCATTTAGCGGAAAATAAAAAAGCCCTCCATATGGAGAGCCTTTTAACCGACCATCAGGCGATTTGTACAATGTTCCAGGGATTCATCCCTAATGAAGGTAAATAAATCTTGAAAGATGAAAGGAATTAATCCTTCTGCAATATTCCATGCATTGACCTCTATTTGATAAAGGATTTCTGATTTTCCTGTATTGTATAGCTCCTCACTAAGCACAGCAAGGTCGGGATCCAATGCGTGGCCCAACTCATGTGTGAGGATCACCCATGAATATTCCTCAAGCCTTGCAAGCGATCCTAGGGAGCGTTCACACTGAATTTCGATATCTCTCTCATATAAAGTGATGCTATGTCCTTTGGCAAAATATTTTCCCCCAACACATCGTTCACCAGGAAACTCCTTTTCGATTATTAGCTCCAAAGAAGAATCATGGTGGCTTACAAACTCATTCATTTTCAATGACTTCACTCTCTTTATTTATAGTTTATAACCCATTATATTTCGGGATGATCAAATCATTCATATCCTGGCGCAATACGGGGCTGGATAGACGAATCACTTGGTTTTCGCTAAAGTACTCCATTATATATCGGTGACAAGTAAAAAATAAAATTTGCCGTTTTTCCGAAACCATTTCCAATAACTTGAGCATCCGTTTTGTCCTTTCCGCATCAAAATTGACGAAACTATCATCAATGATGAGAGGGAATGAATCATTTTCAAAAGTATGATCAGCAAGTGCGAGCCTTAGGGAAACATAAATTTGCTCTGCTGTCCCGCGGCTGACCTCTTCAACCCTGAAACTCAAACCATCACTGCGCTGTACCCAAATGCCTTCTCCCGACTGATCAAGGATGATTTT
This sequence comes from Peribacillus sp. GL_122, assembly GCF_057835005.1. Lineage (NCBI taxonomy): Bacteria > Bacillati > Bacillota > Bacilli > Caryophanales > Bacillaceae > Peribacillus > Peribacillus sp. GL_122. The sequence goes on along the minus strand of NZ_CM174415.1, from coordinate 1,218,275 downwards.
ATTATAGCTTCCATTCGTTAAAAAGGAAAAATGCCGCTCTGCATCAGCGATGACCTTCGGTAGGCGTTCCCTTTTATATCGGTCCAAGGTTTTATTCAATAAGCTTTTGGCTATTGCCAATTTCGCCCATTCCTTCGCCTCTTCGTTAAAAGCAGCTTTTTCTTCATAAAAACGATGAAGTAAGTCATCATAAATCCCTGACACTTCAAGCTGTTTTATCTTATGCTTCGTATCCGCCTGTTTCTCTAATAAAAGTGATTTCACCTTTACAGAATCCTTACGTTTCCGTTCTAAATTTTCAAATGTATACGTGTTGATCCCCTGTTTTAGGTAAGTTTGGATTTGTTCAGGCAGCATTCTGGATTGCCCAATTTGAATGGTGATCAAATCAAGCTGTTTTTGTAAAGCAATTTTCTTTTCGGACAATGCAGCGTCTTGCCTGAACTCTTCCTCGTCCTTGACCTTCGCTAACTTAAAAAGCATTTCCATTTCTGCATCAAGATAGTCTTTTTCCATCGTCAACTGCTCGATTTCGTTCGTCAAATGACTCCGTTCCTGCATCCATTGTATTAGTTGAACGGAGTATTCAACCGCTTTATTCATTTCCCGTTTCAATAGGCCAATCGCTTCCCGCCATGTGGATGGTTCAAAATCAAGGCTGTGTGCAAAATGAAATAAAGCCTTCGATTTACCCTCAAATTCTGCATGCAGAAAATTGTGCATCTTGATTGCTTCATATTTCCTATCTACGGCTTCCTTCCATTTCTCAAGAAGTTCAAATACAGATTCAAGATTGATTTCCATTCCGGGATAAGACAGACCCCAACCGCTTAAGATGCTCCTCACTTCTTTATCCAATCGGTCCCTGCTAGCTTCCCAAGTAGCATATTCCTGAATGGTCGATTCAAACGCTTCCTCCCTTTCTTCATATTTAAACATTTCACTTTCAAACCGCCTTTGAAGTCGTTGGTCCATTTCAAGCAACCGACCCATCGACTCTCCTTCACTCACTCGATTGGTTTCACTGCCAATTGCAGCCCTTTTCCTTTTCATCTCATCCAATTGCCTAATATATCCGGACAATATATCATCACCTTTAAAGAGATGCCTGGAAACCACAAACAGAACAGCCATGGATAGAAGTATAATCCCCAACAAAATCTGTTCACTGAAATAACTTCCAATCGCACCTAAACAAAGAAGTACTATTAAACTGCCATTCATGATAAGTGAACGTTTACGATTATGCGCTTCCTTCTTCCTCTGTAAAGCCAATTGCTTTTCAAGCTCAAGTATTTGTTCATCAAGAATAAGGGATTGTGCCGCTTCAAATTCGATGTTATTCTGCTTGTTGTATAAGGTCTCCAGCTCGATTCTTTTTTCATCTGGCAGTAACTGGGTCTTTATCTCCTTCAATCGGGATTCTGTAGTTTCCAGACTATCCTTTTGCAGTCCATATTTCTCATCAAGCTGTTTTTTATCATTTTGGAGTTGATGCTTTTCCCTCTCGGCCCTTTTCACCTTTTCCTTCATGAATGTACTGATATCCAGTTTTCTTATTTCATCATCAGAAACATCCAAGAATAATTCCTGCTTCACCTTTTCAATATTCTTTTCTTCCAACAGCCTTTCGTGTTCCGCTTTTCTTATATCCAGCTCGAGCTTCTCCAGCAATGTTCCTTGATCGATTGCATGTTCAATCTGCTCTTTATGCTCCTTGATGAACGGATTGATTTCGATTTCCGTGAGTTTTACCTCAAGTTTGTCCATTTTCTCAGTCAATGCCGCAAGTTGGGCTTTCATGGGCATTCCAACTGCCTGAAGCTGTTCAAGTCTTTTTAAGCCATCAACAGGAAAACTTACATCCGGAATTTCACTTATTTCTGTTTCAAGTTCCCGCTGTTCTTCAACCAAGGGTTTAATCCGCAAAAAAGTGCTCACGTTAACGAGATTTTCTTCAATCTCCTGAATATCTATCGTGACTTTAGAGAGCTCCTCCTTAAGTTTTGCTTCTTCCTGAAGCAATGCCGTATATGACTGCTGTTCTTCTTCCGATGCTTTCACCTTTTTCTGCAATTCCTTAAGTTCTTTCAATCTCACATTCAGTAAAGGTTTTTGGCCAGATGGCTTGAACCTTAAATCGAGCTCCTTTTGCAATTTCGTTTCGGCTTCAAGAAGTTTATCATTCCCAATCAGCCCAGCTGAAAGCAGATATTTACTCATGGTCCCTTCACTTAGTGTATGTAATCCCTGCAGGCCCTGAAGGTCGAAAGAAAAAATGGCTTGGTAATAGTTTTTATCAACGCCATGGAGAATCTCATTCAATTCTTCCTCGCCGCCGACCCTTCCATCCTCGAAGGTCAATTTTACATCACCAGTAGCCTTTCCCTTCACACGCTCAATGACGATTTCCCCGTCATTTTTTGTTATGATACTGAGCCTTCCCCCATATTTGGCATGCATTTTGGGCTCATAACGCGGTTCGTTTTGAACCTTTGTCGGAAAACCAAACAGCATACTATGAATGAAGGACATGATGGTTGACTTGCCCGATTCATTTTCCCCAAAGAAAACCTGCAGCTGTCCCAATTCAGGAAAACGCTGATTTTCCAGTTTGCCGTATCCATAAACATGGAGGTCTTTAATAATCAAATCCGTTCCTCCTCCCTACAGTCATTTATTCGCTTCAAAAACTTGCAAAAGCCATCTTTCCGCTTCATCCAAAAGTTCCCTCTGCTCTTCCGGCTCTATTGAATCAAGAAACCTTCTTGCACCCGGATGAATATAAAGCGGGGCCAGAGCAGCATCCGTATCATCAAATTCAGATGCAAGCATCGATACCTCAGCCATAAAGGGCGATATTCTTTCATTTGACCTAATCATCGGCATGGACTGAATGACTTTGATTTTATACACCCAGATAAATGGTTCCCCTTGGTCCTCTTCCTGCAAGATCCGGGTCAATTCTTCAAGATAATCCCCGGAAGGGCCTGCTGCGTCACCAGCATCCAGCTTCAATTCCAAAAGAAAGCTTCTCCCATCGAAACCCTTCTGTTCAATTACTTCCTTGCATTGCTTGAACAGGGCATCAAAACCACCTTCCGCGGATATTTCAATTGTTTCGCTTTCCCATATCACCTCAGAGGTTTCAATAAAAGAATGACGCTTCACGTCCCCGTCGAATTCGACAAGCAAGCACCCTTTAATGCCGGACTCCTTTCTGTTCCTGCCTTGAATATTTCCTGGGTATATCACTAGCGGATCTTCTGATACAACCTGATGTTTATGAATATGGCCTAATGCCCAGTAATCGAAATCTTTAGCAGCTAGTTCCTTCAATGAAAAAGGGGCGTATGGGCTATGTTCGGAATTGCCTTCCAAATTCCCATGAAGCAGACCTATATGATAATCGGCCCCTTCAGCTTTTATGTAGGTTTCAATCATTCTCTCCCTGACGTGACGGCGTGGATAACTGAATCCATAAAGGTGGACAGTCGTCCCATCGATTTTTTCAAACCGTTTCACTTCGGTTTTCCCTGAAAATACGTGGACATTATTCGGCAGCTCCACAGTAATCCATGAGCCGCTGAGATGATCATGGTTACCATGAATGATATAAGCAGGAATCTGATGCTGCTGGAGTTTTTCCATTTCAGCTCGAAAGCGGACCTGTGTCCGGAGACTCCGATTTTCCCCATCAAATAGATCCCCCGATAACACGATAAAGTCAACCTGATGGGAAATTGCTTCATTAATGATAGTTTTAAAAGCTTTAAACGGACTGTCCCTTAATTCCTTTAATATAGATGACGGCATATCCTTCAACCCTGAAAAGGGACTATCCAAATGGAGATCCGCCGCATGAATGAACTTCACACCGCTCAAAGTTATCACCTCGATTTCTTTCAACATTTCACATTTAATTTTAACACGTACAGAACATACTTTCCCATACATTATTATTTTAATCCGGCATTTGGTACCTAGTTATTCCAGTATGGGCAAAATCAATAGGAAAAAGACCGAATGGCGTGAACAAGTTTCATGCACGGCATTCGGTCTTTTCTTCATTTAAAAATATCCATACTTAAATATCGTTCACCATTATCCGGTGCAATGCATAATACTCGTTTGCCACTTCCAAGACGACGGGCTTCCTGCAGGGCAGTCCAGACAGAGGCACCTCCTGAAGGTCCAATCAATATACCTTCCTTCGAAGCCAAATCCTTCATGGTGGAAATCGCATCTTCATCTGCCGCTTGAACGATTTCATCAAATACCTCTGTATTTAAAATGTTGGGGATAAAACCAGGGCTCGTACCCACTAACTTATGAGGACCAGGCTTTCCGCCGGAAAGAACTGGGGAACCCTTAGGCTCGACAACGACAACCTTTAACTCCGGCAGATGTTCTTTTAAGGCTTCACCTGTACCGGTTATCGTTCCTCCCGTTCCAGCAGTAGCGACAAACACATCCAGGTTTCCATCCATCTGATCCAGAATCTCGACTGCTGTCGTCACTCTGTGAATATCAGGATTGGCTTGGTTTTCAAATTGCTGCGGAATAAAACTATTCGGAATCTCTGAAGCAAGTTCCTCAGCTTTACGAATGGCTCCAGGCATCCGCTCTGATGCAGGGGTGAGGACAACTTCCGCTCCGTATGCCTTTAAGATATTGATTCTTTCTTTCGACATATTATCTGGCATGACCATAATGGCACGATACCCCTTTGCCGCGGCATTCATAGCAAGCCCAATTCCTGTATTCCCTGATGTTGGCTCTATGATCGTGGCCCCGGATTGAATGATACCATCCAATTCAGCCTGCCTAATTAAGTTGAAGGCAGCCCGATCTTTTACGCTGCGGCTCGGATTGAAATATTCAAGTTTCACAAATACTTCAGCGTCACCCTCCGCTGTTAAATGATTAATCCTTACAACAGGTGTATCTCCTATCAATTCAGTGATATTATTAACGATTTTTACCGTCATTCAAAAAATCCCCCTTCAATCCATACACTTCCTACCTTTTACTCAGGTTTATTATATCATTTATGATTTTTCATTTTAAAGAGAGAATTCCTCTAGTATAAATAGGTTTTGTTTTCATTCTTTCCAAACTTAAAGGAAGAAACCATGAAATTAGTTCGATTTTGTTATTTTCCATCATTTTTCAAGATATTCAGCTACTTATCAATATTCCCTGTCTTAATACATTCCCCCACATAACAATAGTCAAAATTGACAGATAATGATAAAATTTTTATAACAGTACCTATCTTTAGATAAAAGACAGCATTATTATTGACAAGGGAGTTTTTGAAAATGAGCAAAATATACAAATTAACCGTTTTTGAACCGTCAGGGGAAAAACTATTGGATGAATCATTTACAGCCGAGAATGATGAAAAAGCAAAAGAATTGGGACAAAATCTATTAAAGGAAAAAAACTATCAAGATCAAACACATCGCTGTACATCACCTTCAGGCGCTTTATTGCTTTTTCATCGCTGATTGGAAGTAGAAGCGCAATCGCTAAAAATATGATCAAGTTTCCCGCATCTTCCTTTTACTCTAAATAGAAAGGCCGTCACAATAACGTGATGGCCTCGTGTAGACAAACTCGATGAAAACTCAGTTTTCCTGCAGTTTTTTTATTTAAAAAACGTTGATTCCAGAAATCCGCTCCCTTTCCGCCGACTGTCTGCCAAGCCTCCTCGCCGTAAACGTCTCCGGGGTCTCGTCTAGCCAGTTATTCGGCAGGAGTGTCGCAAATTTCTTCAATCCAATGAGGATTACAGTAAAAAAACCATAAAGACCGGAGCACTTTATTCGACCGTTCATGAATTTTTTACGACCTTCACCTCACTATTTCGGACTTCGAGCCCCTTTTGTCTAAAGCAAAGGCCGTCACTAAAAAATGACGGCCGTTTTCATTCATTTTCCGATGAAGTTCGGTTTTCTTTTTTCCACGAAAGCTTTTATTCCCTCTTGGTGGTCCGCTGTTTGGCGCATTTTCATCTGAGCAGCTTTTTCAATCTCAAGGATCTTAATTAATAGTGGGCGATTTTTTTCACTAAGGATCTTTTTCGTTTTAATCATGGCCTGAACCGGGCTTTGCAGCCATGATTGCACTTTCTTCTCTACAGCATGTTCCAACGTTCCTTCTGCCACTTCATGAATGAGGCCCTTTTCTTTTGCTTCAAGCGCTGTAAGCACTTTACCCTCCCAGATCAATTCTTTCGCACCCACTTCACCAAGACGGCGTTCAAGGAAAAAGTGTCCGCCGCCATCAGGGATTAATCCAATCCCGATAAAATTCATCGCAACCTTACTTTCCGAATCGGCAATAAGGTGATCGGTTGCAAGAGCTATACTCAACCCAAGCCCTGCAGCTGCACCATGAATGGCACTGATGGTCAATTTAGGCATGAAGTATAGAGTGGTCACCAATTCACTGATTCCATCCATCAGTTCATCGAAAGCGTTTTCTTTTCCAGGCGAGAGCATCATCTTAATGTCACCACCTGCGGAAAATGCTTTCCCATTCCCTTTTATAATGACGACGTCCACTTCATCATTCTCACTTACTTCCTTAAGGGCATTAATGAAATCATGCAGCATTTTCGGATTTAAGGCATTCATGGCCTCTGGACGGTTCATTGCAACAGTAGCCGTCCTGTCCGAATATGTGATTAAAACAGTGCCAGAAGGTGATGTCGATTCAATACTCAATTTATTTCCTCCTCTTTCGTTCTATTACTCTATTATATATTTTTCTTCCATTAACAGAATAGGTAGAAAAGTTACAATTAAACAAATATAGCATTATTTATTGATATATTTATCCTGAAGCTGATCACGCAATGCCCTTTTCAAGAACTTCCCAACACCCGTTTTAGGGATTTCATCCAAAAAGACCACTTCATCGGGCAGCCACCATTTTGCAAACTGCGGCTTTAAAAATTCGATGATGTCCTCCTGGGACACTTGACCCTTGTATGCGTCCTTCAAAACAACACAGGCAATCGGCCGTTCTTGCCATTTTTCGTGAGGCACTGCAATTACCGCCGCCTCAAAGATTGCTTCATGGGCCATTAATGCATTCTCTATATCTACGGAAGAAATCCACTCACCGCCGCTTTTTATCAAGTCCTTGGTCCGGTCGACGATTTTCACGAATCCTTCTTCATCAATCGTGACAACATCCCCCGTATACAGCCAGCCATCTTTAAACGTATCCTCTGACCGCTCATCCTTAAAATACTCATTCGCTATCCAAGGACCCCTGATCAGCAATTCGCCCATTTCTTTTCCATCAGGTTTCACTTCGCCATCCTGACCGATCACTTTAATTTCTATCATTGGTGAAACAAGGCCCTGCTTGGCCTTCAACTCATAAAGTTCTTCTTCAGGGAGATCTTCCTGATAGCTTTTTGGTTTAGATACAAATACGAGCGGGCTTGTTTCAGTCATTCCATAGGCATGCAGGAATGGTATCCCATACTTTTGTTCAAAGGTTTTAATCATGCTTTTCGGAGCAGCCGACCCTCCGCATAAAACAGCACGAATGCTGCTCGTATCATGGCTGCCTTCTTCTAGCTCCTTCAATAAGCCCAGCCATATCGTCGGAACCCCTGCTGCGATTGTAACCTTCTCCGTTTCTATAAGCTCAGCCAAAATCTTTGGTGTGAAATAAGGTCCCGGCAAAACCATCTTCGTTCCAAACCAAACACTGGCAAAAGGCATGCCCCAGGCATTCACATGAAACATGGGCACGACAGGAAGTGCCACATCCCGTTCGCTCAATGCTGTAGAATCGGCAAGCCCCAGTGCAATCGCATGCAACAAAATTCCGCGATGTGAATAAACCACACCTTTTGGATTCCCGGTCGTGGCCGAAGTATAACATATGCCGGCAGGTGCATTTTCATCCAAGGTTTGAATGAATGGCTGTTTCGGATTCCCTTCGGCTAATAATTTTTCATAATGATAAATAGGTGAAAGGGTCGTTTCAGGCAGCTCATCTTTATCCGTCATTATGATATAACCTTCCACTGTCGTTAACTCATCTTTAATTGCTTCCAAAAGGGGGATGACATCCGGGTCTATCAATAATAATCGATCCTCCGCACTATTGACGATATAAGAAACATGTTGAGGAGACAGACGCATATTGATTGTATGTAGGACAGCACCATGACAAGGAATCGCAAAATAAGCTTCTAAATGCCGATGATGGTTCCAGGCAAGTGTTCCAATACGGTCACCTGTTTGAATACCGAATTTTTCAAGATTACTGGTCAGCCTTCTTGTACGCTCAGCAATCTCAGCATATGTAAATGTGTGAATTCCACCATCCGTACGCGAAACTACCTCTTTCTTCGGAAAATATTTTTCAGCTCTCTCAATGATTTGAGTCATGATCAATGGAGTATCCATCATTACAATCTCCCCCTTATATTAAAAGCATCCTCATTATATATTCGACCAGAAAAAAAATAATCCTTTTTCCCTAGATGCCATTTACGATTATTTTGAATCAGGCTTTATCTAGATGAAATTTTTAAATCAGTTTGACGACAAAGAGGGGATTCGGAAAGGGAGCGGATTTCTGAAACGACTGGAACGTTTTTTAAATAAAAAACTGCAGGCAATCTCGCTCTTTATGGGTTTTTATTGTTTTATGAAACCCTCATTGGATTGAAGAAATTTGCGACACTCCTGCCGAAAAACTGGCTAGACGAGACCCCGGAGACGTTTACTTTGATGAGGCTTGGCAGGCAGTCGGCGGAAAGGGAGCGGATTTCTGAAATCAACTGGAACGTTTTTTAAATAAAAAACTGTAGGCAATCTCGCTTTCTTCGATTTGAAAGGATCAAACCGGTATATAACGGAATCATTTCTTAGGAGCGTAATCTGAGAAGTTATTTTTAAACCATTCAAATTTAGCGGTGCAGTTCGATGGTATATTTTTTATGTTTCTTTCTAGAAAAAAGAGGAAATAGTAAAGATACAATTATATTTAGAGGGAGCTCATTTATGGTAAACAAAATAAACGAAGAACTGGAAGCTTATTGCGCGAGTGAATATTCAAAGCTATCACGGGTGATCGTCTGTGAACCACGTTATATGGAAATCCGGGAGATCATTAACGAAACACAAAAAGAGTTTCAAGAAGAAAATATCGATCAGAAACTTGCCTTTAAGCAGCATGCCCAATTTATAAAGGCTCTTGAACATGAAGGGATTGAAGTCATAAAACTTCCGCCACAATTTACATATCCAGAACAAGTTTTCACGAGGGATATCGGTTTTACTCTTGGCAATACCGTATACGTTGCTGAATTGGCAACAGGTATCAGGCAGGGTGAAGAACAAATATTGAAATCCTGGCTCGAAACGAATGGTATTTCATATTTCAACCTCCTCAAAAATCATATTGAGGGCGGGGATGTCCTTATTGACGGAAAGACCATCTATATTGGAATCAGTGAAAGAACGGATGAAACATCCGTCAAGCATCTTCAAACCCTATTACCGGAATACGATGTCATCGCGATTCCTTTCATTGAAACATTCCTTCATTTAGATTGTGTTTTCAATATCATATCACCGACAGAGGCGCTTATTTTTCCGGAGTCCTTTACAAAAAAAGAGATGGATATATTAGCTTCACGTTATGACATGATTGAAGTGACTAAAGAAGAACAATTCACATTAGGAACCAACGTGCTTTCAATTGGGAATAAAAAATTATTCAGTCTACCATGTAATAAACAGGTAAATCGTCAGCTTCGTGAACGTGGATACGAAGTCATTGAAGTCGATATAAGCGAAATCATCAAGTCCGGTGGCTCTTTCCGTTGTTGCACCATGCCACTATTGAGGACAACGAATAAGAAGACTGATTCAGCCTGAGCAGATGAAAGAAACCGGACTTGTATGGAAGTCCGGTTTCTTTCTCCTTTTTTAAACATTGAACAGGAAGGATTATCGGTTTAATTCTTTTTTTAATGCCTCGATTCCATCCATTACAGTTTTTAAATTTTCAACATCATTCAAGCTGTTTCTTGCATGCAGCAAAACCGGTCTAACTGATTCCACCGAACGTCCAAACTCGTACATCCATCCATATCGAGGGACCATCCAAGTATGAAAATGGTGGGAAGTATCCTCATTGTAAAAATAATAAACGTGTTTTACCCCCAATACTTCCCTTTGAGCTTTTCTAATCCTGGTTAATAAGTTTATGTAATCAACCTTTTCTCGTTCATTTAATTCATCAAAGCACTTAATATGGCGTTTAGATGCTAAAATCACTAAACCTTCAATGGGGTATGCAACGTCTTGGTGAGCATGAAAATATTCAGATTCGACTATTACACCACCCTCTGCTTCTACTTCCCCACTTGTTAAAGCACAGCTTAAACATTCAACTTCCACCATTTTTCCATTAAATAAAGTAATTTCCCTCATAAGCCCCTCCAAAAGATTACCCCATAAAAAGCTGGCTACTCGGTCACATGTGAATTAAATTCAATAATAAAATGCTTGTCTGGAGGTTTTTGAAAGTACAGGTCTTGCCTTTCTCCTCCTTTTCATTAATGCAGAAGTCTTAATATAGTTTCAGAATCCTTTCTATTTAACTGTGCATACTGGCTATGTTCATCCTTCGTCAATTCTACAATATTTTCATCAGTATTAACCCAAACATAATATACAGCTATTTTACCTTCGCTTTTTTCATCATTAAAATAAAAGATGAAGTCCGCCTTAGGATGATCCTTCTCCAATGCGAATTGTTCCCAATCAGCATTCTTTACTATTTCTTTTGTTTTTTCTGTTTTCCCCATTTCTATCTTTTCTTTATATGCTTCAAATTTGTAGTTTTTACCTTCATATTTTTGGACGGAAATATGTTCTTGCTTTGTTGTACAACCTGAAGCTAACGTTATTGATAATAGGCCAAGTGCAACTAGCAGCTGTTTCCTTTTCATCATATGTCATCTCCTTTATACCCTGATGGATTAATTATCCAATATATTTCATTATACTAGTCCACACAAAAGAGTAATAGGAATGTTTGTCAATTAATTAACAGCAAAAAACCCCTCAAGCTTTTAGCTTAAGAGTTCATGAACCCTGCATCTCTTGGGCATATGTCCGGCATTCAACCAAACCAAACAGAGCTACTCGCTTCAATTGCATTTATTCCGATTATCATCTGACAATTAAAGCCCTTAAAAAGAAATTAAGAATTGATAATCCTTTCCTTTGTGAAAAGACTTACCTAAAATTTGATAATATTGAATTATCCTTGCTATAATTTCATGAGATAGCGTTTAGAAAAACAAGATTGAAAGGGGAATGTAAAATGAATTATGTAAAAAATCAGCTAACGGTCATGCGCAGTAATCTTTTAAAAGAAATCGAGGGAATCAATCCAGAGTTTATGGATGTACAGCCTGAAGGTTTTAATAATACAATCCATTGGCACCTTGGACATGTCCTTACTGCAGCCGAAAATTTTTTATTGAAATCCAACAGTGAATTGCCAGCGAATTACAGCCAACTATTCGGATATGGTTCAAAACCAGCGGACTGGAACGGGGACGTACCTACCGTTGAATTATTAAAGCAACAGCTGCATGAGCAACTTGATCGACTTCTTGAAATTCCGGAAGAAAGATTGACAGAAAAGACAGCACAGCCTTTCAACGGAATGGAAACAGTGGGGGAATTCATTAATTTTGTAGTGCTCCACGAAACCAATCATATTGGACAAATTCACGCAATGAAACTCTTTATACAATCCAATAACTGATTAAGCCATAACTGTCACTCTGTTTTCTTGAAAAAATGTGTGGCAGTTTTTTAATTTACCAGTCAAATATCCTGTTTTAACACTAATGGCTTCTTATATGTAAGTATGGGCGCGTTTACACGTGAGTTTCGAGCGGTTACTCGTGAGTTTCGAGCGGTTACTCGTGAATTTCGAGCGGTTACTCGTGAATTCGAGCGGTTACTCGTGAGTTTCGAGCGGTTACTCGTGAATTTCGAGCTTTTACTCGTGAGTTTCGAGCTTTTACTCGTAAGTTTCGAGCGGTTACTCGTGAGTTTCGAGCGGTTACTCGTGAGTTCGAGCTCTTACTCGTGAGTTTCGAGCAAATACTCGTGAATTTCGAGCTTTTACTCGTGAATTCGAGCGTTACTCGTGAGCTTCGAGCGGTTACTCGTGAGTTTCGACCAAATACTCGTGAGTTTCGACCAAATACTCGTGAGTTTCGACCAAATACTCGTGAGTTTCGACCAAATACTCGTGAGTTTCGACCAAATACTCGTGAATTCCGAGCTTTTACTCGTAAATATAATCAAAAGGAGCCCCCGCTTTTTAAGCGAGGGCTTTCATCTGTTCATTCTCTTTCCGTAAAAGCGAAGTAAACGCCTCTTCATGTCATCTGGTCCTGGTTATACATATAATCACTGTATGCTTTTTCCGCTGCGGCTTCCGAAGTGAACAAAGCATCATCATCCTCAATCGTATGAAATGTATCGTTCAGGAACAAGGCAACTGCATTGGGGTCTTTGGGATGCGGAACAATTTCCGCTGCCCTTATATTCGAAACGGTGGGAACATGGGGATTATTATAAATCACAAACACCTCATCACCGACTTGCACTTCTTTTGCATTAATTACACCCATTGGATTCTTCCTTTCCATTACTGATTTTCCTTTAGTTTATGGAAAGAAGCTTATAATTATTTATGAAATAAAACAGGCCTCTCAAGCAGCATTATCTGATTGGGGCCCCTTCTATATGAAGGAGCCCCGCCATTCACTTAAGCATATTCATCTTTTGTAAAAATTCGATTGGATGCTGTTTCCGGAAAAATTCCCTCAGCATATAGGCAACACCATCTTGATCATTGGAGCGCGTCACCCATTTTGCCACTTTCCTTACTTCCTCATCTGCATTGCCCATGGCAACTCCCAGACCAGAACCGGCAATCATCTCCATATCATCCAATCCATCACCAATCGAGACGATTTCCGTTCTCCTCACCTCTAAATGGTCGGCTAAATACAATACACCACTCCATTTAGAAACCCCCTTCGGAACGATTGTCATTTTATGTCCCGGATGTAATATTACATCCACTTCAGGGAACATTTTCTTTATCAATTTCAACATATCATTTCGATCAATTTTTTCTGAAAATATTACATCCATCTTCGTCGGGGCCATCGGCTGGTCAATAAGCTCTTCACTGATATCGTCGACATAATTTTGAGCATAAATATTTTGATCATTCAAATACATAACCGATTTACCTAGCAAATTCTCCGGAAGGTTCACCCGATTGCCCAGCGAGTACTTTTCATGAATGAGCAATATTTGGCACGTGGTCTTTTCAAGCATTTGCACGAGCTCTACAGTCAGTTCTTCCGATATTCTTTTTACCATTATCGGCTTTTCTATTGAAGCTCCGACAAAGGCTCCTTGCTGAGCAACGATCATTGGATTTATTTTTAGGGCTTTGGCCACTTTTTTTGCTGAGTGATAGTTTCTTGACGTCACAAGTGCAACATGGACACCTTTTTGGTGAACATAATCTATTGCTTCTTTAGTCGATTTATTTAAACGGCCATTCGACTGGAGCAATGTCCCGTCGATATTGACCGCAAGTAGTCGATATACCATGCTGATCTCCCCCATCTGTAATATCCTCTTTCAAATTTATGACTAAAATTTCGGGAATAGAACAAATAGTGGTTCACGACCCTTGCACTGGTGCATTCAGGGAACAAAAAAACCCCCAACCATTATAGAAGGGAGTCTCCAACTGCTTATTGCTGTTGTTCAGGCAAGCCATATAAATCTTCAAGCGGCTTCATGATAATTTTATTGAGGTCTGCAATGACCATGCTCATCCGTTGTTCAGCTTCCATCAATTGTGAAATGGTTGGGTTTTGTTGGACAAGCTGTACCGTCTTTTGTGCTTGCTCAACTTCTTCCGGTGAAATCTCCTGTCCCATCATTTGCTTTTGCTGCAATGACATTTGCAGATTACGGAAGTTTTCAAACATTCCTTTTGTTGCTTCATCAGAATTGACAAGATCATATAAGCGTTGCAAATCGGCATATTCATTACTTGCCCTAATCGCCTTTTCCATTTCATACGCTGCATCATATACGTTACTCATTTATTTCCCCTCCCGGTAATCATTGTATTCATACACCTTTTCCACTATAACAAATCCGATTGAGAATTACACGTCATCCTATTAAAACAGTTACGAAACCTTGAAATAAACCGATGATTCTACCCCCTTTCCTCAAGTCGACACCGTAAATGACGAAACCTGTTCTTCCACGATATCTCCAAATACAGTTTTGTGTGAAAAATTAAGTACTCGGCACCTTTTTCCACGAAGGACGAGACGCCCTTTTCGACAATGGTGTCCGGGAAATTGGCATCAATTCTCGAACCGGCTCTCTTCATTCCCAATTGATCAAGCAATTGTGCAGTACTTTTTTCCATGTACAATGCTTTCTTTACTTCTGCCTTCACGAAAATTTTCATATTCTGTATAGAGGCATCATTAGCAATTTGCCTAATTGTTTGCCTAACTCATCCAGCCCCTTCGGAATCAACCCTGGTGTCAACGGCAGCTGTTTCCCGAAAGAATAGATTGGTTTATAAGGTCTGAACAGCATTCTGATAGCTAATTAATTAGTGAAGCACCTATTACAGTACCTACAAAGACCATAAACAGTATCTTCACCCAATACTCACCCTTGAAATTTCTCCTTTTATTGCTTGAAATAAAGGCTTGATGACACCTTCTAATAAAAAAAACATAGAATGTGTTATCCACATTTGCCCATCATTTACTTATAAAAGGATATCAAACTTAGTGCAAACGGGGAATTATTATGAACCTTAACCATCAGAAAGTTTTCATTACGGTAAATTCCGCAGAGACTAGAAAGAAGGCGCTACTGCTTATCGAAGAAAAACTATTTGAGGAATGGGGCCTTCAATTTGGAGAACCCTTAACGATCATTGCTGGATGCCGTTCCGTCCCGGTACTTGTCCAGCCATTCCCGTCATCCCAGCCTACATTGAAACTTTCATATGATATGAACCAAATTTTATCCTTACCCGTTTTTTCCAATCCAATCTCCGTCTCATACCATGCGGAAGGAAGGTCAATTAAAATAGGCCCATTCTTCGCTTCACTCATGAACCAGACCCCGTTGCAAGACGGGACATTCGGCGAGATGGAAAAATTTTATCAGGAAATGAAATCATATTGTAATCAGCAGGGCATCCCCTTCTATTTAGTAAAACTGCAGTCTCTTCAAGATGGGGTTGTGGAAGGCTACCTGCCTGGACAAAATGGCTGGCAAACCTTTCCCCTCCCCATTCCTGATGTAATTTATAACCGGATACATTCGCGCAAACTTGAGGAATCGCATTCTTTCAACCTGTTTAAAACTGAACTGGGGGAACGGTCGATACCGATGTTCAATGGAAGGTTCCTCTCCAAACATCATGTACATGAGCTGCTAATCTTAGAAGATGAGCTGTTGCCAAATTTGCCAGAGACGATCCTTTTTAACGAAAAGGAATCTTTCTTGACTTTTATAGATAGGCATTCGGTAATCTACTTTAAACCTTCAGCAGGCAGCCAAGGCAGGAATATTTGCAGATTAACGCAAGTAGCTGGAAAATGGAAAATCGAGCAATCCGGACATCTCCAGAATGTACATTTTGCTGATACGGATGAAAAGTTGTATGAAACGTTAAAAAGATTGTCCAGAAAACGATCCTTCATTCTTCAAAAAGGGATTTCCCTATTCGAAATCGATCAGAGAAAAGTTGATTTCCGCATACTTCTTCACCGGAACGATCAGCTTGAATGGAAAGTTTCATCAATGGTTGCCCGGATTGGGGACCCTGGTACAATCGTTTCCAATCTTGCACAAGGCGGATTGATGAAAAATGGGCCGGATTTTCTAAAGGAGGCATTTGACCTTCAGGACGCCAGCCGCATATATCAAAAGCTCGTACGGCTGTCTAAAAATACTGCCCAGGCCTTGGTCGAAAACCATGATGATTCATTCGGTGAGCTAGGGATCGATTTAGCACTGGATACCGATACACATCCATGGATCATCGAAGTGAATTCAAAACCTTCGAAAAAATTTCAAGGCAACTATGAAACCTTTCGTCCATCAGTAAAATCCATCATAGATTTCATGCTTGCCCTTAACCGCGAAAACCATCCATAAAAAGGAGTTGCTAGCTCGTGTTAATAGGATTAATGGCCGCGTCGGATACACATGAAAACAACTACTTCACCGAAATAGCCAAAACCGCGAAATCATTTAATATGAAAGTTTGTAAATTCTCACCTGAAAATATTGATATGAATCTGAAAAAAGTGCGTGGCGAGCGTTTTGATGCCGAGAATGAAACTTGGATTGCCACATCTTTTGATTTACCTGATTTTGTATATGATCGCTGTTTTCACGGATTAGTTCGTGAATCAACGGAAACGCGACACAAAATCGATTGGTTAAAGGATAACTCGAATTTCTTAGGGCTGGGCCTTCCTGGTAAGTGGGAAGTGTACCAAATCCTAAAAAACCATCCACACCTGCAGGCATTTTTTCCTGAGACCGTACAAGTGACGACACCTGAAGATATTACCGGTCATTTGGAACGCCTGGATAAAATCATCATCAAACCTGAATTCGGTGCAGGCGGTACAGGAATCTATCTCCTTTCAAAAACCGAAGACGGCACTTTGGTATCCATGACGAAAAAGGGCACCAAATATGACCGCCCATTCTCCTCCAAATCTCAGCTTAACAAATGGCTGCAGCATTTATTAAATCGATACCGTTACCTTTGCCAGCCATATTTGGAACTTTGCAACCAAAATAACGAGCCATTCGATTTACGGATTTTCCTTCAAAAAAACGAGAAGAATCAATGGATGGAACGGGGCCGCGGAATTCGTACAGGACAAAAAGATGGAATTACTTCAAATCTTGCCACAGGCGGGGAAGCCATTCCATTAGAGACTTTCAACAAAAGAAACCCGGAAACGATTTCGATTGCTGTAGAACAAAAGATTCAGCATATCCTTCGCACCCTGCCCGTAGAAACCGAAGCTGTCTTTGAAAGATTATTCGAATTGGGGATTGATCTAGGCATCGATAAAAAAGGCCAATTATGGATCATGGACATTAACTCGAAGCCCGGAAGGAAAATCATTCAGGCACTACAGCCGGAGACCATGAAAGATATTCATCGCGCACCGTTTCAATATAGCCAGTATTTATCCGAACATCTTCAGAAAGCAGGTGAATAGAAAGTGAGAAAGACTTATCCTGCCGAAATTGCCGCTATCCCTGGCAATGTTCTCTACTACCCTTCAGAGCTTGGAGATTTGGCAGAGATTGAATTAATTTATTTCGGACGGCATTCATGTCCTGCCATCGTCAAACAAAACCCAGCCGTCAATCAGTCAATCGTCCTATCGGAAAGTCTTGCGGAATCCCTAATATTCGATCATACCGATATTCCCCTTCATTTATTCATTTACGGCAAGAGCATCCATATCGGACCGCTTGTCGGAATATTTTCCTCAGGCTTCACTGGCCTTTCAAACAAACCATTAGGGGAGAGATCGGAATTTTTCGCAAAGCTACTTTCGCTTAGCAGGACAACAGGCTGTATCCCCTTTGTTTTTGGAGAGAATGTAATCAATTGGGATGAGGAGACAATCAAAGGCTATGTGTTTGATAACGATTACTGGCATATTGATGAATTTCCTTTTCCTAATGTCATCTATGACCGTCTCCCAAATCGGTTGACGGAAAACCGCGATGGACCTAAAGAAGTGAAGCAAAAATTTCAAAAAAAATATACCATACCATGGTATAATCCAGGATTTTTCAATAAATGGGATGTAAATGAAAGGCTATGCGCAGATGAGCGGGCACTGCCTTATTTGCCGGAAACGTATCCATTTCAATCCATGTCCGTGGTGGAAACCCTTCTTTCCCATTACCGGCAAGTTTATATAAAGCCCATTCACGGCAGCCTCGGTCTAGGGATTCACCAAATTCTTTATGATAAGCACGAGGATGTTTACTATTGTCGCTATACAAATGAAGCAAAAGAAAATAAACTACAAAAATTCCCCACATTGGAATCCATCGTTAAACATATTTTTCACGACCGACCGCTTGAGAATCTTATCGTGCAGCAGGGCATCCCATTAATTCGATTTGAAAAACGTCCAGTGGATTTCCGGGTCCATACGAACAAGGACAGTAATGGAAAATGGCAGGTAACCGCGATCGCCGCAAAAATCGCCGGCGCCGGCAGCGTCACGACCCATATTAAAAGCGGGGGTGTCATCAAAACGGTTGCCGAACTGTTTGGAGATGACGATGAGGCGAAAGAAGTCGAACGAAAGCTATCGGAAGCCGCGCTGATTTTAAGTGACAGTATAGAAAAGAACTTGGACGGCATCATTGCAGAAATAGGATTTGATTTTGGATTGGATAAAAAAGGGCAGGTTTGGATGTTTGAAGCCAATTCCAAACCTGGACGTTCCATATTCGCCCATCCAAAACTCAAGGATTTCGAATTGCTGACCAGAAAGCTAAGCCTTGATTATGCCATTTATCTTACGGAACAAACGATTACGAAATCAATCAGTGTGCCGCGATGAACATTTTTTACGATATCCCCACTGAAAATTGGTACCACAATCATGAGAATGCTGAACTTTTCGCCGGCTCTGCCGAAGAGGAAATCAGCTATAAAAAGGACCATTCAAATCAACCCCTAATTCCAATCACGATATTTCCGGGTAACCGGATGCTTGCCGTCGGAATTTTAACTGTTTCCAATCCCAAAAAGGAATCAGGTTTGGGAGGAAACCTGACCCTTTTTCGGGACCTATCATTATATTTATTAAAACATGGAATATTAGCGTATGTATTCACAGGAAATGCCCTTCATCCCGATTCGTTGAGGGGGTATGTTTTTTCCTCCATTTCAAACAAGTGGATCGAATGTAAAGTACCCTTCCCTGACATCGTCTATAACCGTATCCCCTCGAGGAGCTATGAGGCGTCAGAGGAATTCCAACATCTTATCACACACTTTAAAGATTACCGAATGAATCTATTCAACCCCTGTTTTATAGATAAATATGTGATGTTCGAAGCATTAAATGAAGATGGATTCCTCACAAATCACCTTCCACCCACAACGGTCTTACGGAACAGCGATTGCCTTTATGCTTTCCTGGAGACCTACAGGCATATATACCTTAAACCCTGCAAAGGAAGCCAAGGGAAGGGCATTTATACCATAATCAAAAATGATGATGATACACTATTGTTCAATAGCTTAAAGCATAGTGAGTCCTTCCCGGATTTCGCATCATTCTGGGAAACAAAAAAAGGGGATTTATTAAAAAGGAGCTATCTTGCTCAACAGGCGATCAGACCAAAAAAACTTTTTGGACATCGTTATGATTACCGGATTCTCGTCCATTATGAAAAAGGTTTTTATAAAGTGACCGGTAAAGCGGTAAGGATGTCACAAACTCAGGAAATCACCACCCACACTCCCCGAGGTGGTAAGCTTTTTCCTTATCAAGACCTGCAATCAAGAAGCCTGAATCTAAAATTAGCGAATATCGCCCAAAAATGCGGAGAGATACTATCGAAAAAAATCGGGTTTCTCGGAGAGTTTTCCATTGATATAGGGGAAGACGAATCGGGCTCACTCTTCATATATGAAGTGAACTCAAAGCCCATGCAATTCGATGAGGTGGAAATTGAAACAAACAGGCTTTTGCATTTAAAAAATCTTTTTATTGAATTAACTTTTCCCAACCTGACAATAAAATAACACCTCCAGCTGCCGTTTTCCATTATAATTAAATGAGAAACTGTATATATGGAGGTAATACATATGATCACTCATTTTCAATGGGCACCATTGCATAAGAATCTGCCAGGATGGAGAATTTCCTTTTATTTCAACAAGCAGGCAGTCCAAGCCTTGTATCATAAAGATGGATCCATCGAGTGGACAGCCAACCCGCCTTCCGAAACAGATGAAACCAAACTCAAAAGCATGATACATGATTTAATGATCTTCCATGTATATGAATGAACCTAAACAGAATAAAAAAAACTCCTTTGCCTAAACTAAAGAAAAGGCTAGGAGGGATTAATTTTGGATAAAGAAAAAATGACATTTTTGAAGGATACCGAATATAATGGCAAGGACTCCGTTTACCTGGATATCGACCGTATCATCAATGAAGGAATGGCGGGCGGAAATGTGTATGAAGTCGCAAACCTTCAGAACATCGAAGAAGCACATGATTTTTATGATGAAACAGATCCCAACGAAAATAAATAAATTATGTGGGCTCTCTTATGGAGAGCTCTCCTTTATTACTTATCCCGTTCATCTCCCGCTTGCACTGCATTCCCCCTATAAAAAGTCCGTCTTTTATAAGTAATCACTCAAACAACTTCCTGGATGGAAGTTGTTTGAGTGACAATTAGAAAACCCAGACAGTTAAACGGATAACATTCAAATATTTCCATTATTCCTGGCACTCAAAATATTTTCTTTTAATATCGATGTAACGATATGCTCTGAATCCCATTCATGCCCAGATATCTCGATAAGGGGATAGCGATTCGGTAAAACGACCTGCTGGATTTCATGAACGGTCAGCCCTTGAGAATGCAAGCGTAAAATTTCACCTTGGAGGTTTTCCAAATAATCCAGCTTTTTCCGAAACATATCCTTCCCATCAGGGACATGCCCAGCATGGCAGCAAAACACTTCCCCAAAGTCATATTGAAGTAATCTTTTTATGGAATCGATGATGACCGGGACAGACTCTTCCCGTAAGACAAGCTTTGTTTTTGGTGTTACGAAAAGGTCTCCTGAAAAGAGCATGCCACTATTGTGATTCAAATACACCATATGGTCCTTTGCATGACCAGGGGTAAAAATCGGCTCCCACGTTTGGGTGCGGGAATGAATGGCCTTCCCTACCGGCTCAGCTTTAAAGGCGTCTCTCTTTCCCCAGAAAATTTTACGATATTCAGGATATACAGCATCCTTTGCACAAACCTCAACCGACATCGGGTGAATGAAAAGCGGGACCTTTTTATGTTCCTGTATCCATGCAGCGCCCCCGGTATGGTCTTCATGATAGTGAGTCAGGGCCACTGAGTCGAAGTCTGCGGACTCATAGAATGGAATAAGCTCTTCCAATAAAATCTGTGCGCCAGTATCTATCAATAGACCATCCGTTAAAAAGACATAAACACTCATCCCCGATTTGTTCCCGCCGGGAGTACCGTTCACACAAACCACATCATTTATCGTGTTAATCTCTAACATTCAATTGCCTCCCCATCATTACACAAACATAGTTTCATCTTCCTTTTTTTAACTTTACTATAATAAATGTATTACCACTTCACCTTTTTGACAAGGAAATTTTGGAATAATTAACCTGGACGTAAATGCTGGATTATTGCATAATAGCCCTTTTTTCACGAATCATTTTAACGGACCTTACTAAATTTTAATAACAAAAAATCATCCCAAAATTTCAGAAACGATTGACATTGTCGAATTTTACAAATAATATAGATTATATTAAAAAACTTGAAATATTCTAAAATAATAATTTACTTATCAAGAGTGACGGAGGGATCAGGCCCTGCGATGTCCGGCAACCGCCCTTAAGGAATGGTGCCACTTCCTGCAGAATGATTGCATTCTGAAAGATAAGACGAGATATAATTTCGCTGCCTCTTTCTGAATGATAGAGGCAGTTTTTTAATGTTTAAGGGGGGAAAGCTCATGATTGAAATCCGTTCAGTCCGAAAGGAATACGTCTCGAAGAAAAACCGAGTTATCGGAGTGGATAACGTATCTTTAACCATTCAAACTGGAGAAGTGTATGGAATTGTCGGCTACAGTGGAGCTGGAAAAAGCTCATTACTCCGCTGCTTGAATTTGCTTGAACGTCCGACAGGTGGAAATATCATCATCGACGGCATTGATTTAACCTCTTTATCAAGTAAAGAGCTTCGTAAACAACGCCAAAAAATCGGAATGATATTCCAACACTTTTCACTGGTCAGTTCAAAAACCGTTTATGAAAATGTCGCTTTCGCCTTAAAGGCCGCGCATCGATCGAAGGATGCCATCAGGTTACGTGTATTGGAATTGTTGGAAATCGTAGGGCTCAGCGATAAGAAAGATGTCTATCCGGCGCAGCTTAGCGGTGGACAGAAGCAACGGGTAGGCATAGCCCGTGCCTTAGCAAATGACCCCACTGTACTATTATGTGATGAAGCGACTTCAGCCCTTGATCCAACAACTACAAAAGCGATTTTACAATTATTGAAAAAGATAAGCAGTAAGATTGGCATCACCATCGTGTTGATTACACATGAAATGGAAGTGGTCAAAGAACTATGCCACCGTGTCGCCGTCATGCAGGATGGCCGTGTAATTGAAGAAGGTTCCGTTTATGAAATATTTTCACAGCCTAAGCAGGAGTTAACGAAGCAATTCATTAGCAGTGTTCTGGATTTCGAACTCCCTCCGCACTTGATTGAAGAAAGTAAAGGTACGATCATTAAAATTCAATTCGAAGGGCAAACCGCCGGTGAGTCGATCCTTTCGGATACTCTCCAATCCCATTCAGTAAAGGGTAATATTTTACACGGTAAAATTGAGTATATCCAGGATGTCCCTTTAGGCATTTTAATCATCGAGTTATTAGGCGATGCCGCTCAAATTCATTCGGCATTGCAATATATAAAAAATCGTTCCAGTTCTGTGGAGGTGTTAAAACATGTCACTGCTTGATTCCATCGTCAATATTTTACCTGATCTTAATAAAGCCTTTCTTGAAACGATTTATATGGTCGGCGTTTCCCTTGCAGTAGCCCTGCTGATCGGTTTACCGCTTGGAGTATTGCTGTTTACGACAACAAGGAATTTATTTTTTGAGAATAGCATCGTGAATCGATCTCTAGGATTCGCAGTCAATATTGTACGTTCAATCCCGTTCATCATTCTCTTGGTCGCCCTTCTTCCTTTAACGGATCTTCTAACTGGATCGACGATAGGGCCAAGAGCGGCTTCTGTATCCCTGTCGGTGTCCGCAATACCTTTTTTTGCAAGAATCGTTGAAACGGCATTACGTGAAATAGACAGAGGAGTGATTGAAGCTGCAATTGCCGTAGGTGCCACTCCATGGATGATCATTAAGGATGTACTTCTTCCAGAGGCAAAACCGGGTATCATTCAAGGACTGACATTAACGACCATTTCGCTTATCGGATACTCAGCAATGGCAGGGACAATCGGCGGAGGCGGAATTGGCGACCTGGCCATCCGGTACGGTTATTACCGTTATGACAATACAGTCATGATCACGACGATCGTCGTGCTGATCTGCCTTGTGCAAATCATTCAAATGGTTGGTGACAAGGCCTCATATATAGTTAACAAACGATAGGGATCAGTCATTTTTCAATGATTCAATACATTTCATTACTCAGGAGGAATTTCAAATGAAGAAAATAGCTTCGTTATTATCAGTCTGTGCACTTGCCCTTGGCTTGACAGCATGCGGGAGCGATGATGCATCCCCAAAAACTGAAGACAAAAAAGAATTGAAGATCGGGGCGACTACCGGGCCCTACGCCGATATGGTTAAAGAGGCCATCAAACCAGGTCTGGAAGATCTCGGTTACAAAATAGAGATCGTCGAATTCACCGACTATATCCAGCCGAATAAGTCCCTTGGCAACCATTCGATCGACGCCAACCTCTTCCAGCATAAAGTATACATGGATAACTTCGCTAAAGAAAATGATTTAAAGCTTTCCGACCTTATCATAGTTCCAACAGCACCAATGGGCATATATTCGAACAAGTATAAATCATTGAAAGAAATTAAAGACGGTACATCCCTTGCAGTGCCCAATGATCCGGTTAACCTCGCACGTGCACTTAAAGTGCTGGTGGATGAAGGGCTGATTGAAGTCGATCCAGATGTCGACCCTTTAAAAATATCTGAAAAGGATGTAACTAAAAATCCAAAAAACATCCAACTCAAACCATTGGAATCCGCTCAATTGCCTCGGGCAACAGACAGTGTTGACCTATCAGCGGTCCCTGGCAACTTCGCTCTTGCAGCGAAAATGGACCTCCAGAATGCCCTTGTTTTAGAAAAAATGCCGGATATGTATCGAAACGTTGTTACAGTGAATACAAAAGATGTAGACTCCCAATTTGCCAAGGATATTAAATCAGTAGTGGAATCCGACCAGTTCGAAAAAGTCATCGATGACAAATTTGCCGGATTCGGAAAACCAGACTGGATGAATTGATCAAAATAATCGAGGCCTGCTTCCCATTTATTGGGAGCAGGCCTTTCATTAAGGAAAAAGTGGCGGTTGCCATGGAAAACCTTAAAATCCTTACAAACCACGCAAGCAGATCCACGGACTAAAAAAGCGATGGGGTTTTTAGTACATCGCTTTTTTAATTCCTTCAAGTTGTTCGTTTAAATCATCCTTTTCAGCAAGCACACTTAATGTGCCTTCAGTATTTCAATATAATAAAAAAAAGGTTTCAATCTACTGTCTGTTTCCATAATTCGAGGAGATCACTTTCATGCTGTCTGTGGATGCCTGCTTTTCTATCGGCAGATTCCGGACGGCCCTTTTCCCAATTCCATATATCTTCGAGAGTTTCTGATAGGGGACGGAATGTTAGTCCATTATTGATGGCTTTATTGTTATCGACAGCCAAAAACCCATTCAAAGGTTCCTTAGCTCCCGGTAAAGGGAATTCTTCTGGTATCCATAAAGGCATCTCTCCCCACGGCTCCACTTTATTGTCATCCAAAAATTTTTCAGATACCCATGTAAAGGCAGCATTACTTCCTGTTACCTTTTTGCAGCCTTCAAGTAATTGCCCCATATTTAGTGTGTAATCCGGTCCAACGGCATTATATGTACCTGTCATACTTTTTTCTATCATTTGGATGATCCATTGAGCTAAGTCCCTTGCATCGATGACTTGGATTGGACGTCCAGGGCGTCCCGGAGATAAAATTTCTCCCCCTTCCGCTATTCTTTTAAGCCAGTACGGCAATCGGTCTGTGTAATCATATGGACCTACTATTTGCCCCGCACGAATTGACAAAACTTTCCCCGGCAGTTCTTTTTCAGCTGCTTTTTCGCTTAATGATTTTAACGGTCCATAATATTCACCGTATATCGGTCCAGCAGTTCCGCGGGTGATTTCTTCCGCTTTATCTTCATTTAGTGCATTAACTTCTCCATTTTCATCAATGCCTGGTTCGGTTGGATCACTATAAACTGAGATGCTTGAAATATATGTATAATGTCTAACTTGATTAAGCAATCTGCAAGATTTCGATACAGTTCGAGGGATAAAACCCGATGTGTCAATGACTGCATCCCACTGTCTCCCTTTCAACATTTCAAGATTCCCGTCGCGGTCCCCTCTTAACTGTTCTAGTTCGGGGAAAACATAAGGATCGCTTCCACGATTAAAAAGTGTGACTTCATGCCCTTTCTCTATCGCAGCTTTTGCTAAATACCGGCCTAAAAACCGTGTACCACCCAATATTAAAATGTTCATAAGATTCCCTCCTCTTTAACGATATTCCATAAATCATACGCAATACCCTTTCCTAAAATTAATAATACTTGCAACTTTTCTTTGATTTTCCCTTTTAGGAAAAACTAGCAATATCGTATTCTTTTGAACTTTATTCTTTTTCGCTATAATGATATGGAAAGGGAGAAAGAAGGTGGAAACGATGCTTGAAAATCTTAAACAAAAATTCCCGAACGCCCTTACCAATAAAATGGATACTGATGAAATTTCTGACTATGTTTGGTTCGAAGACTCAAGAAGTTTACTTGGCATTCACCGTTCAGAAATCACAGCCGAAGAAATCCGTTTATTGGAACTGCTTTTTGCTCCTTCCATAAACCCATATAACCTCAATGCACATCCAGACTCATCATGGAAAACCTTTTTATCCGAACCGAATGCACCATTGCCTTTAACGAGCTGGGAGAATGTTCGATTTCTTCATTTCAAGCTGACTCATGCTGATTTTTCCAACTCCGATTTTGAAGAAGCCTTCCTCGCTTTCGTTCCATCTGACGCAACTATTGTCTGGGAAAATGAAACGGCAGGAGTATTAATTGAAACGGACGAGGATGAACCTTTATCAACTAAAGAACTAATCGCCATTTCTTCCACGCTTGAAAGTGACTTTTATGTAAAGACCCGTATGTTTACCGGGCGCTTTCACCCTATAAATCAAGACCTTCATCAGCACTGGACTCAGGAGAAAAAGTGTTTTGATTTGGCACAGGTGCATCTGCCAGATCTAAAGGTGGCTGATTTGGCAGACATCATCCCTCACTCATTAATAAATGATCCATCCGTTAAGGATGCAAAGTGGTATATCAATGAGATTCTTGGCAAGACCAAGCAGGATACTGAACTGATCAAAACGATTAAAACGTATATCGAATGTAATTCAAATGCCACCTATGCCGCCAAACAACTTTATATACATCGGAACAGCTTACAATACCGAATCGATAAATTCTCTGAAAGAACTGGTCTCGATATTAGAAACTTCCGTCATGCGCTTACTGCATACTTGATACTTTTACTAAATGATTAACTTTCAATATAAACAGGTAATATCGCCCTTTTTTGTGCAATGTGCCCATACTTTTTTCAAATCCGATAGCTTAGACTATAGCTAATTGGTACAAGTAATCAGGAGTTTAAAAGGGGGATTTTTCATGGCAGAGTTAGTGTTGGAACATATATTCAAGATTTATGATAAAAAGGTGACCGCTGTTAAAGACTTCAACCTTCGTGTTGCCGATAAGGAATTCATAGTTTTTGTGGGACCTTCGGGTTGCGGCAAATCGACAACATTAAGGATGATTGCCGGACTTGAAGATATTTCCCAAGGGGATTTATATATAGACGGCAAGCGAGTCAATGATGTCCCCCCTAAAGATCGTGATATTGCGATGGTTTTCCAGAACTATGCCTTATATCCTCATATGTCCGTATATGACAATATGGCATTCGGATTAAAACTCAGGAAAACGCCAAAAGCGGAAATCAAGCAAAGAGTCAATGAAGCGGCAAGGATTCTCGGACTTGAAGAGCTGCTAAACAGGAAACCTAAAGCCCTTTCAGGTGGTCAGCGCCAGCGTGTCGCACTTGGCCGGGCAATTGTAAGGGACGCAAAAGTTTTCTTGATGGATGAGCCATTATCCAATCTCGACGCAAAGCTAAGGGTTCAAATGCGTGCGGAAATCGCCAAATTACATAAACGGCTCGACACCACAACGATATATGTCACGCATGACCAAACAGAGGCAATGACCATGGCGACACGTCTTGTTGTAATGAAAGATGGTATCATCCAACAGGTCGGTGCACCAAAGGACGTTTATGAGAAACCGATAAACGTTTTCGTCGGCGGCTTTATCGGATCGCCTGCCATGAACTTCTTTACTGGAACATTAAAAGAAGGCACAATTAAAATAGGCGAACAAACACTTGAAATACCTGAATTGAAGATGAAAATGCTGCGTGATCAAGGATATGTCGGAAAAGATATAATCCTTGGCATCCGTCCGGAGGATTTCCATAATGAAGGTGCTTACTTCACGAAGTCCCCTAACACTGCATTCACAACCCAAATTGATGTGGCCGAACTGATGGGCGCGGAGATCATGCTCTACTCCACATTAGAGGGGCAGGACTTCGTCGCACGCGTCGATGCCAAGAATATTATCCAGGCAGGCGAAAACATCGAACTTGCCCTCGACATGAATAAAGCACACTTTTTTGACAAAGGGACTGAACATCGCATTTTAGTTGAAGAAGATGAACAGATGCAGGAAAGCATGAAGTTATCTGCCAATTAAACGTAAAAAGACCCATTCATAATGGGTCTTTTTACAATTTATTCACATATGGGGTATATTCATTCCTGGACCAATACCACTTCATCATGTCCGCATTCAGAGCATTTCATGAGATGTGGGCATTGTCCTTTTTGAAGGGATTGAGGGTATCCGTCGTTTTCTTTAAGTATGTCGATATCCATATAAGCACTGTAATCATCAGCGTAGTCCATGAATTTCCCTTTATCTTCAAGATCACTGCCGCATTCCGGGCAATTCACATGAATTTTTCTCAGACCGTTGCAAAGCGGGCATAAAGACATTGTTTTTCCTCCTGTTCCCGATACTTATGATCTCAGTATTTGTTGGTTCCATTATTTTAACACATGGAAACACCCTCCCTAATACCAAGGGAGGGAATTTCCATTCAATTATTTATTAACCATGTTAGCAGGATCGACCCATGCTTTGAATTCATCTTCCGTCAGGAACTCCAATTTCAACGCAGCTTCTTTCAATGTTGAGTTGTCCTTGAATGCAGTTTTGGCGATTTTGGCTGCTTTTTCATAACCGATATGCGGGTTCAATGCTGTTACCAACATAAGGGAACGTTCTACATTTTCTTTGATTTTATCTTCATTTGCAGTAATGCCAACCGCACAATTATTGTTGAATGAATGAATGCCTTCCGTCAATAATTTTACCGTTTGCAGGAAGTTATAGATGATTACTGGCTTGAATACATTCAATTCAAAATTACCTTGGCTTGCTGCAAAGCCAATTGTAGCATCGTTACCCACGATTTGTGTTGCAATCATGGTAAGCGCTTCACTTTGTGTTGGATTGACTTTACCTGGCATGATGGAGCTGCCTGGCTCGTTTTCTGGAATGGCTATTTCGCCGATTCCGCTTCTTGGACCACTTGCCAGCCATCTGACATCGTTTGCAATTTTCATTAAATCCGCTGCCAATGCTTTTAAAGCACCGTGTGCGTAGACGATTTCATTATGGCTTGTCAATGCATGGAACTTATTATCAGATGTGACAAAAGGATATCCTGTATCAGCAGCAATTTGTTTGGCGGAAAGTCCCGGGAATTCTTTTTTTGTATTGATTCCGGTTCCTACAGCCGTTCCGCCTAGTGCAAGGTTCAATAATTTTTGGCTGCTTTCCTCAATCATCGCTAGATCTTTGTCGAGCATCGCTTTCCAACCGGAAATTTCTTGTCCCAATGTTAATGGTGTAGCATCTTGAAGATGTGTCCGGCCAATTTTCACGACATCCCAAAACTCTTTTTCTTTTGTATCGAATGTATCACGAAGAGCTTTAATGGCAGGAACCAATTTTTCAGCGACTTCCATAAAGGCAGCAATATGCATGGCTGTCGGGAAAGTATCATTGGAGCTCTGTGCCTTGTTAACATCATCATTCGGATGAAGGGTTTCAGAATCACCATTTTCTTTTAACCATTCATTTCCTTTGTTAGCGACCACTTCATTCACGTTCATATTACTTTGCGTGCCGCTTCCCGTTTGCCAAACTACAAGCGGGAAATGTTCATCTAGCGTACCTTCAAGGATTTCGCCGCAAATCTTGACAATGGCATTCTTTTTAACTTCCGAAAGATCACCAAGATCATAGTTCACTTTTGCCGCAGCTTGTTTAACGTATGCAAATGCACGAACTAATTCAATCGGCATTTTTTCGTTACCGATTTTGAAATTGTTACGGCTTCTCTCAGTTTGTGCTCCCCAATATTTATCAGCAGGAACTTTCACTTCACCCATCGTATCTCGTTCGATTCTGTATTCCATGTGTTCTCCTCCTATGTTTGCACTATTCATTGAAGACCATTTGCATATGAAATGAATAATGTCGTATTATTCTTTCTCTCCATACATTGTACAAACTTTATTATTTTAAAGCAAAAATATCCGCTGACCCTTTCACTTTTTCTGGACCCTTCATGTTTATATGAAAATTCGGATATTCTTTTTTTAGACACCTAAAGTGTAGAGGCACTAAGCTCCAATTGACCTGGTCATGAACATCCAAGCATTATCCATCACAAAATGTTCTTGACAGTATTTTGTATATATAGTAAATTCAAAAGAAATTGAATAATCTAAACTCTTATCGAGAGAGGTAGAGGGAATGGCCCGATGACACCTCAGCAACCTTCATTTGTTTCAAACCAATGAAAAGGTGCTAATTCCACAAGTTTGTGAACTTGGAAGATAAGAAGAATGACTCGTCCTTACTTAATCAAAGTCTTCTTCTTAAAGAAGACTTTTTTTTATTTTATATAACTCAAAGGAGCAGTGAAAACCATGTACAAAACTGAAACATATCTTGCTCAATTAGGAAATCGCAGCGAAACGGCGACAGGAACAGTCAATCCGCCGGTATACTTTTCAACAGCTTTTCGCCATGAAGGAATTGGCCAATCAACGGGATTCGACTACACAAGGACAGGTAATCCTACACGCCAATTATTGGAGCGTTCCATCGCCGATCTGGAAAAAGGCGACCAAGGTTATGCCTGCAGTTCAGGAATGGCCGCCATTTCCACTATCCTTGCCCTTTTTAAATCAGGTGATGCATGGATTGTCAGCGAAGATCTTTATGGCGGTACATATCGTCTGTTAGAACAAGGTTTTAAAAAATGGGGGTTGCAGTGTGACTATGTAAACACTTGTTGTTTGGAGGATATCGAAAAAGCCATCACTCCTCACACGAAAGCCATCTTCATCGAAACTCCCACTAACCCCCTTATGCAGCAAACGGACATTAGCGCTGTTGCCGCATTGGCCAAACAAAATAATTTATTGTTAATCGTTGATAACACTTTTTACACGCCTCTTATTCAACAACCCATCCTGCTTGGAGCGGATATCGTGATTCACAGTGCAACCAAGTATCTCGGTGGTCATAATGATGTGCTCGCAGGACTGATCGTTGCTAGCGGCGCTGAATTATGTGATGCACTTGCCTTCCATCACAATGGAACCGGAGCTGTCTTGAGCCCCTTTGATTCTTGGCTGTTGATGCGTGGAATGAAAACCTTGGCATTGCGGATGGAGCGTCATGAAAAGAATGCCAAGATACTTGTAGATTACTTGTCGGAACATGATTGTGTCACGGACGTATTGTATCCCGGCAGAGGCGGCATGATTTCATTCCGTATCATTGATGAATCGGCAGTCAACCCATTTTTACAATCGCTCTCTTTAATTTCGTTTGCAGAAAGCCTTGGAGGGGTTGAAAGCTTCATCACCTATCCCGCTACACAAACGCATGCCGATATACCGCTTGAAGTCAGAACGGCAAATGGAGTTTGTAATCGCCTGCTCCGCTTCTCCGTTGGCATCGAGGACAGCGATGATTTGATCCAGGACTTACAGCAAGCATTCGCATATGTAAAAAGGGAGGCACTACGATGACAGATCATGATTTTAGCTTTGAGACCAAATTACTTCATAATCAACATAAATTCGATCCTGCAACGGGCGGTGTGAGCGTTCCCATTCAGCACGCATCGACTTTCCATCAATCCGATATCGATCAATTCGGCAAATATGATTACAGTAGAAGCGGGAACCCCACTCGTGAGGCGCTGGAAGATATCATTTCCGAACTTGAGGAAGGCACACACGGATTTGCCTTTTCATCAGGTATGGCTGCCATTTCAACAGCTTTCCTGCTGTTGTCTGCCGGAGACCATATCGTCATTTCCGAAGATGTGTATGGCGGAACGTTCAGGATGGTCACTAGTGTATTGACGCGTTTCAATATTGAGCATACATTCGTTGACATGACGGACCTTGAAAGCGTCAAAGCGGCCGTTCAGCCAAATACCAGGGCCATATACATCGAGACGCCTTCAAATCCGTTACTTAAAGTGACCGATATTCAAGCCGTATGTGATATCGCAAAAAAAGCCGGTGCCTTAAGTTTTGTTGATAACACATTCCTGACTCCAGCATTGCAAAAACCACTTAATCTGGGTGCTGATGTTGTCCTTCATAGCGCGACGAAGTTTTTATCCGGACATAGTGATGTGGTAGCTGGGCTTGCAGTAGTGAAAGATCCGGAATTGGCAACAAGACTCGGTTCCCTCCAAAACTCCTTTGGGGCGGTTCTTGGTGTCCAGGACGCCTGGCTTGTAATGAGAGGTCTGAAAACCTTGTCAGTTAGAATGGCGCACTCCCAAAAAGGGGCGGAAAAGATTGCAGCCTACTTAAAGGAGCAGCCCTTGGTGAAAAAAGTGTATTATCCAGGCCTTTCCGATCATCCACAGCACGCCATCCAGAAAGGCCAGTCACTTGGAGCGGGGGCGGTCCTATCATTTGAATTGGACAGTGAGGAAGTCTTCCGTTCTTTCGTGAACACTGTCGAGCTCCCTGTTTTTGCCGTAAGCCTTGGAGCGGTCGAATCTATATTATCTTACCCGGCCAAAATGTCCCATGCTGCCATGCCTGATGATGAAAGGGAAAAGCGAGGCATCACGAACAGCTTGCTCCGCCTCTCTGTCGGACTTGAAAATCCGGACGATTTAATAAAGGACTTCGATGCAGCCCTTGTTAATATTGCCAAAGGGGAAGCAATTGCTGCAAAATGATTTCAGGATGGGTGCCTCATATATTATGGGCACCCTTTTTCTTAGCATCATTATTAACTCTTTTTCACCCTAGTCATAAAAAAAGACCATCGATCTCCCGATGGCCTGACTCTCATTTCTTCATATTATATTTATCCAGGAAGCGATCCACCCGTCCGCCTTTTTCAGCAAACTTCTGCTTTCCAGTATAAAAGGGGTGCGTATCTGAACTGATTTCCACTTTTAATAATGGATACGTTTGGCCATCTTCCCACTCGATCGTTTCATTTGACGCTTTCGTGGAGCCTGTCAAAAATTTATACCCACTGTTGGTATCCATGAATACCACTTGTCGATAATCTGGATGAATTTCTTGTTTCACTATAATCACCTCATCGTCTGTATAGGTATATCTTAAACGTAATGATTACTATTATCAATATTTTTGCTTGAAGGTGCCGATTACGGCACCCTCATTATAGTTTGATCTTGATTATCCATCCTTATTCGGGTGTTCAGCCAGCCACGCCTTTATGTGGACCAGCCTGCAGTTCATACATTTGATAATACTTCCCTTTTAATTCCATTAATTCTTCATGTGTACCTTGCTCAGCAATCCGCCCTTTATCCAGTACAAGAATTTGGTCGGCATTTTTTATCGTGGATAGTCTATGGGCAATGATGAAGGTCGTTCTCCCTTTTTTCAGCACTTCCATTCCCTCCTGGATAATTGCCTCGGTTTCAGTGTCGATGCTTGCTGTCGCTTCATCCAGAATCAATATCGCCGGATTGAATGCAAGAGCACGTGCAAAAGAGATTAGCTGCCGCTGTCCGGAAGACAACGTTCCTCCTTTTTCGATCACGGGTTCATCCAACCCTAAAGGAAGATGCTTCAGCACTTTGTCACCCCCTACATCTCTTAAAGATTTTTCAACCATTTCCCTTGTGATGCCTTTATGATTCAGACTGATATTGGAAGCAATGGTGCCAGTAAATAAATAGGGATCCTGAAGGACGATTCCCATATGCTCCCTAAGCGTTTGATGGGGGATATCCAATATATTCGTGCCATCGATTTTGATTTGACCTTCACTACTGTCATAAAAACGGAACAATAAATTCATTATGGAACTTTTTCCTGACCCAGTATGGCCAACTAAAGCGACCGTTTCCCCTTGTTTAGCTGAGAAGGAAATGTCCCTTAACACATATTCTTTATCTTTATAACCAAAAGAAACATTTTCGAATTGCACATTTCCTTTGTATCTGGACATGTTTTCATCACTGACTGCCACTCCCTGCTCATCCAATAAACTGAATGCCCGCTCCCCTGCAACAAGTGCCTGTTCAAGGTTAGCGAACTGATTGACGATTCCGTGAAGCGGATGAAGCAGGCGGCTGATCAAATCAACAATTGCATACATCATCCCTAAAGAAATGGCTGAACTCGCTGTAAGGGAAATCCCGCCGAAATACCAGACGAATGCCATTAGTGCCAAAACCTTAATGACACCGATCAAGTTTCCGCCCGTCAACGAATTCAAATGGAGCATTTTATTTTGATAGGAATAATGCTCCCGGTTCAGATTTTCAAAAGATTGCTTCGTCTCCTTTTCACGCCCAAATGCCTGGATGATGCTCATTCCAGAAATGGATTCATTGATCATCCCATTAATATCGCTGACCCGTTCCCGAATGATGTGATTATATTTCGAGGCGAATTTACGGTATACCATCGTCCAGATAAAAATGATTGGAATAAGTAAAAGACCAATGGTACCGACTCGTGGATCCAGAATATACAAAGCAATCAGAACCCCGAAGATATTAATCGTACTCGAGAAGAAGTTGGCGAGCACGGTTACATATAATTCCCGGATCGCTTCCGTATCATTAGTGACCCTGGCTACAACTTTACCCGCTGGCATATTATCGAAATAACGTATCGGCAGACGGGAAATATGCGTAAAAATATCATTTCGCATCTTCTGTATGATTCGGTTCGCCGCTTTCTGTAAATAAAAACTCTGCCCATATTGAAAAATGGAGGAAAGGATGACAAGACTAAAATAAAAAGCCACTAGCTTAATGATCCGCGGGATTTCCGGTTGGTAAAACCGCATCACTTCCTGACTCGACAATTTCACTGCTTGCGCACGCTGCTCTTTCCCGTCTTTCTTGATGATCAACGATTGGTTCTCCAAGGTTCTGCGCCCCTCGATAGGGACAGCTTCATTTACGAAGACAAATTGATTGCCAACCTGCAGAACATGGACTTCCCTGCCTTTCTTCTCACCTTTTGCAAAGTAATCAGCCCGTTTATACCAATTTCCATCATACTTAACAGCATCTTTTCCTTTACCCGCTTCATACCAGGTAGATTCAATGCCAAGTATATGTGAATCGATGATTTTCTTGGCAACGAAAGGACCTGTTAAATCGGCCGCTACCGAAAGTGCCAGCATGATCAGGGCGCCAATGATCAATTTTTTATAAAAGGCAGCATAATTAAAAAGTCTCTTTACGACCCTCATGCCTTCACCTCCGTCCCTTCGTCAACCTGCTGTCGTTCATATTGCGCTCTATACCAGCCATCCTTCTGCAGTAAATCCGCATGAGTCCCCTCTTCGATGATCTCTCCGCTGTCCAACACGATAATTCTGTCCGCGTGCTGAACGGCTGATAAGCGATGGGTTGTGATGATTGTCGTTTTCCCTGCACGTTCATTCTGGATATTTTCGATGATTGTCGTTTCTGTTTTTGCATCCACAGCGGATAAGGAATCATCCAATATAAGGATTTCTGGATTTTTGACCAGTGCCCTGGCAATCGAGATCCTCTGCTTTTGCCCTCCAGATAGAGCGACACCCTTCTCACCGACGAGTGTCTCAAGACGGTTGGGCAGCATCATTAAGTCCTTCTCAAAATCCGCAAGCCGGATAGCTTCAGCCAGTTCCTCTTCCGTTGCATCCATTTTACCGAATAAGATATTTTCCCTAACAGATTTCGAGAATAAAAAATGGTCCTGTGGAACGTAGCCGATCCATTTACGAATATCTTCAAGATTCAGTTGCTCCAGCGGCATGCCTGCAAAAGCGATTTCACCTGTTCCTAAAGGATATTCCCGCAGCAATTGCTTCACGAATGTCGTTTTTCCACTTCCCGTTTTCCCCACTATCCCCAATGTTTGACCGCGCTCAAGCTGAACGGAAATATTGGATAGATTCACAACCGTTGAGGAAGGGTATGTAAAATAAACTGAATTAAATTGGATATTTCCCGGTTTTTGAATACTCTTCAGACCGAATGAATTTTTCACATCCGCTTCATATGAAAGGGTATCCTGAACACGATCTAGCGAAGCATTTCCCCTTTGCATGACATTGATCAGTTCACCCACCGCTATCATCGGCCAAATTAACATGCCTAGGTACACATTGAACGAAACAAGTCCGCCAAGCGTTATGGCCTGTTGAAACACAAGATAAGCCCCGTAGCCCAACCCGATTAAATAACTGATGCCGATGATAATGCTGATTGTCGGATCAAAGAGGGCGTCGATTCTTGCCACGGCTAGATTTTTGCGATATACATCCTCTGTCATTTCATCAAATCGCTTTTCATCTTCCCGTTCCTGGACATAGGCCCGGATAACACGGACACCTGAAATGGATTCCAGGACCTTGTCATTTAAAGTACCAAAGGCTGCTTGTGCATCCGTAAAACGTTTGTAAATTTTCTTCACGTAAATTTGCATCATCACTGCCATGATCGGCAGCGGCAGCACCGCCGCAATCGTTAACTGCCAGCTGATCGTGGCTCCCATCATGACCACAACCGTAATGGTGAACAGCACCGAGTCAACAAGCGTCAATATCCCAAAACCAGCAGTGAGGGATATTGCCTTTAAATCATTGGTTGCCCTTGCCATTAAATCCCCTGTACGGTTTTTTTCATAAAACGTCGGCGTCATTTTCAGCAAATGGCCCATAAATCCGGACCTTAGCTTTCGTTCGACCAGGTTACCGCCGCCGAATAACAGATAACTCCATAAGTAACCAAATAGGTAACTGCCGCTCAGTACCATGAGCAAATAAATAACGTATTTCATGACCCCTTCCTGTGTCATGCTGCCATTGTTCATATCATCGATGGCATTCCCGACGAGTTTTGGCGGGATAACCTCCAGGATATTCACCAGACACAGAAATAAAATCGCCAAGGTATAACGCCGCCACTGTTCTTTAAAGAACCAGGACAGCTTTTTAAAAATCGCAAACATGAATTCCCCTCCCTTTTGTTCAAACCTTTCACTCGCTAACCGCTTTCTGGATCTCCGGGTTGCAATAAGATTTCCAATGTCTTTCGTCTCATTTAAAATTCCTCCTATCTTTTATATGGAAAGGATGCTAATGCACCTGTACCCCAAATACCAAAAAGCCCCCGCCAATTAGCGGAAGCTTTTCTAGATGCGTAATAACACATATAAAAGCGCAGGCCGCGCGCGAAAATTCCACAACCTGCGCTTTAAAATGATCAATGAACACGTCGAATCCTTTGTCTAGAACGACAAGGTTTCAGGGCAGGCGGACGTATGATATTCGGTTGTGACATCACTGTGCTTAACTGATTTAGTCATGACGTTCGCCTCCTTTTCTATTATTTAATGGTAATTTTTAACTTATGTTTAAAGATTACTACGTGTGCCTATCTTTGTCAATTGTGACTTTTCTAGATTATTGCTGGATAATCCTTTATTCTTATAAGAATGACGTAACCTAAGGAGGTTCAGCATATGCAATGGAGAAAATATATACTCCTGGCGGTTCCCTTTTTATTTTCATCCATTTTCATCTTATTTGCCGTACCGGTAAAATATAGAATATTATCCTTCATTCCTGTGTTTCTTTTCTGGATAGTTTATTATATTTTATTGTACCTGGAAAAGAAGAAGAAAAATAACTGATGACAAAGAAATCCGGGGGCGTTGCAAATGCAACGCCCCTTTCTTGACGGCTCTGCATATAATGATCGAAAAACATTCGTGGTGATTGTATGCTTTCCCAATATTTGCAGAAGCTGATGGGCAAACACCCTGTCAAAACAAAACCCATCATCGATGCTGAAAGATATGACACGCTAAAATCCCGTTTACAAAAAGAGCTCTTTCAGCCTTTTGATGAGTCAAAAGCATTTTTTCCTGAGGAAACTGCCCTTATAAAAAGCATTCGAACCGAGACGGCTGTCTTGAACCGGAACAATATCACAAGAACACAAGCATATCTTGCCTTTTACAATCGTAATCCAGAGGTCCATTGGGCCTTTTTAGCACATATGGTTTCGAGGAATGGGGGATACCATATGACTGACTTGAAAAGTTCGACCATGACCCATCTCCTTGACAGAGCCGAACAGCAGAAATTTTTCCTGTTCCTTGAGCGCGCCAATTCAGCCATATTTGCAGATGCCTTCCCCCAGCTTCTTTTATATGAACATGCTAAACAAAAAGAACTTCCGCTAAGAAGGTATTTACCAGTATTCCGCATTTCGAGATTCATGGCCCCGATTTGGGAATCTTTCATCGAAGATCCCCATTCACCCCTTTTGACAACGGCCCTCATCATTAATGAACAAAGAATGCTTCAGGAAAGGATCTTAAAGCGCACCCGTCATGGTGAAATCCTCCGCAGGCTTGATTTTCGGCTTCATGAAAGTGATCTTTCCTTATGCAAACAAGCAAAAAGGACTTCATAACTTGACAGGCCTTACCGTCGAACGCTTTTCCGACCCGAAACAGCGTATTGAAACGGGGAAATTATTATATGGGCTTCTTTTTCAGCATCCGGCGGTTTTTCGCGGTGTTGGCCAATTTACAAAAGAGATTCCCCACACTGGTTCCAGAGAGGATTACTGGGGAAGCATATATACCTCTGATGCATCCACGTCAAAAGATGATAAAGTCTACAGCCCCACTCTGCATGATGCATGGGAAGATCAACTTTTCTTTCCTCCCCATTCCTTTGATTGGTTCACTAATGAAAGCTTCATAGAAGATTTACGAAGCACACCGATCATTAAAAAGACGGACCTGACCAACGAGGTGCTCGAAAATGTCAAGCAGCTGAAAACCCTTAACGGAATGAAATCCATTTTCTAGCATCAAGCCTCTTGCTTTGAATATCCCATCCCCCATTTGGCAAGAATGGTTAGCAAAAAGAATGGGTGAATCAAATGAGAGGCATTGTACTATTGAATCCACATTACAAAATCGGGGATTTACATACGAATGAAAGCTTTGCAATCCAAAAGATTATGACGGACAAGTATATAGAATGGAAGAATATTTCCCCGGTCATACTGAATCCGTATCAAATCCATCCTTATTACACCATCCCGCATGAGCTTCTACTCAATTTACAAAATAAAAAAACGGGTCAAATCGATTGCCTGGTGCTTCACTCTCTAGAAACGATCGAACGCTTCATCTATATATACCCTGAAAAATGGCTTGAGCTTTGCGGATATTTCAAAGAGGTTATCAGCGTCGCGACTCAAACTCCCGTTAAGAAGTATGAAGCAAATTAATGCTTAAAA
The DNA here is from genome assembly GCF_057835005.1 of Peribacillus sp. GL_122. NCBI lineage: Bacteria > Bacillati > Bacillota > Bacilli > Caryophanales > Bacillaceae > Peribacillus > Peribacillus sp. GL_122. Next base: position 1,178,990 of record NZ_CM174415.1, on the reverse strand, counting down.
TAAAAAATCATGGTTCTAAAGTCATTGTGAATGATTCCAAAGGTTAAAGTCATTAATTGTTCATTCATTTACTTTGTGAGCTCCCCTTTTTCACAGAAGCGACACATATATACATCTCCCCCCCATGATTGTCGCTGTGCCGTTTCGCCCTCTCTTTATCTATTAAAACCCCTTCGGACTCATCGGCCTTTATACCAATTTTCCCAATTATAAGATTACTAGGAATTATATAACTTCAAAACATTCTTTTGGAAATATAGATAAATTTACGGATAAAGCATAGAAAAATAAGTTAATTTTATATATCATTGGAGATAGGAATTTTCTTATTTTTTACTTTTACTAGAAAGGAATGTTACTGATGGCCAAAGAAAAAAAGAAAAAAACCCCAATTCCTTTCCGACTGAACTTTATGTTCTTTTTAATATTCATTTTGTTTTCAAGCCTAATCATCCGGCTTGGCATCGTCCAAATCGTGTATGGGGATGATTACCTTCGAGAAGTGGACCGAACGGAAAACGATGTGGCCAATACCCCCGTTCCCCGTGGCAAGATGTATGACCGCAACTTGAATCCGGTCGTTGATAATGAGCCACGTAATGCCATCACTTATACGAAATACCCGAATACGAAAACGGCCGATATGGTGAAGACGGCAGAGGTCCTTGCTACCTTGATAGAAAAAGATACCAAAAAGGTGACCCTGCCGGATAAAAAGGATTTTTGGATTTTAAAACATCCGAAAGAAGCCGATGCCTTGATCACCAAGGCCGAGAAGAAGAAAGTAATCGAAAAGAAACTGGAGCAAAAAGATTTATACAAACTTCAAATGGAACGGGTGACCGATGAGAATGTCCAGGAATTTTCCAAGGATGAATTGGAAGTGATCGCCATCTTCCGGGAATTCAATAGTGGCTATGCCCTCGCACCGTCGATCGTGAAGAATAAAGATGTCACCACTAAGGAATTCGCCAGGGTCAGTGAACATTTGGATGAAATGCCAGGCGTGGACGTAACGACGGATTGGGAAAGGACCTATAAGTATGATGAGACCCTCCGCTCGGTTCTTGGCAAGGTCTCTTCTTCCGAAGAAGGCATTCCCAGTGAAAATATTGACTATTATCTGGCACGCGACTATACCAGGAATGACCGGGTCGGAAAAAGTTATATCGAAAAACAATATGAAGATGTCCTGCGCGGTCAAAAGACGCGGGTTGAAAATGTGCTGAGCAAAGGGGAAGTCATCAATACGAATACCCTCACTGAAGGGCAAAGCGGAAAAGACTTGGTCCTGACAATTGATATGGAGCTGCAGCAAAAGGTAGAAGCTATCATCGAGAACGAATTGCGGAGAACTAAGGCTAAAGGAAATACCTACTTATTGGATCGTGCCTTCGTCGTTTTAATGGATCCGAACACAGGCGAGGTGCTAACCATGGCCGGTAGACAATACGGCCGCAACAGTAAAACCGGCTTGACCGAAATGAACGATTTCGCCCTTGGTAACATTACGACATCCTATACGATGGGGTCATCTGTTAAAGGAGCCACTGTCTACACGGGCTTTCAGACAGGAGCCATCGCACCAGGGTCAGCTTTTTTTGACAGAAAACTCCTTTTAGCAGGGGCTAAGAAAGGATCTTATAGTGATTTGGGTTATGTAACAGATGTCTCCGCGTTAAAGAAATCGTCGAATGTCTATATGTTCATGACGGCGATCAAAATAGCGGGCGGGCATTATATACCACATCGACCGTTAGGAATCAACAGGGAAGCTTATGCCATCATGCGGAATCATTATGCCCAATTCGGATTGGGTGTCCGTACAGGCATCGACCTGCCAAATGAATCAGTCGGATTTAAAGGAGTCGATATGTCAACAGACGGATTGCTGCTGGATTTATCGATTGGACAGTATGATACATATACTCCTATGCAATTGGCACAGTACGTATCGACGATTGCAAATGGCGGAAAAAGGCTGGAGCCCCGTATGGTCAGGGAAATAAGGAATCCTTCCAATGAACACAATGAATTGGGGAGCGTTTTTAAAACAATGAGCCCCAAAGTGTTAAATGACTTAAATGGGAAAGACGTTTGGATACAGCGTGTCCAGGAAGGATTCAGGCAGGTTGCCCAGGAGCCAGGCGGGACGGCCTATAAATATTTCGGCGGGAAGTCCTACCGTGCGGCAGCAAAAACGGGTACTGCCGAGGCCTTTTACGACGGACCGCGGAGGAATCAATATAGCGCTCCAGTCCCGACTATCAATCTGACACTTGTAGGATATGCACCTCACAATAATCCGGAAGTGGCATTCTCTGTCGTCGTGCCATGGGTGTATCAAGGCAAGCCCTCTGATGATATTAACAAACGGATCGGGCGGGACGTAATGGACGCCTACTTTAAATTGAAGGAAAAAAGAGCAAAAGGTGAATCTGATGCAGATAAGGCGGTAGAAAGCACTCAATGATAATTACAAAAAAGGCATGCTCGATTACGAGCAGGCCTTTTTTTGATGCTTCATTTATTCCAGCTTTTGAACGAATTCCTTATATAGAGCCCTAAGTGCATCTCCCCTGCTGATGATGCCGACGACTTTATCATTTTTGTCCACGACGGGGATTTTCTTGAAATGATGCTTGGAAAGGACCTTTATCAATTCATCTAACGGATCTTCGGGGGAAAGCTTTGTTATCCTTTTATTTTTAATGATTTGTGAGACTTTATCATTCATTTTGGATGTAACCTTTTCATCCAATTCTTCACCGGGAAGAACCGTAATGTATGTGAAATACCCCATGATGGCTTCTTCTGCAGGTGTCAAATAACGAAGGATATCCCCGTCCGTAACCATTCCCAATAGTTTATCATGTTCATCCACGACCGGTACCCCGCCCACTTTATTTTCGATTAAGATTCGCAGAATTTCCTTTAATGTAAAATTTGGACGGGCTACATAGACTTCTCTTATCATGAAATCCTTAACTAACATATTACCACCCCTTTTTTATGTTTGGACGTTCTGTATTCATCTCTCTACTCTATAAATAATACCCTTACTTACTCTATTTAAAAACCGTTGCCGCCTGAACTGCCTTTTTCCAGCCAGTATATAATTCCTTTCGTTCCTGTTCTTCCATCCTGGGTTCGAATTTCTTATCGACTGCCCATAGCTTTGAAATCTCTTCCTGGCTTTCCCAATACCCAACAGCTAGTCCAGCCAAATACGCTGCACCTAACGCTGTCGTTTCACTAATAACCGGTCTTTCGACGGGGACATTCAGGAGACCGCTTTGAAATTCCATCAAGAAGTTGTTTTTGACGACCCCGCCATCGACCCTCAATGACTTTAGGTTAATCCCTGAATCGACTTCCATGGCGCTAAGGACATCTTTTGTCTGGTAAGCCAACGCTTCCAATGTTGCCCGGACGAAATGCTCCTTCGATGTCCCCCTTGTCAGTCCGAATACAGCTCCCCTGACATCACTATCCCAATAAGGGGTGCCTAATCCAACAAATGCGGGGACTACATAGACTCCATCGGCTGAAGTGACCCGCAAAGCATACTTTTCACTGTCTTTCGGATCATGCAAGAGTTTCAGCCCATCCCTTAACCATTGTATGGCCGAACCTGCGACAAAAATACTGCCTTCCAAGGCATATTCGACTTTTCCATTCAGCCCCCATGCAATCGTGGTCAACAGGCCATGCTCTGATTTCACTGCCTTTTCTCCTGTATTCATCAGCATAAAGCATCCGGTGCCATACGTATTCTTGGCCATTCCTTTTTCAAAGCATTCTTGGCCGAACAAAGCTGCCTGTTGATCTCCAGCTGCTCCGGCAATCGGGATTTCGTGTCCAAAGAAATGGTGTGGCGCTGTTTTCCCGTATATCTCTGATGAAGAGCGAACATCCGGGAGCATCGATTGCGGCACTTGCAAGATTTCCAGCAGCTCTTCGTCCCACTTCAGGTCATGAATGTTATACATCAGCGTCCTTGAAGCATTCGAATAATCGGTTACATGTGCTTTACCACCCGAAAGTTTCCATATCAGCCACGTATCGATCGTACCAAACAATAAGTCTCCGTTTTCAGCCTTTTCCCGTGCCCCATCTACATGGTCGAGAATCCATTTCACCTTTGTACCGGAAAAATAAGCATCAATCAACAAACCGGTTTTCTGCAAAAATAAGTCATCGAGACCCTCATCCTTCAAATGAGTGCAAATTTCGCTTGTCTGCCGGGATTGCCAGACGATGGCATGATGGATAGGCTGACCTGTTTCCTTATCCCATACCACGGTCGTCTCCCGTTGATTCGTTATGCCAATTCCAGCGATCTGTTCCGGTTTTACATTCATTTCCGATAGACAGGAAGCGATTACCGATAGGATGGAACCCCAAATTTCATTGGCGTTATGCTCCACCCAGCCAGGATTGGGGAAATATTGGGTGAATTCCTTTTGCGCAATATGCAAGACTTCCCCGCTTTTATTAAATAAAATGGCCCGCGAACTTGTCGTTCCCTGGTCCAATGATAATATGTAAGTCTCCATGGTTGTCTCCCCCTACACTTAAGATTACGTTTCATTTCAGCTTAAGTGTCATGCTGTTTTTTCTTTCTTCATTTTACTAGATATACCCTTGAAAACAAAAAATATATAAATCACGGCGAAAAACTGAAAAATATTGGCAGGTTAAGAGTTTATCTTTTACAATGAAAATAAGGCGGATAGGAGGAATGGAAAATGAATAACCATGAAATAGATTTTAAAATATATGGAGATGACATGCAGTTTGTTGAAGTGGAATTGGACCCTCAGGAAACGGTGATTGCCGAAGCTGGAAGTTTAATGATGATGGAAGATCGAATCAAGATGGAAACCATCTTTGGCGATGGGTCTTCGAATGGTGACAGCGGAATGATGGGTAAGCTATTCGGTGCCGGGAAACGGCTCCTTACTGGTGAGAGTCTTTTCATGACGGCTTTTACGAATGAAGGACGAGATAAAAAACACGTTTCATTCGCCTCGCCTTATCCAGGTAAAATCATCCCGATGGATTTAAGCGAGCTCGGCGGGAAAATCATATGTCAAAAAGACGCTTTCCTGGCGGCAGCAAAAGGCGTTTCGGTCGGAATTGAGTTTCAGAGAAAAATAGGGGCAGGCTTCTTTGGCGGTGAAGGCTTCATCATGCAAAAACTTGAAGGAGATGGAATGACCTTCGTTCATGCCGGCGGTACGATCCATAAAAAGGAATTGGCAGCAGGAGAGATTCTACGTGTCGATACAGGATGTTTAGTGGCAATGACTAGCGGGGTAGATTATAATATTGAAACTGTAAAAGGCGTGAAAACCGCTTTATTCGGAGGCGAAGGTTTATTCTTTGCAACATTAAAAGGGCCCGGAACCGTGTGGGTGCAATCATTGCCATTCAGCCGGCTTGCCAGCCGTGTATTTGCTGCAGCGCCGCAAAATGGAGGATCATCCGAAGAAGGCAGCGTAGCTAGAGGCTTATTCAATTTATTCAACGATAAATAAGAACCGACCAATGGCTGCCATCCTGGCAGTCATTGATCACTTTTGAAAAGGATGGGTAGCTACATGCAGCTTGTTAAGTGGTCCTACATGAGACGCTATAATATCAGGGCAATTTTTGATCAATTCCCAAATTCGCCTGTTATTTTCCGAAAAATAAGAGATTACTATTTTGTTTATACCAGTCACTGGACAGCTGCCGATGCCCCTATCGGCATAAAAGAGCTTGAAGAAATGGAACAGCTGCTCAACCGTGAGCTCGGAACTGAACTGCAATATCTCTATCGGAAAAAATGAGTTACTCCTCGTACATCATTTTTCTTGTCATGCCTCCATCGACGATAAGATCCGCACCCGTAACGAAATCATTTTCCGTTGCCGTCATATAAAGACAGGCCCTTGCAATGTCTTCCGGTTTGCCAACCCGATTGGAAAAATGCTGCTGATGATCTTTATCCCTCAGAGAGTCATAATCTCCCGTTTCAATCCAGCCCGGAGAAATCGAATTGACCGTAATTTTCTCTTTGCCTAAAGAAGCGGCAAGTGCATGTGTCAGTGCTTTGATCCCTCCTTTTGTCGCTGCATAGGACTCCGAATCCGGCTCAGACATTATCGCTCTGGTTGATGCTATATTGATGATTGCACCTCCCTTTTCATTTTTCCGCATCGATTCCGCGGCTGCCCGGGAACAAAGGAAAACACTGCGCAAATTCGTATTCATCATATCGTCCCATTCCTCAATCGTCAGATCATAAAGCGATTTGAATAATGCCTTTCCTGCATTATTGATTAATATATCAATGGTTTTATATGTTTTTAAAGTTACATCCATCAAATGTTGGATGTCAGCTTCCTTTCGTACATCCGTTTTAACGAACATTGCTTCATGACCGTTACTTTTGAGCTCTTCCACATACAGAACACCTTCCCGCTCGTCCAAATCTGCGAGAACGACTGAAGCGCCGCTTTCTGCATATCCCTTGGCCACGCCTTTACCTATACCATTCGAAGCGCCTGTTACAATCACCGTTTTATTTGTGAATCCCATTATTCCATCCCCTCTTTCACAGATTTGTCCCTATCATAATATCCAATTCGCTTCACTTCAAACATTTCCACGATTGATCAACTAATCCTTTTCCTTATCATCAAAAATCTGCAGAACCCTTATATTTTTGTAGCGGCCCTAAAGTGATGTATGATAGATAGTAATAACAAGAATGAACCACGGTGAAAGGCATTCGCCATTATCTTTCTTACAGTGTGAAAATTTATATTGGAGGAATGTAAAAATGGACTTATTAAAAAATGTGTTTTCTTTAGGATTAGGTGCTGCCGCTGCTACAAAAGAGCAAATTGAAAAAGCAGTGGACTCTCTTGTGAAAAAAGGCGATATCTCAAAAGAAGATTCCAAGGTTCTTATTAAGCAATGGGTCGAAAAAGGGGAACAAGCCCAAAAGCAGCTGGATGATTCCGTCAAGGCTAAAGTCACCCAAGCGCTCAATGGCCTAAACTTGGCAACTAAAGAAGAAGTTCAGGAATTGGAGCGCCGTATCGTGATTTTGGAAAAACAGAACCAAAACATACAATCCTGATCAGGAGGTACTTGAATGTTTCGCAAGCGACTGAAACACGCACATCGTTACCAAGAAATCATTAATGCCTTCTTGAAAAATGGTTTTGGTTACTTCATCTATCGTCTGGGATTATCCGAGAGCAAAGCTGCATCGAAACTCCAACCCGATGAAAACCTGAACCTCCGCTCAATCGGAGAGCGGCTGCATACGATATTACAAAACTTGGGACCTACATTCATTAAACTTGGACAGATTGCAAGTACGAGGCGTGATTTCGTTCCTGACGAAATCGTCCGCGAACTTGAAAAGCTACAGGACCAGGTCACCCCCTTTCCATTTGAGAGGGTTCGCAAAATTGTCGAAGCCGAATTGGGTAATTCTTTGGAAAACCTTTTTCTTGAATTTCATGAAACCCCACTGGCAACCGCTTCGATTGGGCAGGTCCACACGGCACGGCTTCCATCACAGGAAGTCGTAGCAATCAAAGTGCAGCGGCCCGATATCCTGCCGACTGTGGAAACGGATTTGGAAATTCTCGATGATTTGGCAAGACTAATGGAAGCACGCATATCTTGGGCAAGACGCTACCAAATCAGAAAAATGATTGATGAATTCGCTAAATCACTCCGTGCAGAACTCGATTATAACTCCGAGGGCCGAAACGGGGAAAGAATAGCCAAGCAATTCATCGATGATCAAGGGTTTAAGGTACCAAGGATTTATTGGGAGTTTTCCACAAAAAGGGTCCTGACGATGGATTTCATACAAGGAATTAAGATCAATCATTTTAAACAGCTTGATGAAGAAGGTTATGATCGCCGGCAAATTGCGGAAAGATTAGCGAATTCCATGCTTCAGCAAATATTGATCGATGGCTTTTACCACGGCGATCCCCACCCTGGCAATATCATCATTTTGCCAGGGAATGTCGTCGCACTCATGGATTTCGGAATGGTGGGACGGTTGGAGGAAGAAACGAAGTTTCAGTTCGCCTCGCTTGTCATTAATCTGAAACGCGGCAGCACCAATGGATTGATCAAGACGCTTTCAGAGATGGGCCTCCTGACGGATGAAATCGACATGGCCCCATTAAGAGGGGATATCGATGAACTGCGAAATAAATATTATGATATCCCATTGAGCCAAATCAGCTTAGGCGGAGCTGTCAATGACCTGTTCACGGTTGCCAATCGGCATCAAGTCCAAATCCCTCCCGAATTCACGATGCTCGGCAAGGCTTTGCTTACCATGGAGGCAATTGTCGAAGGATTAGATCCGAATTTCAGCATTATGAAGGCAGCTGAACCTTTTGGCGAAAGGCTTTTTAAGGAACGCTACAATCCCAAAAACATTGCGAAGAACGCCTGGAATCAATTCATCGAGTCTGCTGAAGCCATTGCCGAATTGCCCAAGGATATCAGGGAAGTGACAGGTATCATTAAAAAAGGGAAATTGCGGCTCGATATCAACATTCCCGAACTCCAAGTTTTTTTACATAAGCTTGATCAAATCTCGAACCGGCTGTCTTTCAGTATTATCCTGCTAGCATTCAGCATAATCATGGTCGGTCTCATTATCGGCTCTGCAATAGGCGGGGAAACCTTGATCCTATGGAAGATACCGGTTATCGAGATTGGATTTGTCGTTGCAACCCTGATGTTCTTACTTATGCTCTACACCATATTCAGATCCGGAAAAATGTAAACTTACGAAAAAGGGGTTCGAATTGATCTCCGGACCATGATTTTAAAACATACTAGGTTATCCTTCATGTTTTTTTACTGTTATATAAATGAGACCCTTGTAAAATTGAAGAAATTTGCGACACTCCTGCCGAATAACTGGCTAGCAAAGTCCCTACAGGCCTTTGCTTTGAAGAGGCTCGGCTCAGTCCGAGGAAAGGAAGCTGATTTCTTAAAGTAAGTTTGCCAACATTCTGAAGGGAACCCCTATAGTAAGGGAATTCCCTTTTTTCTTGATTTCATTCATTTGTTATTTATCCGACGTTCATAAGAGACGGCATATGCACTATGGCGAAAATGCAAGATTCGGTCTTCCGAGCATTCGATTCCTTCAGGAATATTGGTTGGATCGAACATTAATGTATCTTTTGACACTGCCGATTTTCTGGAAATCATTAAATGCCCTATCGTGATTACCTGTTTATCTTCCGACCAAGCTGTGGTTGGATCGTCAGTCGGGTCATTTTCCCCTCCTATTTGGATGTTCAATTTAAAGCCCACCGGACATTGCTTGAGCCTCTCTTCCATTTCTTCATCCAGATACTCCGGCGCCTGCTTGGCCACCTCCTTTTTTTCTAGCATACTAAGGCCGGCATCAGGTACCCACTCGTACTTGATGGCCTGCCGCCTTCCTTCCGCGTTAATGAAATAGAATGCATGAATGGAGTAATATTGACACATTGAGAAACTGGCTGGAGAACGCATTTCTTTAAGCATTTGCAGGCTTGCCTTGCTTTCAGGGTATTTCCACATGATTTTTGCAAGCTCTTTCAGATTGGGGAAACCTTCTTTGGCAGCCTTGAAAAAGTCAGCAATATCAACAAACGCTTCCGGTGTTTTCGCAAAGAATAACGGAATGGTCACAGTAATAAGATCTGATTCCTCTCCATTCGGCAATTGAAACTTGACGGCCATGCCCTTTACAGGGGAAATGGCATCAGGATGGCTTGGAATCGGCGAGCTATTTGAAAAACGAATGATCACCGGCACAGCTTCATCCTGAAGATGCGGAGCCACCGTTAATGGGGACGCTTTTCCGTTTGGGGTAAAAACCCCCTCATAAACATATCCCCTTGCATGCGCACGCCGATAACCAGGATATGTTCCAGCTACATTTTCAATCACATTAACTGCTTCTCTGGCTAGTTCAGGTTTAAAGTCGTCCATTCCCTCCAATACCTCACCCCACCTTTTCAGATTCGAATCCATTATTACATGTACCCCTTATTCCAATACTTATTCTTATTGAATCACCGAAAGCATTAATCGCCAAAAAAACACCTGGAAATATCCAGGCGCTGCACACATCATGTTAGAAAAATTACTCATTCCAGTTCCCGCTCCACCTTTGAAAGGATCACATGGGTAACAGTTGCCGCAAACGGAATGGTCCGATTGATGAATTCCTCAACTTCTTCAAGGCTCTCACTGTGGATTTTCAGCATAAAGCAAGCCTGCCCGGCAATTCGATAACAAAAGTCAACATTCGGCACCTTGGAGATATACTTTTTGAATTTCTCATATTCCCCATTTTTTATCGTTGCTTCCACGATACACTCAATTGGAAAACCAATCTTTTTATGATCAATCTCGGCAACATACCCTTTAATGATCCCGAACGACTCCATTTGCCGTACCCGTTCGGCAACGGTGGGAGCGGAGAGGTTTACTTTCTTTGCCAATTCCCTCATGGAAATTCGGCTATTCAACGTTAATTCAGCAAGGATGCTCTGGTCTTTTTCATCAATTTTCATTCTATAAATATTCCCCTTCTTTTCTTTACATTTATTCATTATTAAACCGAAATGCTTTACAAATGGAATTAAAATTCCTGGATTTTTATATTAGGATTATCTCAAAGGAGAGATGTACATGACAAGAATAAAAGAATCATCGCGGGGATCCAGTCCATTTCAAAGATTATTTCATTCTGAAGAGATTTCGCATAAATGGTCGGATCTCTCAGATTGCATATCTGCAGATGGGAAACTTTCAAAGAAGTTAAAGGAAAACGTCAGAAGGGTTCTGGCATACGGTAATGGCTGCTCATATTGTCAGGCAAAAGGGATTCCACTAAAGCCGGAAGATATGAAAGAAAGCTATGCAATCGCCTTTGCGGAAGTATTCCTCTTGCAACGTGAAAAAACGGAGGAATACTTCTTCCTAGTATTGAAGGAGGCATTCAGTGATGAAGAGATTTCTGAACTATTGGCATTCATTTGTTTTACAACGGCCCAGCAATATTTCGGGGCTTTGATGGATTTATAATAACACCAAAAAAGGAACAGGCACTGCGCCTCGTTCCTTTCTGTAAATCTTCATTAGTTTCCGTGCAAACCCATTTACAAGGATCGGTTGAAATTCCACTTAGGATTTCGCACCATGATCCTCCATTTCATTGATCCTAGGAAGGATGGAGCGGGAAGGTACCGGGGATGTCAAAACCACGGATGTATTCAGATGTCCATATGGTATTAATCGATCTATCAGTAATCTCATGCTGTCCATATCAGCCAAAGCCGCTTTCAAAAAATATCCAACAGTTCCTGTTACACGATGGCACTCGATAATGTCTAAATCATTTTTCACCAATTGCTCAAAATCGGAAACTGGAACCTTAAGTTCACTCACCTGAATGAACACAAGTACACCCCTTCCTATTGCCAGAGGTGAAACCCTTGCGCTGAACCCCTCAATGATCCCTTTTTCTTGCAGGCGATACATACGTTCAGAGATGCTAGGTCGACTGAGAGCCAATTTCTTCGATAGTTCACTAATCGTAATGCGTCCATCCTTTTGTAAAAGTTCCAGTAAACTGACATCTATTTCATCCATGAAGCAACCGCCTTTCATAATGAAGGAATATAAGCTTATATTTCTTTAAAATGTTGTATGGATAGTGAAAAATACATTCTTTTTTGTATGTAATTTTATCAGTTAATATTCTATCATTAAAATAATCCAATAGAAAAAGAAAATTCAGAATTTACCAAAGGGAGGAACCTGCATTGACCTTTACGAAAATCCCGGTTCGACAAAACATCGAAAGCATTAGTCCATATGTTTCGGGCAAGCCAATTGAAGAAGTGCAACGTGAACTTGGTCTTGAAACGATTGTTAAATTGGCATCCAATGAGAATCCATTCGGCTGCTCAACTCTAGCAAAAGAAGCCATGATTACCGAAATGGAGCAAACCTCCTTTTATCCTGAAGGTATGGCACCTGCATTAGCTGAAAAGTTGGCAAGGAAATTGAATATCAATAAAGATCATATCATTTTAGGCAATGGATCTGATGAAGTGATTCGTTTATTAACACGAACCTATATCCAACAAAATGATGAAGTCATCATGGCTGATGTGACATTTCCACGATATGAAACGAATGTATTGATTGACGGCGGCACACCTGTAAAGATACCTCTTATTAATGGTGTACATGACCTAAAGGGGATGTATGATGCCATAACAGAAAAAACAAGAATGATATTTGTCTGTAATCCCAATAATCCGACAGGAACAATCGTTCAAAAAGAAAAGTTACGCTCTTTTATCGAGAAGGTGCCGAAACATATTTTACTGATTGTTGATGAAGCATACTATGAATATGTCGATGATGCAGAATATTTAGAAACCTTGCCGCTTTTAAATATGCATTCAAATCTGGTCATCTTACGCACTTTTTCAAAGATTTATGGACTGGCTGCATTAAGGATTGGATACGGTTTAATGGATGCTTCCATCATACAAGAGCTAGTTAAAGTGAAGGAACCCTTCAATACCAATCGTTTAGCACAGGCTGCGGCATTCGCTTCCCTCGACGACCATCGATTTGTTGAGGAATGTGTTCGTAAGAATGGGGAAGGAAGAAGATATTTAGAAAACGAACTAAGCAAGATGGGATTAACATTCTTCCCTTCACATGCCAACTTCTTGATGGTTAAATTGACTCAGCCTGGCAGGGACATTTTTGAGAAGTTATTAATTCAAGGTGTCATCATCCGTTCCGGTCATTTGCTAGGCTATGAAAATACTATCCGCGTGACCATCGGCACTCCACTTGAAAACGAGAGGTTCATATCCTCCTTAAAACATATAATTAATGAAACGTCAGGTACATGAACGATCGAAATGAATTTGCAGTATATCGATGATTATTAATGAAAGATACGACATGGACGCCTTTGCCCATGTCGTATCTTTTCCGTGATTTATTTAGCAATATCCTTTTCTATTATCGTTGTTTCCTGTTCATCCCCACTTTTAAATTTAAAAATGGAAATCGAGATTAATGCAGCCAACACAATCAGGCAAGCAATGATACTGATCCGATTCTGTTCACTGAAAACGAACGATACACAAATGATGCTTAAGGTGATTATGGCAAACAAGGTTACATATGGAAATCCCCACAATTTAAAACTCGGGGCTTTGGGATATGAATTGCGAAGTTTTAGCTGCGCTAAACAGATGCTGATCCATACAAGGGATACTACAAAACCTGGAAACGCCATTAATAAAGTAAATGCCTTGTCCTGTGCAACGAAAGTAATCATGGAGCCGACGACCAATACAAAAGCACTTAATATCAAACTATACAAAGGAACGCCATTTTTTGATACATAAGAGAACGACTTGGGAGCTTCCCCTTCTGCAGCCAAAGAATGCAGCATGCGGGTACACCCATATATTCCAGAGTTAGCGGCAGATAAGACGGCCGTAATCAAAATGAAATTCATGATATGTGCAGATCCCTGAAAACCGGACATTGACAAAACTTGTACAAACGGACTTGCCTGGTCGCTAATTTCGTTCCAAGGAATCAAACCGCAGATTACAAGTATCGGTAAGGTGAAAAATAATACGACTCTCCAAATATAGTTTTTAATGACCTTCGGTAAAATGCGTTCCGCATCCTTTGCTTCGGTTACCGTCACCCCGATTAACTCTGAACCGCCATAGGAGAACATGACGATCAGTAATGCCGAAAAGATGGACATCCACCCATTTGGGAAAAACCCACCATGCCCGGTGAAGTTTTGAAGATAATTAGATCCGCCGCTTGGGATGACTCCAAATAAAATACAGGCTCCCAATATGATGAATACGATGATCATTGTAATTTTAATGCCAGCAAACCAAAATTCGAATTCACCATAATTTTTGACATTCATCATGTTAATCCCAATGATGAAAGCCGCACACCCCAAACTTAATATCCATAGCGGGATTGCTGGGAGCCAATACTGCAAGAAACTTCCTGCCACTACTACCTCAATGACACATACGGATAGCCACATGAAACAATACATCCAGCCTATGATGAATGAAAAGCGGTTACCGAATGCTTTCTGAACGAAACCTTTCATATTCGTATTTGGATAGACAATTGCCATTTCCGCTATAGCACCCATGACTACAAGCAGTAATAATCCTGCAAAAATATAAGTGAATATGACTCCGGGCCCTGCTAACGATATGGTTTCGGCACTTCCTTTAAAAATGCCAGTACCTATTGCCCCTCCCATTGCCATCATGCTAATATGCCGCGGCAATAATTTCTTTTGCAGTGACCCACCATTTGATTCCATTACATCTGCCTCCTTCTTTCCATAATTTTTTCATATAAAAAATTAAACCCATTTCAATCGTTGAATGGCGAATAGATAAGTTATCTCATCAACCGTTTTGGTTTAGGAGTGGAAGGATGCAAAGCCTTCTTGAAAAATCTTTTCATACTTCACCAAAGTAAAAATGATATCAATATGTTGTTAGTTTTACAAGAGGAATCATCGCAGGCTATTACGGATCCTATCTGGTCAAACGCCGGGTAAAATTTTGGAAATGGCGTGAATTTGCTGATAGCCTTGCCTTTCGAGGACCAGTGACAGGTTTCTGACTCCATTAAAATAAAACACTCTAATCGGGGACTACTTTGGTAATCCCCATGACTTTACCTTTTCCTATTTATTTACGATGTGAATCGCATGTCCCAAAACTGCCTCAGCCGCTTCCATCCACCCCTCAGTCAAAGTTGGATGTGGATGCATGATGAGGGCTATATCTTCGACCCTAGCCGCCAGCTCAAGGGCAAGGACCCCTTCACCTATAAGGTTGGAAGCATCAGCACCTACCATATGCATTCCGAGCAATATGTGGCTATCAGCATCCACGATCACTTCAGCAAATCCTTCTGTTTCATTCGTTGCAAGCGCCCTTCCATTGGCACTGAACGGAAATTTGCCGATTTTGACGCTGTATCCCTGTTGTTCAGCTTCTTCACGGCTTAAACCAACACCAGCTATTTGTGGGTCCGAGAAGATTACATAGGGAACATTAGGTGAGTCAACGGCACTTGGCAGCCCCCCTATCACTTCAGCTGCCACTATACCCTGTTTGGACGCTCGATGCGCAAGAGCTGGACCAGGTGTAATATCACCGATGGCAAAGATGTGCGGCACATTTGTACGACATTCCATATCCACTGCTATATGGCCTTTTTCACCAACTGTAACTCCAACCCGATTCAGGCCAATTTCTTCAGAGTTAGGTACCCTCCCAATTGTAACCAGGGTCTTTTCACTCACGACCACTTCCATCCCCTGTTCCTCTGAGGATACATGAAGGTGTACATGGCCATCCACTACACTCGCCTTTTCTACCCTCGTGGATGTTTTAATATTCACCCCAAGCTTCTTGGCATTCCGGTTGACTTCCTTTACAAGGTTTTCAGCAATTTGGGGGAGTATGCGATTGGCCATTTCAATGATGGTCACTTTAGTACCTAGCTTTGCAAATGCCATACCCAATTCGATTCCGATATATCCACCGCCAATGATCGACAAGCTTGCTGGAACTTCCTGCAGCTGCAAAGATGATGTTGAATCCAATATATATTCTCCATCGACTTTAATGAAGGATGGAATGAATGGTCTGGACCCCGTCGCAATAATTGCCTGTTCAAACTTGTAGGTTTCAAAATCTCCATCGGTTTCAACTCCAATACGGTCATCAGATAAAAAGGCTGCTTGACCTTTAACCACCGTCACTCCATTTTCCTTACACAAATGGGCAATACCTTGCCTCAACTGAGATGTGATGCCCGCTTTCCAATCCTGCCAAACTCCCAAGTCCATAGTGGTACTTTCCTGGGATAGCCGGATTCCCATTTTCCCTAAATCGTTAAGCCTTTGGTATTGATCAGCTGTGTGAATTAATGCCTTTGAAGGTATACAGCCCCGATTAAGGCAAACCCCGCCCAGCTTTTCCTTTTCAACCAGCACGACCGATTTTCCTAACTGGCCGAGACGGATAGCCGCAGCATATCCTCCCGGACCTCCTCCAATGATGATAACATCCGTCTCTACAGCAACTTCCCCTACTACCATTTATCTCATCTCCACAACTAATCGAATTGGATTTTCCAGCAATTCCTTGATTCTATTGGTAAAATGCACCGCTGTTACCCCATCAATCAAACGATGATCGAAAGAAAGAGACATATTCATCATTAAACGGATAACACCTTCCAAATCGCGAACGACCATGCGATGTTCCATTTTATGCAAAGCTAGTATGGCCGCTTCCGGATAGTTAATGATCGGGGTCGCGTGCATCCCTCCGATCGGTCCTACATTGCTGATGGTAAATGTACTGCCTGTTATTTGATCAATGCTCAACTTCCCTTCACGGGCTTGGGCTGCCAATTGTTTGATTTCATCAGCAAGTTGGAAAATGGTCTTTTGATCGGCATGTTTTATGACAGGAACTATGAGACCCTCTTTTGTATTCGTCGCAATCCCAATATGATAATAATTCTTCAGGATGATTTCATTGGTCTTTTCATCAATTGAAGCGTTTAATGTTTTGAACTCCTTTAAGGCGATGACAATGGCTTTAACGAAAAATGGCAAAAAAGTCAACTTAATATCCTTATCATCGGAGTACTCTTTTAATTGATTTTTAAATTCCTTCAATCGGTCCATTTCCAATTCATCTACATGGGTTACATGAGGAATGGTCGAAACCGACTTTACCATATGTTCAGCGATTTTTTTTCGAATGCCTTTAAGCGGGATCCGCTCTTCCCACTCATTTTCCACTCCTTTTGCCTGGATGGCATCATTCACCTGGTCCATCTCTTGAACAATCTTGTTATCATGATGTTTGGCATCTTCCAGTGTAATCGAGTTATTTTCTTTAAACTGCTTCAGGTCACTTTCGGTAATTCGCCCAGCCGGACCGGAGCCTTTAACCTTCTCGATATCAACCTTCATTTCCCTCGCCATTTGACGAACGAATGGCGTTGCCAACGCACGCGCTACCTCATGATGCTGTTTAGTCGTAATATGCTCTGCATTTACTTTTACATCACCAGATTGCACGACTTGGATTTCTTCTTCAATCATGCCTTTATCCGGAACTGACACATCGTTCTCTTCCTGAATTGTGAATATGGTGGTTCCCACTTCCACGATATCCCCTTCGGAAAAAAATATTTTCTTGACCACTCCCGCTGCAGGAGCCGTCAGTTCTGCATTGACTTTATCCGTTTGCACCTCAACAATGGGTTGGTCCTGTTTTACCGCCTCCCCTTCTTTGATGAGCCATTGGATAATTTCCCCTTCATGCATCCCTTCCCCTACATCAGGAAGTTTAAATTCCATCATGCGTCATCCTCCTTCTCCCTTAATCACAATTAAAATGATAATGTTTCGACAATTCCTTGTTTGACACGGTCAACAGTCGGTAAATAATGATCTTCTATTGTAAACGGCGGAACCGGTACATCAAATCCTGTTACACGCTTAATCGGCGCTTTCAGGTAAATAAGAGCTTCATCATTAATGATGGAGATAATCTCCGCACCTAATCCGGCAGTCTTATGGGCTTCATGGACGATTAATGCACGACCTGTCTTTTTAATGGATTGCACGATCGTATCCCTATCTAAAGGGTATAATGTTCGAAGATCGACCACTTCACACTTCCAGCCTTTTTCTGCTTCAATCTTTTTCGCGGCATTCAATGCCTCCCTTAGCATGGCACCCCATGCATAAATGGTCAGATCGCTTCCCTCCTGAACCACTTTTGCTTGCCCGATTGGTATTCGGTACATTTCTTCGGGAACTTCTTCCTTAAAAGCCCGATACAATTTAGTCGGTTCCAAAAAAATCACAGGATCTGGATCTTCGAGGGCTGAAATGAGCAGCCCTTTTGCGTCATATGGATTACTGGGTGCAACCACCTTTAAACCCGGGGTATGGGCAAAGAAGGTTTCGACACTTTCGGAATGAAGTTCAGGGCCCCTGATTCCGGCACCATATGGCGTACGGATTAAAAGGGGCACCCCAAATTGCCCACGGGTACGATACCTCATACGGGCAGCATGGGAAACGAGTTGTTCGAATCCCGGATAAATAAAGGCGAGAAACTGTATCTCTACTATGGGCAGCATTCCGTTAAGGGCTAAACCAATGGCAGAGCCGATGATTCCGGATTCAGCTAATGGCGTATCGACGACTCGATCTTTTCCATACTTCTCATAAAGTCCTTCCGTCGATCGAAAAACCCCGCCATTCACTCCAATATCCTCACCCAAGATCATCACGCGATCATCATGACCCAGCATTTGGTCCATCGCTTCCGTAATAGCCTGGAGCATCGTTAAATTTTTGCCCATTATTTCTTCCCGCCTTTCCTTAGGATTTGGTTCAATTCCTGCTTCTGTTCCTTTAAATGCCATGACTCCTCGGCATATACATGGTTAAACATTTCGAGCGGGTCGGATTTTGGATACCCTTCGGCTTTTTGAAGGTGAGCATCAATCAGTTCGTTGAATTGTTTTACCGCCAATTCCTCCTGCTTTTCATTCCAGTGACCTTCTTTATTCAAATACTTTCTAAGACGTGTAATCGGATCCCGGTTTTCCCTCCAGAACGTTGAAATTTCGTCCTGATCGCGATATATGTTCGGATTGTCTGCAGTAGTATGGGCGCCATAACGAAAGGTAATGGCTTCGATTAATGTAGGTCCTTCCCCTTTAAGCGCTCTTTCGACAGCTTGCTTTACAGTCAGCCATACTGCGAAAATATCATTTCCATCCACTCGCACCCCATGGATGTCATAAGCGGCAGCCCGCTGGGATATTGTTTTGGATGCCGATTGCTTTTCAAAAGGGACACTGATCGCGTAGCCATTATTTTGGCAGAAAAAGATTGTTGGGGTTTTATAAACTCCAGCAAAATTCAGTGCCTCATGAAAGTCCCCTTCAGAAGTGGCTCCATCACCAAAATAGGCAATGCTAACATTCTTTTCGCCTCTAATCTTACTTGCCCAAGCCGTTCCAACTGCATGAACCATTTGAGTGGCAATTGGAACACTTGGAGGCAATATCCTTTTTCCTTCTGGACAAATTGAGCCATCAAAATGCGCCATCCAGTATAGGAAAACACGGTATAATTCCTGCCCATGAATGATTGCCGCTCCATGATCACGGTATGTGGGAAACATCCAATCCCCTGCCGACAACGCTAAAGCGCTTCCTACCTGGGATGCTTCCTGTCCTTCGAAAGGTGCATAAGTTCCAATCCTGCCTTGGCGCTGGAGATTAATGGATTTTCGGTCAAATGTTCTGAGCAGGAGCATGCTCTCATACATCTTTAACATAAGTGATTTATCGATTTTCCCATCAATCGTTTCAATGATTTCCCCATCAGGAGTCAATACACGAAACATTTCCGGTTCAACTTCATTTGAATACGCTTTCATTATTGGGTTTCCCGTCTTTTCCATTTCATTTCTCCCCTTAAGATAGATTTGTTTCGCAAACTTACCAAGGTTTTGAACAGTCATGAAATAACAGCCCAAAATGTATTTATTGGTCTTTATGTCTGTGATTAAATGCTGTTTCATAAACTAATTTCCTTATATAAAAGGATAATACATCCATGTTTTTAATAATATGTTAAATAGAATGAATTTTTCGCAATTTACCTTTATTTAGAATATGTTTTCTGATACCTCACCTTCATTTTGAAAACGAGAACCTTTAATGGGGAAATATCATATTGATTACCTACAAATTGTTGATATGCTTGATCGATTCAAGACCTATCCAAAAAGTATCCAGCACAAAAAAAGACCCATTATATAATAAATGCGTCTTAGACTAGTTGCCTGCCGTTTTTTTCTTTAAAAATGTTGCAGTTGATTTCGGAAATCCGCTCCCTTTCCGCCGACTGTCTGCCAAGCCTCATCAAAGCGAGCTCTGTGGGGTCTCGGCTAGCCAGTTATTTGGCAGGAGTGTCGTAAATTTCTTCAATCCAATGAAGGTTTCATTCATATCCAAGTTTACTTTTAAAATAATGGTTTGGGATTAGATCAATCGAACCCCTTTTTGTCGACAAACTGAGACCCATTATATAATTATGGGTCTTTTTGTATTTCATGATTGATGGGGGTATTACAAGCATCGGAATTCGCTCCTGCCATAACCGAGATCCATTCGCGGAATACCCTACCAACAAAATTAGAAAGATCTACCTTTCAAATGTTCCTTTCACGACTGCTTGACCATCTTTGACCATTATCTGCCCCATCGCGATAACACTATTCATTTCTAAAGTTTTTTTCTTCATCATGATGATATCGGCGTCCTTACCTACCGCAAGCTGCCCCTTTGTAGAAAGTTTTAAAATGTTTGCCGGATTTTCCGTCACAACTCTTATGGCATCGGCAATTGTCACTCCATCCTCGAGGATCGCATCGACAACACAATCATATAAGGACATGCATGTACCAATGTTCAAACCGCGCAGGTTACCGCCGCCATCGAAGTCAGGCAGGCTGGCTTGTCCATCTGAAGTTATGGTGATCTGCCCGATTTCAACGCCTTTTTCCAGTGCCATTTTTATTGCTGTACTTGCTTTGACCTCGCCTTCTTCAAGGAACTTCTGGATCGTACTTGTCGTAAAATCGATATACCCCCCTTTTTTTGCATATTCCACACCTGCATTGAATAAATGCGGATTTCGGTTTATATGTGTAGGGTAGAACTGAGTGATCGGTATTTCCGTTGTCTCGACAACTTCTTCAATTACATGCAAATGATCTAGACTGTCGCCTACATGAATGTTGACGATACCGCTTTTCCCGGACAACAGACCTCCATTACGCGCCTGAGAGGCCAGTTTAGCCAGTTCAGCTGCAGTCGGCTGTGAAGAACGATGATCGGCAATGGCTATTTCGCCAACACCGATAATTTTATCCACAAGAATCAAATCATCTTCGATTTTATCGGTTAACGTCTTGACTGGAACTTGATAGGAACCAGTTTGAACGAAGCAGCTAATTCCTTCTTCTTCAAGCGCTCTCGCTTTAGCAAGCAGTGCTGGCATGGTCCTTGTCGTTCCATCTGTTCCGATGACCCCTACCAATGTCGTTATACCCGCTAAAGTGGCATCTGTTAATTGGATTTCTGGTGTCCTCGTTTTAAAGCCCCCTTCCCCACCTCCGCCGATAATATGTACGTGAGCATCTATAAAACCCGGAACCACAATTTGATCACTCGCATCAATCACTTTCATTTCAACGAAATTGGCAGGTACATCAATCTTGTCCTCAATGAAGCCAATTTGCTTTCCAACCAAGAGGATATCTTTTTGGCCCATATATTCTGGACCATAAAGCTCCCCATTTTTAATAAGTGTGAGCATTGTTCGTTCCCCCTCCAAAAATTGAAATTTTCAAATAGGTTTCAAAATCTTTCACACGGGTAAATATACAACATGACCCGCTAACAATTACATAAAAAAGACCAAACATACTTGTTCATTTTAAAAAGTTGTAGCTGAATTGACATCTTGATTATGCTTTTCCAAAAGTATAAAAACAAAAGGAGTAAACGACATGAATAAAGTGATTTCTTCTGACATTAAAACAAATAAAAGATTATCCATGCGACAAATCATGAACCTATATCAAGTTACAAAAGAATTTAAAGGGAATATATATTTTATCTGCAACCATAAATTGGTCGATGCCAAGAAACTTTCGACTTTCGTATCCTTTGTGCTCATTCTTCAAGAGTGTGCAACCATGAAAGTCATACTTGAAGGCGAGAATGTACATGCCATGCTAGAAAAAGTACAGGCTATATGTAAAGAAAATGATGAAAGTTCATTTGGATTCCAATCGAACCAAACCGTTAATATTTAAATGATTCCAACTACGTCATGAAGAGGGTGTATAGAAGTGAGAACCATTTTAATGGTGATAGGCGCAATCGTCGTAATCGGCATAATAGCAAATCTCATTTTTTAAGAACGATGAAAGACTGTCAATTATTGACAGTCTTTTTTGTTGAGTGAATTAAGCAAAAGCTTGTTCATGCTCCCTTTCCTGAGAATCACCACGGCAACTTCCAGTCCCTCCATTTATTCAAACCTTCCCGAATTTCATTTCCTTTATCAATCCAATATTGTCTCTTTTGCTCCTCCTCTTCTTTTGCGTTTTGCTCAGATACAAGTGCCTGTTGTTCAGCTATAAGCGGACCGATATCTTGAGCTTTAAAGGATTGAGCGGCTTGATTCTGTAAAGCTTGCGACATTATTTTTTGAAAGATGATTGCACTTCCCTGACTGCTGTGTGTCGTTAGATAATGCTTTTCGTCCGTCTTATCATATCCAGCCCATACAGCACCGACCAGCGAAGGTGAATAACCGATGAACCATTGATCTTTAACCCCTGATATTCCTTCGATGGGAACTTGTGTGGAACCTGTTTTACCTGCTATTTCATAACCGGAAACAGCCGCGTTTTTCGCTGTGCCATATTCCACTGTTCCAAGCAGCATGGCATTCATTTTGTCGACGGCGCCTTCAGAGGTCACTTTGGTGCTTTTCTCTTTCCAAGCGGCTACCTCTTTTCCATCGGCATTTTCTATTCTTACAATGGCATGGGTTTCCATCCTTTCCCCATCGTTGGCGAAAGCTGAAAAGGCTCCCGCCATCTGCAGCGGGGACACACCTTTTTTCATCCCCCCCAAAGCTATCGATAGGTTTCGATCATCCTTTTCATATGGAATCCCAAACCGCTTAAGTGAATCAAGCCCCTTATCGATGCCAATCTCATTCAATAGCCAAACCGTTGGTACATTCAAGGAATTCATCACCGCTTCATACATCGGCACTTCTCCTTTATATTCACCACTAAGGTTTGTTGGCTCATATTCACCGAAGCTCATTTTTTCATCCTTTAAAGGGTCAGTGATATCGTATCCCTCTTCAACCGCTGGCAAGTATACGACAAGCGGTTTAATGGATGAACCAGGAGATCTTGTCAGCTGGGTTGCCCGGTTATATCCCATGAATTGATGCTTACCTCTCCCACCGACAAGTGCCTTTATGCCTCCCGTTTCAGGATCAAGGAGGACAGACCCGCTTTGAACCAGTTCATCTGCACTTGTTCCCACTGGAAAATTGGCATCATTCGCATACACGGTTTCTGTAGACTGCTGCATGGATTGGTCCAGTGTCGTGTAAATTTTGTAGCCCTTTGAAAGCAGCTCCTCAAGCTTGATTCCATATTTACTCGATGCTTCTGATAAAACTTGATCGACAAAATAAGGATATTTACCTCTTAATGGATCGGTTTCCTTCTCCCCCATAAGAAGTGTCACCGAATCTTTTTTTGCAGCTGCTTCTTCGTCTTTCGTCAAATAACCATGTTCCGCCATTCTCGAAAGAACCAAATCACGCCTCTTGACTGCCCCGTCTAAATTCTTGTAAGGATCAAGCTTAGATGGCAAGTTAATGACACCCGCCAGCAAAGCTGCCTCGGCAACGGTCAATTCAGAGACCTCTTTGGAAAAATAAATATTTGCAGCCTTTTTGATTCCCCATGCCCCATGGCCAAAATAAACTTGATTCAAGTACATTTCCAAAATTTCATCTTTTGTATATTGATTTTCAACTTCCTGGGCTAGAAAAAACTCTTCTATCTTCCTCTTCAATGTTCGTTCCGATTCCAGCATCGTGATTTTCACAAGCTGCTGGGTGAGAGTGCTCCCGCCTTCAACAACACTTCCAGCCTTCGCATTTTTAACCAAAGCCCGCATAATTCCTTGATAATCTATGCCGTGATGTTCATAAAAACGGTGATCCTCAATGGAAACCACCGCTTGTTTCATATGTTCCGGTATTTCATCTATCGCAACCCCTTCGGATTTATTGGCCGTGATCGTACTGGCAAGATTCCCATCCAGATCATAGATTCCTGTCGGTTGCTGAAGAATATTTTCAAGATGGCTTATATCTGCACCCTGCCTGAAATACAATAATGAACCGGCGCCTAAAACCACAATTGCCAATATTATAATTAGACCTAATTTCACTAACCCTCTCATTTGTACCCCCATTTTCCCATCTGCGACATGTTTCATTAAAAATATTTTACCCTTTTTATTAAAGAAAACACGCCGATTGAATAAAAGGCGCCCTTTTCTTGTAGCACTATACTCGCGAATCGGCATCCTTGCTGATGATATCCCTTCATCGCCTGAGCATGCCAGCTAAATGAAGGACCAGATTTCATCCTACCATTTTAACTATGCTCGTATCTATCCTTTACCCGTAAAAGGCAATCTATATACCGATTAAAGGCGTGAAGCCATTTAAAAGTGGGTATAACACTTATAACGTCTTATAAAGGGGAGAGATGATATTAATGAAAGACTTAAAACATATTGTCGTCGCTTTTGATGGAAATGAAGAGAGTAAACGGGCGGTGGAATATGGAGCAACATTGAAAAAGGCCTTTCCAAAAGCCGAGTTAACCGTAGTTCATGTCCTGAATGATAAGGTTGAACAGCGTATCATGGGAGACGCCTCGGCTCCGGGGTTCGTACCTGCTGCCGGATTTTATGTAGATCCAGTCCAGACACATCCCGTTATTGAAGTCGATCAGCCAGGACCTCAAAAGGTAAATGACACCCCTTCCCCCGTCGAGAATAGTATTCAGAACGCAGAAAGTAATACGTTGAGATTGTTAAGTGAATGTCAAGTCAAGGGGAAATTCGAACTATTGGAAGGATATGCCCCAGATAGCATATGTGACTTTGCAGCAAGAACTTCAGCCGATCTTATCGTTGTCGGCAATAGTGCTAAAAGCGGTTTGGAGAAATTCTTCCTTGGCAGTACAAGTAGTTCCATTGCGAAAAACGCACCCTGTTCAGTATTCATTGCAAAATGAAAATTGAGCGGCTTCGCCCTGTATGGCTCAAGTAGAGCATTCTCCGAAAAAGGCCGGATCCTTATAGAATCCGGCCTTTTTGTTAATAGGACTTTTTCAGTCATACATTTGGAGCAGCCGAAAAACACTGGGGCGCTAATTGCTGCCCAAAACCACATCCTACACAGCGCTAACTATCAGGTTCAAAGTGTCACTCTCAGCCATTTGGCTCCCTTTGCGGAAGTATTTAATTTTCGATCATCGGTTAGAATATACTATTAGTTTCTACAAATGACAATTAAAGAAAATGTACATATCATCTCAACTTGCCATTCCCATTTTATGGCGATATTCTTTTGTTTAACCAACTTCTTTACAGACCTTCATTACACCTGCCATTAATCAAGTTAGATGGCTAAATACGACAATTTTCTATAGACTCACTAAGGTTTGATTTAATAAGCCTAATTTACATTAGGGAGGGAATGGACATGGATAAACATTCGATTTCAGCTGAAAAAGGCGCCTACATAAGCATTGCCGCTTACATGTTCTTGTCTGCTCTTAAATTGTCATTTGGTTATTTCGGTGATTCTAAAGGGCTTTGGGCTGATGGTTTAAATAATACGACCGACATCATCGCTTCCTTAGCCGTATTGATCGGTTTGAAAATCTCAAAGAGACCTCCTGATGATAATCATTCATATGGTCATTTACGGGCGGAAACCGTAGCCTCGTTGGTAGCTGCCTTCATCATGATCACCGTAGGCCTTCAGGTAGTATTCAGTGCCATTGAATCCTTCATAAACCAAGATTCAACAACCGTTCCCAGTATGCTGACCGGTTATGTCGCTCTTTTCTCTGCAATTTTCATGTACGGAATCTACCGTTATAACTTATCATTAAGTAAAAAGATCAACAGCACTTCCATCTATGCAGTTGCACAGGATAATCGTTCCGATGCCCTTGTCAGTGTTGGTGCTTTCATTGGAATAATCGGTTCTAAGATGGGAATCCCTTGGCTGGATGCGATAGCTGCAGCAGTCGTAGGGGTCATCATATGCAAAACGGCCTGGGACATCTTTCGTGATGCCTCCATCTCTTTAACTGATGGTTTCGACGAGCAGCTCCTGCAAAAGATCGGACAAACCATTATATTGACAGAGGGTGTTAAAGACATGAGTGAAATTAAAGCCCGGATGCACGGCAGTGAAATCTTGCTCGAAACTACCGTTCATGTTAACCCTCTCTTGACCGTCATTCAAGGTCATGATATTACAGTTAAAATCGAAGAAAATCTTTTGAAGGAATATAATATCCAGCATGCGATCGTTCACATCGAACCATATGCATTTCATAAAAAAGGTAACCGAGATTAACTTTACGGATACCTTTTTTTGTTATCAATTACTGTAATAAAACTGTGTCAAAAAAAGGGATTTATTGATTGATTGCCGAATATTTATCCAATTGACACATGTTAAAAGGACATTAATCTGTTATCATGAAATTAAGATGTAATTATTTTGATATTTTGTAATTTTATTCAAATAAAGCAAGTTCTGGGTCAAAAGTAAATTCATTTTCCTACAGTATGGAGGGCAAAATGGTATCTAATCGAGAAATGACCATTCACTTTTTATCTTCTCAAAAAAGCAGTATCATTTCCAAGTGGAAAGATGAGTTGCTGCATTTACCGGACGGATATCTGGGGTATTTTAAAGGAGAAGTGGAAAATATTTTCAATCTTCTAATGGATCAGCTTGGAAAATCGGATACTGAAATAGACGATGTACTGAAGGTCGTAGGGGAAAAAATTGCGTCTGATCGAGTTAATAAGCAATTGGATATGGAAAATTTCTTTTCCACTGCAACCATCGGGAGATCCATCATCATAGAGCATGTTTTGAATTCCGAATCACCCAAAGAAGAAATATCGGATCTAATTAAGCAAGTAAACGTTTACTTCGATAAACTCATTCATATTGCATTTTCCCATTATACCGAATTGAAAACGATGGAGCTTGAAGAAAGCTATCAATTCATAAGCCCAAACCATAAAGACCGGTTGACACTCCTTGGCCAAATGACCTCAAGCTTTGTCCATGAATTCAGAAATCCACTGACTTCCATCATGGGATTCATACAATTGTTACAGGCAGAACAACCTGAGATAAAATACCTTGATATCATTTCGAAGGAATTGGATCAGCTCAATTACCGGATCACACAATTTCTTAATATTTCCAAAAAAGAAACTTCAGCATCACCACCAGATCTATTTTCCATTGCTCAGCTTGTGAATGAGGTGATCGAATTTTTATATCCAAGCATTTTGGAAGTTAATGCTTCCATTACATGTAATATTGCCGAGGATGCCGTAATTTCCGGTTCTAAAGAAGAATTCCGTCAAGTTTTACTTAATATTATATTAAATGCTCTTGATGTGGTTGCAGGGATGTCTTCCCCGTCCATTTACATTTCAGGCTCTGAATCACCACCCGGCATTCTTACTTTAAATATATCGAACAATGGGCCGAAGATACCTGACGACGTCCTGCCGAATATTTTTGAACCATTCATCACCACAAAAAAAAGAGGAACGGGATTGGGATTATTCGTCTGTAAAGAAATCGTTTTAAAGCATCAGGGAACCTTATCCTGTCACTCTACCGATTTCCTTACGACCTTTTCCATTCAATTAAAAACTAAATAATGGATAAATATCCTTTTTTCCTTAGGTTTTTAGTGTGAAATTTTTGACTGATTGACGTCCAGTTACTTATACTAATAGGTAGGTTCCACTACTAATCGAGGTGAATGATCCTATAGATTGAAAATAAAAACCAGAGAAATTTTCATACGAGATAGACGAGACTTATTTTTCATCTAACATTTTATATACTAATATCATTTCATTCATTATTGGTTTTGGGAGGTGACTGGGATAATTAAATCGTTCTCAACATCTGGCGATTCAATTAAGTCCCACACTAATTGGACATATTAAGTTTTTTATTTGTCATTATTTTAATTGCTTTAACGGCCTTTTTTGTAGCTTCGGAATTTTCGATCATAAGAGTTCGTAGCTCTCGGATCGATCAATTGATTGAAGAGGGAAACAAAAAAGCCATTGCGGCAAAGAAGGTTACATCCGATCTTGATGAGTACCTATCCGCGACACAGCTTGGAATTACCGTAACTGCCCTTGGATTGGGGTGGCTAGGACAACCGACCGTCCTCAAATTGGTTGGGCCTTTATTCAAGGCATTGAACATCCCTCAAGAAGTCGCAAGCATTCTGACATTCGTTATTTCATTTTCCCTGATTACGTTCCTGAATGTGGTTGTAGGTGAATTGGCTCCAAAGACGGTTGCCATCCAAAAGGCTGAGCAAGTGGCCTTGGCAATTGCCAACCCGCTGATTTTTTTCCATAAGATAGCCTTCCCCTTCATTTGGGCCTTGAATCATTCTTCCCGATTCGTTGTCGGATTATTTGGCTTTAAGCCCGCATCTGAAAGCGAAATAGCCCATACGGAGGAAGAATTACGTTTCATCCTATCAGATAGCTATAAAAGCGGAGAAATTAACCAGTCGGAATTTAAATATGTAAATAACATCTTTGAGTTCGATGATCGTGTTGCCAAAGAAATCATGGTTCCAAGAACAGAAATCATGACCATATCCAAAGATGAAACGGTACAGGAATTCGTCGATGTGGCCAAATTGGAAAAATACACTCGATATCCTGTTGTCGAAGGTGATAAAGACCATGTCATCGGCTTAGTGAACTTAAAGGAAGTTTTCTCGGATCTTATTAAGAACCGGGAAATCCATATCAAAGCGATTGAAAATTACGCTCGTCCGATCATTCGGGTGATGGAAAATATACCAATTCACGATCTGCTGTTAAAAATGCAAAAAGAACGCATTCATATGGCCATTTTGATGGATGAATACGGCGGAACTTCCGGACTTGTCACAGTCGAGGATATCCTCGAGGAAATCGTTGGGGAAATTCGTGATGAATTCGATATCGATGAAGTCGCCTCGATCAGGAAAATTAAAGATGGACATTATATTTTAGACTCTAAACTTCTTGTAAAGGAAGTGAATGATCTACTTGGCATTCACTTAGAAGAAGATGATGTCGATACTATAGGCGGATGGGTCCTTACTGAAAATTATGATGTGAAGGTAGGGGACATCATGGAAAAAGACGGATTCTGCTTTAAAGTGATTGAAATGGAAGATCACGCCATTCGTTCTATTGAGGTCACCAAAAAGGTCGTACAGCTTCCTCTGGAAGAAGACCTTCCTCAAGGATAATGATTAAAAACAGCCACGTAAAAGGTGATTTTACGTGGCTGTTTTTTCTTGTTCATTTATCGGGAAACCGTCCCATTTTTTTGACCGTTACGATTGGAGGAGTGCTCTTTTTTTTCCATAAAATATACAGCATGATAAAGATAAATGAAAAACCAGCAGCCGGAATTAGATATGGTTCGGTTAGTTCCCGGATTTGCTGCCAATTCTCGCCGAGAACCCTTCCTAAGGTCAGGAACAATATGGTCCAAGGTATGACAGCCGCAACCGTATAAAATATAAACTTCCATACGGACATCCTCGCAATTCCGGCAGGGATGGAAATAGCATGGCGAACCACTGGAATGAATCGAGCCGTAAAAATCACGCCTACGCCATACCTTTGAAACCACTCTTCAGCATTTATAATATGATTTTCTTTTATTAAAATATATTTTCCATACTTCAAGAGAAAGGGCCGTCCTCCATAATAACCAGCCCAATAGAGAAATAGTTGTGCCATCGTCCCGCCTGCCACACCTGCAATAACAGCTCCCCAAAAATTCATTTTCCCCAGGCCGACCACATAACCACCGTATCCTAGAACAAGCTCACTCGGGATGATTTCAACCATAAGCCCCAATAAAATCCCCATATATCCCATTTCCGCAAACCAATTCAATATCGTCATAATAAGCTGTGATATCATGCTATCGGACTCCCCTTACCGCTAATTTCAAATTGTTTGTCCTTCTATCCTATTTCAGCTCATAACGTTCTATTCGGTTTTTCATATCCAGTTTCACAATGCATCACATTTAGGAATGCACAAAAAAAGACCAGCTGATATATACTCCGGTCTCATTGCATCAATATTCTTTTAGCTCCCGTTTTTGGGAAAATTGAGAAAAAACAGCTGTGGTGAGTAAGGATGAATCATTTTGCGAAACATTAGTGAAAATCTCCTGGCGTGATTTCGTTTTTTCAATATGAATCCCGAGATTTTTATACTTGTTGATTATTTGATTGTTCATGCTTACCCTCCCTTTCTGCTGTACCGTTATCCTTTAACTTCCCATTTAACGAAAGGATAAAACCTGTTTAAACAATTCGCTCCAAAAAACAATCAATTGACTTGAATGGTTTGCAGTTGGTGTTCATGCACTTCGTCTTTTTCAACATGTACCTGCACCTTATAGGTTCCCGATTCTTCGAAAGATACCTTATTTAGATATGTTCCATCTCCATCTTCTTCAGCTTTGGTGAAATGACTCTCTTCGCTGCCTTCCTTCCACACCTCGAAATTCACATCTGCATTTGTCAGTGGCTTCCCATTCAATTCAACTGTCGCTTCAAAGTCCGAACTGTTTCCTGCCTTTACAGGTTTACTTTGAAACTCGATGGATACATCCGTACTTGGATGAACCGATGCGCCTTCACTTTCATGTTCTGGAACGACAACTTCTTTTTCAGGCATTACATGAAGGCCTTTGGCCGTTACATGGGAGACTACAATATATTTGCCTTGTTCTTCAAAAGTATGCATCACTTGATACATGCCACTTCCAGTATTCTTTGCTTCAAGCATTTCCCGTTTATCCTGCCCTGACTTTCTCACTTCAAACAGTACCTCATCTGCTTCATTCACCAATTGGCTACCCTGTTTCACTTTCGTTTCAAGAATGACTTCTTTTCCTGGCTCCAATTTGCCTTTAATGACAATTGATGCATCCATCGATTCTGGAACAGCACTGTTCACTTCCTTATCCTCTGGCATTTCAGACTCTTGACAACCTGCCAGCATAACTAACAACGCAGTAAACATATAGAGTTTTTTCATATGAACTTTCCTTTACTATTTATTAGACTAAAAATCTGTCCTTTTCATATTGCCCATCCTTTCCTTTTTTCAGATTTTTATACATCATTTAACATTAAATAGTTCGCATCACGGTGACTGAGGTCAGCATGGCTACCGCAATGATCGTTAAAAATGAATATAAAAAGATTGAAGTCCCCACAACATTCAATCCGCAAAGAAGTACGCATCCATCAATTATAAAAATCAGCAAACCTACATTGAATCCGCTCTTCCTGGATAGGATCTGCGCCAGCATATCCGTTCCGCCTGTTGATGTCCCATACCGAAGCATCAAGCCGATTCCTAATCCAATCAAACCTCCCCCGATCATCGCACTTACATAAATGGGAAGATTCCATCCGATGACAGCGTCGGAAAAAATATCGATGCATAAAGAGGAAAAAAGCAGGCCATGCAAGCTGTTCAGGAATAATTTCTTTTCAAAGTACCAAGCATATATATATAATGGAATGCTGCTCAAAATCACACCCAGGCCTGTCGGAAGTCCTATATAGTAATGAAAAATCAGCCCAATCCCTATCATGCCGCCATCCAATAAATGATAAGGTATCAGGAAAAAATTGATTCCCACGCCTACAAGCATGCTGCCGGCAATGATCGCTGCCATCCTTTCCATGATTTTCATGGCTGCCACCCCCTTTAATCTGCATTTAGAACTTGTCTTGGACTCTATAGAATATGTATGAACCATCGAAAAAATAATGAAACTGACCAATTTTTTATGAAACCGCCTCTAATTTTCTGAATATTCTATAATATCATACAATAAAGTAGAGAAAACAGTCAAAAACAGCTAATTATTAGCTCAAACTGATCCTTTACAAGCAATTTACCGGATTTATGGTGCCGGAAGCTATTTGACTGAATGATTAACTCTTTCTATAATGAAAGTATTTAAATTAATTAGATTGAGGTGATTTGATGGGGCATTAAAGAATGTTCGTTTTGACAGGCGGACGCTGATTTGCGTAATGGATATGTGCATCCTATTGAAAAATGGCTGCACTCCTTCAGACAGAAATTCTTCTATTTCCCGTCTACGCATCGCCAATCGGCATATACTATTATTCTCTTCATCACTTAAAGAAATGGGAGTTCAAGCGGCTGGACATCAATTACCACAGCCACTTTGAATGATTCCCGATAATATTCAGCACGGCAAAAAAAATATACTTGTATATTTTAAAAATGTAGGAGGTGTACTCCTTATTCGTCTCGAAGGCGAGTTAAGGGAGACTATTTGGACATAATAAACTTGGTTCTTATTGCCATTTTAATTGCTTTAACAGCATTTTTTGTAGCTACGGAGTTTGCGATTGTTAAAGTGAGAAGCACGAGGGTCGATCAATTAATTGAAGAAGGAAAGCCGAATGCTCTTTCAGCAAAGAAAGTCATATCCAACCTGGATGAATACCTTTCAACATGCCAGCTCGGAATTACCGTTACCGCTCTAGGGCTTGGGGTGCTTGGGGAACCGACAGTTGAAAAGATTTTGCACCCACTCTTGAATCAATTGAATCTTCCAAATTCAGCTTCACATGCACTCTCGGTTGCAATTGCCTTTTCTTTAATTACTTTCATACATGTGGTTGTTGGGGAATTGGCTCCAAAAACATTGGCGATTCAAAAAGCGGAGCAAGTAACTTTATTGGTTTCCAAACCTTTAATTGCTTTTAACAAAATCATGTATCCTTTCATCTGGGTACTGAATGGCTCTGCAAGGACGCTTACAAGAATGCTAGGATTAAAGGCAGTTTCCGAACATGATTTGGCTCATACAGAAGAAGAGCTTCGTATCATTGTTTCCGAAAGCTACAAAAGTGGCGAAATTAACCAATCAGAGTTTAAATATGTGAATAAAATTTTTGAATTCGATGATCGGATTGCAAAAGAAATCATGGTTCCACGTACAGAAATTGCAACGGTATCCAAAGATGATACGATTCAACAGTTTTTCACCGTCATGGCGGAAGAGAACTTTACACGATATCCTGTCATTGACGGAGATAAAGACCATGTTATCGGAATGGTCAATATAAAAGAGCTATTCACTGAAATGATAGACAGGAACAATCAGGCAGCATCAACGATCCAACGATATGTTCGTCCGATCATCCGTGTCATTGACAGTATCCCAATTCACGATTTACTTTTAAAAATGCAAAAGGAGCGCATCCACATGGCTATCCTCATGGATGAATACGGCGGTACGTCAGGTTTGGTGACCGTTGAAGATATCCTTGAAGAAATCGTTGGCGATATCCGCGATGAGTTCGACCTGGATGAAGTTCCGGATGTCCGCAAATTAAAAGAAGATCACTACATCATCGATGCCAAGGTATTAGTCAGTGAAGTGAATGATTTACTTGGATTGGATATCAATGACGAAGATATTGATACGATGGGCGGATGGATCCTTACCGAGAATTACGAGGCCAAACAAGGTGATATCCTGACTTATGGTCCCTATAACTTTAGGATAAAAGAAATGGAAGATCACCATATTCGTTATATTGAAATATACAAACAAGCAAAAGTCGTAAGCGAAGTAAAAGAATTCCCGATAATATCACAAACTGAAATCGTTTCATGATAATAACCCCCGTTCCTAATTGACAATAGGAGCGGGGGTTATTTTTTTCCAACTGGTACATGAAATGAAATAAAAACATATTATATAAAACCTGCTTCATTTAACATTGAATGATTACATGAAGTATAGTTCTACCTTTATTGTTTCATACTGTTAGAAAAGCGATACTTTTTGAAGGAGTGAGGAATCATGAAACTCATAACCATTTGCCAACACTGCAAAGGGAAAGGGAAAACACGCTATCTGCAATTCTTTTCCCGGGACTGCAATCATTGTAACGGTCAAGGTAAAGCTGTAAAGGATATGTCAAATTTAAGAAATCAGGCAAAAAACATCTAATAATCTTTCATATTTTGAAGTTGGGTTTGATGACACCTGCCCTCTTTAGCGTATCATAAACAATCAGTATCGAAGGTCCAAGGAAAAGCCCGATGAAACCAAGCATTTTAAACCCTAAATAAAGGCTGACCAAAGATGCCAATGGGCTCAATCCCATATTTGCTGAATAGATTTTCGGTTCGATGGTCCTTCTTACGATGGTAATGACCAGGAATAGGATGATGAGGCCAACACCTAGATGATGGTTTCCTTGAGCCCAAACAATTACTGCCCAAGGAACCAGTACAGATCCCGTCCCCAAGATAGGAAGAATGTCCACAACTACTATTAACAATGCCAATGGAATTGTATACTTCACATTTAATAACCACAGTCCTCCATAAGCCATGATGAACGTTATTAAACTCAAAAGGATTTGTGCCTTCATGAAGCCTACGGCTGCCATACTTAAATCTTGATAAACTAGCGAAATCTTTTGATAAGTGGATGTCTTTAAATAAAGGACTGCCTTTTTTCTTAACTTAGGCAATTCAAGACTAAATAAGAATAAAGCGATTAAATAAATTAAAAAGTCAATGAAAAATCCGGGAATGAGTGTAACGAACTGAACCATATCCTGAACAAAGCCCTCTGTGAACCCCTCTAAAGCCCTGACTCCCTTTTCCATCGTTTGTTCAATGGACTGTATGAGATTTGGCGGCAACGTTTGGGAATACCTTTCCCATTGCCTAATGACTGGCAATATAGCCGTCAAATACACTTCACGTATGAAACCAGGAAATTCCTCCGAATAGATAATGACCTTCTTGATTAATACCGAAAAGGAAAAATAAGTGATGCTCATAAGCCCGCCTACATATAGAGCAAACGAAATCAATACTGCCCAAAAGCGATGCAGCTTTGCCGTTTCACTAATCATGCGGACCAATCCATCCAAAAGTATGGCGGTAAGCAATGCTAAAATCAAAGCCCATGAATATGGAATGACGATTAATATGCCTAAAAGGAGAATACCTCTCCAAAACCAACGGAAAAAGACGGCGACATTCACTGAACAAACCCTCCTTGCACTTTCCTGTTCTCCTTATATTTATGAAATGGGGTCACATATATTTCGCTTATACGTTTTATTTTCTCAATAAGGGGAAAAAGAGATACAAAGAGATGGAGGGATTGACATTGGATAATAAAGATAAAGAAAAGTATCTTGAGGAACGTAATGATAAATCCAAGGCATTCAAGAAAGATCAGGAAAAACAGCTGGAACGTGATCAAGTGGTCATGCCCATTGATGATTTACCAATTGATGAAATAAAATATGAACGACAAGAAGAACGAAATAAAAAAGAAACAAAGCACCGCTCCACCAGCGAGAGGGTTTAACCAAAAACCAGCCACTTTAGAGGCTGGTTTTTGGTTGCAGAATAATTGCATTCAGCTTCAAGGTGATGTGTCGTATTGACTTTTACCAATTCTCGGCGGCACTTTGGTACCTGCTAATGGAACATTTGAAGAAAATATATTTTTGCCATCATATATTAAGGTCCCTCTTGTCATTTTTTGAAAATTCAGTACAATTGGACTCTCCCATAATTCATTCGCATTGCCGGAATCCCCCCTCTCCTGCTTTACTTCCAAAAATAAACATTGACTGAAAAAAATGATTCTTTACAATAGACTTTTAAGAATTAAAGAATATAATGGACTGGTCGACCATTATAAAGGAGAATCATATGACGAACCCTACTCAATTATTTCATCAATATTTACAAGTATCGAGATCATTAGTCAGCAAAATGAATGAACAAATTACAGCC
This sequence comes from Peribacillus sp. GL_122, assembly GCF_057835005.1. NCBI lineage: Bacteria > Bacillati > Bacillota > Bacilli > Caryophanales > Bacillaceae > Peribacillus > Peribacillus sp. GL_122. Next base: position 1,142,966 of record NZ_CM174415.1, on the reverse strand, counting down.
CTTGAAATTTACCATAATCAGTGGACAATCCTCAATTATTTAAAGAACTGTGGATATTCCACAATTCCCGATATTTGCAGTTACTTGGATGTTGATAGTGTTATCATCACACGTTCGGTCAACAGCATGGAACAGAATAATATGATTAAACAAGTTCCTGGAAAAGATGAACAGGAAAAACGAATCGAACTGACTCCCCGGGGAAAAGAAGTACATACAAAATGTCTTAAGATTGCAGAAAAAATCGAAGGAAAAGCCCTGGAAGGCATTACTGAGGAAGAACAGGAAATATTTTTCCAGACGGTCCTTAAAATCCTCAATAATATAAGAAACTAAAATGGATACCTTATATCATTGTTGAATAAGTGTAAATCAAGGCCTTTTCCTTATTTTTTCGCACCAAGCTATAGCCATGCCATTTTTAAAAGTCGGATTCCCGCTTTGATTTCCTTTTCGGTTAAACCACCGTACCCAATCAAAATAGTCGGATCTTTCACATTCTTAGAATGATAAACCGAAGTTGGGCGGACTTTAACCCCAACACTGGCAGCCTTTTGAATGAGCTCTGCCTCACTGCTGCCGTTTTTTACTTTTAAAAGAACGTGCAATCCTGACTTTTCACCGATTACGGCTACACGATCATGGAAGCTCTCTTCTATTTCATTCAGCAGCACCTTATTTTTTTTACGATAAATCGTTCGCATTTTATTTAGATGGCGTTCCCAATGTCCATTTTTCATAAAAAGACAGAGCGTTTCCTGAATCAGTCTGGAAACGGTCTGTTTATATCCAATTAACTTCTCCTGATAGCGGCAAGCCAGCTCCATGGGTAACACCATGAATCCCACCCTGATTGATGGGATGAGCGACTTTGAAAAAGTGCCTAGGTAGATGACCGTTCCCTTTGTGTCCAACCCCTGCAAGGACGGAATCGGTTTGCCTGAATGTCGGAATTCCCCGTCATAATCATCTTCAATGATATAACCTTTTTTTTCCACTGCCCAATTCAGCAATTCCACCCTTCTAGTTATCGGCATGATCATACCGGAAGGAAATTGATGGGAAGGAGTGACATAGGCAACATTCGCGGCACTCTCTTTCAAGGAGTCCACACTCATTCCACTTTCATCCAAGGGTATGAATGCCATATCCGCTTCCTCCAACCTCAGTACCTCCCTTACTCGATGAAAGCCAGGGTCTTCCAACCCAAATACCCGCTCATTTCCAAGAAGTAACCGCAGCAGATGGATGAAATACTGGGTACCTGCCCCAATGATGATTTGATCAGCCCCGCAGCGAACTCCTCTCGATTGAAATAGATAGGATGAGATCTCAGACCGGAGCCCCCATTCCCCTTGAGGATCACCGCTCATGAACATTTCCCTTTCCTGTAGATACAATGTATTGTTCAAGCATTTTTTCCACACGGCATGCGGGAAAGAATCCACGTCCACCCGTCCATGATTGAAATCTATCTCATTTCTTTCATTCGGAGGGCACATCATCCCTTCTTTTACAGGCAAAGGCTCATTCAAAGGTGAGATCGGCTCTAAATCGGCTACGTAATAACCTTTCCTTAATTGACTTTCCACATATCCTTCTGCCATCAACTGCTGATAAGCCGTATCCACTGTATTTAGGCCTATCCCTAAATGCAAAGCTAGTTTTCGTTTAGAAGGCAGCTTCATTCCGGCCTTTATTTGTCCATTCTGTATTTCCTTAATAAAGTATTTATACAATTGGACATATAAAGCTTCTTTATTCGTTTTATCTAAGTTTAGAGTGATTTCAAACATTTGGTCCTCCTTCAAACTGGTTCCATAAATTATATCAGCGTTGGCCCTTATTGCAGGACCAGAATATTTTTATAATGAAGATATCAATCAAGAGGAGGAGACTATGGAACATATCGAATTATTCGGGAAACACGTGATACTCACCCCGATGATGGATCATCATATCGAACCGCTTTACACCGCTTCCCTGCCAACTGAAATATGGGAATGGAGCGCAACAAAAATTTTGTCATATGAAGAGGCGATTTCCTATGTAAAGGATGGCATTCGAGCAAGGGAACAGGAACTTCATCATCCATTTGTCGTTATCGATCAGACTGATGATTCGATAGTTGGCAGCACGAGCTTAAGAAATATTCAATTTCATAATCAATCCCTGGAAATCGGTGCGACTTGGTATCATCCCGACAAATGGCGGACAGCCATTAACACAGAATGTAAGTACCTGCTATTGCAGCATGCTTTTGAAAAGTGGAAAATGAAACGGGTTGAATTCAGGACGGACGAATGCAATAAAAGATCGCGTGCAGCAATAACCAGGCTCGGCGCCCTAGAAGAAGGCATTTTGAGAATGGAGAAAAAACTGCAAGATGGAAGGATTAGGAACACGGTGGTCTACAGTATTCTCGAGCATGAATGGCCCAGTGTGAAAAGGAATTTGGAAGCCTTTTTGAAAAGGTGAAGAGATGAAAAAGAGTGCCGTTGTTTTGCACTCTTTTTCTCTTGCTGCTATCTTTCATGTGAGTCTTTATTAATCTCCGATAAAAAATCCTTTTGCCTTTTTGTTGATCGAATGAATATGAAAACGCCAAGCGCAAATAAAAACAGCATTAGTAAAGCAAAAAGAAGATAAATCATATCTCCAATGAACAAGTTCATTCCCCTAAGCAATGCGACGCGCACTTTTGTCTGTAAAGCTTTTCAGTCAAACTTGGATGATCATTGCTTAGTCTAAACTTTGTGACAAGCGAATCATATCCTGGCATTGAATCCCATTTTCATAAATGGCCTCGGAATAGTTTCTATTAAAAAAATCCCGATCGACCCCAGTTATTCTAAAACCGCATTTTTGGTAAAGGGCAAGCTGCCCTATCCCCGAATTTCCCGTGCCGATTTCAATCGTTTTATATCCCTGTTCCCTTGCATGGCCTATGGCGTGTTCAATCAATTGCCTGCCGATTCCTCTTCCATGGTGCCGTTCATCCACCGCGATGTTCATTATCTCTATCAGTTTTGGACCTTTTTGCAGTAAAACATAAACACCGATCATTCGCTCATCAGTCACGGCAACAAAGCATGTTCCGCTTCCCAAGTATTCCTCGACCAATTCCCTTGAAGGATCTGCCAAAAGCAATAAATGCATCGGCGGTGGCTCATCCATGAATAATTCCCTTATCTCCATCTCCATCCAAACCCTTCTCATTTTAGTTCTTCTACAAGAAGTTCAACCAATTCCGATGCGGGAAGTTCCCTGCTCACCCTATATCCTTGTCCTGCCCACAAAGCCATCAATTCAGGATTGTTTTTTTGTCCAGCCACTTTTCGCATTTGCTTTGTCATGTGATGGACATGAGGATAGGCGACTGGTGCAACGCCATCATATTCGGTTATAAAGTGATTCACCAACCCGCGTGCCCTCCGGCCGCTGAAGGCTCGGGTAATAGAGGTCTGGGTAAACCGGGGATTTCCCAGAGCTTCCTTATGGACGGGACTTGCCCCGCTTTCGGGACAGCGAAGGAAAGCTGTTCCCAATTGTGCCGCTGTTGCTCCCGCTTCGAGCACGGCTGCGATATCCTTTCCATGCATCAATCCACCCGCCGCAATGATCGGCAGGTTCAGCTCACCTTGTATCAACCGTATCAAAACTAAAAGACCGTAATCATCTTCTGTGCGGTTTTCAAAGCTGCCCCGGTGACCCCCTGCTTCAAACCCCTGTACACATAGTACATCCGCACCTCCTTCCGCCGCCCTTTTTGCTTCCTGAAGGTTGGTTACTGTCACGGCTATAAGGGAACCGACATCTTGGAGCTCCCTTATTACATCATCCGTTGGACATCCAAACGTAAAACTGACGACGGCGACCCCAGCCTCCTTCAATACCGTTATTTTATTTTCCCAATCATCGTCATCACTATCGGCTTTTCCAATCTCAGCCCCAACGCTCTCGGCCTCTTTTTCGATCTTTTCACGATAGGCAGATAATATATTTTCATCCACCGCCTCGTTGCCTGGCACAAAGACATTCACGCCAAAAGGGTGCTCAGTCAACTGACGGGTCTGCCATATCTCGACCTTCATCTCTTCTGCAGTCTTATAGCCAGCTGCGAGAAAGCCCAATCCTCCTGCATTGGATACTGAAGCCGCAAGCTTCGGGGTGGAAGCTCCTCCTGCCATCGGTGCTTGGATGATTGGATATCTCATTAAATCTTTCAACATTCCATACAACTCCTTTTGATTTTTCTTCATGCCCTTATCATTTTTACGTTTTCTTGATATAATGATTATCTGTAAGAGAAAAGTGTCTAAATGATCACCCTTTATATCTTGCAAATATAAAACATAGGTGGTAAATAAAAATGGAAACAAAACCATATAGAGTATTACTTTATTATTTGTATGTACCCATCGAGAATCACGAAGAATTCGCAGCCGAGCATCTTGCGGCATGTAAAGCACTTGAATTGAAAGGCCGTATCTTGGTGGCAGCAGAAGGTATCAACGGAACAGTTTCTGGTACGATCGAACAAACCAACAAATATATGGACATGATGAAAAGCGATCCCCGCTTTGCGGATATCGTGTTTAAAATAGATGAAGCTGACGGCCATGCTTTCAAAAAAATGCATGTTCGTCCACGAAATGAACTTGTAACGCTTCGTTTGGAAGAAGACATCAACCCGAACCGGACGACAGGCAAATACTTGAGCCCGAAGGAGTTCTTCGAGCAAATGCAAGATGAAAATGCCATCGTCCTTGATGCCAGAAATGACTATGAATTTGATTTGGGACATTTCAGGGGTGCAATCAAGCCAGAAATCACGAATTTCCGTGAACTTCCGGATTGGGTCCGGGAAAATAAAGAAATGTTCGAAGGCAAAAAAATCCTAACGTATTGCACCGGCGGTATCCGATGTGAGAAATTCTCCGGCTGGCTTGTCGAAGAAGGCTTTGAAGATGTAAGCCAACTGCATGGCGGCATCGCAACATACGGAAAGGATCCCGAAGTCCAAGGTGAGCTTTGGGATGGTCAAATGTATGTATTCGATGAAAGGATTGGCGTACCTATCAATCAAAAGGAACATGTCATTGTCGGTCGAGACATTTATTCCGGCGAACCTTGCGAACGCTATGTTAATTGTGCTAACCCTGAATGCAACAAGAAAATCCTTTGCAGTGAAGAGAACGAGCACAAACATATGCGCAGCTGTACTCATGAATGCCGAGTGCATCCCCGTAACCGCTATGTAGTCGAGCATAACCTTTCTGAAGAAGAAGTGGCTGAGAGATTACAGCTAATCGAAGAAACCATTACCGCAAAATGATAAAGCAAACCCGAATCAGTGGACATGATCCCTATTCGGGTTTTTTTATCCTTTCAAAGTAAATCTTATTTTCCTATATTAAACCTATGCCTTGGGCTTCATCCCACTGCAAGAATTAACTATGATCTTTTAATACCATCTGCTTCTAATGCACTATTACTTACTCTCTTACTTCTATATCACAATAGAAAAAACCTTCTTAAAACGTAAAAAGAAAAAATTCAGCTCTTTTAAGATTTTAGCGGTCAGCGGTTTTACCTTCAATAAAAAGAGCGATTCCTCTTTTGAAGAATCGCTCTTGCTTCATTAATGCTATTTTTCCTCTGTACTTACAACAATCCCGCAGGCTTGCCTATCGCCTGCATCACCTGTTTTCAAGGTATCTACATCAGGTCCTTTTTCTCCATTGGCTTCATAACGGTCAGGAATATTGGCAAAGTTGTCTGGATTCGCATGAACGATTACAGCCAACTCTTCTTTCTTCAGCTGGTCTATCGTCATGTTATCCAATGTTGCCGTATATTTGGCTGTCCCATCCTCTTTTACATATAAAGAGGGCATATCCCCTGCATGTTTAGAGTGCGTGTCATCAGTTGGATTAAAGTGTCCTCCCGCTGTAGTGAACGGGCCTTCCTTAGCATCCGGCTCACATACTGCGTTTTCGTGGACATGGAATCCATGATAGCCTGGCTCAAGGCCTTCCAAAGCGGTCTCGATCACTACAGTATTCTCTTCGGCGGTAAAGTTAACCGTCCCAAGTGTTTTACCTTCTACATCTTTAACTTCCGCTTTCACCTGCGGATCAACCCCTGTTTCTGTTCCTTGTCCCACTGTAGTCATTTCCTCGGCATCATTGTCGGACTGATTTGAGTCATCCGCTGAATTACATCCATACAGTAAAAGGGCAGCACATATTGGCAGCACAAGTTTTTGTTTATAGTTCATATAAACTCCCTCACTCTCTTATATGTATCTTCCTCTTATTACTTTCCACCATAATGGAAGAATAAACAGAAATCGGAATAAATAGGAAAATAGATTATACCGTGAGGGTGAACACCTTACTAAATTCACAGACAGGAATTTTGCATTATAGCTTAATGGGCTCACATTTTACAAAGTGATGACCCCAAAAGTAATCGCTGCAATCGTCATGATGATGGTTGTCCCAAATGCCCATTTAAACAGGAATTTTTGGTGATCCCCAAAATCCACGCCTACAAGGCCAATTAATATGAATGTTGCAGGCACCAATGGCGATAATGGGAACCCTGCGGTCGAATGGCCTAATAAAGCCGCCCTTCCGATTTCTACAGGAGCAATACCGAAGTTCGATGCCGTTTCACTTATTATTGGCAGAATACCAAAGTAATAGGCATCAGGTGAAAAAATGAACCCCATCGGAATGCTCGTCAGCGCTACCACCAGTGGCAAATGTGCCCCGAGCCACTCTGGAATGACAGTTACGATTGAAGCAGCCATCGAGTCCATCATCTTTGTTTCTGTGAATACACCCGTAAAAATCCCTGCAGCGAAAATGAGTGTACAGATCATCACAAAACTATTGGCATGACTTAAAATCCTTTCCTGCTGTTCTTTTGGGTTCGGAAAGTTAACGAATAGTGCAATCGCAAAAGCAGTGGCAAATAAAATTTGGATCGGCAGCACTTCCATCACCAGCAAAACCATCAGTAAAATCGTCAAGAACCAATTAAACCAAAAAAGCTTGGATGTTCCTTTAGGTGCGGTTTCAACAGCTGCAGCCTGTTCACCCATACCAGGTTGCATGTTCGTCTCCACCGAACTGACTCCTAATCTCTCCCTTTCCTTTTTGCCAAGTACATATGCCGAAAAAAGCGTCCATAAAAGACCGCAAATCATGACCGGAATGAGAGGAATGAATAACTCCGATACTTCAACCTGAAGGCTCGCGGCCGCCCTGACCAAAGGACCTCCCCAAGGAATCATATTCATGACGCCAGCGGCTAAACCAACAACACAGGCCAATACGAGCCTGTTCATCCCTAATTTGATATAAAGCGGCAGCATGGCTGAAACGGTGATCATGAATGTGGAAGATCCGTCTCCGTCCAAACCTACCAACATGGTTATAATGGCGGTTGCCATGACAACCTTTAGCGGATCTCCTTTTACAAAACTGAGTATTTTAGCGATCATGGGCTCGAATAAACCAACGTCAATCATTAAACCAAAGTATAGAATGGCAAAAACGATCATGACTGCTGTCGGTGTCACCTTTAAAATACCCGCAACCATCATATCTCCCATTTCCGAGGCAAAGCCACCAATCAGACCAAATGCTATCGCAGTGAAGATAAAAGCGACAACCACTGATAAGCGTTTTGTGATGACTAAGACCAGAAACGTTAAAATCATGCAAAATCCTAAAATCGTCAACATGTTAAAAACTCCTTTAAATGAAAAAGTGAATACCTTTGTTTAATTTGATTTTTCTGAAAAATCAATATTTTCACATTATACCATTTGCATATTCATTAAAAAACCTGTAAAACAAATTCGTTTAATAAATTAGTTAAATTATGTATACTATTATTTAGGAACCCGAAGTTTTTTTTCGGAGGAAAGAAGTGTTGAATGTAAAATGAATGATCATAAAATAGCTAAACGGAATCTTTTCATCATGTGGTTCGCCAATTTCTTCATAGGCGGGAGCATGACGATGGTTCTCCCATTCATATCCTTATACATTGGTACATTCGGAGATTATTCGACTCAATATATCCAGCATTGGTCCGGATGGACATTTGGAATCACTTTTGTGACTGCCTTTTTATTTTCTCCCATTTGGGGACGAATTGGTGATCGGTACGGCAGAAAAAAAATCTTGATTGCCTGTGCCTTTGGGATGGGGCTGTCCATTTTCTTGATGGGATTCGTTGAAAATGTTTGGCAGCTATTCGTCTTAAGGATGTTCACCGGAATATTCACTGGCTTCATTTCCATGTCACAGGCCTTCATATCAACGCAGACCCCTAAAGAAATTGCCGGACGTGTGCTGGGAACCTTGCAAACGGGAAATATAACCGGTTCGCTTTTCGGACCTTTGCTTGGCGGCCTGCTTGCAGACACACTCGGCTATTCAACCGCCTTTAAATTCACCTCCATCACCATTTTCATCTCTGGACTTCTTGTTTTTGCAACCAAGGAGTACCGAATGGAACGGCAGAAGGGAACAAAGTCGAGCTATACAAGCCGGGAGGTTCTCTCGCATATCTTAAGGAATCCCATCCTAGTCAATGTCATGCTCATTTCGACACTTGTTCAAGTTGCCCACTTCAGCATCCAGCCCATTCTTTCTTTATATGTTGGCGAGCTGCATGGAACTTCCAATCTTGGATTTTATTCAGGTATCGCCTTTTCTGCAGCAGGCCTGGGGAATTTATTGATGGCGCGTCACTGGGGCAAGATAGGTGATCGTCATGGACATGTGAAGATTCTTGTGCTGCTTCTTTTTCTAACTGCTACAGTCTACTTGCCCGGTGCCTTCATCAATCATTTTTGGCAGCTTGTTTTGGTACGTTTCATACTTGGCATGGCAATAGGCGGCATCATCCCTGTAAGGATTGCCTACATTCGCCAGGAAGCTCCTGTCGCAATGCAGGGGGAAGTACTTGGGTACAATACGAGCCTGCGCTTTTTAGGCAATATCATTGGACCTGCGATGGGCGGAATGGTTGCTGGTTTCTACGGATTCTCCGCCGTTTTCATCACGACCAGCACGTTACTCCTCATAGCGGGACTTGTCCTCTATTTCGCGATGCACCGCAATCCGGAATTGGCAAGATCACATTAATCACACTTTGGCAAGAAAGCCTGCTTCCAGATGGAAGCAGGCTTTCTCATGTTTAATGCTCATACAGCTGTAGTGCTGGATACTTCTGGAACTGGATTTCGTTTCGGTCGTTTTCCGATACAGGCAGTGAGGCCAAAAACGAACAAGAGTCCTGCACTCATGAAAAAGGAATATTGGAAACTAGCTGCTGAACATGGTTTCCCAAGCTATAGGTACATAGCATACCAAAAGAGTCTCTTTCATTCGTACTTTTTGTACGAATCGAAGAGACCCTTTTGTATACCTAGCAACTAAAAAAGTACCCGTTCCAAACCTTTCTTCTCTATTTTCCTTCTATATTTGGACAATCCAGCTGATTGCTGTTGATACTTAATAAAAGGGGAAGGTTGGCCGAAGTCATAAACACTTCATAACGCATCAAATTTTATGTTAAGATTATTTTAGGCAAATTTTATGAAAGTAAAAGACGCAAAGCCACGGGCCTAACACAACATCTTAGTTGTCATGGCAGCCGGGCTGCCAAGATTTTTCTTGAATGGATCACTTATTATCAATTGCCCCTATTTAATTTGCCTAAAATTAAAAATAGGAGGGTTATATATGTTTTTTCCAACCATTTATTCAGCTACTACGGATGAGAGACACATAGTTAAAGATCAAAATACTTGTGCATGCGGCACAAGGTATAATGTATTCTCAATGTTGACCAGAAGCGACCTTCGAAAGATCAGGTTCAAGCATTATAAAGAAGTGACATGTCCTAAATGTAAATCAAGTATCATTGATAAGGAATAGCCTCTTAACACCGGGAGGGTTCCTACTCCAAAAACTTTGATAGAGCTGGCCTTTTCTTTTCACCCTCACCACTTCTATGTATGTTGAAAAGGGAAGTTATTGTTCCGGTAACAATAGCCATCTTCCTCATGCCTCCTTACCCAGATTACACACAAAATCGAATAAAAAAAAGATCCTTTCAAGATCTTTTATCATTGCTATGTAAAGTGAATATGCGGCGGAATATAACTGGCTCGATTCATATAAATCATGCAGTTTATAAGCTCTACTCCGCTTCCCTTTTGATATTCCATCAACTGGGTCAATTATTTCTCAAGTAATAACTCGGCAAGTCCAGGATCTTTCAGGTTATTCAATAGCGTGTAGGAGCCCAATTCGTCAAAAATGGCCAAGACATTTTTCGGGAATCCATTTCGGGGAACATTATAAGCATGCATGGCCTGTTTGTAGTCATAATAATAATCGTCCAGCTTATTGGTGGTACCGCCCACCCTCATAGTATCGTCAAGGAAAGCTTCTTTAATATCGGATATTCACTAAGATAATGATTTATCCCTTCCCAGTATGAGGATGCGAGTTTATTTCCCTTTCCACCGGTATCATCAAAATCAGCATATCATCCCGTTTTGTCACGATGATTTCTTTATATTTAAGATAAAGCTGTTCTTTCATATGATCCCATTCCGAGGCTTTTTCCGCTTCTCGATCAGATTCGAATGGGCAGTAAGTGATTCCTCTTCCAGTTTCAAAACGGCAATCCGGTGTGGCCTGTATAGATCATTGTTCATCAATGACTATTTTAGCCTTATCTTCTATTTTCTCTTCAAACAATTTAGTTATGTAACTGTCCTTTACCTCTTCTTCGAAAATTCCCGGGGAACATTCACCTAGGTGAATGGGAAAAGAATCAGCAAAATGCGGCGAACCGCCTTTCCATACTTTTGGATATAAACGATCATCATCCCTCAATACGATCGCCACAAACCCACGAAAATTCTAATTGAAATGATTCCACCGTAAAATCCAATGTTTCTTGGATTGTATCGAATTTCACTAAATTTCTTGCAGTCAATCTTAAACGACTCTCAATCTTTTCCAATAGTTTCGTTCTTTTCTCACTCTTATTCATAGGAGTAACCCCCATTTTCATTCATAATAAAAGAATAATACTTTTAAATACAGAAAAATCTGAATCATGAAAGCGAAATTCATTCAGAAGGCTTTGGAAATTTTTTGCCCTTCCTTATTGGATGATGCCCACGCCATTTCTCTGGATTTCCTTTTTTAGGAATTTCAACTTCTTTCGCCAATGCTAAGAAATGAATAGCCCTCGGTTTGTCGTTAATATTATCCATATAGATAGAAAGAAGGACTCATGCTATAATTTAGTGCGTTAAAAAAGAAATGAACACACATAGATAGAAAGAAGGAGTGTTTCTTTGAATACATCTGGATATAAACAGGAATGGTTCGGCAACGTTAGAGGAGATGTCCTATCGGGAATTGTCGTTGCCTTGGCATTGATTCCGGAGGCGATTGCCTTTTCGATCATTGCTGGCGTTGACCCAATGGTTGGTCTATATGCCTCATTCTGCATTGCCATCGTCATCTCTTTTGTCGGCGGAAGGCCGGGAATGATATCGGCAGCCACTGGTGCAATGGCACTCGTCATGGTCGATCTTGTTAAAGATCATGGCTTGAACTATTTACTTGCTGCAACAATATTGACTGGTTTGCTGCAAATTTTACTAGGGGTTTTAAAAATCGGGAAATTAATGAAGTTCATACCGAAGCCGGTCATGACTGGTTTTGTGAATTCTTTAGCCATCTTGATTTTCACGGCACAGCTCACCCATTTCGTGGGCGAAACATGGATCATGTATGTCATGACAGCCGTTTCTTTAGCTATCATTTATCTTTTTCCGCTAATCACGAAAGTCATACCTTCACCACTTGTAGCAATCATATTCATGACGATCGTTGCAGTTACCACGGGGGCTACGGTGCGGACGGTTGGGGATATGGGGCAATTGACCGAAGCGCTTCCGATGTTCATGCTTCCAGATATCCCTTTGACCTTCGACACTTTGGCGATCATTTTCCCTTATTCCATAGCTCTTGCATTTGTTGGCCTGCTTGAATCATTATTGACAGCTCAAATAGTCGATGAGATGACTGACACGGACAGTAATAAAAATAAGGAAGCCAAAGGCCAGGGGATTTCGAATATCATTGCCGGATGCTTTGGCGGCATGGCAGGATGTGCGATGATCGGCCAATCCGGTATCAATATTAAATCGGGAGGAAGGGGCCGGCTCTCCACTTTTGTAGCTGGCGCTTTCCTTATGGTATTAATCGTGGTATTGAATGATGTCCTTATTAAAATCCCGATGGCTGCACTTGTCGCAGTCATGATCATGGTTTCAATCGGGACCTTTGACTGGTCTTCCCTAAAGAGGCTCGTTAAAGCTCCAAAGTCGGATGCAGCCGTGATGATCGTGACGGTCCTCATTGTCCTTTATACACATGATTTATCAAAAGGGGTATTCGCCGGAGTGCTCTTGAGCATGATTTTCTTTTCGGCTAAAATTTCTAAAGTGGCTGTAGAGAAAACGGAAGATGTCCAGGCTAAGAAAATCATTTATCATATCAGCGGGCAAATATTTTTCGCTTCTGTCCAGGACTTTGTTTCGAAGTTCGACTTCAAGGAAAAAGCCGATTCAATCGTCATCGACTTTTCCCATTCTAAAATCTGGGATGCTTCAGCAGTCGGTGCTGTTGATACGGTTGTTCTTAAATATCAGCTTCTGGGAATACCTGTCCAAGTGCAAGGACTCGATGAAGAAAGTTCGTTATTGCTTGAAAAACTCGCCACCTCAGAAAGTAAAATATCTTGAAGTTGTAAAATTTTGCTGAATAGAAACTTTTCAAACCGACAAAATAGATAACATGAATGATTTCCTTTTGAAAGGAGCGAAAAGCATGACACCCGAGCAGGATTATACGGCAGCAAATCTGTCACCGGATTTATTGAATGAACTGAAAAGCTTTGAAAGCAGACTTGGCGAGGAAGCCAACAAAGAACTGATTGTCATTGCCTATGAAAAAGAAAAGGAAGCTTTGAATTAAGAAAAAAGACTCAAAACACCCTTAATGGTGGTTGAGTCTTTTTTTTGCATGTACAGAAAAAGGATGCCCATGTTTTTAATGAGCATCCCTTCTACTGTATTATTTGCTGAATACGTCCGTTAAGACCGGCACGATTTGTTTTTTACGCGATACAACGCCTTCTAAGACGGCGATGTTATTATTTAATGAAACGTCGTATGCTTTTTCCACTGCATAAGCTGCTTTACCAAGAGCCAAGGCAACAGAATCATTAGTCAAGATATCCGTTACGACAAATAGGAATAAGTCCAATTCCTTCTCAGCAATAACCGCTTCAATCGCCGCTTCCAATTCTGCTTGCTTAGCAAGGACTTCGGTCGGATCTACAGCATTGACCTGTGCTATCTCCACTTTAGCCATTCCCATGGAGAATTCCTTTGCATCAAGAGTGATAAGCTGGGCAATCGTTTTGTCGCTCAAGTCAGCTCCAGCTTTCAACATTTCTAAGCCGTATGTTTCAGCGTCGACTCCCGCAATGGCAGCCAGTTCCATTGCTGCTGCAACGTCTTGCTCCGTGCATGTAGGAGATTTGAACAATAACGAATCGGAAATGATGGCAGACAACATAAGACCTGCGATTGCTTTAGGGACTTCAATGCCGTTTTCTTTATAAATTTTATTTAAAATGGTTGCCGTACATCCAACTGGTTCCGCACGGTAATATAGTGGATCGCTTGTTTCAAAGTTAGCGATACGGTGATGGTCGATAACTTCCAACACACGGACTTGGTCAATATCTTCAGCACTTTGCTGGCGTTCGTTATGATCGACCAGGATTACGCCTTCAGCTTCCCCTGCAACTTTTTCCACAAGGCGGGGAGCTTCGAATTTGAATTGGTCCAATGCATATTGAGTTTCACCATTTACTTCACCCAGACGAACTGGTTCAGCGTTGATACCTAACTGCTTTTTCAGGTCTGCATAAGCGATTGCTGAACAGATTGTGTCTGTATCCGGGTTTTTATGTCCAAAAACTAATACTTTTTCCAAGATTTTATCCCCTTTTTCTTAAATATTTTTCCGCGAATCCCCTCATTGCAATAAGGGAGAGCCACCTTTACTAGACAATTTATTTTAACACAAAATCGCGTAAAATCAGCGCTTGAATTACCCATTCCCCAATAAAATCTTTCATTCCTTCACACTCTGCCATCACTTTGTCAATAGATAAGGATTGGTTTTTTTCAAATATATTAGTTGAATTATCATCGTATATGGCTTACGATAATATAAGCAGAAATACTAGATATTGATTATACAAACATTAACAATAACTATATATAGAATTTTTTATAATCCAAGGTGCCAGTGATGGCTGAAAAGGGAATCCGGTGTAAACCCGGAACTGTCCCCGCAACTGTAAATGTGACGAAATGAGATACCCACTGTATAGCTCTCAATACGGGAAGGACTCAAAGTAGGGTGATCATGAGTCAGGAGACCTGCCTTGAATTTTTCACGTTTCTTATTCTTCGGGGATTGAGATGATGAAACGATAGTTTAACGGCTATTTTTTCATGGCTCTTTTATTCTATCGTTTGATCCGCTCAATTCATTGGGCGGTTTTTTTATTTTAGCGGAAGTTAACAAGGAGGATCATTAATGACTCAAACATATAACTCTACCATAAGTGAAAATGACACAGAAACGAAATCCATCCAGCTCGAGATGTTATCAAAGGAATTCGAAGGCCATCTCGATATGGAGAAGTTCAAAAAGCGTTTTACAAAATGGCTAGATCGCAAAAGTGACTCAACCGAAGAACAGGCATCAAGAAAACTGATTCAGCTCGCTCTTGAAAGTGTGGATATCGATGCTCCGGATTGGACGTTCGTTGCTGCAGCAGAACTGTTGAATACAATGTATAGGGATGCACAAGCCAATCGAGGTTATGAAGGTATGAGTTATGGCCCATTCTATGAGCTGATCACGGAACTCTCCCAGCTTTCAGAAGGTCAGCGTTATCCCATTTATAAACCAGAACTGCTATCTTCATATACGAAAGCGGAAATTGAGGAATTGGGTTCGGTGATCGACCCGGAAAAAGATAAATTATTCTCTTACATAGGCATCTACTTATTGAACGACCGCTATCTAGCCCGCCCACAAAAGGATAAGGTCTACGAACTGCCACAAGAACGTTTCATGATCATCGCGATGGAAATCATGCGATTGGAAAAAACG
Organism: Peribacillus sp. GL_122; assembly: GCF_057835005.1. NCBI lineage: Bacteria > Bacillati > Bacillota > Bacilli > Caryophanales > Bacillaceae > Peribacillus > Peribacillus sp. GL_122. The sequence goes on along the minus strand of NZ_CM174415.1, from coordinate 1,127,646 downwards.
GAGCACCGCCTGCAACTTATAAAAGAAGCATACTGGGCCATGTCCAATCTTTATATGACCGTTGCGACTCCTACACTCTCCAATGCAGGTAAAACACATGGACAGTTAAGCTCTTGCTTTATCGACGCAATTGAAGATTCCATTGACGGAATCTACCTATCAAACTACGATGCGGCAAAAGTATCTAAATTTGGCGGCGGTGTCGGTCTTTACGTCGGTAAGGTTCGCTCGCTTGGTTCTGATATCCGGGGTTTCTCTGGAAACAGTTCCGGCACGACTCCCTGGATTCGACTATTCAACCAGACAGCGGTAAGTGTCGATCAATTGGGTCAACGTAAAGGTGCCATCGCGATTTACTTGGATGTCTGGCATAAAGATATCATGAGCTTCCTCGATTTGAAGACACAAAACGGAGATGACAGATTAAAAGCCCATGATATTTTTACAGGTGTATGTATACCCGATTTATTCATGGAAGCTGTACGCGACAGAAAAGAATGGTATCTTTTCGATCCGCATACCGTTAAGCAAACCCTTGGATTTTCACTTGAAGATCTTTATGACGAGAAGAAAGGCGAAGGAAGCTTCAGGAATCATTATGCACTTGCTGTCGAGGCCGCAGAAAATGGCAGGCTTCCAAACTATAGCTTTGAAAAAATCAATGCGATGGACATCATGAAAAGCATCATGATTTCTCAATTAGAAGAAGGCGTACCGTATATGTTCTACCGTGATGAAGTGAATCGGAAGAATCCCAATAAACATAAAGGTATGATTTATTGTTCTAACCTTTGCACGGAGATTGCCCAAAACCTAAGCCCTTCGACGATCACGGATGAATATGAAACGGAAGATGGAGATGTTGTTGTGGTTCGTAAAAGCGGCGATTTCGTTGTCTGCAACCTTTCATCCATTAACTTGCCCCGGGCAGTGGGCAGCGATGTTTTGGAAAGATTGATTCCCATTCAGATCCGCATGCTGGATAATGTCATTGATGTGAATAATCTTCCTGTCAAACAAGCATCCATCTCGAACAAACGTTACCGGGCAATTGGTTTAGGAACGTTTGGATGGCATCATTTACTTGCCACGCAGAATATTTATTGGGAATCCGATGAGGCTGTTCACTATGCAGATGCTTTATACGAAAGGATCGCATACTTAACAATCAAGGCATCCAACGAATTGGCCAAGGAAAAAGGATCATACCCATATTTTGAAGGATCTGATTGGCATACAGGGGACTATTTCGAACTGCGTGACTATACAGATCAAAAATGGATGGATTTAAAAGCAGACGTGCAGGAACACGGGACCCGTAATGGCTATTTAATGGCCATTGCCCCGAATTCTTCGACAGCTAAAATCGGTAATTCCACGGATGGAATCGATCCTTTGTATGAAATTGAATTTTACGAAGAAAAGAAAAACTTCAAATTCAAGGTGACCGCGCCAGGCTTGACGCCAAATACGTATGAATATTATAAAAAGACGCGATTTAATTTGGACCAACTGGAAAGCATCAGGCAAAATGCAGCGCGCCAACGCCATATTGACCAAGCAATCAGCTTTAATCTGTATGTACACAATACAATCAAAGCGAAGGTCCTATTGGATATCCATTTAACGGCATGGGAAAGCGGATTGAAATCAACGTATTATGTTCGTTCGACTTCTTCCGAATATGACAATGCCTGCGAAAGCTGTTCAAGTTAACGACAATCATAACCCAGTAATCTATTCTTAAAGGAGTTTTCACGAATGACCAATCATATCAAAAAGATTCGGATGCTCGAACCTACGCATCCAACCAAGGCAACCGGTGTTTTCAAAGGAGAAGCTTCAGGCTTCCTCCTTTGGAACGATATTCAGTATGAAAAATTCTATGATACCTATACACAGCTCATCAATAACTTTTGGAAGCCTTCGAGCGTGAACATGATTCAGGATAAAAAGCAGTGGGGCGAATTGGACGAAGATATCCAGGACGCTTTTCTCGATATCCTTACGATGATTGCTGGAATGGACAGTCTTCAAACGCCCACTTTAGTAGAAATCCTCCGGTACATTAAAGATCCGGCAGCAAAAGCTATCCTGGCCAACATGGCACAGCAGGAATCGATCCATAATGAATCTTATTCCTATATCCTTGCTTCCTTGATTCCTGTAGGCAAGCAAAAACAGCTTTTCGACCGCATTAAAGAACATCCTGAAGTGATTAAGCGTAACCAACCGATCGTTGATGCTTATCAAACGTTCGTGGACGATCCCAGCCCTCAGCATTTATTCGAGGCACTGATCCATTCAACGAACCTTGAAGGGATATATTTCTATCTGGCTTTCGCCTTTTATTATAATTTAGGACGACAAAATTTAATGACTGGTTCCGCTACGATGATATCCTATATTCATCGCGATGAAATGGTCCATTTCGATTTCATTGGAATGCTCGTTCAAATCTTGATGTATGAATATCCTGAGTTAAATAATGAAGAAAACACGAAGTTCATCTATAAAACGATTGAAAAAGCAGTCGAACTCGAAAAAGAATGGTCTGAATATATGCTCGAAGATATCCAAACCAAAGCCGATCTCGATTTGGAAGAATTCAATGAGTACATCGAATATATCGCCAACAAACGGTTACGTATGCTAGGCCTTGAAAATTTGTATAAAGAGTATGGCGAGAATCCGATGCCATGGATCAAAACGTTCGATGATGAATCCATCGGACTTACCAAAACCGATTTCTTCGAACAGAAGTCAAGGACATACAGTCAAGTAAATGCCAGCAATGGGTTCGATGAGCTGTAAAGTTGCCATTGTCTATCATTCTGCCGGCGGCAATACAAAAGCGCTTGCTGAAGCCCTCGCTTCCCTTTTACCTGAAGCTGGACTATATCGAATGAATGAATTCGACATACGCACATTGCCGGATTACGATGCATTGATCGTCGGCACCTATACATGGGGCAATGGGGAGCTTCCTGCTAAATCAGCAGCCTTTTATAAAGAATTGGAACAGTTGCCTATTGCTCATCTGAAAACGGGAGTCTTCGGCACTGGTGAAACCAACTATCATCATTTTTGTGGGGCGGTCGATCATTTCCGGGACATGTTATTTGCCAAGAGCCAGTTATTGGTGACATTGAAGATAGAACAGATGTATCAAGAATCGGACTTGCCCAGACTTCAAAAGTTCGCCTCGCTTTTCCAGGACTGACTGAAAGGGGATATGCGTTTTCGCATATCCCCTTTCAGTGTTTTTTTAAAAAACTTGGCTCCCTCTATCGTAGCAGCGGTAAGCATGAAGTATAATGGAAGAAAAAAGGAGATAATATCCAATGACTGAAAATATAACCCAGTTCCTGCCTATCCTTTTTATGCTTGTGCTTGTCGCATTCATTATATTCATCGTGTTTTTCTTGGCAGGACATTTTAATCGTTCTAAACGGATCGAAGAAAAATTGGACAAAGCATTAAAGGAAATGGCCGAAAAAAAGGAAAAATAAAAAGACTCCAAAATCGGAGTCTTTTTTTTATATGCGTTCAATTATTTTTGAACGTTAGCTGCTTGTGGTCCACGAGCGCCTTGCTCGATTTCGAAAGAAACTTCTTGGCCTTCTTCAAGCGTTTTGAAGCCTTCGCCTTGGATAGCTGAGAAATGTACGAATACATCGTCTTGGCCTTCAACTTCGATGAAACCGAAACCTTTTTCTGCGTTAAACCATTTTACTTTACCTTGTACCATGATAGTTCCTCCTGTGTTTGGAAAAATCCATTTTATTACTATTTTTGGTTCTGGATAATGTTTCAAGAGGAATCCTATTACAGTAAATCCTTCTATCAAACTTATTCCGAACAAAAATAATTACTTATATTATATCATGGGAATTCCTAAAAAAACAAGATTATCACAGTAAATCAACCGACAAATTATCCTAAAATTCTACATATTCCTCTTTTTACTTTGTCGGAAGCCTTCGTCCAATAAGTAGCGCTCCGCCTCTACTGGACTCTCGAAACACTCCTCAAGGTTCGAGCCTGAATACACATTCCATAGCAGGTCTTCCCTTTCAAGTGTAAGCTCTTGCTTTTCAGGGCCAATCCATGTCCCTTCCAACCTAGCGAACTCGTTTTCCTCTTCTTCGAATTCAACCGGAGGTTCAGATAGGTAATCGACGCTTTTTTGGATCAATTCTTTTAATTCCGCTTCATTATAGTCACGAATATTGATAAAACCTTTACGGTCAGTGTCTTTTTTTCTCATATGCCCTGCGTAAACGAATCCATTTCCATTGGGATGCAAGTGCTGAACGACGATCTTTTTCTCCTGGACGCTATCTGGATAATGGAAGTTCACACGTCCCAATGAAACATCTTTTCGCTGTAATTCCGGAAAAGTTTCAATGATGCTCAATTTTTCTTCAAATGTTAACAAATTTCTTCCTCATTTCATTAGTTCATATTGTTTGTCGATTATAACACAGACTGTTTAGAAACAATAATCTCCCTTTTCCATTATAATGTAATGAAAGGGAGTGATAAGATTTGATCATGAAAATTCGGGATCTGGACTCCAATTATGGCCAGCAGCTTTTTAAACTTCAGAAAGAGGCCTATAAGGTGGAAGCGGATATAATCGGTTTTGCCGATATACCTCCTCTATTGGAAACATATGAACAATTCATTCATTGTCATGAAACGTTTTTATGCTACTTAAAGGGTGATGCCTTAGCGGGTGCAATATCTTTTTCAAAAGAGAATGGTCAAATGCTGATTTGCAGAATGGTCGTCCACCCTGATTATTTTCGGCAGGGTATCGCGGATGCACTGTTGCATGCTCTTCAATTACAAGGGGACTGGGAAAAGATATCCGTTTCAACCGGTAAAATGAACCTGCCTGCACGGAACCTTTACGAAAAAAACGGCTTCACACATAAAGCAGACATAGAAGCCTCACCTCACTTTTTCATAAGCATATTCGAGAAAAAACGTTCATTTTATGTATGTCACGATAAAAAGCATAACAAATGAAATGACAATGATTACGGCAACCCATAGCCAGGCTAATGTCATATTCCCCGAGTCCATGGCGATATATATCGCAGTCGGTATGGTTTGTGTCTGTCCGGGAATGTTTCCGGCAAACATGAGTGTCGCTCCGAATTCTCCCAACGCACGAGCAGAACTCAAGATGGCACCTGTGACGATGGATTTCACCGCCAATGGAAGGGATACATTCAGGAATAATCTCCACTCGCCGGCCCCGTCAACCCTTGCTGCATTTTCGATTTCTTCATCTATACCTTCAAAGCCAGTTTTAGCGGATTGGTACATAAGCGGAAACGCTACCACGGTAGATGCAATGACCGCTGCCCACCACGTGAACATCAGGGGCTGATCAAAAACCCTTTCAATGAATTGTCCCGGCACTCCACTCTTGCCAAAAATCACAATCAATAAAAACCCAACGACGGAAGGCGGCAAAACAAGCGGCAATAAAAACGCTGTTTCCAACAGGACCCTTCCCCTGAATTGCTTTTTAGCCATCATTCGCGCCATGATAATTCCTAAAATGAAAACAAGGATACCCGATAGTCCCGCTACTTGTATCGATAGCCTGACTGGTGACCAAAAATCCCCTGTCATGATACTATCCGCACATCACCGTTAAATATCGGCCTATGCAGGTCCTTGTTCCGCATCATTACCCAAACGGCTTCTTTTTCATTAAAGGCAGATTTCATTTCATTTTCTCCCTTTCTTTTTAAAATAACATTTAAGTTTATTTTTCTTGACATCTTGCTGACACAAAGAAACGTTAAAGTAAGAGTATCACAAATATAAAAATAATTTCATTCCAATAAACTTGAAAACTTTGAAGGAGTCGATTTTAATGGTAACAATTTATACTACTCCAAGCAGTCTAGCATGTCGTAAAGCAAAAGCTTGGCTAAAGAAGAACGAAATTTCCTTTAATGAACGCAACCTATATTCCCAACCTCTTTCTATAGAAGAAATAAAAGAGATTTTACGTAAAACGGAAGGCGGGACAGATGAAATCATCTCAACACGTTCCAAAAAATTCAAAAGCCTGAATATCGATATAAATAATACACCACTTAATGATCTATGCAAGCTTATCCAAGATAACCCGGATTTACTTCGCCGGCCAATCATTTTCGACCATAAGAACTTGCATGCAGGATATAATGAAGAAGAAATGGGACGTTTCCTTCCAAGGAAGGTCCGTCATGTACAATTATGGCGTGCAATCAGCCAATTGGCTTAATAGTTAGCGTCACGCATAATAAGAGGGTTGTCCATTACATCGGACAACCCTTTTTTATACCTGATCCGCTTTCTCTATGACAATCGTGAAGGTGGTGCCTTGTTCATCGCTATCCTTAAGCACCAGATCACCCTTTTGCGCTTTTGCGAGCATCTTACTGAATGGCAGTCCCAAACCTAAACCACGTACCTTCAACTTTTTGTTTTCACCTCGATAAAATGGTTCGAACACAAATTGTTGTTCATGTTTTGGGATCCCCCGGCCACTGTCCAGTACATCAAGGCAGATTCGTTCTTCATCCTTTTCATAAAGGTGAATCGCTATTTTCCCTTTGCCATCAAGTGCATGTCTGGCATTATTCAAAAGGTTAATGACGATTTGCTGCATCCGCAATGAATCAATTTGACCAAAGACCGGTTCATCAGGAACTTTTATCTCAAGAGCGAACGCTTGATCATCATCCTGGGTCACCTGCCAGCGATAGGCGATTTCCTTGATGAATATATTGATATTCTCTTTTTGCAGCCGAATTTTAAAAGCACCTGCCGATATGGCATTATAATTGAGTAAATCCTCTATCATACCTTGTAAACGTTGAGTTTCCTTTAAGGAAATATCGAGGAATTCCTTACTTTGCTCTCCCTTGACGACATCATCCTTAACCGCTTGTATCAGTCCGCTAATGGAAGTGACTGGCGTTTTCAAATCATGGGTTACGCCTGCAAGCAATTCCGCCCGCAACTTCTCCATGACCTTCAATCGATTGGTCATTTCCTTAAATGATTCTATCAGTTCATAAATTTCTTCTTCCTTGATTTCCTCTTCCTCTTTGAAATGGATATCATAGTTGCCTTCACGAACCTGGACAGCGGCGTTAGCTACGTCCTGGATGGGACGTGAAATCTGCCTGGAAAGAAAATAAATGACCCCCGTTCCCAGAATCAGTAGGCCTCCAATCATGATCGCCAACAAGCCATGATCTTGGTTGATTTCCTTCAATGCCCCTTCTTCCTGTGCAATGACCACCCAGCCTCTCGTCTCATCATTAAACGTAATGGGGGATTTGACGACATATACTTTGTTGTCGGAAATCTTGACCTTCTGGATTAACTCCGTATTTTTCATGATGACGTCCGGGAGTTTATTTTCATCCGGATCTATATACAATTGTGGCATCGTATATATGATGGTGGCATCGGGATCGACGATATAGATGATTGGCTGTTGGTTCAGATGAAGGATTTTCTCCCTTTCCTCTACAATTTCCGAAAGGATCGGGCCAACGACAATCTGACCATTTTCCTTAATCGCCCGATCGGATGTTTCATCAGCTAAGTACTTAAGAAGGCTAAGCCTATATTCCAAAGCCGTTTTTTCCATCCACCATAAGGAAAAAACAGACAATAAGATCAAACCGGAAATCAAGGTCAATACGTATCTCTTAGTCCAATAGCGTTGTAAAGTGGTTCTTTTTTTAGTTTTCATAGACACTCAATTGATACCCCAATCCACGCAATGTTTTTATTTCCCCCTCAGTTACAGGCCATGCATCTATCGCCTTCCTGATCCGTTTGATCGCCAGGTCCACCGCCCGGTCACTGCCGTCATAATCCATGCCCCACACTTGGTCGAGCAGCTGTTCTCTCGTGAAAATTTGATTAGGGTGCTTAGCGAAAAAAACGAGCAGCGACAGATCACGCGGCGTCAAGTTTATCTCTTCCCCATTCAAATGCACCATATAAGACAGATCATCGATGGTTAAACTCCCAAACTCATGTACATGACCATCTTCCGTAACAACCGATGAGGATCTTCTTAAAACGGCATGCACCCGGGCCACGACTTCTTCGGCAACGAAGGGTTTGGAGATGTAATCATCCGCACCTGACTTAAATCCCGATAATCTGTAATCGACATCTGTCAGTGCAGTCAGCATGATAACCGGACATGTATCGTCCTCCCGAATTTCCTTCAATATATCCCAGCCTTCCTTACCCGGCAGCATGACATCAAGCAGGACAAGGTCTGGCTTCGTTTCTTCAAACACTGGAATGGCCTTTAGCCCATCGTAAACTTGGACTACATCAAAACCTTCCCGCTCCAAATATGCTTTCAATACCATCGATATGGCGATTTCATCTTCTACTACAAGAATTTTCTTCATTTATGGATTCCTCCTTCCTGAATTATAGTGGAATCATTTTGTATATGCTAACCATTAAAACTCCAAGCATTTTCCCTCAATCTTACCCTTTTTATGTGTCAGGATTATGTTCGCAGTAAAATTAACCGATGTTTTCACTTAGCTAATTATGTGCAAGTGATCTCGATTCATTTTAACAGGAATGCTGCTAAATGGTCGTAAAAATCATTCAGGAAAAACTATGATTTTCTTATTAAACTTTTAAGAGGCTGGCTCTATACTGAGCCAGCCCTTTTCAATTACAAGTCTCGTGTGGATTGGGACAGCCCGCTTCCTGTCTTTCCACTTGGATCGTGCTATGTTCGATCCCAAACCGATCGTGAAGTAGTTTTTGCGCTTCTGCCAATACTGAATCGTGATTACCGCTCTCATCTATGACAACATGGCAGCTCATTGTCAAAAAACCAGAGGTGATCGTCCAGATATGGAGATCATGGACATCGGATACTCCGACCAATCCCATCAAGGATGCTTTCATTTCATCCATATCGACTTGGTCTGGTGTGCCCTCCATCAAGATATGAAAAGAATCCCTCACTACCCTAAAACCGCTGATAATAATTAAAATCGCGACTATGACGCTCGCAATCGGATCTGCAATTCCCCAATCGAAAAAATAAATTAAGAGGGCGGCCGCAATGGCACCCACAGATCCAAGCATATCACCAATAACATGTAAAAAAGCACTCCGTACATTCAGATTGTCTTCCTTATCTCCGCTCATTAAAATCCAGGCCGCAATGATATTAACAAGTAAGCCGATGATTGAAATCATCAGCATTCCCAAGCTTTGCACCTCAGGGGGATCCAGGAACCTCTTAATTGCCTCTACAAAAATGAATACGGATATTACGATCAAGGTCAATCCATTCAAACAAGCAGCAATGATTTCAAACCGTTTATATCCAAACGATTTGGAAGATGTCGCTTTTCTCTCCCCCAACCTTATCGCTGTATAACTAAGTCCTAAAGCTGCCGCATCGCTAAGCATGTGACCTGCATCCGACAGTAAAGCCAAACTATTTGTCAAGAAACCACCAATGACCTCGACTATCATAAAAGTGGAGATTAATAAGAAAGATGCCAACAATGCTTTTTTATTATTAGAATGGTGGTGTCCGTGCCCATGATCATGGGAGTGACCATGATGATGTCCCATGCCATCCCTCCTCTCGGATTTGAAACTTATATATAGTATGGGATAAATCCAGAATGGTTTCAAATGATTCATTTCCAGGATTCACTGGAAGAAAAAGGGTGATGAAAACAAGCAGGACGAGACGTTGTTCGAAAAACCAAAATTCTGCCTTCAACCATTACAAAGTAAAAATAAACGCTACAGACCTTTCCTGCAGCGCTTTTCCCGTTTATCTATCCTCTTGCATCGTATCATCGACAATGGCGTACAGATCCTTATTAAACAATTCATCATTACAGACAAGACTATGCCGTTCCATCTCTTCCTGCTCTTGACTTACCTGTTCCTGTTCCAGTTCCTTTTCCTTCATAACGTACCTCCAGCATCATGATGTTTGCCTATTATCGTATCCACAGGCATGTACCTTTATGCTCAACATTTTCCCATACTTCCTCATTTATAAACGTATTAGGCCTGCTGCCCGCCATGGAAGGCACGTATAATGAATTCATGCTCTGGAACTTGTAAACTTTGATACGATAACAGGAACGATGTATTATCATAGGCGACTTTTTCAAGCTTTACCTGTATACCGGTATTTTCAATCGTAACAATGGCATAAGGAGCAATTGGTTCACTATTGCAGCCAAGAGAACCAGGGTTCAGGAATATCGTTCGGTCATTTTTAAAGAGGTGGATAGGATGATGATGTCCAAACCCTATTAAATCGTGATGCTGATCTTTGAAAAGCATTTCTAAGTTATTTAAATTCGGTTCAACTATTTTACTAAATGGATTTTGGCTTATGTGCTCATCCAATTTCTTCGATTCCATGTGATAATGGGTGAAGTAAACGGAGTGATCATTAATGATATGATGTATGGTTCGAGGCAATTTTCCCAATTCATTTATGAATTTCCGCTGCATCCTTTCAGCTATCCATTCATGATGCTCCTTTACATGAATATGACCGTCCGGATGCGGCTCCCCGTTAATGATGGCCAGAACAGCTTCATCATGATTTCCAGTTATCATCGATAAATCATTTCTTGAAAATAAAAGTTCAAGGACTTCATTTGTATCAGGGCCAATCCCGACCATATCTCCCAAACAATAGAGACGATCTATATCTTCCCTTTGATCAATATCCCTAAGAACGGCTTTTAACGCTGAAGCATTTCCATGCACATCCGTTATAATGGCAACTTTCATGACTTAGTTCAGCTCCCTTCCCCCACAATCCACATGGTATATTATAACATTTAAAACGAAATCAAAAAAATATTCGGGCTTATTTCCCCTTATTGCGCACGCCCATTTTTTATGAATAAGCAAACACTTCGGCCTAGAATACATAGTATGAAGTATTCCCGGTAAAGATGTTTTGCTAGGTATGTAATTCATAATATGTATTGAGGAGGAAATCAAATGGGTGGACATTGTAACGATCGTTGCGACGACGGCTTTGGCGGTTTCGATAACGGATTTGCATTGCTGATTGTATTATTCATCTTGTTGATCATCATCGGAAGCAGTTGGGGATTCGGCGGCGGCTTCGGTGGATGCTGCTAATAATGACATAAATCAAAAAGGCGCCTGATCAAGGCGCCTTCTTTGTTATGAATTGACTTTTAGTTTTTGTCTTTGCTTTTGTTTTTGAGTCTTCATAATGAACCAAATGATTATAAGTGCGATTGGGATAAGCAAGAAATTCGCATATTGTGAAAAGATGGCTCCTGCCTGCTCCCATCTCGGTCCTAACTTATACCCTAGATAAACATAAACGCTAGTAACAGGAAGCATCGCCATATAGGTATATAAAATGAATTTCCAAATACTCATTTTCAATATCCCGCATGGCAGCGAAACGGCGGTACGAATTCCTGGTACAAACCGTCCAAAAAAGGCAATTCCCCCACCAAACCTTTCAAAGAATCGGTCAGCCTTATTCAACTGCTCATCTTTGATCAAAAAGTATTTCCCGAACTTTAATACAAGCGGTCTCCCGCCATACTTGCCTAAAGCATAAAGCGTCAATGGGCCCGTTACCCCACCAAACGAACCGGCAAGAATAGTCAAGTATAAATTCATATCACCTTGATAAACCCAGTATCCAGCTAGTGGCAAAACTATTTCAGCAGGAATGAATTCAAAAGTCAAAGCTAACAACACACCGAAATAGGATAAAGATTTAAACGCTTCAATCATATCCATTATTAAAGTTTCCATTGAGGTTTCCCCTTTTCCAACTTTTATTACATATAAAAGGCGTGCTCCCAGATTGATTCTGGGCACCCCTTGATTTCAAAAAGGACATTCTCCATTGTATCACAAGTTCAATCACATTTTTCCAAAATGTTATCCTAAAACAATGTACCTTATGGAGTCCATTTTATGTTATCGGGCTATTCACATAAGATTTCAGATTGTATGAAGAATGATCATATAATTTCAGATGGTCCAGAAATGAAAAAAGCTTGAGGACGAATTTACCTCAAGCTTTCGGTAGTTTACCAAGGAATAAACCCATGAACTAATGACAAGATGGACCCCTCCGCTCTCAAATCATAAAAGGGGCAGAGAGCCTGCTCAATCCATCCTCCATTTGTTTTTTCGCATCTTTCATCATGCCATCAAGTAATTCCTTAACAGTGGGTATATCGTCAATCAATCCGGCTACCTGGCCGCTGTTCATGAATCCATTGTTAACATCCCCGTTCATCGCCCCATTAATATGATAGACTTCAGAGGTCATTTCACGATAATTCACAGGAGACAGTCCCTGTTTTTCCAAACCCAGGACCTTCTCGGTATATGGGTCCTTCAATACTCTTCTGACCTGGCCAAATGTTCTTCCCAAAATTACCGTATCATTGCCCATCGCTTCGATTAGTTTCTGCTTATATGACGGATGGAACGGCGCTTCTTGTGTAGCGATCAGCCTGGTTCCTAATTGGACTCCTGAAGCCCCCAGCATCAATGCAGCTGCCAAACCCTGCCCATTGCCTATTCCGCCAGCTGCCAAAACTGGAAGCGTCACATGCTTGCTGATTTGCGGAATGAGTGTAAAGGTCGTCATTTCCAGGTTCGAATTGATGCCGGCAGCTTCAAACCCTTCTGCGACCAACACATCAGCCCCTGCAGCTTGCGCTTTTTGCGCGTGCTTGACCGACGCAACGATGGCGATCACTTTTACATTCTTTTTTTGAAATAATGGAATGAAAGGGGCAGGATTTCCTGCAGATAAGGAAACTACAGGTATATCATGCTTCAGGACAAGATTCACTAACTCATCAGTATATGGACTAACGTTTATTGGAATGTTCAACGCAAAATTGTTATTGGTTTTATCTTTGGTTTCGAGAATGATTGCTTCTACCTGTTCAGGATTCATGGTACCGCACCCTATTGTCCCAAGTCCCCCTGCATTGGATACTGCAGCTGCAAGACTTGCATTGCTTATATTCCCCATGCCGCCTTGTATAATAGGATATTTTATCGCAAAAAGTTCACAAATATATTTCACTTTCATCCCTCCCTGTCAATTTAATGTTATACTATATTCATTAGAAAAACAATTCTGACTTTTCAAAAGGAGCGAGACTATGATTATACCGTATAATAATAAAAAACCATCCATTGATGATACTGTTTTCGTGGCACCTGGCGCTCATTTAATCGGTGATATTGCGATTGGGAAAGACTCTACCATTTGGTTTAATGCCGTACTCCGCGGTGATGAAGATTCAATTACAATAGGTGAAAAATGCAGTATACAAGATAACTCGACCATTCATTTATTTGAAGGATGCCCGGTTGTCATTGAAGACGAAGTGACGGTTGGTCACAATGTTATCCTGCATGGCTGTAAAATAGGCAAACGATCCATTATTGGAATGGGTTCAACGATATTGGATAATGTAGAGATCGGCGAAGAGTGCATCATCGGAGCGAACACATTGATTTCCTCTGGCAAAATCATACCCCCACGTTCACTGGTTATTGGTTCCCCGGGGAAAGTGGTCCGCAGATTGAATAATAAAGATCTTGAATTGATCCAACTTTCTATCGATACATATGTTCAAAAAGGGAAAGACTTCAAAGGGATACTTGATTAACTATTGCAGAAGTCGAAAATGATAATGTGAAAAGAGCTTCTGCAAGTCGTCATTAGCGACTGGCTGAAGCTCTTTTTCACTTAATGATAAGTGGATGATCCTTGGCATCATAGGTTTCGTCTTTCCGGCATAAATCATTATTTTCCTGAAATACGCTTTCAAAGAAACGGCTTGCTGGTTCAGCCAAGACTTGATAATACTGGCTAAATAAAAGAGCAGCATGATTCCCATTCCACTTTGAAGGCAGAAGTTCCTTTGGCAGGCCCGGATCGATAAATAAAAACTTACGGTATTCATGCACCAAGTTCGTTCGTTCCACAAAACAATCGGCATCGGACATTTCGCCCCTGTTAATGATGCTTTGATGAACGATGAATTGTTTGCTGTATTTCTCGATGAATTCTTCATATTTATTTTCAATCTCTTCCAAATGCCAGCTTTTCTCTACAAGCGATTGGTTTTCTTTTGGACCTTTGTACTCCGATATGAAAAAATCAACATATTCATTGATGTCATATTTCTCTATCAAGCGATTGATTTGTTTCTCCAAATCATTAGGGGAAATCCAGCAACCACTTGAAAAACTGCCAAACCCGCTCCATAATAATTCTTTACGGAGATCATCCCGTAATTGCCGCTTATCTTCAGGGATCGTGTACATTAAGATACGCCATTTACCGTCCCATTCATTCGGTTTCATCTTATATATGCGATTGGCCGCTTCATCCATTCTCTGCACACCGCGATCAGTCAAAAAGTAATAGCTTTTATTTCCCTGCTTCTCTGACTGAATCCATCCTTGCTTGACCATTCGTGAAACGGCTACACGTACACCCTGCTCATTATGACCGAATTCCTTCAATAAACGAATTAAACTGCCTATCCAGATTTTATTTCCATAGTTACGGATATAATCGCCGTATATCGTAAAAATCATGGATTGAGTGTTAGTACCTATCTTTCTCACCTCGCCCTTACATTGTTACTATTTTCACACGGAAGACATAATAATTATTATATCTTTTTAAAAAGAAAGCGCAATATTATTCACCAGTAAATCGTGCTTTTCTCCGTTCACTAAATGCTAGGAGCGCTTCCAATCTGTCTTGAGTAGGGATGGTCAATTCATAGGCCTTTCCCTCTATGGCCATTCCGGTTTGCAAGTCCGTATTCAGTCCTTGATCAATCGCATATTTGGCTTGTTTGACTGCAATCGGCCCATTTTTCATGATATTGGCTGCCAATTCCTCACAGGCTGACATAAGTTGATCCCTTGGCACGACCCTCAAAAGGATCCCTAATTGACATGCCTCTTCTGCAGTCAGTTTTTTAGCGGTGAAGATCAATTCCTTCGCTTTCATTTCCCCAATCAATCTCGGCAGCCGCTGTGTACCGCCTGCCCCAGGAATAATGGCCCAGCTAGTTTCTGTGAGCCCCAAAGAAACACCTTCGGCAGCAATTGCAAAGTCACATGAAAGCAGCCATTCAAATCCTCCCCCCAATGCATATCCATTGACGGCAGCTATCGTTGGCTGCGGAAGCCCTGCGATACTATTAAAAACATCGCGAATCGCTTTAACGTTCCTTCTTACTTCCGCATCATTCAAAGACTTCCTTTCTTTCAAATCCGCTCCCGCACTGAAGGCCTTTTCCCCTGCACCGGTGAAAATGACGACACGGATATCGCCGTCATAATAAACTGCATCGATGACTTCCTGCAGTTCACAAAGTGTCTCATAGTCGAAGCAGTTCAATACGTCGGGCCGATTCACTGTTACATAGCCGATTTGATTTATCACTTTATATATAACCTTGGACATGAGTCTCCTCCCCCTTAAAAAAAATGACCCTTATGCAGATAAATCTAATAAGGGCCGGCCCCACCATCAATCTTTTTCAATATTTTCTATAATGGCTGAAATGCCTTGGCCAACGCCTACACACATCGTCGCAAGACCATAGCGGACATTCCGCTTTTTCATTTCGTGGACGAGCGTTGTTAAAATACGCGCCCCGCTTGCACCGAGCGGATGGCCAAACGCTATTGCCCCGCCGTTGACATTCACTTTCTCCTGATCCAATTTCAATTGGCGGATGCACTCCAAGGATTGGGAAGCGAATGCTTCATTCAATTCCACTAGCCCGATGTCTTCAATGGTCAAGCTTGCCCTCTCCAATGCTTTTTTAGTGGCATGAATCGGGCCAAGGCCCATAATGGACGGTTCTAAGCCCGCTACCGCCCCTACAACATATTTGGCCAGAGGTTTCAATCCAAGCTCCCGTGCCTTTTCTGCACTCATCAAAAGTAATGCCGAGGCTCCATCATTTACACCTGAAGCATTACCGGCCGTTATAGTGCCGTCTTTAAAGATCGGTTTGAGTTTTTCCAACTTTTCGATGGTCGTGTCAGGACGAGGGTGTTCATCCTTCTCGACAATGACTTCATTCCCTTTACGATCCGTATATCGAACAGGTACGATTTCATTAATGAAACGCTCATTTTCCACTGCTTTTTTCGCTTTTTGCTGGCTTTGATACGCGAATTGATCTTGGTCCTCCCTTGAAACCGAAAAACGCCGGGCAACGTTTTCAGCCGTTTGAGGCATCGAATCCGTGCCATACATTTCTTTAAGTTTCTCATTCGTGAAGCGCCATCCGATCGTTGTATCCTGAAGCTCCATTGAACCCCGCGGAAATTCACTCTCAGGTTTGGCCATGACGTACGGCGCCCTTGTCATGCTTTCGGTACCGCCTGCGATATAAATATCGCCTTCACCTACAGCAATGGAGCGTGCAGCATACATGACGGCATCCAGTCCTGATCCACACAAACGATTTATTGTCGTTCCAGCCACGTTCACCGGAAGACCAGCTAAAAGGGCGGACATCCTGGCCACATCGCGATTATCCTCTCCTGCTTGATTTGCATTTCCGAAGATGACATCTTCAATTTGATCTGGCGGCAGCTCTGGATTGCGATCGGTCAGCGCCTTGATTACAATTGCACCGAGGTCATCCGGGCGAACGCTTTTCAAAGCGCCTTTATATCTTCCGATTGGTGTTCTCACAGCATCGATAATCACAACATCCTTCATTTCCTCACCAGCTCGCCATCTTTTGTATAATCGTACACACCTTTACCTGACTTTCTGCCGAGCCTGCCAGCTTTAACATACTGTTCAAGGAGCGGGGCCGGGCGGTATTTCTCACCAAGTTTACTATGTAAGTATTTTAAATTATTCAAACGGGCATCCAATCCCACCAAATCACCTAGCTCAAATGGTCCCATTGGGTAATTCAGCCCTAACTTTATTGCCTTATCGATTTCTTCTGGTGTTCCTAAACCTTCTTGAAGCATATAGAACGCTTCATTACCTACCAAACAGCTGATCCTGCTGGTAACAAACCCAGGGAATTCATTTATGACCACGGTTTCTTTTCCCATTTTTCCGGCTACCTCTTTTATTAAGGCTGCCGTTTCATCGCTGGTTTCTAGACCACGTACAATTTCAACGAGTGGCATCTTTTGTACAGGATTGAAAAAATGCATGGCAATCGTTCTTTCGGGACGCTTTCCATAAGAACCAATTTCCGTAGGGCTCATCGTGGAAGTATTGGTTGCAAAGTAACAGTCTTCTTTTGCATGGACTTCAATCGTTTCGAAGACTGCCCTCTTAATTTCCGCCTTTTCCGGAACTGCCTCTATGATCAAGTCGGCATATGCTGCTGATTCTTTCAAATTGGAAGAATAGGAAAATCTGCTTTTTGCGGCTGCCGCTTCTTCCTGGGTGATTTTTTGGTAGCGCACACCCTTCTCAAAAATGGAATCAATCTCTTTTCTTGCACTTTCCAAAGCATCCTGATTCACACCCACCAGTACTACATTAAAGCCGCCTGTGGCTCCTACATAAGCTATTCCCCTGCCCATGACACCAGATCCGACAACCACTAAATTTCTAATCATTCGTTCATTCCTCCTTCAAAAATAAATAGGGGCTGGCTACGATGAACCAGATCAGCATTCATCCATACCTGAATTACTTTTCCGACATACCGTTCAGCCAGCCGCCTATTTTATGTTTTATTAAATTCCAAAGGGATTTAAGGGACGGCTTCCATGATAGGAAATGATGCTTTTCGTTTCTGTATAAAGATCAAGTGTCTCAATACAAAGTTCCCGGCCGAATCCTGACTGTTTATACCCTCCGAAAGGTGTTCCAGGAAATGCGGAGAATGGGCAATTTACCATGACGATTCCCGCTTCTATTTGATTGGCCACTCTAGTCGCACGCCCGCCATCTTTTGTCCATAGAGCTGAACCTAAACCGAATTCCGTATCATTTGCGAGTCTCACAGCTTCTTTTTCATCTTTGAATTTCATTATGACAACAACCGGTCCGAATATTTCCTCTTTCACTACATCCATTTCATGATTGACATTCGCTATCACCGTCGGCTCATACCAATAACCGTTTTCGAAACCTTCAATTACCGCTGGCTTCCCTCCTGTCAGGATTTTCGCTCCGTCAGTAATGGCAGATTGTACATAATTGTCGATTACATCCAATTGCCCTTGATCTATGACTGCACCGACGTGTGTTTCTTTGTCGAGAGGATTGCCCAATTTCAATTTTTTCGTTTTTTCTACGAATCTGGCAACGAACTCATCATATATGTCTTCGTGAACGTATAAACGGGATCTAGCTTCGCAAGACTGTCCAGTATTGTAGAAAATGCCATATAATGATCCATCGATAGCTGCTTCAAGGTCCGCATCTTCGAAGACAATATTAGGTGACTTACCGCCAAGCTCCAATGTCACCCTTTTTAATGTCTGTGATGCTTTGCCCATGAGATCCCTGCCAATTGGCGTAGAGCCCGTGAAGGCCACCTTATTCACTTTCGGATGCTCGACAAGATAATTCCCTACGTCCGATCCAGGCCCTGGAATGATATTGACCACGCCTGAAGGAACACCAGCTTCTAAACAGATTTCCCCTAATACAATGGCAGTCAGCGGCGTTAACGAAGCTGGCTTGACAATGACTGAACAGCCAACTGCGATTGCAGGTGCAATTTTCCACGCTGCCATCATCATAGGATAATTCCAAGGGATGATTTGAGCACAAACACCTACTGGCTCTTTTTCCGTATAGTTATGGAATTGACCAGGAACATTATTGACAGATCCGCGGTGTGCAACTAAAGCGCCTGCATAAAACTCGAAATCTTCAATTGCCTGCATGACTTGGCCTTGCGCTGCAGAAATGGATTTGCCGCTGTTCAGGACTTCCAATTCAACCAATTCATTGAAGCGTGAACGCATGATTGCAGCAATTTTGTTCAATACACGAGACCGTTTATTGATCGGAGTTTTCTTCCATTTACCATTATCAAATGCTTCACGAGCAGCTTGAACAGCTCTTTCTGCATCTTCCTTAGTGGCTTTTGCAACCTTGGCAATGATTTCACCAGTCGCAGGATTGTACGCATCAATCGTGGATCCATTAGAGCTTTCCACTCTTTCTCCATTAATGATCAGGTGGTAATAATCACGTTTCGTTTCCGCCTTTTCAAATGCTGACTCTTGAACTCTTACCATGTACTCCCACTCCCTTTTCTATATTACTTGCCTATGAATTGAGCCTTCCTTTTTTCAATGAATGCTGCCACACCTTCTGCATAATCCTTCGTTAAGCCAGCGATCCGCTGACCCTCCGCTTCTTCTTTTAAGTATTCTTCCAATGAAAGGTGATAGGATGCCTCTAAGTATCTTTTGATTAAGCCGATTGCTTTCGTTGGTTTGTTTGCGAGATTCTCTGCAAAGGCTTTCAATTCCTCGTCCCATGCTTCCACACTGATCACTTTTGTAGCGATCCCGATATTTTCCGCCTCGCTAGCCGTAACCTTTTCCCCTAATAATGATAATTCCAAGGCTTTCGCATGACCGACAATCCGCGAAAGGTAATACAGATTTCCTGAATCAGGAATCAATCCGATATTGACAAAGGCATTTATAAAACTGGCTTTTTCAGAAACAAGCCGGAAATCGCATGCTAGTGCAAGGCTGAAACCGGCCCCTGCAGCCACCCCATTGACCGCTGCGATGATCGGTTTTTCACAGCTTGCTATTTGCTGCATCATTGGACCGTAATTTTCACGCAGCAATTGACCTAAATTCATGCTATCATCCAAATCCGATAAATCTTGTCCCGAGCAAAAGGCCCTGCCTTCCCCTGTGATGATAATGGCCCGCACTTCATCGGACCCCGCAGATGTTTTGATCGCTTTTTGTATTTCTTTATTCATTTGGGAAGTAAAGGCATTAAGTTTATCAGGACGGTTCAAAGTAAGCCAAGCCACTCCGTTTTCAACCCTATAAGTGATCGTTTCGAACATAGAGCACTCCTTATCCGCCTGTGAATTTAGGCTTTCTTTTTTCAACAAATGCTTTCATTCCTTCTTTTTGGTCTTCTGATGCAAAAAGAATATAGAAGTTCTTTCGTTCAAATTGCATACCCTCATATAAGGAAAGATCAACAGCTTTATTGACGGATTCTTTAATCAGCCTTACAGCTAACGGAGGTTGCTTTGCTATCTTTCTAGCAAAATCAATCGATTCTTCCATTAACAATTCAGGAGCAACGATCTTATTGATGAAACCGTATTGCAAAGCTGTCTTAGCATTGATCCTTTCAGCCGACAATATCCATTCAAGCGCCTTCATTTTGCCTACCAATTTCGTCAGCCTCTGCGTTCCGCCTGCACCAGGCATGACTCCAAGAGTCACTTCCGGAAAGGAAAACTGGGTGTCGCTGGCGGCAATCAAGAAATCGCAGGATAAAGCAAGTTCAAAACCACCACCGAATACAAAACTTTTCACCGCACCAATCACAGGCTTCTTAACTAGGCTAATTCGATCCCAATCGGCAAATTGGTTCGTTAACTCCAGATTAATTGGATTGTCGTTAGCCATTTCGTCAATATCAGCTCCAGCAGAAAATGCTTTTCCATTGCCCGTCAGCAAAATCACCTTCACTTGTGGGTCGAGGTCGAATGCCTCCATGGATGAAACGATTTCCCTGACCATTTTCCTGTTAAGCGCATTCAATTGCTTCGGCCGATTTAAAAAGATATAACCAATGCCGTCCTCGATTGACGTTTCAATGAATTGAAGCGCATTCATTTTATTTCTTCGCCGATCATCATCGTTACAAGTTTCCCCGCAAAGCCCATTAAGTCTTTCCCTGATGCTTTGCCTTCCGGAGAACGCATTCCTTTTTGCAGTGCATCATGGTCTTCATAATACATTTCACATAGAATGTGATACTCAGAGTCTTTGCCCATTGGTGTCCCGACTATTTTAGTGACCTCCATTTTTTGAAGACCAGGAATTTTTTCCGTTATCGGACCATGTACATTGAAGTAGTGCTCATCGAATTCTTCCTTGTTTTCAGGTTGTTTATAAAGGGCGATTAGTTTTACCATTTTAGAAAACCTCCATTTTATTAGATCATTTTTATCATCGGTTTCATCGCTTCGAACGGATTTTTACACGATTTGCAGTATAAAATGCTGCGGCAAGCCGTTGGGCCGAATATATTTTCCATCGTGACATAAGTTGATTCACAATACGGGCAATCCACATGCCATGATCCATCACTTTTCATTTGTCGAGGAGGAGGGGAGATTCCGAAAACCTTCAATCCAGCTTTCCCTTTTTCCGTAATTCGATCGGATGTCCACGAAGGGGAACGTAAAAATTCCACATTTACATTTCTTACGGCAGGCAGCTCTCGAAGGGCTGTTTCCACATTTTTTTGGATGATCGACAATGCCGGGCACCCAAGAAAAGTTGGCAGCATTTTTACCGAAACGTCCTGGCCCGAAACCGTCACGTCTTCAACCATCCCCAAATCCAGGATACTTACTGTATCGATTTCGGGATCTTTAACGTCTTCCAGGAGCTTATAAATTTCTTCTGTGTTTAACTGTATGGTCGACATGGTACCCCTCCCCTTTCCATTGATTCACCATGAAGCTGCTTTATCGGTTGCGTACACTTCACTTAACGTTTCTAGCGCCTTTTCCAAATCTTCCGTATGCTGGCCATTACGACCATCACCTCTTGCCATGCCTATTTCAATAGTTGTTGCTAAGCCTACACTTTCAAAAATTGGGGTGATAGCCTCAATCCATTTTTTCTGTAAGTCAGCTTCGCCTTCTATCAAGCCAAGCTCCACCATTTCCTCTCCATATTGTCCAAGTGAAAATACGCCGGCAAAATCCGGCATTGTTTTCCCAATCGCCGCTTTCATTCTCGAAACCGCTTCCAAGTGACCAGATCCCAGCAATTGGACGAACCATGTTTTCCAGTGCATCAAATGATAGTAAAGTTCCATCTGTACCTTTTGTGCCACCTCAGCAAGCGGTTCATATGAACATGAATGAAGGGATTGAACCTTAATCGCTTTGGCTTGGGTATAAAAATAATTCCGCACTACCGCAAACGCCCAATCATATTCCGGGTCTTTCAAATAGTAACCAGGACCATTGACCAATTCGAGAATGATCGCATTGCGCCGTTCCTTGGCAGGACGGTCGTGAGCCAATTTATCTGCATCGCCTTCACCGAGTTCATCCAGCAATTTATAATATATGGCTGCATGCCCCATCGTGTCTTGAGAAATCGAAGCGGATGCAACATCTTCTTCGATATGCGGTGCGAGTCCAAGCCATTCTGCACCACGGTATGAATGGATGAAGTCATCGTCCGCCAGTTGAAGCAGCAATTCCTTGATTGCGATGTCCTTCAATGATTCATTCCTCATTTTTTACACCTCCACCCCAAGACATTATCTCTTTTTCATCGAGCATTCCCTGCTCATACTTCCGCCATTTTTTTTTTAAATACCCGTATCCTTTTGTGGTCCTGTAATCTTTATTATCAATACGTTG
The DNA here is from genome assembly GCF_057835005.1 of Peribacillus sp. GL_122. NCBI lineage: Bacteria > Bacillati > Bacillota > Bacilli > Caryophanales > Bacillaceae > Peribacillus > Peribacillus sp. GL_122. Next base: position 1,104,934 of record NZ_CM174415.1, on the reverse strand, counting down.
AAGCGTTTTCTTTTCCTCGACCGTCATTTTCCGTATATTCTGTCTTTTTACGACCCAGATATCATCAACCGCTTCACGTCTCATGAAGTTTTCTTGCGCCATCATGATGGCGATATCCTCATTTGGGGCCAGCAGGCTGAAGTGGTATTGAACGGGTGATGATTGCGTTTTACGGCTGAATACTTCAAATTCTTCAAAGTAATTTCCTTGTTTAGTTTCCATATCGTCCTTCCCCCCTCCATTAGATGACCTTTGGCGCCAATGCCTCACGTACCCATTTATTATTTTCATAAGAAATTCTTCGAAGGCTTAAGCGATCCTGCGAACGGGGGCCTTCATTCCTTGCGAACACCTTCAATTTCCCCCAATCGGGTTGTTTGTAAATCCAGGATTCAGATGCTTTATCAAACCTAAGCGTTTCATCGGGAATTCTAAAACCGAGTGAAAGGATCCGCTTCACATATTTAGAAAAAAAGGCTTGTCGAAGCTCTTCATTCGTACTGGTTCTGATTCTGTACTTAATCGTTATATCCTGTTTGGATGTACCCACTTCATTCTTGCTGGGAGGTCCAAAGAAAAGTAATAAAGATTCCCACCAATAATCGATGGAGTCTTGAACCAATTTCCTTTGTTCTTCCGTCCCTTCAGCCAAAGCCATGATTATCGTTTCACCATGTTGGGCGTGAAAAACTTCTTCCGCGCAAATCCTTTGTAACGCCCGGGCATAAGGTCCGTATGAGGCGCCAAGCATGTTCGTCTGGGAAATGATGGCCGCACCATCAACCAGCCAGCCAATCAATCCAGCATCGCCCCAGGATTTGGCTTCCATATGGAAAACATTATGAAACTTTAAATCTCCTTTAAACAAATCTTGCATTAGGTCATCCCGTTTTTTTCCATACGGCTTTAGCAAATCCTCGGCTACCCGAAGTAATAATTGCCCATGCCCCATTTCATCCTGCACCTTTGCCATGATTCCAAGTTTTCTATTTAAGGTCGGGGCTTTAGGCACCCATTCCTTTTCTGGAAGAGCCCCCATGATTTCACTGATTCCATGCATCGATATTAACTTGATTAAAGTGCCCCGGTATTCTTCCGGCATCCAATCATCCGCTTCTATCTTTTCTCCTGCTTCGATTCTGGCAATGAATTGATTGAGCTTTTCTTCTCCTGCCATATCATTTAAAAGAACGTTCATCCAAATCACCTCTTTTTATAATATAACGTTTATATAACGTTATTATATTTTATTGTTATATTCAATGCAAGACTATTCTGTCTTTTTTCATAATAAAAGGAAATTATCAGGGGATTTCACGAATCTTTTAATCCACTAAAACTTTAAAGGGCGAAGTTTCAACTTTAATTGAATCTGTTGGGCAGCCTTCCATTGCATCATCCAGATCATCAAACAAATCTTCCGCGACCTCTGCAGTTCCTTCATTTTCATCCAGGATGACAAATGCCACCCCCTCATCATTGTAATCAAAGATTTCCGGGGCAGCGGCGCCGCAAGCAATGCAAGTTTCTTGATCAACAACTGTATATTTAGCCAAGATGCCCTCCTCCTTCTCTATTTCATGATTGGTTCCATCTCCGCTTCCATTAAGAGATGGAACCATGGTTAACCACGAATGCATCCACTTTATGTATCGCGTTTTCAAACCACTTGTTCGAGTTCTTTTGCTTCACGTATTTCAATCGGTACATAAGCAGTCAAATACTGAACGTCAGAATTATGTTCATGAGCACGGAATTATAAACTAATGACTTCATCCTTCCGCTTATCAACGACACGAATGGCTTTTCCTTCTGAACGTGGTATGCTTTTTGGAATGTTGACAACAACATCCATCGTTACAAGACATGCGGATTTCAAATGATGCTGAATCGTTTTCCTTAATATCTCTACATTCCCATGCGTTAAGTCTTCTTCAATCTCCCTATAGAAACCGCTTTCAATTTCAATATGCAGTTCAACACCGTCCATTTTCCCCTTCTTAACGAGATGAATCTGATAATGAGGCACAATTCCCTCCATTTGGAATAATACACGCTCAATTTCAGAAGGAAATACATTCACTCCCCTGACTATTATCATATCATCCGTTCTGCCTTTAACACGGGACATTCTAGTTGTGGTCCGCCCGCATTTACACGGTTCATGGGTAATTGAGGCGATATCACCCGTCCGATAACGAATGATTGGCAGCGCTTCCTTTGTAAGGCTGGTAAAGACAAGTTCCCCATCTTCGCCGTCCTCCACTGGTTCAAGCGTGTCCGGGTTAATGACCTCGACAAGAAAATGGTCTTCTGCGATATGCAATCCATCCTGTGCTTCATGGCATTCTATTGCGACTCCGGGCCCCATGATTTCACTTAGTCCGTAAATATCAATGGCTTTCAAATTCAGTTTTCTCTCAAGTGTTGCCCTCATTTCCTCTGACCATGGCTCAGCTCCGAAAATCCCATACTCAAGCCCATTATCTGCAGGATTAATTCCCATCTCTTCCATCTTTTCGGCGATATTCAAAATATAAGTAGGGGTTCCACAAATACCGCGCGGTTTAAAATCATTGATGATGGTAATCTGCCGATCGGTATTCCCCCCTGAAATGGGCACTGTCGCAACTCCTAGCTTTTCTGCACCGCAATGCAAACCAAGGCCCCCTGTAAACAGACCATATCCATATGCGTTATGGAAAATATCTGACTTGCGACCTCCTGCTGCTACAATTCCACGTGCGACGATTGTTGCCCAGTTTTCCAAATCATTTTTCGTATACCCGACAATTGTAGGCTTTCCGCTTGTTCCGGATGAACCATGAATTCGTGTGACATCCTCCATCGGAACGGCGAATAAACCGAATGGATACTGATCACGAAGAGTCTGTTTTTTTGTAAAGGGAAGCTTTATTACATCGTTTAGGGTTTGTATATCTTCTGGTCCCAGGCCCATCTCCCTAAATTTTTCTCTGTAATAAGGTACATTTTCATATACATGGCTTATCGTTTTTTTTAGGCGAGCCAATTGTAAACTTTCCATTTCAGCACGCGAAGCCGTTTCAATTTCCTGATTGTACATTGTTTCAGTCCCCCTCAATTTTACTATTGTCCCACCTGACATACATAACGATAATAAAACGGAGATTAAATTATTGTTATGATTTATTTCAAGATTAATACGTCATTTCTACGTTGTCAATAATGTTTTTTAATTCAGAAAAATGACCGAACAAACAAAAATATTAATTTACTAAATTTTCAGACTATGTTAATTTTAACAATGATATATCATTTTATCAAACATTCGTTTTAAAAACGTACTACAACAAAAAGGGGGCTTATTATGGAATCAACAGCTAAAACTGGGCATTCACCATCAGGTCATGACAGCGGAAATAAGTATCGTCAATTAATTGAAACGGAAGAATTCAAGTATTTGCTTCAAAAGAAAAAAGCTTTCATAGTACCTGTCACTCTCTTCTTTCTTACTTTTTATTTTGTTCTGCCTATTTTAGCTGCTTATAGTGAAGTATTGAAAGGTGAAGCATTTTTTAATATTACTTGGGCGTGGGTATATGCACTTCTCCAATTTGCCGTCGTATGGTTAGGAGGAATTGTCTATATCAAAAAAGCGGCGAAGTACGACAAACTGGCTAAAAATATCTTAAAAAAATATGAGAAGGAGCTTGGCGAATGAGCATTTTATCCCTCACACTATTTTTGGGCATCATTTTGTTAACGCTTACAATAACCTATTACTCTTCTAAGAAAACGAAAAATGCCAGTGACTTTTATACTGCCGGCGGCGGATTGACAGCATGGCAAAACGGATTGGCCGTAGCAGGTGACTTTATGTCAGCCGCTTCTTTCCTGGGAATTACAGGTGCAATCGCACTGATTGGTTTCGATGGCTTTTACATGAGCATCGGGAACCTTGTTGCCTTTCTTGTCTTATTGTACCTTGTGTCGGAACCACTTCGCAATCTAGGTAAGTTTACGCTGGCAGACATGATTTCAGCACGCTTCAAATCAAAAAAAGTGCGAGGGATAGCTGCCGCCAATACACTTGTCATTTCAATCTTTTACATGATTGCACAACTTGTTGGTGCAGGGGGATTAATTAAACTGCTGCTCGGCATCGATTATTGGCTATCCGTCCTACTTGTCGGTGTACTGATGACGATTTATGTAATTTTCGGCGGGATGAGAGCGACAAGCTGGGTGCAGATCACCAAAGCGGTTCTCTTACTAGGCGGTTCCGCTGTGCTGACGTTCATCGTATTTTCCCGTTTTAATTTCAACATTTCAGAGATGTTCCATCATGTCCAAACTGCAACACCACTCGGAAAGGAATTTTTGAATCCTGGAAATAAATACACCGATGGACTCGACATGATTTCATTTAATATGTCGCTTGTCCTTGGAGCAGCAGGCCTTCCGCATTTACTCGTCCGCTTCTTTACAGTAAAGGACGCAGCTACCGCAAGGAAATCCGTCGTATATTCCACATGGTTTATAGGGATATTTTTCATCATGACGATTTTCCTTGGTTTCGGTGCTGCATCTTTCGTCGGTTTTGAGCGGATCGTCGCTGCAAACTCGGCTGGAAACATGGCCGCGCCCCTTCTTGCATTAACCATGGGCGGTGAATTTTTATTCGCATTCGTTTCTGCTGTGGCATTTGCCACGATTTTAGCGGTTGTATCCGGTCTTGTTTTAACGTCGGCATCCGCTTTTGCACATGATATATACGGTGAAATCATCAAGGAAGGAAAGATTACGGAAAAACAGCAAATACTCGTCGCCCGAATGGCTTCAGTCGGCGTAGCTGTCATTTCAATTTTACTCGCTTTATTTGCACAATCAATGAATGTCGCTTTTCTTTCAGTCCTTGCGCTTGGAATTGCTGCAAGTGCCAATTTACCGATCATCCTTTGCACAATATATTGGAAACGCTTCAACGCAACCGGAGCGATCACAGGAATGTTATTCGGGTTACTCAGTTCCATCATACTGGTCATGCTCAGTCCCAATGTATGGAACCCGGAACCTGGAATGGGTATTTTCACAGGCAATCCCCTCTTCACGATGAGTAACCCGACCATTTTCACCGTACCGCTTGGCTTTATTGGAGCCTACTTAGGTACAATCTTGTCAAAGACAAAAGATGAGGAAAACAGTTTTCCTGAAGTACTGTTCAAATCTAACACCGGATATGGGATAAGTTCAGCAAAAGACCATTAAAAAAGGGGGATTTCCATGACCACACATTTAGATCAGGATATTCACGAATTGCATTATGACCAAATCAAACAAGTACTGGTCGACGAACCATATGCTTCTTTTCTCGGGATGAGATTGACGAAACTCGGTCCCGGCACAGCGGAAGCAGAATTGACTCCAAGTGACCATATGCTCAATGCACATGGAACGGTTCACGGTGCCATTATCTTTTCACTTGCTGATTATGTGTTCGCAGCAGCCAGCAATTCATATGGCAAAATAGCGGTTGGCGTTTCAAATAACATCAACTTCTTATCAGCTGGCAAACGTGGTGAGACTTTAACCGCTAGAGCGAAAGAGATAAAGAAAAACCATAAACTGGCATGGTATAAAATAGACGTGTTAAATGAAAGGGAATTGATCGCTACCATGGAAGCGATGGTATTCAGGAAAAATCAATATTTCGTCGACAAAGTTGAAAAGTAACGTTTGAAACCGGACAAGCAATCCACTTGTCCGGTTTCTTTTCCCCTTGATTTACATATGATACATACGCAGAGCTGATAAAAAGGGGGGATTCCCGATTCGGAATCCCCCTCCCTTATAATGAATTCAATTGCCCCGAACCTTTTTTTTGCAAAGCCTTCTCCCTAGTTATTGACCGTAATACTGGAATCTATCACTTTTAACCACTCCCCACGCTCCCCTTCACTTATTACATCAGTCTGATAAACTATTTTCCCTTTATTAATGGTACCCGTGATTTGGCAAGGAAAGATATGGCCCATATAAACGCTATGCTTATGTTTCGCAAAAAAATTCGATTCCGAAACTTCATGCGTCCCATTAAGGGAAACGATAGCAAGGTCCGCATCCATCCCCTCCTTAATTTGTCCTTTCCTAGAAGAGAGACCGAACCTTTTTGCCGGGGCTGAAGCTGTCCACTCAGCGACTTTATGAAGCGGGATACCGTGTAAAACTGCCAATTCTATCATCGACAGCAGCGAAAATTGCCCCCCGCTTATTCCGCCCCACGCTTCAAAAATATTATGTATGGCAGGATCTTTCAGCTCATAAGGGCATGGTGAATGGTCGGAAGAAATCATATCGAATTTCCCCTCCATTAAACAGGTAATCAATCTTTCTTGTTCTTCTCTTCCCCTTAGCGGGGGAGCACATTTTGCAACCGCACCTTTTTCTATTAAATCATCCTGATTGAATAATAAATAATGCGGACACGTCTCAACCGTCACATCCAGCCCCTTTTGTTTTGCCGATTGAATTTTTTCGATGGCCAAGGCACTGCTAATATGGACAAAGTGCAGCGGACAGCCTGTTAACTCTGCATATGTAATGGCACGCCCCACAGCCTCCGCTTCCGCTTGCACAGGTCTTGTAGCTGCATAATCATTCGCACTGAATAGTCCATTCTGCTCTTTTTCCTGCTTAAACCACTGAGTGATCGGATCACTTTCCGCATGAAGTGCCAAGACCTTGCCCAATTCTGCAATTTTCTTCATTCCATGTAAAAGGGTGAAATCATCCGCTCGCTCAAACTCTTCATTCCCCGTCGCTGAGAGAAAAGCTTTAAATCCAATGACTCCGGATTTGGCGAGATCCTCTAAATCATTGATATTTCCCGGGACCAATCCTCCCCATAATCCAAAGTCTATAACTGACTTCATCTCACCGATCTTGCCCTTTTCAAGGAGAGCCTTTCGATCTACGGTTGAAGGGATTCCATTCAACGGCATATCGAAATATGTGGTGCAGCCTCCCGCTGCCATCATTTGCGATCCTGTTTCAAAGCCTTCCCAATGTGCGCGGCCAGGTTCGCTAAAATGCACATGGACATCAATCATACCAGGAAAGATATGCTGGCCACCCGCCTCATATTCTACATCCGCTTTATCATCCAGACGATCCCCGACCTTAACAATCACCCCATCTTGGATGGCAAGATCAGCTTTCTTCACTTCATCAGGAAAAACTACATATCCATTGCGGATAATAAAATCATATATAGACACACGGACCACTCCTCCAATATATTTTTATAATCAAAGAGATTCCCTTGATGCAAGCACTTTCTCCGTCTTTCCCACATACACATCAAGTGCAGCCTGCAAAGCCTCTCCCCGGTTAACTTGGAACCCCTGGCGCAAAAGGACAGCTTCCAAGGAGGCCAATACAAAGAGGATGTTTTCTTTCCTACAACTGAATCCCATGGTCCCAATTCTCCAAATTTTTCCGTGAAGCGGACCAAATGAGGACGCGATCTCGATACTGAATTCATTCAACAGCATGGCTCTTACAGCTTCACCGTCGATTCCTTTTGGAATTTCGATGCAGGTTACACATGGAAGTTTGTTTTTCCCATCCCCAAATAACGTTAGCCCCATCGCCTTGATCCCTTCAACAAGAGCAGCTTCGTGAAGTTCATGGCGGGCAAAGCGCGTTTCCAGACCTTCTTCAAGCACAAGACGCAATCCTTCACGTAACGCATAAATCATGGAAGTCGCTTCTGTATGGTGATTCAAACGGCGCGGCCCCCAATAATCCTGCAGCATGCTTAAATCGAAATAATTACTGGTGATCGGACGGCGGACCGAAACCTTTTGGTTGTCTTCATCCGTCGCAATGCCACGTTCCACCTTTTTGCGGGACTGGATGATTTCTTCTATTCGCTCGTTATACGTAATCGGTGCCATACCCGAAGGAACGGACAAGCACTTTTGTGTCCCGCCTATCAATCCATCAATACACCATTCATCCACCTTTACATCGGTGCCCCCGATGGAGGCAACCGCATCCACCACAAGCAGGACACCCAATTCACGGCAGGCCAACCCGATTTCCTTCAAAGGCTGCATACAACCAGTGGAAGTTTCCCCATGGACGATCGCTGTAATTTTAGGGGAGACCTTCTTGATTTCCGCGATGACAGCTTGCGGTTCGAACACCTCTCCCCAAGGACATTCCATCGTATGGACTTCAGCTCCGTATCGCTCACAAATTTCCACCAACAAGTGACCGAATCTTCCGAATATAGGAACCAGAACCTTATCCCCTGGCTCAATGATGCTGCATAGAATCGCTTCATTACCCGATCTTGAGGTGCCATCTATCGGGAACGCCCATTTATTTTTCGTTTGAAAAACCAAACGAAGCATTTCCATCACTTCATTCATGATAGTAGTGAATGCAGGATCGAATTGCCCTAATATCGGTGTGCTCATCGCCCTTAAGACACGCGGGTCCACTTCGACCGGGCCTGGTGTCATGATCGTTCTCATCGGTGCATTCAATTCTGAATATGCCATTTTAACCAACTCCTTTTAATAGGCTAATTTATATAGTATTTCACTTAAAACGTCGATTCCCTTTTCCATATCCGCAACACTCGTAAACTCCTTAGGCGAATGGCTGATCCCCCCCTTACTTGGAACGAACAGCAAGCAAGTCGGACAATATGAACCAAACACCTGTGCATCATGCCCGGCTCCGCTGACCATATCTTGGTAAGGTATATTTTTATCTTCAGCTATCTTTCGGACAAGGCGATTCATTTCCCGATCCATTGCGACAGGTTTGACATCCATCCATTGTGAAACCTCCAGCTTCATTTCACCTTCTTTTGCCAAGGAATCGAAAGTCGAAAAGATTTCCTGACAAAACCTTTCAAGAACCACTTCCTCGTAGTGCCTGATATCGAGACTGAACTCCACCTCACCAGCAATGACATTCGGGACATTAGGTTTAACATCCATTCTGCCAACCGTCGCAACTAAACCCGGGTCCATGTCCCTCGCTTTTTTCGTTAAAAAAGAAATGAATTCAGAAGCAAAACCGACTGCATCCTTCCTGTATGACATGGGAGTGGTGCCCGCATGATCACTCTCACCAATGATTTTCACCGTATAACGGCGCTGCCCGACAATATGGCTGACGACCCCAATCGTATTCCCGTTCTTTTCAAGCACCATCCCCTGTTCTATATGAATTTCGACAAACCGTTCAATGTCATCGCGGACCGGGGTTATATAGGCTTCAGGTTCAAACCCTGATTTTTTCATGGCTTCCAAAAAAGGAATTCCTTCAGTATCCTTTAAATCCCTGACATGCTCAAGACCATAGACTCCTTTAATATTCCTCGATCCCCAAAACGTTAAAGGAAATCTGCTTCCTTCCTCCTCACAAAAGGAAACGACTTCAATCGTCTTCCGCGGCTGCCCATAGGCTTTATACAACCTCTTAACTGCCAGGAAACTAGCGACGACCCCATATGCACCGTCATATTTCCCTCCATCCTTGACCGTGTCTATATGAGAGCCGGTCAGAATGGTTTCACCGGAGGGGCCCGTTCCCTCAAGCCTGCCAAACAAGTTGCCTACACTATCAAAATATGTAATAAGGTTTTCTTTTTCCATTTCAGCTTTCATTGCCTGCTGAGCGCTCATCCATTCCTTGGAATATAATAACCGGGTCACCCCATCACTCTCCGTTGCCCCGAAAGATGCTAACCATTCAATCATCGAAGCAACTTCGTCCTTTTCGTTTATGGACTTTTCGATTTGAATGCCCATCCCATAGCCTCCCTTCCAATATCCATTCATGTTATGAATATTCACAAATTTATGTTATCTATTATTTTACTTGCTTTCACCTATAACTTCATTGACATTTTTGTTAGTATTTTGGTGTTATTTTGTGCAAAATAACCAAAGAAAACCTAACCAATTATGCATGCAAAAAAAGAGGGTGCCCTTTTAACAGGGGCACCCTCTTTTCCTCAACTTGTATAATTCGCACCTAAGCCCAATTCCCTCAAAAGCTGACGATAAGCGATCGACGTCTTATCTGCCGCGATATGCGCTTCCGCTTGCAAATCGAGTGGCAGCTCCTCTGGCTTTTGATTTTCCACCATTTCCTTATCTTCATTGAAAATCTGCAAATTGAATGCATAGGTATCTTCAATCGGGACATCTAAATCAAAGTTACGGGCCATCGGCGAAAACATTCTTGTCTTTCGTGCCGAAACCGGACTGGCACAGTTCAGGATATGAAGTTTTCCATCCCGCGGGAAATGGACGGTAAGCCTGGCCGCCAGCGGTGGATAGATATCAAAAACTCGCAGCCATTCAAAGTCGGCAGGTTCTAAATGCTGCATGCCTTTTCCGTAATTACTGACGGAACTTAAGTATTCCACATGCAGGCCATATTCCGTTTTTTCCACCTTATAGCTAGGAACGATAGGATTATTGCGATCAGCGAAGCTTTCCGAATGAACCCAAGCAAAGTGGGACACATCCAAAAATCCTTCCATCTGCCGGCCGGCTGACCCTGCAATGTCTATGGATGGCGGCAGGATGTTCAAATATTCCTCATCATCCCAGGCAGGCAACTTCGGAATATCCTCTTTATCGCTCGCAATCGATGTCCAAACCAAACCGTAGCGTTCTGCCGTGGGATAAATATTAATGCAAAGACGCGGGGATATTTTAGCATTGGGATGCGCAGGTATCCCCGTACAATTTCCTTCCGGGCCATATCTGAATCCGTGGTAAGGGCATACGATTTCATCACCTTCCACCCACCCCATGCTTAATGGCACACCGCGATGCAGACAAAGGTCCCTTGCAACGATAATCTTCCCATTGGCCCGATAAAGGACGAGGTGCACATCCAGAAGTTTAATGCCTATCGGTTTTTCCGACACCTCTTCCACTGCAGCTACAGGAAACCAAAATTGCGATAATACATCCCAGTCCTCTTTGCTGAATGTGCATTCTTTCGGAAACGGCGTCACTCTTTTTTTCTTACTGGAAGTAACTGTGCCTTCACTCATTTTATCGTCTCCCTTATCCTCACGTTAATTTTTATAAACATTAACAAAATTCAGATAACTTGTCACTAATCATGTAATGAAATCTAACACACAAATACTTTTTATTTTTCCTAACAACACAAACAAAGTAATTTGTAGGATATGCCAAAGGATTTGTATGATATGATAATGAAAATCCGCAAAGCATGGTAGTAACATCAGTAACCGCACTAAATAATTCCCTGGATTCATACACAGCTTTATAAAATCACACTCAATACTCTAATTTTCCAAAATGAGGTGTTTCAGATGAAAGTTACTGAACTTTTAACATTGCCCGCATTAACCGGCATGCATTTAATAGCCGGAGGAACAGGAATCGAACGGGAAGTCCAAACAGTCAATATGATGGACGCTCCGGATATCATCAACTTTTTAAAACCAAATGAATTCCTTGTAACAACGGCTTATCACGTAAAGGACAAGCCACACCACTTGTCATCACTCGTCGAAGCGATGGCAAACCAAGGCTGCGCCGCCCTAGGGATAAAGACAAGAAGATACCTAAAAGAAATACCCGAGGACGTACTGGTTCTAGCCAATGATTTATCCTTTCCAATCATTGAACTCCCTGCAGAATTGTCACTCGGGGAAATCATCAACCATACATTACGGGGGATTTTGGATCAACGTGCAGCGGAATTGACATTTGCCATGGAAACACATAAACAATTCACAAACTTAATCATGCGGGGAAAAGGGATTCAAAAGCTGCTTGATCATTTATCGGATATGATCGGATACCCCATCTTATTAGTTGATCAGTACCTAAAACCGATTTTCCATCCAATCTCACAATCCGGAATTATTCCAATAATCAAAAAAATGAGTGAAGAGGGATTCCGATTCCATAAAACCAAAACTTCATTCTTTTCATTTTCATCCCTTTCAAATAAACAACCCTATACCGTATTCCCCATTTATATGAATGAAGAAAAATTTGGTTATTTGACGATATCAGGAGAAATCAAGACTAGCGATAACCTCATAACATTGACGATAGAACAGGCAACTAATGTCATTTCTTTTGCCTTGTTGAAAGAACATGCCCTTAAACAGCATGATCGGAATATCCGAAATGATTTCTTCCTTCATTTTCTGGATGGCAGTTTCACCTCCCAAGAGGAAATCATAAATCGAGCAAAAGAGTTTTCCTTACACAATGAACAAACCTATATATGTGCAGTCGGAAGGATCGATGAACCCGAATCGGACATAAGTTACACACAGCTGCAACGAAGGGCTGATTCGATATACGAGTTTTTGGACGATGAACTTTACCTATCACCTAATCCCATTCACCTTTTTACAAAAGGCAAGAAATGCATTCTTTTATATGAAGTGAATGAAGTCTCTTCTGATGTTCTCCAAACTGTCGAAACCTCGCTAAAATCATTGCAAAGGATAACAACCAGCCAGTTCGGCTGCACGATTTCTTTCGGAGTGAGCCATATGAGCCAGAGTTTTTTACAGACCAAGAACGCTTACAAAGAAGCGAACGACTCCCTTCTCGAAGGAGGTCTTTCGAAAAGGACCGAATACATCCAAATATTCCGGACGAAGGATATTATGGAATTATTGAGAATCATTCCAGAAGAAGACCTCATGAATTTTTACCATTTTGCACTACAGGGATTTTCAAAGATTTTCACCGAGGAGGAGCAATCCTTATTACAGACATTATCTGTCTATCTCGAAACACATTGCCAAATATCCGAAACTGCCAAAAGACTATTCGTACATCGGAACACCGTTGTATACAGACTCGAGAAATGCGAAGAGCTACTAGGCAAGAGCCTAAAAGATTCAGAGGCCACACTCCAGATTCGACTTGCCCTTCGCATTAAATCCTTACTTAATTTATAAAACCACAAACCTCCCTTCACTTTATGCAAGTTGTCTATATCCACATCCTAAAATTGTCTAATCTAACTAATGACAATTTTCTGATTTTTCATTATGATGATATTAATCATAACAAAGTTACGTGATATAAAATGACATTATATTAGAGAAGGGAGTTTTTTTATGAATGACAGAATTAACAAGTCCAAAGTCTTCTCGTTAGGTCTTCAGCACGTTCTAGCCATGTATGCCGGTGCCATCTTGGTGCCGATCATCGTCGGAGGGGCATTGGGATTCAATTCCCAACAGCTCGCCTACCTTATTGCCATTGATCTATTGACCTGCGGGATCGCTACATTATTGCAATCTTGGAAAAATAAATACTTTGGCATTGGCCTCCCGATAGTTTTGGGAACTTCTTTCGTTGCAGTCACCCCCATGATATCCATCGGCAGCAATTATGGCATTTCCGCTATCTATGGATCAATCATCGCCGCTGGATTATTCATCATTTTTTTCTCCAACATATTTGGTAAACTGCTTAAATTATTCCCGCCTGTCGTGACCGGTACCGTCGTCATCATCATTGGATTATCCTTAGTGCCCACCGGCATAAAGAATATGGCTGGCGGTTCCGGCAGCAAAGACTTTGGCTCAGCCGAGAACTTGATGCTTTCTTTAGGTGTCCTCGCCGTTATTCTGTTAATCAATCGCTGCTTCACTGGATTCATTCGCTCCATTTCCGTTCTGATTGGCATCATAGCAGGAACGATCGCTTCAACGTTTTTTGGGAAGATGGACTTTTCCACTGTTGCCGAGGCTTCTTGGTTCCATATCCCTGCTCCCTTGTACTTTGGTACACCCACATTTGAAATAGCCCCCATACTTACGATGATGTTGGTTGGCACAGTCATCCTTGTCGAATCCACTGGCGCATTCCTTGCTCTCGGAAAAATAACCGGCAGGGAATTGAGTGAAAAAGATATTGTCAAGGGCTATCGGGCAGAAGGCCTGGCATTCACTTTAGGCGGGATCTTCAATGCCTTTCCTTATAGTACATTCGCCCAGAATGTAGGCCTCGTTCAATTATCCGGTGTGAAAAAAAGAACAATCACCATTGCAGCCGGCTTTATTTTAATCGGGCTTGGACTTGTACCGAAAATTGCGGCACTCGCTACACTCATTCCTACTGCCGTCCTCGGGGGTGCTACAGTCGTCATGTTCGGAATGGTCGTTTCATCAGGAATTAAAATGCTGAATGACGTTGATTTCTCGGATAATGCTAATTTATTGGTCATAGCTTGTTCAGTCTCACTCGGACTTGGAGCCACCGTCGTTCCCGAGTTATTCTCAAGCCTGCCGGAAGCAATCCGTATCGTTGTCGGCGATGGAATCATCACCGGAAGCCTGACAGCCATCATCCTGAATGTGATCTTGACTCCGAGAAGGAAAAAGGCGGCAGATAGTACCATCCCTGATACAGATCAGTTCATGGCAAAAAGTATATAAGAAGGAGCCTTTAAAATGATTACTCTTAAGTCACTAAATGCACTAAGCGAAAAGGAGTTCACGAAGTTCCTTGGTGATACTTTCGAACATTCACCTTGGATTGCAGAAAAGTCGGCAGCCAATAGGCCCTTTTCATCCATAATCAACCTGCATCGATGCATGGTTGAGATTGTAAGCAATTCGTCAAAGGAAGAAAAGTTAACGTTGATCAGGAAGCATCCGAACCTTGGGGACAAAGTTGAAATGAGTGAAGATTCGATTAAGGAACAGCATGGCGCCGGTTTAAAAGACCTTACTGCCGATGAATATGAAAGTTTCATATCATTGAACCGGCAATATCTGAATAAATTCGGCTTTCCATTTATTCTAGCTGTACGCGGCAAAGATAAAAATGACATATATCAATCGATGAAAACAAGGATTCACCATTCTGAAACGGCCGAGTTCGATAAGGCTCTATCTGAAATTCATCAAATTGCCCTATTTCGTTTACAGGATAAAATCAAAATTGGAGGAGAGAATTCAATGGAAAATAAATCAGCCGCACAAACACTTAGCTATGGAAAAGGGAATGTTTTTGCCTATAGAACCTATTCAACTCCTTTAACCGGAATCAAACAAATACCAGAATCCACTTTTTTAGGCAGGGATCATATCATTTTCGGCACCAATGTAAAAGTTTCCGTTGGCGGCTCCTCTTTTCTTCCCTCCTTCACGGAAGGGGACAATTCCATGGTCGTCGCGACAGATTCGATGAAAAACTTCATCCAAAGGCATTTAGCGACATTCGAAGGGGCAACATTAGAAGGATTTGCTTCATATGTGTCAGAGGCCTTCCTGAACAAATATCCACAAATCGATACTGTTAAATTGATTGCCGAAGATATCCCTTTCGAAGCTGTGACTGAAGCAACGAACCCCGTTTTGAAACCGAGTGACCTGGTATTCAAAAAGTCCCGCAACGAACGGGCCAAGGCTGCCGTCGAAATCATCCGCGGGGAAAATGGCAACGAAATCGTTCAGCAAAGCAGTTCCATCCTCGACCTCCAATTAATCAAAGTAAGCGGGAACTCTTTTGTCGGTTTTGTCCGTGATGAATATACGACGCTTCCCGAAGATGGAAATCGTCCGCTTTTCATCTATTTGAATCTCCATTGGGTCTATGAGGATCAAAAGGATGCATTCGGCTTGAATCCTTCTAAATACGTAGCTGCTGAACAGGTAATCGATATTGCTACATCCGTTTTCCATGAAATGGAAACTCCTTCCATCCAAAATCTGATTTATGAAATCGGCTGCCGTATTTTAACTAGATTCCCTCAGCTTCTTGAAGTTACATTCGAATCCCAAAACCACACATGGGATACAGTCGTTTCCGAAATCCCGGAATCCTATGGAAAAGTATATACAGAGCCGCGCCCACCATACGGTTTTCAGGTCTTCACCGTTAATAAAGAAAATCTCGAAAATAACAAAATCCTGGCTGTTGCTGAAGAAAACATCGGTTAAGGAGTATTTATGCCTGGTATAACAACACATATATTGGATTTAATGCATGGCCAGCCGGCCGAAAACGTGACGATTGAATTATACTTTTCCGAATCATCCACAGCTGACTGGCAGCTGCTCAAGACAGCTGTCACAAATACAGACGGGAGGCTCGATGCCCCGCTGCTGAATGCAGAAAACACTAAAATGGGAAACTACGAAATCGTTTTTCATATCGGGGATTACTTCCGGAATAAGTCCATCGAACTTACTGATCCGCCCTTCTTGGACCAGGTACCCGTCCGTTTCGGATTATCTTCCCCATCCTCTCATTATCATGTGCCACTGCTCGTTTCCCCATGGGGCTATCAAGTATATCGGGGAAGTTAAAGAAACTGCCGGAGAAGACCTTCTCCGGCAGTTTCTTGTTTGATTGATTACAGGCTCTTAAACCACATGACAAAACCCCACCTGTTCCCATAGCAACTGGTGGGGTTTCTAACTTGCTTCTACATCTACATCAACCGGGAGGTCCATCTTGTGCAATCACGTCCTTTCTTTCAAACGGCTAATTTACTGTATTCATCCAACTGATCTTTAGTTAAATTTTTGATGAAGCGGTCGAAGTTTATCGACTCGATTTCATACCTTTCACAAATCTTTAAATAACTTTCATAGGCTTTATCCTGAATGTTCATCATCTTGACTCCCCCTTCTGTTATATAACAATAAATTTAACTTATTAATAATATATAACAACCGTATTTTCCCGTCAATGTATTTTTCTGAAAATTCGGTAACATTTTCATTTTCTTAGTATTTCCCACATTGTTCTTCTCTAACCGTCTCACTTAACAAAAAGTAGTACGTTAGGTGTTAAATACCTCCACTTTTTAATTAATGCTTTTTTTTGCTCAAAAAAAGAAGCTGCCTTAAAGACAGCTCCAATCTAAAATCATCCTTATGGAAGTCAAAACTATGCACCGTTGTAAAAGTGGAAAAACAAGCTGAAAAATCCCAAACAGTAAATGTTTTTTGGGGATAGTGCCAGGGAAGAAGTTTCAGGCCAAGTATACCCGATTTTGAGAAGAAGGATTGCGTACAGCCTTATTTACGATGTGGTAAGCGTAAAATAAGATAGCAATCCCTACTTTAAAAACAAATTAGCTTGATGGATATGTGATCTACCTGATAAGAGAAAACACCTGCTTTATTTTTTAATGATTAACTGAACAGCGCTTTGTTCGCTCCCTTTTTTGAAGGAGATGGGGTTGGAAGTATTTCTTTTTGTAAAATAGGGCCGTAAGTATCGACACGACGGTCTCTAAAGAATTGCAGAATTTTTCTAGTCTCTTCTATTTCTTTTAAATCAATTTCTTGCACAATAATTCCTTCTTCATCATCAAGTGAAGCTAAAATATTCCCGAATGTATCGCTAATGAATGAACCACCGTAAAAATTCATGTCCTTTTCCTGGCCCACTCGATTTGTCGCAGCAACAAATACACCATTCGAAATGCCATGAGCGGAAATTGCCTTTTCCCAGGATGATCTTGTCGATATCTCGGGATGATCTGGCTCTGAACCAATAGCGGAAGGATAGAATAATATCTCTGCACCTTGTAAGCTCAAAATTCGGGCAACTTCTGGATACCACTCGTCCCAACAAATCCCCACTCCTATTTTTCCATAAGCCGTTTCATAGACAGGATACCCAGTATTGCCTGGAACGAAATAATATTTTTCATGATACTGGGGACCATCCGGAATATGATTTTTTCTTGTAATCCCTAAACATTCTCCATCAGCATCAAATACAGCTGCACTATTAAAATAAATACCAGCACCTGCTCTTTCGTAAAAAGGTACAATCAAGACAATTGCTAATTCCTTTGCTAATTCACCCATTTCGGCTAATGTACCGCTATCTACATCTTCAGCTAAATCATAATTTTTCACACTGACCGTTTGCGGAAAATATTGCGAAGAAAATAATTCCTGTAAGCAAACGATTTGTGCACCTTTATTTACTGTTACTTTTATTTTCTCTATCGTTTTTGAATATTTTGCTCAATGAATTCTCCACAATGAATTTGGATAAGACCAACTTTTACTTTTGACATCTTCTCACTACCTCACTTTTATTTTTTTATCTTATACAGTTTGGACGACCGGGTTTTCATATACGATCTTTCCATCCATGATCGTCATCTTCACTTCTGTTTCAAGAATTTCCTCTGTTGATATGCTAAATAAATTTTTATTTAATACAGCGATATCCGCTATCTTCCCTGCTTCCAATGTACCTAATTCATTTTCTCTAAATGACCCGTATGCCGGTATGGCCGTGTAGTATTTTAACGCTTGTGCCAATGTTACTCCTTCCGACTCTTGCCACGCCTTCCCGATTAAATCTTTTCTGGTGATTGCCTGATAAATACCCATCATAGGATTTAGGGGCACTACAGGAAAATCTGTACCAAAGGCAATTTTAGCACCAGTATCCACTAGTGTTTTGATAGGATAATAGAGAGGTTGTTGTTTTTCACTGATTCTGGCTGTATACGCCTCACTTTCCATTAATTCAATGTGTTTAGGTTGAAAGGAAGCGATCACATCCAATTCCCTAAAGCGATGAACATCATCAGGATGCAATACCTCCACATGTTCAATGACATGTCTAGCGTCTCTTTCTCCATTTACGTTTCTCGCTTCTTCAAATGCATCCAATGCTAAGCGGACTGCACCGTTTCCAATAGCATGGAAACGAATTTGAAAATTTTCCTTATCTGCCTTTTTTACTAATTGTTTAATTGTTTCAGCTGGATAAGTCGTTCCGCCTTTTGTATCTGGACGGTCTTTGTAATGATCCAATAAAAAAGCAGTATGACTTGTCACAACACCATCTATAAATTGTTTTAATCCAGAAAAGGTGAGCTTGTCTGACTGATAATTTGTTTGTAATTCCTTTGCGATAGCTAAATCCATTTTTAACTCCGGCGAAAAGTGAATTCTGGTTGTAAGTAACCCTTCTCTCTCAAATTCCTTAAAAATTTCAAGGTCGTCTAATGGATTTGGCGCAATTTTAGCTCCGTATAAGTCATTAACGGATGTGATTCCCAATCTTTTTGTTTCATTAAGAAAACCTTGGAATAGGCTTACACGTTTATCTTTCGGTAATTTGTATGCATGTTCCGATGCATACCCAATTGCCTGTTCAAATAGAAGGCCTGTCAGTTCCCCATTTTCATCTTTTCCAATTTCTCCATATTCCGGATCTGGGGTGTCCTTCGTTAAGTGAATCATTTCCATTGCTTTACTATTGATCCATGCGTAATGCACTTCTGCATTGAATAATAAAACAGGGCGATCACTAATATATTTATCTAGTGTTGTTCTATGTGGCAACACTTTGTTCTTCCAATTGGTATGATCCCAACCGACACCAAATATCCACTCATCATTTGGTCTCGTTTCTGCAAATTCACCTACTATTTTGGCTGCATCCTCTTCTGAATCTGCATCAAATAATTTGGCACTGTCCTTCTGTAAAATGCTTCCCATCATAATGTGCATATGAAAATCATGAAATCCCGGAATAATTAGTCCGTCTTCCATGTCATACACTTTTGTTTGATTTCCAAGGAATGACATTATATCTTCTTTAGAACCGATTTTAATAATTTTATTATCTTTAATAGCGATAGCTGCTTTTATTGGCTCATCTTGTAACCCAGTGAATACATGTTGACCAGAAAGAATGATGTCTGCACTTACCATTTTTATCCTCCTTAATGAATATAGCTTTTATGCTTGAATTTCTTTTTCAATCGCACTATCAATAGAAAGCTCTGGTGGCCGTTCACTAAACATTTTCGTATTAGAAAGGAGCATGATGAAACCAACTCCAAACCATCCCAGTCCAAGTAAAAGTGCCTTTGAATCAAGACTGGTCCATAACCAAATTGTGAAACCAGTACCAATCAGCGGCAATATTAGGTACTTTAGTGTGTTAATTCCGTTTCGCTGTTTTTCTTTAATAAAATAATGGGAAATAACCGAAAGATTAACAAATGTAAATGCAACGAGCGCCCCAAAGTTAATAAAGGATGATGCTGTCACTAAATCAATAAATAACGCAGATAAAGCAAAAATGCCCACTAAGATGATGTTGTGTGTTGGAGTTTGAAATTTTGGATGAATATGACCAAAAATTCTCTTTGGAAGAACCCCATCTCTCCCCATCGCATACAAAAGTCGCGAAACACTTGCATGAGCTGATAAACCAGACGCCAGCCCCCCGGTAATATAACCTGCTAGAAAAATAGATTGAAATAAATTACCCCCGATGAACATAGCAATTTCCAAGGAAGCGGAATCTGGATCTTTAAAAGCTTGGAAATTTGGGTAAACAAGGTAACTGATGTATGAGATGGTGACAAACAGACCTCCCCCTATTAACGCAACGAGGAAAATAGCCTTTGGAATTATTTTTTTCGGATTAATGGTTTCCTCCGAAAATGTAGTAACAGCATCAAATCCTAAAAATGATAAACATAAAATGGAAGATCCTGCTAATACTAAAGATAGCGGTATCTCTCCATTCACAAATGGAGAACTCATGAATAATGTTCCTGAACCCATTCCGTTAAGTAACCCTTTAATTGAGAGGAATGTAAATATAACTATTATTAAGAATTGACAGGCAACTAATAAAAGATTTATTTTTGTTGCTATTTTCACTCCAATTATATTTACAATGGTGATTAAAATTACAAAGGCGATTAACCAGACGGAAAAAGGAACGGATGGAAAATATGCGTTTAAGTAAATAGCGATTAGTAATCCATTGATCATTGGCAAAAATAAATAGTCCAATAGTATAACCCAGCCTACTAAGAATCCAAGGTGAGGATTAAAAGCCTTTTGAGTAAATGTATACGCAGAACCAGCAACAGGGTAGGCCTTAACCATTTGACCATAACTATAGGCTGTAAATAACATACCAACCAAAGCTATAATATAAGCAGCTGGCACCATCCCTTTCGTTATTTCCGCAACCACCCCATAAGTAGAAAAAACTGTTGTAGGTGCCATATAAGCCACCCCAAATAGCACTAAAGGAAATACTGTTAACGTACGTCTTAATTTTGCATTCTCCATGTATCACTCCACCCTTATTCGTGATTAATTAACTAATATGCAACTACCATACCAAGCGGAGATTGATTATTTCGCGATTTAATTATTGATATATTCCCAATAATTACAATATACAGATTATTTAATAGATTAATAGTTTTATGCAATCTTACATCAATTATTTAAGATTGCATAATTAATCGTTAGAGACGAAGATGTCTCACCGCGTATTCTGGTTGATCCGAATCTCAAGATTGTTTAGGATTGCCATTAATACTCATTGCGACACGTTTCCATTGGAATTCATGCCTCTAAGAAATGCGGTTCAAACTATTAGATTTTAATTTGCCGAATTCCCTTTCCAATCTCCTTTGAAGATGTATTAAATGGAACCCTGCGCTCTTTCAAATAGTGATATTGTTGTCTACTCTCATGAACAAGCGACAAGTCTATCGATGCTGATAACACCTCTTCTTCACGTCCCGCTTCAGCAATTACCCTTCCATATGGATCAACAACAACGCTCTCTCCACAAAACGCAGTTTCCTCTTGCTGTCCAACTCGATTTGCCATAGCGACAAACATTTGATTCTCTTGTTCTCTGGCTTTAATGGCAAGGCGGTGTACCGGACCATCCCAATTTCCATCTGTCAACACCAATAGCTCTGTTCCCATACTGGCAACTGCACGTGCTGATTCTGGAAATTCTATATCGTAGCAAATGAGCAGTCCGATGTTTGTTCCTTGCCAGCTGCAGCTCCCTAGCCGCTACCAACGTAAAGAAATTCGTCTTCCCAACCCAAACCATTCCGCCCAACTTCGGCCTTCACCAACTGTGTAAACGCTACCATTTTTAAAGATAAATCGGCCATTTGAATCGAGTCCCTCTTAGAAAAAGACAATCCATTACCCGATTATTTGGTTTTCTTTATCCTTTCCGTCCATCGTCCCATTTTCAGAGAAAGGAATGCTTGTACTTTGACTATTTCGGACAAATAATACGGAGATAAGAGATGCGATACAAAGAAATACTAAAAATAATGCTAGTGGAATCCAAGAATTATTGTAAGCGCCGACTAATATTGTCGCAATCATTGGAGCAGTTCCACCAAATAATGCAGAGCCTGTTTGATAACCAAGTGTTATTCCTGTATAGCCAACATTCGTACTAAACATTTCAGTAAACATTGTACCAATAGTCGCCGCAATTGGAGGCCATAGAATTCCTAAGCCTACTATTGAAATAACGTATAACCAAGGAGTAGATTGTAAGGAAAATAAATAAAAGTATGGAAAGGCAAAAAGAGTTATTCCGATTGTGCCAATAAGAAAAACACGTTTACGGCCAATTTTATCAGATAACCTTCCCATAAATGGCATGCAAATTGCTGTAACAATTGTTGCTGCAGTAACTACATTTAAAGCTGTAGTCCTCGAAAAGCCTTGTGTTTCCGTAGCATATGATATGAAAAATGTGGAAAATAAGTAGAATGGGCCCACTTCAACACATTTTGCACCTAAAGAAATTAATACCGCTTTCCAATGATATCGCAATGTATCAATGAGTGGGATTTTTACGACATTTCCTTTTTCTTTCTCTTCCTTGAATGCCGAAGTTTCCTCAATCCCTTTTCGTATCCAAATACCGATAACAACCAAAATGGCACTTAGGATAAACGGCACTCTCCATCCCCATGATAGAAATTGGGATTCAGGAAGTAAACTCATTAATGAAATCGAGAATGTCCCAAGTAACATCCCAAGAGGGATTCCCATTGCGGGAAAACTTCCAAAAAAGCCACGTCTTTCTTTAGGTGCAGATTCAACCGCTAAGAGGATTGCCCCTCCCCATTCTCCACCAAGTCCAATACCTTGAACGAGACGAAAAAAAACAAGAAGGATTGGTGCCCAAAGCCCTATCATGTTATATGTTGGAAGGAGTCCAATACATACTGTAGAAACTCCCATTAATAAAAGTGAAAGCACGAGAGTATTTTTCCTGCCAAACTTGTCTCCCAAATGACTAAAAACAAGACCGCCAAGAGGTCGTATAAAAAAAGTAATCCCAAATGATGCATAAGCAAGCAATAAACTTACAAACGGATCGTCACTAGGAAAATACAATTTATTAAATACAAGTGCAGCAACGGTTCCATAAAGAAAGAAATCATAAAATTCAATAGTACTACCAAGTAAACTCGCAAATAATATCTCTTTTGATTTCTTGTCCAGTTTCTTTTTCCCACTCAATTGACACACCTCCGAATTAGTTACATTTCTGGATGTGATTTCTTAGATGTTGAAGAATTATCAAGATGGCCTGCTGATAATTCTTCCCATTTTCCTTAATAGAAGGTAAAAGGTGCAACATCATTAATAACGAAATAGGTTATTCCCCCGATAAAGAGAGTCTGATCCTTACCTATAGTATTGCTTCTCATCCGTAATCATCTTGAACATGCAATTAATGAGCTTTTAATTCCATAGGTATTATGTATAATGTATTGTGTATACACAATACATTATAGAAATACCTTCAAAAAGACAATAATCGTTCTGCTGCAAAAGCTTAAAGACAATCGCAATTTGTTCTCAACCGAGGACATATTGATATATCAGCCTAAGCAAAGATGTTTATCGGTATATCCAAATTTCTGTGAAATCTCGAGTGCTGCACTCTTAACCTTTTCAACTAATGGAAGCAACAACTCCTCTTGGTAATTCACCTCAAGACCTGCAACACTAATGCCCGCTATGATATAACCTTTGTAATCAAAAATAGGAGCGGCTACCGCAGATATATAATTTTCAAGTTCTGAGTGACTGACCGTAAATCCCGTTTTTTGAGATTCTTCTAGAAGAATACGAAGTCCCTCTTTAACTGTAATCGTTCCAGATGCGATCGACTTCAGTTCGGTTTGCTCTAAATATCGTTCCTGCTCATCATGTGGCTGAAAAGCGAGAATAACACGTGAACACGCACCGGCATAAAGCGGCATTCTCCGGCCGATTGTCGTATAATGCCTTACTTGCTGTTTTTCATCCAGCTTTTCGATGCAGATTGCCTCTTTGCCATCTTGAACGATGAGATTAACAGCTTCCCCTACCTTATCATGAAGTTTTTGCATAATCGGCAGAGCTACTTTTCGAATATCGAACCGTTCAGCTACTAAATGGCCAAACTGAAGAAATAACAGCCCAAGTGAATATTTGCCATCTCTATCTTTATCGAGAAGACCCATTTCTTCAAGTGACATTACCATTCGAAAAACAGATGTTTTCGGTATCCCTGAAAAATGTACGATTTCATTAAGACTTAGCTTTGAATGAGTTAAGAAAAGAGTAAGGATATCCATTGATCTGACGACTGTCTTATTTTTGCTCTGCATGAGTTTCCCCTCCTTAACAAAACAAAAGCGCTTTTTCAAGAAAGCTATACGGTCTTTTAAAATAATATGGAAAAGGATCATCCTGATAATAAGAGACCAGTACGTTCAACATTGGAATTCAAATCTTTTCAATACAACTTTAACTATCAAACTTAAACAAAAATCCTGCCATAAACAGTTTAGTTGAGTATTTTACCATATTTCCCATCATAGAAGGCTAGTGATGCTCCTTCGCTAATGACGATATCAGTTACTTCTCCAATAAAGAGTATATGGTCTCCAGCTATTTGTTTACTATGGACCTTACATACGATGTTTGCTAAAGCATTTTTTATTACTGGCAGTTCATTTACCCAGCCAAATTTAATCTGGCGGTTTTCTTTAATCTGCCCCGCAAAATGCATGGATAACTCTTTTTGAGCATCAGACAATATATTTACAGCAAATTTTCCAGACTCATTAATTTTATCTAGCATTTTAGCTTTTTCGCCTATAGATATTAAGACCAATCTTGGATTAAGGGAAACTGACATAAATGCATTCGCCGTCATACCGTGTGCTTCATCTTCTATAAGTGATGTAATGACTGTTACTCCTGTAGCAAATTTCCCCATCGCATTTCTAAAATTTCTATCATCCATCAGTTTGTAACCTCCTTAAAATTTGAACTATACTGAGACATTGACTCAAAAGGTATCTGTTTTAAGAATTTAACTGTCAATTCTTCCACAACACCCCCCTTCAGCCCTTCTGTAATTTGACCGCTTATTTCATCATTTCTATTGCTGGACCCATATCTTATAAATAACCCATGACAAGTTTTGTTCTCGCTTTTGATTTCTACACTGTATACACCTGGTTTTGGCAGGATATACTTATTTTCAATATAGATCTCCATATTTTTCTCATTCTCATGTTTATGTCTATTTGAACTATAAACGACCCCTTTAATTTCAAAATGATGTCCCAAATAGTACGGAACAAGGTGGACATCTCCATCCCTTACTATTTTTCTAATTAAAGTTGAACTTATTTTTTCGTCATTATGTACCTGTTTTGAAATGACGCTTACATCAAAGGGGTTATTTTTGCTCACATTTTGCAAATAATCAACCGTACCCTGGGCTTTATTACCAAAGGTAAAATCAAATCCTACCACTAAGTGTTTAGCTTGAAGACCTAAAACATATTGTTTAATAAAATCAGATGGCTGAAGGGAAGCAAATGATAAATTAAACTTTATGACAAAGAGTTTATCCACTCCAATAGCAGCCATTCTTTCAATCTTTAAAGCTAGAGGAGTTAAATATCTCAAATCTTTCTCCAATTTGATTACTTCATTTGGATGTGGATCGAAGGTCATCGCCGTGAATTTAAGATTGTTCTTTTCGGCTATTTTCTTGGTTTGCATTAAAAGTGATTGATGACCTAAATGAACACCGTCAAAAAAACCTAATGCCATTACGTGAGGCTCCCTTGGATTTATGGATCCCTTTAGTGGATGTGTTAAATGGAAAACTTCCAACTTGCTTCACCTTCTCCGTCATCAAGATAATAATTTTTGTCAAAGGGGAAAAAATTGTGTTGTCGATTTAATTAATGTAATACTGGACTTCAAAAACCTTGCATCCGTTTGGTAAACAAGGACCAAGTTTCGTACCCGGTGGACGGGTATCACCCATTCATGTGGTACATTTTCCAAGTCAACTATTTAACTTTCCAATAATCTTGAATGTGCACTCATTGTTTGACGATTATAGGTTTCTGTGTAATGAATTGTGTATACATAATTCATTACACAGAAAATTCAGATACTTTCTTCCTGAGATAATCCAATTATCAATTTTAGCAATCAGAACTTGGTTCCTGAGTAAGAATGTATCGGGGATAAAAGGCTCCTCGTTGTTTGATGTCACGAGAAGCCATTTGATAGATAACCATATTCGTATAGAAATGCAGGAGCTTATTCGTTTCAAAACATATCTGTTTATTGTTCCTTGGAGTAGTAACGGACCTCGAAAATCTTACAGCCATCTGGCGATTTCCATGGTCCATGCTCCATCCCAGGAGGACGGCAAGCAACCATTCCTGCTGTAAATTCCTCATTTAGACGTAAATCGATCAAGGATCCTTCAATAATATATAATTCTTCCCAAAAATCATGGACTTGTACTCCATTAGGAGAAGTATCTGTCCCTGGACCGTTATGAAGAATTCTTGTAGCGACTCCTGTAGTAGGGTCAGAAGCAATGATTCTTTCAGTAAGGCTCTTAACCTTACTAAAAGGCTGCGCTTCAAAAGTGTTATGATCGACAAATTCATGTTCTTCTTTTTTCTGATCTGCATAATAGCGAACTTCAAAAATCCTGCAACCATTAGGTGATTTCCATGGTCCATGCTCCATCCCAGGAGGACGGCAAGCAACCATTCCTGCTGTAAATTCCTCATTTAGACGTAAATCAATCAAGGATCCTTCAATAATATATAATTCTTCCCAAAAATCATGGACTTGTACTCCATCTGGGGATGTATCAGTACCTGCCTCTAGTTCAAGAATGCGAGTTGCTACATTAGTATCTGGAATCTGCGCAATAATTCGTTGG
Source organism: Peribacillus sp. GL_122 (assembly GCF_057835005.1). Lineage (NCBI taxonomy): Bacteria > Bacillati > Bacillota > Bacilli > Caryophanales > Bacillaceae > Peribacillus > Peribacillus sp. GL_122. The sequence continues at coordinate 1,077,842 of NZ_CM174415.1, read as the reverse complement.
GATGCACCTTCTACAGTTTTTGAAGGAACAGCCTCAAAGGTTTTATACTCAATAAATTCAATTTCTGGTTTTCTAACAATTTTCATTTCTGATTTTTCCATGTCATACTACCTCCGCATCCATTAAAATATGAACCTGATAATTTAATTGAATTTTGTTATCTGTTAAACGATCATATAATTCTGCTGAAAATGCTTCCCCAAAAATAAATTCACCATTTTTAATCGGTAATGTTCCGCAAAACACAATCATATCCTCACTATCATATCCACGCTCCTCTATGATTTTGAGCAATTCTTTAGGTTGCAGGAATTCTCCCAGTTTGCCTGTTTGGTACTCTTTTTTCACCCCTTCTACAACCATCCAGCTTCTCATTTCAATGTCATCCCATCGATCTTTTACATCATCCAAGGACCAAAATTGTGTTGAAATGGGCTTGCTGCATACTTGTTTGGATTTCTGAATAGACACTTTTTCAAGCCCGCGGTCGGTGTGATCACTACCTAGTCCTAAATACCATTTCCCTTCAATTTTCATGATGACCACTTCCGCTTCTCCGCTGCTGCTTTCTTGTATAACTGAAATTGACTTATTTGTCGTAATAAGATTTGTTGAAAGATCGTAAATCATCGGGACTTGTGGAGGAGCTGGAACGCCGATCTCCTTCAATTCATCAATATGTTTTTTTACAGATTCCTGGTCTTTCCCCGTATAGCCAGCAATAAGTAATCGTTTAGGGTCTGCGACAATATTTCTTCCACAAACATTAATATTTATCAACTGAATTCCTCCTGTCCATCTAAGACTCGGTGCTTCAAATTAGGGAATACATCACGAATTTTAGTAACCTGAGATGGATCAATCTCTGTTTTTACAATCGTTTCTTCATCTCCTCCAGCAGCCACAACAATCCCCCATGGATCAACAACTTGACTATGACCAGCTAAAAGGACGTCATTAGTATTCCCAACACAATTACTCGAAATCAAGAAACACTGGTTTTCCAATGCTCGAACTGAATTGAATAATTTCCAATGCTCCAGCCTTCTATGTGGCCAAGCGGATGTAACAAGAAGTAATTCTGCTCCTAAATCCACTTCTGCACGGTACAATTCAGGAAATCGCAAATCATAGCAAGTTGATAAGCCTACTTTCCCGAATTCTGTATCCACTACAGTTGTTTCATTTCCTCTCGTCAATATTTGCCCTTCTTTTGAACCATAACGAAATAAATGCATTTTTCGATAGGTTCCTATAAGGGTCCCATCTGGAGAAAATAGAACACTTGTGTTGTAGTATTTTCCATTATTTTTTTCTATAAAACTACCTGCAAATATATATGAATGAACTTCTTTGGCCTTTGAGGAGAAACGTTGTACAAAGTTCCCATTCAACTCTTCCGATTCGTCAATATAACGATCAAAAGAAAAGTACCCCGTTGCCCACGTTTCTGGTAAAACTATTAAATCTTGTCCTTTTAATCCGTCAATCATTGACTCCACACGATCTATGCGAGCATTTTTAGATTCACTATCTTTAATCTCCAATTGTATTGATGCAATTTTCATTTTTTCAACCATCCTTTTATTTATATTTCTTATATTAGTTCCTTCACCTGAGTGGGAAGAGAATAGCTTTCTAAAAATTTATCCACCATTTGAACCGGCTCATCATAGCCGTAATTTCTAAATGAAAAGCCTTTCGTGACGAAAGGTGCACCATTATAGAACAATTCATACTGTTGATGTCTACCACCGAATTCTGAACCGATGATATCCCATACTAACTTAAATAATTTAACTTTCTCCTCAGCTCCAACTCCCGTAGAACGTATATATTGATACATATCATCTTTCGTTTCAGGATTGATGAGTTCTTTATATGAAGATGGTAATTGTAAAACACCTCCACCGCATAACTCCCTTAAAATTTTTATAGTGGAAGCATAAATAGTTTCCTGTTGACCTACTACACCATAAAGAAAACGTGGATTCGGTCGTGCCACACCGTTTTTGTCGATGATACAATTATATTCAGAAGCTAAAAGATTACCTTCCACAGAAGCCGCAATAGAAGCAAGTTCCCCTAACTTCTCTTGGACTGAAGGGATTTTATCAATTCCATTCATCGCAGAAACTTTTCGAGCAGCACCAATCAAAAATTTCAATTTATTGCTAAATCTTATTTGCGCTTGATTATTGCCTAATATGTGAGCTGGTGTTTCATGGAACTGAGCTCTCACGATGTCAATATTTTTGTAAACAAAAATATCTTTCCAAGGAATAAATACATCGTCAAAAACAACTAATGAATCACTTTCATCAAAACGAGAGGATAGTGGGTAATCAAATGTGCTTGGTGATTTTTCAGCATAACCAGGCCTTGCATAAAATTTTAAGCCTTTTGCATGAATCGGTAGTACAAAAGACAAAGCATAATCTTCATCCCCAGGTCTGAGTGGTGTAAGGCAACTTACAAATAAGTAATCTGATACTGCTGATGCAGTACCGAGCATCTGGGAACCTCGAACAATAATTCCATCCTCTCTTTCTTCGTACACTCCAACTGGGAGAAATTTATCTTCCTGCTCATGAGCTGCTTTACTTCGATCAATTTGTGGTGGAATAATAACGTATGTTACATATAGATCCCCATCTCGCACATGTTTATAAAAATTCAAAACATTATTCCCATAACCTTCTCCTCCACGATCAAACACTTCGGGTGAACTGGCAAAGGCAGCCAAAAAGCTGGCGACATGATCAGGGCTTCTTCCGACAAAACCACAAGTTGTTTCAGACCATTTAGAAATCGCCAATCTTCTCTCTTTAAGTTCTTCCCGACTCCTTGGAATCATATAAATTTTATTTGCCAGTGTACCGTCCTCAGTTTTGTATGTCATATTCTGAGATTCATCTGATGCTAAATCGTATAATCCTGCAATGGTATCTGTAATTCCTGTAAAAGCTGGGTGGGTCGTCACATCCTGTACTCGTTCCCCATTTATGTAGATCGCTCTATCATCTTTCAATGTCTGTAAATATTCTTTACCTGTTCTAACCATACCTGATTCCTCCCATATGTTTGAATAAGTACATGTTTTAAAAACAAGAAACAATTTAACAGCTTATCAGCGAACCTTAATTGTATTATGTGTTGTGTATTATGTGTTGTGTATACATTAAAGGTTTTGTATTTCCAATCATGTAATTAAGGTAATGTCATTACATATTAAATTTCATGTTCATATCCTTTACTCTTTTACCTTAGAACATTAACAACTTGTTCTATTTCTTCTTGATGGTGCTAACTTAAGCGTTTTAATGAATTGTGATTTACGCTCCATAAAACAAAAAGTCATGAATCTTTTCCACTACTACTTCAATAACATAGAAATTTCCAACGAGACATCAGGTAAACGCTTTCAATTCCAATAAACTATAGACTTACCTCTGACAGATCTCTCATTGTTTCAACAATAAGACTATTTATAGCAAAAACTCAGGAAAAGGCCTTCGAAAGAATTTTCCCAAGGCTTTTGCTATAAACGTGACAAAAGACTTGGTTTGATCTTGCAGTATATCTTCTATTTCATAGGCTGAAGTTGATTCTAAACCCTTATTTTTTGTCCCTAGAGATGTAGTAACCTACCTTTTACCAGGAGCAATCCCCCCCTTCAAGCATTTGATAGAAAATCAGGAATTATCAACAATAATTAATGTTTCTTTTGTTTTTTCTAAATGATTTAAAATCGCCTGTGAAGCTAGTTCGGGATTTTTTTCTTCTAAAGCCTGGATAATCTGATTATGTTCCATCAAAACTTTCTTCATTCTCCCATGTTTACTGACTGCTTTTAGACCCATAAGCTGAGTAAGGTTATGCAGATTGTTCAAGACTTGCTCTATTATGGTGAAGTTCGCTAGTCTTGTCAGCGAGAGATGAAACTCATGGTCTAGACTTATAAAACTAATGGCATCATCATTTTGCAATGCTTCTTCTTGTTGCTTCAGAATTAATTTAAGTAACCTCAGTTGTTCAGGTGATGTAATTTCTTTTGTTAGCTTTTTCACCGATTCAACTTCAATAGCACTTCTTAGTAAAAAGATTTCATCCTGTTCCTCTGGTGTAATCTTTCTTACCGTTAATCCCTTCCTTGGAATAGAAACAAGTAATCCTTCCTTCACCAAATCTTGAATAGCTGCCCTAACCGGCGTTCTTGAAGTATTTAACCTTTCCGCTAATTGAACTTCTGTAAATATTTCATCACCGGTAATACCACCAAATAAAATCGCTTTTTTAATTTGCTTATAAACTTTATCTTGTGTTGTTCTTTCCTTTTCGATTGGTTTTAAATGGATTCCTGCCATGTTAATCCGTCCTTTTTGATGAGTCTTTTCAATATGAATAATTGGAATCAATATGATTGGTTAAAACTCAATATTTGTTATGTATACATAATACATAACACTCAAAACATAAGTCAATAATATTTTTTATATTTTTCTGAATTTTACAAACCATCCTATATCAAGAATCATACTTTAAAAGGCCGCCAATTGACGGCCATCAATTAATACAAATAACCTTGATAAATAAATAGAAAGAGCATGCTTTGAAAAAGATTGATCAAAACATGCTCTTAACATATTCAATTGAATGATACTTTTATATTCAGAACTAGCAGTAGAGAACACAAGGATTAATTCGTCCTTAAGAAATTTTAGCATCTTAATAAAATCAACTTTAAATAGCTTTGCTACTAAACCCAAACAAACTATAACAAAGAAGAACATGGCTCCATAAGTAACAAGAATCAATTTCCCCAAGGGGATAAGTGAACTGATACCAAATTTAGAAACAGTTACACCTATTAATCCAAAAACTCCAAATGGGGCTACTTTCATGACAAGACCCACTACATGAAACATTGCATGCGAAACACTTGTAAAGAAATGTAATACTGGTTCTCCTTTTTCACCGATAGCTGCGACTCCTAATCCAAATAATAAAGAAAAGAAGATAATAGATAATAACTGTCCGTTTGCCATAGCATCAAAAATATTGGTAGGAACTATATTAATTATAAAGTCTAAATGTCCACCTTGTTCAATTGTCTTTTCGGTTTCTACATAGCTTGAAATATCGCCTTTTGTAAGTTCGCTTAAATTGATGCCCGTCCCAGGCTGAAAGATGTTTGCAAAAAGGATTCCGAAAACTATGGACAAAGTGGTAATGATTTCAAAGTAGAGTATGGTTTTAAAACCAAGGCTTCCAAGCTTTTTCGCATCACCAAATCCAGCAACCCCAACAATAATACTAGAAATAACAATGGGAACAACAACCATTTTAATTAAGTGGAGAAAGATATCACCTAAAGGTTTTAAATACGTTTCAACTCCAGGATTTTTATAGAAAACAGCACCTACAATAATACCCGAAAGAAGACCAGTTAAGATCTGGAGTGGCAATCCGAATTTTTTCATTTTATTTTTTCCTCCCATTCCTACTCACTCGTATAGGGAACACTGAAACGACTGAACGAGAAATACAGATCCCGCCCAAACTCCTGCACTGATTTTTTTATGAAAATTTGCTATCCGCCCTTTCTTACCACAATATAAATAGGGGGTGTATGCCCCTATTTATATTCCATCCCCGTTAATCCTCTATTTGCTTAGCCGAACCAATCTTCTTCATAACTACTTTTCCATAGTAATTAAACACTTTTTCATCATTTCTCTAGTGAGTTGGTAAGCTCCGCTAGCTTTCTTCTTAAATTTAACCGGACCGGAATCTGTTAATTCCGTTCCTAATATGTTGAGTTTTCAATTAAATGATTTCTCGAACTCATCGTGTAGAACGTCACGAATCTCTTAATGCAATCAACAACTCAGTCTCAATAGTTGCATTTCCAGGTAACGACTGGACTCCAATCGCACTTCTTGTATGCTGTCCTTTTTCACCAAAAACATCAATCAAGAGACTTGAGGCAGCATCAAGGATTTTTGGCATGTCCGGAAAGCTACCGACACAATTTACATAACCTACCAATTTAATGATCTGATCTACCTGATCTAGATTCACAATATGATTTCGTACAATACTAAGATGATTTATAGTACATAATTGAGCTGCTTGTTGGGCATCCTCAATCGTTACTTGTTCTCCCAATTTTCCAGTCAGCATAAGTTGACCATTCATCTTACAAGTAACTCCACTCAGATACAATAAATTCCCATATTTTTTTGCAAGGACATAATTACCTGCACTTTTCACCTGTTGAGGAAGGGTAAAACCTAACTCTTCTAATCTTTGCTCTATCTGACCTTTAGCCAAATTCATCTTCCCACCTCATTCAATACTTTTTCGCGCTTTTCCCTTATAGGGTTAGCGTCAGGATTTTGACACTTTACACCGTTAAGGTGAAACTCTTGTATCAATATTGTCTAATCTATTGATTTAGAATCAATTTCGTAAAATAAGGCTAGTCAGTGTTCCATCTGATGTCCCAAAATTCTTATCGTTATTAAGTCAGTAACAAAAATAGGCATTAATTTTGAACGGTCTTGTCGATCATTATCGTTTTATCTGATTCTATTACTGCTTGACCCATAATTTGAGTTTTTATTATTTCACTACCTTGTACGAAACTTTCCGCATAAATCACACTTGGCTTTTTCATTGAAAAACCTTGATTGATTTGCACTTTATGCCAACCAGATTCTTTTTCTTTGAAAACATGGTGCTCGACTAAATAAGATCCTAGTGCACAGGCAGCTACACCCGTTGCAGAATCTTCATTGTACCCGGCTCGCTTAGGAAATTGTCTTGCAGAAACTATTGGACTTTCTTCCCGGTGTTCAATGGAAAAAGGATAAAAACCAGTCGTATCATATTGGTCACAGATTTCCCAAAGATATTCAAAATCAGGATTTAGACTGTTCAATACTTCCGAATCTTTTAGAGGTACCATAAGCTTAGCTCTGGATGTTGAGACTGACTGGACTGGTCCAACAGTAATATCTATATCGGAAACATTAATACCCAACGCTTTTGCCACTTGAGAAATGCTCGGATTATCCTGGGAAAACCGAGGAGGAAACTGCTCAACTATAATATTAAGAAGATTATCGGAAGAGGTTTCAGAATTGGCAGAGATAATTCCCAGTGGTGTTTCTATTTGGACTGTAGTCTTGTTAAGAAACCCCTTCTGAATTAAAACCGTTGTACAACCTACTGTTGCATGAACACACATCTCCATTTCATGGTTTGGTACAAAATAACGTAATCGCACATCAGAACCATCGTTTTGAGGGCTACATACAAACACAGTTTCCTGCATGAACTGGGCTGCAATTGTGCACATTTCCTGCGAAGTGAGCTGGTCTGCATTAAATACAACCGGGCATGGATTTCCTCCGTAGGGAGAAGCAGAAAATACTCTTGTGTGAGTAACGGGTAAAATGATTTTTTTCATATTCATCTTGTTAATCCTCCTCTTTGGAATACTCAAATACATTTTTAATATACGTTCTTTTTGGTATTTAGTATAATGAACATAAAAGATACCAGATATCGATTTTACCAATACCAAAACACCAACAGGAGGTACTTTCTTTGGATATTCAGGATTTGAGAATTTTCCGTACCGTTGCTCATCAAGGAAGTATATCTAAAGCTGCATCTTTATTGAGCTATGTACAATCTAGCGTAACTACCCGGATTCAGCATCTGGAAAAAGAACTTCATACACCATTGCTTCACCGTCACAATAGAGGTATTTCTCTAACTTCAGCAGGACGAACTTTGCTTTCGTACGCCGATAAAATTCTTCCTTTATTTGACGAAGCTCAAAGGGCTTTCGAATATACTTCAACCCCTAGTGGTTCTTTAATAATTGGTGCAATTGAATCCACCGCAACCGTTCGACTTCCTCTCCTTTTTTCTACTTATCATGAGGAATACCCAGATGTAGACATAACCTTAGTAACAGACACAAGCGAAGAACTAATGCGAGCTTTGTTAAAATGCGAAATTGATTGCGCTTTTGTAGCCGGTAATGTAGATCATCCGGAAATTGTTCAAGAAACAGTTTTTCATGAACAACTTGTTTTTGTCACCCATCCACTTCACCCCCCGATAAAAGAGTTGAAGGATTTGTATGATTCGAAGTTGTATTTGTATCGGCCAGGCTGTTATTATCGATTAAAGTTTGAGTCCTGGTTACAAGATGAAGGAATTATTCCTACAAAAATTAATGAACTTGGAAACTTAGATATTATACTGAATTGTGTAAGAGCAGGGTTAGGTATTGCTTTAATGGTCAAAACCTATGCTGAACCATATGAGGCAAATGGATTGGTTCGTTGTCACCCTATTCCGAAAAAAGACGCTACTGTAACTACTTCATTCATCTATAGAAGAGATAACATTATGGAACCCATGCTAAAATTACTTGAGGATACAATAAAACATGAAGGTATAGAAAGTCAGCATTAATTTATTATATGAACTGAGGAAAAGCATAGCAGAATTTAGAGAAACACAAAGAATAAATCATGAAATTGAAACAGAGAAAGTCTCTTCACTACTTGAAAATCTATTGGTTAATTAGCAACCTGTTGGCCTGATGACAGGGTAGCTGTTTCTGGCTCGAGCCATCTTCTTTGGAAAACATGGAGAACTAAGAGAACGTGCTCTACAGGAACAATTGCAACGTGCGAGTGCTTTGAACATTTTGATTAATGCAATTAGTGTATGGAATACCGTTTATCTAAGCAAAGCTACCGAATTACTACAGAGTAATGGAATGTTACGAGTGGATTTATTAAAACATATATCACCATTAGGATGGGAACATATCAACTTCCTTGGAGAATATCGCTTTGATCAAAAAGAAGTTACCGACTAAGAAACATTGAGGTCCTTAAATCAAGAATAGTTCTAAAGCCGATTACATCCTTAACGTGGTGAAAATCGGCTTTTTTTGTATCCAGATCCCCTTAACGTTGAAAATCCGCGTTTTGATGGCGGTACCCCTTATAGAACTAACCTGTCCCGTTAGTTCATTAAGAAATCCACAGGATCTATCCCCCATATAGGCAGTATATGCTCGTTTTCTCTCCATGAAACCCTCCCCTAATTTATGCAATAAAAACGGGAAATGCTTAAAATGATTTTCCGACAAAAGGCCCTTTATGTAAACTAGCTCTGCATATCATATTCATATTTTATTTTTATAAAAAAAGATAGTTTGCTTTAATAACTTCTGGTAAATTAAAGAAACATAGTTATAAAAAGTTATATAAGGGGAATTTCATGAAAAAGAAAAGTTATTTAAAATTATTAATTATTTTTGTACTTTTGGGTGGAGTAGTATATTGGTATTACAACAGTATTGCAATCTGGGGTACATCTGAAAACGGAATGTGGAAAGCAACTTATAAAAAGAATCAAGATCAATATGTTGAAAAGGGTTGGACTGGCACCCTTAAGCAAAAGTCTGGAGATAAAGTTACTGTTGAAGATATAACTTTTACAGATGATAATAAAACTCTAATGTCTGTTGGAGATTTTGAAGAAGGAATAGCCGAAGACGGTGAAGAAACGGTATTATACCCATTTTCTGCAGAATTTTATGGTGGAGATGGGCCTAAGAAAGGGCATATTTATAAAGTTCATGTTACTTGGAAGGATAAAGGAAAATCCCATACTGATAGCTTTCGTCTTAAATAATTGAACTTACAAAGTTTAAACGTAGCAAAAAAGCCTTTAATCTCAGTATAAAGGCTTTTTTGCTACCTAGAATTCACATTATGTATACTAAAAGTGAATAGAATATACAAAGTAAAGAGGAACCATACTTGGCTCCTCTTTTTTAATTGGTCAATTTTTTTTATGGTAGGTGTTTTTCAAGCACTTCAAAAGTTGCTTTAATACTTCTTAAAAGACCAATCATTACCTTTTTGATTTCATTTGAAGTTGTTATTTACCCACACCAAAAGCTACTAATCCTTCTGACTTTGAGATTCCAGAATCTATGCGGTATGGTGGGTGGAAAAGGACATGTTTCTCCTTGGTAAGTTCGGTTATACCTAACTCATTTTTTGATTGTATTTTAAAATAAAGTTTGATCAAATTGATATTAAAAACCTTGGTAAACGAAAAGAAAGAGCGTGTTTTGAAAAAAGATTGGCCAAAACACGCTCTTAATATATTCAATTGAATGATTCTTTTATAAAATTGTTTGATCATTTTCCATACTCCTTAATGAACTAACGCACCCGTTAGTTTAAGTAGATTTCTTCACAAACTTTTTAGTATTTCAGTTAATACAGGAATGCTGCCCCGTTAGTGACATAAGGATTTTTAAACAACATTATTATTTTTTAATGACTTTATTGTAAATTAAACAACTTTATTATCTCTGTACAGTAGCGTCAGGAAAATGCGGATTTACAACGTTAAGGAAGTTTCAATATTAAAAAACCTAATTTCTCAGCATTAAATGAGAAATTAGGTTTTTTCATTAATAGAAAAAGACTTATAAGTATTTATCACTAATCACTTTCATATGGTGTAACTCGTGCCCGACAATGCCATATGCAAAGGTACCTATCGAAACTGGGCTGTTCATTACAGTTCCATTACGATCCCATGCTGCATCATCAATGGTTGAAATAAGACTTAACGTGTTGGAGCGTACCGTGTCTAAACCAGCTAGTAGCTGCTCCCAGGATAATTTGTTGAAGTTTGCCGCAGAAACGTATTGATCCTGATCCATTGCTGGGAATGGTGCACTTTCATTTCGTGCAATGGATCAGGATCAATACGACATCACACGTTCCACGTCGGCCAAATGCCCAATCACTTCTTTTAAAGTCCATTTCCCTGGTGCGTACGCCTTCCTTGCTGACTCCTATGATATGCTGCTCAAGAAGGTAATGGTCTTAGTTCGTTGCTTACTAAGTATTTCTTCAATATCTCCATCTGGCACAAGACTAACATACCTATCATACTCTGGATTTTCAATAGATAATGGGCGTGGACGCAAAAGAATCCTCCTCATCGGAATAGTTAATTATGGTTCTAGGCTAATATTCGACTGTCAAGAAGATATTTCCTTTATTTGATATTTAATTTCATTACCGCAAAATAATTGCAAATTAAACAACTTTATTATCTCTGTACAACTGATTTATGCAGTTAACATAATACACATAATAATGGATTAATTCACTTTTTATTCCACTAACCTGCCCCGTTAGTTCCATAAGAAAGAGAGCTGCCAAAAGCAACTCCCTTATTGAAGTAAAGCACTCGTTAGTTCCAAAAGACTTATTGAAGAGTTGACACAAACTGTGACGCAAATGAGACGGTATGAAAATTAATTATATGAGTTCGATCTGCTTTGTTTCTTATGATGGGATAAACGATAAAGGCCACTAATGAGGTAGTACAGAAAGAAGTAACCAAAAAGAATAATGGTAGGTACTATATTGGTAAAGATATTTATAAAAATAAAACCTAAAATGAGAAAAGTTAAAGAAACTATAAAATTAAATTTAAAACTTTTATTACTATTCAACAAAATCACCTCTAACTAATTTTACCATTAAAAAACCTTTTTGGAAATAATCCTCACAGTCCAAAACACTATGCTTGTTGAACTATCCTGCCCCGATAGTTCCATAAGAAAAAACTGCCTTAAAGACAGCTCTGATTTTCATCTAACTCACCCGTTCGTTTAAGTACAGTCCTTCACAAACTAACTTTTGAATAAGAAAAAGAGGTGCCGCAGCTACCTTCGTTGTTCTATTCAAGCCCCCTATAGTTTAAATGCGATTATTCACAAATATCCATTTTTATTCATGCCCTATTTACTAATAACGATCGATAATTTATAGTTTGCATACTTGTTTAACTCTAATAAAAATTGATTTAACGCTTCATTACTTGGAAACCTGCACTCCAAAAGATAACAGCTATCTCCACTGATTTTATAATTATTGATGACATACCCCTCCTTTGTTTGGATAAATGAGAGATAAGGTTGATGGTGTGTACCTTCTATATAGATATTGATAAAGGCATACGTAAAGCACCCTAATTTCGCTTGATTTACTTTAATGCTATATCCCTCAATAAACCCCATTGTCCTCTAATTTCTCCACTCTAGCTGCGGCTGCTGGTCCTGTTAAGTGAACTCTCTCCCCTAATTCTTTCATCGTAATCCGGCTATTGCTACATAACTCCTCTATAATTCGCTTATCTGTTTGATCCATCTGAACGTCAACTCCTTTCAATAATAAAGTCAAACGCCTAAAACACTTTATTTTATCTGTGTATTTGAATGCTGCTCATATTATACACTTAACACTGTTAGGAAACACACATGAAAAGAAAGGGAGTTGTAAAGATGAAGATTACACAAATTCGAAATGCAACGATAGTTGTAGAATATGCAAATAAAAAGTTTTTAATTGATCCTATGTTAGCAGAGAAAGGTACGTACCCATCTTTCCCTGGTACGATTAGGCAAGAACAAAACAATCCTTCAGTGAGTTTACCAACCTCTGTTGACGATATTATTAGTGGAGTTGAAGCAGTCATTGTGACTCACTTACACTTAGACCATTTTGACGAGGCAGCGCAAAGACTATTACCAAAAGATATTAAAATGTTCGTTCAAAATGAAGAAGATGCAAAGGAAGTCCAAAATACCGGGTTCCAAAATGTAGAGGTATTAACAAAGGACACTGTCTTTGAAGGCATCCAATTAGTTAAAACAAGAGGCGAGCATGGAAGAGGAGAAGAACTATTAAAGCGTATGGGGGAAGTATGTGGCGTTGTCTTTAAACATCCAAGTGAAAAAACATTGTACGTAGCTGGTGATACAGTCTGGTATGAAGGTGTACAGGAAGAATTAGATACCCATAAACCAGATATTATTGTCGTCAATGGTGGAGATAATCAATTTATAGAATATGGTTCTCTCATTATGGGAAAAGAAGACATCTATGAAGTACACAAGGCGGCTCCTAATGCTAAGGTTATTTCTGTTCATATGGAAGCTGTTAACCATTGGACACTATCTAGAGAAGAATTAAAAAACTTTAGTAAAGAAAAAGGATTCTCAAGTAATATTTTAGTACCAGAAGATGGTGAATCCTACAAATTTTAATATGAACACCGACAAATAGCGTCACGTTCCTATTTAAAAATAAGAAATAGAAGAAGCTCATAATTATCGAAAATTTAATTATGAGCTTCTTCTAATGACGATATAAATGAAATGTTCCAAGGATGACAAAACAAACATGAAAAGCTACAAGGATATTTCGTTAGGAGGGTAAGGTTCATGACAATGTCAGCAAAAGATACAAATTCCTCAACACAGCAGCTTATATGGTTGCAAGAATATATTGATTCACCAGAAAGACAAATACAGCTTTATAAAAAAACATTAAGAATTTTGATTCTTACACAAATCTTTGGGGGAGCAGGACTTGGAGCCGGTATAACAGTAGGAGCGCTTCTTGCACAAGACATGCTAGGGACTGAAAATGCGGCAGGAATTCCAACTGCCCTATTTACTTTAGGTTCTGCAGGAGCTGCCCTACTTATAGGCCGGTCTTCACAACGTTTTGGCCGTAGAGCAGGACTTGCAGGTGGTTTCCTTGCAGGTGGGTTAGGTGCTATTGGTGTTATAATTGCAGTTTTAACCAACAGCATCCCACTTTTATTTATTTCTCTTTTTATTTATGGAGCTGGTACGGCGTCTAATCTACAAGCGCGATATGCAGGGACAGACCTTGCAACAGATAAACAAAGGGCAACTGCTGCAAGCATGGCCATGGTTTCCACTACCTTGGGTGCTGTAGTTGGTCCTAACTTGGTCAATAGAATGGGAGAATTTGCGGATTCAATTGGTGTTCCAACCTTGGCTGGCCCCTTTATCTTGTCAGCAGCTGCTTTTATTATTGCTGGATTATTCATCTTAATTTTTCTTCGTCCAGACCCTTTGGTTGTGTCTACAGCTATTGCGAATGCTAAGAAAAAAGACGATACCGCACAGACAGGGACAAATTTAAAGAATGCTACCATAAACAAAAAGGGTGTTGTTGTAGGGGCTGTAATTATGATTTTGACTCAATTTGTCATGGCAGCCATTATGACAATGACACCAATTCATATGGGACATCATGGTCATGGTTTGGGAGAAGTAGGATTAGTTATAGGTTTCCATATAGCAGCTATGTACCTTCCTTCACCATTGACAGGTATACTGGTAGATAAGCTTGGCCGTATTACTATGGCTGTTGCTTCTGGTGCTACACTCCTAGCCTCTGGATTGGTGGCAGCTTTTGCACCGGTAGGTTCAATGCCACTGCTTACCCTGGCGTTAGTACTACTAGGTTTGGGCTGGAACTTTGGTTTAATAAGTGGGACTGCTCTCATTATAGATTCAACACACCCATCTGTGCGTGCAAAAACACAAGGATCAGTCGATGTCCTATTTGCACTGTCAGGAGCAGCTGGTGGGGGGGTATCAGGAATGGTAGTCGCTCATTCTAGTTTTGCAGCATTATCACTTTCTGGAGCCATTCTGTCACTAGTGCTTATTCCTGTAGTTGTTTGGTCTCGGAAAAGTCCGAGCAAAGAGCTATGATAGAAAAGTTTTTATTAGTACTTTATTTCTTGAATAGTTAGACTAATGTAGATATATCCCTATATAGTAAATTACTAATTAACAAGGCAGCTTTCAGCAAGAAATTGAAAGCTGCCTTTATTCATATAGGAAGGTAACTTATATAAAACAAAACAACTTATGGATAGAAAAAATCTTTATATTAATTTATAAGGGTTTCCAGAATGTTAGTTTACTTTAACCTAACTCAAGTTACGTAAAGTATTATGCCTAACTTTAATGTCTTGTTACGTAACAGAAAAACTACTGTACGGGAGCAGTAGTTTTTTCTATTTTTAAGCTTTATACGTTATTCAATTTTAGTTAACATAATCACTCCTATTAGAACCTGACCACAACAAAACCCCTTGGCTTCCAAGGGGTTTCACATCGTCCATTTTTATTGTTCATACAGGATTTTATACATACTTGATGAATCAACGTTTTCGGCTTATAAAGAGGCCTAGCAGCTAAATATGAAAATGAGGTTTTATCGAATCTCTTGTTGAACTAACCTGCCCCGATAGTTACATAAAGAAACTGCATTAAAGACAGCTCCGGTCTTCAGCGAACGCACCCGTTAGCATTCCTGTAGATCGTTAAATTTCAGGTTTAAAAAAAATAGATCCCCTCAGTAAGATACAAGTATAGAGTCCAGTCTAACTCAAAGTCTTAAGGAGGAAGCCCTACTATGAATATTAAAATGCAAAACAAACAAAATCAACTAATTGAGAGAATTACGGATCACCATCTAATTGTTGGTGTTGATATTGCCCAACACGTACACGTGGCCCGAGCTGTAAACTTTCGGGGCATTGGGTCGGGAAACCTTTGTCTTTTACTCATCTCTAAGTGACAAACGTTTAATTGGTTGAATTGTATTCTTTTTCATAAAACTAATATATCGCATATCGGTTTTATGGGAAAGGTTTTTTTATACCATTGTGACTGAACTTCCACCGCTTTTTTTTTGAACAACCGCTTATATAAACTAAAAATCCGAAACAATACGATGAAGACTAAATCTTATATATATCCTCTTCATTTGGTAGAGAAGAAATCGCTCCTACCTTCGTACACACGACGGCACCTACTTTATTTGCAAAAAGAATGATCTCTTTAAGTTTACTAAAATCACTAAGAATTGTGTCATAGGACTCAAGATTTGCAAATTGAAATAAAGCAGCACCGACAAATGCATCACCAGCACCAGTTGAGTCAATTGAATTTACTTCGACACTGTTTATTACACCCATTCCACTTCCATTTGAAAGAAGAGTGCCTTCCCATCCAAGGGTAACAGCCACTATTTTTGCCCCTAAATGATGGAGCATTGCTATTCCATCATATTTATCCATTTTTCCCGTGATTAGTTCAAGCTCTACTTCGCTTACTTTTACAAAGTCAGCCATTGATATACCCTTTCTGGCTAAACTAATAAATTCAGCCACTCTATTTTTCCATAAATCATGTCGGAAGTTAGGGTCAAACGATAGAAATATCCCCCTTTTTTTTGCAAATTCCATTGCCTTTAAATAAGTTGTTTTAAAAGGGTCTTCCAGAAATGCAGTTGCAGATCCAAAGTGAATGATCTTTGCACCACTTAATCTATCTAGGTATAAGTTATCCTCTGTTAAATTTCCATCCGCTCCTCTATTGAATACAAAATCCCTTTCACCATTTGCTTGTAAAGAAACAAATGCTAAAGTAGTTGGTGCCAAATCATCAGTAACAATCATCGATGTATCAACCCCCACCTCTTTCATCGTTTCTATTAAAAATAATCCAAATGGGTCATTTCCTACTTTTCCAATAAGACTCGCTTCCCCACCTAGCCTTGAAATAGCAGCTGCGACATTCGCTGGTGCACCCCCGGCTTTCTTTAGAAAATGATTACCTTCCATTAAATTAACATCAATATCTGTACAATAAAAATCGATCAAAAGCTCCCCAACGCATATGACTGCGCGGTTTGTTTTATTCATTTACATTACATCTCCATTCTTGTGATTTAGGTAAAATGAAAGGCTATCGATCATTTTCGACAGCCTTCATAAACCCTTACTATCAACCCATCTTTAATAGGATTGAAATTTAGTCTTTATCTTTTCCATATACTCTTTAAAGGGTATATTTTCAAAGACTTTAATGTAACTTCTCCACCCTTGCTATAAATTTGTAATCCTTTACTTGAGGGATCCGGGAAAATTTGATCAGAAATAACCGTTTCACCTTTGTTTCCAAACACTTCTACAGCAGATCGGTCAATGAAAATATGCATTTTCACAGTCCCATTTAATGCATTTAACGGTCCGTCATGCTTACCGACTACATTGTTCCCATAATCAAAGCTTCCTGAATTTGAACGGTCTACGAATAATTGTTTGGTGGCAACATCATAGCCAATAGTCGTATATTCAGTTGCTCCTTTACGAACTTGAAAGCCGAATTCAGTTGCTTTTATATCATCTACATTAAACTCAGCTATCATTTCAAATGTATCTTCTGATAGTTTAGATAGGAGATTACTTTCACCAGATATGACTTTATTTTTATATGAAATTTTTTCACTCTTTTCTCGAATGGTTTTTAAAGAAACTGGTGTTTGTTTTAAACGTAAACCTTCTTCTGTCTGAGTTAGCTCCATCTTTCTTGGCAATGTCGTTGAACTTCTCCAAGTCGAAGTTGGTGTATGATTTGCATATAGCCAATTACTCATCCAGCCAATCCAATATTTTTCGCCATTCTTCCCTTCAATTCCGCTCCAATCAACTGCGGCATAATAATCTGCACCGTAGTCAGTCCATAACACTTGATTGGAAGGGTTTTCATTTTTAAACGTTTTCCCGTCAAAGGTACCTACAAAATATTGCATACCTGACCCGCCTGCAGGAGCGCCATCATTAATGCTTACCTGCAGTACCCATTTTGTTTTTGAAGGGTCACCATCAATTGGTAATTCGATGAGAGTAGGACATTCCCAAATCCCTCCGTTACTACCATGAGTAGAAGGTATCCACTCTCCAGAAACAGCAGACCAGTCTGTAAGGATGCCGCTTTCTTTCGAATCGCCTTTCTCAGGCTCTTTGGCAACTTGGTCTACTTCATTTGGCATGGCCCCTTCATTATAAACATTAACATCATCCATGTTTATATGACCCCAACCACCTGTAGCTTGGTCTACAGCTTTAATATATAACACTTCCCCAATGTATTTAGACGCATCCCAGACGTATTTTTGATATTTTTCTTCTTTAAATTTGGTATTGGCTTGTCGAATTAATTCTTGATCATCAGAGGCTCTCACTAACGAAACATAGCGGGTGTTGATATCATTACCACCGCCCAACAGAAAGTTGATTTCTCCAGAGCCACCTAGTTTAAAATATGAGGAGTGCAGTTCACCTGTTGCGTCATCTCCCTTTTGTAGATCAGTAAACCCCCATAAGTGGTAGTTTCCTTGGTGGCCGAAATCCCCTCCCCAGTATGATGGTACATTTGTCACATGATCTTTTGTGAAAGCATTACCTTCGATTGTACTCCACCCAGTTAGATCACCTGTCTCAAAATCATGATTAATAATTTCCTTCTCATCTGTCATGATGTTCTTACCAACATGAACATCTTGGAATAACGTGGATGAATTCCAAACATTTAAGCCAAAATGCCCTGATGAAAAAGTTGAATCATTTACATCATGAATGAGATTTCCATCTAAATAAATTTTAATATTTTTTCCATGGGTGCTTGCTTTTAAATGGTACCTTTTATCTGTATCTAGATTTATTGTTTTTTCAGCTAGAATGGATATGTCTCCATTTTCGATTTTCATGATTTTTATTGTATCGTTTAAAGCATCGATATTCGCCATATAACCGTTTGTTGCATGAGGATCTGCACGAAAAACGAGCGAGCCAGCTCCATTGCCACCTTTTCCCCCAGATATCTCAATGTTTGCTTCATAAAGAAAGTTATCCCCTGTTTGACCGCTCATTACAAAAGCATCCTCCGTAGAGGTTCCACTTTTTCCATCCATCGTGTTCTCCCAGCTACCGTTTACATCTGTCCATTTTGATAAATTGGTTTCAAAGTTAGATGTATTCTTGAACTCCACATTTCGAAAGGCTGCCGTTGAATTCCACGCTGACAATCCATAGTATCCATAATCGAATTCTATATCTGTTTTTTTTATAACGGATTGATCGTTTACAGAGACTTGAATTTGATCCCCATCTGTTTCCACCTTCACATGGTAGGTAGTTGAGGTTTTGAGGGTAAAAGGTTTTCTCGCAATTTCCTCGTTTGTTCCATCTACATTCTTACTTAATGTTATGACATCGTTTTTGGCATCTAAGCTCGCAACATAGCCGTTCTTTGCACGCCTATCTGACCGAAAAACTAAACCGCCTGTCCCTTCTCTCCCATTCTTTTCATTAAGGGTAATATCTCCCTCATAGCTAAATGATTCACCTGTCTGGGATGACATGCTATAAGAAGTTCTGTCTAAGCTATTTGCTTGTATTCCACCATCTTCGCCGAATTCACTTGCATACTCCCACTCTTTTAAATTAGGTGAGGTATAAAACATAATCTTATCCTTAGCCGCTAACGACATAACCCATTGGTTTGATTCTTCATGCCAAAATACTTTAGGATCGCGCCAATCTTGTATAGGAGGGTCTGGCATTACGGGATTCCCTTTATACTTTTCCCAAGTTCTTCCTTTATCTAGGCTATACGCTATACTTTGGACTTGCTTATCCCCTGCATGCGTAAAGATGGCAACCATTGCTTCTTTTCCAAAGCCAGCTGTATTGTTCCAATCAATAACAGCACTCCCCGAGAAAATCTGACCGTTTTCATCCGGCGATAAAGCAATCGGCAAATGCTCCCAATTAACAAGATCTTTACTGACAGCATGCCCCCAATGCATCGGTCCCCATGTCGTTCCATACGGATGATATTGATAAAACAAATGATATTCACCTTTATAAAAAACCATACCATTCGGATCATTCATCCAGTTAGCTTCAGGAGAAAAATGAAATTGATTACGGTATGGTTCATTATAATACCCAGGGTCTTCTGCATATGCACGATTAAATGGTAAACAAGTGACAGTTGAACATATTAGTAGAATACTAATAATCCTCTTCACTTTTATTTCACATCCCTTTTTTAAAATCTAAAATGACATATGATCGTTATGCTGGACTATTTCCGCGCAATCGATCTAATAAAACGGCTGCTACAATAACTCCACCTTTTACAACTAACTGCCAATAATAGTTGACATCCATTAGAGTTAACCCATTACTGATTACCCCCATAATTAAAACCCCAATAATTGTTCCTATTATTTTCCCTTTTCCACCTGTTAAACTTGTTCCTCCTAGAATAACAGCAGCAATTGCGTCTAATTCATACATTTGACCAGCAGTTGGCTGTCCAGAAAACAACCTTCCCGCTAAAACGACTCCTCCTAAACCAGCTAGTAAACCACTAATCGAATACACATTGATTAAAGACTTTTCAACCTTAATTCCAGTTAACCGAGCTGCCTCTTCATTGCCACCAATCGCATAAATATGACGACCGAACATCGTATATTTAAGAACAAAAAACATCACAACATATACTAAAGACATGATATAAATAGGAGTGGGGATTCCGAAAATACTTCCACCACCGATGAATTTAAATGTTTCGTTTTGTAAAACAATTGGATAACCGCCACTAATGACATAAGCGAGTCCACGAACATATGTGAAGCTGCCTAGTGTAACAATAAATGCTGGTAACTTTGCTTTGGCTGTAAGAAACCCATTAATCAGTCCTACTGCATACCCTACTAGTACGCCTGATAACATCGCAATTATAGGATTAACTCCTGCAGAAGAGACCATGACTGAGATAACGCCAGATAGAGCAACTGTTGCACCAACTGATAAATCAATACCACCAGTTAAAATAACGATTGTCATCCCAGCAGCTAAAATAGCAATAATGGAAACTTGTTTTAATACATTCAATAAATTGGCTGTATCTAAAAAATTTGGTGCTGTAAATGAAAGTACTACACACAATAATAATAAAATCATGATCATGCCAAGCCTATTCCATAAAGAATAAAGGACATTTCCTATATTTAGGCGTTGTGAATGTGTAATAGTTTGCGTATTCCCTCTCATTTCTCTCTCCCCCCTATGGTAGCTAAACGCATAATAGTTTCCTGTGTAGCTTCTTCCTTCGAAAGCTCGCCTGTTAACCTTCCTTCACTCATGACAAGTATTCGATCACTTACCCCCAATACTTCAGGAAGTTCAGATGATATCATTAAAACGGCCAATCCTTCATCTGCAAGCTTTGAAACAATCTTGTGGATTTCAGTCTTGGCACCTATATCAACCCCTCGTGTTGGCTCATCAAGTAGTAATACCTTTGGTGCAATTGATAGCCATCTAGCGATCACTACCTTTTGTTGATTCCCACCACTTAAGTTTGATACTTGCTGTTCTGGGGAAGCTATTTTTATATTTAAGTCTTCAATATATTGGTTAGCGCTTTCATTTGCTTGCTTCCAACTAACAATTCCAGCTTTAGCGTGTTTTTTCAATTCAGCCATTATGATGTTCTCTTTTACGGACATTGATAAAAATAACCCTTGTTCTTTCCTGCTTTCAGGTACATGTGCAATCCTATTAGCAATAGCATCTATTGAGGATTTGATTTTAACAGATTGACCATCAACCAATATTTCGCCACTTTTCAACTCGGACAAACCGAAAATGGCCCTAACCAATTCTGTTCTGCCAGCACCAACAAGCCCCGCTAAACCAACAATTTCACCTGGGTAAATTTTTAAAGATACATTCTTTACAATTGTGTTATCAGAAACATTTTTCAATTCAAGTACAGGTGAAACTTCCTTTGGATTTTTTGTGCCAAAGGCTTTTGACCGATTAAACAAGTCCTTTAAATCCCGTCCTACCATCAGCTTTACGAGATGATCAGGATTTGTCTCTTCAATCGGCCCACTTGCAATCCATTCGCCGTCACGTAATACAGTGAACCTATTAGAAATTTTAAAGATTTCTTCCATTCTGTGAGAGATATATACAATAGCAACTCCCTGCTTTTTCAAATCATCAATAATTTCAAACAGCTTTTTAATTTCTTTATCTGTTAAAGAGGCGGTTGGTTCATCCATTATGAGTACCTCTGCATTAAAGGATAATGCTCGGGCGATCTCGACCATTTGTTGTTGAGCAACACTTAAGGTCGAAACCAATTGGCGTGGATTTAGATTCGACCCCATTGAATCTAACACCTCTTGGGCACGTTCATGGACCTTATCCCATTTCACCATTCCTAAACCATTTCTAGGAAAGGTGGAACCCATTAAGATATTTTCACTTATTGTTAAATTAGGAGAAAGGTTTAACTCCTGATGAATAACACTAATTCCTTTGTTCCTTGCATCAGTAGGGTCCTTCCATAAAATTGGTTGACCTTTCAAGTAGATTTTCCCACCATTGTCATCAGGTGCATGAATGCCTGCGAGGATTTTCATGAAAGTTGACTTTCCAGCGCCATTCTCTCCCATTAATGCATGTACTTCACCTGGATAAAGTTCAATTCTCACATTGTTCAATACGGTTACACTCGAGAACGTCTTACCAATCCCTTCCATATTCAACACTGGCTTTTTTAGACTTTGTTGGCCTTTAAGGGACATTTCATTCACAGCCATACCTTTATCTCACCCCTTATATTGATTTGAATAGGCTGATTAAAGGAGGAATCCTTATCAGCCTATTTATTGAAAGATTCTTACCAACCTTGGTAAGAATCTAATGTATCTTGAGTTACAATCTCAACTGGAACTTTAATAAGCTCCTCAACTTCTTCACCAGTTTTCACTTTCATTCCGATTTCAACAGCTTTTTTGATCATGTTACTAGGTGACTGAGCTGAAGTTGCGGCAATTGTACTTCCTTCCTTTGCCATTGCTTCTGTGGCTTCAGGAGCACCGTCCACTCCGACAATGAAAAATTCATCTTTACGATTCGCTTGCTCTTGAGCAATTTCAACACCAATTGCTTCTGGATCATTAATCGCAAATACAGCGTCAATAGAGCCTGATGAATTAGCTTGTAAAATACTTTCCATCACCGTTAATGCCTTTTCGCGATTCCCTTCTCCATTTTGCTTCGCAATAACTTTAATTTCGGAATCCTTTATTGCATCTTCAAATCCTTGAATACGATCAGATACAGCCGAAACAGGAGGTCCATCAATAATGACTATTTTTCCTTTTCCATCTAATTGTTCAATCACATATTCTCCGGCCAGTTTACCAGCTTGATAGTTGTCTGAAGTAACAGTGGCATCGACACCACCTTCAGCATTGGTATCTACAGCAACTACTGGAATATCAGCCGCTTTGGCCTGTTGAACAGCTGCCGCAATTCCTTTTGTATCAACAGCATTTAAAAGAATGATATCTACTTTTTTCGTAATAAAGTTTTCAATTTGAGCTGCTTGTTTGGCTAAATCATATTCAGCGCTTTCAACTAGAACTTCAGCACCTAATTCTTTTCCTGCTTCTTCAGCACCTTTAGCCATGGAGACGAAGAAAGGGTTTGCTAAACTACCCACCGCTACACCGATCGTTAATTGTTTGTTACCTTTTTGTCCTTCGTTACCATCTGTTGATCCATTTGATGATTCACTAGCCCCACTACATGCCGTCATCGTGGCAATTACAAACGCCAAAACTAGCATTCCTATTACTTTTAAATATTTCACCATATTAGTCCCCCCAAGTTTTTGAAGATGAAAATAATTAGCTACTGAACGAGAAATTGTTACCGCTCTCAATCTCTTAAACTAGATCACCTCCTTAAATGAATATTTTTGGTTGAAACAATGGAAGTATGGTTGATTTTGATAGTTTTTTCACATTGACTATTTATTGATAACGCTTTCATCCCTTGTAAAACAATATAATTACCCTTTACACATTAGAATTATAATTGATTGATTTTGGTTGTTTTTGATTGATTTTGATTATATTAGAGCTGTTTGTAATTGTCAACGGTTCCAATTATTACAAAAAATATATTGATAACATAAAATATTAAACGTTTCAAATGGAATATTTAATACATGGAGCAGATTTTCCCTCATTGTTAATTGGCCACATTACAATAAATCAAGCATTCTTTATTATATTGATAAAACAAAGGGGAAAATTTTCAATAAAATAATTTCAGAATCTTCAAAAAAGCTGGTATTCAAAATGTCTGAATCAGACAGTTTGAATACCAGCTTTCCTTCAACGATAGCAAATTTAGTTTTTAGTCCCTCACAATAATTATCTCCGTTTTCTCCTTATATTTTCCTAGCGTTATTGTACCTTCTTCATTCGTAATAACTTTCGTCTGGTTTAAATCTGCAAACTTAGAAAATGATACTTCTCCAAATTTTGTATGATCTGCTAATACAAAAGCCTCACGTGACAAAAAGATGGCTCTTTCTTTTATTTGCGCCTCTTCTGGATCTGGGGTAGTCAATCCAAAATTATAATGAATAGCGTTCGCACCCATGAAACACTTATCAAATCTGTATTTTTTTATACTTTCGTAGGCATAACGTCCAACTGTTGCTTTGGTAATCTTTTTAACAAACCCACCAATAAAATATGTACATATTTCATTTTCAAGTAATGCATCTAAATGATCAATTCCGTTTGTAATGACAACGATATCTTTTTGTCTTAAATGTTTGATCATCTGATACGTTGTTGTTCCAGCATCAAGATAAACACAGTCGCCGTCCAAAATTAGTTCTGCCGCATATTTTGCTATCTTAGCTTTTTCCTCAAGGTTCTGCGTTATTTTCTCAAACACACTTGGTTCGTCTCGTTTATTATGTAAAAGTGAAGCTCCACCATGTACACGTTTTAAGTAGTTCTGCTTTTCTAATTGATCTAGATCACGACGCAAAGTAGATTCTGAAGTATTTGTTAATTCTACTAGCTCATGAATCTTAACATTCCCCTTTTCTTTTAATAGCTTTAATATTAATTGATGCCGTTCCGTAATAAGCATGATATGATCCTCCTCGTATTACACTTCTATTTAAAGGTTCTTCGTGTATTCTAGTTTAATTAATTTTAGTATATAGAATTTTGCAGTGACATGTGAGAACAATAGGGTACCCCCATAAGAAAAAGGAGCTGTTGATCAGCTCCTGGTAATGAAGTAAGCACCTGTTTGTTGAATAAACAATTTAAAATCATTACCCTGGAATATTATTCTCATTAATTCAACAGCCATAAAGTAAACGAAACCAACAAATATACTAAGACCTAAAGCTAATTTTCTCCAAAGTCCTTTCTCACTAAGAAAAAGATATAATGATTCCACATATCAGCAATACACGAAAAGTTGTTATTCAAGGGTTAATCACATGTTCTATATTTCCAGAAAAGAAACAAATAACCAAGATAATTAAAGCAAACAAAATAACCCCTAAATATTTTTTCATGATTAACCACCCTTCTCCTCTGATTAATTTTACCAAATTTCGGTAAATATGTATTTTTTATTATCGGATTATCTTCCCCCTTTAATTGCATAAAAAATCCGTTCTAGTCGGAACGGCCATACCTTTGATCTTTTATGTACTAACGGTCATTATGGTCCTCGGAGCGTTTTCCGTCGATGGAGTAGTTACAAGAACATGGCCGACCCTTGATCTCATGCTTGAAATCACCGGTTTGATCTTTGAACGGTTTGAGTCTTTGTTGCTCGTGATATGGATGATGCAAATGTTTTCCAGCTTTACGATAGCCTACTATGCAACTGTTTTAGGGCTGGCTCAATTCTTCAAAGAACATTCATCCATTTATGTATGGATTGCCTCCAGTTATTTACACCATTTCCATGATTACAAAAAATATCAATGACCAATTTAAATTTGGGGATATGATTGGTAATTCCGCGCTTTACTTAGTTGGTTTACTTCTCTCTTCTCATTGTCTCGAGATGGAGGGGTAAAAAGGCATGAAACAAAATCGTAACAATGTACGGCCCCTGCAGGATGCTGAAGCAGAAAAATGATGCCTTCTAGGGTTTTGATCTGAAGAACTTACTCGATAACACACCTTTTTTTATACTTTTTCTTTAAGTTACATAATCAAAATTATTTCCAAAAAAAGCAAAAAAGAGTGGCGATATGAAGGTGGTTCTTCAAGCAATTATAGGTTCGATTTCATGTAATCTATGTAGTCGTTATGATGTTAGTCGGTTATATAGATACGTTTTTGAATTTTCAGTTCTTAATTCATCCAACTCTTTTAATTCTTTTACATTTTTGATAGATTCTTTTTCTCTGTAACAGCAATGCTTCCTTTTCCTTGCAAAGGTGGAATAATAGATACAAGCAGTGCAAAAATCATTGACCATAATACAAATTTATATCGATTCTGCTTTCTTTTACCAACTGTCATCTTATTTCCCCCGAATTAATTGATGGGGTCTAACCAGCAAAATGCGGAAAACATACGCTAAGGTTCTGTTCAGATAACCTAAGTTTCTTAACACCTTATAGCTAAAGGATTTATGAGGATTTTCCTCATCTGTTGATGTTCAATAACTCATTCATTTATCTATGTTCAGTTAATATGACAAAGATAAGTTTCAGTACATATAAGACAAGTCTTAGCGTATATAAAACGTGCTTTTTCTATGTCGAAATTTGCTTAACGTATGTTTTGCGCGAAATGTTGGTGGTACGCCTTTTAGTAAATGTTCATATTGAAGAGTCATTTCTTATAAAAGAATGTATGTGTACACATATGAAATGTATCTGCCAAGATAAGGTTCAATTAATCGAATCAAAATGTGTAACCTTCACATTCTTAAAGATCGCTTTGCCGCCCTCGGAAAAGAGAGTAATTCCTTTATCTTCAGCATGAGGGAATATTAAGTTTGAATAAGCAACCTTTCCATCATCCACAAAAACTTCAATACTCGTTTTATCGACGAGAATATTTAGTTGAACCTTCTTCTTACTGGCATCAAATGGTGCAGTACTTTCAACGAACTGATTCGTTTCGTCAGGTTGATCTGTGAATGCTCGATTGACATAAGAGTAATTTTCTTCTGCAGAAATGCCTACGTCAACGTGGCGTTTTTGATCATCTGACTCCCTGAGCCTAAATCCTGCATTCTTAAAATCCGACCATGAGAGATCTGCCTCTATTTGATAGGCATCTCCTTTAACATCAAGTGTTTCCGAGCCATCCACTTCGATTTTATCAAAAGAATTCGTTGAGCTTGTCAATTCTTTTAATGCTTCCGAAGGCTGTGAAGAAAGATAATACTTGTTCTCGCCTTCATGCTTTAGTTCAATTTGACGGACGATTGAATCCATTCCGTTAAACCCTTCTTTTAATGTCGGCGTATTGTCGGCGTAGGCCCAGTTATTCATCCAAGCGAGGGCATAGCGTTTGTCTAATTTGTCACTTGACTTGCCATCTTCAAACGTTACTCCGCCATACCAATCGAAACCGTAGTCTAGCCATTGCGGTTCATTGTTATCTGGAAGAAATTCTGTTCCATTAAACGTTCCTGTCCAGTATGCATAGGTGTTTGGTTTCCCTGCTGCTTTTCCGTTTGCACTGACGCCCATCACCCACTTTACTGTCCCGTCATCAGCGCGGATCTGGTAAAGGTCAGGGCACTCTAAAACTCCAATGTTCTCAGTGGAAAAGCTGCTCGAATAGCGCCAATCTTTCAGGTTATCAGACTCATAAAAACCTATTTTTGGTCCTTCGGCCATGGTCATGATCCATTTTTGATTCGTGTTATCCCAGATGATTTTTGGATCTCTAAAATCCCTCGTTCCTGGATTTTTCATAATAGGCTCGTCACTGTAAGAGGTAAACGTATTTCCTTTGTCCGTACTGTACCATAGAAATTGTTCTTGTTTCTGGCCATCCTTAGAGGGTTGTGTTGTGATCGCCACAAAAGCGTCTTTCCCAAACCCAGCTGTATTTTCCTTGTCTACAACGACTGAACCTGTCCATGGATCCCCATTTTGATTCGTATATTTTGGAATGGCAATTCCTTCATCCTTCCAGTGAACCAAATCTTTAGAGGTGGCATGTCGCCATTCTGTGCCGTTGCCATCCGGGTAATCTCCATTATAGAGGTAAAAATAATGATAATTTCCTTCATAGTAAACGGGCTTCTGTGGATCGTTTTTCCAATGGTCAGGAGAAGTAAAATGATAGGCAGCCCGGTATGAGTGCTTTTCTACCTTATCTGGCGGATTAGCTTCTTTTGTTTTATAAAATGAATGAATCAAAATTCCTGTGCTAATAACCATCCATAATCCAAGAACGAATAATCCAACCATCTTATATTCCTTTTTGTTCACTTAAACTCACCACTTTTCTCTTTTAAAATAGAAAAAAGAAAATGCCAAGTTTCCTGACATTTTCTTTTTCTTTTCACTGGTAACTACTTAACCGTAATCTGGCCTTGTTCAAGAATACTGTCTTTTACTACCGATGTTTTTTTCCCTTTAATGTTAAGCTGGAAGCTTGGGGCAAAGGTAGATTTATTGTCTTCAAAATAACCTCTGTTTGTCATGTAGCTAGTCACTACAACATTATCACTGCCAGCCTGCGGGATCGCATAGTGAGCATAGTTCCAAGTGATGTCATATGGATCTAGATCCTGATGCAGGACGATGCCCGTTTTATTTAATGGTTTATATGGGCCAGTTAATGAATTAGACGTGTAGCCTAACATGTAAATATCTTGATTATCGATTCCATCAATGGTCATTTTTGATCCTCTTGAACTTGTGAATAAATACCACTTGCCGTCCTTTTTAAAGATGTTTGGACGTTCGATTTCATCTGTGACCGTATTTGAAACAATCAATGGCTTCATTTCTTTTTTCAATGTATAATCGTCGTTTATTTCAATAATTCCAATTGCACCGTTTGCAAGTTCAGCTAACTCTTTTTTAGGGCTTTGCATAAGTTTACTTTTTTCATCCTGGAAGAATTTATTGCTGTTGCCATAGTAAGCTCTATTGTATAGCGATTCTTCGCCTTGGTAGCCATATTCTGTACCCGTATTTGCTTCAAATACAAGGTATTTGCGGCCGTTGTCTGCTACATAGTGAGGGTCTCTGAAGGTATGGTTATCAGCGGAATTTCCACCCTCTACAAATTTATCTACAGTTTGATAGTACTTGCTGTCTTTGCCTTCATAGATGGATTTGTAATCCTCAACACCATCCACTTTTAATGTTTCAGAATCTGGCTCTGAAAGGTTTACTTGAGCGGTCGTTAAGGTTTGTTTCCCATAGTTTCCTGACCCAGGTGTATACGGTTCACGGTTTGTATAGAATAAACGAACTTCCCCGTCCTCAGTGAAGGTTGCAGAACCTGACCACTCTTCGGCTTGCTCTTTTAGGTAGGGATCATTTGGAACGTTTTTATCATTGTCATCAAATACTCTTCCAGCATTCTTCCAAGCATCAAGGGAATCGTCGCCCACTTTTTTGTAGAACATGTAGATGAACGTATCACTCGCGTTTTTAGGATCGCCTGCTAACCCAAAAACGATATGATATCCTTTGTATTCTGCAACAGTTCCATCAGCGTTTTGCAATGGCCATGTATCCCACACATCTAAATCAATGGTTTCGCCTGATTCCGTTACTTTTTTGGCGGAAGGGATGTTTTTAATTGTGGATTCGTCAAATTTAGGAACGGTATATCTAGTATCACCGTGCTGATTAATCATATCTTTCATAGCTGAACGAGTGATTTGTGAAGTATCGTACGTTTCTTTGTAATCTGCCGGATCCTTTGGAGCTGCAAATGATTGGGTAACAGTACCGCTTAATAGAATGCCAGTACTGAGTATTACTGCTGTTGCCTGTTTGGCAAGCCTGCTAAAGTTCATAAGTCTTCCTCCTCGTTTTATGTATTCGCTAGTACAATAGAATTATAGGCGATTCCTGAAAAGAGAGGTATGCCACATATTGATTGGAATTTAGTCGTATATTGATATCGCAATTGTGGAAGGCAAAAAAAAGCCCCGGCAAGAGGCTATTCCTTCGAAAACCTCTCCCAGGACTTCTGATATTCATTGAGCAGCTGATTGCGGTTCAGCTGTTTCCCGACATAGAGCTGAGTCGCGGCTCCAAATTCTTCTCTAATTCCAACAGGGAAGTGAAACCAGTTAGATGGGACGGTGTTCCCATCTTTGTAATTTCGAAGAGTTTCTTCTGCGAGCGGCCCTATATCATCAGTTTTAATGTTCTTAAACGCAGGAATGAATTTGAATTCTTCCGTCATGAACCGTTTTCCTTGTTCTGACGACACCATCCAATTTAAAAACTTCTTGGCTTCTTTTTTCTTTTCAGGAATGGACTGTTTATTTACGGCCCAATAATTTGGAACGCTGACGACAAGGGCTTCCTTTATAGGTCGGTCATTAATCGGAATCGGCATAAAACCGATATTCATGTCAGGCGCAGCTTGATCGATCATCGGCTGAATCCAGTTGCCTTGCTGAATGATGGCTGCTTTTTCGGAGGTAAACAGATTCACTTCCATTGTATAGTCCGTTGTCAGCGGATTATCGTTTCCGTACTTTATGGTGAGATCCAGCAGGGCAAGGAGATCCTTAAATGTTTGATTGGTACTGATTTTTTCCGTTCCGTTATTTAAATTTCTTATAAAAGCATCAGTATCCTTCTGCTGGGCAAAAGCAACATTCATCAGATGGTCGCCCAATTTCCAGTCTTCATAGTAGCCTGTTGCAAAGGGAGTAATGCCTGCATTCTGCAGCTTTTCGGTAACTGCTGTCAGTTCAGAAAGAGTGGCGGGCTGTTCAGTAATGCCGGCTTGTTTAAATAGATCCTTATTATAGATAAAGCCATACCCTTCAAGGTTAACCGGCATTCCGTAAATTTTCCCGTCCAATGTGACCGGCGTCAGGGCTTCTTTGTATGCTTGATTAATCCAGGGCTCCCCTGAGAGATCCTCCAGATAGTTCCGCCACAGCTTGGCATTTTCATAGCCGCTGTTTGTAAAGATATCCGGACCAGTGCCGGTCGCCATTTCGGCTTTTAGGTCGGCGAGGTCATCCATTGCGCCTCCAACAGTATGTACCCTGATATTGACGTGGGGATTTTCCCGTTCATAAGCACGCGTCATTTCTTCAAATTGAGTGGAGATTTCTACTTTCGGATTCCTTAAATCCAGCGTGATTTTCCGCTCTGTCTTTTCCGTTTTTTCTGGTGGGGCTTCGTCCTGACATGCAGAAAGAGGCAGGCTGACGGCTCCGATTAACAAAAGGGATAAAAACCTGTTTTTCATCATGTCACCCCTTTAGATTCATGTTGATCGTTCCTGTTCCTGAACTCAAAAGGCGTCATGCCGACGACCTTTTTAAATAGCTTTGAAAAGTAAATTTCATCCTGATAGCCAAGCATGGTCGAGATGGAGTAAATGCTTTTGTCTGTTTCTTTCAGCCACGATTTTGCCTGGCTGATTCTAAGCTCCGTGATGTATTTGGACAGGGTCATTCCGGTTTCTTGCTTATACTTTCTTGAGATATGCTCGCGACTTAAAAAGAAGACATTCGACAGCTTTTCCAGACTCAAATCCTCCATATAATACATGTCAACATAGGAAACCATGTCTTCCATGCGGCGGGCGGCATCTATTTCATCCAGACGGTGGATGGATCGGAAGTTTTGTTCCTCGAGCTTTTTCTGCAGAGCCTGAAACGAGGTCCTGATATCCGATAAAGTTTCGACCTGCTCTTCAGTTACAAGCCTTACAGGGATATCGAACTCCTGGCTGATCCATTCCTCAACGGAGAGCCAT
The DNA here is from genome assembly GCF_057835005.1 of Peribacillus sp. GL_122. Taxonomy (NCBI): domain Bacteria; kingdom Bacillati; phylum Bacillota; class Bacilli; order Caryophanales; family Bacillaceae; genus Peribacillus; species Peribacillus sp. GL_122. The sequence continues at coordinate 1,046,220 of NZ_CM174415.1, read as the reverse complement.
TGATCGCGAATGGTGATAACAAGGCAGAGGTTAAGATCCGTCTGCAGGGAAAACGCATTTCCTAATTTGCGGTCCGTAAGCTCATCTGAAAGCTTTTGGATATAGAGATCCGGATTGTGCATCTGGTAAAAGGAGAGCAGTGTCAGCTTATAGCCCTCCGATTCAGGAAGAAACTCAGCAAGGCTGATTGAGTCTGAACGGTCCCCCAGACATATCGCAGTGGCTAACTGGTTTCTCCGCAGTTTTTTCACATCTTCCAGCACTTCTGCATGTTCAAAGTCATCCTTCCAGGCTTGTACCGATTTTTCCAATGTATGATTGAACGCTTCATACTCAATCGGCTTCAGCAGGTAATCAAAGCTGCTGTGCTGAATGGCTTTGCGCATATAGGAATAATCGTTATATCCAGTAATGAAAATAACTTTCCCCGGATAGGAAATCGAATCCAGCCACTCAATCAGTTCGATTCCGCCCATACCGGGCATTTTCACGTCTGTAAAGATAATCTCCGGGCGTTCTTTCTCAATCAGTGATTTTGCCTCATGGCCATTTTTGGCTTCCAATAGCTTGGTGACACCGTATGTTTCCCACTGGCCTAAATGGCGTATAACGTCCCGCACATTGAATTCATCATCGACAATCAGTGCTTTCACCGTGTTCATCTCCTTTCCTGAAGTAAGTCTTTATCATTCCCAAGGGCGGTCTTTATCGGGATCCTCATGCTGACGGAAAACCCCTGTCCGTCATTCGAATCTACTTTCATTTCTGCACTTGGTCCATACCCCAGAAGCAGCCTGTCACGAATATTCTTCAGGCCTATATGTTCATGGGAATAAGTCCCTTCGTAAGGGGGTGTATAGATATGTTCCCGCAGAGTCTGAAGCTCTTCTACCGTCAGACCCGGACCATCATTCTCTACAGTAAAGCATAGATCGTTTCCTTGTTTTTCCCCGTTAATGGACAAATGAGCGTTGCTGTAACCTTCCTCATACGTGTGTTTAAAGAAATTCTCTGCTAGGGGCTGCAGAATCATACTTGGAATAGTCATGTCCAAAATGGACTCATCGATATTGACCGAGTAACTTACATTTTCACCAAAACGCTCTGTTTGAAGGGAGAGGTACGCTTTTGTATACTCAGCTTCATCCCGAACCCGTACCCATTGATCTGCCTGCATTGAGTAGCGCATCATTTTGGACAGCGAAGTCAGCAATTGATAAACCTTTGGTGCATTTGACCTGAGGGCAACAGCGCCGATGGATTGTAAAGCGTTAAACAGAAAATGAGGATTGACCTGTGATTTTAACGCCCTGAACTGGTTCTTCCTGTTTTCAATTTCAAGCTTATATTCACGGTCAATGTGGGAATTGATCCGGTTCATCATGTCCTTCATGTGTGACTCTAAATGGCCAATTTCATCGCTTTTGGTATCATCAAAAGGAACATTCATATTTCCGCCTTCAATGGAGCGGACTTTGCTGCTCAGCCTCGTAATGGGACGGGTAATCCTATTTGAGATAATGCCTATCATCAGCAAACCCAGTATTCCTACGCCGATGCCGACAAGGATATTGGTATAGGCGGTTTTCCTGACATCTTCATATAAAGCCTGACTCGACATGATCTTAATCAATTTCCAGCCGTGCAGTGACCCTGATAACTCCTTTGATAAGAGAATATCATCATCATGTCTGCTCCTATTCCCGTTAAGACGCTGCTTTTCATCGGCAGGAAGAGGTTTTCCAATCAGGGAACGATCATTTGCATACATGACGCGATCTATTGAATCAATAAGCAAAACAGAAGATGCGTCTCCCTGGACAAGGTTATTGCAAATGCGGGCATACTCGCCCAAATCAATGTCGATTGTAATCATCCCAAGAAACTTTTTAGAAAGAACGTCTGTAATTTTGTGATGAAAAGTCATCACCATCGTTTTGTCCGATTTTGGAACAATGGCTGCATTATTGTAATTCTCAAGAGGGTGGGGCGGCTCAATCAAATATTGTGAGTCAGATGTATACAGCTGTTTGATCGGGTCCTGTTTCAGAAAATTCGGCTGATACCTGTGTGTGCTGACCACTGCATTATAGATTGTAAATGACTCATTGTTTTTAGCAATATAGAAACGGATTTGCCGGAATTCGTTTCTCATTAGATAAAAGGTTTCGAGACTCTTTTCCATGGTCATGGGGCTGAAATAAATGGAGTCTTCAAAGCCGTTATTAAAAATCCGAAACAGATCAGGGTTGCGGTACAGAATATATGGATAATCAATCATGTCGTCAAAATACTGCTCCAGTTCATCCGCATTCTTCTGAAGCTGCTCCTGGCTGTTTTCAAGTTCATACCTCTCCACACTGTTTTTTGTATAAGTGTAGATGAAAAAAACGGACAGGAAATAGGGCAGAACGATGAAAATCAGCAGCATGATCAATAAGCGGCTTTGTATGCTTTTCACACGAGGCACCCCCTTTCGCAGAGGCTCTTTTTTTAGTCTGATCTTATCTTCTCACTTTAGCATCCTAAAACTATATCAAATCAAAAAACCAAGTCAATCATGCTTAAGTAGGATTCGTGTAAGGGCATGTATCCTTATATTTCGCAGTTCGGGCTTATATTATGTTCCAATCTGCGCTGCGCCAGAGATTTGAAGATGATAAGGCAAACAAAAAAGCTGAAAACATCTTCAGCTTTTACAATAATATGTGCTTTTTCTCCTTCTTCTTCATCAACAAATACATTTAATAAGGAGCCCCTATTAAAGCAATTATAATCCCCGCAGGTATCCCTTCGGGTTCAATGATGTTTCTCCCGATGGTATCTCCCAGAAGCAGCAGCCAGGCGCCGATCAGAATTCGAGGTCAAACCAGAGCTCTTGCAATGTGAGGAGCCATGAGCCCGACGAAGGCGATGCCTCCTGTGACGGAGACAGCTGCTGCTGCAAGCGCAACCGCTGTCAGGACCGCCCTTTCTTTTTCAACTGAGACACCTAAGCCTATCGGCACAGGTTCACTCATCCCAAGAAGATTCAGCCGATTCGCTTTGTACAGTGTAAAGGGGATGAGAATGGCAGCCCATGGAAGGATGGCCCAAATGAAAATCCAGTCCGCACCCCATATGTTCCCTGACAGCCATTTTGCAATAAAATTCACCTTTTGGCGATCAGCAGATGAAATAAGGACAATCATCAGACCTGAGAGGGCCATAGAAAATCCCACCCCGGTCAATACGAGTTTGACGGCTGCATTCTCGCAGTCCGGCTGTACGAAAAAGCATAGATGAGAACGGCATTGAGCAGGGCACCGGCAAATGTAACTAAAGGCAGCATATAAATGAATGAACCTGCGTCAATAGGAAAGAACAAAAAGAATACAACTATAGCTGCTCCTGTTCCAGAGTTAATACCGATAATACCGGGATTGGCTAAATCATTTCTTGTGATGCCCTGCAAAATGCGGAATCAACAGCAACCAAAGATACACAAAATGAAGAAGAGAATAATCAATTTGTGGGAAATCCAGGAAATGAAGTGAAAGAATTGGATACAAACGAGGCAACCAGTGCAGAATTAAACCAACAACTAGAAGATTTAAAGGGGCAAGTCGAAGTGCTAACTAAAGAACACGAAGCATTCCCTACAATTAGTAATTTAACAAAGGATTTTGTTCAGGCACAAGTAAGAGGCGATAAAGAAAGATTAAATCAATTGATAACGGACGATGTAGTGATTGAAGAAAAGGGTACTGAATTATACGTATCAACAGATGGAACACCAGATTATCTTTTATTTTCTAAGGAACTTAAAGAACAATTTGAAGGTTGGGAGATTCGAAGTGCTGGATACAGCGAGGAAAGGGGTAGCTTTGATGTTTTTTTAAGTGAATCTTACGCAACTCCTGACGATAAATCTCCAATATCCTTCGTTAATCTTTATTTTAAAGAGGTAGATAATCAATGGAAAATAGCTGGAGTAGATTCTGATATATAAATAAAACACTTGCTTCAGTATTTCCGAACGTTTTCCTAATTTTCTGTCATTATTTAGATGTATTAAAATTGTTTCAACTTATAAAGGCTATCGACATAGTTAAAAGGATAGCCTTTATAAAGGGGGCATTCACCATCTAGAGAGATCATCACCTTAAAACCGCCTAGTCTTTTTAATCTATCCTTTACACGGCCTTCACTTTATAAGAGAAAGGCTTTTTTATTATTCAGTAGTAGAAATCCTCCGTGCCATTTGGAACTTTACAATGAAGTCTCAGTAGCTTTACCAAGGATTAGGATACTTCCCGATATATAAGAAGGTTTCCTCTCTTATAAATTTTCAAAAGTATTTTCTATGGCTAATTCCAATTCTTCTTTTCCTTCTCCTATATAACGTTTGGTCATGTTCAAATCTTTATGCCCCATCAATTTTGAAACGGTTTGAAGGTCTATCCCCTTATCGATTAATTTTTGGCAAAACGTATTCCGTAGCTTATGGGGAGTCGCATTATATTTAGCCAGCATATATTGCACGGACCTTGGCGTGATCCGCTGATTCACACTGGATATGAAGATGGCTTCCGTTTCCATATTTAAAAATTCCTTGTATGCCTTGATCTTTTCACTAGCAGTCATGGAGAGTGGAATCTTCCTGTCTATATCACCTTTCGAATCCCGGATGAGGATATATTGTCTTTCTCCCTCTTTTTGAATGTCGCTATGGTTCAAATCACAAAGTTCGGACACCCGGATACCCGTATGAATCATTGTATAAACAATAGCAATATTCCTGAAATGCCCAGAGGCCTCGATTTCTTTTAGGAGAGCAGCTTGCTCAAGCATGTTCAGGGCTTTTGGCGGATCTTCTTTCTTTTCCTTTGCTTTACGATCGATGTTGAGGACGATTTCGGGTTTATCAAGGAACCTGGAAAACATGGTAATGGCTGAATAATGTTTTTCAATCGTTCCTCCACTCTTATTTGACTGTTCCATATCATCTAAATAGGTTTGGACGTGGGATTTTTCAATCTCTTCCGCCTCATCTTTAAACCATTGAAGAAGCTGGGAGATGACTCCCACATAGGTTTTAATCGTACCATCGGATTTATTTTGACCCATTAACCATTTCGCAAAAGAATGAAGAATTTGTTTATTGTCCAGGATTTCTTCTTTTCTGGTCATTCGAGAAGCCCCCTACCAAAATCATGCTATTAATAAGCCTTTCCAACGAATTGTGGAATTTATACAAAAAAACCTTAGGATAATCCTAAGGTTTCGAATGCGTAGATAGGATTAGAACCTGTTTATACGGGTTTATGAATCCTAATTGATGTGATAAATATTGCTTGGCGGCGTCCTACTCTCACAGGGGGAAACCCCCAACTACCATCGGCGCTGAAGAGCTTAACTGCCGTGTTCGGAATGGGAACGGGTGTGACCTCTTCGCTATCGCCACCAAACATAAAAGGAACGTTGTTCCTTCAAAACTAGATAATAAGAAGGTATTTCATTTTTTTAAAAGCGTTGGTTAAGTCCTCGATCTATTAGTATCAGTCAGCTCCACATGTCGCCACGCTTCCACCTCTGACCTATCAACCTGATCATCTTTCAGGGATCTTACTAGCTTGCGCCATGGGAAATCTCATCTTGAGGGGGGCTTCATGCTTAGATGCTTTCAGCACTTATCCCGTCCGCACGTAGCTACCCAGCTATGCCTTTGGCAAGACAACTGGTACACCAGCGGTGCGTCCATCCCGGTCCTCTCGTACTAAGGACAGCTCCTCTCAAATTTCCTGCGCCCGCGACGGATAGGGACCGAACTGTCTCACGACGTTCTGAACCCAGCTCGCGTACCGCTTTAATGGGCGAACAGCCCAACCCTTGGGACCGACTACAGCCCCAGGATGCGATGAGCCGACATCGAGGTGCCAAACCTCCCCGTCGATGTGGACTCTTGGGGGAGATAAGCCTGTTATCCCCGGGGTAGCTTTTATCCGTTGAGCGATGGCCCTTCCATGCGGAACCACCGGATCACTAAGCCCGACTTTCGTCCCTGCTCGACTTGTAGGTCTCGCAGTCAAGCTCCCTTGTGCCTTTACACTCTACGAATGATTTCCAACCATTCTGAGGGAACCTTTGGGCGCCTCCGTTACTCTTTAGGAGGCGACCGCCCCAGTCAAACTGCCCACCTGACACTGTCTCCCACCCCGATAAGGGGCGCGGGTTAGAATTTCAATACAGCCAGGGTAGTATCCCACCAACGCCTCCACCGAAGCTAGCGCTCCGGCTTCTCAGGCTCCTACCTATCCTGTACAAGCTGTACCAAAATTCAATATCAGGCTGCAGTAAAGCTCCACGGGGTCTTTCCGTCCTGTCGCGGGTAACCTGCATCTTCACAGGTACTATAATTTCACCGAGTCTCTCGTTGAGACAGTGCCCAGATCGTTACACCTTTCGTGCGGGTCGGAACTTACCCGACAAGGAATTTCGCTACCTTAGGACCGTTATAGTTACGGCCGCCGTTTACTGGGGCTTCGGTTCAAAGCTTCGCTTGCGCTAACCTCTCCCCTTAACCTTCCAGCACCGGGCAGGTGTCAGCCCCTATACTTCGCCTTGCGGCTTCGCAGAGACCTGTGTTTTTGCTAAACAGTCGCCTGGGCCTATTCACTGCGGCTTTTCTGGGCTATTCACCCTAAAAAGCACCCCTTCTCCCGAAGTTACGGGGTCATTTTGCCGAGTTCCTTAACGAGAGTTCTCTCGCACACCTTAGGATTCTCTCCTCGCCTACCTGTGTCGGTTTGCGGTACGGGCACCTTACATCTCACTAGAGGCTTTTCTTGGCAGCGTGGAATCAGGAACTTCGGTACTATATTTCCCTCGCCATCACAGCTCCGCCTTAATGGAAACGGGATTTGCCTCGTTTCCGGCCTAACTGCTTGGACGCGCATATCCAACAGCGCGCTTACCCTATCCTTCTGCGTCCCCCCATCGTTCAAACGATGTATAGGTGGTACAGGAATATCAACCTGTTGTCCATCGCCTACGCCTTTCGGCCTCGGCTTAGGTCCCGACTAACCCTGAGCGGACGAGCCTTCCTCAGGAAACCTTAGGCATTCGGTGGAAGGGATTCTCACCCTTCTTTCGCTACTCATACCGGCATTCTCACTTCTAAGCGCTCCACCAGTCCTTCCGGTCTGACTTCAACGCCCTTAGAACGCTCTCCTACCATCGACACCTAATGGTGTCAATCCACAGCTTCGGTGATACGTTTAGCCCCGGTACATTTTCGGCGCGGAGTCACTCGACCAGTGAGCTATTACGCACTCTTTAAATGGTGGCTGCTTCTAAGCCAACATCCTGGTTGTCTAAGCAACTCCACATCCTTTTCCACTTAACGTATACTTTGGGACCTTAGCTGGTGGTCTGGGCTGTTTCCCTTTCGACTACGGATCTTATCACTCGCAGTCTGACTCCCAAGAATAAGTATTTGGCATTCGGAGTTTGACTGAATTCGGTAACCCGTTGGGGGCCCCTAGTCCAATCAGTGCTCTACCTCCAATACTCTCATCTTGAGGCTAGCCCTAAAGCTATTTCGGAGAGAACCAGCTATCTCCAGGTTCGATTGGAATTTCTCCGCTACCCACACCTCATCCCCGCACTTTTCAACGTGCGTGGGTTCGGGCCTCCATTCAGTGTTACCTGAACTTCACCCTGGACATGGGTAGATCACCTGGTTTCGGGTCTACGACCTCATACTCATTCGCCCTATTCAGACTCGCTTTCGCTGCGGCTCCGTCTCATCAACTTAACCTCGCATGAAATCGTAACTCGCCGGTTCATTCTACAAAAGGCACGCCATTACCCATTAACGGGCTTTGACTACTTGTAGGCACACGGTTTCAGGATCTATTTCACTCCCCTTCCGGGGTGCTTTTCACCTTTCCCTCACGGTACTGGTTCACTATCGGTCACTAGGGAGTATTTAGCCTTGGGAGATGGTCCTCCCTGCTTCCGACGGGATTTCTCGTGTCCCGCCGTACTCAGGATCCACTCAGGAGGGAACGAAGTTTCAACTACAGGGTTTTTACCTTCTTCGACGGACCTTTCCAGGTCACTTCATTTACCCCGTTCCTTTGTAACTCCATGTTGAGTGTCCTACAACCCCAAGAGGCAAGCCTCTTGGTTTGGGCTAATTCCGTTTCGCTCGCCGCTACTTAGGAAATCGCGTTTGCTTTCTCTTCCTCCGGGTACTTAGATGTTTCAGTTCCCCGGGTCTGCCTTCAGTACCCTATGTATTCAGGTAAAGATACTGTTCCATTACGAACAGTGGGTTTCCCCATTCGGAAATCTCCGGATCAAAGCTTACTTACAGCTCCCCGAAGCATATCGGTGTTAGTCCCGTCCTTCATCGGCTCCTAGTGCCAAGGCATCCACCGTGCGCCCTTTCTAACTTAACCGTTAAAAAAGTCTTACAGATGCTTTGAAAAAAATTAATTGCCTTCTATCTATTATCTAGTTTTCAAGGAACAAAGCAGAAAGAATCCATCACATCGTGATGCTTCTCTTTCCTATTGAATGAATTACTCATTCAAAACTGAACAAAACAAAAGCGCTCTCGTAATTATCCTTAGAAAGGAGGTGATCCAGCCGCACCTTCCGATACGGCTACCTTGTTACGACTTCACCCCAATCATCTGTCCCACCTTAGGCGGCTGGCTCCATGAAGGTTACCTCACCGACTTCGGGTGTTACAAACTCTCGTGGTGTGACGGGCGGTGTGTACAAGGCCCGGGAACGTATTCACCGCGGCATGCTGATCCGCGATTACTAGCGATTCCGGCTTCATGCAGGCGAGTTGCAGCCTGCAATCCGAACTGAGAATGGCTTTATGGGATTCGCTTACCTTCGCAGGTTTGCAGCCCTTTGTACCATCCATTGTAGCACGTGTGTAGCCCAGGTCATAAGGGGCATGATGATTTGACGTCATCCCCACCTTCCTCCGGTTTGTCACCGGCAGTCACCTTAGAGTGCCCAACTGAATGCTGGCAACTAAGATCAAGGGTTGCGCTCGTTGCGGGACTTAACCCAACATCTCACGACACGAGCTGACGACAACCATGCACCACCTGTCACTCTGTCCCCCGAAGGGGAAAGCCCTATCTCTAGGGTTGTCAGAGGATGTCAAGACCTGGTAAGGTTCTTCGCGTTGCTTCGAATTAAACCACATGCTCCACCGCTTGTGCGGGCCCCCGTCAATTCCTTTGAGTTTCAGCCTTGCGGCCGTACTCCCCAGGCGGAGTGCTTAATGCGTTAGCTGCAGCACTAAAGGGCGGAAACCCTCTAACACTTAGCACTCATCGTTTACGGCGTGGACTACCAGGGTATCTAATCCTGTTTGCTCCCCACGCTTTCGCGCCTCAGTGTCAGTTACAGACCAGAAAGTCGCCTTCGCCACTGGTGTTCCTCCAAATCTCTACGCATTTCACCGCTACACTTGGAATTCCACTTTCCTCTTCTGTACTCAAGTTCCCCAGTTTCCAATGACCCTCCACGGTTGAGCCGTGGGCTTTCACATCAGACTTAAGGAACCACCTGCGCGCGCTTTACGCCCAATAATTCCGGACAACGCTTGCCACCTACGTATTACCGCGGCTGCTGGCACGTAGTTAGCCGTGGCTTTCTGGTTAGGTACCGTCAAGGTACCAGCAGTTACTCTGGTACTTGTTCTTCCCTAACAACAGAACTTTACGACCCGAAGGCCTTCTTCGTTCACGCGGCGTTGCTCCGTCAGACTTTCGTCCATTGCGGAAGATTCCCTACTGCTGCCTCCCGTAGGAGTCTGGGCCGTGTCTCAGTCCCAGTGTGGCCGATCACCCTCTCAGGTCGGCTACGCATCGTCGCCTTGGTGAGCCATTACCTCACCAACTAGCTAATGCGCCGCGGGCCCATCTATAAGTGACAGCGTAAACCGTCTTTCCATCTTCTCTCATGCGAGAAAAGAACGTATCCGGTATTAGCTCCGGTTTCCCGAAGTTATCCCAGTCTTATAGGCAGGTTGCCCACGTGTTACTCACCCGTCCGCCGCTAATCTCAGGGAGCAAGCTCCCTGAGATTCGCTCGACTTGCATGTATTAGGCACGCCGCCAGCGTTCGTCCTGAGCCAGGATCAAACTCTCCGAAGAAATGTTTGACTTGCTCATTTGCTTTTTGATAGTGTGTGCTCACTAAAAATTTAACGTTGGCGCTTTGTTTTGTTCAGTTTTCAAAGAGCAATTTGTTGTAGGTTTTTTCAACTAATTCAACTTAACATAACGTTGAATAGTTGTCAACTTCTACGAAGTATTTCTTTTGTAAAAATCGCTCATTAATTAGGCGACTTCATTATCATACTGCTATTCTTCTTTAGTGTCAACATTTAATCCGTAAAATAAGAATCTCTAATAACACTTTCCTCTTGAAACCCTCTTGTTGATGAATACAAAAAAACCACCGTACGTGTTTCATCATTAAATTAATCAACTGGGATGCACTAAACTGAAGATTTTATCATTTTAAAGTATTCTTCAATATACATTATCTACCTCACAAATGGCTAACAAATTAGTGTTACAATTATTTTGAGATGGTAACTTTGTTTATTTCTCCTATGTTATTGCACAAAGCAGAGCAACCCTTCGTGGATGAAGATTTTATAACTGAACTGAAGTTATCTAGACCTAATTATAAAAAAACTTAATAAATAAGGGAGAGTACATATTAGCCATGTATAATATATACTCTCCTTTTTTCTTTTATGGAACTAACCTGCCCCGTTAGTTCCATAAACAAAAAGCTGCCTTAAAGACAGCTCTGTTCTTCAGCTAACGCACCAGATAGTTTAAGAAGAAATCTTTAAAGTTAGAGATCTAAATCATTTAAAGTCCCGTTCAATATTTATCTGATTTTCTCCGCCAACTCTAAAATAATTCCCTCTGGACCACGAACGTAACATAACTTATAACTTTCTTCATATTGCTGTATCTCACTAAAGATTTCCGTGCCCTTCTTTTTCAATTTTGCAACAATAGCTTCAATATCTTCAACAGCAAAGCAAATATGTCGGATACCCAGCGTATTTGCAAAAGGTTGCTGAATATCTTTTTCATCTGACGGCGTATAAAATTTGACTAGCTCTATCCATGCCTGACCATCTGGCATCCCCAATCCTACACATGCCGTTTTAACATCATTAAGCCCAACTATTCTGTCCAACTGTTCTCCATCCAATTCCCATTCCGCTTGCACTTCAAGTCCTAAATCAAGAAAAAACGCTTTAGCCTCTGAAAGATCATTTACGTTTATACTCACATGATCTATTCTATTGATCTTCATATCTCATACCTCCTATGTTCCTGTTATTTTCAATACCTGTATTCGTGTAAGGTTTTTTTGAAATTCTAATTCGCTTAAAACAGGAAAATATCCTTCTTCAACAAATCTGCCTACTTTCTCTTCGTTATACGATATTGAATCAAATCCCTAATCCTTAACAAAACTCAGGCTTTGGCAATTCGACCTTGCCTCTTTAACTGCTTCAAAGTAAATAGATAAATAACATTTCTATATTATTTCCTTAAAATTCATCTATATTTGATATTTGTTTAATCTCACATTGAGATATATAATAAAAACAAGAAAAAAAGAAAGCGTTTTCAATATTTAAATACTTCGTTACTTCTCATACTATAAGGAGGATTTAAGATGAGCCAAGTAGAAAGAAATTCCAAAGTGCAGAAATTAATTGAGCAACAAAAATTCAATAAGAAAGACATTTCCAAGATGACAGATTCACAGATTGAATATTATCACTGGCTCTATTTTGATGACTCTGTTTATGATTATATGTAACTCAAATATAAAATGATAAAAAGCGGGAAAAACATTGATAATTCAGGGTTTCCCGCTTTTACTTTTATCACTTTCAGAAATAATTTCTTGCAAACCCACTTTTTTGGTAATAAGTATTTTGCACATGCAACTTTAAAACCCAGCTACCTTCATAAGAGAAGATTAGCTGGGTTTCTTCATTATTACTGCTTTTCTAAATACCGATAAATCGTTGTTCGAGATACGTCCCATTTTTCTGCGACGTCTTTAAACGGTGTACCATTCAATTAGGGACTTCATCATTTCAATATCTTTCGGTCCAAATTTTTCAGGACGTCCACCAAGACGACCACGTGCTCTAGCTGCAGCTCGTCCGGCAGCCGAACGTATCTCAATTAAATTACGTTCAAATTCCGCAAATGCTGCAAACAAATGAAATTCACGACTTCTTCAACACTTATATTTACTTCCATTTGTTCCCTCCTTCTCGTTCTTAGTTATATATTTCTCTCTCATGAAAATAAATACAATCAATCTTCAACTAAATTTCACATTTAGTTGAAGAACATATCGGTAATTTGTCACTTTACAATATAACCTTTAATATTTTGCGAATTGTTTAACTGAAACAAATCCTCCCGGCTTAAGACCATTATGTGAGTTTAAAATATCCAACAGAAAAATATTGATATTTTCACACAACGTTCAAACATTATTGAAAACGCTTTCAATTATTGGTGTATACTATACTCCCTATTGTTGCATTTTTTACTAATCATCATAAATAAATGTTTACTAGCATAAAAGTAACTTTTATAAAGCCAGACAGGAAGAGAAATAACCTCATATGACAGTTTTGCGGAATAGGTTCTTTGTCAATGAGTCGTGTTCGTCTGTTGGTTCAAGCCGTTTAGCTGGAACATGGTGAATAGTGTTTACCTTATTAGGAGGAATATTCGGTCCACCGGCTACATAGCCGGTGGCTTTTTCATTATGTAAAACAATTAGTTTTTTCCAAGTCCAAAGACTGTACCTTCATTAAAAATCAAATGACAGTTCAGGCATGAATTGATTCATATGTTTTTGGATTTCGTTATATTTATCAGACTGATCACTCAAGGCTTTCATTGGAATGATCTCATATGGCCGGTTGACCCAAGTTGGCAGGAATTTTGGATTTTGCAGTTCGATTTTCACATCATCCCCGGTTTGGATTTTCTTTACTCCAATTTGCATAATACCGCCGATGTCTTTGTAATCTCCCTGCTGGCCGGATAAGAAATTCCCAAGCGAATAAGCAACAAATGCCCGTTCGCCGTTTGGTTTTGTAAGCCATGAAACAGGCTGCAAAACGTGTGGGTGGTGGCCAATAATAATATCAGCACCTGCATTAGCTGTCGTTTGAGCAAGCTGCTCTTGTTCATCATTAGGCAACCGTTCATACTCTTTGCCGAAATGCAGGCTGACCACAACGACATCTGAAACTTTCTCTGCCTCTTTAACTTCCGCCTGAATTCTCGTGGTATCAATTAAATTCACAAGATGCGGCTTCCCCTCAGGAACAGGAATCCCGTTCGTTCCATACGTATAGCTGAGAAACGAAAAGGTAATATCGTTTCTTTTCAATATCCGAATGATCTTCTGGTCTTCAGACGATTGATAAGCTCCTGTATATGGCATCCCAATACTGTTCCAGTGGTTAAGCGCATTCAAAATGGCCTTTTCTCCTCGGTCAAGTGTATGGTTATTGGCGATTGTCACGAGATCAACCCCGTTTTCCTTTAGAGCATCTCCCACCTCAACCGGTGAATTAAAGGAAGGATATGAGGAAAGCCCTATTTCTTTCCCGCCAATCATCGTTTCCTGATTAGCCACCGTAATATCCGTTTTTCCCAGATAGGGCTTCACAAATCGGAACATCGGATTAAAGTCATACGAGCCGTTTGACTTGCGGGCGGGTTTATACACCCTATCGTGAATTAAAATATCTCCCACAGCGCCTATGGTTGCTGCAGTTACTTTTTGTTCCGGAACAGGTGTATGAGCGTGAGATGAAGCGTTTTCGGGTTTAAGTTTCTTTTTATTTTCTGCCTTTGTTTCCGAGACTTTTGGTTCTTCTTGAAATTGACCTTTTACAAATGGTGCAAGAATCCATAACAAACACATAAATGTAGCTAGAAACACTAGTATTCTTTTCATGGCAAATGCTACCTCCTACTATTATAGTAGGGTGTTTTTAGGAAATAACAACAAAAATATCTATTTGATATTTAAAATGAACACATCATTTGTTTGAAACAGATAACGAAATAGGAAAAAAAGTGAGACATATCATGTGTTGCTATGTCAGATGTGCTTGCTAGCTCTGATATGCCTACTGTATCTGAAAGCACTTGTCTGTCACTTTATGCGGTAATTTGCGTATATTTTAAGTGCTATTTTGCACGTTAGATACATTCAAAAGCTTTAGTACGTTTGTTTGAAACTAAGCCGAGACTAATTAATTAGTCTCGGCTCTTGATATTTACGATAGAATAGAAGTAATAATATTTGCCTATAAGTTTGGATGAATCTTTAACACTAGGCAGAAAATTTTAAAACGAAGTGAGCAAGGAGGCAAATAGGTGAAGAAATGGATCATAATTTTAGTGGTGATTATTATAGCGATAGGAACGTATTTCGCTTGGCCTAAAACGCATTTAAAAGAGCCAGTTGTCATGTCGGTTCAATTTGACGAAGCTGCTAAAACTCTAGCAGTCTCCTATATAGTTGAGCAAGATGATAGTACGTATGTAATGGAAATTGCACACGAAACAAAAGGTTTTTATCCGCCTCGTTCGAACGGGGATGGGGAAACGGATTATACACAAGTACTAGCAAAGCAAAATGGCTATGAGCTGAGAGAAGATATTGTTGAACTGACCGACGATCAACTCGAGTATTTTCTATCTCTAGATGGACGTGCAGTACCCGTTGACATTTCGTTTGAAGCCTATTCACCAATTGAGACAATTCTCGTGCTTTTATTGAAAGATGAGGGTGTTGAGGTAACAAAGCAAGATGAAGCACTTCTCTATACATATACAGCACCCGAAGATATAACGATTGATTCGATTGGCCACTATGACAGCGTAGCGACGATTTCCTTTGAAGAAGCTGTGTTCCCCTTAGCTCTTAAAAAAGGAAAATCTGTCGATGTCTTCATTCATGAGCCGTATAAACTTAGCTCACACGATGAGCTGCTTATTGAAATCACTACGACAAAGGATCAGTCGTATACAAAGCATTTCCGTTTGACGCAGTCCATTCCAAAAGGATACTTAAAGCAAATCGCGAACGAAGCGAATGATGAATAGACTTACTAGAAGTGAGCTAACTTGTCACCGTTCAACGAATAGCTAATTTTAAAAATGGGCACCAATCATATGTGACCACTTTGGATATCGGATAAATACCCTTCTCATATATAGAGGGGCTTTTTTAGGCTCATTTACTAGAATCATTCAGTGATTGATTTCATAACATAAATTTAAAATATCTTGTAAATTTTGAGTACACTCATAGTAAACAATTAAAAAGCTTGTTACTTTAGGTGATAATTTGCACGTAAAAGAATCAACTGTAGGAATGATCAAAAGGTCCTCATGAACCCCATCATATTAGCTAAATAAAAAGAAACCATGTTGTAAAAATAATCAATATGGATTCTTTTCTAGTGATTTAGTATACGGTTTTTATAAAATAGTTTGATTATTTTTAGTGATCCTTATAGAACTAACGCACCCGTTAGTTCATTAAGAAAAGCGAAAATTCTTCAAGAATCGCGCCCGATTGCAGAGGATTAAAAAGAATAGAGTTCTAATATTTTTTCTAAGGGTAATTTATTCGGATTACACATGTCAACAAAATAGGGTAACTGCCATTTTTGAGTTTTCATTGCTTGATTACTACTCGGACTATCCCAGCTAGGATAAACTCTTATTGCCATTTTGCCCTTTGTTGAAGTAGACCTAAGAATGTTCCTTTCTAATAGAATTTCTTTTGGGAAAATAAATTGACCAAACTCATTTTCATTTTTAAAGGTAGTTATAACTAATAAATCAGGGGCTTCCTCATATAAGTAGGGTTGATTTTTATTATTTTCGTCTTTTTCCCAAAATGCAACAAACTGCCCTACTTTGGTAGGGGTTATATTCGCAACTCTGAATCGAACTGTTTTAGAAGATAATTGAAATGTACCAGCACCATACTTAGAATTTTGCTTCTCTTCTTGAACTGACTTTACAGTTAAGTGATTCGACTCATAAATCATTTTATTTACATAAGTTAATGCTGTAAAAAAATTATTCATTTCTTCACTCCTAAATTTCAAACAAAATGGCCCAATTGTTGAATAAAGATCAAACAGTACTCTTCAACTATCCTGCCCCGATAGTTCCATAAGAAAAGGCTGTCGCAGCAACCTTCGTTATTGAAGTAAAGCACCCGTTAGTATTAATAATACTTATTGTAGAGTTGGCACAAACTATTAAAAAAGCCGAAGTTACTCAACAGCAAATTCATATTTATACATATTTATTTACTAAAGCTATAAATTCTGGTCAGTATAATGGTGCAAAAAGAGAAATACTCCAAGCTATAAGAATAAAAGATACAGTTAGCCAAACTGTGTTCTTTGCAGTACTTTCATGTGCTACTGCTTTTTTAATAATACTGACTAGATTTAAACAAAATATAATACAAAAAATAGGCATGAAGTTTTCAGCGATTAAAGTGAAAAATTGGTACATTTATTTATCAACCTTTCTCTAATGAATAAACAATTTATGGATTATTATGTAAAACAATTTTACCACATATTTCAGTACAAACTATGCTTCATAAACTAACCTGCCCCGTTAGTTGCATAAAGAAAGAGCTACCTTAAAGACAGCTCTGATCTTCAGCTAACGCGCCCGTTAGTTCTATAAGAAAAGCGATTCTTATTAAAGAATCGCGCCCGTTTGTGGAACAAACATATTTCTTTTCTGCCTATATAACATAAGTGAGATTATAGGGAGTTAATCAAAATACAAAGCTGACTTTAAAAGCCAGCTTTATACACCATTTACTTATGAATTAAATTATTTTTGCTTTAGTAATTGATCAACAAGTAGTTGAGACTTTAACCCTTCTAATCCATCAACAAGGGGTTGCTCATCATTTTGAATACAATAAATGAAATGCTGTACAGCATCTTCAAAGCCTCTTTGTTTTAAAGTTGTTTCCCATGAAGAAGAAACTATTTTAGATATTGCATTTTCTTCTTCGATTTCTGTTGTATTCATGTTTTTTACACGGATAATTGCTCCGTCTGTTATCAATTCTATTTGTTCTAAATTCGTTCCTGCTTTTCTATGCATAGCTGTGGTGAAGGACATATTTTGAGAGGATTCATACGTATGCTGCGCATATAAAAGTTGATTTTCATCGTTCGTATGAACAGTTCCGTACAGCACACTAAGATCTCCATCACCCAACCAACGTACTGTATCGACTAAGTGAAGATAATCATCTAACATTGTGAACTCATAAGAATAAGGACCCACACTGTCCGTTCTGTGCTTTTCAACACGTACCCAAGCTATATTATTCGCTTTTTCCTTTGCTTTCACATACATTGGAGCAAAACGACGATTAAATCCAACCATAAGCTTTCTTCCCAATTTTTCACTTAATTCGACTAATTTTTCTGCTTCTGAAATAGATGCTGCCAATGGTTTATCGACATATACATCTATCCCTTTGTTAAGCAGTTCCGAAACCACTTCATAATGTGATTCAGTAGAGCTGTGTACAAACATGGCATCACACTCTTGAGCCAATGCTGGTAAGCTATCAAAATCTTGTATACGATACTGATTGCAGATTGTCTTTCTCTTCTCTCTACTGGGTGAAAATGCACCCGCAAATGTCCAATCTGTTTCTTTTGAAAGAATAGGCAAATATGCTTTCTGAGCGATACCACCCAGTCCTACCATACCGATTCTAGGTTTCATCAAATTAATCATCCTTTATCATATATAGATTTTGTTAATGAAAAACTTTATAGGAATTTTATACCTTATTTATATAAGTTGTCTTAAATGATTAATTTAGATGCTAATCTTGAAGCAGCTTCTTCAGCTTCTTTATTTGCTTTTTGTAATACTTCATTTGGTTCTAGTAAAGCAGTTCCTTGTGCCCGAATGATTTGATAATCTTCAATACCAAGGAAATTGAACATTGATTTCAGGTATTTATTTGAGTAATCAACTTCTGTATACCAATCATCATTTGTATAGATTGAACCACTTGCTTGTATGACAAGCATTCTTCGTCCATCTTTAAGTAAGCCCACTGACCCATTTTCTGTATATTTAAAAGTTTCACGTGCAATCATTATATTGTCCATGTAATCTTTTAACTTTGATGGAATATTAAAATTGTGCAAAGGTAAAACGATGACATACGTATCTGCACTTTTAAATTGTTGTAAGATCTCGGACATACGCTCCGTTACTTTTTGTTCTTGGCTAGTTAACTCCTGTTCATTTCGTTGTTTTTCCCATGCACTTAAAACCGTTTTATCTATCATAGGCACTACATCACTGTACAAGTTAACCTGTTCAATTAATTCTCTATCAGGAATTAATTCTTTATAAGCGTTCAAAAAGTGGTTAAAAACCTGCAAGCTAACTGAAGAAGTATCATCTATTTTTGGATGTGCGTTAATGATAAGTGTTTTGTTCATTTGATTTCTCCTTTAAAATAAATTTGAGGTTTTAATTAAAGACTAAGTTAATCGACGATTAACATTATCTATAATATGTACTATAATTATTTTTGTCAAATGAATATTATTTACCCAAAAGAGATTTCTTTTATTTGACTAACATACTAAATACTAGATACAATTTGATAACCCTTAAAATCAAAAGCAGGTGAGTTTATATGCAGTATAGTGTCGGAGTTGAATATGCTTTACATTGTCTGGTTTATTTAATTGATGTTCCTTCTAAGGAAAGTGTTGGGATAAAGGACTTGGCAGAATTCCAAGGACTTTCTGAGACATTTCTTTCAAAAGTTTTCGGTAAATTATCTAAGGCTGGTATTGTATGTTCTGTCCCAGGTGTAAAGGGAGGATATAAGTTATCTAAGTCTCCAGAAGATATTTCCTTTTGGGATGTAATTGAAGCAGTTGAAGGTCCTAAGCCTATATTTCAATGTAAAAATATTAAAGATAATGGTTATTTATATAGAGAAAATTGCTGTTCAGCTCCCTCCTCTTGCACCATCAATTTAGTTATGCTCTCTGCGGAAGAAAAAATGCGTGATGACTTACGTAGTAAATCACTGTCATGGTTAAATGAAGAGCTTGATCGTGTCTTACCTAAACAAATACGTGAAGATACTCAGAAGTATTTTTCGAAGAGCAACATATAAAACAAACCTCTCGTGAAATTCCTTAATTAAGAGGAATTTAGAGAGGTTTTTAAGTTCAAGGAAACGTATCATTCAATTGTCTAGCTATAACCAATCCTCAACTAACCTGCCCCTATAGTTGCATAAGAAAAGGAGCTGCTGATCAGCTCCTGGTAATGAAGTAAAGCACCTGTTACTTTAAGTACAATGCTTCACAATCATGCTGAAAATTATGTTGTCTCATAACAAAAGCCGCCATTATGCCGGCAGCCTTGTTTTTAAAAATCCCTTTATTTTTTATTCCACCAAATATAGTGAACTTAATAAAATCAAAGAATAGCTAATCCTTGCGATCCAAGGTAAGGAAAGTTAGTCCAAGCAGCAACCTGCAATCTAACTAGACTTCCATCACCTTGAATAGTAAATACGGAGACTGTACCCTGGTTTCCGTTAAGGGTGTAAAAATGCCGTCCATCTTTACTCACTCCAACATCCATCGGCAGTCCTGGAGCTGTACCTGGCGGTGTACTGGTAATATGCCTTACCACCGAAAGTGATCCATTGGGATCGATTCGGTAAGTGGAGATGGTGCCGCTTAAGGTATTGGTAATGTATGCAAATGAGTAGAGATAATAAAGTTATTTAATTTTAAAAGCTTAAACAAGCATAACCCCGTTCTAAATTTAGGACGGGGTTAAAAATATAGTTGTTTAATTTTTAATGTAAGATACTTCACTACACTAAAAAATATAACAATAAAGTCGTATAAAAATCTAAGTTTTATTCAACAATAGCACCCGTTAATGGAATAATATTTTTACCTTGCATAGAACCGTCCCTTACTTCCCAATAAACTTTATTAAATCTGTACACTGAGTTTACAAGACTTTAATAGTCAGATGATATGATTGGTTTACCAACGATGAGGAGGCAGTATAAATGAATGTGCGTGCAATATTTATTGATATGGATGGTACACTACTAAAAGCCTCAAACAACATTTCCCGCCGAAATATGGAAGCCATTTATAGGCTCATTAATCAGGGAGTCAAGGTTTTTCTAGCTACTGGTCGACACTATGAAGTAACCGCTCCCTACCATAAAGAAATTGGATTACAAACTCCAATGATCTGTTTGAATGGTGCCGCTATTCACGATGCAGAGACAGGAAGAGCTATGCAAATGAAAACCGTCCGACTGAACGAAGAACGATTCCACCAGCTGACAGCTGAAAATTCTTGTAATGTTATTATCCATACAGCAAATGGGCTTTATTGTAAGGAAACAAATGAAGAAATCGATTATTGGACAAAAGTTGGGCAAATTCCGCCACGTTATATTGGAGATTTAAGACAGGCAAATTATCAAGATGTTCTTAAATATAGTGTTCGAACAGGTGCACCAAGACCTGAATTATCCGCTTTGTTTAAAAAGGAAGCAGAGGTCATCAATTGGAATGACGGGTTTGAAATGGTTGCTCCTAATGTTTCCAAGTGGTCTGCTATAAAAAACTTACTTCACGCATTTCGAATTAGTCCAAGCGAAGTCGTAGCCATTGGAGACGGACCCAATGATATAGAGATGCTTCGTCATGTCGGTACTGGCGTGGCAATGGGGAACGCTAGCGAAGAGGTTAAAGCAGTAGCTGATTTTGTTACAGGACACCACGAAAATGATGGATTGGCTGAGTTTATAGAAACTTATCTTCATAAATCATATAATTCATATGTGATTTAGAGTTATTTTAAAATAACTGTTTTTATCATCAGATAGTGTATCTTCATTTGAACATTTTCATTTATGTTGGTTTTTAACAGTATCAACCGTTTCAGAATTACCAATTACTACCAATAATCAATATTCGCACCCTTTAATGCAATAAAAAAATAACCTCTATTAGCTGGTGTAGTAAAAAAGCATTTCTTCTTATTGAAGTTATGCACCCGTTAGCTGAATAAGCATATATTTGTTGTAACGTTAAAAATCATTATTAAGTTATCGAAGCCCATCTTCTTCTAAACCCGCCAAATAAGCATTTGTAAAAAAATCGAGAAAATATGAATTTTCCTCAAAATATCTTTTGAATCCCTCTAACACATCCTCTTGAAATTTTTTATCCCCAAACCAAATTGGCATAGCACCTAAATCATCAACAAATTGTTTTAGTACCATATGAAAAGTATCATCAGAAAAAGAATCTCTGTTTTCTTCTAACCATTCCAACCATTCCTTTACCATTTCATTATTTATGGTTGGTTTTCCATTTAAAACAGATTCCTCAATATCGGTTAAAGTAATTGATGAAAAATAGTCCAATGTAAACTCAGCAAAATCTCTTATATTCACCAAAAAATCTTCAGCTAACGCACCCATTTCTTGAATAAGAAAAATTGCTTATGTGTTTATTTTCCACCTAAATCTTTGAGTTGTTTTTTTATTTCTTTAAGTTCGGACCGAAAAGCCTTAACTTCTTTAGAATTGTCAATCCCAATACTAATGGCATATTGAACAATAAAAAATAGAATAACTAAACCAACAAAGCCGTAAAAAATTGAAATAATAATCATAATTTTAGCTCCCCTAATAAAATTCATTAATTTAACGTTACCATAAATTAGTAAAATTAGTTAAACTTTTAACATAGCTCTTCTTCAAGTAACCTGCCCCGATAGTTTATTAATAACAAAATAAAAAGGACCCTTGGTCCCTTAAAAATACTTTCTATACAAGTCTCTCCGCATTGCACCACTTAGATATGCATAAATTTTTGTGGTTTCACTTTTTTCATGACCCATTAAATTTTGAATCACTTCTAGAGGCGCTCCATTATTCAATAAATTTGTGGCGTAACTATGTCTAAGCTGGTGGGGATGAATGCTCTTTTTAATGTCCGTTCTCTTTGCTACCAGTTTTATAATGTTCCTCGCTTGAGAAATACTCATTCGATGGGGTGCGCGTGTTGTCACAAATAGTGCTTCCTCATGATCTTTTCGCTCACTTAAATATCGCTTCAACCATATTTCACAACGAGTATTGAAATATACTTCTCGTTCTTTACGCCCTTTACCTAAAACGATTGCTGATTGATTAGAGAAATTGATTGAGGCCCTATCTAGAGTTATTGCTTCACCAATTCTGCATCCTGTTGAATACATAAACTCAAATAAAGCATTTTCGAATGTTGTATGACAAGCTTCCCGCAAATGTTCAATTTCCTCTTCAGACAAGTATTTTGGTACCCTTAATTCTAATTTTGGTTCCTTGATTTTGGAAGCAGGATTTCCATTAATTAAATTTTCATCCTGAGCCCATCTAAATAAAGATTTAATAAATCGAATTCTGTGACCCAGACTGGATGGCTTAAGCTTTTCAGCTGCTTTTCCCAGATAAACTTTAAGAGAATTAGTTGAAAGTTCTTGAATGGATATATTTCCAAAACTACTCACCAACAAGTTAAATTGGACGTAATAGGCCTTTAATGTTTGTGGAGAATAACCTTGGATTTGCTTATCTGCCTTATATAAACCCCATACATCAGTTAAGATCATACCTGTTTCTCTCCAATCTATACCATATTAATAGACAGTATAGACAAAAGAAGAACTATTATACTAGATTAGTAGATTTTTCATTAAACAATAGCACCTGTTAGTCAAAGAAGAAAAAGCTGCCTTTAGTCTTTAGTAACTTGACTTAAGCACATTGTTTATTTTATTTTTCTCATTATTTGAATCAAACAATAGAAAATACCCCAAGGCAAAATATAGGTTGTGATAATTTTAAAAGCAATAACAAAAGAATATAAATCATTGTTTTCTATAAAGTAATAAGGCAAACCAATAAAAACTATGGGGTAAATTACAAATTTATATTTAAGAAATAATCTAGTTGAATTATCTTTTAATTTTATTAAGCCCTCCAAAGGAATAATTAATTGTTTTTCCTTATCCATTTTTAATTCCTCCTTTAGCTTTGATTTATGTACAATTCTATATGTATCAAGGATACTCCTCTTAGAATAACCAGCCCCTTTAGTTGCAAAGAAAAAGCTGCCTTAAAAACAGCTCTGATCTTTAGCTAACGCACCCTCTAGTTTAAGTAGAAACCCTCACATTCTCTTATGTGTATCATAAAAAAGGATGGAACCAATGCGATCCCATCCTAAAAACTCTTTATTGTTTGTGTTGCTTTTCCTCTTGTTGTTTGTGTTTCTTTTCCTCTTGTTGTTTATGCTTCTCTTCCTTTTGTTTGTGTTTCTTTTCCTCTTGTTGTTTATGCTTCTCTTCCTTTTGTTTGTGTTTCTTTTCCTCTTGTTGTTTAGGCTTCTCTTCCTCTTGTTTATGTTTTTTACCCTCTTTATTTCCACCAATATCCAATGATTTTTCTTTATTATTTTTTGTAACTGGTGGAGCTTCTTCAGGATTTGCACCTTTAATGAACAGTTCATTATTCACCCGGTATACATCACTAGGCTGCTGGAAGCTACTTTGGTCTGTTCCAAACGCTTCCAGCATGGCCTTAAACATTTGGTGCGAGATTTTAGTTGAATTTCCATCCATATAATTACCTGGACCATTTTTAGTATATCCAGTCCAAACCGCCATAGTGTATTGCGGTGTATAACCAGCGAACCAACTATCATTTACCGCACCGGTTGGATATCCATATTGTGCTCTGGTTTTACTGTCAAAATTGGTTGTGCCAGTTTTTCCAGCCACATCTAGTCCAAGGACATTTGCTGTTTTTCCTGTACCAGATTTTACGACTGTCCGTAACATATCCGTCACCAAATAAGCTGTGTAATCATGCATAGCACGTTTTGGCTTTGGAGTTAAATTAACAACTCTGCCATCAGGATAGACAACTTTACGAACAAAATGTGGTGTATTGTATTCACCATTATTTCCAAAAGCACTATATGCCCCTGCCAACTCTAATGGATTAACCGTATTACTTCCAATCGCATATGATTCGTACACCTTATTATTATTAAAAGTAATACCCAGATTTTCTGCAAAATTTTGTGCTTTATCCATCCCTACATCTTGAAGGGTAAGAAGTGCTGGAATATTGTATGACCATTGAAGTGCTGTTCTAATCGACATCATTCCGTGATATTGATGATCCCAGTTAGAAATAGACTGACCATTTGAGTAGGTTATCTTATGATCATTAATTTGGTGTGCTGTAGACCATTTTGAATTTTCAATAGCCGGACCATAATCAAAGACTGGCTTGAAAGTAGATCCTGGTTGACGTTTAATATCAACCGCAAAGTTGTTGCCTCGGAAGGAAGCTTTATATTGGTTTCGACCGCTTCCAATAGCTCGAACTTCTCCTGTTTTTGTATCTGAAAATACGAAGGCTCCTTGAAAATTGTCATTTGGATAAGAAATAATCGTATCGGTGTTCATTATTTTGTCCGCAAAGGTCTGAGCTTTTGGATCTAGCGTCGTATAAATAGATAATCCATCCGAACTGATATCTACATTTTTCAGCTTTCTTTCAACTTCTTTTACAACAGCGTCCAAAAACGCCTCGTACGGCATTCCTTGCTGTTTCGTTTTTGGAACAAGTCCTGCTGTAACTGAAACCTTCTTTGCATCCTCCAATTGCTTTTTCGTAATATACCCTTGTTTATACATAGCTTCTAAAACAATATTACGACGATTTGTTGCAGCTTTCACATGTTCGGGTTCAGTGGGATCGTAATTACTTGGACTCTGTGGGAGCCCCGCCAACATAGCGGCCTCCGGAAGCGTTAATTTATTTAGATGATCGGCATCGATTCCGTAGTAATTTTTGGCGGCAGCTGCTACACCATATGTCCCGTCTCCAAGGTATATCTTATTTAAATACATCATTAAGATTTGATGTTTGGAATACTTTTGCTCAAGCTGATAGGCCAAGCTCCATTCCTGTACCTTCCGCTTTATTGTTTTCTGAGGTGACAAAAAGGAGTTTTTAATGACCTGCTGTGTAATGGTACTTCCGCCTTGAGATCCGAAATCCCCTTTTAGGTTCTTGAAGATTGCTCTCGCAGTTCCTTTTATATCAATGCCATTGTGTTCATAAAAATGTGCATCCTCCGTGGCAATGAAAGCATGTTCCAACATTTTTGGAACTTGAGAATACTCAATTTTTGTCCGCTTTTCTTTACCATATTCGTAAAGGAAATTCCCGTTTTTATCGTATAATTTGGTAGAAAGCGGATCGACTAGTTTTGAAGCATCTATTTTAGGTGCATCCTTAATCATTGCTGCAACCGTAACTGCCCCTATTCCAATTGAAACAACACCTAACAGTAAAAACCAAAGTAAAACTTTATTCAAGAAAGACCTTCTTTTAGGGGGATTTTTATCTTTTTTTTGATCTTGTTTTGTTTTTTCCACTTGTTTTCGTTCCTGACGAGAACGATACGTTTCTGACATTAATCTTCTCTCCCATATTCAAGTTATTCAACAAAATTTAAGAAAACTATGCAAAGAAATAACCTTTTATTTACTCACTAGTCATTGATGGTCAGTATGGTATTTAAAACAATGCATTTCATGCAAAACCTGTATATAACGAATTAAGGAAGAATTTATCCTATACTCTCCTTGGTCGGTTTTCGCAATAAAGTAATCACTTCGTACTATCTCATCTAATGCATCTTGTAGAACGTATTCCTTCTTTACATCTGGCCCTTTTAATATTTTTTCTCGTTTAATATCATTATCCAAGGTATAACAAACAATGACATATAGTGAACAAATAAAAAAAGACAGTGTACCACGCTGCCTCTTGTTGTATGGGTTAAAGAAAACAAGAATTATTTAATCTTATCTAGTGAACAATTATTCTATGTTTTAATTCTGAATTCATATCTAAAACACCTATCACAATTTGATTATCTTCCGTCAATGTTATGTATCTGAAATAATCATCATCAGAAATCAACAAATCGGTGTCATTCGTCGTTTTTTCCATTTTGGCAAATACATCTACTGTGTACTCAAGGTGAAAAAAATCATCAAATCCCTTGCTTGAACTACCTACCCAGGTATACAGAAAATCTTTCAGTGTGATTTGTTCAATCCTCGATAATTGTTTCTTAAATTTTAACTTATCTACTGTGACGCTTATCATTTTTCAACACTCCTTAACGAGGATTAATTATATACAATGAATTCTCCTCCAACAATGCTATTTGTATAACAATCCGTTTACAGTTTAGTTACTATAGGGGTACCGCCACATCGCCATCAAGCTAAGAAAAAGGATTATCCCCAAAACGAAAAAATATGCTATTCTTTGTAAAAGCTGCTGAAAAGAAAATTCCCTATCATTTATAAATTTTAGAGAATAGGCATTTAAATAAATTAGGAGGAAGAAGCCGTTGAAGACTAGTATCATCATTATCGATGACCATCAGCTTTTCCGTGAAGGCGTTAAGCGTATATTAGATTTTGAATCATCCTTTGATGTTGTTGCCGAAGGCGATGACGGAAGCGAGGCTATGGATCTTGTTAAAACACACAAACCAGATGTCGTTATCCTGGATATCAACATGCAGAATATGAACGGTGTCGAAGCAACTAAAATGCTTGTAAACCGTTACCCTGAAACGAAAGTCATCATTTTATCGATTCATGATGATGAAAACTATGTACAGCATGCATTGAAAACAGGAGCACAAGGTTATCTGTTGAAAGAAATGGACGCAGATGCGTTAATTGATGCTGTTCGTGTAGTCGCAGAAGGTGGCTCATACCTTCATCCGAAGGTGACACATAATCTAGTCAAAGAATATCGCCGTTTAGCTACTGATCGTGATTCAGTGCATGCTGTAGAGATCAGAAGACCGCTTCACCTATTGACTCGACGCGAGTGTGAAGTTCTTCAAATTTTAGCATACGGAAAAAGCAACCGTGCCATCGGCGAAACTTTATACATCAGTGAAAAAACAGTAAAAAACCATGTGACTAACATTCTTCAAAAAATGATTGTAAACGACCGTACACAAGCTGTTGTTCTAGCTATTAAAAACGGATGGGTAGAAGTGAAATAATTTCAACTTATGTTAAGTCCGGCTCTTCAGTTTTCGCAATGCGTGCTGAAGAGCCGGGCTTTTCTCACGAAACGAGCCTTAGAAACAGGAACTAGCAAAATATATAGAATACTATAATCACAAACGAATCAAGGCAAAATTAAAAGGCATGAGCCCGCCCGGTACAATACCGAGCTCATGCCCAACGGGCTGCCTAACGAAATAACCTGTTTGTTTAAGTACATTTCTTCACAATCTTTACCCGGAATAAAAAAAAGCTGCGACAATGACAGCCGGTTGTTAATCTCTTGCACCCCACTAATTAAGAAAGGATACTTTCATCGCGATGCAATTCTGACTAACCATTGTTATTGATTTCTTGAAACAAGGCATTCAACAGATTCTCAATGTTAAACCTCAATTCTGCATCAATTATTTCTTCGTTCTTACCTAATTTTTTGTTGATAAAAGGGACCGTCAATATTCCTCCTTCTACCACTGATGCACTCATCATCGAGAGTGTACCCAGAAGAGAAGCATTAGCTATTGCACCTCCATCGGGGTGTGGGGAGGCACTAATAACTGCTACAGGTTTGTTTACGAATTCCCCAGATGACACCACCCAATCAAGTGCGTTCTTCAAGGACCCCGGAACCCCTTTAGCGTACTCTGGTGTGCATATTAGTACACCATTCGCTTCCTTTAGGAATTTACGCCAATCTGCAACAGCAGTATCAATTTCATCTAAATCTAAATCCGGATTAAAATGAGGGAGTTGAGCCATTTCACTGTAATTAACGACGGTTCCCTGTGATGGAATCATTGAAATAACAGAACGCAATAATGCTGAATTCAATGATTTTTCCCTTAAACTTCCCGATATAGCCAAAATATTATAAGAGTTGGCAGTATTCAATTTAACACCTCCAAGATAAAGTTTAACATCAATACAATTAAATATAGGTATCGATATATTCTATGTTCAGTTTCCATAATCCTTCTTCAACAAACCTGCCCCGTTAGTTCCATAAGAATATCTTTTAAAAGTAGTCGGGAATATCAAAAGATATGGAGTCAATATCATTTTCTTTTGAATAATACATACAAATACTATCCTTATATTTTTGCTTAGAAGAAGGTATTTCAATAAAATTAAATCTTCTATAAAAGTCTGACCCAATATCGCTATATAAGAAAAAATTATTACAATCTATATTTTGCTCTAATTTGTTTATCACTTCTTCAATTAATATAGAAGCATACCCTTTTTGTCTTAAATGTAAAGGAGTAGCAATTGACCCAATCCCTCTAACAAGTAAGTCTTCTGAAAGATTTAGTTCATATACTATTAGGGAACTTAATAACTCTTTTGTATCAGTTTCCTCCAGAACATACCATTTCCCCTTTTTGTACTTACTGGAACCCTGACACATCGTTACATATTCTTGAGAAAGCATTCTGTCTCCCCAAACATCATAGCCCATCATATAAACTACTTTCATATCCTTGTCTGTTGCTTCTCTAATTTTTTTCAATATATCTCTCCTTATGAATGTATTTTCTTATTGATTCACTTCGCCTTTCAAAGTTTAAGTCCTTTTTTTATTGAGCTAACCTGCCCCGTTAGTTGCATAAAGAAGAAGCTGCCTTAAAGACAGCTCCGATTTTCAGCTAACGCACCTGTTAGTGGAACATAGTCGCAAATCATAAACTAGTATTGAACAAGGCTACCCCGAATACATCTATCTCACAAATGTAATAAAGTCAATATTAACTGGTTCAAAACCATCTGCTCGAAGTCGTGAGTTAATCTGTCCTCGATGATACTGACCATGCAATGCTACATGAGTTAAAATATCCCGTACAGAATTCTTAAACTCTTTTCCTTTACTATTTGTGTAGGATATTAATTTATCCAGGTCAGTATTTGATAAATTAGTAAGAAACGTTGTTAAACTCTCTTTATTTTGCATAACAAGCTCTGCACAGACTTCTATATCGACCTCTGACCAGATGGGCAGTCGTGAACTGTCCAATCCTCGTAATCTAGTCATCCATACTTTTTCTGCAAGTAGGATATGGGAAAACAAACGGCTCACCTCTTGATTTTTATCTTCAATACTTTGCAATGTTTCAAGAATACGTTGATTAGCCCAATTTAAATGCTCATACATCTTTTGGATATTTTCCAATGAGAATCTCACCACCAATGAATGAATTTTCCAAAAGGATTTCCCCTTTTAAAAACCAATTTCCTTTCATTTTTATATTACTATATAATTCCTTTTATTCGAGTGAAATAAAAGGATTCTTATTCAACTAAACTGCCCCATAAGTTCCGTAAGAAAAAGGTTGCCGCAGCAACCTCCATTAATGAAGTAAAGCACCCATTTGTTGAATAATGAAATTTGAAATTTCACTCCGTCCAATCATAATAATTATCTACCAATATTGTACTTGTGTTTTCCGCCTCATCTTCATCAAAATCTCTATCCTCAATCCATTGTGATAATGAATAATTTCGTGAGCCATACTATTTAAAATAGCAAAGACAGCATCCTCTTCTCCTCGTTCAGATACTAATTCTTCATAATCCCCTGTTGCAACTCTAATGTATGGCTCCACATCCTTATCGTAAGGAGCAAAAAACGTCGCACTTACCATCTCTTTAGTATCTAAAGTTTTAATCTGATAATCTTTCTTAATGTACACAACACACCTTATTGGAAATTTCTTATTTATTCGTAACCAAATAGCAAAATATATACAGGCTTGTCTTACTCTTGAATTAACACCTTGTTCGTATCTTACTCTTAACCCTGAACATAGGTACTGTATATTAGACATCATATCTTTGCCCTTCTTCAACTAATCTGACCCGTTACTTCAATAAGAAAATAGCCAGTAATGGCAGCCTTTATCTTTGCCTACTTATAGATCTTTTTGATTAACATTTAGTTCAATCAAATTACCATCTGGGTCGGCACAAAAAATTTGTGCAAATCCACTTTTTCCGTATGGTTTTTCAAGTATTTCAACTTTATTCTGTTTTAACCAATTAAGAGTATCATAGTGGTTCTCGACTCTAAGGGCAAAGTGACCTTCTCTGCTGGATAAGCTTTTATCCTTACGAATTGTCTGTGAAGAGGGATCGACTATCAAGTGAAGTTGATGTCCCTCTATTTCATACCAGGCACCTGGAAAATCAAAATCAGGACGCTGTATTTCTTTTAAACATAAAGTTTTACCATAGAATTCTTTTGCTCTTTCCAAATCTGTCACAGTAAGACTTACATGATGGAGGCATTTATATTTAATCAAAACCTTCACTTCTTTCATTTAAACTATTTTTTTACCTTAGTCATTTTGTGGCTAAGATGACCCCTTGCACCGCATCTGGAGCTGGATCGGTTAATTTAAACTATTCGGCAGCTAGAATCAATAATCCTTCTTCAACTAAACTGCGCTCGATAGATGAATAAAGAAAAAGCGAACTTAAAGTCAGCTTAGATCTTCGCACCCGTTAGTTAAATAGACTATATAACAATCCTATTTCTGGTGATATTATTCTTGAATCTCTTTAATGCTTCTTCCACAGAAATAGGCGTGTCCCATTTTTAGTTTTTCTACTGTTGTAAATAAGTATTTTTGATGCATTTTTTCTATTCTTTCATTATAAAAGACTTTGATTTTCACATAATTAGTCACTTGGATTAATAAAAAATTTATTTCAAAAATTCTTACTTTAATGTACAATAACATGTAGTTTATATTTTTGCAGAATAGTTTTAATAATAAGAAAGGGGATATGTATGGTTCTAATTGGTGTTCTTTTAATCATGATTGGCTTCGTACTTAGATTCAATTCGGCAGTTGTGGTAACGATTTCAGCACTCGTTACGGGGATGATTGCAGGTATTCCCATTACTAGTATTATTACGCAATTTGGCGAAGCATTTACAACTAACAGGTACATGTCTATTCTCATAGTCACGCTTCCCGTTATTGGGCTGCTTGAAAAAAATGGTCTCCAGCAGCAAGCTTCAAAGGTTGTATCAAAAATTAAAGCCATCACAGTTGGCCGGGTATTGACCATGTATTTATTGATCAGGGAAGTCGGAGCTGCTCTTGGTTTAAACAGCCTTGGTGGTCATCCGCAGACTGTACGTCCGCTGATTGCCCCAATGGCAGAAGGGGCTGCTCTAACAAAATATGGTAAGCTACCGGAGAAAGAGCAACAGGAAATCCGTGCACACGCTGCCGCTACCGATAATATCGGCTTGTTTTTCGGAGAAGATATTTTCGTGGCGGTTGGTGCAATTCTATTGATGAATGGATTTTTTGAACAGAACAATATACCTGCTGACCCAATATCAATGGCGTTATGGGGAATTCCTACTGCCATCTTTGCTTTTATTGTACACGCCATTCGCCTCCGTATGTTTGATAAAAAGCTGGATAAACGTTTGGGCAGTCGTGGCCAATAATGATAAACACTCCAAAGAGAAAGTGAGCATCTATTATGATATTCTCAGTTGAAATGATTTACGTATTGATGGGCATCATTGTTCTAGGCTGCTCCCTATATATTTTCACTGATCGGACGAACAGCCGCCGGTTGACTACGGGAAGCTTTTACTTGATTTATTCAATTACATTAATGTTCGGCCAAATTATTCCGCCATTTTACATTGGGCTTATGGTTATTATTATGGTTTTAATCATTGCAGGTGGCGGGTTAAAGAAAAGCGAACATGTTGAAGAAAGCATTACTGTAAAGGAAGAGCGCAGAAAACGGCTTGGCGGCCGTCTTTTCCTACCCGCCATCTTGATTCCTATTTTAACCTTAGCTGGTTCTAAGCTGCTAGACGGTGTTAAAATTGGCGGAAAGGCTTTGCTGGATCCATCTAATGTAACGATGGTTGCTTTAGGTCTGGCGTGTTTGACTGCCATTATTTTTGCGATGGTGATGACACGCGGAACACCTACAGGAGCTGTGAAAGAATCACGTCGCCTGCTAGAATCTATTGGTTGGGCTGTATTGCTGCCACAGCTACTTGCAACATTGGGAACCATTTACACAAATGCAGGGGTTGGTACAGTCGTTTCCAAAGCTGTAACAGCAATCATTCCCGAAGGTTCGCTATTTTGGGTTGTGGTCATTTTCTGTCTCGGCATGGCTATATTCACTATGATCATGGGGAACGCCTTTGCTGCCTTCCCGGTTATGGCTGCAGGTATCGCCATTCCTTTTCTGATTAACCAATTTGACGCTAATCCAAATCATATAGCTGCCATATCTATGTTTGCGGGTTATTGTGGAACATTAATGACGCCAATGGCTGCCAACTTTAATATTGTGCCGGCAGCCTTGCTGGACTTGAAAGATAAAAACCATGTCATAAAAGTTCAAGTTCCAACAGCTTTGGCAGTATTAGCTTTCAATATCGTACTTATGTACTTACTTGTTTCATTAGGAGTATAGGAGGGATCTTCATGAAGCAAAAAGTGTTATTAACCGGGTTTGAGCCCTTTGGCGGAGAAAGAGTAAACCCTTCCTGGGAAGCAGTAAAACAGTTACATGGAGAAGTTATTGAGGATGTGACTCTAGTTGCTGAACAAATCCCAACTGTATTCGGGAAATCAGTTGCAGTAATGGAGCAGCTTATCCAGCAGCATAATCCTGACATCGTTATCTGTGTAGGACAAGCCGGGGGTCGGCTTCACATCACACCTGAAAGGGTGGCAATCAATATGGATGATGCTAGAATCCCAGACAATCAGGGAAACCAGCCTATTGATGAGCCTATTACAGACAATGGGCCAGTAGCCTATTGGTCTACGATCCCCATCAAAAGAATTGTCGAAAACATGAAGGAAAGCAACATTCCTGCATCGGTATCCCATACCGCCGGAACATTTGTATGCAACCATATCTTCTATGGATTAATGGACTATATCACCCGAACCTCATCAAGCATCCGGGGTGGATTTATCCATATTCCTTTCATTCCGGAGCAAACTATTAATAAAGAAGCGCCTAGCTTAAGCCTTGAGACAATTGTTAAGGGCATAAAAATAGCTGCTGTCACAGCTGCTAAATATGAATCGGATATTCATACAGTAGGCGGGACGACCCATTAATTGTACCGTTTTTTTAAAATTTGACCGATTTACTTGTTTTGGTTATAATTCATGATTGGCCTCATGTTTATGATGTTTTTGTCCTTTTCGCTTACGAGCTTGGGACACTTTCATCATATCAAGAGGTCTTTTTGTGCTCAAATCTCATTCATTAATAATTCCCATAATAAAAGGAGCTACTGATCAGCTCCTGATAATGAAGTAAAGCACCTGTTAGTTCATTACTGTTTTTTCCATAACCCACCTGAACAGGGAGTAAAGCCACAGGTTTCATAAAAGTTTTTATGTTTGGAATCATACGTTAAGGTAACAATTGCTAAACCATACCGTTCAGATTCGCTTAATAATTCTCTTACTAACCCCACACCAATTCCCATTTTTTGATAATCAGGATGAACAATTATGTCTTCCATATAACCATGTTCTAATCCCATACCAGCAACATAACCAAATGCTATAAGTTTATTATTTTCGTTTCTTACTCCAGCCCAAAAGTTACATCGTTTGAATAAGGTTGGGAAGTCTTTGTCTCGTCTTCCCCAACCAATCAGTTCCCTTAATTCTGGTACTTCATGATTAGATATTGGCATGTTTATTATGACCTTATAGTACATTTAATTCCCCTTTCATCATCTACAATAGAATTCAATATTATAAAGTCTTATTCCTTGTACAACTAATCTGTCCCGTTAGTTCCATAATAAAAGAGCTGCCTTAATGATAGCTCTAATTTGCAACTAACCCACCCGTTAGCCATCCATGAATCGCAAAGAATGAAAATGGTTAGGAAGTGTCAATACTGATACTGACCTTAATCCGGTCAACCCCAATCCATAGACTAATTAATTAACGCTCTCCTCTTTTATTAAACGATTGAGCAGAGTCTTCTTAAGTATTGTCATTTTTCCATTTTTAAAGAAACTTATTTTCATGGTAGTTGTATAAGAAAAGCGATTCTTATTAAAGAATCGCACCCTTTAACTGAATAAGAAGGGAATATATTTTATTGAAATTATCGTCAACAAACCTCTTCTTTTTATCTGTCTGGTCAAAATTGAAAATTATGGCTGTTCCTATAATTGCTTGAGTTAATTTTTCAACAATGGAGGAATATAAATGAGTTCCTGCCGACTCACGTTTTAACATTATTTCAATGAACTGACGAGTTTCCTCCAAAGTACTCATCAAATTCCAGCCAATAAATCGTGAAACCTCTTGATCTGACGCATAATGATGTATCTCTTGAACATCCTCTATCCTTAGTGCTTTGATGATTTTTTCACCCTCTAATGAATGAAATAAAACAGCCTGCTTCTCCATTTTAATCTCCTCTAACTACGCTTTGTTAATGAACCTCCGATGGTAGCCAAAATGTCCCCAAATAAGGGTTAAATATCATCGAACTCATCTTAGTATATCCTTTCAAATAATTTTCCATATATATGTTTCAACTGTTTCCTCGGCAATCTGTCCCTTTAATGGAATAACATGACTGACGTTTTTAAACAACTTTAATGTCACTTAACAGTATTCCTTATGGAACTATCCTGCCCCGTTAGTTCCATAAGGAAAAGCTGCCTTAAAGACAGCTCCAATCTTCAGCTAACGCACCCCTTAGTTCATTAAGAAAAGCGATTCTGGAATATTGAAAAAAAGAGGCAATCCTTTTTGGACAGCCCCCTTTCCGCTAATTATAAAATTTCTAGTAGAGCTCGATATCATTATATTGGTCACTTCAGAATGTTACCATCTATACTTCAGAGAAGGTATCTCCAAAATGAATTGGCTTTCAATCTTTGAAAACTATGAGAATACTGCAATTTTACGTGCGATAGATTCCGTTAAACGAGATGCTACTTTTGGAACAGCCCATTTAATAATTGGTGTTAACACCGCACCAGATAATCCGCCTGCATGGATTTCCACCGTACAAGTCATTATTGTTTTACCATTAACATCTTCTGCAGTAAAGTGACCGCTTCCTGTAAAATTATCTGATAAACCTTTTAGTTCAAACTTAATATTTGAAGGTTCATTCCATTCGGTAATATCTACCTGCGCTTGTATTGTTTTTTTAATACCTTTCACACTACCTTCAAATGTCCAAATAGATTGCCTGTCATTTATGATTTCATGTTCTTTATAGGCTGGTACTGTCGTTGCCCATTTTTCGAGATCACTGACATAATCCCAAACTGCTTGTACATCTACTGGAACTACTACAGTATGCGTTCCCGTTGCCATTATGATCCCCACCTTCACTATGTATGTATTATAACTTTACATTTCTACAAAATAATTATTACATAAAAAGTAGAAACTTACATCACTAATTATACATAACTTTCCTTCTTCCAATCCCCCAATTATTTGTAGAATCAAAATTTTCCAATCCTCCACAATCCGACCCTTTAATGGAATAACAAGACTGACGTTTTTAAACGACTTTAATGTCACTTAACAGTATTCCTTATGGAACTATCCTGCCCCGATAGTTGCATAAGAAAAAGCTGCCTTAAGACAGCTCCGATCTTCAGCTAACGCACCCGTTAGTTCTATAAATTTAACAGACATTATACTTTGCTCTGCCGATACGCTTCCCTCACCCTCTCAATCTGGGCAAGGTGTCCTCGAACATGCTCAACACGGAATTCCAGCAATTGCTTAAATGTGCACCGCTCTGCATCGTCATATACCCCCACCCGCTCGCTTTGTTCATTTGTCAGATGGTCCAGAATGGGCTGCATACTGGAACGCAGCAATTGGAACAGGAGCAAATACTGTTCACGGTCCAACAGATCATACCCCAAGCCATTCGCCCATGCGTCTTGGTCAAACGAAAGCAGAAGTGGCTCCTGCTCCGCCAAGACTTTTTTCAGCCGATGTGTAGACAAGACCTCAGCATCCGTCACATGGATGAGAATGTGATGGATGCTCCACTTGTCCGGTGCGGGCTTGAAACGAAGCTCCTCCTCCGCTAATCCTTCGATAGCTTTCCGAATCATTGCGTATCCACGACCATACTCTTCAATCAACGCTTCCATTTTTGTCCCACCTTTTCCCAAAACCTTCTTCAATTTATATTCTTGTTTTATCATAATAATCCTTTAATATCTTTTTCTTATTCAACTAATCTGCCCCTATAGTTCTATAAGAAAAAAATTCTAGTATTTATTTCGGTTTATCATGTTTATAACCGGTTAAACTTTTCTGATTGGATGTTGTCAGGCAAGGATTTTCTACTATTGCTGTACTGATTCTTAAAATGTTTTCTATATTTTTAGCTGTACTTCATAGTAACAAAGGTTTAATTTTAAAAAACAGAAAACCTTCTTATAAGTACAATCGTCTATAACTAGGGAAGGAAGTGTGAACTGTTTTGGAGGAGTTTGTGTTGAAATGGTCTCAAATGAAAGATGACAAATCCTTACTGGATGAAATCATGTCCCTTTATGGCCAGGATATTCTGCAATTGGTCTATTCCTATGTAAAAGATGCAGTTGTGGCAGAGGACCTGACACAGGAGATTTTCATCAAATGCTATAAGGCGCTACCCACGTATAACCAACAATCAAATATAAGGACGTGGCTTTGGAGAATTGCTATTAACCATTGTAAGGATTATAGGAAAAGCTGGTACTTCCGCAAAGTTTCGACTGCGGAAGAAGAGCAGGAATGGACTTCTACCGATAATGTGGAAGAAGAGATCATTCAGCAGGATGAAGACAGGCAGCTTGCTGATGCAGTCATGGAACTGCCAATCCAGTATCGCGAGCTCATTTATCTCCATTATTTTCAGGAAATGAAGCTCAAGGAGATTTCTGAAATTACCGGGGTCAAACTTGGAACGGTGAAGACCCGGATGCGCCAAGCGAAAAGACGGTTAAAAACCTATTGGGAGGAATCCACCGATGGAAGATAAATTAACACGCTTGAAATCGGCTATGAAAAAGCATACATTTCTTGATTTGAAATTCACTGAAAACCATAGAAACTCCATCCATACTGCTATCGAAAAGCAGGATGTAAGTAGGGAAGACATCTTGATTGGTATTTTCAGATCATTGGATAAGGAGAAAAATGGTTATCAAATTAACGAATCTCTTTACCAGAAAGGCATCCGGAAATTTGAAAATAACGAAGGCTCCTTGTATGCTACGTTGCATGAGCTTGAGAAGGAAGGCTGGCTCCAGTCTTTTTGGGAAACTGAAGAAAGGAAGCTCTATTCCTTGGATGAACGTGCGAAAAAGTGGCTAAAGAAAAAGGAATCTAAAAGTGGTTCCGCCTCTGCTAGTTGGCGGACAGCGTTTGAAGGAGGAAGAACCGATTGAGAAGCAATCATTTTTTAGATGAGGTTTCGTCGTATATCCGATCAAAAGAAGCAAAAAAATATATAGAAGCTGAATTAAAAGCCCATCTGCATCAAGCTAAAACTGAACTGGTCAAAAAAGGATATAAAGAGGATGAAGCAGAGGAACTGGCTGTCCGGAATATGGGAAGCCCCTCTGACATTGGGCAGAAGATGGACAAGCTGCACAGGCCGAAGATTGATTGGAAGCTAATGAGCATGTTTCTGTTCATGTCAGCTACGGGCCTGTTTTTGTTTTGGTTCTTATTTAAGGATGGTAATTCATTTTCAGTGCTGAAGCAGGTATCCTCTGTCACAGGAAGTGTAATTTTGGCCTGTGTCATTCTTTTTTTCGATTATCGGAAATTTCAGAGATGGGGCTGGGTTTTCTTTACGATAGGATGTCTGATTCTTTTTCAGTTCCAATTTTCTAATGTATTAGTGAACGGCCGTCCTCGAATTAATATTATGGGTTTATTGTCGGTCGATTCTAATGTGGTTCTGCCAATTTTTCTGCTTGCCTGGGCCGGAATGCTGCAATCAAAAAAGATGAATGTTTATTTGGCTGCCATTTTATACGTTTGTTCTGCCTTTTTGTTTATGTTTACAACCAACTTGCAGGCGGCGGTGCTTTATTCATTGATGGTTGCTGTAATGGTCTGGAGGAGCAGCCTAAATAAGAGGAAAATCCTTATCACTGCAGCGGTCCTGCTTACTACATGTGTTTCACTTCTGCTTATAGAGTTAGAGTTGAAAGTTATAAGGGCCTATCAATTTGAAAGGCTTTTTGGGTTCATTACGCCTGAAAAATTCAGTGAGACATCGGGGTATATATATTTGAAACTGGAAAAGCTAATTGAGGATGCCGGATGGTTTGGCCATTTTGGTTCCCTCGGGGAGATTGATTTTTCAAATGAAATGATGACGGATTTTATCTTTGTAACGATTACCTATACGCTTGGCTGGGCCGGGGCCTTGCTCATTGGTCTGCTGTTTTTATGGATGATCTGGCGAATTTCCCGTATATTCCAAACTGTGAAAGACCCATTTGGGAAAATGCTTGTTTCCGGCAGTTTTGCCATATTCACTGCACAGGTAACTATCAGCATCGGAATGTCTCTCGGCTTCTTACCAATAATAAGCGTATCCCTGCCATTTATGAGTTATGGTGCTTTATCAGCGATGATTAACGCCAGCTTGTTTGGTCTGGTTTTAAGTGTGTATCACAAAAAGGATATTATACTGATGAAGAAAATATGAGGTACTGTAGCTCATATTCTCTTTTCTGAAGAACCAGGAATGGGTAAAGGCATGAAGCTTTGAAGGATGCATTGAATCATGAGGATAATTATCAGGTGGAAAGTCCCCTAAAAGTTGAATATATAGGAACTGAAAAATGATCAGTAAGTCGATTTATCAAAATATAGAACTAATTAAGATCTATGTGTATTTTTGGAATCAAGCTTGATTAAAATTTTCACCTGCCCCCCATATTCCAGCGTAAATAAAAAGAATCCATTTTGAAATAAGATTGATTAAAATGGATTCTTTTCTTGTCGAGCAAGGTAACCCTTTATAACCTCTTCACCCGATATTTACGTTGTTCCATGGATTATATCACCCATCCCGCCTCGTTTACGAAGTGCGAATAATAAGAGAGCTATTAAACTAATTAAAAGAAATGAAAACGGAATTAGTACAGTCCATAAAGGCTGTTGATCAATACTGAATGGAAAAATCGTGCTTAATGGTGAAAAATTTGGTACACCTAGCACACCCGATACAAAGTTAAAAACATGGTAAAAAACGAATGGAACGGATAAAGCAATAAAATTGGATTTTATGAGGAGCATTAGTAGATATGCAATAGTGGAATATACTATTGCGTTAATGGAAACCCACTGAACAGTTAAGACTTCCTTTGTAACCTGATCATTAAAGCTTACTTAGATTGTTATTTTTGAATTTTAATTTCCAAACCTCTTCTTCGAGATTAACAATTCTTTGTTGTAGCTCTTTCTTCGGTTCAAATATCCTTCGACCTAATATAAAAATGAAACCGGTAATAGCAATAATTACCCTAGCAAAAGCAATTATTAATATAAATAGAATATCTCCCATCTATCATCTAATTTCATATTGAAAGTAGACTCTTAATGAAGGTAATAAAGTTTATTTTACCATAAAAAACCATATTCGTTCTTCAACTATCCTGCCCCTCTAGTTCCATAAGTAAAGAGCTGCCTTAAAGACAGCTCCGATCTTCTATGTATCCTTAGTGTGGTCTATATTACCTCAAATTGTATTAAAAGGGGATTATTTATATAATATTTACATAATCGATAATGAAAATCGTTTTCAATTATGTTATTATATCTCCTAGTCATTATTTTTTATTTATAGGGAGGAAAAGTATGTTTATTGATCTTTTAAAGCTTAACAAAAATGTCTCCATTCTTTTGGCTGTTTTGCGTGTGTATCTCGGATATACGTGGGTTATGGCTGGCTGGGGGAAATTAACAGGCGGACAATTTGATGCTTCTGGTTTCTTACAGGGTGCGTTGGCAAATTCAACTGGAGAGCATCCGGCTGTTCAGGGATGGTGGGTTGCATTCCTTGAAAATGTAGCCATTCCTAATGTAGAGATATTCAATACGTTAGTACCTTGGGGAGAATTCCTCGTCGGGATAGGATTATTGCTGGGTTGTTTCACTAAAACAGCTGTCTTTTTTGGTCTAGTTATGAACTTCTCTTATCTGTTTAGTGGCACGACAAGTACCAATCCACAACTTGTTCTATTATCTATGTTTATCCTTGTTTCTGCTATGAATGCAGGAAGGTATGGGGTAGATGGCATGATTATACCTACTCTTAAAGAAAAACTATTTACTAACAGAACAATAGAGGAAAAAAAGGTAGCTTAACAAAGAGTAGAGTATTAAAAAAGAGGTCGGGATAAGTATCCCGACCTCTTTTTTTGCGATAATTGTGATTATTTAAAGTATTTCTTCACCCCACATTAATTTTTTTAATGCAACGTCTGCTACTGCTCCAAATTTCCCTCACCTTTTTTTGGAAGTATTACCTGATAATTAAAAGGTTTTTGGGAGTAGAAAATCCGATTATCTTTGCTTCTTATCTATACCCAATAATTGCAACTAAAATCGCTAGAAAGATACCTATAAACGCAGTAACCATGCCCTCTGTTTTGTCTCTTGCATAAAACAAATATATGTATTAAAACAGAAAAAAATTATTAAAATTAATAACTTTGTAACTAAGTTAATTTTATTTATTGATCTCACAGTAAACCACATTCCTTAATGGTGAATTAACGATATCAAAATTAAACTCAAGATCAGTAAAGTAATTTAAACCTTTAAGAAAATAATAACAATGATGAGTAATTATTCATAAGGGTAAAATAATCCAAAGTATTTAAGTTATATAAAACTAAGCTAACTTTAGTACCACTAAAAAAGAGCTATGATCATAGCTCCAAATTCATTTATGTCTTCAACTAACGCACCTGATAGTTCTATAAGAAAGGCATCGTCTCCAATTTTATAAAATGCCCACCGTTAACAAATAGGAATTCTTATAAAACTAATTATTTATTTCGAACCCGTTCACAAAGTATCCAATCGTTTCAAGCTCTTCTTCATTTAGCTCTCTGTTTAGCTTGAGTTGATAAGATTTCTTTATATCTTCAAAGCGTCCCTTATATTGATCTGTCAATGTGGCTACAGTCCTTAATAGTATTGCTTCTTTCTGATATTCTTCCTTCGATATTGGCTTCCAATGGGATAGGACATAGATTTCAGCATCAAATTGATCGATTGTGTCTAATAATTGAATCGTACTTTTAGTCGTATAATTCCTTTTGTTTGAATAGATATCTGCATAAATAGAGTCGCCAAGGAATAGTATTTTTTCTTCTTTGATATAGACAATGATAGAGTCTGGGGAATGATTGCCACCTACATGCTGCAAAAGACAAGATACTCCTCCTAGATCAAGCTCCACTCTCTGTTCAAAGGATAAATCTGGTAATGAAATGATAATATTTCTTTCACTTCCAAATTCTTTTTTGATTGCATTGGCACAAAATTCAATTTCCAATCCCGATTTCACTCGTTCTTCTAAAGCAGAATCTGTCCATTCGTACGAAACAAGGTTCTTAATTTTAGCTTTCGTTTGAATAGAAGCAACTGACAGCATATTCAAAGCAGACAAACCAAAAATATGATCCCAGTGCCAATGTGTAAGCACAACGATGCTTGGAAGTGGAATACCTTGTTCTTTAAGCTCTTTAAGAAAACAATTAGCATGTGCTTCTGAATTTCCTGCATCAATCATTAACGATCTGTTTTCTCCAACCACTACTCCTAGAATAGGTCTATCCGTTTCTGAAACAGGTGTTTGATACCAACATCGATTGCTGATTTTTTCCAAAGTTTGCATATACTTTCCCCCTAAAGATACTATACTTCAGTAATTCCTTAAGTATCTTAATAAACCCTTTGTCGTTTTTTTAAAAGTATTTGATTATATTTCGTGAGTTACTGCGAATGATAACAAACGTACCCAACTCTTTTATGAAAGATGGGAGCTACTGGAGAGTGGCCCAATTATTCAATACAATGAAGAAAATGATTTCCCCCATTCGAAAAAAGCTACAGTACAACTTATTACGATTTTCAACAATTGCGCACTTTTTACCGCACAGTGGACTGCTCGTTTTGGCAACCCTTCGAGGACGGTGGCTTCATAACCGAGCTGAAGTTTTCTATAACTAATTTTAAAAAACCTTAATAAAGGAGAGTACATATTAGCCATGTATACTATGTACTCTCCTTTTTCTTTTAGTGACCTAACGCACCCATTAGTTTAAGAAAAACATTTCACAAACTCGCTTGAAAATATGAGTTGTTCTTA
Source organism: Peribacillus sp. GL_122 (assembly GCF_057835005.1). NCBI lineage: Bacteria > Bacillati > Bacillota > Bacilli > Caryophanales > Bacillaceae > Peribacillus > Peribacillus sp. GL_122. Next base: position 1,003,459 of record NZ_CM174415.1, on the reverse strand, counting down.
TCATTTAACCCATGTTCCAATAGGCTTTTGCTTCTTCCTCAAGCACCTTTAGTCTTTTGTAGTAATCAGGGAACTCGTGAAGATGAGCTAGGGCAATTTTCCCCGTTATAATAGGATCATCACCAGTTACATTTGTTTGGCTGGATATTTTTCCATGTTCAAGCTCGGTATTTACTCCCATCCAAAACTCATCTAAATCAAACTTGCTTTTATTAAAATCAATGCCTAGAAGTAAAGCTATCGCTGCTGCTTCCTCCTTAGAAAAGCTTGTTTTTACGATGTTAAAATTATTTGTTTGAATCCTATTTAGATACTTTGTTGGATGAGAATAGTGCATATCACAGTCAGAACGGTGTTCTGCAGCCAAAGCGTCTGCTTTAGTTACATGTACCGTGCCAAATGGATGTTGTGGAGGTGCGTATATAGAATAAATTTTCAACGGGATATTACCTGTATTGGTTACATTATGCCATGTTCCAGCAGGTATCATAATGGCAAAATCATCATCAACATTTCGTACAAAGTTTAAATTATCTTTTCTCTTGCCCATTTGAACAATCCCTTTACGTTGTTCAATGCGTAAAAATTGGTCAACGTTAGGGTGAATTTCTAAACCGATATCTTCCCCAGCTTTAAGACTCATCAATGTAACTTGAAAATGATTTCCTGTCCATAATGCGGTACGGTAGTTATTGTTTTGTTTTGTAGCTTCATTAATATTGATTACAAATGGTTTCTGTCCATAATCTTTTAGTCCGATTTCATTCCTTCCAATTGATGATTGAAAAAAATCCAATCGGTTAGCAACATCATGTGTAGTCCAGCATTTGTGCTGTATCATATTGTTAATTATTGGTACATTAAAATAATAAGGATTTTGATATTGATATTGGTGGGGATACGAAAAAGGAGCATCATACATTTTTCTCAACGCCTTCAAAGATTTTTTTAATTATCCTATTCACTATGTTAAGGAAATGTACTAATACTCAGGGTTACCCAATTAAAGGAAAATGATTAGCCGTTAACATTTGCTCAATCTAATGGAACAATTCAAATAAGGAAATTCCTTCTGCAACTATCCTGCCCCGATAGTTTAAGTGTTTTTCTTCACAATCTAATACCTATTATTAATCAAATTCGACTACCTTAGTAACTTTCTTCGAATTCAGTACAATTTTTGAAACGCACGCCCAAAGCATAAAACCAATCATGAGGAAGCCAACATTCATGCTGATTACTCCCCCCCATCCGTATGTGGACCAAAACACCCCTCCTAGTGTTCCTCCTACACTTGAGCCAGTATAGTAAAGAAATAAATATAATGAGGAGGCTTGTGCTTTGTTTTGTAATGCACGTTGACCGACCCAGCTGCTTGCAATCGAATGACCTCCAAAGAATCCAAAAGTAAACAATCCAAGTCCAAGTATTTTAATAAATAAATGAGTATCCAAAGTCAAACAGACACCGGTCAATGTAATTAATAAGCTAATGAATAATATTTTTTGCTTACCGTGACGATCCACCAATTTCCCAGTCCAGACAGAGCTAAACATTCCAATTATCATAATTAAGAATATCCAACTTACAAATGTTTGACTTAATGAGTAAGGCCTTTCAAGTAATGCATAAGCAATATAATTGAACAACGCAACATTACTGCCTAAAAGTAAAAATCCCATAACAAATAGACAAATCAAAACGGGATCTTTCAGATGGTCAATTAATGATTTACCTAACTTTCCAATTTTTAATTGACGAGCTTTGAAATTCCGCGAAGGTGGTAGGCATTTCCAAAAAATCAGGGTGGCAGCTAAACTTGTGATACCAATTCCCCCTATTGCTATGTGCCAGCCAAAGTAGTCACTCAACATACCTGAGAAAACTCTGCCAAAAACAGCACCAATTGAATTGCCACATATATATAGACCCATTGCTGTGCCTAGACTCTTGGATTCTATTTCTTCCCCAAGATAAGCCATTGCTATAGAGGGCAGACCCGCCAATGAAATTCCTTCAATAGTTCGAAACACCAACAGAAAATGAAAATTAGGACTGAATGCTGTGAGAATGCAAAACACAGAAGCAGCGAGCATTGAACTGACCATGATAGGCTTGCGTCCCCATACTTCTGACAAAGAACCAAATATTAGCATGCTGATGGCAAGAACCATTGTTGTTATTGAGAGAGATAGACTTGCTGTAGTTGGGTTTATACTGAATTCTTTTGAGAATTCTGGCATTAAAGGCTGTACGCAATAAAGAATTGCAAATGTATTGAAACCAGCTGCAAAGAAAGCAAAGCTGGTTTTGCGAAAGAGCGGCGTACCTTGTTGTATGTAACTCATAATACATTTACCCAATTCATGTGGTTTCCCACTTGTTGCATAAAAAATCATCCCTTTAAAAAATTATTTTTTTGAGAATAATCCTGATGTTTTTCTGATTTTTATAGTACCACCGATTTTTTATGATGTATAATTCATTATATTAATGTTTTTAATGCATATATGTAATGAAAAAATCAGATGGAAATAGGTGTTATAGAATGGAATGGCAACAGTTCGAATATTTTCAAACACTGGCACGAATGCAACACGTGACCCATGCTGCAGAAGCCCTATCAATTTCCCAGCCTGCCCTTAGCCGTTCGATTGCCCGATTTGAGGATGAAATAGGTGTGCCTTTATTTGAACGTCAGGGACGTTCGATTAGATTAAATAAATATGGTCATATCTTTTTAAAGCATGTGGATAATATGATGAAGGAATTCCATGAAGGTAAGCAAGAAATAAAAGATTTACTTGATCCAGAGCAGGGAGAAGTGTCGCTAGGGTTTCTGCACACTTTAAGTACAAGTCATATACCTGATTTACTCGCTTCCTTTCGTGCCTGCCATCCTAAAATCAATTTTCGTCTCGGACAAGGTCCCTCCCATAACCTTATTGATCAGATGCAATCAGGAGAATTCGATCTTTGTCTAATTGCTTCAATGGAGATTAAATCACCAATTGTATGGAGACAGCTTTGGAAAGAAGAACTTTTTGTTATTGTCCCTAAAGCCCACAAATACTCTAATCGTAAAAATATTACGTTAGAAGAAATTTCAGATGAAGCTTTTATCTCTTTAAAAGAAGGTTTTTCCCTTCGTATCACCATCGAGCAAGCTTTTAAGGAAGCGGGAATTACACCTAAGATTACATTTGAAGGAGAGGAAGCAGACACCGTTGCAGGGCTTGTCGCTGCTGGACTGGGAATTTCAATTCTGCCGAACTTAAAGGGGACAGACCAAAGTAAAATAACAAAAATACCTATCAAAAGTCCGCATTGCCAACGGACAATTGGAATTGCTTGGGTAGAGGGAAGATATTTATCACCTGCAACTCAAAAATTCAAACAATTTATTTTGGACCATTCCTATGAAGAGTAGGAGTGGTCATTCTTTTGAGCTAAATTTTATTTAATAATCCCCCTATGGAACTCCCTTTACTTCCATAAGAAAAGGAGCTGCTAGTCAGCTCCTGAAGCAAAGTACCTTTTAGCTAAATATCGGTTATTTATACAAGATATCATCTCTTAATGAAGCAACTTTAGTTAAAGCTGTATCTATGTCGGCTTCATTCACTCCAAAGTGAGCAAGTGCATCGTTTAGATGTTTTACAATGGCATCAAAATGGGCTGGTTGCAGATTCAATCCTTGGTGAGCTTTTGCCATGGATTGTCCAGAGTATTGTTTTGGACCACCTAATGCAAAACTAATAAATTTTGTCTGATGACGGCGTTGTTTTTCCATATCCGTCTTTTCAAAAAAATGATTAACTGTATCATCCTTAAGAACCAACTCGGAGTAAAAATAGTCCACAACTTTTGCTATCGCTTCTTCTCCGCCAACTTTTTCATAAAGTGTTTGTTCCATATATACACTCCTATTTTGTAGTTAATAGAAGTATTTTCTGTAGATTATTTCGTTTTTATTCCTTATCTTTCATCAAATCCCTTTAATTGAAAAATAAGCCATCCGGCACCTTATGATCTTATGCAGCTATCCTTTCCCTTTAACTCCATAAGTGTGCTGCCAAAGCAAACTCCCTTAATGAAGCAAAGAACCCGTAGTTCATTAGCCCTTTGGGTATCCTGCTGTTTGAAAACAAACTCGAAAAATAAGGAGAAGTCATCATCCATTAGAGGTTATTAATTTCTACAAAAAACTAATTGTGGACTAACACTATAGTCGCTTCTCTTTCCTTTTCCTACTCAAAGAATCATAACTTGAACAGTAGATATTAATCTTAAAATAAAAAAGTTACCAGATTGGCCAAAAAATAAGTATAAGAATGTAATAGATTGGATAAACTAATAAAAAAGGAGTGGGAGATTATGGAGACTAAAATTAAAGAAGGAACAAAAGAAATGTGGCGCGAAATTAATGAATGTATAACTCAGAAAATTAATGAAAAACATGATTTATCTTTTCAAAAGAAAAGTAATGATAATTATATGAATCTATATATTCAAACAGCAGTATTACACACCTTATTTGAGCTTTCGGATGAGTTCAGGAAAATCGAAAGAAAATATAACCGCTTGTGATGCTTCTGGAAAGGTCATGCACTAAAAAATTCAACTTAATGGTGGATTAGGATTAAACTCTTTAAGGGAGCCTTTTAATCCTAATCCACGTTTTTTCTTTCCAGCTTTATTACTTCATCATTACGACAATTTGACTAACATCATTACTGTACCATTTGTTTCCCTTCCCTATAAATCCCTCTTTTCATTCCAACTAGAATCCATTTTTCAATCTTACATTTAAAAAAAAGCAAAGATTATTCGTCAATCGAGACAGTATACTAAAGCTTAAAACACCTAACAAAACCCCACCATTTCCTATTAACAACTGGTGGGGTTTCTAGTTGTGGTTTCTACATCTACGTTAACCGGTCCCTCTTTTGCAATCACGCCGGATAAATTGGCTTCAATGTGTAAAGTAGTTTTTTAATGGGAGATTTTCAAGGGAGTTGTTTTTCTAATGGTACGCTGTGTCTAAAACTATTTTTTGTTCTTTTATAAATAACTAAAATCCTTTATATTTAATATAACTTACTGATTTTTGAATCGAATGAAGCTCGGTATAGCTTTATAATTAACTAAAATTATTGAAAGAATATTTTTGAAAGAGAGCTGAAAGCTGATGTTGTGGTCACCGCTATTCGAAAATGATGTACCTGCAGTTATTCTTCCTTAACGGTAGAAAATTGCATCTCCGTTAAGGACTGGGAATATTTAGTTAAAACGGAGGGTACAAAATGAAAAACACTATATTAGGTTCTTTATATTTATCACTCGCTGCTAGCATTTGGGGCGGGATGTATGTTGTGGTAAAAGTTGTGGTAGAGGTTGTTCCACCACTTGAATTAGTATTATTACGATATGTAATTGCGATTTTAGCATTGCTGACAATTGGTTTTATAACAAAACAATCTTGGCGGATTGAAAAACGAGACTGGCTTTTGGTTTTCATTATAGGACTTGTTGGAAACACAATTTCTATTGTAACCCAGGAAGTCGGTACGCTACTATCCACTGCACAAATGGGAGCCATCATTACTTCGACAACACCTGCATTTATGGTGATATTTGCACGTATCGTTTTAAAAGAAAAGATTACTTTTAAAAAATCAATTTCTGTTATTTTAGCGACGATCGGTGTCGGTATCATTGTCGGAAATGCCCATATTGGCTCATCTTACCAACTTGGGGGCGTATCACTGCTTATTGCTGCATTAACTTGGGCACTTATGTCTGTTCTAATTAAACGAATACCTGGGCAATATTCACAAATTGTTATAACGACATATGCAGTGCTTGTGGCAATTGTCTTTTTAACACCTGTTACGATTAGTCGATTAGATGAGCTTGATTTTCAAGCAATCATGCATCCATCCATATGGGGCGGCCTTTTATACTTGGGCGTTATTTCCACAGCATGTGCCTTTTTACTGTGGAATCGCGGACTGCAAATGCTAACCGCATCAAGTGGGGGATTATTTTTCTTTTTCCAACCTATAGTGGGTACTTTTTTAGGTTGGTTAATACTAGGTGAACAAATCGGCTTGTCTTTTTGGATAGGTACAATATTAATTTTTATTGGTGTGTTATTAGTCATTCGGGAAGAATAACCCATATTAAAAAGTTTGTTAGAGTTATATTTTAAAAAGTACCCTATAGAGCAGTCACTTTAAAAAGGTCTGCCTATAGGGTACTTTTTGTATTTTTACTTGTTTGTTTTTCTTAGGTAATCCAATTTTTATTTACTTCAACCTATTGCATTGAAATATACCTTTTATACATTCATTACGTAATTATTATCATGATTTTATGTACATTTCGAAAGCATTTTTGTTATCATTAATTCATAATCATGGAAAAGAATTCTAAAACCAAGGAGGAATCGTTCTTGAAAAATCCATATACGGAATTGACGATCGGGATGATGAGAACGGGGATTTTAGGTTTCGGCGGCGGGCCATCTGTCATCCCGCTCATCCGCCACGAAGCAGTTTCCCGTTATCACTGGCTCGACGATGATGAATTCGGGGACACTTTGGCGATTGCCAATACACTCCCAGGACCTATTGCCACTAAGATGGCAGCATATCTTGGTTATAAATTAAAAGGCTGGCCTGGAGCCATCGTCAGCGTGGCCGCTCACGTTTTACCTTCATGCATTGCGATGGTCTTCTTGATTGCATTCATTAATGTTTTAAGTAATTCGGCAATGATCAGTAATATGATCGCTGCTGTAATGCCGGTTGTTGCTGTCATGCTTGGTCAAATGGCTTATGAGTTTGGCGAAAAGACGGTAAAAGGGTTAGGAAAGGTGCTCGGTATCACCTTCTTTGCGATTTCCTTTTTGCTTCTGCAGGTCATTTCCCTGCATCCGGGTATCGTCATTATGATTTTCCTTTTATATGGTGCTTTCCATTATAAATTAAAGGAAAGATTGAAAAATAAAAAGATTAATAGGAAGGAGGAATCCACTTAATGGGTCTTATTATCCCAATAGGAGTTGCTGTTTTTCTAGCGTTTTTCATTGCCAATATTCTTGGTTATGGCGGAGGTCCAGCCTCGATTCCGCTTATGTATGATCAAATCGTCACTCGTTATGGCTGGCTTGATAATACCGAGTTCTCACAAATGCTTGCGTTAGGAAATTCACTCCCAGGACCGATCGCCACGAAAATAGCCGCATATGTCGGATATGATGTATATGGCTGGCCAGGGTTTCTAGCCGCATTGGCAGGCACGATCATCCCTTCAGCCGTGGCTTTGATATATTTATTAAAAATCCTACGAAAATACAAGCAATCGCCTATCGTAAAAGGCATGTCCCTGCTTGTACAGCCCGTGATTGCGATCATGATGTTATTGCTCACCTGGAATATGGCCGAGGATGCCGTCGGTTCCATCGGCTACATCCATTCAATCGTCATCGCTGGATTGGCCTTTTTGGCCCTAGGTAAATTCAAGATCCACCCGGCCTTCGTAATCATCCTTGCCTTTGCGTACGGCGGCTTTATCATCCCGCTCACATTATAATAAAAAATCCACCTATATAGGGGGATTTTTTCATTTAAAGCTTCATGCCCATCCGGCTTTTATAACGTTTAATGAGAATTTGGCAATCAACGCTGACAACACCGACGACCGCATACAGCTTCTCATTGAGAAAACGTTCCATCTCCTGGTTATCAGTAAAGATTCCGTGCATATGGAGTTTACTCGGACCGGTCATATGATATAAACTCGTTACAGCCGGTTCACTTTCTAATTGCTGTGCGACCGATTCCAGATATTTAGGCTCAACCTCAACGTTAAAGAATGCCGAAACATGGATGCCGACCTTAGCAGGATTTATGACCGCTGTGAACCTCTCGATCACACCGTTTTCAACAAGATGATTGATTCTCATCTGAACCGCAACCCTGGAGAGCTCCACTTTCTTCGCTAAGTCGGTATACGAAATTCGCGCATCTTCATGTAAAACCGAAATGATTTTCTTATCGATCTCATCAACTTTCAAGCTAGGAATCTTAAAGTCCTCTGCCATCCTACGTAACTCCTTTTCGATTTCTTTATTCCATTATCGCAGAGAACACCAGCGGATCACAACAATCTTCCTTTTCACTTTTTAACCTCCATTAAAAACGGCAGAAATTAAGCGATAGCCAAAATATATGGCCTGCCCATTTTCAATAATCCCCTCCAATTTGCCATGAACATCCATCATATATGTAGTTTTTCAAACTTAGGATACATCATTTCGTCTAGATGTATGGCTAAAAGCGAAGCCGTCAAACAGGTGAATTCCGATAGGAATCAGAGCGGGACAAATTGACGGCATCAGCGACACCCCTTAAGAGATAGTAAGGGAAACCATCATCCTCCTCCGTAATTAATGGGAGCAAATGAGTACCTGCCAGACTGCAGTCCCCCCTCCTCATTCGAAAAATTGAAAGGCGGGGGTTTTACAGACCGTTTAATGCAGGATGAAAGTTAATGAATAGATCCAATGGACACTTGCTCAATCCTTAGTTTGAAAAGTCTTTGCGATGTTTTTGTATTCCTCTTCATTGAGAATGCCCATTTTTTTGAATAATGCGGAATAAGCGATTATTTTTTTCTGCGTACGGTTTGTACAATTCATATGGTTCAGCTCCTTTCTTACATAGTATTCACTTACGACAAAATGTTTCCTTAATGCAAAATATTTCGAATGAACTAAATCAAAAAACTGCCCAATTTCCTGGCAGTTTCATATTGTTATAGGTGATTAAAATAAGACTAGTATATATAAATTCAAGTAATGAATAAGCATCTATTTTTTTAATAACAACGGGATGCACTCCGAACCATCTTGAAGGCAGTTTGTGTACGTTAATGAACGCGTAACCGCTCCCTCCAGCATTAAGCTAATGACCTCGCCAATTTATTGGCTTGTTCCCTTTGAAAACCGTATTATTGTTTAAGAAGATGCGAAGAAATTGAAAAAATGCATACTTTCTTCATATTTTTTCGCTAAACTGACTTTATTCTATAAGAAGGTGAATGCTCCTGAAAATCTCATTTAAGCTCGGACTATCTATATTTGTTTGCATTTTTTTGATAGAAACCGTTTCCATGGTTTACTTGCATAATAAAGTGATACATTCCCGTGTCAATCAGGAATTGGATTCACTGAAGGCCCGTGGCAATAGTCATCGTGATGTGTTGGAAATTACGTATTCCGGCTCAACCCTTCAGCATATCGGCCTGATGGAATCACATAACGATACAGATGTCGTGATTACGGATACAAGAGGAGATATTCTGATATCTTCCGAAAAGGTAAATGGGGGAATGGAAAAAATCTTAGCTAAAAACCTACCGCAGGTACCTCGAAAAGGTCTGATCATCCAATCGAGTTGGAAGGATGAAAGATATATAGCCACCGTTACGCCATTTATCAGCGATGAAGAAAACAAAGGCTATGTTTATATGTTCAAAGATACAAGAGATGTGGAGGATTTAATCGCACAATTGAATAGGCATTTCCTTCTTGCGACCGCTTTGCTCCTTTTCTTCATGCTTGTCATCATTTATTTTCTATCAAAGGCTTTAACTAGACCACTGATAGCGATGAAGGAAGCGACAACCAAGCTCAGCAAAGGGAATTTTTCAGTGGCTGTGCCAGTACGATCTCATGATGAACTCGGGGAGCTCGCCCAATCCATTCAAAGCTTGGCTGATGAATTGAACTATTTAAAGAAGGAACGGAATGAATTTTTGGCAAGTATCTCTCATGAACTGCGCACGCCGCTAACTTATATAAAGGGATATGCTGACGTTGCCCGACGGAAAGGTTTGGATGATTCCGAACGATCACGATATTTAGAGATCATCCATGATGAATCCGAACGATTAAACAGATTATTGGACGAACTATTCAATATGGCTAGAATGGATCTAAATACATTCACCATATCAAAAGAAACCGTCCAGCTCTCTTCATTCCTGCGAAACATTCACGAAAAAGTTTTACCGGCTTTTACAAATGAAAGAATTCAATTGAATCTGGAATGTAAGGATGATTTATTTATAGATATAGATCCCTCACGGTTTGAGCAAGTCATTCTTAACCTGCTGGATAATGCGCTGAAGTACTCGAACGAATATACAGTCACCACCATCAAAGCCACTGAATGCCTTGGCAGGATTTCCATCTCCATAATTGATCAAGGAGTTGGCATTCCCCCTGAAGATATCCCCCATATCTTTGATCGTTTATATCGTGTCGAGAAATCACGCGCCAGAGATACCGGTGGATTCGGATTGGGGCTCTCAATCGTCAAGCAATTAGTGGAGATACAAGGAGGAACCATTTCGGTTAAAAGCGACTTGAAGCAAGGAACGTGCTTCACTATCACATTTAAGGAGATAACAAATGAAGACAGTAGTTCTGGTTGATGATGAACAGAGAATGCTTGATCTATTAGATCTATACATTACACCTCACGGATATACATGCGTGAAGATTAAATCTGGACATGAAGCCATGCAGTTCTTAAGGCATAAACATGCGGACATAGTACTTCTTGATGTAATGATGCCTGAGATGGATGGGTGGAAAACGTGCGAAAGGATCCGTGCGTTTTCCAATATTCCCATAATCATGCTCACAGCCCGGGATGCTGCACAAGAAATGGTGAAAGGGTTGAAAAAGGGCGCAGACGATTATATTACGAAACCCTTTAATGAAGATGTTTTACTTGCCAGAATCGAAGCGGTCACGCGGCGAGTGCATATTCAGGATGATCATGTGATCTTTAGGGGGCTAAAATTAAATGAATCCGCTTATGAAGCACATTATCATACCAAAACAATCCCATTAACACCAAAAGAGTTCTCACTGTTGTGCTTGTTTTTAAAATCCCCAGATCAAGTGTATTCCAGAGACCACCTCCTTTCGACCATATGGGGATTTAAAACGGATACGGAAGATCGGACAATCGATTCCCATATTCGAAATATTAGAGAGAAATTGCGTCATGCCGGTTTTCCTGCAGATCAACATTTGAAAACGGTCTGGGGCATCGGTTATAAATGGAGTTCCGTGGATTGATATGAATTTCATTTCTGAGGCATTACTTTCCAGCGGCCCTTTTTCCATTGCTGTAAGTTTAGCATTCAATATATTGATTAGCGTGCTTGGTTTTATTCCAAGCGTATTCATCACGGCTGCCAATATCACCGTATTTGGATTTGAAAAGGGATTGATCCTTTCTTACATGGGGGAAATTGCCGGAGCAGTGGTCAGCTTTTGGTTATATCGAAAGGGCTTTCAAACATTCAAACCCAAGTTCATGAAGAACCGGTGGATCATGAAGCTGCAAGAGTCACAAGGATTTCATGCATTTTGGATGATTCTGATGCTTAGGCTCCTTCCTTTTATTCCATCCGGCGTGATCAACCTCACAGCAGCATTAAGCAAGACGGGAATGATGATTTTCTTTCTCGCGACATCCATCGGAAAACTGCCTGCCCTCCTTGTCGAAGCGTATTCGGTAACACAAATATTGAAGGCATCGGACGATGTAAGGATTGTTTTGGTACTGTTGATTCTGGTAATCGCAGTCGTTTATTACTTTAATAGAATTAAGAAAAAAGGAATGTAGTAATAAGGCTTCTCTACTTTTAGGGTAAATTAGTAGGGATTTTCTTTTTAACCCTACAATTGATAAGGAGCCGTCCCCCCTTGGTCTCCAAGGGTTAACGATCAGATCCAGAAGGCTGATGCGACCTTTTCTTTCCACGAAGCATTACCCCATTATATCAGGATATGATATTCGACGAGTTCGTTGTTTAATATATCCCTGTGCTGCGAACGGTTTCGAAACCATTTTTCTGCGCCGCCTTTTCATTAAAATAACAAAAGAAAGACACCACGATGGATGGGTCGAAATGCTTTCCTTTTTGTTCGTTTATGAAAGATAATGCCCGCTCCACTGTCTAGGAATCTTTATACGGCCTTCTGCTGGTCAATGCATCGAACACATCCACAATGGCAACTATTCTAGCTTCCAATGGGATGTCCTCACCTTTCAAACGATGTGGATATCCAGTTCCATCCCATTTTTCATAATGATGGAGGATGATGTTTTCAGCCACTTCCAGGCTGCTGATCACATCATTGTTCATTTCCTTTGAAATCTTATTCAAAATATCGGATCCCATTAACGGATGCATCTCGATGATTTTTCGTTTATATGGAGATAACGGGCCAGGTTTGTATAATATCCTCTCAGGAATCTCCGCTTTCCCGATATCATGTAGAATACTTGAATGAACGATATGATTCATATAGCTTTTAGATAGTTCAAGCTGGCATCTTCGATTATGAACCATAACTAGCCGCTCGGTTAGGTTTTGAACTCTCAAGGGCCTGGATCACGGATTTCGAATGAAATGGCGAAGACCTTTAACAATTCCCTTTGAGTCTCTGCCCTTTTCTTTTCCGAGAGGTAAATCCCTTCTTTCAATTGTTCCAGTTCACGGAAAATCCCTACAAAATACCACTGCCCCCCTAGATGAATAGGAGTAATCGTAATAGAGAAATGCCAAATGTCACCCGATTTCTTTCGGTTGGTGAAGACCCCTGACCAAAGATTTCCTTCCCTTAACTCGTTTTTCAGGGATGTGTATGTATACAAAGGTGTTATCCCTGACTTTAGGAATCCAGCTTTGAACCCAATGATACTGTTCCTTGAATACCCTGTCGTCCTTACATAATATCCATTAATATCAAGTATGCGATGATCTTGATCCGTAATGATGACGGCATCCCCCAACTTTAAATATCCTGCCAATTCAAATGGCAGCCTTGATTTTCCTTTCAAAATCTATACCTCCAATAGCTGATTTTCCGATCCTGTCCCTTTGTTTCACTTTTCTCATTGTCACGGCTCACTCCGTTCATGATTAAAATTCTCAACATATAGGCTAAATGAACTACATTCAGATGATAAGGTATAAAATACCATACAAGTTTTAGATACAATAGTTACTAAGCAATGCTTGTGTGTAAGTGATAGACTACAAGTTTCTGTCTGCACCACGTATCAGCCTTCGCATTCCTTTTAAGCTTATTTCATGACGAAGGGTAAAATGGTTCATTTCCGCGAATGTTACACTTATATAATGAGATAATGCCTATACTATCTTCCTGTTTTCTGGAAAAAAGAATGAATATATTGTGTTTTAATGGGAAATTCCTTTATAATGCGCATTAGATGATTTTTTAGCATTGAATACGAGAGGAGACTGAAATATGAAGAAACTATTGTACCCAATCATCATTGGATTATTGGCAGTTGTTCTAACGGCTTGTGGTTCGAACGATGAAGCTGATAAGAAAAATGACGAGAAAGAGACTAAAACAACTGAGAAAGAAACGGCCAAAGCAACTGAGGAACAGCAAAAACAGATGGAAGAAATGCAGAAGAAACTAGACAAGCAAAAGGTGGATGAAAAGAAAACGGTGGCCATCGTCAATGACGAAAAAATTTCAGGTGCGGAATATAATACCGTGTTGTCTACCACACAAATGCAGATGCAGCAATTCGGACAAGACCCAACAACCAAGGAGGGAGCCAAACAAATTAAAGAGCAAACGCTCAATTCTTTAGTTGGGCAAAAATTGCTACTTCAAGCAGCTGATAAAAAGGGCTACACAGCTTCCAAGGCCGAAATTGAAAAGCAACTTGCCGAAATCAAAAAACAATATGAGAGTGAAGAGAAATTCAAGGAAGCGATGAAGCAAGCAGGTCTGAATACGGAAACGCTGAATGCTCAGATCGCAGAGAACATCCCATATACGAAGTACGTCGAAAAAGAGATTAAAGTGGAAGAAGCAACTGATGAAGAAATCCAAAAGTATTACGACCAGGTTGCAGAGCAAGCTAAAACAAGCGGACAGAAGGTACAGAAACTCGAAGAAATGAAGCCGCAAATCAAGGAACAACTAGAGCAGCAAAAGAAACAAGAAAAGCTTGTGAAGCATGTGGAAGAACTTCAGAAAAATGCTAAGGTCGATATTAAGATTTAATAATGAAAAGAGCTGCCAAGATTGGCAGCTCTTTCTTTATGGTCTTTGGTCCGCCTACTAACACTCTTTAGGTAAAGGAGCATTGGCTAATCACGACTGGGTAAAGAAAGTTCAAAATGAAGAACCATTGGAAGCGTTCGATTCGGAAAAAGTATTACATCCAACTGCTGTATTAAAGATTTCGAATTGTAGATGAAAAAATAAAATGTTTAAAAACGCCTATCCAAAAGTAATTTAATACTGCATCTCCAAAAAGCATCAATATAAAGCAGAAAAAACTGCCGAGTGATCGGCAGTTTTTTCTGCTTTATAAATATTTCCGGTGAATACCCTTTCCATCATAGGAAAACAGGACTTCTTTTCCTTCAATGACTGATTCCATATGAACGGAGCGGCCCCAGAGCTGATGGATATATGGCATGACTTTTTCGAGGTACTTCAAATCCAGTTCAATATCTTCATACCAATGTTTTAGATAAAGTTCCCCATTGCGCATGAAGTCCCCATCATTTACTGTGATATAAGGGAAACCGCCGTTAACCCTCATACTCACGAGTTGATCACGAACATTCTCCCATGCCTTATCGACGATTTTATAATCCTTGCCCTGCTTTTGGAATAAGTACATATCCTCCCGCATGACCAGATCTTTCGTCAAATAATTACGGAGAAAGGAAATATCCGATTCGATTTCCCTGACTTCGAACATCTTTTCCCGGCCAGATCCAGGCTTGACGCCCAGCTTGATCATTTCTTCAGTGGGATTATCATAGCGTTCTTCAATATCTTCAAGCACCTTCAATCCTAGATAATAAGGATTGATGCTGGTCCGTGATGGCTGAACGACGCCTGCGTTCAGTTTTGCGAATTCAATGGCTTCCCCTGAGGATAGATCCAATTCACGGATTATGCGCTGATGCCAGTAGGATGCCCAGCCTTCGTTCATGATTTTCGTTTCCAGCTGCGGCCAGAAATACAGCATCTCTTCCCTGATCATCGTCATGATATCCCGTTGCCAATCGGTTAAATCCCTGCTGTACTGCTCTATGAAAAGCATAATATCCTTTTCAGGCCTTGGCGGGAATTTTTTTCTCTTTTTAATGTTCGATTGCTTCGGTTTATCCTTATTATCAAGGTTCCATAAATCATCGTATTGTGTGGCTGTCGGTTTTATTTCCTCTTCTTCTTCCTCATCTTCCATCGTCCAGGCAAGTTTCGGTCTCATCAGCGACGGATCGATATGTTCTTCAATGGCTAAAAGTGCATCGAGAAAGGTTTCCACTTCCTTTTTGCCATGCAGGATTTCATATTCACGGATTCTTTCTGCCGTTGCCGACATACTTTCTACCATATCTCTCTTAGTATTATTAAAACGTATATTATTCTTAAAGAAATCACAATGCGCCAAAACGTGGGCAACAATCAATTTATTTTGTACAAGTGAATTGGAGTCCAGTAGAAAAGCGTAACAAGGATCAGAGTTAATGACCAGTTCATAGATCTTACTTAATCCAAAGTCGTACTGCAGCTTCATTTTATGAAATTGCTTCCCAAAGCTCCAATGAGAAAAACGGGTCGGCATCCCATAGGCACCAAATGTATAAATGATTTCTGAAGGGCAAATTTCATAACGCATCGGGTAAAAATCCAACCCGAACCCCGTTGCTATTTCTGTAATTTCACTAATGGCATATTCCAGAGCCTTTTGCTCCGCTTCATTCATCCGAAATCCCCCTTGTCTTCCGCCTTTAAACTAATGTATGAAAAAAAGGAGGAAAAATGCCGTGATCATGAGTAAAGGTCCTCGATAACAGAAAAAAACACCTCCATGAAGAAGATGTCAGGCCAAATGTTTCATGCAGTTCTACACACAGTCCTATTGATATTAAAATTTCACTATTTCCGTATTCACAGCCTCTTTTTTCGTTTTTGAACGGATCCAGGAAATGATGAGCGCTGCTATGATTACAAAACCTAAGTACCCTGTGATCGGGTATACCGTCCCAACCAATTCAATAAAGCCAACGAAACTTGCAAGGAAAGCGAGGATCCCGACCATAATCACGGATATTTTAAAGCGTTTCGTTTCCGCAGGCACCAACCTGGCGGTGAATGCATACAGCATCCCGACAGCGGTATTATAAATCATTCCTAAAAGGATGATTGATAGGAGATATCCCAACCATGGAGAAATCTGATTCGCTAAATGAAGGGTAGGCATACCTGAGCCTTCTATGCCCTTCAAGTCGGACATCATCCCCAAATTGATCAAGAATAGCAAGATCCCCAATCCGATACCTCCTAGAATTCCTCCCATACCAGCCTCTTTCTTATTCTTGAAGGTCCCTCCCATTACGGCTAGCATGGCAATTCCGGCAGTCATATTATATGAAACATAAAGTAATGAACCCATCATCCAATTTCCGGTTGCAGCCGTCCCTTTACTTGAAGATGAAATGATTTGATTGAAACTTAGATCGGATGTGAAAAATGAATAACCTGAAATAATGATCATGATAACAAATAAAAACGGTGTTACGGCACTTATGATGGACATAATTTTGTTAACATTAAGTAAAAGAGTACCAATCGTGAGCACCGTCATGACGATTGCACCAACTATACTTGGAATCCCGAATTGTTCTTCAAAAATCGTTCCGGAACCGGCAATCATGATTACTGTAACGCCAAACAAGAAAAATGTGATAATAATATCGACCACCCTGCCTATATAGCGGCCACAAATATGATCGATGATGCTTTTATGGGAGCGTGTTTGGAGAGTGCTCCCCAATTGAGTAACCTGCATGCCTAAAAACGCGAATAAAGCGGTTGCCACCAAAATTCCCAATACACTGTAGATTCCAAAACTCGTGAAGAACTGTAATACTTCTTGTCCTGAAGCGAAACCTGCTCCAATGATGATTCCAATATATGCACCTGCAAGATTTACACTGTTTTTCATATCACATACCACCTTAATTATATGATTATTCTGACAATTAAAGTTAAAAGAAATATCTTCCCTTTCATCATTATCCTGTTCTACAATCCCCTCCCAGCTTCAAGTTAACGGGCCGAAGCCCATGAAGCTGGGAGGCACTTTTATTTACAACTTTTGTACATTTATCATTTGGTATATCTTTTACTATAGGAAGTGAATTCATCGACCGCAGCGTAATCTACTTCATAGCCAATGCCAGCCGCCTTTGGAACGGTTATGACTCCATCTTCCACTGTAACCTCCGGTTGGATGATGTCTTTATGCCAATAATTCGCGGATGCTGCCGTATCACCAGGCATCGTGAAGTTATCAAGTGTTGTCAATGCGATATTATGGGCACGCCCCACACCAGATTCCAACATGCCTCCGCACCAAACCGGTACATTCCTTTCTTTACATAATTCATGTATTTTCATTGCTTCCGTTAAACCGCCAACCCTGCCGATCTTAATATTAATGATTTTACAGCTTCCCAATTCAAGGGCTTTTCTTGCATCTTCCACGGAATGTATACTTTCATCCAAGCAAATCGGTGTTTTGATTTCGGCTTGTAATGTGGCATGATCGACAATATCATCTGATGACAAAGGTTGCTCGATCATCATTAAATCAAATTGATCAAGCTGTTTCAGTAATTCGATGTCTTTCAGACGGTAAGCGGAGTTTGCATCTGCCATGATCGGGACATCGGGATATCGATTGCGCACTTCCCTGATTACATCTACATCCCAACCTGGTTGGATTTTCATTTTTATTCTTTTATACCCATCCTTCAATCCGGCTTCTATCTTCGCCAGTAATTCAGGTACCGTTTTTTGGATGCCGATACTGATCCCAACATCGATTTTTTCTAGTTCCCCGCCTAAAGCCATACTTAATGGGATATTATTTTCTTTTGCGTATAAATCCCAGATGGCTCCCTCGATTGCCGATTTTGCCATATTATTTTTACGAATATGCGAGAACATATCCGATACATCACGGGGATGTTCTATTTCTTTATCCAATACAAGCGGTATCAAGAAATCCTCCAGCATGGTCCAATTGGTTTTTATGGTTTCTTCGTTATACCAAGGTGCTGAAAATGCCACAGATTCAGCCCAACCTGAAAGCCCCTCTCCATTTTTCACTTCCACAAGAATGAACTCCTTATCCACAAACGTTCCAAAGCTTGTTGTAAAGGGAGCTACCAAATCCATATTTAAATGACGTAAACGCACTTCTGTTATTTTCATCCCGATTCCCCTCTTATTCTTGTTTTTTTAATAAATAGTTTTGAATATTTCCACCTTGTTCCCGTTCAATCCCTGCTGCAACATAACCTTTGGCAAAAAGCGTTTTGAATAATTCACTGGTTTTTAACCGCCAATCAATCGCAAGGCTGAGATCAGCTTTTTTGATTTGTTGAATATCTGTCGGAATGGGTATGGCGATCACCTTTGCATTGGTTTCAAAATGATAATCCTTGATGTAAGGAAAGCCTTGGTCATTCATTCCTGTCGTTACGATGTGTATGGCTTTATCTGGAAGCGGAGTCTCTTCCTTTGCTTCCTGCCGTATATTCCATTCCACCATGAATCGATCAGTGGACAATCCTTCATTGAGGGTATCCTTCATATTTCCATAACAATCATCCATATACGTAGAGCAAACAGCTTTTAGCTTACCGATGTTCAAGTTTGCATTCACACTTTCCAATGGATCATACGTCCATGTGATTAAGTCGTAACCTTTTTTGAGTGCTTCTTCTTTTTGTGCAAGTTTAAGTAATTTGCCGTAGCCCTTCTTTTGATGGGCAGGATGGATTGCTAACATATGTGAACAAAGATATGCCCTTCCGTCCTTGAATCCCGGGAAACTGTATTGAAACCCGACTAACTGACCATTGATGTAGCCGCCTAAAACAAGCCCGCCGTTTTTGACTGCCGTAATCGTCTGATGGATGGGAACGCAATCCATGCCCCATACAAGAACTTCCAGTCGCTGCACTTCTTGTAAATCCTCCAGTGTTGATAGGGATTTAATGATTAATTCATCAGTCATGCAAGTGTCCCCCCTCCCCATATTTCTCGAAAGTCAGTATGATGGCTTTGGTCAGGATTTCAATCCCCGATAACAAAGCATCTTTGTTGAACGTCATGTTCGGATGATGGAGCCCTGGTGCCAAATCACAGCCCAATCCAAGCATCGTCGCTTTGAGTTCAGGTCTTTTCAACGTATAAAAATGAAAATCCTCTCCTCCTGTCGTAATGACAGGCGCTACCAGATTTTCTTCCCCGAGTGTATTGGCTATCGCTTCAGACATTATTTCCTGGGCTTGATCGTTCACGGTTGCTGCGGCAACATTGGTTCCCGGTTCGAGTTTCACTTCCACTCCATGGACAATGGCCAAAGATTCTGCAACCTTTTCCACCTTTTTGGTAAGCTCTTCCATCATTGCATTATCCTGTGCCCGTAAATCCAATGAAAAAGTGGCTCTCCCGGGGATGATATTGGAGCTTTCTCCTCCAGCAAAAAACTGCGTCATTTTTGCCGAATAAGGGATGGATGGATTGAGATGGATACCATTTAACAAAGTGATGAATGCTGCTCCTATCTCGATGGCATTTTGCCCTTGATGCGGTCTGGCTCCATGTGCATCAGTCCCCGCTATTTCTCCTTTAATGAACTGAGCGGCACCATGGACAATGGCTGGCGCCGCTTGCCCATCCTTCACTTCCTCAACCGGTCTTAAGTGCACCCCATAAAGGAAATCGACATCATCCAATACTTTTTCTTCAATCATCTTCAAGGCGCCCGTACCTTTTTCTTCAGCAGGCTGAAAAATGAATTTCAGTTTGCCTCTTGGATGAAAGTCCATTTCTTTCAATAACAGGAATACTCCAAGTGCCAAGGTCATATGCCCATCGTGTCCACAGGAATGATTGGCTTGAAACGTCCCATCCACCTCCTGCCAAAGTGCATCGATATCCGATCGTAACCCTACCGTGAAATTCCCATCCCCAATTTCCCCAACCACTCCTGTACAGTCCTTGAATGTTTTCACCGTACACTGATTTTCCGTTAAAATATTTGAAATGAAAGCTGTCGTATTCACTTCATTCCAACTCGTTTCAGGATGTGCGTGTAAATGGTCAAAGATATCGAGTATACGAGGCCTTAATTTTTCGATAGACTGTGTGATATCCATTTCTGTCTCCCCCTTGTATCCCGGTTTAATCGGCTTGTTCACCGAACTGATGGAAATTTAATCTCAAAAGAAAAATTCATCTTGATTGAACGCATCATATATAGCTTTTCTTTCTTTGAAACCCTGTTCGTCCTTAATCGATACACCAGCTACTAAACTATTCAATAATGAGAATAACACCGGTGCCGTATCGATAGTGGAAGTCCTAGGTGTTGAAATGGGCAATAATATGTCAGCGTATTCAGCAATTGGAGCCAGTTCAGAATCCGTAACACCAATTACAAATGCACCCGCTTTTTTGGCCATTTCCGTGATTTTCACCGTCTCTTTAACATAGCGGTGAAAAGAAATGGCTACAAAAACGGAATTTTCAGTCATTTTATTCAACAGTAAAAAAATATCATCTGTATCAGGCCTATATAAATGGACCTCTTCCCTAACAAGCCTAAGCGTAAAGGTTAACCAATGTGCTGCTGAAAATGATAACCGGTGTCCGGATATCAAAACATTGTCAGCTGCCGCCAATTTATCAACTGTTTTGGAGAAATCTTCATTTGATAAATTTTTCATTGTCTTTTCGATGCTGATGATATCTTGCCCCATCACCTGAGCCATGAAGTTTGGCTGATTCGCGGCTTCAAGTTTTGAAGAATGATATTCATTCAAACTGCTACTCTCGTATATCAACTGATTGCGAATAAGTTTTTGAAGTTCCGCATATCCACTTAACCCCAATGAATAACAAAAGCGGATGATGGTCGTTTCACTCACCCCTATATCTTTTCCGAGCTCTTGAGCTGAAGTGACTGCAAATGTATGTGAATGCACTAACAAGTATTTTGCTACCTTTTTTTGACCAGTGGATAAACCAGGGAATACTTCTTTAACTTTTTGCTGTAAATCCATAAAACATCCCCTCTGAAGCAAGATATGAATCCAATACTTTTTATATGACAATATGAAGTTTACACTTCATCAATAATAGAGAGTATTCTATCACGGGACTCCAAAAAAAACAATAATATTCTGAATTTTGAATAAAAAAGAAGGGGCAATATCATTCAATCACACAAAAAAACCACGAAGATGGACTCCGTGATTTTTCTTAATCTTATTTTTTATGACGCTTAGCATAGCCACAGCGTTTACATAATTCTTCAACTGCACATCTTCTTGAAAAACCATCATACATATTTTTCGCACGTTCACCATTTAAAATGTCTTCAAGTGATGTTTCGAATATATTTCCAAGCGGTATTTTCCCTTCACTATCCAAGCAACAAGGTACCACTGTACCATCCACCAAGATGCCTAACTGATCTCTAAGGGCATAGCAGAAAATGTTTTCATCGATAATGTCACGGTCCAATTCCGGCCACTCGAATTTTTCGGCCATGTTTATATAAACCCGGTCCTTCAACTTAATATTATTCTTTTGCTGAAGTGCTTCACTTAAGCGGATGTCCAATGAAAGCTTCTCCTCCAGCATGCTAAGAATATCGTCGTTCAGGCCATTACTCGCTTTTAATTCAGCCGTATCCATATTCCATAAACGGATGGCACAAATCACTTCACTTTTTTCATTTGCTTCATTTATGAAATCGGCAATATTACTGACATAAGAATCAAGACTATTGCTTGTATCGTTTGCCTCAAAGCTATGAAGTGAAATATTCACCTGCCGAAGGGCTTTTTTGGAGAGTAGCTTGTCTTTGACCTTTTGAATCAAAGTACCGTTCGTTGTAATATTAACCTTCAGGTCATTTTCAGCACTGATATCCAGGAATGTACCCAAATTTTTATTTAAAAATGGTTCACCCATCAGATGAAAATAAATATGATCGGTGTGTGGTTTAATTTTCTTGATTACATCCGTAAACCCTTCAGGATCCATGAATTTCAGAGTCCTTTGCAAGCTGGAACTTGGACAAAAATTACACTTCAAATTACATATATTCGTAATTTCCACATAAACTTTCTTAAACTTTCTCATTTTCTAATACCCCTACAATCAAGCTTATTGTTTCAATCTGATACTAACTATACTGGTTAGCTGCTCATAAATGCAATGAAAACTTCATGGCAGCTGAACGATGTGAATAACTTTCCATTGGCAACTAATCCGGTATCCACCATTTTCCGGACAACCTATAAAAGAAATCAGAAAAAAACATCTTCTCGAGGTGAAGATGTCCGGTAAGATGCATACCTTGAAATTTCCGTTTGTTCTGACCTCACTTTCCTTTTTGCTCCGTGACCTTCAAACTAAGTAATTTTTCATTTTTCAAATCATGTTGTACGGTCACGATGACATTGAACTTCTGACCTTTATCATCGACCAAAAATCTGAAATCGTCTTCGACGAGATTTTTCGATACAGTTTTTCTGCCCTTATATTCGTAATCGTTAATATTAACTTCAGGATAATCTGCTTGCACAACTGCAATTGCAATCTTTCCGTATTTTTCGTAATCGGGTTTTTGGGCCTGTGCTGAAATGGCCCCTGCTTGTATGATCAAAAAAATCCCCATTAGCATCACGATGACTTTTTTCAAAATCTTTTCCTCCTTATACTTTCCGCTTACTATTATTATGTAAAATTGCTCAGTTGTTATGCAGCTGCTTCGCTTCTTTTACAAGCATGATTCCAACTAATCGATTCCTCTTCCACTCCTCAGGAAACACAGCCAACGGCGGATTGGTTTCATCCACTAAATAACTAAGCTCGATCGTCATTCCCGGGCGGCGGAATTCAGTGATGAACCAATCCGTAAATCCGCTTCCTACCGCTTCTTTTTCCGGAAAGGTCAGTTCATAACCAGTCAATTCGGCAGTCTTTTTGGCAATCCCATAATCCCTCGCCATATTTTTCCGTTTATTTTTGTAATGCCAAAAGATTTCCCTTCCTGAGGTATGGTAGGAAACAGCAATAAGGGGATCGACCTCCTTCGTGAAATCCGTAAGTGCTAATACTTCAGCTGCTTCTAATGGTTGTTGGCCTTTATAAAATTGATACGTTGGTTTTGTTTCATCACTCATGACTTCTTTCCATCCAGCCGGATACTGCCTGTTTAAATCAATGCCTTTGGCGTTGGCTTTCCACCGGGACCAATTCCTGCTAAATCGGTTCATTTTCCATACGGCAGCCTTTTCAAAAACATTTAAGTTGGAGAGATCTCCTTGCTGGATACTTACTCCATCTGGATTCAGCATCGGGATGAACCAGATGCTCACTTCATCCAATGATTCCGTCCGGTATTCTCCAACAGGTTTGCCCGCTCGATAGGCGGCTGCATACTCTTCAAGCATGCGCATTAAAAGTATGGAACTGAGCCATTCCCGTCCATGATGTGATCCCACCAGCAAAATCGATCTTTTTCCTTTTCCTAATTTGACTGCCTTTATATTTTTCCCTTTTTCAGTTTGCCCGATTATTTTAACGTCCAATTCATACTGCTTCTGGATTCCTTGCAGATCACTTTCCATCTGTTCAGGGGAATACACTTCTGCCGCCAGCGATGGTTCAGGGAAAAAAAGCAGTACCAATATTCCAATTACCATTATTTTTCTCATGTACTCACCTTTTATTTTTATTCAGGAAAAAAGCAACAACCGCGGTCCAAATACATCTCCACTTATTGTAAGGAAATATTCTGTCTTATCTGAACAAAATACAAATAGCTCCTTATTAAGGGGGAGAAGAACATGAGGATTGCGGATTATGATCAGGCATTGTTTCACACACACCGTTCTGATTGGGACAGCTTGTTAGTATTGATGGTTCGAACAAAAGATCACTTTCTTTCAAAAAAAATAGAACATTTTTTGCACGCTTACAGGTTTGAGCATGATTATCAAATCGTTCAATCCCAGCTGTATGCACTGCTTCGCTATCTGGATCATGCGGCAGAACAAACAAGTGATTATTTAAGTGAACTTCCAAGCTAAAATCAACTATAGTTTTTGCAAAACGGGAAAATTTATACAAGAGGATTAATTATCGGGGATATAACTTTGGCTGGTGAAACCCTATAAAAACAAGGAAGGGTCAGGTATTTTAATACCTGACCCCCATTTCATTATTTTTTCATTGCAGTATATGCAGTTGCATACATTTTAAGCTCTTCAATCATACCTTCTACAAGTACGGCAGACTCTTCAAATAAACCATCATTTTCGTAATCGAAGCAATGTGGATCCAATACCAATTGTTTAGCGATCACATTTGCATAAAGGCTTCGACCCACTGTCCTCATGGAATTCAAGGCGTTGATTCCGCCTTTACCTCCGCCGGAGACAGCCAATAGTGCAACTGGTTTATGCGTGAATTGCTCACTGCTTAGAAAATCCAAGGCATTTTTCAAGGCCCCGCTCATGGAACCATGATATTCCGGAGTGGTCAGAATTACGCCATCAGCTTCCTCGATGCTTTTCCGAAGACCTTGAATCACATCCAATTGATATTGCTCACCTTCACCTGAATATAAAGGGATTTCACTATTGCTTAAATCAATAAGTTCCGCTCCGTATTTCTTGGATATGTAGCGTGAGGCTATCCCCGTACGCCCTTGTTTACGTGGTGAACCATTAATGATTACTAATTTCATGAATTTATACCTCCATTATTCCCTATGTTTTCCGAGATCAGTCGCCAATACAGTATACCAAAACGGAAACGGAATTTCCTAGAATTTTGATCATTCATGCTGCTAAAAATTTGCCATCACAAAAAACGAAAGACCGAAGAAGGTCTTTCGTTTAGCTTTCATACATTTAAACTAACGCCTCAATCTTGCTCATGAAATCTTCCATGACTCCCGATAACTTGGACTCAGCTTCTGGCATTGATTTACCTTGGACACCGAAATAGAATTTAATTTTCGGTTCAGTGCCAGAAGGACGAAGGCAAACCCATGTACCATCTTCAAGGAAATACTTCAATACATTTGATTTCGGAAGCTCGATCAATTCTTCATTATTTGAAAGTAATGTACGCTTTTTGCTGCGTTGATAATCTTCTTCAGAAACTACTGGAATGCCAGCTATTCGGGATGGAGGATTTTGACGGAATTGATTCAATATTCCAGAAATCTGTTTCGCTCCCTCAATGCCCTTTAAAGTCAATGAACGCAATCCTTCCAAGTAAAAGCCGTATTTTTCAAACACATTCAGTAACCCTTCATATAGTGTCAATCCCTGCTTTTTATAATGAGCACAGACTTCAACAGCCAGCACTGCGGCTTGAATGGCATCCTTATCACGTGCAAAGTCTTTAATCAGGTAACCGTAGCTTTCTTCATAGCCGAACAAAAAGCTATTTTCCCCGCTTACATGATACTGATTTATTTTCTCGGCGATGAACTTAAACCCGGTAAGTACATCAACCGTTTTCAAGCCATATGACTCGGCAATCGCCCGCCCGATTTCTGAAGTGACGATTGTTTTTAAGACGACACCATTTTGAGGAATCTTCCCTTTTTCTTTTTTCTGGGACAGTAAATAGTCCAGGAAAAGTGCACCTGTTTGATTTCCAGTCAGGACAACATATTGACCTACCTCGTTTTTCACGGCAATTCCAAGCCGATCAGCATCTGGGTCCGTTGCTATCAATAAGTCCGCTTCCACTTTGTTTCCAAGTTCGATGGCCATTTCAAATGCAGCTGGTTCCTCCGGATTTGGTGACTTAACTGTCGAAAAATCCGGATCTGGCAATTCCTGCTCCTTAACGATATGCAAATTTTGATACCCTAAGCTTTGCAGTGCCCGCCTGACGGATTTATTGGCCGTTCCATGAAGCGGTGTAAAGACGATTGACACATCTATTTCCTCGGCAAGCTGCGGATTCTCGGGAACTGTGAGCAACTCACGATTATATGCCGTATCCAATTCCTCCCCGACCATTTCGATGAGGCCCTTCCCTTTAAGGACTTCAGCTTCTTCAATTTGAATTTCTAGCTCATTTTCAATGGCATTCACGTAGCTGATCACTTGATCGGCCGCTTCCGGTGGCAATTGTGCTCCATCTGGTCCATAAACCTTGTAACCATTATATTCAGGCGGATTGTGGCTTGCCGTGATGACGATTCCAGCAAAAGCATTCAGCTCGCGAACCGCAAATGACAATTCCGGAGTCGGACGCAATTCATCGAATAAATAAGCCTTCACCCCAAATGTAGCCAAGGTCTTAGCTGCTTCGAGTGCAAATTCCGGGGACTTATGTCTCGAATCATAAGCGATCACAGTCCCTCTTCCTTTTGCTTCTTCTCCAAACGAAGAGATATATTGAGCCAACCCAACCGTAGCCTTCCTTACAGTGTAAAGATTCATTCGGTTCGTTCCCACTCCGATTTCCCCACGCATTCCGCCTGTTCCAAATTCTAAATTTTTATAAAAGGCATCTTCGAGTTTTGCTTCATCCCGCTGCATTTCCTCAAGGAGGACACGTAATTCCCCATTTAAATTCTGGTACCCTGCCCAAGTGGTGTATAAAGATTTCCAGTCCATCTCCAACATCTCCTCCCAAACGCCTAATTTGCAATTATTATGTATCTGCCTTACATATACAAAATTATCATATTTATTCCAATAAATGAAGTAAAGGCTCGTAATGAAAAGAACCAAATCTAGCGTTCTTCACATCACGAGCTCTTTTACCTCTTTATTTTTCGCCATCTTTGTAATGCAGATTGTAAATATCATGGCGGCGATCTTTCAATTGCCTTACAGTACCAGACTGACGCTCCCGCCTTAAGATCTCCAAATCAACATCGCCAATCAGGACCATCTCAAGGTTCGGGCTGGTTTCCCCAACTATGCCGTCACGCGCAAATTCGAAATCCGATGGAGCGAAGATTCCCGATTGGGCATACTGAATATCCATATTTTCCGTTTGCGGCAGATTCCCGACCGTTCCGGAAATGACGGTATAAATTTGGTTTTCCACAGCACGGGCCTGGGCACAATAACGAACTCGCAGGTAGCCTTGCCTGTCTTCTGTACAAAATGGAGTGAATATGATTTTGGCTCCCATGTCGGTAGCAATCCGGGCGAGTTCCGGAAACTCAATATCATAACAAATTTGTATGGCGATTTTTCCACAGTCCGTATCAAAGACTCGAACGCGGTCACCTGCGTTAATACCCCACCACTTTCTTTCATTTGGTGTGATATGAATTTTATATTGCTTTTCAATCGTCCCATCGCGACGGAATAAATAAGCGATATTATAAATATTGTCATCATCTTCTTTTACGAAATGGGAACCGCCGATGATATTGACGTTATACCTTACAGCTAAAGTGGTAAACAATTCAATGTACTGCTCCGTGAAATCCGACAGTTTCCGTACAGCCAAGCTTGGTGATCTTTCATTCAAGAAAGACATCAGCTGGGTGGTGAATAATTCCGGGAACACGGCGAAATCCGCATTAGCATCCGAAGCAACGTCGGTGAAATACTCGACTTGGTTAGCGAAGTCTTCGAATGAATCGATTTTACGCAGCATGTATTGCACGACGCAGATCCTTACCGGTTCTGATGTTTTATAATAACGTTTTGTTTTCGGTTGATAATCGACGTTATTCCACTCCATGAGTGTAGCATACTTATTCGATTGCAGATCATCCGGCAAATAATTAGGATTGATCCTCATAAGCGTGAACCCATTTAAAAGCTGGAACGAAAGAACCGGATCATATATTTTATGCAATTGCACTTCTTTCACATATTCCCTTGGTAACAGTTCATCCGCATGTTTATGATAATTGGGAATCCTGCCGCCGATAATGATGCTTTTTAAATTCAAATGGGCAACAAGTTCTTTCCTTGAATCATATAGTCTTTGACCAATTTTCATCCTGCGGAATTTAGGATGGACCATGACCTCGATCCCATATAAATTATAACCGTCCGGATTATGATTCGTGATATATCCATTATCTGTTACATCATCCCATGTATGTCGGTCATCATATTCGTCAAAATTAATAATGAGACTGGAACATGAGCCAATCACTTTTCCATCATATTCAGCCACAAACTGTCCTTCCGGAAAAATTGCCAGATGACTCTCAAGCTGTTCTCGCTTCCAGGGAACCATTCCAGGAAAGCAACTCGACTGCAAAGCAATTATTTCATCTATGTCTCCTAGCCTCATATTACGTATTTCCATTATTTTTTCATATTTATGCAGGTCCAAATTAGGCATTTTCCTCAGACTCCTTTAATCTCTTCCATAAGAATTATACCCCTTATACAAAAATTAAAACAACTGAACCTACCCATGGATTTCAAAATTGCATGGATAAAAGCCAATCTTAATGTCCGTTAAAAAGAATATATATTTTACAGACCCCGTCCATACATACTATACTTTTCATGAGAGCAAAAAGAGATGGGGAAGAGGAACCATGAACAAGACTATTTGCAATGGGGAAAACTTATTAACTGTAGCCTTGGCTGCTCCATCATTGCTATGTTTGGAAGCTTTTATTTCTCTGAAATTAAGCAAAATGAACCGTATGCGCTCTGTTGGTACCAGAGGATCATCACGGATCCTTTTACAATCATTTTAGGAATTGCAATCATTCGAAAAAATCATTGGATTTGCTTTTATACCATGATAGTAACAGCCATCGGTGCATACATTTCCACATATCATTATTTTGCAAAGGTTTCAGTCTTTCCCGACCACACCCTTGCATGAGGAATGGTTCCATGTACAGGACAATATATAAACGTATTGGTTTCATCACCATCACGTTCTAGCCTTGACTGCATTCATCATTATTTTTTACATCGTATGGACAAGATCCAAGGAGGTTGCAGCTTAATGAAGAAAATGGCTATATTTTTAGTGATAATCGTCGCCCTTTTTGTCCTGCTGGGCGTTTTTACAAACATGAAAAAAGAAGAAAAATCAAAAGGAAATCCATACGGCAAGGATAAGCTTAAACCTGCTACTGTCGATCAGCTGGATGACCCCAATTATCAAAATTTGATCCTTCCTGTAGAGTTGGAGCAGGACCTCCAAGATAGTAAAGACGTGACCGTTTATTTCTATAGTCCTACGAATTCAATCAGTCAAAAAACCACACCAGTCGTGGCACCTTTGGCAGAGAAATTGGGTATTGATCTTGTTCAATTCAATCTTTTGGAGTTTGAACAAGGATGGAGCGACTATGGCATCAAAAAGACCCCGACCATCGTACACTATAAAAATGGTGAAGAACAAGAACGAATCGTCGGCTTTAATGATGAAGTAACGTTCGAGAAATGGTTCGAGGACCACGATATTAATTAAGGATGTAAAAAATGAGCCGGCCCTAACGGAAATGCTTCTCCCGTTATAGCCGGCTCATTTTTTTTGCCTTATACTAAATATTGATTCGCCACCTGGATGTCCATCATCTGCATATCATTATTCGCTTCATGGTTTATACTTGAAAAATGGTCATAATAAAAGGGGAAGAATATTCCGCATTCATTCAATAGTGTGATGTTATGTTGGAACAATTCTTCAGATTTAGATTCCATCAATATAAAATCTTCTCTCTTCTGTTTGTCTAATATCGACATAAGGACTTGAAGACATGTCATTACTTGAAATGCGTCTCTTAATGTTGCCAAGTAAGTAACAGAACTTTGATTGGGCTTTAAAACGCCAATCTCGCGAAAATGAAGGATTTCACTTTCCGTAAAGTATTTTGGAAATACAGATTCGTAGAAACGAGAAACGAGACTCGCTATTTCTTGCTCTTGTTCTTCAGTTGAAGAAAAGACCGTCTTCACTAAAAAAACCACCTTTTTTCAGATCCGTTAGACCTATCTATTATATGTATATTCTAGGACAAGCGATTTCTTTCCCATTAGAATAACATAAATTTTGTAAAAAATATGTGGTAATTTCCACCACGGAAACATCAGCAATAGGTCCAAGGTTACTTTTTTCATGACTCATCTTTAATTATTATATATTTTTTTCATTTAATTAAAACCAAAGTAGTCGAAAGTAGGAGTTTAATTGGAAAATTTTAAATTAACTAGCCAACATTTAATAATAGATGTTCTCCAAAGTTGGAATGGATTAACATTGGAAAAGCTTTTTAGGGAGCGGTGGAAGGCTCCAAAGAAATTAGTCCATGAATGGAGGATGAGTAAAGAAGTGACAGTGAACGGAAATTCCGTCACATGGTCAACTGTTCTTAATGAAGGAGATACGATCAGCATCCCTTTATTGGATCAAGCTGAAAATGAAACAGTTCAAGCGGCAGACTTAGGAATTTCCATCATATATGAAGATGAAGTGTTATTGATAGCCAATAAACCGGCTGGAATGGATACTCACCCTTCTCAACCGGGTGAGTCACACTCCCTCATCAATGGAGTGGCGCACCATCTTCAAAAAACTGGCCAGTCCTGTATGATCAAGCATATTCATAGGCTTGATAAGGATACCACCGGTGCGGTCCTTTTTGCCAAAAACCGCCTCATAGGGTCCATGCTGGATAGAATGTTGGAAGAAAGGGAAATCAAACGGACATATCTAGCTTTAGTCGAAGGAAACATTAAAAAGAACGAAGGCGAAATCAAAGAAAAAATTGGCCGCGACCGACACCATGCCACGAGACGAAGGGTTTCCCCTACAGGCCAGACGGCAGTCACCCATTTTCAGGTACTCAATCGCGATCCCAAGAAAAACTTGACGCTCGTCAGCTGTACACTGGAAAGCGGCCGAACCCACCAAATCAGGGTGCATTTCAGTCATTTGAATCACCCCTTGGCTGGAGATACTTTGTATGGCGGAAAAAAGACATTTCCACGTCAGGCCCTGCATGCAAGGAAAATCGAATTCATCCACCCCATTTCAGAAAAAAAAATGAGCCTTGAAGCTCCTTTCATTGATAGACCTGAGATATTCGATGTCACCATTTAAACTGAATAAACACCGTTCGATTTCGGAACGGTGTTCTTATTTCTTCCATTAATATGAAATAGTTGCCCATTTTTTTGAACCAGCTGCAGGATTTTCTGCATTTGGGCTTAATTGATGGTTTAAAGGCATGTCGGGACGAAATCCGTTCATTTTGGCAAAAAAAATAGCTGGCCACTTGGGCCAGCTTAATCTTTGCATTTATGAAGCTTTTCTCATGCCTTTTAAGATAAGGCTTAAGACAAAGACAAATACGATAGCACCAATCAATGCTGGAATTATAGCGAAATCTGCTACTGAAGGTCCCCAGTTCCCAAGAATTAATGAACCTAACCATGCACCAACAAAACCAGCAATAATGTTACCGATAATTCCAAATGGTACGTCACGTCCAACGATCATACCTGCTAACCAACCAATGATACCTCCGATAATTAATGACCATAAAAATCCCATAATATATTTCCTCCTTCAAATTAGTTATTTTTTCAATTTCTGCAGCAGACTCCAAGAAATCAAATCACTTCCATATTGTCATGCCTTTTTTCAGTTATTTTTAACTTTTACATTCAAATGGTATGATGCCGATTACGCACAATATCTAATGAATGTGAATGTTTTAGTTATTGGGTGGAGTTAGCTAGCTATAGCCCTTGAGTAACTGATTGGACAATCCTCATGTTAGTGAATTTATTCTTTTTGTTTGCCGCTGTACTCATTATTTTCCCCGTTTAATTAATCTAAAACCTAATTTTTTTTAAAAATATTTGGCAACGAAAACAGGATTAACAGACATATTAAACGGGTATACCATAGGCTTAACTTTGTTACATAGTTATTATAAGCAATAACTGTCTCAATTATGTTCATGAGGAAAAAGAAAAAGGATGCCCCATTCGGGACACCCTCCTATCATTTGCAGTATTCTTTTTAGAACAAAAGTTCATCGGGATTGCTACCGAACCGTTCATTTTTGTTCAAGGCATCTATTTGATTCATTTCATTCAGGCTTAAAGAAAAGTCAAATACCTCTGCATTTTCCTCGATACGGGAAGGCGTAATCGATTTAGGTATTACAACTAGATCATGTTGTAGATGCCATCTAATCAACACTTGTGCTGAACTTTTCCCGTGCTTCTTCGCTATATGATTAACTGTCGGCTCTTCCAATAGGTTCCCTCTGCCTAGCGGGCTCCAAGACTCAACCTTTATTTCATGTTTTGCACAGTAATCACGAATTTCGACTTGAGTCAAAAGTGGATGCAATTCAATTTGATTGACTACCGGTTTCACTTCACTGTTTGCAAGTAAATTCTCCAAATGATGAACATGGAAATTACTTACACCGATTGATTTCACCTTTCCATCCTTATAAAGCTTTTCCAATGCCCTCCAGGTTTCCAGATATTTATCTTTTCCCGGCCAGTGGATCAGGTATAAATCCAAGTATTCCAAACCAAGGCGATTTAAACTATCATCAAATGCCTGGAGCGTCGTTTCGTATCCTTGCTCTGTATTCCACACTTTAGATGTAATGAACAATTCTTCACGAGGCACTCCGCATTCCCGAATCGCCTGACCAACACCTTCTTCATTTTCATAAATGGCCGCCGTATCAATCGCACGATAACCAACTTCGATCGCTTTCTTGACGGACTCAACCGTTTCATTGCCGTTTTTCACTTTAAATACACCGAAACCCAACTGTGGCATTTTAACTCCATTATGTAAGGTGATCGTTTCCCCAATATTTGAAATCATTCCATCATTCCCCCTTACTTTTATTTACCAATTATACATCCCTCCACCTTCTATTTCTAACCATAAGCCTCGGGATTTATAGAGCCTCTTAAGCGAAAAGACACCCTTAAATACCATTTATATATATTAAAGGGATCATTTTATCTTTTTAATCATTCACAAAGTTAAATATTTTGTAAAAAAATGACGAAACATCTATCCTTATAGGTATGAAATTCGTTACAATTGAATAGTTCGGCTTAAAACCAAGTAAAAAAGAAGGTGCCAAATTTTAAGAATAATCAAATGTAAAACTCCCATCCTAATTATTGAGGAGTTGCAAACTGTCCTGCCCATTCATGGGCGGCAATCCATATACACTTTACATACTTGAAATTAAGGGAGTCCTCCATGTATGAATAGCATACTCATCTTAACCGCGCTAATTATTATTTTTGCTTTGGTCTTTGACTTTATCAATGGTTTCCATGATACGGCTAACGCCATCGCTACAGCAGTATCAACCAAGGCGCTTAAACCACGTCATGCAATCATCATGGCTGCGGTCATGAATTTATTAGGAGCACTGACCTTTACCGGTGTAGCGCATACCATTACGAAGGATATCGTTGATCCTTTCACATTGAACAATGGTTCTTATGTAATCCTTGCCGCCCTGCTTTCGGCAATAATATGGAATTTAATCACTTGGTATTTTGGCATTCCAAGCAGTTCCTCCCATGCGATCATTGGTTCAATAGCGGGAGCTGCCATCGTGGCTAGTGGATTCGATGCGATTAAATGGAGTGGATTCACTAAAATTGTACAAGCATTGATTCTATCCCCTATCCTCGCCTTCACGCTTGGATTCATTGTATACAGCATCTTCAAGGTAGTATTCAAAAATAATAATTTAGGAAAAACCAATAAGCGATTCAGGAGAATACAAATTCTCACGGCGGCCATCCAATCTTATACACATGGAACGAATGATGCTCAAAAATCCATGGGTATCATCACGATGGCTTTGATCGCTAACGGATATGCCTCTACCTCTGAAGTTCCTTTCTGGGTACAACTATCCTGCGCAATAGCCATGGCACTTGGTACATCAATCGGAGGTTGGAAGATCATCAAAACCGTCGGCGGTAAAATCATGAAAATCCGCCCAGTTAACGGTGTGGCTGCCGATATGACTGGAGCATCCATCATTTTCGGTGCAACCTTCCTGCATATGCCGGTCAGCACGACACATGTCATTTCTTCTTCAATACTTGGGGTCGGTTCAGCACACCGCATCAAAGGGGTAAAATGGGGAACCGCAAAAAACATGTTGATCACTTGGTTCATTACATTGCCAATTTCCGCTTCCTTAGCTGGAATCATTTACTATTTAATTGCTTTATTTTTATAGAACCTTTTGCCTTTCCATATTGGAAAGGCATTTTTTCTGCAGATTTCCCCTTATAATTGTAGGGTTTTTCCCATTTTTTAATTTTCCTTGTGTTTTTATATAAAGTTTTATTAAGATTTTGTAAATTTTCGTCGAAAAACCTTCACGGATACTACATGAATTCGTTACAATCAATTTGTTAATACTAAGCGTACGACTAAAGTGCGTAAATTTGCATGACTAATTGGGAGGCTTTAACATGGCTTTTAAATCAAAAAAAGACAAATTCGCAGTAATGCTTTTTAACATCGCTCAAAACCTTAAAGAAGGTGCTGACTATTTCGCGGATTATAAACTCAAAAACATCTCCGATCTCAAAGTATTTTCAGATACGATGAAAGACTATGAGCATAAAGGCGATTCAATGGTTCATAATGTGATTAAAGAGCTGAACAATGCCTTCATCACTCCTATCGAACGGGAAGATATACTTGAATTGACCATGAGAATGGATGATGTCATAGACGGTTTGGAACACTGTGCAGCATTATTCGAGATGTACTCAATTGTCAATGCAGATGAGTATATGCTTAAGTTTGTGGATGCAATCAAACAGTGTACGTATGAGATTGAAAATGCTGTCGATACACTATCCACTAAGAAATTGCCAATGATTCGTGAAAATGCAATCAAAATTAAAGATCTTGAATCAGTTTGTGACGGAATCCAACGTCAATCAATCAAAAACTTGTTTACAGTTGAAAAAGATCCAATCAGGATCATTCAATATAAAGAAATTTACGAAAGCCTTGAAGAGATCGCCGATCACTGTCAAGCAGTGGCCAATACACTTGAAACAATCATAATGAAAAACGCCTAAGGAGTACCCCAATAAATGGATACTTTATTAATTTTAACAATATTAATCGTTTTCTTTGCTTTAGCATTTGACTTCATCAATGGTTTTCATGATACAGCCAATGCAATAGCGACTGCTGTTTCAACAAAGGCCATGAAGCCTAGGCATGCCATCATCATGGCAGCCATCATGAACTTCGTCGGAGCTATGACATTTACTGGAGTAGCGAAGACCATAACGAAGGATATCGTGGATCCGTTCACGCTTCCGAATGGTTCATATGTAATCATGGCTGCTCTGCTTGCCGCTATCATATGGAACCTTCTTACCTGGTATTACGGAATACCAAGCAGTTCCTCCCATGCATTGATTGGTTCGATTGCAGGTGCCGCCATTGCTGCAGCAGGCTTCGCCGGCATTAAATGGGAAGGGTTCATGAAAATTCTTCAAGCTTTGATTTTCTCCCCGCTAATTGCTTTTGCAATCGGGTTTATCGTATACAGCATCTTTAAAGTAGTCTTTAAAAACAATAACCTGACAAAAACAAACCAAAAATTCCGTACTATACAGATTGCTACTGCGGCACTTCAATCGTATACCCACGGAACGAACGACGCTCAAAAAGCGATGGGTATCATCACGATGGCCCTTATTGCAAATGGTTATGCATCAAGTACCGATATCCCCTTCTGGGTTCAATTCTCCTGTGCGCTAGCAATGGGGCTTGGAACTTCCGTCGGCGGATGGAAAATCATTAAAACCGTTGGCGGCAAAATCATGAAAATCCGTCCGGTCAATGGTGTTGCAGCGGATTTAACCGGTGCTTTCATCATTTTCGGCGCGACAGTAATACACATGCCAGTCAGTACAACCCATGTTATTTCTTCTTCAATCCTTGGTGTTGGATCAGCACATCGTGTCAAGGGCGTAAAATGGGGAACGGCAAAAAGAATGATCATAACTTGGTTCATTACCATTCCCATCTCGGCAACATTAGCTGGTTTGCTTTATCTTTTAATTAACTTCTTATTCTAAAATAAAATCCCTTCCGGTTTCCATCGGTAGGGATTTTCTGTTTTAACAAAGGATTTATCTATGCTTATTAATAGGAAATCGTTTAAAATTCAAGGAGAAGGAATTTTTTTTAGCGAGGGGCAAGATAAAAATGAAGGAATTCGAAAAAAATAGAGATATTTTTAAAGACCTTTATGGAGATATGATGGAGTTTGCCGATAGAATCAGTTCTGTTTTGGGTTGCCCCATTACAATCGAGGACGGTAACCATCGCTTACTTGCTTATAGCACACACGATGATACTACGGATCAGGCTCGTATCATGACCATAATCGGAAGACGTGTCCCTGAAAAGGTCATCAACAGCTTATGGAAAGATGGCTTCATCCCCGCGTTATTGAAAGAAGATGCCCCCATTAAAATCGGGGCCATCAATGATGTCGGTCTCGGTAACAGGGTTGCGGTTTCCATCCGGAAAAATAATGAAGTACTTGGTTTCATTTGGGCTTTGGAAGTAAATGAACCTTTCTCCGAAGAAGATATGAAATTTCTCCAATTCGCTGCCAAGGAGGCGAAGAACCAGTTACAGCAATTGCAATTGAAAAAGAAAAGGAAAGAAGCAGGTCATCAAGAGTTCCTTTGGCGCATGTTGACCGGGCACTACCAAGAAGAATCGGAAATAATTGAAAATTTCAAGAAATTTTCCATCCACGTTCCAGTGGTTTTTTCCATATTGGTATTCGAATTTCCTAAAGAGATCAATCGCGAAGTGGAGCGCTACATTTCATACATGTTAACGACCACTCAAAAGATAAACAGTTCCTTATTTGCCATTGACCATAACAAGCTCATTCTTTTCGCGGGAGGCAACCAGGAAAACAGCCCTTCTTTCACTTCATCGATTTATGAGTTCATTCCTTTTTTCATTCTGGAGATGAAACGGCGTTTCGGTGTCGAGCATATTCTTGGAACGGCTGGCAATATGTATAAAAACTTAATGGATGTTAAATCAAGTTACGAAGAAGCTCAATACACCCTTAAAATGAAGAATATTTTCCCGGATGACATGAAACTCATTTTACATTATGAAGAACTTGGCATGTTTCAAATGATTGAAACACTCGCAAGCAACAAACAGCGTCGTGTTCATCCTTCCATCCTTAAGCTAAAAGCATATGACATGAAGAACCAGACGGAAATGCTGCAAACACTCACTGTCTATCTAGAGAAAGACTGCAACCCAAATGAAGCTTCAAGTAATCTTCATATCCATGTGAATACATTGAATTACAGATTAAAAAGAATTTCTGAAGTGGGAAATATTCGGCTAAAAGACCCGATTCAAAAAATGTCCCTCTTTCTTAACATTAAACTTAATCAATATGATGAATTTCACAAGAAAAATTAATGATATATTCCCTGATATGGAATACTAGAAGTGTGGAAAGGTTGATCATATGAAACTTGAAACAAAAGAAGAGCTTGAAAAAGAATTAACAATCATTGAAAAATGGGAGAAAGATCAGAAAGGACTATGGTTTTGGGAACGGATCGGGCGGATCCCCTTCAAGCTATTGGATAAGTTGACACCGGATTTCATTCAGAAAAAGTTGGGTGTCATGCTTGATGAAATCGGCAGCTACATTCAGAATGGCGGAAAATATTTAACGAAAGAAGCTCATATTTTAAGTCAGCTGCAAGCCAAGGTTCCCGAGTTGGAAATTAAAGCCCTGGAAGATGTTTCAAGCATGCCCCTCCATATCATGGATAGTGTGAGTCAGGATATTAAAAATTCAGGCAGCAAATTGGCAACGGTTCAAGGTGCCACTACAGGGATTGGCGGAATCTTCACCTTGGCCATCGACATCCCCCTTCTTCTCGGCATGTCGATCAAAACGCTTCAGGATATCGCCATCACATATGGCTTCAATCCTAGAGACCGCCAAGAACGTATTTTCATCGTCAAATGTCTGCAATTCACAACATCGGATGTTGTCGGCAAAAAGGCTCTATTAAATGAATTGTCGAAAATGAACCAGACCGATTCCCAATCAAAAAGGGAAATAGCATCCGAACTGCAAGGTTGGCGGGAAGTCGTTTATACATACCGTGATCAGTTTGGCTGGAAAAAGCTTTTGCAAATGGTTCCTGTTGCCGGAATAATCTTTGGCGCCCTTACAAATCGTTCCATGATTGCCGATATAGCCGATACGGGAATCATGCTTTATAAGAAAAGAAGGATTTTAGAGCGCATTCAAGAGCCTATTGCAAAGAATTGAATTCAGCTTTAAAAAGGTCTTGTTCCTGGCGAGCCCATATTTTTTGACACTGCGTTTGTGGAATTCCACAAATACACCATTTTCAATTTTCTGATTTCCACATACTAACTATTTCTTTTTCCAACTATACTTGTGATACAAATAGTAAAAACACATTATTGGAGGGATTAAGATGAGAATAGGAATTCCAAAAGAGATTAAAAACAATGAAAACCGTGTAGCTATCACTCCAGCTGGGGTTGTGGCATTAGTCAATGCAGGTCACGAAGTATTAATCGAAATGAACGCAGGTCTAGGAAGCAGTTTTACAAATGAATCATATCAAGAAGCTGGTGCTGTTATAGTCGAGGACGCTGCTAGCGTTTGGTCAAGCACAGAAATGATCATGAAAGTAAAAGAACCTATCTCATCTGAATATAAATATTTCCGAAAAGATTTAATCCTTTTCACATATTTACATCTTGCGGCTGAACCGGCACTAGCTCAGGCCCTAAAAGAAAGCGGTGTCTTGGCCATTGCTTATGAAACGGTTGCAGTAAACCGCACACTTCCTTTATTGACACCAATGAGTGAAGTTGCAGGACGCATGGCTGCACAAATCGGTGCTCAGTTCCTTGAAAAAAATAACGGCGGCAAAGGAATACTATTAAGCGGAGTTCCTGGAGTTAAACGTGGTAAGGTCGCTGTTGTCGGCGGAGGTATGGTTGGAACGAATGCTGCTAAAATCGCTATTGGATTAGGCGCAGATGTTACCATTCTTGACTTAAGCCCTGACCGTCTACGTCAACTTGATGATATTTTCGGAAATGAACTGACTACACTTATCTCCAACCCTTATAATATTGCGGAAGCAGTTAAAGATGCCGATTTAGTGATCGGTGCTGTATTGATTCCAGGTGCTAAAGCTCCTAAGCTCGTTACTGAAGAAATGGTTAAATCGATGTCTCCTGGTTCAGTCATTGTAGATGTTGCAATCGACCAAGGCGGTATCTTTGAAACGGTCGACCACATAACAACACATGATAACCCTACTTATGTTAAACATGGAGTAGTGCATTATGCAGTGGCGAATATGCCAGGAGCAGTGCCTCAAACTTCTACAGTTGCATTAACTAACGTAACAGTACCATTTGCACTTCAAATTGCAAACAAAGGTGCCATCAAAGCAATCCTTGAAAATGATGCACTTGCTAAAGGCGTCAATGTTGCGAACGGTGAAATCACGTTCGAAGCAGTTGCGACAGACCTTGGCTACAACTATGTAAGTGTTGAAAATGCCTTAAACTCAAATAACATTAACGCTTAATAAAAAAATAAGACTCCAGACACAATCTTGTCTGGAGTCTTATTTTTTTGGACGAGAATCCCGTTGAAGCTGTACTTCTTCATACAATATCTGGATCATGTCGGATTATCTCGCACTACTGGCGATTTAACTAGATATAGGTCGAATTATCAGATCGAACGGACCATTTTTCCGATAAGAGCTCGAATTAAAGTCGAAAATCATTTTTATGCGAATATATGTTTATATTTCGTGATATGTAATTGGCATTTTCGGCTTGGCCCCAATAATACGCAACATTTCCACCACATTTTATATGTGATCAAGTTGGTTTGATGTTATTACTAATCTACAAAATAGAATATGCCTCTTAATCTATGAAGATCTTCCCAGGATTCATTATTCCTTTCGGATCTAATCCCTGTTTGATCGTTTTCATCACTTCGTAAGCTCCTCCATGCTCCCTTCGCTGATACTTCGATTTTCCAAGTCCTACCCCATGTTCACCCGTACATGTACCGCCTTTTGTTAATGCATATTCGACGATTTCTTCATTTAACCTCTTCGCTTCTTTAACTTCTTCATGATTTTTCAGATCGATCATGAACAATACATGATAATTCCCGTCACCTACATGTCCTACAATCGCACCCTCCACTTTGGATTGTTCGACCTTCTTCCTTGTATCCAGTATGGCATTCGATAATTCATGAAGGGGCACACTTACGTCGGTCACCATCAGCTTCTTTCCAGGTGCGCTGTGAATGAATGCGTATGCGAGGTTATGGCGCGCTTCCCATAAGGCATTCCGTGCTTTTGAATCGGTTTCAAACTGGATATCCCCACAACCAAAATCACTTACGATTTCCTTGGCAAATTTGACGTCCTGTTCCAGTCCGGCAAAATTCCCATGAAACTCGAGGAATAAAGTTGGTTGGACATCATAGGATTTGTCCATGAATTGATTAACTTTTTTTATGGACTCGGCATCAACCAATTCAATTCGTGCAATCGGGATTCCAGCAAGCATGATCCCATTAACCGCAGATACTGCCTGTTCGACGGTTGGAAATGAAGCTCTCCCAGCCATGGTGACTTCAGGAATGCCGTATACCTTTAAAGTCAGTTCAGTAAATACACCTAGCGTACCTTCTGAGCCGACAAACAAGCCATTCAAGTGAATGCCTGAAGATGATTTTGTCGCTAAACTTCCGGAATGAATCACTTCACCGTTTGCTAAAACCACTTCCAAATCCCTGACTTGATCGCGCATTATCCCATATTTGACCGAGGTCGTCCCACTTGCATTCGTAGCTGCCATCCCTCCCAATGTAGCATCGGCGCCAGGGTCGACGGAAAAGAACAAACCGTATTTTTTTAATTCTTTATTGAGTTGCGTCCTTGTCACACCTGGTTGGACCTTCACAAGGAAATCATTTTCCCTGATTTCCAGTATATGATTCATCAAGGACAAATCCAGGGAAATTCCCCCTTTGACTGGAACGACATGCCCCTCCAAACTTGATCCCAATCCAAAAGGAATGACCGGTATTTCATGCTCATTCGCATAACTCATGACTGCGCTGACTTCCGCAGTATCCCTTGGATAAATGACCATATCGGGTAAATGCGGAGTGTGATATGATTCATCATGGCTGTGCTGTTCCAATAGTGTTTCATTCACCGTTACTTGTTCTGCCGTCAGTATCTTCCTAAGTTCTTCTATATAACCATTCATTATGCTGCCCCCTCTTTTTTCACCAAACATTCTGAAAATATCACACAAAATGAGATTGCCCGCTAATAGGCAATCCATCTTTCTTCACTTACTGAAACCTTTCGTTTTATCCGTGCAGGCCTTCATTGCTTGCAGAATGCTGGATCTTAGCTGATTCTCTTCTAAAGACGCTACCGCAGCTATCGTTGAACCGCCCGGCGTGCAGACATCATCCTTTAAAGCAGCAGGATGTCTTTCCGTTTCCAGTACCATTTTAGCAGCTCCCATTACAGCTTGTGCTGCCATTCGGTATGCTTGTTTTCTTGGAATGCCATCACGGACCCCTCCATCAGCCAGCGCCTCGATGAACATGTATACATAAGCAGGCGACGAACCGCTGATGGCCGGTACTGCGTCCATCAAATCTTCATGCAGGATTTCCGTTTTACCGAAACTATTCAGCAATGCAGTCACATCCTCTATATCAGCATCGGTAATTTCATCATTGATGCTCATGGCGGTCATGCCTTCACCGACAAGCGAAGGAGTGTTTGGCATCGTCCGGACAACCTTCACTTTTTTTCCGAAGCTGCTCTCAACTAAAGATATAGTGATCCCAGCTGCCATGGTAATGATCACAGCGTCTTC
Organism: Peribacillus sp. GL_122; assembly: GCF_057835005.1. Lineage (NCBI taxonomy): Bacteria > Bacillati > Bacillota > Bacilli > Caryophanales > Bacillaceae > Peribacillus > Peribacillus sp. GL_122. The sequence goes on along the minus strand of NZ_CM174415.1, from coordinate 961,257 downwards.
TTTCACATGATTCTTCACTTCTTCAATCACTTGCTTATGCATGGCAGGTTGGATCCCTAGAAAGAGAAAGTCGGCAAAACCGGCAACCTCTATATTATCCAAAGTGCCTTTAACGTTATATTTCGTGGTGATTTTAGTTTTGGTTTCCACACTCGCAGTACTGACCATGATCCCTTCAGGTGAAATGACCTCTGCAAGCAACATGCCCTCAAGCATTGCCTCACCCATTTTGCCGCATCCAATAAACCCGATTTTTTTATTCATATCTTACACTTCCAATCATAAGTTCATCTATATTCCTTCTTATTATATCGGATATCATAAATGGAAACACGTTGGAGATATTAATCAGGAAGGATTTGGTGGTTTCTGGTCGAATTACTTAATTGTTATGGATGAATCTTGATATCCACCTTCATGCAATTGAAATTTTCAGCGAAAAAACCGTTGACTAAATGGTCATTTCAGATTTATAATTTTGACCTATCAGTCACAAAACGGATAAGGAATACAGTTCCAGGAATGGAGAAATCGTATGCAAATGGAAAAAAAAGCGGTCAATACCAAGCTAGTTTTAACAGGATTGATCATTGGAATGTTTTTCAGTTCATTGGAACAGACGATCGTCGGTACGGCCATGCCGACAATTATCGGCGAATTGAATGGTTTTACTATCTTTGCATGGGTGACGACTGCCTATTTAATAGCCTCAACGACTGTTGTACCCATTGTTGGAAAGCTATCTGATTTATATGGCAGACGTTCCCTTTATCTGCTTGGTACGATCATTTTTACGATTGGTTCGTTTTTATGTGCCACAGCCACTTCGATGGAGCAATTGATCATTTATAGAGGGCTGCAGGGAATCGGCGGCGGGATGATCATGCCTTTATCCCAAACGATAATCGGCGATATATTCTCTGCCGAACAAAGAGCCAAATGGCAGGGTGTATTTGGAGCCCTTTTTGGTTTAAGTTCCGTCATTGGTCCTTTTCTGGGCGGCCTGATCGTTGACCATATAAGCTGGCATTGGATCTTTTTGATCAATGTACCGACGGGCTTACTATCTGCCATTTTGATTTATGTAGGATTGAAACATGAAGCCATAAGGAAAGCAGAGAAAGTGAATATCGATTATCTGGGGATTTTCACCTTGATTCCTGGTATTGTGCTGTTACTGCTGGGCTTGACCTTCGGTGGTGATAAATTCGAATGGTTATCACTGGAATCTCTCTTGATTTTCGGCAGCACCATTGTCTTCATTGCCCTATTCATCATTTTTGAAAGAAGAGCAGTCGAACCGATCCTTGATTTATCCCTTTTTAAAAATAGAGTTTTTTCCACCACGAATATTTTGGGATTCCTGCTTGGCCTTGGCATGTTCGGGGCAATCATGTTCGTCCCGCTGTTCATGCAAGGCGTACTGGGAGTTTCACCAACAAAAGCGGGGTCGACCATGACTCCGATGATGATCGGTATGATTCTTTCCAGCATCATTGGCGGGCGGTTACTATTGAAATTCCGTTTTCGTACCGTGCTTACCTTTGGAATGGCCTTTGCAACGCTTGGCTTCTTCCTAATGAGCATGATGGACGGCAGTACGACTATTTTCACTGCGTACTCATTCATGGCCATCCTTGGAATAGGTATGGGTCTTGTCATGCCGACATTGATGATTGCCGTTCAAAACGAGTTTCCAAAATCCCAGCTAGGGTCGGTTACTGCGGCTTCCACATTCTTCCGATCTATAGGAGGAACGATGGGCATCACAATTTTGAACGCTGTCATGAATCACAATCTCCAGCAAAATATGGATGATGCGGTCGTAAGCCAAAAGGACCCTATATTGCATGAGGCACTGAAAGCATTAGCCGATAAAACGGATGCGTTATTCAATATCATGCTTTATCCGGAAAACCTTAAAATGCCGGCAGAAGTCAGCAATGTCCTTGTAAAAACGATTGAAAATGCTTGGATCGATGCATTCTCCAGTGTTTTCATCACCGGTATCTTTTTTGTTTCCGCGGGGATATTAGTGGCACTTTCCGTGGGTTCAGGACGAATCAAAAAAGATCAAGAATCGGAAAAAGAGTTAGGCTAAAAATATGCTCGGGACCGGCTGATATATTCAGCCGGCCTTTTTAATCCCTTCATGTTTCTTTTTCATTGATAAGGGAATTTTACCTGTATGAGACTAAATGGAGTGATACTATGATAAACCATTCAATTTTACCTGCGGATTTTTATCAGCGGCCCACGCTTGAACTGGCAAAATCCCTTCTTGGCTGCCTCATTGTAAAAGAAACAGCGGATGGAACCGCTTCTGGATTCATTGTTGAAACAGAGGCCTATATTGGACCTGGGGACAGGGCCGCACATAGTTTTGGAAATAGAAGGACAAAACGGACGGAAGTGATGTTCGGTAATTCCGGATTGATATATACATACGTCATGCACACACATACACTGGTCAATGTCGTAAGCGGCGGGCCTGAAAATCCGGAGGCCATTTTAATCCGGGCAGTTGAACCGTATTCCGGGCTTGAGCTAATGCATGAAAGACGCGGAATTGCCGATATTCGTAAATGGACTGATGGACCTGGAAAGCTAACAAAGGCACTAGGCATCACCATGGATGATTATGGTCGATCTTTTACAGATCCCCCGCTATATCTTGCTGCCGGAAAAATGCCTGAACACATATCCAGCGGCCCCCGCGTCGGAATCGACAACTCCGGGGCAGCAAAAGATTATCCTTGGCGTTTCTGGGTTACCGACAATCCGTTTATATCCCGTAAAAACCTAATTAATAAAGCTGTGCCGAAAAATAAACCATGATTATATCCCCTCTAAGTGAACTGTGTAAATTCTGGGTATGTTACACAACTTAGAGGGGATTTTACTTTGTCCGTAAGCATCCCGAAATCCATATCAAGAGTCGTGTATGAAAGTATTATGAATATAGCTAATGACAGCCATAGCCTTAAAAGGAACAAGGCTTAAATTGAAGTAATACTTAATTTCTGCCAAACTTATACATTAGATTATTCAAGTCCCCTTAATATCCCATAGTTCAATTTCCATAATTTCCTTACCCATTCAACTTCCCGCATATTCCCCCAGTAATAATAAATTGACTTCCATCTATTACGAACCTAATATAGTTAAGTCAGCAATATGGAAGGTGGTTTATGATGAACGTTCAGGCTCTTTTGCAAATGAATACAATTTTTATTAGTATCCTAATTGAATCCCTTCCCTTCATTTTACTGGGAGTCCTTATATCTGGAATTATCCAAATGTTTGTGTCAGAAGAGATGATTGCAAAAATCATTCCGAAAAATCCGATCTTATCTGTTCTATCCGCAATAGGTGCAGGAGTCTTTTTTCTTGCCTGCGAGTGCGGGATCGTCCCGATTACCCGCCGTTTGATCGCTAAAGGGGTTCCTCTTTCAGCGGCCATTGCCTTTATGCTTTCTGCACCCATACTCAATCCGATCGTCCTGTTTTCCACCTATATAGCGTTTGGTAATAGCTGGAGCATGGTTTTCTATCGTGGCGGAATTGCATTCGCGGTCGTCCTGATCATTGCATGCATCCTGTCTTTTCAATTTAAGACAAATCAGCTTAAACAGGAACATATCGAACATATACATTACCATAAACTTACTTTTAAAGACAAAATAACGGGGATGTTCAAACACTCGATTGAAGAATTCTTTTCTGTTGGAAAATACTTAATCATTGGTGCATTGCTGGCAGCTGCCATTCAAACCTTTTTGAAAACATCCCTATTGCTTGAAATCGGTCAAGGAAAACTATCCGGGAATGCAGTCATGATGGCTTTGTCCTATGTCATGTCCTTGTGTTCCCAAGCGGACGCCTTTGTTGCAAGTTCTTTTAGAAGTACCTTCTCGCCCTCTTCACTAGTTGCTTTTCTTGTATTTGGGGCCATGTTTGATATTAAAAATACGATCATGCTTTTAGGTACTTTCAAAACAAAATTCGTTTTATGTTTGATGGCCTATATATTTATTTCCGTCTTAGGCCTAACTTTATTGTTTATTTCTTAAAGAGGGTGTTTTATATGGGAAGATTATTCATATTACTTGGACTTACTTTTTTATTCATGCATTTACACGCCTCAGGGAATATATCTAAATACATTAATATGGAATATTCATATGTTTCACAGATTGCCATCTATATATTGGCAATATTCACGTTAATGGGATCTTACTTATATTTTAAGGAAGATGATCAAGAAGAATGTGTTGATTGTCAGTGTGGACATGATCACTCCCAGGAAAATAAGAAATGGAAAAGGAACCTTACTTATTTCCTATTCTTCATTCCCATTTTAACCGGTCTCTTTTTGCCTGTTGCCACTATGGACTCCAATATTGTAGAAAAAAAAGGATTTCATTTCCCGGTATATGAAGACTCGGATGAATATAGCCAGCATCAATTCCTGCAGCCGGATACGAGTCTTTATTATGGCAAGGATGACTATTTAACTTTAATGGATAACTCTCTCAAAGGCTTGGTTGATCGTGATAGTCTTCAATTAACAGATGAAAACTATCTAAACGATTTAGAAGCCATCTATTACTCTCCTGGAAAGTTCACTGGCAAGCAAATAACGTTAACCGGATTTACGTACAATTCAAATGAGCTAGCCAAAAACCAGGCATTCCTGTTTCGTTTTGGGGTTATTCACTGTGTCGCGGACTCTGGGGTATTCGGTATGCTAATCGAATTTCCTGAAGGAATGCATCCTAAAAATGATGAGTGGTATTCCGTGACAGGTGAATTGGAATCCATTTATTATCAGCCATTTAAGAAAACCATTCCCCTGCTCAAAGTATCATCACATAGTAAAATCGCTGAACCGGATGATCCCTACGTTTATAGACAATATTAAAAAATGAATCATGGAAAGGTAAGGATATGCTATACTTACCTTTCTTTTTAATTACCGCAAACTTCCATTTTATAAAATGCTCTTTTTATCCATTTATGCGAAATTACAGTATGGCCCTCTTACACTCCACCTGAATCCCATAAAACCCCATTTCCCTGTAGCAAGATTACCTGAAAAATGACGAAAAAGTTTAATTTTATTTATATGGGTCATGTTTTTTATATTCCATACCCTTATAATATAAATGCTACATATTTTTTTACCACATCAGGAGGAACTTTCCTAAATGAACAATTCTAAAAACTCTTTCATTCTTGCAGGAACTATTATAGGTACCCTAGTGGCAGGCACTTCCGCTTATGCTGGTTCTTATCAAGTTAAATCAGGGGACACCCTTGATGAAATCTCTAAAGCTAATCATACAACTGTCCAAGCATTAAAATCTCAAAACCATTTGACTAGTAACCTTATTTTTCCCGGCCAAGTCTTGAAGGTTAATAACCTTAACAACCATACAGATAAAAATATAGATAAAACCGAAAAATATGTGGTTAAACTGGGGGATACTTTATCAAAAATTGCTAAAAAATATAACCTTTCCCTTAGTGCCCTGCTTAAATTAAACACTGATATTTCTAATTCGGATCGAATTTATATTGGCCAAGCCATCCGGGTTTCCGGAAAAGCCCCTGTATCTAGCTCTACGGCTAAAAACAGTCCTTCTAATGCTACATATAGGGTCAAATCCGGTGACACCCTGGATAAAATTGCTAGAGTCAATAATATGACTGTCAAACAATTAAAGTCTAAAAACCATTTGACTAGTAACCTTATTTTTCCCGGCCAGGTCTTGAAGGTTAATACCCTTAACAACTATACGAGTTCGAATAATAGTAAAAATACAACAGAAGTTTATGTGGTTAAATTAGGGGATACCTTATCAACAATCTCTAAAAGATATAACCTTTCCCTTAGTGCCCTACTTAAAATGAACCCTACTATTTCCAATTCAAATCGTATTCGTATCGGCCAATCCATCCGGGTTTCCGGGAAAGCCTCGGCATCTGCAATTAAAAAGCCGTCCAAATCGACCAAGGCGGATCAAGTTTTGGCTGCTGGCGCTAAATATATGGGAGCCAGGTATGTTTACGGTGCGAGCACTTCACGCACTGATGTATTTGATTGTTCTTCATTCACATTAAGGGCATTCCAAAGTGCAGGTGTTTCCTTGCCTCGAAATTCAGTGGCACAATCACACGTTGGTACAGCTGTATCTTCAAAATCCCTCCAAAAAGGGGATTTAGTATTTTTCGATACCAATAATGATGGTGTAATCAATCATGTGGGAATTTATGCCGGTAACGGTCAAATGCTGAATGCTTCTACATCTAAAGGTGTATCCTACGCTAACATCAACAGTTCTTACTGGGGACCTAGCTTTGTAAAGGCAGTTCGTGTACTTAACTAAATGATTGATGGCAATAACCGATTGATGGCTAAAAAATTAACTCTATAAGCCTTGATAAAAGAGCAAAAAAGCGTGTATTGATAAACTATCATACACGCTTTTTTGCGTATTATAATGTCAAATAGCCGCCAACTGATATTATGGCTTATAGCCATTCTCATTATCTTTTTGGAATCCATCCTCACTCGCGCATTAACCTTTGCATTTCCACAATCGCATAATTAAGTTGATTACTGACACGGACTCCTTCCAAGCTTGATAATTCCTTTCGTTGGGCTATTTCATCCTTCTTTTTTCTATGATAGACAATCGTTTGTTGTAAGAACCAAGCTTTTCTTAATAACATCATCATCACCTGCCTGTTTTGTCACATGTCTATCCTGCATTTCCACTTGCTTTTTATGAACTTTTTCTTCAATATGATCTATGAATAGCTGATTATTGTTGAGATTTTCTTTATTCGATTCTATTAACCGCGCTAATGATAAATTTTTACGCATTTTTTATGCCCCCTTATCTACAGAAATGGCCGACCGTAAAAAGAATGGTTTTCTCTACTTAGGAAAAATAGATATTTTCCCTATTACTTCGTGACATTTTCATATTACTCTTAATTTCAAAATTCTCGGTTTCAATTTTGAAATGCCAGTGACCAATATTGGTATTATCATTCTGGGTATATCCTGATTACTTTTTCAACTTGCCACTCTTGTCCTTGATCGGGCCGTATAGATATATCGTAAGTACGGTATCTATACCAACAAAAAAAAGGCCTTCATAACAGAAGACCTTTCTTTAAAAAACGTTCCAGCTTGATTTCAGAAATCCGCTCCCTTTCCGCCGACTGTCTGCCAAGCCACATCAAAGCAAGCGCCTGTGGGGTCTTGGCTAGCCAGTTATTCGGCAGGAGTGTCGCATATTTCTTCAATCCAATAAGGATTACAGTAAAAAACCATAAAGTATATCATAAGTATTGTTTTAAAATCAGTTTTCGGGATTAGACCGTTCCGAATCCTTAACAAATCCTCAAAAAATCATGAAAGATAACCAGTTTTCTTTTAAAACATGGTTCAGCGTGAGAGCATTTTGAACATGGCATTACTTTAGTTTCTCTTGCTTTTCAAGATACTGCCTCATTTTTTGTAAATATTCCGGGGCATCCATTTGATCTTTCACGACCAATTCTATGAGGCAAAGGTTATCGGCGTTCTGAGCATTTGTAATGGCATCATCCAGTTCACCATTCGTCTCGACTCTTGCTGTAAATGCCTCTTGACCAAACGCTTCAGCCAATTTTGTATAATCCCACTCTGGTATCTCGTTGTATTTCTGTTTTTCTATATCGACTTTTACGTTCAAGAATTTTTCTATCGTGTAACCGTTATTGTTGAGAATAAACACGATGGGCTTGCAGCCGTTCTCCAGCATCGAGCTTATTTCCTGTGCTGTCAGCTGTATCGAGCCGTCCCCGGTAAACAATAGAACACGTCGGTTTCTATCCGCTATACAAGCACCGAAAGCTGCGGGCGTGGCATATCCGATGCTTTGCCAGCCTCCCTGGGCTATGTAGGTCGCCCCTTTCGGCAACCTGACCTGTGACATGCCATAAGAGAATGTTCCTGTTTCCGTGACCACAATGTCATTTTCTTTTAACATTTGCTGAATTCGAGGATAATAGGAAGCCGCTTTCAGTGGTGCTGATGGGTCTTCCACCATTGTGTCATACGGAAATGAGATGTTTCTAACAGATTCGTTCTGCCGGTAACCAATGTCCTGGAGCGCAGTTAAAATTTCCTCCGCCCTGACATTCATATAACTGGCTTCCCCCACTTTTAATGTGTCAGGTTGAATTTCCACCATTTTCAACGGGTTAAGCTTTGCTGTACCTTTGGATGTATTGACGTCTGACCAAACAGCTCCAACGGCTATGATGAAATCCGCTTCTTCAACAGTCTGAGTTACATCCTTACTTCCGAAAGCTCCGCCGTATACACCAATATACTGGGGATGGCTCTCATCAAACCCGCTTTTTCCCTGCATTAACGAAGCAACTGGAATATTTAACCTCTCAGCGAGCTGCATTACGGGTTTCTGCAAGTTATAACGAAGTGTTTTCACATCGACAAGCAGAACCGCTTTGTTTACATGTTCTAACAACCCTTTTATATGCTGCACTGCTGACTGCAGCGCATCGACATTCATTTTGGCCACATTTTCAGAAGTCTCACCGTGAGAAAGCAACGGTTTTTCAACAAGATCGATGGCCACTACCAAATAAACGGGCTTTTTCTTTTCTTTCGCGATTCTGATTGCAGCCGGTATCTCCCTAGCTGCGTTTTCCGGGGTAAGAATTGCCGTATAACTGGTGATATGCTCATAAACCTTACGGAAAACATCAAAATCACCGTCCATTAACGTATGATGGGCAAGCTCCTTATCCTGTTGCATCATGGACTTTGGCGAGCCGACAATATGTATGAGCGGCACATTTTCACTGTACGCGCCAGCGATTGCATTACATGCGCTCATTTCACCGACACCAAAAGTGGTGATGAGTGCCGAAATTCCCTTCACACGGGCATAAGCGTCCGCAGCGTATCCTGCATTGAGTTCATTTCGTCCATTAATAAACTCAATCCCATCGTAATCTTCCAAAGTATCTAGCAATGAGAAATTATAGTCTCCAGGCACACCAAAAATCTCTGTAATACCTTCTGCTTTTAAGCAGTTGTATAAATATTGTCCCAAGGTCCTTTTTTCAGCCAAGTCAATCACTCCTTCAATCGATTACTCTCTACTTTATTTATACCCAAACATAAGTAGGTTAACCGTAAATATCCATATACTTAAGGTGGGTTCGCTACTCTATTACTCTAGTTTTAGCTTTGATGAATGAAGTGAGTGAGACTATCTCAGGCAGGGTTCTTATAAAAAATGATTCAATTCCAAATCGAAATTTCTGAAATTTCTTGATTCCACCTCTATTTTTGATTTATATTTGAATCACAGGAACAGTGGATAAGGGGGAAAATGATGAGTGATAACAATGTCAAAAGAGTTTTGGAATGCATCATCAACACATCCAATAATAATATTACCGTGACCGATGAAAAAGGATTCATTTTATTCACGAATCCTAACCATTGGTGGATATATGGAATCGAACCAGAACATTATCTTGGAAAATCCGTTTACCAGCTCGAAACGGAAGGAATCCTTTCACCTTCGATTTCCGCGATGGTATTGAAAGAGAAAACACCTGTCCAGATCATGCAGCATACGAAGACGGGAAAAATCGTCATGTCTACTGCCTATCCCATCTTTGATGAAGATGGTGAATTGATTCGTGTCGTCAGCTATGCCCAAGATCAAACTGAAATCAGGAACCTCCAGGATCAGTACGGTCAATTGGAGAAAAAGATTCAAGAATACCAATCGGAGGTCGAGGAACTTAGGGAACAGGAGGAGCTGATCTATCGCAGCAAGGAAATGCGGCAAATCGCCAAAACGATACACCGTGTTTCCAAAACGGATGCGACAGTCATGCTTCTTGGTGAATCCGGTGTAGGGAAGAGCGTATTCGCCCGCAGGCTGCACAATCAGAGTTACCGCAGCAAAGAGCCCTTCATCGAAGTCAACTGCAGTACCATCCCAGAAAGTCTTTTTGAATCTGAAATGTTTGGGTATGAAGCGGGATCCTTCACCGGAGCGCAGAAGCAGGGGAAACAAGGGCTAGTAGAACAAGCAGATAACGGAACCTTATTTCTGGATGAAATCGGTGAGCTTCCGCTGGATATGCAAGTGAAATTATTAAATGTCCTGCAAGAGAAGACTTTTAAAAGGGTGGGCGGAAAAAAAGAGCATAAGATAGATTTTCGGCTTGTAACGGCAACCAATCAAAACCTTGAAGAAATGGTGGAAAAGGGAACATTCAGGCTCGATTTGTATTATCGCTTAAATGTGATTCCCATCCAAATACCGCCATTACGAGAAAGAAAGGATGATATTGCCATCTTAATCAATCATAATCTCGAAATCATCAACAAGAAATACAAGTCAGATAAGAAATTGCACCCTTCCACTTACGAAATACTGATTCAGCATAAATGGTCAGGAAACGTGCGTGAATTGGAAAACCTGATTGAACGGCTCATTTTGACCTCGGAAGACTCCATAATTTTCCCTGGCTTTCTCCCCTCCCATTTCCATGGACAAGAATCTTTTGAGAAAATAGATGATACCCTAATGATTGACGATATGATGGTTGATGATAGTGATCTCAATACCGCCCTCGAGCAAGTGGAAAAATGGATGATGATGAAAGCGAGTAAAAAATGTAAGTCCACATATGAAATGGCTAAATTCTTAGGGATCAGCCAGCCTTCCGTCGTCAGGAAAATGAAGAAATATAAAGGTCATCTGCCCATTAAGTAAAAGGGAACTGAAAGAAACCATAAAAATAGGAGACCATCGCAATGAAGGTCTCCTATTTCTTACTTATTTGACACGCCTGCAGATTCAAATGTTGCCATTTCTTTAATGACCAATGTCGCTGCCTTAAGGATGGGGTATGACAGGGCAGCCCCTGTTCCTTCCCCGATTCTCATTCCCACATCGAGGATCGGCTCCTTGCCAAGCAGTTCTATGGCCGTTCTATGACCAGGTTCTGCAGATCGATGTCCAACAAACATATAATCAGCTGCACGTCCGGAAATCAGGTTTGCCAATACAGCAGCCGTGGTTGTAATGAAACCATCAACAAGAATGGGTATACGGTTATTCGCTGCAGAAAGCATGGCCCCTGCCATACCTGCAATTTCGAACCCGCCGATTTTCATCAAAATATTGATTGGATCATCAGGATTAGGATTTCTTAATGAAATCGCTTCTTCAATTATTCTTCGCTTATGTAAAATGCCTTCTGACTTCAATCCTGTTCCCTGCCCCACTAGTGATTCGACGCTTTTCCCGCTTACGATGGAGATGATGGCGGTACTGGAAGTCGTATTTCCGATTCCCATTTCACCAAGAATCAGGCAGTTCGCACCACGGGCAATCATTTTCTGTGCACGGTCATATCCAATTTCAAGCGCTTGAATTACTTCTTCCTTTGTCATCGCCTCTTCCTTATAAAAGTTTCTAGTTCCATTGCGGACTTTTCTCGAAGTTAACCCTGCTGCTTCGATATCTGCATCGATCCCTATATCGACAATGTCCAAGTAAGCATCTATCGCGCGGCTTAATACATTGATGGCAGCACCGTCATTCAGGAAATTAAGTGCCATTTGTTCCGTCACTTCTTTTGGATAAGCCGAAATACCTTCTTCCGTAATTCCATGGTCGGCCGCAAACACGATCACCCCCGGTTTCGAAATGTCCGGATATGCCTCTCCTGTCATCTTGGCCAGTTCGATTATCCATTCTTCAAGCCTTCCTAAGCTTCCCTGAGGAACGGTCAGTGAATCAACATGTCCTTTAACCTGCCGTCCCATTTCTTCATCCAGCATCGGGATGGAGATGGCAGCTAACCCATTCGTCATTTGTATACCCCCCACAATCCAAAATGAAAAACCTTAACCACAGGAAAAGGTTCTTATCCATCATCTGCTATAAATACAACTTAGTCTATATAATTATCCTCTTGGCTTTCTATTTACTTCGGCACTCCCATTTCATTTAATGGGTAGATACGAAATTTCACTTTGCCCATTAGTGATTTTTCAGAAATAAAACCAAATCTTCTTCCATCCCAACTATTCCTTCGATTATCCCCCATGACAAATAAATGACCGGCAGGTACCCTGGATTTCCCAAGTAAATCACTCAAGGTAAAATTCTCCGTCAGATTTTCTTCAGGTGGAATTTCCCCTTTTTTTATTTTCAAATATGGTTCTGTATACTTTTTCCCATTGATATATAAGATATCATCTTTCATTTCAACGCTGTCACCTGGTAAACCGATCACCCTTTTTATATAATTCTCTTCCGCGTCCGGAGCATAAAATACGACCATATCGAAGCGCTCCGGCTTTCCGATTTTAGCTACCACTATCCGGTCATCATTTTCATAAGTCGGCTCCATTGATTCACCTTTTACTGTAACTGGTGTAAATAAAAACTGTTGGCAAATGAACACGATCATTAAAGCGAATAAGATAGATTTCAACCACGAGAACACTTCACTTTTCATATTCTTCATAAGGACTCCCTCCAATCCATTGTGAACGGCTAAATCAACGATAATTGCTGTATTTTTGGCTGGCGCGCCAAAAACAATTCTTTAGCACTGTTTATCCCTTATGCTTAAGTTTGCCGTCGGTGATTTTTAGAAGAGATATTCCAAAAGAAATATCTGGAAAAATTGTAACATATCCTTTTATCGCTTGCGAGAATAATCATTTTTAATAAAAGGAGTAGAGAGCAAATCATGAAAAAAAGGATAGCGAGTTTTAGCTATCCTTTTAACATAGTACAAATATTGTTCCAAAACTTAGTATTTATTCCAAGTTAGTACAGCATCAAGTGGCAAACGGACTTTTTCAAAGCCTGCTTTAGTTCCTTTTCCAATGGAAATTAACATGACAGGTTTGAAGTTTTCCGGTACATTGAATGCATCCACAAATTTGGCTTCATCGAACCCACCCATTGGGACTGTATCGTATCCTTTTGCTTTTGCAGCTAACATGATCTGCATGGAAACCAAGCCACCGTCAATCATGGCTACACTTAAAGCCTTTTCAGCGGAAAAGTTGCCGTAATTATGCAGAATAGAGGCTACATATGGCTCTTTGATTTCATTCTTCATGATCCCTTTATTGACTAATTCACCATAAATCTTCTCTGCATTTTTGTAACCTTCTATATCAGCTAAAACGGCAATGACAGCAGATGCATCGACGACTTGTTGTTGGTTATTGGCGATTGGGAGCAATTCTTGTTGGGTTTGCTTATCTTGAATCACAAGGAATCTCCATGGCTGTAAGTTGGAAGAAGACGGTGCTTGAATCGCAATATCCAGGATTTCGCGAATTTCCTCTTCAGTCATCACGTATTCAGCATCGTACTGGCGAACAGATCTCCGTTCTTTTGCTACCGTAATGAAGTCCGTATCATTAAGGACTTTGGGCTTTTCAAGCGGTATATTCAATTCTTTCGATTTATTTAGGTACTCTTCTTTACTCATTATATTTTTTGTCATTTATAATGACCTCCATTTAACTGTAATTAATACAGGAACAGTATATAACGCATACTGTTCTTTTGTCAAATACAGTTTAAGAAAAACGAAACCATGTCAGTTTCGTTTTTCACATTAAGATTTCGAAAGTAAATCAGCAATCGTTTTCTGCTCCAAGCCTTGTATAATCCAGCTCTCCATCTCGTTTTTTAAACCGCATAAAGCTTCGCGTGAAGATGGTTGAAAGCATTTCTTATCATTCACATCAAGAAAGCCCTTTGAAAAAGGTTCGGATTTAATTGCAGCGTATATATCTGCAAGAATGATTTGTTCGGGATTTTTGGCAAGTGAATATCCCCCATCCCTGCCTTCCTTTGCTTGAATCAGCCCTGCCTTCACTAAATTACTTAATATTTTTCTAAGAAAGCCGGACTCCGAATCAAGCTTATCAGCCAATTTATTACTATTGCATAATCCATCATGATCAGCAAGAACAAGCAGGGCTTGTACTGCAAGACTAAACCACATTATACTGGAAACCTTTTCTGACATTTCTTTCACCTCTCCCCTCTACTTTAAACTATTTTTCGATGAATATACAACGTTGCATCGAACAAACCTGCCAAAATCTCTTTTTAATGAACACAACCGGGAAAACCCTTTTTGGAACGATGAATCCCTCACCAAATCTATCCTTCCAATACATGCTTTTCATCATTTTAAAAAAATACAAAAAAATAAATAGACAAATTACTTGTCTTACAAATTATTTCTTTAGGAATATGGTAAACTTACTTAATAGAATAGCTCAGGAAGTGAATGAATGATGCTGAAATCAATAAATGAACAAATGGATAAAATCATGCCTCTCATCACACCGTTAAGCGTGGTGATTGGGGTACTATTGGCCGAACATCTAATGGATTACACTTTTCTTGTTCCATGGATATTCGCCTTCATAACATTCTCCGGAAGTTTAGGCTCCAACTTTAAATCTTTGCAACAGGCTGTCACCCACCCTTTACCTGTTTTCATAGTATTGCTCATCCTTCATATGCTCATGCCTATTTGGGCTTTTGGTCTCGGCCACTTAGTGTTTCATGGTGATGCCTTCACAATTACCGGCCTAGTCCTGGCTGTAGTGATACCAACCGGTGTCACCAGTATGATCTGGGTATCCATTTATAATGGGAATGCCATACTTGCCCTAACCATTATCTTGATCGACACCCTACTCTCACCATTCATCGTTCCTTACAGTGTTTCCCTTTTTGGAGGCGGTTCGATCGAAATGGATTTGGGGTCGATTGTGAAAGGATTAATCGGAATGGTCGTTCTTCCCTCCATGCTTGCCTTGTTCTTGAATCAGGCTACAAAAGGGAAAATACAATCTACACTTTCCCCCCGCTTAGCTCCATTTTCCAAGATAAGCGTTGGAATCGTAGTCATATTGAACAGTTCAAAAATCGCTCCTTACTTAACCCATTTCGATAAGAAATTAATGATCATGGCCTTCCTGGTTTTGTTCATAGCTGCTTCAGGGTATGCCCTTTCTTGGATGGTCGGTGCATATTTAAGATGGGAAAAGGAGGATATCATCACCTTGACATTTACAGGGGGGATGCGGAACATCAGTGCTGGAGCCGTTCTTGCAACCGCCTATTTCCCTGCTGCCGTCGCTGTTCCCGTTGTACTTGGCATGCTATTTCAACAAATGCTTGCCTCCTTTTTTGGCTATGTCATGGAAAAGCATTTTCACCGTGGTATGAATGAAGGGTGATCCGCAGAATGATTATTTCTCAAGCATCCTTTTTCCCTTTCATTTATATTCCAATTATAATAGGTAAGTGGAACATATTTACATGATTATCCATTACAAATCCTTGGAGGTATTGAAGATGAAAGTTGTTGCAATAGTGGGAAGTATTCGTAAAGAGTCTTACAACCTTAAGCTAGCAAAATATATTCAAACTAGATATCAAGATCGGTTTGATCTCGAAATCTTGAACATTCGGGATTTACCTTTTTATGATCAAGATATTGAAAATGACCCTCCATTAGTTGTAAAAGAATTTAAAAGCAAAGTGGCCGAAGCAGATGCAGTCTTGTGGGTAACACCTGAATACAATGGTACGATTCCAGGCGTATTGGGCAATGCAATCGATTGGTTATCACGTGTCGATAAAGTCTTGATCGGCAAACCTTCATGGATCATGGGTGCGTCAATGGGGCAATTAGGAACGGTTAAAGCTCAATTGCATTTGCGTGAGATCCTATTCGCATTAGGCATCTCCTCCCCGCTCCTTCCCGGAAATGAAGTATATGTTGGTGCAGTGCATGACAAAATCGATAACGAAGGCAGGCTTACACATGAGTCGACTGTCCAGTTTATCGATACGGTCGTCGATAACTTCATTAGCTGGTATAATCATCACACTCGTTAATGCTTTTTTAACAAGAATCCCAGCAGGAATGATCCTGCTGGGATTCTTGTTGCATCATAAAAGAGGAATTAAACTAAATTCATCCTCTTCCCGCTTGGAATGCGGGGTATTTTGTCATTCCTCCGTCAGCGAATAGAGTGATGCCCGTTACATAACTGGATTCTGAAGATGCCAGCCATGCAGCAACCGCAGCAATTTCTTCAGGCTTTCCGATATACCCCATCGGAATCATGCTTTCAAGATCTTTTTTCTTTTCGGGATCTTCAAGCTTGTCGGCATTTATTGGCGTGGCGATGGCTCCAGGACCAATGCTGTTCACACGGATCCCTTTTGGTGCATATTCAAGAGCCAGGGTTTCCGTAAGCAGCTTCACCCCGCCCTTGCTTGCCGCATAGTGAACGAATAAAGGCCAGGGAATCATCTCATGTACACTGGACATGTTTATAACATTCCCTTTAATATCGTTCTCGATAAAATACTTGATAGCTTCACGGCAGCCTAGGAAATTTCCTGTTAGGTTGGTATTGATTACCCTATTCCAGTCGCTTAACGGCATCTCGTGAGATGGAACCGGATTTTCAATTCCTGCATTATTGATGAATATATCGAGTTTCCCGAAATTCTTTATCGCTGATTGAACAAGGTTAATGACATCTTCTTCAATGGTGACATCGCCTTTTACTGCAATGGCTTCCCCACCATTTGTTTTGATTTCTTCCATTACACTATCTGCTTCCTCTAATTTAGTACGATAATTAACCACGACCTTTGCCTTTTCCTTAGCAAAGCGAATGGCCATCGCTTCTCCTAAACCAGTGGATGAACCCGTTATAACAACGACCTTACCTTCTAAATCTGTATACATTTAATCACCCTCCAATTAACTTTTTGCCAACCCGAGCATAATCCCAGCTATGATGATCAAGATTATTCCAATTACAATTCCAATTAGTTGGCGCTTCGTTTTCTTTTCACGTAAAATGATTATCCCGCCAATAGTTGAGATGACTATGCCCATTTGCGAAAGGGAAAAACTAGTAGCCACTCCCACACGGGGCTGGGATATGAATAAAAACATGTTCCCTGCAGCCCATATCAATCCCGGAATGATATTGCGAATCGTATATTTGTTAAACGGTTTATGTTTAAAAGTCAATAACAGACCGCCTAGCACCATCCCTATCGCTTGAGGGAACAACGCTGACCACCCGTCAACGTCAAAAAGACGGGCTACGACCACATAAACCAAATAACCGAATGTCGAGATGAGGAGAATAACAATTCCTTTCTTCAAGTTTCCCGACTTGCCCTCTTTCGATTCTTTATCTTCCAAGGAGGTCAAGACGATTCCTATAATAATGAAGACTAAAGCCAAAACGCCTAAAATAATCGCTTTCATTGTAGACCATTCATTAAAAACTATGACCCCGAATAAGGTGGTTGAAATGAGCTGCAATCCTGTTGATATTGGCATGGTTTTGGAAACTCCCATTAAATCAATGCTCTTAAGCTGATTAGCTTGTCCAACAGCCCAAAACAATCCAGATACGACTCCGACTCCAAACACCAGGAGTGACAATTTAATATCTGCGAAAATATAAACACCAATTGAAAAAATCAAGGCGCCAATCGTTGTACCTAGTGTTTGACTATAGGGTCCACCCCCGAGTTTCACATTAAATAAAACGATGCTTCCCCAGAATAATGCCGGCAAGAGAGCTAATAATATATCCATTTACAACCCCCATATATGTAAGTTCAAACTAAGCAGTAAATTTCATTTTGTCTTCTTAATATGTTCGCATTATTTGAATTGACCCTTGGTAATTTTATGAAGTGTTTCCCCTAAAGTAGTGTTCAACACAAAAAGGGCTGCAGACGCAGCCCTTTTTAATGATACTGATTGATGCTAGCCACCATGTTGATGATGTTGCATGTCCATTTCCGAATCATCAGCGACTTTGAAATAATCACTTTCCCAAACAGCTGTCGTACGGATAATGATGATGGAGAAAGTTTTATATTAACATTAATTAAAGCTTTAAAAGAGGAAGTATCCCCACATCTTACTGCAAATCCTTTTTATTGTACGGGCTTCATAGTTACTGTGAATTTATGAGTTGGTAATGAATGTTCATACTCAAATATCGGCAGCGTAAGTTACTGCTGTCTTTTTTAAAAAGATTATAAAAAAAGCAAACCTTATGTAGGTTTGCTTCTTTTCTTAGATAATGAAACTTACTTCTTCAAATGATATGGCACAGTCGTAACAACCACATTTCTTCTATAAAGTAAGTAGGCGCGAATCAGTAAACTTGATTGGTTATGAAGTATATTGTGCCAGCCCTTCTTTGGAATGAATTGGGGGATGATCACCGTAACTTTATAATTGGCTTCACTAGCCTTATGTTCAACCGTATCCACAAATTTAGTTAGTGGCTGAATGATACTTCTGTAATAAGAATTCAGTGTAACGAGTCTTACATCTGGTTGCCATTTTTTCCATTTTTCCACGAATTTCTTTTCATCTTCTCTTTCAAAAGCAACATATACGGCAATAACCTGATTTGCTGATAGAGATTTTGCATAATTTAAAGAGTTCTCAACCACGTGAGTTATACCCGCCACGGGTACAATGATGATATTTCCTTCAATTGGTAAAATCGGCTCACATGTTGTAATCCTTAGTTGGTCACCAACTGCTTCATAATGCTTTCTAATTCGATGAAAAATTAAAATGATGATAGGTAAAAAAATCAAAACAGGCCAAACCTGAGTAAATTTGGTTAAAAAGAATATCATCGTGACGATAAAGCTAATCATGGCACCAATTGAATTAATGGTTAATTTCATCATCCAGCCTTTTGGCTTTTCGCGAATCCATTTAACAATCATCCCGGTCTGGGACAACGTAAATGGAATGAATACCCCTACCGCATAAAGCGGAATGAGATTTTCTGTATGTCCTTCAAATGCGACTATTAAGATGATCGATGCAAGTCCCAGTATGATAATTCCATTAGAATACCCTAATCGGTCCCCTCTTATCGTAAACGCCCGTGGAATGAATTTATCCTTCGCAAGATTTACCGCAAGCAGAGGGAAAGCCGAATAGCCAGTATTGGCTGCCAGTATCAAGATCAATGCAGTCGTACCTTGAATGAAGAAATACATGAAATTCCGTCCAAAGATCTCTTCAGCAATCTGGGAGACGACCGTTACCTCCGCGCTTGGAACAATGCTTAAATAATAGGCCAAGTATACGATTCCCGAAAATAATACTGCTAGTAAGGAACCCATGGCTATTAAAGTTTTCGCAGCATTATTCGGGGCTGGATCTTTAAAGTTCGGGATTGCATTGGAAATCGCTTCGACTCCTGTCAATGCGGAGCTTCCTGATGCGAATGCTCTTAGCAGTATAAATAAACTGATGCCCGCTACCGGAGTCCCGATGGACGTGTGCAATTCCGGTGAAACCCCACCCGTCAAAATCTTGTAAATCCCGACACCAATCAAGATGAACAATGCTAAAACGAATAGGTACACCGGATAGGCCAAAACAGAGGCCGACTCCGTAACCCCCCGAAGGTTCAGGATTGTAAGCAGAATGACGAAAATGATGGCTATGATGACATTATATGAATGCAGGCCAGGAAAAGCGGACGTGATGGCATCCGTACCTGCAGAAACACTTACAGCGACAGTTAATATATAATCCACCAATAAGGATCCTCCAGCTATCAACCCTGGATTGACACCTAAATTGTTTTTTGAAACCACATAGGCCCCCCCGCCATGTGGATAAGCGAAAATTATTTGTCTATAGGACAAAATCAAAGCAGTTAACAGGATCAATACCCCAATCGCGATAGGGATGGAATACCAGAATGCCGCAGCACCGACCGTGATAAGGACGATTAATATTTGCTCCGGTCCATAAGCAACCGAAGACAAAGCATCAGAAGATAAAATCGCCAAAGCCTTTGTTTTGTTAAGCTTTTGTTCACCAAGTGCATTTGATTTTAAAGGTCTCCCAATCAAGAACCTCTTTATAGAAGATAACATCAAGAATTCACCACCATATTTAATTTATAAGTTTATGTTACCCAGCTGTAGCAAAAAACAAGACGAAATAGAAAAATGCCTACAAGTCATAGCTAAATAGACCTGTAGACATTAATTTTTTTGTCTAACAAGCTCCACCTTCCTTCTCATATAACGCTTACGAGGTTAGCTGTCGGATTCGGACCTAAGAGTAGCCCTACCTTGAAAGGATTCACCCCTTGGATTGTAGTAACAATCCCAATAACGGGTCCCCCGCACCATAAGGTTTAAGCGATTTAGAAATATGAAACTGTTGATTATCATACTCCCGTGAAATGAAAAAGTAAATGAAAATTTTGCACATTAATAGAATAATCTTTGTAGGTGTAGTTTTGTTCTTGACGTATATAACATAAGTCATGCAAACACATGGTTCGAAGGGAGGAAAGAAGGTAAGTAAACGTCTAAAAAGAAAAAAATCAAGGAGTCAATGAACAAAAGATGGTCAGAAAAAGGAAAAAATGATCGCCACATGGAGATCGTGAAGGACGAATAGTAACAATCTGCCCCCAGCTTGAATCATTAAACTTGCATTGATTTTCGCTTTTCGCTTTTCGATTCCCCTTTATTCGTACAACCGGGGGCATTATCCCACTGATCCACCCTAATTAGTTCCTTCCTTCTTGAATTGGTCTCAAATTGCTTTTTTTAAAGACAAAATATTTCTGGCCAATATAGTTAAGAACTGTGTAAAAAATTGCTCCTATCAGCACAGCCACATTTTGTTGAATGGGTAAATGAACGGATCCTTCCATTGATTCTGCAATAGCTTGGCCTAAAGAATATGCGGCGGAATAACAAATCAGGATGACGCAAAAGAAACGTGCAACTCCTCTCCGCCATTCTATATCGCTTTTAAAGGTAAAAGTTCTGTTCAAAAGAAAACTCGTTACAGCTCCCGTACCATTACCGATAAAGGTGGAGACCCAGTAAGAGAATTCAAGAACATTCATGAGAAAAAGCATGATGGAAAGTCCAAGCGCTGTATTGACTATCCCAACCAATAAAAAGCGGATAAAGGAGTTAGTGTGTTTTAGATAGTTTTTCAATACTGTTCCGTTCATTGTCTAGTTGCTCCCGTTTTTTTAAATCGAGCGGATTAAATAGATCCAGATCAACTATATATTTAGGCCGGCGTTTGGATTCATTATAGATTTTACCGATATATTCCCCAATCAAGCCGACAGCAATCAACTGTAGTCCACCGATCAACCATATGGAGGTGATTAATGAGGTCCATCCAGTTTCGGTCTGCCCATAAAACTTTAACCATAAAAAGTAAGACCCAAAGAGTAAGCTAATGAAAAAGGAAAGACATCCTAGCCATAATACAAGCCGAATCGGTGTAACTGAAAAGGAAGTAATGCCATCAAGCGCAAAAGCAACCATCTTCTTAAATGGATATTTCGTTTCCCCAGCCAATCTTTCTTTTCGGTCATAATAAACAGAGTCCGTCTTAAACCCAATGAGCGGTACGATCCCCCGTAAAAAAAGATTCGTTTCATCAAATCGTTCCAACTCCGCGATCGCCCTCTTACTCATTAGCCGGAAATCGGCATGATTATAGACAAGGTTAACCCCCATCTTGTTCATCATTTTATAAAAACCAGTTGCAGATGTTCGTTTAAAAAATGAATCAAGATCCCTTTTCTGGCGGACACCGTATACAATTTCACACCCTTCATTGAATTTTCGAATGAATTCAGGGATGACTTGAATATCATCCTGTAAATCTGCATCAATGGAAATCACACAATCCGAGGCTTCTTTGGCTGTAAACAATCCTGCCAGAAGTGCATTTTGATGTCCTGCATTCCGGGAAAGCTTTAGTCCACGAACAAGTTCATTATTAATCGTTTCCTTATAAATGATCTTCCATGTTTGATCTTTACTTCCATCATCAACCAATAGGATTTTACTTTGACCAGAAACAACGTTTTCTTCGACTAACCCCCTCACCAATCCACAAAGTTGGGTAATGGTATCCTGCAATACGCTTTCTTCGTTATAACAAGGTACAACAATCGTTAGTATCGGTGAATTCACTCTATTCCCCCCTTTTCACATGACTCTGTATAAATAAATTTTCCACACGCTTCCTTTTTTCGTGAAAATCCTATCTAGTACCAATCCGTTTTCCTTCGCGTTCTTGATTGGTAGGGCAGAAAATATATACTTGCCACCTAATCCTTTAAACGCATCCATATTAAGGTCTAAATTTTTCAGCTCTTTCTTCGAGCTTTTCTTGAACATATAATGCTTCCCAAGCTCATCGGTAAATAGGTAACAACGTCCTCCCCATTCATCAAAGTAGATTCTGATGTTTTTATTCTTAGCCAATTCGTTTTCAATTATTTGACGAAATTGATGTTTGTAAGTAAGCGGATAGAAATTGTTATAGCTATCTAGCGTGTAAAATCCATTAAATTGAGCAATTGCGGGATGCAGCCCAATGCTGGCAACACGATATTCTTCCTGCGGAAGGTCAATATGATCTTTTATTTCCTGAAAAAGGCTTTCTGAATAGAACTCTTTAAAAGAAGGTTTTTTATTATGAGTGATTTCTTCATTGAAACCCATTAAGACAATAATTTGAACGGCGATGAAAATAGAAAGGGTTTTCTTAGCATAATCGCTGTGTTCCCAAATGATTTTTACCGCGAGGGCAAACCCCACGTATATTACCATCGGCCTTAAAAAGTGAAATCTTGCAAAATTAAAGGTATCCAGAGTGTGAAACCTTTCCGTTAAAGGAAGCCAGCCTTTATAAAACCAAAATGCGTACCATGCTGAGAGGATAAAATTCAAGCAAAATAAAAAAACATATACCTTTTCCTGTCTCCACAGTTTTTTGGTCAGAATAATATAAAGGGCAAAGATGGTAATCGGCAGGATGATAAGCGCATGTACAGTCATGACATGCGTATGGCCAAGAACGAAATTTTTGAATGTAAGCTTAATGACCCAATCGAGGGGCAGCCTTGCGTGAAAATATTCATCTCTGCTGTTTGGCTCCGAATCAAAAATGAATGAAGCGACCAAACGATACTCCACCATTCCAAAAATGACGGTCATATACACGATTGAAAGAAGAAACGTTATATTCCACCCTTTTCTCCTGATCACATCCGTTAGCCATAGAAACCCCATTGCAACAAGGAAAAAGAAAAAGCCAAGCACGATGCTTGAATAAAGCGGTAAAAGTGTAAGGACCAAATAATTCTTCCAAGAATGGTCCTTGCTGCGAATATTCAAAAAAGCCCAAAGTGCAAGCGGCATCCCAAGTGTACTGAGCATTCCCGATGGCCAAAATGGGGTAAGGGCAAAGGCTAAGGATGTTCCAACCCTAATCCAGCCTGATCGGCTTCCTGTAATCAAATGTTTCTTTAATAGGATATACATACCAAAGAATGCAATAAACCTTGTTAATGCCTGGCTTATTGCATATGCAACCATTGTCGGAAAAAGAGCATAAAGCCACACGATAATACTGAACTCACTGCCAAAAGCATTTCGGGGCAGCCCATTCATAATCTGGGGAACTTTGGCGTCTATTGCACCGAATAACTCACCGCTTTCTGAAAGGACTTTATACCAGGCAAGGTTGGAATCCAAATTATCATGTACGCGAATATGCGCATTTTCCCCAAGGATGAATAAAGGAGAAAGATATAAAACAATGACGAGTAAGGCAAAAAGGATTTGAACTCTCTCTTGATTTTCAATTGGCAAAATATACACCTCTTGACCAAATTCATATATCCATAATATTTGCTTCAAAGGTAAATCTATTCTATTTCAGGGATTTATTTTAACCTATTTTGAAATAGGTCAACCAATGACCACATAAAATGAAGGGTAGAACAAAAAGCATATTAAAGAACCTTAAAAAGGGGCTGGGCTATGATAAAGAAAGCGGTGATTCCAGCAGCCGGTTTAGGAACACGATTTTTACCTGCCACGAAAGCTCAACCAAAGGAAATGCTGCCGATTGTCGATAAGCCGACCATTCAATATATTATCGAGGAAGCGGTACAATCAGGGATTACAGATATTATCATCGTTACGGGTAAAAACAAACGTGCTATTGAAGATCATTTCGATAAATCAATTGAACTTGAAATGCTTCTGCAAATGAAAGGTCAAAATGATCTGCTTAACATCGTGGAGAACATTTCCAACATGGTGGATATCCACTATGTAAGACAAAAGGAACCTTTAGGTCTGGGGCATGCGGTTTTATGTGCCAAAACTTTTATCGGAGACGAACCTTTTGCCGTCCTGTTAGGGGATGATATCGTGGATAGCCAGGTTCCAGCTTTGAAGCAGTTAATGGAACAGTATAACAAGGTTCGTACGAGTATTATCGGATGTAAGGAAGTGTCACCTGCAGATGTCTCCAAGTATGGGATCGTAAATTTCCAAGAACGATATGAGGATTTATTTCTGGTAAGAAACTTGGTGGAAAAGCCAAAAGTGGAGGATGCACCATCAACACAGGCGATTATTGGCCGATATATTTTATCACCTGCGATTTTTGAAATCCTTGAAACCGTACAGCCCGATCGGAAGGGGGAGATCCAGCTTACCGAAGCTTTAGACCTTTTGTTAGAAAAGGAACCATTATACTCGTATATCATCGAAGGAAATCGATATGACGTCGGCGATAAATTCGGCTTCCTCCAAGCTTCATTAGATTTCGCCATGAAACGACCTGAACTTCGTGATCAGCTAATAACATATTTAAGGCAGCTGTTCCCTTAATGAAATTAATATACCCCCGCCCAATTACCTAGAGGTGATTGGGCTATTTCGGGTTCACGCCTTTGGTTGTAAAATGATCCACTAACATATCCCTTACCATAATCTCTAAGCAAAATATAACTGTTTATTATAAACGCTTCCGTGAAATGTAAAAGCAAGTGAAAATGTTCGACATAGAAAGAATAATTTTTAATCAGGGAGGTTATGTTGATAACGTATCCTTCATTATTGATCCTAACGACGATTTCCAGAAAGGGCTGTTGAAAAACACATGCACAAAAAAACTAATACTCCAATAATATCCGATGATTTTTTAGATCAAGTGGTTAAGGAAATCAATGCACAATTTGGCGGGCCCATTAATGAAAAAAATGATCGTTTCCTGCATGGGGACGATCAAGAAAGAACTTGAATCCCACATCATTAATCCAAAGCGTTCATGAAAGACTCTGGCTCTATTCATCCAGAGTTTTTTTTGCTAACTTATGAAACTTTATTTTCCCCATAGAAATATTTCCCCTTTCTATAACAACTTGTCCAAACCGTTTTAGCTTATCCTCATAGAATGATTACATGTAATTATTTTATAGAAAGGGGAAAAACTACATTGAGCCACGCTGATGATGTCTACCGCACTTCTCCAAAGGTTCCAAAAGGAAGGCTGATTTCCGGACATACAAAGGAGTTTCAAACTGATCCCATTGGCTTTCTGACCCGATTGGCCAAGGAATATGGGGAAGTCGCTAAATTCCGTTTTGGACCATTCCATAATGTTTATCACATTTTAAATCCTGATTTAATAAAACAAATACTCGTAACAAAACAAAAATCCTTCGTCAAATCCAAGGACTTCAATGTTTTAAAACCGCTTGTCGGTGAAGGTCTACTTACAAGCGAAAAAGACTTTCATATGCGACAGAGAAGGCTTATCCAACCCTCTTTCAAAAAGACTCATATTAGCCAATACGCCCAGGATATGATTGATACCACAATGGATTATATATCAACTTGGCAACATGATGATGAACGGATTATAACGAAGGATATGATGAACATCACTCTCGGGATAGTCAGCAAGACCATGTTCAGCATGGAATTCAAGGGTGGGTATGAAATTGTTGGAAAACCGCTGGAAACCGCATTAAGAATAACAGTCAAAAGGATGAGAAAGATTTTTCGTATGCCATTATGGGTACCGACTAAAATCAACCGTAAATATAAAAAGGCGATACAAAGGCTTGATAAAGTGATTTACGGCATAATTGAAAAACGGAAGAACGACACAGTAAAACATGAAGACATGCTTGGAATCCTGATAGACGCCCGTGATGACAAAGACGGATTGGGTATGACAAGCCGTCAGGTCCGTGATGAATTAATGACTATTTTTCTTGCCGGTCATGAAACGACAGCAACTGCTCTTTCCTGGGCACTGTATGAAATTTCGAAACACCCAGAAGTTCAATCCAAGCTTTTCAGTGAAGTGAATAGCATTATCGGTCACCGGACACCCAAGGCTGAAGATTTCATGAAATTACCATACACTCAAAATATCATTCATGAAACACTTCGCGTTTATCCGCCATCGTATATTTTATCCCGTGATGTGGCGGAGGATGTCGTAATAGGAGGATATCGCTTCAAAAAAGGCGATATGATTCTAATAAGTTCTTACGTGATGCAGCATAATCCAGAGTATTTTGATCAACCTGAATCATTTATTCCAGAGCGATTTGAAAATAACTTTTTGAAAAGCCTGCCTGCGTTCGCTTACTTTCCATTTGGCGGAGGACCTCGGGTTTGTATTGGCAATCATTTTGCCATGATGGAAGCGGTGCTTGTCCTGGCCTGCATTGCAAAGCGGTATAGGATAAAGCTTGCTCCTGACCATCATGAAGTAACCCCCCTTCCGGCCCTTACACTCAGACCAAAGAATGGACTGCGCATGGTGATAGAAGAAAGGGATGCAGAAGCCTTCGACCCTGGAGCATCCAATTTTTGAAGTATTATGAAAGATCTCAAATAAAAATAACGTTCATATTGGTTCGATTAACTCCTATAACAGGCTGGCCTATTCTTTTTAGAAAGGAGGGATGAAAATATGTATATGCTCCATTCACCACAGAATGGAATCATCCACACTGAATTGCACTATTTAGGGATGGCCTCGCAGGTATATACCGGTTTTTTGGAATTTATAAGTGAAATTGAACCGATACAAGAAACGGAAAACCTACAGCCGGCCCCTATTCTCTTTTTATATGAGAACGGATAGTCTCGTTAGATTTTCCTATATTGAAGAAAACCGACCTTGAAAGTAACCGGTTCTGATACCTGTCTCAAACGATTTATTAGTTCTAAAAAATGTATGTTATTATGTACTACTATTTGCACCGAGTTTTGCGGTGATTTTAGTATATTTCAATAAAAAAAGCACAGTTATTTAAACTGTGCTCTTCTTTTGAAAAAGCCTTCTTAGTTGCTGCTTTCAAAACCATATCATCATCGCTGACCATACGCCACTTGTCCGTTTTTATCATCTGCTTAGTTAATAACAACTGTGCCATCGTCGTATAAGTATGGTTAACGTGTAACCCATCTACATACCCAAAAAAATCACCTATCAGTTTGCTTTTCGTTTGATTCATTTCATAAATTCCAAATATTTTTAGATAATAAAGACTACTCCTTCTTTTCTGATTAGGAGTCTATTCCAATTCACCTGCCTAAATTGACATTTTTCCGATTCATGATATATTAATATAGTTACTTTAGTACGGAAAAGCGTTCAATAATAGAAGAACTTTTTAGTTTTATTTATAGACTATTTTATTAAAATAATGAATGAAAGGCATGAATAAAATGGAGCAGACTCATCAAGATTTAAAAAAGGGCCTATTGCCGCGGCATGTCCAGTTCATTGCTTTAGCAGGAATGATAGGAACAGGGATTTTTAAGGGGAGTTCCGATACATTAAATATGGCAGGTCCAAGTGTTGTAATAGCCTATATAATTGGGGGGCTGTTGTTATTTATTGTAATGGCCGCATTAGGAGAGATGGCAACCGCTTTTCCTAATTTGAACGTACAACATCTCATTAATAAAGCTTTTGGGTTTCAACTATCCTTCATAGTCGGATGGCTCTATTGGTTTAATTGGATTATCGTAATCATTGTAGAAATAGTCGCTGCCGGCAGTTTTCTACAATATTGGTTTCCTACAGTGCCATTATGGCTGTTAAGCATACTTTGCGCTTCGGTAATTATAGGAATTAATTTATTTCAAGTAAAATACTATGGAGAACTCGAATTTTGGTTTGCGGGAATTAAAATAATAACCCTAATTGCCTTTATTATTTTAGGAGCTTTGATCCTGCTAGGACTTTTTCCTAGTTCGGCTTCATTTTCTAATTACACGGAACATGGTGGTTTTTTCCCAAAAGGAATTGACGGAATGTTAAGTGCACTTTTAGTGGTAATGTTTTCATATGGGGGCGCAGAATTAATTGGTGTAGCCGTCACGGAAACAAAAGATAGTCAGCGGGTCATACCAAAAATAATTAAAGGAACAGTATGGCGGGTGATTCTTTTCTATGTCTTGCCGATACTTATTATTTGTGGGGTAATACCTTGGAACCAGGTAAGCACTGAAGTAAGTCCTTTCGTTCAGGTTTTCAGCTTATCGGGTCTTCCCGGAGCAGCCGATATTATGAATTTCGTTCTTTTAACCGCTGTGTTATCAGCTGCAAATTCAGGTATATACGCTACCTCAAGGACATTGTTCACTCTTTCCCAGAATGGGGAAGCGCCTAAGGCATTTTTAAAAACAACCAAAAAGGGTATCCCGCTTAATGGTATATTTTTAACTACATTATGTATATTGGCTGGTGTATTTTTATCCTATTTGACTCCCGACCTGATTTTAAGCTACCTTATGGCCATTCCTGGATTCACAGTTTTATTATTATGGATCAGCATTTGTTCCGCGCAATTGAAGCTGCGTAATCAATACACTGGTAAACCAGGTTTCCGGGTAAAATGGTACCCATATACAACTATATTAGCCATCACTGCTTTAAGCATTATCTTTTTGGCATTTATCTTTAATAAGCAAAACATCATTGGGACCACAGTTTGTCTTGTCACGTTAGCAATATTCATCCTTCTCTCTTTTATTGTCAAACGAAAAAAATAGAAATATTATAACCCCTCTTAATTTTAATAGAGGATTTGAGACTGTAGACAAACTCGATGAAAGTCGAGTTTGCCTACAGTCTTTTTAGTGCTAGAACAATTTGAACGTCGATTGGAACGTAGGGAACCCGGCGGTCCGGAAGCCTTCTTGGCGCCTTTGCACCTGCGGGGTCTCCCTTGCACTCGCTTTTCCCGCAGGAGTCTCGTACCTTCCGTTTCAATCACCTGAATGTTTTTTAAAACTATAGGCCAACTGGCGGTTCTTTAAATTTGTCTACAGTCTGGCGGTTCCATCAATAGAAATGGTCTCACCCCTAACCATGATTTTAAAACAAACTTGGGTTATGCCCTTTGGGATCAAACCCTCTTTGAATTGAAGAAATTTGCGACACCCCTGCCGAATAAAACTGGCTAGTCGAGACTCCACAGCCGCTTGCTTTGATGAGGATTGGCAGACAGTCGGCGGAAAGGGAGCGGATTTCTGAAATCAACTGCAACTTTTTTCTGAAGAATAAAACGGAAACAAATTTGGATTTAAAATACCCCGTTTGCTCCATTTTCAATATACATATGTTAAAATAACCAATGAACCAATCATCCTACAAATTAGAGGTGTGTATTTTGACCATATCCAAAACAAATCGCTTATCACTTGTAGAGCAAGTCGTTTCCCAAATCGAATCGTTAATCGAATCAGGTGAATGGAAAATTGGAAATCAAATCCCCCCTGAAATGGATTTGATCCAACAGTTCGATGTAAGCAGAAATACATTAAGAGAAGCTGTACGATCACTTGTTTATGCAGGTCTTTTAGTAACGAAACAAGGAAAAGGAACATTCGTAAGGTCATCAAGTGCCTTGGGGGCTGCATTTGAAAGAAGGATCCAGCAGTCAAGTATATTAGAAACGTTAGAGGTCCGTCATGCCCTTGAAAGAGAGGGAGCTCAGTTAGCGGCATTAAGACGTAATCAAGAAGATATAGATCGATTGCGGTTTCATATATCAGCATGCAGTAAAGCTGCCGGGGCAAAGGATATCAAGGCTTACGAAGAAGCCGATATACAGTTACATAAATCGATTATGGCCTCATCACATAATGATTTATTGATTGATTTGTACGAACATATGGAACACTCCCTGAATGAATCCATCCATCAGATAGTGGAGATGAGTTCTGATGTGAACTTTCATTTGAACATTCATTGCAATCTTGTAGATGCCATCATCGAACAAGATGCGAACCGGGCAATCGAAACAGTGAATGAATACATTGCACAATTCAAAAAATCTTTAGAGTAAGTAAGGAGAAGATTATGGGCATTAATCAAGCGGCAAATCAACTAGAACAAACAAAAATGGATATTAAACCCAAGGTTGGACTACTCATCATCGGAATCATTCTTCTTGGGGCAAATCTTAGGGCTCCCTTAACATCTGTTGGTCCCCTTGTCACTTCGATCCGCGATAACTTGGGGATATCCAATACATTATCAGGTTCATTAACGACATTGCCTCTGCTTTCTTTCGCTTTATTATCACCATTTGCACCTAGGATAGCACGGCGTTTTGGAATGGAGCTCACACTTTTCCTTTCCTTGATATTATTAACAATCGGGATTGGGGTACGCTCAGCTGGCGGAGTGCCGACATTGTTCATAGGGACCATTTTAATCGGGTTAGCCATTGCAATCGGCAATGTATTGTTACCCAGTCTGATTAAGCATAACTTTGCCAGGAATATCGGTTTGATGACAGGAACCTATGCTGTTTCCATGAATTTATGTGGCGCAATAGGTTCCGGGATCAGCATTCCCCTTGCTTCTTCATCGGGATTGGGATGGGCTGGTGCCCTTGGATGTTGGGGAATCTTATCACTTATTACAGTCTTCTTATGGATGCCGCAATTAAGACGGCCATTCAAGTCAGGTAAGGATGTACAAACAGCACAAAAGGATAAAAAGATTAACTTATGGCGTTCTGGATTAGCCTGGCAGATAACATTCTTCATGGGATTACAATCGTTTATTTTCTATACAGTAATTACCTGGATGCCGGAAATCCTGGAGCAAAAAGGCCTGAACGCTGATGAGGCCGGCTGGATGCTATCCATCATGCAGCTTGCCGTCATTCCCATAACATTCCTTGTGCCAATTTTAGCTGGCCGCCTACAAAGTCAGCGTCTATTAGTGGTCCCGCCTGTCGTCTTCCTTATCGCAGGGATATTCGGCATATTATATGGAAGCACTCTGTTCATACCAGTATGCATGATATTGATTGGAATTGGAGTCGGAACCGTATTCAGTTTATCCATGATGTTTTTTAGTCTCCGAACACAAAGCACCCATGAGGCGACGGAATTATCAGGAATGGCTCAATCATTCGGGTACCTCTTAGCTGCCATTGGACCAGTATTATTCGGATTGCTTCATGACATTACACATAGCTGGACAGTTCCCTTATTGATGTTGGCCGCAATATCGGCACTTATTTTCATTGTTGGAATGCGTGCAGGAAATAATGAATATGTAACTACTCAATAAAACCAGTCATTTCTGAGAAGATATAAAAGGTTAAACGGCTATGGCCCCGGTATTGTACCGGGGCCATTTTTCTTAGCAGCCACTGAGAGCAATACGACAGTTCTTGATCCGCCAAATCCTTAAGTGACTCCATCCCGAAAAGAGACCCTCCCATCAAGGTCACCCTGTGTTTATCCAAAATTAGCATGGTGGGTGAACTTAGATATTTAGACTATAGTTAGCGAAGTAAAAACATTGACCTGCTTCCGATCCCCAGTTTTGGAAACCGTGTTTTATAAGCTCCAAATGAAGGGAAATAGCCGATTTTAGAAGGCATCATTTCATATTTTAAAATTCAAGAGAATGATCTGTGGTTTAAATTGAGAAGTGAATGTATGGCGTTCTCGCTTTGGTCATTTCGGGGCTCCCTTATCTTTAGTAAATTATCAACCTTAAACTCTGTCAGATAAGTAATGCGTTTCACCTTCTCCTTTTGGAGAAAAAAGAAATGACCCAGGCTTAATGACGAGGTAGTTTATTAGCTGCATATTACTGCTCATTATCAGGGGGGTAAAATACAAAGTGAATAAATGCCTTAAGACTGGTCTCAATCAATGTCTTCTTCAAATGGATATAAAATATTAGGATTTAAACCATACCTATCAATGAAATTCTTTCGAGTGAACATCTTGATTTCTTTTAATTCGGAAGGAGTTGGAAACGAAGAAACTTTATATACAGGAATGTGTTCAATATTAATTAGCTGCCCTAAATCTGTGGTTATTAAGATATCAAACCCGTTTTTTCTAAAAAGTGAATCTATATCGGAAAAATCCATTACAAAAATATTTAGCTTGTTTCCGAAATGATGTTTTAATACCTCACGAATATAATCTTTCTCTACATATGAACGACAAATTAATGCAGTCTCTATAACCATTTGGTTTTGTTTTCTTAAAATTGAAGCTTGGACCAACATGAATATTTCCAATATTTCTATATTTTCAAAAGAAATAGTAAATTCATCTGATATACATTGTGCTATATCTTCAATAATTCCGAATAACAGATTATTTTCAAAATAAGGAACGAACTGTAAAATATTATTTATCCTTGTATCCGTTATTAACTGAAAGTCAAACGATATCCCACGAAGAGTTTGCGCAAATTCGTACATAAAAATATCATCCTGGGAAACATCCAACCCAATTTTCGTTGATAAATTACTTAAAAATTGACTTAGAGGCTTACCGCTATCCGAATTAATTTTGGAACGAATGTAACGAAGCTCTTGGGTACGATTTAAAGACATTTCTTCGCTCATTAGATATAAGGAAAAAAATAAAATTTCCCGAATCTGTTTCTCCCTATTTGGACATTTCACCATGAATTTGAATAGTTTCTTTGATATATCAAATGCTTTGGATTTTTCATTTTCATCTATAACAACTTTTGGGAATGTCACAAAACAATTGTGGGTTATTCGAATGTTAGAGATATGTAGGATTATCGCTAGTCTTTGAATGGCACCCATGTGTAAAGAGGTTGTATGTTCCTTCAATAGCTCCAGTAGAGTGTCTTGAAAATCCTTAAGATTAAAAGATGTAATAAAATCGTTTAAATTGCCTGACATATACTCTACATACTGCATGATGAATCGCCTTACCTTTTTTTCATCACCAACAATTTTAAACGGACTATTTGATAATTGAACTTCGGCATTTTTTAATACCTCTTCTATTTTCTCTAACTGTCGGTACACTGTGGAGCGACTGATATGCACTTTTTGAGTAATATACTTTATCGTCACTCCATTGTTAAAAAGAATTAATTCCAAGGTTTGAAAATAGGTATTTTCACTTTTCAGATGAAACCAAAGTTCTTCCAAGGTGCCGTGTTTAGGTTTCAATAATCTTACGCCCTGAACTTCATTCTTTTCGATTTTCCATTCAGGTGGAAGATTTGAACTCATATGTAATATATCCCGCCATAATGTGCTTTTCGAATAGCCTGTTTTTTTGGATAGTTCCGTTAAACTGCACCAGTTATCTTCATAAAACAAATGATACAGCAGTTTTGAATAACGATCATTAAATCGATTCATACAATCACCTTTAACTTTATTGATTTTCATATCTTCTTATTAAAACTATTAATATTCATGTTGAGTATTAATGCCTAACATTTATAATTTTCACACACTTTTTTTAAAATTAACAGAAAATACGCACTACTTACTACCCAAATTTACCATAATTTTATTCCAGTGACGTTTCATATGCGGTACGGGAAAATCAATTTTTGAAACTTATTTTTGAAGACATCGAATACTATCAACAAGCTTTGTATAGTTGTAAGGTTTAAAACGATAAATATAGTTAGTAATAAACCCCAAATTAGCAATGAGGCATTTCATTTTAGAAACAATTACTTTCGCAAGATCAATCGTTAAGCAATCATGGTTTTCTTTAAAGCTTTCATTTGTTCTTGACAAAAAAACACCTCATTCTTTTATAGAGGATTTGAAGAGAGCACACTTTAAAAGAATGCAGTGTTACTATTTTTTTTGAGCAACTCCTCAAAGGCAATGCCCTTGTAATGAATCCGAAGGAGAAGTTAAAAATTCATAGAAGTCTTCTATACTGAAGAGGAAGGACACATTTATTCATGGGTTTTATACATTCCCTAACAAGATTCAATAGAATATTGAAAGATAAATCGTCTTTTTATGTTGATGTTATAACCCCAAACATCACGGTGAAAAAAATATAACAAAGGAAAGAAAAAGACTGTCTAGAATTTCTCGACAGCCTGACCAACCTCCAGGCGGGTGTCTCAACTGCCATTCTATTCAACAACCGTCACTCATCAATTTCCATAATGTGACCCCTTTTGTGGATTCTCTACATAAGCGGGGGCAGTCTTTATCAAATGGGATATATGTGCTAATTCGAATTTCTCATGCTTAGCATCAAAGGAAAGAAGCTCGACTTTTAAATCATTTCTATAGATGTAAATAATTTTATATTCTCTTGATTTATAAATCACTTTATCACCTATCTTCATAAGCACGCTCATTTCTAATGTAGATTTAAAAAGGCTGCCAAAAATCAAAAGATGTTCAAGAGTTTTTTACCCAGGATCTTCCTTATCATAAATGATGGTATGCAGCTCTATCGCTTTTATATTTTCAACTAGTCTTTTTCTTGTAAGCTCAATCTCTCTGAAATTCAAACCATTTCGTTTATTGGATAAACATACTAGATTGTCGATATCTTGATAAATCTGTTTAAATGTAATTCTCATATTTTGGTTTGCCTCCTTTTCATTGTAAGGAAGGTTTCTTTTAAAGCGTGCTTTATTTCATCTGCTCAATGTAACAGCATTGAACAGTTCCTTTAATGAATTAACTCGTATCACACGGCGAAAGGATCATCGGGCTATTTTAGACGGTTCAAGTACTTCCTTAACAATTGCCACGACCCGCTCTTGATCTTCAAATGTCATGCCCGAACCGGACGGCAAACATAAACCTTGTTCGAATAACATACTTGAAATGCTTTTATCCCCGCTTTCTGTAAAAAATGCTGCATTTTTAAAGACAGGCTGTAAATGTAATGGTTTCCATACTGGTCTGGACTCAATATTTCCTGCTTCTAACGCATTAATCACGTCAATGTATCGCACTCCATTGATTTTGTCGTCTATTGTTAATGCGGTAAGCCAGCGATTCCCCATCGTATCTTTTAACTCAGGCATGAAGGTAATGCCAGGTATGTTTCCCAATGATTTTTTATACCGATCAAAAATTTCTCTCCGAACTTTTACACGGTCATCCAATACTTCTAGTTGGGCACGACCGATTCCAGCTAGAATATTGCTTAAACGATAGTTATATCCAATCGAGCTATGCTGATAGTGAAGCGCTGAATCACGTGCTTGTGTAGATAGAAAGAGAGCCCTATGTAAAAATTCCTCGTTATTTGAAACCAGCATGCCCCCACCGGAAGTTGTTATGATTTTATTTCCATTAAACGAATAAATCCCTATATCTCCAAACGCTCCTGTTTGCTTCCCCTTGTAAGTGCCACCAAGGGATTCTGCCGCATCCTCTATTAAAGCAACCTTATATTTCCCGCAAATGCTCTTGATCTCATCCACCTTTGCACTCTGTCCAAATAGATGGACCAAAATGACGGCTTTTGGAATTTCCCCCTTTTTCCTAGCGTATTCCAAAGCCAGTTCCAATGCCTTAGGTGACATATTCCATGTATCAGATTCGGAATCAATAAAGACAGGCTTCGCCCCTTGATAGATGATAGGATTTGCACTGGCTATAAAAGTTAATGAAGAACAGAATACGGTATCACCACTAGTGACTCCCAATACTTGCAATGCCAAATGAATGGCCGCAGTTCCTGAACTTACTGCCAATGCCCCCTTAGTGCCTGCATATTTGGCAAATTCCACTTCCAAAGCTTTTACGTTCGGTCCCAGTGGCGCTATCCAATTTGTCTCGAACGCTTGGCTAATGTACATTTGTTCATTCCCACTCATATGAGGAGGCGAAAGATACAATCTTTTATTCTCCATCCCACACACTCCTTATTTTATTATCCTAGCTGGGGACCCCACAGCTGTAGATGCATCAGAAATGTCTTTAATGACGGTTGACCCGGCTCCAACCGTACACCATTCCCCTATCGTTATGCTTGGTATGACCGTAGAACCAGCTCCCATCAAGGTACCAGTTCCAACCTTGACAGCTCCTGTCAGTGTTGCACTTGGTGCTATATGGATAAAGTCATCAAGATGGGTATCATGCTCAATAACTGAAGACGTATTAACAATGACGTGATTCCCCACCCTCGCGCCTGCGTTCAAGACGACATTAGGCATAATGACCGTTCCTTTACCTATCGAGACATTTTTGCCCACTACAGCAGTGGGGTGAATGACTGTCTCATAATCCATTACATCTAAATTCAGCTCGTTTACGATTTTAAATCTTAAATCGTTCCTGCCTATCGCAATAATTACCTTACATTCAAAATGAATAAACAACCTTCTATAGCTTAAGATGGGGCCAAAATATACATTTCCCTTTCTTTTCAGCACTTCGTATTGATCATCTAAAATAGCCATGAGCCGATATTCACCCATTGCTTCAACAATATCTTGAACAACTTTTGAGTGCCCGCCTGCACCGATTATTACGATTTTCTTCAATTCACATCACTTCTAACATCATCAAATTTGGAGTTTCCTTAAGATAAATATCCTCAGAACCTGGAGATTCTCTAACTGTTTCCTCCAGATTCGATTTCATTTGAGTTTTGGTAAATCATCAATCAATATCATTCATCCTATTATCCAACAAATTTTCGGGTTGTTACATGCCCTTCTTGGGTAATGGCTTCCTGTTTACATACCTTAATCAAGGTAAGGTATATGATCTTCATATCCAATAAAAAGGATTGATTTTCTACGTACCAGACATCAAGCTCAAATTTTTTCTCCCAAGAGATTGCATTGCGTCCATTCACTTGTGCCCAACCTGTCATTCCTGGACGGACATCATGCCTCCTAGCTTGTTCGGAAGTATATAATGGGAGATATTCCATTAATAATGGCCGTGGGCCTACAAAACTCACATCCCCTTTCATGACATTGAATAATTGAGGTAATTCATCTAAACTTAATTTTCTAAGTAATTTCCCAAAATCGGTTAATCTCTTCTCATCAGGAACCAAATCCCCATTTTCATCTTTTTCATCCGTCATCGTTCTAAACTTATACAAAAAAAATGGTTTACCATTAAGGCCTGGGCGCTCCTGCTTAAAAATGACAGGTGAACCTAATTTCAAACGGATGAGGATGACGATAAGCAGCATAAGAAGTGAACTGGATATGAGCGCCAGACAAGATATCAATAATTCAAAAGCCCGTTTCATTTTTCCCTCCCAAATCATCATTGTGTATCGTTATCAAGTAAACGAAGGAATTCTTCAGATAGCTTTACGGAATTCGAGTAATCAATTGCAAATGTTTTCTGGTGATTGCTATCATCACCTGGATATGAGCCATTGTCACGGTATGGGAACTTTGTTATTCTTCCTATAATTTGCTAAATTCAACATTCTACCTTTTAACGTTTCTTCGCTCAAGACATCATATGTTGTGATAATATCTTTTATTGCATTCCAATTTACCTCTCTTGGTTTTCCAATATGGATTTTCGGATAGATCTGATTTAAGTAAACTTCATCTTCCCCAAGCAATTCTTCGTATAATTTTTCTCCTGGCCGAATTCCAGTATAGGTTATCCCAATGTCTTCAACGTTGTAACCTGACAGTTGGATAAGCTTTTTAGCGAAATCGACAATTTTGACAGGTTCGCCCATATCAAGTACGAATACCTCTCCTCCTTTGGCCAGAACTCCTGCCTGAATGACTAATCTCGAAGCTTCCGGAATCGTCATGAAATAGCGAATCATATCCGGATGAGTGACTGTCAAAGGTCCTCCTTTTTTTATTTGTTTTTTAAAGAGTGGGATGACGCTGCCATTACTGCCAAGGACATTTCCAAATCGGACCGTTACAAATTTAGTATGACTCGACAAACTCTTATACTGGATCATCATCTCTGCTAAACATTTAGAGGCACCCATTATACTTGTCGGATTTACGGCTTTATCTGACGAAACCATGACAAAAATATTCACCATGCCGGCCTCCGATGCCTCCGCAACGTTCATCGTGCCTATCATGTTATTTTTCACCGCTTCTTTAGGGTTGGACTCCATAAGCGGTACATGTTTATGGGCGGCCGCATGATAGACTATATTTGGATGATGATGGTCGATTATCTGAAACATCCTCCTGCGATCCTGAATGTCTGCAATTTCGGTCACGATTTCAATAGTATTTGCATAAGCCTCGCGCAATTCCAACTCGATCGCATAAATGCTGTTTTCACCATGTCCAAGCAATACAATTTTAGCTGGATTATACTTCATGATCTGACGACAGATTTCTGATCCAATCGAACCGCCTGCACCTGTTACTAAAATAGTGCCATCAACGATCTTTTCTGAAATCCCTTTATCATCAAGTTGAACGGGTAAGCGACCCAATAAGTCTTCCATCTGGATATCCTGCAATTCATTAATTGGAACCTTACCTTGAACAATCGCTTCCAGGCTAGGGACAATTTGAGTTTTTACGCACGTTTTAGTGCATTCCGAAAAAATGTCATTTATTTCCTCTCTTTTCAAAGAAGGAATCGCAATCACGATATGTTCTATCTTGTATTGCTCGACCACTTGAGAAATATGTTTTGTTGCTGCTACTACTGGTATATTGAAGATTTCTAATCTTAGTTTCGTTTTATCATCATCAACGAATGCAACTGGGACTAACTCTATATTGCTGGATTTTAACAACTGACTCGTTATCATCGTCCCGGCAGATCCGGCTCCTACGATCAACGTTCTTTTTTTATTTGGTGATTGCTTAATGTATCGTTCAAAATAGATTCTCCATGCCAAACGTGAGCACCCAATCATGGCCATATACAGAATCCAGGTAATGAAAAGTTCTCTAATATAAAGAAAATCGGTAAAGTATAGCTGAAAGACGGTTGTAATGGTAATAGAAAAGGCCGTCACTTTGAATATATTGAACATTTCCCTGATACTTGCGTATTCCCATGCCTTTTTATATTGTTTCAAATAAGCAGTAAAGAAATAATGACACAAGAGCAAAATAAGCGTACCCGTCAGTGTAAATGCCGGAAGTTCATCATATGGATGTAATAACCAATAACTTAAAAATACAGCTGTCACAACAATCATGGCGTCCAGTAAGACTAATGTGAAAAGCCGGTTATAATATGTCAAATCTACTTCTCCCCATATTAATATTTTTAGTCAAACAAGAGTTCCTTAACTTTCAATCCGTACAATACATTCTCGGCATTTTCATTAAAGGCGTCGACCATTTCTTGTCCGAAATTCTTTTCAATCAACTTATGTGCTTCCCTGATCTGAAAACCTCTTTTTCCAACATTATGAGCATCTGATGCAATAAAATGAGTAAGACCTGAGTGAACTAAATATTTGGAAAACCTTTTTGTTCTCCATCCGAATTTACCCGTGATGCTCCCTGCTGTTATTTGTGAATACGCACCCTTCCAAATTAATTCTTTTAAAAGTTGCGGATTTTTTATTATTTCCAAATTCCTCTCTGGATGAGCGATGATCGGTGTCATCCTTTTCATTTGCAAATCATAAATTAATCGTTCCGTATACCTTGGCACATGATTAGAAGGTAGTTCGAGAAGGATGTACTGCGAACCATTCAAGCCCATGATTTCATTATTATCATAATCATCTGAAAGTTCATCGGATATCCTTATTTCCTGCCCTGGCCATACTTTTAGCGGGATTTCGAGATCAGCTAGCACTAGGTTTAATTTTGCAGTTTCTTTCACGACTTTTTCCTTTTCATTTTCATATATCCCCTTATTATAATGAGGGGTTGCTATTATGTTAGAAATTCCATGATCTACAGCTTTTCTCGCCATTTCTATACTTTCCTGGATATTTCCAGCACCGTCATCCATCTTCGGTAAAATATGACTATGAATATCAATCATTGTTATCCCCTCTTTGGCTAACCGCGAATGCTAAATTCATAAAACTTCCAAACTACATTTTTTTATCTACCATAGTAGTAATATTCGTCTGGATGCTTTTGTTTTTTCTTATTTAAGATTGCGCCCAGAAGCTTTGCATTTGCATTTTCAAGTAATTCCTTCGCTTTTTTTGCTTGCTGTATTTCAGTCCTTCCGCTGCTGACCACTAAAACAACGCCGTCTGTCATATTCGCTAGTACTTGAGCATCTGTAACTGCATTAACAGGCGGTGTGTCCAGTATTACTAAATCATAATTCAGCTTTGCTTCATCCAACACTGTCACCATTCCGTTTGACCCAAGCAACTCTGATGGGTTTGGCGGGATGGGCCCACTTGTCAACACATCCAAATTGGGATAAATGGAAGGTTGTACAGCATCAAGTAATTGATTTTGCTTTGATATGATATTCGTTAACCCCAAGTAGTTCTCCATGTTAAAGTTAGTATGAACACTCGGCTTTCTCAAATCTGCATCTATGATGAGAATGCGTTTCCCTTGCTGAGCAAATACTGCTGCGACATTGATTGAAGTGGTCGATTTTCCTTCACCAGCATTTGCAGAAGTGAAGATCATCGACCGTATGTCTTTTTCCACAGCGGAAAATTGAAGGTTCGTTCGAATCGTCCTATATTGCTCCACAACCGGTGACTTCGATTTCAACATGGAAATACTGCTTCTTTTTTTAATCTCTGTCATTTTATATCGTTTATTGCGTGCCAAGCTTTTCACCTCTTGAGGTTGTGATTACAGATTTATAATTTCCGTTTTTTTTTATCTTCCATTAAATTAACGATGCCTAGCATCGGGATCTTTAAATGTTCTTCAATATCAGACTCAAC
Source organism: Peribacillus sp. GL_122 (assembly GCF_057835005.1). NCBI lineage: Bacteria > Bacillati > Bacillota > Bacilli > Caryophanales > Bacillaceae > Peribacillus > Peribacillus sp. GL_122. Next base: position 920,125 of record NZ_CM174415.1, on the reverse strand, counting down.
TTTGATTGTTTTGTCGAAAAATTCGATCATGAATGTAAGAAATAAACTTATGATCACCCCTGCAAAACATGCAATGATCGTATTCGAGATCGGATTCGGTTTTATGGGTGATGAATTATCTCCTATAGTTGCTTTGGATAAGACATTGACATTGTCCACATTCATAAGCGCTTTTATTTCAGATTGGAATATGTCTGTTATTGTACTGGCGACACTAACGGCAAATTTAGGGTCAGCACCCTCAACTTTAATGGTAAATATTTGTGAATTCCCATTACTGACGATTTTGATTTGTTCCGACAATGCTGAATTTGAAATATCTAGATTCAGTCGTTCTTTGACTTTTTCTAACATCATCGGACTTTTTATGATTTCGCTGTACGTTTCGATCAATTGAATATTGGTTTGAATCTCACCTACATTGTAAAGTTCTGACTTTTCTTTGGATTGATTGACTAAGATTTGTGTAGAAGCTTGGTAAACAGGTGAAAGAATGAAAAAGCTAACGATTCCCGTCATTGCCGTTATAAGGGTTGTGATGATAATAATGAGCACGATGCGTTTTTTTACCATTTGAAAAAGATCTTTTATATTGAGTGTCTCCCTCATTCAATCAACTCCAATCCAACTAAAATACTTTCCGTTTATCCTTTTCTATTTTCTGTTTCCTATAATTTTGCGACCTTATCAGAAAGCAGTCCATTTTCCTCCATCACATTCTTGGAATCGAATATTAATGAAGCATTATCATGGACACTTTTCCAGTCAAAACAATTGTGTGGTGTTCCAATGACAACTAAATCGGCTTTTTGAAGAATGTCAGCATCATATTTTTCCACCGGTATAATCTGTTCGTTGATTTGGATTTCTTTTGCATAAGGTTCGATGACGGTTAGATTCTGGACCTTGTTTTGTAATCGTTCAAGCAAGCGGATGACCGGGCTTTCCCTTAAATCGCCAATATCACTTTTGTAAGTTGCACCCAAAACCACAATATGTGAGTGTTTCATGAGCTTGTCATTGGCTGCAAGCAGTTCAAGTATGCGCGTATAAGAATAGTGAACCATTCCGTCATTAATATCCCCAGCCAATTCAATCATTTTTGTCCGGTGACCGTGTTCTTTTGCTTTATAGAGCAAATAGTATGGATCGACCGGTATGCAATGCCCGCCGACACCAATGCCTGGGGTGAATTTCATGAACCCGTATGGTTTTGAGGAAGCCGCATTGATCGTTTCCCATATATCAATTTCCAGTTCATTGCATAGAACCGTAAATTCATTGACCAAAGCCATGTTAATCCATCGGAAAGTGTTCTCAAAGATTTTGCTTAATTCTGCAACACGGATCCCATTAACACGATGGGCTGTCGGTCCGATAAACATACACGCTAGATCTGTACAGGTTTCCGTCATCCCCCCGACGATCTTTGGTGTGTTGCTTAAATTAAACTTTTTATTTCCTGGATCTATTCTTTCCGGGGAATAGGCTACAAAAAGGTTTTCCCCAATCACATAACCCATTTCTGTTAATGGTGTACAGATATATTCTTCTGTCGTTCCCGGATATGTTGTACTTTCCAAAATAACCATTGTACCTTCATTCACATGTTCAGCCACAATCTTCCCTACATCCCTCACATACGAGATATCAGGTTCCTTCAACTTATTAACTGGGGTGGGAACACAAATCAAAAGGACATGCATATTTCCAAGCTGCTTCATATCCGTCGTCGCCGTAAATCGCTTTTTGTTAATCAATTCGGTAAGCTCGTCATTATCTACATCATTGATATAATTGATTCCGCACTTTAAACTTTCCACCTTTGTCACTGAAACATCGAATCCGGTCACCTTATAACCTTTAGATGCATAATGACAAGCTGTCGGGAGTCCAACATACCCCAATCCAATCACTCCGACTTTAGCCGTCTTGTTCTTTAATTCTCTTTGCAGAGCAGATTGCAGCGAGTATTGAGCTCTTTCTTGAGTTATCGCTGTTATCATGATTCAACTCCTCCATTCCACTTATAAAAAACATAACGGTATTTAAGACTAACAAGCCATAATGTAAATTCACCGGACATGCCAATACATAAGATAAACCAGCAATCTTTCAATACTATTGAGCTAAGTCATCAAAACCCAGAAATTCATATTTATGGTCGATTCACTTACTGGAATTTGAACATCCGCTTTGTTTGTTCCATTATTTTTCGTTAGCATTAATAAATTATCATAATTACTTTTGATGCCAGTTCCAGATTTCGAATGAATCGTTCTGTTTTTGGTTCATCTACCCTGTATATCCTGAATTTCATGTTTTTTCACCCTGATGAACACCCCAGCACCAACAGCATTGTTATTCCTTTCTTTTGCGCATTTTAGCGCATTCATATAGTTAAATTTTTGGTCAGTACTTACTCAGTATATTTGGATATTCCAGTTCAAAAAATATTGCAAGCAGCTAGCAAAATACCATTAAAAAAACTTTCCACAACCTATTCTTCTTTTAGTTTTAAAAAAAATACAAAAATCCCCCGATCGAATTGGCCTTTATCAAGGTGCCATTACTCGGGGGAATTTAACCAAGTTTTCAAGAACACATCCTACTTTTTAGGAGCGTCCGCTGTCATGTCTGTCACTTTGTCAATTATCCATTCCTGCTTTTCTTTAGTGTCGGTATTTTCATACTGCACCTTGAACGGTCCCTTTCCTTCTATTACGTAGTATCCATTTCCTTTAACACTTTTGCCAGGTGACAGTTGTGTCCCCAAATTATCTCCCGGATAGATTCTAAGTTTTTTATTTTCTTGATTCCATACCGACATTTCAAAAACGTCTACAAATCGTTCTTCTGCCGTTTTATTAGTTGCCATAAGCTGTAACTGTAAAACCTGTTTCCCTTTTTGCTCTGGATGTTCAAGCTTTAAAGCCTTTTCAATCCGAATGCTCACGCCAGATACGGTTTTATCTTGTCCTGTTTCTTTTTTATCCGTTTCGTCCTTAGAGGAAGTATTCGTTTGCTTTTGCATATTTTTCTGTTCATCCTGGACTTCCTTTTCTCCTGAAATGCAGCCTGTCAAAAATATGGTTAAAGTTAATATACAGATCCCAATACTTCTGAACCTTCTCTTCAATATCATGATTCCACCCCTTTAAAAAATATAACTCCTTCTTAAAGAGAGATTCTTCAGTACCTTTTATCCAATTCGAAAATTGGAATTAATTTCTCGAAACGAAAAAATGCCCAAACAGCATTTTCAAACATGTAAGAAGGACCCACTTCCTATAGAAGCGGCCTTCTTACCATCCTTACCACATTGATTATTTGACTATTGTTTTTGCTATATCTCCTCCAACTACTAGAGGTCCATTGTCAACTTCAATGACATCTCCTGCTTGCAATCTTCGGGTAACCCCATTTTCATCCACAATAAACCGGCTGTAAATTAGGTAACTTCCATCCGGATTAATGACTCCTGATCCCGTTTGATTAAGGGAAACCGTTCTCTGTGCTAATCCATTCACTAGCAAACGAAGACTCTTAGTTCCTTCGGGTGCTTTACCCGTAACATAATCCGCATTAGGTGCCACAGGATTCACCTGCAGTTTCTCCGCTTCCTTGATTACTGTAGTATGAGCTTGTATGTTCGCTGGAGTCCGCATTCCGTAGTCAACCGTTACGATATCGCCTGGTTGTAAGGTTAAATTATTTCCATGATCGTCCACCCCTACGTACCTGCTGTATATACTGAATCTTCCATCTTCATTGACAGGTGCCGTACGCAGTGCTACGCCATTTACCAGTAACCGTACGATCGTTGTCCCTTCAGGTGCAGTTCCCGTTATAGTTTGTGCATCTTGGTACACAGTGTCAATCTTTACAGGTTCACTAGGCATAAACTGTACTACCCTAACAGATGAACTCTCGCTGACATTCCCTGCCGTGTCTGTAAGGGTGACCGTAATTATCGTATTGACAGGTTGGTTTGGAATCGCAATCTTGAATTGCCCGTCTTGACCTACAACTCCAGTATATTTCTTGGAATTAATGGTGACAGTCACATTTGCTTCAGGTTCACCGCTTCCTGTTACTTCTTTACTGTTTGTAGTAACTTCATTTAGTTTCGGTGCATTTGGAGCTGTTATATCTTTATCCAATAGATCTTTCGCTTTGTTCAATAAGTCTTGCAGTCGGTCCTTTTCTGTACCTTCAGGAAGCTTATTGACCGCTTCTTGGGCTTCATCAATCGCCCCTTGATCCGTCGTTCCTTTCAATGTATCGAACTTATCGTCCGTGAACAGATCTTCCACTTTGTTCTTCGCATCGGCTAGATCTTTTTCTGCTTGTTCTTTTTTGTTCAACAAATCTTTCGCATTATTCAGCAAATCTTTTAGTCGGTCCTTTTCTGCACCTTCAGGAAGCTTATTGATTGCTTCTTGGGCTTCATCAATCGCCCCTTGATCCGTCGTTCCTTTCAATGTATCGAACTTATCGTCCGTGAACAGATCTTCCACTTTGTTCTTCGCATCGGCTAGATCTTTTTCTGCTTGTTCTTTTTTGTTCAACAAATCTTTCGCATTATTCAGTAAATCTTGCAGTCGGTCCTTTTCTGCATCTTCAGGAAGCTTATTGACCGCTTTTTGGGCTTCATCAATCGCCCCTTGATCCGTCGTTCCTTTCAATGTATCGAACTTATTGTCAGTGAACAAATCTTCCACTTTCTTCTTCGCATCGGCTAGATCTTTTTCTGCTTGTTCTTTTTTGTTCAATAAATCTTTCGCATTATTCAGTAAATCTTGCAGTCGGTCCTTTTCTGCACCTTCAGGAAGCTTATTGACCGCTTCTTGGGCTTCATCAATCGCCCCTTGATCCGTCGTTCCTTTCAATGTATCGAACTTATCGTCCGTGAACAGATCTTCCACTTTCTTCTTCGCATCGGTTAGATCTTTTTCTGCCTGCTCTTTTTTGTTCAATAAATCTTTCGCATTATTCAGTAAATCTTGCAGTCGGTCCTTTTCTGCACCTTCAGGAAGCTTATTGACCGCTTCTTGGGCTTCATCAATCGCCCCTTGATCCGTCGTTCCTTTCAATGTATCGAACTTATCGTCCGTATACAGATCTTCCACTTTCTTCTTCGCATCGGTTAGATCTTTTTCTGCTTGCCCATCTTCATCTTTTCCTAATTCAATCTTTTTTGTTTTACCAAATTCAATATTGAAATTCTCTGGATTACCACCAATTGATTGAGCTACGTTATACTTATACATAGCTTTCCAAGTAATATTGCCACCTGATTTGCCAATATAACTATTTGTAGGATCGCCTGTCACACTCGTCCAGAGCTTGACCATGCCCGTATCCATACTCATCGCAAGCGAGGTACTTAAATTATTTAATGCTTGTTTTTTCATTGATGACAATACAACATTCTCAGGATTATTAAAATCAATGGTGGTTTGTTTATTTTCCACTTCCAAAGCATGACCTTCTTCTGTAGTTACATAGAGTTTCGCTTGATTATTGATCTGTGCTGGTCCATAAAGCGAGATCATTGGATATGAATCAGTACCAGATCTATTCATTTGTACATCTGCACCAGCATCCACGTTAAATGACTTAAACATTCCAGTGGACGTAACTCCTTTTGCCCCATCAAACTTTACCTTTGCGTTATTTCCAACTGAAAAATCCACATCGCCACCTGTTGCATAAAATATTCCATAACCACTCTGAAGTGTCTTAATTTCCACATCCGCATTTGGTGCGATCTTAAATTGAGGTTCTTTTGAAATCGACCAAATAAGGGCTTTGGCACTATTATGGCTTATTGTAGTTTCACCATCGATTTCCACACTTCCAGTTTGCGCCATCTCATGGGTTGGTGATGAGCCTGACACTGTACTATTATTAATATAAATGTCGTTTGTTCCTTTGAAAATTGCCTTCCCGTAACGGTTAAATATTAGTTGAGGTCCGCTGTAATTTACATTTTCGAATATTTGATCTACATTTTTTGTTCCATCATGTATTGTAATGGGACCATAATAGTTCTTTCCATTAATACTTAAGTTCTTTACATGGACACTGCTTAATATATTACCATTGGCATAAATACCGGCTGTTGACCCTGTTGATCCTGTTTCCGTTATTGTATGGTTATTACCTTCAATTACGATTTCCGTTTTTGCCGGGTGAATTTTAATCGATCCGCTTATATCAATGCTTTGCCCAAGATGGATCGTTGTAATTCCATTATCAGCCTCTAATGCACCCTTCAACCCTTGAAAATTATTGACTACTGCTTCATTTACCATCATTTTTGAGACTGCTTTTCCTGGTAATTGAGTTTCAGTCGTTTGTGTACGGGCTTCTTGAGTTTTCACCTCTGACTCTTGTGAATTAGAACTCTCCTCATTCTTTGGTGTGGATAGTTCTTCTGCAAATCCTGTACTTGGCATTAATAGAGAACTTGCTAAAAGAAATGATGTTGTCATAACGTTAATAGGTTTTAACATTTTACTTTTCTTCATAAATGAAACGCTCCTCTAAATATTGATTTTACTTACAAGATTAATATTACTTTTTTTCGACATGTACCTCGTTCCAATAATGATTCATAAAAAATCATTTTAGGAACCATATTAGGGCATTAAACATCAATTTTAATGTGATAATTTTCATTTATGGTGGTGGATTTAAACGACCCTGCATTTTATAAAAGCATATCTTCCTATCAAAACCACCGTTTAAACACAATAAAACTCAATGTTACTTTTTACTGGCTGCAATCATTATGATCACATAACTAAAAAATGTGATAAGAGAAACCATTGGTTCCCGCTTATCACATTTTCCCTTGAAAGGATTTATCCTATTTGGTTTTTATTTTCATTCCCTGAAGCGTTTCTTCTATTTATCTTGTAACTCATTTTCATAACGTTCCGCCTGCATTATGTGGACATATCATCCAACGTATAAGCGGAGACTTGGTACGCGCCCATAGACCTTTCCCCCGTGATCCTCTACATACCACTTTTACTTTTATTCACCCTTTTTTTCTATGGGCACTTTTAAGAAAGGTTAGTGACGTTATTAAAATAAGGGTGATTTTCAGCGTATTTATCTCTTGTTTATTCAATAAAAGATACATCAAAAATAAGACTAAAAAGGCTTGAATGAAATAGATCCTGTATTTCAATAGGGTGGACCAAGTTTGTGACACCCATAGTAAAAATAAGTTAAATTGCTTCGACATCATCTTTCTCCTTTATCATGATGTTGATATTATCTAGATTCATATTCTGGCATCATTATATACAAATAGGTGAGTGTAGGTTATTTCATAAAATAAAATCATTCGTTCAGAAAAGAAATGCAGTTCATTTTTCATAAATGGAACTTTGTTCAATTTGATTTTTCATTAGATTTTGAAAATGTTGGTGCAGATCAGAGAGCGGCTGATTTTTCTATAGAGGAACTAATTTGGATAAAATTGTATAATGGTAAAAAGGAAGATTGGGCATCGCAGATAAAATCGAATGGCTTCCGGGGGAACAGACATCCTTCTAATAAAAAACAGCCTGCCCCCTAGGAACATAGAGAACAGGCCGCCTGAGTGGTTATCCAAGACACAATGTTTTGGAACCGCTCAGAGAATTGGGTCTTCTTTTACAATGGGGTTTTAGGGAAGTGTCCTCACTGCTACATAATTTTATGATATATACAAAATCATATCGTTCCAAAAATGAAATGAGACAAACCATTTTTTATATTGTGCTCCCGTAAGATATCATCAAGCCGGTGTCATGAACGAAAACAATAATTTATATCTTGAATTTATGGACAAATGCTTTTCATCACGTCATTAAATCGTTCGATTAGCTTTGCAAACTAATATTGTCGGAGAAACCACACAAAAAAACGATTGGGAATAAAAAGAATTCACATGCCAAACGATAATAAGGACTAAACGAATAAATGGATCGAGCAGTAAACAAATGATCAATGAAAGATATTCCTTACATATTGGCGGGAAGGTGAAAAAAGAGTGAACAAGTGTTACTTTCAGCAGCCATCACACTCTGTGGAACTGAATATTTTATAATTTGATTGATCGATAAATAAAAAAGATTGTAGAGAAAATGACGTTTCCCTACAACCCTGAACAAGCTAACGCGTTTCTTTATGCATACTTCTGACTTTCCTCATCTTTAAAAAAGCTCTTCATTGCGTGGAAAACGTCAGCCTTTTGCTTAAGAATATAGTACCTGAATTTTTCATTATCGATATTCTTATAAGCTGTCATCAATGTCGAATGACGATTGTATTGATTGACTTCCCCATACCCGAACATATTGGAAACCTTCATGAGTTCTTCAACAAGTTTAACGCATCGGACGTTATCTGATGTTAGGTTATCACCATCAGAAAAGTGAAACGGATAGATATTAAACTTCGCGGGGTCATATTTATGATCAATAAGTTCTAATGCTTTTCGGTATACGGACGAACAAATCGTACCGCCGCTTTCCCCTTTTGAAAAGAAATCCTCTTCCGGAACAACTTTCGCTTCTGTATGATGGGCAATGAACTCGATTTCCACCGTTTCATATTTTGTCCGCAAGAAACGGTTCATCCAAAAGAAAAAGCTTCGAGCCATATATTTTTCCCATAACCCCATACTTCCGGAAGTATCCATCATTGCCAGTACAACTGCTTTGGAATCAGGTTTCTGAATCTCATTCCAGGTTTTGAATTTAAAGTCTTCCTTATAAATAGGATGAAAACCTGGTTTCCCCGTTAAGGCGTTCCGTTTGAAAGCCGATATCATCGTTTTCTTTTTATCGATATTTCCCATTAGGCCTGTCTTGCGGATATCGTTGAATTCGATGTGTTCAAGTGTGTGCTCCGCATGTTCTTTCTTCTGAAGATTAGGGAGTTCCAATTGACTGAACAGGGCTTCCTCCAATTCCATCATCGACACTTCGGCTTCATAATAATCCTCACCTGCCTTGTCACCCGCACCTTGGCCCTTACCGGCTCCGGCATCGGACGGTGAGCCATCCCTTGCGACCACATCCCCCACTTTACTGTCTCCATCGCCTTGCCCTACATGTTTGTTTTTATCATAGTTATAACGAATTTTGTATTCATCCAAGGAGCGAATAGGAATCTTGATAACATCCCGGCCATTGGACATTACGATGCTTTCTTCTGAAATTAGATCAGGCAAATTATTCTTGATCGCTTCCTGCACCTTTTCCTGATGACGTTGTTGATCATCATAACCTTTCCGATGGAGGGACCAATTTTCCTGTGAGATAACATACTGTTGATTACTCTCTTCCGACATTCTCTTCCCCCCTTAAAAATGTTTGCACGCTTTTCATCATTCCTTCATATAATAAGTTAGTGTGGGAATGCCCACATCATTCCGGTTTTCCAATGAAAAATACAGTGCGAAAAAACGGATTAAAAGAAAAGTATTACTCTATCTTATGCAGCGATGCAGGATAATTTACAACAAAATTCAATAATGGATGTTTGCCTATGAACTAGACAAGTCCTGACAAGGGCGTTATGGGCCATTTAAGGTTTTTTTCTAAATTTCACTTCAAAATAAGTATTTCAAGAAAAAGAACAGACTTGATGATTATCAGGTCTGTCCTTTTTTAAAGCAGGTTTTATTTGTCGAATTATAGGATAACTTAAAATATCTTTTTGAACTTAGCCACGTAATTGATCTCAAAACAGAGACTTCCAAGGACATCATTAAAAAGCAAAGAAATACAACAAAAAGGGTGTCCCAGTAGTTTTTCTGGACACCCCTTTTACACAGATAGAATGATTCTCGTTGTGATTTTCGTCAATCTTTATCTTCCTCTATTTCATGTTGAACTGTACCTGGGCGTTTATCCCACTCTTTCAATTCTTCATTCGTCCTTTGATTTTCCATCTGCTTTCCAAGTTCTTTCATCTCTTCATAGTCCTTAGCCATGGAGCTATTTTCCGGAACATGTTCTTTTTTCAATTCCTCTTTACCCATTTGCCATCACCTCTACTTATTGATACCCAATATTTCCAAATCCAAAACGTAACATATCTAAGGGAAATGTGGGGTATAGATAAAACATTATGAGCAAATGTAAGGAGGTGCAGGAAATATGCAAACAACTACCCTTTATGTAAAGGAAGCAACGTCAGAGGGCCCGATTTTAAATCTGGAGTCCATACTTTTGAAAACGGAAGGTGTGGAACGTGCGATCATCGATGTTGATGATGGGGAAATTAAAATCGACCATAGCGAAGACAAGCTATCACCGAATCAACTTATTACACTTATTGAGCAGTATGGCTTGAATGTAACTAAATAGAAATAAAAGCACCGGGCTCCCTTCCATTACGTAGGGCCCGGTGCTTTGTTTAATTCATTATTTCTCATTCCTTGTCAAAGCACCCTTTAACACCTTCAAAAGGTGCATGATTTCAATGGATATTCAGAATTTGAAAGGAATCGATTGGATTTCCTCTAATCCAATTTTCAAGCATCCCGCCTTCCGCAAAAGGAGATAAACCCCTGCCCGATATGGGGCAGGGGCAAAAAATTATGGATTACCGATTTAACAAGCTTCCCACATAGCGTAGCAAATCATTGGCTGAAGTCGAATTATACCCGTGCTCGTCGATAAGTCTCGTGATAACCTCGTTCACTTTCTTCAGTTGCCTTTCGTCTGGTGTTTTCGTTGAAGTAGTGATCTTAACGACATCCTTCAAATCCGCGAATAGTTTTTTCTGGATCGCTTCCCGTAAACGATCATGGGAATTATAATCGAATCGCTTCCCTTTACGCGCATATGCAGAAATGCGAATCAGTATTTCTTCACGGAATGCTTTTTTTGCATTTTCGGATATTCCAATTTGCTCTTCTATCGAGCGCATCAATTTTTCATCAGGGTTGATTTCCTCCCCAGTCAATGGATCGCGCAGCCTTGATTTATTGCAGTATGCTTCGACATTATCAAGATAGTTATCCATGAGGATCTTCGCCGACTCTTCATACGAATAAACAAATGCCTTTTGCACTTCATTTTTTGCAATGGCATCGTATTCTTTACGTGCCAGTGAAATGAAATTCAAATACCTCTCCCGAAGTTCGTTCGTGATGGACGGATGCTGGTCAAGACCTGCCTTTAATGACATAAGTACATCCAATGCATTAATGGACGGATTTTCCTTACGAATGATCGTAGAGGAAATTCGGTTAATCACGTAACGCGGATCGATTCCGCTCATGCCTTCGTCCTGGTATTCTTTTTTCAATTCATTGATGTCTGCGGAATTAAATCCTTCGACATTTTCCCCATCATAAAGCCTCATCTTTTTCACTAAATCGATATCGCCCTTTTTGGGATCCTTCAGGCGGGTCATGATGCTGAAGATTGCCGCCACCCTTAATGTATGCGGGGCTATATGAACATCCGAGACATCACTTTCACGGATCATTTTTTCATAAATCTTTTCTTCCTCGGTAACCTTAAGATTATATGGAATAGGCATGACAATGATACGGGAATGCAATGCTTCATTTTTCTTGTTGGAAATGAACGCTTTATACTCCGTTTCATTCGTATGAGCCACAATGAGTTCATCTGCACTGATCAATGCAAAACGGCCTGCTTTAAAATTCCCCTCTTGTGTCAATGATAGCAAATGCCATAAGAACTTCTCATCACATTTCAGCATCTCCTGGAACTCCATCATCCCGCGGTTCGCCTTGTTCAGCTCGCCATCAAAGCGATAGGCACGCGGATCTGATTCCGATCCGTATTCGGCAATGGTCGAAAAATCGATGCTGCCCGTCAAATCAGCAATATCCTGTGACTTAGGGTCTGAAGGACTGAATGTTCCAATTCCAACACGCTTATCCTCTGAAAGGAAAATACGCTCGACCATCACATCTTCAATTCTGCTTCCATACTCCTGTTCTAACCTCATTACATTCAGCGGTGATAGGTTTCCTTCAATCCGGATGCCATATTCTTCATAAAAATCATTCCGTAAATACTGCGGAATGAGATGCAGTGGATCTTCATGCATCGGGCATCCTTTTATTGCATAAATCGCACCAGAGTCTTTTAATGAATAACTTTCAAGTCCACGCTTCAGTAAAGAAACGAGTGTGGACTTCCCACCTGACACAGGACCCATGAGAAGCAATATCCGCTTACGGACATCGAGCCGCTTTGCCGCCGGATGGAAATATTCTTCGATGAGCCTTTCCAGTGAATCCTCTAGGCCAAATAACTGACCGCTGAAAAAATTGTATTTCTTTGTCCCATTTACTTCCTCTATCCCTGCATCTCTGATCATGTTGTATACACGTGAATGAGCAGATTGAGCAACTAAAGGCGTTTCTTTCAATATTTCTAAGTACTCTGCGAAGGTGCCTTCCCACTTCAGCTTCTGTTCATCTTCTCTAAATTTTTCGATTTTCTTTAAAATATCCATTAAGGAACCTCCCCCTGTCACTTTCAGAGAATACTTAAATCTATGCTCCAAGTCTGACAAACATGTCAGACTTTAAAAAGTGGCCGGGCATTGTTTCGAATCCCCTTGACTCTCCATGCATCGAAAAAGGCTTAATCATTGAGAATTTATGATAAATATGCTGACAAGAAAATTTGTGTGCACTCCTGCTAAAAATTAGGGTATACTAAGCCTATACTTAAGTGGGACAATATGGGTAAAGGGAGGTCATAACATGGGCACAGTTATTATCGTTGGAGTTGCTATTACATTTTTAGCCGCTATCTTCACTGCCGGATATGAAGATAAACCAGGTGTGAAATAAAAAAATAACAGCCTTTTCTTAAATTCCAAAAAGGGGGACAGCAAATTAAATTTGCCGTCCCCCCTTTTTGTGTCCTCATCAATATAAATAGAAAGAAGCACTTTCGAAGTCATTCAACGAATGTAATAGCTTATTGGAGCATGCTAACCAATGTAGTGGATTCATCATTTATACAGCGTTCTTTTTATCAGTTTGAGATGCAATGTTGTTCTCCATCGACCTCAAGTCTTCATTTACTTTTTGTCCTTGTTCCAAATATTCTGTTTGGAATCCACTCTTTATTGCCCAAGTATAAAACCCTAGAGACAAACATGTAATGATGACCATATCCCAACCAAATGGGATTATGTTTAGTCCACCAAACTTTTCACTGCCTAAGTATGAAATGGTCATCATACAGAGTAAGTAAACAACCATCCAAAGCCCAGCTGAAAAGTTTTGACGGAATCCCTTCCATTTTATTTTTGATTGATAATAGAAATAAATAGGAAGACCAATCATAATGATAAATAATACTTGTCCTGTCAGTGGCCATCTTGCCCAATATAGAACCAAAGAGGCAAAAACAAAGCCAAGTGGTGCAATGATGCTTAATCCTTTTAGACGTAATGGTCTGTACAAATTCTGACCTGTGCGCCTTAATGTCATAACTGTAACTGGACCTGTAATATAAGAGACTAATGTCGCAACCGATATAACCTCTGCCAAAACGCCCCAGCCTCTAAACATGAATAAAAATAAGAAAGATACACCTAGATTCAAAAACATGGCTTGACGAGGGATACCATAAAGTGGATGCAGTTTTCCAAAAACGCTTGGCAAATATTTATTCTTTTCCATTCCATAAAGCATTCGTGACGTTGTCGCCGTGTAAGTTATTCCTGTCCCGGACGGAGAAATAAACGCATCCACATATAGTAAAATAACTAACCAGTTTATACCTAGAACAATTGCTAAGTCAGCAAACGGTGAATTGAAATTCAAATGTTGCCATCCGTTCACGATCATGGACGGATCCACGGCTCCTATAAACGCAACCTGTAATAAAACGTAGATGACCGTTGCAATTAAAATGGAGCCAATTACGGCAATTGGGATCGAACGTCCAGGATTCTTTGCCTCACCTGCCATATTAATTGGACTTTGAAAACCGTTAAATGCAAAGATGATACCAGAAGTTGCTACAGCTGTAAGTACACTTGCCCAACCATTGGGAGCAATACTTCCTGCAGAGGTAAAATTGGATCCATGAAACCCGGCAAATAAAAGTGACCCAATCGTAAGTCCAGGTATAATAACCTTAAAGACTGTAATAAATGAATTAGCTTTCGAAAACAAACTAACCGTCCAGTAATTTAATAAAAAGTAGACGATCAGTAAGGCAGAGGCAATTGCCAAGCCTCCCCCAGTAAGACTTCCGTTTTCCACTAAACCATGTGTCCACCGTGCCCATTCCCATGGCCATGAGCTCATATATTGAACAGAAGCGATCGCTTCAACTGGAATTACGGAAACGATTGCAATCCAGTTTGCCCAACCTGCAAGAAACCCTAAAAAAGAACCATGAGAGTATTGCGTGTATTTTACCATTCCCCCAGCTTCAGGAAACATAGACCCTAATTCACTGTAAGAAAGTGCTATAAATAAAATAACGACCATCCCGATAATCCAAGAGATAATGGCAGCGGGTCCTGCGATTTGTGCCGCTCTCCAAGCTCCGAATAACCAACCTGAGCCAATAATGGACCCGAGTCCTACCATCGTTAACGAAAATGTTCCCATCTTTCGCTGCAAATTATTCATATGTTCATCACCATGCTTTCCAAAATTATTCCTTTATAATAAGGTTCTTAAAGTAATTGGATTTATGATTTGTGTCAAATACATCCAACTGAATCTTAAAATAATTGCTGCATTACATCACCTCTTGTTAAATATCGCTTTTTTATAAGAACAGATTATCTTGCTTTTAGAAAATACTTAGATCCCATTCCTGTGCCATTTGTTTCAATAACATACTACCTGTTACGCTATTCCCATATTCATCAATGGCTGGTCCGTATATGCCAATGCCACATCCATCTTGAAAAGGCATTCCGCTTCTGGCACTTGGAGGAACTAGTGCCATAATCCCGCCAGATACTCCACTTTTGGCTGGCACCCCAACAAAAGCCGCAAATTTCCCCGAAGCATTGTACATACCACAAGTAAGCATTAATGCTTTGGCCAGCTTAGCCACTTTTTTAGGGATTACTTGTTCTTTACGAAGAGGATGGTAACCATCTTGTGCAAGAATCAGTCCAAGCAAGGCTATGTCTTCTGTGGTTACTTCTATGGAACATTGCTTGAGGTAAACCTCTAAAGCTTCCTCTACATCCGATTCTAAATAATTCGTCTCTTTTAAATAGTGAGCTAAAGCTCTATTTCTATGGGAAGTTTGCCACTCAGATTGATACACTTCCTCATTGATGGTTGGGCGCTTCCCTAACAAATTTTCAAATAATGCATAGAGAAATTCCAATTTTTTTTGTGAAGAATCCCCTGGGAGAAGCGATGCTATTGTAATCGCCCCTGCATTTATCATAGGATTAAACGGTTTTCCCGGCTTATGCATTTCTAAACGAATAATTGAATTGAAAGCATCCCCAGTTGGTTCCACATCGACCCTCTCTAACACATAAGAAATGCCGCATCCCAAGCATGCGGCTATAAAGCTGAGCACTTTTGAAATACTTTGCAGCGTGAAGGGGACTTCCCAATCCCCTGTCTTGATCATTGTTCCACCAGGCTCCAGTATGCAAATGCCCAATTGCGATAAATGTGCATTTCTCAATGCCGGTATATAATTGGCGGTTTGCCCTTCAGCAGCAAAGGATCTGAAATGTGCTACCCATTCATCTAAGTCGGCTTTTCTTTGACTATTAACATGAATGTCATACTCTTTTGACAATTCTTCAATCACATTCTTCCACCTCTTCAGTTGTTGTATCATTATTTTTTCAATATGAGCGTCTTTCCGAATGCATCAAGTTTACTTGTAATAGATTCGATGAAAACATAATGAATATTCTAAATATTGTTAAGCGCTTTCAAAAATTTCTATCTACGTTAATTTTAAATTGGGAACTACATAATCATACGAAAACCTACAAAATCAAAAAAAAAAATCCACAAAAAAAACGTGTTTATTTCACATATTCCGTTACCATTTATTGTGGATAGAAAAAAAGATTGGGTTTGCCATAATTGGTTATAAGCCGTTCTATTCAGAAACAAAGTAAGCGTTGTATTGAGGCCGATGAAATTGTATACTGATTTTTTAAACAAATTGGGAGGTGACGACTTGAATCTCAGTACGTTAATGAAAAAAGAGGTCAATATCCTTGCTTTGATGTTGTTAACAGTGCCGTTAGCAGGCGAATTGAGTTTTTATCCTTTAAATGAAACGTTTCGGGTAAGTTTTGGTCCGCCTGTACTTTTCTTCTTTTTACTATTATTGCAGAAAACACCTGCCATTTTTTCAGGCTTCCTGACAGGAACAATGGTTGTGGTATTTCGTATCCTAAAAGATTTTTTCATACTTGATAGTTTTTCCTGGTCTTCCGCTTTTCAAGTCCATTTTCCAAGTTTCTTTTTTTATTTCACCTACTCCTTTCTTTTTTATTTAGTGAAAATCAATCGCTTTCAAAACCGATCGTTGATTATTGGATTTATTGGTCTTGTTATCGAAATATTGTCTGACTCAATAGAATTAATCTTTCAATATATTGTATTAGAAACAACAATTACGTTAGGTTCACTAAACGAGATGATCATGATCGCATTCGCCCACAGTTTTATCGTTTTAAGCTTTTTTAATATGATGAAACTATATGAAGCACAATCAAGGGAACGGCAAATCAGAAAACAAAATGAACATATGCTGATGCTCATTTCCAATTTATATGAGGAAACGATCCACTTAAAAAAAACGTTAAATAATGCAGAGAATATTACAAAGAAATCGTATGATTTGTATCGAGAATTAAAAGCACTGGAAAATCGGGAAAAGCAACTTCATGTTCCTACAGAACCATTTAGTCAAAAAGCATTGCGCATCGCGGGTGAAATGCATGAAGTCAAGAAAGATAATCAACGAATTTTTGCTGGTCTCTCCAAACTGATTTCCAATGAGAGTTTTAGGGATTATATGAATGCTGCTGAACTTTTTCATTTAATCATCCGAATTAATGAAAAGTATGCCTTATCATTAGGAAAGGATATTCAATTTGAATACTCATTAGATGGAAAAAACGATTCACATTATCATGTATACACCGTATTATCGCTTTTCAATAATTTAGTCGCTAATGCAGTGGAAGCAATTAAAGAAAAGGGAATCGTACGTTTAAGTTTGAGTGAAATTCGCGACAATGTAGAATTCAAGGTTGCTGATACCGGACCTGGAATTCCTCAAAAATATCAGACTGTCATATTCAAACCTGGATTCACTTCAAAATATGATCATTTAGGGACACCTTCAACAGGGATTGGTCTCTCATATGTTAAAGAAGTCGTAAAAGAACTGGGAGGCGATATCCTGTTTGAGAATAGTTTTAACGGTGCCGTTTTTTCAATAAAATTACCCATTCATAAGTTGATCCAGAAAGGATGATTCCATGCGTTTTTTTATAACAGATGATGATTGTGCAATACGTTCAAACTTGAGCCAAATTATTGAGAACGAAGATTTAGGAGAAGTGGTGGAGGAAGCCGAGGATGGAAGTCTATTAGAAGGACATATTTTGAATTTAAAACAAATTGATATACTATTTATTGATTTATTAATGCCCATCCGGGATGGCATTGAGACACTTCGTCATATAAAAAATACATTTAACGGAAAAATAATAATGATTTCGCAGGTTGAATCAAAGGAGCTGATTGGTGAGGCATACTCACTTGGAATCGATTATTATATTACTAAACCAATCAATCGTATTGAAATATTAACAGTCATCCGAAAAGTCATGGAACGCATTCATTTAGAAAGATCGATCACAAATATCCAAGCCTCATTAAACAGTGTATTGAATTTTGAACAGCCAAAAGTTGATAAATCCAATAGTTATAATGAAAAAAGTATAAGAGAGGTGGGTGAATTCCTTTTATCGGAATTAGGGATCGTTGGAGAAAATGGTGCAAAAGATTTAATGGAAATGCTTCAATATTTATTTATGTATGAACGTAATTTTACTTTTGGAAAGCATTTCCCGACCCTTAAAGATATCTTTGTAGAAATCACCAAAAAAAAGCTCGGCACATCAGCTTTGCAGGTTGATATCAATCGGGAAATAAAAGCTGCCGAACAGCGAATACGCAGAACGATTAACCATTCGTTAAATCATTTTGCTTCGCTCGGTTTAACGGATTTTTCAAATCCGAAGTTTGAAAATTACGCTTCTAAATTTTTTGATTTCACAGTCGTTCGCCAAAAGATGAAAGAACTGCAAAATGATTCAACAATAGTTCTTACACCTACCCGGGTAAATACAAAAAAGTTTATTCAAGTATTTTATTTCGAAGCGAAACGATTGAGTCCTGATGAAATAATTAGATATAAATAATCCTGATTTTTAAAAACTACGGAAGCTCTGAAAAAACATAAAATCCCCTGAAAAATTTCAGGGGATTTTTGCAATATTTTATTTTTTCAACAATAAATACATGAAATAAGGAGCACCAATTAATGCAACCATGATACCTGCAGGGATCCCCTCGGGTTCAATTATATTACGGCCTATTGTATCGGCAAGCAACAATAGCCATCCACCGATTAAAATGGCAACCGGAATGAATAGTTGATTTCGAGGTCCTACCAAAGATTTTGCTATATGCGGGGACATGAGTCCAATGAATGCAATTCCGCCTGTAACAGAAACGGCAGCCGCGGCCAGTGCTACAGCCGTGATTAGCAATACGATCCGCTCCTTTTCAATCGATACTCCGACCCCAATTGCTACCGGTTCACTTAAACCAAGCAGATTCAAACGATTTGCTTTATATAAAGTGAATGGAATGAGGATGATTAACCATGGGAGAACTGCCCAAATGAAAGGCCAATCCGTTCCCCATATATTTCCCGCCAACCATTTTGCGATGAAATCGACTTTGGCTCGTTCCGCTGATGAAATGAGGACAATCATCAGGCCTGAAAGCGCCATTGAAAAACCAACCCCGATCAACACTAACCGAACGGGTTCAAGGCCGCTCCTTCTCTTAAATGAGAGGATATATATTATGCAGGCCGTCAATAACGCGCCGATAAAACCGACAAGCGGAACCATATAAACAAACGATCCAGCGTCAAGCGGGAAAAACAGAAAGAAAGCGGCTATGGCAACACCGGCTCCTGAGTTGATCCCGATGATTCCGGGGTCGGCTAAATCATTACGTGTGATTCCTTGAAGGATGGCTCCCGACAGTGCAAGGGCCATGCCTGCTAAAATGGTAATGATGATTCGTGGTAATCGGACGGAAAATAATATGAATTCCTCTTTAAATGTCCCTTGCCCGAAAAGCGTTGGAATCAGTCGCCCTAAAGAAAGATTCGAATATCCTGAACACGTCCCTATAATAATCGTAATGATAATGAGTGCGGATAGTGCACCTACTATCCATCGCTGTTTTTTGACTAAAGCTGACTGGATCATGAAAATGCTTTACCTCCTTTACGCACGATTAGGAGGAAGAAAGGTAAACCTATCATCGCAACAATCGCTACCACAGGTGTTTCATATGGAGAATTGATTGTACGGCCGATCGTATCGGCAAGTAGCATGAAAGTGGCTCCTAAAATCGCGGACATAGGCAGGATGAATCGATAATCCGTACCCACGAAAGCCCGAACCATATGGGGGACCATTAACCCGATGAATACCATATTTCCAACAAGTGCAACGGCAGCGCCAGCCAGGAGAATGATGACTACGAAGAGAACCGCCTTTATTTGTGTTGTCTTTTGACCTAATCCTACCGCCACTTCTTCACTTAAGCTCAGTATGGTGAGCTGTCTGGAAAAGATAAGGGAGATCAGGATTCCTATTAAAATGAACGGGACGATTACACGAAGCTGGTCCCATGATGTTCCGATATTCCCGCCTGCAGTCCACATCGATACATCTTTTGATACTTTGAAATAAAGGCCGACCCCTTGCGAAACGGCAAAAAGGAATGCAGAGACTGCAGCACCAGCCAATACGATCCGTAAAGGAGAAAATCCTCCCTTTTTCATCGCGCTGATCCCGAAAACCATGGTTGCCCCCACAGCGGAACCTATAAAACACGCAATCATGATTCCTAAATTATTGGCATTTGGAATAAATGCCAAAGTAATGGCGAGACCTGCATTGGCTCCTGCCGTCAATCCAAGCAACCCCGGATCAGCAAGTGGATTCCTAGTCATTCCCTGCATGATGGCACCGGAAACGGCAAGTGCTGCACCCACAAAGATTGCCCCCACTTCACGAGGGAAACGGATTTCCCGAATGATTGAAAGCTTTTCACCAGCAGCATTTGAAGTCAGTGCTTGCCAGACATCCTTTACGGTAACATCCGCAGCACCAAATGCCATTGAAATAATGAACATGCCTATGAATAGAGCGATCCCTATGATCAGTTTATATATAAATGGGATGAAACGTTGATTTTCATTAGTCATCTGTCTCTCTCATCTCTTTTTTATAGAATAAAAGGAGAGGAATTGGAATCCCTCTCCCTCGCTGTATTATTTTCCAAGAAAACTTTTGGAAAAGAAGTCTAATTGGTATTCTAATGTTATTGGATCATTGAAGTAGAATTTTTTTGCATCAGCTTCATATAGCTGATTGTTTTTAACGGCAGGTATGTTTTTAAACGTATCTGTTTGCTGGAATGAATTGTCCTGATCTTTGTTATTGCTCAAAATCACATAATCACCGGCATAGTCTTTCAGGACTTCTA
Organism: Peribacillus sp. GL_122; assembly: GCF_057835005.1. Classification (NCBI taxonomy): domain Bacteria; kingdom Bacillati; phylum Bacillota; class Bacilli; order Caryophanales; family Bacillaceae; genus Peribacillus; species Peribacillus sp. GL_122. Next base: position 899,289 of record NZ_CM174415.1, on the reverse strand, counting down.
ATGATAAGGCAAAGTAACCATCTTTCAATGCCGTTTCTTTTACCTTTTCAGGCATGCCCAATTTCATTTCTTGATAAAGGATTTCCGTTCCACGGCCCCAATTATCGCCGTATACATAGAACTGTTTGTCAAACTTTTCGAAAACGGAAACGGTAGCATCTTCTCCAATTTTAGCCTTAATTTCATCACCGGTTGTTTTTGCCCGTTTTTTGAAATCATCCACCCATGCTTGAGCTTCTTTTTCTTTATTCAAAAGTTTACCAATTTCTACATGTTGTGTTAAATAGTCCACTTTTCCGTATGTATACGTTACAGTTGGAGCAATTTCCTTTAATTTATCGACATTTTTAATCGTTGATAAACCAATGATTAAATCCGGATTCAACTCGATGATTTTTTCCAGGTTTTCGTCCGTTACTTCCTCGACATTTTTTAACTCTTTAAAGTTCGGATTCATTTTAGACCACGAATCAACCCCTACAAGGTTAACATCCAATGCCATTACGTTACCTGCGAAAGAAGATAGTACTAAAACACGCTGAGGATCTGCCGGAACTTCAACAGGACCATTTTCAGATTGATATGTGATGGTACCTGATTTTTCCTTTTTTGAAGCGGTGCTTTTTTCTTTTTCGGTTGACTCGTTACCACAAGCACTAATAATTAACACTAAGAGCAGTATAAACGGGAACATTACCTTTTTCATTTGTTGTCAAATCTCCTTTTAATAAATTGTATGTGCTGCACATTGGTTTGTTCGTTCGTTGATCTCGGCCGATTACCGCATCAATATGGAATACTTCCTTAAGCACTTCATGAGTGATGACTTCTTCGCAATCACCCGCTTTGACTATTTCCCCGTCCTTTAAGGCAATGATATAGTCGGCAAAGCGAGCAGCTTGGTTTAAATCATGAAGAACCATGACGATTGTACGCCCCTGTTCTACATTCAGCTTCTGTAATAATTCTAGAACCTCCAGTTGATGCGCCATATCCAAATAAGTGGTCGGCTCATCTAGGAAAATGATTTCCGTTTCCTGGGCAAGGGCCATCGCAATCCAAACACGCTGGCGCTGACCTCCTGAAAGAGCATCCACCGGACGGAACTTGAAGTCTTTCGTACCGGTCACTTCAAGTGCCCAATCGATCACATCATAGTCTTTTTGGGTCAGGCGCCCAAAGCCTTTTTGATAGGGAAAGCGCCCATATGATACGAGCTCCCCAACCGTCAATCCGCTTGCACTCTCGGGTGTCTGCGGAAGTATGGCCATTTTTCTTGCAAGGATCTTAGTGCTTTCTTTTGAAATATTCACTCCATCTAAAACAACCGAACCTGATTGATTTGGAATGATCCTGGTGATCGCTTTCAAAAGTGTGGATTTTCCACATCCATTCGAACCGATGATCGTTGTGATTTTTTTATCTGGAATTTCCACACTGAGATCTTTTACAATTAAACGTTCACCATAACCAATATTTAAATTCTCTGTATATAGGCGAACCATTTTTCAACCTCCATTTACTGAAAAATAGATAAGTAAAAACTCAAATGAAAATGATTATCATTATCCATTACCTAATTACTATAATTCTATCTATATATATTGTCAATGGTAATTTCATGGGTATATATGAAGAAATTCTGCCGGGATTTTTTGAGCCGAACCGTATATAAATGAAAACGGTAAAGATCCCGGAAACATTTCCGGGATCTTTACCGCTTGGCCCATACTCAGGACTTTGAAAGATGTCATTTATGGGAAGGCAAGAATATTCCTAATAAGCAATTTCATCTATCAATGTTTCTTAAAACCTTGTTTTTCAACATAATCTTTCATGTATAACCTGCTTTTCTTTCCAAGCATTCCAGCCATTTGCTCGGTCCAGGTGTCTTTTCGTTTACCTTTAGTCCGTTGCTCGTAATAGCTGGAAATCGTTTCATTATACTCTTCAAGTTGTCCGATGAACTCTTGTTTATCCTCCTGATATCCATTTTCATGATAGATATTGGCCAGCGGCAAACGCGGCTTTTTATCCGAACGGTTTTTCGGATATCCGACCACTAGACCGAATAATGGCATAACGCGATGCGGTATATTCAAAATCGCTGACACTTCCGGGAGATTATTGCGGATCCCGCCTATATAGCAAATGCCAAGATCCATTGATTCTGCTGCCAATGCTGCATTTTGAGCCGCAAGAGCAGCATCGATACAAGCAACCATGAATTTCTCTGTACTTTCAATCGATTCGGACAGGTCCGTGTTTTCCATTTCGGAAACCATATCCTGACGATATAAATCGGCACAAAAGACGAATAGGTGTCCATTCTTCTCTACATATGATTGTGGTCCGGCAAGTTCAGCAAGCTTGGCTTTCTTTTCCGGATCGGTTACCCCTATGATTGAATACGCTTGGATATAGCTTGAAGTCGATGCCGCTTGGGCACATTCCACAATCGTATTGATTTGCTCCTCAGACAATAACTTGTCCTCAAAAGAACGAATGGAACGGTGATCTAAAATCTTCTCAATAATGTTATTCAATGCTCCCACCCCTTAAGAATATGTAAAGTAAAGAATCCATCATCGGGGCTCAAATGCCCCCGATGACAGTATGACATTGATGAAACTCAACCTTTTGTTTTTAAATCCAATTCACGGTAATTTTGCTGTCTCAGTGCCTCATAAACCAAGATGGCAGCCGTGTTCGACAGATTAAGGGAACGTACTTTATCCGTCATCGGAATCCGAAGGCACCGATCCATATTCTCTTGGATCAGTTCTTTCGGGAGACCCGTCGTTTCACGGCCAAAAATGAAGTATATTTCACTGTCTTGATCACTGTAATCGAAGCTGGAATGCGGCTGCTCTCCGAATTTCGTTAAGTAATAAAATTCACCGCCGGCATTTCTTTCATAAAACTCTTCTAACGAATCATAATAATGGATCTTTACATTCTCCCAATAATCGAGCCCGGCCCGTTTAAGCTGTTTGTCATCCGTCGAGAAACCGAGCGGGCGGATGAGATGTAAAGACGTATTCGTCCCTGCACATGTTCTTGCGATATTTCCTGTATTTGCTGGAATCTGTGGTTGATATAAAACTACATGTATTGACACTTCATTTTCACCTCTAGTTTGAACTTCACCTTAATTATAGCATTAAACAAAAAAGACTAAAAACCAATCACCCTCCATCCAAAATCACAAAGAATTTATAAACGATGTTCGGTGTATACCTGGTCGAATCCTCATACGTCCAATATCGGTGACGGCTGTTCATCGTATGTGCATTCACAAGCGGCATCCCGTCCTGATCCTTCGCCGTAACAATCAAGTTATGATCAAACCGTCCGTCCCCTTCGAAATCTATGCAGAGGATATCACCCAAATTCAATTCCTGGGCCGACTCCACCTGCTTTGTTCTGATAGCATTCCCGGCTTTTAGCAGATGATATAAGGAATGGGCCGTCGTCCATGTATAACTCCAGCTTTTCCCTCTTATCCACCAGCCTTTATTTTTGTTTGGCGCCCCCCACATCGGTATTCCTCCCGCATGTAAACATTGTGAAATGAAATTCGTACAATCATCAGTGAATTTATGATAAGCCGGATTGAATTCATTCCACCAACGCTCGGCATATTGGACGGCCTTCATCCGATCATATTTATATGCGAGACGGCCTGCGCCTGGATCACATTTTGGCGGTGCCTCTTCGGTTTCAAAGCTGGGAAAAAGCTCACGTTCATCCACTATATACCCATTTCGAAACCGGGCCTCCCTTTCTTCCATTTCTTCTTCTATATAAAATGAATCCTCCTGTTTCAATAAATATTGCAGATGCACATGATATGTCAGGACTGTATCATTGTCTTCCTTTTTCTTCGAACTTACCTTGCCTGCCGCATTCACCCGAACAATTTCCGCAGCACGGTTCCTCATCATTTCCTTCTTCAAATGTAACTTCCTCTCACTCCGTTCCAGATCATCGGAAGTATAAAACTCCACTCTTTCTTGTAAAAGGCGTTGCAATTGTTCCCTCAAGTTCATGCCCTCCTTCTTACCATCTATGCTAATGTGTATGTGCGAAGGGGATTAAAATGCACCTGACGATTTCCTCCCGCCTTTTTACGATTTTAAAGGGCAATCCAAACAACCCTCACATTCATAAATTTTAAAGTCACGTGTGAAGCCTTTCCGTATGGGTCGATTACAGTATGGCTTTTTTTATAATTATAATCAAAGTAATATTGGGGAAAATATAAGAATGAATACACAATTTTCTAACCTGATTAGACCAGATTGGAGACGGAAATTTTGAGCTTTATTGAAGTGTTAAGTAGGGTAGTCGCTGCTTTTGTGGTTTTACTATTGATGACTCGAATTATGGGAAAAAAGCAAGTAAGTCAGTTGACTTACTTTAACTATATTACAGGTATCACTATCGGCGCGGTGGCTGCTTCCATCACAATTGATACAAGTATTGATATGGTTGACGCCTTCGTTAGTTTAATCGGTTGGTCCGTACTCACTATTCTTGTAAGCTTTATTAATTTAAAATCTCCAAAAGCTCGTATAATACTTGACGGCGAACCTACAATTGTAATCAAAGATGGAAAAATCCTAGAAAAAGCGTTGAAAGGGGAAAGATTAAACATGGATGACCTTAGCATGCTATTGCGAGAACAAAGCATATTCTCCATGCAAGAGGTAAACTATGCCGTTTTAGAACCAAATGGTCAATTGTCTGTCTTAAAAAAAGTGGATAGCCAGAGTGTTTCCAAAAAGGATATTACTTATGTGAAACCATTATACATACCTACAGAAATTATTGTGGATGGAAAAATCGTTCCTCATAATTTAAGTAAACTGAGTTTAAACCAAAGCTGGTTGGAAACGCAATTACAGCAGTTTGGTGTATGCCTACAAGATGTATTTTATGCTGAAATACAAAGTGATGGCACTTTGTATATAGATAAAAGACAAGATAACCAGTCTCCTCCACGTTAAGAGGAAAAGGGGGAACTCAAGTCATTTAAATTTGGACAGTCATGCTTCTAGAGCTAACGATTTGCTGATTATTAACAGCCCAATAATCTCTCTTTTTAGGTACCCGCAGGTATATATATTTATATATAAACAAATATTTCCACCATAAGGAATAGCGTAGCAACTAGCTATTCAGAATGGCAAGTGTCCGAAAGAAGTGGTGCTGCAGCTCACCTTAAGTATGAATTGGTAGATGTCGTAACAAATATACCCGTATAACAACAATCTTATTACGGGGATGTAAGTTCTGCTGATAATCGATACTGGTTTTATCTTCTGTTCAAAAATGTATTTACTACAAAAGGCTACTACTTAGTGGTTATAAATTGGGAGCTATCCGGTTAACTTTAGTGGTAATGTCCATAACTAGAAAAAAGAGAAAGAAGCTGTCCCAAAAGTCATTTACGACTTTTGGGACAGCCTCTACATCTTAAATATCATTTTGTTTCCAAGGTAAACTGCAGTCCTTTCTCAATTTCCGCCAGTACCTCTTCATCCGTTTCCTTCATTCTTGCTTCTTCCAGAATGGAAACGGCCTGCTCCCGGCCAATTTTCCCAACTGCCCAAGCCGCCGTTCCCCGGATTACGGGCCTTGGATCTTCCTTCATGACCTGTATCAATTGGGGCAATGCCGTTTCATCTTTGAAGTGGGCCAATGCTAAAATGGCATTTCGTTGGATTGGCTTTTTACCACGCCAAGAGCCAGATACATGGCCGTATTTCTCTTTAAAGTCCCGATTTGAAATCGTAAGCAGTGGTTTCAACAGCGGTTTCGCCAGCTCGGGGTCGGGTTCCATCTCTTCATGGAAATGAAAATCCATTCCTTTGTTTTTCGGACAAACTGTCTGGCATGTATCACACCCATACAAACGATTGCCTATTTTCGTCCTGAACTCATCCGGAAGGAAACCTTTTGTCTGCGTTAAGAATGCAATGCAACGCTTGGAATTTAGCTGCCCGCCCTGAACGAGCGCACCAGTCGGGCAAACATCGACACATTTATTGCATGTCCCGCATTGATCTTCCATCGGTTGATCAGGTTCAAATGGCAGGTTGGTAATCATGTCCCCCAAATATACATAAGACCCGAATTCCGGAGTGATGATCATACTGTTTTTTCCACTCCAGCCAATTCCCGCACGCTCAGCCACTGCCCTATCTGATAATTCACCCGTATCAACCATGGATTTCGTCAATGCCCCTGGCACTTTATCTTTAATGAAATTCTCAAGTAACTGCAATCTATTTCGAAGAACGGTATGATAATCCGTTCCCCAAGAAGCCCTGCAAAAGATCCCGCGTCGCTCACTTTTTGTACTTTGCGGAGCATCCTTCAATTTCGAAGGATAAGCAAGCGCAATCGAAATGATGGATTGCGGTTTATCGAATATCAATTCAGGCCTTACCCTCTTTTCTATATCGGTTTCTTCAAACCCTGACTGATAATCCAGCTCCTGTTGGCGTATCAGCCGACCTTTCAATTCGGTAAAAGCCGTGGCCGATGTAAAACCGATTTTATCAATGCCGATTTCCTTACTATATAAAATCACTTCTTGCTTGAATGAGTTCATATCCATATTAATCACCTACTTCATTCAGTATTCCCATTGAAGCTTGAATCCATTTCAAACCATTGCTATCTATGATAAACTAATTGCAATCATTTTTGGAGGTGAAACGGTTGGAAATTACCATATCAGCTAATCTAAGCAGTAAAATCCCTGAATTCAAAGTTGGGATCATTACATATGAAAACATCGAAGTAGGTCCCTCCCCGCAAATGGTGAAAGGAAGACTTCAACTATTTCAGGAAGCACTTTTCTTCGACCTTGAAGAAAAGGAATTGACCGACTTTTCCGGCATTAAAGCGTGGCGGGAGATTTTCAAGGCTACAGGAACAAACCCGTCACGGTATCGCCCCTCCGTGGAAGCCCTTTACCGCCGCGTAAAAAAACAGAATTACTTGGCACCCATCCATTCAGCCATCGATTTGAATAACTTCTTCTCACTGTTATATGAAGTTCCGATCGGCATTTATGATGCGGACAAATTATCAGGAGACATCTCGATAAAGATTGGCGAAGGGTCAGATGGTTATGATGGTTTGAACGGCCGCTTGAATTCCATGGAAAATATGATTACATCAGCCGACCATGATGGCGCATTCGGAAGTCCTTACGTTGATTCAGAACGCACGAAAGTCACCGAAGGAACGAAAAAGGCCATCCAAATCATATATTTACAACCCAATACTCCAATCACCGAAGCAAATCAGCTAACGAAATCCTTGATGGACATGTTCCTTGAAATCCACGGTGGTGTAGGGACTTACTCGATTGTAGAAGGATAATTAAAATTGAACAGAAATAAGCCCTTTCCACAATCGGAAGGGGTCTTTTCATGATTTTTCCTAACTTATATGGATAATTAATAAAACCAGTGCGCGAATATCCTTTTATTCAACCGTTCGGTCATACCTAATTACACAACTTTTTCAGTTTTGACAATAAAAGCACAAACTTATTCAAACTGATTCTACTAACGTAGTTAATCTCTTTGAACAAGTTTGTGCTGCATCGAAATCCCCACTCTCCCAGATGAAGGATCATCAATAAATAGAAAACTACGATTTTCGTTACGGTATGACATCCGGTATTACCGCTTCCAAAGAATGTAGTTAATTGGGACAATAAAAAAATCCCACTGTAAACAGTAGAATTCTTGTAATAATATTTAAACGCAAAGCTTCGTTCTCCAGGTAACGAAACCCTACGTTATGAGTATGTATTGGAGCGGGTGAAGGGAATCGAACCCTCATCATCAGCTTGGAAGGCTGAGGTTTTACCACTAAACTACACCCGCATATCCTTGTAGAACTTTGTCGAATCACTAACAAAATTAATTATATAGTTTAATGTGAAAAAATGCAATAGTTCTTTTAATAAAAAATTAATAATTAATGTATTGTAACGTTAATATATTCATTCACTCTAGTAAAGATGTTAAAAGTCCCCTGATTCAGAGAACTTTTTCATCCTATATGATGATTTAAGACCAAATGACTTCCATTAACCGCGGATAAACCTGCTGTGCCGTTTCAAGCAGCATGATTAACTTCCTGAACGCCAGATCCGGTACGATGTCCCCCTCAATGGAGTATGAATACCGAATGGAAATGGTCCCATTTTCTTCATACAGCTTGGAATACCTAAAATTAGCATTATATTCATTCAGCAGTGTATGTACATCCTGTTTCTTTTCAGGATTCTTCAACTCGGCGACATTAAAGCAAAATAAGTCCGCCACATTTTCATCTTGATTGAAAGCAAATACTAAAAGGACCTTCCACCCGTCCTTTAACTTTTGCTCAGCTCTAAAAAAGGTGGTGCCATCTTCATTCAACTCATTCATATAGATTTTCTCACTAGTTAAAAAATCACGAAATTTAGCAACGTTTGACATGGTTCATCACCTTTCTGTTTGTAAGTACATTTTATAATGAAAACAGGCATTTTTACAGACTTTTCTATAATCCTGCCAATTTCATCCTATTAACAGTAGGGCGAATGAGATTCTAATAAGAACTCCCTTATTAGAATCACTAGATTGATTTGCTCGTTGCTTCACCGCTAAACCGAAGTGCTTTTTGAAGATCCAAAATTTCGTGGCGGATTTTTGAGTACCCTTCAATTTCCGGAACCTCTTTATTAGTAAGTGACCGCCCCTTATCTGCAGCGATTGCCATTGTTTCAAAAACATACAGTAATTGAGCAAGTTCACGCTCTGAAAGTACCGACCGATCAGAGAATTTCAAGCTTGCATTTAAATAATATCCCAACTGTTCTATCGAAAATATTACGGGCCAAAGAGATTCCAGTCTAGCCTTGTTTTTGAATATCTCCCCAAGAGCCGCATTGTAGACCGTTAATAGATTCACCATATTGGTTTGCATTTTGTTCCTTTCACTGCTTTCATCGATTGCAAGTTCATTATCATGTCCAGAGAACGCCACCAACAGAAATTGCCCCTGGCTTCGAATTGTTTTGGCTATCAAATGATTGAGAAGGCTTGAGGCCGATTGACTGCCGATTAACAGCGATCCAAGAAGACCTATCATGCTCCCAACGACGATATCTGTTATTCTTACGGTCGCAAAAAAACTAAAATCATAGCTTCGAGTTGAATATTCCGCCATGATTAAAGCTGAAGGGGTAAAAAACATCGCCGCCAATCCATAATTCCGTACGATGAAAAGCTCTGTAATGATTGTCAAACACAAAATGATCAGAACGATAAAGAACTCGTTATGAACGGATGCAAGAATTAAGCTTGCTAATAGGAGTCCGATGATTGTCCCGAAGGTCCTTTGTACCGCACGATGAAATGTGGCAACGATGGTCGCACCTGACATAACGGCTGCACAGGATAAGGGAATCCAGTACGAACGGTTAAAATCAGCGGAATAGGCGATGATGGCGGCAATGGTAAGGATTGTTCCATATCGAATGGAAGAGAGAAAGACAATCGAGTTCTTATCGAACGCCCCAAGAAAAATCGTTTTTAAAGAAGGCTTTGAGATTGAAGCTTCTTGGTGGATTTTACTAACCGGTTCATTCATGATGGCATCTGCATTGTAAATTTCAACGAATAGCTTTTCAACCTCTAGTTCCATTTGGTCCGGCTGAAGAATCTTTGATTCATTTTTAATTTTAGATGCAATGGAGTCGGCCAAGGCACGTACCGATTGTCCTAATTCTGGCGGTAGCACAACCTTTTTGTGCAAGGATAGTTCCAATGCTTCCAGGAAAATGACATTCGCCTGGTCATTCAATAGAAACAACCGCTTTAACATGTCTGAGCTTCGCCTGTTTGAAAACCCGGCTAACAATGTATCTTCGGCTTGTTTCATCGCCAATACCGTTCTTTGTCTTGCTGCATTGAATCTCCCGGTGCCTAGCGAATCAAAGAATGCACCCAATTCTCTGTACACCTTTTCCACCGCAAGCTTTTCTGGTCCATGAGGATTGAAAAACCAGCCTAACATACAAATTATCCAAGACAGTGCCCCACCCAATAAAACAAGACCTCCACGCAACGGCGCAAGCGTCTGATCAATGGGCATACCTGTCGCTAGCGCAAAACTCAAGACAAAGAAAACCGCCGAAGGACCGGTAATCTTTAATGCACCAAAAATAAAAAAAACACTTGCCCCGATGATCCCCATCATTATGGCTGTTCCCAATTGGTATGGAGCCAAAAGTGTCCCTAATACAACAGATAAAGCAAGACCCACCATCACAAAGAAGATCTTTTTAGCTCTTTGGTGATACGGTTGGTTAAATACGTATAAATAAGTGAACCCGCCTATTCCTGCCAGTAAACCGTACGCTAAATTGCCGAATAATAAGCCAATGAAAACAGGTAAGGCAGCCGCTACCCCCGCACTTAAAGCTTTTATCCAAGGAAATGGATTCTTTTTTAATTCAAAAGCCTGTTTAAATGTCGTATGTATTACATCCAACTTCAGAGGTTTTGAAGATGTCCCTTGCTTATTTTTACTCATTTCAATTTTCCCTTTCATTAAATGATTACCTAGGTAACTATTCTTTTAACTTTATCATAACATTATGCTGAGAGTTATGTTTATAGAGACCCTTTTTTAATATCCTTCATATGGAACAAAAGATACGGTAAAGGGTAAGTAATTTCTTGAATGCCTTTGTTTTTCACCTACTTTTCGTATGCTTTCCACACGTATCGAAGTCCTTGACTTTCAAGAAGGAACATCACTGTCATGACTTCAACAGATATGTAGACAAACACGGCCTTTCATGTGTGGTGACTAGTATCGAAATTATTGATGATATATATAACTATCTTATCTCGGATGTTTTTCATAGCGACAAATTGTCCGAAAACGACATTGATCCCAACATATGAAAATCCAGAGAATTCTTTGTATATTTTATTCCTAAGGTTGATTATCTTTCATGAAGGACATGATTTGTAAATGATCAGGAATGGACACCCACCCCTATATCCAAACAAAAAAAGGTCGAAGCACATCAATTTAGCTGAAAGATGTGCTTCGACCTCTATTATTGGTTTGACGGGATTTTTTTGAAATAACAGCTCTTTTAATACACCCTCATTTTCAAAGGTCAAACAAGATTCCGCCTCCACTTTGTTCCCTAATCTTATAGTTGAGCGAATTCAGGTTCCGCAACTTTTACAAGCTGTTTACCGAGGTTCGTTCCTTTAAACAAACCTAAAAAGGCATCAGGTGTGTTTTCGAACCCTTCAATAATCGTTTCTTCATACTTCAGCTTTCCTTCTTGAAGCCACTTACCTAAATCCGTAGCCCCCTCTTGGAATCTAGCGGCATAATTTCCAACTGTGAAACCTTTCATAAGTGCACTCGTTTTGATCATCGCCGATTGCAGACGCGGCCCTAGATCTTTCCCTTCTGCATTATACGAGGAAATCGCTCCGCATAATGGAATTCGGACATTCGCATTCAAAAGTGTGAAAACAGCATCGGACACCTCGCCGCCCACATTATCGAAATAAACATCGACTCCATCGGGAACAGAATTAGCTAAATCTGTCTTAAAACTATCTCTTTTATAATTTACGGCTCCATCAAATCCGAGCTCTTTCGTTAAGTACTCAAGTTTTTCATCTGAACCGGCGATGCCAACAACCTTCGCACCTTTAATCTTAGCAATTTGTCCGACTACTGAACCAACTGCTCCAGCCGCTCCTGAAACCACTACAGTTTCACCTTCTTGAGGTTTACCAATATCAAGCAAGCCAAAGTATGCAGTTAAACCGGTCATTCCAAGAATCCCTAAATGAGTTGTGACCGGAGCCACCTTGGGATCAATCACGCGGATTTCCTTTTCGGTGACAACTGTGTATTCTGCCCAGTCGATATTCCCAACAACGACATCCCCTTGTTTGAAGGAATTCGATTTGGACTCAACAACTTCAGCAACCACTCCACCTGTTATAACCTTATTCAATTCAAATGGAGCAATATATGATTTGGTATCTTGCATTCTGCCACGCATGTATGGATCGACAGATAAATATAGTGTACGTACTAAAATTTCATTATCCTTTGGTGTGGGAACTTCACTCTCAACAAAGTTAAAATCCCCTTTTGAAGGCATACCTTTTGGACGATTTGCCAAGGTGATCATTTGTTGTTTGGTTTGTGTCATCATTGTTCCTCCTTGGTTTTGAATACGTAATTTCGAAAAGAAGCGTATCACCGATGAATTTCTTAGGTCAAAGAATATGATTGGCTATTGCTTCCATAACACTCTTTATGTAGCCTTTCCTGAAAATCCTGAACTTGCTACGACCTATTATGTCCCATGTTTTTCATTCATATAAAGGTCATCAGGAATGGCTTTGTTACCTTCAATATTCATTTTAAGAATAAATAATGTACGTGGACTTCTACCATATACGGCTCGCTTCCCCAAAAAAATTTAACGGCCTTTCCCCGTTTGGATACCGTGAAAAGGCCGCAGCTTGAAATACACTATTTTTTCTGTCTGCTTGGGAAATGTTCAGTCTTAGCAGCTACTTTTTTCATCTTATCTATATCCCCGATTCAAAACGTCGGCCTGGACAGTTTGTACTGAAATCATCGAGACTATGTTCGCCCTTGAAAAATCTTTGCAAGCATATATGAACTTGGTTTTATGGATAGTCTACATCAATTTTGAAATAAACATCGTTGCAATTCCAAAGTAAATAAGTAACGAAAGTATATCATTCAGTGTTGTAATTAGCGGACCAGAGGCAACGGCAGGATCGATGTTGAATTTATATAATATTAAAGGAATAATGGTCCCAGCTAATGTCCCGATAATTAGGGTCATCACTAACGAACTTCCAACCACTAATCCCAGAATGGGATTTCCCTGCCAAACATAAGCTTTGATGGAAATTAATATTCCACAGGTAATTCCTATTATCAATCCAACTTTCAGTTCCCGTATAATAAGTCTGGTTACAACACCTTTATCCGTATCACTAGTGATTAGGCCTCTTACAACAACAGCTAAAGATTGAGTACCTGTATTTCCAGTCATCCCTGCGATCATCGGCATAAAGAAAGCAAGTGCAACAACTTTTGACAATGTTTCTTCAAAACCGCTTATAATGGTTCCGGACACTAAGCCGATAAATAAAAGTAAAATAAGCCAGGGTAGCCGACGATATGCGGCCACGTGCGCCTTCGTGTCAAAGTCTATAGCTTTACCGGAAGCCGATAATTTTTCAATATCCTCATTCGCTTCCTTAATGACAACATCAATAATATCATCGACGGTTACAATTCCTAATAACTCATTATTTTTTTCAACTACAGGAATTGCTAAAAAATCATATCGCTCAATAACACGAGCTACCTCTTCTTGGTCTTCATAAGCAGATACGGAGATAACCCGGCTATACATAATATCTTGAATTTTTTCAGATTCATCATTTATTATTAAATCCCGATATGAGACGACGCCTACTAATTTTTTATCATTATCTATTACATAAAGATAGTTGATCGTTTCCGAAAACTCCGCAAAGATTTTCAGTTTTTCAACTGATTCTCGAACCGTATAATGTTGGGGGATCCATACAAAACGGTTTGTCATTATTCGCCCGGCCGTTTCAGGGGGATAATTCATGATGTTTTGAACGATTTTTGATTCTTCTTGTTTCATGCCTGAAAGAAGTTCTTCGATTTTTCCAGGGGATAGATCCTCTAACAATGAAGCTAGATCATCATTATCCATTAGATCCATTACATGGCCGGATTTCTCTATCCCTAATTTACTAAGAATTTTTAATTGATGCACTTTCTCAACTTCTTGAATCAGTTCAGCGATTTGTTCAGAATCAAGTAACAACAAGAAACGTGTATGGTGTTTTTCTGGCAGCCCCTCAAAAATTCGCGCAATGTCATATGGTTGGAGTTCTTCTAATATTGCTTGAAATTCTTTCTTTTTTCCTTCTTTTAAAACTTTTATGATTTGTAAAGTTATTTGATCTTCCGTCAGGATTCTTATCATTTCGTCACTCACTCCTTTTTAGGGGAGCCAAAAAATATTTCCCTTAAATATTAAGAGTAAAAAATATTATTATTCCCCTTCCAAAATCTTTGTGTTCATTCAATTTTCATTAAGCTTCGAATATATCGTCGTGAATAGTTTCCCACTATCCTCACCTCCAGGAAAAAAATAAAAACACCTCCATTACAAATGAAGGTGTTAAATACGGTTTATATGCGTACATTGTCTGGATGACAAATACAAACAGCCGTATATGACTGAATGACAAATACAAGCATAAATCCAGTTCCTCCATTCGTAGAGCTTTAGCACTGTGTGGCATAGGACAAAGCCAGCTACATTAAAAACCACCTTATGTCGATGGTTTCTGTTGACCCATTGGCGTCTTTCGACATTTTTGGGCAGTAGCGTATCTCCTACACAGGAGCCTCACCTAACGAGGATATTTAATTTACAAATCCACTCTAAAAGAGTTTCTTTTAGATGTCAATGTTTGATTCAAATAATTCTAATTTTGACCTAATATCCTACCTTTAAAAGAGGACCATGAGAACCACACCGACTTAAGCACTCCCGATTAAGACGGTCTGATTGAATGTCTCTTCGATATTTTTTTAAAACGTCCCACATTGCCACCATATTTAAAAGGATACACCGGAAAAATAAACACCATACCAAGGGAAAATATTGGAATTATATATTAAAACTTACTTATAATGAAGACGGATATGAATGACTGAAACAAAAAAACACGATACATGTTCTAATAAAAAATATCTTTTTATTTCTAATTATTAAAGAAAGGAAATGGCTCAAATGAAAAGACCTTTGGCGATTATATGTATTATCGTAAGTGCTTTTGTATTAATGGTAGGTTGCAGAACCGAGGACGAGGTACAGGTGGAAGAGAAATCGAAGGAAGTGAGCTCATTGAAAGCTATTGAAGGCAGGTGGGAGGGAGATATTAAGATTCCAAATCAACCGCTTCCAATCATTGTTCATTTTACGAACAAAGATGGAACGATAAGCATTCCTGTACAAGGGTTGAACGAATTCCCCTTAACAAGTGTAAAGTTAAGTAAATCAGACTTGTTTTTTGATATGGAAATCCAAAATCAGAAAATAACGTTTGATGGGAAAGTAGATCAGGAAAGGATTTCAGGAACATTTGTTCAAAATGGGCAAGCGTTCCCCTTTGAATTGCTTAAGAAATCCAATCAGGCAGTTGAAGAGAAAGAATCGGGTGAAATCGTGCAGGCCGACTTAAAGAACGGAACCATTAAAGGCCTTTTGGAAACACCAAAAAATGAAGGGCCTTTTCCTGTGATGATTATAATTGCGGGTTCTGGTCCGACCGATAAAGATGGTAACACCATTGCAAATCCCGGAAAAAATAATAGTTTAAAAATGTTAGCCGAGAGTCTTGCAGAAAAAGGTATCGCAAGCATTAGGTATGATAAACGCGGAATTGGTGAAAATATGCAATTAGCAGGAAAAGAAAAGGACCTGAGATTTGAACAATATATTGATGATGCAGCTGCTTGGGCTCAATTTGCCAAAAAGGACGGCCGTTTTTCCAAAGTTGGCATCATCGGCCATAGTGAAGGCTCTTTAATCGGGATGGCAGCCGCAAAGAAAACAGAAACAGACATATTCATTTCATTAGCGGGTGCAGGCGAGCCCATTGACCAAGTACTCATTAAACAGCTTGAAGAGCAACTGACACCGACATTATTAACGGAATCCAAAGATATACTGGCAAAGCTAAAACAAGGAAAACAAGTCGGGACTGTCAGTGCTGATTTGCAAAGTGTATTCCGACCTTCTGTTCAACCTTACATGATTTCATGGATTCAATATAACCCGATAGAATTAGTAAAGGAACTGAATATCCCTGTTCTAATCGTAAACGGTAATAGAGATATTCAAGTGCCGGCAACTAACGCAAAAACGTTACATAAAGAAAAAAGCGATTCTGAATTACTTATCCTTGAAAAGATGAATCATGTATTGAAAGAAGCCCCTACAGATCGAAAGGGAAATTTAGCAACCTATACAAATCCTGAACTACCATTATCCCCTGGATTGGTGAATGGAATCATTGAATTTTTAAACAAAAATGACATCACAAGTAATGACGGTCATAAAAATAACTATTGAGAATTGTGTCTCCCCCAGGTTCAGGTGACTGGGTTGTTGTTGGCATTCATAATGATCCCATAGGCGTTGATATAGAAGAAGTCAAAAATGTTAACATCTATGAAATTAACAAAAGTACTTTTAGCAGTAAAGAATTTAGGTATTTAATTACATCACCCAAACTAAAGAAATTGAAATTTGTGGACGCTGAACGAAAGCTGGTTATAGTGTATAGGCTCAGTTTTTTTGGTTTCCCCAAATACTTTTTAAATCATGAATAGGAGTAATCAATATAGTTTAGAAAGACCAACAAAGGAATTCTTAAAACTAAAAACAAAAGGCAGAATCAATCTGCCTTTTGTTTTTTATATTTTCACCGAGATATTCTGTCCCACTTTTAAATCATATGCTAATAATCTTTTTTGAAAGAGCATGAAAAATAAAAAGGCGCTTATTAAGGAAGAAAAAAGCAGCAACCAAAAGCTCCCTCATGTCGAATTAATGTACAAGTGCTAGTACCTGTGGAGCAAATATTCGACTGGCCCTTCATATAAAGTACATACCAAAATCAGTTTTTGTCATTCCAAAAATAGCACGTAAAATATATTCTATCGAGGTAATTCCCGGAAATATTATCCACTTAAAATGGCCCTCCTGACGATATTCACCAGTTTGGAATTGGTGAACGACTCTTTTTCAACAAAATCTTACTTTCAGAAAAACAATGGTAGGTAATCTAACAAAGAGGAAGATTTTGTATAAAATCATTAGTATAATTGATGAAATTACAATAAGAAAGGAAAGATCTCTATGAAGATGTTTATACATGCTTTTAAAAGAAACACCACATGTATCCTTGAAATCATTTATCTGTATATACTGTTCTTTTTTTCAGAGCTACAATCTACTACTGCAAGTATATTAAAAATAAAGTAGCGATTTATGTAATTTAAACCTCTTGAATGAACTTATGATAAAAGATCCTCTAGTTCCAACATTCCCAAACGATTATCTCCATAATCAGAACTTTCAATAGTCAAAACGACTTTTTTAAACGTTTTGTCTGTGTAAGATCCCTCAAGGGCGAAATGATAATTCCCTTTGCTCGTTCCAGATCGATAGCATGGAGGTCTGACAGCGTTTGAAGAATTTGACTCAGCCTTCTGTGACTCTATTCTAACCAACCTGACTTCAAATGCAGCTCAGGCCCTTTTTTCAATGGGTAGTAATAATTTTTTATCATCCTTACTGATGAGCTATCACTTACTGGCCTTGAGATGCAGTGTGGAAGAAGTGCGTTTCCTCACTGGATCTCAAGGTTCATGTTTTTTTCTTGTTGTACGTCAAAATATTTTTATCACATGCCTATATCCTGAAAGGCAATTTTCGGTTTTTATCTTTGAAACAATGGTTTGAATATCACTTGAATTAGATGTTCTTTTCAAGTGAAAACATAAGTTCACCAAAAAGGGACAAACTGTATTTGAAAAAAGAAAGGAGATGTGAGACATGACAAAAAAATTCAATAAAGGCAGCCGTAATCAAAATTCACCGCAATTACACGGGCAAGCTCCTGTTAGTGGGGACAACAGTAAAGGAAATAAAAGAAATAAAGATCAAAGTTCCAAAACAGAGTAATAATGAAACAAACCGGCCATATTCAGACCGGTTTGTTCCTTTTGTAGCCAAAAAGTCCAATTCATTATCGACGATATCCCGACTGTAAATAGAGTCCTACAAAACTTTCCCCAGAAAAGAGGTCATTCGTTTTTCATTATCATATCGGAAGTGAAAATAAGTTAGCTATTTGATTCTTTTTGTATCTGAACCTTGTGCCCTTCCGTTGTCGTCTCCAAACTATCGGTACCTTGATGAGTATAATTAATGTTTTTTGTCATAAGGCTTACCACCACCAAGACTACAATATTGATAAATAGGGCAATAATTCCTACATTCAAGTCTTTAATTGCTTGAGGAAGATAAGGAAATAGTTGACTGATTTTTATGTTCCCCAGTTCCATAATAGAGACTAGCACTCCTCCTGTTATTATCCCGGCAAATGCTCCATGTTTGGTTACAAAATTTTTTCTCATCAAACTTGCGAAAAAGGCAGGAGCAAGTTGTGTGATGAAATTATAGGCGATTAATGCGAGACTAAAGAGGGTGTTTCCACCTTTAAAGGTCAAGTAAATCCCTACGAGAGAAATAATGGGAACCAAGTATTTTACCAGTTTTGCTATTTGATTTTCCGTTGCTGATGGAGTGAATACGCTATATACATTTTTTGCAAGCAATGTTGATATTGACATTAACAGCATGGAACTTGGGACTAGAGCGGCTAACACGCCTGTACCACCGATTAAGCCCACAAACCATGGATCAAAATCCTGTTTAGAAAGCTGCAGCAAGATAAGATCGGCGTCGCCGCCTTTTAATCCAGGCATCTGTAAGATCGCTGCAAACCCGACAAAAAAGGCAAACAATAAAATCAATTGATACATTGGCATTAGGATGGCATTTTTCCGTAAGGCTTTTTCGCTAGATGCAGCATAAATAGGTGAAAACCCGTGCGGCCACATATAAAATCCAATAGAGCTTAATACAACAGTGGATATATACCACGAAACGCTCATTCCCTGATTTGGAAGTATGGTATAGTTCGGCTTTGTCTGTTCAATGGCCTCAAACATAGGTTGGAGCCCGCCATAATAATGAAGTGGGAAATAAACTCCTAAAAATACGACAATGCCAAGAATCAGAATATCCTTCAAAATAGCTGTCCTGGCAGAACCGTGAATACCGGAAACCATTACAAAAATGGTAACGCCAATTGCTCCGACCCAAATGGCTGCTGTAGAAGAGATTGCCCCATATGATGTTGCTGAAACGATATATCCTAACCCCTTCAATTGCAGGACTAAGTAGCAAGTACAAGCTATAACACCTATTACAGCAACAAGCACACCTAGATAAGGACTTTGATATTTTTTCACAAAAAAATCTGATTGGGAAACTAATTGGTGTTTCTTTGCATACTTCCAGATAGCAGGAAATGTCCAATAGGAGATCACTGTAGCCAGACAGCCATATGTCACGATGCTAAATATGGAGCCTCCTTCCCCATAAGCCGAACCACTTGCACCTAAAAAGGTAAAGGTAGTATACATTTCACCTGCGGACAAGAGGAAAATCAATAGGGCTCCCATCCCGCGTCCTCCAACCGACCATTGTTCCAAGTTCATTTCTTTCCCTTTTTTAGCTTGGATACCGATCAAAACAGAAATGACGAAAAAAAACAGGATAAAAAAAACGGCAATATTCATCTTGAATCTCCCTTCTGATTAGCAGGATCCAGTAGATAAATAATCCCCATTATACCTGTGGTCAGCACAGACCAGAGTACAATCCAAAAATGAAAAAATGGCATTCCCAGAACATAGGGAGTTACTTTATTTGTAAACAAAGCGCCTACAATAAAGCCAAGAAACGGGACAATTCCGAGCCAATATATTTTTTTCAAACTCTTAACCCCCTAGTATGTTAGATTCAACATTTTCAAAGTCCCATGAACAAATAACTTCACCCCATATTGTAAAGCCTGTTCATCGACTGTGAATTTGGGATGATGGTGAGGATAAATAATCCCTTTTTCTTCATTACGAGCTCCTATTACAATATAAGATCCCGGAACTACTTTTTGAAAAGCAGAGAAGTCTTCACTTCCCATAATTGGCTTTAAAATCTCCCGGCTTCCTTCACCAAATACTCCACAGATCGTTTCGTCCATCAATCGGGTAACTTCTTCATCATTAATGGTAGGGGCATAACCAAACTGATAATCGAATTCATAAGTAGCTCCATGTGCTTCCGTAATCCCTTTTACTATGCGTTCGATAAAGGTTGGAACGATTTCCCTCAGTTCCGGATTGAAGCTTCGAACTGATCCACCAATGCTTACCTTACTTGGAATGACATTAATCGCACTTCCCGCATGGAACTGGGTCACTGAAATCACAAGGGCTTCCTGGGCATCTCGATACCTCGAAACAATGTGCTGGAGATTCGATACAACCTGAGTTCCAATCGCTATGGGATCGACGGTAAGTTCAGGCTGCGAGGCGTGCCCCCCTTTACCGACCACGGTAATGTTAAAAGTATCAGCTCCAGCCATCACCGGACCGTAACCCAAACCAATTTTCCCTAAAGGAAGAGTCGACAAGAGATGGGCGCCAATGATCATATCCACCCCATCCAGCACACCGGCTCTCACCATTTCTTGAGCCCCACCGGGCGGCAGTTCCTCAGCATGTTGAAATAAAAAGCGCACCTCCCCTTTAATTTGATCCTTTAACTTTGTAAGAATTTTTGCTGTGCCAAGCAGCATCGCCGTATGCCCATCATGTCCGCAAGCATGCATAACTCCTGAATTCTGTGACACAAAGTCAAAATCATTCTCTTCTTCAATTGGAAGCGCATCCATATCTGCCCGCAGTGCAATAACCTTCCCAGGCTGCTGACCGATCAAACGAGCCATAATACTCGTCTTTGTCGGACGTGAAATTTCCAATTCACCAAAAGTTTGCAGCTTTTCATAAACAAATTGTGCTGTTTTTTCCTCCTGAAAAGAAAGCTCCGGATACTTATGTAAATATCTTCTCCAAGCAACCACTTCATCTTTAACAGCCTCGATCAAATCATGAATCATTATCGTTTGAGACACCAACTACAACCCCTTTTTCATTCAATTTACATAACAGCCCTTAATTTAGGATAGTTTAAGGAAAAAATTCCTTAAATAGAGTATAATCTCCCTCGGTCTTTATTTCAATATTTTTTGAAAATTCTAAACCGTTCCCAAACCTCATCTAGTTGCCAAGTTTTACAAAAATTTGAAACGCAGCATAAAGCAGAAAGGCACCCCAATTATGGATCCCTCAGTTTGTAGGTTCTATCTAACTGTTAAAACAAAGTTGATTGAAAACGGAAGGTGCTTGACTCCTGCATAGAAAAGCGTGTCCATAGGAGAACCCACAGGCGCGAAGGCGCCGAGGACGGACCGCCCGCGGAAAGCGAGTTCCCTACGTTCCAATCAACGTTCGCATTTTCACGAACCCTCAAAAAAAACTGTAGACAAACTCAATTTTCATCGAGTTTGTCTACAGTCTAAAGCACCCCAAATATGGGTGCCTGTATTTTATAATAATCGATAAATTTTACTCGGCCTTCCACGAGTGGCGTTAGCCTCTTCCCCAATGCATTGTGCCAAATCAACTTCGCACATATCTGCAACAATTCGCCGTACATTGCGCTCTGTCATTTCAAGATGTGTCGCTAAATCCTTTGTAGTAAATTCACTCCAGCCCATTCTTTGAACGAGAGCCGATATTTTCTTATACGTTTTAACACTGATATTTCCGTTTTTCAACTTTTCTATAAGAGGTTTATTGTGGGAACGGGTATCATATTGCAATTCTTTCTTTTTGCCTGGTGATTCGATAATTTTGCCATCATCTTGAATAATTACAATTTCACGCTTTTTCATCTCTTTCGAGTGTTGAATAGCCCGAAAAGCATTGATTTCCGCTGAATAGGCAGTCTCGCCGAAGCCAATTCCAACGGTAACGGGTGTATCTGCTTCAAAGGCCAATTTTTGAATGGTATCTTCGAGCGTAAAGATTTCTCGTTCAATTGCGCCGCGAGAACTAAAAATCATGTACCTTCCATTCCCTTTCTCTGAAAAGGAACCATTTATTTTTTCTCCAAGCTGAATCAACATTTCTTTTAGGCGAAGCTCCAAGTACTGTAAATGATATGGAGTTTTCATTTCCTCTGCCACTTTGTTAAAATATTCGACTTCAATGATTTCAACTCCGATTTGTGTACCCTTAAAGTAGGATGTCTTTACTTTCTCAGAAAGAATTCGAAGCGTTTGCCGCACTTCCATCTTACTCATCGACATACGAAAGGCTGGAATGCCATATTCCCTTAAAGCTTCACACACGGATGGAAAACAGGAAAAAGCTCCTTCTGTCTTTCCCGTGTTCCATAAATCCAAGTGAAAATGTACCAATTCATCCGTATCAACATCTGTCTCAAACACTTTCGTATAAATCTTTTTGGTTTTTATATTCAACTGTGACAAAGCTTCTTCGCTAATATTATTTGAGGACATAGTATCAATACTTAGATGCTCAATGATTTTCCCTTGTTCGTAGATCATCTCTAAAAAGGATTTATAAAAACCTGATTCCGTGGCTGGAACATGGACCATTATTTTATCTGTGCCTAGTGTTTTGTTGGCGATTTCATAGGGAAGTGGACCAGAAAAAAGCCATGCATGTACGTTAGAATCATGTTCCTTTACAATTTCCTCTACCTCTTCGGTATTTACATAGGGAAAAGAGATGAATTCCAACTCATGTTTATATTCTTCTGCCAAGTCTAATATCTGTTCTATAGAAGTTTTTAGACCGACCAGTCCGATTTTATACATCCTGTATTCGACTTCCTTTATCATCTGTAATATATTCATTGTTCTTTATAGAATATCCTAGTTTAACATAATTCACATTATCGTAAGTTCTAATTCTTCTGTTGTTTTTCCATAATTCATTCATTTTATCTAACTTTTATTTAATTTGTATTAGAGTTCTGTTTATTAGTTTGGTTTGTTACTCTTGATCGTATAAATAAACCAAGAGAAATGAAAAATAACAGTAGCCAAAAGAAAAGAATGATAGAAATGGTATTTATAGCTGTAAAAACATACCTAACCACACCAACATTTACCTTTTACCATTTTATCATGCCATATGAAAGAAAAATACCTTGTATACGTTATTCATGTGAGGTTTACAAAACACCCTCGTTTATACACCATTGATAAATCAACGTTTACGCATCTCAAGCGCACCTAAATGGCTGCGTAAGGGGATATTTATGCAAATCTTATTCAATAAAATGGTTCAATTGTTGAACAAAGAGCAAACAGCACTCTTTAACTATCCTCCCTCAATATTGAAAGTAACTTTTCACTCAATTTATCTTCCTAGAATACTTTAAATACTCATGATTTTCTTAGTACAGATAACATTAAAATGTGCGCGCTACCTCTTGTACGAAAAAACTATCATCATTTGTTCCTCACGTTCGTAATAAACTGATGATAGCTACACTGTTAAAATACCTTTAAAAATCCTTACTAGAAGTTTAAAAGATTGATTTCTCATAAAAAGATTGAAAAATTTGATCACCTGTTGGTTATTACGATAACCTATTTGGCCTAAAAAAGAAGAACATTCATGTTAACGGGAGGAAGAAGGATGCATCACAACGATTGGAAAAGGAAATGGAACGGATTTTCCAAGACGTTTCCGTATTCTCTTTTAGATGTAAAAGATGAATTAAAGAAAAAAGGTAAAAAACAGACTTCTGTTAAAACGTGGGAGTTAACGGGAGAAGAGACAATGTTAATACATGAAATAAAAGAACGAACAAGACAACACAACAATAATAATGTGACACGAACTCATGCCTATTTTCAGTTTTACCTCCGTTACCCAGAAATACACTGGGCACTACTTGGACATATGGTATCGCGTAATGGCGGTTGGAATATGACGGATTTAAAAGGGGATTTATATACAAGACTATTGTCGGAAAAAGATCAACTTATCTTCTTTTCTTTTTTGGAACGAGGGAACTGGTTAATCTTCCAAGATGTGTACCCACAATTTTTGTTGTATGAACAAAGTGTCAAAAGATCAAAAAGACTGTTTCATCTTCTACCTTTTTTCAATGTATCAACGTTTATGGAAACGTTGTGGAACCATTTTTGGAGAACAGGCGACCAGTATATATTAGCCATTGCCACTGTTATTAATGAACAAAGCTATTTAGAAAAAAGGGTCATTCAAAATGCCCATTTTAAAAAGACCGTACTAAATAGTATTGGATTCAAACTTTATGATTTTTTTCGCTTTAATCACATTCTTTTTCCATACTATAAGGATGAGACCAAACAAGAAACATTACTAGTCGGGAATACAATGAAGCATTTCACTTCCCTTCATGAGCGAATATTGCTGGGCAAGCGATTATACTCACTGCTGTTTAGCCGTGAGAACATCTTATCAGGAGTAGTAGATTGGGCTCATGATCATCCACATACCGGTTCGCGAAAAGACTACTGGCCGCATTTGTTTAATGATGTAAACGAATCATTCTCCCGTGCATTTTATAAACGTCGAACAAAAAAATGCCAATTAAGAAAAGGTGCGGATCGTTTATACAGTCCTCGATTAATATACACATGGAAAGATCTTAATCATGAAGAGGAGGAAAGCAAAGACTGGTTTGAAGACTGGCACATCATGGACTACTTAATCGATAAGGGAGAAAATATAGATGGGGAGATTTATAATGAATACTGCACAACGCTTGAAAAAATTGAACTTGCCATTCTGGCAAAAAAAAACGTCCTACTCCGAGAAGAAGCAGAATATGAGTAACCATCGGGCTTTTGTAGCCACAATAATTTTCTCTTGTTTCATCGGAACGTATTTAGACTTACTGTTTGTAGGTAAACAGATGTATTCCTTTCCGGCAAGACCATTCCCAGATATATTTACAATCAATGTCGCTTTTACATTATTGATATTGCCAATCTTTACTACGCTCTTTTTATGGATCGCTAAAGCGTTGACTGAATTATCAAGAATACTGTTTATCGTTTTGATTGGACTTTGTATAAGTGTTTCCGAATCGTTTTCGGAGAATTTAGGATTGTTTACTCATAGCGAAGCATGGCAACATTCTTATTCCCTTTTCGGATACATGATCTTCATGCTCATTATTTGGAAATTTTATCGATGGTTTCAATAACAATCGACCGTGTTATAGGAATCTAACAAACAAACTTGCTAAATACGAAAAAGTACATGCCAATTTGGTGTTATGGATAAAAAAACAAAGGGGGTCACAAAAATTAAAATAAAATTTTTGTGACCCCCTTTGAAATATGCTAGGAGGGTTTCCCTTCTGGATTTGATGATTAAAGACTAAAATAGCTCACTACTTTTATAGATTTGCTTATGGAAAAACCTTATAAAAACATTCCCGAAAATCTAGTTCTCAACTATTTTCGGCACTCATAGCCAAGATATAAAGTACATGATATATAATGCATCTAAATATAATGGTTGTGAGACGTAATTAGACCTTTTTGAGCTTTTTATTATTTGGACTATCTCAATTCCTCTCTTTTTAGCACATTTTAAGGAGTGAATGTATGAAAGAAATTGGCATCAAATCATATTTGTCTGTTGGAACTGTCAGTAACCCTGTTTATGATCCTAAAAGTAATAAGTTATTCTTTATTGCTGATTATTCTGGTTTACCGCAGGTTTGGGCAAAGGATTTCGATATAAGTGAACCTACCCGAATTTCTTTTACTAATGAACGAATTACTTTTGTTAAATACTTAAACAGTTCATCACAACGCGGCCTATTCATCGGCATGGATGTCGGGGGTAATGAGAAGCAACAACTGTTTTTACTCAAGAGTGATGGTGTACTGATCCCGCTTACCAACTCACCTGACCATAAACATGAATATGGGGGTCTCTCACCTGATGGAAAATGGATAGCCTGGTCAAGCAATCGTCGACATTCTGCCTATTTCGATATCTATATTCAAAATGTCGAAACATTAGAAATACAAATGGTTTTGTCAAAGGATGGTCTCTATACCTCCATCATGTGGTCTCCTGATTGTAAATCGTTATTGATTCGGAAAACAAATTCCCAGTTGGATAACGATTTAGGTTTACTGAATCTTGGCACAGGAGAAATGACCTGGTTAACAGATCATCAGGGTGAAGCAAGCTATAAAAACCCTCATTTCAGCAAGGATGGAGATTATCTCTATTTATTAACAAATCAAGATAGAGAATTTTTTGGGCTCGCGATCATTGATCTTTCAACAAAACATATCACTTGGCTGGAGGTGGGACAGTGGGACTTTGAAGGCCTCGCTATGAGTAAAGATCATTCAAAGTTAGCTTTTTCAATTAATGAAGGAGGTATTTCAAGAGGCATTCTTTTAGATCTAAAATCAAGTGCCCTTTATACATGGAAGACACCAATGGGGGTGATAACTAGCTTAACATTTTCACCCGACAATCAAAAATTAGCCTATGTATTCAATGGGCCGACCTATCCGTCTGATATATGGCAGGTTGACTTAAGGAAAATGAAGACAGAACGGCTTACTCAATCTCTTCAGACAAAGTTTTTGGAAAATAAATTAATTGAACCTATTCTTATTTCCTTTAAATCTTTTGACAATCTCCAAATACCTGCCTTTT
Organism: Peribacillus sp. GL_122; assembly: GCF_057835005.1. Taxonomy (NCBI): domain Bacteria; kingdom Bacillati; phylum Bacillota; class Bacilli; order Caryophanales; family Bacillaceae; genus Peribacillus; species Peribacillus sp. GL_122. Next base: position 872,649 of record NZ_CM174415.1, on the reverse strand, counting down.
ACTTCAAGCCAAATACCCAATCAGAAAAAATTCCTGTTATTCTATATGTTCATGGGGGTCCAGAAAGTCAAATCCGTGCTGTTTTCAATCCAGTTCTGCAGTATTTCCTAAGCCTTGGCTATGCAGTAATTACTCCTAACGTACGCGGGAGTACAGGATATGGAAAAACATATACTCATCTTGATGATGTTCGTAAACGAATGGACTCCGTTAGAGATCTTGTTTCTTTAGTAGATTGGTTAAAGAAAGAAGGATGCGCTGATCCTAATAGAGTTGCCATTATGGGAGGGAGCTACGGAGGATTTATGGTTCTTGCAGCCATCTCTCACTATCCGGAATTATGGTCTGCTGCAATTGATCTCGTTGGGATTTCAAGTTTCAGAACTTTTCTTAAAAAAACCAGTCCGTGGCGACGCAAACTTCGCGAAGTTGAATATGGAACTATTGAAAAGGACGGAAACTTTTATGATCTGATTGATCCATTGAAACTAACTGACCGGATTACCAGTCCGCTGATGGTACTTCACGGGTCTAATGACTCACGCGTCCCAATTGAAGAATCTGAACAAATCGTAAATAAATTAATAGCAAGAAATCACCCTGTAAAGTTTATCTGTTTTGAAAATGAAGGTCATTCCATCGTAAAACTAAATAATAAAATTACTGCCTATACGGCAATAGCACATTTCCTCAATCAATATATTGGTAAATAATATCCCAATGCGCCTTCTATACTTTGAAGGGTGATTAAAAGGAATTAGCGTACCGACTATAAGGAAATGTGGTTCTTAGTTTCTTTAAGAAAACAAAAGTCTCGTTTGATATGAGTAATAAAATTTATCCTATTTTATCATAATTTTTTTAAAAACTAACCTGTTCCATTTGTTGCATAAAAAAATGAGCTGATCATCATCACAGCTCTTTAAAGAACGATTGCACCTGTTAGTTGATTAACGAATAAAAATATATTTATCTATTCGTGTGTTTGAAGAGCTAACTTTATTCCCAAACCAATGTAGACTATACCTTCGACTTTCCCAAACCAATTTGAACTGTTGTTAGATTTAACTAATAACTTGTTGCCAATTGTACTTGTTACGAAAACTAAGAGAGTGGTATACATTATGCTCATCAGTACAAATGTTAACCCAAGCATTAAAAGCTGAATTGTCACTGGGGAACCATCACTTTTTACAAACTGTGGTAAGAAAGCTAAGAAAAATAATGAAGTCTTAGGGTTTAGTAATTCAATTAACAAAGCCTGACGAAATGATAGATTATTATTCACTTTCTTAGTAATAGGTTTTTCAATTTTTTTTGATTTTTCAAGCAAAGCTCTTATTCCTAAATAAACTAAGTATGCTGAACCTAAATATTTAACAACTCCAAAAGCAAGTGTAGATGTCATTAATATCGCGGAAAGTCCAACAACTGCCGCAAGAGTATGAATTAAGTCACCAACAGCAATACCCAAGCCTGTGATAATTCTATTCTTTTTTCCACCTTTAATAAATTGAATTCTTTATTGCACTATCCTGACACTTTAGTTGAACAAGGGTATTTTTTCTCTAATTAGAATGTAACGAACGTACATTCAAAAGTTCATATAATGGATCTTATAAGCTGGAGTTTAGAAGGATCTTTTTAATTGGAGGATTCTTTTATATGCTTATTGAGGTACCACCACATGCCCATCAAGCTAAGAAAATAGGACACCTCCAAAACGATAAAATGAGCTTCTTTGTTACAAGAAAGCCCCAAATTTTGTTCTGAGGGTATTCTAAATTGTTAACTTGATGGCAATGTTATGCTACCCCAAGGAGAGTTAATTAAGGGAAATACTCAAAACTTTCCTCGGTAATCAAATTGCATTTTCGTGTATATCAAGAATGTCGAGATATTACTTCTTTAACATATAAATTTTACGAGGTCTTCCCCGAGGTGATTGAAGTTCTTCTCCTTTGTACTCCACTAAACCGCTTTCACTCAAACTACTCATAATTCTCTGGGCATTTCGGACGGTCATGGATAAATGAGAAGCTAAGTCTGAGGAAGTGAAGCCGTCCCAGCCCATACGATCAACCAATGCTTCTATCTTTTTATACGTTTTTACACTAATGTTAGCCTGATTCAATTTATCAAGCAGTTCTTTATCATTAGAACGGAAGGTATATGCCAATTGTTCTTCTTGACCTACGGATTCAATCATTACACCATCTTCTTGGATAACAACAATTCCGGAACTGTCTTGCTTCTTCGAATGACGGATCGCCTTGCGGGCATTGATTTCTGCTGATGCAGCCGTCTCACCAAAACCAATACCAACTGCAACTGAGACATCCATATCAAGGGCCAGTAATTGAACAGTACTTTGCAAGCTGCCAATTTCCCGTTCAATTGCCTTGCGTGAACTAAATATTTGATAGCGGCCGTTTCCATTTTCTATGAGGGATCCATCTAATTTTTCGCAAAATGAAAGCAATGTTTGTTTAATTTTCAGCTCCAAATGCTGAAGATGATAACGAATATTAACCTCGTCCACAAATTGATCAAACTGATCAATTTCAATAATCTCTACACCTATCTGACTATCTTTAAAATAGGTGCTTTTTGCTTTTTCAATCAAAATCTTGACCGCTTGTCGAATTTCCATCTTTGTCATATTTATTTTGTAGACAGCAACATTTTCTTTCTTCAAGGCCTCATATACAGATTGTAAAACGGTTAGGACAGCATGTATCTCCCCTTCCCTCCACAACTGAAGATGAAATTGAACAATTTCTTGATAATCATATTGTTCATCAAATGTTTTTACATAAATATGTTCGGTGGAAATCCCTAGCTCTTGCAGCGACTCATGCAAAAAAAAGTCTTCCAATCGAATCATATCGATGGATAACTTATCGAAAAAATGTTTTTGATCTGCAGACATTTGTAATAAACATCTATATAAACTAGATCCTACAGGAGGACAATATGTAAAATTGGCCTCTGAATCCAACATTCCTTTTGCTATTCTATAAGGAACTGGTCCAGAGAAAAACCAACCATTTACAGTACTTTGGTGATTTTTTATAATGTCAGTTACCTCACGTGCATCTTCATATGGAAAATCAATAAAATCTATTTCATGTTCAAATTCATTAGTAACATCCCGAATTTTCTTTATAGATGAAAGTGGACCTACAACCCCAATTTTATACAAGTTTATTTCACCCCTACATCATACTATTAGTTTTATTATATCAAAATAACCAACCCTAACAGGGAATAAAAAATGAGATCCAAATATAAAAGCATGTAAAGCACCGTTTGACATAAATAAACGGTGCTGCTTAATATGGTTTCTTATCTTTCGTGAGTTCAAGAGTGGCAGGACTTATTGATTCAAAGGTTTCGAATCCTATTGTTAATTTAACAATAATTACCAGAAAATATTTTCCCTTTTTTCTGAAAATTTTATTGAAATAGATTATTCTTAATTATATAATACATTTAACGAAAATAGCGTTAAATATTCGTTAAATAAAAATCAGTATATTGGAAGGAATTAATGAAGTTCACAAAGGATGAAAGACGGTAATTTGAGTTTAAGGCATGTTTAGAGAAAAAGTTTATAAATGGAATGGTGCAAATCGCACAAACTACAAATGGAAGAAGGTTTAGGAGGAGAATGTAATGGAACAAAAAGTAATCAAAGATACAACTAATCTTCAAAATCATAAAACGGGTGGTTTTTTCAATCGAGTAGAGCGAATAGGAAACAAGATCCCCCACCCCTTTATCTTATTTATTTATATGATTGCCTTTTTATTTGTTGTAACCGCTCTCTTATCAGTTTTCCATGTTTCGGCATCGGACCCCATAAGTGGAGAGAAAGTGGAAGTTCAAAACCTCTTAAGCCGTGAAGGCATCCAATGGATTTTGCCGAATATGATTAAAAACTTTTCCGGCTTTTTACCACTGGGATCTATTTTAGCTCTTATGCTAGGGGTAGGTTTAGCAGAAAAAGTTGGATTGTTAGAAGTTTTGATTCGGAAAATGTCATTAAAAGTCTCAGGGAAATACGCTAGTTATTTAGTTGTATTTGTTGCCTTTTTTAGTCATGTTTCTTCTGATGCTGCGCTTGTTATTATGCCTCCCCTTGGTGCTTTAATTTTCCTTGCTGTGGGACGTCACCCTGTTGCTGGGTTGCTCGCTGCCATCGCTGGGGTTGGTTCAGGTTTCACCGCCAACTTATTAATCGTCACAACTGATGTCTTGCTTTCAGGAATTAGTTCGGAAGTAGCGAAAGGCATGAATGCAAATTTGACCGTTAATGTTACTGATAACTGGTTCTTTATGGCGACTTCCGTTCTCGTACTCACGGTAGTTATATCCTTGATTACAGATAAATTTGTCGAGCCGCGCTTAGGAAAGTATGAAGGTGGCGGCCAGCATAAAAAATTGGAGCAATTAACGAAGCAACAAAACAAAGCACTCCTGGCTACAGGAATTTCAGCATTGATTTTTATAGCTGTTATGGCCGTTCTAGTCGTTCCAGAAGGAGCTCTATTGCGAAATCCAGAAACTGGAGCCATTCTCCCCTCTCCATTCATGTCTGGAATTGTCGCAATCATCTTACTCTTCTTTTTTACAGTTTCTATTACTTATGGAGTTAAGGTGGGAGCAATCAAGAAACAAAATGACATTCCGGAATTATTGGTGGACCCAATTAAAGGAATGGCCGGATTTATTATTATGGTTTTCCCGCTTTCCCAGTTTGTCGCTTGCTTTAACTGGAGTAATATGGGTAAATTTTTGGCTTTATCCATCACAGATCTCTTGGAACAGCTAAACATAGAAGGTGCACCTGTCCTAATTGGGCTAATGTTCTTATCTGGACTTCTTTCCATGTTCATTGCCAGCGGATCTGCAATATGGTCTATATTGGCACCCGTTTTTGTCCCAATGTTCATGGTATTAGGCTATCATCCTGCCTTCGCCCAAATGTTGTTCAGGGTAGCGGATTCATCTGTACTGCCATTGGCACCTGTATCTCCATTTGTCCCACTATTCTTAAGTTTCTTACAAGAGTATCGAAAAGATGCAAAACTAGGAACTTATTATTCTCTTATTTTGCCTTACCCGATTATCATCTTCATCATTTGGACGCTATTGGTAGTCGTTTGGTATTTCCTTGGCCTCCCAATTGGTCCTGGAGTATATCCGAAATTACCGTAATTTGAAAAAATCTCAAGCGCCCCGCATGCCCCTTATCCGACTTGAGCGGCTGGGCTGCTTGGTCTGGACACCAAATCGTATTATATGAATTATCATCAAATAAATTAGGAGTGAAACGAATTGGATATTATTTCTTTAAGACGTGATCTTCATCAACATCCAGAAGTTGGCTTTACGGAATTTCGAACTGCTTCAAAGGTAGTGGAAGCACTAACTTCTCTGAAATATAACGTGATATTTGGGAAAGATGCTTTAGATGGTGATTCTCGCCGTGGAGTCCCCCCTATAGAAGTATTAGAGGAAACATTTAATAGAGCATTACAAGATGGCGCCAATCCAGAAATCCTCCAAGAAATGGAGGGTGGATATACTGCCGTCATTGGTATATTAAAAGGAAAAACTGATGGCCCAACCGTAGCTTTCCGCTTTGATATGGATGCATTGCCTGTTACGGAAAGTACTGATTCTGACCACTTCCCGCAAATAAACGGTTTTCGTTCCAAATATGAAGGGAATATGCATGCCTGTGCACACGATGGCCATACAGCAATTGGCTTAGGACTTGCTGAAAAATTAGCTGATGGGAATTTCGCAGGAACGGTAAAACTTATTTTTCAACCAGCTGAAGAGGGAGTACGCGGTGCCTATTCAATGGTACAAAAAGGGATTTTGAATGATGTGGATTATTTATATTGTCTGCACCTTGGCACAGATGTCCCCCTAGGAGAATTTCATGGTGGTTCTTCCGGCTTTTTAGCAAGTACGAAAATGGCTGCCCATTTTCATGGGGTATCTTCTCATGCAGGTGCTTCTCCGGAAAAAGGGAAAAATGCATTGTTAGGAGCAGCCACCGCATTATTAAATATACATGCCATTCCAAGATTCAGTTCAGGTTCTACCCGCATAAATGTAGGTATTCTTAACGGAGGAACTGCCGCTAATATTATTCCAGCGCATGCAAAAATGGTCATTGAGACCCGGTCTGTATCCGAAGAAACAAATGCTGAAGTGGAGCAACGTGTTCGAAATATCGTGGCTCATAGTGCAGGTATGCATGAGCTTGAACATGAAATTGAAATTATAGGTCAAGCAATTACGATTCGTTGTGATCAAGAACTTGTCGAACTGGCCATGGAAGAAGCCAGGAATGTAGATGGTTTTTCAACAATCAAAGCATGCAGGGAATCCGGTTCTGCAGGTAGCGAAGATGCAAGTTTTATGATTCGAAGAGTACAGGATATTGGCGGGAAAGGGACATATATGATTATTGGGACTGATATTCCTGCACCACATCACCACCCTAAATTTGATATTCAAGAAGAAGTTTTACCAAGGAGTGCAGAACTTTTGAATCTAATTGCAAGACGCCTATTAAAATAATTCTTCAGAATATATATAGGAAGGAAAGAGTGTAAAATGACACATGTAAATAGATTATCGGAAATCATTGAACAAAAAAAAGAAAAATTCATTGAAGTCAGTGACTGTATATGGAATTTTGCAGAAACACGCTTTGAAGAATATCAATCTGCTGAATTGCTATGCAGCACGTTAGAAAACGAAGGATTTTCTGTTGAAAAAGGTGTTGGAAACATAGAAACGGCATTTATCGGTAGCTTTGGGACCGGTAAACCTATTGTGGCAATCATGGGAGAATTTGATGCGCTGTCAGGTATGAGTCAAAAAAAAGCTACAGCTAAACAAGAGCCAATAGTACAAGGTGAAAATGGCCATGGATGTGGTCACAATTTACTTGGTACGGGATCTTTAGCTGCAGCTGTTGCTGTGAAGGATTATATGGAAGAGAATCATATAAATGGGACAGTTCGTTATTATGGATGTCCAGGAGAAGAAGGCGGATCAGGCAAAACCTTCATGGTCAGAGAGGGTTTGTTCGATGACGTTGATTTTGCATTTTGTTGGCACCCACTGGATGTTAACGGCGTTATGTCGATGGATTCGCTTTCCAATTTCCAAGTGTATTATAAGTTTAAAGGCAAAAGCTCTCATGCAGCAGCATCACCACATTTGGGACGGAGTGCTTTAGATGCCGTAGAACTTATGAATGTTGGCGTGAACTATTTAAGAGAGCATATTATTCAAGAAGCAAGAGTCCATTATGCCATAACGAATTCAGGTGGATTATCGCCTAATGTTGTCCAACAAGATGCAGAAGTTCTTTATTTATTACGAGCTCCAGAAGTTTCACAAGTTCAAGATATTTACTTGAGAGTTTGTAATATTGCTAAAGGAGCTGCCCTTATGACAGGAACTGAATTGGAAATCGTTTTCGACAAAGCCTGTTCCAATGTTATCCAAAACAATGTGCTAGAATCCGTCATGTACAAGAATTTTCAAGAATTAGGTATTCCACAACACGATGATAAGGAAAAACAGCTTGCCAAAGAAGTCCGCGCCACCTTAACCGAACAAGAAAGGAACGGTACAATCAATCCTTTTAAAGATAATCAAGATGATGCATTGGCAAATTGGTTAGAACCCATCGAGGGCTCCCAAGCGCCATTAACAGGTTCCTCGGATGTGGGAGATGTTAGTTGGATTGTTCCTACTGCCCAATGCACAACAGCTTGTTTTGTTCTTGGGTCACCATTGCATAGCTGGCAGTGGGTTACACTGGGATCAACATCCATTGCCCATAAAGGAATGCTTCATGCTGGCAAGGTTATTGCGGCAACTGCAGTAGAAGTGCTTCAAAATCCGGAATTAATTGAAAAGGCAAAAACAGAGCTAAAAGAACGATTAAAAGGGAAAAACTATATCTCCCCTATTCCGCAAGATGTAAAGCCTTCAGTTAAAAGATAGACTAGATTGGTGAGTTGCTGTAACCGTCAATTGTCCGTAGATATATGGTAATTTAGTTCATGGAAACTTATTATGGTTCGGAAAACATATCTTTCATCAAAAGATGTTCCCAAACCAACACCTTCAACTCCTCAAGTATGGTTTTTATCTATATGTTAGAACAAAGTTGATTGGAGAGAAAGGTGCGAGACTCCTGCGGGAAAAGCGCGTCTAGGGAGACCCCGCAGGCGCAAGCCGAGGAGGCTCGCGGACCGCCCGCGGAAAGCGAGTGCCTGGATCGGAAATCTACGTCCAAATTGTACAAGCCATAAAAAAACTGTGGTAAACTCGATTTCTTCGAATTTGTCTACAGTCCTCAGGGATCTTCGATTGGAAGGTCCCTTTTCCATTTTGGCTTTTATTAACTCTCGGAAACCTCTAAGTGTCATAAAAATTAATGGTAAGAAAGCTTATCCCTTCATATTCAACAGATATCCTTCCATATCGTGCTTGCTTTTTAATATAACTATTAGCTTTTCAGGGTCACTCTTTTGAAGATCTGCAAATCTCATTTTCATGTCTTTTTTGCGAGGAAAGTAGGTGGTCATGATAAATTTAACAAACTGCCAGTCTAATTTTTCATTGCAGCCTTCGCCCATATCAGGTCTTGTTTTACCTAGATAAGATAACCAACGTTTTATAACACGGTAAAGGCAAACACGGAGAGGAAGTTCTAAATATATAATCGTATCGGCAAGCTCCGAACGTAAATTAAAAGAATTACTATAGTTGCCTTCCATTATCCACTTGTCATGACTCAATACTTCCTTCTGAGCAGAAATAAAATCCTCTAAGGGAGCCTCCACCCAGCCAGGCCTCCAGTAGAATGTATCCAAATGATGTACTTCGATATCCAAATTATCTCCAAGTCTTCTTGCAAAAGTGGATTTTCCGACACCCGCGGACACTCCGATAACCATGATACGTTCCATTTATATACCAGCCTCCTCACTTTATTAATTGAAATAACCAGTAAGTCTACCAAATATATATAACCTTTTTAACATCCGTCTTCCTCTGCACTTCCCTTTTAGTTACATAGAAAAGGCGACCCTTCTTGAATGAAGAATCGCATCAGTTATAGAAAAGTTAGTATGGTTACTGCGGTGTCCTGTCAATGAACCAGCCTGACTTATATTATATCTCTATTAAATCAGTTGCCCTAAATGTTTCTTTGCCTCGTAATCAACAAGTTTTTCATCCAGCTTAATACGTGCCAGATAATCCGGGTTGGCTATAAGCGGACGTCCAATCGCCGCAACGTCAATAATGCCTTTTTCCAGTGCGGCTTCTGCGGTTTCAGGATCAAGCCCCCCTACACCAATTATGATTCCATCCCAGTGGCTGCGTACCAATTCATGCATCGTCAATCCTCTTGCAATCGGTTTGGTAAATTCCATCGTGGATGGGTGAATCATTTTGACTCCTGTTTCATTGAACGCTTCAATAAATGTTTGGATCGCTTTTTCAGGGTCTTCCCACATGTAAGACGGCTGGTCAATTTTCAAAGCCGAAAAACGAATAAGGGTACGTTCCACTCCAACCGCATCAATAACTGCTTTTAGCACTTCCTTCATAAAAGTCAGACGCTGTTTTAAATCACCACCGTACCGATCGCTCCTTTTATTGGAGGTGTCAGAATTGAACTGGTCTATTAAGTAGCCGTGTGCACCATGAATTTCAACGCCGTCAAAGCCAGCATCCATTGCATTCTTTGCAGCTTGTTTATATTGGTTCACAACTTCTGCAATATCCGTCTCTGTCATTTCTTCAGGAATGTCAAAAGGTTTACCGAATCGGGAAACCTTACCTTCTGCAGCGATGGGTGACGGAGCCTGCGGAGGAAGTCCTCCTGCAATTTCATGGTGACTTGCACGGCCCACATGCCAGATTTGCGCAATAATCGTTCCGCCTTCTGCGTGCACTGCTTCCGTTACTTTTTTCCAGCCGTTGATTTGCTCTTGAGTATATATTCCGGGAACCCCAGGATTGCCCTTTGCTCTTGGTGAAATCACTACACCTTCAGTAATGATAAGCCCGATTCCATCTTGTGCCCGTTTTCGGTAATATTCTACGGTCAGGTCATTCACAACACCCGTTTCTTTATCGGCAAACGCCCTTGTCATAGGAGCCATTGCCGTTCTTGTTTTTAAGTTCCATGCACCAATTGTTACAGGTTCAAACATTTTGGTTTTCATTGTATTCATTTGAATTCCTCCTGTTAACCGCCTTTACCTGGGCTAAATTTTAATAACTATTACTGTGTAAGATTATCCGATAAGTGGTTGATTTTCAAATAATTCACTCAGTTTTTATAGCTTCCGATAAAATATGGTAATAAAGACCAATGAAAACGATTTATTCACGGTTATTGTTTTTTCCAAACAAAAAGCCAGACAGAGAAAATCTTTCCCCTGCTGGCTAATTTATCTTTTTTCATTAATATCTTATTAGTCTCGAGCTGTCCTGATAAAAAACGACACGATCAAGCCAATGATTGCAAGGACAAGACCGAAAATAAAAGCATCTTGAACGCCTGCAGTCAATGAACCGCTGATGGCAGATGGATCGAACGGATCTTCTGCATTTGCCATATAATTTTTTTGGGATGCTGACATGATTGTAATGGCAACGGTTGTACCGATGGCCCCCGATACTTGTTGCAATGTATTCATTAGAGCCGTTCCATCCGGATAAAGATTTTTCGGCAGTTGATTCAGACCATTTGTCTGGGCCGGCATCATGACCATCGAAACACCAATCATAAGGAGGGTATGCATGACGATTACCATAATGATCGTCGTTTCAGTCGTTACGTTCGTCAAAGTCCATAACATGACAATCATGATAATGAAGCCTGGGATCACTAACCCTCTTGGCCCGAACTTATCAAAAATGCGCCCAGTAACTGGAGACATAATACCATTAAGCACTCCACCCGGTAATAGTACAAGCCCAGCAGAAAACGCAGCTAATGCAAGACCGGTTTGCAGGTATAACGGTAAGAGAATCATGGATGACATGATGATCATGAAGGTGATGAAGACGGTTATTAACCCTAACGTGAACATCGGGTATTTAAAAACGCGCAAATCAATCATCGGTTTGTCCATGTTGAATTGCCTCACAGCAAACAGGAATAGCGCTATAAGTCCAACAATGATCGAAGATAGAACTATCGTATTGCTCCATCCTTGCTCTCCGACAATACTAAAGCCATAAACAATACCCCCAAAACCAATGGTCGATAAAATAATGGATGGTACATCGATTTTAGGTTTGGTGATCGTTGAAACGTTTTGCATATATTTGAGACCGAATAGTAAAGCGATCACAAAGAACGGCAAAGACACCCAGAAAATGTAATTCCACTTTAGGTTTTCGATAATCAAACCTGAAACTGTCGGTCCGATGGCTGGGGCAAACATGATCACCAGCCCCATCAATCCCATTGTCGCTCCCCTTTTATGAATAGGGAAAATCAATAAAATGGTATTGAACATGAGAGGTAATAAAAGACCCGTTCCGATTGCCTGGATGACACGAGCTAGCATCAAGATGCCGAACCCAGGTGCAATTGCTGCAATGAGCGTCCCAATGATGGAGAACACCATTGAGGCAATGAATAATTGACGAGTATTGAACCACTGAATCAAGAGTCCCGAAACGGGAACCAATATCCCTAATGTTAATAAGTAACCCGTTGTCAGCCATTGCACGGTGGAAGGACTGACATTGAATTCTTGAATTAGATCCCCCAGCGCCATGTTTAATGCCGTCTCACTGAATAACCCAATGAACCCTGCAATTAAAAATGCAATTAATATAGGGGTCGTTCTAATGACTGGGTTTTGTTGCTGTGTTGCATCTGCAGACATAAAATAATTCCTCCAATTACTAACTGTTCGACCTAAGCTTAAGATAATTTTTCCGCATGACTTATTTATTTATTTATTTATCAGCAATAATGGTATCTGTTCCGCAATGGCTTGGAGAGGTTCCCCGTTTTTTGCCGTTAAGGATAAAAGGATACCGCCTTCAATTAAAGCATTAATTACGATACTCAATTCTTTTGCCCGTTTCTCACTGAATTCCGCCTCGAGTAATTTCTTCACATATATGGATTGCCAATCTTCTATCGCTTCTTGACAAGCCGTTCTTATCTGCTCACTCGTCGTATATGTTTCCGCTGCAATCGTCCCGATTGGCAGTCCTAATAGATTTTCACTATCACCAAATACCTCGGATAAACGAAAAATATGAGACTGAATGGCTTTGATAGGGTCTTCAATTTCATCAAATCCCCGTTTAATTTCATCTATCACGAATTCTTTTGTATGAATAATCGCCTCGATCGCCAATTCTTCTTTGCCTTTCGGAAAATAATGATACAGCGAACCTTTTGGGATGCCACTTTCCTCAATAATGTCCTTGAGCCCTACACCGTAATATCCACGTATCCGAAAAAGTCGGGAAGCAGCCTCAATAAGAATGTCTTTCGAGTTTCGTTTTTCTGCCATAGCTGGATCACTCCTTAAAATTATATCAACCGGTCTATTAGAGACTATACTTGGATATCATTGTTTTGTCAAAAATGACAAAGCCTATGAATGGAATATGCTATTGAACTCATTGAAAACAAAAAGAACACCTCATAATGGTGTTCTCTGCAAGTTTAAAAAATCGAGGAATCAATACCTACAATCCGCTACTTTTTTAAAACGCTTCCAATAATAATCAAAATATTCGGCCGGCCATCATTATCTTCAAGGATTCTTGTCATGATTTTTGAAATCAAGAATAGCAATTACAAACATGCCAAAGCTTAGCATTAGGGAAATAACTTCGAAAGTACCCATTCATACATCGCCTCCTTATATCCAGCTTTTCCTGATCAGAGATTGTCCTATACAAGAAAAAGATGAAGCAGTGGCTTTTAAACAAAAAAAGCAAACCCATCAGGGTCTGCCCTCGTACTTAATTCTTATGATTGATCGTTGAAACTTTCTTTTCAAAAGACCGATTACTGTTAATAACCAAGTTTTTTTTCCACAACGTTTATTAGGGGTTTACCGTCAGAAAAAAGCTTTAAATTTTTCAAGAATAATTCCATCACACGATCTAGGTATTTGGAAGAGTTGTAAGCATTATGTGGGGAAACCATGACATTTTCCAGCTGCCAGAAAGGGTGATCCTTAGGTAAAGGTTCTACTTCAAACACATCTAGAGCCGCTCCTGCTATGTGCCCATTGCTCAAGGAATCAATTAAATCTTCATCCACAATCGTATTACCGCGGCCGACATTAATTACATAGCTGCCTTTTTTCATTTTATTTAAGCGTTCTTTATTAAAAAAGTATGAGGTATCTTTTGTAAACGGGAGTGCCAAGACGACAAAATCGGACCTGGAAAGGACCTCATCCACTTGATCCATACCCATTATCAAATCCGCAGGTTCATATTCTTTGTTCCTCTTGGAGGGATTCCGGCGGCACCCAATAACGGTCATACCCAGTGCTTTACATCTCTTCGCTATCTCATAGCCAATATCACCATACCCAATTATCCCCACTGTCGCATTTTCAAGATCTTTCACAGGAATTTCAACCCAGGTTTTGTTTATTTGATTTCTGATCATTGTCGGTACGCCTCTTGCTAACGAAGATAGCATCGCAATTGTATGCTCGGCTATCGGGACAGATGTACAGCCTTTGACATTGGTGATGATGACATCACTGTTCTGTATATCTTCATTCAGCATGGCCTCAACCCCAGCACTGTCTGAATGGACCCATTTAATCCTTGGAGCTTTTTTTATAATGTTAAGATTATCATGAAGCCCCAGCGTATAAAGGACATCAAACTTTGATAAATCAACTGTTGGCTGTGGTTCAGGTTCGCCGAATTCCCATGGCTCGACAACAACTTCTGAACAAATCGCCTTAAACTCATTGATGTATTTTTCCGGTATATCGACCCTGATATAAAGTGAAGGTGCTATTTTCTTAGAACCAGACATTATAAAACCTCCTCAAGAACCTCCGATTCCCTTTTCCCTCTTTTATGGGAAGGCAATCCGTTGCGATTATACCATGCCGTGCTTTATGATCATTTCAAGAAATCTGGTTGCTCTTTTCTGATTCTGTCCCAAAGAGGTTGAAAACTCAGCCAACCCTCATATTCCGTTCCCGTTTGTTCTGCCGTTAACTTTGCATACTCTTCTTCTATAAAAATCCGCTTACCTACAGATTCAGCCATTATCTGTGCTTGACATGAACGTTCCATCGTTATGAACCACCAAGCAGCTGAATCTACAGATTGGCCGACCGTTAACAATCCATGATTGCGGAGGATGACAGCTTTGTATTGACCTAAAGCCTTAGCAATGCGCTTTCCTTCTTCGGATGCATAAACCACACCAGTAAAATCATCAAATAATGCATGGTCATTGTAAAATTGGCAGGCATCTTGCGTAATCGGATCTAGCAGTCTTCCTAAGGAAGACCATGTCTTTCCATAGACCGAATGAGCATGTGCCGCAGCAATCGCTTCCGGTCGCGCTTTATGGATTTCAGAATGAATGGCAAAGGCAGCACCATTCACAGAATGTTCACCCTCTACAATATCACCTTTATGATTAACCAATATAAGATCCGAAACGGAAATTTGACTAAAATGCATCCCAAACGGATTGACCCAGAAATGGTCTGTATATTTAGGATCACGGACGGTAATATGGCCAGCTATCCCTTCATCGAAACCGAACTTTGAAAAAAGGCGGAATGAAGCTGCCAAACGTTCCTTCCGGTGAGTTCGTTCCTCTTCCATTGTATTGAATGTTGCGGGTTGCAGGGAAATTGTCTTTGTCATTTTTCTTTCCTCCTCGATTCTGTTTCCTCATTTTTTGCCTACCATCAATTAGCCATGGTGTCCATGTCCGCATTATCCTTTACATCTTGCTTTACCTCATTATTGGGGCTGAGAAAAGTAAGGGTAGTGATGACAACAAAACTAGTAGCGAGTCCGTATAGAATGGGTTGAGTGGAGGAAGGTCCATTAATGACCAATCCAACAATAATAACGATCATGCTAGCTAGAATGGAGTAGAATGCAGCTTTAGCCGTGACTCTCTTCCAAAAGAAGCCAAGAATGATTGGAAAGAACACAGCGCCGGATAAGATTGCGTAAGCTACATCCAGTGCAACTAAAATATCTTGTATCCATATCGAAACGATTATCGTCAATACACCAATCGTTAAAGTTGTAATTCGAGATGTTTTTAAAAATTGACGTTCACTCATTCCTGGACCGATATATTTTTTAATGATGTCATTAACAACTAAAGTGGACGAAGCAAGCAAAGTTCCTGAAGCTGTGGACATAAGGGCAGATACCACACTCGCAATGACAACCCCCAATAGACCAGCAGGTAAAGTTTCCATCGCTATACTAGTAAATGCATTTTGTGGATCGCCTAAATTAGGAAGGATAATAAAAGCGCACATTCCAATGATACTGATTGCAATCGCATAAAAAACACTATATATTCCCGCTCCTACCGTTCCACCCCGGGAGATAGCTTTGGTTCGTGCGGTAAAAAGACGCTGCCAAATATCTTGGCCAACAACTACCCCTAGAGTAAATAGTAGGAAATATTGAAAAATTGTTTCTCCGCCAATATTGCCTAACTCGAAATGTGATGCAGGAAGATTTTCTTTAAGCGAGCCCCACCCTCCTGCCTTAGAGATGCTCATCGGAAGCATGATAAAGAAAATGCCGATCGTCATGATGACGAATTGCACGACATCAGTCATGGTGACTGACCACATACCTCCTAAAATTGTATAAAATAAAACGATCCCACCCCCGACTATCATGGACACCGTTAAGTTCCAGCCAGCCAAAACATGTAAAATTGTCCCCATCCCAATTACTTGCGTTACAGTCAGCATGAATGTGTAGATAACAGAGACAAGGGCACTGATCAATCTTGTTTGAGAGTTGTAGCGCTTCTCAAGCATTTCACTGATTGTCAATACTTTTAAATCAAAGATCTTATTTGTTAAAAACAACCCGATGGCAATAATGCCGAGCCCGATCATCACCACTAGCCAAATACCGGATATCCCAAACTGATAACCTAACTTTGCTGTTCCTAGAGTAGAAGCTCCCCCTAATATCACAGCAGCTAAACAGGATAAATACATAAAATGACCAAGATTACGTCCTGCCACAATGAAATCATCTGCTGTTTTTGCCCGTTTGGATCCGATTACTCCCACAATGATTAAAACAGAAAAATATAGAATCATGATCGATATATCCAAAATATGCATTTATACATCTCCTTTTGGGCTTGTTATGTTCTATCGCTTTGTAAAGAGGGAAGGAAGGGATTTCACCGATACCTTCCTTCTTTACAGTAAAAATGAGGAATTACTTGTTAAGCTGTGTTTCCAAATCTCCGGCTCTCTCTTTTTTCTCCAGTTTCCCTTTTTTTGCGAGAGCGATGAGTGTGATGAATTCATAGACAATATTAGCTGCTGCGGCAGCCGTGATTTGTCCGTGATCGTATGATGGTAAAACCTCAACAAGGTCGAATCCAACAAAATCTATATTCGTCAATCCTCTCACTAAGGCTAAAGCATCATCAATGCTGGCTCCGGAAACTTCAGGGGTACCCGTTCCTGGAGCATAGACCGGATCTAAAAAATCAATGTCAAAAGATAAAAACACCGGACCATCCGCAACACGCTCATGAATGACCCTTAGCATCTTTTCGACCCCGATACGTTTATAATCGTTTGTCGTATAAACGCCCAAACCTAAATCCCGGGCATCCTGAAGATCTTCCGGTCCATACAGACCGCCCCTCATACCAATTTGAAGAGATCGTGATACATCGATGAGACCCTCTTCTATCGCGCGGCGAAAAACGGTTCCGTGATTATACTTTTGATCAAAATAACTATCCCAAGTATCAGAGTGAGCATCGAATTGAAGCAGGGCAACTGGACCATGTTTTTTTACGATCGCACGTAACTCCCCTAGCGTAATGGAATGATCGCCTCCCAATGAAATGGGAATGATCCCTTTTTCAATGACGTGGGTAAGCTCTTCTTCAATCTTTTTATATGTTTCAGAAATATACCCCGGAATGATCGGAATATCCCCATAATCAATTCCGGATATATAGTCAAAAATATTAATATCTTGTTCTGGATTATAAGGACGTAAAAGGATTGAAAAATCGCGAATGGCTTCTGGTCCGAATCTCGCACCTGTTCTAAATGATTGCCCGGAATCAAATGGAATTCCCGTAATGACAAAATCCATATGTTCATCTACCCGTTCAACAAATGGGAGCCTCATAAACGTACGCACTCCACAAAAACGGGGTGATTTGAATGAGTCTTTCGGTTGATACTTCATCATGTAACATCCTCCTAAATTCTAATTCTGCTATTATTATTTTTCACTCCACTGCAATGGCAGATGTCATACAAACTTCCATCTTTTCAAATAGAATGGACATATATAACACCTTGTTTGGAAATTCTCTTCTTACCTTTTACTTAAGCAAGATTCAGGCCAACTATTTCGCTGCGGTATATAAGGCTTTTCATTATTTTGTTTCATCAAATGATTAAAAACTTAATCATTTTCTTGTTTTTTGATTTAATTTTTGATTATTTAGACTATTTGATTTATATTTTAATTAAACAGCATCCCAAAACCGAAAGGAGCGGAATGTATGTACGACGACATGCTGGAGGAAGAACTAAATAAGATTATTGAAACATCGAATAATAACATTCTCATTACCGATCAAGATGGAATCATTTTATATTCCAACCCAAAGCTTTGGGAGATTTATGGTATGGAAAGTGACTCTTATATCGGTACCTCCGTCTATCAATTAGAAAGCGAGGGCCTTCTCACACCTTCCATCAATGCGATTGTTTTAAAAGAAAAGAAAGCGAAGCGCATAATGCAGGAAACGAAAACGGGTCATGTTGTCATGTCGACTGGCTATCCCATTTTTAATAAGGAAGGACTACTCGTTAGGGTAATCAGCTATGGTCAGGATCAAACCGAGATCCTGCAATTGCAGGATCAATTTGAACAATTACAACGAAAAGTAAAAGGCTATCAAACGGAAGTCGAGGATTTAAGAGAAAAGGAACTGGATTACCATTATTTGATTGCTAGAAGTAATGAAACGAAGCATATTTTAAAAACGATCCATAATGTTGCAAAAACCGATGCCACGATTCTCTTATTAGGACCTTCCGGGGTAGGGAAAAGCACTTTTGCCCGTGCTGTTCATGACCAAAGCAACCGAAAGAAAGAACCTTTTATCGAAGTGAATTGCAGTACGATACCTGATAGCTTGTTTGAATCGGAAATATTTGGCTATGAGCCGGGATCATTTACAGGGGCAAATAAACAAGGGAGGCAAGGCCTGATTGAGCAGGCTGACAGCGGAACTCTTTTCTTGGATGAAATCGGGGAACTCCCACTTGCCATGCAAGCTAAATTACTGAAAGTATTACAGGAAAAAAAGATAAAGCGCATCGGTGGAAAAAAAGAAAACCATATTAACTTCCGCCTGGTTGCAGCAACTAATCAAGATTTGAAGGAGATGGTAAGTCAAGGTAAGTTTAGATTGGACTTATTTTATCGTTTGAATGTGATTCCCATCCAAATTCCGGCATTACATGAACGTAAAGAAGATATCCCTCTCTTAATTCAGCATTACTTACAGAAAACCAGTGATAAATACCAGAAATTCAAAAAAATCCATCCATCGACTTATGAAGTTTTGACTCATTATCATTGGCCCGGAAATATACGGGAATTAGAAAACTTAATTGAACGGTTGATCCTGACCATCGAAGAACCAATTATATTTCCCGAACACCTTCCGCAATCCATCACAGGGCAAATTGAACAGCCTGAAGACTCCAACTTCCTTGCAATCGAACAGGATTGTAAAGAGAATTTCGATTTAAAGAAGACACTGGAAAAGGTTGAAAGGCAACTGATTGCAAAAGCATGGGAAAAATGTAAAACCACATACGAAATGGCAGAACATTTGGGCATCAGCCAGCCAACAGTCATCTATAAATTAAAGAAATACAAAAAGTATTTGTAATTTCATCTGGACTAGAATCCCTGCTGACCTTGAATGGTCCTTAACCTTTAGTCATAAATGAATTCAAGCTAAGGGCGCTTTTTGAAACCTTATATGCCGGCAATTCAAAGTGAAAACTTTGAATCGGAAATAATGCCAATTAAAAAGCCCTAAACATTCAATCAAAAAAATCCACATTCAAGATGAATGGGATTCACAAATATCATTTACGTTTCCATATTATTACGGTTAAAGTTTACATTAATTAATCGAATGATAGTCAGTGAAGCTTCTGCAACACCTGTTAGCGACCATTCACAGGAACGGTAAACACAGTGTTGGTTCCATTCACTGTGAATGACCCTGAATTTTTGTTACTCATAAGCGGAAACCGGTTGCCCCCACTATTCCTGTTGGACCGGTTTCACCTGTTATTCCTATCGCTCCTGTAGCTCCGGTTGTTTCTCTGCTTTATAGACTCAATAATTCATACTGAAAAATTCATCCTTGTATGTTTCCCCAAAAATGTGGTTTTTTCACATCTTAGTCGACATGCAAAAAGGCTCCCATAAATGGAAGCCTTCAATTACTAACATAGCAATCTTGTCAAACATTTTATGCATTCAAGCTTTTTTCCAATTTGGAACCCCAAGATTCGCGGATGATCAACTCATCTTCCAGAACGAATTTTTTCTTTTCAATGGTTCCGCCTTTCATTAATGTCAGCAATAGGTTCGTTGCCTTTTTAATATTTTTTTTTGACCATCAAGCCAATATAAGGATCGTCGTCAAATAAAATCGATTTCATTTCTTTCAGGGGTTCCACCTGAAGAAAAAGGTGAACACCTAACCTGGCGCACGAATCGTAATCAAATCCCAACTGGGACCGGTCTTGGTTTCAGATAAACTAACCACTACTTTAAAGACATCTTAATGGTATTTTTAAATATTAATATTTCTAAACTTAATTGATTTTATCTTAGGAATCCTAGCCATCCTTAGAACTAAACCACTTATTAGTTCATAAATATTAACATACTAAACGACCTTCCTGCTCTCCCACTCTTCACTTTTCCATCAAAGACACCATTCTAAAAAAATATTTTACTATATCAGCAGATTAGGAATAACATAAACCTATTTTGAGATGATTCCATCAACAAAAAGAGGCACCCATAATGGGAGCCTGAATTTTTAGTGAAGGTAAGCTATTGTATGTGAACGGCCACCATTCCGCATCCCTATGCGACACGATAGTTGAGAAATGTGATATTCCACCCAGTAACTTAACTTTTCTAATGTACGGAATCTAAAAAAAGGATAGTAAGTTATTTCACTGCCTTTTTAATAGCCTTCACTTCATATAATGATCCTTCCGAACTGACGATATATTCAGGCTTTGGTTTCCCAAGGTTTGCTTTATGGCCTGCGATATGGGCTTCACTCTTTTCCCACTGCTTCCAATGCGCCCCCGACTCCCAATTGATCATAATGATGACCTCTTCATTGCCGCGTCGTACTTTTTTCACCTAGTCGATAACGATGCTCATTATCAATTATTGCGCCTTTGACTTGGGGCCTTAGAACTCTAAATCCCAAAAACAAAATAAAAAATGAATCAGAAAGTCATGCAGATCTTCCTGACCCATTTTTTATTGTCATTCACCTTTTATCTTTAAGACTTTTGGGAACATAGTCATTAAGTTTGTTAAATAAAGAAGTAATATAGGAGCTCAGTTCAAATCGATCATCCTGAACAAATTCAATTAACGACACTCCATCCTTTTTCATATCTTTTCCCCCTTTTAGTATTATCCCGGTGCATGAACATTTCAGTCACTAATACCTGTGTATCCCGCCATTAGTCCACTTACATCTACTCTCCATCGTTTTCTTTATTTGATTATACAAGAAAGCGCTTACAATGTAAAATATTATAATACTATAGATTGCTATTTAATTAGAATGTTCCAGTTATATAAAGCTTCATCTTCATCATATTTAAATTATCAAGCAGTGCTGGCTTTTAGGTGTACTTTCAATATCATTACTACTTGTCTTGTTCACAGTGTATGAAATTTCATGAAATGCCCTTCAATATTTCAGTTAAACGAAGGAACTCTTCCTTATCACGATTTCTTAATGAGTCATCGATTTCTTTTTCGATTTGTGCTCTCCGGTAATCACTAAGGGCCTTTTTTAAAACCATTTCAGCCATCTCTTCAGGTTCAAGCGATGTTCCTGGCAATTGCTTCTCCATACGAAACCAACTCCTTAACCTTTTTTCTATTATACTAAATAACTTGGAGATTATTATTATTTCTTTAAATCTTATCCTTTCCTCTTTTTCATTTCCTTATCCACATGATTTCCACTTTGCCACTCTTCTATACATAAAAAATTCTAAATGTTTTGAGTTTAATTTTCCACCTTAGTTAAGACTTTTTCATTTTATCCGGGAAGATTAAATCATTATTCCCATTACTTTAGAACGAATTATATTCCAATACAGGTGATGAGAGCTATGTTATTCGCTTCATTTTTTCAGAAAAATCAGAAATATATTGACCGGTATGGAAAGGCCCTCTAAAATAATCTAAATAATCCATTTTTTTACTTATATTCCTTAAGCATCATTTTTGTTCATTTCAGCTTTATTTATTGCTGTAAACAATTTTGATGAAATACTACGCATTAAAGGAGCATTTCCATGAAAAAAAGTCGCGTTCTTTTCGCTAGTTTAGCTGGTTCCGTTATTGAGTGGTATGATTTCTATTTATACGGGACAGCAACAGGCCTAGTTTTTACAACTCTATTCTTTCCCAATCATGATCCTGCGATTTCACTTCTTCTCGCCTTTGTCACTTTCGGGGCTGGTTACGCTGCCCGGCCAATCGGAAGTATCCTATTCGGCCATATGGGTGATCGCATCGGACGGAAGGCAGCACTCATGTTCACCCTTATTGGTATGGGAGGGAGTTCAATGCTTATCGGTGTTCTTCCCACTTATGCCCAGGTTGGGTTGGCCGCCCCCGCCATCTTGGTGGTGCTGAGGTTGATTCAAGGAATTTCCTTGGGAGGTGAATGGGGCGGAGCCATCCTATTGGCAACGGAATCTGCTCCAAAGGGTGTCCGTGGGTTATATGGATCCATTCCCCAACTAGGGGTCCCCATCGGTTTGGTTGCCGGTTCATTCAGCCTAACCCTTATCAGTTCCTTGACAACCGATGCCCAATTTTTAGCTTGGGGTTGGCGGATTCCATTTCTTTTAAGCGGTGTACTGATCGCATTGGCAATCTGGGTAAGGAGTGGCATTGAAGAAACGCCGGAGTTCCAGCAGCAGAAAGATAGCGGTGATCTTGCGAAGGTTCCCATTATTGAAACGTTGAAACACGATTGGAGAAGTGTGCTGCAAGTGATCGGACTAAAAATTGGGGACGGGTTCTTCAATGTATTCATCATGTCCTATGTTCTCGTCTTTACTACACTGTATTTTGGTTATTCCAAAGATTCAGCCCTTACCGGTTTAACGATTGGCTGCGCTACAATGCTAATTACCATTCCTGTCATTGGTTACATCTCAGATTTCATCAATCGAAAAATCATCTATTTTGGGGGCCTGATTCTCCTTTTCGTCTTGGCCATCCCATATTTCACAATGATTGGGCGTGGGGTTGGCTGGTTCTACATTATGCAGGCAGTTGTACTCGGCGTCATCTGGGGGGCCATTTTTTCTACACAAGGGACATTATTCTCAGAGCTCTTTCCAGCCAAGGTCCGTTATACTGGATTATCTGTCGGTTATCAAGTCGCGGCAGCCATTGCAGGTTTCGGTCCGCTCATCTGGACTGCCATGGCTGAATCATATGGCCCATCCCCTTTGGTATTTGGCGGATTCATGATGGCAGGTCTCGCAATTTCCCTGGCGCTTTGTATATTATCACCGCATTTCAGCAGAAGGATGGAAAAGGATAAAACACTCAAACCACATGAGCTGGATTTGAACTGATTATAAAATCTCTGGCATGAGTAATAACAGAGGCTGCACGTCCTATCACGGACGAGCGGCCTCTGTTATTTTGAATGCATATACCTAGCTATACTTCCTTGCTTCCTACAATATCCAAAAGATCAGAAAGCGTCCGGATTTCATATGTGGGCTTGATTCCCAGATTATTATCCTTTTGATGGGGATTGTACCAGCATGTATCCATTCCATAATTCAAACCGCCCTGTATATCTGATGTCAAGGAGTCACCCACCATCAACGCTTTCGATATATCCGTGATCTTTAACTTGGAAAATGCATAATCAAAAATCCCTCTATCAGGCTTCTGAAACCCAGCCTCTTGGGAAATTATCAAAGTCTCAAAGGTATTGCAAAGGGGTGACCCCCCGATTCTTGCTGTCTGCACTGTTGTGAAGCCATTTGTTATAATAGCCAGCCGGCATCCTCCAAGCTTCTCGCAAACCTCTAAAGCCCCGGGCAGAAGATGTATTTCCTTTCCCAAATGTCCAAGGTACGCACCGCTGAACGCATCCGCATCGATATCAAGCCCATGCTTCAGGAACAATCGCTTGAACCTTTCCACTCCCAGATTTGTTAAATCAATACGCCCCTGTTCCAAGTCCCTCCATAATACCTGGCTGATTTCTTGGTAGCATCCCGCATAATCCTCCGCCCCTGTGGGCAAACCGAACTCCAAGAAGACTTCATGCAGTGCTTTTTTTTCCGATATCCCAAAGTCTAGCAATGTATCATCAACATCAAATAAGATAATCTCGTATTTCATCGCTGCCTCCATAATCATTTTAGTCCAACTTAACACATTTCCTTTAGTTACGTATTAATTATGCAAATTAATGGTTGAAAACTACAAAAAGGATAGCTTTTAAAGGCTATCCTTTTTTGTATGGTTCTTTATAGAAGACGCACCCCAATTCTTTATCGATAGTCATAGAAGATAAGGCGAATAGGACGGTTTCCAATACCACGCTTCCATTGATCAAGAAGTGATTATTCGTTTAACCGGCTCTTCTTCCTGAACCATTTGTTGGTCTTTTCTTGTAAAAGCACTAACAGCCAGCATGACGATAAGGTTAAAGGTAATGGCGACGATCCCTATATCAAGATCCTGTATGAAATGTGGTGCCTTCGGTAATAAAGTGGCCATTGTTGCCTCTGCCAGAGTAAAGTAAGCGACCAACACCACCCCTAAAATCATTCCTGCAGAGGCCCCCGCTTTACTTACCGGATTTCTCTTAAGCAAGCTGAATACTAAAGGAGGGAAAAGCTGCAGGACAAAACTGTAAGCCATGGTCAGTAACGCAATCATCGTATTACCTCCATAGAATGTAAAGATTAAGGAGACCAATGATACGATTGGAACAAATATACGGGTTAGTTTGGCAAGCTGTTCATTCGATGTGTCAGGCTTAACGGCTTTATAAATATTCTTTGATAAAATCGTGGCTGCCGTCAAAATTAACATCGAGCATGGTACAAGGGCTGCAAGCATGCCTGCTGCTCCGACAACGCCAACAATCCAGGGCGGGAAAGCATCTTTCGCGATTTTAAATAAGGCAAGGTCGGTATCTCCGCCTTGTAGATTCGGTATCTGCAAAACCGCCGTAAAACCGATAAAAAGAATGAAAACCAGAATGATTTGATACAGAGGTAAAATGGCAGAGTTTTTCCTGAGAGCCGATTCGTTTTGGGAAGATAAACTCGCTCCAAAGCAATGCGGCCACATATATTGGCCCAATGCGATGGTCAGGCAAAGGGAAATATACCAAGAGATGCTAAACCCTTCATCCGGAAGCAATAAGAATCCCGGTTTTGTTGCTTCAAGAGTTTCGAACATTGGTTGTATTCCACCGAAGTAATGTATTGGCAAATAAATGCCCAAAAACACAATTACGACAAGAATGAGGATATCTTTCAATACTGCCGTCCAGGCCGAACCATGAATACCTGACACATATACAAAAACAGTTACGCAGAGCATTCCGATCCAAACAGCAACCGTTGGGGGAATCAATCCATATGATGCTTCGGAAACGATGATTTGAAAGCCTTTTAATTGTAATACGATATAGGGAATCATTGATAGGACCCCGATAACAGCAACCAGAAGTCCCAATGGCTTACTATTATACTTTTTTGTGAAAAAGTCAGATTGCGTCAGCACATTATGTTTTTTCGCATAGCGCCAAATAGGGGGTAAAATCCAGAAAGGAACGATGTAAGTAAGAGCACAAAATATATAGATAGTGGGACCGCCCATACGGTATGCCGCTCCGCTGGCGCCAAGAAACACAAAAGTCGAAAACATCTCTCCTGCCATCAGAACGAACATGATTAAAGAACCGAAGTTCCTCCCCCCGACTGCCCACTGGTCAAGCTTCATTTCGCGCCCCTTTTTTGCGCGGATACCTAAGTAAAAAGCCAAAACAAGAGTCATGATGATGATTAATATGGAACTGTTCATTTATTCTCCTCCTGTCTATCACAGATCACACTGCTAATATAAAGGCAGATGGATGTCAAAATAAGCCAGGCTGTGGACCAAAAGATAATGAAAGGCAAACCGAATATATATGGCTCCACACGGTTAATCACGGATAATGAGCCAATCGCGGGTATGACGCTGAGCAGCACAATGATTTTCTTCAAATTGAAGTCCCCCTCTTAATAAATCTGTTAATGAAACGACTGTGAAAGCGCTTAAAAAAATGGGTTATGCACCTTGTTCCTTAACCACCTTCACAATGGCAGTAGCTTCACTACTAACCTCAAAAAAAGAAACAATATTACAAATTTTCAAACTGCTATTATCATTTTCTCTCTAATTAAGGTTGCAGGTCGGATTCCAGTGTAATCACCTTTTCCCTGGCTTACATATAGCATAAGAGACAAAATTATGCATCATCTGTTATGTCATTTCCTTATGCCTGGAATCTATTATAATGGATGAACTTATCCCCCCTTCCTTTTATTATTTGCAAGAGTTATGCCAATCTCTTTTATTCATGACCATTCACCTATAACTCTTTTAATACTAGTGATTTAAGAATCCCAATGGCCTTACAATTTTGTTTTTTTAATATTGATCATCTGATTCCTGAGTTTTAATCACCTCACCTGAACTGTTTTTAACTCATTAAACAGGTGACAATGTTGAAAACCAAACATAAGGAAGTCTCCTCCCTGCATTTATAATCATTTTTCACTTGTAGGAATGATTGGCAATAGAATGTGAGAAGGAAATTCCCTGCTATGATAAATCGTTTGTCTGGCCGTTTTTGTTTCACTGCTTTCAATCATTGATTTCCCTGTATTCGGGTTGGGGGCATATTGCGGGAAACTGCTCGATGAAATTTCAAGCAAGATTCGATGACCTGGAAGAAATACATTGCTTGTAGCCCACAAGTTAATTTCGTATTCAACGATTTCCCCATCCAGTTCTTTTTCAGCTCGATGGCCGTTCCGGTATTTTGCGTTGACGATTCCCTCGGTTAAAATAAGCACTGTGCCATCCGGTGATTCATCCACAAGCTTTGCAGTAAAATCAGTGTCCGCTGCGTCAGTTGATGCAAACAACTTCACTTTAACCGGACCTGTTACTTCAAGTGCTTCTTTCAATGGCTCAGAAGTATAAACAAGCACGTCGTTCCGCTTTTCGATTTCGCTCTGATCATATGGCCCCATTGTAAGTGGGCCGGAAAAAAGTGTAGCTCCACCCTTTGTCGGTACAGGGTTTTGGGGATCATATATATATGAATCCGTCTTTTCACCCTCCTGCTCATTTCTGCTTAAGCGCCCATCACCTGTTTTCGTATTCGCTTTTCCATTACTGTGCAAATAATAACTCGTATATTCAGTCCGTTCAAGTGGCCATTCCATTTCATCACGCCATACATTAATCCCCATCACAAATATTTTCACGGGCGCTTCCTTCTCAATACCATTTTCGATGCCTTTCAGCCAGTGATTAAACCAGCGAATATGAAGGTTGGTAATATCTTCTTCAAGGTTAATCCAATCCCCGGACGCGTGCACTCCAAAAGAGCGTTCACCTTGGACCGAGGAAAAAAGGCCATGGCTCCATGGACCAACAATAAGTTTTTGAGTATTGCTTAGTTGGCCATTCACTTTGTTCATTTCCACGTAGTTTTCCAGAGTAGGGCCGATAAAACAATCATACCAACCGCCCAAATGAAAAGCAGGCAGCTGTATCCTATCAAATCTCCCAGTAATACTTGAATTCTGCCAATAAGTTTCGTCTTCGATTGGGTGATTCAAATGTTCAAAGAAAAAGTTATCTTCGTCCAGAACCTTTAATGGCGGCCAATCATTAATAGGTGCATATGCATACAATTCCTCAATATTGTTGAGGGAGTCAGCAAGCATTCGAAATTCTGAAGTCATTTCCTTATTTTTTTCATACTTCCGCTTCAGCAAATCAGGCATAATCGATTCCAATGTCCACGTTTCAAAAAGGCCGAGAGCAAAAGCCCCATTACGATAAACCGTTCCATTTCTTTGGTCATTCAGCGTCATTGCTGGAAAAATGGCGATTAAGTGTGGAGGTTTTTTTTCTGCTGCAAGCAGCTGCGTGTATCCATAATAGGATAGGCCAAACATGCCCACTTTTCCCGTAGAATACGAAAGTGAAGCCGCCCATTCCACTGTGTCGTATCCATCATCTGCTTCCTGGCTGAATGGCCGGAATTCTCCTTCTGACTGAAATCGTCCTCTCACATCCTGTATGATGACAACGAACCCATTTTCAACAAGACGATGGGTGTCCAAATAACGATGGGAATAGAGCGGTAAGTCCTTACTGTACGGAAGCCTGGTCAATAACACCGGAAAATGCCCAGTCAAATTAGGTCTGTATACATCCGCATAAAGTACGGTACCGTCCCTCATCGTGCATGGCACATTTTTTTCGACAACTATTTCAACTTTTTTCATCATAACCGCTCCTCTTAGCTATACCATTGTTTTGAGTTACTTTTGACTTTGAATTAATGATCCCCATTCTGTGTTCCTTTCGTAAAAACAAAGAGACCAAGTGCTTTTCTTTCCAAGCCTTGGCCTCTTCCTTTTTTATAAACGATTGGCTTAACACTTGGATGCATCATTATATTCCGATGACCATTCAAGTATATTGAATGATCCTTTATAAATTCACATCAGACCTTGGATAAAATGATTGACTCGATGATATCCGTTACCCGGTCCCCCACTTCGGAAGTGGATGCCGTGCCATTCATATCGGGTGTGAGTACCCGGGCTTCCAGCAACAGTTGCTCAATCGCATCAAGAACAACCTTACCATGTGATTCATAGCCAAAAAAGTCGAGCATTTGGCTTGCTGACCAAATGGAGGCAAGCGGATTTCCGATACCCCTGCCTGCAATGTCAGGAGCTGAGCCGTGAATTGGTTCGAACATCGATGGAAATTCCCTTTCAGGATTAATGTTGGCACCGGCAGCAAGGCCGATTCCTCCAGCAAGCGCTGCTCCTAAGTCTGTTAAAATATCACCGAACAGGTTCGAAGTGACAACGACCTCAAAGCGCTTCGGGTCTTTGATCATCAGCATTGCCGCTGCGTCGACAAGATATGAAGCCGTTTCGACTTCGGGATATTCCCTGCTGACCTCTTCGAATACTTGATCCCAGAAAACCATCGAATAATTCAGGGCGTTGGCTTTAGAAATGCTCGTGAGCGATCTGCCTTCTTTTTTCGCGGTTTCAAAAGCATATCGGATGATCCTTTCCGTCCCTTTACGGGAAAACACACCGTTTTGCAGAACAACTTCATGTTCCTGCCCTTTAAACAGCCAATCTCCTGCGCCAGAATATTCACCTTCACTGTTTTCGCGGATGAACAGCATATCAATATCTTCACGTTTCACATCAACAAGAGGCAAGTGAGCCCCTTTTAATAATGTCACGGGCCGGATATTGACATACTGATCAAAACTTTTACGGATTTTCAATAATAGCTCCCATAGTGAAATATGGTCTGGAACGCCCGGAAACCCGACCGCTCCCAAATAAATCGCGTCAAACGCTTTCAGCTTTTCGATCCCATCATCATCCATCATTCTACCATTTTCGGCATAAAATTCGCAGCCCCATGGGAAGTATGTGAAATCCAATTGAAAACCTGAATCCAGTTCAGCCACTTTTTTTAATACTTTTATGCCTTCATTAATCACTTCAGGGCCAATGCCATCTCCTGCGATGACCGCAATTTTGAATTGTTTCATAAATGATCTCCTCGATTTTCAGTCTTGGTTCCAAACGACCAATTTCATTTCGGTCATTTCTTCCACAGCGTATTTAATGCCTTCACGACCAGTCCCGCTTTCTTTGACTCCGCCGTATGGCATTTGATCGACACGATAGGTCGGCACATCATTGATGATCACACCGCCTACATGCAATTCCCTTGATGCGTACAATGCGTTTTTCACATTGTTTGTGTATATCCCGGCCTGCAAGCCAAAGCGGGAATCATTCACTTGATCAATCGCTTCCTTCACTGAACCCACTTTATTTACAATGACAACCGGAGCAAATACTTCCTGGCATGAAACTTTTAGCGTATGATCCGCATCTGTAATGATTGTCGGCTCAAGAATGTCACCTTGCAATTTCCCCCCTGCTGCGATCTTTGCCTTACTGCCTTTAGTTTCCTCAATCCAGCCCAATACACGTGCTGCTTCCCCTTTGGAGATTAAGGCGGAAATATAAGTATCCGGATCCAATGGATTGCCAATTCTAAGTTTTTTGGCCGCAGCAGTGAATTTTTCGACAAACTCTTCATACACTTCTTCATGTGCATATACACGTTGCAATGAAATACAGACTTGCCCCTGATTGGAGAAGGCACCCATGATGCAACGATCGATAATGTTATCGATATCTATATCTTTATCAATGATTAAAGCCGAGTTCGAGCCAAGTTCAAGTGTGGTCTTTTTCAAACCCGCTTTGTTGCGGATTCCGATTCCAACGCTTGGGCTGCCTGTGAATGTGATCATGCTTACCCGATCGTTTTCTAAAATCGCTTCTCCGACCGTGCTGCCCGGACCTGTCACTACATTTAATACGCCAGCCGGCAGACCCGCTTTTTCAAAAATTTCTGCGATGAAAAGTGCGGACAGCGGAGTTTGCGAAGCAGGCTTCAAAACAATGGTGTTCCCTGCAGCTATTGCCGGTCCGACTTTATGCGCCACTAAATTCATCGGGAAGTTAAATGGGGTGATGGCACCAATGACCCCGATCGGCTCTCTTAACGTGTAACCAATTCGGCCAACACCGCCTATGGCTGCATCAAAAGGAATTGTTTCACCGTGAATCCTTTTAGCCTCTTCAGCCGAGAACTTATACGTTTCGATGGTCCTTCCAACTTCCGCTTTTGCGAACATGATCGGTTTGGCTGATTCACGGGAAATGATTTCTGCCGCTTCTTCCGCATTCTCCATTAATAACGCAGCAGCCTTCTCCAATATATCCGCCCTTTGATAAGCTGGCATTTTTGCCATGACTTCGCGCGCATTGTAGGCGGCTGCAATCGCCTTTTCGGTCAGCTCTTTATCCGCCATGGCAATTTGGGCGATTTCTTCCCCGGAAAAAGGGGAATATAGCGGGGCATAGTTTTCCGTTTCAACTTTTTCGCCATTGATCATCAGACATTGTTTCATCGATTTAAATTGATTCGCTAATTTACTCATTTAGGGCCTCCAATACCATTTCATGAAATTGAACAATTGCTTTTTCCGAAGAAGAATATCTACCTTTGTTAAAGGCACGGGAGCGGAAACCGATTTGTTCCAGCTCTACAAGTTCCACATCTTCTTGTCGGACTTGTTCGGCAAACGTAACAAGATCTTTCTCTTCCTGAGTCAAATTCTCATCGCGGAAATAATATGTGTAAACAGCCAAAGTCGTTTCGTGATCAATCGGAACCATTTGAATGGTTGCCATATTTCCGGGACCTGGATAGATGGTCAACATCAAGTTAGGCCACAGCCAGAAAAAGGATCCACCTTGCATTTCCGCCTGATTTAAATCGACCGTTCCGTAATTTTTATCCGGTTTAACGATCGAACCTTGCAGTGAATAGTTATCGCAAGTAATGATTTGGTAATCATCCATATCGAGTGCAGCAACAAAGCTTGGATGTGCTACATGGCAATGGTCACATTCTAAATAGTTATCTATGAACGCTTTCCAGTTTGCCTTGATCACCCTCGTTTTTTGGCTTGTTCTTTTTAACTCACTTAAAAACGGGTATTTACTTAAACGGTCAAAGAAATCGCCGTAGGATTCGCTAAGCGGTTTTGCATTATCATCCAAGTTTACAAAAATTAGAGATTCCAAGATTTCCATGCGAACGGAGCGTAAACAGGCATCTTGTACACAGGCTTCATCTTCTCCTTTAAAATTCGGCGCTTTGTTCAATTTCCCATCCAATTTGAATGTCCAACCATGATAACTGCATTGTAAAATTTTCTTCTTTCCTGATTCACTTTTTTCAAGCTTAGTGGCACGATGCGGACAAACGTTATAAAAAGCGCGAATCACCTCATCCTGGCCGCGGTTCACTATGATCGGCTCGTTGGCTACTTCTGTCGTAAAGAATGATCCCACTTTTTCCAATTGGCTGACATGACCCACAAGCTGCCAAGATTTAGAGAATACTAGATCGATTTCCTTTTCGAGAACTTTCGGATCCGTGTATTTGTCATATGTCAATGTTCTTTCAAATGTACGATTTGTTACATTTTCCACCTTGTTATAAGCCATCATTCATTTCCCCCTAAAAAATGATTACTAGCATCCCTGCCATACTAGCTATTAAAATTTGATATTTTTTAATTGATCCGACCTTCCGCTTCAACCGGCTGACACTGGTATATTGGCGAAAGGTTCCGTCGCCAACTTAATCGAATCTGTCGGACAACCATCAAAAGCATCTTCCAAGTCTTCCTCCAGATCTTCGGATACTTCAGTTATTCCTGTGTTAGCATCCAGGATTGAAAAGGCGATTCCTTCATCGTTATAATCAAAAATTTCCGGTGCAGTCGCTCCACATGCCCCGCAAGCGATACATGTCTCCTGGTCAACTATTGTGTATGTAGCCATGTGGTTTCCCCCTTTTACATAATTAAACGGACGCTGTGCTTTTCTCTTTACCTCCCATTGTGCTCGTGCTGTGCAGCGGCTGAACTTTCGCACTTGGGTCGATATGAACTTTTGCATTGCTCACTGCTGTTGGAGCTTCACCGAACCCGCTAGCAATCAGCTTCACCTTTCCTTCGTACGTGCAAATATCTCCTGCTGCGTATATGCCTTTGATATTCGTTTCCATTCTAGAATTGACAACGATGGAATTGTTTTCGATTTCAAGACCCCAATCCTTTATTGGCCCTATTGATGATACGAATCCATAATTGACAAGAACGTCATCGACCTCCAATTCAAACAGTTTTCCACTCTTTGCATCCGTCACAATCACTTTTTCTATATTTTCTTCCCCGATCAATCCGGCTGGGAGATAAGGAGTCAAGACCTCCACCTTGGATTGTTTCAAACGCTCTACACTGTGTTCATGGGCACGAAATTTATCCCTGCGGTGAATGAGTGTCACTTTTTCGGCTATCGGTTCAAGCATTAGCGACCAGTCGACCGCCGAATCACCGCCACCGAACACAACCACTTTCTTATCGGCGAATTGACTCATATTCTGGACGAAATAATGAAGGTTGGCATTCTCAAATCTTTCTTCACCTTCAATTTTTAGTTTCCGAGGCTGGAATGCCCCGTTTCCAGCAGTTATGATTATCGCTTTCGTGTAATGTGTTTCTTCGGATGTCGTAATGGCAAACATCCCATCCGAAGTACGAACAATGGTCTCTACAGATTGATTAAGACAAATATCCGTTTTGAATTGACCCATTTGTTCCAGTAATCGATCGATGAGCTCTTGGGCCTTGATTTTCGGGAAACCTGCAATATCATAAATGTATTTTTCAGGGTACAAAGCAGATAGCTGCCCTCCCAATTGTGGGAGACTTTCAATGATTTTCACTGAAGCTTGGCGCATCCCCGCATAAAAAGCGGTGAACAAACCAACCGGTCCTCCCCCGATAATAGTGATGTCAGAGACTTCATACTTTTCTTCCAAATTCATTCCCCCCTAGATGTCTTCCTTGAAATAAGATAATTCCGCTTACTAGAATTCTGCTATGCTTAGATGTCGATTCATGCATAGCCAATCGTCAATTTCACCAATTGATAATTTTATATAATGCAATATGCATGCCAACCTCGAGACCCCCCCTTAATAAACAAAATATTTAGAATTTACTTTGAAAACGCTATCATACCGAGTTATAATTAACTCAAAATTGATGAAACATTATTCAGAAATCACTCATTCCCTTTTGAAAAGAGAGGATTAACTTATGAAAAGCACGGATTCTACTGAAAGTGTGGAGATGACGCTCCAAACTCTATTAAAAATTCTT
Source organism: Peribacillus sp. GL_122 (assembly GCF_057835005.1). Lineage (NCBI taxonomy): Bacteria > Bacillati > Bacillota > Bacilli > Caryophanales > Bacillaceae > Peribacillus > Peribacillus sp. GL_122. The sequence goes on along the minus strand of NZ_CM174415.1, from coordinate 838,874 downwards.
GATCATTCCTCAGATGAGATTTTCGTCCTTGACGGCGAAAAGCGGATTCTTTACGTCAACAAGGCATGTGAGCGCCATTATGGGCTGAAACCTACTGATGTCATCGGCAAATATAATGTGGACTTATTTGAAAAAGGGTACTGGAAGCCCTCCATCGTGCCTGAAGTATTTAAAAGGAAAAAGCCTTGCTACATGAAACTGCAAACATATATTGGGACTGAATTGATGACATCAGCGATTCCAATTTTAAATGATGCAGGGGAAATTGAACTGGTCGTCACTACATCCACAGAAACCCAAACGTATAAAATGTTAAAAGCAAATGAAGCAAGTGGTGAGTCAAAAATCACTCATGACGAAGATGAAACGGGGAGATTCATTACTAATAGCGGTAAAATCAACCGTATCCTCACTTTTTGTGAAAAGGTGGCGCCGACTGATTCCACGATTTTGATCCAGGGGGAATCTGGAACGGGAAAAGGTGTGCTTGCCCATTTCATCCACCGGATCAGTAAGCGGAAAAGCAAACCTTTCCTGACGATCAACTGTGCAGCCATTCCGGAAGAACTGCTCGAATCCGAACTATTCGGCTATTCAAAAGGTGCATTTACCGGTGCAAACAAAACTGGAAAACGCGGATTGATTGAATCCGCAGACGGTGGCACTGTTTTTCTTGATGAAATTGGAGAAATCCCGCTCGCTCTGCAGGCAAAGCTTCTCCAAGTAATCCAGGACAAACAATTCATTCCCGTCGGCGGCAGTGAAATGAAAAAAGTCGACATCCGCATCGTCGCTGCAACAAACCAGAACTTAATAGAAATGGTCAATGATAAAAGATTCCGGGAAGATTTATTTTACCGTTTGAATGTGATTGATATTCAATTGCCTCCATTGCGAGAACGTAAAGAAGATATCATTCCCCTTACGTACAATTTTTTAAATAAGTTCAATGAAAGATATCATGAAAATAAAGTCATTTCGGAAGAATGCTTGAACCTATTAATTCATTATTCATGGCCCGGCAATGTACGCCAGCTCGAAAACTTGATTGAAAGGTTGGTCTTAATAAGTGACTCCGTTATCCTGATGTCCGACTTGCCTGAAATGATAACCGAGAACGTTGAACAGGTCACACAGATTGATCTCCCCACTACTCTCGATAAAGCACTTGATGAAACGAAACGGATATTGATCAGGAAATCTTACCAAACATATAAATCATCAAGGAAAGTCGCGAAGGACCTCTCTATCAGCCAAACGAAAGCCTCAGCATTGATCCGGGAGTACTGTGGGGACTTAATGAATAAATAGGCACAATGAAAATGCCAATGTCTGTCTATCCTTAAACAAGTCCATTTGCCCCCAACCGAAACATGCTGGTCATTCGTTGCTATTGATCGATGGTGAATGGTAAACACTTATATTCCAATTCATACGGGCTTCCATTTTAAATCAATCACTTAGCTATTAAATTCAGGTACGAACAGTAAATAAGAGACTTCCCCTTTGCGGGCAAGTCTCTTATTTTTAAGAAGATCCAACTATTTTTTCGCCTCTCGGCTTTGTACTATTTGAATCTGGTTCCCTTGTGATGCCAATTTGATTGAATTTATCATTAATGGATAGATTGTATGTCAATGATCCTGTGCCGGCTTCATCAGGCTTGAAAGTTCCTGCATTTGTCCGTTTTCCATCTTTCAGCAACCACACCTGATACACCTCGGACTTTTGAAGGCTCGGCAAATTCTGAATCTGAACGATTAACCTTCTTTCTTCACCTTGCTGCAAAATGTATGCAGCACCGTCCGTATTCATGGTTACAGCGGTCTTATCGGCAGGCTGCAAAGATAGCGATGTTTTAACCTCCATTGGCAGATCGATAGCTGCAAGTTCTTTTTTCAGTTGAATATTGGAATATAACAGCACGAACGCCAAAACCAGGGTGGCCAGCAAGAGACCTGAAGTGACTGGTGTAAACTGCTTAAAGAAAAAACTACTCCAATTCTTTTCCCTTCTCACCGGAACTTCATCATCAGTCTCAAAGACAAAATTCATAACCTCTGATTTCAGGGAAGAAGAAGGTTCTATTTCTTCGAAATCCCATTTCAATGAATTCCAGGCTTCCGTCATTTGTTCATACTCCCTAGTGCATTCAGAGCATTGCATTAAGTGTTCCGTGAATGCTTTTTTTTCTTTTTCTCCCAGTTCACCCGATAAAAATGAAAGCAGGTTAGTGCACTCTTTATCCATTTACAAACCACCTACTTCCAAATACTTTTTCAACAATTTAAGCGACTGGTGAAGTCTGCTCTTGATGGTACCAATCGGTTCATTTTCAATTTTGGCAATTTCCGTTAACGAGTACCCTTTCCAATACAGTAAATCAATCAGCCTTTTTTGCGGCTTGCTTAACTTACTTTTTGCATTGGCAATTTCACTGTGTAATAGCCCATTTTCTATATCATTATTAGGATCTTCTATGTCAATTGGATGGCTCATGTCCATGTGTTTGTTATTCCGGATATGAACGCTGTCTTTACGGACATAATCCACACACACATTTCGTGTAACGGTCAAAAGCCAGCTTACAAAGTGCCCCTTTTCGGGATTGTAACTGCTTTTTGTGGTCCAGAGCTTTAAAAAGACCAACTGCACAATCTCTTTTGTTTTTTCAGCATTTCCATTTGTGAACTTAAAAATAAATCCATAGATTAATTTAATATGCCGGTCATAAAGTTCTTCCAGAGCAGGACGATGCTTTTTCATTACTAATGCCATCAATTCCTTATCAAGTTTTTCTTTCAATCGCACCTGCAACTCCTCACAAGTAAATTTGGAAAAAACGTGTAACAGGAACGACCATCAGTGATCGTCCCCTTTTTCTTATTTTGGAAAAACCGTCTTGTTATTTACAATATACCAAACATTTTTCACACCTTCGCCATTGACATCTCCCGCTGCTTTATCATTCACAAAATAGTAGAGTGGAAATCCTTTGTACGTTACCTGCTCTTCCCCTGTATCTTCCCTTTTAATGGTTCCAAAGTCTTTTTCCTCAAATCCTTTAGGGGCGGCAAAATCCCTTTCCATGAACGGTGGCCATTTTTTCAGACAATCACCCATGCAATTGCTTTTTCCTGATTTATCATTCTTGAAAAAGTAAAGTGTCATTCCCTTGGAATCAGCCAGGTATTCGCCTGTTGTTTCACTTTCCAATAATTTTAGGCTTACTGCTTTTTCATCGGCAGTACCACTAACCACTTGATCATTTTGGGGTGAATCATCTGCTTCATTTCCACATGCCGCCAAAACTAGGACCATCATAAAAACTGAAAATACCATCCACTTTTTCATATACTCTCACTCCTCATAAATTTTACTTCCATCCCCATTTTTGAAATACTTGATGGGATTCTTCCGTTTTAAGATAATCAATGAATTGTTTTGCTTTTTTCTTGTTTTCACTCTTACTTGTTATGCTTACCGGGGTCCCTCTATAGAGCTTGTCTTCTTCAGGAAGTTGAACCAGGTCCGTCACATCCGCCAGACGGTAATGCCAGGATTCATATGTAATCCAGGCGTCCAATTTAGAATTTGCCTTCCATAGATCGATAGCTTCTGCACTGGACTTCACTGAAATGTCAATATTCCTGCTAATTCCAGGGATCAATCCTTTTCCTCCAGCCAAATCTTCCCATAGCCCCAGTTGCCCGGCTCCATTAACATCCACAATCTTTACGCCCTCCTTCGTTAAATCCTCCAATGACTGTATATTCTTTGGGTTTCCTTTTCTAACCAGAATTCCAGCTGACCGTACATACAATTCTGTACGTGTTTTTTCATCAAGGATCTCCGGATGATCATGCATGAATTCAGTCAGCATATACTCGGACCCTCCGTAAATGATATCCGCATCTCGTTTGGCTTGATCAATCCATTTTTCTTCAGGTCCCGCTGTAACTTCAACTTTTATCCCCGTTTCTTTCGTGAATTGTTCCGCCACTTCCTTGATAGGCCCAAGAGGGCCACCTGGACCGTATACTTTTACGACATCGTTGACAGCTTGCCCCCGTTTCGTACCTATTTCCGGTGAAAATCCTAACAGTACTGCCATTAATGAAATCCACCCGACAAAAATGACCTTTTTCAAGTCTTTCTTCTCTCCCTTCTAAAAAGCCTTTGTACTATAGATAACGGGACAAACTTCCAAACGGTTTGAAAAAAATTGTTAATTATTTTTATAAAACTTCTTCCCAAATATTTGACCCTATTTTTAGGTCTATAACGAATATCATCCTACTGCCAAATAATTTGGTAAAATGATCCTCAGCTATTCTACTTTTTCACTCATAACAAAAAAAACCCATTCGAAAAAGTATCTATTTTCGAATGGGGCATGGCATTAATAAAAATTGTTTTATTTTCGGTTCTTTAGATTCAGGGCGACTAGGGTAGGACAAACATACTCTTTCAATTCTCTCAAACCAAGTGGCAGAAAGGGTTAGCTTGATTTGCTTCCCTTTCTCTGTTTATTTCTTTTTCTAACCATAGCAATCACCAACAATAACAGAGGTATAATCGTTTGCATCAAAATTCCATGAAAAGGGAAGGCGACGATATCATATCGACTGACAGCCATAGAGCTAGGATACGACCAAAAGCTGAATTCTACAATCAAAATCCCTATCGGCCATACAACAGGACGATAGTCGGAGAGATTCAGCCACTGCGCGGTACCTAAAGCAGCCGCATAATAAAACACAGAAATTTTGACAAACGCTCCTACTATCCATACGGCCATGATGGCGGACTCCAAATGTTCAAAAAAGTCGGCCAAACTGATGTACCGAGATACATTCATCATGGGATAATTCTTCGTGGCTGTTGTTGACCCGAGTACAAAAAGAACCAGAAGATTCACCACAATTAACGTCATCATCACGGCAAAAACAGACATCATCCCGGATTTCATCCCTTTTTTCATATCGGTTAAAAAAGGGAGGAGAAAAATCATCAGAAAAAACTCGCTAAACCATCCACCCGGTATAATTGAACCCTTGATTGGAGGCATAATTCCATTCCCCAATATCGGGAATATATTCTTAAATTCAAGATCTGGGCCCAGTAGGACGATTAAAAGGAGGAGTGGAAAGATAAAAACAGGAACCAACAATTGGGCAGCTCTCCCCATCGCCTCTATCCCTCCACGGACGATAAAGGCACAGAGGAGTACCATCGATGCCATGATCACGCTAATCGGGGTTTTGACCAGAAAAGAGTCAACAATAAATTCTCCGTAACTTCTTAGGATTTGCCCTGTGATCGGGATATAAAAAAACAAGAATAAAAAACCGAGAATTTTCCCCGGAATCCGACCAATGATTTGTTCACTGAATTGGATAACCGTTTGTTTCGGATAAAGTTTGTGCAGTTTATAAGTGATATACACCGTCGCATACCCGATGAGAGACGCCAAAATGGGGGACAGCCATAAATCAGTTTTGGCATATTTCGCTGTGATGCTTGGAACACCGAGAACAGCCGTTGCCACAATCGTCGGATACATCATGAATGCCATCTGTAAAGATGAAATTTTACCTTTCTCCATCATCTTCCTCCTTTCCGTGATAGTATGTAAATTTGAAATCATGCAGCTAACAGATAGATTTACTTTTCATAAACTCTTCAATCGGCTTAAAAAAGAGTTTCAATCCATTCAGCTGGTTTCGGTTCCTTTATGATTTCTTTTCCTTACAACAGCAATCACCAACAATAACAGAGGAATAATCGTTTGCATCAAAATTCCTTGAAAAGGGAAGACGTTGATATCATTACGACTGACATCCACAGAGCTAGGCAACGACCACAAACTGAATATGAAAATCAAAATCCCTATCGGCAATACAACAGGACGATAGTCGGAGAGATTCAGCCACTGCGCTGTACCTAAAGCACATGCATAATAAAAAACGGAAATTTTCACAAACGCCCCCACTATCCATACCGCCATGGCGGCGGATTCTACATGTTCAAAAAAGTCGGCCACACTGATGTATCGAGATGCATTCATCAAGGGGTAAAGCTTTGTGGATGTTGTTGACCCAAGTACAAAAAGAACCGTAAGATTCACCACAATTAACGTCATCATCACGGCAAACACAGACATCATACCGGATTTCATCCCTTTTTTCATATCTACCAAAAAAGGAAGAAGAAAAATCATCAGGAAAAACTCGCTGAACCAGCCACCTGGTACAATCGCACCCTTGATTGGAGGCATTATACCATTCGCCAATACCGGGAATATATTCTTGAATTCAAGATCAGGAATCAGCAAAATGATAAAGATTAAGATTGGAAAAATGAAAACAGGTACAAACAATTCAGCAGCTCGCCCCAACACTTCTATTCCCCCACGTACGATGAACGCACACAGAAGCACCATCGATGCCATGATCACACTAATCGGGGTACGTACCAGAAAAGAGCCGACAACAAATTCTCCGTAGCCTCTAAGGATTAGCCCCGTGTTCTGGATATAAAAAAACAAGAGTAAAAAACCGAAAATTTTCCCCGGAATCCGACCAATGATTTTTTCAGTGAATTGGATCACCGTTTGTTTTGGATAAAGTTGGTGCAGTTTATAAGCGATATACACCGTCAGATACCCTATGAGCGCAGCAAAAATGGGGGACAGCCATAAATCAGTTTTGGCATATTTCGCTGTGATGCTGGGAACCCCGATAATAGCCGTTGCCACAATCGTCGGATACATCATGAATACCATCTGTAATGATGAAATTTTCCCTTTCTCCATCTGCTTCCTCCTTTCTTTAATAGTATGAATGTAATCCCGCAACACCCACTAATAGAGTCACTTTTCCATAAACTCTCCAAATGGCCTGAAAAGAATTTCCACCCATTGAGTGGGTCCTGACATCTGTGGGAGATTGAACATGGACAGAACCAAGCCAGTGAGGAGCAGTGTAAGAAATGCCACTTTATCTTTTTTGGGATTTTTTTTCATTTTAGGCCATTCAAACAAAATGATTAAAGCTACGATCACGGTTGTACACAAAAAAGCCCCCCATCTCACTTGTCCTTCACCTCATTTTCAGACAAACCTGCCGGTTTGTTTATATAGCCCTGTCTTCGAATATGGGCCGCAACATCGATTTCCACTTCCATTTCCGCGAATATCTCATCCCAGTGGTTAGCTACCTTATTAAACTGTTTAGGATATTTCCTATAGAAATCTTTACCCAACCCTAAAATGTCCGCTTTCTTATCCTGAGTATGCAGAAAAGCCATCTCGATGCGTTTTTCTATATCTTTTTGATATGCTCGTTCTGCAGCTTTTAGAGATTTTGGACTTGAAAGGTCTAAATTCGTTTCATTTTGTATAACAGCTCCTTCTGTTTTTACCTTCACCAAAAATTTCCATTTATCATTGATAATTTGCGGAATGATCTTGACTTGGGCTGTCACTGGATTTAAAGAAATCTCCCCTTTCACACCTTTGGGTTGAAAGGTCACGGTATACGATTCCATTTCATCTCTTAACCACAATATCCCTCTTGTTTCTTTTTCCGTCATCGTCCCGGTCATCTTATCTTTTTTAAAAACGGCTGTTCCAACAATGTAAGGAATTCCCTGTAATTTCGTTTGCCCTTTCCCCGGCGGCAATATTTTAACGAATGGAAGTGCAGCCGCTTGAGGCTTACCCGTTAACATTTCATCTAAATCCTGTATTGTGACCAGCATCCCAATATGTAAATCAGATAGTTCTCTAAGCACTTCCCCTGAATAGTTTTCCAGGGGTGGCAAAGATTCAAGGATAGGCTTTGCTTCCCCTTTGCTGACATACACATTTGCTTTCTCTCTTGGCTGCGGATGGCGCAGCAAAAAATCCATCTGCTTTTGAATTCCTTCCTTCGCTAACTTTTCACCGAATACAAATACTTTACAATGTCCCCAAAATATTTTTCGCGGAAGCTTGCTTTGAAGCTTAGACAATGCATCTGAAATATTGGAGCCTTTTGCAGATCTCACCATTGTCGTAACCCCACTCCCCCCTTGACTGCTCCCTCCTTGACCGCCTCCACTGCTAATTGAACTTGGAATAAAGACTTGGACGGATAGTTCGATTTGATTATTACCCTTCTTATCGATGGCGGCTGCTGTGACAATCGCCAAGTCAGTGATTTCTATTCGATCCCAACAACCGCTTAGAAAAGGGATCGTTCCACAAATAACGAGCAAAAGAAGGACGTTTTTCATGAAATGACGCCTCTTTCCTTTCTCCAATATCCTTTTTCGCCTCCAGCTATTATTCACTCCGTTTCACTCCCCCTTTTTGGATTTGGACTCTGTTCCGGGGCTTGACGGTATACATTAGAATCCCCTGTGAGACGCGGGCGTGTATCCATCATCCACCAAGGGGCTCTCCACAGCACATCTTTCAGCTCTTTACCTTTTAACGGCGCCAGTGGCGCTAAGTATGGAACGCCAAAGGAACGCAAGCTGCATAAGTGAATGACTATGGCGATTATCCCCATCATGATGCCAAGCAGTCCTAAGGTACCGGCAAGCAGCATCATTGGGAAACGCAGCATCCGGAAAGTAATTCCGGCAATATAACGGGGCATCATAAAAGAAGCGATTCCCGTAATCGCAACCACAATGACCATTGGCGCTGAAACCAACCCCGCTTGTACGGAGGCTTGACCAATCACTAGCGCTCCAACAATGCTGACAGCGGAACCTACTTGCTTCGGCAATCGGACCCCAGCCTCTCTCAGTGCTTCAAAGGTTATCTCCATCATCAATGCCTCAACTAAGGCTGGGAAAGGGACCGCTTCCCGGGATGCTGCTACGCTTAGCAGGAGTGCGGTTGGAACCGCCTCATGATGGAACGTTAAAATAGCAACATAAAGTGAAGGAAGCAAAAGAGATAATCCCATAAAAAAATATCGTAACCAACGGATAAAAGTGCCTGCCATAAAACGTTGAGCATAATCCTCTTGTGATTGAATCAAAGAAAAGAAGGATATTGGTGCAATTAAAGTAAAAGGGGTTCCTTCTACAAGAATGACAGCTCGTCCCTCCAGCAAGCTGGCACAGGCTACATCCGGCCGTTCTGTCGACATAATCTGAGGGAAAGGTGAAAACGGATTGTCCTCGATCATTTCCTCAATGTACTCGCTTTCTAAAATTCCGTCTATTTTAATTCGTTCCAACCGAGTTGTAATCTCTTCAATCAATGTTTTATCCGCAAGGCCATCAATATAAGCAATTGAAACATTTGTCCTGGTAAGAGTTCCAATCTTCATCGATTGTATTTTAAGGGCAGGACTTTTGATAATACGTCGCAATTGGGACGTATTTACTTCTAGAGATTCAATAAATCCCTCTCGTGACCCCCTAACTCCCCCCTCTGCCACAGGTTCTTCAATCGCCCGCTTTTCCCATTTGGACAATCCCAGAGAAAATCCATCGCTTCCCCCTTCATATAGAAGGATCGGGTTTCCAGAGGAAATCGATTCAATGCAATCCGCCAACATATTCACTTTTACCACTTTAGGAACGGGCATTTTATGTTCAATAAACTCATTTAATGGTTGTGGTTCTTTTGATGACTCTTGCATGAGTGGAGATAGCACATATTGCTCTATCGCCTCGATGTCTGAGAGTCCCGCAATGTAAATGAGCATCGCCCGCGTCTTTCCGAAAAGTAAGAACGAGCGGAACATGACATCCGAGCAATTATCATAAACAGAACGAAGTGTTTCTACATTTTGACTGAAATTCACATCAAGTGAATCTGCAGGCTTGGAATCCAGGTAATCATTTTGTACCAGGGATTTTTTTTCTTTCTTTTTTCTTAACAATTTGCCAACATTACGAATCAAGCTGGTTACCCCCATTTTTTTGCAGGTCGCTCTAACTCCATTTTTCTATGTTTCTTCATTAAGGGTATTTTATACAGAAAATCCTGATTCCAGCATGAACTTATATTTAGCAGAATTGAAAAGCTACGTTATAAGTTGATATTGAATAAATCGTAAACCTTTGTGATATCCTGTTTGTAATTAATAACTAAGGGGTATAACAAAAACCGAGGCTACAGATTAGTCGAATATATCGTCTCTGTTTAAGTATGGATTTTGACCAAGATATGCAAGGCCATAAAGTAGGGGATACTTTTTAAAGGATGTATATTCGCTTTAAAATACCTCTGCTTTTTTATCTTTTTCATAGAAGTTTCATGGGCAATCAGACTAAAACATTAGAAGATAAGGGAGATTCTATGTCATTCTTAATCACATTGCTCGGATTATTGGTTTCCACAATAATCGCTACAATATTAAATGCCAAATGGACTCGTATTCCACTACCGATATATCAGATATCCATGGGAGCAGTGCTTTCATTATTGCCATTTCAATTATCGTTGGATTTTCATTCAGAATTATTCATGATCTGTGTCATAGCTCCGCTGCTCTTTACAGAAGGAAAAAATACGTCCCGTAAAGAAATGCTTGAATTACGAAAGCCTATTCTGTTATTGGCCTTTGGGTTAGTATTTGTGACCGTTTTTGCAGGAGGTTTTTTCATCCACTGGTTAATACCCGATTTGCCGATGGCTGTCGCTTTTGCTTTAGCAGCCACGATTACCCCTACGGATGCCGTAGCGGTACAATCGATTACAAAAGGATTGAAATTGCCCGGAAATATGATGCCCATCCTTGAAGGTGAATCACTTTTCAATGATGCTGCTGGAATCGTTGCTTTTAAAGTTGCCTTGGCAGCTGCTTTAACTGGAGTATTTTCTATAAAAGATGCTTCGCTTAATTTTATATTTGTAGCTTTAGGCGGTATTTTTATAGGTATCCTATTGGGCTATTTAATCGTTAAATTACGATTATTTTTACGGGTTCATGGACTTGAAGAAATCTCCATGTCCATTGTTATTGAACTGATTACGCCTTTTGCCATATATATGGTAGCTGAAGAATTCCATGTATCCGGCATCCTGGCAGTGGTTGCTGCAGGTGTAATACATGGCATCGAGCGGGATCGCCTGCAGAGCTCCACTACTAAATTGCAAATTGTATCAACTAATACATGGTCTGTATTAGGTTATGTTTTGAATGGACTTGTATTTGCCTTGTTAGGATTCATGTTGCCGAGTATTTATCAGGAAATTGAGTCCGGCTTAAATAGGGGTAATCTTTTTGGGATAAGTGTTTTGATTGTTCTTTTATTATTGGTGATCCGTTTTATTTGGGTATACATTCTGCATGATACTTTTACGAAAAACAGAGTGAATCCATTAGAACAATTCATCATGTCAAGGGTTCATCCAGAAGATAGCAATGACACCGATGAGGAGAATGTTTCAAGATCACGATTTGCATTTTTGACATCCGTTAGCGGCATTCATGGAACCATTACATTAGCTACAGCTTTATCCATACCATATTTTATGCCGGATGACACTTTATTCCCAATGCGTAATACAGTCTTGTTTATCGCAGCTTGCGTTATATTGTTAAGCGTCATATTGGCTACAGTTCTCTTGCCATTACTGGTAAAGACACCGATTGAATTTAAAGATGAACGCCTAACCACTGAAGAGGCTTATAAAATTGTTTTAAATAAAACGATCAATCAGCTGAGCAAAGAAGCAACCATCGATAATCAGAAAGCTGTCAATCAAGTGATGGAAGATTTAAATGAACAACTGATAGATTTGGAGAGGGGAATAACGAATAGACCGGATAATCGGACAATACGAGATTTAGTGGAGCTAGGTGCCAACAAGGAATTGGAGGTCGTTTCCGGATTAGTCGAAAAAGGGACTATATCGGAAACAGCCTTTGAACTTTATAAAGTGTATATTTCAAGAACCTTAAATTATATGCAAAAATCGTCGTTGAAAAGGGCTTTGATCAATTTGCAGGCGATTCTTTTCAAGAAAAAGATCAATGTCAAATGGGATAAGAAATGGGAAGCGAAATTAGAGGACTCCATCGTTAAAAATGCTGACCTGATCCGGGAGTTCCGTAAAGCACAAAAAGAAGCTTCAAAGGAAGCTATTTCATTGATCAAACAACAAACTACACCTAAAAACCGTCATGAAGTCATGCTTGTCATTCAAAGATATAATCGTTATTTGAATCCATTCGGAACATTAAGTGAAAAAGAAGCAAATCGCTTTAAAGAGATGGTGAGTCATTTTCAGTTGAATGCGATGCAAATCGAACGTGATATCATTCAGCAAATGGTTGAAGATGAGCAAATATCCATGCAAACGGCAACTGAGCTTAGGCAAAACTTAATCTATGATGAAATGTTAATGATACAAAATTGATAAATTATAAAGAGACACCGATACAACAAGGAGCGGTGTCTCTTTATTTAAATCCAAAGGGGGTCAAACAAATGGAGTAATACCACAGGAAAAATGAAATGAAAAGACCTGCTATAGATCAAGCAGGGATAAGGGATTTCAGTTTAAGTTGGTACGGTATCTTCATGGCACCTGATCCCATTATCCTTTTTGGTGTTCTTGTTCGGTCAAATGGTAAGTTAATAGTTTTGCAGCTTAACTGTTGTTTCAATTGAACATACAGCAGTTGATGCAAGGATCATGAAGCCGGCGGGTTATATGAAAATGCCTTTATTTTCTTGCGGTTCAGCTTTACACCGCTCTAACTGATCAATCCACGCTCAATTCCTTCTTTTATCAAGTCCATCATTCAATATTTTCACTTGATAGCGGAAATAGAGATAGAAAATGATCCATATGATCATATAGAATGGCACGAAAATCGCTATTCTAGTCACTAGTCCTTTTGCACTAAATGGAATCCAACCAACAAAGAAGGATAATAGGAAGTAAAGAATGCTGACAGTCAGGAAGTGCAGAATGGTTTGAGATAACAAATTCCATTTTTCATTTTCAAAGAAGAGTGTTGCCGTGCTGAAGAACCAGCCACATAATATGCAGCCTATCGCGTTTTTTACAAATATTCCACTGTCTAATGCAGTGACTTCCCCAAAGCCAATGACCCCAAAACACGTCAACACCATCACGAGTGCACCAAAGCAAATCCCTACAAAGCTACGGAATAAAAGTGTTTTCATCATAATCCCTTCCTTTTCCATTGAAATGCTTTCTTGATTCCTTGAACATAGTGCCGAGAAACATATTCTTTTTCTCCTGATCGGAAATACACACATAACGTCCCGTTGAAAGATGCCTCAAATCTGCTTAACTCATCAAGGTTGGCTATCACTGACTTGGACAATCGAACGAACTGATTACCAGGAAGATCCCTTTCAAGCTCATATAATCTTTCTTTCATTTCGAAAGTACCCTGTTTCGTCCGCACCATTATGGAATCCTGCTCTGTGAACAAACAGATTATTTCTTCCGCCCGGAAAACATGCTGCATTTCTCCTTTCCTGCCGACAAAATACGGTCTTTTCCTCTCCTTCAAGCGCTCCATCAGGCATCAGTTCCTGCACTTCCTCATTCCATTCATGATTGCGGATAAGCACCTCTATCGCCTTGATCTCCTCATCTATCTCTACGTTAATTTTCATTCTGCGACCTCCCTTTGCTTATAATGTAAGTATATTAATATCTTGATATTTCGCTTGTGATTTCCAGCTACATGCCACTTTATAGCGATAACATGCTTGAAATGAATACTCAGATACACGAAATAACCGCCCAAATAATTGGACGGTCCTTTGATATAAATCTAATTCCGATTTTAAATACGTTTACATTGATTAAGTTCACTCTTTGCTTGTAAAAGTACTTGGCATCACCACAGCGATTACCTCTCCACGGGCGCAAAGTTTATCGATGGCAAATACCTCTGTTTCGATTCTCCATTTTTTAGGATGAATTTCATGAACCGTCCCAACGGCTATTAATGGCACATCATTTGGGGTTGGCTTTACGAACTCCACTTTCAGTGAAGCTGTCACGAACCTTGGAGGCTCCACTCCTTCTCCAACTTCATGACCATTTTTACGATGCAATGCAATAGCAGCGGAACCTGTTCCATGACAATCAATTAAAGATGCAATCAAGCCGCCATAAACAAATCCTGGAATTGCGATATGCTCTGGTCGTGGTGTATAAATTGTCCTTGTTTGCTCGCCTTGCCAACCCGTTCGAAAATGATGACCATCTTTGTTTAAGCGACCACATCCATAACACCATGCAAATTCATCTGGATAATCATCTTGAATCGCTTTTAGCACATTTTCCTCCATCATCTCTCCTCCTTTTTCAGAATATTATAACATCATTAAAGGATAATCGGTCTATTTGGGTAATTGCTGAAAGATTAGTTTTTTTTGTAATTCCGTGATTCTTTAGTAAGCTTACGTCCAAGTTTTAATTGGAATGGTAAACTGACGCAGCTTTATACATACTGTGGAAATCGACAACATACATAACAAGTTTGCAAGAAGCCCTGGTCCTTTACTCGATATAAATGACAAAGGCCCCTGTAAGCGTGCAGCATTCAGGAGCTTTCCTTTGACTAATATATAGTTGTCTGCCATTGCATTGACTAATTGCATTATTAGAAGTTAAGCCTTTTTCTTAAATCCCAATACTTGAATGTCATTTTACCCATTTTCGACTTCGAAAGTGAATCATATTTACGTCCAAGTGCTAGGTTTTGTTTTTCTAACTTAGTAATTTGTTTAAGTTGAACTGTGTTCAGTTTTTTTAATTGCTTTACTTCTTTAACTAATTCTTTATTTTTCACTTTAATTTCAGTGTTTTTATTATCGACAATTGCCCGTTCTTTCATTGAAATTTCCACATCTTTTGGTTTTAATTTAGGAATGCTGTAGGTTTCAAATCCTATCGTTTTTAAATATGGCATGTTATTTTGAAAATTTTGTTCAAAGTTTCCATAACTTTTATGGATGTGGAAAAATGTATAACATCCAGCTTTTTCCGCTGAAATGATTTGACCATACCCAGACAGTTTAAATAGTTTTTCAACTCGTTTTATTTCTTCAGGTATGTTTTTGACAATATAGGTGAAAACTTCGTCAACATTAAACTCTGCAGACAATTTTTTCACTTTTTTTGATGGTGTATGCTGATTCAGTTCATCAAAGTCATCTTCATCAATATAAAACATATCCGTACTTTCATTTACATAATCTGTAATACGTTTGCTCCATAATAGTCCTTGCAGTTTTTTTATTGCTTCCGAAAATAGAAACTGTCTGCTAACTTGATACATTCGTTGTGCCGCAAACTCATATATATCCTTATTACATAGCGCTAATTTGACAGCGTCACGGAAATCCTTCTCTGTAACAGCATATAACGGGTAATCTTCGCCAAAAAGCTTTATATGCATTTCGGTTGGATTCATTATTACAGCCTTCCTTAAGATCCCATACTCCAATAGCTTTGTAGACAGTTCCAGACTGCTGTCCATTTCCACACTTCTCCAGGTTATCCCAATATCACCGTTCACGATTAATTGTTGAGCATTCTCCCTTGTCAATGCCCCGTACCATGTAAGCCCATCTGTATTTTTAAGGAGGTATGCCGCTTCTTCCTTAAACTGAGAATCATCTTTAACCCATTTGAATTTATCCCCCGCTACATCAAGTGATAGATTCGGAATCTCGCGTTTTAATTCTTTAAAAGCAGTAATGATGGGAATGGTCTTCCAATCCGGGTCGAATTTCCCTGTATATACAAGTTTGTTTTTTAACCGGGTCTGCCCTTCTGCTGATTCAACGTTCGGTATCATCGGGGTAAGTAGGGAAACTTTGTTTTTTTCTTTATTCAAATTAAGAATCTCAATGACAAATTCGCACATCTCTTCTGTTTGACATAAGAAATACGCACACTGATCATATATATTTTTAATGCTCTTAAATTTTTCTTCATTAACATCCTGACCTATGTGAGTCAAGCCTGTAGCATAAACTAATGTATTCTTTATGATATGATTATGCTTTGCTATTTTTTCAACAGTCTCAATGCTTCTTACAAATAGCCAATCATATCCCTTTTGACTCCAATAATGAGAAATGAGCATTTCAGCTATATCAAAATCAATGACACCTTTTTTTACCCATTCATCATCGTTGGCTTCAAAAAAAGGATCAACAAAAGGATTGAGGATGGTTATATTATCAAATTTCTCAAGAGGCTGAATTAAAATATCACGTTTGACCGGGCTAGCTAAAAGTAAGTCAACTTCGATGTTGGAATCTAACGCAATGGTCGATGCTAAGGAAGATAAAAATACTGCAGATCCATCCATTGAATTCATGTCAATAAAGCCAAATAGAAGCACCTTCATTTTTCTGTTTTCAACTAGTTCATGTGAATTCAAAGTTTTCACTCCAATGACTGAAATCTGATATGAATTTTTATTTTTTTATTTGTTCTTTAATAGATGATTTAAGCGCAAGATATTTTAACGTGAATTTCCCTGCATATGTAACGTTGAATTTGTGTTCTAATAACTTAAGTCTTCGTATTTCTTTGTTAAGCTTAATATTTTCTTTTTGGGCCATCTTACTTTTTTCTATTTCTTCCCGTAGCATATTATTTTCTTTTGTAATATTCTCAATTTTTTTTTGCTTTTCCGCGCCACTTTCCTCTATGAGCTCCAATGTCATGGACATCATGTCTTTCATTTGTAATTCAAGTTCCTCATACATAGTTTTCCAATATTCGTTTCGTTCGTCCATATTGAAAAAACTCCCCTCATTTAACCTTGGATAATCTCCAATTCTCTTTTAATAACAACATCTACCGCGCATTTTTCACGAATCGACTGAGAAGCTTGTTTTGACACTCTTAAAAATACGTCCGAGTTGTAATATAAGCGCTCTATTGCATCGGCAATTTCGATAGGGGACTCAGGCTTTGTTAGAAGGCCAGAAACGTCGTGTTTTACGAATTCCGGGATTGCCGTAATATCTGTTGAAATCGGCACTAGCCCACTCGACATTGCCTCACACATAGAAACCCCTTGAGAATCCAAACGGGTCGGGCAAAGGAAAATTCCATACTCCTTATGTAATGCAGCGATTTGCTCCTGAGATAGGAAACCTTTATGAATCGTCACATTCTCAAAATCCCGGATTGACTCAACGGTTTGATCGAACAATTTCCCATCACCATAAAATGCAAATTCCAACTTATCGAAGTATGGTCTCTTCGATAGTTCCAGCACTGCTTTCACCGATAAATCATTGGCATATTTTCGTGAAGCGTATGGCCTGATTGAAAGGACTTTTGTCCGCTTTTCAATAGGCTTTTCGATAAAGGTAAACAGATTGTCATCTATTACATTAGGAATGATTACTGAATTTTTCGATTCTGCTCTTGCGTCACATTCCGCAATATGTTCTTTGAACCATTTGGAAATATGAACAAATGTTGTATCCAATTCATTCGTTTGATAAAACCAATTCATAAAAGAAAGCTGTTCTACATAATAGTCGTCCGACATTTCAAGTATCTTCCTCAAGCTTTCAGGGCTTTCAAGAAAATTAAACCATCTTCTATGCCATGCTTCCGTTTCAAATCCATGTATCCAGGTGATAATCGGTAAATCTGTGTTCGTTTCTTTTATCGCTTGTACCATTTTGGGATTAACAAAATGAATGAGCGCTTTTTTATGTACTTTATGATTTAAGAAAATGCGCAGATGCTGTTCAGTTCCTCGATAAACAGGCACATCTTCATACGTATACTTTTCTGCTTTTTTATAGGCAGGATGCAAAACAAAGACATCAACCTTCAAACCCTCATCCAGATAAGCCTTGACTCTTCGGTGGATAAACCCATTCCGATATAACTGATCTTCATGTGGATAAGCATTCGTAATGATTACATATCTATCTTTTTCACTAAATGTAAGCTCATATAGATTTATAGATTCCTCCATTTTTGTTCACTCCTACTATTCAGTCATCTTCAATCAGCCTGCTACTTATCTGTAAATGAAGGATTTTTTTCAATCACTTTTAAAACCGTCAATCGATTATAACAAACATGTATTACTGAATATTGACATCAATATGAGAATTCTGTAAATAAAAGTAAAGTTTTCATGAACTTTTATATGTTTTTGTTAAGTTTAAGTAAGAACATAACCGGGAGGATCAGCATTCGTATAATCGCCCTCTTACATATAAACTATTGTATTTTAAGTCTGTTAATTGGAGTTGGGAGTGTAGAGCATAAAACCAAAAGCTTAGACTTGATTATTTTTTATATCCTTAATGAAATTTATTGGTTTAGACACCAATCAGTAAACTTTTTCTACCTTCAAGAATTATTCAAGCATGTTTTTGCAAGAATAGAATAGAATCGAAAAAAGACCAATTTGCTGAAGAGAGTGATATAGATGGAACCAATTACCTTTAAAGCTTGTGCAATCACTAATGAAATTGATTTGAACAAGATCGCCATTCATTGCGGTATCCCTAAAAAATTCACCTGGGAAGAGCCTTTAATCCTTAAAGGCGATATTCTAAGTTCCATCCTTAATAAAAATGTGGACGAATCACAACAGGTGCTGGTTTTTTCCTTTGGCAGCATTGTCTTCATTAATCACTCACACGCGGATGAGATTAAGGAATTTTCATCCTTTATCCATTCTTTCGAGCCGGACATTGATCTCGTTAATGTAGATAGATATACAGACGATTACAGCCTTCACTTCAGTGAAACTGAAAACATCAATTTGACAGACGAATATGTAGTTGTGCCTAAATATGAATTTTTCTACCCTGAATTAATTTCCACTATTCTCGCAAAATCGGTGGCACTTGAAAAAACCGAGGAACAACTCGGAAAAATTCACGACAAGCTCGAAGCCATGATAGACCGACTGGAAAAAGGCAAGCTGAGAATCGGCAACAAGGAACTAGCGAGGACGACGGCAAAAATCGTACGTCACGAGTACAATACCCTAGCGTATATCATGATTCTGGATAAACCTGATATTACATGGACAAGCAGTATTGCCGGCGAATTTTATGACAGAATGCTTGATTTTTTTGAATTGAATGATCGGTATAAAATCTTGAAAAGTAAAACTGAAATTTTATATAACATTATGGATGGGTTTTCTAACATCAGCCATTCGATCAGGGGACTATTCGTTGAATGGATCATTGTGATTCTCATTGTCTTTGAGATTGTTCTCACGATTTTAGAAATTGTAGGATGGATACCGTGAATTCTGAACATATCGTATCGATATTAAAATTATAGGGAAAAATCTCAAATAAGCATCATTAAGATGTTTCAGACTGTAGACAAATTCGAAAATCGGGTTTGCTTACAGTTTTTTTCTTTGAAAAACGTTCCAATTGATTTCAGAAATCCGCTCCCTTTCCGCCGACTGTCTGCCAAGCGTCTGCGGTGTCTCGGCTAGCCAGTTATTCGGCAGGAGTGTCGCAACTTTCTTCAATCTAATATGAGTTTCTTCCCATATAAAAGAGTAAAAAATTTTGGTAATCCTTCCATCGCTAAAGCCGTGAAAGGGATTATGGATAACACCATCCCGAACCCAATTTTGTCGACAAACTGAAGGGTCATTAAGATGCCTATTTTGCGTTTAACCACTCTTTCATTTTTAAGATACTGTGTATGGAAGTTTAATTAAATCCCATACACACCGGGGACTAGGTACTATGGGAGATTCCCATTTCCTTTATGCCTCTAATATGATTGATCCCCCTATCGTTTACCTCTCATGGGAGAACGTTTTGTCTTCTATCATACTCCCCCGAGGTTGCAAACACGTTCCACTGCCCTCTATATATTCCGGAAGTTATCTAAAGCTCCCTTAATCCAGAGCAAAGTGGAAAATAAATTCCTCCCCTTCTTCCCCATTAAATCTGTATCCTTTGTCAACGAATCCAGCTTTTTTATATAAATTTATCGCTGGAACATTCGAATGATGCACCGTTAGAATAATCTCATTTTTATCTGGATGACTTAGTTTGATCATCTCAGGCAACACTTTTAAAGTCTTAAAAGCCAGCCCCTTTTTTTGATGGCGCAAATCCAAGGAGAATGATTTAAGAAGAACCGCATTCTCATTACTTGTATATTGATTTCCCGCTTTATCCGTATATAAGGCAAAACAACCAATCAAATCCTGATCTAAATAAATGACCATGGGGAGATTATATTTATCCTTCCTGAAGTCTTCGATAACTTTCAAAGGTAAAGAAGTATAGATTGCTTGTTCTATAGGTAAACAATAGTTGCTCAGCGCCTCATAGTCATTTTCCATAAAAGGTCTAATAGTTAATCCAGTCACCAAACTTACACCCCATTTTTTACATTTTGATAAATCCATATTAACAGATACTAAAGTTTTACAATCCACTACATACAATAATTTCCAAGAAAGTTTTCACAAAAAAAGGAATGGCTTGTTTGCCATTCCTTCAGACTGTAGACAAACTCGAAGAAAAGCGAGTTGTTTAAATTTTTTTAAAAAACGTTCCTATTGGTTTCATCCATAAAAAAAGTAACCATGAAGGATAACCAAGACTTATTTTCTTCTTCTGTTTTGCAAATCATGATGTTAAATCATTCAGACGCTGATAATTCACTTTCCGTTACCCATTTATGGTTCTTTACTTTTTCTCCCCCCGTAGTCGGTGTGAAATCGACCATATAAACAGTCGTTTTTTCAGCAGATTCAACTTCAGCGACTGTCCCGTTCATCCCTTCCATATGAGAAGCATTTATTGTGACCTTCGCTCCGGGTTCATACGTCTTCTCACCTGCACCTTTGATTTCTTCGTGTATGATCCATTTATGATTTTCTACCTTTTCTCCGCCAGTTGCAGGCGTATACGAAATTGCATAAGCAGTCGTATCAAATGCACCCACTATTGTTGCTTCCGCCCCCTTCATGCTTTCCATATGACCTGATTCGATAATCGCTTGACTTCCAACTTCATAGGTTGGATTTTCTGCAGCTTTTAATCCTTCTGGAACATCACCCGAGTTAGAATGGTTCATGTCCATTTCACTATGTTCCATTTCTTCTTTTTCTTCTTTGTTCTTATCATCGCTGTTGGAACATGCGCCAAGGACTAAAAACAGCGCTGCTAATAATGATAGGATGATAGGCAATTTTGTTCTTTTTTTCATATTGAATAAAACCTCCTTTATGATCGCATCCATTTTAGCAATTAAATATGCAGAAAATAAGGAGTGACTTGTAACAAAAGAAATGGTGTCCTCATACTTTTTTTATGCAATAGTCCTGTTTTACCTGATAGCGTTAATATTAAAGGTCTGAAAAAAGAAGAACCTTTCTCCGCAGATAGAAAAAATCACCTTTTTTTGTTGAACAGAATTCTATTTAGCCACCACAATCGCTACTTTTATTGCTATTCGACTTTTCTTGCAGAAACTTTTTGAATTGCTCTTTTGTAACATCCGATTTCATTGCCAATATGACTAATTCCAGCCATTCGGCAGGAAGGTTTCTATCAAAATCCTTCATATCATCATCTCTTTCTTTTTATTTTCAGTTTATTTTTCCAATTTTGTGTAAAACTATATTCGGAATATCATTATAAATTATCTCAATCTTCCATAGCAGCATTTTAGTGTAAATTTAATAAGTCTTTACATTTACATATAAGGCCCCAATGTTTGTTTGTAATCAGGGAATTCCCCATTCTTCTATATTAGTAACCTTAATTATTTAAATAATAAAAGTGAACAGCATGCATTCGATCGTGGTTTAACAGAGGTAAAAAGAGATGGTTTATTGATAGAGGTTATTTGAGGTGAACAATCCTGCCAGATATTGCCTGGAAATCAAGCAAGAAGGACTTGGTCAAAAGTCCTTCTTATGTCTAGTCTCCCAAAGAGTCTCCCAAAGTTGATTGTTCGATTTTTTGTATGATATGTGAAAGGTTCATGGAGGCATGTTTTTTATAATCCCTGCCTATGGATTTGAATAACCCTTTCGCTATACCTATTAACATGGTTTTGGTATGTCCATCCGAAATAATGGACTTATTAGGGAAACTTGATTCAGCTTGCGCACCGCCAATCTTATTAGCTGTTTCCTTAATAAAATCAATGATTTTAATTTCCTGGATTTTTCCTTCGATATCGGTTTTATAGATAATTTGTTTTCTCCAAAGCTTTAGCTCAATTCTCTGTTTAGTATAATCGAAGAGGTCTTCCGTAATATGAACATTGCTCATTTGAATGGAATCTTTAATCGGATACAATTTCGGGTTAGGATTGATTTTCTTAATTAATGATTGGTCAATCGTGACCTTTTCCCGCTTTATGCGCGTAATTTTCGTTTCACATAGAATCAGCCTTAACTGTCCGGCAATTATATTGTTGAACTCTTCTAAACCAAAGAGTTCAACGAGCATTACGCTATATTCCAAAATGGTGATCGCTTCATCGAATTTTCGTTTAGCAGCTGCATTCGATCTAGTAAAAACCAATCTATTCTTCCTCTCCATATCCTTCTCACCCCACTGAATTAGAATCTATTGAATAAATAGTAAAAACTTCCGTAATGGATGTTTTAGACTGTAGACAAATTCGAAAAAAGCGAGTTTACCTACAGTTCTTTAGAAATTCGCTGCCTGTCCGCCAGCCTCCTCGCCGGTATTCATAAAAAGACTGTCGGGAATGGACAGTCTTTTGGTATGGACGCCTTTGATATTTAGTCCTTTTTTCCACTATCTATCGAAGTGCTGTTTCATTAACTCCTTAAATCGTGTTCCATCTATTTCTTCTTTCGTCACTTTCCCATCTTCCCACTGTGTAAAGGATGTATCAGTTAAAGTGATGTTCCCGCTGTTTGTCAAACGGGTGATTAATGGATGCTTATTAAATGGCGATTGGGGATTTTCCCTGATGATCGTTTGGACCTCATTAAGTTCCGCTACATTTCCTACCGGTTTTGAAGAATCGAAAGCATACCCTTTTCTCCAATCGCGATCTTTATGTTTCAGTTTTAATTCAAGGATATGATCTCCATGGTCGGTACTTTCTTTTTTTATCCTGAACTCACCATTTTGGGAAACGACCGTTTCTCCGTTCAACGGAACTGGTTTTAAAGGCAGATTCCCGCCAAAACCCGTATCGATCAAATAGGTTCGGCCCTCATGGTTCAATAGAATGGTGACATGGGTCCTTCCTATGGTCATCCACCCCTGATTATAGATGACACCCCGAACCAAGAATACATCAAAGTCATTTTCCTTCAGGAAAAAATAAAGGGCTGCATTCAATTCATAGCATAATCCACCCTCATTCCTCACGAGGACTTTGTTCATGATATTCGTTTTATTGATATCACTCAGATGGGATGCCATGATCGATAAGTTTTCAAAAGGAATGGTTTTCGCTGTCTTATCCAGAATTTCCTCTAATTTCTCAAATGTCAGTTTCACATCTTCCTGGAGCCCTATTCTTTTCCTGAATAATGAATTCAGTTCATTCATTAAGATTCCCCCTTTAGACAGATACCGACGAAGAGCATCTTGACTTTGTATATATTCATTATACTTTGTCCATATTTCATTCTTCAATCAATCTTCCATTAGCTCCACCTTTTCCTTTTTCCTTTTCCCTTTCCACCACTTCCCCAGAAACTTCATTCGCCCTATTCCGGGGTGGCTTAGAAAAATCTTTAAATAGTAATTTTTCTGCACCTACTGCTTTCATTTGTCCCACTTCTTACTATTTAAAATGGTGTCTTGAAGATGGAAACTATGCTACTCCAAAACATATCCACACGCAAATAATCAGACTTTGTAAACATAAAAAAACCGATGTCCCTTTAGGGGCCATCGAGCCTTTTTTGAAAAGTTTCCATTACCTTTTATTAAGCGATTGACTTCTATCCAGGTCATGATGCAATTGTGCTGCCGGAACCTTAGGGCTAGGAATCTGCCCTTTTGCAACTGGTTCAGCTACATATACAAAATCCCCCGTACCATCTGGGGCGCTTCCTGTTGCCCACAGGCCGTCTCCTGATTCAATACCTTCTGACAAGTTCCAGAATTCGTACGCTTCCGGTTGAGATTCCATTTCCGCTTCCGGTGGGAATGACGCGGGAACGACAATGCCATTTTTTTCTTCAAGTTCTGCAATGGCCGCCATCCATTGATATTGGTGGTAACGATCACGGGCTAACATTTTACGGAAGGTTGCACGTACCCCTTCATCTTTGGTCATATGATATAAACGGGCCACTTGAAGGCGTCCTTGGCTTTCAGCATGCAGATTCGATCGCATGTCCGCTAATAGATTTCCGCTCGCTACAATATAAGATCCGTTCCAAGGCACTCCATTCGAGTTGGTTGGCAGTCCGCCAAGTCCGCTTACGAGCAAATGCTGGGGATTAATTCCACCCATGATTGCTGCTGTAGCTGGATCTTTTGCGGCCTCTGCCTGATCTTCCGGAGAAGCGCCATCAAGTAATTGACTAATGAGCGAACAAAGCATCTCTACATGTCCAATTTCCTCTGTACCAATATCCATCAGCATATCTTTGTATTTTTCTTCCCCACGGCAGTTAAAGCCCTGAAAAAGATATTGCATCATGACAGTCATTTCCCCAAACTGTCCACCTAACACTTCCTGAATTTGGCGTGCAAGCATCGGATCTGGCCGCTCTACTTTAACTTCAAATTGCAATTCTTTTTGATGACGAAACATTTTGACTCCTCCTTTTATTAATAGTTGACTTTCTAAATTTTTATTACCCGCCTGTCCATGCTTGAAACATGAATCCAGTTATAATGAACAGTAATTGGAAAAAAATACATTAAATGAAAATTGAACATTGAACTAAAAATCCAGGATTATATTAGGACCATGAATGGATCACTAATAAGATTTATAAAAGATCCATTTACCTGTCTATAACTTTGCAATACAGGGTAAAGTAGAAAGAACCATATATAGGAAAATCAACCACATATAAAGAAACTTAAAAGGAGGATGGAAAATGGATTTCAGGCCCCGAAATCAAAAAAATCAATCCATTTCAGAATTACGATATACTTATTCCGCTCGTAATCTATGGTCTGGTTTTCTATTCGGGCTCGGATTGGTGGCATTCATCGATGAAGCCATCTTTCATCAGCTATTACATTGGCACCATTTCTATGACAAGTCCACATCCAGTATCGGACTTGTCTCGGATGGTTTATTTCATGCCCTAAGCTGGTTCGCAACGGTAGGGTCTCTGTTCATGTTCGCTGACCTTCGCCGCCGAAAGGGATTATGGCTGAAAAGGTGGATAGGAGGAGTTTTGCTCGGGGCAGGTTCTTTTCAGTTATATGATGGGACCATCCAGCACAAGCTAATGCGTCTCCATCAAATTCGTTACAATGTCGATATTCTCCCATACGACTTGATTTGGAACATTGCAGCCGCAATCATGATACTGATCGGCATTACCTTCCTCATTCAAACATGGCGCAGCTTACTTAAAGTGAAAGAAGGCGGTCGCAATGCACAGTAATGGACATATTCATGATATTGGAACTGGTTTTGAACCGATTTTTTTGATTCTTTTCTCGCTTGCTATAGTTATTTATCTAGCAGCTGTCGTAATTTCGAACCGCCGCTATAAAAAATGGCCCTTATACCGTACGTTCTTTTGGATTCTTGGTACAATCTGTGCAACCTCTGCAATTATAGGCCCCATAGCCAATCGCGCGCATATGGACTTCACGGCGCACATGGTTAGTCATTTACTGCTTGGTATGATTGCACCAACCCTCCTCGTGCTTGCTGCACCTATTACTCTTGCACTGCGAACACTTGATGTACAATCAGCAAGACGCCTTTCAAATTTGTTGAAAAGTTGGCCGCTGCGCATTTTAAGTAATCCAATCACTGCTTCCGCGCTTAATATTGGGGGACTCTGGATACTTTATACGACTGAGTTATATGAGTTGATGCATCAAAATGCCCTTCTACATGCATTGGTGCATTTTCACGTGTTCATAGCGGGCTATCTATTCACTGCGTCCATGATTTATATGGACCCTGCGCCCCACAGGTTCAGCTTCATGTTTCGAGCTATCGTATTTACAATTTCACTGGCCGGCCATGATGTCCTTTCTAAATATATTTTTGCCCATCCTCCAAGCGGAGTCACCAAGGGACAAGCGGAAAATGGAGGAATGTTAATGTACTATGCCGGTGATGCCATTGACGTTGCACTTATTTGCATCCTTTGCTATCAATGGTTCAAAGCCACCCGGCCTAAGGGTTCACTTGCCTGTTAGAAGGTGGGTTCCATGATTACTTTAGTAAACTCCTATGTTTCTGTTTAATCGTCCAACATTTAGCTCATACTAATTTTTGATGAAAAAATTTAGGATGGAGCTGAATGGAAAATGGAATTTGAAGCTAACAATTCTACTGAAAATGCTCTTCGTGATTATAAAGCTGGAATCGGTGTCTTTACGCATAAAATGCCTGATCTCGCAGAGAAATTCAATTCGTTTACGGAAGAGTGCTTTAAAGAAGGTCAATTATCCCAGAAAGAAAAACAGCTTATCGCACTAGGAATAAGCTTATATTCACAAGATGAATATTGTATTATCTATCATACAAAAGGATGTCTTGATCAAGGCTGTTCCGAACAAGAAATTCTTGAAGCCATTGGCGTGACCGCGGCATTTGGCGGAGGAGCCACCATGAGTCAGGCTGTTACCCTTGTCCAGGAATGCATTCAGGAAATAAATCAGATGAAACAATGATAAAGAAGGGATAGGAGAGTTAGTCCTATCCCTTCTTTCTGTTCTTAACAAATGCTATTAATGACTCATGTTGTTGTTATTTCCTTGTGCGGGTGCATACGAATTCATCATTTGTTGCATATCCTGCTGTGCAAGCTGTGGAACTTGGTAGTAATGATGTTTGTTTTGATATATCGAAATCTCATATGCCATTTCAATGCAGTTCGGAACGGAATCTGCAAATACGCGGCGAACCACCGGATTCGTTATTTCAAGCGCTGCCATCGCTTTCATGGATGCTGCAGACTTGACAGCTCCAAGCATCAAGCCTGAAATGCATTCATCCGTAATTTCCGACACGGATTGCAAAGGTTTCTTTGGCTGTGTTGGTGTCAATCCATATATGAAATCGTTACCTTGGTTCATTTTGTAACTCTGGGTCCGTTTAGAAGGATCCTGGCCCGTTTGGAAGCACTCCAATGAAATATTATATTCATCTTGGATGAACTGATATTGACGATCCAGAATATCCATCAATTCCTGATCCTTTACATGCTGACGCAAAAGAGTGTATGTGTTTAAAGTACCAATCGTTCCAGACAACACTTCATGTACATCGAATAATTCGTGACCACCGTGATTCATTTGTGGTGGGATGGCACCCGTTTGCATGTTCTGATGTACTTGACCTTGTTGATATTGGTTTTGCATTGTATTTCCCTCCTCGTTTTATCAATCATGTGAACAAGTTTAGTATGTTAAACCCCAACTGGATTATTCAAACTAAACTCTTCCAAGAAGAACAATTAAGCGGCAGTCATGTTTTCTGTATAAAAAAAACGTGACGTTTTAAACTATAAACACTTTTATTTGAATGGGAGGATTTCTAATGACACATAAATGCTTCTATTGTACTGATGAAACGGAAGAAAAAAAATCCATGTTGTAACGTTTCAAGTTACTGACATGGATAGAAATGAAATGCTCTGTGATGAATGTTATCAAGAAAGGCTACAAGGAATAAAAGGCTAAAATCACTCCAACGTTTTCCAAGAATTAACGATGCATACATGGATTAGTACAGGGTAACTTAACTACGTTAAACAGTGAAATTCTTAAGGAGGATGGTTATGGGAATTTTAAGCGAAAATCCGAAAGAAGAGCCTATGCATTACGGTGAGGTATTTGGAACATGGGCATTTCTAACAACAAAAGGCTTGATTGCATGTCATCAAACTATGCGTAATCATACTGGTGATAAGGACCTTTATAAATTACTCGTAGAAGTGATCAATCAAGGGAAACAGGAAAGTGACCATCACCACCTGAAAGGCCTAAATCAAATTTAGAGGATATTCCCGCTGGGGCACGACTTCAAGATCCTGAAATCTGTGCTTCAGTATCAATCGATATTAATGCATGATTAGTTACTTGCAGCCAAATCATGGGTCAATGCATCCGCGAAGATATTGCACAGATGTTCGCACAATTCCATACCAAAAAGTGCTGAATTCCTACGATTGAGTAAGGAAAAGGGATGGCTTGTCCCTCATCCTCTTCATATTACTAAAACAAGTTTGTAAAAAGTAATGAAATATCCCCTTAATCATGTTGACTTTGTGATTGAATGCCCCAACATGATTAAGGGGGTTAATTCGGATAATGAAGGGACAATTAAGGCATCACTACCATTGCAGACTTTCGATTAAGTAGCACTTTGTACATTGTTGACTATAATCATTCTTTACAAATTCATGATTACAATTCTCCCGAAAAATGTTCAGCTCTCTTTTCAGCTGTTCCAATTGAGTTTCCAACTGTTTCATTTCAACTTTTATCTGGATTACCCGATTCATCGAATTCTCCCTCTCGTCGGAATCATTGATAGATTTCCCCGTCGGTTTTCCTGAATTCACTCGCTTTTTCTTTAAGCCCTTCATCGATTACCGACTCAAAACCCAGACCCTTTTCCTTCGCCAGATCACGGATGTCCTGAGAGATTCTCATACTGCAGAATTTCGGGCCGCACATTGAACAGAAATGAGCTGTTTTGGCACCTTCAGCCGGTAGAGTTTCATCATGATATTCGACCGCCCTTTCAGGATCGAGGGAAAGATTGAATTGATCTCTCCAACGAAATTCGAATCTAGCCTTCGAAAGGGCATCATCCCGTTTTCTTGCATGCGGATGACCTTTAGCAAGGTCAGCTGCGTGGGCCGCAATTTTATAAGTTATGACCCCTACCCGAACATCCTCTTTATTCGGAAGTCCCAAATGCTCTTTCGGTGTCACATAACAAAGCATGGCAGTTCCAAACCATCCGATCATGGCAGCACCAATCGCAGAAGTGATATGATCGTATCCAGGAGCTATATCCGTTGTCAATGGTCCCAGGGTATAGAATGGTGCTTCTTGACAGACTTCCAGCTGCTTATCCATATTTTCTTTAATTAAATGCATCGGTACGTGACCAGGTCCCTCCACCATGACTTGAACATCGTGCTTCCAAGCAATCTTCGTCAGTTCCCCAAGTGTTTCCAATTCAGCAAATTGTGCCTCATCGTTTGCATCTGCAATGGATCCCGGACGGAGGCCGTCACCTAATGAGAAAGAGACATCATACGCCTTCATGATTTCACAAATCTCTTCAAAGTGAGTATAGAGAAAACTTTCTTGGTGGTGGGCCAAGCACCATTGTGCCATGATGGAGCCCCCTCGGGAAACGATTCCCGTAACTCGCTTTGCTGTCATTGGGATGTATCGCAAAAGCACACCAGCGTGTATGGTGAAGTAATCGACACCTTGCTCAGCCTGCTCGATTAATGTATCCCGGAAAACTTCCCAATTTAAATCCTCCGCGACTCCATTCACTTTTTCCAATGCTTGATATATCGGAACCGTCCCAACTGGCACAGGTGAATTTCTGATAATCCATTCCCGAGTCGTGTGAATGTTCTTTCCAGTGGAAAGATCCATTATATTGTCTGCACCCCATCGTGTAGCCCAAGTCATTTTCTCCACTTCAGCTTCGATCGATGAACTAACAGCGGAATTTCCAATATTCGCATTTATTTTCACATGAAAATTACGTCCGATGATCATTGGCTCACTTTCAGGATGGTTAATATTTGCCGGAATGATAGCCCGTCCGCTAGCTACCTCTTCTCTTACAAACTGAGGGGCTACATTTTCCCTGATCGAAATGAACTCCATTTCTGGAGTAATGATACCTTTACGGGCATAATGGAGCTGGGTTACGTTTTGGCCTTTCACTGCACGCAATGGTTTTCTTTTCAATCCCGGAAAAACTTCGGCGTTGGATTGTGACTCAACTTTTTTATACCCGTTATCTTCGGGCTTTATTTCACGGCCATCATACTCTTCAACATCTTCCCGTTCCAGAACCCAGCTTCGTCTAATCGGGGCAAGACCTTTACGAATATCAATGGGATAATCTGAATCCGTATAAAAACCGCTTGTGTCATAAACTCGTAAAGGCGGATTTTCCTCTTCGCCGAATGCCCCTGTAGTCGGACTTAACTTAATTTCACGCATAGGTACTTTAATATCAGGTCTAGATCCCTCAACATACACTTTTTTACTCCCGGCAAAACTGGACATAATTGAAACGTTCATGTCATTTACAGAATTACTCATCATGATTTCATTTCTCCTTTTTAAGTTCATTTAAAAAGGACAAAATCCAATCCATTTCGCACGAAAAAGCCAGATCTCATATTTAAGACCCGGCTAACGTTAGTATGACTACAGAAATGACCAATTGAAATGTCATTGTTTAGTAGATTCTAACTTCCCCACGCTGGTATGAACCAGATCAGGTCCTGAGGGTTAAGAAGCTTAAGCGCTTCTCTCTCAGCCCAACTTTTATTGGACACCCCTAGTCTGAATAATTTAATTGATTACAGGGTAACTATATCTCACCCTTTTCATTCTGTAAATAATTTGAAAGACCTAATATTTTCATTACACCTCTCCAAAATTTGTTATTTGGAGAGGACCGTTAATTATTTCCCCAGGCTCTCAAGGATTGGGTAAAGCTCCTCTAAATGCTTGATTTCATAGGTTGGAATCACTTCATTCCGTTCCTTATCATGGCGATTTATCCAAACCGACTTTATACCTACCCGTGATGCTCCAAGGATATCGGTCATTAAATTATCGCCGACCATCAATACTTCATCCTTATCAAGCTCCATGATTTCCAAAGCATGCTCAAAAATGGAGGCATCTGGTTTACCTCGTCCAAATGCGCCTGAAATCACGATTTGGTCGAAATAAGGAACCAGTTCAGGCGTAATTTCAAGTTTGGTATTTTGCAGTTCAGGAGATCCATTCGTAAGCAATAGCAATTTGTACTTCCCTTTTAATTCATCCAGAACACGGAAGGATTCTTCATAGATAAATGGCTTTTTGCGTCTCTCGGCCGGGAAACGTTCTGCCAGTTCAAGCCCAAATTCCGGATCATCGATCCCTAATGCCTTCAAACCTCTCGTCCACGCTTCTTTCCGATAAGCCGGTGCAATCCCGGCCATCTTCCGGAATTCATCATGATCATCCTGAAAATTTCCCCATAATCCCTCAAATGGGTTGATTCCGATCATTTGAGTGAATGCATATGTATCGTAAGAAGAATAAAGCTCACGTGCTTCCTTTCGCACCGCTTCTTCAAACTCGTCGACATTCAGATCATATTTCTCCTTAGCCACTTCGCATGTGGCCACAAAAGCCTCTTTTACACTTTTCTGATCCCATAGTAATGTATCATCTAAATCAAAAAAAACTGCCTTCAGCAAAATGTCCACCCCTCTTTCCCTATTATTGAATTCGTAAAAATTACACTATTACAATAATAAACCACAACCAATAAAAAAAGAATAACTATTCGGAAAATGCCTTCCTCTTTCTTAAAATAAGCAAAAATGACTTACCCTTTCTGGTGGGAAACCTAATATTTTCCCCTTTATCATCTTTCAAATACATAAAGCTTTCCATTACTGGCAATCTTGAATTTTGGACCAGTGAACCCACGTCGTATCAGCTCTTTCCTTATATATACCATGAGGGCGGCATGACTCACGATCAGAACATCCCTGTCCCCCTTTGCTAAGACCTCATCCAATACTTTATTGATTCTTCGCTCTGCGATCTTAATTTCCGCCCTTGTCTGCTTGTTGATTACCGAGCAGCAGCGAATCCAGATGGCCCAAAGGATGAACGGCAGCTTAACCTTTCCTTTAAGAGGAGGGGAAGGTATTTCCCGCAGCTCCTCCATCCGATGAACCGTACCTGGATAGATATGTTCCGCTGTCTTGACAGCTCTCGACATATCACTGCTATAACATTCCTGCCATTCCTCCACACCAAATAAAGTCGTTCCGTAAATGATATCCGCTGCATCATAGTCCTCAAACCATTGCTTCATATCATCCGCCGTCACAGGTCTCCCAGTGGGAAATTCATGTGCCACCTTAAAATGCCGTACCAAACCAATTTTCATATATTCTCCTTTTTATCTTTTAAAATATACATTTCGTTTTCTTGTAAAAGTCCTTATCAATATATTACCCTATGTAAAACCATAAAAAAATGTATGTTGAAACTATAAAAAGCCTTACTGATCTCTCCTTGTCATTGTGTATGTTTAAAAAACCTAACGGATTGTGTCACTATAAACATTTGATTATGATAGCATCGAAAAAAGAGAAAGCATTTCGCCTTCTCCAGTTTTGGTTTATTCTATGAATTGAAGTTCCGTTATCGTACATCTTTTCCTGAATTTATATTTCCCGCTCAAATCACTGAATTGATAATCATTGAGGGATTTCCCCAGTTGTTCATTTAGCTTATCCACAATGATTGATTCCTCAATTGTCTCTTTCCAATTTTCCTTTCCTATTAACTCTTCGAACGGAATTGTAGTCAGGACTTCATCATATATCTGGATGCTTTGATCGATGCCGAAGCTGCCATAGATACTGCCATTTTCATCAGCAAAGATATGCTCCGATTCCAATTCTTCCACCAATACTTCTAGATATTCCTTTGACTTAACAGGCTTGATGGCAATCTCTGCTTCCGCCGTTACAGGTCCCAATCTCTTATCGACGATCTCTATCGTCAATTTAACGTGAACGGGCGGATACCCAAACCCTTCACAAAGTTCTGCTGCCGAATTATATACCATCTATACATCCTCCTTTTGTCACTATCATTATATAATATAAATACTCCATCTCATTACCAAAAACCCTTATTCAAGTTCACTTGGCATATGCTCCTTCATCAATTGAAGGGTCAGTCGTCACATTTCCGGATTCCCCTGAAACGAAAGCCACCCATTATAGTAAAAAAATCAGTGTAATCCTGATTTCTTCAGTTCAAAGGCATAATTATCATTCATATTTCACAACTCTTTTATACGTTTATCCATAATACGCCATTTACTATTTGTGAACATAGCCAAAAAGTCCAATGCAGCTCCATGCATTGGACTTTTTATAAGCTTCAGATTATGGCTTTAACACCACTTTAATGCATTCATCTTCGTGATCGTTAAAGATTTGATAAGCTTCACTCGCTTTTTCGAGAGGGGCTTTATGGGATATGATTTCCGTGGGGTCGAACTTTCCAGCCGTGATTTCATCAAAAAGCTTTGGCATGTAGTGAATGACTGGTGCTTGCCCCATTTTCAGGTTAATGTTCCTTTCAAATAAATTGCCTAATGGGAACATGTTATATTTGGATCCGTATACGCCAGTCAATTGGATCGTACCGAATTTACGTACGGCGTTAAGTGGAATCCCGATCGCGCTTAACGTTCCGCCCTGAAGTTTCAGCTTTTGCTCAATCGCCTCGATCGTTGATTTCTTGCCATCCATACCCACACAATCTATGACCTCATCGGCCCCGCCTGAAGTGATTTCCTAAATGTAGCTGCCCATATCGTTATACTCGTCGAAGTTATACGCCTCAACCTTATTCATCTGTTTTGCCTTATTGAGCCTATAAGGAAGATTGTCGATTGCAATGACCCTTTTTGCGCCTTTCATCCAAGCGAACTTCTGAGCCATCAAGCCAATCGGGCCACAACCAAGTACCGCTACCGTATCATCTTTCTTGACTCCAGCGTTCTCTACACTCCAATATGCGGTTGGCAGCACATCGGACATGAACAATAGAGCCTCATCTTCAAGTTCACATGACTCTATTACAAAAAAAGCCCCGGAAAACCGGGACTCACATAATTACTTATTAATTCCCATTTTCATTGTGATTATCATGCTTGTACTCTCTTAGTACCTCGCTGAATACATCAGGATAATTAGTGAACAGCCCCGTTGCACCCCATTCAAGAGCCTTTTTCATATCCGCTCTATCATTTACTGTATATGGATGGAATTGAAGGTCATGACTGCGAACCATCTTCACATATTGTCCATCAACCTTATTGAAGTTCGGGCCAACGCCAATTGCATATTCCTTAACGGATTCCAATTCTTCATCTGAAATGGTTGCTGGGTTCTTATAAGAATAGAGTTGCACAAGCGGTAACTTTGGACTCATGTCATGAACCTTCATAAGGCTTTCTTTACTGAACGATTGTATTAATACATTCTTGGTACGGCCTTTTGAATCCACCATTTTATATTCTTCCAGAACCTGCAGAAGTTCTTCTTCCATTCCTGGATATACTTCAGGGGACTTTGTTTCGATATAGTAATTGGCCTGCTTTCCGAACTTCTTAAAGACTTCTTCAAGAGTGGGAACCTTTAACCCTTCATATACCTCTTTTGCCAATTGCGGATATTTTTCATTAAACCATGAACCGGCATCCAGTTGCTTGATTTCTGCCAGCGTTAAATCCTTCACCAGACCTGTACCATTCGTCGTACGATCCACCTTTTCATCATGCATTGCTATCAATCTTCCATCCTTGGTCATCTGAAGATCGATTTCTATGTAGTCACCTTTCATTTGTTCTCCCAATTGATAAGCGGGAATGGTATGTTCAGGTGCATAACCAGAAGCTCCCCGATGTGCAATATTCACGATTTTCTTCTCATAAATAGATGAATTGGAATGATTTCCATTTGCAGCTGAGGCCCCCATGGAAGTAGCTTGCAATATAAAGGCCGCACTCATCATACAAAAACCGAATTTCTTTATATTCGTTTTCATTTTCCCTCTCTCCCTCCTATTATTACCATCATTTTAGAAGGGGAATGTGAATCTACAGATAATATAATGTAAAGAAATAATATATTAGTCAAAATGAGTAAAATAACCTATCAAAAAAATTACCCACAGTGCTTTCATTAGTTTGTTGTACCTAACCCAATATGAATGATGGCTTAATTATTGATTAAGCCTCTTTATCCAAAAAAATTATAAATGAGAAATGTGCTAAACATGGATACTGGTAATCTAATAAGAAAATATAAAAAGTTTCTTGGCATGTACATATTGAAATAGTAGAAAAAAACAGTCACCCAAATACCACCAACTAACCATTTACTCCTTGTTACTTAACTCCTTTCTTCGCTGTTTAATAAGTCTTTAACCGTTTCATTAATACGTCAAGTCTGCTATATCCATAATAAACCATGCTTAAAGCCGATAAATTTCAGATATTAGATCAGATGTTACAATGTTGACATACCAAGGGGGCATGGACAGAATTGTTCCCTAACTCCTTGACCTCCCCTTCCGGTACTATATATAGAGAGACTATCGATGGCAAAATCTATCTTTTTCTGATTTACAAAAAACTAGTATCATATTACTATTAAGCAAACAACAGAATATTAATATTAAGGGGAATTATGTTAAAAAATTATCAATATTATCAAAACAAACACCGATTTATACTGAAAGCATTCATGGCAATGATATCCTTTTTACTATTAGTTGGGATTTCTGTATCACCTATAAGTTGGAAAGATAATCCCTACGAGATGATATTACAGGTCATTTTAATATCGGGGATGATAATTTCTCTGTTATTTTACTTAAAAACAGAAGTCAATTTTTATAAAACCCTATTCATTTTCTTAATTACTGTTTATTTATACGGAAAATTCTTGATATTTCCAGATACCGCAATCATGATGTCTTTATTTGCTTTAGCACCCTTGATTCCCATTTTTCTCTTTGATAAAATCGGGTTTTATATTGTCGCCACTTTAAATTTCATATTAGGTCCCGCTTCCATCTTGATCATTTCAAAATCGGATCTTCAATATACTTATGAATATGTCGCTTTGGATAGTTTCGGCAACACGCTTAATTTCATCGCTATACAAATCATATTGGTATTCGTATTCATAGGAACCAATAATAGGGTGGAATCCACTAATGCATTTCATAAGGAAATACAGCAGGCCAAACAACTGAACTCAGTCGGACAGCTCGCTGCCACCATTGCACATGAGATACGTAATCCGATTACAGTCGTAAAAGGATTTGCCCAGTTATTAGATCAAGAGAAGGAACTGAATGAAACGGAAAAATTTTATGTACAGACCATGCTTACAGAACTTGAATATACACAAGTGATAATCAATGACTATTTGTCTTTGGCAAAACCTCAAACGGATAATGTACAGGTCATTCCTTTAAATTTCGAAATCCAAAAGATTTCCGATCTATTAACGAGTTTCGCCAATAATCGCAACATAGGCTTTCTCTTGGATTTCCGTGACGACCTGCACATTAACATGAATCCCATCGAGCTTAAGCAGATACTGGTCAATATCATGAAAAATGGAATTGAGTCAATGAACAATCCCGGATTCATCAAAGTGGAAACAGAGCAGGAACGCACTATGGCAAAAATACGAATAACGGATACAGGAATAGGCCTCTCCAAAGAACAGCTTGCAATACTCGGCACCCCATTTTATTCGCTTAAAGACAGGGGAACAGGTATCGGCCTGACCGTTTGTTATTCCATCGTTCAAAAATACAAAGGAAAAATCGTGGTGCAGAGCGAATTGAACAAAGGAACATCGTTCACCATTTATTTGCCCTTACATAGAGAAATCAATTAAAAACACGCTACAAACAAGAAAAGGATGACCACCCAAAACAGGGCGGGCATCCTTTTCAATTAGGCTTTAAAACTATCTTGCCATTTCAATAAATGATTTTCTAAAAAACGGACAAACGAATCGGAGATTTTGCCAGCGAGGGCAAAAATGATGATGCCTACGAATACGACGTCCGTTTGCATGAATGAACGGGCATC
Organism: Peribacillus sp. GL_122; assembly: GCF_057835005.1. Classification (NCBI taxonomy): domain Bacteria; kingdom Bacillati; phylum Bacillota; class Bacilli; order Caryophanales; family Bacillaceae; genus Peribacillus; species Peribacillus sp. GL_122. The sequence continues at coordinate 801,808 of NZ_CM174415.1, read as the reverse complement.
CTGGATCATGAAGCCCACCCCTCTATCCGCACCCAACAATTCAGCTACGACCAGGCACATCCAAGCCGCACTTAAGGCTAAACGGATACCAAGCAATATGTTTGGCAAAGCTGCCGGAATCATGAGCTTCGTTATTTGTTCCAGACGGCTAAACTCTAAGATTCGGGCAACATCGTATAGTTTTTTATCCACATTCCGAAGGCCCAAAAAAGTTTGTAAATATAGAGGAAAAAAAGCACCTAAAGCAATAAGCAGCACTTTGGATAGTTCACCAAACCCGAACCACATAATGAATAAAGGGGTAATCGCAAGTAAAGGAACTGTTCGTAACATTTGAATGCTTGGATTAAGATATTCCTCGGATTTTTTTTGCATGCCAACGATGACTCCTAGCAATAAGCCTAAAAAACCACCTAACGCAAAGCCAAGAAGAGCCCGCGTTAAACTGATTTGTAAATGCATGCCCATTTCCCCTGACTGAACGAGATCAATGAAAGTCGTGACGATTAATAAAGGTGATGAGAATAATTGGGCCGGCAGGATGCCAGCCGAACCTAATGATTGCCATGCAATCAACACGACAACGGGAAGGAACGAACCCCGCAATGCTGATTTGGCAAGTTTGGATTGTTTTTTCGTTTTCCTTATGACAAGCGACTTGTTTTGAGCAACGGTCTGTGTAGACATATTTTTCATCCTTCCTTTTTTCAAAAATTAATTAAATGCTCCAATCTTCCCTTTCTTCAGGATGATGATCAAGTTGGGTTAAAATGACGGTCCTGAATTCCTGAAACGCTTTGCTTGTTCGAGTTCTTGGATATGGTAAATCAATTGGAACGATAGCCTTAATCCGTCCAGGCTTTGCCTCCATGACTACCACTTTGCTCGATAAAAAGATGGATTCATCAATATCATGGGTGACAAGCACCATCGTTGTCATATTCTTCTCCCATATTTCTAGCAAAGCCTCTTGAAGATGCGTTCGCGTGAAAGCATCCAATGCACCGAATGGCTCATCCAGCAATAAAACTTCAGGATTACGTAATAAGGCCCTGGCAATGGCAACACGCTGCGACATTCCACCTGATAATTGGCGTGGATACGCCTTTTCAAATCCTTTTAGCTTAACAAGTGAAATTAAATCATCCACCCTTTTTCTAATGTCCGGTTTTTTTAATGGAAGGTTACCTGCAATATTTTTCTCCACGTTTAGCCATGGAAATAAGCGGTGCTCCTGAAAAATGAAACCACGGTCTTTAGAAGGGGCGCTAACCGGATGATCCCCTGCTATGATCGAGCCGTCAAAGTCTGAATCAAGTCCTGCGACCAGCTTTAATAATGTGCTTTTCCCACAGCCGCTCGGACCAATGATGGTGACGAACTCACCATTTTTGACGCTCAGATTTAAATTATCCAAAACATGGACACTTTCATTATCATTCTTAAATGTTTTGCTTACATGATTAATTTCTAACGTCGCTACCAATATCCTCACCCTTTCTCAAATAAAAAAAATAGAGATCCAGCAATAAGGCACATATTGTCCCTTTGCTGAATCTCTAGTTAACTAGTCGATTCAATATTTCATTTTATATTAACTTATCGATTATTTATAATCAACACCGAATACCAATTTATTTTATCGGATTAATCAATAAATAAATTGACAGATTATTCTAACACCTGTTAAGATGCATTCATACACAAATCCGCTTCACAAAAAACCAATTAAATAAAGGTCATGTGAATCAACTGGACTACCGGAGATTCAATGAAGAGTAACCCCGGCATACTCTTCGTTGAATCTCTTTTTTGTTATTAATCTGACTATCCAGATGTGGTAAGTGTAATAAAAAAGGAGGGAATTCATGAAGGAATATCGTAACAAGTTAACCGCAGTATTACTTGCCATCATTAGCATTGCTGTATTGGCAGGTTGTAATTCCGATGCCGGTAAAGCTTCCGGGAAAAGTGATCCACTTAAAGTTCATATTGCCTTAAATGGCAAGATGGGGCCATTGGTCATTGCAAAGGAAAAGGGATTGTTCGACGAAGAGTTTTCTAAACTGGATGCCCAAATCGAGTGGAGTGAATTCCCGAGTGGTCCCCCGCTTTTGGAATCCCTCGCTTCCAATCGGGTTGACCTATCTTTTTTAGGGGATGGTGCACTAATTGCCGGAATTGATAAGAATCTGCCATTTGAAGTGATTGCACAAACAGGTCGAGGTGAGTCATCTGTCCGGATCCTGGCTCAGCCAGAAGGTGACATAAAGAAGATTGAAGATTTAAAGGGAAAAACGATCGGTGTTGCCTCGGGGACAACGGGTCATGTGTATTTAATCAAGGCATTGAAAGCACATGGTTTAACGACTGATGATATTAAACTCATCAATTTACAACCGGATGATGCTCAATCCGCTTTTGAAACCAAACAATTGGACGCCTGGGCGATATGGAACCCTTATTACCTTAATAATATTGAAAAAGGTAATGCAGTCGCACTTAATGTAAAAGGAAAAATATTAGCTCCTGGTGCAATCATTGCACGTAACGAGTTTGCAAAAGCACACCCTGAAATCGTCGAGGCCTACTTAAAGGTTTATAAAAAAGCTGCCGATTGGCAAATTGAAAATCCAGATGAAGCATCTGAAATTTATTCTAAAGAAACTAAATTGCCTGTGAGCACAGTCAAAAAAATAATAACAGCTGAAGAACCAAATATCTACTTTACCGAAGATGCCATCAAGGCACAACAAGAATCAATCGATACTTTAGCTGGTGTGGGTTATATCAAGAAATCATTTAATTTTAAAAATCAGATCCACAATGAGTACATTGATGAAGCTTTTAAAAAATAAAAAAACATACCTTACAGGAGGAGATTGATTATGACGGAAACTAAAACACAACAATTAAAAGTGGTACCCGTAGCAGGAAGGATTGGAGCGGAAATTCAAGGAGTCCAATTAAGCGGAGACTTGGATTTAGCTATTTTCAGTGAAATCAAACAAGCGTTAAACGATCATAAAGTCGTATTCTTCAAAGGTCAAAACCATTTGGACGATGCCAGCCAAGAAGCATTTGCCAAACTATTGGGTGAGCCTTATGCACATCCTACAGTACCGGTCAAAGACAATACTAACTATATTTTCGAACTTGATTCCGAACGGGGTGCTAAAGCAAACCATTGGCATACTGATGTCACTTTTGTTCCAGAAGTTCCTAAATACTCTGTTTTAAGAGGTGTAACCATCCCTGATGTTGGCGGCGATACAGTCTGGGCAAATACCAATAAAGCATATGAGGACCTGCCGGATGGATTGAAGAAATTAGCGGATGGACTATGGGCAATCCATACAAATGAATATGATTATGCACAATTCAAACCAGCCGAAAACATTGATGATGAGGTTAAAAAGAAATATCGTGATATATTCGAATCGACCATTTATAAAACAAGGCATCCAGTCGTTCACGTGCACGCAGAAACAGGAAAAAAGCATTTGTTATTAGGCGGCTTTGCTGGAAGAGTGGAAGGATATACAACAAGTGAATCTGAAAGATTATTAAGCATCTTCGATTCATACGTCACGCGCTTAGAAAATACCGTGCGTTGGCAATGGAGTGAAGGGGACGTGGTCATTTGGGATAACCTAGCCACGCAGCATTACGCTATTGCCGATTACGGGGACCAGCACCGCGTCGTTCGCAGGGTCACTGTAGGAAAAGACGTTCCCGTAAACAAGGAGAACGAGTCGAGCAGACTAATTATTAAGAAATAAAACTCCTGTATCAAGTGTAAGAATCCATTACTTGACTTCCCCATAAGCGAATGACTGAGTTGAATGGTAAACACTCAAACCTCCTGAGGAACTGGCCTTATTGGAGTAATGTCAAAGGTAAAAAAGAAACTGCCGATATAGATATCGACAGTTTCTTTTCGTTTTCATCCAGCTTATTTTTGACTTACTGATGGCGTTTTTATCAGGATTAATTATCCTGAACGATTATTTCATCAATTATACCGTAATCCTTCGCCTCTATTGCGCTTAAGAAGTAATCACGATCTGTGTCCTTCGCCACCTTTTCGATAGGCTGCCCAGTCCTTTCCGAAATGATTTGATTGATATGATCCTTTAGTTTCAAAATCCTTCGGGCAGAAATTTCAATTTCCGTGGCTTGCCCCCTCGCACCACCAAGCGGTTGATGAAGCATTATTTCACTATTTGGCAAAGCGCACCTTTTCCCTTTCGTACCCGCCAATAAAAGCATGGCACCGAATGATGCAGCCATCCCCGTACATACAGTCCGGATATCAGGCTTAATATATTGCATCGTATCATAAATGGCGAAACCGGCACTGGTCGATCCCCCCGGACTGTTTATGAAAATGGTAATTTCCTTCTCATGTGCATCTGCTGCCAAGAATAACAATTGGGCAACCACACTATTGGCTAAATGATCGGTGATTTCTTCCCCAATCATGATGATACGGTCTTTTAGAAGTCTGGAATAAATATCATACGAGCGCTCACCCTTGCCTGATTGCTCAATTACATATGGAATTGTGGTCATATCTCTTCTTCCTCCTAACAATGATATTGGCTATGCAGCCATTGAGAGTGTGTTTGAAGGAGTGAAGCTTGATTTGGAAAGAATCGAACGATTCATAAGTTTAGGAATCATCGATTCACTGTTCAGGGATTTGAAAGATGGGATGCTTCTAATGAGGATATCAGGATTCTGGGCTTTTAAAGCCTGTGTCATCAGTGACAAGAGCCGCTGTTCCTCATCATCCTGCCAATCTTCCACACAAGACAACTTACGCTCTTCAACGTCATCGGCAAAACGCTTTTTCACACGGTTCAAGATTGCCTTTACAGCCGTTTCCGTGGTGTGTAAATAATCTGAGATTTCTTTTGACCGATAGAGGAATCCTTCCTTTAACAGGAAAACAACGGCTTGTTTCGGGGTAAGTGACTTTATTATATATTCAACCGTTTCAAAGGCATTTTCCCCAACTGATCCCTGTTGTTCGATATCCAACAGTTCGTCTAATGATTCTTTTTTTCTTTTTCGTATCGTATCAATCCAGGAATGGCGGGCTATCGTCTTCAATAAAGCCGTTGTTATCTCGGTTTTCTTTCCATAGCCCTGCATTGCCTTCAATATCGTTTCCTGTGCCAAATCATCCCCATCCCAATTATTTTGGGTCAGGAATCGGCAAAACCGAAGCAATTCAGGATAGACTTTACGCAAAATCGCATCGTTATCCTTTTCTTCAGAAATATCTTCCCTTAACTTATTTATCATTTTTCTCACTCCTTCAACACCCTCTATCCTATAAACGTTTCAGAAAGAGAAAAAGATATGGGGGTGAAAAATTTTCCTTCATTCTTCATTCTATTCTATTCCATTTTTTCCATTGGATTTCCTTTCATACTAAAAACCTGTTTGGTTAAATCCTAACAGGCTAGTGTCAATGTTCTATATGCAGCAAATACGGCCTCCCCCGCTGTACCCATTCGTCACCAATCATTTCAGCGAATTCTTATTTTCCAAAACACTTCATATTCCCCGTAAATCCCGCTCCGTTCCATTAAGCCAACCAGCCAAATCTTTGGATGCCCCCCCGCTCACGGTAATGTTCGGCAATATGTCCTTACCTTTTCGCTATACCCTGACGTCCCGGATATCCTTGTTGTCCTGAACTTCAAATTTACGGTTGATCCATAGGAACTCTGCTGCTATTCCAAGTGTTCAATGCATTCAACCGTATATTCGCTAGGTTCCATAACGTTTTCTTCAATACCGAACCAACTGGAGGTGCGACTCTCATTAGCGCTATCTTTACAATAGTTCACCAAAGAACCTGCTGGCTTCTCTTCTTGATCGCTCATCTCTTCAAAATTAACTGATCGCTCGTTATGACGCCCGCTGTCTGTCTTTTCATTCTCCAAATCTGCGAACATGAACATACAGTAAAAAACCGCAACCATAATTGCCATAGTAAACAACCTTGACATTAAAGGCAGTAACTTTTTCAATATAACTAAACCTCTCTTCTTGGTGGTTTCCCCAATCCTGTTAAAGCATAATAAATTCAGAATGAATTAATTCATCTTTTAAATATCCATCAAAACATCAGTTTAGAAAAATATTCCTATAGATTCATTATATCAAGTTCCAGAAGTTTTTAATGCCCTTATTCAACCTTAATACGAATAAACAACTAAAATACTCCGAACCCTTAAAAGTGGACAGTCCCAAAAATATCAGATACACCTCACATTGACTTCCATCCTTTTCAAGTGTTACTCTTAAATTAATAAAAAAGTATACATTCAAAACACTGATTCCATTAGCGTGAAATAAGGGTGATCTCATTTGCCAAAAGAACATTTAATTGACGTTCAACCAATCAGATCATTGGAAAAATTAGATGATATGAAATGGTCACTGAAGAGACATTGCAGCGAGAGAGACTACATATTGTTCTTGTTAGGCATCAATACCGGCTTGCGTGTGTCTGATTTATTATCGCTGAAGATAAAGGACATTAAAGGTAAGATGGAGGTCATCATCAAGGAAGGCAAAACAAAAAAGCCAAGAATAATACAGCTTAATAATGTATGTAATGAATTGGCAGCCTATATAGCCACCATCGATAGTGAATGGCTATTCCCCTCACGCAAGGGCGATAAGCCAATTAGCAAGATACAAGCCTATAGACAGCTTAATAAAGCAGCGGACATGGTGGACATCGAGGGCGTCGGTACCCATACCATGCGGAAAACGTTCGGGTACTGGCACTATAAACGAAGTAAGGACCTTGCTGAGTTACAAATGCTCCTTAATCATTCACATCCTGGAATTACACTAAAGTACATAGGGATTGCTAATGAAGGAACAGAGGACAGCTTAAATGATATTATGGGAGGACGGAAGAAATGTCACTGACTGAATACAATGCAAAATATGAATATATCATTCGAAGCAATATTTCCGATAGGCAAAAGGCATTGAAATTAGCTGATTTAATGACCGATATGAAAGGCCACCTTAGAAATGACATCGGGGAACATCGGAATAAAGAGGTACATGCATTATATAAAAAAGTATCTCTCCTATCCAACTTGTTATGATCACCTTAAGACCCTTGCCATATGTGCAGAGGTCCTTTTTTTGCCGTTAAAGTGAGTGATTTGTTTATTTAAGGCTTTAGACTGAACCTCACTTAATAATGCCACTGTACCAATCTGATAGGCCTTTTCCTGTAAGATCACACCAAACATAACGAAAAAGCTCTTATTACAAGCTTCATTCTCTCTCTTCTCTGACTCTCCTTAGCCAGACAACATCCGAATTAAAAATAACTCATCGCTAATGGTGTCAATGTTTAAAAATTAAACATACTTAGAGAATACTTTTTCGCCATCATTTCCAAGATTTTTATCCCGGCAACGCTGTTCCCCTTCTCATCCAGCGCTGCACCATAAATTCCAATCCCACATTTTCCGGGGACGGCCCCCATGATTCCCCCTGAAACACCGCTTTTAGCCGGAATGCCAACATTGATGGCAAATTCACCTGATGCGTTATACATGCCGCAGGTAACCATGAATGTCTTGCAAATACGGGCAATGTCCCCGGGGATGATTTGCTTTCCCGTCAACAAATCTTTCCCATTCATGGCCAGCACACAGCCTATCCTCGCCAAATCCTGGCTGTCCATTTCAATGGCACACTGCTTCGAGTACAATTCGATTAAGTCCTCCACATCCTCATTTATTACATTATGCTGCTTTAAAAAATAGCTTAACGACCTATTTAAGTCTGCTGTATTGTATTCTGACCGAGCAACATCTTCATTAAAACCAATAGTGGGATTTTGTGTCATTTCCCGGATAAAATCTAAAATACGCTTGAATCGTTCATTCACACTGTCACCTGCAATCATGTGGGTCACAGTCAATGCTCCTGCATTGATCATCGGGTTTAACGGCTTGGATGGCTTGTTTGTCTCTAACTTGGCAATCGAATTAAAAGGGTCACCAGTAGGTTCTTTACCTACATAGGAAAAGACATATTCCTCCCCTTTTTCCATTAATACAAGAGCAAGTGTCAAAACTTTCGATATGCTTTGCAGGGTCATTTTCCCACTTACATCCCCCGCACAATATCCTGTTCCGTCAGGATAGTAAATAGCAACTGATAAATTCCTAGGATTTACCTTTTCAAGAGCAGGTATATAGTCTGCCACCGTTCCCATATTTGTATATTCTTTTGCCTGATCGACCAGTTGCTGTAACTCGTCATTGGACCTGCATTGACATCCCATATTGTTCACAATTTGCCGCCCCTTAGAAAATTTGTTATTTGAAGTGTCTTAAATAGTGGTTTTATTATTTATTACCATATTTCATCGATATTATTTAAAAAATACGAAGCGGATAATAAAATAGAAGGAAGGTTAAAGGCGCTACTTTCTTCGTTTTATAGAAATCTTCAAATGCTGCTTCATCTATTATTTACTGATTTTAATTCTCCTTTGTAAGGACTTATCATACTTCCCTCCTGTCTTATCTAAAGGCACAGGCTCTGAATTATTTTCGTCGTGTTAAAGACAAAGAAAACAACTACATATGCGACAACGGTAAAGCAGTAAGACAGCTAAGCTAACGCCTTGTAAAAAATCAGGAGCAACTTCACTGTTCTTTAAAGAAGATTTAATTGAAAAAAGAAGGAATTATACGCCCTCAGAGGGAAATATAGACCATATGAATATTATTAAACTTTCATATGTATTTCACAATTGATGGAAAGTAGGAAAAGCCATGGGAAAATCGAAAAGTTTACAAGAAATCTATAACGCCAACCGTCCAGAAAATAATGAACTTTTCCGAGCGATACAACAGCATCTACAAATGAAGCATCCAGACAAACGAATGACAGCTACTAGAACATTGCAAATAATTGTGGCTGATTGTGTTTCATCTGGAGAGATGCGTAATGTGGAAGCCCGCCTACTTTACAGTTAATAAGGATCTGTTGTTTCATTAGACCTTTGAAATATTCAAACACATAAAGGATCTCATCAATGAAAGAATTTATAAAAAATCCAAAAAAATCCGGCCTAATCGTGCCACTTGTGACACTGGCTTTTTTTTGCAGCTATTTACTGGATGCTCAACCAGATACAACTTAAATAAATAAGACAACTCGATTATGAGCTGTCTTTTTTTAAGCAGGTAAAATCGGCCCATTTGTTGAATAAAGTAAATGGAATTAATATGTATCTCCTCTATCCATCTTGTTATGATCGATTCCGAGACCTAGCAATCGAGCTTGAATCAACATGTCCCATGTAATTTGGTTCGTTTCGTAAACTCAGCAACATTCATTCTTTCGCGTACTTCGTGCGCTTCGGGCAATCACTTTTGCCTTTGGAAAAGTCGCCTGTTATATACATATCTACTTTCACCTGGTGAGTTAAAATGCACAAAAGATAAAGATTGACAACACTTTTATCGTGACTCATACTAGAAGTGACTTAATGACAGAATATTAAGAATAGTGGAGGGGTAATTATGAATAAGATTTTCGTTCCTAACGCAATCGCCACTTTAACAAGTCTTTTCTATAGTTCGACTACAATGAATGAGTATCTAGCAATGAGAACCGCTCAATTCTACATTGAAGACCTGAAGTTATTGCAAGACGTGGAAGCTGTTGCCTTGGCAATTGAAAATCAAAATGCTTTCGCTTTAATGTCTAAATTTAAATTATTTGATTATAAGGCTGCTGAAGAAATTGAAATCGCACTATCCTCTTCTGGCTATACGGAAGCAGAGCTAAGTGCTATGAATATTGAAATCTAAAATCATTGACCAATCTGTTAATGGAACGAATGGTAGAGTTAATACTCTTTGATCCATTCGTTTTATTATTAATCGTAAGATCAAACGTACTCTATACTATTCTGATAAAATAATTATTTAATGGATAATATAAAGCGTGAATGACGTCACACTATTCGGTTGTATTCGTAAGATTCATATTCAACGTGTTCACCGCTTGAACGTTTGTAAGTTATTGTTTTCCTATGTAGCTTAGAATGGACGGATATTGAAAATGATAGAATATCCCCCTCCCGAACACTAGTATTTAGAAATACAATAATAAGAATAAACAATAATAAGACGCCGCCCGCGTGGGAAGCGTCTTTTTCTTTTGTTTGTTCTGCATTATTAAAAATATCAAATAAGTATAAGGGAAGCCCATATACCTCTTGGGTTTCTCCTATTATTATAAAAAAATCAACATTAACATTTAACACAGCCATAAAAAACTCCCTTCCAAGTCGACTATTATGAACATCATGCCTTGTCCACTTTTTTTACAGTCTACCTGAAAAGGGTAACATCAAGTCGAAGTCAGACATTACCTAGGTCGGAAAAATATAACAGCATTTTCAGCCTGAGCGTTTACAAACCCATTCCTAACCATACATAATACAACATCACTTATAGGAGCACCTACCCGTAGGAACTTTCTACACGGGGATGCGCTTCCGATTATTTCAATTTTAGCAATATTCTCAAAGTTTTCTTCATCTCTTACTATAATGACTACATCTGGACGCTTATTACTCATACAACCACCTCCTTTTGATGTCATAAATTAAATTATTCAGATGTACATGAAGTTGTCGCGGCTTTTTATTAATAAATTTCTAGGAAATAATTATCATTTTAAAGCAATGGGAGAGTCGCTAGATTCTTATCGAATAAACTTCACCGCGAGGTTGCCACGGAGATCAATCGGCAGCTTTGTTCCGCTAACAGGTAACGTTAGTTCAAACAACCGCCCTTTCAGTGGGCGTTTTTTCTAGGGCGAAAATCAAAACATTCTGATTTAACATAGCCTAAATAAAAACGCACGACTAAAAATCCGTGAAGACACGAAAAAACGGCTTTCCAATTAAGGAAAACCGCTTTATATCGTCGTTCTAAGATACCGGTGGCCGGGGTCGAACCGGCACTCCAATAGAAGAAAGGCGACCAATTTGCGGTCTTCTTCTACTTACACGGACGTATCGCCAATGCGCCTGTTCATATAGTCAACAGTAGTCTCAGGATACTCTGTATTGGTTTCCAATAAAAAATTTTATATCCATATGGTTACTTAATAGTTTAAGATTATTTGTTAATATTTTATGTTATTATCATAATGGTTAGCTTATCCATAAAAGGATGTAACTGAAATGAGTGATAATCGAACTATGACTCGGAGGAACTTATAATGAATAAATTTAGATGGTCAATGGTTGGACTTATAGTAGCTGCAGCAGCTATTTCAGTAATAATAACAATCAATCAGAACGCTAAAAATTATGAAGCAAAGCAAGAAGATACGGCTCCTGTTTTGGAGACAACGGAAGTGGAATACGAGACAACTGAAGAAGAAGATACGGAAGTAGAAACAATAAAAAATGAAAAAATTCTATATGAACTAGGTCTTGGCCCATCTTCAAAAAGAGAAGACGTTATGAAAACAATGCACAGTATGACTCATCAAAAAGTAGTTTCTGAAGAAAAATGGTACAACCTTGAAATGAATTCTGAAAACATCAATGCAGTCTATGAATTCATTAATGATAGCGAAGTTATTGACTATAAAAGTGAATTGCTAAGAATCGTAGGAAACTGGAAAGAAGGAAACTTCGACAATATAGTGGAAGATCACAATTACCTTTGGGGAGAACAAAATGGAAATGTCGGTAAAGCTACTGGAACTCTTACTCCTGAAGAAGAAGCCCAATTTATTAAAGCAAACTTTGAATAGTCATTACAAATCGAGCCCCTATTGTTTATATTAATATAAACAATAGGGGCTATTTCCGCTGACCCCCGAAGTGAAAATTTGATTCGCGGATTTATAATTCAGCAGATTCAGAGATATTCGCCCCCTGCCTTGGGGTAAATCGGTCATACCCCGGCTGCCACTCCCGATACACACGCATATGTCTTCGTTGGCACACGAATTGCTTTATTATTTTATTCATTTCGTTGTATGAAGCACGCAATTCTAGTTAACATAATAGACATTCGAGGCAGTCGATATGCAACACAAACCGCGTCATAACAACGTTTGTGCACAACGGATTATTATCGAATATACACTTATGTAAACATCGTTGATTTAACGCGATTTATACTACGCTAATAAGGGCGATGTACCCCGCTATACTGCATAATGCTGTCGGCCATTCCGTGTATAGGACACTGCATAAACGGTAAGCTGAGCCCCGGAGTTTCAGACGCCTATACCCACGAGGAGCACCGTGCAGGTGAAACGCCCCTCAGCCCTGGTATACGCCCTGTATTCGGAATACTTCGGAATGATCCCGTATCTTATCCTTTTAATACTCTCGGTAACAATTATTGACCGCCTTTGCTATGTCTAATTTAATCGTGTAATGCGTCGAAATGACGAAAGCTCATTCCGGTAGTATTTTATCGTATGTTCACGGATATTCCTTATTTCCCCATCCTTCAAAAACAACGCCAGTGCGTCGTCGAAGTCAAGGAAATCTGACCGCATGCTCCCACGCAGCTTCGAAATATCTTCCGTTGCTAAATCGTTATTACTCTTTTCCTTGCCAATTTTCGCCACTCCAGTACGGTTAATTACCCGATACAGCGCGTACGATTCGCCGCGTACGACTTTTACCTACAAAATCGTGCGCATACAACGAAAAAACGGCGACCTACCATTGCGGGTAGATTGCCGTCAAATCGACGTTTATATTAACGTATGTGATACCGGTGGCCGGGGTCGAACCGGCACTCCAGAGGAACACGATTTTGAGTCGTGCGCGTCTGCCAATTCCGCCACACCGGCATGTATGTTGGAGGCGGCAACCGGAATCGAACCGGTGGTAAAGGTTTTGCAGACCTCTGCCTTACCGCTTGGCTATGCCGCCAACGTTTTTGGAGCGAAAGACGGGATTCGAACCCGCGACCCCAACCTTGGCAAGGTTGTATTCTACCACTGAACTACTTTCGCATATGGCTGGGCTAGAAGGGATCGAACCTTCGCATGACGGAATCAAAATCCGTTGCCTTACCGCTTGGCTATAGCCCATTAACGTTGTATTCATTATATCACATTTATTGAAAAATGGGGCGACTGATGGGAATCGAACCCACGAATGCCTGAACCACAATCAGGTGCGTTAACCACTTCGCCACAACCGCCATTATAAGATTGAAATTGGCAGGGGTAGTAGGACTCGAACCCACACTGGAGGTTTTGGAGACCTCTGTTCTACCTTTAAACTATACCCCTATAAGATGGTGGAGGGGGGCAGATTCGAACTGCCGAACCCTAAGGAGCGGATTTACAGTCCGCCGCGTTTAGCCACTTCGCTACCCCTCCGCATATGGATGAAACATGGTGCCGGCAAGAGGACTTGAACCCCCAACCTACTGATTACAAGTCAGTTGCTCTACCAGTTGAGCTACACCGGCACTACAATGGTGGCTCAGGACGGAATCGAACCGCCGACACAAGGATTTTCAGTCCTTTGCTCTACCGACTGAGCTACTGAGCCAAACAATGAAAATGGCGGTCCCGACGGGAATCGAACCCGCGATCTCCTGCGTGACAGGCAGGCATGTTAACCGCTACACCACGGGACCATAGATTGCGGGGACAGGATTTGAACCTGCGACCTTCGGGTTATGAGCCCGACGAGCTACCGGACTGCTCCACCCCGCGACGTTAATAATGTTGCTATTAGGAATCAAGTTTTCGTGTTTAGCGTTTCAATAGGATGGATAATCAAACCCATTATGTAGAAACAACTTGTTCTTATTGAAAAATGGTGGAGGATGACGGGATCGAACCGCCGACCCTCTGCTTGTAAGGCAGATGCTCTCCCAGCTGAGCTAATCCTCCAATATGTTGTCTTAATGGTGACCCGTACGGGATTCGAACCCGTGTTACCGCCGTGAAAGGGCGGTGTCTTAACCGCTTGACCAACGGGCCAGGTATAAAATGGCGGAGAGCAAGGGATTTGAACCCTTGAGACAGGGTTACCCGTCTACACGATTTCCAATCGTGCTCCTTCGGCCACTCGGACAGCTCTCCAATAATGGCTCCGCAGGTAGGACTCGAACCTACGACCGTTCGGTTAACAGCCGAATGCTCTACCACTGAGCTACTGCGGAACAATATAAGCTTGGCGACGTCCTACTCTCACAGGGGGAAACCCCCAACTACCATCGGCGCTGAAGAGCTTAACTGCCGTGTTCGGAATGGGAACGGGTGTGACCTCTTCGCTATCGTCACCAAACATTGTTAGCATTTTCAAGACATATATTAGTATAACATCTTTTTGAGAAAATGCAAGAAGAAATTTTCATTCCTTCAAAACTAGATAATAAGAAGGTATTTCATTTTTTTAAAGCGTTGGTTAAGTCCTCGATCTATTAGTATCAGTCAGCTCCACATGTCGCCACGCTTCCACCTCTGACCTATCAACCTGATCATCTTTCAGGGATCTTACTAGCTTGCGCCATGGGAAATCTCATCTTGAGGGGGGCTTCATGCTTAGATGCTTTCAGCACTTATCCCGTCCGCACGTAGCTACCCAGCTATGCCTTTGGCAAGACAACTGGTACACCAGCGGTGCGTCCATCCCGGTCCTCTCGTACTAAGGACAGCTCCTCTCAAATTTCCTGCGCCCGCGACGGATAGGGACCGAACTGTCTCACGACGTTCTGAACCCAGCTCGCGTACCGCTTTAATGGGCGAACAGCCCAACCCTTGGGACCGACTACAGCCCCAGGATGCGATGAGCCGACATCGAGGTGCCAAACCTCCCCGTCGATGTGGACTCTTGGGGGAGATAAGCCTGTTATCCCCGGGGTAGCTTTTATCCGTTGAGCGATGGCCCTTCCATGCGGAACCACCGGATCACTAAGCCCGACTTTCGTCCCTGCTCGACTTGTAGGTCTCGCAGTCAAGCTCCCTTGTGCCTTTACACTCTACGAATGATTTCCAACCATTCTGAGGGAACCTTTGGGCGCCTCCGTTACTCTTTAGGAGGCGACCGCCCCAGTCAAACTGCCCACCTGACACTGTCTCCCACCCCGATAAGGGGCGCGGGTTAGAATTTCAATACAGCCAGGGTAGTATCCCACCAACGCCTCCACCGAAGCTAGCGCTCCGGCTTCTCAGGCTCCTACCTATCCTGTACAAGCTGTACCAAAATTCAATATCAGGCTGCAGTAAAGCTCCACGGGGTCTTTCCGTCCTGTCGCGGGTAACCTGCATCTTCACAGGTACTATAATTTCACCGAGTCTCTCGTTGAGACAGTGCCCAGATCGTTACACCTTTCGTGCGGGTCGGAACTTACCCGACAAGGAATTTCGCTACCTTAGGACCGTTATAGTTACGGCCGCCGTTTACTGGGGCTTCGGTTCAAAGCTTCGCTTGCGCTAACCTCTCCCCTTAACCTTCCAGCACCGGGCAGGTGTCAGCCCCTATACTTCGCCTTGCGGCTTCGCAGAGACCTGTGTTTTTGCTAAACAGTCGCCTGGGCCTATTCACTGCGGCTTTTCTGGGCTATTCACCCTAAAAAGCACCCCTTCTCCCGAAGTTACGGGGTCATTTTGCCGAGTTCCTTAACGAGAGTTCTCTCGCACACCTTAGGATTCTCTCCTCGCCTACCTGTGTCGGTTTGCGGTACGGGCACCTTACATCTCACTAGAGGCTTTTCTTGGCAGCGTGGAATCAGGAACTTCGGTACTATATTTCCCTCGCCATCACAGCTCCGCCTTAATGGAAACGGGATTTGCCTCGTTTCCGGCCTAACTGCTTGGACGCGCATATCCAACAGCGCGCTTACCCTATCCTTCTGCGTCCCCCCATCGTTCAAACGATGTATAGGTGGTACAGGAATATCAACCTGTTGTCCATCGCCTACGCCTTTCGGCCTCGGCTTAGGTCCCGACTAACCCTGAGCGGACGAGCCTTCCTCAGGAAACCTTAGGCATTCGGTGGAAGGGATTCTCACCCTTCTTTCGCTACTCATACCGGCATTCTCACTTCTAAGCGCTCCACCAGTCCTTCCGGTCTGACTTCAACGCCCTTAGAACGCTCTCCTACCATCGACACCTAATGGTGTCAATCCACAGCTTCGGTGATACGTTTAGCCCCGGTACATTTTCGGCGCGGAGTCACTCGACCAGTGAGCTATTACGCACTCTTTAAATGGTGGCTGCTTCTAAGCCAACATCCTGGTTGTCTAAGCAACTCCACATCCTTTTCCACTTAACGTATACTTTGGGACCTTAGCTGGTGGTCTGGGCTGTTTCCCTTTCGACTACGGATCTTATCACTCGCAGTCTGACTCCCAAGAATAAGTATTTGGCATTCGGAGTTTGACTGAATTCGGTAACCCGTTGGGGGCCCCTAGTCCAATCAGTGCTCTACCTCCAATACTCTCATCTTGAGGCTAGCCCTAAAGCTATTTCGGAGAGAACCAGCTATCTCCAGGTTCGATTGGAATTTCTCCGCTACCCACACCTCATCCCCGCACTTTTCAACGTGCGTGGGTTCGGGCCTCCATTCAGTGTTACCTGAACTTCACCCTGGACATGGGTAGATCACCTGGTTTCGGGTCTACGACCTCATACTCATTCGCCCTATTCAGACTCGCTTTCGCTGCGGCTCCGTCTCATCAACTTAACCTCGCATGAAATCGTAACTCGCCGGTTCATTCTACAAAAGGCACGCCATTACCCATTAACGGGCTTTGACTACTTGTAGGCACACGGTTTCAGGATCTATTTCACTCCCCTTCCGGGGTGCTTTTCACCTTTCCCTCACGGTACTGGTTCACTATCGGTCACTAGGGAGTATTTAGCCTTGGGAGATGGTCCTCCCTGCTTCCGACGGGATTTCTCGTGTCCCGCCGTACTCAGGATCCACTCAGGAGGGAACGAAGTTTCAACTACAGGGTTTTTACCTTCTTCGACGGACCTTTCCAGGTCGCTTCATTTACCCCGTTCCTTTGTAACTCCATGTTGAGTGTCCTACAACCCCAAGAGGCAAGCCTCTTGGTTTGGGCTAATTCCGTTTCGCTCGCCGCTACTCAGGAAATCGCGTTTGCTTTCTCTTCCTCCGGGTACTTAGATGTTTCAGTTCCCCGGGTCTGCCTTCAGTACCCTATGTATTCAGGTAAAGATACTGTTCCATTACGAACAGTGGGTTTCCCCATTCGGAAATCTCCGGATCAAAGCTTACTTACAGCTCCCCGAAGCATATCGGTGTTAGTCCCGTCCTTCATCGGCTCCTAGTGCCAAGGCATCCACCGTGCGCCCTTTCTAACTTAACCGTTAAAAAAGTCTTACAGATGCTTTGAAAAAAAATTAATTGCCTTCTATCTATTATCTAGTTTTCAAGGAACAAAGCAGAAAGAATGTCATCACATCGTGATGTTTGTCTTTCCTATTTGAATGAATTACTCATTCAAAACTGAACAAAACAAAAGCGCTCTCGTAATTATCCTTAGAAAGGAGGTGATCCAGCCGCACCTTCCGATACGGCTACCTTGTTACGACTTCACCCCAATCATCTGTCCCACCTTAGGCGGCTGGCTCCATGAAGGTTACCTCACCGACTTCGGGTGTTACAAACTCTCGTGGTGTGACGGGCGGTGTGTACAAGGCCCGGGAACGTATTCACCGCGGCATGCTGATCCGCGATTACTAGCGATTCCGGCTTCATGCAGGCGAGTTGCAGCCTGCAATCCGAACTGAGAATGGCTTTATGGGATTCGCTTACCTTCGCAGGTTTGCAGCCCTTTGTACCATCCATTGTAGCACGTGTGTAGCCCAGGTCATAAGGGGCATGATGATTTGACGTCATCCCCACCTTCCTCCGGTTTGTCACCGGCAGTCACCTTAGAGTGCCCAACTGAATGCTGGCAACTAAGATCAAGGGTTGCGCTCGTTGCGGGACTTAACCCAACATCTCACGACACGAGCTGACGACAACCATGCACCACCTGTCACTCTGTCCCCCGAAGGGGAAAGCCCTATCTCTAGGGTTGTCAGAGGATGTCAAGACCTGGTAAGGTTCTTCGCGTTGCTTCGAATTAAACCACATGCTCCACCGCTTGTGCGGGCCCCCGTCAATTCCTTTGAGTTTCAGCCTTGCGGCCGTACTCCCCAGGCGGAGTGCTTAATGCGTTAGCTGCAGCACTAAAGGGCGGAAACCCTCTAACACTTAGCACTCATCGTTTACGGCGTGGACTACCAGGGTATCTAATCCTGTTTGCTCCCCACGCTTTCGCGCCTCAGTGTCAGTTACAGACCAGAAAGTCGCCTTCGCCACTGGTGTTCCTCCAAATCTCTACGCATTTCACCGCTACACTTGGAATTCCACTTTCCTCTTCTGCACTCAAGTTCCCCAGTTTCCAATGACCCTCCACGGTTGAGCCGTGGGCTTTCACATCAGACTTAAGGAACCACCTGCGCGCGCTTTACGCCCAATAATTCCGGACAACGCTTGCCACCTACGTATTACCGCGGCTGCTGGCACGTAGTTAGCCGTGGCTTTCTGGTTAGGTACCGTCAAGGTACCAGCAGTTACTCTGGTACTTGTTCTTCCCTAACAACAGAACTTTACGACCCGAAGGCCTTCTTCGTTCACGCGGCGTTGCTCCGTCAGACTTTCGTCCATTGCGGAAGATTCCCTACTGCTGCCTCCCGTAGGAGTCTGGGCCGTGTCTCAGTCCCAGTGTGGCCGATCACCCTCTCAGGTCGGCTACGCATCGTCGCCTTGGTGAGCCATTACCTCACCAACTAGCTAATGCGCCGCGGGCCCATCTATAAGTGACAGCGTAAACCGTCTTTCCATCTTCTCTCATGCGAGAAAAGAACGTATCCGGTATTAGCTCCGGTTTCCCGAAGTTATCCCAGTCTTATAGGCAGGTTGCCCACGTGTTACTCACCCGTCCGCCGCTAATCTTAGGGAGCAAGCTCCCATCGATTCGCTCGACTTGCATGTATTAGGCACGCCGCCAGCGTTCGTCCTGAGCCAGGATCAAACTCTCCGAAGAAATGTTTGACTTGCTCATTTGCTTTTTTGATAGTGTGTGCTCACTTAAAATTTAACGTTGGCGCTTTGTTTTGTTCAGTTTTCAAAGAGCAATCTCGCTGTCGTTTACTTCGCAAGCGACTTTTACATCTTATCATGTTTTCAACTTCGTTGTCAACATGTTTTTTTAATTTTTTTAAGTTGTTTTCGTTTTGATGAAGCTGCGAAAGCTGATGTCCCGCAGCGACATGTATTAATATAACACCTATATTATTAATGGTCAACAATAAAATTGCATTTTTTTAAAAGTTTTTTGATACCCGATAAAACCGATGATATACCTCGTGTCCTTTTGTCTCCGCTTTGATAACATCGATTACCTTCTTCTCTATCAAATATTCCAATAAAACACCTAAGTCTACTGAATAAAACTTTACTTCCGGATGCTCCATTAGCTCCGCAATCGTCCACGGTTCTTCTTTCGTCCCCATTATTTCAACCAAATGCTGTGAACCCGCATTCGTCCTAGAATAAATAAGAAACTCACTCGCAAGGAATAGAAGCTCCAATCTTTTTTCGAGAGTTTCCTCACTGCTGATCAATTCTTTATACAACTTGAAGATTTCAGGTTCCATATGCTTCACTTGGTTCCAGACAGTAACCTCCGGATAAAAGCCTTGTTCAATTATTTCCAAACGGGCCAAGTGATGCAGGGAATGAACGATATGGTTGTACGCCTCAAGATGATGGCCTTTTTCAAAGAAGCTTTTCCCATCCATGTACCTGCGAATTAACTTTGCGAATTCCATCCCCATCTTTAACTTCCTTCCATAGAAGGGGAACTCACGGATTTCGGTTTTCAAACGGGCCAAATATTCATTCCGGTCAAAAAGGACCTTCCCGTTATATATCCAGTCAACCACTTTGCGGTTCGTGCCTAATAGGAGCCATTCTTTTAACTGGTCTTCCTTTACGATATGCAAGGCTGCCTTTTTATCCTGGTAAGTGTAATGTTTTAAAAACACGGCCTCTTCGGCTTCGTCTGCAATTACAAAAAGGATGTAGTCAAATGTATCGGTGATCGGGCTATTATCATCTCTTTTTTCTATTAACAAGATTCCAAGTGTAGATTTTAAACTTGCTCGCTCTTGATAAATCGGGCGAAGGATATCTTCCATCATAAATTCCTCCAAAACCTTTTTTTTTAGATTTTCGACAAAACTCTTCAAATTCCTGCTTATTTCCCTTACCCCAAACTATTTCAATTCAAAAGTAATATGTATCCTTTATTTCTTTTTTGTTCCATCCATGGTTTATGTTATAGTTAAATTTATATTTTAGGAGGGACAATCCATGGCTAAATATTCTAGCAAAATCAATAAAATCCGTACTTTTGCTTTGAGTTTGATTTTCATTGGCTTTATCGTAATGTACCTTGGGCTTTTCTTCAAAACGAATCCTGTTGTCATGACGATTTTCATGGGGCTCGGCCTTTTATTCATCATCGCAAGCACAGGGGTTTATTTTTGGATTGGAATGCTTTCTACAAAATCGATCCAGGTTGTCTGCCCTAACTGCAGCAAACCTACAAAAATACTAGGGCGTGTAGATATTTGCATGCATTGTGAAGAACCATTGACACTTGACAAAAAGTTGGAAGGCGAAGAATTCAACGAAAAATATAACCGGAAAAGCCTGCATGACTAGAGGAATTCCGCTAGCTGAATTCCCTTTCAAGAAGTCATTAACAATTGTATCATTTTTTGATAACATAAAAAAAGTTCCAACCAAGTGGAGGAACTTTTTTTAATGCGATTCTTTTTTCGCACAATCCGTACAGTCGCCGTAGATTTCCATCCGATGATGACTAACATTGAAACCGGTGACTTGTGCAGCGAAATGCTCGACTTCATCCAATGCAGGATAATCGAAATCCACAATTTTCCCGCAAGTTTGGCAAATTACATGATAATGATTCGTCGTCACAAAATCAAACCTCGCAGAAGAATCACCATACGTAAGTTCTTTTACCAAACCTACCTCACGGAACACACGCAGGTTGTTATAAACCGTTGCCACACTCATATTCGGAAACTTGCCTTCCAGCGCTTTATATATATCATCAGCGGTAGGGTGGGACATGGAGCTTATCAAATACTCAAGTATCGCATGGCGTTGAGGAGTTATTCTTACACCGGTATCTTTTAAGGAATCCAACGCTTCTTTTAACTGAACTTCAGACACCGCCATCCACCTCTTTTTCTCATTAAGTATGAATTCTTAAATTGTAATATTTATAAATAGTGTACCTTTTATGCGTTGAATTTGTCAATAATTCAATGGCTTAACCATTCTTTTTTAGTTTATTCATGAACACATTGAGTCTTTACCATTTTTTCATTGAGTTTAGTATCCCCTAGTTAAGTCGATTACGTTGGTAAAGTCTTTTCCAGCTTTCAGGTATTCACGCATGTTTTTTTCGAAAATGGCAAAGGTTCTTGGTAAATATTCTCCGCTTTTACTTGATAGATGCGGTGTGACTGTGACATTCTCCATCCTCCAAAACGGATGCCCTTTTCCCAAAGGTTCCGGATCAAATACATCCAAGATCGCATGAGACAATTCCCCGGCATCCAGGGCTTCGATCAACACTTCATCGTTAATCAGGTCGCCGCGGCCAATATTCACGAATACTGCAGATTCTTTCATTGCTTTAAAGTGCTCTTTTTCCAAAAGGCCCTTCGTTTCATCAGTACTTGGCAGGACGGATACGATATAATCGGCTCCCGGTATGGCTTCCAATAAATTATCGAGAGTATAAAGGTGATCGATGGATTCCACTGGCTTCCCGCTCCGGTTCACTCCCACCGTCGTCATCCCAAAGGCTCTCCCAAGACGAGCCACCTCTCCTCCAATTGCACCGACACCAATAACGAGCATAGTCTTGCCATTCAATTCTCCTACTTCAATCTTTCTATCCCACAATTCTTCCTTTTCATTCTTCATAAGCAGTTTCAATTTCTTTTCATATTGCAAAAGCATCCCTATCGTATACTCGGCCATCGGGATTTTATGAATGCCTCTTGCGTTGGTCACCAGAATGCCACGTTCCTCAATGGCTTTAAATGGCATTAATTCCATCCCTGCGCTCATGACCATGATCCATTTCAAGTTCGCCGCTTTCCCAATGATTTCTTCAGTTAAGTCTTCACCATATGTAATTAGTATTTTCGCTTCACGAAGCGGCCCATCAGTCCATCCTTTTTGATAAATGAAGTTCAAATCAGGAAAAGCTTCCATCATCTTCGTTTGGATGCCTTCATTCGGAATGACAGTCGAAAGTATTAACATGTTTATCTCTCCCTTTTAATTAACATAAAAAAACACGGGCTCTATGTGTCCCGCGCAACTTTCTTTGAGGAGGTATTCCCTTAATAAAGCATATTCAGGTGTCCCCTTTTTGAGTTGGACAAAAGCCTTACCCTTATTAAAAAAGGCTTTTTTTAAAAGAATTTGGGTTTAATGCATGTAATTCCGGCAAAATGAAAACGCCATCCCTTCTAATCGGGACGTCGTCAAAATAGATGTCACCGCCCCCATATTCGGGACGCTGGATCAAGACCATATCCCAATGTATCGATGATCGGTTTCCATTATCCGCTTCTTCATAAGCAAGCCCAATAGCCAAGTGCAGACTCCCGGTTATTTTCTCATCGAACAATATATCGTCCATAGGTTCCAATATGTATGGATTGATTCCAATTGCAAACTCCCCGATAAACCGGGACCCTTCATCAATATTCAGAATTTGGTTCATTTCAGAGTCACGATTGGAAGTTGCTTTAATGATTTTTCCCTTTTCCAAGTTTAATTCTATGTCACTAAAGGTGATTCCTTCATAGGTTGTGGGTGTGTTGAAGGATATCCTTCCATTGAGACTATCTTTTATGGGTGCTGTAAACACTTCCCCATCCGGTAAATTCTTTTTTCCGGCACATATGATGGCCGGCATACCTTTAATGGAAAAGGTCAAATCTGTCCCTGGTGAAACGATCCTGACTTTGTCAGTCCGTTCCATCAATTGTTTTAACGGTTTCAAGGCCGCCTCCATTTTCCCGTAATCCATGGTGCATACGTTCAACAGAAAGTCTTGGTACCTGTTGAAGGTCATGCCGGCTTTTTGCGCTGATGCGTTGGTGGGATAATTAAGTAAGACCCAACGTCGGTTGTTTACATAGAAAAGAGTGGGGGAATTCATAGCCTCCCCTTGAAGACGGTGCCTCTCGATGGGAACATCAGTCATTTCCACATCGTTTTCTTCCCCTGTGATGATAATGACTGCATCGATATCCGTATATTTCTTCAGAGCCCATTGCGAAGATGTGTCAAGTTGTTCCTTCACATTCCCTTGTAACAGGTGGCGGCTTATCTCATCGTCTTCGAGTTCTACATATGGATAAGCACCCACTCTGTATATTTCATCAATCAGCTCTTTCAATAACGGTTTCGTGTTGATATGCCCCCGTATGAGGATTCTCTCTTTTGGCTGTATTTGTATCGAATGATGAATCAGCCTGGCTGCAAGCTTCGTTATTCGCTCATCCTTCATCTGCCTGTCCCTTATTTTTCGAGGTCGCGAAGAGTTTCAAGCGCTTCTTCGACGTGGCCTTTGACTTTTACTTTACGCCATTCTTTGACTACCTTACCAGCCTTATCTATCAGGAAAGTTGAACGTTCAATGCCCATATACTCCTTGCCGAAGTTCTTTTTCAATTGCCACACATCAAATGATTCGGCCGCTTCATGATTCTCGTCAGCCAGCAGCAGAAAAGGCAATCCATGTTTTTCGATGAATTTTTCATGACGTGCCGCTGGATCTGGGCTAATACCAATGATGACCGCGTTCAATTCCTCGAATTGCTCATTATGGTCCCGGAAATCACAGGCCTCCGTCGTGCAACCTGGCGTCATGTCTTTTGGATAAAAATATAAAACAATGTTTTTCCCCTTTAAATCCGATAGGGAAACCATTTCACCATTGTTTGCAGGGAGTTTGAAATCAGGTGCTTTTTCTCCAATTTTAACAGTCATATTGAACCCTCCATTTCTTTCATTATGGTAAGAGTACCCAATAATCGAAAGAAACACAACTTTCATTTACCCTTCCTATCTTTCTGCTCCAAATCGATAACTGTCCGAATTACGAACGCTGCCGGCAGTGTATACCCGATGAAAGCCTGAATGGTAGCTATCATCCTGCCCATGCCAATCGGGGCTATATCTCCATACCCTACAGAAAACATCGTCATCGCACTGAAGTAAAAGGAAGTCTTCAACTGTTCATAGAAAGTGCCATCCAACCGATTGCCCATATCAAGAATCACCGAATGATTCTGAAGCTCGTATAATAAATAAATCAGTGCAAATCCAACCAATATCGTCGCATATAAATTGCCAAGCCACAGCATATCCTCCAGAGAAAACTTCTTTCCTCCCGACTCAACAAGAAATAACGTACGAATGCTCATCACCATGCAAAAAATGATTCCTGCAATCAAGATGTAGAAAGTCATCCCCCACGCCCCATTTCAAAACGCCACTCTCTCTATACATACTCCCTGTCCAAACAATATATTCTTTTTTAGGTACAGACCTCATACTTATCAACCACACACTCAATAAACTGATTCTTTTCCCGAATCTTTTTTTCCATGTTGACCCTTTTGGTCGGATATGTTAAGATTGTCTAAATTTTTATAATAGTTTTTATTTTAAAAATCTTCGGCCTGCAAACAGTTTATAAAGGCAGGTTTTGTAAAATTTCATATGTGGAAATAGGTTCCTAATTTTAAATTAGGATTAAAAGGGAAGTCCGGTGTAATTCCGGCACGGTCCCGCCACTGTAATGGGAGTGTTAGCGCCATCCAATATGCCACTGATCAAAAGATCGGGAAGGCCGCCGCTAATGATAATCCCTAAGTCAGGAGACCTGCCTATTTCGACAACACTGTTTTAACCTACGGGAGATAGGGAGGTGTTAGGGACCTTATAATTGTAAGGGGCATTCTGCATGCCTCTTATTTTAAGCATTTCTAACTTTCTCTTTTGACGGTTGGGGATGCTTTTTTTATTGTTCAATAAAATGAATGTAGGAGGATGGGAATTTTGAAAAGCAGTAGTTTGGGTTACCCACGAATCGGGGAAGATCGTGAATGGAAACGTACATTGGAAGCTTACTGGTCAGGTAAAATCGATGAAGCGGAATTTACGGCACAACTAAAGGCAATCCGTTTAGGCAACATACAAAAACAAAAGCAACGGGGCATTGATATCATTCCTGTCAACGACTTCACTTTCTATGATCAAATGCTCGATATGTCCGTCATGTTCGGTCTTGTACCTGAACGTTATTCAGCCTATGAAGGCGGTAGGGTTCCCCTTTCCGTATATTATTCAATGGCTCGCGGAAACAATGATCAAGTCGCTTCCGAAATGACGAAATGGTTCAATACGAACTATCACTATATTGTCCCTGAATTAAAACTGCCACAGCTGACTTTAACAGAAAATAAACCACTTGCAGCATATCGGGAAGCCAAGGAAAAGCTAGGGATTGAAACGAAGCCCGTGTTGATTGGACCTTATACCTTCATCTCCCTTTCCAAAGGCTTCAATAAACAAGAGATCCCTAGTATCATCCTGAGCTTGCTTCCCCTATACACGCAAATCCTGCGGGAGTTGGAGCAAGAAGGCGTGAAGTGGGTACAAATGGACGAACCTTCTCTTGTTTCATCCATTTCCAAGGATGATATGCAAACTGTTACTTACCTATATGAAAAGCTGAATGAAGCAGCACCAAACCTGAACATCATGCTACAAACATACTTTGATGCCGTGGAACACTACCAAGAAGTC
The DNA here is from genome assembly GCF_057835005.1 of Peribacillus sp. GL_122. Classification (NCBI taxonomy): domain Bacteria; kingdom Bacillati; phylum Bacillota; class Bacilli; order Caryophanales; family Bacillaceae; genus Peribacillus; species Peribacillus sp. GL_122. The sequence continues at coordinate 775,776 of NZ_CM174415.1, read as the reverse complement.
ATCGAATTAAAAGTCCAAGGAATCGGTCTTGATTTTGTACATGATAAAGGGAGGAATCTAAGTAATCTTGAAGCATTCGGCTTCCCAAAGGACAAAGTGCTTGCTGCAGGTGTGATTGACGGAAAAAACATTTGGCTATCTGATTTATCGAAAAAAATTCAATTAATCGAGACTCTTAAGAAAAAGGTAGCCGAAGACCAAATCTGGCTTCAGCCCTCTTGTTCCCTGCTTCATGTCCCAGTGACCGTTCGGAATGAAACCGCACTTTCAAAAGAAGTGAAACAGGCCCTTGCTTTCGCTGATGAGAAACTTGAGGAAATCACACTCTTGGTCAAAGGGAATAATCAAGGCTTTGAAGCAATCACCGAAAAAGTCGATGCCAATAAATTTACGGTTCAAACGTTAGCAAGTTCAAATGCACGGAATCATGGGACTGTACAATCGAAAGTCGAAAAGGTTAAAAGCAGGACCGCCGGCCGTCACATTCCATTTAAAGAGCGTTACCAAAAACAACAGGAATTTTTCAAATTGCCTTTCCTTCCTTCGACTACCATCGGTAGCTTTCCGCAGACATTTGAAGTTAAACAAGCACGCGGGAAATTCAAAAGAGGAGAATGGACCGCTCAGAAATATGAAACATTCGTAAACGAAGAAATCGGCAGGTGGATCGAAATCCAAGAAGAAATCGGTTTGGATGTTCTCGTTCACGGGGAATTCGAACGGACGGATATGGTTGAATACTTCGGCCATAAGTTAGGCGGTTTCGTCTTTCTGGAAAAGGGTTGGGTACAATCCTATGGGTCCCGCTGCGTGAAACCACCAGTCATCTACGGCGACATCCATTTCATCGAACCGATGACAGTAAGGGAAAGTGTGTACGCACAATCACTGACGAAGAAGACGGTAAAGGGAATGCTTACAGGTCCTGTTACGATTTTAAATTGGTCATTTGTCCGTGATGATATTTCCAGGGAGAATGTTTGCTATCAGCTGGCACTCGCTTTGGAAAAGGAAGTCATTGCATTGGAATCCGCTGGAATTAAAATGATTCAGGTTGATGAGCCTGCACTTAGAGAAGGTCTGCCATTGAAAAAGAACGATCGCGACGAGTATTTAAACTGGGCTGTGAATTCATTCTTGATATCCACATCAAGCGTGGAGGATACAACCCAAATTCATACGCATATGTGCTATTGCGACTTCAACAGTTTCATGGATGTCATCTCCTCCCTCGATGCTGATGTAATTTCCATCGAAACATCTCGTAGTCATGGGGAGCTTGCTTCCGCATTCGAGGAAAAAACATATGAAAAAGGTATTGGCCTGGGTGTGTATGATATTCACAGCCCGCGTGTGCCCGCAGTGGAAGAAATGGTCGATATGATTGAACGGGGCATCAAGGTATTGGATAAAGACCAGTTTTGGATCAATCCCGACTGCGGCCTGAAAACAAGGGGTATCCCGGAAACCGTCGCTTCCCTGAAAAACATGGTCGAAGCAGCAAAAATCGTCCGTGAAAACCTTTTAGCCAAACCAACAGGCCAATGATTGAAAAGAACGTTGCCCATCCAACACAGCAGTCACGGACTTTTTTAACCGACCTTGTTTTTCCACCGGATACAAATCATCACAATACCATCTTTGGCGGAAAAGTAATGGCATATGTTGATAAAATAGCCTGCATTTCAGCTATGCGTCATTGTCGAAAACCCGTTGTGACTGCTTCAAGCGACTCTTTTGATTTTTTGGCCCCCATCAAGACAGGGGATGCGATCAACCTTGAAGCTTATGTCACCTGTGCTCATCGCACATCAATGGAGGTATTCGTGAAAGTGGAGCGTGAGAACCTATTAACAGGTGAAAAACAGCTTACGGCACGCGCTTTTTTAACGATGCTCGCCATTGATGAAGACGGTAAGCCGACAAACGTACCTCAGGTCATACCGGAAACGGAAGAGGAAAAGCAGCAATATGTTGAAGCACAAGCAAGATATATTGAAAGAAAGAAAAAACGGAACTAAACAAAAACCCCTTCAACATGAATGCTGTTGAAGGGGTTTTTTTAGTTCCCTGCCCCGCGGTACCTCTTCACTCCCTGATTCCATATGAAAACGGATATCACGAAAAAGGAAACCCCGATTACAGGTGTGGCAAATGCATATGCATACCACTCTTCTTTTCTTAGGAAATAAGATGCCGGATAGACACCAACAAACGCGAATGGCAGCACCCATGTAAGGACAAAACGGATGACCTTATTATAAATATCAACTGGATAGCGCCCGTAGTTCCCGATATTGTACATCATTGGCATGATGGATGTTTTCGCATCCGACCAGAACCCAATACTTGCTATCGCAACGAATATGGCTGCATAAGCAAGGGCCCCGCCTATTGCAAAAATGATGAAAAGAATCGGGTCATACCACGCAAGCTGAAGATCCAATGAAATCCCCGAATAGAATATAATGATCAAACCGGTCACAACACCAAATAACGCTTCTAGTTCGATTCTTTCTAAAATGACTTGAAACAGGCTATGTATCGGTCTTGTTAATATCCGATCCATTTCACCTTTGACGATATAGCGGTCATTAAAATCCCAGATGTTGAAAAAGGCAGAAAAAAGGGCAAATGGGATAAGGAAGAATCCATAAATGAATATGATTTCTTCCCGGCTCCAGCCGCTTAAAAATTGGGTATGCCCAAAAACGACTAAGATAAATACCAGATTCACGACCTGATTCAGCAGGTCAGATAGGATTTCCATGAAGAAATCGGCTCTATATTGCAATCTGGTTTTCATATATTGACTCACATATTGAAAAAACATCGATACATAAAACATCCCGTCAACCTCCTTGAATAATCAGCTGTTTTTTTGCGACTATCCATAAAAGCTGAATCGGTATTATGAGAATGATGCACCAAATTAACTGCTGTAAAAGCGCCATGGCAATTTCGCCTGAACTGTACCCGTTCGTAAAAATCATGCTTGGTACATAGCTGATCCCTTGAAAGGGTAAATATTTCATCACTTCCTGCGCCCATACCGGATAGAAACTGATGGGCAGCAGCAGACCGGAAAATAAATCAATGATAACCCTTTTAGCCCGGATCAATCCGGCATTATTATATAAGAAAAAGGTAGTGATCCCCGTCAATAAGTTAATCTGTGTATTGATGATGAAGCTGAACAGCAAGGAAATGCCGAACATCCCCCACGTAGCCGGCTCGTGCGGCAATTCGATAGGAAAAATGAAAGCTACCAGCAGCATTCCTGGAATCGAGAAGAAGAAGAAACGGAATATCCCTTCCCCAAGTCCTTGCATCGTTTTCATGCCTAAATAGTTATACGGCCGGATCATTTCAATGGCGACCTTGCCGTCTTTAATTTCAGTGGCGATTTCGCGGTCAATATTATTGAAATAAAAAGCGCGTGCCATCCATGCAACCGCGACATAGGTTGTCATCTGCATACTTGAAAGTCCTTCGATGGAGCTTTTTTCCCCATATATCGCATTCCATAAGAAATAATAGGCACCGATATTAATGCTATAAATTAAAATGCCGGTATAATAATCTGTTCGATACGCAAGCATCATCAAAAAACGCATGCGGATCATTGCAAGATACTTTCCCATGGCCCTCTCCCTTCTTGATAGACACGTTGTTTCTTAATGATAAGAGAGTCAGACAGTGCCTTCTTCGTAAATGTTGCGAACAATCTCTTCAATGGACGTTTCATGGATTTTGATGTCCTTTATTTTAAAATGAGCTACAACAGCCGAAACAAGCTGTGAAATATGATCACTTTCTTCTTTCAACAAGGCAATGTATGTTTGATTTTTCTCATCATAAGCCCAGTTAGCAGTAAATGGGAGTGCCAATGATTGCAATTCCTTCAATGCGATCGGCTCGATGAATTGAAAATGGATCTGTTTTTCCTCAGCCCAGTTATCTTTCAAACTCTGTAATTCCCCATCATAAATGATCTGTCCCTCATCAAGCATGATTACGCGCTCACATAATGCTTCAATATCACCTAAATCATGGGTAGTCAAAAGGATCGTCGTATTATATTTCTCATTGATTTCTTTCAGGAACTCACGAATCTTCATTTTCACGAGTACATCAAGTCCAATCGTCGGCTCATCCAGGAACAGCAAAGGCGGATTGTGGATCAAGGCTGCCGCAAGCTCGCAGCGCATCCGCTGACCAAGTGAAAGTTTACGCACTGGCTTGTCCAGCAAAGGTCCGATATCGAGCGTCTTGATGACATGTTCCATATGATCGTTATATTGTTCATCCGTTACCTTATAGACCTTTTTTAGCAGCCTAAAGGATTCTTGAACTGCAATATCCCACCAAAGCTGTGACCGCTGACCGAATACGACTCCGATTGTCTGAGTGAACTTTTCCCTTTCTTTATGTGGATTCATTCCATTGACCGTGATTTCACCTGCTGTCGGTTCCAAAATACCTGTCAGCATTTTGATCGTGGTCGATTTCCCTGCACCATTCTCCCCGATATAAGCTACCATCTCACCCTTTTTTACAGTAAAATTGATATCATTGACGGCAGGGACGATCTTATAATTTCTGGTAAGTAAATCCCGGAAGGCACCCTTTAGCCCTGTACGGCTTGATGCCGACTTAAATTCCTTCCGAAGCTGTTTCACTTGAATTGCATCACTCATCCTGTTACATCCTCCGTAATCTCTTGTCCTAATGAATTAGTTTATCCAACCTAACCTTTTTAGACAATAAAAATGCTTGGATGCCAAATACCATTTTCAGGGCGAAATGATCGTTGTATCAGATACATATATAAAGGAGACGAGTATGCTATGAATATCAAAAAATTATTACTATCCCAAATTGAAAAGGTCGTTTTCGACCTTCGATATGACTTCCTTTATGAAGATGAGTACGGTGAATTATTATGCCAGGTCATCCAAAGGGATTCCAGCGGGTCGATCGAAAGCACACCCATCAGTTTCCATCTTTGCATTAATGAAGAGAAAGGAACCGGCCATCTAATCTATTACCAAGCCCAGGGCGAAATGAACCGCCAATCATTCGACATCGAAAACCCAGACACCATCTTGGCCATTCTTACTTTCATAATCGAAGTTTTGGGATCCGACCCCATTTCCGAAACAAAATGATGGCCCGGAATCCTGATGTTCTAGGGCTGCAGCGTTTCCACCAGGGAACTAATCACATTTCCTAGCCTTCCACCCCAGATTTACGGACGGAAAAGTGCTATGATAAAGAGGAAATATGTTTATATTTTTAGGAGGTTTTAAGATTGGATTTTAGTAATTCGGAGCTTTTACATAAAGAGGCATTAGAACATATCGTTGGCGGGGTTAACAGTCCATCCCGTTCTTACAAAGCTGTAGGAGGCGGTTCACCAGTTGCGATGGATCATGCCAAAGGTGCTTATTTCTGGGATGTTGATGGCAATAAATATATCGATTATTTAGCTGCATATGGCCCGATCATCACAGGTCATGCGCATCCACATATTACGGAGGCCATCGTTAAAGCTGCAGAAACGGGCGTTTTATACGGCACACCGACAAAACATGAAGTCAAATTTGCCAAAATGTTGAAAGAAGCCATACCATCCATGGATAAAGTCCGCTTCACCAATTCAGGAACCGAGTCCGTCATGTCCACCATCCGCGTTGCCCGCGCTTACACAGGACGGGATAAGATCATCAAGTTTGCAGGCTGTTACCATGGACACTCCGACCTTGTTCTTGTCGCTGCAGGTTCCGGCCCGTCCACTTTAGGTACACCGGACTCTGCCGGCGTTCCAAAAAGCATCGCACAAGAAGTCATCACGGTACCTTTCAATGATATCGAGTCATTTAAAGAAGCACTGGATAAATGGGGCACTGAAATTGCAGGCGTGCTGGTAGAACCGATTGTCGGCAACTTTGGAATCGTGGAACCAAGCCCTGGCTTCTTGGAAGAAGTCATTTCATTATCGCACGAAGCCGGATCACTCGTCATTTTCGACGAGGTCATCACAGCGTTCCGCTTCATGTATGGAGGGGCACAGGACTACTTGGGAATTCAACCCGATTTGACCGCGCTTGGAAAAATCATCGGGGGCGGGCTTCCTATCGGTGCCTATGGCGGTAAAAAAGAGATCATGGATTCTGTCGCCCCGCTGGGACCTGCCTATCAAGCAGGTACGATGGCAGGAAATCCTGCTTCCATGCTTTCCGGGATAGCTTGCTTAGAAGTACTTAAAGAAGAGGGTCTGTACGAAGAGCTTGACCGGCTGGGAAAAATCCTTGAAGAGGGTATCCTGACAGCGGCCCGCCAATATAATGTTCCGATCACCATCAACCGCCTTAAAGGGGCATTGACGATCTATTTCACCACAGAAAAGATTGAAAACTATGAGCAGGCGGAAAATACTGATGGCGAAATGTTCGCTAAGTTCTTTAAACTCATGCTCAACCAGGGAATCAATTTGGCACCGTCCAAATACGAAGCCTGGTTCTTGACAATTGCCCACACGGATGACGATATCGCTTATACTCTAAAAGCGGTTGAACATGCATTCAAAAACCTAATATAATAAATCGAATCAGCATAATTATGCATTTTTTATACACCCTCAGGATGTACATCAATCTTGGGGGTTTCTTATTCCCCTGTAATAAATCTTTAACATTGGCATTTCAGGCCACTTCCCACATAAATCCCACCAATCACAGCATCCAGCCCATTGTATAAAAAATTGATTTCTGAATATTTAAATGATATGATATGGATACATTTATATACATTTATACACTTTCTTTCAATCTATCAAAACTTGGACTATTGTTCGGGTTTACTAATATTTCCCCCATTAAACACATGCTACAGGAGGTGAAAGGCAGAGAATAAGGGAAACCTTATTCAAGCCACATATATGGCCCAACAATGGACACCTGCTACATTCAAAGAATTTCACAAGGAAGAACATGATGCCTGCGGTATCGTTTCCTGCATCGAAAAAAAGAAAATCCCTACTAACGAAAACATCTTTGCCTGTATCGACGCCTTGGTTAAAATGAACCATCGCTGCGGCTTCATCAATGGTGAGGGCGATGGCGCCGGCATCCATATCGATATTCCCCGGGCTCTTTGGAAAAAGAAGCTTGAAGCGGTAAATGTCGATTCAAGCATCGTCGATCAAGATTCCTTCATAGTCGGCCACTTATTTTTAAGCAAAAAAACAGAAGCTAACGACTTAAAAATCGAAGTCAAGGAGAAACTGCTCCAGCATGGTCTCTCATTGATATTCGAAACGGATAAAGCCTACCGCTCCGAGGCATTGGGACCGATTGCCATTCAAGAAGACCCAGTGTTCTGGCAATTTGCCTGTTCCTCCACCATCAATAACAACCAGGAGCTCTCAAATGTTCTTTTTGAGCTGACTACCGACATCGAAAAAAGTGATTTCATCCATGTTGCATCTTTAAGCCAGCATCATGCGGTATACAAAGTGATGGGTGCGGGGGATACGCTCCCTGCCTATTATCTTGATCTTGCAGACCCTTTGGCTGCCTCCACCATGACACTGGGACATAATCGTTTTTCAACTAATACTCTCTCAAGCTTCTTCCGGGTCCAGCCTTTCAGTGTACTTGGTCATAATGGCGAAATCAATACCATCGCCAAATTGCGTGATGAAGCGAAAATGATCGGAGTTCCCATCGCTAAAGATGGAAGCGACTCACAGGATTTAAACAAGACGATCGAGACTTTCATCTGCCGTCATGGCTACTCTTTATTTGAAGCTGTCGATCTTATGTTTCCGCCAATCATCAATGAAATCAAGGAATATCCCGAGCACTTACAAGACTTATATACGTATTTAAGGGAAGCATGGGGTCATTTTGCACAAGGTCCGGCAGGCATCATCTCCCGTTTCGGCGATGAAGCCGTGTTCTCTGTCGACTCTTTAGGCTTGCGCCCACTATGGAATATTGAAACGGAATCATCCTACATGTTCACTTCCGAACCAGGAATCATCCCTTCCAGTGAATATACCGGAGGATCCGAAACCGATGGGTCCAGGGGAAAAAATCGGTTTGAAATGGAACGGCGACCGCATTGAATTGTACACATACAAGGATTACCAGGATAAAGTATTTGAACTCTTCAATGATCGTTTCGTCCTTTCCAATGACCGAGTCCGCTTACAGCCCCAAGTTTTTGAAAAGGTTATCTCCATGACAAACACGCAAGCCATTCATAATGGTCAATATAAAGCCTTTGGGTGGGAAAGGGAGCATGTACAATTAGTGGAACAGATGGCCGAAAAAGGCGCTGAGCCCATTCGTTCACTTGGTCACGATGCGCCACTGGCAGCACTTAATCCCCAGCGGACCAACATCGCTGATTTCATCAAGGAAAGTGTGGCCGTTGTAACTAACCCAGCGATCGACCGGGACCGGGAAACCGAGCACTTCTCAACAAGAACCATCATCGGAAAACGTCCTTCCCTATTCGAAGCGAATAAGGCGGGAAATGTCACGGAGCTACTGACTCCCTTATTGATTGAAGGATCAACGGGTTATGAGTGCTCGTCAATCGTATCGCAGCCAAGCTATGATCAGTTCATTAAATATAACCAAGATCAAAAACTCGTGCACTTCATTTCATGCACGTTCAATGAGGCTGAAAACATCACGGTTGCCTTGACCAGGATAACGGATGAAAGTGTCAATGCAGTGGATGAAGGAAAAACGCTGCTCGTTCTGGATGATGCCCTTGCCCATCAAAACGGCAACCTTTGGCTTGATCCCCACCTTGTCACTTCAGCCGTCGATCAAGCGTTGGTCCGCACAGGCAAGCGCCGTGATTGTTCCATCCTTTTACGTTCAGCATCGCTAAGGTCATTACATGATATCATCGTTTCTTATGGTCTTGGGGCCAACTTAATCAGCCCCTATTATATGTTCCTTTCCTTATCTTCAGATGACATCAAGGGGGTTACCAATCTATATAACTCCTTGACGAAAGGACTTGAGAAAGTCATCTCGACCATTGGCATTCATGAGCTGCGCGGCTATGGAAGACTTTTCTCAAGCATCGGTTTACATGAGGAAATCGCGAAATATTTAAATGTGGCTAACTTCTTCGGATCCAATGATCTGGACTATAATTTCGATAAAATCAAGGCAGATGCCATCCAGCGGGCGGAAGATTACGGCAATGAAAAAGAACGGATGGGTAAGACCTTCCATCTGTTCCCTAGGATTTGGAAGTCTATTGGAGAAGTTGCTTCAACCGGGGACTATGATGCTTATCGCGAAAAGATCACCGAACAGGAAGAATCCAATCCTACGACGATCCGCCACTTGACATCATTAAAAACTTCAGATGCTTCCATCCCTTCTGAAGAAGTCAGTCTTTCGGTCGGCGAACAGGAATTGCCGTTCGTCATAGCATCCATGTCCTTTGGATCACAAAATGAGATTGCTTTCCGGGCCTATGCGGAAGCTGCCGAGAGGTTAGGCATGATCAGCATGAATGGTGAAGGCGGGGAAATAAAGGATATGCTGGGCAAGTACCCGAAATCCCGCGGACAGCAAATCGCTTCCGGCCGTTTCGGTGTCAATGCAGAACTCTTGAACTCTTCAAATCTATTGGAAATTAAAATTGGGCAAGGGGCAAAACCAGGTGAAGGCGGTCACCTTCCCGGTTCCAAGGTCACAGCGAAAATCGCAGAAGCCCGAAATGCAACAATCGGTTCCGATTTGATCTCCCCTTCCAATAACCATGATATATACTCAATTGAAGATTTGGCCCAAATGATCCATGAGTTAAAAACGGCAAATGACAAAGCGAAAGTTGCCGTCAAAGTACCAGTCGTTCCAAACATCGGTACGATTGCTGTCGGTGTCGCAAAAGCGGGGGCCGATATCATAACGCTTTCTGGTTTTGATGGCGGAACGGGTGCTGCCAGGATCCATGCACTCGCACATGTCGGTCTACCAGTTGAGATTGGTGTTAAAGCGGCCCATAATGCGCTGCTTGAGTCAGGTATCCGACAGAATGTTGAAATTTGGGCTGACGGTGGGTTAAAAAGCTCGATGGATGTATTGAAGGTAATGCTGCTTGGTGCAAACCGTGTAGGTTTTGGGACCCTTTCGATGATTGCCGTCGGCTGTACAACGTGCCGCGGATGTCACCTTGATACTTGCCATGTGGGAATCGCCACCCAAATTGAATCGGAAGCGCAGGCGAAAGAACATGGACTGCGCCGTTTTGTTCCACGAAAATTTGATTTAGCCGTTCAAGGATTAACGAATATGTTCAGTGCATTTGCAAAAGAGCTCAAATCTTTGACTGGGTCACTTGGGGTGAAGAATCTTCAAGATATCGTCGGACGTTCCGATTTGCTACAGCAAGTTAAAGGTCAACAATCATTGGATTTAACCTATTTATTGAAAAACCTGGATATAACACCGTTCTCCCATAAAGAAACGGCGGCATATTTGAATGAAGGCTCCATGCAGGTAGCTGTTGGCGCTGAATATCTTGATTCGCATGTAGATGATCTGCAGCAATCCCGTAGCTATAGCTCGATCACTTCCGAGCAGCGTGTACTCGGCAGCAGGGTGTCCTGTCACCGCGTTAGGGGCAGATTGGATGGATCATACAAAAAACTTCCTCCCGTTCACCTATCCTACCAGGATGGTTCCATCCCGGGTAATGGACTTGGGGCATACAATACGGAGGGAATTTCAATCAGCGTGAATGGCGGTGCCCAGGATGGCATTGGCAAAACATCGATTGGCGGTAATATTGCCATCTTTAAATCTCCAGGAAAAGATGGAAAGTTCTACAATGGCTCCGTCGGTAAGGGCTTTGGTTACGGTGCACAGCATGGTCTCCTCATTGCCCAAGGCGATGCCGATGCCAGGGCGGGAATCCGGCTTTCCGGAGCGGATATGATCATTGGGGGATTATTGAAACAACCACTTCCTGAAAAGGAAAACGGTAATATTGCGGTAACTTCCAATATTAAGGGATTCGCTTTTGAATACATGACAAATGGAAGAGGTTTAGTTCTGGGTGATCCCGGTCCATGGATTTGCGCAGGGATGACAGGCGGCGTCGTTTATTTACGGCAACAGCCCGAATCTGGATTAACCAAAGAGGTCATTAAGAAACGGGTTGCGAAAGGGGCAAAGATTTCCATTGAGCCCCTATCCGCAAAAGGCCTGCAGGATGTGGCTGAACTTCTGGGCAAATACACGGCCCTCTTGAAAGATCATGGCCAACCCGAAGAAGCGGCCTCTTTAGAGACACTGCTTCAAAATCCTGGAGAGCACTTCCTTCAGGTCGTTCCAGTTAAAGAACAGGCGGATCCTGCCGTATCCACGGAGTGATGCCGAAAATTAAAAAAGGCTGATGCTCTTCAATTCGAGCATCAGCCTTTTCCAGTCATATACCTCAGGAATAGTCTTTAAACGATGGAAAAACACAGTTGAAAACAATCAACAAATTGCCTATCGTTTCTTTATATATTAAACTTGATTTTAACTATTGTAACTCTAAGGAAAATCCTGTATATTACTTTTTGTTTACATCTTCTTATTTTAGTGTAAAGTACTAACAAATAAGTTAGAATACAACTTTAAGCAAAAGCCTATATATAAATAGAGCCTTTTCTTACCACGATCCATTACAACACAAAGAAAGGATTAACCCATATATGAAGTTTGGTGCCCGCATTCTCAAAACAGGAATAGCAATTGTTTTAGCGCTTTATCTATCGGAACTGCTTAATCTTCCTGCTCCTGTCCTTTCTGGGATTGCTGCAATTTTTGCAATACAGCCGACCATTTACCGTTCATATCAAACGGTGTTGGAGCAAGTTCAAGGAAATATCATCGGCGCATTGGTTGCTGTCTCCTTCGTTTTGTTGTTCGGAAATGATATTTTTATAATCGGTCTTGCCGTAATGGTTGTCATAACCATCAATTTAAAACTGAAAATGGATAAAACGATTGTCCTTTCCATCGTGACGGTCATTGCCATCATGGAAAGCCAGGAAGGGGAATTCCTGAATTTTGCCTTTATTCGTCTCTCATCCGTTTTGCTCGGTATCGTTTCTTCGTTCATCGTGAATCTGGTTTTCATTCCTCCAAAGTACGAAGCAAAGCTTTATACACGCATTACAGATGTAACGGAAGACATCTTGAAATGGATCAGAATCAGCACAAGGCATGCTACAGAACACACTTTATTGAAAAAAGACATCAGCCGATTGAAGGCGGAGTTACTCGATCTGGAACATATCTATTCCATGTACAAAGAGGAACGGGAATATTTCAAGAAGAACAGTGTAGCTAAAGCAAGAAAGCTTGTCGTTTATCGGCAGATGATCATAACGACAAAAAAAGCGTTTGAAACCTTGAAGAGAGTCCATAAATTCGAGAATGAAGTATATCAAATGCCTGAAGATTTCCAACGGAGCATCTTACAGCAGCTTGATTCCTTGATCCGCAAGCATGAACAATTGATATTACTGCATATCGAAAAAATCAAGTCCATCGACGAGATTGAAGATTGGGACCAGGATTGTCTAAGTCGTAAAGAGCTGCTCGCCCACTTTTTCGAACAGCAAAATCAAGTGGACGAAATGCATGATAATCTGGGCCATCTCTCTGCCCGCCTTGTACCATTGATTTCTGCAGTCATAGAATATGACGAACAATTGGAGCATCTTGAAAAGCTGATCGTCAGCTTCCAGTCCTTCCATAAGGAAGATAACGAATTATCTGTCCAGTATGAAGAAGATTAAAAAAGACGGTTCCCGGGAACCGTCTTTTTTCGTCTCTATTTCGAGCAGGCTCCTCATTCAATCATCCAAAAGGTTCTTATCAGCAGCCTTTTCAATCGTATCCAATTTCTGCAAAAGATCCTGCAGCTCATCTTCCGAGAATGAGTTGAAGTTCTTGCCCATCAATTGGTTATGATCCGCAAGGACTCTCCCCAAAATCGCTTCCCCTGCCTCTTTCAATTCAAGATTGATGACCCTGCGATCCTTTTCTGATGGCTGCCGTTTCACATAATCCATTTCGACCAGCTTATCTACAAAAACGGTAATCGCACTTGGCTTTACTGTTAAGAAATCAGCCAGCTTGGTCGATTTGATCGACCCCTCTTTTTTCAATATCAATAATATGAAAAACTGAGGCGACGTTAATCCATAAGGCTGAAGATTTTTTGCTACGATGGCCCTAAGCTTCTTCCTAATCCGAAAAATCTGCATTTCTATACTATTAGTTACTTCCCATTTAAATTCCAGCCTTCTCACTCCTTATATAGGACAATCCTACCTCTTAAATTTAATTAAATGCCATTCCATTGTCAAATTTACTTTCCATATATCCTTAAAACTAAAAAAAATTCAAATTTTTACCGTTCCTCTGTATTTATTTCCCACTATTTTTCCGAATAAATTACATGACAAAAAATAATTAAACTGGTAAACTCTTTACTTATAATATTAATACTTATAAAAATTAATATTTATTAAAATTAATAAATAAACTTTAGAATAGGAGGCGTTATCCAGTCTGGTAATGAACGTTAATCAAAGGGAATACATCATCAATATTTTTGGAGGCGAAACAAGTGAATAGAGGACGTTTAGTTTTAATCAATGTCATTGGTTTGGTTATTATTGTAGCGGTATTAGCCGGTGGGGCTTATTACTATTATGAAAGCACGAATTTCATTAAAACGGATGAAGCGAAAGTGTCGGGAGAGCTATATACCATCGTTGCCCCCGCTGCCGGTAAATTAGCAGATTGGGAGTTACACGAAGGAGACAGTGTAAGTAAGAATGACCAAGTTGCCAATGTAACCACCTTAGATGGAAAAGAAGCAGTAAAAACCGCAGCACAAGGTACAATCGTTAAAACACAAGTGCATGATGAGCAGCTTGTTCAAGCGGGTCAAACGCTAGCTCAGACCATCAATATGGATGATCTGTCCATAACGGCTAATATTGAGGAAAATAAATTGAAGGATATCGAAAAGGGTGACAGCGTCGATATTATCATCGATGGAGATCCCGATACTGTTTTCGAAGGTACATTGGAACAGATCGGTTATGCCACAACGTCTGTCTTTTCAGTGATGGGCAATCAAAACAGCAGCGGAAACTATACGAAAGTCACTCAAAAAGTACCAGTTAAAATTTCCATCAAAGCACCATCCGATAAAGTTCTGCCTGGAATGAACGCAGAAGTGAAAATTTCAACTAAATAAACCGGCTACACAGTTATACAGAAAGGAGGCTTTTCAATAAATGGCTTCTCAAACCATCTCAGTAAATGAAAACAAGGGAATGAAACAGTTTGCCCCCATGTTAATTATCTTAATGCTAGGTTTGTTCATGGTCATTTTGAATCAAACTCTGCTTAGTGTCGCCATGCCGAGGATGATGGCAGAATTCAATGTAGCCGCGACTACGATTCAATGGTTATCAACTGGATTCATGCTCGTGAATGGAGCCTTGATCCCACTGTCCGCTTTTTTAATAGAACGTTTTGGCACGCGGATTTTATTCCTTGCTGCCATGTTTCTATTCACTGTCGGGACATTCATCTGCGGCATTGCACCTAATTTCCCCGTCATCCTTACAGGCAGGCTGATCCAGGCGGCTGGCGGCGGGATCCTCCAGCCATTGGTCATGACGATCATCCTTTTCATCTTCCCTCCGGAAATGCGCGGGAAAGGAATGGGGATATTCGGACTGGCCATTATGTTTGCCCCTGCCATCGGTCCGACTTTATCAGGTTGGGTCATTCAGGAATATAGCTGGCGGGTCATGTTCTACGCAATGGTGCCATTAGGCATAATAGTCATAATACTTGCCCTTTTAAGCATGCATAATGTAGCAGAACCAAAGAAAATCAAATTGGATTTATTGGGCGCCTCTTTATCCTTGCTAGGTGTTGCATCATTACTATACGGTGTCAGTGAAGCAGGCTCCAAAGGGTGGACGGATTCAATCGTTCTGGGAACGATCATCATCGGGCTGATCCTATTGACCCTATTCGTGGTTCAACAGCTAAAATCGGAAACACCAATGCTCGACTTCCGTGTATTCAAGTATGACATGTTCGTATTATCGAATATCATTTCCGCCATCGTCACAGTGGCCATGTTTACTGGGATATTCTTATTGCCAATATATTTGCAGACTTTAAGAGGCTTCACACCAGTTCAATCCGGTCTATTGATGTTACCCGGAGCACTTGTGATGATGGTGATGTCACCCATTTCAGGAGCATTATTTGACAAAATCGGTCCTCGCCCATTAGCACTTTTTGGTTTAGCGATCACTGCTGTCACAACCTTCGAATTTGCTAATTTGACTACGGAAACTACCTATTCGACTTTGGTCATCATCTATGCCATCCGCGCACTTGGAATGTCTTTACTAATGATGCCGATCATGACAGCAGGGATGAACCAGCTTCCTAAGCATTTGAATACACATGGTACGGCAATGAGCAATACGCTGAAACAGGTTACCGGAGCCATTGGTACGAGCTTCGTGACGACCATTTATACTACCCGTGCTTCTTTCCATGGAACTGCTTTAGGAACGGAAATGAGTACGAGTGATCCCGGTTTTGTTCAGAATTTCCAAACAATCGTCCAATCCATCATGAGTTCGATGAATCAAACTAGTGAACAGGCACAGGAAACTGCCATGTCGCTGATTTCTTCACAAATCCAGGGTCAAGCAAATGTGATGGGAATCAATGATGCATTCTTTTGGGCAACAGGCTTCGCAATTGTCGGTATCGTTCTCTCACTGTTTTTGCGTGACGTTCGGAAAGACAAAGCAATGAAAAAAGCTAAACAGGAACATTTGGATGTACCTTTGCTTCCTTCACCAGTAAAAAAATCGGTTTAACTAAATGGGGGAATAAAAATGAAGATCTATGTTGTTTACGACAGTGAAGGTAACCATACGAAAGCACTTGCCGAATCAATAGCTCAAGGAGCAGCTGCGGTTCCTGGGGCTGAGGTTCTCATTGACCATGTAAACGAGGCGGATGTTTATAAGCTTAAGGAAATGGATGCAATCATTTGGGGCTGTCCCGGTCATTTCGGCACCATCAGTTCGAGTTTGAAAACATGGATTGATAAACTTGGGTATCTATGGGCGGAAGGTGCGCTGATCAATAAAGTGGGTGCTGTATTCTGTACGACCGCCACCGTACATGGCGGACTCGAGGCTACCATGCTGAACTTAATCACCCCAATGCTTCACCAAGGAATGATCATTGTGGGCTTACCCGGCACTGTCCCGGAAAACGCCTTATATGGTTCCTACTATGGAGTAGGGATAAGCTGTCCACCCGGTGTGGATGACAACATCACCAAAAATGACTTGCAGCTTGGAGAAGCATTAGGAAAACGGGTAGCCCATGTCACTCGTTCATTCATAAACGAGCTCTAGGAGGCTTGATTCAATGGGCATAATTCTAATTATCATCGTTGCCATAATAGCGGTTACGGGCTTAATCACGTTCAATATCAAAGCCTTATCACCTGAAGATAAGCCGCCGGGGATCGAGGAAGAGAACTCATTGGAAGAGTCCTCTTTCTCTTCGGCAGATGATTCCGTTACCGAAATCATCTCCCCAACAGACAATGATGAATTGAAAATGAAAGATCAGGATTATCGTTTGGCTCTTTCCAAGCTTCACAATCTAAAGCCAAATGATGAGCCAACTGCAGAAAAAAAGCCTAATCTTCGCAAAATGAAAGACGCGGAATATCGTGGTACATTAGAAGACTTCCAGGAAAATCGTGACTGAAACACACCCCCCCATTCGGCTATTCGCCTCTTTGGGGGTTTTCAATTACTATGCATGAAAGAAACATTTTCGACCTCTGCCGCCACCTTTAGCTTAAAGATCGACTGCAGGCTTAACTTATTTTTCTGGTTGACAAATATTCACAAAGACTTTAAGCTAAGGTAATGCAACACAAACAATTTTTTAAACTCAGCTTTTGTTGAGAGACGGAATTTTAAAAGGTTTTCCTTTTTTCGTTCGTCACTTGCCTTTTTGGCAGGTGGCGATTTTTATTTTTACAGGGGTGAAATACATGCAACTTTTGAAGTATTCCATAATGGTCTTAATCGGTTCGATCTCATATGGCACATTATCCACGATGATCAAGTTTGGATTCATGGATGGCCATTCTTCTGGAGAACTGGTCGGCAGTCAATACCTCGTCGGTTGGCTGATTGTCTCCGTGTTATTTCTTTTTTCGTTTAAATATAAAGTTTCATGGAAGAGTGCCGGATTACTTTTAATCACGGGCATGATGTCCACTTTCGTCGGAAAGGCATATGCCGTTTCCGTATCCGAGCTTCCCGCTTCGATTGCCGTTGTCTTTTTATTTCAATTTACCTGGATAGGCGTCCTTATAGAAAGTTTCTTAAATAAAAGACGCCCGGATAAAAATAAACTCATTGCCATTTTCGTTCTCTTCATCGGTACATTATTGGCGGGGGCGATCTTTGGTCAGCCTCTATCCGCCCTAAGCCTGAAAGGCGTATTGTTCGGACTATTGTCTGCGTTGCTTTTTGCACTGTATATGTACTGCAACTCTCAATTCGCAGTTGGGGAATCTTCAATGAAACGGTTGTTTTTCATTGCAACGGGTGCCATGCTGACTGCTGTATTCACGACTAATCCCGTCACACTTGTGACGAATCTTGTCCAAACGAACCTATGGTACTACGGTCTGCTGCTCGGCACTTTGGGTGTTTTAGTTCCTTTCTTTTTCTTTGCTGTCAGTTTGCCGAAAGTGGGTGTCGGGCTTGGAACGATTCTTTGTGCAGCAGAGCTGCCTTCAGCGATGGTCGTTTCCGTCATCTTCTTGAATGAACAGGTTACGTCACTGCAATGGTTCGGGATGTGCTTGATCATCGTCGGCATCGCCTTGCCTGAGGGAATAAAGCATCTGCCGCAATTCCTTCCTGACAGAAAAAAAACGCTGCATGAAAAAAGGATTTCATAACGTTTATCCACCAGTTCGGATAAGAATAAGAAAGACCATTCCCGTTAGCGGAATGGTCTTTCTTTTGTATATTGTTTTTCCTTTTCTCCTTAAGCATCCAATTGTTGCACTTGAAATAGGTTGTAGTAATGCCCTTGCTTTTTCATAAGTTCTTCGTGTGTTCCCATTTCCGTAATTTCCCCATTATCGATATGAACGATCCGATCGGCATGGGTGATGGTTGATAGTCGATGTGCCACGATGATGGTGGTCCGGTTTTTCGCCAAAATATCCAGTGCCTCCTGGATATAGTGTTCACTTTCCAAATCCAATGCGGATGTGGCTTCGTCGAGAACAAGGATTGGCGGGTTTTTCAAAAATACCCTCGCAATGGCCACCCGTTGCTTTTGGCCTCCGGATAATTTAACTCCCCGCTCCCCGACTTTCGTTTCATATCCTTCTTTTAAACCCATGATGAAGTCATGGGCATTCGCCGCCTTTGCCGCTTCAAATACTTCTTCATCACTTGCATCGGGCCGTCCCATAAGGATGTTGGCCTTAACCGATTCACTAAATAAGATATTATCCTGTAGAACCATTCCTATTTTATCTCTTAGGCTGCGGACTTGATATTTACGGATATCCGTCCCATCCAATAATACCCTTCCCTCCGTTACATCATAGAAACGGGAAATCAAACTGACGATGGAGGATTTCCCTCCGCCGCTCATCCCGACAAGTGCAATGGTTTCCCCTGGTTTAACATCCAAATTTATATGTTTCAAAACGGGTGCCTCTTTCTCGTCATAAGCAAACGATACATCCTGAAAGGTTATTCGGCCATCCACATGCTTCAGCTCTTTCGCTCCTGGTTCGTCATCGATATCATACTTCTCATCCACAAACTCAAAAACCCTGTCCATGGACGCCAATGTCTGGGTCATTGTCGTCGAAGAGTTAACTAAACGTCTTAGGGGATTATATAGCCGGTCTATGAAACCAACGAAAGCAACCATGGTACCCAGTGACAATTGTTCATGAATGACCTGATAGCCGGCAAATCCTATCACGAGCAGGGGGGCAATATCCGTGATCGTATTCACGACAGCAAATGACTTAGCATTCCAGCTCGTATGCTTTAGGGCCTTATCGAGGAAATTCTTGTTCTGCTTCGCAAACAATTCCTGTTCCCTGTCCTCTATCGCAAAGCTTTTGATGACTGACATCCCTGAAACCCGTTCATGAAGGTGACTCTGTACATCCGCTAACGCTTGGGACCGAATCCTTGTATAGGTTCTCAGCTTGCCGAAGAAATGCTTAATCGAAAATGCGTAAAATGGAAGCATGATGATGGATACAATGGTTAACTTCACGTCCATCGTAAACATGATGACTATCACTATGATGATCGTTGCGATATCGAGCCAAAGGTTCATCAGACCCGTAATGACAAAGTTCTTCGTTTGTTCCACATCCGTGATCATCCTTGAAATGACCTCGCCCACCCTTGTATTGGAATAATATTTAAAACTCAGTTTCTGTATATGAGTAAATAAATCATTACGAATATCATATAAGATTTTCGTTCCGGTCCATTGAGCGAAATATTGACGGTAATACTCAATCGGCGGTCTGACTGCAACGAAAATGAATATCATGATGGCCATTGCCCATAAAAGGCGTTCGGACTTCACGGCTTTGGACAGGTCACCATTTCCGATGATGTCATCCACTATATACTTACTGAGCAATGGAAGCAAAAGCGGAATCGCGAACTTTAGCAATCCAATCAGTACCGTCCCGATTATCTGCCATTTATATGGTTTGACGAATTGCAAATATCTCTTAATGCTCCCCACGGATTTCCTCCTTTTCTGAATCATTAAATCCAAATGATAAAAATAGTCCATAACAGTCAATTTGGAATCTTATATCTTATATGCAATTATATTTTCCTTTTCGATGATTAACTATCAAAAGGATTTTCATTCACTAACTTTCATAACCATTTATAGGAGGTTTAATGGTTCCTGCATTCTTGAAAGATTGAATCAGATAGTAGGCATGATACATAATGAAAAAGCCTGCCAATTATGCAGCAGGCCTTTTCTATCATCGATAGGTTAAAAAGCGTTCATACCAACTATCAATAAACTCTGCGGAGAATGGTCCTTTTCGCTGGCGTATCATATAAATCAAATAGTCTACGTTCTGTTTCAATATTGAATCGATGGCATCCGGGTAATTCATTTCTTTCCGATGCCTTTCATATTCATCCTCATCCAGCAAATTAAACGTCATATCTGGGAATACTTTAATGTCCAGGTCATAGTCAATGTATTTCAATGCTCCCGATTCGTATGTGAACGGCGAACTGATATTGCAATAATAATAAACCCCGTCCTCTCTCAACATACCAATAACATTAAACCAATACTTTGAATGAAAATAGCAAATCGCCGGCTCTCTCGTAATCCAGGTCCTTCCATCTGATTCAGTTACCATAGTACGGTCATTCGCTGCTATCACCAGATTTTGGGTCCCTTTTAAAACGGTCGTCTCTTCCCAGATACGATGGATATGTCCATTATGTTTATAGCTATGGATTTGGATTTTTCCTCCTTCGGCAGGAACAATCCCCATTTATCTCTCCCTACTTTCTATAGACACCCTGACAGCGTACTGTGCCCTATTCCGTTTGCAGTTTTTGTGTGTATTTAAAAATATATACTTTTTTCCATTTACCCTATATTCCTATATTATAGCGATTTATTCATAAATTTAAAACAAAAGTGGCTAATCTCCAAGTGAAAATGTGTAAATAAGTCGAAAAAGTCTGACCATCCACCCATTTTAACTAAGAAATTAGCCGGTTATTTATCGTATGGCAGCCTGTCCTTGCTGAAAATAACGGATGACTTCTTCCGTTTGCTTCTCGAACATATCATGGATACTTTTCAATTCCTGCTTTTTGAGTTGAATATCTTCCTGAATGGTGACTGCTTCACTCTCCTCTTCCAGGGCAAGGAGTTGCTTCTCTATATCTTGGCATCTTTCGATTTCGGATTGTAAAAGTAAAAGCTTATCCATCGTTTTCAACTGGTTGTTTATAAGCCGGTTAAATTCCTCCATGAATGCACCTTCCTAATCTGTATTTTTTCTATAGTATGTATATTCTATTTTTATCCGTTTTTTCCTTTGACATAAAATGTAAACACGACGAAACATTTGTCGAATCCAATGAAAGGCAAAAAAAAGCACCCTTCATAAAGAAGGATGCTTTTCATCGGCGATTAGCCTTGGCTTTTATTGCTTTGAGATTTTTGGTTTTGTTGTTTCACTTCTTGAACGTTAGTTTCAGAAGCAAACTCTGTACCGTATTGGCCTTGTGCTTGACCTTGACCTTTTTTTTGCTGAGATTGCGCGTTTTGTTGTCTCACTTCTTGAACGTTAGTTTCAGAAGCAAATTCTGTACCGAATTGGCCTTGACCTTGTTGAGATTGCGCGTTTTGTTGTCTCACTTGTTGAGCATTAGTACCTGCTTGTGATTTATTCATGTTTTTAGCCATTGATATCACCTCCACGATAATAAGATAACCATTATCCAGGAGTGTTATCCAACTAAAAACATTTAAATTTTTCCAGTTATATTAAACAAGCAATGAAATGCCTCCATCAACTATTACGGTTTGTCCACGAATCATACTGGCTCCATCGGAAATTAAAAACAGGATGGTATTCACCATATCTTCCACCTCGACCATCCGTCCAGCCGGAGTCTGTTCTGCCGCCTCGGCAAGCATTTCATCCCTATTCGGGAAAGACTTCAGGGCATCTGTATCGATCACACCGCCTGAAACGGCATTGACACAAATATTTTTTGCAGCTAATTCGACCGCTAAATATCTTGTCAGGGCTTCAAGCGCAGCTTTGGAAACTCCAACAGCTGTATAATTTTTCAAATAGCGAATGGACCCTAGTGAACTGATGCTGACGATTTTCCCCCCGCCGTTCCTCTCCATTAATTTCGCCGCTTCCTGTGCACAGAAAAGGAGGGCTTTTGTATTGATGTCCATGGTCCAGTTCCAATGGGATTCCTCCAGCTCCATCAACGGACGCTGCACTCCTGAAGCCGCATTATTGATGAAAATATCCAAACGTCCATAATAAGCATCGATTTCCTCGAACATGCTTTTCACTTTCGCAACGTCACCGACATTTGCCTTAACTACAAGAGCTTTACGCCCCAACGCTTCAATTTCGGCTGCCACTTCTAATGCTTTTGACTTGCTCCGGGCATAATTAATAACGAGGTCGTAACCTTCCTCTGCAAGCCTTATTGCCGTGCTTCTGCCTAAACCTTTACTGCTACCTGTAATGAGTGCCACTTTTTGTTCCATTCGTTTATTCATCCTTTCTGAGTAAACACCGAGTATTAAAAATCATTTTTTAAGGAGTGTTACTGTTATGTATGTTGGACGTGATATGACAGAGTTGTCGATGATGAAAAAATCGGATTGGGAAAATAGTGAACTTGCCTATTTTCATCACTCCCTTCAACAAATGGTACCTTATTTAAACCAAGAAGGACAGAGTATCCATAGCGAAATCCTCAAAGAAATTGAAAATAGAGGCGGACTTAACAGGCAGGAAGCCGATTATACTCATGGAACGAAAACCCTTTACGATTGATTCTATACGGATATGGCTTTGAAAATCAACAAATGGAAGAGGATATCTTAGCGGATATCCTCTTTTATGCTCCCAATATCACTAGCGCCTTTTTTTAATCACAATTTTATTATAAGACGTTATAGCCATTGCGCAAATCAGGGCTGTCCCCAAGAATGTTAACGAATATAAAGAAGGTGAAATTACCTTACCGAATACTGTTTCATTCTGGAGCGCCCCTGCTTGTTCCCATGCATTTTCAATGTCCGGTTTATATCGGCTCGTTTTTATGGACCCCACCATTATCGCACTCCCAAAATATAAAGCATGAATGATGATTGAACCCATGAATGCTTGAATGACTATCCTCATTCCCACGCCCCCAATACCCTTATATTACCACATAACCAAATGAGAGCCTTTATTCAATACGTTCTTTTTCTTTATACGCCTTCATCATTTTTTGGTGGGAAACCGGAAATGCCAACTCCTCCATCTCTGCTTCACTCACCCACTTAAGTTGCTGTTCTCTAAGTGTCTCTTCACTGATGGCATCTTTGACCACTCCAATATATGTGTCCACTTTCCAAACGAGATGTGAGAAAACATGTTCAATTCTCACAAGCGATTCAGTGATTTCAGGTTTGACGCCATACATTTCCTGAAACCGACTCTCGAAGAATTCCCGCTTATGCAAAAGGGATGAATGGTTTTCGAAGTTCGGATATTCCCAAAGATTTGCAAGCAATCCTTCTGATGCTCGCTTGTGAATTAAAAATTCACCTTTTTCATTCGTTAAAACGGCCGCTACAATTGGTACATCCCGTGTTTTTTTCTTTTGGATTTTCACCGGCAATTCCGACTGAACCCCGGATTCAAATGCTAGACAATGACTTTGAACGGGACATAATAGGCAGGCAGGCTTACCTGGTGTGCAGATTAATGCTCCAAGTTCCATCAAGGCTTGATTGAAGGCAGAGGTATGTTCATGATCGATCAGCTTTCTGACGGCAGCTTCGAATGTTTTTCTAGTCTTTGGCTTTGCTATGTCTTCATATATCATCAATATCCTTGATAAAACACGCATGACGTTTCCATCAACAGCTGGCTCAGGCTTGCCGTATGCGATACTAAGAATCGCACCAGCTGTATAAGGGCCGACACCTTTCAATTTTGAAATTTCCTCGGGATCATCCGGTACGATTCCATTATATGATGCCTTCACTTCCTGAACGGCACTATGCAGATTCCTTACACGTGAGTAATATCCCAGCCCCTCCCATGCTTTTAGGATTTTCTCTTCATCGGCATTAGCAAAATCCTCGAGTGTTGGGAACCATTCCACAAATCGGTTGAAATAAGGAATCACCGTGTCCACTCTCGTTTGCTGCAGCATTATTTCAGAAACCCAAACACGGTATGGATCCTTATTTTCCCTCCATGGCAATTCTCTTTGTTCTTCGAGAAACCAGGAAACCAAATCTTTTTGAAATTCTTCGATTTTTATTTTTTCTATTGTCGGGATCGTTATTTCTTTCACATCAGTTCCTCCAAAGATGTTAAACTCTTATCAAAAAGGGGAATACCTATAGTAGGTCATTCTTTTTTTAATATCATGTTCATATCCATTTATTTGTAACAGGCATGGAAAAAAGTAAAAATTTTATTCATTTGATGGTTAATATATAAATACGGTATGATGAGAGAAGACCATTTTTTTCAAATTGTGGCAGGGAGGTTAGTTTTTTGGATACAGGTACTCACTTTGTCATGGGAATTGCTCTTGGAGGTCTTGCCACATTAGATCCTGTCATTGCGCAGAGCCCAGTCACTGCAAGTGCAGTCATAGCAGGTACAATATTGGGATCACAAGCTCCAGACATTGACACCGTTTTAAAATTAAGGAATAACGCTGTATATATTCGAAATCACCGTGGAATCACGCATTCCATTCCCGCTGTTTTACTTTGGCCCTTGATTATCAGCGGAGCACTTTTCGCCATCATACCTGAAGCAAATTACCTTCATCTTTGGCTTTGGACCTTTTTAGCCGTATTCCTTCATGTATTCGTGGATATATTCAATGCTTATGGGACCCAGGCTCTTAGGCCAATTTCATCAAAATGGGTAGCTTTAGGGGTCATCAATACATTTGATCCGTTCATTTTTGGAATACATGTTGCCGGCCTGATATTATGGGGCTTTGGATTTCCTCCAGGCTATTTATTTCTTTCCATTTACGGAATACTCGTCATTTACTACATTTCCAGATTCAGGGAACAAGCTTTTATAAAAAAAATGGTCCGACGGCAAATTCCTGGAGCAAGGAAAATTCTTTTATCACCGACCATGCGTTTTCACCGCTGGAAAATTGCGGTTATTACCGAAAAGAATTATTATGTGGCACGAGCCGATAATGGATATGTGACGGTACTTGATACGTTCGATCGAGTGCCATTACCTGAAAGTGAAATTCTCGAAGCCGCCAAGAAGGATATCAACTTGGCAGCCTTTCTGTCCTTTTCCCCGGTTTACCGCTTTGAAATTGAACAGATAAAAGAATATTATGAAGTCCGTTTTATCGATTTAAGATACCGAAGCAATGGATATTACCCGTTTGTGGCAGTGGTCCATTTAGACAGCGAATTGAATATCTTGAATTCTTATACCGGCTGGATCTTTAGCGAAGCGAAACTGCAGAAGAAATTGAATATTATTTTGTAATCGCTGTATATTGAAAAAGAGCTGATTCCAGGGAACCCTCTCTGGAATCAGCTTTTTTAATGCAGTCGATTCTGCTGATTTAATAACTGTCGATATTTAGGGTTCTTTGCAATGAATTCGTGGAATTGCTCACCGTAGTTATCAATCCAGGTCCTTACAACACGCGATGTCATTTCTTCTCCGGCATATTCATGCCCAGCCTTTGCATAGGTCGCTTCGAAATCTTCCCATAATAATTCCACCCAAGTCAAAGCTTGCTCATACGTGATGTGTTCATTTTTCTCAAGCAGTATCTTGGTTAATCTTTCATGGTAATCATTCATTAGAACCACCTCATTGCCAATATTTTTACAGAATGAACTATACTGTCCCATACCCATACTAGTTGTAAGCGGAAACGCTTCTTTCTTTAATCTGATGCTTGGAGGAGAAAAATTTGCGAAATAAACAAAAAGGATTCCCCAACCAAAACAATAATAAATTCCATGGCGAGCCTCGTGCAAAGGCAAGATATGCTTCAAAGCGTGCAGATGGCAGTATTAATACACACCCTCAAGAAAGAATGAAAGCATCAAACGAGCGATCGAATTAACAGGTACACCAGAAGGAATCGGGTTTCTTCCCCGGTTCCTTTTTATTTCAGCATTGAAATCGGAAGTGCTTCTTCCTTACCGCTACCGCCTAAGCGGTAACCCCAGGCAAATACGCCGTTCATATAATCAATTTTGAAATAGACTCCGGGATCTCCGTCAATTTGATATATTTCACCTTTTTTGAAATCATCCGGATTTAACAAATAGGCCTTGGCCATCGTCACTTTTCGTTCCAATACGGAGTATTCATTAACCATTCCCAATTGCTCTGCTTTTCTCGCTTTTTCAGTCAACGCTGCAATTTCCTGTTGTAGTTCATAGGCGGACAACTTGCTGTATCTTACGTCGCTCATATATATGACTCCTTAAATGAAATATTAATTTACTTCTATATTAAACAAAATTTAGTGATTTGGCTATCGATGCACTTAATCCCCATCAGGATTGGAAAGATAACGCTCAATCAATTCTATTGGAAAACCTTTTCGGTATAATGCCTGCTTCATTTTTTGTTCATATTCGAAGCCTTCATGGTTTTTATATCGGCGTTGCATTTTTTCGGCATGGTGGCAAAGAGAATCCCATTGTTCATCTTCATCCTTTTCAACCGTCACATCTTCAAGTGCTTCATGGATGACATCTCTAGGGAAACCTTTCCGTAACAAGGTTTGTTCAACTTTCAGCCTTAAAGCTCGTTCGGAAATGTTTTTTTCCTTTTTGACCGCTTTTCCAGCAAGTTTCCTTGAATGTTCAATCTGAATATCATAGGGGTATTCCTTCAATGCCTCGACAACCAACTTGTCTTGCACCCCTTTTTCCTTAAGCTCGAGCTTAAGGGTAGTGGGCCCTTTATTGCCTCCATTCACATGGGTCCGTACGTAAGCCTTGGCAAATTCAAGGTCGTCTAAATAGTTAAAGCTGTATAGTTTATGTATCGCTTCTTTAATGATCGGCTCTTCCGTCTCCTTCTTTTTTAAATAAAGGCGAATTTCCGATTCCGAGCGCATTCGATATGATAAATAATTAAGTGCATCGGTAAATGCTTTTTGGATTTCATCATGGAATTGTATTTCAGCCAAAATCAGGTCATCAAGTTCCATGCCCTTTTTCAAATGAAATTTCAATAGCACTTCTTCATCTACACTGAAGGCATATTTTTCGTCAACGAAAATATTATAACGATCTTTACGTTTCTTTTGGGTTGTTATTTTTGTTATGTTTGGCATAAATCCACCCCCACCCCTACTTTACCCCTTTACGTTTACCATTTCTATATATAGCATGTCTAAAAATGAAAAAAGAACATGGGCATGTTAAAGTGAAGGAGAGAAAGGGAAAGGAAGTGGTTTTCATGAAAATTGCCATTGCTGGTGGAAGCGGTTTTGTCGGCACAGCCCTTATTGATGAATTATCAAAGGCAAATCATGATATATATATTTTGACACGTCATCCCGAAAAATTTAAAAAACAGACTAATTTGACATATATCGGCTGGTTGACCAAGGACGCAAAGCCGGAAAAGCACTTGGCGGGGCTTGATGCTTTCATAAACCTTGCTGGTGAATCCCTGAACAGCGGGCGTTGGACACCTGAACGAAAACGCCGGATTGTCGAGAGCAGGGTCGAAGCCTCCAAAGAGATGAACCGGATCATTTCCATACTGCCCGATAAAGTGTCCGTCATTATTAATGCAAGTGCAATCGGATATTATGGTACTTCGGAAGATGAGACCTTTACCGAAACCTCTGAATCCATTGGTGATGATTTCTTGGCCCGTACTGTTCAACTATGGGAAAAGGAAGCGGCTAAATCACGCCCTTACAGTAAAAGGTTGGTCCTAACAAGATTCGGGGTGATTCTGGGAGAAAAAGACGGCGCACTGCCAATGATGGTTCTCCCTTATAAACTTCTCGGCGGTGGAAAGATGGGCAAAGGGAATCAGTGGCTTTCCTGGATTCATATCCATGACGTGGTCCGTGCAATCATCTTTTGCATGAACGATCAACGGATAGAAGGTCCAGTCAATTTTACGGCACCGAACCCCGTTCAAATGGATACATTCGGGAAAACGATAGGAGCTGTCCTGCACCGGCCCCATTGGTTACCCGTACCTCCCTTCTTCCTCAAGAAACTGCTAGGGGAAATGAGCATACTTGTGCTTGAAGGACAAAATGTCCTTCCCACTAAACTTAAAGAGGTAGGATTCACCTTCTCCTTTCCAACCCTTAAAGAAGCTTTACAAAATATCTTAAAAGAAGATTCTCACGTATGAAAGGGTCATTTTAGGAAAAAATAGGGATATTAAGTGAAATGGAGATGATCTAATTGCTCAAAAAACACGATAAAGAGAAAAGTAACTTAACTAGTACCCAAGCGATTCTTTATGCTCGCGAATTTAAAAAGGCAGATCGAGCTGGTGGATATACCGAGAAGAAATCCCGTCGTTAGTTTGGAGTTTTTTCCCGTACATTTTGAACAGCCACTCAACACAAAATAAGCTGGAGATGATTAGTGAATTCATCTCCAGCTTATTTTTTATTCTAGGGGGCGCTAACATGGGACAAAATAACATACACCATAATCGAGATAAGAACAAACAAAAACTTCCTCAGGTTCCTAAAAACCTGAAAAGTGACGGACTTGACGTTGAATATTCTTCCGAACTGGCTGACCAGGAAGACATCGAGGCACAAGCCCGGGCCAATGCGGCTGACCGCCGTGCTCATAATCGCCGTTAATAAGCAGGATAAACCAAACCAAGGGGGAGTAAATCAGCCCCTTGTGTTTTCTTTATTTACATAGCTTATCCACAACCCTGTGTATATTGTGGATATATTCTGAAAATACTGACAAACTATAAGTACAATAACTCACCTTATTAACATGAAAATAATGTTATTTCTGGATAACCCTGTGGATTATGTGGATAAAAGGGATGTTATGCTAATCACGCTGCATTTTTGTTGTGGATAACTATTCTCTCTTCTTGATTTGTTCCACAGGATTATTATTTATATAATAGTTCATCTATATCTTTTACGGTCTTTATTAAATTTCTTCCTTCCAAGTATTATCGCATGCGAAGCAATACTATATGACTTTTCCACCCTAACTTGTCAGTGGTTTTATCGGCTACTGACCCCGGCATTAAAGAAGGTTCCCCAAACTTTTACCATCAACATTTTCTTCCAACTGTTTACGAAGCAAGAATTTTTGTATC
This sequence comes from Peribacillus sp. GL_122, assembly GCF_057835005.1. Lineage (NCBI taxonomy): Bacteria > Bacillati > Bacillota > Bacilli > Caryophanales > Bacillaceae > Peribacillus > Peribacillus sp. GL_122. The sequence goes on along the minus strand of NZ_CM174415.1, from coordinate 746,496 downwards.
TTCCCGCTTGCGTTTCGAGGCAGCTCATTACAGAAGATATATCTTCTTGGACGTTTATAGTTCGCAAGTGTAACACTGTTTTTACACCAGGTTTCTAAATCTGTTTCCGCTAGCGAAGGGTCTTTGGCTACGATGAAGGCCGTCACCATTTCCCCCCATTGATCATCCGGCTGACCCAGTACTGCACAGTCGAGAACTCCTTGGTGCTCATATAGTGTATCTTCCACTTCACGTGGATAAATATTTTCCCCTCCAGAAATAATCATGTCGTCCACCCGGTCCTTGACCCACAGATATCCATCTTCATCCAGGAAACCGATGTCACCGGAATGGTACCAGCCTTTGTAAAGCGCCTTTTCGGTCTCTCTATCTTTTTGAAAGTAACCCTTCATGATACACGGACCCTTCACAAGGATTTCCCCTGTTTCCCCAGGTTCCAGCCTATCCTCGGGATCCGATGGCCCTTCGTCATTCGGACGGGCAATGATGATTTCATGATCGGAACATGCCTTGCCGGCAGAACCCGCTTTCCTAATTTGATCTTCCTCCAATAGGAGAGTGATGGCGGGACCCATTTCAGTCATTCCATAAGCTTGGATGAACTGGATGCCGAGTTTCTCCTGACAGGCACGTACAAGTGTTGGAGCCATTGGGGCTGCTCCATAAAGCCCAAGCCTCAAACTCTGGAATTTGTACTCATCCAAGTTTTCCTGGATGAGCATGTTCCACATCGTAGGTGCAGCAAAAAACTTGGTGACTCCTTCGGATTCAATCAGTTCCATGACCTTTTTGGGATTAAACTGATGTAATATGACATTTGCGGCACCGACCTGTATGCGAGGTAAAAAGGAACAGTGCAATTCAGCACAATGAAACATCGGTGCAGTGATCAAACCGATATCAGAGCGTTCATACTTCATGGCCTCTTTTAAAATCTCGGCATGTTTGACCATGTCTTTATGAAGGTGAATGACCCCTTTGGGGCGTCCGGTTGTCCCGCTCGTATACATGATGGCATAGATATCATCTTCGTGAACGTCCACTTCATCTGGCTTCGATGAGATACTGGCCATTTTCTGGCGGTAACCTTTTGCATATCCAGGCACATCATCATCAATATACCAAAAAGCCGTTGTCGGAAATCGTTTTTCAACCGCGGCAACGTTCGATTCCAATTCGTGTTCGAATAAAACGACCTTTGGAGCAGCGTCGTTCAAGATGAAGGCCAACTCTTCCGGCATTAAACGGAAGTTGATCGGGTTAAAGATTGCACCGATTTTTGCACAGGCAAAGAATGCTGTTGCAAGCTCTTCATTGTTGTAAAGGTACGTAGAGACCCTGTCCCCTTTTCGCACCCCTTCCGCTTGAAGGGCCGCCGCCAACCTATTCACCTGCTCATTCCATTGAATGTACGTATAGCGGATATTTCTTCTCACGTCGTATATAGCTTCTTTAATGGGGAATTTCTGAACCGTCTGATCAAAGATATTTTTAATCGTTACTGACATATCATGTTCCTCCTCAAGTAACCACCATCAACAGGAAGAGTTCAGGCAAAGCCTGCAGATGGTCGGCTTCATCCCTTTTTCAGCTTTTACTTTCGTGCGAATTATGAATGTTCATAAATGGATAGTCCGGCTTCAGTCCAATCTTTCAATGATGGTTGCATTTGCCATGCCGTGGCCTTCACACATTGTTTGCAGCCCATAACGGCCGCCCGTCCTTTCTAACTCATGGATCATCGACACCATCAATCGGGCCCCGCTTCCGCCAAGAGGATGACCCAAGGCAATTGCCCCGCCATTTGGATTCAGCTTTTGGGGGTCTGCCCCCGTTTCTTTTAGCCAGGCAATCGGTACAGGAGCGAAAGCCTCATTCACTTCAAAGATATCGATATCATCAATTGTAAGACCTGCTTTTTCCAAAGCTTTTTGGGTGGCGGGAATCGGTCCCGTAAGCATCAGGGTGGGATCTGACCCGACAACAACCCGTGTATGCACTTTAAAGCGCGGTTTCACTCCAAGTTCTTCGGCTTTACTGCGTTCCATCAATAATAAAGCGGCAGCACCGTCACTGATCTGACTTGAGTTCCCTGCATGGATTAAACCGCCTTCTTGAAAAACCGGTTTCAATCCAGCAAGTACTTCAAGCGTAGTTCCATCCCTTGGGCCTTGATCTTCCGTAACTTCGATTTGATTTCCTTCTTTATCAGTACCCGTTACTGATATCATTTCACGGATAAAATGCCCTTCTTTTTGAGCACGTATTGCCTTGGCATGGCTCTCAACGGAAAACTGATCACAATCTTCCCGTGTTATTCCCCACTTATCGGCGATTCTCTCAGCTGACAAACCTTGGTTGATCACCTCATACGAGTCCATATACTTTTGGCTTGTTACAGCACCTTGATAATTAGACCCCATGGGAACTCGTGACATGTTTTCCACACCACCGGCCACTACCACATCCATATCACCTGACAAGATGGCCTGGGAAGCGAAATGGACTGCCTGCTGACTTGATCCGCATTGACGGTCAATCGTCGTTCCCGGCACTTCAATCGGAAATCCGGCAATCAGTGCAGCAACCCTTGCTATATCACCAGCCTGTTCGCCCGACTGTGAAACACAACCTAAAATGACATCATCGACAATAGCCGGATCGATGCCCGCCTTTTCAATCAGCTTCTTCAATACTTCCCCTGCCAGATCATCTGGGCGAACGTCTTTCAAGACACCGTTCCTTCTGCCTACTGGCGTGCGGATCCCTTCAACGATAACCACTTCCCGCATATACTCTCTCCCCTTCTCATCCTTTTATTATAGACCCAGATTCTTAGCGATGATTTTCTTCATGATTTCATTTGTCCCGGCATAGATGCTTGCTACCGGAACATCCCGATACCTTCTGGCAATCTTGTATTCCTCCATAAATCCATAGCCGCCATGGAGCTGCATGCATTCAATGGATATTTTTCTGGCAGTCTCCGTCAAACGCCATTTTGCCATCGAAACTTCCGTTACAACCTGTTCACCAGCCATATGTTTGGCGATCAATTGATCTAGGAAGGCACGCCCCATTTTGATTTCCGTTGCCATTTCCGCGATTTTGAATTGGGTATTTTGAAACTGACTTACGGATTTTCCGAACGCTTCCCTGCCCTTCACGTACTCAATCGTATCGGCCAGCATATCCTCAGATGCGGTTTGAGCACAAATTGCTACCACAAGGCGTTCCTGCTGCAGTTTTTCCATTAAGTAAGTAAACCCCTTGCCTTCTTCACCAAGCAGGTTTTCCTTAGGAATACGGCAATCCTCGAAGATGAGTTCTGCTGTATCCTGACAGTGCAAGCCAAGTTTCTTCAGTTTTCGCCCCCTGGAAAATCCGGGTGTATCCCTTTCGACCACGACTAAGCTAACGCCTTTATGTTTCGGAACGGCGCTTGGATCCGTTTTACAGGCAACGATGACCAAATCCGAATGAATGCCATTTGTGATGAATGTCTTTTGGCCATTTAATATGTAATGATCTCCATCCAAAATGGCAGTCGTTTTAATATTGGCCAAATCCGAACCTGTGCCAGGCTCTGTCATGGCAATGGCTGTAATGATTTCCCCTGTCGTGCATTTAGGTAGCCAGCGCTGTTTCTGCGACTCATTTCCGTATGCGGAAATATACGGAACGGTGATGTCACTGTGAAGTCCAAAACCAATGAAACCAGAACCGACTCTTTCCAATTCTTCATTAATTATGACAGCAAAGCCCCAATCTACCCCGGACCCCCCATAATCTTCACCAAGGTCCGGACATAAAAAACCCTGTTCCCCCATTTTCACCCAGAATGACCGGGGAATTATCCTCTCTTCTTCCCATCGTTCATAGTTGGGAACTGCTTCTTTCTCTAAAAACTTTCGGAATGACTTACGGAAAATTTCATGATCTTCACTTAGGTATGGATGCTTCATCTGTTTTCTCTCCTCTCCATTTCTTTGTCCGAGGCTCTTTTTCCAGATTTACATGGATTGCCCTGAAGGAATTAACAACTTACCTGGGTGACATTCTAATGGCCCCATCAAGTCTGATGGTTTCCCCATTCAGCATTGGATTCGTTATGATGCTTTCCGTTAGTTTAGCGTACTCTTCGGGATACCCGAGCCTTGGTGGGAATGGCACGGTTTTACCTAATGACGTCCTAGCTTCTTCAGGCAATGAATCAAACATCGGAGTATGGAATAGACCGGGTGCAATCGATACGACACGTATCCCTTTAGTGGCAAGTTCCCTTGCGATCGGCAAAGTCATAGCAACAATCCCCCCCTTAGAGGCACTATATGCGGCTTGTCCGATTTGTCCTTCAAAGGCAGCTACCGAAGCTGTATTGATAATGACCCCACGCTCCCCCTCTTGGTTCGGTTCATTTTCGACCATTTTTTCCGCCGCAAGCCGGATTACGTTAAACGTACCGATCAAATTGATCTGCACGACATTTGAGAACGCTTTCAATTCATGTATACCTTTTCTGCCTATGACCTTCTCTGCAATCGCAATGCCTGCACAGTTGATGACCGTATTGATGCTCCCGAATTTTTTCATTCCTTCATCCAATGCTACCGATACGCTTTCCTCACTAGTTACATCCGTTTTAATAAACAGCACTGAATCTCCCAATTCCTGAGCCATTTTAGTGCCGTTTTCTTCCGAGAGGTCAAATATGACCGCTTTTCCACCTTTTTTAATGATGTTTCTTACTGTCGCAGCTCCCAGACCAGAAGCCCCGCCTGTCACAACTGCAATGGTTTCTTGAATTTCCAAATTCCCACCCCATTTGTTTTCTAGAATATATATTCATCTCTCACTATCATCAAAACCTATTTTCAAGATTAATTTCACCGCTTGCCTGTTTCATCGTTCACTTTCAAGTCATGAAGGGTTTCGGTAAAGCCTTTGATTACCTGTTCAAAATCCTGCTTCAACCCATCCAGCTCTTTAATGCGTTCATTAATTTCGTTTAATTTCTGTCCTGCAGTTTCAATCGTTTTTTCCAATTGCTTAATGCCTGTCCTATCCTTATCGAATAAAAGGACTATATCCTTTATTTCCACTAACGAAAAACCATATTTCTTACCGCGCATTATGATTTTGAGCTGTGCATATTCTTTCTTTCCATAAACTCTTTTTCCCGATTCAGTACGCTTTGGCCTAAGCATACCCAGTTCCTCATAATATCGGAGGGTCCTTGTCGTCAATCCGAATTCTTTTGCTAACTCAGAAATGGTGTACATGTTAAAACCACACTTTACAAAGGGATTATTTACCTTTATTTTAACATTGACGTTAACGTAAACTTCAATAAATATTCACAAAATTTATAATATATAAAACTGCATGAAAGATTTATATTGATATACTATGGGTATATTCTTTTAAAAGAAGGGAATGATCGATCAATGCTATGTTCAAAAATATTAGTTGCTTATGATGAATCTGAATTGGCTCTTAAATCTTTAGAAAAAGCGATTGAATTAGCGAAGCTGGATCCCGCTATAGAAATCCAGGTACTTCACGCTGTAACGCTGCCGATCAAACCAAATATATATGGCAATGCCTTTCAGGAAATCGAAGAATCCATGCTCAAATATGGCAAGGAAGTGATTAAAAAAGCGGAAGCGCTTTTATCCGAAATCCCGAATGCATCCCAGACATTTGTCGTAGAGGGTTCAGCCATCACGACTTTATTGGAACATGCAAAATCCCAGAATTGTGATCTTATCATCATGGGCAGCCGCGGATTGAGTGGTTTCAAGGAATTCTTAGGCAGCGTGAGCCACTACATCGTTCAACATTCCCCAGTGCCCGTCTTGTTGGTCAAATAAAATTTACGGCAGATACTCTTGCCAGCCCTTTCATAAGCTGGGTTCCCCTTTGGAGTCCAGCTTATTTATGCGTGCATGAAACCCCAGCATAGCTTATCATGTTTTACAAACACTTCCGTTTACGGGTAAAATGAAACTAATTTTAAACGAGGATAACAGGTGACGCAATGGATATTAAACATTTGCAATACTTTATAGAGGTAACCAATTTCAATAGCTTCACTCGTGCTGCCGACCATCTATTCATTACCCAGCCGACCATCAGCAAAATGATTAAAAACCTGGAAACCGAGCTAGGTGTTGAGCTTTTTGATCGTTCACGTAAGCAACTGATCTTGACCGATGCAGGCAGGGTTGTCTTAGAGCAGGCAAAATTGATTGATAAGGCCTTTCACAATTTAGAAACGGAAATGGACAATTTATTAGGTTTAAAAAAGGGACATATACGCATAGGGCTGCCGCCGATCATCGACGCTTCTTTCTTCCCCCGAATTCTTAGCCGTTTTCACGAGGACTATCCCAATATTACCTTTCAATTAGTAGAGGATGGTTCAAAGAAAATAGAAGAATCCGTCCAAAATGACTTAATTGATATAGGAGTAATAGTCCTGCCAACCAACACCGCACATTTTCATCATTTTGCTTTTTTGGAAGAAGACATCAACTTGATTGTTCATCCCACCCATCCGCATGCTTATAAGGAAGAAATCGATTTGGCCGACTTGGAAAACGAATCTTTCATCTTATTCAATAAAGATTACGTCCTTCGTGATCTCATCATTTCATCCTGTAATGAAGCTGGTTTTTCTCCACATATCGTTACTGAAAGCTCACGCTGGGATTTTATTGAGGAAATGGTATACTGTAAACTTGGCGTTGCTCTATTACCGGAAAGTTTATGCCGTCATGATGAGCGCGTAAAGACAATCAAGGTTAAAAACCCCTCCATCAGTTGGAATTTGGGATTTATATGGAGTAAGGACCATTACCTTTCATACGCTGCAAAAGAATGGCTGAAATATACGAGGGAAGCGTTGTCTCATAAGTAGTGAATTATCTAGCATCATTGATGTAAGCACTATCATAGATTTGGGTTATGCACATGATAACATCTAACCATTTTACAAGGCGTTACGGCGGGGGTAGACTAGTATAAGTAAAAAGCACGGTAAATGCTGATGGATTCAATATATTCTAAAAAGGAGATATTCATGATCACTTTATCTAGTGTCGATGAGTTACAGGCAACAGAAGCAGCTCTGGAAAAGATTAAATATTCATACCCCGAACTATTTAATAAACTGCTCCATGTCGTTGCCTTAACACGGGCTCTTCAATTTAAATATCAATTTATGGGCACATTAATCATGGATGAAAACCCTGACGAATACACCCCTGAATTCGTTATGCCCTCCGTTATCGGATTATATATAGAGGAAATTCAAAAGTTAAAGGATGATCCGAATATCCAGGTATTACTTCAGACCTTCTCCCAAATTAAAAATATTGGATATGCCAAAATCAGTATGCTCGTGCTCGGTAAAAGCCCTGAATCGCTTTTAGGCGCTTCATATATCAAATGAAGCCCCCTGATATGCCCCGAAAAAAAAACCTCCCTTAATGGAAGGTTTTTTTCTTTACGTGTAATTAAAGCACTTTACTCAAAAAGGCTTTAGTTCTTTCCTGCTGGGGATTATTAAAAATCTCACTTGGAATATTTTCTTCAATAATATAACCTTCGTCCATGAAAATCACGCGATCTCCAACTTCTTTTGCAAACCCCATCTCATGAGTCACAACAACCATGGTCATGCCTTCCTTAGCCAGTTGCTTCATGACCTCAAGAACTTCACCGACCATTTCCGGATCTAGAGCGGAAGTCGGCTCGTCGAATAGCATGATTTTGGGTTCCATCGCCAACGCCCTGGCAATTGCGACGCGTTGCTTTTGTCCCCCCGATAATGAATCCGGATATGCGTTCGCTTTCTCGGCAAGTCCCACTTTCTTAAGTAGCTCCATCCCTCTTTGGGAAGCCTGTTCTTTGGAGATCTTGCGGACCTTTATAGGCGCAAGCATTATATTCTCAAGAACAGTCTTATGTGGAAATAAGTTAAAATGCTGAAATACCATGCCAACTTCCGTCCGGACTTTATTGATATTGACCTTCTTGTCTGTCGTATCAAGCCCTTCAATGAAAATATGGCCTCCCGTTATCGTTTCAAGTTGATTGATACACCTGAGGAAAGTGGATTTACCCGACCCAGAAGGACCAATCACCACGACTACTTCCCGAGGGGAAACGATTGCATTGATATTTTTCAATACATCATTTTCGCCAAATGACTTCTTTAGATTCTCCACTTTGATCATTCTGTTTTCAACCTTCTTTCGAGTCTATTTAATACGAAACTTAAAATGAGGGTTAGGAATAAATAGATGAAGGCACACGCCAAGTATGGCTCCCACACTTTAAAGTACTGACTCCCCATCGCTTTCCCCCAGTACATCAATTCCGGGGCAGCAATGACACAAAGCAGGGATGAATCCTTCAATAATACAATGAATTCATTTCCTAACGGAGGAATCATTCGTTTGAAAGCTTGGGGCAATACAACATGTATCATTGTTTGGATATGGGTCATTCCCAATGAACGCGCCCCTTCCATTTGCCCTTTATCGATGGATTGAATGCCCGCCCGGAAAATTTCGGCAATATATGCGGCTGCATTTAAAGATAAAGCAATGACACCTGCAGTTACTGCATTCGTTTCCCCAGTGAAAAAGGGCACAATTCCAAAATGGATTAAAAAGATTTGAACTAAAAGCGGTGTTCCGCGAAAAACCGTGACATAACAGTAAAATGGAAAGGCAAGCACTTTGTTTCTCATGAGTTTCCCTAAACCGATAAATAACCCCAAAAAAGTTCCGATGAGAATGGAGGAAACCGACAGCCCTATTGTAAGCAACGTTCCTTTTAATAAGAAAGGAGCATATTCAAAAATAATATCCCAGCGAAAACTCATTTTGTTTCCCTCCTAAGACCAAAAAAACTGCGTAACTTCACACGTAAAGTTACGCAATCTTTTACTATCCCTTTTTTTTATTGTTGTGCTTTCAACGTTTCAATATCTGGATCAGTACCAAACCACTCTTTATAGATTTCTGCATATTTCCCATTTTCATAAATGGCATTCACGGCTTTATCGAACTCCGGTTTCAATTCACTGCCTTTTGGGAACATAAGACCATAAAACTCCTCATTGAAGCTTTTGCTGTCTTCAACGACTTTCAGTTTTTGATCGGGGTTATTTTTCACATATTCTTCAACAACCGTATTATCAGCTACGACAGCCGAAGCTCCGCCTTTTAGTAATTCCTGAATGGCCAGGTTATTGTTTTCGAATTTTTTGATATCCTTGTGATTCTTTCCAAGAAGTTTCTCTACCGCTTCCTGTCCAGTAGTACCAGTCTGTACGGCAATGACGTTTCCTTTCAATTCATCTCCTGATTTTATATCACTATTCTCAGGAACGAGAATCTTGTTTGTGGATAAGAAATACGGAACAGAGAAGTCATAAGATTGTTTTCTTTCGTCATTCACTGTAATCGCAGATATGGCGACATCCGCTCTCTTACCTTCGATTTCAACAAAAATCGGATCCCAACCAACAGTTTCCACTTTAACTTCATAACCCGCTTCTTTTGCAACGGCATTGATGAAATCAACATCGAATCCTACAATCTTATCTCCTTCAAGATATTCAAATGGAGCATAGTTGGCGTCCGTCACGATCCTGAGTGTTTTCCCATTGGACTCTTCTTCTTTACCAGTTGTCGAGACTTCCTTATCCTTCCCGCATCCTGTCAAGACTAGTAACAAAGAAGCAACCATGGCAAACACTAAAAAAGAAACCTTTTTCAAAATAATCCCCTCTTCTCTCTCGTAAACTCTCTTTTTTTTTAAAAAAACAGATAAATCTAACTTTAGAGAACATTCAGTATATTCTTGTAAGAATATTATACGTTTATTTGTTTTTTTATGCAATAAAAAGTCGATAAATAACTTTAGTAAAATAAAATTTTAATCAATTAACTCGGTAAATCAAAAACGCAACTATGCACTAATAGGGAAAGTTGCACCCTTTTCCCCTTTACTCGAATTAATGGATATTATATTGAAAACAGTTAGCGCCATCTTTCAAAAGGTTTAATTGAACAAAAATAAGCAGCGGCCATATTAGCGTGGCCGCTGCTCGAATGATTATTATCGGACTTCCATATTCCCCTCTTCAATATCCAACATATCCAACAGGAAAATGAAGATCGGTATCCCGATGATCAATCCCCATATCCCAAGGAAATGCTCGGAAAACAATAGGATGATGAAGGTGAAAAATGTTGGAAGATTTGTTTTTGCCGACATGAATTTCGGATTTAAAATATAGCTTTCAATTGCATGGATCACAACAATCATGATTAATACAGCAATCACTTTGGGCATGCCGCCGATGCTATAGGCAATCATGCTAAGTGGAATGAGGGATATGATGACTCCTGCAACCGGAATCAAACCCAGGAAGAAAATCATGATCCCTAGACCGAGCAACTGCGGGAAGCCAAGGATCCATAAGAAAGTTACCGATAGGACGGCATTCGTAATGGCTATCAAGAACTGGACCTCAATCACCTTTCCGAATGAATTGATGAATTTGACGCCAAAGTGGCTTAAGTTTATAAAGAAAGATTTAAATTTGGCCCGCTTGAATTTAGAAGTGAAGCGAATGATTTTATCTTTTTCCAATAAGAAAAATAGACTGAGCAACATGGAAATGAAAATTTGAAATGCCAGTTTACCGAAATCGGATATATAAAGATAGAGTGTATTCATCTGAGTTTGAAGATCGAGCGGAGATTTCAGCTCGTTCATTATATTAATGGCATATTGAATGACCCTACTATCTGGTGGATGTTGAAAGAAGAAAACGATCTGTGTCACTAATTCCGTGAATTGTAGCGTAATGACCGGTAGATATTTATAAAGAACGATGGCTAAACAAGAAATGACGACTGCATATAAAAAGCTTATAACAACCTTAGAATTGATATGCATCACTTTATTCAGCCGAATCATGATAATTTGCTCCAGCCTTCCCATCAGGAAAGTGAAAACAAATGTGAATAACACGATATTAACCATACTACCGATGCTAATTAAAAAGAGGACTAACACAATTAATGTAATTAACCTTGAAAAACCTTCGCTTTGCAAATACTCTTTTACCACTTACCTATCTCCTAACTACCATTCTGCCGTGATAATTCCTTCTACCTTTCATTTTACACGTAATTGAGGAATTCTACTACAATTACCTTCCATTGACAAGAAAATTATTTGAATGATCAGTAAAACCCATGGTGGAGACGCCGTTAAGACCTTTTCGGAAAATTCGATCTTTTATCCCAAGCCATTTCTGCATGAAAAAACATCTGCCAAATCGGCAGATGCTAATCTTCATCCTTCACATCGATATCTTCGGGGATGGGTTCGTTATAATAATCCGCTAAATCCTTCTTATACTTCTCCATCTGTTCAAGATGCATATTAAACTGATCTTTAAAAATCAAATGCTGCTCACCATCATGAACGGTACGAATTTTATTTTGAACGATCAAACTTTCTATATAAGATTCCGGCATCGATAGATATTCCGCAGTCTCTTTTACTGTCAAGTACATGCCTTCACCCCTTTTCCTCTCTAACTATACTAGATATGAGGCATTATTTGAAGTGCTTGGTTTTTGATTGAAAATCCCTTGCATGACAAGCAAAGGACGAAACCGTTTCAGGGTTTTGGCATGCAACCTCAACAGCTTAATCGAGTTCCGTCAATGGAACATTTTGGTCAAAAAAACTTACAATCACTCCCAATAACATGTAAGATAATGTTAAAGTAATATATCGATATATTTAGAGGAGTGGACAAAAATGACTTTCTTTTATGTCATTCTTGCGGCAATTTTTGCTGTTTTACTGGTCAATTTCGTTAAAGGGCTAAGTGAACCGGCTAAATTAGAACGCTATCAAAATGAATTCCGTAAATACCATGCTGAAACTTTAGATCTGCATGCAACGGAAATCGTTTCAGAAGCATTGATAGAAAAGCTTAATAAAGCACTGGATTTCAATTATATGGAAAAGGTCAATGCTGAATTCCGCCTGAAGCATCCACGGGACTCACAGATAAAGGTCAATCAGGCATGGCGAGAATTGAAGCGCTACTTGATTATGGCTGCAGTGTTTGGAAAAGTTGAAATGTTTAATTCAGTCATCGATGAGTTGTGGCATATCATGCTGAAATATAGACGGGAATATGATGAGTTTTGCCAGGCTTTCATCGGTAGGACCATTCAGCACCATCCTCATTCAGAACCTGTTTTCAAACCCGATGAGCGCACTCTTTTTGACTTTTACTATGTACAGCTATTTACCGTGGATTCCCATTCCATTCAAAAATGGGGCAAATTTTTCAAACATGATAAAGGGCAAACGCTTCTCCGCGATTTTGAAACGTTGGAGCTGGAGCAGTTAAAAGAGAAATATATGCGGAAACCGACAAGTAAGCAAGCCGAACGGACCTTTGAATCTTTCACATCCCAATTTAAAGAAAATCGCCCCATGACAGAATTGAATTGGCGGAAAACGTACGACCAGACGGACTACGCAGCTCCTGCTTATTTCACTTATGCAAGCACCGATGATTTTGACAGTGAATTTAAAGATATTTTCGGGAATGAATCGAACACAGTTTCCTCTGGATCCGGCCATGCCGATCATGGTGGTCATAACGGTTCCCATGACAGCAGTTCTGATTCCTCTTCAAGCTGTTCTTCATGCAGTTCTTGTTCGTCTTGAGCTTCTAAAGCGTTTCAGTTTGTATCCACAAGCATATAAACTTGATAATGGATTGATGAAGCTAAGTTTGTTACTCAATCAATAATATTTTTAATTTTATCTTTTATAAGGAGTTACAACTGATATGGGTGATAATGAGATCCGAAAATTCAGGCCAGTTTTTGTATATGCAAATTTGGAAAGTAAAAAAAAATTAGTGCAAGGTTTAACTGAAGATCGAGTGAAATTAATTCAAGAATTAGAAAAATACAAAAATTCCCTTTCGCCATTTTTAATTAATGTTTTGCAAACTAATATAGATCAGTGGGAAATAGAAATTCATGATTGGCAAGAAGAAATAAAGAATATCGAAGAAGAGAAAGAGAGCTTTTAATTGCTCTCAGTTTGTAGACAAAAAGGGTTCGGAATTTATAAATTCCGAACCCTTTTTGAGATTTCCTTTGAATTTTCGTCCAAGGTTAAGAGATTGGGTATCTGACGCATTTCATTCCTTCTTCATTAATTCCACCGATTGAACCAATTCTTTATCCTTTGTTTATTTTTCTCAAGTACCTCCTTCGATGTCCGGTTGTCTTTTTGTTTTTTCCATTCAAAGAAAGATGCAATTCCGATAAGCAGCCCTCCGCCGATGATTAAATACAGCCACCATGGCATCTCGCCCCACATCGAATTGGTATTCATATAGACATTGAATAAAATGGTCCCGGTTCCAGCGATAAAATAGGATTTGTATTTCATCATGAATCCAAAGAGCATTGCTGCCAATGACACCGTGCCGATAATGAGCGCATCATATAAGGTGTTTCCTGCCATTGCATCAATGATCAAGGCTGAAAACAAGAGGAAAACAATACCACTTTCGATATATTGTGTGATTTTGCCTTTAACAAAGATTTTCCTCAGCAGAGTGGTGCTGACAATGAACAGCGGCAGAATATTCACCTCCTCCTCAAGTACAGCAGGTATCGTGAGCTGATCGACAATGACCCAATACGGATATAAACTGAACAATATCGCTGCAGCCATCTGGGATTTTCTTTCCAGCACCCCTGTAGTCGTGCTTCTCATCAAAATGAAATAGGCCGGAATCAGAAGTGCCACGAAGATTTCCAAAATGAAATGTGCTGGTCCCCCCGTCAAAACATCCATGTTCATGGCAAGAAGAAACAGCAGACCATAGACTCTGTAAAAATCCAATTGAAGTCCTGCCCCGCCTTTATCAAGCAAGCCTTTAAAGAATTTCCTGCTTAGCAGCACCATTATGGCCGTACACCCAAAAAGGAATGCCGCTCCAACGAAAGGCTGTAATGTGTCCGCGTACATGATGATGATCCAATACGGATACAGACTGAGAATTCCCGTTAGCCAAACGTAGATGACCTTTTCTTTTACATCCTTTGTGAAAGTTCCAATCAAGAAGAAGTAAACCGTGATCAAGAGCGAGACGACAACCTGGAGTAACTGGCTTGATGCTTCAGTTACTGGAATTCCCCTATTCATGGCAAGTAAAAACAGCAGGCCATATATCCTGTATGCATCGATGGTAATACCTGTTTCTTCCTTTTTGATTAAACCATCGAAATAACGCCGGCTTAAAAGCAGCATCCCTGACATACAGCCGAAAAGGAACATCAATCCCTTTACAACCGATAGACTGTCGGCATAGCCGACGATGTTCAGGAAGGGATACAGACTGACTAGAGCAGCAATATTGGAATAGATTTTCTTTTCTGGCTTTTCCGCTGTCAAGTTTCTCAGGAAAATGAAATAAGCGGTTAACAGAAGCGATACAAAGACTTGGAGTAACTGATGTTTAGTACCATTAAAAACCTCTACATTCATATCGATCAAAAAGAATAAACCATAGATCCTGAAAGGATCAAAGCTGATGATGCCTGATCCATTTTTATTGAGTAACCATATGGAATACAGTCTGCTTAACAACAACATTCCTGCCATACAGCCAAAAAGAACTGCCAAACTCGTGACGACTGAGAGTGCATGGGCAAAGTCCATGATATTGATGAACGGGAAAAGTCCGATGATGGCCGCTATTCCCGAATAAATGCTTTTTTCTTTCGTATGGATCGTGAATCTTCCCATAATGATGAAGTAGCCAGGCAACAACAGGGAAACAAAAATCCCCAAAATTGCAGAACCTGTATCGCTCATAAACACTTCCAGATTCAAAGTGCATAGATATAACAAGCCAAAAATCCGATAATAATCAATGACTCTCTTCGTTCCCTCTTGGTTGACCAATCCTTTGAAATGGCGTCTGCTAGCCATCACCATCACAGTCATGCATACAAGCAATACGATAATCGCCATAACCAAAGGTAATGTATTTACATACATATTATAGAAGATGAACGCAAGGCTTAGAGGAACCACAACATAGTTCCGCCAATTCCTTTTCATGAGCAGATACCAGGCAAATAAGAACTGTACAGTCATCACTCCTACCCAGACCAGTTCCCTGTTAAGCGGAAAATCCCGGATTGCCGTTTCCAATATGGATATGCTTATCCCTAAATGAATGAATGGAATAAGATAATACTCCATGATTCCTTTCCAATTCTTATTGGAAACCGACCACAGAATGGTTATGAGTCCTGCTGTTATCATCATGGATATTGATGTAATGAACTCTATTTGCCCCACGTTTGCAAAAAATAAATGGACCTGCAGGAAAAGGGCTGAAAACCCTAGGTACGTAAAAACGTATTTTTCCCATTTCACATGTGCCCTTAAAGCACTCAAAATATAAATCAACAGTTGTGCAGCATATAGGAACGGTGAACTTTCCGTATTAACAATGAGCAAATATCCAACGGGAATCGCCAGCAAATTGGCAAGGTGACTTGTATATTGGAAGTACAATTTCCCTTTCCCCGAATATTTCCCAAGCCATTCTCCCAAAAGGAAAAAGATAATAGGACCTAGCAGCACAAACGCAATCTTCAACACCATTGAACTCAAATCAAAAACATCGTAGAGTGAAACATATAGGCTGGCACTTGTAATCACGACAGGCACCCAGAATATGTGCTTCCGATGTATATGGACGGACCAGCCGTTTATTGCCGTAGCTATGGCGATGACTCCGCTTTCCTCCAAAGGTTTCAGTGAATCGAATGGAATCGATACCAAGGAAAGGAAGGAGAGTATCTGTGCGCTATATGCAAAAACAGGAAATAATTTATGATAACCCTTTTTAAATGTGTAAGCTGCACCGATGGAAATCAGTGAAACCCCCATTAAATAGACGCTAAGCGTTATATTTGACCGGACCCACTCTAAACTCTCCAACAAAAATGGATAGAATGCAACCAAAGCCAGTACGAAAGTGATTGGAAATCCGTATATGGCGTTTTCCTTCATATGCTTTGATTCGTCTTTTATATATGTGATTAAGAATAGCCCCGAGATCATGGCGAGCGCGACACTAACTGCAAGCCAATCCATTTCGCTGAATTTAATGGTCAGTATCACTAACATGATCATTGGGGAGATAAGTAAGATACTCTTCTTAAACAGGCTGTACCTTGGGTGACGGTTATATAAATATACTCCAACATATTGAATGGCCTGAAGAACGAAAACAAGATTTAAAATGGTAGACAAAGAGACTGGCAAAGCAAAGAAAAGATAAAGGAACGCTAAGTCGAAAACAACAACAGCCGGGTACGTGAAGCTTGGATTTCTCGAATGAAGGGAAAAATGGACAAGCTGAGCGGATACTATCATGAGCGCGATAAATATTTGCGCATAGTTCTCCTGGTACACCATCGCGTTACTATATAAGAAAACGATCCCGCTCTCAATCAAACTGGTGAACATGAAGTTCTTGGAAAGCTTAGTCATTTTAGATTTAGCCAGATATTTCGATAGCATAGTAAAAATGATTGGTACAAGTGCAAAAGCAATGACCATGTATTCACTTAAAAATGAGTTAAAAACAAAATGGATATATCCATACTTGAAAACGGCGCTAAAAGCCATTTCATAATATTTTTTTTGGAATTTGACCGAAAAAATTAAAAACAACACAGAAAAGACCATCAACGTTAGCGAGTACACCAAGTTACTTGAAAATAACGTCAGGATCACAAAGGCTTCCACGATGATCTTAAACTGGATGAATTGAAAAATGAATGGTTTGAATAACGTTAATGCTTTTTGATTTTTCAATTGCTCGATATTCCATAATAGTATTAAATTAAGAATGCCAATCGCCAAAAACATCCACTCGATAGTCGGCGTCACAAAGGCCAATCCGAAATAGCAGGTAATGCCAAACGTGAATATCGAAATGAAAATGAATATTTTCGACTTAAAGTAGTCAGCAATCTTACAATAAATCGCTAAACAAAGTAATCCCCCAAGAAACCCCAGTAGCCCCCGCCCCCCACCATTAAGTGAAAGGTACTCTCCAAAAATCCGATAATATGAAGCTGATAAAATCGTAATCGGAATGAATAAACCCGCTAGCGTCAGGAATGCAAAAGCTGTCTGTTCAATTTTCAGCTTCGAAGCGATGAAGGCCATTCCTGCAAAAATGACGGATACCATTCCAATGAAGAAAACTTTCAGGACCGCATTCAGATCCCCCCAAGAGGAAGTTGCTAAAATCAACCCGCCGAACAGAAGCAATATGACCCCGGTGAGCAGGATGACCGAGATATTCCGTTCCCTGATTTGCTCAGGTGTTTTCTTCGGCTTTGCCGGTTTTACCTGTTTCTCCCGCTTGATGGCCTGCTTTTGAATAACAGGTTTCCTATCAGTGATCTCCTTGACCGGTTCAAGACTTTCCTCGAAAACTGATTCATTAGTTTCATATGTGGTCTCCTCATCTTTCGTTATCGTTTCTTTCACTCCACTAGATTCACGTAATTTCAATGAAGATTCTTCAATCAGGCTATCTTGTACCCTCACCTCGGCACTTTCACCGATAATCGTTCCATGTCCTTGGATGGATTTCTTTTTTTCATGCCCTAAGCGCTTTTGTTTATGGAGGGCTAATTGGAAATGCCGATTGTATGCCCTGCTAATCCGGATATATTCTGATTTAGGGATGAGCCGCCTTTCCCATAAAACATCCAGTTCTTCTTGGAAAATACGCTTCCTTCTTTCTAATGTCATTTCTTCGTTTGAAGAATCATTCATCCCAAGATTCCCCTTCCTTCAAATAGACCTTCTATCATCTTATGTATATTCTCTTTTCGATAATAACAAAGTTTTTCCATTTTTTATATATTAAGGATGATGCACTGATAAAACAAGGAAGCCAGTGGTGTTCCTCCTGACTCAAAAAAAGAATGACTTCTATTGAAGCCATTCAACGCCTTTCCATTGATTTTAATTTATCCTCGCTCCTGATGATGCACAAATAAACGATCATTGAAATGAAAATCGAGGCGGCTGCCGTGATATAGATGCTCCTATAACCGAAGAGGAAGCTTATTTGCCCGAACACGATGGCACCTATGCCCACTCCAAGATCGAAAAATGAAAAGTATGTTGCATTCGCCATCGCCTTCCGATTGGGTGCCGTCTTTTCAATTGACCATGCCTGCAGCGCTGGCTGGACAGAACCGAATCCAAATCCATAAAGCACTGCCGCAATGTAAAGGACCGCTTCACTCGGCATCCATGCAAGCAGCAGCATCCCAGCCATGATGAGTAATGTTGAAGGCACGAATATGGCTCGATGTCCCCTTCGGTCATATAATCGACCCGCGAATAATCTCGTGACCATAAGGGCCATTGCATATACTAAAAAGTACCACTGAATGCCATCTACACCTTTTTCCGCTGTATATAGGGGAAGGAAGGTTGCAATTCCACCGAATGTAACGGAGATGAAGAAAATGAGCAAAGATGGCTGAAGAGCACTTTTTTCATATATATCAAACCTTTTGGCTCTGACAGCCGCCGAAGGATCACTTTCCACTTTTTGATACCGAATAAGTGATGCTGCAATGATGGCAAACAAACCTAATAATGAACAGATCAAAAACAACTCTTGAAACGGAATGACAGTAACTAGAAAAAGACCCAATGATGGCCCGAATGCAAGTGCTAAGTTACCCGATAATCCATAATACCCCATCCCCTCGCCACGCCGTTTCGCAGGGATTATATCGGAAGCAATCGTTCCTGATGCCGTTGAAGAAAATCCCCATCCGACGCCCTGTACAATCCGCATCATGAATAACAGGCCGATGCTCCCCATAAACCCGAATGAACCCACGGATAATGCAAAAATGGCTAACCCGACAGAAAAAACGATGCGTCTTCCCTTCGTCTCCAATAATCTGCCGGCAATTGGCCGAACAAGCAAGGCCGAAAAAGTGAAGATTCCAAGGACAGCCCCCACCAGGCGGTCGTCACCGCCAAGCTGCTCAACAAACAGCGGGAGGGTCGGCATCGTCATTTGAAACCCCATGAAGATGCACATATTTGCCAAACAGATCATGATGAAATCACGTGTCCAGATTTTATCAGTGCCTCTTACCCGTTCATCCACTAAGCTTTCCCTCATACCCCTTCACCTTCTAATTAAAATAGTCATTGCCAGTTTACTAAAATTGGTTAAAATAAGCGAATGATTTATTTCGTATACCTAAATATATATAAAAATAAAAGTCCAGTATGACACTGGGCCCCCCCCTTCATATCGAAATGCCAATATGTTCGTTTCCGTCCACTTACCTTCCTTACGCAAAAAACGATTTAAGTTCGCCAGGCTTTCTATTCATCATTCTTACAGCGAATTGTTTTAGTTCAAAATTCCATTAAACCACCCAGGTATCAACCATTCTGCTAGTGAGGAATGGTGGTATTGCCCTTGCCCTAGCTTATTGTATCCCTTATCTTTCATCTACCCGCCCGAACGAGTTTCTGTTCTTTTCTTCGCCGTTTATCTTGAAACATTTTTTGATCCGCTTCCATGAATAAGCTATCCATATTCCCTTTGGAATGCGAACGGTAAGCATGCCCGAATGACATACTGATGTGAGGGACTTTTTTTAGGGAGTTTTGCAGAAGGATTTCTTCCTTTAATAATTCACAAAGAGATTCTACTTCTCGCTTGCTTCTATCAATCAGCAGAATGGCAAACTCATCTCCTCCTACTCTCGCTACAACTGCGATGTCCGAGAAAATCCGTTTCAATAGATTGGCCGCTTCTTTAATCAATTCATCCCCTTTCTTATGACCATGCGTATCATTCATAAATTTCAGCTCATCTAGATCACACAATATCATGGCAACCGGAGTGTCAAAATCAAGATTGGATTTGGCAGATATTTTATCGAAAAACTGTCGATTATGGATATTCGTTAATGGGTCATGGGACATTTGATACTCAATATCCTGTATGAATCTCACTCTTTCATCAATATTCCGAATGATTCCTTGAACAGCTACCAATTGCTCTTTTTCATATATAGGTGTAGCATATTCCTCGAACCACCAATAATTCCCCTCGATATCTCTCCAGCGTTGAATGACAGGCTTAGTATAATCAATCCCAACGTATATCTTTTCATTTAGGATATCAAAGTCATCAGGATGAATCCTTTCAAAAGGCGAGGAAGGGTCATTATAGGCTTCTTCCAAGACGCCTTGACCTAGAAGTGTATTGATGGACGGACTTAGATACCTGAACTTGGAACTTGGGATTGATTCGTAGCAGTAGATAAATATCCTTAGAACTTTCCACTATATTAAAAACCTCTTTTTGCTCTTCGAATCCTTTCTTCAGATAGTCCTTTTCCCTTTTCTTGCGAGTGAAGATCATACATTTAAATATATTTAATGACAACTTATTGAATTTCATTCTACAGCCCCCATACTTTGAAGTCATTTTCATTAAAATCTTTTCCTTAGATTTGATGGCGGACTAACACTCATTACTTTTAACATAATTATCCTTTCCATATTATAATTCTAAACAACTAAAAGGAAAAACTATAAATATATTTTCTTAGAAAGGGGACCACTTCCAGCAAATTACCCACTCTATGATAAAATGAAAACAGAAGAACCACTGGCATCTTCTTTATTATCGGAAACTCGTCTATTCCTCTCCAGCCGGTCAGTACTTTGTTCCAACAAATATTGGCTTCTGTTTATCGTTCATTTCTAAATTGGCATTATTATAAAACACCTGCTGCTCATGAAGATGAAATGGCCGCATAATTGAAAAAAGCCGATCACAATTGGATCGGCTTTTTCATGCTTCACTATTTCGTTATCTCGATTTTCCCATTATTCGTTTCCAATTTCACTAAGTTTTCACCTTTGCCAATGACAGTATCGCCCTCATACTTACCAAGGATATCCACTCTCCCATTGTCAACATGAACATCGAAAGTTGTATTTGTCGGTTCATTCTCTGTTTTGATCATGATTTTACCATTATTACTTTCGAAGTCGATCTCCCTATCCAAGTCTTTCGTGACCAATGTAATTTTACCGTTATTCGATGACCCAACCAGTTTTCCCTCCACATTATTAAGATCCACTTTTCCATTAGCAGATTTCACTTCAACTTTTTCGGTTACTATATCATTTAATTCTACCCGGCCATTTTGAGATTTCACATTCAGATTTTCACTTTTCAATCCTGATATTTGCAATTTTCCATTATCGGATTCGACGACAAAGGATTTATAAGATTCATCAGGCACATACACCTTTAAATGTATGGATTGAATATGAAAACCAAAGCTAAAGGTACGTCGATCTTTTAATTGTACCGAAAGCTTCTTCCCTTCCACATCGGCAGTGAAATCCAACTTGGAAACATCCATCCCTTTTGAAACCAATTCTATCCTGGTCTCCTTATCCTTTGTTGGAACGATTTCTACAGTTGCATTGTCCGTGTCGATCTGAATGTCCGTCACGATCTCCGAAATCGTTTTTTCCTCTGTAGTCGTTTCCTTATTTGTCACTTGGGAAAAAGTAAACAGACTTCCTATTACTCCGACCAGTAACAATACAAGTGCAATGATTGATATTTTTTTTACATTAATCATTTTTCAAACCGCCTTTCACAAGGGAAGCGTTAAATTTTAAATAGCGAATAAATCCTTTAGTTAAAGCATTCGTAGCGACAAACATTCCCATGGCAATGAAAATGCCAATCCCGCATAGTCCCAATGCGAAGAAAAGATCGAATAATTGAAAATTGCCTATGGCAAGGTTAAAAAGCACGCCAAACGGAGCAAAAATGAACGCGATCGCCGAAGCCCATCCTGCAATGACAACTCCGATCAATGCTATAAATGGTCCCAAAACGATCACTAAATTAAAGAATCCCAAACCAATGACTGCCCAAACCGCCCGCATTACATTACCTGCAGAAGTCGTTTGTTCGACCTGACCAAGATGATAGGATGCCATCAGTTCCTTGGAAATCTGTCTAGGATTCCCAAGGGATTTGGAGATTTCCTGCTCTGACTTCCCTTCTTCCATTCCAATTTCGAAATACTCTTCGTAATCTTGAAGGATATCTTCCCGTTCCTCTAAGGTAAGTCTGGTTAAAGAGGCATTCAATTGTTTTAAAAATTGTTCTTTATTCATTGGTTCACACCTTCCTTGATTAATTGATTGACCCCATTGGAAAATTCATACCATTCCGTCAGCAGCTCTTGAAGGTATCTCCGGCCTTTGTCCGTTAATTTATAATACTTGCGTGGAGGCCCTTCTGTTGATTCTTGCAAATATGTCGTAAAATACTCCTCCTTCGTCAAGCGTCGTAAAAGTGGATATACCGACCCTTCCGATATTTCAATTTGATCCGAAATCTTTTGTACAAGTTCATATCCATAGCGATCCTGCTTATCCAGTAAGACCAGGACACATAGTTCCAGGACACCTTTCTTAAATTGTACATTCATAGCACCATCACTCCTTCCAAAAGTCTTTTAGTATAGTTCAATAAACAGTACTGAACACCGAACAATACATCTTATGTAAATAATTTACCACATGGTACTATTTATTGCAAGGTACTGAAAATGTTTTTTTTTGTACTACATGCATTCCTATTAGGGTAGAAGAAAATTAACATTATATTCAAAGCTGCAAGAGAATACGATGTATAATAGTAAAATATGGAAGGAGGAGTTAATTTGGCCAACAAAGAAATAACAAAAAAGCAATTCGAATTTCTTGAACATGAATTTAATTACCTTGAAAAGGAAGGAATCATCTCCCAGCAAGAGAAAGTGAGGATGTTAGGTTCCTATGATGTAAAAGGTAATTTGAACTTCATCACTATTCTATTATCCATTGGGGCACTTCTTTTAGGTTTAGGCGTATTGACCTTCGTAGCCAGTAACTGGATCTATTTAAGTAAAGCGGTTAAATTCCTGCTTATCATTGCATGCCTCATCGGAGTGAACTTTGCTGGCGTGAAGGTGCAGGCACGCTTGCCCAAAACGTCACGAAGTCTGCATTATGCAGGTATTCTGATTTTTGGTGCAGGGATTTTTCTAATCGAGCAGATGTTTAACATCAGCATCAATTTCAACAGTTCCTTTTTATTATGGGCGATCGGTACGGTATTCATTGGTTACTATTTGAAGGATGTCTTTGTTCTCCTTTTTACATCTTTCCTGCTTTTCATTTATATTAACGGAAGTATATTCGTTGATGAAACGTCTTATCCGCTTGCCATTCTTATATTTCTACCGGCTTTATACATTCTGTTAAAGAAATTCGATTACCCTAAATATTTGACTTTTTTCATTAACGCTTTAGCCATCAATACAATTGCCTTATTTCTTATGGAATTCGTGCCGAAGCTGGGTTTTGAAAATTCGAATACAATTGTCCTTTCCATTCTGTTTGTATTGGGAATCGTGCTTGCCTATATTCCGGTAAGAGCAAAATTACAGAACATCACACACATACAAGGGCATATCTTACATGGTATTACCGCACTCTTCCTTACCTTTGATTTTTCAATCTGGTTTCCTTTAGCTTATTTCGTTTTTCTGCTTTATCTCATTCTAAAAGGCAGTTTGACCAGCATCGTAATAATATGTGCACTGATTTTCAGATATTACATCTACTCCTTTGACTTCCTGCCAAAATCGCTTACATTCATCATTGGTGGAATCATGCTTATCGGTTTTGGCTTCTTCTTTGAAAATCAACGAAAAAAAGGAGGGGAACTCAATGAGTAATCCATCATTCCGGCCACTCATCGTATTTTCCATTCCAGTCTTGATTCTGTTAGTCTTGGCATTTCCTCCGGTCTGGACAACAATGACAGGAGATGTAATCAAGATCAAAACAGCCCCGGTCGACCCGACTGATTTGTTTAGGGGAAGCTATGTGGCTTTGAAATACGAAATTGAATCAGTTAAGCCGTCACAAGTCGATGACTCGATTAAAACCGGGTTCAATACAAGAAATATGGGTGATTATAAAAAGGTATATGTACGTTTAAAACAAAACACTGATGGACTATACGGTGTCGATTACGTAACGAAAGAAAAACCCGGCAAAGGCGTTTACCTAAAAGGGGAATTGGAAATCCCATATGACCTGCAAAATGCTAAAACCATTCAGATCAGATACGGTCTGGACAATTATTTCGCATCCGAAGAAAAGGCAAAGGAAATGGAGAAGGACGCATTGGCTAATCCTTCAGTGGCCGTCGTAAAAGTTCGTAATGGCAACGTTGTTTTAACCGATATCATCATTGAATGAATGACCCCCGGATATGACCAGCAAAAAGAGCATCGGTTTTTCGATGCTCTTTTTTGCAGGACTTTTTCATATGAACATCAGATTGTTACTTAATAACTCGTTTTGCCCCTATATATTTTTCCTTCCAATACTTATCACTCATTTTGACCACCTTAACCCCTTTAGTGGTGGTCCCGACAAATGTACCATTTCCATAATAGATTCCTACAAAAGAGACCTCCCCTTTCTTACCTGTCGCATAGAAGACTAAATCGCCCGCTTTTAAATCATTTTGCTTCACGGCCTTTCCGGTTTTATACTGTTCCGCACTCGTTCTCGGAATTTTCATTTCCGTTGCGGCATTTTTATATACATACTGGGTAAGACCACTAGCATCAAACCCTTTTGGAGTCGTCCCCCCATATTTATATTTGCTTCCAACCTGCTTCTTTGCCAAAGCGGCAACTTCATCACCATAATTGATAGAGGCTGAAGCATTAGCCGGACTGAAAATGAATGCCATCAATAATGCCCCGATTAAAACTATGGCTGCAAACCATTTTGAAACTGGTAAACTATAACTCATCCTTTTTCCTCCCCAAACTGAAAATGAACCACAATTTTAAATGTATGTTGCATTTCGGTTTTTAGACCAAAATCATTATCCCAAATCATCATCTCTGCCCAAAAAACAAATAACCAGATAACGCCGTTGTGTAACAAGTAACGGTGTTATCTGGTATATTCTACTCTTCAATAGATGAAAGAATAGTGTCCATTACTTAGGCTCCTTGTATTGTCGGGCATTTTCACTGTCGCTTAGACCTTTAGTGGTATGATCGACCACACCGCCGACCCCAAAAAATGTAAGCGCTATGAAGTTAATGATGCCTAAAGCCCCGTTCAATGCATCATCAGTAATGGTAAAGCCTATAGGGGTAATGAAATTATTTATGAACGCAGCAATCATCTGGGCCAATATTAAAAGCCCTGGAATGAGTACCGTGAATATAAACGTAGGATTCTTAAAACGCACTTTCCAGTTGATCATTACTTTTCCCCCTCTCTATCATATTAAGCCCGCTTCATTTAAGAGGGTTGCGGACTTGCTATATATTATGCGGCTTGTCCATCTTACGTTCGGAAATTCCATTCATAATCTATCACGCTAGTTCCCCTAAACAAAAAAAGCCCATCCGAGGATGGACCTTCTCTTAAACTTCAAAGTAGTTTTTTTAAAACACTAGAGAGCGCCTCACTTTAACAAGTAAGTAACAACTTCCTCAAGCTATATATATTCCTCAGCGTGCCCATGATCGAGCGTTCTTAAAACCTGAATATATTAAATGCTGGATTTTTCACACTCCAATTTTTTTCTCCAAAAACAATTTGATCCGTTCAGCAGCTTCTTTCAATCTCTCGGCCGGCTGGACCAAGGCCATCCGGACATACCCTTCCCCTTGCTTCCCAAAAGCATCGCCTGGGACGACCGTAACCCCTGCTTTTTCAATCAATGCATAGGAAAAATCCCGTGATTTCCAGCCAGCAGGAATTTGGGCCCAAATAAACATGGTAGCTGAGGTTTTCGGCACATGCCATCCCCCTTCAGCAAGACCTGATATCAAGGCATCACGTCGGGACTGGTATTCCTTAACTTGTTCTGATAGCAGCGAAAAATTGGAAGTTAGCGCCATCTCGGCAGCTTTTTGGATTGGATAAAAAACCCCATAATCGATGTGTGATTTCAACGTTCCCAGGATGTTCAGCGCCTCTCTATTGCCCACCGCATACCCAATGCGGCAGCCCGCCATATTAAAAGTTTTGGAAAGTGAGTTAAATTCAATCCCCACTTCCTTGGCACCAGGAATGGACATAAAACTAATTTGCGGATGATCATCAAAAATCAACTCTGAATAAGCAAAATCGTGAACCACCATGATCTCGTTCTTTTTCGCAAACGATATGACTTCCGAAAAGAAATCTTCATCAGCAAGGGCGGTGACAGGATTTCCCGGATAACTGATGATCATCATTTTGGTCTTTTTCACTATTTCATCCGGAATAAAGTTGAGCTGCGGCAGGAAGGCATTTTCGGCAGTAAGCGGCATCGGATGAATGATTCCGCCGGCAAGCTCTACACTCGCTTCATAAATTGGATATCCTGGATCTGGCACCAGCACATAATCTCCAGGGTTAATCATCGCCGTTGCCAAGTGTGCAAGGCCATCCTGCGATCCCATCAGTTGGAGGACTTCCCTTTCTGCATCCAGCTCCACTCCATAACGCATCCGATAAAAATAACGGACTGCCTCATTGAATTCAGGCGTACCTTTTAACGTATACCCGTAAGAACTGGGATCCTGCGCATATTTCACAAGCGTATCCACTACAAAATCAGGCGGTGGTAAATCCGGACTTCCTACACTCAAATCGATAACATCCACCCCTCGTTTCATTGCATCCTGCTTGCGGGTCGCCAACTCTGAAAATATTCCTGTTGTGAATCTTCCGACTTTTTCAGATGGAGTCATATTCATTCTACGATTCCCCTCTCTTAATGATTTTCTATCTATCATTATAGCAATCAATCTCGAGTATTTTAAGGATTCATCAGTATCTGTTCCAGAGCCTCATCAAGATGATGGAATTTAAATACATACCCCGCCTTTTCCAGCCTCTCAGGTATGACCCACCTGCTTTTTAATATCAATTCCGTTTCGGTTCCCATAAATAAAGCCCCCATTTCAAGCATGGGTGTTGGACAGGGAAGTCCTATCCTAATATTCATGAGCTTTCTCAAATGAGCCATCAGTTCACGATTTGTAACTGGATGAGGCGATGAACAATTGAACACCCCGCTCAACTCTTGATTCTTTCTCAGAAAAAGGACAATGTTAAATAAATCTTCTATATGTATCCAACTGAATTTCTGATTTCCTGATCCTTGATGGCCTCCCAGTCCGAATTTAACCAAATTCCTATATGGGGTCATCACTCCCCCATCGCCCAATACAATGGCGATCCGTAAAGCAATTTGTCTCGTCTTGGGTAATCGGAAATCGAAAAATGAGAGCTCCCACGCTTTCGCAACATCTACAGAAAAACCTGAACCGATTACACCATCCCCCTCCGTCATTGGTTTATCTTCAGCATGCCTATAAATCGTTGCCGTACTTGAGTTTATCCATAATGAAGGAGGATTTTCACATTGTTCAATCGCCTTACCTAGCATTTCAGTCGTATCAGTTCGTGAATCCAATATTTCTTTCTTATTCTTGGCATTGTAGCGGCAATTGACCGTTTTTCCTGCTAAGTTGATTAACATATCCGAATTATCGATCGTTTCCCTTATTCCTTCTTTATCTTCCCAGCCAGTATGCGGGGTTTGCCTGGAGATGATCCTTACCTCATATCCCAAATTCCTGAAATGCTTTTCAAAGTATTGACCGACAAAACCAGTCCCGCCAGCTAAAACCACTTTCTTCAGCATATAACCAACCCGCTTTCTTTTAGAGTGAATAGGCCGAGCCATAACCAGTTTCAACCTTTTTGTGAATTACTTCACAAGTATACCATCTTATTACAATAATTGGTATCACGAATAAATAACATACGCGTGCAACAATTTGTGAACTTGTCCAGGAAAATAAACTGGTCCTGATTGAATTAAACAGGAGCGATACTTTACATAATAGAAGGAATACGCAAAGATTAATACCTGAACAGATCATTGAATTTTCTATATTTTCAAAATAACCCCATATTCTCAGCGTCCATTCGTGTATAGTTAAAATATACCTGCTAAAAAGGGGAGATAATTATGAAATCGATAGAACTAATCATCTTAAATCTGGAAGAGGTTAGAAGAAGAAACATTAAACTATGGACATCAATACCTAAAAGCACACTCCATTGGAAACCGGACGACAAGGCAATGAGCTGTTTAGAAATGGTTAGACATGTTCTTGATAGTGAGCATTACTATCATTTATCCATTAAAAATCAAGGTAGCCTACAAGTTTATGAATCACCATTTGAAAAACAGCCACTTACCTCTGTTGAAGCGGAATTGAACTTTGCCGAACCTTACAGGCGTGATTTTTTGGAAACAATCATATCCTTCAGCGAGGACGACTTATCCAATATTAAAATCGATCGCTCCGATATGGGATATATCAGGGATTTAGGAGACATGTTGCTAAGAATCGCTTATCATGAGTCTGTACATACTGGTCAATTATTAGACTACTTAAGAACTGCTGGAGTTCCTAGAATTAACGTTTGGGATTAATCACATCATTTTCAAAGGGTGTTTCATAATGGTGAAGCACCCAGACTGTAGGCAAACTCGATGAAAATCGAGTTTGCCTACAGTTTTTTTATTGCTTGTACAATTTGGACGTTGATTTCCGCTCCAGGCACTCGCTTTCCGCGGGCGGTCCGGGAGCCTCCTCGGCGCCTTTGCGCCTGCGGGGTCTCCCCCTGGACGCGCTTTTCCCGCAGGAGTCTCGCACCTTCCGCTCCAATTAACTTAGTTTTAAATTTCAGATATAACCCTTTTGCCTATTCTTTATTGTTCTAAAATAGAATTATTTAAACTTGAGGTGATGAAGATGCTTGCTAAACATGATTCTAGAGATCAACTTGAAATGATTACTTTAAATCAACTGGTGCCGCAGACCGCAAAAGTTTTGTATTGGGACCGATTGTAGCACCTGGAAATTCACATGACAGTCAAATCTTAGAGCCACATGTTGAACAAGTGATTGAGAAAGTTGGAAAACCGGAAGCCGTTGCCGCAGATGCAGCTTGTAAATTCCCTGATGCTCCACTATTATCAAACATTCCAATCGATCACCAAGAAAATGTTTTATGCTAAGAAATTGTGGAAAAGTAATTATAGGAGGGATAAGAAATGATGTTATCTAAAAAACCAGCGGCCAGAATGGTTAGCTCCGTTATTCTAACCGGTTCTCTTTTAGGGGCAGGTGCATCGTTATCAACAGAACCGGTTGAGGCTGCATCCACAATGGATTCCGCCCCTGCCATAGCTAAGGAACACGCTCTTACCACCTTGCATGAAATCTACAACAAAGCTTTTTCAGGAGAAATGCCTTATACTGCCATGGGTTTGAAAATTAATGAAAACACCCAAAAAGATGTATATGAGACATTCGGTTCTCCCCCTGAGCCAAGTAACACAGATGAAACTTTTGACTATTACCATGCAGAAATGGGGCATCCGGGATTTGCATTTGCCTATAACGATGACAAGACCATCTCACAAATCCGATATTTTGGGACAAATGTAGAACGGGACCATAATCTAGGAAGCATCACACCAAAAGTTTTAGGAAAACAGCTCGGCAGTGCTGACGAAATACGCCATATTTCCAGTACGAATGAAATCAACTACATTTACAAGACAGGAAATTATGAACTGCAATTCATTGTCGGTGAAGATCGGACTGTAGATCATATCAATCTACTACAAGCTAAATAATATTTACGGCAAAATAGTCGTTACAGGTTGTAGAGAAAGAAAATTTTCTCTACACCTTTTTTATTTCGAGCCCCTCCCCTTTATTCCCTTTCAATTTCCAAACCACTGTTACCAGAATCGGTCTTTCCATTTACAAAAACCATACTCACCCCAAACGGATTCTTAATATTTTTACAATAAAATTAGCTTGTTCAATATTATTTCAATATATGGAGGTTGTCGGTAAGATGATTAATAAGTTCAGGGCTTTCACAGTATCGGTTCTAAGCATAGCCATCCTTTTTCAGGGTCTACCTGTCGCGGGTGCTGCAAATGATTCAGAAGACAATCAGACAAATCCGGGAGGCAGATGGATGAAGGGGGAATATCATGCCCATACCACTCAGTCAGATGATACCGAGGGCTCACAGAGCCTTGAAAGCTTGCTAAATAACGCATTTGATAAGTATGGCCTGGATTGGATGGGAATTTCCGACCACTTGAGGATGTCTTCAAGGGATGATGAGGGACATTTGATTCCAGGTGGGCCGATACCGCTGTCTCAAGGAATCATTCAATATCAAGCCCCGAAAATGGAACAACTGCAAAAAGAGGGCAAATATAAAAATAAAGTCATCTTTTCAGGCTTCGAATGGGATATGCCTACATACGAGCATGTCGGCATAGGCATTTTGGGAGATCAGCCGAGCTCACCTAAAAGTCTGAAAGCTGGCAATCAGTTCGAATATCTGTTCACCAACCAGGATGAAAAGATGTTCGATTCTAAGGATGTAGCTGTCTGGAAAGCACAGGATCAAAGAGCCAATAAGACATCCGAGGATGCCCGAACAGCATTGGCATGGCTTGAGAAAAATTATAAGCATACAAGTTATGCCATATTGAACCACCCATCAAGAAAGAGGGTGTACAACATATCTGATTTTCGTGACTTCAACAATATCGCCCCGGATGTCATGTTCGGATTTGAAGGTATGCCAGGTAACCAGATGGAGCCAGATCGAGGCGGATTAAATCTGACAACACCGGAAAACCGGACCTATGGCGGATCCGATTATATGCTTGCTAAGGTAGGGGGGGCATGGGATGCACTTCTTGGGGAAGGTCGTAAGTTCTGGAATTTTTCCAATTCGGACTCCCATTTTGAAATCAGTGAAAACCGCCTATACTCCAGTGGTTACTGGCCAGGAGAATATTCCAAGAATTATACATGGGTAAATGGCTCATCAATAAAATCCGTCCTTGATGGCATGCGATCTGGGAAATCCTTCTCTGTTTTTGGTGACTTGATCGATGCCCTTGATTTCCAAGCTAAAAACGGAAACAATGCGGTTGATATGGGTGGGGACCTTAAAGTGAAGGAAGGACAGATGGTCAAGATCACCATCCGATTTAAGAGCCCCCAAAAAAACAATAACGGGGACCCCGTCAAGGTGGATCACGTGGATCTAATTTCCGGGGAAGTAACCGGGAAAGCAGTGCCTGGAACACCTGCTTATAATAAATCCACCAATGATACGACAAAAGTTGTTAAACGCTTTACCAGTAAAGACTGGAAAACCGATCGCGATGGTTTTCATACCATCACTTACAAAGTCAAAGCAAATAAGGATCAATATTTCCGTTTGCGAGGCACGAACCTAGGGGAAAATGTCTCTGGAGAAACGATGGACGGGGAACCGCTGATCGATAAAAAGACTGAAATCGAGGATAACGAAACGCGTTTTTCGGAAATAAACAAACGTAACTATAAAGACCTTTGGTTCTATTCGAACCCTATATTCGTCAGCGTAGAGGATAGGAATCATGAAAAACACTAAGGTAAAAAGAATCTTGCAATAGTTCCGGACGGCCCAAAAAAGCCCCTTTTCCACTTAGCTAAAAATCATGTGGATGAGGGGCCTTTTGTCCCCTTGGATTCTTAATGATCACTTCCCTTTCAAATCCTTTTTCGGATAACGATACATCTTTCTTTTAGTATTATTTCACTTCAATGCGTGAAAATCCGTATAATTCACCAAGTTTCATTAACAATAATGATGTAAGTTATTTTCATTGACTTTTTTCCTTTTCTTGTATAGTATCACAGAGTATCAATCCCTATCAGATTACTAGGAGGTTTACCCAAATGAAAAAAATGGTTGCACTTTTATCGCTATTGTTAGCTTTCACGGTCGTACTTACAGCTTGTGGTACCAATACCAAAAATGAGGCAAACGATACCGACAATAAATCTTCGTCACAAGAAAGTCTGTATGATAAAGTCAAAAAAGATGGCGTATTAACCGTTGGAACTGAAGGTACATATCCTCCTTTCACATTCCACGATGATTCAGATAAACTAACGGGGTTTGATGTTGAAATTGCTAAAGAAGTAGCAAAACGCCTTGGAGTGAAAGCTGAATTCAAGGAAACACAATGGGACGGCATGTTTGCAGGCTTGGATGCTAAACGTTTTGATATGATCGCAAACCAAGTGGGCATCGATGAAGACCGTCAAAAGAAATATGATTTCTCTGACCCATATATTCAATCAGGGGCCGTATTGCTTGTACACAAAGATAATTCGGATATTAAATCCTTCGATGATTTGAAAGGCAAGACCTCTGCACAATCTTTAACGAGTAATTACAATGATCTA
The DNA here is from genome assembly GCF_057835005.1 of Peribacillus sp. GL_122. Classification (NCBI taxonomy): domain Bacteria; kingdom Bacillati; phylum Bacillota; class Bacilli; order Caryophanales; family Bacillaceae; genus Peribacillus; species Peribacillus sp. GL_122. Next base: position 713,857 of record NZ_CM174415.1, on the reverse strand, counting down.
GCCAAATCACATGGTGCTGAAGTTACAGGCATTGAAGGATTTTCTCAATCCGTACAGCTTATTGGTTCTAAACGTGTAGATGCGACGATCAATGACAAATTATCGTACCTTGATTATAAAAAGCAACACCCGGATGCACCTATCAAAGTCGCTGATGAGGAAGAAAGCGGAGTCGCCAGCGGTTTAATGTTCAGAAAAGACAGCGGCAAATTAGTGGAAGAAGTAAACAAAGCACTTAAAGCAATGAAAGACGACGGCACATACGCGAAAATCTCGGATAAATGGTTCGGTGAAGATGTTTCTCCTAAGTAATATTTTCACCGACCCCGAGCGTATGAACCAGCTTGTTTCCATCGCTCAAACCTCCCTCTATCCCATGATAGAGGGAGCTATTAAATATACGATTCCACTAACATTGATCACATTCGTTCTCGGCCTTATTCTTGCTGTATTCACAGCATTGGCTAGATTATCTTCCATGAGAATTCTTCAAATAATTGCGCGTGTATATGTGTCAATCATCCGCGGGACACCTTTACTTGTGCAATTATTTATCATTTTCTATGGACTTCCAAATTTAGGTGTAACCATCGATCCTTTCATATCGGCTATTATAGGATTCTCTTTAAATGTTGGAGCATATGCTTCGGAAATTATACGAGCAGCCATTTTATCGATACCAAAAGGGCAATGGGAAGCAGGTTATTCAATCGGAATGACATATACCCAAGCTTTAAAGCGCATCATTTTGCCGCAAGCAGCTCGGGTATCCATTCCCCCATTATCCAATACGTTCATTAGCCTTTTAAAAGATACATCGCTTGCATCACTCATTCTTGTAACGGAATTATTCCGTAAAGCCCAGGAAATCGCTGCAAAAAACTATGAATTTCTACTACTATACATAGAGGCAGCTGCTTTATATTGGATTTTGTGTACCATTCTATCTTTCATTCAAGGAAGTTTAGAAGACAGACTTAATCGTTATGTAGCAAAATAAGAACCGCAGTAGTTAAAGGAGATTTTAAAATGATCAACATTAAGAATCTTCATAAATCATTTGGTGACCTTGACGTATTAAAGGGCATCGATTTGGAAGTGGAGCAAGGTAAAGTCATTGTATTGATCGGTCCTTCGGGTTCAGGTAAAACAACCTTTCTTCGGTGTTTGAATCTCCTTGAAGTACCCACGGACGGGACGATTGAAATTGATGAAACCATAATGGACTTCAAAAAACCCGTTAGAAAAAATTCAATTACATCTTTCCGCAGTTTGACAGGGATGGTTTTCCAAAGCTATAACCTCTTCCCCCATAAAACAGCATTGGAAAATGTAATGGAAGGCCCCATCATTGTAAAAAACATAGCCAAACATCGGGCGAAAGAAACGGCTGCTGCCCTGCTTACAAAAGTGGGCTTAGGTGAAAAAATCGATTTTTATCCGTTTCAATTGTCAGGCGGACAGCAACAACGAGTCGGAATTGCAAGGGCCCTGGCCATGGAGCCTAAGGTCATGCTATTCGATGAACCCACGTCCGCTTTAGATCCCGAACTAGTTGGAGACGTGTTACAGGTCATGAAAGACCTGGCGAAAGAAGAAGGCATGACAATGATCGTGGTAACCCATGAAATGCGTTTCGCCCGTGAAGTCGCCGACGAAGTCATTTTCATGGATGAAGGAAAAATAATGGAGCGGGGAACACCCGAGCAAATTTTCACAAATCCTAAAGAAGCTCGTACACGTAAATTCCTCAATATGATTCAATAAAAAAAACGGTGCTATTCAAGCACCGCTCGCGGCTCCCCCCATTTTTAGAAATGGGGGTTTTTGCAATCATTAAATTAATTAATGAGATGCTTGGACCTGTCTTGTCTGTGTCCTTACATGGTATAACTGAAAAAGAATCAAAGCAAAAACGGAAAGGATTGCGCCCGATATAAATGGTAAATCAATCGAAATCGAAAATAACCAACCGCCTATCGGGGGACCCGCAATCCTGCCGAACGAGTCGAAGGAAGATAGCAGGCCAGTGACACTGCCATGGCCCGTCATGGAACTTTTGGTCAGCAGTGCCGAAATTGCCGGCCGGATGAACCCATTACCCAATCCGAAGATCGTCAGGAAAATCGCCGATGTCCAAAAACCGGAAGAAAACAGGATGAGAATGAAACCAACTGCCGACACGATGATTCCCATTCGGATAACCGCGCCTTCCCCATATTTCTTTGTCATCCTCCCCACTAATCCACCTTGAACGATCGCACTGCCAAACCCCATGATCATGAAGATATAGCCTAATTGTACAAGACTTATATCAGCCTTTTTGGCTGCAAAATAGGCAAAAGTCGTTTCGAGTCCTGCCATTGAAAGGGTGACGATCAATTGCAGAAAGAACATGGTTTTAAGAGGCCCTTTAAAGGCTTTCCACATGGACTCTTTATTTATTGACTGTTTGGCCCTCTTTTCAACCGTATGTGATTCCTTTAGTATCGCAATCACTAAGAATAAAGTAATCAAAGAGGATATACCTGCAATGTAAAACGGTAAGTTCAAACTTGATTTGGAGAATACCCCGCCAATCGCCGGTCCGAAGATGAATCCAAGCCCTGTAGCGGCCCCGATGATTCCCATCCCTTTTCCCCGATCTTCCGGCGTCGTGATATCAGCCACATACGCCATTGCGGTTGGCATGTTTGCCGATGACAAAATCCCACCAATGATTCTGGCTACAAATAATACCCATAAGGAATCTGCCGAAGCCTGGATGAAAAACGAAAGGGCCAGTCCAGCAATCCCGATAATCATGACAGGCTTACGTCCTATCCGGTCAGATATACGTCCCCACATCGGGGCAAAAAATAATTGCATTAATGAATAAACAGCCATTAAAAGACCAAGCTCAGCAGGACTGCCACCAACCTTTTCGGCAAGGAACGGAATGACGGGAATGATGATCCCAAATCCGACCATGACTAAAAACATCACTAAAAAAAGAACGGGTAACACCTTTTTTGTTTCCATTATTTTTTTCTCCTTTTATTCTTCCACATTCGCTGCATACTTTTATTTAAAGGTTTGGGTCAAAAGAACAGCAACGAATTCCTTAATTATACTACTTAGCATAATCTTCCTAACAATACTTTAAACAGTTTATCATACAACCTTTACCAAATCAGTATGAAGTACGCTCTTCTTTCCGAAACTACCTTAACTAAATAAAGACCAGGCATCAGAATCCTGATCTTTACAGTAATTTTTCAGGTAATAGTACTTACGTCTTTTCCACTTTGTTTCGTGAAAATAATGAATGAGTTCGTTAAATATCTTTCCTCCCCTTATTTTTTCTTAAGGGGTACTCTATACTGTAGGGTATGATTGATGTTTGGGAGGTAGCAGAATGTCGAATGATCAGTGGATTTTAATTATTGACGATGAAGAAGATTTGGCACGTCTCATGGAGACAGTTTTACATAAAGAAGGTATCCCGAATATTGTTACGTCGGGGACGATTGCGGATGGGTGGGCAAAGTTTCAGGAGTTCGATCCCTCACTGGTCTTGCTTGATATTATGCTGCCTGATGGTGAAGGCTATGATTTATGCAAGCAAATTCGTGAAGTGTCGAATGTACCCATTTTATTTTTGTCGGCAAAGGATGAGGAAATTGATAAGCTTCTTGGGTTGGCGATTGGCGGGGATGATTATATTACAAAACCATTCAGTCCGAAAGAAGTTGCATATCGAGTAAAGGCGCAGCTGAGGCGTGCGGGCTTTTCAGAGGAAAAGGCCGTTCCGAAAAAACGGCAAGTTGGTCCTTTTGAGCTTAGTGCAAATGAAAATGAAGTGAAAAAGGATGGTAAAACGCTTGAGCTCACAGCTAAAGAAATCGGATTGATGAGCTGTTTTATGCATCATCCGGATCAGATCATGAGCAAGGAAACTTTATTTGAAAAGGTGTGGGGCGATGATTTCTTTGGCTCTGATAATACAGTGATGGTACATATTCGCCGTTTACGTGAAAAAATCGAGGCAGACCCTTCAAAGCCTTCATTTTTAATAACCGTTAAAGGGCTTGGTTATAAATTACAAACCAAGGGTGAAACAAAATGAAGTGGAAATTGACACGGCGCTTTTTAGGATCCGTTGTGACAATTGTTGTAATCGTAGGGATCGTAAATACAATTTTACTTTTATCTCTACTCTTTTATCGAGCCATGCATAATTTCGAGGCAGAGGAAGTTTCTGCTGAAAACTTTAGCAGAAACTTTTCACAATATGTGGAACTAATAGATAACAAACCGATCGTAAATGAAGAAGGGCTAGAAAAACTGCGGAACAATAACGCCTGGATACAATTTTTGAATGATGAGGGTGAGCAAGTTGCAGCCTTTTATACACCTCAAAAATTGCAAACCGTATATTCTCCTGTTGAAATCGTCCAAATGTATAAGTATAAGGAAATTGATGCAGAGACGACTGTTTTTGTCGGCGAATCCCATAATTTCAGCTATTTTGTAGGAGTTAAGGAACGGAAAATTGGCCGCTATGTAATAACCTATGATTATGAAAAAGTTTTTAAGAACTTTAACATCTTACTAGTAATATTTTTAATCGTAGATATCATCATTGCATTAGTCATTGGATTCTTATTTGGGAAAAAATTAACGAGTCCGCTGAACATTTTAATAGAAGGAATTCAGCAGCTTCGGGAGCGGCGCTTTAAAAAAATGAGCATACCAAAAGGCGTTTATGAAGATGTATTTCGAAATATGAATGAACTATCGGTGAAGTTGGATCATTATGAAAAAGAACGTGATCAGCTCGACCAGATGCGCGAGGAATGGATTAGCAATGTTTCTCATGACATGAAGACACCACTTGCTTCCATCCATGGATATACAGAATTGATGAAAGATAACGCCACTGAATTAACTCCACAGGAATTGTATGAGTTTACATCCATTATTAATAGACAGTCCGTTTATATGAAAGATTTATTGGATGACCTGAATTTAACGATGCGTTTGCGCAACCAACGACTTCCTTTGCAATTTGAAGATGTTGATATCGTTGGGTTTATAAGAGAAATGACGATCGAGCTTTTAAATGATTCACAATTTGGTGATCAACAGGTTGAGTTTGTGGCAAATTTGGACAAAGCAACACATAAAGTGGATAAAAAATTACTGAAACGGGCGATATTTAACCTTATCTATAACGCACTCGTGCATAACGAGGAAAATGTCGTTGTGAAAATACAAATTGATGATATTGGTCCACAATCAGAACTGCATACCCAAATTACCATTGCCGATAATGGCCGCGGTATTCCCGCCAAAGACTTAGAACAGGTTTTTGAACGCTACTATCGAGGTACGAATACTGCCAGTACACATGGGACCGGTTTAGGAATGGCCATTGCAAAGGACATCATCCTGGCTCATAAAGGTAAACTGGATTTGACTAGCATTGAAAATAAGGGAACCACGATCACGATACTTTTATAATTATTTTTCTTGCAGAGAAAGGGCTGTCCATAATTTACAGACAGCCCTTCTTTCCTATTTATTTTGTTTGTGCCTTTTTTGGAATGTCTTCGAATTTCACTTCATCATATGACGAAACTTCATCACCATTTTTTACGTACATCTTTAAGTAAGCATCTTTTCGAAGATTTTTTTGTGCCGTGAATTCAAGCGGTAACGTTTCACCATCTGCATTTTTAGCGTCAAGTTTATAAGAATAGTAAGTCATCACTGAACCATCATCCAGTTTGGTTTCATGTTGTACCCCATCCTCTGTAATTTGCAAATAATAATTGTCGGCATTCATGCGGTTAAAGTCGATTTTAGTAAGAGCGAAGACTCCTGCCGCTCCCAGTATAAACAAAATGCCAACTACCATAAGAAATTTCTTCATTTCGATCATCCTTCTGTTTTATTATTTTGTATGATAATACGATTGTAGGAAGCTGCCGTTAAGATATAATACAGACCGTAAATAACCGTATAAGCGATCATCCAGATCAACACAGGTTTTGCAAGATTCATCATCAATAAGCCCGAGAAGGCTTTTAAAGCAACCGCACTGTGTAATAACCCCACTGCCAGTGGAACGAAAAAGATTACAAGCACTTGTGATGCAATGGATTTCCGCATTTCTTTTGCGTTAACGCCCATTTTATGAAGCATATTGTATTGTGATTTATCTTCCTCTGCTTCCGTTAGAACTTTAAAGTAAATGATACTGCCTGTTGCCGCTAAAAAAACCAGGCCAAGAAAACTTCCGATAAAGAGCAATGAGCCTACACCTTCGATGCTTGTTTGGAAATCCTGAGGGGCACTGGAAAATAGCGCTTCTTCAGGCACTTGTTTTGCAATTTTTTCAGATAAATCCGTGGAAGCTTGATCAACACCGATGACACGATATTTTAGCGCTTCCCCTTCTTTTTGCAATAATTTAAATTGCTCATTCGATACGACCACTGCAATGCCTGCAGTTCCGGCATTTAGTACTGTTTGTGTTTTAAAGCTTTGGAATGTGATTGCCGTGTTGTTTTCTGTCCTGATGGTCTTGTCCTTGTATTGAGGTGAGAATCTTTTGTCATATCCAATATCTAAAATGACTGCTTTGCCATTATTCACATGCAGTGCTTCCTTGCCTTGCACTTCTGCTAATTTGTTATATGTTCTTTCATCGATTATCGTATAAATCCTTTTATCCGAGCTATCGAATGCCGATCCCTTATTCAATTCTTTCGTATTAAATGTGACAGATAGTGCTTCGACATTTTCATCATACTTTGTATTTGGCAATACAGCGCTGACTTGATGATCGCTTTTTGCATCCGTTTGCTGATACATGAAGGTATTCGGATCAACGGTCATAACTTGGTCATTCGCGTTGTAATAAAGACCATAAACCGCACCGCCAGCCGTTACCGTAGTAGCACTTAACACCGCAATTACGGTCAATGTACGTGCATTCCCCCGAATGCGATATAGCAGTTGCGAGATCGTCATCAGATGCAGGCCTTTCCAAAGCCATTTTTCATTTTTCTTAATCACGGCCAACACAAAGCCTGTAACGCTATGAAACAATAAAAACGTACCGGCAATAACCGTTGTCAAAATGATAAGTGCCGTCATTAAAAAGCCGACCTTTTCCCACACTTTAGAAGTAAAAAGATCTTGCATCGCCAACCAATAACCCATGACAATCAGGGAAACTCCCAGAATGGCTACAATCATCGATGGCTTCGGAGCCGCTTCCCCTTTTTTCGATGCATGGAAGAGATCAATTAGTTTAAATTGATAAATTAAACGATAGCCCTGGAATGATGTCACCAAGAAAATAATAAGAAATACGATAGAGGTGTTCAAAGCTGCAGATCCCGAAAATGTAAATGGTGCCATGACATCATAGCCCATTAAATAGATCAAAATCGTCATGAACCCTTTTGAACAAAGAAATCCAAGTAAAATCCCCACAACCAATGAAACCAAACCTAGCAATAGGTTTTCAAAGAAGAGCATAAAACCAATCTGACGATTACGTACGCCAAGCAATGCATACAATGCCACTTCTTTTTTACGTTTTTTCATAAAGAATGAATTGGAATAGGCAATAAAAATGGCAACGAAGAAAATTAGGATGACTGCCGCACCACTCATCAATGAATCTAATTTCTGTGATGAAGCCGTTTGTTCTGCAATTGTATCGCTATATTTTAATGTTACAAACGTGAAGTAGATGATAATGCTAAATACCATGGATGCGATATATAAAAAATATTGGGAGAGGTTTCGAGCAATATTTTTTCTCGCTAGACTAAATAACGTCATCTACCTCACCTCCAATTGTTGCAAGGACATCCATAATTTCTTGGAAGAAAGCTTTACGTGATTGGCCACGACGATAAATTTCTGCTGAAAGCGTACCATCCTTGATGAAAATGATCCGCCGGCAGAAGCTTGCGGCATATGCATCATGTGTCACCAACATGATGGTGGAATGATTTTTTTCATTTAGTTCACTTAAGCTTTCCAGCAGGCCTGTTGCTGATTTTGAATCAAGTGCACCTGTTGGCTCATCAGCCAGGATCAATGCAGGCTCTGTCACAAGCGCTCTGGCTGCAGCTGTTCTTTGCTTTTGCCCACCGGAGATTTGGTATGGGTATTTAGCTAATAAATCTTCAATCCCAAATACTTTAGCAATACGATTCACCAAGTTAGTAATTTCTTTCGCTGGAACTTTCGCAATCGCCAGTGGTAATAATATATTTTCCTTCACAGTCAATGAGTCTAGCAAATTGTAATCCTGGAAGATGAAACCAAGATTATCACGTCTGAAATCCGTTAAGTCAGCACCTTTCATATCGTGAATGCTCGTATCATTCATAAAAATTTTCCCTTCAGTCGGCGAATCAATGGTTGCCAACATATTGAGCAACGTCGATTTACCTGCTCCAGAAGGTCCCATGATCCCTACAAACTCCCCTTCATGAATGTCAAAAGATATATTTTCCAACGCTGTGTAGGCAGCGCTTGATTTACCATATGTTTTTTTTATATTTTCCACTTTTAATAATGGTTCCATTTGTTTCACCTCTTCAGTATTGTTGATACTTATACTTTACATGCTCATTCTTACAGCATCTTTGTGCCAACCTTACAGCAAGCTTAAATCCATAAAAAAAACGCCTTCCATTTAAATGGAAAGACGTTTTTTTTGGATTTTTCAAAAGGAAAAGTATTCGGGCATGGATCTTTATCATTTAACTTTGCTTCAATAGCCTGCGGTCGATTACAAAATTCCCAAATGGGATGAATGAAACGATGAAAATCATCGCCATTTTTAAAAAGGACCATTTTGATATGATGCTCACATAAAGTAATAAAAGCCCAAACACGACAAATAAGAAACCATGGATGCTTCCTAAAATGAGTGTTGCTTCCCCAATATCCAATATGTACTTAATGGGCATACCAATGACAAGCAATAGAACATATGAGATTCCCTCAATTATTGTAATAAACCGAAACCATCCAATAGCTGTAGAAAACATTCGCACATCCCCTTATTCATTGTACAAGTATGGCACAAACAGACTTCCAGCTTCTTGTCCCCCATCCAAAATGTGTTCCTCTATCATATTATATTACTGGCAGATCCCCTAATAAATAGTACCAGATTTTCCTAAAAATAGAGCAACAAAAGAAGCCCAATCCAAGGATTGGGCCAGATTATTTCTATAAGCTTAAAAAATGTTTCCAATTACTTACTACCAAGTAGCTGTTTTTAGTACCTTAGCATCTTAAGTCACATGTTAAAATTCCCTATTTCACTTTTCAACCAGGAAGGTTCAATATTTCCTTCTATAACACCTTGTTTACGTTTACTTCCATATTCCGCTATTTCTTCGAGACGCTTTTGTTCATAAGTTAATTTTTTCTCTGCTCTGGAAAATACCTCTTCAATTTTAACCTGTGAAACAACAACTACACCATCTTCATCTCCTATGACTAAATCACCAGGATGAACATTTACACCGCCACATGTGATCGGCGTATTAAGATCTCCCGGTCGATCTTTACACGGCCCTTTTGGAGTGATTCCCTTTGCAAAAATCGGAAACCCCAATTCACAAAGAGCCTCTTTATCACGAACAAAACCGTCAATGATAATCCCCTCAAGTCCTACTGCGTGCGCAGCCCCAGCCATTAACTCTCCAAGGTAGGCATTTCCTTTGTGACCTTTCCCATCCGCAATTAATACATAGCCTTCACTTCCAGCATATATGGCTTGATGAAGAAGTAAATTATCTCCCGCAATCATATCAACCGTCATGGCTGTTGCTATCACTTTCATTCCGGATGACACAGGCTTTATCTTATAATCCATTACACCAGCATTAGAATCATACAAAGCGTCTGCTATAAGGGTCGTATTTAACTTTTTAGCTCTATCAATGATTGACTTGGGTAATAACGGAGGCTTTTGGGTTAAGCTATTCAATGCTAACACCTCATTTTGTTATTTATTCATGAAAATTGATCGTTTCTTTCGATTCTACAAACAATAATAACTAGATTGATAATGTACCGAAAAGGATGGCTGTAATAATCATAACCAACGCTGATCCGACAGCGTATTTAAGTGAAAACTTAATATGCTCCCTAAACTCTATGCCGACAAGCCCAATCAATACATATACAGACCCGACCAATGGACTTAATAAATGTAATGGCTGCCCTAATAAAGAGGCCTGTGCAATCTCCAGTTTATCAATACCGAATCCCGAAGCAGTCTCAGCAATGATTGGAATAATACCGAAATAATAAGGGTCATTTGCCATTACAAACGTAAATGGCATACTGGTCAATCCTACAATTACAGGCAATTGTGGACCTAGAAAGTCTGGTATAATATGCACTAAAGTTGAAGCCATGGCATCCACCATTTCAGTTCCCTCCAATATTCCTGCGAAAATACCCGCAGCAAAGATCAAGGAAGTGACAGTTAGAATGTTTCCTGCATGTGCTTCAACTCTTCTCTGTTGCTCTTTTAAATTCGGGTAGTTTACAACCATGACTATAACAAATGCAATCATAAATAGAGCAGGTAATGGCAAAATTGCTTTAACTAAGGCAAAAACCAATAATAGTGTAAGAATGATGTTGAACCAATACAATTTGGGTCTTTTTAATGATTGGTCCGTAATGTCCTCCATTGATACGGCTATTTCACCTTCTGTTTCTGTATAATGACCATATACACCTAACCTTTTGCGTTCCCTAACCCCAAAAAACACGCCTAGCCCAATGACATATACTGCTCCAGCGATTATAGATGGGATAATTGGTCCTAGGAGTTCCATAGCGTCGTATCCAAAGATGGACATTACCCTTGCAGTTGGTCCCCCCCAAGGAAGTACATTCATGATTCCCATTGACATTGCTGGGAGACAAGCCAGTATTAACTTATTCATCCCTAACTTCTCGTATAATGGCAATAATGCTGTAACGACAATAAGATACGTGATCGTTCCATCCCCGTCCAACCCTACCAATAAAGACAATACTGCAGTAGTAACGGAAATCTTTAATGGATCCCCTTTTGATATCTTCACCATTCTTGTTACCAAGGGATCAAACATACCTGCGTCTATTAATATTCCAAAATATAAAATGGCGAATATCACCATTATTGCGGTTGGTGCAATTGTTTCAATCCCACTCATCATCATAGGTCCTAAATCAGTGAATCCGCCTATCAGAGCAAAAATGACCGGAATGATAATCAGGGCATTAAGTGCACTTAATCGCTTACTCATAATTAAATACATAAAAACAACAATCATCATGAATCCTAATATGGATAACATATATACCCCCCTTGTTTTGTATCCGTTTTCATTCAGAATTTCTTTAAAGGGATTCACTTGAATCCCCTTTAGTAATCACCCAAGCTTTTTTTGACCTTTTGGTTTAGAATGCAGCCTGTTGTTCGGCCCTGCCTTAAGAATAAAGCTTCCACCATCGTTCCCAATTGTACTTTTGATATTGCTGGCGATTTCGAGTAATGAGTCAAGATTAATGGCTGTCCGGATTCCCATTTCATGAAAGCCATGTACAATATCTTCTGTGGGAATATTTCCTGCAGCGTTAGGGGCATAAGGGCATCCTCCCAATCCAGTGGTGGAACTATCAAAATCAGTGACCCCTTGCTGCAAGGCTGCTACTGCATTGGCAAATGCCATTCCTCTTGTATTGTGTAAATGTAAAGTGAACTTGAAACTAGGGAATAAACCTCTAATGATACTTAACATTTCGGATACTTGCTTTGGATTTCCCATTCCAGCCGTATCTGCCAAAGAAACTTCGTTAACCCCCATATCTTTGTATCCTTCAAGAATGGATACTATCTTTTCCAGAGGTACCTTACCTTCATATGGACAGCCAAATGCTACCGCAATTGAACCTCCTACTTCTACACCATATTTTCCAGCAAGTTCTACAATCGGCAGGTGATCCATTTGTGCTTCTTTAACTATACAGTTGGAATTGGATAGGCTATGTGAATCTGTGGCAGATAATAATATCTTTATTTTTTTCATTCCTGCATTAATGGCACGTTCCGCCCCGCGCAAGTTGGGAACCAGCGCTCGGAACTTTACTCCATCTAAGTCCTGAACCCGCTTTACCACCTCTTCAGCATCTTTTAATTGAGGTATTGCTTGAGGATGCACAAAAGATGTAACTTCAATATGTTTGATCCCTGTACTTGCCAGACCACGGATAATGCGAATCTTTTCTTCTGTTGGTATCCATTTGTCTTCCATTTGAAAACCATCTCGCGGGAGAACTTCCCATATATTCACTTTATCAGGTACGATCATTTGTTCATTTTTCATGTTAGATGACCCCTTTGGCTTTTAGATTCGTTAATTCCTCTTCAGATAAACCAAGTTCTTCACTAAACACTTGTTTGTTATGCTCTCCCAGTTCTGGTGCACGATGACGGATACGCCCCGGTGTTTCTGAAAACTTAGGTACAATGCCGGGAACTTTAATCGTTCCAAACCGAGGGTGATCAACTTCCAAAATATTTTCCCTTGCTTGATAATGAGGATCTTCAAAGATATCCTTTATGCTTAATATTGGTGAAATGGGAACACCAAACTCATCCATTTTACCCAAAAGCTCTTTTTTATTTAGGGATTTCATAAAAGTCATAACAAGTTCTTGAAGGAAGCTATCGTTATTCATTCGTTTTTTATTTGTTATATAATCAGGGTTTTCTATCAAATCCGACCGCCCCATAGCTTGAGCCAGACGTTCCCATGTTTTTTGTGTACTGCATACCATAACAACCCAATGTCCGTCTTTTGTTTGGTAAGTACCGGAAGGACTTGAATGACCATGAAGCATAGGTGCTCTCTCTCGTACTTTACCGAGTTGGTCATGTTCAGCAATTAAGAAATCCATCATCCTGAACATCCCTTCATATAGTCCCATCTCAACGATTTGACCTTTTTCAGAGTTAGAAGTTTCACGATGAAAGAGAGCGCTTACAGTTCCAAAAGCAATATAAATGCCCGATATATAATCAAGTAAAGAAAATGAAGGACTTACTGGGGGGCGATCCTGAAACCCTTGTAAATAGGTATATCCCGAAAAGGCAGTACTAGGTGTTCCAAACCCTGCCTTTTCTGCATATGGTCCCGTTTGCCCGTAACCCGATTGCCTAGTCATAATGAGACGAGGATTCACTTCTCTCAGCTCTTCATAGCCTAGTCCCCATTTCTCCATTGTTCCAGGCCTGAAATTTTCTATCAGGACATCTGCAGTGCGAATTAATTTTTTAAATAACTCCCTCCCCTCAATAGTGCGAATGTCCAAAGTTATAGACTGCTTATTACGTGCAAGACCTGGCCACCTCAATGGTTCAGAACCCTTCCACGGTCCAAGACCCCTTAAAGGATCCCCTTTATCCGGAAGTTCCACTTTTAACACTTCAGCTCCCAAGTCCGCTAATAAGGTAGCTGCAAACGGAGCGGCAATCACAGTCGATGCATCGATAACACGAATTCCAGTCAAAGGTCCATTTGTTGGATTATCCATAATTAATACTTCCTCCTTGAAATTATGAGTCTGGTATTTTTGCTAAACAAAATGGGAATAAGAACTTTTACATAAAACTCTTTATTTAGTTCCATCTAATGAAACAATAAATTTCATTAGATGGAACTTTATGAATGAATTATAACAAAGCCACTTCTATCTGTCACGATAAAAATTAAAAAATTCTGTCTTTTAATCATTAAAATAAAAAACAGCGCCCAGTAAAAAAGGCGCTGTCAATAAATCTTGTCCACAATGTGGCTATTCTTTTGGGTCATTAAAACATTCTGAAATTTTTAAAGCATTCATCTTCACTTCACTTTTTATTGAATCCATTACAGCTTGCGTAAATCTTGTACTTGGCCCAGATACGCATAGACAAAAATTCACTTCTTGATCCACCCCAAAAATAGGTGATGCAACTGAATTAACTCCGGCCCCTCTTTCGTCTAAACTCATAGCAATAGATTCTTTTTGAATAATTGGCAATTCGTCTGATAGACTAATTCGTAATGCTTCGGAATCTAAATTTTTTAGAATTGATTCAACAAACGCCGGAGACTGAAAAGCCAATAATGCCTTCCCACCCGAACCTTTCTCCAATGGAAGTGCCTCTCCAATGCTTACTACATGACGGATTGATTGATTACTGCCGTATCGTGCAATACACCTTCGTTCCTTATTTTCAAGCATATATAGACTCACTGATTCTCCAATTTCATTTCTTAGCTTCTTCATGAATGGTTTTGCAAGTTCCGTTATTTCAAATGAAATGGTATTTTCCGCAATACGACCAAACTGATACATTTTATAGCCAAACTGATACTTTGAATTGGAGAATTTTTTTTGCAGAAGACCATTTTGTACTAGTGTATCTAATAGTCTGGAAGTTGTTGATTTTGCCAAATCTATCTTTTTCGAGATTTCCGTTAAGGATAATTCTGACTCTTCTAAAGTAAAGCAGTTCATTATATTAATTGACCGTTGAACTGTTCTTGACCCTTTCAAGCCTTCATTTTCATCCATATAAGCCCCCCCTTTACAATTATTCATCAACTGATTCTTGGCCATTTAAATGTGCTTCATTTATATTACGAGTGGTAATTTCAACATCATTTAACCAAAGATGGCTTTCCTTAATACGTTCAATTCCGAAACCAATTCGCTCCCTCATCCATATGCACGAAGGGAATATCCGTATCAATTACACCTTTGATTCGTTCTAATTCAACATTTTCCCCTTCAAGCCATTTCGAAAAATCTATTGAAGTCGGCTCCTGGTTCCCTCCCAAGGCAATCCAAGCTTTCATCTCCTTAGGTAAATAAGCGGAAGTATGAATCGTTCCCGCCCAGCTGCTATATAAATCCGAGAAGACACCTTGATTGGTATCATTAAACAACCTGTAAGCATCGTAGGCAGATGAAAGTCTCCCTTCATGATCTTGGATGATCTCCAATCGGCGTTTCGAATCGATAAGATGGTTACGGTTCTCATTTTTCATGATTTCAAAGTGATTGGTACAGGCATTTGACGTGCGCACCTCTACATTTCTCGGAGAGGTTTCAACGATATAGGTACTTCCGCTTTTATCATAGACGACGTAAGTGAAGGAATGACGATGCGGGATTTCCTTCAACATCGCGACCGCTTCTTGTACGTTCGCACAAGATTCAACAATCAGTCTGCCAATCATGCAGCAAATGAAACCATCACCAGGGTTCTTGCGATTCATGAAATTATAGCCTATCACCAAACCCTTTTCATTCATTCCATCCATTCGACCAGTCCCTCGCTGACTCGGGCCGATGCTTGAATACCCTTGATCGGTTGGCTGGAATAAGACATAGCGTCCTTCATAGGTCTTTGGGTGGTAATCATAATTGCGAATGAGATAATCATCGCCAGTCATGATGGAGCAGCCCGACCGAACATAATCCAAACGGTATCCACCGAACTCTTGCAGCACGCGGTCAATTGGCCATTTCAACGCTTCTTGCAACCCCAGTAATTCTTCCCAAACTCCAGGGGCGAATTGTGTAATTGCTTTCTTGACCTCTTCTTCCTCAACCGTAAACCGCGGCTGCCTAATCTTCCACTGATCTTCACGATTTTTTACCGTTAGTGAATCTTTTAATTTCTCCCCTTGCATGTATCCAAACTCATAATGTGTACCCCGAAATTGTATGACATCACTATATATTTGCTTCACAGCTTATCCCTCATTTACAGTAGTTGCTATTCAAATTAAGGATACTTGAAGTATTGTTGAAAATAAAGAAGATAAACCTTCAAAATTTACGAAACAACTCACTTGGCCTGTTCTGCTCCCCGTTGTTTACGGTTCGTTAACTGGCTTGGCATGTTTATAGCTTACAAAAGAATCTTTTCAATTAAAGGCCATCTCTGGACTTTAAATTAGATTAAACAAAATTGACCATACCTTATTTATATTTAACTTTTATATAAGGAGCACCTACACCATATGCAGTATTGGAATAATACGTATTTATAATCTTTCCAGTAGGATTTTTTACTACGTGTTTAAATCCCTTGATAAAGAACCATCAGACGGGTCTGAATACAAAGATTCGGTTAAGAATATGTTTCCTAGCAAATATTCAAAAAAGGCAATGAAAGATACAGGAGATGCTAGTGATTTAAAAGCAGAACTGCAGAAGAAGGTTAAAGAATGGGTAACCTCCTTCGGAATTACTGCTTCTTAAACTCGATATTTACATCATAAGTTGAAAATAAGATAAGCCTTTAAAATTTTTGAAACAACTCACCACCCCATATCTCCCTCATAATCTGTAACTAGGCACATTTATGAGGGGGACGGATCATGGAGATGGAATTAACGGCACTCCATTGGATTTATGTTGTATTTATTGCATTGATAATCGGGTTTATGGTAAAACGTCGTGATACTACCCTCATCTGCATAATTGGAATTTTCCTTTTGGCTTTAGTGGCTACAGGCAGTTTAGCCTCATCCGTAAGCGGGATATTCAACAGCTTCATTTTCGCAATTACGGAATTAATGTCCACGATTTTAATCATTTCAATCATCGTTGCCATGAGCACGGTTTTAACGAGGTCCGGCATTAATGATGTCATGATTGCACCGTTTGCGAAATTCATTAAGAATCCTACACTTGCCTTTTGGGTAATTGGAATCGTCATGATGATAATATCCTGGTTCTTCTGGCCATCACCTGCCGTTGCCTTACTTGGGGCTGTTCTGCTTCCCGTTGCCTTACGGGCTGGTTTACCTGCTCTTGGCGTGGCGATGGCGATGAACCTTTTTGGTCACGGAATAGCATTATCAGGGGATTTCATCATTCAAGCTGCTCCTAAACTAACGGGGGATGCCGCTTCCATACCAGTCGGTGATGTCATCGCTGCGAGCATTCCCCTTGTCATTACAATGGGGGTCGTCACCACCATCTCCGCCTTTATCCTTTTAAAGCGGGATATGAAGCTTGGAAGAATCAAGGCTGCGGATAATGAGGGAATCATCACAGATCAGACAATTAGTGAAGATCTGCTCACACTGGGACAAAAGAAGTTTTTTGCCGTTTTCATTCCGATTGCCTTTCTGTTGGATGTTGTGGCATTGTCGGTTTTGAAGTTGCAAGGCGGAGATGCCACGGCGTTGGTTGGCGGTACAGCCGTTTTCATTTTGCTGATTTTATCCCTTGTCGCACATAAACAGCAAGGACTTGAAAAATCAACGGCCTATTTGATTCAGGGTTTTCAATTTGGCTTCAAAGTATTCGGACCTGTGATTCCAATCGCCGCATTCTTCTATTTAGGTGATTCCGGATTCAATCAGATCATCGGTGACTACTTACCAAAAACATCACTTGGCATCGTCAATGACCTCGGTGCCGCCTTAGCGGCCTCCGTTCCTTTAACGAAAGAAATAGCCGCCGTCACATTAACGGGAATCGGTGCCATCACTGGCTTGGATGGATCGGGCTTCTCAGGCATTTCTTTAGCCGGATCTGTCGCCAAACTATTTGGAACGGCAATCGGAAGCGGAACCGCCACCTTGACTGCACTCGGGCAAATAACCGCGATTTGGGTTGGCGGAGGTACCCTGATTCCATGGGCATTGATACCAGCCGCTGCAATATGTAACGTCAGTCCCTTTGAACTTGCCCGCCGGAATCTGCTTCCGGTAACCATTGGTTTGGCAGTCACTACGATAGTCGCGATGTTTCTCATTTAATCGATCTGCATCGACGTTTGTCGACTCTGAAGCACGGAACGGCCTCTCAATTTCCATTCCCATATTTAAAAAGAGGTTCGGTTAGTCTCACCCCGAACCCTGAAAATGACTTGGTCATCCTTCATGTTTTTTTACTTTTTTATATGGAGTGATTGAAGAAATTTACGACACTCCTGCCGAATAACTGGCTAGCCGAGTCCCCACAGACGTTTACTTTGACGAGGCTTGGCAGACAGTCGGCGGAAAGGTAGCGGATTTATGAAATCAACTGGAACTTTTTTAATTTGTCTACAGTTAAGGTGATTGGAATGGAAGGTGCGAGACTCCTGCGGGAATAGCGCGTCTAGAGGAGACCCCGCAGGCGCAAGCCGAGGAGGCTCCCGGACCGCCCGCGGAAAGCGAGTGCCTGGAGTGGAAATCAACGTCCAAATTCTAAAACCAATAAAAAACTGTAGATATACTCGATTTTCATTGAGTCTATCTACAGTATCAAAGGACTGAATAAATCAGTCCTTTTTAGATGAAGATCGGGTTTCATGCTTATCCAAGCGGATAATTCCAAACTCACATTATATTAATTTTTTTTGACTTCTGAAACTAATTGGCGGAACAAATTTCGGTTGTATTCAAGACAGTCCGCAACCTTAAATCAGAACTTCACAACGACTATTGAGTAAATACTCTTGAATGATTTTTAAAACGATAGACTGGTTTTGCTTTATATAGAAATGATCACCCTTTAATATATGCAATCCTTCAATATGTGCAATGTATTCATTCCAGCTTTCGATACTTTCCTTCGTCACGGTATCATCCGAGCCCAATAGCAAAACGGCTTTATTTCCCACCTTTTTATCGCGTTTTTTTTCATGGTGATAGTTGGCTAAAACATTCAAGTCCGACTGGATTATCGGAAGGAATATATTCATGAAATCTTCGGTTTCTAGGAGTTCCTTGTTCGTTCCCCCGATTTTTTCAAGCGATCGTTTTAAATGTTTTGCATTAGAGCAATCGATTTGGTCTACTTTATAATTTGGAGACGATTTACTTGAAATGAATATATGCTCTACTTTTTTAGCATTTCTCTCTTCTAATTTTGCTGCAATTTCAAAGGCTACGATCGCACCCATGCTATGTCCAAACAAAGAGATGCTTCCCAGTGTATCCATTTGATGCTTCGTTTCCATTTCTTTCATTAATATATCCGTCAAATCCGCCATATGGTCACACAATGGTTCACTATATTTACTGCCATGTCCTGGGTATTCCAGCGGGATTACCTCTATCACATCATCATCAAATTTCCATTCTCTATAAAAAGATGCACTTCCCCCGGCATAAGGGAAACAAAAAAGTGTCTTCTTCAGCCCTTCCATCCCCCTTCTCCATGATCGATTATTTCAGCATGAACTTCATAAAGCTTTCAACATACCCTGAATCGATTTCCGGCATTTTCATTGATAGCAATTCCATTTCCTCCTTTGTTTTGGATTGCAGGATTTCCGACTCTTTTAATTTTGTTGATTCATCAATTAACTGGGACAAAGCACTTAATGAATGAATCTCGTTAGATTGTGTCTTTTCTTTTAATGATTGTAACCATTCTTCCAAATCCATGTTGGAGTAAGGTATTTCATTTTTTTCGAAAAAGGCGGTCACGAATTCACTTGAAACCCTCTGATCATTGAACATATGATAGATCCCGAGCTTCTGATTCTCATTCAATCTTGATATTTTGTAAATGAACTCACTTACAAAGTCGACTGGCATCAATTCAAAATGAATTTCCTCTTTAAATGGCAATATCCTTTGTTCAATAAATGATTCAAAAACCTTGTACAACATATCCTTCTCGTTCCAAACCCCGTTTGAATTAGATGAAATCCTGCCTAATCGGAAAATATCGATTGTCAGTCCATGTTCCCTTGCTTGAAGAAGCAATTTCTCGGCAACCCATTTGGACTGGCTGTACCCGATCATTAAATCGGGGGAGTAAACCAATTCGTCTTCCTCGTCCCATTTCCTTTCGCCGGTCAAGACAGAAAGCGTTGAGGCATAATGAATGTTTTTCCGAGTGTATGATGAAGCAAACTTAATGATTTCCACTACACCATTCACATTCGAAATCTTTGATTTGCTATATGGCTCGAAGAAATTCGTTTCGGCACCGACATGATACACATGAGAAACATCATTGCTTATTTTCTCATATGTCATATCATCCAAACCAAATTGATGTTTACTAAGATCCCCTTCAATTACAACGATTCTACTTACGAAATCATCCTGCCAAAGACCGTATTTCATTAAGGTATCTTTCAATCTATTTCTTGAAGGAAATCTAACCAAACAATAGATTTTGACATCTTCCAATTCCAGTAACAATTTATTTAATAGATGTGCCCCTAAAAACCCTGTTCCACCTGTAATCATCATATTTTTTTCAATTTCAACTGGTTTAGTGGATATTTCCCTTATTTTCTCCATCAACGCTGGAGCGAGCATGGAATCCTTCTCCATCACTGCTTCCATGCTGCCAGCTGATTCGGCTTCAAGTGCCTCAACAAATTTATTGACTGTGTTATTTCCCAATAATATTTGTAAAGTGGCCTCAGGAAGTACGGTTTCCTTCATTACATAGACCAGTTTTGTAGCTAAAATGGAATGGCCTCCATTTTCAAAGAAGTTGTCGTCCAATCCTAGACTTGGATTTCCTAATACATTTCTCCAAATCTCCAATACTTCTTTTTTCTTTCCAGTTTCTTGATTGGCTAAGGCAGTTTTATTTTGCATGATATCCATTTCCAATAATTTGTCTTTATCCACTTTACCGTTGGCATTAAGCGGGAACTCATCTACCCTGACAAAAAAATGGGGAATCATATAATTCGGCAATTCATTGCTCAGATAATCTTTAATATCCTTTTCAGCGTTTTCCGCTTTTTCATCTTTATGTTTGTAATAAGCGATAACATAATTCTCATCATTGATGTTTTTAACATCAACTACTGAACTTTCAATCTTCATGTATTTATCAAGCTTTTCCTGAATTTCATTCAGTTCAATTCTAAAGC
Source organism: Peribacillus sp. GL_122 (assembly GCF_057835005.1). Lineage (NCBI taxonomy): Bacteria > Bacillati > Bacillota > Bacilli > Caryophanales > Bacillaceae > Peribacillus > Peribacillus sp. GL_122. The sequence goes on along the minus strand of NZ_CM174415.1, from coordinate 692,925 downwards.
CGCGAATTTTCACTTGACTGTCTTTTCGGCCTTTGTACAGAATTTCACCATTGTGTAACCGGACGCCATGATCACCTGTTTTGTACCACTTCGCCTGATTCAAATCATTCATGAGCAAAGCTTGTTCCGTTAATTGCGGCTGATTTAGATAGCCTCTCATGACCCCTTGACCGCCAATGTAGATCTCGCCTATTTCCCCATCCTCTACCTCTACTTGTTCTTCAGATAGAATCTTGATTTCTACATTGCTCAATGGCTTTCCAATGGGAATAACATCTGCATCTTTGTCTTCGACCTCATGGCAAATGGCAAAAGTCGTGCATTCAGTTGGTCCATACCCATTAATCAAGGAAAAATGACCGATTGTTTGCTTCAATCTTCTCACATGGGAAACCGAGATTTTATCTCCGCCAACCACAATTTTCTTTAATCCCTCAAAAATTAATGGATCCTCATCAACCATTGCATTGAAAAGACCTGTCGTAAAAAAAGCTACATCCACCTTTCCAATGGATATCGCTTCTTTCCAATCATCAAAAGAAGTGAACTCATTCGACATCAAGAATAAAGTTGCGCCATTCAATAAAGCTCCCCATATCTCAAAAGTTGCGGCGTCAAAGCACGGGTTGGAAAATTGAGCCACTCTATTTTTTTCGTTTATTTCAAGTATTTCAGAGTTCAATACTAAATTGACTACACTCTTATGCTCTATCATCACACCTTTCGGCTTTCCAGTCGTTCCTGATGTATAGATAACATACGCGAGACCATTCTCCGAAGAACGGTTAACGGGAATGTGCCCTTCCTTGCTTAATTCATTAATCTCAAATGGAATTGGTTCAATATCCAATTCACGGAGCTTCCCTTCTTGGCCATTAAACGATAAGAAGAAATTCATATCCGTATCTGCAATCATATATTCCAATCTTTTTAATGGGTACTTTTCGTCTATCGGAACATAACAACAGCCTGACTTTATTATCGCAAGCATCCCGATGATCAGTTCAATGGACCTTTTGCTTGGAATCCCGATCATTGTTTCTTCTTGAATCCCCAAATCAATGATCCTTTTAGCAAGATTATCTGAAAGAATATCTAATTCTTTAAAAGTAATTTGCCTGTCATTTTCACAAAGTGCCGCTTTTGACTGATTATCTTCCACGATTTTTATAAAAGCTTCAGTTATTGACATCAATTTATTCGTCGTCATCGATTTACTTATCATCGGGCCCCAACTTTCAAGTGATTTATTAATTTACCAATAGATAGTATTGTTTCATCTTCTGTTAGTTTTAAGAATATTTCCTGCATGGAATCCATAAAACGTAAAATTTCATTTTCATCGAATTTACTTTCTTTATAAATGATTTTATAGTGCAGCTTGGATTGCACTACAGCCGCAGAGAACGTAAGATCAAAATTGGTCGATTCACTTCCAACTGAATTTTCGATCATGATTTGCGAATCCTCTGCCAGTTCTGTGCTCGGATAATTTTCGAATACAAATATATGTTGGAATAATTCCTTATCCCATGGAATTTCAGCGTATCTCTTTATATCCGTAAGTGAACTGAACTCATACTCTCTCATTTGTAATTGCTTGTTTTGAATAGCAGTTAGATAGGATTGTAAATCATCATCCCAATCGATTTTCAAAGAGAATGGCAGAGTATTGATCAATAAGCCTACAGCTGATTCAATATGCGGAATGCTGAGGTTCCTTCCTGAGCTTGTCACCCCATAGCATACTGAGTCGCTTTCACTGAGGTAGGATAGAACGATGCTCCAAACTCCTTGAACAACGGTATTAATGGTCTTTCTATGACGCTTGGATAATTCTATTAATCTTTCGGTAAGCTCTTCAGGTAAGCTATATTCAATAACTTTATCCGATGTAAAAGCTACCTTATCCGTTTTATTACTCACTAGTGCTTTTACTTGTTCGAAATCCCTCAATTCTTTATTCCAAAAAGCTGCTTCTTCCTGTTTATTAATATTCCTGACATGATTCATGACTTGTTTATAAGCATTCTTATGTTCATCCCTGTCTTTCGACGTATTGGGTGGGTTTGGGTAATTATCCAAAAAATGATTAATGACAATTTGCAGGCTCCAGCCATCTATTAAAGCATGATGATGTGTCCATATGAATTTATAGCGATGATCCGATAGCTGAATCAAAGTGATGTTCATGAGCGGGCCATTCTCTAAATCCGTTTGTCTGTTTTTGCTATGCTCTAAAAGGTTTTCTAGTTTGGATTCTGACTCGTCTTCACTAAACATCGTTAGATCCACATGATTAAACACATAATAAATGTCATTAAGTATGATTTGATAACGGTCCCCCAATTGATTGCGCCTGAAAACGGATCTTAGAACGTCGTATTTTCTGCAGGTTTCATTCCAGGCTTCTTCTAATTTAACCAAGTCCAGATCACCTACTAAATCAATGGATAGCTGTGAAATATATTCAGGACTTTGGGTTACTTCGCTATGGAATAACATTCCTTCTTGAAGTGATGTCACTGGGTAAATCTCTTCAATGTTATTAAACTTATTAATGAAATGGGTGATCGTGCTTCCATCGACTATTTTCTCAGCTTCAAAATCCGTTTCGACAATAGAGTCATTCAAATCTGCACTTCCACTTAAAATTTTGTTTAAGTGTACTTCGACTTCTTTACATATCATTCGGAAGTTTTCATTGCTGCTATCGCCAATAATATTCAGCATGAGTCTATTGTTTACGATGCTGGCGACAAAATTGAGTTTATATGGAAATTTATAGTTCAAATCGATATTGCTGCTATTGGTTTGTTCCATATCACCAGTGTTATTAAACTGACCTAGATAGTTGTAACTCACAAGGCTATCTGGATAGTTATGATTCCGATTGGAAATATACTTCAGGATTCCAAAGTCAAACCCTTTGTTTGGCACATTTCTTAATATGTTTTTTGTATTTCTCAAGGTTGAGCCCAAAGTCGCCATTCCTTTAATCCTTACTGGATAAATCGAGGTGAACCACCCTACCGTCCTTGATAAATCAATATCATCCTCAATACCCTCTCTTCCATGTCCTTCCAAATCGAGCCAAAATTCATTGATTCCCATTCGATTGGAAAGTGCATGTGCGATAACGGATAATAAAACTTCATCAATCGTCGTTTTATGTTTTCTTAAAGTATTTTTAATGAGGTTTTGAGTTTGGGCCTCATTCACTTGTATTTTATTCATGTTTTCAAAATCACACGTTTCTCCTAAGTCTTCCGTCAGCGGAGATACTGGAACATTTATTTCCTTTTCCCAATATTGAACGGCCTCTTCTGGTAGGTCAGTGTTCTTGTATTCGTTTAGTTTCTCGGACCATTGTTTATAAGAAGTCGTTTTTAAAGGCAGTGATGGTTCTTGTTCATTCTTTATCTGTTGATAGCACCTTTCGAAATGTTCAAGAAGTATCCTCCACGAAACACCATCAACCACTAGGTGATGAATCACCCAAAAAACCCTTACCTCCCTTTGATCCCTGAATAGAAGGAACTTCATCAAAGGGCCATTGTGTATATTTAAACTTTGTTGGGCGTTTTCTTCTAGCTCATTAATTTCCTTCAAGCTTTTTTCATCTTTAATACTTGAAACATGATACTCATGAAAACTGCAAGCTGTATCAGCATTTGAAATATTGCCAATATATGAATCACCATGTTTTTCAAATAAAGTCCTTAAAACGTCGTGCTGATCAATTAATTTCATGATGATTTTTTTATATTGTTCAGTCGTCAACGTATTATCCTTCATCAAAACGACTGACTGATTCCAATGATGGATATTCTCATGATTTTCATTAAAAAACCAAGATTGAATAGGCGTCAACGGGACATAACCTGATACCGTTTCTTGAACCACTTGTTTTTGCTCCAGCTCATTTACAATATTCCCTAGCTCACGGACCGTTTGAAATTCAAATAAATCTTTAGGAGTTATAAATAAATCTTTTTCTTTTGCGGCAGAGCATATTTGAATACTGATGATTGAATCACCGCCACATTCAAAAAAGTTATCTTCCGGTCCTATAGTGGGATCGTTTAAAACATTTCTCCAGATTGTCAGCAGCTCTGTTTCAGTTTTGGACAAATCTTGCACATCCAGCACTTTTTCCTTCCTCTCATTCAACTGTTCCGTCCATTTCGGCAGGGATTTCCGATCAACTTTTCCATTCGGCGTCAAAGGAAATTTATCCAGTTGCATAAAATGAGCAGGAATCATGAAAGCAGGCAGTGTATCTTTCAATCGTCTTCTGATTGAATCTATCGAAACCTCATCATTCACCGTATAATAAGCAATTAGCCTTTTATTCTCAAATCCATCTTCCATTACCGTTACATAACTATCCTTGATTTCTGCTATTTTTCGTAATGAAACATTAACCTCCGATAGTTCAACACGGTATCCCCTTATTTTCACTTGATCGTCCGCCCTGCCTATATAAACTAATTCCCCAGCTTTGTTATGCTTAACTAAATCCCCAGTTCTGTATACATTTTCGGCAGGGTTGAATGGATTGGATATGAATCTTTCATTTGTCAGACTCTCATTATTCAAATATCCCCTTGCTAACCCAATTCCTCCAACGTAAAGTTCACCAACTGACCCTGCCGGCACTAGTTTCCGGTTTTCATCCAACACAAGTACGACCGTGTTGGTCAGAGGCTTCCCGATCGAAACAACGAATTCATCTGTAACATCCTCATTCGGGGGAAACATTTTAAAACTTGTACATACCGAATATTCCGTAGGCCCGTAGCCATTGAAAAACGATATATGTTTAAACTTTGAAACGAGCTCAACTGGACATTCAGAACCTGCAGATCCCAACACTTTAATCGTGCTCAATTCAATGATTGGCAGTTCTTTCAATACAGCAGGCGGTAAAATGATATGAGAAATTCCTTCACGCTTAATTTGTTCAACAAGTTTACTCATGTCAAATTGATTTTCTTTATCTACACTTATATGCAGCTCGGCACCGAATAATAGTGTGCTGAAAATCTCTATGACGGATGAATCAAAATTAAACGTAGCGAATTGCAGCACTTTAGCTGATGTATCCAAACACATCATTTCATTTTGGTTATAAACTAAGTTAATGATTCCTCTATGTTCTAACATTACTCCTTTTGGCCTGCCTGTCGTTCCCGAGGTATAAATGACATATGCTAAGTCTCTCTGATCCGCAATGTGAAGATTCGTTTCCAATAACAAATCCGATTCTTTTTCAATATCTTCAAAATATATTATTTTGGATGAGTCAATCAAACCATTCTTTCCGAGTTCTTTGTGACTCAAGCAATAGGAAATGGACGAATCCTTCACCATGTAGCTTAATCGTTCATCAGGATAATGAGGATCCAATGGAACATACGCAGCACCAGCTTTAATTACTGCCAACATCCCTGTCACCATATCAATTGATCGATTCATATAAATTCCTATTCTTTCTTCTTTAGAAATCCCTTTGCTTAGTAAATAGTGTGAGAGTCGATTGCTCTTATCATTCAATTCGCGATATGTAATGGTTCTCGGACCATCAACAATGGCTATCTTATCAGGAAACCGCTCAACAATTTTATGGAAGGCTTCTGGGATTGTGTCATTGATCCCCTCAAAACGAATGGTTTCTCCCTGCCATTCTTCCAATAATACTTTTTCCTGCCTCTTACTCACGACGGATACCTTGTCAATCGATCGTTCAGGCTGATAGGTAATTTTCCTAATCCACTCTAAGAAATTTTCAGCTAATAATTGAATGGTTTGTTCATTGAAGATCCCTGAATTATACTCAAAAGCGAATAAAAGCTTATCCTCATATTCTTCTGCAGCTAAACTCAAATCGAATTTTGCTGCCTTTGATTTTATTACTTCAGGCGTTATCTTTATGTATTCACTTTCAAATGAAGCTTTGGCATTATTTTGTAAAATGAAGACGGTTTGAAATAATGAAGTGCTTGCTAAATTTCTTTCAGGATTAATGACTTCAACAATTTTCTCCAATGTCATTTGCTGATGGTCATAGATGTCGATGATATGGTTTGTATTTCTTTCAAGAATCTCTTCGAATGTTTCCTCAAGTCCCAGCTTTAATCTAAAGGGCAGTGTATTGACAAAATAACCTATCGATTTTTCTGTTCCTTCAATCATTCTATTCGCCAAAGGACTTCCGACGATGATATCGTTTTGACCTGTATATTTTGCTAGAAAAGACTGGTACATCGTTAGCAGTGTCATGAATAATGTCGAGTTTTTTTCAAGGGACATCCGTTTTAAACCTTGGAGCTCTTCACTTGTTAGTTCCACTATGAAACTACTGCCATCGGTGCTATTTTCTTTTGTACGTATCGTATCTAAAGGAAGCTCCAATTTAGGTAATTCCCCAGATAAGTTTGTTTTCCAAAATAGCGATTCTTCTTTAATGTTATGTTCTAGCCAGCTTTTCTGCTCAATGGCAAAATCCTTATATTGTTTAAAGTCGTTTCCAAGGATAAGTTCCTTTTCATTCACTTCACTGTCATAAAAAGATAACCATTCGTCTAAAAATATACTCACTGACCATCCGTCAAATATGAAATGGTGGAGATTCACAAATAAAACAGACTCTTTTTCGCTCAATTTAACCAGTTTCACTGTCATGAGAGGACCTTTTTCCATTTCAAAGATTTCCGATTGGACATCTTCTTCAATTTGCAGCATACGAATCGTTTGCTGTTCGGGCTTTAACGCAGAGAGGTCGATTTCATCTATTTTAATGTACAAATCTTCCTTGATCTCCTGGTAGCCTTTCCCGGCATTTTCACGGACGGTGGTCCTTAAAATCTCATGTCTATTAACGACATGATTTACTGATTTTTCCAGTATTGAAGTATCCACTGCACCAGTAATTTTATATTTCTGAGGGATATTATAATTGATTGTCTTACCATTGAGTTTTTCGTTGAACCACAAAGCCTCTTGGTTACTGGATAAAACATGACCTTTTTGTTGCGCTTCAATGTGCTCAATGTCATGTTCTGAAATTTCATTAATGATGAAGGCCGTCAACGAATCGATTGTTGAATTTTGAAAAATATTTTTCAAGGTTAGAATTTGATTGTATTCTTTGTTTAATTTCGTCAATAACTTCATGGCTAAAATCGAGTGTCCGCCCACTTCAAAAAAATCAGCATCTTTATCGATTTGACTTGTTGATAAGACTTCCAAAAATGTCTTTTCCACAAAAGATGAAACTACTTCCGTTTCATCTTTCGGAGGCGTATTCACTTCCGGAAAGATCTTATGACTTAGCAATTTCAATGTAGGATTTTCAAACAAATCGGCTAATTTCATATTCCCATCAAGTCTTTTATTAATTTTAGATACCAATTTCATGGCTGTTATCGAATGCCCGCCCAATTGAAAGAAATCAGAATCCTCATTAATCTCACTGTTCAAGAAAAACTCTTGCCATATTTCTTTAAGTTCTTGATTAACGGATGTGGATGTGATCGCATGGTCACTTGTTGCTTGATGGTTCTTACACACATTATTTTTTAGTTTTGAAAAATCAACATCGACATATATTTCGTCAATTTGCTGTACTTTTGTAATTTGATTGGCAATCTGCATGAAGGCTGAATGGATATCATTTACTAGTGAACGCTCTATGAAGCAAGAATTAAAATACAATTTGCATTTAATCGTTTCTTTATTATCCTGGGCTTGTAATGATAATGGAAAGCTATGTGTCTCTTTTCCTCCTTCGATTTCCCAGTTAATATCAAACCCTTCACTTTTCGCTTCCGGATAATTTTCATAAACAAATAAAGTTTCGAAAATCGGATCTTCCTTCTTTAATTTCGTATGCCTTTTAATATCCACTAAAGAAATTTGAGAGTAATCAAGCATATTGTTTAATGTTTCCTGGAACCGTTTCAGTAAATCAGTAATGCTATCTGTATCGTTCATTTCAGCTATCATCGGAATCGTATTAATGAGCAGCCCAACAATTTCTTCGGATTTGAATAAGTTATTCGACCTGCCAGAGCTTACAATTCCAAAGACTATTCTATTTTGATTGGACATTTCCTTTAGGACGATCGACCAAATTAACTGCAATAATACATTAATCGTTACATGGTTTTTAGCGGCAAATTCCCTTAAAAGCTCACTCTGTTTTTTATCCAGCTCCCAAAATAGATCATTCTCCTGCTGGTTTTCCTTCACATGCTTCAGAACGGGGAATGTGATTGTCGGCTGCTCAATATCCTTTGCTAGCTCTTTCCAAAAACGGTTTAGATCTTCCGCATCGATTTTATTCATATACCGGATAAAATCTCCATATTGCTTCGGCTTATCAATAAGCAGTTTGGAGTCTTTTCCTACAATTCGGCTGTAAATAACAAAGAGTTCATCGATGACTATGCTGGTACTCCAGCCATCCAAAATTATATGGTGATGAGTCCAAATCAAGATATACTGATTTTCTTCGATCTTCACTAACTGGAGTTTCATCAAATTGGAGTTATTCACATCCATCTCCTGGGATTTGGATGTCACTCTCTGAATTTCATTTAATTGATCATGTTTACTCAATTCTGTCATATCGATTATTTCTGGTTGATAATCCATTGCATTGAATACAACCTGAACATTGTTTTCGATATTTTTAGAGATGACCTTCATCCTTAATGCTTCATGACGTTCTACAACCTGACTCCACGCCTGGAATAATGCATTTACTTCAAGAGCGCCCGTTATCCTGATTCGCATTTGAGAAATGTAAAGGTTCTCTGCTGTATTGTTCATTTCCAGTTCATAAAGGATTCCTTCTTGAAGCGGAGTTAATGAGTAGATATTCTGAATAGATTTCTCCAATTTTGCGCCTCCCGATTCCATTATCTTCGTGTCATCCATACCTGCCGACTGCAATCATTCTATTAAACCCTTAATCACCTTATTTATTGGAATTCAATATATGAAACAAATCTTCCTCAGTAAGCATCGCATCTGGAAAATCACTTTCTATTAAAGAAGCTTGGTCAAATTCAGTTCCCCTGATTTCCATGACGACATTACCAATAGCTTCTATTATTAAGTTCATCTTTTCTTCAGCTAATTTTGAGATTATTTTTATGAATAGTTTTCCGTCCTGGATCAATGCCAGGAAATGGAGTTTTGGTTTATTTTCAAACTCACCAAAGTCCCTGCTATTGGATGATTCAAATTGGGAGTCCAATCTTCCTAAATAATTAAAAGTAACGTGGATATCCGGCTCCTTAATGACCCCAGGGCATAAATATTTGATAACGCCATAATCAAAACCTTTATTTGGAATTTCCCTTATAGCATTCTTCGTGTTTTTTAAAGTGTCATCAAACGTCTCTCCTGAATGCAGCAATATCGGATACATCGCAGTAAACCAGCCAACGGTCCGAGTAACATCCATTGTTTCATCCGCCATTTCCCTGCCATGCCCTTCTACTTCCATCCAGAAGTCCTTCACTTCAAAAGACTTTTTCAAACTCTTTGCAATTAATGACAACAATACTTCTTCTACAGTCGCTTTTGATTGCCTTGATAATTCCTGGATCAATATTTCAGTTTCTTCTTCACTGAATGATTTCTCCATCGTTCTTTCTTCTTTAGCTATAAAGTCTTCCTCTATCTTAAAATCCGTTATTTCACTTTTTGTTTTTTGTTCCCAATAACGGAGTGTTTCAGGGTCCATCAACGATTCATTGTATTTTTTCAAGAAGTTTGACCAGTCTTTGAATGAAGAGGTTTTATAAGCAAGCTTCCCTGTTTGATTGTTTAAAGCTTGATCATGGAGAGTATTGAAATCCTCAAGTAAAATTCTCCAGGAAACTGCATCAATCAATAAATGGTGGATTACCCAAAAGAAGCGATACTTGTTTGATTGTTCTTTTAAAACAAGCATTTTCATGATCGGTCCATTACTTATGTCCAATGAACGTTGAGCCTTACTGTCCCATTCATCTCTCATTCTTATTCGCGTTTCCTCATCTAAATGATGTATATCCTTATAGACTAACTCCCATGTTTTGTGTTCTGAGTCTATATTCCCGATATATTTATTGTCATGTTTTTTAAATAGGGTTAACAATCCCTCATGATGTTCCACGATATGAGATAGAATTTTTTCAATGTCCTCCATTGGAGCACAGGAATCTTTACTAAAAACAATGGACTGGTTCCAATGATTGATGGAAGTCGTGTGTTCTGCAAAGAACCATTCTTGGATGGGGGTCAGTTCCACATTCCCTCTAGTGGCTATAGGTTGAATCATGACCTTATTTTCGGTTTTCGCGATCGCTGCCAGCTCTGCTACCGTTTGATTTTCAAAAATAGATTTTGGACTGATGATTATATTTTCCTGCCTTGCTAGAGAACATATTTGAATGCTCTGAATGGAATCGCCGCCAAGTTCAAAAAAGTTATCTCGGATACTTATGTCATCCAACCCTAAGACAGTCTTAAAAATCCGAAGAAGCACTTTCTCATTGACCGTCTCAGGTTCTTCCACTGTATTGCTTCTAGTTACGGGTACCGGAAGAAGCGCTGAATCAATTTTCCCATTTGCATTTAACGGAAATTTGTCCACTTGCATAAAGAATGAAGGAATCATGTAACTTGGTAATCTCTCTTTTAAAAATGCTTTTAAGTGGTCATGATTAACTTGTTGTTTGGATGTGAAATAAGCGATTATTTGTTTATTTAAGTTTTGCTGATCCTGAACCTTAATGAATGAGTCACTTACTTGCGGATACGCATTGAGATTGACCGAAATCTCATCAACTTCCACTCGGAAACCTCTTATTTTTACTTGATTATCTTTACGCCCCAGAAAAATCAACTCACCATCGCTCGTGAATTTTGCAAGGTCGCCGCTGCGATATAAACGCTTTCCAGATTTAAAAGGATGTTCAATGAACTTTTCTTTTGTTAAATCATCATTATTCACATAGCCAACAGCTAACCCTTCACCACCAATATATATTTCCCCTGCGGCACCTATCGGGACAAGTCTTTGCTCCGGACTTAGTAAATAGACGTCAGTATTCAGGATAGGTTTGCCTATCGATACTTTATTATTAGCAGTCTCATTGTTTTCGAATGCTTTAAACATTTCAATCGTGGTCCATACTGAATATTCCGTTGGACCGTAGGCATTATAAAAGTTTATATTTCGATAGCGATCCAGCAAAGCTATTGGACATTCAGATCCGGCTGAACCAACGAATTTCACATCAGATCCCTCTATATTGAGCTCTTGCAAAACTGCAGGCGGCAATACTAGGTGGGTTAACTTTTCACTTTTGATTTGATATTCCAACGCGAATAAATCAAACATTTCCTCCTTATTATTCCCGATATGCAGCTCTGCACCATTTAATAAGCTTCCAAAAATCTCATAGATAGAAGCGTCAAAATTAAATGTGGCAAATTGTAATACCCTAGAGGTCTCAACAAGTTGTAAGTACTTGTTTTGACTTTTTATTAAATTCACTACTCCTCTATGGGATAACATGACACCTTTAGGTTTTCCTGTCGTTCCCGAAGTATAAATTATGTAAGCCAGGTCGGAAGGTGCAATCGATTCGTTACAGCACTCGGTATCCACGTAATGGACGGATTCAAGATTAATCACTTTAGCTATTTTTTTTATGGCAGGAACCTCAACTTGATTCGTAATGCATATATCCATTTTCGAATCATTAATGATATATTCCAATCTTTCAGCTGGCAGCATAGGATCAAGCGGAACATATGCACATCCGGCTTTAATGATTCCCAACATGCCTATCACCATATCAATCGATCTGTTTACATGCAGCCCCACCTTATTGGAGCCATTTTCGATATTATTCCTAAGCAATTTCGCAATCACATTTGATCGTTGATCTAATTCCGAATAGGTAATGGACTTACCATTATCAGCAACGGCTAATTTCTTTGAATGCTTCTTAACGATTCTTTCGAATATGGAGGTGATCGTCTCATTTTGATCTGCATCCGAAACCTCACCTTGCCACTCAAATAACAATTGATTCATTTGATTGTCATCTAAATGCTCCAAATGACGTATAGGTTTATTTGCATTTCTGCAAATTTGGAATAACCATTTTTCAAAACTCAACATGAGTCTTTCAATTGTTTCCCGTCTGAAAAGTTCATCGGAATACTCAAACTCTAGGATTAGGTTATGGGAACCTTTTACTTTTATTGTCAGGTCATAATTTGAATAAGGAATTTCGAATTTGTCTTGTTCAAGAGTGAAGAATGAATTGCTAAAGTTCCCATCAAAGCTTTCTTCCATTGCCAATGCTGTTTGGAACAATGGGGAATGGCTGAGATCCCTGTCCGGATTAATGATTTCAACGATTTTTTCAAATGGAAAGGCCTGATGTTCCAATACATCCAAAATCACTTTACGATTTCGGTTCAATATTTCATGAAATGATTCTGTGGCATCCACGGTCAGCTTCAATGGCAGCGTATTGACAAAACATCCAACTGTCCGGGCAAATTCTAGCTGGCCGCGGTTTGCCACGGTACTCCCGACAATGATTTGATTCTTCCCGGTATATTGACTTAAAAACACTTGATAGGCGGTCATCATAAAAGCATATAAAGTCGTGCCATTCTCCTTTAAAATCCTGTCTATCAATACACGGAGTTCACCCGTTATCGCCATTTCCATTCTTCCACCTGAGTATGAAGGTGATTTTGGACGTTGAAAGTCAAATGGAAGTTCCAATGCTTCTTCCTCTTGATCTAAATAACTTTCCCAAAACCTCCTTTGGCTTGGCGTACTTTCCTTGACCCACTCCTTATGCCAGATAGCATAATCTAAATATTGCATGTCCAGAGGAGGAATATCCCCAACCTTGCCCGTTTGAATTCTTTCATAAATCTCCATTAACTCTTCGAAAAAGGTGACAAACGATACTCCATCAAAAATGATATGGTGAAAATTGCATACTAAATAATGTTTTTCTTCGTCAATTCGAAATAGTTTCATATTAAATAAATGATCATTTTCCAGGTCGAAACATCTTTCCATTTCTTCAGTAAGATGGGAGGTGACCATTATATTACTGACTTCGGGATCTACTTCCCGACAGTCTTCATAGGCAATTATGTTTCTGCTTTTTTTTGATAAGAATTGAAGGATTTGATGTTCTTCACCTTTGAAATTGGTTCGCAAAGTTTCATGGCGTTCAATCATGAAATCTAATGCCTGTTGCAGGTCATCAATGTCCACTACTCCATTTAAAATGAATTTAAATGGCATATTATAGAGCATTTTCCTTTCATTCAGGCTGTCAAACAGATACATTCGATCTTGATTATGAGATAGCATCCCTTCACTTTTCCCACGTTTATAAGGCTGATTTACCTCGACTTCCCTCATGCTGATAAGCATGTCCAGAAAACTTGCCAGCTTTTCTATATTCCATTGACTTGAAATGATTTCCGGTGTTAATTGAATACCAAACTCCCGTTTTATCGAAGACAAGAACTCATCTTTTTTTTCATTTGTGCTTAGTGATTCATTCATGTCCTCCATTAGTGATATTTCAAAAGGTTCGATAACAACTGAAATCAAGTTTAATAGCCTATCTTCCGTTTCACTGATTATCCTGTTCATAGAAAAACACCTCATTTCTTTTCCATTCAACCTAACTTATTAATATCATCCAATTGTTTGATGAGTACGGATAGTTCCTGGATGGTTGATTGTTCGAACATCACTTTGATTGGTAATCTCACTCCCATGTTATTCTTCACCATTTGAATGAATTGCATGGCTAAAAGGGAATTCCCTCCTAAGTCAAAGAAGTTGGAATCTGTACCTATAGTTTCTTGTTCTAAAATCTCTTTCCAAAATCCTATAAGCTTTTCCTCAATTAACCTTTCCTTAACAGCAATAGTTGTTTCCATATATATCCCCTCACTTAACTTTCATTTTTTCTAACATTTCGATTAAGATTCGATTAAATATAGAAAGTACTGATGACCTTAACTTTGGATTGACCGCTGCCTCATTAAACTTTATTTGAACACTTGAACCCGGGGTGATGATAATGACGATTGGATAATGGGTCGTTTCCCGTCCTTCTTTCAAACTCACATTGATTTCATCATTATTAGCTAGTAGCATGGGATAGTTTTCAAAAGCATATAATGATTCAAACAAATGATTCTCCAAATTAGCCCACTCATAAATCTCTGATAATGGTGTATTCTCATAGGCACTTAGTTCCAAAAACTCTTTTTGAACTTCATCGAGCAGTTCAATGTAAGTCTTTTCTTGGCTGATATGCTTTATAAATGGCACAGTATTGATAAATGGACCAACCATGGCCTCAATATTCCGGACTGGGATATTCCTGCCGGATGTCACTACACCGCAGCATACATTTTCCGTACCTTTTACTTCTTTTAAAGTGGCTAGCCATATAGTTAGAAAGAAAGTATTCATGGTAATCTTGTATTCCTGACAGAATCGTTGAATGGTATCAATCAATTCCTCATCCAGTACTTTCAAGTAACAATTTTCAATGTATCCCTCGCCTTCCAACACTCCCGTTATACTGGATCCGGAATTTCGGGCACCTTCCAATTTCCCTGCCCAATATTCCCGCAGCTCCTTATTACTCGTATAATCTTTCATATATTCAACATACTCTTTAAATGAAGCACTACCGGATGATGATGGTGTTATGGAATGATAAGAATTAAAGATGTCATTAATAACCATCGAATAACTCCAGCCATCCATAATAATATGATGGAATGTCCAAATTAATTGGTATTCATTGTCCGTAAGCTTAACGATCATAAATCGATTCAACCTATTGTTCTCGATATCTATCATCTTATATTGATCTGCTAACAACTTTTCCAGCTTTACTTGTTGATCCGTTATTTCTTCATATTCAATCTCGGGATCCATGGAATTCATTAACAATTGGTAGAATAACCCTTTTTTACTTGAATATAATTTCGTTTTTAAAATGTCATGTTTCCCTGACGTTGTCACAATGGCATTCTTTAATTTTTCAAAGTCCAGAAAACCTTTAATATCAAATATGAGTTGCACTTTATACTGGCTGCTCTCACTATCAAACAAGCTATGGTACAACATCCCTTTTTGCAAAGCAGTCAATTCATAAATATCAATAATTCCTGTTTCTTTGCGCAGTAGTTGGTTAAGTTCCTCTTCAGGCATATCCAACAATGGAAAGTCTTCCGGACGGTACATCTGTTTTACCAATTTTGTTTCTTCTTCCAATGTCCGCAACAATTCCGGCAAATTGCGTTGAAAATATCTTTCAAAATCTTCTCTTACGAAATGTCTGTTATAGTTTATTTTTATAGTTTGCTCTTCGTTCACTACAAGCAATTCAATATCGACTTCATGCTCGGTATAGGAATTATGTTGAATATCTTGTTCACTAAAAAAGATGACCTCTTTTGCAGCCAATTCATTACTTTGGTGAAATCTGCCTAAATTATTAAAACTGATGATCGGCCTATTTTGTTTCATATGTGTCTCGCCACATAATTCGGTCAGGATTCCATACTCAATCCCTTTATTAGGCAGTGTCCTTAACTTTTTCTTTGTGCCTTGAATCGTGTTCGAAATGGTTTCTTTATTTTCTATATAAACCGGGCTCATGGTCGTAAACCATCCTACTGTCCTGGACAAATCGACACCTGCAAATAATTCTTCGCGGCCATGTCCCTCCAAAGTGAAATGAATATCCTTTTTATTAAAATACTTCCCGATTAGCGTTGCGAAAACTGATAAATATATTTCATCAATAGATGCTTTATACGCTTTTGTCATTTCATTATAGATTTTGTTTGTAATCTCTTTATTCAGCTTCAATTCAAATGATTTTCCATCGTAAACATTCCCTGTTTTGACTATGGCGTTTTCGTTTACTGCCTTATGTTCATTCAGCCAGTACTCTTTAATGCCTAATGGAATGCTATTTTTGTATTGGTTTAGATTATTCGCCCATTCCTTATATGATGTCGTTTTAGTATCCAGTTTTAGTTCTTGATCGTTGATATCTTGAATATATAGCCGGTCAAAATCTTCGATCAATATTCTCCAGGAAACCCCATCAACAAGTAAATGATGAATGATCCAAATGATTACATGCTCATTTTGGCCAGTATTGATGCATTCGATTTTCATCAGTGGTCCGTTTGAAATGTTCATGCCCTGCTGTGCATCGTTCCCGAGTCTAGCTATTTCCCGTTCCTGTTTATCTTTATTCATATTCGATAGATTTACGTAATTCATAGTCCAATTTTCAGCCGGGTCGATATGCTTTTCCACTTTTGAAAATGATTCATCTTTATTGAACCTTGATCTCAGCCCATCATGATGTCTAACGATATGAGCCATGATCTTTTGCAGCAGCTTCTCATTCAATTTCGGGTATCCCTTTAACGTTACAGATTGATTCCAATGATTAAAATTATTTATTTGTTGAGTGAAAAACCAACTTTGAATAGGTGTAAATGGCGCCTTTCCAAAAACATCAGACTGATTTATCGTTAAATCGCCCGTCAATTCCACAACCTTTGCCAGCTCTTCGATACTTTGTTTTTCAAAGATGTTTTTTGAAGTAATGAAAAGATTTTCTTTCTTGGCAAGTGAACAAATTTGAATGCTTAGGATGGAGTCTCCTCCACATTCGAAAAAGTTATCAAAGATGGTTATTTCCTGATTATTCAACACCTCTTTCCATATCTTTAACAATTTTTGTTCCGTTCCATTATTGGCACTTTTATTGTTGGTTCCTTCCGTGTTCGTTTTTGTATCCGGCAGGCTCTTCATGTCGACTTTGCCGTTAACGGTTAGCGGAAATGACTCCATTTTAATGAAATAAGAAGGAATCATATATTGGGGAAGATGATTCTTCATATAATCCCGGATATAATTTTCTTCCAGGTCATTGTCGGAGATATAATAAGCAATGATGAATTTCTTTGCCTTAGATTCATCTTTTATCGCTATAAAGCAATCCTTTATACCTGTGCATTTATTTAGAACGGCACTGATCTCGCCAAGTTCGATACGATATCCCCTGATTTTCACTTGGTCATCCGCTCTGCCTGCAAATAGTAAATTTCCATCCTCGGTATACTTAACTAAATCTCCAGTTTTATATAGCTTCCTTGAAGGATTGAACGGATTTGGGATGAAGCTTTCAACGTTTTTCTCCGGATTATTTATATATCCTCTTGCAATGCCTTTCCCGCCGATATACAACTCGCCTATTTGACCCTTAGGAGTGGGCTTTATCCTGGTATTGAATACATATGCTTCTGCATTTAAGATCGGCTTTCCGATCGGGATCACTGTATCATCACTTGAAAGTACCTTATATGCTGTCGAAACGACAGTGCCCTCAGTTGGCCCGTAATTATTATATAAATCAAAATTCAAATGATCGGGTATTGTTTTTAAACGATCTCCCCCTGTCAAAATGGCTCTGATTGATTCTGGAAATTTCATATCGTTGATAAATAATTGCTCGAGCAGTCCCGTTGAAAAAAACGCGAGTGTGACTTTCTCCTTTTCTAACTTCTCCGAAAGGATCTCTACATCCAATAAATCATAGTAATCCAATATCACGAGTTTATTCCCATTTGTCAGGTAAGGGAATATCTCCCAAACGGAAGCATCAAAAGATGTATTCGAAACTAGTACTGCTGCATCTTTTCCATCGACAGAATAATAATTGATATGCCAATTACAGAGGTTAGCCAACCCTCCATGTTCAATCATGACCCCTTTAGGTTTTCCCGTTGTTCCTGAAGTGTAGATGATATAGGCCAGATCACTTTCCGATATCTTTCTTGAAACGAATTCTTCGCATTCAATTTCTCGTTCTTTTAGTATGTCTTCGATACATATTAGTTTTCCTTCATCACCGGGATACTTTGAAAGTCCTTCTTCATTACTTAAACAATATTTGATTTGAGAATCCTCAATCATATGTTTCAGCCGTGACTCTGGTTGTGACGGGTCCAAAGGCACATATGCCGCCCCAACTTTCATAATGGCTAAAATGGCCGTAACCATATTGATCGATCGATCCATAAAAATCCCAATTCTATCTTCTACATTTACATGGTTTCGGAATAATCGGTGCGCCACCTGATTTGCCCGGGCATTTAACTCGCTATACGTCACTTGGTCATCACCATGAACAATGGCAACATCACTTAAATTTGTACTTACTATATTCTCAAACTTAGTTATTACATCTTCAAAACGCTGATCTTCCACTTCTTGATTTACATTGCCTGTACCCATTTCGATTATTGATCGTAACTGTTGAGGCTCTAAGTAGGTGATGTCCTTTATCTTCTTGCTTTCCTCGGTTGTAATCTCTTGCAGCCAATACTGAAAATTACTAGCCATTCTTTGAATCGTCGCTTTATTAAATAATGATTTGTTGAATTCAAACGAAATGAATAATTCATCCCCATCCATTTCTTCTACCTGAACAACTAAATCAAATTTAGCTTTAAAGGTATTGATTTTTTTCGGCTTTAACGTGAAATTTCTATATGCCAGCTTTTCTTTTTGGTTATTTTGCAGGACAAATACTGTATCGAACAATGGCGTATTTCCCATGGTTCTTTCTGCCGATAAATATTTCAAAATTTCCTTAGTAGGTAAATTTTGATGGTCAAAAACACCTGCAATAGCTTTTTTATTTTTCCGCAATATTTCTTCAAATGAATCTTCCTGGGATACATTTAATTTAAAGGGCAATGTGTTGACGAAATACCCTATCAATTGTTCGGTATCCACATGGTTTCTCTTTGCCAAAGGACTTCCAACGACAACTTCCTCTTCATCAAAGTACACCGATAAAAAGGTTTGATAGGCGGTAAGTAAACTCATGAACAAAGTCGATTTCGTTTTTTTATGAAGACTTTCCAGGTTGTTTTGAATTTCTTTAGGTAACAAAAAGCTGATAATATCGGAAGTGCTTTTACCTTCTCCGGTTTTTTGATGATCATATTGTAAAAAGGACTTTTGCCGTAATGCAGTTATTTCATTACTCCAGAACTCATTATCCTTACCACTTACATAATTTGGCGAGTTTTTTTGCCATAAAGCATAATCTCCATATTGGATTGATTGGTTATCTCTATCATTTCGTTCGCCATTCTCGATTTCCTCATAAATGGAAAACCAATCATTGATCATTAATGGAGTCGACCAACCATCAAAAATAATATGGTGGATGTTACATAATAATTGATGTTCACATTCATTTGTCTTCACTAGCGAAATCGATAAGAGGGGACCATTTCCTAAATCAAATTGCCGTTCCGTTTCTTCCATCACCAAGTGATTTATTTTTTCTTCCTGCATGTCTAAAGGAATATCCGAAACATCGAAATAGTTAATATAATGATGAATCGACTCATCGAAAGCCAAGATGCCCATTCCAGATTCTTCTCTAATGACACTTTTTAATATTTGATGTTTATTGCTTAGCTCATCTAAAGATAGTTCCAGATTTCCTTCATTCACTTCACCTGATATTTCATACGAAAAAACTATGTTATATAACGATTTGTCTACATTGGTTTGGTGAATGAACCACAAATTTTCTTGTTCATATGTTAAAGGGTATGTATTTCTGGCATTAATATTGATCGGTGTATAATCTTGCTTTACCTCTTCTTTTTGACGAGTTTCTATGACCCGGGATAATTTCATAATCGTATCGTTCTCCAATAAAACTGAAGGAGCAATTTCAATTTGAAATTGATTTTTAATCTTGACAATTAATCTCATTATCGATAATGAGTTCATTCCACATTCAAGTAGGGACTGATTATTTTTTATAACCCCATTGCCTATGATGCTAACAACCAATTCTCTTACTTTTTCACTAATTGTTTCATCCACTGGACTCTTGATATTCGATGGAGCTTCACAGTCTTTTATGACGATTTTGGGTAATAAAGATTTATCCAGTTTGCCATTTACCGTTAGGGGGATGTTGTCCACCTTGATAAAAAAGCTTGGTATCATATAGGCTGGCAATGAGCTTTTTACACTTTCCCTCAAATAATCAGCAGCTAATTCTTCATCAGCAACATAGTATAAAAATAGATGCATATCATCATTAAATGCTTTATCCATCGTAACGACTGCATTCTTGATGTTTTTCAAATCATTATACGAGCTCTCTATTTCCCCTAATTCAATCCTGAAACCTCTTAACTGCACTTGCTCATCATTCCTGGCGATATATTGCAGATCACCATCATCCAAAACTTTCACTACATCCCCTGACTTATAGTAGAGAACATTATCAATATCCGTAAATTTCATCTTATTCATCATGGTATTTTTATAGTAGCCTAGCGAAACACCTTTTCCTGAAACGTATAACTCTCCCTCTTCATCTCCAGTTACTTCTGCTCCATTTTGATTCATCACCTTGAACCCAAGATGTGGCAAGACTTTTCCGATATTCGTAATTCCTTTTTCCACATCACCCTTAGCAATTTCTTTGTATGTTACATGCACGGTGGTTTCAGTTATTCCGTACATATTTATTAGCTTTGGCAGCCTGCCATTTTCGGGAGAAAACCACTGCGTCAATTTCTTGAAGTTTAATGCTTCCCCTCCAAAAATGATGTATTTTAAACTTAATTCATTTTGTCGGTTTATGAGTTCACCAATCACCTCGAAAAAAGCGCTTGGTGTACAATTGAAAACGGTTGTTTGTGTATTTATCAATAAATCAACAAAGGATATTGGATTTCTGCTTTCCTCAAATGAAACCACTACAACTTCTCCGCCATATATCCAAGCCCCCCACATCTCCCAGACAGAGAAATCAAATGCGTAGGAATGGAAAAATGTCCATATATCTTTATTATTAAACTCGAACAAACCGTCGCAGCCTAAAAACAAGTTCATGACATTTTCATGTGAAACGCAAACTCCTTTAGGCTTTCCTGTAGAGCCCGATGTGAAAATGATATAAGCTGGATCCTCTGGATCAATTAAGGTATGGAAATTCTCACTTGCCATATCATTTGAATTCTCTATCACTTCATCGAGGGTTACATAATTGCAATCAATGCCGCTAATCCGGCCTTTATCCCCAATCAATAACTTCAATTCTGAATTCTTTATTATATGCTTTACTCTTTCATCAGGACTTTTAGGGTCGATAGGTACATAGGTAGCCCCCAATTTAAGGAGTGCTATGATTAAAAATAAAACATGCTCCGACTTTTCAATATAGATTCCGACATTATCTCCTTTATTTATCCCTTTCTCCTTTATGTACAGCGCCATTTTATTTGCCAAGATATTCGTTTCTTTATATGTAAATTGCATATCCTTATTTCTTACTGCAATATTGTCTCCATATTCCCTAACACTTTCTTCAAATAGATTCGCTAAAGAATTCATCTTCATCATTTTCCCCCATTATTTTAAATATGTGCCTGATGCAACTGTCAACATATGAAAAACTAAAGAAATTAAAGCTATTACAATCGCTATGATTATTGCATTTCTTCTCTTGACGAGCGCCAACTTTTCCAAACTAAAACTGAATAGTATTAAACTGACAATGTAAAACAATTCAAACTCGGCCATGAAGGTGTGAAGAATGGAACTTTTATCATGCACCAGTAAGGATAAACTAGTAAATGTGGTTTCCTTGCTTTTAACCAATAATGCGATTATTGCATTAACACCAGATCCAATTACGATGCATATCCCAGCATTTATGACAGCTTGGCAAATTCCTTTAATATTTACCGGTCTTTCTTTTAAAACTAAAAATAATAGGCACACAATTAATATTTGAATGATGAAAGTGACCAATAATCCTAGAGCCCCCATTACAATTGTGTTAATGGCAAAACTCATGGCTCCGATTTCTGAAATGGACATGCCATTTAATACATTCATCCCTTTTTGATCCGCAGTATATAACAAAAGCGTCGTTTCGATACCTGCGATTAAACTGAGTATCAATAACGAAAATATTAACTTATGAACTCTATCCTCTTTTTTAAAAAGATATTGTACTAATTTATTATTGTTTTTAAATTCAGCATTTGCTTCCATTTTTAATTCCATTGGTATTCCCCCTCAATTATTTTCGTAGAATTTATTGGAAAGGTAACGCTTCTTATTTCATCATTCACGAGTACAACCGTTGATTTGTACTGGGAAAAATTCCTATAGAAAAGTGAGATGTTATCATGATTCATTTCAACCTTGGAAATCTCATAGATTTCAAGTGGTGAGGTCAATCCTGTTTTTAGTATTTTTGATAGACTTTCTTTTGCACTAAAGAAAATTTCCTTACTTAAAAGACCTTCACTATCCTTAATCATTTTTTTCTCGGTTTCTGTTAAATAGGTCTCTAAAAATTCAGAATCAGTTTTCGTTTTAGTTTCAATATCGATTCCCATTGGATGCAGTTGATCAAAAATCAATATTCCGAATGTTTTATCCGTATGAGTGATGGATATACCAATGTTCATGTTCATTAATAAGAACAAGTTATTAACAATAATCGGCTGTCCAAAGACTCCTTTCAACAGTGATACATTCTTTATTTCATCCAAATCTATATCTAAAAACTCCATAATTGCTTTTTTTCCAAAGTACAAACTTTTCTTTGCTTCGATGGTTCTTTTGCCATTTTGCAAATTAAGATAATTCCATTCCTTTTCGTTGAAAATATCATCAATATAGTCCAAATTGACTGAATCCGCTTCATAAAACTTGATGTAAGATTTATAAATTTTCTTCTTATTCATAAAATATTCAATCAATTATAATTTCCCTCCCCTCTTTTTTTAAAAACATCGCATTTTTTCTCCATTTTTTTCCTCAAAAATTTCTTTTTTTAAACAATTATTTCATTTTCTAGGTTAATTATTACCTATTATCATTATCGATAACACTTTATCACAACAATTTTGCCGAGTCCATTAAAAATTTGTAAATTATCTACATTACATAATAACTTTACCAATTTTTTATTATTTTTCCTTCTTAGTAGTATTTTCATAGGGATTTTAGTATGAAATATTTTAAAAAATGTGTATGAAGTGAATAAATTTTCTAATTAAAAAAGCCATATTTTATTTTTCACTATAATTTGTGAAAAATAAAATATGGCTTTAATACTGTTCGATCATTTTGGTTGTTTCGTAAAAATGTGCATTGCCTTTTTTAATATCTCATTCTCTTCCTGTAAATCTTTAATTATTTTATCCTTTTCCTCTTTCAGACTGAGACCTGATAAACCAATACTGGAGTCCGCCTGTCCCTCTTCATTTGTTTCTTTATAGATATTGACCCAATTTCTTAATGTAGGTGTCGAGATATTAAGTTCTTCGGCCAATTCCCTAGGTTTTCTGCCTTCTTCCAATACTAATCGAGCAGCATAAATTTTAAAATCTCTATCATGGTGCTTCCCCATAATAAGACACTCCTTTTTTAAATTTATTTAGTGCCGATTTTCTGTACTTCCTTTATATACTTTTCTAATATAACGACTTTCATAAATTATATTTCAACCTATTAATCAAAACGGAATTGATCGCTATTACGATCATTAATATTATGAGAGCTCCCATCAGGGGTTGGACACTGAACCAAACCAAGCCAAAATGAATGGCTGTAACCATGATTAATAATGGCAATCCATAAAGCAGGCTTATTAATACATTGGGGTTTGATTTAATGGCAGCAGATGGGTTCTCCCATTCTATACTTGGATTTTTCATATCATATAATGGTGTTAGAAGATTATAGCAAACCACTAAACAAGAAGTAATTAATAACATGACTGCATTTTCCATTTCCCAATAGCCAAAAAGTGTAAATATCATAAAGCTGATCAATACGGCTATAATTCCTATTATTGATGAAAATATCACTTTAGAAAAATAAACATATTTTTCATCAAAAGGGGCACTTTTCAGTAAATAATGATATTTCCCTTCTCTTGAATATGGGGTTCCGCTTATATTATTAATACAGCACAAGAAAAGGATCGAATATGAAAAGTATTTATCAAAGACTCCCTCTTTCGTTATATTCAAATAATTCGGGAACACTTCATTCTGAATCAGCAATAACATGACAAGTGAAAAGACTGGCGGCAATAAAAGACCTAAAGCGATTTGCATCTTAAAATATGCTTCAGATTTAATGATCCATATCTCTCTTTGTAAATAGTTACTCCATTGATTTTTTGATATATTAACCTTTGAGTTTTTCATATTCGCTTTGTTATTTCCCAATAACCCGTTTTTGAAATAATTAACGGAAATGTTTTCTATAATAAATGAATACAATAGGAAACCAATTACTAGTATCGAAATATAAATAATAATAAATTGAACTGTTATTTCATTTGATACAAAAGCATCCAGTATCCACTTAATCACTGGAATCATATTTGCGGTTTCAAACATATGTCTCATTATGGATTCCAACGAGTTTTTAAGCCCTTCAAAAGAATTCAAATCTATTTCCGAGATGACCTTTGATATGGCAATCGATGATTTTCCAGCAAAATATACAATGAAAATAATCGCAAGCATGAGGATGACAGCAATGTTCACCATTAAGTATGCTACTTTATTTTTGAATCTATAATAATACCTATTAATGCACGATAAGATAAAAAGCAGGAGCAAAGCCGTTAAACCATTGACAATCGGTAAAAATATGAATAATTTAAACGCTTCCATAAACTTTAGATCGAATATCAAGAAGCCTATTGTTGGCACCTGGATTACCATTGATAAGATGATGGGGACCCATAAGCCACTTAACACCTTAGCCCTTGATATTTCTTTATAGGTGAGTGGCAGAGGCGCCAACACTTTAAATTCATAATACGCAAATATTTGTGATGTGGACAAATAGCAAACCAACGCAAAGACGAGAATGCTAGAAATCGTTACATTATAAAACAGGAAGACCTCGGTATCTCCAAGAAAATAAACAAAAGCGTTTACGACAGTCAGCTGCAAAAACATATAAAAAACGGCTATTATCAGTACAGCCTGCAACATTGTCTGCTTGGGCATTTTATAGAAGGAAGAAATGAAAAATCTAGTTAACTGAAGTTTTTCCTTCATATACCTGAGCCTCCATAAAGGTAGATTCTAATGAACTTTCACCTATTATATTTTGTATTTCATCATGCAGGATGATTTTCCCCTCTTTTAAAATAGCCACTGTATTACAAATTTTCTCTGCCACATCCAGCAGATGCGTCGAGAAAAACACTGTACCGCCCGTTTCAACATATTGTTTGATTAACCCCTTAAAAACTAAAACGGCGTTTGGGTCTAATCCATTTAACGGTTCATCCATAATGATGATCGGGGGATTAATGGTAAAAGCCGCTATCAGGGATACCTTATGCATCATTCCATAAGAATAACTTCCCATTGGCTTTTTAATGGACTCCTGCATCCCAAACCGATTGATATATTTCCCCAAACATTCTTTGTCATCATTTCCATATAGGTTCATCAAGAAACGAATCCAATCAAATCCCGAAACATTGTTAAAAACATTGATAGTATCAGGGATGAAGAAAAATTGTTTTTTATATTCTATGCCGTCTTCTTTGGTAAGGCCATTTATTTCAACCTTTCCATTTTCAGAATCTAAAATACCTGTAATAATGTTCAGCGTCGTGGTTTTCCCTGCACCATTTGCCCCTATAAAACCTAAGATTTCCCCTTTTTTGATTTCTAGATTTACACCATTCAAAATCTTCTTGGCCGAGTAGCTTTTCTCTAAATCTGTGATGCTTAACAAAGTTATCATCCTCCCATCACTTCATGATTAACACATTTCCATCCCCAACTTACTCGTTATTGAATTTCTTTTTTGAAATCCATATATTCGTTACCAATATCGTTACTGCCGTTAACGCAAGTGCCGCTATTGCACCCCAAATCGCCTGTGAATTGACTGTGCCTAAAATCAGTATTTCCATGGCATGTTTACTCATGCTTGCCGGATTCACATTGTCTATAACCGGACTTAACCCAACTATGATTCTACAGCCGAGGAGAAATACTATCGAAATTAATGCAATAATACCCTGACTATTAAAAATGGTACTGATCATCGTCGTGAATGAAACGATAAATAGGATCCACAGCAGATAGAACAGCAAAGCCACTACTAAATCCCCAAAATCAACACTCGTAAACAAAAAAACTACATACAGATATGAAACCAAATATCCCAATGCTACACTGCAGGCAACAAACAGATAATTGGAAATGATTTTCCCGCTTATATAAGATCCAACCGTCACTGGCCTTGTAAGAATGAAAGCCAGCATTCCATTTGCTTTATCGGATTGTACGACTCCCATCATGGAAACGATGATGATCATGACCCCTAGCTGATCGAATTGAGACCCTAAGGTACTAGCAAGAACTTCGCCGCCTTTTTGGGCAGCCATGCTTGGATCAATGGTGATCCCTTGGCCCCCGCCCAGTGCCTCTAATATTGAAGGTAAATAATAGCTTACGACTGGTTGAGTTATTCCTAAAAATATAAATACAAGCGGTAGCCAAATCACTTTATATTCACGTAACATCTGAACAAATTCCTTTTTAGCTAAAACGGCAAAATTATTCATTTTTCCACCACCAATTTTAAGAATATCTCTTCCAATGTATCGTTATCTATTTCGAACCTTACAAGATCAACATTATGCTCTAAAGCATTCGCCAGTAACATATTCTTGTTTGACTCAATATTTTCCACTTCTATCTTCAATTTATTTCCCATTACCTCTACACCTTTGACAAAGTTCAAGCTTTTAACGTTTTCAATCCATTTTTGACTTTTAGAGGTTATGTCGACATTGATTTTATTTCCGCTATTCCTGTTTAATAATTCCGACATTGTTGTGTCCTCAATTTTTTTACCACTTTTTATAATGACAAACCTCTCACATATTTCTTCTGCATCGCTTAATATATGCGTCGATAATAAAATTGTCGTATCTTTCTTTATATCTTTTATGATGTTTAACACTTCTCTTCGGCCGATTGGATCCAATGCAGAAACCGGTTCATCCATGACAATCAATGCTGGTTTATGTAACAGCGCCTGTGCAATTCCAAGCCTTTGTTTCATTCCACCTGAAAAAGTCCGCACTTTGGAGTTCTCTTCCCCGCTCAACCCCACTTTTGACAATATCTCTGGAATGCCGCTTAATAATTCTTCCCTCTTGATACCTGAGAGCTGACCCATGAAAGTGAGGGTCTCTTTGGCAGTCATCCATTGAAAGAAGTTTGGGTATTGTGGTAAATAGCCTATTTCCTTTTTCATTTTTGAAATTTTCTTACCATCAAGCAATACTTCTCCCATACTTGGATCTATAATATCTGAAATCACTTTTATTAGTGTCGATTTACCAGCCCCATTTGGCCCTATCAATCCAACACATTCCCCTGATTGCAGTTCCATTGAAAAATTACTGACCGCTGTTTTTTCTTTGAATTTTTTTGTAACATTTTTAATCTCTAATTTCATATTCTTTCACTGTCCTTTCTACCAATAACGAAATACAGAATTGGACCGATAGTATTTGCAAAAATAATGATGAGTGTCCACAATAAAACATTTTTCCTCGTCTTTCGATTTCTGTATAAATCAATTAATGCTATAAGCACTAAAATCATTCCAATAGCAATTACCGGTAAAATAATCGGCAGAATAGACATGAAATCAATATCTTTCAATTCGTTCCATCCATAATGCAATTCCATATATACCACTCCTTTGAAAACGAAATATTATTATCATTATCGATAATGATAACATGAAAAATGGAATTTTGCACCTATTTTTTTCTTTAATAAAATATTGTTTTAGTTTTTATTGTTATTTATAATGATAATATTATCACAATGAATAATAATAAAAATATAGTGTTATTTATTAAATTTTATTTCATGAAGACATTATTTTTTTACCCTTATTTGAAAAGGCTTATTATTTACTTCGAAAAAATATTTCTGTAATATTATTTTTCAAACCGTGTCATTTTTATTTAAATGAAAATGATTCAAACATTACAATATATGATGAATTAAACTTATTATTCATGGCCAACATTAAAATTGATTGAAAATTATCCAGTTATAATTTCCAATGTGAGGAGAATAAGATGATTAATAAAGCTGAAATTTTAATGCATCCTGTAAGAATAAAGATTACCCAAGCTTTAATGAGAAACAGGGAAAATGGCTTAACACCATTGGAAATGTTAAAAATCATTAAAGATGTACCCCAAGCAACATTATATAGACATATACAGGTTCTGTTGGATTCAGGGGTCATTCGCATTGTAAAAGAGAAAAAAGTGAGATCCGTTTCCGAAAAATACTATGTTTTAAATGAAGAAGAAGCGCGACTTAGCGGGGAAGAATGGAAAAAATCTTCTAATGAGAAAAAGGTGAATTATTTTTCTTATTATCAATTATCCCTTATGACTCAATATCAAAACTATCTTAATAAATTAGAAGAAAGAGACTGCGCGGAGGATGGTTCAACCTTTTCCCTTTTAGAACTAAAGCTTGATGATGAAAGCTTTATTAACTTCCAAAATGAATTGAACGATTTAATGTTAAAATACTACAAAGCTACGAATCAAAGTGCTAAACAAGACTCTCCTATTCGAACAATCGGCGTTACAATTATTCCAGAATCATAAAAAATGAAAAGGCTGTTCCAAAACCATGGACTCAAGAACGGTGAATTCTATAGATGGAAACGTATCTATATATTCAACCAATCAGGTTGCAATCTCCGTTTTGAAACAGCCATTCATTATGGAATAAACTCTAAAATGGGTTTACCACTCTTTTTTTGGACAGGTCAAAAAGTGCCATACCCGCTGTCAGCAGCTCCCCAATGCTTCCTTGATGCTGCTGTATACTTCGTCCCACAGGTGCTTTTCTTCAGCAAAAGCCGCAGTTATCTTTTTAATAACTGCTTTTTGCTCTGCCTCGAAACGTTCATCACCCTTGGCCGGCAGGTCAGACCTCAACTCCATTACGTACTCTTGTACCTTTGGTGCACGAGGTCCCCAAACAGCTTTTTCTTCACCATTATTATCAATGAATATAAAAATAGGGATCGAACGCGCTGTTCCATTCGTTAAGTATTGATCCATCAGTTCAAGATTTTGATCTCGTAAAACCATGCGAGTTTCAATATTTGCCGCTTCAGATATATTCAGCAATATAGGAATATTCATCATCGCATCTCCGCACCAGTCTTCAGTAATGACAATGGCTCGAAGTTCCTTCGTCTTTAATTCATCAAAGAACCCTTGGTCCTCTGCAGAAATGGAAAAACCCTCCTGAATCGATTGTAAGTTTTCTTTATGAACTTTCATCGAAGCTACAAATTCTTTAGCAGGAATCCCCTTTTCAAACCATTCATTCAGTGTCGTCATACTATTTCTCCTAACTATTTTTAAATTAAAAGTACCATAAACCACTTATTATTTCATTGTTTCCACCCTGAAAAATAAAATGACAAATTGGTAAATTAAAACCATGTTTTTCTTTCCCGGGTAAAGGGAAAACTCTAAATACATTCAATAGCTTGCTAACTACCTATTTTATATTCATTAAAACATTGTTTTTTAGTTTAGGAGATGAAATTTTGTGGAAGGTTTTCTCTTTGCGCTACTCCCTGCATTGACATGGGGCAGCTTAGTGCTTGTTTCCGAAAAACTCGGAGGCAACTCTTATAATCAAACGCTTGGCATTACAATCGGTTCATTACTGTTCGCCATTATGATGTCTTTCGTCAATCCGCCGGAATGGAGCAGTCTAGTGTGGATTGTCGGCATCATTTCCGGGATAGGCTGGGCATTCGGGCAGTTATTTCAATTCAATAGCGTTAAGGAAATCGGGGTATCGAAAACCGTTCCCATCTCAACAGGACTGCAAATTCTAGGAAATACATTTTTTGCGGTTATCATTTTCAGGGAATGGAATGACAGGATGACAGTCATCATCGGCATTGTTGCAATAATCTGTTTAATTACAGGTGTCTTGCTGACGAGCTACGGCGATGGTGATAACAAAAAAGCGGGAAACATGAAAAAAGGGGTTTTTTATCTTGCCATTTCGACGGTGGGTTATGTTACATATGTCATTGTTGTCAGATGGAATGAAGTTGACGGATGGTCGGCGATCCTGCCGCAAGCAATCGGCATGTTCCTGGCTGCCCTGCTCCTTTCCATCAAACATAAACCGTTTAATAAGTATGCTAGGCGTAATATTCTAACCGGATTGATGTGGGCAGTCGGTAATATCGGTCTCCTGCTTGCTAATCCAAAGGTGGGCGTTGCCATCGCATTTTCATTTTCCCAAATGGGAATCGTCATTTCCACTTTAGGCGGCATCTTTCTTTTAGGAGAGAAAAAATCCAAAAAGCAAATGGCCTTCGTCATCATCGGGTGTGTACTCGTAATTGCTGGCGGAGTCATGATCGGCTTCACAAAAGAATAGTCAAAGGAGCGATGAATGATGTATGAAGATTTAGAGAAAAAAGTGGTAGTCATTACTGGGGCGGCAAAAGGGTTAGGAAAAGCCATGGCCGAAAGGTTCGGTAAAGAAAAAGCACATGTCGTATTAAATTATCACACTGAAAATGACGACCATGAGGAAATCATTAAAACGATTGAAGCTGCAGGCGGGAAAGCCGCAGCGATTCAAGGCGACGTTTCAAAGGAAGCTGATGTGAAGAAATTGCTTTCATTCGCTGCGGACACCTTTGGTACGATCGACATCATGATCAACAATGCTGGTATTGAAAATGAAGTGCCCAGCGAAAAATTGACGTTGGAAGATTGGCAGAAAGTCATCGATGTAAATCTAACGGGGATGTTCCTGGCAAGCAGGGAAGCAATCAGTTACATGCTCAATCATGGTATCAAGGGCAATATCATTAACATGTCATCCGTTCATGACCGGATACCTTGGCCTCATTTTGTCCACTATGCAGCAAGTAAGGGCGGAGTGAAGATGATGACTGAAACTCTTGCACTTGAATATGCTCCCAAAGGGATTCGCATTAATAATATTTCACCTGGCGCAATCGACACACCCATCAATGCCGAAAAATTCAATGACCCAAAAGCTAAACAAGAAGTCATCGACCTGATACCGATGGGATACATCGGAAAGCCGGAACAAATTGCCGCTTGTGCCGCTTGGCTAGCGTCCGCAGAATCTAGCTACGTAACGGGAATGACCTTATATGCTGATGGCGGAATGACCAAATATCCAGGATTCCAAGCAGGAAAGGGCTGAACTTAACTTGTTAGTTTTAGTAGCTGTTGATATTTCCCTTCTATAAACAAGAGACCTTTATGTATATGGATAGGAGAAAAGAATTTGAGGGACTAGGATTTCTCCATAGTCCCTCTTTCCTTTGTCCTTCCCTTATATATGACTTTATTTGATGGATTCTAATGAAAATGCGAGTAATTTAATCCCTTATTCCCATTAATTTGTTATTTCTTCGTTAACAAAGCGATTTTTTGGATTCTTTAATCCAAGATGATCACGGAGAGTGTCTCCTTCGTAGTCCAAACGGAACAAACCTCTCTCCTGTAAAATTGGAACCACCAACTCGACGAAATCCTCTAAGTCGCTTGGTAACAGTGGAAATTGAAGCATAAAGCCATCTGAAGCTTTTTCAGTAAACCATAACTCCATTTCATCGGCTACTTGAGCTGGTGTACCGACAAATCTATCCCGTCTGGCAGGACTGAAAAATCTCGCATATAATTCACCGACTTTTATGTCTTCTTCATCAATAATTTTCTTCATTTCATTAAAATTACTTTGTATGCTATTTACTGATGGAAAATCAACATCCTTCGCTGGTGTATCTAAAGAATATTTTGAAAAATCTACGTTGCCCATATAACCAGAAACGAATTTCAAACTCTCATAAGGGTCAACGAGACTTTGGAGTTTATTGTATTTTTGAATGGCTATTTCTTCGGTTTCTCCGATAATAGGGGAAATTCCGTGAAGGATGTGGAGCTCTTCCCCGCTTCTTCCAAAATCCATTAAAGACGATTTTAATTCTTGATAATATCGTTTCGATTCTTCAATGTTATCCCAATGAGTGAAAACGACTTCGGCTGTTCGAGCGGCTAATCGCTGCCCTGGTATTGACGCACCCGCTTGAATAATAACCGGCTGCCCCTGCGCCGAGCGTGCAATATTCAACGGACCTTTAACTGAAAAATAGTTGCCTTTATGCCGAAGCTCATGTACTTTATCAGGATCAAAAAAATGTCCCGTTTCTTTGTTATGCACAAACGCATCATCTTCCCACGAATCCCATAATCCTTGGACAACGTCGATGAACTCCTCCGCTCGTTCATAACGATGATCGTGCGCCCAATGTTTATCGCGACTGAAATTCAAGGCCGTTTCTCCGGTCGCATCAGCTGTCGTAACAACATTCCAGCCCACCCGTCCGCCGCTTATATGGTCAACAGAAGCAAATTGGCGAGCGAGTACATAAGGTTCACTGTACGTTGTAGAAGCTGTCGCCCCAATGCCAATTTTTTCTGTCGCTGCAGCTAATGCTGTAATAAGTACAATCGGATCAAACCGATTAAGTATTTGAGGATGTGATTCATGATTAATGGCCAAACTATCTGCCACAAAGGCAAGATCAAATTTCCCTTTCTCCGCAATTTTTGAGAGTCTTTGCAAAGCTTTTACATCGATACTTGCATTCGGATTTGATGCCGGATGCCTCCACGACGCAACATGCATGCCTGTTCCAATCAGATAAGCAGCTAACTTCATCTGTCTGTCTTGAGCCATTCTAATCTCTCCTTATTTATTAGAATATATCTCCTTATAACTGCTCAATTCTTTCAAGGTAATGAATGTTGGAATATAGTTTCCATTATAGGTCTCTTCAATAAACTTAGCCGTTTTCTCTGATTGATAGAGATCAACTAGTTTTCGGAAAACTTCATTGTCTTGGTCTTCACTCCTGGCCGCTATAATATTTATATATGGCTTTGCAGTACTACTTTCATGCACAAGAGCATCTTTTAAAGTGAGTCCCGCTTCTACCGCAACTCCATTATTAATCACCGAACCAGCTGTATCTTCCATCACACGTGGGGCACTTGCACCATCGACAGGAACAATTTTGATTTTCTTCGGATTTTCCTTTATTTTATCCTGTCCACCATTCCCGTCAAAGTCATCAACAACCTTTAAGAGTTTAGCTTCTTGTAATAACAATAAAGCTCTCCCCCAGTTAGCCTGGTCATTGGGCACAGCAATTTGTGCACCATTTGGAATCTCTTCCACCGATTTATATTTACTTGAATACAAACCAAGAGGAGCAATAATTGTAGTCCCAATTGGAACGATGTCTGTATCGTTTTTCGCATTAAATGAATCTAAATAGGCAACATGTTGAAAGGCGTTGATATCAATATCCCCTTCTGCCAGCGCTGCATTCGGATCATAAGCCGATGAGAAATTAACAATTTCAATTTCTACCCCTTCTTTTTCAGCCTGTTCCTTTAAAAATTCCCATGTTCGAAGTTCAGAATTTCTAATCCCGACCTTCACTTTCGTTTGTTTCCCTCCTGCATTCGTTGAATCACTTGTGCAACCTGTCAATAACACCCCCAAGATAAGCAATATAGGTAAAATACATTTTTTCATCATTCATTCCCCTCTCCCTCTGTTCAATACCCCCACTACACCCTTCTAATTTTTCGTTCGAACATATTTCCTAAACTTTGAACTCCCTGAACTACAATTACTAGAATTACAACGGTGACGAATATCGTAATGGTGCTAAAGCGTTGATAGCCATATGTTATCGCTACATCTCCAAGTCCACCGCCACCTATAGCTCCTGCCATAGCTGTAGCGCCCACTAAACCAATTGTTGCAGTTGTTATACTCAGAATTAACGACGCAAAAGCCTCAGGCATTAAAAACCTGAAAATAATTTGTAACGGCGTTGCTCCCATGGCTTTCGCGGCTTCAATAATGCCTTCATCCACTTCCAATAACGAATTCTCTACTAGTCTTGAGATATAAGGGCCAATATGAAGCACGAGTGGTACAATTGCTGCTGTGGTACCAATCGACGTACCAACAATTAGTCTTGTAAATGGGATAATCGCCACAAGCAAGATAATAAACGGAATCGACCTGAAAATGTTTACAATTGGATTCACTATAGAAAAAATAAATCTATTTTCATAAATATGACCTTTTCTTGTTACAACCAATAAAATGCCTAAGAATATTCCGATGATGCTTCCAAAAAAAAGTGAAATACTAACCATGTACAGCGTTTCCCACAAGGCGTTTAAAATGAGCTCTTTGCTTACTTCCATCCTTCGTAACCTCCTTCACTTCAACCTTTTGATTCTTTATAAACTGTAATGCCCGACCAATTTCATCATCATTTCCTATTATTTCAACAATTAAATTACCAAATGGGATGCCTTGTAACTCAGTAATATTGCCGAACAGAACGTTTATTTCCACATTAAACCTCTTCGCTGTTCTTGAAACGATTGACTGCCCAGAGCTCAATCCCAAAAAATCAATTTTAAAAATACGGCTGAAATAGGTATTCTCATTGAGCAATCCATAAACACTTGATGGCACTTCATCGCGAACAACCGATCGAATGAAGTTACGTGTTGTTTCTGTTCGTGGACGGGCAAAGATATCGATCACATCCCCTGATTCAATCACGCTACCATCCTCCATCACTGCAACCCGATTACAAATTTCTTTAATCACTTCCATTTCGTGCGTGATAATAAGAATGGTAATTTTATATTCATCATTTATCCGTTTCAGCAAATTCAAGATTGATTTTGTTGTTTGTGGATCCAAAGCTGATGTTGCTTCATCACATAATAAAATGGAAGGGTTTGTAGCCAATGCACGGGCAATCCCGACACGCTGCTTTTGTCCACCTGATAGCTGATTTGGATAATTCATTGCTTTATTTTCTAGGCCAACAAAGCGGAGAATCTCATAAACTCGTTCTTCAATCTCTTTTTTCTTTTTTTTACTTAACAATAACGGCATCGCTACATTATCAAAGACTGTTTTGGAATTAAGTAAATTAAAATGCTGAAAAATCATGCCGATATTTTTCTTAGCTTCACGCAAATCTTTTTCAGACATCTTTGTTAGATCTTTTCCTTCTACAATCACTTCACCTAAAGTAGGATATTCTAGCAGATTCACAGTTCGGATGAGTGTACTTTTTCCGGCTCCACTAAAACCGATGACCCCGAATATATCCCCTTTTTCAACGGTTATATTAATTTCCTTTAACGCTTCGATTTTCTTCTCTCCATCATCAAATACTTTTGAAACCTGACGAAATTCAATCAAAGTGGCCACCTCCTCTTTTTTACTAGCTTGGTATAGAATACTCCCTTCCCTTAAAACGCTGGCACGACGGCTCCTTCATATTTATCTAAAATAAACTCTTTGACCTTTTCCGTCGTTAATGCATTCGCAAGCTTTTGGATCGCTTTATCGTCCTTATTATCAGGACGAGCCACTAAAATGTTTACATATGGTGAATCCTTTCCTTCAATTATCAGTGCATCATCTAGAGGTTTTAACCCTCCTTCCAGAGCATAGTTTGTGTTAATGGCCGATGCTTCCACATCGTCAAGCGAGTGAACTAAAAGTGGGGAATCGACTGCAATGAATTCTATTTTTTTATCATTTTTTGTAATGTCCTCAATCGTATAATCCCCTGACTTGGAACCATCCAGCTCAATGATATTATTTGCTGCAAAAAGCTGTAACGCGCGTGAAAAGTTTACTGGATCTTTCGGGATAGCTACTTTCGCTCCGTCTGACAATTCCCCTATAGACTTAATTTTCTTTGAATAGACACCAAATGGTTCAATATGTACGCCCTTCACATTAACCAAATTTAAACCACTATCTTTATTTACTTGCTCTAAATACGGGGTATGTTGAAAGAAATTTGCATCCAATTCTTTGTTTGCGGTTTGTTGATTCGTTTGAATACCATCCGTAGAAATCACTACATCCAGTTTCACGCCCTGTTTTTCTAAATCCGGTGCGATAAACTCTAAAATTTCTGCATGTGGGATCGAGGCTGCACTAATTTTCAAAGTCACTACCTCATCTTTGTCTCCTTTACTCTCCGATCCTGTTTGCTCATTATTTCCACAAGCTCCCAATACCAGCAATGCTATTGTTAAAATCGTTACGGACAGCCATTTAATTTTCTTCAATGTTTCTCACTCCTCTTTCTTATCTTTTTATATTGGAATAACAAATATTTATCAGCTGTTTCATATCTGCTGGTATTTCTTTTCCTTCTATATGATAGTCTCATCCCCTAAGAGAAGCGGACTCAACAACTGAAAAGATTGGATCCGTTCTGTTTCTGTTCGAAGCGGTGTATGCAAAATAAATTCATCCACTTGAAAAACTTCCTGAAGTTCCTTTAAAATCCCGTTAACATATCCTGGAGTCCCAGCAATAACACTTGGGGTCTGCTCTTCTATTTCGTAAGCTTCACCAGCCTGCTTCTCAAATGACTCAGCCTGCTCACGTGATTGAACTGTAAGCGTCCGGCCACTTTGAAGATGAACTTTAAATAGTTTGTGTTCGCTTGCCAGCTCCTCTGCTTTTTGTTGGGTAGGAGCTGCCACAACCGCTACTGATACGATAAAACGACCTTCTGGGTACTTGCTTCGGTAAGCAGAGGAAGCTTCATACAGCATGGTATCATCACTATTAATAAATCTGGCGAATACAAAATCCATTCCTAGGTTAGCGGCTAGTTGAGCGCTGTCTGAACTTGCACCCAGCAGAAAAGTTTCGGGCTTTTCAGGCGGTATCGGCGTTGCTTGAATACCAGAAAGCAAATGATCGTCATTGATTGAATTTTCAATAATCTTCTGCAATAAGGATGCACGTTCCCCAAAATCCTTTCCATCATTTACAGTTCCAAATTGTAATGCCTTTGTTGATAAAGGAAATCCACCTGGTGCTTTACCGATGCCAAGATCTACCCTGCCCGGGGCAAGCGTGGATAAAACATGAAAATTTTCAGCGACTTTATAAGGACTGTAGTGCTGAAGCATGACACCTCCAGAACCTACACGAATGGATGTGGTCTTCGATAATAAATAAGAAATTAATACTTCCGGTGAAGAGCCAGCAACTTGTTCCATATGATGATGTTCAGATACCCAAAAACGGGTATATCCCCATTCCTCAGCTTTTTGAGCTAGGTTTACGGTTTGCTTAAGTGCATCAACTGCCGAATTCCCAGGAAAAATGGGGCTTTGATCTAATATTCCAAGCTTAAAATTCATATCTCTCTCTCCAATCATCAAAACCAAGTTAACAAATCGAATTAGTTGTTTTAATTTGATTGAAATTCATCCTAACATTGTAAACAAGCACTTGACAACACCTTAATTGATAGAAAAATTTATTTAATTGATTAAAAAAATCTATCATTCGCTTATGAGTATGGAATACCTCTGCCTAATAATTGACCAAGCTCTCGCCTATAATGGTTTGAGATTTAATCTTCTAGACCCTTTCAGAATAAGATTCATCAATGAGAGAGAGAGGAGTCTATGAAAAGCTGGAATGAATGAAAGAAGAGTGGCTATGTATTGAAGGAAAAAAAGGGGAGAATGTTCGCATCATGACTATACTTGAAATTAAGGTGGACCGAAACCTTTGGAGTTACAACAACAAAGGTACTAGGCACGAAATCGTGTCTGGCACCTAAGTCAAATATGTTCACCACTTACCATGGTTAGATAATAAATCCTTGGCACTTCCAGATAAAAAATAAGCGGCTTTAATAATGGCTTTTTCATCAATAGTAAAGGCTGGATGATGCCAGTCTTCGTTTCCGTTTGTACCAAAAAAGGCAAAGGTACCGGGGATATGTTGAAGGTAATAAGCGAAATCTTCACCACCCATTGAAGGTTCTGGATTGATTACGTGTAATGAATGCTCCAAAGCAGACCTGCGTGCCATTTCTGTGACAGCTGGATGATTATGAAGCGCGGGTGGTCCAGGAAACCAACCAATCGCAGCTTCCTGTGAAAAAGCAGCGGCGATATGATTCACAATCGAATAAAACTTATTCTTTAATTCTTCGCGTATCTCAGAATTAAAGGTTCGAATCGTTCCTTCCAATATGACGTCACCCGGAATTACATTCCAGGTGTTTCCACCTGTAATTCTCGTTACACTTACAACAGCACTATCTAATGGGGAGACATTCCGGCTGACGATAGTTTGAAGAGCGGTAATAAGCTGAGCCGCTGCCGCTATTGGATCTTTTCCGTGTTGAGGGATGGCCGCGTGACTCCCCTTCCCTTGAAGAACAATATGAAAACGGTCCACTGCCGCCATTAACGGGCCATCTTTTATTCCAATGGTGCCGACAGGCAAATTGGGTTTATTGTGCAGCCCAATCACAGCCGCTACATCGTCAATTTGACCATCTTTTATCACATGCACCGCTCCGCCACCAAATTCTTCTGCGGGTTGAAAAAGCAATCGCACTGTCCCGCAGAACTCTGATTGACATTCTTTTAAAAGGTAGGCAGCACCCATTACAGCTGCCGTATGAAAATCATGGCCGCAAGCATGCATCACTCCTTTTACTTTCGAAGCAAATGGCAGCCCGGTTCGTTCCTCAATCGGAAGTGCATCGATATCCGCCCTTGGCTACTGTCGGTCCGGGTTGGCCGCCCTTTATATCTGCAAAAACACCTGTTTTCAATCCTGTATGACGGATCTCAATGCTCTCTTCCTCGAGCCACGTTTGTATCGATTTTGTCGTTTCGAACTCTTCATTAGATAATTCCGGATATTGATGTAAATGGCGCCGTATCGATATTAAGCGCTTTTCCAGCTCTCGACTCATACAGTCGCCTCCTTCTATAAATCTAAGCGATAGCATTTTACTAAAATATCATGATTTTGAAATTCCTTCGTTCGATCCCGTTTAAAGCCAAACCATTCATATAGTTTAATGGCTTTATGCATCTTATCAGTAGAATGTAGATACAAACTGGACGCACCTTGCGATTTTGCATAATTTACACTAGCTTTTAATAATTCCTGTGCGATACCGCGTCCCCTTGATTCGGGATGAACGGCCAACAACCGAATGATTGGTGAAAAAATCCCAAGTTCCGGCTTTTCATATGCTTTTTCAGATGACTGAAAAAGCTGTAATGTACCAAGGATATCCTGATTGCACTTTGCAACCAACACCATATCAACATGTGGATTATCCACGGAAGATTGAATGTTTTTTAAATACCCTTCCCAGGCTTCCGGGTTCGAATATTCATGTTCATATTGTTGATAACTTTCAACCAATAAACGGCGCACCGTCTCTTTATCTTCTTCAATCAATTCATCGACTACGATTGTATTAATCATACGTCCTCCTTGGCCCCTTCCTTTAATTGGCCTTTTCTTGTAATAACGATAAGGAATAATCTCTTGATATCCGGTTTAAAAATTGTCGTGTTCGTTCTTCCTTTGGAGCATTGAAAATCTCCAATGGTGACCCTTCTTCAACAATGACCCCGCCATCCATGAAAAGAACGCGATCCGATATCTCTTTAGCAAAACTCATTTCATGGGTTACAATCACCATCGTGATGCCTTCCTGGGCAATTGCTTTTATGACAGAAAGCACCTCCCCAACCAACTCAGGGTCGAGTGCCGACGTTGGCTCGTCAAATAGAATCACCTCCGGATTTAAAGCAAGTGCCCTGGCAATTCCAACACGTTGCTGTTGCCCTCCTGACAATTGCGAAGGGAAATGGTTATGCTTATCTCCCAAACCTACTTTTTCCAATAACAGCTCGCTTTCCCGTTTCGCTTCAGCTTTCTTATATTTTTTTGTAACAATTAACCCTTCCATTACATTCTCCAAAACAGTTTTATGAGCAAATAAGTTATAATGCTGAAAAACCATTGCCGATTGTCTTCTAAGGGATAGGATTTCCCTTTTGGTCGCCTTCTTAGACTTCACCTTTATATCCCCCACTTGAACAATTCCCTCATCCGGTTTCTCGAGAAAGTTCAAGCACCTAAGCAAGGTTGTTTTCCCAGATCCACTCGGTCCAAGTATGGTAACTACTTCTCCCTTGCCTATTTTCAAATTAATTCCTTTTAAAACGGGCTGCTGGTTAAATGATTTTTTTATTTCTTTTAAATAAATCATTGTACTCCTCCTTGATTATAGGCAGTGGCCTTTTTCTCAATTAAAAACGAAAGCCCCTCTGCAATGATTGTGAGGCCCCAATAAATTAAACCAGCAGCGATAAATGACTCCAAAAATTTCAAATTGGTGGATGCAACAATATTGGCCGCTCCTGTCATTTCTTTTTGCGATACAACGAAAGCAATGGATGACGTATGCAAGAATCCAATGAAAATATTCGTGAAATTCGGGATGGACTGAGCAATGGCCTGTGGCAAAACAATTCGCGTCATGGCTTGAAACGAATTCATGCCCACGGAATAGGCTGCCTCCATTTGGCCATTGGAGACACTGATAATTCCTGATCTGAATATTTCCGATAAATAGGCACCCGCACTCAACGATAAGGCGGTTAAGACAAATAAAATGATCGGAATGGAATTAGATTGAATACCCAAATCAAACTTTTTAGAAATTTGATCGATTAATAATGGAAAACCGAAATAAATGAGCATGATGTGCATGATAATCGGTGTTCCTCTAAAGAAGGAAACATATCCATTTGCAACTCTACTTAGAAATTTCACTTTATATATCCTTATCAAGGCAACAGTGAGACCGATAATAAAACCTGCAAGAAGAGGAAGAATCGTTAAGATAAGTGTGATTGGAAGTGCTCTAATAATCTCCTTAAAAGCAGTCCAAATGAATGGTATATCAATCGTCAAGTCCTTCCCTCCTCTCTTTGTTATCCAGTAACAGACACATCAACAGTTTGATGCCGATTAATGCGGTTTTCATAAAGTCTGAATATTTTCTCGAACAATAGCACGACTGCATAATAGATAACGGCTAATGAGAGATAGACTTCGAGAGCATGTGCAGTTGCGGCAATCAATGTCTCTCCCCTACCCATCATATCCATTACGCCGATGGTAAAGGCAAGTGAGGTATCCTTCAAGGATCCGATAATAGAGTTTGCGATATTCGGAAAAGCAATCCTTATTGCCTGAGGAAGCACAATTCGAAAAAAACTTTGACTATTATTCATGCCAACAGAATAGGCTGCTTCC
Organism: Peribacillus sp. GL_122; assembly: GCF_057835005.1. Lineage (NCBI taxonomy): Bacteria > Bacillati > Bacillota > Bacilli > Caryophanales > Bacillaceae > Peribacillus > Peribacillus sp. GL_122. The sequence goes on along the minus strand of NZ_CM174415.1, from coordinate 651,411 downwards.
GTTTGCCCATAATCGACAGCCTTAATTGCTCCTCGGAATATTTCTGCGAAATGCGCCCCATTACTTAATGCATACGTAATAATGACAAAATACAGAGCATCCATTCTTGAAATATCAATATTAATGAATATAAGGATTGCAGGCAGTCCATAAAAAACTAGAAATAATTGTATTAAAATAGGCGTTCCCCGAATGAATGAAATATACAAAATGACTATTTGATTCAAAACAGGGATACGAAATAATCTCAGGATGGCTGCCGCTATCCCGATGACCATTCCTAATAAAACGGATGCTGCCAGAATTTTCAATGTTACGCCAAGATAATATATTAACGTCGGAATGAAATCGACGATTAATGAAGGATCAAATGCTTTCCCCATGCTTTAGCACCTCCGCGCTTACTACTATCTAATTAAAATCCCACTGAATAGTCGGCGCCCAGCCACTTTTTACTTAGTTCGCTAACTGCCCCTTCTTCTTTCAGTTCCACAAGTGCTTCATCAATTCTCTTCTGTAAAGGCGTTTCGTCTTTTCTTAGCAAAAAGTATACTTTTGAATTAAGAAGCGGCTCACCCACAACCTTTTGCTGTGCATCTGCTTGTTTATTTAAGAAGTCGACTGCAAATGGTGTAGTAATGGTAGCATCCGCCCGACCAGTTTTGATTTGATTCTTCGTATCATCTGTGCCTTGGCCAGAATAGACTATTTCAATACCGGCATTATTTTCTTTATTATACTTTTCAAGAAAAACAGCAGAATTGCTCGTTGCACTCACTATCGCTTTTTTTCCTTTTAGATCTTTAATGGAATGGATATCATTGTTGTCCTGATGAACTGTAACTTGAAGCGGAAAGACATTGTAGGGTTCTTTATTAAATAGAAATTTTTCTTCCCGTTCATCATTCACTTCCATTTGATGAGCAACAAAATCTATTTTGTTCGTTTCTAAACTTAATAATAGATTAGAAAATTCCATCGTTTTAAATTCAAATTCATATTCAGGCAGCTTTTCATCGATTTGACGAACCAACTCGACATCATACCCTGTTAGCTTACCATTCTTATCCAAAAAGCAAATATTAGGGAATTGCGTCCCTGTTCCAACAATGATTTTCTGAACTTTTTTATCTTTTGAATCCCCAGATTTTGCTGTACTCGTTGTTTCTTTTGAAGAGCAAGCTCCTAAAAAAGTTAGTAGCAGTGCCATAACAATTAGTAATGTTTTTTTCATCTCAATTCCCCCGTACGTTTTTAATTACTAACAATTGGTTCTTTATTTTCAATAATGCGATACAACGTTTCATCTAGAATTTTACGAAGATACACAATTTTTTCTCCATCGTGATCCCGTTCAGCAAAAATCTCATAGCCCCTTCTTTCATAAATGGAAACTAGCCAAGGGTGACGATCAGCTGTCGCCAAATAGACAGCCGGCGCTTTCACCTGTTTCCGAAGTGCATTTTCTTCCACCCAGGTTAACAAAGTCGAGCCAAAACCTTTTTGTTTGTATAGGGGGTCGACTGCAAACCACCAAATGAATGGGTACGGACTGAAATGATCAGGATCATTCCATGGATGACGAACTGTCACAGTGGAAACAATTTGGCCCTGCTCCTCTAAAACATAAGTGAGATTCCGCCTAATATTATTCGTCACTAGCTGTAAATCGGCTGTCGCAGCAAGAAAGTTAATATTCAATTCTCTGATTGGTTCATAAGCCCGAAGTGTGACGTTTAGCACTTCTGGAGCATCCTTTACAGTGGCAAGACGGATTAACTGTGTCATGATTAACTCCCCATTTCTATAACTTATTATTTACACAAGAATAGTCGGATTTATTTCTGCAATCTTTCCTTAATTCAATCAGTCATACTTATAGACTTAGATTTTAACGCATGATTTTTTGTTATTGTACACGTTTAAGTACTTTTTCAAGATGAGGAATTCCAATTTCCGTAACGCTCTCATATACACTACCTCGCCCAATTTCAATAATGGGCACATATCGAACACCATATTTGATTTCTAAAATATCTCGCCGATCATCATGATTGGTAACATCCACCGTTTGATAAGCGATCTCCTTTTCTTTTAAGTATTGTTTAACCTCCTCGCAATAGTGACATCCTTGTTTTGACCAAACGACGACAGATAACGCTTCTCCCATTTCTTATTCCTCCTTCAATTTTTAAATTGATTCTTCAATCATTGATTAATGCTTTCTTTCGCATAACGATTTTCCGGGAATGGAAGCCCCAAGTTGCCTCTTAAGGTTTCTGCTTCATATTCAGTACGATATATTCCCCTTTTTTGAAGGATAGGAACCACATAGTCTACAAAGTCACTTAAAGCATTTGGAACACTTGAAGAAAAGATAAATCCGTCCGCCCCCTTCTCTTCGAACCATTGCTGAATCAAATGCGCTACTTTCTCTGGAGTTCCAATGAAAGAAGTCCGGGGTGTTGTCTCCTTAAGTGCTACTTGACGGAGCGTTAACTGTTTCTCCTTCGCTTCCTGTTTAATTCGATCAGTCGTACTTCGGAAACTGTTTTTTCCGATGTCTCCGAGATCTGGGAAAGGTGCATCCAGTTCATATTGGGAAAAATCATGATGATCGAAGTAGCGTCCCAAATAGTCAAGCGCCTTATCTATAGAAACTAGGTTAGCGAGTTCTTGATATTTGTGCTCCGCCTCTTCCTCAGTTGCACCAATGATTGGCGCGATACCTGGCAGAATAACAATTTCATCAGGATTTCTCCCGAATGCAATAGCCCTGTTTTTTACATCCTGATAAAAAATCTTTGCATCTTCCAATGTTGGTTGACCTGTAAAGATTGCATCCGCTTCTTTAGCCGCAAAATTTTTGCCAGCTTCTGATGAACCAGCTTGAAAAACGACAGGTCTCCCCTGTTTAGATCTGGCAATGTTGAGTGGTCCTTGCACGGAGAAAAATTCTCCTTTATGCTTTAATTGATGCATTTTTGAAGAATCAAAAAACTCACCGGACTCTTTATCCCGAGTAAACGCGTCATCCTCCCATGAATCCCAAAGTCCTTTGGTGACTTGTATATATTCTGATGCTATCCGATAGCGTTTGGCATGATCAGGGTGTTCTTCAATCGTTTTGTTATAATTCAAGGCCGTACTCTCAAGAGGGGTAGTAACAAGGTTCCATCCGCCACGACCTTGACTAATGTGATCAAGTGAAGCAAATTGCCGAGCTACAGTAAATGGCTCACTGTATGAGGTGGAAACTGTTCCGACAAGCCCTATTCTTGATGTGAAAGCAGCGAGTGCGGATAAAATGGTAAGTGGTTCAAATCGATTTAAGAAATGCGGTATTGACTTCTCATTGATAAACAATCCGTCAGCAATGAAAAGTAAATCGAACTTTCCCTCTTCAGCCTTCTGGGCCTGCTCCTTATAAAATTCAAGACTAACACTGGCATCTGCTTGAATGTCTGGATGTCTCCAACCAGATATACTCCCTCCAACTCCATGAATAAGCGCTCCAAATTTCAACTTTCTCTGCTCAGACATCAATACTCCTCCTTTAATTAATCGGTTTTCAGCTTTGCTGACATCCACCAACTTCCCTAATTGCTGAAGTCTTTTTAATTTTGGCTCGTAACGTGTTTCTCTTCAGATAAGACTAATTGAAGTGGACTCAACAATCGAAAAGATCTGAACCTTTCTGCTTCCTTTAAAATCGGCGAATGTAGGATAAACTCATCTACCCCGTACTTTTCATGTAAATTTGCTAAGACTTCTTTTACATAAGAAGGAGTTCCAGCAATAATATTGGAATCTTGTTCTTCTATTTCGTAAGGCTCCCCAGACTGCTTCCCGAATAACTCTGCTTGCGCTAGTGTTTGGACCGTGACAGAACGACCGCTTTTGAGATGAACTTTCACAATCTTCTGGTCACCTGTTAACTGTTCTGCTTCTTGTTGTGAAGGAGCAGCAATCACTGAAACCGATACCTTAAAGCTCCCAGCTGGATAGATACTTTGGTAAATGCGTGAAGCATCTTCGAGTACAGTCTCATTACTATTGATAAATCGAGCAAATACATAAGCTATACCAAGATCGGCTGCTAGCCTGGCACTGTCAGTACTTGCACCAAGCAGAAACATCTTAGGCTTTTTGGAAGGGAGTGGTGTCGCTTGAATGCCTGCAAGCGGGTGAGTTTCATTAACTGAATTTTCGATTATTTCTCGCAGGAAAGATAACCGCTCTTCGAAATCTTTTCCATCATTCACAGTTCCAAACTGTAGCGCCTTCGTTGATAAGGGGAGGCCACCTGGTGCCTTTCCGATGCCCAGGTCTACCCTGCCTGGTGAAAGATTCGATAATACGTGAAAGTTTTCCGCCACTTTATATGGACTATAATGCTGAAGCATAACTCCTCCGGACCCTACCCGAATCGATTTTGTCTGGGCTAATAAATAAGAAATCAATACTTCCGGGGAGGACCCCGCCAACTGTTCGGCATGATGATGTTCCGATACCCAGAAACGGGTATAACCCCACTCTTCTGCATGTCTAGCCAGATTAATGGTTTGCTGTAGTGCATCAAATGCTGAAGCTCCTGGAAATATCGGGCTCTGGTCTAAAATGCCAAGCTTATAACTCATATTCTCTCCTCCGCTTTAATTCAAAGTTTACTTATGTGAATAATTATATTTTGACATATCCTATCATCTAAAACATGCTAATGGCAATGGTTTTACTAATAGAAAAAAATATTGTATTGATAGAAAATATCTATCAATTCGATTGTATCTGTAATTGCTGAGGGTTTTTCTCAAATTTCCGAACTGATAAGAGAATGTCTTTCCATAATAAAGGGGATTCCATCCCGTGATTTAAATGCGTCAGATGGATGTGCTGCTTAATCTTGATCAAATGTGACACATCCACTTCAATCAAAGTTCCCTGTTCTAACTCTTTTTTAATACATAAGTACGGTAAAAATCCGATACAGCTTCTGCTAAGAATTAGCGACTTCGCCACTTCCAGGTGATCAACCTGAAATTCAATGCGCGGCTCTACATTGGATACTTCAAAAATTTTATGAACGTGGTTCCAGTCAAACGCACCACACTCAAAAAATACCAACGGCTCCATTGCTAATTCCTGTACTGTTAGCCCAGTTCGAAGTTGAAATGGATGTCCTGGATACACGACTAAACGAATCGAATTATCAAGGGTTTTGTAATTTTGCAGACCACTATGTGTAACATCCTTCATAAAGGCTATATCAACCTGTTTCTGAAGCAATTTTTCCATTAATGCATCATTTGTTGCTGAAATAAATTTAAAGCGTAAATTGGGGTTTTCCTTTTTCCATAGAGGAAGAGCAAATGGAATAAAGTATTGCGATGTAATGATATTAGCCCCTATCGTTATTTCCTCCAGTTCGCTTCCTCTTTTCAACTGCTTTTTCCCCTGGTGAAAGGTACGAATAATTTGATCCGCAAACGGAATGAAGGCTTTCCCTTTTTCGGTTAAAATAATCCCTCTTCCTTGCCTCTCAAATAGTACTGAATCGAGTTCACTCTCAAGCGTCTTAATTCTTGCCGAAACCGTTGGCTGTGATAAAAACATTGCCTCTGCGGCTTTATGAAAACTATTAAGGTGAACAACATACATAAAAGCTTCAATATGATCAATATTCATCTTGCCAACTCCTTTTTCCAAGTGAACGCAAAAAGCTCCTGTTCGCTTATCACGTTCAGGAGCTTTCGGTTGTCCAATCAGCTCATCACTTATAATAATTCTTTCTCCGATTTTAATCTGATAAAACCAATAAGTAAAGTATAATTTAATTAACTGAACAACCAAAAAATCACGATATATTTTTTACGTTTTCATACATTATGATATTCAAGGAACGTAATAGTAATTATGCAGATGAAAATTTCAGGATTCTAAGTAAATATAACGAATACTTTTTTGGCCGTTTCAGAACTTTTCCAAGCTGTCCATCCTGTCTAGGTTATATTTTTTTCTCCTTATAAAATAGAAAAGAACGGTCATCCTAATGGAGTAATCCCAATAATGACATAAGGAGAGAAACTACATGCCTCAGCAACAAATTGATATCAATCAATTAAATCAAGCAAAAGCAAACGTTACCCTTACGCAAACCTTACTTTCACAAGCAATTGAAAAATCTTCCTCTGATCCAACTTTGGCACAAGAAGCCATTAAACAAGCGGCTCAAGAAATCGCCCAAGCCCAATCTTCCGTAAATCAGGTTTACAATACAGTACAAGCTCAGCAAGCGGAATGATTTTGAGTATTATCTCGATTAATTAATTCAAAACAAGAAGAAAGAGGCCTATATCCAAATTTAGGAATAGGCCTTTATATAACGAATATTTATGGTGAATCCAAGCTTTTTCAAACCCACTTATTTAATGGCGGTATGCTTTGTGGGAACTTAAACGCATTGTATGGATCATACCTCGTTTTCACTTCCCTAAGCCGTTTGAAATTTTTTCCATAATACGCAGTTGGCCAATCTTTGATTAGAGTATCCGGCCAATTTACATAGTCACCGGTAGTAAATGGCGACAAGGCATGCTTCAGGTCCTTGATCCAACGAATGTTTAGCCGCTCTTCTACTGGATTGGTCCATGTAGCCTGATACTCCTGGGCGATGATGGCATCGCGATAATAAAAAGCTGTCTCCTTTGGATCTTTAAGGCCCGCCACTCCTCCTAAGGATTGGTGCCAAATGGCTGCATTTTCATTTGGAGCATTTCCTAAAAAATGTTTCATGGTCATGATTGCTTGCTCCGGAAAAGCTTTTTCAATGAAAGATCCTGACCTCTTTCGATACGCCGGTTGATTTCCAGCTGGATAATCAAAGAATCTTACGGCTTCAATGTATGGGACTTCCTTTATCATGACATTTATTGGTGAACCAGTTTTTGTCAAAGGCTTTAATAGCTGCTTCAATCTATGTGACGATCCAACAAATTCACCTTTAGCAAAAATTTCGTTTGCTTCCTTTGCCTTGAATTCTATTTCTGAAGTTAAGCATTCATCAGCTTGAGGGGCCCAATCCTGCCAGGCTTCAAACACCGCTTCGAAATCTTCCCACCCCCATGTGACGGAGAAAACGGATACCCTTGATACGGGGGTTACCCTGAAAGTAAGAGAAGTGACTATGCCAAAGTTTCCCCCTCCTCCCCCGCAGCATGCCCAAAATAAATCACTATTGATTTTCCTATTTGCTTTAATGAGTTTGGCGTCCCTCTTTCCACACGCCCTTACCATTTCTATTTCAAGTAGATTGTCACAAGTAAGTCCAAAACGCCTCGTTAACATACCTATTCCACCGCCGAGCGTAAGACCTACAACACCAACACTGCTTTCGGTCCCTGCCGGAATCGTCGTTCCATAGTTCCATAACGTATTATATACTCGCCCTAAATCAGCTCCGGCTTCAATTTTTGCGATCATTTTTTCACGATTGACCTTGATATTGTACATTTCACTAATATCAATGACTAGACCGCCATTCACTAATGAAAAATTTTCATAACTATGCCTGCCGCTCCTAACCCGGAAAGGTGCATGATTTTCCCGGGCCCACTTCAATGAATTCAACACATCATCGGAATTTTGACAAAACACAATGACCTTTGGGAATTTAGAAAAACTTAAGTTATTATTTATCCTGGCACGCTCATACTCAGCATCATTTGGTGTAACGATACGCCCGGTAAGCTTAGTTCTTTCCAAAAGATAACCCCTTCCTCGGGTAAATATGTTACATCCTATGAAAAAATCTGGCAGGAAGATACATTCCCCTTGCTGTCCCTCCCTTGTAATGGGGTCAATTTAGCTTTACTCGTGAATTCAACGGTTTTACTCGTAAATTTCGCTGTTTTACTCGTGAATTCCACGCATTTACTCGTGAATTCCACAATTGATCCAAAAAAACAAAAAAAGCCCTTCTCGAATTAAGAGAAGGGCTTTTTTTACCTTATCAGGAAATCTCATCATCGGATTTAACATCCAATGGTGTTCGTTTATCCATTTTCAGCATGTAATAACTTGCTGCGACCAAGGCTAGGAAAACGATCCCGACAACCAAGGAAATCCTTGTACTAGGATTGATCCACATACCGACAAGCACCATCAGTAAAAAGGCAATCGTCGCATAGTTACTGTAAGGGGCCAACGGCATTTTGAACGGATGTTTCTCCATTTCAGCAGCATTCACCTTTCTGAATTTAAGCTCACTGATAAGTAAGACAAACCATGGAATCATCCCGGGCAATACACTCGCACTGTACACATAAAGGAATAATTGAGGCGGTGCAAGGTAATTCAGGATAACCCCGATGCCCAATCCTAAAAGTACAGCGATCGTGCAATATGCCGGCACTCCATTTTTAGATACTTTAGCAAAGGCTTTCGGAGCTTGGCCATTCAATGCCAGTGTGTAAAGCATACGTCCTGCACTGAAAATCCCACTGTTGCATCCAGACATTGCTGCAGTGATTACGACAAAATTAATGATGCCTGCCGCTGCAGTGATACCTATTTTGGCAAAGGTTGAAACAAATGGACTGCCTAAGTCATCCAGTTGATCCCAAGGGAATACTGTCACGATGACGAATATGGCACCAATGTAGAAAATTAAAATGCGCCATATGATTGATTGGATCGCTTTTGTTACGGTCTTGGTTGGATTTTTCGCTTCTCCTGCTGTGATTCCGATAAGCTCAACGCCTTGATAGGAAGCCACTACTAGGGAAAGCGCGAAGAAGAATCCTGTCCAGCCTCCCGTAAAGAAGCCGCCATTTGCCCAAAGATTCGATAATCCAATAGCATCCCCGCCATTCCCTATTCCAAAGAAGATAAGGCCAAGGCCGGCAATGATCATCAATATAATCGTTATGATTTTTATAAGCGCAAACCAAAATTCAAATTCCCCGAAGGATTTAACCGAAATAAGGTTTGCCGCCCCCAAGATGATCATGGCGACCACACCTGGTATCCAAGCAGGTAACTCCGGGAACCAATATTGCATATACAACCCAACCGCGATGATTTCGGACATTCCGACGATTACCCATTGAAACCAATTGCTCCAAGCAGTCATATAACCTGCCAAGGGATGTATATAGCTGCTCGCAAAGGTTGCAAAAGAACCTGTAGTCGGTTCTAAATATAGCATCTCACCCATGGAACGCATGATGAAAAATATAAAAATACCTGCGATTGCATAAGCAAGCATAACAGAGGGCCCGGTCCATTTGATGGTGCTCGCAGAACCCATGAATAAACCGACCCCGATGGTTCCGCCTAAAGCTATCATTTGAATATGTCTTGATTCCAGCCCTCTCTTTAATTCCTTGTTCGACATGATTAACTCCCCCAGATGCAATATCGGTAATGCTTTTCCATCCTTGCCACGAACGACTCTCTTTTAATTAGAAATGCTTTATCGTAATCAATATTACATAACACTTCAATTATATTTCCTTATCTTATAATAGTAAATATTCTGTAAAAATACAATTGTATTTTTGAAAAAAACAGTTACCAATAATATCTTGTCGATTTTTCTAATCTAAAAATATCATTTTAAAAAAATGATGTTCAGTATTTTATAATAGTGATCGTTCAAAAAGAGCAGAAAACTATCACTTCTGCTTAAACCTTAAGTTAAATACAAACCACTATTAAACTGCGATAATGCCTGTTTCATTTCAAAAATATTTGTTGACCTACCGAAAAATTGATGATAGAATTCCAATATTATTTTATAAGCATAATGAATGATCCAACAGTGGAAGATTAACACTGACAGACATTTCTTCACAACCGCATACAAGCAAGCGATGAATGCTATGGATGACACTATAGCAGGAGCAGCTTCTGGAGAGACTGTACAAGATGCAGCGCCGAAGGATTCACAATCTCAGGCAAAAGGACAGAAGAGTAACGAATGATAGAATTGTTATTCTGAACCCTTTAAGAGATTGGTATTATCCAATCTCTTTTTTTATTGTCCATTTTGTGATTGGACTTAAAACTACACTCTTGAAAACCAATGGAATAGGCAAGCAGGGCAAAAAATCACGTCCCTCTCTCCAAGACCATGCAGGTTGAAATCATTCACTAACAAGACTATAAAAAACGGGGGCGTAAGAATTGGCTAAACAGGAATTAAAAAGAGATTTAAAAAATCGACATGTACAACTGATTGCAATAGGAGGAACCATTGGCACCGGTTTATTTTTAGGATCCGGAAAAGCCATACAATTGGCTGGACCTTCCATTATATTCTCCTATCTGATAATAGGGATTGCCTTGTTTTTTGTGATGAGGGCGCTGGGCGAATTGCTATTATCCAATGCAGGTTATGCATCATTCACTGAATTTGCAACCGAATATGTCGGTCCATGGGCTGGATTCGTGACAGGTTGGACATATTGGTTCTGTTGGATCATGACCGCAATGGCCGATATCATAGCTGTCGGTGTCTATATACAATATTGGTTCGATATCCCTCAATGGATTCCAGCTCTAATATGCCTAGTCATTCTGTTAGGGTTGAACCTATTGACCGTTAAGTTATTTGGCGAATTGGAATTCTGGTTTGCCATCATTAAAGTAATCACGATCCTTGCCTTGATCATCGTAGGAATCATTCTATTGATCATCGGCTTCAACACCAATACCGGAACGGTTTCCGTAACGAACCTATGGAATCATGGGGGCATGTTCCCCAATGGCATTTCCGGATTCCTATTATCATTACAGTTGGTCGTCTTCTCATTTGTCGGTGTCGAATTGGTCGGGGTTTCCGCAGCGGAAACGGCGAACCCGAGAAAGAACATTCCTTCTGCCATCAATAAAATCCCTGTCCGGATTTTACTTTTCTATGTTGGTGCCCTATTCGTCATTCTCTGTGTCAACCCATGGACACAACTTGATGCCTCAAGCAGCCCATTTGTAGAGGTCTTTGCGTTAATCGGCATTCCTGTCGCTGCAGGAATCATCAACTTCGTCGTGTTGACATCCGCTGCTTCTGCATGTAACAGCGGTTTATTTTCAACAAGCCGAATACTCTATACGTTAAGCAGGAATGGCGAAGCCCCTGCTAAACTGGAAAAATTAAATAAACAGGCTGTTCCAAGCAATGCCTTATTAACATCCACAATCGTTGTATCAATAGGGGCATTATTAAGCAAGCTGATACCGGAACAGGCATTTACCGTCGTGACGACCATCAGTGCCATCTGTTTCATTTGGGTATGGAGCATTATCTTGATCTCCCATCTCAAATATTCGAAAACAAGGCCTGATCTAAGAGCCGAATCGACTTTCAAGGCTCCTTTTACACCCTTTGTCAATTACGCCATTTTAGGATTATTCCTATTCATCCTTATTGTTATGCTGTTCGCTGAAGCTACACGACTATCACTGCTCTTGACCCCGATCTGGTTCATACTCTTGGTGATACTATATAACTATCGGAAAAAAAATAGCTAAAGGAAATAAAGCCTTGAATTCAATTCGAATTCAAGGCTTTATCCATCTAAGAAACATATCAAGATTAGGCAGTTGGCGCGTTTTTGCTAAAATATATCACCCAACTCCATTAAATTTTATATCAAAATAGTGTAAGCTATTATATATCATCGGACCTTTTTAAAAGAAGGTAAATCCGTCTTGTATGAATTTTCCTTCCCGGTTTGGTTCACCCAGCCATCAGTGGCATTGAAGAATAAACCCCATTGATGGACGTTTCACTTATTTAAAACGGAGGGGTTTGTTTAATGAAGATTATATATATCCTTACTCTAGTTCCTTTTATAGGCATACTAGGATTTCTACCTTTTGTTAATAAAATAGAACCATACGTATTAGGAATGCCTTTCAATATGTTCTGGATGGCTATGTGGGTTGTCCTTACCTCTGCCATATTGGGCATCATGTATAAGCTGGATCCCAGGAATCGGGAAGGTGACCAGAAATGAATATTGCTCTCTTAATCATTTTAGCATTTTTACTTCTATCGATATTTTTAGGGATACGCTCTTCAAAAGGAAAAGATATGAACTTGGAACAATGGACGGTGGGCGGACGTGGTTTTGGTGCGATTTTCGTCTTTCTGCTGATGGCCGGGGAAATCTATACGACCTTCTCCTTCCTTGGCGGCAGCGGCTGGGCATATGGCAAGGGCGCACCCGCTCTATATGTTCTAATTTACATTACTCTGTCTTACGTATTATCCTATTGGCTCCTTCCGGAAATATGGAAATATGCCAAAGAAAATAAACTGATGTCTCAATCCGATTTCTTTGTGAGCAAATATAAGAGTCCCAGTTTAGGAATTTTGGCTGCACTTGTCGGTGTGGTGTCGATGATTCCAGTGATCGTCGTGCAGCTGAAAGGATTGGGAATCATTGTCTCAGAGGCATCTTATGGTGCCATCTCAATGTCCGAGGCAGTTTGGATGGGGGCGATCAGCCTTACCATTTATGTGATGATCTCCGGTATACACGGTTCTGTTTGGATAGCGGTCATTAAAGATATCATGATGGTCGCCATAATAGGATTTTTGGGGATTTATCTGCCGATCCATTACTTTGGCGGATTTCAGCCGATGTTTGAAGCGATTGATGCGGCCAAACCTGGTTTTCTAAAGTTCCCTGACCAGGGACTTAGCGTATCATGGTTTATCTCCACGGTAATATTGCTCGTATTCGGTTTCTATATGTGGCCACAAGTTTTCAGCGCTGTCTATTCAGCACGCAGCGGCAAGGTATTTCGAAAAAATGCCATCATCAGCCCTTTATATACACTCATGCTGTTATTCGTCTTTTTCGTTGGGTTTACAGCTATATTGAAAGTGCCCGGACTTGTTGGGGCAGATGCAGACCTCTCATTGCTGCGCCTTTCGATTGAGACCTTTGATCCATGGTTTATAGGCATAATCGGCGGAGCTGGATTGTTGACCGCATTGGTGCCGGGATCCATGCTTTTGATGAGCGTCGCTACACTGCTCGCGAAAAACGTATATAAGGAATTTGCACCAGCAGTGTCCGATCGCCACGTTGTACGATTGGCAAAGCTTCTTGTTCCAGTCATTGCCCTTATAGCCGTCTACTTCACCTTAAACGGCGGCGAAACGATGTCAGCATTAATTCTAATGGGATACAGTCTCATTACACAGCTATTCCCGTCCCTGCTCTTTAGTCTGAAGAAGAATAATCCCATCAATAAATATGGCGCAATCGCCGGCATCATCACCGGATTATTCATCGTAATCTGCATTACACTCAGTTCTTCAACTATAGGAACCTTGTTTCCGTCCTTGCCGCAAGCCGCGAAAGATTTGAATGTGGGAATCATCGCCTTGGCGGTCAATTTCATTGTGATGATCACGGTAAGTCTTGCTTTCAAAAAGCACGCGGTTCAGTTGGAACCTAAATCCGTTAACGATATTTGAAACACTTTCTGATTTTTGGATAAAGAAACATTAAAAGAACATCGAAAGGGCTCAGTCAAAAGACTGAGCCTTTCTTATAATCGACATCCAAAGTCATAATGTCCTTTTTCTTAAGAGTAATTATACAAAGTTAATAGCGGACAAAAAACAATGTCTCATATGAAACTACTAATCTTTTTTGTTTATAATCAAAACCCCTATTTTAACTAATAAATACAACGAGAAAATACTCTTTTCAGGAGGTTCGGGCTTTTACTTGGGATTTGGAGTAAATACTCGTGAATTCTACGCTTTTACTAGTGAATTTGGAGTAAATACTCGTGAATTCCACGCTTTTACTCGTGAATTCCACGCTTTTACTCGTGGATTTGGAGTAAATACTCGTGAATTTCATGCCCGTTAAAATTCATTTCCTTTTTTCACGCACCTTCAGTAATCCACTAAAACCTTCCTGTCATCATTCATTGCTTTAACGATTCCCTTATATTCGTGCAACTGTTGCTCCAGTTTTTGTTTTCTATTTACGATCATCCTCGTAACCTCTTTCGGGCTGGGCCCGCCTTGAATGCTTCTAATTTCCACAAAGTATTCGGGAGAGATGATCTTTTTCCATTCGTCTTCAGTTAAATTCACTGCAACGAATTCATTGATGATCTTGTTGATGTCTTGCGTGTCCCAATCATAAAGCTCCTTCCCTTCACCAATCGACCGTTTTGCAATATGACTCGCTATGGAATGAGCTTTTCTAAATGATATCTCGTAATCTCTTGATAGGGTATCCGCTAATTCAGTAACCGTTATACTGGATTTTGCGGCCATTTTCTTTGTATGTTCTTCATTTACTTTCAAAGTCGATATGACGGCATACATTAGTTTCATGACACGTCCTGCATTCGAAAAAGCCCGATATAAATGCGGCTGTAAATCATCTTCCGTATCGACGATATCACCAAATGGCGTATTGTGGATCATATTCATTGCAGCGAGTGCATCACCATACGCACTGCTTGCAATCGAACGGGAATGTTCAATGGAAACTGGATTTCTTTTTTGCGGCATGATGCTGCTCACTTGAACATAAGGATCGGCCACATGAAATGTACCAAACTCCCTTGTCACATGCTGCAGGAAATCTTGAATCCATCTTCCTGCATTGACCATGCACGTCATGATGGCAGTTGCGGTTTCCAATAAATAATCCGCCCCGCCTATCGAGTCATAGGAATTCTCGATCACCGAATCAAACCCAAGCAGTTCAGCAGTACGGTTCCGGCTGATCGGAAAACCGGTGGTCGTTAACGCGGCAGCGCCCAAAGGCGATTGGTTAACCGTTTCATAGGCTGCCCATAACCGGCCAATATCCCTTTGAAGCACATCATAAATGGCTAAAAAGTAATGTCCTATCGTAGTCGGCTGAGCCGGTTGGGTATGCGTGTAACCAGTTATATAGGTTTCTGTATGTTTTTCAGCCTGCACCAGAAATGCCTCACTCAAATGGTTTGCGTAGCCAATCAATTGGAGCAGATGGCCTCTCAAAACAAGGCGGTACATCGCGACTCCCATATCATTACGACTGCGGCCGATATGAATCTTTCCTGCAAGTTCATGACCGATTTCCTCACCTATCTTTGCCTCCATCATGAAAAATAAGTCTTCGAATTGGGGCTGATAGGTCAACTGCTTGAGATCTGTTTGGGCCACTTTCCGAATCCCATCAAGCATGGTTTTCGCCTCTTCTTCTTTAATGATCTTTTGTTCCGAAAGCATGATGACATGCGCCCGATGAATATCGAACATTGCATGAAATAAGTAATCTCTTTGATCATTAAAAACAGGCATCAGAAGCTCTTCTGCATATGTTTTTCCGGGAAAGACACTACCTTCATTTTTGATAAATTCTTCAAGCCTGCTCATCTTTAAACCTCCAAATTCATAAAGCTTTTTCCGCTTTGATTCCAAAAAACTTGTTCGAAATAAAGAGAACGATTACAATCAGTGTGATTTGAATCATCCCATAGGCAGCTGCCTGCCCCATATTGAACATTCGAAGCTGATTCATGATTTCAATGGATATGGGTCTGTTTGAAATCGTGTACAACAGGACCGAGGTCGGGAATTCCCCCACAGATTCGATAAATGCCAATAATGTCCCTGATAAAACGCCAGGCATAATAATCGGAAATATGACCTTTCTGAAGGTATAAAACCACTTTGCCCCCAAGTTTCTGGCTGCTTCTTCAATCGAATCATCGAGCTGCTCCAGAACGGCGTTAGTCGAGCGGACAACGAGTGGGATATGTCTGATGAAATAGGCAAGAGGCAAAATCCAAAATGTTCCTACCAATATTTGACCAAAGGAAAAAACGCTAGGTTCATTGAATGCGAATATCAAGTTCATCCCTATGACCGTTGCAGGCAACGCCCAAGGAATCATGACTAGAATATCGACAAAGCTTTTCCCGACGAATTTCCGTTTGACAAGCACATAGGACGCTATGACCCCAAACACCAGATTTGCCAACGTTGCAATAACCGCCATCAGTAAACTATTTCGTAACGGTTTGAAGATATTAGGATCTTCAAACAAAAGCATGTAATTTTCCACATTAAATACTGTTGGATACGTTTGAAATGTCCAGGTTCCATCTGGCACAAGTGAAAGCAAAAGAATCGTAAAGTGCGGTAAAAGCAAAATAATTACGCCAATGATGCCCGTTACGACCATCACCCATTTCATAATCGGGTTCTTCACTTCACTCCTGTGTGCCCCAATCCCTTTCGAAGCCATTCGATAATCTTTCCTATTCTGATACCAACGCATGAATAATAGAAATGAAATCGAAACGATGGATAGAATGACGGATTGAGTAGCGGCAATTTCCATATCACCATTTATTTTCGAAAAATAAATTTGCAGGCTCAACACCCTGTATCCGCCAGCCAATAAAAACGGGGCACTGAATGAAGCCATTGATATCATGAAAACAAGCAAAGAAGCGGCAACGATGGCAGGTGTCAATAATGGAAATGTCACCTTCCAAAAAACCTTGAATTTATTTGCCCCTAAGTTATAAGCAGCTTCTTCAAGGGACGGATCTATTTTATTGATTGCAGCGGATACGGTCATATAAAAATAGACATACATCGTATAGGCATGCACGATAAGGATTCCCGATACCCCGCCAATTTTAAATGGAACTTTATCAAGACCAAACAGATCCTTGATGGCATTCGGGATCAATCCCGATTCTCCATATAAAAACATAAAAGCCATGACCCCTACCAATGATGGAAGGACAATCGGCAAAATCGCTGCTGATGAAAAGAAGCTTCTGCCGGGAAAATCATAACGGTTAAAAATAAATGCGAGCGGAATGCCAATCAAGGCACTGACCAATACACTCAATAAGGATATATAAACGGAATTCCATAGCGCCTCTAGGTTCGTTTTCGATTCCTGCACGAAGAAGTCCTGATAATTTCCAAGGGATATCGTTCCGTCTTTTTGCAGACTTTCGATAAAGGTCCTCAACGATGGGTAGAGAACATACGCTACGAGCACTAATACAACTGGTATAAGGAGCCAAATCGTCAATCTCGTATCACGATTTTTAATCATGGAGCTTCACCGCTTATGATAGGGATAAGACGCAGCTGTTTCTCAGGAAGCTGGACATACACTTCCTTTCCTTGATGAAAGTATCCAAAATCCTGAGTGTTGAATACGTCGACCCTTAGTAACACGTCTTGAACATCCACCATGACATTCACAACAGATCCAAAGAATTGGACGGAATTTATTTTACCTTTAAAGATATTCATTCCTACTTCGGCTACATCCAGAATTCTGATTGCTTCAGGACGAATCGAAACAGCAAGGTCATCATCAGTCTGTAAGATTGAAATTCCTTCTCTAGCTTGATTTTCTACATTCAATTTAATCGGTTGTTCACTATTTTTAAGAGCAACCACTATATTCTCTTGTTGAACTTTTTCGACTTGAACGGGCAATAGATTAATCTCGCCTATAAAACTCGCCACAAAATCATTGGCCGGCTGATTATAAATTTCTGCCGGCGTCCCGACCTGGTGACATACACCATAATTGAACACAGCGATCCGATCACTCATCGATAATGCCTCAGCCTGATCATGTGTGACATAAATGGTGGTAATCTTATAATCACGCTGCAGCCTTAGGATTTCCACCCTCATTTCATCACGAAGCTTGGCATCCAGATTACTTAATGGCTCATCCAGCAGTAATATTTCCGGTTCGATGACCAGTGCTCTCGCAAGGGCCACCCGCTGCTGCTGTCCTCCGCTTAACTGGCTCACTTGACGATTCGAATAGCTCTCCAGCCTGACCTTTTGGAGGGCATCCAGCACTCTCCTCTTTAAGTCAGCAGAAGAAACTTTTCTCACACGCAAGCCAAACGCTACATTTTCAAAAACAGTCATGTGGGGAAAGAGGGCATAGTTTTGAAAAACCATGCCAGTATTTCTTTTCTCCGGAGGTACACGCGTCATATCTTTGTCGCCAAATCGGACGACACCTTTTGTCGGATAATAAAAACCGGCAATCATCCGAAGCGTTGTCGTTTTACCACAGCCACTTGGACCAAGAAAGGTAAAAAACTCCCCTTCTTTGATTTCCAGATTTAAATGGTCGACAGCTATCGTTTTCCCGAAGGCTTTTTGGACATTCTCTATTTTTATTGACGCCATCCCAACGACACTTCCTTATTCTTTAATTTCTTTATCTCCACTTTTAATATTTTCGTCCCAATATTTCATCCACTCGTCACCTTTTTCCTCGAATGCATTCCAATCAATTTCCATCGCTTTAATTTCTGTTTCCGTGATCCATTCAGGTAAATCCTTCACATCATTTCTGGTCGGAATCCTGTAAAATTCTTCTGCCAAAGTTTTTGCGGCTTCCGGTGAATTCACAAACTCATAAAAGGCTTCTGCCGCTTTTGGATGCTTGGCACCTTCAACGATGGCGATACCTTCTGTCAATACTGGTGTTCCGCTTTCTGGAATGACGAACTCAAATGGATAATTTTTATTTTCCTTAAGCATGACAACATCCGGCATTGCCCATACGGAAAGTGAACCCTCTCCTTTGGCCACCTTGTTATACATCATTTCCGGGTTTGCTGAATATTCCTTTGTGTTTTGGTCGAGCTTCTTTAACCAGTCATACCCTTCTTTTGGGTCATCTGTATCCTTATACGTACGATAAATCATCGCAGAAAAAATTGTCCTCATCGTTCCGGAGGCTAACGGATAGCGAATGATGATTTCGTCTTTCCACTTCGGATCAAGCAGCTCATCCCAATCTTTCGGTACCTCGTCTTTTGATAGTTTTTTGCTGTTATACATGATGACTTCCGGTGTCTGGCTCGTTCCCGTCCAATACCATTCCGGATCGTGGAATCCTTCATCTAGACTATCGGAATAGCTAGGCTTATAAGCAGCCAGCAGCCCATCACTCTTTGCTTGATTGAAGTTCGTGGAAGGTGCCCCCCACCAAACGTCTGCCTGTGGATTACTTTTCTCTGATCGAACGCGGTCAAGGATTTCCTGAGACCCCATATCAAGCCACTCAACATCAATACCATACTCATCTTCGAACTGTTTTTCGAATTTTGATAAAATATCTTTGCCATGCGGTGAATAAACAACGATCTTATCTTCCAGCTCACCCTTTTTTCCCTTGGCACCGCCAGCATCCGAATTCGTTTTCGTCTCGCCACCGTTACACCCCGAAATCAATAGTGCTGCCGATAAGGCCATTACTGAAACAAGCGACTTTTTCCTATTTTTCATTAATACTCCCCCTCATCACGAAAATTCAAAATGCCATCATGTTCCCTTAAGAAAAGGGAAACCGCTCCAAGTACTCCTGCGTTTTCTCCCAGTTGTGAAGTTTTCATTTCTACTAAACTAGGAAGATATCGATCAACGATCTCCCGAATTCTAGGTAAAATGTATTCAGATGAATTTAAAACACCACCTCCTAAAATAATCACCTCTGGATTTAGTAAACTGGCCGCATTGACAATGCCGCAGGCCAAATGCTCGATGGCTTCATTTATGACGGCCATAGCTGCCGCGTCTCCTTTTTTTGCTGACAAAAAAGCATCCTCCCCCGATAGTTCGGAAGATTTGGCCCGTTCGAATAAAGAATGCTGAGGATCCTTGAGAACCTCCCTTGTAAAATGACTGCCAATCGACTTTCCTCCTGCGACACTTTCCAAATAGCCGTATCTATGGAAAACCGGCTTGAATTCACGCTTCATATCCTCTTTGTCCGTTACCATATAACCCATTTCCCCAGCTGCACTGGAAGCCCCTCTGTATAACTGGTTATTCAAGATGATGCCGCTTCCTATCCCCGTGCCAACCGCAATGAACAGCAAATTCCGCTTATTTTGGGCATTGCCCAGCCACTGTTCACCTAGCGCAGCCGCGTTTACATCATTGTCTAGAAAAATGGGGAAATCAAAATACCGTTTCGCTTCGGCTATGAACGGATATTGTACCCAGCCTAAACTCGGTGCCTCTATTACCAATCCGCTTGCCGTTTGCGTTATACCAGGAATCCCGACTCCCATCCCCAATATCCTGCCTTTCGCAATCTGATTCTTTGCAATTAACCGTTCCGTTTCAATCGCCATTTGTTTAAGAAGCCCTGATTGTAAATAGATGTTAGTTGAAAAACTAGTGTCGGCAAGGATGTTGCCGCTTAAATCACTTAAAATGATTTTCACTTTCGTCCCGCCTATATCGACCCCGATGATATAGGCAGCCTTTTCATTAAAAAATAGCTGGATAGGCCTTCTCCCGCCTTGAGAGGAGGATTCTCCTATTCCTTTCTCAAATACCCATTTCTCCTGTATAAGTTCATCTACAGCCAGAGAAACAGTTGGTTTACTTAGCTGAAGCTTAACGGCGATTTCAGCTCTTGAAATGGGCGAACATTCCTGGATGCATTGAATGATTCTTTTTTTATTGACATATTTTTGATGACTGGGTGGTCTTTTAAAACTCATCACATCACGGCCTTACATCATTTAGTTAGTAAATTTTACTAATTAAGTAAAAATATAACTTAAAAAAATCCAGCATACAAGTTATTTTTCAGAACTTTTAAAATGTTCAATTTTTAATAGTTACTTCGCATCATTTACATTTATACCCATTAGTGCTATTTATTAGATAAGTTTTTCTTGGTTAGTTAGAAAATATTACTAACCTACATTTTTTTTAGGTCTTTTATAAAATGAAGGGGGTTAAAAGAATAATGAAAAAAGCTTTGTTATCGTTGCTTTCCCTTTTGTTGGTCCTTGCATTATTGCCGCTTGGAGGTAGCGCTGCAATTCCTGAGGAAGCTAACGTTGAGTTATGGAATGCGGTCAAGCCGCTCGAGACGACCGTGACATTCTTGAACAGCGGTGCCCATCCGGATGATGAACGCAGTGACTTTCTCGCTTATCTCTCGAGAGGGTTAGGGGTTAAGACATCCAGCCTGATTGCAAACCGTGGTGAAGGAGGACAAAATGAAATTGGGGATGAACTGGACAATGCCCTTGGAATCATCCGTTCGAGGGAAATGATAGAAGCTGCAAAAATCACCGGGGTTAAGGCCTATCATCTAAGTGAAACAACCAGTGATCCCATTTATGATTTCGGCTTCTCGAAAACACCAGAGGAAACATTGGAAAAATGGGGCGAGGAACTCACCTATGAACGCCTTATCCGCTTTATTCGAACGTATCAGCCGGATATATTGATGCCATCCTTTCAAAATGATGATACCCAGCATGGACATCATCGAACAATGACAATCTTAAGTGAACGTGCTTTTAAGGATGCCGCAGATCCAACTGTTTTCCCGAAACAATTGAAACAAGGTCTATCGGTATGGCAAGTGAAAAAATTATATTTACCTGTTTCCTCCTCAGATCAAGCAACCACTTCCATTGAAATCGGTAAATATGATCCAATATACGGCATGACTTACCCTCAGCTTGGAGAACAATCCCGCTATCTGCATAAAAGCCAAGGCATGGGTTCCGATATCCCTGCAGCACCTCGCCAGGTCCATCTGGATTTAAAGCAAAGTGACGTTGATACAAAAAACAAGTCGGATCTTTTTGCAGGTGTACCTTATAATTTCGCTGAATGGGCTGAAAAACTCCCTCACTCGTCTTCAAAATTAAAGGCAGAATTTAAATACCTGCAAAGGAATTTGGACGCCGTTATTGCGGCTTATCCCAATGAAAAACGTGTTTTTTCAACATCCCAAAATGCTCTTTCCAAAGTTCGTTCAATTACTGCGCAAGTCAAAAAGGCAAAGCTAAGCCCTGCCATTAAGAACGACTTGCTCCATAAACTCTCATTAAAAGAAGAGCAATTACAAAACGCCAGTTATGTCTCTTCAGGACTGGATGTTCAAGCTAAAGCAGCCTCAAACATTCTTACGAAAGGGCAAAGTACAAATGTAACCGTAACGGTTAAGAATAATGGGAAACAAACATTGAAAAAAGTCACTGCTACATTGAACGTGCCTAAAGGATGGCAGACTAAAACAAAATCTAAAGATGTCAATCTGGCACCTAATAAATCAGCAACGATCACCTACAAGGTTGAAGTCCCTAAAGATGCCGCCTATTACCATGCCTATGATGAATCAACCATTACAACGAGCATTTCTTATAAATACGGCAGCACAAAAACAGCAATCAAGGAAGAAGTGGGCGGAACGATCGCTGTCCTTCCCGACGTTGGCCTTACCCTATCACCTGAAGATATCGTCGTAAATACAGCTGAAGTAAAAGAAGAAGTCCCAGTGACCGTAACTTTGAAAAACTATACAGAAGGAAAAGCATCAGCAAAGGTCGCTTTAAAAGTCCCTGAAAACTGGGGGGTTCAACCAAAAAATACCACTGTATCATTTAATGAAAAATCAGAAGAAAAACAAGTGAAGTTCACCCTCAGACCGCCGAAGACAATTCAAAATGGTGAATATCATGTTAAGGCTGCTGCTACTGTCAATGGGAAAACTTTTGATTCGACCATTCAGGAAATTTCCTATGACCATATCGGAACATTCTATTACCAATACCCAGCAGCTATCAACACCGTTGCATTTGAGCTTTTGAAGCCAGCTTCATTAAAAGTGGGGTACATTGAAAGCGGATTCGATAAAGTGGCAGATTATTTGAGCAATGCAGGCCTGAACATTACGAAGTTAACTGCAGCCGATTTAGCTGAAGGTGATTTAAGTCAATATGACACGATCGTTACAGGCATCCGTGCTTATCTATCAAGGGAAGATTTAAAGGCAAATAACGCGCGCTTACTTGAATATGTGGAAAACGGCGGTCATCTTGTCGTTCAATACCATAAACCTGGTGATGGATGGGATGCCCTGAAGACAGCTCCATATCCCCTTACCCTCGGGAATCCTTCCATCCGCTGGCGGGTAACCGATGAAAACGCCACGGTAAACGTCTCGAAACCAGAATCGGCTCTCTTTAACTATCCAAATAAAATAACAAGTGATGACTGGAGCAATTGGGTCCAAGAAAGAGGATTGTATTTCCCAATGGAATGGGATGAACGGTTTGAAACATTCATTTCCATGGCCGATCCAAATGAAGAACCATTTGATGGTGGAATCCTTATGGCTAAATACGGTAATGGCACCTACCTCTACACAAACCTTGTCCTATACAGGCAAATTCAAGGCCAGGTTCCAGGCGGATATCGAATCATGACGAACTTGATTAGTTACGGTGCCAAGTAAATAAGAAAAAACCTATGCATGTGGCAAATGCATAGGTTTTTTTTGATGCTTGCCCGATGATTTCATAAACATGCCTGACTGATTCCTGCTCTAAAAAACAAAAAAGTTATGCACAAAGTTAAGGGAAAGGGTGATGCGTTTGGGTTTCCCCTCATTTCCCGCATTCCTTTGCCCACACTTTATGCACAACTTCATTCATGATGTACCATGGTCTCTTACAGTCATCCCGTTAAAGCACTTTGCTCAAGAATGCTTTCGTTCTTTCGTGCTGAGGGTTCCCGAATAATTTATTCGGCTCATTTTCCTCCACGATATACCCTCCATCCATGAATATGACCCGGTCCCCGACTTCCCGGGCAAAGCCCATTTCATGCGTAACGACGACCATTGTCATGCCTTCCTTGGCAAGTTGTTTCATTACCTCCAGAACATCGCCGACCATTTCAGGGTCAAGGGCAGAAGTCGGTTCATCAAATAGCATGATTTTCGGATTCATCGCTAATGCCCTTGCGATGGCGACCCGCTGTTTTTGTCCGCCGGAAAGTTCCCCTGGATAGCTATTTGCTTTTTCTTTAAGGCCAACCTTATCCAATAACTCAAGCGCCAACCTTCCTGCTTCCGCTTTATCGGTGGCACGAATTTTAATAGGACCCAAGGTTATGTTCTCAAGGACGGTTTTATGGGGAAATAGATTGAAATGTTGAAAAACCATTCCAACTTCTTGCCGGACTTTGTTTATATTGATTTTCCTTTTAGGATCGGTTATATCATGTCCGTTAATGACCACCTCACCGCCCGTAACTTCCTCAAGGAGATTCAGGCAACGCAGGAATGTACTCTTTCCAGATCCAGAAGGGCCTATTACGCAAATTACTTCCTTTTCCTGCACTTCTGCATTAATGTCTTTTAAAACCTCGACAGTTCCAAATGATTTTCTCAGGTTTTTTACAGTAATGATGCTCATCGAACTTGTACCCTCCTTTCTATGAAATTAGCAATTAGGGTTAACAAATAGATGATGATAAAGTAAATCACACCAACGGCCAGCCAAATCTTGAATGCTTCAAAGGTTGCCGAAGCTTGAATCTGACCTTGCTGGGTTAAATCGGCTATACCAATGACGGATAATAGCGAAGTATCTTTCAAGCTGATGATCGATTGATTCGTAATGGTAGGGAGCATCCTTCTAAAGGCTTGCGGCAGCACAACATACCTCATTGTTTGAGTACCCGTGAACCCGATGGATCTTGCCGCTTCCGTTTGTCCTTTATCGATGGATTGTATCCCCGCCCTTATTATTTCAGCAAAATATGCCCCTGCATTGATTGCAACGGTAATTATTCCAGCTGTTGTACTGTCCAAAGAAATCAAGTTCAGTGAATTCACACCAAAATAGATAAAGAACAACTGCACGATGAACGGTGTCCCTCGTATCGCATCCACATAAACCTTTGCAATCCAGTTCAAGATTTTGATGGGGGCAAGTCGCAGCAAAGCCACCACTAAACCAATCAAAAAACCTAGGATAATGGCAATCACAAAGATATAAAGTGTCACCTGAAGTCCTTTTAATAAAATAGGCAATGCCGCAACAATTATATCCATTTCTTTCACCCCTTTGAAAAAGAAAGCGCGCCATAAGCGCGCCTATCGAGATTTAATCTATTGTTTTATTCACCAAGATACGTTTTAATTATTTCATCATACGTGCCGTCTTTTTTCAGATTGGCAAGACCATCATTTATTTTCTTCAATAAATCCTCGTTTTGCCCTTTCAATACAGCAATTCCATATTGGTCACCATTCAAACGGTCACCTACGATTTTCAACCCAAGATCTTTTTGGGCAATCGCATAGGAGATTACCGGGTAATCTTCTATAAGAGCATCCGCATTACCGTTGGCCACTTCCTGGAACATCGCTGGACTATCATTGAATTGAACTACTTTAATTCCTAGCTTAGTAGCATTATCCTGTGCATACTTAGCACCTGTTGTCCCTTTTTTGACTGCAATGGTTTTTCCTTTAAGATCTTTAACAGTTTTAGTGCTTGTATTATCTTTTTTAACAACTATTGTTAATCCTGCATCAAAATATGGTGTTGAGAAATCTACTACCTTTTTTCTTTCCTCTGTAATGCTCATGCCCGCAATGGCCACATCAAGCTGATTGGCTTGCATAGCCGGAATGATGCCGCCAAAATCCATCGGAGACAATTTGATTTTAAAATCCTGGTCTTTCGCAATTGCATTGATCAATTCTATATCAATACCTTTATATTCGTTCCCCTCTTTAAATTCAAAAGGAGGATAAGTCGTATCCACACCAACCTTATACACCTTTTCAGGTTCCTTTTCCTCACCTGCATTTTTTTCTTCATTGGTTCCACAAGCCGAGATAAAGATAGTTAGAATCAAAAACATACTCAATAAACCAAGTTTCTTCATTCAAATCACTCCAATTCTTAGATTATACGTGATAATAAATAATTCTCCCTATAATATAGCATAAGAATAAAGTATTATAATATGAATTTTTAGAATATATATTATTTTCTTTAAATAATTTTTATGGATGTTTTTCCTAATATTGTTTCAGTGATGGAAAATCAAAAAAGGATATGGAAACCTTCACTATAAGAATAGCCGATCATGCCATCAATAATAGGAAATACCCCTTTATATCCAATAAGGTCATTGTAAGCATGCAGAATTGCAACAAGGTAAAAGAGGCGCAGAAAACATTTAAAGGGCTGTCCCAATTTCGGAGGAATTCGACTTTCCGGGCAGCCCTTTTTCTGATAAACATTAATGATTTTTGTACTTTCTCTTTTCAAAAAACCATTACAAAACACCGCCTTATAACCTAGAATGTTAGCCATTCTTATTGAACTCTTCCCCCTGTTAATTGAATAACTAAACCTTTGATCCTTCCAAAACAGAAGAACCTGAAGCACACTATTATATATTTCCTTTTTACCTTAAATTGTAATTGACTTATCAAAAGATAAATAGTATTTCCGAAAATCCACACTCACTTATTACTAATCCTTTTCTTATCTTGCTCTTTTACATATCTATTGGACAATACTAATCCTTTTAAAGATAAAAGAACAATTAAGAGGAGCCCTATATCTATGTTCAATTTAATTTTCTCCTGTATTTTAACGCCACCACTTATAAAAGCTAATAGGTCTGAAATAACGCCTTCTTTAACTAAAGTGCGCTATAAATCCATAAAAAAAGCTGCCTTAAAGACAGCTTCAATCTTAACCAATGCACCTGCTGGTCTTTAGCAACATGTCTCTTTGATACTTCGGAATACCTTTATGCTCTCCATATCGACGCAGCTGCCGACCTGTTCCCTGTTCATATATTTGTAGATTTTTCAGTAATACAGACTCCATACAAACGCTATAAGGATTAAGGAGGGGCATTCACAATTCTTGTTTAACATGAAAAATTTTCTTATTCAATCTAGGGATATACATAACTAGAAAACCAGATCTACCCACACTAAAGACGATGAAGGCAAGCCATAAGCCGTGATTGCCCCAGATGGGGGTTGTAGTGACTTGCACAATAATATACGCAATCAACGCGTAAATCATAGAGTTTCGAACCGGTGCAATTTCAGTCGCTCCCGTAAAGACACCGTAAATGACGAGTCCGAAACAGGCTGCAAATGGGAAAATAATTAGCCAAGCTCCATATATATTCGAAAGCTCAATTACTCTCGGTAAATTCGTGAAGAGTCCAATAATCTGTTCTTGAAATAGTCCATAGGCGCAAGCAATGAAGAAGGCGGATAGAATTGACCATTGCCAGGACAAGGTGAGCGTTTTTTTATATAATTTTTCGTTATTTGAACCAATCGCTTTACCTACGAAAATGCTGGAAGCATTTGCAAACCCATCAAAGAAATAAGCCATAATATAATGAATTTGAATCAATACAGCATTTGCAGCCAATTGTTCTGTACCAAAAGAAGCACCTTTTGCTGTAAACAAGTTAAAAACGGCTAATAAACAAATCGTTCGAATAAATAAATCCCGGTTAACGATAAACATCTTTTTCATAGAATGTGAATCTATAAGCGTTCCCACAGCTGGCATTTTCCATTGAATCGGTGATGCCTTCAATAATAGGAGTAAGCCAATTAAGAATGCTGTGATTTCTGCGATTAAAGTTGCCATAGCCACCCCTTTTACGGCCAAAGAAAAGACATGAACAAACAAAATGGCAAGAACAATATTTAGAACATTCATGAACACTTGTAAAAATAAAGATATTTTAATCTTCGACATGCCCATCAACCAACCAAGAATTACATAATTCATCAAAGTGAAGGGAGCTCCCCAAATTCGAATTCGAAAATATTCCGCTGCAAATTTGCTAACATCGGAATCAGGGGCGATCAGTTTCAAAGCCGCATATTCAATCGGCCATTGTAGGAGGATAAAACAAAGACCTACAATGACAGCTAATAAAAAAGGGCGAAACAAAGCAAGTGCTCCTTGAGCTTGATTGTTTGCCCCATTAGCTTGAGCGGTAAACGCAGACGTGCTAACTCGTAGAAAACCGAATAACCAATATAAAGTATTAAAAATAATACTGCCTACTGCAACTCCCCCAATATACGCCGGATCTGGAAGCTGACCAACAACTGCAGTATCCACAGCCCCTAATAAAGGGGTTGTCATCGTTGAAATCGTTAAGGGGATAGCTAAAGCAAGGTATGTTCGATGATTCATCCAATTTCCCTCCAATATGTTCTTCGGAAAAAATAAAAGAGCCTCGATTTTCAAGTTGAAATCGAGGCCTTCCAATCAATAAATATAAATTCTAGACTAGGTCTTGTTAATCCTCGTTGGAAGAGAACGAAAACGTGGATGCTCAGCAAGGATAGAACCTCTCATCTGTTTGACGACAGGATGTTCTGATGAAAAAAACTGATTTTTAGAATCGTAAAGCTCGATTAATTCTCCTTTTTCCAGTACACCCAAAGTATCCGCGATTGAATAAGCCGCTTTAATATCATGTGTAATAAAAAGATAAGATAAGCCGAAGTCTTTTTTTAACTCACTTAATAATTCTAAAATTAGTGTTTGATTAACCATATCCAGACTACTTACGGATTCGTCTAAGACGATTAGCAGTGGCTTAAGAGAGATTGCTCTAGCAATATTAATTCTTTGCAATTGTCCACCGCTAAATTGGTGTGGATATTTTTTTAAATCATTCTCACTTAGGCCTACTCTTTCCAATAACTCAATAACGGTTCTTTTTTGTTCGGCTACGGTTAGTTTTTCATAGTTTTCTAATGGTTCGCCTATAATATGCTCGGCTGTCATTCGTGGATTGACAGATGAATACGAATCTTGAAAGACGACTTGTAGATCTCGGCGTATCTTTTGTCGAATAAGCTTATCAGCAGTATAAATATCATGCCCTTGAAACAGAACTTGTCCTTGCTGTGGACGTTCTAAGCCAAGAATCACTTTTCCTAATGTGCTTTTTCCAGCTCCACTCGTCCCAAGTAGTCCTAAACATGTTCCTTCGTCAATAGAGAGGGAAATGTCAGTGAGTACTTTTTTTGAATGATCTTTCCATTTAAAAAACGTATGAGAATTATAGCTATGAGTTACTGCCTTTACTTGTAATAAACTCATTTGTTCCCCCCTCAAAAGAATGCAATCTATATATCACAACACATGGGTGATAGGTTCTTCATGATTTAAGATAAGGCGGGCATTTAGCAGTTTCTTTGTATACTCATGCTGCGGATTATCAAATAGTTCAAATACATTTGCAGTTTCTACAATTCTGCCATGTTGCATAACGACTACATCATCAGCCATTTCAGAAATGACTCCTAGATCATGAGAAATGAGTAAAATGGATGTTCCATATTCAGCACGAATTTTATCCAAGTGGCGAAGTACTTGTAATTGGTTATGAACATCGAGTGCAGTTGTCGGCTCATCAGCAATAATAACGGAAGGATGTAAACATGCGGCCATCGCAATCATCACGCGTTGAAGCATACCTCCACTCAATTGAAAAGGATAGCTTTTTAATAGTTTCGCGGGATCTGGCAGGTTTACATTTTGCATAGCATCGATGGCAAGCTCTTTTGCTTGTTTTTTATTCAATGAGGTATGAGACCTAATCGTTTCGATAAATTGATTGCCAATTGTAAAAACAGGCGTAAATGAATTCATCGGATTTTGCATAATAAAGGCAATATCCTTGCCACGAATTTCACGTATTTCTTTATCGTCTAAACCATTCAATTCTCGTCCTTGGAGGGTAATGCTACCTTCAATCGTCGTTGTTTTCCGATCAAGAAGCTGCAGAATGGACATACTCGTAACGGTTTTACCACTCCCACTTTCCCCAACAAGACCCAGTACCTTCCCTTTTTCCAGTTCAAAATTAATATCCTGAACGAGGGTGGAAGCACCATCTTTTGTTTGTACTTGTACATGTAGATCGCTCACTTTTAATACATTCGACCGTTCTGTTCTCAATCTTCTCATTCCTTTTTATTAACGACGTTTGACTCCAAAACGTTCTGATAGCGCTTCGCCTAATAAATTGAAGGTGACGACAACAAGCATAATCATCAAACCTGGATATAGCATTAATTCTGGATTCGTCCGAATATACGATTTCCCTTCATGAATCATCGCTCCCCATTCTGGTGTAGGGGGTTGCACACCTAAACCTAGAAACGACATGGCAGATATATCCATGATGGCCCAACCCATTTCTAATGTACCCATAACAGCGAGCGGAGGGAGAACATTTGGAACAATATGTTTCTTTATTATCTTCCATTGAGAAGAACCGCTTATTTTAGCTGCCTCTATATAGTTTTGTTCTTTCAGACTAAGTACCATTCCTCGGAAAATTCTCGCATAATACACCCATTGCACAAGCACCAATGCTAAGATGACCTGTTTAAGGCCAGGTCCCAATATACCAACAAGTCCAAGAATGAGCAAAAGATTCGGAAATGCCATAACACCATCACAAAGTCTCATTAGCACTTGGTCCACCCATCCGCCTTTATAACCAGCAATGGTTCCAACAATCAAACCGATGCCTAAAGATGAAATAAAGATTAATGTGGCAAATCCTAACGAAATGCGAGCTCCATATAAGAGGCGTGATAACGTGCATCTTCCTAAATGATCAGTTCCCAATGGATATTCAAAGGAAGAGGGCTGTAGTTTATTAGCTAAATTGACAGCAATAGGATCATTAGGTGCAATCCAAGGTGCCAAGATGGTGATGATAAATAGGAAGCTCAATATTATCGAACAAAGGACAATCACTTTCTGACTTCTCATCATAATGCGAAGACTTGTTATCATTGACGTTGCCCTCCTTTTCTGGAGATGCGTGGGTCGATACACATTTGAATCAGGTCAACAATCAAGTTGCTAATAATGAATAGTCCCGCTGCTAAAAGCACATAGCATTGAATGACAGGAATATCCCGATTAAAAATAGCTTCAATAAAATAACGACCAAATCCTGGCCAGGAAAAGACCGCTTCGACGATAATGGTTCCAGTCAGCAGCTTTCCTAAATTCATCCCTAGTCCAGTAATCATAGGAGATATGGCTATTCTCAATACATGTTTTCCCATAATCACTTTTTCATGAATCCCTCTTGTGCGAGCAAAAAGGATATAAGGTTCCTGTAAATTTTCAAGAACGCTAGCACGTAATAGTCGAGTATACAAGGCTATTAATGGCAAAGCTAAAGTAATGGAAGGGAGAACCAGATGTTGCCAAGTCCCGATTCCTTCAACAGGGAATAGATCGAGTTGAACAGAAAAGAAAAAAATCAATAAATAACCAAGCCAAAAAGAGGGGATCGATGCCCCGAAAAAAGAGAGAAGTCGACTAAAATGGTCGATTCCACTGTTTTTCTTAATGCCTGCCCAAAAACCAAGAGGGACACTGACCAGGACCGCTAATATGATGCTACCTAAAGCTAACTGAATGGTCGCTGGCATTCGATATGTAACCTCGTCCCAAACAGGTTTATTCGAAACATAAGATATGCCAAAATCAAATTGGCATATCTTAATGATAGAGTTTACATATTGAATATGGAGAGGTTGATCTAAGCCAAACTCATGTCTTTTCTGAGCCAACATCTCATCTGTGGGTTGGATATGTGCTGCCGATAAATATGCCTCAGCTGGGTCCACGGGTGAAAGGTGAATCATTCCAAACGTTAGAAGGATGGCCAAAAGAAAGATGGGAATAATGGCCATAATTCGTTTCAAGATATAAGTGCCCATGAAAACCCTCCTGTAACTTACTACTCGATGCTAATTCCTGTGAATGGATGTTCATCCCGGTTAGCAGGGAATGTAAAATTAGATACATCTTTTTGATAAACAGCTATTTTCTTGATATATGAAATAGGTGCAATCGCTCCTTGTTCTTGTAGTGATTCCAAAATAGTTGAGTAAAGTTCTTGACGTTCTTTTTCATCCGTTGTTCCAGGAACATCTGCAATTTGTTTTAACAACTTATCTCTGTTCGGATAAGATGAAATGGCTTCGTTAAATCCAAATCCTTCTGAACCAACAATGTTTACAAAAGTATGGGGATCATAGGGTGCGCCATAGTTACTAAAGAAATTCAATTCAAAATCATTAGCTTTAAATCTTTGAATTTGTACCGTAAGCTCAACTCCAACAATATTTAATTTAACACCTAGTGCCGCCCACTCAGATTGTAATGTTTCAGCCATTGCTTTTTGAATCGATTCTGCAGAGTCGTACATTAACTCGATTTCAAGTGGTTTTCCGTCTTTTTCACGAACACTTTTTCCTTTAGGCAGCTTCCAACCCGCTTCATCTAATAAAGCTTTTGCTTTTTCGACATTATAATCAATCGGTGTTACATCAATGTCTGAAGTATAAGGGAAGTTTGTCGGTAAAATAAAATCTGCCTTCTCTTCCAACCCAGAAGTCACTCCGTCAACCATTGCCTTTTTATTAAATCCATATTGTAACGCTTGACGAACACGTAAATCTGAAAGCTGTTCTTTCTTCGTATTCATAACTAGTTGTCTTGTCGCAACCGGATCAGAAATACTAGTCTCATAGGTACCTGTTGTTTCTAATTGTTTGAAAGCATCTAGACTGATAACGCCTTCACCATATATAAGGTCTATGTCACCTTTTTCAAAAGCAAGAACTCGGGTTTCAGCATCAGGAATGATCTTGATTTTGATTTTCTTTATTTTAGGGAGTTCACCCCAATAATTTTCATTGCGTTTGAAAATAGCATATTCATCTGCTTTATATTCTTCCAAAATCCATGGCCCTGTACCGACTGGTTTTGTAACTCCTTTTGAAGTGTCACCATCTTTAGGGAATCCAGCATCACCTAAGAAACGGACTGGACGAACGACGGCCAACTCTTGAATAGTAGGATAATATGGCTCCTTTAATGTTAGTTTAAACGTGTTTTGGTCAATTACTTCCGTTTGATCCACTTTCGGAATAAAGCCCAACCAACTATGTAAATCAACATTTTTCAATATAGCATCAAAGTTCTTTTTCACAATTTCAGCATTAAAGCTTGTACCGTCAGAAAATTTCACATCTTGACGTAGATTGAACGTATATTCCTTCCCATCCTTGGAAATTTCCCAAGATTCAGCTAAATGTGGTTTCAGCTTGCCTCCATCTTGGTAGCTAACCAAAGGTTCATATACCATCGATTGAGCGAATAATTGAGAAGGATTATAGACATGCGGATTCATTTCACCTATATCCCTAGGCCAAGCAAAAGTAAGCATGTCTTTACTGTCTTTATTTGAAGTTGAATTTTCTTTTGATTCATTTGTACATCCAAGTAAAAGCGTTGATAAAATTAAAACGATTGCTGATATAAATAACACTTGTTTGCTGTTTCTTCTTTTTGACATAATATTGGTGCCTCCAGTACCATATTGAGAATCATTTTCAATTCTAATGAGTAACTATATTATTGTCAATATAATGTCGAAACTCTAGAAAGATATAAATATGTTTTATTAGAAACATATAACCTCAATATCGTTTTCATATAAGAATGATGGTGCTGCTCCAAATAATTTATATATGAATTCAATCTGGCTTTTGAGAGATTTTTGTTGAAGTTGTCTTTTTTTTGCATATGGATTCACCCCCACTCCGCAGATGATCTCTTTGCTGTTCGAAATTTTTATAATCCTAGCATAGATGGACTCTCTTCTTTATAAACCGATGATATTGCTCCACTATGTTAATCAGATACTTCTGTTGTCTAAGTAGCATACCATCAGTTATGCTTTTTCTTTTTTCAACTCTTTAATGGCTATAGGTTAACCAGATTCTTATCCACTGTACTGACACGAGATTAGCAACATATTTTGACCGCTAAGCTTTCTTGAAGAAGTACTTTACAGCCTTTTTGTTCCCACCAATTGTATCTTCTTATTAAGGCCCGCAGAAATAAAAATGCCTGAACTTGACTCTCCCCTTTTGCCACATCCAGACCATTCATTGTTTCCCTCCCTCTACTCACTAACCAGTACCCCTAGTCCTCCATGTAGTGTCATAGCTTCGCTTGTTATACGAAATCTATGTCCCAACAAGCCTTCAAACATGTTGCTACGCTGACAGTTTAGTAACGGGATCCATATCCCGCGCACCCGTACGTCCTCCCCTGGCTACTGATATAAATGATTCTATTTAAAAAGGTCAACCAGTAATTTTTTTTACTGGTCGACCTTATAATAAGAACGCACCTGTTCGATTTGTGAATCGAATTAAGATTCGTTGATTTGTACTAAAGCAGCAATATTGCGATAGGTGCAGTAATAATTAACGTGATGAGCGTCCGTTCAAACCAGATTACAACCAACTTCGTAATGCTGATTGAGATTTCAGTTGATAGGATACAAGGCTGATGAGCCCAACGGATAAAATGGACGGCAGAATGCTCATTGTCATAAGAAAACCGTCCTTTAGGTTTTCCCATAAATTTCTGCCAAGACTAACGGAATTGTTTGCTCCCACCATCGCACTGTTCCAGGCATATCGGAAAAGTCCTTCTTTGATAACTTCTTCTGAATCCGCATTATCCGAATAATAAACGTCGCTCATTTTATTTAATGGCCAAATACGTACGGTAATGGCAGTGACAAGATACGTTATCCCTAAAGAAACCCAAAAGAAAAGGGACCATAAGTCCATAAGCCCAGGAGTTTTTGCTACAACGTTCATGAACGTTGCTGAAACGGTTGAAAAACCCGTTGCAATAATAGCGGCCTCTTTAAGCGTGTATTTTCCTTCTTTTATATGCTTCTTGCTCCCTGCTTGGGTAAAAAATAGTTTTTTTACACTTACGTTTAATTAATTGTTAAATTGGGGAAATATAAATTTAATCAATGATGACTTGAAAACTAGGATGGGTATGATGAGGATTACGGTAAAAAAAATAATATATTACCTGATTAAATTAAGAGGTAGAATCTTTATACCATTTGCCATTTTATATATATTACTTGCTGCGTATGTTGCTTATTCTATAGAGCCACAGACGTTCGAATCATATTTAACCTCAGTTTACTGGGTTCTTACAACGCTTGCTACGGTTGGTTTTGGAGACTATGCACCGGTCACCGATCTTGGAAAAGCATTTACCATTGGTCTTTACATCACGGGTATTGGGCTTGTTAGTCTTTTTATTGGAAAAATCATTAAATCTGTATATCTTATCGAAAAACGTAAAGTTGGTGGAAAAATGAAATATACAGGTAAAAATCATATCATTTTGATTGGATGGAGTGATAAATCAAAATCAGCACTCCAAGAAATTTTTAAATCTGATGAAACCATTGACATTGTAATCATCGATAACTTGGAAAAAGCTCCTATGTTGGAGGAGCGTCTGTTTTATGTTCGCGGGGATGCTACCGATGAAGAAACATTACTCCGTGCAAATCTGCCTAGAGCAAAAGGCGTTATCATTTTTGCTGACCAAATAACACAAGATAATTATGCTACAAAAGACCCGTTACTCGTCGATGGAAAGACATTATTAGTTGCCACTGCCATAACGGCCATTGAGGAAAAAACGAGTACGTCCATTCATGTCACCGCCGAAGTGATCAATCAAAAGCATATTCGTTTATTCGAGCGTGTAAAGGTGGATGAGTTTATTCCTACACAAGAAATGATCTCCCACGCAGCAGTACGATCATTATTTTCTCATGGAGTCATCCATATGTATTCTGAACTTATGAGCACAAAGTATGAAGAAACCATGTATGAGATTTCTAAAAAAGATGAATGGAAAACCTATCGTGATGCGTTCATAGATCTACTTAATAAAGGAGCCACACTGGTAGCAGATCGTGGTGATCTTAACATAAACCAAAAATTAGATGAACGAATTCCTGACGATGCACAGCTTTTCGTCATTTGCGATAAAGAGACCATTTCCCAAATAAATTCAAATACACATTAGAATCTTTGGGGATGCTATAATAGCATCCCTTATTGGTTTTTCTTATTAAACTATACTGCGCCTTTAGTCAAACCTTCCCTTTCGAAGTAAGCATCCTTATTTGAATAAGCTTCAAGACAAAAAAAGAACCTTCAATCAAAGATAGATTAAAGGTTCTGTTGTTTTTAATTTCAATGCCACTTCCAAAAATTAACTATAAACTAGCTCTTTTTTTTTGCTTAAACCAAGCGTCTCTGAAGTTGAATTTTGAATTTCGTTCAGAAGCTCTGGATTTTCCAATAGTGACTCTCCATAAGAAGGAATCATTTCTTTAATTTTTGGTTCCCACTCTTTCATACGTTGCGGGAAGCATTTATTAATTACCTCAAGCATAACATGAACAGCAGTAGAAGCACCTGGAGATGCACCTAGCAATGCTGCAATCGAGCCATCGGATGCACTGACAACTTCCGTACCAAATTGAAGTGTACCTTTGCCGCCTTCTGCAGTATCTTTGATAACTTGTACACGTTGGCCAGCTACTACTAAATCCCAATCCTCGCTCTTAGCGTTCGGGATGAACTCTCGTAACTCTTCCATGCGCTGTTCTTTCGATAACATAACCTGCTGGATCAGGTACTTTGTCAATGGCATCTCTTTTGCGCCTGCCGCCAACATAGTTAAAACATTATTCGGTTTTACGGAAGTTATTAAATCGAACATTGAACCTGTTTTTAGGAACTTCGGTGAGAAGCCCGCAAATGGTCCAAATAGCAACGATTTTTTATTGTCGATAAAACGTGTATCAAGATGCGGAACAGACATTGGCGGTGCACCAACTTTAGCTTTTCCGTATACTTTTCCATGATGCTGCTCAACAACTTCAGGATTATTACATACCATGAAGTATCCGCTTACTGGGAATCCGCCGATATGTTTCCCTTCAGGAATACCGGATTTTTGCAGCAAATGCAAGCTTCCGCCCCCGCCTCCGATAAAGACGAATTTAGCATTATGGCGTTCTACGCTACCAGTATCGACATTACGCACTTTTAATTCCCATGAGCCATCGCTGGCACGTTTAACATTATCAACACTATGTTTATATTTGATATCGACGTTTTTAGTCTTTAGATGGTCAAACAACATGCGTGTTAAAGCACCAAAGTTAACGTCTGTACCGTAATCAATTTTTGTTGCCGCTATAGAATCATTCGATGGACGGTCTTGC
The DNA here is from genome assembly GCF_057835005.1 of Peribacillus sp. GL_122. Classification (NCBI taxonomy): domain Bacteria; kingdom Bacillati; phylum Bacillota; class Bacilli; order Caryophanales; family Bacillaceae; genus Peribacillus; species Peribacillus sp. GL_122. The sequence goes on along the minus strand of NZ_CM174415.1, from coordinate 614,357 downwards.
ATAATAAGTGGAATCCATTCCATCAGTTTTGCTGGGTCATCGGAATACTCCATACCTTGGAACAGAGGATTTTTTGACAGCGCTTCAAAACGTTTCTTTAAGAACGCTACATTTTTATCCCCTTGTACCATACTCATATGAGGCAATGGCATGATAAAGTCTTGCGGATTATCAATCAGCTTACAGTTTACAAGATACGACCAAAACTGCAATGAAACTTGGAACTGTTCATTAATTTTAATTGCTTTGCTAATATCTATAGATCCGTCAGATTTTTCGGATGTATAGTTAAGCTCGCACAGTGCAGAATGTCCCGTACCCGCATTATTCCATTCGTTAGAGCTTTCTTCTCCTGCGTTTGCAAGCTTCTCAAATACTTTGATTTCCCATTCCGGTGCTAACTCTTTCAGTAATGATCCCAAAGTCGCGCTCATGACTCCGCCGCCAATTAAGATAACGTCTGTTTGTTTCTGTATGTTGCTCATTATAACCTTCCTTATCCCCTATATTTGCAAAAAAGATGTAGGCGCTCCTGTTTAGGTGTCACCAAAAGCCAGGCATGAACTAGGAACACACCTTTTCTGTCTCCTTATAACTATATCATAATCTATTATTATTATTTCATAGATTAAAATATTCTACTATTACTTTTTTTGCTAAAAAATTGATTTTGTGAAGAAATTAGCTTAAACTTATCCGCCATGATAGTCGAAGAAAAAGATTTCTTCAGCAGATTGCCCTTATTGAAGGAAGAAACTGTTAGTGAAATAATATTGACACATCAGAAAAAGTAACGAAAATACACATTTATTGACAAAATCGGAAGTGAAATTAGAAGTTTCTGTAACCATTTCCCGAAAAAACAAGGACCTTCCTGAAATTGCTAAACTACTACCTTTTTAACTTGGATCATAAATTTCACCCAATAATTAGATATTATAACAATACCAATAATTACTGATAATTAAACCAATATTAGGTACGGTCATTGAAAACATTCCTAATTTTAAGACTTATTGCATAGTCCCTTAAAAATGAAATTTTATCCTTTATTGTTATTACAAAAAAACATTATTTAAGTTTTCATTTTCGCAAATAGATATTTTCAGCTTTGTGATCTGATCCTTTTTTTAAAACGAGTTTTGCCCGTCCTTTTGTCGGCAGTATATTTTCATGTAAATTTTTCAAATTAATTTCTTCCCAAATTTGGGTCGCTTGTTTAATGGCTTGTTCTTTAGACAAGTCAATATAACGATGAAAATAGGATTCGGGACTTTGAAATGCGGTCTTTTGAAGTAAAAGGAACCTTTCAACATACCACCGCTCTATGTCATTTGCGTCTGCATCTACATAAAGTGAGAAATCAAAAAAGTCACTGACGAATACTTGATTCTCCTTATCAACTTGAAGAACATTAATACCTTCCACTATTAAAATATCCGGATTACAGATAGTCTGCACTTCATTTGGCAAAATGTCATACTTCAAATGTGAGTAAATTGGAACTTCCACTTTATTTTTTCCCGCTTTTACATCCCCGATAAGATTAATTAATTTTTGAGTGTCATAACTTTCAGGAAACCCTTTTCTTTTCATCAGTCCTTTTTCTTCTAAAAGATCATTTGGGTACAAAAAACCGTCGGTAGTGACAAGACCTACGTTTCTATGATTATCCCATCTAGATAATAAGGTCTGAAGTAACCTTGCTGTCGTACTCTTTCCTACAGCAACACTCCCTGCAATTCCAATGATATAAGGTACTTTTTTATCATTAGTTTTTAGAAATGAAGAAGTGGATGTATTAAGCTGCTGAGATGCTTCAACATATAAATTGATTAAACGAGTCAAGGGCAAGTAAACCTCTTCTACTTCCTGAATGGATATTTCTTCATTTATGCCTTTTAAGTTATCCAATTCTTCTTCAGTTAAAGGAAGAGGGGTATGGTTTCGCAAAGATGCCCACTTTTTTCGATTGAATTCATAATAGGGAGTATAGGAACTCATGTTTTTCGCTACCTCACTTTTTAGAGTTACTATCAGTTTAACAAGGATGATGTCCATAAAAAAAGAGTTCCTGACCCCTTATTTACATAAAGACCCTATGACTTGATAAAGAAAATGAATGTATGGAACCAGCTGGCATAAAAGGCGTTCCTGCAAGATTAAACATTATAGGTGGTTAATCTTTGAATGATAACCCACCTGCCTCCAGAGCATCCCTAAGTTTAGGTAAAGAAGCTGGTCCCATACCGTGAAACTTCAAAATCTCTTTTTCACTATATGTTGATAGCCGATGCAAAGAGGTTATCCCGTTATTTTCCAATGCTCGTCTGGCTGGTGCCGAAAGCAATGAAAGAAATCCGGTGTCAGGTTTGCGTTCTTGCTCACATACAGGGCAGGTCGGACAGTCGCTGGATTTATAGTATTTGTGACCCTTTTCGCAAGTCCTCAAATTCTTCTTTGAAGTTGTCATTGTCAATGTCTCCTTTTCTTATGATTTTTAACATTCTATCTTAAGAAGTAATAACATCGCAGTTATCTTACGCTAAACTTTTGCGGAAACGTATCCTGATGTCACTAACTAGATTGCCCTGACCTTTCTCCATTCATCATAGCCCAGAAAGCTTTTAATTAACTAAGGGAGCCCAACAAGAACCATTACTTACTGTTTTCAATTGCTTCTCGGGATATATCCAAGGTCACTATACACCTCATATATCCAACAAGCAATATCTATAGCACAACTTTCATCTTCAACTATCATTTTATCATCTCTTATCAAAACTAAACTGCCCTTTTAGTTTCATTGGAAAAGGGCTGCCGAAGCAACCCTTTGCAAAACCAAGTGAATTATAGATTAACCCACTTTATCTTCCTTCTGAGCCATTGTCTGAGCATCGGCTTGTACACGCTTGCCTATTCCAAAAGCGAAATAACTAATTACAACGATAGCGAGAAAACCTATTCCAACCATTAGTGATATACGTGTGTCATCATTAAACCACATACCGATTAATACCATAAACAAGAAAGCGATGGTCAGGTAGTTTGTAACAGGTGCAAATGGCATTTTGAATGGATGATTGTGCATTTCAGCTTTTTTAATTTTCCTGAATTGAATTTGGCTGATCAGAATGACAAACCACGGAATCATACCAGGAAGCACACTCGCACTATATACATGCACAAATAAATTTTCTGGTGCAATATAACTTAAAACAACCCCAATCGCTAACCCGACTATCACTCCGAACGTACCGAATAAAGGTACACCGCTATTAGATACTTTCGCAAAGAATTTTGGCGCTTGGCCATTCATCCCTAATGTGTAAAGCATACGTCCTGCACTGTAAATACCACTATTGCAGCCAGACATAGCAGCCGTGATTACGACAAAATTAATGATTCCAGCTGCTGCCGTGATACCAACTTTCGCAAAAGTAGCAACAAATGGACTGCCAATCGCACTTAATTGATCCCAAGGGTAAACGGTTACAATAATGAAAATCGCACCGATATAGAAAATTAAAATACGCCAAATGGTACTTTGAATCGCTTTGGTTATCGTTTTTTGCGGATCTTTTGCTTCACCAGCCGTAATTCCGATTAATTCTACACCTTGATAAGCGGCAACCACCAGTGAGAGAGCAAAGAAGAAGCCCTTCCAACCACCTGTAAATAAACCACCATGTTCCCAAAGATTCGATAATCCTAAGGCTTCCCCTCCGTTACCGATTCCAAAGAAAATAAGTCCAAATCCTGCAACGATCATTAATATAATCGTTACGATTTTAATCAGTGCAAACCAAAATTCAATTTCCCCAAAGGATTTAACGGAAATTAAGTTCGCTGCTCCAAGAATCACCATTGCGATTAAACCTGGAATCCAAGCCGGGAGATCAGGGAACCAATACTGCATGTACGTCCCCACTGCAATTATTTCTGCCATCCCGACAATAACCCACTGGAACCAGTTACTCCATGCAGTCATATACCCTGCCAATGGATGAATGTACTTATAACCAAATGTTGCAAATGAACCTGTACTTGGCTCTAAATACAACATTTCCCCCATTGCACGCATGATTAAGAATATAAAAATCCCAGAGATCGCATAAGCTAACATTACTGACGGACCTGTCCATTGAATCGTGCTGGCTGAACCCATAAATAAACCGACACCAATAGTTCCGCCCAAAGCGATCATCTGAATATGACGACCTTTTAAGTCCCTATTCAAATCTTTGTTTGCCATTCCATTTCCCCCTACACTACTAATAGTCGAAATTTAATGCAAGATGCTTAATACACTCCCTATTTAGTATAGAAATGATATAGCAGGCTCCATTTTTTAATCTTTCTTAAAGCTGCCTCATAAAATCATTCTTCACTCTTAAGCATTCCTGACAGTTAGAAAGATTACTATCAAATTTCATGTTATATCTTAATTCTGTTCAAGGTGTAATAGAAAGCGCTTACTTTTTATCGTTTATAACAGCCCACCCCTTATACGTTAAAATTCCTCTGTATAAAGTAACTCGAATAAAAGAGTATTGCAACTCTTTTATTCGGCTGGTGTGTTAATTCATGCTGTTACTAAAAGGGACTTCAATCTCAGCTTCAACAACATATCATTCGTCATTTTCTCTAAATCATATTCCGCCTTGAATCCCCACTCTTCCTTTGCACAAGTTGAATCTATTGTATTTGGCCAACTATCGGCAATGGATTGTCTTACAGGATCGACCTCATAATTCATGACAAATTCCGGAATATGCCTTTTGATCTCGGCTGCAATTTGCTCCGGATCAAAGCTCATGGCTGACACATTGAAAGAATTGCGATGTTTTAATTTTGAGGCATCTGCCTCCATTAGATTAATGATGGCAGCTAAAGCATCAGGCATATACATCATATCCATATACGTTCCCTTATCAATGTAAGAAGTATATCGCTTGTTTTTAATCGCTTCATAGTAAATTTCAACTGCATAGTCGGTAGTTCCACCGCCAGGAGGTGTGACATACGAAATCAGTCCCGGGAATCGAAGCCCCCTCGTATCAACCCCAAATTTATGATGATAATAATCACATAATAACTCTCCGGATACTTTATTCACTCCGTACATCGTATTCGGTCGTTGAATGATGTCTTGCGGTGTCCAATCTTTAGGAGTGGTTGGACCAAACGCACCAATCGAACTAGGTGTGAATAATTGGCAATCGAGTTCCCGTGCCGATTCCAAAGCATTGACCAATCCGCCCATGTTTAAATGCCAAGCTAAAAGAGGTTTCTTTTCAGCTGTTGCTGACAATAAAGCGGCTAAATGTATAATTGTATCCACTTCATGTTTTTTTGCCATGTTAAACATCGCTTTTTCATCTGTAACATCTAAAATCTCAAATGGACCTGATTGGGCAACATCGCTGTCCGTTTTTCGAATATCTGTTGCAATGATATTGTCAGCTCCATAAATCTCTCTCATTTTCAGCGTCAGTTCTGAACCAATTTGACCTAAAGCCCCCGTTACTAAGACCTTTTTCATCAAAAATCCCTCCCTATGTTTTAAACTCTGAAACAAGCAATCTCTTATATGATCGACATCTCTTTTCCTACTTTTTCATAAATGGCTATTGCACGGTCCAGCATCTCTTTTGTATGAGCTGCAGTAGGCATATTCCTCACTCTTCCTGTACCCTTTGGAACGGTAGGGAATACGATGGATTTAGCATACACACCTTCTTCATTCAGCCTCTTGCTGAATTGCTGCGTTTTTGCTTCATCCCCTATGATGCAAGGCGTAATCGGTGTTTCGCTCTCCCCGATATCAAACCCTAATTCCTTTAGGCCTTTTTTCAAGTAATCACTGTTTTCCCACAGCTTATTTTGAAGTTCTGAGCTATTCATCAAAATATCGATGGCTTCTATACTAGCTGCAACTGCTCCCGGTGTGGCAGCCGTTGAAAATAAAAATGGACGGCTTCTCACTTTTAACCAATCAATCAAATCTTTCTTTCCTGCTACATAGCCTCCAACAACACCAATTGCTTTGGATAATGTTCCAATTTGGAAATCCACTTTATCCGATAACCCAAAATGTTTTACCGTTCCTGCACCATTACCTAATACACCCGATCCATGTGCATCATCAACATAAGTAATTAAGTCAAACTCCTCTGCAATCTCCACAATTTCAGGAAGCTTGGCAATATCCCCGTCCATCGAGAAAACTCCATCGGTAATGATCATGACTTTGTTATACAATCCGGACTCCTTTGCTTGGCGTGCTTTTGTCCGTAAATCGTCCATGTCGGAATGGATAAAGGGAATAATTTTCGCCTTGGATAATCGACATCCATCAATGATTGAAGCATGGTTCAGTTCATCTGAAAGAATGGCGTCATGTTTATCCATCACTCCTGAAATCGCTGCCATATTACAGTTAAATCCAGATTGATAAGCAATGGCTGCTTCTGTATGTTTAAACTCGGCAAGCTTTTCTTCTAATTTGACGTGAATATCCAATGTTCCGTTGATCGTACGAACGGCACCGGCACCGACACCATATGTTTTCGTCGCTTCTATGCAAGCCTCTATTAATCGTCTATCTGTTGCTAAACCTAAATAATTATTGGATGATAAATTAATTAACTCCCTGCCTGCAATGGTGATTACCGGACCATTTGGACCTTCCACCGGATCAATAACGTTGTATAGTCCCTTTTCTTTTAAATCTTCCAAATTTTCTTTCAAAAATTGATTTAATACTTCACTTGACATTTAATATACCCCCTCATTGATGGCTGGAATAAATGCAGGATTTTTATATGTTTTACCCCTATTTAAAAAAATATTGTATTTATTTCCTTTTTTCTAAAAATACAGGTGTCTTCTCCAAAAACACACAAAGGATTAACCTAAATCCCTTTATACTAAGTGTTATAACAATCATAATAATAGATAATTTTAATGTTGTCCATATTGCACGGACAAAAAAATCGGAATTTTTGTAGTTTTACAATAAACATTCGCCTAAAATGCGCTTATATCAACGGAAATACGAAGAGAAAATAATCATCAATTTTCAATGTGAACGATGTTTTATCTTCTGTTTTTTGGAGACATTAACAAATAACTACAACTAAGGAGGGGTATTGTGAAAACAGAAGATGAAAAAACCTCGGAAGGCCTAAATGAGATTTTTGAGATTATTAATGCAAAAGGTGACATTGGGGAACTAAAAGAAATCGTCCAAAAATCTGATGAACAAACAAATGAAGACAAGTAAACTAAGGGGTATAATTATCCTCTTTTTTGTCTGTTTTACATTGTACTAATGGACGCTTAAGTCCATTACAACAATAAAAAAAGAGCTGCTGATCAACTTAGGATATTGAAGTTACGTTCAAGTACAAAGAAATCAAAAAAAACAAAAAAGTTATGCACATTATCAGGAGGAAAGTTTGAAAAATTAGGATTTTTTCTATTTCCTTCTTCCTTTATCCACACCTTGTGATTTTCTACAATGTAACAGCCAAGCGGTCTTTCCTCTGAATAACCCATTAACAGCTCAATGGCCATCCATTGGTCCACCCCTGGAATTCTTTTCGATTGAAATGCAATAGGCAACTTTCCTTTCATGATGTAATGAGCAAAACATACAAGCTATGCAAAGAGATAGGCAAAAGTTATGAAGAATGTCCTACATCTGAGAAGGTTTGTTACGTTCTTAACATACGTTTATCAGGTTTCATTAAGGGAAAATAACGTATATCAAGCTAATTCCTGCATCTATTTTCAAGATAAGTGAAATAATTAACAAGAAGTGATATTCAAAGAAATAAAGGAGAATGGCTGTGAAATATAAAAATATCACGATTGCCGGCAGCGGTGTTTTAGGAAGTCAGATCGCATTTCAAACCGCCTTCAAAGGATTCAACGTATCTGTATATGACATCAATGATGAAGCATTGGAACGTGCAAAAGATAGGATCACTAATTTGAAGCCATACTATAAAGAAGACATAGGCGCAACGGAGGAAGATCTCAATACTGCTTATGCCCGCATTTCTTTCCACAGTGATTTATTTGCTGCAGTATCCGAAGCTGACCTTGTGATTGAAGCGATTCCAGAAGTGGTTCAAATCAAAACGGATTTTTACACGGAGTTAGGAAAAGTGGCTCCTAATAAAACAATTTTCGCGACGAACTCTTCAACATTATTGCCAAGCCAATTTGCCGAAGCAACAGGCCGTCCAAAAAAATTCCTGGCGTTACATTTCGCTAATGAGATCTGGAAAAACAATACGGCAGAAATCATGAAACATCCTGGAACGGATAGTGAAGTGTTCGATGAAGTGATTGATTTTGCAAAAGCGATTGGAATGGTTCCTCTGCCTTTACATAAAGAGCAGCCAGGCTATATTTTGAATTCCTTACTGGTCCCCCTTTTGGATGCTGCCCAAATGCTCTTATTAAAAGGAGTGGCAGATACGGAAACCATCGATAAAACGTGGATGGTCGCAACAGGAGCGCCTCTTGGCCCTTTCGCCATTTTAGACGTGGTAGGAATCAATACCGCTTATAATATTTCACTTGCAAAAGCGAAAGCGACAGGTGATCCAGAGGTTGAAAAGCTGGCTAACCTATTGAAAACAGAGTATATCGATAAAGGGAAAATCGGTAGAGAAGCAGGAGAAGGCTTCTATAAATATCCCAACCCCAATTTCGTAAAACCAGACTTTTTAAGAGGTTAATGAACGTGCGAAGGTGCCTTAAGGCTGCCTTCTGTTTTTTAACTGTTTCGAACTTTCCAATGACTTCAATAACGTTCATACTAAAAGAAAAAGACCCTGAAATCGGAAAAGTACTTTTCACGAAATCAAAGTCTAATTGTAATGATGTGCATGATAAAAACAGTTACTGAACCCTTATCCCCTATATCTCAAAGTTAATCCTTTTAAGAAATTCCTGGCGTATCGATCCCCGCACTCTTTATAATTCCTATGACCCACTTTTCTTAATATAGCGCTTAATTCCCCTTTTGTTATCATGACACCTGCTTCATCCAAGATATCAATCATATCCTCGCTGGTTAATGTCAATGCTATTTTCAGTTTCTTCAGAAGGATATTATTCACACTTTCCTTAATCTTTACATCCGGTGCCTGACTTTGAGGCTGACCAGGTTTTGGCTCTTGTCTCCCTCTTTTAAAAATGATCAAACCATTTAAAAAGGACTCTAACATCATGTTATTGCAGTTTACCCCATCTTCATCTTCATCCATACCATCATCATATTCATCATAATAATCATCTTTTGGTTTTGTGAGCATCTGCATGACTTCTTCTCTTGTCACTTCAATATCCCCGAGCTTAAATATCTCAACCATATCTTTATTTTTAATATCCAGCGCATATCTTAATCGAATTAATATATCATGATTATGCATCCAAAACCCTCCTATGTATTTCTCGATTTCACAGTACTTTCATTATTTCACAAATGGATGGAAATAAACGCAGATTAAAATCCGAGAATCTTTTACAGATTCCCGGATCACTCTGCTTATTCTTTAATCAGCTTCAATGAGGTTACTACTTCAACATGGCTCGTCTGCGGGAACATGTCCACCGGCTGCATGGCCTCCACGCGATAAGAAGAGCCCAGTTCTTGTAAGTCCTTCGCCAATGTGGACGGGTTGCATGATACGTACACAATGGTTTTCGGTTTAACTTTCAAGATTGTCTGCAGTAATGATTGATCACAGCCGGATCTTGGCGGGTCGACGACCAGTACGTCCGGTTTCCAGCCTTCTTTGGTCCAGCTTGGAAGGATATTCTCGGCTTTGCCTGTTTCATAGAAAACATTGTTGCGTTTATGTTTTTTTGCATTTTTCTTGGCGTCCTCAATGGATTCTTTAATGACGTCCATTCCTCTGACTTCTTTGGCATTTTCGGACAACCATAGGCCAATGGTCCCAACACCACAATAAGCGTCAACCACTTTTTCCGTGCCGGTTAAGGCTGCTGCTTTTTTCACTTCATCATATAAGCGAACAGTTTGGACCGGGTTAAGTTGGAAGAAAGTACGGGCTGATAGTTCGTATGATAGGTCACCCAATGTTTCGTTGATGACTTTTTCACCTGCCAGGTGAATCGTTTTTTCGCCAAAGATAAGTGATGTGTTCTGGTTGTTGATGTTTTGAACGACCGATTTCACTTCTGGCAGTTGGTCACGAATTTGTTTAAGCAACTGATCTTTTTGTGGAATTTCTTCCGCACCAGTAACGAGGACAACCTGTACTTCACCTGTTTCAAAGCCTACCCGTGTAATGACCGTACGGATAACACCTTTTCTTTTTCTTTCGTTATAAATCGAGATGTTCAGGTTCTTTAGTATCTTTTTCACTGTACGCGTTACCTTATTTGTTGCCTTATGCTGTACAAGGCAATTCGGGATATCGATCAGTGTGTGGGAATTCAAGCCGTAAAGGCCAGCAATCAATTTGCCATCTTTTTGGCCGACTTGGTACTGACTCTTATTGCGATAATTCCAAGGATCTTCCATGCCGATCGTTTCTTTTACATTTAATGAAGAAACTGGGAATTTCGAATGACGTTCCATCGCTTGAATGACGATATCTCGTTTTTCAATAAGCTGCTGGGCATAACTTAAATGCTGTAACTGACATCCGCCGCATTCAGCGTAAACCGGACATGGTGCTGCAATGCGATGCGGTGATTCTTTACGGATGGTTTTTATTTTCGCCTCGGTGAAGTTTGGCTGAACCTTTGTGACCATAGCTACAATTTCTTCACCAGGCAATGCACCTGGGACGAAGACGACTTTCTTTTTGAAATAACCGACTCCCTCCCCGTTAATGCCAAGCCGTTTAATCGTAAGGGGAAGGGTTTGATTTACTTCCAGTTTTGTATCTTGAATGTTTGTCATTTCTTTTCACTCCGTTTTTCAATGCTTCTCCACAAATAGAGGGAAGCGTAGCTTAGATATGGGGCCCATTTCACACTATAGGACTCCATTTCTTCTTGGGTCGGCTTTTGCGGTAAGCCATATAATATTTTCAAGGCATTTTGAATGCCAATATCGGCTTTAGGAAATAAGTTCGGCCGGCCAAGTCCAAAAAGCAGGAAGTTTTCAGCCGTCCATCTACCGATACCGCGTATTTTTATTAGTGTATCCATAACCTCTTGATCGGATAGCTTTTCCATTATATCAAGGTTGAGATGGCCTTGAATGATCTGCTCGGAAAGTCCGATGACGTATTCGGCTTTCCGGCCACTGAATTGAATGGCTCTTAATTGTTCGATTTGAAGTTGGGCTGTTGTTTCCGGTGTCGGATAAAACCATGCACCTTCCATCTGGTAGCCGAAGGTTTTAACGAATCGTTCCGTGAGCGTATGGGCAAAGGATAAGTTCAATTGCTGATGTATGATGCATTTGACGAGGCAACTGTAGTAATCGAAGTCCAAGACTATGGCAGTACCGCGGTGTTCTTCGAAAATTCCCCTTAAATCTGATTCCCGGAAATGCCGGGAAACGCCTTCTAATGGCTGATGCCAATGAAAAACCTTTTTTAACCGTTCGATTGCTTTTGACTTGTAAACCTCTGAATGACCTTTGATGATAAAAGATGGTTCATCGATATTTCCTATTGCCTGAACCTGCAAAACGATTGGTTCTTTTTCTATATATAGCGGAACTTTTACCGTCCTGTTAGTAAAATCAACTACCTGAAGTGGGTCTAACGATAATCGTTCGAGAACTAGATCAAAATTATAGGGTCCTTGAACCTGTAATTTTTCTGTCCACACAAGCGATCCATCCTTTAGCAGTTTTCCACGTATTATAGCATGTTTCCAGAAATATTACTTGAAATTGAAGAGAATGGATAAAAGCGGGACCTGAATTATCACTACAGGACCCGCTTCTCATCTTAATAAAGCATTCGGTTCGGCAACCGTTTCTCAATCATTAAATCATCAAGGCTACTGAATGTGTACCCCTGTTTTTCAAGCTCCGTCAGAATTGAGTCCAATGCTTCCGCATTATCCTTCGATACGGTATGCAGTAATAAAATCGCGCCAGGATGAATCTGCTTAAGCACTTCATCGTGTGCGAACGCGGCACCCTTTTGTTGATCAACAATCCAGTCTTTATATGCCAGTGACCAGAAAATGTGGTAATACCCTTCTTTTTTTGCAACCCTCATTGTTCTCTCATTAAATACCCCACGAGGCGGCCTTAAGTAATTCATTCCCTTTTGCCCCGTTAATTTTTCCGTTGCTTTTTTTACCCGCTCAAGCTCCATGCGTATCACATCGTCCGTCACGCTGGTCATATCCGGATGGTTCCATGAATGGTTTCCTACGATATGCCCCTCATTAGCCATACGGACAACAAGCTCAGGTGCGGTCTTTAAATAATGACCCGTTACAAAAAAAGCTCCAGGAGCACCATGTTTTTTCAGAACATCTAAAATCTGGGCCGTATAGCCATTTTCATAACCGTTATCAAACGTTAAATAAACGGCTTTTTTCTTTGTATCCCCTTTATAAATCGCTTCATATTCAGGCAGCATTTCATTGAATTTTTTACCGGCATCGGCAGGTGTCCCATTTTTTCCTTTATTGAAACCCCAGTTATAGGATTCTGCAAAAGCTGGGCTTGCCAAAGAGCATATCAAGCATATAAAAGCGGATAAAATCACCATTTTTTTCATTGGAATATCCCCCATGTCCTTTTTTCTTATTGTTTGGAACATGAAGATTTATATGCATGATATTGTGAATGTCGAATTATTGGCCCAGGGTCTAATTTACTACGCTCAGGGACAAATTTTAGTACCGCGGGCCGAATTATTAAAGGTATTTCCCCGCAAAACCTTAATCCACATAAAAAAGGCCTATCCTCGAAAAAGGATTGGCCCCCCATGCTTTGTTTATCCTTTAAATAACGCTTGTGCCGCCTTCCAAATAATGGCGATAGCGAAAATGAGAACGATTACAATTCCGACTACGTCAAGGAATGTTTCAAGACCGGAGAAAATCGTATTTGCCACAGGAAGCTTGATGAAAGCAAAACCGGTTAACATGGCGATAAAGTATAAGATGTAGCTATTCTGCATGAAAATCCCCCCTTTCTCTTTTAATGTATGTGCGAGCGTTCCAAAAGATTGTACTTTTTTGAGTTAATTATCGCCTTTTTTTTCATATACATTTAGCAAGGGGGGAATGAAATGCTGGAATGGGTTATCACTATAGGCTTTGTTGGTTGTCTTGGTTTAGGTGGCGGAGTGTTTGTTCATTTTGTGAAAAGTGGATTGAATTTAGAGGATGCTTCAAGGATCGATCCACTGCCGGAAATCGAAAAGTAAGATATGCAAAAGACGCTCAACCGTTTGGTGAGCGTCTTTTGCCATACAATTATTTAAATACTGGTTCTTTGAATTGTGCCAATTTTTCCAACGAAGATTGCTGAACGTCTTTATGCAGGCTGTTTCCATGTGAATCCATGGTAACTACGGCAGTAAATCCTTCAACATTCAGATGCCACATCGCTTCTGGAATACCAAATTCGGTGAAGTTCACACCTTCGACGGACTTGATGCAGTCTGCATAATATTGAGCAGCCCCGCCGATTGCATTTAGATAAACGCCGCCGTGTTCACTTAGTGCCTCTAGTGTTTTCGGTCCCATTCCGCCTTTACCGATAACTGCACGGATGCCGAATCGTTTCATGATATCTCCTTGGTATGGTTCTTCACGAATACTTGTTGTTGGTCCGGCAGCCTTCACATGCCATTTACCTTCTTCGTCCTTCAGCATAACTGGGCCACAATGATAGATGATTTGTCCATCTAAGTCTATTGGTGCAGGATTTTCAGATAAATGCTTGTGGATGGCGTCACGGCCTGTATACATTCTGCCGTTAATATGAACTACGTCACCAACTTTTAATTCACGGATTTGTTCTTCCGTGATTGGTGCTTGCAGGGTGATTTCACGGGAAGCTTTAACGTCCGATTCAGCAGCGGCTGCCACTTCATCCTTCGCTGCTTTTTCTGCTTCTAAAGCAAAGTCGATTTTCTCGCCTTCTTGATACAACCACTCATTGATTTCACCTGTTTCAGGATTGACTTTCACTCCTAAACGGCGGAACGCCCAGCAGTTGTAAGCAACGGATACGAAAAAGCTTGCCGGAATACGGTGCATGACACCGATTTTACATCCAAGCAGTGTAGTTTCGCCGCCAAAGCCCATCGTGCCGATTCCCAATTCATTAGCTGTCTTCATGATGTAATCTTCAAGTTTACGAAGGTCTTCATTCGGATTCACATCTTCATTACTGCGGAAAAGTTGAGCTTTAGCCAGATCATATCCGGATGAACGGTCCCCTCCGATACCAACGCCGATGAAGCCGGCACTGCAGCCTTGTCCTTGTGCTTGGTAGACAGAATGAAGTACACATTTACGGATTCCGTCCAAATCACGGCCCGCTTTCCCCAATCCTTCAAGCTCCATAGGCAGACTGTATTGGATGTTTTTATTTTCACAGCCGCCGCCTTTTAAGATAAGACGAACATCAATATAGTCATTTTCCCATTGATCAAATTTGATGACAGGAAGACCTTCCCCAAGGTTATCCCCACTATTTTCACCCGATAAAGAGTCAACTGCGTTTGGACGAAGTTTTCCGCCTTTAGTCGCTAAAATAATCGCATTTCGGATTGCTTTTTTTATTTCAAGTTGGTTCACGCCAACTGGAGTTTTTATTTTGAAAGTCGGCAGACCAGTATCCTGACAAATCGGTGATACATTGTCGTCAGCCATAGTAATATTATTCGTGATGGTGTCCAAGCTTAATGCAGAACGAGTACCTGCATTTTCACGTTGTTTTGCACTTTTGACCGCACGACGAACATCCTTTGGAAGATTCGTTGAAGTTTCAACGATAAGACTGTACATACTTTCTTGGAATTTTTGAATATCCAAATTTCTCTTCCCCCTCTTATTTCCCCTAGATTAGATTTAATCATTTCCCTGCTTCTCTATAAATAGCGAATGATTCAACACCCGTTTTATTATACATCTAACATAATCTTTCGAAAACAAGTAATTATTTTTCTTAATGAACAGCAATTTGGAGAGAAATGATCAAAGCGCCTTAAATAGCCCATAAGTCAAAATGTCATCACCAATCATTTCCAAGAAGATTTGATATTAAAAAGGGATGACGCAGGTTTCTCGTCATCCCTTCATGAATATTAACATTGAAAAAGTCATACTATCGAAACAGATATTAGTCTTCCCGGGTTTTGAATTGTTCCACTTTGCCTTCCAAATCATCTATCATGCCGATTAAACGGTCTATATCTTCCAACTCCGTATTTTCCGGTTCGATATGATCAAGAACTTCCATGAACATCGTGAGGCGTTCTTTTAAGTATGTTAATTGTTCATTTTTACCTGTAATGGATTTTCCCATGAGGCACTCTCCTTCCGTTCTTCTTTCATCGTAACGAAATCTGCTTGAAAGTGCAATGGCAAGCTATAAATGCAGCTCTCCGCCATTTGACAATTTTTGTTCCCATTGTTCATAATGGGTTAGTGCATTATTACGTAAGGAGTTTTAAATATGTCAATAATCAAGCAAGATCTTTTAACACCAATTACACCCAAGTATGATCCTTGGGAAGCATATATGGACGTTGAACAATATGGAAAACTCAGCCTCACCAACGTGGAGTTCACCACCACCACCCTTTGCAATATGCGTTGTGAGCATTGTGCCGTCGGTTACACACTTCAGCCCAAGGACCCGGATGCCCTGCCTCTGGAATTACTGATTCGGCGCCTTGATGAGATCCCTTTGCTTCGCTCGCTCAGCATTACTGGCGGGGAACCGATGCTTTCAAGAAAACAAGTGAAGAATTATGTTTTGCCTCTATTGAAATATGCCCGTAGCCGCGGGGTACGGACACAAATCAATTCCAATTTGACCCTTGACTTGGAACGGTATGAGGAAATCATTCCTTATTTGGATGTTCTGCACATTTCCCATAACTGGGGAACGATCGATGAATTCATTGATATCGGCTTTGCCATGATGGACCGAAAACCATCTCGGGAACAGCGAAAGATATTATTTGATAAAATGATTGAAAATTCCCGTGCCCTGACAAAAGCTGGTGTGCTGGTATCTGCAGAAACGATGCTTAATAAACGGACATTGCCTCATCTTGAGCATATTCACAGACAGATCGTCGATGAAATGGGATGTCAAAGGCACGAAATTCATCCGATGTATCCAAGCGATTTCGCTTCGGCACTTGAAACTTTATCATTGGATAATATGCGTGAAGCGATTCATCATTTGCTTGATATCCGTGATGAAAATGTTTGGATGCTTTTCGGTACCCTGCCATTTTATCCTTGCAATAACAGTAAGGAGGATATAAAGCTGCTTCAACGACTTTATGGTTCACATAAAGTGACCGTACGGAATGACCCTGATGGACGTTCCAGGTTGAACATCAATATTTTCACCGGGGAAGTGATCGTGACCGATTTCGGGGACGCGCCTACATTAGGGAATATCAAAGACCAGTCCTTGACCGATTCCTATGACACATGGATGAATTCGAAACTGGCCAATGAATTGAACTGCCACTGCCCGGCAGTCAAATGTCTGGGCCCGAATGTTCTCGTCAAAAATGCCTACTACCCGAAGGATGACTTCAGGATGAGGAAGTCAACCATATGAAGAAAAACTCGCCAATCCGGCGAGTTTTTCAATTTACCTAGGTTGCTGCGAGACTGTAAAGCTGAAGGAAACATGGTCCTGAACCGGTATCCATGCACCGATGCCTTGTGAAGTGATATTCTTTATCGTAATGGTTCTTTTATTTCCTTTTAGGTTCAAATATACTTCCCCATATGTGACCTTGCCTTTTTCATTGACGGCGGAAGCAAAACTGGATAAGTAACCAATCCTATTTGAAGCAACATTGTACACTTGATCTTTTTTCGTACCAGCTCCGATGATCGTTTCAAAAGCCAATGGCAAATTCGTTTTTTCAGTGGCTTTTAGCAGCATCATCTTTTGAACATCCTCAGCCTTAGGAATTTTCGCTGTCAGACCGCCACTTACTGCCTTCTGACTTTCCTGGACATAACGAATCTTATAGGGAACTTCACCGCCGCGATTATCATAGTAATTCGTATTGATCTTTTGGTATTCCCAGTTTGGTGCCGTTTCCGAGGACTCATAATTCAATGCCCAATGGCCAAGGTAAATGGTCGCCCTGTATCCAAAAGCAAGCGGGGCTTTTGCAATTGCGGATTCATTCAACATTTGGATGAGTTCTGGGTTTTCAATCTTGATATCCGACGAATCGATCAATTGTTCGGCAAGATTACTTGGCTGCAGCATCGGAAGATCCTGGGTCGGGTTCGGATACGTATTCTCCTTTGCAATATTCAATACTGAAGGTGGGATATTCACCTTATTCGGATCTGCTTTGACTTCTGGTATATCAGCTGCAAAACTTACATTCGCCTGAATGAAGGCAATTAGGGCAATCATCGTAATAAAAATAGTTCTTCTCATGCTGTCGCACTCCTTTTGAGGGGTTCAATCATATTGATTATAGATTTTGTTTTTAGCCAACATTCTATACATTTCATTACGATTTCAACTTTGTAATAAATTTGTAAAATTTAGAATATTTACTTTTCTCTTCAAATCAGTTATACTTATTTTACATTATAAAAAGGAGGCGAAATCGTTCATACCTATTAAACCTTCAGGAGGTATGCTTATCGAACATTCCATGACACCCTTTTAAAGGATGACAGAAAACGAATTCGCCTATACTTAAATCTGATGTAAAAGGATGGTGTGACACTCTAGAATATTTTCTCAACTTTTTCAAAAGCATGATGAAAAATTTTGGAATAACTTATGAATGGTAATTTACTGATATAGAAATGACTCTGCTAAATCTAACCTGAGCAGAGTCATTTTTATTTTTTAACTTTATAAAAAGAAAGACCTCCCACATCGGAAGGCCTGCATTCTTATAATAAATAAAATCCAATTCCCATAATGAAGTAAGCGGCCAATAAGGTAAGGCCTTCAAACCAGTTCGTTTCCCCGTCATTAGAAATCATGATCACCAGAAAGACTGCTGAAACCATTGATATCAGTTCTGGCATTGTGAAAACAAGCGGCATACGGGTTGGATACATTAACGAAATCAATACGAGTACAGGAGCGACGAACATCGCTACTTGAAGCGTGGAACCAACGGCAATCTCCACAGCGACATCCATTTTGTTTTTATAGGCCATTATGACGGCGGAAGCATGTTCTGCCGCGTTACCGACGATCGCAACGATAATGACACCGATGAATAACTCCGACCATCCGAAGGCTTCCCCTACCTCGCTAAACGTATGGACAAGTTTTTCCGATACGTAAGCAACAGCCAATGTAGCGGCAGCAAGTATTATCATTGCCTTTTTCCTGCTCCACTCCGGTACTTCCTCTTCATGTTCCTCGAGTTTCTCTGTATGCTGATATACCCCGCGGTGAGTAACCAATTTAAAGAATAATGCAGCAAGATATAATAAGATCAATATAATGGAAATTCCGACACTTAACGACATCGTGCTTGATTCACCCATGTTTTGTGTGAATATTTCCGGTATGACGAAGGCTACAATTACTGCAAAAATCAATAGTCCGGCATTATGCCTCGCATCGAATACATTAAACTTCTGCCGTTTGTATTTAGTCCCTCCGACAAAGAATGAAAGTCCTGCCACCAACAATAAATTCCCTAAAACGGAACCAGTCAAAGACGCCAGCACGACACCCACTAGCCCCGCCTTTAATGAAAAGATGGATATGATCAATTCTACTGCATTACCAAAGGTTGCATTCAAGAGACCGCCAATCCTTGGTCCCATAACGATTGCTAAGCTTTCAGTGGCCCGGCCCATGAAGCCTGCCAGCGCCACGATTGTTAAGCAATATACTATGAACATGATTACACTCGGCCAATGCAATAATGACCCAATGACAGATAAAGGGACGCCTAACAGGACAAGCCCCAAAAATATTTTATTCACGATACTTCTCCTCACAATCCTATAGTTCTTTTTATGTAACAAAAACTATCATACATAATCTTCGGGTGAAGACAAAGGGAAATTTTATCAACACCTCTCTTCTTGACAATATTTACCCAAATTTCTATTGCTTAATCCTCTTCCTAAGATGTAACATCAAGAAGGTATACATTTCTTAGGAGACATGATTTTATGAATAATAAATTGCTTTTAAGCGTTTTAATCTTAATTGTCGGCATATCGGGGTTTTCTCAAGGGATGCTTCTGCCGATCATTGCCATCATTTTTGAAAATGAAGGAATTAGCTCATCCCTAAACGGGTTTCATGCAGCCTCCCTGTATATTGGAATTCTATTGATTTCTCCTTTTATGGAAGCTCCACTCCGTAAATACGGCTATAAGCCATTGATATTATTTGGCGGGATAACGGTCATTGTATCGCTTGCCTTATTTCCTGTCTGGAAATCATTCTGGTTTTGGTTCGTTCTGCGTTTCTTCATTGGTATCGGCGATCATACACTTCACTTTGCTACACAGACATGGATCACTGCCATTTCACCAATAGCGAAGCGCGGAAGGAATCTTGCCATTTATGGACTTTTCTTCAGTCTTGGCTTCATGGTTGGACCGCTGATGACGAAGCTTCTCGAGATCAATCAGTCGTTGCCTTTCATCATAACATCCATACTTAGCCTTCTGGCTTGGTCCACTGTTTTCCTTATTAGAAATGAGCTTCCTGAACAGGATGATTCTGAAAGCACATCATTCCTTGGCACACTCAAAAGGTTTACGAAAGTAAGCCGCATAGCCTGGGTCGCTTTTTTACTTCCGTTTACATTTGGTGTGCTTGAAGCCTCATTGAATAGCAATTTCCCTGTACTTGCCCTGCGCTCCGGAATCGATTTAACAGCAGTATCCATCATCATTCCGGCATTTTCTGCTGGGACTCTGCTTACCCAGATTCCCTTGGGGATGGTCAGTGACCGTTTTGGACGGCGAAAGACCTTGTTGACGATTCTTATTTCAGGGTTTGCCATATTCACGCTTGCAGGGATTTATTCCTATTCAGTTCTTGGCCTATTCATCTGCTTTATGTTTGGCGGAATGATGGTTGGTTCGACTTTCTCGCTGGGAATCAGTTATATGGCAGATCTTTTGCCAAGAAACCTATTACCTGCCGGGAATTTATTATGCAGTATATTCTTTAGTCTCGGCAGCATCGGCGGTCCATTCTTTGGCGGCCTGGTTATAGAACACATCGATGGAGGGAACTTTTTCTATATGATCAGTATCATGCTTTTCCTTGTCTTCATATCATTGGCCTTGTTTAAGGAAAAAATGCCTGCTTCAGTTATGTAGTATAGTTTTTTATCTGGACTACTTCTTTTATTATTCAATTTGAACGGTATTTATCAATAGACTTTATATTAGTTAGGAAATACTTTATATTTTTTACTAGATTAGAATCATTCTTCTTTATTTCTGAATAGGATATGTGGTACTATAATAATAACAAAAAGGACATCACGTTTATAAACCATTGAAAACATTGCTGTCATCGCAATTACGGTGGCAGCTTTCATATTTTATCCAGAGAAATGACGTTGATTATCTTTCTCAATTAGATATAACACAAATGATAATCTATATCATTTACACAAAATAGAGAAGAATGTGGGAGGGAGTCTTATGACTACAGATACTAAACATTTAACCCAACCGGCTGCATGCAAAACCACTTGGTTGGAAAAAGCAAAACCTCATCTAGAACTTATTGCTGCATTATTCAGCGGTTTACTTATAGTATTGGGCTGGGCCCTTTCAAAGAACGGAATGGAAACTGTTTCCATAGTCATATACTTGGCCTCTTTCTTAATTGGCGGATATGCCAAGGCGAAAGAAGGCATAGAAGATACGATTGCCGACCGGGAATTGAATGTTGAGATGCTGATGATTTTTGCGGCAATCGGTTCTGCGGTCATCGGATATTGGACGGAAGGCGCCATATTGATTTTCATCTTCGCTTTAAGCGGTGCCCTTGAGACATACACGATGAATAAAAGCCATAAAGAAATTTCGGCACTAATGGACTTACAGCCCGAAGAAGCACTGCGCATCACTAATGGATATGAAGAAACCGTATCCGTTTCACAGCTGCATGTCGGGGATTTGATTTTAGTGAAACCAGGTGAGAGAGTTCCTTCAGATGGAAAAATCACGGACGGCCGTACCAATATCGATGAAGCCGCCATCACTGGCGAATCCATACCAGTCAGTAAATCATTGGATGATGAAGTATTTGCGGGAACGGTTAATCTCCGTGGAACGATTACCGTGGAAATCACCAAACCGGCAAGTGAAACATTATTTCAAAAAATAATCACTCTCGTTCAATCCGCACAAAGTGAAAAGTCCCCTTCCCAGCTGTTCATTGAACGGTTTGAAGGGACTTATGTAAAAGTAGTATTGACTGTTGTCGCTTTGATGATGTTCGTACCCCATTTCCTATTGGGGTGGAGCTGGACCGAGACATTCTACAGAGCGATGATCCTGCTCGTTGTCGCTTCTCCTTGTGCCCTTGTGGCCTCTATCATGCCTGCTACACTTTCTGCCATTTCAAATGGAGCCCGTCATGGCATTTTATTTAAAGGAGGCATCCATCTTGAGAATCTAGGTAATCTGCAGGCAATTGCTTTAGATAAAACCGGTACATTGACAAAAGGAAAACCAGAGGTAACGGATGTCATTATCCGCGAAGATTTAAACGAAGATGATTTCTTATTTCATATTGCATCTGTTGAAAATTATTCGAATCACCCTTTGGCAACATCGATCGTACGTTATGCCAAATCAAAATTGCAAAAGGATATCATTAAACCAAATAACATGGAAGATATCTCAGGTAATGGGGTTCAAGCCTATATCAATGGCGTGCTTTGGCAAGTCGGAAAAGCTGATTTCGTCGGTCGCAGTGAAGCAGAACGATTCCAAAATGGCATTGCACTGACATTGGCTGAACAAGGTAAGACAATCGTTTATGCAAAAGATGATCAAGGAATTGCAGGCATACTCACTTTGAAAGATGTCGTGCGTGAAGAAACCGTAACAGCCATCGAAGCCTTAAAAAATGAGGGCATCCATACCGTCATGCTTACAGGGGATGGGGAAAAAACGGCTAAAGCGATTGCTTCGGAGAGCCATATTGATGCATATATTGCCGAATGCCTACCTGAAACCAAAGTGACTGAAGTGAAAAAGCTGAAAGAACATTTTGGCACTGTAGCAATGGTTGGGGATGGCATAAATGATGCACCTGCACTAGCAACAGCATCTGTTGGAATTGCAATGGGTGAAGGCACGGATGTTGCCTTGGAGACAGCAGATGTCGTTCTGATGAAGAATGATCTGCCGCGCATTGCGGAAGCAGTCAAATTATCCAAGAAAATGAATCGGATCATCAAACAAAACGTCATCTTTTCAATTTCGGTCATCATGATCCTGATCGCATCCAATTTCCTTCAATTTCTAGACCTCCCATATGGCGTGATTGGCCATGAAGGAAGCACAATTCTCGTTATACTGAACAGCTTAAGACTTTTGAGAAACTAAGCATGAAAAAGGAGCCCTCGAGGGCTCCCTTTTTTATGCTTTTTTCATTTAGTGATATCCGTTCTTACCGTTTGCAGAACCTGATGTTTTATGGTTCGAACCTTTATTTTTTCCTTTTTGCTTTGTGCTGCCATCCTTTTTACTCATGAAAGAACTCCTCCTCTTCAAAAGTTATTATTTCTTGAATAGTATTCGCAGCATGATAGTCCGCTATTACGGAAACTACAGGAAGCTCATCTACATTTTGGTTTTTCCTTTTCACTTATGAGCGCATTTATTTCCCCGCCCAGTATGATGATGAGTCCCGATAAATAAAACCAGACCATTAATACGATTATCCCTCCAAGACTTCCATATGTTGCGGAATAATTTGCGAAGTTATCCACATAAAAAGAAAACAAAAAGGAAGCGAGACTCCATCCTGCCGTTGCAAAGATAGCACCAGGCATTACGGTTATGCATTTCAGCTTTATGTTGGGCGCAATCCAATAAAGGATGGTGAACACAATTAAAAATACAAGCGTACTGATCAACCAGCGAAGTTGGTTCCAAATCGTAAGAAACTCATCGGATTGTCCAATTTCGGCAAATAAAAACACTCCGATCTGTTTTCCGAATACCGGCAGCAATAAAACGACAATAAAAACAAAAATCATCGCTAAAGTAAGAAGAATCGACATTCCCCGGGAAATAAAGAAAGTTCGACTTTCTTTTACACCATATGCATGGTTAAATGCTTTAATGATTGCATTCATCCCATTCGAGGCCGACCATATCGTTCCAATGACACCAAACGACAATAAAGTCCCGTTCGCTTCCATCACTTCAGATAGGTTAGCCTCAATGATTTTCATCGAATCGTCAGGCGCATATGTACGGATGGTATTCAATATATCTTCTTGGGAAAATGGCAGATAGGCCAATAAAGTGAATAAAAAAATAAGTAACGGGAACAGGGAAAGTAAAAAGAAATAAGACAGCTGTGCGGCAAGCCCCGACACATCATCCACATGTAACCGTTTTATGAATGTCTTAAAGAATGAGCCTTTCAGCCATTCTTTTTTATTGGCCATACCTCCACCCCATTTTCTAATTTAAGGAAATCCGTTCATGGTGACTTGAAGTTGGCTCTTCTTCCTCTGCAGCAAAAACTTCCTTCGTCTCCATCACCACTTGGGCAACTTGCGAAGGAATATCCTTCATTTCCTCCACCTTTTGGGAAATGAAGGAGACATCATCGGAAATTTTTTCAACAGTGGAACGGACCTTTGATGATGTTTCACGTACTTGTGTAAGCACCCCATTGGGATTCTTCATGAATCCCTTCATATTACCCATGCAGCTTTTACTGTTTTCCAATACAGAATTACGCGTATCCTTATCAAAAAGGCTTATCGCTGCCCCAGCCAATGCCCCAATAAAGACCGCTTGCATAAATTTGCTTTTCTTGGCACACTTATATTCTTCTCGAATGTTGCTCATATATTCTCCTCCTCTTCATATATTAGTGATGGATAATGGTAGCTACCTCCATTATACAATGTTTAATAAAGTTTTTTCCTATCTTTTCCCAAACTCTCTCACTTTAAAACGCGGGAGATGACCAAGTGAATCGGGAATCAAGCTTCGTTTTCCACCCGAATATTCATTGACTTCTAGAGGTAATCATGCAAAGATGAAAATAATTTAGGAACGTATGAAAGGATGAGGGAAATGGATTTAACGCAAAACACAGCCGAAAGTGTCGAGTTTATGATCGAAGCAATCAAGGATAAATTAAAAGTAATGAACTTCGGTGCAATCAAATCGACCCATTTTGATATCGAGATGTACGAAGAACTGCACGATATTTATATAATGGTGATGAAAAAAACGAATTTCAGTGTCCGTGAAATGGAAGCTATCGCTGAAGAACTTGGAAGACTGCGTAATAAGTAACATTCAAATCCTCCCATACCGGTGAGGATTTTTTTCATTTTTTAAAAAATTCTGCTACATTGGATATAGAAATTGAAAACCGACAGGAGTTGTAAGCATGGTAGAAAGAAGAACGCCCATCAGTATTGCAGAAGCAGTGGAAAAAGTGATGAAGCATAAATTAACAGGACATATGGAACTGATCCCCCTCGAGGAAAGCCATGACCGTTTTTTGGCTCAAGATATTGTAGCTACAAATGATGTTCCGCATTTTAACCGCTCGCCATATGATGGATTCGCCCTTAGGTCCAAGGATACGGCCGAAGGTTCCATAAATAACCCTCTCGAGTTCGAAGTGATTGAAGAGTTGGCTGCGGGTATGGTATCGAATATTCCTGTTCAAAAAAATCAAGTGGCAAGGATCATGACTGGAGCTCAGATGCCAGCTGAGTGTGATGCCGTAATCATGCTCGAGCTTACGAAGGAATTCGAGAAGGACGGAAAGAAGTACATATCATTTAAACGCTCGCTTAAGGAAGGCGAAAACGTTTCTTTTCAAGGTGAGGATGCAAAGAAAGGCGATGTTCTTGTGAAAAAAGGAACAGCGATCAATCCAGGGATCATCGGCTTGCTCGCAACATTCGGTTATGCCGAAGTGCCAGTTGCCACTAAGCCTGTCGTCGGATTATTCGCTACCGGGTCTGAACTTCTTGATGTTAATGAACCGTTGCAGCCCGGCAAAATTCGCAACAGCAATTCACATGCCATCTCCGCCCAAATTCGGAGGGCCGGAGGAGAAGTCCGTTTCTACGGAAAGCTTAAGGACGAATTCGAATTAAGCTACGAGGCCATTTCAACTGCCTTGGAGGAAGTGGATCTGCTCATTACAACAGGAGGAGTTTCTGTCGGTGATTTTGATCTTCTCCCGGATATTTATCAAAAAATTGGCGCTGATGTCTTATTCAACAAAGTGGCCATGCGCCCCGGCAGCGTGACGACCGTAGCCGTATATAATAACAAATTTTTATTCGGTTTATCCGGCAATCCATCCGCCAGTTATGTCGGCTTTGAACTATTTGCAAGACCGATCATCCGCACCTTGCTGTTTTCGGAACATCCGCATTTACGAAAAGAGACGGCACAATTGGCAGAAGACTTCTTAAAACCCAATCCATTCTCACGTCTGCTTCGGACCCGATTATTTTACGAATCCGGCCAGTTGAAGGTAATTCCTAGTGGTGTGGATAAATCCAATATTACAACAAGCTTGGCAGGTGCCAATTCACTGACCGTCTTACCTGGGGGGACCCGTGGTTTCCAAACTGGAGATTTTGTGGACATCCTGCTGCTCGATGACCAAGAAGGATGCAAATGGCCTTGGTGAAGCCCTTTATTTTCCAGGTTGTTGGCTACCAAAATAGAGGAAAAACGACCTTCATAACGAATATAATCAAACAGCTTCGCGAAGCAAAATTAGAGACAGCCGTTTTAAAACATCATGGACATGGCGGAAAACCAGATGTCACAGGCACGAAGGATTCCAATAAACACTTTCATGCCGGGGCGGCCGCCTCACTTGTTGAAGGAGATGGCACAATCGAGCTGCTCGGCAATTTCAAGGGGAAAGCCCCTATCACTGAACTAATTCAATTACTGTATCTATTTCTCCCTGATGTGATTTTAATTGAAGGTTATAAGCAAGTGGACTTTCCTAAGGTCATTTTAATCAAAGAAGAAAGTGACCTCCTGTTATTGGAACGGCTTACTAATGTCAAAGCAGCTGTGGCTTGGCCCGAATGTCTGGAACGAACAAGGAATCATGCTTCAGTACCCGTCTTCCCATTGGATTCGGATCAATTCATTACATGGTTTTTAGAACAAATATGAAGGAGGGCACAATGTTCATACAATTTCCCATTGAAAAGCGCCGCAAGATGATCGAAAGTATCCAAGAATATGTGTATCAGGAACAAGGCAAGGAAATCGGTGAAATCGCTGCTGAAAATCATTTGCAGTTCATTTTCGAAAATATTGCTCCCTTTATTTATAATGAAGGTATCAAAGATGCTAAAAAAGTCATTGAGGACAGATTAGGAAATATTGAAGAAGATTTGTATTCATTGGAACGTCCAATTGATTAACATGAAAAAACAGCATCATAATCGATGCTGTTTTTTTATGTTCATTGTTCGGTCAGAATAAGCGGACCGTTTTTCGTAATGGCAATCGTATGCTCATATTGTGCCGAGTATTTCCCATCTGCAGTGGATGCCGTCCATCCATTCGGATCCCGGCTTGCTTTATATGTACCTACGTTTACCATTGGCTCGATGGTGAATACCATGCCTTCCTTAAGACGCGGACCTTTATTCGGCAGTCCATAATGCGGAACCTGCGGCTCTTCATGAATGACATTTCCTATCCCGTGTCCGATAAAATCACGAACGACAGAGAAGCCTTCCGCTTCGACATATGTTTGTATGGCATGACCTATATCTCCAATCCGATTGCCTTCCACACATACTTCAATCGCCTTATATAAAGATTCCTTCGTCACATTCACTAAATGTTCGGTTTCCTTTGAAACCTTACCGACCGTATACGTCCAAGCAGAGTCAGCAAGGGCCCCGTTATAATTAACGACCATATCAATCGTTACGATATCTCCGTTTTTCAAAGGGGTCTTACGAGGGAAACCATGACAAATTTCTTCATTTATGCTGGCACATGTCGCATACTCATACCCTTTGTAACCCTTTTGTTCCGGCTTCGCACCATGTTTTTTTAAGAATCCTTCAACAAATTCTTCTATTTCCCATGTTGTCACCCCAGGAACAATCAATTTTGCAATCTCCCTATGACAAGCTGCCAAAATTTTACCCGATTCATGCATCGCTTGAATTTCACGCGCAGATTTTAATACGATCAATCGTGACACTTCCTTTTTAATTCGTCTCTCCTTTTATTTTACTGCAAAGATTGAAGTATATGAATCCTTTTAAAATGAAAAATCCCGGCAGCTGCCGGGATTTTTCATTATTTCAATAGATTGAGCGATTCCCGGTTAAATGCCGGAAGGTCTTCAGGTGTCCTGCTGGTTACAAGCTGGTTGCCGCAAACCACAACCTCTTTGTCCAAATAGGTGGCACCAGCATACTCCATATCGACTTTAATGGATGTATATCCTGTTGCGTGGCGTCCTTCAAGTGTTTTGGCCGTAATCAACAACTGCGGTCCATGACAGATCGCAAATACTGGTTTTTTATCATCCATGAACGATTTGGCGAAAGATACGAAGCGTTCGTCAGCACGCAGTTGATCAGGGGAAAACCCACCGGGGATGAATAATGCATCGAAATTTTCTGGTTTCACTGAGTCGATGCTTTCATCAATCTCGACTTCTACCTCCCCTTGTTTCCCTTTAACAGTTTTCCCTTTTACCATTTCAATCGTCGTTACCGTATGGCCGGCTTCTTCGAATGCTTTTGCCGGTTCACTATACTCCGAGTCCTCAAACATATTCGTTACAACACATGCAATATTTTTACCCATAATCATTCATCTCCTCAATTTTTGATCGAATGAACCAACTTTGTACTTTATTTATGTTCCCTTTGCCACCATAAATAAACACATAATTAATGGTTGTCCCTTTTGTTTATGAGTAATGTACCGCTATATTTCCTAAATCCCTTCGGAGGTCGCTGTCCGCCTTTTTTAATATCGGAAAAAAGATAATGGCAGCCTTTTGATCAATGTTTAGGATACTGGCCAACAACGTGTATCGCATTGATGATTCTTTTATTGATCCATTCCCTATTTTCTTCTGTATTCAAATTTCCAAATATCCTTTTCCGCCCTTCTTCCGTGGTTACATAGTAATTAGGCAGGTTATTCAATGATAATGTGATGATGTCATTCTTACATTTTCTGCACGAACAAAATGTTTGATATTCCATACCTGACATTAATACCTGCACCCATGTCACAACGATTTCTTCCATCACATTTGTATATTCTCTTTCCATATATTCTCCTTCAAAAAGAAAAACCCGTCCATTCCTGACAGGTTTTCACTCATTTATCGCTGTCCGTGGAACAATTAGGATTTCAACTCTCCGGTTTTTCGCTCTTCCTTTTTTCGTTTCATTAGAAGCAACCGGCTTGAATTCCCCATGCCCTTTAGCACTGAACATTTCGGGATCCAACTCTTTATTTTCTAGGAGAAGTTTCATAAAATTCACGGATCGCATCACGCTCAGATCCCAGTTGGATTCATATTGGTAATTTTTAATGGGAATATTATCGGTATGTCCGCTTACGATAATGTTTCTGGGTAAGTCCATGACCAGTAAATCCGAGATTTCCTTAGCGATCTTTCGATTTTCACGCCTCACCTCAGCCACCCCCGATTCGAACAGCACGTTTTCCCTAATTGAAATCAACATCCCTTCATCCGTAAGGTTCGTTCCCAATTTATCCGTTAAATCATTTTTTTGGATGTAGGCATTTACACGCTCCTGAACTTCCATAAGATCTTCTTGTTCGTTTTTCCCTAGCTTCTCAAGATCTTCTGCACCTGTTCTTTGTTCTGGTGACGTCGGCTCATTGCTGGGGGAATCACTTGGGAAATCCATAAAACCCGTTCCGCTTGTAAAAACCTGGTTAAATACATTGGACAACTGCTGGAACCTTACTGAATCAACCGAACTTGAAGCGAACAAGACGATAAAAAGCGCAAGAAGCAATGTTAAGATATCGGCGTAGGGAACCAGCCATGATTCATCGATATGCTCTTCATGCCTTTGTTTCTTTTTGCGCCTAGCCATCTTCTCTCACATCGCCTTCTAACCACTTCTTACGATCTCCAGCAGGCAAATAGGATGTTAATTTCTGTTCAATCGTTCTTGGAGCTTCCCCTTCGATGATCGATAAAATACCTTCTATCATCATTTCTTTGATTCGGACTTCCTGCTGCGATTTCCGTTTGAGCTTATTGGCGAATGGATGCCATAATACATACCCCGTGTAAATCCCCATCAAGGTTGCGACGAATGCGGCAGATATGGCATGTCCCAATGCCTCCGTGTCAGCCATATTCCCCAATGCAGCAATCAGCCCGATTACCGCACCCAATACGCCTAGCGTCGGTGCGTATGTACCGGCTTGACTGAAAATCGCTGCCGCGCTTAAATGACGTTCTTCCATCGCGTCTATTTCCTCCGCTAAAATATCACGAATATAATCGGCACTCTGGCCTTCTACTGCAAGATTCAAGCCATTTTTCAAAAAGGTATTATCCACTTGATCCGAAATGCTTTCCAATGCCAATAGGCCTTCTTTCCTGGCAATGACCGCCCATTCCGAAAAGGTTTTTATTAAATCTTCAGGCTTTGTCAATTTTTGTTCATAGAATAAAACCTTGAATATTTTTGGTAGTCTTTTTAATTCCGACAAAGGGAAAGCCGTTACGACAGCAGCTATCGTCCCTACAATAATGATCAAAATAGCCGCCGGGTTAATCAACGCCGTTACACTTACGCCTTTCAACACCATTCCGACCAAGATGGCCACAATACCGAGAACTACGCCCAAAACTGATGTTATATCCATAATACTCACCCATTCATTTAAAGTCTCGTCTCCTCCTTATATCGGATGAAGTTCAAAAAAAGTGAGGATTATTTTACTATTCGATTTCATTTTTCATTAAATTCTCACAAAACCTACCAACTTCGGCGCCTACATGAGCTTATTCAACAGCACATTTCAATGGTTCGGGTACAATATTCTTTCGAGAATTGAATTTCAAGCCTGTTCCGTTCGTA
Source organism: Peribacillus sp. GL_122 (assembly GCF_057835005.1). Classification (NCBI taxonomy): domain Bacteria; kingdom Bacillati; phylum Bacillota; class Bacilli; order Caryophanales; family Bacillaceae; genus Peribacillus; species Peribacillus sp. GL_122. The sequence goes on along the minus strand of NZ_CM174415.1, from coordinate 583,845 downwards.
CTTTTCTCATAACGTCTGGAATATGCGCTTTTACTCGTGAGTTTTGACGGTTTACTCGTAAGTTTTCTGCTTTTACTCGTGAGTTTCAGCAGTTTACTCGTGAATTTTCTGCCTTTACTCGTGAGTTTCAGCGGTTTACTCGTGAGTTCCGCATAACGCCTGACATTTGTTCTTTTCACTCTTCAGTTTTTCCGAAAAGAAAAAGGACAAAGCCTGTCAGCTTTGTCCCTGTTCTTGTTTTCCCTTGCTTCTTCCAACCAGCCATTTTATGATGGGTGACAGGAAAAATAAAATGAATAGGATCCTGAATAAATGAAAACTTGTGACAACGGATAAATCCACATGCACAGACATGGCTGTTACGGCCATTTCGGCGACGCCGCCTGGCGCCATGCTCAAAAATAATTCGTTCGGCTGCAAAGATAGGATCGGGGCAAACTGAACGGAAAGATAATAGCAAAATCCAATCAATAGGACATTACTGACGAATACAGCCCCAAACATCTTTCTGAAAAGTCGGGGATTATCAACCTTCAGTGTGTAGCCTAAATGTGCGCCGATCAACAATTGCGACAAGTTCAACCAAAAATCAGGAATCTGCGGGGCACCTGGTCCTGCTAAATTGAATAGTGCTGCAGCCATGAGAGGTCCTAGCAAAAAAGGCAGCGGAAAATTCACTTTCCTTGTGATGAAGATGAATAATAGCAAGGTTAACAACATCATGATGGCTAATTTCCCATCATAATCAAATAAGAAAAACGGCCGCTCCGATATGGTCATTACCGTACCTGATCCAACTGACATTACATGGGTCACGATCCAAGGAACAATGGATATCACCAGGATGACCCGCAGTGTTTGCATGAAACCTACAACCGTTTCATCACTATCCTTCATTTCCTCACTTAAGACCACCATCTGGGAAAGCCCTCCCGGAAAACTGCCAAGCATGGATGTGCCCAAGGATAAGTTCATTCGTTTCCCGACAAACCAGCCAGTCAAAACTGTAAATAAAATGATTGCGATTGTCGTAAAAAGCATAACAGGCAAATATTCAATCATCTCATTTAACGATTGTTTCGTGAATGAACTGCCCAGTTGTAATCCTAGAATGACCAATCCAGTACTTCTAAAGGTTTTAGACCAAAACAAGTACTTCCTTAACTTCACTTTCGCGATCATCACGACGAATAATGGTCCAAGCATCCATGGCAGGTATATTCCAAGGCTATCAAACGCATAACCACCCAGGAAGGCTAGAAAAGCTGTAAAGATGACTCTAAAACTCTTACTCTCGATTAAATTTGCACTCACAAAATTACCTTCTTTATCTAAGCTGATTTTCTTCTATATCTTAACATAAAATAAGCTAAGTTGATTCAAAGCAGCCACCCACGCTTGTTTTCGACTGAAGTGAGGAGCGCTGTGTGAAATATACTAAAAATGGTACATATGAGAGGTCAATATTTTACAATAGGCAGAATGTTGGCGACAATTGCCGTTATCCGCGGTCTTGCCATCGCCAGTGCACTTTTATATTTCATCATGTTTTCGCTCTATGAAAAGAAACGGCATGGCAATTCCACCATTTACTAGATTTCCCACCCCCACAAACTCGCAATAAAAGGTAGAATGAGTATATAGGGGTCAAACTCTTATGGAGGGGTGACTAAATGTTATCAAATACAGAAATAGGCATTGACTTAGGAACTGCAAATACGCTAGTTTACAGTAAAAATAAAGGAATCGTATTTAATGAGCCATCTGTGGTGGCCATTGATATAGAGACTAATAAAGTATTGGCAGTCGGTGTGGATGCAAAAAACATGATCGGGAAAACACCCGGAAATATCGTGGCAATCCGTCCGCTTAAGGATGGTGTCATTGCGGATTTTAATGTAACAGCGCAAATGCTTCGGGAAATCATGAAAAAAGCAAGTAAGGCCCTAGGTTTATCGATTCGCAAACCTAGTGTAGTGGTCTGTACACCATCAGGTTCCACATCAGTTGAGAGAAGGGCCATTCAGGATGCAGTCAAAAGCTGCGGAGCGAAACAGGTCCACCTTATCGAGGAACCAGTAGCAGCAGCAATAGGTGCGGGCCTGCCTGTCGAAGAGCCCGTTGCCAATGTCATCGTTGATATCGGCGGCGGAACGACTGAGGTCGCAATCATCTCTTATGGCGGCGTCGTTTCTTGCAATTCAATCAGAATTGGCGGAGATCAATTGGATGAAGATATCAGCCAATATGTTAGAAAAAAACATAATGTGCTGATTGGGGAAAGAACAGCCGAGGAAATAAAAAAAGAAATCGGCTACGCACTCGTTAAACATTCCGTGATCAGCATGGAAGTCAGGGGCCGCGATCTTGTAACGGGTCTCCCAAAGCCGATTACAATATCATCCACTGACGTCCAGGAAGCCATTCAAGAATCGCTTCTTCATATACTGGAAGCAATCAGGGCCACTTTGGAAGATTGTCCTCCTGAATTGAGCGGGGATATCGTCGATCAAGGTGTCATCTTATCCGGCGGGGGTGCACTTCTCAACGGGATACAAGAATGGCTGACGAATGAAATTGTCGTCCCAGTCCAACTTGCAGATAACCCGCTTGAATCAGTTGCCATCGGAACCGGGCTTTCACTTGAGGTCATTCACAAACTACAAAAAGCCGTATACTAGAAATAAATGGCTGTCTTTGAACTGCACCCCAATTGTTAGACAACATCTAACAATTGGAGGTGCAGTTTTTTTTCCTAAATATACGATAGACCAAAAATCAAATGCAGTTTTAGAGTACTTAGAAGGAAAAAAACCAAGAAAGACATGAGGTTTATCCCCTCTGAAAAGATGGGTCGCTATCTAAAACATGGAATGGAAGGATTTGTTTCATCCTATACAAAATTACACTTGATGCGAGCACCTTGGTTACGTAATTCTAAGGTGATACGCCTTTCTTCTTATCCCTCCCTTCGTCATCAATTACTTTTACACCGTTTACTTCTACTAAAGGATTAATTCCTTGCACCGTTTCTTCATTTTCCTTTGCGGCAATTATGCTTGCAATTGGAGTTCCATGACCATATAAATCTTTTGTATAATTTTTTTACTAATTACGTCATATTTAGCAACAATTTGTCCATTTAATGCAGGTTGCTGATCATTAATAACGCTGTCTAAAATTGCGACTTTTTTAGGCTTATCATAAATACTGATATTAGACACATAGCCCAGATTTCTAACACTCAACATCATTAAATTTCACCTTAATTTCTTTACTACTAAAATTGTATGCTGATAAATAACATAGTGATTATGTAAAAGATTGTTTTTTCATGGTTATACCTCAACTCGATAAACTTGATTTATCTGCGTTACAACCACTTCCTTTAATACATCTGTTGTTCATTAACTTACAATCATTATTCACCATGAATTTTAAAATAAAATTAAATATTCAAACATCATTTCACCATTTATTTCTTTATACTATTATTCTTTTCTGAAACAGAACATTTCAAAATTGAGACGTAAATTGTAGATATTTACGATACTATAGTCCTTGTTAACAAATAGGTAATATGTGGTCACATATAAAAAAACTGAAAGGGTGTAATTATTGAAAACTAAATTATTTTCAGTTTCAGTGATATGTATATTATCCATTATAATAGCAATGCCCTCTTTTGCTTTTGCAGCAACTAACGCTTATAGCTTTACAATGAATCTTCGTATAGTTGATGGAAGTAAAAACGGTCAATATTTTAAATTAAATAAAGGAACTGCAAAATTAAGTGGTACACATTATCAATATAGCTCTGACCCTAGCCCTGTAGGTCCTAACCCCATAACTTATCAATTATGGAATAAGACCTCAGGTAACAGTTTTGGTACAATAAAAGCTACACCTAATAAAAATGGTACTTCTTCTAGTGTGTCAGGTAGCTATTCTGGACTAGGTGGGGGTACTAAGTATTATTTGCAAATTTTTAGAGTTGATGACGGTAGAAATATAAAAGGTTCAGGAAAAATATCAAATTAAAAACTGGAAAGAGCTTATAATTCTTTATAAGTTCTTTCTTTATTAAGATAATATTTTTACGATAGGAGTCTCTAAAATGGTTTATCATTTCAGCGGTTGGATTCTTTACAGTTTTATAATTTTATATATCATTTTGGCACTAATACTAAAATTAAGTTTCAAAAAAAGTTATACCTATCTTTTATTCTATACAATTATGTATGTTTATTTATGTAATGTTATAAACCTCACTCAATTTCCCATTTATGTAGATGATGATCAAAGAGAAGCATTTGGGGGGCAAAATGTTTGGAGAGAAATGAATTTAATCCCATTTAAATATGAATTTACCAAATTGAGCTTTTTTAATATTTTAATGACTGTCCCACTAGGCTTTGGATTACCCTTCTTATTTAGAGCCTCATTTAAGAAAATTTTAATAGCTGGTGTATTAACTGGAATAATTCTCGAATCAGGTCAACTACTAACAGCTTTATATGCAGGATATACTTTTAGATTTGTTGATATTGATGATGTAATCTTTAATATATCAGGGACATTATTAGGATACTTCATTTTATTTAAGTTATTTAAATTAACGTTTCATATCCTTGTGAGAAAGTGGCATATAAAGTTTAATTCCATAGTTAAACATATCAATAATACATAATAACGATTTATCCTGTGAAAAACGCCATTTCAAATCGTTATCCGACTACACAGACACGGGTATGATGAAGCATCATCAGCGGGTCTCTATTTGGCATGAGAATTCAAGGAGCAACAGCCATTTTCGCAGTCAACCTCAAACGAATTTTCACGAAAATCAAAGCAGAAAAGTAACTAAATATGAAAGAAATAGATCACTTCCTGTTCATTATCGTACAGGAGGTGATCTATTTTTGTTAAAAAAACAATAACTCATTCAAAACCGTTAGTCTTTCAGCAGCCTCGCTGAAAGCCGATGCGGCTCCCGTACCGCCTCTGGAAAGCTTAGTGCCTCTCGTTACAACCACGCCCACATTGTACAAGCCATAAAAAAATGTAGACAAACCCCTTTTTGCTTTTAAAAGAAACTGATATATTTTCACTTGATTGTGTAGAGAATAAGAAAAAGCTTTTTTTGGTTCAACAGTACTTTGCTTTTTGGAGAAGCCTTAATAGGACTTAACGCATGCAATGTTACATAACTTGTGTTATAATGTAATTATGTTACATTGGCAAGAGGAGAAGATCTATGGAATATGTAGAAGCCTTTAAGGATATCAATCAAATCAGCAAAATAAAAACATACTTACGCGCTCACTCCAGTCGGGATTATTTATTGTTTGTACTCGGCATCAATACAGGTATGAAGATAAATGAAATGCTTGAAATCACCGTGGCCAGCGTTCTGGATGAAACGGGCAAAATCAAGGAGTTCTATGAACAACGGACGGAAAATGACGAAGTCAATCAAATTTATTTGAACCTGAAAGTCCGTACCGCGTTACAAGAATACCTTAAAGGCTCTAAGGTTATCGAAGGTCAATTTTTATTTCTTTCCCCTAAGACAAAAAAGCCGATAACACGTCAACAGGCGCACCGAATCATCCATGATGCTGTCGAAGGTGCAGGGCTGACAGGCAAATTCGGAGCAAGTTCGATGCGTAAAACTTTTGGCTACCATGCCTATAAACAAGGAGTTTCACTGGCCTTGATACAGAAGCATTACCATCATTCCAGTCCATCGGAGACATTAAAATACATCGGCATATCCAAGGAGAAGAAATTCAATACGAATATTGACGTTAACTTATAAACATCCTGCTATCTTCTATATAACTCTAACCAACATTTTAAGGAGGAATTCCAGTGAGAATTAGAGAAAGTGAACTTCCTGGTATTGGCCAAAAATTCGAAATCATAACGAGAAATGATGAAAAGTTAGTAATCGTCATTCACGATGACGGCCGTCGGGAATTATACCATTTTGATAATGAACATGAGGACGTCATATCGAGCATCACCCTTAACGATCAGGAATCCCGGCAAATGGCTTCCATCATAGGCGGCATGGTTTATAAACCACAAGCACTTGAAACAATTGAAATGTCATTGGGTGACTTGGTGATTGAATGGTTCAAAGTCGAACCAGGTTCAAAGGCCATCAATCAAACGATCGGTTCGATTGATATCAGGAGCAATTATAACGTGACCGTTATCGCCCATTCTAAAAAAGGAAAAAAACAATTGAGTAATCCTGGTCCTGACTCCATCATCGAAACAGGCGACACTCTTGTGATATCCGGTGAAAGAAAAGATATCCGTAACCTGACAAGAGAATTATTGACTGACGAAAGGAGTGACTAAGCTCATATGGACCATTTAGTCTTTGAAGTGGGTACTGCCCTACTTCTAGTGGCATTAGCCGCTCTCGTTGCAGGTAAATTCAAAATATCAAATGTTCCACTATTAATTATCATCGGGATGCTCGTTGGCCCCCATGCCCCGCACTTCGGATTAATTGACCTGCGTTTCATTGAAAGTGATGAAATAATAGCATTCCTCGGTCGTGTCGGTATTTTATTCCTTCTGTTTTACCTTGGGCTTGAATTTTCCGTGAAAAAGCTCATGAAGTCCGGGAAAAATATCGTGACAGGCGGAACCTATTACATTTTAATCAACGTGGGAATGGCCTTGCTGTACGGTTTCCTGCTCGGTCTTCCCTTAAAAGAGGTTCTGATATTAACCGGGATCATAAGTTTTTCTTCAAGTGCCATTGTGGCAAAGGTACTTGTGGATCTTAAAAGGACCGGTAACAATGAAACGGAGCTAATCCTTGGCATCATCATGTTTGAAGATATCTTCCTCGCCGTTTATTTATCAGTCGTATCCGGATTGGTATTAAGCTCTTCTGGTTCCGTTTGGGGAACATTACTTTCTACATTTATCGCGATAGGGTATATGCTGATATTTTTCGTTATCGCCCGGAAAGCATCTGGGGTCCTTAACAAATTATTCAATATAACCTCCGATGAGATTTTTATCATCGTCGTTTTCGCATTACTATTCTTCATTGCCGGTTTCTCGGAAACGATTCATGTTGCGGAAGCCATCGGTGCATTACTGCTCGGCCTAGTCTTTTCTGAAACGGAACATAGCGACAGGATCGAAAAACTTGTCATTCCCTTTAGAGACTTCTTCGGGGCCATATTCTTCTTCAGCTTTGGCTTGAGTATCGATCCGACGACCCTTGGGGGAGCTGTCTGGATGGTTCTTGGAGCAGTCATCATCACCATAATCGGTAACTTTGCAGCTGGTATGATTGCCGGACGCAAATCCGGTTTATCTCACAGAGCTTCCGCAAACATCGGTTTAACGATCGTTTCACGCGGCGAATTCTCCATCATTTTAGCCAACTTAGGCATTGCAGGCGGTTTAATGCCTATACTAACCCCGTTTGCGGCACTTTATGTTTTAACCTTAGCGATTCTTGGGCCGATCCTTACAAAAGAATCCAAACACATCTATAATATCCTAAATAAAGTATTCAAATGGACCCCTCCAAAGGTTCAAAAGGAACAGGGAAAAGAAGTGCAATAGAGAAAAAAGGCCAGACATTGCTGTCTGGCCTTTTTTCTGTTTACCTTCCATAACTTGCTACCATAATTATTATTATACTTGTTATAAAGAAGGCATAAAATCATACCTAGTAGTAGTGTTTGGCCGTATTATTCATAGGCTTGAAGCATCAACAGCACCTATTTACAGTTAATCGCAAAACCTTCCAAAGGGTATCGGAATAAATAGGCTAAGGTTGATCATCCTTGGCTTGCCATTTCTTCACCTTTCCATCATTCCGATTTTGCACTTTGCTGGAGCATTTAAAATTGATTTGCCTCTCCTCAAATTTGTTTTGGTTATTATCACAAGCTTCTACATGCGCGCGGATTACTTTCAATTTCTTTTCTTTTGAGGATTAACTTACATGAACAGAGGGAAAAGAAGAGATAACCTAAGTAACTATTCAGGAGTGATGCCCAGATGAATAAGTCGATAAAATTTTCAAAGAAACTGATTAAAGAAATAAAGGAAGATCGTGTAACCGGACTGGCAGCAGAACAAGCTTATTACTATTTACTGGCACTATTCCCTTTGCTCATTTTACTTCTGTCCATATTACCTTATCTGAACATCGATATTCAGACAGCCCTTAACACGATAAAAACCTTCATGCCTGCGGAAACGATGGAAGTCGTCGAGAAAAATATCATCAACATATTATCTGAACGGAACGGCGGCTTACTGACTTTTGGTTTCCTTGGAACCATTTGGTCGGCTTCCAACGGAATGAATGCGTTCATCCATTCCATGAATATTGCCTATGATGTAGAAGAAACAAGGAATTTCATCAAAGCCCGCATCATTTCCATTGTATTGACATTAAGCCTTGTTGTAGCATTCATCGTCATGTTGGGTCTCCCCGTCTTCGGAAAGGTCATCATTGATTTATTACAGCAAGTCATTCCGATCCCTGAAGAAATGCAAATATTATTCAGCTTATTACGGTGGGTTATCGCGGTTGTGGTCATCTCACTTGTCCTGGCCTTTTTATATCGCTTTGCACCGAATAAAAGTTTTCCCATTAAACATGTCATCCCTGGGGCAGTGACCTCAACTGTACTTTGGCTGGGAATATCACTTGGATTTTCATTCTATGTCAGTAACTTTGCCAACTACTCTTCCACTTACGGCAGTTTAGGAGGCGTGATCATCTTGATGCTTTGGTTGTATTTGAGTGGTCTGATTTTTGTGATCGGCGGAGAAATCAATGCAATTCTACATCGCCAAAATATCATTCCGAAAAAACAGTCCCGCACGATCGTTCATCCTGTCCCGCTTAAAAGGTAAATCATGAATGACAATGGAAGATTGAAAAGCGGCTGTCCCATTTGGACAGCCGCTTTTAATTCATCCCTTATTGATAAACTCTTCATATCTTTCATCATGGGCCAGCCATGCAGCGTATTTCCGCTTCATGTATTTTTCCGCTTCCGCAAATGTATCGAATGTTTTTTTCTGTTGTTTTCCGTTGATTTCAACAATCCATTCCTCTTCTTCATCTTCATAGATGAATATGTCCTGTTTGTCTCTCGTTGAATATAAGCAACCCTCTGGGGAATCCTTTACATTCAATTGATTCTTATGTGCGTCTCGTTTAAGGGGCTCGGCATGGAAGGTCTTTTCGACATATTGGCTATATGCCTTTTCGGACATGGTGCAACCGGCGGCTTTTTGGTGACCGCCCCCATCGTACTTGCCGGCAACCTCAGAAACATCTATATCATCGTGGATTGTCCGGAAGCTGATTCTTTTACTTCCTACCATCAGGATGGCTATATAATCCAGATGCGAGAACTCTTTCGACAGTTCATTACCCAATTCCGAGTGGTATGACTCTGCATGGACCACACCAGCTGTATGGGGACCGACAGTAGCCTGATAGACTTCTCTTTTTTTCCTGTTTATGTACCGATCTACTCGACTCTCTTCAACATTCAGAAGGGTTTGCTCCACTTCGTCAAAAGTAAAACTTTCAGCCGTGGACAGCTTATTTGCGATCTTCATTTCGAATTCCTCTATCGGAATCATGAAAAACAGGTCATTCAATCGTTTTGCCGTTGTATTTTTATTGACTTCCCATTCCCAAGTATCGTATTGACGAACCAATTCAACGAATTCAGCGACAATGCTTGAAGGTTCCAGCAATTTATTTTCAACTGCATACTGATAGAATAATGATGTCGCTGCCGTCTGTTTACCATCTTCCTGTTCGACAGTTACAGATGCCCAATCATGTTCGTTTAAATGCAGTGCTGACTTATGATGATCAATCAGCAGTGCCTTGCCTCCATCTTCCACAAACTGAGTAATCATTTTTTCGTTATCTTCATCAACCGATAAATCAGTAACGATCAATGTATCTTCAATCTTAGCCTGCTCAAGAAATGCTCCTACATTCTGATTAAGGCGGCCAATTGAATTATAACTAACCACTACTTCTTCTCCGAATGCCAGCTTAGCTACAATGCCGCAGCCGACTCCATCTAAATCATTATGTGTAAAGAGATGGTACACACAAACCCCTCCTAATAACTAATAAAATTACTTTTCCCTAAAGTCATGAATTTCAATTGCAATCTTTACAATTGTAGCATAATCATATCCGCATATTTTATCATGCTTCCATTACGTGATGCTTTTGTTCGTTTTTTTTTTTGAAATTCCCTAATTATTCTTTATTTCTCAAGATTTATACCTTAAAACACATTACTTTGAAATCGAGGTATTTCCAATCTAACAATTAAAAAAGCCGCAGGAATGTTATTCCCTGCGGCTTCCTTATGTGAAATCACTGTTCTATTAATTTTCCAAGGTTGGCCATTTCAATGGCACTAACCGCAGCTTCATAGCCTTTGTTACCCGATTTTGTTCCTGCACGTTCAATGGCTTGTTCAATATTCTCAGTTGTCAGCAAACCGAAGATAACCGGTACACCTGTTTCCAATGAAACGGAAGCCATGCCTTTAGCTGCTTCATTGCAGACATAATCATAATGTGAAGTGGCACCCCTGATTACCGTTCCAAGACCGATTACAGCATCATATTTACCTGTATTCACAAGTTTCTTAGCAATTAACGGAAGTTCAAAAGCACCCGGGACCCACGCGATGTCAACATCATTCTCATCAACGCCATGACGCTTAAGGCCATCCAATGCCCCTCCTAAAAGCTTGCTTGTGATAAACTCATTAAATCTTCCTACCACGATTCCGACTTTCAATCCTGATCCGATCAATTGTGCTTCAATAGTTTTCCCCATGTCCAATTCCTCCTAATTTTAAAAAACAATATCATTTTTTTCACGTTAAGATTTAATTCCTAATAATCCTTCAAGCTTTCGGGATGTTCAGTTCAAGTTCCTGTTTCCCAATTGAATCATTTTGTTCAAGATACCGAATCAAATCGGCTATCGTAATGAATTTCAGGTTAAATTTATCAGCGATGACTTCTAAATCGGATACGCGGGCCATCGATCCATCTTCATTCATGATCTCACAAATGACACCCGCTGGAGCGGCACCGCATAACTTCGCCAAATCCACCGATGCCTCCGTATGTCCTGCCCTCCTTAATACGCCGCCTTCTTTAGCGACTATCGGAAAAGTGTGACCAGGCCTTTGGAAATCTTCAGCGACAGAATCATCATTAAGAAGTTCAAGGATGGTCAAGGACCGTTCAAAAGCACTGATTCCTGTAGAGGTGCTTTTATGATCGACACTTACCGTAAAAGCAGTGCCATGATGATCGGTATTTTCACCTACCATAGGATGCAGTTTCAATTTCGCTGCCAGTTCTTCAGTGATGGTTGTACAAATCAAACCACGTCCATGAGTCGCCATGAAATTAATCGCTTCCGGTGTCGCCTTTTCGGCCAACACTACAAAATCCCCTTCATTTTCACGGTCTTCATCATCGGATACGATTACTACCTTGCCAGCCTTCAAATCTTCTATTGCTTCTTCTATTGTATGGAACATCATTACACCGCCCTTTTATTAGAATCCATGCTCTGCCAAAAACTCTAAATTCAGTCCTGGTTTTGGATTGCCATTTTTCATTTGATGTATTATATATTTCCCTATCATGTCGTTTTCGATGTTAACGATATCGCCAGCCGCTTTTTGTCCCAATATGGTGTCCTGATGAGTCAATGGAATCAATGATACAGTCAAAAGGTTCCTTTCGATCCCAAATATCGTCAAGCTCGTTCCATCAATGGCCACGGAACCTTTCGGAATGCAGAAGGTACTAAGCCCTTCTTCCAATTGGATTACATAATATACGGCATTTTCTTTCCGTTCTTTTTTTATGATCGTTCCGGTTCCGTCGATATGACCTGAAACAAAATGACCGCCAAACCTTCCCTGTGCACTCATTGCTCGTTCGAGATTAACAGGTGATCCCAATTTTAACGTCCGGATCGTGGAAGCTTTGACCGTTTCCGGCATCACGTCGACCGTAAACAAACTTTTCGTGAAGGATGTTACCGTTAAGCAGACCCCGTTGACTGAAATACTATCCCCCAGATGCACATCTTCAAGGATTTTTTCAGAACGAATCGATAACTCCATACTGCTTTTTCCTTTTTTCAAGGAATGTACGGTACCGATATCCTCAATGATTCCCGTAAACATGTTTTTCCCCCTTTTATAAAATATAAAAAACCCCTTAGGATGACCTAAGGAGTTAGCAGGAGAAATGAGTGAAAAAAATTGTATACCTAAAAAGCCTAATAATTTCATTTTCGAAAAATTAGGCGTACGTATACACTTGGGTTCCACACGTCCTTCTCCCATCCAGACTGTACTGTCGGCTTTGGAATCTCACCAAATCCTGCCTTTATCAGGCTCGCGGGCTTAGAATTTCTTCATCACCGCCGGTTGGGATTTTCACCCGACCCCGAAGGACTAAAATAATATGAATCTTTGAATATTTTATCACCATAAAGTGAAGATGTAAAATTTCTAACCTTAAATGGTTCAATTGTTACAGGAACTTCCTCTCTTTATGGAAAAATGACCCCCAAGTACCCCCGATGTGCTCCGAAAAGGTTAGCCAAGCTAAATATGTGGAATAAGGTTAGAAGGATCACAAATCATACAAGGAGGAAGCCCATGATTATTTCCATCATTAACTTGATTTTCTACCTGTTCGTCGTCACGATGAATTTTTTAGCCAATTTCCTGCCATTGAACGGCCAAACATCGGGAGAGATTTCCGATAAACTGGATGTCCTTTTCACTCCTGCCGGTTATGTATTTTCCATATGGGGCTTGATCTATTTCTCGCTTGCCACCTGGGTATTCAGGCAGTTTTTAAGTAAACATCAAAACAGCCCTGCTTATAAGGCATCCTTCCCTTGGTTCGCTTTAAGCTGTGTCCTGAATGGCGCTTGGCTTTTGGCTTGGCACTATGAACGCTTTTTGTTATCCGTATTCATTATCATTGCCCTGTCGGCTACTTTAATGGTCATTTATACAAGAATGAAAAAAGTGGAGCATGCTGCTTTCGACCTATTTCCGTTTTCTGTTTATACAGGCTGGGTAAGTGTTGCAGCCATAGCTGACATTTCTTATTACCTCACCTATATCAAATGGGACGGTTTTGGGGTTTCCCGTATAACCTGGACGATCGTCCTGCTGATTGCAGCAACAGCCTTGGCCTTTGTCTTTGCAGGTAAAAACCGGGATTGGTGCTATCCTCTCGTATTCGTTTGGGCATTCATAGGCATCGGGATACGAAATAGCGACGCCTATCCGATAATCACAGACATTTCTTATATCCTGGCTGCCATCACTTTTATCGTATCCATCACCATCTTCATTAATAATCGGAGGAACAAATGAGGGATATGTTACCCTAAAATGCTTGCTTAAGATCTTGCCAGATATCCCCCCAAGCCTCAAGGCCAACTGAGAGACGGACCAGCTGGTCACTGATGCCCATTTGTTCCCGTGAATCTTCAGGAACGGCAGAGTGCGTCATGGTAGCGGGATGCTGGATCAATGTTTCGGCATCACCTAGACTTACGGCAATTTTGATAAGTTTCAATTTATTGAGGAATTCCTGTGCATCCTGTTTTGTGCCATGCAGTTCGAAAGAGATAAGGCCGCCGCCATGTTTCATTTGTTTTTGCATTATATAATGATCCGGTGAAGCTTCATCACCTGGATAATAGACCTTTTTCACCTTTGGATGTTTCTTAAGTTCTTGAAAGATTGCCATTGCATTGGCCGAATGACGGTCCATCCTGACAGGCAAGGTCTTTAGCCCCCGTAATAGTAACCAGGCATCGAATGGTGAAATGATTCCACCGATATCCTTCTGTGTAGTCCCGGCTACCTGATTCATGAATTCCTTCTTACCGACGACAAGGCCTGCAACGACATCACCATGCCCGCAAAGATATTTCGTAGCGCTATGAAGGACGATATCACAGCCATATTCAAGCGGTCTCTGTAGGTAGGGAGTCGAAAACGTATTATCGACTACGACCGTCACATTATATTCCTTCGCAACTCTCACCACCATCTGTAAGTCAATCATTTTCATCGTCGGATTGATCGGGGTTTCTACATATATACAGGTCGTTTCCGGCCGGATCATTTTCCTTACTTGTTCTTCTGAATCCATTTCACAAAAATCATGTGTGATGCGGTATTTATTTTTCATTAGCTGCAGGAGGCCAAATGTACAACCATATAGCCCCTGTGAGCACAGGATGTGGTCATCTGTTTTTGTTAATGCAAAAAGCACTGCTGAAACGGCAGCCATGCCTGAACCGAAAGCAAGGCCAGCTTCCCCGCCTTCCAAAGCGGCAATCTTTTCTTCAAGCACTTGTACCGTTGGATTTCCTAGGCGAGAATAAATGTATCCTTCTTCCATACCGGCAAAACGCCTTTCCCCTTGCTCGGCATTTTCGAAAGTGAATGTTGAGGTTTGGAATAAGGGTGTTGCCAAGCTTCCTAAATGCTTCTTCGAGTCATATCCTTCATGGATGACTGCCGTTTCAAACTGTTTATACTTTCCTGTCATACCGTCTCCTCCTAACCTATGTCTATTGCTATCATATGTCAAAAAACCACATAAAGGAAGCGTTTTCATTCATGATTATCCCCCATTAACGAACTCCTGAATTTAGTATAATTTCACAATCGAATATTTATAGTATCAAATGCTATGAGGGGATATTATCCTGAGCTTTATTGGATCATTTCAGCCCTTTTGCCGAGGCACCCATCGTTAAATTTGATTTAGCAAAAACAATCACTTTTCTACTGGGAATCCCACCATATTCAGAAAGTGGAAAAGCATGTATTGGGAATTCTGTACAATAAGCAACTTTTTAATTTTTAATCTTAACGGGCATTGGCAAAAAAAAGACAGCCGCCATGGCCGTCCCTTTTTTCGTATCATTCATCGACTACGATGTTTCCACCATAGAAGGTTACTCTCGTTAATGGAATCTCCAGTTCACGACCCATTTTTTTCAACTCTCGCTCTTCTCTTTCCGTTACGATCGAAATGACAGTGCCATCTGCACCTGCTCGCCCAGTTCTCCCAGATCTATGGATATATTGTTCGATGTTGTCAGCCATATCAATATGAACGACCGCAGTAAGACCTTTAATATCAAGCCCCCTTGCCGCTACATCCGTTGCTATCAGCATTGGGGATTTTCCGGAACGAAGCTTACGCAACGCTTTCTCCCTGTCGACTTTATTGGATTCACCGTGAAGCACGCCCATTTCAATACCCTTATAACTCAGCTTTTCATGCAAGACGCTCAGCTCTGCTATATCATTCAGAAAGGCAAGGGCCTTCACATCTTTAATTCTTGTTATTTTCTCGAGGATTTTGGACTTTTCCCGTCTCTCAACAACAAAGTAAAGATGGTCCACCTTTGATTCCATTTTTTCATGCTTATCGACCTTGATCATTTCGGGTTCATTCATGAATCCCCGGGCGGCTTTTTCCGTTTCCTCCGGCAAGGTCGCTGAAAACACCATGATTTGCCGGTCTTTTAGCGTTGTTTTGATAATATTATTGATCGTTCCCATATGCTCTGGAGTGATCAATTGGTCACCTTCATCAAGTACTATCGTCTTAACTTCATGCATCTTCAATTTCTTTTGGGCAATCAATTCGTAAATACGCCCCGGTGTTCCAGCAATCACCTGGGGACGCTTCTTCAGTTTGTCCAACTGCCTTTTCACATTAGCACCGCCGATGAATGCTGCACCCGTAATGCCGCTTCCCTCTGACCAAATGCGAATCTCTTCATTGATTTGCATGACCAGTTCTCGTGATGATGCCAAAATCAAAGCTTGGGGCGATTTCTTTTCAGGATCTATCTTTTCTAATAATGGCAATAAATATGCTAATGTTTTTCCCGTACCAGTCGGTGATTCAGCCATGATGTCTTTTCCCTCGACAATCACCGGAATCGCTTTCGTTTGAATCGGGGTAAGTTGTCCGAATCCGGACTTCTTCCAGACCTCTTGTATATATGGTTTTCTATCGTTCACTAATTCAGGTAATTCGCTCATATCGTTCTCCTTTAAAATATAACTTTTCCTATCTTTCATAGTACCATTTATTCTTGTCCAGTAGCCAACGGAATACGAATTGTAACCGTCGTCCCTTTGTTTAACTCACTTTCAAAATGCATTTCCCCGTGAAGTCGATGAACGATTTTCCGGCAAATTGCTAGCCCGATCCCTGTACCCTTTTCCTTCGTCGAATAAAAAGGCTCACCAATCCGTTCAAGGCGCTCGGGCACCATACCCATGCCATTATCACTCACGCTGACTACAGCTTGTCCATCGCTGGTTTGCAGCGATATATCAATTTTTCCATTATCCTCAATCGCTTCAATGCTGTTCTTGACGATATTGATTATCAACTGTTTAATTTCAATTGGATCAGCCATAATATAAATCGGTTCGGCGGTTTTAACCCTGAACCCCATTTCGATATTATTCAAATTCGTTTCTGCTTTCATCAACGTGAATACCTGTTGTAAACTGTCGGCAAGATCGATCCTGCGGAATGCTACATCCTGTTTCTTCCCAAGAATCAAAAGTTCACTTGAAATAATATTAATTCGGTCAATTTCCTTCAACATGATATCAGAATGCAGCGGGTTTACCTCCTGCGTCATATCCATTAACTGTACGAATCCTTTTAACGATGTCAGCGGATTCCTTATCTCATGTGCTACCGCTGCAGCCAGATGTCCGATTACAGATAGCTTTTCAGACATGATCATCAATTCCTCTTCGCGCCGCAATTCAGTAATATCCCTAACGATTGCATATACTCCCAGCATTTCCGCGTGAACGATGATCGGTAAAAAAGTTACACGGATTATCCGTTCTTCATCACTGCCATTCTGAATGGTCGTTTCGAATTTTACAGCCTCCCCTTGAAGGGACTGTTTAAAGAATACAGATACTTTATCACCTTCATTCCAGTTAAGGAGATGATTCGCATTCTTGCCTTTCAAATTGTCACTGTTATGACCTAATAGTTTTTCAGCTTCAGGGTTTATCGAAACGACATTTCCTTCGAGATCCAGCTCAAGCACACAATCCGGGTTATGCTTGAACAGTGACCGATACTGTTCATCCTTCAGAATGAATTCCTGTTGGGACCTCAACATTTTCCCCGTCCAATACCTGATTATGAAGTATAGGAAAAGCCCGGTTATGAAAATGAACATCCACCCTTTGGAATGTTGGAACATTGCATATATCTGAACATCTGCCCTTGCCTGTGTCATAGAGATGTAATCCGTAACGAAAATCCATAAGACCCCAATGATTATATATATAAAAGCCACTTTACATGCAATTTTATGAGATTGGTTCATATTTTTTCCTTTGTATTGTTTTTTGGTTTATTATTCCCAAATCACTCAAAAAAAGCCCTCATGTTTTCAACATAAGGACTCTATCGGTATTGTACCATATATATTGCATTCATTGTTTTATATCGCTAAAAAAACCAGCAGCATTTTAACTGGACCTTCAATGATCAAGAGAGGTTTTTAATGGCTTGATTGAATTCTTCTTCTATATCTTTTGTAGGCTTGGCCGATAATAAGCTGAAAACGACTACCGCTATTGAACCAGCGATGAAACCAGGTATGATTTCGTATACTTCAGCGAACTTATCGATCATATCCCAGACGATCACGGTTGCCGTTCCGACAATCATTCCCGCCAGTGCTCCCCATTTCGTCATCCGTTTCCAGTACAGGCTTAACAGAATGACAGGACCGAAGGCCGCTCCAAAGCCAGCCCATGCATAACCCACCAATTTAAGGATCGTACCGCTTGGATTAAAAGCCAACAATAGGGCAATGGCAGATATCGCCAATACACCAAACCGGCCTACCAGAACTAATTCCTTATCAGATGCATTCGGCCGAATGAACTGCTTATAGAAATCATCGGTCAAAGCACTTGCCGAAACTAAAAGCTGTGATGCAATCGTACTCATTACCGCTGCTAAAATAGCAGCCAACAAGAAGCCTGTAATTAAAGAAGGAAACAGTTCTTTAGATAAAATGATGAAGACGGACTCAGCATTTTTTTCCCCTAAAGGACTGTTTGTCAGGTTAAAATAAGCTATCCCCACCAATCCAGTGAACATCGCTCCGACGATAGCAAAAATCATCCAGCCCATACCGATCCGGCGTGCACTTTTCAATTCTTTAACAGATGAAACCGCCATGAATCGAACGATAATATGAGGCTGCCCGAAATAACCAAGCCCCCATGCCAGAAGAGATATGATTCCAATGGTTGATGTTCCTTCAAAGACATGCAATAAATTCGGGTTGATCGATCTTATTTCATTGAAGGTAGGATCCCAGCCACCAATATTTACAATCGTGACAACTGGCACTAGAATTAAGGCAATGAACATGATTGTACCTTGTACGAAGTCGGTCCAGCTAACAGCTAGGAATCCGCCAAATAATGTATAAAGAATAACAACACTCGCCGTCAGCCAGATGCCCCACCGATAATCCAAATTGAAAGCGGAGCGGAAAAGCTCACCGCCTGCTACCATGCCTGAAGATGTGTAAAAGGTGAAGAAAATTAAAATGACCGATGCTGATACCACTTTTAAGACCCTGGAGCCATCTTTAAACCGATTCCCCAAAAAATCGGGAATAGTAATCGAATTGCCGGCCACTTCCGTGTAAGTCCGAAGTCTTGGTGCCACGAATAACCAGTTTAAATAAGACCCTGCACAAAGGCCGACGACAATCCAGCCAGCACTTAACCCGCTTATGTACATAGCACCGGGAAGACCCATCAACAGCCAGCCGCTCATATCGGAAGCTCCTGCACTCAATGCAGTTACAGCCGGGCCCAAGTTCCGGCCGCCAAGCATGTAATCGGTTAAGTTGGCCGTTTTCCGATAGGCAAAATAACCAATTAACAGCATGCCTGCCATGTATATTCCAATTGATATTATAATTCCATAATCCAAAAATGAATCCTCCTATTTATAGGTTAATTTTCATCTTGTAAGCTTATCAGAAAAAAAAACATATGTTAAGAAGTTCTTGCACCTTTCAACGATTTCACTTTCAATATAATTAAGAAAATTCTTTTTATTAGATTAAATTATTAGGAGGAATACGCCATGCAATCCTATATCAATCAGCCAGATGGAGTCTTTCCCTCTGTTTGCTCTCTTGACTGTCCTGATCAATGCGGTTTACTGCTGCACAAAAAAGACGGGAAAATCATTAAAGTTCAAGGAGACCCTGATCATCCAGTAACAAAAGGGAATATTTGCAACAAAGTCCGAAACATGACCGCTCGCCTATATGACCCCAATCGCTTAAAACAGCCATTAAAGCGCATCGGTCCGAAAGGAGAAGGGAATTTTGCTCCAATCAGCTGGGAAGAGGCCATTGACACAATCACTTCCAAATGGAAAGACCTGATTGAAATGCACGGATCGGAAAGCATACTTCCCTACAGCTTTTACGGAAACATGGGCAACCTCAGCGCTGAAGGGATGGATCGCCGTTTTTTCCACAAACTCGGTGCAAGCACGCTCGAGCGTTCCATTTGTAATGCGGCAGGCTCAGTCGGATACAGCTATACAATGGGTGGTTCATTCGGCATCGATCCAGAAGAAACGATTCATACAAAGCTTTTCATCATGTGGGGCATTAACGCTGTGAGCACAAATATGCACCAAGTAACTCTTGCCCAGCAAGCCCGAAAAAACGGGGCCAAAGTAGTTGTCATTGACGTACATAAAAACCAAACCGGCAAGTGGGCAGATTGGTTCATTCCGATTCTGCCTGGCACCGATAGTGCGCTTGCCCTCGGATTAATGCATATACTATATGCCGAGAATCTAGTCGACCAGCCCTTTTTGGATGAATACACAGTTGGTGCTGCCGAATTGCGCGAACACGTCCGCCAATATGACCCTGCGACCGTCTCCGTGATCACTGGCGTTCCAATTGATGACTTATATGAATTAGCCAGGATGTACGGCACCACAAGTCCATCATTCGTTCGGATAGGCAATGGCCTGCAGCACCATGACAATGGAGGCATGGCGGTACGTACCATCGCCTGCCTGCCTGCACTTACCGGCCAATGGATGACCGAGGGGGGCGGAGCCATCAAAGGGAATTCTGGATATCTGGCTTTTAATACAAATGCCTTAAGACGTCCTGATTTATTGCATAATAAAGCTACCCGGACCATTAATATGAACCAAATCGGTCAAGCTCTCCTGGAAAAGGAAAACCCGATTCGCTCCATGTTTGTGTACGGCTCTAACCCAGCACTTGTCGCTCCGAATGCAAATAAGGTGCAGGAAGGCCTAATGCGGGAAGATCTATTCACAGTTGTACATGATCTATTCTTAACCGAAACGGCCATGTTTGCCGACCTCGTCCTTCCTGCCACATCATCTTATGAAACGGAGGATTTTTATAATTCATACTGGCATAATTACGTGCAAATACAAAAACCTGTAGTCGAAAAATATGGCGAGTCGAAATCGAATGTTGAATTGTTCAAGCTGTTAGCTGCTGGAATGGGATTTGAGGAACAAGCATTTAGAGATTCTGAGGAAGATATGATACGTCAGGCGCTGGATTTTCCCGATAATCCGCATTTAGAAGGCATCACCTATGACTCCCTTTCAAGGAATCAATTTGTCAAAGCCAAGATGCAGCCGATGTTCCCAGGAAAACTCCCGACACCAAGCGGTAAAATCGAACTTTATTCCGAACGGATGAAACAGGATGGATACGAGCCTTTGCCAACATATACGCCAATCATAAAAGACAGCGACCTGCCATTTTTATTCATTCCGGCACCTAATCACAATTTCTTGAATTCAACCTTTTCAAATAATGCCAAACATATCTCCATGGAAAAGGAACCGAAACTGCACATGAATGCCGCTGATGCCAAAACAATGGGGATATCCTCCGGAGATATGGTTAAAATCTGGAACGATCGCGGTGAATGTTTGCTTACCGCTGCTCCCGGTGAAAATGTGTTACCCGGCGTTCTTGTCAGCCAAGGCTTGTGGCAGAATACACCTGAAACAAAACAACACATCAATTCCCTTACCCCAGATCGCCTCGCAGATATGGGTAATGGCGCCGTTTTCTTTTCAGGACGGGTTGATCTTGAAAGAGTCCAGCAAAAGTAAATCAATGTTTAGCAATCTTTGAATATATCTCCGGTTTCGGCATTTTATCTGCACTTTCCGGAGTTATATCTCCGGTTTCGGATTATATCTCCGATTCCGGCATTTTATCTGCGATTTTCGGATTATATCTCCGATTCCGGCATTTTATCTGCGATTTTTGAAATATATCTACGATTTCCGGCATTTTATCTGCGATTTCACAAATAAAGGCTGTTCCACAAGGAACAGCCTTTTCGTCAAGCTATTTACTCTTCATCAAACCAGCCTGTTGGCTGGATATCCAAGTTGTTATTGATTTGCTTCACTTCGGTGTAAGCTTCGTAACCGAAAGTTCCCAGTTCGCGTCCATTTCCACTTTGCTTGAACCCTCCCCAAGGAGCTTCGTTATAAGTCGGATGATATGAGTTTATCCACGTGATGCCTGCACGCACTTTTTTTATGACACGGTACGCTTTTGCGATATCATTCGTGAACACCGCTCCCGCTAAACCATATTTCGTATCATTGGCCAGTCGAAGTGCTTCCGCTTCATCCTTGAACTTTTGAACGACAAGCACCGGTCCAAAAATTTCTTCCTGCACAATCCGCATGTCCGGTGTCGTATCAACAAAAATAGTAGGTTCGACAAAGTAACCTTTATCCAAGCCTTCTTCTTTTATTCGATTTCCACCGACGATTATTTTGGCACCTTCTTCTTTTCCGATTTGGATATACGATAATATTTTGTTCATATGGGCTTCTGAAACAATAGGACCCATCTGACTGCTTTCATCAGAACCTGAACCTACTTTGATCTTTTTCGCCTTCGCAGTAAGACTTGCAATGAACTGATCGTAAATGGACTCTTCCAACAGTAAACGAGAACCTGCTGAACACACTTGTCCTTGATTACAGAAAATCCCGTATAGAGCATAATCAACGGCAGTCTCAAAGTCAGAGTCGGCAAATACGATATTTGGCGATTTCCCGCCGAGCTCCAATGTCACCTTCTTTAGGTTACCGAGTGAAGCCTCCATGATTTTACGCCCTGTTTCCGTCCCTCCTGTAAAGGCCACTTTATCGATTTCCTCATGTTCGGCAATGGCTTGTCCAACAACCGGCCCCGCTCCTAACACAAGGTTTGCGACACCTTTTGGCAATCCGACTTCATCCATGATTTCGAATAGTTTGACCGCTGTCACAGGGGTGATCTCAGATGGTTTGAACACAACGGAATTTCCTGCTGCAAGCGCCGGGGCGAGTTTCCATGCTGACATCATTAGCGGAAAATTCCATGGAACGATCTGCCCGCATACACCGATTGGTTCCCTTACGACCATCGCTTGCTGACCGTCAGGAACTTCAAAAGTTTGACCTGTCGGTTTTGTAGCCAATCCTGCATAATATCTAAAACAGGCTGCTGAATCCGCTATATCATAACGAGCCTCACGTAATGGTTTCCCATTATCCAATGTTTCCAACGTAGCTAATTCTTCAGCTTTTTCTTCTATTTTGTCGGCTATTTTGAATAAAATGCGAGCTCTTTCCACTGCAGGAGTTCCCCACCAACCACCTTCATAGAAAGCATATTTTGCTGCCTCGACCGCTGCATCCACATCTTCCTGTGTTCCTTCCGCAGCTTTGGCAATAACTTCCCCGGTGGCCGGATTCAATACATCCCTCTTCTCTCCTGAAGTCGAATTCACCCATTCCCCATTGATGAACATCTTTAAGTCCAGTGCTCCCGTTCCCTCTTTTTTCGTGTTATTTTGCAAAGTTTCCTGCATGTAAATTCCTCCTCGGTTTTAAGTTATCTACCTATATATAAGATATGAGCAAGATTCATGCCAGTTTGAAATGATAGGTAAAACACGTTTTTTTACCCTTTCCTGTCTCATTTAAATTCAACCGTGAATTACCTATTCATTTTTGCATAACACATGGCCAATCCTTCATCTCAACCTCTTTCAAGATTCACAGAAAAATAAACCTGCAGCTCAAAAAAAGAGATGAGCAGCTGCTCATCTCTTTTTTGATTAATTTCGGTTAATAATGACCAGTTTCATTTCCGTCATTTCTTCAATGGCATATTTTAACCCTTCGCGGCCAGTCCCGCTTTTTTTGACTCCGCCATACGGCATGTTGTCGACACGATAAGTTGGGATATCATTAATGATAACACCGCCGACTTCCAATTTTTCTGCGGCAGAAAGAGCCAGATTGATATTTTCTGTGTAAATCCCGGCCTGCAATCCGAATTCGGAATCGTTGACCAAGTCAATCGCTTCCTCAACAGAAGAAACCTTATTGATCAAAACAATGGGAGCGAAGACTTCCTGACAAGATACTTTAAGCATTGCATCCACTTCCAGCAACACAGTTGGATGCAGGATATTCCCTTCAGATTTACCTCCTGCTGCAACGATCGCACCGTGTTGTTTAGCTTCCCCGATCCAATCCAGGCTTCGTTGTACATCACCAGCACTGATTAATGCCGAAAGGTCCACAGACGGGTCCAAAGAATCTCCTAGTTTCAAGCCATTCGTTGCTTCTATAAATTTTTTGACGAACTCATCATATACCTCTTCATGAACATATGCGCGCTGTAATGAAATACAGACCTGCCCTTGAAAAGCGAATGCTGCCGATACACAGCGTTGGATGATTTTATCGATATTGATCCCTTTATCAACGATGACAGCCGCATTCGAACCTAGTTCAAGACTCACTTTCTTTAATCCTGCCTTATTACGGATCCCGATTCCGACAGCCGGACTTCCAGTAAATGAAATGCTCTTCACCCGTGAATCGGTGACTAATTTATCACCAATAACCGAACCGCTTCCGGTAACTAAATTAAACGCACCTGCCGGCAATTCAGTTTCGGCTAATAGTTCAGCAAGAAATAGCGAAGATAGCGGTGTTTGGCTCGCAGGTTTCAGGACAAGTGTATTTCCGGCAGCAATGGCCGGGCCTACTTTATGGGCAACCAGGTTCATCGGAAAATTAAAAGGGGTAATCGCACCCACAACGCCTAGAGGTTCACGGACTGTGTATCCTATCCTTCCTTCTCCGTCAGCTGTAGCATCCATCGTCAATGTTTCCCCATGAATCCTTTTTGCTTCCTCTGCTGCAAATTTATATGTGGCAATCGTCCGGGATACTTCAACCATTGCCGTTTTGATCGGTTTCGCTGCCTCTTTAGCAATAATTTCAGCTGCCTCATCTTTGCGGCTCTCCAAAAGGCTCGCAAGCTTTTCAAGTATTGCAGCGCGTTTATGACTAGGTAAAGCTGCCATTGTTTTTCTAGCTTGATAGGCTGATTCTATTGCCAACTCTACATCTTCAAGGCTTGCCGAAGGAATCTCCGCTAGAACTTCCCCGCTATAGGGAGACTTTAGTGTCGTGAACTTTTCAGCTTCTTGCCATTTACCATTAATGAATAATTTCTTTTTCAGCGTTTCCGTCATGACCATCACTTTCACCTCTTATAAAATTTCTTTTTCGACAGCAGTAAATGTCTCATCAAGGATTTCAATTATTCTTTCGACTTCCGATTTAGTAATGATTAGAGGCGGTGCGAATACGAGTGTATCTTGGTCAAACGTAACAGACCGGCAAATCAAACCATTCTTCGCCGCTTCAGCAACCAGTCTTGGAGCAAGCTGTGTCTCAAAGCCTTCGCCTGTTTGTTTGTCCTTTACGATGGAGATGCCTCCAATTAATCCAAGTGCCCTGACATCACCAACAATCGGGTGTTTGCTTTGAAGCTTCTTAAAGCCGGCAAGCAACTCTTCACCACGCTTCTTCGAGTTTTCTATCAAGTTTTCACGTTCAATTATTTCAATATTTTTCAAAGCAACCGCACATGCCATAGGATGGCCACTGTATGTGTAGCCGTGTAAAAGCGTGCCTTTTGAAAGGGCAATGAAATCCTGATGCATCTTATCATTCAGGACGACCCCGCCTAACTGTGCATATCCGCTCGTCACACCTTTTGCGAAGCACATCATATCAGGTACAACACCAAAGTGTTCAATCCCAAAATAAGTCCCTGTTCTTCCGAAACCTGTAATGACTTCATCCGTCACCATTAAAATGCCGTATTCATTACAAATCTCCCTTACTTCCTTAAAATAGCCTTCAGGAGGAAGGTTCACGCCACCAGCCCCTTGAATCGGTTCAGCAATAAATGCCGCAATCGTTTCCGGCCCTTCCTGTTCTATAACCTTACGCAACTCCTCAATGGAGGAACCGTCCACATGGTAAAAATCCGGTGCAATTGAATTCGTGAAGTCTCGGAACGGCTTCAGGCCAGTCGCACTTGTAGCTCCCATTGCCACTCCATGATAGGATTTCGAGCGGGAAATGATTTTTTGACGATTAGGCTGCCCTTTCAAAAGCCAGTAATGACGAGCAAGTTTGATGGCCGTATCATTCGACTCCGATCCACCTGAAGTGAAGAAAACTGCATTCAGATCCCCAGGAGCGATGGAAGCGATTTTGGCCGCCAACCGGATTGCCGGCTCATTGCTGAAAGTGGCGAAACTTGAGGTGAAAGCTAGCTTCGTCATTTGTTCCTTCGCGACTTCAGCCATCTCTTCTTGTCCATGTCCAATATTCACATTCCAAAGTGAAGCCATGCCATCAATGACAGTCCTGCCCGTGACATCCGTAAGATATATTCCCTTCCCTTCCTTAAAGATGAAACTTGGACCATCTGCCTGCTGTTGCTCGATTGCCGTAGTCGGATGAATAAAATGCTTTTTATCCAAATCGATTAATTCCTGAATATCCGTCGTTTCTTTGATCATGTAAAAAACACCCTTCTCTTGTAGTGGATTTTTTCAAGCTAGTTTATTTTTTTATTTATATATTTAGATATAGCAAGATGCATGCCAAATTATATGAGCCTTATATTAAAGGCATTCAGGTTAAAATGATTCATATATAAATCATTAGGAGTTTGTGTTGATTCGAATATAAATCGTTCGATTCATATTCGAATCACCCAACACCCATTCATTAGAATAACTTTGTCCCCCTCTTTATTTACTAATTGATGTTACAAAACCTGACACACTATGTTGAATTTTCGGAAGATTTGTATTATTATCATGTTAATATTTTTTAGCCCTCTTGAGCCGCCATGTTAATCTAAACGAAAGAAGTTGATATATATGCAGGTAGGATTTGAACTATACCAAAAACAAACTATGAAATTGTCATTAACCCCTGAATTACAGCAATCGATCAAGATCCTTCAATATTCGACCCATGAACTAATAGGTTTCCTAAACCGACAGGCTTACGAAAATCCCGTTCTCGAAATAAGCTTTAAAGACCCCCTCGCATCACTTTCTGAATCTAGCATTCGTACACCTAAAATAAATTCTCTGAAACGGTCCTCTAAAAGTAAAAGTTTCAACGGAGACAATGATTACAATCCAATCAACAATTATTCAATCAACACAGAAACATTGGAAAGCCATTTACTGGAACAAGTGAGTTTACTAAGTTCATTGAAAGCAATTGAAAGGAGGATTCTCCAATTTTTAATTGGGAACTTAAATGAATATGGATTTCTTGAATTGGATACCAATTGGACTGCCTCGCATTTTTCCATGTCCGTCGAAGAAATAGAAAAAATGATTCAAGTTTTGCAATCCCTTGACCCGATTGGAGTCGGGGCTAAAGATCTGGCCGATTGCTTACTCATTCAGCTGCGTGAGCATGAGGATCGCAATGAATTGGCGGTTAAGATCGTTAAAAAGCACTTAACGGACTTAGCAGAAAAACGCTACAGGAAAATTGCCGCCCTATACAAAGCGACCATTCAGGAAGTACAAGAAGCGTCGGATTTCATCCGTACGTTAAACCCGCGTCCCGTCAGTCACTTTTCCAATGATTTGACTCATTACATCATTCCGGACGTTTACGTGGAAAAAGAAAAAGAAGATTTTCTGATAACGGTCAATGATAGCTGCACACCTAAACTTTCCATCAGTCCTTTCTACAAGGACCACATCGCTCTGAATCCTGTCAATCCAGCTAAAGATTATATAAAAGGGCACATAAATGATGCCCAATTACTTTTAAAAGGAATCGAACAAAGGCAAATGACACTTTACAAAGTGGCAGCGACAATCGTGGACGAGCAGCAAGAGTTTTTCATGAAGGGAATCACGGGGTTAAAACCTATGACACTGAAAGACATTTCGGAAAAACTTCAGGTTCATGAATCAACAATCAGCAGGGCGACGAGCAATAAATATATCCAGACACCGCATGGCCTCTTTAAACTTAGGAACTTCTTTACTAGAGGGGTAAACCGCGCGAACAGCCAAGCAACCGAATCAACGACCACCATCAAAGAAAAAATAAAGGTCTTGATTGCCGATGAAGATAAGATAAAGCCTTTTTCAGATCAGAAACTTTGTCAAATATTCGAAAATGAAGGGATGAAGATCTCCCGCCGCACTATTGCAAAATACCGTGAAGATCTCGGTATACCGGGATCTTCAAAACGGCGTAGATTTTAAATTCAAACCAAATTTTGTGTCCATATTACGGAATGTTATATTTTGAAAGACTCTTACAAAGGATGTATCTATCGTAAGGGTCTTCTATTTTTTCACTGCTTCATTTCATTTTTTATGTAAAAAAATCAATTCCTTTCAACAAAAAACCCCTGAAACAGGGGCTAGAATCATAATATATAGTTTTATTTATTACCCCATTTATCTTTGAAAATAAGTTCATCCATCGGCCTTCTTTTTTCCCAATTAGCAAGTTCAAGAATGGGTTTATCCGGATATTGATCCGTATAGCCAATCGACAGGAGTGCGACGGGTTCTATATGCGGCGGAATCTCCAAAATATCACGAATATCATTTTTCTTATAAAAGCTTACCCATCCCATTGCCAATCCTTCCGCACAGGCAGCCAGCCACATATTTTGAATCGCGCAGGCTGTGGATAGGATATCCGTTTCCGGAATGGAGTTCCTCCCTAAAACATGGGAGCCGCCCCGTGTCGGATCGCATGTAACACAAATGGTGTAAGGTGCTTCTTTTAACCCTTCCACTTTCAAGCTAAGAAACTTATTTTCTTTATCTCCTTCATAATGAATAGCTAGTGCCCTTCTTTCTTTATCCGCTGCCCATGCCAAACTGTTCTTGGTTTCCTGAGATGAAATCACGATGAAACTCCAAGGTTGCATGAACCCTACAGACGGCGCATGATGTGCAGCATCCAAAATTCTGCGGAGTATATCCTTTGAAATGGGCTTAGGCAAAAAACTCCTGATATCCCTTCGGTTATAAATGGCTTTATATACGGCAGCTTGTTCTTCATTAGTAAACATAGTTTCCCCCCAAGTTTCCGGCTTTATCTAAACATACATACAATTTTATAGGTAAACCCTTACAATTAAAAGCGAGTTCCAGAAATCCAAGGATTCAGCTCGTTCCGTCCACAACAAGATTCGCTCTTTCTTTAGGCCTTTGCGCACCCACATAGAGATCTTCATGCACCATCCAATTATCCTCCCACATTTGCCGCGCTTCTTCACCATCCCGCTCAAGCCCCCGTTTCAAACGCTGATCGCGGGTACATTCCACCCAAATCGTAAAATCATGGTACCCTGCCAATTCTTTACGGATGGAATATGTTCCTTCTATAATAACAAGGCCTCCAGCAGGAACATCATGCCATTCGGCCATAGTGTCCGTTTTCCAATCATACCTTTGATACCTTGCATCTCGCCTATTCGTAAGCGGTTTCAGAATTTGATTTAACACCCGTTCCCAATCATAATCCGCACCAACCTGCTTTTGGGATGGAGGCAGTTGGACCCTATCCGATGATGGCAAATAAAAATCATCCATATGAACGACCGCGCTACCCGGACACTCAGCTTGGATACGGGAAGCGAGTGTACTTTTTCCAGATCCGCCCCGGCCGTCTATGGCCAATATATATGGAGATCGTTTTTTGGAAATTTCGTGAATTTCAGCTATAAGACTGCTAATCGTATACTGTCCATCAAGTGTTGGAAAATTCATGAGCATTCCTCCTATACTACTTATTTCTATTCATCCTCCCTGAAATTCCTTCCTTGAGAGGATAAAATGAAAAAAACTAGAAGAAGGTGCTGGCAATGTTATTGAATGATTATCGAATTGAGTACGCCATTCCGATTTGCGATCGAAATCGACATCGAGTCAGCAAATAAAATGGCTCATCGGCTGCATTCTGCCAATTCGGATTTGCCGAAGAAAATGAATTGGCAGATGCCCATCTGTTTCTAGCAGATTTCCCTGAACTTCAAACTTTGTTTTCCAAATGAATACTAAAGGTCACCCCCCAACCGGTTTTCCTTTTCTGCGAGCATCACGGCTATCTTATCCTGGATTGCCGTAATTCCTTTATCTTCTACAAAATTATTCAAGATGATCGAAAATATGACTTTTTCCCCTCTTTTGGTCGTAACATAACCTGATAAGGAGCTCGTTCCTGAAATCGTCCCTGTTTTAGCGCGAACATTCCCGGCTGCATATGTCCCTTTCATCCTCTTTCTTAGCGTACCGCCCACCATCCGATTTTCGTTGCCTGCAATCGGCAAAGCATTCAAGTAAGCAGGAAACCACGTTTTTTCCTGTACGGCATACAGCAGCTTCGTTATTTCATTCGCTGGAATCATATTGACTTGGGAAATTCCAGATCCATCACGCATCATGATCGTTTGCATATCGAGACCCATACTCTTCAGCTGATTTCGAGCAACCTTCAAACCATCCTTCCAGCTTCCCTCCCCTTCTGCCTCTTTGCCCATTTCCTTCACCAAAACCTCGGCATGGCTGTTATTGCTCAATTTCATGAAAGGAATAAGCAGTTGTGAAAGCGGCATGGACTGATGAGTGGCAATCATGTCCGCTCCTACTGGCGTTTTCCCTTTTTTCCTTTTTCCCAACACTTTAATTCCATGTTTATTCATTGAGTTTTCAAATAGGCTCAGGGCATATTCTGTGGGATCTTTCACCGAGATCCACTCTTTGGTCACCCCGGCATGCTCCGGAATGGTTCCCGTCACCGTAATGACTTGTGTGCCATGAGACCGTTCGACTTCAATTTTCTTATTGCCGTCTTCCGATTCAGTTTTCGTTTTGTTGATGACCTTCACATAATCCGTTTCCGGCTTCAGCTTCACCGTTGCCTTTTTACCAGCCTTTTTCCCAGGGGATATCTCCACAATGATGGTACCGGTATCGTAGTCTTCATTCGGGGAAGCAGTTAAAGCTGAAACGGCCGCCCCGTAATATTCCTGTTCATCGCTCCAAACTAAATCTTGGGAATAGCGAACATCGTCATACCAAGAATCATCGCCTATAAGATCCCCATGAACCACCTTAACTTGTTTGTGCTTCAGTGAGGCTGCCAGCTCATCGAAATCCTTTTCCAATAATGTTGGATCTCCTTTTCCTTTCAGGTACACATTGCCCTGCAGAACATGGCCAACTTGTACTCCTTTTATGTATAGTTCCGTTTGAAAAGCATGATCTTCCCCTAAAGTTTCCAGCGCAGCTGCTGCAGTCAATAGCTTAAGGTTCGAAGCAGGACGCAATCTCGTTTGCGACCCCCGTTCATAAATCATTTCCCCCGTTTCAGCTGAACGGATGGAAATTCCCGTTAATGCGCCAGACAATCCCGGCGATTCATCCAATATTTGTTGAATTTCCTGCCCTAGGTTTCCATCATCATTCGCAGCTTGCATCGATTCTCCATTAAAAAAACAAATCAAAAACAGGAAGAATATAAAACTCAACTTCCTTTTGTATGTCAAACCTATCACTCCCACTCTAAAAGCTCACCACTTCTATCTTGTCCAATTTACAGTCATATAAAAAGAAAAGATCCACTAGAAGTCCTTATATATACATACTCAGGAAACTGGAGGATTATTCGGCCGCCACTCCACGGAATCGATAGGAACCCCGACTTCATGATTTCTTGGCACAAAAGGATAATAGGAAACTTTCTTGTCGGTTAATCCGTATAAGTATAAAGACATAGTAAGGAGTGAATATATGTATTCAAAGATACAGCCACCAACCAAGAAAATTTCCAAAGAATCAGTGAAGGTTTGGCGGATTACTGAAGCCATTACCAATCTCATTATCCTCGCCGTCCTTGGCATCCTATTATTTGTTGATGATTATTTCACTTGGAAAGAATGGATTGGATGGATTTTAAACGGACTTATCGTATTATCTTTTTTTCATGCAATCTGGTCCATCTTCATTGAACCGATCTTATTGCAAAAGTATTGGCGTTACGACGTGAACGAAGAATTCATTCAAACAAAACATGGAGCCTGGAGTGAAACGCATGAACTCATTCCGATGACGAAGGTCCAATCCGTCGAATTGAACCAAGGACCGTTTTTGCGAAAATATAACCTTTATTCCCTTAGCATCGGAACAATGGGGGACTCTCATGACATACCTGCCATCCCCGAGAAAGAAGCATATGAATTACGAGATAAAATTGCCCATTTCGCAAAAATTAAGGAAGTGGATTAATGATGGAAGAACATACAAAACGATTACACCCTTTCAAAATCCCTTTCGAGTTTTGGAAATTGCTGAAAGGAAATGCGTTTTTCATCATCATGCTTTATGTCCTGAATTTCGGTTCTGAAAAGACGTATATGAAGGTACTCCAAATCGGTTTTCTAGTTTATCTGATTTGGAAAGTCATTTCCATCATCCTAAAATGGTATACGTATAAATACCAAATCAAAGAAGGAACCATATATATTACTTCAGGGCTTATCTCGAAATCGTATCGAACGGTCCCGCTTCATAAGGTACAGAATGTTCAGCAACGCACGACGTTATTTCATAAAATTTTCAGTTTAACCTCTTTAACATTCGAAACGGGGATGACTGGTGATCAGGGTACCGTACCTTTTGAGGTGATTTCCCGAAGAGAGGCCGAACGGCTTGAGGGGGAATATGCTTCAAAACAGGAAATTCCGGTTATCGAAGTGGATATTCCCGAAGAACGAATAGCAGAACCAACCCATGGAAAAACGATCCATTTCACACCAACCAAACAAGATGTGCTGAAAGCTTCCTTTACATCACTCAGCTTCCTTGCTCTTATCCCAATATTGGCTACGTTATATAATACACTCGATGATTTTATCAATTTGGAGAATGCCGAAGGGTTTCTTGCCAAGTTATTGGATACGTGGTGGATCATAACCATCGTTCTTGCAGGCCTCATATGTGTCGCAGTTGCCTTCGGAATCGTTTCCACATTCGTCAAATATGGAAAATATGAAATTTCATCCGATCACGAGCGCATATATATAAAGAAAGGTGTACTGGATGAATCCGCTTTTTCCATTCAGAAAGAAAAAGTACAAGCTGTAGAAATCACCCAATCAATCATTAAAAGATTGCTAGGCTTGGCAGAAGTGAAACTGGTAAGTGCAGGAAATACGGGCGATGAAGAGCTGGAAACGAATACACTCTATCCTTTTTTATCGATTGAACGGGCATATGGGATGGTAGAAGAGATTTTACCCGCTTACAAAGTGGAACGGTCAATGAAGCCGCTATCGAAACAGGCCTTCAAAATCCGAATGCTGCGGCCCAGCTTTTTCTGGATTCTCACAACATTGGCGATCTATTATTTCAAACCCTCCCTATGGTATATCTCGCTGATTTTACTCGTCCTCATTTATTCATTGAGAATAATGGATTACAAAAATAGCCGTTACTTGTTAAATGATGAGTTCATTCAGTTCAAATCCGGAAGTTTGGAAACATCACTATTCATTACCAAAAGAAGCAAGGTCATTCAAATTGAGGTGGAACGTTCGAAGTTGCAAAAGCTTTTCGGTCTTGCCACAATTGAAACGATCAACCGCTCCAAGCCTGTACACCATACAAAGCTCCAAGATGTAACCGTTGAATATGCAGACGAGTTTTACACATGGTATATGGGCAGGACAAAAAATATCCAAGTCGAATAGCAATCAATGAATGAAAGAGTTGACCATGGCAGTCAGCTCTTTTTTTATCCTCTATATCCCCCACTCATGTCAAAATTAATATTGGGAATTTTCTAACTTAAACTTTAAAAAAGACAAAGCAGACCGAAATATCTTAGAGAACCTAAATTATTTTGAGGAATATAAGGAGAATTGTCCAAATGAAAAGACTGACAGACTGGTATTTTAATTCGCTAAAAAAACAAATTTTGATTCCTTTTTTAGCTTTGATCATGATTGCATCCATTATCGCGAACACATTCAGCAATTTCGACGAAATAAAAAAGATGATGAACGATATGGTAAACGAGGTCACACTAATGGAGAGCAATGCAGAAAGATTAAATTCGATCAGTCAGGAAACTGCGGCAGGAACTGAAGAAGTATCAGCTTCCGTAGAACAAACGAATGCTTCCATGGAACAATTAAATGCCCTGCCTAGTGAATTGGATGCCCTATCCCAGGAAATGCACAAAGAAATAAAGAAATTCACATTCTAATCAAAAAAAGGGACGGGTCCTAAGGGATCCGTCCTTTTTTACCTTACGATTTATAGAGTTCTTCTACTGTTCGTTAGCGTTTCATCGGTTTCAGTTATTCCTGAGTAAGAAGAACTGGTTTTTCTCGCATCCGAATCGACTAACACAAGCAGCTTGCCACTCTTTACATCCGCTTCATAACGATTAGCTTCGTCTTCAGGTATGCCCATACCGATTAATGTACCGGCCAATCCTCCTGTACCAGCACCTACTGCCGCTCCGGCTAATGTTGCAGCAAGCGGCCCAGCTGCCAGTACCGGTCCGATTCCCGGAATAGCCAGCGCACCCACACCAGCTAATAATCCGGCAGCACCGCCCAAAATACCTCCGGTCGCCGCACCAGCTGCGAGCCCCTCTTCAACTTTTGTACCCGTTTCTTCATTCACTGTATTTAATTCTTCTTTATCTTTAGCTACCACCGAAATATCTTCACGATCATACCCTTGGGCCTGTAATGATTCAACAGCCTTTATGGCTTCTTCTCCAGTTTCATATACACCAATTATACGTTTATCCATATCTATCATCCTCCTTAAAGAATGTAAATTGTCGCTCCCCCTTTACATACCCCAGGGGATGAAAAGGCTAAACGTTATTTAACAGGAAAATATTTTTGAGTTAACCCTTACTTAGAAAGGGTATATATAATAATAGTATGCACATTTTTAGGGGGTTTTCTTTTTGCTCATCGATTTACTTAAAGATTTAGTATCTATTGACAGTTCAGCGAAAGCAGGAGCTAACCAAGCAGTTGATTACTGTGCGGACTGGCTTAAAAAACAAGGGCTTACCGTGAATGTGATCGTAAATAACGGTTATAAAATGCTTGTTAGCGAGATTGGCAGCGGAGATAAAACCGTAATTTGGAATGGCCATGTCGATGTTGTCAGCGGAACGCCGGATCAATTTTTCCCTGAGGTTCATGAGGGAAACTTATATGGACGCGGGACAGCCGATATGAAAGCGGGAGTTGCAGGGATGATGTGTGCATTTACCGAACTGAAAGATAAGGACTTAGGTTTGAAAATCCAGCTACAGATCGTATCGGATGAAGAGATTGGCGGGTTGAACTGTTCCGGATATTTAGCGAAACATGGTTATAGAGGGGACTTTGTAATCTGTGCTGAACCTACGCAATTGGGAATCGGACTCCAGGCAAAGGGTGCCCTTCGTCTCGATATTGAAGTATCCGGCAAATCCGCCCATGGAAGCCGTCCATGGGAAGGCGTGAATGCAATTGAAAAGGCCTATGATCTCTATCAAAAAATAAAGGAACTTCCTTTCACCCGGGATCATACTCCCCTTTACTCTTCCCCATCACTTAACCTAGCAAAAATAAAAGGCGGGGATGTTTATAATAAGGTACCGGATGCCTGTTTGCTAAGTCTTGATATACGTTATCTTCCTACGCAAACAATGGAAGATATCATTGCTCAGATCGAAAGTGTGACAGGAAATAATGTCCACCTTAATATGTATAGTAAACCTGTAAAAACCGAAGAGTCAGACCCATTCATCACTCTGCTCCGCCCGATTATCGAAAGGAACACAAAGCAGGACGCTGTCATTTTTGGGCAGCACGGCTCCGCAGATACCGTGTTTTTTGCGGCATATGATATCCCAGCCATTGAATTCGGTCCAAAAGGTGAGAACTGGCATGGAGATAGGGAATGCGTCAACCTTGAATCAGTAGCAGTCTATCAAAAAATGCTAGTCGATTTCGCTTCTGAATTTGTTTTAAATTAATCCAAATCATGAAAAAAGCCGGCATCACATAGATGTCGGATCAGTTTGTAGACAAAAGGAATTCAATTATAAAACACAGTTGATTGGAACGGAAGGTTGCGAGACTCCTGCGGGAAAAGCGCGTTCAAGGGAGACCCCACAGGCGCAAAAGCGCCGAGGAGGCTCCCGGACCGCCCGCGGAAAGCGAGTGCCTGGAATGGAAATCAACGTTCGAATTTTTACATACTCTCAAAAAAACTGTAGACAAACTCGATTTTCATCGAGTTTGCCTACAGTTTAAGCCGGCATCACATAGATACCGGCTTTTTTCATGCTCCGAATATCCTTTCCTACTAAAATAAATGGCACTCAATTGTTCATTATTGCGTTGGTTTTTTACAAAATATACAGGACTTTTAATTCAGGGAATGCATATCCATATTCTACCTCATTAAACAGTATACGCCATAACACCAACACTATTTACCAAAAATACGCTTATACTGACATAAAAAATAATATATTTACAATTAATAGATAAGTCCTTTTGTCCTAGTTTATATTACATTTATTTATCAAGGGAAACCTTTTTGTAACACAATTACTATTCCAGCGAAACATTGTTGTCATAAATACCTGTTATTCTAAGTCTACGATTTAAAACAAAGGAGACTATTCATTTTGAAAAAAATACTACTTCCACTTTTCACTGCTTTCTTCCTGGTATTTAGTTTTTCCGGAGTTTCATCGGCTGCTACTACTACATACAAAGTTAAAAGCGGCGACACACTATGGGGTATCGCCAATAAACATAATATAACAGTCAATCAACTCAAAAGTTGGAACAACCTGAAAAAAGATAACATCCATCCAAAACAAGTTTTAAAGGTCAAGAAAACATCGACTTCTGCTAAACCTAAAGCTACAGCTAAAACATCATCATCCAAGAAATATAAAACGATCACCGTGAAGGCAACAGCTTACACTGCGAACTGCAAAGGTTGCAGCGGTATTACAGCATCAGGTCTTAACTTAAAGAAAAACCCTAACGCAAAAGCCATCTCAGTCGACCCTAAGGTCATTCCACTAGGAACAAAAGTTCATGTAGAAGGATACGGGGATGCCATTGCTGCAGATAAAGGCGGCGCAATCAAAGGGAATAAAATTGACGTCTTCTACTCTTCTCACTCCAAAGCTATCAATTGGGGCAGAAAAACCGTTAAAGTAAAAATTTATAAATAATGATAAGCGCCAGTCTGAAACCTAATTCAGGCTGGTCTTTTGTTTTTCCCATTCTTACAAACACCTAAACAACCAGATTACCTTCAAACGGAATTATTTACTGAAATTTCAGTCAATGTTATGATTAGTACATCTTAATCAAAAGAGAGGTGTGCACATTGAATATTGTCATTATAGGGGCCGGGGCACTCGGCTCCTACTTTGGAGGCAGGTTGCAGCAGGCGGGGCAGCATGTTCAATACCTTGTCCGAAAAAACCGCGCCAAACAATTGAAAGAAAATGGCATCAGCATAACCAGCCCACATGGAAACTACCAATTTAACGACCTTCATATCACACAGAACGTAAATGATATTGAAAAGGTCGACCTTGTGATTCTCGCCGTAAAAGGTCAGCATCTGCAGGGCACCCTTACAGATTTAAAGGTCCTTGTTGAAAAGGGTGCAAAGGTCCTCCCGCTCTTGAATGGATTGGAACATGTATCCATTTTACAGGAAGAACTGGGCGATGAAGCCGTCTTGGGAGGAAGTGCCTTCATCATCGCCACTCTCGATGAAAAAGGTCATGTCATTCACTCCAATGATAATCACGATTTAATCTACGGCCCGCTCCATCCATCACAAAAAGAGATTTGTGATGAATTCGAACAGGCGGCCGGATCAGCTATCATGAAGGCTGGCAGAACGGAAAACATATTGATCAGGATGTGGATCAAATACATGTTCATCACCGCTTTCTCCGGTGTGACAACTGCCTCCAACCTCCCTATCGGCACGATACGGAGATTCCCTGAAACCAATGGATTGCTGGAAAAGGTCCTTGTTGAAATGAAGGAGCTCGCAAATGCTTATGGCGTCGGAATTACTGTGGAGAATATTGCACAGGCGTTGGAAAACATGGCAGGTTTACCTGATGAATCCACCTCTTCCATGCACCAGGACCGCCGGAAGGGCCTTACCCTAGAAGTGGAACATTTACAGGGCGGTGCACTGCGCCTTGCCGACAAGGCCGGTTTGAGACTTCCTGTGATCGGAACCCTTTATGCACTCATAAAACCATTCGAAAATTGATTTTTCCCAATACCGGCGCCCCACCGGTATTTTTTTATTGCAGTTTATTAATCTATCATGGCCCTAATGGACACTTTAATTCCTCTTCCACCCTTCAGTTATTAAAAATCCCAAGACCAAAAAGAACAAAAAGAAAACAATATCACCAAAAGAATATTCTGATTCTTCATTCTGTTACACTATAACCAAGTTAAGAAAGCGCTATCATATAACAAAGGAGAATGCACCTTGAAAATATTAAAAAATCTAACAGTTCAGGTCATCATCGGTATCATTCTGGGTATAACAGTCGGTTTCTTCTTCCCTGCTTTCGGTGAACAGCTGAAGATATTAGCTGATTTATTTATTAAAATGATTAAAATGGTCATTGCACCAATCATCTTCTTAACCGTCGTAATCGGAATTGGCGGTATGGGTGATATGAAAAAGGTTGGCCGCATCGGCGGAAAGGCCCTGCTCTATTTTGAAATCGTTACCACTTTCGCACTTGCCATCGGAATCATCGTAGTCAATCTGCTGGGACCTGGTAAAGGCTTTAACATCGATTCAGTCGAGGGCGGAGATGTATCACAATATACAACAGCCGCTTCCGAAACGGAACATGGCGCCGTTGCTTTCATTTCTAATATCATTCCTGATAATGCCGTTGCCGCACTGGCTGGCGGAGACTTACTCCCTATTCTATTCTTTGCCGTATTATTCGGATTATCAATGGCGGCAATGGGACCGAGAGTGCAGCCAGTCGTATCTTTCTTTCAGCATATTGCCGATATTTTCTTCGGCATCGTCGGTATGATCATGAAAGTATCTCCATTGGCGGCTTTTGGAGCAATGGCTTATACAATCGGTAAGTTCGGCCTTGGTTCTCTAAGCTCTTTAGGACAATTAATGGGTAGCGTATATATTACAATGGCACTATTCATCATTCTTATCCTTGGCTCGATCGCCAAAATCTACGGCTTTAATATTTTCAAGTTCATAGCCTATTTAAAAGAAGAAATCCTCTTAGTTTTAGGAACATCTTCGTCGGAATCAGCTCTACCAAGCGTAATGAAAAAACTCGAAAAATACGGTTGTTCAAAATCGGTAGTCGGTTTAGTTGTCCCAACTGGTTATTCTTTCAACCTTGATGGCACATCCATCTACTTATCCATGGCAGCGATTTTCATCGCCCAAGCTTATGGTGTCGACTTAAGCATCTGGCAGGAATTGACCCTTCT
Source organism: Peribacillus sp. GL_122 (assembly GCF_057835005.1). Classification (NCBI taxonomy): domain Bacteria; kingdom Bacillati; phylum Bacillota; class Bacilli; order Caryophanales; family Bacillaceae; genus Peribacillus; species Peribacillus sp. GL_122. The sequence goes on along the minus strand of NZ_CM174415.1, from coordinate 544,667 downwards.
AGGAATCCTGATGTTAACATCCAAAGGAGCTGCCGGTGTAACGGGATCCGGTTTCATTACACTTGCTGCAACATTAGCTGCCTTCCCAATGATTCCAGTTGAAGGAATGGCATTACTGCTGGGAGTCGACCGCTTCATGTCTGAAGCACGTGCCATCACTAATCTAATCGGTAACAGTGTTGCTACAGTGGTCATTTCTAAATCGGAAGGTGAATTCAATCCAAATCAAGCCATCTCAGGCGATATGGGTGAAGTGGCCGTCTCATCGGAAAAATAATCGAATCTTGAATGAAGAGGTGTGTAACTTGCACCTCTTTTTTTTATGTCTTGCTCCCTTTCTATCAATGAATAGCCGATTTTCTATAAATAGCCAATCAAATAAATTTCAGAATCACATAAAAGTGTTTATACTTTTATGTAACAGGTAAAAGTATATAGTTAAAAGTTTTAGTAGTTTGATGGATTTAACCAAATTAGGAGGTTTTATCATGAAGGATTACGGATTATTTATTAACGGTGAGTGGTCGGATTTTGGATTGGATAAAATTGAAGTGAGAAACCCGGCAACGGATGAAGTAGTTGCAACCGTTCCTAAAGGCGGTGCAACTGAAGCGGCGAAGGCTGCAGATGCCGCATATGAAGCCTTTACGGGCTGGGCTGTACTATCAGTCTACGAACGTGCTGAACTAATTTGGAAATGGCATCGGTTGATTGATGATAATAAAGAAGAACTAGCCAAAATCATGACTGAAGAGCAAGGTAAGCCCCTTAAAGAGGCTCTTGGTGAAATGACATATGCAAATGGCTTTTTATCTTGGTTTGCCGAAGAAGGAAAACGGGTGTACGGCGAAACGATTCCTGCTTCCGTATCCAATAAGCGGCTTTTCGTGACAAAACAGCCTGTCGGAGTTGTAGCTGTCATTACGCCTTGGAACTTTCCTGCAGCCATGATTACAAGAAAAGTTGCACCAGCGCTTGCAGTCGGCTGCACAGTCGTCATTAAACCGGCAAACCTGACTCCCATAACAGCTCTAAAAATGGCTGAATTAGCTGAAGAAGCTGGTATTCCAAAAGGAGTCATCAATGTCGTGACAGGAAAATCATCAGAAATCGGCGAAACTTGGCTTCAAGATACAAGGGTTCGTAAATTGACGTTCACCGGTTCTACAGAAGTCGGTAAAACCCTTATGAGGGGCTCAGCTGACACGGTAAAGAAAATCTCGCTTGAACTCGGGGGTCACGCACCCGCCATCGTTCTTGAGGATGCCGACCTTAATAAAGCGGTTGATGGCATCATCAGCTCAAAATTCCGTAACGCAGGACAAACATGCGTCTGTTCAAATCGCATTTATGTCCACGAAGCCATTCAAGAAGCCTTCATCAAAAAGCTCGTTGCCAAGGTCAAAGAACTAAAGGTAGGAAATGGACTGGAGGATGGCGTCGATATCGGTCCGCTTATCGATCAAAATGCAGTTGATAAGGTTCAAAAACAAATTGATGAAGCAATCAGCAGCGGCGCTAAGCTCGAAGCTGGCGGTAAATCAATAAGCGGCCTTTTTCTTGAACCAACCGTACTATCCAACATTGATGACAGCATGCTCTGCATGAAGGAAGAAACATTCGGTCCTCTAGCCCCTATCGCCTCCTTTAAGACTGATGAAGAGGCAATCAAGAGGGCGAATGACTCCATCTTCGGTTTGGCAGCTTACGTCTTCACTGAAAATATCACCAAGGGCATCAAATTCACCGAGGCACTTGAATTCGGTATTGTTGGCTTGAACGATGGACTTCCTTCCGTTCCGCAAGCTCCATTTGGCGGATTCAAGCAAAGCGGGCTTGGCCGTGAGGGTGGACATCAAGGCATCGAAGAATTCCTGGAAGTAAAATATATTTCCTTAGGTTTGTAACCTATTTAGGCGCTTTTGCTCCTTCACTAAGAAAACGAGCCCGACTTAATTGAGTCGGGCCCGTTTTTTCATTCCAATATATCTTCTTCAAGCTTTTCCTCTTTTCGGATCCTGATGAATTTTACGATATTCAATACAATCGTTTTAACAACGGAATAAGTCGGAACGGCCAAAATCATACCGATGATACCGGCAATGTTTCCGGCCACGAGCAATAAGATGATGATGGTAAGCGGATGTGTGTTCAATTTTTTCCCGATGACTAACGGTGAAATGAAATTACCATCCAATTGCTGAATGACCGTTACAACCAGAATGACCAATAACGCCTCGGTCGGTGAATGAATCAATGCCACAATGACAGCAGGAGCGGCTCCGATAAACGGACCTACATATGGAATGATATTGGTTACAGCACCAATCAGCGCGAATAAGAACGCGTAAGGCAAACCAATGATTACATACCCGATGAACGTTCCGATCCCGACAAACATGCAAACAAGCATCTGCCCTTGTATGTATGTAGTAAGCGTCCCTCCAGTTTCCTGAAGTACTGTTAAAGCTGGTTTTCTATAGCGAACCGGAACGAATTTCATAATGGCGGCCGGAAGTTTATCCCCATCCTTCAACATATAAAATAGAATGAAAGGAACCGTTACGACCACTAAAGTAATATTCGTCACTACGCTGAAAACGGAAGATAAACTGTTCGTAATATTACTAGGTAAATCAGTCAAATATTTCTGAAGCGAGTCGCCCACTTCTTTCAGGGAAACATAGTCTTGTTCCATCGTCCACAAAAACCATTTTGAATCAGCTGAATCTTCAATAAACTTCCTTGTTTCATTGAAATATTCCGGGAGGTTATTGATTAAATCCGTAACCTGTTTGGACAGTGACGGGCCAACCAGACCGACCAACAAACTAATCAATCCCAGGAAAAATACATATAGCAATAATATCGACAATCCCCTAGGCACTCTTCTTTTAACCAGGAATTCAACAGTGGGGTTGAACAAAAAGTAGAGAAAACCTGAAATCAAGATTGGAAAGAACAATGTAGATGTAAAGATGACTATCGGTTCAAAAAGAAAAGAAATCTTTGTACCAACATAAAAAAGTAAAGACAATAGTAATAACTCTAACGTCCAAAAATGTAATTTTGTCTTGAACAAATTATCTCCTCCACTATAACCATTCTATTTAACTCCCTATTTCTAAGGATACAACATCATAAATACGAAAAATCCTATGTATGATAATCTCTCATTGTTAGCAGTTTACCATATTTCCATAACTTGAATGAATAATTATATACAAAAATAAAAGAAAAAGCCAAAAGATACAGTTCCCTATCTTTTTAATGGTTAAGCTTCATTTTAAAATATTCTATTTCCAGTGGTGCCGAAAGGTTCATGGGTTTGTTTTCACCAATAAGGGACACGGACCCAAATAAAAAAAACCCCGCTGTATTGGCGGGGTGGTTTTGTGTCTTATTTTTGATCTTGTAGTACTGCTTCAAGCATCGTACCATTTTTAGCTAGGTTTGTATGCCATGAAAATGCTTTTTCAAGAATGTGTGGAGTTTGATGCCCACCAGTTTGCGCAACAGCTTCAGTGAAGTATGCACGAAGTTGTGGACGGTAGTCAGGATGCGCACAGTTTTCTATGATTAACTCTACGCGCTCTTTTGGTGCCAAACCACGTAAATCAGCAATCCCTTGCTCTGTCACTAATACATCCACATCATGTTCAGTATGATCCACATGTGAAACGAAAGGAACGATACTAGAAATTTTGCCGCCTTTTGCATATGATTTCGTTACGAAAATGCCTAGGCGTGAGTTACGGGCAAAATCTCCTGATCCACCGATTCCATTCATCATTCTTGTCCCAGAAACATGTGTCGAGTTCACATTACCATAGATATCACACTCTAACGCTGTATTGATTGAAATCAAGCCAAGGCGACGGATGATTTCAGGATGGTTAGATATTTCTTGTGGACGAAGAACTAGTTTATCACGGTATTTTTCAAGCTCACTGTAAACTTGTTTACCTTTTTCTTCAGCTAATGTAATCGAACACCCTGAAGCGAATTTAACTTTTCCAGCATCGATCAAATCAAATACCGCATCTTGCAGCACTTCTGAATAAACTTCCAAATCTTTAAATTCAGAATCAAGGAAGCCAGCGAATACTGCATTTGCAACTGAACCTACACCCGACTGAAGCGGAGCAAGGCTTTCAGTTAAACGGCCAGCCTTGATTTCTTCACGAAGGAAGTTAATAAGGTGGTTGGCGATTGTTGCAGTTTCTTCATCCGGCGGCACGATTGTAGAAGGTGCATCAAGATCTGTGGAAACTACGATTCCCATTACTTTTTCAGGATCAACCGCAATACCGATCGAACCAAGGCGATCACTTGCTTTAGTCATAGGAATCGGTTCGCGTTCCCCTTGTTTAGCTGGTGTATATATATCATGCATCCCTTCCAATCCTTCTGGATGGGACACGTTCAATTCAATGATTACATGTTTAGCTTCTTGAACGAATATGGCTGAGTTTCCTACAGAAGTTGTCGGAATGATTAATCCATCTTCCGTAATCGCCAATGCTTCGATGATTGCAAAATCTATAGGTCCGACAATGCCTTGACGAACTTGTTCAGCTGTATGAGATAAATGCTGATCCACATAAGTGACTTCATCAGCATTAATTTTATTGCGAATACCTTTATCCGCTTGGAACGGCAAACGTTTGTTTATGATACCTGCTTCCGCCATATGTTGGTCGACTTCCGGTCCTAATGAGGCACCTGTATATACGTCAACTTTGAATTTTTCTGATTTAGCTCTTTCAACTAGAGCCATCGGAATAACTTTAGCGTCTCCAGCACGGGTAAATCCACTCATACCGAGTTTCATCCCATCTTTAATCCATGAAGCTGCTTCTTCCGCTGTAACTACTTTCCCCTTAAATTGTTCGTTGCGAATTTTTTTGAAAACGCTTTCGTTCATACAAAAGACCCCCATTTTTCGCTTTTCTTACACTTAATTTTACCAATCCTGTGTAATCATCACATTCGATTTCGAATGAAAAGCCTTAAATAGAGCATAAACCAGCATTTTTTTTACACAAAGGAGAATCACTAAAACCCCAAAGCCCTTCTAAATTGACTTGCATATGTTTGACTGACCTGGATTTTGGAGTTGTCTTTCATTATCAATAAAAATGTAGAATGAAAATCGGGAAGGATTTCTTGTATATAATTGATATTGACGATGTACGAACGATGCACACGAATGAATAAATCACTAGGTAAAATGAATTCCAATTCACTTAAATTCATTTTATGAAATCCACTCACACGTTCGGACTGAATCTTAGTTTTCCTATTTTGAGCTTCCAAATACATAATTTCATCATATGGAAGCGGTATCCAGCGGTCATCTGTTTTAATGGTCAAGAATGATGTCGGTAAAATTAATGGCTTTGACGGCAAGATGGCCGTTACCGCCCCTAAAGGATTGCCCTCGTCCATGATAGGAACACTCAGCCCATAGTAAGGTACGCCAAATACATTACTTTCAACTTGCACCCCTATTTTTTTACGAACACTCAGCGCTTTATATGTCGCCGTTTTTTCACTGAATAAATCACCCGGTTTTATTCTTAAGTCAACTTGTTTGCTCGGTTGATAATAAATGTATTTTTCTGAATCAGCCACAGAAATTGAAGCATCCTTCGGTACAAACTCCCTGATGATATTCAAAACGGATTCTACCGTAAATTGATCCATTTCCTTTCACCTCTTAAAAGAACATATTAATAATTTCCCTATTATTAAACAGGGCATTCATGAAATAATTCATCGTTTTCTGGAAAACTTACATTTTTTTGAATTCACATTTCGTAAAATAAAGAAAAATGGAAGTAACTAAGCGAAAAACGTCAAAAAAAGCAAAAAAATCGTATTTAAATTTATATCCTTATTCATTATAGTTGGAAAGCTCCCCGATTTCCATGGGGGATTCTAGAAAAAAGTTTCCTTATGACTAACATTTAAACTCCACAGCCGAGGTTGGGCATCAAACGCATAAAGAAGCCGCTCTCCCTATATTGGATAGCGGCCGAAAGGTTATTTTTTAAAACGGGGATTTTGAAACGAGGATTTTATTCGAAGGGATAATATCTCTTCTAAGTTTTTCAGTGGCAATTCCAATAAAAAGGGTCGGTCATCAGGTTGATATACATCCTCTGAAATGAGCGTATTAACGATCTTCTGTTTTTTCGCATTAACAATTCGGACCAGTCTCCCCATTTTCAGCTCCCTTTCCTTAATCTACTGTATCCGGCACATTCGCCGAATTAATCACAGCATCAGATGTCATTCTTTAACGCATCATGACCTTCTTTTCCGGTCCGGATATTCACAACATTCGCCAATTCATACGTGAAGATTTTACCGTCACCAGGCTTACCGGTACTCAAGAATTTCCTTGCTACATCCACAACGTCCTGAACTGGCACCTCACACACAACGATTTCGATTTTCATTCGGTCATGCAATGACATTTCACGATTTCTTCCTCTATATGTTTCCACATAACTTTTCTGAAGACCCGTTCCTTTTACTTCCGATACTGTCATTCCGCTTACCCCAATTTTTGCAAGTTCCGCTTTAAATTGTTCAAACTTGATAGGACGTGTAATGATTTCTATTTTCGTTAAAACTTCGGACATATGAGCCCCCCCCTTTAAATTGATTCGTGATAAGCTTTTTCTCCATGAAGTGTAAGATCGAGCCCCATTGACTCATCTTCTTCACTGACACGCAAAGGCACGAGAAGGTTAATGACTTTCGCAACGATATAAGTGACCACGGCAACGAAAATATATGTCGCGACGATCGCTACAAGCTGCTTCCACAACAAGTTGAAATCGCCATAGAATAAACCATTTGCACCGCTGTCGTTTACAGAAGTGGTCGCGAACAAACCTGTAGCGATGCCACCCCATGTCCCACCGATCCCATGTAATCCGAAAGCATCAAGTGCATCGTCGTAACCCAGTTTATTCTTCAGGAAGAAAACGCCCCAGAAACAAACGGCACCGCCGACGACCCCGATAATCATTGATGATGCAGGCGTTACGAATCCGCAAGCAGGTGTAATAGCTACCAATCCAGAAATAGCTCCTGATACTGCACCCAGCAATGTTGCCTTTTTATTAGCCATATACTCAACGATCAGCCAGCCAATGATACCAGCAGCTGCTGCAACAGCTGTATTAACAAATACATTCATCGCCACTTCATTGATTGTCAGTGCACTCCCGACGTTGAAGCCATACCAACCGAACCAAATTAATGAACCGCCGAGGAATGTTAAAGGAAGATTATGCGGTGCACTGTCACCCGACTCTTTCCTTTTACCTAACATGATCGCTAAAACCAGACCCGCAACCCCTGAAGAAATGTGAACGACGTTGCCACCTGCAAAGTCAAGTGCACCCAGTTCCGCTAACCAACCGCCTCCCCATACCCAGTGTGCAACGGGAGCGTATACGAATAAGGACCAAAGGATCGTGAAAATCAGGAATGCTGAAAACTTCATCCGCTCGGCAATGCCACCTGCAATGATCGAGACTGTTAACACGGCAAAAGTCATTTGGAATAACATGAACAAACTATGAGGAATTGTTTCGCTGTATGGTCCTGGTGCAAAACCTACATCCTTTAAACCAACCCAGTCAAGACCGCCCAGAAATGTATTACCAGGTGAAAATGATAATGAATATCCAATCAGCACCCAAAGAATCGAAATGACAGCCAGTGGCATATAACTATGCATTGCCGTATTCAGGACATTTTTACTTTTTACCATCCCTCCATAAAATAGGGCAATCCCTGGTGTCATTAGCCAAACCATCATCGTCGCCAAAAACATGAATACCGAATCCGCCATTTGCATACTGTTTTTTCCCCCTTATTTTTGTATATGTTATGTTTATTAACACTTAAATGTTATGTTTTTTATCATATACTTAATTTTCTAAAAATTCAACTTAATTTTTATTTTCCATAAAAATATGTAAGGTTATATAACATCAATATGAATAAAGAATCAGAAACTATGGTTTTTTTCGTTTTGAAAATACTTTTCACCACTTTCACGACTCCATTCCCATTACATTCCCCCTCTACTTATGTCCCGTTCTAAAAAAATCCCATTAAAAAAAGGGCCTCCTATTGAGGACCCTTTTAAAAAAAATATCATTAACAGCAACGAGACACTTTCCCACCCTTTGCGTTATACCGCTCATCCTGGGCTTCACAGAAAAATTCTTTCCTGGTTTTCACAGGATCTTCAGGATGATGCATTCTCATATGTGCCACATAAGTATCATAACTCGGCACGCCGACTAGCAAACTGACGAATTGCTTTCTGTAGCTGAGAATTTTAATTAATCTTTTCAACATTGCCTTCCCTCCCTTATGACGACCTTGATACATAAGGTGTTTCATGTAAATCTATTTTCTGGTTCTTCAAGACTTTTATCCATAACCGAATTGCAGAAATCAGAACCGTGATCACAACGATCATGAAGATGGCACATAGGGCAGCATCGACATAATCATTGACGATAACCCGTTTCATCTCGGCAAGGTTAGCTGCCGGAGCAAGAATTTCCCCATTATCATAGGCCTCTTTAAACTTATCTTTATGTGCTAAAAAGCCAATAGCCGGGTTTTCGTGGAACAGCTTTTGCCACCCAGCCGTCATGGTCACTATCAACAAGAATGTAGTAGGTACAAGAGTGACCCATGTGTACGCTTTTTTGCCCATTTTGAAAAGGACCGTAGTCCCAAGCAGCAACGCAATGGCGGAAAGCATTTGATTCGCAATTCCAAACAATGGCCAAAGGGTGTTGATTCCGCCAAGAGGATCAATGACCCCTTGATAAAGGAAGTACCCCCAACCGATTACACAAATGGCAGTCGCAATAATATTGGGCAGCCATTTATTCGTTTCGGCAAAAGGTTTGTAAAAGGTCCCGATGATATCCTGTATCATAAAACGCCCTACCCTGGTTCCAGCATCAATGGTGGTCAATATGAACAATGCCTCGAACAGGATCGCGAAATGATACCAGAACGCCATCAGGGACGCTCCGCCAATCACTTGCGAGAAGATATGGGCCATGCCGATAGCAAAGGTTGGAGCTCCTCCAGTACGGGATATAATGGTCTCTTCCCCAACATCGTCGGCAAGGCCTGTAATCATCTCAGGTGTCAAAATGAAACCCCAATCGGATATCGTAGCGGCCACTTGAGCAGGCTCCGTTCCCACAACGGCACCCGGGCTATTAATGGCAAAATAGATACCAGGAGTCAGTACACAGGCTGCTATCATCGCCATGATGGCTACAAAGGATTCAGTCAACATCGCCCCGTATCCGATTGGACGTGAATGGGATTCGCGTTCGATCATTTTAGGAGTTGTACCTGAAGAAACGAGTGCATGGAAACCTGATACCGCCCCACAAGCTATCGTAATGAATAGGAACGGGAATAAGTTTCCGGAAAATACGGGTCCTGTTCCATCAATGAATTGAGTGACAGCAGGCATTTCAAGGCTCGGCATGACAATAAAGATACCAAGTGCAAGTCCGATGATCGTACCGATTTTCAAGAATGTACTTAAGTAATCACGCGGTGCCAATAACATCCATACAGGCAAAACAGAGGCAACGAATCCGTATACAATCAACATGATGGCAATCGTTTCCCCACTGAATGTGAACATCGGCGCCAATGTAGCGCTCTCTGATACAAAGCGACCGAAATATAACGCGAGCATCAATAGTATGATTCCGATAATCGATCCTTCGCCAACCCGTCCCGGCCTTATATAGCGCATGTAAATGCCCATAAGCACAGCGATCGGTATGGTCGAGGCAATCGTGAACATCCCCCATGGACTTCCGACGAGCGCCTTTACGACAACCAGGGCAAGTACCGCTAATAAAATGATCATGATACCCAGGATACCGATCATCGCTATCAAGCCTGTAATCGGTCCAATTTCCTCCTTGATCATCTCTCCCAATGATTTGCCGTTACGGCGCATCGAACCGAAGAGAATGATGAAATCCTGTACGGCACCAGCCAATACAACCCCGACTACAAGCCATAGTGTCCCTGGCAAATATCCCATCTGCGCTGCAAGGATGGGACCAACAAGAGGGCCAGCTCCAGCAATCGCTGCAAAATGGTGGCCAAACAACACCCATTTGTTTGTAGGAACATAATCTTTCCCATCATTATTCGCTTCCGATGGAGTCTGGCGATTGTCATCTAGCTCAAACACTTTCCGTGCAATGAATTTACTATAAAAGCGGTATGCAATTGAATAAACACAGAGTGCCGCAGTGACAATCCACATGGCATTGATGCTTTCCCCCCGGTTTAGCGCGACGAAACCAAAACTCACCGCACCCAACGCAGATATGATCCCCCAAAGAATGACTGACTTAAGCGCTTTCATTTTTTTCCATCTCCTCTCTATTGAACTGGTGTGCAACTATAAAAAACCTCATTTATAAGGGGCCAGGGCTATATTCCTCCCCTAACCCATTAAATTTAAAGAATTTTATATATATTCTGAATTATATGTTACCATAAGGTTTTTTAGCAATAGCAAATTGGTCAATTTGTAAAGTATTTTCCATTATTTTGTCGATATTTCCCTCTGTTCCCACCAAGATGGAATTGGTGATTTTCACGCTTTAAAAAAAACGCATTTGGTGAAAAATCCACATTTTTGAAGGTGCATCTTTAAATGAATGGAAGGCAATCCCCAAGTTTAAAGTCGTTATAATGGGACCAACACAAAAAATGTGCGCCCTGACGGCACACATTCTTTCTTCATCCAATCTGGTTTCCCCTTAATGAACTGCGAAATAGTTCGTAATAAAAACCTCTCTGCCGCAACAATTCTTCATGGGATCCCTTTTCAATGATCCTTCCTTCATCAAGTACAAGGATTTGGTCACTTTGCTGAATTGTATTCAATCTGTGGGCAATGACAAAACTTGTCCTTCCCTCCATCAAACGGTGTAAAGCCTCCTGGATTTTAAGCTCTGTAATCGTATCTATGCTACTTGTCGCTTCATCCAAAATCAAAAGAACGGGATCGGCTAAAATAGCCCTGGCAATCGATAATAGCTGGCGCTGTCCCTGGCTTATTCCACTGCCATCCTGATTCAAGATGGTATCATACCGATCCGGCAGTTTCATGATAAAGGAATGGGCATTGGCAAGCTTGGCTGCATTCACCACTTCTTCATCTTCGGCATCCAGTCGACCGTAGCGGATATTTTCACGAATCGTACCTTGAAACAAAAAAGAATCCTGTAAAACGAAGCCCATATGCTTACGGAGACTGGACCTCGTCACCTGTTGGATATCCTGGCCATCAATCAATATCCGGCCGCTGTTCGGCTCGTAAAAACGGGCAAGAAGATTAATGATCGTAGTCTTACCTGCCCCAGTGGGACCTACAAGCGCGATGGTCTCCCCTTTTTCCGCACGGAAATCAACATCATATATCGTTTGCTCCTCATCATTATACGAAAAGGAAACACCCTCAAATTCCACATCACCACGGACATCACGAAGTTCAGAGGCCTGTTTCTCATCCACTTCCTCTTCTTTTTCATCAAGTATGGTGAAAACCCGCTCCGCACCGGCAACAGCTGAGAGAAGTGTATTGAATTGGTTAGCCAGGTCATTGAGTGGACGGGTGAATTGCCTTGAATACTCGGTGAAAATGACAATGACCCCGATGGAAACCGTCCCTATGCCACTCAGCGCCAAAAACCCGCCTACAGCGGCTATTACCGTGAAGCTTAAGTTGTTCAGTAAATTCATCAATTTCGGAATCAGCCCAGAGTATGATTGTGATAGGAAGCCAGCTTTCTTTAAGTTTTCACTCCGGATGACAAAATCTCGGATCACTTTATCTTCCTGTGAAAAAGCCTTTACGATCCGTTGTCCGGAAATCGTTTCTTCTATAAACCCATTCAGTTCTCCAAGATTCTTTTGCTGTTCTTTAAACAGCTTTCCCGTCCGGTTCGTTATCCACCTCAGCCCGAAGAACATAAGAGGAACGATTAATAATGTTAAAACAGTTAATAAAGGGCTCAAATACAGCATAACTCCGATTGTCCCGACCAGTGTCAGCACACTGGAAAAAATCTGGATGACTGAACTATTCAAAGTGGAACTGACATTTTCTATATCATTCGTGACCCTACTCATCAATTCCCCATGCTGACGCCGGTCAAAAAAGGGAATGGACAATTGGTGAAGCTTTTTGAACAATTGATTGCGCATTGCATAAACCGTATCCTGCGCGATTCCGATCATCCAATAATTCTGAAGCCACATGGATAAGGAATAGAATATATAGACCCCGAGAAGTCCGAAAAGAAGGCTGATCAGCCCCCCGCTATCTCTTGTGACAATATAATCATCAATGGCCATCCCAACAAGAAAAGGGCCAAGCAATCCCAAAACCGAGCTTATCAGTACCATGAAAAGGACACAATATAGCAGGCTTTTATTCGTTGCTAAGTAGGGAATGATCCTCTTTATCGTATTCCAGGAGTTGACCGGTTTAGTCATTGTCTTATCGGGAGATATTCTTCGACTCAAGAGAAATCCCCTCCTCCCCAAACTGTGAGTGAACGATTTTTCGATAAAGATCGCTTGTTTGCATCAAATCCTGATGTTTCCCCAGCGCAAGCACTTGACCACTTTCCAGCAACAATATTTTGTCCGCCTCCATGGCTGTACTGATTTTTTGTGTAATGATGAGCGTTGTGCATGTATAGTCCTTTAAAGCGGCAAGCAATTTACTTTCCGTTTTCAAATCCAGCGCACTAGTACTATCATCCAGAAGGAGAATCTTTGGTCTACGCACCAATGCTCTTGCGATCGATAAGCGCTGTTTTTGCCCTCCGGAAAGATTCACACCTTTTTGCCCTAACTTTGTCTCATATTGTTTCGGAAGTTTCATTACGGTCTCATGCACCTGAGCATGCATGGCCGCTGTCACGATTTCCTCCATCGAGGCATCTTCTTTTCCCCAAGCGACATTATTTTTTATTGTTCCTGAAAAAAGCAGGGCCTCTTGCGGTACATAGCCGATCCTTTTCCGCAGCGAATTCAAGGGAATATCCTTCACATCCTGGTCATCAATTCGAATGGAGCCGCTTTCAACTTCGTATAATCTCGGAATCAGCTGAAACAGTGATGTTTTCCCTGATCCTGTCGCTCCTATGATGGCAAGCGATTCTCCCGGATCGATGGAGAAGCTCAAGTTTTTCAATATCGGGGTATCGGTTCCAGGATAGCGGAAAGATACATCCAGAAACTTGATGCCTCCCCCATCGAAGGCCCCACTCTTGCTTTCCGCCTTGCCTTCATCAATATCTATCGGGGTTTCAAATATTTCCGTCACACGTACCGCTGAAGCCTTCGCACGGGAAATGACCATGATCAACCATGAAAAAACGGAAAGGGATGCCGCAATCCTCGTGGCATAGTTGACAATCGCCACAACCTCCCCTACCTGTATATCTCCCGTTGTTATAAATTCGCTTCCAAGCCAGAGAATGATCAGAATCGCCACATTCATGACAAGCATCAGCACAGGCATCGTCGTTTCAATTAAACGAAGGGAAGTCACAGTCTTTCTTTTCAACTCTTCATTCGCATCGTCAAATCGGCCGATTTCATGCTCCTTACGAAGAAAAGCTTTGATCAAGCGCATGCCTATCAGGTTCTCCCTCATGACGCCATTGACATTATCGAGTTTATTCTGTACGAGCTTAAACAGCTTGGCCGCTCGTTTCATCACCCATCTAAGGAAGAAGACAAGAACCGGAATTGAAATGACCAAAACAAGGGATAGTTTCAAATCGACCGTAATAGCCATTATCGCCCCGCCGATTACAATCAATGGCGCCCTTGCCATGATACGCAGGCCCATAAAAACCGTATTTTGAAGTTGGGTCACATCATTCGTCATCCTTGTTATCAACGAGGAAGTAGGGATATTATTCAAATTCGCAAAAGAAAACGCCTGTATTTTACCAAAAAGGCTTTTCCTTACATCATGTCCAAAGCTTTGACTTACATGTGATGCCGTAAAGGAATTAACGATCCCGCCAAGGAATGAAAAAACGGAAAGCCCAACCATGACACTTCCCCATTTAATCACTACCGATAAATCTTTCTGCAAAATGCCATCATCAATTATTTTTGCTATAAATAGAGGTTGTAACAGCTCTACCCCTAGCTCGACAATCATTAAGGATAAAGCAAGAATGATCAAAAGCCAGTAGGGCTTAAGAAATGAGGACAAATTTTTCATCTATGACACCCTTCAATTCTTCATATGTAGATACCATCTTTTCATCCTCTCATTATACATTTTTATACAGATTTTTTAAAAGATTTTAACTATTATATAGGATTGGTAAATATATTGAAATTTTTTTAATAAATACCCTTGACAAATTACAGGAAATAAGCGAAAATTCTAATTGATAATGATTTTCAATTTCATTATCGATCTCTGAAATTTGATAAGCAATTACGATATTCTCTTATCGTACCCTTTTGATATTGTACATAGCTACAATGTCGCCCCGGCTTCTCTGTGCCTAGTAAAATTATATGCTCATTAGCGAATGCAAGTCACTAGAATATTGCCCCCTCTTTATTCAAGTAATTTATTCACGTTGGAAGCATATTAGGCAGCCGGGGATTATTTTTTTAAAACTATTAAACTTACATATATGATTAAAGGAGCAGGATGATCATGAAACTAGAAGATATCATTAAAGAACGGCGCAGCATCAAACGATTTAAGGACATTCCTGTTCCTATTGATACCATCCAATCATTATTGGAAACTGCAACATGGGCACCGAACCATAAAATGACCCAACCATGGCGCTTCGTCGTGGTGCATGGTGATAGCCGTTTAAAACTCGCGGAAGCAACCAGTGCATTCATGGCAGGCAAAGAGAAGGACCCTGAAAAGAAAAAAGCGGCCGGTCAGCGAGGATATAATAAACTTATAGGTGTACCGATGTTTGTCGCGGTGATCATGGAAGAGAATCCGAATCCCATGACACGTGAAGAAGATTATGCGGCCACAAGTGCATTGATCCAGAATTTCAGCCTGCTTGCCTGGGAACAAGGAATTGGGATGATATGGGAAACATACGGCATAATACACAGCATGGAGTTTCGTGAAGCTTTAGGCGTGAAACCCGGCGAGAAGATCGTCGGCAGCCTTCACGTCGGCTATCCCGATATGATTCCCACTCCACGTCCAAGGAAAGAGATCGATCAACTCCTGACAATTATGGACTAACATAAAAGGAAAGCCTCCAATCTTCTATTAGAAGGCTCAGACTGTAGACAAACTCGATAAAAATCGAGTTTGTCTACAGTTTTTTTATGGCCTTTACAATTTGAACGTGGATTGTAACGTAGGGCACTCGCTTTCCGCGGGCGGTCCGGGAGCCTCCTCGGCTTACGCATGCGATGTCTCCCCTAGACAAGCTTTTCCCGCAGGAGTCTCGCACCTTACACTTCAATCAACTTTGTTTTAAACATATAGATCTTATTCCTACAGTCTTTTTTGTATTATATAGAAGTATTAAACTTGAGGTGATAAGGATGCTTTCTAAACATGATTCTATTCAGCAAGATCAACTCGAAGTGATTACTTTAAATCAATTGGTGCCAGTGAATCATTTGGCTCGTATACTTGATGCTGCCATTAACACCTCTTTCATTTATGATTTGGTGAAAGATATGTATTCAAAGGTTGGACGCCCCTTTTTATCCGTTTCAAGAGCGTCAACTCCGTTCTCCTCCAATTGCTTTAGCCACTTGACAAATGGGTAATATTGAATTAAAACAGACGCGCTGACCCTCTACAGCGCGTCTGTTAGCTTGGAATGATTATCCCCACACGGTCATTGCCACTTTCATAAAGAACCAGATGAAAAGTCCAGCCGTATGTATAGTGACTAAAAGATTACTAACAAAAAACCCCCTTCTAAAAGGAGGTCACTGAACTATTATTCTCAAAAGAACTCGTGATATAATGCCTGAATTGCCGTCTCTTCGTTATGCCCTTTCACACCGAACATCATGCTTACCTCCGAAGAGCCCTGGTTAATCATCTCAATATTCACCTTTGCTTCGGCCAAGGCTCTTGACGCTCTTGCCGTTGTACCGACATTATGGCGCATTCCTTCCCCTACAACCATGATCAAGGCAAGATCATGCTCCACATTCACTTCATCAGCATGAAGCTCTTTCTTGATCCGTGAAATGATTTTCTTCTCGGCTTCACCCTTCATCTGGTCCTGCCTTAGAATAAGCGTAACATCATCGATGCCTGATGGAATATGCTCATATGAAACTCCATAATCTTCGAGGATGTGCAGCAGTTTCCGGCCAAAACCAACTTCCCTGTTCATCAAATATTTGCTAATGTAAATGCTGCAAAATCCTTTATCACTTGCAATACCAATGACCGGCCCGTTCGTATTATCCCGTGTACTCACAATGCGGGTCCCTTGTGCCGCCGGATTGTTCGTATTCTGGATATGGACAGGTATTCCCGCACGGAATGCTGGAATCAGCGCCTCATCATGAAATACCGAGAAACCTGCATAAGAAAGCTCACGCATTTCACGATAAGTTAATTCCCGGATTCCCTTGGGATTGGAAACCACATTTGGATTCACCGCATAAACGGCATCCACGTCCGTAAAGTTCTCATACAAATCAGCTTTGACCCCATTCGCAAGAATCGAACCCGTAATATCGGAACCGCTTCTTGAGAAGGTTAAAACATCACCATCTAACGTATAACCGAAGAACCCTGGGAATACTACGATTCCAGGCTCATCACGCAGAGCATATAACCGATCATAAGACTCTGGCAGCACCTTGGTAAATCCACCTTCATCCGTTACGATCAAGCCAGCCTTCTTCGGATTTATATACTGCGCCTCTACCCCGCGGCTTTGGAAATAACCCGCGACCAGCTTCGCATTATTATCCTCGCCACTGGCCTTCAAGGCAGCCAAATAGCGCTTCGGGTTAGTCTGGTCTGCATGCAACAGTGCCATTAAATTTTCATGGATCCCAGTGATGACACTCTCGGATATATCCAGTTCTTCAGCAATGCTCGCATAGCGGGATACGACATCTTCTATCAAATGCTCTCCGTTATCCCCGCGCAGCTGCTGTTCCGCAGCTTCAATCAATAAATCCGTCACCTTTATATCATCGGAATTGCGTTTCCCTGGAGCTGAAACGACTACAATTTTCCTCTCTGGATCAGAAACAACAATTTCGAACACCTTTCTCAACTGTTCACCTGACGCAAGTGAACTTCCACCAAACTTCGCAACTTTCATCTCGACATCCCCTATTTTCGTAAATATTCTGTCATAATTAGCTCTCCCTATTATTACGCTTTTTCTCGAAACAATCAAGTGGAAATTCCGTTATAGGAGGACATTTGTATTTTTAAAACGGACAAAGAGACAAGACCATTGATCGAGAATGGCTAAAAAACTAAAAAAGACAACGGGCATTTGCCCATTGTCTCTCCTATTCTTTAGCGATTATCCACGGTTTCCGGGTATAGGTCATGGTTCATCAAGCGGTAATCCGCCATTTCCTCATACTTCGTACCTGGTTTCCCATAATTCGTGTAAGGGTCGATGGAAATTCCGCCCCTAGGTGTAAACTTGCCCCAGACTTCAATATATTTAGGATCCATCAATTCGATTAAATCATTCATGATGATGTTCATGCAGTCTTCATGGAAATCACCGTGATTGCGGAAGCTGAATAAATAAAGTTTCAAAGACTTGCTTTCCACCATTTTCACACTTGGAATATAGCTGATGTAGATGGTCGCAAAGTCCGGCTGGCCCGTTATCGGACATAAGCTAGTGAATTCCGGGCAATTGAATTTGACGAAATAATCCCGGTTCGGATGCTTGTTATCGAATGACTCAAGGATTTCAGGCGCATAGTCGAATGTATATTTTGTTCCTTGATTCCCAAGCAGTGTGATATCTTTTTTTAATTCTTCTTCTTTTCTTCCAGACATTAAAAGTCCTCCTAATCCCACGTTTCAGGGAGATTCATAAAATGGGCCTCTATATAACAAAAACCATATCTCCTCAAAGATATGGTTGATTCGCGAAAAATATCAAAGCCATAGTTTTTTTAAGAGGGTGATGCTATGAACCTCTCCCGTTTACCGGGAAATATTTTAAAATTGTCATAGTAAATATAGAAAAAAATATCTAATCTGTCAATCATACTTTTTAAATTTGGTTTGATTCCTGCATGCATTCAGCTTAAAATGTAGAAGAAGTTTATCCTACATGAAGGAAGAGATTACGTCAATGTGGATTTTTGCAGCCCTCATCACTAGTTTATGTTTCGGAATCAATAACAGCATTTTTAAATGGAGTAGCGGAAAGGGTTACTCAAAAGTACATATCCAATTTTTCTTTTATTTTTCAGCTTTTATTTTGGCCATATTTTATGGAGTGTTTGTGGATGGTTTACAGTTTAACTGGCTGTCCATCATGCTTGGTGGAGCCATTGGGGTACTGAACGCTAATGGTAATATCCAGATGGCAAGCGCCTTTGAAAAAGGGCCGGCAAGCTTGACATCCCCATTAATCGCAGCGAATGCAATATTCCCCATTCTCTGTGCAGCTTTAATTTTTCACGAACATATTTCTACTTTGCAGTGGACTGGAATCGTCTGCATGTTTCTTGCTACATTAGTCATTCAGTATACACCTAATGCTAAAGGTAACCATCAATATGTCCCTTGGATGATGCACACATTATTATCCATTTTATCTTTTGGTGTGCTCGGCATTCTTATGACGACATCAACACGTCTTCATTTAAATTCCCTTGATATCCTGGTATCAATGTATGGAGGCGGAACTCTTTATCTTCTTTCGGCTCTGGCCTTTAAAAAGGAAAAAATCAAGCTACAGGAAGTCAAAATCGGTTCCTTAGTAGGCCTTTTAAGCACTATAGGCTATGGATGTTATTTCTTTGCGTTGAACACCGGCATCGCAAGCATCATCTTCCCTGTCGTCAGCCTGAACTGTTTAGTTGTCGTATTCGCAGGATGTTATTTATTCAAGGAAAAACTAAAAAACTATCAAATTGCCGGCGTACTTGCAGCATTAATCGGCATTATCTTGACTAAAATATGAATTTAGTTCATTTACAAAAACGACCTGGCTGTCATGAGTACAAGCCAGGTCGTTTTTTATTTTGCCGGGGAATAGAGTGGTCAAAAAAAAGTGTTGACACTTCCTAAAAAATATCAGATAATTTTGAATATTAATTCGTTAGGTTTTACCGCTTTTGAAATGTTTGAAAAATCCTCTGCCACGGGTATTAAAGAAATAGGTACAACCACCTCATTTAATTCTGAATTAGGAAAGGAAAGATGCATAATGGTAAAAGTTACAGTAACAGTTGATTTTCAAGGGAAATCTTATCAAACTAACGTACTTACTAAACCGGATACAGATCATGAAGTAATTTTACAACAAGCGCTTCATCAAGTTGAAAAACAATGGAAAGCATAAAAAGGCAGGCATCGCAATAGATACCTGCTTTTTTAATACCATTTCATATGCGCGATTAAAGAACCTCTTACAGCAACTCCCTCACTTTTAATTGCTTTTTCCAAAATAAACTAAAATTGAGACGTCAGTGTGTGCGTTAACCTCTTAATCTGAATAACAAGTAATTTAGAGTTGTACCTAAGGATTACATTATAAAAGACTTATAAAAAAAGATGGTCTTTTTAAGGACCGTCTTTTTAATGTTCTTTTAAACTAAATTTCTTATTAATGGCATGGAACGCTCTTGGAGGCTATCTGAAAGCAGGCTATAAGAAATGACTTTCTTCTTGTACTGTTTAACTACATCCACGTGGTCATTGTAAATGTACACAAATAACCTAACATCCTTTTTGCTTCTTTTAGTATCTATGACCAATGGAGTCCCACTGTTCTCTGGATGTAAAAACAATTGCTCGTTCCCTGGGAATATATGTTTTTTTTTCAAAAATCTAGCGTTATTAAAATAATTAATAACTTGAATTTTTTCTTCACCTTCCAAACGTTTTCCGTCTAAGGTTACGATCGCATTCTCGTCACTAATTTCTGAGTGTATTTTAAATTTGCTGATAATCCAATTAACTGCATCGGTCGGAAGACAGGAAACCAATATTTTTAACAAACTTAAGATAATTGTCAAAATCAAGACCGGCAATGTCAAGTTCATCATCTCCGCTACGTTTATAAATACTTATATCGCTTATTATATCAAAAGGTCTGACAGTTTTTCTTAGAAAATGTGTACGTTCTATTAACGTTTTACTTTTGTAAAACTTTACACTAGAACGCACGGCCGCGCTTCGAAAGGGGAAAATTTTTCTTTTATAAATATAATGTTCCGAAATGGTAATACTAAACAAAATGGGTTCATCCACATCTTCAAAGTATGAAGTGGATAGAGCGGTATATTATTAATTAAATACAAAAAACTGGGCGTCATCAAGACGCCCAGTTTTTCCGGAATGGATTATTGATATCCCCAAACCATTGTTAGCAATGTACCGAAAATTGTAACCAATGCAACGAACAATCCGTAATAAACGTTTGTGTAAATCGATGCTTTATCTTCAGACTCTCCTGCATGCATGAACATAACAAATTGAAGTGCAGCTTGCATGAAAGCTGTAACAAGTAGGATGATCACAGCCATTTTAAGTGAGAGATCAAACACAATAACTGATAGTGCGACCAAAGTCAGAACTAGCGAAAAAGCAAATCCCATAACTTGGCCCCGTGGGAATAGTTCTTTCATATTACATCATTCCTTTCAGGTAGACGAAACTGAAGATGAAAATCCAGACAACGTCCAAGAAATGCCAGTAAAGTGAAAAGATGAAAGCCTTGTTTGTTGTCTGTGGAGTCATACCGCGCTTTTTAATCTGCATGACGATGAATGTTCCCCAGAATAAACCAAGTGTAACGTGAGCTCCATGCGTACCTAGTAATGTGAACAAACTAGATAAGAAAGCACTTGTTTGAATCGTTGCTCCTTCATGTACATACTCCACGAATTCATAAATTTCGACTCCTAAGAAGCCTAAACCAAGAATAAGGGTGATAATGAAGAAACCAATCGTTGCTTTCTGCCTGCCAAGTCTCATTGCATTGATTCCAAGACCTATGGTAAAACTACTAGTTAAAAGAAAGATTGTTTGAAACATTAGTGTTGGGACTTTAAAAAGATGTTCCCCTGTTGGACCATTTCCAGTACCACCAACTAAGACAAAATAAGTGGCGAACAGTGTAGCGAAAAGAGCTATTTCTGCTCCTAGGAAAATCCAGAATCCAAAAATCTTTAAGCGATTTTCTTCCGTGCTATATTCTAGTGGCAGCGAGTTATCTATTTTCATTACTTAGCACCTCGCAATTTATTTTCAGTTTCTTCGATCTCTTCAACAGAGATATAACGTCCGTGATCTTTTTCGAATGAACGGTGAATCATACAAGCAAAGATACCGATCGTTGCAATGATTGCAATGATCCACATGCTGAATACCAATGCAAAGCCCCAAACGAAGAAGATACAGCTCATGATAAACGGCACGCCACTGTTATTTGGCATATGAATCTTTTCTACTTTACCGCCAAATAATTTAAAGCCTTTTTTCTTTGAATCCCAGAATGCTTCTGTAGAATCAACTGTTGGCACAATTGCAAAGTTATATTCAGGGATTGGTGTATGTGTAGCCCACTCTAGAGAACGTGCATCCCATGGATCGTTTGAGATATTTCTTGATGCATAACGAGTACTCCAATAGATATTGTACACAATAAGTGCAAAACCTATTGCTAAACCAATCGCTCCAACGAAAGAGAGCATATTCAATGGACCATATCCTGTTGCTTCAGAGTACGTATACATACGACGTGCCTGCCCATCTAAACCAGTGATGAACATCGGGAAGAATGTTACATTAAAGCCGACTATAATGAACCAGAACGACCATTTTCCAATTTTTTCGCTCAACATGAAACCGAACATTTTTGGCCACCAGTACGTAAAACCGGCAAGTACGGCAAATACAGTACCAGGGATTAAAACGTAATGGAAGTGAGCTACTAAGAACATTGTATTATGGTATTGGTAGTCAGCACTTGCCATGGCAAGCATAACCCCTGTTACCCCACCGAGCGTGAAAATCGGAATGAAAGCTAAAGAGTATAGCATTGGAACGGTAAATACGATTTTACCTTTCCAAAGTGTGAACAACCAGTTGAAAATCTTAACACCAGTCGGGACGGCAATTGCCATCGTGGTAATCGAGAAGATACCATTAACCATTGCACCGTGACCCATTGTATAGAAATGGTGAGCCCATACAATGAAAGATAGTGTAGAAATAGCTACCATGGAGATAACCATTGAATTATACCCGTACAGGTTACGACGTGCAAATGTCGAAATGATTTCACTGTAAATACCGAAAGCCGGAAGAATTACTATATAAACTTCAGGATGTCCCCAAACCCAGAACAAGTTCGCCCAAAGCATATCGCTACCGCCATTGGCCATCGTAAAGAATTGAGTTCCGAATAGACGATCCATTGTCATCAACGCAAGTGCCACTGTCAATACAGGGAAAGCGAAAACGATAATGAAGTTAGTGATCAAGATAGACCATGTGAACATTGGCATTTTCATTAAGTTCATACCAGGTGCTCTCATTTTCAAGATGGTTACGATAAAGTTGATACCAGTCATTAATGTACCGATACCTGCTATTTGAAGTGAAATCGCGTAATAGTTCGAACCGACTGATTCACTGAAATCATTACTTGCCAGCGGGAAGTAAGATGTCCAGCCTGCATCAGGAGAACCACCAACTACGAAAGAGATGTTAAATAGCATTGCCCCCATGAAGAATAACCAGAAGCTTACCGCGTTCAGACGTGGGAATGCTACGTCACGCGCTCCAACTTGTAATGGTGTAACAATGTTCATTAACCCAATGATAAATGGCATAGCCATAAACAGGATCATGACGACCCCGTGTGTTGTAAATACCTCATTATAATGCTGTCCATCCAAAAGACCGTTATCTGGAATAGCCGTTTGAGCACGCATCATAAGAGCATCAACGCCACCACGGAAAAGCATAAGCAGTGCTGCCAAGATGTACATGATACCAATACGTTTATGGTCAACCGTTGTTAACCACTCACGCCATAAGTAACCCCATTTTTTAAAATAGGTAATTCCGGCAACAACCGCAATCATGGTTAAGCCAATGGCAATCATGGATGCATAAATCGCGGGACTTGGATGAGGTACGGCAAATCGATCAAAGTAATCCATACTTTTGTGACTCCTTTCAGGAAAATATTCCTTATCTTGTAAACCTAGTTGTTTTATCGAACGAAATTAATTCTTAGTGATCATGACTCATGTTGCTGTGTTCTGAATGTTCCTCGTGTGAATCCTTGGAATCATTTTCTTCAGTATCAGAAGATCCGTGATCATGACCAGCATTTTCCCCTTCAGGAGCTGGTGAAAACTCTAAGTGAGTTCCAGTGTAAGTGGATTGTCCCACATGACCAGGTTTTAATAATTCATTGAATTTTTCCTCAGTAATCGGTTTAGCAGTAGCTTTAATTTCATCTACCCACTTATCGTATTCTTTTGCAGACAGTGCATTAACGTTGAACGTTTGCTGAGCAAAACCTGAACCACTGAAGTTTGAATTTCGACCCATATACTCACCTGGTACATCAGCTGCTAAGTGCAACGTATTAACCATGTCCGACATCGCGTATTTTTGTCCTCCAAGTTGCGGAATCCAGAAACTTGAGATTGGACCGAATGAGTAAAGTTTAAATTCAATTGGTCGGTTAGTAGGTATAAACAGATAGTTGACCGTTTCGATATCCTCTTCCGGATAACTAAAATGCCATTTCCAGTTGGAAGATGAAGCGTAAATAACTAAAGGTTCTTGATCTCCGTACCCTTTAGGTGTTGCCTCAACTTCATTTGTTGTTTTAACAGTAACAACGGATAGGAAAGCGACGATTAAAATTGGAATCGCAACCCAAATTATTTCAAGAACCTTACTTCCTTCTATATGAGGCGGTTCATAATCATCACGTTGTTTGGAAGCACGATATTTCATTATCATGAAGATATACAGTACCATAACGACAAGGACGACAAAGGACATTGTCCATATCGAAATCATAATAACATCTGCTTGTGTTGCAGCTACTGGCCCTTTAGGGTCCAAGACCATTAATGGGTTATCGCAACCGGTTAGCACAGTGGCAATTGTAAAAAGTATAGTTAATAGAGCCCATTTTATTTTCATAGTACTACCCCTTTCTTACATAATAAAATTCCAATTGGTAATTATTCGGACAAAGTGTTACCATGTTCACAAACCCGACATACCAATATTAATCCCAAGTGTAAAAAAAGACAATATAAAGTGACATCTGTCACATAAAGTTCAATAAAGAGCAGTAAGAAGATGGTAAATGAACAGAAATGTTCGAAAATCTTCAGCAAATGAAATATAATAATTGTTTAATAAATTACCTATGGAAAATTCACTTATCAGTACAGGATTGCTGACAGTATCGGTCACTTTCCGTTTAATATTACTCTAATATAATGAAATAATTTTTTCACATTATATTCACCGCGTTTATTGCCTCAAGACTTATAAAGATTATGAATTAAATTACCTATCCTGCTAATTAGGTTTCTATCGTTGGAAAACATGATTTATAGCGGATTTTTTTAACTCGGCCATGGAAGTTGGTAAATGGTAGCCGCATTGTACACGATGTTGTTTCCATGCTTCCATACCCTTATGATCCTACACTGGTCAATATTATATATATATAAGGAAATAACGAGTGTGAAATGTAATTGGCTTTATTCTCCTCTCAATACTTATTGCCCTGTCAGTATTCCTAAACAGCCGTATAGCAGTAGTCTTGGGTGAAGTAATTCAGGGGTCAGTCAAACTAGTTAAAACTAGTCAAGTTGTTTATCAATCAATATCAGTAGGACAGGACAGAAACCATTTTACAAAAAAGTACATTTGGTGGTTCAATAAACTCCGGCTTTTGGAAACTCACTACTCAAAAATCAACGACATCCCTTTTGTATCTTCAAGGAAAAGTGCATAAAAAAACCACAAAAAAAGGACTTTTTAAAAGTGTCCTTTTCTCGTGGATATAGTTCAAAATCAAAGTGAAAACTTCCTGGCGTTCAGGCAGTTTTGTTTGAATGTCCAAGCACATCGTATGTATTTCAAATACAAAGGGTTACTTGAAATATTTTTTTGGTACATGACGAGTGCAGTATATTGTATTGAATTTAAAAGGAGCCAACTAATAATTAATCCAAGTCCTCCACAAAATGAAAGCGCATTCAATCATTCGGATCACTTTGACTCAAATTCTTTAGACAGGCGTTCATCCATGTTAGTAAATCTGATGATAGAATGCAAGTTCATTATGCTATATTCCTCGTTTTAGTTACTGAATTCTGTACTTCTTTTTGTTTGAGTGTTAGCCTTTGACTTCATTTTTATGATTTTAGTCGTTTCCGGTACAATTCTTTCACCTTTATGTGTTTTCATTACCATTTCTTCTGTCAGGACAAAAAATATACCAACTAGAAAAATTGCAGCTGCGCTTAGTGTGATGGCGATTCCAACGGCGGTAAATATATAATCTTTATTGTAATCGCTTACAAAGAAACTTAAAGCAAAAATAATAATTCCGATTACACAACCTGTGCCCGATACCCATTTCACTGCATCTAACATCTTCTGATTAGCTTCCATAATTTCATCCCCTTTCTTTCTATTTTATGACATTTCACAAATTTGTCAAATCTTTTCTATATTTTAACATATTCACAATGAAAACCTTGACAAATAGAACGTGCTACTATTAGCTTTTAGGTATTCAAGACTATATGAAAAATCTGCAAAACAGTGCAAATACACTACCTACTTTTTCCTATATTAACCTTTTCTATACTACTAAAAACTTCTCGACTTCCAATTAAAAGCCCCCTGATGATTAATCAGGGGGCTAACTACTTTCTATGGTTTTTGCAAGGTTAACGTTACCGTTTTCTCTTCAGTACCCCGATATACTTTAACCTTTACTTTATCGCCGATTTTCTTATCTGTATATAAGTACTTCCTTAATGCAGCGGCTGTATTTATTTTCGTTCCATCAATTTCAACGATGATATCCTGTTGCTTAAGCCCTCCATTCGCCGCAGCCGATCCCGCTTCTATACTCGTCACCATTACACCGGACTTTACGGCTTCAGGAACATTTTGAATGTAATATTGCGGCAGTTCTTCCATACTGGCCAAGCTGACTCCTAAATATGGACGCGTGATTTTTCCATTTTCAATCAGCTCCGTAACAATCGGAATCACATCATTGCTTGGTATGGCAAACCCTAAGCCTTCCACACCGTTTTCGGAAATCTTCAAGCTGTTTATGCCAATCACTTCCCCAGCGGTGTTGATCAAAGCACCGCCGCTATTGCCAGGGTTGATCGCTGCATCTGTTTGAAGGACATCAAGTTCCCACTCCCCATCCGAGGTATCGACTGAAATGGAGCGTCCGGTCGCACTGACGATCCCTTGTGTAACCGATCGTGAAAAATCAAGTCCAAGTGGGTTGCCAATTGCCAATACTTCTTCACCTGGACGCATGCTATCAGAATTACCGAATTTAATTCCCTCCGGTGCTTTCGAAGCATCAATTGTCAAAACCGCTAAATCCGTCAAAGCATCCGCGCCGACAACCGCTGCTGTTGCCTTTTGTCCATCATACAATGAAATTTCGACTTCCTTAGCTCCTTCAATAACATGATTGTTCGTGATGATATAGGCTTTCCCATTAGCTTTTTTATATATGACCCCTGAGCCAGTGCCGCTCTCAACCGTTTCGCTCTCCGTGCTTTGCTGCTGGTACGGGTTCTGGTTTTGCATCTCCTGTAAATTCACGACCCCTACAATTGATTTGGATGCTGATTCGACCATCTCTGCCCTATCATTTGAATCCGTACTTGTCGATAACTTTTCCGCCGTGACATTTTTATCCTTTTCAACACTTTCCGTTTGCTGTACACCTGCCGTTTCTGTTGCCTCATTCACTGAACTTTTCCCTTGATCTATAAAATCCCCGCCAAATAGAAATACAGACGATGTAACCATAGAAGCAACCGCTCCGGAAACAAGACTGGTTATCCAAAGAGATTTACCCTTTTTCCGTTCTGCCTTGACTCTGACTTGCTCATCACCATTATAATTCTCCATCTTTACCCCTCCTAGGATTGTCCTTTACTTGGCTCAATCATAAACAGTAAATATTAAAAAATTCTTAAGAAAATAAAGAATAAGGTGACCTTTTTAAAAAAATTAAAATTTTATCGAATCCTGTTACTTTGCCGCACCACAAAATAAAAAGGCCTCTACAGGGGCCTTTAATCCGAACATTCAGTTATCCTTACATGACTTCATAAACTTCTTTAGTCTTCTTATTCACGCCATACCAGCCCCAAGTGGTTTTATGGCCACTTTTCTGACTAGGTTCATCCACCTCGAAAACATGAAAAATGTAATCTCCCTTTTCGGAATCATGATCATGTTCGATATGCAAATTCGGGAAATTTTCCATGTCCACATAATCCTTCACAAGCTTCTCCGCCTGAGATTTACTTAATGTACTGACCGAATCCTTGCTTCCTTTGCCTTTTGTTTCCGTTGCCGCCTTATCTTCTACTTTGGATCCGTCCTCAGTTGCTTCCTCCACCGGTTCGTCATTCCCCTCTACAGTTTCTATCGTGGCGGAGTTTGATACCAGGTGCATTTCCCCCCCCTTTGAAACCATTTGTTTACCTTCCCGGTATTTTGCTTTATATGCGGTTGCTTTTTCAAAATCGCTTTTGGCCGAACCAAAATCCTGTTCGTCGTAATTCTTCATCCCACTTGCCAGAAAACCTGAAAGATCCATTAACTCCCTTGCTTCCGGTGTTTTTGCTTCTTTATAAGCTAATTCAAATGCCTCATGGGCTTCTAAATAATTTTCCTCATTCAACTGACTTTTCCCTAAATCCATATTGGAATCATAATTCCTTGTTACGCAGCCTGAAGCAATCAACACAAAAAAAATAACCATGATTGACCTCTTCACTATGTCACCCCTCACTTTTCCATAATATTCTGTAAATCCATCTTAAACCATTTGATAAGAAATCCGATACCTCTATTTCCTATCTTTTTCATTAAGGAAATGTTTACGTTCATGATTAACTTTTTACAAATAGTGGTACAGAATAGATAAACGCTTGAAAGGATGATGTGCAGAATGATGC
This sequence comes from Peribacillus sp. GL_122, assembly GCF_057835005.1. Taxonomy (NCBI): domain Bacteria; kingdom Bacillati; phylum Bacillota; class Bacilli; order Caryophanales; family Bacillaceae; genus Peribacillus; species Peribacillus sp. GL_122. The sequence continues at coordinate 516,128 of NZ_CM174415.1, read as the reverse complement.
AGGAAAAACAGACCTACCATGTCGATTTGGTCAGCGGCGACGTACTCGGACAAAAACTTGAAGAGAATCCAAGCTTCACTATACACGCAACTGATGAGGAACTTGCAGAATTGAAACAATGCTTGGAGGAACACCGGACAGATGACCTGGAGGCATATGCCCGTTCACATGTGCCCTACCTTCTCTATCATCATGACCGGGCAAATGATAAATACGATGCAGCCATGAAAAGACTTTATGCCCTCATTTATAAATTAGGGGATGAAACGGCACGAAACCATATTGAAGAAATCGGCATATTGAAAGATAACAAATTCGAGGGAAAAGAAGAAGTGCAAAAGTTCAAATAACAAATAGGAACAGAACCTAAAATCAAAGGTTCTGTTCTTTTATGATCAAGTTCAATCAAATAGCCTTCCTCCCCCCCCCAATATAAGGAAAAAGATTCCATTTTGTGATTCATTATACAGTTTTATACGCAGGTTCCTTTCAATCTACATATTTATCTTTCAAATAGTCTGAACCTACACCACCAATAACCATCAAAGCTAATGGTAAAAACTAGAAGAATATTTCCATTACTACAATCATCAACGAATCAAGATAAAATTAAAAGGCATGAGCCCGGTAGATTACCGGGTTCATGCCCTCAAGGCTGCATAATTAAATAATGTGCCTAACTTTTTGGGTTCACTTCAATGAAAGATCCTTTTTATTCACAAATTTAGTTTACTTATTTTTCTCCTAAAATAGCGAGTGGACTAAATACTTCATAATGAATATGGTCTTTCGATACACTCCATTTATTCAGGGACTCATTGATTGCTTCCATAAAAGGAATAGGTCCGCAGAAATAAAAATTAGCTTCTTTTGATGGAACGATAGATTGCAGGAAGTCTAAACCCACGTATCCTTCTTTATCAAAATGTCCAGAGGTTCGATCGGCTTCTGTTGGTGCACCATAGACTGCATATGATTTTATATGTTGGTGTTCATTCACTATTTGTTGCAGATGATCTTTAAAAGCATGTGTTTGACTATTGCTTGTTGCATGGATAAACGTAACCTGACGTTGTGGTTGCTTTTCTATAATGGTATTTAACATGCTAAGCAAAGGTGTAATTCCAATACCCCCACTAATTAGAACAACGGGTAAATCAGTGTTATCCAGTTCGAAGTCACCTGCAGGAGCAGAAAATTGCAGCATATCTCCAACTTGCAGCTGTTTATGCAAATAGTTAGATACAATTCCAGATGGAGCATCTCCATGGGCATCTTCACGTTTAACACTAATTCGGTAGTAATCTTTACCAGGTGAATCTGAAAGACTGTAATGGCGTATGTGCGTATATTTCTCGCCAGGAATTTCAGCCTTAAGTGTTAAGTATTGCCCAGCATGATAGGAGGCAATGGGGTTTCCGTCTGTAGGCTTTAGATAAAAGGAGGTTACCACATCACTTTCTTTTATCTTTTTATCGATATTGAAACTTCGATATCCTTCCCATCCACCAGGCTGATGTTCTGTTTCCTCATAAAGGTTTTTTTCAATATCAATAAAGGCATCGGCAATATAGCCATAGGCCTTTCCCCATGCCTCTATGATTTCATCTGTGGCTGTGTCACCCAACACATCTTTAACTGCTTGAAGCAACGTTTCACCTACAACCGGATACTGTTCAGGCTTGACCCCTATGGCACGATGTTTCTCAGTAACTCTTTTAATTACCGGTTTTATCGCTTCAAGGTTCATAATATGTTCACCTGCAGCATAGACAGCATATCCCAAGGCCTCCTGTTGAATTCCTCTTTTTTGGTTCGTTTGGTTAAAAAGATTATACAAATCAGGAGCTTTTGAAAATAGTAATTCATAAAATCTCTTTCCTATTGGTTTACTATGTTCCTTGAGAACAGGTGCTGTTGACTGAACGATTTCTATGGTCTTAGCATCAAGCATGTTAAAATTTCCTCCTCAAATTTCAGGGATATATACTTTAAATAGCATTCCCGCTAAATATTGGAGTAAACATGATATTTTGGCCCTTTTCACTTATCACTAACCAACCCAAACTCCTTACTAAAGGCGGGCTTCCGCCCATTTGGAGATTTTGAACTCCCTTAAGATAATTCAAAGACACCATACCTATTAGTACGGTGTCTTTTTGTTATTTTAGTATCCTTGTTAACTTAAACTGACCCTTTATATCAATAAGAACAGTAGCAGAAAAAGTGTTATAGGGTCCAATTGATAAGCAATCCTGCTTGTGCTAACCCACCACCGAAACCATATAATAAAATCTTCTCACCATTATTTAGCTTTCCTTCACTTACTCCTTGATCTAAAGCTAATGGTATTGTTGCTGAAGAAGTATTTCCATATTCCACCAAGCTATATAAAGTACGCTCAATTGGAAAGCCACTTCTATCACATATTGACTCAATCATTCTTAAATTTGCACTATGCGGAACGAACCAATCAACATCATTCAAATGCAAATCAGTATTTTTCATCACAGTTTGCATTCCTTTTGGAACAGTAGTAACAGCCCATTTATAAACCTCACGTCCATTTTGAACAAGATTACCACTATTATTCAAGTCTTCACCATTTATACGTGTCGATAGGTTTGTACTATATAAATTTTTTCCGCCTTCTCCTTCCGAATATAAATGTGAAGAAATAAAACTTGGCTGTTTTTCATCATATTCTACAAGAACTGCTCCTCCACCATCTCCAAATAAAATACAAGTGGCTCGATCTTCATAGTCCATAATTTTAGATAAAGTATCAGCTCCAATAACAAGAACTTTCTTGTTTAAACCAGATGTTACTAATCCATTAGCTACATGCAACCCATAAGTAAATCCTGCACAAGCTGCGTTTAAATCAATAGCTCCAGTATTCTTAATACCTAGCTTTGCTTGGACTAAAGAAGCTACACTCGGAGTGTTAAAATCAGGTGTAAAGGTACAGACAATAATCATATCAACATCTTCGACAGATTTATCATACCGTTCCATTAAATCCTTTACAGCTTTATAACTTATATCACTAGTAAACTCTTCTTCATGTGCAATTCTTCGCTCTTTAATACCAGTACGTTTAACAATCCATTCATCATTGGTTTCAACCATTCTTTCTAAGTCCTTATTTGTTAAGCTTTTTTCTGGAACATAAGAACCTATCGCAGTAATACGTGCTTTGGATTTGAACATAAAATAACCACCTCGTGTTATGAATTGCATCAATTTTATAACTGATATTAATACCTGGTACTAATTATAAAGTAAAAAAAATCTTATGCAACTACCGGTCACTTTAGAACCCAAAGGAAAAGAGCTGAACGACAAAGAACGAGGTCCTTGCTCACCCCCCAGTAAGAAGAAATCCATTCATTCTTTTCTAATCTCTTTAAAGACTTATACCGATTTAACACTCTCCTTTAGGTAAGTACCTATACTAAAAGTGCATACTTACGTACTTGCAGAGTGCACTTTATACTTAAGATAAATAATAATTAAGGAGGAGAAATCTTTGAAAACTCTTGTTATCGTATCACACCCAAGTCTAGAAACATCCGTCATAAATAAGCGATGGGTAGAAGAGCTCAGGAAATATCCGGAAAAGTATACATTACACGAATTGAATAAGGTTTACCCTGACGGATACATTAATGCGGAAAAAGAACAGCAATTAATCGAATCGCATAGTAATCTTGTTTTACAGTTCCCTTTTTATTGGTTTAATTGTCCGCCTCTCCTAAAAAGATGGCTTGACGATGTTTTTACATATGGTTGGGCTTATGGTTCAAATGGAGGCGATAAATTAAAGAATCGCAAAGTTGCTTTAGCTGTATCTGCCGGAATTAACAAAGAAGATTATAGTGAAGAGGGAAGTTATCGCTATACACTTGAACATTTATTATCTCCCTTTGAAACTACCTTCCTATACTGCAATGCAGATTATCGTTCATTCTTTGCGTTTTATGGTGCTGAAAATGAGCCGTCCGCAAGCGAATTGGAAAAAAGCGCACAAGATTATTTGAATTTTGTCGACAACCTTTAATAGGCAGTTCCATTAAAGAAGTATTTCCTTGTTAGGGAAATACTTCTTTTGAATTAATCAAAATAGCTACACCTACGGCTGTACAGACTCCTGAGCTGGCAAGCTGTTTTTTTCTCCCCACTCGCACATCAAATTTAACAATGGAATGAGAGATAGACCACGTTCAGATAATGAATATTCTACTTTTGGGGGTATTTGGGGAAATTCCTTGCGTATGATAAGGCCGTCTGCCTCCAACTCTTTTAACATGATGCTTAGTGTTTTAAAGGAAATGGTACCGATACTTCGCTTCAGCTGATTATGCCGCATAACCTTATTTTCAGACAGCCAATACATTATGATCATTTTATATTTGCCGCCTATTAAGGACAACGTATATCCAAAGCCAGTGTCATTTGGTTTCACGCCAGTCGGAACACAGGTTTCACGCATAAGTTTACACTCTCCTTTAGATAAGTATAGGATATGAATGTTCATACTTTACAATAGATCATTATCAATCTTATTAAAAGGTAAAGTAAGTTCCCTATAAAAATTGACTATTGTGGTCAATGTTTATACTCCAACAATGAGGGAGCAAAAGGTCCTACTGCCCCCATTTTAGCGAAAGTAAAAAGAGTTCATTATTATTAAGTAAAATGATGAAGTTGCGCAAATTTATATCCATGACCCGTCCCTTTTAAAAAAGGAAAGATCCTGTTGCATATCCAACAGGATCTTTATCAATATTCAACAATCCCAATGATAGGTTTCTTGTAGATTAACGTAACGGATTCATTTTAGTGTTTTTGTTTGTAATAGGTTACCGCGAGCGCAAGGGCCAGCACTGTTCCTTTGACGATATCCATCGCATAATACGGAACGGACATCATGATCAAACCATTTTGAAGGATTCCGATCAGGACTGCACCGACAAAGGTTCCAAATGCATTCGGTTTTCCCGCTCCTAAAACGGAGGAACCAATGAAGGCTGCTGCAACGGCATCCATTAAATAGGGGGACCCTGAATTGATTTCCGATGTCATGACCCTTGAAGCTAGGACAATCCCCCCGATTGCAGCTAATAGAGCTGACAGCAGATAGGCAAGGATTTTGTATTTATTGACCGATATCCCGGAAAGTCTCGCCGCTTCCTTATTTCCCCCAATAATGTACATATAACGACCGTGCTTCGTATAAGTCAAAAAGATATGGGTCGCAATCACAATGACTGCCATGATCAGGATTATCCATGGTACCTGGCCAATTTTGGCGAAAAATGGGCTGATCAGTCCTGTTGCGAATGTCCCGTCGGGCATGACCATATTTTGCGAAACCGTTGCCCCTTTTGTATAAGTAAGGGCAATTCCCTGGATAATGAACATGGTAGCCAATGTCATCAGCATGTCGGGAATTCTCAATTTAACGATCATGAATGAATTCAAAGCCCCTACGACAAGTGAGGCGCCGATCGCAGCTAATATGGCGATTAATGTATCCTGCGAAAACCAGACAAACATTGATATGACGATGGCATTGGCCAATGATGCGACGGAGCCGACGGAAAGGTCGAAGCCATCCACGGTCAGGGATATCGTAATGCCAATCGCAATGATGGTCACGATTGAAATGGAACGCAGGATGTTGATCAGATTATTCGTTTGAATGAAAGATGGATTGGACACGGCAAAAATTACAATCAGAATGATAATCGTCAATATTGTGCCGTATTTATAGAAAAAGTCGAATAGTTCCAGCTTTTTCTTCGCTTTCGCTGTCTGTGTAACAGGAATGGGTATGCTCATCCTATTTTCCTCCTGTTGAATAGAATAGTAGTTCTTCTTCATTCGTTTTGCTCGTTTCTAATTCGATGACAGTGCTCCCGTCATATAGCACATATGTCCGGTTGGTAATGCCAATGATTTCGGAAAGCTCGGATGATGCATAAATGATCGCTTTCCCATTCCTTGCAAGCTTTGCAATCAATTCGAATATATCCTTCTTGGCTCCAACATCGACCCCTTTCGTTGGTTCATCGAATATGTATACATCCGCATCGGCCATAAGCCATTTTCCGATGGCAACTTTTTGCTGGTTACCACCTGAAAGGTTTTCGACATTCACTTCTCCTGAAGGAGTTTTAATGCCGAGACTTGCGATCATTTCCTTCGCCTTTTCCTTTTCCGCCTTACGATCCACGAAGCTGAACGTCTTGCAGAATTTGCCGAGACTGGCTGCGGTCAAGTTCGCCGAGACTGATTCCTGAACGAGGACCCCTTCTTTCCTGCGTTCCTCAGGTACAAGTGCCAGACCGCTTTTTACTGCTTCGTGCGGTGATTTCAAAGAAAGCTTTCGACCATTCAGGATTACTTCCCCCGCTTTGATCGAAGTATGACCGAAAAGGGTTTTACAGAGTTCCGTTTTTCCCGCCCCGACTAACCCTGCCAAGCCGATTATCTCGCCTGCTTTAATATTCAGACTGACATCCTTGACTTTCTCGGCATCTGACAATCCGTTCACTTCCAGAATGACGTCTCCGATCGAAGCATTGACTTCTGGAAACTGGTCATCCATGGCTTTACCGAGCATATTCTCTACCACTTCGTTACGGGTTATGTCCTCCTTCTTTCGACAAGTGACACGCTCCCCATTTCTCATGATCGTAATTTCCTCACAGATTTCAAAAATCTCAGGCAGACGATGTGAAATGAAAATGATTCCCACGCCTTTTTGCTTTAATTCATTTACAATTCGAAAAAGTTCTGTCGTCTCCGTATGACTTAACGGAGCAGTTGGCTCATCGAGAATCAGGAATTTGCATTCTGTCGAAACGGCTCTTGCTATCAGGACCATCTGTTTTTCAGCCAAGGTAAGGTCTCTTACCAGCTTTTTCGAAGGGACACGAATTTTCATATCTTCAAGAATATAAGAGGCTTGTTTGTGCAGCTCTTTCCATTGGACCTTCTGTTTTTCCCCCATGTTTTGGACCATATCATTCAACATTACATTTTCCCCAACCGTTAAGTAAGGGATGAGGGCTGTATCCACTTCCTGATAAACAATTTGAATGCCTTGTTCCTGAGCCGCTTTTGGCGAGCGGATATCCCGCCTCACCCCATCAATAAAAATGTCACCTGAATAATGAACATGGGCTCCCGATAAAACTTTCATTAACGTCGATTTCCCTGCTCCGTTTGCACCGACCAATGCGTGGGCTGTCCCTGATTGTACGGAAAAATCAACTTCACTCAGCGCCTTCACCCCCGGAAATTCAATCGAAATCTTCTTCATTTCTAGTTGCGTGCCCATGTCCATTCCCCCTTATTGAACAGACACTCCCTTCTACTTGAAAGAGAGTGTCTCTTTTTACTTTTTATAATGATCCTTCAAAACTTTCATCCAATCTTCTTCAAATTCCGTAGATTCACCCCATCCATCGACAATACCAGACAGATTTGCCATGTTTACCGCTTCTTTTGAAGCTTGGACTTGCTTTTGTGAAATAAGTGAAGCCTCTAAGTCATAGGTTTGCGGCGTATCTTCGCCCGCCAATTTTTTAGCCAATATCCTCATATTAACTGCACCGATCAACTTGGGATCGACTGCTGCCGTGTAGGACCATGAGCTATCTGCCGATTGGATTTCCTGGAGATCTGCGTTAGATACATCAATTCCATATATCTTCACTTCATCTCGGCCCGCTTCTTTAATCGCCCGGGCTGCACCGATGGCAAAGGCATCCCATGTTGCGAAAATGGCATCCAATTTACCTTTAGGGTATTTATTCAGCATTGCGGCTACAGCATTTTGTGTCTGAACCGAAGTATCGGCAGATGCCACTCCGAATCTTTCGACTTCTTTAATCCCAGGATTTTCTTTTAGTTTTTCCTGATAGACTGCATTTCTTCTTACCATTGGTGGGAAACCATCCACCCAAAGATATGCAATTGCCGCTTCACCTTTCTGCTCTTTTATCAGTTTATCAAAAGCCAGTGTTGCCAACGCTTCATCATCCTGTGAAGTTAATGTCACACCATCTATTTTAGATAGATCGCTTATTGAATCGAACGTGACAACGCTTTTACCTGAATCAACCAACTTTTGAACGTCATTCACAGTTGCTGCATCATCACCATGGGAAATGATATAGCCGTCGTAATCTTCCTCCAATGCCTGCGCTATCGCATCATGAAATTTAGCCGTATCACCATTGGCTGTATATGTATCCACTTGGAAACCGAGTGCTTCTCCTTCTTCCTTCGCCCCCGCCAGGTATTGGGCCGTATGATCATCACCGCCAATTTTACGGATCACTTTGATCTTGGCTCCATCCCCATCTGCAAATCTTTCCGGTACATTTTCAAATGATACTTTTTCTTCTTTCTTCGATTCTGTGGAACTCTGCCCAGTAGAGCAACCCGTTAAAAGCAAAGCCGAAGCGATGGCTGAAATAAATATCCCTTTAATAGACCTTCTCATCTTGTTTTCCCTCCATGTTTTCTAATTAGTCTTATCAGTTAAGTCGGTGTAAATCCCAAAATAAAAACCTCTCTAATATAGAGAGGTTTAATCGGCTGTTTTGCAGACTTGTCCCTCTCTTATCTGTCAAAACATTTCTGTTTTGCAGGATTTAGCACCAATTCCTAATGGAACGGTTGCTGGGCATCTTAGGGCCAGTCCCTCCGCCACTCTTGATAAGAGATATATTGTGTTACGTTTTCGTAATTATCACTTTATAGGGATATAGTCGTAAAGTCAATAGATTTTTGAATATTTGAAATGTTCCCCGTTATTTTTTATTTTCTTTGAAGCTGGGCTAGACGCTTTTTCTCGATTTTTTCAAGCCTCTCCAACTGCCTTAATTTCACTTCGAACAAAGTGATCGGGTCACGGTAAACTTCCGGATTTTCTTTCATATGCTCCAATGCAGCCTGGAAGTCTTTTATCTCGGTCTGCGTTTGTTCAATCGTTTTTTGAAGTAAGGCAAATGAACTGCGATAGAAAAGTGCGATGTCCCGATCCAAAGATTTTTCAAACAATCCAAATTGGGTAAGGAAACGTTCCGTGATCATTTCCGCAACATCCAGGTAATCTTCACTTTCCAGATATTTCTTATAACGATTGTACATATTGGCTTTATTTTGCGGTATCGCCCCAAACAGCTTCCCTGCTCCTTTAAGCAGCAATTGTGATGGAGTCCTGCGCAAAAGGATATTAACGTTTTCGATGCGGATACTGCTTGTCATCCGATCGGCATCACGGCGCCAGTCATCCAATACCCTGAAGTCACCTGCAAGCGTAATCCGTTCTTCTTTGTATAATTCATTGAATCCGGCACTCATCTCATCCATAAACTGCTGGCTTTGTGAGAACTCCATTTGGGAACTGGCAATCCAGTCTTGAAGAGAACGGTAATATTGAGGCATGATCTTATCAGAAATGAAGTTTTGAATCCGCTCATTCATTTCTTGGTTTAACTGTACATGGACCTGACTGAAATCACTGCTTTCCGTTAATGATTTAGAGCAATCCCTCAATAATTCAGGAATTTTAGAAGAAAGCTGATTTTTCACTTCATCCTTAAGCAGACGATACGACCTTATGATATTTTCACTTTTTTCTTTTTCCAAATCAGCCAGTTGATTGACCGCCCCATTCAGTTTGACTTCCATCTGTTCATTCCAAGAGATGGAATGCTCGCATTTCCGCTCATTGGCTGCCCGTTTTTCTAACAGATAAGATAAAGTTTTACGAATGAATGCAAGGATTTTTTCAGATCTTCTTTCCTTCCAATTATCCTCTTGATAATTCGATTGAAGGAAGGCTGAAAGGTCCTTCAATTGCTGCTTGCTATCATACAGTTTGGAGAAAGCGAATACTTTCGCATTCGGGAAATATGCATTCACTTTATCCCATGTTTCGTCTTCCATCCGGACTGCCACCTGATCACTGTATATCGTATCCATTTTATTTAACAAGAAATGAATCGGCAGTTTCGGAGCCATCATTTGAATTTCCAATAACAGATCCCGTTCACTGCCGGTGAAAGGCGCCCGGGCGTCAAGAACGAACATCAGTCCATCACTGCCATGTAAATAGCCTTGGAAATCTGATTCCACGCTTTTTTCCCCATTGAACCCCGGTGTATCCAATAATCGCAGACCATTATTTCTTAGGTAGTCACTTATGATTGTCACATCAACAATAGTCCCGCGCTGGCGGCGTGTTTCATCCAATTCAGTTAGCTCCATGACAACCTTTCTATCTGTATCGGTAATTTCAAGGATTTCCAAATCATCCCCGTCTTTGACACTGACTAATGACGAATGATCTTCAGCGGCAATGCTCTCGCCAACAATTGACTGAATGAAGGATGTCTTGCCATTTCCTGTACTTCCTACAAGAAGAAGATTGAAGTTTTCGGTATCCTTAAGCCCCTCGACCATCCATTTAAGCTTATTGCCAACCATTAAATCATTATCTTCAGCCCACTGGATAATGGAATTGAACAGTTTCTCTCCCGCTTCCAGTCCGCCTCCTATTTTAGGCGATTTCGCCAACAGGCTTTCTGCATCCTGAATGACCAGCGCATTGATCGTATCCGGGAAGATTTCATTCCAGGACAACGCGGATGCCGCCGCAAACAGCGAGAGCTCCCCATCTGCGATTTTGAGCCAGTTTTCCAGTAACCTTGGCACGACAGGACTTAAATCTTTGATTAGGTGCGTTCCTTCTAAAAGACCTGCATATGCATCCCTGTAATAGACGGAAAGCTCATCCCATACATCAGCATGGTTCAATTCGATGGTATCTATCAAGTTATTAATCACTCTTAGCCATTCGAAATAAGAATCCGTATATTTATAATTTTTCCAAAGGGCAACCGTCACCTTTTCGAAACGTTCCTGGTCGAGTGTGTAAAGCGAACCAAGGACAGTTGAAAAATAATCCGGATCAATCGATTGGGCAACACCCTGCTGGATATACGTCTTCAGCACATCGAACCAACCCACTGATTCTGTACGGATACTTTCATTAGCCGCTAATACCACTGCACTGTTCCAATCCTTTTGTTCTTCAAAAAAGGCGCGTGCGATTTCCGTGACATTCGGGTAATCCGGTTGAAACTCGACTGCTTCTTTCACAACTTTGGAAGCCAGGTCATTTCTCGATTCCACTATGTACAGCGAAAAAAGTTGCAAAAGAACCTCTGTTTTCAAGACCGCTTCATCCGTATTGACGGATTTATAGATATCCTCTGCGGTAGAGTACATTTCCAGTTCAAAATAAGCATCAGCGATGTTTTTCTTCGCCCATGAACCAAGTTCCCCTTCTATGTTCTCCCATTTAAAAATGGCTGCTTCATAGTCATGATGCTGAAAATATACTTCTCCTTGAGCAAATCGAATTGCAGTTAAATCCGCTCTTTCCTTTTTTTGTTCCACGAGAAACATTTCACCCAAAGCTTGAATCGGGTGCTTCCTTGTATCCTCAATCATCGTTTCATAATATTTTTTTCCGATCAGCCGTTCGTCCATCTTTATTCCCCCGATATATTTCATATTTTCAATTAAAGGATAATCACTGATTCTATAAGCCTTCTAATAGACCTAACTTCAATCTATTGGTTCCTTTAGTTAAAAAATCATTTACAAAACCTTAAAATATTATTTTAGCAAAACAATATGGTAACAACATGTCACCACTCTTACAATTTTAAAACAGAAACAATTGGAACTGTAATGTTTTTAATAAAGAGATACATAAATGTCATTTCCATATTCGAGAAAAAATGTTTTTCCCAGTTTTACCACATATCAGATAGAGCTGGGCGAACCATTCTTTATACCTCTAAATTACCAGAAGCCCAGCCCTTCAACTACCTATAACGGTAAAAAAGCAAAATCACCCTGCCTCGTCCATTACTATATCCCCATTTTTCCGTTCATATAAAAAAGCAGTACCCTCATTCATAAAAGGTAACTGCTCTCTGATAAGCTCCGAACAGTCGTTGTCCTTTGACAAATTAGGATTATACCCCTGTACGCTTACGTTGGTTATTCGGCTTTTTGGTCAACTGGCTTTTAAGCTGTTTCGTTTTCTTCACAACGCCTGTTTCCAGTTTATCTTTACTTGATCCTGCTTGCTTTTGAGCCAGTTTTTGTTTGACTGCATCCGCCAGGCTTAATTTTTTATTTTCAGACATACTGTTGTCTCCTTTAGTGTTCTGCCTTCTATTATAATATAGTTGCGATTAGAAAGATAATAGGGAGTAATATCCTATTCTTCTTGAAAATATCCTCTGGATATAGGAAGTTTCGCCAACGAGGGACTAATTTCCTGCTCCTTTAAAAGGATTAATGATAAATTATATTGACTTCATAATCAGAATTTGCTAAATTGTCTATATATTAAAAAATCTATGAAGAGAAAGAGTAAGATGAGAACCCTGTTCCACAGAGAGTCGACATGTGGTGGAAGTCGATGTCCAAGGCCTATCCGAAAATCATCTCTGAGATGCAAAGCTGAAAATGCAGTAGGCTTTGACGGGTTTCCGCCGTTACAATGGATCACGTATGAATACGTACGTTGACTGAGTGCCGCAGTTTTTTTTTATTGCGGAATATGGGTGGTAACGCGAGCACAAACTCGTCCCTGATTTTCAGGGGCGAGTTTTTTATTTGCACAAAACACTTTAATTAGCCTTTTTCAGGCCAGTCGGCGAGAGTTATCATTTTTTAAAAAAGGAGAAATCACCATGAAAAAAACAGACACATTATTTATCGGCCTTATGCTTTTCTCAATGTTCTTCGGAGCGGGGAATCTCATATTCCCTCCATTTTTGGGAGCATCTTCAGGAACTTCCTTCTGGCCAGCCATTGCCGGTTTTGTTGTAACCGGAGTCGGCCTGCCAATTTTGGTGCTTCTTGCAGTCTCACTTGTTAAAGGCGGGGCACAAACTATCGGAGCCCGTGTACATCCTCTATTCAGCACGTTGTTCATGGTGGTCATCTATTTAAGCATCGGGCCTTTTCTGGCCATTCCAAGAAATGCGAATGTTGCCTATGAAATGGGCTTCAAGCCGTATTTTGGCGACTCAATGAATCAATCACTATTCCTATTCATTTTCACAACCATATTTTTCATCACAGCTTATGCCATTTCATTGAATCCAGAAAAAATGGAAACCTTCATGGGACGCTGGATTACACCCGTTCTACTTCTGTCCATGGTCATTCTCTGTGTCGTTGGGTTCGTAAAGCTTGATGCACCATTCCAAGCTCCAACCGAAGCATATGCTGCAGGAGCATTTTCGAAAGGTTTCATTGAAGGTTACAACACGATGGATGCACTAGCTGCCTTGGCTTTTGGAATCGTCATCCTGACTTCTATCCAGCAAAGGGGGATTTCCGAACGAAAACAATTGACGAGATATACAGTAAAAGCTGGTCTCATCGCTGGTGTTTTGCTTTCATTAGTTTATATCTCACTAGGTGTAATGGGAGCACGCATGGCAGCCGGTGGGTCCTTTGAAAACGGAACGGACATCCTCACTGTCGCATCCACCCTTTTACTTGGAACTGGCGGGAAAGTCCTTCTCGGAATCATTTTCACTTTAGCATGCTTCACCACCGTCGTCGGGTTGACGACTGCTTGCGGACAGTATTTCTCGAAACTTTTCCCCAAGCTGAACTATAAAACCGTCATTCTGATTGTAACAATCGTCGGTTTCATCCTTTCAAATATGGGTCTGAATCAAATTTTGAAAGTATCTGTACCATTCCTTGTGATGGCTTATCCGTTAACGATCGTCCTGATTGTCCTGACATTCTTCAGCCGTCATTTCAAAAACCCGAAGAAGGTTTATCGCAGTGCAATGATTTTCACAGGAGTTTTCGCCTTGATGGACGGACTGAATGCCTTCGGCTTACAATTAGGACCCGTGCAAACGTTGAGTGATGTCCTTCCCCTTTCTGCCTACGGAATGGAGTGGATCATCCCCGCTCTCGTCGGTACAGCCTTGGGCCTGCTTCTCAGTCAATTTGGACAAACGGCTCGAGCTGAAGAGTTGGAAATCGAAACACTATAATAATAAAGGAAGCAGGTGATTTTACGGGTCACCTGCTTATTTTGTACACGCCTGCACTGCTTTATTTTGGAAATCGACATCCACTTTTTGTTATGATGGGGTCAAAGGAGATGATAAGTAATATGTCTAAGCAAACCCGTATTGGTAAAACAGATCTGTATGTAAATCCGATTGGCCTTGGCACGAATGCAATTGGCGGACATAACCTGTTCCCTAATCTAAGTGAGGATACAGGAAGGGATGTTTTGAGAACAGCATTGGAAGAGGGAATCAACTTTTGGGATACAGCTTACATTTACGGTCCTGAGCGTTCAGAAGAACTTATCGGTGAAATCCTTAAAGATAGTCGTAAACGCGAGGATATAGTCCTTGCCACTAAAGGGGCACATAAATTTGCCGATGGCAACATCGTCTTTGATAACTCTCCGGCTTTTCTGAAAAATGCTGTGGAATCGAGTTTAAAAAGGCTCCAAACGGATTACATCGACTTATTCTATATCCATTTCCCTGATGAGGATACCCCTAAAGATGAAGCGGTAGGTGCCTTAAAGGAATTGAAGGATGCAGGCAAAATCAAGTCGATCGGCGTCTCGAACTTTTCGTTCGAACAATTGAAGGAAGCGAATAAAGACGGCTATGTCGATGTGTTGCAATCTGAGTACAATCTATTCAAACGGGAGGCAGAACAAGACCTGCTGCCATATACAGCCGAAAATAATATTTCCTTCATTCCTTATTTTCCCCTTGCTTCCGGTCTGCTCGGCGGCAAATATAATCAGGAATCAACATTCGAGGATGGCCGGGCAAAAAGTCCGCTTTTCCAAGGACAAGCCTTTGTAAGCAACCTGCAAAAAGTAGAAGAAGTCCGGGCGATTGCCAACAGGAAGCATACCGATGTCGCCGATGTCGTACTTGCTTGGTATTTAACTCGGCACTCGATAGATGTACTGATTCCCGGAGCGAAAAAGCCTGAGCAGGTCACACGCAACTTACAAGCATTGGATGTCGATTTAACCATGGATGAAATCGCCGAAATCAGTGCCATTTTCGCTTAACATAGATATGAAAAAAGGCTGTTCAGCTCATGTTGAATGACCTTTTTCTCTTTATCCTGCTCTTTGGTTCATCCTTGTACAAAAATTGACTACTAGGCTCGCTATATTGCTTAGGTACTCCTGTTTTGATATATTTAGTGAATATTCCACCAATTAAGGAAGAGGCAGTCTGATGAAAAAATCTATTGTTATTTTATTTCTTATCTTTGCAAATTTGTTTTGGGCCGGTAATTACATATTCGGAAAATACGTTGTGACCGAACTTTCCCCAATCCAACTAACATTTACGCGATGGCTTATAGCCGTTTTCTTATTGTTTCCTTTAGCCCAATGGATTGAAAAGCCAAATTGGAAGAGTGTATGGAAAGAATGGAGATTGCTGTTAGTCATGGGTGTGCTCGGAATCATCAGTTATAATTTTTTCCTTTATTGGGCTCTGACCTATACAACTTCCATGAATGCCGCTCTTGTCAATTCCATGAACCCTGCCTTAATTGTGCTTTTTTCCGCTTGGCTGTTAAAGGAGAAAATTTCATCCCTCCATGCACTCGGACTTATCATATCTTTATTCGGCGTTTTATTGGTCTTGACAAAAGGACACCTTCTGGATATTTTCCAGCTCACTTACAATAAAGGCGACTTATTGATGATCCTGGCGATTCTCGTTTGGACCTTCTATTCAATAATCGGTAAAAAACTGAAAAACATTCCGATCATCTCAGCCACTGCCGTTTCCGTATTTCTCGGATTGATTCTCGTCGCTCCATTCGCCATTGGCTCGGGAATGAACCTTAATTTAAGCAGTGAAGCCGTCACGGGGCTCTTATATATTGGAATCTTCCCGTCTGTCGGTTCCTTTATTTTCTGGAATATTTCCCTTCGTCATATCAATGCTAGCCAGGCTGGAATTTATCTAAATCTGATAGCTGTATTTACCGCCATTCTTAGCCTGATTTTAGGTCATACTATTACCATCGTCCAAATCCTGGGAGGTCTTTTTGTCTTCAGTGGCGTCTACCTGACAAGCAAAAAGAAAAAGGAATATCCGGCAGATTTCACGAAGAACATGTAAAGAATATCCAGTAATTCTCACCAACTATGCTTTCTTGTCTTTCCCCCTTGTCTATGCACCATGATTTACGTTATCCTTTAAAGTAGAAAATCTGAATGTAAAGGTGTGCTTTAGTTGAGGATCAATAAATATATCAGTGAATCCGGAATTACCTCGCGACGAGGCGCAGACAAATGGATAGCTGAGGGCCGTGTGACGATTAATGGAACTGTAGCTGAGCTCGGCAGTCAAGCTGAACCCGGTGATGATGTTCGTGTAGATGGCAAGTCGATAAAAGTGGAACAGCAAAATGTCTATATTGCACTGAATAAACCGATAGGTATTACAAGTACGACGGAAAAACACATAAAAGGGAATATCGTTGATTTTGTAAATCATCCGCTTCGCATTTTTCATATCGGACGGCTGGACAAAGACTCAAGCGGTCTGATCCTTCTTACAAATGATGGAGACATCGTAAACGAAATCCTTCGTGCAGAAAACAAACATGAAAAAGAATACATCGTAACCGTGGATAAACCACTTACCGCTTCCTTCATTAAAGATATGTCATCCGGAGTAGAGATTTTGGATACGAAAACACTTCCATGTAAGGTTGAACAGTTGACCAAATATACATTTAATATCACTTTGATGCAAGGACTGAACAGACAAATCCGCCGTATGTGCTCCGCACTAGGGTACGAAGTCCGTGATTTACATCGAATCCGGATCATGAACATCCATCTGGACGGACTGGCGATCGGACAATGGCGCGACTTAACCGAGGATGAATTGACGGAACTATTTAAGGAATTAGATTATACTCCAAGGCAAAGATGATAATGAAGATGCCCCCAGATTTCCGGGGGCATCTCTTTTTTAATTTCAGAAGAATTTTCCGCAATAATTTGCTATTTTATTCTTATGTGAGTACTTTTACTCGTGAGTTTCACGCTTTTACTCGTGAATTTTGCACTTTTACTCGTGAGTTTCGCACTTTCACTCGTGAATTTTGTTCATTTACTCGTGAGTTTCACGCTTTTACTCGTGAATTTTGCACTTTTACTCGTGAGTTTCGCACTTTTACTCGTGAATTTTACGCTTTTACTCGTGAATTCCACTTTACTCGTGAGTTTCACGCTTTTACTCGTGAATTTTGCATTTTTACTCGTGAGTTTCACGCTTTTACTCGTGAATTCCACTTTACTCGTTAATTCCACTTTTTCACGAGTAAGGACCAAAATAAAAAGCAACCTGCATTAGGCTGCTCGTTATGGGCTACAAATTATACCCACCATAAATCAGTTGGGCTTTCGTTGATGAGTACAGTTTTCAGATTGGTAACAGCCCGTTGGAATCCTTCTTCAACTGACATCAGCGGATCTTCATGTTCGATGCTGACGACGTAATCATAACCGTATGTGCGAAGGGCGCTCATGATGTCGGACCATTCTTGCAGGCTGTGGCCGCATCCTACAGAGCGAAAGTTCCAGGCACGGCTCTGGATATTTCCATATGGCTGCATGTCGGTTAATCCATACATATTGATGTTATCCTGATCCAAGTATGTGTCTTTTGCGTGGAAGTGGTAGATTGCTCCCGCTTTCCCTAGGATTTTGATGGCCCCGACTGGTTCGATGCCCTGCCACCAAAGATGGCTTGGATCAAGGTTAGCGCCTATTGCATCAGATGTAGCTTCCCGCAGTTTTAACAAGGTGTAGGGTGTGTGGACGAGAAAGCCCCCATGCAGTTCAAGTCCGATTTTTATATTGTGCTCATCGGCAATGGCGGCTGCTTTTTTCCAATAGGGGATCAATTTTTCTTCCCATTGCCATTTCAGCACATCTGTATACTCATTCGGCCATGGGGCGACAGGCCAGTTTGGATATTTGGCTCCTTCGTGATCACCGGCTGTACCAGAAAAGGTATTGACTACCGGGACGTTCAGTAAGGATGCAAGCTTGATTGTTTTAATCAGTGTTTCATCACTTTCTTTAGCGAATGCTTCATCTGGAGAGATTGGATTGCCGTGGCAGCTGAATGCACTGATCGTTAATCCTCTTGTTTGAACGGCTTCGAGGTATTTTTGGCGTTTTTCTTCACTTTCCAGCAGTTCATCGAGCGGACAGTGGATATTGCCTGGATACCCGCCTGTACCGATTTCAACTGTTTTTAATCCGGAATCTGCGACATAATCAAGCATATCCTCGAATGATTTTTGAGCAAATAGCACTGTAAAAATCCCTAATTTCACATGCCCCACCTCACCTTTTCATTAATTTATGCTCATGACCTTCCCACTTGCCGAGCTTTGATAAATGGCTTCGATTATTTTCGAAACTTTCATGGCTTCCGATGGTTTTACCAATGGTTCTGCCAACCCCAGGCAGCTATTAATAAAGTTCTCTGCCTGCTGCAGGTCTGGTGTATCCTCCCCTGGCATCCATACTGCCTCACTATTTAAAAGCATGCCGTGCTTAGCCTGATTCAAGACCAGCGGGAACACATCAAGTCCGCCCTGCGTTCCGGATAAACTTAAAACAGTTGCTTCTTCACGGATATTCGCGGCCCAAGATGTTTCGAATAATAAAGATGCTCCGTTGGCAAATTTGATATATGCCGTGGCATGGTCATCCACTTCAAATACAGAGGCATCGAAATTCCCCCACAAATTGACTTGATCGACACCCTTACTGACATAATTATATGTCGAACCTACGATTTCAATCGGTTCTGGGTCATCCATCAGCCATAAAGCCAAATCAAGCAAATGGCAGCCGTAATCGATCACGCTTCCCCCGCCTTGCAATTCCTTGCTTGTAAACACTCCCCAGCCAGGAACTTTACGTCGTCTGATTGCCTGTACACGCGCTACATATGGTTCACCGATTTCACCGGCCTGAATCATTTTCTTTGCAGCCTGGGCTTCCTTCATGAAACGGTAATGATAAGCGGTCGATAAAACTTTACCCGATATGTTTGCAGCCTCGGTTATTGCTAAACATTCCTCAGTTGTAATGGCCATTGGCTTTTCGCATAACACATGTACACCCGCTTGCAGAGCAGCAATGGAAATCTCCGCATGGAACTTGTTTGGCGTTGCAATCGTAACAGCATCCACTTCGGCAAACATTTCTTCATAATTGGTGAAAACCTTCTCGATATGAAATTCACGCGCCACTTCTCGCGCCTTCATTTCATCTATATCATGAATGGCGTATAAAACCACTTTATCTTGAAATTTTTGAAAAGCTGGAATATGCCTTTTTTGGGCAATTCCGCCAGCACCGATAATACCCATTTTTAATTTGTACATGATGACTTTTAACCCCTTTATAAGCGGATGATTTTTCGGGATGCATTTGATTCCATCGCGCCAAGAATGACTTTTAATGATTTTAATCCTTCAACTCCTGAGACAAGTGGCTCCTCATTGTCCACCACACATTTTACAAAATGGCTGATCACTTCGGAATCATGCTGTCCTTCTGAGTCATTAGTCTGGATGCTTCCTAATTGGATGGTTTCTGTCTTTCCATTATCATGATGGATGATCAGTGAGTATTTCGGATCGTCTTCAAGGCGCAATACCGCTTTTTCCGCATAAATGACCGTAGCATTGTCTTCTTTTGCATAAGACCAGCTGGCGGTAAGCGTACCGATGATACCGCTCTCCGTCCGGAGGATACAGGCCGCACTGTCATCAACGTCTGTATTTTTCTTGGCAGTCGTTTCCACAAAGGCTCCCACTTCAACAAATTCTTCTCCAAGGATATACCGTAATAAATCAGCTTTATGAACACCTAAATCGCCCATTGCGCCAATGACTGCCTGATCCTTTTTAAAAAACCAGCTTTCTATTCCGTCCACGCTCCAGGTTTCCGGCCCGGAATGTCCAAAAGCCGTCCGGAAGCTATAGACCTTCCCTACCTCCCCGCTCTCAATAAGCTGCTTCGCTTTTTGATGAGAGGGAACAAAACGCTGATTATGACCAATCATTAGTATTTTGCCGCTTTTCACTGCTGCTGCATTCATTTTTTCAGCGTCTACTAAAGAAGTAGCCATTGGTTTCTCACAAAGGACATGCTTACCAGCTTCCAAGGCCGCAACTGTGATGCGTGCATGCAGGTAATTCGGGGTACATACACTGATCGCTTCAATCTCCTCATTCTTCAAAAGTTCTATATAATCAGTATATGCTTGCGCGCCATACCTTTGTGCTGCTGCATTCGCCCGGTCCGGTACAATATCACAAACGGCAATGATCTCCGTTTCCTGATGTGCATCATACTCCGGAAAATGCCTGTTTTTTGCAATACTCCCACATCCAATGACTCCTACCTTCACTTTGCCCATTTTGTTCTCTCCTTCACTTCAGCTCTTTGCCTGAGATGGATTCCAACGGTTCGGCTTTCCCGTAGTTCGTTACGATTCCAAACTCCGGCTTGACCCAATTAACGGCATTCTTAATCACTCGTTGAATCTCGGGATTATGGTAGGTAGGATATGTTTCATGACCTGGACGGAAATAGAAAATCCTCCCTTTTCCCCGCTGATACGTGCAACCGCTTCTGAATATCTCCCCGCCTTCAAACCAACTGACGAATATCAATTGATCTGGTGCAGGAATATCAAAATGTTCCCCGTACATCTCTTCCTTCTCAAGCTCTATATATTCTCCGATTCCATCAACGATAGGATGACTTGGATCAACAACCCAGAGCCGTTCCCTTTCATCCGCCACCCGCCATTTCAAATCGCAAGTCGTGCCCATTAATCGTTTGAAGATTTTTGAAAAATGTCCAGAATGGAGGACGATGAGACCCATTCCCTCGAGTACTCGCTTGTGAACCCTTGCAATGATTTCATCCTGAACTTCATCATGTGCAACATGCCCCCACCAAAGAAGTACATCGGTTTGTTTCAGTGCTTCTTCGGTTAATCCATGCTCTTCTTCATCGAGAGTGGCGGTTCTCACCTCGACCTGCCCACTTTGTAAAAAGCTGGCAATTGCACCATGGATACCATCCGGATATACTTTTGCTACTTCAGGCTTTGTTTTCTCGTGGCGAAACTCATTCCATACTAGGACTCTCATGAACATCCTCCTCCATTCAAGATTCATTTCATGGCAACTTGCTTTGCCTGTTTAACTATTACCTATTTATTCTTAACGCAAACGTTTGCGTTAGAGAAGATCAAATTATAAGAACATACTTTATGATGCCTTCAAAGTATGATTTTTTAAAAATAATAGTGATAATCTATATTGTAAATTTATGTTAGCAAAAATCAAGCTTTAATTGGTAAAACATTTCTACATTTTTCTTTTAATTTCCTTTTCGACAACAAAATGCGACTCCCGCTTTATGATTTTGGTAGGAATGCTAATACTCTTTTCCATCATTTCCGGATTTGCAATTAGATCGAACACGCATTTTGCCGCCTCATATCCTAACTGATACGTATGGATATCAACCGTTGTCAGCGGCGTACTTAAAAATTCTATGAATTCTGAGTGGTTAAAACAGACGACGCTTATTTGCTGTGGCACTTTCAAGTTCTTTTCAGCCAACACTCCAAGCAAGAGAACACCCAATAAAAGATCCATAACCAAAAAAGCGGTTGGTGCCTCTTTCAATTCCAGCAATTCGTCAATCGCCTTTATTCCATCCGTTCGATTTAAAGGAATCAATTTGATATATTCCTGTCGTATATCCAACCCGGCCTGTTCCATCGCTTGTTGAAAGCCTGTCAAGCGGTCCTGGATCACCTCAAACTCGGGACTGCCCCCTAAAAAGGCAATTCGCTCATGTCCAAGACTGATTACAAACTCCGATACTTCCCTGGCCGCTTGAACATTATCGTTATCAATGAATGTGATACCGCTCATGTTCGTGCTTGGCTTCCCGATCAAAACGAACGGGAAGCCCTGCTTTAATAAATACGGCACCACTTTATCGTCCTTTTTAGAGTACAAAACAATCATGCCATCCACTCTTCTGCCCTGAACCATCTTCACGACATCCTCAAAGATGGCATCCTCCGTCTCGCCGGTTGTCAGAGAAAGACTGTACCCTTCTTTATTACAGAAATCCCCGATGCCCCTAATCACTTCTGGAAAAAAGGGATTATAAAGTGATTCCCTTGCCGAACTTTTCATGACGATCCCAATGGCCTTAGTTGACTTCGTGACTAAGTTCCGGGCATTTTCATTCATATGATAGCCCATTTCCTTTAATACCTTGCGTACTTTACGCTTTGTCTTTTCACTGATTGTCGGGCTGTTATGGATTACACGCGATACCGTTGATGGAGCGACATTCGCTTTTTTGGCAACGTCTTTTATAGTAACAGACAAATTCATCAACACTCCCCGTTCACCGCACATGGTTTAATATTCCCTATATTTAAATAGTTATTTAACGGCTCCATCTGCAATTCCTTTGATAATTTGCCTCTGAGCAAAAAAGTACGCAATGATGACTGGAATGATGGATAAAGTAAGTCCAGCCAAGGCAAGATGCCATTGCTTCGTATATTGACCGAAAAAGAAGAATAATTTAAGCGGAATGGTCTCCGATCCCGCTCCGCCAATAACAAGGGATGGCAGCAAATAGTCATTCCATATCCAAATGACATTTAAGATACCAACTGTAATCGACATCGGTTTTAATAATGGAAATATGATATACCAAAATACCTGAAACCGGTTAGCACCATCAATCTTTGCTGCCTCATCAAGTGAGATGGGAATCCCTTTTAGGGTACCATGATATAAGAATATGGAAAGACTGCAGCCAAAACCTAAATACATGAAAATCAGTCCGGCCTTGTTCAACATCCCAAGCTGTCCGAATTGGGCAACGAGCGGTATCATCACAGACTGAAACGGAATTAGCATGGCTGCTACAAACACGAAGAAAAGAAGGGAACTTATTTTACTTTTGTTTCGGGAAAGAGCGTATGCTGCCATCGCAGAAAAAATGATGATGATGACTACACTGACGCCCGATATCAATAAAGAATTGAATAAAGTCCGGAGGAAATCCAATTGCTCGAAAGCTTGAGTGAAGTTTTCGAATGTCCAGGTTTCAGGCAGTCCCAGTGTATCGGCAAATATATCCCGTTTCATTTTAAAGGCATTTACAAGCATTAAATAAAACGGAGTGAGCCATAATATGGCCAAAATGAATCCGATGAATCCAATTAGCCACAATTTCCATTTTCCCCTCATTACAGCTCAACCTCCCGTTTTTTATTGAAATAGACTTGTGTCAGCGAAACGACCGCCACGATCACGAAAAAGATAACGGCTTTTGCCTGTGCATATGCCATATCGTTTTCGGTGAAGGCCGATTTTACAATGTTCATCGCAACCATTTCAGTTGAATTATAGGGAGCTCCATTCGTCAAAGAAAGATTTTGATCATAGATCTTGAACGAGTGTGAAAGCGTCAAAAACAAACTGACGGTAAAAGCAGGTGCCACTAGTGGAAAAGTTATATGGCGAAAGCGCTGGAAGCTGTTAGCTCCATCAATTTTTGCCGCTTCGATCAAGTCTTCAGGAACAGCCTGCAGATAGGCAATATAAATGATCATGATATATCCGGCCATTTGCCATGATGTTAAAATGATCAATCCCCAAAAACCTGTATCAGTCGTTGATAACCATCCATTAAATGCTTCGATCCCAGTCAAATCACCAATCGCACCGAAGACCTTAATAAAAATGAACTGCCAAATAAAGCCGAGAATCAAGCCGCCAATTAAATTGGGCATAAAGAAAACTGTCCGCAGTATGTTGCTTGATTTAATTTTCGAAGTCACGATGAGAGCCAAACTTAATCCGATGATATTGATTACCACAATTGCCGCTACGGAAAATTTAATGGTGAACCAAAATGTATCAAGGAACCCTTTATCCGTAAACAAGTCTATATAATTCTTAAGACCGATGAAATCCGGCGTCCCTAAACCGTTCCAATTCGTAAAGGAATAATAGAATCCGTAGATGAGTGGCACGATCACAACCAAAATGAGTGCAGCAAGAACAGGTGTCAAAAACAGCCAATATGCGGCATCCCGATTTCTCAACGAAACCGACCTCCTTGAAATGATTTAATAGTTTTTGGTTTTAGATCATGACTGGGTTATTTGATGAATCCCTTGTCGAGGCAATTTCCCTATGCGACTTTTCTATAACAAGGAACAACCAATCGGCACACTTTTCATGCCGATCGGTCACTTGCATTTCCCAATACTTATTTGCTATGAATCTTCTCCCAATTTTCAATGTTCTGTTGGACAAGTTCCTCCCAAGTCAATTTACCGGTTACGTATTTTTGGACACTTGCCCCAAGATCATCATTCCAACCAACCGGATATCCATTAAACACCCAACCAATCGTGTTTCCTTCTTGGGAGTATTTATAAATTTCTTTTGAAATTGGATCGGCAATTTTTTCCACATCATATCCTTCATATGCAGGAATGAATTTAAAGTCTTCCAAAACGGCTTTTTTCCCTTCCTCGGATGTATACATCCAGTCGAGGAACTTCTTCGCTGCTTCCTGTACCTTTTCATCCGATTTCTTGTTCACTGCCCAATAGTTCGGTACGCCGACCGGCATGCCTGCAGAGTCTCCATTTGGAATCGGGATGATGCCAATTCCCTTTTCAGCTAACTCAGGGTCCATATCATACACTGTGTTATACACCCAGTTGCCTTGCTGAATGATCGCAACCTTTTCAAGTGAGAACAGCTCTTCCACTTGTTGGGAGTAATCGAGGCTTGCTGTCGGCTGGACGGAATATTTATTTTGGATATCGACCAGTTGTTTAAACTTGTCACCATCCGTGAATTTAACCGTTGGAGCCTTGCTTGCCTCTAACACATTCCCATCAAACTCCGGTGCTAAGAAAACATTGGATAAATGGTTTCCTGTCACCCACTTCTCTTTGACCGGATAAGCGAAAACTGCATCGATTTTCAATTTGTCCTTTTGTGAATCCATTTTCTTAACTGCCGCCTCTAAGGCTTCATAACTTGTAATTTCATCAGGATTAATTCCGGCTTCTTTAAATATCCGTTTGTTATAAATCAAGCCGTATCCTTCCTGGTTAAATGGAAGTCCAAGGACTTGCCCGTCCTCTTTCACGCCATCCAAAGTGCCATCTAGTGCTGCTGCAGCAGCCTTCGTATCCTTTAAATCTGTTAATCTATCTTTATATTGTTCGACATCTACCGGTCCGCCAATGTTAAAGACCGCCGGCTCCTCACCTGAAGCGAACTTTGCCGTAATGGCTGATTTATAATCATTTCCGCCGCCAACTGTCGATACCTTGATCTTTACATCTGGATTCTCTTTTTCATATTGTTTTGCCAATGCCTCGAATTGCGACTTGAATTCTACCTTGAATTGAAATACATCCAGCGTCACGACATCCTTTGAGTCGCTGTTTCCACCAGTTGAAGAAGAGCATCCAGCCAAAATCACACTAAAAATTAATAAAACAGTAAGAATTCCCCCGTACCATTTTTTACGTTTCATGCCTACCGACTCTCCCTTTTTCATAAGATTCATGCAATTTTAAGAAAACGTTTGCATAAAATAGTAAAATAAAAGCCTTTCATTCTACTAAAATCATAGTCTATCGTACTTCTTTTACATCACCTCCTCACAAAACCCTTTGCAAACGTTTACATTTATGCGCTTTATATTACCACCAAATTCCATACTTTACAATAAAATTGTAGTATATTGTAAAAAAAGGATGTTAAGAACTCTCTTAACCTAATTATATGATTCAGAAACCTATGATTATTCCTTTATCCGATTATTTATTGTACGGGCCATTTTCATTCGTGGCATTACCTACGAAAAAAGGGAAACCCGTCGGTCCCCCTCTTATCACTTCAATATCATCTTCACATTGGATGAACCGTATTCATCCTTCAATTCATAATATTTATCGCTTGCTTGTCCAAATTCTTTAAACACACCGCTAATGATCAATTCATTCGTTTCCTTATCAACGACACTGTACTTGATATTGCTTTTCCCGAACTTTCTGTCATCCACTTTTAAAAGGATCATCTTGGACACCTCCACATTTAATGGCTGCACTCCTCAGGTTGTGTGTTTTCTTACTTACATAATATAACAAAATATTAGGAATTTACAGATTTTTTTCAATGCAAAATAAAAAAGCCTAATAGGCCTTTTCATTCGCATATACCATATATGCCTCGCGATAATTCGCATCAGGACTTCGAGATATCCAGGAATCCTTCACCAAATACGTCCCTAACATCATGTATGGCTATAAAAGCATTGCTATCCGTCGCCTTCACTATTCTCTTTAACTTTAGTACCTCTTGCTTACTTATAACGATATATAAAATATCCTTGGATGCTTTTGTATAGTATCCATGACCGCTAAAAACAGTGACCCCCCGGTCCATCAATTCGGTTACTTGTTTTGCAATCTGGTCGGCTTCATTTGAAATGATGGTAATCGCTTTTTTCGGGTTCAATCCCTCAATGATGAATTCCATCGTTTTTGTTCCAATATAAAGCATAAGGATAGTGAGCATCAGGCCTTCTGCACCAATAATGAAATAAGATGAGAACGCAACGATTAAATCGAAAAACAGAAGTCCATAGCTTAAGCTCCATCCCAAATACTTATTCGTAATCCGGGCCAGTATCGTCGTACCGGCAGTAGTGCCTCCAACACGAATGATCATGCCAATTCCTGCACCGGCAAAAACCCCGCCAAATATCGCATTGATGACCAATTCATCTGAAGATATCGTCCAACTTTCGGTTAAATGAAGGAAAAGTGAATTAAATGCAACGGCTATGATTGTATATACCGTTGTCATTTTCGACAAATATTTATAACCGACGATGAGCAGGAAAGCGTTAATGATCAAACTTAACAGCCCTGGTGACCATTCAAAAAGATAAAATAAAATGATGGTTATCCCCGTGACTCCCCCCTCACCAAGTTCATTGGGAATGACGAAAAGATTTATTGCCAAAGCGAAAATAAAAGCTCCTATTAATATAAAGAAAACATCTAAAGAAATCTTTTTCATATTTATTACCCTTCCTTTATGTAATGGTTAATGTGAATTCGGTAATTTCACTGCTCTATAGTAACATGGAATTCCATTTAATCCTTCAAAGATTTGAAGGTTTAACAAAAAGACTACCTTGAAAGTTAGATTATCTTCAATGAACGGGCTTAATACATACAAAGGCACTAATTTTCACTAAGCTCTTTTATACATTAGCTTAACAAAGCCGCTGCCCAATCAAACATCATTAGCCTCCTTCTCCTTAAATTTATTTTTATGTTAGTTTCATGTTCCTCGACTTGGTTCAAATAACCAAACAGCACGCTTTTGATAAATGAATTTTTTTGACCTTTGATTACTCCCAGATTGGATTATTAATTTATTATCAGTCCCTTTTCAAAGCTTGACAGTTTCATTGAGTCATGATTAGAATATTTTATATGTTAACCTATATTTATTTTAGTTAACATATAAAAAAGGAGAATGGGCATGCACAGTGAAAAACAATTACCTTGTTGGGAAGAAAAAATAAAGAAAGAACTGGCTTATTTAGAAGAGATATCGCAAAAACGTGAACTTGTATCGACGGCATTCGCCGACCAGCCATGGCTTATGATCAATGGGTGCAGGATGCTAAATCTAGCTTCTAATAACTATTTAGGTTATGCAGGGGATGAGCGGCTGAAAAAGGTGATGGTGGATGCAATACATACATATGGTGCAGGAGCAACAGCTTCACGTTTAATTATTGGCAATCATCCCCTTTACGAGCAAGCGGAACAGGCTCTTGTCGATTGGAAGAAAGCCGAGGCAGGACTTATTATCAACAGTGGATATAACGCGAACCTTGGTATTATATCCACCCTGCTGTCCCGAAACGATATTATTTATAGCGATAAATTGAATCATGCAAGCATTGTCGATGGAGCTCTTTTAAGCCGTGCAAAGCATATACGCTATCGTCATAATGATTTAGATCATTTAGAGGCATTTTTAAAAAAAGCACCAATTGAAGCACGTAAATTAATCGTGACGGATACAGTCTTCAGCATGGACGGTGACTTTGCTTATCTCGAAGACCTCGTTCGGTTAAAGGAACGTTATAACGCAATGTTAATGACAGATGAAGCACATGGAAGCGGCATTTACGGTAAAAACGGTGAAGGTTATGCCAGTCATCTCCAACTTCAAAATAAAATAGATATCCAAATGGGAACATTCAGTAAAGCGCTCGGTTCATTCGGTGCCTATGTCGTCGGAAAAAAATGGCTAATCGACTATTTAAAAAATCGCATGCGCGGATTCATTTATTCAACTGCACTTCCCCCGGCCATTCTCGGTGCCATAACAACAGCGATTGAACTTGTACAGCAAGAACCAGAACGCCGCTCACTGCTCCAAACACATTCAGAACACTTTAGAGAAGAACTCACATATAACGGGTTTAATATTTGCGGAAGTCGATCACAAATTGTTCCTATCGTCATCGGGGAAAACGAAAAAGCGATGGAATTTGCCGCACGTTTGCAGAAAGAAGGAATTGCAGCTATTGCTGTCAGGCCGCCGACCGTTCCTGAAAATGAGGCAAGAATCCGGTTTACCGTAACAGCTCTCCACGATAAAAAAGATCTTGATTGGGCAGTTGAAAAGATTTCAATCATTGGAAAAGAAATGGGTGTTATTGAATGAAACAGCCGAATTTAGTCATGCTTCCTGGCTGGGGAATGGAAAAAGGTGCGTTTGAACCGTTAATCAAACCGCTGTCAGATGTATTTCACCTTTCATTTATAGAATGGAGAGATATGAAAGCACTAAATGAATTTGAAGAAAGAGTCATAGACAAAATCGCTTCCATCGATGGTCCAGTTTATATACTGAGCTGGTCATTAGGATCACTAGTATCACTTGAACTTGCAAGTTCGTATCGAGAAAAAATAAAAGGTTTTATCCTTTTTGGTGCAACAAGTCGGTTTATAACAGGAGAGAACTATTCATTTGGCTGGGATCCACGAATGGTCGAGCGCATGAAGAAACAACTACAGCGCAATAAAGAGAAGACTTTGGCTTCTTTCTATGAAGCGATGTTTTCCGAGGCTGAAAAAGAAGAAGGTTTATATCATCAATTCATCAAGACAATTCAAAGCGAGTTTCATGGAGATGATGTGTTTTCGCTTCTTATTGGCTTGGATTATTTACTTCATAAAGATGCTAGAGCAAGACTCGACCGGATTGAAGCCCCATTTATATTGCTTCATGGGAGGGAAGACAACATTTGTCCACTCGAAGCCTCATCTTTCATAAAAGAAAACCTGGGTGGGAAAGCCGAGTTTCATATTATCGAAGGCGCTGGCCATACTCCATTTTTCACAAGACCACAGGAATGTATGCAGCATATAAAAACATTTATTCAAAAGGAGTACATTCATGATTGATAAACGATTGTTAAGTAAGCGGTTCAGTGAACATGCGAAAACATATGATGCGTATGCCAATGTTCAAAAAAACATGGCAAAACAATTAGTGGATTTGCTTCCTAAAATAAACACCAACCATGTAATCAATATTCTTGAAATTGGCTGCGGCACTGGTTACTTAACCAGGTTACTCGTCAAAACATTCCCTAACGCCGCTATTACGGCTGTTGATTTGGCACCAGGAATGGTCGAATTGGCAAAAGGAATGACAGATGAAGAACGTGTTACATTTTTATGTACTGATATCGAAGAAATGGCGCTTAATGAAAATTACGACTTGATTATTTCCAATGCAACGTTTCAATGGCTGAATGATCTTCCTGCAACCCTTGAAAAACTGATTACACGATTAACGGCTGAAGGAAGCCTCATATTTTCAACGTTCGGAATAGATACCTTTCAAGAGCTTCATTTGTCATATGAACAGGCGAAGGACAAGCTTCAGCTAGCCATTGATAGCTCACCAGGTCAAATGTTTTATTCTCTAGAAGAATTATCCAAAGTTTGTGAAGAAGCAATCTCTTTTTCATCAGCAGTTCCAATCGAGATAACAAAAATGGAAAAGCTTGAACTGGAGTACTTTCAGACAGTACGTGAATTCTTCACTTCAATTAAAAAGATTGGTGCGGCTAACAGCAACAAAGAAAACTACTGCCAGCGCCCTTCCTTTTTTCGAGAGTTAATCAACATATATGACAAAGAATATCGAAATGAATTAGGTGTGAAAGCAACCTATCACTGTTTGTTCTTTAAGATAAAAAAATATGATCAATCCGAAGATAACTCTGGGATACAAGCAAAATACTATACATAATTGCAGGCCTGATTGACCAGGTTCCAATTCTAGCTATTTCTGCCGCCGCCTCTCCTAATTCCTTTGGAAAGGCGGCGACCATTTACTGATCAACTCATGAGAGTGTGTTTTATAACTTCATCCAAAAACCTTGCCATCTGTAATATTGACCACTCTATCACATAAATCTAACATTCTTTCATCGTGCGTTACCATGATGGCCGCTTTATTTCTTGACTTCACCTCATGAGCAAGCATTTCAACAACATCCCTGCCTCTTTTGGAATCAAGACTTGCGGTTGGTTCATCCGCTAAAATGATTTCTGGATCATTCATCAGCGAACGGGCGATGGCTACACGCTGCCGTTCACCGCCCGACAGTGCTTCTGGCAAGTGACCTGCCCGATGTCCAAGTCCAAGGTGGCTAAGCAATTCGTCCGCTTTTTTCATAGTTTTTTTATCTCGCTTGCCAACCAGTTCAGAAAGTAGCAGAAGCTGATCCCTTACGGTGAGATATGGCACAAGATTCGACGATTGGAATACAAACCCGATCTTTTCAAGGCGCACTCGAGTCAATTCTTTTGGGGATAGTGTTGTAATATCCTCATCATTCAGCAGTAAGCGACCTTTGCTCGGAGATAGTAACGCACCTGCTATGGAAAGAAAAGTACTTTTTCCTGAGCCTGACGGACCCATGATAGCAACAAATTCCCCCGCTCTCACATTCAGGGAAATATTATCTAGGGCTGTCACCTTATTATCGCCTTCCCCATAAATCTTACTGACGTTTTCAAATAATAGCTTATCCCCCATCATGATACCCTCCCAATTGCTTCGATCGCATCTATCTTCGCTACTCGATATAGTGATAGCAGTGAACCCAATACGGATACAACCAAAAGTAACACGGAATATTTAATGACCAAATCGGTACTCAATTCAAATGGCATTCCCTCTGGCATGATTAAAGTGACGCCATATGTCAGTGCAACACTGATGGCTATGCATGTCACGGCAAGCAGCATTACTTGACCAACGATACTTTTTGCCAGGTAGCCAGTATTGGCTCCGAGTGCTTTAAGGACTCCAAATTGATTCGTCTTCTGTAAGGTAATCACATAAAAGAATACAGCCAAAACAAATGCTGCTATGACAAACAAGAAGGCAATCATCATCGTCAATGTACCCTGTTCCTCTTTGAACCCTGGTATACTCTGAAGTGATTCATCTTTCGAAATGAGCATTAGGTCTTCAGGCAATGATTCACGCACTTTCTCTTCTGCCTTTGAATCCATTTGCACGGCTATGGTGCTGATTGAATCATTCCCTTGATTTTTCAATGCTGGGTTAATCTCCTGCCATCCCTTAACATTCATGTAAACTACCGGTGAATGGCTGTAAGACTGCTTTTCAGTAAAACCAACAATGGTGAAAACCTTACCTGATAGATCATCTTTAAGTGAATCACCCAATTTATAACCCACTTCTTTTAAAGAACGATCTGCAACTACTTCACTTTGTTTCTTATTGTCATAGTTCGTTCCTTCTATTACCTTCGGTGCTAAAATACCACTGGCATTGGTCGCAAAAATGGTGACATCCGTTTTCTCCGATGAGCCTACTTTATTCAATGTGATCATCATTTGCCCAAGTCCTTCGGCTGCTTTAACATCAGATGAAGCCCGGATTTCATCTAGCTTTTCCATGGATATGATCGATCGGTTCAATTTATTTTTAGAGTCATGCTCCATAACGAAATAGTCGGCCTTCATATTTTGTATGGATGAAGCATTATCTGAAGAAAGTCCATTAGCTAATCCTGAAATGATAAAGACAAGCAAAGCGACCAATACCATAATCAGTCCAATCAGCAGATAACGTAACTTTGAATGCTTTAGTTCACGTATTGCTAAAAACATCATTTCATCTCCCATTCCTTTTGTTTACCGATCAAGACCTACTTGAATCGGTATGACTCGATTGTAAACAATCATTATGAATGGAAGATGAACAAATGATTACATAAGGGGCAACCGGATATAAAAAGTGGTCCCCTTGCCAAGTTCGCTTTGAACTTCAATCGTTCCGCCATGTAGTTCAACCAGCTTCTTCGTTATCGAAAGTCCTAATCCGCTGCCTGTTTCACTCCTGTTCCTCACTTTGTCGACTTTATAAAAGCGATCAAGGATATAAGGGAGGTCTTCTTCTGGAATTCCCATACCCGTGTCCGCAATCTTCACTTCTACAATGCCATCTATTTTCTTGATTTGAATAACAATCGAACTACCGGTATCAGAGTATTTAATACTATTGGTTATCAAGTTAGTCCATACTTGTTTTAATAGTTTCTCATCAGCAGAAATGATGGTTGATGGTAAATCCATTTCAATCACCATATCTTTTTCACGCCAATTCCATTCCAGCATGAACATCACTTGCCTTATTTGTTCTGCTAAATCAAAACTAGATCGTTGCAGCGGGTCATCCTCTTTATCCAAGGAAGCAAGCATTAGGAGCTGCTTACTCAACAAGGACATACGCCGGCTCTCTTCTTCAATAATAGACAAGTACTGATTTCTTTGTTCCTTTGTTAATTCCTCCGATTGAAGGGTTTGAGAAAAACCTTGTATAGATGCTAGCGGAGATTGAATTTCATGAGAAACATTTGAAACGAATTCCTGTCTCATATCATCTAACCGCTGTATGCTTTGAGTCATTTTCGAGAAATGTTGAGCCAAATCCCCAATTTCATCACTGCGGGTAACATTCAATTCACTACTATAATCCCCATCAGCAATTCTTTTTGTGGCTTCTGTTAATTTCGTAATTGGCTTTACAATGAAACGCGTGTTAATAATAACAAATAAAAAACTGAGCAGGAGCGTAAGTACGAGCAAAACAGAAAGGTAAAAGCGGAACTCTCCAAACTGCAGTTCTATATTCGGCCTTACAAACAATGCATATTTCTCGCCATCCACATTAATTGGGACCCCAATGCTATTAACTAATACATCTTCAAAAAATCCGGTAATAAATAACCCATTATTATAATTGGCTATCCCTTGATAGGTTTTCCCGTTCAAAACTCCTGAAATCGTGTCTGAATCCAAACTCGTTTCCCGAAACGGCTCCCCATATAAAGTCCCTTCACCCTGCTCATTAAATAAATACATTTGATAGTGCAATCCTGCTATATGATTTAAATACGCATCAATATCCTGACCTGGATTTTCTTCATATAAAGAGACGATTTCACCAGCAACTTTGCTTATCTTCTCGCCATTGTGTGGTTTCTGAACCTTATGATAATAGACATTGGAAATTAAAAAAGCGATGACACTAGCAAGCACCATGATCAAAATGGTTTGAATAACAATCCTGAAATAAAGTGTTTTCACTTCTTATTGACCTCCAGTTTATAACCTAAGCCACGGACTGTCGTTATGACAAAATCATCGGTCCGACCGGCAAAACGTTCCCTTAACCGTTTAATATGGACATCAACCGTCCGATCATCCCCTTCAAAATCAGCACCCCACACCAATTCAATAAGCTGCTCACGCGTAAAGACCTGATCAGGAAAACTCCCCAGCTGAGCCAGCAGCTCAAATTCCTTAAGCGGCAGGAGCAGCGTATTCCCCTTTATTCGCACTTCGTAACTTTTACGGTCAATCACAGTTTGATTCAATGAGATGGACTCAGAATTCACCATACGGTACCTTCGCAATAGCGCTTTTATCCGAAATAGAAGTTCCCTTGGCTCAAACGGCTTCACGAGGTAATCATCCGTACCCGCAAAGTACCCCTTTTCCTTATCGATAAGTTGATCTTTAGCTGTCAATAAAATGACCGGCAGATCATATTGATCCCGGATTTCCTTACAAAGATCCAGTCCGTTTTTAAAAGGCATCATAATATCGACAACCGCCAGATGGATCCGTTCCTTCTCCAGTAGCAAGGAAGCTTCATTCCCGTCCTTCGCTTCGAATACCATATACCCTTCCTTTTCCAAGTGAAATTTAAGCAACTCCCGAATATGCCGATCATCATCCGCAATTAATATATGTATCAAAGAAACCACATCTCCACTTCTTTTATAGCCCTAGCTAAACTTACAATAGCAATAATTTATCCTGTAAAACAACAAATACTAATTAAATCACCAGTTCCTTATAAACTAGTTTGCCACTAATATACAGCACCCTCTTATTTTTTATTAAAAGATAAAGTAAAAAAGCGAATAGAATCTCTAAAAACCCTGTCCGCTTTTTTCCTAGAGTAAATCCATATTCACACTAGTTCAGCGGAAGAGAATTATAGTTCCAAAAATCATCGTTTTCAATATGACTGTCCATAATGAAAATACCCAAAAGGCTGTTTAAAAATGTAATGATTTTTTTAAAAAAAGGTTTAAAATATTCTGAATATAAACTATAATTGTTTTATTTTAAAACATCTAGGAGGGTCACTATGGGAGTAGTAGAGAAAATCAGCGGATTTGCTGGTAAAACGTTTACCTTATGGGTCATTATATTTGCAGTTATTGCGTATATCTTACCTAATAAATTTATATGGATTGGAGCCTATATTGTCCCATTATTAGGAATTGTCATGTTTGGCATGGGACTTACATTATCAACAGCGGATTTTAAAGAAGTTTTCCGACGTCCGAAAGAAGTGGCACTAGGAGTAGCAGGACATTTTATCATTATGCCATTATTGGCATTTGTATTAGCATTAGGGTTCGATTTGCCCAAAGAAGTGGCTGTTGGGGTTATTTTGGTAGGATGCTGCCCTAGTGGAACAGCTTCCAATGTCATGGTGTTTCTTGCGAGAGGAAACGTTGCGCTTGCAGTTGCCATTGCTTCTGTTTCCACTATTCTAGCGCCTATCGTAACTCCCCTGCTTATTTTGCTCTTTGCAAGTAAATGGGTTGATATCAGTATTGGATCATTATTCATTTCCATCATTCAAGTGGTGATCATCCCACTGATGCTTGGATTCATTGTTAAAAAGTTTTTCGGTAAACAGGCAGAAGCTGGGGCAAAGGCTCTGCCTCTAGTATCTGTCATTTCTATCGTTCTGATCGTATCTGCCGTAGTGGCAGGCAGCCAAGCACAGCTGGCTAAAACAGGTTTGCTCATTTTTGCAGTCGTCGTTCTTCATAATGTTCTTGGTTTTCTTCTCGGCTTTTTCTTTGCTCGTTTATGCGGGATGGATTTAGCGAAACAGAAAGCTGTCGCAATGGAGGTTGGTATGCAGAACTCTGGTTTAGGTGTAGCTATAGCAACAGCCCACTTCTCGCCTTTGGCCGCTGTACCTAGTGCTATTTTCAGTGTTTGGCATAATATATCAGGTTCCGTTCTAGCCTTTATTTTCAGTCGCATGAAAGATAAAAAAAATACAGGGACAAATAATTCGATAAAAACAGACGTATCATAATATCGTTGGATGAATAAAAAAAGCCGATTGAATAATCGGCTTTTTTTATTGTGAATCAACCATCCTCATCTTTGAAATTCAAAGGAAAATATCAATGATTGTGGGTTCGATTCATATTGCATATTTTAAGCTTTCATACTTAATAGGCGATTTTCCCATTCCCCGATAGATGAACTGACTGCCCTTGTTGGGAGTATTTTTTTGAACTACCTGCTATACTACTAGATAAAAGTAAGTTATAAAATTTGCTAATGATTCGGGTTATAGTAATTGATATCATTTTAAGGATGAGGAATATAATGTCACCAAAAATAAAATCGTCAAGAAAAATTGCTAAATATTCACTAATGATCATGGGAGCGGGTTATATTGCAACCACTCCATTTCAAGGTACGTTGCCGCTGGATTTATTACATGGAGGGTTTGAGGCAGGATTAGTTGGTGGTCTAGCCGATTGGTTTGCAGTCACTGCATTATTCCGGCACCCGCTCGGATTACCGATCCCCCATACAGCGCTTTTGCCCAACAATCGTAAAAGAATGACAAATGCACTTGTTTCGATGCTAAAAAATGACTGGCTTTCTAAGGAAAGTATTCAAGACAAAGTAAAACATATTCCTTTTACAGAAAAATTGATCCCCATTTTAGTAAAAGAGGTACAAAGTGATACTTTTAGAAAAGTCCTGATTAAACTCATCAAGCAATTGATTTGTTATATAGATATAGAAAAGATTACACCT
Source organism: Peribacillus sp. GL_122 (assembly GCF_057835005.1). Classification (NCBI taxonomy): domain Bacteria; kingdom Bacillati; phylum Bacillota; class Bacilli; order Caryophanales; family Bacillaceae; genus Peribacillus; species Peribacillus sp. GL_122. The sequence goes on along the minus strand of NZ_CM174415.1, from coordinate 479,349 downwards.
TTCGTTGCAAAAAAAATTGAAGCATCACTTTCTAACATAGACATGGGAAAGATTCTTCATTTAGTAAGTTCACAGTTACTTAACGAACAATTCGATAAGAAGGCTCTGGATCATGTTTTGAAAAAAGCGGAAGATTGGTTAAGAAAAAAACAAACCAGCCAGCGACTTGGCACTGTTTCCATGGATGTACTCAGCAAGATTGAACTGGAAGGTATGCTTCAGTTTGCCGTTAAATCCATTCAAAGTCTACTTAACGAAGAGAAACTTGGGAATATCATACAAAACCTTTTATTAAGTGTCGTAAATAATTTACAAAACGAGAAAGAACCGAATAGAGAGGCTTTAATCTTATATATCCGTAAAGAGATACAAGGCATTAACCATAACCGGGAACTGTTAGAAGGAGTTGAAAAATGGAAAAATCAACTTCTGACAAAATGGGAACCAGAAGCAACAATTATGGGATCTCTACAACAAATTCAACAAGATGCGTTAGATTTCGTAGAAGATGAACATTTCATGGATACTTACCTGACTCCAATGATTCAGCACGTACTGGACAACATAAAAGAGAATAGCACGCACATCGATAATTGGATACAGAAACAAATTACTGTTCTCATTGAAAAAAATCATACGCAGATCGGTAATCTTGTACAGGAAAATTTAGATAAGCTAGACAATGAAACACTGATTGATATGATGGAAAATGGTGTAGGAAAAGACTTACAATGGATTCGTGTGAACGGAGCGGTCTGTGGTTTTATAATAGGGCTTATTCTAACAGGTGCGCAGGCACTGCTTAAGCTGTTATAATCAAGACACCTTCGACCGATATTGCAACGGAATAATACTGTCATTACTAGCTCAACTGGGGCTGAATCGTTGCCTTTAGTTTGATAACCCTCATAAAAAATGCCCTTAACTTCAAGGGCTTTTTAATGGGGAAATTAATCTAATGAATAGGGTTTCCTCTCCTCGATTATCTCCACTTCATCCCATTCCACAGATTTGGAGTACATATATTTATCTGTTCGTTCAAACCCCATCTTTTTGGCAAGTTCAGTGTTTGTTGTATCCAACAATACTTTTCCGGTATTTCTTTCTTCTGATGCTGGAAACAACTCTCCCTTATATTTTGCCTTTGTATTTATCTTAAATAAATTTTCTACCTCTTCTACAGAAACATTTTTGATATAGATATTTTCATCTAAATGTTTGAAACCTTGAGATAGATCAGCCTGTTTATGACTTATTAATCTTATAGACTTATCTTCCAGTAGATTAAAACTATACTCGCTACCATTATGCATTGCATACTTTCCTTTCCTTTTCTTATCATAGGTTCCTCCATTTTCAAACTTTATCAAGTATTCAATAATTCTTTATGTAATTTTTCAGCTTTATGTAATTCTTCTAATAATGGATTTTGATAGTCACTATAACTATCCATATAAGCCCTTTTGCCACCAATTATATTTAATTCTCTTATATCTTTATTATTCTCCAATGCTTTCAATGCATTCTTATATCTTATATATATAAGTTGTAAAACGCCGCTAGTAATTTCATTATAATAATCATTTTCAAGATTATTTATTACAACTTTTATTTGATTGATTAACTGCATCTTAATATCCATTTTATTCTCCTATATATAGTGCAATAATTATAAATCGCATTTGAAACGAGAAAATTTAATCTATTGAATAGGGCTTCCTCTTCTCGATTATCTCCACTTCATCCCATTCCACAGATTTGGAGTACATATATTTATCTGTACGTTCAAAACCCATCTGTTTAGCAAGTTCAGTGTTTGTTGTAACCAACAATACTTTACCAGTTGTTCTTTCTTCTGATGCTGGAAACAGCTCTCCCTTATATACAGCATAGGGATTAATAGAATATAATTCTTTAACTTCATTTACGCGTACTATTTTCGTGTAAATATTATTTTTATAATAAGTAAAGCCATTGCCCATATCTTTTTTATCATTGGTTATTAATTCAATAGCTCCCACTGTATCCGATTCTATGAATCTATACTCTTTCCCATTATAGATAGTATACTCACCTTTTCTAATCATTTTTCCACTCACTCCATTATTTAATTCTCCATCACCTAAATTCAAACTGCTTCGCTTCCCGTTTAACATAGCATAAAATGGACTCTGGACATAAAAAAACCCTATAAAGGACTTTTATAAGGGTTTTTTTATGTTCATATGAGGGATTTACATCAATCCCCATACTCTTCTTTAATTGCTTTATCTGCACAAAAACTATGGAATTGCTTGATTAATTCATCGATATCTTCTTTTCTTGTGATTTTCTCAAGCCATTCTTTAGGAATGTCGTCCATTTTATAGTACATACCTGCCATTGTTCCTGTAATGGCACCTACTGTATCCGTATCATCCCCTAGATTCACTGCTTTTAAAACGGCTTCGCTAAATGAATCTGAATTTCCTAAGCACCAAATGGCTGCTTCTAACGTATGAACCACATAACCATCTGACTGAATTTCTTCTTGTGGTAATGAAAAGAAATCTTCTTCAAAAATTCTTGAATAGGATTGCAGCTCTTTTTGGTATATATGATCTTTATCAAAATTCTCATCAAAAAGTTTTTTTGTTTGTCTTATTGCATCTTCAGGAGAGTTATTATAATAAAGTCTAAGTAAAAACTCGACATAAATAATGGAACCTACCACAGAACGCGGATGTGCATGGGTTACTTCCGTATATTTTTTAATGGTTTGGGTTTTTTCAATGAAATTAAAGCTATTAAAAAGGATAAATGCTACTGGAGCGATCCTCATCAACGCCCCATTCCCATTATCAAACATTGCATTTCCGCCACATTCTTGCGCTGGCGTTCCATTTTTAAACTTGGTTATGGCTTCACTGGTCGTTCTGCCAATATCGAACATTTCATGATGCGGTGTCCAATAACCAGATTCCATATACTGAACGAATTTTTGCATTAGCTCCGCTGAATCGCTTTTTTCAATTAAGTTTTCAATTAAACATAAAGTTAACGAAGTATCATCCGACCAGGTACCTGGCGGCTGATTATAGGTTCCATATCCCGTTATATCATTAATAGTGAAAGTCCCTCTTTTTTTAAATTCAACTGGAACACCAAGCATGTCTCCTATAATGCCGCCATACATACTCGGTAATACTCTTTTCTTAATAGCTAAACTCATAAAAATCTTGTTATCGTCTTCCCATCTGTCTACCATTCTTCTGCCTGCCATTCTTTACACCTACTTTTTGTTTAAGTACTATTTTCTTACCTTCAGTACTCCTTGCTCAATTCAATGTACTACTGATTGATTAAAGTAACACTTTTGTTTTATAAAAACTAACACCTATACTACAAAATCACTATAATGTTTTTCCATTTCATAAAAAAACCTTGAATGGCCTTAAGCCACTCAAGGTTTTATTTTATTCTAGCAACATTCGGTTTCCTGTGTCATTTTTTATAACTGATCCAGATCTCTACTTGTCCACTTTTCTTATCTTCAAATGAAGTGACTTCTCCCCAAGCTCTATTATAAATTAATGAGTCTCCTTTTTTAATATCTGGTTTTCCTAATATCTCTTCTACCCATTTATCATGTATCTCTTTCTTTTTTTTAGCTTTATAATTAGCCCAATTATTGTAAGTATTTTTCAAACTTTCATCAGCATTGTCGAGTTCAATACGAGAAACTTTATCATTTTGAAAATTAACTACAACCCAAAAATAAATTCCATCTAACATAATTGCGTCTTTAAAAACAAACATATTATTCAGTATATCGCTTGATAGTAGTTCATTTTGAAAATTTATACAAAAAGCCTGTTTATTTGTATTTCCATTAAGTATTTTTCCTTTCACTAAAATATCACCTGTTAATCCATTCAAATTAAAAACCTCATTTTCATTTAATAGAATTCATTATTTTACTATATTCTTCAAAGGAGATTTCAGAATTATAGTTTTACCTTTAGATGAGAAAGCTTCTTTTTTCTTTTGCAGTTTAAAAAGGGTACGGGGTTCAAGCTCACAATATTAATATAGAGCGGATAGGTGAATAAATGTTCCAACCCGAATCTATCTATGATTAGCCAGGTTTTAAAGTCACGACTCTGAATTGCCATAATTGTATTTACTACAAATCCTTAGTATTTTTGAACAGACGAAAGGTGAGCCTACAATAATGTATGCCCACCTTATCTAATTTTTCTTTTTCATTTAATTTTCTATTTTAATGCTAAATCCTATTAATTCAGAAGTTCCAAAATTGTTTTATAAAAATAATCACATGCCTCATCTTCTGAGTCAAATTTCTTTAATTGTGATTTCACACCACGTTCACTATAATAAACTTCCCAAATATTATCTTCTTTATTTAAGCAAAATGCCTCATTAGGTAATCCCCCATTTAAGTTATATAAATCTTTTGGAACATTAGCATTAATTAACATTTGTTGTAATTCTTCTTTTTTCATACTACTTTCCTACCCTTCCAATTATTCCTTGCTCTATAAAATTTTTTACTGATTGGTTGAGTTCATACTGAACACCCATACCTGGTTCATCAAACCATGGAGCAATTTTCCCGGCCTGCACTTCTATAGGTTTCTTCACAACATAGAGTTTATAAGGTTTTAAATATGTTTCAGGAGCTAATGCACGCATTTCATAGGGAACACCATACGGTGAAACAAAAGTTCCACCCTCATAACCAAATCTATCAATAATTGTGCCAGGCTTTAATATCATGGGTTCGGGTTCACCTAATACGCCACGGTTAGGGGGCCAAATAATTTCACCCTCGGGAGTATAATATTCGGGTTTAGATTTGACAAGCTCATAATTTCCACCATTAATAATTGGTTTTGGATAATTAACCTCTATACGTCTCTCTCTATCCAGCGCCTTCCACTCTTCTCTTGACATTGTTCTTTCACCAGGTTCTGGTCTGTAACCTCTAGTTTCAAGACCTTTATCTGTACCCTTAGGAATACTCTCCCCTGAAACACCCTCTACTTTGCTATCCTTAACCGTAAATTTCTGATAGGCTTCCTTAATTGTCTGCTTTTCCATCATAACTTGGCGAAGGGTTGGTCCTCCTGCAAGGGATACTTGTTCCATACTTATCCGTTTAGGGATTTCTTTTTTACCTAGTTCTTCACCTATATTTTTTAACGTGGCTTTTCCAGATCTCGCTATGTCTGTTATTGTAGCTTTTGCATACTGAACCTGCTTTTGCGCAAATTCCTTGCTGTAAGGGACGAACTTTGTACCACTTGCTACTTTATCAGCGATCTTCGCCGCACCAGCCACACCGCCGATTCCAAGTGCCATCAACAGGCCGTTCTGGCGCTGTTCCTCGGTTAGCTGGTTGCCGAACATGTCTTTGCCGGTGGCCGCTTCGCCAAGGCCGTTGGCTGCGAGGAGTCCATATATTCCGTATTCGGTTTTCTGGAGGAGGCTAAAGCCTTTTGTCGTTTTATAGGCATCGAGCGCGTGGTTCGCTGCGTTGAGTCCTTTGGCGGTTTTGTAGATGGCGCTGCCACCCTTGATGGCCCGGCCGGCCCAGCCGACGACGGGGATGAATCCAGCGGCTGCCATGGCGCCGGCGGCGATTCTTTCAGCATCAGACAGCTTGCGGCCCGTTACTGGATCGACTCCGGTTGAGGCCCTGATTGAATCATAATATCCCGTGAATTCCCCTGTAAAGGTTTTTGTAGTATCCCAGGCTTTTTCGTACCATGGGCGGTTTTCGAGTTCTTCCATTTCTTGTTCGATTTTCCGGGCTTCGGCTTGTTGCTTTTTGAAGGTCTGATAGTCTTTCATCTGACCGGCAACTTCATCCTTCACTTGATAGACGTCACTATTCTTGAAGGCCGATTGGTTGAAGGTCATCGGCGAAACGTTGCCGTCCTGTTTGGTGGCATCAAGCAAGGCGCGGAAGAGGCCAACGGCCACGTTTTCCTGCCCGACGGACACATCATATTCCTCGACCAATTGCCGGTCGACATTCTCGACTTTTGTCACGGTGTCATCCAGCCTCTGTCCCGCCAGCGTGATTTTTTCATTAAATTCCTTTTGGTCGAACATATCAAGAGGCAGGATATCGTCAATGCTGTCGAGGATCCTTTGGAGATCGTTCGCTTGTTCATCGACAAGCGACTTCGCTTGGTTGATGCCGTTCGAGACTTCCCCATCTAAAAAGGGAACCTCGACCACCGTATTTCCGGAGAGGTCCGCCTCTTCCAGACTGGCCGGAATGCCTTCCAAAAAACTGATCTGGGTCGTGAATAGTTCCATCCAGGCGTCAGCAACCTCGATTTGCGCTTCATAGAAGCTTTTGATGGCGGCGGCACCGGCTCCTTGAAACTCGTTGTCCAAGCCGACGATGCCCTGAAATTCCTTTTTCAGGGCTGCGACTTCCTTCTTTAGTTCTTCATATTGCTTGGCGCGCGACTTGGTTGCGGCCGTTAATGTCTTGGCTTCATATATTTTCATCGCGTAGGATACCCATGTGAAGACGTATGGGCGATGGCTTCATCCTGTTCTTTTAATAAGTCAATGTTGGCACGGGTATCTTCCACATTTTTCTGGACGATTTTGATATATTGCTCGAAGACCTTCTCCAGGTTCGTTTCCCGGTCGATCCATTTCGAGGTGAATTCCAATTTATTGTTGCCAAGCTCGCCTGCCGGCAAATTTCCAAGCGTGACTGTACCAAGTGCCGTCTTCACCTGATCGACTTGCTTCGTTACGGCAGGATGATTCAGTTTGATTGTCGTCATTAAAACAACCACCCTTTTAAATATGATATTTTACTTTCCAACTGATCTATGACGGCTTCCCCTTTACCTAAAAGAACATCCGCTTCATGTGCTATGGTGCCTGCTGCACTCAGAGCCTTTTTTTCTATATTAAGCATCATGATTTTACCGTCGATTTTCTCTTGATAGTCGTCATAATCATCATGAATGATCGTTGACATTGCCTTGTATGCATCACTGCGGGCATCTTGAAAGTCTTCTGCACGGTTTCCCGTCCAGCTTTTTGCCAAATCCGGATTTTTAATTTTAGCAATTTCCCCCAGACAAGCATTCTGTTCGTCTTTGATTTGTCTTTTTGCCTGCTCCAAACGATTGATTTTTTCATTCACATCGGACATTTTACTGGAGAGGGCTGAGTGAATTTCACTCAATGAATTTGCATACACTTAAAAAATCACCTCAAACATACTATTCTCATTATGTAGACTGTCATATTTTTCATATTTTTTATTATAAGGATTATAGTCTTAGAGTTAAATAGGGATAAATAAGCTATTTATGCTAGGTATTTAGGGAATTCATCCCATAGGCACGATTTCCAGATTGGACCTTTTACCCCTAGTTTTCCATTTTTAAACACAAAGAGAGGGTGCAAGCTGCACCCTCTAAATATTTACTGCTTTATTTGAATTCCTTTTCGTCAAATAAATGCGGAACTTTCACCTTTTTCCCTTTTTTATGATTTGGATCAAGTTTTTTAGCTTCGATTTTAGCTTGATCATAGACGGCGGTGCCGACAATTTCAGCAACATCTTGAAGCTTTTCTTTTGAGATTTTATCAATGGTATCATCAGGAGTATGATACCAAGGCTCTGATGGACTATGGATGAATAAAGCAGCGGGAATCCCAGCCTCAGCAAAGGATACATGGTCACTTCTCCCGCCTTGTCCATATGGAGTCGGCTCGCCATTCAGTCTTGTACTTGATGCCTGGGCCAGCTCGGTTACAAGGTTCATTTCTCCATCATTAGTCAAAATGACCAAATCTCCGGCATCCCTGCTTCCCACCATATCGAGATTGAAGTTGGCAATGGTCCGCTTGATATCATCATCAGAAAGGTTGTTCACATAATGCTGTGAACCTAGCAATCCATTTTCCTCGGCTCCAAAGGTGACAAAGCGAATTTCCGTATCTGTAGGAAGATTCTTCAGAACACGCGCAAGTTCAAGGGTGACGGATGTTCCTGATGCATCATCATTCGCTCCGGGTGCTCCTGCTACGGAATCATGATGTCCAGTAATATAAATAATATCGCTCTTTGTTGCTTTATTGTTCTTTGTTGCTTTTTTCGTTGCCACTACATTATAAGAGGTTTTTTCTTCGGAATAAGCTCCTTCGATTTTTAATGATGCTGTCAATTTAACTCCGGCATTCAATTTTTCCAGAAGGGCTTCTCCATCCTTTTTGGTTATCGTGACAGATGGAATATACTTGTCATTATCCTCTCCGAGTGTCCCGTTTAATTCCCCATCTGCATTATTGAATAGGATGACTCCCGCTGCCCCTTTTTCTGCTGCATTCAATACTTTCTCTGCAAAAGTGAGGCTCCCTCTTTGTATAAGGGCAATCTTCCCTGAAACGTCGGTTTCCTCTAGCTCTTCTTTCGTTCCTAAACCGGCATATACAACTTCACCGGATAGGTCCCCATTAACTGAATAGGTTAAATGGCTCGCTTGGATTTCCCCATCAAATCCGGCAACGGACAGTTCGACCAGATTTGGGTCTGTATAAGATAAAAAATTGAACTCTTCGATATCGGCTTTATATCCATAAGATTTGAATTGCTTTTTGATGAATTGGACGGCTTTATACTCAGAATCCGTACCCGCCACCCGAGGTGTTTGTGAGAGGTATTCAATATTCTTGTAGATTTTATCGGCATCGATTTTTTTAATGACTTGCTTGTCCGTGGATGGTGCAGATAGCACCGGCGATGAATGTGGCGTTGCTAAAGCGGTGGTTGTCCCGGCTGTCCCGAGTGTCAATGCTGCGATTAAGGTTACCGATAAAAATTGTTTTTTCATAGATTGCCTCCCAGTTTAATAGATTCCCCCATAATTTTACAATACATAGAGAATACTAACTAGGTAGGTTTATCCCTATTCATACAGATCTAAAGTAACGAATTTACAAATTAAAGAAATTAACAGGAAATTTGACCTGCGCCAAAAGTTATCTATCATTCTATATTTTGTCATATTATATAAAAATAACTGGAATCCAAACAGGATTTTCGCTCTTTTTCGGGAAAATAATACAGAAGAGATAGAATTTTTACAGGGAGAAGGCGCAAAAATGTCGATAACTAAATTCGTGATGCCGGAAGTTATTTTTGGAAAAGGTTCGATTGAACAAGCTGGCGAGGCCTGCTTGCGGTTGGGTGCCAAAAAGGCGCTGATAGTCAGCGACTCCGGGGTTGCCAATGCTGGCTGGTTAGATAAAGTCATTAAATCCTGCAAAGATGCAGGCCTTGCTTTTGCTACCTTCATTGAAATGACGACCAATCCGAAGGACAGGGAGATCGAAGCCGGCTGTTTGGCATTTAAAGAACAAGAATGTGATGCCATCATCGGTTTGGGAGGAGGCAGTGCTTTGGATGTCGCCAAAGGGGTAGCCCTTTTAGTAACGAATGGCGGCATCATCAGTGATTATGAAGGTGTTGATAAAGTCCACTCACCCCTCCCACCCATGGTGATGATCATGACCACTGCAGGATCGGGTTCGGAAGTATCTCAGTTTTCTGTGATCGTCGATTCATTCCGCGAGAAAAAAATGACGATCATTTCAAAATCACTTGTCCCCGATATTGCAATAGTCGACCCTGGTACCTTAACCACCTTGGGACCGGATTTGACCGCAGCTACGGGAATGGATGTTTTAACCCACGCCATTGAATCCTATGTTTCAATCGCTGCGACGCCTTTGACAGATGTACAAGCCAAAAACGCGCTTTTCATCGTTTCCCGCCACTTACGCCCCTCTGTTGCATCCAGGCATAATGAGGAAGCAAAAAAAGCGATGGCAATGGCGAGCCTGCAGGCTGGACTGGCTTTTTCCAACGCCATTTTGGGAGCTGCCCATGCCATTTCACATGCCTTAGGCGGCAAATACCTCCTTCCGCATGGTGAAATCAATGCGATACTCCTTCCCCATGTCATGGATTTCAATCGAATTGCCTCACCAAGGCGATTCAGCGAGATTGCAGACATCATGGGCATCGATACACGGGCATTGACAGAGCAGCAAGCAGGAATGGCAGCCATACACTTCGTAAGGGAATTATCCCAGGATATTGGAGCTCCCAAGAGTTTAAGTGATGTCGGCATTACGCAAGAAATGATAGACCCCATAGGGATGACCGCTCTTGAGGATGCCTGCATGATCACAAATCCTCGTGATATGTCATTAGAACAGATTAATCAGCTGCTTCTTACAGCCCTTTAAGAGGTGAAAAGCATGAACAAACTTGAATTGATAGATTTAATGACAGGTGTGAAATCTTCAAAGAAAACGTATTACACGGAACTTAAGAAAACCGTGGATCAACTGAAGAAGAAGAATATGCAGCTTGAAATCATGAATGACATCACTAAAAATATGAATATGGACATCGACATCCAAGAGATTCTCCGAAATGTTATTTCAAAACTTAAGCAGCTCATTACATTCGATGACAGTCATTTTGTCATATTGTATGAGGAAGAACCTGCCCTGCTTCATATCTGCCCTAATGGTCACTGTGAACTTGAAATGGATGCCAAAAACTTGTTACACCCTTTTCAGGATTTCTCGTCCGCCTTGAAAGAAAAACAGCCGATTCAGGTGGAAGTTAAACAGTTACCGGACTTCCGAGAAAAGGAACGTCTATTATCCCTTGAGATCGAATCACTTCTATTGGTCCCTTTATACGGAAAAAGTAAAAAAATCGGAATTTGGACGTTTGGCAGGAAGAAAAAGAAAACATGGCATAAAGATGAACTCGAATTTCTTGAACAACTATCCAATCAGCTTGCGTTAACTTTGGAGAATGCCCAGCTTTATAAGGAAGTTCTTCATTCCAAACAGGAGTGGGAGGATACATTCAAGGCAGTTGAAGACATGATCATCGTCTTTGATCACAAAGGAGCGGTCTATCAATCCAATGATTCAGCCAGGGACTTTTCCGACCAGATTCCTTTAATTGAAAAATCCAAAAATCTGATTCAAGATACCTTTTCATTTAATAAGCCAGGGTTTCAGGAAATTCTCCTTCAGCATGATACCATCCTGGAAATGCATGCCTACCCGATTCAGAATAAGGAGCATCAAGTATATGGGGTCATTGCTTATTATAAAAATGTCACCGAAAGAAGACAGATGGAAGTCCAGCTATTACATGCCGGTAAACTTGGGGCGATTGGTGAAATGGCAGCTGGGATTGCCCATGAATTGAATAGCCCATTAACGGCCATTCTTGGTAACTCGCAAATTTTATTACGTAAAACCCCACAGGATAATCTGGATCATATGCTGTTAAACGATATTAAGATTTGCGGAGATCGATGCAGGCAAATAGTGAAAAGCCTGCTTACCTTTTCAAGGCAGGATGAGTATAGATTCCACTATTACTCTATTAACGAAGCCATTCACCAGGTTTTGAACCTTTTGAAGTTCCAACTTGGGAAGAAGCAAATCTCCCTCCATCTTACCCTTCAGGAAGACCTTCCTTTCATAAAGGGCAGCCAGCCGCAAATAGAACAGATCATCATCAACTTGCTATTGAATGCCAAGGACGCATTGGATGAGTCCGCCCAAACGGAAAAATCTATTGCGATCACTACCTACTCAGAAAACAAGTTCATGGTGGTTCGGGTGACTGATAACGGAACGGGGATTGAAAAAGAACGCCTGCCCTTCATTTTCCATCCCTTCCATACGACTAAAGACCGTGAAAAAGGTACAGGCTTGGGGCTGTCTGTAAGCCTTGGCATCGCCAAAGATCATGGTGGGAAGATCGACGTTTTGAGCACACCAGGACAAGGAAGCACTTTTTTCCTGAGGCTTCCCTTACAAGCAGAAGAAGAAAGGGGATGATAATGTGGTTCATTTACTTGTGGTAGACGATGAGAAAGAGGTTGGGACTTTTCTTTCCCGCCTTTTTACGATGAAAGGTTATCTCGTACAAGTTGTGAATAGCGGGAAGGATTTTCATGAGATCGATTGGAATCAGCAGCGTTTTGATGTCGCAATGATAGACCTGAAGCTTCCGGATTGTGATGGACTTTCCCTCCTGCAGCATCTAAAACAGCTGCAGCCGCGTTGCAAGGTACTGATCATGACCGGATACAGCACCGTCAAGACCGCTGTTGATGCAATGAAACTTGGCGCGAGTGATTATATGGAAAAACCCTTTGTAGATATTGAAGTACTGGAAAGGCAGATTGACAACCTTTTGAATGAAAATGAAGATTTGAATCAGCATTTCATCCATAAACTTGCCGAGGATTCAGGACTCATTGTCGGCGAAAGTCCTTTAATGAAGAATTTGATTGAAATGGCTTTCAAGGTGGCCCAAAAATCCGTCAATGTATTAATCGAAGGAGAAACCGGAAGCGGTAAAGAAGTGCTTTCACGCTTCATTCACCTTGCCAGCCCCCGAAACCATGAACCTTTTATCGGCATCAATTGTGGAGCGATCTCTGAATCCCTGCTTGAAAGCGAATTATTCGGTCATGAAAAGGGTGCTTTCACCGGAGCGACCCATCTGCGAAAGGGTTTTTTCGAAATTGCCGGAAACGGGACGCTTTTTCTTGATGAAATTGCGGATGCGAGTCCCGCCATCCAAGTCAAATTGCTTCGAGTTTTGGAAACGCGGGAATTCATGCGGGTTGGCAGCAGCGGGACATTACGGACGAACGCCCGGTTAGTGGCGGCCTCCAATGAAAACCTGCAGCAGGCAGTGGACAAAAATAAATTCCGGGAAGACCTATTTTACCGGCTGAACGTCGTGACTCTCGATATCCCGCCTTTAAGGAACCGAAAAGAGGATATTCCCTTGCTTGTCCGTCACTTGATTGAGAGGAATGGCCATGGAGATATCTCTTTCTCCAATGAAGCCATTGAAAAATTACAGCAATACAACTGGCCAGGCAATATACGCGAACTATCTAATGTGGTCATGCGCACACTAACTCTCGCAGACCATAAGTCGGTAATATCCGCCAATGATATCTCTCTGTCTAACAGCCAGATCACCCCTGACAAAAACGTGTCCACTAATGAGACTCAGTCAACTGAAAACCTTCTTGAAGAATGGCGAAAAAGGCTAGTGGCTGACTTTAATGAGAAGGATGAACTGATGCTTGAAGAAGTACTTACGGAAATCAAACAGCTTCAATCGACAATTGGAAAGGAGCTCGTCATGCAGGCACTGCAAAAAACCTACGGCAACCGGAATGAAGCAGCCAAACGCTTGCAAATATCCATAAGGAAATTACGTTATATATTAAATGAGAAGAACCAGACATAATAAAAAGGAGGATGCCCCGTTCCGAGGCTTCCTCCCTCTGTTCCTATTCTAGCGTCAATACGATGCGTCCGTTGATTTCCCCCTTTTCCATCATTGAAAACACATCATTTATTTCATCAAGTTTCCTCGTCTCTATATTCGTTCTGACTTTACCCTCAGCCGCAAATTGAACAGCTTCCTGTAAATCTTTTCTCGTGCCGACGATTGACCCTTTTACAGTTACCCCATTTAGTACTGTATCAAAAATCGGGATTGGAAGTTCATCATTCGGCAATCCGACTACGACAAGTGTCCCGCCCCTCTTGACTGAACTGTAAGCCTGTTCGAAAGCTTTTTTCGTAACCGCTACAGAAATGGATGCCTGCACACCGCCAACCTTATCCTTTATAGCCTGTACAGGATCGGTCTTCAGTCCATTAACCGTGTAATCCGCCCCAAGTTCCGTTGCCAGATCAAGCTTATCATCTTGAATATCGACAGCAATCACATTAAAGCCCATCGCTTTTGCGTATTGCAGAGCAACATGTCCCAATCCGCCAATTCCATAAACAGCTACCCAATCACCAGGTTTTGCTTCCGATACTTTAAGAGCTTTATAGGTCGTTACACCTGCACAGAAAATTGGTGAAACCTCCGCAAAGTCAAGCCCTTCAGGAACCTTCACCACATATTTGGCGGGTGCTTTACAATATTCAGCATACCCGCCGTCCACGGAATAGCCTGCATTCAATTGATCCAAGCAAAGCGTTTCCCTTCCAGTCAGACAATATTCACAATCGCCACAGGCCGAATAAAGCCAAGGGATCCCAACACGGTCACCTACTTTCAAGGAAGTTACGCCTTCTGCCACCTTTTCTATAATGCCCACACCCTCATGTCCGGGGATAAGCGGAAGCTTGGGTTTTACCGGCCAATCACCATGTACCGCATGTAAATCGGTATGACACACGCCACAGGCTTTAATTTTCACTAATATCTCACCATATTCCAATTCTGGGATGGGTACTTCTTTGATCTCAAGTTTTTGGTTAAATTCATTGACGACCGCTGCTTTCATTGTCTTGACCTGTTGTTTTGCATTTACAGTGCTAGCCCCTTGTTTTACATTCATGATTCATATTCCTCCCTTAATCTAGTGGATATTATTTCTTACTACTACTTAACAAAATGCAAGTGCCATGCCACTGCAAAAAGGCCAAGACGACAGCGTTCACTTAAAAAAAGTGCCGAAAAATCGGCCCATTTGGACGAATTAACGGCTCAAGTTGGACGAAATCCGGTTTGTATATTGCAGAAAAAATAGCTCACCCTATAAATAGGAGGTGTCCAAAACATGGACCAATTTGAAAAAGCCTATGAATCATATAAACAGCAGGGAACACCGCAAGCAAACCAACTTGATGCAGCAGGAAAAGAAGAAATCATCGCCGTAAGGAAAAATGAGGAGGACAATATTATCGCCATCAAGACGAACTCCGGCCGCGAACTCGACTACCCCACTGCCCTTTCAGAAGCCAAAGCAGGCATCCTGGCAAATGTTGACGTCTTTCATAAATATGGACGTGACATATTGCGGAGTGAGCCCGATGGAATAAAAGAAAATAACCTGGACCAACTGCCGGAGTTTTGAGGGGGAGACTGCCTGATATGGGCAGTTTTTTCTGTTTGGATGCGTTAAAAAAGAACCAGCATGATTAGCCGGATCTTATTTTTCATACTGATAAGATTCAGAGATTTCGAGCAGTCGGCCACAGGACTCGACAACCTCGATGATTTCCATCCATGACATGTCCAGACCCAATTCATTAGCATGGGAAATCTTATCCCGTAACTTCCGGATGGCATTCGCATCCTTCTTCCCTTTACTTTTCGAAGGGATTTGGAAGAAGCGCCTCAAATCTTTATCTTTATGTATGATATCGAATTTATCACTGATTTGCAGGCACTCTATTATATTGATATCCTCGTTTTTATCGATTCTCCTTCTATATAATTCGGTTGCCTTTTCTAAACGGTCTTCGCTGATCATTGGATACCAGCTGCCATCGCCGAATCTATCCTGGATGATATCGCTCATCCTCATTTCCAATAAAGTAATGTATCCGAATATCAGCATCCTGATCGGAGGCTTTTGAAGATCTGCATGGGTAATCAACTTTTTAATCGAATTATTCTCTAATACGAACACCCTTGTTTTATTCTTGAAAATCTGGAGAAGCTGGATCAAAGGGGTTGAATCCGAAACCATTTCCCTTGGTGAAAAGTTTCTCAAATATTCAGAGATGCTTCCTTCACCGAGTTCCTCCCTTTCGATATACCCGATGATTTCCCCCTGATCTTGCACTGCCAATATATCAAAATTCTTTTTTTCCAATGCTTTCTGGATATCCACCGCCAGATCGTTTTTATGGCAAAACTCAAGCTCCTGGGCAATGCTCTTAACCGTTATATTCTCTTCATAAAGAGTTTTAAGACTAAGATAGCTGTTATTGCTTTTTCTTTTGCTTTCATTTAACATCTTTCAACCTCCGCTCAGGAACACTTTCTGCCCGATTTTCCGCTTAAATCATAGAAAATGTATGCGGTCGCCACTAAAATAAAGTCCACCATAGTGGACTCAATTCCATTCATGTGGATTTTTTGAAACCATCAAAGGCCATCAACTGCATTGCCTACCGCCGTTTCCTCATTCACTTTCTCTTCCCAACCTTTGCAAACATCCACCCAACCCTCTGCGCCTGAATATTCAAACAACTCAGCGAGTTTAAGTTCTATTGCAGAGTTCGCACTGCCGCATGCCGGGAACAATGACTCAAAGCGTTTCATCGATACATCAAGAAAAACAGCTAGATCATTTGCCAGACCAAACGGGCAAACTCCTCCGATGGCATGGCCGGTCTGTGCAAGCACTTCTTCAGGTGAAAGCATTCGTGCCTTGAAACCGAACGTCTGACGAAATTTCTTATTATCCACTTTCGCGTCCCCTGCGGCAACAACCAAAATGGCTTTTTCACCTTCCCCCTTAAAGGAAAGAGTCTTAGCAATCCGCGCTGGGATAACACCGATGGTTTCCGCTGCTTCAATCACCGTAGCACTCGATGTTTCGAACTCCATTACATCGCCTTCCCGATCCCATTGTTTAAAATGGTTTTTGACACTCTCGATCGACATACTATATTCACTCCTTTGAAGTACATATTGAAATAATATCATCCTTCATTGCAATAAATCAAAATCCAATTGAGCTACTTCCCGTGCTTGGAAACTTATAAATTAAAACCATTCTTTACAAATTGACGAAACAAGCTTACATGGGATACTATTAAACATCGGGCAAACGCCTAAACGTGGTTCGTAACCATCCCACGATAAAAAACTAGGGAGAGAGTAAAATGAATGTTCGTACACTCGTGATAAGCGGGTTATTGGCTGCCTTGTATGTGGCGGTCTCATTGGTGTTCCAACCAATATCATTTCAGATGTTCCAATTTCGTGTACCGGAAATATTGAATCATCTGATTGTATTCAATAAAAAGTATATCTACGGTATCGTCGGCGGAGTCTTCATATCGAATCTGCTCTTTTCGCCGATGGTGCCATATGACTTGATTTTCGGGGTGGGGCAATCTCTGCTCGCCTTATTGCTTGTCATTTTTGTTTCTCGGTTCATAAAAGGCATTAAAGGACGGATGACCGCCACGACTATCTTTTTCACTTTCACAATGTTTTTAATTGCAATTGAACTGAACCTTGCCCTGGGGTTCCCATTCTGGTTAAGCTGGATGACCACGGCTGTCGGTGAATTCGTTGTCCTCTTGATTGGAGCGCCAATCATTTATGGAATGAACAAAAGAATTCAGTTTGAAAAGTGGCTTTAATGGAATCTTCGCGTCGCGAACCCACTATAATGAAAAGAGCTGTCTGCATGATGCGGCAGCTCTTTTTTTTCACCAATGAACTCGAAAATGATAAACTACTAGTAAGAATGGTGGTGGCCCTTTGAAAAAAGTCCTGACCATAATCGGTCTATTGGTAATTGCAATATTTATTTTTTCTAATGCAGAGTTATTCACTTTGGTTTGGAAAAGTGATCTAGATTCTGTTATTGGCATTTTGAAGGAAAACCTTTTGCTTACATTTATTGTGACATTCGTATTAATGTTTGTACAAAATTCTTTTACAATCATTCCCTTAATTTTGCTCCTGACTATCAATGTCACGATATTCGGATTCATATATGGATATCTATGGAGTTGGTTTACAAGCGTTGTTGCCTCAGGTTTCATTTTTTATGCAGCAAGAAACTGGTTTCAGGAGCTTCTCTTAAAGAAGATTGGCGAAAAGTGGCAAGAATCTGTTGTGGAGCATGGCTTCATGTACGTTTTTACAGGCAGGATTTTCCCTCTGATCCCAACAAGCTTAATTAACTTGGTAGCTGGAGTCAGCACCGTCACTTTCAAGGATTTTTTATTAGCGACGTCACTTGGCAACCTTATATACTTTTTCTTCCTTTCGCTCATTCCATATGGACTGCTATCTGTTGAAATGAACCAATATACGCTAGCAGCACTCGCACTCTTCTTCTTACTATTTTTCATTATCTATAAGCGTGCAAAAAAGAAAAAGAAACAAACCTTCTTCAGAAAAAACAGGTGACCACTTTGGCCCCTGTTTTTTATTTAGGATTCTGCATATATTTTTTTCCGATAGTTTGTTAAAATGTGTATGTAATTTTACCTTAGAAATGTCTTAAAATCAGGGAGAATCTCCATGTCCAAACGCTCCATCTTAGCAATATATATCCTATCCGGGATTCTTACACTAGTCGTGTTCGACTATTTTTTAACTACAAATATCCAAAACAAAGAGGTCTTCATTCAACTTCAAAGAGCGGAAGGATTTGTTTTCCTTTTATCAATAGGCTTGGTTTTATATCTTTATTTAGCTAAAAGGGAAGAATTCAAGCAATTAAAAGAAGCGGAACAACGTCGGCGTACACTCATCAATTCAATGGTGGATTTCGTTAACTTCAAGGATGGTGATGGCCGTTGGCTTGAATCCAATACCTTCGGCCTTCAATTATTTCAATTGGAGCATGTAGACTATAAGGGAAAAAGAGACAGTGAGCTCGCAGAATACTCCGAATTTTATAAAGAGTCGTTGATTTACTGTGAAGTTTCCGATGAAGAAACGTGGGTAAAAGGGGAAATCACAAGGTGTGAGGAAATCGTCCCTCTTCCCGATGGCAATCACAAGACCTTTGATACGATCAAAGTTCCCCTGTTCAATGAGGATGGTTCACGAAAAGGCTTAGTCGTCATCGGCAGGGATATTTCTGAAAGAGTAGTCGCGGAGAATCAATTATTCGATAGTGAACAACGCTATAAATCATTGTTTGAACACAACCCTTATCCGATGCTGATGCTTGATTTAAACGGAATGATCACGACCGTAAATCCAAGGTTTGAAACGGTAACAGGCTTTCAACAAGAAGAAATACATGGAGCCTCATTCATTAATTTGAACTTCTCAGCAGAAGACGCGGAATTGATCCGTACATCTTGCCAATATGTCATGGAAAACCAAAAGGGGATAAAAAAAGGGAAAGATATAGAATTCCTGACGAAGTACGGGAAGTCCATCTTACTTTCTTGTTCGTTTGTCCCGATGATGGTTGGGGAGGATTTAGTCGGAATCATTACTTATGCTAAAGAAGTCACTCAAATTCGGGAAACCGAAGCACGCTTAAGAAGAACTGAAAAATTATCGATAGTCGGCGAACTTGCCGCAAGTGTGGCCCACGAGGTACGAAACCCTCTGACTTCTTTAAAAGGTTTCGTCCAGCTGCTTAAAAAGAACGACCATCCCTATGAACAATACTACACGATCATGTTAAGTGAATTGGACCGGATCAATCTTATTGTAAGCGAGTTACTCGTTCTGGCAAAACCACAGGAACTTCCATTCAGCAAACATCAAATCATCGACCTGATGAATGATGTCAAAACCTTGTTGAAACCAGAGGCGGACTCGTACCCCACCCAAATATCAATATCTGTTAAAAACGAAATACCGCTTCTATTATGTGAGGGAAACCAATTAAAACAAGTATTCATAAACATGCTCAAGAATTCAATGGAGGCATCCGCCGATTACATTTGGATTGATTTCGAACGCATCGACAATAACCTTTCCATTACCATCAAAGATAATGGAAGCGGAATTGAAAAAAACCGGATAAAGCATCTTGGCGAGCCTTTCTATTCTTCTAAAGAAAAAGGAACCGGATTAGGACTGACAGTCAGTTGCCGAATCATCGAGGCGCATCGGGGAAAGGTCCGCTTTAACAGCGAACTAAACCAAGGAACCGAGGTCCAAATCATTTTGCCCATAAAAATATAAACCTGAGGACAAGCCTAAACCTTGTCCTTTTTTTGCAGGATTCAGACTCATCCTATTTAATCAGGGAGGTGAAGAAACCCTTTATATTCCCAAAAAATGACCCGGTCTCAACAGGTTGTTTGCGATTAACCTGGCCTCCAGTATTATTGGATGTATCGCTCCCCGACTTGCCGGCTGTACTCATTTGCGTTGCCTCAACTTCCACCTCTTTTGTTTTGACATCATCCACGGTTTCTTCCTCATCCATTTCCACATCCATATCCTTTTCGAAAACAAGGACGTAAGTACGGCGCTCCCCATCCTTTGAAACGGTAACGGAAATGGCCGTTTTCGCTTTATCCTTGATTTTCACTTTTTTACTGCTCTCACCGTCATATTCAATCGTTGCTCCGCTGGCATTTGTCGTTGCATTCATTTCGACTGAAGAAATATCATTATCGACCTCGATATGATAGGTATGCTCATTAGATTCAAAAGATTTGTTCCATACTCCTGATGATACAGTCAGATTGTTCAACACTGGTGCATTATTGCCCTCAACTCCTAAGGAACCTGCTGACGTTACCTTCTCTATAGAATCGGTTTTCGCCTTTTGTGTTGAAACGCTTTCAAGTTGCTGTGCTTTCGGTACTTGGCTGACACCACTGCTTGGGTTTAGATTATTGGTGGATTCCGTTGATGTTACAGATGATTTATTCCCCTTATCCGTGGATTCCGTTGGTGTTACAGATGATTTATTCCCCTTATCCGTGGATTCCGTTGGTGTTACAGATGATTTATTCCCCTTATCCGTGGATTCCGTTGATGTTACAGATGATTTATTTCCCTTATCGGTGGAAGGTTGAGTTTTACTCGTTCCTGTTGAGGGCTCCTGCTGAACTTCACCCTCTTTAGGTGCAGTATTCGATTCTTCTTTTTCCTTGGCTGCCGCCCGTGTAATCGTAAGCGTATATGTTTTTTCATCTCCATTTTCTGCTGTAACGATAATCTTCACCGTTGTCTTACCGATTGGAAGGGTAACCTTTACACCTGCACCGGTTGCATCCTTTCCATTCACCTTTACAATTGCGGTACTGTCACTCAATGTCGGAGTTACTGTAATGGACTGGACTTCATTTTCAACAGAAGCATTATAAGCTGTCACTTTAGAATCGAATGTTAATGAGCCTTTTGATAATCCAATCGATGTTAAAAGGTTATTATCACTTTCAATTTTTTCGACCTTGAGAGTATAGGCAACCGTTTCATTTTGCCCATCGCTGACGGTGATTTCAAATGTATTCATGCCAGTTTGAAGCGGTAAGTCCTTCACCTTCCCCTCTGTCATTTTGACACCATTCACGTATATAGCTGCATTCTCGTTAGGACTTGCTGCAAGTAAGTTGATCTTTTCCACATCATTCCCCACTGCCGAGCTATAGTCGTGTACATCTTCTGAAAATTTTTGATCCAGTGCTATACCCTCTATTTCTAGCCTTGAAAGACTATTTACCGTTTGTTCCTCTTTTTGAATGACGGAAGTGCCTTCCGCAGCCCCTGCCACGGGCATATAAGTGGATGTTCCCATCCCCACAAGGGAACCAACCAAGATCACCTTCACACTTTTTTCTTTTAATCCCTTCTTTAGCAAAGCCTATCCCTCCTATAATTCCTGCAAACATGATAGGGTCAGGTTATCAAAGGAACCTTAATTATTTCTTAATGGAGTTTATACCAACAGGATGCCTATTAATGTTTTGCAAAGCGGAATTCCAAACCAATATTTATGGCTATAATGGAGGAAGGAAGGTAAATCTAAACTTATTGTTATACTTTTCTAGCGAACCTTTCAAACTGCCTTTAGATAACTAATTTATTTTCACTGTTTTTTCACATTTTCCTTTTATAATGAGCTTACATGATTTGATGAAAGGGTGATGGCACACCAAGATGAAAAAATATTTATGGCTGGTAGTCAGCCTATTCAGTTTGCTTTTATACCCGGCAATGGCTTTTGGTCATGCTACGGTAATAAGCTCTAATCCTAGCCCGAATGAAGCGATGGATACTCTTCCTGAAAAGATCAGCATTCAATTCAGCGAGAATATTCAACCATCTTTCCATTCGCTTGAGGTATTCAGCCAAGGTGGGGACAAAATTCAAATTCAAGACAGTACAATCTCGGAACAAAGTGAAAAAGTACTGGAAGCTAAGTGGAAGGGCACTATCGACGAAGGGATTTATTACATTAAATGGAGAGTGGTTTCAAGTGATGGACATCCCATTGAAGGAACAATTCCCTTTCAATTCGGAGATTCAGAGGGCCTTTCAGACCAAGAAAATCCCGAAGTGAATGCAAGTTTTCCGAATTCCATCAATGTTATCCTTCAAAGTCTTCAATACATATGCTTCGCTGCACTTACTGGAATCCTTTTTTTTAGATTATCGTTAATGAAGGATTCTCGACTTTTTGAAGCAAGCAGAAGAACACGTCTATACCTTTGGCTTTCATATGCAGGTTTAGCATTTTCCATCTTCTTTAATCTGCCTTTAAAAGTTACGATTGACGCTGGCGTGGGTTGGGCAGATGCATTTAAATTGAGTTATATAAAAGAAGTATTGAATGCTACAAACTTTGGAACGGTCTGGATCATAGAAGTTCTAATATTGCTGCTTCTATTTTTAGTGATTTATTTCATGCTCGAGAACTCCCTGAATAAATCATTGCCTATCTTTTCCTTCATCATAATAGCCAGCTTAATGATTTGTAAGGCTTTAACTGGACATACAGCAGCTGTTCCTAATCAGGTTCTGGCCGTTTTGATGGATTTCCTTCATTTGTTGTCCATGGCTTTATGGCTCGGCGGCCTTATGGCCTTATTGGTGATTTTACCTGGGCTTGCTGATCGGCAGGCAGTCCAAGAAGATAAGAAAACATTTTACTGGTCAATCATTCAAAGGTTTTCCAGATGGGCATTTCTGTTTGTAATCATACTGATTGTTAGCGGGATATATAGCAGTTTACAGCATGTTCCGACTATCCATTCATTGTTCAACACAACATATGGACAATTGTTACTGGCGAAAATCGGTCTCATGTTAGTCATGATCGTTTTAGGAGGCTTTCATTTTCTCAGAGGGAAAAAGCAAACGAAAAGACTTGGTTATAGTGTGGGAATGGAGTTTGGTTTAGGGATCGTCATACTTCTCATTGCAGCTCTATTAACAAATGTCCAAACTGCCATGTCTTCTCCCGGGCCCATTGAAAAGACGTTACGGACTGAAGAAAATAATGAGGTTACATTAATGGTGACTCCCAATGAAGTCGGGGATAACGTGATTCAAGTAAATCTCTCCAATGAAGGCAAGCCCATTGCTGAAATAGAGCAGCTTACAATCACTATGCAGCCGTTAGATACGCCACGCGGTGAAATAAAACTGCAAATGAAGGAGAAAAACACAGGTACATTTACATCAAAGTCATTATTAACCATGCCAGGAAAGTGGAATATCCATGTTCACGGATTAACTGAAAGCCTGGATTCAATTAATGCTGATTTTATCATTTTCATAGGGAATTCATAACAGGAGGTTTATACTAATGAAAAATATTTCAAAACTACTTATTTTCACATTTGCTGCATTATTCATTTTTTCCGGTTCAGCATATGCTCACGTTACAGTCAAGCCTAGTTCATCTGCACCTGAGGCGTGGGAAACTTATACACTCAAAGTACCAGTAGAGAAAGAAACTGCCACTACAAAGGTGACTTTAAAAGTACCTGAAGGGGTTACTTTTGAAAGCTATCAGCCTGTACCAGGGTGGAAAGTAACAACAGAAGGTGACAAAGATGGGCATGTAAAAACGGTAACTTGGGCAGCAACTGATGAAGGAATAGCTGCTGGACAATTCCAGCAATTCTCTTTTGTAGCACAAAATCCTAAAGAAGAAACGAAAGTTGCCTGGGATGCATTTCAATATTACGAAGATGGTGAAATTGTTGAATGGAGCGGTGATGAAGGCTCAGACCTACCGCATTCTGTAACGGAGATTACGGTTGCGCCCAAGGCTGATTCAGAACCAGCGGACCATGGTCACAAAGATGAGGCTGAAACTAATGATTCCACGGCAACTGACAATTCAAAGGATTCAGCAACAACAGAAGGTGATGGCAATCAAACGCTGATCATCACTCTGGCTGTCATTTCACTAATTCTGTCCATTGTAGCGCTTTTTGCAGCTCTAAGGAAAACTAAAAAATAATCATTATGGAAGGTGTCCCAAATTTCTTGGGACACCTTTTTCAATTTTATTATTCCATAACCATTGTTTTACTCGGTAACTATGAGGTTTTCTGCGGAAACCTTAATGGATTGATTAACCCTTTGTTCCGCTATAGTTAAGTTAAGCAGTCCATTCCCTTGTGCTTTTTTGCTTATTCCGAGATCTTCCGTACTTTT
This sequence comes from Peribacillus sp. GL_122, assembly GCF_057835005.1. Lineage (NCBI taxonomy): Bacteria > Bacillati > Bacillota > Bacilli > Caryophanales > Bacillaceae > Peribacillus > Peribacillus sp. GL_122. Next base: position 455,144 of record NZ_CM174415.1, on the reverse strand, counting down.
CACTAACTGTGCATATAATTCCGCTTCAGTTAGCGTGCGGCCAAACTCTTTTTCAGCAATCACTTTCAAGAGAGCTGCTGCACCGCTTACATGAGGCGTAGCCATTGACGTTCCGCTCAGCCTAGCATATTTATTTCCTGGATACGTAGAGAGAATATCAACCCCTGGCGCCACCAAGTCTATTTCATCATTTGTATTTGAAAAATCCGCTAAATTTCTGCTTAAATCCACAGCACCGACTTCCACCACTTCTGGATACGCACCCGGATAATCCAATTCGTCCGTTTCATGACGCCCATCCCCACTATTTCCAGCTGCGCAGACAACAAGGATATCTTCCTGAAGCGCCCTTTGAATGAGCTTATGTTCTGCCTCGTCCGCAGGACCTCCAAGTGATAGTGAAATAACTGAAACCTTTTCTTCATTCGGTCCCCGCCAATTGATCGCATACTCTAAAGCTCCATTGATCCAATTAATATCGCCTTGGCCTTGTCCATTTAAGGCCTTTAACGCTAATATGCTCGCTTTCGGGGCCACTCCCACTACACCAACACTATTAATGGCCGCCAAAACCGTACCGCTCACATGTGTTCCATGCCCGTTATCATCTTGAAAATCACCGGTATTGGTAAAATCTTTCCCGCCAATGATTCTTTCTTTGAGGTCTGGATGTCCCTTATCAATGCCTGTATCGATGACGGCAACCACCACGCCCTCACCATGGTTACTTTTTTCCCAGATTGCCGGGGCTTTCACAAGCTCGACACCCTCAGGAATCTTTTCTTTCACAGTCTCCATTACTTCAAGAACTTTGTACGGTATTAATCTTTTTTCTCTTGTCATTTGATTACCCCTTCCTTCGTTCAAAGTTAAACCGCCATCATTGTAGGGATTTTCATCCCGTCTGGCTGCCGTCTACCGTTGAAAGAGATGAGATCAAAAAACTCTTCTCCCTTATATATACCAGATTTTTGAAAATAATAAAGAAGTTTTCGGAAAATTCCGTCTAAATGACTACTTTTTATTCCTTTTAATGCTATTATCTGGTATTCTCATTATAGAACAAACGTTCGTAAAATGCCATGTTTTTTTTATTTATTACACAATTCGTTTTCAACCGTTACGATTTCAAAAAAAAAGAAGTGACTCCTAATCGAGTCAACTCCCATGAATGATCAAGCTGCGCCGCAGCACTTTTTGTATTTTTTTCCGCTTCCGCATGGACAAGGATCATTCCTGCCGATGACCGGCTCCGTATGAACATGAGGCATTTTAGCTGCCTTTGCACTTTCCATGATGATTTGCGTGCCTTTTTCCTTCATATGCTGATATCGCTGTTTAAATAACTCCATTACGTCTTTACTGTATTTTAACGTGTCCTCCGCAATATCCATTGCCTTTTGCTTGGAAATATTATAATCCTCTAGGGTAAATTGATTATCCTTGAAAGAAACCCTCACTCCAAAATGCTGTCTTGCCTGTTTATTGGTCTTGCGCTCCTCAACGAATTCAAGGTATACTTCCTGGCAATCACATGTCTGATGCATGCAATAGTAATCATATATCCAATACGTTTTGTCTTCGTACTTACTCTTTAAAGCAATTCCATCCTCCACGCCAAAAACATCCAAATATTTTATCGCTTTTCCATCAAGTATCTCAAATGGATCAATCGTTCTCATCTATAGACACATCCTAATTCATCAAAATTTATTCTTCCTCTGTATTGTACAACCTAATTCATCAATCGTCACTTGAAACGAAGCCTGACGAATCCAAATCCCTTTTATTAGATTTAAGGAAGCCTTATTGAAGGCAAAAAAAAGCTGCATCAGTGTGTTTACACTGATGCAGCTGCCCCTCAACCCTTCATCCGATCCAAGTGGTCAATTCATCAATCGGTGTTTTCTTAGCAGGTTTTGGCTCCATATCAGGATAACCCAAGTATATGAAAGCCAATACTTCTCCTTTTGAGGATAAATTGAAAAATTCACGGACCTTTTCATGATAAGTTATTTTTCCCGTTCTCCATACTGCTCCCAGACCTAGGGAATGTGCTGCAAGAAGCATGTTTTGAATGGCACTGTTCACCGCCGCATATTCTTCTGCCACGAGGACATTATTCTTATCACTAGGCTCTATGCCCACTGCGATGATGACTGGAGCCCTTAATGGATTCTTTTTTTGCCTTTCGAGCTTGCTGATTAAACTTTCAGGGGTATCATCAGCATTTTCAATTCTTGTGATTTCTTCGAACACCTCTCCAAGTTTATTTCTTCCTTCTCCTGTCAATACAAAAAAGCGCCAAGGCTCCGTTCGATGGTGATTAGGTGCATACGTTCCAGCTTCAATGATTTGCTCGATCATTTCCTTAGGTACCGGATCTTGCTTAACGATTCCAATGCTTCTTCTCGTTTTTATAGCCTCGATAGTTTCCATGTTATCTCCCCTTATCCTTTTATCTCTAATAGTTTCTGCTTCAGTTCATTTTCCATTGAAGCCAATTCCTGTTCGGCTTGTCGGCGTTTATGCCTTCCTTCTTCTTGAATCCTCATGGTTTCCTCAAGTGTGGAAATCAAGTTGGCTTGGGTATTCTTTAATGTTTCGATATCGACAAGTCCGCGCTCATTTTCTTTTGCCGTTTCAATGGTATTCGTTTTCAGCATCTCAGAGTTCTTCAATAACAAGTCATTTGTAGTCTTGGAAACCTGCTTTTGTGCTTCTACAGCATGCCTTTGCCTGATTAAGGTCAATGCAATCGCAACCTGATTTTTCCAAAGGGGGATGGCTGTCATGATCGAAGATTGTATTTTCTCGACTAGCGCCTGATTCGTGTTTTGGATCAGCCTGATTTGCGGTGCGCTTTGAATCGTGATTTCGCGACTCAATTTCAAATCATGAAGCCTTTTATCCAACCGTTCAGCAAATTGCAGCATATCATTGACTTCTTGAAACTTCATTTGATCATTGCTTGATTCAGCGGACTTCCTTAGCTCCGGAATCGTTTTCCCATGGATTTCTTCGAGTTTAATTTCCCCGGCTGCAATATAGACATTCAATGCCTGGAAGTAATCCTTATTCGTTTCATATAGCTTTTCAAGGATTACGATATCCGATAGCAGGATATTCTTGCTCCGATCGAGTTTCACACTGATTCGATCAATTTGGGCACCAGTTTTTTGATATTTGGATAGCACTTCCTGTACAGATCCCGAGAGCTTCCCGAACATACGCGCAAAGAAAGAGGGCTTATCCGGTTTTAGCTCATCCGGGCTCAGCTCGTTTAACTTTTTCATTAAATCATTGATAATGCTGCCCACTTCACCCACATCTTTTTTCTGGACATGCTCAAGCATGGAATTAGAAAAGGTCAGAAGCTTTGATTGGGCGGGTGTACCATAGGATATCATCGCCTGATGATTCGTTGGGTCGATTTGTTCGGCAAGCTGATATGCCTTTGCCCTGTTCTCTTCAGGAATGACATCAATCAGCTTAACCGGTTTCGCTTCCTGGGAAGATACTTTCTCCAGCTCCTGCACCCCATCAAATGGATTGGCTAAAAGATCATCGATCAAACTGGCATTATTCGTTTTATTCAACAGGTTTGGATCATTGTTATTCATTTTAACCTCCTGCTTTCATCAATTACTTGTGACTCTTTTCTAGTTTTAATGGATTGCTTAGCAACATCCAATTCGAAGTTAAGGTGATCGATATCATCGGCAATCACTTTATATAAATCCTTTTCTATCGTATTAGTGAGTTCCTTTAAAGTTTTGCGAGTCTCTGTTAAGGAAAGTTCGAGTTCCCTATTCTTTTTTGGCTGCTGTGCTAAAAAAACATATTTCTCCGCAAGCTCCATAGCGGAATCCAGATGCGAGTAATAAAATTGTTCCGCCTGGTAAAATCGCTTCGGTTCTTTCTTTGTCAGACTATATATTTTTCTGATCATTTTAATCATATCCTTCCTCTGTTTAAAAGAAGAGATATGCCTGACCGAGATTAATGCTTTTTGAACCCGCCATATCTTGGATTTTGCTTCAATTAAATTTTTCTTTATATATTGATATTCTTTTCTCGTCAATTCATGTTTTTTGAGGTATCTTGATGAAAAATATACGGAACTTAGCCAGTATGAAAGCGCCCCTCCTGCTAAAGAAATGACAACGGATAGGGCAAACGGTTGATTCAATGCAAAATAGCTAATCATCCAAACCGGCAAAACCATTGGAAATGCAATCAATATCGGAACAAAATCAGCAAGAAATCGATTCATAATCATTACACTCCTGACTTACACTCTTTTCTATATATACGGATTATCCCATGGATTGGTTTCAAGATGGATTAAAAGAATTTCTCCTATCCTAAACGATATAGGAACCGGATGGTTTCTGCAAATTTATTGAAATTTTTTCTGTAAATTAACTCTTCTCCCCATTCGTATGGGCTAACGCCTAGTCACTTCATCGGAACTTACATAAGTTATAACGTATCCATCCTGATTTTAAAAAAGGAGAGTTGACCATGAATTCATACGGATTTTACCCTATTCCACAACAAAATGGAAATCACCAGTACTTTGAGCCTAATTATAACCCATATTTCCAACAGCCCGAACGATTTGATTACATGCCACAGCAAGATTGGAACCTTCAGCAGGTACAAGAAAATCCATATAGCCAGGTGCCCGACCAATTCGATGTTGAAAGGCAGCCTCAACAACTTGAAAGAAGAGTCCGGGAACTTGAGCGTCAAAACGAGCGTCAATCAAGGGAACTCACTCGGCTGAACCAAGAAATTACAAGGATAAATCGAGAAGTGAACCGTGTAAACCAGGAAATAACCAGACTGAGTCAAAATGATCAACGTCAAACGAATAGGCTGAATCGACTAAATCAAAGACTTCGTGCCGTTGAACGAAACCTTAACATCCCCTTCACCGCAACAGATGATGGTTTTTAAAGAAATAGCAGGAGCTCCTTATGGGCTCCCGCTTTTTTACTTTCTCCATGCTTTTATCGAAGGCTCTGTTAGTCAGCCAGTACATGAGGTTTAATCAAACGATTGATTAAATCTTTAAATTAAAATGATTAATCAATTAAGTAGTTATAATTATTGATGCGTTGGTTAAAAAGAAAATAGGAGTCAGCCATTCCCGCGGAATCCTTTAAATCATTTAACAGAAGATTCCATAATGAAAAAACAAAAAACGAACGGGAGTATACTTGCACTCTCGTTCTTTCTCTTTTACAGCATTATCCGTTTCAACTTTTCGTTTCTAGATTCCTGTTCCTCCTGGGTAGACAAGTCATACTTCTTCAATAGATGAAAAAGTTCATTCAATGTTTCTTGCGAATTCCCTTTTTCAAGATATCGATCTAATGTTTGACTCAATTCGGTTGGTAAAAATGCCTTTTGACTCTCAAATTTCAGCCTGACATCTTGTTGCGAATGATTAAGATTGCATGCACCCATTTAAAATTCACCTCTTATTTGATTCTACCATCGTATTATGGACATTACCTTGTCAATTCTTCCTCTTGCTTATAGTAGTCCTCTACCTTAATGAACTCTGGTGAGGTATGTGTGGCCATAATGCCATGATAACTAATATCCAACCCAAGTTCTTCTTCTTCTTCAGTGGATCTTATAGGCAGCCAAACATTTATAACTTTAAAAACGAGCCATGTTACTGAAAAGCCCCAAATGCATAACACCACTAATCCTAACGTTTGAACTCCGAGCAAATGCCATCCCCCACCTGCAAACAATCCGTTTTCAGTGGAAAAAAGCCCGACCGCTATCGTACCCCACATTCCTGATGCCGCATGAACGGGAAAGGCACCAACCGGATCATCGATTTTTCGGGCTTCCAACCAATTGGTCGCAGCTAACATCAACATTCCAGAAACCGCTCCAATCAGTAATGCTGCCAGATCACTAACGAATGCACATCCAGCTGTAATCCCGACAAGACCTGCAAGTGAGCCATTGATGACGGAAGGTGCATCCGAGCGTCCATATCTAAATAGTGTATAAAGCAAGGTCACCGCTCCCCCTGATGCTGCTGAGAGCATCGTGACAATGGCAATATGGCCAATGCGTACATCTGTAGCCTGCAAGGTACTTCCTGCATTGAACCCAAACCAGCCAAACCATAAAAGGAATGCCCCGACAGATGCCAGTGGGAGATTACTCGGCAGCGAAATGGAGCTAGTCCCCCGTGAAGTGAATTTACCTGCTCTCGGACCGATTACAATGGCAGCCGCAAGTGCAGAAAAACCGCCTAGTGCATGAATGACTGCAGACCCTGCGAAGTCCTGCATGCCCAACCCGCTTAACCAGCCAGCCCCCCATACCCAGTGACCGGCAATCGGATAGATGAATGCCGTCATCATTACGACAAAAATAAGATAAGCCCGAAAATTGATCCTTTCCGCAACCGCTCCCGAAACTATCGAAATAACGGCGATGACGAATGCCCCTTGAAATAACCAAAATGCATCCATGGAAATCGTAAGGTCGATGTGCGACAAATCGCCTTTCAGCAGAAAGCCACTTGATCCAATGGTTCCAAATACATCGGTTCCATACATTAAGCCAAAACCAACGACGAAATAGCAAAGCGTTCCGATCGTAATATCAGCAAAAACCTTCATGATGATATTCACATTATTCTTCGTACGGACGAACCCCGCCTCCAATAAAGCAAACCCGCCCTCCATTAATAGAATCATGGCTGCTGTCAGCACCACCCAAACCGTATCCAATCCAGCGTTTAACGTTTCTAGAGTCATCTTGGTGTTCCCTCCGCTTTCTGCCAGTCCTTTATTTCTTTAATGATGTCCGATGGTAAATTCATTTCCCGTTTTTCCGTTTCAGCTTCGAGTAAACCAATCACCTGATTTAAAAAAGCAACCTTCTGTTTTATCATCTCAATTTTTTTATATCTATCCTTAACATTCACCAAATGCTCAACGGCCTGGTGATGACTTGGGGCACGCCCTGTAAAAAAACGTTTAAATGGTGATAGGGATTGATACCAAGCTTCCTCAGCTCTTCGTTTTTGCTCATATTTATGTATTTTACCTTTTATCGATTCAATTTCCGACTCCTGTTTGCTTTTATAAAATAGCAGGCCTTTTAACACTTCTTCAGTTGAAATTTCAAAAACAACTCTACTATACAAATCGTCCCGAATATAAATGTCATATCACCTCACGTAATCACGTTATGTTTCCTGTAATTATATTAAGAATTCTGAATTCAGTCAATAATTAAACAATAAAACAATTTGCGTATCAAATAGGTGGAGAATGATATTAACTACACTTCTGCCTGTTCCCTTTCCATTAATCAAACGTTTGATTAATTCAATCCTAGAGAAATTTGGAAGGTATAGATAATCATTTTTTCCTTACTCTAATAAGGCAGTTACAAACTAAGGAGGTTCATACATGACAGTAATAAACGATGTCAAAACAACTATAGCAGGGCTAAAAAGCGCTCAAGCGAGCTTTGAAACCTTCGCTCTTTCCACAGATAATGAGCAAGCCAAACAGCTATACCAACAAGCTGCCCAACAAACACAAACAATCGTGGACAGCATCACGCCTCGCATTGAAGAGATTCAAAACGAGGAACCTCAATATAAACAATAATCATTCATATAAAAAGGTTGGTTAAAGCAACCAGCCTTTTTTATATCTTTAATCCATAAGGAGAATGAAGCCTTCCATTCTTTTTTCTTTAATAAAGGACGGGGCTTGAATATACCATAGGGTTACATACAAGCAATCCAATTGACCGAAATGCAGGCAATCAAGCCTAAAGCTAATGAAACAGGATGAAGTCGCTGAAGCTATTAATTCATACGCTTACAAATTTTCGTAAGACCTTAATAAAAGGATTTCAAAAGGAATTGACTCAAGGATCTATGTTTATTCCAAGGTTTTATCTTAGCACTGACAATACTCTACAATGGGGTGGTTAATAATGCTTACGGGGCATCGCACATGGGTGTTTGATCAAAAGCCTGTCATCGTCTCCACAGGAACCGTTGGCGGTCCATTTGAAGCAGAAGGTTTGCTTGCGGATGATTTCGATCTTCTCCATTCCGATTTATGGATAAATCAAGATACCTATGAAAAGGCACATAAAGTCTTATTGGAAGAAGCGAGTACAAAAGCAATCGAAAAGGCGGGTCTTCAGAAGGAACAGATTCAATTTTTCCTTGGAGGCGACCTTATCAATCAAATAACCCCTACGAGTTTTGCCTGTCGTACACTGGGAACACCTTATCTCGGCTTATTTGGTGCTTGCTCCACCTCCATGGAGGGACTGGCTCTTGGTGCATACCTTGTCAATACCAAAGGGGCAGAGTACTTATTGACAGGAGCATCAAGTCATAACGCCGCAGTAGAAAAGCAATTTCGCTACCCAACTGAATACGGAGGGCAAAAACCTCCAACAGCCCAATGGACCGTTACAGGGGCAGGGGTGGCTTTATTAAGTAGTGCCGGGGAAGGCCCTAGGGTCACTTCAGCTACGATAGGCCGTGTCATCGACATGGGATTGACTGATCCTTTCAATATGGGCGGTGCCATGGCCCCAGCTGCTGTAGATACGATTGAAGCCCATTTAAGAGAACGGAACCTAGACCCATCCTATTATGATTTAATAGTGACCGGGGATTTAGGGAAGATTGGACATGAAGTTTCTCTGGCATTATTTGAAAAACATGGTACGCCGATTAAAGAAGAGCAATATAAAGATTGCGGTTTAATGATATACAGGGATGGTCAACCGGTCTTGTCCGGGGCAAGTGGCCCTGGATGTTCCGCAACCGTCGTTTATGGTCATTTATTGAATCGCATGAAAAAGGGAGAAATAAAACGATTGCTCGTCGTGGCTACCGGCGCCTTATTATCTCCCCTATCCTTTCAACAAAGTGAGACGATCCCATGCATTGCCCATGCCGTTTCGATTGAATATGAATGAATGACAACCATGATTCACTTGTGTAATCGGGTCATATAAGGTTTGAAGTGCCTGCTCATCCGGATGAACTTTCGCAGCTGAGGATATTGTTTTCAGGAGGGTTAGCGGATGCGGAAAAGCATGGATTGATCGGTTGTTGTCACTGGCACGATTGAAGTAACCTGTGCCGGTAAAAACAGCCTCGGAGTGTTACAAGCCATTATATTTAGAGCCAAAGGATAAGGAGGATGCTGTATGACAATAGCTTCTAATGTAAAACAATGTGTCTCTAGCCTTAAAGGAGTTGAAGCAGGTTTGTCCAGCTTAGCACTCCGGACTCAAGATGATGAATCTAAACGCATCTTGCATGAAACGATGCTGGTGGTGAATGAAGTTATGAAGGATGTACAGAAGCGCGTGGGAGAGTTAGAACGGGAAGAACCACAATATAAAGGTTTTTAAATACCATGATCAAGCAGGAGGTGTTTGGTAATGCCGGATTGGATAGAAATTGTTTTGCGTTCTTTATTCTTTTTAATTGTTCTTTTTGTGATTACAAAAGTGTTAGGAAAAAAGCAATTGTCACAGCTCTCCTTTTTTGAATATGTAACGGGCATAACCATTGGTAATGTTGGGGCAGAATTAGCTACGAAAGTTGAGGGCAATGTTATACATGGTGTACTGTCCATTCTTGTTTTTGCCATAGCACCCTTCGTTGCAGGATCAATATCCCTAAAAAGTAAAACTTTCCGTGATCTTGTGGAAGGAAAAGCATCGGTTTTCATCAAAGATGGAAAAGTCATGGAAGATAATTTAAAAAAAGAGAAATATACCATCGATGAATTATTGGCATTGCTCCGGAAAAAGGATGTCTTCGATATTTCTGAAGTTGAGTTTGCCTTATTGGAAGCCAACGGGGATTTTTCCGTAATGTTAAAGAAGCAAAATCAACCTATAACACCTAAGGACCTTAACCTGTCAGTGGCTGCAGTGAAGGAGCCACAAACCATCATTATGGACGGCAACATACTTGATGAACCGCTTTCCACGATTGGACTGAACCGAAATTGGCTTCATACTGAACTGGATAAGTTGGGTGTAATCCTTGATAATGTGTTTCTTGGTCAAGCCAATTCCAACGGGGAATTAACCGTGGACCTTTTTGATGATAAACTTAAAGTTCCTTCTCCTCAAGAAAAACCGCTTATGCTCGCGACCTTGAAAAAATGCCAAGCGGACTTAGAGTTGTTTGCACTTGGAACTGAATCAAAGGAAGCTAAAGAGATGTTTAGCAAAAATAGCGAAAAGCTGCAAAGGGCAATAGATGAAGTGGCCTATATCTTAAGGAACTGATAATATATTCATTTCCTGACTTTCATAAGCGAAGTGATCAGTCCAATGATGACGATCGTCACACATGAAAAAAGAAAAATTTCGATACCTAAGGTGAATGCTGCAGCTGAAATGATTAGTGTATCTATGACGATAATCGCCAATGCAATATCCATGGAAGTAGACTTCGAGATAATTTTGGCTAACATATCCGTTCCCCCGCTGCTTGTCTCATATCGAAGCATGAGACCTATACCCATCCCTATGATGGCACCGCCAATCAAAGAACTTGTTAGTATCGACATGGAAAAGACCTTTTTCAATGGATTAAGCCAATCCATAAAAAGGGATGTCAGAAGCAATCCGTGAACACTGCTATAGAAAAAAGACCGTTCATAGTACCAGGCATATAAAAATATGGGAATACTGAGGATCAACATGGATAACCCTGTTTGAAAACCAAAGAAATAATGAAGGATGAGTGCAATCCCAATAACGCCGCCATCTATTAAATGGTGCGGAACTAAAAAGCCATTGATTCCAATACCCACCAAAAAGCTACCAACAATTACAGCAACCGCTTTTTGAAAATTAATAAAATCACCTGCCTTACATTTTATATATCCTTACTATATGTCCAAGTCAGAGCGTCAAGAATATCCATCCAAAAAAAAATTCCCCTCCTTTCACTTCAATTTAACTACGTGAAAAAGGGTCCGGTCAATGACCGAGACCCACAGTTTGTAGGTAAAAGGGGTTCGGAACACATATCTTTCATCACATGATGCTCCGAACCACCTGCCCCAAAGCAACACCTTCAACTTCTCAGGTATGGTTTCTATCTCTAAGCTTAGAAAAGCGCGTCTGGGGGAGACCCCCGCAGGCGCATGCCGAGGGCTGACCGCCCGCGGAAAGCGAGTGCCTGGAACGGAAATCAACGTCCAAATTGTACAAGCCATAAAAAAACTGTAGACAAAATGGGTTCGGAAAACGTAGGTTATGGTTTCTATCTAAATTTAAATAACAAAGTTGATTGGAGTGGAAGGCACGAGACTCCTGCGGGATAAGCGCGTCTGGGGGAGACCCCGCAGGCTCATGCCGAGGAGGCTCCCTGACCGCCCGCGGAAAGCGAGTGCCTGGAGCGGAAATCAACGTCCAAATTATACAAGCCATAAAAAAACTGTGGACAAAATGGGTTCGGAAAACGTAGGTTATGGTTTCTATCTAAATTTAAATAACAAAGTTGATTGGAGCGGGTGTGCGAGACTCCTACGGGATAAGCGCGTCTGGGGAGACCCCGCAGGCGCATGCCGAGGGCTGACCGCCCGCGGAAAGCGAGTGCCTGGAGCGGAAATCAACGTCCAAATTGTACATGCCATAAAAAACTGTAGGGCCCGGTCATTTAGACCGGGCCCCATTCCATCATTTCAATTCTAATAACACTACATTTTCAACATGTGTCGTCATTGGGAACATATCGACAGGCTGGATATCAACTGCTTTATATCCGCCTTCTTCCAAGATATGAAGATCACGCGCTAGAGTGCCTGGGTTGCATGATACGTATACGACTTTGTTTGGCTTCATCTCGATGATCGTATTCAGAAGGGACTCTTCACAACCTTTGCGTGGAGGATCCATAACGATGACATCCGCAGTGTTGCCCTTTTGATACCATTCAGCAATAACGTTACCTGCATCGCCAACCATGAATTCTGCATTTGAGATATCATTCAATTCAGCGTTGCGGCGTGCGTCTTCTATCGCTTCTTCGACCACTTCGACACCGATTACTTTTTTCGCTTTTTTAGCTAAAAATAAAGAGATGGTTCCAATGCCGCAATAGGCATCAATCACCGTTTCTTCACCAGTCAGCCCTGCATAGTCAAGAGCTTTATCATAAAGGACTTTCGTTTGGTCTGGATTGATTTGGTAGAAGGATTTAGCTGATATCGCAAATTTCACATCACCGATCATATCATGGATCACTTCGTCGCCCCATAGTACAGTCATTTTATCGCCTAAGATAACATTCGTTTTCTTGGAATTCACGTTTTGAACGATGGATTTCACTTGTGGAAGACGTTCAACGATTTCCTTCACGATTGTTTCGATGAAAGGGATACTTTTCGTTCTCGTAACGAGAACGATCATTAATTCACCTGTTTGCTTGCCATAACGGGCCATGATGTGCCGCAATACACCTTTATGCGCCTCTTCATTGTAAGCAGGGATACCAAGTTTACTGAAAATCTCTTTAACAACTTGAACGGATTCATTGATCACTTCATTTTGGATAATACTTTCTTTTGTTTCAACAATTTCATGTGTCCGCGGTTTGAAGAACCCTGCTATTAGCTTGCCATCCTTTTCACCAACAGGCACTTGCGCTTTATTACGATAATGGGTCGGATTCTCCATCCCGATGATCGGATGAACCTTCACATCCTCAAGTTTCCCGATGCGTGTCATCACTTCACGCACTTGCTTTTCCTTGTATTCCAACTGTCCTTCATAGCTCATATGCTGCAGCTGACAACCACCGTATTTATGGTAATCTTCAGTCGTGACCTCAACCCGGTATGGACTGTTTTCGATAATCTCCATCAATCGTCCGAAGCCATAACCCTTATTAGCCTTCATCACTTTAATTTTTGCTTTTTCACCTGGAAGGGCGCTCTGAACAAAGATCGGGTAGCCATCGACTTTAGCGACGCCAGCTCCTTCATGCGTTAAATCTTCAAATAAAACCTCTATAATATCATTTTTAGCAACTGGTGCTGTTTTTTTCATATCATCTTCTCTTTTCTTTTTTATGCTAGCCTGTATTTTACCACAATAGAGGCCTCGCCACAAAACCACTCACCAATTTACCCTGTTTTTCATAAAAATATAGTGGAAGGAATTTACGGATTTTTCAAGTTCCATGAATAAAAGTTCAATAAAAAATGAAAAATAAGGAAAAACAGATGAGGTGAGGAAATGGGTTTATTTAACTCTATATCGGCCTGGAATGCTACAAGGTTAGAAAAACACCGAGCAAGTATGGAGGAAAAAGGCCTCTGTCCGGATTGTTACGGACGTGGATACAGCTCCTTCGTACCTACGGAATATCATTTTTCCGATATACATGACTGTCCCGGCTGTAATGGCACCGGAGTTTATTCTGATTGGGCAGCCATGAACGGGCAGCAAATGTAATCGCATACAGTGCCAAATTCCAAATGACTAAAAAGGACCTCCTGTTAAACAGGAGGTTCTTCTATTTCCTTCACCATATAGCGAAATTCATGGCCGCTAATCGAAATGGTTTTCATTTCCATATATCCTAATCTGCTATAGAGACGATTCGCCGCTTCATTTTCATTTTCAACGACTAAAGAAATTCTTGGATATCCCTTATGTTTAGCGTAACCCTCTACATATTGAATCAGGGCACTACCAATTCCTTTTCCTTGAAAATTCGGGTCAACGGACACAGTATCCAAATAAAAATCTCTCATTTCCGCTTCCTTATCGAGCGTAACGCTTGGGTCTTTCATTTTCATTCTTAATTGTTTCACTATCGGTTCATCCAAACTTTCGGCATCCTTACCATGGTAAGCAATGATCAATCCAGATACTTGTCCATCATGTTCACTGACAAGCGTATTTTCATAGCTGATTCGATTCCCACTTTTCCTGAACAAATCGGCAAGAACGGAAAGTATTCTTTCTTCTTCCGTTTCGCCTGTCAATACCTCTGCAATTTCCTTAATCGCTAACCGGGTCAATACGGCTGCCTTTTCAGCATCCTCCGGTGTCGCTTTCCTGATATACATGTTTGCAATTCTCCTTGCTTCATTAAACTGAAAAGGCCACCAGATTCAGTGGCCTTTTCAACCTATTTATTTGCCGGATCGTCCGGCAGTATTCCTTGCGGGATGAATACATCAAAATGGCGGTACTGATTTACGAATTCAGCTGGGGCCATCCCGCCAAATTCCCCATCCAAGTTAAGCATCATGTCATTTTTGGCATGTACTTTAATTCGATTGGCTTTTTCATAAATGACGTTTTTATCATGGATATGTTCACCGCGCATTGCCAATGTCGCGACACGGACAATATCAGCGAGGTTTGCCTTTTTCAAAATAAGCAACGTGAACATCCCATCATTCAAAGAGGCGTCAGGAGCCAGTTTCTCGAAGCCGCCGACAGAATTCGTGTTAGCCACCAAGAAAAGCATAATCTCTCCTTCAAAAAGCTTTCCATCATATTCAATAGAAACTTCCGTCGGCTTTATTGAAGGAAGCATTTCAATTCCTTTAATATAATATGCTAGCTGACCAAGCATGGTTTTCAGCTTGATCGGCACGTCGTAGGTCAATTCGGTCAATCTGCCCCCGCCAGCAATATTGATGAAATACTTATCATTCATTTTCCCAATATCGACCGGCATCGTATGCCCACCGGCAATAATTTCGGCTGCCCCTTCGATCGACTTCGGTAAATGCAGCGCCCGGGCGAAGTCATTGGTCGTTCCCGTCGGAATGATTCCTAGTTTCGGACGTTTCTCTGCAGTGGCCAGTCCATTAACAACCTCATAAATCGTACCGTCGCCCCCTGCTGCAATAACTATATCATAGCCGCGTTCAATCGCTATCTTAGCGGCTTTCGTCGCATCCCCGGCACCGGTCGTCGCATGTGCAGAAGCTTCATAACCAGCTTCTTCAAGTTTTGCTAGCACACCTGGCAGGCTCTTCTTAATGGCTTCCCGGCCCGAAGTCGGGTTGTAAATCAACCTTGCTCTTTTCATTTCCCATCATCCTTATACATATTGATTCCATAATTTACATCTTAATCCTTCATTACATGAAAAGCAATATTCGAAAAAAAGAGGACCGTAATTCGGTCCATACCTTTATATGCATTTTACTAGAAATCGTATCAGGGAAATTATAATGCTTTTTACAATTTTATTCTAGTAAATGATTTCAATCATGGATATTGAACATTCACGTTAAATGTATCGGTAACCGTTAAAGTATGTTTCCCTTTACCAATATTGAATATCCCATTCTTTTTTACAATGCCTTCTTCACTTGTTTCTTCTTTCACTTCAGTCATCTTCCAGCTATTCTCAGGACCTTCAAGTTCCTCGACTCCTCTAGCATCTATCTTGATATCACTATTATCCTGAAGGAATACACTTAGATTTCCGCTATCCTTCACACTCCAGTCATTCAAGAGTTTTCTAGGCTTCAAGACAAGATCGGTACTTTGTCCGTCTATCTCCACTGCCAACTCAGCAGGGATTATAAGAGTTGCCTTAATATTCTTTGTACCACTGTCCAAAAGTCCATTTTGAATCGGCAAATCCTTGAAGCTAATATAAAGCGTATCACCTTTTCTCTCAACGAGTAAATAATCTTCAGCGTTCTTCAACAACGAATCAGCATCTTTCATTACCCTCTCACCATATGTACCAAAAACGGAAACTTCTCCGTCATTACTACTTTCAATAGTCAATGGGTATGTACCAGAGTCCAGGACAACTCTCTGTATGCCTTTCCCTGCCTTTTGATTGAAACCAGGCAAATTGACCGTTTTCTCTTCACTATTCACGGCAGCCCTTACTTGATCCATCAATCCGCTTGATGTTAGCAGAATTAAAACTATTCCCGTCGTTCCAAGCAATCCCACGAAAAGAATGCTAAGAATATCATACTTTACAAAAGAACTTTCTTTTCTCGAAAAATAAATATAGAAGAGAATCTCTGCACCCAAGATTATGAACAGCAACGGCCACCATGATAGCAGAATCGTCGTCAAATTCATATCCGCAATTTGAGAAACCAGTAAAACCAAACCCAAACCAACCAGGGAGATCCCCATTGAAATCGTTCCGACTCTCCATGTTCTCATTTTGTCTCCTCCTTGGCTCTCCCTTTTTTACTTCCCGACAGCAGTTTGATTCCCCCGCCTATAAGAAGGATGCATACAAGACCTTTTTGAAAATAATCTCTAAACCAGTATTCCAAGTTGCTTCCAATCCATTCATCTAAATGAGGAGCAATCGCCGGGACGATTATATTACTGGCCAAGAAATAGATTCCAAGGCCCACCAACCCCAACCCTACCCATTTTTGATGATTGACCATTCCCGAAATGATGGGCGTATCCTCTACTGGACCCTCTTCCATTTTCGAAGCTTTTTGCAATCCATCAAAAAAACTATAAAACCAGATAATCGGAATAAGGAAAAAGAAGAAACCTAACCGGAGTAAATCCAGAATATAAATGGCGAATAAAAAGCCGGCCATCAGCTGTATCCCACGTTTTTGCAGCCCCAAATATAAGTGACCTGCACCAGGGAAAATAGCGAATAAAGTCGCGACCGATTTACTCTTCTTCCCGGATTCCCGTCTCTCCTCGAAATCTTCCAAAACGGTTCGATCGATAAGCTCCTCACCTCTTTGCTTTTTATTCAGCTGTTGAACTGAATCAAAAAAGCTGTAAATCCAGATAACAGGCAATAGTGCCATGAAAATTAACAGACCTTCCATTTGTGTCATCAAACTGATGAATATCACCATGATGCCAAGGCCTAAAAAGCCGATGAGAAAAATAAGACCACGGTTCATGAGGCCCAGCTGAAAATGCCCTAATCCAGGAACGAATGAAAGGATGATTACATAAAATCTTTCCGCTTCCGGCTGATCTGTCATTCCCTCTACATCCTCTTCACTTTTAGGATTCCTCAATGAGGTGACCACCAAATCAAATATACTGATGAAATAAAACACCATTCCAATAATGGAAAAAGCCAGAAACGCATCCGATTGACTGATCAACGAAAGAAAAAGACCACCAAGCCCCAATCCAGCCGTGGCAAGAAAATAAAATAACCCTTTATATTTCCTTCCTAGGTAAAAATGTCCGAAACCTGGCAGAAAAGATAATAAAAAAGCTAATACCGGACTTTTATTCATTTCTAAACCCCTCCTTATTTTTCTTTTCGATAGTTTCCATCCAATTAAATGTTTTATCAATAAGTCCATCGGTTAAGGACTGTGCTTCCTTTTCACTGCTTGATTCCACAGAATCCACGTATTCTGTCAATGATTGAAATACTCCGCCTGCCATCAATAAGATCGTAAATCCGGCCGCAATCAGGTAATGTCTTGTTATCGTCCGAAGTGATTTCTCATTTCGGGGTTGCTTTTCCTCTTCAACAGAGCCGCCTTTCAATCGGCCAATCGAGTCCATGACAGGACCTGCAATATCAATATCAAATCCTTCAATGTCCTGACTGATTTCTTCTTTTTCCATCGCTTCCATATAGGCGGACAAACACTTGTCACAGGAGTATAGATGATTTTCATATTCAATTTTTAGAGCCTCTGGTATTTTATCTGCCAAATATGCAACCCATTCTGCTTCAGGAACATGATTCATGAAAAATCCTCCTCTTTCCAATGTTTTCTCATCCAATTTCTCGCCCGATATAGCTTTACCTCCACAGATTTCACTTGAATCTGCTGTTCCTCTGCAATTTGCTTGAAAGTCTTTTCCTTTATGTAATAGCCATATACAACATCCCGATATCCCTCTGGAAGGTCATTCAGCTTCCGTAATACTTGCTTTCGCCTTTCATTCCGAAAAAATACTGCCTCGACATCATCAGTTAAGCCCAAATTAGCTTCCGATGAATGTTCGTCCTGCAATTCTTCCTTTTGGCGTTCCCTTTTTCTCTTTAAATCGATTGCATGATTGACCGCAATTCGGGTAATCCAAGTTTTGAAACCTTGGTTTTTATATTGAGGAAGAGAAGTGTAGATTTTGATAAAGACTTCCTGGGTAACATCTTCTGCATCCTTTTGATTCCGCAAGACGGAAAAGACGGTTCTATAAACCGTCTGTTTATAAGTTTCAATCAACATTCGGAATGCATGATCATTCCCAGCCCTAACCTTCTCAACTAACTCATCCGTCACTTCTCTTCCTCCTTTCCTGTTAAACATTCATGTAATAGACGACACAAAAAGGAGTTACCCCTACAGATAACTCAAAAAAAATCAAAAATTATTTTCAAGCTTTTCACAGTGAAGCCTTTTCTTAATCAAGAGAAAACCGTACCACTTTAAAAGTGATACGGTCAATATTAACGTTTATTGATTTCTTCCACCAAAATTTTATTAACAAGCTGTGGATTGGCTTGTCCTTTTGTCGCTTTCATGATCTGCCCGACAAGGAAGCCGATTGCTTTTTGTTTACCGGCCTTAAAATCTTCAATTGATTGCGGGTTATTATTCAATGCGTCTTCAACGGCTGTACGCAATGCGCCTTCATCGGAAATTTGGACTAGTCCCTTCTCCTTGACGATCGTTTCCGCATTTCCGCCGTTTTCAATCAATTCTTTGAAAACTTTTTTAGCGATTTTAGAAGAGATCGTGCCATCTTCAATCAGCTTGATCATTCCAGCCAACGATTCAGCAGTCAATTTGACTTCATGCAGCTCTTTACCTTCTGCATTCAAGAAAGCTGAAACCTCACCCATGATCCAGTTAGATGCTAGTTTCGCATCCGCGCCTGAAGCGACTGTCGCTTCAAAGAAATCAGCACTTTCTTTCGTTACCGTTAAAACGGCTGCATCATATTCAGGTAAGCCGAATTCTTCGACATAACGTTTTTTCCGGGCATCCGGAAGTTCCGGAATCTCGGCAGCGATACGTGCTTTCCATTCTTCATCGATATGGATTGTCAATAAGTCAGGTTCCGGGAAGTAACGGTAATCATCGGAGCCTTCCTTAATTCGCATTAGTACCGTTCTGCCTGTAGCTTCGTCGAACCGGCGAGTTTCCTGTTCGATTATGCCGCCTTCATTCAAGACTTCCGCTTGTCGGATTTCTTCATGCTCCAATCCTTTGCGAACGAAGTTGAATGAGTTCAAGTTTTTCAATTCGGTTTTCGTACCGAATTCCTTTTGCCCAACAGGTTTCAAGGAAATGTTAGCATCACAGCGAAGTGAGCCTTCTTCCATTTTACAATCGGAAACGCCTGTGTATTGAATGATCGATTTCAACTTTTCCAGATAAGCATAAGCTTCTTCTGGGGAAGTGATATCCGGTTCAGATACGATTTCAACAAGTGGCGTACCTTGGCGGTTATAATCACAAAGTGAATAGTTCCCTTTATGTGTCAGCTTTCCAGCATCCTCTTCCATATGAATGCGGGTAATGCCAATTTTCTTTTTCTTGCCGCCCACTTCGATCTCAATCCAACCATGCTCACCGATCGGCTGATCGAACTGTGAAATTTGGTATGCTTTAGGATTGTCCGGGTAAAAATAATTTTTCCGGTCGAATTTCGTAATTTCCGCCACTTCGCAATTCAGGGCAATTGCAGCCTTCATTGCAAAATCAACAGCCTTTTTATTGACGACAGGCAATACACCTGGGTAGCCTAGGTCGATTACAGTCGTGTTACTATTTGGAGCGGCACCAAAATGATTTGGGCTCGCCGAGAAAATTTTAGAATCCGTTTTTAATTCTACGTGTACTTCTAGACCAATCACCGTTTCAAAGTCCATTTTTTTCACCCCTTACAGCTTAGGAAATTGTTTATGAAAATCTGTTGCTTGCTCAAATGCGTGAGCCGCGCGGTAAATCGTGCTTTCATCAAAATGCTTTCCAATCATTTGCAGTCCAAGCGGAAGCCCATTCGCCGCAAATCCACATGGCACGGATATACCCGGTACACCAGCAAGATTGACTGGAATCGTCAAGATATCATTTGCATACATCGTTAATGGATCGTCGACTTTCTCACCAATTTTAAATGCAGGCGTAGGTGTAGTCGGCCCAACGATGACATCGTATTTTTCAAACACATCTTCAAAGTCTTTTTTGATTAACGTACGTACTTTTTGAGCCTTTTTATAATAAGCATCATAATAACCGGAACTTAAGGAGAACGTTCCAAGCATGATACGGCGCTTCACTTCGTCACCGAATCCTTCTGCACGGGTTTGCTTATACATTTCTATTAGAGTTTCTGCATTATCTGTACGATGCCCGTAACGCACACCGTCAAAACGTGAAAGGTTAGCCGAAGCTTCAGATGAAGAAAGCAGATAATAAGCAGCTAAGGCATATTTGGAATGCGGCAAGGATACCTCTTCCCACTCAGCTCCAAGCCCCTCTAATACTTTTAACGCTTCAAGTACGGAATTACGTGCTTCTTCGCCAACGCCTTCACCAAGATATTCTTTAGGCACGGCTATTTTCAATCCTCTAACATCGCCTGTTAACGAATTCACAAAACTCGGCACGTCAACATTAGCAGAGGTCGAATCCATTGGATCTACACCTGAAATCGCTTCAAGCAAATAAGCGTTATCTTCAACCGTTCTTGTGACCGGCCCAATTTGGTCCAATGAAGACGCAAAAGCTACAAGTCCGAACCGGGAAACCCGTCCATATGTAGGTTTTAAGCCGACAACTCCACAATATGCCGCTGGTTGGCGGATCGAACCACCCGTATCGGAACCTAAAGAGAATAGGACTTCACCGGAAGCGACGGATGCAGCTGAACCACCCGAAGAACCGCCTGGCACATATTCCGTGTTCCATGGGTTGCGTGTTGCTTGAAATGCGGAGTTCTCATTAGAGGAACCCATCGCAAACTCATCCATATTCAATTTTCCGATCGTAACCGTTTCTTCCTTTTGTAGTTTTTGAACTACGGTTGCATCATAGATTGGATCAAAGTTCTCCAAAATTTTGCTCGCACAAGTCGTACGCAAATTTTTAGTGACAATATTATCCTTCACTCCGATTGGCATACCAAATAAAGCGCCTTCGTTCTCGCCTTTAACCAATTGATCATCCAATCGTTTTGCTTGACTGCGGGCGTTTTCTTCATCTAGTGTCAAAAATGCCTTCACCTTGTCCTCTACCTGTCCGATTCGCTTATACGATTCGTTAACAAGATCAGTGACACTTATCTCTTTCTTATGTAAGCGTTCATGAAGCTCAGAAACCTTTTGTTCGAACAACGACATCATTGTCCCTCCTTATTCAATTATAGATGGTACACGGATATATCCTTCTTTGCTATCCGGTGCATTTTTAACTACTTCTTCTACTGGCAACCCTGGTTTTGCGACATCTTCGCGCATAACATTCTTCATATCCAAAACGTGAGAAGTCGGGTTTACTTGATCCGTATCAAGCTCATTCAACTGCTCCGCGAATGAAATCATTTGGTCAAGCTGATGCTGAAACTGTTGTGCTTCTTCTTCCGTAATGGCCAAACGTGCCAAATGGGCAACGTGTTTAACTTGTTCCATAGAAATACGTGACATTCTCTTCACCTCCGAAAAAATATCCAAATCGACTGAATTTCGTCGCTTTTCTCCATATAATCATCGTTTAAATCATATCAAACTATTGCACAGTAAAGCAACAAGAGATAGAATGTCGAAAATCAATTATTTCATAAAGAAAAAGAGATATTTTCCGGGAAATATGGGGAAGTTGCCGAAATTTCCGGGGAAATGACAATAAGGCCTTTAAAATTCGACAAATGTTCCCTTTATAATGAATTTGCCCCCTAAGATGGAAGGGTTTACTTCCTATTATATATTTTTGTTCCAGGTTAAAGGTTATTTTGAAAATCACAAAAAATAGATCCAAATTTTAAAGCGGTTCACAAAAAAGATGAAGCCGTTAAGCTTCATCTTTTTTCATTCGTATATATGCACGGTTGGTTCGTCTTGATTTGCTTCACGGACTATAAGCGCTTCAGGTCCATTTACAGAGGTAATGGATACCTGTACGGCAATGTAGTTCGGGAAACGTTCCATTACAAGCCCGGCAACATATTGGGTAAAGCCGATCGCTTCCGAGTTCCCATAAAATTGAATGGGGATATCGATGTTCAGACTTTGCAATTGATCATCCATATAGAACGCCCTGCCAATGACTCCGTTAAAGTTAGGGAAGTATTCTTCGACATCTTCTTTAAAGTTCGTGAAAGTATTGACGTCATCACGGTATTTTTTTTCAGCACTAGCAGAAGGAAATAGGAAATACTCTTCATTTAAGTTCGTCCATTTTCCAATATTGTCAGAGTTTTTATCGATATTTGTATAGGAAATGAAATTCCCAGGGACTACTGAGGATTTTTCATTTTGCTCGAATAAGGCAATCGTAATCGGAACATTTTTCAGCTTGTCCATTTTACGCAGCCTTTTTAAGACTTCTGCAGCAATTTTCTCCCCTTCTTGCTTTAGCTTTTTACTATCGATTTTATTTTCATAGGTGGCACCGAATGCCTCTTTTTGATAGTAATGCACTGAATTCAAAGCAAGACCTATAACAACCCCGCCAAGGCTCACCGAATTATCCTTTGTTTTGACCAAGTAATTATGTTCTAAAATATGAGCAAGATAAATTGGATTTTCTTCATTCCGCTTATCAATGTCTCCTTTACCTGGATCAACCGGATTCAAGCCAAGGTTCTCTGAGGCCTTCATCTTCTTTTCTTTCAACTGACTATCGGTATATTTTCTGTTCAGCCAGGAAGATATCGTGGAACTATCCAGCATTTGCCCCTCTTGAAACAGGTAATCTTCCGGGTCGAATTGCGTTTGGGCCAACCGCATCAATCCATTTTCGAATTCTTCAATGTCATATCGGGTATTTAGATTGGATACGACCAAACCGCGTGCTTTTGATGGTTCAAACGGTAGGATTGTTTGATAGTATTCTTCCGAAATTTTATACTTCGGAATAATTGCTGTTTCTTTTTTGTCTTTGGAGTCTTGAACTACCTCTTGCTTTTCCTCAAAACTAGGCGCACATCCAGCAAGAAGCAGTATAAGAATCATCCCCAAAATAGAGTGTTTCCTCATAGCTACACCTCTTATTTATTTAGTTCCTCAATCAGTCTCTCTTCATCCCATACCATGACGCCTAGGCTTTCCGCTTTTTCCAGTTTGGAACCGGCATCTTCGCCAGCTATGACCAAATCGGTTTTCTTGCTGACACTTCCAGCAACGTTAGCTCCTAGCGCCTCTAATTTCTCTTTTACTTCGTTACGTGTTAACTGATGCAATTTACCCGTTAAAACGACTGTTTTACCGGCAAAAGCGGAATCGATTTCTTCAATAGCAACAGCTCTTGGCCCTTTAAAAGTAAGGTTCACACCGGCTGCTTCCAATTCATTCAGTAACGCATGGACTTCTTCCAACTCAAAATAGGCTACGATGGAATCGGCCATCTTATCACCTATTTCATTAATGGCCGTTAGGTCTTCACGGCTCGCCTTGCTTAATGCTTCCATCGTCCCGAACTCCCGTGCCAGCGTCTTGGCCGCTTTTGAGCCAACATGGCGAATGCCCAGCCCGAATAGTAATTTTTCCAACGAATTGGTTTTCGAAGCTTCTATTGCTTGAAGAAGTTTATTGACGGATTTATCCCCCATCCTTTCCAAAGCAATCAGTTGATCGTATGTAAGCTTATAAATATCAGCCACATCTTGTATGAGTTCTTCTTTAAACAACAAGCTAATCACTTTTTCACCAAGACTGTCTATATTCATTGCTGTACGGGAAACAAAGTGAATCAAGCCTTCCCTTATTTGTGCAGGACACTTCGGGTTGATGCAGCGTAAAGCAACCTCCCCCTCCAGCCGGACAAGTTCACTGTTGCATTCCGGGCACTCAGTCGGCATCTTAAACTCGACTTCTTCCCCTGTACGGCGCTCTGCCAGTACATTGACCACCTCTGGAATGATATCACCCGCTTTTTTCACGACCACTTGATCTCCGATTCTGATGTCCTTTTCACGGATTAAGTCTTCGTTATGAAGTGAAGCTCGCTGCACAGTCGTACCTGCTACCCGAACGGGATCCAAAACGGCGGTCGGAGTCAATACACCCGTACGGCCGACATTCAGCTCGATATCCCTTAGGGTTGTAATGACTTCTTCAGCTGGGAATTTATAAGCAATGGCCCATCGCGGACTTTTTGCAGTAAAACCTAATTCATCCTGCTGTTCAAGGGAATCCACCTTAACGACAATTCCATCAATATCATAGGCTAAGTTTGGACGTTGTTCCGTCCATTCTACTATATAAGCTATTACTTCCTCTATATTGGAGCATGTTTTTCTTTCCCGATTCGTCTTAAACCCGAGGCGATCCAATAAATCCAGACCCTCACTGTGGGAACGGACCCCTGTTTCCCCAAAATTCGCGATCGCATAAAGGAAAATATCCAAGTTCCGTTTTGCAGCAAGTTTTGGGTCAAGCTGCCTTAACGAACCGGCAGCTGCATTTCGTGGGTTTGCAAATGGTTCCTCACCGCGTTCCTCTTTAGCCTTGTTCAATGATTCGAATGATTTTTTTGGCATGAAGGCCTCACCGCGCACTTCTATGGCAACCGGCTCCCGCAACTTCAATGGAATCGACTTGATCGTTTTCAAATTAGCGGTAATATCTTCACCGATCGTTCCATCTCCACGAGTTGCCCCTCTTACGAAATATCCATTCTCATATTGAAGAGTGACGGCAAGTCCATCAATTTTCAATTCACATACATAGGAAAAATCGTCACCTACAGATTGTCTGACCTTTCTGTCAAAATCCCGTAAGTCACTTTCATTGAAGGCATTGCCTAAACTAAGCATCGGTGTGGTATGCTCCACTTTTTCAAACATATCCAAAATGGCGCCACCGACCCGTTGTGTCGGTGAGTCCGCCGTTTGCAGTTCCGGAAATTCCTCCTCATACTCAATAAGTTCACGGAGTAGACGATCATATTCAGCATCAGGTACTGATGGCTGGTCCATTACATAATATTCATAGCTGTATTGGTTCAATAACGTTTGCAGTTCTAAAACTTTCTTCTCTGCAGCTTGTAAGTCCATACGTTCAATCCTTTCTAAAGAAGACTCCACCGCACTTCTTTTAGAAGAGCGGTGTCTAAAGTCAGATATCCCTATTCTTTACCAGTAGAAGCATATTAATAGCTTATGCTTTTTCAACTGGTGCAAATTTCGCCAATAGGCGTTTGATGCCAATTGGACTTGGGAAGGCAATATCCAGTTCTTTCCCTTCGCCTTCCCCTTTTACGCTCACCACGGTTCCTATACCCCATTTTTTATGGGATGCACGGTCGCCGACAGCCCAGCCGATTTCTTCACCGCCCGTTGCGGATGGTGCAGAAACAGCTCTTCCAAAAGCAGGCACTTTTCTTGTTGAAGCAGTTGAAGGAGATCCGGTTCTTGAAGAACTGAAAGGTGTTTGCCTTGCTCTAGGAGCCGGTTTCGGTTTTAAATCTTCAAGTAGTTCCTCTGGTATTTCATTAATGAAACGTGAAACAGGATTCATGCTCGTCCGTCCATACAATGTCCGCATTTGGGCATTGCTTATGAATAGCTCATTTTCAGCCCTTGTAATTCCCACATAAGCCAGACGGCGTTCTTCTTCCATCTCCTCTTCATCCATAAGTGAGCGGCTGTGAGGGAAAACACCTTCTTCAAGGCCCAATAGAAAGACCACCGGATATTCAAGTCCCTTCGCTGAATGCAGTGTCATCAACGTTACCGTATTTGTAGCTTCTTCGGAATTCTCATCAAGTTGGTCTATATCGGCAACCAACGCCAGGTCAGTCAAAAAGCCCACCAATGATTTGTCCTCGCTGTTATCTTCGAATGCTTTCGTAACAGATAAAAACTCATCTATATTTTCAAGCCGGCTTTGAGATTCAATCGTTTTTTCCGCCTGCAGCATCTCACGGTAACCGGTTTTCTTAATGACTTCCTCCACAAGTTCCGTCACGGATAAGTATTCCTGCTGATTTGTATAGTTAGTGATCAGCGTATGGAATTCCCTTGCCGCTTTGGTAGCCTTCCCGCTTATCCCTACCATTTCAACGGATTCGAGTGCTTTATAGATGGAAACATCATATTGATCTGCATAATCTGCCACTTTGTCCATTGAAGTTGCACCAATTCCGCGTTTTGGTACATTGATTACACGGCGAAGACTGATGTCATCATCAGGATTCGCAATAAGGCGAAGATAGGCAAGTAAATCCTTAATCTCTTTACGGTCATAGAACTTGGTGCCCCCGACTATTGCATAATTTATATTGGATTTAAGCAGAACTTCCTCCATGACACGTGATTGTGCATTTGTTCTGTAAAGTATTGCTATATCTGAATATTTCCTGCTGCCGGCCTGAACTAACTCATTTATTTTACCGGCTACAAATTGCGCTTCCCCTTGTTCATTGTCCGCACGGTAATAGAATATCTTATTGCCATCTGCATTCTCGGTCCAAAGATTTTTCGGCTTCCGGTTTTGATTGTTATCGATGACCTTATTCGCCGCTTCAAGAATCTTTTTCGTCGAGCGGTAATTCTGTTCAAGGAAAATCATGTTGGCATTCGGGTAATCTTTTTCAAATGAAAGGATATTCGCAATATCCGCACCGCGCCAACGATAGATCGATTGATCGGAATCCCCGACAACACAGAGATTACGGAAGCGTGAAGCCAATAGTTTAACAAGCATGTATTGAGCCCTGTTCGTATCTTGGTACTCATCAACATGAATGTATTGAAATTTACGCTGATAATATTCAAGCACCTCAGGTACGAGCTGGAACAATTGAATCGTCATCATGATCAAATCATCAAAATCGAGCGCTGAATTTTTACGCAGCCGTTTTTGATATTCCGTATATACATCGGCAGTTACTTTAGTGAAGTAATCAGACGCCGTCTTCAGGTACTCTTCCGGCCCGACCAATTCATTTTTCGCTGAACTGATGCTACCCAAAATGGCACGGTAATCATATTTCTTTGTATCCATATTACGATCTTTCATGATTTGTTTTATGACCGATTGCTGATCCGTCGTATCCAATATCGAGAAGTTCCTATTAAAACCGATACGATCGATATCTCTTCGTAAAATGCGGACACACATCGAGTGGAAAGTCGAAATCCAGATATCTTCGGACGCACCGCCTAGTATGGCACGGATCCTCTCCTTCATCTCACGTGCCGCCTTGTTGGTGAACGTGATTGCAAGGATGTTCCAAGGCGCTATTTCCTTCTCGACCATCAAGTAAGCTATTCGGTGAGTCAGCACACGCGTCTTTCCACTTCCTGCCCCAGCCATGATTAAAAGTGGGCCATCAGTTGATTTCACTGCTTTTTGTTGCTGTTCATTCAAACCTATTAGTAATTTTTCCGCTAAATATTGCATTATCACACCACCTATACGAACATTCGTTTCTGTTTTAGTATACTATATTTATTACATGTTTTCATTTAACTGCCGCAACTGTTGCAAGTGCCACTTTCAAATCTTCATAAATCACATTGCCGACAACGATGACATCCGCAATCTTAGACATCTCTTTGGCTTGTTCAACCGATTTTATCCCACCGCCATAGAATAGTACGGTATCCTCCAAACTCTCTTTAGCTGCTTCCACCATCTGGACATCGCCGTAATCACCGCTGTATTCCAAATAAAAAATCGGCAGGTTGAACATTTTTTCCGCCATCATCGCGTATGCACCCACATCATCCATATCCAAATCGGTATTGGCTTTCGTCAATTGGGCCGCCTTGCACTCAGGATTCAGGATACAGTACCCTTCAACGAAAATTTCATCCCAATTCAAAAGGTATCCGTATTCCTTGACTGCTTGCTGATGCAGTTTCATCATCCAATCCGGGTTGGTGCTATTCAGGACACTCGGAATGAAATATAAATCAAACCCTGGCGTCACCGTTTCAACAGAAGAAATTTCCATCACACATGGGACTGTATATCGTCTGACACGTGCCATTAAATGAAGCACATTCTCAAGCGTGATTCCATCCGTTCCCCCGACCATTATTGCATCGGTACCGGATTCACAAACTTTTTCAAGGGCTTCATCACTTATTTCTTTATTTGGATCGAGTTTGAAAACATGTTTCCACTCGCGAAAATCGTACATTATAATCCTCCATTCACACTTCCCATTACACCATTATAGCATTAAGATTTTTCATTAAAAAAGAGAAGTATCGATAAAATGTTATTACCAAATGGAACCTCTGAATCTAAAATCCAATATAACATGGATACGGCTGAAAGACAGCCGGCAAAGAGAGTGCTGGACTCAAAGTAAAAAGCCGGGAAATGAATTCCCCGGCTTTTTATTATAATCGAAAGAATTAAGATTCAGTTGTTTCCTCGACGTTATCCTTAATACGGTTAAGAGCCATGGAATAAGCGTCATTTCCGTAATTCAAGCAGCGTTTGACCCTGGAAATCGTAGCCGTGCTTGCACCCGTTTCCGTTTCGATTTTATGATAGGTTTTCCCTTCTTCAAGCATGCGGGCTACTTCAAGACGCTGTGCCAGTGATGAAATTTCATTAACTGTGCATAAATCATCAAAAAATCGATAGCATTCGTCCAAATCACGCAAGGAAAGGATCGACTTAAACAGCTGATCCGTTTCTTTTCCTCTCAACTTATCAATTTGCATGTTACTCCCCCTCAATTTCATGGGTATCAAAATGAGACGTCTCTTACTAAACCAGGTTCATCCGGAATAATATTGACCCAAGTTTTCCCTGGAATCAACCCTACTTCTTTATCGTTTTTCACTGGTATAATCCGACCATCCTTATTAACCCATTCTACTTCATTCGCTTTTCCTTTTTGAAGTAAATAACCTTTTCCGCCACTTTTCAAGTCGATTTTACGACGCCCTTTATCGTCGATCACTTGATGAGCAGCCTCAATGATCAATATATTATCCAGTAAAATAGGTTTATTCGATTTATGCTCGACTGTTTGCTCTCCATTCGAATAACGTTTATATTTCTCTTCCGTGACTTCGTATTCATACTGAACATCATACTCGTCTGATCCGTAGGAAACCTCGGTTTTCAATGCCGGTTCCCCTTGAAGGCCAGCCGCCTCTTCCTTTGTAAGGAAGGCATAAGGCTCCGGTGCACCATTCAACTCATATCCCTTTTCCTTCGCACCTTTTTGGATATCCTCAAAGGAGGTGTAGGAATTATGCGGTGCTTTTCGATCTGCCGAACGTTGAAACAAAGTACCATCATAATATAATCCGTTCAAGTTATCAATATACCCTTTGTCCAGCATGGTTTTTGCCTCGGGGCTATTCCCATGACAGACATAGATGCAATCAAGGCCTTTAGCCAATTCGATATAATAGTCCCTTGCACTCCGAATCGGACCGATTTGGCTTGGCATTTCACTTTGGAAGATAGCTAAAAATCTGGTTATGTCACCTTCTGCAAGCATTTCGTAGACCATATCGGCTTCTGAGAGGCCCGATTGTGGGCGTGCTTCTGGATGATTATTAATCATCACTGCTGCAGCCCTTCGCTCACTGCCTGCATCGGTGGCTATACCTGTAAGTGGAAACTCATTGGAAGGTTCATTTTTCACATCTGTATTTTTGATGACAGCTTGG
The DNA here is from genome assembly GCF_057835005.1 of Peribacillus sp. GL_122. Lineage (NCBI taxonomy): Bacteria > Bacillati > Bacillota > Bacilli > Caryophanales > Bacillaceae > Peribacillus > Peribacillus sp. GL_122. The sequence continues at coordinate 425,318 of NZ_CM174415.1, read as the reverse complement.
TCTTTCGGCTTACTGTCATCCGATGCAGGATCTTCTTTCGTAGAACAGCCTGCCAGCAGTAAAATAGCAATAACCATGAAAAGAACTCTCTTAAAATTCATCTTTCCACTCCTCTGATTTATTAGCCATTTCTTCTCTTATATTTTAACGCATTATAGTGGGAAAGAGTATAGTTTTATTCATTACATCATATACTCCTCGCTGGGTTAGCCTTATATATGGCAGATGGGTTGTCGAAAAGAATGAAAGGGTGTACACAGGATCGGCGAAACGATAACCTCTGTCTCGCAGCAAATGTTTCAATTCATTTTCTTCTTCTATCAGTTCAGGAACCTCCTTAGTGGACATGACTCCCTTTAATTTCAGAGGAAGTTCATGGATCACCTTGCCTTGTTCCGTTAAAATGATTCCACCGCCGATTTCCTTCAGCCGGTTAAATGCCAAATGCATATCCTTTTTCCTTTTACCGATTAGTATGATATCACCTGTATTTGTATAAGAGCCAGCAAAGCCACACAATTTGTCCGCAAACCCTTTTAATATCGTATTGATGCGCCATTTCCCTTCCCGATCGATAAGCATGAAAAAGCATTCATCATCCTCAAAGTTCAGTTCTTCATACCCAACATCATTGGAAAGGGAGTACGGTTTCGTAATGACATTATTGACCAATTCAATCCCAAACGGCATGGAAAACTCAAAATCTTCCTTTAAACTAAGATCCCAATCAAGATCAAGTGGTTTAAAATCGAAATCACTCCATTCGATTTGCTGTTTATCCGGAATGATTTCACCATCCCTTTTAACCCATTTCCCTTTTGCCATTACCGAAACCGGTGCTGGTTCCTTCACATCGGTCAGGAAGTTGATGTTAGCTACCCTTCCAGTGGCAATATTGCCATGAAGGTATTCAATGTTATAATATCGTGCAATGTTGATAGTTGCCATATTATATGCATCTATGACCGGAACGCCATTTTCTATCGCTATTTTGATCAGGCAGTCTATGAAACCACCTTCATAAAAGGAAGGCGGCGATCCATCTGTCGTATAAAAGAATTTGTCATAATGATCGATGCCCAGTTCATGGATTTCCTGTATCATCTTTGGTAAATCCGGCCGGATCGAAGAATGTCTTAACGATACATAATAGCCCTGCAGCAAGCGCGACATGACTTCATCACCTGTCATTGCCTCATGATCACAATCGGCGCCGAACAGGGTCATTTTTGCTAAAGTCTTCTCTGAAGCACCTGGAAAGTGTCCTTCTATTTTCTTCCTCATACGCTTTGCTTCCTGGATCCAGTGCAGCATCATGTCATCCCCATCGAGAAGCTTCGGCCATCCAGTTAGTTCCCCGCCCTGTAATACGGCATCATGCTCCAGCCATGATTTAACGGCCCCGTGGGAAAAGACCATATCTTCATCGATCAATTCCGTTTGTCCGTCAAAACGGCTCCACCAATACATTGTTACAGGAATGTTACGTAATTCTTTCAAAAGAGAAAACGCTTTCTTTTTATCTAACTGCAATAGAAACGGCAAGTTATCATTGATCAATGTCGTTGTGCCAAAATGAGATGCATAACGTGAAAAAGAAAGGGGATTATATAATTGAGAAGGGTGTGAATGCGGCTCAATATAACCCGGGACTAAGTACTGGTTTGTACAGTCTACCATTTCACAGCGGTCTATATTATCAGGAAGCTTATCGCCGACATATACGATGCGATCATCATATATCCATATATTCGCTTTTACCCATTTTCGTAATGCCTGATTTAAATAAGTCGTATTTTTAAGCAGAATGTGTGGTGCCCTATTGCCATCCAGCACATCTATATGTTCTCTTAGATGTTTATTTTTCCATCTATAGCGCTGTTCAAGCATAAACATTCCCCCATAATTTTATAGAAACAGATGTATGAAAAAAACCATTTTCAATCCAATTTTATTTCATAGTAACATACTTGCCTCATTAGAACAGTAATGTTAACCAGAATATTGTTAAATTTTTGTGAAGGGATGGACTTTAAGTGAAGTTTAAACAAAATATCAGTATAATAAATGCATTAATGCGAATTACCTGTGGTTTTACATTGCTAACATGGGCTATGGCTAAAATGGTTAAAAAACCATGGAAAAACCAATCTTATATATTTGTGGTCATGCTTTCTGCCATGAAAATAGGCGAAGGCATTCTCCGATATTGTCCTGTTGTCGATGCAATGGAAAACGGACAAACCTTAATGAAGAATGAACCAAAACAGGAGAATCACACTAATCAATCTGATTCATATTAAGTTTTTTCTAAAGAAGAAGCTGACTCCGCTTAGAGTCAGCTTCTTTATATTATGATGAAAAATTGTATTTTATTGCACGGTAGCCAATATCCGTTCGCCAGAATAAGCCGCCTTTCTCAATATGCCCTAACTCTTTATATACTTCAGCTTGGGCAGATGACAAATCTTTCCCTTTTGCAGCAACCAGAAGTACACGTCCGCCATTCGAGATGAAATTCCCCTCACTATCGAGAGCCGTTCCAGCATGGTAAACATGGGCGTTCGGATCAATCTTTTCCAAGCCTTTAATGATAGAACCCTTTTTATATTCCCCTGGATATCCATCAGCTGCGACGACCACTCCAAGAACGGCCTCTTCATGCCACTCAAGTTCTAAATCCTCTCCAGAAAGAACCGCTTCAAGCGTATCTACGAAATCTGTTTTTAGGCGCGGTAAAACAACTTGCGTTTCAGGATCGCCAAAACGGGCATTGAACTCAATGACTTTTGTGCCTTTTTCGGTAGCGATCAACCCGGCATATAATATTCCTGTAAAACTCCGATTCTCCGAAATCATCGCATTTACCGTGGGCTTAAGAATTGTTTCGACTGCGGTCTGAATCATTTCATCGGAAATTTGCGGCACCGGTGAGTATGCACCCATTCCACCTGTGTTCGGACCCTGATCTCCATCAAAAACCCGCTTATGATCTTGAGCAATGACCATCGGATACACTTTTTCCCCATTAACGAATGCCATCAATGAAAATTCCTCACCATCAAGGAATTCCTCAATAACGACTTTGGCAGATGCTTCGCCGAACTTTGCTCCGACTAGCATATCATGGATGGCGTCTAACGCTTCTTCCATCGTCATGGCAACTACGACACCTTTTCCTGCAGCCAAACCATCCGCTTTAATGACGATGGGTGCACCCATTTTTTCGATATATGCCTTTGCTGAATCATAATCAGAAAATGTTTCATATTCTGCTGTCGGAATGCTGTAGTTCTTCATTAAATCTTTAGCAAAGGATTTACTCCCCTCGATGACTGCAGCACGGCCATTAGGGCCAAATACCTGTAATCCTGCCTCCGTAAAATCATCGGTAAGTCCATTCAACAATGGGGTTTCGGGCCCAATCACGGTTAATGAAACTGCATTCTTCTTGGCAAAGGCAACCAAATCCCCGTGATTGTTTTCATCAATCGGAACAAGAGTCGCTACATCGGTCATCCCTGGATTTCCCGGTGCTGCAAAAACAGTCCCAACCCGTTTACTTTCAAATAGTTTGCGGGCTATGGCATGCTCCCTGCCGCCCCGGCCAATTACTAATACATTCATTATCGCACCTCATTTTTGATTAATGTTTAAAGTGACGAATTCCTGTAAACACCATCGTAATCCCATATTCATCAGCTTTCTTGATTGAATCCTCATCTTTAACAGATCCACCAGGCTGAATGATTGCCGTGACGCCCGCTTTCGCTGCCGCTTCTACAGTATCATCCATTGGGAAGAAAGCATCTGATGCCAATGCACTTCCTGTCGCTCTTTCCCCAGCTTGTTCCAGAGCAATTTTTGCAGCTCCCACACGGTTCATTTGACCTGCGCCAACACCTAATGTCATTTGATCGTTACTAACCACTATTGCATTCGACTTGACATGTTTCACGATTTTCCAGCCAAGCTCCATGGCTTTCCACTCTTCAGGGGTAGGCTCACGTTTCGTTGCCACTTTTATCTCAGCATCCTTTAAGCTATGTGCATCCCGATCTTGAATAAGTAATCCGCCTTCAATGGATGTCAATTTGCGTTCAGGCTTTTTAACCGCGTCGAAATCGATCGTTAATAAACGAAGGTTTTTCTTGCTTGTCAATACTTCCACTGCCTCTTGTGTAAACCCAGGAGCAATGATGATTTCAAGGAAAATTTCATGAAGCTTCTCCGCAGTCGCCTTATCAACTTCACGGTTCAAAGCGATGATCCCGCCGAAAATGGAAGTGGCATCTGCCTCATAAGCTTTTTCATATGCTTCCAAAATGGTCGCACCGACACCGACGCCGCAAGGATTCATATGTTTGACTGCAACGGCAGCTGGCTCATTGAATTCTTTAACGATTTGAAGTGCTGCATCAGCATCATTAATGTTGTTGTATGAAAGTTCTTTTCCATGTAATTGATTCGCTTCTGCAATTGAGAAAACGGAACCAAGCGGTTTTTTATAAAATGCAGCTTTTTGATGTGGATTTTCTCCATAACGAAGCGACTGTTTCAATTCATAGGTAACAGTCAATGATTCAGGATTTTCTTCATCGGCAAGCTCTGTCATATACTCTGAAATAACGGCATCATATGCTGCTGTATGGCGGAAAACTTTTGCAGCCAGGCGGCGATTCGTGGTTTTTGATACCCCGCCGTTTTGTTTCAGCTCAGCCAATACGGTAGGATAGTCATTGGAATCAACGATAACAGTCACATATTCGTGGTTTTTAGCAGAAGAACGAAGCATTGTCGGTCCACCGATATCGATGTTTTCAATAGCATCTTCCACAGTGACTTCCGGTTTGGAAATAGTCGCTTGGAATGGATATAGGTTCACACAGACAAGTTGAATGGGTTCAATATTATGCTCTGCAAGCTGTGCTGCGTGACTTTTGTCATCATGTTTTGCCAACACTGCTCCATGGACATTCGGGTGAAGTGTCTTAACACGTCCATCCAATATTTCCGGGAAACCGGTGACGTCACTGATTCCAATTACCTCAATACCATTATCCTGCAGCGTTTTTTTAGTACCGCCTGTAGAAATGATTTCAAAACCTGCTTCAATTAAACCTTGAGCAAATTCTACGATACCTGTTTTATCCGATACACTAATTAATGCACGTTTCTTCATGTTATGTTGGTCCCTCCATTAAGTAAGTTTCTTGTGGCATAGATCCTGCAAAACTGACGGATACAAGTCATGCTCCATTTCCTGAATCCTTTTTTGAAGGATGTCTTTCGTATCCCCCTCAAGAATTGGCACTGCCTTTTGGGCAATGACCGGTCCTGTGTCCATTCCATCATCGACATAATGAACCGTTACCCCCGTTTCCTTCACTCCGGCGTCAAAAGCCTGGCCAATTGCATCCTTGCCTGGAAAACTAGGCAGAAGTGAAGGGTGGATGTTCACAATCCTCTGTGAATACTTTTGTAATAATGTCGGACCGATCAAACGCATATAACCAGCCAGAATGATAAATTCTATCTCATACTGGCGAAGTTTTTCGAGGATTTCCGATTCATACTCAGTCTTGTTCGAGTAATTCTTCGCTGAAAAGGAGAAAGAATCAATCTTCTCAAGCTTAGCTCTCTCAAGCACATATGCGTCTTCACGATCGCAAACGACAAGACAGATTTCCGCCTCTAGCTTTCCACTTTTTATTGCTTCAGCAATTGATTGAAAATTACTACCGTTACCTGATGCAAAGACAGCAAGGCGTTTCATTATTTGAACGACACTCCATTTCCATCCACAACCGTTCCAATAACTGAGGCTTCTTCACCGCAAGAACGTAGGTGGGCTAGCACATCGGATGCCACTTCTTTTTTCACGACGGCCGTCATTCCGATTCCCATATTGAAGATATTGAACATTTCCTCTTTTACAAGGTTCCCTTTTTCTTCAAGGAATGAGAATATAGTTGGAATTTCCCAGCTTCCGAGCTCGATTTCAACACCGCATCCTTCAGGAAGAATCCGCGGAATATTCTCGATGAATCCCCCACCAGTGATATGGGCAAGACCATTAACTTCAAATTTTTCCAACGTCGATAAAACGGACTTCACATAGATTTTTGTCGGTTTTAATAATTCCTCTCCCAACTTGCAATCCAGTTCCGGTACGAAGTCATGAAGCCCCATACCTGAGTCTTCAAGAAGGATTTTACGAACAAGGGAATACCCATTACTGTGGATGCCGCTTGAAGCGAGTCCAATAACAACGTCACCCGCCGAGATTGCTTCACCAGTAATTAGACGTGATTTTTCAACGGCACCTACAGTAAAACCTGCAACATCGTATTCTTCCGTCTCGTACATGCCAGGCATTTCAGCCGTTTCTCCGCCGATTAAAGCACAGCCCGCCTGCTCACAGCCATCTGCAATTCCTTTGACGATCATTTCAATTCGTTCAGGATCTGCTTTACCGCAGGCAATATAATCTAAAAAGTATAAAGGTGCAGCACCTTGAACGACAACATCATTGACGCACATAGCTACACAATCCACTCCAATTGTATCGTGTTTATCCATCATGAAAGCCAACAAAAGTTTTGTACCCACTCCATCCGTACCTGAAATGAGCACAGGTTCTTTAAGGTTCAAGGAAGATAAATCAAACATGCCGCCGAAACCGCCAAGACCATTCATTACTTCTGGACGAAATGTGCGCTTTACATGTTTTTTCATTCGATTTACCGCTTCATAACCAGCCTCAATATCCACACCAGCCTGTTTATATGCATTAGCCATTTGAAATCCTCCTCCGAAAATCAATCATCATTGCCGACTTGATTAACATTTTGTTTTTTCTCGTTCGTATTCAAAAATTTCAGTCGGATAATTTCCGGTGAAACAAGCTAGGCATGAACCGCGCGTTTCTCCAGGAAACGGTCGTCCAATTGCTTCGACCATACCTTCGACACTTAAAAAAGTTAAGGAATCAGCACCGATGATTTCCCTTATTTCCTCCACCGATTTAGAGTTCGCAATCAGTTCTTCCTTTTTAGACGTGTCTATGCCATAAAAACATGGATTCTTGATCGGTGGTGAGCTGATTACTACATGAACTTCTTTAGCTCCGGCATCTTTTAACATGCGGACAATCCTTCTGCTCGTTGTCCCTCGGACGATTGAATCATCAACCATTATGACCCGCTTACCTTCCACTACCCCTCTTACAGGTGATAGTTTCATCTTCACGCCTTGTTCACGCAGACTTTGTGATGGCTGAATGAACGTCCGTCCAACATACCGATTTTTTATTAAACCCATTTCATATGGAATGCCTGCAGCTTCAGCATAGCCAATCGCTGCCGAAATGCTGGAATCAGGTACACCTGTAACTACATCTGCTTCAATTTTGGTTTCCAGTGCCATTTGCTTGCCAAGGTTTTTTCGTGCCGTATGGACATTGATACCATCAATGTTGCTATCCGGACGGGAGAAATACACGTACTCCATCGTGCACATTGCCTGTTGACTGGAAAGCGAAAAGTACTCGGATGTGATTCCCTCATCATTAATGATAACGAGTTCACCCGGCTCAATATCGCGGATGAATTCTGCACCTACAATATCAAGTGCACATGTTTCTGATGCAGCGAAATATGCATCGCCTATTTTCCCTAAGGAAAGTGGACGGAAGCCATGCGGATCTCTTGCCATGATCATTTGGTTTTCGGTCATGATGACAAAGGCATAGGCTCCCTTCAGCATGCTTAAACTGTTCTTCACGGAATCTCTTACATCCGAGTAGCCGGAGCGTTTAATCAGATGTGCCAGAACTTCCGTGTCAGATGTCGTTTGAAAAATGCTTCCCTGTCCTTCAAGCTGTGCTTTTAACTGATGGGCATTGACGATATTCCCATTATGGGCAAGAGCCAGCCCTCCTGTATGCGAATTGAACAAGAAAGGCTGAACATTTTGATACCCGCCGCCGCCTGCCGTTGTATAACGGACATGGCCGATTGCCGCTTTTCCGGTACCGGAAAGTGCCTGCATTTTTTCGGCAGTGAATATCTCTGTGACAAGTCCTTCGCCCTTAGAGATGGACATCTGCTCACCATCCGTCACGACGATGCCTGCTCCCTCTTGACCACGATGTTGCAAGCTATGCAAACCGTAGTAAGCAAGCTGTGCAGCATCCTGATGTCCCCAGACTCCAACAACACCACACTCTTCGTTTAGGCTTCTTATTTCAGCAAGCATGGTATGGCTCCCTTCCAAGCTGTTTGTAAATCTTCAACGTCCGCTTCCAATACTTTGCTATCACTGCTTGTCTCCACAACTAATTTATTATCAGCAGTTACTGAACCTATGCATATCGCATCTTCAACAAGTGCCTCAAATGCGGCTTTGTTTTCAGGATTGATGGACAGTAAGAATCGTGATTGCGTTTCACTGAATAATTCGGATACCGGTTCGCCGGATATATTCACTTTTGCCCCAAGTTTGCTAGCCCCGAATAAAGATTCAGCTAAAGCCACTGCCAAACCGCCTTCCGAAAGGTCATGGGCTGATGCAACAAGTCCTTTTTGGATTGCAGTTAGAATTTGCTGCTGACGTTTTTGTTCAATGGCCAAATCAAGTTCTGGAGCTCGTCCAAAGATTTTACCCTCAAGCATTTTCTGTAATTCACTGCCTCCAAATTCAACTTTCGCTTCGCCGACCACATAAATCAAATCGGATTCATTTTTAAATGTTTGTGTAGTGATGTGCTGAAGGTCACTGACAAGACCAACCATCCCAACTACAGGTGTCGGATAAATCGCTTCACCATTCGTTTCATTGTAAAGGGAGACATTTCCGCCAATTACAGGAGTACTTAAGCTTCTGCAAGCTTCACTCATACCGTCTGCCGCTTTTTCCAATTGCCAAAATATTTCAGGTTTTTCTGGATTCCCAAAATTCAAGCAATCCGTAATCGCCAAAGGCTCTGCACCCGAGCAAATGATGTTACGGGCAGCTTCAGCCACTGCGATTTTGCCACCTGTTTCAGGATCTAAATAAATAAAGCGGGAGTTGCAATCCGTCGTCATGGCAAGGGCCTTATTCGTACCCCGAACACGCACTACCGCCGCATCCGATCCAGGTGAGACGACTGTATTCGTGCGGACCATGTAATCATATTGGTCGTAGACCCATTCCTTACTCGAAATTGTCGGTTGCTTCAATAGTGATACCAATGTTTCTTTATAATCTCCAATGACTGGCACTTCTGCAGTCATGCTTTGGAAGTCACGGAAATATTGCGGTTCTGCAGAAGGCTTGTGATAAATTGGAGCTTCTTCAGCCAATGCATCAACCGGAACCTCAGCAACGATTTCACCTTGATGGGAAAGTGTTAGATTTTTGTCATCTGTTACTTCTCCAACAGCAACCGCTTCTAGGTCATATTTCGTAAACAAGTCAACGATTTCCTGTTCGCGTCCTTTAGTTACAACGATCAGCATCCGCTCTTGTGATTCAGAAAGCATCATTTCATATGCTGTCATTCCTGTTTCACGCTGCGGTACCAAATCAAGATTCATTTTTATTCCTGATCCAGCTTTACTCGCCATCTCGGCAGATGAGCTTGTAAGACCCGCTGCTCCCATATCCTGAATGCCAACAAGGGCATCATTTTGAATCAATTCAAGGCATGCTTCCAAAAGCAGTTTCTCCATGAATGGATCGCCTACTTGTACGGCAGGCCGTTTTTCTTCCGAAGACTCTGATAGCTCTTCAGATGCAAATGTTGCTCCATGAATTCCATCACGTCCAGTTTTGGCACCCACATACATCACTGTGTTGCCCACTCCATGCGCTTGGCCTTTTTTAATGTCCTTATGATCGATCAATCCTACACACATGGCATTGACTAGAGGATTCCCCTCATACGATGGATCAAATTGTATTTCTCCGCCGACAGTTGGAATACCGATACAATTCCCGTATCCTGCAATCCCGGCAACCACTTCTTTAAATAAATATTTCACGCGATCATTGTCTAACTCACCAAAGCGAAGCGAGTTCAACATCGCAATCGGACGGGCACCCATGGAGAAGACATCACGGATAATACCGCCGACACCAGTAGCAGCACCTTGATAAGGTTCTATTGCCGAAGGGTGGTTATGACTTTCAATTTTAAAAACGACAGCCTGATCGTCACCGATATCAACGATACCTGCACCTTCACCAGGACCTTGTAGCACTTTCTCCCCTGTAATCGGGAACTTCCTTAAGATGGGTTTCGAATTTTTGTAGGAACAATGCTCTGACCACATAACCGAAAACAATCCAGTTTCCGTATAATTCGGCAGTCTGCCTAAGATTTTCTCCACCATTGCAAATTCATCATCGGATAGTCCCATAGTTGCGTACAAACGATCCGATTTAATTTTTTCCGGACTTGGTTCAAGCTGTAATAACATGTGATTCCCTCCAGTTTTTTACGATGGATTGAAAAATCTTTAAGCCGTCTTTACTGCCAAGCAGCGAATCAACAGCACGTTCGGGATGAGGCATCATTCCGAGGACATTTCCTTTTTCATTTGTAATTCCCGCTATCTGTTCCAAGCTTCCGTTTGGATTTTCACCATCATACGTGAACAAGATGCGGTTATTTCGTTTTAATTCAGCCAATGTCTCATTATCGCAGTAGTAATTCCCTTCACCATGGGCAACCGGGATCGTAATCGTTTCATTTAATTCATATCCTGTCGTGAACATCGATTGATTATTTTCAACCTTCAGTCCTACATTGCGGCAAATGAATTTCAAGCCTTCATTACGGCGCATCGCTCCAGGTAAAAGTCCTGCTTCAAGTAAAATCTGAAAACCATTGCAGACACCCAAGACAGGCTTTCCTGCTTGTGCAGCTTTTACGACTTCGGCCATTACATTCGAAAATCGTGCAATTGCTCCAGAGCGTAAATAGTCTCCATAAGAGAAACCTCCTGGAAGGAGAATCCCATCATACTGATCTAGATTGTCTGTAGAGTGCCAAACATACTCCACTTCTTCCCCCAGTGCATCCTTTATCGCATGGTACATATCGACATCACAATTGGAACCAGGGAAAACTATGACAGCAAATTTCATTGGGTGATAACCTCCTCAACATCATAACGGTAAGCTTCAATTACCGTATTGGCCAATAGTTTTTCACACATTTCCTTCACAAGTTGATCTAAATCACGATCCGTATCTTTAATTGTAAGTTCAATGTATTTCCCCACTCGAACATCACTAACTTCGTTATATGTCAAGCTATGAAGTGATTGTTGCACTGCTGCTCCCTGTGGATCTAGTACACTTTCGCGTAGTGTGATATATACCTTAACCTTATACATGTTGAGTGCCCTCCAACTTTGCTAGTATTTTTTCGTAAGCATCTGTTAAACTTCCTAAATCACGGCGGAATACATCTTTGTCTAACTTTTCGTTCGTGTTAATATCCCATAATCGGCAGGTATCAGGTGAAATTTCATCTGCCAGCAAAATGTCTCCATTCGGGGTTTTACCGAACTCTAATTTAAAATCAATCAATTTAATGTCCAACTCTTTAAAGAAGGAAGTTAAGACGATACTGATTTCTTGTGCTTTTTCTTTTAAAATCGCTACATCTTCCTTGCTTGCAAGTTCCAATTCTTCAATATGGTCTTCCGTTAACAGAGGATCGCCGAGCTCGTCGTCTTTATAGTAGAACTCAATCAGCGTTTTCTTTAGCGGCTGGCCTTCTTCAATGCCAGTCCTTTTGGAAAAACTGCCGGCAGCCGTATTTCTGACAACGACTTCAAGCGGAATGATGGATACCCTCTTTACTAGCTGCTCCCGGTCGGAAAGCATTTCAATAAAATGGGACGGGATATTTTCTTGGGCAAGCTTTGAAAATAGTAAGCTAGTAATTTGATTATTCAACTTACCTTTTCCGGCTATCTCTGACTTCTTCTCACCATTGAACGCTGTTGCCGAATCCTTGTATTCCACCCATACTATTTCACTGTTGTCCGTTGCAAAAATCTGTTTCGCTTTTCCTTCATACAACAATTCTCGTTTTTCCATCTGTCCAGACCCCCACATTGTGAATATTATGAATCTTCCTGCCATTGGTCAGGCTTGGCAAACATATCACCGTTTAGAGGTGCCATGTTTGCCGCCTTCACTTTTATAAACCTAAACGATCAAAGATTACATCAACATTTTTCAGGTGATGTGTAGGATCGAAACAATCATCAAGTTCTTCTTTCGTAAGCAAGCTTGTGATTTTATCATCCTTTTCGATCAAGCTTCTGAATGGAACCTGAAGCTCCCATGCTTCCATCGCTTTCGGCTGAACCGTATCATAAGCTTCTTCACGGACAAGTCCTTTATCGATAAGGGAAAGCAGTACACGTTGTGAGAAAATCAATCCAAGCGTACGGTCCATATTACGTTTCATATTTTCTGGATAAACGGTCAAGTTCTTCACTATGTTGCTGAAACGGTTCAGCATGTAGTTTAATGCGATCGTTGCATCCGGCAAGATGATGCGCTCAGCAGAAGAATGGGAAATGTCACGTTCATGCCATAATGGCACATTCTCATATGCTGTCATCATGTAACCGCGGATTACACGAGCCATGCCCGTCATATTTTCAGAACCGATTGGATTCCGTTTATGAGGCATCGCCGAAGATCCTTTTTGTCCTTTTGCAAAGAATTCTTCCACTTCGCGTGTTTCACTTTTTTGCAAGCCGCGAATTTCCACTGCGAACTTTTCAATTGATGTCGCTATTAAAGCCAATGTGCTCATATAATGAGCGTGGCGATCGCGCTGCAATGTTTGTGTTGAAATTGGCGCTGCTTCAAGGCCAAGCTTTTCACAAACGAATTTTTCAACGAACGGGTCGATATTAGCGTAAGTTCCGACAGCTCCAGAGATTTTCCCAACCTCTATGTTCTTTCTTGCTTCTTCAAAACGTTCGACATTGCGTTTCATTTCTTGATACCAAAGAGCCAGTTTCAACCCAAAAGTGGTCGGCTCAGCATGAACTCCATGTGTACGCCCCATTTGAACCGTGTATTTATGTTCTTTCGCTTTATTTTTCAGGATCTCCACGAAGTTATTTAAATCCTTGGCAAGGATCTCATTCGCTTGCTTTATCACATATGAAAGAGCTGTATCCACCACATCAGTGGAAGTCAGTCCGTAATGGACCCATTTCCGTTCTTCACCTAACGTTTCAGAAACCGCCCGTGTAAAAGCAACAACATCGTGGCGTGTATCTTTTTCGATTTCATTGATACGGTCCACATCGAATGTGGCATTTTCACGAAGAAGCTTCACATCTTCTTTTGGAATGACACCTAGCTCAGACCATGCTTCACAAGCTAAGATTTCAACTTCCAACCACGCATTAAAGCGGTTCTTTTCTGTCCAAATGTTTCCCATCTCTGGGCGGGTATAACGTTCAATCATTTTACTTCCTCCGTTTCAACCTGTTGATTCCATATTTTGCTTCGATCACTTTCCAAAAGAGCTTCCTCAATCGTTGGACGTAAAATATTCACATGACCCATTTTCCGCTTAATCTTGGCTTCTTTCTTACCGTAAAGGTGAACCTTCCAATCTGAAAGCGTCGGAATTTCATCCATTAAAGGCCCGATATGCTCACCAAGGATGTTTATCATTACCACAGGCTTCAATAACGCCGTATTTCCGAGCGGCCAATTGCATACAGCCCTTATATGCTGTTCGAACTGTGAAGTCTCACATGCTTCCATTGTATAATGGCCTGAGTTATGAGGTCTTGGCGCTAATTCATTAATGATGATCTCATCCTGAGCGGTTAAAAACATCTCGACTGCCAATGTCCCCACCAAATCAAGTTTCTCTGCAAGCTGCAAAGCTTCATTAATAGCTTTCCGTTCAGCTTGTTGACTAATACGGGCGGGAACAATACTTTTATGAAGAATGTTTTCAATATGAATGTTTTCCGCAATCGGAAAATGACTTGCCTCGCCATTTGCCTTGCGCGTCACGATAATGGAGATTTCTTTTACGAAAGGAATCCAGGCTTCCAGCACACATTTACCTGTTTTGAGCAGGGATTCAGCCTTTTTGATATCAGCTTCTTCCTTAATGACCAACTGCCCTTTTCCATCATAACCGCCCCGCGTCGTTTTTAACACACTAGGGTACCCTAATTTCTCTATATGAAGGTAAATTTCTGAAATATCCTGTATTTCCTGATATGGAGCAACGGAAGCTCCCGCATCAGATATGGCTTTTTTTTCCGTCAATCTACCCTGTGTCAGCTTTAATAATTCTGAGCCCTGTGGAAGAAATGCATGTTGCTTTAACCAATCCAGGGCTGCTGAACTGATATTTTCAAACTCGTATGTTATGACGTCACTGACCTCAGCTAATCTTTTCAATGCTTCGATATCATCATAAGCACCAGTGATTTCAATATCCGCCACTTGAGCACATGGACCTTCTGCAGTCGGCTCAAGGACCGCTATCTTAAAGCCCGATGCCTTAGCCGATAAGGCCATCATCCTGCCCAATTGCCCACCGCCGATTATTCCAATGGTCTGTCCCGGTAAAATGACTGTATTATTTAAGTTGTTCACTGCTCTGTAACACCTTTTCTCTGGTTTCGTTTCTTAAAGCCTCTAACCTATCAGCAATGTCAGAATCAAAAGCTGCTAATATTTGAGCCGCAAACAAACCGGCATTGACTGCGCCCGCTTTTCCGATCGCAACCGTTGCAACCGGTACGCCACCAGGCATTTGAACAATCGATAATAACGAATCCATCCCATTTAATGCCTTCGACTGTATTGGCACGCCTATCACAGGGACAATCGTTTTAGCGGCGGTCATACCTGGAAGATGTGCAGCCCCGCCTGCTCCGGCAATAATCACTTTAATATCTCTCTCTTTTGCACTCTCTGCATATTCAAATAGTAAATCCGGCGTCCGGTGGGCGGAAACGACTCTTTTTTCATAGGGAATCTCAAGCTGTTCCAATGATTCACAAGCGTATTTCATCGTTTCCCAATCCGAGACACTTCCCATAATAACCCCAACTTGCGGTTTCATATCATCTTTCCCTCCAACACTCATATTATGGCGTCCCGAGTATGCAGACGGACGCTTCTCATTATCTATAACATGTAAATAAAAAAACCGGACAGGATGCTTCCTCATCGAGAAAGCAACCTGTCCGGAAAAGAAAGCCTTTTTGAAAAAGTGCAAAAAGACTTGGCTAGTTTCCGAAATAGTCAGATGCTTTTCTCATAGTCCGATGATTTACGGTCATCAGGTAGAAACTTTTGGGCCATATCCCCATGATTATATGAGATGTATTAATGTAACTTCATCTTACCTTCCGGCCATTTTAATGTCAAGTTAAAATCGAATATTTTTACATGATATTAATTAATCGTTCGTGTTTTACTCAATTAATTTTGCTTCGAATACAATTTTTCGATCAACTGGCACATATTGGACTTTGCCATTCTCAATTCTCTCGGCAAAGATAGGCTCCTCCGTCCGCCTTACAGGAAAGTATCCTGCATCTTTAATTCGATCTAAACATGCATCAATCGTCTCGCCCTCGATGACTTCAAACTTTTCCTTACTCTTTTTACTCACAATACCGATCCCTTCCATAATTCTATTTTGTCTATCTTCTTCCTTAGCATCCAACTTGCATTAATAAGTTCTTCATCAACAATAAATTCTTCCTAGTATAATGAAAAGAACAAGTAAAGACAAGAATACATTTTAAAAAATGTGTTTTCATCATAATTGAAAATTCCATAATGCCTCAAATTATGATATCCCTGTCTTCAGTTAAAGCCCTACGCTCATAAATTATGCATCCCCTTCATTATCCTACCCTTCTCCCCCTCTGATTTACTATAGCCTGATTCATGAAATTAACCATTGCTCCATAATCGGTACATATTCGTATCTTACTCACATGAATTATTTCAATTCAAGTGTTAACGTTAGGTCGAATTAAATAGGATCCAGGCCGATTTTTCCAATTTTGGTTGCAATTAATAGTCTGCCGGTATAACCATTTCGTTTCAGGTCGACTAGATTAGTCTACAAGCCGAACTAGATTTTAATCTACATCACTTCTCCCTGAAAGCTGAAAGTATATCAATACAAAAAAAAGACCAGCCGGATGGCTGATCTTTTCAAATGGCTTGGCGGCGTCCTACTCTCACAGGGGGAAACCCCCAACTACCATCGGCGCTGAAGAGCTTAACTGCCGTGTTCGGAATGGGAACGGGTGTGACCTCTTCGCTATCGCCACCAAACATGAAAGGAACGTTGTTCCTTCAAAACTAGATAATAATAAGAAGGTATTTCATTTTTCAAAAAGCGTTGGTTAAGTCCTCGATCTATTAGTATCAGTCAGCTCCACATGTCGCCACGCTTCCACCTCTGACCTATCAACCTGATCATCTTTCAGGGATCTTACTAGCTTGCGCCATGGGAAATCTCATCTTGAGGGGGGCTTCATGCTTAGATGCTTTCAGCACTTATCCCGTCCGCACGTAGCTACCCAGCTATGCCTTTGGCAAGACAACTGGTACACCAGCGGTGCGTCCATCCCGGTCCTCTCGTACTAAGGACAGCTCCTCTCAAATTTCCTGCGCCCGCGACGGATAGGGACCGAACTGTCTCACGACGTTCTGAACCCAGCTCGCGTACCGCTTTAATGGGCGAACAGCCCAACCCTTGGGACCGACTACAGCCCCAGGATGCGATGAGCCGACATCGAGGTGCCAAACCTCCCCGTCGATGTGGACTCTTGGGGGAGATAAGCCTGTTATCCCCGGGGTAGCTTTTATCCGTTGAGCGATGGCCCTTCCATGCGGAACCACCGGATCACTAAGCCCGACTTTCGTCCCTGCTCGACTTGTAGGTCTCGCAGTCAAGCTCCCTTGTGCCTTTACACTCTACGAATGATTTCCAACCATTCTGAGGGAACCTTTGGGCGCCTCCGTTACTCTTTAGGAGGCGACCGCCCCAGTCAAACTGCCCACCTGACACTGTCTCCCACCCCGATAAGGGGCGCGGGTTAGAATTTCAATACAGCCAGGGTAGTATCCCACCAACGCCTCCACCGAAGCTAGCGCTCCGGCTTCTCAGGCTCCTACCTATCCTGTACAAGCTGTACCAAAATTCAATATCAGGCTGCAGTAAAGCTCCACGGGGTCTTTCCGTCCTGTCGCGGGTAACCTGCATCTTCACAGGTACTATAATTTCACCGAGTCTCTCGTTGAGACAGTGCCCAGATCGTTACACCTTTCGTGCGGGTCGGAACTTACCCGACAAGGAATTTCGCTACCTTAGGACCGTTATAGTTACGGCCGCCGTTTACTGGGGCTTCGGTTCAAAGCTTCGCTTGCGCTAACCTCTCCCCTTAACCTTCCAGCACCGGGCAGGTGTCAGCCCCTATACTTCGCCTTGCGGCTTCGCAGAGACCTGTGTTTTTGCTAAACAGTCGCCTGGGCCTATTCACTGCGGCTTTTCTGGGCTATTCACCCTAAAAAGCACCCCTTCTCCCGAAGTTACGGGGTCATTTTGCCGAGTTCCTTAACGAGAGTTCTCTCGCACACCTTAGGATTCTCTCCTCGCCTACCTGTGTCGGTTTGCGGTACGGGCACCTTACATCTCACTAGAGGCTTTTCTTGGCAGCGTGGAATCAGGAACTTCGGTACTATATTTCCCTCGCCATCACAGCTCCGCCTTAATGGAAACGGGATTTGCCTC
>NZ_CM174415.1:255000-405000 GCF_057835005.1 Peribacillus sp. GL_122 | reverse complement strand
CAGTGTCAGTTACAGACCAGAAAGTCGCCTTCGCCACTGGTGTTCCTCCAAATCTCTACGCATTTCACCGCTACACTTGGAATTCCACTTTCCTCTTCTGCACTCAAGTTCCCCAGTTTCCAATGACCCTCCACAGTTGAGCCGTGGGCTTTCACATCAGACTTAAGGAACCACCTGCGCGCGCTTTACGCCCAATAATTCCGGACAACGCTTGCCACCTACGTATTACCGCGGCTGCTGGCACGTAGTTAGCCGTGGCTTTCTGGTTAGGTACCGTCAAGGTACCAGCAGTTACTCTGGTACTTGTTCTTCCCTAACAACAGAACTTTACGACCCGAAGGCCTTCTTCGTTCACGCGGCGTTGCTCCGTCAGACTTTCGTCCATTGCGGAAGATTCCCTACTGCTGCCTCCCGTAGGAGTCTGGGCCGTGTCTCAGTCCCAGTGTGGCCGATCACCCTCTCAGGTCGGCTACGCATCGTCGCCTTGGTGAGCCATTACCTCACCAACTAGCTAATGCGCCGCGGGCCCATCTATAAGTGACAGCGTAAACCGTCTTTCCATCTTCTCTCATGCGAGAAAAGAACGTATCCGGTATTAGCTCCGGTTTCCCGAAGTTATCCCAGTCTTATAGGCAGGTTGCCCACGTGTTACTCACCCGTCCGCCGCTAATCTCAGGGAGCAAGCTCCCGTCGATTCGCTCGACTTGCATGTATTAGGCACGCCGCCAGCGTTCGTCCTGAGCCAGGATCAAACTCTCCGAAGAAATGTTTGACTTGCTCATTTGCTTTTTTGATAGTGTGTGCTCACTTAAAATTTAACGTTGGCGCTTTGTTTTGTTCAGTTTTCAAAGAGCAATTTCACAATCGTTCTTTCAAACGGCTGTTTATTCATCATAACATCTCGTTGATTAGTTGTCAACTTCTGCGAAGTTTTTAACTTATTTTAAATCGCTGTGTTTTTCAGCGACCATTTCATCTTATCATTTTCATAGTAAGAAGTCAATAGTTATTTCTTTCAGCAATCTGCCGAAAGTGATGAAGTTTTTCGCATGTCTTAGTTGGTGCTTATTTATATTAATCCTTTCCCAATATAAAGTCAACACATTTCAAACATTTCTTTGTTAAATGATTTAATCACTGTAAGTAGGAATAAATGCACTTGTCGTACCTTGGCTTCCGCTTAAAACATATAATCAAACAAAATCATTGCTCCCACCCATTTAATTAATTCAAAGACCCGTTTGAAACACATCCCCCTTCAACCTAGTAATGCTTTTGGAAAAATCCATAAAGCTTGCAAGTGATAGGTAACGGCAATAACAAACTGTATAGATGAAGAAACGTATAAATAGATGTATAAATCGAATAATGAAAACTGATTGTTCCTTTCGAATGGATTGATTTAAAATAAACCGTTAAATCACGGAATTTCATTGTCCAAATATTAAAAAATTTTTTTACAATTTTACTTTCTTATACTATAATAAATATATTTTAAAAATTTCAGGAGAGACTTTTAATCATTATAAAAATAGTTGGGAGAGGGATTTATAAATGATTAATAAAAACACATCTTTGAGGATGCAAAGTATCGTTTTTATTGGCTTTATGGGAGTAGGAAAGACGACGATCGGTCAGAAAGTAGCAAGGAAATTATATAGGGACTTTATTGATATAGATCAAGAAATTGAAAAGGAATTCAATATGCCCACTACAGAAATATTCAAGAAGTTTGGGGAAAAAACTTTTCGCGAAAAAGAAAAAAGTGTGATTGAAAACTTTAGTCAACAACAATTGAAAATCATTTCAGTAGGAGGCGGGGCATTTTTACAAGAGGATATACGGAATATCTGTTTATCCAATTGCATTGTCTTTTATCTGGACTTATCTTGGGAATACTGGAAAGAGAGAATAGGCTTACTAATTGATAGTAGACCTGTTTTACAAAGTCGGTCCCTTGAGGAAATCGAAGAACTCTTTTACACCAGACAAGAAATATACTCCTATCATCATTCAAAAGTGAATACCAATGATCTTGATGTTGATGAAGTGGCAGACTTCATAGTCGATTCATTGAAAGTGGCCTGGGATATTTATGAACCGCTTAAGTAAGAACATCCTTTTTGTTATGTAGTCAATGTTCCCAATAAAAGAATAATAGAAAAGATGAAAAGGGTACAGCGGTATGGATACCTAGCCTCCTGTAAACTAATCACCTTTTTATTTTTCTTTTTTAGGAAGACTCTCTAATAATCAGTTCTGGATTCAATATGATTCGCTGTTGTTCACGTTCAATTTTCTCCATTTGTTGATACAGAAGATTCGCTGCCTCTTTTCCAATGCGTCTAGGGAATGAGGAAATGGTCGTTAGCGGAGGATGATAGATTTCTGCGACTGGAACGTTATCGAACCCTACGATATCTATATCTTTTCCAGGTGTATATCCTTTCATCATTAATCCTTGCATAACACCGAAGGCAATTAAGTCACTAAAGCAAAAAATCGCCGTAGGCGGATTAGGATTCTCAAGTACTTTTAATACAGCCTCCAGCCCCCCTTCCCGTGTAGGGGCACTATCAATCACCAACGATTCATCCACTTCCAATCCCGCTCTTGAAAGAGCTTCACGGTATCCCTCCATTCTCTCGATCCAAGTAGAAGATTCCTTGATGCCACCAAGGAGCGCAATTCTTTTATGCCCCTTTCCAAGGAGATGCTCAACAGCAATCCTGGCTCCTTCTGGATAGTCTATGCCTACATAGTCGCTATTCACTCCAGGTAGTTCCCTAACAGCAAGGACCATCGGCGTGTCAATTTCATTTAACCGTTCAATTGTATCTTGTGAGCTTTCAGAGACAGGACAAAGAATCAGGCCTCCCACCCTATGTTCCATCATGGTCGAAAGGAGATGGTCTTGCTTGGCAACCGAGTCGAATGTAGTCCCCAGCAACACTGTATATCCGACCTCATCCAATGCATCGTGAACGCCTATCAGGAATTCAGAAAAAAAGGTATTTGATATGTCGGTAATAATGATTCCTACAGTATCGGAACTCTGCGACCTTAGGTTTGCTGCAATTCTATCGTAAACATAGCCTAATTCATGCATGGATTTTAATACCTTTTTTCGCGTCGCTTCCGATATTCGGGGGTTATTACGAACGATAAGGGAAGCAGTGGATGTAGATACCCCAGCATGTTTCGCTACCTCTTGCAGCGTGACCCGCCCTTTTTTGGATTGTTTCATAGTTCAATCACCATCTTGAATGTATTTTTGATCTACTTATTATTATCATGTTCTTACTATAATAATAATATAGTTACTGTCAATATTACACCTTTGCTTTTGGAACATGGGTATCTCATCGATTAATAACACTCCAATACATCTATATCCAATATTCAACAGTCCCAAAAAAACGCCACCCTAGTTTTAGAAGATGGAGTTTTAATAATCCTTCAATATTTTTTAGCCGTGGTTAAATATGGTCTGGTGCTGTGTCAATTTTTTATACCGGTAATAAACAAAAGCTGCAGCTAGGATTCCTATAGTTGCAATAAAGCAATCGAAAAGAAATATATGCGATATATCCCCACTCTTAGCGATCAAGCCCGTTGCAATTGGTAAAATGACGCTCGCCAAACTGGATGCCGTCGCAACGATACCTGTTACAGTTCCTTTTTTCCTCCAGAAAAGTTCAGTCATTATTGCAATGGTTAATTGAAATATTCCAGCTGTCGATGCTCCAAGGAAAAAGGAGCTAATACTTAAGACAATAGGTGAATGTATCGTTAATATGATGATTACCGTAAGTAAAGTAATCATTGGATAAAGCAATATCACCGTCACAGGCTTAATCCATTTGTTTAATAAGATGGATAATACCAGGACGGAAATCAGTGATCCAACACTATAATAGCTCAATAATTTAATTGCACCTGAAGATGGCATCCCTGCAACTTCCTGGCCGAAACTCGGTAACCAGATTTGCGAAACTGTAAATAACGCAGTTGATGTAAACCCAATTATGATTAGTGCGACTCCTTCGCTCCAAAATTTAGGTTCAGTTATGAACCTGTTCATATGCAAACCCTCCTCATGACTGACAGCATCGGATTTGCTTTTTGGAAATGAAGCGGACAACATAAAGATCATATTCATGAAATAGATGACAGCTGGTAATAAAAATGCAAACCCGTAAAATAATTGGTTCCTAGTAAGAAACAAGATGAGGAATGGTAGAATTGTTGCACCAAGTGAACCAAAAGCCTTGACCATAACACTGGCGGAACCAGCAGATTCAGGAAACATTTCAGTTAGCGCCGGATATGTACCAGCATCCATGGCTGAGTTGGAAATTCCCGCAAGTAAAGCAAATACAAAGGCCATTTCATATGTGGGGGAAAATGGAATCCCAATTAAAAAAACTCCCATTATTACCGAAGAGACAATAATCAATGGCTTTCTTCCAAATTTATCTGATAATACTCCCGAGAGACCATACGTGAGTAATCTGCCTATTCCTATTGCTGCAATAAGATAACTGATGCCGGTAGAGTCCGTATCCCATTGTTTTGTTAAAGAGGTCATGTTTGAGGCGAGAATTATATTAACCATCCCCAGCAGAAAATAGTTAATATACATGCCAGATGCCGCTTTATAATACTGATTTTTCATTATTACACCCCTATAATAAATCACGTTGTGTTTCTCCCCAAGAACCCTTTAATGCAAAATGTAATTACATTAAAGCCTCCCCTTTATGATATCCATTTAAATACTTTTCAAAAAAAAACGCTAAGAAAAACAAGGGATTTCACTCCCTGCATTTTCTTAGCTCCGAGGTTTCTGCACTCATTTGATGGTAATCATATAACGATGATGCACATCGAGTATGAATAAACCTCTATTACGATAAAATGGAGAATAATCTCCAGAGTGGAATCATCTTATTCTGCAAACAATTGCTCTTTGATGTAATCAACAGGCATCTGTTGACCTGTCCATAATTCAAAGGCCAATGCGCCTTGCCAAAGCATCATCCCAAGACCATTAATAGCTGTAGCACCGGCAGCCTCAGCTTGTTCCATTAGTTTAGATTTACGTGGGATGTAAACAACATCGGTTACGATTAAATCAGGACGCAGCATTGATTCGTCTTGAATGACACTTAAGCCTTCAAGTGGTTTCATGCCAACACCAGTTCCATTTGCCAAAATATCACTAGTTGCGATTTCAGCCTTTAATTGTTCAACATTTTCAAGAGGATATACATTGGCTTTCACATTTAAGTGCTTCATATCTTCATTGATGATTCGTACATTCTCTACTGCTTGCGGGAAGAAAGCATCATCACGAGCAAAAATGCTGATTTCCGCCACACCTTCCAGCGCAGATTGAATGGCAATTGGAGTAGCAGCCCCACCAGAACCGATAAGAGTCATTTTCTTGCCTTTAATATCTATACCATGTTCTTTTAGGTTCCGGGTATACCCCATTCCGTCGGTACTGTGACCTACGAACTTACCATCAACATTGACAACTGTATTAACGGCCCCGGAAAATTTAGCACTGTCTGCCAATTCATCAAGATATGGAAGTATTTTCATTTTATTAGGCATGGATACGTTAAATCCTTTTACATTTAATGCACGCATCCCCTTGACTGCATCTTCCAGCTGTTCGTTTCCTACTTCAAATGCTAAATAGGCGCAATTCAAGCCTAATTTATCGAAAGCCAAATTATGCATGGCAGGTGATAAAGAGTGTCCGATAGGTGTTGCCAGCAATCCTACCAATTCCGTTTTCCCATTAATACGTCCTAAATTTTCCATGTTCTATTCCCCCTGATTTTTAAAAACTTATATAAATTCCTTCTTGGAAGGAATTATGAGTTAAATGTTTTGATCAATGATCTCCAATACATCCCTTAATTGAGTAACAGGAATTTGTCCTGGGGCAGATGCTTCTTTTCCGGCACCGAATGTACAAGCAGATCCAAACACCGCGCCTGATAATCGACTGACCAGACCTGTGCCCGACATTGACATCGTAATGAATGGACGATCGGCATACTTTGTTTTCATCGTGTAAGTTGCATCTAATAAAACGAGTAAGTCACCAACAGTTTGCGGCATTACAGCGATTTTTGGAATATGGGCGCCAAATTCCTGCATTTTACGCAATCGGTAAATGATTTCTTCTTTTGCTGGTGTCTTATCGAAATCATGGTTACACATTACTACGTATACGCCATTTTCCTCAGCTACTTTTACAGTCTCCTTCACTGATGATTCTTCAAAAAACAATTCCACATCGACAAGATCAATATTCTTCGTTCCAATTGCTGCATGAAGAAGCTTGAAATAATATTCATCGCTGATTTCCTTGTTCCCGCCTTCTTTATGGCTTCTAAAAGTGAAAAGCAGCAAAGTATTGGGTACAGCACTTCTAAGTTTAGAAATCATATCCGAAACGGCTTCTAAGCTTTCAACTTGTTCATAAACATCTACTCGCCATTCAATGATATGCGGCTGTAGCGCATTTACCGTTTCAACTTCTTTAAGCAGTTCTTCTTCAGTTGTCCCCATCAGTGGAACGATGATCTTTGGAACCCCTTCTCCGATCGTTACGTCTTTAATCGTGATTGTTTTCATGGATGTTTCCCCCTTTTATCATTATCATCAGTGGGGATTCATGCCCCTCTGATGTTCGGCTAGACCGTTTAATTGGAAATCTTAATTACCTTTTTGTATCGATAGGCAACGAATACTGCCAATAAAATACTAACTACCGCAATTGCCACATCAAACAAGAAGACCGCAGTTAAACCAGCACTCTTAGAAATGATACCTGTAACGAAAGGTATGATGATAAATGCTGAACTAGCTGCAATGTTTACATATGAAGTAATCGTCCCTTTATTGGCAGGGAAGAACTCTGTTATTATTGTCATGGCCAATTGGAACACCCCTGCAGTTGAAAGCCCAATGAAGAAAGCGCTCAAAACAGTTATAAATGGTTGTTGGATATAAATGAGTGACAATAAAGATAATGCTGCAATGATCGGATAGATAATCATGACGGTAATGGGCTTAATTACTTTATTCAATAGAACTGCTAGTAAAATGACAGAAACAAGGGAGCCAATGCTATAGTAACTAAGCAATTGAACAGCCTTAGCCTGGGTTAGCCCCAATACATCTTGTCCAAAGTTCGGGAGCCAGACTTGAACCAGCATGAATAAAGCAGTTGATGTGAAGCCTAATAGTATGACGGCCACCCCCTCCTGGCCAAACTTCGGTTTTGAGAGGAATTGGTGTTGAAGCGGCACAGCTTGTGCATCATCTTGAGTCTGGCTTTGAGCTTTATGATCCGGAAATGAAACCTTAAGCAGGAAAAATCCATTAACAAGATAAACAGCAGCCATTAAGAAGAATGTATACCCGTAAAACATATCTCTAGCTATAAAGAACGCCATGATAAATGGAAGAAGTGCGGCACCGACTGAAACGAACGCTTTTATTAATACGGTTGCGGAACCAGCTTTCTTTTGAAAAGCCTCAATAAGTGCTGGATACGTACCAGCATCCAAAAATGAGTTTGCAATACCAGCACATACAGCAAATATAAATGCCAATGTATAGTTAGGAGCCAAAGGTATACCTATGAGGAATATCAGGTAGATAAAAGATGCTGAAACAACAAATGGTTTCCTTCCTAATTTATCCGACAGTCTACCGGCGAAAAACAAGGAAACTAACTTACCGATTCCTATAGCAGAAACCAAGTAACTTATCCCTGAGGCACTTGTATTTAATTGATTGGACAAATTCTCCATATTTGACCCGATGATAATATTGATCATGCCTAAAATAAAATAGCTAATATATAAACCTGTGGCCATTTTTATAAATGGATTTTTCATGAAACACACCCCTATTAAAAAAGTTATCGAAATGCAATTTGATTCTTAAGCCTTTCAGAAGCTGCCCCCTTGCCCCATACCATAAATACAAATTTACGTACTAAATAAAAACAATAAACTTCATTAGGTTAACCGACTTCAGTTAGTATATCGTTCTACTAACTTTTCGCATAACTAGTATATCGTTCTACTAATCTTAATGTTAGTACATCGTTCTACCAACAATTCCTTGGTATATCGTTCTACTAATTATTCAGAGCAATTAGTTTCTGAATTCAAAAGGTATTGAATTTACACTTATGCCAAAGTTAATTAGTTAACTTTATTTAGTATATCGTTCTACTGGATTATTATACTGCGCTAATTTAATTGTGTCAAACTCACGAGCGGTCCTTAATAACTATAAAGAGATTCCTCATACTCTTTATTTCTAAATTTCGAAGTGCTCATTTTCGATCTCATTTATCTTATAAGTTCAGCCATACCTTGGATTTATTACCGCTCATACAAGATGAAGAATATTTTTATTTGCTGTGGCACAAAGTATTTTATCATTTATGAGGACCCCCTTCTATTTCGGTATTCCCTACTTTTTTAGTTACCAGTTTCTGAATAAATTTCTTTTTAGCCAAAATATATGTACTGCTGCTTATTTAAATCCAATTCCCCAGTTATTTGCAATCGAATTGAATAACCCATATCCCTGTCTAAGTAAGGCTGGAAGAATGTCTCGCTTATATCCTAAGTTGAGGGATGGGTCAAAACGATTCTCAAAATGAAAAACAATTTTCGATTTCAGCCTCTCTCAGGGGTTATATAACTACTTCTATATATAGAAATAACGGGGCTTCATAATTTTTTTAGAAACTTTTGGTTCATAACGCAAAAAAGACCAACCGGATGGCTGATCTTTGAAATGGCTTGGCGGCGTCCTACTCTCACAGGGGGAAACCCCCAACTACCATCGGCGCTGAAGAGCTTAACTGCCGTGTTCGGAATGGGAACGGGTGTGACCTCTTCGCTATCGCCACCAAACATAAAAGGAACGTTGTTCCTTCAAAACTAGATAATAAGAAGGTATTTCATTTTTAAAAAAGCGTTGGTTAAGTCCTCGATCTATTAGTATCAGTCAGCTCCACATGTCGCCACGCTTCCACCTCTGACCTATCAACCTGATCATCTTTCAGGGATCTTACTAGCTTGCGCCATGGGAAATCTCATCTTGAGGGGGGCTTCATGCTTAGATGCTTTCAGCACTTATCCCGTCCGCACGTAGCTACCCAGCTATGCCTTTGGCAAGACAACTGGTACACCAGCGGTGCGTCCATCCCGGTCCTCTCGTACTAAGGACAGCTCCTCTCAAATTTCCTGCGCCCGCGACGGATAGGGACCGAACTGTCTCACGACGTTCTGAACCCAGCTCGCGTACCGCTTTAATGGGCGAACAGCCCAACCCTTGGGACCGACTACAGCCCCAGGATGCGATGAGCCGACATCGAGGTGCCAAACCTCCCCGTCGATGTGGACTCTTGGGGGAGATAAGCCTGTTATCCCCGGGGTAGCTTTTATCCGTTGAGCGATGGCCCTTCCATGCGGAACCACCGGATCACTAAGCCCGACTTTCGTCCCTGCTCGACTTGTAGGTCTCGCAGTCAAGCTCCCTTGTGCCTTTACACTCTACGAATGATTTCCAACCATTCTGAGGGAACCTTTGGGCGCCTCCGTTACTCTTTAGGAGGCGACCGCCCCAGTCAAACTGCCCACCTGACACTGTCTCCCACCCCGATAAGGGGCGCGGGTTAGAATTTCAATACAGCCAGGGTAGTATCCCACCAACGCCTCCACCGAAGCTAGCGCTCCGGCTTCTCAGGCTCCTACCTATCCTGTACAAGCTGTACCAAAATTCAATATCAGGCTGCAGTAAAGCTCCACGGGGTCTTTCCGTCCTGTCGCGGGTAACCTGCATCTTCACAGGTACTATAATTTCACCGAGTCTCTCGTTGAGACAGTGCCCAGATCGTTACACCTTTCGTGCGGGTCGGAACTTACCCGACAAGGAATTTCGCTACCTTAGGACCGTTATAGTTACGGCCGCCGTTTACTGGGGCTTCGGTTCAAAGCTTCGCTTGCGCTAACCTCTCCCCTTAACCTTCCAGCACCGGGCAGGTGTCAGCCCCTATACTTCGCCTTGCGGCTTCGCAGAGACCTGTGTTTTTGCTAAACAGTCGCCTGGGCCTATTCACTGCGGCTTTTCTGGGCTATTCACCCTAAAAAGCACCCCTTCTCCCGAAGTTACGGGGTCATTTTGCCGAGTTCCTTAACGAGAGTTCTCTCGCACACCTTAGGATTCTCTCCTCGCCTACCTGTGTCGGTTTGCGGTACGGGCACCTTACATCTCACTAGAGGCTTTTCTTGGCAGCGTGGAATCAGGAACTTCGGTACTATATTTCCCTCGCCATCACAGCTCCGCCTTAATGGAAACGGGATTTGCCTCGTTTCCGGCCTAACTGCTTGGACGCGCATATCCAACAGCGCGCTTACCCTATCCTTCTGCGTCCCCCCATCGTTCAAACGATGTATAGGTGGTACAGGAATATCAACCTGTTGTCCATCGCCTACGCCTTTCGGCCTCGGCTTAGGTCCCGACTAACCCTGAGCGGACGAGCCTTCCTCAGGAAACCTTAGGCATTCGGTGGAAGGGATTCTCACCCTTCTTTCGCTACTCATACCGGCATTCTCACTTCTAAGCGCTCCACCAGTCCTTCCGGTCTGACTTCAACGCCCTTAGAACGCTCTCCTACCATCGACACCTAATGGTGTCAATCCACAGCTTCGGTGATACGTTTAGCCCCGGTACATTTTCGGCGCGGAGTCACTCGACCAGTGAGCTATTACGCACTCTTTAAATGGTGGCTGCTTCTAAGCCAACATCCTGGTTGTCTAAGCAACTCCACATCCTTTTCCACTTAACGTATACTTTGGGACCTTAGCTGGTGGTCTGGGCTGTTTCCCTTTCGACTACGGATCTTATCACTCGCAGTCTGACTCCCAAGAATAAGTATTTGGCATTCGGAGTTTGACTGAATTCGGTAACCCGTTGGGGGCCCCTAGTCCAATCAGTGCTCTACCTCCAATACTCTCATCTTGAGGCTAGCCCTAAAGCTATTTCGGAGAGAACCAGCTATCTCCAGGTTCGATTGGAATTTCTCCGCTACCCACACCTCATCCCCGCACTTTTCAACGTGCGTGGGTTCGGGCCTCCATTCAGTGTTACCTGAACTTCACCCTGGACATGGGTAGATCACCTGGTTTCGGGTCTACGACCTCATACTCATTCGCCCTATTCAGACTCGCTTTCGCTGCGGCTCCGTCTTATCAACTTAACCTCGCATGAAATCGTAACTCGCCGGTTCATTCTACAAAAGGCACGCCATTACCCATTAACGGGCTTTGACTACTTGTAGGCACACGGTTTCAGGATCTATTTCACTCCCCTTCCGGGGTGCTTTTCACCTTTCCCTCACGGTACTGGTTCACTATCGGTCACTAGGGAGTATTTAGCCTTGGGAGATGGTCCTCCCTGCTTCCGACGGGATTTCTCGTGTCCCGCCGTACTCAGGATCCACTCAGGAGGGAACGAAGTTTCAACTACAGGGTTTTTACCTTCTTCGACGGACCTTTCCAGATCACTTCATTTACCCCGTTCCTTTGTAACTCCATGTTGAGTGTCCTACAACCCCAAGAGGCAAGCCTCTTGGTTTGGGCTAATTCCGTTTCGCTCGCCGCTACTCAGGAAATCGCGTTTGCTTTCTCTTCCTCCGGGTACTTAGATGTTTCAGTTCCCCGGGTCTGCCTTCAGTACCCTATGTATTCAGGTAAAGATACTGTTCCATTACGAACAGTGGGTTTCCCCATTCGGAAATCTCCGGATCAAAGCTTACTTACAGCTCCCCGAAGCATATCGGTGTTAGTCCCGTCCTTCATCGGCTCCTAGTGCCAAGGCATCCACCGTGCGCCCTTTCTAACTTAACCGTTAAAAAAGATCTTACAGATGCTTTGAAAAAAATTAATTGCCTTCTATCTATTATCTAGTTTTCAAGGAACAAAGCAGAAAGAATTTCATCACATCGTGATGCTTGTCTTTCCTATTGAATGAATTACTCATTCAAAACTGAACAAAACAAAAGCGCTCTCGTAATTATCCTTAGAAAGGAGGTGATCCAGCCGCACCTTCCGATACGGCTACCTTGTTACGACTTCACCCCAATCATCTGTCCCACCTTAGGCGGCTGGCTCCATGAAGGTTACCTCACCGACTTCGGGTGTTACAAACTCTCGTGGTGTGACGGGCGGTGTGTACAAGGCCCGGGAACGTATTCACCGCGGCATGCTGATCCGCGATTACTAGCGATTCCGGCTTCATGCAGGCGAGTTGCAGCCTGCAATCCGAACTGAGAATGGCTTTATGGGATTCGCTTACCTTCGCAGGTTTGCAGCCCTTTGTACCATCCATTGTAGCACGTGTGTAGCCCAGGTCATAAGGGGCATGATGATTTGACGTCATCCCCACCTTCCTCCGGTTTGTCACCGGCAGTCACCTTAGAGTGCCCAACTGAATGCTGGCAACTAAGATCAAGGGTTGCGCTCGTTGCGGGACTTAACCCAACATCTCACGACACGAGCTGACGACAACCATGCACCACCTGTCACTCTGTCCCCCGAAGGGGAAAGCCCTATCTCTAGGGTTGTCAGAGGATGTCAAGACCTGGTAAGGTTCTTCGCGTTGCTTCGAATTAAACCACATGCTCCACCGCTTGTGCGGGCCCCCGTCAATTCCTTTGAGTTTCAGCCTTGCGGCCGTACTCCCCAGGCGGAGTGCTTAATGCGTTAGCTGCAGCACTAAAGGGCGGAAACCCTCTAACACTTAGCACTCATCGTTTACGGCGTGGACTACCAGGGTATCTAATCCTGTTTGCTCCCCACGCTTTCGCGCCTCAGTGTCAGTTACAGACCAGAAAGTCGCCTTCGCCACTGGTGTTCCTCCAAATCTCTACGCATTTCACCGCTACACTTGGAATTCCACTTTCCTCTTCTGCACTCAAGTTCCCCAGTTTCCAATGACCCTCCACGGTTGAGCCGTGGGCTTTCACATCAGACTTAAGGAACCACCTGCGCGCGCTTTACGCCCAATAATTCCGGACAACGCTTGCCACCTACGTATTACCGCGGCTGCTGGCACGTAGTTAGCCGTGGCTTTCTGGTTAGGTACCGTCAAGGTACCAGCAGTTACTCTGGTACTTGTTCTTCCCTAACAACAGAACTTTACGACCCGAAGGCCTTCTTCGTTCACGCGGCGTTGCTCCGTCAGACTTTCGTCCATTGCGGAAGATTCCCTACTGCTGCCTCCCGTAGGAGTCTGGGCCGTGTCTCAGTCCCAGTGTGGCCGATCACCCTCTCAGGTCGGCTACGCATCGTCGCCTTGGTGAGCCATTACCTCACCAACTAGCTAATGCGCCGCGGGCCCATCTATAAGTGACAGCGTAAACCGTCTTTCCATCTTCTCTCATGCGAGAAAAGAACGTATCCGGTATTAGCTCCGGTTTCCCGAAGTTATCCCAGTCTTATAGGCAGGTTGCCCACGTGTTACTCACCCGTCCGCCGCTAATCTCAGGGAGCAAGCTCCCGTCGATTCGCTCGACTTGCATGTATTAGGCACGCCGCCAGCGTTCGTCCTGAGCCAGGATCAAACTCTCCGAAGAAATGTTTGACTTGCTCATTTGCTTTTTTGATAGTGTGTGCTCACTTAAAATTT
Source organism: Peribacillus sp. GL_122 (assembly GCF_057835005.1). NCBI lineage: Bacteria > Bacillati > Bacillota > Bacilli > Caryophanales > Bacillaceae > Peribacillus > Peribacillus sp. GL_122. Next base: position 391,260 of record NZ_CM174415.1, on the reverse strand, counting down.
AACGTTGGCGCTTTGTTTTGTTCAGTTTTCAAAGAGCAATTTCACAATCGTCCTTACGAACGGCTGTTTATTCATCATAACACTTTATTGATTAGTTGTCAACTTCTGCGAAGTTTTTAACTTATTTTAAATCGCTGTGTTTTTCAGCGACCATTTCATCTTATCATTTTCATAGTAAGAAGTCAATAGTTATTTCTTTCAGAAATTCACCGAAAGTGATGAAGTTTTTCGTTTGTCTTAGTTGGTGCTTATTTATATTAATCTTTTCCTGCCATAAAGTCAACACATTTCACAATAAATATTTTCTTCTCTCAAAGTGAGTTCAAGAATGGTTTCAAGAGTCCGTTTTGTTTAAGGAAAATACACACATTAGTTGGACAGATCTGAAGTTATCCCGACAAAGCCTTCAAGGTTTTTATCTTTTTGGCTGTTTTCGTAAAGTTTGTTGTTTTTGGATAAAGGAATATTATGGGATATAATAAAATAAAGTAGTAAGTAATCTTTTTTAAGGAGTGATTAAATGGCATATGTTTATACTTTATTTGTTATTTCTGCAATAGGCTTTGTTTGTTATCGGCTGCTTAAAAAGAAAGCAACGCCTTCAAATAGATATACACCTTATGATGACATCACAATGGGAATTAAAGGTGACGATATACAAGATAATCCAATACAGGATACCAAGCATCCCATTCAATATGAAGAGAAATCAAATAACGACAAGACCGTTTAAAGCAGTCTTTTATTATGTGGTCAAGAAAGCAACAATGTATGCGAAAACAGCCATCTTTCTTCATGACCTTATGAAACAAAAAAAAGACCAGCCGGATGGCTGATCTTTTTAAATGGCTTGGCGGCGTCCTACTCTCACAGGGGGAAACCCCCAACTACCATTGGCGCTGAAGAGCTTAACTGCCGTGTTCGGAATGGGAACGGGTGTGACCTCTTCGCTATCGCCACCAAACATAAAAGGAACGTTGTTCCTTCAAAACTAGATAATAATAAGAAGGTATTTCATTTTTTAAAAAGCGTTGGTTAAGTCCTCGATCTATTAGTATCAGTCAGCTCCACATGTCGCCACGCTTCCACCTCTGACCTATCAACCTGATCATCTTTCAGGGATCTTACTAGCTTGCGCCATGGGAAATCTCATCTTGAGGGGGGCTTCATGCTTAGATGCTTTCAGCACTTATCCCGTCCGCACGTAGCTACCCAGCTATGCCTTTGGCAAGACAACTGGTACACCAGCGGTGCGTCCATCCCGGTCCTCTCGTACTAAGGACAGCTCCTCTCAAATTTCCTGCGCCCGCGACGGATAGGGACCGAACTGTCTCACGACGTTCTGAACCCAGCTCGCGTACCGCTTTAATGGGCGAACAGCCCAACCCTTGGGACCGACTACAGCCCCAGGATGCGATGAGCCGACATCGAGGTGCCAAACCTCCCCGTCGATGTGGACTCTTGGGGGAGATAAGCCTGTTATCCCCGGGGTAGCTTTTATCCGTTGAGCGATGGCCCTTCCATGCGGAACCACCGGATCACTAAGCCCGACTTTCGTCCCTGCTCGACTTGTAGGTCTCGCAGTCAAGCTCCCTTGTGCCTTTACACTCTACGAATGATTTCCAACCATTCTGAGGGAACCTTTGGGCGCCTCCGTTACTCTTTAGGAGGCGACCGCCCCAGTCAAACTGCCCACCTGACACTGTCTCCCACCCCGATAAGGGGCGCGGGTTAGAATTTCAATACAGCCAGGGTAGTATCCCACCAACGCCTCCACCGAAGCTAGCGCTCCGGCTTCTCAGGCTCCTACCTATCCTGTACAAGCTGTACCAAAATTCAATATCAGGCTGCAGTAAAGCTCCACGGGGTCTTTCCGTCCTGTCGCGGGTAACCTGCATCTTCACAGGTACTATAATTTCACCGAGTCTCTCGTTGAGACAGTGCCCAGATCGTTACACCTTTCGTGCGGGTCGGAACTTACCCGACAAGGAATTTCGCTACCTTAGGACCGTTATAGTTACGGCCGCCGTTTACTGGGGCTTCGGTTCAAAGCTTCGCTTGCGCTAACCTCTCCCCTTAACCTTCCAGCACCGGGCAGGTGTCAGCCCCTATACTTCGCCTTGCGGCTTCGCAGAGACCTGTGTTTTTGCTAAACAGTCGCCTGGGCCTATTCACTGCGGCTTTTCTGGGCTATTCACCCTAAAAAGCACCCCTTCTCCCGAAGTTACGGGGTCATTTTGCCGAGTTCCTTAACGAGAGTTCTCTCGCACACCTTAGGATTCTCTCCTCGCCTACCTGTGTCGGTTTGCGGTACGGGCACCTTACATCTCACTAGAGGCTTTTCTTGGCAGCGTGGAATCAGGAACTTCGGTACTATATTTCCCTCGCCATCACAGCTCCGCCTTAATGGAAACGGGATTTGCCTCGTTTCCGGCCTAACTGCTTGGACGCGCATATCCAACAGCGCGCTTACCCTATCCTTCTGCGTCCCCCCATCGTTCAAACGATGTATAGGTGGTACAGGAATATCAACCTGTTGTCCATCGCCTACGCCTTTCGGCCTCGGCTTAGGTCCCGACTAACCCTGAGCGGACGAGCCTTCCTCAGGAAACCTTAGGCATTCGGTGGAAGGGATTCTCACCCTTCTTTCGCTACTCATACCGGCATTCTCACTTCTAAGCGCTCCACCAGTCCTTCCGGTCTGACTTCAACGCCCTTAGAACGCTCTCCTACCATCGACACCTAATGGTGTCAATCCACAGCTTCGGTGATACGTTTAGCCCCGGTACATTTTCGGCGCGGAGTCACTCGACCAGTGAGCTATTACGCACTCTTTAAATGGTGGCTGCTTCTAAGCCAACATCCTGGTTGTCTAAGCAACTCCACATCCTTTTCCACTTAACGTATACTTTGGGACCTTAGCTGGTGGTCTGGGCTGTTTCCCTTTCGACTACGGATCTTATCACTCGCAGTCTGACTCCCAAGAATAAGTATTTGGCATTCGGAGTTTGACTGAATTCGGTAACCCGTTGGGGGCCCCTAGTCCAATCAGTGCTCTACCTCCAATACTCTCATCTTGAGGCTAGCCCTAAAGCTATTTCGGAGAGAACCAGCTATCTCCAGGTTCGATTGGAATTTCTCCGCTACCCACACCTCATCCCCGCACTTTTCAACGTGCGTGGGTTCGGGCCTCCATTCAGTGTTACCTGAACTTCACCCTGGACATGGGTAGATCACCTGGTTTCGGGTCTACGACCTCATACTCATTCGCCCTATTCAGACTCGCTTTCGCTGCGGCTCCGTCTCATCAACTTAACCTCGCATGAAATCGTAACTCGCCGGTTCATTCTACAAAAGGCACGCCATTACCCATTAACGGGCTTTGACTACTTGTAGGCACACGGTTTCAGGATCTATTTCACTCCCCTTCCGGGGTGCTTTTCACCTTTCCCTCACGGTACTGGTTCACTATCGGTCACTAGGGAGTATTTAGCCTTGGGAGATGGTCCTCCCTGCTTCCGACGGGATTTCTCGTGTCCCGCCGTACTCAGGATCCACTCAGGAGGGAACGAAGTTTCAACTACAGGGTTTTTACCTTCTTCGACGGACCTTTCCAGGTCACTTCATTTACCCCGTTCCTTTGTAACTCCATGTTGAGTGTCCTACAACCCCAAGAGGCAAGCCTCTTGGTTTGGGCTAATTCCGTTTCGCTCGCCGCTACTCAGGAAATCGCGTTTGCTTTCTCTTCCTCCGGGTACTTAGATGTTTCAGTTCCCCGGGTCTGCCTTCAGTACCCTATGTATTCAGGTAAAGATACTGTTCCATTACGAACAGTGGGTTTCCCCATTCGGAAATCTCCGGATCAAAGCTTACTTACAGCTCCCCGAAGCATATCGGTGTTAGTCCCGTCCTTCATCGGCTCCTAGTGCCAAGGCATCCACCGTGCGCCCTTTCTAACTTAACCGTTAAAAAAGTCTTACAGATGCTTTGAAAAAAATTAATTGCCTTCTATCTATTATCTAGTTTTCAAGGAACAAAGCAGAAAGAATCCATCACATCGTGATGCTTCTCTTTCCTATTTGAATGAATTACTCATTCAAAACTGAACAAAACAAAAGCGCTCTCGTAATTATCCTTAGAAAGGAGGTGATCCAGCCGCACCTTCCGATACGGCTACCTTGTTACGACTTCACCCCAATCATCTGTCCCACCTTAGGCGGCTGGCTCCATGAAGGTTACCTCACCGACTTCGGGTGTTACAAACTCTCGTGGTGTGACGGGCGGTGTGTACAAGGCCCGGGAACGTATTCACCGCGGCATGCTGATCCGCGATTACTAGCGATTCCGGCTTCATGCAGGCGAGTTGCAGCCTGCAATCCGAACTGAGAATGGCTTTATGGGATTCGCTTACCTTCGCAGGTTTGCAGCCCTTTGTACCATCCATTGTAGCACGTGTGTAGCCCAGGTCATAAGGGGCATGATGATTTGACGTCATCCCCACCTTCCTCCGGTTTGTCACCGGCAGTCACCTTAGAGTGCCCAACTGAATGCTGGCAACTAAGATCAAGGGTTGCGCTCGTTGCGGGACTTAACCCAACATCTCACGACACGAGCTGACGACAACCATGCACCACCTGTCACTCTGTCCCCCGAAGGGGAAAGCCCTATCTCTAGGGTTGTCAGAGGATGTCAAGACCTGGTAAGGTTCTTCGCGTTGCTTCGAATTAAACCACATGCTCCACCGCTTGTGCGGGCCCCCGTCAATTCCTTTGAGTTTCAGCCTTGCGGCCGTACTCCCCAGGCGGAGTGCTTAATGCGTTAGCTGCAGCACTAAAGGGCGGAAACCCTCTAACACTTAGCACTCATCGTTTACGGCGTGGACTACCAGGGTATCTAATCCTGTTTGCTCCCCACGCTTTCGCGCCTCAGTGTCAGTTACAGACCAGAAAGTCGCCTTCGCCACTGGTGTTCCTCCAAATCTCTACGCATTTCACCGCTACACTTGGAATTCCACTTTCCTCTTCTGCACTCAAGTTCCCCAGTTTCCAATGACCCTCCACGGTTGAGCCGTGGGCTTTCACATCAGACTTAAGGAACCACCTGCGCGCGCTTTACGCCCAATAATTCCGGACAACGCTTGCCACCTACGTATTACCGCGGCTGCTGGCACGTAGTTAGCCGTGGCTTTCTGGTTAGGTACCGTCAAGGTACCAGCAGTTACTCTGGTACTTGTTCTTCCCTAACAACAGAACTTTACGACCCGAAGGCCTTCTTCGTTCACGCGGCGTTGCTCCGTCAGACTTTCGTCCATTGCGGAAGATTCCCTACTGCTGCCTCCCGTAGGAGTCTGGGCCGTGTCTCAGTCCCAGTGTGGCCGATCACCCTCTCAGGTCGGCTACGCATCGTCGCCTTGGTGAGCCATTACCTCACCAACTAGCTAATGCGCCGCGGGCCCATCTATAAGTGACAGCGTAAACCGTCTTTCCATCTTCTCTCATGCGAGAAAAGAACGTATCCGGTATTAGCTCCGGTTTCCCGAAGTTATCCCAGTCTTATAGGCAGGTTGCCCACGTGTTACTCACCCGTCCGCCGCTAATCTCAGGGAGCAAGCTCCCGTCGATTCGCTCGACTTGCATGTATTAGGCACGCCGCCAGCGTTCGTCCTGAGCCAGGATCAAACTCTCCGAAGAAATGTTTGACTTGCTCATTTGCTTTTTTGATAGTGTGTGCTCACTTAAAATTTAACGTTGGCGCTTTGTTTTGTTCAGTTTTCAAAGAGCAATATTTTCCATCGCTTCTTTAGCGACTTAATTATCTTAACACCTTTCGAACATAAAGTCAACAACTAGTTATCATTTACTTGTTTATCTTTTTTGTCTCAAGCGGTGTATTTAATATATTAGCACTTGCATATAGATAAGTCAATTTAATCTTTTAAAATCCCTTTCATTTTTTTTCATGAACCACCTTCTTCTATATATACACTACTTTCTTTCTATGGAAGCCGGACCCTGCTAATGAATTATCAATAACAAAGAGGGCAGCCGATTATAGCTGCCCTCCTGTTATTAATGATTATTTATTGATGGAAATTACGTCCGCTTCTTCCCTATCTACATTTCCGGCCTTTTCAATCTTCACACTTTCACCTTCGGAAAGGTTAGTAAAGACGATTGGCGTAATGATAGAGCTGGCATTGTTTTTGACATACTCTATATCAACTTTAAGAAGTGGCTGTCCGCTTGTCACTTTATCTCCTTGAGCGACAAGTGCTTCGAAACCTTTGCCTTCTAACTTAACTGTATCGATCCCGACATGAATCAAGATTTCACGTCCAGCTTCGGAAACGATACCTATTGCATGTTTAGTCGGGAATAGGTTAACGATAGTACCGTCTACAGGAGAAACAACCAACCCCTCCTCCGGTACAATTGCAAATCCATCACCCATCATTTTTTCAGCAAAAACTGCATCAGGCACTTCCGTGATCGGTTTTAATTCCCCTTTAATAGGAGAAACAAAACGCTCGGAAACTTCATCCGTCCGTAAAGGTTTCGGGACGACATCCTCAATTTGTTTTTCCACACCTACTTCAGGAGACGCTTCTACTTTACGAGGCCTTTTTCCATCGATGATATCTTTCATTTGCCCCTTGATAGTTTCTGAACGCGGTCCGAAGATTGCCTGGATGTTATTACCCACTTCCAGAACTCCAGCGGCACCAAGTTTCTTCAACCTATTTTTATCAACATTACCGATGTCATTGACTGATACACGAAGACGGGTAATGCATGCATCCAAGTGAGAAATATTTTCTTTTCCGCCCATAGCATCCAAGATATCTCCAGGAAGACTTCCAGCTGTACTTGCAGTTCCTTCCGCTTCCTCATCTTCTTCCACTTCACGGCCAGGAGTTTTAAGGTTAAATTTCCTTATCGCAAATCGGAATCCAAAGTAATAGATAACCGCAAAGACCAAACCAACCGGAATAACGATCCATGCATTGGTTTGCGGATTAATTAAACCGAACAGTACGTAATCGATCAAACCACCAGAAAACGTCATCCCGATTTTTACGTCCAGTAAATGCATGGTCATGAATGATAGACCCGCAAACAGACAGTGGATCCCGAAAAGTACCGGTGCAACAAATAAGAATGCAAATTCAAGTGGCTCAGTAATCCCCGTCAAGAAAGATGTAAGTGCCGCAGAAGCCATCAAGCCCCCGACTATTTTCTTTCTTTCCGGTCTTGCTTCATGATAAATGGCCAAAGCCGCAGCTGGTAACCCGAACATCATGAATGGATACTTACCAGTCATGAAGGTACCTGCCGTTAAATTCTGTACACCATCTTTAATTTGTGCCATGAAGATGGCTTGGTCTCCTCTGACTGGCGTTCCCCCGCCTTGAGGGATATAGCTGCCAAACTCGAACCAGAATGGCGAATAGAAGATATGATGCAATCCGAAAGGAATCAACGCACGTTCTACAACCCCAAACACGAAAGCTCCCAGAGTCAGGTTAGCACCCAACATATTTTCGGAAAATGAATTTAACCCCGATTGAATCGTCGGCCAAACTAAAATCATCAACAACCCAAGAATAACTGCGCTTGCGGCTGTTACAATGGGTACAAATCGTTTACCTGCAAAGAATCCTAAATAAGAAGGCAGTTCAATTTCATAAAATTTATTATACATAACAGCAGCCATGACACCGACAATAATACCGCCGAACACGCCCGTCCCCAACGTCGGGATTCCCAGAACATTACTATACACCGCACCATTGCTCTCAATGTCGGCAGTGTCAATCCCAAGAACAGTTCCCATCGTTACATTCATAATCAAGAACCCGATAATCGCAGCCAGGCCGGCAACACCTTCTCCGCCAGCTAACCCAATTGCGACCCCCACAGCAAACAACAAGGGAAGATTCCCAAAAATAATATTTCCGGCATTCTCCATTACCGATGCAACCATTTCCACTCCGCCACTCGCAAGAAACGGGGCGATATCCAACAAAGTTTCGTTTTGCAGTGCATTACCAAACGCAAGCAAAATTCCGGCCGCTGGTAAAATGGCTACAGGAAGCATCAAAGCTTTTCCGATTTTTTGCAAAACACCAAACAACTTCTTAAACATAGGTTTTCCTCCTCTTTACTGTTTTTCCACGCTAATAAAACGGTTACATTTAACGATGGTATTCATCTTCCCACGCATCAGAATTCAAATACAAAAAAGGCATAAGCAAAGATAGGATTGAAATGAAAATTCAGGTATATAATACCCTCTTTCATAACAATCATTCTCCTCACTTATGCCTGATCGAATCAGTAACACGTAAGTTAATGTATGTTTATTTAATTTTCTTTTGTAATCGCTGGATATGCATCGTTAGATAGACAGCTTCCGCATCACAAACCGGTCTGCCTAATTTCTGCTGCATAATTTTTATTAGCTTCCAAGAGATATTGTAACACAGAGGATATTCTTCTTTCAATAGCATTGCTATTTTTTCGGGTTCCTCTACTTGTTCCCCTGCCAACACCCTGTCTATCATGAATCTTAAATGACGGACCAAACGTGAATAGTCTATGCTATCCTTATTAATTTTTACGTTGAGCTGTTCTTCAACGACCTGGATAAGATGATAGATTAACTGCGAATGCTGATTGACTTCCGATAAGTCTTTATTTGATATTGCACTATGAATATGAAGCGTAATAAAACCAATTTCCCCTTGGGGCAGGCCTATGCCTGTCTTATCTTGAATTAATTCGATTACATCAACAGCAATATCATGTTCAAAAGGATAAAGGGTTATCGTTTCTTTCAAGAATGGGTTTTTGATAGTCATTCCTTGTGAAACACGCTGAAGGGCGAACAATAAATGATCAGTTAAACCGACATGTATATGTTCATTGAGTTTCCCAGTTACTCGGTCGTTAATGAGATGAATGGATTCTATAATGGCAGCTTGAAGATTTTGATCGATCTGCGGCAAAAGTTTTTTGTAACTTTCCTGTTCCTTAACATTTTTCAGGACAAACGTTTTCTCCGCAAGTTCCGGACTTAACTCTTCGCCCTTCTTTCGGTTGAAGCCTAAGCCCTTTCCAATAGAAACGACTTCTCCATACGACGGATGCGTGGCAATCACCACGTTATTGTTCAAAACCTTTTCAACGATAAAGCCATTCATTTTTCTCCCTCTTTTTTCTCAAAGTCCCTATGCCCCGTACAGGATAAAGTACTTAATACTTAGTCTTTTTACTATACACGATATGAGCTTTCTCTTACAACATGAAAGAAGAGCCCCGAAATCGGGACTCTCCTTACTTACTTGCATAATTACTTCAAGAAAATGAAATATAGCAGGAAGACGACTCCAAGACCCCACATGATTGGGTGAACCTCTTTAGCTCTTCCTTTCATCGACATGGTGATAGGATAGAAGATGAATCCGCAAGCTATACCTGTCGCAATTGAATATGTCATAGGCATCATGATGACCGTAAAGAAGGCCGGTACCGCAATTTCGAACTTCTGCCAGTCAATACTTTTAAGTGATGATGCCATTAACACTCCGACTATAACCAATGCCGGCGCAGTCACCGCAGATGTCACAACTGAAAGAAGCGGGAAGAAGAAAAGGGATAGGACAAACAGCAACCCTGTCACTACAGCCGCAAAACCGCTTCGAGCACCAGCAGCAACACCTGATGTAGACTCTACATATGATGTCGTGGTGGATGTACCAAGAATTGCACCTGAAACGATGGATAATGAATCAGCAAGTAACCCTTTTCCCACTCTAGGAAGTACATTATCCTTCATCAGTCCAGCTTGTTGCGCAACAGCCACTAACGTACCGGCTGTATCAAAGAAAGCTACGAACAAGAAGGTCAATATTACGATTAACATTTGACCAGTGAAAAGATCACCGGGATTTCCGAAGGCATCGAACGCAACCCCGAATGTTGGCGCTATGCTAGGAACGGCACCGATTATTTTCTCCGGCACCGGAACTTGCCCAAAGATCATTCCTGCAATGGCCGTAATGACCATTCCTATGAACACGCCGCTTTTGACGCCTCTCGTCATCAAAATGACGGTTACGACAATTCCGAACACAGCCAATAAAGTATTTCCTGATGTCAAGTCGCCCAGTCCGACAAGTACACTGTCATTATTCGTGATGATTCCAGCATTCTGAAACCCTACAAAGGTAATGAACAAACCGATACCGGCTCCAACTGCGTATTTCAATTCGACCGGAATTGCATTAATGATTTTCTCACGTATTCCCGATAATGAAAGCAAAACGAATATTATACCTGATATCAATACCCCTGATAAAGCCGTCTGCCAAGGAATCCCAAAACCAAGTACAACGGTAAAAGCGAAGAAAGCATTCAATCCCATGCCCGGGGCAAGAGAGATTGGATACCTGGCTATAAGTCCCATCAATATCGAGCCAATTGCGGCTGCTAAGGCGGTAGCTGCAAAAACCGCTCCGTAGTCCATTCTCAATTCATCCGGATAGTCCTCGATGCTTTGTAAAGTCAGCATCACAGGGTTAACAACCAGGATATATGCCATTGAAAGGAACGTAGTTAGACCGCCAAGTATTTCACGGCGATAATTAGTTCCCAGCTCGTTAAACCGAAAATAATTTTTCATTATGAGTCTCCCCTATCATAAAATCATAAGCCAACAGAAAATGCCCCATTCACTTTCGAACGGGGCTTGACTGCGGTCATGTAAAGAAGTGGCGGTTTATCCATACTCGCCAATCCATACACATCGTAGTCAAGCCGTTCACGGCAGCTTGGTAGAAACTTTTGGGCCATATCCCCAATATTATACGACAATTATGTTTTTTTATTATTATAGGTATAGTGTACCAATCACTAAAATAATCGTCAATATACCAAACGAATATTTTTTATGTAATTTTAGGCAATGTTCGCTTTTCGCTATATATTCCTTACTTATTATGGCCATATATTCGCCAACATACGTGAAATGTAAGTAATCTACATATTCAAAAATTATTTTAACCAAAAAAAAATCAGTGAAGGTTAATTCCTTCACTGATTAAATGATTTTAATCTTTTATTCCCACTCAATCGTTGCAGGTGGCTTAGACGTAATGTCATACACGACGCGGTTTACATGGTTTACTTCATTAACGATTCTCGTTGAGATGATTTCAAGTACATCCCAAGGGATTCTTGCCCAATCGGACGTCATTCCGTCAATGGATGTAACCGCACGGATCCCGATTGTATAATCATACGTACGCGCGTCGCCCATTACCCCTACGCTTCGAATGTTAGGAAGCACCGTAAAGTACTGCCAGATTTCACGTTCTAAACCATTCTTTTTAATTTCTTCACGTAAGATATGGTCAGATTCACGAACGATTTCAAGTTTTTCATCTGAAATTTCACCTAATACACGAATACCTAAACCTGGACCCGGGAATGGTTGACGCCAAACGATTTCATCCGGAATGCCCATTTCACTACCAAGTGCACGCACTTCATCCTTGAATAGAGTGTTCAAAGGCTCAATCAATTTAAATTGCATATCTTCCGGCAGACCGCCAACGTTGTGATGCGATTTAATTGTTTGTGCAGTAGCTGTACCACTCTCGATAATGTCTGTGTAAAGTGTACCCTGTGCAAGGAAATCAATTCCTTCGAGCTTCGTTGCTTCGTCATCGAATACGTAGATGAACTCGTTACCGATGATTTTCCGTTTTTGTTCTGGATCTGAAACGCCAGCAAGTTTCGATAGGAAACGTTCTTTTGCATCGACCTTGATTACGTTCATATTGAAGCCTTCTCTGAATGTTTCCATTACACCTTCGGCTTCCCCTTTACGAAGTAACCCATGATCAACGAAAATACATGTCAGCTGATCGCCAATCGCTTTATGGATCAATACAGCAACCACGGATGAATCCACACCGCCACTCAATGCGCATAACACTTTTTTATCCCCGACCGTTTGGCGGATTTTCTCCATCTCAATTTCAATGAAGTTCTCCATTGACCAGTCACCTTTACAGCCACAAACGCCGAATACGAAATTTTTCAAAATGTCATTACCGTATACGGAATGACGGACTTCAGGATGGAATTGCACGGCATATAATTTGCGTGACTCGTCACTCATAGCCGAAATTGGGCAAGATGGGTTCGTCCCATCAATTTGGAAACCTTCAGGCGTTTCCACCACTAGATCACCATGGCTCATCCAGACGATCTGTTCTTTCGGCAGGTCGCTGAATAACTTAGACTCATTTTGAATGGAAAGTGTCGCTTTTCCGTATTCACGGTTTTTCGCTGGCTCCACCTTACCGCCAAAATGTTTAGTCATAAGCTGCATGCCATAACAAATACCGAAAATCGGAAGGCCCATTTCGAATATGCGTTCATCGCAACCAAATGCATTTGCATCATAAACACTGTTCGGACCCCCTGAGAAAATTATTCCCGTTGGGTTCATTTTCTCGATTTCTTCTACAGTAATTGTATGAGGATGAAGCTCACTGTACACACCAAATTCGCGGATACGACGAGTGATCAATTGATTATATTGGCTTCCGAAATCAAGTACTACGATCATTTCCTGGTTTTTTTGCAATTCTGTTTTCCCCGGCACAAACGTCACCTCTATCAATGTAATTCACTCATAAAATCGAGTGATAATTTCTTATAAAAAATATTATCATAAAAAAAGAAAAACTAAAAATCCACCCTCAAAAATACAGAAAAAGTATAGACGAAGGCAGATTTTCAGCTTTCCTGTTAAAATCCGCCTTCATAGTCAAATCATTTACGGTGATTCGGTAGAAACTTTCGATCCATATTATCGAGGATATATGAAGGATATATTAGTTTAAGTTAGTTTTTGTTATTGTATCAATATAATAAAAACCTGGTCAAGAGCTAGTTTTTCTCATTAAACTTTCCCAACCCTTTTGTAAGTGTTTCCATTCGCCATCTTCCACGTCTCCACGATATATCATTAACTCATATTTAGCCGTCAATTCACTCATCTCATCCGTATCGTATACTGCATCCACATAGGCGGCGTACTCCCTTAAAGTTTGCCCCTTCGGACGAACCAAACCAGCTCGTTTTAATTGTTTCAATAATATTAAATAGGCTGTCGAGAAATGAGCACCGGTTTTCTTTCTATAACGAAGAATCTGCAGATGAGGAATCCACTTCCTTCTGAAGAAATAACCAATAGAAGCAAGTATCAATACACCTGACAGTGTGATGGCAGTCCATTTTAAGAACCATTCCATGTTCCCAATACCAGTTTTCACGGATGATTGAGTTTCCCTATCGGGTGTATCATGAAGTTCCCTGGTCTCTTTCTTTGTTTGCTCTTCATTAGTTGGGGTTTCTTCAGGGTTCATCACTTCCTGTTTCAATTCCGAATCGTAAAATTCAACTTCCCCATCGAAACCCTTTGTCGGCTCGAAGGGAACCCAGCCTATCCCTGCAAAATAAACCTCGACCCAGGAATGAGCATTATTATTGGTCACCTTATAAACGGATTCGCCATCAAGGATTGATTTTTCCCCTTCCGTATAACCCTTTACCCACCTTGCAGGTATATTGGCGGCTCTTAGTAAAACGACCATTGCACTTGAAAAATTATCGCAATACCCTATCTGTGTCTCGAATAAAAATTGATCGACATAATCTTGATTGCTCTCCGGATACGGAATATCGTCCTTAGAATAAATGAATTCAGGTCCGTCAAAATAATCCTCAATAGCTTTTGCTTTATCGTACCAATTCGTTTCATTCCTTGTAAGCCGGGATGCCAATTCATATATCCGGTTTGGCAACCCCTCTGGAAGCTGAGTGTTTTTTTCCATTATTAAATCCATCGATTCGTCGGGATCCGTTACCTTCCTTAACTCAGCTATATCAAAACTCGGCATATCATAGAAAAGCTCATACTCTTTCAGGGACAGTCGTTCGCCATTATCCTGTTCGGAAATAACTTTGTCCATACCCTGATAATATTTGAAATCCATCCCGTTTTTGGCCTCAATCTTTTTTAAATACCCGGACTGCGGATGAAGGATATGGGAATATGATTCCGTCATGGACACTTTTGCCGTCATTTCTTCTGTCCTCACCACTTCAGGTACGTCGTAAATATCTAAAGAAGCCATATCCTGTCCGTTGGAAAAAGTGTGAAAGTCCGTTTCCAGTATCGAAACCCACCCTTTACCGGTATAAGTATCCTTGTTCTCGACTTTCCAGTAATGTCCTGCAGGAGCATTATTATAAAAAACGATGGAACTATCCGGCTCTATCGAACCGCCAAGTTCCGAATCGTCTTCATCATATCCGACACTTTTACGCTTCGAACCACCTTCTTCTTTCCCCGCTTTATCAGAATAGGAAGTAATATAAGGCACTGGGTCCGGCCACTGCGGAGAGAGCTTCGGGGCAGCGAAACCAACAAGGACACTTACCAAAATCATGCCGGTCAGCATCAAGATCCACTTATTGATGGAAGCCATCGGAAACTTAATCCTCTCCTGTATCGTTAGCCGCAGCAGGGACAGTAAGCCTAGCATCAAGAAGCCGATGATGATGATTCTAATCATTGCCATATCCCCCACATAAGGAGTGAATGTGTCAAGTACAGATATAAAAATCACCGTTAACATAAAAAAGAAAAAGATGCTTTGCCTCACCATCACCCAGTAATGGATCAAATATGTTACAAGCCAAAGAAGGACAAAAAATAGCAACGTTCGAAATGGATTTGTGATCAACTCCCAATTCCCATCATATATAAAACCAAGATTGCCCTTAAAATCCGCTAGAAATCCTTTCAGCCATGACAATTGAAATAAAGCGTCTTTTGAATGGAGGAACTGTAATGAAATCATTATATAAGCACTAATGAGAATAAATCGGATTGACCAATGTATGCGGAAATAATGCAGTAGCAGGGAATAGAGCAAAAATAAGATAAAAATGATGATATTACCTGTATCGGTGAGTTTATCGACAGGCCTTAACCATTCAGTAATCAACACCAGACCAAATACATACATCAGGACATGCATGAACCTTTCCAACTTTTCGGTAGTGACATTCATTTTGCCATCACCTCTGATCTATCAATCTTTAGTTGGCCATGTTCAAAAAAGCTAACCTTTATCCCCCTCGAAACAGCTGTAGAACTTGACAACCTTTCCTCATCAGTAAGATCCGCCTGTTTCTTAACACATAACATTAATCCCTGATTAGGCCGGAAAGCACTCAATATGTCCACCTTTTCTAATGTTAAGTCTGAAACGATGAATATCACACAAGCGTTTGCCGGAAGAATTCCCTTCCTGACGTTTTTGTTCAATGCGTTTACAACACTCGGCTCCTCTTTAACAAGTCTGTAAAAAATCTTTCGTTTCTGGTTATTGCCTGCTGCTGCCGGTATGATCATCCTCGATCCCATACTCACATACCCAATTTCCATGCCTTTCTTTAACATGGCGTGGGCAACGGAAGCCGCCATTACAATGGATTCTTCGAATAAATCCGACGGCTTATCATCAAGCATGATGAATACATCCCGGTTTTTCTGCACTTCGAATTCCTTCGTCATGATTTCACTCGTTCTGGCCGTCGCCTTCCAATTAATCCATGATAACTGATCGCCTGGCTGATATTCCCTTACTCCGGATACCACTGAATGTTCACGTTGTGTTTTCTTTGTTGAAACAACTGCCCCCTGATTGAACACTCGATCAAGATCACTGTAGGCAAGCTCATGATAACGAGGAAAAACAGTTATTTTCAGAGGTGAACTATATATCGCTTCCTTTTCGACTAACCCGAAAAAGTCCCCAATCCAAAAGCGGATCGATTGAAACGAATGCTCTCCACGCTCCATGTCTTCCAAGGTATATGACATGCTGAAAGTACGCCTGAATCCCGGAAAGATAATTATTTTCCTTTGGAATCCCGTATCTTCCAGCCGCTGAGGCAATTCCTCCTCTATCACCATAAATAATAGGGGCAGCCGGTTTTTACGGGTAAACGTCAATGCTATTTCAACAGATTCGCCGGCCTGGCATTCCCTTTTATTGACCTTTCTCTCAACGGTCAAATCATGCAGCGGATAAAACAGCAGAATCGAAGCGTACACAGAAAACGGCAAAAACGAATAAAAAATGAACCAACTGACAAAACCGCCTTGAAACATTGCATAGCAAAAGGAAACGGTCATGAGTAATACAAGTCCGACCACACTCATATTTCCCCTTAAAATGTTGATGAATTTGCGCATTAGGTCATAGCCCGCTTCACAGGCACCTGTGTTGTCGCCACAACTTCATGTATCACCATTCCAGCATCGAAGCCATCATAATTCGCTTCAGGTTTCAAAATAAGCCGGTGGGAAAATACGAATGGAACTAAATATTGAACATCGTCCGGCAGAACATAGTCCCTGCCCTGGATCAGCGCGTAAGCTTGGGATGCTTTCATCAATGCTATCGATCCACGCGGGCTTACACCTAAATAGACCCCTTCATGCGCACGTGTTCGATTCGCCAATTCAACAATATATCGTTTTATTGTGTCGTCCACTATCACAGCTTTTACCTCAGCCTGTAATTCTATCAATTCATCCAATGTGATGACGGATTCCAGCTCTTCAAGCGGTACCGTGTATTGAGCTCTATTAAGAACCTCTATCTCTTCTTCCACACCTGGATAGCCCATTTTCATTTTTAATAGGAATCTATCCAATTGAGCCTCCGGAAGCGGATATGTTCCCTCGTACTCGATCGGATTTTGTGTCGCCATTACGAAGAACGGCTTCTCCAATCCCCTTGTGACACCATCAATCGTCACACTTGCCTCTTCCATGGCTTCAAGCAATGCAGACTGAGTTTTCGGCGAGGTCCGGTTAATTTCATCGGCTAAAATAATATGTCCCATTATCGGACCCGGCCTAAAAATGAATTCTTGTTCCTTAGGATTGAAAATCGAAACACCAGTAACATCAGAAGGAAGTAAATCAGGTGTGAATTGAATTCGCTTAAAGCTTGCACCTATAGATTTTGCCAGTGCCCTTACCATGACTGTCTTCCCCACGCCCGGAACATCCTCCAATAAGACATGTCCACCGGAAAGGAGTGCCACGATACTTAGTTCTGCTATATCTCGTTTTCCGATAATCACCTTTTCGATATTCCCCAGAACCATTTCCAGTTTTTGATTGACCTGCTTATAAATCATTCTCTACCTCCCGGGATTCACAGATTCACATTATCACTATTATTTCATACCTTTTCTATATCAAGGATTTTACATTAAGCTCCAATTAAACCTTACATTGTAAGTTTACTAGATATTCGGTAAACCATAAACGAATTTGTCTAAAAAATATTAATGCGGTCTATTGAAAAAGGTATGGTAAACTGTTGCTAAGTGAATATGAACCTTGCAGAAAAAGGTGCTGCATTGTCAGCTTAATAGGGAATTCGGTTTAAAACCGAAGCTGTTTCCGCAACTGTAAGTGCTAATGAAATAAGATGCATACCACTATTTGAGGATGTAATCGCACGCCGATTACCGTCCATTTAACCCAAATGGGAAGGTTCTTAGAGTAAAATGATGCACAAGCCAGGAGACCTGCCTTTTTTAATCGTATTATGCTCTTCGGAAGATAGGAGATTGTACGGCTCTCCCATCTTTTTTCTACTATAGATACATAGATGCCCGAAGCCGACCAAAACTCTTGGTCGGCTATTTGTCTTGCAGGGAAAAGCAATACGGAGGTCATTCACCCAATACGTAAAAGGAGGAAGATTTATGGCAAAGAAGGACTTTCGTTTTTTATGCTACCCATACATGCGTGAGTCCGTATCGACCGTCGATTTTGAAATCCGCACAGACTCATTGACGACACAAATCGGCTTGGCCGCCTCGCTAACTGAGGACATCCCCGATGTATACCGTGACTTAATGGAATTGTTGCCCATGGCTTACCATTTAAATGGTTCAGTCCGAGGGAAATTAGCCATTACCGGCGATGATCTCGACCGTTTAAGTGCAATCTACGACCGGTATGTCGCTGAAGTGAAGGATCAAATCGAAACATTCGTCCTTCCACAAGGATCAACCGCAGCATGTACTTTGCATACTTGCCGCAGTGAAGCCAAAAAGTCCGTGCGAGCTTTACACAAGGTAAGTCTGGAAAAGGAAATTCCAGGAATACTTTTTGATTACGCTCACTTGCTTGCAAATGTGTTATTCGTGATGGCAGTCTATGTCAATAAGCAACAGGGGATCGAGGAGATTCCTTTTATAAGTAAATCATACCCAACCAAACCCATGAAAAAGAAAACGGAGGAATAAATAATGAAGAGAACCCTACGATTCAGTTGGATTTCCATGCTGATGCTTACGCTTTTCCTTACCGGATGCGGAGTGAACGATGATCAATCCTCAAAGGATAATAAAGAGACTAAAAAGGGCGAAGAATTCAAGGATTATTCCGTTACGGATGATACTGGTAAGAAAATAAAATTCGAGAAAATCCCGGAAAAGGTCGTTTCACTACAGCCAAGCAATACGGAAATTTTATTTGCCCTTGAACAGGGTGATAAAGTCGTTGGCGTGACAGACTTCGATAATTATCCAAAGGAAGCGAAGGATATCGAACATGTTTCAGACTCTGTTAATATAAATGCAGAAAAAATCATTGCCTTGAAACCTGATGCCATTATTGCTTATACCATTGGTGATGAAACGGCACTGAAACCACTCGAAGATGCCGGCATCCCTGTATTCATCATTAAATCTGCGGCAAATTTCGATGATGTATATGGTGATATCGGGCAGATTGCTAAAGTGATGGGCGTTGCCGAAAAAGGGGATGAATTAGTGAAAGATATCAAATCCCAAATTACAAGTGTCGAAGAAAAAGTGAAAACTTTAGATGAAAAGGAACAAACATACTTTGAAATTAGCCCTGCTCCGGAAATCTATACAACAGGATCGGAGACCTTCCAAAATGAAATCCTGGACACTGCCGGCATAAAAAACATCTTTGATGACCAAAAAGGCTGGGTTAAAGTATCCGATGAAGAAATCGTCAAAAGGAACCCTAAATCCATCATCACCACCGCCACGTATTCAGATGATGCCGTTGGTGAAATTAAATCTCGTAAGGGCTGGGAAGATATCGATGCGGTGAAGAACGATGACGTCCATTTGCTTGATGAAAATGTCATGTCACGTCCTGGACCAAGGATCGGGGAAGCTGTTGAACTCGCAGCAAAAACTGTTTATCCTGACTTGTTCAAATAACACGATAGGAGGATGCGCCAAAATTAATCGGCGCATCCTTTTCCTTTTTCCGCACCTTTCATCAGGTCAATGAAGCCACGCCCTTCCGATCTGTACATTTTAAGGAAACTTCCTTTCCGTCTTGTTTATGCTAAAATGAATGCAATCCACTCATAAGATATAAGAGGTACTGATCATGTATAAAAAATTCTTCATTTTGATCTTCGCAGCCGCCCTTCTTCTAGGGATTATTAAAACCGTTATGGATATGTAGCAAAACAGCCCGATTCCTGATCTTTTAGGAATCGGGCTGTTTTCATTTTCGTTTAACATCACCATTCAGCTTCCCCATTTTCGGGATAAGGATAAAAAACAAACAAACGACCAAAAGTGCCAAAACGATGCCGAGCAATATCGTCAGGTCAAAATTAAGGGAAGGCTCTGTTTCTTCTTCGCTTCTCGTTCGAATGGCCACTTCCGAGAATAACCCAAGCTGTTCTGATTTTGAAGCAATGGTATTATTCTGATTCTCCGTTACAGGAGACAGAAACAGTGAGTCCTTCACCGAGTCAACGGCATCATATTTCCCTCTTTCAAAGGTGAGGTCCTTTTGTTCTTCAGGCAGTTTCCGCTTCTGTTCCAACAATCCTTCTTCATGGAAATACTCCGTTTGAATATCAATATCCTTTTCTTGATATTCATTGGGCTCCACCATGGGTTCCTCTTCCGCCCCGCCATTAGGTGCATGGCTAAAAAACAGGATGAGCAAGACAGGCATTACGTATTTATTCCACTTCATGGGCCATTGCTCTTCTTTCTGTAAGACGCTTCACTATATATGGAATGATCGTTGCAATAAGCGTCAGCACAATCAAGATGATACTAGCCGGAATGAATGCCGACTGATTACCGAATTGAATGGACATGTATACGTCCGCAACCGGGTGGTCTACATTGAAATTTGGCATGATTAAATCCAATAATGGAATGGTAAAGAAACTGATCAAACCAATCACCAGGATAGCACCGACAAACGGCCCAATCGAGAAGGCAAGTCGGGTAAACGCTGAACAGAAGAATAAAAGCAGGACGGTGAAAACGGTCCATTTAATCTCCTGCATATCTCCCAGCGGATAGATCTTCAAACCATACATGCTGATGATTAAACCTACGATCAGGTTCAATAAGGTAAACAAGGCCGCATGGACCATCATTGGGATGGTTTCATAATGATGCAGGAAGAAACCGATCAATAACCCAGAAATGAGTATGATCACCAACATGACGATCGGCGGGATATTAACCTTTTCCTGATGAAGGACTTCCCCGCTGATTTGTACGGGATTCGCTAAATATTCGTACACATACCCGTTCTGCTGATCATCGACTAGAGTGTTGTTCAAGACACTATATACGTCCGTCTTGATTCTTTCGGTTGAGTCTACATTTTGGGACCAATTGTCATTAAGCTGATCGGCCCTTTCCTGTACTGACCCCACTTTCGCTTGCAGGTCCGCTGTATCCTTCGTGACCGTGTCCTGTCGTTCCGCTACTGAATTGACAAGTTCGGAAATGAAGCCGACAGTTGTTGCCGTATTGTCTTGAAGTGATACAAACATTTCTCCATCAAGATTAACTGGAGGTTCGGCTTCCACTTCAGGAACTTCCATATGATCTGACAAATTGGAAGACACTTCTTGAGCATTCCCGGTAATTGCCGCTAATTCAGCTAAAGTGGCTTTCTGCCCCGTTTCAACGTTAGCATCATATTCTTTCATATAACCCTTAATGGAATCTGAGAACATGCCGAAGTTCTCATTGACTCCTGCTAAGCTGGCTTTAACGAGTTTCGCTTCTTCATCTACGTTTCCGGAAACCCCATTTTTCAAGTTTTCCAATTCTTTTATATTGGCTGCAAATACCTTATCTACATTTGCTTCCGTGACTCTTTCAGCCAATTCACCATAAGATGAGAGAGAACCGTAATAGGCAAGGAGGGTAGTTGAATCCCGGTTGGAGATAGGATTCTCAAAGGCCCTCACCAGCACCGCTCGCCTTTCTCCCCCCACTTTTTCAAGAAGTGACCGTTCGAGAGTCTTGATTTCTGCGATGGCCTCATCGATTGTCATACTCTGGATGTCCTGTAATTTTTGAATATCTTCCTGTGACTTTTTCCATTGGTCACCTAAATCCTTATAATTCGTGCCGAGTTCATTATAATCAGCTTGTAATTGCGTAAACTGCGCCATCAGATCATTATATGAATCTACCAGTGTATTAAACTCAGTTATCACTTGGTTATAATTTCCTGTCCTGCCGTTTACCGTTCCGCTGAGATTATTGATTTCCGTTTGGAGTTCTGCTGTAAGGATGTTGATTTGTTCAGCAGCACCTTCACTTCCTTCTGCCGGCACCAAACTTTGAAGTGCCGTGTTGATCCCATTGATTTGATCCAGCAGTACCTGTAGCGACAGTTCATCAATCGGGTCCTTCTTTTCAGGTGCAGCAACCGATTCACCTTTGCCCGTTTCCGTTTCAATATCTTCTATAGGCGCCGTTCCTTCACCAATAACCCCCCCATCACCAGAGCTGCTTGCAAGATTTCCTCTTTGCACAAGCAAAGTAGACTGAAGGTTATCAAGACCCGCCTCTTCAGATTGTTTCAATTGTTCAATCGAGCTTTGTTGATCTTGGGTGATTTTCGTAATTTGTTCTACTTGTTTGTCTTTCATGCTTGTTGAAAATTGTTCCAATTCATTACTGCTGGAATCGAGTTTCTGCTGCATGATTCCAACATTCTCACTAATGCCTTGATCATTAAGGCTGTATTTCGTATTCATCCCTTGCTGAATCTCCGGTAACGACTGGTTCCCCTCATTCAGCACCTTGTCATAAGATTGAACACTCTCGTTGACAAGTTGCTGATTCTGAGCCGAAGCCTTCTCAAAAAGAATACTTTGAGATTTTTGATATTCCTCAAAAGAAACTACATCTTCTACAAAGGAAGCCATTTGAGTCTTGGTGTTCCCTATTTCATCCATTGTTTCATTACTCGTTTTGCCAGCATCCTTCGTTTGGGCAAAGACTCCTTCAAGCATTTCCTTATGCTGCTTGATTTCGCCGGCGAGGCTTTCCGAGCTTGGAGTATAAAACTCGTACATCGTGTTTTGAAAAGCGATTTCTTTAGCAAGGACATTATCGAACTTCTTACGGATGTCCTCGACCGATTGGGAAACATAGCTCCAATACTGTGTTGAAATATGCTTATTCATTTTACTCTTTGTCTTCTCTAATTCCTTTTGTACCTTTTCCATGTTCTCTGCATTCAAACTAGGTTGCACCTTGTACTTTATCCCCGCCTTGACAGGCTGTTCATCATCGAACGTATAAATATTCTCTGAAAAATCGGATGGGAAATATATAACTGCATCATACTTTTCATTTGCAAGTCCACTTTCCGCCGTACTTCTATTAACCACAAACCACTCATATTCAGAATCCTTGTCCAATGTAGTAACAAGCTCTGAGCCCACGAAAATAGGATTATTATTAAATTCAGTGCCATTATCTTCATTTACAATGGCGATTTCACGAGAAGCCGTTTCTGTCTTTTTCATTGGATTTTGGCCAATATAAGAAAAAAACAAGATTGGCAGCGCTAATATCACCAGTATTTTACCGATTAATAGCATCGGTTTTATTTTTTCAGACACTCTCTTGCACTCTCCTTCTTTCTTCACTTAGTGGTATTTGGATTTTACTCTCCTGGCCATTCAGCACAAAGTATCCGTAACCCGGCTGTATTTCTTCTTCTTTTCTGGAATAGGAGAGGGTATACAAGCTTTGGTCCGATTTTTTAAGAAGCAAAACAGCCTGTCTGACTTGTTTCAGTTCGGTTGTCAAAGAATCATACCCCTTCGTGAAGTCGTTGGCATTTCCAGCGACAATCAGACTAAAGCCGAGATGGCTGTACTGTTTCATCAAACCGCTGATCCTATCCTGAATCCTGCCGTCTATCGTCTGCTGGATCCTTGAAATGCTATCTATGACAAACATGATCGGCGGGAATTCCAGTTGCTTCATCGGTTTCATTTCCAATGCCGCTAGATAACTTCGTTCACGTTCTTCAAATATTTCAGTGATATGATCGAGCCATTCGATTATCTGATCTTTTGTTTCCACATAGCTCACCTTCTCCTCTAAAGCATAAGAAGATAGGCCACGGTCAACTCCGTCAAATAAACCAATTTCCCCAATTGCCTGTGTAAGCAACGATTCCAAGAGCACTTTAATGACATTCGTTTTCCCTTTACGTGACTGTCCTACGACAAGCAGGAATGGATTGGAATTCAACTCCACGAAAACAGGTGCAACACTTTCCTCTGAAAGCCCGATTGGTATGGAATCCTTCTTAATGGCTTGTGAGCAATAACGCTTGAAGCTGCTGGAATCAAGATGTGCCGGTAACATCGGAATCGCCGGCGGTTTGGCTGTTTGCTTATATTTAACCTTATGTTCTGCCACAGCTTGTTTCATTTCTTCTAAAACGGCTATATCATCCGCACCATCGGCTGGTAAATAAACCTGCGTGAGATAGGTTTGGTCCTTTTTCACCAACGCCCTACCCGGAACAGGTTCATTTTCATAAGGGGTTCTCCCCAAAACAGAATATTGTTCCGAACTGTCCATTAAGTAATGGACGACCTTCGTCTTAAGACTATTCATTAACGGCTGGCGAATCGCATTGATTCTCGTTGCCGTTAAAATCATGAATATTCCAAGTGACTGTCCATCACGTGCAAACTGAACGAATTGCGCTTCCTGGTCTTGCATCTCATCCTTCACTAAGTCAAAATTATCGACCACGATATAAATAATCGGCAATTTATCTTCCACTAATGCATTATAAAGCTTTATGTTACTAAGCTCCTTTTCTGAAAAAAGCTGCTTACGCCTTTCCATTTCCGCCTTCATAAATAACATGAATTTTTCAATTTTCCTTAGCTCATCGAACCTAAAGTATTCCCCTGTATGAGGCAGCTGCCGCATTGGCAATAGAGCGCTATTCCCGAAATCGAAAATATAATAATGCAGCTCTTTTGGACTGAATTGATCTGCAAAACTAAAGAGAAGTGTCAAAACGGTGGTTGACTTGCCGTATCCGGAAGAACCAAAAACCCCAACATTCCCGTCTTCAATCCAGTTATATACATAATTTGTCTGGCTCTGCAATTCGGGCTCATCCTTCATTCCCAAGTGGAATTGATTGCTCGTCAAGCTTCTTTCAGTGTTTCTCGATAAACGATCTGAAAGAGGCGGCAGCCACGGGCTTGCCAACTTCTTAATCTCCAATTTTTCCTGTGTCGCCACAATTCGATCTGCCACGGCTTCAATTTCACTAATCTTTTCTTTCCTCTTATTAGTGATCTGTTCCGATACATTTGAGATTTGAACCAGACCGAGGTCTGTGACAAGTGCCACTTCATCCTCAGATCCAATCGTATCCTCTAAATATGGTGCACCGCTCCACGCAGACTGGAACAATTCATAAACCTCGTTATTTCCTACCTGCAAATATCCCCGTCCGGTGACAGTAATATTTGCCGCATCGCTATTTTTAAGAATTTCCTTACTATCATTGGCATCCTGCACTTTCAAGGAAATTTTAAAACGGGCATTACTCCAAATCTGGTTATCAATTACACCGCCTGGCTTTTGTGTAGCAAGAATTAAATGAACTCCCAAGCTCCGTCCAATACGCGCCGTACTCACTAATTCACGGATGAAATCTGGTTCTTCGTTTTTAAGTTCCGCAAACTCATCTGATATCAAAAATAAATGCGGTAACGGTTCATCCGCTTTGCCTTCTTTGTATAAGTCCGTGTAATCATTGATATGATTGACTTCGTATCGATCAAACATGCGCTGGCGTTTCTTCAATTCACTATTGATGGAGGCTAGTGCCCTGGCACTGAAGTTCTTGCTTCCCTCAATATTCGTAATGACTCCGAGCAGATGTGGAATCTGCCTGAATGGCTGTGCCATTCCCCCACCTTTATAATCAATGAGCAAAAAGGCAACTTCATGTGGATGATAATGAACGGCTAATGATAGGATGTAGGTTTGCAGTAATTCACTTTTCCCCGATCCTGTCGTTCCAGCAACCAATCCATGGGGGCCATGCGCCTTTTCATGCAAGTTCAATTCAACCCTATCCGTTTTCCCTTTCAATCCAATGGGAACTGCCAAGGATTTGGAAGACTGATTGGTCCGCCAGTTCTGGCTAATAGGCAGATCTTCCACTTCACGAGCTTTTAATAATTCCAGAAATGATACCGTTTCCGGTATGGAATTGTTCATGCCTTTTTGATGATCTAGTGAACGCAGCGTACGTGCATAACGCTCATTCCCTTCTTTTGAATGGGCATCAAGCTTAAAAGGAGTATGTACGGCCTTCGTTTGCTGGATGAGAATTTCACCTTCAAGATCATTTATATACTTCACAAGCGTATGGACATTTTCAGTCAAACTTTCTTTTGCATCCGCGGCAAAAATCGTCGAGATACCTAAATCGTCTGTTTTACCTTCTAAATATTCCAATATGACATGCTCCGCAATTAAATTACGATCCGTGACAATAAAGACAAAGTGGGGAGTAAATCTCACTTTCCCTTTGTTCTCATCCAAATCTCTTTCCCTCAATAGCTGATAAATCGAGGTCAGTAGCTGGTCACGTGATTGCTCATTATATATAAAGCCTTTTGCATAGGCATGCGGCAATTGAAAATGAGGGAGCCATTTCATCCATTCCCATTCTTGGTAATCCTTTTCCGGAAAAATGGCCACAAATCGAACATCATGATAACTATGAAAAAAGGCCAGTTGCCCAATCAGTTGTTGCAGCTCCCGTTTAACAATCGATTCCTTTCCGACCAGGCCCATCGATCCGCTTGATAAATCGATGGATAACGGAAGATCATCCAGGTTTTTGTATACATCCACAAGTTCTTGCGACTGCTCAAGTAAATCATCTATATCCCGATTGGACATATCGCTACTATTTACCGATACCTCATAACTTGAGGGTATGGTCGCCGTTCCGATCTTAAAGTGCAGGGCATCTTCACTTTCCAAAGTCCGCTCCCATATACGGTCGCTGATACTATCAGTTAGAAGCTTCATCCTTTCAAAGGAAGGGTAATGATAGAACAGCACATCCTTTTGTTTTTCAGACAGCTCTTGCAACTCTTCCCTCTTCTGCTCTAAATACCTGGTATATACACGTTGACGTTTTTCTTCTCTGAATTTTTGCTTCTTTTTGTCTTTAAAGTATTGTACCGTCGAAGTAACTAAAGTCGTTGTGAACATCACAATCGATATGATGATGAAAATGCCCCGAGGCTGAATCATCGTGATGACCCCCATGACGATTAACATCATTAAAGGCGGCATAAGGATTAGCCATAACCCTCTATTATTATCTTCCGATTCCTGGCTCGGAAAAGATATCGTCACTTTCTCATCCGGCAATTCGTAGATCATCCTTGGTGTCCTGCGATATTGAGGATAGTTTTTTTTCATTTCAGAGATCGGCTTCTTCATTTTAGATAAAGAAGTTTCATAACTCTCGGCACAGTGGATCATCAATAAGTCGCCTTCAACCAACCTCAGCGCCATATTCGGCCAGCAAATCAGATCACCATTTTGAATGGGAACAGCCTTCGCCACCCTTTCACCATTCAGGAATATCGTGCTATTTTCCTTAGGCATGAGAAGCCATTGCCCTTTATGAAGCAAAAAGGAAAATCCATTGCCGGAACCTGGTCCTTCTTTACGGATAGTCGCTCCCGCCTTGGCCGATAAAGTGATTTCTTTCAAATTGCCTATATAATAGAGGCTTTCTTCCAATTCCCCTGCTGTATAAAAAATCTCGACCGTTTCTTCTCCTTCATGAAAGGTGAAGCTTTGGAATGGCTTTACATCGCCAAGCTTCTTGTCCTCTCTAAACACCTCATATCCATCAAGTCCTTCATGTTTTTTCAGCTTGATGGGACCATGTTCAAAGGGAATGGAATAAACCGTGATCGTATCCTGTTTTGATGGCCCAATCGTAATTGGACCGTTATGATCATCCTTGATCGTATAGGATTGGTAGGTTTCCTTAGAATAAATCCATAATAAACTCATTAAATCTCACCTCCGCAAAAGGCCCATTGCTCACTCTTTGCTTTTCTCTTTTTCTTCAGATGATTTATTGGAGGAATCCTTACTTTCCTCTTTCCCCTCAGAAGCAGATTCCTTTTCCGCTTCTTCTTTTACAGCAGGTTTTGCTTCCGCTGCGCCTTTATCCTCTGTTGAAGGCTGGTTCTGATCTTGCTGTTCCTCCAATTGCTTTTGCAATTCCTTTAGTTCCTTTTCATATTCGGACAACTCAGTATCGATTTCTTTAATTTGCGTTTCCTTTTCTTCCCCAGAAAGGTTATCGTCCAACTTGATTTGTTCTTTCTGATTTAACAGACCATATGTAATTAATTCGCGATCCTCCATGATTCTCGCCAAATCGATCGCGTCCTCGTTCATGCCCCTGCCTATATAGATCCAATATAGGAGATACTGGCTATCGGTCTGCAATGTGATTGCATTTTCCACATTTTTCCTAGCTACTCCCTCCAACGGTTCATAGGTGACGTAGGACTTCGCCAGTTCATACTGAACGACATACGGCATTTTTTTCGGATCATAGTTTTCCAAACGGTCAATGACTTCACTATATTTTTGTTTTAAGAAGCTTTCACCGCTTTCTACATACGCCTCCTGCTTAGGTTGGGAGAAGAATAGTGTGTAAATCGCGAACAACAGCAGTGGCACTAGAACGATAACCGTACCCCAAAGTATATAACGGCCCGTTTTCCATTTCTTTTCAGGGATATGCACAAATGCTTTTTCTTCCTTCTCTAAAGCTTCTATCCGAGTTTGAATGAGAGTGGAAAGTTCATCCCAAGTCCCCGATTCCAATATACTTTGTGATTCGTTCGATAGTTTTAGTGTTTTATGGTAAAGCAAATACTCTTCGAATGTATACTGCCCATCCACAAGTGCCGAAATCGTTGCCTTCGTTTCTTTAAATAGCTCATCTTGATCATGCTCATAAGGAGGCAAACTGTCTTTTACGCCATAATGCAGGAAAAATGGGGCCAAGCCTGAATCAAAAACGATATTTTCCGGACAGACGACTAGTTGCAGGCGACTCAATTCATGATTCCTGATTTTCTTCAAGATTTGATAAGACGATAACCATCTACTTAACGGATTTTTTTCTTTAGCTTTGGAAAAAACAAAAAAAGAGGCTGGTGGATTTACTCTGATCTGCACCTCGTCCTCTGTCACTTCTATATGTTTCTGGAGAGTATCATCCGCTTCATGAATAAGCTGTAATTCCAGTGGGTCTTGCATCGATAATTTTGCCCGTTGGAAAACTAACAAATGCCCATTATCATCCTTCATCATTGCAGCTTCTGTTTTTTTCTCCAGATATGAGGATTTTTTCTCATCCATTTTATGTAACTCCTTTACCCCTGCTAAAGGGCTTTAGACTTTTTTCCTATAAAGAGTCCACACTTAATCCATTAGAGGATCTCAAGGCGGTCCCCCGTCGTAATTCCGCTATCAAGCAGGGTTTCATAACCTGAACATACGAACTCTTTATTCTGGACCCGCACCCAATAGCCTTCTTTAGGTGCACTGGCAATATCCTTTACCTGCCATATTATTTCCACAACCTTCTTGATGGATCGGTAATTCGACACTTGCAAATCAAACACTTCCCCTGTATACCTGTTTAAATCGATCGTCAGTTGAATATATATGGAAACCACCTCTTTTAAAGCAAAAAAACACCACGATCTACATAAAGAGTCGCGGCGCTTTTTCCTAGAAAATTCTTTATCTCATTGACCTAATGATTATCCGCGAATTTGACTAGCAATCTGATTATCTGTGTCTTCAAGGATTTGAGCTGATTTATTCAATTGTTGAGAAACTTCATTCAACAAACGAGCCATATCCATGAATGAAGGCTTTAATTCTTCGTACTGACCTACGAAAGCCTCACTGGAAGAACCTTCCCAAATACCAGTTAAATGATCTCTCATTCTATCTAAACGACCAATCATATCCGTTACTTGTTGGCTCTCATTATCATATTGTCTAGCTACATCTTTCAGTTCTGAAGGTGTTACACGAATTTGTGACATAGAAAAAATCCTCCTTTTATCTTATATAGTACATTTTAATAGAACCATACATTTTCTGCCATATAAATAAGCGCAAAGTCGAAAAATGGTAAATTATGATTATGCAAAAAAACCTAAATATGGCATTATGAAAGTCTATGTACCTGTTTTCTCAAATATTTAAACCCTTTTTTTAATTAATTTTTAACTTTTTACTTTTTCATGGTAAAAAAAGTTCCTTATACCCAATATTTCTGAACCATTATCGAATAATATGGTTTACACCATAATAATAGTGACTTTAGACTTTCTTTTCTAGGAAATTAATCAAACGTTTGATTAAAGTCTGAAAATCAAACGTTTCCATACTGTTCGCCTTTATAATTGATCGATCCCAAATCATTCAAAATGGACATCCGAATGAACGGGGGACCTTTTTTGCAAAGATATATTGTCCTGACTCCCTTTTTCGGCCAACCACTCACTTCAGCTACAGCAGGAATACGTCATATAGCGAGAATCGGTATATCCAACAGAAACAGGCCATCTCTTCCCAAAGGTTTTTGGAAAAGTGATGGCCTTTATACTTAATACATGATTCAATTACGTTGCTTAATCAAATAACCCGTTCCAAAAAATGTTTCAAAAACCGATCACTTTCCACATTCGTACAGACGCGGATTCTAGGTTCGCCATCCTCTTGACCAATTGTCCTGCCTGTTTCTTCACCCTCGGTCACCACCTTGACGTTCATCCATTCTGTATTCACAAAACTTGAATCAATCGCAACCCCGACAGCAAGCGGATCGTGAAGGGCGCAACCGCCCAAACCTGGATGGGAGTTTTCATATGCTTTCATATAATAATCGGTCATTTCCGCTAAAAATTTGGCGCTTTCCTTACCAGTGGCACGCCAATCATCAAGCTTCGATTTCAACAGATATGTTTGGAGTGTCACATCAAGCCCCACTAGGGTGATTGGCAGTCCTGAAGCAAATACCTGATCAGCTGCTTCAGGATCTGATATTATGTTCGCTTCAGCATAGGGCGTTACATTTCCTGGTACGTTTACGGCACCGCCCATAATAATGACCTCTTTTACTAAGGACATGATCGTTGGGGCTTTTTTAATCGCCAATGCGATGTTAGTCAGTGGTCCAACTGCAATAATCGTAATTTCATGCGGTCGGCTTTTCACTTGATCGATAATGAAATCTGCTGCATTTCCTTGTGATGCTTTGATGGTTGGTTCAAACTGAAGAGTATTTCCTAACCCGTCTTCCCCATGAACATGCTTCGGATATTTCTTCTTCCTTCCGCGCACCAAAGTTTGGTCAGCACCTTCAAAAACCGGAATACGCCTGTTTAATTTCTCCAAAACGGCAAGTGTATTGCGGGTCGATTCAACAACGGGCACGTTACCAAAGCAAGTGGTGAATCCGAGCACTTCCAATTCCGGGGAATTTAAAGCATATGCCATCGCCATGGCATCATCAATCCCAGTATCAACATCGAATATGATTGGTTTCAATATTTCCACACCTTCCAAAATCACTTTTTGAGAGCTTTTTCAATAGAGAAATAACAAATTGATTGCCTTCACTTTTCTCTTTCTTATGTATAATGAAACACTGTTTTCCAACTGAATTTTAACATTCAACGATAGGCAGTTCCACAGAAAGTTAGGAATACTCTTAATTTGCAAACAAATGACAATGCCAGCTGCTTCTTGTATCTACCAGTAATAATAGTTGACCGCTCATAAATATCAATGATATAAAAAGTGAAAAGAAGAAGTTGTATCTTAGTAGTGACCAATCCTTTTCAACTTTGTCAAAGCTATTACGTCTACTACAAAAGCAGTTATGAATACACGCGTTACGAATTTATGATATCCAAGGTGGAAAAAGGATGAAAATGTTTAAGTTGATTGAAGATGTTCCTTCTGCGTATAAAAAAGGAACAAAATTCTTTTTAATATCACATTCAGAATTCATTGGCGTGAAAAGTTATGTATTACTGGCTGAAGATTTGAAAGGAAAGATCGAAGTAACGGAAGAGGAATTGAGGAGTAAATTCGTTTCCATACATTGATTTAAAAAGCTCCATTTGGTTAAGCTGGAAGCTGCTTAGCCAAATGGAGCTTTTCCTTTCCAAGTCGCTGGTATTGAACCGGCGACTGAAAAAAACTGAATATGAGGAAGGAAAGGACATGTACATTATGGTGAATGTTTTCTTAAAAACTATGATTCTAATGAGGCGGAAATTTTCATCATATTCTATCCCACAGCAGGAGAAAGCATTGTTAAAGTCTGTACCAAATCAGATGAAGTTCATTCATATACTATTTGGTATGGCTTCATGGGGCTGATTCTATATATCTCTTTCAAATAAATGCATCTTAGAATCAGAAGCTCCTTTGCCTTCTATTTTATTGTTTTTTTGATTCACACTATCGCCATATAATAATCAAATTTCAATTAAAGAGAGAAGTATTGGCGTATAGCGATGAAGCTCCACCAGAGTGAACAAATAGAATGTTATCCTCAGGCTTAAGGGTGCCTTTTTGTATTAAATCGATGAGTCCCGCTGCCGCTTTACCCGTATATACCGGATCCAGCAAAATCCCTTCCGTTCTTGCCATTAGCTTGACTGCTTCCACCATTTCAGGTGTAGGCAAAGCATAACCCGGTCCGACATACTCATCAAAGCACGTAACAGCCTCACGAGGAATTGAATTTGAAATGCCGATGTGTGCTAAGGTTTCTTTAACTAGCTGATAAACTTTCTCTTCTTGTTCAGCTTTTCCTCTGCTTACGTTTATTCCAATTACTGATATTCCACTTTGGTTTCCATGAAATCCGGCCACCAAACCAGCATGCATTCCACCGCTTCCACTTACACAAATAACAGCTTTCAAATCAATTCCTTGGTCAAAGGACTGTGCCAAGATCTCCTGTGCGCAAGCAACATATCCCGTTGCACCAATGACATTCGATCCCCCAACCGGAATGATGTACGGGCTATGTCCATTCTCTGTTACCTCTTTAGCCACTTTCTGCATTTCTTGCATTAAGTCCGCCCCATTAGGCACTACTTTGATTTGTTCAGCGCCCAATAAATGATAGAGAAAATAGTTACCATTAAAATCTGGTTCAGAATTTGCAAGACCTTCTTCCAACACAAGAATGCACTTCATTTTCTCTTTAACCGCTGCCGCTAATGTTAAACGGCAATGATTTGATTGAATGCCTCCACATGTAATTAACGTATCAGCCCCTTTATCCAATGCATCGGCAACAAGGAATTCCAGTTTTCTTGTTTTATTTCCCCCAGCCGTCAGACCAAGCATATCGTCTCGTTTAAGATAAATAGAAGGACCACCAATAACTTCGGAAAAATGATGTAATTTCTCAATGGGTGTATCTGTTGGTGTATATCGCTGTCTGGGGAATTGTGCTAAATTCATTTTTAAAACTCCTCCTGATATTTCTGTTTAAGACTAGCCATATTACATTAAAGAAAATTGAATATCAATCTTCCCTTTTCAATTATATATAATTAAATAATAGCCACCGCTTCTATTTCAATAAAAGCATCTTTAGGTAAACGAGCAACTTCAACCGCACTTCTTGCCGGATAATTATCAGGGAAAAACTCTCCATATACTTGATTCATCACGGCAAAGTGATTCATATCACTTAAAAAAACCGTTGTTTTTATTACCTGCTGTAAGCTTGATCCCGCCGCTTCTATAACTTTCTTAAGATTCTCCAATGACACCCTTGTTTGCTCCTCAATATTATCAGGCATTTCTCCAGTTTCAGTCTGAATTGGAAGCTGCCCTGAAGTATACACTACATTCCCTGCCTTAATTCCTTGTGAATAAGGACCGATCGCCTTGGGAGCTTCATTGGTTATGATTGTTTCTTTTATCATATAAACCACCTCTTTTTTTGTAATCCTATTAAAAAACGGAATTGAATTTAATTTCCTTTAAATAAAACGCTTACATTCAACACAAGCCTTCCCTCTTATTCTTTGCGCTCAAAATCACACTCCATTAGCGGCACCATTTTTGTTTTCTTAATGATTTTATACCCAAGCCAGAGAAGCAAGAAAATAGGAAGACCTATATACGTCGCTATAATTTCTGCCCAGCTAATTTGATCTCCGTAAAAAAGAGTCTGTCCAAAAATGAAAACCACAAAAAATAACAGCGTGATAACTGGGCCCAGCGGGTACCATTTGGCTTTAAACGGCAATTCATTTAGATCTCTGCCTTGGGCTACATAGGCCTTACGGAAGCGGTAATGACTAACGGCAATCCCGAACCATTTGATAAATCCGGTAAGGGCTGAAGCATTTACCAACCAAATAAAAACTGAACCATTTCCAAAAAGGGAAGCCAAAAAAGAGGCAAGTCCTATAAAAGCAGTTGTACAAAGGGCCCACATGGGAATTCCCCTCCTGTTAAGCCTTGCAAAGACCCGTGGTGCCTTTCCTTCTTTCGCTAGTGCCCATAGCATACGTGAAGAAGCATACATTGCTGAATTCGCTGCGGATAAAACAGATGTAAGAAGCACCGCATTCATGAAGGAAGCAGCTAATGCCAACCCAGCTCTCTGAAGAACAAGAGTGAAGGGGCTGATAGATACATTTTGAACGCCTGATTTAAGCAGGTTTGGATCCGTATAAGGGATAATCAAACCGATAACAAAGATCGTCAGCACGTAGAAAATAAGGATTCGCCAGAAGATTGACCGAATCGCTTTCGGTACGTTTTTCGATGGATTTTCGGTTTCACCTGCTGCCGTCGCAATCACCTCAGTTCCCTGGAACGCAAAGCCCGCGATGAGCACTACACTAAAGATAGATACAAGCCCGCCATGGAAAGGAGCATCTCCTTGGGTAAAGTTACTGAACCCGACCGCATGTCCTCCCATAATTCCAAAAATCATGGCAACCCCAATAACGAGAAATACGATGATCGAGATGACCTTAATGCCGGCAAACCAGTATTCACTTTCCCCATATGCCTTGACTGATAAAACATTTAAGATTAGCAACAAACCCAGAAATAGTGCACTCCACAATATAGAAGGTGAGTCTGGAAACCAATACTTCATAATAAGAGTAGAGGCCACCAAATCTGCAGGAACCGTTATCGCGGTTGTATACCAATAGTTCCAACCTAACGCAAAGCCTAACGCAGGATCAATATACTTTGAGGCATAGATGTCAAAGGCCCCCGGGACCGGTAAGAAGGCCGATAGCTCTCCTAAACTATTCATGACAAAATAGACCATGATTCCTACCAGAATGTATGCAGCAAGCGCTCCCCCCGGCCCCGCAGTGCTAATCGTCGATCCGCTGGATACAAACAATCCAGTTCCAATAGCGCCACCTATAGCCATCATCGTTAAATGCCTGGATTGCAGCTTCCTTTGTAATGATCCTTTTGTATTTCGCTCTTCTAGGGTGTTACTAATCTCTGCTTCTAATTTCCCCATAGAGTATCCCCCTTTTTACTCATCGTTCAAATACAATTTGTATGCAGGCTCATCTTGTTGTTCTTTTGAAAAATCTCTTCATTGAAATGTTTTTATAATTTTCTGTCAACTTTCAAAATACCTCTACCTTCCGCTTTTATCCCCTCCTCTCAAATTCAGAAGAGAAAATGCTATAAGCACTCTCCCGCATTAATTTTAATTGAGTAAAATAGATGAAGTTAACATAATTTATACTTTTCCAACTTGCGATATAGAGTAGACAGGCTAATCTGTAGTTCCCTGGCAATCTGTTCTTTATCATCTCGATATTTTTCAGCCAGGAAATAGCTCTGGATTACGTCCTTTTCGTATTCTGAAATCATTTGTTCTAAGCTTAATCCACTGCACTCAACAGAGAGATGATCCTGTTGAAAGAGATAGTCAGGTAAATCTTGAAAGCCCACAATATCCGATTCGGCCATATTGACCATATATTCTACGGCATTTTCCAATTGCCGTATATTCCCAGGCCAATCATAACGGATAAGCCATCGCTCCAACATGGGGTCAAGTCTCAGTGGATTCCTTTGCATGATCATACAATGTTTATGAATGAAATGTTCGAGATACAAAGCAATATCATCACGCCGCTCTTTCAAGGGTTTGGTATGGAGAGGGAGGACATTGAGACGATAATATAAATCCTCGCGAAAAGTTCCGTTTTTCACCATTTCCTCCAGGTTACGGTGAGTGGCTGCAATCACCCGTACATTAATCTCGATTGATTTATTACCACCTATTCTTTCAATCTCTTTTTCCTGTAAAACCCGTAATAACTTTGGCTGCAAGAAAAGCGGCATATCTCCAATTTCATCAAGAAAAATGGTTCCGTTGTGCGCTAATTCGAATTTCCCCATTTTCCCATTCCGCCTTGAGCCAGTAAATGATCCGCCCTCGTATCCAAACAATTCACTTTCTAACAAGCTTTCAGGTATGGCGGCGCAATTAACTGCCACAAATGAATGCATTCGGCGCTTGCTTTCAAAATGAATCGCCTTAGCTAATAATTCCTTACCCGTACCGCTATCTCCCCTAATCAACACAGTGGATGGACTGTTTACAATCCTTTTTGCTTTTTTAATAACATCTTGAAGCCCGGAATCTTTACCAAGAATGTTTTCAAAAGTAATAGATTTCGTAGGTATCGGTATATCTTCTTGAATTTTGCACCCCTGTTCTTTACCAAGGTCCAGCATTGCTAATTTATTGACTAATAATGTACTAACATTGCGTAAAAACTGTATCAGGTTCTCTGATTCTATAATCATTTTCTCCTTTTGTTCAAGGGAAAAACCAATCATGCCGATGACGCCAACCGGTTTGTCTTGCTTTACAATAGGAAACCCGATGGTAGCGAGTTCTTTGCATTGATTTACGAATTTACAACTCCTACACTGCGACTCATCTTTTTTCACATCGTAAACCACTCCAGGCTCCCCTGTTTCCAATATCATTCTGAAAAAGGAGCCTTCCGGAGCCGTTTTGCCAATGAGATCTTTATAGTAGCCAGTTCCGCTAATGCGAACCCCCTTTTCATCAAGCACCGTTATATCCAGACCAAGGATTCCTGCTGTGTTCTCAGCGTAATCTTGAATAAACTGCTGCATGCCGATAAAGCCTGCCATATTATCCTCCTCTGCTATTGCGCTTTATGAAATAATAAAATTAATTTATTATAAAATAAATTTCTACGCTTTGCACAAAGAGGAGACAGCTTTTTCTATGCCACCCAGAGCATTTTTCAACATCGAACGCGGGCAAGCGATATTAAGTCGCATAAACCCTTCACCTTCCATACCGAAGATCTGCCCTTCATTCATTGCAACCCTTGCTCGGCGCAACATAAATTGATCCATTTCTTCAACTCCCAATTCCCGGCAATCAAGCCATACAAGGTATGAGCCTTCAGGCTGAATGACTTTGATTTGTGGGATGTTTTTGCTGAAGTAACTCAGAGTGAACTCCAGATTCCCCTGCAAATATTCAAGGAGCTGATCCAACCATTCTTCTCCATAGCGGTATGCAGCCTCTAACGCAACAACACCAAATATGTTCGGCGAACCAATAGATAATGTATTAAGTTCTTGATTATACCTTTCACGGTGTTGCTGGTTTGGAATAATGATACTTGACGTCTGCACACCCATTAGGTTAAAAGTTTTGCTTGGCGCAATGCAGGTAAGAGAATAATTCGCAAACTCTTCTGAAATAGAAGCAAAAGGAATATGGGTATGTGTTTTATAAACAAAGTCAAAGTGAATTTCATCTGCGACAACGAGAATATTGTGCTTCATACAAAGCTGCCCCAGTCTCGTCAATTCTTCTCTGCTCCATACCCTTCCTATTGGGTTATGGGGACTACATAGGATCAACATTTTCACTTTTGAATCCATCTTTGCCTCTAGGTCTTCGAAATCTATGGAATAACGCCCATTTTCAAGCTTAAGCGGGTTGTTTACAATTTCACGGCCGTTCGCTTGGACTACACGGGCAAAATGATGGTATACAGGAGGTTGGATAATTATTTTGTCCCCTGTCTGCGTGAAGGACTGAATCGCCAACGATAGAGCTGGGATCACTCCTGGGCTGTGGGTAATCCATTCTTTCTCAATGGACCATCGATGTCTTCTTTTCAGCCAACCAACAATGGATTCCATGTACGAGTCCGGTCTTAGCGTGTATCCATATACACCGTGGACCACACGTTGTTCCAATGCATCGATGACTGGTTGCGGAGACTTAAAATCCATATCAGCCACCCACATCGGAATAACATCCTTTACGCCAAAATGATTTTCAAGATCATCCCACTTTTCGCAGTCAGTGTTCAGTCGACGGATTTCTTGGTCAAAATTATATTTCATCGAGTATCTCTCCTTCTCATGTTTGCTTGTGTACCTTGCCTCTTTATATATGCAATTGTCATGCCAACCCATTTCTCTTATAAAATCTCCTTATTTCCTTAGAATATCTTGTTTGATTACCCTAAACACGCGGTCTTTTTTTTTAAAACCCTTTTATCCTAAGCTTTAGCACTTTTGCAATGTTAGGAAATATTTTCTTATAGATGATAAAATCAAAACATTCATTAAGATTCCTGGTGAGTCACAACTTCTTCTGTTTCCTCCATTCCTCATATCCACCTACAAGGCTTTGTACCTCTTTAAAACCATGAACTTGCAGAAGGCTTGCAGCGATGGCTGATCTTCCTCCGGTTTTGCAATAAACCAAAATTGGTTTATCATGTGGAAGTTTAGGTGCCTGTTCTTGTAAATGGCCAAGCATGACATGATTAGCTTGTGGAAGATGGCCTTCCTTCCATTCGGCCATGCTTCGGACATCTAGCACATATATGCTTTCTGTTTGAATTGCGTCATCTATCATGTCCATTGTCACTTCTTCATATTTCATAACACGTGAATCAGATTCGCCAGCCTGCTCAATGATATATGGATCCAATGTTGCAATGACGCGATCCAACCCAATGGACTGGAGATCTTTCACAATATCTGCAACATCAGCATTGCTTGCCAGAAGATATATAGGTAAGTCATAATCCAACAGCCACCCCGCCCACGTTACAAATGATTTGTTATATGGAATATTAATTGAGCCTCGTATATGCTTGGTGGCAAATTCACTGGCCGGACGCGTATCCAAGACTATTCCCTGTTCCGTCCACTCCTGCACAGTATCTATTGACCCCATCATTGGAAGTGGTGCTGCTATCCTTCGGATTTGTTGCGCTCCATCTTTATTCAACCGCTTCATCATTGAAAAATAAGGGGGTGCCTCAGGCTGCCCAGCCAACAGCGCTTCAACAAAGAGATTTTCATCATTATATTGCAGTGCCCAATTTGTCCGTTTTTCATAGCCGATGGTTGACGACGGAATCGCACCTAGCGCTTTACCACAGGCACTGCCCGCTCCATGCCCTGTCCATACTTGCAAATAATCTGGAAAGTTTTTAAATTGTTGCAATGACCGATACATCATGCGTGCCATTTTTTCTGAGGAACCATGTACCCCTACGGCTTTTTCTAATAAGTCGGGACGCCCCACATCACCGACAAATATAAAATCCCCCGTAAATATGCCAAGTGGGTCCGCACCCCCATCTGTT
Organism: Peribacillus sp. GL_122; assembly: GCF_057835005.1. Classification (NCBI taxonomy): domain Bacteria; kingdom Bacillati; phylum Bacillota; class Bacilli; order Caryophanales; family Bacillaceae; genus Peribacillus; species Peribacillus sp. GL_122. The sequence goes on along the minus strand of NZ_CM174415.1, from coordinate 351,998 downwards.
ACGAGCAGCGATATATGCTCAGGTGTGTGTCCTGGCGTATGTACCACCTCAAAATTGATATTTCCAATGGCAAATACATCTCCATTTCTCAGAAAGCGGTGGTCATACCCAGTTGCGTACTCATATTTCCAGTCCGGCCTTCCTTCATCAGACAAATACAATGTCGTTTCAAGCCTGGAAGCCAGCTCCAGCGAACCAGACAAAAAATCGGCATGAATGTGTGTTTCCGTTACGCCCACGATCCTCACACCATGTGCTCTTGCCGTTTTTATGTAAGGCTCTATATTACGTGACGGATCGACAATGATCGCTTCACCGGTAGCCTGACATCCCACAAGGTATGAAGCTTGAGCCAGTTTCTCATCATAAAAATACTTCAATAGCATAAATCCTTCTCCTTTCAAGCACCTCGGATACTTTTGTTTTGTTATGACTAGCAACGTTTTTACATCTTTCCTTTAAGCATTCCGTTCCAATACATAATGGGAAGCAAGTTTTTCTTCAATAAATACATACTGAACCTCTCACGGGATTGATCGATTGGAAAGGTTTCTTGCGGCTGTAAATCATAATTGAACTCAGCCAGTATAAGCCGCCCATATCCGGTAACAAGCGGACATGATGTATAGCCGTCATATTTATGAACCATAAGTTTGGCACACATCCGATGAAGCAAATTTTGCACAAGCACGGGCGCTTGTTTGCGAATCGCAGCCCCCGTTTTCGACGTAGGCAGGTTTGTACAATCCCCTATCCCAAATACATTGTCATAGTGTTGATGCTGAAGTGTATATTTGTCCACATTCAGCCACCCATTACTTGCCGCGAGCGAACTATTCTTGATAAAATCAGGAGCGCTCATCGGTGGTACCACATGTATCATGTCATATTGCATATTCACGCGCTCTTCTGTGTTCAGGTTTTCAAATGTCGCTCGCTTCTTGTCACCATCAATTTCAACAAGATGATGCATAAAATATGTCTCTATTTCTTTTCGTTCAATTATTTTATTTAGTGCCTGTTCATATTTTTTCACATTGAATATGGATGGGTTCCCTGAAACAAAAATAACCGAAGATTGCTCGCGAACTCCCGATTTTCTGAAATAGTCTTCTGCCATATACATAATTTTTTGAGGAGCCCCACCGCATTTTACCGGCGTGTTCGGGTTGGTGAAAATGGAAGTCCCCCCCTTGAAGTTTCTGATCGCCTCCCATGTGCCATCAACATAATCATAAGAGTAATTACTACATACCCCATTCTTTCCAATACTCTCTTTTAAACCTTTGATTTTATGCCAGTCAATTTGAATCCCGGCTGCGACAACTAGATATTCGTAGTGCAGTTTCTTTCCGGATGCTGTTACAACAACATTTTCATCGGGCTCAAATGTGTTAACCGCATCCTGTACCCACACGGCTCCGCTCGGAATAACGGATGCTTCCTCCCTTTGTGTTACGGTTTTGTCAGCTTCGCCAGCTCCCACAAGTGTCCATAATGGCTGATAATAATGTTTCGTCGCAGGATCAATGATGGCAATGTTTCCGCTCAGAGTACGTGATTCACGCAAGAGACGAGCTGCGACCGTAATCCCGGCACTGCCACCCCCTACAATCAAAATTTTGTAATGGTTTTCATCCTTCATCTTTGCCATTCTAAGCACCTCATCTCAATTTTATAAAGTACCTCACCAATCTAACGCTTCAGCATTAATGATTAGCTTGTTTCGCCGACAGCTCCCCCTCCAACAAATGCGAGCATAATCCCCTAAAGCAAAAAAGTTATATTAAAAGTTATCTATTCTTCTCTTCTAGCCCTAAACACTGTATAGTTCCTATAAAAAAATAAGATGATAAAATCGGTGATTTTGAATATATTCCCAATAAATATTGTGTAACTACTCAATATTTATTGGCTTCAGATTAATGCGGGTCTCTGATTAACGTTACAAAGTAGAGCAGCTCTAATTGAGTTTCAGTATTGGATTTGTATGGAAACGGCACGATAATCTTTTTGGATAGGCGCCCTCCAATTAAATACTAGTAAATGATTATCTTTTTAATTTTCCACTTTCTACGATTTGATTGAGAAACTGTTCAACCTCTTCCTGGCTTTTTCCGATTTTACTTACAAAGCGATTAAGTTCCTTCCCTTCTTGAAAAGCAATAAAGCTTGGGATTCCATACACATCTAGCTTCTCTAATAGCTCCGGAAAATGGTCTCGATTTACTGCGATCATATCTATTTTTTCTTTATACGCTTCTTCTACAATTGGCATGAATAAATTGGTATTCTGACAGTCCGGGCACCATTCAACATAAAATTTGGCAACAACTGGTTTTGTTGATAAAATCGCCTCATCAAACTCTTGCTCAGTTTTGATCTCTTTCATAATTACAATCCTCCCTATATTTTGTTCTCAATGTTATACTGATTGTCTCCATTACTTGATCGCTCTTGCATCAAGATATCTTTCGCAATCCAGAGCAGCCATACAACCACTTCCTGCAGCAGTAATTGCTTGGCCGTATTTATGATCTTGTACCAGGATTCACGATGATATATTCCATATCGTCCGTAAATTGATCCATATCCGCCGAGCAAACTAAGTACGAATCCGACAATAGTTCCTGAAACAATGGAGAGGAGTACTTTAATAGTCGTCATTCTCTCCGAGACTCTTACCAACAAATAGTTGGCTATTCAGCTCTCCCTCCTTTCTTGATTTACTCTTATTATATAAGCAAAAACCATGCCAACTAATTTCTCCTGTAAAACCGCTTGTTTTACACACCCCGCACTTTATTAATTCTCAATTTTGCCACCATTTCCCTTAAAAAGACTTTCTCATCAAGCTTGATGCCTTCTTAAGAATGGGAACTACTTTTGCACCTGTAATAAAATCAACTTGTATAAAATGGTTCATTAACATATCGGTTATCGTTTAACTGAAATAGGATACATAAACAATGTTATTGTGTTACTTCTGATGAAAGAAAAAATCGCCCTAAATTTATTCAGGCGATTTAACGTTACTGGTATTATAGATTTTAAAGCTGGATGTATACTGTCGTCCTTCAGTTCAATCCTAAGCCAGGCCAAAATTGAGCTGAATAGGTCTTACATGGACAAAATTTGCGGCTAACTTCTGACGTGCTTCCAAACATCACGTTTATCTTCAAAAAGCTTTATTGGGCATCTTCCTTTTGGTATCACTCTTTAAACCAAATCGCTCACGAAGCTGACTATATGACTAACCCTTCATCCAACTTAAATCGTTTGACTTCTTGCATAAATTCTTTGTCGCTTTTTTGCCATAAAAAAATCCCCTACAGGTAAACTGTTAAGAACAGTCTACCTGTAGGGGATAATACAAATTTCCCTCGTTTTCTTATTTCAAGTCTTCAATCGAATCAATATCGACGTAATCCGGTACGACCAGACCAAGCTTTGTTCCTTTTAAGTTTGGTCCAAGGTCAACGATATCATCTTTATACTTATTATAGTATTCAAGATGTGTTCCCGGGAGCCATGCAGCCACCATTGCGTCCGCACTTCCGTTTGCTACACCAGCAAACATTGGCCCTACTTCGACCTGACTCAATGTTACATCATAGCCATTCTGCTCCAGTACCTTGCCAATCACATTCGTACTGGCAATTTCAGTGTCCCAAGCAACATAAACCAGTTTGATTTTTTCACCATTTCCTGATTCAGCACCTTTGGTCCATTCGGATACTTTGTCCTGATTTTCCTTTATCCATTTTTCTGCTGCTTCTGAAGGAGACATACCTTCAGTAACTTTGACCATTACATCTTCCATATCTTTAGTATCCCAGAAGAATTGATCAAGAATTTTATAAGCGCCAGGGGCATCTTGTTCAAGACCTTTTCTGGCAATCGAATTAATATTTTCAGCCTTGCCGAAGGATTCATTCGGATCTTCGAGATATTTCAAGTCATATTTCGAGAACATCCAATGCGGTGACCATCCTGTAACGACGATTGGTTCTTTTTTATCAATTGCTTTTTTCAATTCTGCAACCATCGCTGCCGATGACCCTTCAACCACTTTCCAATCATCCAGCTTATAATCATCTATAGCCGTTTTAGTCAACTTCATTATTCCTGCTCCAGGTTCAATTCCGATGATTTCATAATTGGCCTTGGCAGCAAGACTGTTTTCATCCCCGTTCACAGCTTTTTCTTTTGTAAAAGCACCGAATATTGCAGTACCCACAACAAGTAAAGCCAATATTGTAAAAATGATTTTCCTGCTAACGATATGTTCGTAAGCTGGTTTACGAAGATTTTGCGTGATACGATCTAAAATGATTGCAATGATTACGATGGATAATCCTGCTTCAAATCCTTGCCCCACATTAATTTGGCTGACAGCCCTGTAGACATCAGCCCCAAGTCCGGGTGCTCCAACCAATGAGGCTGTAACGACCATTGACAGTGCGAGCATGATGCTTTGGTTAACTCCTGCCATGATCGTTGGAGTAGCCAATGGTATTTGTACCTTGAATAACTTTTGGCTGCTGGTTGAACCAAAAGCATCCGATGCCTCGATCAAATCATTAGGCACTTCCTGAATCCCAAGATTGGTCATTCGGATTGTCGGTGCGATAGCGAAAATGAATGACGCAATGATCCCAGGCACTACCCCTATTCCAAAGAATAATATCGATGGAATCAAATAAACGAATGCAGGCATCGTTTGCATGAAATCCAAGATCGGGGTTACTATACTGCGCACGGTTTTATTTTGGGCACACCATATTCCGATCGGTATCCCGATCACTATCGTTAAAGCTCCTGACAATATAACGATTGCCAGAGTTTGGATGCTTGATTCCCAATAACCCAGATTATCAATCAATAGTAAGCTGATGAATGCAAATACTCCCAATGGCCATTTGCTTGTATAAGTAACCAGAAGGGTCAGGACGATGATTAAAACGATCGAAGGTCCTGCACTCATTACATCGACCAAGATATTCAATAGACCCTCGATTACATTAGTAATAAATGTAAATAATCCAGCAAATACAATAGTTATCCAATCCACTAAAGAATCGACCCAAGCTCCTAGTGGGATTTTCGGCATATTCATTGAATTATTCACTCTCCATTTCATTCAAGGAATCTTTATTTCCTGCCAAAGCACCGATAACGGCACCGCGAAGAAGAATTCCTTTAATTCTGTTCTGATCATCGATGACTGAGATTGGCAAGCTTGAAGTCGCCATCACATCCATGAGGTTTCCAAGTAATTCATCCTCTTTTACAGTTGGGATATCGGTTGACATCACTTCTGAGATCGATTGGTTATTGCTCATTGCCTGCCGAGCCTGTTCAGCAGTCACGGCCCCCAATAACTTCTGCTTTCTATCCACAACAAAAATACTGGAATACCCTTGTTTACGCATGATTTCCAAGGCAACCCTCGGACCTCTGTCCACCGCGATTTTCTCTGGGCGTATCATCACATGAGACGCTGTCAATACTTTTGATAAATCAACATCTTCCACAAACTTCTCGACGAATTCATTGGCTGGATTCATCATGATTTGTTCAGGGGTTCCCAATTGAATTACACTTCCATCCTTCATGAGGGCAATTCTATCCCCGATTCTTAATGCTTCATCAAGATCATGGGTAATGAATATGATCGTTTTTTTGTACTGATCCTGGATTTGAATCAGTTCATCCTGCATATCCTTACGAATCAATGGATCAAGGGCACTGAAGGCTTCATCCATCAATAGGATATCCGTATCACTTGCGAGTGCCCGGGCTAACCCTACCCTTTGCTGCATACCGCCGCTAAGCTGTGATGGCAGCTGATTCTCGTAGCCTTTCAATCCAACGGCCTCAAGAGCCTTCATCGCATTTTCATGACGTTTTGCTGGATCCACTTTTTGAATTTCGAGCCCGAATTCAGCGTTTTCCAATATCGTTTTATGCGGGAATAAAGCAAAGTTCTGAAAGACCATGCTTATTTTCTTTTGTCTGACTTCCCTTAACCGGGCAGCGTTCATCTTCACGATATCTTCATCATCAATTAAGATTTCACCCAAAGTGGGATCGATCAAACGATTGAACATGCGGATCAAAGTGGATTTTCCGCTTCCGGATAGGCCCATGATGACAAAAATCTCGCCGGGATAAATCTCGAAATTAACATTATTCACTCCGACCGTTTGTCCCGTTTCTTTCAAGATTTCTTTTTTCGATTTGCCTTGCTTCAATAAGTCTGTTGCTGCTTTTGGAGATTTGCCAAAAATTTTCGAGACATTTCTGACTTCAACATACGGCTTCATCAAGTCACCTCATTCTAATAGTTGCCCATATGATATTCAGTTTTGCTGAATTCCCCCGTTTTATGCGAGTGATGATTATTAATGCACAAGTACCTTGAAATAACCAAAATTCTACCCCATTACTTTTTCTTCAAAAAAAGCGGAAGTGACACTTATTCAGTGGCACAGGGCATAACGTGCATAAAAAAATAATCTAAATTTATTATTCCCAAGAAATAATTCTTTACTTGGATTATATTATGTGTGATAAATTGAGCATTTCAAGTAGGAAAAAAGAGGTGCAATCACAACTGAGGAAACTAGCAGGCACAACATATACCAACTGTAATATAAACGATTTCCACTTAGAGTTAGGTCCGGATGATGGACTTACGACTACCCTCTAAAGTACTTCATTTCCTTAACCAGATGGAATGGTACTTGCAGTGCAGTATAACACCAAAACGCATAGAAATATGATTATGGGATTCCCAATGTGTCTAATTTGAGCTTTGCAGGGAAAAGAGGTGCAATACAACTGAGGAAACTAACAGGCACAGCATATACCAACTGAAATATAATGGTTTTTTATTTTAGAGTTTTGTTCAGTCCGAGCACACATGGAATGAACCTGTAACCCTAAAGCACTTCATTACCTTAACAAACAATGAATATAAATTCAAATGATGTGCGGCGGAATTGTTGAGTACATATGTTAAGATGGTGCATCATATGAAAGTGGCACCATCCTTCTATAAACATTGATTTATCAACGGTTAAAGCCAAAAATGCGACATTGAAAATATATTTCTAGACACACGATTTATCATTTTTTTATAAATGTGAAATTATCTCACAATCGAATACTCTTTACGAACAAAACCAGAAGTACAAAAAATATGGCTACTTTAGTTAGTGGATTGCCTTCTTTCAATTAGCCCATTCATAGCATAGCTTCTTTGGCTGTACAAGCTTTCCATGCTGCAAAGAATATTCAATAATAATAATAAATACAGACCATGCATTTTAACTAAACCCGGCGTGATAAATCGCTACACTTCTATTGCCTTAATGTTCATTATAAAAATTTTATTTTCAATCATTTTTTGTTATTCTAAATATTTTTTTGACGTTGCCTGTCAGATAACAACCATATTTCCCTAGTTAAAAATATCCCTAACATTACTAGATTTCTTGTTAAAAAAATACTCATTTTCACTTATCAATTCATAATTATCGTATATCATCACTAATCTAACAGCAGGGAAAAAATCATGCACATGAAATACCTGCAGCCCCTGGCTGACATCCTGGGTCACTACGAAACGATTCTCAGGAGCATGGATGAACCAGCATAATAAACACGGTTTTCGTAGCGTAAATCAACAGTTGCTGCACCTTTCCCTAACTTAGCAATAAACTTCTTAAACATTTGGTTCATTTCCCCTTTAATTTCCATTAGTCTGGTAATTTCACTTTCGATTAAATCTCTATCAATTTATACAAATATATAGCTCTTAAAGTTTCATTTACATTCTAAGATTGCCCTCTTGAATATTATGTGTTCCTAATCTGCCCCTTTAAATTAAGAAAAAAACTATTAATCTTTATCTTTTTAACAATCTGATAAACCAATAAAATATTATCCATGGAAGAATGACCCATTCAATTATATTAGTAATTGCATATTATGTGCTTACACCAACTAATGGGAGTATTCGCTTTATTAAATGACGCCTTGCTATTTGGTAAATCGTTCTTTCTAAAAACTGGATCAATGGTGAAGCCATCGATAACCTTTATTCTCTATATAGAAGATAATAAGTGTTTTTTAATGTTTGTATACTCGATTTGTATACAAGCCTATGTATTTCCCTGATAAAATCGTTTCTGATTTTCCAAGTAAAAATGCATTCATACAGGAATAGATAATTTCATAATGAAGACCCACCAAATTAAATCTTCATTCTCTAGGATGATTGCTGATTGTATAAAACTTTTTAATGAAAAGCTAAAAAACACAGCGGTGAGCGTAACTTGTAAAAAGCGGTCTTACCAAAGGAGGATTGATGGAGATTTATCCATTAAAGAGAGAAAAAATAGAATCGAATTCTTTTTTTGAAATAGACAAAAGCATTACTCAAATCCCTTTTACTTGTAAATCATGTGGGGAAACTTTTGATGAATCTCTTATGAAAATAGAATTGTATGTATGTCCGAAATGCCAATATCACCACCCGGTTTCAGCTTATGACCGCATTTCAATGCTTACAGATAGTGGTTCTTTTTCGGAATTCAATAAAAGTTTAATTTCCGTTGACCCGCTGAACTTCCCTGAATATAAAGATAAATTAATTTCTGATAAGAATAAGACTGCATTAAATGATGCGGTTATTACCGGGGCAGCTTCCATAGGTGGCTATCCGATTGTGATTGGTGTCATGGATTCTCGTTTCCGTATGGGGAGTTTGGGCTCAGCAGTCGGTGAAAAAATCACAAGAGCCATTGAGGAATCATTAAAAACTCGAAAACCATTTATATTGTTTTCGGCAAGCGGCGGAGCTCGTATGCAAGAAGGAATTCTTAGCCTCATGCAGATGGCAAAAACGAGTGTTGCTTTAGAACAACTAAACTACGAAAAAATCCTTTTCGTATCCGTTTTAACGAATCCTACAACGGGTGGAGTTTCTGCTAGCTTCGCTTCATTAGGTGATATCAATATTGCCGAACCACAAGCTTTAATTGGCTTTGCAGGAAGACGCATAATTGAACAGACGATAAGAGAAGAACTTCCGGAAAATTTCCAAACCTCTGAATTTTTATTGGACCATGGGCAACTGGATATGGTTGTAAATAGGAGTGAATTAAAACAATCATTAACAACCATTTTAAAAATCCATCATCTCGACTTCAGGGAGTGTTTTAAACGATGAACTTGCAAGTATTAAAACAACTGGAAAATCAAATTGCTGAATTGAAAGAGGTGTCTACAAAGCATAATCTTGACTTTAACGAAGTAATAAATAATCTTGAGCAAAAAGTCAATGACATCAAAATTCATCTTAACGAGAACATGGAAGTTTGGGATAAAATTCAACTATCCAGAATTCAACAACGCCCTACTACTTTAGATTATATCCACCATATTTTTGAAGACTTTATTGAACTTCATGGTGACAGACTTTATGGGGAAGATCCTGCATTGGTTTCAGGAATAGCTACCTTCGAAGGAATGCCTATAACTGTCTTAGGAAATCAAAAAGGTAAAAATACTAAAGACAATATCTATCGCCGTTTTGGCATGTCGCAACCTGAAGGCTACAGAAAATCCCTAAGAATTATGCAACAAGCCAATAAGTTCAATCGCCCCATCGTAACATTTATCAACACGGCAGGAGCCTTCCCAGGTCGTGAAGCCGAAGAACGCGGACAATCTCAAGCTATCGCCCTCAATCTTCGTGAAATGGCAAGTTTTGGAGTTCCTATCATCTGTTTTGTAGTTGGTGAAGGTGGGAGTGGTGGTGCATTGGCTCTTGGTATCGGCAATCGAATCTACATGCTAGAAAACACATTTTATTCGGTTATTTCACCTGAAGGAGCAGCAGCATTATTATGGAAGGATGCCACACAAGCAAAACGAGCAGCTGAAGCATTGAAAATTACGGCTAAGGACTTGATGGAACTAGGAGTGATTGATGAGATCATCAAAGAACCTGTAGGAGGAGCACATATTGACATCCCACTTCAATCGCACTTTATCAAAGAAACCTTACGAAAAGCATTACAAGAACTTGGTCAATTTGATAAAGGCATTCTACGCCAACAACGTTTTGATAAGTTCCGAAAAATCGGTGAGTATATAGAAGAAAGGACATTTAAATAAGTAGATGAACAATTATTTCCGAACATGTTCATAGACCATTTGATATAGACGTTAGACTCAACATTTTGTAATGCAAATTATAGTGTCCATTCTTTCCTCCCCAATTACACCTGAATTATTTTATATCCTTTTGTTACATTATTCATGGCCATGCCAAATAACCCTCCAAACCCTTTTGGCAGGGTTTATCTCTGTTTTCCAAAACCGTTAACTAGACTATATCAAGGAAATCTCTTGCCTTTTTAACAAAGCATAAATACAATGAACCTCCTCCAATTTTAATCGAACTACTTCACGTTTTAAATGTTTGTCCCTTTTCGCCAATAAAAAAATCCCCTCCTAGGTAGATTATTTAATCTACCTAGGAGGGGATAAAAAAGGCATATCCCTTAAATGAAATTGATATTATGCGTATTGATTCAATCATCTCCAACAAGTTACTTCGGCTCAATCAACTGGCATCAACTTCAAATTATTGTTTATTTTGTTTCTTTGGCAGTAAGGAGCCTTGTCATTTCAAAGCTGCTAACTTTCTTAACAAAGAAATAAAGAAGTCTTATGTCTATTTTGCATTCCTATGTTCATCAAAATCGATTTTGCATTCCTCTAGCGGAACTACTTTTGTTTTCTTAATGAACTTATAACCAAGCCACATTATCAAAAAGAATGGGATGCCAAGATAGGCAGCAATTACACTTGCCCAGTTAATGTCAGCGCCAATGAAGGCCTGATAGTTTTGCGCCAATAAAACGAAAAAACAAAGAGCAAAGGAAAATATCGGTCCGAAAGGAAACCATTTTGACTTATAGGGAAGGTCGTCCAGTGAATACCCTTGAGCAATATAAGCCTTTCTAAACCTGTAATGGCTTGCCGCTATACCCAGCCAAAATATAAATCCAGTGACTCCAACCGCATTCATAAGCCAAATATAAATAACTCCATCACCGAAAATGGAAGCAAAAAAGGCCAACATTCCTACAAGTGAAGTGACAACCAGTCCCCAAATGGGAACGCCGCGCTTGTTGAGCTTCCCAAAAATACGCGGTGCCAGCCCTTCTTTTGCCATTGAGTACAACATTCGGCTTGTCACGTAAAGACTTGAATTACCAGCGGATAATACGGCTGTCAAAATGATGGCATTCATCACGGAAGCAGCAAATGCCAGTCCCACTTTTTCAAACACCATCGTAAACGGGCTAACCATGATCGTGTGTCCCTGCAGATTGCCATTCGTATAAGGAACAATCAATCCAATAACAACTATGGCCAGGATGTAAAAGAGGAAGATTCTCCAAAAAATGCTGCGAACTGCACGAGGTACATTTTTTGCCGGGTCTTCACTTTCACCGGCTGCAACACCGACTATTTCTGTACCTTGAAAAGAAAATCCAGCAGCAATGAAGATACCCAATGTTGCCAAAAAACCACCGGCAAACGGAGCGTCACCAACTGTGAAGTTTTTAAAACCAATCGCTTCTCCGTTCATAATTCCGAATATCATAAATATTCCGACAACAATGAAAATGATGATGGTTGCGACTTTAATGAGGGAAAACCAATATTCCCCTTCACCATACCCTTTAACAGATACGTAATTCAATAAGAATATCAAAACTAGAAACAAAGAACTCCATAAAAAAGACGAGCTGTCAGGAAACCAAAACTTCATTACCATCGTTGCGGCAGATAGTTCTGCGGCAAGGGTCATCGCCCAAGTGAACCAATAGTTCCAACCAAGCGCAAACCCTAATGCTGGGTCGATGAAACGCGAAGCATAGGTGCTGAAAGCTCCGCTGACTGGCATAAATGATGCCAGTTCTCCAAGGCTTGTCATAATAAAATAAACCATTATACCAATTACGGTGTAAGCGACCAAAGCACCGCCAGGCCCTGCAGAGTGAATGGCTGGACCGCTTCCGAGAAACAGCCCTGTTCCAATTGCACCGCCCAGCGAAATCATCGTAAGGTGGCGCGCTTTTAGCTTCCTTTGTAAAGTATTTGACGGCTGGTTTTTTTCATTTATGACAGGTGGTTGCAATTGCCGATTTTCCAAATTAGATTCCCCTCCAAAAATGCATATTTAATCTAGCACGAATAGGTAAAGCCGATCATTTCATCAATGGTCATTTCCTGCACTTATTACTATTTCAAGGTCATTTTCTCTAATGCCGGGACCTTTTTGGATTTCTGGGATCTATGTTGCATTTACATAACGATGTTAGGCTTAAAACCCAAGTCAAAGGGCTATAAGCCTAACGTTTATTCGGATATTCCGCACTTCATATTATGTTGTAGGTAAACTCCTATTAATAAATGAATTCCAATCGATCTGATGTAACCAGCTTGCCGTTGCTTCGATATCTTTTGAAAAGATACGATCTTGTGTAATGCTTGGAATGAGCTTTCTTGCTTCCGTATAAAACTCTTTTGTAAACGGAGCCATCTTTTCTATTCCACGGTATTCCACCGCTTGTAAGGCACAAATGAGCTCAATCGACAAAACGCGACGAACGTTTTGAATGATTTGATGTGCGTGTCGAGACCCAATCGTTCCCATGCTTACATGATCCTCCTGGTTCGCTGAAGATGGAATGGAATCAACACTTGCAGGATGTGCGAGTGTTTTATTCTCAGAGACGAGTGAAGCTGCACAATATTGCATGATCATCGCTCCCGACTGCAAGCCAGGCGACGGACTTAAGAATGGCGGTAAATCATTCAGCTGAGGATTGACGAGTCGCTCAATGCGGCGCTCTGAAATGTTCGCAAGCTCAGCAACAGCGATTTTCATGAAGTCCATCGCAAATGCAATCGGCTGGCCATGGAAGTTCCCCCCTGAAATAACCTTTTCCCCATCGTCAAAAATAAGCGGATTATCCGTCGCAGCATTCATTTCAATCTCCAATTTCTCTTTTACATAATCAAGAGTTTGCCATGATGCACCATGCACTTGCGGGATGCAGCGGAGCGAATAAGCATCCTGTACCCGCAGTTCTCCTTGCTTGGTGATGAGCTGGCTGCCGCTGATCATGCGAAGGATCCGTTCCGCAACCTCTGTTTGCTGGCGGTAACCGCGTGCTAGATGAACATCCGGATCAAAGGCATCTTCAATGCCGCGTAATCCCTCTAAAGTCAGTGAAGCAATCGCTTCAGTTTGGTGGGCCAGCTGTTCAGCTTCAATGTAATTTACTAGGCCCATCCCCGTCATGGCCTGTGTTCCGTTAATTAATGCAAGACCTTCTTTTGCTTTAAGTGTCACTGGAAGAATGCCTTCCTTCGATAAAGCTACGATGGCCTCCATTCGCTCTCCTTTATAAAACACTTCTCCTTCTCCCATCAATACTAGCGCTAAATGGGAAAGCGGCGCCAAGTCCCCACTTGCACCAAGAGAACCTTGCTGAGGGATTACCGGGTGGATATGAGCATTCAAAAGATCGATCAAACGTTCTATGACGACAGGACGGACGCCTGAAAACCCTTTTAATAGCGCATTGGCACGGAGAAGGACCATAGCTCTCGAAACCACCTCTGGAAATGGTTCCCCGACTCCGCACGCATGGGAGTGAATCAAATTCCACTGTAGCTGCTCTGCGTCCTCTGCATCAATCAAAACATCGCTGAACTTTCCAAAACCTGTTGTAATGCCATAGACGACCTTCTTTTGTTTCACGATATTTTCAACCGCTTCCCGGCTTTTTTCCACTTTCTTAACACTCTCGGCAGAAGCCGTGACAAATGCCTCTCCATACAATACTTTTTTCGCTTCTTCAATCGTTAAAGTTTGACCCGTTAACATAATCATTCCCTGCACCCCTATTCTTTTTTTAAACACACAAAAGGAGGCCATATTGACAGACTTATCCAGTCTTTCAATACAGCCCCCTATTTCACTAAAATAACTATAGGCTTTTAATTATTTAAATGTGGTTAATTCCCAAGCCAACGGCTTCATGTTCAAATCCCCGAACCGGTGCTCCAATCGTTCCATACACGGCGACAGCAATCCATTCACCTTCGTCCCCGCTTTTAAACGGCCTGCCCCGAACGATTGCAAACCGAAGGCCCGCAGTCCTCAAAAGACCGCCAAGCTCGACTTGGCCGCGTGTCACTCCTTGGAGTGCTTCGATGATCGCATGATACAGCGCATGCATTTCACGATACATATCGGGATTGACTAATCCAAGTCTTTTCGCTGATGTCTCAATGGCCGCAACTATTTTCTGCAGCTCCATTGAACCGACTTTACCTTTTCCATAAAGCCAATCCATCCGCTTTAGATCATTTGTCAATATGACTTCTTCCTCTTCGTCCGCAAACGCGTACATGATTGCATGGCGCCCGATTCTTCTGTCGAATTCATTTGTCATGCAGGTACCTCTTTTACAATTTTCTAAATACACTAATAACTAAATATTATTGTAAGCGGATACAAGCTGTTCAGTCAATATATTTTTTTAAAATAAATCTTTTAGGGGGAGTGAAATTATCGGGAGGGCAAAAGCAGCTTGTCTCGATTGCTCGTATATTCCTGAAGAATCCCCCGATATTAATCCTTGATGAAGCCACTTCAGCTCTAGACACCGAGACCTAAAAAGCAGTTCAGAAAGCATTGGAACGGCTCTCGATAAATCGGACAACACTTGTCATTGCACATAGATTGGCGACAATTAAACACGCCGACCGCATCATCGTTGTACAAAATGGGGAGATCATCGAACAAGATGCCCATGATAATTTGCTCCATCAAGACGGAGCATACAAAAATCTGATCCTTGCCCAAACTGTATAAAAAATTAAAGTGTGGCTAAAAGAAATCCAGACATTCATATAACAAGAATAAAGGCCTCCCGACTTTAATCGGAGGCCTTTTACTTTATGGTGATATTCATTCATTCATTCGTTTCCAATGCTTCATAAATCGCAGTCACAACACTTCCATAGCTTCCTGTTTTGAAGAGGTCGCCAAAAAACTGATTGGAATTGGCTACAGGGTTAACGAGCGGAGAGTGCTTTTTATTAGTAAGTAAAACAATTCCTAAATCCATCTCCGGATCAATGATCGTTACCGTCCCAGTCCATCCAGTATGACCGTAGGCACTGTCGCTCGCATAAGGGCTGAACATCCACTCCATGCTAGCATCGCCATTTCGTCTCCACCCAAGTCCATATGTCGGATTCATCGCCGAAGGTGCGACGAATTCATCGATGGTTTCTTGATTAAACAACATATGTTTACCGTATCCCCCGCCATTCAGCATCACCTGCAGGAGGACGGCCATATCTTCCGTATTCGAGAAAAGACCTGCATGCCCTGAAACGCCCCCCATCGAATAAAAGGCTTTTTCATCATGTACTTCCCCTTGAAGTGTGTATGTGCGAATGTTAGGGAAATCTATCACGCCGTCCCGGGTGTTACCAAGCAATTCAGTTGCAGCAAAATCCATTGGCTTAAAGCCCTTTTGAAGAGGATTGAACTTTGTATTTTTCAAACCAAGCGGCTTGTACAATTCATTTTCAACATAGGTGTCAAGCCGCTTACCCGTTATTTCTTCAACAATGGCGCCAAGCAGCATATAATCGACATCACTGTATACATTCTGTGTTCCGGGTACATATGTGAGCGGTGTTTTGGAAATGAACTCGATGGTTTTATCCCGTTCCTGGGAGTAGAGTTCTTTCGAAACCTTTGGATTATGATATTGCGGATCAGGTCTAAACCCTGCTGTATGATGGAGAACATCAATAATCCTCAGATTGTCCTTTCCTTTGATCACATCCTCCTCTGAGTCTTTGAATTCAGGAATGTATTGCTGCACTCTTGCCTGGATATTCAGCTTGCCTTCGCTGACTAATTTCTGAATGGCAAAATTGGTTGCATACATCTTCGTGTTTGAAGCAAGGTCAAATAACGTGTCATTTCCCATTTTTTGAAACTTCTTAAGAGATGTATGTTCATTAAACTTCTGTTTGTACCCGTAGCTTTCATTTTTAACGATCTTTCCGTCCTTTATGACAATCAAGGCAGCACCGGGGAAACCGGCCGCCACTTCCATTTCAATGAGCTGATCCACTTTTTCCAGCTTTTCAGACGAAAATCCCGCTTCTTCCGGTTTATTTACTTTCTTTAATATTGGATACTGACTGGCAGTCTCCTTACTCACAGCGGCTTCATGATTTGAGTTTTCATTAGCAAAAGACACGGAAGGTGCTAATAAGGAAAGTGCCAGAATTGAACTCAGTGTGCAGCTTGTCCATATATTCATCATTTTCCACTCCTTTGAAATCACTTTAAAAAATAAAGAACAACTTAACCGAAAGCTAATATTCTCATTCATTCCGTCCTTTTTACACCAGGCTTTACAATTTGTTAATATGTTCCGGGTTGTGATTTGGATCTCTTATTTCAAGTTGATTAATGCAGAAATTCCCCAAAATAGGGTTATTTTTACAAATAATTCTCAATTTTCAGTATATGTTATTTCGAACATCATTTCAATTTGATCTTGATATTTTTAAAATTATATTTCAAATCTTGAGCTTAAGTCATCCCCCGTTCTAAGAAGTAAAGCCTATGTTCATTAAAGCTCACTACTATAATCAATGAGTCATTCGGATAAGTCCCAGACATCGATTTCGCCTCTTCCTTCTCCTCAATTATATTCAAAATCAATTTTTCCACATAGTACATACGAAGTATAAAGTATGTAAATACGGCTAATTGCTTTTAACTTCATTGCATAAGAAACGTAGAAGATATTAATACTATTTGAGAATTAAAGGAATTTTAGCGGCTACTTGAAACAAGTATAGGGTGATGAAAATGTGGAAAACTATTGTTTCCTACCTTCCAGAATGGCAGGTTTTTATACAAGCTTTTATTGTGTTTGTTATTCCGTATTTAATCTCCAAATTGTTTAATCGGCTTCGCAACTCAAAGGATGAGTGATGAAAATGAAAGAGTGGATATCAAAGATCGGTAAAAAAGGAAAAGGTACCGATAAAGACAAACAAGAAGCAAATACCTCCCAAGATTCAACTGATCAGTTTACAGATAATTTTAATTTAAATCTAGAAATGGTTAAGCAAGAAATTGGACATAATTGGGATGTTCATTTTCGAGAATTTAATATCGGCCGTACCGGTATTCGGTCAATTATCATTTATGCGGATGGATTATCAGATAAAGACATCATTGATAAACATATCATGACATCATTGATGGTTGACTTTTCAGCAGAATATAAACAAGACCTTCCTTACATCAAAGGAAGCATTTCAAAAGAATTCATAAAAAATGAAGTGTTATCTATCAGTGAAGTAGAAGAAGTTGGTTCCATTAAAGAGTTAGCATCAAAAGTATTAACAGGTTCTACAGCGCTTTTAATTGATGGATTAGTGGATGCCCTAATCCTTGGTACAACAAAAATAAAAACAAGGACTGTTGAAGAGCCGGTATCAGAGGCATTAGTCAGAGGTCCACGGATCGGTTTCACTGAATCTTTAGTTGATAATACGTCTTTTTTAAGAAGTAGTGGTGAAATTGAAAATTTATCGTTAGTACAATTCCAAGTAGGTAAGCAGTCAAGAAAAGACTTAGTTGTCGCTTACATTAAAGATATTGTTGATCCCGAATTAGTTCAAGAGGTAGAAAATCGAATTAAAAAAATTGATATTGATAATGTGCCGGAATCAGGTTATGTAGAGCAACTCATCGAGGATAATTACCTTAGTCCTTTTCCTCAGGTACAGAATACAGAGCGTCCTGATCGCGTGATTGCTGCTTTGATGGAAGGCCGGGTGGCCATCTTATTGGATGGGACGCCATTCGCTTTGATCGTTCCAGTTACATTAAGCATGATGTTACAATCACCAGAAGATTATTATGAAAGATGGATTCCTGGCACATTCATACGTTTACTCCGTTATCTCACAGTTGTTTTGGCTCTTTTTACACCGTCTTTATATATAGCTTTCATCTCATTTCATTCAGGGTTGATTCCGACCAAACTGGCCATCTCCATTATAGGAACCAGGTCCGGGGTTCCGTTTCCGGCACTTATCGAAGCATTATTCATGGAAATATCCATCGAAATTCTGAGGGAAGCAGGACTGCGCTTACCTAAGCCAATTGGTCCGGCAATGGGTATCGTCGGCGGTTTAATCATTGGGGAAGCTGCTGTACAGGCAGGGATCGTTAGCCCTGTTTTGGTGATTGTAGTAGCGTTAACTGCTATATCATCATTCTCCATTCCGCACTATAGTATTGGGATTACATTACGGATTCTGCGTTTTCCAGCTATGATTTGTGCTGCCACATTTGGATTATACGGGGTCATTCTCTTTTTTCTTTTAATGACCAGCCATTTAGTGAAATTAAAAAGCTTTGGTGTACCTTATATGAGTCCAGCCGTTCCTTATCGCTTAAGTGAATGGAAAGACCTGATGGTTCGAATGCCGCTTATGATGATGAAGCGCCGTCCAAAGATGATGCATACAAAAAATCCCATACGCAAAGGATAACCTATCGGTGAAAGGGTGGCTAAAGAATGATTCTCAATCCGAAAGACCAAATCACGACTCCTCAAACAGCTGTCATTATCATCAACTTTATACTCGGTACAGGATTACTCACCCTACCCAGATCATCGACGGAGAAGGTACATACACCAGATGTATGGATAAGCGTTATAATAGGCGGGATTATCGCGATAATCGCAGGGGTGATCATGGTCAAATTAAGCCAACAGTTTCCCGATAAGACCTTTTATCAATACATCAATGAAATTGTAGGAAAATGGGTGGGGAGTTTTCTTAGTTTAGTTATTATATGTTATTTTCTTATGACTTCCGGATTTCAGCTCCGTTCAATGGCTGAAGTTATAAGGTATTTACTTCTGGAGGGTACCCCTACATGGGCAATTATTATGATTTTCATGTGGGTAGGTCTTTATCTCATCATCGGTGGCATTAACCCGATAGCCCGTCTTTTTGAAATTATATTACCTTTGACAGTTATCCTTTTTTTGGTAGTTACCTTTATGAGCATCAAAATATTTGAGATCGATAATCTGCGTCCGGTATTAGGAGAAGGAATCATTCCTGTACTAAAAGGAGTAAAAACAACGGCTCTCGCTTTTTCTGGGCCTGAAATCATGATACTGCTTCTTCCGTTTATGAATCAGCCAAAAAAAGCAGTAAAAGCCCTGCTTGTTGGAGTTTCCATTCCATTGATTTTTTATGTAATAACAGTCGTAATGGTCATCGGGGCATTATCTGTTGATGGAGTGGTCACGAGAACATGGCCGACTCTGGATCTTATACGCAGTTTTGAAATCTCCGGTTTGATCTTCGAACGGTTTGAATCTTTATTGCTCGTGGTTTGGATCATGCAAATATTTGCTACATTTACCATCACCTACTTTGCAGCCGCTTTAGGGCTGGCTCAACTTACGAAAAAGAGCATTCACCCATTTATGTTTGGCTTGCTTCCGATTCTATACATCATTGCCATGATTCCGAAAAATATGAATGACCTATTTAAACAAGGAGATTTCGTCGGCAATATCGCACTGTTTTTATTTGGTTTACTTCCGCTTCTTCTGCTTATTATCTCAAGAATAAAGGGAGGAAAATATGAAACAATCACATAACAATATACGCCCCCTCTTCATTTCCCTCTCCGTTCTTTTGTTCTTATCCCTTACAGGATGTTGGAGCAGTCATGAAATCGAAGAGCAAAGTCTAGGTATAGGTTTGGCATTCGATAAAGCCAAGCCGTCCTCCATCGAGAAAAAATTAAACGAACAAGGGGGTGGTTATTCAAAAAAGGACCGGATTACTGCAACCTATCAATTTATCACTCCACAAGTAGCAAGTTCAACAACGAAACAATCAGGACCAGAACAAAAATCTTATCTTAACGTTTCCGAAACTGGTGATTCCTTCCATCAAATGGTTCGTGAATTATCATTGAGAAGTGAACAACCCGTAACCGCTCACCATCTGAAAGTGGTTGTTATAGGTGAAGATCTTGCAAAATCGTATAAGTTGGAACAATTACTTAATCAAAATTTTCGAGAAAGTGAGGTTAGACCAAGCTGTCTTGTACTCATCAGTAAAGGAAGAGCGAGCAACACACTGGAAACAAAGAAAGATGGAGAAATTCCAGCGTTTCGTCTAGCTGGCATTGTAGAAAATGCCTATCGAACAACGAGGATTTTACCTCCCATGTCGCATATTAAAGTAGAAAGCAAGATCAAATCAGGATCTAGTTTTCTAATCCAAAAAGTTCTATCAGCAGATGGGCAAGTCAAATTTGCGGGTGCTGCCGTGATCGATGGAAAGACACACAAAATGACTGGTTTTTTGAATGAGGAAGAACTGGAGGGCGTTACATGGATAACAGGTAAGGGGAAAGGCGGTGTAGTGAAAAGCTTTGATAAAGAAACCGGTCAGCTGATTGTGTATGAGATAGAATCGATGAAAAGCAGTATCGTACCTCGAGTTAAAGGAGACAACATCTCTTTTGATGTAAACATTGAATCAGTGGGGAGACTGTCTGAAAACTGGGTAGTTTCAGGAGATACTTTTAAAAATGAATTTTTAAAAAAAGCAGAAAAATCATCTGAAAAAGAAGTGAAACGCTTGGTGAGAAATGTACTAGAAAAAATGCAAAAAGAATACCAAGTGGACGTTGCTGGCTTCGGAAATCGATTGAGAATTGAGCACCCAAAAGTATGGAAGAAGGTCAAAAAGGATTGGGACCAAACATTTAGTGAAACTCCGATCAACTACGATGTAAAACTAACTATTAATGATTATGGAGCATCAGATGGATCAAAGAAGTGAATCCACAGGTTGAACACCTAGCTGTGAATAACGATGAGCATGAAAAGGACTCCCACAGTATACTGTGAGAGACCTTTTCAAAAATTTTTTCATCGAAAGATTAACTTAATTCCACTTTAGTAATTTCAGATAAATAAACCCCATTTATAATCGTGCCTTCGTCTGCAACAACATATTCAATAACAGTCGGGCTTATGGTTCGAATATAAACAAAAGCTGAATCATCTACATGCTCAATTCGAAGCTTTTTCCTCTGTGCCTGCTTAATATCAAGCTGGTTGGTACTAGCTTCCGGCAGGCTTGTGTAATAAATTTCAAAATCTTCTTCTGACGCATCAACGAAAAGATGCCATAGGTTATACTCTTCTTCTTGATCAATCACTGTTTTTAATTTCCCTTTTCTCCCGATGCCAAGAAAATACTTGAACTTTGATTCACCATTCACCATATCACGGTCAATAACTTTTATACTTCCGCCTTTTCTGCTTTGTACAAGTCCAAAAGCAACGCCTGTTTTTCCCGTAGGAGCTGTTAAAATATCTCGGTTAACCACTCTGTTTCTCTCTTGTTGCTTTAAATAAGCGCCTTCTGTCCCCAGTGGTGGAAGAATCTCAAAAAGATTATCAGACACTTCTCCCCAGTTTTGAGTGTTCTGTACTTCCCTTTCAATCCATTTATTAAATAAATTCATAACGACCGGGGATTTACTTGAATTACCCGCAAGCAGTATATTTACTTTCTTAATATTACTAGGTTCTGATCGGGCAAAAGCGCGCCTTAATGACTCAAAGAAATTTTTAATGCCTTTTTCAATTCTTTCCTCAATCAGTTGCTCCATTTCATCTTGATCAATCAAAAGTTCCACATTGAGTTTTGCGTGGCCAGCTTTGTCAAACAAGTCTGCCCGAATCATGCCTTTTCCAAACTGTTCTTCATACCGTTCATGTCTTTCCCAAAGCGGCCTTAATTTTTCTACCAATTGTTTCGTATTTAAATAGGATTCTTGTGACTCATTAATCAGCGTTTCACTTCCGGGAAACTTCACACATTCTGCTGGGAGAGTAAAAGGAATATTTAGCTCACGCATTGTTCTTTGGTTGTTTTTAAACACTTGGAACGCCAAAAGCTCTAGCATGTTCTCTCCACCTAAATAACGGTCCCCGCCCGCAGCAAAATGCTCAATGACATAATCATATCTGCTTTCTTTCAGGCCTGCTTCACGCCAAATACCAAAATCAAAATCTGTCGTTCCTCCACCAAAATCAAACACACCATAGTACGTTCTTTCATCCTCTTCCGGTTCAAACCCGTATTCCTGTAACGCACAAACGGCATAAGCAGCTGGTTCGCTCGCCCCAGCGGTGACACGAAACTTTTTCATTAATTCTTCATCCTGCTGAATCGGCATAGGAAGCGTCTTTTTTAACCCACGCTCAAAACACTTTAGAATTTTTTCTCTTACCTCTTTTTCATACGTCACCGGGAAAGATAAGGTGTAGTCCAGGTATATCCCATTGTTCTGGTTATTGATATACAAACCGAGGTAGTAAGCGTATAACTCAATCGGGTTGATGTCCTGATCGGTTAAGTCCAGAAAGGAACGCAGTACAACGGCATATCCCCTCTTGTCTTTTAATCGGAGTTCGTTTTTCTTTTCTCCAGCCCACTGCTTTAGATTATTCAATATGGAATAATAATGGTCACTCTTTCCATTCATCAAATTGTTAAGAGCATTGTGGGAAACCGTCACATCCTGCCACCTTGTATCTGGTCTTCCTTCCTTTTCTTGATAAAGCTCCAGGAAATGTTCTAAATCAATAAATTCAATCACGGTTGGATTTTCATAATGCCAGTCTTGTACCTCCGTGTTAAGGTAGCCAACCCCAATACGCATGGGAAGAGTAAAATCACTTTTCTCTTGATGAACTACCACTGTACTTTTCGTTCCAAAATCAATGCCAACTATGCCGTCCTCCCTAATATCCATTTTAGGGTTTCTGGCCATTATTTCTTCATTCAGTTTTATCGTTAAAGGTTTTTCATCAGAGAGGACAGGCCATAAATCCCAATGTCCTCGGTTTGGATCTGTTAGCATCTTTTCATCATATGTATCAATATCAGCTCTTACTTTTTCAGAGTTTAAAAGCTTCTCATAAAACGTCTTGGAATCGATAGCGATTGATGGCAATTCTTTTAGAAAACTTTCATGATCTAAACCCTTTAATTGATACAATGCCAGCAAATAATCATACTCCTTTTGGCGTTCTGCGCTTAATCCACTTGGTACCAATCGGTTTTCCAGCCAGAGATGGAGAGCCATTTGATCATTGATTCCAAAGGCATTTTCCCCATTTAAACGGAAAACAGGAACGAAAAATCCTTTTCCTAGTAAATTGTTTTTTTGATTAACTACATCGAAACTTTGAATGTCGTACCCGTTGAATTTAAACGCTATTGATTTAGAAGAGTTAGCCGTTTGATTGGCAAATATCCTTGAAATGGAAGGATTTTTACTCGTGGAGTAATCATCTAAAGCTATTATTTTCTTATATATAGGGTGATCGGTTGTATTGAAACTTTTGGCTGCTTCTTCCCGAGTCATGGCATCACCTTTAAAACCGGAAACGTCCAGATGCTCTTTGTAGTCAAAATCTTCGTCCATTAATTCATAGTATTTTCTATAAGGAAATAAAGCTGCAATGTTGTGATCATATATAACATTCCCGTTATTCATGTAAACCCATCTGGAACGGAGCATCTTTTTAATGTCTTGAAAGAAGCTCGCTTCATCTTTAAAAAAGGTTTCTTCTGCACTCTGATATAAATGGCTAATTAAAGATCTCACTTCTTTATAAGTCATTGAAATGGTAGAGACCGGAACGGTTTGGGAATCAGGTGATAATTGAACCTGCTCTTCGTTCTTATTCATTAAGTATATAGAACTGTCTATGTTATTTTTTTCAGCTAAACTTGTTACGTTCTCAAGGGGCTCTTTATCTTCTATCATTTCTTGTTTTTCAACTTCTATTAATAATTCTTCTGAAAGAGCTTCACCAGAATCCAAATAACATATCAGATCACCAATCTTGACTATAGTGTCCTCCGCTACATTCAATTCTTTAAGGGTACCTTCCTTTTCTGAAAAAAGGTCAAATTCGATCCCCTCACAGCTGAATTTGGCTAAGCTTTCGCCCACCGTAATATAATCGCCCGGCTGTTTATACCATTGCATAAGAAGGATTTTTTCAATACCTTCTTCAATCTCTGGGATAATAATCGATGTCATTGTTATTTCTCCTTTATTATCATTCTCTTTTTCGCCTGCTAGATTCTCACAACGGATTTTTTAATGGTTTTACCATTAATGCTCATATATCCTGGCAGCAGGATGTCCGTAATGTTCCCGGATATTTTGCTATTAAGGGCTCTTATGTACAAGTCCTCTCTGAAGACCTCATTCATTTTCACTTCCTGTATTTTATATAAAGGGGTATCGTATGTTTTACTGTACTCTTGAAAGAAATACAGAAAAAGGGCGAGCAAAACCTCTCTTTCCTGCTCTCGTCCTTCCATAATCTCGTTTTTAATAAAATCCCACAAAGATGAAATGTTTTCATATTGCACACCACAGACAATAAATTCCTGCACCGAACCGCCCTTGAAGATTCCTTTTAAGGAACTTTTGGTGGTTTCGGATAATTGTTGAACAGCTTCGTAAAGTTCTTCTGCTTCCCGATAGTCTTCTCTTCTCTTTTGCAATTCATTAAAATAGGATTCCATTTTCTCATTTAGATGGTGGATCATTATTTGGCACTCACTAATTTCCTCTTTTTTCGACTCAATCTCTTGCTGGAGCTTTGCAATTTCCTTTTCTTTTTCTCTCAGTTGCTCCTTAGTTACCCCCATTTGACTAAACGAGCCCGCTTCTACTATTTCTTTTATCTTTTTAATGACCCTTTCGTCTTGAAGGGAAACCATTAATGCCTCAATAAAATCATCCTCTAGTTCTTTATTCATCTTTACACTCCTTTCAAAGTGTTACCCAACCATGAATAGCAACATAAGCTTGCTCTGCTGTTTTTGTACCAAATATACCTTCTCTGCCCATATAGACTTTTTAAAATAGTCCGCCTGCGCTTTCAGATAAAAATTTTCTTCTTCAATATTTACTGTTCGATATAATCTATTTGCACATCACTTTTAGCAACTTTCCGCTTTATTATTCTGTAAATGCATGAAAGGTTTGCCCCTTTTTTTCCAAAGAAAAATCCCCTCCCAGATAGACTGTTAGGAGAATACAACCATAACTTATATTATAAGAAAGCAGTAGTGAGATTACTTTTTTCCATCAAAGATACGTATATAACGTATTAAAGATGTATTGATAATATGATGCTTACTTTCACTTTTTACAATAAAATACTCACAGTGTTCCATCCTTTTTAGGACTTCTTGTAAAACATCTTCTTTTTTACTACTCATTCCTTTTTTTATTTTCTCCCACTTAACATCAGCGTCAAGAGTATAACAAACATAGAATTCCTTTAACAGGTTAATCTTCCCCTTAAATGCTTTAGTTTCTTAACTGTTTTTAGTTTGATAAAACCCTTACAAGAAATAAAAAGCTAAAGACAAATTACGATAACTTTATTTAGATACCCATCTGTTGTATACAAGAATATTTTGTTTAATATCTAATTCAATAATTTGCAGAATCAAATCATGTACATCCTATTTAATTTTTCCTCACTCTATTGCCTCATAAGTACCACTTAATAATATTCGGTATGATCATATTGTTTAAGTGGGTTGAAATAACTAGGGTTAAACCTACTGATTACTGGATACAAATTACGTGAGGAATTACTTGCAGTTACATTGTTTTTAAAAGTGACGGTAACATTTATTTTCACCCAGGCAGTTCTTTAATGTAGGAGTAGAATTGAAAGAAATCCAACAAAAGGCCACCCATCAGTAAACTGTGGGAGGCCTTCAACTTTAAAGATATTCACATGTTAGGTGAGCACTCATTCCTGAATCCCCGCCCCCCCTATATTAAGGGATTTGAGCGATGATACACATGCTCCCATTCATATTTAAATAAAGTAAGTAAATGCAATATTATTAGGAAGAGGACAAATCCGAACAAAAAAAGCCCTTCTCTTTTGAGATGGCCTATGAGCAATCGCTTAACTTTTAAAAGGCTTTGCTTGATGCTAGTGGGTTCTTGATTGTTCGCATACATCGGAATAGGAACGACCATGTTTGTATGGGAGCTTAAACAAATTATCCATAACATCAGTAACACAATCTTCGCAATAATAATTGACGAACTCCCTACCTTGTTCAAAAATTGGTGTCATCGTATCTATATCAGCCCATTTAAAACAGTAAATACACATTTGCCTCATGATATATCACTCCTTTATTATTTGAAAATAATTGGTAATAATCAAAAGAAGAATATGTGCTACTTATCGACATTATTCATGAAACGATACACTTTCGTAAAGAACCCCTAACATAATTAAGGTAGCAGGGGGAATAAACTGCTATAAACCGATATCCTTTATATACCACTTATACTGAGTATTAAACCTACCAAAAAACATTATCTTTCACACCAAGACTTTTTCTCTTTTAGTAGAAGTTCTCCCAGGGTTCAAATTTGTGTTTACTCCGTTTGCTGATTGGAAATAACATAATAAATCTTTTAACTATAATCAGAGTAGGAGTGATATTTATGACAAGGCGTTCCAACAAAATCAAACATAAAGCAAAAACTACTTTGAATAAAGTAAAGACTAATATTAAGGAAACATTATTTAATATCGCAGACATTCCATCAACATCTGTACAATAATTGGCTGATTTTATACAACATCACCCTGATGCAAAAGTCACCAAGAAACAAATGCTTGGAATTTCCTATGCCATCTATATTTTAGAAACAGAAGGGTATAATTATTATTTAGAAACCAATAAATCTAAAATTTTGCAGTTGGATGGACATTATCAGGATAAAAAAATTGTATCTTATCGATCATATAGGGATTATTATCAATTGAATGCACCAATTAAAATGCCATAACTAAAAGTTCCTCCTCTTTAATTACAGCCTGCGGGGTCTCCCTTGGACACGCTTTTCCCGCAGGAGTCTCGCACACCCCCTCCAATAACTTTGTTTTAATATATAGATAGACCCACTTTTTGTTACATAAGAAAAAGAGCTGCCAAAGCAACTCTCTTATTGAAGTAAAGTACCTGTCTCATATTCATGAACGGTTATTGAAAAATGACTGTGTCTTTGTCACTTTCCATCACTGCCAGTTTGTGTGAAAGACTCCTGCCAAATCACGTCGTTCATAGGTATGTGCACCAAAATAATCACGTTGTGCTTGCAAAAGGTTAGCATTTGAGATGCCTTTTCGATAACTATCGTAATAAGTGAGTGAAGCGCTTAAACATGGAAACGAGATACCGGAATTTATTCCCTCACAGACAACCTTTCGCAATCCTACCTGGTAATCCGTAACCTTTTCGGCAAAATATGGTGAGATTAATAAATTAGCCAGATTCGGCTGCTCTTGATAGGCTTCGCTAATGACGTTTAAAAATTCTGCACGAATGATGCAGCCACCACGGAAAATCAGCGCAATATCCTTTAAAGGCAAATCCCAGCCGTAAAGTTCGGAAGTCATTTTATATTGAGTAAAACCTTGCGCGTATGCACAAACTTTTCCCATATATAATGCTTGTCTAATATAGTCAATCCACTCATTTTTATCTAATTTTTGCTGATCGTTCTCAGGGCCTGTTAGAATATTTTCTGCATTAACCCGTTCTTCTTTTAAAGCGGAAATGTAGCGAGCAAACAAAGACTCAGTAATAATCGATGCTGGTATTCCGTTATCAATAGCTTGCATGCTGGTCCATTTGCCTGTACCTTTTTGTCCTGCTTTATCAAGAATCACATCGATCAAGGGTAAGCCGGTTACTTCATCTTTTTTCCTTAAAATTTCAGCAGTGATTTCGATTAAATAACTTTTCAGTTCGCCTTGATTCCATGTTTCAAAGATGTCAGCAATTTCATGAACTTCCAAATGCAACTTTTCTCTTAAAAATGTATAGGCTTCGGCGATTAATTGCATATCTGCATACTCAATCCCGTTATGTACCATTTTTACAAAATGACCTGCTCCTTTTGGACCGATATAGGTACAGCAAGGATCATCATTTACTTGTGCTGCGATTTTTGTCAGAATCGGAGCTACTTTTTCATAGGCGTCTTTATCTCCACCCGGCATGATTGAAGGTCCCTTTAATGCCCCGACTTCTCCACCAGAAATACCAATTCCCAAATAACTGATTCCTTTAGATTTCAATTCATCATATCTGCGTTCAGTATCTTCGTAATGGGAGTTACCGCCGTCCATGATAATATCGCCTGATTCAAGATGAGGAAGCAATGAATTGATCACCGAGTCGATCGGCTTACCCGCAGTCACCATTAGAAAAACCTTTCTTGGAGTTTCAAGTGACTGAACAAAGTCTTGGATTTCGTAATACGGATGGAGCGACTGACTATCCAATTCAGCTACAAGCTGATCCGTTAAATCTCTTGTGTAGTTATAGACAGCTACTCGTTCCCCTTTACTAGCCATATTTAAAGCGATATTACTGCCCATTACCCCTAAACCAATGACACCAATTGTATTGTACATTTATTTCTGCTCCTTCTATGTAAGAATAATAGGCAGTAAATCCCTGCCATAGTGGGGGATTTACTGCCAGGAAAGGCTTATACAAATAAGCTTAGTAATAGAATAAATCCTAATCCAGCTACTGAAATGATCGTCTCAAGCAAGGTCCACGTTGCAAATGTTTCTTTCATGCTTAAACCAAAATACTCTTTAAACATCCAGAAACCAGCATCGTTAACGTGTGAAGCAATTAAACTTCCCGCTCCTGTAGCAAGCACAACTAGAGCAAGGTTAACGTCCGTCTGACCTAACATCGGAATTACTAAACCAGCTGTCGTTAAGGCAGCAACGGTAGCAGATCCTAAGGAAATACGCAGGATTGCCGCGATGATCCAGGCAAGCAAGATTGGTGATAATGATGTTCCTTTGAACAATTCAGCTACATAGTCACCTACACCGCCGTCGATCAATACTTGCTTGAAGGCTCCTCCGCCCCCTATGATTAAAAGCATCATTCCGATATGCAAGATTGCTGATGTACAAGATTCCATAATATCTTTCATTGGAATCTTTCTTGCTAATCCCATTGAATAGACCGCAAATAATAAGGAAAGCAACATGGACGTACCTGCCTCACCAATAAAACGGATAGCTGCTAGTAGACCATTATCTTCAAATCCCATTGTTTTTTGCATCAAAGTGATAATCGTAGCAATTGACATTAATATAACCGGAAGTAAAGCAGTAAATACACTGATCCCAAATCCAGGTGTTTCTTCAAGTTTAAATGATTTTTGTTCTCCTAAAGAGGCAATGCTGCCTGTTTTCGTAAATGATTCAGGTACTAATCTTTTAGCTATCTTCGTAAATACTGGTCCAGCTAAAATAACGGTTGGAACCGCAATAATGAAGCCGTAAAGTAAAACCTGACCAATGTCAGCACCATATTCACCAGCGATAACGGTTGGTCCTGGGTGCGGCGGTAAGAAACCGTGTGTTACCGATAATGCTGCAACCATTGGAATACCAAGATACAATATCGAAACTTTCAATTCCCTTGAAATTGCAAATACGATTGGAATTAATAATACTAATCCCACTTCAAAAAACAATGCGACACCGATAATAAATGATGCTGCCACTACAGCCCATTGAATATTCTTTTCACCGAATTTTTTAACAAGGGTCATGGCAATGCGCTGCGCTCCGCCTGAATCTGCGATCAACTTACCCAACATCGCTCCAAGTCCAAAGATTAACGCTAAGTGACCAAGTGTCCCGCCTAATCCAGCTTCAATGGTTTTGACAATTCCATCAAGTGGCATCCCAAGTGCTAAAGCCACTCCAAACGATACAATGATCAAGGAAATAAAGGTGTTTAATTTTAAGCCCATTATTAATATTAATAAAGCGACAATTCCTAAAGCGACAATAACTAATGGCATTGTAATTCCTCCATGTCTTTACTTTGTAGCATTTATTAAGTTTCTTTGATAATTCGCAATCTGTGTATATTCGTTTTCCAATACCCTTGATAGGTTAATGAAAATCGGCAGTAGTTGCCTATATTCTTTAACAGAATCATCTTTCGGTGTGTGCTTGTGGGTATTGCCTATCATTTCAGAAACGACTTCGAAGGAATCAATTTCCCCGGTGGCATATAACCCCAATATACAAGCACCCAGGCACGAACTTTCGTAGCTTTCTGGAACCACGACTTCCGATTCGAAAATATCGGACATCATTTGCCGCCAAACAGCTGACCTTGCGAAGCCTCCCGTAGCTTGAATTCGGGTCACGGGACCGTCCATACATTCGGTTAAGGCTAAAAATACTGTATATAAATTGTAAATGACTCCTTCTAGAGCCGCTCGAATCATATGTTCTTTCTTATGCGAGAGTGTTAATCCGAAAAATGAACCCCTTACGTCCGGATTCCATAATGGTGCACGTTCACCTGCAAGATATGGATGGAATAACAATCCATCAGCGCCTGGTCTTACACGTTCGGCAATCTTGGTCAAGACTTCATAAGCGTCGATTCCGAGTCTTTTAGCCGTTTCTACCTCGGAAGAAGCAAACTCATCGCGAATCCAGCGAAGGACCATCCCGCCATTGTTTACCGGCCCGCCAATCACCCAATGCTTTTCCGTTAGGGCATAGCAAAAGATTCTTCCTTTTTCGTCTGTTTTCGGCTCGTCAATAATCGTCCGAATCGCACCGCTTGTCCCAATCGTGACAGCGATTTCGCCTTTCCGGATAGCGTTTACACCTAGGTTTGAAAGGACACCATCACTTGCCCCAATGACAAAGGGGGTTTGTGGATCAATCCCAATCTGTTTGGCTAAATTCGGGTCACAGTTGTTAAAGACCTTTGTTGTTGGTACGAGTTCAGATAATTGCCCACGCGTTATTCCGGCAATTCTTAGGGCTTCCTCATCCCAATCCAAATTTTTGAGATTCATCATGCCCATCGATGAAGCAAGGGAATAATCGACAACATATTGATCAAATAACTTTTTAAAGATATATTCTTTAATCCCGATGTACTTTTTAACATTGGTTGCGATCTCTGGGTGATCATTCACGATCCAGGTGATTTTGGATAATGGTGACATTGGGTGTATCGGTGTTCCGGTCCGTTTGTAAACTTCATGCCCATCTAATTCATCTTTTATTTTATGGGCCCAAGCTTCACTGCGATTATCTGCCCAAGTGATACAACGGGTCAGCGGCTGGTCATTTTCATCCATGGCTATAACACTATGCATCGCACTGCTAAATGAAATAAAAGATATCTGTTTATCTGAATGCTGTTTCGTTATATTTGTAAAGGCTTTCAAAACGGCCTGAAAAATCTCTTCAGGGTCCTGTTCCGCTGTTGTCATATCCGGTGTGTAAAGAGGATAACCAATATTCTCTTGCTGGATGACATCGCCTTTTTTAGTGAATAATACAGCTTTTGTACTTGTTGTACCGATGTCTACACCTAACATATAGCTAGTCATTTTCTTGTTCGACTCCTTTTGAAAGCATCTGTTGGGCCATCCATAAGTCTTCAACTTTCCCTTGAACATCATCAAAGTTTTCATGTAACGACTTAATCATGAGGTCCCTATTTTTTGTTCTGATCGCATCAATATAAAGTTGATGATTATTTATGATCCGTGTAAAGTCTTCATACTTTTCTTTAAAACGACTGCGCATGGATAGAAGAATCAAACTTTCCATCACAGGTTTTAAATTATCCCAGATCATCAGGATGTAGGAATGATCGATGGACCGAATGATCGTTTCGTGGAATAGGACATCCTGATAGGAAAACTCATCAGCATCTCGGTATTTTATGGAAATTTTCATCATTTCCAGTATTTTACTAAGTTCCATCACTAATTCATTCGTTTCCATCTTTACTAGACGTTCGAATACAAACGTTTCGATGAGTATACGCACATCATAAATTTCTGCATATTTTTTTTCTGTTAAACCAATGACAA
Organism: Peribacillus sp. GL_122; assembly: GCF_057835005.1. Lineage (NCBI taxonomy): Bacteria > Bacillati > Bacillota > Bacilli > Caryophanales > Bacillaceae > Peribacillus > Peribacillus sp. GL_122. Next base: position 319,759 of record NZ_CM174415.1, on the reverse strand, counting down.
CCGCACCCATTCTTTCCAATCGGATGATATTTTCAGAGGCCAATATTTTTAACGCTTCACGAACTGGTGAGCGGCTTACACCGAAATCGGCAGCTATTTTATTTTCAGATAGGATGGCACCGCTTTCAATCATCCCCGAAATAATACGCATTCTAAGCTCGGATGTTACGCGATCACCAGCTGAAGCTTTCGAAAGCCATTTTACAGGATATAGAAACTCCTTTGATTCAGCCATAAATTCACCTTCTAATAGAGTTCAAGTACACTTGTATACAAGTATTCTATAATAAAGATAATGAATAATGCAAGCATTTTGAATGTAACCGGATACTGGTTAATATAGTTAAAGTTTGTTGGGATTTTAGAAGGTTCTGGTGCAAAAATAACTTATGAATGAATCCAACCTCATTTTGGGCAGACTTTGCCCGTTGATGAGGTTGGTTTTTTTTAACCCTATGCATAGCTTCGATACCACTCAAAATATAATCGCTGTTCGAAACGAATTCAATCCCCACATGGAACGGATCCGTTTTTGTAAAACGATGATCTTATTCCACAATGTTGTTCAGATACAGTTCCGGTAATATCAGGATTATTGCTTTCCACTTCAATCATTGGAGCGAATTTCGTTGACAATACTAATCTAGTTATTTTATTCATGTGTATCGCCTTTTTTGGAAACGGTTTCGCTTCAATCACCTGGGTGTTTGTTTCATTGCTTGCCCCAAAAAGGCTGATTGGGATTGCTGGAGGTATCTTCAATTTCATTGGTGGTACAGCATCAATTATTATACCGATTGGCAAAGAGCGGTGATTTTGCTCCTGCACTTACCTTTATTGCTTGTATAACCTTTGCGGGAGCCATGTCCTACATTTTCTTGGTTGGTAAAATCGAAAGGGTTCAGGATTTTGCTGATTTTGATTTACGGAATGGTAAGAAGTTATCGAGCTAATTATAAATGCGTAGAAAATCTACAAACAACAAAGCAGTGCATCCCGAAAATTGGGATCACTGCTTTGTTGTTTGTAATTCAACATTAATATTAAACTCTTCGTTATGCTCGATATAGAAATCCTCTTTTGCAACTTGTATATAAGTTAAAAAAGCGTCATCATATACGTTATTTACATTCTTATCTGAATCTTTATTTTAATACCCCACTACCAAAGCTAAAGTTACCGACTTATTACTAGTAAGGTAAAAAATCAAGCCATCATAAAAATATATCTTTGCAACTTTATCTGAAAATCCTGCAATAATTACTGCATTGATATCAATTTTACCCAATAAGTGTGCCTGGCTAAGAATTTAGCCATATTAACTCTTTTCAATGTACTTATGTTTTACCACATCTTTTAGAAGCTTCTAATTTTGTCGATATCTACTCAGAATTTGTAGATATTTCTCGGGAAATTGTTGAAACTTGAAAATAATGATTCTGAATAGAATTTACACTTTCGATTTGATTGCCTTAGGTTTAAATAGTTATTAACACCCCAATATCGTAAAAGAGACTAAAAAAAAGGTAATGAAACCTTTTTCTTATTGAAGTAATGTTTCGTAATGGGTTTTTTGTTGTTCATTTTTAAGCTATGACATATCGTTTGTCAGTGAGATGTTCATTTCACGCGTAGCTGCGAGTTCATTGATTAAAAATTTAAGCTCTCTTTTAATCAAATGAGAACATGGGCTAAATTGTCATATGTATCGGGTATCGCTATCTCTGTTTCATTGGTTCCATCTAATCTTTCTTTTTCATGATACAAGTGTCTCTTGCTTTATCGTTTAGGGGGTTGCCCGTATCGCGTAACGCTTTAAGCGTTTCGATATCGGATTGAACGAAGGGGAGTTAATTTCCATATTTTAACAACAATTATCCATTTCGCTCTACGTATTAAACTTACTTTCGAACATTGATTTTGCATCTCCACTTCTTTGCCACTTCCTTGGAAGAGGATGCTCATTCATTCGGATGTATATCTTGTAGCATATCGGACCTCCCTTTCTATAAAAGATAAAGGTTCTGTGGATTTATTTTCATGTTATATCGCCCAGCGATACGAAACACACAAAAGAACCGATAAGCACCTTTCTTAAGGAACACTATTAGGGACATGGATCTTGCTGGAGCTTCGAAACCGTTGTTTTAAGCTGAGAAATATCCTTTGTCTGTGGACGTTCATTTCAAGCGTAGCTGGAGTTCATTGGTTAATACAATTAAAATCTCTTTTATTTGTTTGGAATCATGGGTTAAGTTGTCATATATATCGGGTATCGCTATCTCTGTTTCATTAGATTCATCTAATCTATCTTTTTGTAGATACACAAAGTCTTTAGCTGTACCCTCTAGGGACTTGTCCGTATCGCGTAACGCTATGTGCGATTCGATGTCAGATTGAATAAAGATAGGCAACCGCCATCTTAAAAACTCATATCCGTTTCGGTCTAAGTTTTGACCATACTTTTGAACAGTGGGTGTTGCATCCCCACTTCTTCTTCCACTCCTTAGAAAAGAATACTCGTTCATTAGGATGTTTTTCATGTTTGCATATCGAACGCCGCTTTTCTATTAAACCTAAATGTTTCGAATTTATTTGCAAGTTATATCGCCGAGCGATATGAAACACACAAAAAAAGAGCTGATCAATCCCTGTCTGGATCAACTCTAGTAAGGATGACTCTTGTTTTTGAATGCAAGTTCTTAACCGCCTCAACTCCCATTTTATCAAACTGCCTTTTTTGCTTGCTTCAAATTGTGTATTTTTGTTTTGGATGCATATCGCTTAAACAAATCTCCAATGAATTTCAATTGGGCCTTCGTTTGCCTTTGGTAGAACGTCCGATACATTGGTGTCCCGAGCTCTTACATAGCAGGTACCAACTCCTGTGAATTTGAAATATTCTTTCTTAATTCTGTGTTTTAGCTACGCGAATCATATATGGCACTATGATTTTTTATAAGTTTTGTGGATTCGCAACTCAATGCTTTTATCCATCATTATTTATTTAAAAAAGATTTATCAAATGTTTCTACAATACACAGCTAGGCAAAAAAACAGTCACCTTATTTTTTGAATATGGAGAAAAGCCCCCGCCATTTTTCGGAACGTTTTTGTATAGTCACTTCTAAACGTTTATTAAATTCATTTTGTGAACTCCATTCTTTTTTCTGTTCGTCCCGCATATTTTGTATTTCTTTTTGTAAGAGTTCACTTTTTTGTTTTTCTTGTTCCAGCAATGTTTCGTAATGGGTATTTTGTTGTTCAGTTAATTGTTCAATTTTAGCATTAGTTCTTTGCGCTGAATTTCCAATACTAGAACTTATAACATGATGATCCTGCTGGAGCCGGGAAACCTTTGTTTTAAGCTGTGACATATCGTTTGTCAGTTGGACATTCATTTCACGTGTGGCTGCGAGTTCATTGACTAAAAACATTAGGGCCTCGTTTAATTGATTGGGATCGTAGGGTAAATTTTCATATGTATCGGGTATCGCTATCTGTGTTTCATTGGATTCTTCTAATCTTTCTTTTTGTTGAGATACAAGGTCTTTAGCTGTATCGTCTAGGGGCTTGTCCGTATCGCGTAGCGCTATAAGCGCTACGATGTCAGATTGAACAAAGATACGTCGATCTCCATCTTTCAAAAACTCATATCCATTCCGCTCTAAGATTTGACCATACTTTCGAACAGTGGGAGTTGCAATCCCCACTTCTTCTGCCACTTCCTTGGATGAGAAAGCTCGTTCATTCAGTTGTATATCACGTCGCATATCGGACCTCTTTTCTATAACTAGTTGTATCTGTAGTCTACCTGACCTTAAATTTTCTGTCTAGATAAGTATAGCCTATCAAGAAGTTGTTAGGGATACCGATAAGATTTCCTTTTCCTTTCTTCTGTTTCCATCTAGGATTAGATCATCTATTCGCTTCCCTCCTTCTCTTGCATAGCCTCTATCTATCCTTATCCATTGTGGGTGTTACATCTGGTTGGGCCTGGCGCCTGGTCCCGTAGTGAAATGATTTTTCGGGCAAAAAAAAATAGAAGTCCTTAGCATCCATTTTAAATACACACAATTATGTGCAGAGAGCTAATACTTTACAAAAGCTCTCTCTTTTATTGATGTTTAATTCCGAATCACAATTTAGCCTTTGCTTCTGTTGAGCAAAGGCTTCTTTTTGATCAGTTTCTTCTATTATTTTCGATACTTACTATAGTCCGTATTATATAAATAACTTTATATGATGTGCACTTGTTTCATTACTGTTTTATGGGTGTGAGCAAGTTGGATGGATTTCTTGCACCGAAACCGGTTATCCATGGTATTCTCTTTAAAAGAAAGATGATTATGTTTCATAAGAGAATCATTCCTTTCTGGTTTGGGCCGCTGTGGTGACTCCTCTACCCCAGTTTGGACCGATTCTTTTATTTTTTTATACTAAATAAAAAAGCTCGACCCAAAAGGCACATTATGCGCCTTTTGGGTCGAGCTCCTTTTCTCATTATTTCATCAGCTTTGCTACTGGCTTCGAAAGAAGCAATAATACAATACCTAAACCAATTGTTACAAAACCAATTACACTGAAGATTTCCAGGTAACCTAAAGACTGTGTATATGCAGCTAATTGGCCGGCTACCATATTAGCCACCGCGGAACTTGCCAGCCATACTCCCATTAGAAGAGAGGCAAGCTTGATTGGAGCAATTTTACTTACCATTGATAAACCAACTGGCGAAATCATTAATTCGGCTAATGTATGAAGGAAATACGTTACAATCATGAACAGGATGTTTACTTTCAGCGCTGTATCGTTTCCTGTATACATAACAGCAGGAAGCAGTACTAAGAAACCTAAACCAACAGTGACTAAACCAAGAGCCATCTTCGTTGGAGTTTTTAAGTCACCGCGTTTTGAGCTGCCAAGCTTGTACCATAAAGCAGACATTATTGGCGCTAAAATCACGATGAATAATGGGTTCAATGATTGGAACCAAGCAGTTGGAACCTCAAAACCAAATACATTCCGATCAATTTGGTCATTAGCATACAATGTCAATGAACTTCCTGCCTGCTCGAAAGCGGCCCAGAAGGCAATAACGAAGACTGCCAAAATCACGATAGCCGCTGTACGTTTTTGTTCTCTTTTCGTTAACGGTGCAGCTGATTTTTGACCAGCTGTTACATCCGGTTTACCAGTAGGTTCTTTACCGATATCACCTAAATAGCGATTGCCTAATAAGTTGAAAACTAACTGCCCTACAATCATACCAATTGCTGCTGTCAAGAACCCATATTTATAGCTCATAAGTCCAACTACTAATGGTGCGAAGAAAGCCCCAACGTTAATACCCATATAGAAGATGGTGAAAGCTCCATCACGACGCGGATCGTTGTCTTCATAAAGATCACCAACAATTGTCGAGATGTTTGGCTTGAAGAAACCATTACCGATAATCAATAAACCAAGACCAATGTAAAGCGCTGTCAAACTCTGACTTGCGAATAGCGAAAAGTTACCAAGCGCCATTAAAATACCACCAATCGTGATCGCCAATCTTCTGCCTATGAAACGATCAGTTAAGTATCCGCCAATCATTGGCGTAATATAAACGGCACCAGTAAAGAATCCGTATATGCCCATAGCCGTAGATTTGTCGACTCCAAGCCCGCCATTTACAACAGTTGCTGTTAAGTAAAGAACGAGAATTGCTCTCATTCCGTAATAACTGAAGCGCTCCCATGCCTCAGTCGCGAAGAGCATATACAGTCCAGGAGGATGCTTTTTTCTGGACTGGTTTGGCTGCTGAACATCATTTTTTAAAATTGCTTGCATAATAAAGTCCCCCTAAATATGGTTAAATATTAAACCATCCACAAATCGTTTACATTCACAAAATAATTGCATGGTTTTTATTTTATTATTGATTCGTTCGTTCCACCTACGCCTAATACGATGATGGCCACGCATGCCATCCAACTCACCATAGGTAAGCGTTTACATTTTTTTATTCTTCGCTCTGGTGCAAAAAGAATCAGATAGCAAACTTCCATAATGTTCGGTGTTTTCACTATATTTCCGTGTTTATTTTGACAACATTTAAGGTTACACCTGAACCAAGCCAACGTTCTTAGTCCACTAACAATGTCACCCCTCAGTGTAATCAATCTCTTTAAATGAACAATTCTTATTGCTTAAAAAAATGACATTCAATGAAAGCATGTAAATTTTAAAGAATTTTTAGTGTTGTAAAATAATTTTATATTATCAGAAAATATAAAAATACAGAAAAAAAAGAAAAAAAGTCTTGCTGCATTAGCGGTCTGTGTAGCAACGGGGACGCCCATTATAATAAAAAAACTGCCTTGTATTAAGGCAGTTTTTTAGTCAACAATCCATTGATATAAATTTTTCGGTCTTCCTATTTTTTGATAACTCACAATAATTTCTACTTTTCCTTCATCAAGTAAATGCATAATATAGCGATAGACGGTCGGATAAGCCAAACCAACTTCTTTAGAAATTGTATCAACGGAAAAAGGTTCACGATTAGAGTGTAAAAAATCACTAACGTGACAGAGTGTTCTCTTACTAATTCCCTTTGTTACAAATACATCCTTTTCTTCACTTGATTTTTGCTGCGTAGCTGATTGAGTTAATTTTGCAAGGCGTGCATGCAGTTGAATTCTTGAAATCAAATCAGGCGCTTTTACAGGCTTTAATGCAAAATCTGTTGCGCCTGCTTCAAGAAAGCGATCAGCAATTTCCTGTCGTTCATCGACTGTTAATACAAGTATCGGAACATCAGCATTAAGGTTACGAAGCTCACCCACTGTTTTTATTCCGTCCATTTCCGGCATATGATAATCAACTAAAACAACATCTGCTCCTTTTTCTGCAAACACATTTAACCCTTCTTTTCCGTTGTTTGCCGTATCTACATTCCAGCCGGCAAATTCACAAATTTCACTTAGCATATATTGAATTGATGCATCATCATCAATGACTAAGATGTTCATCTTGACACACTCCTCTCAGCTAGTTTTATCCAAATTTTTGTCCCGTGTCCAAGCTTGCTGTCAATTTCTAAAGATGCACCATGTCCTTTAGCAACTTGTTGTACGAAAGCTAAACCCATCCCTGGATGCGATTTTGTACTAAACCCAGCTTTCCATATTTTCTCCTGCTCTTTAGGTGAAATCCCTTTCCCATTATCTGATACACCCAACCAAAGTTCATTTTCATAGGATTTTATCTTAAGCAAAATCTTTCCATCTTCTATTCCATTCACTGCATCGTAAGCATTGTCAATTAAATTCACTAATGCCCTTGTCATTCGGATTTTATTAATTAAAATTTTAATTTCAGGATCTGTTTGAAAGTCTACTTTCAGATTAAGATTTGTCCCGCTCAGTCTGCTTGCTTCCACGTATCCAACTAAATCTTTTATACGGCACCAATGTTTTTTATCATCATATAAAATCTCAGAAATCATGTCGCTAACGGAATGAATCGATGATGAAATTTTTTGACAATATTCTTTAATTTTAGAATCGTCCACTTTCAAACTAATTAAAGAATTTAGCCCCTCAATTGCTGTGAGAGGTGTTTTTAAATCATGGACCAGATATAGTGCTTCTCGTCCTGATCTTGACTGCATTGCTTCTAATTGCGCATAATGAAGCTCTTGTTTTATCCGCCACTTTTGTTCAGCTAATGAAAAATACACAGCTAAAATAACAGCATTTATAACAAAAATTAAACACAAAGTTAAACTGTACAATGTTAAAGATTGCTCAAATCCAATTTGAACTGCTATATCTTTTAATTCCTTTGAAATCGACCCTTGGCCAAATCCATATTGGGATAAAGAAGGAATCTCATTCAGCCATTCAATCCCAAAGATTAATTGAGAACAAATAATTGTTTTAATAATTGGCTTTAGCCTATCCTTTTCAAAGGCTTGCAATAATAAGATTGCTAACAACAATAACAACGCATATGCGCTAAATGAGTATGTTAAAGAATAATAAGCATTTATCACGATATAGTCGAGAGGAATAACAATAAGAGGAATGATAATTTTTAACCATGGACGGTTTAAACGATCACCGATTTCGTCTCCCAACAGCAGTGCACCAATATAATGAAACAAAGCCAAAACTGTATTTAAAGAAATTAACAAAAAAACGGCAAGCATTAACTTATTTCCTGTTTCTTCACCTTCTCTTAATGAAATAAGCAAATCAGTAAGACCAATTTCATCAGGACCCAACCACGATAGTAAGAATACCCCGAATAAAATTACTCCAATTTTCATCCATATTGTCCAAGACTTCATAAGACCAGCTATCATAATCATTTCACCTTTAATAGATTAATTTGCTTAGAATAGAATGATAAAAATCTTTCATTTCGTATGTATTTAAAGTTAGGTATACCCTTCCATATTCCATAATCTCATTATACGTAATTCATCGTCATTATGAAAATTATAAAAAAATGGGTTCTGGCGCAAAAATTCGAACAGCTTGCAAGTAATCCCTAAATCTTGAACAAAGCATTATGTACTTGAACTGTTTTGTAACGTCATTTTTAACTGAGGTTTTATATCATTCACGGATGGCTAATATTCTATAGGTATGTCCCGTTTCAACGACCTAAGTTTTTCAAGAAAAAGGCGCGTTTCTGGGGCAAGAAATGCGCTCTAAGAGCCGGTGCCTTTGCATTAGGAAGATTATCGAAGGTAAATAAGAAATAATAAAATAAATATCCTTATCCCAAGCCTTCTCGATCAATAGAGTAAGGCTTTTTCGATGTCGCTAGAAAAACAAATATATAGTAAATTTTATTTGTCAAATGGTAGAGAATGATTCTGCTGATTGGCATGATCTTTTTTAAAATGAAAGAGATTTGCGTTGTGTACAATCTCTGTTATATAGTTCATGGTGATTTTTGCAGCCGTTTGAAAATCGTAGCTTTTGCGATTATTTAAAACATTCGTAAACATTCCCTGCCATACTAAAATGGTCAATTCATTAATCGCATCAACGTTTTCCTCTTTAATGTAGCCCTCTCTTAATGCAATTTCTAAAAAGGATCGGCCTCTTTTTGACACATTACGTTCGAATAGGATAGTCTTTAATTCTTCAGGAATGTTAATCAAATCAGAAGGATAGATTTTATAATAGTCTTCGAGCAGCTTTTCAGGTTGATCGGCTAGGTCCATAATAAAAACCGCATGGAAAATTTGTGGTTGCTGAAAAGAGTGATTACAAAAACATTCCCATGCTAATAAGTACTTTTCAATTGGATCTTTTCCTTTTTCAATATAAACAGCTACCTCATCTGTGTAGCATTTCAAGAATTTCATTGAAGCGAAAAAAATCAAATGGGAGACCTCAGAAAAATAGTTATAAATGGTTGCGCTATTATAGCCCGCTTTATCCGCAACTTTCCTTATTGTTACATTCTCTAAACCTTCTTCTTCGATAATTTCAGCTGTTGCGTCCACAAAGTATTTCCACATGCGGCCCATTTGTATTTCTTTTTTTTTCATATCTATTCCCCTCACATTTTTAAAAAGATATAGGTCCATTTCAATCACTGAACCCTATAAAACAAAGCTTTCTGTATTCTTATCTATATTTTATAGTGGCATGCTAATCAATAAAGTGCTGATGGATAAATTATACCAAACTATGGCATGGAAGCCGAAAGAACAATAGCCCACAATAGAAACGTATAAAAATAAAAAGCTGGCAAAAAACAAAACGTTTATCGCCAGCCTCTTTACATTTTTGGGGATCTTTAAGAAAACCTCATTATTCTATCACTTGGCAACCTTTTGATCCTTTTGTTTTTTGCTAACTTGCTTTCATTTCTCTCTTCAGAAGCGCAATCTCTTTTCGTTTTTCTTTCGTTACTCTTTGCCAAATTATAGCCGTAATCAACCCAACAATCGTCAATCCTAATAAAATAGTAAATAATACCTTATAACCGTCTGTACCACTCCAGTGGTCCAAACAAGCACCTGCAACAATTGGCATAAAGATTTCTCCGCTATACCCAATAATCATCAAGGGCATGGCAACTGTTCCTGTTGTTTCGACAGGATAGTCTCCTTCCACCAAAATAGCGAAGTGCGTTGCCTGTAATGCATACATTGATATATAAATAATCGCTATAAAAACTAACAGTAATAAGATGAAAGAAGGCTTTCCGGGTAATACGATGAGAGCAGCTAAACCGATTGCCAGAACACAATAGCCAATTATGACCATATTCGAAATACCAATTCGATCCCCGATAATGCCAGAGCCAAAACTTCCGATTGGGCGACAATATTGTGAAAAGTAACCCAAAGCAGCGGCAATTATTGTTGAAGCACCAAAGGCGGCCGTTGCATAAGGCGTAATATAATAGAAACTATTAATCATCGCATAAGACGTTAAAATAAGAATGGCTGCCAACCAGGTTGTTGGCATTTTAAGAATCCTCAAAAGTATTGCCCAATCAAATTTTTTATCTGCCTTTTCTTTTATTTCATCACTACTGTTGTTACCATCAGGTTCCTTATAAAGTAACATAATCATGATCCCTAAAAGAATACACATCACGGAATAAAAAATAATCACAGAGGACAATGCCAGCTTGTCACTCAGTTGCTTTGCTAAAAAGGCGAAAAGTCCTAATACCAAAGCAGATTCGATAACTTTGGCAGCACCGCGTCCGCCTTCAAAAAAGCCGAATGCTTTTCCTTGTTCATTTTCAGATGCTAACGAACGGACGGCTTTTATTAACGCTACCCAAAAGGTCATGATGGATGTTATACCCCAAGCTGCATAGATTAGCAGCAACACAGGGTAAGGGGGATACAATAGTAAAGCAAAGCCTAGAATCCCTGTCGCAAATAAGGATATGGATAACAAGTGCTTCGTTCTCCATCGATCTGCCACATACCCTCCAAAGATATAGGAAATCAAACAGCAAACTCCATATGCACTGCCAAGCGTACCCATTTGTGTATTGGTCAAGTGAAAGGCATTTAAGAATACATCATAATAATAGTTTCGAAAATAAGGCAATGTATAAATCATTTCACCTGCAATGATTAATATGACTAGAGTAGGTATATTTTTCCTTAGTTTACCTTTCATCTCTTTTCTCTCCAATCCCTGGCTTTTTAAAGTCCTGAACGCTCAATCTTTTGATCCCAATTCTTATGAAATGCCGGTCGGCCGTTTTCTTTAACATCCATTTCCCCAACAATCATAAAGCTTTCTGCATCAGAAGTTTGGGTAACGGTAATGTCAGCGTCAATCCACCAACCCTCACGCCCAATCCTCATTTTTTGATAAATTGTATATTTCGCGGAAAGAGGATTAGCATTACTTAATGTCAACTCTCGTCTCAAATTGTGTTCAACCGTAACATCGATGTCATCAAAGCGATAGACCCCTTCACCAAATACCCCTCCAACACCATCGGTTATGCAAGTCCATGTATCCGTTAAAATATCGTATGTAATGGAACGATCGACTCTTCCCTCTGAAAGTATAGTTGTCGGAGTTAATGGGGCGCTTTGAGGACTCATATTCGGTCCAGATACCCGGCTTCCTTTAAAGATTGGTAATGAAAACTTCGCGGTTTCAAGATTCAGAGTAAGTGTTGCATCCTCAGGCATTGGCCAAAACATTGGCCAAAAAGTTGTTGCAATGGACAAACGTATCCGGTGCCCGGCTTTAAATTTATGCCCGCAACAGTCTAAATTAACAAATGCATTTACCTTTTCACCTGGGGTTAACAAGTCTACTTGATCATGTCCATTTAAATGGGTTAAATTCATTACTCCATAAGAAACGCGGGTAACGGCTCCATCTGGTGCCACATCTGATAGTTGTGCGAAGAGCATTGCCTTTGGTCTGTCACTTGTCATTTGTACTTCAAATCTTGGATAACCAACTATTTCTAATGGGCCTTCTAAGACATCCCCTTCAAATACCATCGTCATACCATCATCCAATCGTTGGTCTGATGGACTTTCACCCGGTACTCCGGCACCCATCCATTCACCTGATAAAAGGCCGTGATTTAAAGGTGTTTTTAATAACACTCGCTCTTCTGTTTCATCTCTTTCCTCTAGCAATTTACCATGAGTCAATTGATAAGTTTGCGTTAGCACTTCATTTGATGGCCAGGAATCGAGTCCAATCCACTCTCCTTTACTTACTGGTTTAATGGAAGAAGGAGGCATACTTTCCTCAAGCCATACATTCACCATCGGTCCATCCATCGCGTCGTTCTCTTTTCCTTTTAGCCAATGGTCCCACCATTTAACAGCTTCTTGCAAAAAGCCCATTGCTGGTCCTGGAACACCATCATGAGGGTATACGTGTGCCCAAGGACCAATAATCCCCTTTCTGGGAACTGAAAGCCCTTTCATTAAACTTAATACGGTATTCGTATAAGAATCTTCCCAACCATCGATGGCTAGAACTGGCACTTCAATGTCATCGTAATTTTCACAAACTGAACCATGCTTCCAATAAGCATCTCTCGTTTGGTGCTCCATCCATTGCGCCATCCATAAAGGCATTTCCTCTAATCTTTCCAGCCATTTTTCACGCCAGCTATCCCCAACAATATAAGGGTCAAGCGGACGCACCTGATAGGCTAGCATAATAGCCCCCCACCAGAAATTATCATTTAAGAGGCAGCCGCCTTTATAGTGGATATCATTGTTATACCGGTCATCGGTAAACCCGAGTGTAATAATCGCTTTTAAATTTTTGGGTCTTCTGGCTGCAACTTGAAGGGAATTAAAGCCCCCCCATGATTTACCCATCATACCGATATTTCCATCACACCAATTTTGCTTTGATATCCAATCAATAACTTCCAGAGCATCATCTTGTTCTTGCTTTAAGTATTCATCCCTTAGCAGACCATCTGATTCCCCCGAACCTCTCATATCCACTCTGACAACTGCATAACCGTGCCCGGCAAAATAACCATGCATCGGTTCATCTCTTGCCCTTGTACCGTCTGTTTTTCTGTAAGGAATGTACTCCAAAATGGCAGGTACTTTTTGCCCTTCCCTAACTTCAGGCAACCAGATACGACTTGAAAGTCTAGTTCCATCTTTTAAAACAATCCAAGTGTTTTCAATGGTTTGAAACGCATAAGGAAAATTAGTGATAATTTCTTTTTCTTTATAATCTGTTGACATTTCTCATCCTCCTCTTAGTCATTTTTCATCCGCCGTAAGGTGGTCATTATCATTATTTTTAACTAACTATTAGCGCTTTCTATAAACTTTTAATCGTAATTACAAAACAATCATAGTAATTTTATAATCATGATTATATTTGTGAAATTAGTATATCACCCGAATATGTGTTAAACAACTTAAAATTTTCAGAATTTTTATATTGAATTTTACTTTACATAAAAAGAAAAAGCCTCCCACAGTAAACTGTGAGAGGCCTTCAACTTTAAAAATATTCACATGTTAGGTGAGCACTCATTCTGAATCGTCGTTAAACCCTCTATATACCAAGGGTTCTAGGCGATGATTACATCATGCCGCCCATTCCGCCCATGCCGCCCATGTCAGGCATGCCCATGCCGCCAGCGCCAGCAGGTTCTGGTTTGTCAGCAACAACAGCTTCTGTTGTTAAGAACATAGCTGCTACAGAACCAGCGTTTTGTAGAGCTGAACGAGTTACTTTAGTAGGGTCGACGATACCGGATTCGATCATGTTCACCCATTGTCCAGTAGCTGCATTGAAGCCAGTGCCTACTGCTTCGCCTTTAAGGCGCTCTACGATTACAGAGCCTTCAAGACCGGCATTGTGAGCGATTTGACGAACAGGCTCTTCGATTGCACGAAGAACGATTTTCACGCCTGTTGCTACGTCGCCTTCCGCTTGAATTTCAGCGATTTTATTATATACGTTAAGAAGCGCTGTACCACCACCGGCTACGATACCTTCTTCAACAGCGGCACGAGTGGAGTTCAATGCATCTTCAATACGAAGTTTACGTTCTTTTAATTCTGTTTCGGTAGCTGCACCGACTTTGATTACCGCTACACCACCAGCTAATTTAGCAAGGCGTTCTTGTAATTTTTCACGGTCGAATTCAGAAGTTGTTTCTTCTAATTGAACACGGATTTGGTTTACACGAGCTTGAATTTGAGCTGTATTTCCAGCACCTTCAACGATCGTTGTATTTTCTTTTGTAACAACCACTTTAGACGCACGGCCTAATGAATCGATTGTTGCAGATTTAAGATCAAGTCCGATTTCTTCAGTGATTACTTCGCCGCCTGTAAGAGCTGCGATGTCTTCAAGCATTGCTTTACGACGGTCACCGAATCCAGGAGCCTTAACCGCAACAGCGTTGAATGTTCCACGAAGTTTGTTTACAACAAGAGTTGCAAGCGCTTCGCCTTCTACATCTTCAGCAATCAATAATAGCGGTTTCCCTTGTTGAACAACTTGCTCAAGGACAGGAAGGATTTCTTGGATATTCGTGATTTTTTTATCTGTGATCAAGATATATGGATTTTCTAGGACAGCTTCCATTTTATCTGAATCAGTAACCATGTATGGAGATGCATATCCACGATCGAACTGCATACCTTCTACTACGTCCAATTCAGTTGTGAAACCTTTAGACTCTTCGATTGTGATGACGCCGTCGTTACCAACGCGCTCCATTGCTTCTGCAATCAGTTGGCCCACTTCTTCATCAGCTGAAGAGATGGCAGCTACTTGTGCGATTGATTCTTTGTTTTCAACAGGTTTGGAAATGGCTTTCAATTCTGCAATTGCTGAATTGACCGCTTTCTCGATTCCTTTACGGATACCCATTGGGTTAGCACCAGCTGTTACGTTTTTAAGACCTTCACGGATCATCGCTTGTGCAAGAACCGTTGCAGTAGTTGTACCGTCACCAGCTACGTCGTTTGTTTTGCTTGCTACTTCAGCAACCAATTTCGCACCCATGTTTTCGAATGCATCTTCCAATTCGATTTCTTTAGCGATCGTCACACCGTCATTTGTGATAAGCGGTGAACCGAATTTTTTCTCAAGAACCACGTTACGACCTTTTGGTCCAAGCGTTACTTTAACTGCATCTGCAAGTGCGTCCACACCACGAAGCATGGAACGGCGAGCTTCTTCACTAAATTTAATTTCTTTAGCCATTTATAAGTACCTCCCTAAAATTTTAAGAAAATTTTCGTTCAGTTAAGTATGATGTATAATTAGCCGATAACAGCTAGAATGTCGCTTTCACGTAAAATTAAGTATTCAGTGTCTTCGTATTTAACTTCAGTACCTGCATATTTTGAGAAGATAATTAGATCGCCTTGGGCAACCTCTAAAGCAACACGTTCGCCATTTTCAAGGACACGGCCAGTACCAACTGCTACTACCTTACCTTCTTGTGGCTTTTCTTTAGCAGTATCAGGAAGAACAATACCGCTTGCAGTTTTTTCTTCAGTTTGAACTAGTTCAATAATAACGCGATCACCTAATGGTTTTAACAAGTGAAACAACCTCCTCATATTCTCTTGATAATTTGTTTCATGATTATTAGCACTCTTCATCATCGAGTGCTAACACATTTATAATATTAAATAAACCGAGCCTTTTTTGCAAGTATCTTATTGAAAATTTTTTATTAATTTCTGATAAATTATGGGTAAACTACTTTAGCATAATGATTTCCTTAACAATGTAATTGAAATGTTATGTTAGGGGTACCTTTAAGTGGTGTTCTGCCTCAATATTTGATACCATTTTGGAGTATGCGTTTATAGATTGTCCCCATATCAGGAACGTTCCGAACGGGATGGGTGACTATAAAAGGAGTTTTCATTTTTGAAAAAAGAATATTGGTTCGTCATCATCACTTATATTGCCATGCAATTATCCAGTATTGTTGGGGTACCCATTTTCATGCTGATCGGGTCTTATACTGGAATGCCGGCAGATGAACTCGAAGTGAAGTCTGCAGCATACTGGATAGTCTTCAGTTTTCTCGTTGCTTTATTATTGATTCTTTTTTTAATAAGAAAAGATATGAGGGAAAAGTTGGACACGAGAAATCAAACTTCCGTTTCGTTGTCCGTATTATGGGCAATTGCAGGAGTGTTCATGGCTCTTTTTGCACAAAGCATTGCCGGCAGCATTGAACAAATGCTTGGGGTGGAGTCTGAATCTGAAAATACGCAGCAACTTATTTCACTCATTTACAAAGTCCCCATGGTCATTTTCGTCACTTCAGTAATTGGACCTATATTGGAAGAATTAATTTTCCGGAAAATCATTTTCGGATCACTTCATAAACGCTTTAACTTCTTTATTTCAGCCTTAATCAGCTCAGTTATTTTCGGCTTGGCGCATGGTGAATTTGAACATCTTCTTTTATATACGGCAATGGGCTTCACCTTTGCTTTCCTTTATGCGAAAACAGGCCGCATTCTTGTTTCCATGAGCGCACATATTGCGATGAATACGCTTGTTATCATCCTTCAAGTGGTATATCGGGAGGATATTGAGAAGATGCTAGATACTGCACAGGCCTTCATCGGAGGTTTATTATGAAACGTCAATCACCATTATTCATGGGCATCATCTATGCAGGCTTAGGAGCTCTTTTTACCGCTATCGCGATTCAAACCGTCAATTCTTCCGGATGGGGACTCTTTGCCTACATACTTGTCCTTATTGCAACTCTTGATTTTGGATCGGGATTACGCATGATCATGCTACACTTTAAGATTAAAGCCGCACAAAAAAATAAGAAAAAATAAAAAAACGCTGCAATGATGCAGCGTTTTTTTCATTCCTCCAATGCGGCTTCTTCCACTACTGGATAATGTTTCAGGAAGTAGATGAGCGACTGAAGCTCCACGGCCAGGTCAATGTGGTGAACCCTTATGGATGGAGGCACGGTCAGCCGTGCAGGTGTGAAATTCAATATTCCTTTTATATCAGCTTTGACTAGACGATCGGTTATCGTCTGGGCTACCTGTGCAGGCACTGTCAATATAGCCGCAGTAATATTATTTTCCTGCAATAGTGTATCGATTTGATCCATATGATAGATGGGCACATCAGCTATTCGCTTGCCGACCTTTTCTTCAGAAACTTCGAAAGCCATTTCAATTTTAGTATTATTATTTTTCATGAAATTGTAATTTAAAAAAGCGGTTCCTAAATTTCCTACCCCGATTAAAGCGACTTTGGTCAATTCATCCTGATCTAGTGTTTTTCTAAAGAAGGATAATAAATAATTGACATTGTAGCCGTAGCCTTTTTTCCCAAGCGCGCCAAAGTAGGAAAAATCACGGCGAATTGTGGCAGAATCCACTTTTACAGCTTCACTTAGCTCTGCCGAGGAAACTCTTTGTTTGCCTGAGGAATGTAAGTTCTTTAAAAATCGATAATACAATGGCAACCTTTTGGCTGTCGCCTGCGGTATCTTTGGGTCATGGTTCATTGTTCTTCCCCGCTTTCACACATGCTTTTCAACTTAATCTCTATCTGTTTGTTTTACTTGCCTTTTATAATCGCTACTAGACACTCCGCCTGTTTTCTCCACTAAGAATGTAGGCCCGATCACCATTCCCTTATCAATGGCCTTACACATGTCATAAACAGTCAAGGCAGTCACGGATGCAGCTGTTAACGCTTCCATTTCCACACCTGTACTCCCTTTTGTCTTAGCTTCCGTTTCAATCCTAAGCCTATATCCTTGTTCTTCTTTTTCCCAATCAAAGGCTATATTGACCCCTTGCAGAGCAATGGGATGGCACATCGGAATTATATTGGATGTATTTTTGCTGGCCATTATTCCTGCAACTTGCGCAACAGCCAGTACATCACCTTTTTTCATTTTATGGTTCGTGACCAATTCATATATTTCATCATTCAATAAAATGCTCGATTGAGCTACTGCCGTCCGGGTTGTTTCAGGCTTAGCACTCACATCAACCATTTTGGCCCTGCCCTGTTCATTAAAATGCGTTAAGTCTCCCATTTAAGTAACCCCTCCTAAATCATACACTATTATTCCACTTTATGTAACAGCTTTTGTTTCAGCTTGGAACCAAGCTGTTGCCGATAATAACTAAAATACGTTACACTAACAATAATCAATTGAGGTGAAATCTATGATTTTATTACAAATCAATCAACTATCGAAATATTATGGAGCTGAACTTATTTTATCAAATATGAAGCTCGAAGTTCAAAATAAAGATCGAATTGCACTTGTCGGCCGAAATGGCGCCGGTAAATCCACTCTGCTTAAAATCATAGCTGGGCAGCTTTCCCATGATGGCGGTGAAATAATCAAACCAAAAGGCGTCACCATCGGCTATATGGCCCAGGATACGGGATTGGAATCCGAACTGACCATTTGGGATGAGATGCTGACTGTATTCACGGATCTTATAGAGCAAGAAAAGGAACTGCGTCGCCTTGAGGCTGATATGGCCAGACCTGACATCTTTGAAAACGAAACAATTTACCAAAAAGTGCTGAATGAATACGACACTTTGATGGTGACATTCAAAGAGAAGGGCGGTTATCAATATGAAGCGGATATCCGTTCCGTATTGCATGGACTTCAGTTTGCTGACTTTGACTATTCTACCCCAATTTCCACTTTAAGCGGTGGGCAAAAAACAAGGCTTGCATTAGGGAAGCTGCTTTTAAGGAAACCGGATATATTGATTCTGGATGAGCCGACGAACCATTTGGATATCGAAACCCTCTCTTGGCTTGAACAATATTTACAAGGCTACCAGGGAGCTGTCCTTATTGTTTCCCATGACCGCTATTTTTTAGATAAAGTAGTAAACCTCGTATATGAGATTTCCCGAAATAACATGAAAAAATACCATGGTAATTATAGTTCTTACCTAGAGGGAAAAGCGGAGGATTATGAGCGGGACATGAAACTGTTCGAGAAGCAACAAGGGGAAATTGAAAAGCTTCGCGACTTTGTCCAACGTAATATCACCAGGGCTTCCACCACGAAAAGAGCACAAAGCAGACGCAAACAGCTCGAAAAGATGGATGTATTGGACAAGCCGCAAGGTGATGAAAAATCTGCAAATTTTTCTTTCCAGATTGAAAGGCAAAGCGGAAATGAAGTACTTCACCTCCAGGACTTGGCTATTGGATACGAAGGGGAAACGGTATCAAAGAATATAAATTCCCGGATGACTAAAGGTGAGAGCATAGCACTTGTTGGCCCAAATGGAGTTGGAAAATCTACTTTATTGAAAACGATCATTTCTAAGCTGCCTGCACTTTCTGGGGGTTTCCGTTTTGGAACGAACGTAGAAGTCAGCTACTACGATCAAGAACAGGCTAACCTTGTTTCCAATAAACGCGTACTAAATGAATTATGGGACGACTATCCCCTTAAACCGGAAAAGGACATTCGCACCGTACTCGGTAATTTCCTTTTTAGCGGTGACGATGTTTTGAAAACCGTTTCCACACTAAGCGGGGGCGAAAAGGCCCGGCTTGCTCTAGCCAAAATGATGATGCAAAAAGGGAATTTTTTAATTCTTGATGAACCAACGAACCATTTGGACCTCGATAGTAAATTGGTGCTTGAAAACGCATTGATCGATTATCCAGGAACTATTCTTTTCGTTTCACATGACCGTTATTTCATAAATCGAATAGCAACGAAAGTGATAGAGCTCTCCAAAGACGGCAACGAAGAATTCCTCGGTGATTATGATTACTATCTAGAGAAGAAACAGGAGCAGGCTGAAATCCAAGCACTTGAACAGCAGGAACAGGCTAATACTTTAGATGCAGCTGTAGAAAAAACGAATTACAAAATTGATAAAGAAGCAAAAAAAGCTGAACGCCAGCGAAAACGGCGCATTGAGGAAATCGAGGCAGCCATGGAGCTTCTTGAAATCGAAATAAACGAATATAATGACCTCCTTTGTGATCCAAATGTTTTTCAGGACCATGAAAAAGTAATGGAGGTCCAAACAAAGCTTGATACTGCACAGGAAAGTTTGGACCAGCTTCTCGAAGAATGGACTGAACTGGAAGAATGACAAAAGACCGAGTCAATTGACTCGGTCTTTTTCTTTTCCATTCAAAACGTCGCTTGAAAGTTATCCACAAATTTGTTAACAAACCACTTACCGTTCACTAGCCATTAATTTGAGTTATACACATTATCCACAGAAACATATCCACTTATCCACAAAAACACCACTTTATACACATGCAGTATGATTATCAAAAAAACTTTATCCACAGAATATTCTATTTTTTTATAAACACAATAAAAAGACAGGATGCCAAAGTGAGGGATCCTGTCTTCTCTTCAATTAAAATGCTTCGATATCCAATCCAGGATTTCCGTTCAAATCCAAACCAGATCGTTTTCCCTTTTCAAACATGACACTGCCAGCAGCACCGATCATGGCGGCATTGTCTGTACAAAGATATAGGGGCGGAATGGATATATCCATAGGTAAATCCTTAAAAGCTTCCGTTAATGCTTCCCTAAGGCCTTTATTTGCGGCAACTCCTCCAGCAAGCAATACCTGCTTCACATTATATTCCTTTGCAGCCTTTACAGCTTTGATTACAAGCACTTCTATCACGCTAGCTTGGAAACTTGCCGCTAAATCTTTAGGTTCAATTTTTTCCCCGCGCTGTTCAGCATTATGCAAAGTGTTGATTACCGCTGATTTCAACCCGCTGAAAGAAAAGTCATAGCTGCCATCCAACCATGCCCGAGGCAGTTTCAAAGTTGGTGAGCCTTCTTGTGCCAGCCTATCGATATGAGGGCCGCCAGGATAAGGGAGCCCCAAGGTTCGGGCCACTTTATCATACGCCTCACCTGCTGCATCATCCCGCGTCTCCCCTATCACCTTGAAAGAACCCGGTTCTTCTAAAAGCACCAATTCCGTATGGCCTCCCGAAACGACTAAAGAAAGCGCAGGATATTCGATCTCCTGAATAAGCCGATTCGCATAAATATGACCCGCGATATGATGCGTACCGACAATAGGTATTCCATGTGCGAAAGCTACAGCCTTCGCCGCATTCACGCCTATTAATAGTGCCCCTACAAGTCCGGGACCTTCTGTAACGGCAATGGCATCCAAGTCTTCATATGTCACACCTGCCTGAAGCAGTGCTTCTTCAAGAACGATCGTAATTTGTTCTACATGATGACGGGAAGCTATTTCCGGGACAACACCGCCAAAACGTTTATGGCTTTCGATTTGTGAAGCCACGACATTACTCAGTATCTCCGTTCCATTTTTTATGACAGCTGCCGCAGTTTCATCGCAGCTCGTTTCAATTCCTAATATAAATTGATCTTTTTTCATGAAAAATTCACCCACATAACATAAGCATCTTCTTGATTGTCTGTATAATAATTTTTTCGGATTCCACCCTTTTGGAAACCAAGTTTTTCATAAAGCGAAATGGCTACTGCATTACTGACACGGACCTCAAGCGTCATCCTCACCACACCCATCGAAATGGAGATTTCAATCATCTTCCTGAGCAAAGCTTCCCCAAGCTTTTGCCCTCGGTATTCTGGCAATATCGCTATATTGGTAATGTGCGATTCATCAATGACGATCCACGCACCGCAATAACCGGCAATTTTCCCTTCATCCTCTATCACCATGTATACAGCATATTGATTATGATTCAGTTCATTAAAAAAAGCTTCCCGGCTCCAAGGCAAAGTAAAGGACTGCTTTTCCACATTAAGCACTTGGTCGATATCTTCCGTATTCATTTTTCGGAACGTCAATGTTTTACTCATAATAATCGGTCGCTTTCCTTGTTTATTTCCCCTGCTGTTCAAGCCACTTAGCTTCTGCTTCAGCCATGCGGATATAATTCGGTACAAACTGGTGAACATCGACTTCAGCCTTATCAAGGCCAATGAAGGCCAGTTCGCTTGGTCTTGAGTTATATGACTGTACCGGAGCAAATACAGCTAAATCACCTAATGCTTCCGTAATTGCATCCCGGTGAATGTCCACATCTTGACCAACGAATAAAACAGGACGATTTAATTCCTTCAATTGATTCGCCCACTCAGAGGATAGAATATTACAATCTTCAATGACTGTCTTTAAAGAGTTATTTTCCATTTCATATAATCCAGTATAAATCTGCCCTCTTCTTGCATCGAACAATGGAGAGATCAACCCGTTAAAATAACGTCCATTAGCTGCTAAAACCTCTAAGCTGGAAACACCCGATAACGGAATCTGAAGTGTCCATGCCAAGCTTTTTGCAATCGTCACTCCAATCCTGACGCCTGTATAGGATCCCGGGCCTTGAGCGACCACTATCTTAGTCAAATCCTTCGGTTTAGTATCACAATCCCCCAGCAGTGTTTCAATTGCTGGCATAACCCGCACCGAATGATTTTTCTTTAGGTTCGTCGTATACTCACCAATTACTTGACTCCCGTTTACCAGGGCAACCCCTAATGTGAAATTCGATGTATCTATAGCTAAAACCTTCATCAAATAATCTCCTTACATAACTTTACATATCGTTCGCCTTTGGCTTCCAGAACAAAACGCCGGCTTGTATCGCTCAGACGATAAATATAGATGGTCAGGATTTCCTCTGGAAGGTGATCCTTTATTAAATGGGCCCATTCAACGACAGTCACACCATCACCATCAAAATATTCTTCAAAGCCTAAATCTTCTTCCGATTCACTTACCCGATATACATCCATATGATATAAAGGCAATCGACCCATGTATTCCTTTATTATCGTAAAGGTAGGGCTATTCACCATTCTGGTAACACCTAATCCTTTAGCCAACCCTTTTGTGAATGCCGTCTTTCCAGCACCCAAGTCACCTTCTAAAGCCAGCACATCGCCACTTGAAAGCTTTTGTGCCAATTCATGCGCAAATCGCGCTGTTTCTTCCTCATTCTGAGAAATCCATTCAACCTGATGCATATATCAATCACCTTTATCATTATTAGGAAAACGTCCTAAAGTTCATGTCGAGAACCATAAACGCAATATTATGGAACAAAAACCATTCTATATGTAGTTTACCTTGTTTCAAAAGAAGAAACAAATAAGTTAGGGACATAATTATTCGAATTTCGGATAAAACAAAAAAACGAAACCTAAGTTTCGTTTTTTTCATGATTGCGGGGACAGGATTTGAACCTGCGACCTTCGGGTTATGAGCCCGACGAGCTACCGGACTGCTCCACCCCGCGACGGTATAAATGTTTCTTTTATAAATATAGTATTCCCAATCACTCAAAAAGAATACAAAGATTATAGCTTGGCGGCGTCCTACTCTCACAGGGGGAAACCCCCAACTACCATCGGCGCTGAAGAGCTTAACTGCCGTGTTCGGAATGGGAACGGGTGTGACCTCTTCGCTATCGCCACCAAACATTAATCTTTTTTGCACATTTACTATCATACCATGTATGAAACCAAAATGCAAGAAGAAATTTTCATTCCTTCAAAACTAGATAATATAAGAAGGTATTTCATTTTTTTAAAGCGATGGTTAAGTCCTCGATCTATTAGTATCAGTCAGCTCCACATGTCGCCACGCTTCCACCTCTGACCTATCAACCTGATCATCTTTCAGGGATCTTACTAGCTTGCGCCATGGGAAATCTCATCTTGAGGGGGGCTTCATGCTTAGATGCTTTCAGCACTTATCCCGTCCGCACGTAGCTACCCAGCTATGCCTTTGGCAAGACAACTGGTACACCAGCGGTGCGTCCATCCCGGTCCTCTCGTACTAAGGACAGCTCCTCTCAAATTTCCTGCGCCCGCGACGGATAGGGACCGAACTGTCTCACGACGTTCTGAACCCAGCTCGCGTACCGCTTTAATGGGCGAACAGCCCAACCCTTGGGACCGACTACAGCCCCAGGATGCGATGAGCCGACATCGAGGTGCCAAACCTCCCCGTCGATGTGGACTCTTGGGGGAGATAAGCCTGTTATCCCCGGGGTAGCTTTTATCCGTTGAGCGATGGCCCTTCCATGCGGAACCACCGGATCACTAAGCCCGACTTTCGTCCCTGCTCGACTTGTAGGTCTCGCAGTCAAGCTCCCTTGTGCCTTTACACTCTACGAATGATTTCCAACCATTCTGAGGGAACCTTTGGGCGCCTCCGTTACTCTTTAGGAGGCGACCGCCCCAGTCAAACTGCCCACCTGACACTGTCTCCCACCCCGATAAGGGGCGCGGGTTAGAATTTCAATACAGCCAGGGTAGTATCCCACCAACGCCTCCACCGAAGCTAGCGCTCCGGCTTCTCAGGCTCCTACCTATCCTGTACAAGCTGTACCAAAATTCAATATCAGGCTGCAGTAAAGCTCCACGGGGTCTTTCCGTCCTGTCGCGGGTAACCTGCATCTTCACAGGTACTATAATTTCACCGAGTCTCTCGTTGAGACAGTGCCCAGATCGTTACACCTTTCGTGCGGGTCGGAACTTACCCGACAAGGAATTTCGCTACCTTAGGACCGTTATAGTTACGGCCGCCGTTTACTGGGGCTTCGGTTCAAAGCTTCGCTTGCGCTAACCTCTCCCCTTAACCTTCCAGCACCGGGCAGGTGTCAGCCCCTATACTTCGCCTTGCGGCTTCGCAGAGACCTGTGTTTTTGCTAAACAGTCGCCTGGGCCTATTCACTGCGGCTTTTCTGGGCTATTCACCCTAAAAAGCACCCCTTCTCCCGAAGTTACGGGGTCATTTTGCCGAGTTCCTTAACGAGAGTTCTCTCGCACACCTTAGGATTCTCTCCTCGCCTACCTGTGTCGGTTTGCGGTACGGGCACCTTACATCTCACTAGAGGCTTTTCTTGGCAGCGTGGAATCAGGAACTTCGGTACTATATTTCCCTCGCCATCACAGCTCCGCCTTAATGGAAACGGGATTTGCCTCGTTTCCGGCCTAACTGCTTGGACGCGCATATCCAACAGCGCGCTTACCCTATCCTTCTGCGTCCCCCCATCGTTCAAACGATGTATAGGTGGTACAGGAATATCAACCTGTTGTCCATCGCCTACGCCTTTCGGCCTCGGCTTAGGTCCCGACTAACCCTGAGCGGACGAGCCTTCCTCAGGAAACCTTAGGCATTCGGTGGAAGGGATTCTCACCCTTCTTTCGCTACTCATACCGGCATTCTCACTTCTAAGCGCTCCACCAGTCCTTCCGGTCTGACTTCAACGCCCTTAGAACGCTCTCCTACCATCGACACCTAATGGTGTCAATCCACAGCTTCGGTGATACGTTTAGCCCCGGTACATTTTCGGCGCGGAGTCACTCGACCAGTGAGCTATTACGCACTCTTTAAATGGTGGCTGCTTCTAAGCCAACATCCTGGTTGTCTAAGCAACTCCACATCCTTTTCCACTTAACGTATACTTTGGGACCTTAGCTGGTGGTCTGGGCTGTTTCCCTTTCGACTACGGATCTTATCACTCGCAGTCTGACTCCCAAGAATAAGTATTTGGCATTCGGAGTTTGACTGAATTCGGTAACCCGTTGGGGGCCCCTAGTCCAATCAGTGCTCTACCTCCAATACTCTCATCTTGAGGCTAGCCCTAAAGCTATTTCGGAGAGAACCAGCTATCTCCAGGTTCGATTGGAATTTCTCCGCTACCCACACCTCATCCCCGCACTTTTCAACGTGCGTGGGTTCGGGCCTCCATTCAGTGTTACCTGAACTTCACCCTGGACATGGGTAGATCACCTGGTTTCGGGTCTACGACCTCATACTCATTCGCCCTATTCAGACTCGCTTTCGCTGCGGCTCCGTCTCATCAACTTAACCTCGCATGAAATCGTAACTCGCCGGTTCATTCTACAAAAGGCACGCCATTACCCATTAACGGGCTTTGACTACTTGTAGGCACACGGTTTCAGGATCTATTTCACTCCCCTTCCGGGGTGCTTTTCACCTTTCCCTCACGGTACTGGTTCACTATCGGTCACTAGGGAGTATTTAGCCTTGGGAGATGGTCCTCCCTGCTTCCGACGGGATTTCTCGTGTCCCGCCGTACTCAGGATCCACTCAGGAGGGAACGAAGTTTCAACTACAGGGTTTTTACCTTCTTCGACGGACCTTTCCAGGTCACTTCATTTACCCCGTTCCTTTGTAACTCCATGTTGAGTGTCCTACAACCCCAAGAGGCAAGCCTCTTGGTTTGGGCTAATTCCGTTTCGCTCGCCGCTACTCAGGAAATCGCGTTTGCTTTCTCTTCCTCCGGGTACTTAGATGTTTCAGTTCCCCGGGTCTGCCTTCAGTACCCTATGTATTCAGGTAAAGATACTGTTCCATTACGAACAGTGGGTTTCCCCATTCGGAAATCTCCGGATCAAAGCTTACTTACAGCTCCCCGAAGCATATCGGTGTTAGTCCCGTCCTTCATCGGCTCCTAGTGCCAAGGCATCCACCGTGCGCCCTTTCTAACTTAACCGTTAAAAAAGTCTTACAGATGCTTTGAAAAAAATTAATTGCCTTCTATCTATTATCTAGTTTTCAAGGAACAAAGCAGAAAGAATCCATCACATCGTGATGCTTCTCTTTCCTATTTGAATGAATTACTCATTCAAAACTGAACAAAACAAAAGCGCTCTCGTAATTATCCTTAGAAAGGAGGTGATCCAGCCGCACCTTCCGATACGGCTACCTTGTTACGACTTCACCCCAATCATCTGTCCCACCTTAGGCGGCTGGCTCCATGAAGGTTACCTCACCGACTTCGGGTGTTACAAACTCTCGTGGTGTGACGGGCGGTGTGTACAAGGCCCGGGAACGTATTCACCGCGGCATGCTGATCCGCGATTACTAGCGATTCCGGCTTCATGCAGGCGAGTTGCAGCCTGCAATCCGAACTGAGAATGGCTTTATGGGATTCGCTTACCTTCGCAGGTTTGCAGCCCTTTGTACCATCCATTGTAGCACGTGTGTAGCCCAGGTCATAAGGGGCATGATGATTTGACGTCATCCCCACCTTCCTCCGGTTTGTCACCGGCAGTCACCTTAGAGTGCCCAACTGAATGCTGGCAACTAAGATCAAGGGTTGCGCTCGTTGCGGGACTTAACCCAACATCTCACGACACGAGCTGACGACAACCATGCACCACCTGTCACTCTGTCCCCCGAAGGGGAAAGCCCTATCTCTAGGGTTGTCAGAGGATGTCAAGACCTGGTAAGGTTCTTCGCGTTGCTTCGAATTAAACCACATGCTCCACCGCTTGTGCGGGCCCCCGTCAATTCCTTTGAGTTTCAGCCTTGCGGCCGTACTCCCCAGGCGGAGTGCTTAATGCGTTAGCTGCAGCACTAAAGGGCGGAAACCCTCTAACACTTAGCACTCATCGTTTACGGCGTGGACTACCAGGGTATCTAATCCTGTTTGCTCCCCACGCTTTCGCGCCTCAGTGTCAGTTACAGACCAGAAAGTCGCCTTCGCCACTGGTGTTCCTCCAAATCTCTACGCATTTCACCGCTACACTTGGAATTCCACTTTCCTCTTCTGCACTCAAGTTCCCCAGTTTCCAATGACCCTCCACGGTTGAGCCGTGGGCTTTCACATCAGACTTAAGGAACCACCTGCGCGCGCTTTACGCCCAATAATTCCGGACAACGCTTGCCACCTACGTATTACCGCGGCTGCTGGCACGTAGTTAGCCGTGGCTTTCTGGTTAGGTACCGTCAAGGTACCAGCAGTTACTCTGGTACTTGTTCTTCCCTAACAACAGAACTTTACGACCCGAAGGCCTTCTTCGTTCACGCGGCGTTGCTCCGTCAGACTTTCGTCCATTGCGGAAGATTCCCTACTGCTGCCTCCCGTAGGAGTCTGGGCCGTGTCTCAGTCCCAGTGTGGCCGATCACCCTCTCAGGTCGGCTACGCATCGTCGCCTTGGTGAGCCATTACCTCACCAACTAGCTAATGCGCCGCGGGCCCATCTATAAGTGACAGCGTAAACCGTCTTTCCATCTTCTCTCATGCGAGAAAAGAACGTATCCGGTATTAGCTCCGGTTTCCCGAAGTTATCCCAGTCTTATAGGCAGGTTGCCCACGTGTTACTCACCCGTCCGCCGCTAATCTCAGGGAGCAAGCTCCCGTCGATTCGCTCGACTTGCATGTATTAGGCACGCCGCCAGCGTTCGTCCTGAGCCAGGATCAAACTCTCCGAAGAAATGTTTGACTTGCTCATTTGCTTTTTTGATAGTGTGTGCTCACTTAAAATTTAACGTTGGCGCTTTGTTTTGTTCAGTTTTCAAAGAGCAATAATGGAGCGGGTGAAGAGAATCGAACTCTCATCATCAGCTTGGAAGGCTGAGGTTTTACCACTAAACTACACCCGCATTTAATTTTGAAATATTTTAAGAAAGGATGGTCGGGAAGACAGGATTCGAACCTGCGACCCCTTGGTCCCAAACCAAGTGCTCTACCAAGCTGAGCTACTTCCCGTAAAATATGGTGCGCCCGGCGGGAGTCGAACCTACAACCTTCTGATTCGTAGTCAGATGCTCTATCCAATTGAGCTACGGGCGCTAATTTCTATGATGTTATTGGTGCGGCCGAGAGGAGTCGAACCTCCACGGGGTTTCCCCCACTAGGCCCTCAACCTAGCGCGTCTGCCATTCCGCCACGACCGCGAAAGCGACTTTGTAAGTTTAACACCTTTTCAACTTGATGTCAAGAAGAAAATATCAGTGCGGGTGAAGGGACTTGAACCCCCACGCCTTGCGGCGCCAGATCCTAAGTCTGGTGCGTCTGCCAATTCCGCCACACCCGCGAAAATAAATGGTGAGCCATGAAGGATTCGAACCTTCGACCCTCTGATTAAAAGTCAGATGCTCTACCAACTGAGCTAATGGCTCTAAATAAAATGGCTGGGCTAGAAGGGATCGAACCTTCGCATGACGGAATCAAAATCCGTTGCCTTACCGCTTGGCTATAGCCCAATAAACAATTACTAATTAACAGCCAGGATAATATTATATCACGATAATATTATTTTAGCAAGTGTTTTTTTAAAAAAATGGCGGTCCCGACGGGAATCGAACCCGCGATCTCCTGCGTGACAGGCAGGCATGTTAACCGCTACACCACGGGACCAGTATTATGATCATGTATATGAAAGTGACCCATACGGGATTCGAACCCGTGTTACCGCCGTGAAAGGGCGGTGTCTTAACCGCTTGACCAATGGGCCTTGATTAAAATATGCAACTGGCGGAGAAGGAGGGATTTGAACCCTCGCGCCGCTTACGCGACCTACACCCTTAGCAGGGGCGCCTCTTCAGCCTCTTGAGTACTTCCCCAAAAAAATGGCTCCGCAGGTAGGACTCGAACCTACGACCGTTCGGTTAACAGCCGAATGCTCTACCACTGAGCTACTGCGGAATAATGAAAATTGGGTTCCTTTTTCACGCTCAAGGACCTTAGTGTTTGTCGTTAAGACAAGTTGTTATCTTGTCGACTCTTATGATTATAAAGAGGTTACAACTTAAAGTCAAGAGTTCTTTTATGTTTTTTTATATTTTTGTTATTCACTTCTTAAACCCTTGGTAAATCAATGATCCACGACATTTACCACACACGAAACGGGTAGTGTCGATTCGTTTTTTTCTTATATATACCTGCTGACAGTTTTCACATTTATATTGAATAGTATTCATCTTTTTCTTTAATTGGTTAGATGGCAGCGGCTCGCAAAATCTTGGTGCCCCCACTTTTTTGAGTAAATGCTTAAAGTCCGCATCACGATGCTGGTACCCTTTCTTCTCGATGTGCAAATGATAATGACACAATTCATGCTTAATGATTCCAATCATTTCTTCCACACCGCGTTCATCAAGATACTTCTTATTGATTTCTATATTGTGTGAACGGAGCAAGTATCGTCCTCCTGTTGTTCGGAGACGCGGATTAAAACTGGCTTCGTGTCTAAAGGCCTTTTTAAAGTCTTTCATCGAAATTTCTTCTACTAGTTTTTGCAATTGCCGATTATCCATTTCCCCCTCCCTTTCTTTGGTAACATGACAACCCATTATAACATAGACTAATAATACAATAGGAAACTAAGGGAGGAAAAGCTATGCCTAATTGGTTCCAGAATCAAATCCGCAAAGCCTTTTATGAAAAGGATTATTATCAAGTGAAGATGTTGAATCAATGTTGGTTTTTTTATCAAAAGAAAGAAAGTCTCAGGGTATAGATTCAACTGTGCTCCAAATATAAATACATCGCTTCAAAAAAAACCCCTTCTAATATAGAAGGAGTTTATCATAGGCTAGTTTTGATCCTTTGGCTCGAGCATCGTTAAAGATACCCTTTGCTTTTTGGGGTCAACCAGTTCGACCCAAACCGTCACAACATCCCCAACGGCAACTACATCCAATGGGTGTTTTACAAACCGGTTGCTCAGCTTGGAAATATGCACCAGACCATCCTGTTTGACACCGATGTCCACAAACGCACCGAAATCCACAACATTCCTCACTGTACCTTGTAATTCCATCCCAGTTTGCAGATCCTCCATTTTTAGTACATCCTGCTTAAGCAGTGGTTTTGATAATTCATCACGAGGATCTCTTCCCGGTTTCATCAAATCATCTATGATATCTTTAATCGTAATTTCCCCAATTTCCAATTCATCGACCAAATCAGCCGGATTTAGTTTACCTAACTCTTCATTCAATGCATCACTGCCTAAATCCTCAGATGTAAATCCCATTTTCTTTAATAATTTATTCACTGCACTATAGTTCTCAGGGTGTATCGCGGTTTGATCCAAAGGTTCATCTCCATTAATGATACGTAAGAACCCTATACATTGTTCATATGTTTTGACACCAAGCCGGGGAATTTTCTTTAATTGCTTCCTGCTTGAAAACTTCCCTTCCTCTTCCCTTTTCTTCACAATATTTTGAGCAACCGATTTTGATAAACCAGCTACATATTGTAATAGAGACGATGAAGCGGTATTAACATTCACTCCTACTTGGTTAACAGCTGTTTCCACTACAAAGGTGAGGGATTCCGTTAACTTTTTCTGGGACACATCATGTTGATACTGACCTACCCCCACGGATTGGGGGTCAATTTTAACAAGTTCGGCAAGGGGATCTTGAAGCCTCCTGCCTATCGAAACTGCGCTTCTCTGTTCTACTTGAAGATCCGGAAACTCTTCACGGGCTATATCCGAGGCTGAATACACGCTTGCTCCCGCTTCATTAACAATTATATATGAAATGTTCCCTTTCACTTCTTTTATAATATCTGCGATGAATTGCTCTGATTCACGCGATGCCGTACCATTGCCGATTGCCACGATCTCAACCGAGAACCGCTGAAGTATTTCGATCGTTTTTTCACGGGCAGCATTAAGCTTCGCAGCAGGAGGATGTGGATAGATTACACTGATATCGAGTACCTTTCCGGTTTCATCGATGACAGCCAACTTACACCCAGTCCGATATGCCGGATCTAAGGCTAGGACCACTTTCCCTTTAAGCGGGGGCTGCAAGAGCAGGTTCCGGAGGTTTTCAGAGAAAATATGGATAGCTTGATCCTCAGCTTTTTCCGTCAGCTCTTTTCTGATTTCCCGTTCTACAGAAGGCATTATCAAACGTTTGAGTCCATCCTCAATCGCAGATTTAAGAACAACTTGGGCTTCAGATTTGTTGTTTTTAATGATTTTCCGTTCCAGATGACCAATGATGATTTCAGTCCGAGGATGAATGGAGATTCGTAAAACCTCTTCCTTTTCACCTCTATTCAGCGCCAACACCCGATGTGGTACGATTCTTTGAACCGGCTCCTCATATTCATAGTACATCTCGAAGATTTTTTTCTCGTCCTTCTCTTCATTTTTCACAGTTGAAACCACTTTTCCAGCTTTGAAAATTTCAGCCCTTATCCACTTCCTTAATTCTGCATCATCGGAAATATGTTCAGCTATGATATCCTGCGCTCCTGTAATAGCCTCTTCAATAGATGAAACTTCTTTTTCTGCCGATATGAATTCTGCAGCTTTTTCGCTAACCCGAGCATGCAATTGACATTCCAAAAGCCAATTAGCCAATGGTTCAAGACCCTTTTCTTTAGCGACTGTTGCTTTCGTTCTCCTTTTTTGTTTGAATGGCCTGTATAAATCCTCGACTTCCTGCAGTTTTGTCGCTTTATCGATTTGTCTTGTTAATTCTTCCGTCAATTTCCCCTGTTCACCAATCGAACGCGTAACTTCCGCTTTCCTCTGGCCAAGGTTTTCTAAATAGTTCCATCTTTCCATAATGGAACGAATCTGCACTTCATCAAGTGAACCCGTCATTTCTTTTCTATACCGCGCAATAAAGGGGACAGTATTACCCTCTTGAAGCATCTGTATGACGTTTTGGACTTGATGATTTTTCAAAGTTAGCTCATTTGATATTTGTTTAATCAATTCTTTTAATGTATCTTCTACAACGATCATTATGTTTACCTCCAACGTTTTGATCTGATATATATAGTCTAGCAAATGAGAGATGAAGTTGCGAATTCCACACAAAAAAGCTCACTTCCGAATTACGGCGAAAGTAAGCTTCCTAAAATGAAAGTTGTATCATCTGCAGTTAATGGACTGCTTTTTAATATGCTTTGGGCGTTCTTATCGATAGGGACCAGCCTTTTCAAAAAAGTTTTAGCTCCCTTAAGTTCTAAACCATCGGAATGAAGAATGAATTTTGCATTTGGTTCATATTTGTATCTCTGCGTCCTGTATTTTTGTTTCCTTCCTGATAAATACCCTGTAACAGGTAAAGGGTAAACGAGTTTATCGTCACTTGGATTATACAGGAAAAAGCGGATGTTACCAACTGAACTGTATACAAATTCATTCTTGTCATAAAAAATCTTCAAAATGGAAACGGCTGCTCCACGTTTATCGATTAAAACTTGATTGCACACTGCCATTAGTGACTCGACATCCAACTCATGATTACGTTTAACTTCCTCGATGACGGCATGGGAGGAATCGTAAGCATTTTTCCCGCTGCCCAGACCATCTGCCAGTACACAGACAAAGTATTCTTTCGTATGAAGAAAAAAGTAATCATCACCACAATAAACCATCCCGTTTTTAGACGATTGAGAGACAAGGACTTCTATTTTTTCTCCCCTCAGAATATCTTTGATCACTGAATTAACTCCGAGTTTTCAGCATTAATGGCTTCTTGAAGTTTCTTGATCGCGCGGCGTTGGAGCCTTGACACATGCATTTGGGAAATCCCAAGTTTATCGCCCGCTTCTTTCTGACTTAAATTCTCTAAATAAGTATGTTGAATGATCATCTTTTCACGGTCACTCAGCACATGCAGCACCTTTTCAAGTACAAGTCTCTGATTGACCTTTTCAAAACCTTCATCGACATTCCCGAATATATCAAGCAATGTGACAGTACCGCCATCAGAATCCGCCTCAATAGAATGATCCACGGATAAAGCTTGATAGCTTTTTCCCATTTCCATCGCCTCTAAAACTTCTTCTTCAGTCACACCTATACTATCGGCTATTTCATCTATTCTTGGTGAACGATGCAGAGTTGTAGTTAATTCCTCGACAGTCACCCTGATTTTCGGACCAAGTTCCTTAATTCTCCTTGGCACATGGACACTCCATGTTTTGTCACGCAGGAACCTTTTGATTTCGCCGATTATAGTAGGGACAGCAAATGCCTCAAAGCTCTTACCGAAAGATTCATCATATCGTCGAATGGCACCTAACAAACCAATCATGCCGACTTGGGAGATATCCTCCTGAAATGATTTCCCTTTCGCATATTTACGGGAGATTGTTTCAACCAAACTTTTATAATGGATGACTAGATTGCTCTGTGCTTCCTCATCTTGATTCTGCTGGTAAGCTCTAATCCATTCATTTACCTGTTCTCTTTGTGCCTGGTTAGGTTGAGAGTGTTTTTGCATCCATCTCCACCTGCTCTCCTTCTAAAAACTTAGTCATAAATACTGTAACCCCATCATGCTGATGAATTTTCACATCATCCATTAGAGTTTCAATAAGGTAAAGACCCAAGCCTCCTTCTCTCAAAAGTTCAACTTTTTGTCCATTTTCGTATGGACCGATTCCTTGTCGAACCTCTTCGAAATTACAGCTCTTACCACTATCAGAAACCATGACCTCCAAGCGGTCAGGATAAAGGCCGAAACTTACTTTCACTTCACCTTTTTCAGAATCCTTATATGCATGCTGTACCGCATTTGTACAAGCTTCACTTGTAGCGATTTTCAAATCCTCAATTTCATCATACGCGAATCCCATCCGGCTTCCTATCCCAGAAAGCGTTAAACGAATGACACCGATGAATTCTGGTTTTGCAGGTATTTTCATTTCGATGTAATCATATACTTGACTCATTCTAACCCACCCTCTGTACCACTTTTTATATCAATGATATCTGCAAGACCTGTTATATCAAATAAACGTCGTAACCTTTCTGATAAGCCAACTAAAGTGAATTCGCCATTATGTGCCCTTACGCTTTTAAAAGCACCGACAAACACCCCAAGTCCCGTACTATCCATATAAGAAACTTCAGTTAAATCAATAGTAATCGAAACATTATCCTGCTCCGAAATCGGAAATAGTGATTCTCTTAATTTCGGTGCAGTATATGCATCGATTTCACCTTTCAGTTTTACAATAAATTCAGAATTTAATTCATTAACATCTACAGTTATATTCATCAATGACCCACCTCTTCAAATCCTCTTCATTCCTATATCTATACCCAGCAGAAAAGATACTAAACATTTGATTTTAAAATTATTAATGTAAAATCATCCCTCAGTTGGAAGTTCTGCATTTTCTCCAATTGTTTATATATATTATTCACCATTTCCTGGGCTTGCAAATGCATATTCTTTTTAATGAAACCAATAAGTGTTTCCCTTTCTATGAACCCATCATTCGTCCGGCACTCCGTTACTCCGTCAGATAATAAAATGATCATGTCTCCATGATTCACCGTTTTTTCATATTGGCGATACCTTGTTTTTTTATCAACTCCAAGCAACAAGCCCTTTGCATCCAAATCGCTAAAAGTACCCGTTGCGGCGTCATAGTAAAAACCAGGTTCATGTCCTGCTGAAGCATAGGAAAATTGCCTGTCATGCGGATCATATAAGCCATAGAACATGGTTATGAACATGCTTGGATCCACATTATGCTCCACAACACGGTTCAAACTCTCAAGCACACTATTCGGTTCATGACGATGCTCCGGAAGACTGTCCATCGCATATTTGATCATCGACATGCACAATGCAGCAGGGATCCCTTTTCCAATGACATCTGCTATCCCTACCCCTATCCGCTCATTTTCATCTTGGACGAAGTGATAGTAATCCCCGTTCATCTGCCTAGCCGGAACACTGATCGCTCCAATTTCAAGAGCTTTGATATCAGGAATTTTCGTTTCCAAAAGAGTATGTTGAACGTTTGCCGCTATCTCGATTTCCGTTTTCAGTTCCTGCTGCTGATGTCTAAGGCTTTGATGTTCACGGTATGCAATGCCGTAGCCCATCATGACTTCTAGCAGAAAATCGAAAGAATCCAATACTTTTCCCGGTAATTCCGGGTAAAGTTCCATCAAGTTATTTTTATGCATACTGATGATTTCTTCTGGAGATATATTGTATTTGATATGTAGGCGGCTAATCTTTTGCCCTTGGTAGAGTGCCTGCTCATTTTGGTCTTTAAGATAAGTAGAAAGCGCCTCATGATACTTTTTCTCCATGTTCTCCCTAATGTCCATAGTCCCCCCCTAACGGAGCCATTTCGTAGCGATAATCTTAGTCCCTTCACCTGGTATCGATTCGATATCAAAGTCATCCATTAAACGTTTGGCTCCAGGAAGGCCTGCGCCCAGTCCCCCCGAGGTGGTATATCCATCTTCCATGACTCTGCGGATATCCTCAATTCCCGGCCCTTGGTCCTCTGCAATGATTTTCAATCCTGACTTCCCATTTATATTTAGCTTTTCTATGCTAACACTGCCTTGTCCAGCATATAGGTATATGTTTCGGGCCAATTCGCTAATGGCCGTCGTGATCCTGGCCTGGTCTACAGTACCGAACCCCAACTCTTTAGCGACATTTCTTCCGAGCTGCCTTGCAGCTACGATGTCCCATTCATTTATGATTTTTACGCAGGATTGGAACTCCATTCTTTAATCCCCCAATTCCTGTTGTAATTTCTCCAGGCCTTTCTCTAAGTCTAATGCTGTCAGAACATCTTCTAGACTAATTCCCAGTTCAATTAATGTTATTGCAACAGCTGGCTGGATCCCCGTAATTACAACTTTGGCCCCCATAAGCTTAGACATGCTAAAGACATCGCCTAATACCTTTGCGATAAAAGAATCAATAAAATCTATTGAGGTAATATCTATAACAACGCCATTTGCGCTTGTTTCATGAATCTTATGCAGTAAATCCTCTTGAAATTGAAGGGCTGTCACATCATCCAATTCCCACTGTATAGAGACTAACAAGCAGTCATAAAGCTTTAATATCGGAATCCTCATACTTATCCCTCCACCTTTACGATCTTACGGCTCGTTAATTCCAACGCAACTTCTATTCCTTTTTTCAACGTATTTTTTGTAATCACTTCATTTAAATTAATTCCAAGATTAACGATGGTTTGGGCTATTTCAGGGCGGATGCCGCAAAGTATACATTTGGCGCCCACCAATCGAACCGCTTCCGCAGCTTGAATGATATGATGGGCAACCATGGTATCCACGACCGGCACGCCCGTTATATCAATAAGTACAACTTCAGATCTATGCTTAACCACGCCAGTCAACAGGTTTTCCATTATCTGTTTGGCACGTTCCGTATCAATCGTACCAATCAGCGGCATTACAGTAATGCCTTCCAATACAGGAATGAGCGGAGCCGAAAGTTCTTGCAACGCTATTTTTTGCATGGAAACCGTTCTTTCCCAAGTTTGAGTATATATATTGACTATTTCATTATTTATCGGTGTGGCCCATTTATCCAAATGGTTAACAAGGTTGACTTGATTATCAGGAGTAACCAGACCCTTTTCCACCATGCCATTAATGACAATTAAAGTGAATTTATGAAGTCCTTCATTGACGAAAGTAAGAGGCCATCCCAATTGGACGACTTTCTCGGCAAAATCAGAAAGCTTCAATGTGAATTCCTTGTTTTTACTATCAACGTTCGTGATGATCATATCTATAAATTCACTGCTCGTTTGCGTGAACATTCGATCTGAGACGACTTTAATTAATCTTTCGTCCGTACTTTCCTTCATGATGCCCATCCACTCAGTAAGGATGTAATCTTGATTTTGCTTAATAAAATCGTAAACCAATTGATTCATAATATCCTCCCATTCTAACACAATCGCTATGTTTCCCTGTCCTCGTCACAAGGATGTTAACTAACTGTAATCTTATTCCCATTTTGGATATTCTTCGAGTTTCCCCACTACACTTTTGCTTTTTTTAGGTATTTACAACATAACTACATACCCAAAATTCAGGTAAGAAAAACATCAATTAAAGAAAAGTTAGGGAGATACTATAAAAAACAATGAACGTTCGATCCAATATCTAACTGTATAATGTTTTTATTCGTCAATTTTTTCATATTTCCTGCTGATACTTTTTGGACAAATATTCATGTTATTTCACAAAAAAAAACACGATTCCCACATTTGGAGGAATCGTGTCATCTAAAATAGCATAAAGAATGATTTGTATTATAATAACGCCCGGTTTAACGGGAAAAATTTTCTTTAAAACTCAATGAGGCCTAAACTAATTTGCAAAGCTTCATTGACTTTTTGCATCATCGGTTCGTCAAGATGCGTAATTTTATCAGTTAAACGCTGCTTATCAATGGTCCGGATCTGTTCTAATAAAATGACGGAATCCCGCTCGAATCCGTACTTTTTTGCATTAATCTCAACATGTGTAGGCAATTTCGCTTTTTGAATTTGAGCTGTAATGGCTGCCACGATCACAGTCGGACTAAAGCGATTACCAATATCGTTTTGTAAAATTAGTACCGGACGGGTCCCACCCTGCTCTGAACCAACCACCGGGGAAAGGTCTGCGAAGTATACGTCACCACGCTTAACAACAATCAATGGCTCAGCCTCCGCTAACTAATCGTTCAACGCAATGACCAGCCTCGAATTCAGCCTGGAAGGCTTCAGAAGCAATCGTCAAATTAATGGCCGCCATTTCAATATAACCGCGTTTCATCGATTCACGAAACTCTTTCTTTTTACGTTCGCGAAGATACATTTTTGTGGCACGATAAATAAATTCACTGCGATTCACATTTTCCTCACTCGCATACCCATCTAACTCTGTTAAAAAATTTTGAGGTAATCGAATTAATATCTCTCTTGTTGCGCTGGATTCAGACACAAACATACACCTCCACCATCACTACACACCTTTATTATATATCCTTTTCAATATTACCATTAAATTGCCTATCTGCAAAGAGTATATTCTATTCTAAATCTTATTATCAGCATAATAAAGGAAATCTTATTCACAATCTTAGGATTTTTTTACAACCCGGTCATTCCAGGATGAAATTGCGTACATGATTCACCTGATTGTCTTTAATATATATGCGGGGCACTCTTGCTCCTATCATACATGTTACTTCATAGTTGATCGTCTCCAGTTTTGCCGCTATCTCATCGACAGTAATTGATTCATCCCCATCATTCCCCATTAATGTAACCTCTGTTCCTACAGGGTATGGTCCAGGAAGCTTGATCATGCATTGATCCATGCAAATCCTTCCGACTATGGGCACTCTTTTTCCATCCACAAGAACTTCCTGACCTTGCAGCTTACGAATCCAGCCGTCAGCATAACCGATTGGCAAAGTCCCAATCCATTCATCACCTTCAGCCGTATATGTCGCCCCATAACTAACGCTTTCACCCTTGGCAAGCTGTTTAACCGCGACCATCTTCGTTCTCAATGATATAGCCTGTTTTAATGGAAATGGCAATATCGGCTTCATCTCCATGGAAGGACTCAAACCATACATGGAAATCCCCATTCTTATTGCATTCCATTCAGGATCGGTGAACCTTAAAGAAGCTGCACTATTGGCTGCATGAACATATTCCGGCTTTCTGGTCAATTCGGAAAGCATCCCTTTAAAGAAAGCAAGCTGCGCTTCATAAAAGTCAGTCTTTATTTCATCCGCCGTCGCGAAATGAGTGAATATCCCTTGAAAATTGAAACAAGCTTCCCTCTCAAGCAAACTTTCCACTTTCATGAGTTGGCCTTTATCTCGAATGCCGATTCTCCCCATGCCGCTATCCACTTTTACATGGATTTGCAAAACTTGTCCCGGTTTCAACAAATCCTTTGCCTTCTCCAACCATGCTACATCGAAAACCGTCAAGGAAATCCCATACTCGGCAGCAAGCGCTGCACTTTCAGGCCTCGATGCCCCAAGTACAAGAATCGGAGCCAATATTCCCTTTTTCCGCATGGCGAGAGCTTCATCCAAAAAAGCGACACTTAAAAAATCTGCCCCCGCTTCAAGCGCCGTTTTAGCCACTTCATAGTCCCCGTGTCCATAAGCATTCGCTTTAACGACAGCGAAAAGACTAACACCTTTTCTTAAACTTTTTTTCATTGAAGAAATATTTTCAAAAATATTATCCAAATTTACTTCTGCCCATGTATCTCGATGAAATGTTTTCGTTTCCAAGACCTTTTCCTTCTTTCCTACACTCACAATAAGATTCTTCCCAGTAGCGAAGTTTTCGTTTCATTATAGGACCATTCTATAACCAACCGCTAGAAATATAAAGTGCTTTTTCACCTTGATTCTAATTTACCCAGCTGCCAGCCTAAATCAAATGGAAGGATTAAAAATGTCAACAAGCTGCTTCCCCGCCTATCCTACCTAGAAGAAACCTTCATAAGGAGACGGGAAACATCAGCTTG
This sequence comes from Peribacillus sp. GL_122, assembly GCF_057835005.1. Taxonomy (NCBI): domain Bacteria; kingdom Bacillati; phylum Bacillota; class Bacilli; order Caryophanales; family Bacillaceae; genus Peribacillus; species Peribacillus sp. GL_122. The sequence goes on along the minus strand of NZ_CM174415.1, from coordinate 279,670 downwards.
TTATGTAATCCTATTTGACTGGATTTTCCCCAACCGAACGGGCGACTTCTATCATTTCTTCCTGTTTCAGATCCTTTGATGCAAGCATATAATCGACACCTTCAAAAGTCCATGCAATCGTATTTCCTGTCATGGCTCCGACAGTATAACCCAAATCAACCGGTTCTCCATTCACATTCGTCGAAACGGATGTTTGAACCACCTCAGCTTTTTCCTGTACCAATGTAAAACTTTTTGTACCCTCATAGGTCAAAACGACTCGTTCTCCCTTTTCCGTCGTAATTTCTTTTTCTTCCGTTAAATTCATATCACCAATATTTTCAGGGTATTTCACCGCAAACCCCTCATTTTGGACTTCTGCCATAACAGGAGCTTCAAGTTGTGCACTTGTCATATTTTTCTTCATATCAAATGAATCTTTATCAAAAGTCGTATCGAATTTAACTTTTGAGAATTCAACAAGAACCAATGCAGTCTTATCGGGGTCCATAACTTTCACACTGACTGGAGATAAATCCTTTTTGTTTATAGTAATCTCTTGATATGGCAACATTTTATTGTTTTGGTAGCGCGTTTTCGTTTCAAAGACATAATGTTTATCCGTTTCTTTATATGTCGCACTTTTATCTTCCGTAATGTCTTTCACCAACGACTCGAACAAATAGGCCTGACTGCTGTTCTCCGGCCACTCGCTTTGAAATTTAAAACTTTTATTCAAAGCTGGCGTCAAAACATATACACCATCATCATTTTTCAATATCATCTGGCTTTGATCCTTCTCTTCATTTTTCAGATTCACGCGGTAAAAAGAGGGGTCCTTATGCCAAATCTCCACATTATACACTTGAGGTTCCGTCCCCATCTTTAATGTCATCTTCGCGTTAGCTTTATATCCTTTCATTTCGCCAAGCTTCTCATTCAATTCACTCACTACGTCACTCTGTGATTTTTGGCCGCAAGCAGAAAGAGCAAGCAAGAGCATGATCCCTGCAAAAAGCATTACCATCTTCTTCATCTTTTCAACCCCTTTTTGTCATTTGAACGTAAAAGGGAGAGGAAAAGGCAGGATCCGGACATTGGCTCGACTGATGTCTTAGATTCCTCAGTATTTTAGACACGGACCAATTCTAAGATCCGACTAAAAACTTTTCGAGAGCACCTACTCTGCCATGTACCTTTTACCGGGCCTTGTCTCCCTATAGCACTAAATGTATATGAGACAACCTTAAGGTTTATGACCCGATTGGACAAAACTCCATTCACCCTTCGATTACGACTTGCGCAACCGCATAATCCCTGCTGTGGCTAATCGAAAGATGGACCCCTTCAGAAAACGGCTTCGAAATCACCGGCTTTCCTTTATCATCCGAGATGATTTCAATATCCAAAAAGGATAAGTGCTTACCGATCCCTGTACCGTTCGCTTTTGAAAAAGCCTCCTTTGCCGCAAAACGCCCAGCAAAATACTCAACCTTCCTTCTTCCATTTAACTTTTCGAAAATCAAGATTTCACTTTCTGTTAATATACGCTCCTTTAAACGGGGTTGCCGATTAATCAATGTTTCCATTCTATCCAACTCAGTAATGTCCACGCCTATACCTTTAATCACTTTTACACCTCTTCTATTCATTTAATAGGTTGCATATCATTAGGAGGACTCTTTTACCTGAAAATGATAATATTGTATCTAATTAAAAACGATAATAAGGAGGAATTTATGTTTACAAGAACAGAAGGCTTTCGCGAATACGCAAATTCATATCGAGCTGTAACTGTGCTCATACTCATTATGATGATTGTATTCGTTCTCGTCCTTTTCCCCACATTTCCCGGCAATGTACTCTTTTATTATGGCACAGGTGTTAACTTATACATCGCTGATGGACAATGGTGGCGTTTAATCACCCCCATCTTTCTACATAGCACGTTTACACATTTACTGTTTAATGGATTCTCCCTTGCCATCTTTGGTCCATTCCTAGAGAAATTACTTGGCACCGTCAAGTTTTCAATCTTCTTTTTATCAACAGGGCTCCTTGCCAATATCGCAACCTTCCTAATTAACCCACTGACATATAACCACGTAGGTGCTAGCGGAGCAATTTTTGGTTTACTCGGATTCTTTCTATATCTTGTCCTGTTCAATAAAACCAATTTTACGAACAACGAAAGAAATACAGTATATACACTGACCGGAATTGCCGTTATCATGACTTTCATTCAACCGCAGATCAACGTTGTCGGTCATTTGGCTGGACTGGCAACCGGCTTTTTAACAGCTCCATTATACTTAAGAAAAAAATGGTAGGACAAACAGCCGACTCTTCCTTTAAATCATTGGGAGTCGACTGCTTTTTTTAGGTAAATACCATGATTTAATTATTAGGCAATCCTTTTCTTCCACATCAGCAACCACGCCGACCCTGGAAGTGATTCCTGATTTAATCGATGCTGAAATCGTAGCTAATTCTTTTCGATTCTGAAACCAACTTTTTTTATATGTGATTGATTGAATTCTGCTTCTCTGCATGATTAATGTTTGCTTTGAGAAAAAACGGCTGCTCAATAGCAACAAATTCCCTTCTATGCTCCATCCTGCATCCCTATATTGCATGTAAGCCCAAAAAATCGCCAACGGTACAAGCAAAAGGGAAAGATAACCCCAAGGTCTGAAAAACCATACCAAGGCACCTATGATCGGGATGAGGTATAGAAACTTACGTAACAAATACCGGGAAAGTGCACGCTTAGGTATCGGTGTCATCTCAGTGGTTGTTTCATAAACCGGTAAAATTTCCAGGATTTTTTCATGTAAATGCTTCTTCCTGATTAAAGGGAACAGCATGATCGATAGACTTTCTTTATCTTCCACACTGCCTCCCGCATACTCAACATAAACCGTCGCCAATCCCAATGGCTTTCGAATCAAATTCTCCATGATCCGAATACCTTGTATTTTATGGATAGGGATTGTCAGCTGTCTTTTCTCGAGAAGCCCTCTGGAAATAACGATTTCCTCATCCGTTTTTATCACGGTAAAGGAAGCATATTTAATTACCATGCTTAATGTAGCCAGTACATAAACCACCAATAAAGCAACTAGGGCAAACAAGGTCAGAATGATGGTCCCCATTTCAATAAAATCTTCATAATCCTTAAATATCCTCTCAAAAGGTATCATTTCATCGAACTGTGAAATAAATGCGATTGCTCCAGATAGGAAGACACCTACCGCTCCCGAAGTGGCAGCCATAACGAATAGTTGCGGCAGCGTCTGCTTAAAAACAGAAGACGATTTTGCTGCATATTCATTATCCGCTACTTCATCTTTATCTATATCAAAAGGATTATTCGCATTTTTTTCCTCACTAATAAAAGCATTGATTCGATCTGCATCACTTTTGCTTATGGCTGATAATACGGCATCAGCCTGAGACCCGCCTGCCGTTTCGATATTCAACTTCACCAGGCTGAATATCCGCTGGATGATGCCCTCTGAAATATCTATGCTATGAATCCGATCAAACTTTATATACCGTTTCTTCCTTACGAATACCCCGGACTCAATTCTGAATTCTCCCTCTTCCACGCGATATGTAAAGCGTAACCATTGAAGGAATGCATTACCTATAATAAAAAGTATAATAATGGCTATGACCAGCGGTTGTATCCATCCAGGAATTCCTTCATTCTTCCCAGGAATGACGACCACTAACAAAAAAGGGATGACTAACTCCTTAATCGATTTTATAATGTTAAGCAATACAGCTATGGGGTGCAGCCTTTTAGGTTCAAACATCTTCTTCCTCCACACTTGCCATCCTGGAAATATAGTGCCGCAATTCATCTGCCTCAGCTAGGTCCAGGGCAGGGATGACATGAAGGGTCGCTGCAGTGGAAATTTCAACGGAGGCTAAATCGTATTTTCTTAATAATGGCCCTTGCTTCGTTTCAACATGCTGAACCCTAATCATGGGTATGAGTGTTCTTTTAATGACGAAAATACCACTTTGGATATCAATTTCGGTATTTCTCACTTCGTAACGCCATCTCTTCCATTTCACCGATGGAATCAGAAAGATGGCCAGATAGGATTGGATAATCGAAATTAAGATCAACGCTCCAAACACCCAATATGTCCAATCAAAAATGATTGTAAGCACGAGTACGGCGATGCTTATAATCCAAGTTATTGAACAGCTTATAAGCCCACTGATTTTCCATACGGTCAAGGCCTTATTAGATATACGATTTTCAGGTTCCATGTGCTTCTCCTCTTCTGGACAGGTAATTTTAAAACAATCTTCATCATCCATCCTTCGCTTTCATCCATTATACTATAATTAATTGCTGGAAATTAACCCCTTTTCAAACAAAGGCTTTAAACAGTCCAGCCAAAAACCGCCAACCATTCGGATACCAGCTGAAGTGTGGAGATGCACATAAAAAAATGCCGCTCAAATGAGCGGCATTTCCAATTCAATTAAATCTTATTTGTTTTTTCTCTTTTTTGGCTCGTGCTGCGGTTTCCGTATCCATTCGATTTACGGTTCGTGCTTGGGCGTTTACTTGATCCGCTACCGTAATCTTTTCTGCCTGAAGAACTGCGGCCATTGCGTTGTCTGTTACTAGAAGAACTGCTTCCTCCGCGATTGCGACGCATTGGAGATGGAGATTCTTCCGTTAACTTGATAGGCGTTTGATCCGGTTCTTTTGTCATTGATTTAAGCATAGCTGCAACTAAATCCGCTGCACTATGTTTTTGTAATAATTCTTCCGCTTGACCAAGGTATAAAGTTAAATCCTCATTCTCGATTGTATTAAGGATTTTTTCCGTTACTGCTTTTTGTTGACCTTCCAACGCTTCAGTTAACGTAGGAGTCTTAAGTTTCTCCATACGTTTTTTCGTTGTATGTTCAACTGCATGCAGTTGGCCTCTTTCTCTTGGTGTTACAAACGTAATGGCAATACCATGTTTACCCGCACGTCCTGTACGTCCAATACGGTGAACGTAGCTTTCCGGATCTTGAGGGATATCAAAGTTGTATACGTGAGTAACGCCGGAAATATCAAGTCCACGTGCAGCCACATCAGTAGCAACGAGTACATCGATGCTGCCGTCTTTAAACTTTTTCAATACAGAAAGGCGTTTTGCCTGACTAAGGTCACCATGAATGCCTTCAGCCATATAACCGCGGATATTCAATGCAGATGCCAATTCATCGACACGGCGTTTCGTACGTCCGAAGACGATGGCAAGATCCGGTGTTTGAATATCGAAAAGGCGTGCAAGTGTATCGAATTTTTCACTTTCTTTTAACTCCAAGTAATATTGTTCGATACGATCCACTGTCATTTCTTTTGCTTTTACACGTACAAGAACGGGTTCCTGCATGAATCTTTCAGCAATTTTACGGATTGGATCAGGCATTGTAGCTGAGAAAAGCAATGTTTGCCTTTCGTCAGGAACAGTTGAAAGGATCAATTCGATATCCTCAATGAATCCCATGTTAAGCATTTCATCCGCTTCATCAAGAACTACAGTGTGAACTCCGCCTAATTTAATATTTTTACGTTTGATATGGTCTAAAAGACGACCAGGCGTACCAACGATAATATGTGGTTTTTTCTTTAAAGCACGGATTTGACGGTCGATGTCTTGTCCACCATAAACTGCAAGTACACGAGCGCGTTTTCCGTAACCAAGCTTGAAAAGTTCCTCGGAAACTTGAATCGCAAGCTCACGTGTAGGTGCAATGACAATCCCTTGCACGTTTTCGTTATTAATATCGATGTTTTCCATCAATGGAATACCGAATGCCGCTGTTTTACCTGTTCCCGTTTGCGCTTGACCAATGATATCTTTACCTTCAAGTGCTAGAGGTATCGTTTGGGATTGAATCGGGCTCGCTTCTTCAAATCCCATTTTTTCTATTGATTTCATGGACGTTCTATCTAATCCTAATTCGCTAAACAATGTCAATGTTTTCGTACTCCTTTTTATATCGTAAATTTACACGTGCATTCATGGATCATGCACAGATGTTTTAGTTCAAATCCTCATCATCATGACGGATGTTCTTCTTTATCTCTTATAAAAAGTTTATCATTATCACCTAAAAGTATGTCTGCCTTTTAGTTCAAATGAACTCAATATGATTTTTTAAAAAGGAAATATACCAGTACGGACATTCACCGGCATTTTTAACTTCGCGCACGTGTAGACTTATCATTTACATACGCTCATCTTTTTAAAAGTACATGTAACCAAAATTAAATTCAATATGGAAAATTAAAAGTAGCATAAACGGGTGTTTCACCGTTTTATTCAGGTGAGGGCTGCTGCACCTATTATTCATCAGACTTAAAAAGGCTGTATGAACAAAACTTGACGAGAGCCAAGATTCTTATACAAAACAGGCCCGGTGCGTTGAGGATTTGCAGAAGTGGAAAAGCGCTTAAATGCAGCTTGATTCCCTAATAGCTACTAAAGCCGCCAAGAGATGCAGCTTTTATATATGACCAGACGCGCGGCCTATTTAATCTAAAATAATCTCAAGAATGAACTCATGAAACATGTAAGAACATACAATTTTGTTGCCTCAACCTGATTAATTTAAATAATCATCAATGATAAGACATTTAAACTCATACTCATATTACCATTTTCAAACTGTTAATGCAATAAAGGATATCGCCCCATTCAGAGTTACTAAAAACTTTAGATCGTTTCAAAAATGAGAAATTGGATAGTCCCACCTGATAATTGTGCAGCCTGATTTATTCATCACTAGGATTACCTTAGTTACTAAATCCATTCATGCGTAAGTGGATTTAAGACTGCAGACAAATTCGGAAGAAAGCGAGTTCGCCTATGGTTTTTCCCTTTAAAGAACGTTCCAGTCGGTTTCAGAAATCCAGTTATGAGGATTTCAGTAACCTAGTCCTATTTTAGGATGAGACGATTCCAACCACTTACAGTATCCATTTAAATGCTTTGCAAAACGAACATCTATACATGATATGTGTTTAAATCAAATAGTTTCAACAAAACTTTTTCAGGAAGGATTAGTTCGAATGAATGGCCACCATCCACGGTTACCCCCGTTGGAAAAAGAAAGGGCTTATTAAGAATCCATTTTGAATTTCCAGGTATATGGAATCATTTGATTTTCGAAAATTCCAACTTTTCACTCAAAAAATATAGTAAATAAGTCTAAATGCAGTATGATTGACCTATCAACAAAACAACGGGGGGTTATATGAATATATTCACAATAGATGTTCCTTTATGTAAGGATTTTGGTCGAATCTTAAAGAAAATGAACAAGAATGTCACCTTTTTGGAGGATCCACTCAATCAAAGTCATCTATTCAAGGATTCAACGGACTTAATGAAATCATTATTTATTTTACCTTTACACATATCAAAAGATTCTTGGCAGCAAACTTCTTTGTTTGCCTTAGCTGAATCTCACGAAATCCCTATCTTATTCATTTACAAACGCGCTTTAGGAATGGAGACACCCTCGGCTTTACCAGAAAAGACCTTTTATGAAACCATGGCGGTCCCTGCCGATTCAGTAGAAGTCAGGATTAAATTAAAATCACTCAAAAACATCAGCATGCAACTGTTTTCGGCAAAAATGAAGGGGCAAGAGCTTGAAAAGATACACCAAAAATCAGCAAGGAGCCTGCGAATTGCAAAGGGCATTCAACTTTCAAATTTACCTTTGTCGATCAATAATGAAGATATAGAGGTCAAAGGTCTTTCCCAGCCTTCGAGTGAACTGTCAGGGGATTTATTTTACTGGACGGAGGTTGATGACAGGATATACGGCTTCATAATGATCGATGTATTCGGAAAGGGCATCCATACAGCACTTATAAACATGTCCATACGGACTATGATGCCCGACCTAATCAAACGTGTAAAAGACCCCATTTTCATAACAGAGGAACTGGACAAACATATGCGGGGCCTATTTCAAGGAATTAATCGGGAAAACAAAAACCATGCTCGCATTACAGCTTTCATAGCATATGTGAATACAAAGGATCGACTCATCGAATATGTGAACTACGGACTTCCTTCAGCCTTTTTGTATTCCCCATGCACCAACCAAATTCTCAATTTAAACGAAGGGGCCACCCCAAGCGGACTGATTCCCGAATTGCCCATTAAAAAAATAGTCTTTCATTATGAACCGGGAAGCCGTTTCATCATCTATACAGATGGACTCTCTAAAACGCCCATTTCTTCCGCCTTTGACCGGTCTGACAATATCGAGAGGGAATTCATTGAAAATGTCCATCTCGATACAAATGACCTTCTTCAGGAACTTTTGGTCTCAAGGATGAGGCATTCAGTGATTAACGATGACATCTGCATTATTGCAGGGACACTTTTTTAGGTACGATGAAAAAAGGCCGTTTCAAAAAGAAACGGCCAACTTTCTACGCTTTTTATTTTTGTAGGGCTTGAACGACTTCCTCCAGCTTCATGCCCCTGGATGCTTTAACGAGAATGATGTCATTTCCCTGTGTAGAAGACTTAAGTTCCTCTATAAGCTCCTGCTTATCTTGAAAAGGACGAACCTGCTCCGATGAAAAAGACTTACTCGCTCCCTTGGCAATAAACTCGGCTAAAGGACCAAACGTGAAGATCTTATCAATCCGCTCATTGGAAATCAATTCACCAATTTTCAAATGAAAGTCTTTTTCCTGTGGCCCTAACTCCAACATGTCTCCCAATACAAGGATCTTTTTCTCGAATCCAGATAATCCCTCAACCAACTCCACTGCTGCCTTAACTGAAGTTGGACTGGCATTATACGCATCATTGATGATTTTCTGCCCTTTTGCGCCTTCGACCAATTCCATCCTCATATTAGTTAACTGAATGGTTGACAGACCTTTACGGATCGATGAATCATCCACATTGAATTCTTTTGCAACCAAGATGGCAGCCAATGCATTAAGAACATTATGATTGCCTAATACGGGTATCTCATAATTGATCTCCTTTTCACCACTTGCGATTGTAAACGCGGTACTGTCTGCCCCTTGGCTTATGGTCTGTGGATATAAATCATTTTGTTCCGTACGTCCAAAAGATATTACGTTTAAATCAGGGAAATCCTTTATGCGATTGCGAAGCAATGGTTCATCACCATGATATATCAGCGTCCCATCTTTCGCCAAACCTTCGACAATCTCCAACTTTGCATTCGCGATTTCCTCGCGTGATCCTAAATCCAATAAGTGTGATTCACCGATATTGGTAATGATCGCTACATCAGGCTTTGCCATTTTTGATAAGAACTCAATTTCACCGCGGCTGCTCATTCCCATTTCCAAAACAGCCGCTTCAGTATCCTCTTCCATAGAAAGCACCGTTAGTGGTAACCCTAAATGATTATTGAAGTTTCCAATGGTCTTATGGACTTTATAGGTAGTGGCCAGCAACGCAGCCGTCATATCTTTCGTTGTCGTCTTACCGTTGCTTCCTGTTATCCCAATGACTCTTATATTCAACTGCTGACGGTAAGAACGCGCCAATTGCTGAAGCGCTTTCTCGGTATTTTCGACAATGATTATCGGTAAATCATTAGGAGGATTCGGAACATCCCTTTGCCAAAAAGAAGCAGCAGCTCCTTGCGCTAAAGCTTGCTTGACATACTGATGGCCGTCAACCTGCCCACCCTTAAGCGGAATGAACAAACATCCTTCCTTAACCGTTCTTGAATCGATGGTAACCCCATTAATTCCTTTGGACTGGAATGGACTGATATCATTTAATCCCTCTGTCATTTCATGTACTTGTTTTAACGTTCTCTTTATCATTTTGTTCCTCCTACATTCATCGAACCATTAATCGCTCTCTACTTCCAATAACCAAACGAAGCAGAAACCAGTTTAAATTGCACCGGTTCCTGCTGATTGGAATCCATCAAATCAACGTTTGATGGATTGTGAAGTTACTGCTACATTACTTGCATGATCAAACTGTATATTTGATTTGTTGTTTTTCCTGATGACGTTCCAAGGCAAGTTTCACGAGTTTTTCAATTAGCGCTGGATAGTCGACACCTGTGTGCTTCCACAATAACGGAAACATGCTGAAAGGAGTAAACCCAGGCATTGTATTCACTTCATTAATATAGATTTGCCCCTCATGAGTTAAGAAGAAATCAGCGCGAACCAATCCAGAGCAATCCAATGACTTAAAGGCAGTAATGGCCATTTCGGATAAAGTTGCATACTCGCTTTCCGATATCTCCGCTGGAATGACCATCGCTGAATTACCGTCTACATATTTTGCTGAATAATCATAGAAGGCAAAATCCTGCTTAGGAATGATTTCGCCTGCCACTGAACATGACGGTTCATCATTACCGAGAATACCAAACTCTAGTTCACGAGCAACGACCCCTTCTTCAATGATGATCTTCCGATCGAATTGAAAAGCTTCCGCTACCGCTTTTTCCAGTTCATCAGCATCATTACATTTGCTGATACCGACACTTGAGCCTAAATTGGCAGGTTTGACAAAACAAGGGTACCCCAATTCATCCGCTACCTTTTTAATGGCACTTTCAGTATTCTTCTCCCATTCGGAACGAATGAACCAAGTGTATTTCACTTGCGGAAGTCCCGCCTGGGCAAAAATGTTTTTCATGATGACCTTATCCATTCCTGCTGATGAAGCTAAAACGCCATTTCCTACATAAGGAAGGTTCAATAGTTCCAGCATCCCTTGTACGGTCCCATCTTCTCCATTTGGTCCGTGAAGCAATGGGAAAATTACGTCATACCCTGTTGATTCACTATTTTCATCAGTTGAATGTGCCTGCAAGGCAAGAGGCGAGCTCGATTTATCCGGTGAAAATGTCAAAGCCTCCACATTCTCAGCAGGTCCTGTTAACTTTGGTCCATTAATCCATGAACCCTCTTTTGTTATGTAAATCGGATATATATCAAACTTTGCTAAATCGAGAGCTTTAATGACCGCTAAAGCCGTCTGCATAGAAACCTCATGCTCCGCAGATTTTCCACCATAAAGCAAACCAAGTTTAGTTTTCATGAGTTATTACCCTCCAATATTCTTTTAACCATGTTCATTGTATCACTTTACACTAAAACGGATAAAGCGAAACTTCCATCATTCGAGCTTTACCAATGATGGTTAGTTGAGCCAATCGGGCATTTACAGGCTGTTAGACCTCCACATTTCTTTTTTGTTACATCATCTATCCGCCTGACCTACAGCCTGTTAATGCGGGGTAAAGCGAAACTTCCATCATTGGTGCTTTACCAATGATGGTTAGTTGAGCCAATCGGGCATTTACAGGCTGTTAGACCTCCACATTTCTTTTTTGTTACATCATCTATCCGCCTGACCTACAGCCTGTTAATGCGGGGTAAAGCGAAACTTCCATCATTCGAGCTTTACCAATGATTACTATAAGCGGAGCACAGGTTAAAACCGCCACGTCCTGTGGCAACACCTGTGCTAGCACATCCTGTGCGTCGCAATCGGGCATTTACAGGCTTGTTGGCCCACCACATTTCTTTTTCATTACATTTGCCATCCGCTTCCCTTACAGCCTGTTAATGCGGGATAAAGCAAACTCCACATTTCTTTTTTGTTACATCATCTATCCGCCTGACCTACAGCCTGTTAATGCGGGGTAAAGCGAAACTTCCATCATTCGAGCTTTACCAATGATTACTATAAGCGGAACACAGGATAAAACCGCCACGTCCTGTGGGTCGCCCTCTCTTATCTTTTATGCATGAGATGGTAAGTCTTACCCTAAAAAATTCGAGGATGTCAAATAATCCAATCCACGAACCTCAGAAGTTAGGATCATCAGGAGGATGATGTATTTTTAATAACGCTTTCCCATACCTTTTCTTTTCGATTGAAGATAATAAAGGCATCGGGTTCATTAATATCTCTATCCGAAAAGTCATCATGCATCTCATCCATATTTAAATAATCCCCTACGATCCATGCAGGTATCTCAATTTTCATTCTTGTATACTTAACATCCCGAAAGGAAAAAGCGAGCCCCTCTGCCAGAATATGAGCCAAGGAAGAAATGATTTCTGCTGGAATCGCCGTCAGCTCTTTTTTCTTTCTGATTCCAAGCCATGTCCTCTCTACTTTTAATGGCTCCAGCTTTAGCGGAATCAGGCTTCCTAACATCATATAATATGTCGAAAGAGAACGAAAATAAATTTTATTGAACCAGCCATCATCCTGGGCAAGGTACACAAATTGATTATTCAATTTACGGAAAAACGGGGGACTCAGATGGGTTTTAGCGTGTCCTAAATATAAAAGTTCCGCTAATTCCCTTCCATCCAATTCATCCAGTCCTTCCGCCTCTTCAAAATCGACCCAACAGAAATCTCCATATGCCCGAACATTTTCTTTAACGAGCTTCGCAATATCCTCAGATGAAGCGCTCTCAAGCAGGACATTCAAATTGTATTCCCCACCATCGAATTGATGTTTCAATAATAAGATGGAATCCAAGGTATATGGCAGCGAATAGACGAATTCACGAAAATTGAGTCCATTAAAAAGGACAAACCGTTCGGAAGCCTGCATATACATATATAAGATATCATTGCTATCATTCTTCATAACCTGACCCCCTCCGAGCTTTCAATCAATAATGTTATTTTATCAAACTTTTGGGTTTTCACGTAAGTTATATAGCCCTCAATATTAATCATCATCAGCATCGTGTAAATAATGCGAAACACAAAATCCATATTAACCCAAATAAACATCCCTATTACAGTAAAAAATATCGAATTTGAGGAATTGATCATGGATAAAGTTAAAAAAGCTTTTATCATTTATTCTTTTCACGGGAACGCTTCCCCTGATGCAACTAAAAGATTAGGTCTATGGCAATCAGAGAAATATGCATTCGAAAAACGTTTATATCAGGATAATGCAATCCTTGATATGGATGCGGTACAGGAAGAACCACCTTCGCACTATATAAAAAAGGATTCCATAATATAACGGGAAACAATCTATCTCCTGACATGCTTAGTGAAGCCGAAAAAATAGCCATGAATATAACGGGGACATACCCTTTATCCTTGGCGATGCAACGAACCTCCCTTTTCAACGACTCATCATTCGAAAAAGCAATCTTCGCTTTTAATGGTTTAATGCCCCAGCAAAAAAACCGCACATTGGCTTTAAAAGAAATCAACCGTATTTTAAAACCTGAAGGACCCTTCATTTTCACAACACACGACCGTGATAAAAACGAAAATCATCTGAACTTCTGGGAACAAGAGGAAATGATTCGGTGTGGAGGTATACAAAATGCAAGACTTTATGAGCTTGGGTATATTTTGATATCCGGAAAGACGCTTCTGGATCGTCAATCGGAAGAGAAAGCGCATTTTTAATTCAAAAAAAAAAAAATCCAGAGTGACATTTCACTCTGGATTTTTTATATTAAGAAACTTGCTCTAATTCTTTTTTGGAAGGAGGGTTGAATTGACCTTCCCATTTAGAGATGACGATTGCTGCAAGTGAATTACCGATAACGTTTACTACTGTACGTCCCATATCAAGAATACGGTCGATACCGGCAATAAATGCTAGACCTTCAATAGGAATACCGACAGTTCCCAATGTCGCTAAAAGAACTACGAAAGATACACCCGGTACACCGGCAATCCCTTTGGACGTGATCATTAACACTAGCATTAGCGTAATTTGCTCATACGCGCTTAAATCGATTCCGTACATTTGAGCGATGAAGATAGCTGCTAATGCTTGGTATAATGTAGAACCATCAAGGTTAAAGGAGTATCCAGTCGGAATAACAAATGTAGCAATATGTTTCGGACATCCCGCTTTCTCCATTTTTTCCATGATTTTCGGAAGAACCGCTTCTGAACTTGCAGTAGAGAAAGCAAGAATCAATTCTTCTTTTAGAAGTTTAATCAAAGTAAAGATATTGAATCCGACAAATTTCGCAATAAGACCAAGAATGACTATTACAAAGAAAATCATTGTTCCGTATACAGAAAGCGCTAACTTTCCTAGCGGAATTAAAGATTCCAAACCGAACTTGGAGATCGTCACACCGATTAGTGCAAATACACCGATAGGAGCGAATTTCATGACCATGTTAGTTAGGTAGAACATTCCTTCAGCTACACCTTGGAAGAAACGGAATACTGGTTTACCCTTTTCACCGATGGCCGCAATACTAAGTCCAAACAACACGGAGAAGAAAATGATCGCTAGCATATCGCCTTCTACCATGGCTTTAACTGGATTGGATGGCACAATGTTTACGATTGTATCTACGAACGATTCATGTTGCTTAGTTTCTGCTGTATCAACATAGGTAGAAATATCAGTTTGTTCTAGCTTGTCCATATTTACACCAACACCAGGCTGGATGATATTCGCTGAAATTAAACCAACAGCAATCGCTATCATAGTTACTACAACAAAGTATGATATTGATTTAGCTCCAAGTTTACCTACTGATTTTAAATCGCCTACACCTGCAACTGCAACGATAAGACTTGACACAATGATTGGTACTACAATCATTTTAATCATTCGTAGGAAAATGTCTCCGAATGGCTGTAAAAAGTTTTGGGCCGCCTCACTACCATAAAAAATGGCACCAACGATAATCCCTAAAATTAAACCAATGAAAATTTGGCTAGCTAAACTTAATTTGAATTTCTTCATTTACTTTCCTCACCTTCCATAAAGTCTTTGATGCAAAAACATTTTTGTCTCGGTAAGGGAAACAAGATACTAATAAAAGAAAGTAATTTTTCTTTTTTGAAAAACTCTGTCTTTACGCCGAAAAAAAAGACACTTCATGTGTCGATTTCTTATTGGCGTGAATATTCACACATGTTCCCTTAAAGACGCTGACGAGGTTAGCTGTCGGGTTAGGAATTGGAAACACAAAGCCCTTTCATTTCTGAATTCACCCCTAGCGGATAAAATCCACAAAAATGGGTCCCCCGTTCTTGGAATAAGATTAAGCGAGTTAACTTATAATAAAATATTATACTAAAAATGATAATCTGTAAATATTTATTCGCATCCGTTCTAGAAAAAATCTTTAAATATGTCTGAATATTCTGTATTAATAGCTATTTTATCTATAATTACTCTTCCCATTTTTTAATCACACAAGTTATATTGATATAATTACTAAATAATTTGACATCACCTCTCTTGTTGAAGGAACAGTTATTTTTCCAAAATGCCAAGTAACAGATATCTTACTTTTTCCCTAGAGGTGAATTTTTTATAAGTTGCAACTTTCACTTTTTCAAATTGAATCGGAGTAATAAAATTAGAATGGTTCTTCACTGCCACATCCGGCTTCAACAGGATGACGTCACCTACCGACGGTCCCTTTATGATTTCTTGCTTTCCTTCTGCTTTAAGCCCTTTTGTAATGTAATGTTTATCCACATATCCTTTTTTAGTCAATTTGTAAATATAAGGCTGTTTTTGGTAATGTACCGCCTCTATAGGAACGGAGGGTACACCGGCTTTCTCATTGGTTATTACTGTAAGATCCACTTTGGATCCCACCAACAAAGGTTCCGTTTCTTCGCCTTCCGGTTCGATTAAAGCCTGAAATGGAAATCTGTTATCTTTTTTTAACGACGGCTCTTCAGCTGGATAGGAATGGATACGGCCTATCGTTCCTTTCAATGTCTTTTTTGAATCAGAGGAACTTGCTTTTATAGTCATGCCCACTTCAGCCTTTTTCATTTCCTCTTCGGTGAAATACCCTTCAATTGCCATATTTATAGAAACAATGGATATGATGGGATTATTCAGGTTTTTATTAATATTTTTAACTACACCATCACCCTCGCTCGTCGTCACGATCGCATTGGACTGATCCTCAATTGAACTTAATTTAGCGTCAAGCATTTTCACTTTTTCATTCAAACTGTTTTTTTCCAGTTCCTGCTTGTACATTTCTTGCTCAATGTTACTTTTAATAAGATCCGTCGAGCTTGTTGTTAAATCAATACTCAAGTTTTTTTCCACCGATTCATCAATGTCCGCTTTTCCAGAATCACTGGTCAGGGTCCCTTGATAAGACCTCAACTTGCCTATGTATTCTTCAATCGCTGCAATTTCTCCCTCAGCTGCCGTTTTCTCCGCTTCTAAATCCGCTTTTAGCGCATCAAGTTCGGTCGTCGTATACTCAAACAACGAGGAGCCAGCCGTAATCGCATCGCCTTCTTTTACAAGGAATTTCTTAAAATCATTTTTCTTGGTATCGAAATAGATATCATACTCTTCTACAGGTTTAATTACCCCATTTGTTTGAATAGTATCCGTAATTGTATCTTTTTTTACCTTTGTCCAGTTTTCAACGAAAACAGTTCGTTCCACTTTGCTTTCTTTTTTTTCAAGAAGGTATATGTTAACGGTTATTAACACTATCGACGCGATCGAGACCGCTGCTATTTTCCATTTTCCGCTCATTCTTTTCACCCGCCTTATACAAATACGCCTACTTGGATGTATGCTAAAAAGGCTTTAACAAACCATGTGGCCAGATAGAATAGAACAATCATTAAAAGGACCAAATAATTATTTCGTTCTGAAAATTCCTTTAAATAAAAATATTGCAGAGCAATAATAAGAAATTGAAAAATGGTGATTTCGCTGAAAAAGTGAATGAAATAATCACTTCTGAGAAAATACTGACTGATGATCCCCAATGAAAAAGGATTGGCATCGCTGCCTATATCCATTAAAACGAATAGAGGAATCAGTAATATTTTTTCCACTAACTGCAAACCAAAAAGAATCATTTGAACGATGACCAATTTTATATATGGGATATCAGTAACGATCCAAAAGAATAGAGCTGCTAAAAATATGTATATGGAAGGGTCGAGTATGCCTGTTATTATATTGCCGCTCAAAATCAGCAACTTTGCTGCTTCGAATTCATTGGCACTCATCGTCGTGATTTCTTTGGAAAATGATTCTGAACCAATGCCAAAATATCCCCCAATGGCGAATACTATAAGACTAAGAAAATATAAAAATAGTAATTTCAATCCAAGCTTTGTGACTGCCTCTGCATTTTGCAGCTGATAACTACTCCGATAAGGCTCTAAAATGCCCTTTAACAATCTGACCTGGTACACCATATGTGGTCCTCCTGCAAAAAATGATATTTCATCATATATTTTATCTTATTTTGGAAACAATTGCAGAAATAAGGGATGAATATACAAAAAAAACACATAAGCCCTTCCCTTCAAATTTAATCCCCACACTAATTTGGTGTTAATGCTGACAATTGAAAGAATGTCTTCTTCCCATCACTAGTACTTTTCCTAAACCCCCGCTTTTAAAACTCATTAACAAATGAAAAAAGAGGCTATACGCCCCTTTCAGTAATGCCTTCATATATTCAACAAATAATCCTTCATCATTAAGATAAACTTTGAACTCAACGGACTTCTTTTTTCATTTTTTTCCAAAAATAACAAAAGGCTTTCCAAGATGATGGGACTTGGCCTAACTTTTGAAAACTCTTCCTGGATCGCCTTTAAAGCTTCCGTATTCTTATTTGGTTCCATTCCCTCTTCCTTACGTGTTTCCACTTCCAGCATCCTGACGATGATCGAATGGATTTCCTCTTTTGGGCTCATATCCCGCATCGAGCATCCTGGTAAGGGAAATTGTTTCAATAATGGATCTTCCATGTTCTGCAGGCTTGCGATGATTGAATCCATCCGGTTCAATATGAAGCTAGGTAACAATTCCACATCGAAAGCATTTTGTTTCCTGATCAATATTCCGATATATCCTTTGAAAAGGGAATCCAAAATTATGGTGCAATCCGGCAAAAGATCAGCAGAAAGTCCCGGGTATAACTCAATGATTTTACGCTTGAACCAAATCAAGCCCTCTTCATGGATATAATGTAAAAATCTATCTAGTTCTTTGCTGATATGAACCATTTGTTCCTGCATCATCATTTGAATCAAGTTGGTGTTTCCAGTCATATGCTCAATGTGAACGGTGATCTGCCTCATGAATTTGTCTTTACTGGACAATGAAGCATCCAGTTCAAGATCAAGCAATGAATCCGTCAACGCTTCATAATAAAATTTAAAAATGGAGACCAGTAATTCTTCCTTCGATTTAAAATGATTATAAAAAGACCCCTTTGCTATTCCACATTTTTCAGCTATTTCCTGAACGGAAGTGGCATGATAGCCTTTCTCCGCGAAAAGCTCTACAGACTTATCTATGATCATCTTATTTTTTTCTTTCATCAAATTCATCCTATCTCTTAAAATTGTCCGTTGGTGACCAATGGGTCACTTCTTCCGAATTGTATCCCGAAACCCTTGAAATAACAACGTTAACACTACTGAATATTATCTGTTGCAATCATAATCCATATACTATATATTTGAATTTGTGACCGAGTAGTCACAATTTTATGTATGGAGGGTACAAGCTTGAATTCAATAATTAAATTTTCATTAAAGAATAAATTGGCAATCTGGTTGCTTACGATCATCATCGTTGCAGCTGGTTTATACTCCGGTTTAAACATGAAACAAGAAACCATTCCTAGCATCTCGACTCCTTTAATAAGCATCTCCACTGTATATCCTGGAGCTGCACCTGAAGAAGTAGCAGATAAGCTCACAGACCAGATTGAGCAGAAAGTAACAAATTTGCCAGGAGTCGAATTAGTCAGTTCATCTTCCATGGCTAATGCCTCTTCCGTCCAATTACAATATGATTATGATACGGATATGGACGACGCTGTAAAACAAGTGAAAGAAGCTTTAGAGAAATTACAACTTCCTGAGGGAGTGGATGACCCAAGCGTATCAAAATTAGAATTAAACGCTTTTCCTGTCGTCGCACTCAGTGTAACAGATAAGGGTTCTGATTTACCAGCTCTTACAAAAAACGTTGAAGAGGTGTTAGTGCCTAAACTTGAAGGAATTGACGGCGTGACATCCGTATCAATTTCCGGACAACAAGTAAATGAAGGCAGCCTAGTATTCGACGAGGAAAAAATGGCTCAATACGGGCTCGATGAAGATACCGTAAAGAAGGTTATCCAGGCTGCAAATGTCAACATGCCTCTTGGGATATATAACTTTGATGATAAAGAAAAAACGATCGTTGTGGATGGAAACATCTCCACATTAAAAGACCTGAAAAATATAAAGATACCTTTAACCGGCGGCTCTCAAACAGGTACGCCAGCACAAACCGGACCGGAAACCAATCAATTATCTCCTGAAATGGCAACTGGTCCTGCCCAACTGCAAAACGTCAAATTATCAGACATTGCCGATGTTAAAATCACCGGTAAGGCTGAATCGATTTCAAGAACAAACGGTAGCGAATCGATTGGGATTCAGGTTACAAGATCGCCTGATGCCGATACAGTTGCAATCGTAGACGACGTAAAAGAGGAAGTTTCGAACTTCAAAGAAGAATTTAAAGGCGTAAGTGTACACACTACGCTTGATCAAGCCCAACCGATTAAAGATTCTGTTGAAACCATGATCAGCAAGGCACTCTTCGGCTGTCTGTTTGCCGTCATTGTTATCATGCTGTTCCTTAGGAACTTTAAAACGACTCTCATTTCCGTCATTTCGATTCCATTATCCCTGTTAGCAGCCCTTTTGGTGCTTAAACAAATGGATATTTCATTGAATGTCATGACACTGGGGGCCATGACCGTTGCAATTGGCCGAGTCGTCGATGACTCCATTGTCGTCATTGAAAATATTTATAGAAGAATGGCTTTAAAAGGCGAACAATTAAAAGGCGGCGAATTAATACGGTCGGCCACTAAGGAAATGTTCATCCCTATCCTTTCATCGACAATCGTTACTGTAGCCGTATACCTGCCTTTAGCAAGCGTTACAGGACCTGTCGGGGAACTATTCATGCCATTCGCCTTAACAATGGTGTTTGCATTAGTCGCTTCATTAATAATTGCCATCACACTTGTTCCGGCAATGGCAGACTCTTTATTTAAAAAGGGACTATCTAAAAAAGAATTAAAATCACATGAAGAAAAACCAAGCAAACTATCTTCATTCTACCGAAGAGCATTGGATTGGTCGTTAAACCATAAGTTGATCACTTTCGGTACAGCTATTGTATTATTGGTCGGCAGCTTATTCCTAATCCCAAGCATCGGTGTCAGCTTCATGCCTGCAGATGAAGAAAAAACGATCATCGTCACTTACACTCCCGCACCTGGAGAGTTAAAAGAGGATATTGTAAAACAAACAGAAAAAGTAGAAAAATACTTCATGGATAAAGACGATGTGGAGACCGTTCAATACACACTTGGTGAAAGCATGATGGGCGGCATGATGGGCGGCTCGAGTAACTCGGCTCTCTTCTATGTACTCTATGATAAAGACACCGAAAATTTCGGGGACAAAAAAGAAACCGTCATAAAGGATTTAACTGAACTTGATTCACCTGGAACTTGGAAACAACAAGAATTCACGTCAACATCAAGCAACGAAACCACTCTATTTGTTTACGGAAATACACAAAAAGACATTGAACCGGTAATTGATGATATTCAAAATATCATGAAGAAAAATAAAGATTTAAAAGATGTTGATACAAGTCTTTCCGATGCTTATGAGCAATATACGCTAGTTGCAGACCAGGAAAAGCTAAGCGACCTTGGACTGACAGCTGCACAAATTGGTATGTCCATTGCCAATACGAATAAAGATGATGCTATAACTACGATTAAGAAAGATGGAGAAGAAGTCAAAGTATATGTCGAGACAGAAGAAACGACTTTTGAAGACAAAAAAGATCTTGAGAATACGAAAATTTCTTCTCCAATGGGGATGGAAATCCCATTGAAAGAGCTTGTGAAAATCGAAGAAGGCAAAGCTTCCGATACAATCAGCCGCCGCGATGGAAAAATCTATGCCGACGTGTCTGCAACAATCAAAACGGATGATGTGGCAGCAGTAACAGCTGAGGTACAAAAGGAAGTTGATAAATTAGACCTTCCCGCAAGCGTCTCTATAGACTATGGCGGAGTGACGGAAGATATCCAAGAATCATTCACTCAACTTGGTATCGCTATGTTAGCGGCCGTTGCTATCGTATACTTTGTCCTAGTCGTTACTTTCCATGGTGGTTTAGCACCTATAGCCATTCTCTTCTCCTTACCATTTACGGTAATCGGGGCATTGGCAGGGCTATTCGTTGCAGGTGAGACCATCAGCGTTTCAGCAATGATGGGTGTCCTAATGCTTATTGGTATCGTTGTAACCAATGCCATCGTCTTAGTGGACCGTGTTATCAAGAATGAAGAATCCGGGCTATCTACCAGGGAAGCTTTACTCGAGGCAGGATCCACCCGCCTGCGTCCAATCCTGATGACTGCCCTTGCCACAATCGGCGCTTTAATACCTCTGGCAATCGGTGCGGAAGGCAGTGGATTAATATCACAAGGTTTGGGAATTACCGTTATCGGCGGACTTGTGAGTTCTACATTGCTAACACTTGTAATAGTGCCGGTAGTATATGAAGTTATAATGAAAATAGGTAAAAAGAAGAAAAAAACAGTTAAGTAACAAAGAAAAAGAAAGAGGGGATTCCTTATATTAGGAATCCCCTCTTTCTTGATTCAACAATTGATCAATATGCCCTTAACATATTAGCCCTTCATACTTCCGGCCCCTTTTGACCGAACTATATTCCTTCTTCTTTTAACACTCCCCGTCTCATAAGACAAAACGTCCTATTCGTCATTTCCAAGGAAATTTGTTTGTTTTAAAACTTTATTTAAACAAAAAAAGGGAAAGAACCCGCTTTCCCTTTTAATTTCTATAGCTTAGTGTTTGGTGAAAGTTTGATCTATCGCATTTGCCAGATCCAGCGATTCGTCTTTTAGATAACGCTTCGTTACGTTTAAATCTTTATGACCGGCAAGCTTTGATATCGTTTGTATATCTATTCCATTATCAACTAACCTTTGGCAAAAGGTATGTCGCAGTTTATGTGGATGCACATTGTATTTTTTTAATATATATTGAACTGACCTCGGAGTGATCCTTTGATTATAGCTTGAGATGAATAACGGATCCGCTTTTTCTTTTAAAGAACGAAGATAATTTTTTACATGTTGTATAGCCGATAGTGTAAGGGGAACAGATCTATCGATTTCACCTTTTGCGTTCCTGACAAGTATATAATTTCGCTCTGTTTCCATAATGACGTCACGGCCATTTAAGTCACATAATTCAGAAACACGAATTCCAGTATGTAACAAAAGGTAGACGATGGCAATGTTCCTTAGATTTCCTTCTGCTTCTATATCCCTTAACAGGATCTGCTGCTCATTGACGCTTAAAGTTTCAGGTACCTCAAGCTTGTGCTCCTTAACCTTACGTTCCACAGAAAGCATTACTTGCGGTTTGCCTAAAAATTTAAAGAAGACATTTAGGGCGATATAGTGTTTTTCGATTGTCCCTGGGCTTTTCTTGCAATTTTCTAAATAATCAAGATAACCCTGAACATCTTCAGAATGAATCTCCATCAATATCTTTTGTGTCTGGTCACAAAACTGTGAAAGGACACCAGTATACGTTTTGATCGTATTAGCTGATTTGCCTTGGTCTCTCAACCATTCAGCAAACGAAAAAATCATTTCATCTTTAGCAGAGGTATCCATCGGCTATTCCCCCAATGACAGTTTCAGAACTACGTTAAGTTTAACATATATCCCTACAGAAACGAAGAATTCTGTCCCTTTGTCTGAAACAGATATGGATAATACAGATAGCTGTAGAAATTCAGATGCATTTATAGTATGTCCTACCATTTATACGGAATATTACTTTCTTTATGGTCCTTTTGAGTCACTACTTTTTTAACCGGTTTAAATAAAAAGATACTGAAGGAATATCAACCTCAAAAAAAGACCAGCCGGATGGCTGATCTTTTTAAATGGCTTGGCGGCGTCCTACTCTCACAGGGGGAAACCCCCAACTACCATCGGCGCTGAAGAGCTTAACTGCCGTGTTCGGAATGGGAACGGGTGTGACCTCTTCGCTATCGCCACCAAACATAAAAGGAACGTTGTTCCTTCAAAACTAGATAATAAGAAGGTATTTCATTTTTTTTAAAGCGTTGGTTAAGTCCTCGATCTATTAGTATCAGTCAGCTCCACATGTCGCCACGCTTCCACCTCTGACCTATCAACCTGATCATCTTTCAGGGATCTTACTAGCTTGCGCCATGGGAAATCTCATCTTGAGGGGGGCTTCATGCTTAGATGCTTTCAGCACTTATCCCGTCCGCACGTAGCTACCCAGCTATGCCTTTGGCAAGACAACTGGTACACCAGCGGTGCGTCCATCCCGGTCCTCTCGTACTAAGGACAGCTCCTCTCAAATTTCCTGCGCCCGCGACGGATAGGGACCGAACTGTCTCACGACGTTCTGAACCCAGCTCGCGTACCGCTTTAATGGGCGAACAGCCCAACCCTTGGGACCGACTACAGCCCCAGGATGCGATGAGCCGACATCGAGGTGCCAAACCTCCCCGTCGATGTGGACTCTTGGGGGAGATAAGCCTGTTATCCCCGGGGTAGCTTTTATCCGTTGAGCGATGGCCCTTCCATGCGGAACCACCGGATCACTAAGCCCGACTTTCGTCCCTGCTCGACTTGTAGGTCTCGCAGTCAAGCTCCCTTGTGCCTTTACACTCTACGAATGATTTCCAACCATTCTGAGGGAACCTTTGGGCGCCTCCGTTACTCTTTAGGAGGCGACCGCCCCAGTCAAACTGCCCACCTGACACTGTCTCCCACCCCGATAAGGGGCGCGGGTTAGAATTTCAATACAGCCAGGGTAGTATCCCACCAACGCCTCCACCGAAGCTAGCGCTCCGGCTTCTCAGGCTCCTACCTATCCTGTACAAGCTGTACCAAAATTCAATATCAGGCTGCAGTAAAGCTCCACGGGGTCTTTCCGTCCTGTCGCGGGTAACCTGCATCTTCACAGGTACTATAATTTCACCGAGTCTCTCGTTGAGACAGTGCCCAGATCGTTACACCTTTCGTGCGGGTCGGAACTTACCCGACAAGGAATTTCGCTACCTTAGGACCGTTATAGTTACGGCCGCCGTTTACTGGGGCTTCGGTTCAAAGCTTCGCTTGCGCTAACCTCTCCCCTTAACCTTCCAGCACCGGGCAGGTGTCAGCCCCTATACTTCGCCTTGCGGCTTCGCAGAGACCTGTGTTTTTGCTAAACAGTCGCCTGGGCCTATTCACTGCGGCTTTTCTGGGCTATTCACCCTAAAAAGCACCCCTTCTCCCGAAGTTACGGGGTCATTTTGCCGAGTTCCTTAACGAGAGTTCTCTCGCACACCTTAGGATTCTCTCCTCGCCTACCTGTGTCGGTTTGCGGTACGGGCACCTTACATCTCACTAGAGGCTTTTCTTGGCAGCGTGGAATCAGGAACTTCGGTACTATATTTCCCTCGCCATCACAGCTCCGCCTTAATGGAAACGGGATTTGCCTCGTTTCCGGCCTAACTGCTTGGACGCGCATATCCAACAGCGCGCTTACCCT
>NZ_CM174415.1:167500-252500 GCF_057835005.1 Peribacillus sp. GL_122 | reverse complement strand
AATCTCTACGCATTTCACCGCTACACTTGGAATTCCACTTTCCTCTTCTGCACTCAAGTTCCCCAGTTTCCAATGACCCTCCACGGTTGAGCCGTGGGCTTTCACATCAGACTTAAGGAACCACCTGCGCGCGCTTTACGCCCAATAATTCCGGACAACGCTTGCCACCTACGTATTACCGCGGCTGCTGGCACGTAGTTAGCCGTGGCTTTCTGGTTAGGTACCGTCAAGGTACCAGCAGTTACTCTGGTACTTGTTCTTCCCTAACAACAGAACTTTACGACCCGAAGGCCTTCTTCGTTCACGCGGCGTTGCTCCGTCAGACTTTCGTCCATTGCGGAAGATTCCCTACTGCTGCCTCCCGTAGGAGTCTGGGCCGTGTCTCAGTCCCAGTGTGGCCGATCACCCTCTCAGGTCGGCTACGCATCGTCGCCTTGGTGAGCCATTACCTCACCAACTAGCTAATGCGCCGCGGGCCCATCTATAAGTGACAGCGTAAACCGTCTTTCCATCTTCTCTCATGCGAGAAAAGAACGTATCCGGTATTAGCTCCGGTTTCCCGAAGTTATCCCAGTCTTATAGGCAGGTTGCCCACGTGTTACTCACCCGTCCGCCGCTAATCTCAGGGAGCAAGCTCCCGTCGATTCGCTCGACTTGCATGTATTAGGCACGCCGCCAGCGTTCGTCCTGAGCCAGGATCAAACTCTCCGAAGAAATGTTTGACTTGCTCATTTGCTTTTTTGATAGTGTGTGCTCACTTAAAATTTAACGTTGGCGCTTTGTTTTGTTCAGTTTTCAAAGAGCAATTTTACAATCATTCTTTCGAACGGCTGTTTATTCATCATAACACTTTATTGATTAGTTGTCAACTTCTGCGAAGTTTTTAACTTATTTTAAATCGCTGTGTTTTTCAGCGACCATTTCATCTTATCATTTTCATAGTAAGAAGTCAATAGTTATTTCTTTCAGCAATCTGCCGAAAGTGATGAAGTTTTTCGTTCGTAAAGTTGGTGCTTATTTATATTAATCTTTTCCTGCGATAAAGTCAACACATTTCACAATAAATATTTTCTTCTCTCAAAGTAAGATCAAGAATGGTTTCAAGGGTACGTTTTGCTTAAGGAAAATACACACATTAGTTGGACAGAGCTGAAGGTATCATGAAAAAGCCTTAAAAGTTTTCATCTTTTTTCATGACCTTATGAAACAAAAAAAGACCAGCCGGATGGCTGATCTTTTTAAATGGCTTGGCGGCGTCCTACTCTCACAGGGGGAAACCCCCAACTACCATCGGCGCTGAAGAGCTTAACTGCCGTGTTCGGAATGGGAACGGGTGTGACCTCTTCGCTATCGCCACCAAACATAAAAGGAACGTTGTTCCTTCAAAACTAGATAATAATAAGAAGGTATTTCATTTTTTTAAAGCGTTGGTTAAGTCCTCGATCTATTAGTATCAGTCAGCTCCACATGTCGCCACGCTTCCACCTCTGACCTATCAACCTGATCATCTTTCAGGGATCTTACTAGCTTGCGCCATGGGAAATCTCATCTTGAGGGGGGCTTCATGCTTAGATGCTTTCAGCACTTATCCCGTCCGCACGTAGCTACCCAGCTATGCCTTTGGCAAGACAACTGGTACACCAGCGGTGCGTCCATCCCGGTCCTCTCGTACTAAGGACAGCTCCTCTCAAATTTCCTGCGCCCGCGACGGATAGGGACCGAACTGTCTCACGACGTTCTGAACCCAGCTCGCGTACCGCTTTAATGGGCGAACAGCCCAACCCTTGGGACCGACTACAGCCCCAGGATGCGATGAGCCGACATCGAGGTGCCAAACCTCCCCGTCGATGTGGACTCTTGGGGGAGATAAGCCTGTTATCCCCGGGGTAGCTTTTATCCGTTGAGCGATGGCCCTTCCATGCGGAACCACCGGATCACTAAGCCCGACTTTCGTCCCTGCTCGACTTGTAGGTCTCGCAGTCAAGCTCCCTTGTGCCTTTACACTCTACGAATGATTTCCAACCATTCTGAGGGAACCTTTGGGCGCCTCCGTTACTCTTTAGGAGGCGACCGCCCCAGTCAAACTGCCCACCTGACACTGTCTCCCACCCCGATAAGGGGCGCGGGTTAGAATTTCAATACAGCCAGGGTAGTATCCCACCAACGCCTCCACCGAAGCTAGCGCTCCGGCTTCTCAGGCTCCTACCTATCCTGTACAAGCTGTACCAAAATTCAATATCAGGCTGCAGTAAAGCTCCACGGGGTCTTTCCGTCCTGTCGCGGGTAACCTGCATCTTCACAGGTACTATAATTTCACCGAGTCTCTCGTTGAGACAGTGCCCAGATCGTTACACCTTTCGTGCGGGTCGGAACTTACCCGACAAGGAATTTCGCTACCTTAGGACCGTTATAGTTACGGCCGCCGTTTACTGGGGCTTCGGTTCAAAGCTTCGCTTGCGCTAACCTCTCCCCTTAACCTTCCAGCACCGGGCAGGTGTCAGCCCCTATACTTCGCCTTGCGGCTTCGCAGAGACCTGTGTTTTTGCTAAACAGTCGCCTGGGCCTATTCACTGCGGCTTTTCTGGGCTATTCACCCTAAAAAGCACCCCTTCTCCCGAAGTTACGGGGTCATTTTGCCGAGTTCCTTAACGAGAGTTCTCTCGCACACCTTAGGATTCTCTCCTCGCCTACCTGTGTCGGTTTGCGGTACGGGCACCTTACATCTCACTAGAGGCTTTTCTTGGCAGCGTGGAATCAGGAACTTCGGTACTATATTTCCCTCGCCATCACAGCTCCGCCTTAATGGAAACGGGATTTGCCTCGTTTCCGGCCTAACTGCTTGGACGCGCATATCCAACAGCGCGCTTACCCTATCCTTCTGCGTCCCCCCATCGTTCAAACGATGTATAGGTGGTACAGGAATATCAACCTGTTGTCCATCGCCTACGCCTTTCGGCCTCGGCTTAGGTCCCGACTAACCCTGAGCGGACGAGCCTTCCTCAGGAAACCTTAGGCATTCGGTGGAAGGGATTCTCACCCTTCTTTCGCTACTCATACCGGCATTCTCACTTCTAAGCGCTCCACCAGTCCTTCCGGTCTGACTTCAACGCCCTTAGAACGCTCTCCTACCATCGACACCTAATGGTGTCAATCCACAGCTTCGGTGATACGTTTAGCCCCGGTACATTTTCGGCGCGGAGTCACTCGACCAGTGAGCTATTACGCACTCTTTAAATGGTGGCTGCTTCTAAGCCAACATCCTGGTTGTCTAAGCAACTCCACATCCTTTTCCACTTAACGTATACTTTGGGACCTTAGCTGGTGGTCTGGGCTGTTTCCCTTTCGACTACGGATCTTATCACTCGCAGTCTGACTCCCAAGAATAAGTATTTGGCATTCGGAGTTTGACTGAATTCGGTAACCCGTTGGGGGCCCCTAGTCCAATCAGTGCTCTACCTCCAATACTCTCATCTTGAGGCTAGCCCTAAAGCTATTTCGGAGAGAACCAGCTATCTCCAGGTTCGATTGGAATTTCTCCGCTACCCACACCTCATCCCCGCACTTTTCAACGTGCGTGGGTTCGGGCCTCCATTCAGTGTTACCTGAACTTCACCCTGGACATGGGTAGATCACCTGGTTTCGGGTCTACGACCTCATACTCATTCGCCCTATTCAGACTCGCTTTCGCTGCGGCTCCGTCTCATCAACTTAACCTCGCATGAAATCGTAACTCGCCGGTTCATTCTACAAAAGGCACGCCATTACCCATTAACGGGCTTTGACTACTTGTAGGCACACGGTTTCAGGATCTATTTCACTCCCCTTCCGGGGTGCTTTTCACCTTTCCCTCACGGTACTGGTTCACTATCGGTCACTAGGGAGTATTTAGCCTTGGGAGATGGTCCTCCCTGCTTCCGACGGGATTTCTCGTGTCCCGCCGTACTCAGGATCCACTCAGGAGGGAACGAAGTTTCAACTACAGGGTTTTTACCTTCTTCGACGGACCTTTCCAGGTCGCTTCATTTACCCCGTTCCTTTGTAACTCCATGTTGAGTGTCCTACAACCCCAAGAGGCAAGCCTCTTGGTTTGGGCTAATTCCGTTTCGCTCGCCGCTACTCAGGAAATCGCGTTTGCTTTCTCTTCCTCCGGGTACTTAGATGTTTCAGTTCCCCGGGTCTGCCTTCAGTACCCTATGTATTCAGGTAAAGATACTGTTCCATTACGAACAGTGGGTTTCCCCATTCGGAAATCTCCGGATCAAAGCTTACTTACAGCTCCCCGAAGCATATCGGTGTTAGTCCCGTCCTTCATCGGCTCCTAGTGCCAAGGCATCCACCGTGCGCCCTTTCTAACTTAACCGTTAAAAAAGTCTTACAGATGCTTTGAAAAAAATTAATTGCCTTCTATCTATTATCTAGTTTTCAAGGAACAAAGCAGAAAGAATCCATCACATCGTGATGCTTCTCTTTCCTATTTGAATGAATTACTCATTCAAAACTGAACAAAACAAAAGCGCTCTCGTAATTATCCTTAGAAAGGAGGTGATCCAGCCGCACCTTCCGATACGGCTACCTTGTTACGACTTCACCCCAATCATCTGTCCCACCTTAGGCGGCTGGCTCCATGAAGGTTACCTCACCGACTTCGGGTGTTACAAACTCTCGTGGTGTGACGGGCGGTGTGTACAAGGCCCGGGAACGTATTCACCGCGGCATGCTGATCCGCGATTACTAGCGATTCCGGCTTCATGCAGGCGAGTTGCAGCCTGCAATCCGAACTGAGAATGGCTTTATGGGATTCGCTTACCTTCGCAGGTTTGCAGCCCTTTGTACCATCCATTGTAGCACGTGTGTAGCCCAGGTCATAAGGGGCATGATGATTTGACGTCATCCCCACCTTCCTCCGGTTTGTCACCGGCAGTCACCTTAGAGTGCCCAACTGAATGCTGGCAACTAAGATCAAGGGTTGCGCTCGTTGCGGGACTTAACCCAACATCTCACGACACGAGCTGACGACAACCATGCACCACCTGTCACTCTGTCCCCCGAAGGGGAAAGCCCTATCTCTAGGGTTGTCAGAGGATGTCAAGACCTGGTAAGGTTCTTCGCGTTGCTTCGAATTAAACCACATGCTCCACCGCTTGTGCGGGCCCCCGTCAATTCCTTTGAGTTTCAGCCTTGCGGCCGTACTCCCCAGGCGGAGTGCTTAATGCGTTAGCTGCAGCACTAAAGGGCGGAAACCCTCTAACACTTAGCACTCATCGTTTACGGCGTGGACTACCAGGGTATCTAATCCTGTTTGCTCCCCACGCTTTCGCGCCTCAGTGTCAGTTACAGACCAGAAAGTCGCCTTCGCCACTGGTGTTCCTCCAAATCTCTACGCATTTCACCGCTACACTTGGAATTCCACTTTCCTCTTCTGCACTCAAGTTCCCCAGTTTCCAATGACCCTCCACGGTTGAGCCGTGGGCTTTCACATCAGACTTAAGGAACCACCTGCGCGCGCTTTACGCCCAATAATTCCGGACAACGCTTGCCACCTACGTATTACCGCGGCTGCTGGCACGTAGTTAGCCGTGGCTTTCTGGTTAGGTACCGTCAAGGTACCAGCAGTTACTCTGGTACTTGTTCTTCCCTAACAACAGAACTTTACGACCCGAAGGCCTTCTTCGTTCACGCGGCGTTGCTCCGTCAGACTTTCGTCCATTGCGGAAGATTCCCTACTGCTGCCTCCCGTAGGAGTCTGGGCCGTGTCTCAGTCCCAGTGTGGCCGATCACCCTCTCAGGTCGGCTACGCATCGTCGCCTTGGTGAGCCATTACCTCACCAACTAGCTAATGCGCCGCGGGCCCATCTATAAGTGACAGCGTAAACCGTCTTTCCATCTTCTCTCATGCGAGAAAAGAACGTATCCGGTATTAGCTCCGGTTTCCCGAAGTTATCCCAGTCTTATAGGCAGGTTGCCCACGTGTTACTCACCCGTCCGCCGCTAATCTCAGGGAGCAAGCTCCCGTCGATTCGCTCGACTTGCATGTATTAGGCACGCCGCCAGCGTTCGTCCTGAGCCAGGATCAAACTCTCCGAAGAAATGTTTGACTTGCTCATTTGCTTTTTTGATAGTGTGTGCTCACTTAAAATTTAACGTTGGCGCTTTGTTTTGTTCAGTTTTCAAAGAGCAATTTTACAATCATTCTTTCGAACGGCTGTTTATTCATCATAACACTTTATTGATTAGTTGTCAACTTCTGCGAAGTTTTTAACTTATTTTAAATCGCTGTGTTTTTCAGCGACCATTTCATCTTATCATTTTCATAGTAAGAAGTCAATAGTTATTTCTTTCAGCAATCTGCCGAAAGTGATGAAGTTTTTCGTTCGTAAAGTTGGTGCTTATTTATATTAATCCCATTTCACTTTAATGTCAATGCCTTTTTCTCCATTTCTTATATTTATATCTTGCACCGGTTATAAGCTTCTTCAATTTATCAAAAATTCCAAGACAGTACTTATATAATAGAAAGAATGGCAACGATACATGGAATAGACCTACTAAGTATCTTTATCCTTTTTTAATGCCTCTTAATGACAATGAATTTTGGAATATAACCAAGTTGACTTCACAATTTTCATTATGCTATTATATAACCAAGTAAAATAATCGGAATAGTTAATTTTATTTATAAACTTTCTTTCAATAAAACTTAGCTAATTTAAAGGAGATGGGAATATGACAGCAGCAATGGTAATACCAGGTGCGGAATCTTTTATCATACCCGGCAATTCTATCGGCATTCTTATTTGCCATGGTTTTAATGGAACGCCACAAAGCGTAAGGTATTTAGGTGAAAAATTCGCCGCCAAAGGCTTCACTGTCTTCGCTCCTCGACTGGCGGGCCACGGAACGGATGAATATGAAATGGAAACGAGTCATTATCAGGAATGGATACAAGATGTTGAAATGGCTTATGCAAAATTAAAGCGAACCTGCACCCATGTATTCGCCATCGGACAATCAATGGGAGGCGCCCTTGTTCTCGATTTAGCGACAAAAGTGGCTTGTGATGGAATTCTCACCATCAATGCCGCTCTCCAAGTTCCTGAATATGAAAAATATCGTAAACAATCGGTTCCGCGCTTCGTTCCTGAAGGCAAGCCTGACATAAAAGACGATACAACTAAAGAAATCACATATGACCAAGTTCCGGCAAAAGCAATTAATCAATTGCTCGATATAATGGAACATACCAGTCAAAAACTAGTAGACGTTGCATGCCCGATACTTATCTTCCATTCTCCAGAAGATCACGTTGTACCAGACTCGTGTTCCTATCAGATTTACGATACTGTCATGTCCGGTGATAAGGAGATGGCGCCCCTTGAAAATTCATATCATGTGGCCTCGTTGGATCATGACAAAGATCATATCATTGATCGGTCATATCAGTTCATTCAAAGGTTAAGCAAAAGGGCAATAATCGCTTCTTAAACTCCTTTCTCCATAAAAATCAGGTTTACCCATACACTTCATGGGTATATATAGCATATAAAGAAAAAGGAGGTAACATAATGAGCGGTTTATCAGACAAAG
Source organism: Peribacillus sp. GL_122 (assembly GCF_057835005.1). NCBI lineage: Bacteria > Bacillati > Bacillota > Bacilli > Caryophanales > Bacillaceae > Peribacillus > Peribacillus sp. GL_122. The sequence goes on along the minus strand of NZ_CM174415.1, from coordinate 244,916 downwards.
TAAAAAGTGCTGTAAATAAAGTTAAAGGTGAAACGAAAGACCAAGTCGGAAACGCGAAAAATGATCCTCACTTACAAGCAGAAGGTAAAGTCGACAAATTAAAAGGCAATCTCCAAGATGGCATTAGTAAATTGAAAAATGACCGTTAATTGCAAATAACCGAATAGAGGATTCTCTCTCTAAACGAACATTCTCATTTCATATAAAAGTGACCCCCCTTTTATAGAGAAGAGGCGGCAGATAATCTGCCGCCTCTTCCTTCTTCAATTTGCTTGAATAACAACAACACACATATCATCAGGTTGATCTTGCTGCATTTCCGGGGACATCAAAAAATCGATAGGGGGAGATTCTTTACAATCAAACCAGCTCGTCGAGACCGCTTCTTTTATTTGGTCGAGTCCTTCCGTCCCTTCTCGATCTATTGCTTCCATGACTCCATCCGTAAATAGCATAATCTGAATCTTCTCTTCATAATGAATGACGGATTTCTCTATTTTCATTTCGGTGAAGAACCCAACAGGACATGTCCCTTTTGAAAGTGAGGCCACTTTTCCATTGTCCATTAAAGCAAATCCCGGAGGATGTCCGGCATTCACATATTCCACTGTCTTTTGCTCTGTATCAATGATCATATAAATCGCGGTAAAATAATAATGCACTTGATTATCTTCTTTATTAAGGGTACTCATCCAGCGATTCATTTCGTTTATTACTGCCACTGGATCTGTATGTGTCCTGATGGCATCCCTCAATACGGAGGAAATGAACATGCACACAAGTGAGGCGGATATACCATGCCCCATCATATCCAACAGGATGATCCCATACCGATTTTCATCGATGCGGTGCCAATAGTACATATCCCCTGCTAATTTATTCGCAGGTAAGTATGATGCCCTTATAGTTAAGTGGTCATTTATAATGGGTTCACTTAATAAGCTGCTTTGAACCTGCATGGAAAGATCCAATTCATTGCGGATTTTTTCATCCTGCATTTTATGCCAATCTTTTTCATATTTAAGTCTTAACCCTACGCGAATCCTCGCAAGTAAATCTATTTTATTGATAGGCTTCATTATATAATCAATTCCACCAACATCAAGTGCCTCGGCCACCTTATTTGAATCTTCAAGGGCGGTTACAAAAATGACGGGTATATCTCTAAGGTGTGGAATACTTTGAAGTCTCCTGCACGCCTCTATCCCATCGATCTCCGGCATCATGATATCAAGCAGAATGATATCAACTGAAGTCTCTTTAGGTTGCGGACTATCCACCTGTAAATATTCAAACATCTCAACAGCTGAAGTTAATGATAGAAAATCCGTATAGCCAGCTCGTTTTAGAATTTTCTCTATAACGAAAAGGTTAACCTGGTTATCATCTACGATTAAAATCGTCATTCTTTCATTCCCCTTTTGGCTTATATCGAGCGGCAACATTTATCTTCATTATATGGATCGGTACGTTCTAAAACTCCCTTAAATATTATAACGAAGTTCAGTCTCATTTAATAATAATAAACCATGGCAGCGATTTTACATGGAGACCAACTCATTTTATATACCCCTTCTTCCGATACCTTAAACATAGAAATGCAAAAAAAGTGAAAAATAATGCACTAAATTAAAAAGAAAGAGTCCGCTTATATGCGAACTCTTTCTTTTTACAATTTCCGATAAATTCTTTCCTTTGAGTCAAAGTCCTCATAATCTTCCGAAAAGGATGATGTATGAAGTGTTTCCTTGCTGCCAACCGCAAGGAAGCCGTCTTTACAAAGACTGTCATAAAACAACTGATTAACATAGGTCTGCAATTCACCGGTAAAGTAAATCATCACATTCCGGCACATGATGATATGAAACTCATTGAACGAACCATCAGTAACTAAATTATGCTGGAAAAACACAATGTTTTTAAGGAGATTCGAATCAAGATAAGCATTTTGATAATCGGTTGTATAATACTCCGAAAATTCCTGGTTACCTCCAGCTTGCAAATAGTTTTTCGTATAAGACTGCATTCTATTTAAAGGTAATATTCCTTTTTCCGCATGACGGAGGACTTCATCATTCATATCAGTGGCGTAAATCCTCGCCTTATCATAAAGTCCTTCTTCCTTGAGGATGATCGCCATGGAAAAGGCTTCTTCACCGGTCGAACATCCCGCATGCCAAATTCTGATTTCAGGAAGTTTTTTCAGGAGCGGTACAATATTTAAACGAAAGGCTTTAAAGAAATCCGGATCGCGAAACATTTCAGTGACATTTATTGAAAAATCCTTCAAAAGCTTCTCAACATACCCTTTATCATATAAAACCATTTCAATCATTCCGCTAATCCTGCGAACATGGTCCAGTCTCATTCTATTTTCAACTCTTCTTTTTATTGAAGAACGCATATATTTGCGAAAGTCAAAGCCAGAAACGGAATAAATGGCCTCTAACAATAATTCGATTTCTAAATCTTCTCTTTCCTCAATCGTTAAAGTATCCTTCATGCAAAACCTTCCTTACCCGTACTATCAATCAATTAGTTAGCCATACTCTTAGGACGGATAGCAGCTGATCCAATTTCAACGGCTTGCTGACATAATCCGAGGCGCCGGCCTTCAGGCATTTTTCCCTATCGCCTTTCATCGCTTTCGCAGTTAGCGCGATGATTGGGAGTTCCTCGAACTTACTTTGCTCGCGAATTCTGGTCATCGTTTCGTAACCGTCCATGCCTGGCATCATGATATCCATCAAAATAACATCTATATCGTTTCCTTTTTCAAGGAGTTCCAAACATTCATAGCCGTTTTCAGCTGTAAGGATTTCCATCCCCTCATGCTTCAGCGCATTTTTCAGAGCAAATATATTACGGTGATCATCATCGACGACCAGTACTGTTTTATTGCAGAATGGTTTGACCTTATTCTGATTTTCTTCATCCATTATAACTACATCCGATTCTCCTTGACCGCCAAAAGGCGCTTCAGAATCATCGTGGTTAGCTGCTGCCACTTCTGGAGAAGCAGCTATTGCTTCGCCGACATTTTTGAAGCCCTCTGGCATGCTTGGAATAAAGAAAGTAAAGGTACTGCCTTGCCCTTCTTCACTATCTACAATGACCCAGCCTCCCAGAAGTTTAGCAAACTCCCGGCAAATCGATAGCCCTAGGCCCGTACCGCCATATTTTCTCATTGTAGCTCCGTCACCTTGCTGAAACGCTTCAAAGATAAGTTTTTGCTTTTCTTTTGATATTCCGATGCCCGTATCCGTCACCTTAATTTCAACCCAATTGCTAGCTCCTTTTGTCTGTATCCATTGTGCTACATTTTCTTCATCAGCTTTTTGGATTTGAACAGACACAGAACCTTTTTCCGTGAATTTAAATGCATTGGATAACAGGTTTTTCAAAATTTGCTGGAAGCGCTGTTCATCCGTAAAGAAAATATCCGGAACGTTTTTACTTTTTTCTATTATAAAGTCAATGTTCTTTTTCTTCGCTACATGATCGAAGTTACGGTGCAATAACTCAGGAAGTTCACTCAAATTCATTTCGTCAAAGACCACTTCAAGCTTTCCGACTTCAACTTTTGATAAATCCAAAATGTCATTAATCAACGTTAATAAGTCTTGGCCCGATGAATTAATGACACGAGCGAATTCCTGTTGCTCTTCATTTAATTTACTATCATTTGGATCTGAAAGCATTTCAGATAAAATCAGAATACTATTGAGCGGTGTCCGCAATTCATGGGACATATTTGCCATAAACTCCGATTTGTATTTTGAACTTAACTTTAATTCTTCCGCCTGTTTTTCAAGATTTTGTTTTGCGACTTGAAGCTCTTTCGATTTTTCTTCGGTTTCACGATTTCTCTCTTCTAATTGTTCATTGATCATTCGCAACTCTTCAGCCTGTGTTTGCAGTTCCTCCGATTGGGCTTGCATTTCCTCTGACTGTGACTGCAATTCTTCCGATTGAGCCTGTAACTCTTCGGTCTGTGCTTGTGATTCTTTCAATAAACGCTCTATTTCCATCCGGCCCTCTACATTATTAATCGTGATGCCTAGAGTATCAAGAACCTGGTTCAGGAAAGATTTTTGCAACTTCGTAAAAGTCTCCAAACTTGCCAGTTCAACCATCGCCACAACTTCTTCCTCAAAAACGACTGGCGCAATGACAATGCTTTTCGGATTGACTTCCCCTAATCCTGTCGTTACCAATTGAAAATCTTCAGGGATATCGTCAATGACTTTGGATTTCTTTTCAAGGGCACATTGTCCGATCAACCCTTCGCCAAGACGGAATTCACGTCTGCCCGAATCTTCGCCATCTCCAGCAAAGCTGGCAAGCTTCACAAAACGCATATCCACACCCTCACCCCGTTTGACGTAAAAAGCTCCAATTGAAGCCCCCATCATCGGTGCAAGTCTTGTAATGAACCGGTCAGCCAGAACTTCCACATCAACAATGCGCTGATACATGGTAGCTATATCTGCAACACGGGTCTGGATCCAGTTCTGTTCACTGATCTTTTCGGTGAAATCTTTCTCTTTTCGATTATAGTCTTCAAGCGATTCCGCCATATCATTGAACGATCTCGCTATATCACCAATTTCATCAGTAGTCCGAACCGGAACTCTTGGTATGACAGATAAATTTTTAAAATCGATATTTTTGATGACATTCGTAATCGATTGCAGATCTTTCGAAGTACTGCGAATCATCCAAACAACCGTTACGGAAATAACCAAAATGCTGAGAATAACCGCAAAAATCACAAAGCCGATCATATCTTCATAGGTTTGTTTCGAATTACTTAATGTATCTTTCATGACACCTTCTTGGTAATCCTTAAATTCATCCATCGTACTGATGACTTTCGTTCGTTTTTCCCTCTGGTCATCCATCAGGCTTGTTAGATCCGAAGAGTTTCCCGACTTTATCTTTTGGATGATCTCAGCCTCCGTTATGGAGTAAGAAGCATATTGAGTCTCGAACTCTTTCAATAATTGCTTTGCTTTCGCCTTATTTAACGAACCTGATAACCCAGCAATTTTTGATTCAATCAAACTATGATTCTCATTGATGATTTCGAGGCTCTCTGCTCTTTCTTCTTTGTTTGCATCATTAGCTGCAAACAGGATCTCACGGTCCGACCTGGAAAAAAGCTGACGGATTTCCATCGAATCTTGAACTTTTTCATAGCGATTTTCAACTATCTCAGTCATGCTGCTCTTTAAATTGTTAAGCGTAACCATCATGAAAGAAAGTAAAATAGCCAAGAAAAACAAGATTAAACCAAATCCCAACATTTGCTTCTTCTTAAAACCCATTTTCCCGCCCACCTTCGATACTTATTTATACCAGCCAAAAATAAACGGCATTGCAAAGTAAATCTTAATACTATCATTAGTATTACTTTTATTCTTTGACACTTTAAAATGATATATAGATAGATTCATTGCTCAAAGTCAATTTTAACATTTTCCAAGTCAAAATGGTTACCTACAGCGTACTTTTCAAGGAATTCCTTTTCCAAGTAAGTAACAGTCTGCTTTAACCATTGTTATAATTGTCATTGTTCGAACGAAGGAGCATTAATAAAAGCCGAAAGTTTCCACTTTCGGCTCTTGTTGTGATCCTGTTTATTTAATCTTCTTCACTTCAACATATAAAACATGGTGGCCGTCCATTTCCTTTACAGTAAATTCAAATCCGGCGTATTCGATTTTATCCCCGACAGCAATCTCAAATCTGCCTGTCAGGAACCATCCTCCCAATGTATCGATATCTTCCTCCGGCAAATCGATAGCAAGGGTATCATTGACATCTTCAACCAATGTTTTAGCGTCGAATACATAATGCCCTTCATCAATCTTTTGAATGAGCGGACGTTCATCCTGGTCAAATTCATCACGGATTTCCCCAACGATTTCTTCAAGGATGTCTTCAACCGTAACAAGACCGGCAGTTCCGCCATATTCATCAGTCAAAACTGCCATATGGATCCGTTCCTTCTGCATTTTCAGCAGCAAATCATGAATGGCGATCGTTTCAAGAACACGTATGATGGGCGTTACAAAGGAATCCACCGTCAAAGCTGTTACATTATCTTCTGTAATCGTCGCTGTATAAAGTCGCTTGATATTGACCATCCCCACGACGTTATCTTTATCGCCGTCTATGACCGGATACCTTGTGTATTGTTCTTCTTGAATAAGTTCAACAACTTCCAATAATGGCATGCCTTTTTCGATAACGGTCATTTCCGTACGCGGAACCATGATTTCATTGGCAATACGCTCATCAAATTCAAATATCTGATTTACATATTTGTATTCCGATTGGTTGATCTCACCGCTTTTATAGCTTTCCGATAAAATGATGCGCAGCTCTTCTTCAGAATGGGCCATTTCTGACTCAGATGCTGGCTTTAATCCGAAAATGCCAGTCAGAAGACGCGCAGAACCATTCAGTAACCAAATGAATGGGTATAAAATGCGGTAGAAGAGAATTAACGGCTTTGCAAAAAGCAAGGTTACATCTTCAGCCTTTTGAATGGCAACCGTTTTCGGTGCCAATTCACCGACTACAACATGAAGGAATGTTACGGAACCGAACGCGATCAGGAACGAGATGATGTGACTTACGGATTCCTCTAATCCCCATTTAGTGAACAATGGTTTTAAGATCGCCTCGACCGTCGGTTCACCCAACACCCCCAAACCTAAGGCGGTTACTGTAATCCCCAATTGACAGGCAGATAAGTACTCATCGATATGCGTTGTCACTTTCTTGGCTGCGAGGGCATTTCTATGCCCTTCTTCAATCAATTGATTGATTCGGGAACTTCTGACTTTCACGATTGCAAATTCCGATGCAACGAAAAATGCGGTTAATGCTATTAATACAGCTACTGCTATTAACTTTATAAAAATCTCCAATATGTGCGGGTTCGCCATATAGTGCCAATCCTTCTGACCTTCGGATTAGACATGTACGGCTTAATCCCAAGCACCTCCTGTATAAATGGTTATTGTCGTTTCAAAATGCGATTTTTGCCTTATAACATGAACCAAAACCATTTAGCCTATATCGTTAATATGCACCTTAGTGCATAAAACTATAGAGATAAATTTTAATCATACAAGCAACAATAATAATGATTGGATCAAGGCCATGCTTTCACGGGACACCTGTTTTTTTAGAAGAAGCTCACTTTTTCCGTCCTTTTCAATCAAGCTGATGAATTCCTGAAGTTCCTCGTTCAGGCCATCCATTTTATTCTTGAGTTGAAGACCTTTTTCCTCAATTGCTGACGCGGCTTCCATTTCCTTTTTAAGTAGTTCTTTAATATCTTCCAATGAAAGGTTTTCTCTTTTGTATCCTTCGATACGGCGGAGCCTTTCAAGTTCACCGACTGAATAATAACGGTAATTAGAGGCGGAACGTTCTGCTTTAAGCAAGCCTAGGTTCGTATAATAATCTACGGTTCGTTTCGTAACGTTCGCCATTTCCGCCAACTCGCCAATTTTTAAAGTCTCGTTCCCAACATAACCCCCCCTAACCGTCACGTGATGGTTTGACAAACAAAAAGTATGTCTTTTCCTCCATGACGTTTTATTCTATTCCATAATCGTACATTATTTTAATTGAAATGAAAAATATTTATTACCCTCTTTTTACCCTTTAATGGAAAAACAAAAACCGATTAATTGAATAATCGGTTTAATTTTATAATTTAATCCACGGATTTATTTTTTTGTTTTAACTGAGAATTGATTGCTCAATATCTTAGGACCGCATTGGCATAGGGAAGAATGCTTTAGCTTTTTTATTGGTGTTCCGCATGTTTCACAGACTTTTGCTACCATTTATACTGTCCTCCTTACTTTAATTGCTTGTTATATATATTATACTACTTTTATAATGATAATCAATACTAAATTAAAATAATTATAAACAAGGAGAGTTTTTGACTTTATTTTATTAGCTTTTCAATTCACAAGTGATTATAATAAAGATGAAATATCACAAAACACATAAGGAAGGTTGGTATAAGTATGACGAGTGAAATCCGTTCCATTCCCCGTCCCTTAGTACGAACGAATCAATGGGTCATTTTGTTAAGCGTAGCCACCGCCTTATTAACGGGACAAATATGGATATTAGTGATTCCTTTAACAGCAGGACTTTTGGGTCTTCTCTTTAATTTCAATCCAGTGATGCGTCTCGCCAAGCTCTTTCTGAAAAAGAAACCTTCCGATTATATTCCTGAAGATCATTCACAGCAACAATTCAACCAGGTCATAGCAGTCGCTTGCTTAGGACTTGGATTCACTTCTTTTTTGCTGGGTTGGAATGTTACCGGTTATATATTCACCTTGATGGTCGGCATGGCTTCTCTCATAGCCATTCTTGGATTCTGCATCGGCTGCTTCATCCTTTTTCAATGGAAGCAATATTCCTATCGCCGATCTATTCGCTAATACCACACATAAAATGGGACTGACATTCGTCAGTCCCATTTTATTATTCGGTTGCCCGTAAGGAATTACTCTTTTTGACCCAAATGGTGGCCAATGCAATCAGCAATAATAATACACCTTGCGGCACCAGCGTTTCCATTGTTGGATAAAGACCTATCGTTTCCACAAATGGGAAGGAGCTGATCGTATTTGTCTGTAACACTTGAGAAACCTGAAGTGAGTGGATAGAGACTCCAAGAATCTTGAAAGCCAAGGCATATATGAGTATCGTTGCCACTTTAAAGAATAGGGTCATCGGTAATTTCACACTGTACCGCAGCATGATGAAACCAATTACCACTAAAATGAGGAAGGCAAGGAAAATCCCGCTCAACAGCTGCTTTAATTCCATATAAGGAGCCATTCCAGCATAAAAGATAATCGTCTCGGCACCTTCACGGAATATGGATAGAAAACTGATTAAAGCGAAAGAGATGATACTCCCCGTCGCAATGGCTTGGTTCATTTGCTTGCCGATATACCGGTTCCATGCATTGACATTCGATTTACTATGAAGCCAAAGACCAATTGTCAACATCATCAATACAGCTATTATCCCAGTGATTCCCTCAATATATTCCCGGCTTGAAGCAGCTGTGATCTGAGAGAAAACGATATTGATTATGACCGCCAATATAGAACTGGCAGCTAAACCCGCACCAACTCCTGTCCAAATCCATTTTTGTTTGTCCGCTTGCCCGATTTTCTTTAGGAAAGACAGCAATGTAGCTACAATCAAGAGTGCTTCCAACCCTTCCCGCAAAAGGATCAGAGCTGCATCCCATGTTGTATAACCCGTATCCTCAATTAAAGGGAGTAACCTTGTGTTTAAATCGGATACGATTCCCTTTGCTTCATCTGCCTTTACATTTTTCGACTCTAATAGGCTGATTGCGGTCGGGACTTTCGTTTCCATATCGCTGTAAAGCTTGCTGTCCCTTGTGGAAACCTCCCCTTCTACATTAGGCCAAATTGTTAAGATTTCATTTAGCTTATCAACGGCAGAATCGATTTCATCCTTTTCAATATCCGTTGCACTTCCTTGTAAAAGTTCTGTTACATCCCCAAGTGAATATGTGTTCTTCTGGCTTCCTACTTCAACTTTACCAGCAAGGAAATCCTCGATTAGACCCTTCAATTCAGTTAGATTTTTTTGGGCTTTTTCCGGATCAGGTGGGTCTTGGGTAATCGCTATCCGCACAAAGGCCATTTTCGTTTCAAACTCACCATATGTAGCAACACTTTTCTCCCTGACAATGACCTCTGCATCGGTCCATTGATTCAGGAGATTGGTATATTGAACTTTAGCTTGATCAAAGTCACCTTCAGTTATCAAAGCCTCCAACTTATCTATTAATGGAAGTATCGCTTGTAACCGTTCTTTATAGTCAGTCTTGTCAACAGGGTTTTCATTGGCATCATAAATAACAAGCGTACTTGATAATGCCGATAATCGCTTCTTGATTTCATCTGTGGAGGCTTGGTCGCTCACAGCACTTTTTACAGCGGATAGCTGCTCGTCGACTTTCCTCGCACTCTCGCTGTCCGTTTTTATCGTTTTCCAATCTTGCTCGAATAGATCGATATTTTTCGATACTTCCTCAAGGTCGCCGGATTTTACCTTCATTAAACTATCGCCAATATAAACAAAAAGCTGATCATGGTTTTCACCCGCCGAAACCATCTTTATATCAGTCGAAAGAAATAAAAGACTGACGACTAAAACCAATATCCCACTCTTCCATCTAGAAACGGTCATAGTGGTTCCTCCTTATTCATGAACTAAAATCGCCAACTGGATAATGTCCATGCTGGCGATTTTCACGTCCTCATTTGAAATTATATTTATCCAAAAAGGGAATCCCCGATATAGCCACCCTTTTTCACACCTGGTAAACAAGCGAACATGGCACTGCCCCTGTGAACGATATATTCGTTGAGCTTATCATTTTTCGCCAGTCGCTCTTGTATGGGTATGAATTGTTTACTTGGGTTTCGCTGAAAACAAATGAATAGCAAGCCGGCATTGAAGCTCCCTGTTTTAGGATCCATTCCATCTGCATATGAATATGGACGCCGCAATATCTTTGCTTTTCCGTCCCCCCTGGAGAGACTCATATGTGAATCTTCTGGAATGATCCGATTTCCATTTGGATCTTTAGCTTCAAGGTCCACGGTATCGAACTCATTCTTCATTCCTAGTGGGGCTCCACTGTCGCGATGACGGCCAAACGTATTTTCTTGTTCTTTCAATATAGTCCGGTCCCAAACTTCAATGTACATCTGGATTCGTCGCACCACCATATAACTGCCTCCAACAAGCCAGTCAGGACCGTCCTCACCCTTCACCCAAACATGCTCATTCATTTCATTATTATCATTCTTATCCGGATTGACAGTACCATCCTTAAACCCGAATAAGTTCCGCGGTGTCGTTTTTTGTGAATCGGCTTGCTTAGTCCGTTGAAAACCTGTTTGTGCCCAATGAATGATCGCTTTCCCTCTGCCTATCCTCACTAAGTTCCGGACGGCATGGAAAGCCACTTGAAGATCATCTGCACATGCTTGAATACAAATATCCCCACCGCTCCATTCTTCTTCTAAAGCATCTAAAGGGAATTGGGGCAGGTCCTTTAATTCGGCAGGTCTTTTTGATTTCAAACCAAATCGATCTTTTCCATCCTTCGAAAACAGGGTCGGCCCCACTCCAAAAGTGATCGTTAAATTGGAAGGTGATAATTCTTTCGCTTCCCCTGTATCCTTTGGAGGCATATTCGTATTAAGTGATGTATCACCAATCAAATTCCCCGCGGTCATCTGAGCCGCAGCCTCTGTCCAATCCTTAAATAACTGGATTAAGTCTGACCTTTTATCCGTGGTTACTTCCAATGATGCGAAGTAAAGGTTATCTTGCGCTTCAGTGGTGATACCAGCTTGGTGCGCTCCATAAAAAGGAACAATATCCTTAGTTTGTCCCTTCGCCTTTTGTTCAGAAAGTGTCAGAAGCCCACCAAATCCGGATGCTCCTATCACGACTCCGATTCCACCCACTCCTGCCGTTTTCAACATGTTTCGACGACTCACCTTTTTTGTAAAAAGCCCGGTTTCATCTTTCGGCGTATGTTCTTTCAATTAAGATTCCTCCGTTACAATACCTATTTGCGAAAGTGGTTCAGCCAATGCATCAATTGCTTGACTTAACTCTTTGACTTCAGATTCCTTTAAATCCGTATATGAGATGTAGCCATTGCCTTCCTTATGCTTTTCAAGCAAGCCGTATACATCGTCAAAACGTTTTTGGATTTCCGCAGCAAGCTTCGCATCCTTTTCTTTTAGAGCTGGAGTAAGCAGTTCATAGATCTTTTCTGCACCTTCAACATTAGCCACGAAATCATATAAATCGGTATGGGAGTATCGGTCTTCTTCTCCTGTCACTTTACTCGTGGAAACTTCATTCAATAAATCCACTGCACCCGTGATCAACAAATCAGGTGTTACCTCAACCGTCTCAACTTTGGCACGAAGCAAATTGACATCACTCATTAATTTATCTGCATACTTTTCGTATCCTTTCGTTGTATTTTCTTGCCATAACCCCATTTCAATCCTATGGTAACCGCCCCATTCTTCATCTTTGACATCCCCTTTACGCGCATCGATTTTGGGATCAAGATCGCCAAAAACTTCAGCGATGGGTTCCGCTCTCTCATAATGCATCCGTGCTGGTGCGTATAATTCCTTCGCCTTTTCAATATCACCGGCAGATACGGCCGTAGTGAATTCTTCCGTTGCGTTTACGAACTCTTCTATTTCACCAATGGCATATTCCCGGTACTCGCTAGATACACCATCAAGCTTACTCGCACTCACTTCTTTGGCCTTATCATCTGCCGGTTTAGTTCCTTCCTTTTCCTGCGCACAGCCAAATAATAGACTGGTTGATAGTAATACTGCTAATGACGCCTTTGCTTTCTTCATATTGTATTCTCCCTTTGAAATGTTTTGTAGATTCATATTAGCAGATAATGAAATTCATTATCAATATATATTTTAATGGAAACATAACATTGTTCATTCTCTTCCAAAATATTCAACTTTATCCCTTTTCCTTTCGTATGATAAGCCACCGGCTGGCTAAAGATAAAAAAGGCAGCCTATACATCTGCTACCTTTCACGCTCACTCATTAATTTGTCATTTTCTTTGTCCATGATTTTTGTTATATCCTCAATAAATTTATCGATTAACATTAGCTCTTGCTCATTATAAGCGGAACATAACTCCTTGGTTGCCATAGAGAGCGATTGATAGTGCGATTTAATCTGTTCCTGTCTTTCGGGTATCGGTGCAATCATTACCCTTCTTCCATCCAATTGATCTCGTTCCCTTTTAACATAACCGGATTTCTCAAGGCGATTGATCAGTGCCGTAACCGATCCCGTACTCAATCCTGTAATTTTGGATAATTCACCGGCGGTAATCGGTCCTGTTTCATTCAATATTTCAGCACTCTTTAAGTCCGTATGGGACACCCCTATTTTCTGGGCCATGTTTTGTTGAAATAAAACGGACCTCATTCCATACCGCTGCAATCTGTGTGTTAAACTCTCTAACAGAGTTGCATTCAACCCATTATCACTTGACATAAAATGCCACCCCTTTTACACTTAAATTTATCTTGATTTTCAAGATAAATATTTTGTTTCATCTTAACGTTTACCCTTCAACCATGTAAAGGAAATTCATTAGCTGGTTGATTTGAAGGAGGAAAATAAATGAACAATCAAAAAAAACAAAAATTCATTGTTGCCGGTTTACTATTGGGTATCTTGATGTCAGCAATGGATAATACGATTGTTGCAACTGCAATGGGAACGATCGTTTCTGATTTAGGCGGGTTCGATAAGTTTGTATGGGTGACATCTGCCTATATGGTCGCCACGATGGCAAGTATGCCGATTTTCGGTAAGCTTTCCGACATGTATGGAAGAAAGCGGTTTTTTATTTTTGGACTTATAGTCTTTTTGGTCGGTTCCGCATTATGCGGCATGGCTCAGAGCATAGTGCAGTTAAGTATCTTCCGTGCAATCCAAGGGATAGGCGGAGGCGCTTTGATGCCTATAGCCTTTACGATCATTTTTGATATTTTCCCACCGGAAAAACGCGGGAAATTAACTGGCCTTTTCGGCGCTGTATTTGGGGCCTCAAGCGTATTGGGACCACTTTTAGGCGCTTATATTACTGAATACTCCAGCTGGCATTGGATTTTCTACGTCAATGTTCCGATTGGGGTCATTTCTTTATTTTTCATCTGGAATTATTACAAGGAGTCACCCAACACCCAAGAGCAAAAAATTGATTGGGGTGGCGCAGCAACTCTCGTCATTGCCGTTATCAGCTTAATGTTCGCTCTCGAACTGGGCGGGGAGTATGGCTGGAGTTCCTCTCCTATCATAGGCCTGTTTTCCAGTTTTGTGGTTTTCTTCGTTTCATTTTTCTTTTTCGAAAAAAGAGCAAAAGATCCAATCATTTCATTATGGCTGTTTAAAAGGCGATTATTTGCCACTTCTCAGATTTTAGCGATTCTTTATGGCGGCACGTTCATTATTTTAACCGTCTATATCCCGATTTTCGTGCAGGCAGTTTACGGTGGTTCCGCAACAAATGCCGGCTTGATTCTCACTCCCATGATGCTTGGTTCAGTATTCGGCAGTGCAGTTGGCGGGATATTCAATACAAAGACAAGCTTTCGCAACTTAATGACGATTTCCGTCATCTGTTATTTTGCAGGAATGCTTCTATTAGGGACCATTACCCCTGATACCAGCAGGACTTTATTAACTTTGTACATGATTCTTACTGGATTTGGCATGGGCTTTTCTTTCTCCCTTTTACCTATTGCGTCCATTCACAACTTGGAACCTAGATTCAGGGGGTCGGCCAACTCAACAAACTCATTCCTCCGTTCATTTGGGATGACACTCGGTGTAACGATTTATGGAGCGATTCAGACAAATGTATTCCAAAGTAAAATGACGGAAGCATTTAAAGGAATGCAAGGAGGTCCGGATACAGCCGGATTGATGGAGGACCCACGTCAGCTCTTCCAATCGGATACACGTGCCGAGATTCCGGACTTTATCTTGGATAAAATCGTTCATGCGATGTCCGATTCGATATCATTAATATTCACCTTGGCTCTCATTCCGATCGGTCTTGCTGCAATCACTGTTTTCTTCATGGGAAAAACAAGAGTGGAAACACCTTCAAAAAAGGAATCATTGCAATAAACAAAAAGCGCTGAAATTCCAGCGCTTTTTGTTATTTTCATCTTCCTTCTATAAATGGGAGGTGAAGATTGCCGAAAAATCATTCCACAACTAAAATATAAGTAACACATTCACATACCGAGGTGAGAAGTTTGAAGATCGTATGTTTTGGTGACAGTTTAACAAGAGGCATTTCTTATGTTATGGGGCGCCTTCGCATCATTAAAGAAAATTATCCGAACTCTTTAGCTAAGCTAACAGAATCTTTGCCATTCGTGGAAGCTTGAATAAAGGGGTTTTCAATGACAACTCCGACATGTTGGTTAGCCGGATCGAGAAAGACGTCATGTCTGAAAATCCCGATATCGTACTAATAGAGGTCGGTGGAAACGACTGTAACTTCCATTGGGATGAAGTAGCCAACAATCCAGAAGGTGACCATGAGCCCATCGTTCCAATCGAACGCTACCTGGATAATATCACACAACTTGTCAAGCAGATTCAGGACAAGCATGTAACACCATTCCTTTTAACTCTCCCGCCACTTGACCCTGCCAGGTATTACAGATCCATCGCTGATAAGTTCGGTCATTCGATCGGGCATTTCGTTTCCCATGTCGGTGGTATTGAACATTGGCATGGGATGTATAATCGCCAATTGAAACACCTTGCAGAGGAACTAAAGGTGCCATTGATCGATATCCGTTCCTATATTAAATCCTCCGGCGACTTGGGTCGCTTGATTAGCGATGATGGCATCCACCTCACTTCAGAAGGGTACCAGCAAATGAGCATGGCCATATCCAGTGATTTGCAAAAGCATATGGAAGAGGATATGCTTCCTCAGCCATAAAACGGTAAAAAGGCAAAGCATGGCGCTTTGCCTTTTTTCCTTACAGACTTTTCACTTCCACGTTTTCCGGAAGCTTGAAAGGGTTTTCGGTGTTGATCCGGTCATAAAACATCGTCCCGTTTAAATGATCTAACTCATGTTGAAAAACGATTGCAGCAAAGCCCTTCAGCCGCATCTCTATTTCCTCACCATTACCATCCACCGCTTTAATTTTAACCCGTTCATAACGCGGTACATAGCCTTTAATATCACGGTCGACAGAAAGGCAGCCTTCACTTTGCGGTAAATAGATCATAGTGGCCGAATGACTGATGATTTTCGGATTCACAAGGGCATATTCAAACAGCTTCCCCTTTTCGTCGGGAAAATACATGACGAACATACGTTTATTCAAGCCTATCTGATTTGCAGACAACCCCACTCCTTCACGCAAGTTGAACTTCTTTTGGAGTTTTGGATCCTGACTATTTTTCAGGTATTGCATCATGCATCCCAACGTTTCACGATCTTCATCCGAAATCGGCAGGCTAACTTCATCCGTTACCTGACGCAGAATGGGATCCCCTTCTCTAACGATATCCTTCATCGTAATCATATAGTCTTTTATAAATTTACTCATAGAACTTCACACTCTTCTACCATTTTATTTTTTCATGACTTAGACCATTTCACTTTAGCATTTCGCTTTTAAAAAGTCTAATATGCTGGTTAGATTAAATATTTCTAAATTCCGGGATCTTTAAACTACCATAATAAATATTATTTCTTTCATTTCACATTATTTACCTTTAATTTAAGGTATAAAGACCTATAGATTACATGTTTAAAAATTTTATACTAGATATATACTCTTAAAGGAGATGAAAAATTGAACTCGAACTCTAAATTAGTTTCGAAATTGCTGCCGTTCCTTACGGCTCTCATTGTGATAATTGCTGGAGTCAGTTGGTATGTTGTTACTCAGTCAAAGGATATGGTCATTCCCTTTTCTTCGGTAGAAAAGACGATTAAAGCCCAAAATGGAGCCCTTGTCACCATTGAAGAAAAAAGAAATGGCACTCTTCACATCTCCACGCCAGATGGAGAATATGTTTCCAATATTCCTCCCAACAGTCAAATGATCAATAAACTTGTCGAAACTTATAACGTTCAATATTCTTTTTCATCAACTAATAAATCAGCATTATGGATTTTAGGCGGTTTAATGGCGGCTCTCGTCACAACCGGTGTCATTATACAGAAAAAATCAAAGAACGGATTGCGGATCGGCAGTAAAAAACAAAGCCTTTCCACCCCAAAGCCCCTGCCAGAGATAACTCTGGATGATGTAGGCGGGTTGCAATCCGAAATCAAACAGGAAATCCTACAGACACTCACTACACTGAAGGAACCTGAACGTTCAGCTAAAATTGGAATTAAGCCGCCTCAAGGCATTTTATTATATGGCCCCCCTGGAACGGGGAAAACTCTGCTTGCACAGGCAATTGCAAAAGAGCTTGGTGCAAACTTCTTCTCAACGAGCGGTTCAGCCTTCAACGAAATGTTTGTTGGAGTCGGTGCAGCCCGAGTCCGCAGCCTTTTCCAAAATGCACGTAAGCAATCGCCAGCTGTCATTTTCATCGATGAAGTGGACGCGTTGGCTGGTAAAAGGAAAGCTCATGGCGGGGAAGAAGGCGAAAAAACGTTAACTGAACTGCTTGTGCAATTGGATGGAGGCCATCCAAATGAAGGCATTTTATTCATTGCAGCGACCAACCGGAAAGATATGCTCGATGAGGCATTTCTACGTCCGGGCAGGATTGATTTTTCTTTCCAAGTTCCACTTCCAGATACACAGGGAAGAAAGGAAATCATCGATATCCATACGAAGGGAAAGCATCTAGCGACAGATGTCCTGGCTTCCCTGGATGAGTTGGCTGAAAGTACATCCGGTTTCTCCGGCGCTGACTTAAGCTCCCTGTTCGATACTGCCTCACGACATGCCCTGAGGAATGAACAGGATATGATTCGTAAACAGGATCTAGATTACGCCATTGACCGTACGATACTTGGAGCGACATCACGTACCTTGAATGATGCGGATACGAAGCGGCGTGTGGCCATTCATGAAAGTGGACATGCCCTTATTGCAGCTTTGACAAAGCCCGGTTCCGTTCGAAAGGCGACCATCATTCCGCGTGGGGAAGCCCTTGGATATGTAGCGCCAATACCAAAAGAACTCCATCTGGCAACAGCCAGTGAATTGCTTGATCAAGTCAAAATGATCTTAGCAGGTGGCGTGGCGGAAAGAATGTATTTAGGAGAACATAGCATCGGTGTAGGCGGAGATGTACAACAGGCGAAGCATCTGCTTGAACAAATGGTCGATACCGGAATGCTTCAAGATGGATTTACCCTCACCTTTAATAAAGGTGAGAAGGAGCAAAAGATGCAGGAATTATTCACGAAAGCGATTTCTGAGACGGAAATGTTGATTGACTCGAATCGATTACAATATGAAGAGCTCGTTGAAGAGTTATTGAAAAAAGAGACACTTGAAGGATCAGAAGTTCAGCGTATCGTTGATGCTTCAGAAATAACCGGCATATGCTCGAATGCTTAATACTCTTTTTCGCTGAGTCTTAAGACCTAATGTTATATTTAGAGCCTGTTTCCAATCGAACAGGCTCTTTTTTTTTATCATATATGGCCTCAAGACAAAGAAATGAATTAACCAGATGGAAATTCCTCATACTAGTCAACACGATATGATCTTTTACGGTTTTTCCTCCCCTTGTCCACCTTGACACTCCCTTTCCTAATCAAAATCAAAAAATTCGATGGCAGCTCAAATACAATCCCCTTGGCAGATATGAATTTCAGAAAGTTTTCCGCTCCTCCATGCGAAGGCCATGGACTTCAGTCTGGTCTTACAGGTAACTCACTGACCACAACAGGCAGAGTGAAATCATAATATCGTTCAGAAGGAAGGAGAAATCGTTAAAATCGGTACCCCGGGCGAAATCATTACACCTGCCGTTTTAGAAGAAGTCTTTCGTATTCATGCAAGAGTCATGATAGATCCTGCCAATGGTGCACCCGTTTGTTTTGGTTATGACAATTTATCACAGCAAGAAGTATACAAAGAAGCCGTTTCATCCAATTAAAAAAGGGATGTCGACAAGTCGACACCCCTTTTTTTACACATTTTATAGTTTTTCCAACTGGATGATATCCGGTGTATTTTGTTTCTGGATCCCTGACTTTTGCAATTTCACTGCCGTTCCTTCTGGTAAGTTAGTGAATATAATAGGAGTGACCGTTGATGGTGCATTCCGTTTTATGAAATCTAAGTCAATTTCCAAAAGAGGTGTTCCTTTTGTTATTCTTTGACCTTCTTGAACAAGAGCTGTAAACCCTTCGCCATTTAATTTAACTGTATCTAGACCAACATGAATCAGGATTTCCAGACCATTATCCATTTTCAATCCCAGTGCATGATTTGTCGGGAAGATACTTAGAACTTCCCCATCAATTGGGGATACTAGTTTTCCGTTGACTGGCTCGATAGCAAAGCCATCCCCCATCATTTTCATGGCAAACACTTGATCGGGAACTTGTTCGATCGGTAAAACGGTTCCTTCAATTGGAAGGACAAAGTCATTAGCACCCAAAGCTTGGTTTTCTTCCATTTTATCCTCTGCCACTTGTGCAGCTGGACTTGTTTTCACTTTGCTTGGATCGACGCCATTCTTGACAAGTTGTTTCATTGCATTTGCAACGAATTCTACATTCGTTCCAACAATGACTTGTACACTCGATTTATTTAATTTCATGACACCCCGCGCACCATGCCTTTTTAAAGCTGCTTCATTCACATTTCCTGAATCGGCCACTTGTAAACGTAAGCGTGTTGCACAGTTATCAATTATCTTTATATTCTCTTTACCGCCAAGGTCTTGAATGAAAAGCGATCCCATATCGGTATATTTATCCCCTGTTTTCACAATCGTTTCTTCTTCCACATTTTCCTCATCGTCTTCACGGCCTGGTGTTTTTAAATCCATGATCTTAATGACAAAATAGAAAATCACGAAGTAAACGACCGCGTATACCAATCCAATCGGTATTAACCATAGCGGTTTTTGCGCAATGCCGAAGTTCAAGAAATAATCAATGGCTCCTGCGGAGAATCCAAAACCATGATGGATATCCAACATAACAGCGAGTGCCATAGAGACCCCGGTTAAAAGGGCATGTATTACATATAACACTGGGGCGATGAACATGAACAGAAATTCAATCGGTTCAGTGATTCCTGTTAGGAAAGAAGTGAAAGCTAACCCAATAAGCATCCCCGTCACCAGTTTACGTTTCTCTTTTTTAGCAGCTGCAATCATCGCTAATGCGGCGGCTGGAAGGCCGAACATCATGATCGGGAAAAAGCCGGTCATGAAGGGCCCAGCAGTCGGGTCCCCTGCGAAGAAACGATTTATATCACCTGTCGCACCATTGTATTCACCAAAAACGAACCAAACCATACTATTCAAGACATGATGCAATCCTACTGGAAGCAATAAGCGATTCAATACGCCGAATACGCCGGCACCCAATGCCCCTGCACCTGTAATCCAGTCTCCAACACTATTGATTACATCCTGAATTGGCGGCCAGACAAAGCCGAATATCCCCGCAAGTATAATCATCGCCAGCGAAGTGATAATTGGGACGAATCTTTTCCCTGAAAAGAATCCAAGCCATTCAGGGAGTCTTATGTCGGAGTATCTATTATATAGAAGAGCTGCAACTATACCTGATATAATACCGCCTAAAACAGCCATATCGATATCTTTATTAATTGCTTGTGTTCCATTCGTTAAAACAAAGTAACCAACAAGACCAGCTAATGCCGCTGCACCGCTTCCATCTTTGGATAATCCTATTGCAATACCTAAAGCGAATAGTAAGGCAAGATTATCAAAAATCGCTTTTCCCGCGGCCGCCATAAATGCAATATCAAGTAAATCTGGCTGACCTAAGCGAAGTAATATAGCTGCTGCTGGCAAAACAGCAATTGGCAGCATAAGGGCTTTACCAATCTTTTGTAAAAAATTTAACATCGAACTCATCTCCCTTGTTCCTAACTTCTTTTAATTCAGCAGAACGAAAAGACGTATAAAGCGTTTTCATTTTATCAATATAATAACTTTTCTTTGGCTTATACTAGCACAGAAAATATATAGATGTCTATACCAATTTACTTGAAAATATACTATATTCTTCGAAAATAAAGCAATAATATCTTTTTTATTCCTTATACCCTTTAACTGGTCTAGACAACTTTTGATAAAAACGATAAAATGAGGGCAAAATATATGAGACTTTTTCATGACTCATTCATTAAGTTTTACTTTCATAAAGGAGATTATGTATGAAAACATTCATTATTAATAATCTAATAGTTCATGGCGAAAAGGAAACATATAAAAATGGGTATATTAAAGTCGTGGATGGAAAAATTGCCGAGGTTGGTCCAATCAGCCAATACAAACAGGAAGATGATGCCAAGGTAATTACTCTTTCACCGGATTATCAGGTAATTCCCGGTGCCATCGACATTCATATTCACGGAGCATCCAATTCCGATGCAATGGATGCCACACATGAAGCATTATCCACAATGGCAGAGACTCTTCCCAAAGAAGGAACCACGAGCTTTCTGGCCACTACAATGACTCAATCTACCGAAGCCATTGAATCAGCCCTTCTTAATGCTGGTAAATATATCGAAAATCAAACTGAAGAACATGCTGAAATAGTTGGGATTCATTTAGAAGGTCCTTTCATTTCACCCGCCCGTAAAGGAGCGCAGCCTGAGGATTATATCGTTGATCCTGATGTCACTCTATTTAAAAAGTGGCAGGAAATGGCCGAAAATCAAATCAAGCTTGTAACGCTTGCTCCTGAACAACCAAATGGATTAGATCTAGCCGCCCACTTAAGGGGAACTGGCGTCGTCGCCTCCATTGGACATTCAGATGCAACATATGACCAAATAGATGAAGCAATCCAGGCAGGCACTACCCACGTTACACATCTTTATAATGGGATGCGGGGACTCCATCACCGCGAACCTGGTGTTTTGGGAGCTGCTTATCTTCGAGACGAGCTATATGTTGAACTTATTGCTGACGGCATTCACTGCAGGCCGGAAATGGTGAAGCTGGCATATAACCAAATTACCAGTGAACGCATGATCTTGATAACGGACTCGCTTCGTGCCAAATGGCTTGAAAAGGGAACCTATGATTTAGGCGGTCAGCCAGTGTATGTAAACGAAACGAAAGCAACGCTTTCAGACGGTACACTAGCCGGCAGTATATTGAAAATGAACGATGCCATCAAGAACACATTGGAATATACCGATTGTTCCATGACTGACATCATAAAAATGACGGCAGAAAACCCTGCCAAACAGCTTCGGATTTTTGACAGAAAAGGAAGCATCCAGGTTGGCAAAGACGCCGATCTTGTAATATTGAATGACCGCATGGACGTTGAAATGACGTTCTGCAGAGGAAACTTAGCTTTTAAAAAGGAGAATGTATAATGAAAATCATACAGGTGCAGGACTACATGGAAATGAGCCGGACAGCTGCAGAAATTGTGATCGGAAAAGTCAAAGGGAATCCAAATATCAAATTGGGCCTTGCTACGGGCGGCACCCCAAAAGGAATGTATGATAATTTGATTGAAGATCACGTGAATAATCATACTTCTTATGAAAATGTTACATCTTTTAATCTTGATGAGTATATCGGCTTAAAACCAAATGATCCAAACAGTTACCATTATTATATGAATGACTCCTTATTCACTCACATCAATATAAATAAAGAGCATACTCACCTACCAAATGGCACGGCCGATGATACCAACGGGGAATGTAAACGGTATGACGAAATGATTGATTCCGTGGGAGGGATCGATCTTCAGATACTTGGTATTGGCCAAAATGGCCATATTGGTTTTAATGAACCTGGAACTTCATTCACATCGGGTACACATGTTGTGACACTTGAAGATTCAACTCGCCAAGCGAATGCACGTTATTTCGATTCCATAGACGAAGTTCCTACACATGCCATTACGATGGGCATTTCAACAATCATGAAAAGCAAAGAAATTCTGCTGCTGATATCTGGTGAAGAAAAAGCCGAAACCTTGAAGAAATTGATACACGGTGACATTTCCGAGGAATTCCCTGCATCTATCCTAAAAAAACATAATAGTGTTACAATTATCGCAGACCAAAAAGCGTTATCCGGAGTGATAATACCCTAAAAGGAGCGAAAGTCGATGATTGATAAAAACTCACCTCTTCCGATTTATTTTCAAATCGAAGAACAAATAAAAAGACAAATAGAAAACGGTGAGTTCCAAGCGCACAATGCCCTTCCATCTGAACGTGAATATGCTGAGCAATTCGAAATTAGCCGAATGACCGTCCGGCAAGCCATAAATAATTTGGTGAATGACGGATACTTATACCGTCAAAAGGGAAGAGGAACCTTTGTCGCCGATAAGAAATTGGAGCAGCAGCTCAATGGGTTGACCAGCTTCACCGAGGACATGAAAGCCAGGGGATTAAATCCAAGCAGTAAGCTGCTGAGCTTTGAAATCATTCCGGCTGATAAGAAGATTGCCAGTGAATTGCACATTTCCCTTTATGCTCCCGTTTATGAAATAAAACGCATTCGGTTGGCTGATGATGTTCCAATGGCGCTCGAGACCGTGTACATGTCTGCCAATTTAATTAAAGGATTAACGGAAGAGATCATCAATCTCTCTCTTTACCAATATGTAGAGAATTACGTTAAACTTAAAATAGACTATGCTACACAAACGTTGGAATCATCGATTGCTTCTGAATTAGAAGTCACCCATTTAGCGATTCCAAAGCACTCACCCATATTATTCATTCAAAGGCATACGTTCCTAATGGATGGAACTCCCCTTGAATATGTTAAATCGGCATATCGTGCGGACAGGTATAAGTTCACTATCACTATAAGCAGATAAAAATTAATATATATTTTCATCACTAAAGTCTTTTAATTGCCAAAGGTAATCGGAGGGTGTCACAAATATGAACTCATACTTTGAAGAAGTGCAGGCTTTACTCACAATTGTGGGAGAACAGGAAAAGCAATCAATTAAGGAATCCGTCGACCATATCTCAAAAGCGGTGATGTCGGATGGAATCATCCATCTATTCGGAAGCGGACACTCTCATATTTTGACCGAAGAGGTATTCTACCGGGCAGGTGGGTTAGCCGCAATTCGTCCTATTTTCGTTGAAGATTTGATGCTTTTTAAGGGAGCTTCAAGGTCATCCCAACTTGAACGGCAAAATGACCTATCAGAGAAATTCATGCATGATGAGGATATCCTTCCTGGTGATGTCTGTATCGTCATTTCATCATCCGGCGTAAATCCCGTTCCCATAGATGTCGCCACTATCGCAAAAGAAAAAGGGGCCTTCGTCATTGGACTAACATCACCGGAGTATGCAAAAAGTTGTCCTTCACGGCATAAACAGAAGCATTATCTCCACGATGTCGTTGATTTGGTCATAGACAATCATATTGCCAAAGGTGACACATTACTGAAATCAAATAATATATCTTTTGGTTCTGGATCGACCGTGATCGGGGCCGTTCTCCTCAATATGATTTTCACGCAAGTAATCCAAACGATTATTGAATCAGGGGAGACCCCTCCCGTATTCCTGAGCAGTAATATCGAAGGGGCAGATGAACACAATCAAAAGATCATCGCGAAATATAAAACAAGAATCCCCCAATTATGAATCGATATAGCAAAAAAGGAATACATAAGCTTTTATGTTCATCGTGAAGCAGTCATATAAAAGAAGGCATCCATTCGGATGCCTTCTTTTATTCAATGGTTACTTCCCTTTATTCCTTATTCTTCAAAAACGGCCACCAATTCGCATTTCCAAATGTCGCAACCATAACAGGAATAAACAATGGCAATATGACAAACGCATATAAAGCAAGCCCCACCAAAATTAAAGTGGCTATCTCCAAGAGCGATAAAACTCCTGCTGGCATCATGGCAGCAAAGGTTCCACCCAGAATGACAGCCGCTGAGATGATCACCGTTCCCATTTTTCTCATGGACAGTAACATAGCTTCCTTGACCGGTTTATCTTTCCACTCGTTAAAGCGATCCATCAAGAAAATGCTATAGTCAATGCCAAGAGCAATCAAGATGACGAAAGCAAAGAAAGGAACTGCCCAGCCGATGCCGGCATAACCGAGAATATTAACAAAAATCAACTCTGTAATGGCTGCCGCTGTATAATAAGTCAAAACGAGCGACACAATCAAATAGACCGGCATGACCAAGGATCGCAGCATGAAAAAGAGAATGATTGCGATACCCGACAGCATCAAAATGACCGTCCGCGAGAAATCCTCCTCAGACATCATGCCCAAGTCATGATGTGTACTTGTGATTCCCCCTATCGCCACCTGCGCATTTTCAAGCTTTGTATCTTTCGTTACTCTTTCAACAGCTGCCTCAATCGAATCGATTTGCTCGATTGCTTCATTGGAATATGGATTTGCCTTGAATACCACATCCATGGTCATGATTTTACCATCTTCAGATAAATACGCGTTCAATGCTTCCCCGAATTCTTCGCTTTCCACTACTTCTTTGGGAATGTACATGCCTGTTACCGTTTTATCCGTTTTTGCCAGCCCTGATAAATAACCCTGTGCGGACGATAGTCCATCATGGACTTCATTCAAACCATCAGCACTTTCATTTAAGCCATCTGTCAAATCGGTAAGTTGCCCGCCGAGGCTTGAAAAACCATTTAGGAGCTCTTGCTGCCCATTACTTAAGCTGGTAAGGCCTCCTTTAAATCCTGACAAGTTATTTATGACTTCCCCCTGACCATTGGCCATCGTGCTTAAACCTTTTTGTAAAGTGTCAACACCTGAAATCAATTGGTTCAGGCCCTCCCCAAGAGAAGTTTGACCCTTTACGATCTCTGCCATATTTTGATTCGCCGTATTCAAACCGCCGGACACTGAACCAAGATTCCTATTGAGCTCGGATAGGCCTGCTGCCATGGGCTCCAAGCCACCCTGTGCCCCTTGCACCGTTTGCTTGATCGTTTGATAGGACTGATCAGCCTGTAACTCTGGATGTGTGGCTTCCATTTGCTCAAAGGAAGGATTTAAACCAGCAAGGCTTTGTGATACGCCCGTAAGGTTAGTTTGAATCTCTTTGTATCCCCCTGTGAGCTCACTTAACCCATTGGCTGATTGTTTATAGCCTTCGAGGAGCTGTCCGCTTCCAGCGGCGAGCTTCTCCAAGTTTGCCTTGACCTCAATCAGTCCGTTTTTTATGTCCCCAGTCCCTGAAGACCCATCGCGAATGCCTGCTTCAATGCTTGTTAACGCCTTCTCCACCTGACCTACGCCGCTCTTCAATTCATTGGTGCCAGATATGAGACCACCTATTCCGTCCGTCGCTTGCTTCAAGCGCGGTCCTGAATCGGAAAGCTCACTGCCTGCCGTTTTTAATCCATCACTGATTTGTTTAATGCCTTCATTTCCTTCCCCGATTCCCTTTTCCAAAGTTTTGGCTTGGTTTGCGACAAATAAGTCCTTAATGGGTTCACCTGTCGGGCGGGTCATGGAACGAACTACATCGACTTCATCCACCTTGACGACTTCCTGACTGATTTTTTCAGCAAGTACGACGTAATCCTCCGAATCCATGCGTTCGTCATTTTTTATGACAATCTGTGTTGGCATGGATTGTCCTGGCCCGAATTCATCGGAAATGATATTAAATGCCATGATGGAAGGAACATCATCACCCGCTTCTTCAAGGGAGTTATATGAAATCTTCCCATCATACATAAACAAAAAGGGAACACAGACGATTGCAACGAATATAAGCGCCAACAATGGGCGGTTCAAGGAGAAGTTACCCAGAATTCCCCATAGTTTACTTTCACTATGCTCAAGCTTCCCTTTTGCTGGCCAAAATAGCTTCTTGCCAAGAACCGCCATGAAAAATGGAACGATCGTATAAAGGGCGATCATTAAAATGAAAACCCCTATTGCAACAGCCGCCGCAGATTGATAGAGCTTAAAAGTAGAAAAACCGATTGCCGCAAAGCCAATCATTACGGTCAGCCCACTGAAGAAGACAGTCTTACCGGCGGTTCGGTATGTCTCCACGATCGCTTCAGGCAAGGACTCCTGTGAAGATAGCTCCTCCTTGAAACGACTAAGAAGCAGGATGCAATAATCAGTCCCGATTCCAAATAAAATACCTACCAGGAATATTTGGGTGTAAGACGAAATCGGAAAGTCCCATTTATCCACCAGGAATGAGACGATGGATTGTGAACATAAATAAGTGAAACCGACTGTTACTAACGGAATGATCGGTGTCACCACTGAACGGAAGACTATCAGCAATACAGCCAGAATGAAGACAACCGTGATGCCTTCAGTTTTCTTCAGCCCCTCTTGGGAATTGGCATTAAGATCCTCATCAATCATCCAGCTGCTTGTGTAATAATGCTCGACATCCACTTGTTCCAACTCTTTATAAAGGGCATCGATCACTTCCTTAGCTTCTCGGTCCCCCTTGACCATCGTGATGGAAGTCAAAACTGTTGATTCATTCTCCGAGACCAACTGGCCTTTTAGCGAGGGCTCTTTAAAATGGGTCATGACCTCTTTGATGCCAAGCTCTGCTTTATTCTTTTCAAGCTTTTGGATCGCTATCTCAATCTCTTTCAATTCCGAGGAAGACAACTTCTTATCACCATGGAATACGAGAGCCACTTGTGACTCATCCTTGTCCTGGATCTCTTTCATTAGCTCATTTGCCATCCCGGAGGAATACTCTGCCGGTACATCCAGCTGTCCCTTATTCCGGACAAGTTCCGCCATATTCGGTGCCGCAAACAATAATCCTGCTGTAATTGCAACCCAAACGATAATGACCAGCCATCTTCCCTTTATGATTCCCCTCATTTATATTTCCTCCAATTCCTCATTTTTCATTTGAATGAAAATTTGTGAAAGCTTCTCATATGTATCAAGGAATCTAACAATCTCTTCATAATCGAATTTCGTCATGATGCTCTCTACCAATTTATGAATCTTACTTTCCGTTTCATGTAACAATGCTTCCCCCTCTTTGGAAAGCTTCAAGTGAAAGACCCTTCGGTCAACCAGGTCCTGTTCCCGTTCTATCAATCCTTTGCCTTCCAGCCTGTTGATGTTGGAAGTGACGGCACTCTTATTAATATAAAAGGCATCACTGATTTCCGTCGATGTACACAACCGCTGTTGTTGAATGAACCGTAAAGTATAGTATTGTTCGTTCGTCAGCACATCACAAATCTGGTCTTTTATTAAAAGCTCACCCATCTTATTGACATAGAAGGATACCCTCATATATCGATCAATCAATCCAGAAACTTTGTCATTAGTCATCATTGCACCTCTCGAAAAGTAGTTCAGTCATTTAACTATATGTAGATTACTATTGTTTTATTTATTATGTCAATCCCATCATAGTTTATTATTTCCAGTTTAACTTATGGTAAATAAGGGAAAACCCAAAGTAAGCAAACAATCTACTATTCTAAAGGAGGAAATATAAATGACTCAATCAACTATCGAAAATCAATCGACTATCGAAACTCAACCGAATAGCAAACTCTTAAAAGGGATTCTAATTGGGGGGCTTGTTGGTGGTGCGTTGACCTTGCTTGACTCCAATACAAGAAATAAAGTAAAGCGTTCAGCCGTCCTTTTAAAAGACAACTCCATGAATATGATTGAACAGGTCAAGGAAAATCCCGGAGAAATGAAGGAACAGATGGTATCAGGAGTCAAAGGGGCAACGGAGACGATTAAAGAGGCAATCAATGACGTTGAAACACTATATGAAACCGTTAATGAAGACGTGGTGGGTAAAGTATCCGAAGTAAAGGATATCTCCACTGATGCCCTTGGTACAGCTAAAGATGCAACAAGTGAATTGAAAGACATCAGTTCAAAAGTGGTCGTTGCCGGTAAACAGCTGAAAGAAACACCATCACAATCATTGAAAGCCGATAATGATAAAGATGAAAAAGAGAGTGATGAAATCGTTAAAAAATCAGGATTATCCAATCAAAAATCCATTTCATCCAACTTCTAATATATAAAAAAAGCTGGGGCACGATGCCCCAGCTTTTGTTTTTCCATATATCATCTCACACGATGATCTTAGTTAGAACCCTCTAATTTATTCGTTATCTCATGGTCTTTTTTCACTTCAGCCAACCAAACTGGATATTCCTCTTGTAATTTTTCAGAAAGAAGCGTTTCTTTAATTACATCTTTACTGTCTTCTAAATTAGCCTTTTTTGCTTCCTTCTTACCGGTTACTTTTATGATATGGTACCCATAATCGGATTTGACTGGGTCACTGACTTTATTTATATCAAGATCAAAGGCGACATCTTCAAACTCTCCCACCATATCACCTTTCCCAAAATACCCCAGGCTTCCGCCGTTATCCGCCGTTTGTGTATCAGTGGAATATTCAGCTGCCAATTTAGCGAAATCACCGCCTTCTGCAATTTCTTTCGCAACTTTTTTAGCCGTTTTTTCGTCTTCGACTAAAATATGACTAGCTTCCACTTGTTCAGCTTGATCAAATGTTTCTTTATTATCTTCAAAATACGTACTGATTTCATCGTCCGTCACGGTAATTCTCGGTTCGACCAGTTTTTTCGTTTGCAGATAAACCACGATGTCCTTTTTTAAGGCCTCCATGGAAGAACCGCTTGCTTCCAATTGCTCTTTTAACGACTTTTCATCACCATAGGACTCAACCATAGTATCGATTTCTTTCTGGATTTCTTCATCCTTTATTTTAATTCCCGCTTTTTCCGCTTCCAATTCAACCAATTTATTCGTAACTAACAGGTCTAAAGTGTCTGCTCCGTACCCCGCAACAAGCGCGTCATACAGCTCATCCTTACTGATTTTCTCGCCATCGATGCTCGCCATTGTCTTATCCGTGGACGAGATCATCGCAAATACCATGATCCCGGCAATGATTAAAATGCTCCCTGCCCAAATATATGCCTTCGTGCTTCTTAATAGTTTCATGAATACTCTCCCTTAATTTTTCTATAATGATAGCTTAGAAATATTAATTAATCCTTAAGATTCCTTAATATGCACTAACCCATCATTATACTAACATACATATATCCCTACAGATATTTTAGAGTATTTCATTCTGCTACCAATTTACATTGAGATTTGGTTGATCATTACAAAAAAGAAATTATACCGTTATATCGACTATGATATATAGGTAACTGAGTGCAAAAACATAGAAACAAAAAAGCATGGTGTACGGAGGGAATTCCTACACCATGCTTTTTTTATGTGTTATTTACGATGCATCTTGAATTCAAGGAAGAGTTCGTTGTAATGGGCCAAGTTTTTCTTCCCGAGGTTTTCGTACACTTCGAGTTTCTTTGTCAGTTCCGGTGATGGATAGAAACGTTCATCCTTCACCACTTCTTCAGGCATATATTTCAGTGCTTCTTTATTAGGTGTCGAGTAACTTACATATTCAGCATTCTGTGCCGCAACTTTCGGGTCCAGCATGAAGTTGATGAACTGGTGAGCCGCATCGACATTTTTGGTTGTCTTCGGTATGACCATATTATCAAACCATAAATTGGACCCCTCTTTTGGAACAACGTATTCGAGATCTTCATTTTCAGCCATGATTTCAGAAGCAACTCCCGACCAAACAAGGCCAATCGCCGCTTCCTGGGCTTCCAATAGCATGCGGCTTTCATCTCCTACTATCGCTTTAATATTCGGGGTGAGGGCATCAAGCTTGGATTTTGCCTCTTGAAGGTGTTCTTCATCTATATCATTCAATGAATAATTCAAAGAGTTGAGACCCATACCCATCACTTCTCTTGCCCCATCCGTCAAAAGGATTTCATTTTTTAAATCTTTATCCCATAAATCCGCCCAGGCCGTTATTTCTTTGCCACCGAGCATCTTGGAATTGTAAACAATTCCGACCGTTCCCCAGAAATAAGGGACGGAATATTTATTCTCCGGATCGAATGGCAGATCGATGAATCGCTCATCGATATTTTTCAAATTCGGAAGCTTGGAATGATCCAAGGGAATCAGCAAGTCTTCTTGCCGCATCTTATCGATCATATACTCAGACGGGATGGCAATGTCATAAGTCGTACCGCCTTGTTCGATTTTAGTCATCATGGCCTCATTCGAATCGAACGTCTCATAAATGACCTTTATCCCTGTTTCTTTTTCAAAACGTTCGATTAGATCCGTATCGATGTAATCGCCCCAATTATAGATGGTAAGCGTATTGCTGCTCGTAAACCCCTGCGATGAATTCAATCTTGAAATCGCATATAGCAGCAAAGCGGATACGAGGGAAATGATCAAAAACATTTGGACAAGCCTTTTCATCGTTTCCCCCCCATTCCCGTTTGCCTTACACGTTGAGTTATAAAGTAATATACGACAACCAACAGCAGTGTCACGACGAACAGCAGTGTCGATAGTGCATTGATATTCAATGAAATACCACGGCGGGCCAATGAATAGATTTCCACAGAAAGAGTGGAGAAGCCATTACCGGTCACAAAGAACGTAACTGCAAAATCATCAAGTGAATAAGTCAATGCCATAAAAAAACCAGCAAAGATACCTGGTAAGATGTATGGAAGGATGACCTTCGTCAATACATCCCACCGGCTTGCCCCTAAATCTCGGGCCGCATCAATTAAAGTAGGGCTCATTTCCTGAAGTTTCGGAAGAACCAGTAGCACTACGATCGGGATGCTGAAGGCGATATGCGACAACAGTACCGAGTAGAATCCAAGCTTGATCCCGGCCATTGTGAATAAAATCAGGAAGGAAGCACCGATGATCACATCGGGACTGACAATCAATACATTATTCAATGATAATACCGTATTCTTAGCTTTACTGCTCGTAAAGGACCGAATTCCAATCGCCCCCATCACCCCAATGATCGTTGAGATCAGTGCAGATAATAAAGCGATCACAAGTGTATTCAATACAATGATCAGCAGCCTTGTATCTTGGAACAGTTCCATGTACCACTCCATCGTGAACCCTTTAAAGTCATACATCGTTCCACCGCTGTTAAAAGAGTAAAAGACTAAAAAGAAAATCGGTGCATAGAGTATGAGAAAAATCAAAACGAGAAACGCTTTTGATGTTGGTGATAATTTATTGCCCAATTTACACACCCTGCTTTCGGTTACCCGTTACAAACATAATCAGGAACATTATAATAATTAAAAATACCGCAATTGTGGAACCCATTCCCCAATCCTGTGTCACAAGGAAGTGCTGCTCGATAGCCGTACCAAGCGTAATGACGCGGTTACCGGCAATCAGTCTTGTAAGCATGAACAAAGAAAGTGCCGGGATGAAGACTACCTGGCATCCCGTCTTTACACCATCTAACGTCAATGGAAAAATGACACGGCGGAATGTCATCCATCGGGACGCTCCCAAGTCATTAGCCGCATCCAAAAGGGTTGGATTCATTTTATCAAGCGAATTGAATATCGGTAAGATCATAAACGGGATAAAAATATAAACCGAAACGAATATGAAGCTGAAATCCGTAAAGAGAATCTGCTGCTTCCCGATTCCTACAGCCTCTAGAAAACCATTCGCCACACCATACGTGCCAAAAATACCAATGAAGGCATAAGCCTTCAAAAGTAAATTGATCCAGGAAGGAACGATGATTAGCAAAAGCCACAACTGCTTATGCTTTGTTTTCGTTAACAAATATGCGGTTGGGTAAGCGACTAAAAGGGATATTCCCGTAATCAGGAAAGCATACCAAAATGAGCTTAATGTCATTGTTAAATATACTGGCGTAAAGAACTTTTGATAGTTAATCAAAGATAGATTGCCTTCAATGTCAAAGAAGGAATAGTAAAGGATTAACAAAATGGGTGCAATCACGAATAAAGCAATCCATAAGACATAGGGTATGAAGTAAATATTCCGGGATATTTTATTCTTCATGACTTTCTCCATCATGATACGCTTCCAGACGTTTATCGAATTCTTCTTCCGTTTCACCCAATCGCATGACATGAATCGATT
The DNA here is from genome assembly GCF_057835005.1 of Peribacillus sp. GL_122. NCBI lineage: Bacteria > Bacillati > Bacillota > Bacilli > Caryophanales > Bacillaceae > Peribacillus > Peribacillus sp. GL_122. The sequence continues at coordinate 212,009 of NZ_CM174415.1, read as the reverse complement.
CTGGATCGAAATAAAGACCTATTTCATCTCCAACTGCCACTTTTTTCGTTGATTGGACAAGCCATTCATTTCCATCATGGTCATAACAGCTGATTTCATAATGAACACCGCGAAATAGCTGGGAGTCCACCCGAACTTGCAGTTTTCCGCGATCTACGGAAGTAATCTCTAAATCTTCCGGGCGGATGACGATATCGACAGCTTCATTACTGTTCAATCCTTGGTCGACACATTCGAACTGTCTGCCGACGAATTCCACACAGTAATCTTCAATCATTTTTCCTTTTACAATATTAGACTCACCGATGAAATCTGCAACGAACCGATTCAGTGGTTCATCATAAATATCCGTAGGGGTTCCACTTTGCTGAATCTTCCCTTTGTTAAGGACAAAAATCTCATCTGACATCGCTAACGCTTCCTCTTGGTCATGAGTGACGAAGATAAACGTGATACCAAGCCTCTGTTGCAGCTCCCGTAATTCATATTGCATTTCTGTACGTAATTTTAAATCGAGGGCAGATAGCGGTTCATCCAGAAGGATGACTTCCGGTTCATTAACAATCGCCCTGGCAATCGCTACCCGTTGCCGCTGACCGCCGGACATTTCCCTGATTCTCCCGTTTTTCATACCCCTCCAAATTAACAAAGCTGAGGGCTTCCTTCACCTTGATTTCCACTTCCGAATTCTTCATTTTTTTAATCCGAAGACCAAATGCTACATTTTCAAACACATTTAAATGCGGAAAAAGTGCATAATCCTGAAATACCGTATTCACTTGCCTTTTATTGGCTGGCACATCATTGATCTTTTTACCTTCAAAGTAAATATCACCTTTGGAGGCTTCCGTAAATCCGGCAATCAAGCGAAGGATCGTGGTCTTCCCACATCCGGAAGGACCCAAGAGCGTATAGAACTTCCCTCTCTCGATTTCAAAACTAACATTATCGAGAACTACCGTATCATCATCAAATTGCTTCGTAACCTGATCGAAGCGTATTATATTCCCGTTTGCCATAGCTTCTTCCCTCTCTCCATTACCTTACTCATCAATCTTCAACGATTGCATTTGTTTTGAATTCTATAAGTATGATTCCGTCACCACGAGTAATAACTCTGACGGACCTTCAAAATCATTGATGATTTGATGTTCATCTGAAGCATGAAAATAAATCGATTCCCCTGCCCTGACGAAATACGTATGTGTACCAAGCTTTACAATGACTCTTCCGCTTAATACATAACCGAATGTTTCCGACAGGGATGGTTCAAACTGTTTGAACTCCCCTTTTTCCTGGAGAATCAGCCGAATAGGTTCCATTTCCTTTTCATTCGATTCAGGCACGAGCCACTGAATTTGATACCCGCGTTCTTCATCGATGAAAAATGTTTGTGCTTCTTCTTCATAAACCACTTTTTGGACTGTATCCTCTTCATCGAAGAACTGCTTCGGCTTGCAGCCGAGTACTTCTAAAATATTAAAAAGAGTTTCAATTGAAGGGGAACTAAGATCCCTTTCCAACTGTGAAATATATCCTTTGCTTAAATCCGTTCTTTCCCCCAATTCTTCCTGGGTCAATCCTTTTTTCAAGCGAAGGTTCTTTATTTTTTTTCCAATTTGCATCCCATTACCCTCAATCGGTTTACTTATAGTAAACCCACAGTAGATAAAGTTTTATATAAGTAAACTTTCAGTTTAATTTTACGAATATCATTATACAGGAAATGCGGGAAACTTCAAACGGAATTTCCAGGTGTGAATAAAAAAAGGACCGCCACTTGGCAGTCCCCCTTTTACAACTTCAGACATATCTCTTGCGCTTTCTTTTCCCCATCAGCAATACAGTCCGGTATTCCGACACCATTGTATGAGCAGCCCGCAAGTAAAACATTCGGATAATTCTCGGAGATTTTCTCCTCCAATGATTGAACGATTTGAGGATGTTTAATATGGTAGTTCGGCATATTCTCATGCCATTTCGTCACTTCACTCGTTACTGGATTCCCGGAAATGCTTAGACTGTTTTTAATGTCGCGTAAAGCCACCTGGATCAATTCCTGGTTTGTAAGGGACCGTAAGCGTTCATAGTCCGGACTAGAGCTTTTATAAAAAAGCCTTACCAAAAGCTGACTGTTTTCAGAAGTATGCTTCCATTTCCGGCTTGTCCATGTACATGCATTGCAGATCAAATCACTATTATCACCTGCAATAAAACCTGTCCCGTCTTTAGGAAGCATGCTGTCCGGGATATCGAATCCAAGATAAACGCTAATCATCGAACTATTGATCAAGCCGTCGAAGTCCTCATCCAACTCCCGATCACCCAATAATTTCTGGGCAACTGTATGCGGTGTACTCAATACGATGAAGTCCGTTTCCAGCGTTGCACCGTTTGCCAATGAAATGATGTACCCTTCATCTCCAACTCCAATTTTATCCACACTGACCCCTTTTAAAATTTCCACCAGATCGAGGCTTTCCTCAATTCGATCAACCAATGTTGATAAGCCATTTTTAAACGAAAGGAACTTCTTATTTCCCTTGCTTTGGTATTTCTGCTTATTTTCCGATAGACCGCGTATTATACTGCCATATTCATTTTTATAATCCAGCATCTCTGGCAGTGTTTTGGCAATGGTCAATTCATTTAATTTTCCTGAGTAAACACCCGATAGGACAGGCGATATCTGCTTTTGCACCAATTCCTTACCTAAAAAGCTTTCAAGAAATAAACCAATTGAGTCATTCTTCGTAAACGTCTCATTTTTTGTATAGAAATCCTTTAAGGCGTCAACCTTCCCTTGGGCAGAAACCAGATCGCTTTTCGCCAGCGACTCAAGGCTCATTGGTATTCCGAATAGGGCATCCTCGGGAATTCCCTTCAGCATCCCATCTGTATGGATGAATGATTTTCCCGTCGCATTATAGACAACTTGATCCTCTAGGTTCAATTCCTTAATAAATGGTTTTATATTTTGTTTCCTGGCGACAATCGAATCGGCACCCGCTTCAATTTTAAATGGACCATTGAGCACAGTCCTTATTTTACCGCCTAGTTCCTCATTTCCTTCTATTAATATCAATCGTACGGAGAGATTCCTCGCTTTAACTGTTTTTTGTAAATAATACATGGTTGATAAACCGGTAATGCCTCCACCTACGACTACGACTGTTTTCATTAGGGCTACACCTCGATTAACGAATTTTGCATTAAGTAAAGTGTACCATAAGGCAGCGGCATTATTAAAAGCGGCACTTCTAATTCATTGGTTTCGTAATGAAACCTGTAACAAATTTGACAAAAAAAGACCTCTCCTCTTGGAAAAGTCTAGATCAAACAATATTAGTTATTCGTTTCTTATTCCATATCCTTGTTCATCGTATCTAATCGATACTCCATTATCTCCATCAACCCGCTTCTGCCTACTTTTTGAATCCCTGTATCCTGATACCCCGATTTCGCATATAGCGATTTTGCAATCACGTTCATGACGTTCACTGCCAGAATGATCGAATCCTTGTTTGGAAAAATCGCTTTTGCGAATTCCGGAAGGATTTGCAAGGCTTTCTTCGCAACCCCTTTACCTTGATGCTTTTGATCAACAAGAAATCCACGGAGTAATATCGCTTTTTTATCATTGGTGAAAGGGGTGATATTCTCGCCAATGTGTAAAACGAAAAAACCAACTGGAATACCCTCATCCATTATTACGATAGGATGCCTGTCGCAATCTTCCCGGCAATATTTTAGTGACTCTTCAGGCAGAGCAGAAAAAGGGGTTTGTGTATCCGGTAAATAAAACTGGGAAAGCTGGTGAAGATGTTCCGGTAAATAAGGCGTTAAGGTGATGGTCCCGATTTCCTTGTCCTGGTTCATTAAGCACACCCTCTATCATCAATTATTGGATACATTAATGATTCGATGACCCTTCCGATAATCCCTTCATAAACCGCAAGGAGCACTGCCGAATATATCGGCAGTGCTCCTTAAGTAAATCAATGTGTATTTTCATTGATTGTTAGTGCTTCCCGTAAATTGATCTGCTGGCGGAGTATGTTGGCAACATCTCGGGAAATTACTCGTTTTTCAAACATATCCTGCACTTCGTCCCGTTCTGCCTGGATCGCTTTATAGAACAGCTCTCTTTCATAATCGGCCATTTTACTCGGGGTCCGGCCTCTATTTTCACGTTTACATTTTAAAATCAGCACTTTATACTCATCTATGATCATCGAGGATGTCTTATGATTATCGGCTGTAATTCCGGCCTGTATCTCTTGGATGGCAGCTTTATACATCCTGATTTTAAGATCCCTGACCTTTTCCAATCTCTCAAGATTGATTTTTCTTATTTCTCTTTTATTAGGGAAAAATAATTTTAAAACCCTCAGCATACTTCTTCTGAAAAGCGTTACTGACCTGAAAAAACGGAACTTCAGTCGATTTGTTACGGCACTTTCCATACGCTGGATGTATTCCTTGCATATATACGCCGTCTCCCGGTCCACTTTTTCATCCTTAATGAGCTTATCCAGGAATCTTTGCTCTGCTTCAAGGGCCTTGAAGCGAAGATCCTTCTCTTCTTCCCTTAATGCAGCTGGTTCTTTCTCCTGTTCTACATAGGACAAATCATTGATCTTTGTACAGTACCTCGAAATGATCGATAAAGCCGCTTCCCGGTTTTCATCAGTCATTTGTGACTCAATCACCCGAATAGCCGCTTGATGTGAGTGAATGGCAGCAGTTTTCGTTTTGTCAGCCTGCTTGTCCACCACTTCCTCTTCTTCGGACCGTGCCACGATTGGCAGAAATACACTCGCAACAATCAAGGTCAGCAAAATGACTCCTGCTGCTATGAAAATGATTAACGAACGCTCAGGAAAAGGACTTCCATCCGCCAACACATACGGAATCGAAAACGAACCCGCTAACGTTACAGCTCCGCGAACACCGGAAATGGTAATGATTCCGGCCGCTTTGAAGTCCGGTTTTTGGGCGCCTGCTTTTTTCGTCATCCAGCCAATTGACCAGGCAGCCGTAAGCCAAATGAATCGTAAAGCGAAGAGGAAAAGTGTAATGACCACGATATAAAGGATCACTTGTCCATTATTGAAGGCTGGATCTTGAAAGATAATTTTCGCAACGCTTGGGATTTGCAAGCCAAGCAAAACGAATACAAGGCCATTCAATATATATAAAATGACGGACCATGTACTTCTTGAAACGACCTGAAGTTCCACAGTTGGTGATATTTCCCGATCTCGTTCAATGGCATGGACAATTCCCCCAGCCACGACCGCTAAAATCCCAGAAAGGTGGAAATGTTCCACAGCGAGGAAAATAATAAAAGGAGTTAGGATTTGGATCAGCATATGCATCGTGACGTCTTCCATCCCTAAACGGCGAAGAACTACACGAAGCCTGATAATGATGAAAGCAAGTATTGCTCCACCTACAAACCCGCCAATTGCAATCCATATGAAACTGAAGGTTGCATCGACTAAGGAGAAAACACCAGTAACTGTAGCCGCAACGGCAAACTTAAAGGCAACTAGACCTGAGGCATCATTCATTAGTCCTTCTCCTTCGAGAAGGTGCATGATGCTCTTCGGTAACTTGACCCGACTCGCCAAAGCACTCACTGCCACAACATCTGTAGGTGACAAAATGGCCGCCAAAGCGAAAGCCGCCGGCAATGGAATCGAAGGGATCATCCAATTAATTAAATACCCGCCTGCCCAAACCGTTATGAATACAAGTCCCAGTGCAAGCATTAGAATGGGTGCTCTCAACTTCCATAGTGCTGTTCGGGGTACATTTTTTCCATCATTGAACAATAGGGGCGCGATGAATAACAGCAAAAACAATTCCGTCTCCATCTCAACATGCATACCCAGGGGTAAAAGCGCCAATATGACACCCAGTGTTATTTGTATTAATGGTACAGGTATAAAGGGTATAAAATGGTTAATTACATTAGACACTCCAATCAATATAAGAAGAGCTAATATAACAAGAAAAAACTCCATACAAACATCAAACTTCCTCTCTCATCTATTCTCATAACTATAAGCGTAACATATTTATACCCATTCATTCATGCATTAACTATTCTAACCTAGAATCCTCCTGAATAATGATACCTGTTTTAATATCATGAAGATTGAAGTGATTGGATGTTTTACAAAATCAACTCTATCAACAAACTTGGGCACACATAAAACAGAAAAAAGCTGATTGGCTAACCATAATCAGCTTTTCCCAAATGATGAATGAAAATGGTCTTTGTGAAAAGACACCTCCCATAACAAGCTCGGACTAAAAAACTTATTTAGTTCCCGGGACAAAGAGACGAAGATGTTTGTGCAGTACATTTGCCTGGAAAGGAAGACGGATGCCTTCATCGCCATCGATATTGACTGCTAGTTCCTCTGATGTGGCTAAATGGAGCTTGGATGTTTTAATATATTCAACTTCGTCATGCCCCTTGATCTCCCCCCTAATTAAACTGGGAATGATCTTGACGATGAGAGGAAGAGATAAATCCTTAATGATGAATGTGTGCAGCTTTCCATCATTCACTTCCGCCTCTGGTGCAAGTTGTTCGAAACCACCGACAGAGTTAGTCATTGTTGCAATTAGTAAATGTGCCTCGCCCATCCACTTTCCCTGATCATGTTCCACCGTTAAAGGAAACGGAGTCTTTTTAATGATCGCTTTTGCTCCTTCAATGAAATATGCAAAAGACCCCAGACGGGTTTTTTGTTCAACGGTAACATTATAGGTAGCCTCGGCGATCGCCCCTACTGCCAACACATTCATGAAGTAACGGTCATTGATCTTCCCTATGTCCGATTCCTTAATATGCATATCCTTTAAGATCTCAATGGCTGCATTAGGATCCAGGGGTATTCCCAAAGATCTCGCGAAATCATTAATGGTTCCTAGTGGAATGATTCCGAAAATAGGTCGATGTTGCTGCTCGCCCAAGCCATTCACTATCTCATTCACCGTTCCATCCCCACCCATGGAAATGACAGCATCGAACCTTTCTGCACAGGCCTCCTTTGCAAAATCCATAGCATCCCCCTCTCCTTCCGTTTTACAAACGCTTACCACATCATAAATTTCACCAAGTGCCTTTTCCGCTTTCGGCAAAATCTTTCCTGCCTTTTCCTTACCTGAAGATGGATTGATGATAATCATCGCTTTCGACATATGCTACCTCCCATTATTGTACTTCTACTAGCAAGTTACCTCTTTACTGATGTACTAAAACCACACGGACATTTTTTCTGATTGTTAAATAAGCATTTCCCCCAGTAACTTAATCGCTGCCACTTGAAGTTTTCCGTCATTTTAAAACAGGCTCTTATTTGTTACATAGGCTGTGAAACCGGCATTCACTGATCACTGAAATTTCCTGTTCCACATCTGTTACATTAATACCTATCTCAACCAATTGAAAATTGTCTGTCCCTTTCGCTCCCTCTTTGTTTTTTCCTTTCATAAAAAGCATTATTTCTTCAATTTCCTACTTGCCGTGAAGAAAAATACAAAAATAAATTTATGATAAATCCCTTTCCTATAAGGTTTTCACACTAAGAGTGAAAAAAATTTGAAATTTTCTGTAAAATACCTATACATTTTCCAAATTCGGGTATATACTGTATTATAACAACAAGCAAACACCCAAAACTGTACTATAAAGAGGAGGAGCGAGACATGCAAGCAAATCAATCAGATTTATTCATAATCGATTCATTTAATCATTGCCCGGAGTGTGGTGAAACACATGTGGACCACTCAGATTCCTATCTGATGGAATGCGATCGCTGCCTTTCCAAACGTGAAGAATAAAACGATCGGAAAATATATCTAACATTAAAAAGGAGGAAATATCATGCAAATGAAAAAGTCCATTGAGTTTTTTAACAATATCCCTGCTAAACATTGCCCCGAGTGCGGTGACCATATTATTGAGCACGCTGAGTCCTACTTAATGGAATGTGACCGCTGCCTTTCCAAACGCGAAGACTGATTAAACCAAATCAAAAAAGGAGGAACCACCATGCAAACTATAAATCCACTGGAATTCTTCAGGACTCTGCCGCCTAAACAATGTTCGGAGTGCGGAACCCATATCACGGAACAAGCTGAATCCTACTTAATGGAATGTGACTACTGCCTTTCCAAACGCGAAGACTGATTAAACCAAATCAAAAAGGAGGAATCATCATGCAAACTAAAAACCCATTGGAATTCTTCAGGACTCTGCCGCCTAAACAATGTTCGGAGTGCGGAACCCATATCACGGAACAAGCTGAATCCTACTTAATGGAATGTGACCGCTGCCTTTCGAAACACGAAGACTAAATTAAACCAAATCATAAGGAGGAATCATCATGCAAACTAAAAACCCATTGGAATTCTTCAGGACTCTGCCGCCTAAACAATGTTCGGAATGCGGGACCCAAATCACGGAACAAGCTGAATCCTACCTCTTGGAATGTGACCGCTGCCTTTCCAAAAAAGATGAATATTAATATAAGATGCTGACATCAAGAAGCTATATAGGCCAATTTGATGTCAGCATTATTTCCTTGCATTCAAAAAAGGATGTCCCCGGGACACCCTTAAGCCGTACTTATTTTTTATCTCCCAATATATTTGTCTACATATTTTCCACTTATCTGCCTGCTGCTGTATTGTAAGAAATCCAATGCAAAAATCATGAATTCAAGGCCTAGACGCTTATCTGAACGCATAAAATCAGAACCTAGCAGTTTCTCCAATTTTTCAAGCCTATGGTATAGCGTTTGCCGGACAATGAATAGTTGTTTCGATGTTTCCTGTTTGGAACCGTTACAAGCAAGATAGGTCTTCAAGGTAGGCATTAACTCACCATTGTTTTGCTTGTCATATTCAATGACCGGACCTAAATATTCGTACACCGTTTCCTCCAGATTACCATGTTTATTTATGAGCGAAATCATGCGATGCATATGTAAGTCCTGATAAAAGAAGCTCCTGTTATCCTCTGGTAGTGTATCCTGAAGCAGCAAAGTCTCACGGGCCGTTTCATAACTTTTATAAATCTCACTTAACCTTTGAACATGCTTTCCAAACCCAATGGCAAGCAGACCCATACGATTACGCCCGCTTACATCCATTTTCATGATTCGATCCACCGCGCTTGTAATCCTTGATTTCCAATCTTCAGATGAACGATTATCACCTAAAATAAAAACAAGATGCTGATGTATTTCCATGGAAAATATCTGAAACCCGTACTGTTCAAAAACTGTTCTAAACATTATCTTAAAATAGGTTCCATCTAATTTTGTGGAACTTTTATTATATTTTGGGTGTTGTTTGCAAATGCAAACAATTCCGCCATCCAACTGCATTTTCGGATCAATATAGGAAAGTCTCTCCCGGATTGCTTCGTCACTATATTCACCTTCAATCCAATTTGTAAGCCATTTACTTTCTTCCGACATTTTCTTTTCTTCTATATATAACTCCCTTAATAGATGCTGTGCCAATGCGGTAGCCGTTCGATCCAAGATCAGTGAATCAAAATCAGTCAACTCTCTGTCGTTGCTGCAAATGAGCAGTTCCGCATAATTTTCACCGAGCACTTGAATCGGCTGTCCAAGAACGGTCTTATCCAATTTCCGCCTCTCTTCGTATATGTCCGCTACCATTTGGAAGGTTATTTTTTTCTTGGTTTTTGGAATGCTGGCTATATCATTTTCATTAAAGATAAGAATAACCTGTACATTTAAATAGCTGTGGAGAAATTTTAGAATTGGTTCATAATGGTCAATTTCGAGGAGATTTTTATTTAACTGCTGGGAGTAGTTTTCTAAGTTGGAGATCATCTGATATTGTTTATTGATGATAAGGGAATGAATATCCTGCGTGATTTCTACGAAAGGGACCTCTTCATGAAATAGGATGATAGGGAATTGCCGTTCATTTGCGAGATCAATGGCACATTGCGGCACGGCCATGGTGTCTGCGCCAACCTCTATACAGAGTCCAGCTGCATCGCATTCAATTAACTGTCTTAAGTAGGATAGAAATGTGTCATCGCAATCTTTCCACCCTAAACCGGTAGTCAGAATCAGTTCATTTCCATTTAACAAATGGCTGATTTGGGTTACTTCCATACAGTGTACCCACTTCACTTGACGCTTTATCCCACCGCTACCTGCAATTATATCCGTCAGATTAAAATGCTTGCGTGTTAGAATTTCCTCGATTGTAATCGATGTATTCATCCATACACATCCTTTTATAAAACTGCTTTAAAATCTATTATAAACGGACAACCTTTAAATCTCCAGACACTTGTTAGAAAATCTAACGTCAAAATTCTACAAAAAAATCGAACAGGAACAAGAAAAAGGACCCATTCGTGAGGAATAGGCCCGGTTCATAACCATTTCAATTCAATTTTTTGACAAGCAATGTAGAGAAGTATTTCCTTCCTTCCGGGGTTTTGATGTTCAATTGCTTCCATTCCTGCTTCGTTCCTTCAATCAGTTCAAAATCGAGAAAAGCTCCACTTAAACTTTCGGAAACCCGGGTGATTCGATATCCTCTTTCAAGTAAAAAATCGATTTGTTCCCTTTCTAAGCGATACTCTTGATATTCGGACATTTACATTCCCCCTTTTTCATACGTTCTCCTTGCCGGTTGAAGCCGGAAAAACCATCTCTTCCTCAAGTTCTGGACCTTTTCCGATTTTCCAATCCCTGCCAACTGAAATTCCTAAATATTTCTCATCGCTGGGATCAATGATTTCAGCTTGTTCATATTGCTTGAACCACCAATACTTAGCTAATATATAATAACTTGCACCGCCGAGAAGAAAGCCAATAATAAACGAGTAATTTGAAAAAATCGTGGCACCGATTCCGCCAATCACCCAAGAAATGATTCCTGCCCAATTCACTCCATTCAAATATTTATACTGGCCTTCACTCTCATAGAGGTCTCGTACATTCACTCTCCGTTTACGGAGGAAATAGTAATCCGCTATCAGGATGCCGACAATGGATGCCAGGATTCCGCCTATTATTAATAAAACTTCTATTATGATGCCGAACAGGCTCCATGGCTGAACTACTATCCCAATAACCCCCGCCACAACGACTCCCGCCCAAAATGGCATTTTAGGACCCATGACATTGGAGAAAATCGTAGCTGCGGGAATGACATTGGCCGTAGTATTCGTCGACCATTGAGCAAATACGATCATGATTAATAGGACCCCGAGAGCAATTCCACTTGCTGATCCCTGTATGGCAACTACAGGATCATAATTGGAAACAGCCATATAAGAAACGGCTCCGATAATCACCATGAACGTCTGCGTGATGGGATAGGTGATAATATTCCCAATTATTTGCCCCTTATTGCGCTTGAACCAATTTTTTTCATTTTTTGGTGCCTTTATATAGCGGGAAAGCGTGGGCATATCTGCAGTCAACGTGCCCCAAAATCCCATATTTGCCATGATGACGACCATGAAAGCCGTGGCGGCAGCCCCGCCAGTGACCGGACTTTCAATCCAGGACCATACATCTCTTCCTTGGGCCACAGCCTGATCGGATAGAGTGAAGTACATCCAGCCAGAAATTAAAATGATAACGGGCGCCGCCAAGTCGGCGAATCGTTCTATCGACTTTATTCCCATTGCCGTGTTGACCAATTGTAAAACGGCAAAAATGAGGAAGCATATAAACCAATTATCAAAGTCAAAAAGGGTTGTGAAGATAGCGTTCATTGCAGTGGCTCCAAAGTAAGTATTGAGGCCGAACCAGCATGACGCTACAAAACCCCGTACAACCGAAGGGATGTGGGTGCCAATCGTACCGAACGGCGCCCTCATATAGACCGGGAATGATATTCCATGTTCAACACCAATATCCCCTGTCATTGTCATCAAAAAGCCGAGAACCACACAGGCAATGACCGTTGCAAGAACGACCCAGCCTAAGGATAAACTTTGAACACCGTTCCCACCGATTGCGAAGGCGGCCAATACTACAGCCATGCCCACCCAAATGAAACCAAATCCGGCTGCACTTATATTTTTCTCACTATGAGGTATAGGCAGCAAATCGGGAGACTTTAAATAATCTTTCTTCTCACTCATAGAAAATCCCCCTAAATTAATTTGCAAGATTCCTTACCGAAGTTAGACTGGAAGCCTTTTTCCGGTATCCGGCTTCAGCGCCGCATTATATTTTGCCCGTTTCAGGAATTGCCCTTTTCCAGCTTCGCCTACAAATTGTTTGTCTTTAATGACGAATTGACCTCTCGATAAAACGGAAACCGGTTCACCTGTAATTTCCATACCTTCAAACGCATTATAATCCACAGCCATGTGATGAGTATCAGCAGAAATGGCCCTTTCAACTTTCGGGTCAAAAATGACGATATCAGCATCCGAACCTACTGCAATCGTCCCTTTCTTAGGGAATAATCCAAATAGTTTGGCAGCACGCGTAGAGGTCATGTCGACGAATTGATTCAAGGTAATACGCTCTTTCATGACCCCTTCAGAGAAGAGGATACTCATACGATCCTCAATAGTTGGGCCACCATTCGGTATTTTTGTGAAATCTTCACGTCCAAGTTCCTTCTGTCCCTTAAAATCAAAAGAGCATTGATCGGAGCCGATCGTTTGCAGCTGTCCCGTTTTCAAAGCATTCCATAGCACTTCCTGATTTTTCTTCTCCCTTAACGGCGGGGACCATACATACTTAGATCCTTCGAAATGGGGCTTTTCAAGATAAGACTGGTCAAGAACCAAATATTGCGGACAAGTCTCCCCCCAAATATCCACCCCTTTATTTCTTGCCTCCGTGATCTTTTCAACCGCATCTTCACAGGTGACGTGAACCACATAGAGCTGACCATTTGCCATTTCCGTCAGTTTAGCTGCACGTCCAGTTGCTTCCCCTTCAAGTTCCGGAGGCCTTGTCAGTGCATGGTAAATTGGATCGGTGTTACCTTCAGCAAGTGCTTGCTTTGTAAGATAATCGATGACATCACCATTTTCAGCGTGAACCATGACAAGTGCGCCAAGTTCCTTTGCTTGCAACAAAGTGCGGTATAGCGTGGCATCATCAGCTTGAAAAACATTCTTGTAAGCCATGAACACTTTAAAGGAAGAAATCCCTTCATTATCGATGATACTTGGCAACTCAGCCAATACATCATCGTTAATCTCACTGATCATTAAATGAAAACCATAATCTATGGCCGCTTTTTCATTGGCCTTTTCATGCCATGTTTCAATTGCTTTCTTTAATGGCACCCCTTTTTCGGTCAGACAAAAGTCGATGATCGTTGTCGTGCCTCCATATGCAGCAGCAATCGTACCCGTTTCATAATCATCCTTCGTCGTTGTCCCTCCAAACGGCATATCGAGATGGGTATGCGGATCAATGCCCCCCGGAAAAATATAAGCGCCTTTTGCATCAATGATTTCAGCCCCCTCAGCCGGCAGGTCCTTGCCAATCATTGCAATCTTCTCATTTTCAATCAATATATCCGCCTGATACGTATCTGCAGCTGTTGCAATCGTTCCATTTTTAATGATTTTCTTCATCTTCGACCCCTCCATCATTTTACGAAATCAACACTTTCACTGCTTATGCCCCCAAGGAACGACTGGCGTTCATTCCAGGTCATTGGCGGTAATTCATTTGTCAACTCGATCATATCGATCGCCCCATCGACCGGACAGACGATCGAACAAAGGTTACAGCCTACGCAATCTTCTTCGCGCACTCTCAAGAAGGAACTGCCTGACGTGTCCTTTAACATATCTATACATTGATGAGATGTATCTTCACACGCAATATGGCATTTATTGCAGTTGATGCACACATCATTATTAATGCGCGCAACAACCTTATAATTGAGATCTAAATTCCCCCAGTCGGAATAACGCGGTACGGACTTACCGACAATATCCATCACAGAAGAAATCCCTTTTTCATCAAGGTAATTGGACAGGCCATCAATCAAATCTTCTACTATTCTAAAACCGTGATGCATGGCAGCCGTACAAATTTGCACTCCAGTCGAACCCATCAATAAAAATTCCACCGTATCCTGCCAATTTGAAATCCCGCCTATTCCGGAAATGGGAACATTGATCATTTTATTCCTTGCACACTCAGCCACCATATTCAAAGCAATCGGCTTCACGGCGGGACCGCAATACCCTCCGTGGGCCCCCTTGCCGCCTACATGGGGAATCGTATTCCATGAATGGATGTCCACTCCTGCCAAGCTGTTGATCGTATTGATCATGCTTATTGCATCCGCACCGCCGCGCACCGCCGCTTCAGCCGTAACCGTAATGTCGGTTATATTGGGTGTAAGCTTGACGATGACGGGTTTGGATGCAGCTTCCTTCGCCCAGTATGTTTGCTTTTCCACAAGTTCGGGAACCTGTCCCGAAGCAGCTCCCATCCCACGCTCTGCCATACCGTGCGGGCAACCAAAGTTTAACTCGTAACCATCGACCCCCACATCTTCTATACGTTTGATGATTTCATGCCACTTTTCCTGTTTTGGCTCCACCATCACCGATGCAATGATTGCATGATCAGGGAATCTCTTCTTCGTTTCATATATTTCTTTCAGATTCACTTCAAGAGGACGATCCGTAATCAATTCTATATTGTTGAACCCGGCAACTCTCTGTCCATTAAAGCTGACCGCTGCAAAACGTGATGAAACATTCAGGATGGGATCACCCAATGTCTTCCAAACAGCTCCACCCCAGCCAGCTTCAAATGCGCGCTGGACTTGATAACCCGAATTAGTAGGTGGTGCTGAAGCAAGCCAAAAAGGATTGGGAGATTTAATACCTGCAAGATCAATTGATAAATCAGCCATGATAAGCCTCCTAATTTTCATAGTTATTAAGCAATATCCACCGCTTCGCCCATCAAAATCGATTCAATTTCATAGGCTGTCTTCTTCCCTTGCTGGGCAGCTGAAACAACCATTGCCTCACCTTGGCCTTTTCCGAAGATCACGTCACCGCACGCAAAGATCTTTTCATTCGATGTCCTGTAGGAATCACCCTCCAATGTTACGACACCATCATCATGTTGAATGCCGAACTGTTCAATCAATCCTACATACCTGGATTGGCCTATAGCACGAATGACCCCATCGACCGGTATGACGAACTCTGATCCGGAAATTTGGACTGGACGGCGCCTACCATCTTCCCCCGCCTCGCTAAGCACCATCTTCACGCACTCGATGCCCGTAACCTGACCGCTTTCATCCGAGAGTATCCTGGAGGGGGCAGTCAGCCAGTGAAACCCGACACCTTCTTGTTTGGCAAACTCATATTCAAAATCATAGGCTGTCATTTCCTTTTGGGTACGACGATAAATAATGCTCACCTGTTCGGCGCCAAGGCGTACAGAACAGGTTGCGGCATCGATCGCCGTGTTTCCAGCCCCTATTACCGCCATCTTCTTCCCAATGAATTTATCAGTGATTGCCCCTGTTTTCGTTGCTTTCACGAAATCGATTGCATCATAAACTTCAGCCAAATCCTCCCCTTCAATTCCAAGCTTAGGAACATCGGACATGCCGATCGCTAAAATGACCGCATCATAGTCGGCAGTCAGCTGATTTGCGGAAACATCCACTCCGACCCGTGTATTCGTTTTAATATCAACATCCAAACTCTTTACTTGTTCTGCTTCCCAATAAGAAATGCTCTGAGGTAAACGGAACGATACAATTCCGTAAGTATTTAATCCGCCTGGATTCTTTTCAGCTTCGAAAATGGTTACACTGTAGCCAAGCAAGGCTAACTCCCTTGCTGCAGACAAACCCGCCGGACCGCTTCCTACAATGGCAACTTTTTTGCCATTCTTCTTCCCGGCCTTGAATAAGGCTTGTTTATTTTGGATGGCCCAATCTGTGGAATAACGCTGGAGATTGCCAATCATGATTGGCTTTGTAGAATGGTTCAGGACACATGACCCCTCACATAGCTCTTCAGTCGGACATACCCGCGCACAGCTGGCACCGACAGGATTGGCTGTCATGATGGTCTTGGCCGACCCTTTAAAATTACCTGAAGCTATCTTCTTAATAAAACCTGGAATATCTATTCCGGTCGGACATGCTTGGATGCATGGGGCATCATAGCAGTATAAACATCGATTCGATTCTTCCAAAGCTTCCCTTGGGGATAAACCCCTCTCCGCTTCCTGGAAGTTAATCTCCAGATCACCTTTTAATGGGCTCGTCATACTCATCCACTATTTCTCCTTCCAAACATTTATTTTTGAAAAATAAAAAGGGAGGAATTGCATGCATTTCTCTCTACTGTCCTCATATTTAAACGATTGAAAGCATTGCCAACATGGTTTTCATCAATTTATTCAACTAACAGTCATGGCGATTTCCCAGCCAAAATTCTCTCGTTTTGCTTATTATTTTCTATCATTCTCTCACTGGTCACGCCTCGGTCCCTGCTTCCTTCTAACACAAAGAGCCCCCCCTGCTAATCTTAAAAACTCATATCCTGATGATAAATCAGAGAAATGAGTATTCTTTATTTTATAATGTTAAAAAGTAAGTTACATTATACAAAGTGTAAAGTATTTCCAGATGCTAGATATGCAATATGTAATAATCATGTTATATTTCCTAACAATAAGTGATAAACATCGTCATTTTTCTACATTCAAACTTACTTTTCACCATACTTATTGATATTCTTTGGATGGTTTGTTCTGAAGACCTAATTATCAACACTTTGTCCACATAAAAAAAAACCCAGAAACTAAAATCTTGGTTTCCTGGGTCTTTTCACTTTTATCCACAACTTATTCACATATTATATGGCATTATTCTCTTTGTTTTCGCAGAACAGAGGCATTCAACCAAAAGTTATCCACAATATTGAATCGACTTTTCCACTTATCAACAAACCGTTAACAATTTATCAACAGGCAGGTTCATTCCGGATGAATAACGTATCGTTTATATTTCTCATAATCCGTTTTCTTGCACTCAAGCTTTATTCGATATCCGGTTGCCTCATATTCTGTTACGGTTATGTGACCATTTTCATTGAAATATGAAACCAGCTGTCCTTGATCAAATGGAATCAGCATTTCACAGTGAGTATAGTCTACAAAAATATGCTTGCGAATTTGATCTATCAATTCCTCAATGCCAACTTTGTTTTTTGCTGACATATACACAGAGCCACGATTCACCTGAGGGATATCCAAATCGGTAAGGTCCGCTTTATTATAGGCAAAAATCGTTGGAATCCCTTTAATGCCTATCTCATCTAAAGTTTTATCCGTTATCTCTATTTGCTGCTCATGATTAGGATTGGAAAAATCGACAACATGGATCAACAGGTCCGCTTCTACCACTTCTTCCAATGTGGATCGGAATGCTTTCACGAGATGATGGGGCAATTTGGACACAAACCCCACCGTATCCGTCAATAAAAATTCCTTTTTATCCGGAAGCGGGATGTTTCGGACGGATGTCTCAAGCGTAGCGAACAGCATATCCTTCTCAAACACCTGCTTCTCGGCTGTTGGATGGAACATCTCAATCAGGGCATTCATGATCGAAGATTTACCTGCATTGGTATAACCGACTAAGGATACGACAGGGATGGCATTCTTTTTTCGCTGTTTCCTCTGCGTTTGCCGGTGTGCAACAAGGGCTTCCAGTTCTTTATTCAAAACACTTATATTTTCCTCGATTCTCCTGCGGTCAAGCTCTAACTGCTTTTCACCTGCACCTTTGTTTGTACCGACCCCGCCACTCTGACGCCCTAATGACTCCCTCAAACCAACGAGACGCGGGAGCATATACTGAAGCTTTGCCACTTCTACCTGAAGCTGTGCCTCCTTCGTTTTCGCCCGATGCGCGAAGATGTCCAGAATCAAGATTGTCCGGTCGATCACCTTGCAATCCATGTCCCTCTCCAGATTACGAAGTTGCGAAGGGGAGAGCTGATCATTAAAAATGACGACATTAGCTTCTTTATGCTCAACGAGATTTTTTACTTCCTCGATCTTCCCGGTACCGATAAAATGTGACGAGTTCACCCGTTGCAAATTTTGTGTGATGGTCCCTGCAACCTCTACCTCACATGCTTCCGTTAAATTGGCCAATTCCTCCATTGAATACTCAAAATCCTTTTGACCGTTGAGATTAACTCCAACCAAGATTGCCCTCTGCTGTAATTCCATCATTTCAAATCCCTTCCGTACATACCTTACTCCCTATATTATGCTTAATCAAACCCATCATACTGCCTAAAAGCCAGCCACATTGTAGCATACCAGACATTACTTGCATAACGTTCGCTGCCCAAGTTTATCGGACTTCCCTTTACTATAAAAGAAAATTCAACAAAAAAATAACAGGACCGATTAATTTTTTCAAAGTTTCACATGAAACAATTGGAAAGCTTATAAATAAAAGCTCCCTGGTGCACCTTAAGATACACCAGGGAGCTCATATTATTCTATTCCTTTACTCTCAATAACCTAAGACTATTCAATGTAACTAATAACGTCGCACCCATGTCGGCAAAAATCGCCATCCAAAGTGTTAACCAGCCCGGCGCTATCAATAATAAGGCCAGGATTTTAATCACCAATGAAAACGTGATGTTCTGCTTAATGATTTTTAATGTTTTGCGACTTAAGCGGATTGTATAAGGCAGCTTCGATAAGTCATCACCCATTAAGGCAATATCGGCTGTTTCAAGGGCCGTATCTGTACCCGCCCCGCCCATTGCTATTCCTACCGTGGAAGCTGCCAAGGCCGGAGCATCATTGACACCATCGCCTACCATGGCCACTCGATCATATTTTTGTTTCCATCGTTTAATGATGGTCAATTTATCTTGTGGCAATAGCTCCGCCTCGATCTCATGAACGCCAGCTGCCGCTCCAATAGCTTTAGCTGTTCCGATATTATCCCCAGTCAGCATGATCGTTTTTTCAATGCCTAATGCATGCAGTTTCCGAATTGCTTCTTTACTGCTTTCCCTTATTTCATCAGACACCGCGATGAGCGCCAGGATCTTCACTTGATCGCCAAGCACCATCACCGTTTTTCCCTCATTTTGAAAGCCGCTGATTAATTTAAGCACATCATCAGAGAAAACTAAACCTGCCTCTTCTTCAAAAAGGTGGGGTTTACCAATGTAATAGATTCCTTGATTGATTTTCCCTTTTATACCTTTACCTGTGATCGAAGTAAAATCCTCTACCAATAAAGAATGATAGTCCACATCATGGTTTTCCGCCTTTTGAAGAATGGCTGTGGCAAGGGGGTGCTGTGACCTGCTTTCTAAAGCAGCAGCGATAGCCAGCACATCCTGTTCATTCAACTCAGCAGATAACACAGTGAAATCAGTCACTTCAGGTACGCCCTTTGTTAAAGTACCCGTTTTGTCAAACGCAATCGCCTTTAAGGCTCCCGCTTCCTCCAAATGGACCCCGCCTTTAATCAGCACACCATGTTTCGCAGCATTTCCGATAGCTGTCACAATGGCGATGGGCGTAGAAATGACCAAAGCACAAGGACAACCGACAACAAGTACAGCCAACCCCCGGTAAATCCATTCACTCCAATCCCCGTTCATCACAATCGGGGGCAACACGGCAATGGCCAAGGCAATGAGCATAATGGCCGGCGTATAGAATTTTGCGAATTTATCCACGAAGGCTTGGGAAGGGGCCTTTTCGGCCTGTGCTTCTTCAACAAGGTGGATGATTTTTGCAATCGTCGTATCCTCGACTCGCTTCGTGACCTCCACTTCGAGCAACCCTTCACCATTTAAGGTTCCGGCAAACACTTCACCATCAACCGTTTTAAAAACTGGCTCGGATTCCCCAGTAATGGCTGCTTGATTAAGTGTCGAGGCCCCTTTCATGATCCTGCCATCCATGGCAAGCTTTTGACCCGGTTTAACGATCATGATGTCGCCCACTTCAATCTCATCAACAGCAACCATCATTTCGTGATGCCCCCTACGGATCAAGGCTTCTTTAGGTGCGATGTTCATTAATGATTCTATAGAATTACGGGCTTTATCCATCGAATATTTTTCCAGTGCTTCACTTATCGCAAATAGGATGACGACAGTCGCCCCTTCGCCCCATTCACCAAGCACGGCCGCCCCGATGATGGCAACCGTCATAAGGGTGTGCATATCAAAGCGAAGTCTGACAAGATTCTTCAATCCATTGACAAATAATGAATATCCCCCAACTATGATTGCAGCCGCATAACCGATCACTGGCATGATGCCTCCATCAGCATATCGATTATCCAATATCCAGCTGATCAGCAAAAGGATAACCGAGAACACCACTTTTATATTTTCCTTTTGCTTCCAAAATGGTTCCTTTTGCTTCACCTGTTCCTGTTCACCACGGATTCTCAGGTTATCAAAAGCACCCGCCTTTTCAATTTCTTCGATAGTCGCACTGCCCTGTACAGAAATCTTCGAGGCACCAAAGTTGATTTTGGCATCCTCCACGCCCTCTAGTTCACGGACTTTGTTCTCAAATTTAGCTGCACAATTAGTGCATGATAGACCTTGGATACGATATGTTTTTAATGGGGACTCAGCCATCGACCCTTACCTCCTGCTGATGTTCTAAAGCAATGAGAATTAATTGCTTTATATGGTGATCATCCAAAGAATAAAAAGCCAACTTTCCTTCTTTTCGGTATTTTACGATTGCGTGTTTATAAAGGGTACGAAGATGATGTGACGTTGTCGCCATCGAAGCACCAATGATATTGGCCAGATCGCACACACACAATTCCTCGTCCTTACAGAGCGCATAAGCTATCTTCGCCCTATTCTCATCGCCTATAACCTTAAACAGCTTCGACATACTGGATAAATTCACCTGGCTCATTTCCTCTTGAATGCGATTAACCTTCACTTCATCATGCAGGTGGACATCACATATATCTTTCAGTTCCGTCATCTTCTCACACCTCTCATTCAAATATGCGTTTGATTATAATATAACATAATTACCTGAATATTCAAATCTATATTTGAATGTACAAGAATCTTTTCTCCTTCCTTTGGAAAGTGCTATATGTCTTTATATGTGGGCCATTGTTTTTTGTTTCACTTCGCAGTCGTTCCCCTGGAATTTTACTGAACACAAAAGGGCAGGCCGTCCTCTTTCCAGGGACTCCATGAATCTCCTGAACCGAAACTTCTATACTTCAGGCGAAAAAAAAAGAAGGGACATAAATTCTTTCACGTCCCTTCAATCCAATGATTTCAGTAATTTCCTATCGATTCCTTGATAAGTACAATATATTTAATTTAGTATTTTTTAGAAAAACTATGATATACTTAGTCAAACCTTTTTAAGCGTTTTACTTTACTTGTACCATTTACCCTGCTTATCGTTGAGCAGGGTTTTTTGCTATGTATTTTCACAAAACAAAAAAAGACAGACCCTATAACAAGGATCCGTCTTTTTTTGTTATTGAAATTATGCTTTTTGAACGTTAGAAGCTTGAGGTCCGCGTTGACCTTGTTCTACTTCAAAAGTAACTTCTTGACCTTCGTCTAAAGATTTGAAACCTTCGCTTTGGATAGCTGAGAAATGTACGAATACGTCGTCTCCGTTTTCGCGTTCGATGAATCCAAAACCTTTTTCTGCGTTAAACCATTTTACTTTACCTTGTTCCATTGTTGTTGCCTCCTAGTGCATCTAAGCACAATGTATTACTATCCTTGCTCTAAGTCATCATCGAAAACGAAAAGTAGTACTTTTAGTATCCTTAGTACCGAACAAAAATAATTAAGACTAAGCATAACATTAAATGGTAGCGATTGCAAATAGTTTGGGGAAACTTTTTTCCAGCAATTTTTAATACTCTCTAAATTCATTTAAAATCAAGCAGTAACCAATTGGCTCTATCTATACAGATGATGGCTTTATGACCTCCCACATGCATTCATCAAAACAAAAACCTCTCGTATAACAAGAGGTTTTTGTAAATGTTCAAATCGAATATTTATTTTTCGGTAATGAACTTTTCTACCATTTCTTCTAAAATGGCCGATTCTTTTGCTAAATCTTCATTTTGTTCCTTCAATCCAGTCATTATGGTGCTTTGTTGAATTGCAGCTGCCGAGATTTGCTCCGTTGTTGCGACTCCTTCTTCTGAAATCGCCGCAATTTCCTGAATGGATGCCAGGCTTTCATCCGAAGACTCATTGATTTTTTTCGAATGTGCGGCTAATCGTTCCGTGCCTTTCAGTAATTTCTCTACGGATTCAAATATCTTATTGAAAATCTCGCCATTGTTTTCCACTAAGGAAACACCATTTAATATATCCTGAAAACTCTCATCATTATTTTGGATGACTTTGGCTGTTTGTTCATTAATCCGCATAATGGATTCTGAAATGATATCGATGGATTCATCTGTTTGCACAGCCAATTTTTGCACCTCTTGAGCCACTACGGCAAAACCTCTGCCGGCATCACCCGCCCGTGCCGCTTCAATGGAAGCATTCAGGGATAGCAGGTTCGTTTGAGAAGCAATCACCCTTATTAAGCCAATCACTTCATTTATCTTCACTACATCCTCTTCCAAGCTCACCAAATTGGCTTTATTCGCTTGGCCGTTTTCCATGATTTTATCCATCTGGCTCGTTACATCTTGCACTTGTTTACTTCCTTGTTCAGCAAGTGTATTGGTATGCAAGGTAAATTCATTCATTTCATTCGTTTGTTCGTTCATTAAACGGATTGTGTCCGTTAAGTCACTGATCATATTGGAAATTCGGTCAATATGATGGGCACGTTCTTCTGAAGCTTTTGCTTCTTCCGTTGTCCCCGTCACTATCTGACCATAGGATTCCACCATCTCTTCAAAGGATTTTTGAATGGACACGGTGCTTTGATTCATCGTTCGAGCGTGTTCTCGGACATTCTGAATGATATGGGACAAACTTAATCTCATATCCTCGAATCCATTTGACAGATCACCAATCTCATCTTGCCTACTAACTGGAATCGATTTACTTAAGTCCCCTTCTGCCATTTCACTCGTGTAACCAACAAGTTCATTAACAGGTCCCGAGATCCTTTTCCCGATGATAACGGCACATAGCACACCTAATATAATGGCACTTGCGAGAAATAAAATATTATAGAATATCATTTTGCTTTTCAATTCACTGATGAATTTCGCATCCATGTCGATTCCTACGATGGCGTCCGTTCCTTTGATTGGCGTAAAGTATGACTTGTGTGTACCCCACTTATCATTATATATTTCACTTAATACATCTTCTTTTCCATTTATCGATTTGGACTGTTCCGGCGTGAACGGGGATTCCACCATGTAGTCCTCGCTGCCACTCAAGGCTACAATCATGTCGGAATCATTCTCCCGCTTCAACACATACACATATTCAATGCCCTTTTTATTTTCAACAAAGGCATCTAATTTCCACTTAATCTCTTCTCCCCGTACCGAAGCATTGTTTATCAAAGTAGGATTGAGGCTTGATGCTAAACTGCGGGCATTTTCAGAAAGACGCTCATCGAATTGCGGAAGGACATTCTCGTTGATCATTTTATTGGTAATATAGGAAAAGCAAAGTCCCATGGCACCTGCAAAAAGCACGAATGGGATAATATAAAACAAGAATAATCTTGCCAGTAAAGATTTTTTAGGATTCAGCTTTGAAAATCTCATTCTCATGACCTCCTTAGATAAAAGCCAGATGTTTTATGGTTAAATATGGAATTAAGTCCAAATGAAGCAATTGAAGATTCTTATTCAAATCCTCACTTTTATAAAAGATGATTGCCATGCTCCGGTCATTTTGAAAAGGAAGCTGTCTATATTCCAAAACATGTTCAAATTCTTGTCGAAGTCCATCATGATCAATCCTAGCAACATCTTCCGGATTGACTTCTAGTGGAACCTCTGCAAAGAAAAAGCTATATACGTGATCATCCATCTCTTCCAATATCCGATTCCAATCGGGCTTGGTACCCAAAAAGTAGTGTTCATACATATTCATCCCATAGGCATGGTACCCCAGGTCCGTTGTACCCGCTCCGGCAAAACGCAGGGGATTGATTTCAATAGGAATCACCCGGTTTCCTTTTTTGCGAATTTCAAAATGGACAGGGTAGTTCCTAAGAGGAAGAAGCGTTTGAATATTCTTCATGAACTTTAGTGCATCATCATAGATCTCTTTAATGGCTATCTTCGACGTATAATAAATTCGATCGGAGGTATCGTAATCATCCTTGAATGATCGTTTGAAGACATTCAAAATGATCGGATCACCATCTTGATTGTAATAGCCATCAATGGCATACTCTTCTCCCTGAATCCACTCTTCTATTAAAACGGTCTGGGAACCAACCACATCCGAATCATACAATCCATCCGAATGAAGTAAATCCGCTTTAAGCTGGTTCACGGCTATATCCCAATCCTGCTCATTCTTGACTTTGTGGACCCCTACACTCGAATAGCCAATATTGGGTTTGATAACTGCCGGAAACGGTATTTGATTTTTATCCAGGTCACTTATTATGGATAAATCAATATCTTGGAAATAGAAATCGGGATATAAAGATTTCGTCAAATTTCGCACCTGACTCTTATCCTTCAATAACTTTGACCAAATGTATTCATTGCTATTCGGTTGGAAATGACCTAATAATGTTATGCCATTTTCAGAGTTTGTAAGAATTCTTTTGTCCATTTCCATGGACTTGAAAAATTCGGTATCTTTTTGAATGTTTAGCTTTTCTGATGTTAATGCGACTCCCCATTGCCCTTGTTCCAGCACTGGAATTTGCTGTTCCTCCAACACCTTTAGAAGAATTGGCGACACAATGGACTCATTCAAAATAATCATTTTTTCCACCTAACTTATACTGTTTTTTGTATCTCCATATTTAATCGGTCAAAAGCGGTAAGTATTTAGCTTATATAGGGATTATTATTAAAAATGCATTAAAAATAAAGATATCAATATATCTTTTTACCTATCCCATCAGATCTAGCCTTGAGGTCCTTACACATACCATCGAATATTTAATTTTCTTGTATCTTCATTAAAAAAGGCCGACACTATTTTAAGTGTCCGCCATATTTTTTCAAATTTATCATTCAGAAAAAGTTCACCACTAATTTTCGTGGAATAATTAAGACTTGTTCATATTCAATTCATAACTTCTTTGTATACTTCTCTGTAATGAAAACCAAGAAAGGATGTATTTCATATGTCAGAAGCAAAAAATCAAAAGGGATGGCGCCAGTTCATTCGGTTAGTTCAACAAACGAAGCCTTCTAAACTAATGATAGGGATTGCATTGGCATTAAGCCTTGGTACAACGGGTGTAGGTTTATTAGTCCCTTTATTCACAAAAAATCTAATTAATGATTTTTCGATCAGCTCACTAAGTACTGAACGGATCACCCTTCTCGTTCTTGCCATCATCGTTCAAGCATTGGCCAGTGGATTTTCCATCTATTTATTAAATCGGATCGGTCAATCTGTAGTGGCGGGTATCCGCGATCAACTATGGAAAAAATTACTCGTATTGCCCGTGAGTTATTTTGATGAACATCCCTCAGGAGAAACAGTCAGCCGAATGACAAATGATACAACTGTAGTGAAGGGATTAATCTCTGAACACCTCTCAAATTTCGTTACTGGAATCATTTCCATCGTAGGCTCCATGATCGTGTTATTCGTACTGGATTGGAAAATGACATTATTGATGTTCACTGCAATTCCACTCTCTGTTTTGATATTAATGCCATTAGGGAAAAAAATGCATAAAATTTCAAAAGGGATGCAGGACGAGACAGCAAGCTTCACCGCAGTCCTTCAGCAGGTGCTAACGGAAATACGCCTTGTTAAAGCTTCGAATGCAGAAGCTTTGGAATATCAAAATGGAAAAAAAGGAATCCATAAATTATTTCAATTCGGATTAAAAGAGGCAAAAATCCAAGCGTTGATTGCGCCGCTAATGAGTTTTGTGATGATGGCATTACTCGTGCTGATTTTAGGTTATGGTGGAATGCGCGTTTCTTCAGGAGCCCTGACAGCTGGAGCTCTAGTTGCATTCATCATGTATCTTTTCCAAATAATCATGCCAATGGCTCAATTAGCTAGTTTCTTTACACAATTCCAAAAAGCAACGGGTGCAACAGAGCGCATCATTTCCATTCTGGATTCAGTGGAGGAAGAAGATGCGATGCAGCCAGTTCAAAATATAAGTCAATCAATCAGCGTGGAGAACCTGAACTATAGTTATAATAATGGAGAACAGGTACTTAAAGATATAAGCTTTAACGTTGAAGCCGGAAAGGTCACTGCAATTGTCGGCCCAAGCGGCAGCGGAAAAACGACCCTTTTTTCGTTATTCGAGCGTTTCTACAAACCACAGCAAGGGTCCATATCCATAGGCGGGAAAAACATAAATGATTTCACACTCCTTTCATGGAGAAGCCAGATTGGATATGTTTCACAAGAAAGCCCGATTGTATCAGGTACAATTCGAGATAATATTTGTTATGGCATCGAACGGGATATAACGGATGAGGAATTAAATCAAGTGGCTAAAATGGCGTATGCAGATCAGTTCATTTCTGATCTTCCGAACGGATATGATACAGAGGTTGGTGAAAGGGGCATGAAATTATCAGGGGGTCAAAGACAAAGAATCGCGATCGCTCGTGCATTTTTAAGAAACCCCAAAATATTAATGCTTGATGAAGCTACTTCCAGCCTAGACAGCAAATCAGAAAAAGTGGTTCAACAGGCATTGAATGATTTAATGAAAGGCCGAACAACAATAGTTATCGCCCACCGCCTATCGACCGTTATCGGTTCAGATCAAATCATCTTCCTTGAAAAAGGGAAAATAACAGGCAGCGGTACACATAAAGAGCTGTATCATACGCATTCATTATATCGAGAATTTGCTGAACAGCAGTTGCACAAACTTGAACTGGCCTAATTCACCGAAAGGAAAGAAGAAGGATGACAAAAATATTGATAGTAGATGATGATGCACATATTCGCGAACTTATAAACCTGTTGTTAAGAAAAGAAGGATTCGATCTATATGAGGCCCGAGATGGACTGCAAGCATTGAAAGTAATGGAGAAGGTGAAAATCGATTTGGCAGTCATCGATATTATGATGCCTAACATGGATGGATGGCAATTATGCAAAGAGTTAAGGGAATTTAGTGATATCCCCATTTTAATGCTGACTGCAAAAGGGGAAACAACTCAAAAAGTAAAAGGATTCGGTCTTGGGGCAGATGATTATCTTGTAAAGCCATTTGAACCGATCGAATTGGTTCTTAGAATAAAGGCATTACTTAAACGGTATAAAATCACTATTTCACAAACATTAAATATCGGCGAATTAAAGATGAATCGCAACACGCATGAAATGTCATTCAAAGAACAGGAATATACGATTCCATTAAAAGAATTCGAATTGTTGTTTAAATTAGCAAGCTATCCTGGAAAAACTTTTTCCAGGGAAGATCTTATAGAAGACATTTGGGGCTATGATTATGAAGGTGATGAACGAACTGTCGATGTACATATTAAAAGAGTGAGAGAACGGTTTCCGGAATCGGAGTTCCCCTTCCGAATTAAAACGATTTGGGGATTGGGCTACCGTTTGGAGATAACGAGATGAGAAGCAATCGATTTTTCAAACAAATGCTTGGCATATTGTTTTTTGTTACGTTTAATTCAATTTGCTTTTCGGCCGGGTACTATATCATTGAGCTATTGCCATTAAGGTTACCCGATTTTGTACGGTATCTGACCACAATCATCACAAGCATCGCAATCATGATATTAATTGGCTATCTTATGCATGCCATCCATCACAATAAATGGGCAAATATTTACCTCGAGATCATTGATGCCTTAAGGAAAATAGCAAATGGCGATTATAATGTTCAATTGGATTTTAAAATCGATAGGAAAAACGAAATGACCGATATCATTAACCACTTCAATCACATGGCCAAGCAATTGAAGCAAATGGAAGAGATGCGGCAGGAATTCATCTCTAACGTCTCACACGAAATACAGTCGCCCCTAACCTCCATCGTAGGATTTGCCCAAGCTCTTCAATATAATAAGCTGACAATCGAAGAACGAAATCATTATCTTCATATAATTGAGACAGAGAGCAGGAGATTATCTAAATTAAGTGATAACCTTCTAAAGCTTACATCCCTGGAATCTGAGCATCATCCTTTTGAAAGGACAGACTTCCGGCTGGATCAGCAAATACGAACCATTATTTTGGCTTGTGAACCGACGTGGTTGGAAAAAGAACTCGAAATGGATATATCTTTAGAAAAGATTCGAATTTTTGCAGACCAGGATTTAATGAGCCAAGTATGGACAAATTTAATACACAATAGTGTCAAATTCACCCGCCATCGTGGAAAGATCACGATTCGATTACAACAGATTGATGACCTGGCATCCATAACGATATCCGACAATGGAATTGGCATATCTGAAACAGACCAGTTCCATATATTCGAACGATTCTATAAAGCCGACCTGGCAAGGGAACGTACAAAAAGCGGGAGCGGTTTAGGTCTGTCCATCGTGAAAAAGATTATTGAAATGCATGAAGGGACCATATCCGTGGAAAGTGAGCTCGATAAGGGAACGACTTTCACCATTCTGCTTCCTATTTCGTGAAGGGTTTTGTGATTGTTAAGTACCTTTTATAAAAGAGGTTGATCATTAATGCTGCCTTATTGTTAACAACACTGCCCAGTTCGTTGATGATTATCTTGTAATATCAACGCTTCTATTAAAAGAAAATGGCTATCCAGAACAGGTGATTGTGGGGAAATTTGCAAAAAAAGATTGAAACAGGAAATGGAGAATTTAATCAGATCGTTGGGGCGTATCGTTGGGTTCAAATCAGGTTCGATCCCAACGGTTAACAAGCCGGAAGAATTGTTGGTGGCAATAATATGGACATCGACCTCAAAGAAATCCTCTTAAATGAAATCGTTATGAATTAGGTTCATTTTAATACCTGTATTATCTTTGATTAAAATTTATTTTATTGTTAGGAAAAGAACATACATCAAAAACAACAAAATAATATATCCATCAAAGAATTTAACTTTTCCACTTTGAAATTGATTATTTTTTCTTACCTTTATTAATAAAAAAGTTAATATAGATAGAAAAAATATTAAACCTGTTATGGCAGTAATTGGAGACACCATTACCTTAAAATAAGTTTCAGTAACCTTTTCTGGGAAATGCATGATGATCCTCATTATTTCATTCACTAAAAAGTGAAAAAAGATAGCCGGAACAATACTTCCAGTATAGATGGTTAATAGTGCAAAAGAGATACCAATTACAAATGCAAAAACCAAGTTTCCCACCGTCATATGATAAATGCTAAAAATAAGAGCACTTAAAATTATGGCCGACTTTATGTTCATTCTCTGATATTGTTTTAATAATATGCCTCTAAAAAGAATTTCTTCACTAATCGCCACTGAAAAGCCAATCATGATAATGCTGTAAAAACTTATGTTTTTACTACTCTCCATAAGTGTATTAACAATTTTTTCAGCAGTAAGCCATTCGCCGGTTAGTAGATAATATTGAATCCTACCAAAAAACATAGTTATCATGTGAACTATAATACCCATTAAAATACCAAGAAGTATATATTTTATATGTACCTTTTTAAGCCTAATGCTCGATAAGGTTATTTTTTTCTTTTTTAAGAAAAGAAAAAGCACATAGATAAAAACCAGTTTACTTAAAAAGAAAAATAATTGTTTGTTTATTTGGAAAAAAAGTTCTTGTAATATAAGTTGTGCAAAAGGAAAAATAATCATAATTAGTATTGTTATATATAATATAAAGCGATGAGTTTGCTTAATATTAGTATCCATTCTTACCCCTTTTTATATGAAAATTTCAAATTCTAAAAAAACTCTCTTTTTAGAATAAGGGTTTGCATTTGCACTATTTCTAACTTATTTTATTGCTACTTTTTTATATTTAATGTAAGTTTCATTTCTTTGTTCTGTTTTTATCAAATTACCAGTTGGGTTATATGTTTTTAGAGTTCCAGTCAATTTCCATGTTTCTTTGTACTGGTTCCATTTTTTCGATGCCGAATATACCTTTTCCCCCCCCACCAGAAACAGCTATTATACCAGTTATTCCCATCTTAAAGGTAAGGTTTAGACTCCATTTTGTATCATCAGTCACTTTTTTGTGAAAGACACTTGATTATCGTTTATCTGTGGCTGTTTTCCAAGTATATCGATTACAAGTAGCACACACCGGAGATATACCAATTCTATTATTAGTCATTTCTCCTGTTTTTTCATCTACTAGTATAGGTATTTCTTGACCTAAAGGTACATCAGTGCCTGATAGAGTTGTATATTCTGTCAGAAACTCACCTGATTGGCTTTCCTCTTTTAAATCAACTTCTTTAGTTGGAGAACTTGCAAAGGTTGATACGGGATTAAATCCAAACAAAAATAAAGGAATTATTAATATAAAAAGATATAGTAACTTCTTCATTTCTTCACCCCACCTAATATTTTTTCCTTAAATACCCACTATGAATTTTTGTTTTAATATCTTAAGTAGTTTGGTTGTAATATTTGTATATCTCGATTTTATTAAAAACCAAAAGCACAAGGAGTTCCAAATCTGGAACTCCTTGTGCTTTTTTTGAACTTTAAACTATTTATGGAATCGCAACCGTAAAGGTAAGGTCATTAAGGAGGGAGAATCTTCCTTTTTGCCTATGGAGCTAGATCAGACGGCAGATATGGGGATCTTATAACCTCAGGACCACATCGTTTCACTTCTAATATTGAACAGAACCCCGAATAATGGACACTTTAATAGAGGTTCAGCTCACCCTTAACTAATCCGATTTTTTATTTATTTCCTCCAAAAAGTTGAACAGTCTGCCTTATCAAAAATATTAAACTCGATCATTTTTTCAAGTAATGAATAATCAACCGGACTGTCCCACTTGATACGTACCAACTGCTTGGTGTGATCATAGCCAGCCTGCACGATTTCATCAGAAAAATGATCAATCCCTGCCTTTTCAGGGGCAACAGCCAAATGATGTTTCGCTACACTAAAGCCAATAATATATGTGTCATGATCGGTAAACATAGGCTGATTCCACGCAATCTTCGGCATTAAATTTGGAAATTTCTTAGTTACCCAAGCCAAGACTTCTTCCGTTCGGTCCCTATGTTGCGGGTTATCAATATTCGCTAAAAATTCTGCAAAAACTTCCATGTCATTCTCTCCTAAATTAAAAAATTTTTATGAAGATGTTATTTTCATTCCAATACGCCCCAGCTTCGATAGAATTACAGCTTCATTTTCCACATCGCCTAAATTTAATGCCTTATGGATTTCTTTCAACAATGCACTATAGGAAGATCTTTAACTTTGCTCTAATGGATGCCGTGATTACCTACCGATGGATTTAATAGATTGCATTAAACAACTTTATTGTCACTGCACATCGTTTCCTATTCCTTAGAATGCTTTAAACCACTTATCAACTTGAGAGGTTCTCGTTGTTTTAGACATAAAAAATACCCCTTTGGCTAATCATAGCCAAAGGGGTAAAGCTTCGCAACTTTTTAAAAACAGTTAATCTTTATTTAGATCTACCTAACATTGTTCAGTTACAAAAAAAGTCGGGTACTGATTGTATATTTGGCATCCGTTCGTTGAGGAAAAAATCTTGTATTATTGTACCTCTATGACAAAAGTATAAGAGGAGTCTCCATTTGACCATTTAGCGTTAATTTCAATTACATACTTTCCTTTTTCCGACGGTAAGGTTATGTGGTGTTGATTCAAAGGTAATTCTTCACCACGTTTTTCTCCTTCCCATAAATAAGCCTGTAATTGTGGTTGGGAGCCATCATTAAACTCTACATTTGCTACTGAACTTTGTTCAACTATTTTCGCTTTCATATCTTCAGCTATTTGAATTGGTGCAGCAGCATCGGCGATAACCGTAGTATTAGAGAGTAAACGCTTTTTTTCCCACTGATAAGTACCTCTAGCTGTTTCGATATTTTCATCATTTATTTTCACTATCGCTTCTGGTGGTTCTTCTTTGGTTTCATTTGAACAACCTACTACTATAAGTAAGAACAGCATCAATATAGCGAAAAAATATTTCTTATTTTTCACATTAATCCCACCTTTTTTCTGTTAGACGTTAACTATTTATAAAAGTTACATGCCTTCTTCTACAATCCTGCAACGCATTTGTGGAATGGAAATAAAAGTGAAAGATTTTTAAGGGAGGGATCGTAATGGTTCCATCCTTTTTTTGATATACATAAGAGAATGAAAGAAGACCACAATAGGTAGTCTCTTCTATTTGTTTAAAACCAACAATAAGTTTAACAAACGCTATCTAAAGGTAATTTAATACTGAATCTCGAAATTAAAAGGATTAATTTAAAGACCAGCCTGATATCCAGGCTGGTCTTTTGGTTTATTAGTAACAAGAATTATACTTAATTTCCAATCTCGCTAGAACAGGACTACCGCAGCAACTAGAAGCTAGATTCATACTGTACACTCCTGTTTCAGGGAGATTCAACTGTATCTCTTTCGCACCTTTGACATCCCCTGTAAGGTAATCCACAACATCAATATTTATTGAAGTCCCCAGCTGAGTTAGTTCTTTATCCGCTAATATAAACAAGTATTATATTTAAAAAAGAAGCATAGGATATAACCTATGCTTCTAGTGCTTAATCTTATTATCGAATACCCGACTTTGTTGTCCAGTACCCAACTTTGTTGTCTTTCAACAAACATACATTGCATTCATTCCGACTTACTCAACCGTTACACTTTTCGCAAGGTTACGTGGTTTATCCACGTCACATTCGCGGTGCAAGGCTGCGTAGTAAGCAATGAGCTGCAGCGGGATAACAGAGATAAGGGGTGTTAATAGTTCATTCACTTCCGGGATGACGAAACGGTCATCCTCTTCTTCAAGCCCCTTCATGGAAATGATGCAAGGGTTGGCGCCTCGGGCAACCACTTCCTTTACATTACCACGGATGCTTAGGTTGACACCCGCTTGCGTAGCAAGGGCTATGACAGGTGTACCTTCTTCAATCAAGGCGATCGTTCCATGTTTAAGCTCTCCGCCAGCAAAGCCTTCCGCCTGGATGTATGAAATCTCCTTCAGCTTAAGGGCCCCTTCAAGCACAACATAGTAATCAAGGGAACGGCCGATGAAGAAGCAGTTTCTTGTAACGGACAAATATTCACGGGCAATATCTTCCATCTCTTCTTTTGAATCACATAGGGCTTCCATTGCTGTCGCAACGATTCCAAGCTCTTTTACAAGGTCGAAATCATACTCCATGTTACGGAATTGGCCAGTTACATTCGCTAAGATCGATAAGACTGCCACTTGAGCTGTGTAGGCCTTTGTAGAGGCAACGGCAATTTCAGGGCCAGCATGCAGCAAGAGCGTATAATCCGCTTCACGTGACAATGTAGAGCCAGGTACGTTCGTGATGGTCAGGGCTTTATGACCAAGCGCTTTGATGGACACTAACACGGCACGGCTATCTGCAGTTTCACCACTTTGTGAAATGAAGATGAATAGCGGTTTTTTCGATAATAACGGCATATTGTAAGTGAATTCCGATGCCACATGGACCTCAACCGGAATTTCAGTCATTTTTTCGATGAATTGCTTACCAATCAACCCTGCATGATAGCTGGTTCCGCAAGCGATGATATAAATACGGTCAGCCTCACTTACGGCTTCAGTAATGCTATAATCGATTGCAAGTTTACCTTCTTCATTTTGGTATGCTTGAATGATTTTACGTATGACAGCTGGCTGCTCGTCGACTTCTTTAAGCATATAGTGCGGATACGTACCTTTTTCAATATCACTCGCATCCAGTTCAGCAGTGTATGGAGCACGCATGACTTCTTCGTTGGAAAGGTTCTTGATCGTTACCTTTTCTTTTGTCACGATAACCATTTCCTTATCCATCAGTTCAAGGAATTGATCTGTGACTTGCAACATGGCCATTGCATCCGAAGCGACAACGTTAAAGTCTTTTCCGACA
Source organism: Peribacillus sp. GL_122 (assembly GCF_057835005.1). Lineage (NCBI taxonomy): Bacteria > Bacillati > Bacillota > Bacilli > Caryophanales > Bacillaceae > Peribacillus > Peribacillus sp. GL_122. The sequence goes on along the minus strand of NZ_CM174415.1, from coordinate 177,726 downwards.
CCGATTAGCAGCGGGCTTTTATTTTTTGCGACTAAGATGGTTTCATCATTTTCAGCATCCAATAGGGCAATGGCATATGAACCCTCCAGAAGAGTGAGTGTTTGACGGAACGCCTCTTCCACTTCCATGCCCTCGTTTACGAACTTCTCTATGAGTTGAACGATGACTTCCGTATCCGTTTCACTTTTAAAGGCAACATCCTTCAAATATTCACGTTTTAGAATCGCATAGTTTTCAATGACCCCATTATGAACTAAAGTCAATCGACCTGAATTACTTTGGTGAGGATGGGCATTTTCACGGCTTGGCACACCATGGGTGGCCCAGCGTGTATGTCCTATTCCAGTATGTGCCATAGTATTTTCATCCACGGCTCCGCGTAAGTCCGCGATTCTTCCCTTTTCCTTAAAGATTGTAACGCCTGCTTCATTTCTCACAGCAATCCCTGAAGAGTCATAACCGCGGTATTCAAGTTTTTCAAGACCTTTTAATAAAATTTCCTTTGCATCGTTAAGTCCAATATATCCAACAATTCCACACATAATTTCTGTTCCTCCAACCGATTCGAGGGAACAGGAATGCACGGGGGCATCCCTGCCCCCTCATCTCTGATATATATTTTTTATAAAGGAAATGCCTTAAAGCACTTTTTCCCTTTGTGCATTTCCAATCCTTTGTGCAGTAAGTTGCCCTACTGTTTTAAGATTGGAATTACTGCGGCTGTGCACTTCAGCCGGGAGGTATCCGCCGATCATTCGATAAACCTCCTCCTCGTCAACTAAGCCATTTCTCGTCCAGACTTAGTTCAGGCGCTTTTGTGAATCCGTTTCTCCTTGCCTACCCTCCTTTTTAACACAACCCTTTTCAGAAAATGAGTTGTAAATCAGGATAATCATACCTTAAACAAGGGACATAGGTCAATTCTTTATTACCAAGACCTAAAAAAAGTACTTCTTAATAAAAATATGCATAAAAGGAAATTACGTTCCTTTTATGCATAGGATTAATTATTCGTTCATTCCCATTTCCGCTCTTACAACTGCGACGATGCGATCTACATAATTAGTGCATTCCTCAGCTGTCGGTGCTTCAGCCATAACACGGACTAGCGGTTCAGTACCGGATGGTCTCACCAAAATTCGACCGTTTCCGTCCATTTCCTCTTCGACTGCCTTGATGACTTCCTGTACCTTTTCATTATCGGTTACAGCGTGTTTATCGGTAACTCTGACATTGACCAGCGTTTGTGGATATTTCTTCATCTCGCCAGCGAGCTCCGATAAGGTTTTTTGGGTATCACTCATGATGTTCACAAGCTGCAGGCCCGTCAATAAGCCATCGCCTGTCGTATTATAGTCCAGGAAGATGATATGTCCGGATTGTTCGCCGCCCAGGTTATAGCCGCCTTTTCGCATCTCCTCGACCACATAGCGATCCCCCACTGCCGTCTGGGCGCTTTGTATACCATGCTCTTCAAGACCTTTATAAAAACCAAGGTTGCTCATGATCGTAGAAACCACTGTTCCTTGTTTCAGACGGTTATTTTCTTTCAAGTATTTCGCACAGATATACATGATTTGATCGCCGTCCACTATATTTCCTTTTTCATCTATCGCAATGACGCGGTCTCCGTCACCATCGAATGCAAGTCCGACATCCGCACCTTTTTCCTTTAAGAATTCAGCAAGTGCCTCAGGATGGGTGGAACCTACCTTATCATTAATGTTCAAGCCATTGGGCGATGCCCCCATCGTAGAGATGTCTGCATCAAGATCTGCAAACAAATGCATTGCCAAGGCAGATGTCGCCCCATGTGCACAATCAAGAGCAACATGAATGCCTGTAAAATCTTCATCCACTGATTGTTTCAAGTACTGGAGATACTTTTGCCCTCCTTCGAAATAATCGTTCAAATGGCCTAAATCTCCGCCTACAGGGCGTGGAAGTTCATCCTTTTCCATATCTAATAGTGCTTCAATTTCCGCTTCTTGATCATCGGATAACTTAAACCCATCCGGTCCAAAGAATTTAATCCCATTATCCGCTACTGGATTATGAGAAGCGGAAATCATGACACCTGCTTCAGCACTTAAGGCCTTTGTTAAATAGGCAACTCCCGGTGTCGAAATGACACCGAGGCGCATCACCTCAGCCCCAATGGATAAAAGACCGGCAACAAGCGCACCTTCCAGCATTTCACCTGAAATTCGAGTATCGCGTCCTATCAGCACTTTGGGTTTCTCTGTATTTCTAGTAAGCACGTAGCCACCAAAACGGCCTAGTTTAAATGCCAACTCCGGTGTTAATTCGCTATTCGCTATACCCCTGACTCCGTCTGTTCCAAAATATTTACCCATCTTTATCGCTCCTTCTTCGAATCGTTACTGAATTTAATGATGATGTTAAAGGAAGGTCATGTCTCTTCGTCTTTTTGTGAGATGGTGACCGAAACCGTTTTAGAATCCAGTTCCCATTCCACTCCCTCAGGCACTGTTACCGCCAAATCCACATCATGCGTACCTTCATCTAAATTACTCACATCTACTGTAAGATTAATGTCGTCTTTAGTTATTTTCTTCAAATCATCCGCCTCACCAAGCAAAGTGATGCTAGTTACATCGGATTCCAATTCGGCATTTTGGTCATCCTGTATGCCCACAGGCACTATTTGTATATTGTTGAAAGTTTTAGACTCAATGGCAGCCGGTTCATCTTCTTCTGCTTCTTCTTCGACTACTTGTTCTTCTTGTTTTTGTTCGGTTTCTGGTTCTTCCTCTTCTACGACTGGCTCTGCATTCTCTTCATCCACATCAACTTTCTCTGTACGAATCTTGACCTTTGCCTTACCCAAGGACATTTTTTGTACACTTTCCGGTTTATCAAGATCAAGTTCCAGTTCTGTATCACCATCAATTTTCGAGATATTTACAGGAAGAACTACTTCATCTATTTTCTCCAGGCTCGTTTCCGACCCAAATAAGGTGACCTCTTTTGGGTCGACACTTATACTCGTGATTCTGATGCCATCCTTTGTCTTGCCAGTTTGCTTCGGTGCTATCGACACCGTCTTGGAAGGAATGCTCACTTCTAAGGAAACTGAAACAGTAGATGGCTCGATCGTCACATCCAGCTTGTTCAAGTCCCTGTCCAGGGCTTTAACGGTTGCCTTGCTGTTCACCGTTTCGTTAAGTCCCTTACTTATTTCAAGGTTTGCCTTTACATAGGAAATTTGTTCAATCGCATCTTTAGCACCCGTTATTTTGACAGTTTTCGGGCTGACTGTTGGCTGGCCAGCGGTATATCCCTCTTCAAGTAAAGAGCTATTATACTCGGCTTCAACGGGGAATTCCTTCGTCACCCGTTCCTGAACGTTGACCTCCGCATATTCCGGATCGATCGTCGCCACTAACTTTTCATTCAAATCACTTATTTTAAATGTGACAGTTCTGTCCCCCATTGAGATTGCAGGATCGGAAAGGTCTACATACACTTTAAAGTCCCTTTGGTTTTTCGCATTTATCAATAAGCTTTTTGCTCCCTTTAGAGTAACATCAACCGTCTCCGGCACTCCGCTCACCACTAGATTCTCACGGTCATAGTACACTTCAACCGGTACATTTTCGATGGTCTCCGTACTGATTTCAGGGGCAGTCGATAAACCAAGGGATTTTTTATCCGACTCCATTTCGAAGTTAATGGAAATGAACAAAAGTGCCGCCAAGGCAAAAGCTACGATTCTCATAAACCAAGCGCTATTGGTGAATTTATCCATTCTTTTTCCCCCTCCAGTTAAAGATGCTTGAGGAAGTTGATTTGATGTTTTCCACTACCAGTTCACTTGTAAGTATGGCCCTAAATGATTCTTGATTCAAATCCCGGTAAAGTTCCCCGTTTTTAGTGACGGATATCCCTCCCGTTTCTTCTGAAACGACAATCGTAAGACTATCCGTAACTTCACTCATGCCTATGGCTGCCCTATGCCGTGTGCCAAGTTCCTTTGATATGAATGGACTCTCTGATAGTGGCAAATAGCAAGCTGCAGCTGCCACCTGGTTATTTTGCAGAATAACTGCACCATCATGGAGCGGCGTATTAGGGATGAAGATATTAATGAGCAGTTCTGAAGAAATATAGGATTTTAGCGGTATCCCCGTTTCTACATAATCCCCTAGCTCCGTACCTTTTTCTATCGTAATCAAGGCTCCGATCCGCCTTTTTGCCATATAGGTGGACGCCTTTAGGATTTCTTCGACTAAACGCTCTTGCTGATTCTCTTCCGGAACGGTGCCCCTTGCAAAGAGCTTCCCGCGTCCTAATTGTTCAAGTGCCCTTCTCAGTTCAGGTTGAAAAATGACGAGAATCGCCAATACTCCCCAATTCATGACTTGTGCCATTAACCATCCGAGTGTATTGAAACCAAACAGGTTGCTTAAGCTTTTTACAATGACAATTACAAAAATTCCTTTTAGCAGCTGAATAGCCTTCGTGCCCCGAATAATAGTTAACAATTTATATATCACAAACCATACAAGGAGAATATCAATGAAATTTACTACATAGTCCCAAACAGTCAAGTTGGTTAAAGACATGTTGTTTCCTCCAGTCAGTATTACTCCAAATACAAATTACAATCTTTATACGATAACCTTAATAGTATACCATTTTTTAAATGATACATCTAAAAACTAGTGTGAGAAATTTACATAGGAAAAATGAATCATGAAAAAGGGTTCCCTTCCCTTAAAAAAATAAAGCTGAGCGAAGTCACCGTAAATGAAAAAACGGTGCCCCCTCCCAGCTTTATTCCTTATTCCTTTTTCTCCTCTTTAGCAGGAACCAACGAGGTTGCAGTATCCTTTACTTTATACCACATCCACTCAAAAGCTTGGTCAATAACATGGATGCTTCCAGTCACATTCCCTGCCTTTGACATATATTTATGCCCATTTATGACTGTCACATCTCCCTCTACTTCACCATCTATTTGAATGTTACCATTTTGAACTACCACATTCCCCTTGATTGTCTCACCTTCAGGCACAATCACCGTTTCACCTTCGACCACTAAGTTAGGCTGCTTTGATACTGAAAAATGTTCGTCCTGATTATAAGTGGAAAAAACAGATCCTGTCATCAATATGATGAACATCGCTGCCGCTGTCATGAAGGGATGGCTTTTGAACCAACGTTTGGCACCTGTTGTTTTCGTTTCCTTTGGCAATTGAGCCATAACCTTTGCTGTAAAGTCATCCGGGGCCTTTATATGGGAAGTGCTTTGTACAAGAGCGACCGCCTTTTTCATTTCATGAAAGTAATCCCGGCATTCAGCACAGTTATGCAAGTGCTCCCGTAAAACTTCTTTATGCTCCGGTTTGATGTCCTCATCTAAATAATCATGCATATATTCAATGATTTCCTCATGGCAGTTCATTTTTCTCACCTTCTTTTTATAAATGGCGTAGTTGTTTACGCAAGGCTTCCCGACCGCGATGTATCCTCGTCTTAACCGTACCGACCGGCAAATCGAGTATTTCACTGATTTCCTTTAGAGATAACTCTTCAATATACTTCAATACGATTACCGATCGGTATTTCTCGGGCAATTTCGTTATTTCCACTTGAATGGTTTCCTGTAGTTCTAAAGATTCAACCTCTTCCTCGGGTTTCGCCATATCCGATGCAATTTGGGAATACATATTCAATCCCTCTGTTCCTGCCACCTCTGCATCTAAATAGTAATCCGGTTTTTTCTTGCGAAGCCGGTCAATACAAAGATTGGTCGCAATCCGGTATAACCATGTAGAAAATTTCATTTGTATATTGAAACTTCGAATATTCACGTAGGCCCTTACAAAGGCCTCTTGTGCCAAATCTTCTGCTTCTTGCCTGTTTCCGAGCATCCTGAAACATATTTGGAACACTTTGTCCTTGTATATTTCGACAATTTCCCCAAATGCATTATGGTCTCCCTTTAATACTTGATTAATTCTCTCTCTAATGAGTGCATCCATTTTCCGGTATTACCCCCGCTCATGCGGCTATACGATTACTACGAACCGTAAGCTAAAAGGTTTCAAAAATTTAATACATTAATTTTAACAAAGTTTTACATTTTATGTTTAAGAAAAAAAAAACAGGGCTATATAGTAAGAAATTGTAAAATCCAAGGGAGTGATTCTCAATATGACTGCAGAACAAATTTTAGACCATATTGAACAATACAGACAGAAAATGATGTTTTTGGCTTCCCGTTCTTCGATGGTGGATAATGAAGTTGTTGAAGTTAGCAGCAAACTGGATTCTTTAATCATCCAATACATCCATTTAACTAAAAATGGAGACCTCACTGACAGACGTGCCCTCAAGTGAATATGGATATACGATTGCAACCATTTATCTATAGATATGTTCCTGTTACATACACCCTAGTAAATAAACCTACGTCTTCTAGCATATAAAAAACAGTAACCCATTACAAGCCGGTTACTGTTTCTTTTATTTTTTCAGTTATAATAATTTTTCTCCAAATAGCGAACCCATTAGGGCCACGGCCACGATCGCCGTCTTATTTCGCTCATCTAAAACGGGATTCACTTCAACGAATTCAGCTGATGTAATCAAGTTGGATTCCGCAAGCATTTCCATGGCCAAATGACTTTCCCTATAACTTATACCACCAATCACCGGTGTCCCCACTCCGGGTGCATCTGCTGGGTCGACTCCATCCAAATCCAATGAAAGGTGGACGCCATCCGTTCTCTCCCTTAAATAATCAATGCATTCTTCCATGACCCGTGCCATTCCCATGCGGTCGATCTCATGCATCGTGAATACTTTAATCCCTTTCTCACGGATAAGTTCTTTTTCCCCTTCATCCAATGACCTTGCTCCAATTATTACGATGTTTTCCGGTTTCACTTTTGGAGCAAAACCATGGATATTGATTAGGTCCGGATGTCCAAGCCCAATACTGACAGCTAGGGGCATACCGTGTATATTCCCTGATGGTGAAGTATCTTCCGTATTTAAATCCCCATGTGCGTCGTACCAAATCACACCCACATTTTCATAGTGCTTCGCGACTCCTGCCAGTGTACCTATAGCTATGGAATGGTCTCCTCCCAATACAAGCGGAAAGGAACCCCCTTCTATTATTTCATCAACTCTTGTAGCTAACAGGGAGTTACCCTTCGCTACAAGCTGTAAGTTTTTTAGATTTGTCCCAGGCTCATCTGCATTTTCAGGGCGCCCTACAATTATATCCCCTAAATCCTCTACTGCTATATTCAACTTTTCAAGACGCTCGACAATCTCTGCGCAGCGAATGGCACTAGGTCCCATATCCACCCCTCGCCTTGCTTGACCGAGGTCCATAGGCAACCCGATGACGGAAATTTTCTGAATAGACATACAATTCCCCCTTTCCATCATTTTATATCGTATATGCCGATTGGTTCAACTCGACATTTCCATGTATAAAGATGCACGTTCCTATCACATATGTTTTTTGTGAAATAATATCTTTCTGGGGTAGTTTGCCCAATTATGTCTTAAACAAAAAAAAGTCTTAAACCATTTTTGGCTTAAGACGTAAGTTTTGGTGTATGTAGTTGATGGTGGAGCCTAGCGGGATCGAACCGCTGACCTCCTGCGTGCAAGGCAGGCGCTCTCCCAGCTGAGCTAAGGCCCCTAAGGGATTTAAAATTTATTAAGCGGAAGACGGGATTCGAACCCGCGACCCCAACCTTGGCAAGGTTGTATTCTACCACTGAACTACTTCCGCAAATGGCTGGGCTAGAAGGGATCGAACCTTCGCATGACGGAATCAAAATCCGTTGCCTTACCGCTTGGCTATAGCCCAATATATGATATGTAATGATTAATGTTCAACAAAATAAAAAGGTGGTAATCATATATTTCCCCAATACAGAGAATATATAACTGATCCACAGGATTTTATTAAAATGGTGGAGGGGGGCAGATTCGAACTGCCGAACCCGAAGGAGCGGATTTACAGTCCGCCGCGTTTAGCCACTTCGCTACCCCTCCGCAATATATGGTTGTAAATGGTGCCGGCAAGAGGACTTGAACCCCCAACCTACTGATTACAAGTCAGTTGCTCTACCAGTTGAGCTACACCGGCAAGTAAAGAATAAAATGGTGGAGGATGACGGGATCGAACCGCCGACCCTCTGCTTGTAAGGCAGATGCTCTCCCAGCTGAGCTAATCCTCCGAATTAAATGGTGACCCGTACGGGATTCGAACCCGTGTTACCGCCGTGAAAGGGCGGTGTCTTAACCGCTTGACCAACGGGCCGAACTTTTTTTGTGTTCATAGATAGATTGGGAAGCTCCCAAGCGGATTCGAACCGCTGACCTCTTCCTTACCATGGAAGTGCTCTACCTACTGAGCTATGGAAGCATATGGCTCCGCAGGTAGGACTCGAACCTACGACCGTTCGGTTAACAGCCGAATGCTCTACCACTGAGCTACTGCGGAATAATATAATGTTTCCTAAAACCCATTTAAAGATTTAAATGAATAGCCTGGCAACGTCCTACTCTCACAGGGGGAAACCCCCAACTACCATCGGCGCTGAAGAACTTAACTTCCGTGTTCGGAATGGGAACGGGTGTGACCTCTTCGCCATCATTGCCAGACTATATTCATTTTTGAAGAATTTTCATTCCTTCAAAACTAGATAATAAGAAGGTATTTCATTTTTTTAAAAGCGTTGGTTAAGTCCTCGATCTATTAGTATCAGTCAGCTCCACATGTCGCCACGCTTCCACCTCTGACCTATCAACCTGATCATCTTTCAGGGATCTTACTAGCTTGCGCCATGGGAAATCTCATCTTGAGGGGGGCTTCATGCTTAGATGCTTTCAGCACTTATCCCGTCCGCACGTAGCTACCCAGCTATGCCTTTGGCAAGACAACTGGTACACCAGCGGTGCGTCCATCCCGGTCCTCTCGTACTAAGGACAGCTCCTCTCAAATTTCCTGCGCCCGCGACGGATAGGGACCGAACTGTCTCACGACGTTCTGAACCCAGCTCGCGTACCGCTTTAATGGGCGAACAGCCCAACCCTTGGGACCGACTACAGCCCCAGGATGCGATGAGCCGACATCGAGGTGCCAAACCTCCCCGTCGATGTGGACTCTTGGGGGAGATAAGCCTGTTATCCCCGGGGTAGCTTTTATCCGTTGAGCGATGGCCCTTCCATGCGGAACCACCGGATCACTAAGCCCGACTTTCGTCCCTGCTCGACTTGTAGGTCTCGCAGTCAAGCTCCCTTGTGCCTTTACACTCTACGAATGATTTCCAACCATTCTGAGGGAACCTTTGGGCGCCTCCGTTACTCTTTAGGAGGCGACCGCCCCAGTCAAACTGCCCACCTGACACTGTCTCCCACCCCGATAAGGGGCGCGGGTTAGAATTTCAATACAGCCAGGGTAGTATCCCACCAACGCCTCCACCGAAGCTAGCGCTCCGGCTTCTCAGGCTCCTACCTATCCTGTACAAGCTGTACCAAAATTCAATATCAGGCTGCAGTAAAGCTCCACGGGGTCTTTCCGTCCTGTCGCGGGTAACCTGCATCTTCACAGGTACTATAATTTCACCGAGTCTCTCGTTGAGACAGTGCCCAGATCGTTACACCTTTCGTGCGGGTCGGAACTTACCCGACAAGGAATTTCGCTACCTTAGGACCGTTATAGTTACGGCCGCCGTTTACTGGGGCTTCGGTTCAAAGCTTCGCTTGCGCTAACCTCTCCCCTTAACCTTCCAGCACCGGGCAGGTGTCAGCCCCTATACTTCGCCTTGCGGCTTCGCAGAGACCTGTGTTTTTGCTAAACAGTCGCCTGGGCCTATTCACTGCGGCTTTTCTGGGCTATTCACCCTAAAAAGCACCCCTTCTCCCGAAGTTACGGGGTCATTTTGCCGAGTTCCTTAACGAGAGTTCTCTCGCACACCTTAGGATTCTCTCCTCGCCTACCTGTGTCGGTTTGCGGTACGGGCACCTTACATCTCACTAGAGGCTTTTCTTGGCAGCGTGGAATCAGGAACTTCGGTACTATATTTCCCTCGCCATCACAGCTCCGCCTTAATGGAAACGGGATTTGCCTCGTTTCCGGCCTAACTGCTTGGACGCGCATATCCAACAGCGCGCTTACCCTATCCTTCTGCGTCCCCCCATCGTTCAAACGATGTATAGGTGGTACA
>NZ_CM174415.1:100000-165000 GCF_057835005.1 Peribacillus sp. GL_122 | reverse complement strand
TTCTGCACTCAAGTTCCCCAGTTTCCAATGACCCTCCACGGTTGAGCCGTGGGCTTTCACATCAGACTTAAGGAACCACCTGCGCGCGCTTTACGCCCAATAATTCCGGACAACGCTTGCCACCTACGTATTACCGCGGCTGCTGGCACGTAGTTAGCCGTGGCTTTCTGGTTAGGTACCGTCAAGGTACCAGCAGTTACTCTGGTACTTGTTCTTCCCTAACAACAGAACTTTACGACCCGAAGGCCTTCTTCGTTCACGCGGCGTTGCTCCGTCAGACTTTCGTCCATTGCGGAAGATTCCCTACTGCTGCCTCCCGTAGGAGTCTGGGCCGTGTCTCAGTCCCAGTGTGGCCGATCACCCTCTCAGGTCGGCTACGCATCGTCGCCTTGGTGAGCCATTACCTCACCAACTAGCTAATGCGCCGCAGGCCCATCTATAAGTGACAGCGTAAACCGTCTTTCCATCTTCTCTCATGCGAGAAAAGAACGTATCCGGTATTAGCTCCGGTTTCCCGAAGTTATCCCAGTCTTATAGGCAGGTTGCCCACGTGTTACTCACCCGTCCGCCGCTAATCTCAGGGAGCAAGCTCCCATCGATTCGCTCGACTTGCATGTATTAGGCACGCCGCCAGCGTTCGTCCTGAGCCAGGATCAAACTCTCCGAAGAAATGTTTGACTTGCTCATTTGCTTTTTTGATAGTGTGTGCTCACTTAAAATTTAACGTTGGCGCTTTGTTTTGTTCAGTTTTCAAAGAGCAATTTGTTCGCTATCTCTCTTAGCGACTTTAATATCTTAACATCTTATCACCACTTCGTCAATAACTTTTTTTAAAAAAAGTTTTTTTCATTCTTTTTCAAAAGCTATTACGTTGCAGCAACTTTTATAATATACCAGCGTATAAACCAATAGTCAATAGATATTTTGAATATAAATCACATTTAAATATCATTACTGATTCCACTCGGATAAATTCGTTTTCCCCCTCATATACATTAGGCATTCCTCCTCGGTGCTCACCCTTTTAAACAACCTGAAAAGAATGTTATATTTCTCGTTTATTGCCCTTTTGACTAAGTGATCGATTCTGTCATCCTGCAAATCGAATAGTATTTCATCCATCTCTCTTTTTAAAAGGTACTCCAATTCCATCTTTTCCTTGTCATTAATCAATAAACCGAGCATGGTTCACACCTCCATCAGAAAGCTTTCCCCATTCCCATCAATTTTATGAATTTTCAACTGATTTTTTTGCATAACAATAATCCTCGCGCATAAATATGAAGACAAGAGTACTTTGGACAAGGGGATGGATTAATGAAATTTTTCATGGTGCTTCAAGCCAAGAACATCAAATATTATTCGTTAATTTTGCTTACGGCACTTTTTACCGCTTGGTTTCTTTTTGTACAAAACATTCTTCATGCCCCCGTTTTTTCTACAGAAGATGGGCCGAAAGCGGTTTATAAAGGGGAAAAGAATGTTGCGATCACGTTCAATATTGGCTGGGGTGATGAGAAAGCCGCTCCAATAATAGAGACATTAAAAAGAGAAAAGATTAAATCCGCCACTTTTTTCCTTGCGGGATCTTGGGCTGAACGTCATCCGGACATAGTGGCTGAAATTGTGAAAGAAGGATATGAAATCGGCATGCTTGGTTACGATTATAAGGATTATTCCGAAATGGAAGATCAAGAAATCATCCGGGATATTTCTAAAGCCCAGGAAGCATTTAAAAAACTTAATGTAAAGAATATAGAACTTTTACGTGCTCCCACCGGTCACTTTGATAAACGCCTCTTAAAGATCAGCAAGAATTTCGGATATACCGTTGTCCATTGGAGCATCGATTCAAAGGATTGGACCAATCCAGGTGTGGATCGGATCGTTCAGAACATCACCAAGGCACAAAAGGGTGATATCATCTTATTACATGCTTCAGACTCAGCAAAACAAACGAATAAGGCTTTACCGGAGTTAGTAAGTGAACTTCGATCAAAAAATTTAAACTTCGTTAACGTTTCTGAGATGATTTCCAATTCATCAGCAAGCAGTGAGGAAATCCGCTGACTGAAAAAACTGCGTACTAATGGTCTCCAAAACCTTTAGTACGCAGTTTTTATGTTTTGACTTCCTTATGTATGGACCGACTTACAAATAGGTTAGCTGCCTTTACCTAGTTCACCGGCTTTCATCTTTCCCTTTGCCGGAGTTTGCTTACTCCCTCTTTTACTGGCCAATTCCCTTTGTGAACGTTCAATCAATTTGCTAAGAACCAATAATTGATAAGCATTGCAGACTAGCAACGGAAACAGCATGAAGTAAAGCCAGCTTTCATCATTGGCACTTAGGACAGGTATCCACTCCAAAACCGTGACCACGACCATGAAAAATAAGGCCGGTATGAACGACTGTTTATTCGTTTGTTTCATTTTGAAATAAGCTGTAATAAGCCCCGCGGCCAAAACAACCAACGCTAACACGATGTAGGAACTGATCCCCTCGCCTGAACCAAAGCTGAGATATCGCAGGTAAACAAGATCGAATACAACAAAAAGAATGAGTACAAGTTGAACGGCATTCCATAAGGAAGCGCTTTTAAATATCCCCAGACCAAAACGATGTATCGTTAAATAGGCAAAAAAGCCGGCTTGGCTTATGACACTAAAAATTAATCCAACACCGAATAACCAAATAAAAGTTGATAGGATGGCACTGACTTCAAAAGAAGAAAAATAAGGCTTAAACTCACTCCACCGAGCCAAGAACCCTACAACTCCGCCCGTTACACCACCTATAAGCAATGTTGTTAAAAACAATTTAACTAAGTTACGGCTGTTCATTGTTTTCCTCCATACATTTCTATTTCATTTCCTTAATTGTACCAACCAAATTTGGAAAAATCCACTTATTCCACCAAGGAATAATATCGCCGATTGGAACCATATTAACAATAAGAAGGATGAAAGGGGCCCTGCGTATGAGAGTGGGAGTTGCTTTGCTTTTCACGTCATTCTTACTCGTTTGTTCCGGTTGTGCTCAAAACGGAGCAGGCGCAGAAAAAATGGAGTATGAAGAGACAAAGAAAATGGTCGTCGATATCTTGAAGACAGATGATGGAAAAAAAGCCATCCAGGATATCATTACTGATGATAAAACGAAAGCTGAACTTATTATGGATTCGGATGCCATTAAGAAATCCATTGAAGATATTGTCACTTCAGATAAAGGGAAGGAATTTTGGAAAAAGACATTTAAGGATCCCGAATTTGCTTCCGCTTATGCTAAAGCATTAGAAGATGAACATAAAAAGGTATTGAAGGACTTAACTGCTGATCCTCAGTATCGTGGAATGCTCATGGAAATAATGAAAGAACCCGATATGGAAAAAGAAATGAATAAATTATTAAAAACAAAGGAAATGCGGTCGGTCTATAAAGAGCTGATCATCGAAACCATGGAGAGTCCTCTCATTCAGGCGAAAATGCAAGAGAAATTGGATAAAGCAGCCACTAAAGCGGTAGAAAAGGAGAAAAAGTAAAAAGAATGAAAAGAAGGCTGATTCCAATCGGAATCAGCCTTCTTTTCATTGTAGTTTTTCAATGACCTTTTTGGCAATATCTTCATAAATCCTGCCGAGTCTATGGTCCGCTGCGTAAATGGATGGAGCAAAGTCCTCTTCGTTCCAATCTGGCTGTTGCAGGGGAAGTTGACCTAAAACTTCTGTACGAAGCTCTTCTGCAAGCTTCTTGCCGCCGCCTTTTCCAAATACATACTCTTTTTCACCGGTCGTTTTACTTTCGAAGAATGACATATTCTCTATGACACCGATGACTTCGTGTTCTGTCTTGATGGCCATGGCACCAGCTCTTGCCGCAACGAAAGCTGCAGTCGGATGCGGTGTCGTAACGATGATTTCTTTACATGAAGGGAGCATCGTATGAACGTCCAAAGCAACATCGCCTGTACCCGGCGGTAAGTCAAGGACCAGATAGTCCAAATCTCCCCATTCCACTTCATTAAAGAAACTGTTAAGCATTTTACCCAGCATCGGTCCTCTCCAGATGATCGGCGCGTTATCCTCTACAAAAAAGCCCATTGAGATAACTTGAACGCCAAACCGTTCTACAGGAATGATTTTTTCCCCGCGAACAACCGGTCTTTTTGTTATCCCCATCATATCAGGTACGCTGAAACCATAAATATCGGCGTCAACCAGCCCGACCTTTTTACCCAAACGAGCAAGTGAAGTAGCGAAATTCACTGAAATCGTGGATTTTCCCACTCCGCCTTTACCACTGGCGATCGCGATGAATTGTGTTTTGCTGTTAGGTCCAAGCAAACCTTGGTCCGCTTCATCCTGAGGAATGCTTTCACGATGCTTGGCTAACTCCTCTTCTGAAAGCTCCGTGAAGCGGATACCTACCGATTCCGCTCCGTTCGTTTTCAGCAAGTCCACAACTTCCGATTGCATTTGCATTTGTTCGGCAGTCCCCGTTTTCGCAATCGCAAGTTTAACGCTTACATGATTCTTTTCAGGTTTTATTTTGATTTCTATAATTCCATTTGTCTCTTCAAGGTTTTTATGTAGAAAAGGGTCTTTAAGATCCTTTAATAAATTCAGTACTTTCTCTTCTGTTAACAAGTCGAGCACCCCTTTGAATTTTATTTTCCCATTTTTCAGTATAACATATTACGGTAAGAAAGCTTATTATCTGCCCCGCATGCGAAACCTGATGATTTCCCCATTATAAAAAGGCCTTGTACCTTACAAGACCCAGACATCACTCTTCATCCGATAGTTTTTCCTCTGTAAAGTACCGTAAAATACCCATATAAATCGAACTGGCAACCTTTTCTTGATACTTATCACTGATAAGGCGTTCCCTTTCCTCGGAATTGGAAAGAAATCCAATTTCCACAAGCGCTCCCGGTTTCTTGGCATAATTCATCAAATACACATGTTTAATCGTTTTTGCATCACGCTTTGTATTTTCCAGGTTTCTTATGATTTCAGTCTGAATGAATTTTGCCACCTGTTCATTTTCCTCAAACCTGTTTGTATAAAAGGTCTGGGCACCTTTCGATGACGCTGATGGAAAAGAGTTCAAATGAATGCTTAAGAATAAGTCCGCTTCCGAATTATTGATCATTTCAACCCGATTCCGTAAGTCTTCCTGTTTCCGCAGGCGGATCCCCTTTGTATTTCCCTGTGCCAAATCCTCATCCTTCTCACGTGTCATGATGACAAGGGCACCCTGTTCCTGTAAATAGTCCCTGACCTTTAATGAAACGGAAAGGGCAATTTCCTTTTCCATAACCTCTTGTACATTTGCCCCGCCGTCCATTCCCCCGTGACCTGCATCCAGAATGATGACCTTACCTGACAACGGAAGGTTCCAGGAGTCCCAAGAATCATCTTCAACAAATTTAAAAGTCACAATTAAAAAAAGGACAAACAATCCCATAGCGATCCCTGTATATTTCAGCTTTTTGCGCATGACCGTTCCCCTTCCATGATCTCTCTACTAAAAAGTATGGGACAAACCATGAAATTAGAACAAGGAATGGGATTTTGCCTTCTTAATGCAGTTTCATTTTATATCGTTTTTCTCCAGTCTTAAAGCCGTCCAGCCACCAATCCCCAACAAACCCTTCACAACAATAAAACAAACCTTCATCGAAAGCGTTATTCGCTGTAACTTCCCGCCAATACAAAATAAAGTTAAAAAGAGTATCGACTAAAAACCTCTCTTCCTTCCAGCACCTGGACCTTACATCTTCTTCCGACTCACCATAATAGCCAAACTTACTATAGTTTGCTCCTAATAAATAAGCCTCGATGGCAACATCAAAGTAGCCTTCCTCCAAAACATCCATCAAATCCTGTCCGAAGTAACGCTGAATCCTCCCCTTCATATCCTCGATAGAAAGTTCCCTGAGCAGCCTACGTTCGAACCTCAATTGCCTTTCCCTTTGCATCTCCTGTAAACCTAATATCACAGCCATAATTCACCTCCGGGGCAATTCCCCATTTCCCAAAATTATTTCCCAAGACATAATTTTAGTTTTAGCGTTCTATTTTGAACCATTCATTTATTCTATTGGCAAAAAATAATGAGGATAGGTTCGGCAGGTACTTGAAAAAGCATATCGATATGCAATATGGTAAGAAACCTGTTAAAGTACAGACCGCACAAGAAACTTAATGTTAGAAAACTAGAGTTTTCTCCACTAACCCGCCACTCAGGCAGCTACCCGAGGCTGACCTTGCCGACTTGGGTCGCTCACTGCGCATGTCTCTTTGACCTTGATCAATACTGATTATTCATGTCGTGTTCTTCCTTAAACTTAAGCGAGCCATCCTCTATGACAACTTCAGGCTTTGTGGTCTATTAAGATAAAAAGGACATCCATGGTTAACGGATGTCCTTTTCTCAAATGATAAAACATTTTATAATAGCGAATTCATTTAATACCCGCTTACTTAGCAGGATGTCTTTTTAAACTGCCTAAGGTTCAGAGCGCAGTACAACATCCAAAGGTGGTGCAACACAAAGTTTGAAATGGCTTCCTATTTTTGTTTCACTTTATATCTGTCCAGCTCTTTTCTTTAATCGACCAGCAAGTGGCACTACAATTATTCCAGCTATTACGACCTGCATCACGTTTCCGGGGATGGAGCCAAATGGCTGTATCCAGTTACCATAAAGAATAACTTCGACAAAATAGTAGCCGACGATTTTAATAACCAATGCAACGGCAACGGCCATAGTGTATACCAATTCTCTTTTGCCCGGTACCTTTTCGGATATAAGGCCGGCTAGAAAGCCCATTGCTCCTACGATGACGAATGTAAACGGTGCCCATGCTGCCCAACCAGAGAAAAGATCGAAGAAGGCCATACCGAAGGCGCCTGCTATCGCTCCTGTTTTTTTGCCATAAACCAAAGCAGCTATAAAAAGGGGAACGTTACCCAGATGGATCAGGCCGCCGTTACCCATTATTGGGAGCTTAATGTTGATGAACATTGTCGCTACAAGGGTTAATGCAATGAATAGCGCATTGATGACCAAGGTTTTTGTTTTAGTTGTTTCAATCGGTGAGTATGTTGAATTCATATGAAGTCCTCTTTCTTTTTTAAGTATTATCATACTCCTAAACAGGAACTTAATAAATATGGATTTTACAAAAAATTCTGTATTACATAAATAAACTCATGTGTAAACAAATGGAACATAACCATCACCAACATCTGAAGCCCCCTCACCGCGGCGTTTCATTTGCATTGAGTCTGGAAGACTGGGATGGATGGCATGATATGGTCTTATTATTTTCCGGGCATAAAAAAGACTTAATGAAATTCAAGATTCTTTCAAACGGTATTGGAATCATTGCACTCTGTACATTAAATAAATTTGGTTGGCAATATAATCCGAACTAAAATGAAGCCCCTTTCTTAACCACCATATTATAATGCCTACCAATGAGGCCGTTTTAATATCAATGTCAACATAATCAGCAGGTAAATCCTTCTCAGTATTCTTCCTTCTTATTTCTACCAATTGCTTTAATAATGAAAACAATTGTTCCTCAAACTGATTCGTCTTAAATAAAATAAGTAAATAATTTCGATGAATATATAAATAATCAAGTAATTGAGTTAGCTGTTGTTTTTCTGATAAATCTTTTGCATGTATTAAAGCAAAAATTTTATCAGAAAGCTCATTTAAAATCTCATCGGTGATTTGCGTTACTAAATCTTGAATATCCTGATAATGCAGGTAAAATGTTGTCCGGTTTAATCCTGCTTTGGCTGCGATTTTCTGAACCGTTAAATTTGAAATAGCAGGGTCCTCGGATAAGAGAGCAATGACAGCGTTCTTAAACATTTCTCTTGACCGAATTGTACGAGGATCTTCTTTCTTAGGAATAGACATTTTTAACTCCTTTATAGATTTTCTTTGACTTTCTCAACAGCGTATATCCCTATGTCGATTAGTGAACATTTTCAAGAAAACTGTTCATGGTAAGCAACATATATTTTTGTTACCATCGATTTTATCGACACGTTGTTGAGAATGCAAGTCAAAAATAAAGGAGTTTACGAATGAGTAATGATATAACAGAAAGAAATAAAAAAATTTTATTAATTGTACTGATTGCTGGTTGTTTTTTATCAACATTAAATCAGACTTTATTAAATGTTGCATTGAGTGGTTTAATGGACGTATTTCATGTAACTGCTGCAACTGTACAATGGTTATCAACAGGATTTATGCTAGTGAACGGTGTTTTAGTGCCGATTACAGCTTTTTTAATGAAACGGTTCACAACAAGGCAGCTATTTATTAGTTCGATGTTCTTTTTGTTAATCGGATCTGCACTTTGTGCATGTGCGGAGAATTTTGGCATGCTGTTAACGGGAAGAATGATTCAAGCAATTGGTGCCGGGATTATAATGCCTCTAATGATGACAGTTATTTTATATTTATATCCTAGCGAAAAGCGTGGAAGTATTATGGGGACAATCGGCTTTGCGATAATTTTTGCTCCAGCCATAGCTCCTACATTATCTGGTTTTATCATTGAATATGTTTCATGGAGATGGTTATTTATTGGGTTAACCCCATTTATAATAATCGTCATTGTTCTAGCGTTCAAATATTTAATGAATGTTGCAGAGACAACAAAAGCAAAATTAGATATCACAAGTGTCATTTTATCAACGATCGGTTTTGGCTGCATATTATTTGGATTTAGCAGCGCAGGAAGCAAGGGGTGGGATAATCTCGTTATCATTACTACAATAATCGCCGGAATAATCGTGACGGCTCTATTCTGTTTACGTCAAATGAAATCCAGCGATCCATTATTAAATTTATCTGTATTTAAGTACAAAGTTTTCACGCTCACATCTTTCCTCAATGTACTAATTACGATGATTATGTATGCGGATTTAATTCTTTTACCAATTTACTTGCAGAATGGACGAGGTTTTACACCATTTGAAGCAGGTTTACTGTTATTGCCTGGAGCTGTGATTAATGCCTTCTTGTCCCCTGTCACTGGTAAAATGTATGATAAATATGGTGCTAAACCACTCTTTATTACAGGTTTAGTATTTATCATTGTTTCGATGTGGGGAGTCATAGATATAAACGAATCCACAACCTATATCTATTTAATGGCCCGTACCATTATATTACGAATTGGATTAAGCTTTATTACCATGCCTTTAAATACAGCAGGGCTGAATGCTTTACCAAGAGAATTGGGTTCCCATGGTTCAGCTGTAAATAATACCATTCGCCAATTGTCAGGTGCTATTGGAACAGCAGTTGTCATCACAGTGTATACAATGCAAGCAACTTCACATGCCTCTGAGCTAACAGTGCAAAATGAAAACATTACAGCAATACAACTAGAGGCATTAGCTTCTACCTTCGGCTCAAGTGATGCTTATGTTTTTATGTTAATCCTATCTTTTGTGGCGTTAATTTTTGCATGCTTTATGCCGAAAAAAGCCGCAATTAAAAAAAGTGAAAGTGAATCCCCTAACTAAAATCGTTAACAATACGTTATTTAAAATAAAGCATATCTGGGATGTCCCGGATATGCTTTATTATTTTTAATATATAAGTTCACGGAGCGTGATGTGATCAAAATCTTTTTCCGGACAAAAAAAGACCCCCAACCAAAATGGTTGAGAGCCTTTCGAAACGGTAATAGAATTAACGTTTTGAGAACTGAGGTGCACGACGTGCGCCTTTAAGACCGTATTTTTTACGCTCTTTCATACGTGGGTCACGAGTTAGTAAACCAGCAGTTTTAAGAGATGGACGGTATTCTGGATCAACTTGTAGCAATGCACGGGCGATACCGTGACGGATTGCTCCAGCTTGACCAGTGTATCCACCACCGCTAACGTTTACTAGAACGTCGTAATTTCCAGTAGTTTCTGTTGCAACTAGTGGTTGGTTAACAACTTCACGTAATGCTGCGAAAGGAATATATTCATTAATGTCACGACCGTTAATAACGATGCGACCTTCGCCTGGTACTAAACGTACACGAGCTACTGAGCTCTTACGGCGACCAGTACCATAATATTGAACTTGTGCCAAGATAGTAACC
Organism: Peribacillus sp. GL_122; assembly: GCF_057835005.1. Classification (NCBI taxonomy): domain Bacteria; kingdom Bacillati; phylum Bacillota; class Bacilli; order Caryophanales; family Bacillaceae; genus Peribacillus; species Peribacillus sp. GL_122. The sequence goes on along the minus strand of NZ_CM174415.1, from coordinate 154,863 downwards.
TCCTTAGTAATTATCCGCGTAATTCGTATACTTCTGGTTGTTGAGCAGCGTGTGGGTGCTCAGCTCCAGCGTATACGTGTAATTTTTTGTAGATTTGACGACCAAGAGAATTCTTTGGAAGCATACCTTTGATAGCAAGTTCAAGCATTCTCTCAGGGTAGTTTGTACGCATTTCAAGAGCAGTTCTAGTTTTAAGACCGCCTGGATGCATAGTGTGACGGTAGTAAATTTTGTCTGTCAATTTTTTACCAGTCAAGTGGATTTTTTCAACATTGATAAGAATTACATGATCACCAGTGTCAATGTTCGGTGTAAAAGTTGGTTTATGTTTACCACGTAAGATGGATGCTACTTCAGTAGAAAGGCGACCTAAAGTTTTGCCTTCAGCGTCAATCACATACCATTTACGTTCTACTTCATTAGCTTTCGCCATAAATGTCGTACGCATGGTTAACCTCCTAAAAAACTTTTTAATTTTTTATATTTATTTTCAATCACAATAAACTTCCGGGGCTTATCGTGGGATTAAAATACATACCATATTATATTAACTTCTCCCAGATTCATTGTCAAGGGAATGTTACACTAGGATAAGTTGTCTATAAAACACTCTCTGCAACTCCATGAAAAGGTCAGTATAGCGACAAACCGCTCCATTACTGATTCCATCCCGTTTTCCAGTTGTAAAAAAACTGGTATCACTTCGAAAATATTTTTATTTGTAAAATACTTTCCATAAATATAAGCCTTGGGCTGGCGCTGTTTTCCCTGCAAAACTGCGGTCCTTTTTCTCCAAAATCCCGCTCATGTCACGGGGTGACATCTTGCCGCTGCCGACATCCAGTAGCGTCCCAACCAGGATACGGACCATATTATACAAAAAACCTTCGCCAACGAAGCGGAAAACCATGAAATCATCGCTCTCTTCAAAATCCATTTCTTTTATGGTTCGAACTTTATCGACCACTTCCGTTTTTGCCGAACAAAAACTTGTAAAGTCATGTGTCCCTATCAAATAGGAGATTGCTTCCTTCATCGCCTCCCCATCTAATGGGTAGGGATAATGATAGGCGTAATTCCGCTTAAACGGATCCCGTAGTTTCGAACGGGCTATGATATAACGGTACTCTTTCCCAGTCGTATGAAACCTCGCATGAAAATCGGCAGGCACGATATCGACTTCCAGAACGATGATATCGGTCGGAAGAAGGGCGCTGAACGCCTTTACCCAGTTTTCAGTAGGGAATGTAAGGGGCGAATCAAAGTGAAGTACTTGCCCCTTTGCATGGACCCCTGAGTCTGTCCTGCCTGAAGCAGTCACTTTTATAATTGTGCCTTTATGCATTTGGGCCAAGACTGCCTCGAATTCACTTTGTATGGTGCGTTTCTCTGGCTGCACCTGATAACCAGCAAAATCCGTGCCGTCATAAGCGATCACACATTTATATTTTGGCATAGTTCTCTTCCTTATTATGAACGTAATAAAAATAACATGAGCGTTAGAACACCTATTGAGACCATCAAAAGACTATCACTCGTCTTCCAGTCCAATTGGCGATATTTCGTGCGGCCTTCCCCGCCACGGTATCCTCTTGACTCCATGGCAGTTGCCAACTCCTCCGCCCGTTTGAACGAACTGACAAATAAAGGAACAAGCAGCGGTACAATCGATTTAACCCTGTCCTTTATCGGGCCAGATGAAAAGTCAACGCCCCTTGCAGTTTGGGCCTTCATGATTTTTTCCGTTTCCTCCATTAGCGTTGGAATGAATCGAAGGGCAATGGACATCATCAATGCCAGTTCATGTACAGGCATCTTCCACTTTTTCAAGGGCCCCAACAGCTCTTCCATCCCATCTGTAATGGATATCGGGGATGTCGTCAAAGTTAAAAGTGACGTAACAAGGATTAGTAAAGTAAATCTAACGGATATGAAAAAACCTTGAATCAGACCGCCTTCATAGATTTCAAACCAACCGTATTCAAAAAGCAATTCCCCTTCTTTCGTAAACAATATATGGAGAAGGAATGTAAAAACGATCAAGAAAAAGATTGGTTTTAACCCATTATAAAGATAGCGAAGCGGTATTTTGGAAAGACTGATCAAAAGGATGGTGAATACAGCAAGCAACCCGTAAGAAACGACATTATTCGCCAAAAAGACGACACAAACGAACAGGAACACGAGGAGCAATTTAGCCCTTGGGTCCATCTTGTGCATCAGTGAATTTGCAGGGACATAACGCCCGATGATCATTTTATCCAGCATCAGCGGTTCCCCCGTTTCATGGCTTTATCTATTTCTATCGCTAAATCACCGATATTAAGACATGGATGATCAAATCGAACACCAAGTTCCTTCTGGAGCTTTAGCTGAAAACGGACCGTATCAGGAACATCCAGGCCAAGCTCCATTAATTGTTCCGGCTCTGAGAAAATTTCCTGGGGGGTTCCTTTTTTGAACACCGTACCCTTATGCATGATAATGATGTCATCCGCATACTTGGCTGCATCCTCCATGCTATGTGTCACAAGAATCGTTGAAATGCCCCTTACTTTATGCAGATCATAAAACATATCCATGATTTCTTTGCGTCCTCGCGGATCCAATCCCGCAGTGGGCTCATCAAGCACCAATACTTCGGGCTCCATGGCAAGTACCCCAGCAATGGCCACCCGTCGCATTTGTCCGCCGGATAAGTCGAATGGTGATTTTTCAAGAATTTCCTCATCCAATCCGACTTGCGCGATGGCTTTCCTGGCCAGTTTCTTAGCATCGATTTCAGAAACGCCAAAATTCATAGGTCCGAAACATATATCCTTTTCAACCGTTTCATCAAATAACTGATGTTCCGGAAACTGAAAAACAATTCCGACCTTTTGTCTTATTGGCCGCAAAGCCTTTTCTTTTCTTCCGGCTTCAATCGTCCGATCCCCAATGAAAACCCGACCCTTCGTCGGTTTTAAAAGAGCATTCAAATGTTGCAGTAGCGTGGATTTCCCGGACCCTGTATGCCCGATGATTGCGGTATAGGTTCCCGGCTCCATTGAAATATTGACATCATGAAGGGCTAGATGTTCAAAAGGAGTATTCACCTGATAGCGGTATTCTACATCATCGAGTGTAATTCGCATAAATCCTTCACCAACTCTTCCTCTGTCAAATGCCCATCAACTACACGAACACCATTTTTTTGTAACTCCTTGGTTAGTTTCACTGAAAAGGGAATATCCAGACCAAGAGCAATCAATTCATCCTCTAACTCAAAAATAACCTGAGGCGGTCCTTCACGATATAACCGACCTTGGTTCATCACTATCATTCGATCAGCTTTCGCAGCTTCCTCAAGATCATGGGTGATTGATATGACAGTGATCTCGTTTTCCTGTTTTAATTCCCTAACTGTTTCAAGCACTTCTTCACGGCCTCTTGGGTCAAGCATGGAGGTTGCTTCATCTAAGATGATTATGTCTGGCTGCAAGGCTATTACACCTGCTATGGCCACTCTTTGCTTTTGACCGCCGGATAGATGGTGCGGCTCTTGATTAAGAAAGGCATTCATTTTAACCTTATTTAACGCACCATGAACACGCTCCACCATAACCTGCTGAGAAACACCGGCGTTTTCTAAACCAAAAGCCACATCATCCTGAACTGTAGTGCCTACAAATTGATTATCTGGGTTTTGAAAAACCATGCCAATTTTCTGGCGTACATCCCAAACGGATTCTTCTGTCAAAAGTTGATCATTAATCGTAATGGTACCTGAGTTAGCGAACTGAAGACCATTCAGTAACTTCGCTAATGTCGACTTGCCAGAGCCATTATGTCCGACAATCGCAAGCCACTCCCCCTGATGAATATCAAAAGAAACATCATCCAAGGCGTTTCGAGACTGACCCTCATATTTAAAAACAATATTATTTAAAGAAACCAGCTTCTTCACCGTGTGGGCCTCCTCATCCTCGACTGCACTCGTCTAATCTAAACTCTGCTCACTCAATATAAATATAGTAGTTTTTCCTTCTGAAAATATAAAAAAACGCTGCACCCCTTCCACCGAAAGAATTTTCGGTAAATTAAGAGCAGCTAACAGCGGGCCTGTTACGAAAAACAGGTTATCTTATAATCGCTTATCAAAAGCGGGAAGGGATGCTTGAGCTAGACGTGAAGGCTCCCTGAACAATCCAGGTTCCGCCAGCCATCGTAACACTCAATGCGAATTTCTAAATGACAGAATTTCTATTTTAAAAAAAGAAAAAGGGCATAGAACAAGTGAGTATATTCATTTGTCCCGCCCTTTTTCATCGTTGTTATTAAACTAATTCAATAACCACGACTGGTGCACCGTCACCGCGGCGTGGACCAACTTTCATGATACGAGTGTATCCACCTTGACGTTCTTCATAACGTGGAGCCACGTCACTGAATAGTTTTTGAAGGGCATCTGTGCCATTCTCAGCGTCAGCGATTTCGTTACGGATGAAAGATGCAGCTTGACGGCGTGCATGCAAGTCACCACGTTTACCAAGAGTGATCATTTTATCTACTACAGAACGTAATTCTTTTGCACGTGCTTCAGTAGTTTCAATGCGCTCATGGATAATAAGATCCGTAGCTAAATCACGAAGTAATGCTTTACGTTGTGCGCTAGTGCGTCCTAACTTTCTGTAACCCATTAGAGATTCCCTCCTTTGTTGAAGTTCTATATTGTGTGTCTATAACAAGGCTCACAACATAATGGATTGATCCGCCATGTTATCAGTCGTCTTTACGAAGACCTAAGCCTAATTCTTCTAGTTTCGCTTTCACTTCTTCAAGTGATTTACGTCCTAGATTACGTACTTTCATCATATCTTCTTCCGTTTTATGAGCTAGCTCTTGAACGGTATTGATTCCAGCACGTTTCAAGCAGTTGTAAGAACGAACAGAAAGGTCTAATTCTTCGATCGTCATCTCAAGAACTTTTTCTTTTTGATCTTCTTCTTTTTCAACCATGATTTCAGCATTTTGAGCTTCATCGGTTAAACCAACAAAGATGTTTAAATGCTCTGTTAAAATCTTAGCTCCAAGTGCTACCGCTTCTTGCGGACCAGTACTGCCATCAGTCCAAACATCGAACGTTAACTTGTCAAAGTTAGACAACTGTCCAACACGTGTATTTTCAACTTGGAAAGATACGCGTGAAACTGGAGTGTAAAGAGCATCGATTGGAATTACACCAATTGGCTGGTCTTCTCTCTTGTTTTGAACAGCAGGAGTGTAGCCGCGGCCGCGACGTGCAGATAAACGCATACGCATATGACCGTTTTTACCAATTGTAGCAATATATAAATCCGGATTAAGAATTTCTACATCACTATCATGAGTGATATCAGCAGCCGTGATGACTCCGTCACCTTGAACGTCAATTTCCAGCGTCTTCTCTTCATCAGAGTAAATCTTAAGAGCTAGTTTTTTCACATTAAGAATGATAGATGTTACATCTTCCACGACGCCTTCAATTGTTGAGAACTCATGTAGCACTCCATCAATTTGTATAGCTGTGACAGCAGCACCTGGGAGTGAGGATAAAAGGATACGACGTAAGGAGTTACCCAATGTAGTACCATACCCACGCTCTAGTGGCTCTACGACGAATTTACCGTATTTGGTATCGTCGTTGATTTCAACCGTTTCGATTTTTGGTTTTTCTATTTCGATCATCAATAAACCCTCCTTCAAAACGTCAAAACCCCGGCAAGTAAACGAAGTCACTTAAACCGAAATTCCCCATGTATACGTTCCCGCTGTGCGCAACAACTGAAAATTAATCCTCTGTAAGAACGCAAACTCAGTATTATATCCCATTATTGACAGGAATACAAAATCTATACAGAAAAATTAAACACGGCGACGTTTTGGTGGACGGCATCCGTTATGTGGAACTGGAGTTACATCTTTAATTGCAGTTACTTCTAGGCCAGCGGCTTGAAGTGCACGAATAGCAGCCTCACGTCCAGCACCAGGTCCTTTAACTGTAACTTCAAGAGTTTTCATACCATGTTCAATTGATGTTTTAGCAGCTGTTTCAGCAGCCATTTGTGCAGCGAATGGAGTGGATTTACGAGATCCACGGAATCCTAGAGCTCCAGCACTTGACCATGAAATAGCATTACCATGAGAGTCAGTGATCGTAACGATAGTGTTATTGAATGTTGAACGAATATGAGCAATACCAGTTTCTATATTCTTTTTCACACGACGTTTACGTGTATTAGTTTTACGTGCCATGAAAAGTAACCTCCTTTACTAATTATTTTTTCTTGTTAGCTACAGTACGACGAGGTCCTTTACGCGTACGAGCATTGTTTTTTGTATTTTGACCGCGAACAGGAAGACCACGACGGTGACGTAAACCACGGTAAGAACCGATTTCCATTAAACGTTTGATGTTTAGGGAGATTTCACGACGAAGGTCGCCTTCTACTTTAAGCTTGTCAATGATATCACGAATTTTGTTCAATTCGTCTTCCGTTAAGTCACGAACGCGAGTTTCTTCAGAAATGCCTGCTTCTGCAAGAATCTTAATCGCTGTTTGTTTTCCAATACCATATATATATGTTAATGAGATAACAATCCGTTTGTCACGGGGAATATCTACTCCAGCAATACGTGCCATGCTTGAGTGCACCTCCTTCTATTTAGCCTTGTTTTTGTTTATGTTTAGGGTTTTCGCAAATAACCATAACTTTACCTTTTCTGCGGATAACTTTACACTTTTCGCAGATTGGTTTGACTGATGGTCTGACTTTCATTGCTATCTAACCTCCTTATACAGATCGGAGCGTAACCGGATTATTTGAACCGGTATGTGATTCTGCCGCGAGTTAGATCATACGGGGAAAGCTCAACCGTAACTTTATCTCCAGGCAAAATGCGAATAAAGTGCATACGAATTTTACCGGATACATGAGCTAAAACAGTATGACCATTTTCTAATTCTACCTTAAACATTGCATTTGGCAAAGTCTCTTGTACTGTGCCTTCTACTTCAATTACATCATCTTTCGCCATTAAAGTGATTCTCCCTTCTCTATGCGTGAACCTATTAAAGGTACACATCTTTCCGTCAACATTACTACAGTCCAATTATCCTCATAAGTCTTACAATTCTGCATCAAGTATTCACCATTTTGTAGAACCAGGCTTAAACTGAGGACCTTTATCAGTTGGACCGAAATGAGGATTTTATGGGTCCTCATGTAAGTCTTGACCGATTCCGTGACCGACATACTCTCGAAATAGAGAAGCAATTAGTCTCGACATAGGTTTGAATAGCATGGGAGATGTTTGAAAGGCGCACGCCTGACATAGCTTCTTTCAACCCTCTATATCACGACTCTTTAGGAATCCCAATAGAGTCACTGCATTTCTTCATCAATTTTGCCGACCGGATATGTCCATGAAGATCACTTAAAAAGTAATCGCCCAATTCAGGGAATACCAAGTACAAGAACCTGATTAATAAATGTGCGAATGCTCTCGCGAAATCCATTATACCCTTTGTATTATAGGAATGCACCAAGTTTAATAAGTAAGTTATAAAAATGGTATGAATTTCATAAATCAATACGAATGATTAATTTTGTAAAGCACCAAGCAACACATCGATATTTTCAAATACCTTATTAATATCTTGCTGTCCGTTAATGTTGACCAAGTATCCTTTGTCTCCGTAGAAATCAAGAAGTGGTTTGGTTTGTTTCAAATTCACATCTAAGCGATTTTGAACCGTTTCTGCATTATCGTCGGCACGTTGATATAATTCTCCGCCGCAGCGGTCGCATACATCATCTTTAGCAGGAGGATTGAATACAAGATGGTATGTCGCACCACATGATTTGCAAATACGACGTCCTGTCAATCTTTCCATTAAAATGTTTTTATCAACATCGATATTAATGACAAAATTTATTTTGCGATCTAAATCAGTTAGAATGCTTTCAAGTGCCTCTGCCTGTGCCACAGTACGTGGAAATCCATCAAGCAAAAATCCTTTTAGGCAGTCTTCCTTGCTTAAACGTTCACGAACGATGCCAATGGTAACTTCATCAGGTACCAATTCGCCTTTATCCATGAATGATTTCGCCTTTAGACCTAATTCTGTTCCATCTTTGATAGCTGTTCGGAACATATCTCCAGTAGAAATATGAGGGATATTATATTTTTCTACGATTTGTTCAGCTTGAGTGCCCTTACCAGCACCCGGCAGACCCATTAACACTAGATTCAATTTTCTTCCCCCTCAAACTCTATAATGGGTAAAGGGAACAAGCCGTTCCCAAAACTCATTACTTTATAAAGCCCTTATAGTGTCTCTTCACAAGTTGTGATTCCAGCTGCTTCATCGTATCAAGGGCAACCCCCACTACGATCAGCAAACTGGTACCGCCAATCTGTGCAGATTGAGGTAAATCAGCAAGCTTAATGAAAAATACCGGTAAAACGGCAATGATGGCTAAAAATATAGAGCCTACAAACGTTAAACGGTATAAAACACGTGTTAAATATTCTTGTGTACTCTTACCTGGACGAATCCCCGGCACATAGCCACCTTGCTTTTTCAAATTCTCAGCCATTTGTTCAGGGTTAACCTGAATGAATGCATAAAAATACGCAAAAGCAATGATAAGAGCAACATATATGATCATACCAATTGGCTTGGTGTAATCAAGATTTGTTGATATCCAACTAGTCACGCTGTTCTTTCCAAAGAAAGAAGCGATTGTAGTGGGAGTAATGATAAATGCCATTGCAAAGATTACCGGAATAACCCCCGCAGCATTTACTTTCAATGGTAAATGAGTAGACTGGCCACCCATTTGTGTACGACCTACAGCAGCACGTTTCGCATACTGAATAGGAATTTTTCGTAATGCCTGCTGAATGAAAATAACAGCAACCACGATTGCTAATACTGCTAAAACAATGAGGATAATCGATATGATTCGCAAGAATAATTGATCACCGGCATTTTCAAATTGTTGGGCGTAAATCTGATTTGCCGTATTTGGCAAACTAGCTACGATACCAGCAAAGATTATGACGGAAATCCCATTACCCACACCCTTAGCAGTGATCAGCTCCCCTAACCACAAAAGAAAAGCTGTTCCTGCCGTTAAGACAGTCGCAATAAGCAAGTATGTTGCAATTCCAGGATTTTCAATCAACTGGCCACCTGACATATTATTGAACCCATAAGACATACCAACTGCTTGGATGAATCCTAGGATAATAGTGAAGTAACGAGTGAATTGAGCTAATTTACGGCGCCCTGCTTCTCCTTGTTTAGACCATTCAGTGAACTTAGGAACAACATCCATCTGTAACAGCTGAACGATAATGGATGCCGTGATGTACGGCATGATACCCATCGCTAATATAGAAAAGTTTTGCAGCGCTCCGCCGCCAAAGGTATTTAAAAGACCGATGACGCTCAGCTGGTCCTGTTCAGCGAGAAAATCGGCATTCACATGCGGTACAGGTATAAATGTACCGATGCGATAGACGATTAACATTAGAAGGGTAAAAATAATCTTATTCCTTATTTCACCCACGCGCATAAAATTGGAGATCGTGCGAAACATTAGATCACCTCTGTATTACCGCCAGCAGCTTCGATAGCTTCTTTAGCAGTAGACGAGAATTTGTGAGCTTTAACAGTAAGCTTTTTCTCAATGCTTCCTTTGGCAAGAATTTTGATTCCTGCTTTTTCTTTACTTACAACCCCAGTCTCAAGTAAAAGAGCTGGTGTTACTTCAGTACCGTCTTCGAAAAGATTTAACGTATCAAGGTTCACGATAGCATAGTCTTTACGGTTGATGTTGGTAAATCCACGTTTAGGTAAACGTCTGAATAGAGGAGTTTGACCCCCTTCAAATCCAAGACGCACACCGCCGCCGGAGCGAGCGTTTTGTCCTTTGTGTCCTTTACCTGCTGTTTTACCGTTACCAGATCCAATACCGCGACCTTTACGTTTACGTTCTTTACGAGAACCTTCTGCAGCTTTTAACTCATGAAGTTTCATGTTGGCACCTCCTTGTTAAGTTAAAAATTATTTTATTGTTCTTTTACAGTAACAAGATGAGCAACTTTGGTAATCATACCGCGAATCGCAGGGTTATCTTCTTGAACAACCGTTTGATGCATTTTGCGTAAACCCAAAGTGTTAACTGTAACACGTTGATCTTCAGGACGACCAATCAAGCTGCGAGTGAGGGTGATTTCTAATTTATTAGCCATAATTCGATTTCCCTCCTTATCCTAACAGTTCTTGTACTGATTTTCCACGTAACTTAGCTACGTCTTCAGCACGTTTCAATTGCTTCAATCCTTCAATTGTTGCGCGAACCATATTAATAGGTGTATTAGTACCTAGTGATTTAGACAAGATATCGCTAACTCCGCCTAATTCAAGTACCGCACGAACAGGACCACCAGCAATTACTCCTGTACCTTCAGAAGCTGGTTTCAATAGAATGTGACCTGCGCCATAGCGACCGTTCACAAGGTGAGGAATAGTAGTACCAACCATTGGTACAGTAATTAGATTTTTCTTAGCATCCTCAATAGCTTTACGGATAGCATCCGGAACTTCTTGAGCTTTACCAGTACCAAATCCAACATGACCATTTTTATCACCAACAACAACTAGTGCAGTGAAACGGAAACGACGTCCGCCTTTAACAACTTTAGCTACACGATTTACTGTAACTACGCGTTCTTCAAGTTCTAATTTATTAGGATCAATGCTACGCATCTGTTATGTCCCTCCTTATCCATTAAAATTCTAAGCCGTTTTCACGAGCAGCGTCAGCCAATGCTTTTACACGACCATGGAAGAGGTAACCACCGCGGTCAAATACCACAGCTTTGAAACCTTTTTCAACAGCACGTTTCGCAATAAGTTCGCCAACTTTTTGAGCTGCTTCAGCATTGCTACTAGCTTCGATACTGATCTCTTTATCAAGAGTTGAAGCACTTGCTAATGTTACGCCTTTTGCATCGTCAATTAATTGTGCGTAAATGTGTTTGTTTGAACGAAACACATTTAAACGAGGACGAGCTTCTGTTCCAGAAAGCTTAGCACGTACACGCGCATGTCTTTTCTGACGAGTAGCATTTTTATCAAGCTTCGTAATCATTTACGTCACTCCTTTCGTTTACTTATGCGGCATTACTTACCAGTTTTACCTTCTTTACGACGAACGAATTCGCCTTCGTAACGGATACCTTTACCTTTATACGGTTCAGGTGGGCGAACATCACGGATATTAGCTGCTAGAGCTCCTACACGTTCTTTGCTTGCACCTTTGATGATTACTTTTGTATTAGAAGGAACTTCAACTTCAACGCCAGCTTCTGGCTCTATTTCTACAGGGTGGGAATATCCTACGTTAAGGACAAGCTTGTTACCTTGCTTTTGTGCACGGTACCCAACCCCAATAAGTTCAAGTGATTTTACGAATCCTGTTGATACACCTTCAACCATGTTAGAGATAAGTGCGCGAGTAGTACCGTGTAAAGAACGGTGAGCCTTCTCGTCAGACGGACGTGTAACAGTTAACACGTTCTCTTCAACAACGATTGAAAGGTCAGGATTGAATGATCTAGTTAATTCACCTTTAGGTCCTTTAACAGTTACTTCACTTCCAGTAACAGTAACTGTCACGCCTGCAGGGATTTCAATAGGTTTTTTACCTATACGAGACATAATGTGCACCTCCATTCTTGTGAAAATGTATTACCAAACGTATGCTAAAACTTCTCCGCCAACTTGTTTAGAGCGAGCTTCCTTGTCTGTTAAAACTCCGTGAGAAGTAGAAACAATTGCGATACCTAAACCGTTAAGAACGCGTGGTACCTCTCCAGTTTTTGCATATACACGCAAACCAGGTTTGCTGATACGTTTTAGACCAGTGATAACACGTTCGTTGTTTGCACCGTATTTTAAGAAGATACGGATGATACCTTGTTTGTTGTCTTCGATTAATTCAAAGTCACGTACGAAGCCTTCACTTTTTAAGATCTCAGCAATTTCCTTTTTGATCTTTGAAGCAGGAACTTCCAGTTTTTCGTGACGAACCATATTCGCATTACGGATGCGAGTAAGCATATCTGCAATAGGATCTGTCATGACCATTATATTTTACCTCCTTCCCAAACTCGGGTTTTACCAGCTAGCTTTTTTAACGCCAGGAATTTGTCCTTTATATGCAAGTTCGCGGAAACAAATACGACAAAGTTTAAATTTACGTAATACAGAATGTGGACGTCCGCAACGTTCGCAACGTGTATATTCTTGTACTTTAAACTTTTGTTCGCGTTTTTGCTTTACGATCATAGACTTTTTAGCCACGATTTCGCCTCCCTTTATTTAGAGATTACTTTTGGAACGGCATTCCAACTTGAGTAAGTAGTTCACGAGCTTCTTCGTCAGTGTTGGCAGTCGTTACGATAACGATGTCCATACCACGAACTTTGCTCACTTTATCGTAATCAATCTCAGGGAAGATAAGTTGTTCTTTAACGCCTAATGTATAGTTTCCACGTCCGTCAAAAGATTTCTTTGAAACGCCACGGAAATCACGTACACGCGGTAAAGATACAGATACTAGCTTATCAAGGAATTGATACATACGTTCTCCACGTAATGTAACTTTCGCTCCAATAGGCATACCTTCACGCAAACGGAAGCCTGCGATTGATTTTTTTGCTTTTGTTATAACAGGTTTTTGACCAGTGATCAATGTAAGTTCTTCAACAGCTGTATCTAAAGCTTTCGAGTTAGATACTGCGTCACCCACACCCATGTTAATAACGATTTTCTCAATGTTTGGTACTTGCATTACTGATTGATAGTTGAATTTGCCCATCAATGATGGTGTAATTTCACTTTTTAATTTTTCTTTAAGGCGGCTCATTGCTTAGTGTACCTCCCTTCATTTATGACTTATTTATCTAAAGTTTCACCTGATATTTTAGCTACGCGTACTTTTTTACCATTTTCAATCTTATATCCAACACGAGTCGGTTTACCTGATTTAGGATCAAGTGGCATTACATTGGATACGTGAATAGCAGCTTCTCTGCTGATAATTCCACCTTGTGGATTAAGTTGAGATGGCTTGGAATGCTTTTTCACGATGTTAATTCCTTCAACAAGCACACGATTTTGTTTCGGATATGCAGAAAGAATTGTTCCTTGTTTGCCTTTGTCCTTACCAGAGATGACTACGACTTTGTCACCTTTTTTAACATGCATTAGCTTGGCACCTCCTTGAAAGGCTTTATACAAATTTTACATATTATAGAACTTCTGGAGCTAGAGAAACGATCTTCATGAAACTATTGTCACGTAATTCACGAGCAACAGGTCCAAAAATACGAGTTCCACGTGGGCTCTTATCGTCACGGATAATTACACATGCGTTTTCATCAAAACGAATGTAAGAACCGTCAGGACGACGCATACCACGTTTTGTACGGACAACAACAGCCTTAACGACTTCACCTTTTTTAACAACGCCTCCTGGTGTTGCCTGTTTAACTGTACAAACGATGATATCACCGATGTTTGCAGTTTTACGGCCAGAACCACCTAGGACTTTAATTGTTAGCACTTCACGAGCACCTGAATTGTCAGCGACTTTTAAACGAGATTCTTGTTGAATCATGTACGGTACCTCCCTTCGGAATTAGCTTAATCCGAACTATATTAAATGATTACTGCTTTTTCTACTACTTCTACAAGACGGAAGCGTTTTGTAGCTGAAAGTGGACGAGTTTCCATGATACGTACTACGTCGCCTGCTTTAGCTTCGTTTAGCTCGTCATGAGCTTTTAACTTTTTAGAGTATTTCACGCGTTTACCGTATAAAGAATGCTTTTTATAGGTTTCTACAACTACTGTAACTGTTTTATCCATTTTGTCGGATACTACGCGTCCAGTGTAGATTTTGCGTTGGTTGCGTTCGCTCATTCTGCAAACCTCCATTCATTATCGATTAGTGACACCGATCTCTCTTTGACGAACAACTGTTTTCATACGAGCAATCGATTTGCGAACTTCACGGATGCGAGCTGTATTTTCAAGTTGTCCAGTAGCTAACTGGAAACGAAGATTAAATAGTTCTTCTTTAAGAGATTTTAGTTTTTGTTCAATTTCAGCAGTGGTTAGATCTTTGATTTCATTAGCTTTCATTTGTTTCACCACCAATTTCCTCTCTTTTTACAAACTTGCATTTGATTGGAAGTTTGTGTGCTGCAAGGCGCAATGCTTCTCTTGCCACCTCTTCAGATACACCAGAGATTTCAAACATAACTTTGCCCGGTTTAACTACTGCTACCCAACCTTCAGGAGCACCTTTACCGGAACCCATCCGTACTTCAAGCGGCTTAGCTGTGTAAGGTTTGCTTGGGAAGATTTTGATCCAAACTTTCCCTCCACGTTTCATATAACGAGTCATCGCAATACGAGCTGCTTCGATTTGACGGTTCGTGATCCAGGAAGCTTCTTGAGCTTGAAGTCCAAATTCTCCGAAATGAACTTCAGTGCCGCCTTTAGCCATCCCTCTCATCTTACCGCGGTGTTCACGACGGTATTTTACGCGTTTTGGCAATAACATATTATTTTCCTCCTTCCTCAGATTTCTTCTTAGTAGGAAGAACTTCTCCACGGTAGATCCAAACTTTCACGCCTAGCTTACCGTAAGTAGTATCTGCTTCAGCATGAGCATAATCTATGTCTGCACGAAGTGTGTGAAGTGGAACTGTTCCTTCGCTGTAATGTTCAGCACGAGCAATATCAGCACCGCCAAGACGACCAGAAACTTGAGTTTTGATTCCTTTTGCTCCAGAACGCATAGTACGTTGGATAGCTTGCTTTTGAGCGCGACGGAATGAAACACGGTTCTCTAATTGACGAGCGATGTTTTCAGCAACCAATTTTGCGTCAAGATCTGCTCTTTTAATTTCGATGATATTGATATGAACTCTTTTGCCAGTCAGCTGGTTCAAAGCTTTACGAAGTGCTTCGACTTCAGTACCGCCTTTACCGATAACCATTCCTGGTTTAGCAGTGTGGACAGATACATTGATACGGTTAGCTGCACGTTCGATTTCAACCTTTGAAACTGAAGCATCATTTAGACGTTTCGCGATATATTCACGAACTTTAATGTCTTCATGCAAAAGAACTGCGTAGTCTTTATCAGCGTACCATTTGGATTCCCAGTCACGGATTATCCCGATACGCATACCGATTGGATTTACCTTTTGACCCACAGATTACCCCTCCTTCTTTTCTGATACAACGATTGTAATATGACTAGTACGTTTGTTTATAGCACTCGCACGACCTTGAGCGCGAGGACGGAAACGTTTTAATGTTGGTCCTTCGTTAACGTATGCCTCTGAAACGACTAGGTTATTAATATCCATTTCGTAGTTGTGTTCTGCATTTGCGATAGCAGATTTCAGAATTTTTTCTACGACTGGAGAAGCAGATTTTGGTGTTAAGCGAAGAATCGCTACTGCTTCACCTACTTGTTTTCCTCGAATTAAATCTGCGACTAAACGCACTTTACGAGGAGCAATACGAACTGTTTTAGCGACAGCTTTAGCTTGCATGAGATGCCCTCCTCTCATTAACGTCTTGTTTTCTTGTCATCACTTGCGTGACCTTTATAAGTGCGTGTAGGCGCGAATTCGCCTAGTTTGTGACCTACCATATCTTCTGTTACATAAACCGGCACATGCTTACGACCGTCATAAACGGCGATTGTGTGTCCGATGAATTGCGGGAAGATTGTTGAGCGACGAGACCAAGTTTTTACTACCTGTTTCTTGTCAGCTTCATTTAATTTTTCAACTTTTACCAATAAATGATCATCAACAAAAGGCCCTTTTTTTAAGCTACGACCCATGCGAGTACCTCCCTTCGTGACTGTTCTACGGTTCTATATATGAACCGTAGCTCAATCCCGTTATTTTTTACGACGACGTACGATAAATTTATCGGATTTATTTTTCTTCTTACGAGTTTTGAATCCAAGAGTAGGTTTACCCCATGGAGACATTGGTGATTTACGTCCGATTGGAGATTTACCTTCACCACCACCGTGTGGGTGATCATTCGGGTTCATTACAGATCCACGAACTGTTGGGCGTTTACCTAACCAACGGTTACGGCCAGCTTTACCAATGTTGATAAGTTCATGCTGTTCATTACCAACTTGACCGATTGAAGCACGGCAAGTAGCAAGAATCATACGAACCTCACCTGAGTTTAAACGTACAAGTACATAACGACCTTCTTTACCAAGTACTTGAGCAGATGTTCCTGCTGAACGGACTAATTGTCCACCTTTTCCTGGTTTAAGTTCGATGTTATGAATTACTGTACCAACTGGGATGTTAATAAGAGGTAGAGCGTTACCCACTTTAATGTCAGCTTCTGGACCTGACATAACTTCCAAACCTACTTCTAGGTTTTTCGGAGCTAGGATATAACGTTTTTCTCCATCAACGTAATTAATTAATGCAATGTTTGCAGAACGATTTGGATCGTACTCAATAGTAGCAACGCGTCCAGGTATACCATCTTTATTCCGTTTGAAATCGATGATACGGTATTGACGCTTGTGGCCGCCACCTTGATGACGAACTGTTAACTTACCTTGGTTATTACGGCCGCCTTTGCTGTGTAAAGGAGCAAGTAATGATTTTTCCGGTTTGTCTGTAGTGATCTCAGCAAAATCCGAAGTTGTCATATTACGTCGACCGTTAGAGGTAGGTTTATACTTCTTAATCGCCATTTGTATTTCCCTCCTTCTCTAATGAATTAAGCTTCGAATAGCTCGATTTCTTTGCTGTCAGCAGTTAATTTAACAATAGCTTTACGGCGCTTGTTAGTATAGCCTGCATGTTTGCCCATGCGTTTGAATTTACCTTTGTAGTTCATGATGTTTACTTTCTCAACTTTAACGCCGAAAATTTCTTGAACAGCATCTTTAACTTGAGTTTTATTAGCTTTAACATCAACTTCAAAAGTATATTTCTTTTCAGCCATTACGTCTGAAGAGCGTTCAGTGATTACGGGGCGCTTAATGATATCGCGTGCATCCATTATGCAAGCACCTCCTCTACTTTTTCGACAGCTGATTTAGTCAAGATCAATTTGTTGTGTGAAACAACATCAAGAACGTTAAGACCAACAGCTTCAACTACAGTAACACCAGGGATGTTACGTGCAGAAAGAGCAACTTTCTCATCTAAACCGTCAGTAACAACTAACGTTTTAGTATCAACAGAAAGATTTTTAAGTACTGCTACAAATTCTTTTGTTTTTGGAGCTTCGAAAGACAAGCTTTCAAGTACCAAAATGTTCTCTTCCAATGCCTTTGCAGACAATGCAGATTTAATAGCTAAACGACGTACCTTTTTAGGTAGCTTGTAAGCGTAAGATCTTGGAGTAGGTCCAAAAACAACGCCACCGCCACGCCATTGTGGAGAACGGATAGAACCTTGACGCGCACGTCCAGTTCCTTTTTGTTTCCAAGGTTTACGTCCACCGCCTGCAACTTCAGAACGGTTTTTAACTTTATGAGTTCCTTGACGTAAGGAAGCTCGTTGCATGATGATTGCTTCAAATAATACATGATTATTAGGTTCGATACCAAAGATGGATTCATTTAGTTCGATGTCGCCAACTTGTGAACCTGTTTGGTTGAACAATGTAACTTTTGGCATTCTATTGCTCCTCCTTTCTCAGAAATTACTTTGCTTTAACAGCAGTTTTAACTTTGATCAATGCTTTTCTAGCACCAGGTACATTACCTTTGATCAATAGTAGGTTGCGTTCAACATCAACTTTAACGATAGCTAAGTTTTGAACAGTAATTTGTTCTCCACCCATACGTCCTGGTAATAGTTTACCTTTGAATACGCGGTTTGGAGCTACAGGACCCATTGAACCTGGGCGACGGTGGTAACGAGAACCATGAGACATAGGTCCGCGAGATTGTCCATGACGCTTGATAGAGCCTTGGAAACCTTTACCTTTTGAAATTCCTGATACATCTACTAAATCGCCTTCAGCGAAAATACTAACATTGACTTCTTGACCGATCTCATATTCAGTAAGATCCGTTCCGCGGAATTCGCGAATGAAGCGCTTAGGAGTAGTATTTGCTTTTTCAACATGGCCCTTTTCAGGTTTGTTAGAAAGCTTTTCGCGTTTGTTTTCAAAACCAACTTGAACTGCTTCATAGCCATCAGTTTCAACAGTTTTCTTTTGAAGAACCACGTTATTAGCAGCTTCGATAACTGTTACCGGAATAAGTTCACCGTTTTCAGCAAAAACTTGAGTCATACCGATTTTTCTTCCTAAGATTCCTTTGGTCATAAGTCACACCTCCTAGAGTAATTGTTCATATTTATATGAATTATAATTTGATTTCAATGTCAACGCCTGATGGTAAATCTAAACGCATCAATGAATCAACTGTTTGTGGAGTTGGATTAACGATGTCGATTAGACGTTTATGCGTACGCATTTCGAATTGTTCACGAGAATCTTTGTATTTATGAACCGCACGTAGGATCGTATATACCGATCTTTCAGTAGGTAATGGAATTGGACCAGATACAGCCGCACCAGAACGTTTTGCAGTTTCAACAATTTTCTCAGCAGATTGATCAAGAATTCTGTGATCATATGCTTTTAAACGGATACGAATTTTTTGTTTTGCCATAATTTTCCCTCCTTTTCGCCTATTTTAAAATAGACCTTCTCAATGGAAATTTCCCACACACTCGCCATGGCAAAGCGGCCGGGTGTGTCAGCAACCTTCCATATCATCGCAGTCAAAGACCAACATTGTCTATTATACATAATGCACAAGTAAAATGCAAGTTAAACTTAAACTTTTCTTGTGCAACACACTTTTATTATTATACATACTATCACAAGTATTTACAAGTAGATTCTACATGGTCTTTCATATCCATTTTCTTCAATTCGAAAATCATCATGAAACTTAATAAATCCACTAATTTTTTTACCGATATTATAGAAGAAAAAAATGAAAAACCTTTAGAAAATAGAAAAGAAGCAGATGGCGTCCCATCTGCTTCTCCCGGAAGGCGTCCCTTCCAATATTGTTTTATGAATCAATTACTCTGTGATTGTAGCAACTACGCCAGCGCCTACAGTACGTCCACCCTCACGGATAGAGAATTTAGTACCTTCTTCGATAGCGATTGGAGCGATAAGTTCTACAGTCATTTCGATGTTGTCTCCAGGCATAACCATTTCTACGCCTTCTGGAAGGTTACAAATACCAGTTACGTCAGTTGTACGGAAGTAGAACTGAGGACGGTAGTTTGTAAAGAATGGAGTGTGACGTCCACCTTCTTCTTTAGAAAGAACATAAACTTCAGCTTTGAACTTTGTGTGTGGAGTGATTGTACCTGGTTTAGCAAGTACTTGTCCACGTTGGATATCTTCACGGGATACACCACGAAGTAGTGCACCGATGTTGTCACCAGCTTCAGCATAGTCAAGAAGCTTACGGAACATTTCAACACCAGTTACTGTTGTTGGTTTAGACTCTTCGTTGAAACCGATGATGTCAACAACGTCACCGACTTTAACTTGTCCACGCTCAACACGGCCAGTTGCAACTGTTCCACGACCAGTGATTGAGAATACATCCTCAACTGGCATCATGAATGGTTTTTCAGTGTCACGAGTTGGTTCTGGGATATACTCGTCAACAGCTGCCATTAATTCATGAATTTTTTCTTCCCAAGCTTCGTCTCCTTGAAGAGCTTTTAGTGCAGATCCTTTGATAACTGGAATGTCATCGCCAGGGAATTCGTATTCAGATAGAAGATCACGGATTTCCATTTCTACTAATTCAAGAAGTTCTTCGTCATCAACCATATCGCATTTGTTCATGAATACTACAAGGAATGGTACACCTACTTGACGAGAAAGAAGGATGTGCTCACGAGTTTGTGGCATTGGGCCATCAGCAGCAGATACTACTAGGATACCGCCGTCCATTTGTGCAGCACCTGTGATCATGTTTTTAACATAGTCAGCATGTCCTGGGCAGTCAACGTGTGCATAGTGACGAGTAGCTGTTTCATACTCAACGTGTGCAGTAGAGATTGTGATACCACGTTCTCTTTCTTCTGGAGCACCATCGATTTGGTCATAAGCGCGAGCTTCTGCGCCACCAGATTTAGCAAGTACAGTTGTGATTGCAGCAGTTAGAGTAGTTTTACCATGGTCAACGTGACCAATTGTTCCAACGTTAACGTGCGGTTTTGAACGATCAAATTTAGCTTTTCCCATTAGGAATTCCTCCTTAAAATTATAAATAAAAGATTAAGTATATAGGGCTGTGAAAGAAGACTAATTCTTCCATCACAGCTTACATAAGATAGTTATACTTTAATAAGAGATGAAAATCAATTATTCACCTTTATTTTTTTTGATGATTTCTTCAGAAATGCTCTTAGGTACTTCTTCATAATGATCGAAGTGCATAGAGAATGTTCCGCGTCCTTGAGTGTTAGAACGTAAAGATGTAGCATATCCGAACATTTCAGATAGTGGAACCATCGCTTTAACCATTTGCGTGTTACCGCGAGCTTCCATACCTTCTACGCGACCACGACGAGATGTGATATCTCCCATGATGTCGCCTAGGTAATCTTCTGGAATAACTACTTCCACTTTCATGATTGGTTCAAGGATGACAGGCTTACATTTAGATGCTGCATTTTTAAGTGCCATTGATGCAGCAATTTTAAATGCCATTTCGTTGGAGTCAACGTCATGGTAAGAACCGTCAAATAATTTTGCTTTGATGTCGACTAGCGGGTAACCAGCAAGTACACCACGGTCAAGTGAATCAACTAATCCAGCTTGTACAGCAGGGATATATTCACGTGGTACTACACCACCGACGATAGCATTTTCAAATTCGAATCCTTTACCTTCTTCGTTTGGACCAAATTCGATCCATACGTGTCCGAATTGTCCACGACCACCTGATTGGCGAACGAATTTACCTTCAACTTTAGCTGAACCACGGAAAGTTTCACGGTATGCTACTTGAGGAGCACCAACGTTAGCTTCCACTTTAAATTCGCGACGCATACGGTCAACAAGGATGTCCAAGTGAAGTTCACCCATACCAGCGATAATCGTTTGACCAGTTTCTTGGTCAGTATGCGCACGGAATGTTGGATCTTCATCTTGTAGCTTTTGTAAAGCTTGACCCATTTTGTCTTGGTCTGCTTTGGATTTCGGTTCAACTGACAGTGAGATAACTGGTTCTGGGAATACCATGGATTCAAGAATTACTTGGTTCTTGTCGTCACATAGAGTATCACCAGTTGTAGTATCTTTCAAACCAACAGCAGCAGCGATATCACCTGCATATACAGTTGAGATTTCTTCACGGCTGTTTGCATGCATTTGAAGGATACGTCCAATACGTTCACGCTTACCTTTTGTTGAGTTGATTACATAAGATCCTGATTCTAATGTACCTGAGTACACGCGGAAGAATGTAAGTTTACCAACGTAAGGGTCAGTCATAACTTTAAACGCTAAAGCGGAGAACGGTTCAGAATCATCTGAATGGCGTTCTACTTCATCTTCTGTATCCGGTAGAGTACCTTTAATAGCCGGCACGTCTAATGGAGATGGAAGGAAGTCGATAACGTTATCAAGCATTAATTGAACACCTTTGTTTTTGAAAGCTGATCCACAGATAACTGGGAAGAATTCAACGTTAACAGTTGCTGTACGAATAGCTGCTTTTAATTCAGCAATGCTGATTTCTTCGCCGCCAAGGTATTTTTCCATTAAGTCTTCATTAACTTCTGCTACTGCTTCAATTAACTTTTCACGGTATTCTTCAGCTAATTCCCTATGTTCTTCAGGAATTTCACCAACAGTGATATCAGTTCCTAGATCATTGGCATAGAAATGAGCTTTCATTTCAATAAGGTCAATGATTGCAGAGAATTGATCTTCAGCACCGATTGGTAACTGAACCGGGTGAGCATTAGCTTGTAGACGATCGTGGATTGTTCCAACTGAATATAGGAAATCCGCACCGATTTTGTCCATTTTATTTACGAATACGACACGTGGTACACCGTAAGTTGTAGCTTGGCGCCAAACTGTTTCAGTTTGAGGCTCAACACCTGATTGGGCATCAAGTACAGCTACAGCTCCATCAAGTACACGCAATGAACGTTCAACTTCAACTGTGAAGTCTACGTGTCCTGGCGTATCGATGATGTTTACACGGTGACCTTTCCACTGTGCAGTTGTTGCAGCGGATGTGATCGTGATTCCACGTTCTTGTTCCTGTTCCATCCAGTCCATTTGTGAAGCACCTTCGTGTGTTTCACCAATTTTATGAATTTTACCAGTATAGTATAGAACGCGTTCTGTTGTTGTCGTTTTACCAGCATCGATGTGAGCCATGATACCGATATTACGAGTATTTGCTAAGGAGAACTCTCTTGCCATTTGTCTTTCTCCTTCCTTTTATAAGGATTTTATAGTGATATATCTTACCAGCGATAATGAGCGAATGCTTTATTAGCTTCAGCCATTTTGTGTGTATCTTCACGTTTCTTAACAGCTGCTCCAGTATTGTTAGCAGCATCCATGATTTCATAAGCTAAACGCTCTTCCATCGTTTTTTCTCCACGAAGACGAGAGTATTTCACTAACCAACGAAGTCCTAGAGTTGATTTGCGGTCTGGACGCACCTCAACTGGTACTTGGTAGTTAGCTCCACCTACACGGCGTGCTTTTACTTCTAATACAGGCATGATGTTTTTAAGTGCTTGATCAAAAACTTCGATTGATTCATTGCCAGTACGTTCTTTGATTAAATCAAATGCAGAGTAAAGAATTTTTTGTGATTTACCTCTTTGTCCATCAACCATTAATTTGTTGATTAAGCGAGTCACAAGTTTAGAATTATAAATCGGATCTGGTAATACGTCTCTTTTCGTTACAGGTCCTTTACGAGGCATTATATTTCCTCCTTTCAAGAAAGTTTAATTTTTGTTTGAGATTATTTTTTTGCTGCTTTCGGACGCTTAGTACCGTATTTAGAACGGCCTTGCATACGATTGTTAACTCCAGCTGTATCAAGAGCACCACGTACGATATGGTAACGTACCCCTGGTAAATCTTTTACACGACCGCCACGGATAAGAACCACGCTGTGTTCTTGTAGGTTGTGACCGATACCTGGGATATAAGCTGTTACCTCGATACCGTTTGTTAAACGTACACGCGCATATTTACGTAACGCGGAGTTTGGTTTTTTCGGTGTCATAGTACCCACACGAGTGCAAACACCACGTTTTTGCGGAGATGATACGTTAGTTTGTGCTTTTTTAAAGCTGTTGTAGCCTTTGTTAAGTGCTGGAGATTTTGAATTAACCTCTTTAGACTCGCGTCCTTTACGCACTAATTGATTAATAGTAGGCATTACATTTTTCCTCCCTTCACGTTTTCATTTCTAGTACCACACATCCAGGTGGTTCATAAATGGGTAAAAACAAAGTCTTTGCAAATATAATTGCAAAAACATTTTTACTTTTTAATGGCAACAGTTGCTGCTCCGACATCAATACCACATGCTTTGCCAAGCATTCTCATCGAATCAACATATGTGATAGGAACATCCAATTCTTTGGCGGTCTCAACGACACGCCCAGTCAAGTATATATCTGCATCATCAGCGATGATAACTTCTTGAATTAAATTGTTTTTAAGAGCTCTAACTGCTTGTTTCGTCCCTATAATCACTGACTTTGCCTGTATTACTTTTTCATAAGACATGGTCCATATCCTCCAAAGTTACAGGGTAACATAGGAGCACCTTTGCTATAGTATCATTATTAGTCGGATACTGTCAACTTCTTTCAAGAAAATAATTTCAGCAAAAGGTTTTCCTTACATAATTCTATTAAGATAATCAATTTGCCTAAAGGAAATATTTCTGATCCTCGTAAGGCTGTTCAGTCAGCCATGAGTAATAAGAGAGACCAGCTCAATAAATTCTGATCCTTCAGCTCCAATAGGAAACAGGAGTGCGGTTTTCAGTTTAAATTATTGAGCTGGTCCTTTTTCCTTTAATCCACTGTTACTGTATCGGCACTTTCATCACCAACAACGACAGGGTTTGCTTTTCTGTATCTAAGCATTCCCGTTCCTGCAGGGACAAGTTTACCGATGATGACATTTTCTTTAAGTCCAAGCAATTCATCACGTTTTCCTTTTATTGCTGCATCAGTCAAGACTCTGGTTGTTTCTTGGAATGACGCGGCGGACAAGAAGGAATCCGTTTCTAGAGATGCTTTTGTGATACCTAGCAATACTGGACGACCTGTAGCTGGTAATTTGTTAGTCAGCAATGCATCTGTGTTTGCAGTAGTGAACTGGTTAACATCCAATAATGTTCCTGGAAGCACTTCAGTTTCGCCTGCATCAAGCACACGGACTTTACGCATCATTTGTCTAACCATTACCTCGATATGTTTATCACCGATCTCAACACCTTGCATCCGGTATACTTTTTGAACTTCATGAAGCAGGTATTCCTGAACAGTAAGCACGTCTGTAACCTTAAGCAATTCTTTCGGATCGATGGAACCCTCTGTTAACTCTTCACCACGACGGACAGGAGTATCAACAGTTACTCTTAAACGGGCAGTGTATGGCGCAGTATATGTGCGTGATTCAACTGCACCTTGAACAACGATTTCCTGTTGTTTATCCCGAATTTCATTAATCGAAACAATCGTTCCTTCGATTTCGGAAATGACAGCTTGACCTTTAGGATTTCTCGCTTCAAATATTTCTTGGATACGAGGAAGACCTTGAGTGATATCATCCCCAGCAACCCCACCTGTATGGAATGTACGCATCGTTAACTGTGTACCAGGTTCTCCGATTGATTGAGCGGCAATAATACCGACTGCTTCGCCCACTTCAACTTCTTGACCTGTAGCCAAGTTGCGTCCATAACATTTTTTACATACACCATGGCTGGTGTTACATGTAAAGGCAGAACGGATCCATGCTGTTTCAATTCCAAGTGATTCAATATAATTAGCAAGATCTTCAGTAATAAGATCATTTTCAGCCACGATTACATCATTTGTTTCTGGATGTTTGATCGCTTTTCTTGCATAACGGCCAATTAGGCGCTCTTCAAGATGCTCAATTATTTCAGTGCCCTCTCTCAAGGCTGAAATTTTCAAGCCGCGGTCGGTTCCACAATCGTCATCACGGATGATAACATCTTGGGCAACGTCAACAAGTCGACGAGTAAGGTAACCGGAATCGGCTGTTTTAAGTGCTGTATCGGCAAGACCTTTACGCGCACCATGTGTAGAGATGAAGTACTCCAACACTGTTAAACCTTCACGGAAACTTGATTTGATCGGTAATTCAATGATACGTCCAGCCGGGTTGGCCATCAAACCACGCATACCCGCAAGCTGCGTAAAGTTGGAAGCATTACCACGGGCACCGGAGTCACTCATCATGAAGATTGGGTTGCGTCGGTCCAGTGAGTCCATAAGTTTGGACTGAATGGTATCCTTGGCAGCACTCCAAATTGAAATGACGCGATCATAACGCTCATCCTCAGTAATAAGACCGCGTCTGAATTGTTTCAAGACATTATCCACTTTGGTTTGAGCCTCAGTAATGATTCCTTGTTTTTCTTTTAAAACGACAATATCAGCCACACCAACGGTAATACCAGCTTTTGTCGAATATTTGAATCCAAGATCTTTCATCCGGTCAAGCATTTTGGATGTTTCGGTAATTTTAAAGCGTTTAAAGACTTCCGCAATGATATTTCCAAGAATTTTTTTCTTGAAAGGATCAATAGCAGGTTGAGCCTCAATCAATTCAGGGATATTAGCGCCTTTTTCCACAAAATATTTCTCCGGAGTTTTCGTTTCCAAATTATATCGTGTTGGTTCGTTAATATACGGGAATGATTTTGGTAAAATTTCATTGAAGATCAATTTACCGACAGTGGTAATTAGAAGTTGGCCGTTTTGTTCTTCAGTGAATGTTTCATTATTTAGTGACGATGCATGTACAGCACAACGGGAATGCAAGTGTACATATCCGTTTTGGTATGCAAGTAATGCTTCACTTGTATCTTTAAAGATCATACCTTCACCGATAGCGCCTTCTCTTTCCAATGTTAAGTAATAGTTACCTAATACCATATCTTGAGAAGGTGTAACGACAGGTTTACCATCTTTAGGGTTCAAAATGTTCTGTGCTGCAAGCATAAGCATGCGTGCTTCGGCTTGGGCTTCAGAAGATAGAGGAACGTGGACCGCCATTTGGTCACCGTCAAAGTCAGCGTTGTAAGCTGTACATACGAGCGGATGCAACCGAATTGCGCGACCTTCAACCAACGTTGGTTCAAATGCTTGGATACCAAGTCTATGAAGTGTCGGTGCACGGTTCAATAGTACTGGGTGTTCTCTAATAACTTCTTCTAGTACATCCCATATTTCAGGAGATAAACGTTCAATTTTACGCTTAGCGGATTTGATGTTATGCGCTAAACCTCTTTGAACAAGCTCCTTCATAACGAATGGTTTGAATAATTCAATCGCCATTTCTTTCGGAAGACCACATTGGTACATCTTTAAGTTTGGTCCGACTACGATAACGGAACGGCCAGAATAATCAACACGTTTACCAAGAAGGTTTTGACGGAAACGGCCTTGTTTACCTTTTAACATGTGAGATAAAGATTTTAACGGACGGTTACCAGGTCCAGTTACCGGACGGCCCCGACGGCCATTATCGATAAGAGCATCGACAGCTTCTTGCAGCATACGCTTCTCATTTTGAACGATAATGCTTGGTGCTCCAAGATCCAGTAATCTTTTCAATCGATTATTACGGTTGATAACACGGCGATATAAATCATTTAGATCAGATGTGGCAAAACGTCCTCCATCAAGTTGAACCATAGGACGAAGTTCCGGTGGAATGACCGGAAGCACGTCAAGGATCATCCATGAAGGCTCATTTCCGGAGTTACGGAATGCTTCAAGCACTTCCAAGCGTTTGATTGCACGGGTTCTGCGTTGTCCTTGAGCTGTTTTAAGCTCCTCTTTCAACGACTCTACTTCCTTTTCCGTATCAATATCTTGTAAAAGTTTTTTAATAGCTTCCGCACCCATGGCAGCTTGGAATTTCTTACCGTATTTTTCACGGTATGTACGATATTCCTTTTCAGAAAGAAGCTGTTTCTTTTCTAAAGTTGTATCGCCCGTTTCAGTTACGACGTAAGATGCAAAGTAAATAACTTCTTCCAAAGCCCGTGGAGACATGTCAAGCACAAGTCCCATACGGCTAGGAATTCCTTTAAAATACCATATGTGTGAAACTGGAGCTGCCAGCTCAATATGACCCATACGCTCACGACGTACCTTAGCACGAGTGACTTCAACGCCACAACGGTCACAGACTACGCCTTTATAACGAACACGTTTATATTTTCCGCAATGACATTCCCAGTCCTTTTGAGGTCCAAAAATTCTCTCACAGAATAAACCGTCTTTTTCTGGCTTTAACGTACGATAGTTGATTGTTTCTGGTTTTTTAACTTCTCCATGGGACCAAGAACGAATCTTGTCTGGTGAAGCAAGACCAATTTTCATATACTCAAAATTATTAACGTCTAACAAGGGGCCTACCTCCCTTTTAATCTCCAGGTTTAACCCTTGATTGCCGTCAAATATCAGGCAATCTTACACCGGATGATGGTTGATTGAATCAATAAGGCTCTAACAAGGCAGCATGATCTTCAAACGAACATCTCGCTGCCAGTCAGAGCAGGTAATATATAACTAGATATGTTTATATTTAATTTTATTCTTTGACAGGTGCCCCTACTTCGGAAGCAACCATATCTTTAGTTTCTGAATCAAGGCTTAATTTGTCTGCTTGGTTGGCTTCATCTTCATCTTCCAAGTCACGCATTTCGATTTCACGATCTTCGGCATTGAGAATTTTAACATCCAATCCTAAACTTTGAAGCTCCTTAATCAATACTTTGAAGGACTCAGGAACGCCTGGTTCAGGGACATTTTCACCTTTGACGATCGCTTCGTACGTTTTAACACGACCTACGACATCATCTGATTTAACGGTTAGGATTTCTTGTAATGTATAAGCAGCACCATAAGCTTCAAGTGCCCATACTTCCATCTCACCGAAACGCTGTCCACCAAATTGCGCTTTACCACCAAGTGGTTGCTGCGTAACAAGGGAGTAAGGTCCAGTTGAACGTGCATGAAGTTTATCATCGACCATATGTGCCAGTTTGATCATATACATGACACCGACTGATACACGGTTATCGAATGCTTCACCTGAACGGCCGTCATAAAGGACAGTTTTTGCATCACGGGACATCCCGGCTTCTTCAATCGTACCCCAAACATCTTCCTCAGTAGCACCATCGAATACAGGAGATGCTACATGAATGCCAAGTGCGCGTGCAGCCATACCTAAGTGAAGCTCCAACACCTGACCGATATTCATACGTGAAGGTACACCCAATGGGTTTAACATGATGTCGACTGGAGTGCCGTCTGGTAAATAAGGCATATCTTCTTCAGGAAGAATCCTGGAGATTACCCCTTTGTTACCATGTCGTCCAGCCATTTTATCGCCTTCATGGATTTTACGTTTTTGAACGATATATACACGTGCGAGTTGGTTTACACCAGGAGGCAGTTCATCGCCGTCTTCTCTGTTAAATACTTTAACATCAAGAACGATTCCGCCGCCGCCGTGAGGTACACGAAGTGATGTATCCCTTACTTCACGTGCTTTTTCACCGAAGATTGCATGTAATAGACGTTCCTCAGCAGTCAGTTCCGTTACACCTTTAGGCGTGACTTTACCAACGAGAAGGTCTCCGTCTTTCACTTCAGCACCCACACGGATTATTCCGCGCTCATCAAGATTACGAAGCGCATCTTCCCCTACGTTAGGGATATCACGTGTGATTTCTTCAGGTCCTAATTTTGTATCGCGTGATTCAGATTCATATTCTTCAATATGAATGGAAGTGTACACATCATCTTTAACCAATCGTTCACTCATGATGATGGCATCTTCATAGTTATATCCATCCCATGTCATGAAGGCAACCAATACGTTACGTCCAAGTGCCAACTCACCTTTTTCCATTGAAGGACCATCAGCAAGAATTTCACCTTTTACAACGTTGTCGCCAACACTTACGATAGGGCGTTGATTATAGCACGTTCCTTGGTTGGAACGAATGAATTTTAATAGACGGTATTTATCAAGGTTTCCTTTTACTTGCTGTCCGTCAACCTCACTTACCCTACGTACCCATACTTCACGTGATTCAACGTGCTCTACGATACCAGGGTGTTTACAGATTACAGCAGCACCGGAGTCTTTCGCTGAAACATACTCCATACCCGTTCCTACTCGAGGGGCTTCCGGTTGCAGCAAAGGAACTGCTTGACGTTGCATGTTCGCTCCCATAAGGGCACGGTTGGAGTCATCATTTTCCAAGAAAGGAATACATGCTGTCGCAGCAGATACAACCTGTTTAGGAGATACATCCATGTAATCTACGCGGTCACGCGGAACAACGGTATTTTCACCGCGGAAACGTGCAACAACATCATTATCAAGGAATGAGCCGTCATCTGACAGTCGTACATTCGCTTGGGCAACTACATAATTATCTTCCTCATCAGCTGTTAAGTAGTCAATTTGGCTTGTGATTTTACCTGTTTCAGGGTCCACACGGCGGTATGGTGTTTCAATGAAGCCATATGGGTTAACCTTTGCGAAACTGGATAATGAGTTAATCAAACCAATATTCGGTCCCTCAGGCGTTTCGATCGGACACATGCGGCCATAGTGGGAATAATGAACGTCACGTACTTCAAAGCCAGCACGCTCACGTGTCAGACCACCAGGTCCCAATGCAGATAGACGACGTTTATGCGTCAATTCAGCCAACGGGTTCGTTTGATCCATGAATTGGGAAAGCTGTGAGCTTCCAAAGAACTCTTTAATGGATGCAATGACCGGGCGAATGTTGATTAGTTGCTGTGGAGTAATTGTATTCGTATCCTGAATGGACATTCTTTCACGGACAACACGCTCCATACGGGATAAACCAATTCTGAATTGGTTTTGCAGCAATTCACCAACGGAACGCAGACGACGGTTACCTAAATGGTCAATGTCATCCGTGATTCCCACACCATGCAATAAATTAAAGAAATAACTGATGGAAGAAATGATATCAGCCGGTGTAATGTTTTTGACCTGGTCGGTCACATAGGCATTACCGATGATATTGATCACTTTTTCGCCTTCAGCATCGTTTGGTGCAAACACTTTAATAGGTTGAAGAAGAGTTTCTTCCTCTACTACACCGCCTGATGGATGGAATGTTTTGAATCCGATTCCACCTTCGATATGAGGCAGGATCCTATCAAGAGTCCGACGATCAAGCATTGTCCCTTTTTCAACGATGATTTCACCTGTTTCAGGATCAATCAAAGTCTCTGCAATACGTTGTCCGAATAAACGGTTCTTGATATGCAGTTTTTTATTAATTTTATAACGGCCTACATTAGCTAAATCATAACGTTTCGGATCAAAAAAGCGTGATACTAAAAGACTTTTCGCGTTTTCGACAGTAGGCGGTTCACCTGGGCGTAGACGCTCATAGATTTCTAGTAATGCTT
This sequence comes from Peribacillus sp. GL_122, assembly GCF_057835005.1. Taxonomy (NCBI): domain Bacteria; kingdom Bacillati; phylum Bacillota; class Bacilli; order Caryophanales; family Bacillaceae; genus Peribacillus; species Peribacillus sp. GL_122. The sequence continues at coordinate 123,969 of NZ_CM174415.1, read as the reverse complement.
TTTCTACACTCTCGGTGTTATCCTTTTCAAGAGTGTTGCGAAGATATTCGTTGTCTCCGATCAAATCGATGATTTCTTGATCTGTTCCGAATCCAAGGGCACGCATCAATACCGTGATCGGTAATTTCCTGGTGCGGTCGATCCTAACATACACAACATCCTTGGCGTCTGTTTCATATTCGAGCCATGCGCCACGGTTAGGAATAACGGTCGCAGAGAATCCAAGCTTACCGTTTTTATCCATTTTCCCGTTGTAGTAAACACTCGGTGAGCGCACTAATTGGGATACAATTACCCGTTCAGCACCATTGATGACAAATGTACCTGTTTCAGTCATCAGCGGGAAGTCGCCCATAAATACATCCTGGTCTTTCACTTCCCCTGTTTCTTTGTTAACAAGGCGCACTTTCACACGAAGTGGTGCAGAATACGTAACATCGCGTTCTTTTGTTTCTTCCACAGAATACTTCGGCTCAGCTAAGCTGTAATCGATGAATTCTAACGATAAATTACCTGTAAAATCCTCAATAGGAGAAATATCCTGGAACATTTCCTTTAAACCTACATCTAGAAACCATTGATAAGAAGCTGTTTGAATTTCAATCAGATTCGGAAGATCCAAAACCTCACTGATTCTTGCATAACTTCTACGTTGGCGGTGTCGTCCATACTGAACAAGTTGACCTGTCAACTGATTCACCCCTTAAATCAAGCGTTATAAGGATCCATTTGCCTCGGAAAAGGAATCATTTCCATAGACAAAAAGAAAATGGTTTTTATTTTAAAAACCACTATTTCTCATAAAACGAACTATTATTTATATATTTTTTCCATATTATCCATTGATTATACATCAATGGTATAAAAATTGCATAGTTACGGAATTATATATATGCATTTTATAATACTAACATAGCGAAAATTTAGAGTCAAACCTTTTTGGATAATAGTATATAGTAACCTTTTTTCTTAACGGGCACTTCAACATTTCCAAATAATTGCTCCATTTTATCCATTGCGGATGGAGCCCCTTGTTTTTTTTGAATAACAACCCATAATTCTCCACCAGCTACCAAACTGCGATAGCCTTCTTCTAAAATTTCGTGGACTACACTTTTACCTGCGCGAATGGGAGGGTTCGTAAGAATCGCCGCGAATTGATTGGAGGCAACTTTGTCAAAACGATCACTTTCGTATATCTTCACATTTGCGATCCCATTAGAAGCCGCATTCTCTTTTGACAATTCAACTGCCCTGCTATTTATATCAATCATTTCTATCGTTCTATCGGGATAAGCTGCCGCAATCGATATTCCGATTGGTCCATATCCGCAACCAACATCGAGAATATCTCCTTCCACAGCTTCATCAAGGTTAAAACTCTCAACCAAAAGACGCGATCCGAAATCAACTTCCTTTTTCGAAAAAACACCATTATCACTTTTGAAGCGAAATGTACGTCCCTTTAATGTGAAATCCCAAAATTTCGGATTACTTACGACATCCGGTTTATGTGAGTAGTAATGCTCTGTCAGAGTCATCTCCCCCTATCAGAAAGGAATATTGAAGATTTAATGAGAGAAGAGAATTGAAGAATGGATGCTTGCACGCCAGAATGTTTGAATAACTAAACCCTATTAATCAAACCATTAACGGCTTTTTTTCGTCATTTCTTTAAAATGAAGAAAAAAGCCCGCCAGTGATAGCGAGCTTTTTTTTATGCAAGATTACTTAACTTCAACGCCAGCTCCAACTTCTTCAAGTTTAGCTTTAACTTCTTCAGCTTCTTCTTTAGAAGCGCCTTCTTTGATTGCCTTTGGAGTGTTGTCAACAAGTTCTTTTGCTTCTTTAAGTCCAAGACCTGTTACTTCACGTACAGCTTTGATAACTTTGATTTTTTGATCTCCAGCAGATGTAAGGATTACATCAAACTCAGTTTGCTCTTCAGCAGCAGCGCCACCAGCAGCAGCTACAGCTACAGGTGCAGCAGCAGTTACGCCAAATTCTTCTTCGATTGCTTTTACAAGGTCGTTTAATTCTAAAACAGTCATGTTTTTAACTGCTTCTAAGATTTGATCTTTAGTCATTGTTATTTCCTCCTCGAAATGGTTGGTTTTTTTTTGAATCATTAGGCTAAATAAGCGATTAGCTTACGCGCCTTGTTCTTCTTTTTGATCTGCAACTGCTTTTGTAGCAAGAGCAAGTCCGCGCATTGGTGCTTGTAGCACGCTGAGTAGCATTGAAAGTAGGCCTTCGCGTGAAGGTAGTTCTGCAAGAGCTTTAATTTCTTCAGCAGTTGCAACATTTCCTTCGATAACTCCAGCTTTGATTTCTAAAGCTTCATGTTTTTTCGCAAAATCGTTAAGGATTTTTGCTGGCGCAATAACATCTTCAGTTGAGAATGCAATTGCGTTTGGTCCTGTTAATGATTCGTTCAAAGCGCTAAGTTCAGCACTTTCCGCAGCACGGCGAGTCATAGAGTTTTTGTAAACTTTAAACTCAACGCCAGCTTCACGAAGTTGCTTACGAAGTTCTGTTAATTCAGCAACAGTCAATCCACGGTAGTCAACAACTACTGTTGATTGGCTTGCAGTTAATTTATCAGTAATCTCAGCAACGATTTTTTGCTTTTGTTCAATAATTGCGTTCATCCTTACACCTCCTGTAGATTTGCTTGAAAACATTTATACCGTTTCAAAGAAAAAGCCTTCATCTCTATTGCAGACATGAAGGCAGTAATTTCAAAAGTCATAGTCAAGGACTATTATTATCGAATTACCTCGGCAGGGAATTAAGCTCGTAACGAGCACCTACTGTCTACGGTACAAATGATATTCATTTATTCACAACAAAACTTATTATAACAATAATAGTTTTGGAATGTCAATTATTTATTGAAAGTAGAAGGATCAACTTTCACGCCAGGGCCCATTGTAGTTGTTACAGAAACGTTTTTCATGTAAGTTCCTTTAGCAGCCGCAGGTTTAACTTTCATTAATGTATCATAGATAGTAGTGAAGTTTTCCACTAGTTTAGCATCCTCGAAAGATACTTTACCGATTGGAGCATGGATGTTTCCAGCTTTATCTACGCGGTATTCAACTTTACCAGCTTTGATTTCATTAACAGCTTTTGTTACGTCGAATGTTACTGTGCCAGTTTTAGGGTTAGGCATTAATCCTTTAGGTCCTAATACACGGCCAAGTTTACCAACTTCACCCATCATGTCTGGAGTCGCAACGATTACATCGAATTCGAACCATCCTTGTTGGATTTTGTTGATGTAGTCAGATTCGCCAACGTAGTCAGCACCAGCAGCTTCAGCTTCTTTTGCTTTTTCGCCTTTAGCGAATACTAATACGCGTTGAGTTTTACCAGTACCATTCGGCAGAACAACTGCTCCACGAATTTGTTGGTCAGCTTTCTTAGGGTCTACGCCTAAACGGAAAGCAACTTCAACAGTCGCATCGAATTTTGCGAAGTTTGCTTTTTTAGCAACTTCGATTGCTTCAGTTACAGCATAAGCCTTAGAAACTTCTACAAGCTTAGCTGCTTCAAGATACTTTTTACCTTTTTTCGCCATGATATAAATCCTCCTAAATTGTGGTTTTAACGGAATGACCTCCCACGAATAAAGGTTGCGAGTATCAATCGCAACCCCGTAGAAACAAATAGCAATTACATGGATTAGTCTTCGATGACAATACCCATGCTGCGAGCAGTACCTTCAACCATACGCATTGCAGCTTCAACGCTTGCAGCGTTTAGGTCAGGCATTTTAGTTTCAGCAATCTCGCGCACTTGATCACGCTTGACTGTAGCAACTTTATTACGGTTAGGTTCACCAGAACCAGACTCGATACCAGCTACTTTCTTAAGCAATACTGCAGCCGGCGGAGTTTTTGTAATGAATGTAAATGAACGGTCTTCAAATACCGTGATTTCAACAGGAATAATTAGACCAGCTTGATCTGCTGTACGAGCGTTGAACTCCTTACAGAATCCCATGATGTTTACACCAGCTTGACCTAATGCAGGACCGACTGGCGGTGCCGGATTCGCTTTACCAGCAGGAATTTGCAATTTAACCATTTTAATTACTTTTTTAGCCACGAGACACACCTCCTTATAAGTCCGTGATGTGGTAATAGGGTAATACCCTCCCACTCATCTTGAATTCTTTATATATTAATAAAGAATGCTTGTATCGTTGAGGCCTAAAAATTGAAACATACTGACCTTTGAAATTTTACCACTTTCTAAAGGCAATTTCAAGTTTTTTTCCGTTTATAATTTTTCCACTTGATTAAAATCAAGTTCAACCGGTGTATCACGACCGAACATATTGACTAGGACCCTTACTTTCCCTTTGTCTTTATCAAGTTCTTCAATCGGCCCTGCAAAGGTTGCGAAAGGTCCTTCTTTAACTTGAACCGTATCACCGATTTCAAAATCAACTTCGATTTTGCTCTCATCAACGCCCATTCGTTTAAGGACGACTTCAATTTCTTCCGGAAGCAATGCAGTCGGTTTTGACCCAGCTCCAGATGAACCTACGAAACCTGTTACGCCAGGCGTATTCCGGACAACGTACCATGAATCATCCGTCATGATGATCTCAACCAATACATAACCTGGAAATACTTTCTTTTTAGTCACTTTCTTTTTGCCATCTTTCACTTCTGTTTCTTCTTCTTCTGGAACTACAACGCGAAAGATCTTGTCTTCCATCCCCATAGTTTCAACACGTTTTTCCAAGTTAGCCTTAACCTTGTTCTCATAACCTGAATAGGTGTGAACTACATACCAATTCTTTTCCATGTGTTAGGACTTTAACGTCCTTCCCTCCCTGCAATCAATCATTTTCTTTATTAATCTTTATCTTTGAACGTTTTAGCCAAAAAACCATACCAGCGTCATCCTGACTTAACTAGAAAATATTGTGATGATTCATATTACAGCAGTGCTCGATTTTGAGCTTCTTCACTTATTAAAAAAGACAAATTAAAAAACCCGTTTCCGGGCTTTTCTGCTGACACATATTATTCTATCACTATTATACCTTATTTTCGAATCTCTTATTCAATAACTAAGCGAATTAATTCGGAAATGCCCAAATCGACCACTGTAAAGAATAAAGCCATAAACAATACAGTCGTTACTACCACGATTGTATATTTGGTAAGCTCCTTGCGTTTCGGCCAGCTTACTTTTCGCATTTCGCGAGCGACTCCGCTGAAAAATTCGGTAAAACGTTTCATGAATGTACCTCCAAGCATTAGAAGCTTCTGTCAATCTATTTATAAAACGGTTATTTCGTTTCTTTATGAATCGAGTGTGAGTTGCATGTACTGCAAAATTTCTTGATTTCCAGTCGTTCGCCGCTTGTCGATTGTTTGCTCTCATAACTATAATTTCTTGAACCGCAATCAGTGCATGCAAGAACTATTTTTTTTCGCATTAGATACACCTATCCTATCTACTATATCCATAAAACCTTATCACGGCTGTTTTTTATTGTCAATATCAAAGCGGGTTTCACCTATTACGGACACCGGAAATCAAAACATCGGTTACTTAACATCCATTAAAAATTTTAGTGAATAATAAACATCCTTGTGGAGAAGGGACAGATGAAATTAAGCGGAAAAAGCGGAGGGATTATAAACTGATTTCCCTTACTTCCAGATAGCGCTCGAGCTTTCTTTTCACCCGCTGAAGGGCGTTGTCGATTGACTTAACATGCCGGTTCAACTCTTCCGAAATTTCTTGGTAGGTTTGTCCATCCAGGTAAAGAGCTAACACTTTTCTCTCAAGATCACTCAGGAGCTCGGCCATCTTTAATTCGATATCGTCAAACTCTTCTTGGTTGATGATCAGTTCTTCCGGGTCCAAAACTTTCGTACCCGATATAATATCCATTAGAGTTCGGTCCGATTCCTCATCATAAATGGGCTTGTCCAGGGAAACATAGGAATTGAGCGGAATATGTTTTTGACGTGTTGCTGTTTTGATAGCTGTAATGATCTGCCTCGTAATGCATAGTTCTGCAAATGCTTTAAAGGAAGATAATTTATCCCCTTTAAAATCACGGACGGCTTTATATAAACCAATCATACCTTCTTGCACGATGTCTTCCTTATCGGCACCAATCAAGAAATAAGTCCTTGCTTTCGCTCTTACAAAATTACGATACTTTTGGATCAAATAATCCAGCGCCTCACTGTCTCCAGTGTGCACCAACCCTATCAATTCATCATCCTCAAACTGCAGATACTTTTCGTTCAGCTTCATTCCGAATTTGAGACCCACATTATATCCCCCTGACCTGACTCAGATAGAAATATTATACAGCAGGTAAATTTTACCCGTCAATGGTTCAAATTTTACCTCGGCGCCATTTTTCAAAAATTTCTGCCACTTCTTCACTTAAAGGAATTTTGGCCACGGGTCTTATCGTCGTTGTTTTTCGTACATCTTTCTTGATTTCGCCTTGAATTTCTTCCATTTCAATAAGCAGTTCACGAGCGGATTTCCTTAGGGCCCCTTGGCCAAAGATCACCCACTGTTCCGTGAAGTCAGAGGTTGCCACTTGAATTTGCGTTTTGACATTATTCAGTTCAATGGCCATCTTTTCTATTCTTTCATCCGCAGTTTCATTTTCTTTTGTAAAAATTACGTCAACCTTGTGATTTTTGAATATGCGGGCAATTCCCTGAACATATTGAGCGTCAAATACGATAATTACACGGTATCCGGTAAATGCTTGATATTCCGCCATCATTTCTATCAACCGGTCTCTTGCAGCAGCAAGATCCCGTTCTTTTAATTCTCTCAGTTCCGGCCAAGCTCCAATAATGTTATAACCGTCCACCAACAGAATATTCATTCCATCATTGCCCTAGAGGATTTCTTTTTCTATAAACCTCATACATCAATAAACCGGCCGCTACCGATGCATTTAACGAAGTTACTTGTCCTGCCATAGGGAGACGGATGAGAAAATCACATTTATCCTTCATTAGCCGTGCCATGCCTTTTCCTTCGCTGCCGATAACAAGTCCGATAGGCATTTTTCCGTCCATGTTACGGTAATCATCGCTGCCTTTCGCATCGGTACCGACTATCCATACCCCTCGCTCTTTCAACTCTTCAACCGCTCGTGCCAAATTTGTAACGCGAGCTACCGGAATATATTCGATTGCACCCGTCGAAGCTTTTGCCACTGTTGCCGTCAAGCCCACCGCTCTTCTTTTTGGGATGATGATTCCATGGGCCCCAACTGCATCAGCCGTCCTCATGATCGAACCTAAATTATGCGGATCTTCAACTTCATCAAGGATCATGAAAAAAGGTGCTTCGTCCCGTTCAGCCGCTTTTGCGAATAAGTCATCCAGCTCCACATATTCATATGCAGCCACTTGTGCGATAACGCCTTGATGGATGCCTTCTGCCATTTGGTCAATTTTTTTCTTCGGTACGATTTGCACGAATACCTTCTTTTCCTTCGCCAGACCGATTAGTGGTTGCATCGAGCCTTTTTGCGAGCCCTCGGCTATCCAAATTTTATTAATATCCCGTTCGGAGCGAAGTGCTTCCAATACGGGGTTTCTGCCAATGATATATTCTTCGCTCATGGGTTACTCCCCTTTTCTTCTTCAATGTATTCAATGGATTTTTTGATGAGTTCTTCCATTCTTTCTATTCGACCGGATAAATACAAAAATCCCATAAGTGCCTCGAAGGCTGTACTGTAGCGATACGTTTGCACATCTGTATTCTTCGGTACCGTACCGGATTTTGCATTTCGGCCGCGCCGAACGACAGCGGATTCCTCTTCCGATAACCAATCTGACTCCAGGAAAAAGTGGATGATTTTATTTTGCGCTTTAGCAGCTACAAAAGATGTAGCTTTTTTGTGTAGTAGATTGGGCTTGACCGCTCCTTTTTGAATGAGGTGATGCCGTATATACGTTTCGTATACAGCATCACCTATATATGCCAAAGCAAGACTGTTCAGCATTTTTGCATCTACCTTACTATCGTAATGAAGCATTAATTACCCTCTTTTCCATCTTGTACCTTGAGGGGTATCCTCTAATATGATATTCATGTTTTTCAAGCGATCACGAATTTCATCGGACAACCCAAAATTGCGGTCTTTCCGCGCTTGAATTCTCTGCTGTATCAAGCCTTCAATTTCTTCATCCAAAAGCCCCTCTTCTTCAAGGGACAACCCTAGGACAGAAAATAAGATGTTGAATTTATCAAGGAAAGCATCAATCACTTCCCTGTCTGTGTTTTTCTCCATCAAGTAATAATTTGCCTGTTTGGAAAGTTCAAAGAGCATGGATATTGCATTAGCTGTGTTGAAATCATCGTCCATTTCTTTAATGAATTGTTCATGTAATTTATTCAGCTTCCCCAACCAAACATCATTATTCTCAGTCAATCCGTCACTAACTTGAAGGCGATGCTTTAAGTTTTGATAAGATGTCCTTAAGCGATCGAGGGACGCTTTTACATTTTCAAGCACTTCTTCACTATAATTGATGGGATGACGGTAATGTACAGATAACATAAAGAAGCGTAACACTTGTGGATCATGCTTCTTAATGATGTCATGCACAAGGACGAAATTGCCTAAGGACTTAGACATTTTTTCATTCTCAATATTTATATACCCGTTATGCATCCAATAATTCGCAAAAGTCTTACCCGTCAATGCTTCGGATTGTGCAATTTCATTTTCATGATGCGGGAAAGCCAGATCTTGACCTCCGGCATGAATATCGATTGTATCACCCAAATACTTTTTGACCATTGCAGAGCATTCGATATGCCAGCCAGGACGCCCTTTACCCCATGGGCTCTCCCAAGATATTTCATCATCCTTTGCCGTTTTCCAAAGGGCAAAATCAAGGGCATCTTGTTTTTTCTCCCCTATTTCAATACGTGCCCCCACTCGCAGCTCATCGATGGACTGATGTGAAAGTTTTCCATACCCCTCAAACTTACGAGTTCGGTAATACACATCCCCTTCGGATTCATAAGCGAATCCTTTCTCAATTAATGCCGAGATGAATTCAATGATTGCATCCATGTTCTCCATTACGGTTGGGTGAGCATCGGCTTTTTTGCAGCCCAATGCCGACACGTCTTCAAAATAAGCCTTGATGAAACGCTCTGATATGGTTGGGACATCTTCCCCCAATTCTTTTGCCGCACGAATCAGCTTATCATCCACATCCGTAAAGTTCGAAACGAATTGCACATCATATCCACGGTAATCCAAATACCTACGAACGGTATCGAATACGATTGCCGGTCTTGCATTACCAATATGAATGTAATTATAGACAGTGGGTCCGCATACGTACATCTTCACCTTTCCCTCTTCCATCGGGACGAAGGTTTCCTTTTTTCTTGTAGCTGTGTTATATATTTTAATCGCCATATTATAGACTCCTTTCCTTCTGCTTCTGTTCAGCCATCTTCGCTCTTAAAGCCCTGATTTCACTATCCAATTCCTTAAAGCGATCAGCGATTGGATCAGGAAGATCACAATGATTTAGATCTTTGTTGATTTTGATACCATCTTGAATGACCACTTTACCTGGAATACCCACCACTGTGGAATTAGGTGGCACTTCCTTTAAAACGACCGATCCTGCACCGATTTTTGAGTTTTCCCCAACAGTGATGGAACCCAGCACTTTTGCTCCTGTAGCAATCAAAACGTTATCCTTTATCGTAGGATGACGTTTTCCCTTTTCCTTTCCTGTCCCCCCAAGGGTTACACCTTGAAAGACAGATACATTGTCGCCTATTTCACAAGTTTCGCCAATGACGATCCCCATTCCATGGTCAATGAAGAAACGACGGCCAATCGTAGCCCCTGGATGAATTTCAATTCCGGTAAAAAACCTACTGATCTGAGATATACTTCTTGCCAGGAAAAAGAACTTCTTCTTAAATAGTGCATGAGCCATCCTATGACTCCAAATCGCATGTAAACCCGCGTACGTCAATATGACTTCCAAATAGCTGCGCGCAGCAGGATCTTGATCAAAAACCACTTCGATATCCTCTTTAAACATCTTTAACAAAATGATTCCCCCCTATGTTGCGTTCTTTTCCAACATCCCCTTTGAAGCTTTTAAAGCATATAAAAAAGCGTCTCTGTCCAAATAGACAGAGACGCTTTAAGCGCGGTTCCACTCTGTTTGGAATGTACGAAGCAGGTAAAGCTTTTTCCTGTTTTTTCATCCCCAACTTTAATCCCTGTAACGGAGGACATTCCGCCTGTGCCTACTATAGGTTAGTTCAGCAAAGGACTCAAGGGTGCATTTCAGAAAACGAGAGGCTTGAACCACTTTCAGCAGGTTATGGTTCTCTCTAAAAAGCTTCGTTTACTTACTTCTCCCCATCTACGCGTTCTTTTGTAAGATTATTAAATACTATATTACATTTTTGACAAATTGTTAATATAAAATACTCTGAATACGCTGTTTAATTTTTTCTTTGCCCAGTAATGAAATCGCCTTAGGCAAGTCAGGACCATGTGTTTGACCCGTGACGGCCGCCCTTATCGGCATGAATAATTTTTTCCCTTTATGGCCTGTGCTTTTTTGTACGGCTTTAATCGACTTCTTGATTTCATCCGCGTTAAATTCTTCAAGGCCATCGATCTCCTGAAGGAAAGCTTTCATGACTTCCGGTACCTGTTCTTCAGCCAGTACTTCCTTGGCTTCTTCTTCGAACACGACCTCATCCATGAAAAACAGTTCAGATAGCTCGACTATTTCCGCTCCATAGCTCATCTGCTCTTGAAAAAGGGAAACTAGCCCATGTACCCACTCTTCTTCTTCGGCGGTCAGTGTCTCTGAAACCTTCCCGGCTTTAATTAAGTGAGGCATTGACAATTCCACTGCACGATTTCCGTCCAATTGCTTCACATATTGGTTATTCATCCATGTAAGCTTTTGTTTATCGAAAAGTGCAGGTGATTTAGACAGCCGATCAGCATCGAAAAGATTAATGAATTCTTCCTTCGTGAAAATCTCTTCTTCCCCGACCGGAGACCATCCTAATAATGTAATGAAATTGAATAAAGCTTCAGGTACATAACCAAGCTCTTCATATTGCTCAATGAATTGAATGATGGACTCATCACGTTTACTCAGTTTCTTCCTGCTTTCGTTTACAATCAGCGTCATATGTCCGAATACCGGCGGTTCCCAGCCGAAAGCTTCGTAAATCATCAGTTGTTTGGGAGTATTGGAGATATGATCATCACCGCGAAGGACATGGGAAATCTTCATCAAGTGATCATCGACGGCCACTGCAAAGTTATAGGTTGGAATGCCATCTTTTTTAACAATGACAAAATCACCAAAGCCATCCGCTTCAAACGAAACCTCATCCTTAACCATATCTTTGAAAGTAAGGACCTTCCCAGCTGGAACGGCAAAGCGAATGCTCGGTTTTCTTCCTTGAGCCACTAGTTCCGCTTGCTCTTCTTCAGTTAAATGCTTGCACTTCCCTGAATATTTTGGCGTTTCATTCCGTTCGACCTGTCCTTCACGCTCTGCTTCAAGCTCTTCTTCCGTACAATAGCATTTATATGCCAAACCCTTATCTAAAAGCTCTTGATACAATTCCTGATAAAGGTCGTTCCTTTCGGATTGACGATATGGCCCGAATTCACCGCCAACATCAACACCTTCATCCCAATCCATACCAAGCCATTTCAAATATTTAAGCTGACTTTCCTCTCCGCCTTCAATATTTCTCTTTTGGTCGGTATCTTCAATACGGATGATGAATTTCCCGCCTTTATTTCGTGCGTATAAATAGTTAAATAAAGCAGTCCGTGCATTACCAATATGTAAATGTCCAGTCGGACTCGGTGCATAGCGAACTCGAATATCGCTGCTCATGATATATATAGACCTCCCAGTCGTTCTATTCTATTGTATATATTATCATTTAAATACATTGGGATAAAGGCATCCACTCTAAAAACGAAATTAGTTTGATTTAACCAATAAAACCACAGCCTGTGCCGCGATTCCTTCGCTCCTGCCTGTAAATCCAAGTTTCTCGGTAGTGGTCGCCTTTACATTGATTCTGTCTATCGGCGCATCTAAAAGTTCAGCAATCCTGCCGCGCATTTCCTCAATATACGGTGCCATTTTCGGGCTTTGTGCAATGATTGTACAGTCCGCATTGCCTAGGGAATATCCTTCTTTTTTTACGATCGCCCAAATATACTGCAGCAGTTTTGCCGAATCGGCATCTTTAAATTCAGGATCGGTATCCGGAAAATGCTTACCGATATCCCCTGCACCAATTGCCCCCAAGCAGGCATCAGCAACAGTATGCAGAAGGACATCCGCATCCGAATGACCTAGCAAACCTTTCTCATACGGAATCGTAATCCCGCCAATAATCAAAGGTCTCCCCTCCACAAGCTGATGAACGTCATATCCTTGTCCTATTCTAAACATATCATTCTCCCCAATCATCTTTTTCCATGTTGTTTATGTAAAATCGCTTCTGCAAAATAAAGGTCTTCCTGAGTCGTAATTTTAATATTATCATAATTGCCCTCAATAATAACTACCTGTTCATTGATCCGCTCTAGCAAACTTGCATCATCCGTCCCTAAAAATGCTTCAGCTTCTGCCTGTTCATACGCGCTTTTTAATATGGATACACGAAAAGCTTGTGGAGTTTGTACCGCCCACAAGCTAGATCGTTCCACTGTTTCCACTACCTTATTGTTTGACGCTTTTTTAATCGTATCCTTAACGGGCACTGCAATTACGGCACCTCCATGAAGGGAGGCGGCAGTAGTCAATTCACTGATTTGCCCAACATTGATAAAAGGGCGGGCACCGTCGTGGACCAGGACGATTTCTTCTCCTGCATGTTGCAGTCCATTATAAACGCTTTGTTGGCGCTCCTTGCCACCCATGACCAGTTTCTTGACCTTTTTAAGCCCATATGCTGCAATCAATTGACTGAAATAATCCTTTTCTGCCGGGTTTATCGAAAGGATAATCCCCCGACAGTCAGGATCTTCTTCGAAGACACGCAGTGTATAAACAATGATCGGGATACCCGATAGTTCAATAAAAAGTTTATTCTTGCCCGCCTTCATTCTTTTGCCTTGTCCAGCTGCAGGTATCACTACTTCATAAAACATAACGGTTTCTCCTACTCTTCTTTATAATGCTTTTTCTAATAGTTTCGGTTTAGCGAATATCATACGGCCTGCAGAGGTTTGCAATACACTTGTGACAAGTACATCGATGCGTTTCCCGATATGGTCACGGCCACCCTCGACAACGATCATGGTGCCATCGTCTAAATAAGCGATGCCCTGGTTCTGCTCTTTCCCGTCCTTGATGACCTGAACATTCATCTCTTCCCCAGGAAGCACAACAGGTTTTACGGCATTGGCAAGGTCATTGATATTAAGGACCGCCACATTTTGAAACTCGCATACTTTGTTTAAATTGAAATCATTGGTAACGACCATTCCGCCCGATATTTTGGCAAGTTTCACTAGTTTACTGTCCACTTCCTGAATGTCTTCAAAATCCCCCTCGTACATCTCCACTTTAATCGGAAGATCTTTTTGAATCCGATTCAAGATATCCAAACCACGTCTTCCACGATTCCTTTTCAATGCATCAGATGAATCGGCAATGTGCTGCAGTTCGTTTAATACGAATTGAGGAATGACTATGGTACCCTCCAGAAAGCCTGTCTGACAAATATCCGCAATTCTACCATCAATGATGACGCTTGTATCGAGAATCTTCAGCCGCTTGCTATACCCCTCTTCATCCTCTTCGCTCGCTTCACCATCAGTGTTCTTTTTCTTATTGCTTTTCGTGAATAAACTCAATAGCTCATCACGCTTTTTAAAGCCCACCTGAAAACCAAGATAACCAAATAAAAGCGTAAGGATGATGGGAACCACTGTATTTAAAATAGGAACCTTGATGGCACTGAAGGCGGAGCCAACCAAGAACGCCGCAAGCAGTCCCACTAAAAGACCGACGCTGCCAAAGATTATATCCGTAATTGGTATCTTTACAAGCTGTTCCTCCAGCCACTTCATAAAATAGATCACATGATCTACTGCCCAAAAAGTTATAAGATAAAAGATAATGGCACCCAACAGTACACTTACATAAGGATTGTTTATTAAAGCAATATCATCTGCATGTAAAACAATTAATAATTCTGGAATAAGTAACATACCAAGTGTTCCGCCGACTATTAAGAAGCATGCTTGTATAATGCGTTTTAACATCCCTTTCACCTCCTTCTATTCATTATTGACCAATAAAATAAAATGAAACCTTCGAAAATTCGTTTTCATTATATACGTTAAATTCACTTAAGGAATTAGTGGATTTACAAATATGATTTTTTCTCTTTTTCGTAATATTAGCCTAGCACCCTGAGTTTTGAGTGTCAAAAATAAACACCAATCAATTTCAAGCTAGTTCAGGGGAATTTAAAAGGCCAGCTGCACCTACATCCTTCTATTTGTGACAAGCTGATTTTTCAAAATCCGGAGTCCTTCTTTGATTTTATTGGCGCGGACTTCGCCTATGCCCTCCACATCGTCAAGGTTTTCAACCGTAGCTTTATTGACTTCACTAAAGCTTCCGAACTGTTTCACTAAATTTTCGATGATCAAACCCGGCAAGCGTGGGATTTTATGAAGAATACGGTAACCACGGGGATGTACTGACTCATCAAGGTGTATGTATCCATGATAGCCCAGCACCTTTAGAAGAATGCTTTCATCCAGTTTTTCCTGCATGGCCAACTCTTGAAGCCTAAAAATGATTTCCTCGGGATTTTCATCATTACTGGAGGTATAATCCTTGATAAGCCATTTTCCTTCCGTTTCAATATCTGCCAGGATTTCATTCATTTGCAAACGGATCAATCTTCCTTCCGTACCAAGCTCATTAAGGTACGTTAATAGCTCCGCCTTGATTCTGAGCACCATTACATATCGGTGAAATACCTGCAAAAGGTCGGCATAGGTCACGATTTCCTCAAACTCGAGTGCTCCTAAAACCGATATGCTCTGCTGCAGGACCACCTTGTATTTTTCCAAGGTCTGGATGGCTAAATTAGCCTTGGCAAGTATGACTCCTATATCTTTAAGGGCGTATCGGAAATTTCCTTGATATAAAGTGATGACATTCCGACGTTGTGAGATTGCGATGACCAACGACTTGGTCTCCCTTGCCACACGTTCCGCTGTCCTATGCCGCATTCCCGTTTCTGTGGAAGGTGTACTGTTATCCGGCACTAGTTGGGCATTTGCGAAAATGATCTTATCGGCTGTTTCATTTAAAATGATGGCCCCGTCCATCTTTGCCAACTCATATAATGTGCTGGGGGTACAGCTGCAATTGATTTCGAAGCCGCCATCCACGATCACTCGCACCTTCTCATTATATCCGACCACTATCAAACCACCTGTGTTTGCCCTCAGGACATTTTCAATCCCCTCCCGAAGCGGGGTACCTGGAGCAACAATTTGCAGAATTTCCAATTTTGTTTTCTCATACCCTTTTTTATCTGTCATACTTAACCCCCTAACGATTGTTTAAGAGCCTCCGAAACAGATGAAACACCAACGATCTTAATACCCTTCGGCGCGGTCCATCCCCCTATATTATTAGCCGGTATGATAACCCGCTCAAACCCTAATTTTGCTGCTTCCTGCACCCTTTGTTCAATTCTTGACACCCTTCTTACCTCAC
Source organism: Peribacillus sp. GL_122 (assembly GCF_057835005.1). NCBI lineage: Bacteria > Bacillati > Bacillota > Bacilli > Caryophanales > Bacillaceae > Peribacillus > Peribacillus sp. GL_122. Next base: position 108,160 of record NZ_CM174415.1, on the reverse strand, counting down.
CAGTCAGCCCCACTTCACCAATGATGCAATCGGCAGGGTTTGTTGGTTTATCACGGAAGCTTGAAGCAATGCTTATTGCGACAGCGAGGTCAATTGCAGGTTCATCCAGCTTGACACCACCGGCAACCTTTAAATACGCATCTTGGTTTTGAAGAAGCAAGCCCACTCTCTTTTCCAGAACAGCCATTAAAAGCGAAACTCGATTGTGGTCGATTCCCGTGGCCATTCGCCTCGGATTGCCAAAACTCGTAGGTGAAATCAATGCTTGAATTTCGACTAGCACCGGCCTTGTGCCCTCCATGGATGCGACGACTGTGGAACCCGAGGCTCCCTGCGACCGTTCTTCAAGGAAAATTTCCGATGGATTAGCGACCTCTTCCAATCCATGTTCTTTCATTTCAAAAATACCCATCTCATTCGTCGAACCAAAGCGATTTTTAACCGCACGTATAATTCGATATGTATGGTGTCTTTCACCTTCAAAATATAATACTGTATCGACCATGTGCTCAAGCAGCCGTGGCCCCGCGATGGCCCCTTCCTTTGTAACGTGTCCGACGATAAAAATCGCGATTCCGTTCGTTTTAGCAATGCGCATGAGTGAGGCTGTGCACTCCCTCACTTGTGAAACGCTTCCTGGGGCAGATGTAACCTCCGAATGGTATACCGTTTGAATGGAGTCAATAATGACCAAATCCGGTTTTACATCCGTAATTGCCTGTTGGATATAATCCATATCGGTTTCAGCATAAACGAATAGATTTTCCGACATGGTCCCAAGCCGATCCGCTCTCAATTTGGTCTGCTTGACTGATTCTTCACCAGAAATATAAAGCACTTTTTTCTGTTTATGCGCCAATTGGGATGATACCTGTAAAAGCAGGGTGGACTTACCGATACCCGGGTCCCCTCCGATCAATACAAGTGATCCCTGTACGATCCCGCCCCCAAGAGCACGATTCAATTCCATTAAATCCGTCTTAATCCGGGGTTCTTTTTCTGATTGAATAGTCGTTATGGGTGCTGCCTTCTCCCGTTCCCCGGAACCTCTAACCTCTGAATTGGTAAAAGCGCCTTTTCTAGCAGGTTTAACGATTTCGGTTTCCTCGACCATTTTGTTCCATTCACCGCATCCTGGACATTTCCCCATCCATTTCGGTGACTCATATCCACAAGACTGACACATAAATTTTGTTTTCTTCTTTACAGCCATAAATTACTCCTTTTCCTCTGGAAAAAATATCTATATTAAGGATATTATACCTCGGTTTTATTTAAACCTTCTTAAGGCTAAGTTTTTTAAAAAAAATATTCACTCTGCACTCTGCTTGTCCCATTTATACTCAAATCTACCTATAGATAAAAAACAGAGGTACACTGCAAAAGAATCTGCGTGTACCTCGAAGTTTAGGATCTGGTTATTCACTTACATTAACAGGCTCGCCTTGTCGGATTGCAAACTCATTATTCACGACATCCATTACGACCGTTTGCCCTTTTTTCACGTTGCCCTTAAGCAACTCTTCGGATAGATAATCTTCTACATGCTTCTGAAGTGCCCTGCGGATTGGCCGTGCCCCATATTCCGGATCAAAACCTTCCGTAGCAATTTTTTCTCTAGCCGCATCTGTCAGCTCCAAGTATATCTCCTGTTCTTTCAAACGGGTAGTAAGCTGATTTGACATTAATGTAACGATTTGTTTCAAATGATCCTTCTCTAATGAGTGGAACACGATAGTTTCATCAATACGATTCAGGAATTCCGGACGGAATGCACGTTTGAGTTCTTCCATCACTTTCCCTTTCATATTTTTATAGTCCTGGCCAGTATCCTGGATATTAAAGCCGACATACTTATCAATTTTCAAGGCCGACGCCCCTACATTCGATGTCATAATCAGGATGGTATTCCTGAAATCGACAGTACGCCCCTTGGAATCTGTCAGTCTTCCGTCTTCCAATACTTGAAGAAGAATATTGAAGACATCCGGATGCGCCTTTTCTATTTCATCAAGCAGAACGACGGAGTATGGTTTCCTCCGCACTTTTTCCGTTAACTGACCGCCTTCTTCGTATCCAACATATCCTGGAGGGGATCCAACAAGACGTGAAGTCGAATGTTTCTCCATATATTCGGACATATCGATGCGGATCATGGCATCTTCATCACCAAAAATGGATTCAGCTAAAGCACGGGCTAGCTCGGTTTTACCGACCCCTGTAGGTCCTAAGAAGATGAATGAACCAATTGGACGTTTAGGATCTTTCAAACCTGCCCTTGCACGTCGTACTGCTTTAGAAACCGCAATGACAGCCTCTTCCTGCCCAATTACACGATCATGGAGGATTGACTCCATATTAAGCAGTTTGTCTGACTCTGTTTGTGCCAATTTAGTAACTGGAACTCCCGTCCAACTGGATACGACGTGTGCAATGTCATCCACAGTCACTTCACTGTTCTCCTGCCCTTGTTTTTCTTTCCAAGTCTTTTTCGTTTCTTCCAATTGTTCTCTTAAGCGTTGTTCTGTATCGCGAAGCGAAGCTGCTTTTTCAAATTCCTGACTCTGAACGGAAGCATCCTTTTCCTTACGAACATCATCCAGCTTCACTTCAAGTTCTTTTAAGTTAGGTGGCGTTGTGTATGAACGCAGCCTAACCTTGGAACCAGCTTCATCAATCAAGTCAATCGCTTTATCCGGTAAAAAGCGATCGGAAATATAACGGTCGGATAATTTGACTGCGGCATCAATCGCTTCGTCAGTAATCGATACGCGGTGATGTGCCTCATAACGGTCACGCAGCCCCTTGAGAATTTGGATGGATTCCTCAATAGTCGGCTCATCGACTTGGATTGGCTGGAAACGACGTTCAAGCGCGGCATCCTTTTCAATATACTTCCGGTACTCATCCAAAGTCGTGGCACCGATACATTGTAATTCACCTCGCGCCAATGATGGTTTAAGGATATTGGAGGCATCAATGGCACCTTCTGCACCACCTGCACCAATCAATGTATGCAATTCATCGATGAATAGGATGATATTACCCGCCTGACGTATTTCATCCATAACTTTCTTCAACCGGTCCTCAAATTCACCCCGGTATTTAGTACCAGCCACAACAGTACCCATATCAAGTGTCATTACGCGTTTATCACGTAAAATTTCAGGTACCTCATTATTGATGATCTGTTGGGCAAGCCCTTCAGCAATGGCTGTTTTACCAACCCCAGGTTCACCGATTAATACTGGGTTATTTTTTGTACGACGGCTTAATACCTCGATGACACGCTGTATTTCCTTACTTCTTCCGATAACGGGATCCAAACTTCCTTCCCTGGCAATCGCCGTTAAATCACGTGCAAGGCCATCCAGTGTCGGCGTGCTTGCATTTGAAGCGGCTGAACCTTGGTGACCACCTGATTCATTGCTTCCCAGAAGTTGTAATACTTGTTGTCGAGCTTTATTTAAACTTACTCCCAGATTATTCAATACGCGGGCAGCTACACCTTCCCCTTCACGGATAAGACCTAGAAGAACATGCTCTGTCCCAACATATGAGTGACCTAATTTTCTTGCCTCATCCATGGAAAGTTCAATGACTTTCTTGGCTCTTGGGGTATAATGTATCGTTTGAGCCGTATCCTGTCCTCGGCCAATTAGATTTTCCACTTCTTTCTGAATCTTATCCGGACCCAAGCCAAGAGCATATAACGCTTTGGCTGCAATACCATCACCTTCTCGGACAAGGCCCAGTAAAATATGTTCCGTGCCGATATTATTATGACCTAAACGGATTGCCTCTTCTTGGGCTAATGCTAATACTTTCTGGGCTCTTTCAGTAAAACGACCAAACATCATAGGGAATTCCTCCTTAAGAATTTTCGTTTTGAATAAAGTTGCTGGCAATTCTTTAAGTTATGGCAGAAGCTTCTTCTTGCTCTATATCTATTACATGAAATTTGATACTCCCTAAAGGGGTCAATGACCTCTATGAGGAGGAAGATTCCGTGAAATTCAAGCGTTCCCGGATGAGTGCCGCTCTACGGATATCCCTTTCATGGGGTCTTAAAGGGCCACCTGCGTACTTTTGTAAAAATCCCGACTGCGTCAAAATCATCAACTCATTTAGAATGCTTTTAGAAATATTCTTTATATACCCAAGATCTATCCCTAATCTAACATCGGAGATACAGGTAGCTGCTTCCTTGGTCTCGATGATGCGAGCATTGGACAAAATCCCATATGAACGGAAAATTCTATCTTCTAATTGTATGTGGGAAGTCCTCGCTAATGCATCCCTCGCTGACCGTTCCTGGGCTATGATTTGTTGCACTACACTTGTTAGATCTTCAACGATATCCCTTTCCGACTTTCCAAGAGTAATTTGATTGGAGATTTGAAAAATATTCCCCAAGGCTTGACTGCCCTCTCCATAAATCCCTCGAACCACCAACCCCAATTGGTTGATAGCCGGTATGATATTATTCATCTGCTGTGTAAGGACAAGGCCAGGCAGATGAATCATGACCGAAGCTCTTAATCCTGTTCCCACATTAGTCGGACAACTAGTTAGGTATCCTCTTTCCTCATCATATGCATAGTCTATGGATTCTTCAATCCAATCGTCAAGAACATTTGCAATCTTTAAGGTTTCCTTTAGCTGCAACCCCGACATTAAACATTGAATACGGAGATGATCCTCTTCGTTTATCATGATACTTATTTCTTCATTTTCCGAAAGGAGACATGCGCTTTTCGCTGAATCTTCAACTAAATGGGGACTGATTAAATGTTTTTCAACGAGAACACGCTTTTCCAGTGGCTGCAATTGGTCAATCTCTAATAGTTCCAGTTTTCCAATCTCTGGGGTTACTTCTTCTTCGATTCTTTTTTTGACCAATTCAATGATTTTTTTAGCTTCTTCGTTAGAAAAGGAGGTTGGGAAGGTAAAGTCTTTAAAATTCCTGGCCAGCCGAATCCGCGAACTCAATACAATATCGATTTCCGGCCCTTCGGCACTCATCCAGGAACTCAAGGCGTTTTCTACAAACTTTTCCAAGCTCATAATTCCTCGCCTCCCTCTTGCGCTTCATACCTTTTTTCAAGGGAACGAACCTTATCTCTTACCTCTGCCGCTTTCTCAAACTCCTCTTGATCAATGTGGACCTTTAAAACTTCTTTTAAATCCAAAATTTGCTTTCGAAGATATATGGTGCCACCAATCCTTTTTGGAATTTTCCCTATATGTGCTGTATTGCCGCTATGAACCCTCTTTAAAATGGGATTTAACTGTTCATTGAACGTTTTATAACATTCGGCACAGCCAAACTTACCAATATGGACAAATTCTTTATAAGATCGATGACAATGCGGGCAACGCCTCTCTTCCGTTTTGGGAAATGCATTTGCCTTTGTCTGTTGAATATTCGACTCCATATTCAACAATCCTGCTAATAAATTATTTATTGAAAAACCAGGTCCACCTGCATCCATGAACATTTCACCTTTTTCCTGAGCACATTTCTCACAAATCATGACTTCAGTCTTTTTTCCATTGATGATTTTGGTGAAGTGCAGGGTAGCAGGCCTTTGATGACATTCTTGGCAAATCAACGCTCATCACCTCTGCCAGTTTCATTTATATTTTAAAGTCGTAAGCATCGCAGTTAAAATTCTTGCCCTAAGCTCATCGCGGTCAGGTAGGTCGATATAAATCACCGATCTATCTATGACGCTCATCATAATCTTTGCTTCTCGTTCATTAATGACGTCTTCATTCATCAGCCTTGAAATTACTCCTTCAGCCATCGATTGGGTTACCCTTGAACCAATAAGCGATAATAATTGGTTGATAAGTTGCACGGAATCCTGCGATTCCACTTTCATGATGCGTATGTAACCGCCGCCTCCACGCTTACTCTCTACAACATAACCTCGCTCGATGGTAAACCTGGTATTGATTACGTAATTGATTTGAGAAGGAACACACTGAAATTTATCTGCTATTTCACTTCTTTTAATCTCTAAGATATCTTTTTGACTTATTTCAAGTACTTGCTTTAAATAAGTTTCGATAATATCAGATATGTTTCTCACTCAGCCTCCTCCATTCTGACTTTGACTATATTTGACTATTATTATACAAGGAATAATGCATTTTGCAACTTAAACGCACTTTCTCTTTCTGTATTATCCATTTTCCCCAAATTATATGTAGTTACATACCCCATTGAACATTAAAGTTGAAATATCTTACATAAATACCCTAAAAAGATAAATGCAAAACCTGATATTTTTCTTCTCTCTTAAGGTTTCACCACTTAAATTCGGCCCAATTCCTCCTCATGATATTGTAACCAATTCAAATAAGGCCAGCCCTATGCTGTCCCTGAAAATAAAAAACCTTTTTTTAATTACGAACAACAAAAAAGACCAGCCGGATGGCTGATCTTTTTAAATGGCTTGGCGGCGTCCTACTCTCACAGGGGGAAACCCCCAACTACCATCGGCGCTGAAGAGCTTAACTGCCGTGTTCGGAATGGGAACGGGTGTGACCTCTTCGCTATCGCCACCAAACATAAAAGGAACGTTGTTCCTTCAAAACTAGATAATAAGAAGGTATTTCATTTTTTAAAAAGCGTTGGTTAAGTCCTCGATCTATTAGTATCAGTCAGCTCCACATGTCGCCACGCTTCCACCTCTGACCTATCAACCTGATCATCTTTCAGGGATCTTACTAGCTTGCGCCATGGGAAATCTCATCTTGAGGGGGGCTTCATGCTTAGATGCTTTCAGCACTTATCCCGTCCGCACGTAGCTACCCAGCTATGCCTTTGGCAAGACAACTGGTACACCAGCGGTGCGTCCATCCCGGTCCTCTCGTACTAAGGACAGCTCCTCTCAAATTTCCTGCGCCCGCGACGGATAGGGACCGAACTGTCTCACGACGTTCTGAACCCAGCTCGCGTACCGCTTTAATGGGCGAACAGCCCAACCCTTGGGACCGACTACAGCCCCAGGATGCGATGAGCCGACATCGAGGTGCCAAACCTCCCCGTCGATGTGGACTCTTGGGGGAGATAAGCCTGTTATCCCCGGGGTAGCTTTTATCCGTTGAGCGATGGCCCTTCCATGCGGAACCACCGGATCACTAAGCCCGACTTTCGTCCCTGCTCGACTTGTAGGTCTCGCAGTCAAGCTCCCTTGTGCCTTTACACTCTACGAATGATTTCCAACCATTCTGAGGGAACCTTTGGGCGCCTCCGTTACTCTTTAGGAGGCGACCGCCCCAGTCAAACTGCCCACCTGACACTGTCTCCCACCCCGATAAGGGGCGCGGGTTAGAATTTCAATACAGCCAGGGTAGTATCCCACCAACGCCTCCACCGAAGCTAGCGCTCCGGCTTCTCAGGCTCCTACCTATCCTGTACAAGCTGTACCAAAATTCAATATCAGGCTGCAGTAAAGCTCCACGGGGTCTTTCCGTCCTGTCGCGGGTAACCTGCATCTTCACAGGTACTATAATTTCACCGAGTCTCTCGTTGAGACAGTGCCCAGATCGTTACACCTTTCGTGCGGGTCGGAACTTACCCGACAAGGAATTTCGCTACCTTAGGACCGTTATAGTTACGGCCGCCGTTTACTGGGGCTTCGGTTCAAAGCTTCGCTTGCGCTAACCTCTCCCCTTAACCTTCCAGCACCGGGCAGGTGTCAGCCCCTATACTTCGCCTTGCGGCTTCGCAGAGACCTGTGTTTTTGCTAAACAGTCGCCTGGGCCTATTCACTGCGGCTTTTCTGGGCTATTCACCCTAAAAAGCACCCCTTCTCCCGAAGTTACGGGGTCATTTTGCCGAGTTCCTTAACGAGAGTTCTCTCGCACACCTTAGGATTCTCTCCTCGCCTACCTGTGTCGGTTTGCGGTACGGGCACCTTACATCTCACTAGAGGCTTTTCTTGGCAGCGTGGAATCAGGAACTTCGGTACTATATTTCCCTCGCCATCACAGCTCCGCCTTAATGGAAACGGGATTTGCCTCGTTTCCGGCCTAACTGCTTGGACGCGCATATCCAACAGCGCGCTTACCCTATCCTTCTGCGTCCCCCCATCGTTCAAACGATGTATAGGTGGTACAGGAATATCAACCTGTTGTCCATCGCCT
>NZ_CM174415.1:0-97500 GCF_057835005.1 Peribacillus sp. GL_122 | reverse complement strand
TGACCCTCCACGGTTGAGCCGTGGGCTTTCACATCAGACTTAAGGAACCACCTGCGCGCGCTTTACGCCCAATAATTCCGGACAACGCTTGCCACCTACGTATTACCGCGGCTGCTGGCACGTAGTTAGCCGTGGCTTTCTGGTTAGGTACCGTCAAGGTACCAGCAGTTACTCTGGTACTTGTTCTTCCCTAACAACAGAACTTTACGACCCGAAGGCCTTCTTCGTTCACGCGGCGTTGCTCCGTCAGACTTTCGTCCATTGCGGAAGATTCCCTACTGCTGCCTCCCGTAGGAGTCTGGGCCGTGTCTCAGTCCCAGTGTGGCCGATCACCCTCTCAGGTCGGCTACGCATCGTCGCCTTGGTGAGCCATTACCTCACCAACTAGCTAATGCGCCGCGGGCCCATCTATAAGTGACAGCGTAAACCGTCTTTCCATCTTCTCTCATGCGAGAAAAGAACGTATCCGGTATTAGCTCCGGTTTCCCGAAGTTATCCCAGTCTTATAGGCAGGTTGCCCACGTGTTACTCACCCGTCCGCCGCTAATCTCAGGGAGCAAGCTCCCATCGATTCGCTCGACTTGCATGTATTAGGCACGCCGCCAGCGTTCGTCCTGAGCCAGGATCAAACTCTCCGAAGAAATGTTTGACTTGCTCATTTGCTTTTTTGATAGTGTGTGCTCACTTAAAATTTAACGTTGGCGCTTTGTTTTGTTCAGTTTTCAAAGAGCAATTTGACTCTTCTTAAAGAATCAACTTTCTTATCATATCAAAGCCAAATGGGCTTGTCAAGTTTTTTTGGTGGAGCCTAGCGGGATCGAACCGCTGACCTCCTGCGTGCAAGGCAGGCGCTCTCCCAGCTGAGCTAAGGCCCCAAAAAAATCATGGTCGGGAAGACAGGATTCGAACCTGCGACCCCTTGGTCCCAAACCAAGTGCTCTACCAAGCTGAGCTACTTCCCGAAAAAATATGGTGCGCCCGGCGGGAGTCGAACCTACAACCTTCTGATTCGTAGTCAGATGCTCTATCCAATTGAGCTACGGGCGCATATTAAGATGAAAGATGGTGCCGAGGACCGGAATCGAACCGGTACGGTAGTCACCTACCGCAGGATTTTAAGTCCTGTGCGTCTGCCAGTTCCGCCACCCCGGCATAAATAAATAGTGGAGCGGAAGACGGGATTCGAACCCGCGACCCCAACCTTGGCAAGGTTGTATTCTACCACTGAACTACTTCCGCGAACATGCGGGTGAAGGGACTTGAACCCCCACGCCTTGCGGCGCCAGATCCTAAGTCTGGTGCGTCTGCCAATTCCGCCACACCCGCATAATAAAATGGTGAGCCATGAAGGATTCGAACCTTCGACCCTCTGATTAAAAGTCAGATGCTCTACCAACTGAGCTAATGGCTCATATATACTATTTATATATGCTATATCAAGCTTGTATGAAAATGGTGCCGGCAAGAGGACTTGAACCCCCAACCTACTGATTACAAGTCAGTTGCTCTACCAGTTGAGCTACACCGGCAAGTGTAAAAATGGTGGAGGATGACGGGATCGAACCGCCGACCCTCTGCTTGTAAGGCAGATGCTCTCCCAGCTGAGCTAATCCTCCATATATAACTGCTTGGCGGCGTCCTACTCTCACAGGGGGAAACCCCCAACTACCATCGGCGCTGAAGAGCTTAACTGCCGTGTTCGGAATGGGAACGGGTGTGACCTCTTCGCTATCGCCACCAAACATAAAAGGAACGTTGTTCCTTCAAAACTAGATAATAAGAAGGTATTTCATTTTTTAAAAAGCGTTGGTTAAGTCCTCGATCTATTAGTATCAGTCAGCTCCACATGTCGCCACGCTTCCACCTCTGACCTATCAACCTGATCATCTTTCAGGGATCTTACTAGCTTGCGCCATGGGAAATCTCATCTTGAGGGGGGCTTCATGCTTAGATGCTTTCAGCACTTATCCCGTCCGCACGTAGCTACCCAGCTATGCCTTTGGCAAGACAACTGGTACACCAGCGGTGCGTCCATCCCGGTCCTCTCGTACTAAGGACAGCTCCTCTCAAATTTCCTGCGCCCGCGACGGATAGGGACCGAACTGTCTCACGACGTTCTGAACCCAGCTCGCGTACCGCTTTAATGGGCGAACAGCCCAACCCTTGGGACCGACTACAGCCCCAGGATGCGATGAGCCGACATCGAGGTGCCAAACCTCCCCGTCGATGTGGACTCTTGGGGGAGATAAGCCTGTTATCCCCGGGGTAGCTTTTATCCGTTGAGCGATGGCCCTTCCATGCGGAACCACCGGATCACTAAGCCCGACTTTCGTCCCTGCTCGACTTGTAGGTCTCGCAGTCAAGCTCCCTTGTGCCTTTACACTCTACGAATGATTTCCAACCATTCTGAGGGAACCTTTGGGCGCCTCCGTTACTCTTTAGGAGGCGACCGCCCCAGTCAAACTGCCCACCTGACACTGTCTCCCACCCCGATAAGGGGCGCGGGTTAGAATTTCAATACAGCCAGGGTAGTATCCCACCAACGCCTCCACCGAAGCTAGCGCTCCGGCTTCTCAGGCTCCTACCTATCCTGTACAAGCTGTACCAAAATTCAATATCAGGCTGCAGTAAAGCTCCACGGGGTCTTTCCGTCCTGTCGCGGGTAACCTGCATCTTCACAGGTACTATAATTTCACCGAGTCTCTCGTTGAGACAGTGCCCAGATCGTTACACCTTTCGTGCGGGTCGGAACTTACCCGACAAGGAATTTCGCTACCTTAGGACCGTTATAGTTACGGCCGCCGTTTACTGGGGCTTCGGTTCAAAGCTTCGCTTGCGCTAACCTCTCCCCTTAACCTTCCAGCACCGGGCAGGTGTCAGCCCCTATACTTCGCCTTGCGGCTTCGCAGAGACCTGTGTTTTTGCTAAACAGTCGCCTGGGCCTATTCACTGCGGCTTTTCTGGGCTATTCACCCTAAAAAGCACCCCTTCTCCCGAAGTTACGGGGTCATTTTGCCGAGTTCCTTAACGAGAGTTCTCTCGCACACCTTAGGATTCTCTCCTCGCCTACCTGTGTCGGTTTGCGGTACGGGCACCTTACATCTCACTAGAGGCTTTTCTTGGCAGCGTGGAATCAGGAACTTCGGTACTATATTTCCCTCGCCATCACAGCTCCGCCTTAATGGAAACGGGATTTGCCTCGTTTCCGGCCTAACTGCTTGGACGCGCATATCCAACAGCGCGCTTACCCTATCCTTCTGCGTCCCCCCATCGTTCAAACGATGTATAGGTGGTACAGGAATATCAACCTGTTGTCCATCGCCTACGCCTTTCGGCCTCGGCTTAGGTCCCGACTAACCCTGAGCGGACGAGCCTTCCTCAGGAAACCTTAGGCATTCGGTGGAAGGGATTCTCACCCTTCTTTCGCTACTCATACCGGCATTCTCACTTCTAAGCGCTCCACCAGTCCTTCCGGTCTGACTTCAACGCCCTTAGAACGCTCTCCTACCATCGACACCTAATGGTGTCAATCCACAGCTTCGGTGATACGTTTAGCCCCGGTACATTTTCGGCGCGGAGTCACTCGACCAGTGAGCTATTACGCACTCTTTAAATGGTGGCTGCTTCTAAGCCAACATCCTGGTTGTCTAAGCAACTCCACATCCTTTTCCACTTAACGTATACTTTGGGACCTTAGCTGGTGGTCTGGGCTGTTTCCCTTTCGACTACGGATCTTATCACTCGCAGTCTGACTCCCAAGAATAAGTATTTGGCATTCGGAGTTTGACTGAATTCGGTAACCCGTTGGGGGCCCCTAGTCCAATCAGTGCTCTACCTCCAATACTCTCATCTTGAGGCTAGCCCTAAAGCTATTTCGGAGAGAACCAGCTATCTCCAGGTTCGATTGGAATTTCTCCGCTACCCACACCTCATCCCCGCACTTTTCAACGTGCGTGGGTTCGGGCCTCCATTCAGTGTTACCTGAACTTCACCCTGGACATGGGTAGATCACCTGGTTTCGGGTCTACGACCTCATACTCATTCGCCCTATTCAGACTCGCTTTCGCTGCGGCTCCGTCTCATCAACTTAACCTCGCATGAAATCGTAACTCGCCGGTTCATTCTACAAAAGGCACGCCATTACCCATTAACGGGCTTTGACTACTTGTAGGCACACGGTTTCAGGATCTATTTCACTCCCCTTCCGGGGTGCTTTTCACCTTTCCCTCACGGTACTGGTTCACTATCGGTCACTAGGGAGTATTTAGCCTTGGGAGATGGTCCTCCCTGCTTCCGACGGGATTTCTCGTGTCCCGCCGTACTCAGGATCCACTCAGGAGGGAACGAAGTTTCAACTACAGGGTTTTTACCTTCTTCGACGGACCTTTCCAGGTCGCTTCATTTACCCCGTTCCTTTGTAACTCCATGTTGAGTGTCCTACAACCCCAAGAGGCAAGCCTCTTGGTTTGGGCTAATTCCGTTTCGCTCGCCGCTACTCAGGAAATCGCGTTTGCTTTCTCTTCCTCCGGGTACTTAGATGTTTCAGTTCCCCGGGTCTGCCTTCAGTACCCTATGTATTCAGGTAAAGATACTGTTCCATTACGAACAGTGGGTTTCCCCATTCGGAAATCTCCGGATCAAAGCTTACTTACAGCTCCCCGAAGCATATCGGTGTTAGTCCCGTCCTTCATCGGCTCCTAGTGCCAAGGCATCCACCGTGCGCCCTTTCTAACTTAACCGTTAAAAAAGTCTTACAGATGCTTTGAAAAAAATTAATTGCCTTCTATCTATTATCTAGTTTTCAAGGAACAAAGCAGAAAGAATCCATCACATCGTGATGCTTCTCTTTCCTATTTGAATGAATTACTCATTCAAAACTGAACAAAACAAAAGCGCTCTCGTAATTATCCTTAGAAAGGAGGTGATCCAGCCGCACCTTCCGATACGGCTACCTTGTTACGACTTCACCCCAATCATCTGTCCCACCTTAGGCGGCTGGCTCCATGAAGGTTACCTCACCGACTTCGGGTGTTACAAACTCTCGTGGTGTGACGGGCGGTGTGTACAAGGCCCGGGAACGTATTCACCGCGGCATGCTGATCCGCGATTACTAGCGATTCCGGCTTCATGCAGGCGAGTTGCAGCCTGCAATCCGAACTGAGAATGGCTTTATGGGATTCGCTTACCTTCGCAGGTTTGCAGCCCTTTGTACCATCCATTGTAGCACGTGTGTAGCCCAGGTCATAAGGGGCATGATGATTTGACGTCATCCCCACCTTCCTCCGGTTTGTCACCGGCAGTCACCTTAGAGTGCCCAACTGAATGCTGGCAACTAAGATCAAGGGTTGCGCTCGTTGCGGGACTTAACCCAACATCTCACGACACGAGCTGACGACAACCATGCACCACCTGTCACTCTGTCCCCCGAAGGGGAAAGCCCTATCTCTAGGGTTGTCAGAGGATGTCAAGACCTGGTAAGGTTCTTCGCGTTGCTTCGAATTAAACCACATGCTCCACCGCTTGTGCGGGCCCCCGTCAATTCCTTTGAGTTTCAGCCTTGCGGCCGTACTCCCCAGGCGGAGTGCTTAATGCGTTAGCTGCAGCACTAAAGGGCGGAAACCCTCTAACACTTAGCACTCATCGTTTACGGCGTGGACTACCAGGGTATCTAATCCTGTTTGCTCCCCACGCTTTCGCGCCTCAGTGTCAGTTACAGACCAGAAAGTCGCCTTCGCCACTGGTGTTCCTCCAAATCTCTACGCATTTCACCGCTACACTTGGAATTCCACTTTCCTCTTCTGCACTCAAGTTCCCCAGTTTCCAATGACCCTCCACGGTTGAGCCGTGGGCTTTCACATCAGACTTAAGGAACCACCTGCGCGCGCTTTACGCCCAATAATTCCGGACAACGCTTGCCACCTACGTATTACCGCGGCTGCTGGCACGTAGTTAGCCGTGGCTTTCTGGTTAGGTACCGTCAAGGTACCAGCAGTTACTCTGGTACTTGTTCTTCCCTAACAACAGAACTTTACGACCCGAAGGCCTTCTTCGTTCACGCGGCGTTGCTCCGTCAGACTTTCGTCCATTGCGGAAGATTCCCTACTGCTGCCTCCCGTAGGAGTCTGGGCCGTGTCTCAGTCCCAGTGTGGCCGATCACCCTCTCAGGTCGGCTACGCATCGTCGCCTTGGTGAGCCATTACCTCACCAACTAGCTAATGCGCCGCGGGCCCATCTATAAGTGACAGCGTAAACCGTCTTTCCATCTTCTCTCATGCGAGAAAAGAACGTATCCGGTATTAGCTCCGGTTTCCCGAAGTTATCCCAGTCTTATAGGCAGGTTGCCCACGTGTTACTCACCCGTCCGCCGCTAATCTCAGGGAGCAAGCTCCCATCGATTCGCTCGACTTGCATGTATTAGGCACGCCGCCAGCGTTCGTCCTGAGCCAGGATCAAACTCTCCGAAGAAATGTTTGACTTGCTCATTTGCTTTTTTGATAGTGTGTGCTCACTTAAAATTTAACGTTGGCGCTTTGTTTTGTTCAGTTTTCAAAGAGCAATATCTTTCGGAACAGCTTATTTATAATAACATTTTCATTACTGCAAGTCAACAACTTTTTTAAAACTTTTTAAAAGTTTGTAATCTGTTTGCAACTCGTTCGTAACGACAGATATAAATATAACACCATTACGTTAAGTGCGCAATACCTTTTTTAAAGTTTTTTTGAGATAATGTTGTTTTTCTTTCAAGCCCTAGAATCCACTCTATTAAAAGACATGAAATTATAATAAAAAAACAAAAAACCGAATGGGACATACCAGGATCATGAGCTGCGCCCAATGATCCCAGCCATCCGAATTCGGCCTGCAATCAATATTCATTTTGCTTATATTAGCGATGTCTCATCAACGGGAATAACAGGACGTCACGTATAGACGGAGAATTGGTCAATAGCATAACCAAACGGTCAACACCAATTCCAAGTCCGCCAGTTGGCGGCATTCCATATTCTAACGCCTCCAAGAAATCTTCATCCATTTCATGGGCTTCATCATTACCTTGCTCTCGTTCTTTTAATTGAGCTTCAAAGCGTTGACGTTGATCAATAGGGTCGTTTAGTTCCGTGAAGGCATTCGCATGCTCCCTACCTACAATAAATAACTCAAAACGATCTGTGAAACGGGAATCTTCCGGATTTTTCTTTGCTAAAGGAGAGATTTCCACTGGATGGCCATAGATGAATGTAGGTTGAATCAACTTATCTTCTACCCTTTGTTCAAAGAATTCATTTACGATATGGCCGAACTCCATGGATTCCTTAACTTCAATCCCATTTTCTTTAGCAAGCTGCTGGGCTTCTTCTTTACTCATTTGAGTCCAGAAGTCCACACCAGTATATTCTTTTACAGCATCAACCATGTGAAGTCGTTTCCATTCCGGCTTTAACTCTATCTCATACTCCCCATACTGGATGGTAGTCGTCCCCAGAACTTCTTGAGCGATATGGGCAATCAGGTTTTCCGTTAAACTCATGATATCTTGGTAATCCGCATATGCCTCGTATAATTCGATCAATGTGAATTCAGGATTGTGTCTTGTGGATACTCCTTCATTTCTGAAAACCCGGCCAATTTCATAAACTTTCTCCAATCCGCCGACGATTAAGCGTTTTAGATGAAGTTCGATGGCAATCCTTAAATTCAATGGCATATCCAAGGCATTATGGTGAGTAAGGAAAGGGCGTGCTGCAGCTCCACCAGCAACAGAGTGCAGTAGAGGCGTTTCCACTTCAAGGTATCCATGATCGTCCAAATACCGTCTCATGGCTTGTACAATACGACTGCGCATGATCAATGTGTTTTTGCTTTCCTCATTTGTAATTAAATCGACATAACGCTTCCGGTAACGCTCTTCAACATCCTTTAGGCCATGAAATTTATCAGGCAACGGACGAAGCGCTTTAGCAAGGAACACATATTCTTTAGCTTTAATGGAAAGTTCCCCGACTTTCGTTTTGAAAATAACGCCAGTTACCCCTACGATA
The DNA here is from genome assembly GCF_057835005.1 of Peribacillus sp. GL_122. Lineage (NCBI taxonomy): Bacteria > Bacillati > Bacillota > Bacilli > Caryophanales > Bacillaceae > Peribacillus > Peribacillus sp. GL_122. The sequence goes on along the minus strand of NZ_CM174415.1, from coordinate 89,458 downwards.
TCGCCAAGATCCGTTTGGTTGAAAATTTGGTAAGAATCTTCTCCTATGTTATCTAAACGGACGTAGATTTGGATTTGACCGCTAATATCCTGGATATGGGCAAATCCCGCTTTCCCTTTTCCACGCTTCGTCATGACACGGCCAGCGATCGTAACTTCAATTTCTTTTTCTTCAAGATCTTCTTTTTCTAATTCACCATAAGCACTGACTATCTCCTGAGTGTTATGTGTGCGCTCGAATCTGCTCCCGAAAGGGTCTTGTCCATTATCCATCATGGCCTGCATTTTATCGCGCCTTACCTGCAGTTGGTCATTCAATTCTTCATGACTCACGAAAATCATCTCCATCTTTATTAATAAATGCATTATATAATTAATCAGAAATTCTTTTGCATACATATTTATTCTTACATAAAGTAAAGGAATTCAACAGCTTTTTATCTTAAAACATTGTTTATGTACATATAAAAACTGCCAGGATTACTGGCAGTTTAAGATAAGCGTATTATAGGAAAATAGGAAGGTAATGTCAAACATCAGACCATTTGGATATTTTGTTGCTTCGCTTCTATATCATCAACAAGTCCATATAGAAGGCTAACAACATCTTCCCTTGTTTCACAATCATTAATCCCTTTACGAGCCTTAGCATTCCCTTTAACACCTTTTAAATACCAAGAAGCATGCTTACGCATTTCACGAACAGCAACATTTTCATTTTTCAACGCAATTAGACGATCCATATGAAGCACGCAAACGTCCATCTTTTCACGAACGGACGGTTCATCCATCAGTTGACCGGTTTCCAGATATTTTACAGTACGGTATATCATCCACGGGTTACCTAGAGCTGCCCGGCCGATCATGACTCCATCAACACCCGTTTCCTTCAGCATTCTTTCCGCATCTTGTGGAGTTTCCACATCACCGTTACCGATAAGGGGAATATTAATTGATTTCTTCACTTCACGGATGATGTCCCAGTTAGCTTTTCCTTCATACATTTGAACTCGTGTTCTGCCATGCATGGAAACAGCTTTACCACCTGCGCGTTCAACAGCCTGGGCATTTTGAATCGCAAAAACGTGCTCATCATCCCAGCCTATGCGCATTTTCACCGTTACCGGCTTTTCAACAGCATCAACCACCGCTGAAACCATCTCATAAATTTTGTTTGGATCGAGAAGCCACTTTGCACCCGCATCACATTTAGTGATTTTAGGAACAGGGCAGCCCATGTTGATATCAATGATGTCAGCATTTGTATTTTTATCTACAAATTGTGCTGCTTCGACCAAAGATTTCTTTTCTCCGCCAAAGATTTGCAAACTTAACGGCTTTTCTCTTTCATCTATATAAAGCATATTCATCGTTCTAGCATTTTGTAAAACGATTCCCTTGTCACTGACCATCTCCGCACAAACAAGTCCAGCACCAAATTCCTTGACGGTCAAGCGGAATGCCGAGTTACAGACTCCCGCCATCGGTGCTAGCACTACCGGATTCTTCATTTCTATATTGCCTATTTTTAACACGGTGTGCCTCCTATAACATTCTTTCATTTATCCTCAGGCGGCTGAAGCTCCTCAATGGAAACATGAAGAACTTCCGCCACTTCCAGTAAAAATGCTTCTGAAGGGATGCGGTTCCCTCGTTCGACTTCTCCTAACAAGGAAACGGAAACGCCTATTTCTCTCGCAAACCCTTCCTGGGTATAACCCTTTAACTTTCGAAAAGCGCGAATACGCCTTCCCCATTTTTCACCTTCCATAATCGAACTCCTTCTTTATCCGAAATCTGTTCAAGCAGGTCGCTCAAAGGTGCATGCATTAGCGGAAGTGATATATCAGGGTCCACTTCCATTAAAGGCACGATAACAAAAGCCCTCTCGTGCATACGAGGGTGCGGGACTGAAAGAATCTCCGTCTCAATATTTTCATGATTATATAACAAAATGTCAAGGTCTAAAGTACGGGGACCCCACCTAATTTCCCTTTTTCTCCCTAATTCTTGTTCAATTTCCATACAAGCGTGAAGTAATTTTTCGGGTTCCAAATCGGTATTCACTTTAAGGACAGCATTTAAAAAACAGTCCTGATCTTCATATCCTATCGGGTCTGTTTCATATAAAGAAGAGCATGCAACCAACTTGATATGCGGATTTTCAGACAATAATTGGAAAGCCCTTTGGAATGTTTCAAGGCGATCCCCTAAGTTCGACCCTATTGAAAGGTAAGCGATATTTACCACAATCAGCGTCCCCTTACAATCTCTATAGCAACCGAATCATAGTGACCTGCTATTGGAGGATCTGGTTTATAAACCTTCACGGTGCATGTCTCAATGGAAGAATATTCATTAAGTAGTTCAGAGGCAATTTTTTCAGCAACAGCTTCCACTAACTTAAAAGGTTTTCCCTCAACAACACCTTTACACACTTCATATAACTCACCATAGTTGATTGAGTCTTCAAGGTTGTCACTTTTCCCAGCCTTGGCTAAGTCAGTATGGACGATTAAATCCACTTTAAACCGCTGACCAAGCTTCGTTTCTTCCGGAAAAACTCCATGATAACCGTAAAACTCCATTTTATTCACATATATCTTATCCATTTCATTCACCTTTTCCTAATAGAGCATCCATCATCTTTGCAGTCCGTGCCATTTCCTTCACATCATGTACACGAACCATTTGACAGCCTTGTTGAATGCCATGGCAGATCGTGGCGGCTGTTCCTTCCATCCGCTCACTAGGCGGCAGGTCCAGAACATGTCCAATCATGGACTTTCTTGATGTGGCTAGCAGTACAGGATATCCTAATGATACAAGCTTATCAAGATTCCTCATCATTTCCAAATTTAACTTTAAATCTTTCGCAAAGCCAATTCCCGGATCGAGAATGATGTTTTCATCCTTGACTCCCGCATCCTTTACCAACATGATGCTTTCGAATAAATCTTGAAGTACATCACGAACAAAATGTCCATAACTCATATTATCCCTGTTATGCATCAAGATAATCGGCACCTTATATTCCGCAGCAACCTTTGACATCAAGGAATCGGCCTTACCTCCCCAAATGTCATTTAATATATGTGCTCCTGCTTTTACCGCCGCCTCGGCTACTCTTGATTTATACGTATCAACCGATATTGGTACCTCAATATTACGGGATATAGCTTCAATAATCGGGGCGACTCTCTCTATTTCCTCTTCATCCGATATCCTCTCATAGTTAGGACGGGTGGACTCTCCGCCTACATCCAATATATCCGCTCCGTCGTTGACCATCCGTTCGGCATGCTTCAAAGCGGCATCTATCCGATTATATTTCCCGCCATCCGAAAAGGAGTCTGGCGTAACATTCAAAATCCCCATAATTAAGGTTTTATTGCTGTAATCCAAATCAAATGAACCGCATTTTATTTTTGACGCTCCAGCTAATGACATCCAACGTTCTCCTTCACCTAAAGAAATCTATATATACGAGTTTACCCATTTACATAGGCATAGCGCAAGTTCCACGAAGATATGGAACGCTTCTGCAGACTTTACTACAAAAAGAAAAGCAAAGCCCCTAAGGAACTTCGCTTCTAGTTTTTAGTGTCTTGTCTTACTCAAAGTTATATAATGGCGTACTTAAGTAGCGTTCACCATTACTTGGTATGATAGCAAGTACCTTTTTACCTTTTCCCAGTTTGTCAGCCACTTTAATGGCAGCTGCAATTGCACCACCAGAAGAAATTCCACCAAGGATTCCTTCCTCTTTTGCTGCACGGCGGGCATAGTCAAAAGATTCCTCTGTATTGACTTGAATGATTTCGTCATAGAGATCTGTATTCAAAATACTCGGGACGAAGCCTGCACCGATTCCTTGGATTTTATGAGGTCCTGGAGTCCCACCCGATAATACTGGAGAGTCCGCAGGCTCAACAGCGTAAATCTTAATGTCAGGGTATTTTTCACGCAGCACTTCACCAGCACCTGTTATGGTTCCGCCAGTACCGATTCCGGCAACGAATGCATCCAGACCTTCATCACCAAATGCTTCAACGATTTCAGGTCCTGTAGTATTCCGATGAACTTCAGGGTTGGCTACATTCTCGAATTGCTGTGGAATGAAATAACCTTTTTCTTTAGACAGCTCAGTCGCCTTTGCGATTGCACCCTTCATTCCTTCAGGTCCGGGAGTAAGAACTAATTCTGCGCCATAAGCACGAAGCAAGTTACGGCGTTCCAAGCTCATCGTCTCCGGCATAACCAGAATTGATTTATAGCCCTTTGCCGCTGCTACCATCGCAAGTCCTATTCCAGTATTCCCGCTTGTAGGTTCAATGATCGTATCACCTGGCTTAAGGGTACCATTTTTTTCTGCCGCTTCGATCATCGCAAGGGCGATACGGTCTTTTACACTACTGCCTGGGTTAAAATACTCAAGTTTCAGATAGATATCTGCACTGTTTTCATTTTGAAGCTTGTTTAACTTCACAATAGGTGTTTGTCCAATTAAATCGATTACAGAATTAGCTATACGTGCCATTTTCTCCACTCCTTATCATTTCAAATACCGAGTATGTTTATTGGTTTTATAAATTTAAAGTTACCAGTTTTTATTGTTCATTGTCAATGATTATATACTATATTCTAAATTTTCTCACACACCATTGACCTACTTTTTTTCTTTCAATCCATAAAACCATTCTACATCAAATTCGTCCCAGAAAATTTTCCCTGAGACCGGTGCCTGAATCTGTTCAAGAGCTATTTGGCGGTGAATCTTGTCTTTAACTTCATCATATTCATACTGCTTGCCCTCTATTCTTTCATGCAGATAGATAATTGCCCAGCCTTCTTCCGTTTGAATCGGATCACTCCACTTTTTCACCTTCAAATTCTCGGCAGCGGTAATGTATTCCTTGGAGACTTGCTCGTTATCCTGTGATATATAACCCATGTCGCCTCCTTGATTGGCAGTGAATTCATCAAGGGACTTTTCCATCGCTAAGACATCAAAGGAGACGCCTTTCTCCAGTTCACGTACGATTTGGTCCGCTTGCTTTTTTGTAGACGAGGTAATATGAGAAATATGGAAAGCAGTAGGGATTCTGTAGATATCCTTATTATTATCATAATGATTCCGCATTGCCGTTTCGGAGACCGAAACGTCCTTGGTGAGGAGCTTCTCGAGGAGGAGACTCGACTGAATTTCCTGCCTCAGTTGATCGTTACTTTTATTAAGGTTCTGACCGGCAGTCCCATACATCGTTTTCATCATTTTAAGTTCCCGATCAAGCTCTTCATCCGAAATTTTCACTTTGTATTTTTCAGCTGCCTGTTTCACGACCTCTTTATCGACCATTTCCTCAAGTACATCTTCCCCATATCTTTTTTCGAGCTCATTAATCCATGCGTCCCGGGAAATATCCTTGGATCCAACCTTTGCGGCCGTTTCTTCCCCGATGACGGATTTTGAAATGATTAGTGGTTTTATGACAAAGATAATGATAGTCAATAGGTTCAACAAGGCAAGGGCAGCAATAATCGCCCGAAGCTTTTGTTTTGGCAAACCCTTATCCCCCGTATATTATTTTTTGGTTTCCGCTTCTAGTTCCTCGAGTTCTTCCTTCGAGAATTGGTAGGTCTGATTACAAAAATGACAATGTGCTTCCGCTTGTCCATCTGTATCAATGATATCCCGAATCTCAGCTTGCCCTAGGCTAATCAATGCATTTGCAATTCTTTCCTTAGAACATTGACAGGAGAATTGGACATCCATTTTTTCTAGTATATTCACATTGCCCTCACCTAAAATTTCGGTTAGGATTTCTTCAGGACTCATGCCGCTTTGAATCATCTTAGAAACAGGAGTTATCGTGCTTAGCCGATTTTCGATTTTTGTAATCGTATCTTCGGATGTACCCGGCATCAACTGGATGATGAATCCACCCGCTGCAAGGATTGAATTATCCGGATTAACTAGGACCCCAACCCCCACAGATGAAGGCACCTGTTCGGAAGTAACAAAGTAATATGTGAAATCTTCACCTAATTCTCCCGATACAAGCGGTACCTGACCTGAAAAGTAATCACGAAGACCGATATCTTTGACAACAGTCAACAATCCATCGGTACCCACCGCTTTCCTTACATCAAGCTTTCCTTGCTCATTCAAATCAAAGTGAGTTTGCGGGTGAGTGACATATCCGCGGACTTCTCCCTTTGCATTGCTGTCGACCAGGATGGAACCAATCGGTCCACCGCCCTCGATTTTAATCGTCAGCTTTTCTTCACCTTTTAACATTCCACCCATCATAACGCCTGCCGTCATCGCCCGTCCAAGGGCAGCTGAAGCAGTAGGCCATGTATAATGGCGCCGCTGAGCTTCTCCTACCGTGTCTGTTGTTGAAACAGCATATGCCCGAACCTGTCCCTCATAACCTAACGCCTTTATTAGATAATCCTTCATTTATTTTGCTCCTTTCATGCTTTGTGTTACTTCTTCACTTGCTCACGATTACGTTTATAAATCAACTGCAACCCCTTCAAAGTCAAAAATGGCTCCACTACGTCAATCACAGTAGACTCATTGGCAATTAAGGTAGCCAATCCACCTGTTGCTATTACCGTCGGTTCTAGATTACTTTGCTCCTTAATTCGATTAACGATTCCTTCTACCTGTCCAACATACCCATACAAAATACCAGCCTGCATGGCGGACACCGTATTTTTCCCAATAATCCCTTCTGGCCGACTGATTTCTATTCTTGGAAGTTTGGCTGCCTTTGAATAAAGTGCTTCAGTAGAAATATTTATACCCGGAGCAATGGCTCCGCCCATGTATTGTTTATCCTCATTTATATAGCAATATGTAGTTGCCGTGCCAAAGTCCACGATAATGAGAGGACTTCCATATTCCTGGATGCCTGCGACGGCATTAACGATTCGGTCCGCACCCACCTCACGGGGATTCTCGTATTTAATATTCAATCCAGTTTTTATTCCAGGTCCAACTATAAGCGGTTTAATTCCAAAGTATTTTTTGCACATGCGTTCAAGCGCAAACATAATTGGTGGAACTACCGAAGAAATGATGATTCCATCAAATTGATCAAACGAAAGACCTTCATGTTGCAGCAAAGACTTTATGACCATTCCATACTCATCTTCTGTCTTGTGACGGTTAGTCTCAATTCGCCAATGATATTTTAAAATATCTTCATCGTATACGCCCAATACAGTATTCGTATTCCCAACATCCAATACAAAAATCATCGTTTCATCACTCCGGTAAATTATTCTCCAACATCATACCACACTGTTATTTTACCACGCTATTAGTCGCACTTTTCGAAAGGTATCCCAGAAACTTCATCATATTTAATTCAAGAGTGAAGAAAAGGGTATTTCCGAGGCGGAAATACCCTTTTGAATTCAGTCAACTTAAGACTTTTTATTGTCATCTTCGTTCGGGAAGGAAAGCGGCTGATCTTGAGGCGCACCTTCTTTGATTGGAGGAGTATTCAATCCTTCCTCCGTTATTTCAAGGTCCTCAGGTCCTCTCTTATCTAATGGATCTAATAGGGCCTCTTTTTCTTCCTTCTTCGTATTGATGTTCACCTTGACATTCTCATCAGTGGTTAAATTCCCATTAAGGGCTGTATAATCCCGTTCTGGCAATTTACCATTATGGAATAAACTTTTGATTTGTTCAGCATCAAGTGTTTCCACTTCAAGCAAGGTTTTTGCAACCAAATCAAGTTTTTCACGATTTTCAGTAAGAATCGTCTTACATCTTTCGTAAGCTTCCTTGATGATACGTTGAATTTCAAGATCAATTTCATATGCTATTGCATCTGAATAGTTTTGATCATTGTTGAAATCTCGGCCTAGGAAGACCTGACCTTGTGAATTACCAAATTGAAGTGGTCCGAGTTTACTCATGCCATATTCCATAACCATGCTCCGAGCTATGCCCGTTGCACGTTGGAAGTCGTTATGCGCACCGGTACTCACTTCTCCGAATGTAACTTCTTCGGCTACACGGCCACCCAATAGACCTACGATTTTATCTTTAAGCTCAGGTTCCGTCATGAAGAAACGATCTTCTTTCGGCAGCATAACTGCATAACCGCCAGCTTGACCACGAGGGACAATCGTAACTTTATGAACGACTTCGGCATCATCCAGAACCAATCCAATAATGGTATGGCCTGCTTCATGCCACGCTACGATATTTCTTTCCTTTTTGGAAATGACACGGTTTTTCTTGGCAGGTCCAGCGATAACGCGATCCGAAGCTTCATCCAAATCGGACATGTCGATCTTCTTCTTATCTTGACGAGCAGCTACAAGCGCCGCTTCATTCAGTAAGTTTTCAAGATCTGCACCAGAAAATCCTGGAGTACGCTGAGCGATCGCTTTCAAATCGACCGTTTCTGCTAATGGTTTATTACGTGCATGCACCTTCAGAACTTCTTCACGGCCCTTAACATCAGGGCGGCCTACCGTTATTTGACGGTCAAAACGTCCTGGACGCAATAAAGCTGGATCCAATACATCAGCACGGTTAGTCGCGGCGATGATTATGATTCCTTCATTACCACCGAAACCATCCATTTCCACCAGTAGTTGGTTCAATGTCTGTTCACGTTCATCGTGACCGCCACCAAGACCTGCGCCACGTTGACGTCCGACTGCATCAATTTCATCGATAAAGATGATACATGGTGCATTCTTCTTAGCATTTTCAAACAAATCACGAACACGGGATGCACCGACGCCCACAAACATTTCAACAAAATCAGAACCACTGATTGAGAAGAAAGGAGTTCCGGCTTCACCAGCCACTGCTCGTGCAAGTAAAGTTTTACCTGTACCAGGAGGCCCAACTAAAAGTACCCCTTTAGGAATACGGGCTCCAAGCTCGGCATATTTGCGAGGATCTTTCAAGAATTCAACAACCTCGACAAGTTCCTGCTTTTCTTCGTCCGCTCCGGCAACATCATTGAAGCGTACTTTTTTCTTATCATCATTATACAATTTCGCCTTACTTTTCCCGAAGTTCATGACGCGGCCACCACCGCCGCCCTGAGCTTGGTTAAGTAAAAAGAAGAAGAGGATAAAAATGATTACAAATGGAATGATGGAAGTGAAAAATGTCACCCAGCCACTTGTTTTTTCTGGAGGTTCAACAGTGATGATGTCCTTACCCAATTTGGTTACGGCATCATTGATTCTACTTTGAGAATATTCACTGAAAGGCACGTACGTCACAAAGAATTTGTTTTCCTCATAACCTTTGAGCTTTCCTGTGATTTCAAATACACTGCTTTCGGGCTGCATCGTCAGTGCAGTAACATCCCCATTCTCCAAATGCTTATAGAATTCATCTTGGGTCATTTTCTCCGTTGGTTCATTGTTATTATTAAAAATGCTTACAATCCCAATGATGACCAAAAAGATCAGTAAATAAAATATGGTATTACGGAAGATCCGATTCATCCCTTACCTCCTCCCACGGGTAAACAAACTATAGTAAATACTATCATACAAAATTAATGAATTACAATAATTTAACACCGCTGTTTTTATCTGGTCTTTTCTTTCAAACAGGTACGATTAATTCGAGTAAATTTCAGGCTTCAATATGCCAATATACGGGAGATTACGATACTTTTCCGCAAAATCAAGACCATATCCGACAACAAATGCATCCGGAACGATGAACCCGGCATAATCCGGAGTGATATCCGCTTTCCTGCCTGTTGGTTTATCCAATAAGGTAACGATTTTAATTGATTTTGCTTTTCGATAACGGAAAAGTTCCGCAAGATAGCTAAGAGTCAAACCGCTGTCGATAATATCTTCGATGATTAAAATATCCCGGCCTTCAACCGATGTATCAAGATCTTTGATGATTTTCACTTCACCGGAAGATACAGTGGAGTTACCATAGCTTGAAACATCCATAAAGTCCATTTCAAGATGTGTATCCACACGTTTCAGTAGATCTGACATAAATGGCATGGCGCCTTTCAGCACTCCGATGGCCAACGGGAACTTACCTTGGTAATCAGCTTCAAGCTGCGCACCCAATTCCCTGATTTTTTTTTGAAGTTCTTCCTCCGATATTAAAACCTTTTCAATGTCGTTTTGCATGGTCATTGTAATTAATTGCCCCCCAAGAAGAATTAAGCTTTTTTATATTCTAAGTAGATTAAAGATTTTTCATCAGAAATTATATCCGGCTCAATATTCGATTTCTTTAAACCAGGTAGCCAAATGGCCGTTCCCGTTTGATCGATGATAACCGGCCACACATTTCTTTCTAGCATCGGGATCTTTTCATTGATAAAAATATCCTTTAACTTTTTAGTTCCACCCAATCCCTTGACGGCCATCCGTTCGCCTTCATTCCTGGTTCGGACTGTAAGAGGAAACTGAACAGCTGATTCGGGAAGAATAAAAGAATGATTTCCTCTAAGTACCGGAATTTCTTCTTTTATATAGTGCGCTTTAATCTTATATCCATTCGGAAGAATAGTCTCACCGGGAATTTGTAAATTAAGGGAATATTTAAGGCTTTTTTGCCGAAAAAATCTAAAAGTGCAAATTTGATATGATTTTTCCGCAATAAGGCCCTCCGGAAGATGCAATTCTGCAGATGGTTGAGGATTCAAAAACAAAACTAAAAGTTGGTCAATATGTAATGCCGAAAGCGATGAAGGTCTCTCCAAATAAAGATAGTTTAATATTAGTTGAATCGCCCTTCTTTGTAAAGGTTTAGGCATCGCGAGAACCTTATCAATCTGAATAACCGCTTGATCTTTATCCTGTTGGATCCAAACCTCGGACATTTTGCTTGAAACCATGTTCAAAAAAAACTCTTCATCTTCATAAAGCTCTTCACTGAATCGTTGAAAATGCTCATGAACCTTTCTATTTTCTTTCTTTAAAAATGGAAGGATTTCATGTCTAAAACGATTTCTTGCATAGACACCCGTTTCATTGCTCGGATCAAACCTTGGTTCAATATTATGAAGGCCCGCATATTCGATTATTTGGCTTTTCGTGATCTCAAGAAAAGGCCTGATCAGATTCCCGGTATGGAACCGTCTCTTTATAGGAATTCCTGCTCTTGCCTTACCTGTCGCCCCTCTTGTTAAACGCATGAGCATCGTTTCTATTTGATCATCTCCATGATGCCCCAGGACAAGCGTGGAGGCTTGATGCTTATCCATCATTTCTTCATAGAAAGCAAAACGCAACTTTCTTGACGTTATTTGTGAACTTTCCCCCATCTGCTCCATCCGGGCAGGAACATCGATCCTTTTCCCCTCGAATGTAATGCCCCACCGTTCACAAATATGCTCGACATATTTGTAATCCTCATAGGATTCTTCCCCTCGAAACATATGGTCAACACTTGCAACGATCATCTCGTAATGAAAAAGAGGTTGAATTTCCTTAAGGATATGGAGAAGCACCAATGAGTCCGGTCCTCCGGAAACGCCTATTAACAACTTCGAGTGTTCCTTAATCAATTCGTTTCTATAAATGGTGCTCAGAACTTTTTCCTTTAACATACAATCTTCCTTCTTTATGAACAGGCATTAGTTTTATACGATTCAATCATGAAATGGTTTCAACTATTCCATGGCATTCACCTAATAACTATATCATAACAACTGTTCATATATGTATAGAACATAGAGCATCGATATGATGGCAACCAGCAAAAAAGTTTCAAAAAATCCGCCACTTTTCTTTTTTGAACGGTTTTGGGACCTTCTTGCTTGTCTCGTTGCAGGTTGTATTGTTTGCGGCTGACCCGCCGCTGCCTGAGTCTGGCCCTTTTTCTTCGAATGATTTTGCTTACTTAGAACCGTGACCAAATCCTCCCGCATTTGGAGGGCTGAATCATACTGCCCGTGGAGTGCTTTATCTAGCATCTTCCTATACGGGTTCAATTCCTTTTTCTGCTTAATCAGGTCGTTAAGCTGTCTATACCCCTCCCCTTTCTTGTGGAAACGTCCAGGATAGGCCGAATTGATTATAATCATCGCCACAGCGAACAAGTCATATTGCGGATCGGCCTTTCTTGATCCAAGTCCCCAGTAACCCCTGTCAAAGAACTCAGTGAATTCTTTAACAGATCGCCCGATTAAGGTGGTTCCGCCAACATCCACGCACCGTACCTTATAGGCTGGTGAAGTCACGATCAAATTCTCAGGTTTTAAATCCCCGAACACCCATCCATTGGTATGCAAGGCAGACAAGCTTGTTAAAAGCTGAAGCATTAAGACTCCAATCCATGATGACCCTTTTTTATCGATGAAACGCAAAAAATCGTGTCCGTGGATATATTCCATGACATAAAAAGGGAGCTGCTTTCCTGTTTTCATGAAATCATCCGCTTCCAAAAAGGAAGGCCCAAGGGTAGACCCCTGGACCTTTGAAAAGGATTTTAGGATATTCATCTCCGAAATAATGGACGTCCCATTATCACTGAGCTTTAAAGCATAATGACGATTTCCGCTTTCAACCAAATAGACGATCCCGTTCGCTCCACACCCCAATTCCTTAATTATTTTGTACTGATTTTTATTCCATTTTCCAGTGACCAAACTGCCAGGCAGGAGTTTACATTGATTCCTCAAAGTATTGTTCATCATCATGTGATAACAATCCCCTCAATGAACGTTTTTTATTGAAGTATGTCAAAGCTTCACGAATGGCTGGACCTGTTGGAGTGAGTCCCCCTGTACTAAGCTTAGGAAAAGTTGCCGTCAAGGCTTCAAGGTTCGGGGTCCAATCCAGCAACTTTTCAACATCATTTCTTTTCCCAGGAAATACGAATACGGAAAAACGGCTGTCACCCATTCTTGCATTCATACTAAGGGAAAGATCTAATAAGGAATCTTTTACTGTAGGCAGTTTATGTTTCATGCTTGCACTTGTATCAACAAGAATCAGTACTTCGAGCTTGCTTGTTTCCCCAAGCTCATCGACCACCTCCATCACTTCTCCTCGTTTATCAGGCGGAAGATCCTCCATCGTTTTTGAATCTCCAAGTATTTGTTGAAGTTCACGATTGATAACTCCCTGTATAGTTTGAGTCATTGCCTTTTGAGTCACCATTTGGACGGTTTGGGACAACTGCTGAGCATAGACTATTTGACTTACGCCACCTCCAGAACCAGCAATCTTCTCAATTTCCTTAAGCCCCTTTTCATCTATCACATCATTTTCCATGACACCTATGACATTGATGGTTATGCCTTGCTCCCTTGCTAATTCAGCCATGGCAGACGGTTCTTCACCATGATTTGAACATCCGTCGGTTATAAGCAAAATCTGTCTTAATGTTCCTGCTTTCATGTTTTGCTCTCCCTTCCTATCAATTTGTTACCATAATTGACTAAAAAAGGGGAAATTATACGCCGAGGACATCGCATCAAGTCACATCATGGAGTGAAGTGATTGAAAAGAGTTCAACCCTTTACCTTTTATCCGTCTTCCATTTCTCCACCTCATTTTGGTTTTATTTATTTTATTTATATAAACGGCCCCTACTGGGCCTTTTTACGTTTTGGAGAAACGGGAATGGATGCCCATTTCGGTGTGTTATGCTTAATTTTCGATGTAACCACTGTCATGTCATCATCTATGATCCCTTTTGTTCGGATGACCTCTTCCAATATTAAATCAGAGATTTCCTGTGGATCGTCTGTTTCCATTTCCTTGATTTTTCGTTTAAGCCAGAACTCGATATTTTCGACATGTGAGGGGCCATCGAACACACCATCGCTCATCATGATTAATATGTCCCCTGCCTTCAGCTCTTCTGATACAACATCAACATCGAAATCCTGGATGATTCCCATAGGAAGGTTACTTGATTCAATTTTTATTATCCTATCCCCCCTTTTAATGAAACTCGGTATCGAACAGATTTTTAAAAACTTAGCCCTTGCGTCCTGAAGATCAATCATTGCCAAATCAAGAGTCGAAAATATTTCATCGGTAGTGCGTAGAGATAATACGGAGTTTACGGATTTAATGGCTATTTTTTCTTCTATTCCCGATTGTAAAAATTTTTGTAGCAGCTTCAATGTCTCTGTACTTTCAAAATGGGCCCTTTCCCCATTTCCCATTCCATCACTGATGGCTATCGCAAATTTGCCGCAGCCAATTTCCATGGTCGTATAACTATCTCCTGATACAAGCCCTCCCCCCTTGGCAGCATGAGCCACACCCGTTTCGACCGTGAATTTTTTTGCTGACCTAAATATCACCTCACATTGCCCGTTTGGATATGTTGCACACTCTTCTGAATGAACGACTATCGTTTCACCTAAAATGTCAGAAAGCATGGGTGCAATCAACTTTTCACATTCCCCTCTGCCCTGGCAGTATGGGACACTCATCTCTATATCAACATTTCCTTGTTCTAGACTGTATATTTCAACATGACCTATGTGCAGGCCAAAATCCTGGATGGCTTCCAAAATGGATTCTTCATGTACATGATGATTCTTCCTTTCCCTTTGAATTTCTTTCGCAAAATCATCCATTACTGCCGAAACGCCCCGCAGTTGATCCGCCACTAGTTTCCGACTTTCCTTCACCTGCCTTTTTAATTTTTGGTTAGCTTCAAAATAAGTAAGTTCCTGTGCTATCGCCCCAATGACCTGAGGCCCGCGGCTACAATATTTCCCCCATTCTTTCGACGTTTTTTGGGGGAGCTGACCATTATTTTCACTTAATTGAAGCATAATTTCCTGCATGCCGTCATAGGTTGTATTAAAGTTCTTGGACCAGCATTGTTCCTTCTTAAAACAAAGCTGGCACGTCTTTTCCGTTACATTACTTAAGAAGTAGTCGAATTCTTTCTCATCTTCCTCCAATCTCCCCCTTTCATCCACTTGGGAAAAGCTATTTGAGAGCGCCTCAAATACATGTGAGAATTGCTCCACCCTTTGAGCGGTGACATCCCTCACTTTTCGGGCATACTGCTGCTGTTCATCAGAATTCTCGACTGTTCCCGGTATATGTTTCGCTATTTTGTTGATTATGGATGACGGTGTCAATATAAATAGGGCTACAGCTAT
Source organism: Peribacillus sp. GL_122 (assembly GCF_057835005.1). Lineage (NCBI taxonomy): Bacteria > Bacillati > Bacillota > Bacilli > Caryophanales > Bacillaceae > Peribacillus > Peribacillus sp. GL_122. Next base: position 74,346 of record NZ_CM174415.1, on the reverse strand, counting down.
AAGTGATTCATAAAGGGTCACCATAATATTATTGGTGCCCTCACCATATAAACCTATCAGTAATGTAGCAATCAAGAGGCCGCTAGCAACCCCTATCTTCCTTCCCTCCTTCAACAAACCTCCCAGAAGCCCTGAAAATGCGAGAAGGCTCATTTGATAAAGACTTGCAATACTTGCCAAGCTGAATATCAATCCAGTAACTACACCTACAGTGGAGCCTATGGCGGCCCCTCCCGCCAGCCCGAAGAGGAGGACCAGGTATCGCGAGAATATATGGTCGAGTGATAAATCGTATATCATCCAGCCGATGGTTCCGGTCATCACCGAAGCCAGCAGGATGATGATGCTGACGATTTCCTCCGTCTTTAATGATTGGGACTTTGTCCGAATGGTCAGCATCGGGATTGATTGTATGAAGATTAAGGTTAAAATCATTGCGAGTCCCGCCTCTACCCCTATCATCATCAAGTCGTACAGCTGAATCGTTCGAAATACCAGATATTGCTCGGCCAGGTTGACCAGGAATAGTGAAGCAAAGACGTACATCGACATTGTCTTGAATTGTCCTTCCACGGCGGGCCTCTTGATCTTATGAAATAACAGGAGCAGGAACGCCGATGCAAAGATGACTAAACTATTCGAATAGTGAACGGTCAGCCCACCTGCAATCAATCCGAATAAAGCCAGTGGAGCCCTATCACGCCTCATGAGGAAAACGGCTGCGAAAAACGGAAGTCCAAATGGTGCAAGCTGCGAAAGAATCAAAGCCCGTCCTAATAAAAAACCGATAATTGCTAAAGAGATGCCTTTTTTTATGAATATGTCTTCCGATTTCATTTGCAGTTGTTGGATCCAATTGATGGCCCCTTCCTTCGCTTCTTTTAATTGAACATCTCCAAGAGGTTCCATCATAGGTCTTTCTACTTTTTCCATTTCAACACCCCATTCGTATTAGTGGTTTTTATTATATAGAGGGCTTGTCTATTTTTTTGTCAGAATTTTATAAGCGGATAAGAAAAACGTTCGACGAAATTCTTCTTGAACAATCATTTGTATACAGGTTTTTGTACCTTTTTTTTCAATACGAAAACAGGTGTTCTTTTTTTTTTGAAGAAAAGCAAAGTTTTTAGGTTATTTTTGCGGAAAATAACACGAATAAATAATCAGGAAATGGAAACCGACAAACTTTATTTTTTTTGTTGACATTTTTTCTTCACGACTGTAAGATATAACTTGTGCTTCAGTAGCACTTACCATTATGGCGGCGTAGCTCAGCTGGCTAGAGCGTACGGTTCATACCCGTGAGGTCGGGGGTTCGATCCCCTCTGCCGCTATCTTTTCTCATGAAAATCACGGCCCGTTGGTCAAGCGGTTAAGACACCGCCCTTTCACGGCGGTAACACGGGTTCGAATCCCGTACGGGTCATCATATATCAAAAGCGCCTCTGCACACTTATATCGGTAAGTGTACAGAGGCGCTTTTTTTATGTCGTTGATAATTAAAAGAAGACAAGCCAGCAAGCTTGCCTTTATCTACACTATGAATAATTTCACAGGAAAAGTTGCTAAACTATTATTTTCAGCAGCAGTTTTATCCGCGTCTTCCTCCTCGACCTCCCCGTTTCGTTTCGGTGCTACGTTTAAGGGTCGTTAAGCGGTCTTCGCTATCTTTTAAGAATTTAGCCATTTTTTGCTCAAAGTTTTCTTTAGGTTGGAAACCATTACCTTTCGAGCGGAAGTCTTTGGAACGGCTGTCATTCCCTCTTCCTTGGCGCGGACGTGGTGTGTATGCAGGTTTTTGCTCAACTTCAGGACGGTCTATCGCTTTTTTTATGGACAAGCCAATCTTGCCATCTTTAACGTTGATGACTTTCACCTCAACTGTATCGCCCACTTTTAAATGATCATTGATATCCTTGACATAGTTATCAGCCACTTCACTGATATGGACAAGACCGGTTGAACCTTGAGGTAGCTCTACAAATGCACCAAAATTAGTTATGCCTGTTACTTTACCTTGTAACTTGCTGCCTACTTCGATTGACATAAAAAAAATGTTCCTCCTTAGAAATGTTAAAAAAATCTCTTCACACTATATTATAACGAAAGTAAAAAAACAGTGTCAATATTAGTCACTATCTTCCTTCCCTTTTGGAAGGGTAAAAATGATTTCACCTTTTTCAGATAAGAAATAATCCCGTCTGGCTATTTTTGCTATATAGTCGTCGTCATTAAGCTTTACGATTTCTTCTTTAAGAAGGGTCTCGTCTTTTTTCAATTCAGCTAACTTTCCCTTCAATTCTTCCTTTTGTTTAACTTTCTCATCCAGTGCAACATTTTGCGTTATGAGGGTGGAAACGGCAAAAATCAAAAAGACAGCGGCGAAAACTGAGTAAAGGGTTAATCTACGCATTAGACCACGCTTCTTTTTTTCTACGGTTTGTACTTTTTTCTCTTGTTGAGCGACGTAGGAATTTTCCATTTTTGCCACTTTCCTTTTACGCAGGCTACTCATTTTTTATCGCTCCTCATTTCTTTTTATTTCTCCATCCATTTAGCGTTCTAAATATAGAATTCTTTATTTTCAATAAAATCCCTTTTCCTTTATTATAAAACTTCCCGACGTTTTTCGTAACAAAAACCGGCAATAAATTCCATATATAAGTCAGAATCCATTTTAATGGTCTCCAGAATATAGTCAAAATAAAGAGAAGTATTTTTCCCGCCCATTTTAATAATACCAAAACGAACTTACCTATCCCGATGATGATGGCCAATACAGATACTAATACCCATTTTATCGGTAGAAATATCAGCATGTGAACCGAATTCGCTATAAATCTCGCCAACTTTATCACAAGTATGATCAAAAACTCTAATAAACGTTGATAGAAACCTTTGAAAAGTGCTTGATATGCTGAAAAACCGCATAATAAGGCCAAAAATAAATAGAGGCGAAACTCTCCCTCATTCACTAAAAACAAAACATAAAAAATAAGGAGACCCTGAATGATCCAGAAAAGGAAGTCATGGATGAATACAATCCACCTTTTCCTTTCTGAACGATTCAGGAACCGGCTATACGTATCCAGGGCAGCTCCAAAGCCACTGCCCATGCCTATCATCGCAAGCAACGTATAAAATTGGATCGTTAAGGTCATTTGAACAATTTGCCAAAGAAGCCTTTAGCTTTCTCCCCTGATTGCTCATCTAAATAAACAAGGTCGAAAATCTTTCCCTTAATGGAAACGATGCCTTTATCAACGTCTAAATTCTTCATTTGCAAGTTTTGGCCCCGGATAGATAAGAAACCCATTGACGTTTCGAGCAGAAATTCTTCATTATCGAAACTTTCAACTTGTTTGACACCGGTAATATCAAGTAAACGGCGGCCTTTCATCGTTACATCATGCTCTTGGGTCGTTCCTTTTGTGTAACCAGCATTCGGATCAATATATTGGCTCATTTTTTCATCCCTCACAGTACCACGGATTTTGTACAAGTGTATGTCCGTAAGAGTGGAATTAGAACCAAGCCTGTCCTTACTCCTCCGCTAGCTTTTCTTCCTTTACGATGGTATACATATCTGCAGCCGCTTCTTTTTTCGTCGTTTCTTGAATTTTATCGACACGGACCGTAACAAGCTTTTGACCGAACCTTACAGTCAACTCATCGCCATCTTTCACATTCGAACTTGCTTTGGCCTGTTGTCCGTTAATCGTGATTCTCCCTTTATCCGCAACCTCCTTCGCAAGTGTACGGCGCTTGATCAACCTTGAAACTTTTAGGAATTTATCCAATCTCATCGACATTCAAATCTCTCCCTTAATTAAAGTCCTTTAGCTTTTGCTTCATCCCAATATGAATCCAGTTCTTCCAATGTATAATCCTCAAATTTTTTGTTTGCCCTTTGAATGCACTCTTCTATATATGTAAAACGCTGGTGGAATTTCTGGTTTGCTTTGTAGACGGCTTCTTCCGCTTGTATGTCATAATAACGTGAAATGTTGACAAGCGCAAAAAAGAGGTCGCCCAGCTCTGATTTTATTCTTTCGACATCCCTGTTCGGGCTTAATATTTCCTCTTCCAATTCCTGCACTTCTTCCCTTACCTTTTTCCAGGCTTCGGAAACCTCATCCCAATCAAATCCAACCTTGGCAGCCCTTTTTTGATACTCTTCGGCCCGAAGTAAGTTTGGCAGCGATTTCTCAATACCATCCAGTATGGATTGCGGTGCTTTTGTTTCGCTCCCTTTTTCATCTTCTTTGATTTTCTGCCAGTTCACTAATACATCTTCCTCGCCGTTCACTTCAACATCTCCAAATACATGAGGGTGGCGTCGAATCATTTTTGCCGTAATGCCTTCAATCACATCATCTATCGTGAACATCCCCTCATCTTCACCGATTTGTGAATGAAGCATCACCTGAAGTAGCACATCCCCAAGTTCACCAATCATGCCCTCATCGTCCTCTTCATCGATGGAATCAATCAGCTCATATGCCTCTTCTATTAGATATTTCTTCAAGCTTTCATGAGTTTGTTTCTTATCCCAAGGACATCCGTCAGGACCTCTAAGTTCTGCAATGACCTGCCGCAGCTTAGAAAACTCCCTATATCGTAAAGCTTCTTCGCTAACAGGAGGGACATAAACACTCGTCAAGTTACTTAACTCCATCTGACGGTCGAGTTCGAAGAGAGCACATTTTGTCACTTTTTCCTGACTGCTTCCTGCCGCTGTAACGATATATACCTCGTAGTCATCCGGTAGCTTTTCCATTAAGGTCAGCTTCACATTGGATGCACTGAATGCGTCATATACCTGTCCGATTATCATATGCTGGGTAATGTGCAAATCACCTGGTGAAAGATCTGTTCCATCCAATAGCTGAAACCCTTCAATCGGGTCGATTCTAACAGCCTGAAACAAGGGATCAAGGAAACTTTGCCCGCCTTCCAGCTTAATGACTATTCCAAGAGCCGGACCCTTTTCGAGCAAAAGCTGCACCGTTTTTTCCGCAACCATGGGATGCCCCGGAACTGCGTATAGAACGGAACGGTTCGAAGCCTCTTGTAATAATGTTCCGGCAATTTCTTCATATACAGCTTCAAATTGGTCGTGCTTTTCATATATCCCGTCAAACGCCGTGAAATTTATTCCTTCCCTTTTCAAATCCCCGATTACCGGATGATCAATCGTTCTGACGAAACATTGTTCTGTTTGTATCAATTTTTTATAAATCCCTAGAGGAAGCTGATCTAAATCGCCTGCACCAAGGCCTATTATCGTAATCTCATTCATGATTTCGTATACTCCTATTCGTTATTATAAATCGTTTAAGCTTTGAACCTGCAGGTATTAGTGAAAGTTCTTCTTCACTAAATAAGCCTGCACGTAGGGCGGTCATCACAAAAACGGCTGCACCGATTCCTACACCGATCAAAGCTTGGATCGTAGCTAACAACCGGCTATCGCCTGAGGACATCAATTCGAATAAGCCATTGAATAAAACAACCGCCGTACCCATGTAAACCGTACTCTTCAAGATTATTATCACGTGCTTCTTTTCAATTAATGTCTTTTTAATATGTACTCTCAATACCACATAAAATAATACAGTCATGAGCATGAAAGCAAGCACTGTTGCCAAGGCTGCTCCCGCGATCTTGTAATGGGGCACTAGAACAAGATTCAAAGCCCACTTGCTGCCCACCCCCACAAGCGTAATGATCACCGGTATGAACGAATAGCCTAAACTTTGAATCACTGCTGCTTCTGCCATTATGACGGATGTGAATAAAATCGATAAAGAGAAAATTGCTAAAGTAATCGTCCCTTTGGTGTCCATGAACAGCATATGATTGACAGGCTTCATCGTCACCACCAGGCCAATCGCGGCAGCGAGTCCTATCGTCGCACTTACACGAAGCGCCAATTTGATTTTATTCAATAATTCATGCTCACTTTTCCTCTGAACGAATCCGGATATTATAGGTACAAGCGCCAATGCAAAAGAATTAGCCACGACTGTACCTAGCTGAAGCAACGGCTGTCCTCGATCATATACCCCTTTCCATTCCTTGGCTTCCTTTTCCCCCATTCCCGTTTCCCTCAATAGGGAATACAGGTGCAGTGAATCGACAAACTGAAACAAGATAAGGATCAAGCCAGTTATGCAAAAGGCCAACCCCTGGAAAATCAGGGCTTTGGAAATTTTGATGAAATGTACCGGTTTGATTCTCATTCGTAAAAAAAGCTTCCATTCTTCTCTTAAAATAACGAAAGCAATAAGCAGGACCAGGCCAGTTATGCCGCCGGTTATCGAACCGAGGACTGCCCCCTCGCCGACCACATAAGGAGAGTAGCCCTGATACACGAAAATTGTGGAAAGAACCAGTATCGTCAACACACGGATGCATTGTTCAGCGACCTGCGAACTTGCCGTCGGCAGCATGTCGTTTATTCCTTGAAAATAGCCTCTTAAAACAGATGAAATCGGCATTAATAGATAGGAATAGGCAACGATTCTCAGCAGACCTGCTAAATGCGGATCCTTCATCCATCCTGCAATCCAATCAGCGCCAAGGAACAGTGCAGCAAACATCATGACTCCTATCGAACTTAAGACGACGAATGAAGTCACTAAAATGTCCTTGACCGCAAAGTTATTTTTGGAAGATTCCCGTTCTGCAATAAGTTTGGATATGACAACCGGAAAGCCGAGTGTTGATAATGTAAAGGCAACACCGTAGAAGGGATAAACCTGTTGATAGATATAAAACCCGATGTCACCCGCAATGTTCTGATATGGTATGCGATAGGCCGCGCTCAATACTTTTACGATAATCGCTGCTGCGCTCAAAATCAGCGCACCTCGAAAAAGTTCATTTGAAGTTTTATAAGGCTTTTCAGCCATTCTTTTTCCCCTTTTCACTCATATGTGGTAGTTATTATAGCATAATTCCAATGGTTGTTTTTCAATTCCAGCCATACTGTTAATTAGCTTCCATATTCACCTCGAAGAATATTCTCCGCCTCTTTATGTCTGCCCCCATCCGGTTAGCCTTTTAGAAAGAGCAAAAAGGACAGCGCGATTGCTGCCCTTTCCACCTTAAAAATTATAATGGCATGTCCAAGGTTACTGTTCCATTTGTCTAGCTAGGAAACTTGCTGCTGTTTCAACCGATTTCTGTTCCACTTCACCAATGGTACTATCTTTAGAGAAAATCAAGACGGCACCAATCGGGTCGCCACTCGCAATGATCGGAGCTGCAGTATAAGATTGGACCTCTTCATCATTGGAATCAACGAATGAAATTTGTCCGTTTGGAGACTCCAAAACAGGATTTCTTTCTTCCATGATTTTTTCCACTAGTTCACTAACGCTTTTATTTAAGTATTCTTTTTTGGAGCCGCCTGCAACTGCAATGTAAGTATCCCTGTCACAAATCATAACTGGGTTTCCAAGGCTATCATAAAGTGCTTCTGCATATTCCCTTGCAAAATCGCCTAATTCACTGATAGGTGAGTATTTCTTTAGGATGACTTCTCCATCTCTATCCACAAATATTTCCAGTGGATCTCCTTCACGAATACGGAGGGTCCTGCGGATTTCTTTCGGGATGACGACTCTTCCTAAATCATCAATTCGGCGAACGATACCAGTTGCTTTCATCTAATGTTGCCTCACTTTCATCTAATTGATTTGATAAATCCTCATTTTGTAGCAAAATCATCACCAGCTATTGTACTTAGTATTTTTCTAATGGTAAGTTCTATGCACTTTGAAAAAATTTTTCTTTTTGTTGCATTTTTTTACCATGGTACCTAAAAAAAATTCTCAAGAGGACAATCATTCAATTTTAGTTTTTAGTGGCTTGCGTCTCTTTTTTTACATACTGTAAACCCTTGGCCATCTCAAATAAGATATTAAGCCATTTGCTTTGTTCTACACCTTTTATGTGCAGGACCAGCTTCATTCGATTGCCGTCCATGCCAAAGCCAACCATACGGCCATACTTCGATCCCAGCTCGAACACCTTTTGTCCATCCACATCGCTGCTGACCTTTTCCCTAAGGAGAATGCTGATTTCCTGCTTTAATTGTTTAATGCTTTCAATTCCGGCCTTTTCAGCATATACCTTCATTTCGGCAATCATGAATAAATAGGAAACTTCTTCTGGATATTCTCCGAAACGATCGATCATTTCATCCTGTAATTCTTCCACTTCTTCAAGCGAAGCAATCCCTCTGAACCTTTTATACATTTCTATTTTCTGATGTCCATCCATTATGTAGGCATCAGGGATGTAAGCATCCACTTCAACGTCAATTTCCAGGGTGTTCTTTTCTTCGGCTGGTTGGTCATTACGTTTCGCATCTACAGCTTCTTTCAACATTTGTGAATACAGATCAAAACCAACTGAATCGATGAAGCCATGTTGTTGAGCCCCTAGAATGTTTCCAGCTCCCCTGATGGATAAATCACGCATTGCGATTTTGAACCCTGAACCCAATTCTGTAAATTCCTTAATGGATTGAAGACGTTTTTCTGCCACTTCCGTCAACACTTTATCTTTCCTATAAGTGAAGAATGCATATGCCACCCGGTTGGATCGCCCTACACGGCCACGCAGCTGATAGAGCTGTGAAAGTCCCATTCTATCCGCTTCATTCACTATAAGCGTATTGACATTCGGGATATCAACACCCGTCTCTATAATGGTTGTACTTACCAAAACATCATATTCGCCTTCTAAAAAGCCGAACATGACGGCCTCCAGTTCTTGCTCTGTCATTTGCCCATGAGCATAGGTGACACGGGCATCGGGCACCAGCATGGAAATTTCTTCTGCTTTTCTTGCTATATCCTCTACCCGATTGTAAAGGAAATAAACCTGACCCCCCCTGGCCAATTCCCGTTCTATGGCTTCCGTTACCAACGAGCCATTATACTCCATGACATAAGTTTGGATCGGGAACCTGTTTTCAGGCGGTGTTTCGATTACGGACAGGTCCCTCACGCCCAACATGGACATATGAAGGGTCCTCGGAATCGGCGTCGCAGTCAAAGTCAGTACATCCACATTAGTTTTTAACCGTTTAATCTTTTCCTTATGTGTAACGCCAAAGCGCTGTTCTTCATCAATGATAAGCAATCCCAAATCGCGGTACACGATATCTTTGGATAAAATCCTATGTGTGCCAACCACAATATCCACCGTGCCGGCCTTCAATCCTTTTATCGTCTCCGTTTGCTGTTTTTTAGTCCGGAAACGGCTCATATGACCAATCGAAATGGGATAATCCTGAAAACGCTCCCTTAATGTTTCATAATGCTGCTGGGCGAGGATTGTGGTCGGAACAAGAAATGCTACCTGCTTGCCATCCATTATGGCTTTAAAAGCGGCCCGGATCGCCACCTCTGTCTTCCCATATCCTACATCGCCGCATAATAAACGATCCATTGGCCGTTCACGTTCCATATCCTTTTTGATTTCGACTATGGAACGTAATTGATCTTCCGTTTCGTTATAAGCGAATGATGTTTCGAATTCTCTCTGCATATCACCATCAGGTGAAAAGGCATAGCCCTTTGCCGCTTCCCTTTCTGCGTATAACTTGATTAAATCATCGGCAATGTTCTCAACGGATGATTGAACCTTACTTTTGACACGTTTCCATTCCGTTCCGCCTAGCTTATAAAGCTTCGGTTCTTTTCCTTCAGAACCGACATATTTTTGGACAAGATCAATTTGGTCGACAGGAACATACAATTTGTCATCCGCTTGATAACGAATATTCAGGTAATCTTTATGGACCCCATTTATCGTAAGAGTTTCAATGCCCAAGTATTTACCGATACCGTGATTAACATGAACGACATAGTCACCGATCTTCAGTTCGGAATAACTCTTGATTCGCTCCGCATTCGATAGTTTCTGTCTCCGTATTGATTTCTTTGACTTCTTATTAAACAATTCCGTTTCCGTAATGATACTGAATTTTTGCATAGGTAATTCAAAGCCACTATTTAGACTGCCGCGTAAAATCTGTACTTTACCTGGAAGAATGCTGTCCGCATTAAACAGTTCTGCGGCCTCTATATCATAATCGGCTAAAACCGAATGCAGCTTTTTTACCCGTTCTTCATCCTGTCCAAGTATGACGACTGTATATTTCCCTTTTCTCCAACGTTCCAGTTCAGCTTTGAATACATTCATCTGTCCATGGAAATTTTGCATTTGTTTACTGGCAAAATTCAGGATATTCTGAGGATTCGTATGCGGTACATGCCGTAAAAACAATGAAAGGTATACAAACGGCCTGCTGGATTTCATTATTAATTCCTGCATGGGATGGGCTAATTTGATGTCATGGATAATTTGTCCCTGACTTAAAAGATCCGTGTACCACCCAGCCTCTTCTTTTTCCAAAGAATCATTGATTTCCTGGATTCTACTGATTTCATCCAAGAAAACCAAACCATTTACCGGTAAATAATCTATTAAACTAGCTGGATCTTCATACGCTAAACTTAAGTATTTAAAGATTTTGTCGGGTATATTCCCCATTTTCAGCTGTTCAAGTTCATAACTGATCGTTTGAACCAGCTGTTCCTTGGTTTTCTCGTCTTTAAGTTTCTTCAAGCTTTTACTTAATCCGCTCTCGAGCCTTGTTATGATTCTTTCGATATGCTCCGTCTCTAGCAAAGCCTCACTGACGGGACCAATCGTCACTTTCTTGAGTTTCTCTATGGATCGCTGATCTTCGCTTGAAAAGGTCCTTATTGAATCTATTTCGGTATCGAATAATTCAATTCGTATTGGATTAGGTTCGGTGATCGGATAAATATCGATTATACCGCCCCTGATACTGAATTCACCTGGAGAAGCAACCATTTCAGACCGGTTATAACCCATGGCAATGAATTTATTAAGCGTTGGTTCAAGCTCGATGTCTTCCCCTAAATTAAAGATAAGCTGATGCCTCTTCCAAATATCCTTTGGAGGAAGCACACGACGCACCCCGGGAATTGGCGCAATGACAATCCCTTTCTTTCCCTCCGCCCAAAAGTTCAATGCCTCTACACGTTGGGCCCTTAATTCCGGGCTGGCAACACTCAAATCAGCCGCAATCAATTCATTGGCTGGATATATATATAATTCTTCCTCGGGAATGAAACTGGATAAGTCCTCATGGAATTTTTGTGCTTGCAATAAATTATGGGTAACTAATAAAATAGGCCTATTCGTCTTTTCATATACGGAAGCCAGCAATAGTGATCTCGAGGAACCTGTCAGACCAGAGACGATCTGCTCCTTAAGTCCTTCATCGATGCCGGCTATTAACGAATGAACATCATCTTGTTTGGAGAACAAGTTCTGCAATCCATTCATTTTCTTTCCCCCCTCTCTATAACGTGCGAAAAACCATTTGAAACCTTTTATTTGAACTTGGCCATTTCACCAAGCGTCCTCTTTATTAACGGCAATTTTATGTGCCCTGGTATTCCAGACAAACGGAAAAATGCTTTGGATTTTGTCCAAAGCCCTCTCCCGCTAATGAATAATATAATCGTTTTCATATAAATCAGGGTTTCTTTGCAGCGATTCATGGCAATCTTCACATATCGCCCTTACATGCATATCCCCTTCAGAATCATAAACGATCATCTCTTGTCGCTCTTCATCGGTAAGTTGATTAAAACCTAACTGCTCCGTACTCAGTGAGTGTGCCTCGATTGAGCCCAGCTTAGTTCCGCAATGTCGGCATCGATAATGGAGAGCCATTTGGTAACCCCCTATTTTAGTAATAGTGTTAGTATGTACAAAAGTAGAGGGGTTTTATTCAGCGAAACAGGAAGTATTATTCTTTACTTATATCTACTCTCTGCTTATTGGTTATATTCGTTCATGACCTGTATAAATGGCTTTTCCATCCAGGCTTCACAAGAAGCTGCGCTTTTTTCGATCGTTGCCCCGACATGATCCCATTCTTCAGGCGAAAAACGCCCCAATACATAATCAGATACCGGAATGCGGCCAATCGGGCGGCCAATGCCTATTCTGATTCGATTGAATTCTTGCGTACCCAAATGGGCAATTGAAGATTTTATCCCATTATGACCGCCTGCACTACCTTTTTGACGAAGGCGAAGCTTCCCTGGAGGCAAATCAAGGTCATCATATATAATGACCACATCCGCGATATCCACCTTAAAGAAATGCATGACAGCCGAAATGGATTCTCCTGACAAATTCATGTAGGTTAATGGTTTAAGCAATAAAACTTTTTCTCCCTTTACCATTCCTGCACCATATATTCCCTTATGTTTTGCTTGATCAAGGGGAATCGACCATCTTTTGGATAACTCATCTATTACTTCAAATCCGACGTTATGCCGGGTTTTTTCATACTGTTTACCTGGGTTCCCTAACCCTACAATAATTTTCATGATTCACACTCCGTCATTACGGTTATTTAGGGAGTTACGCTGGGACGAAGTTTTTCCAAGATCTTTGGCCTTAGAAAAATAGTACCCTAATTTCAAGCTGGCCTGCAAGCGACAGGAGAACTAATTAGGAAAAATCCTAATTAAAGGAATCCATTACAAAAAATGGTCCGGTTTAAATTGATGCATCCAGAGATTGAAAAGACGTAACTCGTTAAGAGCTACGCCTATTATATCACGATTCACTTGTTTAATCCCGGCATCATGACTCTGGTGATGCCTTGGTTTCCCTGCCTTCTTCATTTTCAGGGATACCGCCATCCTGCTGTTCACCTGTACTGATTTCCTCTTCCTGACGAGGAGCCAAAACGGATGCAACAACTTCTTCACCATCATTGTCTATTGTAACTTGCTTATTCGTTTGGATATCGGATATGTAGATTGTATCCCCTACCTGAAGTTCGGTAACGTCAACATCGATGGAGTCAGGAATGTCATTAGGTTTAGCCGTAACCGTGACTTCATGAAGTGACTGCTGAAGGACCCCACCGTCTTTCACGCCTTTACAAACACCGACAAGGTTAATGCGAACTTGCGCTTGTAATTGAGCGGACATATCTACAATTAAAAAGTCTGCATGATAAATGGAGTTCTTTATTGGATCCTTTTGATAGTCAGAGAGCATGACTTTATAACTCGCACCCTCCAATTCCAAAGAAATGATTCCATTACGGCCTATTTCCTTGATTGTCTTTTGAAGCTCGATATTATTGACTGAAATGGACGTACTGTCATTTTTATTGCCATATACTATCGCAGGGATCTCGCCGCTTTCCCTCAAATTCCTTAAATTAGAGTGTTTTGAATCCGTACGTTCTTTTGCAGCTAATATATTACTCATACATCCTCCGCCTTCCTGAATATGAATTGCAAGTTTCTCTATATTTAACATTTCCCTAAATGGCGAATCATTAAACATGAAAGGTAAAATCCGAAGGGACCAAGAAGGGGATAAACATATGGTAAACATAGGTATTCGCCGCAAAATCTTTTTTCTCTAATTCAAGCGTGAACCGCCTTTTTTTCCATTTCTCCCTCAACTTGCATCACTCGGTTAAGGATTTGTGCTGCTAGTGATGAATATTGAATACTATCCTTTTTCCGTGGTCTAGGCAGATTGATTTCCTTATTCATGACGACTTTGCCTTCTTCGATTAATATGACTCGGTCGGCTAGCATTACGGCTTCTTCAACATCATGTGTAACAAGCAAGGCAGTAAAGTCCCTTTTCCTCCATAGTTCTTCAATGAGCCTTTGCATGCCAATTCTCGTCAAAGCATCCAATGCCCCTAACGGCTCATCCAAGAGGAGAATGTCAGGTTGGTTCACCAATGCCCTCGCTAATGCAACCCTTTGCTTTTGCCCACCGGATAAAACGGACGGCCAATCACTTGCTCGATCTGCAAGGCCCACTTGCTCCAGTAATTCCATGGCATTTGGCTTCCAATCCCCTTTCAAGCCTATACCAATATTTCCAAGGATTTTTTTCCAAGGAAAAAGCCTTCCATCCTGAAACATCGTACGTGAAGATTTATTTAATCCTTTCAATGGCTTTCCATTCACCAGTATCTGCCCGCCCGTCGGCTTTTCCAGTCCTGCCACAAGACGAAGCAAGGTGCTCTTTCCACATCCACTCTTACCGACAATGGCTACGAATTCCCCTTTCTTAAATGTGAGGTCCATCCCCTTTAATACTTCAAACTCCCCAAAATCCTTTCTTATACCCTGCAACTCCAACGAATTTCCATTTTTCATATTAATGACCTCCTCATTGGTATGATGGATGCCACTTTAAGCATCTTTTTTCGATTATTTTGGCCGCAACGTCCGATATTTTTCCCAATAATGCATATAAGAGAATACTAAGAACAACAATATCCATCCTCATGAATTCCCGGGCATTCATAGCCATATATCCAATTCCGGAATTAGCGGATATTGTTTCTGCGACAATTAATGTGACCCACATGATTCCAAGTGAGAAGCGGATACCCACCAAAATGGATGGAAAGGCGGCAGGGAGAATAACATTCCAGAATAAAGAAAAACCACTTAACCCATAAACCCTCGCTGCTTCGATCAATCCCTTATCCACCGATTTCACTCCATGAAATGTATTTAGATAGATAGGAAAAAGAACCCCTAAAGCGACAAGGAAAATTTTCGCTTCTTCTTCTATACCAAACCATAAAATCACCAGCGGTATTAAAGCTAAATGCGGAATGTTACGCAACATCTGAAGCGAGGTATCGAATAAGGTTTCAGCAATGGATGATAATCCATTTAATAAACCTAGTACAAAACCAATGATCCCGCCTATTAAAAAGCCGATGAAGGCACGCTGAGCACTGATGCCGATATAATCTATGAGTTCACCTGTCTCCAATAAAGCAACACCTGCTTGAAACACTTCAGTCGGGGCAGGCAATATCCGATCCGACAAAATCCCCCACAAGGACAGCAGCTGCCAAGTTACCAAAAGGAGAATGGGCACAAGCCAAGATATGAGTTGGAACCTATTGAACTTTTTGTTTAATTTTTTCTGCATCTTCATTTTCACTTCCTTTTGTAGGGTAGTGGTCATTTGCCAGTATTTCCCCAAATGGGCTCGTAGCTTTTGAAACAGGACTTTCCAGCCGTTCAACAGGGAGTAAAGGGAATAATAATTCCGCAACTCTGTATGCTTCTTCAAGATGAGGGTATCCAGATAAAACAAAGGATTCTATTCCGATTTCTTCATATTCCTTCATTCTGGCAGCAATATTTTCTGCACTCCCTACCAGTGCCGTACCGGCGCCCCCGCGCACTAGACCTACTCCTGCCCAAAGGTTAGGGCTGATTTCAAGCGAATCCCTGTTTCCGTTATGGAGTTGCGACATCCGCTTTTGGCCCACTGAATCAAATCGTTCAAAAATCTTTTGTGAATTTTCAATCATTTCATCATCCACATATTTAATGAGTTCGTCCGCTGCCTGCCAAGCTTCTTCTTCCGTTTCCCTTACAATGACATGCATGCGAATGCCGAATCTGACTTCACGTCCGTACTCTGCTGCTTTTTTACGTACCTTTTCAATTTTTTCAGCCACTTGCACCGGCGGCTCACCCCAAGTCAAGTACACATCAATATGCTTTCCCGATATATCGATGGCTGGATCGGATGAACCTCCGAAATAGAGCGGTGGGTACGGTTTTTGTACAGGTGACAACAGAATATTTCCACCTTCAACCTTTAGGTGCTCCCCTTCATAGTCCACACTCTCACCAGACATTTCCTTTCTCCAGATATCGAGAAATTCATTTGTTTGCTCATAGCGTTCCTTATGATTCAGAAACACGCCATCACCTGCCAATTCGACTGGGTCCCCCCCAGTTACAACATTGATCAAAAGACGGCCATTCGACAGCCGGTCGAAGCTTGAAGCCATCCTGGCAGCTAAGGTTGGCGACATTAAACCTGGACGAATCGCAACTAAAAATTTCATTCTTTCCGTTGCGGAAATCAATGAAGAACCAACTACCCAAGCATCCTCACAAGACCGTCCCGTCGGAAGCAACGCCCCTTCAAAACCCAAATGATCAACCGCCTGTGCTATTTGTTTTAAATAAGGAAGCGTGATTGCCCTCCCTCCCTTTGTCGATCCTAAATAGCGACTTTCCCCATGCGATGGTAAAAACCAAAATACTTTCATTTTCATTTCCCCCTTATTTTTTTTTAACATCTGCAGATGCATCCAGAACATTAATCTTGCTTGGGATTAATTTAAGATTGTAAAACGTATCGGCAATCTTTTGTTGATCATCCAAAACCCCATTGGAAATCTCCTCAAGTCCATATTCTTTTCTATTTAATGTTTTTTCCAATGCCTCCACACTCATTCCAATTTCCGGAGATAGAAACTCAGCGACGTCCCTTGGGTTTTCTTCAATCCATTTATCAACTTTTATCAGTTCTTCTTTGATAATCTTCAAAGCCTCTTCGTTCTCGGCAAATGAATCAGTTGCCAAAAAGAATTCCCGATTCGCCACCAGTCCTTCTCCATCCTGAATCGTTTTCGTTTCAAGTTCCAATTCCGCCGCTGATAAAAATGGATCCCATATTACCCAGGCATCGATTTGGTTTCCTTCAAAAGCAGCCCTCGCATCAGCCGGTGGCAAGTAGACGGGCTGAATGTCATCAAGAGTAAGACCTGCTTCCTCTAACGCTTTGACCAATAAATAATGAACATTGGAACCTTTATTCAAGCCAACCTTCTTTCCCTTTAAATCTTTCACATTTTTAATGGGTGAATCCTTTTGTACAACTATAGCCTCTCCTGATGGGTTTGCCGGCTGATTGGCAATATAGACAAGCCGAGCATTGGCTGCTTGTGCAAATATCGGCGGTGCCTCCCCTGTGTGCCCAAAATCAATGCTGCCGACATTCAAGGCTTCAAGCAGCTGAGGTCCTGCAGGGAATTCAGTCCAATCGACTGTATATCCCACTTTCTTTAAATGTGTTTCCAGCTCCCCTTTTGATTTTAAAATATTTAATGTCCCGAATTTTTGATAACCGATTCGGATGGTCTTATCCGATTCTTTTGCATCAGCACTTGTGGAACTGTTCTTTTCCTGCCCGCATGCACTTACTATCAGCATGATGATGCTGAAGATGGACAGCAGCCATATCTTTCGTTTTTTCTTCATATTCTGCACACCCTTCTTAAACTATTTATATAAAAATAAAAGGCTCCTTTTCTTCACCAATAGGACAATAGGGCAAAAAGATGCCTAATGTTCAATGGTAAGTGAAAAGGAGCCTTCGGTAGTCCGATCGGCGTTAACCAATATGCACTTGCGTTAGTACAGGTTTTCGTTCCATGAATATGAATTGAATTTGTATAGACATTTTATTATTAGTATTCATATCTGTCAACTAAGAATTTAATATTTTCCGAAAATTTCAAACAAAAATACGGCGAGCCCGAAGGCCCGCCGTGTTTTGATTAATTTTGTTATCAATCGAATAATGTGCTGACTGATTGTTCCTCATGCACACGAATAATCGCCTCTGCAATCAAAGGTGCTACAGAAAGTCCGGTAATTTTATCGATTTTCTTATCTTCAGATAGGGCAATCGAGTTAGTCACGACCAATTCCTTGATCGTTGAATTTTGAATCCTTTCGATGGCAGGACCTGAAAGGACTGGGTGTGTACAACAAGCATACACTGCTTTAGCACCATTCTCCACAAGGGCATTGGCCGCTAGTGTAATAGTGCCTGCAGTATCGATGATGTCATCAATCAGTATTGCTGTCTTCCCTTCAATATTACCAATGATGTTCATGACTTCAGCCACGTTCGGTCTTGGACGGCGCTTATCGATAATGGCAATCGGTGCTTTTAGGCGATCGGCCATTTTACGGGCACGTGTTACACCACCATGATCTGGGGAAACGATGACGATATCACTTAAATCTTTTTCCTTGAAGAAATCAGCTAAAATCGGAACAGCAACAAGGTGATCGATCAGAATATCGAAGAAACCTTGAATTTGTGGTGCGTGAAGATCTAAAGTGATAACACGGTGGGCACCAGCCGTTTCTAAAAGATTTGCGACAAGTTTAGCTGTAATCGGTTCACGCGCACGCGCTTTACGATCTTGTCGGGCATAACCGTAATATGGCATTACAATATTGATCGTTTTAGCTGAAGCACGTTTAAGAGCATCGATCATAATTAAAAGTTCCATTAAATTTTCATTGACTGGTTGGCTTGTTGATTGGATTACGTAAACGTCACAGCCACGAATACTTTCTTCAATATTAATCTGAACTTCACCGTCACTGAAACTTGTTACACTACATTTTCCAAGTTCAACACCGATTGCAGCAGCAATTTCCTGAGCTAAATCGAAGTTTGAATTTAAAGAGAATACTTTTAAATTAGGATCTAAATACTGATTTGACATGATGACCTCCGTCGGTTATTTATTAAATTTCAAATTCTTGACATAATCTTCTTTGTTAACTTGACGAGCCCGGGCAACGGATAGGGCTTCCTGCGGTACATCTTGCGTGATGGTTGACCCAGCAGCTACATATGCCCCTTCTCCTACAGTCACAGGTGCAACCAGATTAGAATTGCAGCCTATGAAGACATTGTCTTCAATCTTCGTCAAATGTTTATTTTTCCCGTCGTAATTCACGGTAATAGATCCGCAGCCTATATTAACATTCTCCCCAACCTCTGCATCTCCAATATAACTCAAGTGAGAGGCCTTGCTTCCTTCGCCAAAAACGGTCTTTTTAATTTCTACAAAATTACCGATCTTAACGGAATCCTTAATATCTGATTGAGGTCTAACATGTGCGAATGGACCGATTTTAACAAAACTTCCAATACTGCTTTCGTGTACAACCGATTGGAGGACTTCCGTTCCATCACCAATTTCACAATTACTGATTTCCGTATTCGGGCCAATCAAGCAATCCTGCCCGATAATACTTTTTCCTTTAATGAATGACCCAGGGTTAATGACTGTATCCTGTCCGATTTGTACGTCCGCTTCAATGAACGTAGTTAGCGGATCGATGATCGTTACACCATTCCTCATATGCGTTTCATTGATGCGTTTCCGCAAAATTTGCTCCGCCTGCGATAAAGCCACTCGGTCATTTACACCCAATGTCTCCTCGAAATCACTTGATTGGAAGGCCGTCACCACTTCGCCTTCCTCTTTTAAGATTTCAATAACATCCGGTAAGTAATATTCTCCCTGGACATTTTCATTTGAAACTTTTTTCAGCGCGCTAAATAATGCTTGGTTATCGAAGCAATATGTACCGGTATTTATTTCCTTAACATATCTTTCTTCATCAGTGGCATCCTTATGCTCGACGATTTTTTCTACAAGACCGCCTTCACCGCGAAGGACCCTTCCATAACCAGCAGGGTTATCTGCATATGCTGTTAAGATTGTTGCTTTCGCCTGACTTTGCTCATGCAATGCTATAAGCTCTTTCATCGTTTCCGCTTTAATCAGAGGCGTATCACCGCAAATAACAAGAGTCGTTCCACTTTTTACGGATAAAACGCTTTCCGCTTGCATTACAGCATGTGCCGTACCTAATTGCTGTTCTTGTAAGGCATACTTGCATGAATCACCAAGTTGTTCTTGTACTTTTTCAGCTCCATGGCCGATGACTGTAACAATATCTTCTATTTGAAGTTGATTGACTTGATCGATAACATGTTGTACCATTGGTTTCCCGCAAACAGGGTGCAAAACCTTATAAAGCTTAGATTTCATCCTAGTACCTTGCCCAGCGGCCAATATTATTGCATAGCGATTACTCATAACAGGCCTCCATTTTCACCTTTTTATCCACTAAAAATATTATCTCAAATAGTGATTCTTTTCAAGGTAACAATTAAAAGTACATATAATTGTCAACCAATTAGGTAAAAAAAGTTCGATTTCCGACAGCCTCACTAAAGTTATTAATGGACCTTTTAGCATTATTTTAAATCATGGTCGATGTCATTTTCATTAACGACATAATACAGAAACCATGTCTCCTCCCCTTCATAACACCAGCAAGCCCCATTATCCCAAAACATCGCCATGATCGCGTTAGACCTATGTACAAGCCATCTGGAAGTACTGCACCCTTTGTTAACTTCCATTCCGAAATCAGATTAACGATTCAATTCATCTTCAGCTCTTTTGATGGATGGAGTAAGTGGTATCCTCAAATCCCGCTTACAGGAATTTCAATATCAGGATGGACAAAAAGGTTTAAAAAATAAAAGGATGGGTACTTAAACTCTAAAGATATCCCCTTAATTTTACAATTTAGATACTTAAAGCGAATTTCCGTATGATGAGCGAATAAGTTCTAAACTTACCCGTTTATGAATAAATAAAAAAGAGCACTACTTATGAAGTAGGCTCTAGATGCACAAATTATAAATTTAAAGTTTAAAAGTAAGGTTATTTTAAGAAGCACCTGCTCCAGCTTCCTCTAATTCAGTTTCAAGTTCTCCCAATCGATGATATTCTGTCAAGACAGCTTCTTGAATTTTCCCGCGTGTCGAGGAATTGATTGGATGAGCGATATCCCGGAATTCTCCATCTGGAGTTCGTTTACTTGGCATTGCTACAAATAAACCATTGTTTCCGTCGATCACACGAATATCATGAACCACAAATTCATTATCCAGTGTAATTGATGCGATAGCTCTCATACGACCATCCGTATTCACACGGCGTAATCTTACGTCAGTTACTTCCATTTAAGCTCACCATCCCTTTTTGTTGTTGTTAAAACTTAAAGTACATATTCAACAAAAAAACGTGAACTCCTTCTATTATCTGTAATTTTTTTAGAAAATTCAGCCTAGTTTTCAAAAACACTAAAAATCATCCTTATATTACAGGAAAATACCCATTACGAATTTCCTAAAAAATAAAAAAAACGCCCGTTTATTTAACGAGCGCTACCACTTCTATTTCCACTAGTGCATCTTTAGGAAGGCGAGCAACCTCTACACAAGAGCGAGCAGGTTTGTGAGCAGAAAAATATTCTCCGTATATTTCATTAATCGAACCGAAATCATCCATACTTTTAATGAATACTGTAGCCTTAATGACAGTTTCCAATGAAGCCCCAGCTTCTTTCAATACGGCTTGGAGATTCTTAAAGACCTGGTGTGTTTGTTCCTTTACATCCCCAGTCACCATCTCACCAGAAGCAGTAAGTGGGATCTGTCCTGAACTGAAAAATAACTTATCCACGATCACGCCTTGTGAATATGGTCCGATCGCTGCCGGTGCTTCATCAGTATGTATCGTTTTCATTAAATGATTCCCCCTATTCCTTTTTCGTAAAATAATTCCCACGGCTTACATTAATTTTCTTGTCTCTTTCGACCACCTGCGTCAACTTGATTAAAGAAACATAGTCCTCGACAAGGCACTCTTCCGTATGTTCGGATTCGACCAGCACCGCTATTCCGGCAACTGTTGCCTTAAATTCATCCAATAGACTGATCATACCATTAACGGTACCCCCAGCCTTCATGAAATCGTCTACAATTAATACATTCGAACCCTCAACCAAGCTTCTCTTAGAGAGTACCATAGTCTGAATCCTCTTTGAAGAGCCTGAAACATAATTGATGCTCACTGTTGAACCTTCCGTTACTTTATTATTCCTACTTACAATTACAACTGGAACATTCAAATAATTTGCCACGGCGTATGCTAATGATATCCCTTTGGTTGCCATTGTCATGATGACTGAGATGTTTTTTTTGGCATACATTGAAGCGATTATCCTTCCAACCTTATTCACGGTTTGCGGATGTCCTAATATGTCTGTCATATATAGATAACCGCCAGGAAGTAGCCTTTCTGGACTAGCGATCGTATCGCATAATCCGTCAATGAAGGCACTGGCTTCTTCTTCCTTGATGGAAACAATATATTTCACTCCACCGGCCGCACCTGGAACGGTTGTTAAAGATCCTATCCCGCGTTGTTCGAAGGTATCTTTGATGATTGTCAAATCTTCACTGATCGAAGACTTTGCCGAACTATATCTTTCAGCAAAATAAGTCAGCGAAACAAGTTCCCCTGGATGTTCTAATAAATAATTGGTCATATCGACTAGCCTCTCGCTGCGACGAAATTTCATTGAGACACCCCCTTTGTGAATTCCGAATATTATATAGCAACTATACCACTAATGTACGTTTCTATTCAAGATTGTTTCGATCACCCAGTAAACGGACCGCATAGACTTGATCACAAAATCCGCGAAGTCCATTATAAATTCTTTGCATGCGCGAATCATGTTCCACCAAACCAAAAACGGTCGGACCACTTCCGCTCATCAAGACCGAATCCGCTCCAAATGTCTTCATTTGATCTTTAATGTTCGCAACCTCTGGGTATAACTGCAATGTCACTTGTTCCAGAACATTACCCAACCCTTCACATACATCGTGATAATTGTTTTCCATAATAGCCGAAATCATTCCAGGTACATCCGGATGCTCCATTTTTGAAGTTTGGAGCCTTTTGTATATATCTGCCGTCGATACGCCGATCGTCGGTTTGGCCAAAATGACCCAGCATTTTGGCGGTGCGGGAAGATGCGTGATTTTTTCCCCGCGCCCCCTGGCCAATGCCGTTCCTCCATATACACAAAATGAAACATCAGAGCCAATTTCAGCTCCTATTTCCGCAAGTTCATCCATGGAAAGACCAAGCTTCCATAGTCTATTTAAGCCTCTCAAGGTAGCTGCGGCATCACTGCTTCCACCAGCAAGTCCTGCGGCTACAGGTATATTTTTCTCTATAGTTATGGAAACACCTTTTTTGATCCCAAAACGTTCCTTTAGAATAAATGCAGCTTGATAAGCTAAATTCCGATGATCATCCGGAACAAATCGATTATGGGATAGAATTTGAATATGATTTCCCTTTATTTCCTTTAGTTCAATTCTATCGGCAAGGTCGACTGTCGTCATGATCATTTCCACCTCATGATACCCATCAGGCCGTTTGAAAAGCACATCCAAAGCCAAATTAATTTTAGCCGGGGCTTTTTCCATAAGCTTCAATATGTCCACCTACTTTAACGTTCTTAAAAGTTCTTGTCCTATTCTATCATATTTGTTTATATTCTAAAGGTTTTTTCATCGTAATTTCAATGTAATGAAGCTAAGATCGGCCCTTAGAGGAGAATAGACACATGTAGGCACATTGGAGAGCAGCTGCTTCCTGCAACCCAAAAGACTTGCTACATATCCATATAGCATTCACCGATACATAAAAAAACCAGACTCCTTAACTACAATGTAAGCAAAAATGAATGGAGCTATACATTGTATAAAGAGTCCAGCTTCTTTCAACATGACGGCATGATTCAATTAAGTGTTTGATCTTACTCTTTGTTCACCAATTGACGTTGTGCTTTTTCGATAGCAAGTTTTACCATGTTACCTGCGTCCCTGGCCCGGATTCCTCCCCAGCCTTCTTTCTGGACAACATCGTAAAATCCAAGTTCTTTAGCCAATTCCTCTTTAAGATCATTTGACATAATCCCTTTTTTCCTGCTCAAGCGAAGCAACCCCTTTCACATGCCGTCACATGCCTAGTGTTTGCATCATACGCTATTTCATTACATCCTTTTTAAGCCTTTATTGGAGCTCACAGGTATTCTATACAAAACAAAAAGCAGCAAACAAAGTTGTTCGCTGCCTCGTCTAAGTTACATCTCTTGTTGTTTGTTTAAAAATGTTAGTTCTACGGTTTCCGTTAAAACATCCGCATAGCTGTAAGATACTCTTTCAAACGCATTTTCATCTTGGTCGAGCTCAATTACAAAAACAGCCGGATAAGTTTCCGCCAAAGTTCCGAATCGTTCTACAGTCTTTCTTCTTCCACCGTTTGCTTTTAAGAGCAATCTTTTACCTAGGTTTGAATCAAGTGCAGTTTTAATATCAGCTAGAGTTTTTGGCATTTTCGGTCCACCTCACTAAGTTAAGTATATCACAATTTACAAATATACGCAAACAAAATAATAAATTATATCAGCACTTAAAAATGTAGTCAATATATTTTTATCTGAAATTCGGCAAAATCGCGAACAATTTTATTATATCCTGGGAAATGAAAAATTATGTAAACGAACTATTTCATTATCTATTAAGCCGAATTTTCGTAATTAAAACATTACCTACTATCATCACTCAACAAAAAACCAGTTTTTCTGTGACGATATCCGAATTCTTACCCACTAAAAGCAAGCTGCATTCTTTCAAAATGCAGCTCGTTCATTCTTCCTGAAATGGCTTGAAAGGCAACCCGGTCCGTAACACCCCTTTTGTCTCAATTCCCCCCAACCCCTTCTCTCCAGTTAATGTATTCCGAAGGACATCCCATACATGAATATGATCGGAAAAAGGCGTAAAGCTTATCTTTCCGACGATATATACCGGATCAAGAGCATGTATATTAACACGGGAAGGAGAACTTGCAAAATTTGCCCCCGCTTGGATCAGCGATTCAAAATGCGACTGACAAGCCCCGGCAAATATAATCAGTTGGTCTAAATGAGAAACCCTCCTTCGCGCTTCTCTAACCGTCTGTACAAAATCCTTTGAGTGACGGTAGGCATTAATATCGGATATCGGCCCTTTTGATTTTGAATAGGCATCATGACCGGTGACAACAAGAATGTCCGGCCGATAATGGTCCAACAGCCCCCCGATTCTTTGGGGCATTTCCTTTTCATTGCAATAGATGCCATTGACCGGAATACTGAATTTCTGATATAGATCCATGCATTTCCTTAAGTAAGATGCATCCCCATCAACATGGAGGACTCTCCCTGGTATCTGAAAATATTCACCGCTGTACCGATAACCATTACTGGATTGATAGCCATTTTTTTGTTGTTGCAGCTCTAGATCTTGTGTTAATAAGCGGTAAGATTGTTCTTGAAGTACCTCATTCGACCTTTGTCGATCATTTCTTTCATTATCATTAATGATCATTAAATCTTGAAAAGGTGCATCTGCAATCAGTCGGATATCTTCCCCATAAAGAACAGCTTGACGCCTTCCGTCAATATCACGGATATCAATTACCCGGAACACCACGTCGCATTTATAAGAAACCCGACCAACAATATCGTTTATTTGAATATTCATGGCCCCACCCCATGAGAAGACTTATTTTCAGCCCGCCCTAGTTTATTTTCATTCTTAAGTTATGCGAACCATTCTTGAATGGTGAAAAGTGGGGATTGATTACACTTTCGGATACGTTCCCTCATGGTTGGCCAAATTCAAAATAAAAAAAGCCGGAAGTTGGGATTGACCCCATTCCGACTTGAATCCTTCACATTTCCCTTTATTTGAAATTCGGCAATAATGCATCACTTAAGCGGCCAAATTCTTTGATGCTCAGCGTTTCCCCCCGTCTGGAAGGATCCACTTCCGCGGCTTCGAGAGCAGCAAGTATAAGTTCTTTTTTCGATTTACCATCTGGCAGCTGACTGGTTAAGTTATTTAAAATCGTTTTCCGACGCTGTGCAAAGCTCGCCCGGGTCACAGTGAATAAGAAATCCTCATCCATTACCTCGACGATCGGCTTCACGCGCTTTGTAAGGCGGATTACAGCTGAATCAACATTAGGCTGAGGCATGAATACCGTTTTGGGTACTATCATCACTGTTTCGGCTTCAGTATAATATTGAATGGCAATGGATAAAGAACCGTATTCCTTTGTCCCAGGTTTTGCGGCAATTCGATCGGCTACTTCCTTTTGCAGCATGCACACGATGCCTCTAATCGGCAGGTCCTCGGACAATAGCTTTAAAATGATGGGAGTCGTGACATAGTATGGCAGATTTGCAACAACCATCAGGTCCGAAAAGCCAGCAAATTCCTCCTCGATGACCTTCTTGACATCAGCCTTGAGAACATCCCCGTGAATGATGTTTACATTGCTATAGGGAGAGAGTGTATCCGATAAGATGGGCAGCAGACGCTGATCAATCTCAAAGGCCGCAACCTTTTTGCTGCTTTTCGCTAGTTGTTCCGTCAATGCCCCGATTCCCGGCCCAATTTCGATGGCGCCGCTTTCCTCTGTCAAATTGGCATGTTCGACAATACGTTTCAAGATATTCGTATCGATTAAAAAGTTCTGGCCTAAGCTCTTTTTAAAGGAGAATCCATATTTCTTTAATATTTCTTTCGTTCTGACAGGGGTTGCAATATCCTTATTCATTTTTTTCCTCCTGAATTATCTGTACCATCGCTTTCTCAAAAGCCTCAGTTGATATTTGGAACATTTTTAGTCTCTTATATAACTGTTTACCATTGGTAAACCCGATTTTTAAAATAGATCCAAGTTTTTCCCTTCGTTCCTTGGCACCGGATCCCCCGATTAAACCTGCATCTATTAAATCCTGCTGTGAAATCTCTTCTGAAGCCTCTTCATCCATTAATTGGGCGTCCTTTAAAGCATTACGAATTGCCTCAGGAGAAGCGTGTTCCACACCAATTCCTCTACCTGACTTAGGAAGGGCTTCCTTCTTCGTTAAAAAGGCGTGTTTACAGCCTTTTACTTGTTCAGAAATTATATTCCTGATTTTTTGACCAGGAAAATCAGGGTCTGTGAAAATGATGGCTCCACGTGTCTTTTGGGCAAGCCTCACCTGCTCAATACAAGACTCATTCACCGCGGAACCGTTGGTTTCTATTGTATCAGCATTAACAGCCCTTTTTATCGCTACCGTATCGTCTTTTCCTTCTACAACAATAATTTCTTTAATCTTTTTCATGGTTTCCTCCATACAGAAAAGCGCAAGCGCTTTGATTAGCTCTTGGATAAACGTAACCGGTCCCCCGTAAAATTTTCTGGATAGAGAATCCAGTCAAGATCATTTATGAAGTTCACACGCATATATTAAATCTTATGGAATAGTGAGACGTCTATCTTATTAAAACAGTTTTACATAGGGTTTTTCAACAAACAGAAAATAAAACGCAAAAAACAGGAGACGAATTCATCTCCTGCGAGAGAAACCTTATTAGTCCAATACACGAACCTTTACCCTCTTTACACCCCAGCGATAGGCATCATTTTTTGAGGAAAAGAAGACGTCAATCCTATTTCCCTTTATTGCTCCGCCTTTGTCAGCAGCCACTGCATAGCCATAGCCATCCACATATACTTTAGAGCCCATAGGAATTACATTTGGATCGACAGCGATGATTTTCGCACCCGGATTACTCTTTAGATCCACGCCTGTGGACGTGACACCGGAACAGCCTTTACAACTGGCAGTATAAGCTGTTGATGATACGTATATTTCTTTTCCACTTGAAGAACTAACGTTAGTTACTCCGCGTGATGCCTGGGCAACCGTCGTTCGAGTTCCGACCGTTACAACTTTATCCTGCTTTTTATTAACTACTTTTTCTGAAAGTAATTCTCTTTTAACCTCTTTGCCATTTTCTTTAATAACTTCATATTCCTTGGAAATGAGTCCGTCTTTTCCTTCTTTGACAATTTTCTCTTTCCCTTTTGATAAAGAGTCATCTTTTTTAGTTATGACAGCAAAGTCAACTGGTTCTTCCACTACATCGGTGACTTTTTCAATTCGAACTACGTTTACCGTATTCTCAGCTTCAACTTTTTCGGTTAATTCTGGCTCAACTCGATCCAAATCATTGAGTTTTACTCCTTGTTGCTTTAAAAAGTCAGCGACAGTAGTCGAAGTTGACCATACCTGCTTTTCGTCTCCACCTACCACTAATTTCAGTGAAAAGGCTTTGTCTATGGCAACTTCCATATTCGCTTTCAGCTTCGTATTTTTCGAAGGGGTGATCTTATCCTGTTCCTTCACACTAAGATTTTGGTCTTTTAAAAGTTCGTCTACCGTATCGGCGGTAGACCAAACATCCTTCGTCTTACCATCCTGTACCATGACGATTTTTTGTGCAGGCTTCCAAACCACCTCTAAATCATCATCAACCTCGGTGTCTCTAGATGGGTGGACATAGTCTGCAGCTTTAACGGTAATCTCTAAATCTTCCAACATATCATTTACAGTAGCAGCGTGTGTACGCACTACCTCTTTTTTTCCGTCTAGCATAATTGTTACTGTATCCTTTGTTCCTTGATATATCAGTATTCCCAATGCTGTAGAAACAAGAATAGCACTGCAAATGGCAATTGCCATTCTCTTCTTCCCAAAAGGTTTGGGAATAAGGTTTTTCATAGTTTTTAATAGAATGAAAAACTCCTCCTTCCTCCCGGTGATTATATAGACTTAGTTATCAAGCTGTCAACCCATTCACTTCTCATTCAGGAAATTACTACCTATTATGCATATTTCATATTGAAAAGGAAAGGGTGACTTCTCGACATAATAAGCCTATAGTTGGAGTGAAATTTGTAGAAACCTTAAAAAAATTCAATTTTAGCTAGTGAACCCCGGGGGATATTGTAAAAAAAAATGTCAGTTAATGCCGAATAATTTCTTGGCATTTTCTGTTGTTGCCTGGGAAACTTCTTCTAATGTGAGTTGTTTGATTTCTGCAATTTGTTCAGCAACAAGTTTCACATACGAAGGTTCATTACGCTTTCCTCTATAAGGATGGGGAGCCAAGTATGGACAATCGGTCTCTATCAGTAAACGGTCTAATGGTACGGCGGCTGCCACTTCCTTTGGTTTTTTTGCATTCTTGAAGGTCACAGGGCCACCCAATGAAATATAAAAGTTCATATTGATGCATTCCAAAGCAGTTTCTGCACTTCCGCTAAAGCAATGCATGATGCCCCCAACCCTTGATGCCTCTTCTTCCTTGAGTATGTTCACGATATCCGCGGTCGCTTCCCGATTATGGATGATAATGGGCAGACCCACCTTTTTTGCCAATCGGATTTGCTTCCTGAACACCTCCATTTGAACATCTTTCGGCGATTTATCCCAATGATAATCCAGGCCCATCTCACCAATGGCCACAACCTTTGGATGATTGGATAATTCCTCGATCCATTTTAAGTCCTCTTCTGTCATATCTATAGCATCCACAGGATGCCATCCGACCGCGGCATACATGAAATCATAAGCTTCTATTAATTCCATTGCCCTTATAATAGTAGGCCGGTCAAAACCAACGACTACCATATTATTGACTCCTGCTTCCTTAGCTCTGTCTATTACGTCTTCGAGATCCTCGTTGAATTGTTCCGCATTAACATGTACGTGTGTATCAAATAACATTATTTTTCTTCCTTTCTAGCACTATTTTATAAAAAAATGAAAGTTTTATGTTTCACATTTAGGTAACAAAAAGATTACAAAGGATCCTATATGCCCAACAAATAAATGCAGAACAAAAAACTAAACCTGTTTTAAATTACTTTTTCCAAAAGCATAAAGAAAAAAACATAAAAATGTTTCATATGAAACACCTTTATGTTTTCATCGGTTTATTTCACCTTTGAACCATTAGGAATCGATGAATCTATTGTAGCGACTGAGAGCACTCCATCCTGGCTTCCCGCCAAAATCATTCCTTGAGAGAGCTCGCCACGAAGTTTAACAGGTTTCAAATTTGTTACGCATATCACTTTTTTGCCTACTAAATCTTCAGGTTTATAGTGCTGTGCAATGCCTGATACGACTTGGCGTTTCTCATAACCCAAATCAAGCTGAAGTTTAAGAAGCTTATCCGCCTTCTTAACAGGCTCAACTTCCATGACCTGAGCAACACGAAGCTCCACTTTTGTAAAGTCATCAATAGTGATTTCATCAACTTCGGGAATCGTCTCTTCCACTTTTTCCTCGGCCTTGGGGGCGCCGCCCTGCATTTGATCTTTAATATATAAAACTTCCTCTTCCATATCCAGACGAGGGAAGATCGGCTCTCCCTTCAAGACTTTTGTTTCAGCAGGAATTTGACCGAATTCCGCTAAACTGTCCCAGGATTTTAACACATCATCTTTGATGCTAAGCTGAGCAAAGATTTTTTCCGGTGTTTGCGTCAAGAACGGTTTCAAAAGGATTGCCGTCCTGCGTAATGATTCCGCCAAATGAACCATGACACTAGCAAGGTCTTCCTTCCTTGATTCATCTTTAGCAAGAGTCCATGGCTGGGTCTCATCAATGAATTTATTAGTTCTGCTCACGAGTTGCCAAATGGATGTTAGTGCAACTGAAAATTCCATGTTTTCCATTGCTTCCTCATACTTACCTACCGTATCTTGGTTCATTTCAAGCAAAGCCTTTTCGAATTCGCCATTGGATCCTCCGTAATTTGGAATCACACCATCAAAATACTTATTGACCATTGCAACTGTTCGATTTAATAAATTCCCTAAATCATTTGCCAGGTCAAAATTGATCCGTTCCACAAACCCTTCCGGTGTAAATACTCCATCTGAACCAAATGGTACTTCACGCAATAAGTAGTAGCGTAAAGAATCCAAACCGTAACGATCAATCAATGTAACGGGATCTACTACATTCCCTTTTGATTTGGACATTTTACCATCTTTCATGAGAAGCCATCCGTGGGCAAAGACTTTCTTTGGAAGCGGCACGTCAAGGGCCATTAACATGATCGGCCAATAGATTGTATGGAAACGAACGATTTCCTTTCCGACCAGATGTACATCGGCAGGCCAATAATTCAAGTATTTAGAATCATTATCCGTTCCATACCCTAATGCCGTTATATAATTGGTCAATGCATCAATCCATACATAAATAACATGCTTTGGATCTCCCGGCACCTTGATGCCCCAATCGAAAGTAGTACGGGAAACGGCCAGGTCTTCCAATCCAGGCTTGATGAAGTTATTGATCATTTCGTTTTTGCGCGATTCCGGTTGAATGAAATCCGGGTTCTCCTCATAAAATTTCAGTAACCGATCCGCATATTTACTCATCTTAAAGAAATAAGATTCCTCTTTCACCTTTTCAACAGGCCTGCCGCAATCAGGACAATTTCCATTGCTTTCTTCCACCTGACGTTCCGTGAAGAAAGATTCGCATGGTGTACAATATAATCCTTCATATTGGTCCAAATATATATCACCCTGGTCCAATAGCCTTTTGAAAATCTTGGCTACGACCTCTTTATGGCGATCTTCCGTCGTCCTGATGAAATCATCATATGAAATATCAAGCTTTTCCCAGAGCTCTTTAATCCCCGATACGATATTATCTACATATTGCTGAGGAGTGACTCCTTCCTCAGCCGCTTTACGCTGGATTTTTTGACCATGTTCATCAGTTCCTGTTAAATACATGACATCGAAGCCACGCATCCTTTTATAACGAGCCATGGCATCCCCTGCCACTGTCGTATACGCGTGCCCTATATGTAAATTACCACTCGGATAATATATGGGTGTCGTGATATAGAATGTTTTTAATTTATCTTGCACTTCGTTCCCTCCTCATCATTTGAAAAACCGGCTATAGGACTGGCCCAAGCTATAAGAATATATTTTAAGCTATTATCTCTATTTTAACGCTATATACAATTCTGCGCGACAATAATCACTAATCTAATCATCATGTTAATAGAATAAAAAAATATAAGTAAATCTCATTTTAACAATAAGGGAACTGGAAGTGAACTTCCCTTATGACAGCATTACCTCTTACCTCAACAAAATATACCTAAATTTCTTTTTTTGTGCAACAACTCACATATTCGTAAACTTTTTCAGAAAATTATCCTTAATTCAGAACTTTTGTTTTGAAACTAAATTATATTTAATCATATAATAGTGAAGTGTGTTTTTTATATGCATACTTTGTCGAAATGTGGTGAAGTGAGTAGTTCTTTGTATCCTGCTATTTCTTCACTTTTAAAGATATAACCGATTTTTCCTCTTTAAAAGCCTTTTTGTTACACGAAAAGAGGCATGCTATTTCTTACAAAAAAATGAAAATAAATCATTGACGAATTTGGGAATGGCTGGTATTATAAATTTATAAAAAAATTTGTCGAATAATGGCGAAAAAAATAGAAATAGGGTACTAGATTGTAACTGAGAGGAGAATTTTTAAAATGAAATCTACAGGTATTGTTCGTAAAGTTGATGAGTTAGGCCGGGTGGTTATTCCAATCGAACTTCGTCGTACATTGGGTATCGCTGAGAAAGACGCTCTTGAAATCTATGTTGATGATGAGCGCATCATCTTGAAAAAATACAAACCAAACATGACTTGCCAAGTTACAGGTGAAGTTTCCGATAACAACCTTACACTTGCTAATGGTAAATTGATCCTTAGTCGTGAAGGTGCAGAATTACTTATTCAAGAAATTCAACAAAACTTCACTGCTTCTAAATAAATGATAAAAAAACTTCCGGTCATCGGAAGTTTTTTTTATGTTTATTATTATTGTATATCAATGTGATACGCTTGATATACATCACGTTTTTGCATATTGCGATCTTTTGCGACCTGCTTGATTGCATCCTTTGAAGTGAACTGCTTGGTTTCTATATAATGATTAACATGACCGACGATATCAAGGGCCATCCACCAAGCTTCTTCAGGTTCCTCTTCCGACCATTGCCCACCTTCAATTATTAAACAGAACTCACCGCGAATTTCAGATTCCATCGCCCACGTCAATGCTTCACTCACAGTCCCTCGAATGAACTCTTCGAATTTCTTGGTTAATTCGCGGCATAATACTATACGGCGGTCACCTAAAATTTCATGCATATGTTTCAATGTTTCTTTCAATCGAT
This sequence comes from Peribacillus sp. GL_122, assembly GCF_057835005.1. Lineage (NCBI taxonomy): Bacteria > Bacillati > Bacillota > Bacilli > Caryophanales > Bacillaceae > Peribacillus > Peribacillus sp. GL_122. Next base: position 41,546 of record NZ_CM174415.1, on the reverse strand, counting down.
GTGGCGATTCATAAACGATCCAAGTCGATTCCATTTTTTTTAATTTTTCCAGCTCCTGCTTTTTTTCTTTTGCTCCCCGTTGTAGAAAGCCATAAAAGTAAAAAGGCTGCGGAATCAGTCCAGATGCGATCAATGCAGTTAATGCAGCATTTGCCCCCGGCAATGGGATGACTTTAAACTGTTCGGCAATGGCATCTTTGACCAGTTCATATCCCGGGTCGGATATCGTCGGCAAGCCAGCATCACTCACCAATGCGATGACCTCTCCAGATCGAAGCCTCTCTAGCATTTGCTTCCCGCTATATTCCTTATTATGTTCATGGTAACTGACGATAGGTGTCGAAATTTCAAAGTAGTTGCATAACTTCTTCGTATTTCGCGTGTCCTCAGCAGCAATGACATCCGCTTCCTTTAAGATTCTTAAAGCCCGGAAACTCATATCCTCAAGGTTTCCTATTGGTGTAGGAACCAGATATAGAGCTGGCTCCAATCCTTCTTTTTCAAAACTCTTTTGCTGCCACATATCATGTATCCTCCTTTGCCATCCACTTTTGCTTTTGTTTTCTTGTTAATTGCTTAAATTTATATTCAGCCTGCATGGCCAATGTCCGTGTTTCGAATATTTCATGATAAATCAGTTCAACCGGGGTCCGGCCTCGTGTATACTTTGCACCCCTGCCATTATTATGAGCATCAATCCTACGGTGCAAATTATTTGTATACCCGGCATAATAGCTGCCGTCCCTGCATTTCAAAACATAAAAATAATGCTTATTCCTCTCCATATAGAATCCTTCTGATTTCCGGATTATACTCATTCTGATCATTATATACAACAAGTGGAGGAAGAATCTTCAAATCAGGGTTGCCGTCCTTTATCCCTTCTATAAGAATCGTATTCGCTTCTTTTGAACTCTTAGGATAAACGAATTGCAGTCGCTTCGGTTCAATTCTGTACATCCTCATGAAATGCAGGATATCCATCAGACGGCCCGGTCTATGAACGAATGCAGCCTTCCCACCTTGACGCAGCAACTGGCTTGAAACACGCATGACGTCCTCAAGATTACACATTATTTCATGTCGGGCAATTGCAAAGTGCTCATTCTTGTTAATTTCCTCGATCGATGGCGTCGGGAAATAGGGTGGATTGCAAGTAACGACATCATATTTGCTATACCCCATCTGTTTTGGAATTTCCTTTATATCCCCATGTATCATCTCGATTTGAGAGGATACGCCATTATAGTCCATGCTCCTCTGGGCCATGTCATATAACCGCTCTTGAATTTCAACACCGGTAATTGTCCCTTTCGTTCTTGTACTCAGCAGCAATGGTACGACCCCATTACCTGAGCAAAGATCTACGATTTTCCCTTTTTGGATCGGTACATTTACGAACCTTGATAATAAAACGGCATCTAATGAAAAAGAGAACACCGATGGGCTCTGGATGATCCTTAAATTCTCAGCCAATAGATAATCCAGGCGCTCATCGCCTTTAAGTTCTACCATTGCTGTTACCCTCCTAATCATGTATCGAAAAAGCATGTTTAGGGACCATGCTTCTACATTACTATCGTACAAAAAGGGGTCTGACTCATAGTATGCGTCAGACCCCGAATCACTATATATTGTAAACGGTCTATCTATCACGTAAAAGAAACATCTTTTATATTATTCCTTTATCACTTCTTGTTTAAAAAAGATAAACAGAACAGGCAATCCCCTTCTTTTCGTAAACTGCCAAAATGCAGATTGCAAATATGAAAGCCTTCTTGATAGATACGGGCTAAATTATCATAGCCTTCCCCGATATCCATAACCTTGTCCGTACTTGCGGTACGGTTTTTCACTTTTTGTTTGACCTTTACTGCAGCAGGCGCACTTTCGACTTCCACAAGGCCCAACCGATGGCGCAAATGCTCTTTCTCCAACTTGAGCGACTGATTTTCCTCAAGGATTTCAGCTAAGTTCTGCTTCAATTCTCCAAGCTGCTTATATAATTGGCCTATCTGGGTTTCCATATTGGTCACCGACTCAAAAATATCTTTCTTATCCACGCTCTCCCACCACCTTAATAATCTGTGGCTTGAATAGAAACGGCTCCCTCTTTTAGAATCTCATCTAGAGTATACTCTAATACTCTTTCTTGCTCGATTAGTTCAATCTGAAGTACGCGTTCTAGAATATTAAGCCCCACTACCTTGCCTTTGCCACCAGGCGTATTAATCATTTCACCTAAATCAGGAAGCATTTCCTTCGCACTTTCATACTCATCATTTTCATATTTCAGACAGCACATCAATCGACCGCATAAACCTGAGATTTTTGTAGGGTTTAATGATAAATTCTGATCCTTCGCCATTTTGATGGAAACCGGTTCAAAATCTCCAAGAAATGTGGAGCAGCAAAGCATTCTGCCACAAGGCCCGATGCCACCAAGCATCTTTGCCTCATCCCTTACCCCAATTTGGCGCAGTTCTATGCGAGTTCTGAATATGGCAGCTAAATCTTTGACTAAATCACGGAAATCCACGCGACCATCCGCTGTAAAATAAAACACGACTTTATTTCTGTCGAAAGTATATGACACATCAACAAGCTTCATATCCAGCTTATGCTCCACAACCTTTTGACAACATATAGAGTAAGCCTCTTCTGCAGCCGCCTTGTTCTCGTCTACAATCAGCTTATCCTTTGCATCAGCGACCCGAAGTACTTTTTTCAATGGCAGGACAACATCGTTTTCATCTACTTGTTTTCGGGCTGTAACGACTTTACCGAATTCAACACCGCGGACAGTCTCCACTATTACAAAATCGTCCTTAGGAATAGCGAATTCACCCGGATCGAAGTAGTATATTTTGCCCGCCTTTTTAAAACGGACACCTACAACATCATACAAATCATGATCCCTCCTGCAAATTCAGCACAAGCTGTTCCATCAACAGCTGTGGATTCGTGTTGGACATCAGCTTCCTTTTTGCTTCCAAAATGCAACCCATATGTTCAGCAAGGCGTCTTGGGGAAAGATGAAGAGCGTGAGTTTCAAATTCCTTCAGTTTATTTTGGAACACAACGAAGTCCTTTTTGTCCAACTGAATGTATAATAAATCCTTATATATAAGAAGTAACAAATCAAGACCTCTGTCAACCTGTTCTCTTTCTTTAAAGTGTGTGAACCAATCCGTCTGAAGGTACAGCAATGCCTTCAAGGAATTAAGTTTTAACACTTCATATAATTTTACCACTATTTTTTGAGCTTGTACAAACCATTCATCATGACTAAGCCCGATTCCAGCTTCCACATTCTGTGTTATGTGTACAATAACCGAAGCCAGCTGTGGTTCTACATCCTGTTCCATCAGCTTCCGTTTCACATTTTCAGGAGATAATGGCTTGAACGAAATCACTTGGCACCTTGATAATATAGTCGGCAGAATCCTCTGAAGCTGTTCGGTCATCAATATTGCTACAGTATCAGCCGAAGGTTCTTCTAAAAATTTCAATAGACTGTTGGCTGCCCCCACCGACATTTTGTCAGCATCGGCAATCATATAAACCTTCCGATCCGCCTCTACACTTTTTTTCGAAAATTCTTCCTGAAGACCCTTAATTTGCTCTTTCTTTATTGAGAGACCGTCTCTTTCTATCAAATGGACATCAGGATGATTCCCACTTGAAATCCGTTTGCAATTCCGACAAAGTTCGCATGGCTCATAACCTGTTGTCGGGGCTTCACATAGTAAGCTTTTGGCAAAGGCATTGCTTATCTCTTGCTTACCTGTCCCTTTTTCCCCTTCAAATAAATATGCATGAGCCACCCTTTTCTTCGTTATGCTATTTTGCAGCATCGTCATTACCTGCGGCTGAATTTGACTCATTTCCTGCCATGTTTTTTCCAAAACCATCAACTCACTTAAGTATATAAATTAATCAGAAGACCTTTAATCTCGCCTATCATTTCCAATATTTCAAGCGAGCTTTTCTCTTTATTAAGAATTTCCTCACTTAACTCAACTAATCTTACATCTATCGTTTCCACGGTTTTCAACGGCCTGCTCTGTCCATATTCGTTCCAGCTCGTGGATTGCTTCAGTTCCAGTCCATATTCAACCGCTTCTTTAACAAACCGTTTCACCAATGCTTTATATTTTGCCAATTCCCTAAAAGTGCGTGACCTTACTAAACGCTGACCCGCCCCTTCAATATCGCCAATCAAACGGTTTAATGTTTGGATTTGCATCTTTTGATCCTGTGTCTGGACCATTTGCTGAAATCCGCCATTTCCAGTTTGAAACTGCTTGGCATCCTGACGCGATTTATCCAGCTTAATAGGGATATCATGGTTGATTTTCATAATGAACCTCCCTAAAACTAACCGTTAAAATTGTAAAAAGTTTTCAACCGGCAGAACAAAAATGGTCGCACCGCCTACTTGAATCTCCACTGGGTAAGGTACATAGGACTCGGCATTCCCGCCCATCGGTGAAACCGGTGATACTAATTGGGATCGCGACTGACAATTCTGTTTGATGATCTGGATGGCTTTGTCAACACGTTCATCCTCTGTGCCAATCATAAAAGTCGTATTGCCTGATTTTAAAAACCCGCCAGTGCTGGCTAGCTTGGTCGTTCCGAAATTATTTTCCACTAATTCATTCAGCAGGCGATGACTATCCTTGTCTTGAACGACAGCAATGATCATTTTCATTCTCATCATCCTCCGGTTACTCTGAATTTTTACTAACTCCATTATATCAACTAGTCCTTGTCTGGAATAGTATTGGTTGAATATTATGGAAACCTGTATATTTAGTTTCCTGCTTTCGCTAAAAATTTCAGCAAGCTGGCTTTCGTTTCCTCAAGGACTTCATCTATTGTCCGGCCTGCATCCACGATAATGAAACGGTCTTTCCATCTATTTATAATGAACTGATACCCCTCACGAACTTTTTTATGGAAGTCGAGGGCTTCAAGATCCAGACGGTTCACTTCCCGTTCCCCATTGGACTGGATACGTCTCAATCCCTCTTCTGGGTCTATATCAAAAAAGAACGTGGCATCTGGCATCATATCTCCAATTGCGAATTTATTGATATTATAAACTTCTTCTATATCCAAGCCCCTTGCATGACCCTGATAGGCTAACGAGCTATCTATGAATCGGTCACATAGGACAATTCCCCCTCGTTCCAACTCAGGCATGACCACTTCCACTAAATGCTGACGCCTTGCTGCTGCGTATAATAAAGCCTCTGTTCTCGAGTCCATGGCTGTATTATCTTTATTAAGGATCACTTCCCTAATTTGCTCCGAAATGGGAACTCCCCCCGGCTCACGCGTTAATAGGACTTGATAGCCTTCTTGTTGCAGGGCCTTGCCAAGCATTTGGGTAATTGTTGTTTTCCCGGCACCCTCAGGCCCTTCCATTGTTATAAAAATACCACGTTTCATCGATGTACCTCCAAGGTTCTTTGTTTGTAGTATATCATTTTAATGCCCGCTTTCATAAACGATCAATTCTCCGTTTGAGAGGGAGGAACCTCCATGAAACCTTGATCCCAGTTCTAGCAGTCTCCTCAGATTGAATATATGCTCAGGAGTAATCATTTCCCCGGACATAATTAAAGGGATGCCCGGCGGATAAGGAATGACCATCTCGGCAGATACCTCACCCCCTGCTTTCTGTAATGTTACAGATTTGGATTTACTATGCTTCATGGCGGAGTATGGCATTTCAAGTCCTGTCATTGATCTTCCATCAGGCCATAGGACCCCAAGATTTGATTCCTTGTTTCCAGTTCTGTCTTCAGTGGCACTTTTTATAGTTTGAACGATTTCATGAAAAGGAAATTCGGTACCCATTTTTAATAAGGGTAAAATCATTAATAAATTATCAGGATCAGCCAATTCCGTAAAAATGCCTTCGGCTTCACATAGCTGCTGTAACTCAAACCCGCTTAAACCATTTGTTGATTGAATGACCACTTTCAACGGGTCTGCCACGGTGCCTAGTGGGGCCTCCAGCACCCTTACTGTTTGCAGGGCACCTAATTCCCACCTGAAGTCTGATATCTTTTCAATAAGGGATATTTTATCTTCTGATGTAAAAGCGGCTAAGTAGGCCCTAGCTAAGTCCAGCGATCCCATAATTGGGTAAGATGGACTGCTCGACTGAAGCATTTGTAAATAGAATGATACTTGATCGACATCAACTAAGGATGAATTCACATGAAGAAATGACCCCATTGTCATAGCCGGCAGTGTTTTATGCGCTGAATGGACAACGGCATCTGCCCCTGCCAAAATTGCTGGCTTAGGAAACGGGCTTCCTAACTGAAAATGAGCGCCATGTGCCTCGTCCACCAACACAGGGATCCCCTTTTGATGTGCGAGTCTTACCATTTCCGTCAAGTCTTCACCAAGACCATAATAATTAGGATAGGTAACAATGATGGCTTTTACATCTGGATGTACACTCAAGGCTTCTTCAATTAATTCAGATCCCACACCGCCAGCAATGCCCCATTTCTCATAATAAGCTGGTTGTAAAAAGATCGGTTGTACATTCGCTAACATCAATCCATGTAAAATTGATTTATGGCAGCTTCTTTGGACAAGGACCTTATCACCTTCCCGGCAGGTAGCAAGAATCATGGCAATGTTGCCTACGGTGGACCCATTAACCAAAAAATAACTCCGCTTTACCCCATATAGGTCAGAGAGTAGTTGCTCGGACTGTAAAATGGCGCCCTCTGGAGCATGCAGGTCATCTAAACCGCTTATCTCCGTGGCATCAATACCAAGAAGGGGATTGTATAAGGCTTGGCCCTTTTTATTAAACACCCATCCATTTTTATGCCCTGGGACATGCAGAGATATTGGGCTTTTTTTATAAAAAGCACTCAGTGCATCGAACAACGGTGTCTGTGATTGATTCATTTTTCTCTTCCCTCATATCATAGTATTTTTTCATTTTATCAAATTAGTTCAATTTTATCTCATATTGCGTCGGCTGAAAGGTAATTATGCGGCTCCGAACAGTCTGTTTGGAGGGAAGATACAGAAACATTGGAGCATGTTTCCAAGCATTCTTCTAAAGTACAAAAAAAAGAATCAGAGATTAAAGAAACACATCATTTCTTTTTTCTCTGACTCTTTAACTCTCCACATACTATTTTTTCATGATAATATTTCAGGATTAGTGATTTTTCTTAATTGCTTTAAGTAATATTGGTACTTGGGATCGTTCGTATCCGTCCTGATCATATCCCTTTCACATTCCTCACAAATAAAAGTCGTATATAAATGTATACCCATCCCTTTTATTTGTTCACAAACCGCGCACGTTTCCCCTGCCGTCGTTTTGGTTGTTGTTGTCCCCAACATCTCCACCTCCATACCTGCATTCTCCCCAAAAACCATTGTTCGCATACATTAATTTAAATAGTTTAAGAGAACCGGGGATGCTTTTAACAATGTATGATGAAGAATTTCAATACGTGTATGTCTTTATAAAAGTTTCCATAATTGATAATCCCTTTATATCCAATGATTTTTCTTTGCATTATGCAAAAAAAGACCAGCCGGATGGCTGATCTTTTTAAATGGCTTGGCGGCGTCCTACTCTCACAGGGGGAAACCCCCAACTACCATCGGCGCTGAAGAGCTTAACTGCCGTGTTCGGAATGGGAACGGGTGTGACCTCTTCGCTATCGCCACCAAACATAAAAGGAACGTTGTTCCTTCAAAACTAGATAATAAGAAGGTATTTCATTTTTTAAAAAACGTTGGTTAAGTCCTCGATCTATTAGTATCAGTCAGCTCCACATGTCGCCACGCTTCCACCTCTGACCTATCAACCTGATCATCTTTCAGGGATCTTACTAGCTTGCGCCATGGGAAATCTCATCTTGAGGGGGGCTTCATGCTTAGATGCTTTCAGCACTTATCCCGTCCGCACGTAGCTACCCAGCTATGCCTTTGGCAAGACAACTGGTACACCAGCGGTGCGTCCATCCCGGTCCTCTCGTACTAAGGACAGCTCCTCTCAAATTTCCTGCGCCCGCGACGGATAGGGACCGAACTGTCTCACGACGTTCTGAACCCAGCTCGCGTACCGCTTTAATGGGCGAACAGCCCAACCCTTGGGACCGACTACAGCCCCAGGATGCGATGAGCCGACATCGAGGTGCCAAACCTCCCCGTCGATGTGGACTCTTGGGGGAGATAAGCCTGTTATCCCCGGGGTAGCTTTTATCCGTTGAGCGATGGCCCTTCCATGCGGAACCACCGGATCACTAAGCCCGACTTTCGTCCCTGCTCGACTTGTAGGTCTCGCAGTCAAGCTCCCTTGTGCCTTTACACTCTACGAATGATTTCCAACCATTCTGAGGGAACCTTTGGGCGCCTCCGTTACTCTTTAGGAGGCGACCGCCCCAGTCAAACTGCCCACCTGACACTGTCTCCCACCCCGATAAGGGGCGCGGGTTAGAATTTCAATACAGCCAGGGTAGTATCCCACCAACGCCTCCACCGAAGCTAGCGCTCCGGCTTCTCAGGCTCCTACCTATCCTGTACAAGCTGTACCAAAATTCAATATCAGGCTGCAGTAAAGCTCCACGGGGTCTTTCCGTCCTGTCGCGGGTAACCTGCATCTTCACAGGTACTATAATTTCACCGAGTCTCTCGTTGAGACAGTGCCCAGATCGTTACACCTTTCGTGCGGGTCGGAACTTACCCGACAAGGAATTTCGCTACCTTAGGACCGTTATAGTTACGGCCGCCGTTTACTGGGGCTTCGGTTCAAAGCTTCGCTTGCGCTAACCTCTCCCCTTAACCTTCCAGCACCGGGCAGGTGTCAGCCCCTATACTTCGCCTTGCGGCTTCGCAGAGACCTGTGTTTTTGCTAAACAGTCGCCTGGGCCTATTCACTGCGGCTTTTCTGGGCTATTCACCCTAAAAAGCACCCCTTCTCCCGAAGTTACGGGGTCATTTTGCCGAGTTCCTTAACGAGAGTTCTCTCGCACACCTTAGGATTCTCTCCTCGCCTACCTGTGTCGGTTTGCGGTACGGGCACCTTACATCTCACTAGAGGCTTTTCTTGGCAGCGTGGAATCAGGAACTTCGGTACTATATTTCCCTCGCCATCACAGCTCCGCCTTAATGGAAACGGGATTTGCCTCGTTTCCGGCCTAACTGCTTGGACGCGCATATCCAACAGCGCGCTTACCCTATCCTTCTGCGTCCCCCCATCGTTCAAACGATGTATAGGTGGTACAGGAATATCAACCTGTTGTCCATCGCCTACGCCTTTCGGCCTCGGCTTAGGTCCCGACTAACCCTGAGCGGACGAGCCTTCCTCAGGAAACCTTAGGCATTCGGTGGAAGGGATTCTCACCCTTCTTTCGCTACTCATACCGGCATTCTCACTTCTAAGCGCTCCACCAGTCCTTCCGGTCTGACTTCAACGCCCTTAGAACGCTCTCCTACCATCGACACCTAATGGTGTCAATCCACAGCTTCGGTGATACGTTTAGCCCCGGTACATTTTCGGCGCGGAGTCACTCGACCAGTGAGCTATTACGCACTCTTTAAATGGTGGCTGCTTCTAAGCCAACATCCTGGTTGTCTAAGCAACTCCACATCCTTTTCCACTTAACGTATACTTTGGGACCTTAGCTGGTGGTCTGGGCTGTTTCCCTTTCGACTACGGATCTTATCACTCGCAGTCTGACTCCCAAGAATAAGTATTTGGCATTCGGAGTTTGACTGAATTCGGTAACCCGTTGGGGGCCCCTAGTCCAATCAGTGCTCTACCTCCAATACTCTCATCTTGAGGCTAGCCCTAAAGCTATTTCGGAGAGAACCAGCTATCTCCAGGTTCGATTGGAATTTCTCCGCTACCCACACCTCATCCCCGCACTTTTCAACGTGCGTGGGTTCGGGCCTCCATTCAGTGTTACCTGAACTTCACCCTGGACATGGGTAGATCACCTGGTTTCGGGTCTACGACCTCATACTCATTCGCCCTATTCAGACTCGCTTTCGCTGCGGCTCCGTCTCATCAACTTAACCTCGCATGAAATCGTAACTCGCCGGTTCATTCTACAAAAGGCACGCCATTACCCATTAACGGGCTTTGACTACTTGTAGGCACACGGTTTCAGGATCTATTTCACTCCCCTTCCGGGGTGCTTTTCACCTTTCCCTCACGGTACTGGTTCACTATCGGTCACTAGGGAGTATTTAGCCTTGGGAGATGGTCCTCCCTGCTTCCGACGGGATTTCTCGTGTCCCGCCGTACTCAGGATCCACTCAGGAGGGAACGAAGTTTCAACTACAGGGTTTTTACCTTCTTCGACGGACCTTTCCAGGTCGCTTCATTTACCCCGTTCCTTTGTAACTCCATGTTGAGTGTCCTACAACCCCAAGAGGCAAGCCTCTTGGTTTGGGCTAATTCCGTTTCGCTCGCCGCTACTCAGGAAATCGCGTTTGCTTTCTCTTCCTCCGGGTACTTAGATGTTTCAGTTCCCCGGGTCTGCCTTCAGTACCCTATGTATTCAGGTAAAGATACTGTTCCATTACGAACAGTGGGTTTCCCCATTCGGAAATCTCCGGATCAAAGCTTACTTACAGCTCCCCGAAGCATATCGGTGTTAGTCCCGTCCTTCATCGGCTCCTAGTGCCAAGGCATCCACCGTGCGCCCTTTCTAACTTAACCGTTAAAAAAGATCTTACAGATGCTTTGAAAAAAATTAATTGCCTTCTATCTATTATCTAGTTTTCAAGGAACAAGCTGTCCCAATCACAACGTGATTGTTTCATTGGTGGAGCCTAGCGGGATCGAACCGCTGACCTCCTGCGTGCAAGGCAGGCGCTCTCCCAGCTGAGCTAAGGCCCCGTTTTGGGAAATGGAATGGTGGGCCTAAATGGACTCGAACCATCGACCTCACGCTTATCAGGCGTGCGCTCTAACCAGCTGAGCTATAGGCCCATTCACATAAATAATAAGCTTCTGCTTCCCAAGCTTATCGCGGGATTGCTATTTAATTGAATGAATCACTCATTCAAAACTGAACAAAACAAAAGCGCCTCGTAATTATCCTTAGAAAGGAGGTGATCCAGCCGCACCTTCCGATACGGCTACCTTGTTACGACTTCACCCCAATCATCTGTCCCACCTTAGGCGGCTGGCTCCATGAAGGTTACCTCACCGACTTCGGGTGTTACAAACTCTCGTGGTGTGACGGGCGGTGTGTACAAGGCCCGGGAACGTATTCACCGCGGCATGCTGATCCGCGATTACTAGCGATTCCGGCTTCATGCAGGCGAGTTGCAGCCTGCAATCCGAACTGAGAATGGCTTTATGGGATTCGCTTACCTTCGCAGGTTTGCAGCCCTTTGTACCATCCATTGTAGCACGTGTGTAGCCCAGGTCATAAGGGGCATGATGATTTGACGTCATCCCCACCTTCCTCCGGTTTGTCACCGGCAGTCACCTTAGAGTGCCCAACTGAATGCTGGCAACTAAGATCAAGGGTTGCGCTCGTTGCGGGACTTAACCCAACATCTCACGACACGAGCTGACGACAACCATGCACCACCTGTCACTCTGTCCCCCGAAGGGGAAAGCCCTATCTCTAGGGTTGTCAGAGGATGTCAAGACCTGGTAAGGTTCTTCGCGTTGCTTCGAATTAAACCACATGCTCCACCGCTTGTGCGGGCCCCCGTCAATTCCTTTGAGTTTCAGCCTTGCGGCCGTACTCCCCAGGCGGAGTGCTTAATGCGTTAGCTGCAGCACTAAAGGGCGGAAACCCTCTAACACTTAGCACTCATCGTTTACGGCGTGGACTACCAGGGTATCTAATCCTGTTTGCTCCCCACGCTTTCGCGCCTCAGTGTCAGTTACAGACCAGAAAGTCGCCTTCGCCACTGGTGTTCCTCCAAATCTCTACGCATTTCACCGCTACACTTGGAATTCCACTTTCCTCTTCTGCACTCAAGTTCCCCAGTTTCCAATGACCCTCCACGGTTGAGCCGTGGGCTTTCACATCAGACTTAAGGAACCACCTGCGCGCGCTTTACGCCCAATAATTCCGGACAACGCTTGCCACCTACGTATTACCGCGGCTGCTGGCACGTAGTTAGCCGTGGCTTTCTGGTTAGGTACCGTCAAGGTACCAGCAGTTACTCTGGTACTTGTTCTTCCCTAACAACAGAACTTTACGACCCGAAGGCCTTCTTCGTTCACGCGGCGTTGCTCCGTCAGACTTTCGTCCATTGCGGAAGATTCCCTACTGCTGCCTCCCGTAGGAGTCTGGGCCGTGTCTCAGTCCCAGTGTGGCCGATCACCCTCTCAGGTCGGCTACGCATCGTCGCCTTGGTGAGCCATTACCTCACCAACTAGCTAATGCGCCGCGGGCCCATCTATAAGTGACAGCGTAAACCGTCTTTCCATCTTCTCTCATGCGAGAAAAGAACGTATCCGGTATTAGCTCCGGTTTCCCGAAGTTATCCCAGTCTTATAGGCAGGTTGCCCACGTGTTACTCACCCGTCCGCCGCTAATCTCAGGGAGCAAGCTCCCGTCGATTCGCTCGACTTGCATGTATTAGGCACGCCGCCAGCGTTCGTCCTGAGCCAGGATCAAACTCTCCGAAGAAATGTTTGACTTGCTCATTTGCTTTTTTGATAGTGTGTGCTCACTTAAAATTTAACGTTGGCGCTTTGTTTTGTTCAGTTTTCAAAGAGCGATTTTTCGCCATTACTTCGTAAGCGACTTTATTATCTTATCACTTACTTAACCTGATGTCAACAATTATTTAAAATTGTTTTTCGATTGAGCAATTGACGATGTCGTTATTGGCGACTCCTAATATATTATCAGGTTGATGAGTTATCGTCAATGGTTTAATTGGTTTTTTTTAAAAAAACTATAACATGATAAAAACCCCAGGGAGATATCCATGGGGTTTTCATAAGACTTCGACGGAATATCCTTTAAATGATCCAATAACCAATGGCCGCCAAAGCGGCAACTCCCGGTATTCCAAGCAGACCGGCGACTGCCGAGGTAACAGGGTTGATGGGTACATGAATGCCCGCTTGATTCCCAAGTGTATTCAAAAAGAACAAAAATGCTGCACCGATAATGACCTTTATAATCCCCTGCCCTATAAACCGGACAGGTCTTAATGGCGCCCCGATAATGAGGAGCATTAAAATCAGGCCGCCAATTACAGCAACAAAGACAACTGGTTCCAAACTCATTCCTCCCCGCAAGCTTGTACTACACTTATATGAAGAAATCGATGGATTAAGAACTGAAAAAAAATGGCCATGAGGAACACGCAATCCTTCACAGCCATTTCCTTATCATCTTTTTAAGCGGACATTCCTTCTTTTAACTTCCCTGAATAAGTAGAAATATTTCACTTCCGCCAGTCTCGTTTGGGCGATTACTTCCTCAGATGGATCAACGCTTTTTTCAAGTAATGATTTTTGATTATGCCAATTCCATTTCAAATGTTCAAGCTCTTCGATTAATGAATCATTGAATTCATTCCGAAGTTTCTTTTTTTTACGAAAGAACAAGTGAAGTCCTCCCAGCTATCTTATATTTCTCTTCTTCCTTCTATTGCTTTTGATAGCGTCACTTCATCCGCATACTCCAAATCTCCGCCAACAGGAAGTCCGTGGGCAATTCGGGTCACTTTGATGCCTGATGGTCTAAGCAACCGCGAAATATACATGGCTGTCGCTTCACCTTCAATGTTAGGATTAGTAGCCAAAATTACCTCCAGCACTGTTTCATCTTGCAGGCGCTTTAATAAATCAGGAATATTTATATCTTCCGGACCGATTCCGTCCATTGGGGAAATACTGCCATGCAGTACATGGTATAAACCATTGAACTCTCTCATCTTTTCCATAGCTATTACATCTTTCGGGTCCTGAACCACACAAATCAAACTTCTGTCCCTCTTTTGATCTTCGCAAATATAACAAGGATCTTGATCTGTAATATGACCACAGACTGAGCAATACATAAGATTCCGCTTAGCATTAACAAGTGCTTTTGCAAAATCCAAAACAGTATCTTCCTTCATGCTTAGTACATGAAAGGCTAATCGAGCAGCCGTTTTAGGACCAATCCCCGGCAATTTCATAAAACTGTCAATGAGCTTGGAAATTGGTTCTGGATAATGCATCGAATTCCTCCTAAAAATTTCAAAAGAAACCCCCTGAAAGGAAGTTTCTTTTGAACTTGCTTAAAACATACCCGGAAGGTTCATTCCCTTAGTGAATTGTCCCATCGTTTGGTTTGTCAGTTCTTCCGCCTTTTTCAAAGCATCGTTAGTCGCAGCCAGCACTAAATCCTGAAGCATATCGATATCATCCGGATCGACAACTTCCGGTTTGATGACTACATCGACTATTTCTTTATGTCCAGTAACGATGACCGTCACCATTCCGCCGCCAGCAGTTCCTTCAACCTTTTTTTCACCTAATTCTTCCTGTGCCTCTGCCATCTTCTTTTGCATCTTTTGCATTTGTTTCATCATGTTCTGCATATTACCGCCGCGCATACCCATTCTTCTTACCTCCAATTATTCTTTAATTTCAAGTAAATCATCGCCGACTAATTTTCTAGCCTCTGCTATAAAGGGGTCTTCTTCTTTTGATTCCGTTTCTTCTGGACCGTCGAACTGCTGTGTCGATATGAAATCCTCCCGCAAACTTTGCCACTGGCTCTCCGGAACTCCAGCTATCTCCATACGATGTCCGGTCAATTGCTGCATGATCGAGGCTATCACTTCCACGAAACGGTTATTTTCCATTGCCATTTGACAATGAATATCATATTTGAATTTTACCACAAAAGCTTCAGTAGACGCAGCAACAGGTTCTGCCTCCGTTAATAAAGCTGCCAATGATTTTTGATTTTGCTGACCTAACTGTTCAAGCACTTCCCCCCACTTACTTTTCACAGCAGTAAGGTCTGGCTTCGTAGCTTGTTTCAAAATTTGATTGATCTTTCCTGCAGGTGCTTTATACGCCTTTTTAACGGCCCTTTGCGCCTTAGCCTGCTCTGCAGGTTTTTCCGTCATGGCTGCCGGGATGCCGTTTTTCTGCATTTCGAGTAATTTCTTCTCTAAATCTTCTATTTTCTGCAGCAGCTGTTGAAGCTGCCCGTTATCACTTTGATTTGGCCTTTGCTCATTACATAACTTCACAAGTGCCACTTCAAGGAAAATCCTTGGATGATTTGTCCATTTCATATCCTGCTGTGTTTGATTGAAGCTTTCAATAATGGAGTAAATCGATTCAGAAGAGATTACTTCTGCCAATTCCTTAAATTGGGGATCTATCAAAACACGCTCGAAGGATTCTGCCAGTGCCGGTGCCGTTTGAAATAAAAGCATGTCACGGAAATAATAAATCATGTCTTCTATGAACCTAGCCGGGTCTTTTCCCATGGCCAGCAATTCTTCAAGGACTTCAAGTGCCACCGCTACTTCTTTATCATATATAGCCTTTGCCAGACGGCTTAAAAATGCCTGCGACACAGAACCAGTGACAGTCAATGCATCTTCCATAGAAACTGTCTCCGAACTGAAGGATATCGCTTGATCAAGAAGGCTTAGTGCATCTCGCATCCCGCCTTCGGCTGCCCTTGCAATGATATGCAGGGCTTGTTCATCACATGAAACACCTGTTTCTGCAATGATTTGTGACATCCTGCCAACTATATCTTGAGGCTGGATCCTTTTAAAATCAAACCTTTGGCAACGGGAAATGATCGTTAGTGGAATCTTATGAGGTTCAGTCGTCGCCAATATAAAAATCACGTGCTTCGGAGGTTCTTCCAATGTCTTTAAAAGCGCATTGAAAGCCCCTTGTGAAAGCATATGTACCTCATCGATGATATAAACTTTATATGTAACCGCGTTAGGAGCATATTTGACCTTATCACGAATGTCACGGATTTCCTCGACACCATTATTGGATGCTGCATCAATTTCTATAACATCTGATATGGAGCCATCGGTGATTCCGCGGCAGGTAGCACATTCGTTACAGGGCTCACTTGTCGGGGCATGCTCACAATTCACTGCTTTTGCTAGAATTTTGGCAGCACTTGTTTTCCCTGTTCCACGTGGACCGGAAAATAAATAGGCATGCGAAACCTTCTGCCCGACCAAGGCATTCTGCAACGTTTTCGTTACATGTTCCTGCCCGACTACATCAATGAATTGTTGTGGCCGCCATACCCGGTATAATGCTTGATACCCCACGGAAATCCCTCCTTCTTTTCTCCATCTTGTTTATTATACATTACTGATTTCCTTAATTTCAAAGTCTAAAAAGAAATTTCATCATTGCCTCATTTTTTTCAAAAATACCAAGCGCTTTACCTTCTTGGCATAAAAAAAAACCCACCCGATACGAATGAGTTTTTTGTTTATGTAAAATAACTGCCGTGCACCTTCTGTCGATTAGCAACCATAAGCGTTACTTAAGCAGTTAGCTCGACCCAGGCAACCCTGCGGCACATGAGAACTTCCACTTAATGCTGCTTCCTTCCGGACCTGACATGGTTCATGGAGTCCCATTGCGCAGGACCCGGGCGTCAACACCACTTACTTAAGGCAGGCCCTACAGAATGCTAACCTCGAGAAGGGATTCAACCTCGCTAGAGCGGATTGCGAGTACAGGGCACCGCTACCTCCCCGTCTAGCACGGCAAAAGTAATACCAATTTCACAGCGTCATGTCGACGCATAATTCATTATACTAAGGTAACAAAAAAAACGCAAGTGTTGTTCATGAACAGTTTGATTCCAAATTTATCAAACGAAGCAAACTTTTTTTCGACACTCGTTTTTCCCCTATTTATTTTCTTCGGCAATCTTAAGTGCTTGCTCTCTTTTCAAAGTTTTCTTTCTATCCCTAAGCTCTTTAAAAAAAGAAGTCAATATCCAGCCGCACTCTTCCCCCAATACACCGCTTGTTACATCACATTGATGGTTAAAGCGTTCATCTTGAAGTAAATCCATGAATGTCCCTGCACAGCCTGCCTTTGGATCATACGCTCCAAAAACTACCCTTTTCACCCTTGATTGCAAGATGGCCCCAGCACACATGGGACAAGGTTCCAGCGTTACATATAATGTCGCATCTTCAAGGCGCCAACTGCCAAGTTCCTTGCAAGCCTCATTGATCGCAAGCAGCTCCGCATGTGCCGTCGCATTCTGTTCCGTTTCCCTCAGGTTATGCCCTGTCGAAATAACTTGATCGTCTATTACGATTAAAGCGCCAATCGGCACTTCATTCAACATCTGCGCTTTTTTTGCTTCCTTTAAGGCTAAATTCATGTAATAAACATCATCCTTCATAAAAAAAACCCCCTCATATAAAGTAGGAGTAAACAGACACATATAAGACAAAAATAAAGGTCATACTACTTGTTCTAATGAATAGTAACGCATGCGGCATACGTGCTGCAAGTAAATTCTCACAATACAGGAGGATATACCATGAATCGACCTGAATCACCTTCTTTTGCATTGCTTATCATTGATATGATCAATGATTTTGATTTCAAATACGGGAATATGCTCCTTGAACATACGAAACTTATCGTCGATCCGATTTTGGAATTAAAAAAGCAAATGAAAGAAAAAGGTTTTCCAATCATTTATATCAACGACCATTATGATTTATGGCAGGCTGACTTCGATAAAATTATTGATAGATGTAAAAATGAAGGAAATGCCTCATTAATCGAAAGGATAAAACCTCAACAGGACGAATTCTTTCTCATCAAGCCGAAACATTCCGCATTTTATGGGACGGCACTCAATACACTACTTAAACGATTAAACGTGGAAACCCTGATCATTACTGGAATAGCTGGCAACATCTGCGTGCTATTCACAGCCAATGATGCCTATATGCGGGAATATAAATTATGGATTCCGAAGGATTGCATCGCTTCTGCATCAAAGGAAGATAATCATTACGCATTAAAGATGATGAACCATGTTCTCAAGGCATCCATAAAAGATGGTGAAGACTTTTAAGCATTCAATCGAACAAGGCACTAACCTACATACCACCCCCAATAAACAATCTTTCATTCTCTTTCTTTATCAACCTGACAAAAATGTCACTAAAGTCCCAAGTCTGTGATACAATATCTCTTGGCGAAAAACCTAATAACCGGGAATTTCAGCTTGATACCTCATGAAGGAGGACAGATTGGATGAAATCCACCCCATTTATCACCGTCGAAGGTCCAATCGGCGTGGGAAAAACATCACTTGCAAAAGTTATCGCAGATCATTTTCAAATTTCATTATTGAAGGAAATTGTAGATGAAAATCCATTTCTCGGGAAATTCTATAAAGATATTGATGAGTGGAGCTTTCAAACAGAAATGTTTTTTCTGTGTAACCGGTATAAACAATTGGAAGATATCGAAAAAAAGTATCTTACTAATAACCAAGCCGTGGTGGCTGATTACCATATATTCAAGAACTTGATATTTGCTGAACGAACGTTAAAGAACGGACAATACAATAAATACCTTGAAATATTCAATATTTTAACACGGGATATGCCTAAACCTAATATGGTGATTTATTTAAATGCAAGTCTTGATACTCTTATCTCCCGAATCGGTAAAAGAGGTCGTGAGTTCGAAAAAAATATATCCTCCATTTATTTAGAGCAGTTATCCGCGGATTATCGAACATTCATGGAAGCATTTGAGAAACAGCACCCTGACATACCTGTTCTTACATTCAACGGAGATGAGCTGGATTTTGTCGGGAACAAGGATGATTTGAAAACGATAATCAGCCAAATTGAGAACGCCCTGCACAAAGGAGTAAAGTCAAATGAACTTACGAAAGAAATATAACATTCCAAATAACGCTGTCATTACGATAGCAGGGACGGTTGGCGTAGGAAAATCGACCATGACCAATGCTTTAGCCGATGCCCTTCAATTCAGGACATCCTTTGAAAAGGTTGATACGAACCCCTATCTGGATAAGTTTTACGATGATTTTAATCGTTGGAGTTTCCACCTGCAAATCTATTTCCTCGCTGAACGTTTTAAAGAGCAAAAAAAAATCTTCGAATATGGCGGCGGTTTTATCCAAGACCGTTCCATTTATGAAGACACCGGGATATTTGCAAAAATGCATTATGAAAAAGGCACGATGAATGATGTGGACTACGAAACTTATACAAGCCTTTTCAACGCCATGGTAATGACGCCATACTTCCCGCACCCTGATTTACTTATCTATCTCGAAGGTTCGCTGGATGATATCCTCGACCGGATCCAAGAGCGTGGACGTCCAATGGAACAGCATACCCCAATTGAATATTGGCAGGAAATGCACGGCCGTTATGAAGAATGGATTGATCAATTCAACGCCTGCCCTGTCCTTCGGTTAAATATAAACGAATATGACCTTATGCAGGATGAAGCAAGCATCGAACCTCTTATAAAACGGATTGCCGAATATATGGAGCAAACCAAGTTGTTGCGAAATATTTAAAACAGAAAAACCACCGATTATCCGGTGGTTTTTTAATATATTAGAAAACAAAAATTCCGTTACATATCTGTAACGGAATTTATCGATATCCAATTTATGCGCTGTGGTTATTAATAAGTTATGGAGGAGGTAGAGGGATTCGAACCCCCGCGGGATTTGACTCCCCTGTCGGTTTTCAAGACCGATCCCTTCAGCCGGACTTGGGTATACCTCCGTATCAACATTTATTATATTACATGGAATTAAAATTAAAGTCAAGCCCTCTATAAAGTTTTTTTAAAATAATTTCAAACTTTGATAAAAAGGAGAATCAGCCTCTTTAATCAGAAGCTGATTCCTTTTAACTTACGGTTTAATGACTTCCGCACCGCGCATATATGGACGTAATACTTCAGGAATGATAACACTGCCATCTTCCTGCTGATAATTTTCCAAAAGGGCAGCGACTGTACGGCCGATTGCCAGACCTGATCCATTTAGAGTATGGACATGTTCCGGTTTGCCTTTTGCGTCACGTCTGAAGCGGATATTGGCCCGTCTAGCCTGGAATGCTTCAAAGTTACTGCAAGAAGAAATTTCTCGGTACGTCCCATAACTCGGGATCCAAACCTCGATATCATACTTTTTAGCAGCAGTGAATCCAAGATCTCCCGTACACATGCTCAGCACTCGGTATGGAAGGCCTAGCAATTGAAGGACCTTTTCGGCATGACCTGTGAGATTTTCCAATTCTGCATAAGAATCTTCCGGCTTCACGAACTTCACTAGTTCAACTTTATTGAACTGGTGCTGACGAATTAACCCGCGGGTATCACGACCAGCAGATCCTGCCTCTGAACGGAATGAAGCGCTGTATGCCGCATAGCTTATCGGCAGATCGTCCGTGCTCATGATTTCATCACGATGGAAGTTTGTCACCGGGACTTCGGCTGTAGGAATCAAGAAGTAATCATCACTTTCGATACGGAAAGCATCCTCTTCGAATTTTGGCAATTGACCTGTCCCAGTCATGCTTGCACGGTTCACCATATATGGCGGCAGCATTTCTTCATATCCGTGTTCCTCAACATGAAGGTCCAACATAAAGCTAATTAAAGCACGCTCTAATCGAGCACCAAGACCCCTATAAAATACAAATCGGCTTCCGGTCACTTTTGCTGCCCGTTCAAAATCCAGGATGCCTAAATCTCCAGCTACATCCCAGTGTGGTTTCGGTTCAAACTTGAATTCCGGTAACTCTCCCCATTTACGGATTTCGACATTATCGTCTTCCGTCTCACCAACAGGCACACTTTCATGCGGAATATTCGGAATGGAAAGAAGTAATGTTTCTAACTGTGCTTCCACTTCACGAAGTTCATCATCGAACCCTTTGATACGGTCACCAACTTCACGCATTTGGGCAATCAACTGATCTGCATCCTTTTTTTCCCGTTTCAATACGGCCACTTGCTGTGAAACTTCATTTCTTTGGCTTTTCAACTTTTCCGTATCAGCAATCAAAGTCCGGCGCTTTACATCCAGTTCCTCGAATTTACCTAAATCGGTCAAATCTTCCCCTCTAAATTGCAATACACGCTTCACTTCTTCAAAATTATTTCTTACATATTTCAAATCCAACATTTTCAGTTCCTCCTTAATAATTCGATGATTTATCAAAGAACGCAAAAAACTCCCGTCCCCTGAAGAAGGGACGAGAGTTAACCCGCGTTGCCACCCTAGTTGAAGGCATATGAAAAACGCCTACCACTTAACTCGATAACGGCTTTTAACCGAAAGTATTTACTGACCCCAAAAGGCTTTCCATACTCTGCTCCAGGAGGGATTCACAAAACTCTCACACCGATTTCCACCAGCCATCGGCTCTCTATAGAAAGAAATACTTGTTACTATTTCCTGTCATTGCTTTCTTATATAATCAGATTGTTTTCCATAATGTACTATAATTTTATACATTACGCAACCGTTTTATACGCGAAACTTAAAACCAGCCTTTAACAGTAGAAGCTACACTGCTCCATACGTCACCAAAGAATCCGCCAACCGCTCGCATTGATAATACGAACCAGTTTGCCTTTTCAACAGATTCAGCAGCTACGACGTTAACCTTAACTGGATCGCCGTTAATGTACCCGTAATCTTCTCCTTTTTTAGGAGTGACTGTGATGTAACCTAGCTTTTCACCTTTTTTGATTGGTGCAGTAAGCTTACCATCATCATTCAATTTGTTTTTATCGATCACTAAATCTGTTTTATAGTTATCTTTCTCACCATTTTCAACAAGTAGCTCGATTGCCTTTTCAGATTGAATCTTAACGTTTTTTTCCTTGCCTTTTACTACTGAAAGTGTTTCTTTCCCTTTCACCTGGTAATTGGCTGGAAGGACTTTTTCCTTTTTAAAGGTTGCATAAGCATAGTTCATAAGCTTAGTGCTATCTGCAAAACGTTCGTTTTTATTAGTGGACTTCATAACCACCGTGATATAGCGCTGACCGTCTCGGATAACCGTCCCTGTATGTCCATAACCGGCAAAGTCGGTAGATCCCGTTTTTAGTCCATCTACGCCTTTATATTCAAATATCAGACCTGGCAACATCCAGTTGAAGTTCGGATATTCTTTTCCATCACGGAACTTCAATTTAGGAATGCTGGCGATTTTTAACACTTCCGGATAATCGTTTATTAAACGATAAGCAAGAAGACCAGTATCTTTTGCTGTCATGATATTTTCATCATCTTCATTACCCGAAGGATATTGCCCTAATAAATCGGAGTTATTCAAACCGCTGGCATTAACGAATTTATGGTTTTTCAAGCCTAGTTCCTTTGCTTTTTCGTTCATTAACTTAACGAAGCTCTTTTCACTTCCGGAAACCAACTGTGCTAAAGCTACTGTTGCCGCATTTCCGGAATAGACGGCCATAGCTTGATATAGTTCCTTAACTGTATAATCTTCACCTTCTGTTAACCCAACATTCGACAAATTAGGTGCTTTTGAAAGGTCATGTACGTATTTATTTATTTTAACTTTCTGATCCCAACTGATTTTCCCATTTTTGATTGACTCCATTATGATGTACTCGGTCATCATTTTAGACATGGATGCAATCCCTAATACTTTATCGGCATTTTTTTCATACACGATTTGTCCTGTTTCACCATCAATGATGATGGCTGCCTCTGCTTTTAAACCCAAATTATCAGATTCAGCAACAGCTTCCCCCGGTTGATAGGCAAATTGCGACATAACAAGAACTAAAACAAAAGTGAAAATGAGGGTCATCTTGCTGATTTTTTTCAATTTCCAATACCTCCAACTTTTAAGCTAATCTCTATAACAAAGAAGAAACTTTATGTAATTCCCTTGACACCTTGTCTAGTTTATCACAGAAAAAATAAAAAAAATAGACAGAGTAATCGCAGACTCTGTCTATTTTAACAATAAATTTTAATGACGATTATATGTTAAATTCATTACATTGAGTAGTTTGGTGCTTCTTTGGTAATTTGTACATCATGAGGATGGCTTTCCCTTAACCCGGCACCGGTCATTTTGACAAATTGAGAGTTTTCTCTCAACTCTTCCAATGTGGCTGTACCGCAATATCCCATACCTGAGCGAATGCCGCCAATCAGTTGGAAAATGGTATCTGAAAGAGGTCCTTTGTATGGAAGGCGCCCCTCGATGCCTTCCGGTACGAATTTCTTGTTATCTTCTTGGAAGTAACGATCTTTAGATCCCTTTTCCATTGCAGCAACGGAGCCCATACCCCGATATACTTTAAAACGGCGACCTTGGAAAATTTCCGTTTCGCCTGGGCTTTCAGTTACACCTGCAAGCATGCTGCCAAGCATTACTGCATGTCCGCCTGCAGCCAGGGCTTTAACGATATCACCAGAGTATTTAATTCCGCCATCAGCGATAATCGTTTTACCATGTTTTCTTGCTTCTGTCGCACAATCGAAAACTGCCGTGATTTGTGGAACACCTACACCAGCCACAACCCTTGTCGTACAGATTGACCCTGGTCCGATTCCCACTTTGACTACATCGGCACCCGCTTCAATCAATGCTTTCGTTCCTTCAGCCGTTGCCACATTACCGGCAATGATCGTCAATTCAGGATATGTCCCGCGGATTTCCTTCACCATTTCAAGGACGCCTTCTGAATGACCGTGAGCAGTATCAAGTACGATTGCATCGACATGGGACTTAACTAGCATTTCTACACGCTTCATTGTATCCTTAGTCACTCCGACTGCAGCACCTGCAAGTAATCTTCCTTGCTTATCTTTCGCCGAATTCGGGAACTCAATGACTTTCTCGATATCCTTGATCGTAATAAGTCCTTTAAGGACTCCATTATCGTCTACAAGGGGAAGCTTTTCAATTTTGTACTTTTGAAGAATCTTCTCTGCTTGTTCCAAGTTAGTTCCCACTGGCGCTGTGACCAGATTCTCTACAGTCATGACACTGGAAATCTTCAAGGAAAAATCGGAAATAAATCGCAAATCACGGTTTGTAATGATACCCACAAGTTTTTGGTCCTCTATATTGTTGACTACAGGAACACCCGAAATGCGATATTTACCCATTAAATGCTCTGCATCAAATACCTGGTGATCCGGCGTTAAGAAAAATGGATCGGTAATTACACCGCTTTCTGAACGTTTTACTTTATCCACCAGTTCAGCCTGTGCTTCAATGGACATATTTTTATGGATGATACCTAAACCGCCTTGACGAGCCATGGCAATTGCCATCTCAGCTTCTGTCACGGTATCCATTCCTGCACTGATGATAGGAAGGTTGAGCTTTAAGTTTTCAGCTAAGTTGACTTGAAGGTTAACATCTTTCGGCAAAACCTCTGATTTCGCTGGAATTAATAGGACATCATCAAAGGTTAAACCTTCTTTTGCAAATTTATTTTCCCACATTATTTTCCCCTCCTGCTTAAAAATATTATTTGTAGGTTATCAATAGGACATACTACTGTCAAGAAGAGAAATAAAAGTTTGATTATTCTATTAATTCGGAGGATAGCTGCAATGCCTGAAAACAATGATAATTTCGATAAATATACACCTTTTTTTTCCGCATCTTCCTCACAACTTTTTTTACAAAAATGTTACACGCATGAAAAAATAGCAGAAGCGGAAATAAAAAGTTACGATAATTGTTATCCATTTATTTACCATCTTGAACATGCTAAAACTTATTATAATCAGGCTGCCATTGCACCACTTTCCATACAACCAATCTTAACATTTTATGGATTCGCGCAATTGTTAAAGGCTTGCCTGCTCACGATCGATCCCAACTATCCGGAATCAACTTCGATGCTTGCCCATGGGGTTACTACGAGAAAAAAGAAAAAACAGCAATATGAATTTTTAAAGGATGAAGTTAAAACGCAAAAAAACGGACTTTTCACCTGCATTGCCGAGAAGTTATTTCATATAAAGCATCTGGAGGGTGAAAAATTTTCCATGGGAACGCTGATAAAGGAAATTCCGGATATGCAAAACTTTACATGGTCCGTTTCCAAGAAAAATTTCGTCGCCATGTTACCCTCTTCGGACGGTTTTCAATTACCCTCAGCGACCTTGGATAGCTATCAAATGTCCAGCAGTCGAATGGAAGAATTTTTGAAAGCTAAAACGAATCAAGTTTACAGTATTTCAGAAGCTCCTGGGACACTGCATTTAAAAACTGATGGCATTCCTATTCATAATGCTTCTTCCCCGATACGGTATAATTTGGCAGAAAGACAGTTCATGCTATCACTCAATAAAGATTCGTCAGCTTTTTCATTACCTGAACTTTTGATCCATTATTTGATTTCTTATAACCTTAGCATAATAGCTCGTTATGAAACAGAATGGTGGGCAGAACTGATGAAAACCATGCCCAATGATGATTACCCTTGCATTGTGCAATTCCTTAAAATAAGCCAAGCTAAGGTGCCATTTTTAATATTTGAATGGATTAAGTCCGAGAGGTTCCACTTTTGATCCTTTCAACATCCAATTGGTCAATTGATCTGTCCCGAACGACGAAAAAAGACCAGCTGGATGGCTGATCTTTGAAATGGCTTGGCGGCGTCCTACTCTCACAGGGGGAAACCCCCAACTACCATCGGCGCTGAAGAGCTTAACTGCCGTGTTCGGAATGGGAACGGGTGTGACCTCTTCGCTATCGCCACCAAACATAAAAGGAACGTTGTTCCTTCAAAACTAGATAATAAGAAGGTATTTCATTTTTTAAAAAGCGTTGGTTAAGTCCTCGATCTATTAGTATCAGTCAGCTCCACATGTCGCCACGCTTCCACCTCTGACCTATCAACCTGATCATCTTTCAGGGATCTTACTAGCTTGCGCCATGGGAAATCTCATCTTGAGGGGGGCTTCATGCTTAGATGCTTTCAGCACTTATCCCGTCCGCACGTAGCTACCCAGCTATGCCTTTGGCAAGACAACTGGTACACCAGCGGTGCGTCCATCCCGGTCCTCTCGTACTAAGGACAGCTCCTCTCAAATTTCCTGCGCCCGCGACGGATAGGGACCGAACTGTCTCACGACGTTCTGAACCCAGCTCGCGTACCGCTTTAATGGGCGAACAGCCCAACCCTTGGGACCGACTACAGCCCCAGGATGCGATGAGCCGACATCGAGGTGCCAAACCTCCCCGTCGATGTGGACTCTTGGGGGAGATAAGCCTGTTATCCCCGGGGTAGCTTTTATCCGTTGAGCGATGGCCCTTCCATGCGGAACCACCGGATCACTAAGCCCGACTTTCGTCCCTGCTCGACTTGTAGGTCTCGCAGTCAAGCTCCCTTGTGCCTTTACACTCTACGAATGATTTCCAACCATTCTGAGGGAACCTTTGGGCGCCTCCGTTACTCTTTAGGAGGCGACCGCCCCAGTCAAACTGCCCACCTGACACTGTCTCCCACCCCGATAAGGGGCGCGGGTTAGAATTTCAATACAGCCAGGGTAGTATCCCACCAACGCCTCCACCGAAGCTAGCGCTCCGGCTTCTCAGGCTCCTACCTATCCTGTACAAGCTGTACCAAAATTCAATATCAGGCTGCAGTAAAGCTCCACGGGGTCTTTCCGTCCTGTCGCGGGTAACCTGCATCTTCACAGGTACTATAATTTCACCGAGTCTCTCGTTGAGACAGTGCCCAGATCGTTACACCTTTCGTGCGGGTCGGAACTTACCCGACAAGGAATTTCGCTACCTTAGGACCGTTATAGTTACGGCCGCCGTTTACTGGGGCTTCGGTTCAAAGCTTCGCTTGCGCTAACCTCTCCCCTTAACCTTCCAGCACCGGGCAGGTGTCAGCCCCTATACTTCGCCTTGCGGCTTCGCAGAGACCTGTGTTTTTGCTAAACAGTCGCCTGGGCCTATTCACTGCGGCTTTTCTGGGCTATTCACCCTAAAAAGCACCCCTTCTCCCGAAGTTACGGGGTCATTTTGCCGAGTTCCTTAACGAGAGTTCTCTCGCACACCTTAGGATTCTCTCCTCGCCTACCTGTGTCGGTTTGCGGTACGGGCACCTTACATCTCACTAGAGGCTTTTCTTGGCAGCGTGGAATCAGGAACTTCGGTACTATATTTCCCTCGCCATCACAGCTCCGCCTTAATGGAAACGGGATTTGCCTCGTTTCCGGCCTAACTGCTTGGACGCGCATATCCAACAGCGCGCTTACCCTATCCTTCTGCGTCCCCCCATCGTTCAAACGATGTATAGGTGGTACAGGAATATCAACCTGTTGTCCATCGCCTACGCCTTTCGGCCTCGGCTTAGGTCCCGACTAACCCTGAGCGGACGAGCCTTCCTCAGGAAACCTTAGGCATTCGGTGGAAGGGATTCTCACCCTTCTTTCGCTACTCATACCGGCATTCTCACTTCTAAGCGCTCCACCAGTCCTTCCGGTCTGACTTCAACGCCCTTAGAACGCTCTCCTACCATCGACACCTAATGGTGTCAATCCACAGCTTCGGTGATACGTTTAGCCCCGGTACATTTTCGGCGCGGAGTCACTCGACCAGTGAGCTATTACGCACTCTTTAAATGGTGGCTGCTTCTAAGCCAACATCCTGGTTGTCTAAGCAACTCCACATCCTTTTCCACTTAACGTATACTTTGGGACCTTAGCTGGTGGTCTGGGCTGTTTCCCTTTCGACTACGGATCTTATCACTCGCAGTCTGACTCCCAAGAATAAGTATTTGGCATTCGGAGTTTGACTGAATTCGGTAACCCGTTGGGGGCCCCTAGTCCAATCAGTGCTCTACCTCCAATACTCTCATCTTGAGGCTAGCCCTAAAGCTATTTCGGAGAGAACCAGCTATCTCCAGGTTCGATTGGAATTTCTCCGCTACCCACACCTCATCCCCGCACTTTTCAACGTGCGTGGGTTCGGGCCTCCATTCAGTGTTACCTGAACTTCACCCTGGACATGGGTAGATCACCTGGTTTCGGGTCTACGACCTCATACTCATTCGCCCTATTCAGACTCGCTTTCGCTGCGGCTCCGTCTCATCAACTTAACCTCGCATGAAATCGTAACTCGCCGGTTCATTCTACAAAAGGCACGCCATTACCCATTAACGGGCTTTGACTACTTGTAGGCACACGGTTTCAGGATCTATTTCACTCCCCTTCCGGGGTGCTTTTCACCTTTCCCTCACGGTACTGGTTCACTATCGGTCACTAGGGAGTATTTAGCCTTGGGAGATGGTCCTCCCTGCTTCCGACGGGATTTCTCGTGTCCCGCCGTACTCAGGATCCACTCAGGAGGGAACGAAGTTTCAACTACAGGGTTTTTACCTTCTTCGACGGACCTTTCCAGATCACTTCATTTACCCCGTTCCTTTGTAACTCCATGTTGAGTGTCCTACAACCCCAAGAGGCAAGCCTCTTGGTTTGGGCTAATTCCGTTTCGCTCGCCGCTACTCAGGAAATCGCGTTTGCTTTCTCTTCCTCCGGGTACTTAGATGTTTCAGTTCCCCGGGTCTGCCTTCAGTACCCTATGTATTCAGGTAAAGATACTGTTCCATTACGAACAGTGGGTTTCCCCATTCGGAAATCTCCGGATCAAAGCTTACTTACAGCTCCCCGAAGCATATCGGTGTTAGTCCCGTCCTTCATCGGCTCCTAGTGCCAAGGCATCCACCGTGCGCCCTTTCTAACTTAACCGTTAAAAAAGATCTTACAGATGCTTTGAAAAAAATTAATTGCCTTCTATCTATTATCTAGTTTTCAAGGAACAAGCTGTCCCAATCACAACGTGATTGTTTCATTGGTGGAGCCTAGCGGGATCGAACCGCTGACCTCCTGCGTGCAAGGCAGGCGCTCTCCCAGCTGAGCTAAGGCCCCGTTTTGGGAAATGGAATGGTGGGCCTAAATGGACTCGAACCATCGACCTCACGCTTATCAGGCGTGCGCTCTAACCAGCTGAGCTATAGGCCCATTCACATAAATAATAAGCTTCTGCTTCCCAAGCTTATCGCGGGATTGCTATTTAATTGAATGAATCACTCATTCAAAACTGAACAAAACAAAAGCGCTCTCGTAATTATCCTTAGAAAGGAGGTGATCCAGCCGCACCTTCCGATACGGCTACCTTGTTACGACTTCACCCCAATCATCTGTCCCACCTTAGGCGGCTGGCTCCATGAAGGTTACCTCACCGACTTCGGGTGTTACAAACTCTCGTGGTGTGACGGGCGGTGTGTACAAGGCCCGGGAACGTATTCACCGCGGCATGCTGATCCGCGATTACTAGCGATTCCGGCTTCATGCAGGCGAGTTGCAGCCTGCAATCCGAACTGAGAATGGCTTTATGGGATTCGCTTACCTTCGCAGGTTTGCAGCCCTTTGTACCATCCATTGTAGCACGTGTGTAGCCCAGGTCATAAGGGGCATGATGATTTGACGTCATCCCCACCTTCCTCCGGTTTGTCACCGGCAGTCACCTTAGAGTGCCCAACTGAATGCTGGCAACTAAGATCAAGGGTTGCGCTCGTTGCGGGACTTAACCCAACATCTCACGACACGAGCTGACGACAACCATGCACCACCTGTCACTCTGTCCCCCGAAGGGGAAAGCCCTATCTCTAGGGTTGTCAGAGGATGTCAAGACCTGGTAAGGTTCTTCGCGTTGCTTCGAATTAAACCACATGCTCCACCGCTTGTGCGGGCCCCCGTCAATTCCTTTGAGTTTCAGCCTTGCGGCCGTACTCCCCAGGCGGAGTGCTTAATGCGTTAGCTGCAGCACTAAAGGGCGGAAACCCTCTAACACTTAGCACTCATCGTTTACGGCGTGGACTACCAGGGTATCTAATCCTGTTTGCTCCCCACGCTTTCGCGCCTCAGTGTCAGTTACAGACCAGAAAGTCGCCTTCGCCACTGGTGTTCCTCCAAATCTCTACGCATTTCACCGCTACACTTGGAATTCCACTTTCCTCTTCTGCACTCAAGTTCCCCAGTTTCCAATGACCCTCCACGGTTGAGCCGTGGGCTTTCACATCAGACTTAAGGAACCACCTGCGCGCGCTTTACGCCCAATAATTCCGGACAACGCTTGCCACCTACGTATTACCGCGGCTGCTGGCACGTAGTTAGCCGTGGCTTTCTGGTTAGGTACCGTCAAGGTACCAGCAGTTACTCTGGTACTTGTTCTTCCCTAACAACAGAACTTTACGACCCGAAGGCCTTCTTCGTTCACGCGGCGTTGCTCCGTCAGACTTTCGTCCATTGCGGAAGATTCCCTACTGCTGCCTCCCGTAGGAGTCTGGGCCGTGTCTCAGTCCCAGTGTGGCCGATCACCCTCTCAGGTCGGCTACGCATCGTCGCCTTGGTGAGCCATTACCTCACCAACTAGCTAATGCGCCGCGGGCCCATCTATAAGTGACAGCGTAAACCGTCTTTCCATCTTCTCTCATGCGAGAAAAGAACGTATCCGGTATTAGCTCCGGTTTCCCGAAGTTATCCCAGTCTTATAGGCAGGTTGCCCACGTGTTACTCACCCGTCCGCCGCTAATCTCAGGGAGCAAGCTCCCGTCGATTCGCTCGACTTGCATGTATTAGGCACGCCGCCAGCGTTCGTCCTGAGCCAGGATCAAACTCTCCGAAGAAATGTTTGACTTGCTCATTTGCTTTTTTGATAGTGTGTGCTCACTTAAAATTTAACGTTGGCGCTTTGTTTTGTTCAGTTTTCAAAGAGCAATTTGTGTCGTTCGCTTAGAAACGACTTTAATAATATATCAACTATATTATTTTTTGTCAACAACTTTTTTTCTTTCGCTGTCGACTTAGTTATTATATCTAGTATCGGGAATAAAAGCAATAGTTATTTTAAAATAAATAATATACACGAATTCATAGATTTCAAATACTATGACTGCACTCCTGATCAAGTTGAAAAGGCGTACCTTTTAAGAGTAAACTTTTTCTTTAAACATTATAATATTTCTTCTATATATAATTCCCGATTAATCCCTAAATTGATAATTTGCTCACTATCCCTCACCTTTATGACCGGTCTTGTTTCCGAACAGGCATCAATAAAAATGATTTCAGCAATGAATCCATTGTTCAGTTTGACCCTGCTTCCTATGAAAAAATTAGCGAAGCTTGATAACAAGGTTTTAACTACCCCAATATCAAATTTACCAAAGTCATCATATAAAATCATTTCTAATACCTTAAACGGTGACTGTTTCTTTCTATAAGTCCTCTCGGAAGTCATGGCGTGAAATACATCTGCAACTGCAATGATTTTTGAGAATAAGTTCATGGGCTTTGTTTTCAATCTTTTTGGATAACCCGTTCCATCTAACCTTCCATGATGCTCAAGAACGGCTATCTTCACACTATCCTTAATGATGGAACTATCTTTAATCATCATCTTGTAGCTGAAAATAGGATGAGAATGTATCTCCTCATAATCATCTACTGTCAGGCTTGCCGTTTTACTTAATAACCTTGGTGGCAGCTTTGCCATCCCGCAATCTGCCAGACATCCGCCAATTGCAGTTTGATAGACATCAGCCCTATTGCATTTCATTTTATATGCAATATATCCCCCTATTAATCCAATGGAAATAGCATGATGATATACATAGTCTTCTTTATTGCAATAGTGGTGCAGCTTCAAAATGTTTCCTGGTTCCTCTAAAGCCTTGTCCATAAGGGGGATCATGATTAAACGAATCATGGCCACCTCGATTTTACTGCCCGCCTGCCAATTTTTAAATAATCGTTTATATGTTAGTACCGACTTAAAATAAAAATCCGTAAAATCCGATGCCATTTCATCCCATTCTGGATCCATTACCTCTTTCGGCAGAAATCTCTTTCCATCAATAAAGGTTTTTTTAACGCTTACCTCTGTTATTAAAAAGGCTTGCAAAGCTTCGATTAATTGCCAGGTCAATATTGTTTTTTCATACATTATAGGTCTGTTCGAAAGACCTCTAATCTCTTTTGACAGGATGCAGCCTTCGATTAAATAGCGAGTTTTCACAAGCAAAACGTTTCACCTCGGTAATATTGGTGAGTATCATTCTACTTGAAAAACATGGTAGAAACTATCCTTTTTTTATGATTAAATACCTAAACAAATTCTATTTATTAGCATTTTCATTTTGAATCTCCTAAATATGATAAGTCTTTTTACTTAAATCCGAACACTCATGAAATCAGTTTGAAATTCATCTTAAGCACAAAAAAAAGACCCCGCTCAATTGCCTGGGTCTTTTTTTGTGGAAAGATTATTCTTCCGTATCTTTTTCAGTTTCTTCATTTTCTTCAATTACAGTAGGTTCAGAATCAGAATCTGGAGTCGTGACCGTTTCTATATCCATGTCTTTTTCTTCTTCTTCTTCTTCTCTTCCTACGATGGCTACCGTCGAAACATATTCATTATCAGCGGATTCGAGTCGGATGAGCTTAACACCCTGTGTATTACGGCCCGTTTTAGAAATGCCTTCGACTTCCATTCGGATTAATACACCAGCTGCTGTAATCAGCATCAAATCTTCATCTACACCCGTAACTGTTTTCACGGCTATAAGTTCACCATTTTTCTCAGTGACATTACATGTTTTTATTCCTTTGCCTCCACGGCTTTGAATACGGTATTCTTCCGCAGAGGTCCGTTTACCATAGCCATTTTTCGTAACAATCAGCACTTCTTCATCATCTTCAAGAATTTCCATACCGACTACTTCATCATCCGCCCGTAAGGAAATCCCTTTCACACCCGCTGCAGTACGTCCCATTGTCCGTACATCCGTCTCAGGGAAACGAATCATCATCCCGGACTTCGTTCCAATTATGATCTGTTTCTCTCCATTCGTAAGACGGACAGAAATCAATTCATCATCTTCACGTAAACCTAGGGCAATTAAACCATTATTACGGATATTTGCAAAAGAAGACAAAGGTGTACGCTTTGAAACCCCATGTCTGGTCGTGAAGAATAAATACCAATCGTCAGCAAATTCCTTCACAGGTATGATTGCGTTGACCCACTCGCCTTTATCGACTTCCAACAAGTTGATAAGCGGCAATCCTTTTGCCGTTCTACCATATTCAGGTATTTCATATCCTTTGGAACGATAGACTTTACCTTTGTTGGTGAAGAATAATAGAGTGTCATGAGTCGATGTGGTTAACAAGTGACCGACAAAGTCATCTGTATTCGTTCCCATACCCTGTATTCCGCGCCCCCCGCGTTTTTGACTGCGGTATGTGGTTGCAGGCAAGCGTTTAATATAACCGTTATGCGTAAGTGTCACGATTATATTTTCCTCTGGGATTAAATCTTCATCTTCCAAGCTTTCAAAGCCGGCTAATGTGATTTCAGTTCTCCGTTTATCATCAAAACGCTCTTTAATTTCAAGAAGCTCTTCACGAATAATTTCAAGAACCTTTTCCTCATCAGCAAGAATGGCTTTATACTCTGCAATTATGGCCATTAATGCCTGGTATTCATCTTCAATTTTTTCACGTTCCAGACCAGTCAAGCGTTGTAAACGCATATCCAGGATAGCTTGCGCTTGTTTTTCAGAAAGTGAAAATTGTGTCATTAACCCTTCACGGGCAATTTCAGTAGTTTGGGAACTACGGATTAACGAAATGACTGCATCCAAATTATCAAGTGCAATGCGCAAACCTTCTAAAATATGGGCACGCGCTTCCGCTTTCCGTAATTCAAATTCCGTCCTGCGCCGTATGACTACCTGCTGATGCTCCAAGTAGTAGTGCAGGCATTGTTTTAAATTCAATACTTTAGGCTGTCCGTCCACCAAAGCAAGCAGATTGATTCCGAAGGTGGTCTGCATCGCGGTATGCTTATACAGGTTGTTTAAAAGGACATTTGCATTAACATCCTTTCGAAGCTCCATGACAATACGCATACCGTTGCGATCCGACTCATCCCGTAAGTCGGTAATGCCTTCGATTTTCTTATCTCGAGCAAGTTCTGCAATTTTTTCAATCAATCTTGCTTTATTCACTTGATAAGGGATTTCCTTAACAAGGATTACCTGTTTACCATTGGGTTTCTCTTCAATCTCGACTTTCGCACGTTGAATGATTGACCCTTTTCCGGTTTCATAGGCCTTTCTGATTCCACTTCTCCCTAAAATCAAACCTGCTGTCGGAAAGTCCGGACCAGGGATATATTCCATCAACTCAGGAATTGTAATTTCAGGATTCTTGCTTAAAGCCAATACGCCGTCAATTACCTCGCCTAATTGATGGGGTGGAATATTGGTTGCCATCCCTACTGCTATACCAGATGATCCATTCACTAACAAGTTCGGGAAACGGGCTGGCATAACGGCTGGTTCTCTTTCTGAACCATCATAGTTATCTTGGAAATTAACCGTATCTTTATTTAAATCGCGAAGCAATTCCATCGAAATCTTCGACATTCTTGCTTCTGTGTACCTCATTGCGGCAGCTTGGTCTCCATCGACTGAACCGAAATTTCCATGACCATCGACAAGCATATAGCGATAGTTAAAAGGCTGCGCCATCCGTACCATCGTTTCATATACGGCTGAATCACCATGCGGGTGATATTTACCGATTACTTCCCCGACAATACGGGCAGATTTTTTAAATGGTTTATCCGAAGTCATTCCAAGATCATTCATTGCATAAAGAATTCTTCGGTGTACCGGTTTTAAACCGTCCCTTACATCAGGCAAAGCCCGAGACACGATAACACTCATCGCATAATCCAAAAACGATGTCCGCATCTCGGTACTTATATTTATTTCTTTTACACCTGATCTTTCATTTTCTGACATGGAGCCAACCTCCTATAAAAAGCTTATATCTCATTTAGTTTTAACTGTTCGTTCACTATGTAAAGAACAGGATGTAAAAAGCATCCTGTCAAAAAATCAGATATCGAGATTTTTTACATAAATTGCATTTTCTTCAATGAAGTTACGTCGTGGTTCTACCTTATCGCCCATCAACATCTCGAAAGTTTCATCTGCCTCGGCAGCATCTTTCAAACTGACTTGAAGCAGCGTTCTCGTATCAGGATTCATGGTCGTTTCCCACAATTGCTCTGGATTCATTTCCCCCAGCCCTTTATAACGCTGCAGGTTAGGCTTTGGAGTACTTGGCAAACTTGCTATGATTTCGTCAAGCTCGCGGTCATTATAAGCATAATCCACTTTTTTCCCTTGCTGGATTTTGAAAAGCGGCGGCTGAGCAATATATATATATCCGTACTCGATAATTTTTCGCATATACCGGTAGAAGAATGTCAACATCAGTGTTCTGATATGGGCACCATCCACATCCGCATCGGTCATGATGACAATTTTATGGTATCTAGCCTTTTCAATATTGAATTCATCACCAATGCCTGTTCCAAGTGCTGTAATGATCGTACCTATTTCTTCGTTATGAAGGATTCTATCCAATCTCGCTTTTTCTACATTCAGGATTTTACCCCTTAGCGGCAAAATGGCTTGGAAATGGCGGTCCCGTCCTTGCTTTGCCGAGCCTCCCGCCGAGTTTCCTTCAACGATGTACAATTCACTGATACCCGGGTCCTTGGAAGAACAATCCGCCAATTTCCCTGGAAGATTGGATACTTCCAAAGCACTTTTCCTTCGGGTCAATTCACGTGCTTTCTTCGCTGCCATACGGGCTCTCGCTGCCATTTGCCCTTTATCTACAATTTTCCGGGCCACGGCAGGATTTTCGTATAAGAAGGCATCAAGTCGTTCAGAAAGAATGGAATCAGTAACCGTTCTTACTTCAGAGTTTCCGAGTTTGGTTTTCGTCTGACCTTCAAATTGTGGATCAGGATGCTTAATCGAAATGATTGCCGTTAAACCTTCCCGGACATCTTCACCTGAGAAGTTGGAATCAGCCTCTTTTAAAAGACCATTTTTCCGTGCATAATCATTGATGACACGGGTTAAAGCAGTCTTGAATCCTGATTCATGTGTACCGCCTTCATAGGTATGAATATTATTGGCAAAAGAAAAGACATTACTGATATAACTGTCGTTATATTGGAGAGCCAATTCAACAGAAATTCCATCTTTCTCGCCTTCCATGAAAATCGGTTCCTCATGCAATACCTCTTTTGAACGGTTCAAATGCTCAACATAAGATTTGATACCGCCCTCATAGTGGAAATCCCTGACCTTCTCTTCTTCCCCACGTTTATCTTCAATGATCAGTTTCAAGCCTTTATTCAGGAATGCAAGCTCACGGATTCGTGTAGCTAATGTATCGAAATCATATTCCAAGGTTTCGGTGAAAATTTCACCATCAGGAATGAAGTGTACAGTCGTTCCTGTATGATCGGTTTCCCCGATAATTTTCAAATCTTCTTTAGGGATACCGCGGTTAAATTGCTGATAATGGATTTTACCTTCACGATGAACATAAACTTCCAATACCGTGGATAGGGCATTAACTACTGAAGCCCCAACACCATGCAGACCACCGGAAACCTTGTAGCCCCCGCCGCCAAATTTACCGCCCGCATGAAGGACCGTCATGATCACTTCAACTGCTGGCCGTCCCATTTTTTCATGGATACCGACTGGAATTCCCCGACCATTATCGACTACCGTTATGCTATTGTCTTCTTCGATCGTCACTTTGATTTCCGTACAGAAACCAGCTAGCGCTTCATCAATACTATTATCGACAATTTCCCAAACAAGATGGTGAAGTCCTTTTGCAGAGGTCGTACCGATATACATCCCCGGACGTTTACGAACTGCTTCTAAGCCTTCTAAAACCTGTATCTGATTCTCATCGTATGCCTGAGCTTGTACTTCTTTTTGTTCCATTGTCATACGTATCACCTACACTTTTCTTTTGGCATTTATCAATTTTTCTGGAGTAATTAAAGCGTTACCGCTTAATTTCAAAGAATATCTATATCATCGATTAAGAGCGATGACTGCAGTGAACGCTTTTTCAAAGTGGACGACGCAAGCGGTGAATAATATACCTGTTTGTCCGTCACTACAATCGATTTAACCGAGTTTTTTGCTAAATGGTAAGTTACATCAGACTTTTTCTCCAAAAATTCACTCATGATTGGAGAGGCCTGAAGCAGCTTCTTATCTAAAATGGCTATGACATCATCCGTTTTCACAAGAATGTCTTCACCAATATGGAGATACATACATTCACCTCATCATTTAACCTTTTTTATACTTCCTTGACTCACATAAAAGGTGGACGCTTCTCTTAGGGTTTGATGATCGATTCCATCAACGGAGGGTGTCGTCACAAATGTCTGCACTTTCCCTTGTATCGTATTCAGTAAATGGGATTGACGGAAATCGTCAAGTTCCGATAACACATCATCCAATAATAAAATGGGATACTCGCCGATTTCTTCATGGATCAGCTCAATTTCGGCAAGCTTCAAAGACAGGGCAGTCGTACGCTGTTGTCCTTGTGAACCATATGTCTGGACATCGC
The DNA here is from genome assembly GCF_057835005.1 of Peribacillus sp. GL_122. Classification (NCBI taxonomy): domain Bacteria; kingdom Bacillati; phylum Bacillota; class Bacilli; order Caryophanales; family Bacillaceae; genus Peribacillus; species Peribacillus sp. GL_122. The sequence continues at coordinate 3,963 of NZ_CM174415.1, read as the reverse complement.
GGTCATTCACAAAAAAAACCAGGTCGTCACGATGAGGACCTACCAATGTTACACCCCGTTCAATTTCCCTTGTTTTTATTTTATCAAATTTTTCTGTGTATACTTCTATCATTTTCGTCAAATCCATAGATTCTGATACATCAAGCGACGGTTTATATTGGATTTTCAATACTTCTAGATTTCTGGAGATCCCCGAATGAATCGGCTCTGCCCATTGCTGGAGCTTTAAAAGAAACTCGTATCTTCTTTCGACAATTTTCGCTGCATACTGAATAAATTGATCAGTCAGCACGTCAAGCATCGTCGTATCCGTTTGTTTCCGGGTCTGCAGAAGCTTTAAGTAATGATTTCTTTGTTGAAGTATTTTATGATATTGGCTCATATCATGAAGGTATACGGGAGAAACCTGGCCAATTTCCATATCTATAAAACGGCGTCTGACTAGAGGACTTCCCTTTACAAGGTTAAGATCCTCAGGCGCAAACATGACCACATTCATATTTCCGACATATTGACTCAACTTTCTTTGTTCAATATGGTTGCACTTCGCCTTTTTCCCTTTTTTTGAAATGGTCAGCTCAAGTGGTATTGAGGTATTTCTCTTTCTAACTCTTCCTTCTATTTTAGCATACTCTTCATCCCAGCGAATAAGTTCTTTATCATTTGAGGTCCGATGGGATTTTGCCATTGCTAAAACAAAAATGGATTCCATGACATTTGTTTTCCCTTGAGCATTTTCGCCGAGGATTACATTGACTTTATTCTCAAAAGTCAGATTCAATTCGGTATAGTTGCGGTAATTTTTCAAACTTATATTTTCAATATACATATTCCGCTCTTCCCTTATGTTTTAGCTTGTAATTGTGTAGGTGCCAAATCCAGGAATCTCTATTTTATCACCTGATCTTAATTTTCTGCCCCTTCTCACGTCTAATTCGCCATTAATGTAAACCTCATATTCACTTAAGAACCATTTCGCCATTCCGCCGCTTTGAATCAAATCGGCCAATTTCAGGAATTGTCCAAGCGTAATATATTCGGTATTGATTTTTATGGAGTCCATTTCATGCCTCACTCATTTCTAAGTAGTCTTTAATATTTCATTTTACTAAATTAATCCCATTAAGACAAAGTATAGCTTTTTCAGTTCTTGTTTTTAGCGATTCAGCGTTCCGGACAGCATTGAAAAAACGCTAAAAACCCTTTGGAAACCTATATTTAAATATAAAAAAATTAAAGACCTGCTATACAAGCCTTTAATTTTTTTGAAATATTATTTTAGCTTAATAAGTCCTTACCGGGAGAATTAATTGCAGCATGGAATCATCATGTAGCGGGCGAATGACAAACGGACGCATTGCACCTGTGAAATTAATTTTTATATCGGAACCTTCCAATGCTTTTAGAGCATCCATTACAAATTTGGCACTGAATGAGATTTTCAGGTCTTCACCTTCAATGGCTTCTGCCTGAACCTCTTCAATTACTTTACCAATTTCAGGAGTGTTGGAAGAGACTTCGATTATACGGCCTTCCAGGGTTGTCAATTTGACGACATTATTTCTTCCTTCTCTCGCCAATAAAGAAGCCCTGTCGATCGCTTGAAGAAAATCTTTAGTGTGAACAATCACATCCGTTTTGCTATCAGATGGAATCAAGCGTGATGTATCGGGATAATTTCCTTCAAGCAGTCTTGAGAAGAATAATAAATTTTCAGCTTTGAAAAGTACTTGGTTTTCGGTAATGACGATTTCAATGAGTTCGTTTGTATCATCAAGGATTTTACTTAACTCATTCAGGCTTTTACCTGGGATTACAACGCTATAGGTCCCGTTAATTTTATTTTCTATTTTGGCTGTTCTCATTGCAAGCCTATGACTATCTGTTGCAATACAGGTCAATTCGTCATCTTGTACCTTCAAGTTTACACCTGTTAAGATGGGGCGTGTTTCTGACGTGGACACTGCAAAGCCAGTTTGGCGGATAAGGGTCTTTAAAAGGTCCGTTGGAAGTTTGAAAATATTTTCTTCTTCAATGATCGGAAGATGTGGATATTCCTCAGGATCCAGTCCATTTAGATTAAATTCAGCTTTGCCTGAGCGAATAATCGTTTGAAAGTTATTCTCCACTTCAATTTCTACAGTATCCATCGGCAGCTTTTTGACAATTTCACTGAAAAAACGGGCATTCAGGACAATACCGCCGCTAGTTTTAACTTCAACAATCTCATCTCCGTCAACCTCAGCCGGGATGAATGATTGGATGGAGATATCTGAATCACTTCCTGTTAGAGTGACACCCTCACTAGTAACGCTTATTTTTATCCCCGTTAGAATCGGAATCGTCGTCCTTGATGTGACTGCTTTCATTACTTCTTGGACACTATGAACTAATCGATCTCTTTGGATTATAAATCTCATGTTTCATCCTCCAATTTTTTTATTGCCGAATAGGCATATTTATTAATAATTTTTATTAAAAAAGATAGTAGTAATAGTAGTAGGGCCTGTTGATATGTGGATAAGTCCACTCAACCTAAGGAAAAACAGTCTATCCACATGTGGACAGACTGTGTGTAAGTAGTCATCAGTTATTCACATTATCCAGAATCTATTATACCCTCAACTGGTCCTGGATTTCTTTAACCTGACGTTGAAGCTGTGTGTCCGTTTGCATGAGTTTGGAGATTTTTTCATGCGCATGGATAACGGTCGTATGATCGCGACCTCCAAATTCATCACCTATCTTAGGCAGGGATGAGTCCGTTAACTCCCTGGAAAGATACATGGCAATCTGTCTTGGAAAGGCTACGGATTTTGTCCGTTTTTTCGCCTTGAAATCCTCAAGTTTGACACTATAATGTTCACCGACTGTCTTCTGGATTTCCAAGATGGTGATTATTTTAGGTTTGGAGCTAGGGATGATGTCTTTTAATGCTTCAGCTGCCAAATCGGCATTTATATCTTTATTAATCAATGAAGAATAGGCGACGACACGAATAAGTGCACCCTCCAGCTCACGAATATTGGAATCGATTTGGTTGGCAATATAGAGCATGACTTCATTCGGGATATCAAGGCCCTCAGCTTTTGCCTTTTTACGCAATATGGCAATCCGCGTTTCTAGGTCAGGAGGTGTGATATCCGTGATCAAGCCCCACTCAAACCTTGAACGGAGGCGATCCTCGAGTGTAGGTATCTCTTTTGGCGGGCGGTCACTCGAGATGACAATCTGCTTGCTTTCTTCATGCAACGCATTGAATGTATGGAAAAACTCTTCTTGAGTTTGTTCTTTTCCCGCAAGAAATTGAATATCATCAATTAATAAAACATCCACGCTTCGGTATCTATCACGGAATTCCCCAGCTTTATTGTCCCGGATCGAGTTGATGAATTCATTCGTGAACTTTTCAGACGATAAATAAACGACCTTTGCATTCGGATTATGCTCAAGAACATAATGCCCGATTGCATGCATTAAATGAGTTTTTCCAAGACCTACGCCCCCGTATATGAATAAGGGATTATAGGCTTTGGCCGGAGCTTCTGCGACAGCGAGAGACGCGGCATGGGCAAAACGATTGCCGGAGCCGATGACAAATGTATCGAAGGTATTTTTCGCATTCAGCATATGCTGCGGAAATGCAGCATGCTCTTTGTCCTGTTTTTTTATCTTTTTAGGTTGAACAGGAACGGTAAAATCATCATCTTCTTGATTGGGGGGAATGATGAATTTTGCTTCCAATTCCTCACCGGTAAGTTCAAACAATACATCGGAAATAAGATGGGAATAGCGTTCTTCAAGCCAATCCCTGGCAAATTCATTGGGAGCGGTGACTGTTAAGGTATCACCTTGCAGTAAATAAGCCTTGGTTGATTTAAGCCAAGTTTCAAAGCTTGGTTTACTGATTTTTTTTTCGATTTTTCCGAGCGCCTGGTTCCAGAGGCTATCGATGTTATCCAA